>CAVUKM010000023.1:0-169558 GCA_963742085.1 uncultured Alphaproteobacteria bacterium | reverse complement strand
CCCGCCCATCACCCGTCGGTTTGGGCTCCTCGGCCTCGGCGAGCATCGCGTCCATCCCAGCGATGACGCTGGCGTACGCCTCCTCGCTGATCGGATCTTCCGGCTCATTCGGGCATACGCCGCCTGGGGGAAGCGTGGTCACGACTTGCCCTCCAACGCGTCCGCCTTTGCCAGGGCGCTCGCCGCCTCCTCGGGGTAGGGCGTGCCGCTCGCGAGGTTGCGCAGCCCCCGGATCTTGAGCCGCTTGCGCACTTGCTGCTCGCGATCCGCGATGTACCCCATCGCAGAGGCCAGTTCCTCCTGCATCTGGCTCACCTCGTAGATCGTGATGCTGTCGTCGAGGGTCAGCTCGCGGAAGCTGCGAAGGTAGCCCGTCATCCGCGCGTAGTTCTTGTGCCAGTACGTGGCGCTCTCCCCGCGTGGGTCGGTGCTCTGGAAGAACTCGTCCGTGTCCATGTCGAGTTCATTGAGCATGCTCCCCCTCACGGGCCTCGTTGTTCACGATCCGGCCGACGCGGGCCTTCGTCACGCCGACGAAGCCCGCGATCTCGACCTGGTTGAAGCGCCGCTCGGCGGCGGCCTGGGCGATCGCCGCATCTCGCGCAGTCTGCGCCGCCCGGAGCCTGTGATCGGCCTCCTGGACCTTGCGGGCCCGGCTCCGAAGTTGCCTCTCTGTGATCATCGAGCCTCCTCTGTTGTCCTGGGGTATACCGTGAGTATAGCGGAGTATACCGACAGAGTCAACCGGGGGTTACAGATGGAACCCGGAGCGGCCAGAGTGCGTAATTAGCGTGCTTTTGACGATCGGCCGTAGGGTCACGCGGGCGCGTAAATCGTCACCCGGAACCGTAATTGGCGTGCTTTGGCGACCCGACCCCCAGGGTCACGCGAGCGCGTAAGCGTCGCAACCCCCGATCGGGGTTCACGTCGGTCTGGAGCGCCGGCACGACGCTAACCGTCAGCCCAGAGCGGGCTCGCCGTCAGCCATAGGGGCGAGCCCGCCCCGCGAAGCCGAGCCGGGTGGGGAGCCTACTCCGGGCGGGCTCAGGCGGCGGTCTTCGGGGTGCGCGGGAAGGGCGCGGACACGAACGGCGTGCCGTCGGACTGCGGAACGATCCCCAAGGTGACCGCGCGCGCCCACACGCACGGGTCAGCGGAGCTGCCAGGGCCGAAGTGGGACTCGACTGCAGCCGCGCGCTCCATCAGCTCGGCGGCAGCGACACGTCGCTGGGGCGCGGGGGTCAGGGCCATGGTCAGAGCGTACGCCGGCCCGTGTCGCGACTGCGCCGGGCACGACCGTGACGTCGGTCAGCGCCACGCAGCCGACGCCGTGACAAGCGACACGCAGCCCCGTCGGTGACCCGTGTTTTTTGAGGCGGGTCAGTATGCCGCTTTCGTGCGCTTTTCACACATCGTCAGCTACCTTTTGTGGGCGTGTTCGGTCGTCGAAAGCTCGCCAGGCGGCTTCAGCGCCAGCTCGACGAGCGCGAGCACGAGGCAATCATGGCCGCCCGTGACGCTGTCGGACACGTGATCGGCTCGTTCATGACGCATCCGGACGTCTACTCACCGAAGGCGTGTATCGCTACGCGCAATCCAAACCCGGATGGCCCGACCGCTCTGATGTTCAAGCTGGCATATGACGACGCGATCGTCGGCGAGTATCGGCTTGACGGCGACGCGGGTCTGATCGTGCGTGAGGTCGTCGAGATGCAGGGCGATCAAGATCTGTTTGCTGTCGATGATTCCGTGGATGGAGCCTCACGACGCTGACGCGGGAGAGGTCGAGTTCCGCGCCCTTCCATCCCGGTGGCCTCATAGGATTCGTTGGATACGTTGATGGTTACGCCGGTCGCCTTCTGGAAGGCATCGACGATTTTCATGAACGCGACGTCCTCGGCCTCGACGAAGCGCTTCCAGCGCAACAGGCTGATCTTGGCGCCCGCTTCCGGCTTCCAGGGCGCGGCCTGCGCCCACGCCTTCGCATAGCCCAGCAACTGCTCGCTCGACATGGTGGCTGCGACAGCAAGCAAGCCGCCGCCGGCCTTCAATACGGACCGCCGATCCGTTGTAAAATGACTCATCGTCCATTTTCTCCCTGTTTAATTGGCTCTTTTATCGACCAATTGCTTTGCCGCCGACTTACAATCGCTTGCCGGTAGCCTCGTCGAACAGATGCACCGCCGAGGGGTCCGGCTTCAGCCGGATCCTGTCGCCCGGATTGAATTGATGACGCTCGCGGAACACCGCGACGACCTGCTCGCCACCGAGCTTGGCGAAGACCTGGGTTTCCGAACCGGTCGGCTCGACCACCACGATCTCGGCTTCCGCGCCGTCGTCGGCGATGGTGAAATGCTCGGGCCGCACGCCGTAGACCGCGGGCCGGCCGTCCGAATTGGCAGGTGCCGAGGCCAGCGGCAGTTTCACGCCGTTCGGGCCCTCGAAACCGGCGCTGCCATTCGCCTTGACCTTGCCCTTGAGGAAATTCATCGCCGGCGAGCCGATGAAGCTCGCGACGAACTGGTTGTCCGGCCGATCGTACAGTTCGAGCGGAGAGCCGATCTGTTCCACGATGCCATCGTGCATCACCACGATCTTGTCGGCCATGGTCATGGCTTCGATCTGGTCGTGCGTCACGTAGACGGTCGTGGTCTTCAGGCGCTGGTGCAGTTCCTTGATTTCGGTCCGCATCGCCACGCGCAGCTTGGCGTCGAGGTTCGACAGTGGCTCGTCGAACAGGAACACCTGCGGATCGCGCACGATGGCGCGCCCCATCGCGACGCGCTGGCGCTGGCCGCCGGACAACTGCCGGGGGTAACGATCGAGCAGCGGCGTCAGGGCGAGAATTTCCGCGGCGCGCTTGACGCCCTTCTTGATCTCGTCGGGGCTCGCCCCGCGCAGCTTGAGCGAAAATCCCATATTGTCGGCGACCGTCATATGCGGATAAAGCGCATAATTCTGGAACACCATGGCGATATCGCGTTCTTTGGGCTGCACATTGTTGACGACGCGGTCGCCGATCGAAATCGTCCCGGAGGTGATGTTTTCGAGCCCTGCCAGCATCCGCAACAAGGTCGATTTGCCACAGCCGGAGGGGCCAACCAGCACGACAAAAGCGCCATCCTCGATCGGGATCGTCACGCCGTGCAAAACTTCAAAGCCGCCAAACGATTTTCGCACGTCGCGGATATGCACAGATGACATAAACTACCTCCGGATACGCTCGCAGCCCGCAGTATATGCCGCGGCCGTCCTTGATTTGACCGGGGTCTTACCAGACTTTTTTGATGATGTCCTTGGATCAAAGTCGTAGGCGTTCGCCTCGGCGGCAAACGTTGCGAAGCGCGCGTTGACATGTAAACATTGGCTGCCAAACGAAGATTTCGCACAAAAACAAGGCGTGTGCGCTGCGGGAGAACCCATGAACAAACCACTAACCGGTGTCACCAGGCGCAAACTCCGTTCCAGCGAATGGTTTAACAACCCGCACAACCCCGGAATGACGGCGCTGTACCTCGAGCGTTACCTGAATTACGGCCTGACCCGGCAAGAGCTGCAGTCCGGCAAGCCGATTATCGGCATCGCCCAGACCGGCAATGATTTGTCGCCCTGCAACCGCCATCACCTCGAACTGGCGCACCGGGTGCGGGAGGGAATTCGCGCCGCCGGCGGAATCGCGATGGAATTTCCGATGCACCCGATCCAGGAAACCGGCAAGCGCCCGACCGCGGCGCTTGACCGCAACCTCGCCTACCTCGGATTGGTCGAAATCCTGTTCGGTTACCCCCTGGACGGCGTGGTCCTGACCACAGGCTGCGACAAAACCACCCCCGCCTGCCTGATGGCGGCGGCAACCGTCAATCTGCCGGCCATTGTCCTGTCCGGCGGTCCCATGCTGAACGGCTGGCACAACGGCGAGCGCTCGGGTTCGGGAACCGTGGTCTGGAAGGCGCGCGAGCGGCTGGCCGCCGGCGAGATCGATTACGAGGAGTTCATGAATATCGTGGCGTCGTCGGCGCCCTCGGTCGGCCATTGCAACACCATGGGCACCGCTTCCACGATGAATTCACTGGCCGAGGCTCTCGGCATGTCGCTTCCCGGCTGCGCCGCGATCCCTGCGCCCTACCGCGAGCGCGGCCAGATTGCCTACGAGACCGGCAAGCGCATCGTCGGGATGGTCTGGGAGGACCTGAAACCGTCAGACATCCTGACGCGAAAGGCCTTTGAGAATTGCATCGTCGTCAATTCGGCGATCGGCGGCTCGACCAATGCGCCGATCCATATCAACGCGCTCGCCCGCCACATCGGCGTGGAGCTTTCGATCGACGATTGGCAGAAATTCGGCCATGCCATTCCGCTTCTGGTGAATATGCAGCCGGCCGGATTCTACCTCGGCGAGGAATTCCATCGCGCCGGGGGCGTGCCGGCCGTGATGCGCGAATTGATGCAGGCAAGGCGTATCCATGAGGACGCCGTGACCGTCAATGGCCACACCATGGGCGACAATTGCCGCCAGGCGCCCAAGCCAGACGGCGACGTGATCTGGAGCTACGACAAGCCGCTGGTGAAGGACGCCGGTTTCCTGGTCCTGCGCGGCAATCTCTTTGATTCGGCGATCATGAAGACGAGCGTGATTTCAAAGGAATTCCGCGACCGTTATCTGGTCAACCCCAAAGATCCCAACGCATTCGAGGGACGGGCGATCGTGTTCGAGGGCCCGGAGGATTATCACGCGCGGATCGACGATTCCTCGCTCGACATCGACGAGCACTGCATCCTGTTCGTGCGCGGCACCGGCCCGATCGGCTACCCCGGCGGCGCCGAGGTCGTGAACATGCAGCCGCCGGCGGCATTGATCAAACGCGGTATCCTGTCCCTGCCCTGCATCGGCGATGGCCGCCAATCCGGCACCTCGGGCTCGCCGTCAATCCTCAACGCCACCCCCGAAGCCGCCGCCGACGGCGGCCTTGCGATCCTAAAGACCGGCGACAAGGTTCGCATCGATCTCAACAAGGGCAGCGCCAACATCCTGATTTCCGACGAGGAGCTGAAGCAGCGGCGCGCTGAGCTGAAAGCCAGGGGCGGCTTCCCCTATCCCGCCAGCCAGACGCCGTGGCAGGAACTCTATCGCTCTACCGTCGGCCAGCAGGCCACCGGCGCATGCATGGAGTTTGCCACCCGCTACCACGACATCGCCGGCCGGGTCGGCGTAGCGAGGGATAATCACTAGTAGTCACCGTCATTGCGAGTGAAGCGAAGCAATCCATAGGGCCGCAAAAACCGGTGAATGGATTGCTTCGTCGCTTCGCTCCTCGCAATGACGAGGACAACAATCCGAAGAAGAACCAGGAGATCCAAATGTCAGACCGCCTGAAGGGCAAGCGCGCTTTCGTCACCGCGGGCGCAGCGGGCATTGGCCGCGCTTCGGCCATCGCCTTTGCGCGCGAGGGCGCAACCGTTTTTGCGACCGATATCGACGAGAAGGGACTGGCTGCGCTCGCCAAGGACGGCGTCTCCGAAGTCGCACGGCTCGACGTGCGCGACACTTCGGCGGTCGCGGCGATGGCCAAGCGCGTGGGCCCGATCGACATCCTCCTGAACGCGGCGGGTTTCGTGCATCACGGCACCGTGCTCGATTGCTCCGACGCGGATTGGGATTTCTCGTTCGACCTCAACGTCAAGTCGATGCACCGGACGATCCGGGCGTTTCTGCCGGGGATGCTGGAACGCGGCCACGGCTCGATCGTCAACATCTCGTCGGCCGCCGGCGTGTTCAAGGCCGCCCCCAACCGCTACGTCTATGGCGCAACCAAAGCCGCCGTCGCGGCGCTGACCCGCGCCGTCGCCGCCGATTTCATCACCAAGGGCATTCGCTGCAACTGTATCTGCCCCGGCACCATCGAGACGCCGTCGATGCTCAATCGCGCCGCGGCCGCCGGTCCCGGCGGGCGCGAGATGTTCGTGGCGCGGCAGCCGATGGGACGGCTCGGCACCGCCGAAGAGATCGCCGCGCTCGCGCTCTATCTCGCCAGCGACGAGAGCGCCTTCACCACCGGCGTTGCGCATATCATCGATGGCGGCTGGACGCTGTAAAGGCACTCCAACGAGATTCCGGGGCGCCGCAGGCGAACCCGGAATCTCGAGATTCCCAGATGCGCAATTGCGCATCTGAGGTCTGGTCCTTTGGACCATCCCGGAATGACGAATGTGAGATTTTCCGAAAACAGACTGTAGGATACCCCCATGAACAAGATCGATCTGAACGGCCGCTGCGCCGTCGTCACCGGCGGCGCGCAGGGTTTTGGCCGCGCCATCACCGAACGTTTCGTCGCCTCCGGAGCGAAAGTCGCGATCTGGGATCACGACCTGCCGTTCGCCGAGAAGACGGCCAGGGAAATCGGCGCCGGCGTCACCGCCTTCAAGGTCGACGTCTCCGATCATGCAGCGGTTGAAAAAACGCGCGACGCCACGCTTGCCGCTTTCGGCAAGATCGACATTCTCGTCAACAATGCCGGCATCGCCGGCGTCAACAAGACGGTGTGGGAAACCGACCTCGACGAATGGCGCAAGGTGCTGCGCATCAATCTCGACGGCCCCTTCATCTGCTGCAAGGCTGTGGTGCCCGCGATGGTCAAGCAGAACTACGGTCGCATCGTCAACATCGCTTCGATCGCCGGCAAGGAAGGCAATCCGAACGCCGCGCATTACTCGGCCTCAAAAGCCGGCCTGATCGCGCTGACAAAATCGCTCGGCAAGGAACTCGCCGGCTACGAGATCGCCGTCAACGCGGTCACTCCCGCGGCGGCGAAAACCGCGATCTTCGATCAGATGACCCAACAGCACATCGACTTCATGCTGTCGAAAATTCCGAAGAACCGCTTCGTGCTGGTCGAGGAGCTCGCGGCAATGGTGGCCTGGCTGGCATCGGCGGATTGTTCGTTCTCCACCGGCGCGGTGTTCGACATTTCCGGCGGACGGGCGACGTATTAGCTGGCCAGGAGATGTCATGATCAGGGAAGGCGGGTGCCTGTGTGGCGCGGTGCGGTTCAAGGCGGAGGGAGAGCCGATCAATGTCCGCATCTGCCACTGCCGTAACTGCCAGAAGGCAATGGGATCGCCTTTCTTTGCCCGCGCCCTGTTCGATCAGAAAGCGCTGACGATCCAGGGCGACACCAGCCGCTACCCCTCATCGGAGGCGCTCGAACGGGTTTTTTGCAAGACGTGCGGCACGCGGCTGTTTTCGTGGCGCAGGAACGGCACGGCGGCCGGTGTCGCCCTTGCCGTGTTCGACGACCGCAACGCATTTGCGCCGACCGAACATATCTGGGTCGCGGAAAGAATGGAGTGGGTCAAACTCGACGATGGCCTGCCGCAATATCCGGGAACGGTTCCCCTTTGATACGAGTGCGTGCTAGCGTCTCCCATTCGTCCAACCGGTCAGGACTTCCGTGAATTTCACCCTCTACGACGCGTCGGTCTGGGTTTTGCCGCTCGTCATCGCCATAACCTTTCACGAGGCCGCGCACGGCTTTGTCGCGCATCGCCTCGGCGACAACACAGCCTATGACTTGGGCCGCGTCAGCTTCAATCCGCTGCGGCACATCGATCCATTCGGCACCCTGATGCTGCCGGCGATCCTGCTTTTTTCGCACTCGCCGTTCTTGTTCGGCTACGCCAAACCGGTGCCGGTGAATTTCCGCGCACTTCGCAGTCCGCGCATCGACAGTGTCTGGGTGGCGCTGGCCGGGCCCGCCACCAATATTGCGCTGGCGCTGCTTGCAGCAGCGGCGTTTCATGCCGTGGATTACCTGCCGGCGAATGCGGCGCAGTGGGTGGCCGACAACCTGAAAAACGCGCTGGTCATCAACGTCATCCTCGCCCTGTTCAACATGATCCCGATCCCGCCGCTGGACGGCGGGCGGGTCGCGGTCGGGTTGCTGCCGAGGGCGCTGGCCGCTCCGCTTGCCCGGCTCGAGCCATTTGGAATGCTGATCCTGATCGGAATACTGATCCTCCTTCCGCTCGCCGGTTCGCAGCTCGGTCTAAATCTTGATGTTATTTCGGCGATACTGCGGGCGTCGACCGGTTATGTGATTCAGTTGATCCTCGCGGTCACCGGAAACGCGTAGTCAAAACGCCCGGGGCGTTCTCGAGCGAAATGTGGAGCGGTTCGTGCGAGGAAAACGCATCAAACAAAAATCTGGAACCCGCCGGAAAGAGCCAGGGCCATCTTGATCAAAGCAGCCGACATGATGATCGCGCGACGCGCCGATACCAGGGCGAGAGCGGATTTCGCGACCTGGAAAATGATGGCGAAACTGAATGGCGCCTCTTCGCTGCCCCCGGAGGCGCAGACCTTCCTCGATCACTTCAATGCGCTCGCGAAGGAAAGGACCGAGGCCGAGGCAACGGACGCCGTCATCCATCTCATCTACAAAAGCTATTATGCGGAGATGGGCGGCGCCGGCGAACCGCCCGACATCAAAGCCCATCAGGCCGGACAGGCGACCGGCAACGTTACCGCGTTCAAACGTCCCCCATCGCAGCGGCCCAACAAAAGCCCCGGCGGTTCGCCGGCAAAGCCTCGGCTGCCCGTCGCCCTGATCTTTGCCTGCCTTGTCGTCGTCTATACCGGTTTTCGATATTTCTTTCGCTGAGCACACGGATCAATTTGCCGCATCGCCTGCTAGGCGGGAGGCGGATTGCCGGGCATAATGACCGGCGTATTTTCTTTACTTTAGAAGAACAACATTGGGAGGGAAAATGAAGCGATCGATCGCAGCGTTGGCGCTTGCCGCCGGCCTCGGATTTGCAGGAATTGGGTTTACCGGCAGCGCGCTCGCCCAGGCAAAGCTCGACAAAATCGTCAAGGTCGGAAGCCTCGGCGATCAATCCGGCCTTTATCAGGATATCGGCGGCCCCGGCTCGTCGGTCGCCGCGCAAATGGCCATCGAGGATTCCGGGCTGCTGGCCAAGGGCTGGAAAATCGACTTGATCTCGGGCGATCACCAGAACAAGCCCGACGTCGGCAGCAACATAGCCAAGCAGTGGATCGACGTCGAGAAGGTCGACGTGTTCGTCGACCTTGCCAGTTCCGGTGTCGGCCTTGCGGTCGCCAACGTCGCGAAGGAAAGAAACGTCGTCAACCTGAACTCGGGATCGGCTTCCTCCGACCTCACCGGCTCGCAATGCTCGCCCAATACGGTGCATTGGGTCTACGACACCTACATGCTGGCCAACGGCACCGGCAAGGCGCTGGTCAAGTCGGGTGGCGATACCTGGTTCTTCCTGACCGCGGACTACGCGTTCGGCCAGGCGCTCGAGCGCGACACCAGCGCGGTCGTCATCGCCAACGGCGGCAAGGTGCTTGGCGGCGTCAAGCATCCTCTCAACAACGCCGACTTCTCCTCCTTCCTGCTGCAGGCGCAGAGCTCGAAGGCGAAAATCGTCGGGCTGGCCAACGCCGGCGGCGATACCACGAATGCGATCAAGCAGGCGGCGGAGTTCGGCATCGTCGCGGGCGGGCAAAAGCTTGCTGGCATGCTGATGTTCATCACCGACGTCAATGCGCTCGGCCTCAACGTCGCGCAGGGCCTGAATTTCACCGAGACGTTCTACTGGGACATGAACGACAGGACGCGGGCCTTCACCAAGCGCTTCAACGAGCGGTTCAAGAAGAACCCGCCGACCATGGTTCAGGCCGGCGTGTATTCGTCGTTGATCCATTACTTCAAGGCGCTCGAGGCGCTCGGCGGCAATCCACATGACGGCGTCAAGGTCGTCAACAAGATGAAGGAAATGCCGACCGACGATCCATTGTTCGGACAGGGCTCGATCCGCGCGGACGGCCGCAAGATTCACCCGGCATATTTGTTCGAGGTGAAGAAGCCCGCGGACTCGAAATATCCGTGGGACTATTACAAGCTCATCGCCACCATTCCGGCGGACGAAGCCTTCATCCCGCTTGAGAAGAGCGTCTGCCCGATGGTGAAGAAGAGCTGAAAGCTTCGATTCAGTAGCGCATCATTGTGTCATGGCCGGACCTGTCCCGGGCATGACGCAACTGCTTTGGTTCACCCGATCAGGACTTTTTGAAACTCACATCGAGACTGAATTTGAATTGATCGTCCGTAAGGCCGGCCGGTGGCGGGGGAACAGGATCGGAGCGGCGGATCATTGAAATGGCGGCCTCGTCGAACGCAGCATCTCCCGACAACTCAACGACATCGACGGATACGACGTTTCCACGACGATTGAGCACGATGCTCACCTTGACCGTGGTCGCCTTGCTCCTGTTGTCCGGATAGTGCTTGTGCAGTTCGAAATAGGCGCTGATCTTCCGGCCCCAGTTCGCGGTAAGCTTCTGTCTGTCTTTACCGATACCGATGCTCTGCGCCCTTGCCTTTTCGGCATCAGGCGCGTTTTCATCCAATGTCTTTCTCGAGGAAGCTTCCTGGGCAGGCGCGTATTCCGAGGCCTGCGTCTGAACGGCGGCGACCTTCCGGTCGTCCTCCCTGGGCTTCTTCGAGTTGTTCGGCGTGACGATGCGATCGGGATCCTCGGCCTTGGTCGGCCGATCCTTCGGCAGGTCGGTCTCGTTGGCCTCGGCCTGTTGCTGGGCAACCTCCTGCGAAGCCAGCAGCCGATCCGCATCGGGCCCCGGTGGCAGATCGTCATCGGAAACCTTCGGCGAGGCCAGTTCGACCGCAAACTCAGCCCCAATCGCCCCCAGACCGTCGTAGTCGTCGCTTGTCCGCAAATGCGTGACCGCCAGCGCCGCGCCGCCGAGATGAAGCGCAAGCGCCCCCAGTGCGGCCAGAACCCACAGCC
Source organism: uncultured Alphaproteobacteria bacterium (assembly GCA_963742085.1). Taxonomy (GTDB): domain Bacteria; phylum Pseudomonadota; class Alphaproteobacteria; order Rhizobiales; family Xanthobacteraceae; genus Bradyrhizobium. The sequence continues at coordinate 158,728 of CAVUKM010000023.1, read as the reverse complement.
GCCGCGAAGGCCTTTGCTTGATTTCGAGGTCAGACATAGCTCCGCCGTCAGGGCTTTGCATTTTCAGTCGCCGGGGCGGCCCCCGCGGCAGCGGGAACGCCCTCCAGCGCGACCAGCTTGATTTTCAGGTAGCCGCCCGCGCGCAGGATTTCCATCACGACCATCAACTCGCCATAGGGTACAGAGCGATCGGCGCGCAGGAATACGTAGCGATCCTTGCTCATGTCGACCGTAGCATCGAGCGAGCGAACCAGATCAGCCCGTTTGACCGGATCTTCTCCGATCGCAAGGGTCAAATCGGGCTTGATGCTGACATAGGTCGGCTTGTCCGGCTTCTTCTGCGGCGTCGCGGTCGACGATGGCAGGTCGATCGGAAGATCGACGGTCGATAGCGGCGCCGCCACCATGAAGATGATCAGGAGAACGAGGATGACGTCGATGAACGGCGTGACATTGATCTCGTGCGCTTCCGCGAAATCGGCGTCGTCATCGAGTTCCGTATCCGCGATCGAAGCGCCCATGATCTACTCCGCGGCGCGTGAGTTGGTGCTGCCGTGGGTCCGGTCGAGGTCGCGCGACAGCAACCGTCCCGCGGCACCCGACGACCGCCCGACCAGTTCGAGATAGCCTTTGGTCACCCGCGCGAAATGATTGTAGATGATGACCGCCGGAATGGCAGCGACGAGGCCGAACGCGGTCGCGAGCAGCGCCTCGGCGATGCCCGGCGCGACGACGGCCAGATTGGTCGTCTGCGATTTCGAAATGCCGATAAAGCTGTTCATGATGCCCCACACCGTTCCGAACAGGCCGACGAACGGCGATGTCGCACCGATGGTTGCAAGCAGTCCCATGCCGAGCCGGATCCGGCGCGCTTCGGCGCGAACGATTTCGGCAAAGCTCGACGCCGCCCGTTCCTTGATGCCGGCGTCGCTCGAAATTCCCGCTGACAGGCGCCCCTCGCGCATCGCCGCCGCCAGCAACGAGGACAATATGCTGTCGTTTGCGCCAAGCGCGAATTGCGCCTCGGCCAGCGACCTCGCATCGCTGATCTTGCCGAGCGCGGCGCGCAGCCTGCGCTGAACGAGCGACAGCTCGATCATTTTTGCGATGAAAATGGTCCATGTCGCCAGCGAGGCAAGAGCGAGGCCGATCATCACGGCCTTCACCAGGATATCGGCCGACAGGAACATCGACCAGGGGGACAACTCGTGCAGCGCCACGGCGGTCGATTTCAGCTGACGGCCGATACCGTCCGCGGGCGTTGCGGGCGCATCCGTCCCCGCGGCAGCGGCCGGCTGAACCGCGGGCGGAGAAACCGTCTGCGCCGGAACGAGCTGGGAGGCAGACGACACCGGCGCTTGCTGCGTGGCCGGCGACATCTTCTGCTGCGCGAACGAAGGCTGCGCGTTCGACAATAGCGCCAGCGCAAGGATCAAACCGTGGATCGCTCGAAGATGTGAAATACGCATGCCCGGACTCAAGACGCGGAAAAGAGGGTGTTAACTGGTACCAATCAATTTGACCGTTTCAGGGTAATCAGGCCACCTCACTTTGCCGCGACGTTGCCGGAAGGCTCGGCCAGGGCCTTGATCCGCTCCTTGATGTCCCGAAGTGTCTTGACGCTGGTTTCGATGGCGGCGACCGGAATACCCTGTAGCACATCGGTCGCGATCGAGTCGCGCAGGCTGTCGAGATCATCGGCCAACTGGCGCCCGCTCGGGGTAAGAAACAGGCGGTTGGCCCGCCGGTCCCTGGGATCGTGCCGGCGTTCGACAAGTCCATGTTCGACCAACCGGTCGAGCAGGCGGACCAGCGAGATCGGTTGCAGTTCGAGCACGTCCGCCAGATCCACCTGGGACAACCCTTCCTGATCCCGCAACCGGAACAGGACAATCCACTGCGCACGCGTCGTGCCGCGGCCCTTGGCGCGGTGATCGATATAGTTGCGCAAAAAGCGCGAACTTTCGACAAGTTGGGTAATTAGCTGCTTTTTCAGATCGAGAGACATGCGTTCCGCGACCCCTTAGATTGCTAATTGTTTAGAATTCTCAAGCTATAGTGTGTTTACACATTAAGTGCACGCATATTATATCTGGAATCTCTATGAAGCCCTTGGGATACCCGCTACTTATAATTTTTTGAATCTACAGGCCGACATGAACAAATCGCGGACAACGCGTTGGATTTTGCTGGTCCTGGCTGGCGCGGCGCTGGGCTATTTCGGCTGGCAGCGATTTCACGGTGACAATCAGGCGACTGGGGCGAATAACGCTCAAAAAGCTGCCCGCAATCCGGTGCGTGTCACCGTCGCTCCGGTCGAGAAGACCGACTTTCCGGTCTATCTGACCGGACTGGGAACCGTTCAAGCCTTCAACACCGTCGTCGTGCGCTCCCGCGTCGACGGCCAGATCGACAAAATCGCCTTCAAGGAAGGCCAACTGGTCAATCAGGGCGACCTGCTCGCGGAAATCGATCCCCGCCCGTACCAGGCGACGCTGGATCAGGCTAAGGCCAAGAAGGAGCAGGATGAGGCCAATCTGGCAAATACCAATCTGGATCTCCAGCGTTTCATCAAGCTCGGTGAATTCGCGACGCGGCAGCAGCTGGATACCCAGCGGTCCACCGTCCAGCAATTGACCGCCCAGATCGCGGCCGATGCCGCGGCCATCGCCAATGCCGCGACGCAACTTGACTACACCTCGATCAAGGCACCGATCTCCGGCGTCGTCGGCTTGCGCCAGGTCGATATCGGCAACATCGTCAATGCTGCGACGCAGAGCGGAATTGTCACCATTACCCAGATCGAGCCAATTGCTGTAATTTTCACAGCGCCGGAAGAGCAATTGCCTTATATTCATGAGGCACAGACCGTTGCTCCGCTCAAGACGATCGCGATCACGACCGACGGAAAGAAACCCCTGGCGGAAGGAATTCTGGCGGTGGTCAACAATCAGGTCGACACCACCAGCGGCACCATCCGCCTGAAGGCCGTGTTCGACAACAAGGACCACGCGTTGTGGCCGGGCCAGTCAGTCTCGACGCGGCTTCTGGTGCAGACGATCAAGGGTGCCACCGTGGTTCCAGACGACGCGATCCAGCATGGAACCGACGGCCTCTATGCTTTCGTCGTCAATCAGGACAGCAAGGCGGAGCTACACAAGATCAAGGTCAGCCAGTCGATCGACGGACGCTCGGTGATCGAGCAAGGCTTGTCCCCCGGACAGCAGGTCATCACGTCGGGCCACTTCAAGGTTCAGAACGGTACCCTCGTCAGCATCGTTGTGGCGAGTTCGGATCCGGGACAACCCAAGGTCCGCCAGGAATGAGTGAAGGGATTTCAGCGCCCTTTATTCGCTATCCGATCGGCACCTCGCTGATGATGGCCGGCATTCTCTTTGTCGGCCTCGTTGCCTATCCGCTGCTGCCGGTCGCGCCGCTGCCACAGGTTGACTTCCCGACAATCCAGATCACCGCTCAATTGCCGGGCGCAAGCCCGGAAACCATGGCTTCGTCGGTGGCGCAGCCCCTGGAGCGGCAATTCGCGCAGATTCCCGGCATCGCCCAGATGACCTCGACGAGCTATCTCGGGACGGCCGCCGTCACGATCCAGTTCGACCTCAACCGCAACATCGATGGCGCCGCCAACGACGTCCTGGCGGCGATTAACGCCGCCGGCGGCCAGTTGCCGAAGAACCTTCCCTCGCCCCCCACCTACCGCAAGGTCAACCCGGCGAACTCGCCGATCCTGCTCTTGGGGGCAACGTCGGACACGTTGCCGCTGACCACCGTCAGCGACTCCGTCGATGCGCAGCTTGCGCAGCAGATCAGCCAGATTTCCGGCGTGGCGCAGGTCATCATCGGCGGCCAGCAAAAGCCGTCGATCCGCGTCCAGGTCGATCCGGCGAAACTGGTCGCCAAGGGCCTGTCGCTCGAGGATGTGCGCAACCAGATCGCAATCACGACGGTCGACAGCCCGAAGGGCAACATCGACGGCGAGAAGCGCGCGTTCACGATCTACGCCAACGACCAGATGCTCGACTCGAAGGACTGGAACGACGTCATCATCGCTTACCGCAATGGCGGTCCTTTGCGGATTCGCGACATCGGCCAGGCGGTGACGGGACCGGAAGATGCCAAGCAGGCAGCCTGGGCCAACGGCAAGCGCGGCGTGTTCCTGGTGGTCTACAAGCAGCCCGGCGCCAACGTCATCGACACCGTGGACAAGATCAAGTCGCTGCTGCCGAGGCTGGTGGCCGCCATTCCGGCCTCGATCAAGGTCGAAGTCATCAGCGATCGCACCCTGACCATTCGCGCCGCCGTCGAGGATGTGCAGTTCACGCTGCTCCTGACCATCGCGCTCGTCGTCATGGTCATCTTCATCTTCCTGCGCAATTTCTGGGCGACGGTGATTCCAGCCGTGACCGTGCCTCTGGCGCTGCTGGGCGCCTGCGCGCTGATGTGGGTATTCGGCTATACGCTCGACAACCTGTCACTGATGGCGTTGACGATCGCGGTCGGATTCGTCGTCGACGACGCCATCGTGATGCTGGAAAACATCACGCGCTACGTCGAGGAAGGCGAGAAGCCGCTTGCCGCCGCGTTCAAGGGTGCCAGCGAAATCGGATTCACGATCGTGTCGATCAGTATTTCGCTGGTCGCCGTGCTGATTCCGCTTCTGCTCATGGGTGGCATCATCGGCCGCCTGTTCCGCGAATTCGCGGTAACGCTGGCGATGACGATCTTCGTGTCGATGGTGGTCTCGCTGACGCTGACGCCGATGATGGCATCGCGCTTCCTGCGCTCGCACAGCGAGGCCCCCAAGCACGGCCGGTTCTACCAGTTGAGCGAGCGCGGTTTCGACGCGATGCTGAACGCCTATGAGCGCGGGCTCGATATCGCCATGCGCTGGCGGCTGACGACGCTGGTGATTTTCTTCGCGACGCTGGGATTGTCGGTCTATCTCTTTGTCATCATTCCCAAGGGCTTCTTCCCCCAGCAAGACATCGGCCTGATCACCGCAACAACCGAAGCCAATCAGGACATTTCCTTTGCCGAGATGAAGCGGCGGCAGGAAGCACTTGGCGCGATCGCACAGGCGGACCCCGCCGTCGCGTCGGTGGCGATGGTGATCGGCGGCAACGGCAGGGCCGGTAACAATGGCAGCGTGTACATCACCCTCAAACCGCTCAACGAACGCGATGCCTCCGCGCAGCAGGTCATTTCCCGCCTGCGTCCCAAGCTTGAAAAGGTCGAGGGTGCGCGGCTGTATATGCAAGCGGCGCAGGACGTCCGGCTCGGTGGCCGGCCGACCCGGACGCAGTTCGAGTTCACGCTGCAGGATGCCAATCTTGACGAGCTGAACGAGTGGGCGCCCAAGGTCCTCGCCAGGATGCAGACATTGCCGGAGCTGCGTGACGTCGCCACGGACCAGCAGACGAAGGGAACGACGCTGCAGCTGAAGATCAACCGCGACACCGCGTCGCGCTACGGCATCCAGCCGCAATTGATCGACGACACGCTTTACGACGCATTCGGCCAGCGGCAGGTGACGCAGTATTTCACCCAGCTCAACAGCTATCACGTGATCCTGGAGATCCTGCCGGAGTTGCAGGGCAACTTCGACACGCTCGACAAGATCTATATCAAATCGCCCACGACCGGCGATCAGGTACCGTTGTCGGCGTTCGCGAGCTGGACCAGCGTGCCGGTCCGTCCGCTCTCGATCAGCCACCAGGGACAATTCCCGGCGATCACGATCAGCTTCAACCTCGCGCAGAACGCTGCCCTTGGGCAGGCCACCGATGCCGTGCAAAAGGCGATGGCCGATATCGGCACGCCTGCGACGTTAAGTTCGAGCTTCCAGGGCACCGCGCAGGCGTTCCAGCAGTCGCTCGGTACTGTACCGCTCTTGATCCTGGCCGCGCTCGTGGTCGTGTATCTGATCCTCGGCATTCTCTACGAAAGCTACATCCATCCGCTGACCATTCTTTCCACGCTGCCCTCCGCAGGTGTGGGCGCGCTGGCGATCCTGATGGCGTTTGGCTACGACTTCAGCCTGATCGCATTGATCGGCATCATCCTCCTGATCGGCATCGTCAAGAAGAACGGCATCATGATGGTCGACTTCGCGATCTCCGCCGAGCGCGACGAGCATCTCACGCCGGAACAGTCGATCCGGAAGGCTGCCCTGCTGCGCTTCCGCCCGATCATGATGACGACGATGGCGGCCATGCTCGGCGGCGTGCCGCTGATGCTGGGTACAGGTACCGGATCGGAAATCCGCCAGCCGCTCGGCTATGCCATGGTCGGCGGCCTGATCGTCAGCCAGGCGCTCACCCTGTTCACGACGCCCGTCGTCTATCTCTATCTCGACAAGCTTTCGAACGCCTTTTCGAATTGGGGACGCTCCAAGGACGATGACGACGATCATCTCGCGGAGCATGGCGCCGTCAAGGAAGCCGCCGAGTGACTTGACTTTGTTGGGCTCCCGACGCATCCGGGGGGACATCCTCCGGAGGCTGATCAGTGAACATCGCCGCAAGAGTTGCAATTCTCGTTGCCGTCGCGTCCTTCGGACTGACCGGCGCCAGTTTTGCCCAGCAAGCGCCCAAGTCCAGGAGCCAGGCCCAAGTGGCGCCCGCACCGTCGCCATCGCCGGCGCCATCCGGCACTCCCGCGTCCCCTCCCGCCGCCCCCGGCTGGGCTGCGCGCTGCAACAGCGCCAGCCGCGACGCCCCGCTCGAATGCTCGATCGAACAGAACGCGATCCTCACCAAGACCGGACAATTGCTGGTCCTTGTCGTCATTCGCGTACCCGGCGACACCCGCGCGCCGCTCGCTTTCGTGCAGTTGCCGCTCGGAATCAATCTGCCTGCCGGCGCGAAATTCCAGGTCGATGACGGCAAGGCCGTCGACCTGCCGATCCAGACCTGCGAAAACAGAGGCTGCTATGCGAGCGCCCCAGTGACGCCGGAACTGCTGACCGCCCTGAAATCGGGCAAGCAGTTAAAGGTGTCGTTCCAGGACCTCGCCAAGGAAACCATCGCGGTCCCGATGCCGCTCAACGACTTTGCCGCGGCCTACGACAGGATAAAATAATTTGAACTGGGTCGATGGTCGCCTGCCCGCGTGGTCGCGACCGCGGGGATTGTAGCAAGGATGCAGGCAACAGCGGGTGCCAGCAACTCGATCCCCCGGATCGAAACCAGCACCATCGGCAAAGCAGCCTCGTCTCGCGCTTGCCACGGCCGGGCCTGAACAGTAGAAGGGCTCACGCTTGGAGGGATCCACTTATCCCCCGGGCATCCAGCCGGAAGTATCGGCAAGCTTTTGATTTTGCTTGGTTTTTGGGGAATGGTGTAACGGTAGCACAACAAACTCTGACTCTGTTTGTCTAGGTTCGAATCCTAGTTCCCCAGCCAACGATAACGTACTTAAATCGTTAGTAATTTCCGAAAAACCCGTCCCCGGCGAGCTTTCTCATGCTGCGCGTATGCCGCGCAGCGCCTATTGATTTCCAAGGGGTTTTTACTCCCGATCGGCACCTCGACGCGACATGGCTGCGACAAGGGTGGATTCCCCACAGGCACTGACGGCTCGTTCAGGCGCGACGGCAATGTGTCGCGAACTTCGTCTTCAACATGCGGCGCGAGCATCCCGATGCGAGTCCACCGTGACCGAGGCGACGAAGCGATGCAAACTCGCGCGCAGCGAGGTCTTTGCTCTGACGCCTTTCGTCGATCGAATCTCCAATCGGCAACAAGGATTTCACAGCCTTTGATCGCACGTAATAGATGTTCACTTTTACATTTATGGCGGAACAAATTCCCGCGCTCTGCGGTTTGTCGACGTGACTGGGGCCAGCACAGGGGACCGATAATGACCGATAGAGGTTACCTCACGCGCCAAGCGGCGTGGCTCTTGAAGTTTGCCAAATCAACGAGGGATCCCGAACTGTCGGGCGCCCTGATCGAGAAGGCGGCCGACTTGAAAGCCAAAGTCGAGGAACTTGCGCCGCCGCTCGACCCGAGTCCCAAGCCCCCGGATGTCTTGATCCCCTGAATGCGCGACCGGCGGCCAGGTTCCATTCAGGGGATATCCGCGAGCCTTGTGCCGTTTTTTATCTCCGAATCGTGGCATGATCCGGCCAGACGGCGCGTTGGCGATCCTGTGCCGTCTTCTCCCGAACTTGACCCCGCCGGGACGCGGCGGGGTTTTTTCGCGCGCGTTGGGAAAATCGCGTTCCACGCTGGGGCCGTTCTTTTCGGCCTTTGCGAAAGCGACGATGAGCGCCGGAACCCGCCATATGGCTCGCGAGTTGGTGATCGGAGATAAAGTTCACCTCGGCGCGAGATTGGCTTGAATAACCATGAACGAGATGTCCCAACTGGCCAATGCCATCATGGTCCTCGTTTTCGCAGCCGTAATGTTCGTCGTTGGTCAGCAATATATCGAAAGCAGGTCAGCGAAGTTGTTTAACAGTCGGGTAGCCCAAGCATCGCGCCGCGTCGGTTTTGCAGGTGGCGAGCTGTCGCCGTCCTTCGCAGCCTCGGTCGACCGGCACAACGAACCCGACCGTCAGCTCGCGTTGCGGCTGGCCAAGCGGTTACCCATCACCCTGCAGCAATAGATGGCCGGTCTTTCGGTTGAATGCGGCCCGGTACAGGCTGAGCAGGTGTCCCCTTCATATTCGTTATATTCTCGTTTTATTCGTTCTCGGAAATTCCCGGATCATCGTCATCCAATCGGTGCTGGACGATGACGTAAGGCGATCGGCGAGGTCAAGAAAAGAGCCACGGCGCTTAAGCGCCTGACGAGACCATTTCGTTCTGTCGGGCATTCATCTTACGGCTTGCGACTTTCGGGTTCAGGGGAACTGACAATCGACAGAGAAGCCCTTCTGTACGCCAGTCGAACAGGGCTTGGCCGCCAAGTTGCGATTCAATGCTAGTTATGACACTCGTCGTGCCAAATCCACTTACTGTCGGTCGTTGCGTTTTAGGGCCTCCGCATTCCTCCCAAACCACCGCGAGCGCATCAGCTTGTGTGTCCCATCTGATGGACAGGCTGCCTGACAATGCCGAGAGGGCACCATATTTGGCTGAATTGGTAACCAGCTCGTGCAAAGCGAGCGCCAATGTTTGGGCCGTCGTCGGCTCCAATTGGACTTCTGGACCGCAGATTTTAACCTGGCCTGCCATGGAATATGGCGCCAACTCCTCATCGATGAGCTTTCGTATTGCAGCGCCCTGCCAACTCGACAATGACAAGACGGTTTGCACCCGAGCGAGAGCGCTGATCCGTCCTTCGACGGCTTTGATATAAGCCTCTATACTTTCGCCTCGCGTCAAACGAACGATCGACTGCGCCAGCGCCAAAGCGTTCTTGGCGCGGTGATCGACCTCGCGAGCTAATAGGGTCTGACGTTCCTCTGCTTGTTTCCGCTCCGTGATGTCAATCGTGACGCCGCTGACGCGGATGACTCGGCCGGCCTTGTCGATGGTTGCGGCCGCCGTGCCGACACACCAGCGAATCTCCCCGTCAGGGCGAATGATACGAAACTCCGTTTCGTAAGATCTTGCACCTTGATTGAAATGGGCCACCGCCTTGCGCAATTTGTCGACATCGTCGGGATGCAACAGTGCCTCAACGTTTGCCGGATTGACGACGAAGTCCTGCGAATCCACTCCAAAAATCCGAAATTGCCCTTCGTCCCACATCCAGTCTCCGTTGATCCAGTCCCAGTCCCACGAACCCATCTTGCCCGCGGCAAGCGCCAGATTGCGGCGCTGCTCGCTTTCGAGAAGCCTCGCGTTTGATTCTTCCAGCTCTCCCGTGCGTGCGCGAACCCGATCCTCAAGCTCGGCATTGAACCGCTCCAGTTGCCGCGTCTTGCGGTAGAGCTCGACGAACACCCTGATCTTGGCACGCAACACCTCCGGGATTACGGGTACCGGCACATAATCGACCGCGCCCATCTCGTAGCCGCGAAGGCGGTCCAGATCGCTGACCTGAATGGCGGAGATGAAAATCATCGCCGTCTTCTGGAAGCGCGGATGTTCCCGGACCATGGCGGCAAGCTCGAAGCCATCCAGTTCCGGCATGCAGACATCGACCAGAATCACCGCGACCTCGTTCTTGAGCAGGTATTCGAGCGCTTCCCGTCCCGAGGCCGCGACGACGAGATTTTCGTCAAGCTCCCTTAGAATAACCTCATAGGCCAGCAACTTCGCCGGCTGATCGTCAACCAGAAGGATGTTTACCTTTTCATGGTCCACCATCTGACGCTCCGATCAGCGATGTAGCCACATGCGAATCGCAAGCAGCAATTGTTCTGTGTTGACAGGCTTGGCGAGATAGTCGGAAGCGCCGGCCTCCAGACACTTCTCGCGGTCTCCCTTCATCGCCTTGGCGGTCAAGGCAATAATCGGAAGCCGGCGGAGCGATGGATTCGCCCGGATAGCCCCGATGGTCTGATAGCCGTCCATTTGCGGCATCATGATATCCATCAGCACCACCGCAATCTCGGGGTTCGACTCCACAAGGGCCACCGCCTCGCTGCCGGTCGTGGCCGTCAGCACCTTCATGCCGCGCCGCTCCAGAACGCTCGAGAGCGCGAAGATGTTGCGGGCGTCGTCATCGACCAGGAGCGCGGTCTGGCCAACCAGGTCCTCGTCGGAACTGTTGAGCTTTTCGAGCATCCGCTGTTTCTCTATCGGCAGTTCCGTGACCACGCGATGCAGAAACAGCGATGTTTCGTCGAGCAGGCGCTCGGGCGACTCGACGCCCTTCACCACGATACTTCGGGCCATCGTGTGCAATTCCGCGTCCTCCTCGACCGAAAGCTCACGGCCGGTAAAGACGACGACCGGCACCTCGGACAAGGCGTCGTCGTTGCGGATGGAGTCCAGCACCTCGAAGCCGCTCATGTCAGGCAGTCGCAAATCGAGGACGACGCAGTCGCAGGGTTTCTCACGCAACGCGGAAAGTGCGGCCGCGCCGGTGTCGGTCGTGACGATTTCGATGTCGTCGTGGTCGAGGAGCGCCCGGATGCCCATCTGCTCCGCCGCATTATCCTCCACGATCAACAGGCGCTTGCGGCGGGGTTTGGTGTATTCCTTGATCTGGGACAGCGCCGCGCTTACGCCCTCGGTCGTGGTCGGCTTGTTGACGAAGGAGAACGCACCGCGCGCCAGGGCGTGCTGGCGGTCTTCATCCAGGGTTATGATCTGGACGGGGATGTGCCGCGTCAGCGGATTGTGCTTGAGTTGGCTCAGCACCGTCCAGCCAAGCATGTCGGGCAGAAAGATGTCGAGCGACACGGCAATTGGCTGATATTGCTTGGCGAGATCCAATGCCTCGGCGCCGCGCGCCGCGACCAGAACCTTGAAGCCCATGTCGCGCGCGAGGTCGACCAGGATCCGCGCGTAGTGCGGGTCGTCTTCGACAATGAGAAGAATAGTATCTCCCGGTTCGAGATCGAGCCGATCGTCCGAGAGCTGTTCGAGCACGCGTTCTTGCGTTGCAGCCGGCAACGCCGGTACGACGTTATATTGCGACGGGCGCTGACGCGGGGAGCAACCGTCGGTCCGGCATATTTCACCGGCAAATAGAGTGTGAAGACACTGCCCTTGCCTGGCGTGCTATGCAGATGAATTTCGCCGCCGAGGAGATTGGCCAGCTCGCGGCTGATGGCGAGGCCCAGGCCGGTGCCGCCATATTTCCGGCTGGTGCCGGCGTCGGCCTGCTGAAACGCTTCGAAAATCAGTTTCTGCTTCTCCTGGGGAATGCCAATGCCGGTATCGGACACCTCGAAGGCAATAACGGCCGACGAATGGTTGAGGACGGGATGTTCGGCGCTCCAGCCGCCCGACGCCGCCGACACGCCGAGGCGAACCCCGCCCTCCGCGGTGAATTTGAACGCGTTCGACAGCAGATTCTTCAGGACCTGCTGCAGCCGTTTCGAATCGGTGAAGATGCTGCGCCCCAGATTGGCGTCGAATTCGACGTTGAACGACAATTGCCGGTTCTCGGCTTCGTGGCGGAACGGTCGTCCAACGGTGTCGAGCAGATTGGATGATCAGAATTTCTTCGGCATCCACGGTCACCGTTCCAGATTCGATCTTGGACAGGTCCAGAATGTCGCTGATGAGGTTCAGCAGGTCTGTGCCGGCGCCGTGAATGGTGCGCGCGAATTCGACCTGCTTGTCAGACAGGTTGCCGTCCGGATTTTCGGTAAGCTGCTGGCCGAGAATCAGAATGCTGTTGAGCGGCGTCCGCAGCTCGTGCGACATGTTGGCAAGGAACTCGGATTTGTACTTCGATGTCAGCGCAAGTTCGGTCGCCTTCTCTTCGAGCGCTCGCCGCGCCTGCTCGATTTCCTGATTCTTGCGTTCCACTTCAAAGTTTCGTTCGGCAAGTTGCTGGGCTTTTTGCTCAAGCTGGTCGTTTGTCTGTTGCAGCTCTCTCTGCTGCGTCTGCAATTCTCCGGCGAGCTGTTGGGATTGCTTCAGCAGACCTTCGGTCTGCATCGTCGCCTCAATGCTGTTGAGTACAATGCCGATGCTATCCGTAAGCTGCTCAAGAAACGTCATTTGAGACGTAGTGAATGAGGTCAGCGAAGCCGAGCTCGATGACAGCCTTGACCTGGTTTTCGAACAGCACCGGCAGCACAACGAGATTCTTCGGCACGACCCGCAAGAACGCCGAATTGACCGGGACCGCATCGTCCGGGATTTCCGATACCAGCCGCTGCCGCTTGTCCATCGCGCATTGCCCGATCAGGCCCTCGCCAAACTGCACGATTTTCGGATGCGGGCCGGCGCCGTCGTCGGCATAAGCCGCCAGTAACCGCATTTGCGGGCTATCCTCGTTTTCGACCTGGTAAATCACGCCCATATGCGCGTTCACCAGCGGCGTCAGCTCCGTCAGCAGCAGCCGGCCGACCGTCGTCAGGTCGCGCTGCCCCTGCAGCATGTTGGTAAATCTGGCGAGGTTGGTCTTCAGCCAGTCCTGCTCGGTATTGAGGTCGGTCGTGAGCCGGAGGTTGGTGATCATCGTATTGATGTTGTCCTTCAGCTCCGCGACTTCGCCCCTGGCATCGACCTGGATCGAACGGGTCAGGTCGCCCTTGGTGACGGCGGTCGCCACTTCCGCGATGGCGCGGACCTGCGAGGTCAAGTTGGCCGCCAACAGGTTGACGTTACCGGTCAGATCCTTCCACGTTCCGGCTGCGCCCGGGCACGTTGGCCTGGCCGCCAAGGCGGCCCTCGACGCCGACTTCGCGAGCGACGCTCGTAACCTGATCGGCGAAGGTCGCCAGTGTCTCGGTCATGTTGTTGATGGTATCGGCGAGAGCGGCGATCTCGCCCTTCGACTTCACCGTCAGGTTCTGTTTCAGATCGCCGTTGGCGACCGCGGTGACGACCTTGACGATGCCGCGAACCTGTTCGGTCAGGTTGGCCGCCATGAAGTTCACGGTATCGGTCAGGTCCTTCCAGGTGCCGGCAACGCCCGGCACTTGCGCCTGACCTCCGAGTTTTCCCTCGGTGCCGACTTCGCGCGCCACGCGCGTCACCTCGCCCGCAAACGCGTTGAGCTGGTCCACCATGGTGTTGATGGTGTTCTTGAGTTCGAGAATTTCGCCCTTCACGTCGACCGTGATCTTGCGCGACAGGTCGCCGCGCGCGACGGCGGTCGTCACTTCGGCGATGTTGCGGACTTGCGTGGTGAGGTTGGCAGCGAGCAGGTTGACGTTGTCGGTGAGGTCCTTCCAGGTGCCGCCGACGCCGGGCACCACCGCTTGGCCGCCCAAGCGGCCCTCGGTGCCCACTTCGCGCGCCACGCGCGTCACTTCGGCGGCGAAGGAGCGAAGCTGCTCGACCATGGTATTCAGGGTGTCCTTGAGCAGCAGGATTTCGCCGCGCACGTCGACCGTGATCTTCTTGGAAAGGTCACCACCGGCGATGGCGGTCGCAACTTCAGCGATGTTTCGGACTTGCGCAGTCAGGTTCGACGCCATGAAGTTGACGTTGTCGGTCAAGTCTTTCCAGGTTCCGGCGACTTCCGGCACTTCGGCCTGACCGCCGAGCTTGCCTTCGGTGCCGACCTCGCGCGCCACGCGCGTCACTTCCGAAGCAAAAGCGTTGAGCTGGTCAACCATCGTGTTGATGGTGTTCTTCAGTTCGAGAATTTCGCCCTTCACGTCCACGGTGATCTTGCGTGACAGGTCGCCGCGCGCGACGGCTGTCGTCACTTCGGCGATGTTGCGGACCTGCGCGGTCAAGTTGCCCGCCATCGAGTTCACGCCGTCGGTGAGGTCCTTCCAGGTGCCGGCGACGCCCGGCACGTTGGCCTGACCACCGAGACGACCTTCGGTGCCGACCTCGCGCGCCACGCGCGTCACCTCACCGGCGAAGCGGTTGAGCTGGTCGACCATGGTGTTGAGCGTTTCCTTCAGCTGAAGGATCTCGCCGCGCACGTCGACCGTGATCTTGCGCGAGAGATCGCCGCCGGCGATGGCAGTCGCCACTTCCGCGATGTTGCGGACCTGGGCGGTGAGGTTACCCGCCATCGAGTTGACGCTGTCCGTCAAATCCTTCCAGGTGCCGGCGACGCCGGTCACCTGAGCCTGACCGCCGAGCTTGCCGTCGGTGCCGACTTCGCGCGCGACGCGCGTGACTTCGGAGGCAAAGGCGTTGAGCTGGTCCACCATGGTGTTGAGCGTTTCCTTCAGCTGAAGAATCTCGCCCGACACGTTTACGGTGATCTTCTTCGACAAGTCGCCCTTGGCCACGGCGGTTGCAACTTCTGCGATGTTGCGGACCTGACCGGTCAGGTTGCTTGCCATCGAGTTGACGCTGTCGGTGAGGTCCTTCCAGGTGCCGGCGACGCCGCGCACCAGCGCCTGACCGCCGAGCTTGCCTTCGGTGCCGACCTCGCGCGCCACGCGCGTGACTTCGCCGGCAAAGGCGTTGAGCTGGTCCACCATCGTGTTGATGGTGTCTTTCAGTTCCAGAATTTCGCCGCGCACGTCCACCGTGATCTTCTTCGAAAGGTCACCGTTGGCCACAGCCGTCGTCACTTCCGCGATGTTGCGGACCTGGGCCGTCAGATTACTTGCCATGGAGTTGACGCTCTCGGTCAAGTCCTTCCAGGTGCCGGCCACTCCGAGCACGTTGGCCTGCCGCCCAGGCGGCCCTCGGTGCCGACCTCGCGCGCCACGCGCGTGACTTCGCCGGCGAAGGCGTTGAGCTGGTCGACCATGGTGTTGAGCGTTTCCTTCAGCTGAAGGATTTCGCCCGACACGTTTACGGTGATCTTTTTCGAGAGGTCGCCGCCCGCAATCGCGGTAGCGACGTCGGCGATGTTGCGGACCTGAGCGGTCAAATTGCTCGCCATGAAGTTGACGTTGTCAGTGAGGTCCTTCCAGGTGCCGGCCACACCCGGAACCTGGGCTTGTCCGCCGAGCTTGCCTTCGGTGCCAACTTCGCGCGCCACGCGCGTGACCTCCGAAGCGAACGAGTTGAGCTGGTCGACCATCGTGTTGATGGTGTCCTTGAGCTCCAGGATTTCGCCACGCACGTCCACCGTAATCTTGCGGGACAGGTCGCCGCGAGCCACCGCCGTCGTGACGTTGGCGATGTTGCGCACCTGGGCCGTCAGGTTGCCGCACATCGCATTCACGGAGTCGGTGAGGTCTTTCCACGTGCCGGCGACACCGGGCACGATCGCCTGACCGCCGAGCTTGCCGTCGGTGCCGACTTCGCGCGCCACGCGCGTGACTTCCGAGGCGAAGGAGCGCAGCTGGTCCACCATGGTGTTGATGGCTTCCTTGAGCTGAAGGATTTCGCCGCGGACGTCGACGGTGATCTTCTTGGAAAGGTCGCCATTGGCGACTGCGATGGTGACTTCGGCGATGTTGCGAACCTGGCCGGTGAGGTTGTTGGCCATCGAATTGACGCTCTCGGTCAGGTCCTTCCAGACGCCCGTCACTTCCGGCACCTGCGCCTGGCCGCCGAGCTTGCCCTCGGTACCAACTTCACGCGCGACGCGTGTCACCTCGGAGGTGAATACGCTGAGCTGCTTGATCATCGTGTTGACGATCGTGGCCGACTGGAGGAATTCGCCACCCAGCGGACGGCCGTCGACATCCAATTTTACGGTCTGTAGCAGGTCGCCTTGCGCGACCGCCGCTACCGCTCGCGTCACTTCGCGTGTCGGCCAGAGCAAATCATCGATCAGCGTATTGACCGAGCCTTCCATGTCGGCCCATGAGCCGCTCGCAAGACCGAACTTGACGCGCTGGCGCGTCTTTCCTTCGCGGCCGACGACCTGGCCCACGCGCTCCAGCTGTCGCGCCATCCGTTGATTTGCAGCGACGATTTCATTGAAAGTGTCGGCGATCTTGCCTTCGATACCGAGACTATCGCCAGTCATCCTCACCGAAAAGTCGCCGCTTCGCATTGCCTGAAGTGCTTGAAGCAATTCCTGCGAGGGATCTGGCTTTCCATTCGCATACGATTTGACTTTGGTACGGCGACGACCGGATGGAGTGATAGAGCCGAGATCACCCATGACCTTCCCCCTCAAAGAATCACTCATGACCTCCCCCCTCAAAGAAACGCGTGCTGCGAGTTTGGAATAGGCGCGACTTATTTTGCGTCATAGAAGCGGTTGCCGAATACCGAAAGCAAGGAGGAAAAATCACCCGCCCGAAAAACCTGGGACCCCAAAATCCGACCAAGCCCGTGAACTTTCTTCGACATCCATTTGTTCCAGGACCGCAAAAATTTTTCCGCGGCCTCTCGTTGATCAAAGACGTTTGGGACGCCGAAAGATCGGTCTAAGCTACTGAAAAATGGATACTTTCATCGTTGCTAATTCGGGAAGCTCGGTTCCCTGGACCCGGTCGTGCGCGTGAGAACGGTCCCGGTCCGCGGCCCCTTTTTGGCACCCGCAATTCGCCCGCTTCAGTTCAAACTCGGACCTCAGGCGCGTCTGAGCCAGGTCCGCTCGTGAGATGCAGGCATCTGCGGAAACCGGGTCCGCTTCGTGTCAGCAGCGTTCGTTCAGGGTCTGTTTTTGGCGGCTCAAGGTTCATGCCGGTACATGACCCCAACAGTTCCCAGCGTCAGCAGGAAGGCGATGAATGCCAACACCACGACGTCGTGCGAGGAGATCATCGGCTCGGGATTGTGCTCGATGACGGGTAGTGGCGCGATCTGAACGACGCGGACCCGGCGCGCGACAAGGGGTGACTGCGATGGCTCCATGTTCACCCAGCGATCTGCCCACGTATTTGCGACCGCATCATCGTTTTGACGCTCGTTATCCAATGGCGCGGGCACATTTTGGATCTGCGCAGGTTCGTCGTCTGCCAATATCGCCGACATCGCATCATGCCACTTGGACTCACTTTGACGCCGAGCTTCTTGAACCGGAGGTTTTTGCTGAACCTGGATTTGACGATGTCGGGGCGGTGTCGCGTCCCAACAATGATCCGGGCCATGCCAATAAATATGTGCCGAGGCAAAATGCTGACGCGCCTCAGTCTTGCTCATGCAGGACCGTGACGCTTCCGATGGCGTTGTCACTGCAAATATCGTCACAACGATCACTGCGACACGCATTGGGTCGTCGCTCCGTTATCAACGTGCCGCCCCCAACGATTCACTTCGTCCTGATCCTAGGACCCGACAACCTGCAAATTATGGCAGTTACACGCGGACAATATGTACGTCCTGTTGTCCAATTCGCCGCCTCGCGCGCGCAGGCCAGGCGACCCGATGCTTTCGCAGATCACTTCGATGCGGGTGCTCGATCGAAGAACAAGATGGAGACCAGCGATTGTTGGAGCGGCACACGAACGACACCGGATCGGATCTCCGCAACAGTTCCCGCCTGACTTCACCGCTGCGCCGGTCCAGCGCTTTCGTCGGCAACAGAAGTTCCAACGGCAGGCTCCGGAAAAATGCCGGATTTTCGGCCGAGGAATGCCCAAATTAAAAGCTCACTTGCCCAGATCGAAGCGTGAATGTTCGACCCGTTAACACCCATAAGCTAGAAAAATTTGGCGTTAAGCTGGATCGGCGCGGGGGCTCGATTGATAACCGGAATGATCCAACGTTTGCTTGAGCAAACCACCGTCGAGGGAGCAATTCAAACCATCCTCGACGACGTCATCGCAATGCATGGTGCCGAATACGGCAACGTCCAAATCCCGATTGGCAATGAACTTGCCATCGTCGCCCAGCGCGGTCTTTCAGCGGATTTCTTGAGAACGTTCAGGCGCGTCCATAGCTATGAGGGTACAGCCTGTGGTCGGGCCCTGCGGTTGGGTGAAGTTGTCCAAATTGCCGATGTCGAAAGGGATCCCCAATTTTCCGCTTACAGGATGGATGCGAAAAGAGCGGGATTTCGCTCGGTCCAAAGTGCGCCGTTTTTTACGCAGGACAGAAAATTGTTGGGGGTTGTATCAAGCCATTTTGCCAATCCCCATCAGCCCAGCAAAGTCGAAATAGAAATGCTGAAGGCATACAGCCTTCCCGCCGCCGATCACGTATATCTACTGCTTGGAGACGTTTCGCTCGCGGTCAAGGCCGAGCAAATAAGTCAACAGCTGTACGTTGGCACATTGGGCTATCCAGGCCGGTCCGATTTACTCAACGCTCCGCGCGATCCGGCTGGCTAAGGCGCTTATGGGTTTTGTGGCGTTTCGAGACGGCCTGGGAAGAAATTATTTTTTAGCAAAATAAGCGGCTTAGACACAGCCTTCTCAGAAAATAGCTGAAGGAAATCGAAGACGATCCGCTCGCTAGCGGGCCGTTTGAGCGGCTGCCTGTCCCGCCAAACGGCCAAGGACAGTTGCGGTTAGAAGGCCGTTTCCGGAAAGATAGCCCGCCGCCGTCGAACCGGACACGCCAACGGCTGCGCCGCCAGCCGCAAACAGGTTCGGAAAAACCGTATCGTCCTTGCGCTTAACCCGGCAGGCAGCGTCGATAACAAGACCGCCCTGGGTATGAAACAGCGCGCCGGTGACCTTGACCGCGTGGAACGGCGGCACGAATTTCTGCTCGGGCGCAAACTGACGCCCAAATCGATCTTTCGCGGACTTTGTCTTGAGCGCCTCGGTGCTGCTCCACTCGGCGGCGAAAGCCTCCACCGGGACACGCATGGCATCGGCAAGCGCGTGGACGCTTTCACGCGTGACGATCGCACCGGCTTGCTCGGCATCGCGGAAATCCTCGAACTGCCGCGCTACCGAGGCGATGCGCGCATCGAATACGCTCCAGGCGATACCGTTAGGCTGACGAAGGACCTCGGCCGCCTGTTCGGAATAGCCGTGCGATTCGTCGCAGAAGCGCCGGCCCTCACTATTGACCTGAATGCCGCCCTGCATGATCACGGCCCAGGTGATCAGAATATTATGTGGCGTCGCCACCGACCCGTGGCCCTGATAAGCGCCTAGATGCGACAATCCTGCGCCGAGCGCGTCGCCCCACATGATGGCGTCGCCGCGATTTCCGGGATGACCGAAATAGAGCGCGTTGGCCATTTCCGGAATGTAGCGGCGGATGAGATCCGGATTGCCGCCGTAACCATTGCAGGCCAGAACCAGCGCCGCACAACCGATACGCTCCCGCGCGCCGTCGCCGCGAAGGATTTCCACGCCGCAGATCCGATCGCCAGGCCCGACCAAGAGGGTCTCGACCACGCGCCCGGGGACAATGGAAATGCCGCTGGCTTCGGCCGCGCTGCGCAGCCGGTTGACCAGCTCCAGTCCTGTGCGCGTGGGCAAGCCATGCATGCGCATGGCGGAATGGCCGGGATAGTTGAAGTTGTCGATCACATCGAATGGCAGAGCGAAGCGGTCGGCCAGCCATTCGATCAGTTGCCCGGCGCCTTGTGCGACCGCCGCGACGATTGCCGCGTTCGCCTCGTTGTTCGCCTTGCGCTGGATATCGGCGGCAAACAGTTGCGGGCTGTCGGCAATGCCCCTGGCGCGCTGAAAGCGCGTGCCGGCGGCCGGGATCAGCCCGGCCGACAAGGACGTTGATCCCGCCGGCTGCGCATCGCGTTCGACCACCAGGGGTTCGGCGCCTGCTTCCCTGGCCGCCAGCGCCGCGCACAGCCCGGCAGCGCCGGCGCCGACGATCAGCAATGGTACCTGCACATCGAAAGGGACGTCCGAGGCCGGTCTGATCGGGCTCATGACTCCGCGAGTTCCTGCAATGCCTCAGCGATGGTCGCAATCCTCGCAACCGGCCGCAGGCCTTCAATGGCGGCACGGTGCACGTCTTGCGAAAAGGCCGCGCAGCCATCTTCCAGCACGATGGAATCAAAGTCCCTGACCTGGGCGTCACGCACGGTGGATGCGACGCCGCCATTGGTGACTATGCCGGCAAAGTACAGTTTTCTGACGCCATGCATCCGCAACACCCATTCCAGCCGCGTCATGTAAAAGGCCGAATAGGCGATCTTCTCGACTGAAAAATCCGCAGGCCGCAATTCATCAACGAGAGCCTGGCCCCAGCCGCCGGGCATGAAATCGCCTTTGGTCAGGAACGGGCGCAATTTCCTCAGGTGTGGCGAAATCATCGGCTCGCCGCCCCTGCCCGGCACCAGCGTAAACAACGTCGCGCCAACCAGGGCGCCCTTCCTGCGAAACAGTTCGGCAAGCGGCTTGAGTTTTGCAGGGAGCGCCGCGATTTCCGGACTGCCCTGACCAGCGCGACCATAGGCGCCGTTCGAATGCAGAAAATCGTTCTGAAGATCAAGCAGCATCAACGCGGAGGAGGACGTGCTCATTTGGAGGCCCGTTCAACGATAAGGTTTCCCAGTTGGTCTACCCGGCCGCGCAGGCCGGGTTCGATGTAGATCGTTGCATCTGGCTGCTCCAGAATCGCAGGCGCCTCAATGATCGCGCCGACCGGTAAATCGAGCCGCGACCATATCCGGGTATCGCGCCAGACGCCCTCGATCCATACCGGCCGCGTGCCCTTTCTCGCCGTTTCGACCGTGGCGTCCGGCCCCGGCGCGAAGGCCGAAAGGTCGAGCGAGGGCCGTCGGCCAATCGCTGCACTTCGCAGCGACACGATCCGGATCGGCAGGCCGGACAGCAGGCGGCTGAATGACGCCGCATAGGCGGTCTCGAAGGCCGACACGATGACGGCCGACGTAATGCCGGTGGTACCATCCTGCAGCGTAACCGGAAGCGGCACAGTGACGGTATGGGTTTGTCCGACATATTGCATGTCGAACTCGAAGCTCAGGTCGATCCGATCGATCATGGCGCCGGCGGATCCAACCACCGAGCGAACCTCCTCGCCCGCCCCGACCATTCGGCGGTCGAGCGCCGCTATATCCAGACCGTCGAGCATCAGGTTCAGCGTCTGCACCTGGTCATGGCGCAGGTCGGCGATGACACAGCCGAGTGCAGATGTAACTCCGGGAAACCGCGGCACCAGCGCGACTTCCAGGCCGATCTCCTTGACGATGGCGCCAACATGCAGCGCACCGCCACCGCCGAATGGGACGCCGACGAACTTCGCGGGATCATGGCCGCGCTCGATCGATACAAGCCGGATCGCGCCGGCCATGCGGGCGTCGGCGACCCGCACGATTGCCTCGGCCGCCTGCAGCACGTCGATGCCGAGCGGCTTGCCGACGTGGGTCATAATCGCCCGCTTGGCCGCCTCGACGTCGAGACGCGCAAGCTTGCCGCCGATCGGTTTGTCGGCGTTGATACGCCCAAGCACCACATGCGCATCGGTTAAGGTCGGCCGCTCATTGCCCTGGCCGTAGCACGCCGGGCCCGGCACCGAACCGGCGCTTTCCGGCCCAACCTGCAAGAGTCCGCCGCGATCGACCGAGGCAATCGATCCGCCGCCGGCGCCGATGGTCGTGATTTCGATCATCGGGGTGCGAACGACGAGCCCAAAATCGATGGTGGTTTGCGCCGCCAGCGACGCCTTGCCGCCGACGATGACGGAAACATCGAACGATGTGCCACCGAGATCGCAGGTGATCACGTTGTCGTAACCGGCCTGACGCGCGATGGTCGCGGCCGCGATCACGCCGGCCGCAGGACCGGATAATGCGGTGCGGACCGGAAAGCGCCGCGCGGTCGCCGTCGACATCACACCGCCGTTCGACTGCACGATGTAGAACTGTCCCTCGAACGGCTGCGTGGCGAGGGCATGTTCCAGCTTGCCGAGATAGCTGCTGACCACCGGCTGCAGATAGCTGTTGAGAGCCGTGGTAGACGAGCGTTCAAATTCTCGAATTTCCGGCAGGACCTGATGCGAGGCGGAAACAAACTCGTTGTCCCAGACAGCTTTCGCAGCCGCCAACGCTTTCTGCTCGTTATCGGGATTGGCGTAGGAATTGATGAAAATGATCGCCAGCGCTTCGGCGCCGCGCTTGCGAAGCGCGACCGCGGCGGCACGAACGGCCGCTTCATCGACCGGCCATCGGATCGTGCCGTCGGCCAGTGTCCGCTCATCGACCTCGATACGGAAATCGCGGTCCACCACTGGCGTGAAATCACCCCACAGGCCCCAGGTTCGCCGCCGGTCACGCCGGCGCATTTCCAGAACGTCGCGGAAGCCGCGCGTCGTGATCACGCCGATCCTGGGCCCGCGTCGCTCCAAAAGCGTATTGGTGCCGACCGTCGTCCCGTGCACGATCGAGCCTATGCTGATGCCCTTGCCGACCGCAGCAACGCCCTGCATGAAACCCGCCGCCTCATCGCCGCGCTGCGAGGGCACCTTGGCGGTACGGAACGCCTTGGTCTCCGCATCGAACAGCAGGAGATCCGTGAAAGTCCCGCCGACGTCAACGCCGAGAACACTCGATAACTTCATCAGCGGGCCCCACTTCGCAAGGCCGCCGTCGCCGCGGCATCGACCATACCATCTTCACCGATGACTACCCCGTAGTCTTTACGCGCCGCGGCCGGCGAGACGTAACCAAGATTGACATCTCGGGCAACACGGACCGGATCCCTCGTTAACGGGTTGCCAAATCCACCACCACCCGGCGTCTCCAGCCGCACCCTCTGGCCGGCGTCAATCCTGATATCCGTGACCTTGCTAACCAGCGGCGGTGTGTGCTCTCCGCCGGCCGACTGATAGATGAAGCGGTTGAGCGCTGCACTCTTGCCCCCGTTAACGCCGAACGGCGGGAATTTACCCCGTTCACCAAGCAGCGATACGTCAGTTGTTCCTTCAGCCAGCGCCTCGATTTCATAGATGGCGCCGAGGCCGCCGCGGTTAAAACCCGCGCCGCCCGAATCGGGACGCAGCGCCCATTGCGTGAACATGACGGGATAAAGCGATTCCAGGATTTCCGCCGGGGGAATCGTGGCCGTCGAGATCGGATTATTACCGTGGTTCAATCCATCGGTTTCCGGATTGCCACCCAACCCGCCGCCAAAGAAGCAGAACATCACCCAGCGCCGGCCGTGCTCGCGCCAGCCGGAAAGCGACAGCGCATTGATCGTTCCGAACGGACTGCCGTTGGCTCGCTGTGGCGCGACTTTCGCGAAGGCGCCGAACACGGTGTCTATCACCCGCAGAATCGTCTCGGTGTAACCGCCAACCGGCCGCGGTGCGGAGACCCCGAGCAACGTCGTGTCCGGGATTACAAATTCAATCGGCGCCAGGCAGCCGGCGTTGGCCGGCACGTCGGTAAAGATGTGCTTGAGGGCGACGTAGCAGCAGGCGACCGTCGTGGACAGCGCGATATTGAGCGGACCATCGCAAGGCGGCGACGAGCGCGAGAAGTCCAGCCGCATTTTTTCGCCGGAAATCGTGAGATCGAGCGCGATTTTCAGCGGCACATCCGTGATGCCGTCATTGTCAAGGAAATCGTCGTACGAGTAGGTGCCATCGGGCAGACTGGCGATATTGGCGCGCATCAATTTTTCCGCGCGCGCGGTAAGCGAATCGAGCGCCAAGGCGATCAATTCGTCACCATATTCGCTGAGCAGGGCCTCGACCCGCCGCTCACCCAGATCGAGCGCATTGAGCTGGCCGTTGAGATCGCCCCAATTTGACTGCGGCACGCGTGAATTGGCCCCGAGAATATCGATGATGTCCTGCTGGATAACGCCGGCGCGGGCCAGCTTCACCGGCGGAATACGGAAACCCTCCTGGAAGCTCTCGGTCGCCTTGGCGTTGAAATTTCCTGGCACGTTGCCGCCGACATCGAGCCAGTGGCCGACCGATGCCAGCCATGCGAACAACTTTCCGTTCCAAAACAACGGCCGTACCAGGCGAAAATCGTTGAGGTGCGTGCCCCCGTCATAGGGGTCGTTAAACAGAAAAGTGTCGCCGGGCTCCAGATTGCCGTCCTGGCTGGCCTTGTCGATCACTGCCTTTACCGCGAATGCCATTGCGCCAACGAAGATCGGTAATCCGGTCGTGCCCTGCACCAGGGTGGCGCCGGTCTGCGCGTGGTAAAGGCCATGGCAAGCGTCATGGGCTTCCGCAATGATCGGATTGAAAGCAGAACGATAGAGGGTTGCGTCCATCTCGTCGGCAATCTGGACCAGGCGGCCATTGAGAACGGCAAGCAGGATCGGATCGATAGGTTTCATTTGCGCTCCGGCTTGTTCGCGCCGAGGCGCTTGCCACGCTCGATCATTTCGGGAGTGCCGATCAGCGCATTCATTTCGCCAAAGTCGAACATGCGATCGCGGAAAGGCTGGGTAGTGCGGTGGACGGCCAGCGACGCGTAGTAGTCGACCGCGGTCTTTGCCAGCGTACGCACGATCCCGCCGGGGAAGATGACCAGAGAGAAACCGAGCGCTTCGAGCTCGGGGCCGGACAGGATTGGCGTCTTGCCGCCCTCCACCATATTGGCGACCAGCGGGACCGTGCGCCCGATATGTTTGACGATGTTGGCGAGATCCTCTCGCGTCCTTGGCGCCTCGACGAACAGCAGATCTGCACCCGCATCGCGATAAAGTATCGCTCGTTCGATTGCGCGATCGAAACCTTCGACCGCCACGGCGTCGGTGCGCGCAATGATCAGGGTGTCTTGCGAGCGGCGGCTGTCGACCGCTGCCTTGATCTTGCCGGCCATTTCGTCAACCGGAATTAAGGCCTTGTCGTCGAGGTGCCCGCAGCGTTTGGGAAAGCTCTGGTCCTCGATTTGTATTGCGTGCGCCCCCGCCTTCTCGAACAGCCTCACGGTGCGCTCGACATTCAGCGCGTTGCCATAGCCATTGTCCGCGTCGACGACCAGATTGGCATCGACGCGATCGCTGATCAGCGCGACCGTTTCAATAACTTCGGAGACACTGACTAGTCCGATGTCCGGCCGTCCCAGCCGCGTATAGGCGATCGCTGCGCCGGATATATAGAGCGAACGAAACCCGGCCTGCGTCGCGACCAGGGCCGTGAGCGGATCGTAAATGCCAGGCGCGATGACGATCGGCGGTTTCGAAAGCTGCGAACGCAGTGTATTCGGCTGGGTCATGACTATAATCCGAGAAAAGCCCGCTTGAGGCCGGCGTTGGAACGAATATCGGCAGCACTGCCTGACATGACAAAGCTGCCGTGTTCGAGAATGTAGGCGCGGTGAACGATATCCAGGCTCTGGATGACGTTCTGTTCGACCAGCAGTACTGCTAGTCCATCCTTGTTGAGCCGACGGATCAAGGCGAACATTTCCTCGACCAAAAGCGGCGAAAGACCCAGCGACGGTTCGTCGAGGATCAGCAGTTTCGGTTCCGCCATCAAGCCACGTCCGATCGCCAGCATCTGCTGTTCGCCGCCCGAAAGCGTCCCGGCGCGTTGGGTTGCGCGCTCACGCAGCCGGGGAAAGATCGAAAACACCCGCTCGCGATTTGCCTCGCGCTGCGCCGTTGCCCTGCGATAACTGCCAAGATCGAGATTGTCGGCTACCGACAAATTGGGAAAAATGCGGCGTCCTTCCGGAACGTGCACCAGGCCGGCGGCGACAATCTCGGCCGGACGTGCAGTGTGGATCAAGCGGCCATCGAATTCGATCGAGCCTTCGCGTGCGGGGACAAGCCCGGAAATCGCCAGATTGAGCGTCGATTTTCCGGCACCGTTCGAGCCGAGCACGGCGACCATGTCGCCCGCGCCCACCTACGAGATCGATACCGCGCAGGATTTCGACTTCGCCGTAACCGGCGCGCAATCCGGTGACCTTGAGGAGCGCGCTATCGGCCATTTGCGCCTCCGGCCAGTCGGGCGGCGGCACCGGCACCGAGATAGGCCTCGATCACCCTCGGGTCTGCGGCGATCCTGGCCGGAGGCCCCTGCGCGATGACGTGGCCTTCGACGAGTACGTAGATCTGTTCGGCGAGACTCATTACCGCTTGCATGACGTGCTCGATCATCATGATGGTCACGCCGCGTTCGCGGATGGCTCGGATGATCGGCAACATGTCCCGAATTTCCGACGGGTTGAGGCCGGCCAGGACTTCATCGAGCATCAGCAGCCTTGGTGAGGTCGCCAACGCCCGGGCAAGTTCAAGCCGTTTGCGGCCAGCCACCGTCAGGGTTGCGGCGGACTGCTGCAACATTGGTTCGAGCCCGACCAGTTTGGCTACTTCCGTGGCCGCAGCAAGCGCCGCCGCCCGTCCAGCAATATGCAAATGCGCGCCGACCGCGATATTTTCCAGAACCGTAAGGCCCGCAAACGGCTGGACGATCTGAAACGTGCGCGCGATTCCCAAGCGCGCCAGCCGATGTGCGGGCTGACCGGTGATATCGGCGCTGTTGTAAACGATGCGACCACTGGTCGGCTTCTGGAAGCCGGTGATCAGCGCGAACAAGGTTGTCTTGCCGGCGCCATTCGGCCCGATCACGGCGGTGATGCGGCCGCCCTCGACCGTGAGCGAGGCCTCGCGCACCGCGCGCAGGCCATCGAAGCTCTTTGAGATACCTTCGACCGCCAATAACGGTTCAGTCATGCGGCGCGGCCTCCCGCGCCAACCTTGCCGGCGGCAGGAACCATGCCCGACAGCGCGCGCCGACGCCGGCGACGCCGCGCGGTGCAACACCGACGACGAGAATGAGGACGACACCGTAGGCCACGAGATCGAGGCCCGGAACGTCGCCGGTTGCGAGCTTGGCCGCTTCGCCGAGCGTCTTCACCATCAGTGCGCCGAGCAGCGGGCCGAACACGGTGCCAACCCCGCCGACGATCGGCGCCAGCAACGCCTCGACGGAAATCCACGGGCCGTAGGCGATCGGGGCGTCGATGAACAGAAAGTATTGCGCATAAAAGCTGCCGGCGGCCGCCGCCATCGCCGCCGATATGGTCATCGCGCCCAGCTTTACGCGGGTTGCATCGACGCCGAGCGCGCGCGCGGCATCCTCGTTTTCCCGTACCGCTACCAGCCACGCCCCGAAACGCGATTGCTCGATCAGCCGGGTGATGACAAGCGCCCCCGCCACCAGCGTCAGAATAAACCAATAGAACGCCGCTCGGTCTTGAAACTGGAGCGCATGCGCACCGAGGTCGAGCTTGATTAATATGCCGACGCCCGCGCCGGTAACCGGCGTCACACTGGCAACAATGCGCAGGACTTCGGCGAAGGCCAGCGTGACCAGCGCGAAATAGGAGCCGCGCAGCCCGGAGGGGAACGTCAGGGCGCCGATCACGGCGCCTGCGCCGGCACCCGCCGCGATGCCTGCGGCAAAGGCGGGCCACGCATTGAGGCCATAGCGCGTTTGCAATATCGCGGTCACGTAGGCGCCTGTTCCGAAAAACGCGGCGTGGCCGAAAGAATATTGGCCGCCATAACCGCCGAGCACGTTCCAGCCCTGTCCCGCCAGCGTGAGCAGAAGCGCCGTTACCAGAAAGTTCAATACCACGTTCGAATGGATGACGAGCGGAATGCAGGCAAGCGCAGCGACCACCGCGACAATCGGGAAAAATGCGCGGCCGCTCATGCGCGCTCTCCCAACAAGCCGCCCGGGCGAAACAGCAGAACCATGATGAACATCAGAAAGATGCCGATCTGGCCCAGCGATTCACCGAGATAGAGCCCGCACAGACTTTCCACCAGGCCGACGAAGAGCCCGCCGAGCAGCGCGCCAGGAATCGAACCCATCCCGCCCAGCACGACGGTCGTGAACGCGATCAGCACAAAGGCGTTGCCGACATGCGGGTTGACGTAATAAGTCGGAATCAGCAGGCAGGCGGCGATGGCAACACAGGCGGTGCCTAACCCGAAGGTCACCGCGTAAATATGGGCGACGTCGATGCCGCTCAGTTGTGCGCCAAGTTTCTCCTTGGCCACCGCGCGTATGGCCTTGCCGGTGTCGGTCAAGGACAGCAGCAGCCAGAGCAGCAGCGCGACGGCCACCGCGCCTGCTAGTCCGACCAGACGGGGCACCGAAATGAACATGCCGGCAACCGGCACGACGGCAAAGCCGTAAGCCACGTCGATGGTGCGGGTATCGGCGCGAAATGCAAACAGCAGCGCGTTTTCGATGATGACGGCAAGGCCAAGTGTTACCAGCAGGATATTCCCATCATCCCCATGAGATGCGGGGCCGATGATGAAGCGCTGCAGCGTATATCCGACCGCAAAAAAAGCCGGCGTCAGGATGAACAAGGCGAGATAAGGGTCCAAGCCCAACATCTGGTGCAGGAAAAATGCGGCGAACAACGCCGCCGTCAGCAACGTGCCGTGGGCAAAGTTGATGATGTGCAACACCCCGTAAACCAGTGTCAGGCCAAGCGCGATCAGCGCGTACAAGGCGCCGTTCAGCACGCCGTTGACGATCGCAGGGAGGAGAATGCCTAAATGCACAGATACCGCCCGGTCAAAGCCGGCGCCGCGACGAATCCCATCTTCACGCCCGTGGCATCGGATAAACCGGCTTGGCCGACGCGAAGGCCTCCGGCAGGATTATTTGGATGTCATTGCCAATGACTTGCGTATTGGCCGGCGCCGCACCCTGGTTCTGGCCATTCACGAATTTGGTGGGCCCATAGGGCATGATGTGGCCGGCAAACGTGGAACTCGAGAGCGCGTCAATAATCTTCGCGCGGTCGGACGATTTCGCCCGCTCGATGGCATCCGCCAGCAGCAGCGTGGAGCTGTAATTGAGGTAAACCTCGTAAGTGAAGAACTGCCCCTGCCCTTCGACCTTGCTTTTCAAGGCCAGTGCTTTTGCGTTGCGCGGATCGAACCAGTGATTGCAGTCCATGATGTACTGCGCGGCTTGCGGGAATTCCTTGACGAATTTGTAGGACGATGCAGCACCGCCGAGCACCGAGTAGATCGCTGCCTTCGGCCGCATTTGCTGCTGCTGCATCGTGCGGGCAAGCAGCACATATTCGTTGTAGTAGTTGGCCGGTATCACGATATCCGGGTTGGCGGCCTTGATCTTGAGCACGACATTGTTGAAATCGCGCGTCGGCGTCGGGTGCGGAATGGTGTCCAGCACCTCGAACCCCTGGAGCGGAAGCTGCTCGTTGAGCAGCTTGGCCAGGCCCGAGCCGAAGGCGGAGTCCTCGTGCACGATCATCACGGTTTTGGCGGGCTTTCCCGCTTTTTCATTGATGGCCACGAGGTTGGCCAGCGCGGTTTTGGTGATCACACCAAAGCCCGGTCCAAAACGAAAGGTATTCTTGAGGCCGCGCGTGACGATCGCGTCGGTAACGCCAACGTCCACGAGATAGGGCAAGTCGTAACGCGCCGCGGTCTGGGAAGTAGCAAGACAGATATTGCTGGCATACCCGCCGACGATGGCGGAAACGCCGGCCGAATTCATCTTCTCGACTTCGGCATTGCCGCCGTCGGGCGTCGATTGCGCATCGCCGAGCACCGGCTCGATTTTTCCCACGTCCTTGATTCCGCCGGCCGCGTTGATCTCGTCGACCGCAATTGAGGCGCCAAGCCGGCCCTGCTGACCAGAATAGGCCAGCGCACCCGATACCGGCTGCAAGAATCCGATCTTGACCGTTCCGCCTTGCGCGCGAAGGATCGAGGGCGCCACGATCGCACCACTCGCTGCCGCGACCCCCGTAAGCGCTGTTGAACGCAGGAATTTCCGACGGGTAAAACGCTTGCTATTGCTCGGCAAGACAGCGCCTCCTCTACTAGATGAATGACATGTTGGTTGACGGCTTCGTTTTTTTCGTTTGCTTGCGAACTGCGAGCGGCAGGGTGGACCAGCTCCTTTTGCTGGCTCCGCCAGAACGAACCAGATCGAATTCAAAACTGTAGCGGTCGGGCCGATACAGGGCATACAGATGTTCGACGCCGCGTCCGTCGCGATCAAAGACCGTGCGTACCATTTCGATCAGCGGCGAACCGGTCTCGATCCCCAGCGCACGGGCAACGTCAGGCGCGGCAAGGCAGGCGGAAATCCGCTGGGTCGCGCGCTCGACCTTGACGCCCGACCGTTCCAGGAGCTCGAGCAGCGGACGGTCGGCCAATTCCTTGCCGCTGAATGTGACGCCGATACGCTCCGGCACATGCGCCAGCAGATAGGAAAACGGCAAGCCGTCGACCGAACGGACGCGGACCGAACGCTGCAACAATTCATGATCCCTTGCGCCCAGCGCTTCGGCCGCAGGACCGTTGGCCGGTACATAGGCGAACGACAGCAACTGCACCCTGGTGCTGCGGCCCATGTCGGCCAGGTTCGCCAGCACGCCGGAAATGTCGGCACTCACCCGAGCGGTTTGCGGCCGATAGACCACGCGCGTTCCGGCGCTGCGGCGTCGCTCGATCAAATGCTCGCCCTGAAGCTCGCTCAAGGCACGGCGCACCGTGACACGCGACACACCATGCGCCAGCGCAAGATCGTTTTCATTGGGCAGCCGCGCGCCGAAACCCATGGCTCCACTCATGATCCGATCGCGCAAAACCAGGTAAACCTGGCGCGCCTTGGCCTCCTGCAACCGGTCCGCCACAACACCCCCCACGCAACAGCGCTGGCTCTGGCGAGCCGCGGCTTTACTAGGTATTATTTAGCATACAATATAGCCGTTCGACTGCAACGGCTAACAAGCGCAAAATAACCGCATGACATCGCCGCTGACCCTATTCGACAAACTCTGGATGCAGCACGAGATCCTGCAACGCGACGGCGAGTCCCTGCTGTGGGTCGATCGTCACTACGTGCATGAAGGCTCGTTCCACGCTTTCAGCCGCATCGCCGAACGCGGCGCCACGGTGGCCGAGCCAGAACTGACGTTTGGCGTCGCCGACCATTATGTGCCGACGCGTGGCCGCGACCTGCCGATTGCCAACCCCGAAATCGCGCGCATGATCGACCAGCTGGAGAAGAACACGGCCGATCAGCATATCACCCTGTTCGGGCTCAAGGACCCTCGTCAGGGCATCGTCCATGTGGTCGGCCCGGAATTGGGGCTGACCTTGCCGGGCCTGCTGATCGTTTGCGGCGATAGCCATACCTCCACACATGGCGCATTTGGCGCATTTGCGTTCGGGATCGGAGCCTCGGAAGTGGCCCATGTGCTGATGACGCAAACGCTCTGGCAGAAAAAGCCCAAGCGCATGCGGATCACCGCCGTTGGCAAACTTGCCGAAGGTCTCGGCGCCAAGGACCTTGCGCTTGCGATCATCGCCAAAATCGGTGCGGATGGCGCCACCGGCCATGCCGTCGAATTTACCGGCTCCGCCATCAGCGCGCTCTCCATGGAAGCCCGAATGACCTTGTGCAACATGGCGATCGAGGCCGGCGGCCGCTGCGGCATCGTGGCGCCCGATGCAACGACATTCGAATATCTGAGGGGCCGCGAGTTTACGCCGAAGGGCGATGCGCTCGAGAAGGCAATGGAAGACTGGATCGAGTTGAAATCCGATTCCGGAGCGCAATTTGACCGCGAAGTCTCGATCGACGCAACAACCCTAGCGCCGTTCGTTACCTGGGGAACCAGCCCGGAAGACGCACTGCCCATCGACGGCAACGTTCCCGACCCTGCACGCGCGGAAAATCCGGAACGCGCGAGATATATCCAAAGCGCCGTGGACTATATGGGGCTTGAGCCGGGCAAGAAGCTGACCGATATCGGCATCGACCGGGTGTTCATCGGCTCTTGCACCAACGCGCGCATCGAAGACCTGCGCTCTGCGGCCGCTATTCTCGCCAACCGCGTCTGCAAGGTGCCCGGCCTGGTGTCGCCAGGGTCGTCAAGCGTCAAGCGCCAGGCGGAAGAAGAAGGCCTCGACCAGGTGTTCCGCGACGCCGGGCTGCAATGGGCCGATTCCGGCTGTTCGATGTGCGTCGGAATCAACGGCGATCTGGTCGCCAGTGGCGAACGCTGCGCCTCGACCACCAACCGGAACTTTCGCGGCCGCCAGGGCGTGGGCGCACGGACGCATATCATGTCGCCGGCGATGGTTGCCGCGGCCGCGGTCTGCGGGCACCTTGCCGATATGCGATCGTTGACGACCCGCAAGAACCGAGGGTGACGGGTATGGAAAAATTCACCCGTATTTCGGCCCCGGCCTGCCCGCTCCCGGCCGAGAACATCGACACGGACCAGATTTTGCCAGCGCGTTATCTTAAGCTGCCGCGCAAGGGCGAACACGGCAAAGTATTGTTTCGTGATCTTCGCTTCGACGCGAACGATCGCGAGCGTCCGGAGTTTCCGCTCAATCGGTCCTGCTGGCGCGATGCGAGAATCATTGTGAGCGGACGTAATTTTGGCGGCGGGTCCTCGCGCGAGGCGGCGGTCTATGCGCTTTACGATTACGGCATCCGGTGCGTGATTGCGCCCTCGTTCGGAGATATCTTTTCGCAGAACGCGGCCAAGAATGGATTACTCACCGCCGTGGTGAGCGAGGCCGAGGCCGGCGCGCTTGTGACCGCGCTAACAGGCGAGCCGACACTGACCGTCACGGTCGATCTCTTATCGCAATCAATTGCATGCGGCGAACTACGATATCAATTTACGATCGACCCGGCACGCCGAACCCGCCTGCTGAACGGTTGGGACGATTTTGATGTCACTCATTCATTCCGCGAGCAGATTGACGAGTTCAGAGCTGCCGACCGAAAGGCTCGGCCGTGGGCTACGCCATCATAGGCGATAGCGGCGTTCGAGTTCGTCGTATTTCGGTTTTGAGACGGCCTGCTGCCGGACGTCGAACCCAGCCAGGCGATCGGCGACGGAGGCGAGCGAGCCGTCACGTTTCAGCGCCGCCAGCACGTCGTGGGAAGCCTTGAGCGCCGCTTGCAGGGCTGCATTCGCGTAGAGCACGCAGCCGAAGCCGAGTTCGGCAAGTTTTTGCTGTCCCAATTCCGGAGTGCGGCCGCCGAACACCATGTTGGCGACTTGCGGCACGGACAGGGCGCCGGCGATCTCCGCCAATTCCTCCGCCGAAGTGGGTGCCTCGACGAAGGTCACGTCGGCGCCGGCCTCGATCATGGCGCCGGCCCGGTCGATAGCCGCCTGCAGGCCGAGGATCGCCCGCGCATCCGTGCGCGCCACGATCTGCAGGTCGCCGTCTCGACGCGTGTCAACGGCGGCCTTGATCTTTGCCAGCATCTCTTCCAGTGGCACAACCTCCTTGCCGTCGAAATGGCCGCATTTCTTCGGAAAGATCTGATCCTCGATCTGGAGTCCGGCCGCGCCCGCCCTCTCCAGAACCTTCACGGTGCGCACCATGTTAACCGGATTTCCGAATCCGGTATCAGCATCGACCAAAAGCGGCAGCGCGACGGCATCGGCGATCGCCGACACGTGGCCTGCAATCTCCGTCAGCGTGGTCAACCCGATATCCGGCGCGCCGAGATACATATTCGCGACGCCGGCTCCTGTGACATAGACGGCCTCATAGCCAAGATCCTCGATGATCCGCGCGAACAAGCCGTTCGCGGCGCCGGCGAGGATCGTCGCCTCGCGCCGACCGAATATCGTCTTGAGGATCGTCGTCGGTCTTGCCATGCGGTCTCTCCTGTCGCGACCAGTTTGTCGCTTTTATCTCGATCAGTCTTCGTCAATTCTCAGCTCGAGCGGCGCGCGGTCCGCCGGCCGAGGCGCAACATCAGCGTGTTGGCTGCGATCGCCACGGCGACGATCACGGTGACGACGGCGGTCGAGAGCAGCACGTTGTGCTGCGCCATGCCGTTGACGAGCAAGAACCCGAGGCCGCGTTGCGAGGAGAACATCTCTCCGATCAAGACGCCGAGCAGGCTTAGCGAAAAGCTGATCCGCAGACCGTTGACGATATCTGGCAGGCAGGCCGGCACCAAAACCCAGAGCATCGTGCGGCCCGGCGAAAGCCGCAGCACCCTGGCCGTGCGGATCAATACCGGCGGCAGACTGCGCACCGCGCCGAGCGTGAACAACGTCATCGGTACCAGTCCGTGCATGACGCCGAATGCGACCTTGGCCGACATGCCGAGGCCGAAGACCAGCAGCACGACCGGATAGAGGGTGACTTTCGGGATGGTATAAAAGCCGGCGAGTATCGGCTCCGCGACTTCTCCGGCGAAGCGCCCCACCCCGAAAATCAGACCGAGCGCCAGGCCGATCAGCGCCGAGAGCCCGAATGCAAGGAGAAACGCTTCCAGAGTCGCGGCGGCATGTTCCCAAAACATCCACGTGCGGAGGAGACCGAACAGGTACACAAATGTCTGCAGCGGTGGAGAAACCGCAACGCCGTTCGTCCAGCTACCGATCGCCTGCCAGAGCGCCAGCATCAGCAGGGCCAGCACGACAGCGTCGAACGCACGGATGCGCCGGCGCGACGCGCGCCTGGACAGGGCATCTTGGAGTGCGAGGTCACTCACCCCTTGCACGGCGGCGCGCCAGCCGCCCCTCCCAGACATAAAGAATTCCGTTGGCGGTGACCGCAACCAGCAGCACGAACAGCATCAGACCGTACATGGCGCGGTTGTCGAAGCTTTGGTAGGCGAAGGAAATAGCATAACCAAGCCCGGTGCCGGAGAGGATGAATTCGCCGGCGATGACGCCGATCAATGCATAGCTGAGCGCCAGCTTGAACCCGGTGAACAGGTGTGGCAGGGCGGCGGGCAATACGATCCACCATAACGTCCGAGCCGGATTCAGCCGGTGGACGCGCGCAACTTTCATCAATACAGGCGAGACGCCATCAAGTCCCGAGAGCGTGCTGATCATGACAGCCGGCGCGGCGGAGAGCACCCCCAACACCACCAGTGGAGCCTTGCCGAGACCAAGGAGCGCCACCAGCAGCGGGTAGAAGATGAAAGTCGGCACCGAGTAATACGATGCCAGCAGCGGGTCGGCGACATCGCGCAGGCGCGGTGAGCGGTGGACAAGCGCACCAGCCAGGGTGCCAAACCCAATCGCCAGCACGAAGGCGAGCCCGATGGTCGAGAAGGTCCTGACGATGCTCTCGTTCAGCTCACCCGAGCCGACGTGATCGATCATCGAAATAACCATGTCGCTGGGAGGGATGACGGTCAATGGATCGATGACGCCGGTACGGCAGCAGAATTCCAGCGACACCACCAGCCCCGCCAGCACGGCGATGCGGACGAAGAGAGCGGCGGCGCGCCGGCGCGTCACGCCGCCCGGCCCATGGTCTTGAGGGACTCCTCGCGGAGGGAAGACCACAAACGCGCAGTCAACGTTCCGAATTTCGGATCCGACACAATTCGGCTGTCGCGGTCGCGCGGCCAACCGGTCTCCACCATATCGATGAAGCGGCCCGGCCGTGCACTCATGACGCCGACACGATCCGACAGCATCGCCGCCTCGTCCAGGGCATGGGTGATGAGTAGCACGCTGGCGCCGGTCTCGCGCCAGAGCCGCAGCAGTTCATCGCCCATCAATAGCCGTGTCTGCTGGTCCAGCGCGCCGAATGGCTCGTCGAGCAGGATCAGCCGGGGCCGCAGCACCAGTGTCCGCGCGATGCAGACCCGCTGGCGCATGCCTCCGGAGAGTTGCGCCGGATAATGATCGGCAAACTGGGCCAGCCCCATGAAGCTGACGGCATGGTCAACCCGCTCCCGGACTTCCTTTTCCGGCAGGCCGGAGGTGCGCAGGCCAAAGGCGACATTCTGGCGGACGCTCAGCCAGGGCATGCTTGAATCTTCCTGAAACACCACGCCGATGCCGTCCGGAACCTCGCCGCGCAGTTCTTTGCCTTCGAAATATACGCTGCCGCCCGTCGGTCGAACGAGGCCGCAAAGCACATCGAGCAAGGTCGACTTGCCGCAACCCGACGGCCCGACGACAGAGAAGAATTCTCCGCGGCGTATCACCAGGTCGATCGGACCGAGCGCGTGTACTGCGGGCGGCCCGTCGTAATGACGGACCACGCCATTCAGCGCCACATGCGTTTGCTCGCTCACTGCCGGGGCGCTCATTGTGAGGGCAGCAGATCAGGCGGCAGGTAGGAGGTGTCGACGTATTTCGGCCAGTCGACATCGCCCTTGATCTGTCCGGTGATCTGCAGGCCCTCGACCATGTGGTTCATGCCGGCGTAATCGAGCCGGCCGTCGCTCCAGTAATTTTCCTTGATGAGTTCGTGAATATGCGCCCGGAAGAGATTGACGTTTGGATTGTTGTAGGCCCGGGCGGTAATGTCGGCGGACTCATCCGGATGTTCCAGCGCATAGGCCAGCCCCTCGCGGCGGGCAACGATCAGGCCCTTGATGATATCGGGATGCGCCCTGGCATATTCCGCGGTAGTAATCATCACGGTCTGCATCATGCGCGGGTCCATCGTGTCACGCACCATGAAGAGCGGCTTCACCAGTTCCCTGTTCTGCGCGAACACCAGCTCGTCGGAGAAGCCGGCATCGACCGCGCCGCTGCTGACGGCGGAAAGGTTGGCGCCAAGATCGCCGGCCGGCACGAGCTTCACCTGCTGCTGGGTTATGCCGTTGGCCTTCAACGCCATCAGGATCACCATGTTGCTGACCGATCCGGGCGCCGTATAGGCAATTTGTTTGCCGACGAGATCCTTGATACCCGTGAGGGCGGAATCCTTCTTCACCACCCACATCTGGTCGGCCACGCTTTGAGTGCCGGCGCCGACGATAATGAGCTTCTGGCCGGAATTGATGGCCTGAACGGCTGCCGCCAGCGAAACCTCCCCGAAAGGAATGCCGCCGGCCAACGTGTTGCGAACCGCGGTGCCGCCGCCCGCTGCCGTCAGGATACCCGTGACATCCACGCCGTTCTTCTTGAACAACCCCTTCTCCATGGCGACCGCATAGGGCACGCCGTAGAATTGCCCGCCCCAATGAGTGACCGTGATCGTCTCGGCCTGCGCTGCCGGCGCCGTCCAGGCGACGATGGTCGCGGCCAGACCCAGGACAAAGCTAACTCGAGCAAGCATTTTTCCCTTTGCCATGACGTGTTCCTGTTTCGATTGATCCGGCCTCACCGGCCATAGCGCTTTTCGAAGGCGTGCACTGCGGGAAAGCCCATCAGGTTGTTCATGTCAGCGAACGGCAGCATAGGGGCTTCGCTGCCGGTGCCTATGCCAGCCGTTTTCAGGTTGCGGTAGACGAGCTGCAGGGCGCCGGCCGCCGTCAGGAAGCCGGAGCCGGGATAGAGCGCAATCTTGAAGCCCATTGCCGCCAGCTCTGCCGTCGACAGATATGGTGTGCGGCCGCCTTCGACCATGTTCGCCAGCAATGTCGCGCCCTTGAAGGTCTCGGCGACACGGCGCAATTCCTCCAGGCTCTCGGGACTTTCGACGAAGAGCACATCGGCGCCGGCATTGAGGAACCCCTCGGCCCTCCGCAAGGCTGCGTCCATCCCCTCCGCATAACGCGCGTCCGTCCGGGCAACGATGAGAAAGTCGCGGCTTGGGCGCGCATCGACCGCGACACGGATCTTGGCGATGGCGTCATCGGCCGGAATAACGCGCCGGAATTCGGTGTGACCGCACTTCTTCGGGAATTCCTGATCTTCGAGCTGGATACCGGAAGCGCCCGCGGCCGCATAGCCGCGCACGGTGCGATCAACATTCAACAACCCGCCATAACCGGTATCGCCGTCGGCAATAAATGGAATGCTGGTTGCACCGGCGATGCAGCGCACGCGGTCGAGCATCTCCGTGAATGTCGCGGTGCCGGCATCGGCGACGCCGAGCGCGGATGCGACGACGCCATACCCGGTCATGTAAAGCGCGTCGAAACCGGTACTCGCCGCCACTCTCGCCGAGATGCCATCATAGACGCCCGGAAGCGTCAGGCACCCGTCCCTCTGCAACAGCACACGCAGTGTAGGTGCCCCAACCAAGCCATCCTCCCGTCGTTTTCCCAAAATCGGCGATGTCCTTGACGGGCACCTGCCGCTATTCTTTGCAATAGTCAGAACTCTGGCGCTGCGTTCCAGGCTAAAGCTTTATTTACATCGATTACTAAGGGTTCTTCGGGAAAAATCAACACATTCGCCTTTCCCGGCAGCTGGCGCGCGTTGAGAAAGAAATGAAAGTTGCGCCAACCGAGGTGAAATCAATGAAACACGATCTGCTCTCCTTATGCGTCATCATCTTCGCCTGTGCCGCGCTCGCGGCACACGCAAATGATGCATCGACCGTCGAGCGGCGCATCGTCTCGCGCGGCAATGTCGAGATCGAGGTCCTCTCGCAGGGCGCAGGCCCGGTGATCGTCATGCTCCCTTCGCTGGGCCGGTCCGGCGAAGACTACGACGCGGTTGCCGCGATGCTGGCCTCCCAGGGATTCCGGGTGCTTCGGCCCCAACCTCGGGGGATTGGACGCAGCAAGGGACCGATGGACGGCTTGAATATGCACGATCTGGCGGCCGATGTCGCAAGCGTCGTCGAAAGCGAAAACAAGGGTTCCGTCATTGTCGTGGGGCACGCCTTCGGCAATTTTGTCGCCCGGCAGATCGCGGCCGACCGGCCCGATCTGGTGCGCGGCGTGGTGGTCGCGGCTGGATCCTCCGGCAAGGTTCCTCCGGGCACGACCGAAAAGCCGATCGGTCCCGAAATGCGCCGGGCGATCGACGGTCCCTCCGACATGTCGCTCCCTGAATCGAAACGCCTGGAATATCTGCGGATCGCGTTCTTTGCGCCCGGCAACGATCCGACGGTCTGGCTGGGCGGATGGAATTCCGAGGTGCACCATATGGAATCGCACGCGCGTGAGCATACTCCGGTCGACGATTACTTTGCGGCCGGCACGGCGCCGATCCTGGACCTTCAGGCCGAGCAGGATCCCGTGGCGCCTCGCCGCTTTTCCGGCGTCCTCAAATCGCAGCTGGGAGACCGGGTGACGATCGTCGTGATTCCCAACGCGAGCCATGCGCTGTTTCCCGAACAACCCAATGCCGTCGCGGAGGCGATCGTCACCTTCGCCCGGCGGCTTTACGGGATGTGACCGCCCGGCTCGACCGGGACGATGCATGACAGCAGCGATCGATCGCGCAGCGCCCTAAGCAACCGACCAGCCGCCATCAATCGGGATGACCGTGCCGGTGATGTCGCGCGCCGCCGGGCTGCACAGAAACGCCACGGTCGCGCCGACGTCTTCCAGCTGGACAAAGCGGCCGCTGGGCTGGCGCGCTTTCATATAGTCGCGCGTGGCTTCGTCGCGCGAGACGCCGCGCGCCGCCGCAATGGCGTCGATCCGGCTGATGATCGCGGGCGTCGGCAGCGTTCCCGGACTGACCGCATTGCATGTGATCCCGGTGCCGGCGGTCTCCAGCGCCACGGCGCGCGTGAGGCCAATGATCCCGGTCTTGGTGGTCACGTAATCGACGCGGCCCTGTGCGCCGTGTTGTCCATAGTGCGAGGACATGTTCACGATGCGGCCGAAATCCGCGGCCCGCATTGCCGGCAGCGCCAGCCGGATGATGTGAAACGGCGCGGTGAGATTGACGGCAAGGGAGCGTTGCCAATCGGCGGCCGAGAATTGCTCGATCGGCGCGAAATGACGGACCACGGCGTTGTTGACGACGATATCCGGACCGCCGCACGTCTCCCGCACGAAGGTCATCAGCCGTTCGACGCCGGCAAGCTCGGACAGATCGGCCCGGCAGTAAACCGCGGTCGTTCCATAGCGGGCCTGCAGCGCCACCCGCGCCGGCTCGACGTTTTCAGGCTCGTCAATTCCGTGCAGCACGATGTCACATCCGACGGCCGCGAGACTTTCGGCAACAGCGTAGCCGAGGCCTCCGCTCGATCCGGTGACGAGAGCCGAGCGGCGCGGTGCGGCCGCCATCAGACGCTCGCCCCGCACGGCGCGACATCGAGCCGGACCGCGATGCCGTCGAGTTCAGCCGACGGAGGAGGATAGATCGACATCACCATCGGATCATGGCCGGGAACGATGTGATCGTCACTGTCGGCGAGCGCCCGCACCGTTTTGAAGCCTTCCATCATCTCGCCGATATGAAGGACGGTGGGATACGGCAAGCCCCGGCGGATGTTGTGATAGTAATGACTGGCGTCCGAAGCGACGACCACCCATCCGCGCCGGGTCCGGACCCGGACGATTTGCAGGCCCGCGGAATGTCCCCCGACGCGGTGCAGGGTGAGCCCGGACGCAAGTTCGGCGAAGCCGTCGTGGAAAACGACGCGATCGGCATAGACATGCCGGACGAAGCCGACCACGTCCTCCACGTCAAAGGAACGGCGCAGGAATCGATGGCACATGCAACGGCCCGTCGCATAGGCAATCTCGGCGTCCTGGGCGTGAAATTTGGCGCGCGGAAAGTCCCCGAGCGAGCCCGCGTGATCGTAATGAAGATGGGTCAGGATGACCCGATCAACGCTGCCGGGATCAATCCCGAGCGCCCGAACGCCGTCGGCCGGTCGCCGCAGCATGGTGCGGCCCCGCTCCGCCGCCGAGGTGGGATTGAAGCCGGTATCAATGACGTAGGTCTCGTCCGACCGCCTGGCGACCCAGACGAAATATTCGAGATCGGCCGCAGCGTCGTGCAAGTCGCCACCGATGAAATTGTCGGAAGCCCGCCGTCCCGTATGCCGCCCGTAACGGATCGCGAACAATTCAAAAGGTTCGGGCGTGGCCGTCGGGGTCGAGGTCATGAGGTTGCTCCTGCCGGCCGGCGGCCGGCGATGTGGGTCAACTGATCGAACAAGAGGTCGGGGATATCGATACTGTCGTCAGCGAGCCGTCGACGGCGATCCCGCCGCGAGCGGTCGAACGGCATGCGCACGGCGCCGCCTCCCGCGATGGGCCGTGCCGTCCGCACCGCGTCCGCATAAGCCGACACGTTGCTGCGAAACGTCTCGGCCGGCCCCATCAGATCCGGCCGCATCGCCACGATGACGAATCCAAAGCCCGCGAGATCGGGGGGAATTGGCGGCGAGCCCGCCAAGATGCCGAGCAGTTGTACGGCGATGCCGAGACCGGACCCCTTGTGACCGCCCCACGCGGCAAAGGCTCCCGCGAGAGCGGAAGCCGGATCACGGGTCGGCCGACCGTCGCGATCGAAGGCGACACCGTCCGGCAATCGCTGGCCGAGCCGGCGCGCCAGCGTCACTTCGGCGTGGATGATCGCCGAAGTGCCGACATCCCAGATCACCGGCTCGTCGGCACTCGGAAATCCGAAACAGATTGGATTAGTGCCAAGCCGGCCTTCGGTCGCGCCGTGCGGAGCGACCCAGGGCGAGGCATTCGAGGCAATCATGCTGACCAGCCCGCGCGCGGCCGCGATCTCGGCATAGTAGGACAGCATGCCGGTATACCAGGTCTCGTTGGCGCCGACGACCGCGATGCCCGAGGCCGCCGCTTTCTCGATCGCGATCGCGGTGGCGCGATGCGCGACGATATAGCCGAGGTGATCGCCGCCATCGAGCTGCGCCGACACCGGCGTCTCGTGCCGAATTCGGATCGGGCGGCGGCGGTCGCCGGTGCGCGCAATCCTCTCGGCGATGCTGATCGCGCGCGCCAGGCCGCCATAACTCAACCCGCGCAGCTCGCAGTCGATCAGGTGATCGGCGATCAAGCCTGCATCGGCCTCGTCGTGACCGATCGCCGACATCACATGGACTGCAAGTTGACGCGCCTGCTGTATCGTGAGCTGCATGACGATTTCCGGTGTATTGGCCGTTCCACCGCTTGACCGGCGGAACGGCCGCAAGCGGCCCGATAACGGCTGACTATCCGTTCAAGAGCCTTTGGCCTCCGCATCGACCTCGGCGAACACCTCGCGCGCAGTCCGGAACGAATCCACGCCAGCCGGGACTCCGC
The DNA here is from genome assembly GCA_963742085.1 of uncultured Alphaproteobacteria bacterium. Classification (GTDB taxonomy): domain Bacteria; phylum Pseudomonadota; class Alphaproteobacteria; order Rhizobiales; family Xanthobacteraceae; genus Bradyrhizobium. Next base: position 116,570 of record CAVUKM010000023.1, on the reverse strand, counting down.
AATAGATCGCGACCTGGAGGAAGATCTCGCGGATCTCCTCCCTGGTCACGCCGTTCTTCAGCGCGCCCTTCAGATGCATGCGCAGTTCATGGTTACGATTGAGCGCGCTCAGCATGGCCAGGTTCAGCATGCTGCGGGTCTTGCGCGGCAGGCCGTCGCGGCCCCAGACATAGCCCCAGCAGTATTCGGTCGTCAGTTCCTGCATCGGCATGTTGAAGTCGTCGGCGCTCGCAAACGACTTCTCGACGAACTCCTTGCCCAGCACGTCCTTCCGGATGGCCAGACCGCGATCGAAAGTTTCCTTGCTCATCAGTTTCTTTCCCTGGATCTAGATACAAACGACCATCCGCCCGCAGCGGATGATTTTCAGCGCTTCGGCCAGAACGGCTCGGCAACCGCGAGCTTCTGGGGGAAGACGGTGACCGGGATACCCTTCTGCCACTGAACGACGGTCATCTCGGCGTCGACACGCCGGCCTTTCTCGTCGAACTTGAGAATACCGCCGGGATAGTATTTGGACGGCCCGCCATCCATCGTCCGCAGCGCGTCGGCGACGGCTATCTTGTCGGCTTTGCCGGCCTTCTCGAGCGCGTCCTTGATGAGCCACATGTCGCCATAGGTCGAAATCGCGTTCTGGGTCATCCAGGGCTCGTTGAAGCGCGTCTTGAGTTCCTTCACCAGGTCCTCGTGCCCCTTGGTCGCCCAACTGCCGACGCAGGTAATAACCCCTTGCAGCAGCTCCGGGCTGATGGTCTGCAGAATGTCCGGCTCGGCGATCGCGATGCCGAACGAGATGGTCGGGATACGGCCCTGGCCGAGGCCGAATTCGTTCATTTTTTCCAAAATAAGCTTGCCGTCGGAGATCACGGTCGGAAGAAAGAACAGCAAGTCGGGCCGCGCCGCGCGCACTTTCTGGACCAGCGGCGTTGCGTCGGACAGCGGCGGCGTGAAGGTCTCGTCCATCACGAGCTCCAGACCAAGTTCCTTGAGCAGGCCTTCGCGCATCGGCTTCACCGACGCGACCGACGCGGCGGTGTTGTCGCCGATGATCGCCACCGTCTTCGGGCGCTTGCCGGAGGCGGTCTCCGCCAGCTTCATGAGCAGCGGCAAGGCCTGTCTGGCCTGCGAAGCCGCGGTGGCGGAAGTCTGGAACACGTATTTGAAGCCGCGCTCGGTGATCAGGTCGGAGTAGGACAATGTCAGCACCGGGAGCTGCGCGCGCTCGGTCACCTCGGTCACGGCGAGCGTGAACGAGCTGAGATAGGCGCCGCTCGCGGCGACGAGGTCGGTCTCCTGCGCTACCATGCGCTGGGCGGCGTTCTTGGCCTTCTCCGTGGTGTCGCCGCAATCGATGACGACCAGCTTGAGCTTCGCGCCGCCAAGTGCCTTGACGCCGCCGGCGCTGTTGATGTGATCGACCCCCATTTCGGCGCCCATCCGCATCACCGCGCCCGGCCGCGCGTAAAGCCCGGACAGCGGCACGATCAGTCCGACCTTGACGTCCGCGGCCGCCTGCGCGAATGCGCGTGGCGCGGCGAGGCCGAGTGCGGTGGCGGCAAGCATCGTGCGCCGCGTCAGCGCGAGTGATGTGTAGTCGGTCATGGTTCCCTCCGGGGTGTTGCGTTTTGTCTGGTTTGGTCGCCGATCGTGGTCAGATTCGCTTCCTCAAGTTGAGCCGCCTTCGGCTTCGATAATTCACATTCCGAGATAGGCCTGGCGAACGCGATCGTCGGCTCGAAGCGTCTCCTTGTTGCCTTCGAGCACCACCCTGCCCGCTTCGAGCACATAGCCATGGTCGGCCGATTCCAGCGCTTCGGCGACGCGCTGCTCGACCAGCACAATCGTCAACCGGGTATGGATTCGGATCTCGATCAGTTTTTCGAAAATGAAATCGGCGATCGCGGGCGCCAGCCCCATCGACGGTTCATCCAGCATCAGGAGCTTGGGCGCCGATGCCAGCCCGCGCCCGATCGCCAACATCTGCTGCTCGCCGCCGGACAATGTTCCGGCGAACTGATTCCGCCGCTCGGCCAATACCGGCAGCAGCGCGAAAATGCGCTCGATATTGTCCTTCCAGCCGCGGCGGCCGGCTTCGGTGTACGCGCCCATCTCGAGATTCTCCATCACCGAGAGCGAGGGAAACACCTGACGGCCCTCCGGAACATGGGCGATGCCGAGATGAGGCCGCGCCGCGGCGGGAATCCTGAGCAGATCGACGCCCTCGAAATGGATCGCGCCGGCACTCGGCTGCACGATGCCGGAAATCGTCTTGAACAGCGTCGTCTTGCCGGCGCCGTTGGGGCCGACGATCGCGACGAATTGCCCGGCCTCGACGTTAAGCGAAACGTCGTTCAGGACCGGCAGCACCGAATAGCCGGCGCGGACACCCTCAAGCCTGAGCATGTGCCACCCATTTCTTGCCGAGATAGGCTTCGATGACGCGCGGGTCGCGAGTGACATCTTCCGGTTCGCCGTCGGCCAGCACTGCACCGTGATCCAGCACCAGGAACCGATCGACGAGGCGAACCATGGACTGCATGGTGTGCTCAATGATCGCGACCGTCATGCCTTCGCGCGCCAGCCGTTGAACGACGGCGGTTACCTCGTCGGCTTCGCCGTGGCCAAGACCCGCGAGGGTTTCGTCGAGCAGAAGCAATCGAGGTTTCCCCGCCAGCGCGCGGGCGATCTCCATCAGGCGCAGTTCCTTGGTGGTGAGTTCGGCCGCCATCTTGTCGGCGACCGGGCCAAGACCCACGCGATCGACCGCGTCAGCGGCGAGACGATGCGCCTGCTGCTCGCTTGGCGCCTGCACATAGGCGCCGACACGGACATTGTCGCGAACCGACATGCGCGGAAACGGCCGCATGATCTGGAACGTGCGCCCGACCCCCGCTTTGCAGAGGACGTGCGGCCGGCAGCCGACCATGTTGCGGCCGTCGAGCACAACTTCGCCGGAGCTCGGAGGCAGGAAGCCGTTGAGCAGGTTGAACAGGGTGGTCTTGCCGGCGCCGTTGGGCCCGATGATTCCGAGGATCATGCCCCGGTGCACATCGAAGCTGACGTCCTGCACCGCCTTGAGGCCGCCGAACGACTTCGACAGGCCCTTCACCGACAGCAACACCTCGCCGGACGGCGCCCGCCGCGGCCCGCCGGCGGGACGAGGATCGGCAGGCGCGAGCGGTGCGGCCTGCGCCAACAACTCCGGCGGCATCATGGCGGTGGCGCGCGCGCCGCGCTTCAGCCGATCCCGCAGCGTCCAGAACACGCCCTCCGGCGCCGCCAGGATGACGACGATGATGGCGATGCCGTAGATCACGCCCTGAATGCCGGGGAGCCGCGCGCCCAGCTCGGCGTTCAGGATTTCCCCGACCGGGATCAGGACGGCCGCCCCGATCAGCGGTCCCCACACCGTGCCGACGCCGCCGAACATCGCAACCGTCAGGGCCTGCGCCGAGACCAGCATGCCGAACACCGACGATGGCGTGACGACCAGCAGCACCACCGCATAGAACGCGCCGACGGCACCGGCGATCGCCCCCGAGAGCACGATGGAGCGCAGCTTCCACGCCAGGGCGTCGATGCCCGCGGCCTCAGCCGCCGCCTCGTTCTGCTTGATCGCCAGCAGCGCCATTCCGAACCGCGATCGCTCGACGGCGCGGGTAATCAGCACGATCCCAAGCAGCATGGCGAGCGCGACCAGCGTGTAAAGCCGCGGATCGGAAAACTGCATGTAGGCGATGGGCGCGTCGCGCTTGATCGGCAGCGTCAGTTCCTGGTAGCCGAGCCACTCGAACACGTAGAGCATCGCCAGCGGGTAGGCCAGCATCGCCAGCGCGAAGTAGTGCCCGCGCAGCCTGAACGTCGGGAATCCGACCAGCAGGCCGGAGACGGCACCGATGACGGCCGCAATCGGGATCAAGAGCCACGGCGTCAGGTCGAAATAGATCTGGCCGAGCGCGGTCGTGTAGGCGCCCAGCCCGAAGAAGGCCGCGTGCCCGAAGGAAACCAGACCGGTGTAGCCGGACAGGATATTCCAGGACAATCCGAAGCTCGCCCACACCAGCACGAGCGTCAGCATCAGCTGATAGTACGAATTGCTCACGACCAGCGTGAGGCAGGCGTAGATCAGCGCGGCGATCAGGACCGGAATCAGGGATCGCATCAGGTTCTCTCCACCATGCGACCGAAAAAGCCCTGGGGGCGCAGGAAAACGATCAGCAGGAAGACGACGAAGATTGCCGCGTTCTGAAGCTGGGTCGGCAGCACCAGCGTCGAGAGTTGCTGAACCAGCCCGATGGTCATGCCGCCCCAGAACGCCCCGATGATGCTGCCCATCCCGCCGAGCACGACGCCGGCATACATGACGATGACGTAATCGATGCCGATGTAGGGATGAAACGGATAATTCGTGGCGAGCAGCCCGCCAGCGACCGCGGTGACGGCGGCACCGAGACCAAACGCCATCCGGTACGAGCGATCGATGTCGATGCCCATGTAGGTTGCCGCCACCGGATTATCCGCGGAGGCACGCAGCGCCTTTCCCATGCGCGTGCGCGTAATCAGGACGGCGAGCAAGGCCATCGCAACCATGGAGATCAGCGCGGCAATCCCGCGCGACTTGTTGACGAAGATGCTGACGAAATCGCCCCACAGCGGTCCGATCTCCCAGGCGCTGGAGGAGAGCGGCGTGCGGATCGAGGCCAGCACCGACCCAAACACGATCAGGCCTCCGTTCTGCAGCACCAGCGCGACGCCGAGCGTGAGGATCAGCTGCGCGAAATGGCCCTCGCCTTCGAGTTGCGCCGTTCGCCGCCCGGTGACCCGCGAAATCAGGAGCCGGTGAATTCCGTAACCGAACAGGAACAGCAGCGGACCGGACAACAGGATGGCCACATACGGGCCGATGACATTGCCGAAGGCGCCCTGAATGCCCGCCGAGAGAAAAAGATAATACGCCGCATACATGCCGAGCATCATGAAGTCGCCCTGCGCGAAATTGATGACGCGCATGACTCCAAAAATCAGGCCGAGCCCGACGCACATCAGGCCGTAGATCGCGCCCGCCAGAAGTCCGGCGACCAGTGCCTGCAGCATGTTCTCGACGATCTGCGAACTCATCGGGCGCACCCGACGGAAAAGGCTCGGCAATGGTCCGGCGCTACGCTCATCGATCCTCCCCCTCCCTTCCCCCTTGTCGTTCGCTTCGAGTCTTGCGCCCGAATTTTCCCGATGTCTCTATTGCCCGGCCGTCACGGCCCCGTTCTGGCGCGTGGGGCGGCAGCGCGCGATTTGCCGCTGCGGCCTGCCGGCGTGCAAAGCCCGGCAATGCGACCGACATGATCGAACCGCTCCAGACCGTCGATCATTTCCTCCACCGCATCCGCCCGTTCCATGCCGATCAGCTCGCCAGCGGCGGCGCGGAACCGGGCGCGGATATCGCTCTCCGTCGCCGCAACGACGTCGGGGATTCGCCGGCTGATCCGCGCGCCGGTCGACAGGCTGACCTCGACCTCGGCGCCCTGCGCGCCCGGGAACGCGGCTGTGAACTCGGAATCGCGCTTCAGGCGCATCAGCATGGCGAGCCGCAGCACCGCCGGATCGTCGAGCCGGCGATAATTTTCCTCGGCGACCGATTTGCGGACCAGCGCCGCTGCAACCCCATATTGGATGCTCATCTTGGCCTGCAGCGCGTGCCGGTATGGCCCCGAAAAATCGCAGCCGGGATAGTCGATTGCCGCGTCCGGAAGATGCACGGTGATGGCGTCGATGGCCGCGACGCTGTCGATCTCCTGGGCAACGCGGATTGCCGCCTGGCAGGCGGTCTGGGCGAAATTGCACGCCGGAACCGGCTTGTTGTAGACGGCCAGGATCTCCTCGCTGCCCGCCGGAAACAGCGCGATCGTCTCCGGCGGGCGCACGCGTCCGAACGCCGCGAACAGTCCGGCCGGACCTTCAAAGATGTGCTCGGAGCCGTAGGCCCCGGCTTCGGCGAGCTCGATTGCGGTGATGGCGCTGCGGGCGGCAAAGCCCGGATGGAAATACATGTCGCTGCCGCCTTCGTGCGGCCATTGATTGAGGCCGGACGAGGTATTGGCGGCGAGCGCGAGTGCTGAAACCGATGCATCTTCGTCGAGCCCAAGCAAAATGCTTCCGGCCATCGCGCCGGCCAGCGGACCGAGGATGCCGGTGGGCCGGAACAACCGCGCCAGCCCGGCCGTCATCAGCGCCCGCCCCACCCGGCCGCCGACCTCGTACCCGATCGCCGCAGCGCACAGCAGTCGCGCGCCGGAGACCCGGGTGCGTTGCGCGAGCGCGAGCATAACCGGCCAGATCACCACACCGTGGTGGGCGATGCTGCCGGCATGCATGTCTTCACGCACAAGGCCGTGCCCAAGCGTGGCGTTGGCAAAGCCCGCGTCGGCCACCGACGTTGTGGCGTTGGAGCCGATGATGGCCGAACCTGACGGCAATTTGGCGGCGACCGCGACGGCTTGCCGGCTGGTCGCAAGGTCACGCGCCTCGAAGGCACAGGACAGAAAGTCGAGCAGACACATCTTGAGCTTGGCTCGCGCCGCCACCGACAGCTGCGACAGTTCGACCGCGCGTGCTGTCCGCACCATGGCGCGCGCGATCGAGACCTGTCGATGATCTGGATGCGCGGTCGTGGCCATGGGGCTTCTCCTGTCGCTCACGTCTTGCGTTCGGCTATCCCCTGATCTGGACGCCGGCCCACTCCTCCGAGAGTTTTGCGATCGAGGTGAAATCCGAATCCGGTCCGTATTTGGCCTGGGTCAATGCCAGGATCTGACGCACGACCGCACCCATGATCATCGGTATTCCCATCGCCTCCGCTTCGTCGAGACAGAGCCGGACATCCTTGTAGGACAGCGCGGTGGCGAAGCCGAAATCGAAGGTGCCAGGCAGCACCGACCGCGGAAACTTGTCCTGGGTCGCGCTGTTGCGTCCGGAACTGACGTTGATGATGTCGAGCAGCACTTTGGGATTGAGGCCGGCCTTGACGCCCATGGCCATGCCCTCCGACGAAATGACCAGGGCCGCTGCCGCAAGCAGATTGTTGACGAGCTTGGCGGTCTGCGCCAGCCCCGGCTTGTCGCCAGTATAGAACAACTTGCCGAAGTGCTTGAGGATCGGCTCGATCTTCGCGTCATAGATATCGCGCGGACCCGAGACCATCACCGCCAGCGTGCCGGCCTTGGCGCCGGCGATACCGCCGCTGACGGGGGAATCGAACAGCGTGATCTGGCGCTCGCCCAGGCCTTTGGCGACGATGGTCGCGACGCCCGGCCCGGTGGTGGAAAGGTCGATCACGGTTCGAACGCGATTGCCGATCCCGACGCCGTTCTCGCCGAGCGTCACCGCCCTGACGATGTCCGGCGTCGGCAGGCTGAGCAGCACGATTTCGGCCGTCGATGCCACTTCGCCGGGGGAGCGGGCCAATCGCGCGCCGCGCGCGACCAGTTCGGCGGTGGCCTCCGGTTGCTTGTCGTAGACGCAGAGCGAGTAGCCGGCGTCGAGCAGCCGCGATGCCATCGGGCCTCCCATGCGGCCGATGCCGATAAATCCGAGAAGCTCGCCCGCCATCGCATGTCCTCCGTCGTCGTCCGGTCTTGATCGCCGGTCCCGCTGTTGGGACGGAAAGCTAGCGGGTCCGTCGATGCAGGGGCATCGCCGTTTAGGGAATAACAGCTTTCCTGCGCGCGACAGGCGATGCTGCATCGCCGCGAACGGACGACGCCCGTTTGCGTCCGGCCGGCGACAGCCAAAGGCCCTGCTGAACGAGGTCCTGGACCTGGCGCCGCACCATCTTGGCGAGCGCGCGGGTCGCAGTCGTGGTCGGCCGCTGGCTGGAGGTCGCCAGGATCAGTTGCCGCGTCAGCACGGGATCGATGATCGACCAGCTTTTCAGCCGGCCGGCGTCGACCAGATGCCGCGCGGGGCCATAGGACAACAGCGTATAGCCGACGCCGCGTTCCACGAGACTTAGCGTCGAGGGCATTGCGTCGACCTCAAGCACAATGTTCGGTTCGATCGCCGCCTCGCCGAGCAGCGCGTCGACCACCAGCCGCAGGCCGTGCGGGCGGCTGGGCAGGATCATCGGCAACTCGACGAGCCGCGACGCGGGCACCGGATCCGCGGTCAGCCCGGCCACATCGTTCACCGCACCCAGCAGGCTGATCTCCTCCTGCAACAGCGGCTCCGCGCTCAGATTGCTGATGCGCGGCGCGTTATAGAGCACCGCAACGTCGATCTTGCCGGTGGTCAGCCATTCCAGCAGATGGCCGCTGAATCCCTCCACCACCCGCATCGAGATCAGCGGAAATTCGGCCCGAAAGCATTGCACCAGCGGCACCGTCAGGATCGATCCGACCGACGGCGGCATGCCGATCGCGATGGTTCCGCGCGGACTGGAGCGGAGCGCCATCACCTCCGAGGTCGCCCGCGTCACGGTGTCGAGCACGCCGCCGGCATAGCCGTGCAGCAGCTTGCCAGCTTCGGTCAGAACGATGCCGCGTCCATTGCGGTAGAACAGCTCGATGCCGAGCTCCTGCTCGAGCGCCTTGATCTGCCGGCTCAACACCGGCTGCGCGACCGACAGCACTGCGCCCGCGCGCGAGAACGAGCCGAATTCGGCCAGCGTTGCGAAAGCTTTGAGCTGTTTGAGATCCATCGCAATCCATCCGCACGGACACGTCCGATGCCCACGGTTTCGACATAACAGCTAGCACGCGGATGACGGCGGACAGGATCCCCGGCATCTGGCAGTTTTTGCCTCCCGCGCGTCCCGCGTCGGGCAAACGCCAAAAAGCGCGTATCGGGGGAGATCATAATGTCCAATACGAAAAGGGGAACCGTCCTTCTGACGGGTGCGGCGGGAGGTCTCGGGCAGGCGATCGCGCGAGCGGTCGTGGCGGCCGGGCGGCGCGTCGTGCTGGTCGACAGGAACGAGGATTCACTCAATCGGTTCGCGGCCGAACTCGGCGCCATGGCGCACCCGGTCCGGCTCGACATTACCGACCACGCCGCGGTCGACCGCCTGCCCGATCAGGTCCCGGACGCATTCCGCCCTCTCGACGTGCTCGTCAACAATGCCGGACACGACATCGGCGGGCGCACGCGGTTCGACCAGGGTTCGCCCGACGACTGGACCGACATCATCCGCACCAACCTGATTGGCACGATGCGCGTCACCCGCGCCGTCCTGCCCGCGATGGTCGCGCGCAATGCCGGGCACATCGTCAACATCAGCTCGATCAACGCCGTGCGCATTGTACCCGACATGGCCGCATACTCGGCCAGCAAGGCCGGCGTGCGCATGTTCACGGAGACCATCCGGGGCGAACTCAGCGAGACCGCCATCCGGGTGACGGAAATCCTGCCCGGCCTGACCCGCACCGGCATCATCGCCACCCGTTACCGCGGCGACCGCGCCAAGGAGAAGGCCTATTTCGATCAATTCAAGATCGCGCTCGACCCGGAGGACGTCGCGCGGGTGATTGGGTTCGCGCTCGAACAGCCGCCGCATGTGCAAATTGCCGAGGTCATGGTGCTGCCGGTCAACCGCTATTAGAACCTGCGCCTGGATAGCGGGCAGATTCCATCCCCGCTGACTCGCAGCCCGGGAAAGTCAGGTGACGATAATCATGGGGCAGTCGAGGTCGGGATTAGCAAGGGCGGCGCCGAGTTGGCCTCCTGCGAGTTCCGCGGACGCTGATCGGACTTCGAAAACAGCGAAGCGCCGCTATTGAATCGGACGCGATAGACCTGCAGATTCTCGATGACGCGCTGAACATAGTTCCGCGTTTCCGAGAACGGGATGCGCTCCACCCAATCGATCGGGTCCACATTGGGATCGCGCGGATCGCCATACAGCTTCACCCAGTCGCGAACGCGGCCCCGACCGGCGTTATAGCCGGCGAAGGTCATGATATGAGAGCCGGCGTATTCCTTCAGCAACGCACTGAGTTCGGCCGCACCCATTTGCGTATTATAGACGGGATCAGCGACCATCCGGTCCCAATCATAGGCGACACCGAACCGCTTGGCGGTGTCGCGTCCGGCTTCCGGCGTGACCTGCATCAGGCCAACCGCATTGGCCGACGACTTGTCGCGCTGGTCGAACGCGCTTTCGGTGCGCGCGACCGAATAGATGACGCTGCGCTCGATTTCGGGACCGATCGGGCTGTGCTGCGGAATTCCGATCGTCGGGAAGGCGTAATTGTCGAGGGCGAGGCCGCGGGCAAGCGCCGGCTTGCCGATCTGCAACATCGCGCGTGCATCGTTGCGGCGGCCCGTGAGCTCGCCGAGCGCGACCAGCGCCGCCACGTCGGTGCTCTCTTCGGCGAGGTCAGCGACAAAATACAGGACGACGTCGCGCTCGCCGATCGCATAGAGCATGTCGGCGGCGCGTACGCGTTCGTCGGCGAGCGCTTCATCATCAGCGGGATTAACCGGCACCGGCACCCGCAGTTCGACCCTGTCGAGGCCGAGCCTGGCGCGCGCGAGCTGTCCGTAATAGGCGGTAGGATAGCGCGCGGCGGCCTCATAGCCGGCGCGCGTTGCGTCCTTCTCGCCAATCGCTTCGGCAACGCGGGCTCGCCAGTAGTTCGCCCGCGCCAGCACGATCGGATTGGCCGAGCCGTCGTCTATATGAGCGAAATGCGCGCGTGCCGCCGCGGGATCGCTGCGGTAGCGCAAGGCGATCCAGCCGCACATGAAATGGAAGTCCGCCCGGTAATGATCACTGGCCGGCAGGGCGGCATCGCGCACCACCTGGTAGGCGGCTTCAAACTTGCCCTGGTCGAGCAGCTTGCGGGCGAGACTGCGCCGTTCGCGCCACCATTCGTCCGTGTCCTGAAGCGCCATGGTGTCCGGCGCGGCCGCCAGCACCAGTCGGGTCGCATCGTCGATCCGGTCGTGACGCACCATCCAGTGGATGCGGCAAAGCGTGTATCCGAGATCGCTGCGGGCGTCGGTCGCAACCTCGTTGAGCAAATCGAGCGCCTCGTCCGCGTTCGCCGCCGCGCAGGCCTTCACGATCGAAAGCTCGTCGCTACCGAGGCGTTGCGCAGCGCGCTTCGCGCCTGAAATATCCTTGGCGCCAATGCGCTTGTCCATGCGCGCACGATGGTCCTCGCGCGTGAGCAGGTCGCGGAACACCTCGAACGCGTCGGCTTCGGAACGCTCCGACAGTTCATCCGACCGCCAGGCCTGGCGAACCAGCCTTCCGGCGCCTTCGCGGTCGCCTTCGGCGAGCAGGACCCGCGCGAGCGCGAAGCGGCCCTTGGCGCTTGTCGGTTGATCGCCCACGAAGTTGCGAACGGTGGCAGCGTCACTGTGCTCTTGCCAAAGGCGCGCCTCCGCCCGCTTTCGCATAAGTCCCATGCTCGGCCAGCCGGGATTGTCGGCGATGAACGCTGCGTACCGGCTGAAGTTCGCGTCGGCATCCGGATGGCGCAGGATGAACCATTCAACGAGTTTCCGCGCCGCCGGGTCGCCGATGGTTTTCTGCACGGCGCTCGCCTCACCTGACTTGGCCTTGCGCGCGAGATCGATCGCATTCCTTACCGCCGCCAGATCGCCCGAGAGCGGCGAGGCGTCCGCACCCGGTACGCCGCCGGACCGCGTAGACTTGTGTTCCGCCGCCGCGGAATGCTTTGCATGCCCGGCTTTCCTGAGTGCTGCGTTGTGGTGGTGCCGCCCTCCGGTCGCCTCATGCGGCTTCCTGGCCTGCTGAGGCTTATGGCTGCCCCGCGCCACGGCGTCAGTCGAACATGTGGCGAGCACAGCCAGGGTCAGGAAACAAGACAGCGGACGCAAGCGCTGGTGCATTCCATCGTCCTCCGCGAACCAACCGGACGAACCACGATCCAAACGGCTGCCGCTGCCCGAAACGATATCACAGCAACCATTCGCAACTGTCGCGTTTTGGCAACAGCGCAGAAAAACATGGCGTAATTTGGAACTCGGACGGTCCTGACGCCGGGGACCTGCACCGCTGATTGGCTGCGTTGGACCAATCGCGGATCGCACGCCTATGCGCTTCACTTCAAAAAAGCCGACTTTCGAAAGTCAGATGCTATAAAATAGGTGTCCGCCCTTCTCCGAAGAGCGGAAAATTTGAGCTAGGCCGGCCACGTCCGAAACGAACCAATACCGGAGTTCGCAATCAGATGCGCAAATCACGGCGGATGGTCAAAACAGTCTTGCTGGCGACGCTAGCTTGCACCGCTTCGGCCTGCCCGATTTCAGCGCAGGATACCAAGGTTTCCGTTGGCATGACGGGCATAGGCGCCCTGAGTTGCGCTCACTGGCGGTCCACGAAAGATTACCTGTCGGAGGGAACCGTCTGGATTTATGGCTTCTGGACCGCGCTCAATTACGCTGCCGCCGCCAGCGATCAAGCACAGTCGGGAACCAACGCGACCGCGATAGTGGCTGAAGTCAAAAGGACATGCGCGCAGTTGCCGTCGCAGACATTAGCGAGCGCCGTCTGGACCACTTATCTCGAGTTCAACAAGAAGTAGCCAGGGGCCAGCGTCCAGCCCAATCGCAGACATCATTGTCCGCTCGATCCACGTTCGCTTAGTGCCGAACAGGCGACATCGCGCCGGCGGCGATTTGTGACGCAATGACCACACTAGCTGAAATTGCGCTACTGATGCCCCGGCTTGGCTTCGCCTGGCCATGCTTCCGCCCTTATTGGATATCGCCCTTACAGCCTATCGGATTTCGGTAGGTTGGAGGTACGACATGTCTTCCATCAACTGTGCCAGTCCTTCGTGCATCGACATTAAGGCAAACCCTGTTGACCTAAACGCGCGCCTGGCCTCGGCCGCAGGTCTTGGGAACATCATTCAGCTTTTCGCCATCGGTCTGGCAGCAGCTTCGCTTGCGGCCTGTGCGCAATCCTCTGTCGTGACCAAGCACTCTGAATTGCACATCGCCAGTCGACAGGCAGCGCTGGAAAACAGTCGACGCACGTCATTCCTGACGGAAAGGCGTGTGGCAGCCACGAGGAAACATACCCCGTTCGCGCCGAACAAAAATGCGGCCGAGACACAGGTTGCCTCGCATGGACTTGCCAGCTTCTATACCGAAGGAACACAGACCGCGAGCGGCGAAAAGTTCGATACGCACGAATTGACCGCCGCGCATCGAACGTTGCCATTCGGCACCCGCCTGCGCGTGACGAACGTCGTTACCGGGCGGTCCGTGACAGTTCGGGTCAATGACCGCGGTCCGTTCGTTCCCGGACGAGTTGTCGACGTATCGTATTCCGCGGCCCAAACGCTCGGCATGGTTGGAGGCGGCATTGCAAAGGTCAAGCTTGACGTTGTCCAATAGCCTGCGAAAGCGGCTTGCTGCACTATCGAACCGTCCCTTCATGTGATCTTCGAAAGCGGGAATGCGCAGCCGCGAAAGTCGCTTCGGCTCAGGTTTTGACGGCGAAGGCCCGACAAGTTGCCGGGGAACGCGCTCCCTGTTATGAATAAAGATGATTGGGGGGTGTGATGCGGTTCGCATTCCTGTTTTTTTTGGGATTTTCATTCTGTATTTCCGTTGCGCCGGCGCTGGCTGACAAGCGCGTCGCGCTCGTCATCGGCATATCCAACTATCAGCAGGTGCCAAAGCTCGCCAATCCGGCGCGCGACGCCGACGCAATGGCTGCGCTGTTCAAGAAGGCCGGCTTCGAGGTCGTCGACAGTCGGCGCGACCTGGGCCTCTCCGACCTGCGTCATGCGATTCGCGAATTCTCGGAAGTTTCCCGCGATGCCGATATCTCGGTGGTCTATTACGCGGGACACGGCATGGAGGTCGACGGCACCAACTATCTCGTGCCGGCGGACGCGAAGCTGTTGAACGATTTCGACGTCGAGGACGAAACCGTTTCGCTCGACCGCGTGCTCAGGGCGCTCGATCCGGTCAGACGCCTCAGGCTGGTGATCCTGGATGCCTGCCGCGACAATCCCTTCTCCAAGACGATGAAGCGAAGCGTCGCCAGCCGCGCCATCGGTCAAGGGCTCGCGAAGATCGAACCGACGATGTCCAACACACTCGTCGCGTTCGCTGCGAAAGCCGGCGCGGTGGCGAACGATGGCGACGGAGACAACAGTCCGTTCGCCGCCGCGCTCGTGAAACACATCGCCGAACCCGGGCTTGATCTGCGGCTTGCATTCGGCCTCGTTCGCGACGACGTCTTGAAAAGCACGGGCAATCGCCAGGAACCGTTCGTCTACGGATCGCTCGGTGGCGGAACCATGGCGCTGGTTCCGCCAGTCGCAAAACCCGTCGATACCGAAGCCGGGGCGCGTATCGACTACGAGCTCACTGCGCAAATCGGTACCAGGGAAGCGTGGGATTCATTCCTCGCAAGCCATCCTACCGGCCTCTATGCGAACCTCGCACGCGCGCAGAACAATAAATTGGCGGCGGCGCAACAATCCCACGCCAGGGCCGACGATGCACGGCGGGACGCCGAGGAGCAGGCGGCCGCGAAGGCCGAGGAACTGCGCAAGCAGCTCGAGGCTTCGAATGCGCGCCAGACCGCCGAGGCCAAGCAGAAGGCCTCCGAGCAGGCGAAGAAGGAACTGGAAGAGGCCAGGAAGCAGGTGGAACTCGCGCAGCAGCAAGCCGAGGCTGCGCGGCAGCAAGTCGCGGAAGCCAAGCGTCAGGCGATTGCGGACGCCCAGCTTCAGGTCGAACAGGCGAGGCGCGCAGCGAAGGAAGATGCCGAGAGGGTTGCGTCGACAACACCTGGCCAAACCGTCCCGCAGGCATCACCTTCTGCTTCGCCGCCCATCGATCAAGCCGACATCACGCGATTGCTGCAGGCGCATTTGAAACGGGTCGGCTGCAATCCGGGGAACGTCGACGGCAGGTGGGACGATGGCTCCAGAAAGGCACTCGACCTCTTCAACAAGAACGCGCAAACCCAGTTCGATATCAAACTTGCCAGTCTTGATGCCCTGGACGCCGTCCGCAGCAAACCCGATCGCATCTGTCCGCTGATCTGCGCGAAGGGGCAGCGCGCGGATGGCGATCGATGCGTTCAGATCAGTTGCGGGAGCGGCTACTTTCTGAGCTCCAGCGGGTCATGCGAAAAGCGCCGTGAGCCGGCCCCGAGAGCAAGGACCGCGACGAAGGGGCCTGGCTTTGCGCCTCAACAACCACGGTCCAGTTCGCCCAATCCTTGCGGGCTCGATTCTTCCGGTCATCGCGAGCCGAATGTGCGCAGATGCTGACGGAGAGCGACGTCCGCACTGCGAGCCCGGCGACGTCGCAGCCCGACTTGAAATAAAACAGGCCGCCAACCGTGGCGGCCATCCCTGAACGAAACCATCGCCGCATTGCCCGCAGCGCAAATAAATGTGCTCAACAGGCTATGCGTCCTTGAGCTATTTTTGCTGAATCCGGCTTAAATAGTCAATTAAGAGGAG
The DNA here is from genome assembly GCA_963742085.1 of uncultured Alphaproteobacteria bacterium. Taxonomy (GTDB): domain Bacteria; phylum Pseudomonadota; class Alphaproteobacteria; order Rhizobiales; family Xanthobacteraceae; genus Bradyrhizobium. Next base: position 101,112 of record CAVUKM010000023.1, on the reverse strand, counting down.
CAGATGGGCGCGCACGTAGGCTTCCTGATCATATGGAACATCGAAAAAGTGCTCAGCGGCATTGACCGCGTATCGCGTGCCCCAGATCGGCATTTCAGGTGAGCCGTGACTGGCGATCTGCACGCGCCCGTCGATCACGCCACTGACGCGCTCGGCCGGAAACACTCCGCCGTTTTTCCTGGTCAGCACAGTCAGGTCCGGCGGCACGACCTTCAGAGTGGCACCCAAGAAGCCGTTGCCCTTCGCATCGGCCCCATGGCAGATGCTGCATTGCAAGTCGTACTCCTTCTTACCAAGATCGGCCTTTGGCGTCTGAGCGATTGCGACAGTGCCAAATGACAACGTCGTTGTCAGTGCGAGAATGGCCAGCGGGGCATTTTTCATGGCAGCCTCTACCGCAAACGCAAAAGTCCGATGACGCTTATATCGGCAAAGCTGACCGGCATGCGTTGATGTAGATCAACGTGGCTTGGTTAGGCGCCATCACGAGAAGGCCCAACGCTTGCGCAAGCAGGATCAAGCCGCATCGCCGATGATCGAGCGCAGCAAGAATGCGCGCTGGCGGCTCCAGGCGCGACGATCGGGACAACGCAGCCGCCGCCCAGGCGAAAAAAAACCGCGCACCCTTTGGGTACGCGGGGATATTTTTGGTTGCCGAGCGGGGCGACCGGATTGCAATTACAGCGGCTTGATTTCCACCTTGCGGAACTTGACCACACCCTTGTCGTTCACCACGCCCTTGTCGTCCTTGACGCCCAATCCGTGCTGCAGGGCGATCCGGCCGCTGGCAAACTTGGCGTCCTGCGCGCCATCGACGGTTTTTTGTCCGTTAAGGACGACGGTGAACGTCGAACCCTTCGCCGTAATCTCATAGACGTTCCACTTGCCGCCGGCCTTCGGCATCGGATCCACCTTGCCGAGGTTGACGATCGCGCCGGTACCATAGCTTGGATCGGGGCGCGTATCCCAGATGTTCACCTCATAGGCGTTGTCGGCGCCAACCTTCTCGGGATTGTTGCAGCGAATGAAGATGCCGCTGTTGGCATCGGCGTCGACCCAGAATTCGGCCCTGATCTGATAGTCGGTATAGGTGTTCTTGGTAACCAGGAAGCCGTTACCCTTGTCCGCAACGACGGCGCCGTCCTCGATCCGCCAGTTGGCATCACCGATTGCGTTGAAATTGTCGAGATTCTTGCCGTCGAACAACGTGACCCATCCGGATTCACTGGACGCCTGCGGCGAATACGAAAGCGCGGCGAAACCCACGAGAAGCAGTGCAATGGCTGACCGGCGTTTCATGCTGATTTTCTCCCCATTTGAATATTGTTCTTGATGCGAGCCCCGTTGAGGTCCCGCCTCCTCCGGATCGCCGGCGATGATAGCAGGCGACGGGTTCGGCGGAAAGCTTATCGAAGATGTCGTTGCAACACCGGATATCCGCGGCACATCAAGATTATTTGAGGCTCATTGGCCACGAACCGGCGGGGTTAGCGGGACTTTCAGCCTCCCACGAAAAATTGCAACGTCGCACGCGCTCCTGATCCAAGCGTCGGGCAACGCTCGCCATCATGCGTCACGTGCGAACGCGCGTCGCCTTACCTGGCATTCGCCGGCGCGTGGATGTGCCACAGATCGGTGCGCCAATGTATGGCAACCGCCATCATCAGCGCGAGACCAGCGGCGGCATAGAGGGTAGCGGTCGCCGCGAATCCGACCTCGTCGATCAGCGTCCCCGCCGCCAGGAGCCCGAGCGGCAATCCATAGATCACGAGCATGCGCACGCCCATCACCCGGCCGCGGAAATGCGCGCTCGCGGTGCGCATCAGGATCACGGCGATGGAAATCATGCACAGACTTTGCGAGAAGCCTATCAGCAGCAGGCAGCCGATCGCAGCCGGCACGCTGCGTATATGGGCGAACACCAGCAGCATCGCGTACCATACGACCGTCGCGCCGATCATCAGCCGCGCCACCCTGACGCCGCCGATGACGCTTAGCGCGATCGACCCCACCAAGGAGCCGGCCGCGAAACTGGCCGACAGGTAGCCGAGCCCGGTCTGGTCGGTGCCGTAGATCTGCCGCGCGATATAGGGCAGCAATCCGTTGGAAAAAGGATAGGCCGTCAGGTTGGCGAGGAACGCGATCCAGATCGCGGCGCGCATGGCCGGCGTGGTCCAGACATAGGCGATGCCCTCGCGGAGGTCGCGCATCGGCGAGCGGGGCCGCGCGCCATCCGCACCTTCGGGAATCGGATGCGGCTTCGCCGGAGCCACCACGCAGAGCGTAAGCACCGTGCTGAAAGTATAGAAGCTGACGATCGCCATATAGGCCGGCCCGATACCGAGGGCTGCCAGCAATCCGGCCCCGCTCAGCGCGCCGGCGATGCGCGCGGTGTCCATCGTGGTCCTGGAAACACTGATCGCCCCGATCAATTGGTCCGATGGCATGATGGTGGCAACCAGCGCGCCGCGGACGCCAAGGTCGGACGGACGAACGAGGCCCATGACGGCCACGACGACAAGGACATAAAGGGGGCTCAGATAACCCGTCAGCGCCAGCGTCATCAGGGTCGCCGCCAGCACCGAATAAGTCGCCCGCATCAAGGCGAGCAGATCGCGGTGGCCAATGCGGTCACCCACCACGCCCAACATCGGCGCGATCAGGGTCCCGGTGTAACTGAGTGAGGCAAACAACGTCAGCAGCACGACCGATCCGGTCTCGGTCAGCACATACCAGCCGAGAATAAGCGTCTCCATCTCGAAAGCCCACGATGTGAGCAAATCGGCCGGCCACTGGAAACGGTAATTCCTGGTGCGGAAGGGTGCGAGCGCGGAAAGCCGCGCGAACCCGCTCAAATTTCGATGCCGCGGTTCATCGCGTTCCATCCCTGCCCTGTTTCTTGTTGGCACAAGAATTACAGACTTGCGGTAGCCGGGGCTAGTCCCCGACCCTGCCGCGCCGCCTGCCTTAAAGGGCACGCGCGACCGGCGCGCGGGCCCCTCGATTATGGTAAACCAAACCTTAATCGGCCCGCGGCTCCATCGCCGCTAGCCTCGCTGGAAACAGAGATTTTGCGCAGGAAACGATCCCTCGGGATCGTCCGCCGCGTGCCACCAGGTCTGCCCCTGCGAAAGATATCGCCGATTGACCGGCCCGCCTTAACCGTTTGTGCAACGACTGACTGCATAGTTGCGCCTTGAAGTGCAATTCATGACCTGCCGGGTTCAACGACTGTGACATCCTTCGGACGTGTGATTTCGGTGCGTGGATCGCTCGCGCGGGTCGGCCTTATGGCGACGAGCCAAATGGGTATGTCCGAGATCCGGGCTACCGTCGGCCGCTTCGTCAGTATCCGCTGCACCAACTCCACCATCGTCGCCATGATTACGGAAGTGTCGTGCGAAAATCTGCCGACCTCCGGCAATTACATCGCCAGCGCCTCGGTCGACCTGCTCGGCGAGATCCTCGGCGGAGCGGAGCGACAGAAATTTCAGCGTGGTGTCACCAATTATCCGACCATCGGCGACGCCGTCGACCTGATCAACAATCAGGAGCTCCGCACCGTCTATGCGCCGAGCGGATCGGACCAGATCAATATTGGCACCCTGCAGCAGGATCCCTCCGTCATCGCCTATGTCGACATCGAGGAAATGCTCTCCAAGCATTTCGCGGTACTTGGGTCCACCGGCGTCGGCAAATCGACCGGCGTGTCGCTGCTGTTGAACGAGATTCTCAAGTCGCGGCCGAATTTGCGGATTTTCCTGCTCGATGTTCACAACGAGTACGGCCGCTGCTTCGGCGAGCGTTCGCTTGTCCTCAATCCCCGAAACCTGAAATTGCCGTTCTGGCTGTTCAATTTCGAGGAGATCGTCGACGTGCTGTTCGCCGGCCGGCCCGGCGTCCCGGAGGAACTCGACATTCTCGCCGAAGTCATTCCGGTGGCGAAGGGAATGTATAACCAGTACCAGAACTCCGACCGCGGGCTAAAGCGCGCCGATCCCAAGTCGGTGGGCTACACCCTCGATACGCCGGTGCCCTATCGCCTGGTCGACCTGATTTCGCTGATCGACGAGCGCATGGGCAAGCTCGAGAACCGTTCCTCGCGCATCATCTATCACAAACTGATCTCTCGCATCGAGACCGTGCGCAACGACCCGCGTTACGCGTTCATGTTCGACAACGCCAATGTCGGCGGCGACACCATGGCCGAGGTCATCAGTCATCTGTTCCGGCTGCCAGCCAACGGCCGGCCGATGACCGTCATGCAGCTCGCCGGCTTTCCCGCTGAAGTCATCGATTCCGTGGTATCGGTGCTGTGCCGCATGGCATTCGACTTCGGGCTGTGGAGTGACGGCGTTTCGCCGCTGTTGTTCGTCTGCGAAGAGGCCCATCGCTACGCTTCGGCGGACCGCAACATCGGCTTCGGGCCGACACGCAAGGCGGTCTCGCGGATCGCCAAGGAAGGCCGCAAATATGGCGTCTATCTCGGCCTCGTCACGCAACGCCCGGCCGAACTCGACGCCACCATCATTTCCCAGTGCAACACGCTGTTTACGATGCGCCTTGCCAACGAGCGCGACCAGGCGCTGTTGCGCTCGGCGGTCTCCGACGCCGCGGCGAACCTGCTGTCCTTCGTTCCCTCGCTTGGAACCCGCGAAGTGCTGGCTTTCGGCGAAGGGGTGGCACTACCGACCCGGCTGCGCTTCAAGGAAGTGCCCGTTCACCAACTGCCGCGCAGCGAAGCCACCATTTCGACGGCGCCCTCGGCAACCTCCGGCCATGATATGCATTTCGTCGGTGCCGTACTCGAGCGCTGGCGCGGAGCCACATCCAATCGCGACGTCTCCAACGATCCCTCAGTCGCCGAGCGGCCAACCGCGCGGACGGTGGAGGCGCCGATGCTGCAACCCTCGCTCGGGCTTGATCCCGACCGCTTCTCGTTGCTGAAAAAGCCGCTGCGTTAATTCACGCCCGGTTCGGACCGCCGCCGTCCCTGACGGCGTGCTTTGCGCAATCGCCGCCATCGACTATGTTTTCAGGCTACCGCGTTGCCTGAATTAAGCGGGGAGTTTTGTCATGTCGCAGCCGATCGCCAGGCGTTTTCCGATACCCTCCGTCGAGGGATTGCCCGAAGATATTCGCAGCCGCCTGCTTGCGGTGCAGGAAAAGTCCGGTTTCATTCCGAACGTCTTCCTGACGCTGGCCTATCGGCCCGACGAATTCCGGGCGTTCTTTGCCTATCACGATGCCCTGATGGAAAGGGATAGCGGCCTGACCAAGGCCGAGCGCGAGATGATCGTGGTGGCGACCTCCAGCGCGAACCAGTGCCACTATTGCGTGATCGCACATGGCGCGATCTTGCGGATTCGGGCAAAGAATCCGCACATCGCCGACCAGATCGCCATCAACTACCGCAAGGCGGATATCACGCCGCGCCAGCGCGCCATGCTCGACTTCGCGATGAAGGTGAGCAAGGAGGCTCACCTGATCTCGGACGAGGATTTCACCGAGATCGCCGGCCACGGTTTCAGCGATGACGACATCTGGGATATCGCCGCGATCGCAGCATTTTTCGCGTTGTCGAACCGGATGGCGAACGTCACCTCCATGCGTCCGAACGACGAGTTCTACATGATGGGACGCCTGCCGAAATAGGCCGCGCCGCTACGCGACGCGGGCGCAAGATCGGTCCTGACGAAGCAGAACCGACGCTCCGGTTTTTTGTTTGGCGCGGTTGTTCGCGCGAACCGGTTTCCACTTCGTCCGAAAACGCCCTAACTCTCCGACGCGGGTCCGCACCAGCCGGGCAAATAGACCGCGTCCTTGCTTTTCGCCAGAGCCAGCGCTCTCTCGAGGGCTTTCTCGAAATCGCCTTCCACACTCTTGCGCGACAGTCTGCGGCGCAGGAAATCCGCCCACAGAAATTCGCTGAAAGGCGTCGTGTCCTTCGCAAAACCGCCGATCCGCCGCAACTCGCCGGCGAGGCTGCGGAATGGATCGTCCTTGAGATCCACGACTGTTTTGGGGATGTCCCGGTAGTGCTGGCGTTCGCCCTTGGCGTTGTACGGATAGACCCACTTGCGATCGTCGAGCACGACCCAGAATGCGTCGCGATCGACCATGGTGAGGTCGGCGACGATGGTCACGAGAATATTCTCCACGCCTTCATCGTGAAGGGCGCGCGCCAGATGATGATGATCGATAACGTAGAAGCGCTTGTCCGGCCCGTGAACCACAGGGATCATATGTTTGCCCAGGAGCTCGGCCTGCTTCTTCTTCGATTTCTGGTCGCGCCAGCGCTTGCGCTTCTCTTTGACCTCCCGCATTCCGACGGTCATCTGGGTCGGACGGAGCGAGAGAATCGGAATTGGCTGAAGGATCGGATCGCGGACGTTCGTCATGGCCTGAAATCCCCTGTCGGATTGCCAAAAGATGCCTCTGCAACTAGCGCAATTATGGCATGATGTTGCCGGCGATCAATTGCCTTCGCGGAAGAGCGCGATCTGCAGAAGCTGGAGTCCGGTCATGAACCGATCATGCGGCAACGCAACCTATCAAGAGAAATGGAATGATGTTCAGAAGCCTGAATGAGCGGATGTCGAAGTCGCGTGTGATCCGATTTGGCGATCGCGAAGTCGTTGCGGAGGGCTTGAATCTCAGCTTTTGGGCCGACATCAGCCATCGCTGCATGACCGCCTCATGGCCGGCCTTTATCGGCGGCGCCGCGCTGGTGTTTGTCGCCTTCAACGCGGTTTTCGCCGTGTTCTACTGGATCGGAGATCAGCCGGTCTCGAACGTCCCCGGCCGCGCCTACGTTGATTATCTCTATTTCAGTATCGAGACGCTTTCGACGGCCGGTTACGGCGACATGCATCCCCAGACCCATTATGGGCATTTCATCGCCACGGTGGAGCTCTTCACCGGGATCTTCTCGATGTCGCTGATGACCGGGCTGATCTTCGCCCGGTTCTCGCGGCCGAATGCCCGGCTGCTGTTTGCCAATCATCCGGTCATTTCAGACCATGATGGCAAGCCGAACCTGATGGTTCGCTTCGCCAACGAACGACACAACGTCATCGGCAATGCCACCGCCAAGCTGTGGCTGCTGCAGAATGTCGTCAGCAAGGAGGGCCAGTCCTTGCGAAGATTCTACGAGTTGCCATTGGTACGAAGCGAACACCCCGCGCTCGCGCTCAGCTGGACGCTCTACCACGTCCTCGATGAACAAAGCCCGCTTTACGGGCTCACTGCGGACGACTTTGGCGCATTGGGCGTATCACTTGTGGTTGTAGTGACCGGATATGACGTTGTTGCGGCGCAAACCGTCCATGCCCGAAGGTCCTACGATCATACCGACATTCGCTTTGGCCAGCGTTACGCCGATATCCTCGACAATTCCGAGGATGGCCGGATTCGAATCGACTACGGCAGGTTCCATGAGACTTTGGACGGATAGATTCCGCTGACAGGGCCATGCCAACATTTTCTGGGAGACGCGTCGCGGGCGTGCTAAACAGGAACTGAATTTCCCGGAGCTGGCAGCCGTGAAGACCCAGCGGCCCATTATCTCAGCCCCTTCAGAAGACGAGCACCGAGTGCTCCAATTCCGGCCGCGTAGCGTGCCCCCTGCGCCCGGCCAGCGCAGAAATCCGAACGAGCCGGTTCACCAGCTCGAGGTAGCCAACGATCTATCTCGCTACGAACGCGATCGGGAAGAACCGGACGATTTTCGCCATCGCATGCTGGCGAATGTGGCGGCTTTCGCATTTACCGTCGCCCTTCTGGCGATCGGGATATGGCTGGCCATGAGTATCGCCCATCTGCGCCGAACCCAGGACTGCGTGCTGATGGGGCGTCACGACTGTGTCCGGATTTCGACGCCGCGCACCTAGAGCATGATCCGGAAAAGTGGGTGCCGGTTTTCCGAAAAGATCATGCTCAAACAAAAAGACAGAGCGAGATGACCTTTCAACGAAAAGTCATCTCGCTCCAGGCTTTTCCACCCCGGCCGGCTCATTTGCCCCTAAAACCGATGCGGTCGGCGTCGCCCGCCTCCATTGAACTAACGGCGGCGCTCCGTTATACGGGCACTCGACTCCAGATGGTGGATCGGGCAATCCGGGGCACAGCGGGCGCCTCCCCCACGATTCCGGAACTTATTCTCAATATATCAAAGGCTTAGTGATGTCCTCTACATTCGATCAGGTCGCAACGATCATCGCTGAAACCTGCGACATACCGCGCGACACAATCACGCCGGAGAGCCACGCGATCGACGATCTGGGGATCGACAGCCTCGATTTTCTCGACATCGCCTTCGCGATCGACAAGGCGTTCGGGATCAAATTGCCGCTGGAAAAATGGACCCAGGAAGTCAACGACGGCAAAGCAACCACAGAACAGTACTTCGTCCTGAAAAACCTCAGCGCTCGCATCGACGAATTGGTCGCGGCCAAGGGCGCGTAACCGCCCGCCATGCATCTCGAATATTTCCAGCTGATCGACCGCATTCTCGACCTCAAGATCGATGCGAAAACCATCACGGTCGAGGCGCAGGTCCCTCAGCACAACACCATCTTCGAGGGGCATTTCCCGGGCTATCCGATCATGCCCGGCGTGTTGCTGATTGAATTGATGGCACAGGCATCGGGATGGCTATTGCTCGCGCTGATGAAATTCGAGCGCATGCCGTTCCTGGCCGCGGTCAAGGAAGCCAAGATGCGCGGCTTCGTCACCCCTGGGGAATTGCTGACGATCGACGCCAACGTCCTTCACGAAGGCTCGGGATATGCGATGACCGAAGCCAGGGTCAGGGTCGACGGCAAGCTGAAGTGCAACGCGACGATCACCTTCAGTCACGTTCCCTTCCCAAATCCGGATTTGCGTGGACACATGGATGCCGTAGCCAAGCGTATCGGCTTTCCGCAGCAGGCTATCGCCCATGACTGAGATGAAATCCTCGAACCCGGGCTCGACGGAAGTCTGGATCACCGGCATTGGCCTCGCCACTTCGCTTGGCGAGGGTCTGGATGCGCACTGGGACGCCCTCAATCAGCGGCGAATCAATGTCGATGAAAAGAACTTCGCGCCCTACATCGTACATCCCTGGGCACCGATAAATCTCGACACCCAGATCCCCAAAAAGGGCGATCAGCGTCAGATGGAAGCCTGGCAGCGGATCGGCACCTATGCGGCGGGGCTGGCGCTGGAGTTGGCCGGCATCAAGGGCAACAAGGAAATCCTGGCGCGGATGGACATGATCGTCGCTGCCGGCGGCGGCGAGCGCGACCTCGCGGTCGATTCCAACATTTTGAATATGGAAGCGAAAGGCAATTCAGCCCCCGGCTTTCTCAACGAGCGGCTGATGAACGATCTTCGTCCGACGCTCTTCCTGGCGCAGCTCTCGAACCTGTTGGCGGGCAACATTGCCATTGTGCACGGCGTAACCGGATCGTCCCGCACCTTCATGGGCGAGGAAGCCGCGGGCGTGGACGCGGCAAGGATCGCTCTGGCACGCATCGCCGCCGGCCAAAGCGACATCGCGCTGATCGGCGGCTCGCAAAACGGCGAGCGCAAGGACCTGCTGGTTCTCTACGAGTTCGGCGGCTTCAATCTCAAGGACAAGTTCGTTCCGGTTTGGGCGCGCAGCCAGAACGGCGGCTTTGCGCTCGGATCGGGGGGAGCGTTTCTGGTGATCGAGTTGAGGGCGCATGCGGAGGCGCGCGGCGCAAAGCCCTTCGCGCGCCTGACCAATGTCGTGGCCGATATGGCGCTCCGCAAGCACTCCGGCGAGGTTACCACGGCGCTGGAAGGGCTGTGGTCGAAGCTCGGCAGGCTTGAGGGCAAGGGTGCCATCATCTCAGGCGCGACCGGTGCCGAACCGGCCACCTCCGAAGAGCGCGCGTTCCTCGATGCGCACAAGGATTTCGCGGTACGGGCCACTGGAACGATGTTCGGCCACACGATGGAGACGCAGTTTCCGCTGGGGCTGGCCGTTGCGGCGCTTTCCGTCTCGCGCGGCGCATTGTTTCCGCCCAACGATCCCACCGGGCTGGAGGTTGAAATGTCCACTCCGCCGACCCAAATTGTGGTGATTGGGACGGGTCATTGGCGGGGCGAAGGCATGGCGCTGGTCGAAGCGATCAGGTGAATGCCGCTGAACTGACGGGGAAAACATGGCAGCTACGCGCGATAAGTTCGGAAGGCCGATCGTCGTCGTGACCGGCATGGGCGTTGTGACGTCGCTCGGGGCCGGCAAGGCCGACAACTGGAAGAAACTCACCGCCGGCGAATCCGGTATCCGCACCATTACGCGTTTTCCAACCGAAGGGTTGAAGACGACGATGGCCGGAACGATCGATTTCATCCCGGTCGAACCATTTTCGTCCACCGACCTTTCCGAGCGGCTCGGCGAGCTAGCCGCTGAAGAAGCCATCGCCCAGGCCGACATCGGGGCCAAGCGTAACTTTCCGGGCCCGCTGTTCCTTGCGGTAGCCCCTGTTGAAGTCGAGTGGCCGCAGCGCCAGGAACTCGGGCGCGCGATCGGAGCCGCTGCCGAAGTCGACTATGATGCCATGCTGCGGGTCAGCGGCGGCGGCAGATATACGCCATATCACCGGCGATTCCTGTTCGGCTCGGTCGCCAATTATCTCGCCGAGACGTTCGGCACCAAAGGTTCGCCGATTTCACTTTCCACCGCATGCGCATCCGGCGCCAGCGCCATCCAGCTCGGCGTCGAAGCCATTCGCCGCGGCGAGGCGGACGCCGCCCTTTGCGTTGCGACCGACGGGTCGGTCAATCCGGAAGCGCTGGTCCGCTTCTCCTTGCTGTCGGCGCTGTCGACCCAGAACGATCCGCCCCAGGCCGCGGTCCGGCCGTTTGCGAAAAACCGCGACGGTTTCGTCATGGCCGAAGGCGCGGGCGCACTGGTACTGGAGAGTTATGAGGCCGCCACCGCGCGCGGCGCGACGATTCTTGGCATTGTTGCCGGCTGCGGCGAGCTGGCGGACTCCTTCCACCGCACCCGGTCCAGCCCCGACGGCAAGCCGATCATCGGCTGCGTGCGCAATGCCTTGTCCGACGCCGGGCTTGTCTCCGACCAGATCGACTACATCAACGCGCACGGCACCGGGACGCCCGAGAACGACAAGATGGAATATCTGGGCATCTCGAGCGTGTTCGGCGAACGCGCCAAGCAAATCCCGGTGTCGTCGAACAAATCGATGGTCGGACACACGCTCTCCGCAGCTGGCGCCGTAGAAACGGTGTTCTCGCTGCTGACGCTCGAGCACCAGCGGATTCCACCGACGATCAATTACGATGTTCCGGACCCGGCAATTCCCTTCGACGTGGTTCCCAACAAGGCGCGCGATGCCCGCGTCACCGCCGTGATGTCGAATTCGTTCGGCTTCGGCGGCCAGAATGCCGTGCTGATTCTGACGCGTGAACCGGTTTAGCTGGCGTCGCCAGTATCAATGCCGGCGGTTGACGTCACGATACGAACCGGCGATACGCGCGCAATCGGACCTCATTTTTCCTGCCGGAGACAGGGCGACATGCGTGCGCTTACCCTCGTTGCCGATCGTCAATTGGTGACCTCGGACATCCCGGCGCCGCCGCCTCCGGGCGCCGGCGAGGTGCAAATCCGCGTCAAGGCGGTCGCACTCAATCACATCGACGTCTGGGGCTATCGCGGCATGGCGTTTGCCAAGCGGAAGCTGCCGCTGGTCATCGGCGCGGAGGCCTCCGGCGAAATTGCCGCAGTGGGCGAGGGTGTCACCCGCTTCAAACCGAAACAGCCGGTGGTGATGTACGGCGCCCTCACCTGCGGGACTTGCCGCGCCTGCAAGGAAGGCCGCGATAATCTTTGCGAGGATGTCGCCGGCATTATGGGCTTCCATGTCGACGGTTTCGCGCGCGAATTCTTGAATTTTCCGGAGAGACTGGTGATACCGGTGCCCGACGGCGTCAGCGCACGCGACGCGGCCTGCGCGCCGATCGCCTTCTCGACCGTTCAACACATGCTGTTCGACAATGCGAAACTGCAAGCGGGTGAAACCGTGCTGGTACATGCCGGGGGCTCGGGGATCGGAACCGTCGCGATCATGATGTGCAAGGCGATCGGCTGCACCGTGATCACTACCGTCGGCGATGATTCCAAGATCGAGCGCGTGAAAGCGCTCGGCGCCGATTACGCGATCAACTATCGCAAGGACCGTTTCGAACACGAGGCCCGCAAGATAACCAGGAAGAAGGGTGTCGACGTTGTGTTCGAGCACGTCGGTGCCGATACTTTCGCCGGCTCGTTGCTTGCCTTGAAGCGCGGCGGCCGACTCGTGACCTGCGGCTCAACCTCCGGACCAACCACGACGCTCAACCTGATGCAGCTATTCCAGCAGCAATACCGCATCTTCGGCTCATTCGGCGCGACCATGCGCAATATTGCAGAGAGCCTCGACAAGATAGCCGGCGGGCTGAAGCCGGTGGTCGACACCGAAGTGCCGATCGAGGACGTTGCCGTCGCGCTGAAGCGCATGGAAAGCCGGCAGGTGTTCGGCAAGATCGTCGTTGGTCTCTGATGCATCCTCTGCTGCTTCGCACCCGAGCCCGTATTCGCGACGCGATCAAGCCAGCCGGCGAAGCCGCGGTCGGGGCACTGACGATCGGACTTCTGCGCACCACCCGCTATTTCGATCCCATCAAGACCGCGAACCTGTTTGGCCGGATCGCCGGCCTGATCGGACCAATGACGCGCGAACACAAGACGGCGCGTGCCAACCTGACTGCCGCCTTCCCGGAAAAATCACCCGAAGAGATCGAGACCATTCTTTCCGGCGTCTGGGACAATCTCGGCCGCTATGCCGCCGAATTCGCCCACCTCGATCATGTCTGGGAGCACGATCCCGCCCATCCCGAGGACAGCCGGATCGAAATTCAGCCCCGCACCCACGAATTGTTCGCGCAACTGCGGCTCGACGGCAAGCCGGCGCTGATCTTTGCAAGTCATCTCGGCAGCTTCGAACTGGCCGCGGTGGCCGCGGTTGCGCATGGCCTGGATACCGCCGTCCTGTTTCGTCGCCCCAACATCGCATCGGCCAACCGCATCATCGAAGAGATTCGCTCGGTGAAAATGGGAACGCTGATTCCGGCCGGCCGAGATGCTCCATTCAAACTGGCGGAGGCCCTGCAAAAAGGCCAGCACGTTGCCATCCTGATCGATCAGTATTTCACCAATGGCGTCGACGTCGCCTTCTTTGGCCGCAAGACCAAGGCCAACCCGACGCTGGCCCGTCTGCTGCGGCAGATCGAATGTCCGATCCACGGCGTCCGCATCATCCGCCTGCCCGGTCATCGCTTCCGCGCCGAGCTATCCGAAGAAGTAAAGCCGATACGCGACGCGTCGGGCCAAATCGACGTTCAAGGCACGATGCAGGCGATCACCTCGGTGGTCGAAGGCTGGATCCGCGAATATCCGGACCAATGGTGGTGGGTGCATCGCCGCTGGCGGTGACGGTCCGTCCCTCATGGTGAGGAGCGCGGCTTCGCGCGTCTCGAACCATGAGTATGGGGCAAAGCTCATCCTTCGAGACGCGACCAAGTGGTCGCTCCTCAGGATGAAGAAAAAGCTACCTCCCCGTCTTCACCTTCGTCCAGAGCCTGTTGATGATGCGTTGCGTCGCGGGATCGCGCGCGGTGATCACGAACAGTTTTGCCAGCGTTGCCTCGTCCGGGTAGATGTTCTTGTCATCAAGAATCTTCGGGTCGACGAGCTTCTGGCTCGCCAAATTACCATTGGCGTACGACAGAAAATTGGAATTCTTCGCAGCCACCTCGGGCCGGTAAAGATAATTGATCAATTCATAGGCTTCGGTGACATTCCTGGCGTCGGCCGGAATCGCAAGATTGTCGAAGAACATCTGCGCGCCCTCTTTCGGGATGGTGTAGCCGATGCCGATGTCGTTCTTGGCTTCCGCCGCGCGGCTTCGCGCCTGCATGATGTCACCCGACCAGCCCACCACGAAGCAGATCTCTCCGGTGGCCAACGCGCTCAGATATTCCGAGGAATGAAACTTGCGGACAAAGGGCCGGATCTTGACGAGGAGATCGGCGGCCTTCTCCAGATCCGCCTGCTTGGTCGAATTCGGATCGAGTCCGAGATAACTCAATGCCGCCGGGAAAATATCGTCGGCGGAATCGAGCATGTGAACGCCGCAATCCCTGAATTTCGCGAGGTTCTCCGGCTTGAACACGACGTCCCAACTGTCGATCCTGGCGTCGGGGCCGAGGATTTTCTTTACCATTTCGACGTTGTAGCCGATGCCCGTCGTGCCCCACATGTAATTGGCGGCGTATCGATTGCCGGGATCGTAGATCGCGAGCCGTTCCGTCACCACCGGCCAGGCGTTGGCAAGGTTCGGTAATTTCGACTTGTCGAGCTTCTGAAAGACGCTGGCCTTGATCTGGCGCTGCAGGAAATAGGCCGTTGGAACGACAACATCGTAGCCGGATTTACCGGCGAGCAGGCGTGTCTCCAGGGTCTCGTTGGCGTCGAATGTGTCGTAGACGACCTTGATGCCGGTTTCCCTGGTAAAGTCTTCGAGCACACCTGGCGCGACATAGTTTGACCAATTGTAGAAGTTTACCGTGCGCTCCTCTGCCTGTGCAGACGGCAACGGCAGCACGAGCACCGCAACCATCGCGACGGCACATCGGAACAGAATGCGGGTCGGACCGGGCGTCATCTGTCTTGCTTCTTACCTCCGGTGCACCGCGTCCGACAAACGCTCCAGCGCGCTGTCGAGCGTTGCGTCCTTCTTGGCGAAGCAGAAGCGCACGACCGAGGTTACGGGATCCTTCTCATAGAAGGCCGATACCGGAATAGCCGCGACCTTGTAATCGGTCACGATGCGCCTGCAGAACGCCTCGTCGGTCTCGTTGAGGCCGAGCGGAGAAAGGTCGACCGTGAGGAAATAGGTGCCCTGCGAGGGAAGGACCGGGAAGCCGATGCTCTCCAATCCTTTTGTCAGGCGGTCGCGGCTGCGCGCCAGATCCTTGCGCATCTGGTGGAAATAGTCCGCCGGCTTGCCAAGACCGTAGGCGACCGCGACCTGAAGATTGGGCGCGGTGGTGAAAGTGAGAAACTGGTGCACCTTCGCGGCAACCCGCAACAGCGATGGTGCGGCGCAGACGAAGCCGATCTTCCAGCCGGTCAGGGAAAAGATCTTGCCCGCGGATCCGACCTTGATCGTGCGATCGCGCATTCCTTGTATGGCAATCAGCGGAATGTGCTCGCGGCCGTCGAAGATCACGTGCTCCCATACTTCATCGCAGATCGCGACGGTATCGAACTCCTGACAGAACCGCGCCAGCAGCTCCAGATCCTCGCGCGGATAGACCACCGCGGCCGGATTGAGCGGATTGTTGAAGAGAACGGCTTTGGTCTTGCGGTTGAATACGCTTTGCAGCGCCTCTTCCGTCAGACGCCAGTGCGGCGGTTCGAGGCGCACCAGGCGCGGGATGCCGCCGGCCTGGCGGATGATCGGGAGATAGGAATCGTACACCGGCTGGAACACGACCACCTCGTCGCCGGGCTCGACCACGGCAAGAATGGCTGATGTCAGCGCCTCGGTGCCGCCCGAGGTCACCATTACCTCGGTCATCGGATCGAGCGCGATGCCGTGCCAGCGCTGGTAATGGGCGGAAATCGCCTGTCGCAATTCCGGGATGCCCATCATCGAGGGGTATTGGTTGTAACCGTTCATGACGGCGTCTGCGGCGGCGCGGCGAATATCCTCCGGACCGGGATCGTCAGGAAAACCCTGCCCGAGATTGATCGCGTTGTTGTCGCGCGCAAGCTGGGACATCGCCTCAAAGATCGTGACGGGGAGATCCGCAAAAACCTTGTTCATGGAAGTCATGGGAGTGGTCAGCCGCCGGACCGGGTCGGCAAACCCGCGGCCTTCCAGGCCAGCATCCCGCCGGCCAGATGCTTGTCATAGCCAAGGCCGCTCGCCTGCGCAGCCAGCGACGCCGTCACCGATCGCTTGCCGGAGCGGCAGGCAAAAACCACCTGCTTGCCCTTCGGATCGGGGATGGCGTGCGGATCGAAACTCGACAGCGGGACCACGACCGCGCCGGGATAGGCGTCCACGGCCACTTCGTTCGGCTCGCGGACGTCGACCAGAAGGTAGCGCCCGTCGGCCAATCCTTTCGATACTTCTTCCGGCGTCAAATCGTGAACCCGATGCTCCTGATCTGCCACTCAAGTCCTCCTTACGGCCACTTTCGCGTCCAACCTGTTCCAGCCGCAGAGCGGCAGCCGCCTTTGCGAATTACGAGCAGATACGGGCAAATTCCGCAAGCGCGGATGCCGGCGACCGCCTTTCCGCGCCAACCTCGCCTCTGATGCGACGAAAATCAAGCACCGGGACAGCGGTTCGAGAACCAGCCGAGGGACTAGATGGTCACCTGCGTTCCCACCTCGACCACCCGTCCGCTCGGAATCTGGAAATAATCGGTCGCATCGTTGGCGGTGCGGCTGAGCGCTATGAAGAGGTGATCCTGCCAGCGCGGCATTCCGGAGTGCGCCGCGGGTTTCAGCGCGCGCCGCGAGAGGAAGAACGACGTCGACATGATGTCGAATTGCCAGCCGAGCTTTCGCGCAATCGCCAGCGCCTTCGGGACGTTTGGCGATTCCATAAATCCAAACCGCAACGTTACCTTGGTGAAGGTGGCGCCGACCTGTTCCAGCCTCACCCGTTCCGCCGGGTCGATCCGCGGTGTCGGCGCGGTTTCGATGGTGAGAATGACATTCTTCTCATGCAGCACCTTGTAGTGCTTCAGGCTGTGCATCAGCGCCGTCGGCGCGCTGACCGGATCACTGGTGAGGAAGACGGCGGTGCCGGAAACGCGCTGCGGCGGCCGTTTTTCCAGCATCGCCACCAGATCGGCCAGCGGGAACTCCAGCTTGCGCGATTTGTCGAACAATAGCCGGCTGCCTCGCCGCCAGGTGTACATCAGCAGCATCACCACGGCGCCGAGCGCCAGCGGCACCCAGCCGCCCTCCAGCACCTTCAAGAGGTTCGCGGCGAGAAACGTGAGATCGAGGAACAGAAATGGCGCAATCAACGCCGCGGCCGCGAATGGCGACCATTTCCATACGCGCCAGATCACGACAAAGCCCATCATCCCCGTAACCACCATGGTGCCGGTCACGGAGATGCCGTAGGCCGACGCCAGCGCGCTTGACGAACGGAACATCAGCACCAGCAGCATCACGGCAACGAGCAGCAGCATGTTGATGCGCGGGATATAGATCTGGCCGGAATGGGCTTCCGAGGTGTGGCGGATTTCAAATCTCGGCAAGAGACCAAGCTGGATGGCCTGGCGGGTCAAGGAATAGGCGCCGGTGATGACGGCCTGGCTTGCGATCACGGTTGCGACGGTGGCAAGCGCGACCATCGGAATCAGCGCCCATTCCGGGAACATCAGGAAGAACGGGTTTTCGATCGCCTTCGGGTCGGCGATGACGAGCGCGCCCTGCCCCAGATAGTTCAGCGCCAGCGACGGCAGCACGATGAAGAGCCACGCGGTCTGGATCGGCCGTTTGCCAAAATGCCCGAGGTCGGCATAGAGCGCCTCGGCTCCGGTAACCGCGAGAAACACGGCACCGAGCGTGACGAAGCCGATGATGCCGTGATGAAGCATGAACCTGACGGCCAATACGGGGTTGAGCGCCAGCAGGACTTCGGGATGTTGCATGATCGGAATGATGGCCCCGATCGCGATCACGCCGAACCAGATGCACATCACCGGCCCGAAGAAGGCGGCAACGCGCGCGGTGCCGCGCGACTGGGCCGCGAACAGCGCCAGCAGGATAAGCACGGTGAGCGGCACCACGTACGGCTCGAACGCCGCGGTGACGAGCTTGATGCCTTCGATCGCCGACAGCACCGACAGCGCCGGCGTGATCACCGCGTCACCGTAGAACAGCGCGCCACTCACGATCCCGAGCAGCACAATGGCGCCGGCACCGTGGCTGACCGCGCGTTGCGCCAGCGCCATCAGCGCCAGCGTTCCGCCCTCGCCATGGTTATCCGCGCGCAGCAGGATCAGGACATATTTCAGCGTCACCACGATGACCAGCGCCCACAGGATCAGCGAGACGACACCGAGCACCGCCTGTGGCTCGACGGTGCCGGAGGGCCCGCTGGCCGCGACCACCGCTTCGCGCAACGCGTAAAGCGGACTGGTGCCGATATCGCCATAGACGACACCGATGCTGCCGATCAGGAGGGCTTTGAAGCCTGCGGTGGAATGGGCTTCGCCATGCCCGTTAGCCGCCGTCGTTTCCGCGGCGGGAGCTACAACATCGCTTGTCATGGGGACGGGAGCCTCAATGTGCTTCACTGCACAATAGCAAAGCGAGGCGGCTTATAGCCCTGCGCTTGGAGCATAGCCTAGCCTGATTTTGGGCCTATGCCATGCAAAAATTGCAATTGCCGGCATGCCCGGTCCAGAGCTCGAAAATGGTATGATAGTAGCGTCGGAACCTAGGGCTTCAGGTCGGGAGGAAGCGGCGGATCTTCGCGCATCAGTGTGATGGTTACGCGGCGGTTGGCTGACAGCGAGGGATCGTCGGGAAACAGCGGCTGGCTGTCGGCCTTGCCGGAGACGGCGAAGATGTGCGCCGGCGGCAGCCCTTCCCTCTCGAGGATCTGACGCACCGCATTCGCCCGATCCGCCGAGAGATCGAACGCCCCGTAGTCACTCTTCGACGGCACGAAGCCCGCGGCGGTGTGACCGACGATCGATACCCGCAACGGCGTCGCCCGGAGAGGGGCCGCGAGCTTCTGGATCAGCCGGCGGGTCCGCTCATACGGCACTTTTGATCCGTCGGCGAACATCGAGCGGCCGTCCTGATCGACGATTTCAAGATTGAGGCCCTCTTTGGTCTCCTCGAACATGATGTGCTTGGAAATTTCGGTCAGTTCCGGCATGTCCTGCAACGCTTGCCGCAGCGAGGCCGAGGCAAGCGCGAACTCGCGATCGATTTTCAGCCGGGCGCCGCTGATGCGGCTGCGATCCTGCTCATCCGGGGTCGGCGAATTGGACGCATCCTGCGGCGAAACATGCGCGACGTTCCTCAACTTCGGCTTGGTCGGCAGACCATCGGATTCGAGGATGCCGGAATAGCGTGGATCGGTCTGCACGCCGAAGGCTTCGCGCATCGAACCCGCTACCAGCTTGAGTTTGTTATTATCCATGGTGGAGAACGCGACGAGCATCACGAAGAAGCTCATCATCAGCCCCATGAGGTCGGCAAAGGTCACAAACCAGCCGTGCCCTCCGCCATGTGCGTCGCCGCGCTTTTTCTTGGCCATTGCTGTTTTTCCGGGCCGAGGTCCGCCGCCTTACGCCGGGACCGGTTCGCCCTCTTCCTGGCGGTGCTTTTCCGGCAAGTAGGCCAGCAGCATTTCACGCACCAGCGTCGGACTCTTGGAATCCCTGATCATCAGGATGCCGTCGATGATCAGCGTGCGATTGGTCTCCTCGTCGAGCAGCTTGCCGTGCAGCTTGTCGGCAATCGGCAGGCAGAACAGGTTTGCGACCAGTGCGCCGTAAAGCGTCGCGAGCAGCGCGGTGGCCATGAACGGACCGAGCTTCGAAGGATCGGTCATGTTGGCGAACATCTGCACCATGCCGATCAATGTGCCGATCATGCCGAACGCCGGCGCGCAGTCGCCGATGGCGCGGTAGATCTTGCTGCCTTCGTCCAGGTGCATCAGGAAGTTATCGCGATCGCGCTCGAGATTGTCGCGGATGAATTCGAGATCGTAGCCGTCGGCGACGTAGCGAATTCCCTTGGCGAGGAAGGGCTCGTCGGTCTCGACTTTTTCCAGGCCGACCGGCCCCTGCTTGCGGGCGATTTCGGCGATGCGGGCGAGTTCGTCGACGAGATCGCGCGCCGACAGCCGGCTCATCGTGAAGGCAAATTTCGCGCCCAGCGGCAGGCCATGCAGCATCACGCCGAGGGGAAAGCGGATCATGGTGGCGGCGATTGAACCGCCGAAGATGATGATGATCGCGTGTTCGCTGATGAAGATGTGCAGGTCGCCGCCCAACAGCATCATCGTTGCGATAACGATGATGCCCGACACGAGCCCAGCGCCCGTCATAATATCCATGGGAGACTCCAGCGCGTACGCGAACCACCGGCCGTCCTGGACGGTGACGCAGCCCGTTCTGGGCCGCGCAGCAGGAACCCTACGTCCCCCGCCATTAAAGACGCGTAAAGGTTAAGCCGCTTTGGAGACACTGCCGCAGGGCACAGGCCGGCCACTTTGTCGCAAGTACCGCAAATGCAGCCCAATCGGCGGGGTGCCCTGACACGGCAGCAACATTCTGCTAACCATAGTCACCGCTCCTCTTCCGACCACGCCCCGCAAATCATGGTACCCCGCGCAACCATTCTGATCGTTGTCTGTACGGCGTTGCTTGCTGCCTGCAGCGGCAGCGACCGTCTCGCCGTGAACAGCAGCACCCCGGCCGGCTCGACAAGTGGCGCTGGCGGTGCCGGTGGCCCTTCGGCCGTACCGCCGCCTGCAAGCCTTGCCGGCCGATGGACGCTTTCGTCGACCGGAACCGGGTCGTGCGCGATGACATTCGGCGGCAACCCCGACGCAACCGACGGCACTATCGCGCCCGGGGGAGGCTGCCCGTTCAATTTCTTCACCAGCCGGAAGTGGAACTATTCCGAAGCGGGCCTGACCATACGCGACCACAACGCCCAGGCCCTCGCGCAACTGACGCCGGCGGGATCCAACCGCTTTGAAGGCAAAACCAGCTCGGGCCAGGATCTGGCCCTGTCGCGCTAGCCAAGCGTGAGACCACGTCGCGTCAGGAACCCGGCAAGCCCGTTAGCTCGAGACTGAGCGCGCGCAGCCGCCGGCGGGCGACCCGGTCATAGGCCTGCGCATTGGCCTGCGCCTGCTGCATGCCGTTGAAGAACAGCCCGCTCTTGCCTGCCATGTCGCCGCCAACGGCGAGATGCAAAATCGCCTCGCCGCCCTGCTCGACCGTAGAGACCGGCGCAATGCCGCCCTCCCGGACCATCGTGGTATTCATATAGGTGGCGGGATGCAGCGCATTGACCGTCACGCCCGAGCCCGCGAGTTCCTGCGCCAGATCGATGGTGAACATGATCTGTGCCAGCTTGCTCTGGGCGTAGGCGCGCGTCCCGGTATAGCCCCTGGTCAGCATCACATCGTCGAAGTCGATCGGATGCTGGCCGAGCGAAGCGACATTCACGATACGCGATGGCGCGGAGGCCCTCAGCAGCGGAAGCAGCAGGTAGGCGAGCAGGAATCCGGAGAGATAGTTCACGGCAAAACGCAATTCATGGCCGTCGGAGCTCGTCCGTCGTTCTGGCCCTGATGTCCGTGATCCTATCCCGGCGTTGCTGATGAACAGGTCAAGCCGCGTGTGGTCGGCCGTGACCGCCTCCGCGAGCTGTCGCGCACCGGCCAGCGACGACAAATCGGCCTGATAGAACAAGGCTTCGCCGCGGCCTTCCCGCTTGATCTGATCGGCCAGAGCCATGGCCCGCTCGCGATCGCGGCCATGGATCAGGACTTTTGCGCCTGCTGAGGCGAGTTTGGCGGCGACGTAGCGGCCGACGCCATCGGTCGATCCCGTGACCAATACCGTCTTGCCGCCCATTTCCATGCCGACCCCGCCGTCAGTGAATTTCGGCCGATCGCTTCAGCGCGTCTTTCAGCTTTTCAAGGCTGAAATCCCTGCTGCGCGCGATTTCCAAAATCGGTGTCTCGCGGCGACCGCAAAGTTCGGCGGCATCCGGAATCTTCGCGGCGATATCGAAGGGAATCACGATCGCGCCATGCTGGTCGGCATGAATGAGATCGTCGGAGCGGACCGTCATTCCGGCGACACGCACCTCGCCGCCAAAGCTTTCCGCATGAACCCAGGCGTGGGATGGGCCGATCGACCCGGCAAGCGCCTGGAAACCCGGCGCCCATTGCGGGATGTCGCGGATGGAACCGTCGGTGATGACACCGAGGCAGCCAAGCGCCTTGTGCACGTTGCTTTGCACCTCTCCCCAGAACGCGCCGTAACCGACATCCGGGCCATCGATATCCTGGATCACCGTAATACGCGGCCCAGGGCCGGTCCCGATATATTCGTAATAGGCGATACGGCGCCTGGCCTGCTCGTCGGCCGGAAGAGAGGATTTAAGCACCGAGCGGATAGTCACCGTGCGCGCATAGCCGACCATCGGCGGCAGTTGGGGAAACGGGCAAACCAGCGGCTTGGTGGTGTAGCCGATCAAGCGGCGCTCGGGTGCCACGACTTCCATCGCGTTGCAGATCGTCGGGGTGTCGTAGCGCGCCAACGCCTCAAGCAATGCAGCAGGCAGCGGCGCGGAGGTGGAATTCGTCACGGCGTTCTCTCCAGAATGCGGGGGCCGGCCGTTTTTTGAGGGCCGTGTGTGGCCAGCCATATAGCTGAGAAAAGCGCGATCAGCAAAAATGGAGTCCGGTTTTGCGTCCGATCGCGCTTTCAAATATTGAAGGGGCGCATGATCTTGTCGCCAAACCGCTCACACTTTGGCGGATCATGCGTTGGGTCGAACCCAACTCGGCGTTGCTCATGGCAGATTTCCAGCGAACGAAGTTGCCGGTGCCGGCTGAAGGGCTTGGTCAGTTCAGGCGGGCGGGTCGATCGTCCTGCTGCGCTTCGGCGACAGTTGATACGAACGGCGACGCTGGATTTGACGGAGCAACCGGAGCGGACGTCAGGCTCTGCGCGGCAGCTTTGCGCTGATGGTCGCGGTAGGATTTCCATCCGGCAGGCAGGCTCAGGAGATAAAGCACGGTGCCTGCGGAAAGAATGTACCAGGGATAGCCGATCAAAAGTGCGATGAAGAAAACCACCGAAACGAAAACCGGCAGCACCATTTCCGGCGGCACCCGCATGCGCACGGTCTTGCCCGAGAACACCGGCAGGCGCGAGACCATCAGGAAGCCGATCAGCAGCGTGTAGACGGCGGTTAGCATGGCCGGAGGTTTCGGCAGGCCGAGGAATGCAAGATAGATCGGAAGCAGCACCGTGATCGCGCCCATCGGCGCGGGAACGCCGGTGAAATAGTTCGCCGCAAAGGCAGGCTTGTTGGGATCTTCCATGGTCGCGTTGAAACGCGCCAATCTAAGCCGCCGCTGATGGCGAAGACCATGGCGGCGATCCAGCCGCCATTGTTCAGTTCGCGCAATTGCCAGAAGTACAGAATGAGACCGGGCGCGACGCCGAAATTGACGAAGTCCGCAAGACTGTCGAGCTCGGCCCCGAATTTCGACTGGCCCTTGATCATGCGGGCAACACGGCCGTCGATGCCATCCAGAACGGCAGCGAACACGATCGCCGCCACCGCCAACTCCATCCGCCCCTCGGTGGACAGGCGGATCGCGGTCAGCCCGGCGCAGATCGCGAGCAAGGTGATGAAATTGGGCACCAGCATCCGCACCGGGATCGGACGGAACCGGCGGCGGCGCATTTCGGGATATTGCGGATCGATCGGCATGGCCGAGCATATATAGCAAGTGCCGGCTCATTCCGCCATTGGTCAGACCGTGAGTTCGACGGCCTCGATGGTTAATCGGCGCGGAAAGTTCGCCCCTGATCGCTCAGCCTGAAATCGGCCAGGACGGTCTCGCCCGCCACCGCGGTTTGCCCCTCGGAAACCAGCGATTTGGTACCTTCCGGCAGGTAAACGTCGAGACGCGACCCGAAACGGATCAATCCGAACCGTTCCCCCGCCCCGATCGTCTGTCCTTCCCGGACAAACGATACGATGCGCCGCGCCACCAGGCCCGCGATCTGGATAACGCCGATGCGCCCGTTGGGCGTCGAGATGACCAGCGAATTGCGCTCATTGTCCTCGCTCGCCTTGTCGAGTTCGGCGTTGATGAACGTGCCCGGCCGATACGCGATGCGATCAATCCGTCCTGCGACCGGACTGCGGTTCACGTGGCAATTGAACACGCTCATGAAGATCGAGATGCGCGGCAGCGGCCTGTCGCCGAGACCAAGTTCGGCCGGCGGCAATACCTCGCTTACCATCGAGATGCGCCCGTCGGCCGGCGCCACCACGAGACCGTCCCGCACCGGGGTCACCCGTACCGGATCGCGGAAGAACAACGCGCACCAGATCGTCAGCACGGTGCCGATCCAGCCAAGCGGGGTCCAGATCCAGAACAGGATCAGACTGACGAGCGCAAAGCCGCCGATAAACGGATAGCCTTCCGGATGAATGGGCGGGATCTGCGCGCGTATGGAGTTGGCGATCGACATCAAGTCTCACTGTCATCTTTCCCTCCACCTTGTGGGAGGGACTTGCATTCAGGTCATTCCGCCGCGGCTGGCGTGACCAGCGTATCGTCAACCGGCGGCGGCGCGCGGTTCGGCGCTTCGTTCTCGTCGGCGATCCGCGCGAGCTTCTCGCGTGCCTCCTGAGCCTCGCGCTGCCGGTTCCACATACTGGCATAAAGTCCGCCGGTTGCCAAAAGCTGGCCGTGGGTTCCGCGCTCGGCGATGCGGCCCTGATCGAGCACGATGATTTCATCCGCGCCCACGATCGTGGAGAGCCGGTGTGCAATCACGAGCGAAGTGCGGTTGCGCGACACCCGCTCGAGCGCATCCTGAATCTCCTGCTCGGTATGGCTGTCGAGCGCCGACGTCGCCTCGTCAAGCACGAGGATCGGCGGCGCCTTGAGAACGGTGCGCGCGATCGCGACGCGCTGCTTCTCGCCCCCTGACAGTTTCAGGCCCCGTTCGCCCACCTGCGTCTCATAACCCTTCGGCGACATCCGGATGAAGCCGTCGATTTGCGCGAGCTGCGCGGCTTCTTCCACCTCGGCATCGGTGGCGTCCCAACGGCCATAGCGGATGTTGTAACGGATGGTGTCGTTGAACAGCACCGTGTCCTGCGGCACCATGCCGATCGAGGCCCGCAGCGAGATCTGCGTGACGTTGCGGATATCCTGGCCATCGATCAGGATCCTGCCGCTGGAAACGTCATAGAGACGAAACAGCAGGCGCGAAATCGTCGACTTGCCGGCGCCGGACGGCCCGACAATCGCGACCGTCTTGCCGGCCGGCACCTCGAAACTGAGACCCTTGAGGATCGGACGATCGGAATCGTAGGCGAATTGCACATTGTCGAAGCGCACATTGCCCGACGACACGGTCAGAGGCCTCGCGCCCGGAATATCCTTGATCTCCGGATTGCGCGACAACACATTGAACATCTTCTCGATGTCGATGATGGCCTGCTTGATTTCGCGGTAGACCATGCCCATGAAATTCAGCGGCTGGTAGAGCTGGATCATCATGGCGTTGACCATGACGAAGTCGCCGACGGTGTTTTGCCCGCTGCGGACCCCGATCGCGCACATCACCATGGTCGCGGTGAGACCGGCGGTGAAGATGATCGCCTGACCGGTGTTGAGGACGGCGAGCGAAGTATAGGTCTTGACGCTGGCCTGCTCGTAACGCTCCATCGAGCGGTCATAGCGCGCGGCTTCGCGTTCTTCGGCACTGAAATATTTGACCGTCTCGTAGTTCAGAAGCGAGTCGATCGCCTTGGTGTTCGCCTCGGTGTCGGAATCGTTCATCTTGCGCCGGATCTCGATCCGCCACTCGGTCGCGATGTAGGTATAGTACATGTAGATCACGACCGTGATCATGGTGGCGAGGACGTAACGCCAGTCGAACTTCCACAGCAGCACCGCCATCAGCAGCGAAACCTCGACGATGGTCGGCACGAGTTGCAAGATCACCATCCGCACGATGACTTCGATGCCGGAGCGGCCGCGCTCCAGCACGCGCGTCAGCCCGCCGGTCTTGCGCTCGAGATGGAAGCGCAGCGACAGCTCGTGCATGTGGACGAAGGTGCGATAGGCGAGTTTGCGCACCGCGTGCATCGCCACGCGCGCGAAAATTCCGTCACGCCACTGGGTCAGCACCGCCATCAGCACGCGCAAGGCGCCGTAGCTCAGGGTCATGATCAGGGGCGAGGCGATCAGCCACAGCGTCCAGTTTGAGGGCTGGACCGGCGCGGTATCGGCGCCGGTCAGGGCGTCGATCGCCCATTTGAAGGTGAACGGCACCGACAGGGTCGCGAATTTCGCGACCAGCAGCAGAACCACCGACCAGACCACCCGCATCTTCAGATCGACGCGGTCGCCCGGCCAGATATAGGGCCACAGATGGGCCAGCGTCCCGGTCAGGGTCGCCTGTCCGAAGGATTTGTCGGGAGCAGGCGCTTCGCCAGCGCCCCGGGCCGAATCAGTGTGAGCCATCGAGCTGAGCCCGGCGCAACACGGCGCACCGATCCGGCGCGCGCTTTTTTACGTTTTTCCGCATTCCGCAGTCATATAGAGCGTTTAGCCGCCGCGTACACCCTCGCGGGAACCAAATTCTTTCGCGGTTTGCGGGAATCCGCGGCTAGATTTCGTTCGCCAGGCCAATCCATTAAGGCTTGACGGATTTTACGCTGCAGTGCCACATGAGGGATATGAACAAGATCAAGACAGTCTGCGTCTATTGCGGCTCCGGTCCCGGCACAGACCCCCGCTTCGTCGAATCCGCCGTCGCATTGGGCAAGGCCCTGGCCGAAAGCGGTATCCGCCTCGTCTATGGCGGCGGCTCGATCGGCCTGATGGGTGCGGTAGCCACCTCCGTGCTCGATCACGGCGGCACGGTGACAGGCATCATACCCGGCTTTCTGACCGCCCGGGAGAACGCCCTCAAGCGCGTTCAGGAGCTCATCGTCACGCCCGACATGCACGAACGCAAGCGGCTGATGTTCGAACATTCCGACGCGTTCGTGGCGCTGCCCGGCGGTATCGGCACGCTGGAGGAACTGGTGGAGCAGCTGACCTGGCAGCAGCTCGGCCGCCACTCCAAGCCGGTATTGCTCGCGAACATCGAGGGCTTCTGGGAACCGCTCCTCGCGCTGCTCGCGCATATGCGCGAGACGCAGTTCATTCGGCAAAGTCTTGCGGTCGATATTCTGAAGGCCGAACGGGTCGAGGATATCCTGCCGCGGCTGCAGGCCGCCGCCGCCCGCGCAAAGGAAGGCACCGCCGAAATGGAGCCCGAAATCGCCCGCCGCCTGTAGCAGGCCGCGGCGAACGCGCGTCATCCCTGGGGAAACGTCACGGCCTCGATGCGATTGCCGTCGGGATCCCTGACGAACGCCGCATAATAGCGCACGCGATCATGCGGCCGCAGGCCCGGCGCGCCATCGTCGCTGCCTCCGGCGCTCAGCGCCGAGGCATGAAACGCGTCGACCTCGCCCGCCGATTTCGCCCGAAGGCAGACATGACAGCCGCTCTCCGGCGCTACCTGCGACATACCGGCGCGCAGGTTGATCCAGAACTCGGGATAGCTCTTGCCGAAACCAACCGTCCCGGGCCGCGTCACCAGCCGCGAAAGCCCGAGCGGCGCCAGCGTCAATTCGTAAAAGCGTGCGGACCGATCGAGGTCACTGACGCCCACGGAGATATGATCAATCATCTATGGTACTCTTGAAGTTTCCGTCATTGCGAGGAGCAAAGCGAGGAAGCAATCCAGATATATGACCGCGGTCACATATCTGGATTGCTTCGCTCCGCTCGCAATGACGGTCTGTGTTGAACCTCTTTCGTTGCAAGCCTCACACCGGCGCTCCGGACTTCACCAGCTTGTAGATGATCGAGTCCATCAGCGCCTGGAACGAGGCATCGATGATATTGGGCGATACCCCGATCGTGGTCCAGCGTTCGCCCTGCTCGTCCGCGCTTTCGATCAGCACCCGCGTCACCGCCTCGGTGCCGCCATTGAGGATACGCACGCGATAGTCGATCAGCTTCAGGCCCTCGATGTACTTCTGGTACTTGCCGAGGTCCTTGCGCAGCGCAACGTCGAGCGCGTTGACGGGGCCATTGCCCTCCGCCGCCGAAATAAGTTTTTCGCCGTCGACATCGACCTTTACCACGGCCATGGCCACCGTGACGCGCTGGCCGTTGGCGTTGTAGCGCTGCTCGACATTGACGTCGAACTGTTCGACCCGGAAATATTCAGCCACCCGGCCGAGCGTGCGCCGTGCCAGAAGATCGAACGACGCATTGGCGGACTCGTAGGCATAGCCTCCGGCCTCGCGGTCCTTCAGCTCCTCGACCAGTCGAGCCAGTTTCGGATCGTTCCTGTCATAGGCAATGCCGGCGCGATCGAGTTCGGCCATCACGTTCGAGCGGCCGGCCTGATCGGACACCAGCACCTTGCGGTGATTGCCGACCGCCTCGGGCGGAACATGCTCGTAGGTTTGCGGATCCTTGAGCACGGCGGAGGCATGAATGCCGGTCTTGGTCACGAACGCGCTTTCGCCGACATAGGGCGCGTGGCGGTTCGGCGCGCGATTGAGCATGTCGTCGAGCGTACGCGACACCTTCATCAAGGTCGCCATCCTGTCGCCCGAGACGCCGATCTCGAAGCGATCGGAAAACTCATCCTTGAGCCGCAAGGTGGGGATCAGCGAACACAGATTGGCGTTGCCGCAGCGCTCGCCAAGCCCGTTCAGCGTGCCCTGGATCTGGCGCGCGCCGGCGCGTACCGCGGCCAGCGAATTGGCCACCGCCTGGTCGGTGTCGTTGTGGGCATGAATTCCGACGTGATCGCCGGGAATATGTTTTGTCACCTCGCCGACGATGGTCTCGATCTCGTGCGGCATGGTGCCGCCATTGGTGTCGCACAGCACCACCCAGCGCGCGCCGGAATCGTAGGCCGCTTTGGCGCAAGCCAGCGCGAATTCCGGATTTTCCTTGTAGCCATCGAAGAAATGCTCGCAGTCGAGCATCACCTCGCGGCCGGCGCCCTTCGCCGCCTTCACGCTGTCGCGGATCGAGGCGAGATTTTCCTCGTTGGTTGTCTCGAGCGCGACCCGGACCTGATAGGCCGACGATTTCGCGACAAAGCAGATCGCGTCCGCCTTGGCTTCCAGCAGCGCCGCCAGCCCCGGATCGTTTGAGGCGGAGCGGCCGGGCCTGCGGGTCATGCCGAACGCGGTAAAACGGGCGTGAGCCAGTTTCGGCTTCGCGGCAAAAAATTCCGTATCGGTGGGATTGGCGCCGGGATAGCCGCCCTCGACATAGTCGATGCCGAGTTCGTCCAGCATCTTGGTGATCAGCTGCTTGTCGTGCAGCGTGAAATCAACGCCATTGGTCTGCGCACCGTCGCGCAGCGTGGTGTCGAACAGATAGAGGCGCTCGCGAGTCATGTCGGAACGGGTCATGTTTGGACCTCTGGCTTGGCACCATCGCCCAGCGTCTTCTGCATCGTGGTATTGGCAAGCCATTCACCACCGACGGAGACGGTATTGCGTCGCATGGCAACGTAGCCGCGCTTGGCAAAAAATTCCGCGGCGTTGTCGCTGGCATCGACGGTGAGGCTCTTGGCGCCGCGCGCGCCCGCGAGTTTTTCAAGGGCATTGCACAGCGCCGACGCCACCCCCTGCCCGACCGCACCGGGATGTACGTAGAGCATGTCGATGTGACCGGTGCCCTTCAGCGAGGCGAAGCCCACTGGCGAACTTTCAAGCGTGGCAACGAGCGTGAGCCCGGAGGCGAGCCGCTTGCCAAATCCTTCTTCGTCGTCGGCAGCGCTGGCCCAGGCTTGCTGCTGCGCCTCGCCGTAATCATCGCCGGTCAGCCCCTCGATGCTGGCAGCGAAGATCGCGGCCAGCACGGGCGCGTCTTCGCCGAGAAACGGCCGCAGCGCGGGTTTTGGCAACGCCTGTCCCATCGTCTTCACCAGAAGCCGTACAGTTTCAGCACCAGCGCGACGGCGCCGGCAATGAGCAGGATTTTCAACACGATATAATAGAGCCAATGTCGTGGAAACGGCGTGTCGGGACGGCTCATCGCGCGATCTCCCAGGTGGTGCCTTCCTTGGAATCCTTGATGACAACGCCCATCGCAGCAAGTTCGTCACGGATGCGATCGGATTCCTTGAAGTCTTTTCGTGCGCGGGCGGCGGTACGATCTGCAATCAGATCATCGATCTGTTTCGCGTCGATCCCGCTTGCCTGGTTTTCGGCCCTTCCATTCCGCCGCACTCTCGGACAGGAAGCCGAGAAGGTGCAACGAAGCGGCAAACTGGACGCGATCACGTTCACCTCCGGAAGCCGCTTTGTTCCGCAATCCGTGCAATGCGGCGATCATCTGCGGCGTGTTCAGGTCGTCCAACAGCGTCTCGACAACGGCATCAGAAGGTTGCTCGCTCTTGATGTCCGCAGCGACCCAGTACCAGTCGTCGAGGGTCCTGGCGCTTTCTTCTAATCCCTTCAACGTCCAATCGATCGGCGAGCGGTAGTGCGTCTTCAACATATTGAGGCGCAGCACTTCACCCGGCCAATCCGGCAAGCAATTCCCTGATGGTGACGAAATTGCCGAGGCTCTTCGACATCTTCTCGCCTTCGACCTGCAGGAAGCCGTTGTGCATCCAGACATGCGCCATGCGATTTTCATGAAAGGCGCAGCACGACTGCGCGAGTTCGTTCTCGTGATGCGGAAACACCAGATCGATGCCGCCGCCGTGAATGTCGAACTGCTCGCCGAGATGCTTCCACGCCATCGCCGAGCACTCGATGTGCCAGCCCGGCCGGCCCGCCACCTTGATGCCCGACGGCGACGGCCATGACGGCTCGCCCGGCTTCGACGGCTTCCACAGCACGAAGTCGGTGGCGTCGCGCTTGTAGGGCGCAACATCGACGCGCGCGCCCGCGATCATCTCGTCCAGCGAGCGGTTGGCGAGCGCGCCATAGCGTGGCAAAACCGAATTCGCCGCGTTCATCGCCTGCGGCGAGAACAGCACGTGGTCTTCGGCGACATAGGCAAAACCGCCCTGCACCAATTTCTCGATGATGGCGCGCATTTCCGCGATATGCTCGGTGGCGCGCGGCTCCACCGTCGGGCGCAGGCAGCCGAGCGCGTCGACATCGTCGTGGAACTGCTTTTCGGTCTGCTCGGTGACCTTGCGGATCGCCTCGTTCAGCGGGAGCGTGGGGAAATCCCGCGCCGCGCGCTCGTTGATCTTGTCATCGACATCCGTAATGTTACGGACATAGGTGACGTGGTCAGCGCCGTAGAGATGCCGCAGCAGCCGGAACAGCACGTCGAACACGATGACCGGACGCGCATTGCCGATATGGGCGAAGTCGTAGACCGTCGGCCCGCAGACATACATGCGCACGTTGCCGGAATTGAGCGGCGTGAAAGCGCGCTTCTCCCTGGTCAAGGTATCGTAGAGGCGTAGTTCCATAGACCCGTCCCTTGCGGCCGGGCGTCCAGTGATCTCATGTGAGAAAAGACGGCCTCAGCCAGCGAATCGCTAGCTCATAATCTCGCGGCAAATGCCGCAAATGGCGAGGAAACCGTTCATGAAAATTACCATGGGCCAGCGGAGGGGATTGCGTCAAGTGCCTCAGAAAAGCCTGTTTGGGGCACCAAACGGCCCGGCCCGCCAAGGTTAATCATTATTTACACCTTCGAGCCTATCGTCCGAGGGCGACCCCCTCATCCATCGGTGCAGCATGCGATCCATTTCGGCGCTTTTGGCCTGTATGTCCCTTTTCGCCGGGTCAGCGGCATGGGCCGATAGTCGGGTTTTCATCATTTCCAACCAGGCGGACAGCTACGGCGTCGACCAGTGCCTCGCCAGGGGCGAGAAATGCGGCGCCCACGCCGCCCAATCCTATTGCCAGTCGCGGAACTTCGCCCAGGCTTCCGCCTACCGGCGCGTTGACCCCGACGAAGTAACCGGATCGGTTCCCAAGGCCGGCGAAAACTGCAGTCACGCCGGTTGCAATGAATACGTCGCCATTACTTGCCAGCGTTAGGCTGTCAATCCCGGCCGAGGCCTGCCCCGCCACACCGGTGCCCCGGAAACGACGTGACGCTGCCCCGAGAAGCGGGTAAGGGAAGCCACGTGATGCCTCAATCGTTGACCGTCTCCTGTTCCAGATCGATCCTGGCTTGCGCTGCGCTGTTCTGCTTGGCCGTGCTCGGCCTTGACGCGCGCGCGCAGGTCAATCCACCGCCGCCGTCGCAGGGGGCTGCGGCCAATCCGATGTGCGTGCGGCTCGAGGCCCAATTGGCGAATGTCGACCGCGGCGGCGGCGACCCGGCCAAGGAAGAGCAGATCCGACGCTACCAGGATGCCGCCTCCAAGCAGCAGGCCGAGCTTGATCGCGTCACCTCGCAGGCCAAGCGGATGGGCTGCGACAGTTCCGGCTTTTTCTCGCTGTTCAACGGGCCATCGGCGCAATGCGGCCCGGTGAACAACCAGATTCAACAGATGCGCGCCAACCTGGATCAGATCACGACCAGCCTCGAGCGGCTGCGTGGCGGCGGATTTGGCGGCAGCGATCGCGAAAATCAGCGCCGCTCGGTACTTTTGGCGCTGGCGCAGAATAATTGCGGGCCGCAATATGCCAATGCCGTGCAGCAGCAGGGCGAGCCCGGCAATTTCCTGAACAATCTGTTCGGCAACAACACTCCGGGTGCGCCGCCCGCGGACGTGGGCCCTCAATCCGGAACCTATCGCACCGTCTGCGTCCGCAGCTGCGACGGCGCATATTTTCCGATCTCGTTCGCCACCGTGCCCGGCCGTTTCCCCGATGACGAAAAGACCTGCAAGGCGCTTTGCCCGGCGGCGGAGGCCAGCCTCTATGCCTACCGCAACCCCGGCGAAGACATAAACCAGGCGGTGTCGATCAGCGGCCAACCCTATTCTTCGTCCCCCAATGCGTTCCGTTTCCGTCAGGAGTTCAATCCGTCCTGTTCGTGCAAGGCTGCCGGACAGACCTGGTCCGATGCGCTGAAAACCATCGACGACAAAGCCGCCGCCGAGCAACAGGGCGACATCATCGTCACCGAGGAGAGCGCAAAGAAGATGTCGCGGGCACCGGCCAAGCAGCCTCCCGCGCCCGCCAAGAAAGGGACGACTTCGGCAACCACCGCGCCCGACGCAACGCCAGCGCCTGCGCCGGCCGCGGCAAATACCACGGCGGTGTCCACCGGCACCACGCCGGATAACAAACCGATCCGTTCGGTCGGCCCGACCTTCATCCCGGCCCGCTAGGGTTCACGCCGGTCTATCCCTCAAACGCCTCGTCCGACCCGCGGCCCGAGCGCGGCACCAGGGAGTCGTCGGCCATCGGCAGCGGCCTGCCGGTATCGCGAAACCTGTTGGTGATGGGATAGCGGCGATCGCGCCCGAAATTCCGGCGTGTCACCTTGACGCCGGGGGCCGCCTGCCGCCGCTTGTATTCGGCAATGTTGAGCAGGCGATCGACCCGTACCACCACCTCGCGATCGAAACCCGCCGCGATGATCGTCGCCAGCGGTTCCTCACGCTCGACCAGCCGTTCCAGGACGGCATCCAGCATGTCGTAAGGCGGCAACGAGTCCTGATCGGTCTGGTTTTCGCGCAACTCGGCCGTCGGCGGCCGCGTGATGATTTCGGGCGGAATGACTTCTCCGGAAGGCCCGAGCGCGCCTTCCGGCTTCCACGCGTTGCGCAAGGTCGACAGTCGAAACACCTCGGTCTTGTAGATATCCTTGATCGGGTTGAAGCCGCCGTTCATGTCGCCATAGAGCGTGGCATAACCGACCGACATTTCCGACTTGTTGCCGGTGGTGACCACCATCGCGCCGGTCTTGTTGGAGATCGCCATCAACAGCGTGCCGCGCGTGCGCGCCTGCAGATTCTCTTCGGTGATATCGCGCGGCAGGCCTGCGAAGGTACCGGACAATATATCCTCGAAGCCGTTGACCGCCCTGGCGATCGGCAGCACCTCGTAGCGGATGCCGAGATTGCCGACGAGTTTTGCCGCGTCATCGAGCGACACCTGCGCGGTAAAACGAAACGGCAGCATGACGCCGCGGACGCGCTCGGCACCGAGCGCATCGACCGCGATCGCCGCGCATAACGCGGAGTTGATGCCGCCGGATATGCCGAGCAGGACGCCGGGAAATCCGTTCTTGCCGACATAGTCGCGCAAACCCAGCACGCAGGCGGCATAGTCCGCCTTGTCGCCTTCGACGAGGGTGGTGACCGGCCCGGCGCAGCGCCATCCGCCCTCGCCTTTGGTCCAGCGCAGCGTGGTGATGTTTTCCTCAAACGCCGGCAATTGCGCAGCGACCGAGAGATCGGCATTGAGCGCAAACGAGGCACCGTCGAACACCAATTCGTCCTGCCCGCCGACCTGGTTGAGATAGATGAGCGGAAGCCCGCTCTCGGTGACCCGCGCCACCGAAATCGACAGGCGAATGTCGTTCTTGTCGCGGGCGTAGGGCGAACCGTTCGGCACGACCAGAATTTCCGCGCCGGTCTCGGCGAGGCATTCGACGACATTCTCGTAGTCTTCCGACTCCTCGAGCCAGGTATCCTCGCAGATCGGCACGCCGACCCGCACGCCGCGAATGGGCACAGGGCCCGCAGCCGGCCCCCGCGCGAATACGCGCTTTTCGTCGAATACGCCGTAATTCGGCAGGTTGGCCTTGAATCGGATGGCGGCGATGCGGCCCTCGTCGAGCAGAGCACAGGCGTTGTAGAGCTTGCCGTCCTCGACCCAGGGCGTGCCGATCAGAACCGCCGGCCCGCCGTCGGCGGTCTCCCGCGCGAGTTCCTCGATCGCGGCGCGGCAGGCCGATTGAAATGCCGGCTTCAGCACCAGGTCTTCCGGCGGATAGCCGGCAATGAACAATTCCGGCAAGACGACCACATCGGCGCCATCGGCGCGTCCCTGCGCGCGCGCGGCGCGCGCCTTGGCGGCATTGCCCGCGACATCGCCCACCGTCGGGTTCAACTGGGCCAGCGTGATCGCAAACTGAAGGGCACGTTCGGTCATGGAACGATGGTGCCTTGCGCGCGGGCAAACTGCAATTGCATGCTTTAGATCGCGCCCATGCGTTCGGCGATCGAAAACAACCAGAACATGCCTGCCGTGACCGATGCGACGCCCACGGCCGCCGATCCCATGTCCTTGACCCGTCCGATCTGCGGATCATGGTCGGTGGTCAGCCGGTCGGCCAGCTTCTCGATCGCGGTGTTGAGCAATTCCACGACGAGCACCAGAACGACGGCGGAGATCAGTTCGATGCGACGCATCGCGGTCACACCGACCAGCCACGCCATCGGCAAGGACAGCGCCAGCACGAAGAGCTCTTCGCGAACGGCCTGCTCGGAGCGAATCGCAAAGGCAAGCCCGTTGCGCGTATTGATCGTGGCCCGCCAGAGCCGCAGCAACGCTTAAAGCCCCGCCGCGGCCGGCATCGGCTTGACCTTGCCGGCGCGTTCCTGCTTGAGCAATTCGGCGATCAGGAAAGCCATGTCGATCGACTGCTCGGCATTGAGCCGGGGATCGCAGACCGTGTGATAGCGGTCGTTGAGATCCTCATCCGTGATGGCGCGCGCGCCGCCGATGCACTCGGTAACGTCCTGGCCGGTCATTTCCAGATGAACGCCGCCGGCATGGGTGCCTTCCGCGGCGTGAACCGTGAAGAACGACTTGACCTCCGACAGGATGCGGTCGAACGGCCGGGTCTTGTAGCCCGAGGTCGAGGTGATGGTATTGCCGTGCATCGGATCGCAGGACCAGACGACCACGCGGCCTTCGCGCTGCACGGCCCGGATCAGCTGCGGCAGATGATCGGCGATCTTGTCCGCACCGAAGCGGTTGATCAGCGTGAGGCGTCCGGGTTCATTGTCCGGATTGAGCACGTCGATCAGCTTCAGCAACTCGTCCGGCTTCAACGAGGGGCCGCACTTCAATCCGATCGGATTTTTGATTCCGCGGAAATATTCCACATGGCCGTGATCGAGCTGGCGCGTGCGGTCACCGATCCAGATCATGTGACCTGAAGTCGCGTACCAGTCGCCGGTCGTGGAATCGACGCGCGTGAAGGCCTGCTCGTAGCCGAGCAGCAGCGCCTCGTGGCTGGTGTAGAAATCGGTGGCGCGCAACTCGGGATGGCTCTCGAGATCGAGCCCGCAGGCGCGCATGAAGTTGAGCGCATCCGAAATACGGTCGGCCAGTTCCTTGTAGCGCCGCGACTGCGGGGAATCCTTCAGGAAACCGAGCATCCACTGGTGCACGCTGCCGAGATTGGCGAAGCCGCCGGTGGCAAAGGCGCGCAACAGATTGAGCGTCGCGGCCGACTGGCGATACGCCATCAGCTGGCGCTGCGGATCGGGGGTGCGCGCCTGCGCCGTGAAGGCGATGTCGTTGACGATGTCGCCACGATAGCTCGGCAATTCGACGCCGTTGATTTTCTCGGTCGGCGAGGAGCGCGGCTTGGCGAACTGCCCGGCGATGCGGCCGACCTTCACCACCGGCACCGCGCCGGCATAGGTCAGCACCACCGCCATCTGCAACAGCACGCGGAAGAAATCGCGGATATTGTTGGCGCCATGTTCGGCGAAACTCTCGGCGCAATCGCCGCCCTGAAGGAGGAAGGCCTCGCCTGCGGCTACACGCGCAAGCGCCTTTTTCAGGTTGCGGGCCTCACCTGCAAAAACCAGCGGCGGAAACGTCGCAAGCTGCGCCTCGACATCCGCCAATGCCTTCGCATCGGGATATTCGGGGATCTGCAGAACCGGCTTGGCGCGCCAACTGTCGGGTGTCCACCGCTCGGACATGACGTCAACTCCTGAGCAAAAACCGCTACTTATCGGGCGGTCTCGAAGGGCCGGGTTATACACAGGCTGCTGGCGGACCGCCAGTGCCGCCGACTTGCCGCGCGCCCTAAAGCCCTGCCACACGGCGATAAGCGCCATCGGAAAATAAAGGTTTACTGGCGCTCCTTTGTTTCCGAAATTCGTGCCCGGCCGCCGCAATGGCTCACGAAGTTCGGAAACGGGACACGGTCTTGAAGACAACCCCTTGCGGCAAAAGCTGAATTCGCGATTTGCTGGGAAATCGCGGCCGCACGGGGGAAATCGCGGTGACCGAGGCTGCGCTGGACGACGTTTTCATCGACGACATCACCCTGCCCGCCGTGGACGGATATGGGCTGGGAGCGACGCTGTTCCTGCCCCGCGGGGCGAAGCGCCATGCCGTCCTGGTCAATTCGGCCACCGCCGTGCCGCGCAAGATCTACAAGGGTTTCGCCGGTTATCTCGCACGGCGCGGCTGCGCGGTCCTGACCTACGATTACCGCGGCATCGGCGACAGCAGGATGAAGGCGCTGACCGGCTATAATCAGCCCAAATCTCTGGTCGGCTTCAAGGCCTCGATGTCGGACTGGGCCGCGCTCGATGTTACCGCCGCGGTGGCATGGATGCGCGAACGCTATCGCGACCTGCCGCTGAGCTATGTCGGCCATTCCTTCGGCGGCCAGGCGCTCGGACTGCTCGCCAACAATAGCGAGGTTTCCCGCGCGCTGTTGATCGCCGCGCAAGCCGGATACTGGAAGCTGATGGCATCGCCCGAACGATATCGCGTCTTTGCCCTGCTGAATTTTGTCGGCAGCCCCCTCACCCGGGTCCTGGGCTATGCGCCCGCCTGGAGCGGACTCGGCGAGGACCTGCCGAAGGGCGTCTTTCAGCAGTGGGTCAAATGGGTCATGCACGAACGCTATCTGTTCGACGATCCTGATCTGAGGACGCTCTCCAACTTCACCAAATACAAGGGCGCGCTGCGCGCGCTGTGCCTTTCCGACGATCCCTGGGCGACGCGGCCGGCGGTCGAACTTCTTTGCTCGGGATTTAGCTCGGCCAGGCCGGAAATTCTGACCGTCACCCCAGCGGACGCCAGCGCGACCGCCATCGGCCATCTCGGCTTCTTTCGTCCGGAGCATCGCGACACGCTCTGGCGCGGCGCGGCCGAATGGATGGAGGCCGCGGAGTAGTCCGGCGGCGATTGCTTTCCTTCGTCCCTGCGAACGCCGCGACGACGCAAAATCATGATGGCCCATCCGGGACGCGCCTTCTCACCCTCGCCGCACATCGCGCCCGAGTTGATGCAAGAATCCTTCCGCCCCTGAGGGCGTGGGGAATGCCGGGTGCCCGTTGCACCCGCAGCCGCGCGTGGTGGGTAGAAAGCACGCGCGTTAGTCACCACGGTCGCACCGGGATCACCCGGCATTCCCGCACGCGGATGGTTTTAACGGTTTCCTCCGCGCTCTCCCCGGTGACCGGGCTTTCTTGCCACCGTCGCTTGCGGAATTGCTTCCACAAACTTGACGCCAGCGTCGGGGCGTCAGGACCACACGACTTCGCCGTCCGCAAGACAACGCGCTCGTCAGCCGCGCCACTTGCGTCCACCGCATCCCGCACCCAACGAACCGTGACGATCGCGATACGCCCCTCATGTGAGGCGGGACGGGGCGAATGATGGTGGTGATTTGGGTCAAGCGCAAAAGGAAATATTTTTGCATACGGGGCTGGACAGCCAAGCCGCCCGCCCCGCTGATTTGCCCGACGGGCAGGCCGCCGGATCATCATGTAGCACTACTTGTGACTTCGAAAAGGACCGGTCTCGTGCTCCGGTTCGCTGCGCGCAGCGCCCAGGCTCCACGCGCGTCGATCGGTCGATCCGCCGATGCCGGCCATCGATTGTTCCCATCGCACTCTCAGCGTGCGGCCGCTGAACGATCACTGTTTCTGAAGTTTGGTGATCGTCTTGCTCCCGCCCGTTTCCGTCGCGGAAAAGGTGACCTTGTCGCCAGCATGCAACTCGTCCAGCGACAGGCCGTTTTGTATTTTGAACTCTTCGGTGGCGCCGCCGGCGTTCGCTCCGACGGTACCGTCTTGCGTCTGTTGAATCGCGACGGTGCCATGGATCCGGTCAATCTTGGTAACCGTTCCCGTACGCGCCTGCTGGGCCAAGGCCGCCGAGCCGATGACGGCAATGGTCGCAGTCGCGGCCAACATGATCCTGGCAATTTTCATGGCCCGTCTCCCGGTTTTCGAGACATCTGCGATAAGCCGCGACGGCCGGATTGGTTCCCGCGGCGGAGTAAACGAAGGTTTGGCACACAGCCTCGTGACGGGGCGCGGGTTGGGACGTCGGGCGGGCTAACCCAACGGGACCGGCGCTCCAACTCCGACACACTGTCGCCCGAACGTCCGGTCTAACGACGCGGCGGGTCTTGACGTGCGTCAAGCCGGCCGGTTGCCGGTTGTGCTCGGCTGCATCGGTCGTCCTGATGAGGTGCAGTGCCAATGTTGAGAATTATCGGGTTCGCGTTGCTGGCCTGCGTCATCGCGCAGGCGAGTTTCGCTGGCGAGCGTGACAAGGTTGTCGGCACCTGGAAGCTGGTTTCCTATCAGGTTGAGTTTCAGGCGACCGGCCAGAGACGTCCGCTGATGGGAGAAAAGCCAACCGGCTACGTAACGTTCACTCCGGAGGGGCGCGTATTTTTCGTGTTGACCGGCGAGGCGCGGAAGCCGGCGAAAACCGACCAGGAGCGCGCCGAGCTGTTGAACACCCTCGTCGCCTATTGCGGTGCCTATACGGTTGAAGGGGACACGTGGACTACCGATGTCGAGGTGGCATGGAATCCCGAGTGGGTGGGCACCAAACAGGTCCGGGAATTCAAACTGGACGGTGAGCGGCTGATGGTGTTGACGCCGTGGCGCGTGATGCCGAATTGGGCGGACAAAGGAATGTCGCGCAGCATCGTGACATTCGAGCGCGCCGCGAAGATTTGCTTGACAGATTGACCAGCGAGGCCGCCGCGCAAACAAATCAACGCGCCATCATCCGCTGATGCATCTGCTGGCCACGCCATCGACCGCCGAATCCGACGCCAGGCCCGATTCGACGCCCGCGCCGATGGCGGTTGACTGCCTCCGGCGATAGACCGCGAGTCCGGCTATTGGTGCAACGAAAACGGCTCGGATTGTTGCAGTTACGACACATCTGTAAGCATTCGTGACCATTCCATGGCTCATCGAAGCGCTTTACATGGCACATCGGTTCCTGGCGTGCTCTCATGGCGGTGGCAGGGAGGCACCACAGATGGCACCAGGAATTGGCGAGACAACGCTGCGCCGGCTGTTTCTAGCAAGCGCGTCGCTGATGGTGCTGGCCGGTTCGGCGCTGGCCGCCGACCTTCCGGTGGTGAAAGCACCGCCCCCCGTGATCGCGTCGTGGGCCGGCTTCTATCTCGGCGTTCATGGCGGCTACGGCTGGAATCGGGACGATTTTTCCCAATCCGAGGCTGAATTCTTCTTCACGACGCCACCTCCCTCAATCAACGACGTCCGATCGCAAGGTGGGGTTTTTGGCGCCCATGCCGGTTACAACTGGCAGTTCGGCCGTGTCGTCACCGGCCTGGAAATCGACTTCAGCGCGACGGACATCAAGGGCAGCAACGGCGTCAGCGAAGCCCTGGCCGTGCCCGGCGTCGGATCAGTTTCATCCAGCGACGTGCTGGGCGAAAACGTCAGATATCTCGGCAGCAGCCGCGCGCGACTCGGCTGGCTGCCCACGGACAATGTCCTGCTCTATGGGACCGCGGGCCTGGCGTGGGAACGGCTCGACCTGACCGAAACCCAATCGCAGTCCGTTACGCCGGGCGGAGGACTTCTCAATCCAGGCGCGATTTCCCTCCGGGATCCCACCGACAAATTCGGCTGGGTCGCGGGCATAGGCGCGGAAGCGATGCTGGGCAGCCCGAACTGGATCGGCCGCGTCGAGTATCTGCACTACGATTTCGGGCAGGTCATGACGGCGAGGAGCGTCACCAATACAGCGCCTGGATTTGGCTCCTTCACCAGCCCCGCGGGTTCGCAGACCATCGACGTCGTTCGCGCCGGCATTTCCTACAAGTTCGGCGAGCCCGCAAGAATGGCTGCTGTACCCTATGCCAAGGCGCCGGTTGCGGCGCTATCATCGTCATGGGCCGGCTTCTACCTCGGCGCCCATGCCGGGTATGGCTGGGGCGACGATCCCGGCTCGGAGCCGGCGGCGGTGTTCCCGGGGCTCAGCTCGGCGACCGTCGGCGGCGTCAAGCCGACAGGCTGGGTCGGCGGCGGGCAGCTCGGTTACAACTGGCAGTATAATCGTTTCGTGACCGGTCTCGAAATCGACCTTAGTGCTGCCGACCTCAATGGCAGTTCGAACACCGCGACCGCCACAGCTCCAGGCATCGCAGTCTCCGTCAGCTTCGACGAAAAAGTGAAATATCTCGGCACCATGCGCGGCCGCCTGGGCTGGCTGCCGACGGATAATTTCCTGCTTTACGGCACGGCGGGTCTTGCCTGGGAACGCCTCGATCGCGCCGCCACCCAAATCGCGACGACAACGGGAGGGACAACGAGCTCCATATCCACCAGTCCGTCCGACCATTTTGGCTGGGTCGCGGGTGTCGGCGGCGAAATGATGCTGGGCGGTTCGAACTGGATCGGGCGCCTGGAATATCTGCATTACGATTTCGGCCGCATCAACACCGACGGCACCATCAACTTCCCGGGCCCACCATCCGTCAACGCGACCATCACGGCGGGGCGTCAGACCATCGACGTCGTGCGCGCCGGCGTTTCCTACAAGTTCGGCCCCGAGCTTGCCGCGGCGGTTCAGCCTGCGATCTACACCAAGGTGCCGCGTGTGCCGGCGCCGCTGCAGACCTGGGCCGGCTTCTATCTCGGCGCCCACGGCGGCTATGGCTGGAAGGAAAACGATTTCTCGGTCAACGCCTTCAGCAACGCGTTCATTGGCGGCATCAAGTCCGCGGGCTGGCTAGGCGGCGGCCAGGCCGGATACAATTGGCAGTACGCCAAGGTAGTCGCGGGCCTCGAGATCGACGGCAGTGCCACCGGCATCCAGGGCACCTCCCTCCCGGTAACCTCCGGCGGCACGACCGGTACGCTGTCGGACAATGTGAAATATCTCGGCACCGCGCGCGGCCGCCTCGGCTGGACGCCCGCAGGCGACTGGCTGCTCTATGGTACCGGCGGCCTCGCATGGGAGCGCGCCAACCGATCCCTTGTCGAAGTCACTCCTGGCGGTCAGGCGAATATCAATACAGTTGTCAGCGAAACGCCGCGCGACCATTTCGGCTGGGTGGCCGGTGTCGGTGTCGAAACCATGATCCGCAACTCGAACTGGATCGCGCGCCTCGAATATCTGCACTACGATTTCGGCACCGTCGAAAGTGCCGAAGTCCAGACATCGACCGATCCCGCAAGTCAGTCATTCGCCGAGCGGGGCGGCCACCAGACCATCGAGGCCGTCCGCGCCGGCCTGTCCTACAAGTTCACGCCGTAGCCGTTTGGTCCGCCGCCAATTTCGTGGACGGGTTCCCTAACGTCACCGGGAGCTGCGCCGCCAAGGGGCTTGGTGCGATATTCCCGATGAACCGGCGACTTCCGGGCCAGGTTCTAGAGCGAGATGACTTTTCGTTGAACCGTCATCTCGCTCCATCTTTTTGTTTGAGCATGATCTCCGCGCAAACGCTTTCGCGTTTGTCGCGAGGGAAAACCGGTACCCACTTTTCGGGATCATGCTCTAGTTGCTCGGCGTGACGATCGAAAAGACCGTAAAGGCTACGCCCGCGATACCGACCAGCATCAGGAGGGTACCGGCAAGGACATTGCGGCCACCGCCGACCTGACCAGGTTCAAGTACCGCGTTTGCGGGATTCTGCGGATCGTACCGCACCGGTACTTTTGAACCGACTGAATACCTGGCGAGGTATTCGCGAGCTTGCCCTTCGCTCGGATAGCCGCTGTTTTCCATGCCCACCCGGATGACGCTTCCATCCCGGCTGACGCCGTCCGCATCGTAGACATAATGGACTTGCGGAACGAAATACGTGCTTGGACCGTCCTGCGTTCTGTCGATCCGCTTGACGACATCGTTCGATACCACCTCGCCGGTGACGATGGGCCATTGCGCAGCGGCCGCGGCGACGCGCAGGTAGCGATTGCCCTTTCGGATCAGCATCGCGCCCACCGAAATGAAGAAGATGGTGGCTATTACTCCTCCCGCGATAAAATAGGGCTTGGCGCCGGCATCGATGGTCGCCTCCGCCCATGCGCCATCCGTGGTCACCAGGATTGCAGCGACGATCGCTATGACGCTGAAAGCGTGTTTGTCGGCCTTTCGCATCGCTTACGTACCTAATTATCGGGTTGGCTTGCCGTTTGGGTCGATGAAGCAGTCTAGCATTCTACCGGAAGTCCGGCAGCCACGCCGCATAGAGGCACGTCGCCGAAGCCGAAATAGCGGCGCGTATAACTTCCGTCGCGACTTGCACGCGGCCGATGAGTGATCAAGCGCGGAAGGCGGCGTCAGGCCAGCGGGCCCGCGCAAAGCACCCGGCCCGATGCCTGGACACCGAACGGCCAGGACGGATGATCGATTCATTTCAGTTAAAATTGCCGCACTGAGTAACCCTCATAAGCAAGGTTAAAATCCTGTTCAGGTTGCGCCCCGAGGCTGAAGCCTTATGGCTGTCGCATGTCCTCGTCATTCCACAACGCCGACAAAGACACCCACGGCAGGGTCATGCTGGTTGGGTTGATGTTCTGCGCGCTCTTTGTGGCCGTCAGCTTTCTTGCAAGAGAGCAACCGCAGAGCCACTCCGCCCTGCAAAAGGCGGACAGGCTGGTGCGCACCGCGGGTGCGCCGCTTCCCGCCAATTGATCCGGCTTCACTTGCG
The DNA here is from genome assembly GCA_963742085.1 of uncultured Alphaproteobacteria bacterium. GTDB lineage: Bacteria > Pseudomonadota > Alphaproteobacteria > Rhizobiales > Xanthobacteraceae > Bradyrhizobium. Next base: position 57,385 of record CAVUKM010000023.1, on the reverse strand, counting down.
GCCGAGGTAACCGGCACCCGCCGCCGCCAGCCATCCAAAGCATGGGAAGCGACCGTGCCCCGGTGGGACGACGCAGGTGGCTATTCCGCCGCTTCCCTCACATGCCGCGCGGTCGGCGTGCGCATCGTCACCAGTTCCTCCGCCGCGGTCGGATGCAGGGCCATCGTCGCGTCGAAATCGGCCTTGGTCGCTTTCATCTTGATAGCGATGCCGAGCACCTGCACCATTTCGGCAGCTCCATCGCCGACGATATGACAGCCGACGACGCGATCGGTCGTGGCATCGACGATCAGCTTCATCAAAACTCTGGTGTCGCGGCCCGACAAGGTGGCCTTCATCGGCCTGAAGGTGGCCTTGTAGATATCGACGTGGCTGAATTGCGCCCTCGCCTGCGCTTCCGTCAGGCCCACCGTGCCGACCTCGGGCTGGCAAAACACCGCGGTCGGAATGTCGGCATGATCGACCTGAACCTGCCGCTTGCCGAACACCGTATCCGCGAACGCGTGCCCCTCGCGGATCGCGACCGGCGTCAGGTTGATGCGGTGGGTGACGTCGCCGATCGCATAGATATTCGGCACCGATGTCTTCGAGAAGCTGTCGACCGCGATCCCGCCGTTGGCGGGGTTGATGGCGACGCCGGCCTTCTCAAGCCCGAGATTGGCAACGTTCGGATGCCGGCCGATCGCGAACATCACCTGGTCGGACGCAATGCTCGAGCCGTTCGACAGATGCGAGGTGAATTCCTTGCCGTGTTTGTCGACCTTGTTGACGGTGCAGCCGGTCAGGATGGTGATACCCGCCTTTTCCATTTCGCTGCGCACATGGGTGCGGACGTCCTCGTCGAAACCGCGCAGCACGTTGTCGCCGCGATAGACCAGCGTCACGTCGGAACCGAAACCGGCGAAGATGCAGGCGAATTCCAGCGCGATATAGCCGCCGCCCTGGATCAGGATCCGCCGCGGCAGCGCGTTCAAGTGAAATACCTCGTTGGAGGAAATCACGTGCTCGATGCCGGGGATCGCATTGCCGTGGTTCGGCGCGCCGCCGGTGGCGATCAGCACGTATTTCGATCGCACCGTCTCGCCGGTGCCGAGCCGAAGCGTGTGGGCATCCTCGAACACCGCGCGCGTCTTGACGATACGAGCCCCGGTCTTTTCCACGTTGGCCGTATAGGCCGCCTCGAGCCGCGCGATCTCCCTGTCCTTGTTGGCGATCAAGGTCGGCCAGTCGAAGCTCGCGGGAGGTATGGTCCAGCCAAAGCCCGCCGCGTCCTCGATCTCGTGATGGATATGGGACGCATACACCAGGAGCTTTTTTGGCACGCAGCCGCGGATCACGCAGGTACCGCCCATCCGGTACTCCTCGGCGATCATGACCCGCGCACCGTGGCTGGCTGCGATCCGGGCTGCGCGAACGCCGCCCGACCCTCCTCCAATTACAAACAGATCGGTGTCGAACCCGGCCATGTCAGCTCCGGTCAACGCCGGTCACGAGATCGGCTTGCCACGCTTTTTCATTTCCGAACGAAATTCGCCCATCACCGTGTCGCTGAAGCTCTGCGCCCACTGTTGCATATAGTTCATGCTGGACTGAACCGATTTCGGCTCCTGCACGAGCAGCTTCTGGCCAAGGGGCGTCTTGTAGAACGTGACGAGATCCTTCAATTCCTGCTCGGTAAAGTCGTTGGCGTAAATCTTCGCCATTTGCTCGCCGATCTCCTTCTCGCGACCCGCGAGTGACTGGGCGATGATGGCGGCGACCTCGTTCAGGTCTTTCTGGTAGTTCAGATTGCTCGCCAGCAGCTGGTCCTTGGCCCGCTGAACGAGATTGGGGACCGCGGCTGCGTAAATCCCGTTAACGCCTTTCAACGCCAGGAGCTCTTTCGCCGCCGCGATAGCCGCCGGGGACGCCGGCTTGAGCGGCGCGGGTTGTTGCGGCGCCGGCTGTTGCGCTCCGGCCGGAACGGCGGCCAGCGCCAGACCCAGTACAAGGCCGGTGGCGGACAAGATTTTCGACAGGCTCTTCATTTCGATTTCTCCTCGACTAGCGACGCTACCGCGGCTCGATAACGCGAATTCCCTGAGCGCCCGCCAGCATCGCCATGCTGGCAAGGCCAATGAACAGCCCGTGCTCGACGACACCCGGTATGGAGGCCAACGATTCCGCAAGCCTCGGCGGATCGGGGATGCGTCCGAGATGGGCTTCGACGATCCAGTGACCACCATCGGTGACGAAAACGTGACCGCCCTGGCCCTTTCGGACCACCATTCGTCCGGAAACGCCGCTTTCGGCAAACGCCTTTCCGATCGCGCGCTGCGTCGCGCCCAGTCCGAACGGAATCACCTCGATGGGCAACGGAAAACGGCCGAGCATCTCGACCCATTTGGAGTTGTCGGCGATGACGATCATGCGGTCGGAAGCTGCCGCAACGATCTTTTCCCGCAGCAATGCGCCGCCGCCGCCCTTGATGAGGTTGAGCGCGGGGTCGATTTCGTCGGCGCCATCGACCGTCAGGTCGAGCCGGTCGATTTCGTCCAGCGTGGTCAAGGGAATCCCGCAGCGTATCGCATCGGTGCGGGTCGCCTCCGACGTCGGCACGCCGACGACGCGGAGCCCGTCGCGAACCCGCGCGCCCAAAAGCTCGACAAAATGCTTCGCAGTCGATCCGGTGCCGAGGCCGAGCTTCATGCCATCCTGCACGAACTCAAGCGCGCGGCCCGCCGCCTGCCGTTTCAGCTCTTCCGCGCTCACCTGCAAACTTTCCTCCACCAGCCCCGGCAATCGCGCGATCGGCGATGTCCGGCGGGAACTATCTAGCGTCGTTTTTGGGGGAGGAACAGCGCAATAAGTCACATGGATAGGTTGATTTTGGCCTAGCCAGCTTCCGCCTTGTCCAGGGCAGCCAGAATAGCCGCAAACCGATCCTCCACTTCGACACGCATCTGCGGATGCGTGAAGACATAGAGCTCGTTGTCACGAATAGCTGCGAGAACTCGCGCCGCGACATCCGACGGATCGAGCCCGGACTGAACGAATTCGGAAATCCGGGCGAGCAGCATGCCCGCCGGGCTTCCGGGATCCGGCGTCTGCGTCGTTCCATAGCGTTCCGGGCGATTGCGCCCGCTCTCCGCTATCCGGGTGCGAACAAAACCCGGGCAGAGTACGCTTACTCCGATGCCAAGCGGCCCAAGCTGCGCGGCCAACCCCTCTGACATCCCGACCACCGCGAACTTGCTGGCCACATATGGGCTGAAGCCGAGCCCGCTATTCATCCCGGCCATGGACGCGGTGTTGACGATGTGGCCGCCTTCGCCGTGGGCGCGGATATGTGGAAGGAAGGTGCGGATACCGTGAAGGACCCCCATCAAGTTGACGTCGAGCACCCACCGCCAATTGTCGAGAGAGATGTCGTCAATACCGCCGCTGGCGGCGACACCTGCATTGTTGCAAACCACATGGACATTTCCGAAAGCTTCGTACGATGCCCTAGCTGCGCGCTCGACGCTGACCGGGTCGGCGACGTCACAGACAACACCGCGTACGTCCAATCCAGAATTGTCGAGGCTCTTGACGGCGAAGGCCAACACGTCGGCCTCGATATCAGCAAGCATCACTTTCATACCGGCTTGCGCAAAAGCGCGGCCGAGCGCGAACCCGATACCACTGCCACCGCCTGTCACGAACGCTGTCTTGCCGGCAAGTTCTTGCATGATCTTCCCTGATGCAGCGGTTTTGGATAATGGCAGACCCCTGTCATTCCCACTTGCACGTTTGGTCAGGGACGGCTAGCGATTTTCGATGGCTTTGGTCCGCACCGTCGTATTCGATCTTGATGGCACGCTCGTCGACACGGCGCCCGACCTGATCAACGCCCTCAATTTCGTGCTCGCCCGCGAGGGTCTGCCGCCCCTCCCCCTTCATTCCGCGCGCAACATGATCGGCGCGGGCGCCCGAAGGATGATCGAGCGCGGCCTGGAAGTGGAGGGCCGCGCCGCGAGTTTTGCCGACATCAACCGCCTCACCGGCGACTTCATCGCCTATTATGCCGACCATATCGCCGACGGCTCGCGCCCCTTCGAAGGCCTCGAGGATGCGCTCGATCACCTAGACGGGCGCGGATATCGCCTTGCGGTTTGCACCAACAAGCTCGAATGGCTGTCGAAACTTCTCCTGGATCGGCTGGGATTGAGCGGGCGATTTTCCGCCATTTGCGGGGCCGATACATTCGGTGTCTCGAAGCCTGATCCGGGAATATTGCAACAGACGGTTGCGCGTGCCGGCGGACACATTTCCTCCGCGATCATGGTGGGCGATGCCGGCCCGGATATCGGCGTGGCCCGCCGCGCCGGCATTCCGGTGATTGGCGTCGAGTTCGGGTATACCGAGGTACCAATCGCCGACCTCAACCCCGACCGGCTGATCAATCACATGAACGAACTGCCGGCCGCCGTTGAAAGCCTCATGGTCGAACGGAATTCAGCTCCTTAAGTTATTGATTTTATGCTGACATTTATGCTCGACAAGGCGTTAACCATCAATTAACGATGCGACCCTGCATGGTTGCCTGGCTGTCGTCAGGCTCTTATGGTCGGAACGGGGAAATGTGGCGGTTAGCTGCACAATAGTGACGGGTCGGTCATGCGTCGTGTCATCGCGATTGCTGCAACAGCGCTAAGTCTCGCGGGCTGCTCGTCGTTTTCGACGGACTACTTCAAGTCGACTCCACCCACCGTGCAGCTTCAGCTTGAATCGACACCACCCGGAGCCGATGCCCGCACCTCTTTGGGACCGGGTTGCAAGACCCCCTGCTCGGTGAGCGTGACCGTTCCCGAAGGGGGCTTCTCGGTCAGTTACACCCTGAACAAGTTCCAGCCGGCCACGGTTCCGGTGCAGGTTAGCGGCTCGGCCGGAAATCTATTGGCGTCTTCCACGATCAAGCTCGATCCCAATCCGGTGGTCGCGGAACTGCAGCCGATCGTCCCGCCGAAGCCGGTCCGCAAGCCGATGCGGCCGAAAAGGCCGAAGAAACCCCAGGACACCTCGGCCGCACCGGGCGGCGCGGGATCGGCATTCCCGGACCCCGGGCAAGCGGCGCCGCCTCCTCGCCAATAGTCGTATGAGCATGATCCTTTCGGAAAACCGGTTCCCGCTTTTCCGGGTCATGCCGTAATTGCTTGCATTGCACCACGCAAACTGCCGATTGTGCGGAGATGGCAACCTGCCTAGATTGGGCTGGCGCGCCGTTTCCGGTTGAAACGGCTGGAGCGCCAAGGGCATATCCGGAATGAACGCACCCGTATCCACGCTTCCCGCATCGCTGTCGCGTCCGATGACCGACCCGTTTGGCCGGACCATCAGCTATTTGCGGGTGTCGGTCACCGATCGCTGCGATCTGCGATGTTTTTATTGCATGTCCGAAGACATGACATTCCTGCCGAAGGCCGATTTGCTGACGCTCGAAGAACTCGACCGGCTGTGTTCGGCATTCATCGCCAAGGGCGTGCGAAAACTGCGGTTGACCGGTGGCGAGCCGCTGGTGCGGCGCAATGTGATGTCGCTGATACGGTCACTCTCCCGCCATCTCGGCTCCGGCGCGCTCGACGAACTGACGCTGACGACCAATGGTTCGCTGCTCGCCCGCTTTGCCGGCGAGCTGCGGGACTGCGGCGTGCGTCGCATCAACGTATCGATGGATACGCTCGACCCGGCGAAATTCCGCGCCATCACCCGCTGGGGCGATCTGGACAAGGTTCTCGCCGGCATCGAGGCGGCGCGCGCGGCGGGGCTTGCCGTCAAGATCAATGCGGTGGCGCTGAAGGGGTTGAACGAGGAGGAGATCCCCTCGCTGATGGAATGGGCGCACGGCAAGGGCATGGCGCTGACGCTGATCGAGGTGATGCCGATGGGCGACATCGGCGAAGGACGCATCGATCAGTATGTGCCGCTGTCCCTGCTCCGCGCGCGGCTTGCCAAGCAATACACGCTGACCGACCTCGACGAGAGCACCGGCGGGCCGGCGCGCTATGTCCGCGTCGACGAGACCGGCGGCAAGCTCGGCTTCATCACGCCGATGACGCATAATTTCTGCGAGTCCTGCAACCGCGTGCGGATCACCTGCACCGGCACGCTGCACACCTGCCTCGGCCACGAGGATGCCTCCGATTTGCGCAAGCCGCTGCGGGCATCCGCCGATAATGAGCTCCTGAGCACGGCGATCGACCGCGCGATCGGCCTGAAGCCGAAGGGCCACGACTTCATTATCGATCGCAGGCACAACCGTCCAAGTGTCAGCCGGCATATGAGCGTTACCGGCGGTTGAAAATCTGCCTGCGGCGGATCTGCGCCAAAGGCTAATTCCCTTTCAATATCAACAAACTTCCGATTGACGGCGAGGCTCCCCGCTGATTTTGTGCGGCGGCCTGACGCCATCCTGGCTCGATAAGCCTGTGCGTCCTATCGGTGCAGCGAAGACGGCAAAAGGCGCAATTGGGGAGGACCTATCGTTGCAATCGCTCCTGAATGTGAGCCGTGGGATCGATGCGTTCACGCGGTGGACGGGTAAGCGCCTGGCGTGGCTGATCCTGCTTGCCGTGGTAGTCTCGGCGATCAATGCAATCGTCCGGAAAACCCTGGATACTTCGTCGAACTCCTGGCTCGAACTGCAGTGGGTGCTGTTCAGCATCGTTTTCCTGCTGTGTTCGCCCTGGACGCTGCTCGACAACGAGCACATCCGCATCGACATCGTGAACAACCTGCTGCCTAAACGGGCGCGCGACATTATCGATCTGATCGGCCATGCGTTCTTCCTGCTGCCGTTGACCGTCGTGATGATTATCACCGGCGGCCCGTTCTTTCAGCGCTCATTCGAGATCAAAGAGCAGTCGGGCAATGCCGGCGGACTTCCCCAATGGCCCACCAAGTCGCTCATCATCATCGGGTTTGCGTTTCTGTTCGTTCAAGGCATATCTGAAATCATCAAGCGCGTCGCGGTCATGCGCGGGCTTATTCCCGATCCACACGCATCGCAGGTGCATGCCCTCGAAGCCGAGGTCGAACACCTCGTCGAGGCGATCGAAAAACGCTGATCGTCGGTCGCGATCGCAGGGGGACGAGATGGCTGCTTTTCTTATCGCAAATATGGCGCCGATCATGTTTGCGTCGCTGGTGATCGTGCTGCTGCTCGGCTATCCGGCAGCATTCTCGCTCGGCGCGGTCGGGCTCATCTATGCCCTTGTCGGCATTTGGCTCGGCGAATTCCAGCCGGACTTTCTGCAGGCATTGCCTGAGCGCGTCTACGGCGTGATGAACAACGACACGCTGCTCGCGATCCCGTTCTTTACGTTCATGGGTCTCGTGCTGGAGCGGTCCGGCATGGCAGAGGATCTGCTCGACACCATCGGGCAGTTGTTCGGTACCATCCGTGGTGGCTTGGCCTACGCCGTGGTTTTCGTCGGTGCGCTGCTCGCGGCGACCACAGGCGTCGTCGCCGCTTCCGTGATCTCGATGGGGCTCATTTCGCTGCCGATCATGCTGCGCTACGGCTACGACCGGCGGATGGCCACCGGTATTATCGCCGCCTCCGGCACGCTGGCTCAAATCATTCCACCGTCGCTGGTGCTGATCGTGATGGCTGATCAGCTCGGCAAATCGGTGGGCGACATGTATGAGGGAGCCTTCGTTCCGGGTTTGGTGCTTGCCGGTCTTTATGCCGGGTACGCATTCCTGGTCACGCTGATATTTCCCAAGGCGGCCCCGGGCCTGCCCGCAGAGGCCATCGGCTTTCGCGAGAAAAGTGGCAGCCGCGGGCTGATTTCGCTCGGCATGCTCACCCTTGCCAGCGTCGCCTTCGGATGGCTCATGATGCGGCACTCCGAAACGCACGGCGCCGACTTCATTGTGCTCAGCATGTTCTTCGGCATCCTGTTCGCATTCTTCGTCGCCGTGCTGAACTGGATCCTCGACAAACTCACCGGCTTCCGTTTCCTCTCCGCGATGGCGCAGCAGACCACGTTCGTGATGGTACCACCGCTGTTCCTGATCTTCCTGGTGCTCGGAACTATCTTCATCGGCATCGCAACGCCGACGGAAGGCGGTGCCATGGGCGCCGCAGGCGCTATCATCCTCGGCGCCGCCAAGCGCCGGCTGAGCTGGGATTTGATCCGTCAGGCGACCGAATCGACCGCCAAGCTGTCGGCATTTGTGGTCTTCATTCTGGTCGGCGCGCGCGTTTTTTCGCTGACCTTCTATGGGGTGAACGGCCATGTCTGGGTCGAAAACCTGCTGACCTCTCTGCCCGGCGGCCAGTTCGGCTTTCTCGTCTTCGTCAATTCTTTCGTGTTCGTCCTCGCTTTCTTTCTGGACTTCTTCGAGCTTGCCTTCATCATCATCCCGCTGCTTGGACCCGCGGCGGAAAAGCTGGGCATCGACCTGATCTGGTTCGGCGTCATTCTCGGCGTCAACATGCAGACCTCATTCATGCATCCGCCTTTCGGATTCGCGCTGTTCTACCTGCGTTCGGTGGCGCCAAAGGAATCCTATCTTGACCGCGTCACCGGCAAGCGGATGGAGGCGGTCACGACCGGGCAGATCTATTGGGGCGCGGTGCCGTTCGTCGTGATCCAGGTCGTCATGGTGCTGTTGGTCATCCTGTTCCCTTCGATGGTGATGCATTACAAGGGTGCCGCTTCCACCATCGATCCAAACACCATCAAGATCGAGATCCCGCAGATCGACCAGCCGCCGCTGGACTTCGGGCCGCCACGGAACTGATCGCAGTTTTCTGCCTTCAGCAGGCCGGCTGGATATCGGATCGAAGACGCTTAACCGGCGGATTCAGGGGAGCTGGGTGTTGTTAGCCGCCATTGTCACGATTTTCGTTATCGCCTACGCCGCCATCGCGCTTGAGCATCCCATCAAGATCAACAAGTCTGCCTCGGCCTTGGTCGGTGCCGGACTGCTCTGGACGGTCTACGCCTTGTCGAGCGGCGATTACGCCCTGATCGACCGGCAGCTCGACGCATCGGTTTCGTCCACGGCACAGATTGTATTCTTCCTGATCGGCGCAATGACGATCGTCGAGGTGATCGATGCGCATAACGGCTTTGAGGTCATCACCTCGCTGATCCGCACCAGGAAACAAGTCACCCTGATGTGGCTGGTTGGTTTTGTCACCTTCTTTCTGAGCGCAATGCTCGACAATTTGACGACGACGATCGTCATGATCTCGCTGACTAGAAAACTGCTGGGCAACCCGGGCGACCGGCTGTTCTTCACTGCGATGATCGTGATCGCGGCCAATGCCGGCGGAGCTTGGTCGGCGATCGGCGACGTGACGACGACGATGCTCTGGATCGGGGGACAGATCACGCCGCTTGCGATCATCAAGGGAGTCTTCCTGGCCTCGCTGGTCAACCTCGTCGTTCCGCTGTTTGTGGTGAGCACGCTGTTGAGAGGCCGGGAAGTTATTCCACCCAGCGATCAGGAACGCGAGCTCTCCCAAACCAATGTGTTCGAACGCAACCTGACCTTTTACCTGGGACTCGGCATCCTGGTGCTGGTGCCCGTGTTCAAGACGATCACCCACTTACCGCCGTTCATGGGAATACTGTTCGGACTGGGCATTCTCTGGACGATCGGCGAGTTGATCCATCGGGACAAGGAAGAAGACGTCAAGAAGCGTCTGACTCTGGTTCACGCGCTGACGCGGATCGACATGAGCTCGATCGTTTTTTTCATCGGGATATTGTTTGCGGTGGCGGCACTGGAACACGCCCGCGTTCTTGAGATGCTGGCCAGATGGCTCGACACGAATGTCGGACGTCAGGATGTGATCGTGATCATGCTTGGTTTGCTAAGCGCCGTCGTGGACAACGTTCCGCTCGTAGCGGCATCCATGGGCATGTACAGCCTCGCACAACACCCAGCCGATAGTTTTCTGTGGGAATTCGTCGCCTATTGTGCCGGTACCGGCGGATCGATCCTGATCATTGGTTCGGCCGCCGGCGTGGCCGCCATGGGTCTCGAAAAGATTCATTTCTTCTGGTACGTCAGGCGCATTAGCGGCCTGGCCCTTTTGGGCTATTTCGGCGGGGTCGCCGCTTACATCGTGCAGTACTGGCTGCTTCACTGAAGACGGCCGTGGTTGTCGGAGCATTGCCCGCGCCAAAGAACCCCGGAGCCAGCTCAGCTCCGGGGTTAGGCTCTGGGGTTCTTGCGTTCGTTGAACTTCCTGCCGTGGATCAGCTCTGCGAGTGCCGCGCCATGAAGTTGTCGTAACCGACTTCGGCGACCTGGAACCACTGGTAGCCATTGCTTGAAAAGGCGTTCAGGGACTCATAGACCTTCTTGAAGTCCGCGTTCGTCGAAGAAACCTCGCTGTGCAATTCCTTTGCCGCCTTGAAGCTGGCTTCCATGATCGGCGGCGAAAACCCATGCAGTTTGGTGCCGTTCGCAAGCAGCCGTTTGAGCGCCGGCGGATTGGCCTGATCGTACTTCGCCATCATCCAGTTGTTGGCAAAATGGCCGGCCTGCTCGAGAACGGACTGGTAGTATTTCGGCAGCGCATTCCATTTGTCGAGATTGACGAAGGAAAGCAGCATGGGCCCCCCCTCCCACCAGCCGGGATAATAGTAGTGAGGCGCGACCTTGTAGAAACCGAGCTTCTCGTCGTCATAGGGACCGACCCACTCCGCCGCGTCGATCGTGCCTTTTTCCAGCGCGGGATAGATGTCGCCGCCGGCGATCTGCTGTGGCACCGCGCCAAGCTTCTGCAACACGCGCCCGGCAAAACCGCCGATGCGGAATTTCAGACCCTTGAAGTCGTCAGGCCCGGCGAGTTCCTTGCGAAACCAGCCGCCCATCTGACAGCCGGTGTTACCGGCGAGCAGCGACGTGACATTATATTTCTTGTAGAAGTCGTTGAGCACATCCTTGCCGCCACCCAGCATGTACCAGGCTTGGTTGATTCGCATATTGGGTCCAAACGGCACCGACGAACCGAAGGTGAAGGTCGGATCCTTGCCAAAATAATAATACGATGCGGTGTGCCCCATTTCGACGGTCCCGTTCTGCACGGCATCAAGAACCTGCAGGCCTGGAACGATTTCACCGGCGGCGAAGGTCTGTATCTGGAATTTGTTGTCGGTGGCTTCGCCAACGACCTTGGCCATCATCTCGGCGCCGCCGTACAGGGTATCGAGCGATTTCGGCCAGCTCGTCGGCATGCGCCATTTGATTTCCGGCATCGATTGAGCAATCGCCGGCGCGGCGATGGTTGCTGCCCCCGCAACGCCAATTCCGGTGACTTTGATGAAATCTCGACGCTTCATTGAATTCCCTTCCCTTGGTGATGTGATGCTTGTCGGTCAGCCTTCTTTGTCGAGGCTTTTGCGCAGCATGGAACATTCGGTTTGGGAATTCCATGTCGAACTGCGGTACCGCAACGCAAAAAGCCCGGCCTCCGCGGAGGCCGGGCTTGCGATCGATGATTTAGGTATCGCCCTGGTTCTCAGAACCAGGGCCTTGTCCTTTGATTGACGCGTTTTCCCGACGCGAACCGGTCTCCGCTTCGCTCGAAAACGCTACCGTTCAACCGCGGGTGCGCGAGCGGATCATGAAGCTGTCGAAGGTATATTCGGCAACCTGCCACCACAAATACTGATCGGAGCGATACGCCTGCATCGCATCGATCGATTTCTTGAAGTCGGCATTCTTTGCGGAAATTTCGGCCCACAATTCGTTGGTCGCTTTCAGGCAGGCCTCCAGGACTTCGTTCGTGAAGGGACGAAGCTGCGTTCCGCCGGCGACCAGGCGCTTCAGCGCCGACGGATTCTGCATGTCATAGCGCGCGGCCATCCAGCTGTTCGCGTTCGCGGTCGCATTGGTGATGATGGCCTGGTAATTCTTGGGCAGCGAATTCCACTTCTCGAGATTGCAGAAGGCATGCACGGTAGGGCCGCCCTCCCAGAAGCCGGGATAGTAGTAATATTTGGCGACCTTCTGAAAGCCGAGTTTCTCGTCGTCATAGGGCCCGACCCATTCGGCCGCGTCGATGGTTCCCTTCTCGAGCGCGGGATAGATATCGCCGCCTGCGAGCTGCTGCGGCACCACGCCGACCTTTTGCAGCACCTGCCCGGCAATGCCGCCGATGCGGAATTTCAGTCCGGAGAGATCGGCAACGCTCTTGATCTCCTTGCGGAACCAGCCGCCCATCTGGGTGCCGGTGTTGCCGCAGGGGAAACCGATCACGCCGAATTTCTTGAAGAACTCGTTTCCGAGCTCCATCCCGCCGCCCTGATACCACCAGGAATTCTGCTGGCGCGCATTGAGGCCAAACGGCACCGAGGCGTAGATCGCGAAAGTCGGGTCCTTGCCGACGTAGTAATACGAGACGGTGTGGCACATCTCGACGGTGCCATTGGAGGTCGCATCCAGTGCCTGCAGACCCGGAGCGAGTTCACCGGCCGCGAACAACTGGATCTGAAACTTGTTGTCGGTCATTTCGGCGACGTATTTGGCGAACTCCGCCGCGCCGCCGTAAATCGTGTCGAGCGATTTCGGGAAACTTGACGTCATGCGCCACTTGATCTCGGGCGAGGATTGCGCAATCGCCGGCGAGGCCACGGCTGCCACCGCGGCGCCCGTTGCTGAAACTTTCAAAAAATCACGACGCTTCATAAAGGCATCTCCTTGTAGGGGCGTTTCCCATCGTCACGGGAGCTGTTCTTTCGGCGAGGCGATTTCCGTGTCAACCGAAGGCGCTCTGCCGGGGGCTTTAACACGGAAGTTAGCCCTGCGAAAACGCGACAAAGGCATGACTGCACTGATTAAACGAAAGTCGCATATGCCCGGGAATCGGCCGGTTCAGGCCGCGGCGATAGCGCCTTTGAGCTGATCGCGGACCTTGGCACCGATGGCCCGGTAGATCGCCGCATGCGGCCCGTCCGGCTCGCTCTCGACGACCGGTGTTCCCGAGTCCGAGGTGGTGCGGATCGACATGTGCAGCGGAATTTCACCCAAAAACGGCACCCCGAGGCGCTCGGCCTCATGGCGGGCCCCGCCATGACCGAAGATGTCCGATCGCGTCCCACAATGCGGACATTGAAAATAGCTCATATTCTCGACGATGCCGAGAACCGGCACATTGACCTTCCTGAACATCGCCAGTCCCCGCCGCGCGTCGATCAGGGAAAGGTCCTGCGGCGTCGATATGATAACGGCCCCCTTGAGCGGCACATTCTGCGCCAGCGTGAGCTGGGCGTCGCCGGTGCCGGGAGGCATATCGACCACCAGAACGTCAAGCGTGCCCCAGGCCACGTCCCGCAGCATCTGGGTGATCGCCGACATCACCATCGGCCCGCGCCAGATCATCGCGGTATCCTCTTCGACCAGAAAACCGATCGACATGATCGCAAGGCCGAAACGCACGATCGGAATCATCTTCCGCTCGTCGTTGAGCTGCGGCTTCTCGTGGATGCCGGTCAATCTCGGCACCGACGGCCCGTAGATGTCGGCGTCAAGCAGGCCGACGCGCAAACCGAGGTCGCGCAGGCCAAGCGCCAGGTTGAGCGCCGTGGTCGACTTTCCCACCCCGCCCTTGCCCGACGCCACCGCAATGACGGCGGCGATGCCGGGAATTTCGGCCTGTTTCGACATTGGCGAGGCCGCGCCTTGCGGCGGCCGATGGGCCGAGACCGGAGATACGCCCTGGGCGTGGCGATGCGGCGCCGGCTGCGGGCCCGCGGCGCCCGGCTTGCGCTCGGCGGTCAGCGCGATCATGGCCATGCTGACGCCGGGAATGGCGCGCACGGCCGCCTCGGCCTGGGCGCGAACGCTTTCCCAGGCGCGAGCCTCGCTTGCCTCGACATTGATCGAAAAGAACACCTTGCCGTCGTTGGCCGTGATCGGCGACAACACACCGGCATTGGTCAGGGCAACGCCGCGCGGCGACGCCACCCTGGCGAGAGCATCGAGAACCTGTTGCTGCGTTACACTCACGGCGCATCTCCCATAGCGTTTTCGAGCGAAGCATGCCCGCCGACTTCATCCGGGGGTGGATGCCGGTTCGCATGGCAAACAAGTTTACGCGGATTGCGTAGACCGATCTGCGGCAGAAAACGCGTCATACGAAATATGGAGCCTCGGTTCTGATTTCATCAGATCCGAGGCTGGCTATTTTCGGATGCGACCCATAGAGCCTGGCAGCCCAAAAAGCTACCTCCTGCCGAAATCATCCGCCCGCTCGGTGGGCGCTGATCCGGCCCCCTGCTCCTTGGCGGCCTCGTAGTTCAGCTCGATCATGACGCCGTTGGGGTCGTTGACGAAGATCTGCCAGAGGTCACCGCCAGGAACCTGCCGCGCGTCGAACGCCATCCCCTTGGACTGCAGCCGCGCTTTCATGGCGGCAAAACCCCGGCTCACGAACGCGACATGATGGACAACGCCGGAATCGGGCTTCTGCGGCTCCGCCGTCGGCGAAATATCGACCAGATGCACCACCGCCTTGCCTTCGCTGTACATCCAGGCCCCCGGAAAGGCAAAGTTCGGCCGGTCGCCCTTGTCCAATCCGAGGATGTCTTCATAGAACCGAACGGTCTCGGCGAGATTGCGGGTCCGGATATTGAAATGATCGAGCACGCCTACGCTCATGCCCATATGGTGCCACTCCCTTTGTCTTGATACCTCGACTATCGCTCTATCCTATCATAAAACCATGCCCGCCCGCCAAACGGAGGCGTTGCCGTTCATGCGGCACGGTCTATGGTGTGGGTACCTGCGGAGCCTGTTTCGAGCACCGAACCAGTCCACCGGCCTTCAAATCCAGCAAAATGTCCGGCCAACTCAATGCGCCGGCAAAATCCCCGGGGTTACACACATGGCTAAAGTCGCTTTTCTCGGTCTCGGCGTTATGGGTTTCCCCATGGCAGGACATCTGGTCAAGAAAGGCGGCCACGATGTAACGGTATTCAACAGGACGCCGGCCAAGGCCAAAGCATGGGCTGAGAAATTCGGTGGCAAGACCGCTGCAACGCCAAAGGCCGCGGCGGAAGGCCAGGACTTTGTCATGGCCTGCGTCGGCAACGACAACGACCTGCGTGCGATCACGATCGGCGCCGACGGCGCATTCGCCGGCATGAAAAAAGGGGCCACTTTCGTTGACCACACCACCGCATCTGCGGAGGTCGCGCGCGAACTCGACGCGGTAGCCACCAAAGCCGGCTTCAAATTCGTCGACGCGCCGGTGTCCGGCGGCCAGGCCGGCGCCGAAAACGGCGTGTTGACGGTAATGTGCGGCGGCAGCGAGGACGCCTATGCCGGCGCCGAGCCGGTGATTTCAGCCTACGCCAGGATGTGCAAGCGGCTTGGGGCTGCGGGCTCGGGCCAGCTGACCAAGATGGTCAACCAGATCTGCATCGCCGGGCTCGTCCAGGGCCTTTCGGAAGGCATTCATTTTGCCAAGAAGTCCGGGCTCGACGTTGCCGCGGTGATCGACACCATCTCGAAGGGCGCCGCGCAGTCCTGGCAGATGGAGAACCGCTACAAGACCATGAACGAGGGCAAATACGATTTCGGCTTTGCGGTGGAATGGATGCGCAAGGATCTCTCGATCTGCATCGCGGAATCGCGCCGCAACGGGGCGAGCTTGCCGGTCACCGCGCTGGTCGATGCCTTCTACTCGGAAGTCGAGAAGATGGGCGGCAAGCGCTGGGACACGTCGAGCCTGCTGGCGCGGCTGGAACGCTGAGCCGAAGAACCGGCGACCAGGCGCCCATGGGGCCGTTCGGCGAGAGTCCAGGATGACCGCAGCCACTCGGTCCTGACTTTCGCTGTGCCAAAACGCCGGCCTTCGAGGCCGGCCGCGAGAGGTTAATTTAACCACCCGTTAACGTGATTCTTTAGCTCTTTAAGGCAGCTCTTAATGTTTTGGCGCCAGAGATAGACGATGCAAAAGCTCGCGTCGCCCGCGGGCAGGATTTGTGTCGTTTGATGAGTGATCCCGCTGAAAAGCCCGAAGTTGTGCAGCTTCCGGCTGAACCGCCTGTCGCGACCCCGGTCGGCAACCGACGGGCG
This sequence comes from uncultured Alphaproteobacteria bacterium, assembly GCA_963742085.1. Taxonomy (GTDB): domain Bacteria; phylum Pseudomonadota; class Alphaproteobacteria; order Rhizobiales; family Xanthobacteraceae; genus Bradyrhizobium. The sequence goes on along the minus strand of CAVUKM010000023.1, from coordinate 41,317 downwards.
GCCGCACAGCGGGTCCGCGAGGCACGCGATCGGTTAACGTCAACCAGCGGAACACGTCCCGCGTTCGACCGCGAACTGCTTCGGCAATATGCCCAGACGCGCCTGTCGGCGTCCTACGTCGTCATGCTGCTCGTGGTGGCAACCGGTTTGCTGTTCGGCTTCTGGATGCCGCCGGTCGCGGCCGCGGCCTGGACCTGCGGCCTGCTCTGCATTCATGTCGCCATCACCCGCAGCTGCAGCAAATTCCTTGCCGAGCCGCCCTCGCTCACCACAACCCGCATATGGCGGACGCGATTTGTCCTCCTCGATCTGCTCTACGGCCTGTGCTGGACCGCGATCCTGATCCACCCGGCGAGCTTCGGTGGCGTCCCGAACGCGCTGACGATGTTTCTGATGCTGCTGGTGATCGCGGTGTCGAGCATGCTCGCGGCGAGCCTGCCCATCGCCGCCCTTGCGACCACCGCGCCGGTAACCTCGGCGATGGCGGTGAACCTCGTCCTGAGCGGCACGCTCGACAATTACGTGCTGGCATTGCTCGCGCTCGCGGCCGAAGGATATTTCGCGCTGCTCGCCCACCGCCTGCATTCGACGACGCTGGCGACGCTCGAAGCGCGCGCCGAAAAGGATGCGCTGATCGGCGAGCTGGAACAGGCGAAATCGATCTCGGACGAAGCGCGCCACCGCGCCGAAGCCGCCAACGTCGCGAAGTCGCGATTCCTCGCGCAAATGAGCCACGAATTGCGAACGCCGCTGAACGCAATCCTCGGATTTTCCGAAGTGATGAAAAGCGAAATCTTCGGCGCGCACGCCGTACCCGTTTACAGGGAATATTCCGCCGATATTCACAATTCGGGCGTGCATCTTCTCAATCTCATCAATGAAATTCTCGACCTGTCGCGGATCGAGGCCGGCAGGTACGAGCTCAACGAAGAGTCGGTGTCGCTGGTGCATGTCGTCGCCGACTGCCATCATTTGCTGAAACTGCGCGCCTCCAGCCGCGGCATCACCATCCACGAGGTGTTCGAGCAGGGCATGCCGCGAATCTGGGGCGACGAGCGCGCGATTCGGCAGATCGTGCTCAACCTGTTGTCGAACTCGATCAAGTTCACCCCGCAGGGCGGGGAGATCTGGCTGAAGGCGGGATGGACCGCATCGGGCGGTCAGTATCTCAGCGTCAAGGACACCGGCTCCGGCATCGCAGAGGATGAAATCCCGATCGTGCTCGCTTCATTCGGCCAGGGCTCCAATTCGATCAAATCCGCCGAACAGGGCGCCGGCCTCGGCCTGCCGATAGCCAAGAGCCTGATCGACATGCATGGCGGCACATTCACGCTGAAATCCAAGCTTCGGATCGGTACCGAGGTGGTCGTCACCTTCCCTCCGGAGCGCGTGATGTCGGCGCTGGCGCCAATGCCGGAAGACGAGGCTCCGCCGCTGCAACCCGAACCCGCCAGCCCGAAAGCCACCGACGAAAAGCACAGGACCCGCCACAAGCCGATCATGAGCGCCGGAACCGGGCTGTAGATGGAGTGCTTGGCAAGTGACCGAAACCATTTCACTATCCGAAGATGAGCAAAGAAACGCCGTGTATCGCAGTCTGCATGATGGATCCCAAAACCAACCTTTGTTTCGGCTGCGGACGCACGCTGCCGGAAATCGCGCGCTGGCACCGCATGGAAAGCGCCGAGCGGCGCGAAGTGATGGCGGAGCTGCCGGCGCGAATGGCGGAAGCGGGGTTGGCGCGCCCGGAGATGGCGACCGGTTCAAGGACCGACTGACGCAACGCAAGCGAGGCAGGCTGTGAGCCGCATTCTGCTGGTCGTGGTGGTGTTGCTGGCGACGGCCGGCGCCGTGGTCGCCTATGGCGATCCCGGTCAAATCGCGCGGGCAAAGAGCACCGTCGCGGAATTGCTGCGCAAGCGGCCGCCGGCACGCGCCGTGCAGGTCTCGCGCGGGCAGGCCGGCGAATTCGCGCTTCATGCAAAAATCAACGGCGTCAGCGCCCCGATGGTGATCGACACCGGCGCCACCTCCGTCGTCCTGACCTATGAGACGGCGAAAGCGGTCGGCCTCCCGCTCGAATTGCTCGAGTATGACGTCGATGTCGAGACCGCGGGCGGACACACCAGGGCGGCGCGGCTGACGCTCGATCGCCTGGCCATCGGCCAGCTCGTCGAGCGTTCGGTGCCCGCGCTTGTGGTGCCGCACGGACAGATGAAAACCAATCTGCTCGGCATGAGTTTTCTGGACCGGCTGGAGAGCTGGGAAGTGCGCGCCGACAGCCTGATGCTGCGCGGCTATCCCTGATTCTTCACGCCGCGATCGCCGCCGGCTTGCGGTCCTCGACCAGCGCGACCGCATCGCGCAGGACATTGACGCCAGCGCCGGGCCTGGTCCCGTTCTCGGCGAGGTGACGGCGGAACGCCCGCGCGCCGGGCACCCCGAAAAACGCGCCGACGAAGTGCCGCGTGATCGAATGCAGCCGCGTGCCTTGCGCGAGTTCGTCCTCGATATAAGGCATCATCGCCTCGAATACGTCCTTCATCGTCGCGTATGGTACGACCTCGCCGAACAGTTCCGGATCGACCGCCAGCAACCGCCACGGCTCCTGATAGGCAGCGCGCCCCAGCATGACGCCGTCGACATGGGCAAGGTGCTGCTTCGCTTCCGCAAGGCCGGTGATGCCGCCATTGATGATGATCGGCACATTGGCCATTGATGCCTTCAGCCGGTAGACCCTGTCGTAGTCGAGCGGCGGGACGTCGCGATTTTCCTTCGGCGACAGCCCCTCGAGCCAGGCTTTGCGGGCATGGACGATCAGCGCATCGGCGCCGGCGGCGATGACGCCGCGCGCGAGCGTATCCAGCGCCACTTCCGGATCCTGATCGTCAATGCCGATCCGGCATTTCACGGTGACCGGGATCTTCACTTGCCGCTTCATCGCCTCGACGCCGGCCGCGACCAGCGCAGGTTCGGCCATCAGGCAGGCGCCGAAACGCCCGTCCTTGACCCGGTCCGACGGGCAGCCGACATTCAGATTGATTTCGTCGTAGCCGAAATCCTCGCCGATCTTCGCGGCGGTTGCGAGATCGCGCGGGTCCGAGCCGCCAAGCTGCAGCGCCACCGGATGTTCGGTTTGATCGAAACCAAGCAGCCGGCGGCGATCGCCGTGAATGATGGCGCCGGTCGTCAACATCTCCGTGTACAGCCGGGCACGCCGCGTCATCAGCCGGTGGAACACCCGGCAATGCCGGTCGGTCCAGTCCATCATGGGGGCAACGGAAAAGCGATAGTCAAGCAATTTCAATTGTTTATCCCATACCCGCACAACGATGACCAGCAACACAGCGAAATCAAATTGGCCCCGAAATTGCGCATGGTTGTAGCCGCTCGGGCGGTCAGCAGGCAAATAGCACGAAACTCACAACACGCCGACCGTATGGGTGTTCTCGTCATACACCCGCGCCACTTCCGAACCCCCGCGCAGGGGCTTGATGTAGGTCAACCCTCCTCCCCCCACAAGCAGTCGCCGGACATCACAGATTGCCGAAGCCATATTCGAGGTATGACCTCAGCCGATCACCTCGTGATCAGCGCGGGTGCTTTCTCCGTTGGTCGGCGGACCCGACAGCGATCCAGATCAACGCGTAAGCGTGACCGAAGCCGCCGGGGCACAGCCTGGCGGCCGCGTCGGCCGGCCGGAGGAAATTGCGAGAGGCGGTCGCCTTTCTCTCAGGCAACAATTGCGCGAATGCTGAGGTCTCGCGTATCGACGCGGAAGCCGCTTCGTCTGAAGACAATACGAGTCCGGGTGCGCCGCACACTCGTTGCCGACGGCAACGCCAACAGAATTCCGCCACCTTTATCCGTCGCTATTCCGGAACCAGGCCATCCCGGTTCACGTTGGGTCCTGACAATCAAGGCTGAACGGGTGCGACGTGAGCTCTCCGCCGAACATTCCACTCAGCAACCTCCGCGCGGTGGTGATTGTTATCGTGGTCGCCTTTCATTCGGTGCTTTCCTATCTCGCATCGCAACCGGCTCGTCCGTTTCCCTTTGATGTGGCGCCTTACCGGTGGATTGCCTTTCCGATCATCGACCGGGAGCGATGGTTCGGTTTTGACCTTTTCTGCGCCTGGCAAGACGTCAGCCTGATGTCACTGATGTTCTTTCTGGCGGGGCTATTCACGCCGGCCAGTCTTTGCCGCAAAGGCAGCCTCACCTACCTGTTCGAGCGATGGTGGCGGATCGGCCTGCCGTTCCTTGTTGCAGCCGGCGTCCTCAGTCCGATCGCCTATTTTGCATCCTTTCGCACCACGGCCGCCGATCCGTCCGCGGCGGCGTTCTGGCAACATTGGATGGCGCTGCCGATGTGGCCGGCCGGGCCGGCATGGTTTCTGTGGCAACTCCTTGTACTCGGCATGCTCGCCGCCGGTCTCCATGCGCTGGCGCCGCAGCGGGTCCAGGCACTCGCGCGCCTGGCAGGAAACTTCAGCGATCGTCCGGTTGCCTTCTGCACCAGCCTGATTGCGCTCTCGATTTTGGCCTACGTTCCGCTCGCAATGGTATTCACGCCGTGGGACTGGACATCGCTCGGTCCGTTTGCGTTCCAGCTCAGCCGGCCGATGCACTACGTCGTCTACTTTTTCGCGGGGCTCGCCGTCGGCGGCAGCGACATTGACCGCGGCGTGCTGCGCGCTGACGGTCCGCTCGCGCGGCATTGGCGGGCCTGGCTTGCGGCCGCTGTCGCGAGCCTCGCCGTCTGGGGCGGGCTGACATCGCTGACCCTGCCTGACTGGAACGCAAGCCCGCTGACATACCGGCTCGCCGCCGCGTTCGCCTTTCCCGCCGCCTGCGCGGCCGGCGCCCTGGCGCTGCTCGCGCTCTGTCTGCGGCTATTGAGGACGCGCCATCGCGCGCTCGATAGCCTGTCGGCAAACGCCTACAGTATCTTTATCCTGCACTACGTCTTTGTCGTATGGTTGCAGTATGCCTTGCTCGGCGCTGGCCTCGACGCCATCGAAAAAGCCGCCCTTGTCTTTGTCGGCGCGCTGGCATCGAGCTGGGCGCTGAGCGCCGGATTGACGAGGCTCGCTGCACTCTTCTCCGATCTGACCGGAAAACACGCGATCGCGGATCAACTGCGATAAAGGACGCAACATGCCGCTGCCATTGACACTCGCGTCGCGCAACCTGATCCACGATCGGCTGCGCTTCATCGCGACGCTCGTCGGCATCGTCTTCTCGGTCGTCCTCGTCATGATCCAGATGGGTCTTTTCCTCGGTTTTGGACAAATGGTCAGCACCATGATTGACCACGCCTCGACGGACTTCTGGGTCGTTCCGAAGGGCGCGAAATCCTTCGAAGATCCCTCGCTGGTCGATCTCAAACTTCGCGATCGCATTGCCGCCACCGACGGGGTGGCCACCGTGATCCCGATGGTGACCGGGTTCTCGGATTGGCGGCTGGCCGGCGGCGAGATGACACCCGTCTTCATCGTCGGAACCGACCTCCGCGACGGCGGTTTGCAGCCGTGGAACGTGGTTGAAGGCAACGTGCAGGCGTTGGCGGAACGCGGGGCCGTCGCGGTCGACCACTCATATTTCGAACGGCTCGGCGCCAGCGGCATAGGCTCAACAGCGGAAATCCGCGGCCGCCACGTCCGGGTTGCGGTGATCACCGATGGTATCCGCTCGTTCACCACGACACCTTATGTCTTCGTGGATTTGAAAAACGCGCGCACTTACACCGGAACGCCGATCGACCGCGCCAGCAATCTGCTGGTGCGGCTGAAAGCCGGGGTCGATCGCGAAAAGGTTCTGGAGGACGTCCGCGCGCAGGCCGGCGACGCGGAGGTTCTCACTACCGGAGAATTCCGGAGCCGCAGCCGCTCGTTCTGGCTGTTCGGAACGGGCGCCGGCGCCGCATTGTTTGCCGGCGCGTTACTGGGGGTGATCGTCGGCACGGTGATCGTCGCGCAAACGCTTTACTCCAGTACCAAGGATCACTTGAAGGAGTTTGCCACCCTGCGGGCCATGGGCTCGTCCAATCGCTATATATATAATGTCATCATCTATCAGGCGCTGCTCAGTGCGGTGATCGGCTTTTGCCTTGCAGGCGGGATCGGCGCCGTCGTCGTTCAGATGACCGCGAAGAGCGCACTGCCGATCGTCATCACGCCCTGGCTGGTCGTCGCACTGTCCGCGCTGACAATTGTGATGTGTGTAGCCTCGGGCATCGGGGCCATCGTCCGCGTATTGCGCACCGATCCAGCCACGGTATTCATGCGATGAACGATTACATCATCGAGGCCAGGAACATTGAGAAAACGCTGGGCAGCGGCGCCGGCAAGGTGCAGGCGCTCCACGGCGTCGATCTGTCGCTGCGGCGCGGCGAGCTGACACTGCTGATGGGCCCCTCCGGCAGCGGCAAGACGACGCTGCTCCTGATTCTCGGATGCATGTTAACGCCCAGTTCGGGCCAGGTTACCGTGTGCGGCACGCCTACCACCGACGCGGACAAGGAAGGGCTCGCGAAGATAAGGCGCGACCATATTGGATTTGTGTTCCAGTCGTATCACCTCTTCCCGACGCTGACGGCGGCGCAGAACGTCCAGCTGGCGCTGGATATCCGCGGCGAACGCGGCCGCAGGGCCCGGGAAAGGTCGCGCCAGGCGCTGAAGATGGTCGGGCTCGAGCAAAAGATCGACGCACGGCCGCACGAGCTCAGTGGCGGCGAGCAGCAGAGGGTCGCGATCGCGCGCGCCATCGTCGCCGATCCCTCCGTCGTTCTCGCCGACGAACCGACCTCCGCCCTCGACAGCAGCAACGGGCAGATGCTCATGCGCATCCTCGCATCCATTGCGCACGAGCGCGGCAGCGCCGTCCTGGTCGTCACCCATGACCCGCGGGTCCTGCCATTCGCCGATCGCATCCTCCAGATCGAGGACGGCCGTCTTGTCGACGAGCGATCGGATGGACCCGGGCTTGTCCGGATGCCGAAGGCGGCCAATCTGGGGGTGTGAGCCGGTGAGGACGGACCATGAGCCTGCGCGCCGAACTGTTGCGCCTCGGCATTCGCACGTTTCTCAAACGTCGCGGCCGTCATATCGATATCGAGGCCTGGCGGCGGGACATGCGCGCGATGGAGCGGCTCGTACCGCGGCCACCCGCCCACGGCGAACCGGTTGAAGTCAGCGCCGGACGGCTCACGTTCCACCGGGTCACCACTCCGGCGTCGCGGCCGGGGCGCCACGTGCTCTATCTCCATGGTGGCGGCTATGTTTCCGGCGCGCCCGCCCACTATCGGCATTTTACCTGGCGGATAGCCAACGCAGTCGGAGCCTGCGTCTGGATCCTGGAGTATCGGCTGGCGCCGGAACACCCGTTCCCGGCAGCGCTCGAAGACGCGGCGGCGGGCTATTGCTGGCTTGCTGACAGGATGGCCGACACGCGCCAGCTGTTCGTGATCGGGGATTCGGCGGGGGCAGGATTGGCGCTGTGCCTGCTCCTGAAGTTGCGCGACGACGGCGGATCACTTCCAGGCGCCGCGGTGGCGATGTCGCCCTGGACCGATCTGGCGCTGACCGGGCAGTCGTTGAGGTCAAACGCGGCGGCCGATCCGATGTTGAACGCCGAGAACCTGCCGGAGTTGGCGCAATATTACCTGGCCGGGGCCGATCCACGCACACCCTACGCATCACCGCTCTACGGCGATCCGGCCGGCTTGCCGCCGGTGCTGATCCAGGTTGGCAGCGACGAAATTCTAAGGGACGACGCCGTCCGCATGGCCGAGAAACTGCGAAAGGAAAATCCTCACACGAGGCTGGAGATCTGGTCGCGAATGCCGCACGTCTGGCAATTGTTCGTACCGGTCTTGCCTGAAGCACACCGGGCGATCGCGCAAATCGGAGACTTCATCGCACATGTACAAAGCTGACGTCGAGGACCGCGTTAAATCCCGGCGGGCCTCTCACGTCGGAAGGCTCGGCAAGCGACCGACGACCTGTCAAGCGGCGCGGATCTTGTCGAGGAACCCGTTCACGTCTCCGCGCAGTTTGTCCGCCTGGCGGCTGAGGTCGCTCGCGGCGGCGAGCACCTGGGTTGCGGCCGCGCCGGTCTCTTCGGCCACTTCGTTGACCCTGGCGATATTGGAGGCCACACCATTGGTGCCCTGCGCCACCAGTTGAATATTGTTTGAAATATCCCGCGTCGCAGCCCCCTGTTCCTCGACCGCCGCAGCGATCGTCGTGGCGATTTCGTTCATCTCGCGAATGGTCCGCCCGATCGTCTTGATCGCTTCGACCGCGTGGGTGGTCTCGCCCTGGATAGCGGCGATCTGCGTCGAGATGTCCTCGGTTGCCTTTGCGGTTTGACTGGCAAGTGCCTTCACCTCGTTTGCCACGACGGCAAATCCCTTGCCGGACTCACCGGCCCGCGCCGCCTCGATCGTCGCGTTGAGCGCCAGCAGGTTGGTCTGGGAGGCGATATTCTGGATGAGCGATACCACCTCGCCGATCTTCTGCGCCGTCTCGACCAGGCCCTGGATGGTCGTATTGGTACGGTCCGCCTCGACAACGGCGGTGCCGGCTATCTCGGCCGACTGTGTCACCTGACGGGAAATCTCGCTGATCGAGGCGTGAAGCTGCTCGGTGGCCGCCGCCACTGTCTGCACATTGGTCGAGGCCTGCCCCGAGGCGGTGGCGACCGCCGTAGCCTGCCTGCTGGTTTCCTCGGCCGTGGTCGACATGCTACCGGCGGTGGCATGCATTTCTGTCGAAGCGGCCGTCAGCGTGTCGAGCGCCTCGCTGACCTGTTTGTCGAAAATCGCGATGTGCCCTTCGACGTCGTTCTGACGCGCCTCCTTTTGCGCCTGCTCCCGGCGCTGCGCGGCCTCGAGCCGGTGCGCGGTGACCGCATTCTCCTTGAAGACCTGCAGCGACCGGGCCAGCCCGCCAACCTCATCGGCGCGATCAGCGCCTTCGATGGCGATGTCGAGGTCGCCATTGGCAAGTTTCTCCATCTCGCGGGTCATCGCGGCGAGCGGTTTGGATATCTGAAACAGCGCGATCCAGCCGAGGATGCCGAATGCGCAGACCAGTCCCCCCACGGCACCCGCCACCAGCCACTCACGCGTCTGCGTCGCCATGGCGACGCTGGCATCACGCGCCGCCTTCATCTTCTCCACGTTCATCGTGATAAGTTTGCCGACCACCTCCATGGCGACCTGGCGATGTTTTGCGGCCACGCCACGCGAATAGGCAAAAGCCTCGTCCATCTTGCCGGCGAGGGCGAGTTCAAAGACGTGAGCGCTGGCTTCCTTCCGGTTGTTGACGGCGGTACGAAAGGTTTCGGTGAGGGTGTGCTGATCGCCATCCGGGGTGATGGTCTCGAGACGATTGATCGCATTGAGCGCAGCAGCCGTAGCAGCATTATAAGCTTCTATATGTGCCTTCGCGGCCTTGCCGTCGGCGGCGCTGAGAATGACGTTCTTTTCGCTGACCGCGGCGCTGTTGAAGTTGCTTTCGGCCTCAAGGGCGAGTTGGACCCGGGTTGCGTTTCGGTCGACCAGTGCGGCAGCGGTTTCCGACAAATTGGTCACGGACAGCGAGGCATAGAGCACGATCGCAATCGAGACGACGGCAATGATCGTTGCGGGCACTGCAATCTTGCTGATGATCGAAATATTCCGGAATCCAACCAACATAAAACTCTCCCGTGGTATACCGTATGTCTAAACGCCAGAGCTTAAGGACTGGTTAGGTATCAGCGACATCAGCCGGTCCCGAAAAATATTAACGATTCGGTAGTGGTTTCCCCCAGCGGTCAGCGGCGTCCTGCACCTGAATTTGGCCTCGACCCGCGCGGTAACAGCGCTTGCCGCTGCGCGTCCGAGCCGCCGCAAACGCGGCGGTTCGATCAGGCCGCGCGAATATTGCCGAGGAAGCGATCGACGTCGGCGCGCAGGGTCGCCGCCTGGCCGCTCAGCTGCTCAGCCGAGTGCAGGACCTTGCTGGCCGCGGATCCCGTCTTGTCGGCCGCCTGGTTGACCGAGGCGATGTTGCCCGACACCTGGCCGGTTCCTTGCGCGGCTTCCTGAACGTTGCGAGCGATCTCCTGTGTCGCGGTACCCTGCTGATCGACCGCCATGGAGATCGCCGATGCAATCTCGTTGATGGAACCGATCGTCCGGCCGATGCTCTCGATGGCCTGTACCGCTTCCGTGGTCGCGTCCTGCATGGCACCGACCTGCGCCGATATTTCGTCGGTCGCTTTTGCGGTCTGGCTGGCAAGCGATTTGACCTCGTTGGCGACGACGGCAAAGCCCCTGCCGGCTTCGCCGGCCCGGGCTGCTTCGATCGTTGCGTTCAAGGCCAGGAGATTGGTCTGGCTGGCGATATCGCTGATCAGTTTGACAACATCGCCGATCTTCTGTGCCGCAGCCGACAGGCCCTGCACCGTGACGTTGGTGCGGTTCGCCTCGGCGACCGCCTGACCCGCGATCTCGGTCGATTGCGCGACCTGTCGTCCGATTTCCGAAACCGACGACGACAATTCCTCTGTCGCAGCCGCAACCGTCTGCACATTGGCCGAGGCCTGCTCGGCCACGGCGGCCACACTGGTCGCCTGCTGGCTGGCCTCCTCAGCGGTTGTCGACATGCTCTTCGACGTCGCCTGCATTTCCGTTGCGGCACCTGCGAGGGTATCGAGAGACGCCCGGACGCCGCGCTCGAATTCGTCGGCCATTCTGGCGAGCAGATGTTTCCTGTCGGCGTCCGCTTGAGCCTTCATCACGTCCTGCTCGCCGCGGAGCCGGGTCGCCTCGATCATATTGTCCTTGAAGATCTGCACCGATTTCGCCATGGCACCGAGTTCATCGCCCCGTTCGAGAGCCGGGATATCGGTCGAAGTCGCGCCCTCGGCGATCTTGTGCATGGCCGCCGTCATCGCATTGATCGGGTTCACGATGCTGCGGCCGATCAGGAGAAACAGGCCTGCGACCAGCAACAGCGCTATGCCGACCAGCATCCCCATTTGAAGCGCCTGGCCCCAAAAGATTGCATGGACGTCGTCGAGATAGATTCCCCCGCCGATCGTCCAGGCGTACGGCTTGAATTCGACGGCGTACGAGGTTTTCGGAAGTGGCTCGCCTCCTGCGGCGCGAGGAAAGCGGTACGACGCGAAGCCTCCGCCATTGGCCGCCAGCTCCATCTGCTTGCGCACGAAGAAGACGCCGTCGGAGTCCGCCGCGTCGTACAAATTCTTGCCTTCAACCTTGGGGTTGGGATTGGCTATCGCCACACCGTGCGCGTCGATGGCATAGAGGTAATCGTCCTTGCCGAAGCGAAAGGTCCGCAACAGCACCTTGCTGCGCTCGGCAGCGTCGGCGTCAGAGAGCCCTGCCTGGCGGGAGGCTTGATAATTGAGATCCAGCGCCTGCCGCGCGAGCAAGACGACGTCCTGGAGCTTGGCCTTGCGATCCTCGAGAAGATTGGTCCAGAGCGCCGAAAGTCCGACGCCCGCAACGGCCGCAATGCCGAGGACGGAAAGACCAATCATGAGCAATAATTTGTAGGAAATCCTTAGATTGCCGAGCATTGCGCACCTTATCAAATGGATGACGGTCGCCGGATGGCGTTAGACTTCCCTTAGGGTTAGCCCAAATTAATGAAACAGCCCCTAATGCGGTCGCCCCCGCACGAGCCTGCGCTCATTGAATTTTTGGCGTCGGCCACTCCCCGACAATCCATGTCGCTGCCACCTTCATCAGCGTGACCGCAGCTGAAGCGTTTTCCCGTTTTTTCAATGGCTTGGCCGGACAAGGAGAAGCCGCTTGCCAAGTGCGGCATTCGCTGACGCTTCGCGAAGTTTGCCTTTGGAAATTTCGGCGGCCGCCTCAGCCCCGATCCGGACCGAAGAACTTCAGGCCCAGAACCGAGCATCCGCCGGCGATCAAAACCAAGGCGACGACGCAGGCCCCGATGGTCAGGCTTCCTGTCCGGGCAGACACGTATCCGAACAGCACAGGGGCTACCAGGCTTCCGATTTGGCCGACGCTGCTGATGAAAGCGACGCTGCCCGGCAACTCCTTTTCGGATAGAAAGCCGGTCGGAATGGTCCAAAACAGGGCGATAGCGGATAGATAGCCGATAGCCAGCAAGGCCAGGCAAACGATCGAAAGCGACGAGCTCGACGTCGAAAATGCAATAGCGATCGCCGCGCAGCCCGCAATGAGGACAGCGGCGAAGAAATGCCGATGCCGTTCCAGCAACCGATCCGAATTGCGGCATAGAGCGAGCATGCCGATGGCGCCTACCGCATAGGGAACGGCCGACAGCAGGCCGACCTGGAATATGCCTGCGACGCCTGAGCGCTGGATGATTGTCGGCGTCCAGAAATTGAGTACCGTTCCGGCCCAGGTGACAGAGAAATAGCCGAAGGTTGCCATCCACAGCGTCGGCTTCCCGAGTGAAGACAGGAAAGCCTGAAAGCCGGAACGGCGTTCCGGCCGGCCGTTGGTCGCCAGATTGGCCGCAAGCAGATCTTTCTCGCCCGCCGACAGCCAGGTCGCATCTCGCGGGCCATCTTCCAACACGAAGAAAGCCGCAATGCCCATCATCACCGGCAGCATTCCTTCGATCAGGAAAAGCCACTGCCAGCTCTTGAACCCGAGTGAGCCGCCCAGTTGCTGCATGATCAGGCCCGAAACCGGTCCGCCGACCATTCCCGACACCGCAATCGCGAGCACGAAGAATGACATCACCCGCCCGCGTATCCGGTTCGGAAACCAGAACGTCAGATAGAGAATGACGCCGGGGAAGAACCCGGCTTCGGCAGCCCCCAGCAGGACACGAGCGAGATAGAATTCCGCCGGCGTCGAGACGAAAGCCATGGCCATCGAGATGACGCCCCACAGGCACATGATCCGTGTGATGGTCTTGCGGGCACCGATCTTCTGCAGCAGCAGATTGCTCGGCACCTCGAGCAGGATGTATCCGACGTAAAACAGGCCGACACCGAGGCCATAACTCGCATCGCTCAGGCTCAGATCACCCTGAAACTGCAATTTGGCGAAGCTGACATTGACGCGATCGATATAGTTCAGAACGTAGCATACGAAGATGAATGGAATGATCCGCAGGATCACCTTCCGGTAGAGACGGCATTCGCCATCGTCTTCCGCAATCGCAAGACCCTCCGCCTGTTGTTGCAAAATCTTCTCCACCGCGCGCGCTGCCGGAAGCGCCTGATACACCCTATCAGGATTCAAGGGGCCGTTGATCCGGACACGGAATTTGCCCAGCCCGAAGCGATTTGTCCTGCCCATGGCAAAGACGCGGCCGGCTCAGGCTGGTCCTCATGCACTTTTTGCAAGCGGGTCCCGTTTCGCCCGCTCCGGCCAGGCTTGCCGATCGCGCGCGAGCGCATTTCGGATGGCTTCGCCGTCCTCGTCGATCGCCGGAGCCGCATGGACCTCGGTGGCGCGCGCGCCGTCAATGGTAAAGGCCGGCCGCACCGTGCGGATCGCCCCCTCGCTCCGCTCCGTCACCGGGACGATCATTCCGAGATGCTCGACCTGCGGATCCTCGACCACCTCAGCTATCGAGTTGACGGGCCCGAACGGCACGTCGAATCCCTGAAACCGCGTGACCCAGTAATCGCGATCATGGGCAGCAAAAATAGTATCGAGCACCTCCGACAGCTCCCGATAGTTGTCGATACGGCTCTGCCGGATCGAAAAGCGCGGATCGTCGGCAAGCTGCTTCGCGCCCGTAGCCTCGATCAGCGCGTCCCAGAACTTGTCCAGCGACGACAGGTGAAATGCGAACAGACGGCCGTCGCGGCAACGCACGATGAAGGCCTGGGCGAGACGCGGCCGGTCCGTACCTTTCGGGATTTCGCCGAGCGCGAAATAGCCCGCGAACGGCTCGACCGAAAAATGCATCATCGCTTCGAGCATCGAGATTTCGATCAGCCGGCCCTTGCCTGTCCTCGACCGCTCGACCAGCGCCCCTGCGATGCCGAGCGACGCGTAGATCCCGGTGATCGCATCCGCGAGCGCCGGCCCAATAAACCGGGGCTGATCGGGATCGATCGCCACGCCGAGAAAGCCGCTCACGGCCTGCGCCACCGAATCATACACCGGCCGCTTCGCATACGGACCATCGGGCCCGAAGCCGCTGATCGAGCAATAAACCAGGCGCGGATTGATCGACTGCAACGTCTCGGGATCGGCGCCGAGCCGCGCCGCGGCGCCGGGGCGGAAGTTCTGCACATAGACGTCCGCCTGCCGGATCAGATCGTAAAACAGGTCCCGGTCGGCATCGCGCTTCATGTCGAGCGAAATCGCGCGCTTGTTGCGGTTATAGGCCTGGAAATGCGCGCTGTAGAATCCGTTTCTGAAACTGCGATAGGGATCGCCCGTGCCTGCGCTTTCGACCTTGATGACGTCGGCGCCAAGATCGCCCAGCATCATGCCGGCGCAGGGACCGGTGATAAAGGTTCCCTGCTCCACGATGCGCACACCATTGAGGACGCCATACATGCCGGTGTGCCTTTTTCAATTTTCGTTGGCGACAAAGCCCGCCGGCGCGGGGCCGTCATAGCTGATGGCGGACGCCGCCGCATGCGACATCGCAAAGCCGATGGGGCGGGTCTGCTCCTCGAGCAGATGGCCGATCAGGCCCGCTGTGCGCGCCAGGATCGGTGCGCCCCTGAGTGCGAGCAGCGGATATCCGGCATCCAGCAGCACACAGGGAATGGCGCTTGAGATGTTCATCACCAGCGGCTTGCCGATCACCGACGGCAGCACGCGTTCGACCGCGAAGCGCGGCCTGCGAATGACGGCCAAAAACGCCGAGTTCGCGGGCCAGTTCGATCAATCGGACCGCGCGCGGATCGGAGCCCTTGTGCAGCGGGTGGCCGTAGCCCGGAATGGCGCGCTTTTCGCTGCGATAGCGGCCGACGATTTCGCTCGCCGCGTCATCGAGCGTTCCGCCGGCCTTCTCGTGCAGGCCGACAACCTCGCTGAACATGCGTCCGGCGTCCTGCGAGGCGCCGAGAATGACCGATCCGCAGCCGAGCAGGCCCGCGGCCACGGCGCCCTGCAGCGCTTCGGGTGCCGCGGCGAGCGTCATGCGCGCCGCCTGGACGCTCGGCACCAGCCCGTGTTCGGCAATCGCCACCAGCGTCGCATCGAGAATCCGGCGTTGCGCGTCATTGGGCAACGTCCCGCAGACGAGCAGCCAGACGTGGTCCGTGAAGGAGATCCGCCCGATCAGATCGCGGACGAGATCGTGACCGCGGATCACGATGGTTTCCGGATTGGAACCCGAAATGCCGGTGGTCGGTTGGGTGGCGGGGCCGATTTTCAAGACTTTCCTCCGACAGCGTCGCGGTTTTTCATTTTTTCGCTAGGCGAAAAAATATTCGTAACTATGCTATACGAATACCAGTCGACGCCGGCTTGTCAAGGACGGCGGCGGAGTGGCAAAGCTTGGCATCGCGTGCGAGTCGCGTCAGGCCCGATCGAGCGGCAGTGAACGCCGGCGTGATTGACGCTTCGAGCTTGTCGCGTGGCGGCAGTCGCTTCGGAGATGCCAACGACCTGCGGAAATCGGAATTGTGCGATCAATGACGGGACCACAGCCATAAAAAAAACCGGGACCACCTCCGCACGAACGAAGCGACGCAAGGCGCCGCTGGCCCGACGCACGAAGGTTGAGTTCGTCGAAGCGCTCGCGCGCGGTTTGGCCGTTCTCGGTGCATTCGATGAAGCCCATTCCGAGATGGCGCTCAGCGAGGTCGCGAACCGGGTCGGAGTGTCGCCCGCCACGGCCCGGCGCAGCCTGCACACGCTCGAAGCGCTAGGTTACCTTCGCTTCGTCAACAAGCGGTACGTTCTCGCCGCGCATGTCCTCACGCTGGGCGCCGCCTATATTCGCGCAGCAGGGGTCGACGAGGCGCTGATGCCGGAACTGCGCCGGCTCGTCGATCTGTTTGGCGACGCATCCTCGGTGAGCGTTCTCGACGGGCCGAATATCCTTTATATCGCGCACTGCTCCGAACAGCGCGCCGCCCGCCGTACCGCAGGCATCGGCGTCACCTACCCCGCTTATGCAACGTCAATGGGGCGCGTGTTGATCTCTCGCCTGCGCGACGACGAAATCGAAATCTATCTCAACCATCTCAGGCCGATCAAATTCACCGAGAGCACCGTGACCGAAATCGGCCGGCTCCGGCAGATTCTCGTTCAGGCGCGGCGGCTCGGCTATAGCGCGGTGGCCGACGAGCTCGACTACGGCATCACCTCGCTTGCCGTCCCCATCACGGATCAGACCGGCCGGGTTGTGGCCGCGGTCAACACCTCCGGCTATTCGGGCAAACTGCCGATCGACCAGCTGATCGACGGCCGCCTGAACGATTTGCGCATCGCCGCAACCCGTATCGGTCAGATCTTTGCGCGCTATCCGGTCTTGCTGCATTCGATCGCGCCGGCCGGCTAGGCCTAAATGCCGGCCGCATCCTTCGCAGCGTAGATCTCGCCAGGATCGGCCGCGGTGACGCAACAAGGCGGCATCAGGTGAGGCGGGATCTGACGCCGAGCCGATCCAGCAAATTCGCATCGCGGTCGCGTTGCGGGTTCCTGGTGGTCAGCAGCACGTCGCCGATGAAGATGGAATTCGCGCCGGCCAGCAAGCACAGCGCCTGCAGCTCATCGCTCATGTACTGCCGTCCGGCCGAAAGCCGCACCACGCTGTTCGGCATCAGGATGCGGGCGACCGCGACCAGCCGCGCCAGCGCGATCGGATCGGGCCGCTCCGCGGTGTCGTTGACCGGCACGCCCTTGACCTCGTTCCACAGGTTGATCGGCACGCTCTCCGGATGGCTCGGCAGATTGGCAAGCAGCACCAGCATGCCAAGCCGGTCCTCGACCTCTTCGCCCATGCCGACGATGCCGCCGCAGCAGACCTTGATGCCGGCGCCGCGCACATGGTCCAGCGTATCGATGCGGTCCTGCAGCGTGCGCGTGGTGATGATCTTGTCGTAAAACCCGGGCGAGGTGTCGACATTGTGGTTGTAGAAGTCGAGCCCGGCCTCACGCAGCCGCGCGGCTTGCGCCGGCGTCAGCATGCCGAGCGTCGCGCAGGTTTCCATGCCGAGGTCCTTGACCGCGCTCACCATGCCGCAGACCTCATCGAGATCGCGGTCTTTCGGATTGCGCCACGCGGCCGCCATGCAAAAGCGGCTCGCGCCGGCATCCCTGGCGCGCTGCGCGGTCGCGACCACGTCGGTCAGCGCCATCAGCTTCGTCGCCTTCAGGCCGGTGTCGTAATGCGCGCTCTGCGAGCAGTAACCGCAATCCTCGGGACAGCCGCCGGTCTTGATGCTGAGCAGGCTCGCGGTCTCGACATGGTTCGGATCGAAATGGCTGCGATGGATGCCCTGCGCCTGAAACATCAGGTCCGCGAACGGCAGGGCATAGAGAGCTTCGGCTTCGACGCGGTCCCAGTCATGTCTGATAGCCTCGGTCTCGCGGCTGGCGTTCCCTCTCATCTCTGCAGCTTGAACCATTGCGTCAGCCCCTGATTTTTCATAGATAATATTTCACTTTATCTATAATTCTTGCGGTAAAGCTCATGCTATCTGACACCACACACGGGCGCATCCGTTTTTGCGATAGATAATCTATGAACAACCCTGACAGCAGCGCGACGATGGCGGCGCGTATCGCCGAGTTGATCGCGGAGCGGATTATCAGTGGCGCGCTCCAGCCCGATGCGCCGCTCCGGCAGGACCATGTCGCGCGGGAATTCAACTCAAGCCACGTCCCCGTGCGCGAGGCCTTTCGGCAGTTGGAAGCCCAACATCTCGTCGTTGGCGTGCCGCGCCGTGGCGTGCGGGTTGCGCCGCTCGATGCCAATTCGGTGAGGGAAATCGCCGAGATGCGCGCCGCGCTGGAAGTGGTGGCGTTGCGCAGTGCCGCGCCGCGGCTGACATCCGCCCATCTGGCGAAGATCGAACTGGCGCTGATTGAAGGCGACAACGCCGAGACGCTTCAGGAATTTGAAGCCGCAAACCGCGCCTTTCATCATGCGCTGGTGGCGCCCTGCGCGATGCCGCGGCTGCTCGCCAGCCTCGACGGATTGCAACTGGCGAATTCCCGGTTGGTATTCGCAACGGCGCGCAATGCCGGCTGGCGACCACGCTCCAACCAGGACCACCGCCTGATTTTGCAGGCGCTGCGGGTGCGCAATGTCGATCAGGCCTGCAGCCTGCTCGCCCGCCACATCCAGACCATTGAGCGGCTGACTACTCCCGTGACGTGACTGCGATTGACCGCGCTAGGAGGGGAAATCGGCTGCCTTGACCTGGATTCGATCGGCATGAAGCGACCAGTCGCAAAGCGACTGTGTTTCGCAAAATTTTTTCTTGGCCAGTTCCGTGGCCTGGTCCTCGTTTGAGGCGTCAACTTCCAGAGTGCTCTGACAAATTTCCGTCTCCCGGCCGTTTTCGCCGAGCACGTCCTTCATGAACCGAACGACAAACCGCGACATGGTACCTCCTGCTGCCTCGCGCCAAAGCAGGTCCATGTAATTTCACGGGGCGAACGAGGTTTTGACCGATATCAAAACCTACGTAATTATCCGTAACGCTGGGGAAGCTTCAGCGCGACTGGGCCATCGCGACGCGGACGCCGAGATAGACGAACAGCCCGCCCAGCCCCCGATTGATCCAGGCGAAGGCTCGGCCGGATTTTCGGACCCGGCTGGCGGCGCGTGCGGTGAACGCCGCCACGCCAAGACACCACAGCGTGCCATTGAAGATGAAGATCAAGCCGAGCAGCGCGAAGGCGGCGGCCTTGTGCGGCGAATCCGTGGCGACGAATTGCGGCAGCAAGGCCAGAAAGAACAGCGCCACCTTTGGGTTCAGCACATTGGTGAGCGCGCCCTGCACGAACACCTGGCGCAGCGAAACCGCGCCCGTTGCTGTTGCCGCAGCAACCGCCGGCGTCGCAGCCGGTGCCAGCAACATCTTCACCCCCATGAAGCAAAGATAGGCTGCGCCGGCCCATTTCACCAACGTGAACGCGACCGACGACGCCGCCAGCAGCGCCGAGAGCCCGATCGTCGCGGCGAGCACATGAAGGAGGCAGCCGGATCCTATGCCGAGCGCCGCGACCACGCCGCCGCGCCATCCCAGTTGCAGGCTGCGGCCGACGATATAGGCCGTATCAGGTCCGGGCGTAACATTGAGCAGCAAGCCGGAGACGATGAAGAGCCCTGGTTCGTGAATGCCAAACATGATCTTCCGCCCCTGCCGATTCGGCCTTGGCGTATCATGCAATGATGAGCAGACGAAAGCGCTGGAGGGGTCTACACGCCGGCGGCCGGCAGGCTGGCCGCCGCGATGGCGACGATCTGGGCCAGACGGCGTCCGATCCGGGACCGGGTAGAGCGCAGCAATGAACCGAACTGTCGCATATCGCGATTTCCTGGTGCGGCGGCCGAAACCTTGGTTCCGGAAAAACGAGTGTTCTGAACAAATTAATGGGCTCTCCTCGCAGAGCTGTCGAGGTCGCGGCAAAAATAGCAACGCTCCCACCGTCGAGTCTGGACCCGGCAGTGGATTTATTGTCGCGATCCAGCCGGCAATGAGGGAAATCTTCTCCGCGAAAATCGCGCGTGACGGAGATTCGGCCCTGACCGCTATCCCGGCGCAAATCCGAAGGCCCGCTCGAAACGCTTGACATAAGCGGGCCAGACTTCCGGATTGACGACGCGCGGCGGCCGCTTGCCGTCGAGCGCATCGAGCATTTGCTCGGCGGCGATCCTTGCCATGTTTTCCCGCGCTTCCCTGGTCACCCCCGCCGTATGCGGGCTTGCCAGCACATTGTCGAACTGCAGCAGCGGATGCTCGGGCGGCGGCGGCTCCTTGGCCCAGACGTCGAGCCCCGCGCCGGCGATGCGCTTGGCGCGCAATGCCTGTTCCAGGGCGATTTCGTCGTGGATAAAGCCGCGGGCGGTGGTGATGAAGTAGGCATGCGGCTGCATCAGCGCGAATTCACGCGCGCCGATCATCCCCCTGCTCTCCTTGGTCAACGGACAGGAGATCGAGACGTAGTCCGAACGACGCAGCAACTCGTCGAGCGTGACCTTCTCGCCGCCGCGCTCCGCCATCTCGGTGGCCGAGAGGTAGGGATCATAGGCCAGCACGTTCATGCCGAGCAGGCCCTTGCAGAGCGCGGCAATGCGGCGGCCCACATTACCGAGCCCGACAATGCCGATGGTCTTGCCCTGCACCTCCGTGCCCATCAGGGCATTGCGGTTGACATTGGCCTCGCGCCGCAGCGCGCGATCGGCCTGGATGATGCGTTTCGACAGCGTGATCAGCATCGCGAGCGCGTGCTCGGCAACCGAATGGGCATTGCCGCCGGACTGATTGACCACCAGCACGCCCGCCGCCGTGCAGGCCTCGACATCGACGGGATCATAGCCCGCGCCGTTGCTGGAGACGATCAGGAGATTCGGCGCGCGCCGCAGCAAATCCCGATCGACGTGGAAGTGCTTCGCCAGCTCATCGCGCGCCGCCCCGATTTGATACGCATGCGCCGCCGCCAAAATCGGCGCCGAGACTGCTTCCGGGCTTTCATTCTCGAGCCGGTCGAGCCGCACGTCGGGCCGCGCCCGCAAAATGTCGGCATAGATCTCGTTGGCGAGATATTTGACGTAGAACACGCGCTTGCTGTTGACGGACATCATCGACTTAACTTTCAGTTCGGGAAACCATAGAGCCTGGCGGGATTGGTCACGAGGATGCGGTGCTGGATCGCCTGATCCGGCGTCCACATCTGAAACAGCTCGAACAGATGTCCGGCATCGGGCATCTCGCCCTCGACGCGCGGATGCGGCCAGTCGCCGCCCCACACCAGACGTTCCGGGTTGGCCCGCACCAGCGCTTCGTGAAACGGCCGCGCGTCGGGATAGTCTGGCGCGGCGCGGCTGAGGCGATGGGCGCCCGACAGCTTGGCCCAGCACCAGCCCTCACCCACCGCGCGCAGCAGGGATTGGAAGCCGGCCGTCCCGGTGCCCGCGCGCGCATCGGTGCGGCCCATGTGATCGATCACCACCGGAAGGCCCAGCGATTTCAGAACCGGAATGGTCTCGGGCAAGTCCTTCACATCGATCCAGAGCTGAAGATGCCATCCGAGCTCGGCCATCACGGGCGCCAGTCGCTCGGCCGCGGACAGCGGCACGCCGCCGCGATAGTGCAATTGCCCGTCACGGAAGAAATGGTTGAAGCGCAATCCGCGCACGCCCTGACGATTCCACGCGCGCAGATCGACCAATGAGATGTCGGCGTCGGCCACCGCGACGCCGCGCAGGCGATCGGGACAACGGACCAGCGCATCGAGCATTGCCGAATTGTCGCGGCCGTGCGCGCTGCCCTGCACCAGCACGCCGCGGGCAAATCCGATCGCATCGAGCATGCCCAGATACTTTTCGAGCGGCGCATCCGGCGGCGTATAGCTGCGGTCGTCCGCATAGGGAAACCGCGTCGCAGGCCCGAACACATGGGCATGGGTGTCGCAGGCGTTGGGCGGCGGCGACACTTTCGGCC
Organism: uncultured Alphaproteobacteria bacterium; assembly: GCA_963742085.1. Lineage (GTDB taxonomy): Bacteria > Pseudomonadota > Alphaproteobacteria > Rhizobiales > Xanthobacteraceae > Bradyrhizobium. The sequence goes on along the minus strand of CAVUKM010000023.1, from coordinate 19,696 downwards.
GGCTCACATCGCGCGGCGGAAGACAGGCTGGTATCATCGGCGTATCCGGATCATTCGGCCTTCACGCCCGCAGCCTTGATGATCGGTCCCCATTTCTCGTACTCGGCGCGAATTTTGGCGTCGAATTGCTGCGGCGAGCTGCCGATCGGCGACGCGCCGAGTTTTGACAGGCGCTCCTTCACCGGCTCGGTATTCAGAGCCGCGACGAAATCCCGCGAGAGTTTCGCGACCAGCTCCGCAGGCATGCCGGCGGGTCCAAGCAGGCCCCACCAGACTTCCGTGTCGTAACCGGGCACGGTCTCGCTGATGGCGGGCACATTGGGCAGAAACGGCGTCCGCGATGCGGTCGTGACGGCGAGCGCGCGCAATGTACCGGCCTCCAACTGTCCCAAAGCCTCCGGCGCGTTGTTGAACGACATCGGAATTTGTCCACCCAGCAGATCGTTGATCGCGGGCGCGCCGCCTTTGTAGGAAATCGCGGCAATATCGATCTTGGCAAGATCCTTGAGAAGCTCGCCGGCAAGGTGCGTCGATGTTCCATTTCCCGCATGGCCGAAGGACAGGCTTCCCGGCTTCGCCCGGGCCTGCGCGATCACGTCGCCGAGCGTCTTGAACGGAGAATCGGCGCGCACCAGAAGGATATTGGCTGATGATGCCAACAGCGAAATCGGCGTGAAACTCTTGAAGGTGTCGTAGGGAAGTTTGGGGTACAGAAACGGATTGGTGGCGTGACCGCTTGCTACCACGATGAGGGTGTAGCCGTCAGGCGCCGACGTCACGAGGGCTTGCGAGGCGACAAGGCCGCCCGCCCCCGGCCGGTTTTCCACGACGACGGATTGCCCCCATTGCCGGGAGACGACGTCGCCGAGCGTGCGTGCAAGTATATCTACCCCACCGCCGGCCGGGTACGGCACAAAAACATGCACGGGCCGGGACGGAAACGGCGATTGCGCGGACGCGATGCCGCTGGCGGCGAGCATCGCCGCAAATGCCATGGCCAACCGCAACCACCGGCCAAAAAAGCCGCCCAAGAACCACCTTCTCAAGGCGCCCTCCCGATCTTCTCGTTGTTTCTTTTATCGCACGCCCGCACACCCGCGGCATCGCGTTGAGCGCAGATCACGGCAACGATCGGGACATGTTGACAATCCCGCCGATCGCGTCAAGTTTCGGCGCCTCGACAGGGCGGTCGCGACCAGGTTGCGCGCCAGAATCCGCGAGAAGTTCTCGAGAAGTTAAGGGAGAATTCGATGGCGACTGCCGAGGGACAAACGTCGCCCAAGGTCCCGAGCGAGAAGCCCTTGAGCGAAAAATCCTGGCACGAGGTGGTGCTGCAAACGCTCAAGCGCAACGACATCCGGCTCGTGCCCTACGTTCCCGACCGCGTGCTGACAAGGCTGATCAAGGAAATTCACGCCGATTCGTTCTTCACCACGTTCCCGACCGCGCGCGAGGAAGAAGCGGTCGGCATTGTCGCCGGCGCCTGGATGGGCGGAATGCGCGGTGCCGTGCTGATGCAGACTTCCGGTTTTGCGACGCTTGCAAATGTGCTGGCCTCGCTGGCGATCCCCTACCAGATTCCACTGATCATGTTCGTCTCCGAACGCGGGACGCTTGGCGAATTCAACTATGGGCAGTCGCTGGTGTGCCGTACCATGCGGCCGGTACTCGACTCGCTCGCCATGGAGCATCATACCGCAACCCGGCTCGACGAGTTCGAGTTCATCGTCGATCGATCGATCAAGCAGGCCATCACGACGCAGGCGCCGGTCGCGCTGATCCTGTCGCCGCTGTTGACCGGCGGCAAAGTGTTCGACAAGTGAGCGATCGCATGAACAAGCAGGAAAGTGCCCCCGCCCGCAACACCAAGGTGATGAACCGGTTCGACCTCACCTCGCGGCTGGTCGCGAAGCTGAAGAACGAGGAAGCCGTCATCGGTGGAATCGGCAATACCAATTTCGATCTGTGGGGCGCCGGCCACCGTCCGCAAAATTTCTACATGCTGGGCAGCATGGGCCTCGCCTTCCCGATTGCGCTCGGCGTGGCACTGGCCCAGCCGCAGCGCCGCGTGGTTGCGCTGGAGGGCGATGGCTCGCTGCTGATGCAATTGGGCTGCCTGTCGACCATCGCGACGCTGAGGCCGAAAAACCTCACCATGATCGTGATGGACAACGGCATCTACCAGATCACCGGGGCACAACCGACGCCGGGCGCGGGCGTGTCGGATCTCATCGCCGTCGCCATCGGCTGCGGCCTCGCCAACAGCGCCTGGGCCGCGGACGAAGAGGACTTCGAGCGCCTGGTCGATCAGTCCCTGTCGGCTTCCGAACCGACGCTGATCGGGGTGCGCATCGACGACAAACCGGGGACCGGAGCAACCCGCAGGGATCCCGTGCAGATCCGGGAGCGGTTCATGCTCGGCCTTGGCGTGCGCGAAGCGATGTGACCCTCATCGTTTGCGCGCCGACGCGCCTGGCAGATGCCATGCCGTTCAAAAACGAATCCTCGCGGGCACAGGTCCCGCAAGGATCCGGAACACTTCAATCTAGTCAATGATCCTGATCACCCGGCGGGTGCGCGGGTCCACGATCACCCGCCGGTCGTTCACAACCGCATAACGATACTCGGTGTAGCGGGGAACCGGCCGCAGTTCGACGGTTGGCGGCAACGGCTCGCCCACCACGACTCGCTCCCGAACGGTCACCGAAGGGACGCGTTCGCCCTGGATCGACGTGATCACGGCGTTCGGGATCTCCACCGCCGCGCCAACGGCGGCGCCCACCGTCCCACCAACGATCTCGCCAACGGGACCTGCGATCTCGCCACCGGTCCTCGCGCCATTCACGGCGCCAGTAGCGGTGGTGGATTGGGCAAAGGCGGCGCTTGAGGCAAACAGTGAGACAGCGATCAACGAAACCGTAAGCTTTCTCATCATCGCATCCTCCAATGAGTTCACGACTGCTCCAACCGACGGACCCCGGGAGTTGTTCCGAGGTCGGATCCAGTTCCATCGCGAACCCGTCCGCGCCACCAACGCCAAATAAACATGCCGCCCGGGAACCCGGGCGGCATTTCGTATTCTTGCTGCGACAGGAGTGGTTACAGCAGGCCGGCGCCGCGCGCCCATTTGTATTTGGCACCCAGCACCTCGACCGGCAATTCCGTCGAGTAGGCATAGGCCGGGATGCCGTTCTGGTAGAGATACTCGGCCGCTTCCTCCACTTCCACGTCGCCGGCGAGCGAGGCGACAATCGGCTTCACGAAGCCCTTGGCCTCCATCTCCTTCTTCACCTCCACCATGTTGCGGGCGAAGACCATCGGCGGGGTGACGATGGTGTGCCAGTAACCGAGGATCAGCGAATGAATGCGCTCATCGGACAGGCCGAGCTTCACGGTGTTGACGTAGGTGATCGGCGGCTCGCCGCCGGTGATGTCGACCGGATTGCCGGCGGCGCCGAACGGCGGGATGAACTTGCGGAACGCCGCGTCGAGATCGGGCGGCATCGCCATCAACGAGAGACCGTTGTCGACAACCGAGTCCGACAACAGCACGCCTGAGCCGCCCGCACCGGTGATGATCAGCACGTTCTCGCCCTTCGGCGTCGGCAGCACGGGCACGCCGCGCGCGAACTCCAGCAATTGCCTTAAGCTGCGGGCGCGGATCACGCCGGACTGCTTGAGCACGTCCTCGTAGATCTTGTCGTTACCGGCGAGCGCGCCGGTGTGCGAGGATGCAGCCTTGGCACCGGCCGAGGTACGGCCGGCCTTGAGCACGATCACCGGCTTCTTCTTGGAAACCCGCTTGGCGGCTTCGGCAAAAGCGCGACCGTCCTTCAGGTCTTCGCAGTGCTGGGCGATCAGGTTGGTATTCGGGTCCTGCTCGAAGAAGGCGAGCAGATCGTCCTCGTCGATGTCCGACTTGTTGCCGAGACCGACGATCGCGGAGACGCCCATCTTGGCCGAACGCGAGAAACCGATGATCGCCATGCCGATGCCGCCGGATTGCGACGACAGCGCCGCGTGGCCCTTGACGTCGTAGGCGGTGCAGAACGTGGCGCAGAGATTGGCGGGCGTATAATAGAAGCCGTAGATATTCGGCCCCATCAGGCGAACGTTGTACTTCTTGCCGATTTCGACGATTTCGGCCTGCAGTTCGGGCGCACCCGCTTCCGCAAAACCCGACGGAATGAGAACGGCGCCGGGAATTTTCTTCTCGCCGCATTCGACAAGGGCGCCGGCGACGAACTTCGCCGGGATCGCGAACACCGCGGTGTCGATCACGCCCGGCACATCCTTGACGCTCTTGTAGGCCTTGTAGCCCAGGATCTCGGCGGCCTTGGGATGAATCGGATAGATGTCGCCCTTGTAGCCGCCGTTGATCAGGTTTTTCATCACCGAGTTGCCGATCTTGCCATCCTCGGCCGAGGCACCGATCACGGCAACCGCCTTCGGCTGCATGATGCGATTCATCGCGGTGACGATTTCCTCGGTCGGGCGCGGCGCGGGGCGCGGCTTGTAGTCGAAGTCGACGACGATGCGCACGTCGGCCGCGATCGCGTCCTTCTTGGTGGCGAATACCGGATTGAGATCGAGTTCGACGATTTCGGGAAAGTCGCTGACGAGCCGCGACACCTTGACGATGACGTCGGCCAGCGCCTCGCGGCTGACGGGGTCGCCGCCGCGCACACCCTTCAGCATGTCGTGAGCCTGGATGCCGTCGAGCATCGACAACGCATCGTCCTTGGTGGCCGGAGCGAGACGGAACGTGACGTCCTTCAGCACCTCCACCAGCACGCCGCCGAGGCCGAACGCCACCAGCTTGCCGAACGATCCGTCGGTGATGGAGCCGACGATGACTTCGGTGCCGCCGGCCAGCATCTGCTGAACCTGAATGCCTTCGATCTTGGCATCGGCCTTGTATTTCTTGGCGTTCGCCAGAATGGTCTCGTAATTCTTTTCGACATCGGCGGCGGTCTTCACGCCCACCATGACGCCGCCGGCCTCGGTCTTGTGCAGGATATCCGGCGAGACGATCTTCATGACCACCGGGAAGCCCATGGCGGAGGCGATCTTCGAGGCCTCGGTCGCGGACTTGGCGACCCCCTCTTTCGGAACCGGGATGCCGTAAGCGTCGCAAACCAGCTTGCCTTCGGGCGCCGTCAGACTTGTGCGCTTGTCCGCCTTGACCGCATCGAGAATCTTGCGGACCGCATCTTTGGAATTCGACATTGGCTTCCTCCTTGACGTCTATTCTCGGGCGCAGGCAACACATGCTGGCATCAGCGCCATAACTTGCCTGCGCAACCTCAATTTGTCTTCATGGTGATGGCAGACGCGGGTCCGCGTCCGCTGCGGCCGTAGACGGGCCGCCGATAAGTCGTGCATGGCATTTGGTATGCCAGAAACGAACTTGTCAAGTCGCGGAAGTGCTGAAATTATGGGTAACTTGACATTCTGGCATTTGGCATGCCAAAAATAATTCAGCTGTTGTTTTGCCAAAAGACTTCTGCGACGGAAGCGACAAGTCGTGACCACGTCGAACCAAACCAAGGCGCCGCCCAACATGGCCGAAGCAGAAATTGCAGTCGTCCGGATCGTGCCGGAGACGAGCTTCAAGAACAAGGCCTATGAGGCCTTGAAGGAAGCCATTCTGAAGATGGACATCTACGCGACGCCCGAACCGGTCATGCTCGACGAGCGCGCCCTGTCGGAGCGCCTGGGCGTCAGCCGGACCCCGATCCGCGAGGCGATCGCGATGCTGGAGCAGGACGGTTTCGTCAAGACCGTGCCACGCCGCGGCATCGTCGTGGTGCGCCGGACCAAGAGCGAGATCGTGGACATGATCCGGGCCTGGGCCGCGCTCGAGAGCATGGCCGCGCGGCTGATCACGACCACCGCGCGCAAGAAGGACATTTCGGCGCTGCGCGACTTCTTCAAGGATTTTGGCAAGGATCGCCTGCCGCAGGATCACATCGAGGAATATTCAAAAGCCAATATCGCCTTTCACCAGGCGCTGATTTCGCTCAGCGAGTTGCCTGTGCTGGTCGATATGACCAACGACATCCTCCTTCACGTGCGCGGCTACCGGCAATTGACGATCGGGCGCGCCGACCGTACCGCGGCGTCCCTGCCCGAGCACATGGCGATCATTGACGCACTCGAACAGCGTGACACCGAGCTCGCGGAGAAGCTCGCACGGGACCACACACTCGGCCTTGCCGCCTATGTCGAGGCGCACGGCCAGGAACTCTTCTAGCGCTCCATAGTCCGGCTTTGCGCGATCAATCAGGGGACGAACTCGTCCTCGTCAAGAAACCATCAGGGAGAAGCGGAATGTCCGCAGCAGTACAGAGCATCGAAACGAAAACGGCCGGCGCGGAGCAGGAGCTCACCGATGGCTTTAACCTCATCATCGATGCGCTCAAGCTCAACGACATCAAGACGATCTACGGCGTGCCCGGCATCCCCATCACCGACTTCGGCCGCATGGCGCAGGCCGCGGGCATTCGGGTCATCTCGTTCCGTCACGAGCAGAATGCCGGCAATGCGGCGTCGATCGCCGGATTTCTGACCAAGAAGCCCGGCGTTTGCCTCACGGTATCGGCGCCCGGTTTTCTCAATGGCCTCACCGCGCTCGCTCATGCCACCACCAATTGCTTCCCGATGATCCTGATCTCGGGCTCATCGGAGCGCGAGATCGTCGACCTGCAGCAGGGCGACTACGAGGAAATGGACCAGCTCGCGATCGCCAAACCGCTCTGCAAGGCGGCATTCCGCGTGCTGCACGCCGCCGATATCGGCATCGGTCTGGCGCGCGCGATCCGCGCCGCGGTGTCGGGACGTCCGGGCGGCGTCTATCTCGACCTTCCCGCCAAGCTTTTCGGACAGGTGATGAACGCCGAGGCCGGCGCCAAATCGCTGGTCAAGGTGATCGATGCGGCACCGGCGCAGATCCCCGCCCCCTCCGCGATCAAGCGCGCGCTCGATGTCTTGAAGGGCGCGAAGCGTCCGCTGATCATTCTCGGCAAGGGCGCGGCCTACGCGCAGGCCGACGACGACATCCGCGCCCTGGTCGAAAAGAGCGGCGTTCCGTTCCTGCCGATGAGCATGGCCAAGGGTCTGTTGCCCGACCTGCATCCGCTGTGCGCGGGCGCGGCGCGCTCGACGGTACTGAAGGACGCCGATGTGGTGATGCTGATCGGCGCCCGCCTCAACTGGCTGTTGTCGCACGGCAAGGGCAAGGCCTGGGGCGATGCTCGGAAGAAATTCATCCAGATCGACATCGAGCCGAAGGAAATGGACTTCGAACGTCGAAATCGTCGCTCCCGTGGTCGGCGACATCGGCTCCTGCGTATCCGCGCTGCTTGCAGCCATGGGCAACAACTGGCCTGCGGCGCCGGCCGATTGGGTCAAGGCGATCAGTTCGAAGCGGGAAGAGAACGTCGCCAAGATGGCGCCGCGGCTGATGAACAACAACTCGCCGATGGACTATCACGGCGCGCTCGGCGTGCTGCGCACCATCGTCAAGGAGCGGCCTGACGCCATCCTGGTCAACGAAGGCGCCAACACGCTCGATCTCGCGCGCGGCATCATCGATATGTATCAGCCGCGCAAGCGGCTCGATGTCGGCACCTGGGGGGTCATGGGCATCGGCATGGGCTATGCCATTGCGGCGGCGATCGAGACCGGCAAGCCGGTGCTCGCGGTCGAAGGCGACTCGGCCTTCGGGTTCTCCGGCATGGAGGTCGAAACGATCTGCCGCTACAAGTTGCCGGTTTGCATCGTCATCTTCAATAATGACGGGATCTATCGCGGCACCGACGTCAATTCCGTTGGTTCGGACCCCGCGACGACCGTGTTCGTCAGGGGCTCGCGCTACGACAAGATGATGGAGGCGTTCGGAGGTGTCGGCGTCCATGCGACGACGCCCGACGAGTTGAAGCGCGCGGTGAACGCGGCGATGGACTCCGGCAAACCGACACTCATCAACGCGGCGATTGATCCGGCTGCCGGTTCCGAGAGCGGCCGCATCGGCAATCTCAATCCGCAGAGCGCTCTCAAGAAGAAATAAACCCGACAGACCCACACGCTCCCGCGCAGGCGGGAGGCAGATTTTAGACGGAGCAAGACGATGACAAAGGCGCTGAAGGGCGTTCGAATTCTCGATTTCACCCACGTTCAATCAGGACCGACCTGCACCCAATTGCTGGCCTGGTTCGGCGCCGACGTGATCAAGGTCGAACGCCCCGGCGTCGGCGATATCACGCGCGGTCAATTGCAGGACAAGCCGAATGTCGACAGCCTGTATTTCACCATGCTCAACCATAACAAGCGCTCGATCACGCTCGACACCAAGAATCCGAAGGGCAAGGAAGTCCTGACCGCGCTGATCAAGAGTTGCGACGTCCTGGTTGAGAATTTCGGCCCCGGCGTGCTCGACCGGATGGGATTTCCCTGGGAAAAGATCCACGCCCTCAACCCGAAAATGATCGTGGCATCGATCAAGGGCTTCGGTCCCGGTCCCTATGAGGACTGCAAGGTCTACGAGAACGTCGCGCAATGCACGGGCGGTTCGGCATCGACCACGGGTTTCCGCGACGGACTGCCGCTCGTCACCGGCGCGCAGATCGGCGACAGCGGCACCGGGCTGCATCTTGGGCTCGGCATCGTCGCCGCACTCTACCAGCGCACCATGACCGGACAGGGACAGCGCGTCACCGTGGCAATGCAGGACGGCGTGCTGAACCTGGCGCGCGTAAAACTGCGCGACCAGCAGCGCCTCGCCCACGGCCCGCTCAAGGAATACAGCCAGTATGGCGAAGGGATTCCGTTCGGCGACGCCGTTCCGCGCGCCGGCAATGATTCCGGTGGCGGCCAGCCCGGGCGCATCCTGAAGTGCAAGGGCTGGGAGACCGATCCCAATGCCTACCTCTACTTCATCACCCAGGCGCCGGTTTGGGAGAAGATCTGCGACGTCATCGGCGAACCCGGCTGGAAGACCCATCCCGACTATGCCAAGCCTCCGGCCCGGCTGACGCGGTTGAACGAAATCTTCGGGCGCATCGAGCAGTGGACCATGACCAAGACCAAGTTCGAGGCCATGGATATTCTCAACAAGGACGACATTCCCTGCGGCCCGATCCTGTCGATGAAGGAAATCGCCGAGGATCAATCGCTCCGCGCGACCGGCACCGTGGTCGAGGTGGATCATCCCACCCGCGGCAAGTACCTGTCGGTCGGCAATCCGATCAAACTGTCCGACAGCCCGAGCGAGGTGAAGCGCTCGCCGCTGCTCGGCGAACATACCGACGAGGTTCTCCGTCAGGTCCTTGGCTTCTCCGACCATCAGGTGGCCGAAATCCACGATTCCGGCGCGCTCGACCCGCCGCGCAAGGTGGCCGCCGAATAGGAAACCTTTCTCTTCAGATGACTTCGAGGCCGCCGGTATTCCGGCGGCCTTTTTATTTGTGATTTGGAAATGCTTATGGACATATATGCTGCGTTGCAAAAAGATTTATGCTGCTATGCAAACAAAAGAATTGTTGCTGGTATCTGGTATACCTAAATTCTGGTCAATCTCATTGTCCTGGAACAAAGGAAGACAACAGCATGCCAAGACCGCTTCTCTCGCTTTCACGCCGTCCGCCACCCTGTTCAGCCGCCTGCTTCGAGTCCATCGACCGCTGGCTGATGACCTATGCCGAGATCACGATCCGAAACGGCGATACCCCCCGCTACGACGTTTGATGCACGAACCAAGGGATCGCTCCCGACCCGAACAAACCCTTTCCCAGCCGATGGCTCCCAAGATTTGGGAGCCATTTCTTTTTGCGCGTAGGCCGGCTAGCTTGGACAGTGCGCGGTTAGGATGTCATGCATCGAGCTTCGGCCGCGTTAGACAAAATGCCCGGCAGCGCCAGCTTGCACCTCAACGGTCTCTGTCAACAGAATGTCTCGCCAGTTCCGGCCAGCGACAAAATCGACCTTGCGCTGTGGAATATAATATACCAGAATATGCACTTGTAGCGCTCGACCTCCGATTTGGATAGGCCAAAAAGCGCGCATTAGGAGGAGACACAATGACCGCAACCGCAGCTAGTGCGCCGAGCCAAGGGATATCCGGTGGCTTTCGGTGGGCGCAACTGATCATCGGTATCATCTGCATGGCGATGATGGCCAATCTCCAATACGGCTGGACCTTCTTCGTCGGCCCGATGGCGAAGGCGCACGACTGGGAGATCGCCAGCATCCAGGTGGCATTCAGCCTCTTCATTGCGTTCGAGACCTGGCTGACCCCCATTGAGGGATTCTATCGTCGACTGGATCGGCCCGCGCGGTCCAAAAATTATGATAGCGATCGGCGGCGTGTTTGCTGCTCTCGGCTGGCTTATCAACTCCAGGGCCGACACGCTTGAGATGCTGTATTTGGGCGCGATCCTTTCCGGCACGGGTGCGGGCGGAGTTTACGCCACTTGCGTCGGCAACGCGGTGAGATGGTTTCCTGATCGCCGTGGCTTGGCTGTCGGCCTTACCGCCGCGGGTTTCGGTGCAGGCGCCGCCCTCACTGTCATTCCCATCCAGAAAATGATCGCGTCGATCGGCTACGCCGACACCTTCTTCTGGTTCGCGCTCGGTCAGGGCGGCATCGTCTTTGCGCTCGCCTGGTTCCTCCGTCCGCCGCTGCCCGGCGAAGCCCCGGCCGCCTCGGCCGTGAAAGTCCTGCAATCGAAGAACAGCAGCAACCCGGGTCAGGTGCTTCGGTCTCCGCTGTTCTGGATCCTCTACCTGATGTTCGTCGCGGTGTCCGCGAGCGGCCTCATGGTTACCGCCCAGCTCTCGGTCATCGCCAAGGACTACGGCGTGGCGCAAACGATTATTCTGTTTGGCCTGCCCACGCTGACGCTGGCTGGCATCATCGACAGCGTGTGCAACGGCGGCGCCCGGCCGTTCTTTGGCTGGGTGTCCGACCAGATCGGCCGCGAATACACCATGGCGATCGCGTTTAGCTTGGGCGCCGTCGCCTACTGGTTGCTTGGAACGGCCGGCACGACGCCGTGGGCATTCGTGATCTGCGCTGCAATTGTCTTCTTCACGTGGGGCGAGATCTTCAGTCTGTTCCCCTCGACCACCACCGATATATTCGGGCCAAAATACGCCACGACCAACACCGCCCTTATGTACTCAGCGAAAGGAGTGTCGGCCTTTGTGGTCCCGCTGGCTAACATTCTGAAGACACACACGGGCAGCTGGCACTCCGTGTTTGTGGTCGCATCGGTCCTGAATCTTCTTGTGGTAGCGGCGGCCTTGTTTGTCGTATCGGCCGATGCGGCTGTACGCTAGCGCCGCGGAAAAGAAGGGCACGGTGCCGCAACCGGCTGAATAGGCGCAAAAGCACCTTCCATCAGTCCAAGAACGTCGGGGCGCACTTCGGTGCGCCTCTCTTTTTGCCGAAAAAAATTGGCATACAAAATTCAAACGGCATTAGCGTCGGGGCGCTCTTCGTCGCCAAAACGTCAATCATACTGTCGTTCTTCTTGCGAAATAACGCCCACAAACGAATTGACAACTGGCATACCGTATACCAATCTTGCGTCGTTATTCGGCCCTGACCCTGCGGCTGACCAGAAGGAGCTTGCGATGAAAGTCGGAGACATCCTGCGCAAAAAGACCGCGCGTATTGCAACAATTCGAATGAATGAAACCGTGGCCATTGCGGCCCAATTGATGCGCGCGAGCAATGTCAGCGCGCTTGTGGTCAAGGACGTTGTCCGGACCGAAGGCAATACTGCTGCCGGCATGTTCACCGAGCGCGACGTCGTCCGCGCCATCGCCGAGCACGGCGCGGCCGCCATCAACATGAAGATCTCGCAGCTGATTTCAGTGCAGCAACTGGTTTCCTGCAGTTCGACCGATTTGCTCGAAGACGTTCGTCATCTCATGAACAGGCACCACATCCGGCATCTGCCGGTCATCGACGACTATAGTCTGTGTGGCGTTATCAGCATCCGCGATATTTCGACCGCGTTCGACGATGAGGCGATGGCTGCGGCGCGAGCCGTTCCTGCCTGACGAGCACTTTTCCCCTTGGCGACGATCACTCTGGCTTTGAAACGCGTTTCCGAGCCAGCAGATAACTCGTGCCGACACTCCACCACTGGTCCCCAGGGAAGCTTCATGAAGATCTCCGGGGCGCCCTCCCCGGCGTTTGCTTGATCATGCTGCCCTGACCGGCGGCGCGCAGCGCCCCCCGTGGACATTTGCCGTTCCCGGCGGCATCCTGCCCTTTCCGAAAACCAAGACAAATCAGGGCGCGTTTATCACCGCCTGAGGAAGCGGTTCAGGGGCAGTTGATGATCAAGACACGATTTACCGAGCTCGTCGGCGTCGAGCACCCGATCGTCCAGGGCGGGATGCAATGGGTCGGCCGGGCCGAGCTGGTCGCGGCCGTCGCCAATGCCGGCGCGCTCGGCTTCATCACCGCGCTGACCCAGCCGACGCCGGAAGATCTGACAAAGGAAATCGCGCGCTGCCGTGGCCTGACCGACAAGCCGTTCGGCGTCAACCTGACCATTCTCCCCTCGATCAAGCCGCCGCCATACGCGGAATATCGCCAGGCGATTATCGAGAGCGGCGTCAAGATCGTCGAGACCGCCGGCAACAAGCCCCAGGAGCACGTCACCGAATTCAAGAAGCATGGCATCGTGGTCGTGCACAAATGCACCAGCGTCCGCCACGCGCTGTCGGCGGAGCGCATGGGCGTCGATGCGATTTCGATCGACGGTTTCGAGTGCGCGGGCCATCCCGGCGAGGACGATACGCCCGGGCTCATCCTGATTCCGGCGGCAGCCGACAAGGTGAAGATTCCGATGATCGCATCCGGCGGCTTCGGCGATGGCCGGGGTCTGGTCGCTGCCCTCGCGCTGGGCGCCGAAGGCATCAACATGGGCACCCGCTTCATGTGCACCAGGGAGAGCCCGATCCATCAACGGATCAAGGAGAAAATCGTCGCCAATGATGAGCGCGAGACCGAGCTGATCCTGCGCACCATGCGCAACACCTCCCGTGTCGCCAAAAACGCGGTCAGCACGAAGGTGGTTGCCCTGGAGAAGGAAGGCGCGACCTTCGAGCAGGTTCGCGAGCTCGTCGCCGGCGCGCGCGGTAAAATGGTCTACGCGACCGGCGACGCCGACGAAGGCATCTGGTCCGCCGGACAGGTTCAGGGATTGATCCATGACATCCCGAGCTGCGCGGAACTGGTTTCCCGCATCATGCGCGAGGCGGAAGCCATCATCCAGGGCCGGCTCCAAGGCATGATATCCGGCAACCGCCGTCAAGCCGCCGAATAGGGCATGATCCGGAAAAGTGGGAACCGGTTCTCCGAAAAGATCATGCTCAGGCCAAGCGATGAGATTATGATCCGATTCAATCCAATCGGATCATGATCCAGACGGCTCGACGTCACCACCAGACAGGAATGATCGTATGAAGGCCTATGTCTACGGCGCCAGCGGCGCCGCTATCACTGAAGTAGCCAAGCCGTCGCCGAAGGGCACGCAGGTTTTGGTCCGGGTGCGCGCGTGCGGTCTCAATCGCGCCGACCTCGGCATGACCAAGGGTCACGCGCATGGCAGCGCCGGCGGCGCCGGCACCGTGCTGGGGATGGAATGGGCGGGCGAGATCGCCGAAATCGGCCCCGACGCCAGAGGGGTCAAGGTCGGCGACAAGGTGATGGGCTCGGGCAGCGCCGCTTTCGCGGAGTATACGCTGGCTGATCACGGCCGGCTGTTCCGCGCGCCGTCGAACATGAACTTCGAGGAAGCCTGCACCCTGCCGATCGCAATCTCGACCATGCACAATGCGGTCGTGACCGTCGGCGCCTTGCAGCCCGGCCAGGCTGTCTTGATCCAGGGCGCCAGTTCCGGCGTCGGGTTGATGGCGCTGCAGATCGCAAAGCTCAAGGGCGCGAGGCTCGTGATCGGCTCCTCGACGGACGCGATGCGCCGTGGGAGGCTGAAGGAATTCGGCGCCGATCTGGCGGTGGATTCCAGCGATCCCGGCTGGGTGGATCAGGTGCTGCAGGCGACCTCCGGCGAAGGCGTCGACCTGATCGTCGACCAGGTTTCGGGCAAGGTCGCCAGCCAGAATCTCAAGGCCACCAAAATCAAGGGCCGCATCGTCAATGTCGGCCGGCTCGGCGGCACCCATGCCGATTTCAACTTCGACCTGCACGCCGCGCGCCGCATCAGTTATATCGGCGTCACCTTCCGCACCCGTACGATCGAGGAGATCCGCGAGATTTTCGACGAAGTCCGCAAGGATATTTGGCCGGCGGTGGAATCACGCAAATTGCAATTGCCGATCGACAAGGTGTTTGCCTTCAACGACATCGGCAAGGCGTTCGAGCACATGGAAGCCAACAAGCATCTCGGCAAGATCGTCGTGACGCTGTAAAAAATGGATATTGGGTTTCGCCGCGCGACGGTGCGCTCGGTCGTCAATTCCGCCGAGTTCGCCGTCGCGAAGCGACAGGTTTCTAGTGCGACTAAGTGGCGATTGTGCCCCGCCCAGCGTCTTTAATGTTCCATGACGGGCTGCTAAACCCTCGCCCATGGACCATCCCGCTCACACGGCCAAATCGCGCGTCGCGGCGATTTCAATTTTCGCCAGCGCCGGCATGGCGACGGCCAAGTTCGCGGTCGGTATCGCCATCGGCAGTCTCGCGCTGATCTCCGAAGCGCTGCACTCCTCCGTCGACGTGGTGGCGACCGTCGTCACCTGGATGGTGGTTCGGGTTTCCGACCGCCCCGCAGATGAGCAACATCACTACGGCCACGGCAAGCTTGAAAGCCTGTCGGCGCTCGGTGTCATCGCGATGCTCTATGTGCTGGCAGGCGGAATCCTGGTCGAATCCTACGGCCGTCTTCGCGAAGGCACCCCGCCACCCACGCTGTCGGCGATCCCGTTCATCGTGCTGGTCCTCGACATCGCCGTGAATTTCTGGCGCGCCCGCGCGCTGCATCGCGCCGCCCGCGACACCAGGAGTCAGGCGCTGGCGGCCGACGCCCTGCATTTTGGGTCGGACGTGCTTGGCTCGGTCGCCGTCATGATCGGACTGGCGCTGTCGGGATTGGGCTATGCCTGGGGCGACGCCGCCGCTGCCGTGGGCGTGGCGGTGATGATCGCGATGCTGGGCCTGCGGCTGGCGCGCTCCACCGTCGAAACCCTGATCGACCGCGCGCCCGAAGGCGCGGCGGAAAAGGCCACCGCCGCGATCAGGGCGGTGCCCGGGGTGGTCGATGTCGAGCGGCTGCGGGTCAGGATGGTTGGGTCGACGCACTTCATCGACGCCATCGTGGAAGTGCCGCGCACCTACCCCATCGACCGCGTCGAAGAGGTCAAGCTAAAGGCGCAGGCGGCGGTCGCCAAAACGCTCGGGGATGCCGACCTGACCTTCACCGCGGTGCCGGTCGCGCGTGACAACGAGAGCGTCCGCGAGCGGATCATGGTGATCGCCCGCAATTCCGGTCTCGCCGTTCATCATGTCACCGTGCACGATCTCGGCGGCAAGCTCACCGTCAGCATCGACCTCGAAGTCGACGGCAACATGGTGCTGACGGCGGCCCACGACATCGCCCACGGACTGGAGCGGAGCATTCGCGACGAATTCGGCGAGGATGTCGAAGTCGACACCCACATCGAGCCGCTTGAGCCGGAGTTGCCGCTTGGCACCGATGCCGCACCCGACCGGGTCGAAGCCATCAAGGCCGCGCTGGCGCGGTTCGCCGCCAACGGCGCAATCCATGACATACACAGCGTGCGGGTGCGTGATACCGATGCCGGCGAAATCGTGAACTTTCATTGTCGCGCCGCGCCGTCGATGAGCGTGATCAAGGTTCACGAGAATGTCGACGAGATCGAGCGCGCATTGCGGCGCGCCTTTCCGACCGTCAAGCGCGTCATCAGTCACGCCGAGCCGCCGGACGCGTAGCCGCAATCTGAATCGCCGCGCGCGTTCTCCTTTCGGACTCATTTCGCAGGTCTTTTTGCGGGAATTTCGGAGATCCGATTCTTCGTGGACAAGATTTATTTGCATTAACGAATTGTTGACTCTCGACAGTTCGCAAAAACTGGATTCAAATATCTCTGATTCGGAAGCAGAGCTGGGGTTCTTCCGAATGGGGTACAGAAAAGTTTTCCAAGGGGGCCAAAGGCATGGCGCGCGCACACGCGGCGAGCGCGTGCGTCCAATCCGATTCGATCAAGGGATTGGCGCAATCGATCGCAAAACCAGCCTACCACAGGCTGCTACTGGCGGAGCCTGCGCTCCGCCGAGCTGTGCCCACCCTGATCATCGCGTTCCTCATCACGATTTGCCTTGGCGCATTCGTGCAGGTGATCGATCAGAACCGCCAAAAGCGCGCGTCAATCAAGCGCGACCTGGCCGCGGTCGCCGAACTGCTTGCCGAACGTCTCGACCGCATCACCTCGGTTCGACAGGATCGCGCGGCGTCGTTTGAGCGCCTGCAGCTCCTGCTTCCCGGCCTCATTCCGTCCTGGGCCATCGCGGCCGGCAGGCACGTCATCGTCACGGGCATGGACCAGCGCATTCTCGCCCGCATTCCCATTGAATCCGGGATTGGCGACACCAGCCGCATCCTCGATGTCATCAGTGCGGTGCTGCCGCTGGGTGCGCCGGGGCAGCAGGCCGCCGTCACCGACATCACCTTGCCGAACGGCAGCGCGGCGCTCGTGGTTCGGCACGTCATTAAATCGCTGCCCGGTCAGGTGATCGTCATTCAGGAAAAAGTCGATTCGATCTGGCGCTCGGACGCAGCCCTGTCGGTGACGCTCTCGGCCACCACCGGTTTTGTCGTCCTGATCCTGGGCTTCGCGTTCCACTGGCAATCGACCCGCGCGCGCGAGGGCGATCTGATCAATGACGCCGTGCGCGGACGCATCGATACCGCGCTCAATCGCGGACGTTGCGGGTTGTGGGACTGGGATCTCTCTCGCGGCAGAATCTTCTGGTCGCAATCGATGTTCACGATGCTCGGCCTCGAGAACCGCAGCGACCTGCTGACCTTCGGCGAGGTCAATGCGCTGGTGAAATCCGACGACATCGACCTGTTCGAGATCGCCGATCAGCTCATTTCGTCAAAAATAAACCACATCGACCGGACCTTCCGCATGCAGCACACCGGCGGTCACTGGATCTGGCTGCGGGTGCGCTGCGAACTCAGCCAGGGCACGACCGATGCCGGCCTGCACCTGATCGGCATCGCCGTCGATATCACCGAGCAGAAGAGCCTCGCGGAGAAGACCATTGAAGCCGACTTGCGGCTGCGCGACGCGATCGAGACCATTCCGGAAGCCTTCGTATTGTGGGACGCAGGAGACCGGCTGGTGCTCTGCAACTCGCATTTCCAGCGGCTGCACAAGCTGCCGGATTCGGCCGTGACGCCGGGTACCTCCTATGAAACCGTGATCGAAGTCGGCAGCATGCCCGAGGTCCGCACCCGGCTGCACGGAATCGCCAACCAGGCGCCGGGCGCGCGAACCTTCGAGGCGCAGCTCGACGACGGAAGCTGGCTGCATATCAGCGAGCGGCGGACCAAGGACGGCGGCTACGTCTCGGTCGGAACCGACATCACCCGCATCAAGGAACACGAACAGAAGCTGGTCGAGAATGATCTTCGGCTGCGCGCCACGGTGATCGACCTGAAACGCTCGCAGAGCGAGCTTGAGCGGCAAGCCATCGAACTCGCCGATCTCGCGGAGAAATACTCCAGGGAAAAGACCCGCGCCGAGGAAGCCAACCAGACCAAATCGAAATTCCTCGCCAATATGAGCCACGAACTGCGTACGCCGCTCAATGCCATCATTGGATTTTCCGAGATCATGGAAAGCGGCATGTTCGGAGCGTTGGGCTCGGAGAAATATCAGGAATACTGCCACGACATCCTCACCAGCGGACATTACCTGCTCGAAGTGATCAACGACATCCTGGATATGTCGAAGATCGAAGCCGGCAGGATGAAGCTCGACATGGAGCAGCTCGATCTGTCCAGGACGCTGGCGGAATCCCTGCGGGTGGTGTCCGGGCGAGCCGACGACAAGAACCTGCTGCTCGATGCCGATATCGACGGCAGCATCTCGGTCGTGGCGGACCGCCGGGCGACCAAGCAGATCATCGTCAATCTCTTGTCCAATGCCGTCAAATTCACGCCCGATGGCGGCAAGGTGGTCGTCCGCAGCCGGCTGGTCGAGGACTCCATCGTGCTGATGATCGCCGACACCGGCATCGGCATCGCTCCCCAATCGCTGCAGCGGCTGGGCCGGCCGTTCGAGCAGGTAGAAAGCCAGTTGACCAAGACCTATCACGGCTCGGGGCTGGGATTGGCAATCGCGAGATCGCTGACCAATCTGCATGGCGGATCGATGCGGTTGCGCTCGAAGCTCGGCACCGGCACGGTGGTCCGCGTGTCGCTGCCGCGCGATGCGGGCAAGGCCAAGAGAGAATGCCCGGCCGCTGATAGCCTGATCGGATCTTATGAATCGAACGCGATCTGTTGGCGGCGCGACGGTTTCTTCCCCCGGCGAGCAGGCGCCCGCTTCGTGCGAAAACGCGCTGCGATCGGGCTACGGAAAAATCGCCTTCAGGACCCCAGCGTCGGGGCAACCTCGCGCGCAATCTGAACCAGCGCCGCAATCAGCGGCGTCATCGGATCGCGCTGCGGAATTACCATCCCGATGCTGTAGTTGACCTCGGGATCGACGATCGGAATGCTGCGGACGGCATCCGCCAGCCCGAGTGTTTCCGCAAGCTTCGCCGGCATCACGCTTGCCCAGCGGCCGGTCTTGACGTGGGTATAAAGAACCAGCAGCGAGTTCGAGGTCAGCGTCGGCGTCGCCTCGGCCCCCACGGAGCGAAGGGCGCGATCGATGATGCGCCGGTTCTGCATGTCCGACGTCAGCAAGCACAGGGGAACCTGCCCGACTTCCGTCCAGGTGACCTGTTTGCGATCGCCGAACATGGCGTCCGGCGAAGTCAGCAGGCGATAGCTCTCGTTGTAGAGCGGAATGGTGCGAACCTTGCCGATCGGCTCGTTCTCGATGTAGGTCAGGCCGGCGTCGACCTCCAGATTTTCCAGAAGGCCAAGCACGTCGGCCGAGGTGCAGGACTGGATACGAAAGCGCACGTCCGGATGGCGCGCGCGAAACGGCGTCGTCAGTGAAGCCACCATGCCCAGTACCGTGGGAATCGCCGCAATGCGGATTTCGCCGGAAAGCTTGTCCTTCAGCTGAGTTGATTTCCTGACGCATCGCGCGGGCGTCGCCGACGATGCGCCGCGCCCAATCAAGCGTGCGCTCGCCTTCGGGCGTAAAGCCCTGGAACCGCGAGCCGCGCTGCACCAGCATCACGCCGAGGATTTCCTCGAGCTGCTTGAGGCTCGTCGACATCGTCGGCTGCGTGACGCCACAGGCCTCCGCGGCCCGTCCGAAGTGACGTTCCTTGGCCAGCGCGAGCAGCAGTTCAAGCTTGTCGATCAAGAAGAGCCCCCACGGTTTCAGGGTAACGAATATCACGGTCCTGGCGGAGCAAATAGGCAAAAAGCCGGGTCCGACGAACGTCGGACTATGGTATCAGACCCGCCTATTTGGTTTTTATATCATCCAATACCATATCCGTATTGAT
>CAVUKM010000022.1:0-68535 GCA_963742085.1 uncultured Alphaproteobacteria bacterium | reverse complement strand
TTCCCTTGTCCACTGTTAGCCCGCTTGGCTCCCGAGACAGCCCGTTTCTACCTTTTCACGGCCGCCCCGTAATCTCTAACCCGATTTTCACCGCCGATCGTGCCAGGCCGCGATCGAGCCAGGCCGAGACGTTGCCAAAATCATCGAACGCGACCAGTTCGCGCGCGCCATAAAAGCCGATCAAATTGCGTACCCAGCCGAGCATCGCGATGTCTGCAATGGTGTAGTCGTCGTCCATGATCCACTGCCGGCCGTCGAGACGAGACTCCATGACGCCCAGCAGCCGTTTTGACTCCGCGACGTAACGCTCGAGCGGCCGCTTGTCGGCGATCTCCCTGCCGGCGAATTTGTGAAAGTAGCCGACCTGGCCGAACATCGGGCCTATTCCACCCATCTGGAAGTGCAGCCACTGGATGGTCTGGTAGCGGCGCGCGGGGTCGACCGGCAGCAGCTTGCCGGCTTTCTCGGCGAGGTATTGCAGGATCGCGCCCGACTCGAACAACCCGAGTGGTTTGCCACCCGGTCCGTCCGGATCGATGATTGCCGGGATCTTGCCGTTCGGATTGAGCGACAGGAACTCCGGCGTCCTCTGGTCGTCCTTGTTGAAGTCGACCAGATGCGCTTCGTAAGGCAAGGCGATCTCTTCCAACATGATCGAGACCTTCACGCCGTTTGGCGTCGGCAGCGAATAGAGCTGAAGCCGGTCCGGATGTTTCGCCGGCCAGCGTTTGGTGATCGGAAAGGCGGAAAGGTCGGACATCACAAATATCCTTGCTGGCTCCGGTTGCGCGCTTGTAGCGGTTCGCGCAAGGAAACCCGTGAAACAAAAGGCGATGGACGCCTAGCCGGATACGCCGCCATCGAGACTGACGATCACGGCTGCGTTGGCGATGATGATGGCATCGCCGCCGCTCTCTGCGGGAATTTCCAGCCCGCCCCTGACCGCTGTCACGGTCACCGTGCCGTAAGGAAGTTCCTTGGCCACCGCTGATGTATCGACCGCCGCGGGGTCCGGCACGCCGATGGTGACATCGACGAACATGTCGCTGGAAGTCTTGCCCACCATCCGAAAGAAGCCGAGGCTGGAGTGGCGGATGGCGTCGGAGACGGCGCGCCTGGCGGCCTTGGTGGCATCCTTGCCATGAACATCAACGCCCATGCCCATTTCGGTAATACAGCGCACGCGTGCCATTGGGATCCTGCTTTGGTTGAGAGCAACATCAATCTACGAAGGTTTGCGTTATCTGCAATATGGAAGTGTTGCGCACCGGCACGCAATCCATTTCCACGATACGGTTCTCAAAGAGCGCCACACAGACGGCCGTCATGCCCCGTGCATGCGAGGTATCCAGTACGCCGCAACCTTCCGATTCCGCCTCTGCCGCCCGGGAATACTGCATCGCCCGCTGGAGCCTGCCATCGGGCGGCGCGCTGCGCCGACCCGATGGCGGGCGATGATGGTCGCAGCATGGTTCGCAGACATGATTTCTCGATCCCGCGGCGTGAATAACGCCCGGGGTATGCAGGAACTTTGTCCCTCCTCAAGACAGAGGGCGCAGGGAATGCCGGGCGCTTGGTGCGCCCGCAGCCGCGTGTGTATTGGTAGAAAACACACGCGTTAGTCACCACGGTCACACCGGAAACACCCGGCATTCCCCGCGCAATGGTTTACGGCTTATAGCGCGCTCTCCCCGGTGACCGGGCTTTCTTGCCACCGTCACCCCTGAGAAGCGTGCTTCTCAAGAGCTTGACGCCAGCGTCGGGGCGTCGGGACCACACGACTTCGCCGTCCGCGGGCGAACCACGCTCGTCAGTCGTGGTTCCCGCGTCCATCGCATCTCACCGCAACGTTCGTGACGATCGCGAGCCGCCCCTCATCCGCCGTGAGACGCGCGGATTTAGATCAATGATTTGCCCGACGGCGAAAGCGGAATATTTTTTCAGCGAGGGCTGGACACGTGCCTTGCGCGACGCGCGGTTGATTTGCCCGACGGGCAGTTTTGCGGATTTTCACCGTCATTGCGAGGAGCGAAGCGACGAAACAATCCATCACGCCGGTTTTGCCGCGCTGTGGATTGCTTCGCTTCGCTCGCAATGACGGAAGAGCATCGCCAAGCAATCACGCGCTCCCTCTTACGCCGGCACCGGTGCGGACCGAGCGTTGACCTTCGCAAATGGCCTGAAGGTCAACGCGATCAGGAAGGCGCCAAGTCCAAAGGCCCAGGAACCGATATAAAGCCAAGCGTAGCTCGCAAAGGTGTCGTAGATCAAACCGCCGGCCAGCGGCCCGGTCGCCATGCCGAGGCTGCCGGCCATCGCGGTTCCGCCGATGATCGTGCCCATCATCCGCAGCGGAAAATTTTCGCGCACCAGCACCGCATAGAGCGGCATGGTGCCGGCATAGATAAAGCCGAACAGCGCCGCCACGGCGTAGAATGCGGCCAGCTCATGGACGAAGGCGTAGCCGAGCGCGCCGAACGCCTGGGCGAGCAGCCCCGAGACCAGCACACGCTTGGCGCCGAAGCGATCGCCGAGCAGGCCGAAGGCGATGCGGCCGCCCATCCCCGCCAGCCCCTCGACGCTGTAGATCGTGACCGCCGCGATCAGGGGAATCCCGCAACTGACGGCGTAACTGACGGTGTGGATGATCGGTCCGGAATGGGTCGCGCAGCAGAAGAAATTGGTCGCGAGCAGGATGATGAATTGCGGCGAACGCAACGCCTGCGCCCGCGACATCTCCGGCTCCGGCGCGGCGTCACCCGATGCGGCCGCAGGCACGGCTTCGAGCGCCGGCGGGCGGCGCACCAGGAGCGAGACCGGGATCATGATGGCCGCGACCACGGTGGCCACGATTTGCATCGAGGTTCGCCAGTCGTGATTGGAGACGAGCCAGGCGGCGAGCGGCGACATGACCATCGGCGCCATCCCCATCCCCGCCGAAACCAGCGAAACCGCCAGGCTGCGATGGGTGTCAAACCAGCCGGTGACGCACGCCATCATCGGCGCGAAGATCGCCGAGATCGAGCCGCCGACCATCAGGCCGAACAGGATTTGAAACGAGAGCAGCGACGGGGCGCGGCTGGCCAGCGCGAGGCTCGTCGCCAGCGCGATCGACCCGGTCAGCACCACCGGCAGCGGCCCGAACCGGTCCGACAAGGTGCCCCAGATCATGCTGGTGAACGCCATGGCGAGGAAGCCGATGGTCATGGCGCTGGACACGCCGGTGACGGACCAGCCGGTATCCCGCGCGATCGGTTGCAGGAACACGGGTAACGAAAACATGCCGCCGATGGCGACACAGCCGAGCAGGCCTCCGGCCGCGACGATCACCCAGCGATAGCTAGAATTGGTCATTTCTGGTCTCCAATGCGTCCTTCTAAATGGAAGACGAATGGGACGGGGCGGGACCGACAGGTTGATGGGCACGCCCGATTATTTTTTCTGGGCGCGGTCAGTACGACCAAAGTTAGCTCGTATGGCGCTTTAGTGAAGCACATTGCAGCGGTGATCTAGGGTGTGAACCCAAAATTACGACTGATCGGCGGACGTCCGCTTTGGCGCTCATTGCGGACCCAAGTCGGACATCGCACGAGGTCCGAAAAGTGCCACAAGCGGTCATTTCTCAGCAGGTCACTCAAATTAAGCGGTGGCATCCGATGACGGTGAAGCGGGCGATCGCGGCGACCGCCTGACGCATTGCTGACGTAAAAAAACTGGCCGCAGGGGCCGGGCTGAACCAAAGTCTGTTGCGCGAGAGGAGAAACCTACCTTTCGCGTGGCGGCGGATAGACCACTTCGGCGAGCGGTTTTCAATCGCACAAGAACCAGGCCCGCCGCAGGATCGAGGACGGGGGGCGACGGCACCGCGGTTCGTCTGTCAGCCCCCGGGGCCGTCCGTCATGATGTAGCCCATCAGGTCGCCTACGTTGTGCTCCAAATCCCGGATGATGTCCTTGACGACGTCTCCGATCGAGATCACGCCCACGACCTTGCCCGCGTCCAGCACTGGCAGATGGCGAAAACCGCGCGCAGCCATCATTGCCATACAGCCTTCCAGCCGATCATCCGGCTTGACCGTCACCGGGTTGCCCGTCATCACTTGGCTCACCGGCGTCTGCTTCGCATCGAGCCCGGGCAGCAGCACTTTGATGGCGCAGTCACCCTGGGTCACGATACCGACCAGCACGTCGTCGTCGATTACCAGCACCGACCGGACCCGGTTTTCGCGCATCTGGCGCAGGGCTTCGACGACCATGTCGCCGGAACGAACACGGATCAGGGCGCCACTCTTCTGGGCCAGAGCGCTTTTTACTGTGCTCATCGATCTCCTCCCGTGGGCCCTGTCCTACCCCGTCTTGATGGCCCGCATTGAAGGTTAGTCAAAATATCTTGCCTTGTCAGCACTGCGCCGATGTCGCCGGCGAAGCCTGCCACCGATCCCGACAGCGGGATTTTCACCGCCTCGATGGCGTAGCCCTGCTCAGGAGACTGCATCCTATCGGCTCAAACATCTGTTTGATAGGGGGCCGACTTAGGTCCGCTGATCCCCCTATAGCGGACATGCAGCGATACTTCAGTAACGCCACCAACTATTTCAACGACGAGACGACCAGACCCGCTACCGGATCCCGTCGCCGACTTCCGAAGTGGGTCAAAAGCTGACGTAACGGCTCGGCGGCGGCGTGTCCGCGTTACCCGACCAGCGAACATCGTCAGCGCGGCGGGACATGTCGGCCAAGTGCCAAGAGCAGAGATTGCGACGTAGAGGGATTTTGTGGTTGTCCGACGAGCCAGAAATTCGCGGTTTGCTGGATTATCGGTCCGGCTTTGGCTTCGACTCACGCGCCAACTTTCGCGCCTCGGCCGCCACCTGAGCAGGCGTCATCACATCTGCGGCTGCTTTTCGATAATTGACTGCGGCTGGATCGCCCTGCTTGGCCGAATCCTTTTTCGCACCAGACACGAAATCAGACCAGAAGATGCAGAACATCGTAAACGCCGCTGATTTCCAGGTCGGCTGCACATCGCACCACTGCGCAACGAAAACAATGGGGACTATGAAAATGATCGACCTGATGCCTATCTCCACGAAGTGCGCGAACAATCTCACGATAGCAGCCCCGCTGTGTGCGACTTGTCAATGTAGCCCTGACCTATTAGTCGCGGGTGTTTGGGCGCGGTTCAAATCCGGAGAGACGTTCGTTGTCCGAAAAAACGGTATCGAGGCTGCAGAGCCGATGTCCGCTCAGGGTCGTTCGCGTCGATTTTGGCGTATCGGCGTCATGTTCGGTTTTGGGGTAATCTCGGAAATGCCGGTAATCCGATCATCAGCACAGAGCTTGCATCGCAGACAACAATCACAGAGATCATGCCCATCCGTCGCATCGTCCGCTATCCCGACCCTCGCCTGGCGCTCGCGGCGCAGCCGGTGACTTTGTTCGACGACGCGCTGCGCGATCTTGCGCGCGACCTGCTCGAGACGATGCACCAAGCACCCGGTATCGGGATCACCGCGCCGCATATCGGCATTTCCCTGCGGGTCGTGGTGCTCGACCTCGATCCCATCGACGGACCACGGACCTATGTCAATCCGGAGATCATCTGGGCATCGCCCGAGATGATCCTGCATCAGGAGGGCAGCGTCTCGATGCCCGGCGTCAATGACGAGATAGCGCGTCATGCGCGCGTCCGGATCGAGTATCGCGATCTCCACGGCAACCTGCAGACCGAGGAATCCGATGGCCTGCGCGCCGTCTGCCACCAGCATGAGATCGATCAGCTGAACGGCCTGTTCTGGATCAAGCGGCTGTCTCGCCTGAAGCGCGAGCGGCTCATCAAGCGCTTCGAGAAGCTGTCGCGGGGTTGAGACGAAAGCGGAATTGAGGATGAAATCGGGAACCGCGACGTGATTGTCATGCCTGTCAATTTGCGCTAGGCCCCTGGGGATCCCGACGGAAATTTTTCAGCCTGCGGCAGGGCGCGTCAGGCAGTCGGCGGAAAAGAGAAAAGAGAGAGACATGGCGCGCAACATTCTGATCCTTGGAGCCTCGTATGGCTCATTGCTGGCGACCAAGCTCTTGATGGCGGGTCACAATGTGACGCTGGTTTGCCGGAAGAATACGGCGGAGCTCATCAACCGCGACGGCACGCAGGTTCGCATCAAGCTGCGTGACGAGGCGATGCACCGGGCGATCTTCTCCCGCGATCTGCCCGGCAAACTGGACGCGGTGACGCCCGGCGACGTCGACATTTCGCGTTACGATCTGGTTGGTCTTGCCATGCAGGAACCGCAATACACCAACCATACGATCCGGGTTCTGATGATCAAGATCGCCGCGGCGAAGCTGCCTTGTCTTTCGATCATGAACATGCCGCCATTGCCCTATCTCAAGCGGATTCCGGCGCTGGCGGACATGGATCTGGAGGAGGCCTATACCAACGCCCAGATCTGGGAGCGGTTCACACCCGGACTGGTGACGCTCTGCTCGCCCGATCCGCAGGCCTTCCGCCCCCCGGAAGAGGCGGCGAATGTCCTTCATGTCGGACTGCCCACGAATTTCAAGGCGGCGGTTTTCGAGGACGAGAAACACAACCGGCTGCTTCGGGAGCTGGAAGCGGACATCGACGCGGTGAAGCTCGATGGGCTGGACGTTCCCGTGAAACTCAAGGTGTTCGATTCGCTG
This sequence comes from uncultured Alphaproteobacteria bacterium, assembly GCA_963742085.1. Classification (GTDB taxonomy): domain Bacteria; phylum Pseudomonadota; class Alphaproteobacteria; order Rhizobiales; family Xanthobacteraceae; genus Bradyrhizobium. The sequence goes on along the minus strand of CAVUKM010000022.1, from coordinate 61,852 downwards.
TTCGTGCCGCTGGCAAAATGGTCGATGCTGTTGACCGGGAATTACCGCTGCATCACGCTGCACGAACCGCGCTCGATCCGCGACGCCGTGCACGGCGATTTGAAGCTGTCGCAGTCGATCTATGACCATGTCGACGCGATCGCCCGGCGCCTCGGCGCCGATCCCGCGGACCAGGTTCCCTTCGCAAAGTACGCCAAGGCGGCCGAAAGCCTTCTAAAGCCCTCTTCCGCCGCGCGCGCGGTGGCCAGCGGAGCCCCCTTCATCGAGCGGGTCGACCTCTTGGTGAAGCTGATCGCCCATCAGCTTGGCATGCCTAACGCCGAGATCGATCGCACCGTCGAGATCGTGGATCAGAAACTGAACGAGAAGATCGTGGTTGGCGGCTCCGGCTCGGCGTGACCGGCAGCCAAGGGCAGCGCGCAGGGTGGGTTGGCGAAGCGTAGTCCACCAATCTTCCCGGCGGCGCAATGCGCGGAGCCTGTCATCGGGCGCGTCCGCGCGTAGGCCAACCAAGCTGGACGGCGAAAGTCAATGCGCTGGTTGTCCATGTTACACAGATACCACAGTTTCCTGAATTCGAATGCATGCAAATGAATTCGGCGGACGCCGTCGTTGACGGCCAAGCGAGAACAGGTCGAAAATCCGCCCGGGCTTGAGGGATCTTCGGAAGTGACAGTCGGTCGCTGGTGGCAGAACATTGTTCCTGCCTAGGTGATGACGCCTGCCGAGACCGCAACTCCGGGGGCGTTGCGATGACCAGAGCAATCGACTGGTACCTGAGATTTAGAGTGCCACCGGCGCGCGTCAGCTGGTTCACCAATTCCAGGCTCAGGATTGTTTTTTCAATTTTGATTTCTGGATTTGCTGCAAAAGCGCCTCCGGCAGTTTCTCAATTTCGGTAAAGATCAAAATTCTTCCCAATGCATACGCTTTCGCCCGGGGTGTGGGGCGCTTCTCCGTTTTCGACAGAATGCTCGTCAGATGTGCGTCTGAAGACGTCCTCACGGTTGGCGTTCGATTGTTTGAGCGCCGCCACCGCCGTAGCGAAACGGGACGAGCGTCAATCCCGAGACATTCTTGCGGGTGGTTTGACTTCGAGAGAAGTCGCTACGTCTGCCTTCGGTCAGGCCCGGACATCGCCGCCATGAGATGTCCGCCAGACAGCGGACCGCGGCCCGCCTGCAGCGCAAGAACGAATGTGGAAGACCTGCCGCCGGCGGCCTGGCATGGCGAAGCCGGCAGGCGGCAACGGAGTTGTCGCGCGTCGCAACGAATATCTGACTTCAAGTCCTCCACCGTGACCAATTGGTCTCCACCGCAAACGCCCGCATCGATAATTCCAAACTCCTCCAACTCCAACCACGAGAAAGGCACTGACATGCATGCACCTCGCAGGCTATCCGTACATCGTCGTCTTACATTTGCAGCGGCTCTTGCAGCAACGAGCGCGGCGTTTGCTCCACCGGGTGTTGCTGCCGACCTGCCGTTCAAGGCCCCGCCCGATCCGGTCGTAGCTCCGTCCTGGAGCGGCTTTTATTTCGGCGTCCATGGCGGCTGGGGATGGGGCAACACCCAGATCTCAGACCCCCTCTTCAGCCCGACGTTCGATCCGATCGAGGCGACCTATAACGGGCCGCTTGCCGGTGGCCAGTTCGGGGCGAACTTGCAATACGGCAATGTCGTCTTCGGGGCGGAGCTCGACGGCTCCTGGACCTTCGTGCGGGGTAACACCAACCGTAACCAGTCGATCATCACCTCCTCCACGGTCAACGCCATCGATTTTCGGGCGCTGGCAACCGGCACGGCGCGTATCGGCTACGCCATGGGTCCCTGGCTCGCCTACGCCAAGGCCGGGGGTGCGTGGGCCGACCTGGAGATGACGACCCGTTTCATGGTGGATCCCACCACCTATCACCGAACCATGTCCGGCGCGGTGGCGGGAGCCGGCATCGAGGTCGCCTTCCTGCGAAACGTCTCCGCCAAGGTCGAATACAACACATTCTTCTTCCCGACCGATCACCTTGTGTATGTGAGCCCGACCACGACCTCCAGCCTCGACCACTTCGTCCAGGTGGTGAAGGCCGGCATCAACGTGCGCCTGGGCGGCGAACCAATTCTCTCACGCTAATTCGCCACCACACCCAAAAAACAGACATCAACCGCAATTCTGGAGAGACAACCATGTCGACTACCATCGAATTGCTGCGCCTCGTCATTGCACGCCGTACCGCACGCCCGATCATCTCAGCCGTCATCGCGATGTTCACCGCGATGATCGCAATACCGGGTCACGCCGCTCCGGTGGAATACGTCAGGATCTGTTCGCTGTACGGCGCCGGCTTCTTCTACATTCCCGGCACCGACACCTGCACCAACGGGCGCCAGATCGTGGACAACCAGTTTGCGATCGCGCGGGCGAACACGTTGAACGCCACCGGCACCGCGATGGCTGCCTCGCTGGTCGCACCGTGGCTGCCGACCGGCACCAACTTCGCAATCTCGAACCATTGGGCCGCCTTCGACGGCCAGAACGCCGTCGGATTCTCGGGGCTGATGCGGCTCTCGGGCAGACTGGTGTTTTCGGCCGGATTTTCCGCAGGCCTGGATCGCGGTCGCCTGCTCTCCTTGTCCGACCGCACGCAGACCGAATTCGGCACGTCCGTGCCGGCGCAATCCTGGAGCGACATCCGCGGCCTCGGCCGCGCGGGCTTCATGTACGCGTGGTGACGCCGTCCGCTCACCTTCCCGCGACCATTGCACCGTTTTTTGAAAGGAATTTGACGTGACAACCTCAATCGTACGATCGGCGCGCCTCTGGCTCGCTTGTGCCGGCGCCATCGCCGCAACTCTGGCTACCTTGCCACTATCCACGTCTTCGGCGGTTGCCGCCGATATGCCTGTGCAGCCGCGCCCGCCAGTCGCGGCGGCCCCGCTCTGGACCGGCTTCTACATTGGTCTCCACGGTGGTGGAGGACGGGGCAGCAGCCACCTCGAAGACCCGGACTTCCAGATCACCTACGCCCCCCTCGTTGTCAAATCGAGCGGGTGGCTCGCCGGCGCCCAGATCGGAGCCGATTGGCAGTTCGGCAGCATCGTCGTCGGTGGTGAACTCGACGCGTCGTGGGCGTCGGTGAAAGGGAGCATCGCTCCGGATCCGGCGGTCTTTTTGTCCGGCATCTCCGCGGAATATCAAGCGCTGGCAACGGGCACCGGCCGCGTGGGTTATGCAGCCGGTAACTTGCTGGGCTACGCCAAGGCCGGCTTAGCGTGGGCGAACATCGACTACCAGAGCGCACTCGGTACCCCGTTCCCGATCGACGTCAATCACCAGCGGACCGGTTTGACGGCCGGCGCGGGTCTCGAAATGGCGCTGCTCGCCAACCTCTCGGCCAGGCTCGAATACGACTACGTCTATTTCGGCGCGGCCGCGATCGACCTCGGCACCCGGCGTAATCCCAGCAATGTCGATCACGAGCTCCACCTCCTGAAGCTCGGCCTGAACTGGCGCGTCAATGGCGACTACCTCGCACGCCAATGAGCAAAGCCAGTGTCATCGAACTCACCGGAGACAACCATGTGGACGTTAGTCAAAGCCACACGCCTCGTTGCCGCGCGCAGGGCACGAGCGATCGTCGCATTCGCTGCGCTTGCCCTCATGACCGCCACACCTGGCCACGCGGCCGTGGAATACATGAGGGTTTGCAGCCTCTACGGCGCCAACTTCTTCTACATTCCCGGCACCGACACCTGCACCAACGGGGCCCAGATCGTGGAAGACCAGTTTGCGGTCGCACGCGCGGTGACGCGGGCTGCGACCGGCACGGCGATGGCCGCCGCGCTGGTCAATCCGTTCTTGCCGGACGGCACCAATTACGCGATCTCGACCCACTGGGCCGTCTTCGACGGACAACATGCCGTCGGCTTCGCGGGACTGATGCGGCTGTGGGGCAATCTGGCGTTATCGGCCGGGATGGCCGTCGGCCTCGATCGCGGCCGGCTGCTGTCCTTGTCCGATCGCACGCAGACTGAATTCGGCACGTCCGTGCCGGCGCAATCCTGGAGCGACATGCGCGTGCTGGGACGCGTGGGCCTTCAGTATTCGTGGTGACGCCAGACGGCGGGGCGATAAGCGTTACCCGGATGGAGCGCAGCTCCATCCGGGTAAACGTCCGTCGCCCCCGCCGTGTCACCGGTCATGAGAACTTCAATTAGATGTGGCTTCGCTCATCGGCATGCAGAGATGTGATCCGGTAACGCCTGCGTCAGCGCGCAGGGCGGGTTAGCGAAAGTGTAACCTGCCATCACCTCACGACTCGATGATAGGATGTGGTGGATTACGCCTCCGGCTAATCCACCCTACGAGCTGTAAACTCGGCACTTCGAGCATGCAGCACGTCATTATCGTATACGAGGTGTCTGATAAGCGAATTAGCTCAGCACCTTGAACGAAGATATGAATTGCTCGTCGGCGGAATCGAAGCCCTCGGACGGCTTGCGTTTCGTCACCTGAACCACAAAGGAGTGCCGACCCGAGGCGACGGTGAGGCCTCCACCCCATAGCTTTGAGTTGCCGTACGTAAATTGTTTGGCGGGAAGTTTTTTACCATCCGCCGAAACAAAGTCCTTCTTTTCGATGGATAGAAGCTCAGCCGCCACTCGCTCGATAAGTCCGTCCATGATCGACTGCATCGCAAGCGCCGGATCAGGTTCCACCGGCCAAAGTGTATGCGCGACAAGAAAAGCTTTGCCGCCTTCTCGTGAACCATAGATGGTCAGTAGCAGCCCGTGTGTTTCCGTGGTCTTTTGGTCGGGCTGAATGGGGAATTTCGCTGAGAAAAATTGGTCGGCTGGTGCGACAAGAACATCCGCGCGCGATGGCCATGAAAACGAGGAAAACAAAATCGCGAGCAAGGCGTCGCGCTTCGAGAATAGCATTGAGCCTCCCCCTACTCCCACTCGATCGTGCCGGGCGGCTTCGACGTCACGTCATAGACCACGCGGTTGACGCCCTTGACCTCGTTGATGATGCGGGTCGCGGTCTCGCCGAGAAATTTCATGTCGAAGGGATAGAAATCCGCGGTCATGCCGTCGGTCGAGGTCACCGCGCGCAGGCCCACGACGTATTCGTACGTGCGGCCGTCGCCCATCACGCCGACGGTTTTGACCGGCAGCAGCACCGCAAACGCCTGCCAGATGTTGTCGTAGAGGCCGGCCTTGCGGATCTGATCGATATAGACGGCATCGGCGTTGCGCAGGATGTCGAGTTTTTCGCGGGTGATGTCGCCGGGGCAGCGGATCGCGAGGCCCGGGCCCGGGAACGGATGCCGGCCGACGAAGATTTCGGGCAGGCCGAGCTCGCGCCCCAACACGCGGACCTCGTCCTTGAACAATTCGCGCAACGGCTCGACCAGCTTCATGTGCATGCGCTCTGGAAGACCGCCGACATTGTGGTGCGACTTGATCGTCACCGAAGGGCCGCCGGTGAACGAGACGCTCTCGATCACGTCGGGATAGAGCGTGCCTTGCGCGAGAAATTCCGCGCCACCGATCTTTTTGGCTTCAGCGTCGAACACGTCGATGAACAGCCGGCCGATGGTCTTGCGCTTCTTTTCGGGATCGGTGACGCCGGCAAGTTCCCCCAAAAATTGTTTCGACGCATCAACGTGAACCAGCGGGATGTTGTAGTGATGCCGGAACAGGTCGACCACGGTCTCGGCCTCCTTGAGCCGCAGCAACCCGTGATCGACGAACACGCAGGTGAGCTGATCGCCGATCGCCTCGTGGATCAAGACCGCAGCGACCGCTGAATCGACACCGCCGGAAAGGCCGCAGATCACCTTGCCCTTGCCGACCTGCGCGCGGATTTTTTCGATCGCCTCCTCGCGGAAGGCGCGCATGGTCCAGTCGCCGGTTAGTCCCGCGACCTTGCGGACGAAATTGCGGATCAGTTTGGCGCCGTCGGGCGTGTGCACCACCTCGGGGTGGAACATCAGGCCGTAATATTTTCGCTTCTCATCCTGGATGATGGCGAACGGCGCATTCGCGCTCACACCGGCGACGGCAAAACCCGGCGGCATCCTGGTGATGCGGTCGCCATGGCTCATCCAGACCGGATGCTTTTCACCCGTCGACCAGCAGGAATCGAACAATTGGCTCGCGGCCTTGACCTCGACATCGGCGCGGCCGAATTCTCTGGCATGGCCGCCCTCGACCTCGCCGCCGAGCTGGGCCGCCATGGTCATCTGGCCGTAGCAGATCCCGAGCACGGGCACTCCGGAGTCGAAAATCGCCTGCGGCGCCCGCGGCGAGCCTTCCTCGTGCACGGATTCAGGGCCGCCGGAGAGGATCACGGCCTTCGGCTTCATCTGGCGAAACGCCGCCTCCGCCTTCTGGAACGGCACGATTTCCGAGTAGACGCCCTCCTCGCGCACCCGGCGCGCGATCAGTTGCGTCACCTGACTGCCGAAATCGACGATCAGAATCTTGTCATGCGCCGAGGCCACTGATGGCGCCTCCTCGCGGGCTGGCTGTGCTGCTGTCATGGACAGCAATTACGCGACCGGCGGCCAGGCTCGCAACCCCGAAAAGACCCTCCATCAGCCGTCATTGCGAGCGAAGCGAAGCAATCCACGCTTTTTTGCGCGGAGAGCTGGATTGCTTCGTCGCAAGCGCTCCTCGCAACGACGAGGGGATTCAGCCTGCCCGCCTGCAGCACCGACACGAAAAACCCGTCCGTCCCGGTGCGGCGCGGCGTCATCAGAAGCCCCTCAGCCGACTGAAGCGTCGCGGCGGTGAAATCTTCCGCCTTGTCCCAGAGCACGGTTGTGGTCTGCGCGGGCGGCACCACGGCAAATTCCGGATGGCGGGCGATAAAGGCGCGGATCTGGTCGCCGTTTTCCGGCGGCAATACCGAGCAGGTGACGTAGGCGATCCGCCCGCCCGGCCTGACCAGGGCGCTCGCGCGATCAAGCACTTCGACCTGGTCTTTCAAGCGGACCTCGAGCGCGCCGGGCCGCATCCGCCACTTGGCGTCCGGATTGCGCCGCCAGGTGCCGGTTCCCGTGCAGGGCGCGTCGATCAGCACCAGATCGGCGGAGGCATGAATGTCGCTTAAGGTGTCGCTCGGCCCCTTCGGCGTCCGCACCTCGCAATTGTGCACGCCGGCGCGGGCGAGGCGCTCGTAGATCGGCGCGAGTTGCCGCTTGTCGTGGTCGGTGGCGATCAGCCGGCCCTTGCCCTGCATCATCGCGGCCAGCGCCAGGGTCTTGCCGCCGGCGCCGGCGCAGAGATCGATCACCTGCTCGCCGGGCTTCGCCGCGGACAACAGCGCCGCCAGCTGCGAGCCCTCGTCCTGCACCTCGATATTGCCCTTGATGAAATCTTCCTCGGAATGAATGCCGGGATTGCGGGCATCGGCATCGAGCTCGATGCGCAAACCGATCGGCGACCATGGCGTCGGCATCGTGCCGAGATGCGCGGTCGATGCCAGCACCTTTTCACGTTTCGCCTTCAGGGTGTTGACGCGCAGGTCGAGCGGCGCCCGGCTCGCCATCGCGGTGGCCTCCGCGACGCGGTCCTCGCCAAACACCTGCGCGAGATATCCGTCGAGCCATTCCGGATAATCGCCGGCGACCGGCGCGGGCGCCGCGTCGAGCGAGCGCGTCGTCAGCGCGGCGCGCTCGGCCTCGCTGAGCGGTGAAGGCGCGAAACGGCTGCCGTCGCACAGCGCGGCGATGCCGTCGGCATCAAGGCCGCGCTCGAGTTTCAGCATCCCCAGCATGCGCGCGCGCGGGGTGTCCTCGTCCATGATCCACGCGCTCGAGGCGCGTCGCCGCAGCACGTCCCAGATCAGGCCGGAGATCGCGGCACGGTCGCCCGAGCCGGCAAAGCGATGCGCGGTGCCCCATTCCTTCAGCGCCTTCGCCGCCGGAATGCGGTCTGCGTCGATGGTCTCGATGAGCTCGATGGCCGCGGAGAGCCGCGCTGCGGGTGTCATTTACAAACCTTCGGTTCGAGAAAGAGGGTGCGCTCAGAGGAGAATCTTCAGCGCGAAATAAATCCACATCGCGAGCAGCACCAGGACGCCTGCCAGCCACGCCAGCGAGCGCCGGTTCAGATCGTTGGAAGTCACGAATACCGCGGCATGCACCAGGCGCGTCACCACAAATACCCATGACAGCACAACGATCACAAGATCCGCATGGCGCAGCGGCAGCGCGAGCGCGATCAAGATATAAAACAGGACAGGCAGCTCGAACTGGTTCCTGAAGCAATTGCCGATCTGGGTGGCGCGGATGGGCCAGTTCGGCTGTCCAAGCACAATGTCCTTGATCCGGGTCTCGCGGCCGACCAGCGCATTCCTGCGGGCGCCGACCATCGAGATCAGGAGCGCGAAAGCGAGCCCGATCAGGACGAAGACCGGCAGCAGAACCATTTGAACCGACATCGGAATCCCCCCGTGATCGCGCGCCCCCCGCTATAGCGGCGCAGCGCTTCCCTGACAACAAAACCACGCCCTCGGGCGTTGAACCTCAATCGCCGCCGAAGTGACCAACCCTGTGTAACCGCGTTCATTCCAGTTCCAAAATCGACCCCGACGCCGTGCGAGATGCTGCGATGAACCTTCTTTCCCAACTGCTGAAAAGCGCAACCGAGATCACCGGAATCCCCGGCGAAACCGTGGCATCGTTGCTCAAGATGCTGGCGGAAGGGGCCTGGCTGTTCCCCCGCGAAGGGGCCGACAGCACGCTCGAGCTGTTGATGTCGGGGCTTGCGGGCGTCGCGACCGCGATGGCGGTTGCCATCGCCCTGATCGTGTATTTTCAAACGGGATATCGCAGCGTCAGGGATATCGTCAGACACGGCCTTCTCGCCGCCATCGTGCTCGGGCTTCTCGCCTTCGCCGCCTACGATATGCGGCATGCCGCGCTCGCCTATCTCGGCATCGATGCGGCGAACCCAGCGGCTGCGTTCGAAATGCGCTGGCCGAAGGCGGCGTCGGCTACGCCGCTCGAAGCCCGCCCCTCCCCCACCCGGATCTGACCGACACTTCGCCGCAAGCCCGCGGGAGGCCGGCGAGAATTGGCGCCTCTCCCGCGATTCCATTATGGTCGCTGCAACGAAGAGGTACTGGCCCAGTACCCGGATCCGGGGAGTGAAGTGACATGCGCCTGAAAGATCGCGTTGCCATCGTTGTCGGTGCCGGACAGAGTCCCGGCGCTGGCATCGGGAACGGCCGCGCCACGGCGATTACGTTTGCGCGCGAAGGCGCGCGCGTGCTGTGCGTCGACCGCAATCTCGCCTCGGCAAAGGAGACGGTCGACATGATCGCCGCCAAGGGCGGCACGGCGATGGCGTTCGAGGCCGACGTTACCAGGGAGCGCGACCTCAAGGCCATGGTGGCGGACGCGCATGCCCGCTGGGGCCGCGTCGACATCCTGCACAACAATGTCGGCGTCAGCCTCGCCGGCGGCGACGCCGAACTCTCCGATATCACCGAGGAGGCGATCGACCGCTGCGTGGCGATCAATCTCAAGAGCTGCATCTTCGCCGCGAAATACGCGATCCCGATCATGCGTCAGCAGATGAGCGGCGCCATCATCAACATTTCCTCGATGGCCGCGATCACCACCTATCCCTACGTCGCCTACAAGGCGACCAAATCGGCGATGATCGCCTTCACCGAACAACTCGCCTACCAGAATGCCGGCTACGGCATTCGCGCCAACGTCATCCTGCCGGGATTGATGGATACGCCGATGGCGGTCGACACCCGCGCCCGCGCCTTCAACAAGAGCCGCGCCGAAGTCGCGGCCGAGCGCGACGCCAAGGTGCCGCTGCGCCACAAGATGGGCACCGGCTGGGACGTCGCCAACGCCGCGCTCTTCCTGGCTTCCGACGAGGCGAGCTTCATCACCGGCGTGACGCTGCCGGTCGACGGCGGCGCCAGCGTGCGGCGCGGATAGGGCGTGCACTGATAAATCGAGATTGATTGGCGCGGGCTTGACCAATGTCCGCCATGCCCCCGGTAGCGATCGAATTCCGCACCGCAGCGAAATGACGCGATGTGCCAGAAGCGGAAGTCCGATTGCGGAAAAGATAAGGTGGTGGTTTTGGCAGAGGCGAGTTCGATCGGCTTTGGCTTACCGGCGGCGGCATCCGTGATACAATCGAGCTTCTCATGTCGCGTGGGAGGGGGGCATGAACGCAAGCCATGGGCAAACTAATTCGCGATTGGGTGGCTGGTTTCATGCCACCCGAAGCTTTGTTACTAAATCGCTAGGCCTGCTGCGTGAGTCCTGGCATGGCCTCAATCGATTCCAAAAATGGCTAGCCGCAGCGAACACTGCATATGTCTTCCTGCTACTCGCCTATATCTTCGTTTGGCGGTCCGACATCGTTAAGTATGCCCTAGTTCCAACGGGGGTCGCACTCGCTGCTACAATCCCTGAGCTGGCGATCAAGAAGCATCACGTGTTCCGTCTTACTTTGCTATGCATACCGGCAGTCGCGATCGCTCTCGTGCAAATTCTGTCTGATCGCGAAAACGACAGAAAGCAACTCGCGTTATCGCAGCAAGTTGCAACATTGGAGCTCAGCAAATTCCGCGATGTGGTTCGTGCGGCAGAGATTCAGCGGCGGGAGGAAATAGAACTCGATCCTCGGGATACAATCGAGGCGATTCAGGATGCCAACAAAGGCTTCGCGATTCGGGCCGACATGCTAGCTTTGCACGCCGCTTCGCGAGAAGTCAGACTAGTGGCATCAGTTCCGTCGTTGCAAAGCCAACTACCGGCCGTCTCCACGGACGCGCGGAACCGATTGGAGATATATAGATCACTCACGAACAAGCTTGCGCCGATGTTCTCGGTCACCTCGCAGTCGAGAGCGGAAATCGATGAGATAATCCTCTTGCTTGAAGCAGAAATTGCGTACAGGGATCTCGCGGAAATTTTCGTACAGAAAATTAGGCCAGAGTACGCCGAGTTCCTGTCTCAATACGCTGGAGGGCACACTTTCGACGAAATGAAAAGTAGCCTCTGGGGCATATATCACCGGGTGCGAGCGCTGGTGGGCGTTTACGACCTAGCTGGCTTGAACAACCATCTCGGACTCCTGGCAATGGCATCTGGCCACGCGGAAGAGGGGTTATCACGATTTTATCATGGGTATGAACGCGATCGCGAGCACCTGCCTATCTATGAGACCCTTGGGTATGCCCTCTGGAGCGTTGATAGCGACGCCGATAGTGCTTTCAAGTTTGCAGCACTCGGGCTCGCGGAAGCCGACGGTTTACGTTCCATCCTGAATAGCGAAGCGAATGCCTTGTCGATACCGCAAAAGGATGTTTTTGCGAAGCTCATTCCCCAGTGGAACACCTTCATCGATGGAATGACAACTCGACTTAAACTCCAATATGCGTATTTCGGTGCGCTGGGGGTTCAGAACGAGCAAATCGCTCAGATCGCTCAAGGATACGCTCGCGAACTCTACGTTTCCAACAGGAATGACGCGGAATATCAGGACGTTCTCGGCTTCGTGCTGATGCGCTTCGGTGGCCCATCTGAGCTGGATGAAGCGAAGAACCTATTCGAAGCTGCGATAAGTAACCCGTCAGCCGAGAGAATTACTCCTCGTTTGGCGACACAACATGCAAAGGAATTGCAAGATCTTCGTCGCACGCTGAAAATCCCAAAGCGGTGATCTGTCGTTCTCGCGGCCAGAAGCCGCACATCTCTTCCGCTTCGGGTCATTCAACACCGGGTCGACCCGGCAGCAAGTCCGTCCATGTCGGCTATGCCGCCGATTGTGTTACTCAGGCATGGGTCTCAAATTCACCAAGCTGTAGGCGCGGCAACTATCTGGCGTTCGCCAAGCTCGCGTCAATTGGTATTTGGCTACGCGCAAATGAGTCCACGCCTGGATCGTTTTCGAGCGAAGCCTGCCCTCGGACCCGATCGGGAGCGGGCGTCGGTTGGCGTTAAGAAAGAGGCATCAAGGCAAAACTCACGCGCCGCTCGGCCGCACGACCGCGAGGCGCAGCAGGCTCATCACGCTTCCGACCGCCGCAAATCCCGCGCCGAGCGCCAGCGCCAGCGTGGCGCCGTCGCGGCCGGCAAGACCGAAGCACAGGGCGGCGAGCGCCGCGCCGATGGTTTGTCCGGTCAGGCGCGCGGTGGCCACGATGCCGCTCGCGCCGCCGCTGCGGTCGGAGGGAGCACTCGACATGATGGCCCTGATGTTCGGCGTCTGGAAGAAGCCAAATCCGAAGCCGCAAATCGCCATGCGCCAGACGATATTGGCGACGCCCGGTGCCGCGGGAAGCGTTGCCAACAGTGCCATTCCAAGACCCAGCAGCAGCAATCCGAGGCCGCCGAGCGCGCCCGCGGAATAGCGGTCCGACAGCCGGCCGCCGATCGGCGCCATGATGGCCACCACCAGCGGCCACGGCGTCATGAAGAAGCCGGTCTCGACCTGGGTTCGCTGCAGTATGTCCTCGAAGTAGAACGGCAGGGAAACGAACGCCAGCCCCTGGACCGCAAACGAGCAGACCGCGGTTGCCGCCGACAGCGCAAACATCGGCCGGCGAAACAGGTCGATCGGCAGCATCGGCGCCGGATGATCGGCGTGCCTGTGGATCAACGCCCAGCCCAACAGCAATGCGGCCGCGAGCTCGGCCGACACCACGCCGGGCGACGCCTTGTGCGCGGCACTCCCGATGCCGAGAATGAAGAGACCGAGGCAGCATGCCGCCAGCAGCGCGCCGGGGAAATCGAAGGCATGCACGGCCCGCGGCGTATCGGGCAAGGTCTTCAGGCCAATGGCCATGGCAAGCAGGCCGAAGGGAATGTTGACCGCGAACAGCCATGGCCAGGGCCCCATCGCCAGAATTCCCGAGGCAATCGTCGGCCCCAGGGTGAAGGCGGTCGCGACCACCAGCGCGTTATTGCCAAATCCGCGGCCCAAAAGCCGGCTCGGATAGATGAAGCGGATCAGCGCCGAATTCACGCTCATGATTCCGCTGGCCCCTAACCCTTGCAGCGCCCGGGCGATCAAGAGACTCGGCAGCGACCATGCGCAGGCACATCCGAGCGAAGCCAGTGTGAACAGCAACAGGCCGCCAAGATAAATTCGCTGGTGGCCGACGATTTCGCCGAGTGCGCCGAGCGGCAACAGCGTTGCGACCAGCGCGATCTGGTAGACATTGACCACCCAGACCACATCCGCCGGGGTGACGTTGAGATCGGCGGCGATGGCGGGAAGTGCGATGTTGGCGATCGCGGTATCCAGCGAGGCCATGGCGAGAGCCGTAAAGATCGCCGCTACCGCCCACCGCCGGCGCTCCGCCGGCAAACCGTCGATCCCAGGCGAAGAAACTGCCCTCGCCGCCTTCGTATCCTTCAGCATCTCGCACGGCTCTCCAGGCAGGTGACGACGCCTCGCGCCACCGTGCGGGATGTACTATGGATACTGAGCCGTCCCCAGACGCCATGTTGCATGATGCGTATGCGGAGGATCGAGGCTTGAAGCCTGCGTTGACGAGTTCGCGCCGCAAAGCTCGATCGGACCCGGTCTATGCTGCGTCAGGCCCGACGCGCACCAATTGCTTGCCGAAATTGGCGCCCTTCAGAAGCCCCATGAACGCGCCCGGCGCGCTGTCCAGCCCTTCGGTGACGAATTCACGATACCGGACCTTGCCCTCGCGCACCCATTGCGACATGTCGCGCTGGAAATCCGCATGGCGAGCGGCGAAATCGCTGACGATGAAGCCTCTGATCGTCAGCCGCTTGGTCAGCACCGCGCGCATCATCGACGATGCCCATTTCGGCGAGGGCGCATTCGTGTCGTTGTAGTGTGCGATCAGACCGCACACCGGCACACGCGCGAACGCATTGAGCATCGGAAACACCGCCTCGAACACCGCACCGCCGACATTTTCGAAATAGACGTCAATCCCCTTCGGGCAGGCGTCCTTCAACTTCGCGGCGAAATCGGGATCGCGATGATCGACGCAGTCGTCGAAGCCGAGTTCGCGTCTGACATATTCGCATTTATCTTGACCACCGGCGATGCCGATAGCGCGGGCGCCCTTGATTTTGGCGATCTGGCCGACCGCCGAGCCGACCGCGCCGGAGGCCGCCGCAACCACGACGGTTTCACCCGGCTGCGGCTTGCCGATATCGAGAAGGCCCGTATAGGCGGTCATGCCGGGCATGCCGAGCACGCCCACCGCGGTCGAGACCGGAGCGAGCTTCGGATCGACCTTGCGCAAATCCCTGCCGTCGGAAAGCGCGTGGGTTTGCCAGCCGGCGCGCGAAAGCACGATGTCGCCCTTCGCAAAGCCCGAATTGTTCGAGGCTATCACCTCGCACACCGTGCCGCCCTCCATCACCCCGCCGACCGGAACCGGCGCCGCATAGGATGGGCCGTCGCTCATCCGCCCGCGCATATAGGGATCGAGCGACAGCCAGATGGTGCGCAGCAGGACCTGGCCCTCGCCGGGCGAAGGTGGCGCATAAGCCTCGACACGGAAGTCGGACGCCTTGGGCTCACCGACGGGGCGTGAGACCAGAACGACGCGCATTGGCTGTTGGGACATGGCTGTTTCCTCCTCCGATTACTATTTTTTTCGTCATTACGAGGAGCGAAGCGACGAAGCAATCCATTCTTGTTGTGGCAATGGATTGCTTCGCATCGCCCGGAATGACGGATTGCTTTAAGCCGTGATTTTCGCCAGCACCTTGTCGAATGCCGCGGCCGCGCTCGGCAGATCCTTGAACGCGAGCCCGCCATCGGCCGACTGTTTCTGGGCTTCCGTCGCGGTAGGGCGGATCAGGGCGACCGGCTTGCCGCCGTCGAGCAAGGCCAGCGGCGCGATCACCTGAAATTCGTGGGCTTCGATCGGCTGATCCTTCAGCAGGAAAACGCTGAGCGAGACGATGTCCTTGCCGCGCCGGTACGAAATATAGCGGTCGACCGCGACCGAACCGTCACGCTGCATGCCGCCGAGCTTGGCAAAACCCTTGGCATCGAGCAGCCTGTGGGCCTTGAAGCCCTTCACGCCGGCCGATCTCGCCTTCGCTGTTTCTTCGGACAGATCGTATTTTTCGGCCATCGCCTTGCCCACCGCGGCAAGCTGGCCCGACATCTCGTGCTCGAATTCCTTCAGCTCGGTGCGCGGCTTTGCGGCCTTGCGCGGCCTTGCGGCATTGCGCTTTTCCATCTCGGCCTTGCACTGCGCGACCACCGCGGCAACCGACTTGCGCTCCGCATTGACAAGCAGGTTTTTCAGATCCTGATCTGAAAGCGCGGCAATCCTGTCGTCCGACCAATCGACCATGGTAACCAGCTTCTTTTCTGAATGATGTTGAGACCAGCTTTTTCAAGCCAGCGGTATAGCGCGAACGCAAATCCAACCCGGATCACGGGCCGCACATTAGCGCGTTTCGTACCCCTTGTGGGGGCAATTAAGGGCGGCCGGGTTACACCCCGCCCGGGTAGTTCGGACTTTCGCGCGTGATGGTGACGTCGTGGACGTGGCTTTCGCGCAGGCCCGCCCCGGTGATGCGGACAAACTGCGCCTTCTCGTGGAATTCAGCGAGATTGCGGGCGCCGACATAACCCATCGCGGCACGCAGGCCGCCGGCGAGCTGATGCATGACGTTGGCAACCGGGCCCTTGTAGGGCACCTGCCCCTCGATGCCTTCCGGCACCAGTTTCAGCGTGTCCTTGATGTCCTGCTGGAAATAGCGGTCCGCGGAACCGCGCGCCATCGCGCCAACCGATCCCATGCCGCGGTAGGCCTTGTAGGAGCGGCCCTGCCACAGGAACACTTCGCCCGGCGTCTCGTCGGTGCCGGCGAGCAGGGAGCCGACCATGGCGATATCGGCACCGGCGGCGAGCGCCTTGGCCAGATCGCCGGAATATTTGATGCCGCCATCGGCGATGACCGGCACCTTGGCTTTCTTCGCCGCCTCCACCGCGTCCATGATCGCGGTGAGCTGAGGCACGCCGACACCGGCGACGATACGGGTGGTGCAGATCGAACCCGGGCCGATGCCGACCTTGATCGCATCCGCGCCGGCATCGATCAACGCCTGGGCACCTTCCTGCGTGGCGATGTTGCCGGCGATCACCTGCACCGCGTTGGAGAGCCGCTTGATGCGGTTGACGGCTTCCAGCACCCGCGAGGAATGGCCGTGCGCGGTGTCGACCACGATCAAATCGACGCCGGCATCGATCAGCCGTTCGGTGCGTTCGTAACCGCCCTCGCCGACGGTAGTGGCGGCGGCGACCCGCAGGCGGCCCTGCGCATCCTTGCAGGCGAGCGGATGGGCAACCGCCTTTTCCATGTCCTTGACGGTGATCAACCCGACGCAGCGGTATTGCTCGTCGACCACCAGGAGCTTTTCGATGCGATGCTTGTGCAGCATGCGCTTCGCCTCGTCCTGGCTGACGCCCTCGCGCACCGTCACGAGATTCTCGTGCGTCATCAATTCGCTGACTTTTTGCTTTGGATCGGTCGCGAACCGCACATCGCGGTTGGTGAGAATGCCGACCAGCTTTCCCGCTCTGCCCTCGCCGCCGCCCGTGACCACTGGAATCCCGGAGAAGCCGTGAGCATTCATCAGCGCCAGCGCGTCCGACAGCATCGCATCGGGACCGATGGTCAGCGGATTGACCACCATTCCGGATTCGTACTTCTTGACCTGCCGCACCTGCGCGGCCTGCCCTTCGGGGTCGAAATTGCGGTGAATGACGCCGACGCCGCCCGCCTGCGCCATCGCGATCGCCATGCGCGCTTCGGTGACGGTATCCATCGCGGATGCGATGATGGGAATGTTGAGCGGAATGGCGCGCGTGACGAAAGAGCGGATATCGGCCTCGGAAGGCAGGATGTCCGAGAGACCGGGCTTCAGAAGCACGTCGTCGAACGTATAGGCTTCGCGGATGCCCTGAAGTCCCTGAACCTGCGCCATTACCAACTCCATTCAGCGGCCTGTCGGCCGCGATAAGATCCCGGGATAAGCGGATGCGCCGGCGAAGCGGTTGCTTCACCGTCGAATCAGAGCCCATCGGTAGGGTTGGCGGTGGTCGATAGCACGCCACCATGGCGAATCAAAGGGGCCGTGGCCCCAAATCCCGTATCAAAACGGGCAATTGGCGGCCGGCCCAATCGGCGGCCGCCAGGGATCCGTGGGCGCGGCTCAGCCGCGCCCACGGGCCTTTTATTAGTGCATTTCCTGAGCGGTACGAATCGTCCGCGCGGGCGCGCCATTGAGACAGCGCCGGGCGGCCTCAATCTCGGCCTCCGAAGCGCCTTTGCTCCGTGCATAGGCCTCTGCCGCCTCCGCGCTGTACTTTGACACGTAGTAGCGGACGACGGAGCACGACGCGCGATGCAAAAGACCCTCGGCCGAAGCCTCGGCGGGAGCCAGCCCAAATACGATCGCGAAAATAAACAGCAAACGAAACCCCATTCCGGGTCTTTCCTTCTTTAAAGAATTGACAGGGGATGAGCCCAGCGGCTCGGCAAGGCCCTAGTCCCACAATGCGCCGTGTCAGGCAAGCTTTTATCAAGCATATCCAGCAGAGGAGCTATGCGAGGGGTCGTCTGTTAAGGTTTCCACACAAAGGGCAGTAAGAAGCCCACGAAGCTTCGATGAAACTTCTCTTCGGAAACCATTGAAATTGCTGGCCAAGCATTTTTGGTATGGTTTGCGTATTCACCAATAGGATGCGCGGGCCACGGGATATACTGCCCTCTTCTTGCCACGCCATCGCCCTTTTCTCGCCTTGTCCAAGAACTCCATGAACAAAGAACGCCTGATCCCGCTGATCGTTGCCACCGCCCTGTTCATGGAGAACATGGATTCGACGGTGATCGCGACCTCGCTGCCGGCAATCGCCGCCGATATCGGCACCAGCCCGCTGACGCTGAAACTCGCGATCACCTCCTATCTCCTGTCGCTCGCCGTGTTCATTCCGGCCAGCGGCTGGACCGCCGACCGCTTCGGCGCGCGCCTGGTGTTCTCTCTCGCCGTCGCCGTCTTCATCGCGGGCTCGATCGGCTGCGCGCTGTCCGCCTCGGTGACCGATTTCGTGATCGCGCGCATCCTGCAGGGCATGGGCGGGGCGATGATGACGCCGGTCGGACGGCTGGTGCTGTTGCGCTCGATCGACAAAAGCAGGCTGGTGAACGCCATGGCCTGGGTTACCGTGCCGGCGCTGGTGGGGCCGGTGATCGGTCCGCCGCTCGGGGGATTCATCACCACCTATTTCTCCTGGCACTGGATCTTCCTGATCAACATTCCGATCGGGCTCCTCGGCATCTTCATGGCGCTGCGCTACATCGATCCGATCAAGAGCGAAGACCCTGAGCGCTTCGATCTCTACGGGATGTTGCTGGCGGGCATCGGGCTTGCCGGAATTGCCTTCGGGCTCTCGGTCGCGGGCCTCAATCTGCTGCCATGGTCGATCGTCGCCATGCTGGTGGCGATCGGCTCGATCTCGATGACGCTCTACCTCATCCACGCCAGGCGCACAGCTTCGCCGGTGCTGGACTTCGCGTTGCTGCGGTTGCCGACCATGCGCGCCAGCATCCTCGGCGGCTTCCTGTTCCGCCTCGGCATCGGCGCGCTGCCGTTCCTGCTGCCGCTGTTGATGCAGGTCGGCTTCGGCCTGTCGCCGTTCCGCTCGGGCCTCGTCACCTTCGCCTCCGCCGTCGGCGCCATGGGCATGAAGACCTTGGCCGCGCGCATCATCCGGACCTTCGGCTTCCGCAACATGATGACCATCAATGCCGTCGTCAGTTCGATCTTCCTCGGCGCCTGCGCGCTGTTCACGGTGGCGACGCCACTGCTTCTGATCATGATCATTCTCGTGGTCGGCGGCTTCTTCCGTTCGCTGCAGTTCACCGCGATCAACACGGTTGCTTACGCCGAGGTCGACGCGGCGCAGATGAGCCGGGCCACGACGCTGGTCAGCGTCAACCAGCAGCTTGCGATTTCCGCCGGCGTCGCGGTCGGGGCGTTCTCGGTCGAATCCACCATGCTGCTGCGCCACGTGAGCGAGCTGAGCGCCGAGGATTTCGCGCCGGCCTTCCTCGTGGTCTCGATTCTCGCGGCAGTGTCGGCCTGGTTCTTCTGGCAGATGCCCGACGATGCCGGACACGAAATATCCGGCCGCAAGGCGGTGGAGATTTCCAGCCGCAAGGGCGCGGCGACGGCGGCGGTGAAAGTCGCGAGCGAGGAAACCCAGAACGCCAGGGATCAGCGGCTGGGGTAGATGAAGAGACCGTCATTCCGGGGCGCGCGGAGCGCGAACCCGCAATCCCGAGATTGGCTTGCGTCGTCCTTCAAAAATCTCGGGATTCCGGGTCTGGTCCTTCGGACTATCCCGGAACGACTGCTTGTGGATTGCTTCGCGGAGCCTGTCATCAGGCGCGCATTCGCGCGACCCGTTGGCTCGCAATGACGACGGAGTTCAGGGCAACGGCTTGGCCTCGCCCCGGAATCCCATCGCCAGCACGTAGCGCTCGGAAGAATCCTGCCGGCTCGAGGCCGGCTTGACGTGGCGGACGCTGGCAAAATCGCGCTTGAGCTGCGTCATCAGCTCGGCGTCGGCGCCGCTCTGGAAAGTCTTGGCCAGGAAGGTTCCGCCGGGCTTGAGAACATCGGCGGCGAACGCGGCCGCCGCCTCCACCAGGCCGATCATGCGCAACTGGTCGGTCTTGCGATGGCCCGTGGTGTTCGCGGCCATGTCCGACATCACCACATCGGCACGGCCATCCATCATTTTGATCAGCCGGCCGGGTGCATCATCAGCCAGAAAATCAAGCTGCGCGAAGGTAACGCCTGATATCTCCGGCATTTCCAGGAGGTCGATGGCGACCACCCTGCCCTTGCCGCCCGCCGTGCCGACGCGCTTGGCGGCGATCTGGCTCCAGCCGCCGGGCGCCGCGCCGAGATCGACCACGGTGATGCCCGGCTTGAGGAAGTGATATTTGTCGTCGATCTCGATCAGCTTGTAGGCCGCGCGCGAGCGGAAACCTTCGCGCTTGGCCTGCGCCACATAGGGATCGTTGAGCTGCCGCTCCAGCCAGAGTTTTGAGGACAGCTTGCGCTTGCCGCCGGTTTTCACCGTGACATGCAGCCGCCCGGTCGTGTCTTTTGCCATATTGGTTTCGTTGACTCTCAGTCAGGTATCCTGGCCACATGGTTCGAGACGCGCGGCGCTGCCGCGCTCCTCACCATGAGGGGTTAGACCTCATCCCCGGATGAACGCCAATGCGTTCACCGTGGGAGCGCGCCCTTGCGCGCGCCTCGAAGGATGAAAACCACCGAACCGTGCCCTAGCACATCGCGTACCGATGCGCCTATCGGACTGTCCGCAGCGCGCCGTCCTCGCGCATCATCTCGACCAGCATGCCTTCGCGCAGGCCCCGGTCGGCGACGCGCAACCGCGGCAGCGGGAACGCGTCGCGGATCGCGTCGAGAATGGCGCAGCCCGCCAGCACCAGATCGGCGCGCTCGACACTGATGCAATGGTTGGCGGCGCGCTCCTCGTAACTCATGCCGAGCAGGCGCGCGATGGTGGTGGTGACATCCGCATCGCTCATCCAGACGCCATCAATCCGCCGGCGATCGTATCGCACGAGATTGAGATGAACGCCGGCGAGCGTCGTCACCGTGCCGGAGGTGCCAAGCAGGTGCATATCGTCAAGCTCCCCGCCATGCTCGGCTGCAAACGGCGCGACGTGCCTGGCGACCTCCTCCGTCATCCGGCCATAGGACTGCGGCGTGACGTCCCGGCCGCCGAAATGCTCGGCCAGCGTGACGACCCCGAGCGGAATCGACATCCACGCCTTGATGCGCGGCGACGCATTTGGTTCACGCGGATCGCGCTCGATCCGCACCAGCTCGGTCGACCCGCCGCCGATATCGAACAGAATGGCGCCCCTTCCCTGCGGATCGAGCAGCGGCGAGCAGCCGATCACGGCGAGGGCGGCCTCCGTCTCGCGATCGATCACTTCGAGGCGGATACCGGTCTCGGCGGCGACGCGATCCCGAAAGCCTTCGGCATTCGATGCCGCGCGGCAGGCCTCGGTCGCGATCAGCCGCAGCCGCTTGGCTTTCCTGGACTGGATCTTGTCGCGGCAAATGCTCAATGCGGCGATGGCACGTTCGATCGCAGCGTCGCTGATGCAGCCGGTCGCGGAGATTCCCTCGCCCAGCCGGATGATCCGCGAGAACGAATTGACCACGCGGAACCCGTCATCGGTCGGGCACGCAATCAGCAGGCGACAATTGTTGGTTCCAAGGTCGAGCGCCGCATAGACGCCGGCTCGCGGCACCAGCCTCGCTTCTCCGGCATCGCCCTCGGCGACCGGTACTATCGAGCTCCCGCGCGACCCCAGGTCGTCGCGAAGCCGCGTATCATCCTTCATCCAAATGTCTTTCCCCGGCCAAGGACGGCCGACGAGGAATTTCGCTTCGGCTGAAACTCTAGCAGCGCCAAGGGGTGGCGCAACAACCCTTCACATGGAACCATGTCCAATCAGGCGTTGTCGTTCCGGCAGGCGTGGTTTATCTGGGGTAACAGACTGCAAAATCGCGCAAAAACCGGCCATTTCGGGTGCTCTCAATGCAAGACCATACGCCGCCATCCTCTCTCGAAAACGCTATTGCACTGCAAAAATACGGGGTCGGGCAACCGGTCCGCCGCAAGGAGGATGACACGCTGGTCCGCGGCAAGGGCAAATACACCGACGATTTCAATCTTCCGAGGCAAGCCTTTGCCTGGATCGTGCGCTCGAGCCATGCCCACGGCATCCTCCGCGGCATCGACACTTCGGCCGCCCGGGCGATGCCGGGCGTACTCGGGGTCTGGACCGGAACCGACCTTGCCGCCGCCAATTACGGGCCCTTCACTTGCGGCCTGCCGCTGAAGAGCCGCGACGGCACGCCCCTGCTGCAGACCAACCGTACCGCGCTGATGACCGACAAGGTGCGCTATGTCGGCGACCCCGTGGCATTCGTGGTGGCCGAAACGCTGGCGCAGGCCCGCGACGCGGGCGAGGCCGTGGTGGTGGATATCGATCCATTGCCGGCCGTCACGGACCCCGAGGAAGCGTCAAAACCCGGCGCGCCGCAACTCTACGACCACATCCCCAACAACGTGGCGCTCGATTATCACTATGGCGACGCCGCCAAGGTCGAGGCCGCGTTTGCCAGCGCCGCCCATGTCACCAAGCTCGATATCGTCAACACCCGCGTGGCGGTCGTCGCCATGGAGCCGCGCGCGGCGCTCGCCTCCTACGACAAGGCGAGCGAGCGCTATACGATTCAGGTCCCGACCCAGGGCGTCGCCGGCAACAAGCTCAATCTCGCCAAGAACATCCTGAAAGTTCCGAACGAGAAGGTACATCTGCTCACCGCCAATGTCGGCGGCTCCTTCGGGATGAAGAACATCAACTATCCCGAATATGTCTGCATCCTGCATGCCGCCAAGGCGCTGGGCCGGCCGGTGAAATGGACCGACGAGCGCTCGACGAGTTTCCTGTCCGACAGCCATGGCCGGGCGCAGAAAATCCACTGCGAACTCGCGCTCGACAGCGAGGGAAAATTTCTCGCGGTCAAGGTTTCGGGTTACGGCAATCTCGGCGCCTATATCACCGGCGTCGCGCCGCAGCCATTGTCCCTCAACATCGGCAAGAATCTCGGCAGCGTCTATCGCACCCCGGCGATGGCCATCGACATCAAGACCGTGCTGACCAACACCACGCTGATGGGCGCCTATCGCGGCGCCGGGCGGCCCGAGGCCAACTACTTCATGGAACGCCTGATCGATCGCGCCGCCGACGAGATGGGCATCAACCGCCTGACCCTGCGCAAGCGCAATTTCATCAAGCCGGCGCAGATGCCGTTTGCGGCTTCCTCCGGCGTCACCTATGACAGCGGCGATTTCCAGGGCGTGTTCAACAAGGCGCTCGAGATCTCCGACCACGCCAATTTCGCCAGGCGCAAAAAAGAGAGTCGCAAGCGCGGCAAGCTGCGCGGCATTGCCGTCGGCTCCTATCTCGAAGTCACCGCCCCTCCGGGCGTCGAACTCGGCAAGATCGTGTTCGAGGACGACGGCTCGGTCCGGCTGATCACCGGCACGCTCGACTACGGCCAGGGTCACGCGACGCCGTTCGCGCAGGTGCTTTCCGCCCAGCTCGGCGTTCCCTTCGACAGCGTCAAGCTCGAACAGGGCGACAGCGACCTCGTGCATACCGGCAACGGCACCGGCGGCTCGCGCTCCATCACCGCCAGCGGCATGGCGATCGTCGAAGCCTCGAAACTGGTGATCGAAAGGGGCAAGCGCGCCGCCGCCCACCTGATGGAAGCCGCCGAAGGCGACATCGAATTCGGCAATGGCCGCTTCACCATCGCCGGCACCGACCGCTCCATCGACATCATTGAACTGGCGCGCCGGATACGCGAAAGCAAAATGCCGGAAGGCGTGCCGTCGTCGCTCGACGTCGACCATACCACCGAACCGGTGCCGTCGACCTTCCCCAATGGCTGCCATGTCGCGGAAGTCGAGATCGACCCCGAGACCGGGATCGTGCAAATCGTCCGCTACACCGGCGTCAATGATTTCGGCACCGTCGTCAATCCGATGATCGTCGCCGGACAACTGCATGGCGGTGTCGCGCAGGGCATCGGGCAGGCGTTGATGGAATGCGTCAGCTATGACGCGAGCGGCCAGCCGATCACCGGCTCCTTCATGGACTATGCGCTGCCGCGCGCCGAGGACATTCCGCCGATGGAGATCGGCGATCATCCGGTGCCGGCCAAATCCAATCCGCTGGGCACCAAGGGCTGCGGCGAAGCCGGCTGTGCCGGCTCGCTCTCCACGCTCGTCAACGCGGTGCTCGACGCGCTTTCCGACTACGGCATCACCCATATCGACATGCCGCTGACGCCCGAGCGGGTCTGGCGCGCGATCAGGGATGCGAAGAAGAAGGTGGCGTGAGGCTCCAAGCGTCGCGACCTTTCCACGTCATGGCCGGGCTTGTCCCGGCCATCCACGTCTTGGCCCACAAAAGAAAGACGTGGATGCCCGGCACAAGGCCGGGCATGACGAACTCGGGATTCCCGCGCTCGAGTCCAACGGCTACGCCGCCGCCTGCTCGCGCGGCTGGTAGATCGCGATGTGCCGGCAATGGGCGAGCGGCGTCTTGCCGTTGGCGACCACCAGCGCGTCGAGTTCGACGAAGCGGTGGCCCTTCTTCTCGTAATTGCCGGTAACTTTCGCGCGTGCCGTCAATTCATCGCCGCTCGCGGCGGCCGCCAGAAGCTGCATCCGGCTGCCGACATGAATCCACGGACCAAGGATGGCGTTGTCGACCAGCACCTTGTTCATCACCCGCTGCAGCAGGCCGGGATGGCCTAGTCCTTCGCGGAGATAGATCGGATCGCGCTCGCGCACATCCGTCAGATATTCGGTTGCGGCTTCGCCCGCCCACGCCCGTGGCACGGTCCCGAGCCACTTGCCGAGTTGGTAGGAGGCTTCGTTCACCGGCCTGCGCTCCGACACCGGCGGGGTTTGCGGGAAATCGTTGATCGAGACCGACGGCGCGGAGGCGGGAAGCGAGGCCGTGCCGGTCGCACAAAGCTGGCCTCGGCTTTCGACCTCCATCGAAACCACCCCATCGCTCTCCTCGCCCGTGACATTGGCGGTCTCGCCGTCATAGACCGGCTTGACGAAGCGCGCCTCGATCAATCCGCGCGCGAGAAAGGCGCGGCCCCATTTCTTGACCGGCAGATGCATCATATAGGCCATGACATCGACGCCTGGGACGAGGCCGCCGCTGAACCCGAACCGCCTGGCGACGGTGTCGTCATGCATCTTGTTCTCGGAAAGCTTCGCGGTGTTATAGGCCTGGACGCGATAGGCCTCTAACCGGCTTGTCATGCCCGTTTCCCTTGTTTCGGCGTTCTTTCTGTCGATGATCGTACGCCAAGAAAATGCCGTGGCAAGGGTGCTTGCCCCTCGTGTTTTCCTCGCAATTCCGCCTGCGATGGAGTACCACGCGCATCTCGGGAGCGCGGTTGCGCTCCGGAGAGCGCAGTTGCACCTCCAGGAAGCGCCGAGGCGTTTCCCTGTTCATTCCTCAACCGATGACGCCAGATTTGAACCCCACCCGCATCTATGTCGACGCCGATGCCTGCCCTGTGAAAGATGAAATCTACCGGGTCGCGGGCCGCCATCGCCTTCCCGTCAGCGTCGTTGCAGGCAACTTCATACGGGTACCGCAGGATCCCCTGATCGAGCGCGTCGCGGCCGGTTCCGCGATGGATGCCGCCGATGACTGGATCGCCGAACGCGCGGGCAAGGGCGACATCGTCGTCACCGCCGACATCCCGCTGGCGAGCCGCTGCGTAAAAGCCGGCGCCGAGGTGATCGCGCCGAACGGCAAGCCGTTTACGGAACAATCGATCGGGATGACGCTGGCGGTCAGAAATCTGATGACCGATTTGCGTTCCTCCGGCGAAGTGACCGGCGGACCCAGATCCTTCGCGCCGCGCGACCGTTCGACGTTCCTGTCGGCGCTCGATCAGACCATCCGCCGCATCCAGCGCCAGCGGACTGCCGCGCCCGCCCCCAATCAGGGTTGAATCGAAACGCCATGGCACCGCCGCTGATCCAGTTGAAAGATATCGCGCTCACCTTCGGCGGCACGCCGCTGCTGTCGGGCGTCGAACTGTCGGTTTCTGCCGGCGAGCGCGTCTGCCTGATCGGCCGCAACGGCTCCGGCAAATCGACGCTGTTGAAGATCGCGGCCGGCCTCGTCGAGCCCGACCACGGCAGCCGCTTCGTGCAGCCCGGCGCGACCATCCGCTATTTGCCGCAGGAGCCGGATTTTGCCGGCCACGCCACCACGCTTTCCTATGTCGAGGCCGGCCTTGGACCCGGCGACGATCACTATCAGGCCCGTTATGTGCTGGAACAGCTCGGGCTTCACGGCGACGAGGACCCGGCGCATCTGTCGGGCGGCGAAGCCCGTCGCGCGGCGCTGGCGCGCGTGCTGGCGCCCTCGCCCGATATCCTGCTCCTGGACGAGCCCACCAACCATCTCGATCTTCCCACCATCGAGTGGCTGGAAAGCGAACTCGACGGCCGGCGCAGCGCGCTCGTCATCATCAGCCACGACCGCCGCTTCCTTTCAAACCTGTCGCGCTCGACGGCGTGGCTCGATCGCGGCCAGATCCGGCAGATCGACCGCGGTTTTTCCGCGTTCGAGGCCTGGCGCGACGAGGTGCTTGCGGAAGAAGAGCGCGAGCAGCACAAGCTCGACCGCAAGATCGTCAACGAGGAGCACTGGCTGCGCTACGGCGTTTCCGGCCGCCGCAAGCGCAACGTCAAACGGCTCGGCAATCTCCACGCGCTGCGCCAGCAGCGGCGCGACTATCGCGGCGCCGCCGGCAATGCCAACCTCACCGCCGCGGAAGCGGATAAATCCGGCAAACTCGTCATCGAAGCCAAGAACATCTGCAGGACCTACGGTGATCGCAAGATCGTCGACGGCTTCTCGATCCGCGTGCAGCGCGGCGACCGCATCGGCATCGTCGGGCCCAACGGCGCCGGCAAGACCACGCTGATCGAAATGCTCACCGGCGCCAAGGCGCCCGACAGCGGCACCATCCGCTTCGGCGCCAACATCGAGATGGCGACGCTCGACCAGCATCGCGAAAGCCTCGATCCAAAATCGACATTGGCCGAAGCCTTGACCGGCGGCCGCGGCGATCACGTCATGGTCGGCGGCAAGCCCAAGCATGTCGTCAGCTACATGAAGGATTTTCTGTTCGGCCAGGAGCAGATGCGCACGCCGCTCGAAGTGCTTTCCGGCGGCGAGCGCGGCCGGCTGATGCTGGCGCGCGCGCTGGCAAAACCCTCCAACCTGCTGGTGCTGGACGAACCGACCAACGATCTCGATCTCGAAACCCTCGACGTGCTGGAGGAGATGCTCGGCGACTATGAAGGCACGGTGATCCTGATCAGCCACGACCGCGATTTCCTCGACCGGGTCGTCACCTCGGTGATCGCGCCCGAGGGCGACGGCCGCTGGATCGAATATGCCGGCGGCTATACCGACATGCTGGCGCAGCGCGGCGCCGACCTGAAGCGCGAGGCGGTGAAGACGGCCGCGGTCGAGCGTGAAAAGGCAGCGTCTGGCAACGTGCCTTCAGACGCGCCAAAGCGGCGCCTGAATTTCAACGAAAAACACGCGCTCGAAACCCTGCCGAAAACCATCGCCAAATTGCAGGCCGAAATCGCCAGGCAGCAGCGGCATCTTGACGACCCCGATCTCTACAACAAGGATCGCAGGAAATTCGACCAAGCCTCTGATGCGCTTACAAAAGCGCAGAAGGAATTGCACGAGGCCGAGGACAAATGGCTGGAACTTGAAGTGTTGCGTGAAGAGATAGAGCAGGCCTGAGCCTCAAGGCGCTTTCTCCCGTCATTGCGAGGAGCGCAGCGACGAAGCAATCCATTCTGCGCTTCAGATAGGTGGATTGCTTCGCGGAGCCTGTCATCGGGCGCGCATTCGCGCGACCCGTTGGCTCGCAATGACGGAATGAATTGGAGTAGACAAGATGACCACTCCCCTCGCCGCCAAAATCGCCCGCGAATACGGCACGCCCTGTGCCGTCATCGACATGGATCGCGTCGAGCGCAACATCGCGCGCATCCAGGCGGCCTGCGATGCAGCCGGCGTCGCCAACCGGCCGCACATCAAGACCCACAAGAGCCCGATGCTCGCCAGGCTTCAGATCGATGCCGGCGCTCACGGCATCACCTGCCAGAAGATCGGCGAGGCCGAGGTGATGGCGGATGCAGGGATCGACGACATCCTGATCAGCTACAACCTCGTCGGCGAGGAAAAATTGGCCCGCCTCGGCGCACTGCAGACCAGGGCCGACATGACGGTCGCCGCCGACAACCGGACCGTGATCGCAGGTCTGCCGCAGGCGGCGCGCGTCTCCGGCCGGCCGCTCTCGGTCGTGGTCGAATGCGATACCGGGCGCAAGCGCGCCGGCGTCGAGACGCCGGCGGAAGCCATCGCGCTCGCCCGCGAGATCGCCGCCTCGAAGGGTTTGGTGTTCGCCGGCTTCATGCTGTATCCGACCGAAACCGGCTGGGCCGAGGCGCAGAAATTCTACGACGAGGCGCTGGCCGGCGTGCGCACGCATGGACTGGACGCCGCGATGGTCTCGACCGGCGGCTCGCCCAACCTGAAGAATCTCGGCAAGCTCAAGGGCGCCACCGAGCACCGGCCCGGCACCTACATCTACAATGACCGGATGCAGGTCGGGGCCGGCGTCGCGACCTGGGACGATTGTGCGCTGAACATCTACTCCACGGTCGTGAGCCGCGCCGGTCCGGATCGCGGCATCCTCGACGCCGGCTCGAAGACGCTGACGTCGGATACCGGCGGCGGGCTCGACGGCCACGGGCTGATCCTCGACCACCCCGAGGCAAAAATCGCGCGCTTTGCCGAGGAGCATGGCTTCCTGGACCTCACGCGGAGCAACACGCGGCCCCAGGTCGGCGACGTCGTGCGGATCGTGCCCAATCACGTCTGCGTCGTCGTCAATATGATGGACGAGGTGGTGATGGTGCGCGGCGAGGAAATCGTCGGCGTGTTGCCGGTGGCGGCAAGGGGCAAGTTGAGGTAGCGTTCGGAAGTTACGCGCCTTGGAGACCGCGGGTTTAAGTTTTCGGAACTCGCACCGTTTTTGATCTGGATCAACGTCCGCCGCTGGTCGCGGATGCCACCATTATCGACAAGAATTTGCATTCTCATGCAGCAAAACCCGGTATGCGAGGGCGTACAACGTCTCGCACCGACGGGCAAAAAAGGGGAGCGGGACTATGACGAACACGAAGAAATATGTGCTCGGCGAGGATCGGATCCCGAAGGCCTGGTACAACATCGCAGCCGACCTGCCGTCGCCGCCGCCGGCGGTGCTGCATCCGGGAACTGGACAGCCGATCGGACCTGGCGACCTGGCGCCGCTGTTTCCGATGGCGGTGATCATGCAGGAGGTATCGACCGAGCGCTGGATCGAGATCCCCGATCCCGTGCGCGAGATCTATCGGATGTGGCGCCCGGCGCCTCTGATCCGTGCCGAAGGCCTGGAGAAGGCGCTGGATACTCCGGCGCGGATTTTCTTCAAATATGAAGGCGTCAGCCCCGCCGGCAGCCATAAGCCAAATACGGCGGTTGCACAGGCGTTTTACAACAAGCAGGAAGGCGTCAAGCGCCTCACCACCGAGACCGGGGCGGGCCAATGGGGCTCGTCACTGGCGTTCGCAGGCAGCCTGTTCGGCCTTGAAGTCGAAGTTTACATGGTGAAGGTGAGCTTTGACCAAAAGCCATACCGCCGCGCGCTGATGGAAACCTATGGCGCAAAGTGCATCGCCAGTCCATCCAACCTGACAGCGTCAGGGCGCGCCATTCTGGAGCAGAATCCCAACTCTTCGGGCTCGCTCGGAATTGCGATCTCGGAAGCGGTGGAACTCGCGGCAGGGCGCGAAGATACCAAATATTCGCTGGGCTCGGTCCTCAATCATGTGTTGCTGCACCAGACCGTCATCGGCCTGGAGGCGCAGGAGCAAATGGCGATGGCCGGGTTCGCTCCCGACATCGTCATCGGTTGCGCCGGCGGAGGCAGCAACTTTGCAGGACTCGCCTTCCCCTATGTGCGCGACAAGATCAAGACCAAGAGCAAGACACGCATTATCGCGGTTGAGCCGGCGTCCTGTCCGACGCTCACGCGCGGGCGCTACGCCTATGATTTCGGCGACACGGGTCATCTGACGCCGTTGGTTAAGATGCATACCCTGGGCTCGACTTTCGTGCCGTCTCCGATCCACGCCGGCGGCCTGCGCTACCACGGCATGGCGCCGATGGTCAGCCACATCAAGGAGCTGGGGCTGATCGAGGCGCGCGCCTACGCACAGCTTGAATGCTTTGCCGCCGCGGTGCAGTTCGCCCGTTGCGAAGGTATTGTCCCGGCGCCAGAATCCTCGCACGCGATCAAAGCGGCGGTCGACGAGGCCCTGCGCTGCAAGCGGGAAGGCAAAGCTGAAACCATTCTGTTCAACCTGTCCGGTCATGGACATTTCGACATGGGCGCCTACATCGCCTATTTCGCCGGCCAGCTTCAGGATGAGCCCTACGATCAGGGCGCCCTTGACGACGCCCTCGCGCATTTGCCGCAAGTAGCCGCGGAGTAACCGGATCGTAAACGGTATTTGCGGAGCGGGCTGCTGAACGGGCGCGGTTATGTGTGCGAGGCACGACTCTCAAGCCAATTCAACACGCCCCGTCCGGCCGCCGCACCCGTGGCAAAGCACGCCTGCAACAGATAGCCGCCGGTCGGAGCTTCCCAGTCGAGCATCTCGCCGGCGGCGAATGTGCCGGGCATTCGGCGGATCATGAAGTCGGCGTCGAGTTCCTCGAAGGCAATGCCGCCCGCGGTCGAGATCGCGCGCGTAATCGGGGCAATACCGGTAAGCACGACCGGCACGGCGTTGATCAGGGCAGCGAGCTTCTCCGGCGATAACGACGACAACGTCACCCCCGACACCTTTGCCGCCTCCTGCAACAGGCCAATGACGACCGGAGACAATTGCGCGGCCTTGCGCAGCCAATTCGAAAATGTCTGCTTGCGCCGCGGCGCCGACAGCCGCGCGATCAGCTCGCCTGCTTCAAGGTCGGGCCGCAGGGCGATGTGCAGGGTCGCCTGACCGGACCCGAGGATGGCTTCCCGCAGATCAGCCGAGAGCGCATAGATCGCGCCGCCTTCGATTCCGTTCCGGGTAATCATGGCCTCGCCGCGAGCGCCATGCGCGCCGAACGACAACGCAATCCCCTTCACCGGCTCGCCTTCGAAGCGATCGCGGAAGATCTCCGACCAGGCGACCGTGAAGCCGCAATTGGAGGGCTTGAGCGGCGAAATCTTCACGCCCTTCGCACCTAGTGCTTGCACCCATCCGCCGTCGGAACCAAGCCGTGGCCAGCTCGCGCCGCCGAGCGCGAGTACGGTCGCGCGAGCGGCGACGGCGCTTTGTCCGTCAGGAGTTTGGAACAAAAGTCGGCCATTTTCATCCCAGCCGGTCCAGCGGTGGCGCAGCGAGAATTGCACGCCTGACGCGTCGAGCCGGCGCAACCAGGCCCGCAACAACGGCGTAGCCTTCAATACTTTTGGAAAAATCCGGCCACTGGAGCCAACGAAAGTCGGCTGCCCGAGCGCCTCGCACCACTCCCGCAAACGATCCGGCGGAAACGCTTCAATGGCGGCCGCAAGCTGCGGCATCGCTTCGCGATATCGTGTCAGAAACGTCGGCAACGTCTCGCTGTGCGTCAGGTTCAGGCCGCCGCGCCCGGCCATCAGGAACTTGCGGCCCACCGACGGCATCGCGTCAAAGACCGTGACGCGGGCGCCGCCTTGCGCCAGCACCTCGGCGGCCATCAGGCCGGCAGGACCGGCACCGATGATGGCGACTTGGGTTTTTGAGGAGTGAGGCACAAAGAAAAGCTTATGCCGGATTCGGCGCGTCACCCCAACACGTCATTCCGGGACACGCGCCAGCGTGGAGCCGGAATCCGGAGGTTGTTGATCGAGATTCCGGGTTCGCGCTCCGCGCGCCCCGGAATGACAGCTGGCCTTACAATTTTATCCCCGCTTTCGCCGCGGCCTGGCCTACATATTTCTGGGTCTGCTGAAACGCCCCTTCCAGCGCCCTCGCTGTTCCAATGTCGCTGATGGCGGCAAAATGCTCGGCGATCGCCTCGGGCGTCCATTCGGCCTCGGCCAGGTTGATGCCTTCGGTTTCCATGATCTTGATGACCGCAAAGGAACCCGCGCCCGCACCCATGATCGTGCGGGTCGGCGCCTCCTCGGCGAGCAGGTAAAGCACCGCCGGCGTGATCGCTTCCGGCTTCATCAGGGCGAGCGCCTGCGGCGGCAGCAGTTCTTCCGTCATCCGCGTCGCCGCGGTCGGCGAAATCGTGTTGACGCGGATGTTGTTCTTGCGGCCCTCTTCCGCCAGCACGTTCATCAGGCCGACCATCCCGGCTTTCGCCGCGCCATAATTGGCCTGGCCGAAATTGCCGAACAGCCCGGACGACGAAGTGGTGACGACGATGCGGCCGTAATTGCGCTCGCGCATGCCGTTCCACACCGCCTTGCAGCAGTAGAAGGTACCGGTGAGATGGACGTCGAGCACCTTGGCGAAATCCGCGACTTCCATTTTGGCAAAGGATTTGTCGCGCAGGATACCGGCATTGGCGACGAGCAGATCGACGCTGCCCCATTCTTTGGTGGCGCGATCGACCATCGCCGTGACCTGTTCAAAATTCGAGACGTCGGCGCCGTCGGCCATCGCCACGCCGCCCAATTTGCGAATTTCCTCGACCACGGTTTCGGCTGCGGTAAGCGAGCCTCCGGTCCCGTCGCGGGCGCCGCCGAAATCGTTGACGACCACTTTCGCACCGCGGCTCGCCAGCCCAAGCGCATGCGCGCGTCCAAGACCATTGCCCGCGCCGGTAACGACAGCGACGCGTCCGTCAAACCTGATTGTCATGATTGCAGTTCCCGCAGTTCAAGCAAAATAGATCAGGCCGATCCAGTCGGCCACCAGAGCGGGCTTTTCCTCGCCCTCGATTTCCACCGACACATTGGTGCGCGATTGCAGCTCTTTTGGCTTGCGCAACTTTGCCTCGGTTAACGTAAAACGGCCGCGCACGCGTGAGCCTGATCGTACCGGCGAGATGAACCGAAGCTTGTCGAAACCGTAATTGACGCCCATCGTCGTACCCTCGATGACCGGCATCACCTCATAGGACATGATGCTCAGCAGCGACATCGTCAGGAAGCCATGCGCGACCGTGGTGCCGAACGAGGTTTCGCGCTTCGCGCGCTCGGGATCGACATGAATGAATTGATGATCCTCGATTACATCGGCATAGACGTTGATCCGGTTCTGATCGACCAGATGCCATGACGACACGCCGACTTCGTGGCCGACCATCTTCTGATAAGCCTCCAGCGAAATCGGTGGCTTCTTCCAGACCTCGTTCATTTAAACCAATTCTCCAAACTGCGGCGCGTACGCCCTGTTTACTCGATCACCTCGTTGGCGGTTGCAAGAAGCTTTTCCGGTACGTTGAGCCCGAGCGCTTTTGCGGTCTTCAGATTGATGACGAACTCGAAGTTGGTCGGCTGTACGACCGGCAAATCGGCCGGTTTCTCGCCGTTCAGGACACGGCCCGCATAAACGCCCATCTGGCGGTAGACATCGGCCAGGCTCGATCCGTAACTGATGAGGCCGCCGACCCCGCAAAATTCGCTCTCAAAGAAGATTGTCGGGACCCTGTTGCGAGCGGCAGCATCGACGAGCTGCACCCTGCGGGTATCAAAGAAAGGGTCGGCGGCGACGACGAGACCGTCGCCTTGCAAGCTGGCGACGGACGCAAACGCCGCGTCGATCTCGCTTTCGGTGCTGGCTTTCAGAACGGAAAGTTGCACGCCTCGTGAACGAACTCCTTCCTCGGCGCCGCGAATGGATGGGTCGGCCGTCGGGCTCGCCGGATTTATCAACAGCGCAATTCTCCTGGCATGTGGAACCAATTCGCACAGCAGATCGACGCGTTTCGGCGTAATCTGAGTAAACAGGATGCTGAACCCGGTGGCGTTGCCGCCCGGCCGGGGCAGGCTGGCGACCAGTCCCGCCTCGACCGCATCATTGCCGACCTCGAACACGATTGGGATCGCCGACGTCGCGTTTTTCGCAGCACGCGCCGGCGGAGGTCCGAAAGCGGCGATCAAATCAACCTTGCGCGCGACCAGATCGGAGGCCAGTGCCGACAGCCGATCATAGCGCCCCTCCGCCCAACGGTATTCCACCTGCAGATTAACTCCCTCGACATAACCCTTTTCCCGGATTCCCTGCAGAAATGTGCTGGCTCCAGGGGCATAATCGGGAGTGGCGAAATGAAGATAACCGATCACAAGCGGCGCGGATTTCTGTTGCGCCCACACGGCGGATGGCACCGCGTTGAGCGCGGCACCTCCGGCAAGCGCCGTCATGAAATCGCGTCGTTTCATAATTCTTCCTCTAATTTTCCGGCGATCCCGCTGACCGCACCTTCTGCAGTTCAGGGAAATCCTCCTCGCGATATTCCTCGCCGCGCAGCGA
Source organism: uncultured Alphaproteobacteria bacterium (assembly GCA_963742085.1). Lineage (GTDB taxonomy): Bacteria > Pseudomonadota > Alphaproteobacteria > Rhizobiales > Xanthobacteraceae > Bradyrhizobium. The sequence continues at coordinate 27,592 of CAVUKM010000022.1, read as the reverse complement.
ATTGTCGCGATCATTGTCGTGCTCGAGACGACGCAACTGTACGCGGCGAATTTTTCCGGAAATCGTCTTCGGCAATTCGCTCACGAGTTCGATCCGCCGGATGCGCTTGAACGGCGCAAGCCGCGTATGCAGGTGCCGGAAGATCGACAGCGCGGTCTCACCCGAACGCTCCGCCCCCGACACCAGCAGCACATAGGCCTTGGGGATCGCAAGCCGGATCGGATCGGGGCTGGGTACGACGGCGGCTTCCGCGACCAATTCATGTTCAAGGAGAATGCTTTCAAGCTCGAACGGGCTGATCCGGTAGTCGGATGATTTGAAGACGTCGTCGGAGCGGCCGACGAAGGTCAGATAGCCCTCATCATCGGCAAACACCACGTCGCCGCTGCGATAGAGATCGCCGTCGGCGCCGCTCAGTTGGCCGTCGTCGCCCTGATAGCCCTGCATCAGGCCTGCCGGCCTGATCGCACCGAGCAACAGGGTAATCTCGCCCTCCTTCGTGATGTGTCCGTCGGTATCTGTGATCTGTACGTTATATCCGGGCAGCGGCCGGCCCATCGATCCGACCTTCACCTTCTGCCCCGGCGAATTGCCGGCAAGCGCGGTGGTTTCGGTCTGGCCGTAGCCGTCGCGGATCGTCAGCCCCCACGCCGCACGCACCTGATCGATCACCTCGGGATTGAGCGGTTCGCCGGCGCCGCAGACCTCGCGCAAGCTCACCTTGAAGGTGGCGAGCTTCTCCTGAATGAACAGCCGCCACACCGTCGGCGGCGCGCACAGCGTGGTGACGCCGCAACGCCCGATGGTCGCGAGCAGCCCCTTGGCGTCGAAGCGCGGCTGATTGACCACGAACACCGTGGCCCCGGCATTCCAGGGCGCGAAGAAGCAGCTCCAGGCGTGCTTGGCCCAGCCCGGAGAGGAAATGTTGAGATGGATATCGCCCGGCTGCAGTCCGAGCCAGTACATCGTCGACAGCCCGCCGACCGGATAGCTGCGCTGGCTGTGCCGCACCAGCTTGGGCTTTGCCGTCGTGCCGGAAGTGAAATAGAGCAGCATCGGATCGTCGGGGCTGGTCGGCGCGTCGGGTGTGAAGCCTTCCGGAAACTCCGCGGCCTGTTCGTAGGCAAGCCAGCCCTCCTGCTTCGACGGCGCATTGACAACGATACGAACGAGCTGACCGCCGCCGAGACCAGCGAATTTGGCGACCTGGTCCTGCGTCGCCACCACGACCCTGGCGCGGCCGCGATCGAGCCGGTCGCGCAATTCATCGGGCGTCAAGAGCGTGGTCGCTGGAATCACCACCACCCCGAGCTTCATCGCCGCCAGCATCGTCTCCCAGAGCGGGACGACGTTGCCGAGCAGCAGCAGCAGATGATCGCCGCGCTTGAGCCCTTGCGCCCGCAGGAAGTTCGCCACCTGATTGGAGCGGCGCGACAGCGCCGCGAACGAAAGCTTGGTCTCGCGGTTACTGCCGGCGTCGACGATCCACAGCGCCGCACGGTCCCTGCTTTCAGCGTTGCGCGCCAGATCCGCATCGAACCAGTCCAGCGCCCAGTTGAACGGCACGGGATCAGGCCAGCGAAAATCCGCGACAGCCTTGTCGTAATCCGTCCGATGCCGGAGCAAGAAGGCGCGGGCTTCCTGGAATGTTGTCATCGGCCTGTCGTTTTACTTTCCCGCAAGGCCGCGCACATGCCGGATGATGCCTGAGAAATCGACCCCGCCGTGTCCGGCGGCATCGAACGCCTTGTAGATTTCCTGCGCGTGCTTGCCGAGCGGCGTCGCCGCCCCGGCGGCCGTGGCCGCATCTTGCGCCAGCGTCAGATCTTTCACCATCAGGGCCGAGGCAAAGCCCGGTTTGTAGTCGTTGTTTGCCGGCGATGTCGGCACCGGCCCCGGCACGGGGCAGTACGATGTCAGCGACCAGCATTGTCCCGACGACGTCGAGGCGACATCGAACAACGCCTGATGCGAAAGCCCGAGCTTTTCAGCCAGCGCGAAGGCCTCGCTGACCGCAATCATGGAAACTCCAAGGATCATGTTGTTGCAGATTTTCGCCGCCTGGCCAGCGCCTGCGCCGCCGCAATGCACGATCTTCTTGCCCATCTTTTCCAGCACGGGCTTCGCGGCCGCGAATGCCTTTTCCTCGCCGCCGCACATGAAGGTCAAGGTGGCGCCCCTGGCGCCGCCGGTGCCTCCGGAAACCGGCGCATCGATCGAACCGACGCCGTGCCTGGAGGCCAGCGCATGAGCCTGTTTCGCACTTTCAACATCGATCGTCGAGCAATCGATGATCAGCGCGCCTTTTGCCATCACCGGGACAACCTCGTTCCAGACGGACAGCACGTGCTTGCCGGCCGGCAACATCGTGATGACGACCTCAGTGCCTTTCACCGCGGCAACCGAGCTTTCAGCGATCGATGCCCCATCGGCTTTGGCCTGATCGCGCGAGGCGGCCACCAGATCGAACGCGACGACCCTGTGGCCGGCCTTGACCAGATTGGCAGCCATCGGGCCGCCCATGTTGCCGAGTCCGATGAATGCGATGTTGGCCATCTCCACTTCCCTCCGCTCAGGCGTTTCTGTCTTGTCTCTGGAATACCAGTTCGTCGGCGCCGATTTCCGCGAAATAGGGCGCCAGCATCGCAGGCGTAACATCCTCGACGCGGGACGGCGACCACCTGGGATTGCGGTCCTTGTCGATGACGGCTGCGCGGACGCCTTCGCGAAAATCATCGCTCCTGAACACTTCCAGCGCGGCGCGATATTCGCGCACCAGGCATTGCTCCAGCGACGACGAGCCACGCGCCAGCCGCAGCAGTTTCGAGGTGACCACCATGCCGCGGGGCGACTTCTCGTTCAACGTCCTGAGCGTCGATTGCGCGAGCTCCGAACCATCGCGATGCAGGGCGGCGAAAATATCTTGCATCCGATCGTGCGAAAACCAGCGGTTGATGTCCGCCTGCATCGCGGCGACCGGCCCGGCGGTTTCGCCGGTCGCGAAGCCGTCGATGGCGGCTTTGACCGCGGCGGAATTCACGCCCGCGCGAAGATCCACAAGCGTCTCGCGCAGAGCTCCCAGTCGGCCGGAAGGCACGACCGCGTCGGCAAAGCGGGCGTAAATCGCGTCGGGCCCATTCATGGTCGTGCCGGTCAATCCGAAATAGGTGCCGATTTCGCCCGGCGAGCGCGCCAGCAAAAAGGTGCCGCCAACATCGGGAAAGAAACCGAGGCCGACCTCGGGCATCGCGAGCCTGGTCCGCTCGGTGACCACGCGGTGCGCGCCGTGCGCCGACAGACCTACCCCGCCGCCCATCACGATGCCGTCCATGAAGGCCACGTAGGGCTTTGGAAACCTGGCGATGCGCGCGTTGAGAATGTACTCCTCACGCCAAAGGATCTTGCCGAGATCGCCGTTGGCGCGCGAACTGTCATACAGCGCGCGAATGTCGCCTCCCGCGCAAAGGCCGCGCTCACCCGCCCCTTCCAGCAGGATCAGGCCGATCGCCGGGTCGGTCCCGAATTGGTCGAGCGCCTGGTCGATGCCGCGAAACATCTCCAGCGTCACCGCATTGATCGCTTTCGGCCGGTTGAGACGAATAATGCCGGCAGCGCCCTCGCGCCGCACGATCAGGTCCGGTTCGGATCCGGCCACAGCGGCCTGCGCCGTCATCGCGCGCCCTCGACCAGCTTGCGCGCCACGATCAGCCGCATGATCTCGTTGGTGCCTTCGAGGATCTGGTGCACGCGCAGGTCGCGGACGATTTTTTCGATGCCGTATTCGCTGAGATAGCCATAGCCGCCATGCAGTTGCAGCGCCTGGTTGGCGACCTCGAACCCGACATCGGTGCCGAAGCGCTTTGCCATCGCGCAGAGCATGGTGGCATCGCTGTCCTTGCGATCGAGCGCGGCGGCGGCCCGCCAGACGAAGGTCCGCGCCGCCTCCAGTTCGGTCGCCATGTCGGCGAGACGAAATTGCAGCGCCTGGAATTCGTCGAGACGCTTGCCGAAGGCCTTGCGTTCCTTCATGTACGCAAGCGACTTGTCGAGCGCGCTTTGGGCGCCGCCGAGCGAACACGCGGCAATGTTGATGCGGCCGCCGTCGAGCCCCGCCATCGCGATCTTGAACCCGATGCCTTCATCGCCGAGCCGGTTGGCGACCGGCACGCGCGCATTCTCGAAAATCACCGCGCGGGTCGGCTGCGCGTTCCAGCCCATCTTGCGCTCGTTGGCGCCGAGCGAAACCCCAGGCGTGTCGCCCTCGATCACCAGCGTCGAGATGCCGCCGGGGCCGCCCTCGCCGGTCCGCACCATCACCACGTAGATGTCGCCCTTGCCCGCGCCGGAAATGAACTGCTTCTGGCCGTTGAGGACATAATGGTCGCCGTCGCGAACCGCGCGCGTGCGCAGCGCGGCCGCGTCGGATCCCGAACCGGGTTCGGTCAGGCAATAGCTCGCCAGGTACTCCATCGAGCACAGCTTCGGCAGCCACTTCTTGCGCTGGGTGTCGTTGCCGAAGGCATCGATCATCCATGCGGCCATGTTGTGGATCGAGATGAAGGCCGACACCGTCGGACAGCCCTGCGCCAACGCCTCGAAGATCAGCGCCGCGTCGAACCGCGTCAGCGCCGAACCGCCGACATCGTCGCGGATGTAGATGCCGCCGATGCCAAGCGTCGCCGCCTCGCGCATCACGTCGACCGGAAAATGCTTTTCCTCATCCCAGCGGATCGCATGCGGCGCGATTTTTTCCGCGGCGAAATCCCGCGCCATATCGCGAACCGCAATCTGGTCCTCGTTGAGAGAAAATTGCATCTGGTGTTTGCGCCTGCTTGCGCCTCAGTTCATCGTCGGAATCGAGAACTCCGCGCCTTCCTTGACGCCGGACGGCCAGCGCGATGTCACCGTCTTGGTCTTGGTGTAGAAGCGGATCGAATCCGGTCCGTATTGATTGAGATCGCCGAAGCCGGAACGTTTCCAGCCGCCGAAGGTATAATAGGCGACCGGAACCGGGATCGGCACGTTGATACCGACCATGCCGACATTGACCTTTGCAGCGAAATCGCGCGCGGCATCGCCATCACGGGTAAAGATCGCAACCCCATTGCCGTAATCGTGGTCGGACGGCAGCCTGAGCGCCTCGCTATAGTCGTGGGCCCGCACCACCGACAGCACGGGACCGAAAATTTCCTCCTTGTAGATCCGCATGTCCTTGGTGACGTTGTCGAACAGGCAGCCGCCCATATAGAAGCCATTCTCATAGCCCTGCATCTTGAAGCCGCGGCCGTCGACCGCGAGCTTGGCGCCTTCCTTGATGCCGATCTCGACATAGTTCTTGACCCGCTCCAGCGCAGCCCTGGTCACCAGCGGGCCGAAATCGGCAGTCGGATCGATCGAAGGACCGATTTTCAGGTTCTCGACGCGCGGAATGAGCTTTTCCATCAGCCGGTCGGCCGTCGTCTTGCCGACGGGGACCGCGACCGACACCGCCATGCAGCGTTCGCCCGCGGCACCGTATCCGGCTCCAACCAACGCATCCACCGTTTGATCCATGTCGGCGTCTGGCATCACGATGGCGTGGTTCTTGGCGCCGCCGAAGCACTGCGCGCGCTTTCCGGTCGCCGCCGCCCGCTCGTAGATATACTGGGCTATCGCGGACGAGCCGACAAAGCCGACCGCCGCGATGTCGGGATCATCGAGAATTGCATCCACGGCTTCCTTGTCGCCGTTGACGACGTTGAGGACGCCCGGCGGCAGCCCCGCCTCCAGCATCAGTTCGGCAAGCCTCATCGGCACGCCGGGGTCACGCTCCGATGGCTTCAGGACAAAGGCATTGCCGCAGGCGATCGCTGGCGCGAATTTCCACATCGGGATCATCGCCGGAAAATTGAACGGCGTGATGCCGGCGACGACCCCAAGCGGCTGGCGCATCGAATAGATGTCGATGCCCGGCCCGGCGCCTTCGGTATATTCCCCTTTCATCATTTGCGGAATGCCGAGAGCGAACTCCACGACCTCGACACCGCGGAGAATATCGCCCTTCGCGTCGGGAATGGTCTTGCCGTGTTCGCGGGCAAGCAATTCGGCCAAGGCATCATTGTCGCGCGCCACCAGTTCCAGGAATTTCATGAGAACGCGAACGCGGCGCTGCGGATTGGTCGCGCCCCACTCCGGCTGAGCCGCTTTGGCGTTCTCGACCGCCGCGCGCAACTCGGCCTTCGACGCCAGCGCCACCTGGGCCTGGACGTCGCCGGTCATCGGCTCAAATACGTCGGCAAATCGGCCCGATGTGCCCTTGACCTCGCGGCCGCCGATAAAATGCCCGATCATACGCATGCGTTCCTCCAAGACCTTTGCAAGGTGCCGATTTTGGCAGCATCTTGCAGGCTTTACCGCGTTTGGAAAGGTTTTTCAGCGCGCAACGGATTTGCGAAAATGAGGGCTTTGCCGCGTTTTTTACCGCCTACGACCAACGTCGAATGCGCCTGCCCGCCAGACCGCCTCAGTGAGGCCTCGACGCGGCGGCTTTTTTGGGAGGGGATTTCTTCGCCCTTGGCGATTTCGCCCGGCCAAGCACGGCCTCACGGCCGGCGCCGAGTATTTCATCGGAGAAATCTCCGCTGCCGGCGATGCGGGCCATCACCAGCGTCCCCATCATGGTCGCGAGTGCCGCCATCGCCTGTTTGCGCGCCGCCTTGCGCGGGACATCCGGAATTTGCGTGGCGATCATGTCGATCATCTGGTCCAGCCTGCCCGCGAACACCCGCCGCGTCTTCGCGCTCTCGCGGGCGATTTCAGCGCCCAGCGCCGGTACCGCGCAACCGTGGCCGGGATCGTCGCGGTGAAGCGGCGTCAAATAGCTGTTCACGATCATGGCCAGGCGCTTCTCCGGCGGGGTCTGCCCTGCCAGCTTTCGCCAGTGCTCCGTCGAGCGATCCATCGCATGGGTAAAGGCCTCGATCACCAGGGCTTCCCGGGAATCGAAGTGAGCATAGAAGCCGCCATGGGTGAGGCCGGCCTCCTTCATGAGGTCGGCAACGCCAATGCCGTGTGCGCCCTTCTCGCGCAGCCGAACCGAGGCTTTCCTCACGATCCGCGCGTGCGTTTCGAGCTTGTGTTCCCTGGAGTATCGCATTGGCGGTCCCATAAGATGTTTCAAGTCATATAATGACGCCCGCCTCCCTGATAACATCCGCGACCGCCGAAAGCTGCATTTATTTCGCTTGCCGCGGCCTCGCAGGCCCGAAATCGCCTCTGCCGCGCGGCCTTGACAAGGCGGGGTTTTGCCCGGGATGTGGCACGATCCACCCTGACACGTTTCCCAAATTGCGAGACCGGCCATGCACATGCTCAACCCCTATTGCGGTATCGATCGCGACCCGCGCGGCGTCGTGCGCCTGACGATTTGCAATGCCGGTTCGCTCAATATTCTCGGATCGGCCGTCATCAAGGGCGTCCGCGACGGGCTGGAGCAGCTAGCGACAGAACGGCAGCTTCGCGTGCTTGTCATGGCCGGGCAGAGCGAAAAGAGCATGATCGGCGGCGCCGATATCAAGGAGATGGCGGGGCTCGATCAGGCATCGGCCGAGCAATTCATCACGGGTTTGCGGGATCTCTGCGAGGCGGTACGGACCTTTCCGTCACCGGTGATCGCGCGGATGCCTGGCTGGTGCCTCGGCGGCGGGTTGGAGGTGGCAGCGGCCTGCGACTTCCGGATCGCCGCGCACGACGCCAGGTTCGGCATGCCGGAAGTACGGGTCGGCATTCCCTCCGTCATTCACGCCGCGCTGTTGCCGCGCCTGGTCGGCTGGGGCCGTGCCCGCTGGCTGGTCATGACGGCGGAGAATATCGACGCCGTCACGGCGCTGGCCTGGGGACTGGTCGACGTCGTCGCGCCGGCTGGCGGACTGGACGCCGCGGTCGAGAACACCGTCGCGGCGCTGCTGGAATGCGGCCCGGAAGCGCTGCGCGCGCAAAAGGCCCTGCTCCGGCAATGGGAGGAGCTGCCGCTGACGGAATCCGTCAACCTGAGCATCGGCGTGTTCGGCAAATCGTTCCTGACCGACGAGCCGAAACGGTTGATGCAGGGGTTTATCGACCGCAAGCGGTAGTTTCCGGCCGCGATCCCCTGCGGGCGGTGCGGCCTTGAGCGCCACCCGGCAAACGTGGCTCATGCGATCACGACAATTTGTCATGAAACGCCCGCGTTGCAATTTTTGCGGCGCATCATATGATGTGCGTCATCTAACAATTTCCCCGCCAGTCCGAGGACCACCGCCATGGCCGCTACCTCCGATCCCGTCGTCATCGTTTCCGCCGCCCGCACCCCGCTCGGCCGGTTCATGGGTGATCTCACCGCCTTCAGCGCGCATCAGCTCGGTGCCCATGTGATCGGCGCCGCGGTCGAGCGGGCGAGGCTCCCGCGCGAGCGGATCGACGAGGTCTTCATGGGCTGCGTGCTCCCGGCCGGACAGGGCCAGGCCCCGGCACGACAGGCCGCGCGCGGCGCGGGGCTGCCCGATGCGACCGGCGCCACCACCATCAACAAGGTTTGCGGCTCCGGGATGAAGGCCACCATGCTGGCCCACGACATCATCAATGCCGGCTCGGCCGACATCGTCGTGTCCGGCGGCATGGAGAGCATGACCAATGCGCCCTACCTCTTGGCCAAGGCGCGCGGAGGCTATCGCGCCGGTCACGACCGGATCATCGACCACATGTTCCTCGACGGCCTCGAGGACGCCTACGAGGCCGGACGTTCGATGGGCGATTTCGGCGAGGCCACCGCGGAGGCATATCAATTCACGCGAGATGCCCAGGACGCCTATGCGATGGAAACGCTGACGCGCGCGCGCAGGGCGGTGGAAGGCGGAGCCTTCAAGGCTGAGATCGTTCCGGTAACGATCAAGGAGAAGGCCGGCCCGCGCAGCATCGCCAACGACGAAATTCCGCTGAAGGTCGATCCCGCCAGGATTCCCGGACTGAAGCCGGCGTTCCGCCCCAACGGCACGATTACGCCGGCGGCGTCGTCCGCGAATGCCGACGGCGCCGCCGCGCTGGTTCTCGCCAGGCGATCGATTGCAGATCGCGACGGTCTGCCGGTTCTCGCCGAGATCAAGGGCCACGCCACCCACAGCCAGGAGCCGCAATGGTTCACGACTGCGCCGATCCCGGCCATCCGCAAGGTGCTCGACAAGGCCGGCTGGAGCGTCGGTGACGTCGACCTGTTCGAGATCAACGAGGCATTCGCGGTGGTGGCGATGGCGGCGCAACGCGATCTCGGAATTCCCCGCGAGAAACTGAACATCAATGGCGGCGCCTGCGCGCTCGGCCATCCCATCGGCGCCACCGGCGCGCGCCTGATCGTCACGCTGCTGCATGCGCTGGAAGCGCAGAATTTGAAGCGCGGCGTCGCCGCCCTCTGCATCGGCGGCGGCGAAGCGACCGCCATCGCGGTGGAGCGCATGGTTCACTGATTGTTTATCGACACGGTTCCCTCATGCCGGGTTCACGCTTCGCCGGAAACGCCCTGGCGCGTAACATTCTCTCGAATATCCCGAACAGGAATTGCCATGATCTCCAACTGGCTGTCAGCCGCCCTCGCCCGCCGCAACATCCATTACGGCTGGGTGATGGTCGGCGTCACGTTTCTCACCGCTTTGATCACTGCCGGCACGGTCGGCGCGCCCGGCGTCTTCATTGTGCCGCTGCAGCATGAGTTCGGCTGGACCACTGCCGAAATTTCCTCGGCGCTGTCGATCCGCTTCATCCTGTTCGGACTGATGGCCCCCTTCGCGGCCGCGCTCATGAACCGGTACGGCCTGCGCAATGTGACATTGTCGGCGCTGCTGATCGTGGCCTCCGCCCTCATGGCCTCCCTGGCAATGACCAAGGTCTGGCAATTGATGCTGCTGTGGGGTGTCGTGATCGGCATCGGCACCGGCATGACCGCGCTGGTGCTGGGGGCGACCGTCGCGGCGCGCTGGTTCGCGGCGCGGCGCGGCCTTGTGGTCGGAATTTTGACCGCCAGCGTGGCAACCGGCCAATTGGTCTTCCTGCCGCTGCTCGCCACCATCACCGAGCGGATGGGCTGGCGCATGGCGCTGTCGCTGATCTGCGTGATGCTCGGGCTCGCGGCCCTGGCCGTCCTGATGGTGATGCGCGACCGTCCCGGTGACGTCGGACTGCGGCCGTTCGGTGACGAAGGCACGCAGCCTTTGCCGGCGCCTCCTCCCAACAACGCGCCGATCATGGCGGCGGCGCTCGGCACGCTGCGCGATGCCGCCAGGACGCGGGTGTTCTGGATCCTGTTCGCCACCTTCTTCATCTGCGGCGCCTCCACCAACGGCCTGATCCAGGTGCATCTGATTCCGATGTGCCTCGATTTCGGAATTCCGCAGGTACAGGCCGCGAGCCTGCTCGCCGCCATGGGCGTGTTCGATTTCTTCGGCACCATCGTTTCCGGGTGGCTGTCGGACCGATACGACAATCGCTGGCTCCTGTTCTGGTATTACGGCTTGCGCGGCCTGTCGCTGCTGGCGCTGCCGTTCACCGACTTTTCGTTCTACGGCCTGTCGCTGTTTGCGATGTTCTATGGGCTGGACTGGATCGCCACGGTGCCGCCGACGGTGCGGCTGACCGCGCAGCGCTTCGGGCCGGAGCGCGCCAATCTGGTATTCGGCTGGATCTTCGCAGGTCATCAGCTCGGCGCCGCCTTTGCGGCTTTCGGCGCCGGCCTGTCGCGGACCGTGCTTGCAACGTATTTGCCGGCGTTTTTCACCGCCGGCGCGCTGTGCGTCGTGGCCGCGCTGATTGTGCTTTCGATCTCGCGGGCGCCAAAGCCGGTGGCGGCGTGAAACAATCCTCTCCTTCCCTCTCGCCGTTCTTCACGGGGAGAGGGTTAGGGTGAGGGGCTGCTTCCGCGAAATCATTGACAGAGGTACACGCGGGTCAGTCCCCCTCATCCGCTCGCTTCGCGAGCGACCTCTCCCCGCGAGCGGGGCGAGGTAAAGCAACTACGGCCGGATCGTCATATTCGTCGCAGGCCCCGGCGTTCGCAGCGGCTCGGCGAGGCGCGCGAATTCGCACAATAGCGAGCGGGTCTTGCGCGGGTCGATGATCTCCTCGACCCAGAATTTTTCGGCGGAGCGGAACGGCGAGCGCAGCTTGTTGAGACGATCCTCGATCTCCTTCAGTTTGGCTTGCGGATCGTCGGCGGCGTCGATGTCGGCGCGATAGGCCGCCTCGATGCCGCCTTCCAGCGGCAGCGAGCCCCAATAGGCGGACGGCCACGCATAGCGAAGCGAGAACCGGTCGGCCGGCTGGTGCACGACGCCGGCGACGCCGAAGGAGTTGCGCACGATGATGGTGCACCAGGGAACCGTGGTCTGGTTGACCGCGGCCATGGCGCGCACCCCGTGACGGATGGTGGCGGCCTTCTCGGCCTCAAGGCCGATCATGAACCCCGGACAATCCATCAGATAGACCACCGGGAGATGGAAGGTTTCGGCGAAATCGACCCAGCGCACCACCTTCTGGCAGGCTTCCGCCGTCCACGATCCGCCATAGTGAAAGGGGTCACCCGCGAGCAGCAGCACGGCGCGGCCTTCCAGACGGGCGAGACCGACGATGACCGGGCGCCCGAAATTCGCAGCCACCTCGAAGAACGAACCCTTGTCGACGACGGCGTTGATGATGGGACGCATCTTGTAGACCTGACGCCGGTTGCGCGGCACCGCCTTCATCAAGGATTCCTCCGACCGCTCCGGATCGTCGTCGCAAGGAATTGTCGGCGGCAGCTCGTAGACCGACGACGGCAAGTAGGAGAGGAAGCGCCTGGCGCAGGCGAACGCTTCCTCCTCGGTGTCGACGGCATGATCGACGCCGCCGGCGCGGGTCTGGATATCGGCGCCGCCGAGTTCCTGCTTGGAGAGATCCTGGCCAAGCCGTTTCACGACGGGCGGTCCCGCGACGAACATCGCCGAATTTTTTGTCATCACCGAATAGTGGCTGGCCGCAAGCCGCGCCGCGCCCAATCCCGCGACCGAGCCCAGTCCCAGGCCCACCACGGGCACGCGGGCCATGTTCGCGGTCGTGTAGGCGTACCAGCGGGTCCCGCCAATGCCGCCCGGCAGATTGGCCGCGCCCTTGGTTTCGATGGTCTTCACCGAGCCGCCGCCGCCGGAGCCCTCGATCATCCGGATGATGGGCAGGCGGAAATCGTGCGCCATCTCCTCGGCCATCAGCGGCTTCGCCGAGATCGAGGCATCGGCCGAGCCGCCGCGCACGGTGAAATCGTCGCCGACCACGACCACGGTCCGGCCATCGACCTTGCCGCGACCGAACACGCAGTTCGCCGGCGTCAGATTCTTCAGCTCGCCTTGCCCGTCATATTCGGCGGTGCCGGATATCGCGCCGATCTCATGAAAACTTTTTTGATCGAGAAGCTTGTCGATACGCTCGCGAACGGTGAGCCGGCCCTGGTCGCGCTGTCGCTTGACCTTGTCAACGCCGCCCATCTCGCGCGCGAAGGCTTCGCGCCGGGCGAGGTCGTCGAGTTCCGGCTTCCAGTTCATTCGGATCCTCCGTCCTGATTTTATTGTTGTGGGCCGATACCGGAAGCGGCTTGCCCTGCGCGCGATCGCCGAACAATTCAGCCTCGCCGCCCTCGAGCACGGCAGCGATCGCCGCACTCAGTTCCAGAAGCCGCGGAGCGACCTCCTTGTGCAGCCGTTTCTCATCAAACATTGCGGACAGAAGACCGATCGTGACGACGACATAGGTCTGGTATTGCGGCGACCACAGCGGCACCCCGAGACCGTTGATATGCGGGCTCCACAAGCCGCAGGCCACCACATAGCCTCGTTCGCGCAAGAAACGGCGGTTGGCCTCCAGACGCGGCCGCAGCAGCCTCGCGTCACCAGGAATCTCGCGTTCCATTTCCGCAAGCAGGGCATCGCCGACCTCGGTGTCGAGCGCGGCAGTGTAGGCATGGCCCGCGGCCGTGCTTGCCATGGCGATGCGACTGCCTGTGGTGGAGCTAAGGCCCAGCGCGTTGGCGGCACGGCCGACCTCGAGATAAACGAGATGGAAGCGGTCCGGAATGACGAACCCCACGGTGCCGGGTAACTGCTCGGCGACCTCCTGCAAGCGCAGCCGGATCAGGTTGCGCAACTGCAGGCCCCGCATCATCGCGGTGCTCATCGCCACCGCACTTGGGCCGATGCGGTATTTCTGGTCTCGCGGCAGATAGACGAGCTGCCCCATCCGCGTCAGCGTATGGGTCAGCCGCGAAACCGTCGATCGCGGCAGTCCGCAGCGGTTGGAGATCTCAAGGTTGCCGAGCCGCGCCTCGTGCCCCTCGAAACAGCGCAGGACGTCAAACGCGCGCGACACGACCTGAATGACGTCGCCCTCCCCGGCGGGATCGCCGGCAAGCATTCCCTGTTTGCTGAGCCGCTCCGAGCGCCGTCCCATGCGTTCCCCTGAATTCCGCCGTGCGGAATAAAATTCCACTTGCAGAACAAGCTACCTCAGGCAATCTGCGGCCACAACTGGAAGCCGGGGCGCCCGCCCTTCAACAGACGCGCAAGGAGCGCGCGGCGGCCGTCCCGGAGAGTGGAATGCCTGACATCAAGATTGTGACCGAGGTCGCCGGCCGCGTCTGCGCGCTTGCCGTGCAGACCGGGCAAAGCGTCGGCGAAGGGGACGACGTTGCCTTTGTCGAAGCCATGAAAATGGAAATCCCGGTCGCTTCGCCCGCGGCGGGGACAATCAGAACCGTGCTTGTCAGTCTCGATGATGTCGTCGCCGAGGGACAGGTTCTCGCCATTATCGAGACCTGAACGCGCCCGTCACCGCGTCCACAAGCGCGGGCTCCGATATTTTCAGGTTGGCGCTGATCGGGCGGTAAACCGTGAATAATGAGGAGCGAATTAATCGTCCAGAACTTCTCCCGAGCCGCCGAGCTCGGCGGGTAGATCGCAGAACTTCGGCAACCCGTCCTTTACGGAAACCATCTTGCTTCCGTAATTCGCATGCAGCGTTGGCTCGTGCGTGAAGCCTTGCAATAAATTGGCATAGACATCGACAAGTCGCATGCGCGGATGCTCGGTCATGAGGTGACCGCCGCAAACCTTGCAGAACTTGCGGAAGGAATTTTCAGTCTTGTGAAAGGTTCCTATATCGGATTCGCCCTTGGTAATGCGCACGCTGTCTGACTTCCAGAGGCTGAACGCATTGATCGGCGCGGCTGACCAGGCCTGGCAGTCGCGACAATGACAATATCCCGCGAAGGCTGGCTTGCCCGTGACCTCCAGATCAACAGCGCCACAAAAGCAGCTGGCCTTATAGGTGGCGGCATTTCTTTTCATTTCTTCGCCACGGGCCAGGAGGTCGTTGTATTCAGGATACTTCGTCATGAACGATCTGATGAAATCGCATTCGACCGAGAGCTCCGGTCCCTGGGCCCGGACGGCGTCAAGGGTCGCACGCCCAAGATTCGAGCCAATTCCCCGCCCGCCCAATTCCGGGGGGACCTCGGTATGCACAAGCGTTATTGCGCCGGGTGATTTTCGATAGGTGACGAACGCAATGTTGCCCTCGACATCGAGCTCGAACCGGTTGCGGTCCTCGTTGTCACGAAAATTGTCGGTCATGCGCATTCCCGTCTTGGCACCAGCACGTTGAATAGAATTGGCGAGTTTATTCCCTGGAAACGCAATCGGCTCACACCACTTGCTCCACCGGCTGCATGTCGATGTCGAAGGTTTCCAGGAATTTCGACGTCATGATGTAGAAGCCGACCGCGAGCTGCAATTCAACCAGCGCCGCCGGCGACAATTTGGCCGCGATGGCCTTGAACGTTGCGTCGGCAGGACGTCGCAAGCGAACGATTTCGTCGGTAAAGGCAAGCGCGGCGCGCTGCAGCTCGTTAAAGCAGGTCGCCGATTGCCAGTTCTCCAGCGCCTCGTTCTGCTCGTCGGTGACCCCGACGTTCTTGCCGATGCGCTTGTGGGCCACGACCTCGTATTGTGCCTCGCAAATTATCCCGGTGCGCGTGATGGCCAGCTCCCGCACGATCGGATCGAGTTCTCCCCTGTGGCGGATCGCGCCACCCAGCCGGCAATATTGCTCAAAATAACTCGGCGAATGCGCCATCATCCGGAAGATGTTGGCGTTGCGGTTCTTGCCCAAAATCTCGCGGGTGCGTTCGTTCGACTTGGAAGTATCGCAATAGTCGATGCGGGCCATCATTCACCTTCAGTTTTCCTGAAATGCTCGAACCGCCTTGTCGGAGGCTTCGTCCGAAAGCGTATCCGGCCGGAACCTGGGGATCAACGGCTTGCGCCTTCCGGGATGATGCATCACGTCCGAAATTAGCTTCCAAAATTCCTCTCCGCGCGCATAAACCGGCTGCAGGCGAGCCAAATTGCCGCCGCATTGCTGTTCGACCTTGGCAGCGTCGATATTCGCCGAGTGGGGACTCGTCAAAGCGAATTCGTCGAGGGGTGTTCCGAGTAAAACCAAACCGGATCGTGGGGCCTTCACGGGCAACGATGAGTCGTGCCCGAGTTTAGGGAGAACCGCATGAAGGACGCCACCAGGAAGGCGACCTCGGAAGTGCTTGCGCAAATGCTGGCGGTGACGGCCATGCTCGTCATTGCCAGCGTCGTTTTCTACTCGCGTTGAGAATTCACACGCGTTGAAAATCCGTCATTGCTGGACGCGAATGCGACGAAGCAACCCGGTAGACAGTTTCGGGTCACGCCGGATTGCTTCGGTAGCCTGTCATTGGGCGCGCGACCCGTCGGTTGGGTAATGACGATCAAATCAGCCCTGAAACACCACGGCATCCACGACGACGCAGCCTTTGCCGGCGCTATCGAGCAGCACGGGGTTGAGATCGAGGCTCATCACCCTCGCCGCGGGATCCAGCATCAATTCGCCTACCCGCACCACGGCGTCGCACAGCGCATCTACATCCATCGGCGGCTCGCCGCGTACGCCGGCAAACAGCGGCGCAATCCTCAATTTGCCAAGCGCCTCCCGGACGTCGTCCTTCGAAAATGGCGGGAGCAGCAGCGCGGTATCGCGAAAGATCTCGACATATTTGCCGCCATCGCCAACCGCGACCACAGGCCCGAATACGGGATCGCGATGCGCGCCGATCATGATTTCGCGCCGGCCACCCGCCATCGCCGCGACGATGACGCCGTCGAACCGCGCGCCCTGCCTGCGGATGATGGTTTCCATCTGCGCCCAGATCTCGCCGGCCTCCTCGCGGGTGGTGACGCCAAGCTTCACCAGGCCAAGCTCCGACTTGTGCGCGATATCGGCGGAACACCCCTTGACCACGACCGGGCCGCCGATCGTCTCGAACGCCGCGATCGCCTCGGCACGCGACCGGCACAGCCGGTGTGGCACCACCGGAATGCCGCGGGCAGCCAGCAGAGCGAGGCTGTCGGCCTCGTTCAGCATCGACGTTGCACCCTGTGATATCCGGGGCCGGCCAGCTCCTGCGGGCTGCGCCCTCCGCGCCAGCGTCCTCGCCATCAATTCGCGATGCGCCAGAAACTGATGCAACGCGGTGACCGCCTCGGTCTCGGTCGGAAACACCGAGGAGCCTTCGGCGGCGAACTGGTCGGCGACGCTGCGCTGGGTCGCCGCGATCACCAGCGGCTTTCCGGTCTGCTTGCCGAACGCGGCCGCGTCGCGGGCGAACGCTTCCACATCGTAGCCGGGCCCGGCGACGGGGACGCCAATCAGGAACGCATCGGCCGCGGGGTCTTCGGCGATCACCGGCAGGATGTCGCCGAACAGCCGGCTATTGGACAACAACGCCGCGGTCAGATCGATCGGATTGGTGGTGGTCGCAAAACTCGGCAGGATACCCTTGAGCTTCCTGTCGGTTTCGTCGGACAGTTTCGCCATCGGCATGCCGACGGCGGTCGCCGCGTCCGCGGTCATGACGCAGACCGCACCTGAATTGCTGATGGCGACGAGGCGCCGGCCCTTCGGCTTCCAGCCCTTGAGATAGAGCTCGGTGGCTTCGACCAGGCCGCGCATGTCCGGCGCGCGCCAGATGCCGTGCCGCTCGAAGAAGGCGTCGACCACGCGGTCTTCATTGGCGAGTGCACCGGTGTGCGACTGCGCCGCCTGACGCCCGGCTTCGGAACGTCCGGATTTGAGAGCAATGATCGGCAGGTCGCGGTCGAGCGCGACGGCAGCGAGCTCCTCCAGATATTTCGTCTCGGGGATGCTCTCGAGATAGAGCAGCAGGAGCTTTACCTGCGGATCTTCCGCCACCGCGACCGCGAGTTCGCCGACCGTAATATCGGCGTCGTTGCCGGTGGCATGGGTATGGCGGACGCCGATGCCGCGCTGGCGCAAAAACCCGACCGGCACGGTGCTGAGCGCACCGCTCTGGCTCAGCATCGCGACGTGTCCCTCGGCGCGGTCCATATCCATGAACATGGTGGAGAAGCTCGCGATCGCACCGGTACCGAAATTGGCAAGCCCTTGCGAATTCGGTCCGACGATGCGCATGCCGGCCTTGTGCGCGGCCTCCACCATCCGCCGCTCCTTCGCCTTGCCGGCGACCGCATCGACCTCGCCGAAGCCGGAAGCCATCACCACGGCAACCTTGACGCCATGCGCGGCGCAATCTTCCACCGCGCCGATCGCGTTGTCGCCGGCGACAGCGACGATCACCATCTCGGGCGCCTCCGGCAGGTCGCCGAGGCTCTTGTAGCATTTGTGGCCCTGCACCTCGGAGCGCGACGGATTGATCGGGAAAATCTTGCCCTTGAAGCCGAACTTGTCGAGGTAATGCACCGGCCGACCGCCGACCTTGTTGGGATTTTCCGATGCACCGATGATGGCGACGGAGCGCGGATCAAGCGCGGCCTTAAGACGGCTCATGATTTTGTCCTTGTGGCTAGGGAGATAGACGGCCAGCGAATTGCTCAACCCGCGTCATTCCGGGGCGCATCGCAGATGCGAACTGCGATGTGCAATTGCACATCGGAGAATCTCGAGATTCCGGGTCTGCGCCGAGGGGCGCATCCCGGAATGACGGCTTTGGATTTCCGACCTTCATGATTTCAATACGACTTCGGCATGCCCAGCACCTTCTCGGCAATAAAGCTGAGAATGAGCTGCGGGCTGATCGGGGCGATGCGCGGGATCAGGGATTCGCGCAAGTAGCGCTCGACATGAAATTCCCTGGCGTAGCCGAAGCCGCCATGGGTCATCACGGCCTGCTCGCAGGCGTGAAAGCCGGCCTCGCCGGCGAGATATTTCGCGGCATTGGCGGCCGGCCCGCATGGCAGGCCCTGATCGTACTGCCAGCCCGCCGAGAGCGTCATCAGCCAGGCTGCCTCCAACTCCATCCAGTTCTTCGCCAGCGGATGCTGGATCGCCTGGTTCTTGCCGATCGGACGGTTGAACACGATACGCTCCCTGGCGTAGGCCGCGGCACGTGACAGCGCCAGCTTGCCGAGCCCGACCGCCTCCGCGGCGATCAGGATCCGTTCCGGGTTCATGCCATGCAGGATGTACTCAAAACCACGGCCCTCCTCGCCGAGGCGATCCTCAACGGGAATTTCAAAGTTCTCGATGAAGAGCTCGTTGGAATCGACCGCCTTGCGGCCCATCTTCTCGATCTCGCGAACCGAAATGCGGCTGCGGTCGAAATCGGTATAGAACAGGCTCAAGCCGTGGGTCGGATTCCTGACTTCCTCCAGCGCCGTGGTGCGCGCCAGCAGCAGGATCTTCTCGGCGACCTGCGCGGTCGAAATCCAGACCTTCTGGCCGTTGACGACGTATTTCTCGCCTGACCGCACCGCCCGGGTTTTCAACTGCGTGGTGTTGAGACCGGTATTCGGCTCGGTGACGGCAAAGCAGGCCTTCTGCGTGCCGGCGACGATCGGCGGCAGCATCCGCTGGCATTGCTCCCCGGTGCCGAACACGACAACCGGATTGAGCCCGAACACGTTCATATGCACGGCGGAGGCGCCCGACATGCCGGCGCCGGATTCCGAGATCGTCCGCATCATGATCGCGGCATCGACGATGCCGAGACCAGAGCCGCCATATTCCTCGGGAATGCAGATGCCGAGCCAGCCGGCATCCGCCAGGGCCTTGTGGAAGTCGGCGGGAAAGCCACCTTCCTTGTCCTTCTTCAGCCAATAGGCATCGTCGAAGCGCGCGCAGATTTTTGCCACCGCGTCGCGGATCGATTCCTGGTTGGCCGTGAGTGCGAAATCCATGCGTCTCAATCCATTTTCGCGCCGGCCGCCGCCCTGGTCACGCCGTCGCGCGCCAGGGCCGCGATCTCGTCGGCGGAAAACCCGGCTTCGTGAAGGATTTCGGCACCGTGCTCATTCAGGCGCGGCGCCAGCCGCGCCGGCTCCACGGCTGTATCCGACCAGGTCGCGGAAACCTTCATGCTGCGGATTTTACCTTCGCTCGGATGATCGACCACCGGGAAAAAACCGGTCGCGACCAGATGCGGGTCCTGCAACATGCTCTCCAGATCGTGCATCGGCATCACCGGGACGTCGGCCTTGTCGAGCAGCTCGGTCCACTCCGCCGTGGTCCGCTTCTCGAAGATGCGCGCCAGCTCGGCATAGACGGTGTCGATGTTGACGGCACGCCCGGCAAAGGTTGCGAATTTGGGATCGCGGCGCAGGTCGTCGCGGCCGGTGGCTTTGAAGAAATTGTCCCACTGCTTGTCGTTATAGACGATCACGCAGATATAGCCGTCGGAAGTCTTGTACGGCCGCCGGTCTCGCGACAGATGCCGCGCATAACCGCCCCGGTCCAGCGGCGGCTCGTAGGTCAGACCGCCCATGTGATCGCCCATCACGAAACCGGCCATGGTCTCGAACATCGGAATATCCACGCGCTGGCCGCGCCCGGTGCGATCGCGATGCACGAGGCTCGCGCAGATCGCGCCCACCGCCGTGAGACCGACGATGCGGTCGACCAGCGCATTGGGAACATAGCGCGGAACGCCGTCGTTGGTCTGCGCCATCAGGGCGGGCAGCGCGGTCGCGCCCTGGATCAGATCGTCATAAGCAGGCTTGGCCGCATAGGGGCCGTCCTGGCCGAAACCGAACACGCCGGCATAGATCAGGCGCGGGTTGATCTTCGAGACGACGTCGTAGCCGAGCTGCAAGCGCGCCATCGCCTGCGGCCGCACGTTGTAAACCAGCACGTCGGCAGACGCGATCAGCCGCAGCACCGCGTCGCGGCCCGCGGGCTTTTTCAGGTCCAGCGCGATCGAGCGTTTGCTGCGGTTGGTGTTGAGGAACACCGGACCCATGCCGGGATGACGGGCCGGGCCGATCTGCCGTGTCACGTCGCCGTCCAGCGTCTCGACCTTGATGACGTCGGCGCCGTAATCGCCGAGCATCTGGGTGGCATAGGGGCCCATCAGCACGGTCGTCATGTCGATGACCCTGACGCCCTCCAGCGGTCCCATGGTTTGTTGCTCCCGGATGTAGACATTCGGCGCTGTCGTCCGCGCCATAATCTCAAGCCTAGTAACGGCAGGAGGATGGGAAGATCAAGGCCATCAGGCGTATGGACGTATGCACCGGACCGTCATCGTCCGCGAAGGCGGACGATCCAGTATTCCAGCGGCGCGCATTTTCTCGAGGACTCCGGGATACTGGATGCCCCGCCTTCGCGGGGCATGACGGATTTGATATCAACTGCAACCGAAAGGCGAGCCGCCCTATGACTGCCGCATCATCTCCCGCAACTCGGTCTTCAGCACCTTGCCGTAATTATTCTTCGGCAACGCGTCGAGGTAGACGTAGCGCTTCGGCCGCTTGAAGCGCGCGATCGAGGCGAGACAATGCGCATCTAACCCGGCATCGTCGGCGACAGCGCCGTCTTCCAGCACCACGCAGGCGACGACGATTTCGCCCCAGTCGGGATCGGGAACGCCGATCGCCGAGACCTCGCGCACGTCCGCGTGCGTCAGCAGCGCCTCCTCCACCTCGCGCGGGTAGATATTGGTGCCGCCTGAAATGATGACGTCCTTGGAACGATCCGACAGCGTCAGAAAACCGTCCCAGTCCAGCCGCCCGACGTCGCCGGTGCGCAGCCAGCCATCCCTGAGCGTCTCCGCGTTGGCCTTCGGGTTATTCCAGTAGCCAAGCATGACGGCGGTGCCCTTGGCCTCGACCTCGCCGGTTTCGCCCGCTGGAAGCGGCTTCCCATCCGCCCCGGTGATGCGAACCGACATCACGCTCTGCGCAGGACCCACGGAGGCGAGGCGTTCGAGATAGCGCGGGTGATCGATACGCGCGTGCCACTCCCGGCTCAGCGAGGTGATCGTCATCGGCGATTTGCCCTGGCCGTAGATCTGCACGAAACGTTGCCCCATGGTCGCCATAGCATCCTGGATATCGGCGAGGTACATCGGGCCGCCGCCATAAATGATGGTGCGGATGCCTTCGCCGTTTTCGCCGCGGCGCCTGGCGGCATCGACCAGGCGGCGGACCATCGTGGGTGCCGCGAACATCACGACGTTGTCGAGCTGCCGGCCAAGATT
Organism: uncultured Alphaproteobacteria bacterium; assembly: GCA_963742085.1. Taxonomy (GTDB): domain Bacteria; phylum Pseudomonadota; class Alphaproteobacteria; order Rhizobiales; family Xanthobacteraceae; genus Bradyrhizobium. The sequence goes on along the minus strand of CAVUKM010000022.1, from coordinate 6,024 downwards.
GAGCACTTCATCCGGATCGAAGCCGCCGGATTCGGGGATGACGTGCCGCCCGCCCATGCGAACGTGCGGGAAATTATAGAGGCCCGCGCCGTGCGAGATCGGCGCGGCGTAAAGCGAGGCGTCGCCGGGCGTCGCAACATCGACGTCGGCGAGATAGCACAGCGACATCGCCACCAGATTGCCGTGGCTCAGCATCACGCCCTTCGGCCGGCCGGTGGTGCCGGAGGTATAGAACAGCCAGGCAAGATCATCGACCTCGCGCGGCAGCGGCGCGGGGGCACCCTCGCCTCCACGCAATGCGCGATAGACATCGCCATCCACCGACAGCGTTTTCATCGCTGCGGGCAGATCGGCTTTCGCCTGCATCAACGCCTCAAACGTGTCGTCGGAAACGAAAGTCAGCTTGGCGCCGGCATCGCTGCAGATCCACGCCGCCTCGCGTCCGTGCAATTTGGCATTGATGGGGATGGCGACCGCGCCGGTCCACCAGATGCCATAGAGACATTCGAGGTATTGGGTGCAATTGGTCGCGAACAGGCCGACGCGGTCGCCGGGAGCGATATCGAATTCGCGCGACAGCGCGGCACCAATGGCTGCGGAGCGCCGCGCAAAGGTGGCGTAGTCCGCGTCGAGATCGAAGCCGGTCAGGAGCGCCGGCGCATCGGGGCGAAGACGCGCCGATGCCGCCAGCCATTCGGCGACGTTCATCGCTCAGCCCCCACAAGCCGCCTACTTCGCGGGCTCCAGCACCGAGACGTAGTTGGCGACCGCAGCGCCGCCCATGTTGAAGATGCCGGCAAGTTTTGCGTTCTTGATCTGCATGCCTTCGGGCGCCTGACCCAAGAGCTGCATCGCCGTCATCACATGCATGGAGACCCCGGTGGCGCCGATCGGGTGACCTTTTGCCTTTAGTCCGCCGGATGGATTGATCGGCAGCTTGCCGTCCTTCTGGGTCCAGCCCTCCTTGATGGCGCGGGCGCCCTGCCCCCTCGGCGTCAATCCCATCGCCTCATATTCGATCAGTTCGGCGACGGTGAAACAGTCGTGGGTTTCGACAAAGGACAAATCGGAAAGCTCAACGCCGGCGGATCGCAGCGCGCGCTGCCAGGCCACGGTGCAGCCTTCGAACTGCAGGATGTCGCGCTTCGACATCGGCAGGAAATCCTGGGCGTGCGCGGTCGCCCTGAAATTGACGGCCTTGCCCATCGACTTCGCGGTTTCCTGGTCAGCCAATACCAGCGCGGCCGCGCCATCCGATACCAGCGAGCAATCGGTGCGCTTGAGGGGGCCTGCCACGAACGGATTCTTCTCGCTTTCGGAGCGGCAGAATTCGTAACCGAAATCCTTGCGCATCTGCGCATAGGGGTTGGCGACGCCGTTTTTGTGGTTCTTGGCGGCAATCATCGCGAGCGCGTCGGACTGGTCGCCGTATTTCTGGAAATAGGCCTGCGCGATCTTGCCGAACACGCCGGCGAAGCCGCCCGGGGTGTCGCCATCCTCCGGCAGATACGAGGCGCGCAAGAGGTTGCGGCCGATCTCGGCCGGAGGCGTCCGCGTCATCTGCTCGACGCCGACCACCAGCACGATTTTCGCAGCGCCCGCGGCGATGGCCCTGATGCCCTGGTGTACGGCGGCCGATCCGGTGGCGCAGGCGTTCTCGACCCGCGTCGCCGGCTTGAACCGCAGATGCGGATCGGCCTGCAGCACCAGTGCGGCGGTAAAATCCTGCGGCGAGAACCCGGCATTGAAATGCCCAAGCACGATCTCATCGACATCGGCGGCGGCGATGCCGGCGTCGGCCAGCGCATCGTTCGCGACGCGGACCACGAGGCTCTCGACCGTCTCGGTGTCGAACTTGCCAAACGGCGTATGCGCCCATCCAACGATGCTGGCTGTCATGGTCGTTCTCCCTAAAGTCCGGCGAAAGGATCAGGCGACGAACTTACCACCAAGTTCGTCCTCGATGTGAATCCGGATGATGTCGTCAAAAGTCTTTTCGGCGGTCGTGAAGCCCAATTGAAGCGCACGCCTGGGGTCGAAATTGCGCGGCCAGCCCGCGACAATCCCCATGATGAAGGCATCCGGCTCGCGCCTGATCCGCGCCGCCACTTTCTCTCCCGCGATCCGCTTCAAGGCGGCGATCTGCTCGCCGACGGTCGCCGACAGGCCCGGCATCGTGAGGTTTCGGCGGGCGCCGACAACGGCGGTGTCGATGGTCGCGGCATGGACCAGGAACCCCACCGCAGAGCGCGGCGAGGCATGCCAGTGCCGGACGTCCTCGGATACCGGCAATATAGCCTCCTTGCCGGCGAGCGGTTCGCGCAAGATGCCGGAGAAGAAACCGGAAGCCGCCTTGTTGGGAAGGCCGGGGCGAATGCAGATGGTCGGCAGGCGGATGCCGACGCCGTCCATGAAACCGCGGCGCGAATAATCGGCGAGCAGCAATTCCCCGATCGCCTTCTGGGTGCCGTAACTCAGTAGCGGCGTATGAAAGAATTCATCGCCGATGGCGTCGGGAAACGGCGCGCCGAATACCGCGATCGACGACGTGAACACCACCCTTGGCTTGTAACCGCCGCCGGCGAGCCGGATGGCATCGAACAGCATCCGCGTGCCGTCGAGATTGATGCGATAGCCCTTGTCGAAGTCGAGTTCGGCCTCGCCCGAGACGATCGCCGCAAGGTGGAAAATCAGGTCGGGGCGATCGGCGACCAGCTTTTCGGCGACACCAGGTACCGCGAAGTCGCACGTCACCGTATCGACCGGAAACCCCGGTCTTGCTGGAGCGGCGGGCGCGACCACGTCCTGCAGCGTCATACGCGTGATGTCGCGTTTGCCGAGATGGCGATCACGCAGCAGCCGTTCGGTCAACTTGCGACCGACCATGCCGGCGGCGCCCAAAACCAGAATATGCAAGACCCACTCCTTTATATTGAAGTTCTATAGCGTTTTCGAGCGAAGTGGGAACCGGTTCGCGTGAAGAAAACGCGTCAAAATAAAAGCCAGACGCGGGCCTGCGCCGTCACTCTTTCACGGCTCCGGTCATCGCCGACACGTAATGCTCGACGAAGAACGCGTACAGGATCACGAGCGGCAGCGAGCCGACCAGCGCGCCCGCCATCAGCGACCCCCATTTGTAGATGTCGCCATCAACGAACTCGTTCACGATCGCGACCGGAACGGTCTTGTTCGGCGTCGATTGCAGGAAGGTGAGCGCGTAGATGAACTCGTTCCAGCACAGCGTGAAGGAGAAGATGAAGGCCGAGATCAGGCCGGGAACGGCCAGCGGCACGACAATGCGCGTGAGGATTTGCCAGCGCGACGCACCGTCAATCAGGGCGCATTCCTCGAGCTCATAGGGAATGGTCTTGAAGTATCCCATCAACAGCCAGGTCGAGAATGGAATCAGCAGCGTCGGATAGACAAGAATCAGCGACAGCGGTGAATCGAACAGGCCATAGGCCTGGATCACCGACGCCAGCGGAATGAAAAGAATCGAGGGCGGCACCAGATACGCAAAAAAGATCAGCACGCCGACCGTATCGGCGCCCTTGAATCTCAGGCGCACGATGGCATAGGCCGCGAGCACGCTGGCGATGATCGAGAGCGTCGTGGCACCCAGCGCAACGTACATCGTGTTCCAGAGCCATCGCGGGTACTGGGTCTCGAACAGGAGCTTGCTGATATGCTTGAACGTCGGATGGACCACCCAGAACGGGTTGTAGGTATTCATGTCGATCAGCTGCTCGTCCGGTTTGATCGACGTCAGCGCCATCCAGTAGAACGGAAACAGCAGCACGACCAGGATCACGAACAGGGGCGCATAGAGCGTAAAGACGCGGCGCGGCAGCGACTCCAGGTAGCTCATGCCCTCGCTGTCGTCGCCGTGGGCGGCAACGGGAACTTTCGTTTGCAGCGCTGAATCAGTCATTGTTCGATCCTTGCTGCCACTTGCGGCGTTGCATACCGAACCAGGAAATCGCTATCGCGGCGAGCAGGAACGGAATCATGGCCGTGGCGATCGCAGCACCCTCGCCGAGGCGGCCGCTGATGATGCCGCGCTGATAGCTCAAGGTCGCCATCAAATGCGTGGCATTCACCGGGCCGCCGCGCGTCAGGGCCCAGATCAGCTGGAAGTCCGTAAACGTAAACAGCACCGAGAACGTCATCACCACCGCGATGATCGGGGTGAGCAGCGGATAGGTGATGAAGCGGAACCGCTGCCAGTTGGTGGCGCCGTCCAGCGTCGCCGCCTCGTACAGCGAGGGGGACACCGTCTGCAGGCCGGCCAAAAGCGTGATCGCGACGAAGGGAACGCCGCGCCAGATGTTGGCGAAGATCACGCTGCCGCGCGCCCAGTTCGCATCGCCGAGAAAATTGATGTTGTGGTCGATCAGGCCGAACTTGGTCAGCGACCAGGAAATGATCGAGAACTGGGCATCGTAGATCCACCAGAACGCGATCGCCGACAGCACGGTCGGGACGATGAAGGGGATCAGGACGATCGACCGGATCAGCGCCTTGAACGGCATGTGCCGGTTCAAAAGCAACGCGAGATAAAGCCCGATCGCGAATTTGATGGCGCTCGCCACGATCGTATAAAGCAGCGTGTTGAAAACCGAGAGCCAGAAAACGGCGTCGTCCCACAGCCATTCGTAGTTCTCAAGGCCGACGAAAATGCCGCCGCGGCCGATGCGCTCATCGGTAAAGCTCATCCAGACACCGAGGCCCAGCGGATACGCAAGGAACAGGATGAGAAACGCCGCCGCCGGCAGCATGAACCACAACGCCACAAAATTGCGGTTCACCCGCAGCCGCGACCACAGCGACGGCGCATCGATGCGGGCGGCCTGCACCGGCACAGAAGTTTGAAGGGTACTCATCTCGCTCCAATTCCATACCGGGACACGTCGCCCGGATCTCCTGCAGAAACATGCCGGCGCGGCGGACCGCACCGGCAGTTCACCTTACCTGAAGATGCGCCTGGCGGAACGCTCCGCCGAGGCCATCGCGGTCTTCACGTCCTCTCGACCGGTGCAGTAGTTCGCGAACATGTCGACCAAGACGAAGTCGGCAATCGCTGCGGCCGCATTCTCGCCCATCGGGGCGAGACCGGCCGGCGTGAGCGAGGTCTCGCCCACATCCCGGAACGGCGTATTTTTGGGATCGACGGTCCAGATTGGGTTCTTGTTGAAGCCCAGCAGGAACGGCGAGAGATAGCCCTGGGCAGCCTCCACCCAGGGATTGAACTGGTCCGGGTCGAGCATGAAGGCCGTGAAGGCTTTGCAGGCTTGCGGGAACTTGGTGAAGTTGAAAACCAGGATCGGGAAGCCGAGATTCAGTTCTCTCGTTTTTCCATCGACGCCCGGCAACAGGTGGGCATGATTCATGTCCTCTGCGATTTGCGGATTTTGACTTTTCGCGGTGACATAGATCGAGATGCCGTTGACGGTCAGGAAGAGTTGACCGGCCAGGAATGCCTTGTTGTTGGAACTGTCGTTCCAGGACGCGGTGCCGGGAATGAAGTTGTCATAAAGACCTTTGACGTATTCGAGCGCCTTGGCGGTTTCCGGTGAATTGATGACGACCTTGTTGTTGGCGTCGATCAAGTTGCCACCATGGGCCCACAACGCCCAATGCAGCCAGGAATTGGCATCCCCCGAGGCGTGTCCAAGCGCCATGCCCGCCGGCGTGCCGTTCTTGTTCAAGCCCTTGATCAGGTCGGCAAAGCCACCGAGGTCCTTTGGAAACTGCTTATGGCCCGCCTTTTCCATCGCAGCGATGCGGTAGTTCACGAGACCGCCGGTCACAGCGACGGGGATGCCGATCCACTTACCGTCCAATTTGCCGTAGGCCTCGCCCGATTTAGACCACCCACCGCCTTTCTTGCCGAGGTAATCGGCCACGTCGCTCATATCGGTGCATTTGTTCGGAAAAAGGAACGGCAGCGAATAGAGGCCCCAGACGATATCCAGCCCCTGCCCGGTATTCGCCGCCACCGAGGCCTTGGGCTGAACGTCCTCA
>CAVUKM010000021.1:0-310538 GCA_963742085.1 uncultured Alphaproteobacteria bacterium | reverse complement strand
GCCCAATATGGTTGCAAACGCCGTTTGCGATCGTGAACGGGCGCTTCACAGCTCTCGCGCCGGGGCCTATCGTCATGGCTGCGAGCAGGGCGGCCGATCAAAGTCCCTCCGCGGGCATTTCCGGGCCAGGCCCGAAGTCGACGGATGATCCGGGGGTGGACCGGCTCGCGCCGGAGATGCTCCAATCATGATGGGGGAGAAACGCGCGTGAAACGCATTGCACATTTCGTGGCCTTGAATCTTGGACTGGGCCTGTTGCTGTCGCTGCCCGCTTTGGCCCACACGCCGCAACAGCCGCCGCACCAGTCCTACAGCGAAGGCGATCTCAAGCTCGAAAGCGGCGAGGTGATCAGGGATTTCTCGATCTCCTATGTCACCCACGGCAAGCTGAACGAGAAGAAGTCCAACGCCATCCTGATGGTGACGGCGATCTCGGGCAATCATCACCGCATCGATTTCATGATCGGACCCGGCAAGGCGCTCGACCCCGACAAATATTTCATCATCTGCACCGACGCGATCGGCAACGGGCTGACGACGTCGCCGAGCAATTCGAAGGCGCAGCCGCGCATGAGTTTTCCGAAGTTCACCATGCGCGACATGGTCGAATCGCAATATCGCCTCCTGAAGGAAAAATTCGGCATCGACCATGTCGTCGCCGTGATCGGCCCGTCGATGGGCGGCATGCAGGTGCTGCAATGGGGCGTCAGCCATCCTGACGCCATGGACGCGCTGGTGGCGATGGTGCCGCTCGCCAAGACGCCGGCCTGGAGCGTCGCGGTGGTGGAAGCCTCGCGCAAGGCGATCATGAACGATCCGGCGTGGAAGGAGGGCAATTACGAGGCGCCGCCGGAAAAAGGCATCCGGCTGTGGCGCGACATCCTCAATCTGATTTCCGCGCGCACGCCGGACATGTACGCGGCGCAGTTCAAGAACGGCATGGACGTGCTGCCCTGGATGGAGGCGCAGGAGACCGCGGTCATCAAGGCGTTCGACGCCAACGACTGGATCTACCAGACCTGGGCCTATGAGCGGCACGACGTCGGCACCACGCCGGGTTTTAACGGCGACACCGCGAAAGCGCTGGCCGCGATCAAGGCGAAGACGCTGATCCTCACCGGCACCAAGGATTTGCTCAATCCGGAATTCGAGCCGATCGAGGCCGGCAAGAACATAGGGAACGTCAAGATGGTCACGATCAGCCCGGGCACCGTGACCGGCCACGCCTCGGCCGGCGGCTTTTTCCCCGCGGATGTGGAATTTCTCAACCGCGAGACGTCGGCGTTTCTGGATGCGGTAACGGAGGGCGGGAAGAAGCTGAATTAGAGTTGGGAGCGCCCGCGCAACCACCGTCATGGCCGGGCTCGTCCCGGCCATCCACGTCTTTCTTCGCTTAAATGCAGCCAAGACGCGGATGCCCGGCACAACCGGGCATGACGAGTTCCGCTGGAGCCCAATTTTTGTGTGCTCCCCGGAATACTGGATCGCCCGGTCATGGGCGAGCGGAAGCGACGCCGTCCTTTGGACGGCTATGCCGGGCGATGACCAAAGTGAGCACCCTTGAAAGCCCCGCGCCCCACCCTAACTGACAGCGGCGCGGAGGCGTGATGGAACCGGATCGCCGGCCCCGCGATTACCGATCATGCTGCGGTCGAGCAGCAACGTTGTCGCTTGAACAGGATTGCCGCCATGAAGACGATTGCCGCCTTGCTCGCCGTTGCAGCGCTCGCGCTGGCCGCCGGACCAGCCGACGCCAGGGGCTGCCTGAAGGGCGCGGTGATCGGCGGCGTTGCCGGACACTATGCCGGCCATCACGCCGTGCTCGGCGCGGCCGCCGGCTGTATCTACGGCCGCCGTCACGCCAAGGACCAGGAGCGGCTGAAACAGCAACAGCCGCCGGCCGGGCAGGAGAAGCTGTGATCCTGCTTCTTCGGTCATTGCGAAGAGCATAAGCGAGAAGAATGTCGTCCCTGCGCACGCAGAGACCCAGAACCACCAATGCCTGTTGCAGGTCGAGTTGCGGCGCCAGCGTCGCGCGACATGTGCATTCGTGGTTTTGGGTCCCGGCTCGCGCTTCGCTTGGCCGGGACGACGGAGATGGTTGATTCAAATTTCAAACAGCCTGTTCGCTTGCACTACCGTCATTGCGAGCGTCAGCGAAGCAATCCATCCGCTTTCTTTGCGCGGCTGTGGATTGCCTCGCGGAGCCTGTCATCGGATCGCTTCGCGCGCCCGTCGCTCGCAATGACGTTAAACGTTTGACGCGTGTCAAACGTCGACACACCTCCGCATTCTCGCGGCGCGGTTGGCGTCCGAGTGTTGCCAAAAATCCTTCGCCTCGAAAACGAGGGCGCAGGGAATGCCGGGTGCCCGCCGCACCCGCAGCCGCGTGTGTATTGGTAGAAAGCACACGCGTTAGTCACCACGAGTACGCCGGAAAACACCCGGCATTCCCCGCGCAATGGTTTTACGGCTTATAACGTGATCTCCCCGGTGACCGGGCTTTCTTGCCACCGTCGCCCGCGTGATGCGAAGCATCATCGCAAACTTGACACCAGCGTCGGGGTGTCAGGACCACACGACTTCGCCGTCCGCTTTGGCGCCATTCGTCAAGAGCGCCGCCGCGTCCACCGCATCCCGTTCCCAACGTCCGTGACGATCGCGAAACGCCCCTCGAGCGGGACGGGATGGCGGGGAGGATGCTTCTGATTTGGGAGAACGCGCAATCGCGCCGACCTGCGGCACGTTGGCACGACGGGCAAATCAGTTTGCATGCCGGAAAACGTGTCAAGGGTTGTTGTCATTCCCCGCGCAAGCGCAGAGCGCTTGTCGCTGAGTGCGCGCTGAAAGCACGAACCCGGAATCTCGCGCCGCCATCTCTGGATTCCGGGTTCGATGCTGCGCATCGCCCCGGAATGACGACTATGTTGCGTCAACCGAAGCCAGAAATTCCTCCGCCTTCTCTCGCGTAGGAAAAGCGGCCAAGCTCGCGATAGTCGGGATAATGCTCGGCTGTGTCAGGTGAGCGGATAGCGACAAACTCGTCGCCATCTCGCTCGATAAATTCGGTCACGTCCTCGCTATGGCAGGGCGACATATGCCGCGCGCCGCAGTGCGGGCAGTCATCGTCGCACATGCACGACCATTCATCGGTCCATGTCCGCTTGCAGCGGGCGCATCGGTAGATGTTGAGAAACCAGGCCATGCGAAATCCCCCTACAAGTATGACCCAAGTAAAATTATTTATTTGGCATCGTCATTGCGAGCGCAGCGAAGCAATCCATTGGTGGAATACGGCGGTGCACGGATTGCTTCGTCGCTTTGCTCCTCGCAATGACGGAAGCACCCGTGGAATCTGAGGATCGCAAGCGATAATTACCACGAGACACGAATTCGATAAATCCACGATCCCGCAAATACTGAAGCTGCTGACGTATCTTCGGTTTAACGTTCTGGTTGCCGGGATAGAGATCGCCAAGATGACGCTCGAACGCGTAGATTTCGTCAAGGGTGAAGTCGCGTTTCCCCAGCGATTCCACACATTTCATGACATCCAACAGCCAGCCGCGCGTATCGGGTGATTCATTCCTGAGGAAGAGCGTTCTCCGCCATTCGGCAAGGACAGCTTCCTTCGGCCGAACTATTCCGCCCTGCACGATATGAAATCTTGCCTGACTCGGGAACGCGGTCGAGCAGGATTTTCGATCCGATCCATCCGGCGCGGCGCGCGGTAGCCGCCAGCGGCTTGCGCTCCTCGATGATCTCGCGGACGAAGAAATGTTTTGGCACGATGAACAGGTTCACGACCGCAAGAGACTTGAGATCGTAGTTCATGAGCAGAAGGTTGGGATTGTTGCTGGCGGCCAGTCGCTCGCATTTGGTCTTGAATTCTCCATCCAGGACCTTCGCGCCAAACTTGCCTTTCTGGCTCTTCAGCTCGAACTCTTCGCTGCAGGACGTACAGAAGAAATCGGCAAGCGGGCTGTTATTAGGGAAGGCAGCAATCTTGGCATTGCCGCAATGCGGGCAATAGGCCTGTGCGCTCACCCAGGCTTCTGTCCATGCGCGGGCGCTTTGCGAGCCGCTCGCGTAGGAGGATTGAGGTTCGTCAAACTCGAGTTTCATAGGGTTAGCGTAACAAATCCGGTTCGAATTGCCAGCTTTGGCTGCCACCTACCTTTTCTTCCACCCACCCCGATGTCCCGGCGCGCCGCCGGTGGAGCGGGGGGAGGGGCCGAATTCGGGGCCGGATTGGTGGGAGTCGGTGGGCTGGAAGATTTTGCTTCGCTCACCGAACGGTTTTGCCGGAAGCGCGCGGCCCGGGCGATGGGGCAGGGATTCCGGCCCGTGCATTTCGTCGAGATGGGGTTTGTGGACGCGGGAGGTGGCGGAGGCACCGGCGCTGCGGCCTTGCCCCTCACCCCGACCCTCCCCACCAAGAGCGGAGCTTGGCTCGTCTCGACGCCGCGAAGAGCGGGGCGAGGGTGAAGAGCCGCCGCGCTTCTTCATCGACGCTGCCGGCAGGTTCGCGGCCTCGCCGTATTTCTTCGTCGCCGGCATAGGCGCCGGCCTTGCCTTGCACGGTGCGCTGTTTCGCGGTGGGATCGTCGACCACGGCGAGTTCGGTGGCGCGCAGGCGTTTGACTTCGTCGCGCAGGCGGGCGGCTTCCTCGAAATTCAGGTCGGCGGCGGCCTCGCGCATCCGGGTTTCGAGGTCGGCGAGCACCGTCTCGAAATTATGCCCGATCGAGATGATGTCGTCGGTCATGTCGTGGCCGCCGATCTCCACCAGCACATGGTCGCGCTCGTAGACGCGTGTTCATGATGTCGCCGATGGATTTCTTGATGCTCTCCGGCGTGATGCCGTGCTCCGTGTTGTATTCGACCTGCTTTTCGCGGCGGCGGTTGGTCTCGGCGATCGCGCGCTCCATCGAGCCGGTGATCTGGTCGGCGTAGAGGATCACCTTGCCGTCGACATTGCGCGCGGCGCGGCCGATGGTCTGGATCAGCGAGGTCTCGCTGCGCAAAAAACCTTCCTTGTCGGCGTCGAGGATCGCGACCAGCGCGCATTCGGGAATGTCGAGGCCCTCGCGCAACAGGTTGATGCCGACCAGCGCGTCGAATGCGCCGAGACGAAGATCCCGGATGATCTCGATCCGCTCGATGGTGTCGATATCCGAATGCATGTACCTGACACGGATTCCCTGCTCATGCAGATATTCGGTGAGGTCTTCCGCCATCCGTTTGGTCAGCACGGTGACGAGCGAGCGATAGCCGGCCTGGGCGGTGGCGCGGACCTCGCCGACGAGATCGTCCACTTGCGTGCGCGCCGGGCGAATGTTGACGGGCGGGTCGATCAGGCCGGTGGGGCGGATCACCTGTTCGACGAATACGCCGCCGCTCTCGTTCAGCTCCCACGCGCTTGGGGTCGCCGACACCGCGACCGATTGCGGGCGCATCATGTCCCACTCCTCGAAGCGCAGCGGCCGGTTGTCCATGCAGGAGGGCAGGCGGAAGCCGTATTCGGCGAGCGTCGCCTTGCGGCGGAAGTCGCCTTTGAACATGCCGCCGATCTGTGGAATGGTGACGTGGCTTTCGTCGGCGAACACCAGCGCATTGTCGGGCACATATTCGAACAGCGTCGGCGGCGGCTCGCCGGGGCGGCGTCCGGTCAGATAGCGCGAATAGTTTTCGATGCCGGCGCAGCTTCCGGTGGCCTCCATCATTTCGAGATCGAAGGTGGTGCGCTGCTCCAGCCGCTGCGCTTCCAGCAGGCGCCCCTGGTTGTTGAGCTGGTCGAGCCGCAGCTTCAGCTCACTCTTGATCGATTTGATCGCCTGCACCAGCGTCGGCCGCGGCGTCACATAGTGCGAGTTGGCGTAGATCTTGATGAATTCGAGCTCGTCCTGCTTGTGGCCGGTGAGCGGGTCGAACTCCTCGATATTTTCGACGGTGTCGCCGAACAAATTCACGCGCCAGGCGCGGTCTTCATAGTGCGCCGGGAAGATGTCGATGACGTCGCCCCGCACCCGAAAGGTGCCGCGGGTAAAGTCGGCCTGCGTGCGCTTGTATTGCAGCGCCACCAGATCGGCGATCAACTGCCGCTGGTCGATGCGCTCGCCCTTCTTCAGCGCGAACGTCATCGCGGTGTAGGTCTCGACCGAACCGATACCGTAGATGCACGACACCGAGGCGACGATGATGACGTCGTCGCGCTCCAAGAGCGCCCGCGTCGCCGAATGGCGCATGCGGTCGATCTGCTCGTTGATGGAAGAATCTTTTTCGATGTAGGTGTCGGTGCGCGGCACGTAGGCTTCGGGCTGGTAATAGTCGTAGTAGCTGACGAAGTATTCGACCGCGTTGTCGGGGAAAAAGCTCTTGAACTCGCCATAGAGCTGCGCGGCCAGCGTCTTGTTGGGCGCGAGGATGATGGCGGGCCGTTGGGTGGCCTCGATCACCTTGGCCATGGTGTAGGTCTTGCCGCTTCCGGTGACGCCGAGCAAAACTTGCGTGCGGTCGTTGCGCGCGATGCCCTCGACCAGCTCGGCGATCGCGGTCGGCTGGTCGCCCTTCGGCTCGTAGTCGGACTTGATCACGAAGCGGACGCCGCCTTCGGATTTCTCCGGGCGCGGCGGACGATGCGGCGTCCAGATCTTGATCTGGCCGTCCTCGCCCTTGAATTCGGGGCGGCCGTCGCGGATCAACGCCTCCAGCGCGTCCGCGGTGGCGGCGACGCCGAGCGCCTCCATCTTGTTGCGGGGAGGGCGCGCCATCGCGGCGGCGTCTTCCTCCTCGGTGGTGAAGCCGAGTTGTCTTGCCAACTCCGGATCGAGCGCCGGAATGGTGGCCGCGGTGCCGTAATTGGCCGGCGCGAATTCGCGTTGCGGGGATTCGGCGAGGCCGGGGCTCGTGGCAGCACCCCCACCCTGGCCCTCCCCCGCAAGCGGGAGAGGGGACGCCGGTTGCGATTTCTCAGCGTTATCGATTGCCTCAGCGCCCGGAGCATTTCTGTCCTCAGCGCCTGGCGCTAGCCGCCTGGAGCCCTCTCCCGCTTGCGGGGTCCGAGGCGAGCGAAGCTCGCTCTCGAGGTTGGGTGGGGGCGCGCCACGCGACGAGGAGAGAGACGCATCTCGCCTCGCCACGTCGCCGCCCGTGCCCTTGGTCGAGGCGCGCGCGCGATGCGCGGCGGCCTCGCCGCCGGCGCGGCGGTCCCAGGAATTATCCGGCGGCGGCTGCAAGCCGGTGGACGAGCCGATGCCGCTTTCACCGCGGTTGATCGCGGGATTGAGCAGTTCCGCCAGCGCCGGCCCGATCGGCTGCACGTCGGGCCTCGACGCCCTGGAACCTGGTGCCTTCGATTTCGGGGTTTTGCCGGGCTTTTTGGGAGTGTCTGGGTTCTTCGCCATCGGGCGAATATGGGATGAGTCCGGGGGCGAGAAAAGGGTAAAGACCGTCGGCGCGTTGCGTTGTCAGCAGCTGTCAGCACGGCAATTGCGTCACGGGGCAAGGGCGGATCACCAATCGTCAGTGTGCGAGCGCGACATGCGACGAAGCAAACGCAATTTCGGTTCGAGCTTCGCATCCCCGGAATGATGACTTGCTTCGCTTCGCTCGCAATGACGGACGGACGATCCGCCACACCTTGTTGGCGCCCACATACCCTATCTACAATCCCGCGCCGGATCATTCCGGCGAATTCGTCGAGGAGACTAAAGTGGCCGCCAACGTCAATCCGCTCGCCGGCAAGACCGCCGATCCGTCGATGCTGGTCAATATTCCGCGGCTGGTGACGGCGTATTTTGCCGGCCGGCCCGATCCGAAGGTCGCGGCGCAACGGGTGGCGTTCGGCACGTCGGGGCATCGCGGCTCCGCGTTCAACAACGCCTTCAACGAGGCGCATATTCTGGCGATCAGCCAGGCGGTTTGCGATCATCGCGCCAGCCGCAATCTTTCCGGCCCGTTGTTCGTCGGCATCGACACCCACGCGCTGGCGGAGCCGGCGCTGGCGAGCGCGCTGGAGGTGTTCGCGGCGAACGGCGTCGAGGTGATGATCGACGATCACGACGGCTACACGCCGACGCCGGTGATCTCGCATGCGATCCTGACCACCAACAAGGGCCGCAGCGACGGCCTCGCCGATGGCGTCGTGATCACGCCGTCGCACAATCCGCCCGAGGACGGCGGCTTCAAATATAATCCGCCGAACGGCGGCCCGGCGGATACCGACATCACGGCCGGAATTGAGCGCGCCGCGAACCGCTATCTCGAAAACGAACTCGCGGGCGTCAGGCGCATCCCCTATGCGCGCGCGCGCAAAGCGTCCTGCGTCCATCGCCGCGACTACATCACGCCCTATGTCGCCGACCTTGCCAATGTCGTCGACATGGCGGCGATCCGCGCCGCCGGCGTGAAAATCGGCATCGATCCCCTCGGCGGAGCCGCCGTGCGCTACTGGCAGCCGGTCATCGAGCGCTACGGCCTTGACGCGACCATCATCAGCGACACGGTCGATCCGACGTTCCGGTTCATGACGGTGGATTGGGACGGCAAGATCAGGATGGATTGTTCGTCGCCCTATGCGATGGCGCGGCTGATCGGGATGCGCGAGCGTTTCGACGTCGCCTTTGCCAATGACACCGACGCCGACCGGCACGGGATCGTGACGCGCTCCAGCGGGCTGATGAATCCGAACCATTATCTGGCCGCCGCGATCGCCTATCTGTTCGAACACCGGCCGCAATGGAGCAAGGAAAGCGCGGTGGGCAAGACCATCGTCTCCAGCGCGATCATCGACCGCGTCGCGGCCAAGCTCGGCCGCAGGCTGGTTGAAACTCCCGTGGGTTTCAAATGGTTCGTCGATGGACTGATCGGCGGCGCGTTCGGCTTCGCCGGCGAGGAAAGCGCCGGCGCCTCGTTCCTGCGGCGGGACGGATCGGTGTGGACCACCGACAAGGATGGCATCATCCTGGGACTGCTGGCCGCCGAGATGACGGCAAAAACCAGACGCGATCCGAGCCAGTTGTTCGATGCCCTGACGCGCGAACTGGGCCAGCCCTTCTACGAGCGGATCGACGCGCCCGCGACGCCGCAGCAGAAGAATCTCCTGAAGGGGCTAACGGCCGAGAAGCTGGCCATGAAGGAACTCGCCGGCGAGCCGGTGCGTGCGACGCTCACCGCGGCTCCCGGCAACGGTCAGTCGTTCGGCGGGATCAAGGTCACCTCAGACCACGGCTGGTTTGCCGCGCGGCCTTCGGGCACCGAAGACGTCTACAAGATCTATGCGGAGAGCTTTCGCAGCGAGCTTCACCTGAAGCAGATCCAGCTTGAAGCCCAATCCGCGATCGCGCGGGCATTCGAGGGCTGAAGCCTCAGGGGCCTGCCTGGCGGGCCGTCATGGATGGGGCGCTGTAGCTGCGCGCCTGTGCCCGGCCATCCACGTCTTCGCTTTGGGGGAAGCTCAGACGTGGACGTCCGGCATCACAGACAAGCCTGCGCAGTCCGCGCAAGCCAGACTGCTGCGGCCAGCCATGACAAAATGACCGCTGCTTCCAGCGGGCTGGAGCGCAGGGTCGGCAAGGCTGCGCTTGCCAAGGTCTATGCCGCCGGCGACGGAGACGGCGACGAGCCCTTGATGATGTCCAGATGAATTCCGCCGCATCGGGTGCAGCGCATGGTCCAATATTCGGACCCTGCCCGCCCGCCGATGACGCGCAGGACTTTCAGCTGGCCTTCGCAATCCGGGCAATTGGAGCGCACCGCGGCCGACGACTTGGTTTGGGTATCGGAATCATACATGGGCGGCTTCCCACTTCGGTTCGACGTTCGCGCTTCGCTGGTTGAGATAGTCGATGCGGGTCTTCGCATCCGCGACCGCCGCATCGGCGCTGTACCAGGCGAAGCCGACTTCCAGCTCGGGAAACGAAACACCGTCGATGATGACCGGCTTTAGATCCGCCCGTTTGATCCTGGCGTGCCAGAGGCCTCTTCCAGCCTCGAAAGTCTCGATTTGAAACCCGCCATAGTTCATGTCGCGCTCCCGGCATTTTCCAACGCCGTAGCAAACCATGAGTCCTTCCGGACGCGTGTGAACTGGTTCACATCCCGGGCCTGGTTTTCGGGCCGGGCCGCGCCACGTATAGTCCAGCACCGGAACAAGGGAGCCACCGATGGCCGCCACTGCCGACCCGCTGCTGCTTGATTTGGTCGAATGGATCGCGTGGGAGCCGCGGCCCTATTCGGAGGTGATCGCGACCTGGCGGACGTCCTGCCCGCGGCTGACGATCTGGGAGGACGCGGTCGATGCCGGCTACGTCACGCGCGAAGATATCGCGGGTCTGGGCGTCATCGTGACGGTCACCGATGACGGCGAAAGGCTGCTGCGCGCAAACGGCCGCATGGGCTGATCGGGTAGCGCGACGCCCGCCGCGTGATCCCGGCTGCGATCACTTTATTATCAGCCGGGGCCGCCGCCATTGACTTGCCGCCATGTAATGACGACATTCATGCATCCGCATCCATCTTGCGATCCGCCCGAATTCCCCGACGACAGGAACGTTGCCATGATCGACCTCTATTACTGGACCACGCCGAACGGCCACAAGATCACGATGTTTCTCGAAGAGACCGGATTGAAGTACAAGATTTTCCCGGTGAACATCGGCAAGGGAGATCAGTTCAAGCCGGAGTTCCTGGCGATCGCGCCGAACAACCGCATTCCGGCCCTGGTCGATCACGAACCCAAGGGCGGGGCCAAGCCGATCTCGGTCTTCGAATCCGGCGCGATGCTTTTGTACCTCGCCGAGAAGACCGGCCAGTTCATTCCCGCCGACATCTACGGCCGTTACGACGTCATTCAATGGACGTTCTGGCAGATGGGCGGGCTCGGGCCGATGGCGGGGCAGAACCACCACTTCTCGAACTACGCCCAGGAAAAAATCAAATACGCCATCGATCGCTACGTGAACGAGACCAACCGTCTCTATGGCGTGCTCAACAAGCGGCTCTCGAACCGCGAATTCATCGCGGGCGACTATTCGATCGCCGACATGGCCTGCTATCCTTGGATCGTGCCCTACAAGAACCAGAGCCAGAATATCGACGATTTCCCGCATCTGAAGCGCTGGCTCGAGACCATCCGCGCCCGGCCGGCGACCGAGCGGGCCTACGCCAGGGCCAAGGAGGTCAATCCGAATTTCGGACAGCCCGCGATCCGCACCGAGGAAGAGCGCAAGCTGTTGTTCGGGCAGACGGCGGCGGTGGTAAAATAGCTTTCAAAAGCCACGATGGTGCGCCGCCGGCGCCCCATCGTGCATACGCTGAATCTGAACGACAAGCCGCGGGCTTCGCCGGCCGCGTGTTCAGCTCTTCGGGAAACCCACGGTCTGTGACAGCAGCACCTGCTGGTCGTGGCCGAGCCCCAGCGCGTTGGCGATGGCGTCGCGGTCGATCCAGGCGCGGATCACGGTGGCGAGCCCGTTGCCGGCAGCGAACAGATAGACGTTCTGCGTGATCGCGCCGGCCGCGGCCGAGGCGTAGCTCTCGCGGCTTGCGGCCGGCACCAGCTTCATGCGGCCGTGGTCGGCGACATAGACGAGATCGAGCGCCGCGTCGTCGACGAAATCCTGATATCCGGTGACGCGCCGCAGGTCGCTGCCGGCGACGAGCCGCAACGCATTCGCGGCCGCATCGTACAGGTAGGCGCCCGACGGCAGCGCGACATAGACGTCGATCTCCTGCGCGTTGATCGCCGAAGGCGCGGTTCGTCCGCCGTCGGCGCGGTTGATGCCGAAGGCCGCCCACAACATGTTGGAAAGCGTCTGTAGCGGCAATTCCCTGGCTGAGAATTCGCGCGCCGAATGCCGCGTGGCGATGGCTTCCATCAGCGGCATGCCGCCGGTCTTGACCGGCGCGGGCAACTCGATTTTGGCGGCCGCGCTGCCTTGTATCGGTTTCGGGCGCAATTGTCCCATCACGCCAAGCGCCAGTTTGGTCAGGGTACTCATCGCACCGATCTCCCGTTGCTGCAGTTGCGAGCCTCGAATATGCGCGGCTGCGTCCGCCGATCATGAGTTCCCGGGAATCAGCGGGAGCATCTTGTTCTAGATCAAGAAATGACCGGTTGTTTTTGATTCGCAGTTCCAGCGCCGCTTGCGCTCGAACCGCCGGAGAGCGCCGTCTTCAGGAGATCCGATCGCGGGAAGCGTTTGCCGCCGCGGCCTTCCGCAGACAATCGCGGCACAGGCAATCCTCGCCATCGACCGGCATCGGCAGGCGGGCAGCTTCCTCGGCGCACCAGCACGGCCCGGCCAGGCTGCAGGTGAATTCGGTCCCGCATCGGGAACAGGCGAGGCGTCGCGAGGGCTGAGTTTCTAACCGATTTGTCATGATCAGAACCGAAACCTCGCCGTGTTTTTCATGTCCGGTTCATCCCGTGCGGCGGTATAATTCACCTGCAATATACGCGCTGCACGGCCTGAGGAAAGTCGAGAGCATGATCCGAAAAAGTGGGAACCGGTTTTTCGAAAAGATCATGCTCAAACAAAGTGTCTAAGGGAAATGCGATGGCCCGCGATTCGCAAGCCGCCCTGGTCGCGCTCAATCGCTTCGGATTTGGCGCGCGCGGCGGCGCGGCGGGCGACCTCGTCAACGCCGCCTCCGATCCGCGCGGCTTCGTCAAGGCCGAGCTGAACCGCCCTAACGGCGTCATGCTGGAAATGCCGGGATTGCAGTCGACCCCGGCCCTGGCCGCGGCGGTGTTCGCCTATCAGGAGGAGGTCAAGCTCGCGCGCGAGGCAGCGGCGAAATCGGCTGCGGTCGGGTCCGAAGCCGCGCCGTCGCAGCAGCCGGTGAGCGATGCCAAGGCGCCGCGGCGAAACCTTTCGCTCGACAGCGCGGCCGCCGGGATGTCGGGAAAAATGTCCGCGACGGAGCCGCTGGAAAAGAGCGGCGCCAACCCGCCGATGCAAGCCGCTGACGCGACCCAGCCCATTGCGGCGAAGCCGCAAGCCCAACAAGCAGCCCAGCCGCTCAACGTCATTCAGAAAACCTACCGCGCCGAGGCGCTGGCGCGGCTGCAGCGCGCGATGATCGCCGATTGCGGATTTACCGAGCGGCTGGTGACGTTCTGGTCCAACCACTTCTGCATCTCCGCCAACAAGGGCGAACTGGCGCGGATGTGGGCCGGCTCGTTCGAGCGCGAGGCGATCCGGCCTCATGTGCTCGGACGCTTCGCCGACATGCTGAAGGCGGTCGAGCAGCATCCGGCGATGCTGTTCTTTCTCGACAATCAGCAGTCGTTGGGTCCGGACTCCCGCGCCGGGCAAAATCGCAAGCGCGGCCTGAATGAAAATCTCGCGCGCGAGATCATGGAACTGCATACGCTGGGCGTCGGCGGTGGCTACACCCAGGACGACGTGACGTCGCTGGCGCGCATCATCACCGGGTGGACCTTCGCCGGACGGCAAGGCCAGTTGGGAACGCCCGGCACCTTCGTGTTCAACGCCAATGCGCACCAGCCGGGCCAGCAGCCGCTGCTCGGCAAGATTTACGCCGACGGCGGCGTTGCGCAAGGCGAGGCCGCGCTTGCGGACATTGCGCGCCATCCCTCGACCGCGAAATTCATCGCAACCAAGTTCGTAACTCACTTCGTGGCGGACGATCCGCCGCCTTCGCTGGTGACGCGGCTGCAGGAGGTGTTTCGCAAAACCGACGGCGATCTCAGGGCGCTGGCGACGACGCTTGTGGATTCCGACGAGGCCTGGCAGGCGCCGCAGACCAAGATACGCAGCCCCTACGAATTCCTGGTGGCGGCCGGGCGCCTGCTCGCGCAAATACCGGATGATCCCGGCCGCTATCTCGGCGGCCTCAATCTCCTGGGCCAGCCCTTGTGGTCTCCGGCCGGGCCAAACGGATTTCCCGATACCAATGCGGCGTGGGCCGCGCCCGAGGGGATGAAGCTGCGCCTCGACATTTCGGCGCAGGTCGCCTCGCGCCTCGCCGACAGCGTCGATCCCCGCAACCTGCTGGAACTTGTTGCCGCAAGCGCTGCGTCGCCGGAGACGCGGCGCACCGTCGAGCGCGCGGAATCGCGGCAGCAGGCGCTGGCGCTGTTGTTGATGTCGCCGGAATTCCAGAGGAGATAAGGATGGAGTGCTTCGAAACTCGAACGCCAATTGTAGCGACGCGGCGCGCGTTGCTGCTCGGCGGGGTGTCGTTCGCCGCCTGGGCCTATTTGCCGAAATTCGCGCGCGCCGCCGACGGGCGCGACCCGCGCCTGATCGTCGTCATCCTGCGTGGCGCGCTGGATGGCCTTGCCACCGTCGCGCCGGTCGGCGACCCCGATTACGCCGGCCTGCATGGTTCGATCGCGCTGACATCGGACGGCCCGCACGCCGCCGTCATGCTGGATTCGTTTTTCGCGCTGCATCCTTCGATGCCGGAATTTGCGCGGATGTACAAAGAAAAGCACGCCGCCGTGATCCACGCGGTGTCGACGCCGTATCGCGACCGATCGCATTTCGACGGCCAGGATGTGCTCGAAAGCGGTTTCGCGGGCCCCGGCCGGGTGCAATCGGGCTGGCTCAACCGCGCGCTGGAAATCCTGCCGAAGGGCGCGCGCGCGATGAGCGGCCTTGGCGTCGGCCCGACCACGCCTTTGGTGCTGCGCGGCGCCGCGCCGACCGTCGGCTGGGCGCCCGTGGCGCTGCCGCAAGCCGATGACGACACCGCGGCGCGCCTCATCGACCTTTACAGCCACCGCGATCCCGCGCTGGCGCGGGCGCTGTCGCAGGGCCTGCAGCTCGACAAGGCCGCCCAAGGCGACGACATGAAGCCGAAGCCGGGCATCAATGGCCCGGCCGCGATGCGGCAAGTGGCGCGCGGCGCCGCCAAGCTGATGGCGGCCGATGACGGCCCCCGGATCGCCGCGCTCGCGTTCGATGGCTGGGATACCCACGCCAATGAAGGCGGCCCGGTGGGGCGGCTGGCGCAGTTGCTGTCAGGTCTCGACGGCGCGCTCGCGGAATTTGAAGGCGGGCTCGGCGAGCGCTGGCGCGACACCGTGGTGGTGGTCGCGACCGAGTTCGGTCGCACCGCGCGGATCAACGGCACCGAGGGCACCGATCACGGCACCGGCACCATCGCGCTGCTCGCGGGCGGCGCGGTGAAGGGCGGCAGGGTGATTTCCGACTGGCCGGGACTGAAGCCCGCCAATCTCTATGAGGGGCGCGACCTCGCGCCGACCACCGACCTGCGCGCGGCCATCAAGGGCGTGCTGCGCGATCATCTCGGCCTTGCCGAGCGCGTGCTGGCGCAAACCGTGTTTCCCGACAGCGCGCAGGTCAAGCCGATGCAGGGATTGGTGGGCTGACTTCCTTCAAATCCGGATCGCGCAACGTTGGACGCCAAAGCCGTTTCAAAGCTAAGGTTGTCTCCTGATCGGCCGAGGTGTTCTGAATTGGGGATCATTCAGATCTGGATAACGAGATGACCCAATCGGGTCGCCAGGGCTGCGCTCCGGCGGCATCTGCTCGTAGAGCGCAATGATTGCGCCCATCACGTATAGGAATATTTCGGCCCTCTCAATCCAACGCTTGGTGTCGGATAGAGGCTTAACAAATTTTTCCGCTACGTTTTCGCGAAGCTGGCGGGATATCTCGAACAGATAGTCAAACGTCCAGTCTCTGGCGGTGGCGAGGCAGTCCATCGCCCACTTTTTGCGAGCAAAATAATTGGCGTAACTGTCATCAAACGGATTGTTGGGAGGTGGCTTGTCCCTCAAGATACTCTCGGCTGCGGCATGACCGATTGTCAGTTTTTGGAGGAGCTTCATTGCAGCTTCTTGAAGCGTAGCCGGGTATTCTTCAAGCTTAGGCTGCTTATCAACCTCCTGCTGATAGAGGATGGCGAACTTGGCGCTATGGTCGCTCCCGATAACAGGATCTGGATACACGTCCCACGTGATGCAAGCCATGACCTCCCTTGCCGCGTTATGTAGTTGCTTCGGATCAAGTGCAGTCACGCCCGGATAGGTGTGCCTTGAGCGCACTTCCGAAGGCAGGTGCATGAAGAACTCATCGACAAATATTTCTTGTGAGTTGATGGCTCGATCCTCATGAGGATTGGATGTGCGGAGCAGCCGATAGTCGTTGCGCGCTTGTTGGTGGAGTATCTCTATCTGAAATTTTTGCAGTTCGACGCCTTCGGCCATATAGCGAAGCGACGCCTGAGACATCGGCAATGAGGCCAAGCGAGCCTCCATTGACGATGCCCGGTTGATAATGTCGGAATACGAACTGATTTTGCTATCTATGTTCTCTTTCCAAACACTGGTTACAAAATAAGATGCGAGGGCGAATCCCGCACCGATCAGCACGCGCGTTGGGGGCAGCCGTTTGAAAATAGAATATATCGTCATCGTCAAAATATAACGCTGCCCGCTAGCCGGCAGTGGAATGGAGGGACCTTGTCAAAAACGTCCAGCAACCAAGATGCGTGCAGGCTATTTGATTCTCTTTCGGCGCGCACGTAGAATTGGCAGCTCCTCAGACGACGTGCGTGTCAGATCATCTCTAGATCTTCGTTATGCCGTCGATCTCCGCCATCTCTTCTGCGCTCAGGCTCCAGCCGATCGCCTTGACGTTCTGCTCGATCTGCTCGACGCGGGTGGCGCCGGCGATGACGCTTGCGACTTGCGGCCGTGACGCCAGCCACGAGAATGCCAGTTCCAGCATGCTGTGACCGCGCGCCTGCGCGAACGCCTGCAGCTTCTCGACCATGTCCTCGTTGCGGGGCGTGACATAACGGTCGCGCAAGCCCGGGGCCTTGGCAAAGCGCGTGTCCGCCGGCGCCGCCGTGCCGCGCCTGTATTTGCCGGTGAGCAGTCCGCTGGCGAGCGGAAAGAACGGCAGCAGGCCGAGATCGTATTGCCGGGCCGCCGGCAGCAGATCCCTCTCGATATCGCGCACCAGGAGGCTGTATTCGTCCTGGCACGAGACGAAATGATGGACGTTCATCGCGCGCGCGACGTACTCGGCTTCCGCGATGCGCCAGGCCGGAAAGTTCGAATGGCCGATATATCGCACCTTGCCCTGCCGGATCAGGTCGTCCAGTGCCCGCAAGGTTTCCTCGATCGGCGTCAGCGAATCGTAGTCGTGCTGCTGGTAGAGATCGATGTAGTCGGTTTTCAGCCGCCTCAGGCTGGCTTCGACGGCGGACATGATGTAGCGCCGCGACGCGCCCTGTTTGGTGCCGTCGGTCGCCATCGGCTTGGAAAATTTCGTCGCCAGCACGATGTCCTTGCGCCGGTCGCCGAGCACTTCTCCGAGCACGGTCTCGGAACCGCCCATGCCCGCATAGACATCGGCGGTATCGAACAGCGTGATGCCGAGGTCGATCGCCTTGTGGATCACCTTGCGCGAGGTTTCCAGGTCGGTGCGCTGGCCGAAATTGTTGCAGCCGAGGCCGACGGCGGAAACGCGTAAGCCCGAGCCGCCGAGGTTGCGAATTTGCATGGATCGATCCTGCGGGAAGCGGTTTCGGAGACCGCGATATCCTGGCCTGGATATTTTGGCTTGGGCGCGATCGGGGCGCAAGGCGCAGGCCATCTCGCGCGGGCCAATCGAGGACGCGGAACCCGTCACGCGCGGCGGTTATCTTCAGCGCGGCGTGATGCACAAAAAAGTGCGGCCCCGGTCAGACGCGGCGACTGACGGGGACCGCTTGGGGCGCGTGATCGTCGACGGGGGGCCTGATCAGACGCAGTGGCAACCTAGCCTTGCTTTGTAACGCAGCCGTGACAGCCACATTTATCCACAGGCCGGAAGGCCGGACGCCGCGGACGGATCTGAAACCCCGGACCGGGGAGCGGGCGTGCAGGAAAAGCCAACCCGCGTCAGAACAGCTTGCGATAAACCACAAATCCGGAATGCTCCGCGACCTTGTTGTAGAGTTGCTGTGCCGTGCGGTTGGTCTCGTGCGTCTGCCAGTAGACGCGGGGCGAGCCGGCACGTTTGGCCTGTTCATAGACCCCGTTGATAAGCGCTCTGCCGACGCCTTTTCCACGCGCGGCCTCGCCGGTGAACAGATCCTGCAAATAGCAGACCGGTTCGATCGCTGTCGTGCTGCGATGGAACAAATAGTGCGTCATGCCGAGCAATTGTCCGCCGCTCTCCGCGACAAGGCAATGGACGGGTTCATACGCGTCGAAAAAACGCGCCCACGTGGTCCGGATAATCTCGGGAGAAAGTGCGGTAGCGCCCGAGCGCCCGTAGAACGCATTGTATCCGTCCCACAAGGGAAGCCATCGGTCGTAGTCCTGCCGGGTCACGAAGCGGATGGTGAGGTCGTCGGACATTGTCTATTTGTGAAAGAAGGATTGATGGGGCGCTACACAGTGAGCCGCGTGCCTTTCTTAGTGGCAGCGGCGGGAACGATCAATCTGATGATTCGAAAGGACACTGGAAACCTGTGAACTATGCTGGCATGGAACCCCGTCCCACCTTCACGTGTTAGCGCCGAACTCTCGAAAGGACATCCATGCCAACCGTTCCGCCGTCGGTCCTGCCGGTCCTGATGTTGTTTGCCTCCAACGTTTTCATGACGTTCGCCTGGTACGGTCACCTGAAATTCAAGAGCAGCTGGCTGCCGTCGGTGATTCTGGTGAGCTGGGGCATCGCGTTCTTCGAGTATTGGCTGGCGGTGCCCGCCAATCGCTGGGGCAGCGCGGTGTATACCGCGGCACAGCTCAAGACCATGCAGGAAGTGATTACGCTGATCGTGTTTGCCGGCTTCTCCGTGTTATATCTCAAGGAGCCGCTGGGATGGAATCACGGACTGGGATTTGCGTTGATCGCGCTCGGCGCGTTTTTCATTTTTCACAAATGGTCGTGATGACGGCCCGCGTGCCGAACTACTCAATCGTCATACCCGCGAAAGCCGGTATCCGGTACGCTGCGGCCTTGCGGCTCTATTGCTGACGCCCGTGGAATACCGGTTCACCCGCCTTCGCGGGTGATGACGTGGTGGGACCAAATGCGCCTTCGCCACGCGTTCCCGTGGCGATCAGGAATGTGACCGTCAGCAGGATCGCCGCCGTCAGCGCCGCGGTGACAAGAGCGACAGGTGTCTTCATCCTTATCCGATCGCGATGCTCTTCATCGCGTGTTGCCGCAAGATTTGCGAGTGGCCTTGGGACGATAATGTTCGGGAAAATGATTTTTCGGTTATGCGAGAACCGGCATCGTCATGCTGACCTTGATCGCAAGCACCGTCAGGGTGACGATCAGGCAAAGCGACAGCGATCCGATCGCAAGCGAGGCCGCGACGGCGTCGGTCAGTCGGGGTGAGGTAGCCGGCGCGGAGCGGGCGTCAAAGCCTGCAGCGCCTGGAGACCGCGTCATGATCCAAATCCTTCGAGGCACGGGCGAATCACCCGCGCGCGAAAGAAAAATGATGGCAGCGATCGTCGGCAAGATTGGGGCGGGCCAATGCTGGAAAACGGCGAAATGACGGCGAAAAGGCCCGTTATGCCCGTAATTCTACCGGTTATGCCCGCTATTTTGCGAGCCTTGGTTCTGAGTGAACCAGAACCGGGGCGCTATTTCTTTTGCTTTGACGCGTTTTCTTGATGCGAACCGGAAACCCGCTTCGCTCGATAACGCTTTACGCCTGGGCAACAAGCCCGGCCGGCTCGTCGGCGTCCGCGTCCGGCCGCCAGTCCATGGACACGAAGCCGGGGGTTTGCTCGACCCGCCGCAGCCAGGCGCGGACATCCGGGAAAGTCGAGAGGTCGTAGTCGCATTGGTCGGCGACATGGGTGTAGCCGTAGAGCGCGATATCCGCGACCGTGAACTGGCGGGCCGCAAAGTACTCATGTGTCTTGAGGTGGTTTTCCATCACCTGCAGCGCGGCATAGCCGCGCTCCATCCAGTCCTCGAGCGCGTGAGTTTGCAGGTCGCGACCGCCCTTGACCAGCGCGAGCCAGAAATAGGCGGCGCCGATATTCGGTTCCAGCGCGTGCTGTTCGAAGAACATCCACTGCAGCGCTTCGGCGCGTTCGACCCGCGATTCCGGAGCGAGCGAAGTGCCGCCGGCGACATACCAGAGAATGGCATTGGATTCGGCGAGGTAGCGTCCGTCGGCGACTTCAAGCAGCGGCACCTGTCCGCTCGGATTCTTGGCGAGAAAATCCGGCGTGCGACTCTCGCCGCGCAAAATGTCGATCTCGATCGCGTGGTAGGGCGCGTTGAGCAGCGCCAGCGCAAGGCGAACCTTGTAGCTGTTGCCGGAACGCTGCATCGAATAGAGCTTGTACATTTCGTATGACGTTCGACCCGTGAGATGCGCGATGTCGCCGAAGGGAGATCGTCTTCCCCCCGCAACACGGCTAAACAATGATGCCGATGCGGATGGCTCGCAAGGGCCGAACGTGGAAAAGGTCGAAAAGCTCTACCGCACTGCAACCGGACAGAAGATCCGCGCGTGAACCGGCGGACATGGCGGAGCGTTTGTTTTCAGGAAGATTCAAATTCCCGTGAGAGGGCCACCATGGCCGGCGCCGGCAGCGGTTCCGGAACGATCGAGGGGGGATCGTAAATCGTCGAGATCTGCACCGGCTGCGGCCGGGAGGCAGCGTCGACAATGCGTGCGACGGCAATCCAGCACGCCGCCGCAACGGCGATCCCGGCGATGACGTCGACAACGTAGTGGCTTCCATAGGCCGGCGTGGCAATCAGCAGCAAGCTGTTAAGCGCCAGCGCTATCCATCGCACGCCGCCTACACGCCAGAGGGCGGCGGGATATAGAACACCGAGCGCGGCATGCAGACTGGGAAACGTGATGATTCCTTCGGAGTTCAATCCGTAGACCGTATGCAGCGTGCCCTCGCGAAGCCCCAGGAAGACCGGCCAGCTAGTCGATGACGCGGGCAGAAAGCCATTCGCGCTCTCCGGCTGAATGGCGAGGAACAGCCAGGGCCCCGCTGCCGGATAGACCGCGGAGGCCGCAATGATGATGAGGGTGGTTGCGATGAACGTATTAATGAACGTGCTCAGCCGGGCGAGTTGTCCGGCTATTCCCAGCACCAGCACGGTGGTCACCGTTTGCAGCGCGAAGCTCGAATAGGCGACCAGCAATACGTTCCGCAGTCCTGGACGCGATGAGACAAAGGAGAGCACCTCGGTCCAGTCGATTCCCAGCTGGCGGTCCCATGCCTCCAGCGCGGCATCCTGCAAGGGAAAGCCGGAGCTCGCTGCGATGTAGGACAGCGGTGCGGCTACCGCAGCAAAGGCGATGATATGTGCCGTGCTGGAGAGGATCGCCCCGAGCCGCTCTTCATTGCGGACGGACCGATAGAACCAGCCGCCGGCGGCGAGCAGGAAAGTTGCGATCGTCGGAACCAGAAAGGATCGCGCGTTTAATTCGAAGGGGCCTATCGACGCGAAGCCCGCGACCGCTATCGCGATGACACCAATCGTGGTCCAGACTGCGACGTCGGCCCGCGCCAGATAACTGAGGCCGGATTTCATGAATCAGCGTTCCCGCGTGCTTTCCTTGCGAGTTGCAACCCATAGCAATTTGATCTTTGCAGAACGTTAATCCGCGATCCGGCGGGGGCGGTAAAACTGCTGAAAATCTGCGGTTTTTCGCTTGCCGCTGCACCGCAACAGTCCTAGAAACACCGGGCGCCTGATGCGCCTTTTTATCGAAAACTGGAGATGATGATGCCGTTCCTGTCCGCTGCGCTTGACCGTGTGAAGCCGTCCGCGACGATCGCGGTAACGGATAAAGCACGCGAGCTCAAAGCGGCCGGCCGCAACGTCATCGGCCTTGGCGCGGGCGAGCCCGATTTCGACACGCCCGCCAACATCAAGCTGGCGGCCATTCATGCCATCGAGGCCGGCAAGACCAAGTATACCGCGGTGGACGGCATTCCCGAACTGAAGCAGGCGATCATTGCCAAGTTTGCCCGCGAGAACGGGCTCACCTACAAGCCGAACCAGATCATCGTCGGCACCGGCGGCAAGCAGGTGCTCTACAACGCGCTGATGGCCACGATGAATCCGGGCGACGAGGTGATTATCCCGGCGCCCTACTGGGTTTCCTATCCGGAAATGGTGGCGCTGGCCGGCGGTGAATCGGTGCCGGTCGTCTGCACGGCGGCGCAGGGTTTCAAGCTGCAGCCCGATGCGCTTGAAAAGGCGATCACGCCGAAGACCAAATGGATCATTCTCAACTCGCCGTCGAACCCGACCGGCGCCGCCTACACGCGCGCCGAGTTGAAGGCGATCACCGACGTTCTGGTCAAGCACCCGCATGTCTGGGTCATGACCGACGACATGTACGAGCATCTGGTCTATGACGACTTCGTGTTCGCGACGCCGGCGCAGGTGGAGCCGAAACTGTACGATCGTACGCTGACCGTGAACGGCGTATCGAAGGCCTATTGCATGACCGGCTGGCGCATCGGCTATGCCGGCGGCCCCGCGGCACTGATCAAGGCGATGGCGACGATCCAGTCGCAGTCGACCTCCAACCCTTGCTCGATCGCGCAATGGGCTTCCGTCGAAGCGCTCAACGGGCCGCAGGATTTCATCCCGGCGAACAACAAGGTGTTCAAGGAGCGCCGCGATCTCGCGGTGTCGATGCTCAACCAGGCCAAGGGCATCGATTGTCCGCGGCCCGAGGGCGCCTTCTACGTCTATCCGTCCTGCGCGGGCACCATCGGCAAGACCTCGCCGTCCGGCAAGGTGATCGCCAACGACGAGGATTTTGTCACGGAGCTTCTGGAGACGGAAGGCGTCGCCGTGGTGCAGGGCTCCGCGTTCGGACTTGGCCCGGCGTTCCGGATCTCCTACGCGACCAAGACCTCCGATCTCGAAGAAGCCTGCAAACGCATCCAGCGCTTTTGCGGCAATTTGCGATAGTCGGAGCGCATTGCTGTCGAACTTCCGATCTCTCGACGGTGGCTTCCTGCCGCGACCATATGCAATTCATATCCGGATATGCAACCGCATATCCGGGATGTGCAACCGCACATCCGGGACGGGGCGGTAGCCCAATCTGGAACCGCCGGGGGAGTTATGTCATAGAGAGGAGAAGCGCCCGGGGTAGGGCGCTTTCCTGGATCCCTGCTCGCATCACATCTTTTTTCAAGCCGGAGATTTTTTCATGCGCCGTTCAGTCACCCTTGCCGGTATCGCCGTCACGATGCTGGTTGCAACTTTCGCTGCCACAAATGCGCAGCAGCCGATGCAGCGCGTACAGGTCGGCGTTCTCGAATGCCGCGGCGGCGCGAGCATCGGCTTCATCGTCGGCTCGGTGACAAATCTCGGCTGCGTGCTGCGCATCGATGGCATCCCGGAGGACCGCTATGTCGCCACCATCCGCAAGGTCGGCCTCGATATCGGCATCACCGAGGAATCGGCGCTGGCCTGGGGCGTTTTCGCGCCGACGGTTCGGCTCGGGCCCGGCGATCTCTCCGGTAATTACGCCGGCGTGGATGGCAGCGCGGCGATCGGCGTCGGTGTCGGCGGCAACGTGCTGGTCGGCGGCTCGAACAATTCGATCGCGCTGCAGCCGCTGAGCGTACAGGGCCAGGTCGGCCTGAGCGTCGCGGCCGGGCTCGAAAGCCTGGAACTGCGGCCGGGCCGGTAAGGCAGGTTACTTCCGCCGTCATTGCGAGCCAACGGGTCGCGCGAATGCGCGCCCGATGACAGGCTCCGCGAAGCAATCCAGCGTCAGAAGAACGGGTTGGATTGCTTCTTCGCTTGCGCGCATCGCAATGACGGCTGCGGGACCCTATCCCCGCCGATGCACCGCAGCGACGTTTTTCCGGCTTGCCAAATCCTCGATGTAGGGAGAGCATCCATTTGCCGACCCAATCAAGGGCCGAGCTCCAAATGAGGAGGCGGCGATGGGACACGACGACAGAAGTCCCCGAGGTCCACGGTGCATCGCACTGGTGGGCCCTTTCCAAAGCGGTAAAACCACACTCTTAGAAGCGATATTGGCACGCACCGGCGCGACCCCGCGTGCCGGCAGCGTCGATGCGGGAACTTCCGTCGGCGACGCCAGCCCCGAAGCGCGCCGCCACAAGATGGGCGTCGGCCTCACCGCCGCCACCACAAGCTTCATGGGCGACAGCTACACATTTGTCGACTGCCCTGGCTCCATCGAGTTCGCGCATGACATGCGCGCCGCGCTCCCGGCCGTCGATGCCGCGGTCGTGGTCTGCGAGGCCGACGAACGCAAGCTGCCGCAGCTTCAGATCATCATGCGCGAGCTCGAGGACCTCGGCATCCCGCGCTTTCTGTTCCTCAACAAGATCGACCGCGCCAACAAGCGCATCCGCGAGACGCTCGCGACATTGCAGCCGGCGTCGCGGATTCCGCTGGTGCTGCGGCAGATTCCGATCTGGAACGGCGATTTGATCGCCGGCTTCGTCGATCTGGCGCTGGAACGCGCCTTTGTCTACCGCGAGCACAAGGCATCCGAAGTCGTGACGCTGGAAGGCGGCGATCTCGACCGCGAGAAGGAAGCCCGCTTCTCGATGCTGGAGAAGCTCGCCGATCACGACGACGCGCTGATGGAGCAATTGCTCGAGGACATCCCGCCGCCGCGCGACGCCATATTCGACGATCTCGCCCGCGAATTGCGCGAAGGGCTGATCTGTCCGGTGCTGCTCGGCTCGGCGGCCCGCGAGAACGGCGTGCTGCGCCTGATGAAGGCGCTGCGGCATGAATCGCCTGGCGTGTCCGAGACCGCCAAACGTCTCGGTGCGTCCTCGCCCAAGGATGCGCTGGCCTATGTGTTCAAGACCGTGCATTTGCAGCACGGCGGCAAGCTGTCGCTGACCCGGCTGCTGGCCGGACATCTCGATGACGGCGCCACGCTGCAATCCTCATCGGGCGAAACCGGCCGGGTGTCCGGCATATCGGCGATGAACGGCGCGCATGATACCAAGCGCCCGTCCGCCGAGGCCGGCGACACCGTTGCGCTTGGCAAGCTCGATACCGTCAAGACCGGCGACACGCTGTCGAGCGGAAAGACCGCGCCCAAGGCGCTGGTGACCATTGAGCCCTGGCCGCCGGTACTGGCGATGGCGCTGTCGGCCGCCGACCGCAAGGATGATGTCAAACTCGGCCAGGCCTTGCTGCGGCTGAACGAGGAGGACCCGTCGCTCACCATGGTCCAGAACCCGCGCACCCACGACACCGTGCTGTGGGGGCAGGGCGAGATGCATCTGCGTGTCGCGCTGGAACGGCTGCGCGACCGCTTCGGCGTCGACGTCAAGTCGCATCCGCCGGCGATCGGCTACCAGGAGACCATTCGCAAACCGATCACCCAGCGCGGCCGGCACAAGAAGCAGTCCGGCGGCCACGGCCAGTTCGGCGACGTGGTGCTGGAGATCCAGCCGATGCCGCGCGGCGGCGGCTTCGAATTTCGCGAAAAGGTCGTCGGCGGCGCGGTGCCTCGAAATTATATCGGCGCGGTGGAAGAGGGCGTCGTCGATGGGCTGTTGCGCGGACCGCTCGGCTTTCCCGTCATCGACGTGCAGGTGACGCTGACCGACGGTTCCTATCACAGCGTGGATTCCTCGGACCTCGCCTTCCGCACCGCGGCGCGGATCGGCGTCAGCGAGGCGCTGCCGCAGTGCCAGCCGGTGCTGCTGGAGCCGATCCATGTGGTGGAGATCGTCTGTCCCACCGAGGCCACGGCAAAGATCAACGCCATCCTGTCGGGACGGCGCGGACAGATTCTCGGCTTCGACACCCGCGAGGGCTGGCCGGGATGGGATCGCGTCCGCGCCATGATGCCGGAAGCCGAAATCGGCGAGCTGATCGTGGAGTTGCGATCGGCGACCGCCGGTGCCGGCAGCTTTACCCGGCAGTTCGACCGCATGGCGGAGGTTACCGGCCGTGCCGCCGACCAGATCATCGCCGCGCATCGCGTCGCGGCGTGATCGACGGCAACCACGCTCTCCGCGCAAGCGCGTAGCGCTTGTCGCCGGGGGCGTGCGAAAATCAGCGCGCGAATTTGGATTGAGGTCGCCGCGTCGGTGGCCGAGGGACGTCGCGGGCTCTCCGGTTTGCGCGATTCACCAGCTCCGCGGTCCGCCGGCGAGATCGCGACCGCGCAGCCTGCCGCGCCGGATCGACCAGCGCTCGTCGGTGTTGCGCATCACGTCCTGCAGCGCCGGCCGCCCGCTCAACTGCTTTTCCGGCAGGCAGGCGATGATCGCGTTGCGGTCCTCGATGCCCTGCTCATCGACGATCCATACCTGCAAGGTATCGCCGGCGAGCCTTGCGGCGATCCGGTCGGGCGTCGGATCGATATCGTTCATCACCAGCGCGTTCATCACGATGCGGCCGCCCGGTTTCAGGCGCGCGCGGATGGCGTCGCAGGTCTCGGCATCGAACTCATCGCCGAACCGGAAACCCGGGCCGCCGACATCGATGGCGATGCCGTCATAAAGCGCGTCGTCCTGATAGATGAACTTCCGGAAATCGGAGACCATGCAGGCGAGATCGTCGGGCAGCCCGAAGAACTTGTGGGCGATCACGAAGCTGATCGGATTGTTGTCGACGATGGTCAGCTGCTTTCCGAGGCGGGCCAGCCGGGTGGCGAGGTTGCCGCCGCCGCAGCCGAGGACAAGGATGCTGGCCGACCGGGACAGCAGCTCGTCCATGAGCTTGACATAGGTGAAGACGCTCTCGCCATCGGGCGTCGCCTGGCTCTGCCGCACGCCCTCTTCGAAATAGACGCGGGTCCCGTCCCACGAACATTCGACGATCTCGATCTCGCCGTTCCTGCCCTGATAGCGCCCCAACAGCCGCACAACCCGCACCGCGCATTAAATAATATGTATGATGCATCCTTTATCATGTAATATGCGGTATGCCAATCATCCCGCCGGCGCGCGGCGCGCTGAACGGTCCATGATTGCAGGCGAAGCGGCCGAGGGCTCCGCCAACATGATATCCGGTTCGCAACGGGTCGCGCCGCAGCGGCGCGGCCTTTGTTGATATATTTTGCCTCGGAATTGATGCTTGAAGCAGTAATTTATAGGGATTACACTCGGTTCGGAACCGGAGGCGCTTTTTCCATGATTACCGCCAATCAACTCAGGGCCGCCCGCGCTCTCTTGAATATCGATCAGCGGCAAACGGCGGATCTGGCGGACCTTTCCGTTCCGACCATTCAGCGCATGGAAGCCAGCGACGGCGTCATCCGGGCCAACGTCGATTCCCTCATGAAGCTGGTCTCCGCCCTCGAGAACGCAGGGATCGAATTGATCAATCCGGGGGCTCCCAGTTCATCAGGGGGAAGGGGTGTCCGGCTCCGCGAGCATGTTGCAAACCCGAAGACCAGGAATGTCCGGCAACCCAGGCAGACTTCCGCGCGAGCCATGGAGCGGACTCGATAGATCTTCGCGGCATCGCGAGAATTTTCACGACAAGCATCTCAGGGCGCGACGCTGCCACTGTCCACCCGTTCGAGCAGCGCAAGCAGGCCCTTCAGCATCGCTATTGGCGCAGGGGGGCAGCCGGGAATGTGCAGGTCGACCGGAACGACCTCGCTGACGCCGCCAACCACCGCGTAACTGCCGGCGAAGCATCCGCCATCCCGCGCGCAATCTCCGATCGCGACCACCCATTTGGGATCGGGGGTCGCGTGATAGGTGCGTTCCAGCGCCTCGCGCATATTCCTGGTCACCGGACCGGTTACCATCAAGACATCGGCATGGCGCGGCGAGGCGACGAAGCGCAGGCCGAAGCGTTCGACATCGTAGTAGGCGTTGTTGAGCGCGTGAATTTCCAGCTCGCAGCCATTGCAGGATCCCGCGTCGATCTCGCGTATCGAGAGACTGCGGCCCAGACGCCGCCGCGCGGCGCGTCCGACCGTAGCGGCGAGTTCGTTCAACGCGGCATCGTCAGGCGATGGCGCCCGTTCGGTGAACGGCGGTCGGAACAGGCTTTGAAAAAGCAGCTTGCGCATGGTGTGCCGTCCTCAGCTCGTCATTGCGAGCGAAGCGAAGCAGATCCATGAGTACCGTATTTGTCCGACGGCCATGGATTGCTTCGGTTCGCTCGCGATGACGGCTTCTTCGGATCATGCTCAGAGATCCTGGCCCGAATAGGAACAGTTGAACGACTTGTTGCAGAGCGGAAAGTCGGCAACGATGTTGTTCTCGATCGCCGCCTCGAGCAGCGGCCATTGAAACCAGGAGGGATCGCGCAGATGGCATCGCTCGATCCGGCCATCCCGAAGGCGGAGCCAGACCAGGACGTCGCCGCGGAATCCCTCGACGATCGCCATGCCTTCCCGCATTTCACTCTGATCTGTCGCGGGGGTTCTCGACGGTCCGTCGGGAAGCCGGTCCAGTATCTGGTCGATCAGCGATAGCGACTGCTCGACCTCGCGCACCCTGATCCAGACGCGCGCGTTGACATCGCCCTCTTTCAGCACCGGCACCTCGAAGCGCAGGCTGTCATACGGCGGATAGGCGAGGCTCCGCCGTGCGTCGAAAGGGCGGCCGGAGGCGCGGCCGACATAGCCGCCGGCGGCATATTGCCGGGCCAATGCGGGTTTGAGCACGCCGGTATCGACGGTGCGGTCCTGCAGCGAGGCGGTGTTGTCGTAGAGTTCGACGAGGGCCGGAAAGCGCAGGCGGATGTTGTCCAGCGTGGCCTGGATGATGGCCTTCCCCTCATCATCGAGGTCGCGGCTCACCCCGCCGGGCACGATGACATCGCGCATCAAGCGATGACCGAATGCAGTGCCGGCGGCGCGCAGCACGCTTTCGCGCAGCACGCTGCAATGCGCGTGCATCAGCGTAAAGGATGCGTCGTTGCAGATGGCGCCGATATCGCCGAGATGATTGGCAAGCCGCTCGAGCTCGGCGAGCAGCGCACGGAGCCAGACCGCGCGATCGGGCACGGCCAGTTCCAGCGCCGCTTCGGCGGCCCTCGAAAATGCGTAAGAATAGGCAACCGTGCTGTCGCCCGATACCCGTCCGGCGAGCTTTGCGGCGCGTTCGAGACCGGCTCCGGACATGAGCCCCTCGATGCCCTTGTGGGTATATCCGAGCCGCTGCTCCAGCCGGACCACGGTCTCGCCGCTCGCGGTAAACCGGAAATGTCCGGGTTCTATAATTCCCGCGTGCACGGGACCGACCGCGATCTGGTGCACGCCGTCGCCGTCCACCGGCAGGAAGCGATAGGGCGCCGGCATCGGCGCCGCGCCGCTGTGGTCCCCCAGCGGAAATCGCACGCCCCAATTGCCGTGATCGAGCCAGGGGCGGGTATCGGGCAGGCCTTGCGCCGACAACCCGAACAGATCGCTCGCCGCGCGCTCCAGTCGAAGTGCGGGCGGATGAAGTGCGCCGATCGACGCATAAGTGCGATCCGGGCAATCCATGCTGACGACGGCGATTTCCGCCGTATCCTCATCCATGATTGCCAGGTGCACCGTTGAGGGTTCGCCCCACAGGCCGAGCAAACTGAGGCGTCCTTGCGCCAACTCGGCGGCCACGAATTTCCAGAGGTGAGCACCGACCACGGCGCGCGGCCACGGCCTGCGTTGCAGGATCTCGCGGCCCTTCAATATGCGATCGATCAGCGTTGACGGCATATGCTGTTGATCCTATCCAAGAAGGCGAGCCACGTGCTGGAACCAGGCCACGAGCGGCGCAGGAAGATAAATTCCCGCGATCAGAACCAGTGACAGATGCGCAAACATCGGCACGTAGGAAGCCTCGGCTGACGCCGTGCTGCCGCGAGGTTCGCCGAATGCGACGCTGGTCAGGCGCAGGGTCAAGGCGCCAAAAGCCAGCAGCAGCCCGAACACCAGCGCGATCGCGAGCAGGGGCGCCCTGGCAAAGGTCGAGCTGACGACCAGAAATTCGCTCATGAAAATGCCGAGCGGCGGCAAGCCGGCGATCGCGACGACCCCCACGATCAGGCCCCAGCCCAGCGCCGGATGCGTCACGGTCAGGCCGCGGATCCGCGAGATCCGCTGCGTGCCCTTGATCTGCGAGATATGGCCGACGGCGTAGAAGATCGCCGACTTGGTCAGGCTGTGCATGACCATGTGCAACAGCCCGGCAAAATTGGCGAGCGGACCGCCCATCCCGAACGCAAAGACGATGATGCCCATGTGTTCGATCGAGGAATAGGCGAACAGGCGTTTGATGTCGCGCCGGCGGTAGAGCATGAACGCCGCGAAGATCACCGAGATCAGGCCGATCGTCGCCATCAGCGGGCCGGGCGCGATCGCCGACGGATTGGCGGCCAGCAATATCTTGAAGCGCAACAGCGCATAGAGCGCGACGTTGAGCAGCAGCCCCGACAACACCGCCGATATCGGCGTCGGACCTTCGGCGTGCGCGTCGGGCAGCCAGGCGTGCAGCGGCGCGAGGCCGACCTTGGTGCCGTAGCCGAGAAACAGGAAAATGAAAGCGACGTTGAGGAGCGCGGGGTCGAAGTTCGCGGCATGCTCGATCAGTATGGTCCAGACCATCCCGTCCTGGCCCTCGCCGACGATCGGACGCGCCGCCATGTAGACCAGGATGGTGCCGAACAGGGCGAACGCAATTCCCACGCTGCCGAGGATGAAATATTTCCAGGCCGCTTCCAGAGCCGCATGCGTGCGATAGATGCCGACCATCAGCACCGTCGTCAGCGTCGCGATTTCCACCGCCACCCACATCAGGCCGATATTGTTCGACACGAAAGCGAGATTCATGCCGAACATCATGGTCTGATACATGGCGTGGTAAAAACGCAGGTAGACCGGCGTCAGCCTGCCGGTTTCGAGCTCATGGGCGATGTAGCTTGCGCTGAAGATGCTGGTGGTGAAGCCGACGAACGTATTGAGCACGATGAAGACGATGTTGAGGTCGTCGATCAGCACATATGGACCCGGCTGCGGACGCTCGACCACGAATAGCGAGAGTGCGGCGAGGAATGTCGCGAGGCTGGCGATCACGTTCAGACGCGCGGTCAGGCGGTAGCCCGGCAGCGCGGCCAGCAATGCCGCCGAGCCGATCGGAATCAGCAGGACCGCCGCCACGGCATCGAAGGAGTACGCGTTCATGGCCGCTCCCCCCGGAAGTCGTCGAGTGCGGAGACATCCACGGAATTGAAGCGCTCACGAATCCGGAACAGGAATATGCCGATGACGATGAAGGCGATCAGGATCGAGAACGCCACGCTGATCTCGACGACGAGCGGCATGCCCTTGGCGCCGGTAGCCGCCAGCACCAGCCCGTTCTCGAGCGACATGAATCCCACCACCTGGCTGACGGCGTTGCGGCGCGTCACCATGACCAGAAGTCCGAGCAGCACGACCGACAGCGCGAAGGCGAGATCCTCGCGCGCCAGCGGATCGGCCTCGGCGGTGACCCGCAGCATCAGGACCATGGAGAGGGCGACCAGCGCCATCCCGGCCAGCATGGTCGGGCCGATACCGACGGCCGACTCGATGTCGCGATGAATTCCGAGCTGCTTGACGATGCGATGCAGCGCAACCGGAATGATGATCGCCTTGAAGACGAGGGCGATGGCCGCCGTGATGTAGAGATGCGGCGCGTTCTGGACATAGGCCTGCCAGGCGACGGAAAGCGTGAGCACCAGGGCGTGGAGCGCAAAGACGTTGAGAAGCGAATAAAGCCGGTCCTGATACAGCATCATGAAGCTGATCAGGACCAGGCCGCCGGCGAGCGTGTGTGAGATGTCGAAGGAGAGGCTGTGCATCTGCATCAGAAACTCCTCGACACGAACAGGAGCAGCGTACCGAGCAGCCCCAGCATCAGGGCTGCGCCGAGAAATTGCGGAACGCGGAAGACCCGCATTTTCGCGGTGGCGGTCTCGAACAGCGCGAGGAAGAAGCCGGCCACCGCAAGTTTGGCGATGTAGGCTGCGGTGCCGACGGCGTAGGCCAGCGCGCCGGTTCCGAAGACGGCTATCTTCCAGGGCAGGAACACGCAGGCGATCAGGGAGATGTAGAGCAGGAGCTTGAGAAAGGCGCCGAATTCGATCATCGCGAGATGGCGTCCCGAATATTCGAGAATCATGGCCTCATGCACCATGGTCAGTTCCAGATGCGTGGCCGGATTGTCGACCGGGATCCGCGCGTTCTCGGCGAGCGCCACCATGATCAGCGCCATGACCGCCATTCCCAGCGATACCCGCAATCCGACATCGGACGAGGCCATGAAACTTGCGACCGTGGAAAGCTGGGTAGAGCCGGCAATCAGCGCCATGCAAAACACGATCAGCAGCATCGCCGGCTCCGCAAGCGCGGCGATCATGACTTCGCGGCTGGAGCCGATGCCGCCAAAACTGGTGCCGACGTCCATCCCGGCGAGCGCCAGAAAGAAACGTGCGCTTCCGAGCAGCGCGACGATGGCGATCAGGTCTGCCGTCCAGTTGAACAACAGGCCGGTGGCGAACGTCGGTACCAGCGCTGCGGCCACCCAGATCGCGGCAAACGTCACATAGGGCGTCACGCGGAACAGCCACGAGGCGTTTTCGGCGAGCACCACTTCCTTGCGCAGCAGCCGCAACAGATCGCGATAGGGTTGAAAGATCGAGGCGCCCTGGCGACGCACCAGCCGGGCCTTGACCTTGCGTACGAAGCCGGTCAGCAGCGGGGCGAGCAGGAGCACCAGCAGCATCTGCGCCCCCTGCACAAGGATGTCCGAGATCACGACCATATCGCAAGCACCAGCAGCAGCGTGACGAGAGTGGCGAAGACGAGACTGAGATACCGGCGGATGGTCAGGAACTGCAACCGGTTGAGCCGCTCGGAGGAACGGCTGACCGCGCTCACAATCGGCGCATACATTCCTTCCCAGATCAGATCGTGCAGTTCGATCCTGAGCCGTGCCGGCCTGATATCTCCGGGGGCCGGCATCTCGACATGATCGCGGGCGTGAAACACCAGCGCGCCGAAAACGCGGCGGATCGGCTGGGCGAAGCTGCCGGCGGAATACTGGGCCGCGGGCACGGAATCGGAAAAACCGCAGCCCCAGGCCGGTCCTCGCCGCAGCGCATGGGAGGCGAAGCGATGAATGAAGAAGACGGCCAGCGAGGCGGATATCGCGATGAACACCATCACCAGCAGTCCGTTGTATGAACTGCGGCTCTCCGCGATCGGCGCGATCGAAAGCCATGCCTCCTTGGCCTGTACCGGCATGCGGCTGCCGAGGATCTCGGTCGTAACCGGGGAAAGCGCGTCGATCACCAGTCCCGGCAGAATTCCGGCCAGCAGGCAAAGCGCGGCGAGGATGAACATGGCGGCGAGCGAGTAGCGGTCGACTTCATCGGCGGTTCCAGCCGCGACGTCGCGCGGCCGTCCGAGAAAGGTGACGCCGAAAAACTTGACAAAGCAGGCCGCGGCCAATGCCGCGGCCAGCGCCAGCATTGCGCCCACCGCCGGCACCATGATCTTCAGCGCCCATTGCGGCAAATCCGGACTCTGCAGCACGGCCTGGAACATCAGCCATTCCGAAACGAAACCGTTGAATGGCGGAAGCGCCGATATCGCGACGCAACCGACGAGGACGGCGAAGCTGGTGAACGGCATGCGGTGAATGAGACCGCCCAGCTTGTCCATATCCCGCTCGCCGGTCGCGGTCAGCACGGCGCCGGCGCCGAAGAACAGCAGGCTCTTGAAAAAGGAGTGGTTGAGCACGTGGAACAGCGCGGCCGTGAAGGCGAGCGCCGCCGCCAGCTTGAGGCCGTTGGCCTGAAACGCCAGCGCGAGACCGAGGCTTGCGAAGATGATGCCGATATTTTCGATGGTCGAGTAGGCGAGCAGGCGCTTGAGATCCTTTTCCATCATGGCGTACAGGATGCCCATCACGGCGGTGATGCCGCCAAGGAAAAGGACGACCACGCTCGCCGGCCATGTCGGCGGTCCCAAGAGGTCGAATACGACGCGAATGAAACCATAGATCGCGACCTTGGTCATGACGCCGCTCATCAGCGCCGAGACGTGGCTGGGAGCCGCGGGATGGGCGAGCGGCAGCCACACATGCAGCGGCACCAGGCCGGCCTTTGAGCCGGCGCCGAGCAACATCAGGATCAACACCAGCGCCGCCGCATGGGGCGTGTGCGGCGCTGCGCGGATCGCCGCAAATCCATAGTCTCCCGCCGGTCCCGCCAGCAGGCCGAAGGCCAGCAGAAGCGTGAGCGTGCCGAAGCTTGCCATCACCAGATAGACGTAGCCGGCCCTGGCGTTGCCCGCGTCACGGTGGTGCGCCATGACCAGCGCCCAGGAAACCAGCGACATGAATTCCCAGCACAGCAGATAGGAAAACGCGTCATCCGCCAGCACCACGAGATTCATGCCGGCGAGAAAGGCCGGGAAAAAGGCAAGCACGCGGTGCGGCGCCTCCTCGTGGTGGCCGTAGCCGAGACCGTAGAGGCTTGCCGCGGCCCCTCCGAGATTGACGACGACCAGGAAGAACGAGGCCAGCGCGTCGAGGCGGAAATGGGCGCCAAGCCACGGCAATCCGACCGGCAGCGTCAGATCGGCGGCGTTTGCGGTATCGCCGAGCAGCCACCGCAACGATCCGGTCAATGCAATCACGGACACGGCCAACGTCGCGCCATAGATGACGGCGGTAGCGACCTTCGAGCGGCTCAGAAGGATCGCCAGCACCGCCAGTCCGAGCAATCCGGCAACAGACGCCATTTGCAAGACGACGCCTGACATTATGAGCGCGCCCTTGTTCTGCCCGACGCCTTGTTTTGCGGGCGAGCGCCGGAAGCAGGCTTGGCCGAAACCGAACTTGCTTTCAGCCGGACCCCGCGCCCCAGCGAATTGCTGACAGCCCCTTCGTCGATCATCTCTATCCCCGCCGCTTCGAACGCGGCGATTAACTTGACCAGCGAATTGACGTTGCCCCGGACCATGGTTTGAGAGGCCTCCATCCGCTGAATGGTTGGCACGGAAAGTCCCGACAGCTCTGCGAGCAGGCGTTGATCAATGCCAAGGAGCGCCCTGGCGGCTCGCAGTTGAGCTGCGGTGATCATCGACGTGCCTTGCCGTGGGGACCCCAGCCGATATCAGACGTCATCTTTACATGATAATTAATGATGTCAAAATGTCAATAAATGATATTTCAGATATCTAATCTAAGGGATAGCCATACTCCTGAAGGCGGCCGGCCTTGCTGAACGCCAGCGCTGGAGCCTCGGTTTTGAACGAAATGAAAGCGGACGCTCCAGTCTTTTGTTTCGACGGGTTTTCGCCGGCGCGAACGGGTGTCCAGCCGGGGATCGCGTTCGAAGGCGTGCTCTCGCTTGAAAACGCTTTGTGCCCCGGGCGAGGCTTGATGGACGCCGCGGCATTGACTCGGAACCCGGCTTGCCCGATTTGAACAATGACGGCGTCGATTGACCGGGCGCTGCAACTGGATTGGCGATGGCGGCCATGACCAAACCTCGCGCGGCATGCCTGATCGGATGGCCGGCGGCGCATTCGCGCTCGCCGCTGATCCATCATTATTGGCTGCGGACGCTTGGCATCGAGGGCGGCTACAATATCGAGGCGGTGCCGCCCGAAGGCTTCGCCGAATTCGTGCTGCACCTGTCGGCGCATGGCTTTGTCGGCGCCAACGTCACCATTCCGCACAAGGAGCGCGCGCTGGCGCTGTCGATGCCCGATGCGCGGGCCCGCGCAGTCGGCGCGGCCAACACGCTGTGGTACGAGGACGGCGAGCTGCGCTCGACCAACACCGACATCGAAGGCTTTATCAATAATCTCGACGCCTGCGCGAAGGGGTGGGACGGAATCGACGACGCGCTGGTGCTGGGCGCCGGCGGGTCGTCGCGGGCGGTGGTGTTCGGACTTGTCGAGCGCGGGATCAAGCGCGTGCATCTGGCGAACCGGACCATCGAGCGGGCGCGTGCGCTTGCCGGTCAATTCGGTGAAACCGTGCATCCCGTCGCGTGGGAGGCAATCGGCGAGGTGCTGCCGCGCGCCGGACTGCTCGTGAACACGACCTCGCTCGGCATGCACGGCCAGCCCGCGCTGCAAATCGATGCCGACCTGCTTCCGTCGCATGCGATCGTCGCCGACCTGGTCTACGTTCCCCTGGAAACGCCACTGCTGGCGGCTGCGCGGGCGCGCGGTCTGAAGACCGCCGATGGCCTCGGCATGCTGCTGCACCAGGCGGTGCGCGGATTCGAACTGTGGTTCGGGCGCCGCCCTGAGGTGACACCGGAACTTCGCGCGCTGGTGGAAGCCGATCTCACAAACGCTTGATTGCGGGATGTGAGTTCCGGAATTTCATGCAAGCGTCGGTGTCCATGGCTAAGCTATGGTCGCTGGAGATCCCGACATGCCGATTTATCGTCCCACGCTTGCCCGTCCCATCGTCGCCGTTGCGATGGTGGCTGCTTCCACCCTCCTTGCGATCGCGCAACAACCGCCTTCGCCGTCGCGG
This sequence comes from uncultured Alphaproteobacteria bacterium, assembly GCA_963742085.1. Lineage (GTDB taxonomy): Bacteria > Pseudomonadota > Alphaproteobacteria > Rhizobiales > Xanthobacteraceae > Bradyrhizobium. The sequence goes on along the minus strand of CAVUKM010000021.1, from coordinate 274,081 downwards.
GTCCGCGGCACCATCACGGCCGTCGACGGCGATGTGCTGTCCGTCAAATCGCGCAGCGGCGAGGACGTCAAACTGCACATGACCGGCGATGCGCGGTTGGTGGGAATCATCAGGATTTCGCTGTCCGACATCAAGCTCGGCTCCTTCGTCGGAGCCACCACGGTGCCGGGACCGGACGGCCGCCAGAATGCGCTCGAAGTGCACGTCTTTCCGGAAGACATGCGCGGCACCGGCGAGGGATCGCGGCCATACGATCTGCGACCCAACTCGACCATGACCAATGCGACGGTCGCCGAGACGGTCGCGGGTACTGACGGCCAGACCCTGACGATCAAATACAAGGACGGCGAAAAGAAAATCGTGGTCGCGCCCGACACGCCCGTCGTGACCTATGTTCCCGCCGACAAATCCGAACTGAAGCCGGGCGCCAGGATCATCGCCTTCGTCAAGCAACTGCCGGACGGATCGTTCGAAAGCAATCGCATCAGCGTCGGGCGCGACGGGCTGACGCCGCCGATGTAAATTTCTCCCGCCCGACTTGCGAAGGGGCGTCTTTGTCGTTCCGGAATAACCCCGCCTTCGCGGGGTATTCCCTTTGGATTCATTGCGCAACCCAAGCCTTTGAGGGAAAAACCATGCCGAAAATCTCTTCGTGGATGCCGCGCGCGCTCGTGGCCTCGCTGACGGTTCTATCCGTGATTGCCTCGGCCGCATGGGCTCAGCAGCCGCCGCCGGTCCGCATTCGCGGCACCATCGAAAGCGTCGATGGTGCCATGCTGATGATCAAGTCGCGTGAAGGCACCGACGTGAAGGTGCGCATGACCGACAATGTGGCGGTGTTCGGCGTCGCCAAGACCGAGTTGTCCGAAATCAAGGCGGGGTCCTATATCGGGGTATCGGCGATGCCGGAACCTGACGGCACCCAGAAGGCGCTCGCCGTTCACATTTTCCCCGAGAGCCAGCGCGGCGCGGCCGAGGGTTTCCGGCCCTGGGATCTCAGGCCCAACTCGACCATGACCAATGCCACCGTCGCCGAGACGGTCAAAGGCACCGATGGCCAGAATATCCTGGTGAAATACAAGGACGGTGAAAAGAAAGTCGTGGTACCGCCGGGCACACCGGTCGTCACCTTCGTCACCGGCGACAAGTCCGAGGTGAAACCGGGTGCCAAGATCATCATCTTCGGCGCGGTGAAGAAAGACGACGGCGTGCTGGAAGCCAACCGCGTCAATATCGGCCGCGACGGCATTACCCCGCCGATGTGAGGCCGAGCAGCGTCATTCCGGGGCGTTAACGCGAACTCGACGCCATTGCGCAGCCGAACGGGTCGACGCGCAATTGCGCGTCCGATGACAGGTCTCCGCGACGCAATCCAGCGTCAAGACGAAAATGCGCATTGCTTCGTCGTTGATCGCTCCTCGCTATGACGTCAATCAAACCGCCAGCACGTGGTCGTCGATCTCGGCGATGGTGTTGACGCCGCACAGGCCCATGGTCGTTGAGAGTTCGTTGCGGATGATGTCGATCGCCTTGGTGACGCCGGGGCCGCCGAAGGCGCCGAGGCCATGAATGTAGGCCCGGCCGATCATGCAGGATTTGGCGCCGAGCGCGAGCGCGCGCATCACATCCTGGCCGGAGCGGATGCCGCCGTCGAACATGATTTCCATCTTGTCGCCGATCGCATCGACAATCTCCGGCAAGGCCTCGATCGAGGACGGCGCGCCATCGAGCTGGCGGCCGCCATGGTTGGAAACCACCAGTGCCTGCGCGCCGGTCTTGGTGGCCTCATTGGCGTCCTCGACATCGAGAATCCCCTTCAGCACCAGTTTGCCGGGCCAGATGCTGCGGATCCATTCGACATCCTTCCAGTTCAGCGTGGTGTCGAACTGCGTCCCGATCCACGTTCCGAGCGCGGTGATATCGTCGGTGCCCTTGAGGTGACCCACCAGATTGCCGAAGGTGCGGCGCTTGCCGCGCAGCACGCCGGCGACCCATGCCGGCTTGGTGGCGAAATCGAAAAGCTTTGACAGCGTCCATTCCGGCGGCACCGTCATGCCGTTCTTGATGTCGGCATGGCGTTGCCCGATCACCTGCAGATCGACCGTCAGCACCAGCGCGCTGCATTTGGCCGCGATGGCGCGCTCGATCAGCGCCTTGATGAAGCCGCGGTCCTTCATGACGTACAACTGGAACCAGAACGGCTTGTCGACATTGGCGGCGACATCCTCGATCGAACAGATCGACATCGTGCTCAACGTGTAGGGAATTCCCGCGGCCTGCGCCGCGCGGCAGGCATGTATTTCACCATCGCCATATTGCATGCCGGTCAGGCCGACCGGCGCCAGGATCAGGGGGAGTGCCGAGTGTTCGCCGAGAATGCTGGTCGAAAGATCGCGCCTGGACACATCGACCAGGATGCGCTGACGGAACTTGATCTGCGCAAGATCGTCGCGGTTGGCGCGCAGCGTTTCCTCGGCATAAGAGCCGCGATCGGCGTAGTCGAAAAATGCCTTGGGCACCTTTCGCATATGGCGCTGGCGAAGGTCCTCGATGCAGGTGATGTGTTTCATGGACGTTCCAAGCCTTCTTGTATTTTGCCTTCTTGTATTTGCCGCTTTGTCTGCTCATCTAGCACGCTTGGGCCCCTCGCCAAATCGCTTCACGGCAAACTCAAGGGATGCTCTCATGACCGGACCGCGGAATGCGCCCACCGACGTCAAAAGCCAGGAAAAGCGCCAGCTCGACGAGGCCCTGGAGGAAGGGCTGGAAGAGACCTTCCCGGGATCAGACCCCGTCAATGTCACCCAGCCGCCGCCCTCGAAAGCGGACCATCACGTCAAGCGCAAGGATTAGCCGGCCCTTTCGGGGGAAGGGGAACAGGGTAATTCTCGTATTATCAATGGCTTAAGAGACGACCGCTGGAACGGCGCCCGAAATGATTTATCATATTTTTTGAAGTCATTTTGACGCCGAAGGCATTATAACCGCCTGCGCGCTAGGATGCGCAGGCGTTCGGAGCTTCTCGCCGGGTGGATTCGGGAAGCCTGAACGGCGCTGGGGGGTATATGAGCCGCAAATATTTCGGTACCGACGGGATTCGAGGCCTCGCCAACGGTCTGATCACGCCTGAGCTGGCGCTCAAGGTCGGGCAGGCGGCCGGGTTGGCGTTTCAGCGCGGCGAGTATCGCCATCGCGTCGTCATCGGCAAGGATACGCGTCTTTCCGGCTACATGATCGAATACGCGATGGTGGCCGGCTTCACCTCGGTCGGCATGGATGTGCTGCTGCTCGGCCCGATGCCGACGCCGGCGGTGGCGATGCTGACCAAATCGATGCGCGCCGATCTCGGCGTGATGATTTCCGCTTCCCATAATCTGTTCGAAGACAACGGCATCAAATTGTTCGGCCCGGAGGGGTTCAAGCTGTCCGACGACGTCGAAAAACAGATCGAGCTGTTGCTGGATGAATCCCTCGACAAGCGTCTGGCGCAAAGCGCAAGCCTTGGGCGCGCCCGCCGCATCGACGGCGTCCACGATCGCTACATCGAATTCGCCAAGCGCACGCTGCCGCGCGACCTCAGCCTCGACGGCCTGCGCGTGGTGGTCGATTGCGCCAACGGCGCGGCCTACAAGGTGGTGCCCGAAGCGCTGTGGGAGCTCGGCGCCGACGTCATTTCCATCGGCGTCGATCCCGATGGCTTCAACATCAACAAGGAATGCGGATCGACCTCGCCGGAGGCGTTGAGCCGCAAGGTGCGCGAAATGCGCGCCGACATCGGCATCGCGCTCGACGGCGACGCCGATCGGGTCATCCTGGTCGACGAGCGCGGACATCTGGTCGACGGCGACCAGCTGCTCGCGGTCATCGCGCAAAGCTGGAAGGAAGATGGCCGGCTTGCCAGGCCGGGCATCGTCGCCACGGTGATGTCGAACCTGGGACTGGAGCGCTTCCTCGAAGGCCACGGCATCGAGCTCATACGCACGCCGGTCGGCGACCGTTACGTGCTGGAGCGAATGCTGAGCGGCGGTTACAATCTCGGTGGCGAGCCTTCCGGCCATATTATTCTGTCCGACTATGCCACCACCGGCGACGGCTTCGTCGCGGCGCTTCAGGTGCTCGCGGTGGTGCAAAAACTTCGCCGCCCGGTGTCCGAGGTCTGCCGCCGCTTCGATCCGCTGCCGCAGATTCTGAAAAATGTGCGTTACCGCGGCGGCAAGCCGCTCGACGACGCCGAGGTCAAATCGGCCATCGTCGCCGGCGAGAAGCGGCTCGACGGCCATGGACGGTTGCTGGTGCGCTCGTCCGGCACCGAGCCCGTGATCCGCGTGATGGGCGAGGGCGACGATCGTCTGCTGGTCGAGGAAGTGGTCGACCGCATCGTCTCCGCGCTCGGCCAGGCCGCGGCGGCGTAAGGCCGGCTTCATTCACCCGCGCACGACGGTGACGGCAGGCCGCCCCGCGACGTCGCAACCGAGCGCATCGCAGCCATTATCGAATGGCGCTGGTCGGTGCGGTGCGGCCGTCGTAGAAACGCGGATTGCCCCCGCTGGGTTTTTCGGAAGTCATCCCTTGAACAAGTCCGTCGTCGTCCCTGAAGAAGCGGTTCTTGTGCCGCCGATCGTGCCTGATGTGAGGGCGCCCTCCGTTGCAAAGGCGGCCGCGGGGCCGGCCTACCTGGTGCTCGGCGGCATCAGTCTCTCGCATTTCCTCAACGACACCATGCAGTCGCTGATTCCTTCGGTCTATCCGATCCTCAAGGCAAGCTACGCGCTCGATTTCGCGCAGATCGGAATGATCACGCTGGCGTTCCAGTTTACCGCTTCGCTGCTGCAACCGCTGATCGGGCATTTCACCGACAAGAGGGCGCAGCCGTTCTCGCTCGCCATCGGCATGGGATTTACGTTCTTCGGGTTGCTGTTGCTCAGCGTCGCGCAGCAATACGCCATCATCCTGGTTGCGGCGTCATTGGTCGGCCTCGGTTCGGCAGTCTTCCATCCGGAGTTGGCGCGCATCGCCCGGCTCGCCTCCGGCGGGCGCTTCGGTTTCGCGCAATCGGTGTTTCAGGTTGGCGGCAGTCTCGGAACGTCGATGGGGCCGCTGCTGGCGGCGTTGATCGTGGTGCCGTTCGGCCAGCCCAGCCTCGCGTGGTTCTCCTCGATCGCAGCTCTGGCGATCGTCATCCTGTGGCGAATCGGACGCTGGTACAAACCGCAGATCACGTCAAAAAGGGCGGCGCCGATCCCGGCCCATCCGGACGCGCCGAATTCCCGCCGGGTCGTGATCGCGCTTGCCGTGCTGATCGCGCTGTTGTTCTCGAAGCAGCTCTACGTGTCGAGCCTGTCGAGCTATTACATCTTCTACCTGATCGAAAAATTCTCGGTCTCGACGCAGGCTGCGCAGGTCTATCTCTTCATCTTCCTCGCCGCCAACGCGGTCGGCGCATTCCTCGGCGGTCCGCTGGGCGACCGCTTCGGCCGCAAGATCGTGATCTGGTTCTCGATCCTGGGCGCGCTACCGTTCACGCTGGCGCTGCCATATGCGGGCCTCCACGCCAGCGCGGTGCTGACCGTGTTCATCGGCTTCATCATCTCTTCGACGACTTCGTCGATCATCGTGTTTGCGCAGGAACTGGTGCCGCACCGGTTCGGGATGATCTCCGGCGTCTTCTTCGGCGTCGCGTTCGGCATTGGCGGCCTTGGTGCTGCGGTGCTCGGCAAGGTCGCCGACCACACCGGCATCGCCTTCGTCTACCAGGTCTGCGCGTTCCTGCCGGCGATCGGGCTGCTCGCGGTGTTCCTGCCGAAGATGCCGAGAGCGGCGCGCTGACGCGAAGCGGCGGCGCGGAGACCCTCCGGTTTCGTCAATAGATTGTTAGCGGTTGTGGCGACCTCGCCATATTTGCGCTCGCGGGTTTCGCGGCCGCAAAATTCATTCGCAGATTATCAACCTTAAAAATTAGGGTTAAGCGCCGCTTAAGCATTTGGTGCCATGGTTCCACGGTGGGTTTTAGACGTGGGGCCGGTCCTGTCCGCCTCACCGGCCAAAAGGACGAAGCCAATGCGTAGCGTTAAGTCTCTCATTGCCGCCGGAGCGGCATCACTGTTGTCGTCGATGGCTTTTGCCGCCGACATGGCCATCGCGCCTCCGCCGATGCCCTATGCGGCTCCTGTCGCCGACTTCGGTGGCTGGTATCTGCGCGGCGATATCGGGTTCAGCAATCAGAGCGTGAACAACATTCTTGATACCAATGCCGCCGCCTACAACAACCTGGTCGTGGCTCAGACCAGCAGTTTCAGCAGCGGCGGAATCTACGACCTCGGTGTCGGCTATCAGTTCAACAATTGGCTCAGGGCAGATATCATCGCGCAATACCGGGGCAGGGCGACGCTGACCGGCCTCGATGTGGTTACCGGAACCGGCCCGCTCGCCGGTTTCAGGGGGACGGACGTCTATGGCGGGACCAAGTCGGAGTTCCTCTTTCTTGCTAACGGCTATGTCGATCTGGGCACCTGGTGGTGCGTGACGCCCTTTGTCGGCGCCGGCATCGGTACTGCCCGTGTGTCGATCGCGAACTTCACCGACACCGGCGATTTCATCAATGGCGGTCAGGTGCACAGCCTCGTCTATGCCAGCCAGGGCGCCAAATGGAATTTCGCCTGGGCTGCCCATGCGGGTCTGGCCTACCAGGTGAACCGGAACGTCACGCTCGAACTGGCCTATAGCTACGTCGACCTCGGCAGCGGTATCACCGGCCCAAGCTACTCGTTCGATCAGGTGACCAACACCACGCACGCGCCGTTCGCGCTCAGGGACATCACCTCGCATGATCTGAAACTCGGCGTGCGCTGGTCGCTCGATCCGACGCCGGTCTATACGCCGCCGCTGGTCACCAAGGGCTGACGCGTAAACTTCTCTTAAGAATTGCCGACGGCGCGGGATCCTCCCGCGCCGTCTTTTTTTGCACGAATTTCAAACAGATCGCACCGAGCGAAGGCTCGCGACAACGATTGGTTAAGGTTAACGAGCGATCATCAGTGCCAGGTTCGGAAGTGTCCGATGGGAGTGTTTGATGCGTAGGTTACTGCTTGCTGCGGCGATGTTCACAACGGTGTCCTGTGCGCAGGCGGCCGACATGCCCGATTTTCTTCGTGGCTCGGTGGGACCCGCGCCAACCGTCAACTGGCGCGGCTTCTATGTCGGCGGCCAGGGCGGCTGGGCTTCCTCGGCCCAGACCTTCACAGGTTCAACGATGGACGGCAGTGTGTTTGCCAAAACGATTTCCGGCAACGTCATTAACGAGATCCCCGGTATCGCGGGGCAAACTCCCATCGGAACAACATGGAAAGGCGCTGCGGGATATGGAGCCTTCACGGGATATAACTGGCAATGGGATGATACTGTCCTCGGCCTCGAAATGTCCTATCTGCACGGGGGTTTTGGAGGCAGCGTTAGCGCCATTCGGCAATTCGCCAGCTCTTCGCCTCTGTCCGACGGCCTGTTTCATGATCCAAAGGTGACGTCAACATCGGCGATCGATATTACGGATTACGCGACGTTTCGCGCCCGCGCCGCCTATGCCTATAACTGTTTCCTGCCTTATGCCTTCGGCGGATTCGCACTTGGCTACGCCAACGTTTTGAGTTCAGTGAGGATCGATGATTCCACGAGCGCCAGCGCGGGCGGGCCTTTTTCCGGTCTGCCTCCGTTGTCCGGAACAAGTACGGGGCAAAACCACCTGATCTACGGCTACACCGGCGGCCTCGGCATCGATATCAATCTGACCGGCGGGCTGTTCATGCGTGCCGAGTGGGAATATGTCCGCTTCGCTACGCAGATCGACACCAACATCAATACCGTGCGCGCCGGTCTTGGGTATAAATTCTGACCAGTTGTCCCGTCGCTCGCAGGGGCGATTGACATCTCCGTTTTCGCCTGTTGCTCTGCCGCCTTCATCGAGAGCGGCGGCAAGCCATGAAAATCCACGGCGATACCAATTCGGGCAATTGCCTCAAGGTGAAATGGGTCTGCGACCGGCTGGCGCTGCCCTATAGCTGGATTCCGGTCGACATCCTCAAGCGCGAGAGCCGAACCCCGCAATTCCTCAAGCTCAACAGCGCAGGGCAGGTGCCGGTGGTCGAATTCGACGATGGCCGCACGCTGGCCCAGTCCAACGCTATCATTCGCTACCTCGCCCGCGACAGCGATCTCGTACCGGCCGATGCCTTCGCCGCCGCCAGGATGGATGAATGGCTGTTCTGGGAACAGTACAGCCATGAACCCTATATCGCGGGGTGCCGCTTCCAGATGGTCTATCTGGGCCGTCCGGCGTCCGACCTCGACCCCGACAAGATCAAGCGCGGCTATGCGGCGCTGGCGCGGATGGAGCACGAACTCGCGATGACGCGATTCCTGGTCGGCGATACGCTGTCTCTCGCCGACATCGCGCTGCTGGCCTATACCAGGCTCGCGCATGAAGGCGGCTTCCACCTCGACGGCTATGCCTCATTGCGGCGCTGGATCGGCGAAACGGAAAAATCTCTCGGCTTGCCGCCGGCGCGCTAGATTTTTTTATCGGAGACATCATGACCGCTACTCTCTCCGTCTCCATCCGCCGCGCCCGACGCCAGGACGTCGAGGCTATCGTGCGAATGCTGGCGGACGATCCGCTCGGCAGCGGCCGCGAACGGATCGAGGAGCCACTGCCGTCGTGCTATTTCCGCGCCTTCGAGGCGGTTGACCAGGATCCGCATATCCAGCTTGTGGTCGCTGAGGATGGCGACGGTGCGGTGGTGGGCTGCCTCGAGCTCTGCATCCTGCCGGGACTGAGCTCGCAGGGGGCCTCGCGCGGCCTGATCGAAGACGTTCGTGTCGCCGCGCATTGCCGCAGCCGCGGCATCGGGGAGCAAATGGTGCAGTGGGCCATCGCGGAAGCGCGGGCGAGGGGCTGCAAACTGGTCGAGCTGCTCACGCATCATACCCGCATCGATGCGCAGCGATTTTACAAGCGGCTGGGATTTCAGCCGAGCCACGTCGGGATGACATTGCGGTTTTGATACAACCGGTTGTTCAGCGTTGATTGACGCGGCCCGTTGCGACCATTGCGAAACCGGTTTCGCCGCTCCTTCCGGTTAACGCGCGGTAAACTAACCGCAGCATCGGTCATTTTTTCGGTGGAATGATCCGCGACACTTTGGCATCTCCGCGTCGGGCCTGGGCAGCTTGGGGACCGCAAATGAAGAATTATTCAATTGTCAGGGTCGGCGACGAGTATGTCGTGCAGGCGGGCAACAAGAGTGTACTGAGGGTCGCAAGCCGGCGCCGGGCCGCCCAACTCGTCACGGATGCGGTGGAATTGTTGAATTCGCAGCCGCCGCAGCAAGCCGACGCCGAACCGGCAGAGGAAATCGATCGCAGCGAAGTTCCTTGACGATTCCAGGCCTTTCCCTTATGCACCGCGGCGGGACACCTCCCCCCAACGGGAGGCTTGCTATCTGGAAGGATAGAATATGACCGCAGCGAAGCCCGCTTCGCGGCCCAATGTGCCGCATTTCTCCTCCGGCCCCTGTGCCAAGCGCCCCGGCTGGAACCCCCAAAATCTCAAGGACGCCGCGCTCGGCCGTTCGCATCGTGCGAAAGTCGGCAAGGCCAAGCTCAAGCTTGCGATCGAGCTGACGCGCGAGGTGCTTGAAGTCCCCGCCGGCTACAAGATCGGCATCGTGCCGGCCTCCGATACCGGCGCGGTCGAGATGGCCCTGTGGTCGCTGCTCGGCGCGCGGCCCGTGACCACGATCGCCTGGGAATCCTTCGGCGAAGGCTGGGTCAGCGATATCGTCAAGGAATTGAAGCTCAAGGACGTCACCAGGCTGCATGCCGGCTATGGCGAGATTCCCGACCTGGGCAAGGCTGATCCGGCTTCCGACATCGTCTTCACCTGGAACGGTACTACTTCGGGCGTCCGCGTCCCCAATGCCGACTGGATCAGCGCGAAGCGCGAAGGCCTCACCATCTGCGATGCGACATCGGCGGCGTTCGCGCAGCCGCTCGACTGGGCCAAGCTCGACGTGGTGACCTTCTCCTGGCAGAAGGCGCTGGGCGGCGAGGCCGCGCACGGCATGCTGGTGCTCAGTCCACGCGCGGTTGAACGGCTCGAGACCTACAAGCCGGCATGGCCGCTGCCAAAAATCTTCCGCATGACCAAGGGCGGCAAGCTCAACGAAGGCATCTTCGAGGGCGAAACCATCAACACGCCGTCGATGTTGTGCGTCGAGGACTATCTCGACGCGCTGCACTGGGCGAAATCGGTTGGCGGGCTCAAGGCCCTGATCGCCCGCGCCGACGCCAACGCCAGGGTGCTCGCCGACTGGAAGGCGAAGACGCCGTGGATCGATTTCCTCGCCAGGGATCCTGCGATCCGCTCCAATACGTCGGTGTGCATGAAGGTGGTCGACCCCGCGATCACGTCGCTGACGCCGGACGCCCAGGTCGATTTCGCCAAGAAGCTTGTCGCGCTGGTGGAGAAGGAAGGCGCCGGGTACGATTTCGCGCATTATCGCGATGCGCCGGCGGGCCTGCGCATCTGGTGCGGCGCCACGGTGGAAGCAAATGACGTCGCTTTGCTGACGCAGTGGATCGACTGGGCCTTCGCCGAGACCAAGGCCTCGCTTCCGAAGGCGGCGTGAGCTGCTTCCTCACCCTCCCCCGGAGGGGTCGAGACGAGCGAAGCTCGCTCTCTGGGTCGACGCATCAGAGGTGCGGCGGGGTGGGGTGACACTCTCCCAGCCCGGCGCACACAGAATTTCACATCAGCAGTTTCACCCCACCCCGGCGCTTTGCGCCGACCCTCCTCTTCCAGGGGAGGGCGAAGGAAGGTCCCGATGACAAAACCCAAAGTTCTCATTTCCGACGCCTTGTCGCCCGCCGCGGTGCAGATCTTCAGGGATCGCGGCATCGAGGTCGATTTCCAGCCCAATCTCGGCAAGGACAAGGACAAGCTCGCCGAGATCATCGGCAATTATGACGGCCTTGCGATCCGCTCGGCCACCAAGGCAACCGCCAAGATCATCGAGAAGGCCGCGCGGCTGAAGGTGATCGGCCGCGCCGGGATCGGCGTCGACAATGTGGAGATTCCCGCCGCCACCGCCAAGGGCATCATCGTGATGAACACGCCGTTCGGCAATTCGATCACCACGGCCGAGCATGCGATTACGTTGATGTTGGCGCTGGCGCGCGAAATTCCGCAGGCCGATGCCTCCACCCAGGCCGGCAAGTGGGAGAAGAACCGCTTCATGGGCGTCGAGATCACCGGCAAGACGCTGGGCGTGATCGGCTGCGGCAATATCGGTTCGATCGTCGCCGACCGCGCGCTCGGACTGCGCATGAAGGTGATCGCGTTCGATCCGTTCCTGTCGCCGGAACGCGCCAAGGACATCGGCGTCGAAAAGGTCGAGCTCGAGGAATTGTTCAGGCGCGCTGATTTCATCACGCTCCACACACCGCTGACGGACAAGACCAAAGACATCATCGACGCGGCCGCAATCGCGAAAATGAAAAAGAGCGTGCGCATCATCAACTGCGCGCGCGGCGGATTGGTCGATGAGCAGGCGCTGGTCGATGCCTTGAACGCCAAGCATGTCGCAGGTGCTGCGTTCGACGTGTTCGTCGAGGAGCCGGCTACATCGAACGTGCTGTTCGGCCATCCCAACGTGATCTGCACGCCGCATCTTGGCGCCGCCACCACCGAGGCGCAGGAGAATGTCGCGCTGCAGGTCGCCGAGCAGATGTCGGACTATCTGTTGAGCGGCGCGATTTCCAACGCGGTGAATTTCCCCTCGATCACGGCGGAAGAGGCGCCGAGGCTGAAGCCGTTCATCGAGCTTGCCGAAAAGCTCGGCTCGTTCGCCGGCCAGCTCACCGAGACCGGCATTTCGAAGGTGCAGATCACCTATGAGGGCCACGTCGCCGAAATGAAAATCAAGGCGCTGACTTCTGCGGTGCTGTCGGGGCTGCTGCGGCCGATGCTCGGCAACATCAACGTGGTGTCGGCGCCGGTTATCGCCAAGGAGCGCGGCATGGTGGTCGACGAGATCGCGCGCGCGGCGCAGAGCGATTACGAAAGCCTGATCACGGTCACCGTCACCACCGAGCGGCAGGAGCGTTCTGTCTCCGGCACTGTCTATCACGACGGTAAGCCCCGATTGGTTGACATCAAGGGTATCCGGGTCGACGCCGAATTCGGCAAGTCGATGATCTACGTCACCAACGAGGACAAGCCGGGATTTATCGGCCGCTTCGCGAGCCTGCTCGGCGATGCCAAGCTCAACATCGCGACCTTCCATCTCGGCCGCACCAAGCAGGGCGGCGATGCCATCGCGCTGGTCGAGGTCGATGGCGCGGTGCCGGCCGACGTGCTCGCCAGGGTGCAGGCGCTGCCGCAGGTAAAGCAGGCCAAGGCGCTGGCGTTCTAGGACGCCCGCGCCGCGCTGCGTTTGCTCGCCGCTGGAATTGTCCGGCGTCGCCTGCAACCATAGGTAATTGATTTGACTGTAGTTTTCTGTCGGGACGGGGGCTTTCGTAACCAGGCGCTAAGGGATTTCACCATATTGTGACCGGGCTCATATCCGTCAATCGCGCGCCCCGCGCCCGTATCCCGGAGAAGTCCCCTTGAAGCTTAACAATCTGAAGATCACCCCCAAACTGGTTATCTTGGTGGGCGTTACTTTGATGGGCCTTTGCGTCGCGGGCGTTCTTGCAGGCTACCTGATGCAGCGCGAGATGCTCAACTCCCGGATCGACCAGGCTCGCGCGATCGTGGAACTCGCCCGCAACATGGCGATCGGGTTGCAGAAGCAGGTCGAAGCCGGGCAGCTCACCAAGGAAGCCGCGCTCGCCGAATTCGGCCGGCGCGCCAATTCCATGACCTATGACAACGGCGCCGGCTACCTGTTCGGAACGTCATATGACGGCATCACGGTGCTGTCGCCCGATCCCAAGCAGATCGGGACCAACCGGATGGATGTGGTGGTCAACGGCCGAAAGCTTTCCCAGGAGCTATTGGATGGCGTCAAAGCCAAGGGCGAAATCCTGCTGACGTATGAATACGTGAAACCCGGCGAGCAAAAGCCGGTCCGGAAGATCGGTTATGCCGTAGCGGTCCCCGGCTGGAACATGTATCTCGGCACCGGGGCCTATCTCGACGATCTCGACGCCAAGCTGAAGCCGATCACATGGGTGCTGGGTCTCGCTACCCTTTTTATCGCCGTGATCTCCGGCGGCATCGCCTGGCTGATCGGCCGCAGCATCAGCCGGCCGCTCGGTCAGCTCGGCGCCCGCATGCGGGCGCTGGCCGACGGTGCGCTTGAGCAGGACATCCCCGGTATCGAGCGCGGCGACGAGGTCGGCGCCATGGCCGCGACCGTCCAGATCTTCAAGGACAATGCCTTGCGGATTCGCGGGCTCGAAAAGGCCGAGGCCGAGACCCAGGCACGCGCCGCGGCCGAGCGCCGCGCGGCAATGGAAAACATCGCCAGCGACTTCGAGCGCAGCGTCAAGGGTATCGTCAGCTCGGTGGCGACGGCGGCGGCGGGAATGCAGACGACGGCGCAGTCGATGACGGCAACCGCGAGCGATGCCAGCGCACGGGCGGCGACAGTCGGCGCTGCGTCCGACAGCGCCTCGAACAATGTTGGAACGGTCGCGGCGGCGGCGGAAGAGCTGTCGGGTTCGGTTACCGAGATTTCCCGCCAGGTGACCCGATCGAGCGAAATCGCGAGTAAGGCGGTAGGGGATGCCGAACGCACCAATACCACCGTCCAGGCCTTGTCGACCGGCGCCGAGAAGATCGGCGAGGTGGTCAAGCTGATCCACTCGATCGCCGCCCAGACCAATCTGCTGGCGCTGAACGCGACCATCGAGGCCGCGCGTGCCGGCGAATCCGGCCGCGGTTTCGCTGTCGTCGCGTCCGAGGTGAAGGCGCTCGCCAACCAGACCGCCAAGGCGACCGAGGAAATCTCGGCGCAGGTTGCGGCCATGCAGGCGTCCACCAGCGAGGCGGTTCACTCGATCGGCGGCATTACCGAAACAATCGCGCAGATGAGCGAGATCACCGGCAGCATTGCCGCCTCGATCGAGCAGCAGGGCGACGCGACCCGGGAGATCGCACGCAACATCCAGTCGGTTGCGGCCGGATCGAACGAGATCAGCGCCCATATCGGCGGCGTTACCTCCGCGGCGGCGGCCACGGGCACGGCCGCCTCGGCTGTACTCTCCAACGCCCGCGAACTCGACAATCAGTCGGGAATGCTGCGTTCGGCGGTTGACGAGTTCCTGGCCAAGGTCCGCGCGGCGTAGGCTTTCCGCTGCCGATATAGCGCCGCAGCCAGGGAGTTCATCCGGCTGCGGATGCCTGCCGCGACGCGATCACCACGCCGGCGAGCACCAGGACGTATCCGACCAGATGAAACAGCTGCGGCTTTTCGCCGAGCAGCAGGATCGCCATGGCCGAGCCGAACACCGGCACCAGATGAAAGAACGGCGCGGCGCGGTTCGGCCCGATCAGGGCGATGCCGCGGTTGAAAAACAGATAGGCCAGCGTTGACGGAAAGATCACGACATAGACAAGGGTAGCGACCGTGATCGTATCCGGCTTCAGCGTGACGCCGGTCGTGTACTCCCAGATCGAGAGCGGCAGCAGCAACAGCGCGCCGCACGCCATGGTGAAGGAGATCAGGGAGAGCTGATGCGTCAGCGGCCGGCGCGTCATCAGCGCCGAGTACAGTCCGAACGCCAGCAGCGCACCGGCGAACATGACGTCGCCCACGTTGAAGCGGATGCCGGCGAGCGCTCCGAGATCGCCGCGCAGGATGATGGTGAGGACGCCCAGGAGCGAAATGGCGATGCCGGCAAGCTGGGCCCAGGTCAGCCGCACGCCGAACAGGAGCAGGGCCCACAACGCCACGAAAAGCGGTCCCGATGACTGGATCAAGAGCGCATTGAGCGCCTGGGTGTATTGCAGCGCCCAGTAGGACAGCGCGTTGTTGATGGCGAAGCCGGTCGCCGAAAGCCCGATCATCAGCGGAAGCCGCGCGCGCAGCACCGGCCAGTCGCGCACAAGATGCGGCCGCGCGAACGGCAGCAGCATGAAAAACGCGCCGATCCACCTGACACAGGACAGTGTCATCGGCGGCACATGGCCGGCGACATAGCGCCCGAGCACGATGTTGCCGGCCCAGAACAGCGCGGCCAGGCTCAACAGCAGATAGGGCTGATGGTTCAGCCATCCGACCGGATCGGGGGCGGATGGCGAGGGGGCGGGAATCGTCATGGGCTTTGGGCAAGGATGGGCTGGATTCACGCCGCACGACAAGTGCCGCGCCTGCAACGCTACAATGTCGTGACTATTGATCGGCTGGCATGTCGTCCGCTGAAGATCGGATGGCCTGCCGCGAATCCGGTTCAGGCGGATGGTGCGGATGCCTGCCGTGACGCCACGAAAACGCCGGTCAGCACCAGCGCGAAACCGACGACGTGGAACAGCTGCGGGCGCTCTCCGAGAAAGACGATCGCCATCACGGATCCGAACACCGGCACGACGTGGAAGATCGGCGCGGCACGGTTGGCGCCGATCAACTGTACGCCGCGATTGAAGCAGAGATAGGCAACCGTGGAGGGAAATACCGCGACGTAGAACATCGACAGCAGATTGGCCGTATTCAGCTGCATCATCGGGCGCGAGAGCAGTTCGAAGATCAACAGCGGAACAAGGCACGCCGCGCCGCAGCCGAAGGTGAAGCCGACAAACGACAGGCCGTGAATCTTCGGGCGCTTCAGCGACAACACCGAGTAAAGTCCGAAGATCACCAGCGCCACCGTGAAGATGATGTCGCCCTCGTTGAACGCGATGCTCCTGAGCGCGGTGAGGTCGCCATGCAGCAGGATCACCAGCACGCCGGTCAGCGACAATGCGACCCCGATGGCTTGCGCCAGCGTCAGCCGAACTCCGAGCAGGAACAGCGACCATACCGCGACGAACAGGGGCGCAGCGGATTGCAACAGCAGCGTGTTCAGCGCCTGGGTATGTTCGAGCGACCAGTATTGCATGGCGGTGAAGGCCGAGATCCCGGTAAGGGAGAGTACGATCATCGTGCCGAGCGCCGCCCGGATCGTCGGCCAGTCGCGCGCAAGATGTTTCCAGGCGATGGGAAGAATGAGGAGAAACGCCATTGACCAGCGCAGGAACGACAGCGTCACCGGCGGAATATGGCCGGCGGCGAGGCGGCCGACGATGGCATTGCCGGCCCAGCACAACGCGGTGATCGAGAGCAGCAAATAGGGCTGATTGGCGAGCCAGCCGCCCGGAGGGGCGGCATCTGAGGTTTGATCGGGAGCAGACATGCGGCGATGGTTCTCGACCCGGTTCACGACGCCGCGGCCCGGCCCGGTGGGAGATACAGGGTCGGCATCTTCTTGCCCGGCAGCCTCACAGACACGGATTTTCACGACGCATCAATGCCAAAGGATGCATCGCGACCATGCACCGGGCGCCCATGCTGGCCGCCTCGTTTTTCTCAAATTAGGGCGCAGCTCGGCCGCCATCGCTCAGACGTAGCCGAACCAGCGCCAGTAGGTCGCGCCGAGCAAGACGGCGGCCGCGCCCGAATTTTGCGTTCAGACGTCCGCACGCATGGCCGCGCGGGCGGCCCAGCCCCCGCCCAGGATCGCGCCGGTAAAACCGCCGCCGCCGGTGAAGGCCGAGGCAAGGTACAAGCCGTTGATCGCGGTGGCGGCCAGCGGCATGAATCCGCGCGATTCAGGGGCGAAGCCGTAGAGCGAACCACCGGGCGTATTGAGGTATTGCTGGAACGTCTCCGACGTCGACATCTCGCGATGGATGATGGCTCCGGCAATGCCGGGGAATTGCCGGTTGAGATCGGCAACGATGCGATCCATCCAGCGTTCCTTGCGCGCGTGCTTGGCCTCTGGCGTCAGCCCGGTCCAGTTCTGAACCCGATCGAGACCGGCCAGTGCCGCAAGGTAGGGACCATCGGCATTGAGGCCGGAATTGATCTGATCGTAGGCGACGAAGCCATAGGGCGTGATCCGGTCTTCCTTATCCTCGCCCAGCACGGCGGCGGCGTCGCGAAACCTCGACAAGGAGGTGAGCCATGACGGCAGGATGCTGGTCGAATAATGCCGGACCCCGAAGTCGTGCGAGTGCCGGTTCAGCCCGAGCGACATGGTCCACAGCGAGATCGACAGACGTCGGCCCTGGTAGCGCGACATGAACGTTGTGCGCTTGTCGTCCGGCAGCATGGTCGCCAGAACCGCCGGCGCGGCATTTCCGAACACGATCGGCGCGAGCTCCTCCTCGACGTCGCCGGTCTTGTTGGCGCGATGCCGGACGCCGCGCGCGCGGTTGCCATCCAAGAGGATGGTCTCGACCTCGCGGCCGGCCTCGACCTTGCCGCCGGCTTCGCGAATGATGGCGACCAGTCTGTCGCTGAGCACCTGCGAGCCGCCGCGGATATAGTGGCCACCCCCGGTGAGATAGGACGCCTGCGGCACCGCGAACTGGATGAACGGCATGGTGTCGGCATCGTCGGTGTAGTATCCGAGGTTCGACGCCAATGCGAGCTTGACCGCTTCGTTGTCGCCGAACAGCCGGTCGAACACCGCGCCGAGCGTCGCGTGACGGTCGCGGATCAGCGGCCACAGCCGCCACGGCAGGGTCGGCGCGTTCCAGAGCCACCAGCTGCGGTCATCCTCGTGCTCGCTCATCATGGCGACCGCCTGCCGGACCGCGTCGATGCGCTCGAAATATTCCTCGATGCCCTTCGATTGCTCCGGAAACTGCGCCTTGCTCGCGGCGAGCGCGGCATCGAAGCCGTGCGGCATCAGGAAAGGTCTTTCGAACAGCGGGCTTCTCACCTCATGCAGGTCGCCGACGTCGACGAACGGTATGTCGCGATCGATGCCGAGCGTGCGCAGGATCGGCCCCTTGGGATCGCTGCCGTCAAGCCCGTCGATCTCATGCAGCGAGGCTTCGATGGCAAGGGCGCCGTGATAATAGACCGTGGCGGCGCCGCCGAAACTCTGGTTGCGTTCGAGCACCAGCACCTTGTGGCCGGCGCGGGCAAACAATGCCGCCGCGGTCAGGCCGCCAAGCCCGGAGCCGATGGCGATAGCGTCGAAATTTCGGGGCATCCGGAGTTCTCCGTGTTGCGGCTTTACCGATATCTGCACGCCTCCGACGTCCGGATTTGACCCACATCAACGACCGACACGCACAGCCCGATATCGTTGCGTGCGCAACTTCTCGAAAGGATTACGCGTCATGAGCAATGTTGGATCGGCCGATCGGGTTGTGCGGTTCGTGGTGGGGCTTCTGCTCATCGCATTCGCCATACCCCTCGGTTTCCCTCAGACCGGCTGGAATTGGGTTGGCTGGATCGGCGTCGTGCCACTGCTGACCGCGACCTTTGCCTACTGCCCCGCTTACACGGCGTTCGGCGTCTCCACCTGTTCCGCCAAGCGGCCGGGCTGACAAGGCGGCAAAACGGTCGGAGGCTTGGGCGGGTCGGATTTTCAAGTCGGATTTTCAAGAGGGAATGCTGTGGCCGCAAAATTCAGAATTGTCGTGATCGCGTCGGCAGCCATGTCGATCGCCTTGGGCATCGCCGCGTTGCTGCCTGCGGCTACCGCGCAGCCCTATGGTCCGGGATCCGGAATGATGGGCCGCGGCATGATGGGCTCATGGATGATGGGTGGCCGCAGCGCCGGCGGGATATGCAATCCGGCGGCAGCCGGGTTCTCCGGGTGGCGAGCCGACCGGATCGCGGAATTGATCAAACCGACCGACGCGCAGCGCCCCCAGTTCGAGGAATTCAAGGCGGCGTCGATCAAGTCCGCCGAGGCCGTGCGTGAGGCATGCCAGGCCGATGTTCCCGGGACCATCATTGGCCGCACCGAGGCCATGGAAAAGCGCATGGACGCGATGCTTCAGGCGGTCCGGACCGTGCGGCCCGCGCTGGAGGCGCTCTATGCAACGCTGAGCGATGAGCAGAAAGCCCGCCTCGATGCGAACGCCTATCGCGGCCGGTTCTGGCACTGGCGCGATCGCTGGTGAGGCAAGGCGCAAGGCGCCGGCCGCTGTTGATCGCCCGCGATCGCTGGCTTGCGTTCGGAAACGGCCAGTGGATTCTTCTCCTGGAGGCGGATGGGAAGGGCGGGTGCGGCTGTCTGCCGTCGCCACGTCACGGGCTTGCCTGCGCCCGTTAACCCGCCGCCCCGGTTTGGTCAAAATTTTCCGGGGATATCAATGGGTTGAACGGCCTCTTGGGCTGCCCCGGCGCGCCTTCTTGCTTGCGTCAATAGCCGGCATCCGTTATCCGATGATATGCCTCGCATGCGACCGGCCCCGGCCGTGATTTAGGCTGGGCGCATGATCCGGAAAACGCATGCCCTCGGATATGGACCCGAGGGTGGGGACCGGTTTTTCGAACAGATCATGCTCGAATAGAGATAGTTGCAGAGGGAATACGCGCGAAATGGCCAACGTTGTCGTCGTCGGCGCCCAGTGGGGCGACGAGGGGAAGGGCAAGATCGTCGACTGGTTGTCGGAGCAGGCCGATATCGTCGTGCGTTTCCAGGGCGGGCACAATGCGGGTCACACCCTTGTCATCAACGGCGAGACCTACAAGCTGGCGCTATTGCCGTCCGGCGTGCTTCGGCCCTCGAAGTTGGCTGTGATCGGTAACGGTGTCGTGTTCGATCCACAGGCGTTCCTCGACGAGGTGACGAAACTGAAGGCGCAAGGCGTCGCGGTCAGCCCGAAAAATCTTCGCGTCGCCGAAAACGTCACGCTCATCCTTCCCTTGCACCGCGAACTCGATGCGCTGAGGGAATCGTCCAATGCGGCGACAGCGATCGGCACCACGCGGCGCGGCATCGGCCCGGCTTACGAGGACAAGGTCGGCCGCCGCGCGATCCGGCTGATGGACCTCGCCGATCTCGACACGCTGCCGCACAAGATCGATCGTCTGCTGGCGCATCACAACGCGCTGCGCCGCGGGCTCAGGCTGGAGGAAATCGACGGTGCCGTCATTTTGCGGGAACTGACGGCGCTGGCGCCACAGCTTCTGCCCTACACGGAGACGGTGTGGCGGCTGCTCGATCTCAAGCGGCGCGAGGGCAAGCGGATCCTGTTCGAAGGCGCGCAGGGCGCGCTGCTCGACGTCGATCACGGCACCTATCCCTACGTCACCTCGTCCAACACGGTCGCGGCGCAGGCGGCGACCGGCACCGGCATGGGTCCGGGCGCGGTCGGCTATGTGCTGGGAATCTGCAAGGCCTATACGACCCGGGTCGGCCAGGGCCCATTTCCGACCGAATTGCACGATGAGATCGGCGAGGAGATCGGCCGCCGCGGCAAGGAATTCGGCGTCAATACCGGGCGCAAGCGGCGCACGGGCTGGTTCGATGCGGTGCTGGTGCGCCAGACCGTGCGGACCTGTGGCATCAACGGCCTGGCGCTGACCAAGCTCGATATTCTCGATGGTTTCGACACCATCAAGGTCTGCACCGGCTATATGCTTGACGGCAGGGAAATCGACCATCTGCCGGCGGGCGAGGGCGCCCAGGCCCGGGTGGTCCCCGTCTATGAGACCATCGAGGGCTGGAAGGAGCCGACCGCCAATGCCCGTTCCTGGGCGGATTTGCCGGCGCAGGCGATAAAATATGTTCGGCGGGTCGAGGAACTGGTGGGCTGTCCGATCGCCCTGCTTTCCACCAGCCCGGAACGCGAGGATACTATTCTGGTCCAGAACCCGTTCGAGGCTTAACGAGATGTTACCGCAAAGCCTGCATTGTTGAGTAGAGATGGCTGATTACTACCCGCTGATTGCCCGCGCCATCGCCGGACTGGACCCCAGTGCTCCCGGCGAGAGCCGCCGTGCGCTCTACGAGCGCGCGCGCGCCGCGTTGATCGCCCAGTTGCGCAGCGTCGAGCCGCCTTTGAGCGAATCCGAGATCACCCGCGAGCGGCTGTCGCTGGAAGAGGCCGTGCGCAAGGTGGAGTCCGAGGCTGCCCAGCGCGCCCGGGATGCCACCCGTTCCGCCGACGGCCCCCGCTCCGCTGATGCTTCGCGCGGCCCCCGTGCCGGCGATTCGTTCCGCGCCAACACCCGTCCGGGCGCGCGGCAGGCCGAACCGGCGCCGCCTGCTTCAGCGCCGCCGCTGCGTCCGCGACCGCCGTCGCCCCCGCAACAGCGCAACGAGCGGCCGCCGCTCGGGCAGGAAGACCAGTGGTCGACGCGCGGCCCCCGCCCCGAGGCGCCGCCACGTCCGCCGCCAGTCCCGATGCAGGACCCTCAGCTGCCGCCAACCCGCGAGCGGATGGGGACGCCGCGCCGTGGCCCCGACAATAGCCCGCCGCAGGCTCCCGGCGTGCGCGGCTTTCGCGACATTGCCGCCGACGCCGACGATCTCGGCCGTGCCGCGGCGCAGGCCAGCCGCGCCGCGCGGAAAACCTATGCCAACGTGCCCTCGCCCTCGCCGGAATTCGACCGGCTCGAGCCGAGCATGGAGAACCGCGGCGCCGATGCCGACGCACCCTATTCGTACGACGAGTTGATCGAGGAAGCCGAACGCTACGCGCCGCCGCAGGCGCCCGCGCCGCGTCCGCGTCTTGCGCCGGAGCGTGGCCGCGAGCCGAAAAAAGGCATCCGGGCGGGCACGGTATTTCCGTTCAAGAGCGCGATCGCGGTCGGCATCGTTCTGATCCTGGTCGGCGCCGCGATCCTGTGGGGCAAGTCGCTCGTCACGACGGTGAGCGGCCTGTTCAAGTCGTCTCCAACCGTGGTGGAAGCGCCGAAGGATACCGGCGCGCCGCTGACGAAACCGAAGATCCCTGACCGCGTCGGCCAGCCGTCGTCGTCGGACCAGGTCGCGCCCGTGGCACAGCGCGTGGTGCTGTATGACGAGGATCCCACCGATCCCAAGGGCAAGCAGTATGTCGGATCGGTGATCTGGCGCACCGAACAGATCAAGGCGACCGGCAGCCAGAAGGCCGATCTCGCGGTGCGCGCCGACATCGAGATTCCGGACCGCAAGTTCAAGATGACGATGTCGTTCCGCCGCAACACCGACACCTCGCTGCCGGCGAGCCACACCGCGGAATTGACCTTCATCCTGCCGTCGGACTTCTCCGGCGGCGGCGTCAGCAACGTGCCGGGCATTTTGATGAAATCCAACGAGCAGGCCCGCGGCACGCCGCTCGCAGGCCTCGCCGTCAAGGTCACCGACGGCTTCTTCCTGGTGGGACTGTCGAACGTCGATGCCGACCGCTCGCGCAACCTGCAGCTATTGAAGGAGCGCTCGTGGTTCGACGTGCCGCTGGTATATGTCAACCAGCGCCGCGCCATCATCGCCATCGAGAAGGGCGGCCCCGGCGAGCGCGCCTTCAACGACGCCTTCGCGGCCTGGGGCGAGTAGGGCGCAGAGCCGCCGGGCTCCAAGCCTTAACCCGAAGCCTTAATCCGAAGCCCGACTCCGAAGTCCGGTCCTGACGGGCTGAAAATTTCTTGCCGGTGCTGTAAATCTGTCCGCTCTCTTGCCATTATCGGCCCGGGATCAAGACGCGCGAGGTGCGGGATGAAGCGGTATGGGATCTTTGCGGCGGTGGGGCCGTTGCTCGGCGGCTTCTTGCTGCTGCTGACCACGACCGTGATGTCCGGCTACTGGAGCCACCCGCCGAGCCTGTCGGAAGCGGAAAAGCTGCTCGCGGTGTTCGCAACTACTCTGCAGTACAGCTATCTGTTCGGCATCTGGCCGGCGCTGATGATCGGCGCAGTGGATGATATTCTCTTTCACGTCAAACGAATTGGTCCCGTTGTCCGCATGCTGATCGTGGGCCTGATCGCCTTTGCCGCCGCCGAATTCCTCTACGGCTCGCGCGGACCGGACAGCGGCGTGATCCAGTTCATCCTTTACGGGCTGGTCGGCTTTGTCCCGGGGACGGTCTCGTCCTGGCTGGCGCATGAAGCGATCGACGAGCCGGCGATGGCGTGAGAGCAGACGCAACTTGCGCTCTCCTTGCGCATTACCCATTTAATGGCGATGTCGAACGAAGAAATCCTGTTTCCCGGCAACACCCGTTTCCGTGGCGATGGCCGCGGTGCGCGGGCGCGCGGCCCGATCATCGATCAGGACGGGCGTGAGATCCGCCCCGAGTTGCTCGCAGAGCGCTTCCAGAGCTTCCGGTTCGATTTCGGTCATTCCGGCGCCAACCCGTTTGGCGATCTGACCCGCGAGCAGCGGCTGGCGCGGCTCGAGGCGCTGGCGAAGCTTCTGGATATCGCCTTCATCCTGCCGGGCACCAGCATCCGCTACGGCATCGACGGCATCATCCGATTGATCCCCGTGATCGGCGATCTCTTTGCGACGGCGTTTTCGCTCTGGCTGGTGCGTGAGGCGCGCGCGCTCGGCGCGCCCTGGCACGTCACGGCGCGGATGCTCGGCAATGTCGCGGTCGATGGCGTGGTCGGAATGGTGCCGATCGCGGGCGATGCCTTCGACGTGCTGTTCCGCGCCAACATGCGCAATGTGCGCCTGTTGCGGCGCTGGATGGACAAGCAGCCGCGCTGATGCGCGCTTGGATTTATGGCTGGAGCGTCGTGCACTGCCAAACCTCTCCCAAGGGGAGAGGTCGATTTGCTCGGCAAACCGGGTGAGGGTTACGCCCTTGCGATAGGCCGTAATCCTTCACCCCGACCCTCTGCCTGTCGGAGAGGGAGTGCATCGGCTGTAATGCGCTAGAGAGTTACGCGGCCTCGGTGTCCGCCTTGTCGGTGGCGGGCGCGGGCTGGGGCGCACGGGGACGGCGCGGCAACGGAAAATCCTGGCTCTCATACAGCGTGCGGATGCCGCTCTGATCGAAGCGGGCCTCTTCGACCTGCAGATAGGCGCCGTTCAGCGAATCCGCCGGCAACTCCTCGATCGCGAAGCGCACCGCTTCGGCCGCGGTGCCAAATCGCCGGTAGGCGAAACCCGCCCGCTTTTTCTTCCGGATCGCGGCGGGAAACAATTCGGCAGCAGTATTGAAGCTGAAGGAAGCCATGGTCAGGGACCTCTGTTCTTTTTAGTGAGAACGCGAACAAAATCGCGAACAGATCGCACGGGCGCATCAAGCGGGGCGCGCCGGTACACGTCATTTCAGGATGACCTTAATATAGGGCTCGTTTGCGAGAAATGCGACTCCTGACCGGCCTGATGATGAATCCGGGAACCCCGCCGCCCGGTCAGGGATAAGCCTTTTATTTACAATGGCTTGGATGGTTCACAGTTTGCCAAGCAGCAGCAGGACGAGCAGCACGACCAAAATGACGCCGCCAATACCCATTCCGGAATGGCCCATGCCATAGCCATAGCCGCCAAAACGGCCGCTGAACCCGCCGAGCAGGTAAATGATCACAAGGATGATGAGTATCGTTCCGAGCGACATGGCACTCTCCCCAATGGACGGCCCGCGGACGGAAATCCGCCGCGCCGTCCAAACAGAAAAGCACAACCGGCGCTTTGGTTCCAGCGATGGAACCCAGGGCTGCGTCATTCCGGGGCGATGCGAAGCATCGAACCCGGTATCTCGAGATTCCCCGATGCGCAATTGCGCATCTGCGGTCTGGTGCCAGCGCACCATCCCGGAACTTTCTCGCTATTTCGGCTGCAGCTTCAGCGCGGCCGAGTTGATGCAGTAACGCAATCCGACCGGGCCGGGTCCGTCCTCGAACACATGGCCGAGATGGCCGTTGCAGCTCGAGCACAGCACCTCGGTGCGGATCATGCCGTGGCTGATGTCGCGCTCTTCGTCGACATGGCTCTCCACAGCCGGCTGCGTAAAGCTCGGCCAGCCGCAGCCGGAATTGAATTTGGCGTCGGATTCGAACAGCGTTTGGCCGCAGCCGGCGCAGACGTAGATGCCGGGCCGCTGCTCATGCTCGTATTCGCCCGAGAACGGCCGTTCGGTCGCCTTCTCGCGCAGCACGGCATACTGCATCGGCGTCAGTTCGGCCCGCCACTCGGCCTCGCTCTTCTCGACCTTGGGCATCGTCTTGGCGTCGGGCATGGAACCTCGCTCCTTAGTTGGTGGCCTTCGCGCTGCTCACCAGGGTCGGCTTCTCGATATAGTTCTCGGCGAAAATCTTCTTCAGGTTTTCGACCTTGGGAAGGTCATTGTAGGCAATATAGGGCTGGTTGGGGTGCAGCGTCAGGTAATCCTGGTGATAGGCCTCCGCCGGAAAAAATCCTTCCAGCGGTCCGACCCTGGTCACGATCGGCTTCCTGTAAACCTTCGCGGCGTTGAGTTGCGCGATATAGGCGTCCGCGACCTTCTTCTGTTCGTCATTGGTGGTGAAGATGGCCGAGCGATATTGCGTGCCGGAGTCAGGTCCCTGGCGGTTCAACTGCGTCGGATCGTGCACCACCGAGAAGAAGATCTGCAGGATCTTGCCGTAGCTGATCTTCTTCGGATCGTACTTGATCTCGACGGATTCCGCGTGGCCGGTCGTGCCGGTGGAGACCAGGTTGTAGTCGGCGGTCATCTTGCTGCCGCCGGCATAACCGGACACGGCGTTGACGACACCGGCGGTGTGCTGGAACACGCCCTGTACGCCCCAGAAGCATCCGCCCGCCAGCACGGCGGTCTGGGTGTCGTTCGCGGCCTGAGCGTCCACGGCGGGCGCGGGGATGATCACGGCGTCTTCCGCGGCCAGCGAAGGCGCGACCGTGAACGCGGTGATCGCCAGCGCGCCGATGGCGGCGGCGCAAAGCGAAAGGCGGCTGAATCGGCTGCGAGGCATGGCGGCTTCCTTTTCGGCTCGGCGGATTGTTAAAGCTCGGCGGAAGAAAATCAGTTTAGAGCGGCAGCGACGCTTCGCAATCGGTCATCTGCCCGGTCCCCCAAGATACGCGGCAAAGCCGGGTTTGTTACCGCCGGATGCACACGAGTTCGTGAGTAGAAGCGCTGCATTTCAGGGTATCGGGCGAGAAGAATGGGCCTCGCGACGACAGATGCAGGCGAGGGGCCTCACACCACCACGCTCAGCCGCTTCGCCGCGCGGGTAATGCCGGTGTAGAGCCAGCGGGCGCGGCTGTCCTGGAAGGCAAAACTCTCGTCGAACAGCACCACGTCGTCCCATTGCGAGCCCTGCGACTTGTGCACGGTGAGCACGTAGCCGTAATCGAATTCGTCATAGGGTTTGCGCTGTTCCCACGGAATCGTCTCGATGGCGCCGCCGAAGCAGTCGCCGCGCACGGAAACCTTCGTCACCTTGTGGCCGAAATCCTCGTCCGGCGACAGCCGCATGGTGACGATCTTCGATTTCGACTGCGCGCGCGATTTCACGCGCCATAATCCGCCGTTGAACAGCCCCTTCTTGCGGTTGTTGCGCAGGCAAACCAGCTTGTCGCCGGCGACCGGCAAGGGATCCTCGATGTTCTGCTTCTCGCGCACCCGCATGTTGTAGGCGCGGCGGGTGTTGTTGCGCCCGACCAGAACCTGGTCGGCGCTCATCACCCGGTCCGGATCGAGCCCGGCGCGCGGCACCACTTCGCTTTCGCCGTAACGGCCGATCTCGAGTTCGCGGCCTTCACGGATATCCATCGACATCCGCACGATCGGATCGTTCTGCGCCTGGCGATGCACTTCGGTCAGCATCGCGTCGGGCTCGCAATCGGTGAAGAAACCGCCGCCCTGGATAGGCGGCAGCTGCGCGGGATCGCCGAGCACCAAAAGCGGGCAATCGAACGACATCAGGTCGCGGCCGAGCTCGGCGTCCACCATCGAGCATTCGTCGATCACGATCAATTTTGCTTTCGAGGCGGGCGCGTCGTCCCACAGCTCGAAGCTCGGCTGCTCGACGCCGGATTCGCGGGCGCGGTAGATCAGCGAATGAATGGTGGAGGCGTTGTCGCAGCCCTTGTTGCGCATCACCAGCGCCGCCTTGCCGGTGAAGGCTGCGAATTTCACCTCGCCGTCGACGCCGTCGGCGATGTGGCGCGCCAGCGTGGTCTTGCCGGTGCCGGCATAGCCGAACAGCCGGAACACCGGCGGCGTGCCGTTCCTGCCGGGCTTCGCCTTCAGCCAGTCGGCAACGGCCTTCAGCGCGGAATCCTGATGCGGCGTAAAGATTGTCACGTAACGATTGTCTTTTCGGTGGGGGAGGGCCGTGCGCGGGGCCACGACTCAACGAGGCCCAAAACTAACCATTCATGCGACAGGCGCAAGCCGCCTTCCGCCGCGCGGAATGGCGCTGCGGCTGGACTCGGCCCCCACGCGGAATACACTTCGCGGGAAAACAAGCCGGGTCGGGGGAGAGACGTCATGAAATTTGGCATCTTCTATGAGCTGCAACTGCCGCGCCCGTGGCAGGCCGGCGACGAGCTCAGGCTCTATCAGGACGCGCTGACGCAACTGGAGACCGCCGACCGGCTCGGCTACGACCATGCCTGGGTGGTGGAGCATCACTTCCTGGAGGAATATTCGCACTCGCCGTCGCCGGAATCCTTTCTCGCCGCCGCCAGCCAGCGCACCAGGAACATCCGGCTCGGCCACGGCATTTTCCAGCTCACCACCAACCATCCCGCGCGGGTCGCCGAGCGCGTCGCGGTGCTCGATCTCCTCAGCAACGGCCGCTGCGAATTCGGGATGGGCGAAAGCGCCTCGATCACCGAACTGACGCCGTTCGGCCGGGACATGGAGACCAAGAAGGAAGTGTTCGAGGAGGCCGTCCGCGCCATTTTTCCGATGTTTGGCGATGGCGGCAGCGAGCATCACGGCAAGTATTTCGACATTCCGCTGCGCAATGTGGTGCCCAAGCCCGTCCAGAAGCCGCACCCGCCATTGTGGATGGCGTGTTCGCAGCTTCCGACCATCGAGCGGGCCGGCCAGAACGGCTTCGGTGCACTCGGTTTCCAGTTCGTCAGTGCCGACGCCGCGCATGCGTGGGTGCACGCCTACTACAACGCCATCACCAAGCGGCTGAAGAAGCTCGCCGATTACCAGATCAATCCGAACATGGCGCTGGTGTCGTTCTTCATGTGCGCCAGGACCGACGAGGAGGCCCGCGCGCGCGCCGATGGCGCGACATTCTTCCAGTTCGCGCTGCGCTTTTACGGCGCCTCGCAGAACCGCCAGCGACCCGCGCCCGGCACCGTCAACATGTGGGATGAATACAACAAGTGGAAGCGCGAAAATCCGGAAGCCCAGGAGGCGGCGCTGCGCGGCGGCCTGATCGGCTCGCCTGAAACCATCGCCAGGAAGTTGCGGCGGTTCCGTACTTCCCACATCGACCAGGTCATCCTGCTCAACCAGGCCGGCAAGAACAGCCACGAGCACATCTGCGAATCCCTCGAATTGTTCGCGCGCGAGGTGATGCCGGAATTCCGCGAGGACCCCGAACATGACGCGTGGAAGGCGGGCGTCATGAGCGGCGCGATAAAGCTCGAGGAAATCGACACCGAAGCTTTCATGGACCGTTACGGCAAACTGGCGGTCGGCGTGACGCCGGCGAAGCCGGCTGCCGCTGCGGCAGGTGGATAGCCGCCTCAATTTCTGGCGGGAAAGCCGGCCGCGGCCGGTGGAAAGAATTGAACTACGATTGATCGGATCATTGGAAAAAATACAGCGTCCGCCGCTGATGCGACAGGCCGGATATCGCTATTTTCCAGGGGTCCTCGACACAAGTCGTGCGCGCCATCATCCTGAGGCGGAGTGAACAGAGCGCCGGGCGCTCTGTTTTGCAGGCAGCCTGGGGAAATCGAATGTCGGATATCGCGGTCAAGGTTTCGGAACCGATTGCGTTGCGGGCGCGATTGAACGAGGACTGGCTCGCCGTCGTCATCGGGCTTTTGGTGTTTGGGTCGGCGCTCGTCAGCATCAGCGGGACCGACCTGCTGGGCTGGGCGGTCACCACCTCGGTTTATACCGACATCGGACAGGCGCTTAATCCCTTTGCCAAGGCCTATGCCTGGCTTGGCGGCGGCGGTGCGCTGCTCGCCACCTATGCCGCCCTGCTTGTCATGCTGAGTGCCGGAGTGGTCACGCTTGGCGGCGACGTCAGGAAATTCGCGCTTGCGTTCACCGCGGTGTTTGCGATCGCCTATGCGAGCTGGATTTTCGGCAGCTACGCCTACATCGCCGCGGTGACGCCGGCCGAGCAGCAGAAATTCGGGCTCTCGTGGTCGCTCAAACTGACCAACGAGGGCGGCTTCATCGTGGCGCTGCTCTCGGGCCTGGTCATTGCCAATTTCTTTCCCCGCTTCGCCGACTGGCTGAAGGAGGCGATACGGCCCGAACTCTACATCAAGATCGCGATCGTCATTCTCGGCGCCACCGTCGCCGTCACCGCGGCGGGGCGGTTGAACCTTGCGTCCTCGCTGCTGTTGCGCGGCGCGGCGGCGATCGTCGAGGCCTACCTGATCTACTGGGCCGTCATCTATTACATCGCGCGCAAATGGTTCGGCTTCAGCCGGGAATGGTCGGTTCCGCTGGCGTCCGGCATTTCGATTTGCGGCGTGGCAGCGGCGATCGCAACGGGCGGCGCCATCCGGGCGAGGCCGGCGGTGCCGATCCTGGTGTCGTCCCTGGTGGTGGTGTTCGCGGTCGTCGAAGTGCTCATTCTGCCGTTCCTGGCGCAGACTTTCCTGTGGCAGGAGCCGCTGGTGGCGGGCGCCTGGATCGGCCTGGCCATCAAGACCGACGGCGCGGCCGTGGCTGGTGGCGGCATCACCGAGTCGCTGATCATGGCCAAGAACGCAGCGGAAGGCATCAAATACCAGCCGGGCTGGATTCTCGCGACCACGACGACGGTGAAGATCTTCATTGATATCTTCATCGGCATCTGGGCGTTCATTCTCGGCTACATCTGGACCAACCACATCGACAAGGGACCGGACAAGGCGAAGCCGTCCGAAATCTGGCAGCGGTTCCCGAAATTTATTCTCGGCTTCATCCTCGTCTTTGCGGTGTCGCTCTGGCTCGCGCTGGGATCGACGCCGCAGATCGCCAAGGCGCTTCCGGCCGCAGCGGGCGAGGCGAATGTCTTCCGGGTGATCTTCTTTGTGCTGACGTTCTTCTCGATTGGCGTGCTGTCGGATTTCCGCAAACTCTGGCAACAGGGCTTCGGCAAGCTCGCAGCGGTCTATTTCGTCAGCCTGTTCGGCTTTGTGATCTGGGTGGGGCTGTTGATTTCATGGCTGTTCTTCAGCGGCTTCAAGCCGCCGCTCGCCAGCTAGAGGAGAGCCGCATGTCGCAATCCGATCTGAGAAACGAAATCCACGCCACGGAAGTCGAGCCGCTGCTGCCGGTCGAGAAGAAGCTGATTGGCTGGAGTCTCGGGCTCGGAATCGCGCTGCTCGTCGTCCTGATCGCCGTCAACCATTTCGTGCCGATCAAACTGTAGCGGCAAGCCTGGGTCTGCCGGCGCCGGTCTGCACCTTGATGGCAGTAGCCTGCGCGTCGGTCCGGCCATGAGGCCGCGCGCCGGCTTGACATCTGCCGCCGGAATTCATGAGTTATATCCATTCGCAGGAATGGAAAAATCATGCCGCTACGTCATCTCCTGGTCCTCGTCGCTGTTCTGGCGGGCATTGCCGGCACGGCCCGCGCCGAAACGATCAAGGTCGGCGTTACCGCCGGCCCCCACGCCCAGATCCTCGAAGCGGTGAAGCCGATCGCCGCAAGGAACGGTCTCGACATTCAAATCGTCGAGTTCACCGACTACGCGGTTCCCAATGCCGCGCTGGATGCCGGCGAGCTGCAGGCCAATTCATTTCAAAACCAGCCCTATCTCGACAACCAGAAGGCGGAGCGCGGCTACAAGATCGAAGCGGTCGCTCTGACCGTCAATTTTCCGATGGGAGTCTATTCGAGGAAATACAAGAGCTGGGATGCGGTGCCGCAAGGCGCCACGCTGTCCATTCCCAAAGATCCGACCAATGGCGGCCGCGTTCTGCTTCTGCTGCGGGACAGGGGCGCCCTGAAACTCAAGGAGGGTGTCGGATTCAAGCCGGCCGTCGCCGACATCATCGACAATCCCAGGAACTTCAAGATCGTGGAAGTGGATGCGGCGCAGACGGCGCGTACCCTCGACGAGGTCGACGCCGCCGGCATCAACACCAATTATGCCACGCAGGCTGGGCTTGACCCCGTCAAGGATGCGATCCTTCGCGAAGATCCCAAGGGACCTTACACGAATATCATCGTGGTGCGCGCCGCCGACAGGGACAAGCCCTGGGTCAAGCTTCTGGTCCGGAGCTACCAGACGCCGGAGATCCGCGACTTCGTGCTTGCGAAGTTCAAGGGCGCCATTCTTCCGGCCTGGTAGCGGTCCCGCGGCGGGTCAGCCTTGAAGCGCCGCGAGCAACTCGTCGGGCCGCTCGACCATCATCATGTGGCCGGCGCCGCGCAACACGACGGTGCGTGAATTTGGCAGCGCGGCGGCAAGCGCCCGGCCGGCCCTTGCCGGTGTCATCATGTCGCGTTCGCCGAGAATCACGGTGGTCGGGACTGCGACCCTGGCGGCGGCGGTCAGCGCATCCTGGTAGGCGTTGCAGGCGGACAGATCGTTGAACAGCACGCCGGGCCGGCTTTGTTCCAGCACGCGCGCGGCGCCGCCGTGCATCCACAAACCCGGCGCCAGGCTGCCGCCCAGCTCCGCCTGATAGCCAAGACCCCAGATCGAGACCATATCGACGGCGGCGTGATCGTCGGCCTCGGCGGCTTTGAGCAGATCGGGTCCGACCGACATGGTCGCCGCCGTTCCGATCAGGCTGAGCGCGGAGACCTTTGCCGGATGCCGCGCGGCGGTCTCGAGCGCGATCAACGAGCCCATGGAATGACCGACAAGCCGCGCCTTTGCGGCGCCGGCGGCGTCGAGCAGGGCGGCGGTCCAGTCGGCCATATCGGCGATCGTGGCCAGCGGCGCGCCGGAGGATCGGCCATGGCCGGGCAGATCCGGAGCCAGCACGCCATAGCCGTGATGCGCGAACCACCGGCTGTGCAGCGCCCAGGTGGTATGATCGAAGCCGGCGCCGTGCAACAGCACGATGGTCGGTTGCGAGGAATCGAACTTGCGGCCGCCGGTGGCGACGAAGGCATCAATTCCGTTCACGGACAACTGCATCGCTCAAGCCTTCTGCGAAATTCGGAGCGCCTGGCCGAGGTCATCGATGATGTCGGCGGCGGCTTCGATCCCGATCGACAGCCGTACCAGCTCTTCGCCGATGCCCGCGGCCTCAAGCTGGGCGGCATCCATCTGCTGATGGGTTGTGCTGGCGGGATGAATGACCAGTGTCTTGGCATCGCCGACATTGGCCAGATGGCTGATCAACCGCAAGGACTCGATGAACTTCCGCCCCGCAGGCCGGCCGCCCTTGATGCCGAAGCTGACGATCGATCCGGCCCCGCGCGGCAGCAATCGTTTGGCAAGCTCATGGTCGGGATGACTTTCCAGCGAGGGATGCAGAACCCAGTCGACCGCCTTGTTCGCGGCGAGCGCCTCAAGCACCGCGTGGGTATTGGCGATGTGGCGCTCCATCCGGATGCCCAGCGTCTCGACGCCCTGCAGCAGTTGAAATGCATTGGTCGGCGACAGGCACGCGCCGAAGTCGCGCAGGCCCTCGGTGCGTGCCCGCATGATGAACGCCGCCTGGCCGAACTGCTCGTCGAAGACAATGCCGTGATATCCGGCATAGGGTTCGCTCAGGACCGGGAATTTCCCGGAAGCCCGCCAGTCGAACCGGCCGCCGTCGACGATCACCCCGCCGATGGCGATGCCGTGGCCGCCGATCCACTTGGTGGCCGAGTTCATCACGATGTCGGCGCCGAGCTCGATCGGCCGGCTGAGATAGGGCGTTGCGAAGGTATTGTCGATCAGGAGCGGGATCTTCGCCTCATGCGCGATGCTCGCAACAGCGGGAATATCCAGCACCTCGAGACCGGGATTGCCGATGGTTTCGCCGATCACGAGCCGCGTATTGGGCCGGATCGCCGCGCGGAACTGGTCAAGGGCGCGTGGCTTGACGAAAGTGGTCGTGATGCCGAAGCGCGGCAGCGTATGCGTGAGCAGGTTGATACTGCCGCCATAGAGCGAGGAAGAGGCGACGATGTGATCGCCCGCGTTCAACAGGGTCGCGATCGCCAGATGCAGGGCCGCCATGCCGCTCGCCGTGCAGATTGCGCCGACGCCGCCTTCCAGCGCCGCAAGCCGCTCCTCGAGCACCGCCGTGGTCGGGTTGGAAATCCGGGTATAGATGTGCCCTGCGCGTTCCAGATTGAACAACGCGGCGGCATGCTCGGAATCCTGAAAGACGTAAGAGGTGGTCTGATAGATCGGGACAGCACGGGCGCCGGTGACGGGGTCCGGATGCTGGCCGGCATGGAGGCTAAGGGTCTCGAAGGCGGGAGGCTTGGGCGCGGGCATATTGAACTCGAAAGGCGGTGGGTTCTTCAGCCATCACGGGCTGCGGTACGTGTGCCACAAATGCCATTCGATTGTTAGCCCCGGGGGTGGTGCCGAGTGGTGGCCTTTTTGCCGCCCGCGGCCTAAAAGCGCGCTGGAAATCGTCCCTGCTGGCTGGCCCCTGACCCGATGAAACGTATCGCAGCCCTTGCCTTTTACGCCGTCGGTGCGCTCGCGATTGCCTATCTCGCGCTCTACGCCTATGCGGCCTTCACCGGGCGCGCCCTGCAGCCGGGCGATCCGATCCATATCTTTCGCAAGCCCGACGCGCCGAATTATTCGTGAGCAGCCCGGACCCGCCACGGCGCGGCGTGCTCCCGGCGATGCGGAGCTTCCCCGTTGACGCCGCGCCAGGCGATCAAGCGCTGACGCGTTGGACTTCTCCGGCCCCCGCAGGCGTGATCGGCAAGCCGCCATCGGCATATTCGTTCAGCTTGTTGCGCAGCGTGCGGATCGAGATACCGAGGATATTGGCCGCATGGGTACGATTGCCGAGACAATGTTTCAACGTCTCCAGGATGAGATCACGCTCGACATCGGCAACCGTGCGTCCGACCAGTGCACGGGTCACCTGTTCGGCGGCGAAGGTGGCGTGCGCCACTGCGGGCACGGTCTTCGGCGTATCGAGACGGTTTCCGTCCGGCGTCAGGATGGCGTCGACGCCGATCTCGTCGCCCTGCGCCATCAGCACCGAACGATGGATGGTATTCTCCAGTTCGCGGACGTTGCCCTGCCAGCGGTTGGACGTCAGCACGCGGCGGGCCTCGGCGGAAATCGGCCGCAGCGGCACGCCGTTGGCGTCGGCATATTTCTTGGCGAAATGTTGCGCCAGTTCGAGAATATCCGCCGGGCGCTCGCGTAGCGGCGGTATCTTCAGATTGACGACGTTGAGCCGGAACAGGAGATCCTCGCGGAAGGTCCCTTCGCGTACCGCATCGGCCAGGTTGCGGTTCGAGGTCGCGATGATGCGGATATCAACCGGAACCGGCCTGGTGCCGCCGACGCGATCGATGACGCGCTCCTGGATCGCCCGCAGCAATTTGGATTGCAGCCGCACGTCCATCTCGGAAATTTCGTCGAGCAGCAGGGTGCCGCCCGTGGCTTCCTCGAATTTTCCGATGCGCCGGGCCACGGCGCCGGTGAACGCGCCCTTCTCATGGCCGAACAACTCGGATTCCAGCAGGTGCTCGGGAATTGCCGCGCAATTGATCGATATGAACGGCCGCTTGGCGCGGTTGGAGCGGGTGTGGACATAGCGCGCAAGGACCTCCTTGCCGGTGCCGGATTTGCCGGTGATCATCACCGAGGCGTCGGAGCCGGCGATCTGCTGGGCCAGCTTGATCACCTTGGCCATCGCTTCGTCGCGGTAAACCAGGTCGCGCGAATCATTGGCGACGGCGGCGAGCACCGCCGCGATCAATTCCGGGTCGGGCGGCAGCGGGATGTATTCCTTGGCGCCGGCATGGATCGCGGCCACGGCCGCCCGGGCATCGTTGGAGATGCCGCAGGCGACGATCGGCACATGAATGTGTTCGGCCTCCAGCCGCATCACCAGGTCGCGGATGTCGAGGGCAACGTCGACCAGCAACAGGTCGGCACCCTTGCCGCCGCGAAGCACGCGCATGGCCTGTTCGTGGTCTTCCGCATGCGTAACGGAAGCGCCATTTTCCATGGCGATTTTGGTGGCCGTCGTGAGCTGGCCCTTCAGTGTGCCAACGATGAGAAGCCGCATGCTAATCTCCTGTTCGTCTGTTCGCGCCCGCTATGCGCGTATCGTTAAAAAGAGAGCCTCAAGTGCGCTCCGCCTTGATGATTTCCGTCATGGTCACGCCAAGCTTGTCTTCCACCAGAACCACCTCGCCACGCGCCACCAGCCGGTTGTTGACATAGATGTCGATAGCCTCGCCGACGCGGCGATCGAGTTCGAGGACGGTGCCGGGCCCGAGTTTCAGCAATTCACCGACCTCCATCTTGGAGCGGCCGAGCACCGCGGAGACCTGCACCGGCACGTCGAACACGGCCTCGAGGTCGGCGGCAATGCGCGCGGCATTCTCGTCCTCATTGTACGCCACGTCGTCGGGTGCCGGCGGCTGCGCGGCGTTGAGATCGGGGAGCGGAACCTGTGCGTCGGTGTCACTCATGGTTCATTCCTCCTGGCCACGGCTCAGGCCTGATTGCGGGACGCGATGTAGCGCCCGACAAGTTCGTTGATCTTTGCCTCGATTGCGGTGCGCTCAAGCACGACGCCGCCGTCCGCCCATTCGATCCTGCAGTCGCCGGATTCGATCTCCGGTTCGGCCAGAATCACCAGGCGTCCCTCGAAACCGCTTTGCCTGGCGAGCCGCTCGATGCCCTCGTGCGCAGCCTCGTAGAGGGAATCGTTGATCCGGACCACGAGGTGCGGCGTTGAAACCAGCTGGGAGAAGCAATCGCGCACCAGTGCGGTGACCTCGCCAAGCGGCTCGCGGGCAATCAACTCGCTGCAAAGCTTGCGCGCCACCGCGACCGCGACATCGACGGCCTCGGTTTCCATCCGGGTCTCGATGCCGGAGAAGCGCGCGGCGATGCCCTTGACGGCAATCCCGATTTCCTCCAGCGCCAGCGCGGAGCGGCGGTCGCTTTCCACCTTCGCCTCGCGCAGCGCGGCGTCGTAGCCATCGCGATAGGCGCGGGCCTCGGCGGAAGCGATCTTCTGGGCGATTTCCGCCGGCGTGGCGGCGCGTTCCCGCATCCTGTCGGGCGTCGAGAAATCCATGTCGAAGAGGAATTTTGCGGGGGCGGCCATCAATACACCAGCTCGTCGTCGGCGCGGTTCTTGGTCAAGGTGATTTCGCCCTTGGCAGCCAGGTCCTTGGCGAGGTTGACGAGCAGCGCCTGTGCCTCGTCGACATCGCGCAGCCGCACCGGTCCCATCGCGGCCATGTCGTCGAGCAGCATCTTGCCGGCGCGGGACGACATGTTGCCCAGGAAGAAGCCGCGGACCTCCTCGTTGGCGCTCTTCAGCGCAATGCCGAGCTTGTCCTTGTCGACATTGCGCATCAGCGTTTGCGCCGACCCGGAGTCTAGCTTGATGAGGTCGTCGAAGGTGAACATCAGCGCCTTGATGCGCTCGGCGGATTCGCGGTTTTCCTCCTCCAGCGAGGTGATGAAGCGGGTTTCGGTCTGGCGATCGAAGTTGTTGAAGATCTCGGCCATCACCTCGTGGGCGTCGCGGCGCCTCGTCTGCGACAGATTCGACATGAATTCGATGCGAAGCGTCTGTTCGACCCGTTCGATCACTTCCTTCTGCACCGCCTCCATTTTCAGCATGCGGTTGACGACGTCGAGCGCCATGTCCTCGGGCAGGATCGCAAGCACGCGCGCGGAGTGCTCCGGCTTGAGCTTTGACAGCACCACGGCGATGGTCTGCGGATATTCATTCTTGAGATAATTCGCCAGCACCTCTTCCTGGACGTTGGAAAGTTTCTCCCACATGTTGCGGCCCGCGGGCCCGCGAATTTCGTCCATGATGCCGTTGACGCGCTCGGCGGGCAGGTATTGCTGCAGCAGCCGTTCGGTGGCGTCGTAGTTTCCCATCAGCGCGCCGGACGCCGACATCCGCGACACGAATTCGATCAGCATGTCTTCGACAACTTCAGCCTCGACGGTGCCGAGCGTCGACATCTGGATCGACAATTCGCGCACTTCGTCGTCGTCGAGCAGCGACCATACCCTGCCGCCATATTGTTCCCCAAGCGCCAGCATCAGGATCGCGGCACGTCTCGGGCCGCTCAGCGGAGGGGCTTTCGGCCGGTTGCTCTGACGAGCCGCCAGCGAGGAAATGACGCTGGTGATATCGTTGGCGTTTGTTGTTTGAGGTACGGCCATGTCAGATCACGTTGCAGCGGCTTCGGAGAGCCATTGGCGAACAATGGCGGCGGTTTCGTTGGGGTTTCGGTCGGCCAGTTCGCCGACGCGATGTACCGACTGGGCGTGGACCTGGCCCTGAACCTGGGCGACGTCGATCAGCTGCGCAGTAGTGTTGGTCGCGGTCGCGAGGTTCTGGCCGACGGCGCCGGCGGCCTGCGGGCTGCCGTCGGTCAGCGCCGGCACCAGACCGTCGCCGGCAGGTGCGGCGATCTCTTCGGAGGCGATGATGCGCTTGACCAGCGGCCGGATCACCATGAACAGCACGACCAGGCCGAGCAGCATCATGACGCCGAGTTCGATGACGTACATCACGTCGTCCTTGGTGAAGTGCAGCATCCCCAACAGCCCGGTCGGCTCTGCGAGCGGGGCGACGATCGGCGCTTCGGCGAATCTGAGATTGACGACCTCGACCTGGTCGCCGCGCTTCTGGTCGAAGCCGATCGCCGAGCGAACCAAAGTCGCGATGCGATCCAGCTGCTCCTTGCTGCGGTCCTGGTAGACCATTTCGCCTTTTTCATTCTTGCTGTAGCTGCCGTCGACCAGCACGGCGACCGAAATGCGGTTGACCCTTCCGGCCTCGGTCACTTCGGTCTTGGTGGTGCGGGAGATTTCGTAGTTGTTGGTTTCCTCGGTCTTCTTGCTCTGGTCGCGCGCGGCCGGCGCCGCATTGTCCTGGCGCTGGTTGCCCGGCAGCTCGTTGTTGACGGTGACCTGGCCGTTGTTCTCCGCCGTGGCGCTGGATTCTTCGCGGGTCTGGCTCGAGCGCAGCACCCGGCCTTCGGGATCGAAACGGTCGGAGGTCTGGGTAATCTTGTTGTAGTCGAAGTCCGCCGAGAGCTGGACGCGGGCGCGGCCTGCGCCGACCACCGAGGACACGATCGCCTCGATTTCATTGCGCATCCGCTTTTCGAACCCGGCGCGGCGCTCGTCCCCGATGGCATTGTCGGTGGCGCCGCTTGCGCCGTCGGCCAGCAGTTGACCGGCTTCGTCGATGATCGACACCCGTTGCGGCTTCAGCCCGTTGACGGCGGAAGCGACCAGATGGCGGATGGCCCTGATCTGCTGCGGCTCAAGGGCGCCGCGAACACGCACGACGATCGAGGCCGATGGCTCGGGCATCTCGCGCGAAAACAGCGGACGCTCCGGCAGTACCAGATGAACCCTTGCCGCCTGGACGCGGTCGATGGCGCGGATGGTGCGGGCAAGCTCGCCTTCGAGGGCCCGCAGATGATTGATGTTCTGGACGAAGCTCGTGGTGCCGAGGGCGTCGGATTTGTCGAAAATCTCGTAACCGACGCCGCCGCCCTTGGGCAAGCCGCTTTCGGCGAGCTTCATGCGCAGCCGCGTGACCTTGTCCTTCGGCACCATGATCACGGCGCCGTCGTTGCGGATTTCGAAGGGAATTGCCTGGCGTTCCAGGTCCTTGATGACCGCCGAGGAGTCTTCGATGCTGAGGTCGGTAAAGAGGGTGGTCATCTGTGGCGTTGTGACGCGCATGATGACAAACGCGAAGAAGCCGAGCAGCGCGGTTGTCACCGCGACCATCGCCATCAACCGCGAAGCGCCCAGGCCCCTCAGGAAGCTTACGAGACTCTGCAAAACCAACTGCCCCTCAAATTCGGCTCCATGAGCCGACTGGGCAATTATTGCCTATGGGATGGTTTCGATATGGTTAACGAAGGTTAAGGGCCGGCGCAAAAGTTCAAAACGGAAAAAATCGGCTTCGCAGGGCGAAGCCGATTTTCCTCAAATGCCGTCTTGTTCCGGGGGGTGCCTATTGGCGGTATTGCTGGATCCGGGTGGTGCGCAGCCCCGCAAGACCATGCTGATCGATGGAAAACTGCCAGGAGAGGAATTCATCGACGGTCAGCGTGTAACGGCTGCAGGCCTCCTCAAGGGAGAGCAGGCCGCCACGAACCGCAGCAACGACTTCGGCCTTGCGGCGAATAACCCACCGCTTGGTTCCGGGTGCGGGCAGATCCGCAATTGTTAACGGACTACCGTCAGGCCCGATGACGTATTTTACCCTCGGGCGATGGGGCTCTGTCATGGCGTACTCACAAACTCTCAACCACTGAACTCACGGTAATAACCTACGCCCGGCGGCTTAAAATTTGCCTAAGCCCACGGCTTCAATGCGAATCTCCTTGAAAAATGCCTTGATGGCGGCCGTCCGGACGCCGTTTTGGCCCCCGGATCGACCGGTCTGAAGGCCCCGCGCGTCGCTGGCGGGGCGGAAGTCGGTGATATCGGACGATTGGGACGTCGTCAGTTCACGATGCTCTGGATCTGGTTGACGGTGAAGGTCTGGCCGGCGATCGACAGCAGCGGCGGCGATTGGGTGAGATCGACCGAATTGACCACGCCTTCCACCTCGGTTTTGATGGCAACATTGTTGCCCGTGGAGTCCTTCGCGGTAGCCGTGATCGTATAATTGCCGTCAGGCCATTTGGTGCCGTCATTGCCGAGGCCGTTCCATGTGAACGGCTGATTATTGCCAGCGCTCATGGCGTAGTTGCCGCTGAAGGCGGTCTGACCGTTGCTGCTGGTGATCGTGATCGTCAGGGTTGAATTGGAGGCAGCGCTGAGCTGCCAGGTCGCCTTGCTGTTGGTCATCGACGCGGTGTTGCCATTGACCAGCGCCGTCTTGCCGACAAATCCCAGCGCCTGGGTCGATTGCGCCGTCTGCTGCAGGGATACCAGCGTCGCAAGCGAGTCGTTGGTGTTGAGCTGCTGTTGAACGCCAGCGAACTCGACGAGCTGCTGGGTGAACTGGTTGGTATCCAGTGGGCTGAGCGGATTCTGGTTCTGCAATTGGGTCGTCAAGAGCTGCAGAAAGCTCTGAAAGTTGCCCGCGATCTGGGAGGAGGCCAGCGCGTTTGCGGCCTTGGCCGAGGAGCCGGACGAGGAGGCCGGCAACTGCGTCGTTCCCGAAACGACGGGATTGGACGTGTTTGGCGTTGTCGCTGCTGTTGTTGTCATGTCTGCCTCCTCAAACCCTGATATCCACGCCGCTGCTCGGTCCCGATGCGCGGCCATAGGTTCGTCCCGCGACCGCCGCGGGGATGGTATCTTCTTCGCTGATCACCAGCCGCTGGGCGTTGGGGCTGGCGTCGTTGCCGCTGTTCCGGCCGGACGAGGACTGGTCACGCAGGCTGAATTGCAGGCCGCCGTTACCGGTCTTGAGCCCCGCGTCATCCAGTGCGCGCTGCAGCTGCGGTGCGTCCTGGCGCAGCATCGACAGCGTTTCCGGCTTTTCGACCGTCAAATGGGACGTCACCTGGCCGTTGCGATCGATATCGATGCGAACGTCGATACGGCCGAGATCGGCCGGATCGAGCCGGATTTCAAAACGACTCTTGCCGCTCCTTGCCGAGGCGGCGATCTCCAGCGCGAGCCCGCTCAGGGGCACCGGCCCGTTGGTCGCCGCCGTAACGCTAAATGCTCCGCCCGATGCGGGCGTGGCCGCCGGGGTATTGGGCTGCGGCTGGAATGTGCCAGCCGCCTGGGCGCCTGGGTCCGCCGAATCGGCGGCGATATGTCCGGTACTGGCGGCCGGCGAATGCTCACGGGCCGTTACCGCTGAAGTCGAAGAGCCGGCTGCATCCGCGGTTGCCGTTTCGACGGCGGCATTCGTGGTCTCCGGCTTGCCGGCGGTCGGCGGTTGTTGCAGCAGGCCGTTTTGAGCGACTCCCACCGGGGCACCGGTTGCGGACGGATCGGCCGCGTCCGACGTCGTCGTCGAGCCTTCGGTCGATGCCGTCGCTGCCGACGACTTTCCGGGTGCAGCCTTCGGTGTGACAGGCGCCGTGGCGGCCACTGAGCTCGTCAACGCGGCGGCATTTGCGGGCGTTGCAGTGACCTGCGCTGCTTGCTGGATCACGGCGGTGGCGACCGCGCCGCCAGCCGCCGCTGCAGTCGCGACTTTTGCGGTCCCGGTCCCGGCGTCGCCCGCGGTCGCCGTTGTCGTCGCTGCTGCCGTGTTGGTGGCGGACGTGCTGGAATCGGTCTTGGTCTGGGTTGACGAGGCCGCCTGCGTGCTGGCTGCGATTGCAGCCGCGGCAATCGCCAGCGGCGCGGTGGGATTGCCGGACGTAGCTGCCGCAGGGACATTCGCTGGTGCAGTGGTGACCGGAATGGCAACCGCGACCGGGTTTGCCGTCGTCGCTGTGAGAGCGGCCTGCTGGGCCAGGATGGTCAGGTCTGTCGCAGATGTATCCGCGCTGACCGGCTTGTCCGGCGATGATTTAGCGGGGTCGGATTTCGAGGTGCCGGTGGACTTCGCCTGGGATGGCTGGGACGCATCCGCGCCGGTTGGGCCGTTGGTGCCGGGATTGTTGGCATTGTTGACGCCATTTGCGTTGTTGGCATTGACGTCGGACGGCGATCCGGCGTTGGCATTGCTGTTCGGATTGTTGCTGGCCGGCTGATTGGACGCAGCGTTCGCCGCGCCGGCGTTGTCTGCGGCCGGCGGCGTCTGGTCGCTACGACGCTGCGGATGAGGTGGTGCCGCTGCGCTGTCGGCGGCCGTGTTATGGTTGACCAGCGCCCCGAAGACATCATTTGCCGGCGGCTGGTCGGACCGCACGGACCATTGCGGCGCGGCCTGGAACGCAGCGTTGGCTGCGGCTTCTGAAGTGACGCTGAACACAGGGCAGGCTCCGGCAGTGAAACTGGACCTAAGTTCAGCAAGGACCGGGCCATCGCGGGCACGAAAAAATGCCTTTTAATTTCAATATCTTATTTCGAGGTGGGGCCGATTTTGACTTTGCGCCGGGGCTCCCTTTTCTGCCCGGCGGCAAGATTTGCCGTTTGCGGCGCGCAAAAGGGGTGGAGGCGTGATTGCTTCACGGGAATACGGCCTATATTAAAGAGTGGCTTTTCAGCCGCTCCCGTGAGGCGAACCCGCTTTGTCAGGGAAACGCTCCAAGGCCTCTTATCGCAAGGTGGCTTCTTGGTCGCGAAGCGTTTGGCGCTGTCGCGATCGCATCAATGACCGGAACCATGCTCAACAGTCTGGATCTTGAAGGCCGTCCACAGGACACAAGGATCGTCGTCGCCATGTCTGGCGGTGTCGATTCTTCGGTGACGGCTGCGCTGTTGAAGTCGGAAGGCTACGACGTCGTCGGCATCACGCTGCAGCTTTACGATCACGGCGCGGCCACCCATCGTAAGGGAGCCTGCTGCGCCGGGCAGGACATCCACGACGCGCGCAATGTCGCCGAACGGATCGGCATCCCGCATTACGTTCTGGACTACGAGAACCGCTTTCGTCAGTCGGTGATCGACAATTTTGCCGAAAGCTACGCGCTCGGCGAGACGCCGGTGCCCTGCATCGAATGCAACCGCTCGATCAAGTTTCGCGATCTGCTGGCGACCGCGCGCGAACTCGGCGCTTCAGCGCTGGCGACCGGACACTACGTCGCTTCGCGCCGCATGGCCGACGGATCGCGCGCGCTTGTTTGTGCCGCCGACGCCGACCGTGACCAGAGCTATTTTCTGTTCGCGACCACCCGCGAACAACTGCAATATCTTCGCTTTCCGCTGGGCGACATGACCAAGCCCCAGGCGCGCGACCTGGCGCGGCGCTTCGGACTTGAGGTCGCGGACAAGCAGGACAGCCAGGACATCTGCTTCGTGCCGACGGGGCGCTATACCGACATCATCGGCCGGTTGCGGCCCAATGCCATCGAGCCCGGCGATATCGTCGATCTCGACGGCCGCGTCATCGGCAGGCATCAGGGCATCGTTCATTTCACCGTCGGCCAGCGGCGGGGATTGGGCATTGCCTCCACTGCGCCGCTTTACGTGGTGCGGCTGGATGCAGCGAACAGCCGTGTCGTGGTGGGCCCGCGCGAGGCGCTGCGGATGGATCGCATCGCGCTGCGCGACATCAACTGGATTGGCGACGGCCCGCTCGATCGCGCGGTCGGCGAGGGCCTCGAGATTTTCGTGCGGGTGCGATCGACCCGCAGCCCCCAGCCGGCGTGGCTGCGCGCGGCCGATGGCGGCGGCTATGAGGTCGAACTGGTCGCGGGCGAGGAAGGCGTGTCGCCCGGCCAGGCCTGTGTGTTCTACGATGCGCCCTCCGGCCAGGCTCGCGTGCTCGGTGGCGGGTTCATCCAGAGCGCCACGGCGAAAAGCGTCCCGGGGAAGGGCGCGGCAAGGGGAACTGTCGCAGCGCCGTCGCTCGTCGAGGCGATGCGCGGATAGTATTCAGGGCGGGGGCATGGCTGCAGATATCGACCGCGCGGGGGTCGCAAAGGCTTATGGGCGCTGGGCGCCGGTCTACGATCTGGTGTTCGGCAAGGTTTTCGACCACGGCCGGCAGTCGACCATCGCGGAAGCCGACAGGATCGGCGGGCGGATTCTCGACGTCGGCGTCGGCACCGGATTGTCGCTGTCGGATTATTCGCCCACCACGAAATTGTGCGGCGTCGATATCTCCGAGCCGATGCTGCGCAAGGCGCAGAGCCGCGTGCGGGCGCTGGGGCTCGGCAATGTCGAGACGCTCGCGGTCATGGACGCCAAGAATCTGGCTTTCGCGGATTCGTCC
The DNA here is from genome assembly GCA_963742085.1 of uncultured Alphaproteobacteria bacterium. Taxonomy (GTDB): domain Bacteria; phylum Pseudomonadota; class Alphaproteobacteria; order Rhizobiales; family Xanthobacteraceae; genus Bradyrhizobium. The sequence continues at coordinate 230,107 of CAVUKM010000021.1, read as the reverse complement.
TTTGACGCGGTGGTGGCGCAATATGTCATCACCGCAGTGCCGGATCCCGAAGCAACCCTCGACGATTTCATCCGTGTCCTGAAGCCCGGCGGCGAACTCATTCTCGTCAATCACATCGGCGCCGAGAGCGGCCCCCGCCGCCTCTTCGAACTGGCGTTCGCGCCGCTGGCGCGCCGGCTCGGCTGGCGGCCCGAATTTCCGTGGGCGCGCCTGGTCAACTGGGCCGCCAAACATGGCGGCGTCAGTCTCGCCGAGCGCCGGCCGATGCCGCCGATGGGGCATTTCTCGCTAATCCGTTACCGCAAAGCCTGAATGCCTTCCGTTCTCTGCGGAACCTCTCTGCGCGCGGGCCGTTGCCCCGCATGCGAACGAAATACGTAGCCGTTTTCTCCTGCGCGCTGATGGCGGCATCGGGCGGCGCCATTGCACAAGCCCCGCCGCTACCTGCGACGCCGCCGGCCCAAACGGCGCCTCCCGCTTCGGCCGATAATTGCGCGCCGATGCAGCCGGTGCCACCGCGCGGCATCGTCGTGCCGGAGGGAACCACCACCGGGCAGCGGGCGGACCCGCTCGGCGACAGGCTGGCAAAATCCGACGGGGTGTTGTGCCCGCCCGCAGGCGTTGATCCTGAAATCCGTGCACCGACGCCCGAGACCGGCAACACGCCGGTGATCCCGCCGCCCGGCAGCCCCGGCGGCAACCCGAACGTCCGGCCGAAATAAGCCTTTGTTGCAGGTACTTGGCTGCACAACGCAGGCTCCGGCGGGTTTGCTTGACAGGGCCAAGACCTGCTCCTTATATGCCGCGCGTTCGCGACTGCGGCATGTTTGGCCGCGCTTGCCTGCGCCGTGGCGGGGTAGCTCAGCTGGTTAGAGCACGGGAATCATAATCCTGGGGTCGGGGGTTCGAGTCCCTCTCCCGCTACCACACTGCCGGGGGTGCCGCGTCCAGCAATACCAATTCGCTATCGGCGCCGCTTTCATTGCAAAAGCAGCAGTCGTCGAAGTCGCGGGGAAGCGGGCACGAAGCATAGCTGAATGCAGATTTTTGGATGCAGACTTTATGAATGCAGTCTTTTGAATGCAGGCTTGGCCACTTTTGCAATCGATCCTGCTCTTGACGCTCGCGAACGGAGCGCCCGTCGTCGCGAAAAAGCTCCTGGGAGCCCGTCTTGCATTTCCGCTGGATGCGGGCGCGCGTATTATTGACGGGCAGCCGTTGTTAGGGCCGTCGAAGACCATTCGCGGCGTCGTATTTTCGATCGTCACCACGGCCGTTGTCGCACCGATGCTTGGTCTGAGCCTTGCAGCGGGTGGCGTTGTGGCGGCGCTGGCCATGATCGGCGACCTGTTTTCCAGCTTCGTGAAGCGCCGCCTGAGGTTTCCGTCCAGCAGTCAGGCATTCGGCCTCGACCAAGTGCCCGAATCCCTTCTGCCCTTGCTGGTGTGCAGGCAAACGCTGTCGCTGACGTTGCTCGATGTGGCGATTGTCGTCGTCATCTTCGTTGCTGGCGAACTGATCCTGTCCCGGCTGCTTTACGATCTGCACGTGCGTGACGAGCCGTACTGATTCCCTCGTCAGTCGCAGCAGAGACGATGCAGGGTGATCTCCGGCGGGCAATTGAATCGCACGGCGACGACGCTCGATCCGGCACCTGAGGAGGTATAGCCGGTCATGTCGCGGTACCGCCACGATCCCGCTCCCATCCGCCGCGGCAACACCGAGTCGAGTGTCAGTGGTATCGCCCCCGGCAGGCAGATCTGGCCTCCATGCGTATGTCCGCTCAAGAGCAGATCGAAGCCGGCATGCGCGGCCTGGCGGAAGATTTCGGGCGTATGCGACAACAGGATGGCGAATGCGCCTTCGGGAATCTGCGCCGCGGCTTTTTCAATGTTGTCGACCCTGAAGTAATGCGCATCGTCGATTCCGGCGAGATATATCGCCTGATCGTCGCGCCTTATCACCTCGCACTCGTTCTGCAGCATTCGGATGCCCATGGCTTCCAGCCCCGGCAGCATCTGGATAGTGTCGTGATTGCCCAGTACGCCAAGGACAGGCTGCTTTAGGTGACCCGTTAGCCGTGCCATCCCTTTCAACGCAGCATCATGCGCTCCGAAAGTCTTGCCGCGATAGTCGCCCGTCAGGACGCACAAATCATACCGCAGTTCGGAGACGATCTCGCCGAGCCGCAGCATTGCCAGCTGATTCATGTCGACATGGGTGTCGCTGATATGGAGGATCGTGAAGCCGTCAAAGCGCCGCGGCAACCTGGCGGATCGGATGTCGTTCGTCCTGACGACAATGCGCTCCGCATTCCGTCGCCCGCGCCAATACAGACCGGTCAGTTTCAGTATCGCCCGTATGACTGAATGAATGGAATACCAGTTCTCGATGTGGAAAAAATTGAGGCCTTGGCCGAAGATCTGGGCTTCGTGATCGGTTTCAATTCCCAGACGTTGTCGCGCATACAGCCGTCCGAGCCGTTGCTCCAGAATCGGGAGCAGCTCATTTTCGCTGGGCGCTTCTTGCTGTCTGGATTCCATCTCGTCGACCTTGCGCATTTTATGCACCGCGGGGGCGGGCCCGGTCAGATGCCTCCCGCTTGCCTGGAACGTCGCGTGATAACCGCCCGCCGCCACGGCAACGGTACCTGGCAGAGATGGCGAAATGGTCGGGCGTCCGTATCCAAATAAGCATACTTATTTCATAAGAAGAAAGCCTCGACCTTGCACTAGGTCAAAACAGCAGGGCGCCGTTGGCGCGTTTGAGGTGCATCGAAGCCTCGAAAGGCAGCGCACCACCGCGCGCTCGCTTTAACCTCGATCGCCGGCAGATCGTGCGTTCACCGAAAAGTGGCTGACACGATTGGCGAAGTTCGACCCGCTGGATGTCTTTGGTGCATGCCGAATGCTTGACGGATACCGTCACCGCAGTTTAGCTGGTGCCAACAAATATCAAGACGGCTTGTTCGAAAGTCCCTGGGGAGAACCGATGATGCGCCGCAAATCACTGATATTTCCGTTGGTCATGGTCGTCCTCGGGACGCCCGTCGCGCATGCGCAATACGCGGCGAAGGACTGGCCGGACGGCCCGAGCAAGCAGAGGTTCGTCGACACCTGCAACGGCTGCCACGACATCAACCGCGTTCGCATCGGCTATACCCCGGAAGGCTGGCTGACGGTTGTGCGCATGATGCAAAACATGCAGGCACCGGTGCCGGCCGAAGAATGGGGCGCGATGACCGACTACCTGATGAAGAGCTTCCCGGAGCGCAAGCGCCCCGAGGCGGTCATCATCGATGGTCCTGCGAAGGTCGATATCAAGATGTGGGACGTACCTACGCAAGGCGCTCGTCCGCACGATCCGTTAGGCGCCCGGGACGGCGCGATCTGGTGGGCCGCACAACTGGCCAACAAGCTCGGCCGGGTCGATCCGAAGACCGGTGCAATCAAGGAATATACGCTGAAGTCGGCGTTTACCGGGCCTCACGGGCTGGTCGACGACAAGGCCGGCAACATCTGGTTCACCGGCAACCTCACCGGGTTGATCGGCAAGCTGGATCCCAACACCGGCATCGTTACCGAATATCCGCTGCCGGATCCGAAGGCGAAGGACCCGCACACCCTCAATTTCGACCAGAGCGGGATTCTCTGGTTCACGGTGCAGCAGGCCAACATGATCGGGCGGCTTGATCCTGCGACCGGCGCGATCAAGCTTCTCACCTCGCCGACGCCGAAGTCGCGCCCCTACGGACTTCAGATCAACGCCCAGGGGATTCCGGTGTTGGTCGAATTCGGCACCAACAAGATCGCCACCATCGATCCGAAGACGCTCGCGATCAAGGAGTACACGCTGCCCAATGCGGATGCCCGACCGCGGCGCCTCGCCATCGATCCCGACGGCATGATCTGGTACGCCGACTTTGCGCGGGGGACGATCGGCAAGCTCGATCTGGCGACGGGCGCGGCCAAGGAATGGCCATCGCCGAGCGGACCGAAGTCCGAACCCTATGGCATGGTCTTTACCAAGGGCGCGGTGTGGTACAGCGAATCCAATGCCAAACCGAACACCATCGTTCGCTTCGATCCGGCTACGGAAAAATTCCAGAGCTGGGCCATTCCGGGCGGCGGCGACATCGTGCGCAACATGAGTGTCGCGCCGGACGGCAATCCCGTCATGGCAAACAGCCTGACAAATCAGGTCGGGATGGTTCAGATCAGGTAGGCGGGCCTATTCGCAAGCTATTGTAACCGAGCACTCAGGGCCCTGTGATCATCGACGCCGATCAGACGGCCCCTTTCGTCGGCTTGCCCGCGGCAGCATGGCGTCATCACCGGCCGGTGAGGCCATCTTGGCGCTGGAGCGGCCTCGTCCGGTGTCGTACTGATAGGTCCCCGAATTGTCATTGGTGCGCCGCACATGAGCATTCTGCTGACACTGATTCTGATCGTTGCCTTGATCGTTGCGGGTCTGGTGTTGTTCGCCGCCAACACCGCGCGGAAGGTCGAAGCCGCAGTGCCGCCGTCCGGTCGGTTCATCGAGATCGATGGCCAGCGGCTGCATTACGTCGACACCGGGGGCACGGGCCCTGCCATCGTGATGATCCACGGCCTCGGGGGTACGCTATGGAACTACACCTACGCGCTGATCGACAAGTTGTCGGGCGAGTTTCGGGTCATCGCGGTCGACCGGCCTGGCTCCGGTTATTCGGCGCGCGCAGATGGTGCGCCGGCGAACCTTACTGCGCAGGCTGGTACGCTGGCAAAGTTCACGCGCGCGCTGGGGCTGAAGCAGCCGTTGTTGGTCGGGCATTCGCTGGGTGGCGCCTTGTCGCTCGCGATCGCGCTCGACCACCCGGACTGTGCCGGCGCGCTGGCGTTGATTGCGCCGTTGACGCAAGCGCAGGAGGAGGTGCCGGAACCGTTCCAGGGCCTGGTCGTCAACTCGCCCGTGATGCGCAAGATCATCGCCTGGACGCTCGCCGTTCCAATGGCGATCCGGTACGCACCGGAACTGATGAAGATCGTGTTCGGGCCTGACGCGGTGCCGGCGGATTTCCCGACACGTGGCGCCGGGCTGCTCGGCCTGCGGCCGAAAAGCTTTTACAACACCTCCTCCGACCTCGTCGCAGCCAATGAAGATCTGCCGGGCATGATGAAACGCTACGGCGGGCTGACCATTCCGCTCGGGATGCTGTTCGCCAAGGGTGACCTGATTCTCGACTACCGCAAGCAGGGCGAGGCGATGAAACTACAATGCCCGGCACTCGATCTGGTGCTGATGGACGAGCATGGTCACATGCTGCCGGTGACCGCGCCCGACAGCACCGCCAGCCTGATCCGCCGCGTTGCCGCGCGGCAGTCGGCGCCGCACGCCCCGGCCGCGTAAGAAAACGCAGCGCGTGGCGGGAACCCTTGAACGGCAAGACGTGAAACAACAAGAAAATGAACAGTGAAGCCTCCTTTCGGCCGGCCAAGGACGAAACCCTGGAATTCGACTACGTCGTCGTCGGTGCGGGCTCGGCCGGATGCGTGCTCGCCAACCGCCTGAGTGCGGATGGAAAAAACTCGGTGCTGCTGCTCGAAGCAGGTCCAAGGGATACCAACCTCTGGATTCACGTGCCGCTCGGATATGGCAGGCTGTTCAAGGAGAAGACCGTCAACTGGATGTACCAGACCGAGCCGGAGCCGGAACTGGACGGGCGAAGCGTGTTTCAGCCGCGCGGCAAGGTGCTGGGCGGATCGAGTTCGATCAACGGCCTGCTTTATATCCGCGGTCAGCACGAGGACTACGACCGCTGGCGCCAGCGTGGCAACGATGGCTGGGGTTTCGACGACGTGCTGCCCTATTTCAAGAAAGCCGAAGACCAGCAGCGCGGCGCGGATGATTTCCACGGCACCGGTGGCCCGCTGCCGGTTTCCGATCTGGGGCATCCCGATCAACTCTCCGCGGCCTTCATCGCTGCCGCGGCCGAAACCGGCCTGCCGGTCAATCGCGACTTCAATGGCGCGTCGCAGGAAGGCGCAGGATTTTTCCAGACCACGACACGGCACGGCAGACGCGCGAGCACGGCCGTCGCTTATCTTCGCTCCGCCAAGGGCCGCAACAATTTGCGTGTCGAGACTTCCGCGCTGGCCCAGCGCATCGTGTTCGATGGTCGCCGTGCCGACGCCGTCGAATACCGCCAGGCGGGGATCCTGAAAACGGCGCGGGCGCGCAAGGAGATCCTGATCTCCGGCGGGGCGTTCAATTCTCCACAATTGCTGCAGCTGTCCGGCGTGGGCCCGGCGGAATTGCTGCGCAAGCACGGTATCGACGTCGTGCTCGATGCGCCAGGGGTTGGTCACGATCTGCAGGATCACCTGCAGGTCAGGGTGGTCATGCGCTGCTCGCAGGCCATCACGCTCAACGATGTCGTCAACAATCCCGTGCGCAAGATCCTGACCGGACTGCAATATGCGGTGTTCCGGAGCGGCCCGCTGACGATCGCCGCGGGCACGTCGGGAGCTTTCTTCAGAACCAATCCCCGCCTGGCGACGCCGGATATCCAGATTCATTTCCTGCCATTCTCGACCGACAAGATGGGAGAAAAGCTGCATTCGTTCTCCGGGTTCACGGCGTCGGTCTGCCAGTTGCGACCCGAGAGCCGCGGTTCGCTCCGCATCCGAAGCGCTGATCCTGCGGCGCCTCCGGAAATACGGATCAACTACCTCTCGACCGAGGTCGACCGCACCGCCAATGTCGAAGGCCTGAAGATGTTGCGGAAGATCTTGCAGGCAAAGGCGCTCCGCCCCTACGTCGTCGAGGAGGTCGATCCCGGCGCAAAGATCGTGAGCGACGAGGCACTATTGAGTTATTGCCGTGCCCGCGGCAGCACGATCTACCATCCGACATCGACGTGCCGGATGGGAAATGATCCTCTCGCGGTCGTCGACCAGCGGCTTCGGCTGCGCGGGATCGGAGGTCTGCGTGTGGTCGACGCCTCGGTCATGCCGGACCTGGTGTCGGGCAATACCAACGCCGTGGTCATCATGATCGCGGAGAAAGCCTCCGACATGATTTTGCAGGACGCGCGGTAGCGACGGGCACGCCGGGTTGCGTTTGCATTCCGGTGTCGGCGCGTTCTATCTTCCGGGCTCACCGGCGCCGCCTGCGGCGGCATCGATTTGGAGCATGAGTGGTGGCATTTCGACTACGGATCGGCACGCGCAAGAGCGCGATGGCTTTGGCCCAGACCGAGGAAATTGCCCGGCGCCTGACCGCGGCCGTTCCCGATATCGAGGTCGAAATCGTCAAGTTCGAGACCACGGGCGATTCCGACCAGACCAGCAAGCTCTTGAAGCACGGTGGCAAGGGTGGCGCGTTTGTGGCCGAAATCCGCGAAGCCGTGCGGTCGGGACGATTGCACGCTGCGATGCATTCACTCAAGGACATGCCGGGCAACGAGGATACCCCGGGACTGGTGATCGGCGCCACGCTCACGCGTGATCCACCCGGTGACGTGCTGGTGCTGCGGCCGGGGGTTTCGATCGAGCAATTCAGACGCTCGCGCGGCAAGGGTTTCAAGATCGGCACCAATGCGGTGCGGCGCGCGGCCTATGCGCGGCGGCTGTTTCCGGAAGTCGAGGTCATTCACTATCGCGGCGCCGCCGACACCCGCGTGCGCAAGCTTGATCACCTGGAAAAGCAGCGGCTTCCGGACGGCGGCGAGGCAGGTCCCGCGGACGCGCTGATCATGGCGCGCTCCGGGCTTGAACGCGTCGGCCTCGCCGGCCGTATCGCCTGTGAATTTTCGATTCAGGAAATGCTGCCGGCCGCCGGGCAGGGGATCGTCGCGGTGGAATGCGCCGTCAACGACTGGCAGACGCGACGTATTCTGGCGGCGATCGACGACCTCGCCGCGCACCGCAGCGCTGAGGCCGAGCGCGAGGTATTGTGGGTGCTCAACGGCCACTGCAATTCGCCGATCGCGGGATTTTCAACCATCGACGGCGCGCAGATGACGCTGACCGCCTCGGTGCTGGATGAAGCCGGCGGGTTGTTTATCGAAGCCTCACGCTTGGGACCCGCCGATCGCCCGCGCGAGCTTGGCCGCGCGGTCGGGCTCGAACTCCTGGCGAAGGGCGCGGCCGACATCATCGAGCGCAGCCGGCCGGGCTAGCAGCGTTTTCGAGCGAAGTGGATACCGGTTCGCGTGAAGAAAACGCGCCAAACAAAAAATTGGAGCGTCGGTTCTGATTCAATCAGAACCGATCTTGCTCTAAGGCCTATCCCTTGTAGCTCCGCACCCGCTTCAGCATCTGCTCGACATGCGCGATCGGGGTTTCCGGCAAGATGCCGTGGCCGAGATTGAAGATCAGCCGGCCGCCGGCGAAATTTGCAAGCACGTCGTCGACGGCGCGATCAAGTGCGGCGCCGCCCGCGATCAGCGCCAGGGGGTCGAGATTGCCTTGAACGGCGACGCGGTTCTGCACGCGCTCGCGGATCAATGACGGCTCGGCCGCCCAGTCGATACTGACGGCATCGACGCCGGTTGATTCCACATATCCCGGCAGCAGCGCGCCCGCGCCCCTGGGAAAGCCGATGATCTTCGCATCCGGGACTTTTCGGCGCACGCCCTCGACAATGCGGCGGGCCGGTTCGGTCGACCAGCGCGCAAATTCGCGCGGCGGCAGCACACCGGCCCAGGTGTCGAAGATCTGCAGCGCGTCGGCGCCGGCCGCAAGCTGCCCCAAAAGATACTGGATCGAGTTCTCGACCAGCACGTCGATGATTTTCGCGAACGCTTCCGGGTGGCGATAGGCCATCAGCCGCGCCGGCGCCTGATCCGGCGTGCCTTGCCCGGCCACCATGTAGGTCGCGACCGTCCACGGCGCGCCGCAGAAACCGATCAGCGCGGTTTTTTGGTCGAGTTCGCGGCGGACGCGCCGCAGCGCCTCATACACCGGTTCGAGCCTCGTGAAGTCGGCATGCGATGCCAGCGTTGCGACCTTCGCCGGCGTATCCAGCGGATCGAGCCGCGGGCCTTCGCCGGCCTCGAATTTCACGGAGCGGCCGAGCGCATGGGGGATGACCAGAATATCCGAGAAGATGATCGCGGCATCGAAGTTGAAGCGGCGGATCGGCTGCAGCGTTACCTCGGCGGCGTATTCCGGCGTGAAGCAAAGATCGAGAAAGCCGCCGGCCTTGGCCCGCAACTCCCGATATTCCGGCAGATAACGGCCGGCCTGCCGCATCATCCAGATCGGCGGTATCGGCTGTCTGCGGCCGGAAAGCACTTCAAGGAAGGGTTTAATGGGTCGGATCTGGGTCAAGCGCTGGTTCCGTTGCGGTCATCGGCAGGCGGTGTGCGGTCCCTGATACACCGCGGACGCCGACGAGGCCAAGCCGCAATGCCAGTCCCGCTAGGTCAATAATGCGGCGGCGGTTCGTTCGCGGCCCCTGGCACCTGCGTCTCGGCAGCCTGCAGGCGTTCATTCAGGTGGATGAGCTGCCGCGTCAGCGCGTCGATTTTGCGCCATTGCTCGGTGATGGTCCTGTTCAGCGTCTCGATGGCGTCGTCCTGAAACGTCAGCCGCGCCTCCAGTGTGTCGATGCGATCGCTGAGCGTCTTGAGGTCACTCATCGGAATCCGGTCCCGCGCCGCGCTCACGCAACCCGTGGCGGAGCGCGACGCGCTCGTCAAAGACAAAACACTCGCCGCGCCAGCGGCTCTGTGCTTCGGGTATGCCTTCCAGATATTTCAGGATGCCGCCCTTGAGATGATAGACCTCGGCAAAGCCGCGCGACAGCAAATAGCTCGATGCCTTTTCGCAGCGGATCCCGCCGGTGCAGAACATCGCGATCCTGCGGTGTTTCCCGGGATCGAGATGGCGAGTGGCGAAATTCTTGAATTGGCCAAAGCTCCTGATGCCGGGATCGACGGCGCCTTCGAAGCTGCCCATCGCGACCTCGAAGGCATTGCGGGTATCGATCAGGAGCGTGTCCGGCGCCGCGATCACATCGTTCCAGTCGGCGGGGTCGACATAGATGCCGACCTGGCGCGTCGGATCGGCGTGCGCGTCGCCGAGGGTGACGATCTCCTTCTTGAGCCGGACCTTCAGCCGGCCGAAACGGCATCGTCGCGGCGCTGGAGAATTTCAGCTCGAGATTGTCGAGCCGGCCGCCGAACAGGCCGCCCTCGCGCAAGGCGTCAATGAACTCGCCGATCGCCTGCGCGCTGCCCGCAAGCGTCCCGTTGATGCCCTCATGGGCCAGCAACACACTGCCCTTCAGCCTCAGACCGGCGCAAAGCGCCCGCAGCGGCTCGCGCAAATCGCGAAAATCCGGCAGGGCCGTAAATTGATAGAAGGCGGCGACTTTGCAGGGCATGTCGATGGTTTATCAGGGGGGCGGCCGAGGGGAAAGGCTGGGGCAAGCCGGATACCGAGGTATGCGGTTCCCAAGCATTGCCCAGCACCGGATGAATGTGCCAAGTAACCCCCCGGCAAACCCGCGCCGGTCACCGGCCGAGGAAAATGCAAGAAAACTGCGACAAAGTGAGCAATTTGGCATGAGGAACTTCCATCTCGCCGGCCGGTCGACGGTCCACTCCCAGAACGCGATGGTGGCGACCTCGCACCCGCTGGCGGCGTTAACGGCGATCGAGGTGCTGCGCGCCGGCGGTACCGCCGCCGACGCGGCGGTGGCGGCATGTGCGCTGCTCGGTGTGATCGAGCCGCAATCCACCGGGATCGGCGGCGATTGCTTCGCGCTGATCCAGCCGAAGGGCGAGGGCAAGATCGTTGCCTATAACGGTTCGGGCCGCGCGCCGATGGCCGCGAAGGCAGAGTGGTATCTCGAGCGCAATATGCACGCGATCCCGCTGACCTCGGCGCACGCCGTCAGCATTCCCGGTGCGGTCGACGCCTGGGCGACCATTCTGCGCGACCACGGCAAGCTCGGGCTCGATACCTTGCTGCAGCCGGCGATCAAGGCCGCGGAGGAGGGCTATATCGTTGCGCCCCGTATCGCGTTCGACTGGAAGAACGGTTTCGAAAAACTGAAGAAGGGCACCAACACCGAGCGCTATTTGCTGCCGCATGGCAAGCCGGCGGTGGCCGGCGACATCATCAGGCAGCCTGAACTCGGTCAGACGCTACGGGCGATCGCCAAGGGCGGCCGCGATGCGTTCTACAAGGGCGCGATCGCCGAGGACATGGTCGAGACGCTGCGCGGGATCGGCGGCCTGCACACGACTGACGACTTCGCGAAGCACACCACGGAAACGACGGTGCCGATCGGCACCATGTACAAAGGCCTCGACGTCTGGCAGTGCCCGCCGAACGGCCCGGGCATCACCATGCTGGTGATGCTGAACATCCTGTCGCGCTTCGACCTCACGAAATTCCCGGCGATGAGCGTCGAGCGGTTTCATCTCGAAGCCGAAGCCGCACGGGTCGCTTACATGATGCGCGAGCAGCGCATCGGCGATCCCGCCTTCGTCAAGGTTGACGTTGCAGGGATCCTGAAGGAATTCGCCGACGAATACGCGCCCAAGATCCGCATGGACCGGATGCTCGATCTGCCGAAAGTATCGCCGCCGATGAATCCCTCGACGATTTACATTACGGTGGTCGACAAGGATCGCAACGTCTGCTCGTTCATCAATTCGATCGCGCACTCCTTCGGTTCGGCAATCGTTTCGAACAAGACCGGCGTTCTCCTGCAAAATCGCGGCGCCGGTTTCCGTATTCAGCCCGGCCATCCCAACTGCATCGCGCCGGGCAAGCGGCCGCTGCACACCATCATTCCCGCCCTCGCGACCAGGAACGGCCGCGCGGTGATGCCATACGGCGTGATGGGTGGGCAGTATCAGCCGGTCGGGCAGGTCCACGTGCTGACCAATATGCTCGACTACGGCTGCGACGTGCAGGAGGCGATCGATATGCCGCGTGGCCTGCATTATGAAAATGTCTACCAGCTTGAGGATGGCATTCCCGCCGATATCGTCGAGGGCCTGCGGAAGCTCGGACATCAGACCACCAAAGTCATCCCGCCGCTCGGCGGCGGTCAGGCGATCTGGATCGATTGGGACAAGGGCACGCTGACCGGCGGCTCCGATCCCCGCAAGGACGGTTGCGCGCTAGGATATTGAGCGAACGCTTCGCCACGTTTCTCTTGTCACAAGGAAGCCGAATGATGCGACCATTGCAGTTTCGAAATCTCTCGATCGCCTTTGCCATCGCCATGGCTGGCGCCTTTTTCATCGTCGCGCCAACCATGGCGTCGGCACAGACCGCAGGAAAAACCATGACCACAGCTTCAGGCTTGCAGATTATCGACAGCAAGGTCGGCACGGGCGCTTCGCCGAAGCCCGGCCAGATCTGCGTGATGCACTATACCGGATGGCTTTATGAGGACGGCAAGAAGGGCAAGAAATTCGACAGTTCGGTCGACCGTAACGAACCGTTCGAATTTCCGATCGGACAACGCAACGTGATCGCAGGCTGGGACGAAGGCGTCGCTACCATGAAAGTCGGTGGTAAACGCACGCTGATCATTCCGCCCACGTTGGGTTACGGCGCCCGCGGCGCCGGCGGCGTGATTCCTCCGAACGCGACGCTGATCTTCGACGTCGAATTGCTGGGTGTGAAGGGCTAGTCCGCAACGTAAGAAGACCGGTCCGCAGGGCCGGTCTTTTCGATTTGAGTTTGGCCAGCCCATCGATCCATCGTTGCCTTCTCGCCTGGCCTGTGATCGCGGTTTCTGTAGCGTTCACGGAAAAGGTTCCACCGGAAAGCTCATGACAAGCTCTCGCGATCATTCCCACGCCGATCACTCCCATTCCGATCATTCCCATGCCGATCATTCGCATGATCACGGCGACGCGGAGCGCTGGAAGCATGACGGCGTCCGCGTGATTCCCGGCGACCAGCTCGATCCCAACGTGCCGTCGACCGCGGGGATGGACCGCAAGGCCGCGATCGATTTCGCGCGTGTCGGCGCCCGGAAATTGTGGGCCGGCACCGTGACCATCAAGCCCGACGCCAAGACCGGCGCGCATCATCACGGCCATCTCGAAAGCATCATCTACGTCGTCAAGGGCAAAGCGCGGATGCGCTGGGGCGAGCAGCTGCAATTCACCGCGGAGGCCAATCCCGGCGATTTCATCTTCGTTCCGCCCTATGTGCCGCATCAGGAAATCAACGCCAGCCGCGACGAGGTTCTGGAATGCGTGCTGGTGCGCAGCGACGGCCAGGCGGTCGCGATCAACCTCGATATCGAGCCGGTCGAGAAGCCGCAGACCGTGCTGTGGGTCGATCCCGTGCACCGCGATCCGGCCGAGACCAAATAGATCAGGTCCTCCTGCGGAGCCTCGGCGTCGATCCCGAAATCCCGCTAACCGTCCCGATGCGCTTTCATATGCGATCCTGCGTACCCGCCCGGCGCCGCGGGGCGGCTTCCGGGCGAGTGCGCGGTCTGCTAGGCTAAATCAATGTCGGGGCTTCAAATTGGCGTCGGGTCTCAAACTGAGGCCGCGCTGCAGTGCCGCAAGGAAATCCGCAAGATCAAGAACCTGTGATCGGAGAGGAATCGTGAAAGAACTCAATCAATCGTTGGGGCGGCGCGCCGTCATCAAGGGCGCGGGACTGGGTCTCGTTGCCGGAGGTATCTCCGCTGCGCTTGCTGCCCAAAGTGCCGGCGCGGCAACAGAAGGCGGCGAGATCTGGAGCAGCGAATACTGGACCAAGAAGGGCGACGTGCCGCTATGGATGTTTCGCAAGCGGCTCGGCGCGCCCAAGGCCGGCGAGCCTTCCCGGCCGGTCTTGTTCTTCGTCCATGGCTCGTCGGTTACCTCGCGGGTGTTCGATCTCAACGTGCCCGGCCATGGCGAATATTCCGTCATGAACGAGTTCGCCCGCTACGGCTTCGATTGCTGGACCATGGATCACGAGAACTACGGCAAGTCCGGCCGGACCTCCGGCAATTCGGACATCAAGAGCGGTGTCGAGGACCTGAAGGCGGCGGTCGAAGTCGTCGCCCGCGAAACCGGACGGCAGAAATATCATTTCCTCGGCGAATCCTCCGGTGCGCTGCGTGCCGGCGCCTATGCGATGGTGGCGCCCGAGCGCGCCGACCGGCTGGTGCTGGCCGCCTTCACCTACAAGGGCGAGGGATCGCCGACCCTGGCCAAACGCGCCGAGCAGGTCGATTATTACCGCACCCACAACATGCGCAAGCGTGACCGCGAGATGATCCGCTCGATCGCCACCCGCGACAAGCCCGGCACCAGCGACCAGGCCGCCGTCGAGGTGCTGGCGGATGTGGAAATGCAATTCGGCGACCAGATTCCGACCGGTACCTATCTCGACATGGTTGCCAACCTGCCGGTGGTCGATCCCAAAAAGGTGATGTCGCCGGTGCTTCTGGTGCGTGGTGAATATGACGGCATCGCCACGGTCGCCGATCTCGAGGAGTTTTATAATCAGCTGCCCAACGGCGACCGCCAGTTCATCATTCTTCCCGGCACCGCGCATTCGGTTGCACTCGCCACCAACCGGCAGTTGTTCTGGCATGTGACCCGGTCGTTCCTCACGATGCCGACGCCGATCGCGACGTAAAAATATACCGACGTACTAAGGTTTTCGTCATGCCCGGCCTTGTGCCGGGCATCCACGTCTTGAAGCCGTGAAGGAAGACGTGGATGGCCGGGACGGAGCCCGGCCATGACGAACATTGGATCAAATCCGGACACTTAAAAAATCCAAGATCCAATGTCGGATCTGCGCCCCCGTGCTCGTCCTAAGGCAGACCTCATCGAAGGAGAACCTGCCCATGTCCAAAATCTCACCCTGCCTGTGGTTCAATGGCGAGGCCGAGGAAGCCGCAAAATTCTACGTCTCGCTGTTGCCGGATTCGCGGATCGACCGGATCCAGAAGAACCTTGTCGACGGTCCCGCCGGCAAAGCCGGCACCGTGCTGGTGGTCCAGTTCACGCTTGCCGGCCAGGAATACATCGCGGTGAACGGCGGCAAGCGCTTCGAATATACCCACGCGATATCGTTCAAGATCGACTGCGCGGACCAGGCCGAGGTCGATCGTCTCTGGGACGCGCTGTCGTCCGATGGCGGGTCGGTCGAACGATGCGGGTGGCTCAGGGATCGCTATGGCGTGTATTGGCAGATCGTGCCGACGGCGCTGCCGGAATTGCTTGGCGGTCCCGATCGCGCGGGCGCGGAGCGGGCGATGCAGGCCATGCTGCAGATGGTCAAGCTCGACATCGCGGAGTTGCGGAAGGCTTATGAGGGCAAGTCGGCCGCGTGAGCCACGGCTTCCGGCGATCTCGAGCCGCTTCTGCGCACGTCGTCGCCCGGCTTGACCGGGCGATCCGGCTCCCCGTGTTGCGCATCATCGCATATGGCCGGCGGCACAGGTGACTGCCCCGCTTGCAGCGGGGCGTGACGGCGGAGTCGGTTCGAGACCCGTCTCAATAATTGACGCGCAGGCCGACGCCGCCATGGATGGTGTTGCCGACCGGTTGCGGTCCAAGGGTGCCGTTGACGAAGAGGTCGGCGACCCAGCCCTGGGTGATGCGGAATCCGAGGCGGCCGCCATATTCGAACCAGCTCTGGTTTCCGATCGTCGGCACCACGAGGCCGTCGCCGGTGACGGTGGCGACAATGCCGGAATGGTTCGCGAACGACTGCACGAATCCGCCGTTGATGTTGCCTTCGACGCTGCTGCCGAACAGATGGGTCCACTGTCCGCCGAGCTTGACCAGGTTGGTTCGATCGGTGCCCGTGGCGATCGTGGCGTTGAACGGATTGAAGGCTGTGGCGGGGTCGCTGTAACCGCTCACCCGCTGCCACATCTGCCAGAGCTCGACCGACGCGGCGACTTCGTCGCGCGGCGAGAGCCGGCTGATCCAGCCCGCCCTGCCATAGACGCCGTAATCGCTGCTGTCGGTTGAGCTTTCCAGCGAAACCGCGCCGAGGCTCGTCGCATAGCCGCGGCTGTAACGCACCTTCTCGAACGGCGACAGGATTGCGCCGACGTCGAAGAACGGCCGTGACGAACCCCAATCGGTGAAATCGTAGCGCAGCGCGAATGCGCCGATCGGGGCGCTGGTGACACTGTATCCACCCTCGCTGTATTGGGTATAGGCGATGCCCGCCAGCAGCGACAGGTTAGAGGTGATTTCCTTGCGGCCGTGAACGCCGGCCGAAAACGATCCCGCCGAACCGAACGCGCTGATGCAGTCGCTGCAATTGACCTGTTCGTTGACGCCCAGAAGCACCGAGCCGAGCACGCGGTTGGTGATCATCTGGTTGAAGCGCTGATTGGCGAGGCCGTTGATCGATCCACCGCTGGAGCCCGCGCCGGTCGGCGTCGGAGTTGGGGTCGGCGACGGGCTCGCCGAGGGCGTGGGGCTCGGTGACGGAGTTGGTGCCGCCGACGGAGATGCCGACGGTGTTGGCGTCGGACATACCTCCACGTTACAGCTTGCCGCCGCTGCCGGAGTCGCCCGGATCTCAATCATCACTAGCGAGATCGCCGCCGCGAGCACGGCTGAAAGCACAAGGCTGCGGGTGAATTGGGTCATGGTCAACGCCCGCACAGCATGCCTGTGGGATCGCTGCCGTCGTCGTAAGGTACCGCGGGCGTGGCATCGGCATAATGCGTGACGGTGCAAAGTCCTGCCGCGGCCGCGCAGTTTGCGGCGAAACTCCAGGGCGGGGTGTTGAATTTCTTTATGGTGACCTTGCCCCCCGTGAAGGTAACGACGGCGGTATCGCCGGAATTCGTCAACTCGATGCATGGACCGCCAAGGGCGCAAACGCGTGAGGCGCCTTCCTGCAGCACCACGGTGGTGTTGTTCCGCTGAGACAGGATATCGAGAATGGTGCCGCGTACGCCGATCGTTGCGAGCTGCGTGGTTATCTTGTAGGCGGCCTTCTCCGAATCCCCCGTGACGAAGCGAAAGGCTCCTGTGGTCAGCCTGATCGCGATGTCGCGGTAGGTATGTTCGTCGTTGAAGACGGTACGGTCGAGCTTGATTGTCGCGTTGGGGCCGAGCGACAGATTGGTGTTGTCCGCCATCACCAGCCTGGCCGCGCTGTCGAGCCCGGTACGCACGACTTCATCGCGCAGCACGCCGTCGCCGACATTGATCTGGCTGCTCGAAGGTCCGGAGACGCGGACAACCTGATTCTGGATGATGACCGCTTCGCCGACGCGCGCTTGCGCGAGCGCGGAGCCGGTCGAAAGTCCCGCGGCCAGACAGAGCGCGGCGACGTGGAGCACGCAGTGACGCCAATTCATGAAATTACCGATCGATTGTCCCGTTCATCGTACCGGGTCGCATCGGCGAACGATGTTGCAGATTTACCACAAGTGACAAGTTACGACCCCGATGATTAGTGACCGCGAAATTGAAATGCGTTCAACACGATGGACAAAAAAATATTGCTCGCCCAGAGTTGAAGGCTGCAGCGCCATAAATTCGTGGACGTCGTGCCCAAATCACCTTCTGTTCCCGCCCATTCGTCGGTGCGGACCATCGTTATTGCCATCATCATTTTTTTCGTGGCGCACCTCGCGCTTCTGGCCGGCATCACGACGCCTGATAAATTCTATTTCGACGAAGTGCACTACGTCCCCGCCGCCAGGCAAATGCTCGCCCCGGCGACGCCGGAGCCGATGCTCAATCCGATGCATCCGCCGCTGGCGAAACAATTGATCGCGCTTTCGATCCGGGGTTTCGGGGATAACCCGCTGGGCTGGCGTTATCCCGGCGCGCTGTTCGGGGCGCTTGCGATCGTTGCGGTTTATCTCTGCGGCCTCGCGCTGTTTGAGGCCCAGGGACCAGCGGCCGCCGCCGCCCTGATCGCCTTTTTCAACCAGATGGTGTTCGTGCAGTCGCGGATCGCAATGCTCGACATTTTTGCCCTGGCGTTCAGCCTGTTTGCGATCGCCGCGTTCATGCATGGCTTCCGCAAACCGCGGCCACAATTCTGGTTCGCCGTCACGGGGTTCGCTTGCGGCCTTTCCACCGCCTGCAAATGGAGCGGATTATTCGTGCTCGCCACCTGCATCGTCATCGTCGCCGCGATCCGCCTGCTGCAGGGCTGGCGCACGCGATTCGCCGACGGCAACGCCTTCGACTGGTACCGGCCCGAGCTCTGGCCCGACTTCAGATCCTACCAGTTCGCCACGTGCTTTGTGCTCGTCCCGGCGGCGGTCTATCTGTCGACCTTCGTGCCCCTCTATGGATTTTCAATTCCCGATCTTCTGGAGGCGCAACGCCGGATCTTTGGCGACAACACCACCACCGCGATCGCAGGCCACACCTATATGAGCGCGTGGCCGTCCTGGCCGTTTCTGGTGCGGCCGGTCTGGTTTCTGTTCGACAGGATCGGCGACGACCGGATCGCGGCCGTCGTCCTGCTTGGCAATCCGCTGGTGCTGTGGCCGGCATTGCCGGCGCTCCTGCTCTGCCTGCGCGACTGGATCGTGGCACGCCGGAGTGATGCGTTTCTGATCCTGTCGTTTTATTTCGGGTCATATCTTGCGTGGGCGTTGCTGCCGCGCACCCTCGGGTTTCTCTACTATTATCTGCCGTCGGCAACCCTCGCGAGCCTTGCGCTGGTCTATGTCCTGAGACGCGGCAACGTTCCCGGCTGGCTGCTATGGGCCTTCGTTGCGGTGGCGTTCGCCGGTTTTGCAGCGATGCTGCCGATCTCGGCGGCCTTCGTGGGAACGTCGATGGAGACGTTCAACCGGCTGATGATTTTCCAGAACTGGATTTGAGCCGTTTCGATCAACCGCTTGCCCGCCTGCCGCGCGCGGGCAGGCAGGCAGGCACGGGTCGTAACATTCACTTCGACGCGGTCTTGGTGTCCATGTTGACGACCTCGACGCGGCGGTTGATCGGGTCCTTCGGTGCGTTCGGGTCGACCGGCCTGGTCTTGCCGTAACCGACCGTGATGAGATCGGTGCCGTCGATGCCGTACTTCTCGGACAGGTATCGCTTGATCGTATCGGCGCGGCGCTCGGAGAGGTCCTGATTGTAGGCCTCGCCGCCGATCGCATCGGTGTGGCCGGCGACCACGAAGGTCGAGCCCTTCAGACTTGGATTCGAGAGCGCCTTGCCGAGTTCCTGCACGGAGGACAGCGAGGCCTTGCTGATCTCGGCCGAATTGTAGTCGAACTGAATATTGAGATCGATCTTCGGTTTGGTCGATGCGATTTCCGCGATCTCCTTGCGCTCGCCGAGCGAAAGCGACCGGGTCTTTCGGTTGCGCAAACCGTCGACGAAGCCGATTTCCCTGGCCTTGACCGAGGGATCGACCTGCGGCGCTGCGACCGACAGGCTGCGCGTCAGCGGCTTCGGCTGCAACGCGCTCAGGATTTGATCCGCGGAGACGTTGTTGTCAGCGGCGATGGCAAGGCCGGCCGTCAGGGACAGCGCGGCACCGAGCGTGATCGCCGTTAAACCGGAAAGTCTGAGAAAGCTGGTCATTGTCGTGATCCTCGCCGTTACGCCTGAAGGGGCGTCTTGATGGTTAGACGGTACGGCGCAAGGATCGGTTCGAATGTGATTTAGGTCACATAGCTGGAATCCAGCGGTGTTCTGCAAGCTCGGGCACGGGCTGGCCTGCGACGATCTCCCGGCGCGGCCTCTCGCTGTTTTTGAATGTCTCAAGCCAAGGCGGTGCTTGCGGGCGGCCTTTTTCGCTGGGATGATCCTGGTCGCAAAGCGGTCGCGCCAGCGCCGATGTGCGAACAAAAAATCGGCCAGATGCGTTCCTAGGAAAGCTTCCGCCGTGCAGAAAAAATGAGTGAGCGAATTAGCCTGACCCCGTTCCAGAAAAGACAAAGCGAGTATCAGGGGCATCGTCCGGTCGCGTCGGGGCACTTGGGAACCTCGGTATCCGTGTTGATCGGCTCGGCCATCATCGCCGCTGCCATTTTGCTGTCCACGCTGGTTACAGCGGTGGGTACGCGCTTCGTGGGCCTGGAAAGTCCCACCGATGACAATGTGTGGCTGATCGACCGTCTCACCGGCAGCGTTTACAGATGCAAGGCGCCGGAACGCGGCAAGGCGGCGTGCGAAGCGGAGATCGCGACGGGGAGTATCGGGGAGCGGGCGAAGCCTTGAGCTTCGGCGATTTCCACCTCTTGAAACGGGCGAATCCGGCTACATTGCCGCGCGATGTCCCGCGCCGGTAAACCCGTTCCCCTGACGAAGGCCGCGGCCAGGCATATCTGGCTGCGCGCCCAGCGGCTCGACACCGAGGCGCCGTTCGGCGAAGGGCCGAGCGCGACGGCGGCGGCCGTCGAACACCTCGGCTACGTGCAGATCGACACCATCAACGTCATCGAACGCTGCCACCATCATATTCTCTGGAACCGGATTCCGGAATACCGGCGCGCCGATCTGCGCCATGCCCAGAGCGTCGACAAGAGCGTTTTCGAATACTGGACTCACGCGCTGTCTTACGTGCCGACCGGCGATTTTCGGTTCTTCATGCCGGCCATGAAGGTTCACCGCCGCGAAGGCCACAAATGGTTTGGCGAGGTCAAGCCGGCAGATTTGCGCAAGGTGATGCGGCTCCTCAAAAAGGACGGCGCGCTGACCATCCGTGACATCGAGGACGACGTGCTTGTGGAGAAGGTACATGCCTGGGCCAGCCGCAAGCCGTCGAAACGGGCGCTGCAACTGGCGTTCTACGAAGGCCGGGTCACGATCTCCGAGCGCAACGGCATGCTCAAGACCTATGAGCTGATGGAGCGGCATTTCGGCTGGGATAGACCGCCGAAACCGGCTTCCGCGCGCGAAATCGCGGGTTATCTGCTCGACCGCGCCTTGCGCGCGCAGGGGCTCGTGAGTTTCGATTCGATCTGTCATCTCGACGCGCCGAACAAGCCTTCAGTCCGGCGCCTGATCGAGGCAAGGGTTCGCCGCAACGAACTGGTGCCGGTTGCGCTCGAAGGCGCCGGCAAGCAGGAACATTGGGCGTTGCCGGAGACGCTGGAAATTGCCGGCCAGGCAGTTTCCGAACCCGTTCACATCCTGTCGCCGTTCGATCCCCTCATCATCCAGCGCAAGCGGACGCATCTTTTCTTCGACTACGAACATCGCTTCGAGGCCTATGTGCCGAAGGAAAAACGCCGCTTCGGCTATTTCGCGCTGCCGGTTCTGGTCGGCGACGACATCGTCGCCGCGCTCGATCTCAAAACCGATCGCCAACGGCGGAAATTGCTGCTGCAGAAATGGAACTGGATCGGCACTGGCGCGCCGAAGGGCGCGCGCAGGGATCTCAAGCGCCGGATCGAGGAAGAGCTGCACCGTTTCGAGCGGTTTCAACTCGCGGAGTGAGTTTCAGCCACAACGCGAACGACCGCGCCCTGCGCATTGAGGTCCACGCCCCGCGAATACGCTTTTTGCCGCAAATCGATTGACTCC
The DNA here is from genome assembly GCA_963742085.1 of uncultured Alphaproteobacteria bacterium. GTDB lineage: Bacteria > Pseudomonadota > Alphaproteobacteria > Rhizobiales > Xanthobacteraceae > Bradyrhizobium. The sequence goes on along the minus strand of CAVUKM010000021.1, from coordinate 208,656 downwards.
TTGCCGGCGATGCTCAAAACCCCGACGAACCGCCGCCACAAGAAAAAGCCCGGGGAGAATGTTCATGTCCGCCACCACCGTCACCGCGACCGGCGCCGCCAGGAGCGAAATCGAAACCTCGACGATCCGCGCGATCTCGTGGCGGCTCATTCCGTTTCTGGTGCTGGCGTATTTCTTTTCCTATCTCGACCGCGTCAATCTCGGCTTCGCCGCGCTGACCATGAATGCCGAGCTGAAGTTCTCCCCGATCATTTTCGCCTGGGGCGCCGGCATCTTCTTCATCGGCTATTTCATTTTCGAGGTGCCGAGCAATCTGGCCCTTGAAAAATTCGGCGCCAGCCGCTGGATCGCGCGCATCATGGTGACCTGGGGCGTCATCTCCGCCCTGATGGCGCTGGTGTCGGGTGTCTGGAGCTTCTACTCCCTGCGTTTTCTGCTTGGCGTCGCCGAAGCCGGATTTTTCCCGGGCATCATTCTCTATCTGACCTACTGGTACCCGGCCGAATATCGCGCGCGCTTTCTCGCCGCCTTTGCCATCGCCGTTCCCGTGTCCTCCGTGATCGGCGCGCCGATCTCGGGCCTCCTGCTCGGGCTCGATGGCGCGATGGGGCTGAAGGGCTGGCAGTGGCTTTTCATCATCGAGGGCATTCCCTCCGTCCTGCTCGGCATCGTCACCTGGTTCTATCTCACCGACCGGCCGGCAAAGGCCGACTGGCTGACGCCTGCGCAGAAGGCCTGGCTTGCCGCAAAGCTGGAAAGCGAGATCGCCGCCAAGAAGGCCGCGCGACATCTCACGCTGGGGCAGGCGCTGTCGTCGCCCAGGGTGATCACGCTGAGCCTGATCTATTTCGGATTTGTCGGCGCGCTCTACGGCATGCAGTTCTGGCTGCCGCAGATCGTCAAGGCGTTCGGCTTTTCCAACGCGCAGACTGGTTTCGTCACCGCGGTCCCCTATCTGTTCGGAACCGTTGCGATGATCCTGTGGGCGCGGCATTCGGATGCCACGCGCGAGCGCGTGATGCATGTCGGCCTGCCGCTGCTGCTGACCGCGGTGGCGCTGGGCGTCTGCGGTTACCTGGATAACCCTTACGTCACCATGGTCGCGCTGGTCGTGGCCGCGATCGGCATCTTCGGCACGTTCGCGGTGTTCTGGACGCTGCCGACCGCGTGGCTGTCCGGGACGGCGGCGGCCGGCGCGATCGCGCTGATCAATTCGGTCGGCAATCTCGCCGGCTTCGGCGGGCCCTATCTGATCGGCTGGGTCAAGGAAGCGACAGGCTCGACCTCGACCGGCCTGTTGGTGCTTGCGGTGCTGCCGCTGATCGGAGGACTGCTGGTTTTCCTCGGCGGCCACGAGACCAAGGTGGAATTCGCTCAAACCGGGCAGGCGAAGTAGTTCTCTACGTCGCCCCCGCGAAAGCGGGGGCCCATACGCCGCGGCCAGAGGCACGGCGGGTAGACGGCTTTCCTTCATCATCAGCACCGATGGCTATGGGGTTCCTGCTTTCGCAGCCACGACGGGGCCTGAACTCACAAACCCACAGGGAGCCCGCCTGCTCACGAAAGTATGATTACTGACGATTATTGACATTTATCAGTGAACATATGACACTCCTCAGCAAGCTAGGGCGAAGGAGAGTCCGATGTTCATCCGTTCTATTTTTTCAAGCTACTACAGACTTTTAGCTGGAGTATCGCTGGCCCTGATCGCAATCGCCCTGGCCGGCTGCAACGACAAGGTCGCGGAGAAACCAGCCCCGCCGCGGCCGGTTCTGGTCGCCACGGTGCACTACGAACAGCAATCCCCCGAGCGCAGCTTTGTCGGCACGATCAAGCCGCGGATCGAGACCGACATGGGTTTCCGGGTGCCCGGCAAGGTCGCCCGGCGCCTGGTTGAAGTCGGCCAGACCGTCGATGTCGGCCAACCGCTCGCTACCCTCGACGAAGTCGATTTGAAACTGCAGGCCGAGCAGGCCGAGGCCGAATTCCGCGCCGCCACCGGCGTGCTGGCGCAGGCCGCCGCCGCCGAAACCCGCGCCAAGGATCTGCGCGCCAAGGGGTGGGCGACCGACGCGCAGCTGGACCAGGCCAAGGCCGCGGCCGACGAGGCGCGCGCGCGCCTCAATCGCGCCGAGCGCTCGGTCGAACTCACCAACAACTCACTCTCTTACGCCACGCTTGTCGCCGACAGCCGCGGCGTCGTCACCCAGACCTTGATCGACCCGGGGCAGGTGGTGGCCTCCGGGCAGACCGCTATTCGTGTTGCGCGCTTTGCCGAAAAGGAGGCGGTCGTCGCCATCCCCGAGACGCTTGTCGGTCGTGCCAAGGACGGCGTCGCGACCGTGACGCTGTGGTCCGAGCCGAACAAGAAATATGCCGCGAAGCTGCGCGAGGTCGCGCCTTCAGCCGATCCCGCGACGCGGACTTATCTCGCAAAATTCTCACTGCCCGACGCCGGCGAGGACGTTTCGCTCGGCATGACCGCGACGCTGACGCTCGCCAACTCGCAGACCGAGCGCGTGGCGCGGCTGCCATTGTCTTCGCTGTACAGCCAGGGCGGCGATCCCTCGCTTTATGTCGTCGACGACAGGGGCGAAGTGGCGCTGAAGCCGGTCAGCGTCAAATCCTACGCGAGCAACGGCGTCGTCATATCCGGCGGCGTCGATGAGGGCGCGAAAATCGTCGTGCTCGGCGTGCAGAAACTCGACACGACCCAGAAGGTCAGGGTCGTGTCGTCGTTGTCGTTCTAGCCCCAAGGCAATTGGAGGGTACGATGAAGCGCTTCAATCTTTCGGGCTGGGCGGTCAGCCATCCCTCGCTTATTCTGTTTCTGGTCATTGCGCTCGGCGCTGCCGGCTTTTTCTCCTACGAGCGGCTCGGCCGCGCCGAGGATCCCTTCTTCACGGTCAAGGTGGTGAACGTCTCGGCGATCTGGCCGGGTGCGACCGCCGCCGAGATGCAGGCGCAGGTCGCCGACCCCATCGAGAAAAAGCTGCAGGAGCTGCCGTATTTCGAAAAGGTGCAGACCTATTCGAAGCCGTCGTTCACGGCGATGCAGGTCACGTTCCGCGATTCGACGCCGCCCAGGGACGTGCCGTATCTGTTTTATCTGTTGCGCAAGAAGCTGGTCGACGTGCAGGGCCAGCTTCCCGCAGGCCTGCTCGGCCCCGTCGTCAACGACGAATTCTCCGACGTCGACTCGATCCTCTACATGATGACCAGCGACGGCGCCGATTATGCCCAGCTCAAGAAAGCCGCCGAAGGCATGCGCCAGCGGCTTCTGAAGGTGCCGGGCGTCACCAAGGTCGATCTCTACGGCACCCAGGACGAGAAGATCTATGTCGAGTTCTCGCATGCCAAGCTCGCAACCCTCGGCATCACGCCGCAGGCGCTGTTCGACTCGCTCGCCAAGCAGAACAATGTCGTGCCGGCGGGCACGGTGGAAACCTCCTCGCAGCGCGTGCCGCTGCGCGTCACCGGCGCGCTTGACGGCGTCAAGGCCGTGGCGGAGACGCCGGTCGAGAGCAACGGCCGCGTGTTTCGCCTCGGCGATATCGCTACCGTCACCCACGGCTTCGTCGATCCGCCGAGCTTCGTGGTGCGTCAGGAAGGCAAGCCCGCGATCGGCATCGGCGTGGTCACCGCCAAGGGCGCCAACATTCTCGAACTCGGCAAGGACGTGGCTGCTGCCACCGCGGAATTCATGAAGGCGGTGCCGCAGGGCATCAATGTCGACCGCATCGCCGACCAGCCGGAAGTGGTAGAGCACGCGGTCAGCGAATTCGTGCATTCCTTCATCGAGGCGCTGGCGATCGTGCTGTTCGTCTCCTTCGTGGCGCTGGGCTGGCGCACCGGCATCGTGGTGGCGTTGTCGGTGCCGCTGGTGCTGGCGATCGTCTTTATCGTCATGAACGCGATGTCGCTCGATCTGCACCGGATCACGCTCGGCGCCCTGATTATCGCGCTCGGACTTCTGGTCGACGACGCCATCATCGCGGTCGAGATGATGGTGGTGAAGATGGAGCAGGGCTGGGACCGCGTCCGAGCGGCGTCCTTTGCCTGGGAATCCACCGCCTTCCCGATGCTGACGGGAACGCTGGTCACGGCGGCCGGCTTCCTGCCGATCGGCTTTGCCAATTCGGCGGTCGGCGAATATGCCGGCGGCATTTTCTGGATCGTGGCGATCGCGCTGGTCGCATCCTGGTTCGTGGCGGTGATCTTTACGCCCTATATCGGCGTCAAGCTGCTGCCGAACATCGCGGTCAGCCACAACCACGATCCGCATGCGGTGTATGAAACCCGCATCTATCGTATCCTGCGCAGCATGATTCAATGGTGCGTCAACCACCGCGTCAAGGTGGTGCTGGCAACCGTCGGCGTCTTCGCGCTCTCGATCGTGGCTTTCGGCCACGTCCAGCAGCAGTTCTTCCCGCTGTCCGAGCGGCCCGAACTGTTCCTGCAGCTGCGGCTGCCCGAAGGCACCGCTTTCAATGTCACCGAAAAGTCCGTGAAGAAGGCGGAAGCGCTGCTGAAGGATGACCAGGACATCGGGACCTACACCTCCTATGTCGGGCAGGGCTCGCCGCGCTTCTGGCTCGGGCTCAACCCGCAGCTGCCGAACGAGGCGTTCGCCGAGATCGTGATCGTTGCGAAGAATGTGGAGGCGCGCGAGCGCATCAAGGCGCGCATCGAGAAGGCGGTCGAAGACGGAGCCTTGACCGAGGCGCGCGTGCGCGTCGATCGTTTCAACTTTGGTCCGCCGGTCGGCTTTCCCGTCCAGTTTCGCGTGATCGGTCCGGATCCCCAAATCGTCCGCGACATCGCCTACAAGGTGCGCGACGTCGTCAAACAGAACGAAAACATCAGGGATCCCCAGCTCGACTGGAACGAGCAGTCGCCGTACCTGAAGCTGGTGGTCGACCAAGACCGCGCCCGCGCGCTCGGCCTCACCCCGCAGGACGTTTCTCAGGCACTGAGCATGCTGATCTCAGGTGCGCCGGTGACGACGATGCGCGATGGCATCGAGAAGGTCGACGTGGTGGCGCGCGCGGTGCCGTCCGAGCGGCTCGACCTCGGCCATGTCGGCGATCTCACCGTGACCTCGCGCAACGGGGTGGCGGTACCGCTGCAGCAGATCGCCAGAATCGAATACGCCCACGAGGAGCCGATCATCTGGCGGCGCAACCGCGACATGGCGATCACCGTGCGCGGCGATGTCGTCGACGGCGTGCAGGCGCCCGACGTGACCAACCAGATCTGGCCCAGGCTGCAGGAAATCCGCGACCATCTCGAGCCGGCCTACCGGATCGAGCCGGGCGGGGCGTTCGAGGAATCCGCCAAGGGTAACGCCTCGATCTTCGTGCTGTTTCCGGTGATGGTCATGGTCATGCTGACCCTGCTGATGATCCAGCTGCAGAGTTTCTCGCGCCTGATCCTGGTGTTCCTCACCGCGCCGCTGGGCATCGTCGGGGCCTCGCTCGGGCTGAACGTCGCCAACCAGCCCTTTGGCTTTGTGGCGCTGCTCGGGCTGATTGCGCTGGCGGGCATGATCATGCGCAATGCGGTGATTCTGGTCGACCAGATCGAGACCGACGTCGCCCACGGCCTGACACGCAAGGAAGCCATCGTCGAGGCCACCGTCCGGCGGGCCCGCCCGGTGGTGCTGACCGCGCTCGCCGCCATCCTGGCGATGATTCCGCTGTCGCGCTCGGCGTTCTGGGGCCCGATGGCGATCACCATCATGGGTGGCCTGTTTGTTGCAACCTTCCTTACCCTGTTGTACCTGCCTGGCCTCTATGCGCTTTGGTTCCGCAAGAGCCTTGAGGAAAGCGGAGGCAGCGAAAATCTTGATCTTGCGCCGCAACATCAGGACATCGCCCAACCCGCATTTCCGCTTGCTGCGGCGGCGGAATAATTGAACATTGGAGCATGATCCGGAAAAGTAGACACCGGTTTTCCCTCGCGACAAGCGCGTAGCGTTTGCGCGGAGATCATTCTCAGATAAAGAATCGCGTAAATTGAATTGAGCACCGGAATGACGCTGATTGCCGAACATATCGAGCCGGACACCCGGGAACGCATTCTCGTGGTGGCGGAGCGTCTGTTTCGCCAGATCGGCTACCAGAAGACCACGGTCGCCGACATCGCCAAAGAACTGCGGATGAGCCCTGCCAACGTCTATCGTTTCTTCGATTCGAAGAAGGCGATCCACGAAGCCGTCGCGCGCAGCCTGATGGGGGAGGTCGAGGTCGAGGCGCAGCGGATCGCCGACATGCCGGGTCCGGCGGCGCCCCGTTTGCGTGAGCTGCTGATCACCGTTCATCGCATGAATTCCGAGCGTTACGTCGGCGATTCCAAACTCCATGAGATGGTCGCCGTTGCGATGGAGGAAAGCTGGGAGGTATGCGTGGCCCACATCCAGCGGGTCACCGAGAGCATCGGCGCCGTGATCGGGCAAGGGATGGCGTCAGGTGAATTCGAGAAGGCCGATGTGCTGCTCGCAGCGTTGTGCACCTGCACCGCAATGGTCCGCTTCTTCCATCCCCAGATGATCGCGCAATCCGCCCACAAGCCAGGCCCGTCGATCGACCAGATGGTCGATTTTGTGATTGCGGGACTTGCCCCGCGCGGCAGGTGACGAAACGTTGAGGAAGAGTTTATTCCGTCAATCCCGGAATGACGTGGTAGAGATTGCTTCGTCGCATCACTCCCTTGCGCAAACGCTTCGCGTTTGTCGCAGGCAATGACGGTTAATCCGGAAGAAAGATACCAACGTGGACGCATCAAGCCCGAAGGACCTGCATTACTACGAACCCCGCAACGGCCATGGCCTGAAGCACGATCCGTTCAATGCCATCATCGCGCCGCGCCCGATCGGCTGGATCTCGTCCCGCGACGGCAAGGGCAACGTCAATCTCGCGCCCTACAGTTTCTTCAACGGGTTCTGCTACACGCCTCCCATTATCGGATTTTCCTCGACCTCCTGGAAGGACAGCGTCGCCAATATCCAGGAGACCGGCGAATTCGTCTGGAATCTCGCGACCATGGACCTGGCGAAGCAAATGAACGCAACCGCCGCCCATGTCCCCCACGAGGTCAGCGAATTTTCGATCGCCGGGCTGACGGCGGCGCCATGCAGGCTCGTCAACGTTCCACGGGTCGCGGAAAGCCCGGTCGCGTTTGAATGCAAGCTGACCCAGATCGTTCAGCTGCAGGGCGCCGACGGCAGGAAGGTGCAGGCCTGGCTCACGCTTGGCGAGGTCGTCGCCGTCCACATCGACAAGGCCATGATCAAGGACGGCGTCTATCAGACCGCGCTGGCTCACCCGATCGTGCGCGCCGGGCGCCGCGGCGATTACTTCGAGATCAGGCAAGACGCCATGTTCGAGATGCCGCGGCCGGATTAATCGCCTGCTCGCTCGCCCGCAGGTGGAAGAGGTGAGTTAGCCTATCGTCGATTTCAGTTGGGAGTCGCGCACCAAAGGGTAGGTACAAGGGTGCTTCGGAACTGTCGGGGCGGCCCGCCGTTATCTGCCAGACCCGGGCCCGAATAAATTTCGCTTTATTTTCAATGCGAAGTATCAACCAAGTCTGATGCATTCCGCTAGAGTGAGCCGTCTGTTGGCATATGTGTAGCTGCCGTTTCGCGCCGTTGCGCCGACCATGAGGACGAATGCCCATGAGCTCCTTCCGCCGCGATTTCATCACCAAGCCGATCTTCTCCTGGGCACGCGGGGTATTGCCGGCCATGTCGGATACCGAGCGCGAGGCGCTGGAGGCCGGCGACGTCTGGTGGGACGCCGACCTCTTCACCGGCAATCCCGACTGGTCGAAGCTGCTTCGCCAGGCGCCGGCGGCACTGACGCCCGAAGAGAAGGCCTTCCTCAACGGTCCGGTCGACGAACTGTGCGCGATGCTCGACGACTGGAAGATCAACTGGGAATGGCGCGACCTGCCGCCCGAGGTCTGGGACTTCATCAAGCGCAAGAAATTCTTCGGGATGATTATCCCAAAGGAATTCGGCGGGCTCGGCTTCACGCCCTACGCGCATTCGGAAGTGGTGCGCAAGCTGTCGTCACGTTCGCTGGCCGCCGCCGTCACTGTGATGGTGCCGAATTCGCTCGGGCCGGGTGAACTGCTGATGCGGTTCGGCACCAAGGAGCAGCAACAGCGATGGCTGCCGCGGCTTGCCGATGGCCGCGACATTCCCTGTTTCGGGCTGACCAGCCCGGAGGCCGGCTCCGACGCCGCATCGATGATCGACTCCGGCGTGATCTGCAAAGGCAATTTCGAGGGCCGCGAAGTGCTGGGCCTGCGTCTCAACTGGCACAAGCGCTACATCACGCTGGGTCCCGTCGCGACGCTGCTGGGGCTCGCCTTCAAGGCTTACGATCCGGACCATCTGGTCGGGACCGAAGGCGAACTCGGCATCACCGTGGCGCTGATCCCGACCCATCTTCCCGGCGTCGAGATCGGACACCGTCATTTGCCGGCGATGCAGGTGTTCCAGAACGGTCCGAACTGGGGCAAGGATGTCTTCATCCCGATGGATTACATCATCGGCGGCGCGGCCCGTCTCGGCCAGGGCTGGAAGATGCTGATGACGGCGCTGGCCGCCGGGCGCGGCATCTCGCTGCCGTCGTTGTCGGCGGCGGGTGCGGCCTATGCCGCGCGGACCACCGGCGCCTATGCGCGCATTCGCGAGCAGTTCGGCATCTCCATCAGCAAATTCGAAGGCATCGAGGAGCCGCTCGCCCGCATCGCCGCGACGGCCTATCTGCTTGATGCGGCGCGGCGGCTGACCTGCGCGGCGCTCAACCAGGGCCGTCATCCGGCGGTGATCTCCGGCATCATGAAGCTGCAGGCCACCGAGCGGATGCGGATCGCGATCGACGACGCGATGGATATCCACGGCGGCAAGGCCGTGATCGACGGGCCGCAGAATTACCTGGGCAGCCTCTATCGCTCGGTGCCGGTCGGCATCACGGTGGAGGGCGCCAATATTCTGACCCGCAACCTGATCGTGTTCGGGCAGGGCGCGATCCGCGCCCATCCTTATCTGCTGGCCGAGATGAATGCACTTGGCGAGGAGGATCGCGCCAAGGGTCTCGATGCCTTCGACGAGGCCTTCTGGAAACATGTCGGTCACAGCGTGGTCACATTATTCCGCGCCTGGGGCCGCAGCTGGACCTTCGGAATGTTCGCACCCGCGCCGGAGGCTGGCGAAGCGAGCCATTTTTCTCGTCAGCTCTCGCGCTATTCCTCGGCCTTCGCGCTGTGCGCCGACATGGCGCTGTTGACGCTGGGCGGCGCGCTCAAGCGCAAGGAAATGCTCTCCGCGCGGTTCGGCGACATCCTGTCCGAATTGTATCTTTTGTCCGCCGCACTCAAGCGCTGGCAGGACGAGGGACGCCAGGCGGCCGACTTTGCCGTGCTTGAATGGTGCATGGAAAGCGGCTTCCGCACCATCGAGAACCGCTTCGCGGAAATCCTCGCGAATCTGCCGAACCGGTTTATCGGTCTCGTCCTGAAATTCCTGATCCAGCCGTTCGGCGCGCGCGTGCTCGGTCCTTCCGACCGCGTGGTGCACGAATGCGCGCAGCTGGTGCTGGAGCCGTCGGCGGCGCGCGATCGCCTGACGCCGGACCTGTCGCATGTCGACGACGACCGCGGCGTCGCGCGGCTGGAGAAGGCGTTTCTCCTCGTCACCGCTGCGGAGGATATTGCGAAAAGAATGCGCGCCGCGCATCTCCATGACTGGAAAGAGGCGGTCAAGCAGGGCGTCATCACCCAGGCCGAGGGCGATCGGCTCGCGGCGGCGCATGATGCGGTGTCCAGGGTAATCGAGGTCGATGATTTCGCGCCAGAAGCGCTGTCGCCGATCTACAGGAAGCCGGCGGACGTGCATCAGTTTGGAGAGATCGGCGAAACGAGGGCAGCAAGCTGATGGCGCGACCGGTCTTTATTGTCGATGGCAGCCGGACGCCGTTTCTGAAGGCGCGCAGCGGACCGGGGCCCTTTACCCCGGTCGATCTTGCCGTTCAGTGCGGCCGTCCGCTGCTGGCCCGGCAACCCTTCGCGCCTTCTGCTTTCGATCAGGTCATTCTCGGCTGCGTCAACGTGATCGCCGACGAGATGAACCCGGCGCGCGTCGCGGCACTGCGGCTCGGCATGGGGGAGGCGATGGTGGCGTTCACCGTGCAGATCAATTGCGGCTCCGGCATGCAGTCGATCGACACGGGGTATCGCTACATCCGCGAGGGCATTTCGGATTTGATCCTGGCCGGCGGTTCGGAAGCCCTCAGCCATGCGCCGCTGGTGTGGCCGCAGCAGGGGGTGCGCTGGTTCGCAGGATTGGCCGGCGCCAAGGGAATTCTCGGCAAGATCGCAGCGATCGCCAGGGCGCGTCCGGCTTATTTCAAGCCGGTCATCGGTCTCGAGCGCGGCCTGACCGACCCGATCACCGAGCTCAACATGGGACAGACCGCCGAAGTGGTCGGCCATCTCTTCGGCATCACCCGCGCGCAGTCGGACGCCTATGCGGTCGAAAGCCACAAGCGGCTGGCCAACGCGCAAGCACAGGGATTTCTCAAGGGTGAGGTCGAGACCGCGTTTGCGCGCGACGGAAAATTCTACGATCACGACGACGGTGTGCGGCCGGATTCCTCACCGGAGAAACTGGCCGAACTGAGGCCGGTGTTCGAACGGCCATGGGGGCAGGTCACCGCCGGCAACTCCTCGCAGATTACCGACGGCGCATCCTGGACGATCCTGGCCTCGGAAGACGCCGTCAAAAACCATGGCCTGACGCCGAAGGCCGTGATCGTCGACAGCCAGTGGTCCGCGCTCGATCCCTCGATCATGGGGCTCGGCCCGGTGCTGTCGGCGACCGGGCTTTTGAAGCGCAACAAATTGACGCTCGGGGATATCGAGACCTGGGAATTGAACGAGGCCTTCGCTACCCAGGTGCTGGGATGTCTCGCGGCCTGGAACGACGAAAAGTTCTGCCGCGAGATTTTGGGGCTCGACGGTGCCGCCGGACAGATCGACCACGCCAGGCTGAATGTCGACGGCGGCGCCATCAGCCTCGGTCATCCCGTCGGCACATCGGGCAACCGCATCGTGCTGCATCTCGTCAACGCCATGAAGCGGCTCGGCACCAGGCGCGGCATCGCCACCGAATGTATCGGCGGCGGGCAGGGCGGCGCCATGCTGATCGAGACAATATAGGGAACGCCATGGACAGCAAAATCATGGACGTCCTCAAAGGTCGCGTGCTTGAGCTTGGCCCGAAGCCGGATGCGGACAGTCCTTATCGCCATTTCAAGCTGACGCGGGATGCCGACGGCATCGCCTGGCTCCTGTTCGATCGCGAAGGCGCCAGCGCCAACACCCTGTCGGCCGACGTCCTCGCGGAGTTCGATTCCGTGCTTGCGGCGCTGGAGAGCGAACGGCCCGCGGGACTTGTCATTCGCTCGGCGAAGACCTCCGGCTTCATCGCCGGCGCCGACGTCAACGAATTTCGCGGCGCGTCCGATCCGCGTCCGGTCGAAACCGCCATCGGCCAGGCGCATGCGGTGATCGACCGTCTCGAAGCTTTGAAGATTCCGACCGTCGCCGTGATCCACGGATTCTGCCTCGGCGGCGGACTGGAAGTCGCGCTCGCCTGCCAGTCGCGGATTGCGATCGACGGTGCGCGCTTTGGCTTTCCCGAGGTGATGCTCGGCCTGCATCCCGGCCTCGGCGGCACCGCGCGCTTCACGCGTCTCGTCAACCCGATGCAGGCGATGACGCTGATGCTGACCGGCAAGACCATCGACGCGCGCCGGGCAAAGTCGCTCGGGCTGGTCGATGCGGTGGCGCAGGAGCGGCATGTTCGCAATGCCGTGAAGGACGCGGTATTCGGCCGCCTCAAGCGCGCCCGTCCCGGTCTTCTCAATACCGTTCTGAATTCAGGCCCGGCGAGAGGATTTCTCGCCTCGCGGATGCGTACCGAAGCGGCAAAGTCGGCGTCGCCCGAACATTACCCCGCGCCCTACGGGCTGATCGATCTCTGGGAAAAGCACGGCGGCGACAAGGCCGCGATGCTGGCCGCCGAAAAGAGCTCGTTCGCCCATCTGATGGTGACGCCGACGGCGCAAAACCTGATCCGGGTGTTCTTCCTTCGCGACCAGATGAAGAAGCTCGCCGGCAGCGGCAACAAGATCAGCCATGTTCACGTCATCGGCGCCGGCGCGATGGGCGGCGACATCGCAGCCTGGTGCGCCAATCAGGGCCTCAAGGTGACGCTCGCCGACATGAAGCCGGAGCCGATTGCGGGCGCCATGAAGCGCGCCGCCGATCTGTTCGGCAAGATCATGCGCAAGCGCACCGACATCCGCGACGCGCTGGACCGGCTTATGCCCGATCTCGACAGTGAAGGCGTCCGCACCGCCGATCTGATCATCGAAGCCGTGCCGGAGAAGCTGGAGTTAAAGCAGAAGGTCTATGCCGGCCTCGAGCCAAGGATGAAACCAGGCGCGATCCTCGCCACCAACACCTCGAGCATTCCGCTGCAGGATCTGCGAACGACATTGAAGGCACCGGAGCGGCTGGTCGGATTGCATTTCTTCAATCCGGTCTCGCGGCTGCAACTGGTCGAAGTCGTCAGCCACGACGGCAGCGATCCGCAACTATTGAAGGAAGCGCTGGCCTTTGTCGGCGCCATCGACCGCCTGCCGCTGCCGGTCAAGAGTTCGCCGGGCTTTGTCGTCAATCGCGCGCTGACGCCTTACATGCTGGAAGCGATGGTGATGCTCGACGAGGGGATCGACCAGGCCACCGTCGATGCGGCCGCGGAAAAATTCGGCATGCCGATGGGGCCGATCGAGCTTGCCGATCAGGTCGGGCTCGATATCTGCCTGGCGGTCGGCGACATGCTGCGCTCGAAATTCGGCGATTCTCTGCCGCCGACGCCGGCCTGGCTGCGTGAGAAGGTGGCAAAGGGCGAACTCGGCCGCAAGACCGGCAAGGGCTTTTACGTTTGGAAGAATGGCAAGGCGGACAAGGCGTCCGGTTCTGCAACGGCGGCCCAGCCGACCGCGGAAATGATCGACCGGCTGGTCCTGCCGATGTCGAATGTCTGCGTCGCCTGCCTGCGCGAGGGCGTCGTTGACGATGCAGACGCGGTTGATGGCGCGATGATCTTTGGAACGGGATACGCGCCGTTTCGCGGCGGCCCGTTGAACTATGCGCGAAGCCGCGGTGCGGAGAATGTCGTCTCGGCGCTGCGCGCGCTCGCCGCAAAGTTCGGCGGCCGGTTCACCCCCGACGCCGGCTGGGATAGCTTCAGGTAATATCGATTCGAATCCAGTTGGACGGGGCCTTTCAGACATGACCGACACCCAAGCCGTTCACGCCCCGCCGGTCGCGGAAACCGAACCTTGCGGCGATCTTTGTATCCGCACGCTGGCGATGCCGGCCGACACCAACCAGAACGGCGACATTTTCGGCGGCTGGCTGCTCAGCCAGATGGATGTTGGCGGCGGCGTCTTTGCGTCCAAGATCGCAAAATCACGGACCGTTACGGTTGCGATCGAGGCGATGAATTTCCGCAAACCGGTTTATGTCGGCGATCTCGTTTCCGTTCATGCCAATCTCGTCAGGGTCGGCAGGACATCGATTACGGTCCACCTCGAGGCCTGGGTTCTGCGCCGCAAGGAGATGCGGTCGATCCTTGTGACCGACGGCAACTTCACCTATGTCTCGATCGATGATCAGGGACATCCGCAAGCCGTCCAGCACGATAAGCCGCGGACAACCGCTTAATCCCCTGCCACCAGAAAATTCAATGTATTGGAATTGCGCGGCGCGACGCAGCTGATGGCGAACCCGTCAGCGACGACGAAGCCGACGCCGTATGTTTCCCTGGCAGCCGCAGCAAGCGCCCGGCGCAGATTGCGGTTCGCCGCGGCGGTGTCCTTTCCGGTGAGGAGATGCCCGCCTCGGGACATGAGTTCGAACGCGTCGTCGCCCGGCATCCCGGACGAATTGAACTGAAACGACATCGCGGGTTTCCCCTCGGTCACGGCCAGCACGACTCTCTCGCTGATGAGAGGGTGCGACAGCACAATGACGATGCCGTCCTGGTCCGCGGCGCGGCGAACGAAGCGTGCCTGCTCCTGGTCGATGAATTTCTGTGCAAGGTCATCCCATTGATCCGCTGCCCGGAGCGCGGACATCGTCACCAGGCAGGTCATCGCCACAACGAGGGACCGCAAAACGGCCGACACGACCACCCTGTTACAGTGCATGCATCTCCCCCGTTTGCGCCCGTCGTCGACCCACCGCGACCGCGGTCGCGATATCCTATCTCAAGTCGGCCCGGTGAAACATGCTTGCGATGGATCACGGCATGCTCGGCGCTCACGCGATCGCACCGATCATCGCTTGATATCCGAACGACGCAGAGCTCAACGGCGCGCTTGGAGGCATCTGGCGGCCTGGCGACGTTCGTGCGGGCGGGGGAAGGGCGCCAGGCCCAAGGCTCAAGGTCTGGCGCTGGGGTCGAAAGATCGAAGCGCGCGAGAAAGGTTACGCGCCGACCCAACATTCGCGGCGGGCTTCAATAGCCCCCGCCGCCCCCGGCCTTTCGATCGGGATCCTCGTCCATTGGAGGAAACGGATTGTCTGACCTGCGATCATGAATTGCAGGGCTCCTCTGGGTCATCCTCTTGTGTTGTTTCTTTATTTCCTTGCTGCCGTTGGTCGCGGCCTCGGCTGGCGTGGCCACGGGAACCATACCCAGCGCCGTCGCGTACATGGCCAGTATCAAAAGCCTCATCGCGAATCTAATCATACGCCTCTCCCGATGTGTTTAGGGCAATCCAGTGCCGATGCCCTCTTTCACACCGCACCGGAATAAATATTCCCGGGCAACCCGCCGATTCGTGGGTTCCTTGCAGACCGGGCGGGGGTGCCGCAGCGCCGCAGTTGCGAAAGTCGCCTTAACCAGGATTTGCCTTTCCGCTATCAGGCCGCCTTGCGGCAAATCTGCCGCGTTGACCGGATGGCGGAACGGCCGCACCATGGCGTTTTCGCTTGCCTGAGATGCACTGTGGCCGTCCTGACCAACCGCCAAACCGAGATTTTGAATATCGCCCGCGCCCAAGGCCGGGTGATGGTGGAGGATCTCGCGCGGCGTTTCGAGGTGTCGGCGCAAACCATCCGCAAGGATCTCAACGATCTCTGCGATCACCGCTCGCTGACGCGGATCCACGGCGGCGCCATCATTGCCTCCGGCGTCGAGAACCTCGCCTACGAGGCGCGCCGCTTCGTCGCCGCCGAGGAAAAAAAGGCGATCGGGGCGGCGGCGGCGGCACAGATCCCGAACGGCTGCTCGCTCTTCATCAATATCGGCACCACCACCGAAGAGGTCGCCAGCGCGCTCACCTCGCACGAGGATCTGCTGGTTATCACCAACAACCTCAATGTCGCGATGCTGCTCTATCGGCACCCGCGCATCGAGGTGATCGTGGCCGGGGGCGCGGTGCGCCGCGCCGACGGCGCGGTGATCGGTTCGACCGCGACCAGTCTGATCGGCCAGTTCAAGGTCGACTACGCCATCATCGGTGCGTCCGCGATCGACGAAGAGGGCGCGCTGCTGGATTTCGATTATCGCGAGGTGCAAGCGGCGCAGGCCATCATTGCCAATGCGCGCAGCGTGATGCTGGTGGCCGACTCGACAAAGCTTCGGCGCAGCGCGCCGGTCCGCATCGCCGACATCAGCCAGATCAATACCTTCGTCACCGACGTCGCGCTGCCGGCAGGGCTTGCCAACATCTGTGAGACTCGCGGCATCCAGGTGATCGAGGCGATGCCCCCCAAATCTGCGCTCGATCTCGAAGAACCGGGCGTGGAGACTGCTCCGGCCGCAGCGGCCCGGCCGTAGCCCCTTTCGCTCTTGCTTTCACATTTGGTTGTGATTTAATCCAAAACGAAAGTAAAATCGCCAAAACGAAGGCGAGCGCGCCGGGGAGCGTCCTTGGATCGGATTTTCGACCTCGCAATCATTGGGGGCGGCGTCAACGGCTGCGGTATCGCGCGCGACGCGGCCGGACGCGGAAATTCTGTTTTCCTATGTGAAATGAATGACTTGGCGAGTGGTACTTCGTCGTGGTCGACCAAGCTCGTGCATGGCGGGCTGCGCTATCTCGAATATTACGAGTTCCGGCTGGTGCGCGAGGCGCTGATCGAGCGCGAAATCCTCTGGAGAATCGCGCCGCATATCATCCGCCCGCTTCGCTTCGTGTTGCCGCACCATGACGGCTTGCGCCCGGCCTGGCTGTTGCGGCTCGGGCTGTTTCTTTACGACCATATCGGCGGCCGGCACCTGCTGCCGCCGACGCGTTCGGTGGATCTTTCCCGCGACGAGGTCGGAAAGCCGCTCGTTCCCAACCGCTACAGCAAGGGCTTTGAATATTCCGACTGCTTCGTCGACGACGCGCGGCTTGTGGTACTCACCGCGCGCGACGCCGCCGACCGCGGCGCTGAGATCCACACCCGCTCCCGCGCGGTGGATATCCGTCAGGTGGACGGAATCTGGCAGGTCACGGTCGAGAACAGCTTCAGCGGCGCGCGCTCGACGATCCGCGCCCGCGCCCTCGTCAACGCCGGCGGACCCTGGGTCGAGCAGGTGCTGGCGTCGGGGTCGGGCGTCAACGCGCGCGCCAAGGTGCGGCTGGTGCAGGGCTCCCACATCGTCGTGCGCAAACTGTATGAGCACGACCGCGCCTACATGTTCCAGAACAGCGACGGCCGCATCGTCTTCGTCATTCCCTATCAGGACGATTTCACGCTGATCGGCACCACCGACCGCGATTACGACGGCGACCCGGCCAAGGTGAAAGCCTCGGGCGAAGAGATCCAGTATCTCTGCGATTCCGTCAGCGAATACCTCGCAAAACCGGTCAAGCCTGAGGATGTCGTCTGGACCTATGCCGGCGTTCGCCCGCTCTATGACGATGGCGCCAGCGAAGCCAAGGCCGCGACCCGCGAATATGTCTTCGAGCTCGATACGCCTGGCGGCGCGCCGTTGCTGTCGATCTACGGCGGCAAGATCACCACCCATCGGCGTCTCGCCGAGGAGGCGCTTGAAAAGCTTGCGCCCTATCTGAATGGCACCAAGGCGCGCGAAGGCTGGACGGGAAAAACGCCGCTGCCCGGCGGCGACATGGACGTCTCGGCGGTCGCAGCGCTTACGGCGGAACTGCAGCGCAACTATCCTTTCCTCTCGGCGGCGCATGCCAACCGGCTGGCACATGCCTATGGCACGCGCGCCGGCAAGCTGCTCGGCAACGCGAAATCCGCCGGCGACCTCGGCCGATGGTTCGGCGCCAGCTTGACGGAGGCCGAAGTCAGGTACCTGATGCAGTCGGAATGGGCTTGCACCGCCGAAGACGTTGTATGGCGGCGATCCAAGCTTGGGTTGCGACTAACGCCTTTGGAAATTGCCGCCATTGACGACTGGATTTCAACCCATCGTGTCGCGTCCGAAAGTCCCTTGCGTGAAGCGGGAGGGCGGACATGAGCGTTGAGCTGGAACGCGTCTCGCGATCGGTCGATGGCAGTGCAACCATTCGCGACGTCTCGCTGACGCTCGAGCGCGGCACCCTGAGCGTGTTGCTCGGCCCGACATTGTCGGGCAAGACGTCGATCATGCGGCTCCTCGCCGGCCTCGACAAGCCGACGACCGGCCGCGTCCTGGTCGATGGCAAGGATGTCACCGGCGCCGATGTGCGGCAGCGTTCGGTGGCGATGGTCTATCAGCAATTCATCAACTACCCCTCGCTGACCGTTTACGAAAACATCGCCTCGCCGCTGCGGGTGCAGGGCAAGCCGCGCGCCGAGATCGAAAGACGCGTGCAGGAGGCGGCCAGGCTGTTGAAGCTCGAGCCGTATCTGGACCGCACGCCCCTGCAATTATCCGGCGGCCAGCAGCAGCGCACCGCGATCGCGCGCGCGCTGGTGAAGGGTGCCGATCTGGTGCTGCTCGACGAGCCGCTCGCCAATCTCGACTACAAGCTGCGCGAGGAATTGCGCACGGAATTGCCGCGCATTTTCGAGGCATCCGGCGCGATCTTCGTCTATGCCACGACCGAGCCTTCCGAAGCGCTGTTGCTGGGCGGCCGCACCGTCTGCATGTGGGAAGGCGAGGTGTTGCAGGCAGGTCCGACACCGAAAGTCTACCGTCATCCCGACACGCTGCGCGTCGCGCAAGTGTTTTCCGATCCGCCGCTCAACATCGTCGGGATCGAGAAGAAAAACGGCTCGGTGCAATATGCCGGCGGCGTGCAGGCGCCGGCGGCCGGGCTCTATGCCAAGCTTGGCGACGGCCCCTACCGGGTCGGCTTCCGCGCCCACCAGCTGGAGGTGGCCAACGGGATCCCCGGCCGTCATGCCTTCCACGCCACCGTGACGGTCACCGAAATCACCGGTTCGGAAAGCTTCGTGCATCTCACCCGCGACGCCTCCAACTGGGTCGCCGTGTTGCAGGGCGTGCACGAATATCCGCCCGGACATCTGCTGGACGCGGTGCTCGATCCCGACAATGTCTTTGTGTTCGACGCGAGCGGCCGGCTGGTCGCCTCGCCGGGCGCGATATGAGGGACATGCAGCATGGCCCGCATTGACCTCGTCGATCTCGCGCATTCCTACGGCGGCAACAACGCTGCCCCGGAATCCTTCGCGCTGAAGCCTGTCACGATGACCTGGCGGCAGGGCGGGGCCTATGCGCTGCTCGGGCCGTCGGGTTGCGGCAAGACCACGCTGCTCAATTTGATCTCGGGCATCGTCACGCCATCGCGCGGCAAGATCCTGTTCGACGGCGTCGACATCACGCCGCTTTCAACGCAAAAGCGCAATATCGCGCAGGTGTTCCAGTTTCCGGTGATCTACGACACCATGACGGTCGGGCAAAACCTGGCGTTCCCGCTGAAGAATCGCGGCGTGCCCAGGGCGGAGATCGACGCTCGGGTCGCCGAGATCGCCGACCTGCTCGACCTCACGCCGTATCTGTCGCGCAAAGCCCAGCGGCTGACGGCCGACGCCAAGCAGAAAATCTCGCTCGGCCGCGGTCTGGTCCGCTCCGACGTCGCGGCCATCCTGTTCGATGAACCGCTGACGGTGATCGATCCCGAGCTGAAATGGCAGCTAAGATCGAAATTGAAGGCGCTGCACCGCGCGCTCGATCTGACGATGATCTATGTCACCCACGACCAGACCGAGGCGCTGACCTTCGCCGACACCGTGGTCGTGATGCATGACGGCCGCGTGGTCCAAAGTGGCACGCCGGCGGAATTATTTGACAAGCCCGCGCATACTTTCGTCGGCTACTTCATCGGCTCGCCCGGCATGAACATCGTGCCCGCCGAGGTCAGGGGACGCGAGGCACGGATCGACGGCCACACCATTGCGCTGAACCGCAGCTACGATCATCTGCCGCCGGGCGCCAACATCGAAATTGGCGTGCGGCCGGAATTCGTCGAAGTCGCGCCGCCGGCGCCTGGGTTGCTCGCGGCCGACATCGAGCGGATCGACGATCTCGGCCGCGTTCGTTTTGCCCGGTTGCGGGTTGGCGACGCCAAATTTTCCGCCAGGGTGCCGCCGCGGTTTTCCGTGCCCGGCAATGCCGCGGGATTGGTGTTCGACCCCTCGCATGTGCACGTCTACGCCGACAGTCTCCTGGTCGAGGGGGCGGCGTAATGGACAAGACCGTCAACCAGAGGGCCTGGTTTCTGGTGCTGCCGGTGTTCCTGGTGGTGGCGTTTTCGGCCGTCCTGCCGTTGATGACGGTAGTGAATTATTCGATGCAGGACACCTTCGGCAACAACCAGTTCTTCTGGAACGGCGTCGGCTGGTTCAAGGAACTGCTCGATCCGTCGACCGATCTCGGCGAGCGGTTTTTGGCCTCGCTCTGGCGCAACCTGTTCTTCTCCGCCGTGATCCTCGCTATCGAGGTGCCGCTGGGGATCGTGGTCGCGCTGTCGATGCCGCGGCAGGGCTGGAGCGTGGCGGCGTGCCTTGTGATCCTGGCGCTGCCGCTGCTCATTCCGTGGAACGTGGTTGGAACGATCTGGCAGATCTTCGGCCGCCCCGACATCGGCCTGCTCGGTTATGTGCTCAACCATCTCGGGATCAACTACAATTACGTATCCAACGATTTCGACGCCTGGGCCACCGTCATCGTGATGGATGTATGGCACTGGACGAGCCTGGTGGCACTGTTGTGCTATGCCGGGCTGAAATCGATACCGGAAGCCTACTATCAGGCGGCGCAGATCGATGGCGCGTCGCGCTGGGCGGTGTTCACCGCCATTCAGCTGCCGAAGATGAACCGGGTACTGCTGATCGCGGTTTTGCTGCGGTTCATGGACAGCTTCATGATCTACACCGAGCCGTTCGTCGTGACCGGCGGCGGGCCGGGCAACTCGACGACGTTCATTTCGATCGAACTCGTCAAGATCGCGCTCGGGCAATTCGACCTCGGCAAGGCAGCCGCGCTGTCGCTGGTCTACAACCTGATCATCATCATTGTTTGCTGGGTGTTCTACACCGTCATGACCAACGCCGGCGCCGGGCGCCGGGCCGAGAAGGGAGCGGCATGATGCATTCGATTCCCGGTCGCCGCCTCATTCTCTCGCTGTTTCTGGTCTTCCTGCTGCTGCCGATCTACTGGCTGGTCAATATGAGCTTCAAGACCAATGGCGAGATCGTTTCGACCATGACGCTGTGGCCGCATCAGCCGACCATCGCCAACTATATGCGCATTTTCACCGACGAGAGCTGGTATTCCGGCTACATCAATTCGCTGAAATACGTGGTCATCAACACCGTGATCTCGATCTCGGTGGCGCTGCCGGCGGCTTATGCGTTTTCGCGCTATCGCTTCCTCGGCGACAAGCATCTGTTCTTCTGGCTGCTGTCGAACCGGATGGCGCCGGCCGCGGTCTACGCGCTGCCGTTCTTCAATCTCTATTCGGCGATCAACCTGTTCGACACGCCGTGGGCGGTGGCGCTCGCGCACTGCATCTTCAACGTTCCGCTCGCGGTATGGATCCTGGAAGGATTCGTTTCCGGCGTGCCGCGCGAGATCGACGAAACGGCGTTCCTGGACGGTTATTCGTTTCCGCGTTTCTTCGTCAAGATCCTGATGCCGCTGATCGCAAGCGGCATCGGCGTCGCCGCGTTCTTCTGCTTCATGTTCTCCTGGGTCGAATTGCTGCTGGCGCGGACGCTGACTTCGGTGGACGCCAAGCCGATTTCGGCCGTCATGACCCGCACCGTTTCGGCGGCCGGAATGGACTGGGGGCTGCTGGCGGCTGCCGGCGTGTTGACGATCATTCCCGGCGCGCTGGTGATCTGGTTCGTCCGCAATTACATCGCGCGCGGCTTCGCGCTCGGCAGGGTGTGAGGAGGGCACGATGGAAAGCATCGCATGGATGGCCTGGACGTTGCCGACCGCGATCTTTTTCGCGCTGCTTGCGGCAACGCTCGCGGTCATGACGTGGCTCGCGATCGCCTATCCGGAAGCGGAGCGCGTCGGGATCCTTCGGATTCCGACCACGCGCGGCGATCGTTTGTTTGTTTCACTGATTATGGCCGCCGTCATCCATCTGTTGTGGATCGGGCTTGTCGGTATCGACACCGTCGCGACGCTGCCGGTCGGAGAAGGAATTGAATTGTCGAGCCTCTGGCTCGCCACCCTGATTTCGCTTGTTTCAGCGGTTGCAATATTCCGCACCGTTTGAGGCCGGCGAAAAAGAGCAGATCCGGGATCAACCCGGGCCTGGATATGTCTGTCGCTGCAACGGAGGAACCACCATGCGACACTTGGAGATGAGAAGGACACGCGTCCTGATGATGACAAGCGCGCTTGCGCTGATGGCAGCATCACCTGCGATCACCACGCCGGCGTTCGCGGATGAAGCCGCCGCGAAAAAATGGATCGACACCGAATTCCAGCCTTCGACGTTGTCCAAAGACGATCAGATGAAGGAAATGCAGTGGTTCATCAAGGCCGCCGTACCCTTCAAGGGAATGGAGATCAACGCGGTTTCCGAAACCCTGACCGTGCACGAATATGAATTGAAGACGCTGGCCAAGGCGTTCGAGGAGATCACCGGCATCAAGGTCAAGCACGACATCATCCAGGAAGGCGACGTCGTGGAAAAAATTCAGACCCAGATGCAATCGGGCAAGAATGTCTACGACGCCTGGATCAACGATTCCGACTTCATCGGAACGCATTTCCGCTACGGGCAGGCCGTCGATCTGACGGACTGGATGGCCGGCGAGGGCAAGGACGTCACCAATCCGGGGCTCGATGTCAACGACTTCATCGGCAAGTCCTTTACCACGGCGCCGAACGGTCACCTCTACCAGCTGCCCGACCAGCAGTTCGCGAACCTCTATTGGTTCCGTTACGACTGGTTCTCCAATCCCGAATACAAGGCCAAGTTCAAGGCCAAGTATGGCTACGACCTCGGTGTTCCCGTGAACTGGTCGGCCTATGAGGATATCGCCGAATTCTTCACCAACGACATCAAGGAAATCAACGGCGTCAGGGTCTATGGCCACATGGATTACGGCAAGAAGGATCCGTCCCTGGGATGGCGCTTCACCGACGCGTGGCTGTCGATGGCTGGCAATGGCGACAAGGGCATCCCGAACGGGCTGCCCGTCGACGAATGGGGTATCCGCATGGAAGGCTGTCGTCCCGTCGGCTCATCGGTTGAGCGCGGCGGCGACGTCAACGGTCCGGCGGCGGTCTATTCGATCGTCAAATATCTCGACTGGATGAAGAAATATGCCCCGCCGCAGGCGCAAGGCATGACCTTCTCCGAATCGGGCCCAGTGCCGTCGCAGGGCGCGATCGCCCAGCAGATCTTCTGGTACACCGCCTTCACCGCCGACATGGTGAAGCCCGGTCTGCCGGTGATGAACGCCGATGGTACGCCGAAATGGCGCATGGCACCGTCGCCGCACGGCGCCTACTGGAAGGACGGCATGAAGCTCGGCTATCAGGACGTCGGTTCACTGACGCTCCTGAAATCCACGCCGCTTGACCGCCGCAAGGCCGCCTGGCTCTACGAACAGTTCATCGTCTCCAAGACGGCGTCCTTGAAGAAGAGCCACGTCGGTCTCACTTTCATCCGCGAGTTCGACATCTGGGACAAGTCGTTCACCGAACGCGCGCCGAAGCTCGGCGGCCTGATCGAGTTCTACCGCTCGCCGGCGCGCGTGCAATGGACCCCGACCGGCAACAACGTGCCGGATTATCCGAAGCTTGCGCAATTGTGGTGGCAGAACATCGGCGATGCGTCGTCCGGTGCGAAGACGCCGCAAGCCGCGATGGATTCGCTCGCGGCCGCGCAGGACTCGGTGATGGAACGCCTGGAGAAATCCGGTGTCCAGGGTGCCTGCGGACCGAAGATGAACAAGAAGGAATTGGCCGAGCACTGGTTTGCGAAGTCGGCCAAGGACGGCAACATCGCACCCCAGCGCAAGCTGGCGAACGAGAAGCCAAAGGGCGAAACCGTGGACTACGACACGCTGATCAAGTCGTGGCCGGCCTCGCCTCCGAAGCGCGCTTCGCTGAACTGAGCGCGGGTAAAGAACAGAAGGCCGGGAGCGATCCCGGCCTTTTTTCTGTCGTCATTGCGAGGAGTGAAACGACGAAGCTATCCATTCCTGAGTTGCGGCCCGGTGGATTGCTTCGCGGAGCCTGTCATCGGGCGCGCATTCGCGCGAGCCGTTGGCTCGCAATGACGTCTGGACTGCGCTATCGTCCGCCGGCTCAGGAGTTTCGCCATGCGCATGATCTTCCGCTGTGATCCGGCGTTGTCCGACCACTTGCCGCGGCCGGTTCCGGCGCGCGGCATGCTTCCGGATTGGCTCCGGGCGATGCCGGCGAAAGCGCGCTCGGAGATTCACGGCCGGGAAATCCGGACCGTCAAGCAGTGCCCGCCCTTTGTCGACGCGATGGCCTACGGCGTTTCGATCCTGCTTCCCTGCGACGTGACGGTCGATCGAGGGTCATTTTCGTGGAGCTGGAATATTCCGGAGCCCTCGACTTCAGGACATCCCCGTGCTCCCCTGAGCTTTCATGTGGCGGCGCAGTTTCCGGGCGCGCCGTTTGCGAAAAGCGGGCAGGCGGCGATCAAGTTCAACAGCTTCTGGACCATCGAGCTCGAGCCCGGCTGGTCGCTGTTTGCCACCCATCCCGTCAATCGCGACGATCTGCCGTTTCGCCTGATCACGGGACTGGTCGACGCCGATCGCTTTCACGATGGCGGGATCAATTTTCCGGCGATCTGGATGCAGCCGGATTTTTCCGGCGTGCTGCCAAAGGGCACGCCGGTGGCGCAAGTCTTCGCGGTGCCGCGCGCTGCGCCCCGGCTCGTGTTCGAATGTTTCGATGAGACCCACAGGCAGGCCTATGAAAACACCGTCGCCGAGGTGCTGGCCGCGCCCAACGTGTATCGCAAACATTTTCGCGCGCGGCGCGGCCGGGCATGACCGGGATGGTGGATTCATTGGACGGCAATCGTGCCTCAGGGCCGGTTGGTCCGCTCGTCACTTTCACGATTTGAAATTTCTCACCCTCGGGGAGGTGCCGGCTGCAACAGCCGTGCGTGCGCTTCCGTCCGGAAGACGCCGGGTCTGCAATGGCGCCTTGCATTTGTAGCGGCATTGCGATTGGATTTCCAGTTACGTGCGCGGACGACCGCTGAACAACGCACCATAATTACGGCGGTCGCTTTCGGGGAGGAAACATGTCGGAGATCCAGCGGCGCGCCCTCGTCAAGGGCGCGGTACTAGCGGCGCTTTCATTCACCATCGACGGCGCCGAGGTCTGGTTGAGTCCATGCGAGGCGCGGGCGCAGGGCGCGCCGATGAGCGTATTGAAGCCGGACGAAGTCGAAACCCTGGAGGCCGTGGGCGATACCCTGCTTCCAGGTGCGCGCCAGGCGGGGATCGCGAATTTCGTGGACAATCAGCTCGGCGTGCCGCCGGGAGATTGTTTGCTGATGGCGCGAATCGCGAATGTGCGTCCGCCGTTCGTGAATTTCTATCGCGCCGCGCTCGGGGCCGTTGAGCGTAGTTGCCAGGCCCTCCACGGCAAGCGGTTTGCCCAGCTCGCCCAGAGCGAGCAGTACGACTTCGTTGACGGCATGCGCCAGAACAAGATCGAGGGCTGGCAGGGCCCTCCGGGTCCATTCATTTATTTCCTCCTGCGGCATGACGCTGTCGATGTCGCGTTCGGAACGGTCGAAGGCATTGAAAGCCTGGGCGTGCCCTACATGCCGCACATCTCTCCAGAAAAGAGGTGGTGATCATGGCCGCGCAGGACAAAGTCGACGTCGCGATCGTGGGCGCCGGCGCATCCGCGTCGCTCTTTGCTTCGGTGCTCGCCCGCGCCGGCAAGAAGGTCGTCATGCTCGAGCAGGGGCCGGATTGGCAAAGCGGCGATCTGATCAGCTCGGAAATCTGGGGGCGGCGGCTCAAAACCGTGAACCCCGCCATTCTCGAGGGCAAGGACAGGCTCGGCTACTCCTACAACGCCGGCTGGGGCAGCGGCGGAGCCGCCACGCATTATTTTGCGATGTTTCCCCGGCTCCTGCCGAGCGACTTCAACATGAAGAGTGCGTACGGGCGCGGTCTCGATTGGCCGTTCAGCTACGACGATCTCGCGCCTTATTACGATCGTGTCGCGCAGGATATTGGCGTTTCCGGCGATGCCAAAGCGGAAGAGCGCTGGCGCCCACCCGGCCAGCCTTATCCGATGCCTCCGATCAAGAGTTTCCGGCATGGCGACGTGTGGCTGAAGGGTTTCGAGGCGCTCGGGATAAAGACCGCGCGGGCCACCACCGCGATCAACAGTCAGGACTACAAGGGCCGGCCCGCCTGCGTCTATGACGGGTGGTGCAATGCCGGTTGCCCGATCGGCGCGCTTGCAAATCCGTCGTCTACCTACCTCGACGAGGCTCGCAAACACGGCGCCGAGGTGCGGCCCTTCAGCACCGTGACACGCCTGCTCACGAACGACAGGGGAGATCGAAGTCACCGGCATTGAGTATTACGACCGCGCGAAGCAGCGGCAGGTCCAGGAAGCTAGTGTCGTGATCCTGGCGGCGTTTGTCTCCCAGAATCCGCGCATCCTTCTCAATTCGGCGACCGACAAACACCCCCAGGGATTGGCCAACGCCAACGGGCTGGTCGGCCGCTACGTCATGGCGCATACCGGCGCCACGATCTGGGGCATGTTCGACGAGCCGGACGTGCAGAACTACATGGGCGTGCTCGCGCCCATGCACTGGTCGTATGATCGCTACGGCAAAACGACGCGGCCCGGCGCGTTCGGCAGCATCCTGTGGCACTGCAGCCCGGCGATCAAGCCGAACGACATCGGCGGCATCGCCAATTCCCGCAACGATCTGTTCGGCCAGGCGCTGGTCGACTTCATCAAGCGCGGCTCGCGCCAGCTGTCGCGCCTGCAGGCGTTCGGCGAGGAGTTGCCGAACCCCGACAATCGCGTGATGCTGGCCGGCGAGAAGGACGAATTCGGATTCCCGCTCGCGCGGATCAACCACTCCTACGATCAGGACGCGGTCGGGGTCTGGCAGCAGGCCTGCGACGAAGGCCTGCAGATCGCCAAGGCGGCCGGCGCCAGGGAGTCGTGGGCCCTGCGGGCCGCGCCGCCGACGATCCACATGGTGGGCGGCACGGCGATGGGCCGCAGCGCCGCCAATTCCGTCGCCAACGGCTACGGCCAGACCCACGAGATTCCCAATCTCTGGATCGCGGGCGTGACGCTGTTTCCCACGGAAGGCGCGGTGAACCCGACCTATACGATGTATGCCGTGTCGCTTCGCGGGGCGGAGCATTTGGCAGCGAACTGGAACGCGATTGCCGGGTGATCTGCGCACCGAAGCGGATGGCCGCCGACCCCTCTGAATTTGTCGGGTGCACGGCCTAGCCGCCAAGCGCGCGGCGCAGCGACGCTTCATCGAGCCACAGCCGGCCATGGGACGCCGAGGTCAGCGCCATCGCGATGGTGCCAAAGCTCTCGGAGCGCAGGCGATAGGCCCACGCATAGGCGCGCATGGCGCCGTCGAGATCGCCGGATTCCTGCAGCACGACGCCGAGGTTGAGCTGGGCTTCCGCGTGGTCGCGTTTTAGCTCGATCGCCTTGCGGTAGGCCTGCGCGGCGCCGCCATGGTCGCGCAAATCCTGGCGGGCGAGGCCGAGATCGAACCAGACCGAAGCCGGGGCCTCGCCTTGCACGGCGCGCGCAAGCAAGGAAGCTGCGGCAGCATGGTCGCCATCCTCCCACGCCAGCCGCCCCAGCCGCGCCGCGGCCTCGATGCTCTCGGGGATGACGTCCAGGATCGCCCGCCACGCTTGCCGCGCCTGCGGCCGAAGACCGGCCTGATCGAGCGTTCGGGCCTTTTCAAGAAATAACTCCCGTTGCGGTGCGATCGCGATCGCCCGATCCAGGTGCGACAGCGCGCCGTCAAAATCCCGGAGGGTGCGGGCGATGCGCGCCGCGAGCAGGCCCGCGGCCGCGTTGTCAGGCCGTTTTGCCAGGCTGGTCTCGACGTGACCGCGCGCGGCTTGAATTTCGCCCCCGGAAAACAGCGCGGCGGCCAGGAAATGGCTGAGCATCGGCTCGCCGGGCGTGCGGCCCAAACCTTCTTCGCAGAGCCGGCAGGCCTCGTCACGGCGACCCGCATTGAACGCGGCCGTGGCGCGGCGAACGATTTCCTCGGGCGTAGGCTGAACCATGTCCAGCACATTAGAACAACGAGGCGATCTCGCAACCTGCCGTCATCGCCCGCGAAAGCGGACGATCCGGTACGCCGCGGTTTCCCGGTTTGATTCGGATGGCGGTGACTACTGGATGCCCCGCTTTCGCGCGGCATGACGAAGAAGGAAGCGAACCGTCATTCCGGGGCGGCGCCTACCGCTCCGCGCAGAGCGTGGCCCGATGACGGGCACCGCATCGAACCCGGAATGACAATGATTGATAATTGCGCGCTACTCCGCCGCGTCGGCGGCTTCCAGCGTCGGATAGTCCGTGTATCCCTTGGCGCCGCCGCCATAGAACGTGGCCTTGTCGGGCGCATTGAGCGGCGCGCCGCGCTTGAGGCGTTCGACCAGGTCGGGATTGGCGATGAACAATTTTCCGAACGCGATCAGGTCGGCGTCGTTGGCGGCCAGCACCTTGTTGGCGAGCTCGAAATCATAGCCGTTGTTGGCGACATAGGCGCCCTTGAAGCGCTTGCGCAAGCTTCCGTAATCGAACGGCGCGATATCGCGCGGGCCGCCGGTCGCGCCCTCGATGACATGGATGTAGACGAGCTTCAGGGCATTGAGGTGATCGACGATATGATCGAACAGCGGCTGCGGGTTCGAGTCGAAGATGTCGTTGGCCGGCGTCACCGGCGAAATGCGAATGCCGGTACGCTCGGCTCCCGCTTCCGCGGTCACGGCCTTTGCGACTTCGAGCATCAGTCTCGCCCGGTTCTCGATCGATCCGCCGTAAGCATCGGTGCGCTTGTTGGCGCCGTCCTTGGCGAACTGATCCAGGAGATAACCGTTGGCGCCGTGAATTTCGACGCCGTCGAAACCCGCCGCCAGGGCGTTGGCGGCGCCGCGCTTGAAGCTCTCGACAATGCCGGGAATTTCCGAAAGCTCGAGCGCGCGCGGCTCGGAGATATCGGTGAAAGTGCCGCCGACAAAGGTCTTGCCCTTGGCCCGGATTGCCGATGGCGCGACCGGCGCGCCGCCATTCGGCTGCAGCGAGGTGTGCGAGATGCGACCGACATGCCAGAGCTGGATAAAGATGCGGCCGCCGCGCGCATGCACGCGGTCGGTGACCTTGCGCCAGCCGGCGACCTGTTCCTTCGAGTAAATGCCTGGCGTGTCCTGATAGCCCTGGCCCTGTTGCGAAACCTGGCTCGCTTCGGTGATCAGCAAGCCCGCCGAGGCGCGCTGCCCGTAATATTCAACCGCCAGCGGACTGGGCACCAGGCCTTCGATCGCGCGGTTGCGGGTCAGCGGCGCCATTACGAGGCGGTTGGGAAGCGCGATCGGGCCAAGTTTATAGGGCTCGAAGAGTTTGGACGGCGTGCTCATTTTTGGGGCTCTCGGTGAATGGGAAGGCGGGCGGGAAACACTGAATTGTGTACTCCCGGCACCTTCGGCAATGCCTGCGAGCTATCACGAAATCGCGGGTTAGCCCCGCATGATACCATGGGACTTGCCGCCTTCGGGAGATCGGCAAGCGTTCCTCGCGCAGGATGAATTTCTCGAAATTGGAAGCGAAGGAGCATGGATAACCCGAGGGCTCGCGCCCTGGAAGTCGAACATTGCCGCAACCGGATCTTCATTGCGAGCCAACGGGTCGCGCGAATGCGCGCCCGATGACAGGCTCCGCGAAGCAATCCATCCCTCCAACGAGCCTGGATTGCTTCGTCGTTTCACTCCCCGCAATGACGGGAGAGCAATCAACTCACCCCGAGAAAATCGCGCTTGCCGATTTCCACGCCGTTGTGCCGAAGAATGCCGTGCGCGGTCGCGGCGTGGAAGTAGAAATTCGGAAACGCGAAGCGGTTGACGAATTCCTGGCCCTTCAGCGTGATATTGGTGTTCGGTCCCGCCGGGAAGGTCACGTCCTTTGCGCCGGCTCCTTCGAGCTGCGCGGGCCTGAACGTTTTCAAATAGTCGATGGTCTTCGCCAGCCGCTGTCGTAATTCCTCGAAGCTCTTTTCGGTGTCGGGCGTCGACGGCACCTCGCTCCCCGACAGCCGCGCGCAGCCTTTCGCGGCGAAATCGCAGGCGAGTTGAATCTGCCTTGTGAGGGGCAGCATATCCGGATAGAGCCGCGCGGAAAGCAGCACGTCGGGCTGGATCTTCTTCACCTCGCAATAGGCCTCGGCCTTCTTGAGCAGGCCGGAGAGGCTGCCGAGAATCTGCAGGAAGGCGGGGACGGTCGAGTCGTAAAAAGACATGTGATGCTCTTTTCGGTTGGCGAGACTTAAGTCCGGGACATATGGGGGGCTATCGCGGAAGCGGCAATGCCGCGGCGGCCGGTTGTGCGCGCGGCCCGCGCATCCGCGCCAGCAATTCGGCGGTCGGCCAGGAATCCGCCGGCAGGCCGTATTTGATCTGCATCGCCTTCACCGCGCTGCGGCTTTGCTGGCCCATCACGCCGTCGACCTTGCCGACATTATATCCCGCGCGCACCAGCAGTTGCTGCAACTCGCGAAGTTCGTTGAACGGCAGTTGCGCGACCGCCGCGGCAGGACGCTGCATCGGCGCCGCGCCCGCGATGCGGGTGGCGAGATAGCCGGCGGTGGTCGAATAGATCAGCGAATTATTCCACTCGGTATAGGCGGCGAAATTGGCGTACGCCAGAAATGCCGGCCCCATGCGGCCCATCGGTAATAGCAGCGAGGCCGGCATGTCGTCGTTCGGCAACGGCTTGCCGTCCGGGTAGGTGATGCCGAGCTGCGCCCATTTCGCGCGTGGCAGCTGGATCGTGAGGTCGGCCTGATCCCACGGAAAGCCGGGAGCCGAGGCCACGCGCACTTCCTGCAGCCAGGGTTCGCCGCGCCGCCATTTCAGTCCGTTGGCGATATAGTTCGCGGTCGAGCCGATCACGTCTTCCGGGCTGCGCAGCAGATTGCGCCGGCCGCCGTAATCCACCGCATAGTTGAAATAGTGCGTCGGCAGGAATTGCGTCTGGCCGAGTTCGCCGGCCCAGGAACCGATCATCTCGGCCGGCGCAAGATCGCCGCGGTCGATGATCTTCAGCGCGGCGATGGTTTCGCCGACAAACCGCTCGGAACGGCGGCAATCATAGGCCAGCGACACCAGCGAGCGCAGCGTCGGCAGATTGCCCATGTTGGCGCCGAAATCGCTTTCAAGTCCCCAGAACGCGGCGATCACCGCCGGCGGCACGCCATATTCCTTCTCCGCGCGTGCAAACGCCGCCGCATAGGTTTTGATCCGCGCCTGGCCTTGCTGCATCCGGTAGGGTGCCGCCATGCGGCCGGCGAATTCGGTGAACACCTGCCCGAACACGCGCTGGCCGCGATCGCGGTTGACGATGCCCTGGTCGTAGACGAGGTAGGGCGCGGCTTCCGCGATTGCGCGCTGTGACACGCCCGCGGCGGCGGCCTGTTGCTTCAAATCAGCAAGGAAGCGATCGAAGCTTGCGCCATTGTGGCAGGCGGCCGCGCGCGGCGAGGCGACGGCGGGTGGTCTGGCCGGGGCCGCCATTGGCTGGCCGAGAGGCGCGACGGGCTGGGCCGGCGCCGACTGTGGGACGCACAGCATCGCCAACAAGATAGTGCCGAGAAAAAATGGTGTTGGAGAAATCGTCTGCATGCCGTTACCGATCGGGCGTGAATGAGCTGGTGGTGGCCGTGTCGTAGCATCATTCGGGCCCCGCCGTCATGCCTGCTCTGGGGGCTGGCCGGCCCGCGGGGAGGTTGTGTCGAAGGAGACCGCGCGCCATCATAATGGCCGCCGGATTTGCCGGCGACGCGTACCCGTAAACTAAATATAGTCCCGGTCGTTGCCGACGGTATGATGAAATTACGATAGGTCGATCGATGCTCTCCAGCAGACGATAGTTTGATAACAATGCGGGACGCAGGACTCTTCATGGACCACTTGCGCGGCAAGGCCATCATTGCATCGGGTTTTCATACGGCCAAGCGCGGCGACATCGATAGTTTTCGGAACGCGCTGATTTCGATCGGCGACGACGGCGCCATCCTTTCCGTGCTTTGCCCGAACGACGACAATTACGATGAGCAGAAGGAGAGGCAGAAGGCCGCAGGCAAGCTTCTGACCTTGCCGGAAGGCTGCTTTTTGCTGCCGGGCTTTGTCGATCTGCATATTCACGCGCCGCAATATCCGCAACTCGGCAGCGCGCTCGACGTCCCGCTCGAGGTCTGGCTGCAGAAATACACCTTTCCTCTGGAAGCGCGCTACGCTGACGCGGCCTTTGCCAGGCGAAGCTATCGCCTGCTGGTCGACGACCTCATTGCCAACGGCACCACAACGGCATTGTATTTTGCGACCATTCACCAGGAAGCCACGCGCATCCTCGCCGATATTTGCCTCGAGGCAGGCCAGCGCGCGCTGATCGGCAAAGTGGCGATGGACAACGCCGAAGAGTGTCCCGACTTTTACCGCGACGCCTCGCCGGATGCGGCCATGCGCGGCACCGAAGACCTGATCGGTTACATCAGGAGCCACCCGGCCAACGCTGCGGCGCTGGTGAAGCCCGTCGTGACGCCGCGCTTCATTCCCTCCTGTACGGATGCGACGCTGGAGGGACTTGGCGCGCTGGCGAAGAGTTGCGGCTGTCATGTCCAAACCCATTGCTCGGAAAGCGATTGGGAACATGGCTATGTTCTCGAGCGTCACGGCGTGACCGACACCGAAAGTCTGGACCGCTTCGGATTGCTTGGCCGCCGCACGGTACTGGCGCATTCGAACCTGATCACCACCGCCAATATGGAGACCATCCGCGCCCGCGGCTCAGGCATTGCGCATTGTCCGCTGTCCAATGCCTATTTTTCCAGTGCGGTTTTTCCGCTGAAGGCGGCACTCGACAAGGGACTGCATCTCGGGCTCGGAACCGATATTTCGGGAGGCCCGAGCGCATCGCTGTTCGACAACATGCGCGGCGCGCTCATGGTCGCGCGCCTGCTGGAAAGCGGCGTCGACCCCGATCTCGGAGCAGCCGAGCGCAGCCGCCAAGCCGGCGTGTGGATCGACTTTCGCGATGCTTTCTATCTGGCCACGGCGGGCGGCGGGATCGCGCTCGATCTGCCAGTCGGACATTTCTCGCCGGGCTACCAGTTCGACGCGATGGTGATCGATACGACCGCGCCAGGCGGCACGATCCGGCTTTGGGACGAACTCGATCAAGGCGAAAATATCCTGCAAAAAATCATCTATACTGCCTCGAAGTCGAATATCGCGAAGGTCTGGATCGGCGGTCGTGACGTGTCACGATCGCCAAGCCTCAGATAATGTTGCTGGGAGCATCTGTCGTGCCCGTGCCCGGAGGCCAAATGAGCAGAAATTGCATCCAGTTCCGCCGGAACGGCCGGACCATTCGGCTCGATCGGTTTTCGCCGCAATCCACGGTACTCGACTGGCTGCGACTGGAAGAGCGCTCGACCGGAACCAAGGAAGGCTGCGCCGAAGGTGATTGCGGCGCATGTACCGTCGTCATTGCGAGGGAGCACGACGGTCGCCTGCTTTACGAACCGGTGAACGCCTGCATCGCTACGCTTGGCCAGTTGGATGGCGGCGAGCTCATCACGGTGGAGAACCTCGCGCATGAGGGGAAACTGCATCCGGTGCAGACGGCGATGGCGACGGGTCATGGCTCGCAATGCGGCTTTTGCACGCCCGGCATCGTCATGAGCCTGTTCGCGCATTTCCATAGCGATGGTGAGAGAACCGGCCGGGCCAACATCAACGATTGCCTGGCGGGTAATCTTTGCCGTTGTACCGGCTACCGTTCCATCGTCGACGCCGCCCGCGAAGCCTGCGCCGGCCCGATGACGGATCGCTTCGTCGCCAACGAGGCCGGCACCATCGCCGCGCTGCGGCGGTTGCAGGACCATGCCGACGTTTTCGTCGGTAGCGACATGCGTTTTTTTGCTGCGCCCGCAAGCGAGGCGTCGCTCGCTTTGCTGTATCAGCGCCATCCCGATGCAAGGATTATCGGTGGCGCAACCGACGTCGGCCTTTGGATCACCAAGAAGCTCGCGACCATCGACAAGATCATTCATGCCGGCCGGGCCGGCCTCGACGGGATCGAGGAAACTGCCGATGCACTATATATCGGTGCGTCGGCAACGTTGGCACGCGCGACCTCGCCGCTTGCATCGATCTCTTCGGATATTGCGGAAATCCTGCGGCGGTTCGGTTCGGTTCAGGTGCGTGCGGCAGGCACCGTCGGCGGAAGCATCGCCAATGCATCGCCGATCGGAGATTTGGCACCGCTTTTCATCGCGCTCGGCGGCAGTGTCGAGCTGCGCAAGGGCGATTCGGTACGCGTGCTGCCGCTCGAGCAATTTTTCGTCGGCTACGGCAGGCAGGATCGCGCACCCGGCGAGTTCATCCGGCGCGTGATCGTTCCAAAGCTGCCGCCCGCCACCCATTTCAAGGCCTTCAAAATCAGCAAACGGTTCGACGAGGACATCACCACCGTGCTTGGGGCATTCCGGATCGGTGTCGACGGCGACCGCATTGCGTCGGCACGCGTCGCATTCGGCGGCATGGCCGCAATCCCGAAACGCGCAACGGCGGTCGAGGCTCAACTGGTTGGCGCGCCGTTACGCGATGTCGGCACATGGAGGCTCGCGGCCGAACGGGTCGGTGAGGATTTCACGCCGCTGACCGACATGCGCGCCAGCGCAGAATATCGCATGGGTGTGGCGCGGAACCTCGTGATAAAGGCGCTCGCCGAGATCGCCGGCGTATCGAGCCCCGTGACCCGCATCCTCGATTCCCGGGAGGCTGTTCATGCCGCGGATTGAACCGGGTAGTGCTTCCTTGCGTCATGTGCATCAGGCGATGCCGCACGACAGCGCGTTCAAGCACGTGCAAGGGGCCGCCGACTACATCGACGATATCCGCGAACCCGAGGGGACGCTGCACGTGGCGATCGGTGGCTCGCCGGCGGCGCGCGGCCGCATCGTGCGGATGGATCTCGCCAAGGTGCGCGCCTTCCCCGGAGTCCATGCGGTCATCACCGCCGGCGATGTTCCCGGCAAGAACGACATTTCGCCGGCCAATGCCGACGAGCCTGCGTTTGCCACTGACCACGTTCTGTTTCACGGCCAGCCGGTTTTCGCGGTCATCGCTGCCACGCGCGATATCGCGCGACGCGCGGCGACGCTTGCGGTCATCGAGCTTGAGCGCGAGAGCCCCAATGTCACGGTCGAGCAGGGGCTCGCTTCCGGGGAGACCGTGCTGCCCGAATACGCTTTCGTTGGCGGCGACGCCGACGCGGCCATCGCCCGGGCGCGGCATCGTTTGAACGGTGTTTTCCATATCGGTGGCCAGGAGCACTTCTATCTCGAGGGCCAGATCGCGTTTGCGGTGCCGGGCGAAGATCATGACATGCTGGTCTATTCATCGACCCAGCACCCTTCCGAAGTCCAGCACGTGGTGGCCCGTGTGCTGGGCGTGGCCGACTCCTACGTCACCTGCCAGGTGCGGCGCATGGGCGGCGGCTTTGGCGGCAAGGAAACCCAGGCGACGCAATGGGCCGTCATCGCCGCGCTCGCGGCGCATGCCACGCAAAGGCCGTGCAAGCTTCGTCTCGACCGCGACGACGACATGATGATGACGGGCAAGCGGCATGACTTTCGGGTCGATTGGTCGGTCGGCTTTGATGCGGGAGGTCGCATGGAGGCCGTGAACCTCCAGCTCGCCGCGCGCTGCGGATGCTCGGCGGACCTCAGCGCGGGCGTCGTGGACCGCGCGATGTTCCACGCCGACAACGCCTATTTCCTGCCCTCGTTCCGGATTCTCTCCAAACGCGTCAAGACCAACACCGTTTCCAACACGGCGTTCCGCGGTTTCGGCGGGCCGCAAGGCGTGCTCGCGATCGAACGCGTCATCGATGCCATCGCCCGCCAGCTGGGCCTCGATCCGCTCGATGTGCGCAAGGCGAATTTCTACCGCAGCGGGGGTGATGTCACGCCTTATGGCCAGACCGTGGAAGACCACGACGTGATCCATCGGTTGATCGAGCAACTGGAGCGGACATCGGATTACCGGCGGCGCCGGAGGGCCATCGGCAAGTTCAACGCTTCGTCGCCAATCTTGAAGCGCGGGATCGCGCTGACGCCGGTCAAGTTCGGTATTTCCTTCACGCTCACGGCGCTCAATCAGGCCGGCGCGCTGGTTCACGTCTATCAGGACGGTTCGGTGCATCTCAACCACGGCGGCACCGAAATGGGGCAGGGCTTGTTTCAAAAGGTGGCCCAAATCGCCGCCGAGGAGTTCGGCATCGGTCTTGAACGCGTGCGGATCACCGCGACATCGACCGACAAGGTGCCGAACACCTCGCCCACGGCTGCATCCGCCGGAACCGACCTGAATGGAATGGCGGTGCAAATCGCCTGCCGCGAAATCAAGGCGAGGCTTGCGCACTTCGCCGCAACCAGCTGGAATATTGCCGAGGAATTGGTCGAATTTCGCGACGACCGGGTTTTCATCGGAAACGAGAGCGTCTCGTTCGGGGAGCTTGCGAAGAAAGCCTATGGCGCGCGTGTGCATCTGTCCGCGGCCGGCTTTTACAGGACGCCGAAGCTGCATTGGGACCGTGCCAGGGGGAAGGGCAGGCCGTTCCTGTACTATGCCTACGGCGCGGCCTGCAGCGAGGTCATCGTCGACGTCACCACCGGTGAAATGAAAGTCGAGCGTGTCGACATCCTTCACGATGTCGGCCGCTCGCTGAATCCGGCGATCGACATCGGTCAGATCGAGGGCGGCTTTGTCCAGGGCATGGGCTGGCTGACGACCGAAGAAGTCGTCTATGACGCGGAAGGCCGCCTGCTGACGCATGCGCCGTCGACCTACAAGATTCCCGTGGCCTCCGACGTGCCGGAGGATTTTCGTGTCGCGCTGTTCGAAAACGAAAACCGCGAGCCGACCATCTACCGGTCCAAGGCCGTCGGCGAGCCGCCGTTGATGCTGGCGACATCGGTGTTTGCCGCGATCGCGGACGCGATTCATTCCGTCGGTCCCGGAAAGCCGGTGCTGCTCGATGCGCCGGCGACGCCGGAATCGATTCTCAAGGCGGTGGGAAATTTCGACGCCGCGGCCGCATTGGCGAACGGTCGCGGCTTTTCCGGCAGCGGGCCGATTTGAAATGCAGTCGGTGTGGCGACAAATTCGGGATTTGCTTGAGAAGCATCGTCGCGCCGCCTTGATCAGCGTGATCGGGGTCGATGGCTCCGCGCCGCGCGAGGTCGGCGCGCGGATGGTGATCGAACGTGACGTCGGCTTTTTCGGCACCATCGGCGGGGGTCGTCTCGAATATGAGACGCTCGCCGTTGCGGAGGCCGCATTGTCGGCCGAAACGCCTGCGGCGTCGGTGCAAGTCTGGCCGCTGGGTCCGAATCTCGGTCAATGCTGCGGCGGATCGGTGACCACCCTGATTGAGACCTTCGATGCCGGCGATCTCGACCATATTAGCGAACTCGCGGCCGCCGAGCAGGCCGGACCGTTCGTCAGCATCAGCCGGATGACCGCGCAAGGCCGGATCGCGCGAAAAATCCTGGATGGCAATTTTGACACCGCCGAAGATGGCGAAGCCACGCTCAAAGAGCGATTTGTGGAACGGTTCGGTGAGGTCCGCAAGACGGTGCTGCTGTTTGGCGCCGGCCATGTCGGCCGCGCGGTCGTTCTCGCGCTGTCGCAACTTCCGTTTTCGGTGCGCTGGATCGATCCAAGGACCGATCATTTTCCGGACTACGTGCCGGCCAACGTCATTACGGTAAGGACCGACGCGCCCGAGCGCGAGATCGATGCCGCGCCTGCCGGTGCCTTTGTCGTGATCATGACCCATTCTCACCCGCTCGACTATTCGATCGCGGCCGCCGCGCTGCGCCGCCCCGACCTCGGCTTTGTCGGCTTGATCGGGTCCGCGACCAAGCGTGCGCGATTCGCCAGCCAGGCGCAAAAGCTCGGCATCTCCGCGCAGCAGATTGCGCGGCTGGCCTGCCCGATCGGCCTGCCCGACATCAGGGCCAAGGAACCGAGCATCATCGCGACCGGCGTTGCGGCGCAGCTCCTGATCGAAAGAGAGCGCGACAGCCGCCGAGCATCGGCAGCGGCGGCAAGCAAGTAGCCACCACGCGTTGCCGCGGGTGCCGCGTAAAAACCCTCCGCGACTTCGTCACGCCCGGCGAGTGGCTCTGACCCCCGGCGTTCGCGGGGGAAGCATGTCCCCGGACGCGGCCCGGCAGAGCAAAAAAAATACGGCGAGGTTCCGTGCTCTTGGCAGCACACGGCACCTCGCCGCTTTTGGTTCATCAGCAGGAAACGACGCAACATGGACCGTTGGGTTCCCAGCCAATCCCCTCTTGGCAAAAGGGCTGCGACCAGGTGTTGGTAGTCCACAAATGCGCTGGGGGTTCCAGCCGACGATTGAACTCTACCGCAGGCTGTCGGCCGACCGAATTAAAGAAATGTTTATTGAGGCGGAGGCGCGGCTAAAGAAATGTTTAACGACGCAATGCTGGGCGCCGTTCAATGCGATCGCAAGCATCGATCGATGGGTCTCAGGCGCCGCTTGAGGACTCTAACGAGAAATTTAGAGTCGATCGGGCGGACCTTGCTCTACAATGTGAAATGTTTTTTCGTCGCTTCGTTTATCGAGCGATCAACACGGCGAATTGACCCGCAGGAGTTTCTGATCGCGTTTGCGTGAGCGTCGGCGAAACGGCGGAGTCGAACAACGATCGGACAAGGCATGCGAAAGCTGGTCGCCGGTCTGGTATTTCTGT
The DNA here is from genome assembly GCA_963742085.1 of uncultured Alphaproteobacteria bacterium. Lineage (GTDB taxonomy): Bacteria > Pseudomonadota > Alphaproteobacteria > Rhizobiales > Xanthobacteraceae > Bradyrhizobium. The sequence continues at coordinate 170,056 of CAVUKM010000021.1, read as the reverse complement.
CCCTGACGAGCGGATCTTGCGGCTTCGCACAGGACGCCGGCACAGCCGCTTTCCGCGACGAAATCCCGGCGCCCCGCTTGCGCGTGGGATTCTGATTTGTGACGCGCCGGAAAACGTGACGCGCAAAAAGCAAAAAAGCGAACACGCGAAACGCACAGGAAAAAGGGCTGCCCCGAGGCAGGGCAGCCCTCGCCAGATCACCCTATCAATGCGTCGCGATGGCGCGCCTGCTTACCAGCCGGCGACGAAGCCGGAGTTGCAAAGGCCGTAAGTGTAATCATAGGGTGAGCAATAGGCGGCGCCGGTCGCCAGCCCGATACCCAGGCCCAGCACACCGAGGCCGCCATATAAGCCATCGTCGTAGGCGGGGCCGTAACCGTAGCCGCCATAGCCGCCGACGAAGCGCCGGCCGCCCCAGCCGCCATGCCAGCCATGATTCCAGCCGCCTCTCGCGAAGCTGCCGCCATGCATCGCTGCGTAGCCACCGCGAAAGCCGCCGCCACGGATGCCGCCCATGCCGCCATGGAAGCCGCTCATGCCACCGCCATGGAAGCCGCCAAATCCGCCGCCATGGAAACCACCGCCACCGCCGTGGAAGCCGCCGCCGCCACCACCATGGCCGAAGGCCATCGCGCTGGTTGTCATCGATGTTGCAAGGGCCACGGCCATCGCACCTGCGAGAAGCTGTTTCCTCATGTGAACCTCCTTCACTCTATCGCTCGCTATCATTCGCTGACGAACAACAGCAGCAGTGGAGACATGGTTGCATGAAAGCCGGCAACCAATGGCCTAAAATATATATTATGATCGAGCGATGACGCGAGCTGTGCGGTGCATATGAACATCTTGTGGCGGATGGCGGCGGCGCCGCAAGCGTAGCTCGGATCAACCAACGGCCGCACGGTTCGCGACAGGCCCTGCGAAATTCTTGAGGACTTGTCCGGTCCCGCATGTCGTGGTGCTGATGCGACTACTCTCTCACCGCTCTTCGTCGGGATGCACCCAGACATAAGGCGTGATCTCGCGCATCTCCGTCAGCTTGATCATGTGCACAGGCGGCGCGTAACGTCCCTTCTGGCACGACCTGCATTTCAGCGAAGCCTCGAGTTTCCACAGCGGCGTGTCGCGCGGGCGGCGGATGGCCTCGAGCGGCAGGCTCGCCCGCGTCTTGCAGCGGTTGCATTCCACTTCCAGCCAGCCGAGCCCGCCATTGAGGCATTGCGCGATCGTCGGCGACGGCTGTGCCGGACCGCCATAGCCTTCCATCCGGATCGACCAGGCGTCGGCCTCCGCGCGGTCGGCCTCGCGCAGCGCCACGTTGGCCGCTTCGCGCGCGTTGGCGGCGCGGATCTTCGCGCCCATGATGCGGCCGCCATAGATCCATTGGCGTGACTTGGTGCTCATGGCCCGGCACTACAGCCGCGCGCGCGGCGTCTTGCAACGCCACTAGGGTTAGAGGCCGTGAACGGGGTGACCACACCACGGCTTCGCCGATGTTGTCATTCCGGGGTGATCCGAAGGACCAGACCTCAGATGCGCAATTGCACATCGTGGTCCGATGCGGAGCCTGTCATCGGGCCGGCCATAGGCCGGACCCGTTGGCATCGCCCCGGAATGACCGGAAGTGCCGGCAGGCTTCGCTCCGCGATGACGGTCTTGATACTTGCCATCACTACGACACGGGCTCCGCTTCTGCCTCGATCGACGGCAGCTGCTCGCCGCCGATCTTGGCCTCGAAGCCCCGCAAACGCTGATAGATCGAGATCAGCTCGACGATCGTGCTCCACGAATTGATGAGATACTGAAACGCGCTTCTGACCTGCTCGAACGCGTTCAGAATCTGGTTCATCGCACCGAGGGTGATCTTGCCGGAAACGATCGTCGGCCCAAGCAGGATGTAGGGAAAGACAACGTCGGTTTGCAGGTAAACGATGCGGCCGACATTGAAATACATGAAGTTCAGGTAGAGCCTGAAGTAGTTCCTGCGAACGTCGGTGAACAGCTCGCTCAGCGTCGGCGGGTCGGCGCGGGCCGGATCGTCTTCGCCGAGCACGAGCTCCTTGCGATAAGCCGCCTCGACCCGCTGGTTGAAAAACTCGATCCTGGGCAGCCGGATGCCGATCAGCGCCAGCGCGCCGGTGCCGACAACCGACCAGATCACCGCGGCGAACACCAGCGGGTAGGGGATGGAACCGATCAGCGGCAGCTCCGTGACATCGCTGGAGAGCCGCATGAGGACCGGCAGGAAGGCGAGCAGCGTCAGCACCGAACTGATCAGATTGACGCCGAGACCTTCCATCGTGGTCGCAAACCGCATGGTGTCTTCCTGCACCCGTTGCGAGGCACCCTCGATGGTACGCAGCCGCGGCCAGTTGGCGATGTAGAAGTCGTTCATCGCCGTGCGCCAGCGGAAGATGTAGTGGCTGACGAAGAACCGCGTCATCACGCCGACCACGACCGCGACCAGGGCGATGCCGGCGAAGGTCAGCAATTCGGCGTAGAATTCCTCGATCGTGACCGGCCTTGATTTCGAAAGCGCGGCCTGCACGAGGTCATAGAACGGCCCATACCAACTGTTGATGGCGACGCTGACTTCTACCTGGAAGTAAGAGGTGAACAGAATCAGCGCGGAGCCGACGATCGACCAGATCGACCAGGGATGCGGCGCGAGCGTCATCCAGGCGCCGGCGAAGATGGCGACGCTGAGCGCAAAATAGAGATCGAACCAGAGCGACCGCGCCGACCAGAACAGCGCCACGCCGACGATGCCGGGCTGAGACGACCCGATGAGATCGTCGGCATAGCCATACCAGAACGTCATCGCCAGCGCCGCCCAGATGATGGCCGACGGAAAGAACAGTTTGGGGCGGGGGAAGAATGAAACGAACATTTGGGGTGTCACTTTCCTGGGTCGGATGCGGCGAGGGCTGAAATACCATAACCGGTGCGGCGGATTAGCCAACCGGGCGCCTGAAGCCCGCCAGGGGACAAGGCTGCGTGACGTCGACTTTCCCGTTCTATTCGGATACCGGGTGCGTCAGCGCTCATGCGGCAGCGCTGTCTCATGAACGATACATCCTGGTCGTTCGGCCAGGCGTTCGTGACGACCCTGGCGCTGGCGGCCCCAGCCGGCCACCACCGCTTCTTCAGGGATCCGCCTGCCGGCGTGTGGCAAACCGGCCACGACGCAAGACAACTTACCTTGTGAGACCAGATCCGCCCCCGGGAGGCGCCAATATCCGAACGCTTGTTGCCCGCCGGCAACAACCAGCCCGGCGGGATTCGGGTATTTGCCGGGCTATTCCAAGTCCTAAGTGCCATCTCTGGAGGTTTTAATGAAAAAGGTCGTTATTGCGCTGTTCACCGTGGCGTTGAGCGCTGCGAGCGCTGCGGCGGCAGACCTTCCAGCTCGAACCTATACCAAGGCGCCGGTCATCGTCGGACCGGTCTATGACTGGACAGGATTTTATGTCGGTCTGAACGCCGGAGGCGCATGGAACGATTTAAATGCGACCACCTCCACGGTGTTCTCGCCGACCGGCTATTTTGCCACCACGAGTCCGCCTGCGATTGGCCTGGTTGGCAACCAAAACATCAATAGCTCGGGTTTCACGGGAGGCGTGACCGCTGGTTACAATTGGCAGGTCAACAGCGCCGTGATCGGAATCGAAACAGACTTCAACTATTTCGGTGTCAGGGGATCGGCCACCGGCACCGGGATTTATCCCTGCTGCGCACCCACCAGCTTCACCGTCAACGCGTCGGAGTCCACGGACTGGTTGTGGACCCTTCGCGGCCGCATTGGCGTTCTTGCGACGCCGGCCCTGCTGCTTTACGGCACCGGCGGGTTGGCCGTGGCTGACGTGAAGGCCAGCTACCTGTTTACCGATACTTTTGCTGCAGCCAATGAATCCGCCGCGATTTCGGCGACGCGGGTTGGCTGGACCGTGGGCGCCGGCGGCGAGTATGCCCTGATGAATGGCTGGTCGATCAAGGCCGAATATCTTTTCGTCGATCTCGGTCGGGCCAGCACGACGAGCACGAACCTGACCGCCTTCAATCCCGGCGGCATAGCTTTTCCGACGAATGTGTTTTCCCATACCGTCGACATGCATTCGAACATCGGCCGGGTCGGCATCAACTACAAGTTCGGCGGCCCCGTTGTCGCCAGGTACTAGCAGGGTCTTGGGGTACTGATATCCCGATCAGGCTGACAGGCCGAAGCCCCGGGCGTTGTCCCGGGGCTTTTGTTTGGAGGAATCAAGGCCACTGTTGCGTGGCAAAAACCTGCGCTGCCATTACGCCAATGACCGGTTACCAAATGCGCGGGGTAAAAGCGCGCAAAATCACAACTCCCGCGCATTGGAAAACGCGAACGACGACACCCGCCTGGTGTTCTCGTCGAGGATCAAGGTGCGGGTGATCGGCGGCTCGGCGCGCTGGCTGCAGTTTTCGCGCTCGCACAGCCGGCAGTTGACGCCGATCGGCGTGCCTTCGGCCTTCTCCAGGTCGAGTCCGCTCGCATAGACGAGCCTCGTGGCATGACGGATTTCGCAACCGAGCCCGATCGCAAAACGCGGCTGCGGCTGCGGATACGGCGAGACCTGCCGGCGCACCATTTGCGCGATCGAGAAATAGCGGGTGCCGTCCGGCAGTTCGATCACCTGGCTGAGCAGGCGGTCCGGCGTATCGAAAGTCGAATGCACATTCCAGAGCGGGCAGGTGCCGCCGAATTTCGAAAACGGGAAAGTGCCGGAGGAGAATCGCTTGGAGACATTGCCGGCATTGTCGAGCCGCAGCATGAAGAAAGGCACGCCGCGCGCGTTGGGCCGCTGCAGCGTGGTCAGACGGTGGCAGACCTGCTCGAAGCCGGCATTGAAGCGCTGCGCCAGCACGTTGACGTCGTAGCCGAGCTGCTCCGCGGCGGCATGGAACGGCTGGTAGGGCATCATCGCGGCGGCGGCGAAGTAATTCGCAAGCGTAATCCGGTAGAGCCGACGCGGGGTGTCGTCCAGCGGTCCGGCGCGGCCGATGATGGTTTCGATCGCGCCGGAGCATTCGGTGAGCCCGATCTGAAAGGCGAGCTGGAACGCGCGGCCCGGGCCGTCGACCAGTTCCGAGATCAGGAGTTGCCGGCGGTGGCGGTCGAACCGCCGCAGGGTCTCGCGCATGACGTCGACCGGCATGATGCGGGTGAGGATCGAATGTTTTTCGCGCAGCCGCGCGGCGAGCGCGGCGAACAGACCTTCCGCCGGCACGTTCAATTCGTCGCGCAGGTTTTCCGCCGCCGTTTCGAGCTCGGGGAAATAATTGCGGTTGGCCTCGATCAGGTCGCGGACCCGCTCGATCGGATTGGCCTCGAATCGCGTGCCCTCATCGCGGTCGGCCATTTGCGCCGCGGCCATGGTCTCGCCGCGGCGGGCTTCGGTATAGGCGGCGTAGAGCCGTTGCAGCGAATGCGTGACGCCGGGGCAGAGTTCGGCGAGGTCGCGCAGTTCCTGTTTCGGCAGGTCGATCTGCCGGAACAGCGGGTCGGAGAAGATCTCGTTCAGCTCGGCAAAGAAACGGTCCTCGTCGGCGGTGGCGAGATCGCGCAGGTCGAGGTCATAGGCTTCCGCGAGCCGCAGCAGGATCTGGGCGGTGACCGGGCGCTGGTTGCGCTCGATCAGGTTGATGTAGGAGGGCGAAATGCCGAGCCCCTCGGCGATCTGGGTTTGCGACAGTCCCAACTGCTGCCGGATGCGGCGGAAGCGGGGACCGACGAACAGTTTCTTTCCCGAGTCTCCGGCCATGGCAGCCTCGCTGGTCCCTGTGGTCATTCTGGTCGACGCGAAGCGACGATCTCAGATGCGCCAATCGCGCATCGGGGAATCTCGAGATTCCGGTTCCTGCTTCGCAGGCCGGAAGGACTTCCCGCTTGTAACAATATTGACAAAATAACATCTACGACAGGTTTAGATGTTACATGACATCACCATTAGAAATCAAGCCATCTATACGAATAATGAAGTTTAGCGTTTAGCTCTGATCACGAGTTTTGCAATGCACTGTCACGAATGTCGATTGGAGACTGAAGATGGCGAAGACCTTTGAACAGCTGGTTCCCGCGCCCGCAGGGCGTTTCGACGGCATCAGCCGTCCCTACAGCCCGGCCGAGGTGGAGCGGCTGCGCGGCTCCGTGCCGATCGCCTACACGCTGGCGACCAAGGGCGCCAACCGGCTATGGGAATCGTTGAAGAAGGAGCCCTACGTCAATTCGCTCGGCGCCGTCACCGGCAACCAGGCCATGCAGCAGGCCCGCGCCGGTTTGCCCGCGATCTATCTGTCGGGCTGGCAGGTCGCCGCCGACGCCAACACGGCCGGCGCGATGTATCCGGACCAGAGCCTTTATCCGGCGAATGCCGGCCCGGAGCTTTGCCGCCGCATCAACCGCACCTTCCAGCGCGCCGACCAGATCGAGCACTCCGAAGGCGGCGCCAAGATCGACTGGTTCGTGCCGGTCGTGGCCGACGCGGAAGCGGGCTTCGGCGGGCCGTTGAACTCGTTCGAAATCATGAAGGCCTATATCGAGGCGGGCGCGGCCGGCGTGCACTTCGAGGACCAGCTCGCGTCGGAAAAGAAGTGCGGCCACATGGGCGGCAAGGTGCTGATCCCCACCGCCGCGCATGAGCGCAACCTGATCGCAGCAAGGCTCGCCGCCGACGTCTGCGGCACGCCAACCTTCGTGCTGGCGCGCACGGATGCGGAAAGCGCCAAGCTGATCACCGCCGATGTCGACGAGCGCGATCGCGAATTCATTACCGGCGAGCGCACCGCGGAGGGCTTCTTCCGTCTCAAGCCCGGCACGGGTCTCGCCCACTGCATCAAGCGCGGCATCGCGTTCGCGAAATATGCCGATTTGCTGTGGTGGGAAACCTCGACGCCGAACCTGAAGGAAGCCAGGGAATTCGCCGAGGCCGTGCACAAGGTCTATCCGAACAAGATGCTGGCCTACAATTGCTCGCCCTCGTTCAACTGGGAAGCCAACATCGACAAGGCGACCATCGCAAAATTCCAGCGCGAAATCGGCGCGATGGGCTACAAGTTCCAGTTCGTGACGCTGGCGGGCTTCCACTCGCTCAACCACGGCATGTTCGAACTGGCGCGCGGCTACAAGGCCGAAGGCATGGCGGCCTATTCCCGCCTGCAGCAGGCCGAGTTCGCCTCGGAGAAGTTCGGCTATTCGGCGACGCGCCATCAGCGCGAAGTCGGCACCGGCTACTTCGACCTGGTGTCCACCACCATCACCGGCGGAACCTCGTCGACCACGGCGCTTCACGACTCGACCGAAGCCGCGCAGTTCAAGGCACCTGGTTCGGACATTCACATTCAGGCAGCTGAATAGAGGAGAGGCCATCATGAAGACGGGCAGCAATTTCTGGGTGATTGGCGGCGAGTTCGGTTCGATGAACTTCCACAAGCTCGTGGAAGGCTCGGCCCAGGTTCAGGGTCCGTTCAAGACCCGCAAGGAAGCCGAGGATGCCTGGCGCGAGGTTTCGGAAGAGAACCGCCACAAGGCCGGTGTGCGCTTCTCGATCGTGGAAGAGCCCGCGCGCGTTCCAGCCTGATCCATCAAGAAGACGTCCAAGGACGAAGCGGTCCCATCCGGTTTTCCGGCTGGGGCCGCTTGCGTTTCGATCGGGCGGGTGCGTAAGTCTTTGGGAACAAACGCCCATTGCGCGCGGCCTGGTTACTGATAGGTTAAACATTATTCCGATCCATCAGGACAAGGGCCAGCCGCGGATGTCAGACGCACAAAATACCGGAAGCGAAGCCGTCGGCGATGCGCGTCCGATTCGGCTGCGCGACGCGTTGCGGCAGGCGCGGATCGAGGCGGCCGATCGCACCGGCGTCGTGGTCGACCTGCGCGATGCCGAAGTGGCGCGGCTCGAAATTCTGAATGAGGCGCTCGATCCCTTGTTTGCGCAAATTCCCGATGCCGTCGATCTGTTCGACCGCGGTATCAGCCAGGGCGAGACGCCACGGCTGTGGATCGACGTTGTGGCTCACGTCCTGATGGGGCGCGACAAGCGTATCTATCGTTTCGTGCAGGATACCCGTTTCGGCCGCATCGTGATCGCCGAATCCCATGACGTCCCCGTCATCGTCGATGCCGTCACCGACTACGTCGCGCGCCGCATGGTCGAGCGTGAACATGCGCTGGTCGCAACCCCGGTGGCTCAACCGGCCGTCGTCGAAAAGCCGCGCCGTGGCGGGTTCTGGCCCTTCGCGCTCGGTTTCGTCCTCGGTGCGGTCGCGCTGTTTGGGCTGGCGCTGTTTGCAAGTTTGCAGAATCTCTGACGCGCAGATTCTACATCAACTGCCTCTGCCGGATTTGCCGGACCCGGCGCGCTTCATCGATGCCGCGCACCGTCTGTTCGCAGCGCCAGGCGGCACCCTCGCGTCGAATCGAAAACAGATTGTAGGCGGCAGCCGGATAGCGGCCATGCGCAAGCGCGGAGGCCGATGGCACCCCGATCGCCGGGATGGATCCGGCCGGCCCCTCGATCCAGATCGTGGAATGAACATGATCGTGGCCGTGCAGGACCAATTCCACGCCATGTCGTTTCAGAACTGCAAGCAGCTGCGATGAATTGGTCAGCCGCTTGGCGCGCGCGTCCGAACGCAGCGGGTGATGGATGAGCAGGACGCGGAACGTCTGCTCGGAAGAAAGTCCCGCGAGCGTGCGCTCGAGCGCGTCCAGCTGGCTGCGCCCGAGCCATCCCGTCGCCATCAGCGGTGGTGTCGGCACGGCCGACGAAACGCTGATCAGTGCCAGCGGGCCGCGGCGGCGCACGGCGGGAAATGCCACGCCGCGATCGGGCGCGTCGTCGCCCGCGAGATAATCCGCCCAGGCCTCGGCAAAACGATGCCGGGTGGCGCGAACATAGGCGTCGTGATTGCCGGGGATGGCGGTGACGCGGTCCGGGGCGCCGACGCTCTCCAGCCAGCTCCGCGCCGGCGCAAACTCGGCTTCGAGCGCCAGATTGACGAGGTCGCCCGTGATCGCGATGTGATCCGGCACCTGGGCTTGCATGTCCGATACCAGCGTATCGAGCACCTCGCGCCTGTGGAATTTATGCCGGTTGCGCGTCCAATTCAGATAGCCGAGCGCGCGCTTGCCCGCGAGATCGGAAAGCCGCGGGCTCGGCAGCGGCGGAAGATGCGGATCGGACAGATGCGCAAGAGTGAATGCCGCCATCACCTCAATCCGCTGCTGCTGCCTGCGCGAAAGACCCGCCGCACGATCGCTCCATGATATCCCCGCAATGTATTGGCAAGCCGGCCGCCGCGATGCAAGGATCAAACGCGAAGTCCGCTTATTCAGGAGTTTCCGCGATGAACCTGCAGAGCCTGCGAAAGCGCCTTGAGCCGGTCCTGCGGCGGTTTTTTCATTTCTATTGGTGGCTCGCCCGCGGCATGACGCTTGGGGTCCGCGCGGTCGTGCTCGACGGTGAAAATCGCGTATTTCTGGTCAAGCACAGCTATGTCAGCGGCTGGCACCTGCCAGGGGGCGGCGTCGAGGTTGGTGAAACATTTCGCGATGCGCTCCGGCGCGAGCTCGCGGAAGAGGGGCGAATTGAACTCCTGGGCGAGCCGGACCTGCACGGCCTGTTCTTCAACAGTCACGTCTCCCGCCGCGATCATGTCGCGGTCTATCTGGTGCGGCATTTCAGGCAGGATCGCTTGCCGGAGCCGAACCACGAGATCGTCGCCTGCGGGTTTTTCGAAATGGCGGCGCTGCCCGCGGAGACCACCAGGGGAACGCGCCTGCGCATATTGGAAGTGATCGAAGGCCGCGAGCCGATTGCAACCTGGCGCTAGGTACTGCCCTTCGCGTTCCGCGGCATCCTTTCGCACCGTTCGACTGCCGCAACAGCCCCGCCAACGACGAATCGAAGCCCGGTCAAACTCGCTTGTTCGCTGTTGGGCCTTGATGATACAAGCGGCGTGCCAGAAACAGCAGTGCCCATCGGTGAAGAAACCGGGCTTTTTCGCGGTAACGCGCCCGCCTGTCGAACTCTCAGGGACGTTCCGAGCGGTGTTGATGCCGTTGTTGCCACCCGGCATCAATAAGCGGACCAGGACATATGGCTAATTCCTTTCGCGCAGAAATCGCCGGGTTGCGCGCCGTCGCGGTTATCAGCGTCCTCCTGTTTCACCTGAAGGTAGCCGGTTTTCAGGGCGGCTTCATCGGAGTCGATATTTTCTTTGTTATTTCCGGCTATCTCATCACCCGAAATATCCTGGCCGATCTGCAGGCCGGACGGTTTTCATTTGGTCAGTTTTACGTGCGCAGGACGCGCCGGATTTATCCTGCCCTGATCTTTACAGTCGCGGCCACCTATCTCGCGGGCGCTCTGTGGTGCTCGCCATTGATGTTTCTCGACGTGGCAAAGGAAGGCACGCACGCGCTTCTGTCGATTTCGAATATTCAATACTGGCGGGAATCCCATCAATATTTTGCTCCGAATTCGGACGAGCTGGCGCTGTTGCATTGCTGGTCGCTTTCGCTTGAAGAGCAATTCTATCTGTTTTGGCCAGTCCTGCTTGTGCTGAGCTGGAAGTGGGGGCTCGCGTTTGAAAGCATCGCGGTTGCCGGCCTTGCATCCATTCTTGCTTCAACCCTTATGGCCAGGGTGGATCCGCTCGCCGTATTTTTCCTGATGCCCTTCCGGATTTCCGAGTTTGCCTGCGGCGCGCTGGTTCTTTTTCTCGAGCGCAGATTTCGTCCCAATGCGGCCGCCGCCGAAAGCCTTTCGGCGATCGGCATGTCTTGCATTGCGGCGAGTGTGCTCTTGTTCGAGTCGGATATGCCGCACCTGGATACGGCAGTTCTTCTGCCCTGCTTGGGCGCGGCCGCAACGATCTGGGGGAGCGACAAGACCCGGGCATCCGCGATCCTTACCAATTCGCCGATGCTTTTCATTGGTGCTATTTCCTATTCGCTCTACCTGTGTCACTGGCCGATCATCTTTTTTGCGCGTTTCATTTTTGGTGACGTTGCCGCCAACAGCTGGGCAGGGATTGTGGCGATGGCGGTCCTCATGGCCACCATTGCAACGGCCATGAATGTCTTGATCGAGCGCAGGTTTATTCAATCTTCCGAATTTCGGTCGGCCAACTTCCTGAAGAACGCCGTTGGATTTTGGTCGGTGGTTCTCACGCTGGCGGTGGTCACACATCTGACCTTTGTGTCGAGGGGTTTCGCCTGGCGGCTGCCCAAAGCTCAGGCCGAGTTGGAGCATTTGGAAGATTTCCCGTCGGGCCGCGACATAAGGCACTTCCAGGGGCCGGTTGGATTCGAACTGGTTGGCGATTCGCTGACTGCCGAATACGCCTTCGCCCTCGCGCCGATCATGGAGCAGCTGAACATGAATGTTCACGTCATGGCGGGCGCCGGCTGCCCCATTATCTACGGAGCGTCGTTGAAGTCGCTGCGCCAGGAGGAGTGCCGGCTGGCGCGCGACCAGACGCTGGAGCGTCTGGAGCAAACGAATTTGCCGATCATCTTCGTGCAGAAATGGAGCCTCTACAACGACGCTGCAATCAGCCACGATTCGGAATCGCCCGGGAACCCTGCGTCAGGAGGGGACTCGTTCACCAAGTTGCAGTCAGGCCTCGAACGAACCATCGGGAAACTTGCGGCAGATGGCAGGCGCATCCTCCTTGTCGGCGAACAACCGGATTCCGGTTGTCCTATCAATCGTCCCCGATTGGTGCAGGGGCCGCTTCCTCACGCGCCGCAACCGCCTTGTCCTGCGAAAACGAGGGAAGAAGTCGAGCGATCCACGGCAGCGATTGACCGGGTGCTCTCAAATGTCCAGGCCAGGTGGCCCGACAAGGTCGAACTGTTGCGTCCCATAGATTATTTTTGCGACGCGGAGTGCCCGGTCGTTAAGGACGGGATTTGGTTATACTCCAGTCGCATTCACCTGACGCTTGCGGGGTCGACATACATGGTGACAAGGAGCGCAGATGTATTCCGCAGGTTTCTCGAAAAATGAAGCGTACCGGGTGACGCGAGCCACGCAGGCAGATCGACTGCGGTGCATTCCGAGCTTCATTTATCGATGGACCGAACGCGAGGTAGGGAAGACCATTTCAAGTGATGATACTCCGCAGATTAAATTCTTTTGCGATCTCGCATTCCAGTCCAGCATGGTTTTCGAAACCCGGTTTTCCAGCGGGCGAAGTTGCTCGTCAATCGAGCGGGCTCCGGCGAGCGAAGCGCATGTGTGTCGCCTTGAAATAGGCTGATCGCGATATCCGCGCCATGGCAAAAGGTGTCGCGGACGGACAGGCAGCGGCGCAAATCCGAAGCGTTCGGGAGCCGAAGGCCAGTTGCGATCTGCCGCCAGGCCCTTGCAGGCTCCCCCCGATTTGGCGACAAGTCGTTGAGAGCAATTTGTGCCCGGAAAAAACCATGCGATATCTCAAGATTGGCTGTGGCTTCCTGTGCTTTCTGGTGTTTGCCAGCAATGTGTGGTCGATGTCTCGCTGGAGTGAAAGCCGCGGGGTTTACGACGATGTCTGCTATTTGCGGCAGGCTCATCTCTTCCAGAGATTTGGATTTGACGGATTGAACACGGATATCTCCCGGGATGACGATCACTATTTGTCTTCAAGACTGAAAGAGATCGGGTTCCCGACCTGGGACGATGCTTCGACCGCTCCCTGTCATACCCCGATGCCGGCGAGCCAAAAGCGTGTCATGCAGTATCCGCCGGGCACGGGCTTTGTATTGGCGCTGTTTCCGCAGGGATTTCAGGTGATACCGCTCTACGTCCTGGCGACCGCCGTAGTTTTTGGCTTTGCATTGCTGGGGATTGTTTGCGCGGGCTCGACGTCTTCAATCTTGCTTGCGGGTATGTTTGGCTGCCTGGCAATCTACTTGATGATTAATCCTGCCAAGGCCAGCTATTCGATGGCGCCTACGATGGTGGTATGCGTGCTTGCAGGCTTCTTGACCGCCAAGCTCTTCCTTGCACAGCAATCGCAACACCGCATTCTCTTGACGGGCGTCATCGGTCTTTTGATTGGCCTGGCCGTGAATTTCAGATTGCCGAATCTATTTCTCTCGTCGGGCTATTTCCTGTTTTTTTTCGTGTCATTCTCGCTCTCCCGAAAAATTGAAGCGGTCCTGCAGGGCGTATTGTTCGGAATAGCATTTTTGGCAGGGACGGCGCCGACGCTGTTCGCGAATGCGATCAATGCCGGGAGTCCGTTGTCCACGACGTACGGGGCGGTCGATGTGGTCCCCCCCGATCTGAGTTTCAGCGTCATCTGGAGTTATGTCGCGGATATGCAGGGCATCCTGCTTCTGCTCGCGGGTCTATGGACGGCCCTGACGTGGTTTTCGAGCCGGACCGGCGGCAAGCGACAGGTCGCCTTCGTCACGGCTGGAAATCTGCTGGTCAACCTGGCGTTCTTCCTCAGCCATCCCATCTTCACGCCCTATTATACGGTACCGGTCGCCATGCTCTCGTTGTGGAGCTTGCTGTTCGCGTCCCTGATCGAGCCGGCGGAAATCGGGGATGGCGGTCGCATCGGGCAGGCAGCCGGCCCATGATCATGCTATGGGAAGCTGAGTCGGGAGACTTCAGGGGGCGGGCGTTTCTGCAATGATACCATCGTCGATGCGGGTTGCTGTACTGGTGCCATGCTTCAACGAGGAAGCTGCGGTCGCCACCGTCATTGCCGATTTTTGCAAAGCGCTGCCCTCGGCCGACATCTACGTCTACGACAACAATTCGTCGGATCGGACCATCGCGGTCGCGCGACAGGCCGGCGCCGAGGTGCGCAGTGAGCGTCGCCAGGGCAAGGGCCATGTCGTACGCCGCATGTTCGCCGACGTCGACGCCGACATCTATGTGCTTGTCGACGGCGACGCGACCTATGATGCCGCAAGCGCGCCACGCATGATCGATGCGCTGCTGGCAGATCACCTCGATATGGTGGTGGGGCTGCGGGTCGATCAGGCTGTGGCCGCCTATCGGCCGGGTCACCGCACCGGAAACCGAATTCTGACCGGTTTTCTGTCGTCGGTTTTCGGCCAGGCCTTCAAGGATATTCTTTCCGGGTACCGGGTATTTTCGCGCCGCTTTGTCAAATCCTTCCCGGTGCTGTCGGATGGTTTTGAGATCGAAACCGAGTTGAGCGTCCACGCGCTCGAACTGGCGCTGCCGGTCGCGGAGATCGAAACGCCTTACTACGCCCGCCCGGAGGGGTCGGTAAGCAAGCTCAACACCTGGCGCGACGGATTCCGGATTCTCGGCACCATCCTGAAGCTCTACCGGTCGGAAAAGCCGCTGCGCTTTTTCACGGCAATCGGCGTTTCCCTGGTCCTGGTTTCGATCGGCCTCGCGATCCCGATTCTCGTCACCTATCTCGAGGAAGGCATTGTTCCCCGCCTGCCGACCGCGGTTTTGTCGATGGGCTTGACGATTCTGGCGATGCTTTCGGTGTCGTCGGGGCTGGTGCTGGATACGGTGACGCGCGGCCGCCGCGAGATGAAGCTTTTGGCCTATTTGTCCCAAGGCCCCGCCGGCAGGAATTGACAGGGCTCGAAATCCGGCGCGGCACGGGGGCGATGGACCGCGCGGCCGCCAGATGCTATCCCGCGCATTACCATGAGCGATCTTTCTCTCACTATTTTGCACGAAACCGCCAACGACGCCCAGGCGATCGAACGTTTGCACGACCGCACGTTCGGCCCCGGCCGCTACGTGCTGAGCGCGTACCGGCTTCGCGAGCATGTCGACCACCTGCTCGATCTGTCGTTCACCGCGTGGATCGGCACGCTGCTGGTGGGCTCGGTGCGCCAGTTGCCGGTCGTTGTCGGCGAGACCAAGGCGCTGCTGCTGGGGCCGCTGACGGTCGAGCCGCCATTTCGCGGCCGTGGCGTCGGCCGCGCGCTGCTGGAGCGCGCGCTCAAGGACGCCAGGGCGAAGGGGCATCGCCTTGTGCTGCTGGTCGGCGACGAGACCTATTACAGCCGCGTCGGCTTCAAGGCCGTGCCGAAGGGGCGGGCAACCATGCCTGGACCGGTCGACTACAGCCGCCTGCTGGTAGCAGAACTGGTCGATGGCGCGTTTGAAGGCGTCTCCGGAGCGATTCGTCCGGACTGGAGCATGGCGCGATAGAGCGTTGGCGCGCGATCAGCGTCCCTCGCGCAGCCAGGTGGCGGCGAACGCGCCGAGCAGCAACAGCAAGCCGATCAGGCCGGCGAATACCGGCAACACGCCGACGCCCCTGACGACACTTGCATCGCGCATCTTCACGCCCATCCAGCCATCGCCGCGGAACACGCTGGACGCCCGCACGGCCAGGATGCGTGGAAGGTCGATGCTCGAGCCATCGACGACGCGCCGCGCGTCGCCGCCGGTCGCTTGCGCCAGCGGCATCAGCATTTCGGTGATGGAGGTGACTTCGGAAAATTCCTTCGGGTTGGTCGGGCCGACATTGATCAGGGCTTTCAGCATGCCGTCGGTCGCCTGCCAGAGGCCGAGTTCGCTGGCGGGGATCGAGGCCACCCATGTTCCCGGTTCGCCGGGGCTCAGCGTCAGCTCACGTGTTGTGCCGGAGGGCGACGTCACCGTCACCGGCGCGACGCTGTCCGCCATGGTCTGGCGCTGCACCACGAGGTCGTGGCCCCGCACTTGCAGATGCAGCGCCTCTTCGTCGAGATCGGGCTGCTTCATCAGCCAATGCGACATACGCCGCAGCAGGTCGAGATGCGGACCGCCGCCTTCGTAGCCGCGTGCCCACAGCCAGATATGGTCGGACAACAGCAATGCGACGCGCCCTTCGCCAAAACGCGACAGCAGCAGCAACGGCTTGCCGTCGGCGCCGGTCATGACCGGCGGGCTGGTGGCGTTGCGGGTGTCCACTGTGCGGAAGAACCGGCTCCAGTGCGGCGGTTCGGTGCCGGAGCCTTCCAGACCGCGTGTGACGGGATGGCGTTTGCCGACGTCGCTCAATTGTGCGTAAAACGGCTTCTCGGTGACGCCCACCGGCTCTGCGGGCAGCACCGAATCCAGCGGCGTGCGCCAGATGCTTGTCGACGAGGCGTAGTCGGGACCGGCGGACACCAGCACGGCACCGCCGCCGCGCACGTAGCGTGCGATATTGTCGAAATAGGCGATCGGCAGCACGCCCTGGCGCGCGTAGCGGTCGAAAATGATCAGCTGGAATTCGTTGATCTTCTGCTGAAACAGTTCGCGGGTCGGAAATGCGATCAGCGACAATTCATTGATCGGCGTTCCATCCTGTTTCTCGGGCGGGCGCAAAATCGTGAAGTGCACGAGATCGACGCTGGCGTCGGATTTCAGGAGGTTGCGCCACGTGCGCTCCCCGGAATGCGGCTCGCCCGAAACCAGCAGCACGCGCAATTTGTCGCGCACCCCGTCGATCGCGACCACCGCGCGGTTGTTGACCAGCGTCAGCTCGTTATCGAGTGGAGAAGCCTCGATCTCGACGATGTTTGGTCCGGCGTGCTTGATATCGATGTCGACGTTGACGGTCTGGCCGCTGAGCACGGTGCGCTCGTTGATCACCTCGCCGTCGCAGCGCACCACGACCTTTGCGCGCTGGCCGCTGACGCCTTGATCGTCCAGCCGGTAGGTAATGGTCTGGACCTGGCCGACGATGCCAAAGCGTGGGGCCGCGGAGATCGCGATGCGGCGGTCGCGCTCGTCCTTGCGGCCGGTGATCAGCGCATGCACGGGGGCCTGGAAGCCGAGCGCGGCGGCATTCGCGGGGATGTCGTGAACACGCCCGTCGGTAATCAGAAAGGCACCGGCAACGCGATCGACCGGGACGTCCGATAAGGCCGACGACAGCGCGCCGAACAATCTGGTGCCATCGGTTTCGCCGTCGGCCTGGCCGGCCTCGACCACGCGCACTTCGAGGCCGCTGATTTTCTTCAGGCTGTCGATCAGCGCCTCCTGGGCCTTCGCGGTCTCGCGGGTCCGCTCGCCGAAATTCTGGCTCGGGCTCTTGTCGATCACGACGGCAGCCACCGACGACAGCGGCTCGCGGTCCTCGCGGGTGAATGACGGGTTGGCCAGCGCCAGCAGGATCAGCGCCAGCGCCGTGATGCGCACCGCCGCGCCGCGTGGCCGCCCGAGCAGCAGCAATGCCGCGATCACGACGATGGCGGCGAGCGCAATCCAGAGCACGAGCGAGGGAACCAGCGGGGTAAACGCGATGCCGTAGTTCATGACACGTACCCATCTACTTCATCATGGCCGGGCTTGTCCCGGCCATCCACGTCTTGGCTGGCGTCAAGAAAGACGTGGATGCCCGGCACAAGGCCGGGCATGACCGCGTAGTTTTGGGAAGCACTCATGTTCATTACTGTCCCAAACGTTCGATCAGCGCCGGCGCATGCACCTGGTCGGCCTTGTAGTTTCCGGTCAGCGTATACATCACGATGTTGACGCCGGCGCGGAAGGCGAATTCGCGCTGCCGCGGTTCGCCCGGCGCAAGCGGCAGCATCGGCTGGCCGTCGGGGCGTATCGCCCAGGCGCCGGCCAGATCGTTGGAGGTAATGATGATCGGCGAGACGCCGTCTCCGCCGCGGGCCGGATGAGACGCCGTGTCGTCGTCGTCCTCGCGCGGCAAGGTCTCGACCCAGGTCTGGCCGGTGTCGAACCGGCCGGGAAAGTCGCGCAACAGATAGAACGTCTTGGTCAGTACGTGCTCGCGCGGCACCGGCTCGAGCTCGGGAACGTCGAGCGATGAAAGTATATTTCGCAGCGCCTGCATGCCCGGCGTCTGCGACGCGCCGTTTTCTCCCGGCGGCGCCTCGATCGCATCGCGGGTATCGAACAGCACCGTGCCGCCCTGTTTCATGTAGGCGTCGATGCGGTTGATCGCGTCCTGCGGCGGCTTCGGCGCGCCGGGCACGACGGGCCAGTAGATCAGCGGGAAGAACGCCAGCTCGTCATGGGCCGGATCGATGCCGACGGGGTCGCCGGCCTCCAGCGCGGTGCGTTGCGCAAGGAACAAGGTCAATCCGGCCATGCCCGCCTTGACGATCGAGTCGACGTCGGCGTTGCCGGTCAGCACATAGGCCAGCCGGGTTTGCGTCGTCGCCTTGATGGCGAAATCGTCGGCGCTGTCGGCGCGGGTCGGCGACGGCAACGTCAGCACGACAGGCAACAGGAGGGCGAAGGCGAGCGCAGCCGGCGCCGCGCGCCGCCTCAGCAAGGCGGCGATGCCGGCGCCGAGCAGGACGACGATCACCGCGTCGATCAGAAACAGCGCCAGCGACGACGACAACAGGATCCCGCGCAAGTCCCGCGGTTCGGAATTGGTGTAGCTCGCGCGCCGGGCGCGCAGGCCGGAAAAATCGAGCGGCGCGATCCGGTCCGCTGCCGCCAGCGTGTTCACCGCGAGCGGGCCGTCGGCGGGGCCGTAGAATCCCGGAGGATGATCGAACGTCGCCCGATCGCGGAATTCAGCGGACAACGGTTTCGCGGTCGAGGGCGGCGGCCCGAAGGCGCCAAAACCGTCGAGCGTGCGCAGCGGCGCCACCGTCTCGGCACTTGCCTCGCTCGCGACACCCGCGCCCGGACTGGAGGTGTAGCCGGACATGTCGACGATCCGGCGCAGCATTTCGACGAAAGAACCGGACATCGGCAGATCGGACCAGCGCATGTCGGCGCTGACGTGAAACAGGCTCACCACGCCCTTGCCGCGACGCTCGCCGGTGACCAATGGCGTTCCATCCTCCAGCGACGCCCAGCTTTTTGTCGCCAGCACCGCATCCGGTTCGGCGAGCACCTGGCGGTTGATGGTGATGTCCTTGGGCACCACGAGACCGGCGAACGGTCCGTCGGCGGCGAAGGAGGCGAGGTGCTGCGGCTTTTCCCAGGTCAGGCTGCCGCCGAGGCTGCGTCCGCCGCGGCGCAGTTTCACCGGCACCAGATCGTCATCGGCCTGCGCCAGACGCGGCCCGGCGAAGCGCACCAGCACCCCGCCTTGCTCGATCCACGTGCTGATGCGCTCGCGAATTTCCGGCGACAGCGTGCCGACATCCGCGAGCACGATCATCGGCAGCTTCTGATCGAGAAATTGGGAGATCGCCTGCTGCGGCGCGCCACGATCCCCGAGCCGCACGTCGGCGAACGGGGCGAGCGCCCGGGTGAGATAGAAAGCGGAAGCCAGCAAGGGCTGCGCGGTGTCATTGCTGGAGCCGCTGACCACGCCGATCGCGCGCCGGCGCCATCGCTTGTCGAGCAGTTGCACGGCGCCCGCGGACCGTTCTCCCGATATTTCAAGCCGGCTGATATCGTTGCGCAACTCGACCGGAAGATCGAACGCCGCTTCGGTCTCGCGGTCCCCTGGCGCGAAAATAAAGTGCGCCTCGCCGATCGGCGAGCCCTTCTGGTCGAGCGCACGCACGACGCCCGAGCCAGCGCCACCGTCGGCGTGCAGCACCTTCACCGTCATCTTCGCCGCCGCATTTTCGGCGGCGGCGAGCGCCAGCGCGGGTGGGGTACCGCCTTCGAAAACCGTCAGCGTGCGATCGCCTATGGTCTTGCTCAGGCCCTGCAAGAATTCGGCGCCACGGCCGGTATCGACGCCATCCGACAGCCAGGCGATTTCGCAGTCGCCGGCCGCCTTGAGGAAGCGCTCGATCGCGGAGAGCGTTTCGACCCGCTCGATCGAATAGGGTTTGGGCGCAAGCTGGCGCAATGCCACGCGTGCCGTGCCGCCCGGCATGATCGTGATGTCGCGCGTGGGCTCGGACAGCGGAACAAGGGCGACGCCGCGCCGGTCGCTGTCGGCATTGGCGATCAATTCGTCCGCGGCCTTGACCCTTGCATCCCAGCTCGAGGCTGCGCTCCAGCCGTCGTCGAGCAGAATCGCAAGCGGAGCGCTCGAGCCGGCGGCGCCGGTTTGCGGGTTCCAGATCGGTCCCGCGGCCGCAAGGATAAGGAGGGCAGCGGCGGCGAGGCGAATCGCGGTCAGCCACCATGGCGTGCGCGAAGGGGTTTCTTCCTTGGGCGCAATGTCGAACAACAACCGCGTCGGCGGAAACTCGATGCGTCGCGGCCGCGGCGGCATCACCCGCAACAGCCACCACAGCAAGGGCAGGCTCAACAGGCCCAGCAACAAAACCGGTTCGGCGAATGAGAGCGGCAGGCCTGCGATCATGCGCTGCGCCCCGCTTTGACGGTCGCGGCGCGCGCGGTGCCCTTGCTCGCCATCATGCCCGCGTGCAGGAACAACAGCAGCTCGGCGGCCGAGCGGCTGGTGGTGTGGGTCGAGAACAGCCAGTCGAGCTTGCCGGTCTCGTTGCGAATCTCCTCGCGATGCAGCGCCACGCGCGCAACGTAGTCGGCGGCCCATTTTTCCGCGCGCCCCGCGACGACGACATCGCCGCCTTCGGGCTCGACGAACTCGACACGGCCGGAATAGGGGAAGCTTTCCTCCGCCGGATCGACGATCTGGATCAGCGTGCCGTGCGCGCCGGACGCCGACAATCCGGCAAGCATGCTGCGGATTTCGCCGATCGGCGACCAGAAATCCGACAGCACCACGATTTCGGAGAGCGCCGACGGCACGAAGGACGGCGGCAGGCTGAGCCGCGCCGCGTCGTCATGCAGCATCGCCTGCGCCATCTTGTCGATGACGCTGCTGCTGGCGGTAGGGTTGATCAAGCCGGGAATGCCGACGCGTTCGCCGCCGGCGACCAGGAGCTCGGCCAGTGCGAACGTCACGATCAGGCCGCGTTCCAGTTTGCTGTCGCGCGCCTGTTGGGATGCGAACGCCATCGACGGCGAACGGTCGGGCCACAGCCACACCGTATGCGCGGCCTCCCATTCCTGCTCGCGGACATAGAGATGATCGTCGCGCGCCGAGCGGCGCCAGTCGACGCTTTGCGATGGTTCGCCCGAAACGAAACGCCGGTATTGCCAGAAGCTTTCTCCCGCGCCGGCGCGCCGCCGTCCGTGCAGGCCGTGAATGACGTTGGCGGCGATGCGGCGAGCCTCGAGCACAAGACGCGGCAGCGATGCGGCGAGCGTTCGGCTTTCGCCATCGGCACGTCGGATTGCTACGATCTCCCTGGCTGCGTGCTCGGTACCTGCGGCCATCAACCGATCCGCGTCTTCAGTTGCTTGATCACGTCGGGAATGGTGTGGCCTTCCGCGCGGGCGGAGAACGTCAGCGCCATGCGGTGCTTGAGAACCGGCTCCGCCAGGTCGAGCACGTCGTCGATCGAGGGCGCCAGACGCCCGTCGAGCAACGCGCGCGCGCGCACAGCGAGCATCAGCGACTGGCTGGCGCGGGGACCCGGCCCCCAGGCGATCAGCTTGCCGGCCTCGCCGCCTTCCGGACCGGGGCGGGCGGAGCGCACCAGCGAGAGGATCGCTTCCACGACGGAATCGCCGACCGGCAGCCGCCGCACCAGCCGCTGCGCCGCAATCAGAATTTCGGCGTTCATCGCAACCTTGGCCAGCTTCTCTTCCGCGCCGGTGGTTTCGAACAGGATCCGCCGCTCGGCATCGCGATCCGGATAATCGACGTCGATTTCCATCAGAAAGCGGTCGAGCTGCGCCTCCGGCAGCGGGTAGGTGCCCTCCTGCTCCAGCGGATTTTGCGTCGCCAGCACATGGAAAGGTTTCGGCAAATCGTGGCGCGCGCCCGCAACCGTGATGTGTTGTTCCTGCATGGCCTGGAGCAGCGCCGATTGGGTGCGTGGGCTGGCGCGGTTGATTTCGTCGGCCATCAACAGCTGCGCGAATACCGGTCCGGAGATGAAACGGAACGACCGCTTGCCGGAACTGCTCTCGTCCAGCACCTCAGCGCCCAGGATATCCGACGGCATCAGGTCCGGCGTGAACTGGATGCGCTTGGCGTCGAGCCCGAGCGTGATGCCCAGGGTTTCGACCAGCTTGGTCTTGGCAAGGCCGGGCACGCCGATCAGAAGCGCGTGACCGCCCGACAGGATCGTCACCAGCGTGTTCTCGATCACCCGGTCCTGGCCGAAGATGACCGTGGAGATTGCTTCCTTTGCCGCGCGTATCTGACCGGCGACCTGTTCGGCCGAGCGGACGACGACGTCCTCTAGTTTTTCGACACTGTCCGCGCCAGCCATTTCGTTCTCCCTGGTCCTAAACTCTCGCCCGTCTTGAACTCTTAACGCACGCCCGAACTCATGCCCGAACCGCCGCCGATTGCGTCGTCACGCCGCGAACCCCATGCTAAACTCATGCGAAGATCATGTATTCGTTGAATTAACCTATCCCCACAATATCGGCATTTCGGGGTATGAACGGCATCACGATGTGGCGACTTGATCCGGGATATTACGGGCGGAACTCGTCCAAGGCGCGCGCCGAAAGACTTGCACCAATCGTGCCAATCCGAGGCGATCAGACTCTAGGTAAACAATGGCGAAGCAAGGGCGGAAACCCGATCAAGGCCTCGAAGGACTGACCGCAGCGGCCAGCGACGCCGCCAGCGCCAGTGCGACCGGAAAGGGGCTGCCCCCGGTGCATTTGTGGAATCCGCCGTTCTGCGGCGATCTCGACATGCGAATCGCCGGCGATGGTACGTGGTATTATATGGGGACGCCAATCGGGCGGCCCGCGCTTGTCCGCCTGTTTTCAACGATCCTCAAGCGCGAGGATGGCAAGCACTTTCTCGTGACGCCGGTGGAGAAGGTCGGCATCCGCGTCGACGATGCACCGTTTCTGGCTGTCGAGATGCTCAGGGAGCACGATGAAAGGGGCCGGCTGTTGCGCTTCCGCACCAATGTCGACGACTGGGTGGTGTGCGACCAGGCGCATCGGCTGCGGTTCGATGCCACCGCCGGCGGCGGCCTTACGCCCTATCTTCACGTCCGCGCCGACCTTTGGGCCAAGGTAACCCGCGCGCTCTACTACGATCTGGTTGACATGGGCGAGGAGCGGGTGGTCGATGGCCACCGGATGTTCGGGGTCGCGTCGGCTGGCGAATTCTTCGCGATGGCGGATGCGGAGCAGGTGAGGGGCGCGCTTTGAACGAGGCGATGTTGAGGAGCGATCCGGCTGCGGTCAATTCAGCGGAATTTTTCGATCGGGCCCGTGTGCGGCTCGGCTTCGACGTTCCTGCCGGCCTGACCGACCCCAGCCTCATTCCCGTCAGCGGGGATCAGGGCACCGACCGCATGCTGGAGATTCTGGCGCGCGAGCAGCCGATCCGCCCCGCGGCGGTGCTGATCCCGGTGGTGGACCATCCGCAGCCGACCGTGCTGCTGACACAGCGCGCAGCCCACCTCAACGATCACGCCGGCCAGATCTCATTTCCGGGCGGCAAGATCGATGCGACGGACACTTCCCCGCTCGATACGGCGTTGCGCGAGGCCGAGGAAGAGATCGGCCTGAGCCGCGAATTCGTTGATCCCGTCGGCTATCTCGATCTGTACGGAACCAGTTTCGGATTCCGAATCCTGCCGGCGGTGGCGCGGGTAAGACCGGGCTTCAAGCTCCGCATCAACCAGTCGGAAGTGGACGATGCGTTCGAGGTACCGCTGGCGTTTCTGATGAATCCGGCGAACCACCAGCTGCACAGCAAGGAATTCCGCGGCATGGAGCGTTCCTACTACGCCATGCCCTATGAGGACCGCTATATCTGGGGCGCCACGGCGGGAATTCTGCGCGTGCTGTACGAACGGATTTGCCTGCCATGATCCGTCCGGCCTTCACCGAGATCGGAATTTTCCTCATTCCCTTCGCGGTCTATGCGCTGTTTCTGATCGCAAACCGCTCCGGATTGCTGGTGCAATCGTCCTGGCCCATCAATATCGTAGCCAAACTGTTGCTCGGTTCGCTGCTCCTGGTGGTGGCCAGTTTCATCCTGCTGGCGCAATTCTCGGGCGCGCCGCCGCATTCGACGTACACACCCGCGCATATCGAGAACGGCAGGCTGGTTCCCGGAGTGGAGCAATGAGCGAGGCGCGCGTGCTCGATAACGCGCCCTGGCTCAAATCCGGCCCGACCGCGCGCGTGCTCAAATTGCTGAACGGCGATGGCGAGGAAGCGCGCGTGGTCGGTGGCGCGGTCCGCAACGCGCTCCTGCGGATACCGATCGGTGACGTCGATATTGCGACGACCGCCTTGCCCACGGAAGTGGTCCGCCGTGCCGAGGCGGCCGGCATCAAGAGCGTGCCGACGGGTATCGAACACGGCACCGTGACGCTCGTGATCGATGCGCATCCGTTCGAGATCACCACGTTGCGCGAGGACACCGAGACTTTCGGCCGCAAGGCGAAGGTCGCGTTCGGCCGCGACTGGGTGCGCGATGCCGAACGGCGCGACTTCACCATCAACGGCCTGTCGGTCGACGCCGAAGGCCGCGTGCACGACCATGTCGGTGGACTGGATGATATCGCCGCAAAACGCGTGCGTTTCATCGGAAATCCAAACCAGCGGATAGCAGAGGATTATCTGCGCATCCTCCGCTTTTTCCGCATTCACGCCGCCTATGGCGCAGGTCAACCCGATCACGCGGGGTATCTCGCATGCATCAGCGCGAGAGGTGGCCTTGCGACGCTCTCGGCCGAACGCGTGCGCCTGGAAATGCTGAAGCTGCTGGTCGCGGAAGGCGCGGCCGGTGCTGTTGCGGCAATGGTGGATGGCGGATTGCTGCTGCCGATCTTCGGCGGCGTCGCCTATACCGGGCCGTTTCGGGCCATGATTTCATCGGAGCTCGCGCTGGCACTTGCGCCGGACCCGGTGCGCCGGCTTGGCGCGCTCGCGGTTGCCGTTACCGAGGATGCCAGACGGGTGGCGATGCGCTTGCGATTGAGCAATGCCGAGACCAAGGCGCTTGATTCCATGGGCCATCGCTGGTGGCGGCTGGCCGGCATGGACGAAGCCACCGCGCGGCGGCGGCTATATCGGCTCGGCGCGGAGCGTTATCGCGACCGGCTGCTGCTGGCCTGGGCGCGGTCGGGGGGCAATACCGATGCAGCGGCGTGGCGGGAATTGGCTACCTTGCCGGAGCGCTGGAGCGCGCCGAAATTTCCGCTGAAAGCCGCCGATTTCATCGCGCGCGGCATTGCCCAGGGCCCGCGGCTCGGGCAGGTGCTTGCCCTGGCGGAGGACGCCTGGCTTGCGGCGAATTTCCCGCTCGATGAGCCGGCGCTCAAGGCGATTGCCGATCAGACCGTCACGCGTTTTAGCCGCGACGCCAGGCCGTGAACCTCTTTTCCGGCTTTGCCGACATTTCGCTGGCTCAATTGCTGCTGGTTGCATGCGTTGCGCTATTTGCCTCGGTGGTCGGGGGGTTGGCCGGCTACGGCACCGGCGCGCTGATGCCGCTGGTCCTGGTGCCGCTGATCGGCGCCGAACCGGTGGTGCCGATCATCGCCATCTCGGCAGTATTCACCAATATGAGCCGCGTCACGGCCTATCGTCGTTACGCCGACCGCCGTCGCGCGATGATCGTGATCCTGGCCGCCGCACTGACGACCGCGCTCGGCGCCTACGGCTATACACGGCTGACCAATGCCGGCGCGGCGATGGTGATCGGCGCCATGCTGATATTGAGCGTGCCGCTGCGCCGGTTCGCCAGGCGCCGCGACATCCGGATTGGCGACAGCGGGCTCGGCTTTGGCGCGGTGGGTTACGGCATCGTGGTCGGCGGCACCTCGGGCTCGGGCGTGATCCTGCTGTCGCTGTTGATGGCCGCGGGCCTCGAAGGCGCGGCCGTGATCGCGACCGACGCCGTGATCTCGGTTGCCACCAGCGTCATCAAGATTTCCGTGTTCGGGTTGGCCGGCGTCGTCACCGCGCAGGTGCTCGCCTTTGCGCTTCTGATCGGCGCGGTCGCGCTACCCGGGGCATTTTTCGCAAAGGCCTTCGTCGAGCGCATGCCGGTGCATATCCACACCGCCATCCTCGACGCCGCCGTGATCGCCGGTGGCGTGGTCATGATCTCGGCGGCGGTGCGGCAGCTGGTGTGATTATAAGACGTTGTCATTTCCGGGATGGTGCGTAAGCACCAGACCTCAGATGCGCAATTGCGCATCGGGGAATCTCGAGATTCTCCGATGTGCAATTGCACATCGTAGCTCGATGCTTTGCATCGCCCCGGAATGACACTGTCGCCTACGGCCACTTCACTTCCGGCGGCATCGACGACAGGATGGAATCCACGTTGCCGCCGGTCTTGAGGCCGAAAATAGTGCCGCGGTCGTAGAGCAGGTTGAATTCGACATAACGGCCGCGCCGGACCAATTGCTCCTCGCGGTCGGCCGCATTCCACGGCGTGTCGAAATTACGCCTGACAAGCTCGGGGTAGATTTTCAGGAAGGCGCGGCCGACGTCCCGGGTGAAGGCGAGGTCGGCGTCCCAATCGCCCGAATCGTGCCAGTCATAAAAGATGCCGCCGATGCCGCGCGCCTCTTTCCGGTGTGGCAGATAGAAATATTCGTCGCACCATTTCTTGTATTTTTCGTAGCTCGCCACCGCCGCGTGAGCGTCGCAGGCGGCCCGCATCGCGGCGTGAAAGGCAATCGTGTCGGGATCATCCTGGGTCCGCCGCCGGTCCAGTACCGGCGTCAGATCGGCGCCGCCACCGAACCACGCCTTGGTGGTGACGACGAAGCGGGTGTTCATATGCACCGCCGGCACGTTCGGGTTGCGCATATGCGCGATCAGCGAAATCCCCGATGCCCAGAAGGCGGGATCCTCGGCGGCGCCGGGAATCTGCGCGCGGAATTCGGGCGCGAACTCGCCATGCACCGTCGAGCAATGCACGCCGACTTTTTCGAACAGCCGTCCACGCATCACGCTCATCACGCCGCCGCCGCCGGGCCGGCCGGTATGATCCGTGCGTTCCCAGGGGGTGCGCACGAAGCGCCCGACGCTGCCGGGATAGAGCGTTGCCGGCGCGTCGTCTTCGAGCTTCTCGAACGCGCCGCAGATGTCGTCGCGCAGGGCTTCGAACCAGCTCCTGGCGCGCGCCTTGCGTTCTTCGATCACGGAAATATCCATTTACGATACCTGACCCCACCGACCGGTCCCGGGATTGGTTTGCCGCAGCGCCTCGCCCAGTGCCATCGCCGCCGCCATCGCGACGTTGAGCGATCGCAGGCCTGGTTTGATCGGGATCACCAGGCGGGCATCGGCGGCGTTGGCGACCTGGTCAGGGACGCCAGCGGATTCGCGCCCGAAAAGCAGGATGTCGGTCAGGCCGTAGTGATAATCAAGATAAGAGCTCGCAGCCTTGGTGGTGAAAAGGATCACCCGGTAACCCCCCTCGTTACGCCATTGGTCGAATTTTGACCACGAGTCATGGCGCATCCAGGTCACCTGGTCGAGATAATCCATGCCGGCCCGGCGGAAATGCCGGTCGGATATCGGAAAACCGGCGGGTTCGATGATATGAGCCGCCACGTCCATGCACGCGCAAAGTCGAAGAATTGTCCCGGTGTTCTGGGGGATGTCGGGCTGAAAAAGCGCAATCTGCATTTTTGTGAGGCCCTTCGGGTCTCCCGCGAAATGTCCGGATAAAGGATCAATTAGTGCATTGCACGCCGGTCAGCCGATAGCGGGCTTGCGCTCTTCCGGCAAGGGTGCCAATAGAACGATTCTGGACTGCTTGTTCCGCCCGATTGGGTCGGAAAAAGGGGTCTTTCTGCCGCCGCGGGGGCCGCGGGCGCCGGCAGCCACCCATGGGTATCGTTTATGCGTTGCCTGGGGCGGTTCCACCGGCTGCAGCCGAGAAAGGGTTTGGAATCGTGACGACAGCGTCTTCGGTGGATTCGACACGCCGTGATTTCCTCTTTGTTGCAACGGGAGCCGTCGCCGCCGTCGGCGGAGCGGTTACGCTCTGGCCGTTTATTTCCCAGATGAATCCGGACGCCTCGACGATTGCGGCGGGCGCGCCGATCGAAGTCGATCTGGCGCCGATCGCCGAAGGACAGGACATCAAGGTCTTCTGGCGGGGCAAACCGATCTACATCAGCCACCGGACCAAGAAGCAGATCGACGAGGCCCGCAGCGTGCAGGTCTCGAGCCTGCCCGATCCCGCGACCGATCAGTCCCGGGTCAAGGAGGGCCACGATCAGTGGCTCGTGGTGATCGGCATCTGCACCCATCTTGGCTGCATCCCGATTGCGCATGAGGGTAGCTACGACGGCTTCTTCTGCCCTTGCCACGGTTCGCAATACGACTCCTCCGGTCGTATCCGCCAGGGGCCAGCGCCTGCAAACCTGCCAGTGCCGCCCTACCAATTCGTCTCCGACAGCAAAATCCAGATAGGCTGAGCCTCGGATCCTGTCCGAGACCTTGAGCCCGTCGCGTCTTCTTACTCCCCTAGGGATCGCATCATGAGCGGACCATCCGACTACCAGCCGACCAATCCCGCCTTGAAGTGGATTGAACGGCGTCTCCCGATTTTGGGTCTCATGCATTCCTCGTTCGTGGCCTATCCGACGCCGCGCAACCTGAACTACTGGTGGACCTTCGGCGCCATTCTCTCGATGATGCTGGCGGTGCAGATCGTCACCGGCGTCGTCCTGGCGATGCACTACACGCCGAGCGCCGATCTCGCCTTCAAGTCGGTCGAAAGTATCGTGCGCGACGTGAATTACGGCTGGCTGTTGCGCAACATGCACGCCAGCGGCGCGTCGATGTTCTTTCTCGCCGTCTACATTCACATGTTCCGCGGCCTGTATTACGGGTCGTACAAGGAGCCGCGTGAAGTCCTGTGGATCCTCGGCGTCATCATCTACCTCCTGATGATGGCGACAGGCTTCATGGGCTACGTGCTGCCGTGGGGCCAGATGAGCTTCTGGGGCGCCACCGTCATCACCAACCTGTTCTCCGCCGTTCCCTATGTCGGCGACAGCATCGTCACCCTGCTCTGGGGCGGCTACTCGGTCGGCAATCCGACGCTGAACCGTTTCTTCTCGCTGCACTATCTGTTGCCGTTCGTGATCGCCGGCGTGGTGGTGCTGCACGTCTGGGCGCTGCATGTCGTGGGGCAGAACAATCCGGCCGGCGTCGAGGCCAAAACGGAAAAAGATACCGTTCCGTTCACGCCCTACGCGACCATGAAGGATGCGTTCGGTCTTTCCTGCTTCCTGCTGTTCTATGCGTGGTTCATCTTCTACATGCCGAACTATCTCGGCGATTCCGACAACTATATCGTCGCCAATCCCGGCGTGACGCCGGCGCATATCGTGCCGGAATGGTACTACCTGCCATTCTACGCGATCCTGCGCTCGATCCCGAACAAGCTCGCCGGCGTAATCGCGATGTTCGCGGCGATCATCGTGCTGGCGTTCCTGCCCTGGCTCGATAACGCCAAGACGCGCTCGTCGAAATATCGTCCGCTGGCGAAGCAGTTCTTCTGGATCTTCGTCGTCGTCTGCGTGCTCCTGGGTTATCTCGGCGCGCAGCCGCCCGAAGGCATCTACGTCATCGCCGGTCGCATCCTGACGGTTTGCTACTTCGCCTACTTCCTGATTCTGCTGCCGCTGTTGAGCCGGATCGAAAAGCCGAGACCGGTCCCCAACTCGATCGCCGACGATGTGCTCGCGAAGTACGGCCGCAAGTCGGCCACGGTGTCGACGGTGGTCATGCTGGCGCTCGCCGGCGCATTGTTCGCCGGCAGCGCGCAGAATGCCCGGGCCGAGGAGCAGGAAACGCCGTCGTCGCAGAAATGGTCGTTTGCCGGTCCGTTCGGCACCTACGATCGCGGGGCGCTGCAGCGCGGGCTGAAGATCTACAAGGAAGTCTGCTCGAACTGTCACGGCCTGTCGTATATCGCGTTCCGCAATCTCGCCGATGCCGGCGGTCCCGGCTATTCGACCGCGCAGGTTGCGGCACTCGCCGCCGAATACAAGATCAAGGACGGCCCCAACGACCAGGGCGAGATGTTCGAGCGGCCCGGTCGGCCCGCCGATTATTTCCCCTCGCCGTTCCCCAACGAACAGGCGGCGCGGGTCGCCAATGGCGGCGGCTTGCCTCCTGACCTGTCGCTGATCGCGAAGGCGCGTTCCTACGAGCGCGGCTTCCCGATGTTCATCATCGACTTCTTCAGCCAGTTCCAGGAACAGGGTCCGAACTACGTCACCGCGCTGCTGGAAGGCTATGCAAAGACGCCGGCGGGCGTCACCCTTCCCGAGGGCACCTACTACAACAAATATTTCCCGGGCCATGCCATCAAGATGCCGCAGCCGCTGAGCAACGGTCAGGTCACCTATGACGACGGGTCGCCGGCGACGCTTGAGCAATACGCCAAGGATGTCAGCACGTTCCTGATGTGGGCGGCGGAGCCGCACATGGAAGCGCGCAAGCGGCTGGGGATGCAGGTCTTTGTGTTCCTGATCCTGCTCACCGGGCTGTTGTACTTCACCAAGAAGAAGATCTGGGCTGACGCCCACTGACGTCGGCGACATTGGAGCGACTTCGAAAAGCCCCTGCGGGGGCTTTTTGTTTTGGAGCACATGTCAATCCGGGGCGGATTGCTTCCTGCTCGCACTGCGGACAAGATGGCCGCGATCGACCGCCTCAGGAAATCATCGGAGGAATCCATGGGCACCAGCATCTCGTTCAAGCGTCCGGACGGCAAGGACGCCCACGGCTATCTCGCCAACGCCGCGCGCGGCAACGCGCCGGGCGTGGTCGTGATCCAGGAATGGTGGGGGCTTCAGGAGCAGATCAAGGGGCTGTGCGACCGCTTCGCGGTGGCCGGTTTCGACGCGCTGGCGCCCGATCTCTACAAGGGCAAGGTGGTGCCGTATCACGACACCGACGCCGCGGGTAAGGAAATGAACTCGCTCGATTTCATCGACGCGACCACGCAGACGGTTCGCGGCGCCGTACAATATCTGGGCCGGAACGGCGCCAAGGTCGGCCTGACCGGATTCTGCCTCGGCGGCGCGGTCACCATCATCGGCGCCACCAAGATACCCGAACTGACGGCTGGTGTCGTCTTCTACGGCATTCCGCCGGAGGCGGCGGCGAAACCCTCGGATGTGAAAATTCCGCTACAGGCGCATTTCGCCAACAAGGACGATTGGTGCACGCCGCAGGTGGTCGATGCCTTCGAGAAGGCCATGAAGAGCGCCGGCAAGTCGCTCGAACTGTTCCGCTATGACGCCGAGCACGCCTTCGTCAACGAGCAGCGCATGTCGGTGCACGATCGCAAGGCGGCCGAACTCGCCTGGGGCCGCGCCACGGAGTTTTTCAGGAAGCATCTGGGGTGAGGGGCTTGCTTGCTGCATCGTCGTCCCTGCGAAAGCAGGGACTCATACGCCGCGGCAGTGGTCGTAGGACGATTCGGTAGACGCTCTCGCCAGACAACAACTCCCTGTGGTTATGGGTTCCCGCTTTCGCGGGAACGACGGACGTTGTTAAACGCCAGTCTTGCTCACCCCGTCCCACCACGCGCAGGTGCCTGACATCAGCTTGTAGTTGCCTTCCATGACCTGAACCGGTGCCCGCAGGCCGGCGGCGGCCGCGCGCATCCGCATCTCGCGCGCCACTTCGCGGTCGGCCGGCGGCAGCCAGACCCGTTCATGGCCCCACAGGCTCGGACCGTCATGCATTTCGAGCGGCCGCCACGTCGCGGGATCGATCTCGCGGCCGCCCCAGCCGCATTCCACCATGAAGGAGGACGGCGTCTTTGCGTAAAACGACGTCATGAGGTCGTTGGTGTGACGGCCGAGCGTGACGCCGACACGGTCGGGCTCGCTCAAGGCTATGTCGTAGGACTGGCCGACATCGTCGAGCGAAAACAGTTCGACCATCAGATGATGCATGCCGTTCTTGCCGGTCTCGATCAGGGCAAGTGAGTGATGCCGCGCGTTGATGTGAAAGAAGTAGGCGCGAAACGGCCTCTCGATGTAGTCGGAAAGACCGAAGCCGAGCACGTCGACGTAGAACGGCATTACCGCCTTTATGTCCTTCACCGTCAGCACGGCGTGGCCAAGGCCGAGCGGACCGGTGCGGAAACCGGAAATGGAGCGACCGGGGCTGAAGGGCGTGTCGTCGATCGCGGCGCCAAAAAACGCCTCCAGGCGATTGCCGGCGGGATCGCGGAACGAAATCAGGCCGCGCACGCGCCTGTTATCGGCAAGCGTCTGCGGCTCGGCCGTGACATCGACCTGCGCCAGTTCCAGCCGGGCCGCGAGCGCGTCGAGCGCATCCGCATCATTCACTTCCCAGCCGAAAAAACGTTCGCCTTCCGGCATGGCGCGGTCGACGACAATGCGCTGCTTGCGGTCGTCCATCCGGAACGCCAGCAAGGAGGGACTGCGTTCCACCGCCTGCAGGCCGACCAGTCCGGTGCCGAACTGCCGCCAATCGTCCAGCGCCGCTGAGCCGAACCCGACATATCCGAGCGCCTGCAATGGCATCGAGCATCTCCTGCTTCGCTTTTGGAAATCCCGGCTGAATCCTAAGCAAGTTTTCACGGTTAGGCGAGCGGTCTGCGCGCCATCCGTCGGTACGGTGGCGTTCCCTCTCCCGCTTGCGGGGGAGGGCTGCGGTGGGGGTGTCGGCGGCATGATCGGAGCTTGTTGTGGCCCCCACGCCAACTCTCCCCCGCAAGCGGGGGAGAGGGCTGACCGTCCAGGCGCGGCGATCGCGCCCTTGACGTCCCGGCGCTGCCATGGTGTTTACGTGGCTTATGAGCACCGCCGACCGCAAAACCCGTCTTTGGTGGCCCACCTTTTAAGGTGGCCGGTGCGATTTCGTCTTTCCAGATCGTTAGAGGCCGTCATCGCAGCGCGACGGCCTTTCGTTTGTCCTGTGTGGCGTTCCCTCGGCAAGTTTCGTAAGAGGATCACATGAACAGGACAGTCTTCTCCCTGCCCGCCCGCTACGAATATCGCAGCCGTGGCGGGCTCGCGATCACGCGGTCGGTGGAGCAATTTTCGGGCGGCGCCAGCCGGCTCGATGACCTGATCGACCTGCTTGATCGCCGCCGCGGCGTGGTGCTGTCGTCGGGGACCACGGTGCCGGGCCGCTACGAGAGCTTCGACCTCGGCTTCTGCGACCCGCCCTTGCAGTTGCAAACGACGGGGTCGGACTTTTCGCTTGCAGCGTTGAATGCGCGCGGCGAAGTCCTGATCGCCTTCCTCGGTGATGTGCTCCGCGACCCCTGCATCGTCATCACCGAGAGGAACGCAGGCCGCCTTGCCGGTCATATCCTGCGTGGGCCTGCGCCGGTCGACGAGGATCAGCGGACCCGGCGCGCCAGCGTGATGTCGCTGGTGCGCGATCTCGTGGCGGCGTTCGGCGCCGGTGACGACCCGCTGCTCGGCCTGTTCGGTGCATTCGCCTATGATCTCGTGTTCCAGATCGAGGATCTGGTGCAGAAGCGCCCGCGCGAGCAGGACCAGCGCGATATCGTGCTTTATGTGCCCGATCGCCTGCTGGCCTATGACCGCGCCACCGGGCGCGGCGTGGTCCTGAGCTATGATTTCGCCTGGAAAGGCAAATCGTCGGAAGGCCTGCCGCGCGATACCCCCGACAGCGCCTATGCGAAGATACCGCGGCAGGGATTTTCCGATCACGCGCCCGGCGAATATCAGGCCACCGTCGAGACCGCGCGCGCTGCGTTCGCGCGCGGCGATCTGTTCGAGGCGGTGCCGGGGCAGTTGTTTGCCGAGCCTTGCCAGCGTTCGCCGGCGGAAGTTTTCCAGCGGCTGTGCCGGATCAATCCATCGCCCTATGGCGCGCTGATGAATCTCGGCGACGGCGAGTTCCTGGTGTCGGCGTCGCCCGAGATGTTCGTGCGTTCCGACGGCAGGCGGGTCGAGACCTGTCCGATCTCCGGCACCATCGCCCGCGGCGTCGACGCGATCGGCGACGCCGAGCAGATCCGGCAATTGCTGAATTCGGAGAAAGACGAATTCGAACTCAATATGTGCACCGACGTCGACCGCAACGACAAGGCGCGGGTCTGCGTGCCCGGCACCATCAAGGTTCTGGCGCGGCGCCAGATCGAGACCTACTCGAAGCTGTTCCACACCGTCGATCACGTCGAAGGCATGCTGCGGCCGGGCTTCGATTCGCTCGATGCGTTCCTCACCCACGCCTGGGCGGTGACGGTGACCGGGGCGCCGAAATTGTGGGCAATGCAGTTCGTCGAGGATCATGAGCGCTCGTCGCGGCGCTGGTATGCCGGCGCGATCGGGGTCGTGAATTTCGACGGCAGCATCAACACCGGGCTGACCATCCGCACCATCCGGATGAAGGACGGGCTCGCCGAGGTGCGGGTCGGCGCCACCTGCCTGTTTGATTCCGATGCCGCCGCCGAGGACCGCGAATGCCAGGTCAAGGCGGCCGCGCTGTTTCAGGCGTTGCGCGGCGATCCGCCGAAACCGCTTTCGGCGTTCGCGCCGGACGCCACCGGCTCCGGCAAGCGGGTCCTGCTGATCGATCATGACGACAGCTTCGTCCATATGCTGGCGGATTATTTTCGCCAGGTCGGTGCCAGCGTGACGGTGGTAAGGTATATTCACGCCCGGCAAATGCTGGACAGCGAGCGCTACGATCTGTTGGTGCTGTCGCCGGGACCGGGGAGGCCGGAAGATTTTGACATCGCCAAAACGATCGATGCGGCGCTGGGCAGGAAGCTGCCGATCTTCGGCGTATGCCTCGGCGTGCAGGCGATCGGGGAGTATTTCGGCGGCCATCTGGGGCAGCTGCTGCAACCGGCGCACGGACGGCCCTCGCGCGTCCAGGTCCGCGGCGGGCGGCTGATGCAGAACCTGCCCAATGAAATCGTGATCGGCCGCTATCATTCGCTCTATGTCGAGCGCGACAGCATGCCCGACGTGTTGCAGGTGACCGCCAGCACCGAGGATGGCGTCGCGATGGCGATCGAACACAAGACCCTGCCGGTCGGCGGCGTGCAATTTCACCCGGAATTGCTGATGTCGCTCGGCGGCGAAGTGGGGCTGCGCATTGTCGAGAACGCGTTCCGGCTCGGCATGCCGGTCAATTGAGAGGATACGTCATTGCGAGGAGCACTTGCGACGAAGCAATCCATCGTTCCCTGCGATTCTGGATTGCTTCGCGGAGCCTGTCATCGGGCGGCGCTTTGCGCCGACCCGTTGGCCCGCAATGACGGAAGAAATAGAGAGAGACATCCATGACCCCCGAATACGATCTGAAGGCCACCGTCCGCACCATTTCGGACTATCCGAAGCCGGGAATAATGTTCCGCGACATCACCACGCTGCTCGGCGACGCGCGCGCCTTCCGCCGCGCGGTCGATGAACTGGTGCAGCCCTGGGCCGGATCGAAGATCGACAAGGTGGCCGGTATCGAGGCGCGCGGCTTCATTCTCGGCGGCGCGCTGGCGCACCAGGTCTCCGCGGGGTTCGTGCCGATCCGCAAGCGGGGCAAGTTGCCGCATACCACGGTGCGCATCGCCTATTCGCTGGAATACGGCCTCGATGAAATGGAAATGCACGCCGACGCCATCCACCCCGGCGAGCGCGTGATCCTGGTCGACGACCTGATCGCCACCGGCGGCACCGCGGAGGGCGCGGTCAAGCTGATGCGCCAGATCGGCGCCAATGTGGTGGCGGCCTGCTTCATCATCGATTTGCCGGACCTCGGGGGCGCCGCGAAGCTGCGGGCGATGGACGTGCCGGTGCGAACGCTGATGAGTTTCGACGGGCATTAAGGTCGGGATGACGTCCCTGCGCGCGCAGGGACGTCGGGTTGGGAGAGTTGCGCATCACGACCCCTGCAGGATCAGGTTCAGCTCGATCTCGCGGAAGCCGAGGTAATTCTTGCGGATCCATTGATGCAGTTCGGTCGACGAATCCTTCTCGTTCCGCAGGTATTCGGTGAACGAGAATCCCAGCCGGTCGATATAGGTCTTCAGGAATACCGGCAGCGCGGGAATGTGAAGGACCCTTCCCTCGGCAAAGGCCGGGGGCAGTTCGCCGCGCACCACATATTCGTTTTCAACGGTGACGAGGGAGGTTGCGGGAATCTGTTGCCTCAGCATTGGATAGCCGCGTGCCGAGACACGGTCGGTGTCGCCGATGAACATGATGATCGGCGCGACGCCGCGCCGGGCGGCTTCCTTCATGAACCCGATTTCCTCGGACATCTTGAAGAATTCGTCGAAGGCGTGGAAACCGAGATCGATCACCTTGGCGATCCCGTCATTGACGATCAGGCGGTCCATCAGTGCCATCTTGCCGTAGGTATCGTCGACCTCTGCGGTTTCGGTGATGTCGGGCAGATACTCCAGAAGCGACGGCTCTTTCAGATTGATGTCGAAAGCCGCGACTTTGCCGTTCTTCAGCAGCAGAAATTCGCTCAATAGCCGCGCGATCAGCGTCCTGCCGACCAGCGGGCGGGGTGAGCATACGATGTAAACGGGCGTGGCGCGCATCACGCGTTATATCGGGCGAATTAGCCGCCTAATCCAGTCCAATCACGTCAACCGCACCAATATTTTTATTTTTCGCCGCTACGGGCGGCGGATTTGGTGGAGCCGACCATGTCGGTCAGCTTGATGCGGTCGAATTCGCTCCAGACGTTGGCCAGCCAGTGGCGGACGTAACCGCGCAGCACGAACGAATAGTTCGCGGCCTCATCGCGGGGGCCCTTGTTGGCGACGAATTTGAGGAACGGCACGGAGGCAATTTCGACCTGTTCGAACGCCATTTCGTTGAGTTTGGGGATAGTGAGTTCGGTGGCGTCCTTGATGCGGTGGAAATAGGAATTGTAGGTGGCCTGATCCCACTGGAAGAACTGGGTGTCGTTGATGAAGTTCTTCACCAGAAAATACTTCGCGCCCTGCATGAAATTCGCGGTTTCCGCGATCTCGTCGAGCGAGGCGATCGAGGGGCCGAGAATGTGGAACACGGCGAAGGTGATCTGCCCGGACTTCGCGGCGTCGAGAAAGCCGATGTCGCGCAAGGAAGCGAGCGCCGGCGACAGCAGGCCGGCGCGGACGTCGATCACGGTGACCGAGGGGCTCACCGCATTCAGCGTATCGAAGATCTTCATCTGATCCGATGTCGTCGTCATGTCGACGATCTCGGTGAGGTCGGGATGAAAGCGCTTCAGGGTGCCGCGCGGAGATTCGGTATCGAAGGCGCGGGTCACCACGTTATTGGCGCTGAAGTAATCCAGCAGGGTTCGCGAGACCGTCGTCTTGCCGACCCCGCCTTTGTCAGCGCCCACCACAATCACTACCGGCTTAGCCATGGACTTCCCTTATTCGCCATTCCTGATTGGAGCACCCTGTAACAAGCCAGGATGCCTGCTTCCGGAAAATGTCGGCCCCGATCACGTACCCGTATCCGACCGGCTGAGGTGCCCCCACACGGTCGGAACGTCCCCCGCCTGCTTTGGGCGCGAACATGGCAGAAACAAGGGAGAATTCAATTCATTAGACCACGGTTGGGGGTAATCGTGCCAGCGTCATTAATGCTACCGGAGCCCCGGCACGGAACAAGGGGGGCAGGGCGCATCCACACCCGCCCCGGTGGACTAGTGGCGGCCCCACGGGCCGGCGGGGTTGCCCCAAGGACCTTGTGAAGGACCCTGTGACGCGCCTTGCGACGTGCCGACCGGGTCTGTGGCATCGCTCCAGGGCCCCTTGGGCAATGGCGGCGGGACTTCGCCTGTTGAGGACTCGGGCTGCGGCTGACCGTCCGGCCCATCCGCGGTATCCGACGGCAGCGCGAGCGGTCCGGGATCGTGCCCGCCGGCGTATTTGACCAGCGCCTCGACCCGTGATTCTACGGAAGGATGGGTCGCAAACAGGTCGGCAAACCCCTCGCGCGGATTGTCGACGCATAATTCCATTACCGCCGACGTCGCGCCGGGAAGCTCGCCGCGGTTCTCGATCTTGCGGAGCGCCGAGATCATGGCATCCGGATTCTTGGTCAGTTCGACCGAGCCCGCGTCGGCGAGCAGTTCGCGCGACCGCGACAGCGCCAGCCGCACCAGCTGCGACAACAGCCAGGCCAGCGCGATCAGGGCGACCGCGATGATGATGACGACGACGGCGCCGCCGCCGGAACTCTTTCGGTTGCCGTCCGAAGACGAGGACGAAGACGACGATGATGAAGATGACCACGAGCCGCGGCCAAATCCGCCATAGTAGCCGAAGTTGGTAAAACCCCGGAACAACAGCTCGGCGAAGAATCCGACCACGCCGGCGATGATCACCGCGATGACCATCATCTGCACGTCGCCGTTGCGGATGTGGGTGAGTTCGTGGCCCAGCACCGCCTCGATCTCCTGATCGTTGAGGGCGTTCAAAAGGCCGGTGGTGACGGTGACCGCATATTGTCTCTGGTTGAGTCCGGTCGCGTAGGCATTCAGCGCGTCGCTTTCGACGATCTTCAGTTTCGGCATCGGGATGCCGCGCGAGATGCAGAGATTCTCCAGAAGATTGTAGAGCCGTGGCTGTTGCTGCCGCGTCACGTCCTCGCCGCCGGTAACCGCGTCGACGATCGATTGATGAAAGAAATAGGCGATCACGATCCACAGCGCGGCGGCTCCGGTCGCATAGGGGAAAGCCTTGATCAGGTCTCGCGCCGCCGCCGCCAGATAGTAGTCGGCCGGCGCATCGCTGTTGATCATCACTTCCGCGATCAGCGCGCCGGCATAGACCATGACATAGACCAGCGCGAACAGCCCGGCGAGCAACAACATCGAGCGAAATCTGTTCGATGCGATATGCGTGTAAAGACCGTACGCGGCCATGATGAGCTGCTCTGCTAGAGACCGTCATTCCGGGGCGCGCCGATGGCGCGAACCCGGAAGCTCGAGATCCTCCGATGTGCGGTCGCACATCGCAGTCCGTCGCCTTGCGACGTCCCGGAATAACCGGATCGCATGGACGTCACCTCAGAATTTCACCTGCGGCGCGGTCTCGACTTCGGTCCTGGAGGCGCCGAGATCGAAGAAATCCTTGCGGGTGAAACCGAACATGCCGGCGAACAGGGCGGCGGGCATCTGCTGGATGCCGGTGTTGTATTCCTGGACTGCGTTGTTGAAGAAGCGGCGGCTGGCGGCGATCTTGTTCTCGAGGTCGGACAACTCGCTCGCCAGCTGCTGGAAATTGGCGTTGGCCTTGAGGTCCGGATAGGCCTCCGACAGCGCGATCAGCCGGCCGAGCGCGCCGCTCAACTGGTTTTCCGCGGCCGATACCTGCGCCGGCCCCTGCGCCGACATCGCGGAGTTGCGGGCCTTGATCACGTCGTCGAGCGTGCCGCGTTCATGCGCGGCATAGCCCTTCACGGTCTCGACCAGGTTCGGGATCAGGTCGTGGCGCTGCTTGAGCTGCACGTCGATGTCGGCGAAGGCCTGGCTGACGCGCTGGCCGAGCGCGACCAGCCGGTTATACGCGCCGAGCGCGAAGAGGACGAGAATGACGAGGACGCCGAGAACGATCCAGCCGGTCGACATGGCAATAAGCTCCTGATGGGACGACGAATGTTGGCAGTTTAGCGGAATTTGAAGGCGCGCAGCAGCCGTCACGAGGTGGGTATCGGTTTAGTCGGCCGCAAGGCGTGAATAGTTCAACGATAAGGGGCGCAGCCGGTTGACTTTAATCCATCGCCGCATCGCCCCAGCGCCAGCGCCGGGCGCGCGCATAGGCCGCTTTGTCGCGGTGCGGGATTTTTGCGATTCTGAGACC
Source organism: uncultured Alphaproteobacteria bacterium (assembly GCA_963742085.1). Taxonomy (GTDB): domain Bacteria; phylum Pseudomonadota; class Alphaproteobacteria; order Rhizobiales; family Xanthobacteraceae; genus Bradyrhizobium. The sequence continues at coordinate 130,369 of CAVUKM010000021.1, read as the reverse complement.
GCCGGCTGTGCAGAGTTTCGCCGAAATCTCGACCTTGCCGACGACGGGCTGCGCCAGCACGCGGGCAGGGCGCCGCGCGACCGGCGTGCGCGTCAGCGCGACATAGCTGAATTTTTCATCCTCAAACGGAAGCTCGGCTCCCTTGATTTGCATGTGCGCGCGCAGGCGCGGCAGCCGCTGGGTGAAATGACACCAGTCCGGCGTCGTGAGCGGGCAGGCGCCGTCATGCGGGCAGGGGGCTGCGACATGGGCGCCGGAGGCGATCAACTGTTGCCGCAGGGCGAGGATTCTCGCATAGCCCGCCGGCGTGCCGGGTTCGACGATCAAAAGCGTGTCGCGGGTTTTTGCCCACAATTGTCCGGCGAGCGCGCTTCGTTCCGCTTCGCCGATCTCGCCGATCATGTAGCTTGCCACCACCAGGTCGGCCGGCTCGGCACCTGCGAGCGCGGCGCGGGCTTCGCCCCGGTGGTAGGTCATCTCGCTCAGGCGGAGGCTGCCGCGGCCAAGATCGAGCGCCAGCGCGCGCAAGGCGCCGTTGGCGTCAATCAGCGTAAAGCTTCGCAGCGAGGCGAAGGCGGTGGCCGCGGCCCAGCTCGCCGTGCCCGGCCCGGCGCCGACATCGAGCAGGTTTTTCGGCGCGAAGTCCGGCCTCAGCTCGCAAAGCGCGTTCAGGCCTGCGGTTACCGCGGCATAGGTGGCGGGCATCCGCGCCAGCGCATAGGCCAGCGCATCGGCCTCCGAGGTGATCGCGCCGGAGTTGCCGCCGTCGCGGTAGGTCCTTGAGATCAGCGCGGCGCGTTCGGCGGCGGCGTTGCGCGACAGACCCTGCAGTTTGGCCTCGAGCGCGGCTCTCAGTTCGGCGGGGAGGTCGGGCGGGGTCATCTATCCGTTGTCATGCTCCGCGAAAGCGGAGCATCCAGTATTCCGAGACAGAAGTGCGTCACACAGATGGCGCGGCGTACTGGATCATCCGCTTTCGCGGATGATGACGTCAATAGTTGTGGAGACGACTCACGCCACGTTCTGGTCGAGAATCTTCACCGCTTCGTCGAGTGCGACCGAAACCAGCTGCGACACGCCGCGTTCGGCCATGGTGACGCCGAACAGCCGGTTCATCCGCGCCATCGTGATTGGATTGTGCGTAATGATGATGAAGCGCGTATCGGTGGTCGCGGTCATCTCGTGCAGCAGGTTGCAGAACCGCTCCACATTGTGGTCGTCGAGCGGCGCGTCGACTTCGTCCAGCACGCAGATCGGCGACGGGTTGGTGAGGAACACCGCGAAGATGAGCGCCAGCGCAGTCAGCGCCTGCTCGCCGCCGGACAACAGCGACAGCGTCTGCGGCTTCTTGCCGGGCGGTTTTGCGATGATTTCCAGTCCGGCTTCCAGCGGATCGTCGCTCTCGATCAAATGCAGCGCGGCCTCGCCGCCGCCGAACAGTTCGACGAACAGCCGCTTGAAGTGACCATTGACGGTCTCGAACGAGGTCAACAGCCGCTCGCGCGCCTCGCGGTTGAGGCTCTGGATGCCCTGGCGCAGCCGCTTGATGGCTTCCACCAGATCGTCGCGTTCGGTGGTCAGCGAGGTGTGCTGGGTCTCGACCTCGCGCAATTCCTCTTCCGCGCGCAGGTTGACGGCGCCCAGCCGGTCGCGATCGCGGCGCAGCTTTTCGAGATTTTCCTCGATCTCGGCGAGCGGCGGCAGTTCCGTGCCCGGCTCGATCTCGGCAAGGCCGGCCACGGCCTGCGGCTCGACTTCCAGCATGTCGTGGATTTCGCGCTCGATGTCGATCAGGCGCCGCTTGGCGCCCTCCATGCGTTCTTCGGCCCGCGCGCAGGCTTCGCGCGCGCTTGAAAGCGCCTCGAGCGAAAGCTTGGCGGCGCGGTCGGTTTCCGCCATCACATTCTCGGCGGACGCCAGGGCGTCCGCGGCGACGCGGCGGGCGTTTTCGGCCGATTCGATTTCGCTGATCAGGGCGCGGCGCTTTTCGGCGAATACCGCCGGCGCATTCTCAAGCTCGGCGCGTTCGGCCCTGACCTCGGTGACGCGGGCTTCGATGGTTTCGATTTGCGAGGCCGCGCTTGCCTTGCGGCTTTGCCACTCGTTGCGCTCGGCGGTGATCGCCTGGAGGCGGCGGTCCGCGAGTTCGGCCTCGCGCGCCAGCGCCTGCGCTTCGGCCCGCACCTGCGCCGCGACGCGGCGGTGACCATCGATATCGGCTCGAACCTCGGTAAGCCTGGTTTCGGTCTCGATACTGGCGGGTAATTCGGCCAGCGCCGCATCGGCGCTCTCAAGCGCGCCTTGCGCCTCGCTGCGGTCGGCGGCGAGACGGGTGTGGGCCTCGGTCAGCGCCGACTTGCGCGCGGCGTGGCGATTGATCTCGCGCTCGGTCGCGGCATGACGTTCGCGCGCGCTGTCTGCTTCGCGCTGGGCGGCGCGCCAGGCGTCGCGCGCCGAACCCTCCGCGGCCGCGGCCGCCTTGAGCTCGGCTTCGGCGGTTTCAAGGGCTTGCCGCTTGGCGCCGGCGTCGATACGGGCCTGCTCCAGCTCGTTCTCGATGTCGACGAGACGGGCGCGCTCGGCGAGACGCCGTGCCGCGCCGGTCGGCGCGTGCGCGGCCGCGACGAACCCGTCCCAGCGCCAGACGTCGCCCTCCAGCGAAACCAGCCGCTGCCCGGTCTTGAGCTTCGACACCAGCTCCGCGCCGCGTTCGCGCGCGACAATGCCGATCTGCGCCAAACGCCGCGCCAGCTCGATCGGTGCCTGGACATGGGCGGCGAGCGGCTCGACGCCTTCCGGCAGCGCGGGATCGCCCGCGGGCACGCCGGCATTGGTCCAGCGCATCGGCGCCGACGGATCGACGGGCGCATCGAGATCGTCGCCAAGCGCGGCGCCGAGCGCCTTCTCGTAGCCCTTGGCGACCGTGACGCCGTCGATGATCGGCGGCCACAGATTCTTGGTCTCGCCATTGACGAGCTTTGAGATCGTGCGCGCCTCGGTCTCGAGCCGCTGCACGCGCTTGTCGGCGTCATTGAGCGGCGCGCGGGCGGCTTCCAGCTTCTGGCGTGCCGCGACATGGTTGAATTCGCTGGTCTGCGTCGCCAGTTCCGATTGCGCCAGGGCCCGTTGCGCGGTGTCCATGGCACTCGCCAGCGCCGCGAGGTCGCCCAGTGCGCTGGTGTCCTGCGCGAGCCTCTGCTCGTCGCGGTCGACATTGGCAATATCCTGATCGAGCCGTGCCAGCCGGTCGCGGTGGGTACGGACATTGCCGTCAAGCTGATTGCGCCTGGCGGTGAGGTCGGCGAGCGCGGTGGTCAGTTCGGCGAACAGCCGCTCGGCGGCGGCCAACGTGGCTTCGGCTTCGGACACCCGCCCGTCGACGCCGCTGCGCTTTTCGACACGTGACCTGATCTCGTCCTTCAGCTCGGTGTCTTCGGTGTCGAGCCGCTGCAGCGCGGCTTCCGCGTCGGAAGCCTGCTGCTGCTCGCGCGCAGCGTCGGCCGAAAACTGCGTCAGCCGGCGGTCGAGTTCGGCGACGCGCTCCGTGGCGCGCTGTTCCTCGCGATCGAGGGTTTCGCGCGCATTGGTCAGTCGCTGCAATCCGGCCGCGGCGCGGGCCTCGGCCTCGCGCAGTGCCGGCAGTTCGGAGGCGCGTACCGCCTGGATACGGGCCGCCTCGGCCTGCTCGCGGGTGCGTTCGGCCATCTCGCGGACGCTGAGGTCGTGGGTGCTGGTGGCCTCCGAGACGCCGGCATGGGCTTCCATCCAGCGCAGGTGAAACAGCAGGGCTTCGGCCTTGCGCACCTTGGCGGCGACCTCGCGGTAGCGGATGGCCTGCCGTGCCTGCTTCTTCAGGCCGTCGATCTGTCCGGCCAATTGCCCGATGACGTCCTCGACCCGGGTGAGGTTGGTTTCGGCGGCCTTCAGCCGCAGTTCGGCCTCGTGGCGGCGGGCATGAAGCCCGGCAACGCCGGCGGCGTCCTCCAGCACGCGACGGCGCTGCTCGGGCTTGGCCTGAATGATCTCGCCGATCTTGCCCTGGTGCACCAAAGCGGGCGAGCGTGCGCCGGTCGCGGCATCGGCAAACAGGATTTGCACGTCGCGGGCGCGCACATCGCGGCCGTTGATGCGATAGACCGAGCCCGCCTCGCGCTCGATCCGGCGCGAGATCTCCAGAATCTCGCGGTCGTTCACCGCCGCAGGCGCCGAGCGATCGGAATTGTCGATCGTCATCACCACTTCGGCGTGGTTGCGCGACGGACGATTGCCGGAGCCGGCGAAGATCACCGCGTCCATGTCGGCGGCGCGCAGCGATTTGTGCGAGGTCTCGCCCATCGCCCAGCGCAGCGCCTCGACCAGGTTGGATTTGCCGCAGCCGTTCGGACCGACCACCCCGGTGAGGCCGGGTTCGATCACGAAATCAGTGGGTTCAACGAACGACTTGAAACCGTGGAGGCGAAGGCGGGTCAGCTTCATAGGCATAGATTCTCTGTTGGCGGGGCGCGAATTTCCCTGCCGGGACAATACCATAGAAGGCAATGTCGGTGTGTGGGCGAGTCGCTTCCGGCGGCTCGTGGGAACCACAATGGCGAGGCCGGGGCCGGAGGGCAACCGCCGTCCCGGGCTTTTCCCAAGGGTTTTGTAGAGGGTCCCTTGGAGGGTTTTATTGAGGCTTTTTCCGGGGTTAGGCGGCCTTATTCAAGTCCGGCTGCCCCGGCGGCGAATCAGCTCTTCAGCAATGATTTGATCCGCTTGTCGAATTCCTCAAACGAGGTCTCGCCCTTGATCTTCTCGCCGTTGAGGAAAAAGGTCGGCGTCGAATTGACCTTCAGCACCTCGGATGCGTATTTCTGGTCGGCGACGATCTTGTCGAGCAGGGCCTGGTCCTTCAGGCAATCCTCGACCTGCTGCTGGCTGAGCCCGGCCTGCTTGCCGATCCGCGTCAGGGTTTCGGTGGTGTTCTTCATCACCCACTCGCCCTGCTGTTTGAACAGCATGTCGGTAACCGCAAAGTACTTCCCGGAATCGTCCCTGGCGATGCAGCGCGACAGCATCGAGCCCGCCGCGGCCTTGATGTCGAGCGGAAATTCGCGGAACACGTAGCGAATCTTGCCGGTGTCGATATAGGCCGCCTTGATCTTCGGGAACACGGCTTCATTGAAGGCGGCGCAATGCGGGCAGGTCATGGAGGCGTATTCGGTGATGGTCACCGCAGCGTTGGCCGGCCCGAGCGCCATGTCGGGCAGGGACACCGGCTTTGCCACGTCGGTCGCGCCCTGCGCCATGGCATCCGCGATCAGGCGCAGCGGCGAGAACCCGATGAGGGCGGCAAGCCCGGTCAGCGACAGGGCGGCGGTAAAGGCGCGGCGCGTAATGATCAAGGTCTGCTCCCGAACTGGCGCTCTCACGCCGAAATAACCCTAGGACAGCTGTTCGCTAGCTTGAAACCACAATTGTGGCAATGGCGCGCCGCGATCGCCGGGCTTGGCAGCGGGCTCAACTTCACTTGATCGCGGCACCGAGCCGGGCCAGCGCGGCCCGCAGCTCGTCGTCCTCGACCGCGGACAGGGTTTTCGCGACTTCCGCCACCTTTCCAGCGTCCGGTGCACGGGAGGCCGCCGGCCGCTCCCGGCGCGACAATGGCCCTTGCCGCAGCGCCAGCCGGCCGACGGCGCTCCAGCCGAAGAAGCGGTTGACGCGCTCCAGAATGACGTCGGAAGCGTGCTGGATTTCCAGCGCCATCGGGCCGTCCACCCGCAGCACGAGCGTCGCCGGTTCCTGGGGTTGTCCCTCCACCGGCCGCGGCCACTGGATTTTCAGCGGTTCGCAATGCGCCGATATTTCGGGACCGGCGATCTCGGCCCAGCGCGTGACCAACTCGCGCGCCGCAAATCCCTGCCGGGCATAGGCGTCGGAAAAGACGTCGCCGAGCAGGACGGAAAGCGGCTTTGCGCTGACAGGGCCGGGCTTGTTCATCCGGGGACGCTTTGCGTACATATCCGCATGAGTTTATCAGGCGCCGCCGTCAGACGAAAGAAAGGATCGCCCGCCGATCGCGATCCCGCGGCAAACGCGCGCCCCGCGCGGCTGCTTGCCTGGTACGACCGCCACCGCCGGGTGCTGCCTTGGCGCCCATTGTCGGGCCGCGCCGATCCCTATGCGGTGTGGCTGTCGGAAATCATGCTGCAGCAGACCGGGGTCAAAACGGTCGGGCCCTATTTCGAGAAATTTCTGGCGCGCTGGCCCGATGTCGAGGCGCTCGGCCGCGCCTCGCTCGACGATGTCTTGAGGATGTGGGCCGGGCTCGGCTACTATTCCCGCGCGCGCAACCTTCATGCCTGCGCGGTGGCGGTGCTGCGCGACCACGGCGGGATGTTTCCGGATACCGAGGCAGGCTTGCGCGCGCTGCCGGGGATCGGGCCTTACACCGCCGCCGCGATCGCCGCGATCGCGTTCGGCCGCCGGACCATGCCGGTCGATGGCAATATCGAGCGCGTGGTGTCGCGGCTGTTCGCGGTCGAAGAGTCGCTGCCGCTGGCGAAGCCGCTGATCCAGAAACTGGCGACGACCTTGCTGGGCGACGAAGATTCTCGCGCCGGCGACGAGAATTCTCGCGCTGGCGACGTGGAGTCACGCGCTGGCGACAGCGCGCAGGCGCTGATGGATTTGGGTTCCTCGATCTGCACGCCGAAGAAGCCGGCCTGCGCGTTGTGCCCGCTCGATGACGGCTGCGCGGCGCGCGCGCGCGGCGATCAGGAGATTTTTCCGCGCAAGGCGCCGAAGAAGTCGGGCGAGTTGCGGCGCGGCGCGGCTTTCGTCGTCACGCGCGGCGATGAGCTCCTGGTCCGCACCCGTCCCGAAAAAGGGTTGCTGGGTGGCATGACCGAAGTGCCGGGCTCGCACTGGCTGGTGGCGCAGGCGGAGGAGGCGGCGCGCGGGCAGGCACCTGCGCTGAAGGGTGTTGTGCGCTGGCATCGCAAGGCGGGCGTGGTCAGCCACGTGTTCACGCATTTTCCGCTGCAGCTCGTGGTCTACACCGCAAGGGCGCCTGCGCGGGCGCGGGCGCCGGAGGGCATGCGCTGGGTGAGAATCGCAACGCTCGTCGATGAAGCGCTGCCGAATGTGATGCGCAAGGTGATCGCGCACGGGCTGGGAAATAACTAGCCCGCGAGCTTGCCGGGCGCGGGCACTGTCACAATCGGCGGCTTGGCGTTGAGGCCTTCGACCTGAAAGCCGGCGACGCGCTTGTAATTGGCGGCGATGTCTTCCAGCTCCCTGAGCGACAGCACGTCGGTGACGATCTTGAACCCGTCGGGGGCGCGTTCCTCGACCAGTTGCATCACCTGCTCCGGCCCGTTGCGGCGGTTGAGCATGACGAGGTCGGTGGTCGCGGGCCGGCGCTCCGCCTCATAGGCCGCGAGCGCAGCGCTGGTCGGACCGTGCGCGAGAATCTCGCGCGTGAGCACGCGGGCGTCGAGGATCGCCTGCGAGGCGCCGTTGGAGCCGATCGGGTACATCGGATGCGCGGCATCGCCCATCAGCGTGACGCGGCCGAAGCTCCATTGCGGGACAGGATCGCGGTCGACCAGCGGATATTCGTAGGCGTGCGTGCAATTGCGGATCAGGCCGGGCACGTCGAGCCAGTCGAATTTCCAGTCCTTGAACCAGGGCAGAAATTCCTCGAGTTTGGCCGCGCGGTTATAGTCCTCCCGGCGCCATTGATAGCTCGGCGGCATGTGCCGCTCGGCGATCCAGTTGATCTGGAATTTGCCGTTGGCATCGGCTTCCTTCGAAATCGGATAGCAGACGAATTTCAGCGTCTCGTGGCCGGCCATGATCATGGTGCGGCCGGAGAGGTAGGCATCGGAAGCGGTAATGCCGCGCCAGAGGATGCGCCCGTTCCAGATCGGCGGGCCTTCGTCCGGATAAAGTTTTTCGCGGATTGCGGAGTGAATGCCGTCGGCTGCGATCAGAAGCGCCCCGTCGTGGCTACCGGCCGGTTTTCCGTTTTGCTTGTCGATGAACTCGGCGCGAACGCCGTCGGGCGTCTCGGTCCAGTCGCGCAAATGATGACTGGTGAGAATATTTTCGCGGCCGAGCCGTTCGGTCGCGGCATCGAGCAGGATCTGCTGCAGCAGACCGCGATGGATCGAGAATTGCGGCCATTTGTAACCGGCTTCGGTACCGCGGGGCTCGCTCCAGATCGGCTTGCCGTGCTTGGAAAAATACGCAAGCTCCCTTGTGCGCACGCCGGCAGCGTCGAGCCGGTCGAGCAGGCCGAGTTCGATCAATTCGCGAACCGCGTGCGGCAGCACATTGATGCCGACACCGAGCGGCTTCAGCTCGGCCACGCTCTCGAATATTCTGGCGGGAACGCCGATCTGGTGCAGGCTGAGCGCCAGCGTCAGCCCGCCGATGCCGCCGCCGGCGATAAGAACGGTCATGATACCCCCCTGTTCCACCGCGTCATGGCATGAGCGGCGACAGGGGGCAACTGCGAAGAGACGTCGTCAGGGTAGGCATGGCGCGAAGAGCGCCTTCGCCCACCCTGCATTCCGCGACGACGCGTTCAGGCCGTCGCGGTCTTGAGATGGCGGAACATGATGCTGCGCGCCTCGTCGTCCAGTTCGGTCTTGAAGACGAACTTGTCCTTCAGCGCGATCGCGCGGGCGGCGGCCGGCCTTGCCGAGACTTCATCGAGCAGGCGCTTCACATTGGGATATTTTGCGAAGACATCGTCGCCGAGCACGAACGGCGCCATCCGCGCCCAGCCCCAGAAAGCCATGTCCACGATGGTATAGGTATCGCCGACCATATAGCGGCTGGTGGCGAGGTGATCGTCGAGGATCTTGTAGTGGCGATGCGCCTCGAACTGGTAGCGGTTGTGGGCATAGTCGAGGCCCTTTCCGAGATCCTTCGGTGCGTGGTGCTTGAAATGCACCGCCTGTCCCGAATACGGGCCGAGGCCGGTGGCAATGAACATCAGCCAGGACAGCAGTTGCGCGCGGTTATTGGGCGTGCCGGCGGGCAGGAATTTGCCGGTCTTCTCGGCGAGGTAAAGCAGGATCGCGTTACTGTCGAAAACGAACACCCCGTCATCGTCGATCGCGGGCACCTTGCCGTTCGGATTCACTTTGAGGAATTCCGGCTTGAACTGGTCGCCCTTGCGGGTATCGACCGGCACCAGCTCGCACGGCAGGCCGGACTCTTCCAGGAACAGCGCGACCTTGTTGGGGTTCGGCGCTCCGTTGAAATAGAATTTAAGCATCAAGATTCCCCGTGTTGTATATTGGAATTGACTGGGCCTGCCGCGAAGGTTGCGCGCCGTGCTTCATGCGTCGAATCTGAAGGCGGTTCAACCAAAGAGTTTGTGAGCAGGCGGCGGTTTGACCGCGGAGGGTTATTGCGGCCTCTTCTTCAGAACGAAGTTCTCGTCGTAATCGTCAAGCACGGGATACGAAATCGTCGGGGCCGAGGCGAGACCGAGTATGCGCTCCCGATAGCGCGCCAATTCGGCGACGCGCGCCTCTGGGCTTATTCGCGCCGGCGCATGCACCAGGAAGGGCTCGATCACCGTAAAGCCGGTGAAATAAAGAATCCCGTGATTGATTGGGAACAGGATCGAAGATATCGCCCCGTTCAGCCCGCTTTCCGAATACATCGACGGCGGGCCGCCGATGGTCAGGGCGCACATCGCCCGCTTGCCGTTGAAGACGCCGCGATCATACCATTTGCCGCCGCCATAGATGCGGCCTCCCGAGGCAAAGACGCGATCAACCCACCCCTTGAGGATCGCCGGCAGTCCAAACCACCACAGCGGAAATTGCAGGACAAGCACGTCGCACCAAAACAGCTTGTCCATCTCGCCCTGAATGTCGGCTGCGAACCCGTTGTGCTCGGCGGCATAGGCCTCTTCGGTTTGTTGCCGTAACCGCTCGGGATCCTTGATGGTCAGGAAATTGCGCCGGTCGGACACCGGATTGAAGCCCATCGCATAGAGGTCGGAGACGATGACGTCATGCCCGGCCGCCTGAAGCGCGGCGGTGGCTTCGCGTGTCATCGCGCCGTTGAAGCTTTGGGGCTCGTGGTGGGCGTGAACGATGAAGATGCGCAATTTCGACCCCCGCACGATCGGTCGCGTCGCAATTCAGCTCGGCACAACGTGGCAATGGAAGCGGTGGCCGTCAAGAACAGCAGCCTGAGCGCCGGAAGATTTCGGCGCGCGGCTCGTCGATCAGCTCGATGCCCTTCCTGGCCTCGACGTGCCCGAAGGCCCAGCGGTTTGCAGGCGCCGGCGCCGTGTCGCGCGGCTGCCCGACGGGCAAATCAGCTCGTGTTCGGATTGTCCGTTGTCCAGTCCCTCTGCGAAGAATTTTCCGCTTTCGCCGTCGGGCAAATCACCTTTACCAACTCGCCTTGTCCCGTCTCGACATGAGGGGCGGCTCGCGATCGTCACGGACGCGGGGCGGGATGCGGTGGACGTGGATAGCGCTCTTGACGAATGGCGCTTGAGGCGGACGGCGAAGGCGTGTGGTCCTGATGCCCCGACGCTGGCATCAAGTTCTTGAGAAGCAAGCTTCTCGGGGGCGACGGTGGCAACAAAGCCCGGTCACCGGGGAGAGCGCGCTATAAGCCGTAAAACCATTGCGCGGGGAATGCCGGGTGTTTCCGGTGTGACCGTGGTGACTAACGCGTGTGCTTTCTACCACTGCGCACGCGGCTGCGGACGCGCCGAGCGTCCGGCATTCCCTGCGCCCTCTGATGGCAGAGGGCGGAACGAGCCGGCCAAACCTCGCGCGAAACGAGCGGCGAGAATGCGAAGCTGTGTTTTGGCGTCATTGCCTGCGACAAACGCGAAGCGTTTGCGCAAAGGAGCGTAAGCGACGAAGCAATCCATTCTTGCCGTGCTCGTTGCTGCATGGATTGCTTCGCTGGCGCTCGCAATGACGGCTGTTTGAAATTTAAATCCGTTCTACCTCACAGGTTGTCATCATCCGCGAAGGCGGATGATCCAGAGGCAGTCGTGATTGAACCGAAGGGCCGCGGCGTACTGGATACCCCGCTTTCGCGGGGTATGACGGCTTTTGCTCGCGTGGCGCCGTGCGCCACAGCTCGCAGGATGCGCATGTCGCGAACGCGCCTTAACCCGCCCAGCGACTTCTTTGAAAGCTCAGCCCGCTGCCATCCCGGAGCGGATTTCGGCGCGCAGCTCGTCGATCAGCTTGAGGCCTTGTCTGGTCTCGATGTGCCAGAAGGTCCAGCCGTTGCAGGCGCCGGCGCCCTGCGCCACCGCGCCGATGCGGTGGATCGAGCCGACCTTGTCGCCGAGCATGATGGCGCCGTCGGCGCGGACCAGCGCGCCGTGACGCTTCTTGGAATCGACCAGCCGGGTGCCGGGCGAAATCATGCCGCGCTCGATCAGCTCGGAGAAGGCGACCCGCGGCGCCTCGCGCGCGGTCATGAACGGCGCCAGCGTTGCTTCCGGCAGCGGCTCGACGGCGGCGATGCGCGCTTCGGCCGCCTTCGCATAGGTCTGGTCGCGCTCGAAACCGATGTAGCGGCGGCCGAGACGTTTTGCCACAGCGCCGGTGGTGCCGGTGCCGTTGAACGGATCTATCACGAGATCGCCCGGCTTCGACGACGACAGCAGGACGCGCGCAAGCAGGCCTTCCGGCTTCTGGGTCGGATGAACCTTCTTGCCATCCTCGCCCTTGAGCCGTTCCTCGCCGGTGCAGAGCGGGATCAGCCAGTCGGAGCGCGCCTGCACGTCCTCGTTGGCGGCCTTCAGGGCTTCATAGTTGAAGGTATAGCCCTTGGCCTTCTCGTCGCGCGCCGCCCAGATCATGGTCTCGTGGGCATTGGTGAAGCGGCGGCCGCGGAAATTCGGCATCGGATTGGTCTTGCGCCACACAATGTCGTTGAGGACCCAGAAGCCGAGGTCCTGCATGATCGCGCCGACGCGGAAGATATTGTGATAGGAGCCGATCACCCACAGCGTCGCCGACGGTTTCATGACGCGGCGGCAGGCGAGCAGCCAGGCGCGGGTGAAATCGTCATAGGCGGCGAACGACGAAAACTTGTCCCAGTCGTTGTTGACGGCATCGACGTGGGATTCGTCGGGGCGTTTGAGATCGCCCTTGAGCTGCAGGTTATAAGGCGGGTCCGCGAATACCAGGTCGACCGAACCGGCCGGTAATTTCGACATCTCGGCGACGCAATCGCCTACGATGACACGGGAACTCGACAAAGACTCGAATTTAGTGCGGGGCGCCCTTGCAGACGCCCCGCGACGCGACACAACCATGACTCAAATACTCTGACTCAGGCGACGCTGTCGGCGACGCGGGACCAAACAACCGACTGGCGATACATTGACGAGGCAAAGTAAAAATCGGCTTAACCGGCAATTCTTTCACGCTAGGCAATTTTTGCCGGGCGGGTTATTAATCGACGCGAGATTTCCGCGTTCTCGCTGCGCTGGAATCGGCGAGGCTGCTGCCGCCGGCAGGAATGAGGAAGACGGGCCATGCGTTACGATGACTTTCGCCGCAGCGACGACATCGAGGATCGTCGCGATGACAGCGGTGGCGGGTTGGGCGGCGGCGGCATCGGCCTTCCGATGGGCGGCGGCGGGCTCGGCATCGGCACCATCATTGTGCTCGGCCTCGTCAGCTACGCCTTCGGCATCGATCCGCGCATCCTGATCGGCGGCGCGGAAGTTCTCACTGGCGGCAGCCAGGCGCCGAGCTATCAAACCGATCGCCGCTCCGGGACGGTGAAGAAGGGTGCGCCCACCGACGAGATGGGCAGCATGATCGCCGGCATTCTCGGCGAGATCGATGACCGCTGGAGCGAAATTTTCCAGGCGTCGGGACAGTCCTATACAGGTCCGCGCATCGTACTGTTCCGCAACGCCACCAATGGCGGCCGTTGCGGCATGGCGCAATCGGCGATGGGGCCGTTCTACTGCCCGCCGGACAGACAGATTTTTCTCGACACCGGATTTTTCCGTGAGGTCGAGACCCGCTTTCACGGCTGCCAGGGCAGTGCCTGCAAGTTCACCGCGGCCTATATCATCGCCCACGAAGCCGGACATCATATCCAGAACCTGCTCGGCATCCTGCCGAAGGTGACGGCGCAACAGCAGGCGGTCGGCAGCAAGGCGGCCGCCAATGCCTTGCAGGTGAAGGTGGAGTTGCAGGCCGATTGTCTGTCGGGCGTCTGGGTCAACCGCGAGGAGAAGAAGCGCCCGGGCTTCATCGAGGCCGGCGACATCGATGGCGCGTTGCGGACCGCGTCCGCGATCGGCGACGATACGCTGCAGCGGCAGACGACCGGGCGGGTGGTGCCGGATTCCTTCACCCATGGCTCGGCGGAACAGCGCAAGCGATGGTTCATGACCGGCTATCAGCAGGGTACGGTACAGGCCTGCAACACTTTCGGTGCGGGGACGTTGTAGTATTACGTCATCCTGAGGTGCGAGCCCGCTTGGGCGAGCCTCGAAGGATGACTTCACTGCGGCCCATCCTTCGAGGCGCGCGAGAGCGCGCACCTCCAGCGATAACGGCGAAGCCGTTACGCAGGGATGACGCCAGAGTGAGCGACTAAGGAATTCCAGCAATGACCTCGATCGATCAATCAAAGCAATTCGTGCCCCTCAACATCGCGGTGTTGACGGTTTCGGACACGCGCTCGCTGGCCGATGACAAATCCGGAACCACGTTGTCGGAGCGGATCGCTGCCGCCGGCCACAGGCTTGCGGCGCGCGAGATCGTCGCCGACGACGTCGACGCCATCCGCGTCATCGTCAAGAAATGGATCGCCGATCCCGGCGTCGATGTCGTCATCACCACGGGTGGCACCGGCTTCACCGGCCGTGACGTGACGCCGGAGGCGATCGAGCCGCTGTTTGAAAAGCGGATGGACGGTTTCTCCATCGCGTTTCACATGCTGAGCCATGCCAAGATCGGGACCTCGACGATCCAGAGCCGTGCCACCGCGGGTGTCGCCGGCGCCACCTTTATCTTCTGCCTGCCGGGATCGCCGGGCGCCTGCCGCGACGGCTGGGACGGCATTCTCTTAGCCCAGCTCGATTACCGCACGCGGCCCTGCAATTTCGTCGAGATCATGCCGCGGCTCGACGAGCATCTGCGCCGCCCGAAGGCAAAGGGGGCGTCGGTGTGATGAAGACACTACAGCTTCAGCTCTGTAGGGCGGATTAGCGTGAGCGCAATCCGCCGTTATGTTCGCCGAGATGGAAGGTTACGGCTGCGCCTAACCCGCCCTTGAGTTCTGCCTCACCCGGCTCACGATCTGGCCAGCTGATTTGCCCGTCGTGCCAATCTGCCGCAACCGGCGTCGTTGATCTTGCCCCCAAATCAGCGACAGATTCCGCGCTGTCCCGCTCTCCTCTCGAGCGGCGTTTCGTCATTGCGAGGAGCGAACGCGACGAAGCAATCCATTCTTTCCTTGTGCGGCGAAATGGATTGCTTCGCAGAGCCTGTCATCGGGCGCGCATTCGCGCGACCCGTTGGCTCGCGATGACGGCGAACAGGCTGTTTGAAATTCGAATCTGAAGCGGTAACTCGCCTCGTCATCGCGCGGAGAATAGCGCTAAAGCGTCATCTCCCAGGTTTCGCCGATCAGGTCCTGGCCGAAACTGCGATGCGGCTCGGTGGCGACCAGCACGAAGCCTGCTTCTGAATAGATCTTGCGGGCGGCGACCAGGATGCTTTGGGTCCATAGCGTGATCTTGCGATAGCCGCAGGCCCGCGCAAACGCGATGGATTCGGCGACCAGTCGCCGCCCCAGCCCCTGTCCGCGTCCGGCCGGACCAACCAGCAGCAATCGAAGTTTGGCGACCTCGTCGCTGTGCCTGACGAGAAAGACCGAACCGACCTGGGCGCCATCGAGTTCGGCGATCCAGCAGCGTTCCCGCGAGGCATCGAAGGAGGCAAGGAATTTTGCGGCGATCTCCGCGACCAGGGCTTCGAACGAGGAGTTAAAGCCGTATTCGCTGGCATAGAGCGCGCCATGGCTCTGCACCACCCACCCCATGTCGCCGGGGCGTGGTTCGCGCAAGGTGACGGCCGCTTGCGAGGCGCCGGATGGCGCCAGCAGCCGCTTGATCGCGGCCATCGCGCCGACAAGGCGGCTGCGGTCGTCGTCGGACAGCGCGGCGAGCATGCCGGCGACTTCTTGGTGCGAGCTGCGATCGAGTTTTGCGAATGCCTGACGGCCCTTCGCGGTCAGGCTGAGCTGATATTGCCGCCGATCCGCCGGCAAGGGCTTTCGGGTGATCAGCCCGTCCTCGTCGAATTTCTGGACGATCCGGCTGAGATAGCCCGGGTCAAGACCGAGCTCGATTCCGATTCCCTTGGCGGAAGGGCTTTCGCAGGTCGCAAGTTCGTACAACACCCGCGCCTCGCTCAGCGAGAACGGGCTTTTCAGAAGCTGCTGGCCGAGAACGCCGAGCTTGCTCGTATAGAAGCGGTTGAACGCGCGGACCGCCGATATCCGGTCATCGTCACCCGGCTGAGACATGGCGCACCTCGATACGTGCCATTGTCAAATAATTATTTGACTTTGGCAAGTATTGGATCAGGCCACGATGATCCGGCTGCGCAGCAAGGTGCGTGAGGAGCGGCCGAGCTGCCGGAGCAGCCTTGCCTCGGAGCGGCGGGCATTCGGCGCGTGGCCGCCGAGCCGCTCATAATGGTCGCGCGCGATCAGCAGTCCCTGGTCGGCCCAGGGTCCCGCGATCATCCGTGCGATGAATTTCAGGCCATCGCCTACTCCTGTTTCGGCGTAGGGCGAGCGGGCATAGCGGAAGATGCCGGCGCGGGGTCGCTCGCTATCGGAGACGCGCTGGATGAACTGGGTGGTCTCATCGATCCAGCCGGTGTCGAGTACCGCTCCGGCGTGCAGGAACATCAGCCATGGCGAGCGGGCGAGGCGCGCGCCGGCCGCCAGTGCCGCCGCGTGCGATCCATCAAACGCAAGGAATCGGCACCCTGCGACGTCGGCGACGCGCTCGATCACGCCGGTTCCGGCCCGGTCGATCAGCAGCACCTCGCGCACCACGCCCGCGGCAGCGCCCGGCACCAGCGCCGCAAGGGTCGCGACGGCCGGCTGTTCGGCGCCTTCGGTCGGGATAATGACACTCAACATAATGAGGCTTCGTTGTCTCACGCCGTAAAAAAACGCTGAACTGTTATCACCTTGTCACATGCAAATCAGCCCGCCGGGTGCAGCTTTTTGCGGCACTGCGGTCCCGGCGGGCGCGTCGCGGCGGCGGGGCTATGGAGGAAGGGCGAACGAGGGGGGATGTCACGGCTATCCGCCGGCCGATCCTTGCCTAATCCGTTGACCTGGGGATGGTTCCGGCTTGCGCTGTCCGCGGTCGCTGTCGCAGGCCGGAGTTCGCCAGGCAGCAATCTCTGCAAGCTCCGCCTCCGGCCGCGTGACCGTCGTATCGCGCTGTCCGAGATAGATATTGCCGCTGTCGCCGTCGATCGTGATCCAATCGCTTCCGAAGATCGTTGTGCCCGCCAATTGCGCCCGGTCGGCGGCGACGTCGATCACCAGGCCGCCGCAGCCAACGATGCAGGGCTTTCCCATCTGGCGCGCGACCAGCGCCGCATGAGCGGTGCGCGCGCCTACGCTCGTCACGATACCCGCGGCCAGCGCAAAGCCTTCGACGTCAGCCGTGCTGGTATCTGGCCGCATCAGGATCACGGGGTCGCCTGCGGCGGAAAGCCGCCGGGCGCTATCGGATGAAAACGCGGCGCGGCCGGCCGCGATGCCGCCTGAAGCGCCGATTCCTGTCAGCAGGGGCGTGTCGGCAGAAACCAGGGATACCTGAACCAGGGCGGCAAGATCGATTCCCGCAATTCGGTCCAGCGCTTCCTGACGTGTAATCAGTTGTTCGTGCACGAGGTCGATGGCGATACGCAGCGCGGCCCGCGGCGTCCGCTTCGCGGAGCGGGTCTGCAAGACCCACAATTTTCTGTCTTCGACGGTGAATTCTACATCCTGAACGTCGCCGAATTCTTGTTCGAGCCGCTTGAGAATGTCGCCGAGTTCGGTCGCAAGCTCCGGCAGCGTGTGGGCGATGGTATCTTCCGTGTCGGGCGTCCGGCGGCCCGAGACGACATCTTCGCCCTGCGCGTCGAGCACGAGGTCGATCATCGGTTCTGGCAACCCGGTTGAGGGATCCCGCGAAAACGCTACCCCGGCTCCGGATGAAAGCCCGCCATTGCCGAACACCATGGCCTGGACCGTCACCGCGGTGCCCTGGAGATGATCGAGTTTCTGGAGATGCCGGTAGGATTGCGCCCGCTCGCTCCTCCAGGAGTGATAGACCGCTCTTGCCGCGTTTTCGAGCTGTGCGGTCGCGTCCTCAAACCAGCCGTCGTCACAGCGCTCTTCGATCAAGACCCGTTCCTCCGCGGCGAGACGTTCGAGTGCCTCGCTGTCAAACTCGCGGTCGCTCGCGACGCCTTCGGCCAAAATCAACTCGGCAAGGCGGGTGGAGAACAAGGCGGGGTCGAGCCCCAGCACGGTCTCGGCGTAGCTTTCGAGAAAGCGGCGCCGGCAATCCCACGCGAGTCGCGGCCGCCCGCTGCTGCGGATCAGACCCTGCACGGCGGTCGATGTGCACCCGACGTTGAGTACCGTGTCAAGCATGCCCGGCATCGATCGCGCCGCTCCTGACCGCACCGATACCAATAGCGGCTGCCGATGGTCGCCGAACCGCTTTCCGGTGGCGCGCTCCAGGAACTCGATACCTTCCTTCAGCCCTTGATGCAGGTCGCGTTCGGCATGCGCATCCTTGCTGATGATGTCAGCGCAGAGCTCGACCGGGAGCACGAAGGCTGGCGGCACCGGTAAGCCAAGCGCCGCCATGCGCGCGAGGTTGGCAGCTTTGGCGCCAATGGTATCGGCCGAATGTGGTTCGGTCGATGCGCCGCCTATACAAACAATTTGCATCGCTCACTTCCCTTTTGGATCAGGACCGGATTGGGCCGGATCACGATTCACTTTGCTTGGCACGACCTTTTCCGAAAGCCGGTTCTCACTTTTCCGGGTCGTGCGCTACGTCGATAGATCGGTCATGATGTGCCGGCGCAGCAGATGTCCGAAGCCGGCCAGTCGGTCGGTGGCGCGCTCGATGGCGCGGGCAAGCTCGATCACGGAAAGCGACGTCGCCACATCGAAGCCGCCGGCGAATACCCGTGCGGTGACATCGCGCTCCCGCGCGTCCGCGGCGTGCTCGGCATCGATGAGGAGGATGACGGCGTTGAGCGCGTCCTCGGAATCGGCGCGGCGTCCCTCCGGAACTTCTATTGCGGAGGCAAGCCCTGAAGCGGCGGCTTCAATGGCGGTCGTGGCGACCGCGCACAATTCGGCAAGCGTCGCAAGCAGAGCGGGGTCGATCCCGGGCGGCGCCAGCGAGGCGATAAAGGCGGCCTGCTCCAATTCGTCGACGGCCTCCTCGATGCGGTCCACTAACTGTTCGATGATCGGCCGGGCATTGAGACGGCCTGCTTCCTTGCGTGCTTCGAAAGCAATGCGATCGGCCTTGCGCTCAATCAGGCCGGCCCTTGCCGCGAGGCGCTTGCCGTCGCTCGGACGGCCGGACCGTATCGCTGCAATATGGTAGGCGATGGCGGCCGCGATATCGTGCGCCAATCCGACCTGGCGCAGCACGATCGCGAGCAGTGCGCTGTCGACGCGTTCCAGGCGCCTGACGAGGTCGGCCTCGATCTGGTCGCGGACCAGCCGGACTGAACGCCCGGCGCTCAGCGCTTCGGTTGAAACGCGCATCGCGGTCTTCAGGAAGTCGATTGCGGCGTTGCGCCCCAGCGCCTGATCCAGCCGCTCGCCGAATCCGATCCGGGTCGGCGCTGCGTTGCGCACCGCGGCGCCGATCAATTCATTGCCGCCGAGCTCAAGGAAGGCGCGGTGGCCCAGGCGCTGCCGGGCGGCCCAGTCGAGAATGCGCGCTGCATCCTCCTTGGCGACCCAACTACGCAGCAGCTTGCGCGCCTTGTTCCAATCGATCAGAAAAACCAGCGCCGCACCGAGTGCGGCGAGGAAGGTATTGCGATCGGCGGCGCTGTCGGCCTGGAATTCTCCGGTAACGAGGAAGAAGGCGTTGTCTTCGCCGAGACCCGCCGCCGTGTGACGATCGAGCCCGCTCCATTTCGTCTGAAACTTGTCGAACAGGGCGATGAAGAATTTGGCGCGCGCCCGATGCACGTCGGTATAGGTCACGGTGACGGAATTTTTCCGGACCGCGATCACCACTACATGCGCGTCCGTGGTCCCGATATCGTTTTGAATCAAGAGCCTGCCATTCGAGCGGGTCGCCATGGTATCGAGGCCGGGGTGGTTGAATTTCAGGGCGCGGGTCTCGTTGAGCCCCTTCATGAAACTTTCCACCGGTGCCCGGTCTTCGGCGTGCAGTCCGAAGACGCGGGCGCCGCTTACGATCTCCTCGGAGCACCCGGCGGCCAGCCGGTTGAGCGCCTTGTGCAGGTCCATCACCAGCCGGTGCAGGCTGTCGGCGCCCTCCTGCGTCACGCCGGTCAAGCTCGCGACACGCGCGATTTCGATTTCATTGGCGGCCTCCAGCAGGCCGGCGGTGCGGATCGCGGCGAGCCGCGCGGCCATGGCTTCGCCCTCGGCCGATTTGCCGGCACTCACTGTGCGGACCATTGTCGCAGCGTCGTCGTTGATTTCCTTCATCAGCCTGGCGAGATTGGGCGCTGCCATTCGACCGTTACCGGCAAGATGGGCGCCGCCGATCAGGGTTGCGAGCGCGCCCGGCGCCAGTCCGGCGGCGTGGCATTCGACCTGCAAGTCGGTGGCGGGGTGATCGGGTTGCCGTGCATGATGGGCGGCGGCTTGCAGCGCGCTCATCCGAACCTTGATGCGGTCGTTGGCGGCGAGACCTTCCGCGATCAGCGATGGCAGCAAAATGTCAGTCTGTCCGAGTTGCTCGATAATTTGGGATTTCATGACTTGCCAACCAGCGAGGGTAAGACACGCATATGCCCTGCATTGGCGACAGTTTCATTGCGCCAGATCATTCATGAAATTGTCATGGAAGCAGCCAGCTAGCTGCGGGCGCGGAATCCGGCGGCTGTCCACGTAAGGATTTTTGTTCTTGATTTGTTCTCACGCCGTGCTATGTTCGGATCATGAGCCGAGCATCCTCAAATGCCCTCAAGCACCCGCCGGTCACGGCGCCCTCCGAGCTGGCGGGTGCGCTTTCTCCCTTTCCGGAACTTGCGGTCGCGATCGAGCGCGAACGGCGGCGCGGCCGCGGCGCACAGTCCAACGCCAGCGGCCGCTTCGAGGCCGAGGCGCGGGTTGCGTTCGACGATGGCTGGCAGAGCCTCGATGAATTGCCGCCCTTCAAGACCACGGTCGCGCTCGATACCGCGCGCAAGGTCATCACCCGCAACGATTCTCCCGATATCGGCTTCGATCGGTCGATCAACCCCTACCGGGGGTGCGAGCATGGCTGCGTCTATTGTTTCGCGCGCCCGACCCATGCCTATCTCGGCCTGTCGCCGGGGCTCGACTTCGAATCAAAACTGTTCGCCAAGCCCGACGCGCCGCAGCTCCTGGAAAAGGAACTGGCGGCGCAGGACTACGAGCCGCGCATGATCGCGATCGGCACCAACACCGATCCGTATCAGCCGGTCGAGCGCGAGCGGAAAATCATGCGCGGCATTCTCGAAGTGCTGGACCGCGCCGGCCATCCGGTCGGCATCGTGACCAAATCGGCGCTGGTGGCCCGCGATATCGATATTCTTGTGCGGATGGCGAAACGCAATCTCGCCAAAGTGGCGCTGTCGGTCACGACACTCGATGCGGGACTTGCCCGCACCATGGAGCCGCGGGCCTCGACGCCGGCGCGGCGGCTCGAGGCGCTGCGTCAATTGTCGGACGCGGGAATTCCGACCACGGTGATGGTCGCGCCGGTGATCCCCGCGCTCAACGATATGGAAATCGAGCGCATTCTCGATGCGGCCGCCCATGCCGGGGCCAAAGAGGCAAGCTACGTACTGCTGCGGCTGCCGCTGGAAGTGCGCGACCTGTTTCGCGAATGGCTGATGGCGAACTATCCCGACCGCTATCGCCACATCTTCACCCTGATCCGCGACATGCGCGGCGGCCGCGACTACGATTCGCAATGGGGCACGCGCATGAAAGGCACCGGGCCGATGGCCTGGATGATCGGACGAAGGTTCGAGATCGCCTGCGAGAAGCTCGGCTTGAACAAGCGGCGCTCGAAACTGACGACCGATCATTTCGCCCGGCCGAAACGCAGCGGGCAGCAGCTGAGCTTGTTTTAGGAGGGGAGATATCCGATGAGCGATAGACCGCTTGAACCGGTCGCGCGACTGACGATGGTTACGCTCGGGGTCAGCAACATGCGCGCCAGTATCGCGTTCTACGAAGCGCTGGGCTTTACGAGGAAGTTTAAGGCGACCGGCGAGATGGTCGCATTCTTCGACACCGGCGGCACCGCGATTGGACTTTTTCCGTGGGATCAGCTTGCGCAGGACGTCACCTTGCCTGAGCAGCCACGCCCGCAAGCGTTTCGCGGGATGACATTGGCATGGAATTGCCGCACCGCGGGGGAAGTCGACAGGGTTCTGGATTTCGCCGTCTCGAAGGGTGCCTCGCTGCTCAGGTTCGCGCGTGCGACGGATTACGGCGGTTATTCCGGATATTTTGCCGATCCGGACAATCATCCCTGGGAGGTCGTGGTTGCACCCGGAATTGCAGTGGCCGAGGACCGAAGGGTTCATCTGCCGGACTAGGCACCGGGATTGAATAGCGGGAATTGCGCGGCGGTTCCCGGTTGCGTCGCGGGCTTTGCTTGCGCACGATCCCGGCCATGATTTGGGTTAGATCAGACAAGTCGAAGGATGGACCGGCCAAGCCGGCCAATGGTGTGATCGCGGTCAAGCCGCCGAGCTTTCGCCGCGAACGCGCCCTGATCAAGCGCGGCATCTGGCCGGTGGCCGGTTGCGACGAGGCCGGGCGTGGCCCGCTGGCAGGTCCGGTGGTGGCCGCCGCCGTCGTGCTCGATCCCAAGCGGATTCCCAAGGGCATCGACGATTCCAAGCGGTTGACCGCGGAACGCCGCGAGGAGCTGTTCGAGGAGATTTGCGCGACCGCGTCGTTTGCAGTCGCCTTCGCCTCGCCGGCAAGGATCGATCGCGACAATATCCTGCGCGCGTCGCTGTGGGCGCTTACGCGCGCGATCCACGCGCTGCCGGAAATGCCGAAGCATGTGTTCGTCGACGGCCGCGACCGGCTCAATACACCCTGCGAATGCGAGGCCGTGATCGGCGGCGACGGGCTGGTTGTCTCGATCGCGGCGGCGTCGATCATCGCCAAGGTGACCCGCGACCGCCTGATGTGCGCACTGGCGCAGGATTGTCCGGGTTACGGTTTCGAATCCCACAAGGGCTACGGCGTGCCCGAGCATCTGGAGGCGCTCGACCGGCTCGGACCCACCGCGCATCATCGCCGCCTGTTTGCGCCCGTCGTCGCCGCGCGGGAAAAACACCAGCCATCGACCGTCAAGCGCGAACCGGATCTGTTCGCGCCGGAAGGACCGGCAGCGGCCGAGATTTCTGCCTCCGCCTGACGCAGTTGCCTCGGCGGCTCACGGGCTTTATCACAAGTCCGGGATCGAACAGGCCGACGCGCGGGGCCGGCTCAAGGTTTTTCGGACGTTTCATGCGTTTCACATCCCTGATTATCGAACTGATCCGCGCCCGGCCGCGGCTGGTAGTCTGGCTTGTGGTGTTGTCCCAGGCGGCGTTGTGGCTGTTGGTTCCGATGCTGTTGTATCGCAGCCCTCCCGGCGACCTCGCCACCGTGCTCGCTTATGGCCGGGAATACCTGGTAGGAACCGGCTACGGGCCGCCGCTGGCGTTCTGGCTTGCCGATATCGCGTTCCGCGCCGCGGGCAACCACATGTTCGGCGTCTATCTGCTGGCGCAGCTTTGTTCGGTGGCGACGTTCTGGACATTGTACCTCCTGGCGCGCGCCGTTGTCGGCGGGCAACAGGCGGTGCTCGCGGTTCTCCTGACCATGACGGTCCTGGCGTTCAGTTCGCCCGGCGTCGAGTTCGGGCCGCTGGTGCTGGCGCGCCCGCTCTGGGCGCTGCTATTGCTGCATTCCTGGCAACTCATCGGACAAAACAGGCGCAATGCGTGGTTTGCCTGGTCGATCGAAGCCGGACTTTTGCTGCTGACGACCTCCGCCGCGATCGGCCTGTTGCTGTTGGTCGCCGGATTTGCGCTCGCGACCTCGCGCGGACGACGCATCCTGACGTCGTTCGATCCGCTGTTCGCGCTGCTGGTGATTGTCGTCCTGGTGCTGCCGTATTTCGTCTGGCTGATTCGCGCCGATGCGCTTGGTTTGCCGCACTGGCCGGCGATAGCGGATTTGAGCGGGCGGGCGGTGCACTGGGCGCGACTGCTCGGCGGCCTGCTGTTTGCCTTATCCGGCATTGCGATCCTGGCGGCGCTCAACTCCGGCTGGTTCGGCCGCCACCCGGAAGAGGCGCCGATCATTTTTCGACCGCCGGTCGAGCCAGTTGCGCGTGATTTTGTCTATTACTTCGCCATCGGCCCCGCGCTTGCGGGAAGCCTGATTTCCGCCCTGTTCGATCTCGATCGTGTCGTTGGCGGAGCCGGCATCGCGCTGCTGATGTCGGGACTGGCAACGATTGTGGCGGCCGGCGATCTGATTCACTTGCGCCGCCAGCGGGTGCTGCGCTCGGTTTGGGCGGCGGCGATCGTCGCGCCGGCGCTTGCCGTCACCGCGACGACGCTCTTTCTGCCCTGGACCGGAAGCGGCGAGGTGGCGACGTCGCTGCCCGCGACCGCGATCGCGCATTTTTTCGACGAAAGCTTTGAGCGGCGGACCAACACGCGGCTCCGTGCGGTGAGCGGCGATACCCAGCTTGCGACGCTGATCACGCTGAGCGCCGATCGCCCCCATCTGTTTCTCGCCGCGACGCCGGAACGCACGCCGTGGATGAACTGGACGAAGTTCAACGAAACCGGCGGCGTCGTGGTTTGGCGCGCATCGGACACGGCCGGCACGCTGCCGGCCGATATCGCACAGCGATTTCCGGGTCTCGTGCCCGAAGTGCCACGGGCATTCGAATGGTTCGTCGACGGGCGGCAGCCGCTGTTGCGAATAGGCTGGGCCATCGTGCGGCCGAAGCCGCCGTAAGCCGGCCCCTGGCGGTGAGCAAACGCCAGAGCGCGCTCCTCAGGATGATCGAGAAGCGCCTTGCTCCAGTGCTTTCGCGATCGCGCGCAAATCCTGCCACGCCATGCGCTTGTAGGACGGCGAGCGCAGCAGATACGCCGGATGGAAGGTTGCGATCGCGCGGATCACGCGCGTGCCGGTGTCGTAGTCGAACCAGCGTCCGCGGGTTCTCATGATGCCTTCGCGCGTCGACAGCAAGGTTTGCGTCGAGGGATTGCCGAGCGTCACCAGCACGTCCGGATCGACCAGTTCGATCTGCCGCTGGATGAAGGGCAGGCAGATCTGGGTTTCCTGCGGCGTCGGCGTGCGGTTGCCCGGCGGCCGCCATGGAATGACATTGGCGATGTAGACCTTGCTGCGATCGAGCCCGATTGCGGCGATCATCCGGTCCAGCAGCTTGCCCGAACGCCCGACGAAAGGCAGCCCCTCGAGGTCTTCCTCGCGTCCGGGCGCCTCGCCGACGAACATGACGCGCGCGCGCGGGTTGCCGTCGGCGAACACCAGGCGGGTGGCGGTGGATTTGAGCGCACAGCCGTCGAATTTCTCGAGCAGGTCGCGCAGCACCTCAAGCGAAGGCGCGGTTCGCGCCGCTTCACGCGCCGACGCGATGGCGGCATCCGGTGCCGGCGCCGCCTCCGCGCGCATGCCGGCCGTGGGGGCGGGTGTCGTGGGGGCGGGTGTCGCCTTGACCAACCTCGCCGGGGTGGTTTCACCGGGTGCCGGTGGGATGTCGGGATCGGATAGCCGGTTGACCGGTTCCTCGGTGAGCGCGCAGTCGACCCCGGCCTCCACATAGAAGGCCAGCAATTGCTGAACGGTGGGCGCGGGATCAGGCATCATGGAACGATGTCACGGGCATTGTTCCAATCTAGGCCGGATTGCGCTGCAACGAAACCGCCCAAGCGGCATTTCCATGGTTGTTCTTCCGGCAAAAATCGGAAACAAACGCCCTGTGAACTATCCCTATAGAAGCTTTTCCAACCGGGCTGAGACCAGATCATGAGCACCGAAGAATTGCCGCCGCGCGAATCCATGGAATTCGACGTCGTGATTGTCGGCGCGGGGCCATCGGGCCTCACCGCGGCGATCCGGCTGAAGCAGCTTAATGCCGATCTTACGGTGGTGGTCGTCGAGAAGGGGTCCGAGGTCGGCGCTCACATCCTGTCGGGCGCGGTGATCGATCCGGTCGCGCTCGATCAACTGATTCCGGACTGGCGCGATGATGCCGATTGTCCGCTGAAGACGCAGGTCAGCGAGGACCGTTTCTACTGGAATACGGCGGGCGCCGCGATCCGGCTGCCGAACATCATGATGCCGCCGCTGATGAACAACCATCACTGCTATGTCGGCTCGCTCGGCAATGTCTGTCGCTGGCTCGCGCGCAAGGCCGAGGCGCTCGGGGTCGAAATCTACCCGGGCTTTGCCGCGGCGGAAGTGCTCTATGACGACAAGGGCGCGGTGCGCGGGATTGCGACCGGCGACATGGGAATTGCCAAGGACGGTTCGCACAAATCGTCCTACACGCGCGGCATGGAACTGCTCGGCAAATACACGCTGTTCGCCGAAGGCGCCCGCGGCAGCCTGACCAAGCAGCTGATCGCGAAATTCTCCCTCGATGCGGGCTGCGAACCGTCGAAATTCGGCATCGGGCTGAAGGAGGTCTGGGAGATCGACCCCGCAAAGCACAGGAAGGGTCTGATCCAGCATGCGTTCGGCTGGCCGTTGAACAATTCAACCGGGGGCGGCTCGTTCCTCTACCATTACGACGATAATCTGGTGGCGATCGGCTTCGTCGTGCATCTGAATTACGACGATCCCTACCTCTCGCCGTTCGATGAATTTCAGCGCGCCAAGACGCATCCCTCGATTCGTACGCTGCTTGAAGGCGGCAAACGGCTTGCCTATGGCGCGCGCGCCATCACCGAGGGCGGTTATCAGTCCGTACCCCGCCTGAGCTTCGCAGGCGGGGCGCTGATCGGTTGCGCGGCGGGTTTTGTCAACGTGCCGCGCATCAAGGGCGTTCATAACGCCATAGGCAGCGGCATGCTCGCTGCCGAACACCTCGATGCCGCGCTCCGTGCCGGCCGCGCCAACGACGAGCTGGTCGACTACGAGAATGCCTGGCGCGGCTCGGCGGTCGGCAAGGACCTGTACCGCGTCCGCAACGTCAAGCCGCTGTGGTCGAAATTCGGCACCATCCTCGGCGTTGCGCTCGGCGGTATCGATATGTGGTGCAACACGCTGGGCTTCTCGCTGTTGGGAACGCAGTCGCACGCCAAGCCCGACCGCAAGACGCTCGATCCGGCGAAGGCCCATGTGCCGATCGCGCCGCCGAAGCCGGACGGCAAGCTGACCTTCGACCGCCTGTCATCGGTGTTCCTCTCCAACACCAATCATGAAGAAGACCAGCCGGTTCACCTGAAGGTCGCCGACCCCAACCTGCAGAAGACCTCCGAACACGATGTCTATGCCGGGCCGTCCAACCGCTATTGCCCGGCCGGCGTCTACGAATGGGTGGAGGAGGGGCCAGGTCCCCGCTTCGTGATCAACGCCCAGAATTGCGTCCACTGCAAAACCTGCGACATCAAGGATCCGAACGGCAACATCACCTGGGTTCCACCGGAGGGTGGCGGCGGGCCCAATTATGAGGCGATGTGACCACGATTGCGTGAACCCCGTTCTGCCGGTCGGCCACGATACGGCCATACTGGAAGCGTTTTGAGGCGGGATTGGCGGCGACCGGGCCGTTCCCGCCAATCGATTTGCCACCCATATCCTTGCGGTTAATCGCTAAAAGCGGCATTGTCGCATGGCTTGATGCCGCCTGCTGGGTTTGCATTCGAGATTGATCACAAGATCCTGCCGTAAATCCTGGAGCTGAAGGCGAACCGTGATGCTTTCCATTCGATTCAATCGCTCGACGATTGCCGCTATTGCCCTTGCTGCGCTGGCGCTGCCCGGCTCGGTTTCGGCGCAGACGCCCGAGCATCCCGCCGACAACTCCGCTCAATTTCCGTCCAGCCACGATCTGAAAGCGCTGACGATGTCGGGCAGCTACCTGGCCGCCCGTCACGCCAGCGTCGAGCGCGACGCCAGTTCGGCGGCCACCTTCTATCGCTCGGCGCTTCGCATCGATCCGAAGAACAATGAATTGCTGGACCGCGCGTTCATTTCCTCGCTCGCGGACGGCGACATCGACGAGGCCGTAAAGCTCGCCGATCGCATCCTCGCAACGGATAAATCCAATCGCGTTGCCCGGCTCGTGATCGGTGTGCGCGATCTGAAGCAGAAGAAATACGCAGCCGCGCAGGCCAATATCAATCAGTCCATACGCGGGCCGATCACGGATCTGGTCGCCACGCTGCTGTCGGGCTGGGCCAGTTACGGCGCCGGCGATACCAAGGCGGCCGTCGCCAACATCGACAAGCTGACCGGTCCCGAGTGGTACCCGATCTTCAAGGACCTGCATTCGGCGATGATCCTTGAACTTGCCGGCAAGGAAAAGGACGCCGGCGTGCGGCTCGAGCGGGCCTACAAGCTCGAGGATTCGATGCTGCGCGTGGCCGACGACTATGCGCGCTGGCTGTCCCGCAACAAGGACCCAGCGTCCGCCGCCGCGGTCTATGAAACCTTCGACAAGAAGCTGCCGCGGCATCCGCTGGTGCTGGAAGGCCTGCGCGAGACCAGGGCCGGCAAGAAGCTGCCGCCGCTCGTCGATTCGGCGCAGGCCGGCGCCGCCGAGGCGCTGTACGGAATCGGCGCAACGCTGACGCGCCGCGGCGGCGAGGACCTCGCGCTGGTCTATCTGCAGCTCGCGCTGTATCTTTCGCCCAATCATCCGCTGGCGCTGTTGTCGCTGGCCGATCTCTACGAATCGGTGAAGAAGCCGTCGATGGCGATCAAGGTCTATGAGCGCATGCCGGCCAACTCGCCGCTGCGGCGCAATGCGCAGATCCAGCTCGCCATCAATCTCGACGCCGCCGACCGCAGCGACGAGGCGATCAAGATTTTGAAAGCCGTCACGACCGAAGATCCCAGGGATCTCGAGGCCGTCATGGCGCTCGGCAATGTCGAGCGCGGCCGCAAGAAGTTCGCCGACTGCGCCCAGACCTACTCGCAGGGCATCGACGTCTTGCCGGCGAGCAGCGACAAGACCACCTGGGTTTACTATTATTATCGCGGCATCTGCGAGGAGCGTTCCAAGCAGTGGAGCAAGGCCGAGGCAGACATGCGCAAGTCGCTCGAGCTGCAGCCCGAGCAGCCTCACGTGCTGAATTATCTCGGCTATTCGTGGATTGATCAGGGCATCAACCTCGACGAGGGGATGAAAATGATCAAGCGCGCAGTCGACCAGCGCCCGGACGACGGCTACATCGTGGATTCTCTCGGCTGGGCCTATTACCGCATCGGCAATTTCGAGGACGCGGTGAAGAATCTCGAGCGTGCGATCGATCTCAAGCCCGAGGACCCGACGATCAACGACCATCTCGGCGACGCCTATTGGCGCGTCGGCCGCACGCTGGAAGCCAAGTTCCAGTGGGCGCACGCCCGCGACCTGAAGCCCGAGCCGGAGGATCTGCCCAAGATCGAGGCCAAGATCGAAAACGGACTTCCCGAGGACACGTCCCCTTCGTCGCCTGCTGCCTCCGCGGACAAGAAGAAAGAAGACGGCAAGGGCGGTTGACGAACGGCTGATGGCTGGGCTGCTCACGAATCGTTTCGACGCCGTGGTCGGCCCGCTTGCGGTTTTTGAACCGAGAGACGTTTAAGAATATAATTCCAGCGCGGCTTATTTGGATTTTGCATTCGCGATGACGACCGGTGGAGCTACTGAAGCGGATGTCAAATCCCCCGCGAATGCGCTGGTTGACGATGGGCGTGCCAAGGTCAACCTGACCCTTCGGGTGGTTGGGCGGCGGGTGGACGGCTATCACGACCTCGAAAGCGTGGTCGCGTTTGCCGATTGCGCCGACCGTCTGAGCCTGGCGGCCGGACCGGAACTGCAGCTCACCACCACCGGCCCATTGGCGCAGGCCTGCGGCGAGCCCGCCGACAACCTCGTGCTGAAGGCGGCGCGTTTGCTCGGCGAGCGCGTGCCGGGCTTGAAGGTCGGCCGTTTCACGCTCGACAAGATGCTGCCGGTCGCTGCCGGAATCGGCGGCGGCTCAGCCGATGCCGCGGCGGCGCTGCGGTTGCTCGCGCAGGCCAACGGTCTTTCCATCGACGATTTAAGGCTGGTCGAAGTCGCGCAATTGACCGGCGCCGACGTGCCGGTTTGTCTGGCCTCGCGCGCTTGCGTCATGACGGGCGTCGGTGAAACGCTGCTGCCGCTGGCCTTGCCGAAATTGCCCTGCGTGCTGGTCAATCCCCGCGTTCCCGTGGCGACCCGGGACGTGTTCGAGGCTTTGGGCTTGCGCAACGGCGAATTGCTGGTGGGCGCCACCGACGTGATCCAGGCCGTCGCCTGGCCGGAAGAGGGAGCGTCGGTCGAAGATTGGGTGGAGGCGCTTGCCGCCGGCACCAACGATCTCGAAGCTCCGGCAACGCGCATCGAGCCTGTCATCGGCAAGGTGATCTCGGCGCTCAACGCCACCAATGGGGCCTGGCTGGCGCGGATGTCGGGGTCGGGCGCTACCTGTTATGCGATCTACGAGAACACCGCCGAGGCGAAGCGCGCGGCGCAGAAAATTCAGCTCGATCACCCGCAATGGTGGGTGCATGCGGGGGTGCTGAGCTGAGCGTTGCTCTTCTCGCTCGCCCCGTTCCTGCGGGGAGAGGTTAATGCGAGCGCATCAATGCGTCCTCGCCAGGCAGAACGCCACCACCTGTTCGAGCGCGGTCTTCATCGGCGAGGCGGGAAACAGCGCCAGCGCGTCGACCGCCATCGCGCCGTAATGCTGGGCGCGGTTGATGGTGTCCTCGAGCGCGCGGTGCTTGGTCATCAGTCCGACGGCGTGATCGAGGTCGCCGTCGCCGATCTCGCCGCGCTCCAGCGCATTGATCCAGAACGCGCGCTCGACATCGTTGCCGCGGCGGAACGCCAGCACCACCGGCAGTGTGATCTTGCCCTCGCGGAAATCGTCACCGACATTCTTGCCGAGCTTGGCGGACTTGCCGCCATAGTCCAGAACGTCATCCACCAGCTGAAATGCGATGCCGAGATTCATGCCGACGGACCGGCACGCGGTCTGCTCGGCCTTCGGACGATTGGCGATCACCGGGCCGACCTCGCAGGCCGCCGCGAACAACTCGGCGGTCTTGCCGCGGATCACCGCGAGATATTCGTCCTCCGTGGTGGCGGTGTTTTTTGCCGCCGCCAGCTGCATGACTTCGCCCTCGGCGATCGTCGCCGCGGCAGATGATAAAATGTCGAGCGCGCGCAATGAGCCGACCTCGACCATCATGCGAAAGGCCTGGCCGAGCAGGAAGTCGCCGACCAGCACGCTCGCCTCGTTGCCCCAGAGCATGCGTGCCGACAGCTTGCCGCGCCGCAATTCGCTTTCGTCGACCACGTCATCATGCAGCAATGTGGCGGTGTGCATGAATTCGACGGAAGCCGCGAGCTTGATATGGCCGTCGCCGGAATAGCCGGTCAGATTGGCCATCGCCAGCGTCAGCATCGGGCGCAGCCGTTTGCCGCCCGAGGAAATCAGGTGGTTTGCGACCTCCGGGATCATCGTGACTTCCGAGCCGGTTCGCGACAGGATCGTCGCATTGACCCGTTCCATGTCGGCGGCGACGAGCCCGACCAGCCTATCGATCGAAGCGTCCGAGGGACTTTCGAAGGGTACAACTACAGCCACGCTGGTCTCCACATTTGGCCAATTGGCTCTATCCTCGGCTATAACAATAGAAAGTGCGGGGTAATGCGGCAAGGGCACGAAACCCATAACGCACGCCGCAGAGCTGTTTATCTCGGCCGACAGAGGAGAGCCAACCGTGCGGGAATTGGTCAGGACCAACGATATGGTGCTGGTTTCGGCCATCGGCGCGCTGCTCGACGGCGCGAATATCCATCATCTGGTGCTGGATCAGAACATGAGCATTATCGAGGGCTCCCTTGGGGTACTGCCGCGCCGGATTCTGGTCCATGACGACGACAACCGCGAGGCGCGCCAGATTCTCCGCGATGCCGGCCTCGCGAACGAGCTGCGGGCCGATGACTGAAAAAGGCAACGAATGCACCGAAGATGCGTTTCTCGGCGGGAAACTGCATTTGCGGCAGCCGAAATCGGGGCACCGCGCCGGTCACGACGCCATGCTGCTGGCGGCTGCGACCCCGGCACGGTTGGGCGATCACGTGGTTGATTTTGGCGCTGGTGTTGGCGCCGCTGGTCTTGCGGTCGCCAAGCGCGTGGCCGGAATCAAACTCGGGCTGGTCGAAATCGACGAGCGGCTGGCGGATCTTGCCCGCGGCAATGCCGCCTCAAACGGCGTCGCTGCCGATCTCATCGTGCTCGACGTGACCGCTGCCGCCGGCGCTTTTGCCGCCGCAGGCCTCTCGCCCGACACTGTCGATGTCGTCCTGATGAATCCGCCGTTCAACGATGCCGCGCGGCACCGTGCCTCGCCGCACGCGGCGCGGGCGTCAGCCCATGTGGCGACGGCAACGACCCTCGATGACTGGATACATGCAGGCCGGCGAATTCTGAAATCCGGCGGCGTCCTCACCATGATCTGGCGCGCGGACGGGATTGCCGAGGTGTTGGCGGCGCTCGATCGCGGTTTTGGCAGTCTGGTGATTTTACCCGTTCACGCCGATGGGACGTCGCCGGCTATTCGCGTGCTGGTCCGTGCCGTCAAGGGTGGAAAGGCACCGACCCGCATTCTGCCTGCGCTGATCATCAATGATGAGTTGGCAACGCCCAATCAAACGGTGCGGGATATTCTGGCCGGGACGGAGGTATTGCCGCTGGCGATACTTTGAACACCGCCCCTGGAACGCAAGCAGGAAGGGCTATTGCGGAAGCGTTTTGGAGTGCGATTCTGGCGCGGAAGTGAAGTGAATCGCGATCAAAAGGGTACCGATCAGCGCCATCAGCAGATAGATTTTCATGATCTTGCTCCCCACGGCACCCTTGCAGCCAAATGCGGCCGAAATACAAAATGCGTTCGTCAGTCCAATGACAGTCGCGTGATTAAGAAATGGTTAATTTGAGGTAACGGCATGACGGAACACTCCAATGATCCTCGAAGATTGCCGGCCCTGATAGAAAAATTGATGGAGTGGATTCCGTCGCGGCTGCGGCGGGGAATTGCCGTGGTCCCGGTGGTCCGCCTGTCCGGCCTGATCGGCGCGGTGACGCCGCTGCGGCCTGGTATGTCTCTGGCGGGCGTTGCCAGGACGCTCGAGCGTGCCTTTGCGATCCGGAACGCGAAGGCCGTGGCGCTGGTGATCAACTCACCCGGCGGCTCGCCGGTGCAGTCGCGCCAGATTTACTTGCGCATTCGGCAACTCGCCGCGGAAAAGAAGCTGCCGGTGCTGGTGTTCGTCGAGGATGTCGCGGCATCCGGCGGCTATATGATCGCGTGCGCGGGGGACGAGATCTTCTGCGACCCCTCCTCGATCCTGGGTTCGATCGGCGTGGTCGGCGGCTCCTTCGGATTTCAGGAACTGATCAGGAAAGTCGGCGTCGAGCGGCGGCTGTATACGGCAGGCGCGCACAAGGCGATGCTCGATCCATTCCTGCCGGAAAACCCCGATGACGTGACGCGGTTGAAGGCGCTTCAGCGGGAGATCCATGACATCTTCATCGCCCTGGTGAAGCAAAGCCGCGGCACACGGCTGAAGGGTGCTGACGATGTTCTCTTTACCGGCGAGTATTGGGCAGGGGAGACCTCCGTGTCGCTTGGGCTTGCGGATGCGATCGGCGATCTCCGTTCGACGCTGCGCGCCCGCTACGGTGACAAGGTGCTGACGCCGGTGATCGCGCCCGCGTCCGGAATGCTGTCCGGCCTTCTCGGCCGCCGCTCGGCTGGCGCGGGAACGCTGGCCTCGCTGGAGGGTGTCGCAGGCCTGCCGGAAGAGCTGATTTCGGCGCTGGAGAGCAGGGCAATTTGGGCTAAATTCGGGTTTTGAGGGCGGATCGGGCCGCGCCATTTGGTCCCGGGACAATGCAATTGCGGGCCGGGCCGGCTTGCGCGACAATGAGAATCGGGGCGTGACGAATGAACGAGGATCGACCGATGCCGCCGCTTGTCGCATTCGCGGGCGCCCTGGGAGGGCTGGCCGTGGTCCGCTGGGCTTACCGGACAGCCGTGAGGGTCAACAGGGAATTGGAGGAGGCCCGCCTCGCGCGGGTCGCGGAAGCCGCCAGAACGCACGAAATTCCGACGCTGCGGCGGGACCCCAACACCGGCGCCTACCGCCCGGGCTGATCCGCATCGCCTTGATTCCTCGGCCCCTCGCCGATACGGTCCCGCGCGCTTCAACCCTCGCGAAGACCTGACCCGACGATGGATGTCCTGCCTGCCCATATGCGCCCGGAACGCTCGTTCCAGGGATTGATCCTGACGCTGCAGCGTTATTGGGCGGACTACGGCTGCGTGATCCTGCAGCCCTACGACATGGAGGTGGGCGCGGGCACGTTCCACCCCGCCACCACGCTGCGGGCGCTCGGTCCCAAGCGCTGGAACGCGGCCTATGTGCAGCCCTCGCGGCGGCCGAAGGACGGCCGCTACGGCGAAAATCCAAATCGGCTCCAGCATTACTACCAGTTCCAGGTGATCTTAAAGCCGTCGCCGCCGGACATTCAGGAACTCTACCTGAAATCGCTCGCCGCGATTGGCGTCGATTCGCATCTGCACGACATCCGCTTTGTCGAGGATGACTGGGAAAGCCCGACGCTCGGCGCGTGGGGCCTCGGATGGGAATGCTGGTGCGACGGCATGGAAGTGTCGCAATTCACCTATTTCCAGCAGGTCGCGGGCGTTGAATGCGCGCCGGTCGCCGGCGAACTCACCTACGGACTCGAGCGCCTTGCGATGTATGTGCAGGGCGTCGACCGCGTCTACGATCTCAATTTCAACGGCCGCGACGGCGCCGAGAAGGTCAGCTATGGCGATGTGTTCCTGCAAGCCGAGCAGGAATATTCGCGGCACAATTTCGAACATTCCGACGTCGAGATGCTGTTCGAGCAGTTCAAGATGGCCGAGCAGGCCTGCAAGAAATATCTCGATGCGGGCTGGAAGGACGACAAGCGCGAGGCGCATCTGATGGCGCTGCCGGCCTACGACCAGTGCATCAAGGCCAGTCACGTCTTCAACCTGCTCGATGCCCGCGGCGTGATCTCGGTGACCGAGCGGCAGAGCTACATCATGCGCGTGCGCGAACTCGCCAAGGCCTGCGGCGAAGCCTGGGTGCATACCGAAGCGGGCGGGGCCGCCTGATGCCCGATCTGCTCCTCGAACTTTTTTCCGAAGAAATTCCCGCGCGGATGCAGGCGAGGGCGGCGGACGATCTGCGCCGCATGGTCACCGACAAGCTTGTCGCCGAGGGGCTCGTCTATGAAGGCGCCAAGGCCTTCGCGACGCCGCGGCGACTGGCGCTGACGGTCCATGGCATTCCGGCGCGGCAATCCGACCTGAAGGAAGAACGCAAGGGACCGCGCGTCGGCGGGCCGGATGCCGCGATCGCGGGCTTTCTCAAGGCGGCCGGCCTTGCCTCGCTCGATGAAGCGAAAATCCAGCGCGATCCGAAGAAGGGCGATTTTTACGTCGCGCTGATCGAGAAGCCCGGCCGCGCCACGCTCGACGTGCTCGCCGACATCTTGCCGGTGATCATCCGAACCTTCCCATGGCCGAAATCGATGCGCTGGGGCGAACGCTCGGCCAGGTCCGGCGCGCTCTCCTGGGTGCGGCCGCTGCATGCCATCACCGCCACCTTCGGGCTTGAGACCGAGGAACCCGACGTCGTGAAATTCGCGGTCGACGGTCTCACCGCCGGCCAGACCACGTTTGGCCACCGCTTCATGGCGCCCGCGCCGATTTCCGTGCGCCGCTTCGAGGATTACGAGGCGAAGCTTCTGGATGCGAAGGTGGTGCTCGATCCCGAGCGCCGCAAGGACGCCATTTTGACCGACGCCAGGCAGCTCGCCTTCGCGCAGGGATTTGAGCTGGTCGAGGATCAGGTGCTGCTCGACGAGGTCGCCGGGTTGGTCGAATGGCCGGTGGTGCTGATGGGCACGTTCGACAAGGAATTTTTGTCGATCCCGGGCGAGGTGATCCGCGCCACCATCCGCAACAACCAGAAATGTTTTGTGGTGAGCGATCCCCAAACCGGCAAGCTCGCCAACAAATTCGTCCTCACCGCAAATATCGAAGCGTCCGATGGCGGCAAGGCGATCGTCGCCGGCAACGAGCGCGTGATCCGCGCCCGGCTCTCGGATGCGAAGTTCTTCTACGAGACCGACCTCAAGACAAAACTCGAAGATCGCCTGCCGAAATTCGATACGATCGTGTTCCACGAGAAGCTGGGCACGCAGGGCGAGCGCATCGCGCGCATCAAACGGCTGGCCGCCGAAATCGCGCCGCTGGTCGGTGCTGACGTCCAAAAGACAGCGCGCGCCGCCC
Source organism: uncultured Alphaproteobacteria bacterium (assembly GCA_963742085.1). GTDB lineage: Bacteria > Pseudomonadota > Alphaproteobacteria > Rhizobiales > Xanthobacteraceae > Bradyrhizobium. The sequence continues at coordinate 94,480 of CAVUKM010000021.1, read as the reverse complement.
ATCTGGCGAAGGCGGATTTGCTGACGGACGTGGTCGGTGAATTTCCGGAGCTGCAAGGCCTGATGGGAAAATACTATGCGCTGGCGCAGGGCGAGGATGCTTCCGTCGCGGCGGCAAGCGAGGAGCACTACAAGCCGCAAGGGCCGGCGGATCGCGTGCCGGCAGATCCGGTTTCTGTGGCGGTCGCGCTTGCCGACAAGATCGATACGCTGGTGGGATTCTGGTCGATCGATGAGAAGCCGACCGGAAGCAAGGATCCGTATGCGTTGCGGAGAGCCGCGCTGGGAATCATACGAATTGCGATCGAGCGTGAATTCGATTTGTATCCCCGTCATTTTCTGGATTTGCATATCAAGAGATTTCGTCCGGAAATCTCGGAGGTTGCGGTTTCCGAAATTGGAGACTCCTTTCAAGCTTTCTTCGAAGATCGTCTTACCGTTCAGCTTCGTGACCAGGGGGCGCGACACGATCTCGTGGATGCGGTGCTTTTGCTTGGCAGCAAGGAAGTGGGCCTGCTTTCTATCGTCCGGCGCGTCGAGGCACTCGGCCAATTCCTCGACACCGACGACGGCAAGAACCTGCTCGCCGGCACCAAGCGTGCGGGCAACATCCTTGCCATCGAAGAGAAGCGAGATAAGCGAACATTCGACGGCGCGCCGAACCCAGCGCTCTATAGCCTTCCGGAAGAGAAGGCGCTCGCGGACGTGATCGACCTGGTGAAGGTGAAGGCCAGCGTCGCCGTGATGAACGAAGACTTTGCCACCGCCATGAGCGCGATGGCCGAACTGCGTCCGGCGGTCGATGCCTTCTTCGACAAGGTCAAGGTCAACGACGACGATGCAAAAGTGCGCGAAAATCGCCTGAAACTCCTGAACGAAATCCGCGCCGCCACCCGCGCGGTGGCCGATTTCTCCAAGATCGAGGGCTGACTCCTTGGACGGCCCGACGCTCGCCGCTTACGATTCTGATGCGGCGGCGTTCGCGAAGGACTGGCATGAGCAGCCCGCCCCTCACGATCTGCACGATATCGTTGGCCGCTTCTTCATCAAGGGCGGCGCGACCGCGGATATCGGCTGCGGCAGCGGGCGCGAGGTGGCGTGGCTGAATGCGAATGGCTTTCCGGCCAAAGGCTTCGACGCGTCCGATGGCCTCCTGGCCGAGGCCCGCGCGCGATATCCTGATCTCGACTTCGCGCATGCGGAGTTGCCTGAGCTGCGCGGCATCGCGGCCAACACTTACGACAATGTGCTTTGCGAAACCGTGATCATGCATCTCGACCGCGCGCAGATTGCGCCGTCGGTCGCCCGCATGCTCGATGTCGTGAAGCCCGGCGGCATTTTCTATCTGAGCTGGCGCGTCACCGAAGGCGGCGCCGATCAGCGCGACAAACATCGGCGTCTCTATGCCGCTTTCGATGCCTCGCTGGTGCTGGCGGAATTATCCGCGGCAACGCCGCTGCTCGACGAGGAGGTCGTGAGCGCGTCTTCGGGCAAGACAATTCACCGCCTCGTGGTGCGGAAAAGGGACTGAACGCCGAACGTCCTCATCCATCGAGACGCGTGCTCCCCGGGATGAGGTCGGAGCAAGGCGAGCTCACAAATGAGAACCCCGCCCGGTGGGGGGAGACCGGGCGGGGCCCTGGCGTCCGGTGACCGCTGCGGCATCCGGACGATGCGTCCAGGCGCTTTATTCGATCACCTGGACGATTCTGCGCGTGCGCGGTTCGACCAGCACGGTCCGGCCGTTCACCACGGTGTACCGATAGGGTGTGACGCCGAACGTCTGCGGCACGTCGTAATAGGTCACCCCGGTTTCCGGCAGCACGCCGCCGACAACGACGCGATCAGGAACGGTGTAATTCGGCACCCGTTCGCGCACGATGTATTCGCGGAATGCCGGACGCTGATCGATCGCGATACCGTCGATGTCCTCGTTGATCACAACGCTGCCTCCGCGCACGATACCGACGGTGTCGTTCTGTGCCTGCGCTGCGATGGGTGCGCTCATGGCGGTCATGATCGCTGTGATGGCCAGTATTTGGTTCCGCATGGTCAGCTCCTTCGCGATGATGCGTGCCGGTGTGAGCCGGCCTACAAGCCGATCCAATTCACCGCGCGCGGCATCGTTCCCTGCAAAAGCCCGCCTCGTGCGCGGCAAATTTCGGGATTTTTTGCGCGCAAGGGAACTCGTTGAAGCGACAAACGTCTGCTATCGCGGAACTGCGCCGGGGGTGAAGGGAATGATAAAGTGGCCCCCGTTTCGATTCGAAGCCTCACCAAATCGCACAACGGAGACGTCTTAGATGACCCTTACCGTCGCCCATATTTCGCCGATCATGTCCGTGGTCGCGGGACTGTTGATCCTGATCATGCCGCGGCTGCTCAATCTCGTGGTAGCGATCTTCCTGATTCTCAATGGCCTGATCGGTCTCGGGCTGATGAAGTGGCTTCATATGTAGGCTTGAAACGGGATTCGCGGCTTGCGCCGGGCCGCTCAAAGTGGTGTAAGGCGCGCATCTTTTCATCTCTTGCGGATTAATTGCAGTCATGGCCAAAGCCGTCGCTAGATCCAAGAAAATCGCTGCGAAATCAAAGCCATCGGCGTCGGGTCGGGCCAAGCCCGCGCCGGCGGCCAGTGCCCGCAAGGCACTGAAGAAGAGCCCGGCCAAGCCGGCACGCAAGCCTGCGGGAAAAGTCGTCTGCCGGCAAGGCAGTCCCGAACAAGGTTCGCGCGGACGCTGCGAAATCCGGCAAATGGGTGTTCACCTTCGGGGACGGCACGGCCGAGGGCAAAGCGGGTCTTCGCGACCTGCTTGGCGGCAAGGGCGCCAATCTCGCTGAAATGGCCAATCTCGGACTGCCGGTGCCTCCGGGCTTCACCATTCCGACGTCGGTCTGCACCTATTTCTACGCCCACGGCAAAACCTATCCTGCGGCATTGAAGGCGCAGGTCGAAAAGGCGCTGGACTATGTCGGCAAGCTGACCGGCAAGTCTTTCGGCGACTCCAAAAATCCGCTGCTGGTTTCGGTGCGTTCCGGCGGCCGCGCCTCGATGCCGGGCATGATGGACACCGTGCTCAATCTCGGCCTCAACGACAGGACGGTCGAGGCTCTGGCCGAATTGTCCGGCGACCGTCGCTTCGCCTACGACAGCTACCGCCGCTTCATCACGATGTATTCCGATGTCGTGCTCGGCTTTGAACATTCTCATTTCGAAGACATCCTCGATACCTTCAAGGACAGCCAGGGCTATTCGCTCGATACCGATCTCACCGGCGACGACTGGGTCGAACTGGTGGGCCGCTACAAGGAAGCTGTGGCGCGCGAAACCGGTGCGGATTTCCCGCAGAATCCCCACGACCAATTGTGGGGCGCGATCGGGGCGGTGTTCTCGTCCTGGATGAACGCGCGCGCGGTGACCTACCGCCGGCTGCACGATATTCCGGAATCCTGGGGCACCGCCGTCAACGTGCAGGCGATGGTGTTCGGCAATATGGGCGAGACCTCGGCCACCGGCGTCGCGTTCACGCGCAATCCCTCGACCGGCGAAAGCCGGTTGTACGGCGAATTCCTGATCAATGCGCAGGGCGAAGACGTGGTGGCGGGTATCCGCACGCCGCAGGACATCACCGAATACGCGCGCAAGGAATCCGGCTCCGACAAGGCATCGATGGAAACGGCGATGCCGCAGGCGTTCAAGGAACTGACGCGAATCTACACGCTGCTCGAAAAGCATTACCGCGACATGCAGGACATGGAGTTCACGGTCGAGCAGGGCAAGCTGTGGATGCTGCAGACCCGCAACGGCAAGCGAACCGCAAAAGCCGCGCTTCGGATCGCGGTCGAACTCGCCAATGAAGGCCTGATCTCGAAAAAGGACGCAGTGACGCGGATCGACCCTGCCTCGCTCGATCAATTGCTGCATCCGACCATCGATCCCGCCGCCAGGCGCGATGTCATCGCCACCGGCCTGCCGGCCTCGCCGGGCGCCGCATCGGGCGAGATCGTATTTTCTTCCGATGAGGCGGCGAAGCTGCAGGCCGATGGCCGCAAGGTCATTCTGGTGCGGATCGAGACCAGCCCGGAAGATATTCACGGCATGCACGCCGCTGAAGGCATCCTCACCACCCGCGGCGGCATGACCTCGCACGCCGCCGTGGTCGCGCGCGGCATGGGCAAGCCCTGCGTCTCCGGCTGCGGCTCCATCCGCGTCGACTATGGCCGCGGCACCATGAGCATCGGCTCGCGCACCTTCAAGACCGGCGACGTCATCACCATCGATGGATCGCTGGGCCAGGTCCTTGCAGGGCGGATGCCGATGATCGAGCCGCAATTGTCGGGCGAATTCGGCACGCTGATGGGCTGGGCCGATGCCGTCCGCAAGCTTGGCGTTCGCGTCAACGCTGACACGCCCGAGGATGCGCGGACCGCCATCAAATTCGGCGCCGAGGGAATCGGGCTTTGCCGCACCGAACACATGTTCTTCGAGGAAACCCGGATCCGCACCGTGCGCGAAATGATCCTGGCGGAGGACGAACAGGCACGCCGCGCCGCGCTGTCAAAATTGCTGCCGATGCAGCGGGCGGACTTCGTCGAACTGTTCGAAATCATGAAGGGTCTGCCGGTAACGATCCGGCTGCTCGACCCGCCGCTGCACGAGTTCCTGCCGCACACCCAGGCCGAGATCGAGGAAGTCGCGCGCGCGATGAACACCGATCCGCGGCGGCTGGCCGATCGAGCCCGCGATCTCGCGGAATTCAATCCGATGCTCGGCTTCCGCGGCTGCCGGCTCGCGATCGCCTATCCCGAAATCGCCGAGATGCAGGCGCGGGCGATCTTTGAAGCCGCGGTCGAAGCGGAAAAACGCACCGGCAAGGCGGTTGGTCTCGAGGTGATGGTGCCGCTGATCGCGACCAAGGCCGAGTTCGACCTGGTCAAGGCGCGGATCGACGCCACCGCGCAGTCGGTGATGAAGGAGACCGGAAAAAAACTCGCCTACCAGGTCGGGACCATGATCGAGTTGCCGCGCGCCTGCCTGATGGCCGGCGAGGTCGCCCAGACCGCGGAGTTCTTCTCGTTCGGCACCAACGACCTGACCCAGACCACCTACGGCATCAGCCGCGACGACGCCGCCAGCTTCCTTTCCACCTACATCGCCAAGGGAATCCTGGAGATCGACCCGTTCATCTCGGTCGACCGCGAGGGCGTCGGCGAACTGGTGAAGATCGGGGTAGCGCGCGGCCGCAAGACCCGCCCGAACATCAAGGTCGGCATTTGCGGCGAGCACGGCGGCGATCCGGCTTCCGTCGCGTTCTGCCACCAGATCGGACTGAATTACGTCTCGTGCTCGCCCTACCGCGTGCCGATCGCCCGTCTCGCCGCGGCGCAGGCCGCGCTCGGCACGGCCGTCGCCAGCCAGGCATAGGTTTTCTTTTGGTGCCCTAACCTAAACCTCGTCATCCCGGGTTCGCGCCGATGCGCGCCCCGGAATGACGGCGATCACCGGACTCCCAATCGCGGGAACCCATTCTGCGCGCCACCAATTTCTCTTCATCATTTTCGTTGACGCGATATTTACCACTTTGTTCGAGTGCCTGTTTACCAAGGCTTTCGATGTGATCGGCGCGAAATCGGGAAATGATTGTGTGTGTCGCGCCGGCAACGCCGGTTAACTCCCTCGCAACCTAAATTAGCTACCACCAAAAAAGATCGAATTGCACGGATGTACTGACTTCGATCGCGTGTGCGTAGTGTTGCGTTGCGTGAGCGTAATGATGTTCCAGTTGCGTAACCGGCCGAAGGGCGCGCGTTTGGCGTTCTTCGGCCTCGGTCTTTGCGCCTTCGCATTGACCCCGACGGAAGTCGGATATCAGGACATCGCATCGCTGCTGGCGCGGCAGCCGGGCGTCGCTGAACGCTGGCAAAGCCGGGTGTTCTCCGCCGTCAGCACCATCCACGTCGCCACTTACAGCTTCGGCCGCCCGATAGGAACCTTTGCCCCGCAAACCGCGAGCCTGCGGCTGGCGAGCCTCGACAACCGGGGCATCGACATCACCGGTTCGGTGACGCGCAACCCCGTTGCGCAGACGCCGCCGCGCTATCAGGCCTCGGATTTTCCAAAGGTGGATCGCACGCTCAAGGGCGATCGTCTCGTCGTTGCGCGACCCGAGCCGGCGCCACCCGCCAATGCCGCGCCGGCCAACGAGGATCCCGCGACCTCCAATGCGTCGGTCAGGGGCGCCAGGACCGCCGATGCTGCGCCATCCGCCGGGCGCGCGCCGCTCGATCCGGAACTTGCGGAGGCGCTGAGCGCTCCGCCGCTTCCGCAATACGATGTTTCGATGTCGCTCGAAGCCCAGCCGCTCGATGACCTGAAAATTGCGCCCGACGCCGTGCCGATCCCGCTGGAGCCCGGCCGGTCGCATGACGGGTTTTCGGTCAAAACCGCGAGCCTGTTTTTCGGAAGCAATTCGCTCGGGCCGCCGGTGGAAGGCATGGAGCGCTGGCGGCCCGGCGAAGAACCGGTCGTCGTGGGCGCAGCCGATCCCGACATGAAAATGATGGCTTCGTTGCCGACGACTGCCGATGAGCCTTCCAGCGATGCCGCGAGCGGCGAGAGCATCGCGGCCAAGGGCGAGGTCAATTCGGATAACCAGCGCGCCAAGACACCGGCCGAGCGCCTTGGTCTGTTCGACGAGAAGGCGCGCGCCAAATCGGAGAAATGCCTCGCGGAAGCCGTCTACTTCGAAGCCCGCGGCGAAGCCGTGCGCGGCCAGATTGCGGTCGCCCAGGTGGTGATGAACCGCGCATTCTCCGGCTTCTATCCCAACACGGTGTGCGGCGTGGTGTACCAGAACAAGCATCGCCATTTGGCGTGCCAGTTCACTTTCGCCTGCGATAATGTGGCCGACGTCGTGCGCGAGCCCGACATGTGGGACCGCGCGAAAAAAATCGCAAAGGCGATGCTCGACGGCCAGCTTTGGCTGCCGGAAGTCGGCAAGTCGACGCACTACCACGCCTATTGGGTGCGCCCGTCCTGGGTGAGCGAAATGAAGAAAATGTACAAATTCGGCGTGCACACCTTTTATCGGCCCCGCGCGTGGGGCGACGGCAGCGAGGCGCCGAGTTGGGGAACCGCGGCCCAAACCGCGGAAATTTCGGCGAAACTCGCGGAGGCCGCACAAAGCTCGGCCGAGCAGGCCAGCGCGAGGCGGTAACGCTGTCCAAGCGCCCTATCGGCGAACGCCGCTACCCGCAACCACCGCCCTTGCTGTTGAAACTGGATTTGATCGGCAGCCAATTCCTCAAATTGCGCTGTAACCGTCCCGGCGTTCGCCGCGGCGGCATCACCCAAAGTCGCACTCGCTGATTTTGCAGGGCTGCCCTGCAGCGGCAATCCGGCGCTGCCCTTGGGATTTTCATGCGAATGCATTAATCCATGCGGCGCGTTCGACCGCCTCCGGTCCGGGCCCGAACTTCGAGGAATCCCATGGCTGTAACCACAGACAACCTTCGACCGGCCTCCGGCACCTGGCGGACGCCGCTCGTCATCATCATCTGCGGTTGCGCGATCGCCCTGTTGAGCTTCGGGCCGCGGTCGAGCCTCGGTTTCTTCATTCAACCGATCGGCCGCGACTTCGCGTGGGGCCGGGATGTCTTCGGCCTCGCGCTTGCCCTGCAGAATTTGTTGTGGGGATTGGGCCAGCCGGTCGCCGGCGCGATTGCCGACCGGTTCGGTGTGTTGCGCGTGGTCTGCGTTGGAGCCCTGCTTTATGCCGCCGGCCTGCTGCTGATGCGTTATGCCGCGACCCCGCTGTCGCTCGATCTCGGCGCCGGCGTCCTGATCGGTTTCGGACTGTCCGGCTGCTCGTTCAATCTGGTTCTGTCCGCCTTCAGCAAGCTGCTGCCGGCCGAGCGGCGCGGCATCGCGCTCGGCGCCGGAACCGCCGCCGGCTCGTTCGGGCAATTCCTGTTTGCGCCGTTTGGCGTAGCGCTGATCGACAATTTCGGCTGGCAGTCGGCGCTGACGGTGTTCGCCGCCTTGATGCTGCTGATCGTGCCACTGTCTCTCGCGCTCTCAACTCGGCCGGCAGCCCCGGCCAACGTGCCGGCGGCCGATCAGCAATCGTTCAAGACCGCGCTGGCGGAAGCGTTCGGTCATCGTTCCTACGTGCTATTGGTTCTCGGCTTCTTCACCTGCGGCTTTCAGCTGGCCTTCATCACCGTGCATCTGCCGGCCTACCTTGTCGATCGAGGCATTTCCGCATCGACCGGCGGCTGGGTGGTCGCGGCGATCGGCCTGTTCAACATCATCGGCTCACTCAGCGTCGGCTGGCTGCAGAACCTGTTTCCGAAGCGCTATATCCTGTCGATCATCTATTTCACGCGCGCACTCTCGATCATCGCTTTCATCTCGTTCCCGATCACCACCTTTTCGGCGATCGCGTTCGGCGCGATCAGCGGCTTGACGTGGCTGTCGACGGTGCCGCCGACCTCGGCGCTGGTGGCGCTGATGTTCGGCACCCGCTGGTTCTCGACGCTGTATGGTTTCGCCTTCGTCAGCCATCAGGTCGGCGGTTTCCTCGGCGTGTGGCTCGGCGGCGTCGTATTCGAGCGGTTTGGGTCGTACACGCCGATCTGGTGGCTTTCGATACTTTTCGGCGTGCTGTCGGCGCTGATCAACCTGCCGATCGTGGAGGCGCCGGTTACCCGTCCGGTTGCGCAGCCGGCCTGATCCGGTTCATTTCGAGCATGATCTCTCAGGATCCCCTGGGAAAACCGGTTTCCACTTTTCCGGATCATGCTCTAAACATCCCCGATCGAAATCTCGGGGAGAGCTTGCCGTGGGAACGTTCAAGGCGATCAGGATCGACAAGGCGGAAAAAGGCACCACCGCCGCGCTCACCCGGTTCGACGAAGCCGAGTTGATGGATGGCGACGTCACGGTGCGGGTCGAATGGTCGACGCTGAACTACAAGGACGGGCTTGCCGTCACCGGCAAGGCGCCGGTGGTGCGGCGCTTTCCGATGATCGCGGGCATCGATTTTGCCGGCACGGTCGAGCAGTCATCGCATCCGCAGTGGAAGAAAGGCGACCAGGTGATCTGCAATGGCTGGGGCATGGGCGAGACCCATCTCGGGGCCTATGCCGAGAAAGCCCGCGTCAAGGGCGACTGGCTGGTGCGCCTGCCGGCGGGCATGTCGGCGCGTGACGCGATGGCGATCGGCACTGCCGGTTATACCGCGATGCTGGCCGTGCTGGCGCTGGAACAGCATGGCCTGACCCCGGCGCACGGTGCGGTCGTGGTCACCGGCGCCGCCGGCGGCGTCGGCTCAGTCGCCATCGCCGTGCTGTCAAAGCTCGGCTACCACGTCATCGCGTCGACCGGCCGGCAGTCGGAGGCCGGCTATCTCAGGGATCTCGGTGCGGCCGAGGTGATCGATCGCAGCGAACTCGCGGGGCCGCCCAAGCCGCTGGCGAAAGAGCGCTGGGCGGGCGGGGTAGACAGCGTAGGCTCGACCACGCTGGCCAACCTTTTGTCGATGACGAAATACCGCGGCGCGATCGCCGCGTGCGGGCTTGCCGGCGGGATGGACCTGCCGTCCTCAGTTGCCCCCTTTATTTTGCGCGGGGTGTGTCTGTTGGGTATCGATTCTGTGATGTGCCCAATTGAGCTGCGAAAGACCGCCTGGAGCCGGCTGGCCAGCGACCTGGATTCCGGAAAACTTACTGAAATTACTCAGGAAATTGACCTCGGCCAGGTCATCGATGCCGGTGCCAAAATTCTCGCCGGGCAGGTTCGCGGTCGAATCGTGGTAAAAATAGTCTAACAACATTCAGACTTTACCAACGAAGCTGCTCCAATGTTGCCACGGTTGGTATGGTAAGCAGCGGGTAAAGAGGCATCAGGCGAATGCCCGCGCTCGGGTCAAGTTGGAGTTGCAGCATGCTTGCGCGTTTCGTGTTGGGGGCGGTGGTGGCCGGTGCGGCGATTGCGCCAGCCTTGGCCGGACAGATGAATGCCGACGAAGCCCGAAGGTTCGTATCCGGCAAGGTGTTCGCCTTTACCTGCTTTGACGGCACGCGCGGTGCCGGGCGGGTACTCGACGATCTCGGCGCGGCCGGCGCGGTGCAATTCTCGGGCGCTGGTCCCATTCGTCACGTCCGGTTGCCGGGCAATACGCTTCAGATCCGCGGCCAGGCCGTCTGCGCGTCCATCAAGGGCATTCCGTTCGAGCCCTGTTTCAATCTCGACAGGAGAGACGAGCGCAGCTTCCGCGGATCGGTCTCGGGCATGAGCTTCGCCTATTGCGATTTCCATCATCAGGGTGCGGCCCAGATGTTGTTGGCGCGGGCGGTGGCCCACCCGCGTTCGCTGCACCCGCCGGAGAGAACGACAGGCTCGGTGGAAGTGTCGTCGCGCGTCGAGACCCCGGCGGTCGAGAGCGCCAAAATCGAGCCGGTGAGATCCGAGACCAGGCCGGAGCCGGCAAACCCGGAAAGCGCCCCGGAACTGCGTCGATCCACCGAGTGATCGGCGCTGGCGCAAGCGACCGCACATTCTCCCAGCCGAACATTCGTGGACCGCGACCGTCGCGCTCCGCAACGCGTGCCCGACCGCAGCCACACGGGCTGACAAAATTCACGCGTTGGTAGCTGGTGGCCGAAACTCCGGGTCAGCGGCGGTTCAATGCCGTCGGCGCCGGAAATTGGCGGACGGAACCGTTAATTTACGAAGTATTCGCTATCTTCGAGAGGCCGAAAAGGCGGCATTGGACCGTTTATTTCGCCGTGACATGACGTCCGGCGCGCACCGGATGGGGTGATCGTGAAAAAGTTGCTCAATATCGTCGCGCCGCACTCGATCGCTGCCAAACTCACCGCGATGGCCATCGCCGGCGCCGTCTTCATGATGCTGGTCGCGCTGACGGTTCTCCTCATTGCGCGCGCCGAACTCGCCACCGAGCGGACCGAGAAGGCCCATGCCGTGGTCGATGCCGTCTGGAGCATGGCGGACAGCTTCAAACATGCGGCCGAATCGGGCGCGATAACCGAGGACGAGGCGAAAGCGCGCTTCTTGGCTGCCTCCAGCGCAGTATGGTTCGAAGGACACACCAACTACCTCTTCATCTACGACACCGACACAGGGCTCTGTGTCATGAACGCCGGAAACCCGGGCCTGCTTGGCAAGGATGTCCGCGGCCTCAAGGACGCGAACGGCCTTCCGTTCGCATCCATGATGCTCGACATTGCGCGACGGGGCGAAGGCACGATCCGATACGCGTTTCCCAAGGGTGGCGCCAAAATCCCGCTGGAGAAGGTCGCCTACGTCCGAGGCTTCGCGCCCTGGCACATGATGATCGCGTCCGCTGAGTACATGACGGATCTTGACGCTACGTTCTGGGCAATGGTCCGGACGGCTGCGGTGGTGATCTGCGTTCTGTTGCTGTCCTCGATTGGCATTGCCTGGGCGGTCTCGCGCAGCTTTGTGAAGCCGTTGTCTCGTCTCAAGACGCGCATGGCCGCGCTTAGTGCCGGCGATTTCGACTTTCCCGTCCTCGATACGGATCGCCGCGATGAGATCGGCGAGATGGCGCGTACGGTAGAGGTGTTCAAGGGTGCGATGATCGAAACCAACCGGCTGCGCGCCGAGCAATCGGATTCCGAGCAGCGGCAAATCCAGCAACGCAAGGCCGATATGCACCGACTTGCCGATGGTTTCGAAGCTGCGGTCGGCGAGATCATCGAAACCGTGTCATCCGCCTCGACGCAGCTCGAGGCCTCGGCCTCCACGCTGACCGCGACGGCCGCCCGCTCGGAGCAGCTTACCACCGTGGTTGTGGCCGCCTCGGAAGAAGCCTCCACCAACGTGCAGTCGGTGGCCTCCGCCACGGAAGAAATGGCGTCATCGATTACCGAGATCAGCCGACAGGTGCAGGAATCGGCGCGGATGGCCGGCGGGGCCGTCAACGAGGCCCGCAAGACCAACGACCGCGTCAGCGAGTTGTCGAAGGCCGCCAGCCGCATCGGCGATGTGGTCGAACTGATCAACACCATCGCCGGACAGACCAACCTGCTGGCGCTCAACGCCACCATCGAGGCGGCGCGTGCCGGCGAGGCCGGCCGCGGTTTTGCGGTCGTGGCATCGGAAGTGAAGGCACTGGCCGAACAGACCGCGAAGGCGACCGGCGAGATCGGCCAGCAGATCAGCGGCATCCAGGCGGCGACGCAGGAATTGGTGGGTGCGATCCGGGAGATCAGCGGCACCATCGAAAAACTGTCGGAGATATCATCGGCCATCGCCGCCGCGGTGGAAGAGCAGGGTGTGGCGACCCAGGAGATTTCCCGCAACGTCCAGCAGGCCGCCCATGGCACCCTGCAGGTCTCGTCCAACATTACCGACGTGCAGCGCGGCGCCAACGAGACCGGTTCGGCGTCCGCGCAGGTCCTCACGGCGGCGCAGTCGCTGTCCGGCGATTCCAACCGCCTCAAGCTCGAGGTCGGCAAATTCCTCAATTCGGTCAGGGCTGCATAACGACGCGGAGCCTGCGAATTTCCGTGGATCTACGGAGCGAAGAATTAACGCGAACTAACGGTCCGCCTACTACGATTCCGCGGATGGGATATCGCTCCGAAGATCGGCGCGATGTCGTTTATGGGTTGATGCCTATTTTTTGAGGAGATTGAGAATGTCATTTGCAATGCCAAGCCGGCTCACAATGACCATTGGCCGAAAGATCTATGCGCTCATCGGCCTCTGCTTCGCAGGACTCCTCGGAATTGCACTTCTTAACTCGCGCGAGCTGGCGTCGAGCCTCGAGCAACAGAAGCAGATCGAACTGCGGCATCTTGCCGAACTAGCCCTCGACATCGTCAAGGAAGAACATGCTGCGGCACAGAAGGGTGACGTCGCGGTCGCCGACGCGCAGAAGCGGGCGCTGACACGGCTCGCGGCGCTCCGCTATGGCAGCAACGACTATTTCTGGGTCAACGACATGCAGCCGCGCATGGTGATGCATCCGATTAAGCCGGAGATGAACGGCAACGATCTCTCAACCTACAAGGACCCGAACGGCAAGACGTTGTTCGTGGACTTCGTCAACGTCGTCAAGAAGGATGGGGCGGGCTTCGTTTCCTACGAGTGGCCAAAGCCGGGTTTCGACCGGCCGCAGCCGAAGCTGTCCTACGTCGTCGGCTTTGCCCCATGGGGTTGGGTCATTGGCACCGGCGTCTATATTGACGACCTCAGTGCACAGACCTGGGCTTCGACCCAGCGCGCCTTCTTGATCGCCGGAATAGTGCTGTTGTTCACGCTGGCGGTGTCGATGTTCGTCGCCCGCGGCATCACCAGGCCGCTGCGGCGCATAACGGGCGCCATGAAGGACCTCGCCGGCGGCAGGCTCGACGTCGAGGTGCCCGGCATCGGCCGGCGCGACGAGGTCGGCGAAATGGCCGAGGCCGTCGAGGTCTTCAAGAGCAACGCAGTCGCCCGCCAGGGGCTGGAGGTCGAGCAGAAGGAGGCGGAGAGCCGTGCCGTCGCCCGGCGCAAAGCGGACATGCACAAGATGGCCGACGATTTTGAGGGCGCGGTCGGCGAAATTATCGAGATGGTGTCGTCGGCCTCGACTGAACTCGAAGCCTCCGCCAGTACGCTCAGCTCGACCGCGGAGCGCGCGCAAGAGCTCGCCACCGCGGTCGCGGCAGCGTCCGGGGACGCCTCCACTAATGTGCAGTCGGTGGCCTCGGCGACCGAGGAGATGGCCTCATCTGTCAACGAGATTGGCCGCCAGGTGCAAGAATTGGCTCGGATGGCTGGCGATGCTGTCAATCAGGCCCGCACCACCAACGATCGCGTCGGCGAATTGTCCAAGGCGGCCGCGCGCATCGGCGACGTGGTTGAACTGATCAACACCATCGCGGGACAGACCAACCTGCTGGCGCTCAACGCCACCATCGAAGCGGCGCGTGCCGGCGAGGCCGGCCGCGGCTTTGCCGTGGTGGCTTCTGAGGTCAAGGCGCTGGCCGAACAGACCGCGAAGGCGACCGGCGAGATCGGGCAGCAGATCACCGGCATCCAGTCCGCGACTCAGGAGGCGGTGAACGCCATCAAGGAAATCAGCGGTACCATCGAAAAATTGTCCGAGATCTCATCGACCATCGCGGCGGCGGTGGAACAGCAGGGCGCGGCGACGCAGGAGATTTCCCGCAACGTGCAGCAGGCCGCTCACGGCACGACGCAGGTCTCCTCCAACATCGCCGACGTGAAGCGCGGCGCCAGCGAGACCGGCTCGGCCTCCTCGCAGGTCCTCACGGCGGCGCAATCGCTTTCCGGCGACTCTAGTCGCCTGAAGCTTGAGGTCGGCAAATTCCTCAATTCGGTCAGGGCTGCATAACGACGCGAGCAACGGCGTCAAGGAGACGTGCTTCGCTTGAAACCGCCCTACACACCCGGCTGCGTGACTTGCGATGCTGGTGGCCTTTGCCGGCGGAACAGAACCCGCTGGTACAGCCAGCCGATCGCCACCAGCACCAGGCCGAGGCACATGAACGACAAAGCGCGATAGACCCCCGTCAGCGTCGACATGTCGATCAGGAACGCCTTGACGATCGTCAGTGCGATGACCGCCGCCGAAGCAAGCCGGGCGCGCTGCGAATTGACCGCGATGCCGGTGCCGAGCAAGGCCACGCCGAACGCGAGCCACGCGATCGAATAGGTGTACTGCTCGGCGCCGCCGGTCGCTCCATGTGTCAACAGCGGTCCGTGATAAATCCGCCGGATTTCCAGCGTCACGTAACCAAGCGCGAGGATCAGGGCGGCTGCCGCGATGCTATTGGCATAGGATGCGCTGCGCTGTCCCGCCGCCGCATAGGACAGAAGCAGCGCCAGCAGCGCCGGGATGGCATAGCCGAGCAGGATTTGATTGATGAATTCGTGGTCGATCGCGATCGGCCAGATCGCCGGATTGTCGAAAAACAATAGCCCGATCAGGGCGGCCAATCCGGCAAACGCCGTCAGCAGGACGGCGCCGATGTTGTGGACGATGCTGCCGGTGCGAATGCGCAATCGTTCCAGGCCGATCGCCAGGGCGAGAGCGACGCAAACCTGCAGGGCGGTCTCGGTCAGACTTGCCGTGTCGCGGTAGACGTCACCGCCGTTCACGGCATGGCGGATTTCCAGGAACGTCAGCAGCACCGTGAACAGGATCGCGGCCGCTTCTACGGCGCGCAGCGGTGCGTCGTCGCCGCGCCGGCGCAGGAAGTAGCTTCCGGTCCAGAACGACAACGCCGGAACGCCGTAACCCCATAACAACCAGTTGAAGATCGGCGTGGTGCCGACCGCATCGCCGACGATGCGCGGCTCGTAGCCGATGCGCAGCACCACGATGCCGGCGAGAATGGCGGAAAGCGCGCGCAGGAACGGGATCGGCCGCTGCATCGAAATCCATGCCGTCCCCATCGACATCAGCGCGAGCGCGATCGTGAGCCAGCCTTTTTCGAGCGCAAAGGTCAGCGCCAGCGCCAGCGCGGCGAGCGTGCCGGTCGCGAACAGCGCAATCGAGATCGCGGATCCCGGCCGGCTGTCGCGCCGGGTCAGGATTTCGGTCGCCGCCGCAAAGGCGGCCGCCAACATCACCGCGAGAATCGCAAAAGGTATCGAGCGATCGAGATGCGCGATGCGGGCGTAAAGCGCGATCAAGAGCGCCAGCGGCGCAAATACGCCCGCCGCCGACCACACCACCGGAATGATGGCGCTCGCCGAGCGTCCCTGCGCCAGGAATCCTGCGGCGCCGAATCCGGCGGCGAAAATCGCGGCCGTGATCAGGTGCAGGGAAACGGAGCTGTCGGTGGCGGCGGGGCCGATCCCCGGCAGCGGCCCGCCCGGCAGCACCAGCATGTCCGGATTGCCGCGCACCGCCCACTCGGCGAACACCACGAAGACGAATGCGGCGGCGGCGGCGATTGCGCCCGTGGCGGCAGGCGCGCGCCATGCGACAATCAAGGTGGCGGCAACCAGAACGGTAAACACCACGATGGCTGCGTCGGCATGGAAGCTCGCGAGCACGATCATGGTTGCGCCGAACAAATAGGCCGAGAGCGATCCCGACGAGATCGGCTCGATCCGGCCTTCGTCCGCGGGTGGGCCGAACAGGAAGCCGCACACCACCAGCAAGGCCGCGAGCACAAATCCCGATATGACGTGGAACGCGTAGGGTCCCACCGTCGGCGGGTCGAAATTCAGGCAGGGCAGGGTCCAAAGCAGCGCGAACGCGATGGTCGTGACCGCGAGCCAGCGCCACAGCCTGATCCGCGCCAGACCGAACGCCGCCGCGGTGACGATCGCGAGGTAGAGATAGAGCGCCCAGAAATCCGGCTTCTCGGAAGAAACCAGGATGGGGGTGCCGAATGCGGCGACGATGCCGAGGCCCGCCAGCGCCGGTCCGTGCAGCAGCGCCGCGGCGAGCGTGCAAAGCGCCACCAGTCCAAGCAGCACGAACGCGCTCGCAGGCGCGAGAAAATCGTAAAGCGCGTACGCCGCATAGACCGTCGCGAAGGCGACCGCGGTTCCGGCCGCGGTCAGGATCGCGGGAATATTCGCGATCGGCAGTGCCTGGATCGTGGAACTGTTCTCCTTGCGCCGCGTCCATTCGCCGGCGGCAAGCAATGCCAACGCGAACGCGCCGCCGAGCATGGTTCGCACGCCCGGGCCGAGCAACCCGGCATCGATCGAGTAGCGGACCATGAAGAAGCCGCCAAGCGCCAGCGTCAGGCCGCCTATCCAGACCACCCAGCGGGTGCCCACGCGCTCCTCGAAGCCGGGCAGGGTTTCCGGGAGCGGCGGGGGCATTGTCGGGGGGGCGTCACTCGGCGCGGCGGGCGCGGCCTCCCGGAGGGGTGCGGTTGGCTCAGTCTCGGCTGCCGTTGCCGGGTGTTCGGCGGCGATATCCGGCGATGAAGCGGCGAGCGTTTGCTCAAGCTCCTGTGGCGCGGTGAGCGGTGGCGGGCCGGGCTTCGCCTGCAGTCCGGCCGCCTCAATCGCATCCAGTCGCGCGCGCAGCACCGCCGCTTGATTGAAGGTTTTTCGCGCGACAATGAGCGCGATGACCGCAACCGCCAGCGCAAATAAGTCAAACATCAAGCCTCCCAGCGATCTGCCCGGCGTCCGGGCTTGCCCGCGTCAAATTCCTTTGGTCGCGTTCGAGATCGCTTCCTCAGCCTGCCGCGCCTACTGAGTGTGATCTCCGGCAACAAAAGTTCAACACAAAGGTGCAGTTTTCCGGCTTGGCAAGAGCCGCATGACGGCGGCAGCCGGACGTCACTCGAGATCGATGCGGAAAGGCCGGCCTTCGACCGTCAAGCTGCCCGGACCCATTTCGTCGAGCGCACGCAGCATCCGGCCCTCGCGCCCCAGCACCTTGTCCGCGAGGCTGACAATCAGCCGGTTCGGCGATGCGATCGGGGATGCCGCGCGAATTTGCCTTGCGATCGCGATCTCATCGCGACGCGGATTGAGCGCACAGACGGCGGCAAACGCGCTCGCGGTCGAACGGCTGATGCCGGCATAGCAGTGGACGACCAGCGGCGCGCTGCGGTCCCAGCCGCGCACAAAGTTCAGGACCTGCTCGATATGCGACTGCGATGGCGCGACAAAGCCTTCCAGCTGTTCGGTGATGTCGTCCATCTGCACCTTCAGATGGTTGGCCGGGAGCACCGACGCCGGCCGCTGCACCTGATCGACGTTGGCCATCACCGTGAGCACGTGACTGGCGCCGACCGCCTTGACGGTGTCGGGAAGTGCGGCGAGCGAGCATACGTGAATCATGGAGTTCCCTTTTGTAACGGCGATTATACGCCATTCAGCCGTGCAATGTCGCGAACCTTGCCAGAAACCGCTTCTCGGCCTTCGCTGCGGTCCAGGGCGTCAGGTAGTCCCGTCGTGTTGCCGGCGGCAGACCGGGATCACGGCCGAACAGGCGCTTTGCTTCGGCCTGCGCGAAGCCCGCAAGTTCCGTTGCTTCGAGATAGGCGGCGCCCCTGTCGGCAGCCTTGATCTGACGCTCGATCTCCGGCGCCAACACGGGCGGTAGCCCGAAACGGATGTGTATCGCCGAAAGCAGCCGCTTTTCGACCGCCTTGTAGTCGCCGCCGAGCACCGCCTTGAACGGCGAGATCATGTCGCCGATGACATATTCCGGCGCATCGTGCAGCAGCGCGGCGAGCCGGTAGCTGACGTCGACGCGCGGCGTCTGTTCGCGCATCACCGCCTCGACCAGCAAGGTGTGTTGCGCCACCGAAAAGATATGCGCGCCGTGGGTCTGTCCGTTCCAGCGCGCCACGCGCGCCAGGCCGTGGGCGATATCGGCGATTTCGATATCGAGCGGCGAGGGGTCGATGAGATCGAGCCGTCTCCCCGACAACATGCGCTGCCAGACACGGGCGGTCGGCTTGTCCACGGGCAACTTTCCGGCTGTCATTTGACTTTGACGCGGGGGCTGCGACGCTTTCCGGCGCAGCTTTCGTGGCAAAAGCATGTGACCAGATGGTCGTTGACCATGCCGGTGGCCTGCATGAAGGCGTAGACGATGGTCGGGCCGACGAATTTGAATCCGCGCGACACCAGTTCCCTGGACATCTTGACCGACAGAGGCGTCGATGCGGGAACGCTGGCCGTCGTCTTGAAATGGTTGACCTTCGGCCTGCCGTCGACGAAATCCCACATGAATTTCGAGAAGCCGGGGCCGTCCTCCATGATCTTCAGATAGGACTTCGCGCTATTGATCGCGCCCTCGATCTTGGCGCGGTTGCGCACGATACCGGCGTCGTTCATCAGCGCGTGGACTTTTTTTGCATTGTAGCGCGCGATCTTCTCCGGCTGGAAATCGTCGAACGCCTTCCGGAAGTTGTCGCGCTTGCGCAGGATCGTGATCCACGACAACCCGGCCTGGAAGCCGTCGAGGATGAGTTTTTCGTACAGCGCCCGGTCATCGAATTCCGGCACGCCCCATTCGGTGTCGTGATAGGCCATATAAAACGGGTCTTCGCCCGGCCACGGGCATCGCGTTTTGCCATCGGCATGCAGGCGCGCCGTTCTCGTCATGCCACGGTCTGCCCTGGCGTGGCCTGCAAATCGGCCGGCTCAGCAAGACGGATGGCAAGGCCACCCGATGTCAGCGGCGTGCCGGCCTCAAGCGCGCCGGCGGCGCGGTCGATCCTGATCAGCGCGAGTCCGTGATGGCCTGCGGTCGAGCCCATGGTACCGACCGGTTTGTCGCCGGCGAGAATCGCAGCGCCCGGCTCCGGCGACGGGCCGTCAAGGATGATCCGGACCGTTCGCGTGCGCGCGGTGCCGCGATGCTGCATTCGCGACACCACCTCCTGGCCGACATAGCAGCCCTTGTCGAAATCGACGCCGTGCAGCCGGTCCATGTTGGTTTCGTGCGGAAACGCGTCGCCATAGATGAAGTCCAGCCCGCCGCGCGGAACGCCCGCCGCGATGCGCCGGGCGTCATAGGCCGGGCTATCGACCATTTCCGCGCCGATCAGATCGGCGGCTTTTTGCGCCAGTTCCTCGGGCACGAGAATCCGCCAGCCAAGGTCGGCGTTGCGGGGATCGGCGAATGCGAGGTCCGGCTTCAGCGCGGGCTCGCCGTCCCACGCCGCGAGCACACCGAGGCTGTCCGACAGATTTTCAATGCCGACCTTGGCGCGCAGCCTGTAGAAACCAAGCTTGTCGGCAAGAGCCGGCGCCAGCGCCCGCGGGCAGTCGATCAGGAAACCGCCGCCATGGCCGGAAGGCGCTTCGGTGATCATAAAATCGGTCGTTATCTTGCCCTGCGGAGACAGTAACGCCCCGAACCGCCCGACCCCCGGCCGCAGCAGCGTCACGTCCGTTGTGACCAGGCCGTTGAGGAAGTCGCGCGCACCTTCGCCGCTGACCTTGACCACGCCACGGTCGGGTAGAAACGCTGCCTTCATGCCTGGTTCTCTTACTAAGCTCTCTCGCCAAGATCTCTTGCGAAGGGATTGGGTTTCCTGGGAGTTTCCTGGGAAAACGCCTGTGCCGCATATCATGGCGGAAGGTAAGACGCTAAGGTATCGGGAACAAGGCCCGCACGATACCGGTTCCGTGAAGCGGGTACCGAGGACCCAAGAATCAACGTCATGAATCAACAGTTTGATACCATTCTAAAATCCGGCACCGTGGTCAATCAGGACGGCGAGGGTGTGCGCGATATCGCCATCAGAAATGGCCGCATCGCTGAAATCGGCGGGCTTGGAAAGGCCACGGCCGCCGAGGTGATCGACTGCAAGGGCCTGCACATCCTGCCCGGCGTGATCGATACCCAGGTGCATTTTCGCGAGCCGGGCCTGTCCCACAAGGAGGATCTGGAAACCGGTTCGCGCAGCGCGGCGATGGGCGGCGTGACGGCGGTGTTCGAAATGCCGAACACCGATCCCCTGACCGTCACCGAGCAGGCTTTCACCGACAAGGTGAAGCGCGGCCGTCACCGCATGCATTGCGATTTCGCGTTCTTCATCGGCGGCACCCGCGACAACGTGGCCGACTTGCCGGAGCTGGAGCGCGCGCCCGGCTGCGCCGGCGTCAAGGTGTTCATCGGCTCGTCGACCGGCGCGCTCCTGGTCGAGGATGACGAGAGTTTGCGGCGTATTTTCAAGGTGATCCGGCGGAGAGCTGCTTTTCACGCCGAGGACGAGTATCGCCTCAACGAGCGCAAACATCTGCGCGCGGAGGGCGATCCGCGCTCGCACCCGATCTGGCGCGACGAGACCGCGGCGCTGATGGCGACGCAGCGCCTCGTCAAACTCGCGCACGAGACCGGAAAACGCATTCACGTGCTTCATATCTCGACCAAGCAGGAGATCGAGTTCCTCAGGGATCACAAGGATGTGGCCACCTGCGAAGCGACGCCGCATCATCTCACGATGGCCGCCCCCGAATGTTATGAGCGGCTCGGCACCCACGCCCAGATGAATCCGCCGGTGCGCTCGGCCGATCACCGCGAGGGCATCTGGTATGGCGTCGAGCAGGGGATCATCGACGTGCTCGGCTCCGACCACGCGCCGCATACGCTCGAGGAAAAGGCCAGGCCTTATCCCTCTTCCCCCTCGGGGATGACCGGGGTGCAGACGCTGGTGCCCCTGATGCTCGATCACGTCAATGCCGGGCGGTTGTCGCTGGCGCGCTTTGTCGATCTCTCCAGCGCAGGTCCGGCGCGCATCTACAACATCGCCGGCAAGGGCCGGATCGCGGCGGGCTATGACGCGGATTTCACCATCGTCGACTTGAAGCGCAGCGAGACGATCACGAACAAATGGGTGGCCTCGCGCGCGGGCTGGACGCCTTATGACGGATTGCGCGTCACCGGCTGGCCGGTCGGCACGTTGGTGCGGGGCCGGCGGGTGATGTGGCAGGGCGAGATATCTGCGCCCTCGACCGGCGAGCCAGTGCGATTTCTGGAAACGCTGAAAGCGTAGCTTCGGACAACACGGCGTAGTGGATCACCCGCCGTCGCGGGTGATGACGAGCTTGGTGTTGCTCTTACTGCTTCGCCAGCGCGGTTGAAAACTCGCCGTTGCGGATACGGACGGGAAGGCCTTCCACGAATTTGGCGACGGCGTCTTCGCCGTAGGTCTTGACCAGTTCGGCGAAGGCCGCAAACAGGCTGGCCTGCGCCAGACAGTCACCATCGACGCCATCATGCCGCGCCTCCGCCCAGGCTTCGCTGAGATAGCCGAGCGCGGCCTGCTTCTGTTCGTGGTCGGGCAGCAGGTCGCTGGCGGGTGTGAGGGACGCTGGATGATTCATGAAACTCAACAGGCCTCTGCGCGGATCCAGGGCGGAACGCGTCGAATGCACAAACGTTTATCACGGCCGGCGGAGCCGCCTAGACCAGTTCTTTAGGAAAGGTTAACGGCGCTGAATAATATTGCCGGCACCGCCCTAGTTGGCGTAGCGGGCGGTCAGATCGCGCGAAATCTTCGAGCCTTCCTCGATATACCTGCGGATCGCCACCGAGGCGGCCGGGGTGCAGCTGCGGTAGGTCTGCTGGAAGCCGTTATAGCCGCGGTTGAAGCCCGCGATCATGCGGGCACGCCGATCGCCCGAGGGGGTTTCGGCGTCGATCAGCGCCTGCATTTCGTTGCGCCATTTGCTGCCTTCATTGCTGCCGCAAATCCCCCTGAGATAGTGCAGCGTGCCGAGAATCTCGGCCAGCCGCTGCAGGTCGCCGTCGAACGGCGCGGCGGCGTCCTGGGCCCGCGCGGCGCCGGAAAGGCACGAGAAGCCGATGAGAGCGGCCAGAAAATACCTGGAAAAATATTTGGGCATGGGCCCGCACGATATGCCTCTTCAATGCGCTGGAAGCAAGGCACGGGCGGGCGCGAAAGACTAACTCCGGATCAGGCCCCGAGCAGGCGCCGGGCCGACAGGATGACCTCTTGCAGGCCGGAGGTCAGCCTCAGTTCGCCGAGCGCATCCGGCGGGAGCCATTTGTAATCGTCGAGCTCGTCGTTCAGGACCACCTCGCCGGAGGTCCAGCGCGCCGCGAACGACATGATGAGATAATGGCCGCCACCCGTGGTTCCCGGCACGACCTCGCGCCATGCGGCGAGGTCGACGATCTCGATTTTCAGCGCGGTTTCCTCAGCCACTTCGCGATGCAGGGCGACATGGAGGGTTTCGCCAAACTCGACCCGGCCGCCCGGTAACGAATAAAAGCCCTTGGCCGGCGAGCGCGCGCGGCGCACCAGCAGGATCTTGCCGTCGCGAAAGATCGCCGCGCTGACGGCCAACTGGGGAAAGGAGGGCTGGACGGACGACGTCAAGGCATGATCCCGAAAAGTGACGACCGGTTTTCGGAAGAGGTCATGCCCCAGGGCATGATCCCGAAAAGTGGGAACCGGTTTTCGGAAGAGATCATGCCCCAAAAGTCCAGCCAGGGTCTAATGCGACGCCGTCGATTGGACGCCATCAATGCGTCATGATGTAATCGACGTTGGCCTCGGTGCCGCCGTTGATGATGCCGCCGGCCAGCGCCACCAGCGGCTTTACCCAGCCGGTGGCCTGTTCAGCGAGCACGGCGCGGGTCTTGTCCTGATTGGCTTCGCGCATTGCCGCGCCCACCGCGGAGAGAATTGATGTCATCGCACTGGTGATATTGTCGAATTCCGCGCGGATGCCGGCGTCGGCGGACTCATAGGCTGAGATCGCAAGGTCGCGTGCCTTGAAATTGGAGGCCGTGAAATGCTCGGCATAGGTCAGCGGCTGCCAGCCAAGGAAATCATCGGCGCATTCCGGAACGTCCGGAATCATTTCGAGCAGCATGATGGCTTCGTTGAAATGATTCAGATAATCGGTGGCAAGGCCGGTGCGGGGGTTGATGTTGGCCGCGCGCAACTGGGCCGCCCGCGCCCCGTTATCAGGGTCCGGCCGGGGATCGGATTTTGCGGGGTTGGCAGCCGATGTCATCTGCCACAGTTTTAACGGTGGGAGTTAAAGTGTGCTGAACATTCCATTTATTTGGATAACAGAATGTGTGGACGCTTCGTAATCACCTCGCCGCCGGAGGCCCTGCGGCAGATTTTTGGCTATCCGGAGCAGCCAAACTTCCCGCCGAGGTATAATATCGCCCCTACGCAACCGATTCCTGTGGTTATTGTCGAAAACGGCGGCCGGCATTTCCGCCTGATGCGCTGGGGCCTGCTGCCCGCCTGGGTCAAGGACCCCCGTAAATTTACCCTGTTGATCAACGCGCGCGCGGAGACGGTCAGGGAGAAACCCGCCTTCAAGAACGCGATCAGGCGGCGGCGCTGCCTGATCCCGGCGGACGGTTATTATGAATGGCAGGTTTCCGGACCGCGCAAGCGGCCCTACTTCATCCACCGCCGTAACGGTGGTCCAATCGGGCTTGCCGGACTTGCCGAAACCTGGATCGGGCCGAACGGCGAGGAACTGGATACGGTGGCAATTATCACCGCGCCTGCAAGCGCGGATCTCGCGGCGCTTCATCACCGCGTGCCGGTGACGATCGGAGCTGATGATTTCGAGCGCTGGCTCGATTGCGGTGACGACACTGCCGAAACGGTGATGACGCTGTTGCGGGGACCGGACGAAGGCGAGTTCGTCTGGCATGAGGTCTCCACGCGGGTCAACCGCGTCGCCAATGATGACGCGCAACTGATCCTGCCGATCACGGCGGAAGAGCGCGAGGCCGAGGGGCCGAAACCGGCGAAGAAGGTGAGCCCGCGCAAGCCTGCGCCAGTGGCGTCGGATGATGACGGGCAGGGCTCGTTATTCTAGGCCTTGACCGCCAGCAAGTCCTTCAGCTTCGCAACCGCGCTGTCCGGCGTCGTGAGCACCGGCAGGCTTGAGGCCTCGGCGACCAGTGCTGCCGCCGGCGCCATGCTGTACTGCGCAAGCGCGATCAGGTCGCAGTCGCGCAAATCGCGCGAGGCCTGTGCAACCAGGCGATCATGTTCGGCGCGATCACCCCGATCGAGCGCCGCAAGCGCCCCTTCCGCCAGTTTGGGCACGATCTGCACGGAGCCGGGAAATTCCGATGGCATCGACTGGAGCGTCGGAGCGAAGGTCGAAAGCAAGCCGATCCTGTGGCCGCGCGCGACCGCCTGCTCGATCATCGCCTGGTTCGGCTTGAGCACCGGCATCGGCGCACGATCGCGCGCGACGGCCTCGATGCAGGGGCCGAAGGCCGAGCAGGTGAAGAGGATCGCGTCGGCGCCGGTTGAGGCCGCATAGCGTCCGAGCGAAAGGAAACGATCGGTCATCGCCGCGGTGAGGCGGCCGTCACGCGCCACGTCGGCTGACAGGCTGTCGTCGAGCAAATTCATCAGGCGTGCGTCCGGCCAAAGGCGGGCGAACGACGCCTCGATCGGGACAATCGAATGTTTCAGGGCGTGGATGAGGGCGATGCGCATCTTGTCTTACAGCACCTTGCCGGGGTTCATGATTCCTTGCGGATCCAGCACAGCCTTGATGGCGCGCATCAGTTCGATCGCGACCTTGTCCTTGACGTCGGGCAGTTCGTCGCGCTTGAGGACGCCGATGCCGTGCTCGGCGGAAATCGATCCGCCCATCCGCAGCACGATCTCGAATACCACCGCGTTGACCGCATGCCACCGGCCCAGGAAATCCGCAGTGTTGGCGCCTAAGGGCTGGCTGACATTGTAATGGATGTTACCGTCGCCGAGATGGCCGAACGGCACCGGCCGCGCGCCCGGAATCAGTTTCACGACCGCCGCATTGGCTTGTTCGATAAAATCGGGGACGGCGGCGACCGGCACGGAAATGTCATGCTTGATCGAGCCGCCCTCCGGCTTCTGCGCCGCGGACATCTCGTCGCGCAATTTCCAGAACGCCGAGCGCTGGCCCAAATTCGCGGCGATCGCGGCGTCGTCGACGATACCCTGGTCCATCCCCTGTGCCAGGATCGATTCCAGCGCAGTGCGGGCGTCATCGCGCGGGGATGACAGTTCCATCAGCACGTACCACTGATGGGGGCTGCCGAGGGGGTCGCGGATGTCGATGCCGTGGCGCACGCTGAAATCCACGGCGATATCGGACAGCAATTCAAAACTGGTAAGACTGCCGGCGGCCTCGTTCTGCGCGATCGAGAGCAGTTTCAGCGCGTCCGCCGGCGATTTGAGGCCGACGAAGGCGGTCTCCACCGCGCGCGGTTTCGGAAACAGCTTTAGCGTTGCCGCGGTGATGATGCCGAGCGTGCCCTCCGCGCCGATGAAGAGGTTGCGCAGATCGTAGCCGGTATTGTCCTTCTTCAGCTTCGACAGGCCATTGAGAATACGCCCGTCCGCCAGCACCACCTCCAGCCCGAGCGCCATCTCGCGCGCCACGCCGTAAGCCAATGCCGCGGTGCCGCCGGCATTGGTGGAGAGATTGCCGCCGATGGTGCAACTCCCTTCCGCGCCCAGCGACAACGGGAACAGCCGGTCCACTTCCGAGGCCTCTCTGTTGAGCGATCTGCAGCACCACGCCGGCTTCGCAGGTCATGGTGTTGGAGGCGGTGTCGATGTCGCGGATTTTGTCGAGCCGGCGCGTCGAGACGACGACCTCGCCATTGTGCGGGGTCTGGCCGCCGACCAGGCCGGTATTGCCACCCTGCGGCACCAGCGCGATTCGGTGCTCGGTGGCGAGCTTGCAGATGGCGGAGACTTCCGCCGTCGAGCCGGGCCGCAGCACCAAAGGCGATCGTCCATGAAACAGGCCGCGCTCTTCGGTGACGTAGGGCGCGATGTCGGCTGTTTCGGTGACCGCGTATTTGTCGCCGACGATGGCGCGAAATTGAGCGACCAGTTCGGGCGGGAGCGGAGCGGCTGCGGGCTGAACGATATTCATCTCAAGTCTCTTGCGCCAAATTGCTCTCTTGCGCTTCTTTATTCCCGCCCGATCGCGGCGCGGCGCAGCCGGTCGTTGATCGCTTCGCCGAGCCCGTGATGCGGCACCGCCATGACCGCGATGGCGCGTGCCCCCCTGGTATCGAGGATGCGAAGATACCCGAAAAGATTGGCGGCGGCCTCGTTAAGATCGCCGCGCGGGGACAAATTCATCGCCGCGGTCGCAGCGTGCGCGCCCGGCACGATGCCGGGGCCGAACGCCAGCAGCGCCTCATTGGCCTCGACGTTGGTGGCATCGAGCCGCACTTGCGTGCGCGGCGCGTAATGCGAGGCCAGCATGCCCGGCGCCAGCGGCTGGCCGGCGTCGTTGTCGGCATCTTCCGGCGGCTGCGCGAGCGGCCGCCCCAGCACGCGCTCGATCTCGCCGCGCGGCAGCCCGCCCGGCCGCAGCAGCATCGGGGCCTCGAAACATCCGACGATGGTGGATTCGACCCCCACTTCGACCGCGCCCCCATCGATAATCAGGTCGATCCGTCCCGCGAGGTCGCTTTGCACGTGGGCGGCGGAAGTCGGCGAGACATGTCCCGACAAATTGGCCGAAGGCGCCACCACCGGCCCTCCGAAGGCGCGCAGGATGTCCCGCGCGACAGGGTGGGCGGGAACCCGGATCGCGATGGTATCGAGCCCTGCGGTGGCGAGATCGGCAACCGCGCAATCGGTCGTCCTGGGCAACACCAGCGTCAGCGGTCCCGGCCAGAACGCCTCGGCCAGTTTTGTCGCGGTCGCGTTGAAACGGGCAATCCGCATGGCGGCGGCGATATCCCCGACATGGGCGATCAGGGGATTGAACGAGGGCCGGCCCTTGGCCTCGTAGAGCCGCGCAATCGCGCCTGCGTTAGCCGCATCGGCGCCGAGGCCATAGACGGTCTCGGTCGGGAACGCCACCAGGCCGCCTTCGGCGAGGCAGCGCGCTGCCCTTGCCACGGCGGCCCGACTTGCCGGCAGAATCAGCGTTTTCAGGCCCACATTCACGGGGATCAAGGTCCTCAATTCGGCTTCTTGCGGTGTGCGAAAGCCAAGGCTATAAGCCGCCTTCTTGTCGGAGTGTGGCTCAGCCCGGTAGAGCACTGCGTTCGGGACGCAGGGGTCGCAGGTTCGAATCCTGCCACTCCGACCAAGTCATTTTTTAAAGTCATTCTCGGGGCGTTTTGCCCCTTTTCCCGAGCGCTTTCAAGGTTAACCGCCGCGGCGTGCCGAGCCTGATTTAAGGGGCGTTTGGCGCCCCTTGCGCGAAGTCGGGACGCTGCCGACATCGTTGTCCCGAGCGGCCTTTTGGCCATGGGAGCCAAGGCCTACGGCGCTCACCCAAGCGCCGGCAGGCTCAACCTGGCGCGAAACCAGCGCGGTTCTAAACCTCCAGCTTGTCGCCGCCCTTCAAATCGAGGATTTCGCGGGCTTCGTCCGATGTCGCGACCTGAAGGCCGAGGCCTTCGATGATCTTGCGGGCGAGTGTCACCTGTTCGGCGTTCGAGGCCGCCATCCGGCCGGGCGCCGCCCACAGCGAGTCCTCCAGGCCGACCCGGACATTGCCGCCCATGGCAGCCGCCATCGCCGCGATCGGCAACTGATTGCGTCCGGCGCCCAGCACCGACCACACCATCTTGTCGCCGAACAGCCGGTCCGCGGTGCGCTTCATGTGCAGCACGTCCTCGGGATGCGCGCCGGTGCCGCCCTGCAGGCCAAACACCGTCTGCACGAACAGCGGCGGCTTCACCATGCCTTGTTCGAGGAAATAGTTGAGGTTGTAGAGATGGGCGGTGTCGTAGCACTCGAACTCGAACCGGGTGCCGGTTTCCGAAAGCGTTTTAAGGACATATTCGATGTCCTGAAAGGTGTTGCGGAACACGATGTCCTTGTTCTGAAGATGCTTGAGCTCCCAGTCGTGCTCGAACTTCTTGAAGCGGTTGAGCATGCCGAAAAACGCGAAATTCATCGAGCCCATGTTGAGCGAGGCAACTTCCGGCTTGTAGACCGCGGCAGGGCGGACGCGCTCGTCCACCGTCATGGTCGGTGCGCCGCCGGTGGTCAGATTGATCACGCAATTCGAGCGTTGCTTGATGATCTTTAGAAACGGCGCGAAGGCTTCCGGGCTCTGGTCGGGCTGGCCGGTCCTGGGATTGCGGGCGTGCAGATGCACGATCGCGGCGCCGGCCTCGGCGGCGTCGACCGCGGCATCGGCGATTTCCTGTGGCGTCACCGGCAGCGCCTTCGACATCGAGGGGGTATGGATCGCGCCGGTCACGGCGCAGGTGATGATGACTTTGCGGCTCATGCTCTTGCTCTCTTCCTTGTGAGGGTCAAAGGTCAGGATTTGTCTTTCTGGGCAGCCTTGTGCGCAGCGAGCGCGGCGAGGCGTTCGTTGCGGCGCTGCGTCAGGCCGGCGATGCGTTCGGTTGTCGGCTGATGCGGCCACGCCGCGATCACGCGGTCGACGTTCGGACTTTCGTAGACGCCGGGTCCGGCGGCGTTCGAGGCCAGTTCCTTGTAGAAGCCGGTATAGCGCGCGCAGTAATCCGGGATGCCGCCGGGCGCGTTGAGCTCGATGGTCTCGAACGGACCGAGGAACGACCAGCGCAGGCCAAGGCCGTCCTTGACGGTGTGATCGAGGTCTTCGGCCGAGATATAGCCCTCGCCGACCAGGCGAAAAGCTTCCGCCAGCAGCGCGCCTTGCAGGCGGTTCAGCACAAAGCCGTTGATCTCGCGGTTGATGGTCACCGGCACCTGTCCAATCTCGCGATAGATGTTGCGGGCGCGGTCGATCGCCTCGGGCGAGGTCCAGGGCGCGCCGCACAGTTCGACCAGCGGCACCAGATGTGGCGGATTGACGGGGTGGCCGACCAGGCAGCGCGAGCGGCCCGGCAATTTTTCCGTGAAGCGCGAGGCGGTGATGGCCGAGGTCGAGGAAACCAGGAGCGCATCCTTCGGCGCCATTTTGTCGAGCTGGGCAAAGATGATCTGCTTCTCCTCGACCTTCTCGGGCCCGTTTTCCTGGATGAATTCGACGTCTCGCACGGCCTCCTCGAGGTTGGCGGCCACCGAGACCCGCGCGATGGCGCCATCGGGATCGTCGGCCAGGCCATGGCGTGCCAGCGCATGCAACTCGTCGCGGATCAGGCGCGGCGCGGCCGCCAGCGTCGGCACATGCGGATCGGTCAGCCGCACGTTCCACCCCGCGCGCGCAAAGATCGCGGCCCAGGCGCGTCCGATCAGGCCGGTCCCGACGATGGCGACGTGGCGTTCACTGCTTGCCATTGTTGTCTCTCACAAGTTCTTCCCCCACATCACATTTTTTGCTCACAGCCAAAGCACCTTGCGGCGCAGATCGAGATCGTCGCGGAGCGCCCTGGACGGCCCCTGATGAATCACCCGGCCGCGCTCCAGCGCCACCGTGGTATCGGACAGGGCAAGCGCCAGGTCGAGATGGTGATCGACGATGATGATGGCGATTTCCTTGCGCAGGCGGTCGAACGTTTCAAACAATTGCTCGACCACCGCCGGCGCCAGGCCCTCGAACGGCTCATCCAGCAGCAGGACCCGCACGTCGCCCGACAGGGCCCGCGCCACGGCGACCATCTGCTGCTCGCCGCCGGAAAGATAATCCGCCGGGCTGTCGAGCCGTTCGCGGATGCGCGGGAAGTATTCGTAGATGCGTTCCCTGGTCCAGTGCACGCCGTTACCGGTCTGGCGCTTCAAGCCGCCGAGCTCGAGATTCTGTTCCACGCTCATGCCGGCGAACAGGCCGCGGCCCTGCGGGACGTAACCGATGCCGAGGCGGGCTGACTGCGCGGATGAATTGCCGATCAACTCGTTGTCGGCGAGCTTGATCGATCCGCTTGCAGCCGGCGCGATGCCGATCAGCGTCTTCAGCAGCGTCGACTTGCCGGCGCCGTTACGCCCCAAAAGCGCAACGATTTCATTCTCATGCAGCGTGAAGCTGACATCGTTGAGGATGTGGCTCTTGCCGTAAAACGTGTCGACATGGGTCGCCGTCAGAAGCGCGCTGACGCGCGCGGCGGTTTCGCGCGGCCGCGCGGCGACTTCGGTGGCGCCGGAACCGATATAGACGTCCTGCACCTTCCGACTCGCGCGCGCGTCCTCGACCGTGCCGTCAAGCAGCACCCGGCCTTCGTTCATGACAGTGACGTGGTCGGCGAGCTGAAACACCCGGTCGATGTCGTGTTCGACCAGCAGCACCGGCAAATCGGCCGAGATGCGCTTGATGATGGCCCCGATCCGCTCGCGTTCCGCCGCGGCAAGGCCCGCGAGCGGCTCGTCCAGAAGCAGCACGCGCGGTGCGGTCGCCAGCGCCACCCCCATGTCGAGCAGGCGCTGGCCGCCATAGGACAACAGGCCGGCTTCGGCCTTTTCGATGCCGGCAAGGCCGAGATAGCGGATGATGGCATCGGTCTCGACATTGATCGAGCTGATCGACTGCGCCTTGGTGAGGGGATCGAAACGGCGGGGATGCCGTGCCTGCACGGCAAGGCGAATGTTTTCAGCGACGCTGAGCGCCGGAAACAGGTTGGTGATCTGGAACGAGCGGCCGATGCCGGCGCGCGCGATCGATTCCGGCGTATGTCCTGATATCGGCCGGTCCATCAGCGATACCGCACCTTCGTCAGGCGCATAGAGGCCCGACAGGAGATTGAACGCGGTGGTCTTGCCGGCGCCGTTGGGTCCGATCAGCGCATGCAGCGTGCGGTCGGCAATCGAGATATCGACCCCCTGAACCGCCTTGATGCCGCCAAAGCTCTTGACGATGTGGCGGGCGGAAAGCACCGCGCCTTCGATATGGCCCCTGGGCCGCAAGAACTCCGGCAGCGGCAGCACATCGATGCGGCGCGCCGACATCGCGGCGTCCTCGACGACTGCTTTTCGGAACGGCGCGAGCAGCCGCTCGCCGACGCCGACCAGGCCGGTCGGCGAAAACACGATGAAGGCGACGAACACCAGGCCGAACCAGAACAGCCAGTTCTCGGTGTAGATGCCGAGGAATTCGCGAAACAGGATGAAGAACAGCGCGCCCAGCGCGGGGCCCAGGAAATTGCGCATGCCGCCGATCACGACCATCGCCAGCAGATCGCCGGAAAAGGCGACGGAGATCGGATCCGCCGAGGTCATGCGGTTCTGGAACAAGAGCAGAATGCCGGCAAGCCCGGTGATGCCCGCCGACAGCACGAAGGCCGCGAGTTTGTAGCGATTGGTCGGATAGCCGAGGAAACGCGCGCGCTGCTCGTTCTCGCGGATCGCGACCAGTACGCTGCCGACGGTCGAATGATGGAAGCGCCATAACAGGACCAGCACCAGGAAGGCGATGGCGGCGACGAGCCAGTAGTAGACGGTGGAGGATTCCAGATTAAAGCCGAACATCGTCGGCCGGGTGATGCCGCCAAGCCCGTTCTCGCCGCCGGTGACCTCGGTCCAGCGGAACGACACCGCGTAGAGCATCGCCGCCAGCGCCAGCGTCAGCAGCGAGAAATAGACGCCGCGCCGGCGCAGGATCAGGAAGCCGAACGCCGCCGCCACGGCGGTGACGACCAGAACGCCCGCGATCGCCGGTCCGAAAAACGAACCATGCATCCAGTTGCGCTGCAGGAGGGCTGCCGCATAGGCGGCAAGCCCGAACCAGGCGCCGTGACCGAAGGATACCAGCCCGGTATGGCCGACCAGAATGTTGAGCGCCATGCAGGCCAGGGCAAAGATCACGACTTCCGTGGCGGACGTCATGGTAAGGCCGAGCGCGAGCAGCACGGGTGGCAGCACCAGCAGCGCGAGGGCCGCGGTCAGCAGGGGAATGGGCAGGCGTTTCCACATCTTCAAACGCCTCACTCGAACCGGGTGATGCGTTCGCCGAACAGGCCGCGCGGCCGGAACAGCAAGACGAGCAGCATCAGCAGGTAGATCGCCGCGGTCGAGGCGGCGGAATAGCCGATGCCGACCATCACACCCTTGACGAGGCCCACCAGCAGGGCCGCGGCAACGACGCCCCAGAACGACCCGAGCCCGCCGATCACCACCACGACGAAAGCCGGCGTGATGATCTCCTGGCCCATCGCCGGATGGATCGAATAGATCGGCGCCAGCAGGACGCCGGCGAGGCCCGCAAGGCCGATGCCGAGGGCGGCCACGGCGGACATGTAAGGCTGCAGCGAAATGCCGAGCGCGCCGACCATGTCCGGATTCTGCACGCCGGCGCGCACCACGCGGCCGAAGGACGTCTTTTGCAGCAGCAGCCACAGGCCGGCGATGCAGGTCGCGGCGATGCCGAGCAGTACCACGCGATAGAACGAATAGATGAAACTGCCGATCGCGACCTGTCCGCGCAGCCAGGGCGGTATCGAATAGGATAATGGCGGGGCGCCGAAGATCATCCGCAACACCTGCTCGGCGACCATGGCGAGGCCGAAGGTCATCAGCAGCGACAGGATCGGGTCGGAGCGGTAGAAGCGGCGGAACAGCGTGCGTTCGATCGCCATGCCGAGCAGCGCGACCGCGACGGGCGCTGCGACGAAGGCGCCGCCGAAGCCGAGCCAGGGCGACAATACCAGCGTGAGATAGGCGCCGATCGCGTAGAACGCGCCGTGGGCGAGGTTGACGATGCCGCCGAGCGAGAAGATCAGCGACAGGCCGAGCGCGATCAGGAGATAGTAGACGCCGTCAAGCAGCCCGTTGAGGATTTGCTGCGCTAACAACATGGCGGACATGGTTATGGCCCCGGCCGGCGAGATAAGAAGAGGAAACCGTCATTCCGGGGCGATGCGAAGCATCGAACCCGGAATCTCGAGATTCTCCGATGTGCAGTTGCACATCGCAGTTCGCGTCTTTCGACGCGCCCCGGAATGACAGCTCGACACACTCAGCTCGGGAACGTGCAGCTGTTCTCTTCCCTGGTCGCGGCAATCACTTCCAGATCCTCGCCGGGGCCGGGTACCGGCGGGCTCGAGGTGAAGATGTCCCACTGGTTCTTGATCTTGTCGGCGGGAAGCGCGGTGACCGCGTACATCTCGTGCATCAGCTGGTGATCGGAAGCGCGGAAATAGCCCTGCCGCGTCTTGAGCAGATCGTATTTCGCGCCCTTCTCGAAATGTTCGATGATGGCAGGCGACTCCGCTGATTTGATCTCGTTGACGGTCTGCGCGACGATCTTGGTGGCGATGTAGTCGCCCCAGGCCTGGTTTTCCGGCGGCTTGGAATATTTTTTGGTGAAGGCCGCGACGAACGCCTTGGAGCCGGGCGTCTCCAGCAGATGATGCCAGACCACCGGCCAGGTGCCGACGAAGTTGCCCTTGCCGGCGGCCCAGGCCAGCGCGGTGTCGAAGCCGAAGCCGCCGACCGGGAAGGTGAGGCCGAACTCGGCATATTGCTTGAGGAAGTTGGTGATCTGGTTGCCGGCGAGGTTGATGACGACCAGATCGGGCTTGGCATCGCGGATTTTCAGGAGATAGGCGGAGAAGTCGGTGGCGTCGGTCGGCACCAGGTCGTCGCCGGCGAAATTGCCGCCATTGGCCTCCATGAAGCGTTTTGAAACTTTCAGCAGGTCGTGGCCGAAGGCGTAATCCGCCGTCAGCGAGTACCACTTCTTGCCCTTGACGAGGCCATCCCGCAGGAACGAGCGGCCGACGGTTTTGACGTACATCGAATTCTGCGATTCGACGTGGAACATATAGCGCTGGCAATCCTTGCCGCGCAGCGCGTCCGAATTGCCGCCGGTGTTGATGAACAGAATCTTGTTGCGCGAGGCGACCTGGGCGATCGTCAGGCAGGAGGCGGAGGAAATTTCTCCAATAATGCAGGCGACCTTGTCGCGCTCGATCATGCGCTCGGCCTTCGTGGAGGCGGTCTGCGGATTGACGGAATCCTCTTTCAACACCTCGACCTTGCGGCCCATCATGCCGCCGGCGGCGTTGATTTCTTCCACCGCGAGATCGATCGCCATCACGGCATATTCGCCGAGGGGCCCGAGAAATCCGGTGCGCGGTGTCAGGTGGCCGATCCGGATAACGTCAGCGGTTTGCGCGCGCAGGATCGCCGGCGCGGAAATTCCCGACACCAGCGCAATGCCGCCGGCGGTCTTCAACAGGCTCCGGCGCGTGAATCGATTGTTGTTGGACATCGGCGTTGGTCTCCCTGCTACGGCCGCGCGCGGCGGCTGTTGTTCTCCGGCAACCGCAGCGTTCATTCCGTGTGCGGAGCGCTTTGAGTGGCTTGCCGTGATCTGTGATCACAGTTAGAGTTGCAAAAGACAGGGCGCTTGTCGAGTCCTCTCTCGAATTTCCCGCCGCACTGGAGATGACGCGTTGAATTTGCCCGCTGCGCTCAACCTGGTCGAACCGCTCGACCGTCAGACGCTGGGTGAGCGCGCTTACGCGCAATTGGCTGATCTGTTGATTTCCGGGCGCCTCGCGCCGGGCGAGAAACTGTCGCTGCGCGCGGCGGCCGACGTGCTCGGCGTCTCCATCATGCCGGTGCGCGAGGCGGTATCGCGGCTGGTTGCCGACAGGGCGCTCGAAGTGACGCCGAACCGCGCGGTGCGCGTTCCCTTGATGTCGGCGGCGCAATTCCGTGACCTGACCAGGGTTCGCATCGCGATCGAGGGCCACGCGGCCGCGCAGGCCGCGCTGCACCACGTCAAGCGCGACCTCGCGGGGATAGCGCGTGCGGAGGAAGCGATGCGCGCGGAGAGCAAATCGACAAAACCGGACCTGCCGCGCGCGGTCGAACTCAACAAGACGTTTCACTTCGCGGTCTATGAAGCGGCGCATTCGCCGATCCTGGTGGAAATCATCCGCGCGCTTTGGCTCAAGGCCGGACCGGTGATCAATCTCGATCTGCGCGCCAATCCGGAGCGGCTGGCGAAAGGCGACGCGATCCGGTTCCATGCCAGCGTGCGCAAGGCGATTGCCGCAGGCGATGAAGCCGCGGCGCAGGCTGGCATTGCCGCCGACATCAGCGGCGCGGCGGAGGTTATTCTTTCGCGCGGCGGCCTCGCCGGCTGAAACTTTCAACGACACTTCGGAGCAATCATGGATCTCGAAATCAAGGGCTTGCGCGTGCTGGTGACGGCCGGCGCCAACGGCATCGGGCTTGCCATCGCGCGCGCGTTCGTACGCGAGGGCGCCAAGGTACATACCTGCGATGTCGACGAATCGGCATTGGCGGCGCTCGATGTGAGCGATCCGGCCATCACGCAGACAAAGTGCGATGTTTCCGACCGTAAAGCCGTGAAGCGACTGTTCGAGGAAGCGACCGGAAACCTCCGCGGCCTCGACGTGCTCGTCAACAATGCCGGCATTGCCGGGCCGACGTCCAAGGTCGAGGAAATGAATCCGGAAGACTGGGACCGCTGCCTCGAAATCTGCCTCACCGGCCAGTTCAACTGCACGCGGCTCGCGGTGCCGCTGCTGCGCAAGAGCAGCAACGCATCGATCGTCAATATCTCCTCGGCCGCGGGCCGGCTCGGCTTTGCGATGCGCACGCCCTATGCGGCGGCGAAATGGGGCGTCATCGGCTTCACCAAATCGCTGTCGATCGAACTCGGGCCGGACAATATCCGCGTCAACGCGATCCTGCCCGGGCTTGTCGCCGGCGACCGGCAGCGTCGCGTGCTGGAAGCCAAGGCGCAGCAGCGCGGCATCTCCTACGCCGAGATGGAGCGCACGGCATTCTCCTATACCTCGATCAAGGAGTACGTGACGCCGGAGCAGCTCGCCGATCAGATCCTGTTCATGTGCAGCCCGCGCGGCAGGACGATTTCCGGTCAGGCGATTTCGATCTGCGGCGATACCCAGATGCTCGGATAAACGCGGGCTATCCGATCTATCTGGCCGGCTGGATCTTCGGAGTGCCCGGATCGAAACGCAGGGCGCTCTCGATCCATTTCGTCACGCGGAGCAAGCGATAATCCTGCCGGTAGGAACCCACGACCTGGATGCCCAGCGGAAGGCCTTTTTTGCCAAACCCTGCCGGCAACGAAACCGAAGGGGCGCCGATCAGGGTCCACGGCGCGCAATATTCAGCATCCCCGGTGTGATCGAGGCCTTCCGGCGCTTCGCCAAACGCCGGCACGGTCAGGATGGCATCGAAGCCGGACATCTGCGCCGGCAGCGCTGAGCGCAGCTTTTCCTGCATCGCCCTGGCGCCGAGATACGCAAAGGCGGTGAGCTCCTTGCCGGCCCTCACGGCCGATTTCAGAAAGTCGCTGGTCCGGTCGGGGAAACGTTCGACGAGACCGCTGAAAATATGCGCGGCTTCGCTGGACATGATGGTGTTGACCGCACTCCAGTTGGTATCGAGTTCCTCCCATTCGCGCTCCTCGACAACGGCGCCCGCCTCGCGCAGTCGGGCGACCGCCGCTTCGAACACCTTCTGCTGCTCCGGCTCTGCCCGTGACCATTTTTCGAATCGCACGATCCGAAGCCGGGGTTCTTGCAGCGGCGGTACGCCTTGATCGGCATCGACGTAAAAGGCGGGAAGGGGCCGGCCATGCGGATCGAGTTCGCTTGCGGCCGCCATCAGCGACAGCGCATAGGCGACGTCGTCGACGCGGCGGGCGAAGAATCCGACGTGGTCGAGCGAAGGGCTCAAGGGATGCACGCCCGCGCGCGGGATCGCGCCGAAACTCGGCTTGAGGCCGACCACGCCGTTGAATGCCGCGGGACGGATCACCGAGCCCAGCGTCTGCGTGCCGAGCGCGAGCGGCACGATCCCGGCCGCGACCGCCGCGGCCGAGCCCGAGGACGAGCCGCCCGGCGTGTGCTTCGAATTCCAGGGATTGGTGGTCGGTCCGGGATGCCGCCAGGCGAATTCCGTCGACACGGTTTTGCCGAAGATCGTGGCGCCGAGATTGCGCAGGCGCTCGACGACCCAGGCATCCCGCTCCGGAATGTGATCCCGGTAGATCTGCGATCCATTGGTGGTCGGCATGTCCGACGTGGCGATGATGTCCTTGATCGCCACCGGAATGCCCGACAGCGGGCCCGGCCGCCGCGTCACGTCGACCGGCATATATTCGAACGCCTTGAGCACGGGTTCGGCGGCCTTTGCCTTTTCCAGGCAGGCCGCGGCGTAATGATCCGCGAGGGTCTGATCGGCCCTGAAGCGGCGCAGCAGCTCAAGCACCCCGGCGCCGGACTCGGGTGCGGATCGTGCGGTCGGATCGGTCATGTCGGAAAGTCCCAGGGGAAGAAAGCCGTACGGCGCCCGTTGGAGTACCGCGCGAGCCTATTGCATCGCGCGCGCCGGTTCGATGAATTTCTTCACTACGAACGCCAGGCCCGGACAAGCGCGAGATGGCCGGCGAGCCAGCGCGGTAACCTTGTCGGCAAGATTTACTGGAATTGCGCCGGATACTTCCTAGATAATCGATAATTGCCGTTTTTCACATTTCGGGAGGCCTTGATGGTCCCGAGGAATATTTTCATCGCGGTCGTTGGCGCGAGCCTGCTGGCATGGAGCGGTTTATCGATCGCGGACGAATACCGTCCCGACGAGTTCCTTGGCCTCGACCTCTCCAGGGCGGTGCTTTCGCCGAAACCACTTGGCCCTGGCGCGGGCTTCGCGCCGGGTCCGCTTGATGTCAGCATCGCCCGCGGCAAGAACGGCCTGCAGGCCCGTACAGAACCGACGGCGGAGCCGAAGACCGCTGTTCACGGCACCCGTGTCGCGGCAGCCGCCGCGCAGCATGCCTCGAACGAAGCTCGCCCGTCACCAGCGCAACCCGCTCGAGGCGCAAGCCTTCGACGCGCGGATTCAGGTCTGGCCCTGCAGATCGGGCGGCATCTGCAACTGGAAGCGGTAGGCGGCTCTCCTCGTCATTGCCGGCAGCGGAGCGGCCGGGCACTCGCACGCGCCTGCGCGGCCTGTCCGAGCGGTCGGCTGCCTTCGCAAGGCTCAGCGCGTCACGATCAGATAGCCGCCCAGGACCAGCAGCAGGGACAACAGAACGAGCGTACATACCACGGCCGTGACAATCGCGAACAGCTCGTTGGCCTCCAGCCATCGTCGTAGTGCCCTGACCATCTCTGTTCTAACCCTATCTTGATTTGGAAGCTGTTCTGCGGGCAGTCTATCAAACGATGGACCTGCCGTCTCACCTGTCTCTCCAGTCCTCTCTCACACGCATTGAGGCGGCGTCGCCTTGATATCAAGTGGCCGCTTTTGCGCCTTCGGGAGTAACCAATGGAACGTCTGCAAACCCAGGGCATCAGCCTGCCGCGCCTTGGGCTCGGCACCTACCGCATGCAGGGCGATGCATGCCGCGCGGCGGTCGAAAGCGCGCTTGCGCTTGGCTATCGCCACATCGACACCGCGGAAATGTATGGCAACGAGGACGCCATTGGCGCGGCGATCGCCGCGGCGGGAATAGCGCGCAACGATCTGCACGTTACGACCAAGGTCTGGAACGAAAATCTGGCGCCGGATGCGATCCGCCGGGCGTTTGATGCCAGCTTGAAAAAGCTGAGGCTCGATCACGTCGATCTCTATCTCGTGCACTGGCCGGCGAAGGGCATGAACCTGCCGGCAATGTTCGAAACCCTGCTCCGGTTGAAAGAGGAAGGCCGGACCCGCGCCGTCGGCGTTGCCAATTTCAACATCGCGCTGCTGAAAATCGTGGTCGAGGAGATCAAGGCCCCGATCGCCTGCAACCAGGTCGAGTATCATGTGATGCTCGATCAGACGCGCTTGCGTAAATATCTAGCCGCCAAAGCGATCCCGCTGGTGGCCTATTGCCCGCTGGCGCAGGGCCGCGCTGCGTCCGACGAGACGCTGGCGGCGATCGGCCGCAAGCACGGCGCCAGCGCCGCCCAGGTGGCGCTGAAATGGCTGCTCGACCAGGATGGCGTTGCCGCGATCCCGAAGGCCTCGCGCACCGAGAGCCAGCGCGCCAACCTCGATGCGCTCCATGTGGGGCTGGACGACGAGGACAGGCAGGCGATCGCGGCGTTGCCGAAAGACAAGCGCTTTGTAAATCCCGGTTTCGCGCCGGCGTGGGATTAGCGGGCGCTGTCGCGCTTCCGCGACATCCACTATCCCGACGCGACAATCAGTTGTCGAAATCGATGCGTTTTTCGACAACGATATTGCCATTGTCGTTCTTGACGATGTTGTAGCCGTGCAGACCGTCGCCATTCCTGTCGAAATTGTAGGTGCCCTCGACACCGCGATAATCCTTCACGGCGAGAAGTGCGTCCCGGATTTTCTGGGGATCGACGCCGCCCGCTTTGGTGATCGCCTGGGCAAGTACATGGACCGCGTCATAGGGCCACGATGCGAAAAAGTCAGGTGTGGTCTTGTAGCTGGCCAGATATTTTTCCGAGAACGACTTGGCTTCCGGGTTTGCATCGGGATGGAAGTCGGCCACGGCGAAGGTGCCGTAGAGCGTGGCGCCGGCGAGCTTCCGCGCCGTGGTGGTCGTAATCGACGGCGAGCCCAGCCACACGATGTTGACGCCCAGTTGCCGAAGCTGGCGGGCGAAAATCGCGACATCCGGTTCAAACGTAATGAAGGTCGCCAGCACGTCGGCGCCGGACTGTTTCACCGCCAGGGCCACGGCGGTGTAGTCCGGAGAATTATTGGGCTGCCCCTCGACCATGACCGGCGTGACGCCCTGATTTTTCAGCGCTTCGGTGAACAGCGTCTTTGCGTTGGTCCCGAACGCGTCGGTCGCGTGCACGATCGCCCATTTTTTCTTGCCCAGCTTGTTGAGACCGTAATCGCTCATCACCCGCGCGGTGTAGGTATCGTTGGGCCTGAACCGGAAAAACCACGGATTTCCGGCCAGTGTGAGGGAGGGATCGGTGCCGCCAATCATCACCGGCCTGCCGGCCTGCTTGACGCTCGGCGCGATCGATTGGATCTGGGTGCTGCGGGTGGGGCCGAGAAAGGCGACGATGTCCTTGTCGTCCGCGAGCTTGGTGAAGGCCAGCACGGTCGACGGGTTCAACGACTGATCGTCCTCGATCACCAATTCGAACTGCCGTCCGAGCACCCCGCCGGCCTTGTTGACTTCCTCGACCGCGAGCCTGGCGCCCTGAACCCCGTAGCGGCCGGCATCGGCAATCGGGCCGGTCAGCGGCGCCACCATGCCGATCTTGATGGGATCGGCTGCTTGAACCGCGGTGGGCAAGGTGATGGCAAGCGCCAATCCAAGTACCGCGCCAAGTACCGCGCCAAATACCGCGCAAAGGCGTGACACGACCATGACAATTCCTCCCTGAATTTTCGTTTTGGTTTGGCAGGCCTTCTGCGAGGCGTTGAATTTCTGGAATGCGCGTGACGAGCGAGCTCCTACGAGGAGCCGCTGCAAGGCGGTGGCTGCGACGATGAGGTTGGGAGGACCAAGGAAATCTCGGGGCCTGAAAAAAATTCGCCGGACTATAGATTTCACATTACTGCAGGTCAAATCATATTATGAAATGGAGTGAAAGGCTGCTTTATCGCTACGCGCGTGGCCCGTCCCGGCCTCGAGGCCGCGGGCATTCCAGTATCTCAAAAGAATGGCCCCTCGCGGGGCCATTCTCGTGTCAGGCTTGTTGCGTCAGTCCTCAGTAATCGTGATGGCGATGTTTGATCACCACCACCCTGTCGTGATGGTGCCAGCCGTGGTCCCGATGCCAGCCGTGATCGCGATGTTCGCGGAATTCGGCACGCGCGCCGTAATTGTCGCGATCGCCATGCCTGACCACGACGGTTTCGGCACTTGCAATCGACGGTGCCGCGATGGCGATCGCGCCAAGCGCGGCGATGACGTATCCAAGATTCTTCATGTTGCTCTCCTCCATATGTGGGGATCAAACATCGCAGAACAGGGAACGTTCCCCGAGGCTGGCAACAGAATTCTGAACGGTTGTTCAGTTGCGCATGGCGCTTGCAACGATACAGGCGCGCTCTGCAACGAAGGCGCGCGCTAGTCGATGATCGCCTGATACACCAGCGCATTGATCTTCTGCCGATAGTGCCAGCGGATCGGGCCGGGTGCGGCCGACAGATAGACCACCGCGAGTTCCTCCTTCGGGTCGACCCACCAGTCGGTGCCGCTGGCGCCCGGCCAGGAGAACTGTCCAACGGAGCCCATCATTCTGACGACGCCGGGCGTGGTGCGGACCGCAAGCCCCAGACCGAAACCATAATCGGCGCGGGTCGGATCAGCGTTGCCGACGAGATTTTTGATGTTCGGGCCCAACTGGTCGGACAGCATGTAGGCAACCGTCCTGGGGCCGAGCAAGCGGGTCTCGCCGGCGCGTCCGCCATTCATCAGCATCATCGCAAAGCGCAAATAATCCGATGCGGTGGAGGCCGCGCAGCCGCCGCCGCATTCG
Source organism: uncultured Alphaproteobacteria bacterium (assembly GCA_963742085.1). Classification (GTDB taxonomy): domain Bacteria; phylum Pseudomonadota; class Alphaproteobacteria; order Rhizobiales; family Xanthobacteraceae; genus Bradyrhizobium. Next base: position 52,716 of record CAVUKM010000021.1, on the reverse strand, counting down.
AATTTGAGCGGCTGCGTCAGCTCGGGGCTGCGTGCCTGCGGCTTGCCGGTGTCGGGATCGGCCGGCAATGGCCTGGCGTAGCGCGAAGCCTTGTCAGCGGAAATCGAGAAGCCGGTGTCGGTCATTCCCAGCGGGGCGAACATATTGGCTTGCAGATATTGTCCAAGCTTCTCGCCGGTGATGCTTTCGATGGTCAGCCCGAGCACGTCGAGGCCGAAGCCGTAGTCCCAGACCGTGGCGGGCTGATACAAAAGCGGCAGCGACGCCAGCTTCTCCATGAACGCCGCGCCGTCATACTCGCGCGCCGCATCGCTGCTTCCCGCCGGATACATTTTGTGCACGAGCGTGTTGCCGCGGCCGCCATAGATCAGGCCGGAGGTGTGGCGCATCAGGTCCTGGATCGTGATCGGGCGATTGGCCGGCACGGTTTCGGCGGTGGGCTCGCCGGCGTCGCGCACGGCGACACGCATCGACGCGAATTTCGGGAAATACTTGGACAGGGGATCGTCGATCAGGATCTTGCCCCGCTCATACAGCATCAGGGCGCCGACCGTCGTCATCGGCTTGGTCATCGAGGCGATGTTGAAGATGGTGTCGGTGGTCATGGCGATGCCGGCGGTCTTGTCGCGCCAGCCATAGGCATCCAGCGCCACCAGTTTGCCGCGCCGGGCGATGGCGATGACCGCCCCGGGAATCCGTCCGGCCTCGATGTCGGCTTTCAGCGTCTCGCCGATCCGCGCCAGCCGCTCGCTGGAGAGGCCGACCTCTTCCGGCCTGGCGCGCGGCAAGGGGTCTTCGGCAAACGCCGCGCCGGAAGCCAAAAGGCAAAGCGCGGATGCGAGAATTCGAAAGCCAGCCATGGACGTCTCCCGTTCGGGCTCTCCGGCCCTTGGTCGTGATGCAACGAGACTATGGGACGGGACTATCGGAGGCCAGCGGCGTTTGATGCAGATGCATCTGCATCTTGCGCAAGACTGCCACCCGGCGCATCATCGAGCGACAAGAAAACTTATATGGGGAGAGCGCCAGCATGTCTGCATTGTCACGCCGTCATTTTCTCGCGGGCTCGGCCGCCGCCGCGCTGTCAGGGCATTTAACCTCGCCCGTGGCTGCGGCGATGGGTCCGAACGACAAGTTCGATCTCGTGATCAAGGGCGGCGACGTGCTCGATCCCAGCCAGGGCTTGCGGGGAAAGCGCGACATCGGCATCCGCTGGGGCGTGATCGAGGCGATCGAGCAGGAAATTCCCGCATCCCGCATCTCGAAAATGATCGATGCCAGCGGAAAACTGGTGACGCCGGGGCTGGTCGACCTGCACTGCCACGTCTACCCCTACGGCTCGGCGATCGGCATTCCCGCCGACGAGCTCGTGCAATTCCAGGGCACCACCACGGTGGTGTCGGCGGGCGACGCCGGCGTCAACAACCTCGCAGCCCTGCGGCGCTATATCGTGGCGCAATCGCGGGCGCGGATCTACGCCTTCGTCCATATCGCCAATAACGGCTTGTCGGCGTTCCCGGTGGCGGAACTCTACAATATCGACAATGCGCAGGTCGAAGCCTGCGCCATGGCGCTTGCGGAAAACCCGGATTTCCTGATCGGCGTCAAGGTGCGGATGTCGGAGAACGTGATCTTCAAGCACGGTCTGGAGCCGCTCAAGCGCGGCATCCAGGCCTGCGAGATGTCCGGCTGGCCGGCCAGGATGATGGTGCATATCGGCGGCGTCGAGACCGGGCAATTGATGTCCGATATCCTCAATTTGCTGCGGCCGGGCGACGTTCTGACCCATTCCTATTCCGGCGCGCCGAACAACGCCGGCGCCTTCACCAACATCGTGCAGGACGGCAAGCTGTTGCCGGCGGCGCTCGCCGCCAAGCAGCGCGGCGTGATCTTCGATGTCGGCCATGGCGGCGGCAGTTTTGACTTCACCGTGGCGGAAGTGGCGATTCCCGGCGGCTGCTCCCCGGACACCATCTCCTCCGACATTCACGTCTTCTCGGGCAATTCGCCGGGCATGCCCTATTTGCCGAACGTCATGAGCAAGTTCATGGCGATGGGTTTTTCGCTGGAGCAGGTGGTGACGATGGCGACCGCGGCGCCGGCCAGGATCATCAACCGCGCGCCGAAGATCGGCACGTTGCAAATCGGCGCACCCGGCGATGTCGCCATCATGGATATGGTGGAGGGGCCGGTCTCTTTCGTCGACACCCGCAACAACAAGCGCGACGGCAAGGTCCTGCTGAAGCCGGTCCAGACCGTGATCAACGGCGTGCCGTTCGGAAGGCCGTATCAGTCGCCGTTTGCGGTGAGGTAGGCCGATATTCCAGCCCGGTCCGGCTTTCACCGGCCGGGCCGGGTTTTTTGATCCGCATCAATGCGACGCCCCGGACTCTTGGCAAGCATGCCGAAAGTCAAGCATGAGCGTGGCAAACCACAAAATGCGGTCCCCGGGTTCCCCAGACTTTGGCATGCAGGCGCTTTCGCCTGATGGCGATCTTCGTCCAGACCGCGAAAGCGAATTTCTTGGTCAGCTCGGCGATCGCGTGCGCGAAATGCGTGCCCTCTGCCGCATGTCGCGCAGGGAGCTTGCCCGTCAATCGGGCATTTCCGAGCGTTACGTCGCGCAGATCGAAGCCGGGAAGGGCAATGTCTCGATCGTGCTCTTGCTTCGGATCGCCTGCGCGATTCGCCGCGCGCAGGACGATGCCGCGTGAAGATGTCCTGCAAACGCGAGACGTCCCCGAAGTCACTTGCCTGTCATTGATAGTGCTGGCCCGGTCGAGGACATTACCTCTTCGGTCACGATCTCCACATGATGCAGCAAATAGATCAAGAGTCCGTCCCTGTCGTGGATCGGTGAATTGATCGGCTGCCAGTGGCGCTCGATGAATTTGCCGTCGGGATCGCGGATATCGTAGCGCTGCACCGCCATGGCGTGCGGCTGACCGGTCTTCACCACTGTCCGCAGCGAGGCGTAGAGATTGCTGACGCCATCGGCGAGCGCGTCATCGGGATTGTCCGGAAAGATTTCGAACAGGGACCGGCCGACGACGTCGCTCCGGTTGGTGAAGGTCGCCTCGGCATAGGCGTCATTGATATCGACGATGTGCAGCCCGGGGGCGGGATCGATCAGCATGTAGGGGTGCGGCGAGGCGTCGAACTCGGGCTGAAATTGCTGCCGGATGGATTGCGCGTCGCCATGCCGCCGTCGGCGTGCCTCAAGCGGCGATTCTTCAGCGCCCGACAGCGTCGATTCCAGAAGGGCAAGGTCGCGCCTGGCGGACAGCAGCAAGGCCTCCAGCGTTCGCCGCAGCACGGGGTCCGCAGCCTCATTCAGAAGTCTCTGAAAGTGGGCGATGTTTTGTTCGCAAATGAACCTTTGCATTCTCCGACCTCGGCAGAAGCCGCTTCCAAGGGTGTCCGCGGCGATGTTACCGCCGCAACATCACAAACATATTGCCCGGGGGTATCCGTTGCAGACAACTCGCAATTTTGACGCAGCCATGCTGCCGGGATGGCTCCGTTCGGAAGTAAATTCAGGCTCGAAGTTCCCGCTCCACATTCGCGATTCTTGCCGGTACGCCGAACTCTCTCCGGCATATTTCGGCGAGCACGGCGACGCCTTCGCGGATCTGCTCGTGCGAAGGGCTTGCGAAGCACAGCCGCATCCGGCTACCGGCATAGGCCTTGTCGGTCGACCATTCCGGTCCCGGGTTGATCGCGACGCCGGCTGAAAGCGCGGCCTGGTACAGCTTCAGCGTATCGACATTGTCGGGGAGTTTGAGCCACAGGAAAATGCCGCCTTTGGGGGCTTCGAATTCCGCCGCTGTGCCGAATTGCTCGTTGAGGGCCTCCATCAGCGTCTCGAGCTTGGCATGCAAGCCTCGCGTCAGCTTCGGCACGTGCGAGGCAAAATGCGGCGCGCAATATTCCGCGAGCACCATCTGCTCGAGCGCGCCGCTTCCGGCATCGGTTTTCAGCGCCAGCATCCGCGACAGGGCGCTCCATGGCGCAACGATGAAGCCGACCCGCAACGCCGGCGCGATCGACTTGGAGAACGACCCGATGTGGATGACGTTGCCGGTCTTGCTCATGGCATGAAGCGCGGGCGGGCGCTGACCGTCCCAGATCAGGTCGGCGTAGCAATCGTCCTCGAAGATCGGCACGCCATATCGTTCGGCGAGTTCGAGGAGTTCGGCGCGTCGTGCCTCCGGCATGATGGTTCCGGTCGGGTTCTGCACAGTCGGGATGGTATAGATGTATTTGGGCACGACGTCGCGGCGTTTGAGGTCGGCGAGCACGTCGGCCAGGATGTCCATCCGCATGCCCTCGCCATCGAGCGGAATTCCGATCGTGTTGACGCCAAGCCGCGCCAGCCGGTTCAGCGCGCCCTGATAGGTGTCCCGCTCGACGATCACGGTATCGCCGCGGGCGAGCAGGGTGGCGTTGACGAGGTCGAGCGCCTGCAGCGAGCCGGAGACGATCAGAATGTCGTCGGCGGCGCACGCGATGCCGGCATCGCGCTTCAGTTTCGCAGTGAGAAATTGTCGCAGGGGAAGGTAACCCTGGGGGCCGCTGGCCAGCCCATAGGTGGCGAGCGTACGGCCTTCGCGCCTGAGCACGGCGTTGACCGCATCGATCAGACCCTCGACGGGCACCTGCTCCGGATCGTTGTTGCCACCGACAAAACTGAATTTGGCCAGCCCGGTCCATTTCGCAGCGGGCGCGGGCAGCCCCGCTGGCAGCAAAGGCGCGAAGTCAAACATTACCGAGGTCATGAGCGCCGTCTCCCTTGTTCTTTGTTGGTTCCGACCTTATGCAAGTCTGCAGGCGTTGTCGCCACCGTACCGCCACGGCAGGGAAGCCGTCCTGCCCTGCGTAATGAAGCTGGCGCTGGCTTTCGAGTCCGGTTAATGCTCGCCCGCCCAAAGTGAGACCCTTTAATGGCCGATCCGATCCAGGAAGTTCTGCATGCCTTCGCCAAGGGCGAGCTCGTCGTCGTCACCGACGACGACGACCGTGAAGGCGAAGGCGATCTGATTGTCGCGGCATCGCTATGCACCGCCGAGAAGATGGCGTTTATCATCCGTCATACCTCGGGCATCGTCTGCGCGCCGATCACGTCGGAAGATGCCCGCCGGCTGCGGCTCGATCCCATGGTGGCCCACAACGAGTCCAATCATACGACCGCCTTTACCGTCTCGATCGACTACAAGCCCGATGGCGGCACCGGAATTTCGGCGGACGAACGTGCGTCCTGTTGCCGGGCCCTGGCCAATCCGAATGCCGGCGCCAATGATTTTGCGCGGCCCGGTCACGTGTTTCCGCTGGTCGCGCGGGACGGCGGCGTGCTGTTGCGCTCGGGCCATACCGAAGCGGCGGTTGACCTGTGCAAGCTAAGCGGCTTGCCGCCGGTCGGCGTCATCAGCGAGCTGATGAACGACGACGGCACGGTCATGAAGGGCGAGCAGGTGGCGCACTTCGCCAGGACCAACAAGCTCAAGCATGTCACCATCGCCGACATGATCGCCTACCGCCAGGCACGGGAAAAGCTGATCGAGCGCGTCTCGACCTTCACCGCCGAAAGCCCGATCGGGCCGCTGCACGGCTATGCCTATCGCTCGCCGTTCGATTCGATCGCGCATGTGGCCTTTGTCTACAACGGCGTGGGTGACGGCAGGAACGTGCTGACGCGATTTCACAAGCCCAATATCGTCAGGGACATTTTCACCGGGCCGGCGCGCATGCAGGCCGTGCTCGAGCATTTCCGGAAGAACGGCAGCGGCGTGCTGGTGTACTTGCGCGATGGCGCCGCCGGGGTCCCGGTCTCGCCATTGCCTGAGGAGAAAACCGCGGAAGCCGACCGCAACAGGCAATGGCGTGAAGTCGGCGTCGGCGCCCAGATACTTCGCGATCTCGGCGTAACCTCGATCCGGAATCTGACGACGGCGGTGCATGACTACAAGGGATTGTCCGGTTTCGGCATCGAGATCGTGTCCAACGAACAGCTCGAGGGCTGAGGTTGATGTCGTGCCGCGACGGCTCGAAGAGTCGGACCTGGATTTCGGGATTTTCGGGTTCGCGCGTTTTCACTGGCGCCCCGGACTGAACGAAACCAACGCAATTGCGCTTCTGCGCTTCTCGCTTTAAAATAAACATGATGATGCGAAAGGATTTTTCATGAGCGTGCGCCCTCAGGCCAAGGACAAGCCGTCCCCGGTGAGTTTCCAGTGGGACGATCCGTTCATGCTCGACGAGCAGCTCACCGAAGACGAGCGCATGATCCGCGATACCGCGCGCGCCTATGCGCAGGACAAGCTGGCGCCGCGCATCACCAAGGCCTATCTGGAAGAGAAGACCGATCGCGAGATTTTCAACGAGATGGGCGAGCTCGGCCTGATCGGCATCACCCTGCCGGAGGAATATGGCTGCGCCAATGCGAGCTATGTCGCCTATGGCCTGGTGGCGCGCGAGATCGAGCGCGTCGATTCCGGCTACCGTTCGATGAATTCGGTGCAGTCGTCGCTGGTCATGCACCCGATCTACGCCTATGGCGATGAGCACCAGCGCAAGAAGTATCTGCCCAAGCTCGCCACCGGTGAATGGGTCGGTTGCTTCGGCCTGACCGAGCCCGATGCCGGCTCCGATCCCGGCGGCATGAAGACCCGCGCCGAGAAAACGTCCGACGGCTACCGGCTGACCGGCTCTAAGATGTGGATCTCCAACGCGCCGATCGCCGACGTGTTCGTGGTGTGGGCGAAATCGGCGGAACACAACAACCAGATCCGCGGCTTCATCCTCGAGAAGGGCATGAAGGGCCTTTCGGCGCCGAAGATTGCCGGCAAGCTCTCGCTTCGCGCTTCCGTCACCGGCGAGATCGTGATGGAAGGCGTGGAGGTGCCGGAGAGCGCGCTGTTGCCCAACGTTTCCGGCCTGAAGGGGCCGTTCGGCTGCCTCAACCGCGCCCGCTACGGCATCTCGTGGGGCGCGATGGGGGCGGCGGAAGACTGCATGCACCGCGCGCGCCAATACACGCTGGATCGCAAGCAGTTCAATCGGCCGCTCGCGGCAACGCAGCTCGTTCAGAAAAAGCTTGCCGACATGCAGACCGACATCGCGCTGGGCCTGCAGGCCTCCTTGCGCGTCGGACGGTTGATGGACGAAGGCAAGATGGCGCCGGAGATGATCTCCATCGTCAAGCGCAACAATTGCGGCAAGGCGCTCGATATCGCCCGGATGGCCCGCGACATGCACGGCGGCAACGGCATCCAGATCGAATATCACGTGATGCGGCATACCGCGAACCTGGAAACCGTGAATACCTATGAAGGTACCCACGACGTCCATGCGCTGATCCTCGGCCGCGCCATCACCGGCATCCAGGCGTTTTCGTGAATTCTGGGTCGTCATTCCGGGGCGCGTCGAAGACGCGAACCTCGGATGTGCGATTGCACATCGGGGAATCTCGAGCCGCATCATTCATCTCATCGAGATTCCCGGTCTGGCCCTTTCGGGCCATCCCGGAATGATGTCAGGGCGAGTCCCCATGGCCGATAACGAAGACGTCCCGTTCAACCGCAACTTCCGGCTCGCGCCCGGCGTCGTCGATGAAGTGCGGCCCGGCGTGCGCCGGATTCTCTGCGACAATCCGAGCCCGTTCACCTTCACCGGCACGGTCAGCTACATCGTGGGCCGGGGCAAGGTCGCGATCATCGATCCGGGTCCCGCCGATGAGGCCCATGCGGCGGCGCTATTGGATGCGGTGCGCGGCGAAACCGTGACGCATATTCTGGTCACCCACACCCACCGCGACCACTCGCCGAACACCGCGCGGATCAAGGCCGCAACCGGCGCGACCGTCTATGCCGAAGGGCCGCACCGCGCCTCGCGGCCGCGCTTCGAGAGCGAGAAGCACAATCCGGAATTGGGTGCCGACCGCGACTTCAGGCCGGACGTGCAGGTGAAGAGCGGTGACGTGATCGAGGGGGCCGGCTGGAAGCTGGAAGCGATCGCGACCCCCGGTCATACCGCCAACCACCTGGCGTTCGCCTGGCCGGATCGAAAAATGCTTTTCGTCGGCGATCACGTCATGGGCTGGTCGACCTCGATCGTGGCGCCGCCGGACGGATCGATGATCGACTACATGGCTTCGCTCGAAAAGCTCACGATGCGGACTGAGGATCTGTATTTCTCGGGCCACGGCCCGGAGATCCCGGAAGGTTCGCGCTATGTGCGGTTCCTGATCCGGCACCGTCAGGCGCGGGAAGCCTCGATCCTGCACCGGCTCGCGAAGGGGGAAGCGGATATTCCCACCATCGTGCGCGCGATCTATATCGGCATCGATCCGCGGCTGACCGGTGCGGCGGGCTATTCCGTGCTGGCGCATCTGGAGGATCTGGTCGGGCGCGGGATGGTGGCGACCGACGGCGATCCGGTGATCGGCGGGACGTACAGGCTCGCGGCTTCCTGACGAAGGCCTATTTCTTCACGACCTTCGGCGGAGTTTTCGCCGGCACCGCCGGCTTCTTGGCCGGCGGCTTGAGGCTGGCGTTATCGACCGCGCTGTTGATGTCGTCGATCAGCTTGCGGACGCGCGAGGCGTTGCTGCCGAGGTCGCTTTCGAAATAGCGGGACGCGGAGCGGATATCGACGCGGGAATCCTCGCCATCGGGCGTGACGCGGATCGAAACGTCCTCGCGGAACCCCATGATCGGCGTGCGCGCCACCGCCTCGATGCGGCCGATCCGGCGCGGCGGCTGCGGCGCGCGTTCGTCGATCACCAGCCATTTGCGCTTGGTGACCAGTTGCAGCGTGATCTCATAGGCCCGCTGCACCGGCACCTCCAGCTCGACGGTCTCGATGTCCGGATAGGCGATTCGTTGCTGTTCGGCCGAATACAACCCGGCATAGACGGCGGTGTTGGCGCCGTCGCCGGTGCGCAGGCGCGCCAGCGCCTCGAAGCGCGGCGGATCGATGGGATCGGTCGTAATGTCGTGGATCGGCGGCAGTTTGCGGTATTGCAGGCCGAGATAGGCGGGATAGGCGAGCATCATCAGGTCGATGAAGAACGCCAGCAGGATGCGGCTGATGCCGCGCGAGCCGTTCTGCCAGATCGCAGCCGCGCCGGCGAGACCGACCAGAATGGAGAGGCCGGCGAAGGCCAGCGCGCCGAAGAAGGTCGCGAGCGCCGGTTTCATTTCGAGGAAGCCGAAGCGGACGATAATGATCGAGACCAGCACCGCGACGATCGAAAACACCGCCAGATTGCGCGACCAGGTCGCGAGGCTCGACACGGGCTCCGATTGATAGGGAGCGGAAAACCTGCGGGCCATCCTCAATATTCCATCACGAATGCCGTCGCCGGTTCCGGCCTGGCGGCGGACGACGGGCGCGCAGGGTGACGTAGCGCACTTTCCGGCGTGATGTGAAGCGGTTTATCCCTGAAAATCGGGCTCGCTGGATGCCCGAATCCATGTGGCCGATTCCCGGGGCGGGCTTGCCCATGCGAACCTGAAGCGTCACGGTGGACACTAATCCGAACATGGAAACGGGCTGGTCCGTGGTCCATCGTTCATCCACGGTACGAGCGGGAGCCGGAAATCAAACCGTATTTGCCTTCGAGACCCGGGGACCTGGCGGACGTTTACGCCGGCCGGCTCTTCTGGCTCAGGACCAGCCTTATTCTCTCGTTCTGCGTCGGGTTGTCGATGTCCCCGAGACTCTGGATCGGGCCGCGGACCTTTCCGTCGGCGCCGGTGTCATCGATCGTTCCGGCCATCGACGGGCGCGTGGCACTCGCGCTCTATGTCGCGCTGTTCTTGTTGGGGGCGATTGTCCTTGTTGCGAGCAAGCCGAGATGGTTCATCGCGGCATTCCTCGCGATCATGGCCTTGTTCTGCTGCGCCGATCAGACGCGATGGCAGCCATGGGTCTTTCAGTACAGCTTTCTGCTGGCGGCGATCGCGCTGTATTCAGGCAACGGCTCCGATGCCCTTGGCGAGCGGCGGATGCTCAACGTCGCCCGGCTGATCGTCGCCTGCACCTATATCTACTCGGGGTTGCAGAAACTGAACCTGAATTTCATGGAGAATGATTTTCCCTGGATCGTGCAGCCCATCACCAGCGTCATTCCATCGGTGGCCGGTCTCCTTCGCGGCTTCGGGATGGCGGTCCCGTTCGTGCAGGTCGCGTTCGGCGTCGGCCTGCTGACGCAACGCTATCGTCGCGTATCGCTGATCCTCGCCGTCGCGATGCACCTGTTCATCCTGGCGATGTTTGGTCCGGCGGGACTCGATTGGAACAACATTGTGTGGCCATGGACCGCGGCGATGGCGGTGTTCGATATCCTGCTGTTTTCGGGCGCGCAGGAGTTTTCATGGCGCGAGGTCATGTGGAGCAGGCACAGCCCCCTTCACGTGGTCGCGGTTGGCTTGTTCGCGGTGCTGCCCGGCCTGAGCTTCTTCAACCTGTGGGATTCGTACCTGTCCTCGGCACTTTACTCAGGCAATCTGACGGAGGCCGAGATCTATCTGTCGGATGCGGGAAGGGCAGCATTGCCCGCCGCCATCAGCTCCCGGCTGGTTCGGACCTCGCCCAATACCAACGTTCTGAACCTTCAGCGCTGGGCGATCGAAGACCTCAATGTGACACCCTATCCGGAAACCCGCGTTTACAAGGCTGTCGCCAGAAGCGTTTGCGGCGATCTACGCGATCCCGCCCAGCTGGTCTTGATCGTCCGCGAGCAGCGCATGTTTTTCAGCCGGCCGGAAACGGGCTATCGCTGTCGCGAATTGTAATATCGACCTGTTGTTGCTGCGGGGAACGCCGTCTAGTCCCTCCCCGAAGGGAGAGACCAGACGAGCCTTCGCCGCTCACGCCGCCGCGTTGGGGAAGCTGTAAGTCTTGAACTGGTCGCGTAGCGCGGTTTTCAGGATCTTGCCCGTCGCGGTGTGGGGAATGCCGTCGACGAACACGATGTCGTCCGGCATCCACCATTTCGCGATCTTGCCGTCCATGTATTTCAGGATGTCCTCGCGCGTCGCCTGCTGGCCCTGCTTGAGCTGCACGATCAGGAGCGGACGTTCGTCCCATTTGGGATGGTACACGCCGATCACGGCGGCTTCCGCGACCGCCGGGTGCCCGACGGCGAGATTTTCCAGATCGATCGAGGAAATCCATTCGCCGCCGGATTTGATCACATCCTTGGAGCGGTCGGTAATTCGCATGTAGCCGTTGCTGTCGATGGTGGCGACGTCGCCGGTGTCGAAATAGCCGTCGTTGTCGAGGATGTCGGTGTCGACGCGGAAATAGGCCTTTGATACTGCCGGACCAGAGACTTTGAGCCGGCCGAACGTCTTGCCGTCCCACGGCAGTTCCTTGCCGGCGTCGTCGGTGATCTTCATCTGGACGCCGAACGGCGGGTAGCCCTGGGTCTGGAGAATGTCGAGCCGGGCCTCGCCGGTGAGTTCGGCAAAGGGAGGTTTCAGCGCCGCAAGGGTGCCGATCGGGCTCATCTCGGTCATGCCCCAGGCGTGGCGCGCCGTTACGCCCATGTCGACGAACGCCTTGATCATCGAGCGCGGCATCGCCGAGCCGCCGCACACCACCATTCGCAGGTGAGGCAGTTTCAGATGGTTGGCGGCCATATGATTGAGCAGCATCAGCCACACCGTCGGAACACCGGCGGTGTGGGTCACCTTTTCGGTCTCCAGGAGTTCGAATACCGACGCGCCGTCGAGCTTGGCGCCGGGCAGCACCAGCTTGGTGCCCATCGAGGGCCCCGAGAATGCGATGCCCCAGCTATTGGCATGGAACAGCGGAACCACCGGCAGCATGGTATCGCTGGCGTTGGCGCCGAGCGAATCGCCGGTATTGGCCATCAGGGCGTGCAGCACGTTGGACCGATGCGAGTACAAAACGCCCTTGGGATCGCCCGTGGTTCCGGACGTGTAGCACATCGCGGCCGCGGTATTCTCGTCGAAGGTTTTCCACCTGAAATCGCCGTCGGCCTCCGCGATCCAGTCCTCGTAGGCGACCGCGTTCTTCAGCGTGGTCTTCGGCATATGCGCCTTGTCGGTGAATACGATGTAGCGTTCCACGCTCGGAAGCTTGTCGGCGATTTTTTCCAGGATCGGGACAAAGGTGATATCCGTCATCACCACGCGGTCTTCGGCGTGGTTGATGATCCAGGCGATCTGGTCGGGAAACAGCCGCGGATTGACGGTATGGCAGATCGCGCCGATGCCCATGATGCCATACCAGGCCTCGAGATGGCGCCAGGTGTTCCACGCGATGGTGGCGACGCGGTCGCCGAGCTTGATGCCATCGCGGTCCAGCCGCTGCGAGATCTTCAGCGCGCGGCGGTGGATTTCGGCATAATTGGTGCGATGGATGGGGCCTTCGATCGATCGTGTGACGACCTCCTGTGTTCCATGGATTGTCGCCGCATGTTCGAGAATACGGTGACAAAGCAAAGGCCAGTCTTGCATCAACCCACGCATACGGAAGTCCCTCCTCAAGGTGCGATCGCTTGCCGCGACTTTTCACGGAATTGCCATGAAGTTTAGCGCGGCGAAGGCGCGCCGCAAATGGCCTTGTCGCGGGAGCGGGCGCCGTGAAGCGGCAATGGTTACCGCTGCTGCATTGTTGCTTGTGCTCTCCGGGCAAGCCGGATCGGCCGCAGCGGTGCCGTTGCCAAGACCCCGCCCCGCGGAGGCGCCGGCGGCGAAGCCCGACGGGCCGGCGGCCGGACCGGAAGCACCGGTCGGGACCAGCAAGGCCGCCGAGCCGGTCCCGACCGCGCCCCAGCCCTCCGCCTGCCGCGTGGCCCTGACCGAGGCGATTGCGATCGCCCCCAGCATTCCCGACATCCATGGCCCCGGCGGCTGCGGTGGCGAAGATCTGGTGCGGCTGGAGGCCGTGGTCCTGCCCGACGGCCTGAAGGTCGCGGTCAAACCCGCGGCGATTCTCCGCTGCGTCATGGCCTCGGCGATCGCCGACTGGATCCGCACCGACATGGCGCCGCTTGCGAAGAGCCTCGGCAGCGTCATCACCGACCTCGACAATTTCGACTCGTTCGAATGCCGCGGCCGCAACCGCATCGCCGGCGCCATGCTGTCCGAACATGGCCGCGCCAACGCGCTCGATGTTCGCTCCCTCAAGCTTGCCAATGGCCGATTGATTTCGTTGACCGACCGGACTGTGCCGCGGGACGTGCGCGAGAACGTGCTGCGCTCGGTGTGCGCGCGGTTTTCGACCGTGCTGGGGCCCGGTTCGGACTGGTACCACGAGGACCATATCCATATCGACCTGATGGAACGGCGCAACGATTACAGGATCTGCCAGTGGAATGTCTGGGACCCTCTGCCGCAGATTGCGCCGCTGTTGCCGGCCGCGCGTCCTGACGGCGCGCCGCCGCGCGAGGTGGCCGCGAGGCCCGATGCCGCGAAGTCAGATTCCGTCAAGGGGGCTAGCGGCGACGCCGAGCAACCGGACGCCAAGCCACCAATGGACCAGCCGCCGACGGACAGATCGCCGCCGGATAAGCCGCCAACAAAAAAGCGCCGGTAAAAACCGGCGCTTTTTCTCGAAAACCGATGCGGTCGGCTACTGGGTCACCGAGCCGAGACTGGTATTGGTGCCCGACGCCATCTGCGAACCCGAGCTAAACGGCGAGTCGCCATGGTGCGGGGCAAGCACCACGACGATGGTGCCCATCTTCACCCGGTTATACAAATCGATCACGTCCTCGTTCGTCATCCGGATGCAACCGGACGAGATCGACTGGCCGATATATTCCGGCTGGTTGGTGCCGTGAATCCGGAACAGGGTGTCCTTGCCGCCCGAATAGAGATAGAGCGCGCGCGAACCCATCGGATTGTCCGGACCCGGCGCCACAAACGTTGGAACGCCGAGACGCTCGATCTCGCTCTTGGTCGGATGCCAGGGCGGCCACTCGGTCATGCTGCCAACCTTGGCGATTCCCGACCAGGCCATGGCTTCCTCGCCGACGGTGATGCCGTAGCGAATCGCCTTGCCGTCATTCTGCACGAGATAAAGATAGTGGTTGTCGGAATCGACCACGATCGATCCCGGCGCTTCCTTGCGATGATATTCGACGATGGCGCGGCGGAAGGATTCCGGAACCGGCACGTTCTCATAACGAACCTTCGCCAGCAGTTCCTTGTCGCGCGGCTTGAAGGCACTCGTGTTGGTCGCCTCGTAGGTCGCCGTTTCCATGCAACCTGAAAGCATCAGGCCGGCAGCCAGTACACCTAGAGTCAGTTTTAGCGACGACATTTTGTACGTCCAATCGAAGCCCTTGCGCACGCCGACGCCAACATTGCGCCTCAAACGCCACAATTCCATAGGCAGCATTATCGCCGAAATTGGCAATAATTCCAGTGCTTAGATGGTTGTCCCGCACTGCGGCGGGTAGGCTGTGTCTTTTTTGCCGCAAGTGACGGCGGGCTGGCGTATTCTTGGGCAGTTATGCTCCTTGTGCCGAATCCCGGCCATTCTCCTGCCATCGGGCTGCCGCAAATCCTGGCGCCGGCCCGTCCGACCGTCACGAAACCCTTGCCAGACTCAAAGTAAGTCCTGTTGGTTAATTTGCCCTCTCCAGTCCGGAGTCCTCGATGTTCTCGGTGTTTGTCCCCTCCGAATCCTCCCTGAAGAAGGCCGCCGTCACCGATCTGGAGGCCATGCCGGAGGGAGCGGTCTGGATCGACCTGGTGAGACCGACCGCCGCCGAGGACAAGGCCGTGGAGCGGCTGGCCGGGATCGCGGTACCGACCCGGGAGGACATGCAGGAGATCGAGATTTCCAGCCAACTCTATATCGAGAACGGGGCGCGCTACATGACGGCCACCCTGATGTGCTCGGCGGACACGGAGAACCCGCGCACCACCGCGGTGACCTTCATCCTCGCCAATCATCGCCTGGTGACCGTGCGTTATGACGAGCCGAGGCCGTTCGTGCTGGTGGAAAACAAGCTGGCGCGGGCATGCGCGCCCGGCATCACCGGCGAAATGGTGCTGATGGAACTGCTGGATGCGGTGATCGACCGCAACGCCGACATTCTGGAGCGTGCCGGCGGCGACATGGATGCGATCAGCCACGATATCTTCGAGCCCGAGGGGGCGGCGCGCACCGGGCATGCCAAGCGCTACTCCGACATCCTGATCGCGATCGGGCGCAAGGGCGACCTTACCTCGAAAGTGCGGGAGAGCCTGGTCTCGATCGGGCGGGTGGTGACCTTCGTTGCCGCCGCCGTCGATGGCGTCAAATGGTCCAAGGACATGCGCGAGCAGCTCAAGACCATGCAGCGCGACGTGACCTCGCTGACCGACCACGCCTCCTATCTCTCCAACAAGATCACTTTCGTGCTGGATGCGATGCTCGGCGTCGTCAATCTCGAGCAGAACAACATCATCAAGCTGTTTTCGGTGATGGCGGTGGTGCTGATGCCGCCGACCCTGATCGCCTCGATCTACGGCATGAATTTCAAGATCATGCCTGAGCTGGAATGGCAGCATGGTTACCCTTTCGCGCTGGTGGCGATGCTGCTCGCCGCGGCGGGCCCTTATGTTTTCTTCAAATGGAAGAAGTGGCTGTAGGAAGCTGGCTTAGCGTCTTTCCGGCGTTTCGCGCACGCGGCCGGAGGGTTAAGAAACTGGTGCACGCCGCCAAACTCCCGCACCAACCGCTCCGCTAAAATTTGAGTGTTGCGCTGAACGTTTGTGCGACGCCTTTCTGCGATAAAGCGCGCACAGATCGTGAGGACAGCAATGGTTGAGAAAGTCATAATGCGCGAGGGCAACGTCGTCGACTTCGCCAGCTACCAGCAGGGCCGCGACTCGGCCGGCAGGGCGCAGGCGATTTCGGCGCGGACCTGTCGGCATTGCGGCGCGGTGCTGTCGGAAGGCGAGCGGGAAGATGAATGCTCCAGCATCTCGAACGCCGAGGCAGTGCTGCGCTGGCGAGCCGCGCAGATCCTGCGCGGATTGATTTGAGGTGACGTCATTCCGGCGTGCGTCAAATAATCGAGTTCTCAATGTGCAATTTTGCACATCGGGAGAATCTCGCGCGAAAAATTTCTGGGCTTTTTCGGCTTAGCTGGTTTCGAGGCGTCGGGGAGTGACCGTCGCGGTCAGACGTGCTGGCCGCCGTTGATGTGGATCTCCGCGCCGTTCACGTAAGAACTGGTCTCCGTGCACAGCACATAGATGATCTTGGCGACTTCATCCGGCGTGCCCAGCCGGTGCAGCGGAATCTGTTGCTCGACGATCTTCTCGGTGCCCGGCGAAAGGATCGAGGTGTCGATCTCGCCCGGCGCGATCGAATTGACGCGCACGCCGATGCGGCCGAAATCCGACGCCATTTCGCGGGTCAGGGAGGCCAATGCCGCCTTCGAGGTCGCATAGGCCGCGCCCGCGAACGGATGCACGCGGGAACCGGCAATCGAGGTGACGTTGACCACCGAACCCTTCGCCGCCTTCAATTCCTCGATCAGGCCGCGCGCCATCATGATCGGCGCGAAGAAATTGACCCTGAACACATGGCTCCAGGTGTCGATGTCGGTATCGATCGAGCCGAGCCGGGCGCCGCCTTCCGCCTTGGGCGAAATCGCGGCGTTGTTGACCAGCGCATGCAGCATGCCGCCTTCCAGGCGCTGGCGAATTTCCGCGATCGCACGCGAGGTGTCGGCGTGATCGGCGAGGTCGACCTGGATGTGATCCTCGGGGCCTGCGTCCCAGGGGCAGTCTTCGGGAAACGGGTGCCGCGAGCAGGTGATGACGCGCCAGCCGGCGGAGGAAAAGCGGATCACGGTCGCGTGCCCGATGCCGCGGCTGGCGCCGGTCAGAAGCAGCGTGCGCCGCGGTCCGTTGTGGCTTGGATTGGGCATGGTGTCCTTCGAACGATCAATCAGGGATAGAGCCGCGTCTTGGACCAGGGTTGATCCAGGGCGTCGCGGCGGAATTCGATGCGGTCGTGCAGGCGGAACGGGCGGTCGTGCCAGAATTCGATCCGCAGCGGCGCGATCCGCCAGCCGCTCCAGCCGGGCGGGCGCGGCACCTCGCCGATGATGTGCTTGGCAGCAACCCGGGCGATCGCCTGTTCGAAGGCAAAACGGCTTTCCAGGGGTTGCGACTGCTGGCTGGCCCAGGCGCCGATCTGGGCCTGCTTTGGCCGGGTCGCGAAATAGGCGTCGGCCTCGGCTTCGGTCACGGGCGACACGGGCCCTCGGATGCGCACCTGCCGGCGAAGCGATTTCCAGTGAAAAAGTAACGCCGCCTTGGGATTTGCAGCAAGTTCGCGGCCCTTCTGGCTCGCGATGTGGCTGTAGAACACGAACCCCGCGGCGTCATAGTCCTTCATCAGCACCATCCGCACGTCAGGCAGACCGCCGGGGTCGACAGTGGCCAGCGCCATAGCGTTGGGATCGTTGGGCTCGGCCTTCACGGCCTCCGTAAACCACTCACCGAACAGCGTAAACGGCTCCCCGGCGGCGGTGAAATCACCGGATGTTAAGGGTGTCGGGTGTTTGATGGAGGTCGTGTCCGTCATCTGGAGTTCCGAGTTGCGCCCGCCTGCGGCCAGAAGCGCGTTGCCGCCCCATTATAGGCTCGCCCTATATAGGGCATGGCGACGTTTTGGCCTATCGGGGATCCGGCCGGCGGGCGTCGTGGTGGCAATGGTTCTGATCGGCACTGGCGCCGGCGGCTGCAGCCTGTCCCGCACCGACAGCAGTTTCGCCAAAATGGACGATGATGTCACAAGCTCCCTTGGTTCGGCGCAGACCGCCGCGGTGGCGCCGACCGAGACCGACCTCGCCTTTGCCCGCAATGCGGCCTCCGACGTGCTGACCCGGGGTGACAAGGACGCCAGCCAGCCCTGGGAAAATCCCGAGACCGGCGCGCGGGGCTCGGTAACGCCGCTGGCCCAGGCCTATTCCTCGGAGGGACGGACCTGCAGGGATTTCCTGGCAAGCTACGTCAACGGCCGCTCGGAAAGCTGGCTGCAGGGTGCGGCCTGCCAGACCGGCCATGGGCAGTGGGAAATTCATACGCTGAAACCATGGAGGCAGAGTTGAACGGCTTCTCTTCCCGTTGCAAAAATGCCACGAAGACCCCAAATGAAAGTTGAGCGGGCGCTCTGCCCGAATTTAACATCTGATTTCCCTGAAGGAGACCTGACGGATGCGCGACCCCTATGAGGTCTTGGGGGTGCCGCGGGGCGCCAGCGCTGCGGCGATCAAGAGCGCCTATCGCAAGCTTGCCAAGAAACATCACCCCGACAGCAACAAGGACGATCCGAAGGCCGCGGCCCGCTTTTCCGAAATCAATTCGGCCAACGAAATCATCGGCGACGCGGAAAAGCGCAAGCAATTCGACCGCGGCGAGATCGACGCCGAAGGCAAGCCGCGCTTCCAGGGCTTTCCTGGTGGCGGCGATCCGCGTGCGCGCGGGGCCCATGGCGGCTTCGAGACCCATACTTTCCGCACCGGCGGCGCTGGACCTGGCGGCTTCGGCGGCGGCGGTTTTGAGGACATCCTCAACAGCATGTTCGGCCAGGCTGGCGCGCGCGGCGCGCGTCCGGGTGCCGGCGGCACGTTCGAGTTTGACCCGGGCACCATCGCGCTCGATCTCGATCTTTCCGTCTCCATGACGGTGTCGCTGGAGGAGTCGGTCAAGGGCGTCGAGAAGCGTGTCCGGTTGCCGACCGGCAAGGAGCTCAACGTCAAGATTCCGGCCGGGGTCACGGCCGGCCAGCAGATCCGGCTCAAGGGGCAGGGCGACAGCGCACCCGGTCACCGGCCGGGCGATCTCCTGATCACGGTGAATATTGCGCCGCACGCCTTCTTCAAGGTCGAGGGCAGCGATCTGCGCCTCGACCTGCCGGTCACCCTGTATGAAGCGGTGCTTGGCGGCAAGGTTCGCGTGCCCACCCTCGGTAGCGCGGTCGAGCTGTCAATCCCGAAAAACACCTCGAGCGGCCGGACCTTTCGGTTAAAAGGCAAGGGCTTACCGAAAGCGGGCGGCGCCGGCGACCTGTTCGTTACCGTCAGGATCATGCTGCCGGACGGGAACGATGCAGAACTGGAGGCGTTGATGCAGAAATGGCGCGACGCACATCCCTACAATCCGCGCAGCGATCTTGGCTGATCGTCGGCGCGAGCTGAAAAGGGTGCGGCCTCGACCTGGGGGACCAGCGCGGTACAAAAACCCCAGTCGAGGCCGCTTGCGTCGATCGGCGGATCGAACGCACCCGCAACTTTTCGTGAGTACCTGGTGCGATATTGAGACGCGTCCATGTTCCAATTTCAAATTCTTGATGTCCTAATTTGGACAGTCTGACCGTTCGTCAACTGCTCCACCCCTCAGCCGCCATTGTTCAGCCGCCATTTTTCTCGTTCTTTTCGCTCTGGTCGTAGACCAGCCGCGCGACTTGATTCAACCTTTCCTTGTCGGTAGGGCCGCTCAGCACGTAGCCGACGTCATTTTCGGACCAATACATCGCCCCCGAGTTCTCGGCGGCGGTGTAGCGCATCTGCGCCGTTCCGGTGTTCGAGCGTGAAGCATAAAGCGTGTAGCGTTCGCCCGAGGCGCTTTCATACATCAGGAATGACGCGGGCCCGGTGGGGCCGGGCAACAGCCGTCCTCCGACGAGTTTCAGCCCCGTCGCATCCAGTTGCGGCGCGTGGACTTCCCAGCCGCAGCGCTTGGTCAGCCATAGCTGCAGATGCGCGCGCTCGCTGCCGGGCACCTCGACCGGATGGCGAACCTCGACGGCATAGAGCCGGTGCGCGTCCAGCGCATCCAAAGTCAGATTTTGCATGGCCGACGGCGTCGCCGCAACGCCCCGGGCCACCCAGCCGGCGCCGCCGCCGCCGATGAACGCCATCACCGTCGCGGCGATAGCGCCATACATCCAGCTGCGCGGCCGCCGCACCAGGCGCTCGATCTCCAGCCGCTTCGGCACCGCCTCGTCGGCGACCTGGTCATAGCGCGCGTGCAGCAACGCCGCCATTTCGCGCCACGATCGCACCCGCGCGGCATCCTCCGGATGCGCCGCGAGCCAGGCATCGACATCGCCGCGGCGTTCCGCCGGCAACTCGTTGTCGACGTAGGCATGAAGCTCGTCTTCGGTGACGGGAATCCCTGGATCGGTCATGGTCGTGGTCTCTTCTCGTTCGAAATCATTCTGGTGTCGTTCCCCCCAGGCCTCGCGGATGAGCGGAAGTACGGCCGGCCCTGCAATGTGGTTTCCCTGAAATACTCATGCTTCAAATGCTTGCGCTTCAAATGCTTATGCATAAACCTGGCCACTATTTCACCCGTCGCAATGCAGGGCGTTCGCCCTCGATGACTGCCTTCACATGGGCGCGTGCGCGCGCCAGCCGCGACATCACGGTGCCGATCGGTACGCCCTGGATGTCGGCGACCTCGCGGTAGCTCAACCCCTCCAGCATCACCAGCAGTAGCACCGCCCGCTGCTCCTCCACCAGCGTTGCCAGCGCGCGTGCGATGTCGCGGCTTTCGGCTTCGGTCCCGCTGGCGTCGGGATTGTTCTCCAGTAGCGGCATGAATTGCGGCCGCCGCGCCAGCGATCGCCGCCGGTTCTTGTTGAGGTTGGTCAGGATGGTGTAGAGCCAGCTCCTGACGTCGCCGCCGACAAACAGCCGCTCCGAGCGCAGCGCCCGCACCAGCGTATCCTGCACCAGATCGTCGGCCGTGTCGGCATCGCGCGTGAGCGCACGCGCATACCGGCGCAGCGCCGGAATCATGGCTTCGACACTCTCGCGAAAAGCGGTCATCAGGCTCGGTCCGAAGTTTGTCCGCAGGCGTACAATATCGGCAACTCGAACGCCTCAGCTAGACTAACACCAATATAGCGCGGCTATTCCGCCCGTTAAGGTTGCCCGGCCAGCCGGCCGAAGCGGGGCGGATTGGGGCTGTACCGCCCGAAGGCGCTGGTGTACCTCCAAACGTGCATAAGATGAGCTCGATTGGAAACCGGATGACGCAAAATTCAGGTCTGATGAAGGGCAAGCGGGGCGTGATCCTCGGCGTCGCCAATAACCGTTCGATCGCCTGGGGCATCGCCAGGGCCTGCCACGCGGCGGGCGCGGAAATCGCCCTGACCTGGCAGGGCGAAGCGCTGAAAAAGCGGGTCGAGCCGCTGGCCAAGGAACTCGACGGTCTCCTGCTCGGGCATTGCGACGTCACCGATCCCTCAACCATCGACGCGGTGTTCGATGTGCTGCGGGAAAAATGGGGCAGAATCGATTTCGTGGTGCACGCGATCGCCTTTTCCGACAAGGACCAGCTCGACGGCCGCTACCTGGAGACCACCGCCGACAATTTTTCAAAGACCATGCTGATCAGCTGCTACTCGCTGACGGCTGTCGCCCAGCGCGCCGAAAAGCTTCTGGTCGACGGCGGCTCGATCCTGACGCTGACCTATTACGGCGCCGAGAAATGGATGCCGCACTACAACGTGATGGGCGTCGCGAAGGCAGCCCTTGAGGCGAGCGTGCGCTATCTCGCCGCCGACCTCGGCGAGAAGAACATCCGCGTCAACGCGATTTCGGCCGGGCCGATCAAGACGCTGGCGGCATCGGGCATCGGCGATTTCCGCTACATCCTGA
This sequence comes from uncultured Alphaproteobacteria bacterium, assembly GCA_963742085.1. Classification (GTDB taxonomy): domain Bacteria; phylum Pseudomonadota; class Alphaproteobacteria; order Rhizobiales; family Xanthobacteraceae; genus Bradyrhizobium. Next base: position 31,064 of record CAVUKM010000021.1, on the reverse strand, counting down.
AATGGAACGAATACAACGCGCCGATGCGCCGCACCGTGACAACAGAGGAAGTCGGCGACAGCGCGCTGTACCTGCTGTCGGATCTTTCGCGCGGCGTCACCGGCGAAGTGCATCATGTCGATTCCGGCTACCACGTCGTCGGCATGAAGCGCCCGGACGCGCCGGATATTTCGCTTGCGAAGGATTGATAGAACGTAGCTCGTCATGGCCGGGCTTGTCCCGGCCATCCACGTCTTGTCTTCTATTCGCTCGAGAAGGACGTAGATGCCCGGGTCAAGCCCGGGCATGACGATAGGGATTGCGCAGCACTTAATGCCGACCATCTACTACATTCGCCACGGCGAAACCGAATGGAATGCGGAAGGGCGGCTGCAGGGCGTGCAGGATATTCCGCTCAACGATCTCGGCCGCAGGCAGTCGGCCGGCGCGGGCCGCATCCTCGCCGATCTGTTCGCGCGCGGCGGGCGCAGCGATGCCTCGCGGGCCTTCGTTGCGAGCCCGCTCAGCCGCGCGCGGCAGACGATGGAACTGGTGCGCGGTACATTGAGGCTTCCACCGGATGACTACGCGCTGGATGACCGGCTGCGCGAGATCGGCTACGGGCTGTGGGAAGGCTCGACGCTGGCGCAGGCACAGGCGGAGGACCCCGGCCTGTTCGCCAGGCGCCAGGCCGACAAATGGACGGTGTCGCCGCCGGGCGGCGAGAGCTATGTTTCGGTGCAGGCGCGGATGAACGACTGGTACAACCAGCTCACAGCCGACACCGTCGCGGTCGCCCATGGCGGCACCGCGCGGGCGCTGATGGTGGCGCTCGGCCTGGAGACGCCCGAAAGCGCCGCCGACCTCTTGATCGAGCAGGGCGCGGTCTACGTGTTCGACGATGGTCGGTTGCGCAAGTATAGTTAAAGCCCTCTATTCCGCATTCCACGGCCCTCTCTTTTCCCTCCACCGCTTGCGGGGAAGGGTCAGGGTGGGGGCAGCCACGAACACCAGCGCCAGCCGTTCCCCCACCCCATCCCTCCCCCGCAAGCGGGAGAGGGGGGCGCAGAACATGTGCCGCGCCAGCTTGGTTAACCTTCGTCATTTGACCCCCCGAACTCCGCGAGTTACGAACGTCGTTATGTTAAAGTTCAGCATTGACGTTGATTGTTGACGCGGGCGAACGACACAGAGCGAAAATGTCATTCAACAGCTTCGGCCATATGTTCCGCGTTACGACCTTCGGCGAAAGCCACGGGGTTGCGATCGGCTGCGTGGTCGACGGCTGCCCGCCGCTGATTGCGCTGACCGATCAAGACATCCAGCGCGATCTCGATCGCCGCCGTCCCGGACAGTCGCGCTTCACCACCCAGCGGCAGGAGCCGGACGCGGTGAAGATCCTCTCCGGCGTGATGGCGCATCCCGAGACCGGCGTGCAGGTCACGACCGGGACGCCGATCGCGCTTCTGATCGAGAACACCGACCAGCGCTCGAAGGATTATTCCGACATCAAGGACAAGTTTCGCCCCGGTCACGCCGATTACACCTATGAGGCCAAATACGGCCTGCGCGATTATCGCGGCGGCGGGCGTTCCTCGGCGCGCGAGACCGCCATGCGGGTTGCGGCCGGCGCGATCGCGCGCAAAATTCTGCCGGGCGTCACCGTGCGGGCTGCGCTGGTGCAGATGGGCCCGCACAGGATCGATCGCGCCAAATGGGACTGGGACGAGATCGCGCGCAATCCGTTCTTCTGCCCCGACAAGGACAAGGCCGCCTTCTTCGAGGATTATCTCGACGGCATCCGCAAGAAGGGGTCGTCGATCGGCGCGGTGATCGAAGTGGTGGCCGAAGGCGTGCCGGCGGGGTTGGGCGCGCCGATCTACGCCAAGCTCGATGCTGATCTCGCGGCCGCCATGATGAGCATCAACGCGGTGAAGGGCGTCGAGATCGGCGCCGGCTTTGGCGCAGCCGAACTGTCGGGCGAGGAAAATGCCGACGAGATGCGGATGGGCAACCAGGGCGTCAGCTTCCTGTCCAACCATGCCGGCGGCATTCTCGGCGGCATCTCCACCGGCCAGCCGGTGGTGGCGCGTTTTGCGGTGAAGCCGACCTCGTCGATCCTGTCGCCGCGCCGCACCGTGGATCGCAAGGGCGGCGAGACCGACATCATGACAAAAGGCCGCCACGATCCCTGCGTCGGCATCCGCGCGGTGCCGGTCGGCGAGGCCATGATGGCCTGCGTGCTGGCCGATCATTTCCTGCGCCATCGCGGGCAGGTGGGCCCGTAAATCAGGAATCGGTTGGTGACAAACTCAGTATTGAGCTGGGTCAAAAGCGTTCGCAGGTTTCCTGCTTGAGCGCCTTGGTACCTTTGTGAACGCTTCTGCTGTCGATGCTCAACTGCGAGAAGCCCTATTAGGTGTAGTTCTCGGTATAAAACCAAAGGCGTTGCGCGGTAGCATGCATCTCGCGCCTTGACCTTTCCGTAACTTGCGCCGCAAATGCGCGGGCCATGAACGCACCCGACCTGCAGAAGCTGACCGACTGGCTCGTCGACGGCGCGAGGTCCGCGCCCAACCCGCCACAGATGATGGCGGAGACCTGCGAGCGGCTTGTTGCGGCCGGCCTGCCGCTGTGGCGCGTCGGCGTCTTCGTCCGCACCCTGCATCCCGAGATCATCGGCCGCAATTTTATCTGGCGCCCGGGCGCCGAGGTGGCCGTCGGCACCGCAACTTATGACATGCTGGACTCGCCGGAATACCGAAACAGTCCGCTCGCGATCGTGTTCAATGAGGGGCGGGAAGTCCGATCGCTGATCGACGGTCCCGACAGCAAGCGCTTCCCGTTCTTTGACGACCTGCGCGCTGAGGGCGTCACCGACTATATCGCGCTGCCGCTTCAGCAAATCGATGGCTCGGTTCACGCGTCGAGCTGGACCACCAGGCAGCCGGGCGGATTCACCGATCAGCAACTCAACGGTCTGCGGTCGCTGATCCCGGCGCTGTCCCGGGTCATCGAAATCACCCGCATGCGCCGTACCGCTACGAACCTGCTCGACCTCTATGTCGGTAACCGCGCCGGCGAGCGGATCATGGGCGGCCAGATCCGCCGTGGCCACGCCGATACGATGGATGCGGCGATCTGGCTGTCGGACTTGCGCGGCTTCACCGCGCTGTCAGACCGCCTGCCGGCCGAGACCGTGGTGGACATTCTCAATCTCTACTTCGACTGCCAGGTATCGGCGATCAAGGCGCGTGGCGGCGAAGTCCTGAAGTTTATGGGCGACGGGCTGCTGGCGGTGTTTCCGATCGATGAATATGTCGGCGATATCAACGAGGTCTGTTCCGACGTGCTGGAAGCAGCCCGCGAGTCGCGCGCCAACGTCGAAGCCATGCATTACCCGATCGGTGAAACCATCGAGCGCTTTCGCTTCGGGGTCGCCTTGCATGTCGGAAGAATTCTCTACGGCAATATCGGCGGCGGCAACCGGCTCGACTTCACCTGCATCGGGCCGGCGGTCAATCTCGCCGCGCGGCTGGAAAAGATGGCGGGCCGCCTGCATCGCACGGTCGTGGCGTCGGCGGCATTTGCCGGCGTGTGCGCCGGCGAGTGGAGCGATCTGGGCGAGTTTCCGATCGCGGGATTCTCGAAGGCCGAGCGGGTTTACGGGCTGGCGGACGAAAGCTGAGGCCGACGGCGCCTGCTCATTTCTTCGCGCATTCCCGGTAGCCGAACTTCCGGATCATGTCGCTGCCGGAAATCGAATGAAACGCCAGCGTGTCCATGTAGTGGTTCGCGATGAGGTAGCCGCGCAGGCGCGCATTATAGGCATCCAGCATGTGGGTCGTCCTGGACGGCGAGACGGTTTGACTGCGGTCATGGGCGGCATGGAACAACAGCGTGGCGTTGCGATCGATGCATACGTTGCGGATGCCAAGGAAAAGCGTGCAGGACGACTGGCAGTGGCCTTCGATCCGGAACAGCTCGCCCGACTGATTGTACTGGCTGACGACTGGATCGAAGCGCGCGTACCGCCCGCCCATCTCGTAGCCGGCGTTGTTGCCGGCCATCGCCGGGGTCGACACCAGCAGCATGATCGCGGCGAAGCGGTTCCTCATGATGCGTCATTCCTCGGGCTCGGTTGTGAACAGCAGCGGGTAGCCCTTGGCGCGGCCGGCGTCGGTGGCGCGCGTCGCCTTGGTCTCGGCAACGTCCCTGGTGAAGACCGCGACCACGCAGACGCCGCGCCGGTGCGCCGTGATCATGACCTTGTGGGCCTGGTCCTCGGTCATGCGGAATTCCGCCTTCAGGACGGTGACGACGAATTCGCGCGGCGTGTAGTCGTCGTTGATGAGGATGACCTTGTGCAGCCGCGGCCGTTCGGTCTTGGTCTTGACCTTGGTCTTCGGCTTGGTGACGGTATCGATCATTCCGGCCAGCATCTCCTGACGTCTTCGTCATGGACGTCAGGAGATTACAGCTTCCGGGCCCGCGGTGGAACCGGCTGATTCAGGATGACATCATTGCAGCGGCGGAACCGTGCGCAGATAGGTGATGATGTCGGCGAGATCGGTCTCCTTCAGCCCCGCATAGTAGTCGAAGGCCATCGGCGGCTTGAGCATCCGCCCGTCGCGGGCGACGCCGTGGGTGATGGCGCGGCTGATCTCCTGATTGGTCCAGGCGCCGATGCCGGCGGCAGAATCCGACGTGATGTTGGCGGCGGTGCTTCCCGGCGTTCCCTGCGGGGATCCTTCCCGCGGCGGAAAGACCCTGCCGCCGCGGCCGAGGCCGGTCTTGAAATCGGAAACGCCCTTCGACCATGCCGAGTGGCATTCCATGCAATGGCCGATGGTGACCAGATAAGCTCCGCGCTTCACCGGATCGCTGAACATGGCCTTGCCGAAACCTGCCTCGGCATCGGGATAGGGATCACGGCGCACCGGGGCCTTGTAGACGGGGTCCGGAACCTCGTTGCGGACCGGCTTGACCGAGCGAAGGTAGGCGACGACGGCGTCGAGATCCTCCGGCAGCAGGGCTTTGTAGAAATTGGCCGGCATGATGGCGGCCAGTGCCACGCCGGCGAGGCGGCCGTGGTCCGGGCGCATGCCCTCGACCAGCGCACGCTTGATTTCGGCATCGCTCCAGCTGCCAATTCCGGTTTCACGGTCGGGCGTGATGTTGGGCGCGGTGGCGATGAAGCCGGGTGTGTTGAACGACAGGCCGCCGGAGAAAGCCTTGTCCTTGACCAACTGGCCGCTCTCGTCGCGCGGCGAGTGGCAATTGCCGCAGGCCATGATCGTATTGACCAGATAATTGCCGCGCTCGGCCGCGGACTCAGCCATTGCTGCGTCAAAAGCGCCAACCAGCCAAAGGCAAAACACCATGCAGAATCGAAACATAAAACCCCCCATGTAATAAGGTGCGCTGTATGGCATGAGAATCTCTTGCCGCAAAATTGGCGATTTTGGCGGGAGGCAAGCAAGTTTGAGGCAGCCGGCTAACTCGAATGTGAATGCGAAAGCGTCTTCCCGCTTTTCGCCGGCCGCTTTGCGTGTCAACATTACCGGACACGACGGGAGGGCCGCTGATGCGCTGGTATGTCTCGATCGGGGCGGTGCTTGTCGCGGGAGCGATGGCGGGCGGTGACGTCGCGGGCATCGCCGCGCCGAGCCTGCGGAATCAACAGACCTCGCGATCGGCGGACAAGGAAGCCGCGCCGTCGGTTGATGTCGAACTGGTGCTTGCGGTCGATGTTTCCTATTCGATGGACATGGACGAACTCGCGGTCCAGCGCGAGGGCTACGCGCAGGCGATCGTTTCAAAGGAATTCCTGCAGGCGCTGAAGACGCTCCCGAACGGCAAGATTTCGGTGACCTATTTCGAATGGGCGGCATCGAGTGACCAGAAGGTCATCATTCCCTGGCGGGTGATCGATGGTCCGGAGACGGCGGACGCGGTGGCCGAGGAGATCATGAAGACGCCGATCCGCCGCGCTTCCCGCACCTCGATCTCCGGCGCGATCTATTTCGCGATGCCGCTGTTCGAGGCCAACCCGTATCGGGGCTCGCGGCGGGTCATCGACATATCCGGCGATGGTCCCAACAACAACGGCGCGCCCGTGGTGGGCGCGCGCGATGAGGCGCTGGCCAAGGGCATCACCATCAACGGCCTGCCGATCATGGTGAAGGAGCCGTCCTACTCGACCATGGATATCGAGAACCTCGATCTCTACTACGAGGACTGCGTGATCGGGGGCCCGGGTTCCTTTGTGGTGTCGATCAAGGACCGCGACAAGTTCAAGGAGGCGATCCGGACCAAGCTGCTGCTTGAGGTCGCAGGCCGCACGCCCGAGCGCCGGATTGTCCCGGTGGCCGAGAAGGAGCCGCGCGTTCCCTGCCTGATCGGCGAGAAGATCTGGCAGGATCGCTGGGGACGGTGAACGAACTCCTCATGGTGAGGAGGCGCGTCAGCGCCGTCTCGAACCATGGGGCCGCGGAACGGGGCTCATCCTTCGAGACGCGGCGAAACCGCCGCTCCTCAGGATGACTTTTTCATCTGGCAAACCGCGCCACCAGCTCGGCGTGCGGGGTGTGGCGGAACTGGTCGACCGGCGTCACGCCTTCGAGTGTGTAGCCGCCATCGATCAAAATCCGTGCATCGCGCGCGAAGGTCGCGACGTTGCAGGACACCGCGACCACGACAGGGACTTTGCTGGCTGCGAGCTGGAGGGCCTGCGCCTGCGCGCCCTGCCGCGGCGGATCGAATACGACGGCGTCATGGTCGCGCAGCTCCTGCGGCACCAGGGGGCGGCGGAACAGATCGCGGGCCTCCGCCTTGACCGGCTTCAGTCCCGGCGTCGAGGTCGCCGCCTTCTGCAGCGCGCCCACCGCGCCGGCGTCGCTGTCGAAGGCCGAGATCCGTGATTTCGTGGCCAGCCTCAGGGCGAAGGGACCGACGCCGCAAAACAGGTCGGCGATGTGTTTGGCGCGCCGGCAATGCTCCGATACCAGTGCCGCCAGGGCCTCTTCGCCTGCGACGGTAGCCTGCAGGAACGAGCCGGGCGGCAGGACCACCTGGGCGGCACCGATCGCAATGGTCGGTGGCGAGCGCATCAACACCAATTCGCCATGGCGCGTCAGCCGCGCCAGACGATGCTGTTCGGCCACCCGCGACAGCGTCGTGATCATGGCGGATGGCAGCGGCCCCGAGCCGCGCACATCGACGTCGAGGCCGCTATTGGTGGCGGTGAACTGGATATCGAGCGGCTTTCCGGTTGGTTTCAGCGGTTCGGCGATCGCCCAGGCGGCATCCAGCGCGCCGCTCAGGCCGGGATCGAGGATCGGGCAGCGATCGACGGGAACGATGTCGTGCGAATTCGCCGCCGAAAATCCCACCTTGAGCACGTCATGCGTGCCCATCCGGGCGTGAAGCGTCATCCGCCGGCGGCCGCGACCATGGGCGTCGATCAGCGGATGCACGTCGCAGGCGATCTTCGCCTGCGCCAGCGCGTCGACCACGAGTTCGCGTTTCCATGCCTGGTAATGCAAGGTTTCCCAATGCTGGATCGCGCAGCCGCCGCAGGTTCCAAAATGCTGGCAGAAGGGCGCGATCCGTTGCGGGCTTGCCAGTTCGACCTGCAGCAGGCGCCGTCGGTCGGGATGATGGCCCGGCACCGGGGCGACCTCGACGGTCTCGCCGCCGAGGGTGTACGGCACATAGAGGGGCTGTCCGTCGGCAAAGGCGACGCCGTCACCGAGGTGGCCGACATGATCGATGGTGAGACGCTCAACCACGGCGCGCGCCGATGAAGAATTCGATGTTGCCGTCGCCGCCGGCGATCGGCGATGGAAAGACGCGGATGTCGGTACAGCCGAGCGAAGCCGCGAATGCGGCGATATCGTCGCAGACTTCCCGGTGGACCGCTGCGCTGCGGATGATGCCGCGCTTGGAATGTTTTCGCGCCGCCTCGAATTGCGGCTTTATCAATGCCAGCAGGCTCATCGGCGCCGCCGCCAGCGACAGCGCAACCGGCAGCACGGCCTTCAGCGAAATGAAACTGACGTCGATCACGACGATATCGGGCCGCGCGGGCAGGCGTTTGCCCTCAAACGCGCGGATATCGGTCTCCTCCATGGAAACGATTTTGGGATGGTCGCGCAGCGACGGATGCAATTGCCCGCGCCCGACGTCGATGGCGAAAACCATGCCGGCGCCGTTGGCGAGCAGGACCTCGGTGAATCCGCCGGTCGACGCGCCGACGTCGAGACAGACATGATCCTCGATGGGAATCGGATATTGCTCGAGCGCGCCTGCGAGCTTGACGCCGCCGCGCGAAACAAAGGGGTGCGCCGGTTGCGCCTGCAACACGGCATCGGTGGGAACGGTCTCGGAGGCTTTCGCGACCGGCTTGTCATTGGCCGTGACGAGACCCGCCTCGATCGCGGCCTGGGCCCGCGCCCGGCTTTCGAACAGGCCGCGCTCGACCAGCAAAAGGTCCGCGCGCTTGCGGGGAGCGGTTCCGCTGCTGTCACGCCTGGCCAGGTTCATCCCGATGCCCGGGGTTGCGAAGCGGCGCGCCGCTCGGCCGCCATGCGCACGCAGGTCTCGAACGCGGTCAGGTCTTGCCAGATGTCCGCAGGCATCGAATGTGGCGTCACCAGCGTACAGCCGTGCAGATCGAGCGCATGAATCATCATCAGATTATCGGTCAATCCGAAATCCTCGACCGTCAGGCCCCGCTCGTCGATCAAGCGTCCGTCGCGCGAGGTTACCTCGGAAAATTCACGCACGCGATCGGCATAGGAGGAGGGATCGTTGGTGTATCCGAGGCACAGCTTGCCGTGCCCGGCCATATAGCCGAGTTCATAGACCGTTCCGGCATCCGCACCCGGTCCGCGAAACGGCGTGAGATTGGCGATGATGGCATCTGCCTCGATCATCATGGCCCTGTTGCCGCGAAAAATCTGCAGAGAGGCGTCTCTGGCCGCGATATTGACGACGTTGTCCAGCGGATACAGTCCGACCATTCCATGGCGCGCGCAAAGCTCGACCTTGCGCCGCCCGATAGCAACCGCATCGGGCAGGAAAACGTCGGGGCCGGCCAGATAAATCTTCATCTTCGCTTGCGGGCGGACCGCGCCGGATCAGACGATCGGAACCGGCGCCACCTGATCGATCAGGCGAGCTTCACCGTCTCAGCCTTGAAGTCCTTGCCGAGGGTTTCGAACACCTTGGCGACGATGCCCTTGGCGTCGAGGCCGGCGCGGGCGTACATCGCGGCCGGCGAATTGTGGTCGAGGAACTCGTCCGGCAGCACCATCGAGCGCATCCTCAAACCGCCGTCGAGCATGCCGTTCTCGGCCAGCGTCTGCATGACATGGGAGCCGAACCCTCCGATCGAGCCTTCCTCGATGGTGAGCAGGATTTCATGCTCGCGCGCGAGCTTCAGCACCATGTCGACGTCGAGCGGTTTCATGAACCGTGCATCCGCAATGGTGGTGGACAGCCCAAGCGCGGCCAGTTCGTCCGCCGCCTTCTCGCACTCGGCCAGACGCGTGCCGAACGACAACAGCGCGATCTTGGTGCCTTCGCGAATGATGCGGCCCTTGCCGATCTCGAGGGGAACACCGAATTCGGGCATCTCGACGCCGCGGCCTTCGCCGCGCGGATAGCGCACCGCGCTCGGGCGATCGTTGATCGCGACCTGCGTCGCCACCATGTGCACCAGTTCAGCCTCGTCGGAAGCCGCCATGATGACGAAATTCGGCAGGCAGCCGAGATAGGCGTTGTCGAAAGAGCCGGCATGGGTCGCGCCATCGGCGCCGACAAGTCCGGCGCGGTCGATCGCGAAGCGCACCGGCAGGCTCTGGATCGCGACGTCGTGCACGACCTGGTCGTAGCCGCGCTGCAGGAACGTCGAATAGATGGCGCAGAACGGCTTGTAGCCCTCGCTCGCCAGGCCGGCGGCAAACGTCACCGCATGCTGTTCGGCGATGCCGACGTCGAAAGTGCGGGTCGGGAAGGCCTTGTTGAAGATGTCGATCCCGGTGCCCGACGGCATCGCCGCGGTGATGCCGACGATCTTGTCGTCCTTCTCGGCTTCCTTGACGAGGCTCTGGCCGAAGACGTTTTGATAGGCCGGCGCGTTCGGTTTTGCTTTTGCCTGCGCGCCGGTGGCGACATCGAATTTGGCCACGGCGTGATACTTGTCGGTGGAGGCCTCCGCCGGGCCGTAGCCCTTGCCCTTCTGCGTCACGACGTGGACCAGGATCGGGCCGGTCTCCATGTCGCGCACGTTCTTGAGAACCGGCAGCAGGTGGTCGAGGTTGTGACCGTCGATCGGGCCGACGTAATAGAATCCGAGCTCCTCGAACAGCGTGCCGCCGTCCATCATGAAGCCGCGGGAATATTCTTCGACGCGGTTGGCGCGGTTGGCCAGCACTTTCGGCAGACGCTTGTTGATTTGCTTCGCCGCTTCGCGCAGCGTGCGATAGGTCTTGCCGGAATAGAGCCGCGACAGATAGGCCGACATGGCGCCGACCGGCGGGGCGATCGACATGTCGTTGTCGTTGAGAATGACGATCAGCCGGGAATTCATCGCGCCGGCATTGTTCATGGCCTCGTAGGCCATGCCCGCGGACATCGCACCGTCGCCGATCACGGCGATGACATTATTCTTGCCACCCGAGAGGTCGCGCGCCACCGCCATGCCGAGTCCCGCCGAAATCGAGGTCGAGGAGTGGGCAGCGCCGAACGGATCGTAGTCGCTTTCGGTGCGCTTGGTGAAACCGGACAGCCCGCCGCCGGTGCGCAGCGTGCGAATGCGGTCGCGCCGGCCGGTCAGGATCTTGTGCGGGTAGGCCTGGTGGCCGACGTCCCAGATCAGACGGTCGCGCGGGGTGTCGAAAATGTAGTGCAGGGCGGTCGTCAATTCGACCACACCGAGACCGGCGCCGAAATGTCCGCCGGTGACCGAGACGGCATCGATGGTCTCAAGACGCAGCTCGTCGGCGACCTGCCGGACCTGCTCCACCTTGAGCCGGCGGAGGTCGTCCGGGGTGTGGATGGTGTCGAGAAGCGGCGTCTTACTAAATGTGGTCACAGCGATAATCCAATTTTGCAAGTCGGGATCAACGGCCCGACGTGAGATGGGTTGCGCCGGTTCAGCGCAGCGATAACCCGGACGACGCCGGATGCCACCTGAGCAGCCCGGAGCCTGATTTGGTAGTGTAGAAGCGCCCCGGATCGTTCAATGTGATTTGCGTCACCCTTGGTGGCTTCACCCGTCCCAATGAATTTCTTGAGCTATTTGAAGTACTTACCGACGCCGAAAATCGACACGGGACAGCCCTCGTCAGCCCATAGCGTTCGAACCTTTACACTAAAGTGGCTGCCAAAGCCAACCCGCCCGAGGGGATAGGGGATCCCTTGGAACGGGCGGATTTCAACCGTCGGGGCACGCCGAGGGCTCCATTTCGGCCAACGCCCCGACTTCCGATCGAATCAGAACCGGGCCTCGAATCTTTCATTTTGACGTGTTTTCTAACGCAAACCGGTCCCACTTCGCTCGAAAACGCGCCAAATCAGCGGCAGCGGCCCGGTCCGCAGCGCGACTTTCCCGGGGCAGGGCAGGTCGCGTTACTCTTAACTATTTTCGCAGAGAGAAGTTTTCCGCAACCCGCCATTGCATCGGCGTCGGGCCGTTATTGCACGTCGAGCGGCTCGGTGCCGGTCGCCTGGCCGCTGGCGTCGGTGGTGATCTTGTCGACCCGCGCCTCCGCCTGCCGCAGCAATTCCTCGCACCGCCGCTTCAGGGCCTCGCCGCGCTCATAGATGGTGACGGACTCCTCGAGCGGCACCTTGCCATCCTCGAGCCGCTTGACGATCGTCTCAAGTTCCTCGAGCGCGCGCTCGAAGCTGAGCTTCTTGACGTCCGCTTGGGTGTTTTCGGCCATATTGCTTTTTCCCGGGATGCGCTGTCTCGCCAGCGGAATCGACGATATCCATGCGGAAGTAGTATCTATGCGGAAGTAATGCGGGGCGCATCCGCGCCCATCAATGCGCTGACATGGGCGGCGACCGATTCGCTCAGGCCCTGGAGATCATAGCCACCCTCGAGCACCGAGACAATTCGTCCGCCCGCGCTTGCCTGCGCGACGTCCATCAGCTTGCGCGTGACCCAGCCGAAGTCTTCGGCCTTGAGATTGAGGGAAGCCAGCGGATCGCGGTAATGCGCGTCGAAACCGGCGGAGACGATGATCAGCTCCGGACTGAATTTCGTCAGCTGCGGCAGGATCACATTCTCGAACGCGGCGCGGAATTTCGCGCCGCCATCCTCGGAGGCGAGCGGCGCGTTGACGATATTGTCGTGCTCGCCGCGTTCGCCGCTGGCGCCGGTGCCGGGAAACAGCGGCATCTGGTGCGTCGAGCAATACATCACGCTTCTGTCGGCCCAGAAAATATCCTGCGTGCCGTTGCCGTGGTGGACGTCGAAGTCGACCACGGCGGCGCGGGCGATGCCGTATTTGCGCTGGGCATGACGCGCGGCGATCGCGACGTTGTCGAAAAAGCAAAAGCCCATCGGCTTGTTGGTCTCGGCATGATGGCCCGGTGGGCGGACGGCGACGAACGCATTGTCGTGGGCGCCGGACATCACGGCATCGGCGGCGGCGACCGCGCCGCCGACGCCGCGCATGACCGCTTCCCAGGTGCCGGGGGACATCGAGGTATCGCCGTCGAGATAGACCAGGCCGTTCGTCGGCGCGATACCCCGGAGCTCGCCGACATAATGCTCGTCGTGACAAAGCGTGACCAGATCGAGATTTCCTTCCGGCGCTTCGCCGCGAACCAGTTTGTCAAAACGGTCTTCCCCAAGTACCCGGGCAACCGCGCGCAACCGGTCGGGGCGCTCGGGATGTCCCGGTGGCGTGGCGTGGTCGAGACAAGCGGGATGAGTGAGAAGAAGCGTCGTCATGCATGGCCCTGGCGCGTGAGACGCGCTTTTCGAGGAAGGGCTAATCTAGGGGGTTGCCGGCCGTTCGAAAAGAGCCCCGCCGGGGCGAAGAGGGAAGGAGTTGAGACCGTCATTCCGGGGCGATGCCAACGGGTCCGGCCTCTGGCCGGCCCGATGACAGGCTCCGCGTCGAGCTACGATGTGCAGTTGCACATCCGAGGTCTGGTGCTAACGCACCATTCCGGAATGTCGTAGCGTCAATTCAACCGCGTGATGCGGCCGCCGGCTTGAGGCGCGATCGGGCTGTTGGCCTGAAAAAAGCTGAACAGGGCGTCGACGTCAAAGACGCCGATTTGCTGCGCGGTTCCTTCCTTCAACACGGAAAAGCCGTCGCCCCCGACCGAGAGATAATTGTTGACCGTCACGCGATAGCTTTTCGCGGGATCGATGCGCGCCCCGTTCAGCGAAAGCGATGCGGCGATCACGCGCTCGCCATAGGCTTTCGCGCTATCCCAGGCATAGCTGAAACCCTTCGAGACCTGAAGAATTCGCGGTCGTTTCGGATCGAGCCACTGCTGTTCGAGCATGTTCTTGATCTGGGTTCCGGTCAGCGAGAGCGTGACGAGCTGATTGCGGAACGGCTGGCTGGCGAACAATTCGGCATAGGTCACCGCGCCATCCTCTTTATTTGCGATGTCGGTGCGGACACCGCCCGGATTGGTGAAGGCGATTGCCGCTCCGCCATTGGCGGATTTTGCGGTTGCGGCCAACTGGGCGTCGGCGATGATATCGCCAAGCGTGCTCTCGCCGGCATCATTGGGCCTGCGCGACAGCGTCTCGGTGATCGACCCCGCCCGGCGGTTGGCGATCGGGGCAGCGAACTTGTCGTAAGCCTCAAGCAACGCGGTCTGCTCCGGATCCCTGGCCAGGACGCCGGTCCGGACGATGACGTTGTCGGCCCTGGCGCTGGTGACGTCGCGGGTCTTGGAATCGAGCTTGAGGTCGATGGCGGTGACGAGGGTGCCGTATTTGTCGCCACTGGTGACGAGCCGTCCGTCGATCTCGCAGACATAGGCCTGATGGGTGTGGCCGCTGATCACGACATCGACCGCGCGGTCGAATTTCCTGACGATATCGACGATCGCCCCGGAAATGCCCGGGCATTCATTGTAATCGCCGGTCGGATAGCCGCCTTCGTGGATCAGCACGACGATGGCCTCGACGCCGCGCGCCTTCAGTTCCGGCACCAGCGCATTGACGGTGTCGGCCTCGTCCTTGAATTCAAGGCCGGCCGCGCTGACAGGGGAAATGATGTCGGGTGTGCCCTTCAGGGTCAGGCCGATAAAGGCCACGGGAATGCCGTCGAATTCCCTGATCTCGTAGGGCGGGAACAGGGTCTTGCCGGTACTCTTCTCGATGGTGGAGGCCGCGAGGTAGTGGAACTTCGCACCTTCGAACGGATGCGGCCCCTGACAGTTGTCGATCGGATGGCAGCCGCCGTTCTGCATCCGAAGCAGTTCGTCCTTGCCCTCGTCGAATTCGTGATTGCCGACGGAGGCAATTTCGAGCCCCATCATCGACATGGATTCGATGGTCGGCTCATCGTGGAACATCGCCGACAGAAACGGGCTGGCGCCGATCAGGTCTCCGGCCGCGACGAAGATCGTGTTCTTTTGTCCCTGGCGGAGCTCGTTGACCAGCGTTGCCATGGTCTCGGCGCCACCGGCCGGCACCGCGATCTTTCTCGTCTTGTCGGCGGGATCGGCGATCCTGATTCCGCCGGCGGGCGGCCGCAGATAACCGTGGAAATCGTTGATCGCGAGAATTCTCACATCGACTGATGTGGCTTGAGCCGCCGCGCGCGAGGCAAGTTCCGGCGCAGTCATCAGCGTCAGAGCGGCAAGGACAAGTGAAAGCGGGTGTTTCATGACGTTATAATAGAGGGTCAGCACAACAGAGGGGCAGCACAACGATTTCACGACGCGGTCAAACTCTCTTGCGCGAGAAAAATGCCTTGAAGGCGGCCACGGCTTCGGTGGAACGCATCCGTTCGCCGAACAGATGGCTTTCCTGATCGATCCTGCGGGTCAGGTCTTCCGGCGGCAGCCTCACGAGCCTTCGCGAGATCGCGACCGCCTCCGCCGGCAGCGCGCAAATCTCGCGTGCCACCTTGCGTGCCTCGGCTTCGGTGTGACCCGGCGCCACCACCGCATTGACGAAGCCGGCGGTGCGGGCTTCCTCGGCGCTGAGCGTGCGCCCCATCACCAGCATTGCGAATGCGCGCTGATGTCCCATGGTGTATGGCGCCAGCAGGCTGGAGGCGCCCTCCGGAACCAGGCCGAGATGAATGAACGGCGTCGAGAACGTCGCGATCGTTGAGGCGATAACGTAGTCGCAATGGAACAGCATGGTGGTGCCGATGCCGATCGCGATGCCGTCAACCGCGGCGATGATCGGCTTGGCGTTGTGAGCCAGCGAATAAAGAAATTTCACGGCGTTGGATGCACGGGGGGCGTCGGTGTTCGAGGTGCCGTCCTTGAGGAAATCCTCGAGATCGTTGCCCGCCGTGAATGCTCCGGACCCCCCGGCGATGACGATGCAGCGGATCGCCGGATTCGTCTGCGCGGTGTCGATCGCTTCGCTCATGTCACGATACATTTGTTGCGTGATGGCGTTCTTCTTGTCGGGCCGGCGCAGCGTGATCACCCGCGTGGCGTCTTCGTCGGTAACGATCAGATGTCCGGTCATGGGGCGGCCCTAAAAGCAAGCGGGTGGCGGGAATTCCGTAAATATCCTACATCATCCTCCCTGGCGCCAAAAACCTGCGAGTAGCGGGTTTTGACGTGACGGAACGACGCGCGAGGAGCTTGACGATGCAACTGACCGGGATTCACCATTTGACCGCCATTTCGGCGAAACCGCGCGAGAATCTGGCTTTTTATACCGGTTTGTTGGGCATGCGGCTGGTCAAGAAGACGGTCAATCAGGACGACGTCAGCGCCTATCACCTGTTCTACGCCGACGGAAAGGCCAATCCCGGCACCGATCTCACCTTCTTCGATTTTCCGGCGGCGCCGGAGCGGCGCGGGACCAACAGCATTTCCGCCACCTCGTTGCGCGTTGCGGGCGAAAGCAGCCTTGGCTATTGGCGTGATCGCCTGCGCAAGGCGGGCGGCCTGACCGGCGAGATTACCGAAGTCGACGGCAGGCTGACGCTGCCGTTTGAAGACAAGGAAGGTCAACGCCTGGTGCTGGTCGATGACGGCGGTGCCGGTTCAGCGTCACCCTGGGAGAAGAGCAGCGTGCCGGCCGAACACCAGATTCGCGGGCTCGGTCCCATCGTGCTCAACGTGCACGATCTGTCGCGCACCTCGATGGTTCTGACCGGGGTGATGAACATGCGGCATGTGCGCGAATACGCGGCGGCGGATGCGAAGACCGCGATTCAGGTGTTTGCGATGGGCGAGGGCGGCCCGGCCGCGGAACTTCATGTCGTCGAGCAGAAAAATTCGCCGATGGCGCGGCAGGGCGCGGGCGGCGTGCATCACGTGGCGTTTCGCACGCCCGATGAGACGCAATATCACGCCTGGACGAAACGCTTGAGCGAGATAGGCATTCCCAACAGCGGCGAGATCGACCGATTTTATTTTCGCAGCCTGTATTTCCGCGAGCCCAACGGCATCCTGTTCGAGATCGCCACCGACGGTCCCGGCTTTGCCACCGACGAGCCGCTGGAAACGCTCGGCGAGAAACTCGCGCTGCCGCCATTCCTCGAACCGCGACGGGCGACGATCGAGGCGGGATTGAAGCCGATCGGGTGAAGCAATCTGCGTTTGGATCACCGCGCCCCGCTTGCGCGGAGAGGTCGAAGCCGCAGGCTTCCGGTGAGGGGGACTATCCGCGAGTCAGAATGCGTCGAGATCCCCTCATCCCAATTCTCCAGGAGCGAGCTTCGCTCGTCTCCAGGAGCGAACTTCGCTCGTCTCGACCTCCCACGCCGGGAAAGGGCGCTATGCCGGCGGCTGGCATCAGCCAGCGGGTTGCGCGCATGCGCGTCGCCAACTCTTCAAAAGCGGTTCCCGCAGGCGTCATCAACGGCCCCAACCTCTCCACCGTATCGCCTTGGTTTGGTCAAACCGGGGTGAAGTCTGGGCCTTACGTGCGCGTAAATCGACCGGTCGCCCTATGTGTCGGTGACATTGGAATGAGTATGGAGCGCCCCATGACTGCCACGCTGACCCCCAAAGCAAACGATGATCCGCACGATTTCGTCGTGGTTCCGTCCGATGCTGTTCGGGTCGTGCCCGCTGAGCAAGAGATTTCCGATCTCTTGCGCGGTGCCGCCGCGCGCCATCATCCTGATCCGCAGCCTTTCGCGGCACCTGACCCCGTGGCTGCTCCGCCGGTTGATGCGACGTTTCGTCCGGCGGCCGCCGGCGACGTGCCGGGTTCGGGCAACGGGCGGTCGATCGGCAGGCGGGCGGTACGCGCCTTCGCCGCATTGCTGCTGGCCGCGTGCATCGGTGGCGCAGCGATCGCCTGGCAGACTTTTGGCTATGCGGGCAAAAAATTGTTCCTGAAGTGGACGCCGCAGTTCGTGATGACGTCGCTGCCGCTGGAAAAATGGGGGCTGGGCGCGCCGTCGACCTCACCTGACGTTGAGGAGGCCGCAGCGGAGGCGGCGCCGCCGCAAAGCGCGCCGACTGCTCAGGCCGCAGCAGACGCCGTCGCGCCGGCCGCCCCACCTGTCGATCCGGCGCCATCGCTGCAGTCGATGGCGCGCAATCTCGCAAGCGTGACCCAGGAGGTCGAGCAGCTCAAGATCAGCATCGAGCAGCTCAAGGCCAGTCAGCAGCAAATGTCGCGCGACGTTGCCAAGGACGTTGCCAGGCCTGACGCGGCCAAGCCTGATGCGGCCAAGACTTCGGAGAACCGGGCTTCCGTGCCGAACGCGCGGCCCAAACTATCAGCGCTTCCGCCGCAGCCGCCTGTCGCGCGACCGCGCAAGCCGGCGCCGCCATTTCCGCCCGCACAAACCGCAGCAGCTCCGCCATTGCCGCAAGCCGCTACACCCTATGCGCCGCGCCAGCCTGAGCCCCCACCGCCGCCGGCCGTGACTCAATTGCCGCCCGAGCCAGGGTTCACGTCGGTACCGCGGCCGCCGATGCCGGTGCAGTAGCGCGCGCGTGAGCCGTTAATTTCAGAGGCCCTGGCTGACGTTCGCTTTGGTGCGCGCCCAAGCCGGACATCGCGCAACGTCAATACATGAGTGCCGGCAGCAGAAGTAATCCAGCCTGCTCACTCATCGCGCCGGCGCCGATTGGGTCGGCGCAAGGTAGCGAAGTTGGCCTGGTGATCGCTTCGGTTTGGGGCTTCGTCTCAGGGCTTCGTCTTGGCCGACGAAGCGAAGGCATTCTTCACGGCCGTCGATAACCTTGCCCAGCTGCAGGACAGTGAATCGTCTGAACAGTTCGCCGTCTTCGATCGATCGGCCATGCGTTTTGCGGCTGCGGAGGTTGAAATCGCCGGCGTCAACACCACCGGCGGCCCGACAGGTTGACGCGCCCTTTCCATATCCGCCTGGAACAATTCGATCTGCCTTGTTGCCAGTTCAGCCGAAACCGCTTCTCGCCGTTGGACATCCAGGTAACCCAGATAGGCGCGATCAATCTGTTTGCGTTCCTCGGCGGTCGGATTGGGTCCCGCAACGTCGAAACTCCGGTCTTGCATAAAGTCGTAATAGGTGTAGCCGCCGCCCGGCTTTCGCCGTCCCGCAAAGCGTACGTTGCAGTCGGTCATCAGGGCGCCGAGTTCGTCATTCGATGGAGAGATTGCGCGAACCAGTTCGACGCACTCTTCAAAATCTCGGGCAAGCTGAGGCGACGACGCGCGAAAACCCAGCCACACGCCGACCACGGCCAGCAAAGCTCCCACTACAGGCGCCGAAAGACGCATTATTACGCCCGCGTCCTCTACACGACTCATCTGCTCGATTCCCCCATCCGGTTCCCCCACTACGCGGAGCGATTGCGGATTTTTGCGGGCAAGCATTGCCCATGTTGTAACCCTGCCACAGCCGCCCATTTTTTCATCCAGGCGAATTGTCGCCATGTTTGAGCACAAGTCGTCGGCCAGAGTTTATCTGGGGCCCTACAAAGAGTTCTGATCATGCTGCTAGCAAGAACGATTACAGCCTTTGCGTCAGTCACGGCGGCGGCCTGTTGCCTGTTCGCATTTAGTTGGGTCGGCCTTGCGCTGCTCGGTTTTTGAGCGCGACCGCGATATTGAAATTGTTGGCCAATATTGGCGTTGCCGCCCCCGACGGAATCGCGTGCTTCAAGGTCGCCAATAGCCCGACAGGCAGATTCCGACCGATGCGCGTTCCGCCCGATTTATTGAACGCCATCAAGCTGATGCTACCAGTCCAGTCCTGTTTGCAAAAATAATTCTGTTCTCATTTCACCCAAATCAAAACTATACCCTTCGTCATTCCGGTCCTCTGGAGGGGCGTTTCGCGATCGTCACGAACGTAGGGCAGGAATGCGGTGGACGCAGGCGGCGCTGCAGACGAGGGCGCCAGCCGGCGGACGGTGAAGCCGTGTGGTCCTGACGCCTCGACGCCGGCGTCAAGCTCTTGAGAAGCAAGCTTCTTAGGGGTGACGGTGACAAGAAAGCCCGATCACCGAGGAGAGCGCGGAGGAAACCGTTAAAACCATTGCGCAGGGAAGGCCGGACTGCTCCGGTGAACCTGTGGTGACTAACTCGTGTGCTTTCTACCTTTGCACACGAGGCCGCGGGTGCCACCGGCACCCGGCTTTCCCTGCGCCCTCCATTTCCTGAGGGTAGAGGATATGCATCGCTCGGGCGTTTCGCGCCGCGGGAATGCGCAGTCGTGTCTCAATCGCCATCGTCATTGCGAGCCAACGGGTCGCGCGGATGCGCGCCCGATGACAGGCTCCGCGAAGCAATCCATGACAGTACCGCGGTGTGATTCTGGATTGCTTCGCTCCGCTCGCAAAGACGGTCAGACGCACGAAATGACAAGCGGAGAGTGTGCGGTGAAAAATTTAGCCCAGCAGCACCGCATCCGCGCCGTTCACCGCTTCGGCGCTATCCATCACGGTACGCTCCAGCGAGCCCGCCTGCACCGAAATGTTTTCGGCGAAGAACCGCGCCAGCGTGACATAGCGTTGCGGATCGCCTTCGCCGAGGCTGCGCGCGGCAAGCGCCTCGCCGGCAAGCATGCATCCGCCGAGCGTCGATCCGAACAGCCTGAGATAGGGCGTCGCGCCGGCGAGCGCGTCGTTCGGGGCCGAGGCGACGCGTTCCAGCAGCCAGCGGCTGGTGCGCTCGAGCGCGGAAAGCGCGTCGCGCAGTTTTGCCCCCGTGGTGCCGAACGCCGGATCGTTCGAGGCCTCGACCTGCTTGACGATGCCGGTGAGTTCGTCGAGCAAGGCCCAAACCGACTCGCCGCCGTTGGCCGCGAGCTTGCGCGTCACGAGATCGATCGACTGGATGCCGTTGGTGCCTTCATAGATCGCGGTAATGCGCGCGTCGCGATAATGCTGCGCGGCGCCGGTTTCCTCGATGAAGCCCATGCCGCCGTGAATTTGCACGCCGAGCGAGGTGACCTCGTTGCCGATATCGGTGGAGAAGGCTTTCGCGATCGGCGTCAGCAGCGCGCCGCGCGCCGCGGCAAGGCTGCGCGTTTTCACGTCGGTGGCCCGCGCCGAAACATCGAGCGCGACGGCGGTAGCGTAGCAAATCGTGCGCGCCGCCGCGGTCAGCGCGCGCATCTGCATCAGCATCCGCTTGACGTCGGGATGCACGATGATGGGATCGGAATCGCCGCCTGCCTTGCCGACGGCGCGGCCCTGGCGGCGCTCCTGCGCAAACGCCAGTGCCTGCTGGTAGGCGCGGTCGGCGATCCCGACGCCCTCGAGGCCGACGCCGAGCCGGGCCTGATTCATCATCGTGAACATGCAGTGCATGCCACGGTTTTCCTCGCCGATCAGGTAACCGACCGCGCCGCCGTGATCGCCCATCGTCATGGTGCAGGTGGGTGCTGCATGCATACCGAGCTTGTGTTCGATGCCGCTGGCATGGATGTCGTTGCGCGCGCCGAGCGAGCCGTCGGCGTTGACCAGGAATTTCGGAATCAGGAACAGCGAAATGCCCTTGGTGCCCGCCGGTGCGTCGGGCAACCGCGCGAGCACGAAATGCACGATGTTATCGCTCATGTCGTGATCGCCATAGGTAATGAAGATCTTCGTGCCCTTGATGCGATAGCTGCCATCGCCCGCGCGCTCGGCGCGGGTGCGCAGCGCGCCGACGTCGGATCCGGCCTGCGGCTCGGTCAGCTGCATGGTGCCGGGCCATTTACCGGACACGAGTTTTTCCAGATAGGTCTTCTTGAGCTCCTCGCTGCCATGCGCGTCGAGCGCCTCGATCGCGCTCAGCGTCAACAGCGGGCAGAGGCCGAAGGCGATGTTGGATGCGCTCCAGATTTCGGTGCAGACCGCATTGATCGCGAGTGGGAGGCCCTGGCCGCCAAAGGCCTCGGGTCCCGACACCGCGTTCCAGCCGGCTTCGGTCCAGCGCCGGTACGCCTCCGGCCAGCCCGGGGCGGTGGTCACATTGCTGCCCTCGAGCTTGATGCCGTGTTCGTCGCCTACCCGATTGAGCGGCGCCAGCACGTCGGAGGCAAATCGCCCGGCTTCCTCCAGCACGGCGGCGGCGATATCGCCGTCAAAATCGCCGTAATGGCCGGCCTTCACGGCAGCCTGGAGGCCGGCGCCATGATTGAGGGCCAGCAGCATGTCATTGATCGGCGCGCGATAGGTCATGAAGTCCTCGCTTTTTTGGTCTCGCCTTGGCTTTCGAGGGGCCCGCCGTCATCCCACGAAACCGCACCTCTCTCAACTCCCCGAAGGGTGCAATTGAGCCGCCATAAAGCCGGCGGGTGGTGTATTTCCGGGCCGGGAAAGCCGGAATTGATCGTGGGAAATGCCCCGCCACCGGGCGGCAAATCGCCGATTCAGATTCGGGCTGAATTCAGCGTCTACCCTGTTGAAATAGCTCAACTCCCTCTATAGACCGGCGTGGCCAGAGGGAATCCGCAGCAGGCTGGTCCTGCCGCGTTCCGGTTGTTGGGGCGTCGCCAAGTGGTAAGGCAGTGGATTTTGATTCCACCATACGGAGGTTCGAATCCTCCCGCCCCAGCCAGGCAGTGCGGCGCTCGGAGAGAAGGTCCCCGGCTCCCGCAGAAAGGCCCGCCAATGGCGGGCTTTTGCCATTCGGTGCTCCGTCTCCGTGCTCCCGATTTCGCGGGATGTGGGCGGAGTCTGGCGAAAGTCTCTGGCTAGTACCGCGAATATTCCCGTTTTCAGGAGACTGGCGCAGGAGAATGGGTTCGATCACCACTGCGTGGCGAGGCCGGCAGTGCACACTGATAAGGTTTCTAACAAAAGCTTACGAGTGGGATGATACTGGGTTTGATACCCTTTGACCTGAGCCCCAAAGTTCATCCAGCGATGGGCGGAATCCTTTTCTCATTTGAAGTGCCCCCAAAACTAGGCCAGCCGGTACTGGAATTTTCCGGGTGTAGGCTCATGCCGCAGATGTCCTTGATCCGATGCTTGAGAGGAGCCTAGTCGCCGCGCTTCGACTTGTAGACGTAAAGGGCGCGATCGATACGAAGGGTCGAACAGGCCCGCCTGATCGATACCTTCCAGTCAATGCGCACCTTGTCGACAAGCTCCCGCTTGCGGCCAGGCCTCAGAGCTTTTTTGAGAGCACATCCTGCAGCATAGCCTTGTCCAAAGACAGGTCGGCGACAATCCGCTTCAGCTTGCTATTCTCTTCCTCAAGCTGACGCAGCCGCTTCATCTCCGACGGCATCAGGCCCGCATACTTCTTCCGCCAGTTATAAAACGTCGCCTCGCTGATTGCCGCCTTGCGGCAGACCTCGGCAACCGCCGAGCCGTCCTCTGCCTGCTTCAAAAAACGAATGCGATCTGCGCCTCTGAAAACTTTGATGCCTTCATGGAACTCTCCTCGTCCTCCTCTGGGGATCATAATTGGAAAATTCCAGTTCAAACTGGCCTAATTTGGCGGGGGCACGTCAACCTTGCGCGCGCCAGGCCCCCAGCGGCCTTTGCGAAGCAAGAATGGAAAAGAGCGCTTGCGCTGTCCTACTCACATTCGCGGGCCGGGCGTCACCCGAGGGGCGGAGACACGGGGGTACCGTGGCTCCGGTAGCCGTCCTACGGCGAGTAGCACGCGCTGATCCGTAACGCCCAACTGGTTGGCGAAAGCATTTATGCCGATGACCTACGCGAGGATCTCGAATTCTGGCGTGCCTGCAGCGCCATCGAGGGCCGCGGCTACAAGGACCGGATCAACGAGCGTAACCAGAACTGGTTCGAAGAAGAGCGCCACGGCGAGGCCGAGGCACGCGTGATGGAATTGGTCGCGCAGAAATGGAGTGAAGCCGTAGCGGGGGTCCGAGGTTTGCTGCCGGAGGGCTAAAAGGCGATGCCTTACCGGTCGCAAATGGATGCCGCTCTGCTTCTCGGATGCAAGGTCGGGACAGTCAAATACCTGTCCAAGAGCTGCCGCACGGTCTCGCCCCAAGAAGGCCGGCGTTTCCCCCAAACCCGAGGGCCTTCCGATCGCGATTCGTGCCATAGCACGCCCCGTAAAGAACAGCCTGTCCTCAATCGTTGATTTGCCAGGGGTGTGGGTAAGCCAAAGGTTTGCCCGGTGGCCCTTAAAGCCTTCTTTCGCCGGTCAAAAATGCCAGTTACCATACACCACCCTTGATACTCTCAAGGGCAGTTGGACAACCAAGCGATCGCAGTTTGAGTTGCTTATCGGTCCGCGTCAGGGGGAGGCGTGAGCGTCCAAGAAAAGATCATGCACGCCCGGGAGCTGCTTGTTTTGGCTCGAAAGGCGGCGGCTGAGCGAGATCGTGCGCATGAACTCTCTTTGTCAAATCGCACCCAAGTGCGACCCCCTTTTCGCGGCCAAGAACGACCCCTTTGACGGAGCCGAGACCGGCGGCGCGGAGCCCCACATAGCGGAGCAGAGCCGGTCTTGGCGGGCGGCGAGTGGCGAGCGTGAGGTTATGCGCGGTTCTTGAAGCGCCAGCTTTCGTTGCCGGTCTCGATGATGTCGCAGTGGTGTGTCAGCCGGTCGAGCATGGCGGTGGTCATTTTGGCGTCGCCGAAGACTTGCGGCCAATCTGCGAAAGCGAGATTGGTGGTTATCAGCAACGACGTGTTCTCATAGAGCTTGCTGATCAGGTGGAACAACAGCTGGCCGCCGGATTGGCTGAACGGTAGGTAGCCGAGTTCATCGATGACGATGAGATCGTGGCGCAGGAGCTTCTCGGACAATCGGCCACTGCGACCGGCGGCCTTTTCCTGTTCTAGCTGATTGACCAGGTCGACCAGGTTGAAGAAGCGCCCCCTGGCGCGGGTGCGGATGACCGCCGAGGCTACAGCGATGCACAGATGGGTTTTGCCGGTGCCGGTGCCGCCGATGAAGATTGCATTGCGCTTAGCGTCCAGGAAGGTGCCGGTGGCGAGTTCGCGAACTTGCCCTTCATCGATCGGCGTATCGGCGAAGTTGAACGTGTCGATATCTTTGAGGACCGGGAACTTGGCTCCTCCGATACGATAGCTTATCGAGCGGGCCTGGCGGTGGGTGCGTTCGGCCCGGATCAGGCTGGCGATGAGGGGATAGATCTCATCGCGCCGGGCAAGACCCTTGCCGGCAATCTCATCGAAGCTGGCGCGCATGCCGTAAAGCTTCAGTTCGCTCATGGCTTCCAGAATCTCGTGGCGTTCCATCAGGCGATTTTCCTTATGCTGTCGTAGCGGCCACAATCGGCCGTGGGCTCGATCTTCAGGCGAAGCGCGTCGGGCGTAGTGATGCTGGGCGGGGTCGCGGGCTGACGGCGGCGCGCCAACACTGTCAGGATCACATCGCCACTAGCGATGCCGGCCTCCAGCGCTTCCGCACAGGCGGCCTCGACCGCGGTCAGGCCGTGATCGAGCACCGCGCCTAACACCTTGACGAACTGTCGATCCCCGTCGGTGTGTTGCTTCAGCTTGGCGCGAACCTGGGTCAGCGCGGGCGGCAGTGCCCAGTCTTTGAACGGAGCACCGTTACGCAAGGCGCCGGGCTTCTTCATCAGCACCGGCAGATAATGCCAGGGATCGTAGATGATCTGGTCGCGCCGGAAGTGGCGTGGATGATCGGCGACGACCTCGTCCCCCATTAGCACGACGATGCGTTCGGCATGGGAGCGCACCAGCACCATCCGGCCGGCGGCCCGCGCATCAACGCTGTAGCGGTTATGATCGGCCATGATCAGGCAAGTGGTGCTGGCCCTGACTGCCTTCTCGACGAACCCGTCGAATGGGCCGCGTAGCGCCATCAGGCTCACACGCTCTTCTTGGAATACGTCCCAGACGGTCCGATCCTTGAACTCTGGATGCTTGGTTCGCTGGGCGTAGGCGATGCACTGATCTTCCAGCCACGCATTGAGTTCGGTGAGACTCTTTACCCGCGGTTTGGGCCGGAACATTTGGTCGCGCAGATTGCCGACCTGGTTCTCAACCTGACCCTTCTCCCATCCCGACGCGGGGGTGCAGGCTACCGGTTCGATCAGATGGTGCGAGCACATCTGCAGAAAGCGGCGATTATACCGGCGCGCCTTGCCGACGAAGATCGCTTCAACCGCCGTCTTCATGTTGTCGTAGATGCCACGTCGGCAGACGCCGCCATAGAACCGGAACGCCTTGTCGTGGGCGTCGAACACCAGCTCTTGGGTCTCCCGGATGTAGACGCGCACAAACGGCATGCGACTGTGCGATAGTTTCATGTGCGCCGCCTTGACCGTTAGCGGCAGGCCCCGAAGCGTGATCGTCTCGTGGCTCCAGTCGAACTGGTAGGCCTCCCCAGGCGCGAAGCTCATCGGCACATAGGCATGGACCGGGACCCGAGCGCGTTCGTCGCGCCAAGCCTTCACGAACCGATGCACGCTGTCATGGGCGCCGTCATACCCTCGCCCACGAAGTTCCTCGAACAAGCGTTGGGTCGAGCGGCGCTCCCGCTTCGGCAGCTTGGCTTCCTTCTCGATGATCTCCGTCAGATCCTCGACCCAGTCGCCAAGCTTCGGCGTGGGCTGGACTCCACGCGTGTACTTGAACTCAGTCTTGTGGCTGCGGATGACCTTGCGCACCGTCGCGCGCGACACCGACAGCGTCCGCACGATCTCCTTGATGGAGCGGCGTTGCTCAAAATAGGAGCGTCGTATCTCCCCGATCTTGTCCACGCCAATCATTCCCCAAAGTCCTCCCCAGCCCATCAGGGCTAAAGGGAAGGACGCTGACACAAGACGTCAGAAGGGGTCGAAATTGGATGCGATAATCCCCCTCAGGGGGTCACTATTGCCCGCGAATTTGCATGCCGATGAAGCGAGCGCTTACGCTGCGAACAAGAAGACCGATGCGTTTGCGATGTTCACCAAGGCGCGCCCCCCCGCGCCGTTCGAACAGCGCTGGAGCGTGTGGGCGGCCAGCTTTGGCGGGTCGCAAACCACCGACGGCAATGCGGCGGCCGGATCGAACAACACCACCAGCAGCATCGCGGGCACGGCGGTCGGTGCCGACTATCTGTTCTCGCCGAACACCATTGCTGGCTTTGCACTAGCCGGTGGCGGAACAAACTTCAGTGTTGCGAACAATCTTGGCTCGGGCCGCTCCGACCTGTTTCAGGCCGGCGCTTATCTGCGGCACACCAATGGTCCGGCCTATGTCTCCGCGGCGCTGGCCTATGGCTGGCAGGACATCACAACCAACCGCACCGTGACAGTTTCCGGCATCGACCAGTTGCGCGCGGAGTTCAACGCCAACGCCTTCTCGGGCCGGCTCGAAGGCGGTTATCGTTTTGTCTCTCCGTGGATGGGCGGCATCGGCATCACGCCCTATGCCGCCGGCCAGTTCACCACCTTCGACCTGCCGGCCTATGCCGAGCAGGCGGTGGTCGGCTCCAACACCTTTGCGCTCGCCTACGGAGCAAAGAGCGTCACCGATACCCGCAGTGAACTCGGCCTTCGCACCGACAAATCATATGCGCAGGCCGACGGGATCCTCACCCTGCGGGGTCGAGTGGCGTGGGCGCACGATTTCAATCCCGACCGCAATATCGGTGCGACGTTCCAGACACTGCCGGGCGCGTCCTTTGTCCTCAACGGTGCCGCGCAGGCTTCCGACTCCGCGCTCGTCACCGCCTCTGTCGAGAAGAAGTGGCTGAACGGATGGTCCGCCGGCGCCACCTTCGAGGGCGAGTTCTCCAACGTCACCACCAGCTACGCCGGCAAGGGCGTGGTGCGATATACCTGGTGAGTTGACCACCTCCGTTCCTGGCCCCAACCGGACCATCCGGGCCAAGGCTGATGCCGTGGTCATTGCCGCCATCGAGACCGGTGTGCCGTCCCTTGTTGAGGCCCGCACCCTCATCGACCAGTTCCATGACATGATCCGAAAGAAGGACGAGGCCAAACTCGATGCCTGGATCGCGAACGCAAAAGCAAGCCTCGTCTCATCCTTCGCGACCGGAGTCCTCAAGGACATCGCTGCCGTGCGCTCTGCGATCACGCAGCCTTGGTCAAACGGCCAAGTCGAAGCGCAGATTACGAAACTCAAACTCGTCAAACGACAAATGTATGGGCGTGCAAAACTTGACCTTCTCGAAGCACGATTGCTCGGCGCGGCGTGATCCGCGATGCGTCATCAAATATGCGTCAGACCCGAACATTGACCCCTCCACAGCTTGGTGAATCAATACCTTAGTGTGTAAATCGGCGTCGGGACCCCACGCCGATTTACACACAACATCTTCCGGAAGTCGATTTTATACAGCTACACTGCGACAGTCTGATCTCAGGGGCGAGCATGGAGCGCCCGCTGGGCTACCTCGGTAACTTCACAACTGGATCGCTTACGTCTTTCGGCGAGTCTCCAGCGCGGCCGGTTGAGCTTGAAATGCGCGGTTCCGCGCCGCGTTGGCTTCCTCGGCGATCCGCGATCCGCGGCCCAATTCTTGGAGAAAGACCTGCCCAGTGGAACCCAAGTTATTGGTCGCGGCGTCGATCCGTGCGTTGACTACCCGGGCCGCCGCTAGCACCGCCGCTATCCGCAAATCGGGTTGCGGGTCCGGTGCCACAAGGGCGAGTTCCATCTCGTGCGACAACTTCGCGAGGTCTGCGCTCATCTGCACGAGGTCGCCATTACACAGGCGCTGATCGTCGTAGAAATTGCGGGCATACTCGTAGTGCAGCGTCGGCAAGTCGGCGTCGCCGTCGACGCTCACGCTCACATCGTTCACGAACTTTTCGGTCGCCGAAACATGAAGTTTCAAGTGCTGGATTCCATCGTTCCCATCGTTGCGAATAAGCAGCGTGCTGCGATTCCAACTGGGCTGGATCAGATAGTCGACTTGCACCGTCGCGGCGGGCTGATCGATAACCGTGCGATTCGGCCGCGGAACCGACACGTCGGTTTGAACCTGAACCGTGAGTTGAGAGCCACTCGTCGGCGCGAGTTTTTTGCCATTGATTGACCATTCGTAATCTGCCGAGGCGAAGCCACTGCACGAAGCGGAAGCCGTAATTTGACTGACTTCCTCGACGCGCCAGTATTGATACTCACGTTCGCCGCAGAGAATCCCGGGCTTAAGCGTGACGTGGGAGGACGGCTCGCTGCGACGGCTGCTGATTTGCGTCGTCCCTGCCGACATGAAGGCCGAGCGTCTTTGCGGTGTCTGCAATGGAAAGATGTCGTCGCGCCCGACCCACTGTTGGGCGGCCGTAGCGCTCGGCAAATGCTGTTCCAGAAATGCCATGAATTCGGGATAGGCTTGAGAGGCCGGGTTTCCCGTAAGCGCAGCGTATCGGCCCGCGAGCGTGCCTCCCGCCCCGATGACGGGGGGAGGCCGCGTGGCCATGATGCTCGCAAGATCGAATCCCAGCTGATGGCGAAGATAGTTGATGAAAAGGATACCGCACCCGAACGAGATTGCGTTCTTGTCCGTTAATTCCGTGTTCGAAATCCAGTCCGGACGACTCGACTGTAGCCAAGCATTCACGCGCGGCGCACCGCCGGCCGCGCCGTAATAACCCATCGGTCGCAACTCGGTGCCCAGGATAATCGAAAGGGCCTCACCCTCGCTCGAGCCCCGATTCCATCCGCTTGACGTGATATCCATCATAATTTCGGACAGTTCCGCGACGAACAAAAAGCGGACGAACTCGCCGCGAACGATCGGCGTCTGCGCGTCGTGCTTGGCCGGAGCGTAGTCGCCGTTGATGTCCATGTCGCTCGGGGAGAAGACGCCTCCAAAACCGGGATTCGACGCGCCGCTGCCCGGCGGACTAATAATGTAGACCCGCACGCCCCCCCTGTTGAGCCCGTCGACGTCGAATGGGATCCGAAACAGGGATGCTAGCTTTTGTATGTCGCTCTCGCACGTCTGTGCCAGCGCGTTGGCCCGAAACTGCCCGTCCTCTACGTCAGCGAAAAATATCGTGCAGTTGCGGGTATGTAACTGGCCCACTCAACCCTCCTCGCGTTACGCGTTTTGCGTCAATAGCCAAAAATTGCGATACGGACGTAAGGAGCCGTTAGAGCCAAGCACCGCGCCTGGATGAGGACGTAAATCTGTCCCGGAGTTTGGTTCGCTTTCGCGGAACTCGTACGTTATACCCAACTCCCATTTCCGGAACGATGCAATACTAAACGAGAGACCTCTCCGACGATCAGGGTTTTCTTGTTCTATTCCATAACGTTTGAGCAGCGGTGTGAGCTTTTCCAAACACTCTTCATGAATACCCGCCACAGTCCCGCAAGCTGGAGCGGAAGCCGTGACGCGTGGCATTCATTTCATGCGTCGCACGAAGAGCGAGGCGCAGTTACGGGAACCTTAAGGCGCGAGCAATGCGGATCAATGCTGATATTTCATACCGAAATCGGAAATGTATTGCTCCAAAATGTTCCGGTTAGGTCAGACGGATCTGCTCGTCCGTCATTGGCCGAGAAGGCTAGACTTGTGCCCGCTGGAAGGCTGGGCAAGGAGAGTTTTGTGTCCAGATTTCCGGAGCTGTCCGAGGTGGCCTGATAAAAGTCCGATTGGAGAGTGCCTGCGTTCACGACGCGAATATGAACGGCATGGCTGGGCAAGAATTTGCTTCCTTTCACCTCATAATTGCCGCTCGCATCCTTCGCGACGCTAATGATAACGGGTGGGACGGGTTTGGGCCGTCGCTGGGGAGTGTTGGGCGACCCTGATGGCGGGATGGTAGGGGTGGCCTGCTGTTTCAGGGCCCGCAGAACATCCCCGACTGGTGTCGTACTAATGACTTCCAGCAGGTTGCGCAGAGACAATGGTGGCAACGTGAGGGCCTGATTAATTACCGGTAGACCCGACAACGCACCCACAAATATCACGGGGGTATCACCTATTGCGGTGGTTAGCGGTTCAATGGTCGCGCGAACTGAGACCATCGCACCTAACCCTTTGCTACAAGCGAGGCAACCTGTGCTTTCAAGTCGGCAATCTCTTTTCTCAGTTCGAAAATAACATCGCTGAGTACCACAGTCTCAGTACCTATATGCTCAAGATTGATAGTATGATGTCCAACGGTAGTTTGGCCGCCCACGACTGCCTTTATTTTAAGCCGAAGATCTCCCACCACATCCAACATCGCAACGCCGTGGATGTTAACTCCACCTGGATAGTCTCCGTTGAAGTTGATTGTGAGGCCGTCGTTTTGGTCGTGCACCAATGCCCGCCGAAAACCCGTTGTTCCAGTCTTACGTCGGGCCGGTGAGTCCAGAAGGAGATCATGTCCTTGAACTAATAGGGTATCGCAGAGAGCTGTCAGTTTCTCAGTGCTATCAAATACGATGTCGGACATGGTATTTAGCTCCCGGTTACCCAGCGTTTCCGCCACAAGGTCAGCCGTTGTAATCGTTTAATCGCTCCATGTCTCCTGTTGATGCTGTTGGACGGCTCGTCCACCGGCACATCGGTGCCATGGATGTGGGCGCTGTTAGGGCTCCCA
>CAVUKM010000020.1:67500-256334 GCA_963742085.1 uncultured Alphaproteobacteria bacterium | reverse complement strand
CAAACCCGGAAGTCGCCGCACCTATCACACGGTCGACGTGCCCGCGCCGCCATTTATCGGACGACTTGCGGTGTCCCCAATTGGCATCCCTTCTCGACGCAGGGCGTGGATTGGTCTTGCTGGATATTACCCTTGCCGCTTTTCAGTTCGTTTTTGGGTGAAGAAGGCTTATTTGGTTTGGTGATTGACTTTGGAATTTTCGTTTGTCCAGTCGATTGGGCCATCAATAAACCGGAGCCACTCGCCACGAAAGCCGCCGCGATTATCACAAGAAAAATCTTTTTCACCTGTTGCTCCTATCGTCCTCACTCGATCCCAATCTGCGAAGCGACTGAGTGTTCAGTCGCTCGACGAATGACGTTGGCTACCGCGGAATTTGCGGACAGTCCTTGCCGACGCATGGCTTGGAGTTGTTTGGCTTGGGGGCGCTTTTCGTGGTTGGTTGAAGGAGAATTATGATCTCTGTCTCTTTCGCCTTTCCACCTTGGTCACTGGGCTTATTGTTTTTCGTTGTGCTCGTTTGGGCCAAGATCGAACCCGGGCCGCCCGCCACAAGAGCCGCTGCGAGTAGCACGAAGAAAACCCGCTTCATATGCCGCTCCTTTCGAAAAGGGGACACGCGACCCACGTACTCCAAAGCGCCCGCCATCGATATGATCTGGATCAACGATTACCGGCCAACCTGCGGTAAATATATGAGTTAAGGGTACTTCCTTGAGAGCCAGACGCAGGGATCATCTGCTATGAGTTAGCTCACATTCTTAGTGGCCATCGTACTGATAATGACGGTTGACGCCGAAGCTGCCGACCAGACACTGAGGCTCGCAGTCGGTCATTCCGCGCGCGTCGAACTTGAGGAAAATCGGTCAACCGGCTACCGCTGGGGAGTTGATGCTAAAGCAAGTTCCAGCTTGTCAATCGTGCGCATCAGCGATCTCGGATTTTCGGAGCGCGAAGAAGGCAAGCACCTGCTTGGCGCCCCCGGGATCCATCGCTGGGATATCAAAGCAGTAAGTGCGGGCACCGCGAGCGTGGTCTTCATCTATCGGAGACCATGGGAAAACAAGCCCGCTCGCAACCACGAGGTCGCCATCGAAGCCGCTATACCTTGACACAAATCATCTGATCGTTTGGCGATAACGGCCAAATGAATCATTGAGTTTCAACGTCGCGAATAGATCGATGTCCGAGTTGGGTCATTCGCGTCGAATCCTGGCATGTCCATCGATGTCCGGTTAGCGGGCATCTTCGGACTTCTTGGCAATCAGGATCAACCGGCCAAACCTGAACTTCCGGCCTGTCCCGCCGGGTTCGGCCGCCTCTATTGCTTCTCCCGCTCCACCGCCTGCCAGCCGATATCGCGCCGGCAGAAACCGTCGGGCCAGCAAGTAGCCCGGCTGACCGCTTAGGGGAGTTCAAGTGCCCCAAGCCGGTTGAACGAAAATCCCGGTAACATCGACCAAGGAATTTGGGAGATGGTTTCGTGAAGCGATTTCTGATTTTTCTCTTGCTCTTTCCCGCCATTGCCACCGCCGCATTCTTTGCGGTGATCTACATCCTGACGGGAGCGGAGCTGGATAGTTTGTCCGGGCCGGCTATTGGTTTCCTTATCTTTGTCGGGCCAGGTCTCGCGGTCGCGTTAGTGGATTGGTCCTTCGCCAGAGCTTTTTCGAGCGAAGTGGGAACCGGTTCGCGTGAAGAAAACGCGTCAAATCAAGAAACCAGAGCTCCGTTTCGATTCAATCGAAACGGAAATGGCTCCAGAACGAGAATTCCCGTTGTCATCGCAACAACGCTTTTCGCCTATGTGGCGTCAGTTCTCTTTGTTGCGTGGGACGGCGAGCGCTATATTTTGGCACTCGGCTTGATCGGCGCAATTCCAGCCGCGGTGTGCTCGTGGCTGTCAAACCGGAGCGTGTGATGGCGACTTACGACCCGCCCCAGCCGATGTGGAAGCGCAATCTGGCTGGTATCCTCGACTTCTTCCTGGCCTCATTTGTTTGCGTATACGGGGTGGCAGAAATATTCGGCAAGCGATTCGATACGACCGACGTTGTTGGCAAACCGCGGTGGAGTACGCCAATGAGATGCATGAAACGCGCCGGAAAATCTGCAAATCGACAACATCGAATTATGACCACAAACATTTGCCGCCCGCGGATTCACGTTCTAGGGCCCGATCCGGAAAAGTGGACGCCGGTTTTCCCTCGCTCCTGATTGCCTTCTCTGAACGCGAAGGCGTATTGTTTAGGAAAATAGGCAAAGATTAGTGGAGTCAGATCCATGACGCAGACGAATTTGAGAAACGTTGCGATAGCAACCTCGACCTTCGTGTGTGCAGCACTGCTTTCCTTTGGCTGGTCCGCGCAACACGGCATCTCGCTGTCGATCGAGAGTGCTCAGGCGCATGTCGGTCGACCCTTGACCCCCGCCGGCGTTGCCCGTCGACACTACTGGCGGGCTGCGTACGGTTACGGTGCCGGTGTCGTCGGTGCCGGCTTGGCGGCCGGACCTTGGGATTACTATGGTGGTAGTCCTTGCGATTACGAACGCACTGTTGGGGGCTACTATCGTGGCGCTGGCTGGGATAGGTACTGGTCGTGCGGCCCAGGGGCCTACTGCGGATGTGGCAATTGGTAAGAGGCTATGATCACGGGCGCCCAGCGTGGCCGCATCAATTGCGCTCCCGTTCCACCGCCTGCCAGCCGATGTCGCGCCGGCAAAAGCCTTCCGGCCATTTGATCCGGTCGACCGCCGCATAGGCGCGCGCTTGCGCTTCCACGACCGTCTTGCCTGAGGCGCAGATATTGAGCACGCGCCCGCCATTGGCGAGAATATCGCCGTCCTTCGAAATCGTGCCGGCATGGAAGATCTCGACGCCTTCGACCTGGCCGGCGTCATCCAGCCCCTCGATGCGGGTGCCTTTTGCGTAGTCGCCGGGATAGCCCCTCGCCGCCATCACCACCGTCAGCGCGGGATCAGGGAACCAGCGCAGGTCAAAATTCTTCAACTGGCCGTCGCAGGAGGCGAGCATCGCCGGCACGATGTCCGACATCATCCGCAGCATCAGCACCTGGCATTCGGGGTCGCCGAAGCGGACGTTGTATTCGAACAGCTTTGGACCATCCGCCGTCAGCATGACGCCCGCATAGAGCACGCCGCGGAACGGCGTGCCGCGCGCCTTCATGCCGGCCACCGTCGGAAGGATGATCCTCGCCATGATCCCGGCATGGATTTCGGGGGTCACGAACGGCGTCGGCGAGTAGGCGCCCATGCCGCCGGTGTTCGGTCCCTGGTCATGATCGAATACCCGCTTGTGGTCCTGGGCCGAGGCCAGCGCGATCGCGGTCTCGCCGTCGGACAGCGCAAAGAAGCTGATCTCGCGGCCGGCAAGATATTCCTCGATCACCACCTCGGCGCCGGCCTTGCCGAACGCGCCATCGAACATCATGGCGATGGCGGCTTCCGCCTCGGCCATGGTCATGGCGACCACAACACCCTTGCCCGCCGCCAGCCCATCGGCCTTGACCACGATCGGTGCGCCTTGTTTGCGCACATAGGCGAGCGCCTCGGCCGCATTGCTGAAACGGCCGTAGGCGCCGGTCGGAATACCGAATTCCGTGCAGAGCGCCTTGGTGAATCCCTTGGACCCTTCGAGCAGCGCCGCCTGTTTGCTCGGCCCGAAGGCCTTGATGCCGGCGGCTGCGAGATCGTCGACGATCCCGGCGGCAAGCGGCGTTTCCGGGCCGACCACGACGAACTCCACGGCGTTGCGCCGGCAGAAATCGATCACCGCGGCGTGGTCGGAAATGTCGAGCGCCACGCATTCGGCCTCCCGCGCGATGCCGGCATTGCCCGGCGCGCACCAGAGTTTCGTCACCAACGGCGAAGCCGCGATTTTCCACGCCAGAGCGTGTTCGCGGCCGCCGGAACCGAGCAGAAGGATGTGCATGGGAAAACCAATAAAGGGTCCGCGGAACTTCACGTCGGTCGCACAAAACGCCCTCTCGCCGCAAGGGGTAACGCCCATCGCCGTCATTCCGGACGGCGCGCAACCGAACTCGGGTTTACCCGAG
The DNA here is from genome assembly GCA_963742085.1 of uncultured Alphaproteobacteria bacterium. Lineage (GTDB taxonomy): Bacteria > Pseudomonadota > Alphaproteobacteria > Rhizobiales > Xanthobacteraceae > Bradyrhizobium. The sequence goes on along the minus strand of CAVUKM010000020.1, from coordinate 252,258 downwards.
TTCGGCAATATCGTTGTCCAAGTCGGCAACAGCCGACTTGGATGCGCGCCGATCCGGAATCTCGAGGTTATTTTGCACGGGTACTCAGCTCCAGATTCCGGGATCGCTCGCACAGCGAGCGCCCCGGAATGACGGCGATTAAAGGCCGCCCCCTGACGCCGCGATGATCTCCTGCAGGGTCGCGACATGGCGGGCAAACGCGCCGCGCCCGGCCGCCGTGGCGGTCACCGTGGTTTGCGGCCGCTTGCCGACAAAGGCCTTGTCGACCCCGACATAGCCGGCTTTCGACAATGTTTCGATGTGGGCGCCGAGATTGCCGTCGGTCGCGCCGGTCAGTTTCTTCAGCCTCGAAAATTCAAGTCCCCCGCCCGATGGCAGCGCGTTCAGCGCCGCCATGATCTTCAGCCGCAGCGGCTGGTGGATGATGTCGTCGAGCTCGGCCATCGATTAATTCCAGCGCATCCAGAGACCGCCCAAAATCAGCCCGCCGCCGTTGACGGCGGCCATCCACAACAGAAAAGCGGCGCCGGTGACGAAGAAATAGCCGGTCAACGTCAGCACGGTGATGCCCAGGCCGATGGCAACAAAGGCGCTGCCGAACCAAAGGCCGGCGATGCAGTAGATGAGCATGGAATAGATCGGCCAGAAGGCTCCCATCTCGCGGGGTCCGAAATGGCCGAACACCTTGCTGCAAAGCAGGCCGAAGCCGAAGAACATCAGAAAGCCGATCGCCATTCGCGCGTCGAAGCTGCGGCCACCGGCTCCGGGAAACCCGAACACGCTGACCGCGATCGATCCCACGGCGCCTGCCGCATTGACGCCGATCCAGATGTAGCCGCCGAAATGCGGCCAGGCGAAATTCGCGATGTTGCCGGCGAGCACCAGGATCCCCCACAGGACCAGCATCAGGCTGGCAATCTCGTAGGTCCGCGAGCGGCGGACGCGTTCAACGATCTGGGCGATGTCGTTCAATGCCGCGGCGGCATCCCTGGGATCGATGCTGGTCACGATCCGACCCGCGCCTTGGCGACATCATCGGCGACTGCCGAGACGGCCTTGGAGTCGCTGACAATGCCCATGTGGCTGACGCCGCCGATCAGCTTGACCTCCACCGACGGCGCGACCGCGTGCACGGCGTCGGCATATTTGTCCGGCAGCATCAATTCGTCATCGGCGCCCGAAATCAGCGTCACCGGCCTGGTCGCGGCGGCGAAATCCGTCTTGTAGCCGCGCGTCGCGAAATTGCGCATCAGGCGGTAGGAATAGGTCGAGGCGAGGAACTGCTCGGAATTCGGCGGCACCGCGAAGGCCAGCGTCGGCAGCGACTCGCAGCATTCGATGCCGATCCGGTGCATGGCCGCCAGCGCCAGGAAGCGCGGAACGTCGGCGCTGGCCCAGCCGCCGGAACCCGGCCGGTTGGTCGGGGCATCGTAGCCGAGATAGGGCGCGAGCAGCACGGTGCGCGCAAACAGGTTCTGGATCGGCGAACTCGCCACCCGAAGCGCAAAGCCGCCGCCCGCGGAGTGGCCAAGCAACGTCAGTGGCTGGTTGGGTGAGGTCTTGCGCACGACGGCGACAAGATCCTCGAGATCGTTTTCGAGCTGGCCGAGATAGCCGATGTCGCCGCGCGTGCCGGAGCCACCATGCCCGCGAATATCGGGCGCATAGGTCTCGACGCCCCGCGCCGCGAGCGCGTCCGCCAATGCATGCACCGCGCTGCTGGATCCCGAGGAGCCATGCACGAGAATGGCGATCTTGTCGCTCGCCGGTCCCCGCGCCGGATAGTGCCGGTACGCCAGATCTGTGCCGTCGCGGGCGGAAAAACGCTCCAGCGCCGGCATGGTCGAGCGATCAACGGCGCGCGCCGCCTTTGATACCGAGGACAACTCCGGCAGGCGCGCCAGCGGTGTCGCGAGCATTGCGGCAAGCACGAGGGTCGCCAAGCCCATGAGGCTCAAGGCCCATCGCAACAGTCTTAGCGGGAACCAAACCATCCATTTCAGCATGATTTTTCCTCCGTATTTTCGATTACAGATTACTCTGTATTACAGAGTATGTGGAATTGCAAGGTCCGGATTGGCGGTCGGGTGCGAAAATCCCTAACTTGGGCGCCTACCCCGAACGAGCCGAATCGAGATGCCCACAGCGGAAACCCTGATCAACGCGCCGGAATTCACGGTGTCCGAACTGTCGTCCGCGCTGCGCCGGACGGTGGAGGATGCCTACGGCCATGTCCGGGTGCGCGGCGAGATCACCGGCTTCCGCGGGCCGCACTCCTCCGGGCACTGTTATTTCGCGCTCAAGGACGAGAGCGCCAAGATCGAGGCGGTGATCTGGAAGGGCGTCCACGGCCGGATGCGCTTCAAGCCGCAGGAAGGGCTTGAGGTCATCGCCACCGGCAAGCTCACGACCTATCCCGGCTCGTCGAAATACCAGATCGTGATCGAGGCGCTCGAGCCCGCCGGGATCGGCGCGCTGATGGCGCTGATGGAAGAGCGCAAGAAGAAACTGGCCGCCGAAGGATTGTTCGACGAGGCGCGCAAGCAATTGCTGCCATGGCTGCCCGAGGTGATCGGCGTCGTCACCTCGCCGACCGGCGCCGTGATCCGCGATATCCTGCACCGCCTCGAGGACCGCTTTCCGCGCCGCGTGCTGGTGTGGCCGGTCAAGGTGCAGGGCGAAGGCTCGGCCGAGCAGGTTGCAGCCGCGATCCGCGGCTTCAACGCGCTGCCCGAAGGCGGCCGGATTCCGCGGCCCGATCTTCTGATCGTCGCGCGCGGCGGCGGCTCGCTGGAGGACCTCTGGTCGTTCAACGAGGAGATCGTGGTCCGCGCCGCCGCCGAAAGCATGATTCCGCTGATCTCGGCCGTCGGCCACGAGACCGACATCACGCTGATCGATTTCGCCGCCGACAAGCGCGCGCCGACGCCGACGGCGGCCGCCGAAATGGCGGTTCCCGTGCGCAGCGAGCTGTTCGTCGAGGTGGCTGGGCTGGCGCGGCGGACCATGCTGTGCTGGCAGCGCAGCCAGGAATCGCGCCGCAACGAGTTGCGCGCCGCCGCGCGCGCGCTACCGGCCGCCGGCGAGCTGCTGGCGATCCCGCGGCAACGGCTGGATGGCGCCATCGCCGCCCTGCCCCGCGGCCTGAAGGCCAACACCCACGCTCACTTCCGCCGCTTCGCGGGCGCCAGCGCACGACTAACAATGCGCGTGCTGCGCGCGCAGCTTGCGCAGGCCCAACACCGGCTCGCCGCCTCCGGCGAGCGGATGGCGCATTCCGCCAAGACCCTGTTGCGAAACCGCCGGGATCGCTTTGCCGGACTTGAGATCAGGCTGAAGGCCTCAAGGCTCTCCAATGCGCAGGCCCAGCGCCAGGCGATCGCGCGCGACCGCGAACGCATCCTTCGATTGGCCGAGCGCGCGCGACGCGCGCTCGCAACTTCCACCCAGCGACTTGCCGCGCGCGTGGCCCACAGCGGCCAGTTGCTCAACGCGCTGTCGTATCGCGGCGTGCTCACGCGCGGATTTGCCCTGGTGCGTGATGCGAAGGGCCACGCGGTGCACGCGGCGGCCGGCATCGGCCCGGGGGCGCGGCTCAGTCTCGAATTTGCCGACGGACGTGTCGGAGCCACCGCGGATACGGATCGGCCGGCGGCGACGGCAGCTTCAACAAAGCCTGACGCCAGCGAGCCGAAGCCGGCGGCGCCCAAGCGCGCGGCGAAACCGGTCGGCCAGGGCAGCTTGTTTTAGAGCGTCAGCGCGCCAGCCATTCCGCGACGCGCTGTTGCGAATTGGCGCGCGCTTCCGCGTCGGTGCCGAGGTGACCCTTTTCAGGGTCGGTCGCATCGGCGGCGGGGCCAATCGCGTGAACGGGCAAATTGGCGCGGTCAAAATCGTGGTAGGCGCCGGGATAGACCACGATCCGCGCCAGCGCACTGCGGCCGTGCGCGCCGTCGACCATCTGGCGGCAGGCAGGCGGCGAACTGACGTCGTCCTTGGCGCCGATCAGCACCAGCGTCGGAACGCGCGTGCTCCAGCCAAGCCCGGATGAGAGGCGGCAATCCGGATAGAACGCAATCGCCGAGCGGAAATCCGGCTCGACATTGCGCGAGGACAATTGCGGACGAACCGCCCACAACAGCGCGCTGGCGCCGTTGGCCCAGCCCAGCAGGCTGATGCGATCGCGTGCGGCCCAGGGCTGCTGCACCAACCACTGCCGCGCCGCCAGGATGTCGGCGACCCGCTCGCGGCGAGCCAGAATGCGGCGTTCCTTGACGTGGCATTGCGGACCGAGCTCGCGCGAACCATAGCTGTCCGGCAACAGCACGGCTTTGCCGTCCTTCAGCAACTGCTCGGCCCAATCGCGATACCGCGGCTGGACCGTCTCGGAGTGGCCGGCCAATCCACCGCATCCGTGCAGCGCGATCACGACCGGAAACGGGCCATCGCCGTCAGGCTTGTAAAGCTGGGCGTGCAATACACTGCCGCCGGAGGGAATATCGACCTGATGCGGAGCGGTCGGCGGCGCGGCATCCGCCGCAAATGTCACGGCAAACGGTGCCAGGAAGAAAATGGCCGTGAGAACGCGCATCGCATGTGCCGGGTCGTGATGGTGCCGGGAAGAGGGCAATCCATTCATGGAAAGGCTAGCATGTGGCAAAGATCGCAATTCATCACAAATCGGTGGGTTTAACGGGCGGACAGCCCTACCTATTTATAGTAGAATAATTCCCTGTCATTTAGCCCGGTCCAACGCCGGGAACTATCGGAGAACCTGACCGTGCTCAATAAATTCGGCCCCTCGGGCCACGGCGAAGCACAGCTGCAATACCTGGACGGCGATTTCCGCGTGATCTCGCCGGGAACCTATGTGCGCTGCGCGGTGACCGACGCGCGGATACCACTCGACGAGCTGAAATACTGGAGCGTGGATCTGCAGGAGGCCTACGCGCTGCCGACCGCGGTGCTCCAACGGCATTTTCCCGCCGCGCTGAAGACTTAAGGATTGATTGCAGGATGGGCGCGCCTGCGCCGGCCGGCCTACGACTGGCGAGGTGACGGGCAGGCATGCTGTTGCCCACCCCGGCCTATTTCCGAAATTTCTTCTCGCGCGCTTTGAACAGCCAACCCGATACCAGCTTCTTCAAGTCGGCGGCGCCCTCGATCTCGAGCGTCACCGCGAACGGCACGATTTCCCGCGCCCGGTCCGGAAGCCCATCGCGGCCGCGCAGCCGTGCCAGATCCTTTTCCGTCGTTACCAGCGTCAGCGCCTCGCGCCTGGCTTGCGCGATCAAGGTTTCGATCTCGCTCTGCGAAAACCGATGATGATCGGCGAAGGCCCGTTCCAGGACGACGTCGACCCCGCTCGCGCGCAGCGTTCTGAAAAACCTGGCGGGATCGCCAATCCCGGCAAAAGCTGCGACGCGCTTGCCACCGAGCGAAGCGATCGATGCCTCGTCAGCCTTCAGATGCGCCGATAACACCGGCTTGCCCCGCGCCGCGACGGCGGCAGAGACCGCCTCGGCCGCGTCGCCGTCGCCGATAACGATCAATGCATCGGTGCGGTCGATTTGCGGCGGCAGCGGTGCACGCAAGGGGCCGGCGGGAAACACGCAAGCATTGCCGAGGCCACGGTGAGCGTCGATCACGATCAGCGAGGCATCCTTGGCGATGGCCGGATTCTGGAAGCCGTCGTCCATCACGATCACGGTGGCGCCTTGCGAACGCGCCAATGCGACGCCATCGAGACGGTCGCGCGCGACCGCCACCGGGACCGTCCGCGCCAGCATCAGCGGCTCATCACCGACGTCGGCCGCCGCGTGGCGGCCGGGATCGACCATCACCGGCCCGCGCAGTTGTCCGCCATAGCCGCGGCTGAGCACGACCGGCGTCTCGCCGAGCTCGCGCAGCAGCTTGACAAGAGCCAGCACCGTCGGGGTCTTGCCGGCGCCGCCGGCATGATAGTTGCCGACGCAGAGCACGGGAATGCCGGCGTCAAATCCCGCACGCTGCAGCCGATGGCCGGCTATCGCGCCGTAAACGGCAGCGAGCGGCATCAGCAATAGCGACATCCATGATGATGACCGGTACCAGAAGTCCGGCTCATGCATCCGACGCCCCCATTTCGAGGCGCAATTGCAGCAAATAGGGTTCGAGCGCAGCCAGCGTGCGGTCGAGCGCGCCGCCGAGCTGCGAGACCACCCGCTCGGCCGCCGCAACCGACAAATTGCGCGCCGCGGGATCGGCCAGCAACCTGCCCAGCTGCTTGACCAGCGCTTCCCGCGTGTCGGCCAGCTTCGCGCCGCCGGCGCTGTCGAGCGCCTCGTAAACGTCGCCGAAATTGAACACGTGGGGGCCGTGAACTATCGACGCGCCCAGCTTGACCGCCTCGATCGGATTCTGCCCGCCATGTTCGACCAGCGATCCTCCCATGAACACGACCGGCGACAAGCGATAGAACAGCCCCAGTTCGCCCATGGTGTCGGCGACGTAGATATCGGTGGCCGCCGTCGGCAGTTCCTCGCGCGAGCGCAAGCCCGCACGCAGACGGGAGGCGGCGATCATGCGGGCGATGGTTTCGCCGCGGCCGGGATGGCGCGGCACGATCACGGTCAACAGCGACGGAAAAAATCCCGCAAGCGTGCGGTGCGCCTCGAGCAAGATCTCTTCTTCGCCGGGATGCGTCGACGCCGCCACGACAATCGGGCGACCGCGCGTTACCGACATCAACCGCTCCAGCCTGCCGAAATCGGCCGGCGGCGCGGGAACGTCCAGTTTCAGATTGCCGGTAATGACGACGTTGCGGCTGCCCAGCGCGGCAAAACGCTCCGCATCGACTCGCGATTGCGCCAGGCAGACGTCGAACCGGCCAAGCAGCGCCGAGATCGTGCCGCTCACCCGGCGCCAGCGCGGAAACGAGCGAGGCGACATCCGGCCGTTGATCAGCACCATCGGCAGACGCCGCGCCGCACTCGACAGGATCAGGTTCGGCCACAGATCCGATTCGATGAACAGCGCCAGACTCGGCCGCCAGTGATCCAGAAAGCGCGCCACGTAACGCGGAGAATCGTACGGCACATATTGATGGATGATATCGGCGGGGAACCGTTTGGCGACGATGGCCGCCGAGGTCACCGTCCCCGAGGTCACGAGGATGCGAATATTCAGCGCACGCAACTTCTCGATCAAGGCGGCGGCGGCCAGCACTTCCCCGACGCTGGCACCGTGAATCCAGACCAACGGTCCGTGCGGACGAGTGTCCCGGCTCATGCCACGGCGCTCACCGATGCGCGCCGGATCTTCCTTGCCCTGCTTCAGTCGCCGTTTGATCAACGCAGGCGCCAGCGGCGCCGCCGCGGCCGACAGCCGCTGGTAGAAGCGGAGCGTCATCGGCAAGGAACTAGCCATGCACCTCTTCCGGACGGCCGACCTGCGCATAAGCGCGCGCGGTCGCGTCGTTCAGCGTCGCTTCCAGTCGCGCACGCAGTTCTTCCATCGCCTCGGCACCGGCGTCCGGTGGAACCATGATAATTTCGCCTCCCACCAGTGCTCCTCGCCCGAATGGCAGATTGATCGTGGTGCGGTCCCAATTCTTCAGGCGCCAGAAGCGGCTGGTCGCCATCGCGAACGGCATGATCGGCCGCCCTGATTCGCGCGCCAGCATGATGATGCCGAGCCCGGCTATTCGCGAGCGCTTCGGCACGTCGGCGGTCAGCGCGACGTTATAGCCTTGTTCAAGCGCCCGCACCATCTCCTTGAACGCACCGACGCCGCCCTTGCGGTGAAACGCCGAGCCGTGATCCCCCGAGCCGCGGATCGTGCCGATCCCGAGCCGTTCGGCGGCGATGGCATTGAATTCCCCATCGCGATGCCGCGAGATCAGCACCTTGGCGCGATGGGTTTCCTTGGTCTTGATAAACGGCGTCAGGAAATGCTGGCCGTGCCAGAACGCGAAGATCGCCGGCATCTGCGGCTCGACGATCTCATAGACCTCGGGCGGATCGAAGCTGAACCTGTTGGTCAGCCAGACCAGCCGCAGAAACTCGGCCGTGAGAAAACCCACCGCGCGCTGGAGCCAGCTGCTGCGCAGCACATTGCGGATCAGCTTCTTCAACGGGCAAGCTTCGCGTCTTGACCTGGATCGAGCAGCCGATGGAGGTGGACGATGAAATACCGCATGTGGGCGTTGTCCACGGTCTGCTGCGCCTTCGCCTTCCAGGCCGTGTAGGCGGTCGCGTAATTCGGGAACAGGCCGACGATTTCCACCTGCGAGAGGTCCTTGAACGTCGTGTGTTCAAGGCCGGTCAGCTCGCCTCCGATGACAAGATGGAGCAATTGCTGCGGGGCACTATCTGGCATGGTCTCTTTTCCTAATGTGGTGCCCGGCAAACGACGTTTCTGGCACTCATCGGGAGGCACTCAGGGCAAGGGGCGAGCCCGAAAATGCTCGACAATGCTTGCATGACGATCACGCCCCGCTGCCACCAGCACCCCGTGCGTCACCTCGCGGCGATTGTACAGGATGGTATCCCCCGAAAGTGCGGTCATGTTACCATTCGCTTCCTGCACGATCAAATTGGCGGCGGCAAGGTCCCAGTCGCGGCTTTGACCGCCCGCAAAAGCCGCATCGAGCCTTCCGTCGGCAACCCGGCATAGCCGAAGCGCCAGCGATCCGATTCGGGGATGGAGATTTATTTCACCAGCCGAGCGGTTGAGCCGCTCGACCAGCGGCTTCGGACCGGCCACGCGAGAGAAGTCCAATGCAGCGCCGGATGCCGCATAAACCGGCAGACCGTTGAGCAACGAACCTCGGCCACGCTCCGCGAAGAAAAATTCATCGCTGGCCGGCGCAAACACGGCCGCCAATAGTGGCCGCCTGTCCTCGACCAGCGCCACGCTCACGCACCAATCTTCGCGGCCGGCGAGATAGCCGCGGGTACCGTCGATCGGATCTACGATCCAGACCAGCCGCTTGCCCAGTCGCTCTTCGTCGTCGGCGCTCTCTTCCGACAGCCAGCCATAATCCGGGGTGGCGGATCGCAACCTTCCGGCGATCAGATCATTGACCGCGATGTCGGCCTCCGACACGGGTGATGAGGCGCCCTTGGTCCAGTTTTTGAGTTCGGTGCGGAACAGCGAAAGCGCCAGCGCGCCGGCCTCTCGCACCGTCTCCGTCAGCAAAGCGGCGTCGCGGGTCAGAAGCTTTTCATGCGCGGCACTGCCGCTAGCGTCCGCCAAGCGTCAATCCCTCGATTCGCAGCGTCGGCGCATTGACGCCATAGCGAAATACCAGGTCGTTGGCCGGCACCAGCGACTTGAATATTTCGAAGAGGTGGCCTGCGATCGTCACCTCGCTCACCGGATAGGTGATCTCGCCGTTCTCGATCCAGAAGCCGGACGCCCCGCGACTATAGTCGCCCGTCACGCCGTTGACGCCGGAGCCGATCAGGTCGGTAACGTAGAACCCCTGGCGAATATCGGAGATCAGCTCGGCCGGCGTCGGCTCGCCGGCCTCGAGATGGAGGTTATACGATCCCGGCGATGGCGACGACGATACGCCGCGATGGGCATGACCGGTCGTGACCAGCCCAAGCTCGCGCGCGGTCGCGCAATCCAGCAGCCATGATGTCAGAACGCCCTGATCGACGATCGCGAGCTTCTTCACCTTGACGCCCTCGGCGTCGAACGGCTGCGAGCGCAATCCTCGCGCCCGCAACGGATCGTCGATGATACGGATGTTCCTTGCAAACAGCTGCTCGCCGAGACGATCTTTCAGGAAGGAGGTCTTGCGCGCGATCGAGGCGCCATTGATGGCACCCACCAGATGGCCGACCAGCGAGCCGGACACGCGAGGGTCGAACACGACAGGCACCTTGCAGGTTTCGACCTTGCGCGGGTTGGCGCGCGCGACGGTGCGCTCGCCGGCGGTGCGGCCGACGCTGTCGGGCGAGGCGAGATCGGAGGCGTGTGGCGCGGTTGTGTAGTCGTAGTCGCGCTCCATGGCGGTGCCTTCGCCGGAAATGGCGGTTACCGAGATGCCATGACTCGAACGCAAATAGGAGCCGTGAAAGCCGGTGCTGGTGACCAGCACCATGCCGCCGATTCCGGTCGAGGCCGAAGCACCGCCCGATTTGGTCACGCCTTTGACGGCGAGCGCGGCCGCTTCGGCCTCGCAGGCGCGGCGCTCAAGTTCCGCTGTCACTGGAATATTGGGGTCGAGCAGATCGAGATCGGGCAGGTCGCGCGCCAGGAGCGACGGATCGGCGAGACCGACATATTTGTCGTCGGGCGCGACGCGCGCCATTGCAACCGCCCGCTCCGCAAGCCTTGCGACACCGTCGCCGCTGACATCGTTGGTCGAGACCACCGCCTGGCGCTGTCCCACCAGCACACGCAGCCCGACATCATCGCCTTCCGAGCGCTCGGATTCCTCGACGCGCCCGTCGCGCACCTCCACGCCCTGCGACACGCCGCGCACAGCTACCGCGTCGGCGGCGTCCGCGCCGGCGCGCCGGGCAGCCTCGACGAGACGCTGGGCCAGCGTGGTGAGGGCGGATTGATCGAAAAGGTCGGAGGCGACCGCCTTGGACGAACGCGACGATGTCGCCGATGGTGAAGAGATCACGAACAAAATCCCGGAGCTTCAAGAAGGATTGGCGAGGTCTTCCATGCACCTCGATCGATACACCAGATGTGCCTGATTTACAGGGATTTCAAGCATTTTCACCGGACAAAAGCCAAAGATTTTCGAGTTCGCCGCAAGGTCTCGTCAATCATGCGAGCCAAGGTCTTGTCAATCATGTGCACTGGTGACGGCGGATTAACCAGCCTTTTTAAGCGAATTCGGGCGCGGCTCTGGCATGCTCTCGGGTATCGACCGGGAACATAATCCCGGCGGGGAGACAAAGCCGTGAGGCGCCAAACAAGAACAGGCGGGATCAATCCCGCCGGGTCGAGCCGCGCCTTGCGGCTCGACCCTCTCTCTTTGCCCGTCAGCTTCGATGCGCTGGATGTCCGCGCCGACGGCGGCGTGCGCAACGTAGAACTTCACCGCGAACGCGTCGTGCTGCGGCGTGCCGTCCAGGGCATGCGGATGGCCATCAACGTTCGCGTCAGCGATTTTCGCGGCGTCGCGCTGCGCGGCATCGACGATGCCCAGATGCTGGTGCTGGTTCACCGCGATCCGTCGCTGACGATTCCCTTGGGCGTGAGTTCCGACCGCGACGAGATATCGGCGGCATGGCGGATGTGGAGCGACATTTTCGCGCTTCCGCAATTGGCTGAAGACGAAGCGCGCGAGCCGGCGCCGCGGCGGCGGCGGCGCAACGCGATCCGCTCGCGGCGTCCGAAATTCCTGGTGCGCCGGCGCGGCGGCGCCGCGCTCGATCCCGCCAATGTGCACCGAGGCGAGCGCGAGATCATCGCGCGGAACTAGCTGCCGTGATTGAGGCGCTGGTGGAATGATTGCTGCTGACCCCACAAGATTCGATTTCCCGCGCTGACAGCCCGGTCAAACGGCGGCCATCACCGCATCCACGAGCAGCCCTGCAAACAGCAGCAGCCCGGCATCGCGGTTGGACTTGAAAACGCGCAGGCACAGCGCCGGATCGCCGGTCTTCAGCCGCGCAATTTGCCAGGCGAGATGCACGGCGAACGCGGCCAGTCCGATCCATGCCGCCAAGCCGGCGCCGGCGAGCCACACCGCCACGCCGATCAAGACCACCGCCAGTCCGTAAAACAAGGCCAGCGCCTGATGCGTGCGCGCGCCGAACAGGCGCGCGGTCGATTTTACCCCGATCAGCGCATCGTCTTCAGCGTCCTGATGCGCATAGATGGTGTCGTAGCCGATCACCCAGGCGATCGAGCCGGCATAAAGTAAAAGCGCCGTCGCATCGATCCGCCCGAGAGTGACGGCAAATCCCATCAGCGCCCCCCACGAGAAGGCCAAACCAAGCACGACCTGCGGCCACCAGGTGATCCGCTTCATGAAGGGATAGACCGCGACGATGACGAGCGAGGCGATACCCGTCGCTACCGCAAAACGGTTGAACTGCAGCAGCACAAGAAGCCCGACCAAGGCCTGCACCACCAGGAAGACAAGCGCCTGCGGCACGCTGACCTGTCCCGCGGGTATCGGCCGCGACCGTGTGCGCTCCACTTTGGCATCGAGATCGCGATCGGTGATGTCGTTCCAGGTGCAACCGGCGCCGCGCATGGCAAAGGCGCCCACGAAGAACAGCGCAATGACGAGGGGCAATTGGCTCAGCCTATGGGAAACTCCGGCGGCGAGCGCCGCCGACCACCAGCACGGCATCAGCAATAGCCAGGATCCGATCGGCCGGTCGAGGCGGGCGAGCCGCAAATAGGGCCGCGACCACGGCGGCGCCAGCGTATCGACCCAGTTGCCGGTCGCGTCCGCAACGCGGGCCGCAGCGCCGCTCATCCGACCCTTATGTCCTGTTTCCGGGTTTCGCTCAGATCGGGGGCCGCGGTCATCGCGCCAGGGCGTTGCCGTTCAGCGTATCGAAAGTACCGCCCTTCTTCGTGGCCGCCACTTCAGGAAGCGCCGTCGCAGATCCCAGCACATCGCTCAGGCTCGGACCCGACGGCCCCTTCTGCGCCATTTGCTGGGCGACTCCGCAGACCTTCTGCTGCATGGCCTCGGTACCCTTGTGGCCGTGCCTCAGCTGATCCGCGATCTGCGGCGGAATCCCGCACTTGGCCGAATGGCTTTCGACGTATTTGAGCATCTTGAGCTCGGACTGGGCGAAGTTTCCGAGCAGCTTGCAAGCCTCCTCCGGAGGTGCATGCCGCTCGCTGGCGGCCTTGATCAGCTTGCCGCGCTTCTCGGCCTCTTCACGCAGCGGCAGGAATGCCTTCATGCAATCCTCGGGGGGGCCCGCCTGCGTTGGAGGCGCCGGCGCGAACGCCGAATTCGTGAAGGGCGTTGCACCCGCTGCCGGAAACCCGCCGGGCGCGGGCGCGGCGCCGAAGGCAGACGGAGGCGCTGCGCCGTTCACCGGCGGAAATGCCGGATCGTTGGCCGTGCCGGCTCTGCCGGGCAGCGGCGCCGGAAACGCACCTTGCGCAAAGCCCTGGCCGGCATGGAGCATAACGATGGCCACTGCGAGTGGCGCAATCAGGTGACGGATCATCAAAGCTGTTCCCTCAGGCAAGGTCCAATGGCCCCAAGCGTCTTCCCGATAGAAGAGCGACTCCGATATGGGGCATTTTACGATTCCCGCCATTGCTTAACAACCCGTGGAATTTGGCAACAGCGCGGCGTTGGGCCGCGCCAGAACGGCCGATAATAGCGTAATTTCTCATCCTTTGGGCTAAAAGGCCCCGAATTGGACCCTTGACCATGCCCCAACTCGATTTTCGCAAGCCGCGGCTGTTTGTCGATGCTGCCCTGGCACCGGACGTGACGGTCGCGCTCGAACGCGACCAGAGCAATTATCTCGGCAACGTGTTGCGGCTCTCCGCAGGCGAAACCATTCTGGTTTTCAACGGACGCGATGGCGAGTGGCAGGCTTCGATCTCGGGGCGCAAACGGCCCGACCGTCTCGAAATCATGACCCGGACCCGGCCGCAGGATCGCCTGCCCGACCTCGCCTACGTCTTCGCGCCGCTCAAACATGCCCGTCTCGACTATATGGTGCAGAAGGCGGTCGAGATGGGAGCTTCGTCACTGCAGCCGGTTTTGACCCGTTTCACCCAGGTCTCGAGGGTCAACGGCGAACGGATGCGGGCCAATGTCATCGAGGCGGCCGAGCAATGCGGCATCCTCAGCATTGCCGATGTCGCCGAGCCGGTTCCGCTCGATCGTTATTTGAGCGGACGCAATGGACAGCGCCTGCTGGTCTTCTGCGACGAGGCCGCAGATGTCACAAATCCGCTGCAGGCGTTGGGCGGCAGGCAGACCGCGGCAGACGGGATCGATATCCTGATCGGGCCCGAGGGCGGATTTGCCGAGGAGGAGCGCAGCCTGCTGTTGCGACAGACGCGAATTTTGCGGCTTTCGCTGGGACCGCGAATTCTGCGCGCCGACACCGCTGGCGTGGCAGCGCTTGCCCTGGTCCAGGCGGCGCTTGGTGACTGGAGCGCTGACGGCAGGCCCGGATAGGTTCCGGCCTTGACCGGTCCCTCCTTGGCCGCTTGTTAAGGCACTTGTATTAAGGCACTTGGCCGATCCTGGTCGAAACCCGGCCGCGGCCATGCTAAGGGGCTGCGGCAGAGCATTTTCCGGGCAGGTGGGATCCGGTTAACCTAGAAAACATGCCTTTAATCAACGACTTGCGCGTATGCTAATCGCAACATCGGTTCCCGCCTTTGCTGATTGACGCGCCGGAGCCCGTTTTCGGGGATTTGGACTTCGAGATGACCGTGACCGCCGCCACTGGTGCCGCCGATTTGAAGTTCCTGCACCGGTTGCGGCGAGTCCGCATCGGGAACTTCAAACCGGTAAGCGGCACCAGAAATGTATTTTTGCCAGTACCCCTTGGTTTCCGAAGTTCGTTTCGGAGGAGCCGCAATGGCTGACGAACTTCGGAAACGGGGTACGGGTGCGACCGGATCCGCCGCATGGGCGGACGCGCTGCTATTGTCCTTCGCGCAGGCCGGCTACACGCTGGCCGATCCGCCGATATTGCAGCCCGCCGAACCGTTTCTCGACCTCTCGGGCGAGGACATCCGCAAGAGCCTTTATCTGACCACCGACGCCGGCGGCGAGGAACTTTGCCTCCGCCCCGACCTGACCATTCCGGTCGCGCGGGATTATCTTGCGTCCCGCAAGGCCGGGCAGCCCGCAGGGTTCAGCTATCTCGGGCCGGTGTTCCGTTATCGCGGCGGCCGGCCCAGCGAGTTCTTGCAGGCCGGCATCGAATCCTTCGGTCGGCAGGATCGCCCGGCGGCGGACGCGGAAATGCTCGCGCTGGCGCTTGAAGCCACGAATGCGTTCGGCCTGACCGAGGTCGATATCCGCACCGGCGACGTCGCGCTGTTCACGGCCCTGATCGATGCCCTGGATCTTTATCCGGTGTGGCGGCGGCGCCTGATCAAGGATTTCAACCGCAAGATCAGCCTCGAGCAGGATCTCGAGCGGCTGACGCTCGCGACCCGATCGACCCGCAATGAATATGAGGGCGTGCTCGCCGCACTTGCGGGCTCCGATCGCAAGGCGGCGCTGGCGCTGGTGACCGACCTGATGTCGATCGCCGGTACCACCAATGTCGGCGGGCGCACGGTTGCGGAGATCGCCGACCGCTTCCTCGAACAGTCAACCCTGAAGGGTGGCGCCCTGCCCCGAGACGCGCTCGATCTGATCAAGCGATTCCTCGCGATCTCGGGCGAGCCCGACGATTCGATCGCGCGGCTACGGGCGCTTGCCGCCGACGCCAAACTCGACATCACCGCCGCGATCGATGCATTCGAGAGCCGCGTCGGCTTCATGGCCGCGCGCGGCATCAATACCGGCTCGACGCGCTTTTCCACCTCGTTCGGCCGCGGCCTCGACTATTACACGGGCTTCGAGTTCGAGCTGCACGCCAAAGGCGACGGCGGCGAGCCGCTGGTGGCGGGCGGACGCTATGACGGGCTGATGACCCAGCTCGGTTCCAGGACCCCGATCCCCGCGGTCGGGTTCTCGGTCTGGGTCGAGACCTTGACCCGGACCGGCGGCGAGCCCGCCAAAGGCCGCAGCAGCGGGAGCGCGTCATGACCGCGCCATTCGTACTCGCGGTTCCCTCAAAAGGCCGCCTGCAGGAAAACGCCGAGGCGTTCTTCACGCGTGCCGGACTCGCGCTGGCAAAGCCACGCGGCGCCCGCGACTATCGCGGCACCATCTCCGGGCTCGACAATGTCGAGATCGCCTACCTCTCCGCGAGCGAGATTGCCTCGCAGCTCGCGCGCGGCGCGGTCCATCTCGGCGTCACCGGCGAGGACCTGGTGCGCGAAAGCATTGCCGATGCCGACAAGCGCGTCCTCTTGATCGACAGTCTCGGTTTTGGCAGCGCCAATGTCGTGGTCGCGGTACCGCAGGCCTGGATCGACGTCCGGACCATGGCCGATCTCGACGACGTCACCACCGGCTTTCGCGCGCAGCATAACCGGCGAATGCGGGTGGCGACCAAGTACATCAACCTGACCCGGACATTCTTCGCTTCGCACGGCATCGTCGACTACCGCATCATCGAGAGCGCCGGCGCGACCGAAGGCGCGCCCGCGGTCGGCACCGCGGAGATGATCGTCGACATCACGACGACCGGCGCGACGCTTGCCGCCAACGGCCTCAAGGTGCTCGACGACGGCGTGATCCTGCGCAGCCAGGCCAATCTCGTGGCCTCGCGGGACGCCGACTGGTCGAACGAGGCGCGCGAGGCCGCGCGCGTCATCCTGGACCACATCGCCGCGCGAGCCCGCGCCAGCAAATACCGGGAAGTCCGCACCCGCTTTGCGGGATGCGACGCGGCGCTTCTGGCCGAGGCCCATAACCGCTTCGGCGTGGTGTCCCCGTTCGGCGGGCCGACATCCTCGGGTATGGTGACGCTGCACTGTCCGCCGGCGCAGCTCTACGCGCTCGGCAGCTTTCTTCGCGCCCATGGCGCGGAAACGGTCTCGGTGGCGTCGCTCGACTACGTGCTCGACCGCGACAATCCGCTATTTGCCAGGCTTGAGGCATTCTTGCGACGGTAAGACGAAACGCCGCGGCCTTTCCACGTGGCGACAAGTCACGCCGATTGCCATATGCTGTGTTTTCAGAGCGTTTTCGGGCGAAGCGGGTACCGGTTCGCTTGAAGAAAACGCGTCAAAACAAAGATGTTAGAGCCTGATCGACAGGCTCCAGGATGGTTGGAACCTGACCGATGATGCTGGGTACGGATGTCTCGAGCCTGTCAACGACCGCGGCAACGGCTGCGGCGCAGGGTTTATCCATCGTCGTCCCGCTCTATAACGAGGCCGCCGGGCTCGCGTCCCTGCACCAGCGGCTTTGCCGGCTGGCAAGGACGCTCAGGGACCGTTATCGCCTGGCTTGCGAGGTCGTCTATGTCGACGACGGCAGCACTGATGGGACGCTCGCCATCGCACGCGGACTTGTCGCCGATACGCTCGATGTTCAGGTGGTGTCGCTGTCACGGAACTTCGGCAAGGAAGCAGCCCTGATGGCCGGCCTGGACCATGCGCGACACGGGGCCGTGCTGTTCATGGACGGCGATGGTCAGCATCCACCTGATCTCGTCGAGAAGCTTGTCGGTCACTGGATCGATGACGGCTATGACGTCGTCTATACGGCCAAGGCGCATCGCGACAACGAATCATTGCCGCGGCGGCTCGCGGTGCGTGGCTTCTACGCGCTGATCAATTGGGGCGCGCGCCAGAAGATCCCGGAAGATGCCGGCGACTTCCGCCTGCTGTCGCCGCGCGCGGCGGCGGCCCTGCGGCAGCTCCCCGAACGCAATCGCTTTTTCAAGGGTCTCGCAAGCTGGATCGGCTTCCGCCAGATCCGCGTCGACTATGAACCCGCCGCCCGCGCGCACGGCATCACCACGTTCAGCGCCGGCCGGCTGGTCGGGCTTTCGATCGAGGGCCTGACCTCGTTCTCGGTGGCACCGCTGCGTTTTGCCAGCCTGTTGGGAGTGTTGCTCGCGACAGTCGCCTTCCTGTTCGGTCTTTCGATCCTCTGGGAAACCTGGGTGGATGGAAAGTCGGTCCCCGGCTATCCCTCGCTGGTGGTCGGCCTGATGACCATCGGCGGCGTGCAGCTCATCATGATCGGTATCGTCGGGGAATATATCGGGAAGATTCTTTCGGAGCTAAAGGCACGCCCGATCTATTTCGTCGCCGAACACAGCGAGAAGCGCAGCGAGGCGAACACCGATGCCGCCGCCGGCGAACGGACCGCGGCCGAATGAACGATGCCGCCTGGAGCATGATCCGGAAAAGTGGGTAAGCGCGAAAGCGTTTGCGCGGAGATCATGCTCAAGCAAAAAGATAGAGCGAGATGACGGTTCAACGAAAAGTCATCTCGCTCGAGCGGTCCGATGCGGTATGCGCATCCCGTTTGGGAGCCACTTTGCGATTGCTGGAATCCGATGACCGCCGGCAAATTATGATGGGTAGTGGAGCTTGGGATTTGACGCGCGCATCGAGAAATCGCGGCAAATGGTAGCGAACGACAAATCCGCTCCACCGCCGCGCCGCATTTGGCTGTGCGCCGATGACTACGGTATCAGCCCAGGCGTCAACCACGCCATTCGCGACCTGATCGAGCGCGGCCGCCTCAATGCCACCTCGGTCATGATGGTCGGTCCGGCCATCGGCCGTGACGAAGCGAGCGCACTCCAGGCCGCGGTCAGGAACAGCCCGCGCTGCGCCATCGGCCTGCATGTCACGCTGACGGCACCATTTCGGCCCCTGACGATGCACTTCAAGCCGATCGACGGCGGCTTGTTCCTGCCTTTTCCGAAACTCTTGCGCGCCGGGCTGACGCGAAGGCTCGATCCTGAAGTCCTCCATACCGAATTGATGGTGCAATTCTCGACCTTCGGCGAATTGTTCGGCCGTGCCCCGGACTTTGTCGACGGCCACCAGCACGCGCAGCTGTTTCCGGGCGTGCGCGACGCCTTTCTGACGGCGGTAAGCAATGCCGCGCCCAACGCCTGGGTTCGCCAGGGCGGACGCCATCAGCCGCTGGTTCAGCGGCTCGGCTCGCCCAAGGCATTGGTGCTCGATACCTTGAGCGCACAATTTCGCCGCCGCGCCTCGCGCGCCAATATCGCATTCAACCCGGCATTCGCCGGCGCCTATGATTTTTCCCGCCGGCCCGAATTCGGGGCACTGATGCGAGACTTCCTCGACGGCCTGCCCGAGGGCGGCGTCATCATGTGTCACCCGGGGGTGGTCGATGAGATCCTTGTCAGCCTCGATCCGCTGACGGACCAGCGCGAACGCGAATACGGATTTCTCGGCGGCGAGCATTTCGAGCCTTTGCTGGCCGCGAACAATGTTACCCTGGGCTGAAACCCGCACGCGGCGCGGCGCATTTTCCGGCTTCCAATCAATCGTTTGCGCGCGTTGCCTGCGCCGGGAGGCCACGATGACGGGGCGCCTTGCCGCATACGCAAATTTAATCCCCGACAGCACTACTGGCGACACAAAGGGCGCCTACATCTGCCCGGCGCTGCGAAGCGAGGGAGAAGCTCGATGACACCGCAAGAACGCCAATTGGTTGACGACCTTTTCGACCGGCTTTCAAAAATGGAAAGCGCCGCGCGCGATCCGGACGCCACGGCCGCGATCGCGCAAGGCTTGCGCGCCGCACCCAACGCGGTTTACGCGCTGGTGCAAACGGTTCTGGTCCAGGACGAAGCGCTCCGACGCGCGAACGGCCGCATCCAGGAACTGGAGGCGGCAGGCGCCCCCCAACAGGATCACGCCGGCGGGTTCCTCGATTCGATGCGCGATACCCTCCTCGGGCAAGGTCAGCCGCGCGGCTCGGTGCCGAATGTGCGGCCACCCGAAGTCGCCAGCCGTCCGGTCTGGAACAGCGGACAGGTGTTGCAGCAGGTGCCGCCCCAGGGAGAGTATGATCAGGGCGGTTACGGGCAGTCGTCTTACGGGCAGTCGTCCTATGGGCAGCAGCCGTCTTATGGGCCGTCCTATGGCGCACCCCAGGGTCCGATGGGCGGTGGCGGCTCATTTCTGGGAACCGCCGCAGCCGCCGCCGCCGGGGTGGTCGGCGGATCGCTGCTGCTCAACAGCATCCGCTCGATGATGGGCGGCAGCCGCCATGGCTTCGGCGATAGCGCAGCGATGACCGAGCGGTCCACCAGCCAAGGTCCGTGGACGGATCAGTCAGGCAGCAGTCTCGCGCGCGACGCCGGGATCAACAACATCGGCTCATCCAATGATCGCGCCGATGACGGTTCGCGCGCCGGATTTTTTGATTCCGCCTCGAACGACGGCGATCATGACGACGCCGGTCTCGATTCGGACGATTTCGCCGACGATGGCGACAGCGACTTCGCCTGAAACGACTGCACCCGCCACGATCGAACGGCCGGTCCGAAGCGGAGCGGCCGTTCTTGATTGCAGTCCCGGATTTTCGTTCCGGCGATCGATCAGATGACGATGACCCTGGTGCCGACATTGACGCGGCCATAGAGGTCGATCACATCCTCGTTGCGCATCCGGATGCAACCTGACGACACGTTGGTACCGATCGTCCAGGGCTCGTTGGAACCGTGAATGCGGTAGAGCGACGACCCCAGATACATTGCGCGGGCGCCGAGCGGATTTTGCGGACCGCCTTCCATGTGCCGCGGCAGGTCGGGCCGCCGAACCAGCATTTCCGGAGGCGGCGTCCAATCCGGCCATTCCTTCTTGGCGGAGATCTGCTTGACGCCCGACCAGGTGAACCCGGGGCGGCCAACGCCGATGCCGTAGCGCATCGCCTTTCGATTGCCCTGCACCAGGTACAGGAACTTGTTGGGCGTATCGACGACGATCGTGCCGGCGATCTCCTTGCCGGAATAATCGACGACCTGTTTCTCGAATTTCGGGTCGAAGGCGGGACGCGCGGGTTCGCCGAGCTCCTGCTGGCGCATGGCTTGCTGCGGCTCCATCGGCGGGAACAGCGGACGCTGCGACTGGTATGATGGCTGCTGCGGATAGGCGGGTTGCTGCCGATAGCGATCGCCCTGGTTCTGTCCGTCGCCGAACAGGAATTCGATGAAGCCGCCGCCCATGTTGGAGCGCTCGGCCGAGGCGGTTCGCATCGGCACGGCAGGCCGCTGCGCGGATTGATCGGCGTAGATCACGGCGGGTTCCGAGACAAACTCGACCTCGTTCGCCATGGTCTGAGGTGCGGAGCCGAGAAACGACGCGCCGGCAACGAGCGCAAGATAGATTCTGTTGGACATCGACGTACTCTGTACTTGTTTCGTCGCGCGAGCACCGGAGCGGTGCCTTTTGCATACCGCCAGCTAAGATCAGAACCGCATCGGTTTGGTAAACAGAATCGGCGTTTCGATTCACCACGTCGTCAAATGCGCGCGGTTTTGTCCGGTAGCGTTTATTTTCGGTGAACGCAGGGAGGGCATGGTTAATCGTTGGTATGCGTGCTCGGCCCGACTCCCGGCAATCGGTTCCCGGCGTGAACCTCATGTTAAATCGAACCTGCTTTAAACGCGAAGAGTGAAGTTCAGGGACAAATCTCATGTCGGTTCATCGCAAACGTTTTCGTATCGAAGAAGGAATTGCTGGAGACATCGCGATGCCGCCGGATGTCGGCGGCGAGATTGGTCCCTTGCATCAGGAAATCATGACCGAGCTGCGCGCGATCCGGGCCCAGATGGCCGCCGCCCGAGGTCATAGCGCGGCAACCGATGCAATTGGCGAAACAGTCACGCACGAGGCCGCCGAAGCGCATGCGCTGCTTTCAACCTATCGCGCCCAGATCGAACAATGCGAGAAACTCAAGGTCGAACTCGACCTCATCTATGATGCCATCAGCCGCACCAAGCGCGAAATCGCGGTGCTGCACGGCAACAGTTTCAACGGCCAGGAAATGGCCAAGGTCAATGGCGAGCTCGGCGCCGTAGTCGGCGGCACCGAAGAAGCCACGCAGCAAATTCTGGAAGCCGCCGAGTTGATCGACAATGCGGCGGCCGCGCTGAGCAGCGTAAACTCGCCGGATCAGCAGAAGCTGCTCAGTGAGGAAATCCAGGAACGCGTCGTTTCCATCTTCGAGGCCTGCAATTTCCAGGACCTGACCGGTCAGCGCATCAAAAAAGTGATGACCACGATGAAGTTCATCGAAAATCACATCACCATCATGATGGACATCTGGGGCGGGGTCGATGCCATCAAGGCCCACGCTCCCGCGCTCGTCGACACCCGCGAGGGCGACGCCAGGCTGCTGAACGGTCCGAAGCTCGACGGCGACGAGGGTCATGCCTCCCAGAACGACATCGACGCGCTGTTCGAGTGAGTACGGCGTTCCTTCGCCTGAAACAAAAAACCGCCGGCTCCATGCCGGCGTTTCTCGTTTTAACGGATCAATCCGAGGTCAGGCGCGCGGCGCGCAGCGGACGTAGACCATATTGCCGTAGCGGGTCGCCGCATCCTTGTCGATGAAGCGGGTGATCAGGACACGCCCGTCGAAGGAGACGATCTCGCGATCCTGTTCGCCTCCGGCCGGTCCGGCAGGACCGATGTAATTCTTGCCGCCCGGGCTGCCCTTCAGGCGCAATTCCTGGGGCGTCGCCTGATCGGCCAGATGCATGACCACGCCGCCATTGGTGCCCGCTCCGATCACATAAGGTTGCTTGCACTGCGCCTTCGCGGCGACTTCGGTGCGCGCGCGGTCATTGGGATTCTGGAACGACGCAAGACCCCACCTGCCTACAATCTCGTCGGCACGGATCGTTGCCGGCATTTCGGGAACCGGGGCGGGCTCCGGCGGCGCTGAAGGGGATGAGGAAAAGGACGGCAGGCTCATGCTCGAGCAGGCGCCGAGGAATATCGTCAGCGCCGAGGCGATCCCCAGATTGGCAACCGCCCGCACGCCAGATGAAACGACCATGTTCTCCCCCAAGCAAATCCGCGGCCGCACCCGTCCCGCAGCCAAGCGCAAAAACCCTGCCGGAGCAATGACGTCCAGCAAATTACGCCGGCGCTCCGATTTGGTTTCCTGCAGCATCCTATATCTGCCTCACCAAGGCCTTAACCCCGTTTGCTTGACAGGATCGGCGGCACGCCATATCCCCGGGGCACGCAATTGGCACTCTAACAGTACGATTGCCAAGCTATTCCGCCATCGGCGGTGTCGAATACGTCCCGTATTCCGCCTTCGATGGCAAACCGAAGCAAATCAGGCCTCCAAAGGAACCGTCATGGCTAAAACCAAATTTCGTCCGCTGCATGACCGTGTCGTGGTCAAACGCATCAACGCCGAGGAAAAGACCAAGGGCGGCATCATCATCCCCGACAGCGCCAAGGAAAAGCCCTCGCAGGGCGAAATCACCGCGGTCGGTCCGGGCGGCCGTGATGAATCCGGCAAGCTGATCCCGATCGACCTCAAGGTCGGCGACCGCGTGCTGTTCGGCAAATGGTCCGGCACCGAGGTCAAGCTCGACGGCGAGGAACTCCTGATCATGAAGGAGAGCGACATCATGGGCGTGCTCGCCTGAGATAGGCCGAAACGACCCACTGCCGCCCCTGGCCGACATGCCCGGACCAGGTCCGGGCATGCCATCGGCCTTCGAAAATCGACGGATTGCCGTGGCTGGCGCGAAGACAATGTTTCGCGCCTTGCCCGGCGCGCGCAAACGACATCGACAAATCAAATCCATCAGGAGTGAATTCAAATGGCAGCCAAGGAAGTCAAATTTTCCGGAGACGCGCGCGACCGCATGCTGCGCGGCGTCGATATTCTCGCCAATGCGGTCAAGGTGACGCTCGGCCCGAAGGGACGCAATGTCGTCATTGAAAAGAGCTTCGGCGCCCCCCGCATCACCAAGGACGGCGTCACCGTCGCCAAGGAAATCGAGCTTGACGACAAGTTCGAGAACATGGGCGCGCAGATGTTGCGCGAAGTCGCCTCCAAGACCAACGACACCGCCGGCGATGGCACCACCACCGCGACCGTGCTGGCGCAGTCGATCGTTCGGGAAGGTGCCAAGGCGGTTGCCGCCGGCATGAACCCGATGGACCTGAAGCGCGGCATCGAAATCGCCGTGGCGGCGGTGGTCAAGGACATCGAGAAGCGCGCCAAGCCGGTCGCCGCATCCTCCGAAGTGGCCCAGGTCGGCACCATCTCCTCCAATGGCGATGCAGCGATTGGCAAGATGATCGCCCAGGCGATGCAGAAGGTCGGTAACGAAGGCGTCATCACCGTCGAGGAGAACAAGTCGCTCGAAACCGAAGTCGACATCGTCGAAGGCATGAAATTCGACCGCGGCTATCTGTCGCCCTATTTCATCACCAACGCTGAGAAGATGACGGCCGAACTCGAGGACGTCTACGTGCTGCTGCACGAGAAGAAACTCTCCGGCCTGCAGGCGATGCTGCCGGTGCTGGAAGCGGTGGTGCAGTCGGGCAAGCCGCTCTTGATCATCGCCGAAGACGTCGAGGGCGAGGCCCTGGCGACGCTGGTCGTCAACCGCCTGCGCGGGGGCTTGAAGGTCGCCGCCGTCAAGGCACCCGGCTTCGGCGATCGCCGCAAGGCGATGCTGGAAGACATCGCGATCCTGACCGGCGGCCAGCTGATCTCCGATGAGCTCGGCATGAAGCTGGAAAGCGTCACGGTCAACATGCTCGGCCGCGCCCGCAAGGTCGTGATCGACAAGGAAAACACCACGATCGTCCACGGCGCCGGCAAGAAGAAGGACATCGAAGCCCGTGTCGGCCAGATCAAGGCGCAGATCGAGGAGACCACTTCCGACTACGACCGCGAGAAGCTGCAGGAGCGGCTTGCCAAGCTCGCGGGCGGCGTCGCGGTGATCCGCGTCGGCGGCGCGACCGAGGTCGAGGTGAAGGAGAAGAAGGATCGCGTCGAGGACGCGCTCAACGCCACCCGCGCGGCAGTGCAGGAAGGCATCGTGCCCGGCGGCGGCGTGGCGCTGTTGCGCGCCAAGAAGGCGGTCGGCCGCATCCACAACGAAAACTCCGATGTGCAGGCGGGCATCAATATCGTGCTCAAGGCGCTGGAAGCGCCGATCCGGCAGATTTCGGAAAACGCCGGTGTCGAGGGCTCGATCGTCGTCGGCAAGATCCTGGAAGACAAGTCGGAGACCTTCGGCTTCGACGCGCAGACCGAGGAATATGTCGATATGGTCGCCAAAGGCATCATCGACCCGGCCAAGGTGGTGCGCACCGCGCTGCAGGACGCCTCTTCCGTGGCCGCCCTTCTGGTGACGACCGAGGCCATGGTCGCCGAACTGCCGAAGGAGCCGGCGGCGCCGATGCCCGGCGGCGGTGGCGGCATGGGTGGAATGGGCGGAATGGGCGGCTTCTAGACCATCCTGTCGGCCGCACGATCTATCGACGAAGGCCGCCTCCGGGCGGCCTTTTTTTTGGCGATTTGTGCCGGGCTTTTGCTAGGAATGAGGTTTGGATTCAACCGCAGCCGATATGGCTCTACCGTGACGCCCGATCCTATCGTTCCCAAGGAACTGCACATGCGCGCCCTCTTGCTCTGTCTGGTCGGACTGATGACGGCCTCGACCGGTCTCGCCTACGGCCAGATGAAACTCTCGCCGAAAGCCGCGCCCGGCGCGAACGAAACCCGATACTTCACCGGCATCGACGGATTGATGGACGGCAACGCCGACGTCATCCTCAAGGAAACGCGGCAGGGCAAGACCGTCACCGCGGCGGTGCTCGACGTCTGTTATCCGGCCGCGAAGGGCTCCGATCGCAAGGACCGCTTTGTCGCCAACCTCGCCGTGAGCGGCCAGACCCTGACCGGCACCGCGCAGAGCATTGGCGGCAAATTGCCGGTCACGGTAAAGCTGGTACGCAAGCCGACCGGCGACAACTTCGAGTTCAAGGGCCAGATCAGCATCGGCCAGGCCGTGACCGAGGTGAACTCAAGCGACAATTCAGACCTCAGCGAGAAAGAATTTCAGGACAATCAGACGACCGATGACGGCATCACCGCATCGCCAAAGGATTTCACCGAAGTGTCTCCGGAATCCATCGGTGTGAGGGTTAAGCTGGATGCGGCTTCCGATTTCCTCAAGGGCCTGAAGGGGCAGGATGTCGAGGTTTCCCTGAGCGGCCTCAAGGTCACCTGTGATGCGCTGCGCGCCGGCGAACAGACCATCAATCTCAGCGCCGATCCGGATCGCGCCGCCGGGCTGATCGCAAAATTCAAGTCGTCGCCGGGCGTGGTCGCCGCCGGCTGGACCACCGGGGTGGTCGAGATGGAGCGAACCATCCGTTTTCCGGCCACCGACTGGCGCGACGGCGACCGGCTCAACAGGAACAGGCTGGCGGCGGCGATTTCCAGCGTTCTTGCCGGAACGCTGTCGGCGAAATCGTCGTCAACCGCGTGGAGCAGCAGCACCGGCAAGCTGAAATTGACGTTCAAGCGGCCGAGCCAGCTATTCCCCGCGCTCGATCTCACCGAGACCATCGAGGTGACCGCCCTGGTGGCGCCGGAAAAGCCCGGCGCCTCCGACCGGCTGATCCTGTGGATCAGCAATCCCGTCGTCTCGACAACGGATGAGGCCGCCGGCCCAAAACTCAACCTGGCCGACGATTCAAGCGGCGACGAGGAGGGCGATCAAAAGGACGACAACGGCTCCGTCGATGCGCTGGCCAGGGAATTCAAGGGACAGCGCTGGGACGCGGACAAGTCGGCCTGGAAGTAGCTACTTGCCCTGCTCGCATTCGGATTCTGTGGAATGCGCGACCTGCAACAAACGCCTGCCACGGTCGCGATCCGGCTGAGCGCGGCTCTCGACAAGCAAGCGCATCGGAAATCGAACTTCAGTTGGTGTTGATTCGGAATCGCAGCGGCCGGGTTCCGATAAACGACACCAGATCGCCCCGCCGCTTCCAGGTTGCGGCTTCGCTCAGCGCCGCGACCAGGTCATCGTCAGCCTGCGCCCGCGCCGGCGGACAGTCGCGATCCTGCAGCTGACCGGGCACGAAAATCACGGTATTGCCCGCGACCGAAAACTGACCCCTGCCGGACTTGCACCACAGGTCGAGTTTCGCCTCGCCATTGTCGCCGATTTCGAGCGTCGGGATCCGCTTCGACCCGCCTTGAGGTGCCGCCTCCAGCGTCATCTCGAACCCGAACGGAAACCCTTCATCGGCGCAGGCCGGGCCCGGCGCGACGGCCGCCATCGTCAGCGCCGCAGCCGCGGCACGCCTGAGAAAACCTGTCGTTGAAAACATGCAGCTCCTCGAAGTAGCCGAACATTCCCGGCCGCGCGCCGTTGTAGTCGGCAAGTCCGACATTGGCCAGATTGGGCGCTCAAAAAAATATCGCTTCGTAAAAAAAATCCCCGCGCCCATCGGACGCGGGGATCTTGAACCCGTGGTCCAGGCCCGGCGTCTACTTCAACACCATGGCGGTGAACGGATAGACGTAGGCCTGCAGCATGACAAGGAGGCCGACCAGGCAGGCCAGCGCGATCGAGTGCTTGAACACGAAGCGCAGGATGGTGCCCTCATGTCCGTACCAGTTGGTGGCGGTAGAGGCGACGACGATCGACTGCGCGTCGATCATCTTGCCCATGACGCCGCCGGAAGAGTTCGCCGCGCCCATCAGCACCGAGGACAGACCCAGTTGCTCCGAGGTGATCTTCTGCAGATTGCCGAACAGAATGTTCGAAGCGGTATCCGATCCCGTCAGGGCGACACCGAGCCAGCCGAGCAGCGTGCCGAAGAAGGGATAGAGGATGCCTGTCGCGGCGAAAGCGAGACCGAGCGTTGCGTCGACGCCGGAGAGGCGCGTCAGCGTACCGATCGCCAGCATCGCCGAGATCGTGATCAGCGAAACCGCGCAAATCTTCAGCGTGCGGCCGTATTCCGCGATCATTTTCGCCGGCGAGAACCCCATCAGGAAGCCGGAAATGATCGCCGCGATCAGCATGCCGGTTCCGGTGAACGACAGGTAGGTGAATCCGAATACCGCGCCCTCCGGCGTCGGTTTCGCCGCCACCGGCGGTACCTTGTTGATCATGTTGTGCAGTTCCGGAATCGGATAGCTCCAGGTGAAGATCGAGTTTGCCCAGGTCTTGAACGCGCCGTTGCCCCAGATCAGCATCACGATGCAAACGACGATCCACGGCAGCAGCGAACTCCAGAGCTGCGCCTGGGTCAGCGGGGTCTTGTCCATCGGTTTCGCGGGCGTCATGGTCGCCATGGATTCGTCGTTGCCGCGCAGCGCCGGGGATAGCCAGAGCTGCTTCGGCTGCCAGACCCGGAGGAAAAGAATGAGGCAGCCCATCGAGATCAGCGAGGCGCCGATATCGACGATCCAGGGATTGATATAGTTGGAGATCACGAACTGCGGGACCGCGAAGGTGACTCCGGTGACCAGGATGGCCGGCCAGACATCCTTCATGCCCTTCCAGCCGGCAAACGCCCACACCACCCAGAACGGAACGATCAGCGAAAACACCGGCAGCTGTCGCCCGACCATCGCACCGAGAATATAGGGATCAAGTCCGGTCACCGACGCGAGCCCCTGAATTGGCGTACCGAGCGCGCCATAGGCGACCGGCGCCGTATTGGCGATCAGCGACAGGCCCGATGCGGCGAGCGGGGAGAAACCGAGACCGATCAGAACCGCCCCGGTTACGGCGACAGGTGTGCCGAAGCCCGACGCGCCCTCAAAGAACGCCCCGAAGGAGAATGCGATCAGCAGCAGTTGCAGGCGCCGGTCTTCTGTCACGCCGCCGATGGCACGCTGCAACAGATCGAAGCGACCGGTAGCGACCGTGACGCGGTAAAGGAAAATGACGTTGAGCACGATCCAGCCGATCGGGAAAAACCCGGCCACCACGCCAAGCAGCGAGGCGCGGATCGACATGTTTGCCGGCATCGTGAATACGAAAATCGCGATGATATTGGCGGCGATCAGCGCAACGATGGCGGCGATATGCGCCTTGACCTTGCCGCTGGCGATCAAAACCAGCAGCGTGACGACGGGTATCGCCGCGGCGATCGTCGAAAGCACGGTGTTGTTAAAAGGATTATAGACCTGATTCCACATTGCGATTCCTCCCCACGCGCTTATTCGGCGTCACGACCGGCGTGAACGGTCGGTGCGCCTGGCGCGAATTGCCTGGGAGTCTTTAGCAAAGCGCGGAGCCGGAGGCGAGTTTGGCCGTGCCAACCCGCTCACATACACGCGAAGCTTTAAGGCCCCCTGCCCCCCCGCCATTGTGGTCATGCTAGGGTTGAGTCTGAGGCCGGGACAAGCGAACGCAGACCGCAGCAATTACGACTTTAGTCTAGGCATTCCCAATTCCCCCGCTTTTCAGGCCGCTTCAACCCCGTGCGGGTAGGCAGAACTCCGAGCAGATCGCGCTCGTGCGAGGCGAGAGCGCCGAGCGGCAGCACGAGCGCAATGCCGTGCTTCCCGTGACGGCGGCCGATTTGTGCTGCAGGACCAGGGCAAGGGCGGCAAGCCGTCATAACCAGCGCAACGGCCACGGCCGGCGCAGGATCCAGCGGTGCCAGACAAGGGCGAACGCCGTCAGCGACACCGCGCCCGCGAGCACCGGCGCCAGCAGGAATGACCAGGGAAGATTGCTGGTGACCACCAGCAGCGGGTTGATTCCCGCCGGCGGATGGAACGTGCCGGTGAGATACATCGCGAGCACGGCCAATCCCACCGCGGCAGCGGCTGCCCAGGCTTGCGGTCCGGCCAGCCGCAACACAACGAATCCGACCAGGGTCGCCACGATGTGTCCGCCAATCAAGGCACGCGGTTGGGCCGGCTCGGCGTCCGGTGATCCCATCACCAGCACGATCGAGGTGGCGAACGGGATGAGGACCAGCGGATAGTGGGACACGAGCGAGGACCACTCCATGCCGCCAATCGCGAAGGCCGCTCCGAAGCCAGCCGCGGCCGCCTGCGCGATATCGGGAAGCCCGATGCGGTGGCGCACCTTCTTCACTACCCCTTGCCAGCCGCGATGCATTGATCCCCCGAAAAGCAAAAACGACAGATTGCCCGGCCGCCTCTTCTACCGTCTCGGGGGAAAAATTTCGGGAATAATTGGACTACTCCAAAAGATTTCCTTGCGGGGAGCCATTGGGGGCGCGGTCGGTCGGTCGGCGGAATGACCGGATCGGAGGCGCCTCAAACCCGCCCCGATTCGCCTGCGAGAAGTCTGCCGCAGAACAAGGAAAGGCCGCAGCGGCTCGCTGCGGCCTTTCTTCCTGACCCGGATCAGCCCGGATCCGAAGTTCTAGTTGTTGTTGTCGTCGTCGCCGGAGGACATCGGCAGCGAGGAATGCCCCCATGACGGCGCGGGAGTCGGGGCCGCCGGACTGGGCGTGGCCCAACTCGGTGCCGAGGGCGCCGGCGCAGCCGCGGGCGGTGCGGCGGGCTTGGGCGCAGCCGGCTTTGCCGGGGCGGCCTTCTTCACCGCTCCCTTCCTGGCTTTGGCCTTCTTGGCCGACTTTTTCGGGGCCGCCGCCTTCGACTTCCTGGCCGATTTCTTCGCCGACTTCTTCGCCGATTTCTTGGCCGACTTCTTGGCCTTCTTCACAGACTTCTTGGCGGATTTCTTCGAAGCCTTCTTCGCGGATTTTTTCTTCGCCGTCAGAACCTTTTTGCTCTTCTTAGCCTTCTTGCCTTTTTTCTTCTTGCCTTTAGCCATCGTGACCCTCCTGTTGCCGCCGACCAATGTCTATCGAGCGTTTTCTGCCTCAAGCATAAGGCCCATCGATCAGTTCAACCCTGGCCGGGGACCGCCTGTCGCCCAATCGAGAAGCTCAATCGTGTGCACCACAGGAACTGACGTACCACCGGCAATCTGCACCATGCATCCAATATTGCCCGCAGCAATCATGTCCGGCTTGACCATCGCAATATTGGCGACCTTTCGATCGCGCAATTTGTTCGCAATGTCAGGCTGGAGAATGTTGTATGTCCCCGCCGAACCGCAACACAAATGGCTCTCGGGTACATCTTTCACCACGAATCCGTTCTTGGAAAGCAATTCTTTCGGAGCTTGCGTGATTTTCTGCCCGTGCTGCAGCGAACAAGCCGAGTGATAGGCAACGACAATGTCGCCGCCTTGCCGGGCGGGCCGCAGATCGATGCCGCCGAGATACTCGGTAATGTCCCTTGCCAGCGCCGAAACCTTCACGGCCGCGGCAGCAAGATCCGGGTCCTCGCGCAGCATGAAACCATAGTCCTTGATCACGGTTCCACAGCCTGACGTGGTCACCAGGATGGCGTCGAGGCCTCCTCGCCCGGCCTCCGCGAGCCAGGCCGCGATATTGGCGCGGGCAAACGCCAGCGCGGCGGCGTCGCGGCCAAGATGATGGGTCAGCGCCCCGCAACATTGCTCGTCCCTGACCAGCACGACCTCGATGCCGTGACGCGTCAGCAGGCTGATCGCGGCCTGATTGATGCGCGGCGCCAGAACCTGTTGGGCGCAACCCTGCAGCAAGGCGACACGTCCGCGCCTTTCGCCAATGGCTGGAAAAATGCTGCCGCCGGCAGGGCCCGGCGCCGGCAGGCCCTTCGGCGCCAGTGCCAGCATCGCCTTGAGTCGCCTCAGCAAAGTCGGCGACGCCGGGGCCGCTTTGGGTGTCGGCAGCAAGCCGATCAACGGCCGGCCAAGCCGCGCCAGGATCATCCCGGCGCGAAACAAAGCAGGCTGTGGCAGCACAAGCGCGAGCGCCGCACGCAACAGCCGCTCGGTCAGCGGCCTTTTGTAGTCCCGCTCGATCCTGACCCGCGCCTGATCGACCAGGTGCATGTAGTTCACGCCCGACGGACAGGTGGTCATGCAGGCGAGGCAGGAAAGACAGCGGTCGATGTGCTTGACCACTTCCCTGGTCGGCGGCCGATCCTTTTCCAGCATCTCCTTGATGAGATAGATCCGGCCGCGCGGGCTATCGAGCTCGTCGCCGAGCAGCACGTAGGTCGGACAGGTCGCGGTACAAAATCCGCAATGCACGCAGGCGCGCAAAATCTTGTCCGCTTCGGCGATATCGGGGTCGGCGAGCTGGGCAAGGCTGAATTCGGTCTTCATGCCACCGATCCCCGTGTCATCCGGCCGCGATTGAGGATGTTTTTCGGATCGAAGCCGAGGCGGACGCGTTCGCCCAAGGCCGCAACGCCGCTCTTTGGCGGGTGGAACACGTCGACGCTACGCCTTACCTCGTCGGAGGCGCGCAGCAGCATGGCGTGGCCGCCGGCGGCTTCGACCCGTGGACGCACCAATGCCGCCTGGGCGTCCGGCCTGGGAGGCAGCGCCGCCCAGATCAGGCCGCCGCCCCAGTCGTAGACCACATCGCCGCCGGTATCGCGCGCCAACGCCTGGCCAAGCGCGCCGCCGACGGCCGGCGGACAGACGATCCGCCACACCTGCCACGCTCCGAGCGCGCCTTTGGCCGCGAACGGCTCGACGTCGCGGATGGAGCTCCAGATTGCCGAGCTGGCGTCTTCCAGAATTTCGGCTGCCCCGAATGGCGACAGCACCTTGGCGAGCGCGGCCGCGCGGTGGGCGGCGGAGGCCGTGATTCCCTCGAGCCGCACCAGCGTGACCGCCTCGCGCGGCGATCCGACATCGCCCAGCCCGCCCGACGCGCCTCGAAGCGCCGAATTCGGCAGATGTGCCGCGCCCGACACATCGAACGGCGAGCCCAATGCCGCCGTCATCGCCCTGTTGGCGGTGACGTCATCAAGCCCGCGCAGCACCAGCGTGCGCTCGCTCTCCGGCCTTGGCATGACCTTCAGCGTCACCTCGGTCATGACCGCGAGCGTGCCCCACGACCCCGCCAGCAGCTTGCAAAGATCATAACCGGTGACGTTCTTCACCACCCGGCCGCCGGCCTTGAAACTGTCGCCAAAGCCGGACACCGCGTGCGCGCCGAGCAGATGATCGCGCCCGCCCCCGGCCTGAATGCGGCGCGGCCCCGCCAGGCCGGCGCCGATCATGCCTCCGATGGTTCCCTCGCCCGGCGTCCCCAGCAGCAGGCTGGTATCGACCGGCTCGAAGGCGAAATGCTGATTCTTGGAATCGATCAGCGACTTGACGTCGGCGAGCGGCGCGCCCGCCTGCACGGTGATGACCAGCTCGTTTGGCTCATAGGATGTGACGGCATTGAGCGCCGACAAATCGAGCAGCGCGTTGGTCGCCATCGGCTGGCCGATCAGCCGCTTGGTGCCATGGCCGATGATTTCGAGCGGCTGCTCGCCGGCGATCGCCGCGCGCACCGCCTGCTCGACATCCCCGGCATCGCGTACTTTGAGAGTGTCCACGCCTTCCGTCTCGCCCTGTTCGCACAACATACTGAAACGGCCGCGTTTATCTCAGCCATCCGAATCCAAGACCATCCCTTCTAAAGGCGTGGCCGACGGGCACAAGGGGTGAACCGACGCGCGCCAGCGCGGGCATCCACTTGCGCTCGGCAAGGCCGGATCTACCGGCGCATCGGCTCTCGCTGTCGGCTGCCGCGCCGAATTCGGGATCGCCGATCAGGCCCGCTTGCGACGCCGTTACTTCGACCGTTATCGAAGCATTTACGTGAACAATTCGGCAATTATCGAATTGTACCTGTCGATCACGGTGCGATCGTCAGGCGCGGTGATTGAGCCAAAGCAGCGAGGAGAGAATCATGGGTCAATATGCAATGAACAAGAGCGTCAGCGAGGCCGTCAATGGCGGCGGCCTGCTGGTGGTCGCGCAATGGGAAGCCAGGGAAGGACAGGCAGATCGGATCGCCGATATCCTGTCGCGTTTCCTGCCCGAGGCGCAAAGCGAACCCGGCGCAAAACTGTTCCTGATATCGAGAGCCAAGGAAAATCCCGCACAGTTTCTGTTCTACGAGCTGTTCCGCGACGAAGCCGCCTTCAAGGCTCATCAGGAGAGCGCCCATTTCAAGACCTACATCGCCGGCCAGGCGCTGCCGCTACTCGCCAGACGCGAACGCGCGCAATACGCGCTGCTATGATTGACGTCCGGGCGCGCCTGCAAGCTAAAGGCTTGCGGGCGCTTCGGCCGGCTCAACATCCGCCGCTCAAAACCGCGGAATATCCGGGAATGCAAGCTTGCCGCCGTGGACGTGCATGCGGCCAAGCTCGGCGCAGCGGTGCAGGGTCGGAAACACCTTGCCGGGGTTGAGTAACCCTTGCGCGTCGAAGGCGCATTTCAGCCGCTGCTGCTGGTTGAGGTCGATCTCGCTGAACATCTCCGGCATCAGATCGCGCTTTTCGATGCCGACGCCGTGTTCGCCGGTCAGCACGCCGCCGAGTTCCACGCAGGCCCGCAGGATATCGGCGCCGAAGGCTTCGGCCCGCTCCATCTCGCCGGGCTGGTTGGCATCGTAGAGGATCAGCGGATGCAGATTGCCGTCGCCGGCATGGAACACGTTGGCGACGCGCAGGTCGTACTTTTTCGACAGCTCGCGAATTCGCGCCAGCGCCTTCGGCAACGCGCCGCGCGGGATGGTGCCGTCCATGCACAGATAGTCAGGCGAGATCCGCCCGACCGCGGGAAACGCCGCCTTGCGGCCGGCCCAGAACAGGTTGCGCTCGGCTTCCGAGCTGGAGATCTGGCAGCTGGTCGAACCGCAACCGCGTGCGATCGCTTCCACCCGCTTGATCAATTCGTCGACCTCGACGCCCGGCCCGTCGAGTTCGATGATCAGAAGCGCCTCGACGTCGAGCGGATAGCCGGCATGGACGAAGGCTTCGGCGGCGTGGATCGCTGGCTTATCCATCATTTCCATGCCGCCGGGAATGATGCCGGCGCCGATAATCCGCGCCACGCATTCGCCGGCCGCCTCGACCTCGGCGAAGCCGACCATCAGGGCACGGGCCGTCTCCGGCTTCTGCAGGATTCGCACCGTGATCTCGGTAATGACGCCGAGCAGGCCTTCGGAACCGGTGATGATCCCCATCAAGTCATAGCCGCCGGTCTCGGCGGATTTGCCGCCGATCCTGACGATCTCGCCCGTGATCAGCACGATCTCGCACCCCAGCACATTGTTGGTGGTCATGCCGTATTTCAGGCAATGCACGCCGCCGGAATTCTCCGCGACGTTGCCGCCGATCGAGCAGGCGATCTGCGACGACGGATCGGGCGCATAGTAGAAGCCGGCATGGGCGACCGCCTGGCTGATCGCGAGATTGGTCACCCCCGGCTCGGTCACGACCACGCGGTTGTCGAAATCGATCTCGCGTATGCGCTTGAATTTGCCGAGGCCCAGCAGCACGGCATCGGCGAGCGGCAATGCGCCGCCGGACAGCGAGGTACCGGAACCGCGCGGCACCACCTTGATGCCCTGCTCGAAGCAATATTTCAGGACCTGCGACACCTGCTCCGTGGTGTCCGGAAGCACCACCACCATCGGCGGCTGACGATAGGCCATCAGGCCATCGGACTCGTAAGGGACCATTTCGGCGGGACTGTCGATCACGCCCTCGCCCGGCACGATGGCGCGCAACGCGTTGACGATGGCGTCGCGACGACCCAAAACCGCCTGATCCGGCGCGGGCATCATGATGGTCATGTGAATATCTCCCGCCGGGACCAGAGAGGCCCGCGACTTTGCCGATTTGTCATGAGGAATCAAGCACGTCTGGACCGGCTTGGGTAGGTCACAAGGAGACAGGCGGGACGGCAATATCCGAAAGACGTAGGAGAGATGGAGGAAAGGCGAACGGCATTTCGTGACTTGTCCATCATGCGCGGCCTATGCCACAACAGCCGTGGAGTCACCCCAAGCAACGAAGAGCGAATAATGAAAAATTTGACACTAAGCGCGCTGGTCATCATCGCATCGGCGGCGGCCGTCCCGGCTGCACTGGCGCAGGACGCCGCGGCCGGCAAGACCTCATTCAACAAGTGCCTGGCCTGCCATGCGATCGGGGAAGGCGCCAAGAACAAGGTCGGACCGGAGCTCAACGGGCTCGACGGCCGCAAGTCCGGCACCGCGCCGGATTACAATTACTCCGACGCCAACAAGAACTCCGGCATCACCTGGAACGAGGCCCAGTTCAAGGAATACATCAAGGACCCGAAGGCGAAAATTCCCGGAACCAAGATGGCGTTCGCCGGCATCAAGAGCGAGAAAGAGATCAACGATCTCTGGGCGTTCGTCTCGCAATACGACAAGGACGGGAAGACGAAGTAGGGACCTTGCGCGAATAGCGCTTTTCGTCATGGCCGGGCTTCGTCCCGGCCATGCATGCGTGCTCTGGCTGCGACCGGCAAAGCCACACGACGCAGGCGAGATGTTCCTCAATGGCGATAAATCTCCAGAGCATGATCCGGAGAAGTGAGTGCCGGTTTTCCCTCGCGACAAACGCGAAAGCGTTTGCGCGGAGATCATGCTCAAACAAAGATAGAGCGGGATGACGATTCAACGAAAAGTCATCTCGCTTCAGTCGGCTGCAGCCGCCGTTCTGCGCGCGGTCTGGCCGACCATCGCGTCAATCTCGCGCACCACAAGGTCGGGCACCGCGTTCTGCACCATGTGACCGACACCCGGCAGCACGATCAGTCTTGCGTCGGGCACCGTTGCGGCAAACGGACGCGAATGGATATGTGTCGATACGGTCTTGTCGACGTCCCCCGAAATCACCACCGTCGGCGCCTTGATTTCCGCATAGCGCGGCGCCTGCTCCTTGACCGCAGCCTTCAGCGTCACGAGATCCCGGGCATTGGCAAGGAATTCGCGCGGACGCAGCAACAGCTGCGTCGCGCTATCGCCGACGAAATTTTCCGGCATGGCCTGCGGCGAAAACACGTTGCGGGCGGTGGCTTCCGCCAGAAAGAAGCCGAGCGGCAGCGTGATGGTATAGGCCAGCAGCGGACCGATCACCGGCGTGGTGACGACCTCGTTGTACCAGCCGACGCCGCCCGGCCATGGATAGGCCACCGGCGCCAGCATCACCAGACCCGCGACACGGTGCGGATAATCGAGTGCCATCCGCGCCCCGAGCGCGCCAGCCCATGAATGCACAACCAGGATCGCCCGGCCGACGCCCAATTGCTCCAGCGCCTCCTCGATCATTCTGCCCTGGATTGCCGGCGTCGAATCTTCTTCGCGCGCACGCGTGCTCCAGCCATGGCCGGGTCGATCGATCAGGATCACCCGATGCCTGGCGGCCAGCATATCGCCAAGCGGCTTGCGCATGGCCTCCAGATTGGAACTTGCGCCGTGGATCAGCACGACAGGCGGACCGGCCATATCGCGCGGCCCGATATCGAGGACGTTGAGTATCGCGCCGGCCACCTCGATCGACTTGCCTTGCGCCGGATAGATGCGCTGCACGGCCAGGACACCGGCCTGCGAGATCAGCGCCAACATCAACAGCGCCAACACGAAGACGACTGGTATCATTGAAAGGATCCGGATCAGTTTGGGCATAAACAAGTTACGGTATGGAAGCAGCCGGGTTTCGCGGGCTGGCAACCCCGGGTTTTCCACCGCGCGCCGCGGGCGGGGCGCCCGGCTTCATACAACCGTCATCGGCAGCTTTCTATAAGCGTGGGCGGCACTTTTGCGATCCGCATGGGTTCCACCTTCGAAGCTTGCCAGCCTGACCTATCCACACAATCCACAGCAACTTGTGGGGCACCAGAGAGTTATCTCAAGGGAAATTGGAGGGTTTTCGATGACTTCCGGACCAAACGAAGCGGCTATCGACGAAATCGTCGCCAGATGCGACGGCGACATTCGCGGCGCGCTGAAGGCGCTCCTGATGGTCAACGAGCATCTGGAAGCGGAACTTCAACAGCTCCATGCCGCGGTGGCACAGGGTGGACTGACAGGACACGGCAGCAACGTGCTGCACTAGGCTTGATCGGTTCCGATATGATCTGAACCGAGGCCTTAAATTTTTGTTTTGACGCGCCTTCTTTGCGCGAAG
The DNA here is from genome assembly GCA_963742085.1 of uncultured Alphaproteobacteria bacterium. Lineage (GTDB taxonomy): Bacteria > Pseudomonadota > Alphaproteobacteria > Rhizobiales > Xanthobacteraceae > Bradyrhizobium. Next base: position 214,673 of record CAVUKM010000020.1, on the reverse strand, counting down.
CGGTATTCACTTCGCCCGAAAATGCTCTGGTTGCCCGTCGGCAAGCGTGGTCAGATGTCGCGGCCTTCGACCTTCTCGCTCAAGGTCTTGACCAGCTCCGGCACCTTTTCGAGATGCGGGTTGACGGCAAGCGCCTTGCGGAAGGCGTCAAGCGCGCGTTTTTCGTCGCCGATGTCCTGCATGATCATGCCAAGTCCCGCCAGCGCGCCGAAATGGCGCGGTTCGCGGACCAGCACCTGCTCGATATCGTGCAGCGAATGGACGTAGTCGTTCCTGAGGTAATAAAGCGTGGCGCGCCGGTTCCACCCTTCGACATAGTCCGGACGCAGCTTGATGACGGCATCGAGCAGCTTCAGCGCGACGTCCGTCTGCTGGGCGTCCATCGCGGCCTTGGCGCGCATCATCAACAGCGCCGTCGTATCGCTCGGCGTTTGCATCCACAGCGCCCAGATCCGGGCCTCAACGTGTTTGGCGCTGGCCTCATCGGGGGCAGCCTTCAGCGCGCCGAACAGGAAATCCAGTCCGCGCGTCTTGTCGGCACCGACCTTCGGCAGTTTGCCGGGAGCTTCTGGCAGCTTCTTCTGCTGTTTCGGCGGGGCGCCGCCCAAGCCCTGCCCAAGCGCCGAAATCGGCACCACGGCGCTCATCGCCGTGGCGAGAATCAGAATCCGGCAGCTGCGCGCGGCAGGGAATCTCAGGGCCATGAAGAAAGTGTAGACGCAGGAAAAGCCGCTTGCAAAGCAGCAAGGCGTCAAAGACCCGTGATGGGCAAAAGGCGCTGGCCCGACCCGAAAGGGACCGGATTCAAGCCATGTTCAGCCTTGCGGGGTTCAGCCCTTGGCAGGTTCAGTCTTGGCTCAGCCTTGGCTCAGCCCTGGCGCGCCTTGAAGCGGCGCTGAACCTTGTTGATCACATAAACCCGGCCCTTGCGGCGGACCAGACGGTTGTTGCGGTGACGACCGCGCAACGATTTCAGCGAGTTACGGACCTTCATGGGACAATCCTGATGCTTTGAAAGGCCGCGTTCGGCACGATCGTTCGGGGAACCCGAAAATGGCAAAATGGGCTTTTTCCCGCCGGCAGCATGCGCCGCCCGGGACGCGCGGGTTCTAAGCCATGGAGCGGTCGAATGTCAATCCAAACAGGCCGTTCTGGGCCTTTTTAGCCGGCGGGTCCCATCATTCGCGGGGAATTTCTCCTTGTTTTCCCCGGCCCTGCCTTGCCCGATTTGTTATATGATATAATCAATTCTCTACAATCAGCCGGCCGGCCGCGAGAACCCGAAATGTCCAGATTGAAACTGCCCAATATCGAAGACGTCGTGGCGATCGACATCCACACCCATGCCGAAGAGCCCTGCGGCATGCATGGCGACGACGGCTATGACGACTTCCAGGCGCAGATGGCCGACTACTTCAAGTCGCCGAACAAGCATCCGCCGACCGTGCCGGAGACCGCGGCCTATTATCGCGCCAAGAAGATCGCCGCGGTGATCTTCCCGGTCGACGCCGAGCGCGAGACCGGCTTCCGCCGCTACAACAATTACGAGATGCTCGAGGTCGCCGCCGAAAATTCCGATGTGCTGATACCCTTCGCCAGCATCGACCCCCACAAGGGGAAACTCGGCGTGCGCGAGGCACGCAGGCTGATCGAGGAATTCGGCGTCAGGGGCTTCAAATTCCATCCGACCATGCAGGGCTTCTATCCCAACGACCGCATGGCCTATGCGCTCTACGAGGCCATCAGCGATGGCGGCGCGATCGCGCTGTTCCATACCGGCCAGACCGGCGTCGGAAGCGGCATGCCGGGCGGCATGGGGATGCGGCTGAAATATTCCAACCCGATGTATATCGACGATGTGGCGGCGGATTTCCCCGACTTGAAGATCATTCTCGCCCATCCGTCCTTCCCGTGGCAGGAAGAGGCGTTGTCGGTCGCGACCCACAAGCCGAACGTCTATATCGACCTCTCCGGCTGGTCCCCGAAATATTTTCCGCCGATCCTGGTGCGCTACATCAATTCCATCCTGCAGGACAAGATGCTGTTCGGCTCGGACTGGCCGGTGATCACGCCCGATCGCTGGCTGTCGGACTTCGCCAAGCTCGACGTCCGCGACGAGATCCGGCCAAAAGTGCTAAAGGCCAACGCCCGCAAGCTGCTGAACATCTAGCACGGCCTCCGACCAGGCGAGTATCCAGGTGACCATCAAAGCCGTTGTGTTCGATGCCTATGGCACGCTCTATGACGTTCAGTCGGTGGCGGCCATTACCGAGGAGGCGTTCCCCGGTTACGGCGAGATCATGACCCAGATCTGGCGCATCAAGCAGCTCGAATACACCTGGTTGCGCTCGCTGATGCGCCGCTACGAGGATTTTTCGGTGATCACGCGGGATTCGCTCGCCTATACGATCAGGGTGCTCGGGCTGAAACACGATGCGGCCACCTTCGAGCGCATCATGGACAAATATCTGCATCTCGATCTCTATCCGGATGCGCTCGCCACGCTTGCGGCCCTGAAGGGCCGCAAGCTCGCGATTCTCTCCAACGGCTCCAGCGGCATGCTAAACGCGCTGGTGCGCAACAGTGGGATAGAGCGCGCGCTCGACGCCACCATCAGCATCGACTCTCAAAAGATCTTCAAGCCCGCGCCGGACGCCTACGCGTTGATCGAATCAACGCTTCGCGTGCGGCCCGCCGAAGTGCTGTTCGTGTCGTCGAACCCATGGGATGCTTGTGGCGCCAAGTCCTTTGGACTAAACGTCGCCTGGATCGAGCGTGTGACGCCGGAAGCGATGGCGCTGGCCTGCGTCAAGAGTGACTTGGTCCCGCCGCTCACGATGTTCAAGGCGATCCGGACGCAGATGGACGAACTCGGTATCCAGCCAGACTATCGTATTCATGCACTGTCGGAATTGCCGGACATTGTCGCCCGCCCATGAGCCTTGAATCCGTCCGCGAATTTTTTGCCGCCAAGGCGCCCGATATCACCGTGATCGAATTGCCGATGAGTTCGGCCACCGTGGCGCTGGCCGCCGAAGCCTATGGCGTCGAGCCGGAGCGGATCGCCAAGACGCTGAGCTTGAGGATCGGCGAACAGGTGATCCTGATCGTCGCCAGCGGCACCGCACGGATGGACAACAAGAAGGTCAAGGCGCGCTTCGGCGGCAAGCCGAAGATGCTCGGCCTCGATGAGGTCGCCGACATCACCGGTCATGAAGTCGGCGGCGTCTGCCCGTTCGGCCTGAAGGCGCCGCTGCCGGTTTACTGTGACGTTTCCCTGAAAGCATTCGACGAGGTGGTGCCGGCGGCAGGCTCGATCCACAGTGCGGTCCGCATCGCGCCGTCGCGGATGGCCGAGCTGGTTGCCGCCGAATGGGTTGACGTGTGCTGACCCGCCGCGGTGTGTGGCCGGATCGAAAAACGCGCAAACACCGATTGAACTATTGATAATCCCGTCGTCTCGGCACGGCCTGTAGAGACATATTCTGCTCAGGCCCGCCTGCACTTGAATTGAACACCGCACGGCACGGCCCGGAGAGCTGCGGCGTATTTTGCTGCAAACACGCGACGATCCGGTTGACGTCGGGTATCTGCGCGCCGCAGAGCCGGAAGACGTCGGGCGTGCAGGCCATTTGCTGTTCCATGGTTCCCCGGTACTCCTGCGAAAAAGCCGGAGTTTGACAGGCAACGCCGCAGGCGGCCGATATGACAAGAACCGATATCGCTAAACTCGGGAGAATTCGGTGCGCTCGCATGTCCGATCCTTCCTTTTTTGGCGTGCATCTGCAATCAGACAAACCGCCGCCCATGCTCCAAATAAATGAGGCCGGGGAAGGTTCGTGCCGAACAACAAAATGTGAAATCCGGCGGAAGCCCGGTCGGCTGCAGGGCCGACGACGCTTTTTTCCCGAGCGCCGATGTTATGCCGCCACAAACATTCGGAAAGACACTTTTGGCAGACGTCAGCGCTCAGGCAACCCGGCTGCGACGAACGCCCGCACGATCCGATCGACCGCCGCGATATAGCCGGGGCTGGAATTCTTGCGGGGAATGGTCACATTGTCGACGTTCGAACCGGGCCGCAGCGCAAGCGCCTTGTCCATGGCGGATTTTGCCTCGTCCGGCCGGCCCAGATCGAGGTAGGCGGCGGACAGCAGCATGAAGCTGCGTCCCGATGCCGGCGTGATGGCGATCGAACTTTGCAGCCATGGCAGCGCGTCTTCGCTATGACCCAACATCAGATAGGTCCACCCCGCGCCAAGCTTCCAGGTCCAGCGCGACACCTGCGGCGTGTCGAAACGGTCGGCCTGCTTGAACGTCGCCAGCGCGTCCTCGAAGCGTCCCAATTGAAGCTGGGCAAGACCGATGTGGTACAGCGCCAGTCCGTCCCATGGATCGAAGTTCAGCGTTCTCGCGCAGGCTACCAGGCTTTCGGCGAACTCATTGGTCGCGTTGAGAAAGCGGCAATAGGCTTCCAGCACCGGGACAGAGCTTGGCTCTACCCGCAGCGCTCGCTCCAGGATTGACCTGGCGTTGTTCTGCGCCGCCGCGCTGTCTTCCGGTGTGTACCAGACCATCTGAACGCCGCGCAGCTGAAGTGCGGCGAGCGCAACGGCGAGGTCGACATTGTCGGGATCGCCGGCAAGCGCCTTTTCCAGCATCGACTGCGCCGTCGAAAAGCGCTCTCGCGTTGTTTGCATGATGGAGGCGGTGGCCTGCTCGATCACGACATGGGCGCTGCCGGGCGGCGAACCGCGGCCCGCCGCGGGTGGCCGCGCATCGGAATTGAGCATCGCGTTGATGCGAAGCGCCAGCGGGTGACCGATGCCGGCGGCAAGCCGGGACTGCTGCGTCGGCGAATTCAGCATCTTCCAGCGCGACCGAAACCGGCGCGGTCCAGACGACTTCGCCGGTCGCCGTCCGGGTCATGCGGGCCCGCCCTTCCCATGACTGTTCGGTTTTCTGGAGTTCGCCGCTGACGACGAAATCGGCTTGCGGCGCGCGCGAGGCCCGCGGTGCCGCCTGCGGCGCCGTCACGCGGATATTTTCGATTTTCGCCAATCCGTCGGCAAGACGCGTCGTCACGTTCGCCGCCATCGCCGCGACCTCATCGTCGCCGCCGGCGAGGGCGATCGGCATCACCGCGATCGTCGGCGAATGTCGTCCGAAGACGAAGCCCGCCCCAAACATCACGGCAACAAAGCCCAGGACGCAGACGGCACCGAGCCCCGCGACGGTGAACGCCGCGGGGCGGCGCAAGCCGAACAGCCGCGATGGTGGCGCCGGCTCAGGCGTCGTGCTGGCCCCGACTTCCGGGGCGGGAGCCGGTGACGGGGTTTCCGTATCGCTGGTCGGCGGCTTGAGCGAAACCTCGGCGGTGAAGAGGTAGCCACGGCCGGACAGCAGCTTGATTAACTGACGCTGATCGTCGCCAAGGGCGGTCCTGAGCTCCCGGATGCATTGAAACAGGCTGTCGTCGCCGACATGGACGTTCGGCCAGACCGCGTCCATCAACTCCTGCTTGCTCACCACGCATCCGGCATTGCCCGCCAGCAGGTTCAGAATTCCGAACGTCTTCGGTCGCAGCTTGATGGCGTTGCCGCCAGGTCCGCGGAGCTCGGCGCGCTGCCGATCCAGCTCAAAACCAGCAAAACGCAACACCATGCCTGCAGAGATCCCGGAATCGTTCGAGCAGCGGAAATATCAGAAATCTCTTCCTGTAAGCCGCACGGAGCCGCCTGAAACTCAAATATCAGAAAACTTTCAGAAAAGTAACCGCCCACCGTCAGGACAGCGGGCGCCCCTTGATGGCTAGCTGTTGACGATTAGCCGGCGACTCCGAGGAGCGCCGGCAAACTCCATTGCAAGGGCAATGCCGCGCCATCACTGGCCTGGCTTCTGCCCGAACGGATCAGGCGGCTCAGGGTGCGTATCATTTCGATCACGAGAGATTTGGGTCCATGTTCGCCGCATCGGCTTGCGGCAATGCAATCAGCCAGCCATCCGGCCCGGCTCCGCTGGATGGCGGGTGTTGCGTTCATCGCCTTTCTGGCCGCGTCGGCACCTTCGTTCGCCCAGTCGACCGGGCAAAACGGCAGCGCCGGCGGTGACGCACCAAATCATTTTACGCCAGGCAACGGCGGCGCGGGAGGTCTCGCCGGCGACACATTTGAGACAGGAGGCGCCGGCGGCAACGGCGCCACGGGTGGCTTCGGTAGCCGGCGGCGGCGGCGGCGGATCGGACGGCGGCGGCGGCGGCGGCGGCCCAACTGACGGCGCCGGCGGCGGCGGCGGTGGCGCCGGTGGCGCCGGCACCACGGTCAGCACGACGGGTACGACGACGATCAGCGTCAACGCCACCGGCGGCAACGGCGGCCAGGGTGGCCACGGAACAAATAACGGTGGCGACAGCTTCAGCACTGGCGATGGCGGTGGCGGTGGCGGCGGTGGCAGCGGCATTATCGTGAACGGCGGCAATCCCGCCGTCTCGCTCACCGTGAACAGTGGCGTGACGGTGCAAGGCGGCAACGGCGGCCAGGGCGGGATCGCATTTGACAACATCTTTTCCGCCCAGCCGATCGGCGTCTCCGGCAATGGCGGCAACGGCATCACCGTCACCAATGGCCTTGGCGCCTCCATCACCAACCACGGTACGATTTCCGGCGGATCTGCCGGCGCCCCCGGAGACGGCGGCGGTTTCCCCGGCATCGGAAATACCGGAAGCGCTGGTGTCGGGATCGCCGGGGCAAATCTGGCGATCATCAATGCGGGGACGATCTCCGGCAGCAGCGCCATTGTCTTCACCGGCGGCACCAACAGCCTCGAACTGCTGGCCGGCTCCAACATTAGCGGCACCGTCCGCGGCAGCGGCACCAATACACTGGCGCTCGGCAGCAGCATTGGCTCGTTCGACCTTTCACAATTGGGATCGCAATACCAGAATTTCTCGCTGTTCACGAAAACCGGAACCAGCACCGTGACGCTGTCGAATACCTCCGGCGCAAGCATGGGCTGGAACGTGACGTCCGGCACAGTAAACCTGACCGGCGCGACCGCGACGGCCACCACGATCACCAATTCCGGCACCATCAGCGTCGACGGCACCAGCACGCTGACCGCCACGACCGGCATCACCAACAATGCCGGCGGCACCATCACGGTGGCGCAGGGCGGCACCGTCAATGACGATCTCGACAATGCCGGCACCGTCACCAACAGCGGCGCCTACAACGCCAGGGTCAACACCAACACCGGCACCATCACTAACACCAGTACGGGCGTGTGGACCGGCGACGTCACCAGCAATGCCGGCAATTCCACCGGGATCACCAATAACGGCACCTGGATCGGCAACATCATCGCCAATACCGGGACCATCAACAACAACCTGACCTGGACCGGCACGATTTCGAATGCCGGCACCTTCAACAACAATGCCAACGGCACGGTTTCGGGCCTGCTGACCAACACTGCGGGTTCGACGACCAACGCCGGCCAGCTCAACGGCGGTGCCACCGTGACCGGCGGCACCCTCACCAACAACAACCTGATTTCCGGAACGGTGGCGATCTCCGGTACCGGCGATGTCGAGAACAATTCCACCATTACGGGTGCTGTGAACAACGCCGCGACCTTCAACAACAACGCCAGCGGCACGGTGTCGGGGCTTCTGACCAACACCGCGGGCACCACGACCAACTACGGCCAGCTCAACGGCGGCGCCAGCGTCACCGGCGGCACGCTCACCAACAACAACCTGATTTCCGGCACGGTCGACATCTCCGGCACCGGCACGGTCACCAATTCCTTCACCATCACCGGCGCGGTCAACAACGCCGCGACTTTCAACAACATGGCCGGCGGCACGGTGTCGGGGCTCGTGACCAACACCGCGGGCACCACGACCAACAGCGGCCAGCTCAACGGCGGTGCGACCGTCACCGGCGGTACCCTCACCAACAACGATCTTATTTCTGGAACCGTGGCTATCTCCGGCACCGGCACGGTCAACAACAACCTCACCATCACCGGTGCGGTCAGCAACGCCGCGACCTTCAACAACATGGCCAGCGGCACGGTGTCGGGGCTGCTGACCAACACCGCGGGCACCACCACCAACAGCGGCCAGCTCAACGGCGGTGCGACCGTCACCGGCGGTACCCTCACCAACAACAACCTGATTTCGGGAACGGTCGACATCTCCGGCACCGGCACGGTCAACAATTCTTTCACCATCACCGGCGCGGTCAACAATGCCGCGACCTTCAACAACAACGCCCTCGGCTCGGTGTCGGGGCTGCTGACCAACACCGCGGGCACCACCACCAACAGCGGCCAGCTCAACGGCGGGGCGACGGTTTCCGGCGGCACCGTCACCAACAACAATCTGATCGCGGGAACGGTGGCAATCTCCGCGAGCGGCGATGTCGAGAACAATTTGACCATCACCGGCGCGGTCAACAACGCGGCGACCTTCAACAACAACGCCGGCGGCACGGTGTCGGGCCTGCTCACCAACACCGCGGGCACCACGACCAACGCTGGCCAGCTCAACGGCGGCGCGACCGTCACCGGCGGCACGCTCACCAACAACAATCTGATCGCGGGAACGGTGGCGATCTCCGCGAGCGGCGATGTCGAGAACAATTTGACCATCACCGGCGCGGTCAACAACGCCGCGACCTTCAACAACAACGCCGGCGGTACGGTCTCCGGACGGCTGACCAACACGGCGGGCACCACGACCAATGCCGGGCAACTCAACGGCGGCGCCACCGTCACCGGCGGCACCCTGACGACGACCGGCACCGTCACCGGCGGCCTCATCAACAGCGCGACCGTCAACGCCAATGGCGGCGCGGTCAACGGCGCGATCGCCAACAATGCCGGCGGCACCTTCAATGTCGGCGGTACCGTCACGGGCAATTCGACCTTCGGAAATGCCAATGGCGCGACACTGGCGATCGGCGCCACCGGCAACTACACGCTTCAGGGGCTGCTGACCAACAGCGGCGCGATCACAGTGGCCAGCGGCGGGCAATTGATCGCGACGGTCGCCGGCATCAGCAACCACGTCGGCGCCACGATCACGGTCGCCGCCGGCGGCAGCGTCAGCGACGACCTCAACAATGCGGGCACTGTTGCCAACTCCGGTACCTACGCCGCCAACGTCGCCACCAATACCGGCAACATCACCAACAACGCCACCTGGACCGGCAATGTCGCTTCCAATACCGGCACTATCACCAACAACCTGACCTGGACCGGCACGGTCACCAATTCCGGCACCTTCAACAACAGCGCCGGCGCCACCGTGTCGGGTCTCGTGACCAACAGCGGCGCGCTCAACAATGCGGGAACATTGAGTGGCGGCCTCACCAACATCGCGGGGATCACGAACAACACCGGCACCATCGGCGGCACGACGACAATTACCGGCGGCACGCTCACCGGCAGCGGCGCGGTGGCCAATCTTGCGATCGGCAGCGGTGCTACCTTTGCACCGGGCACGGGCACGCCGGGTTCGACAACGGCCATCAGCGGCAGTCTCGCCCTTGCCTCGGGCGCGATCTATCTGGTGCAGATCAATCCGGCGACATCGTCTTTCGCCATGGTCACCGGCACGGCGACGCTCGGCGGCGCCACCGTCAACGCGACCTATGCCAGCGGCAGCTACGTCGCCAGGCAATACACCATTCTTGCCGCCGGCAGCGTCAGCGGAACGTTCGGCGCCACCGTCAATACCAATCTGCCCTCGGGCTTCAAGACCAGCCTGAGCTACGACGGCAATAAGGCCTACTTGAATCTCGCGCTGAGCTTCATCGCGCCGCCGGCGACCGGGCTGACGCCAAATCAGCAACATGTCGCTGCGACGCTCGTCAATTATTTCGACAGCAACGGCGGCATTCCGCTGGTCTATGGCGGACTGACGTCAACGACTCTGACGCAGGCCTCCGGCGAGACCGCGGTCGGCGCGCAGCAGACCACCTTCGATGCGATGAACATGTTCATGGGCGTCATGACCGATCCGTTCATGGACGGGCGCGGCGACGGCGTTTTTCCGCACGGCAACGCGCCCGCATTTGCGCAAGAGGGCAATGGCGCGAACGCCTCCGCCGCTGTCTTCAACAAGACGACGCCGCCACGATCCGATCCGTTCGCGCAACGCTGGAGCGTGTGGACGGCTGGCTTCGGCGGCTCACAGACCACGGATGGCAATGCTGCCCTGGGATCAAACACCACGACATCCAGCGTCTATGGCACCGCCGTCGGTGCGGACTATCGCATCTCGCCATTCACGATTGCCGGCTTCTCATTGGCGGGCGGCGGCACCAACTTCAGCGTCAATGGATCCGGCACCGGCCGCTCCGATCTGTTCCAGGCCGGCGCCTTCGTTCGCCATACGGCCGGACCGGCATACATCTCGGCCGCGCTCGCCTATGGCTGGCAGGACGTCACCACCGATCGCAGCGTCATTATCGCCGGCGTCGACCACCTGCGCGCCGAGTTCAACGCCAACGCCTGGTCCGGACGTGTCGAGGGCGGCTATCGCTTCGTGACGCCGTGGATGGGGGTGACACCTTACGCCGCCGGACAAATCACCACATTCGATCTGCCGGCCTATGCCGAGCAGGTGACATCGGGCGCCAATGCATTTGCGCTCGCATATAGCTCGAAGAGCGTCACCGACAGGCGCGGCGAACTCGGCATCCGCACCGACAAATCATACGCCATGCAGGATGCGATTTTGACGCTGCGCGGCCGCGCCGCATGGGGGCACGATTTCGATACGGATCGCAGCATTGCCGCGACCTTCCAGGCGCTGCCGGGCACGAGCTTCGTCGTGAATGGTGCGGCGCAGGCGAGAGATGCAGCACTAACGACAGCTTCTGCCGAGTTGAAGTGGATCAACGGCTGGTCCGCCGCCGCGACCATTGAAGGCGAGTTCTCCGACGTCACCCGCAGCTACGCCGGCAAGGGCGTGGTGCGCTATCAATGGTAGGGGCAGAAAGCCCCCTACTCCACCTTGCCGATTTTCTTTACCGCCGCGACCAGGCGCGCGCTGTCGGCCTCGACGAATTTTGCGAATTCCGGCGCGTCCATGTAGGCGACCGGACTGCCCGCGGTCTCAAAGGTCTTGATGACTTCCGGGCTTTTCACCGCCTGCGCCATCGCCTCGCGCAGCCGCATCATGATCGGCACCGGCAGCGCCTGTTGCGCGAACAGCCCCGCCCAGATGTAGAACTCGACATCCTTGTATCCGAGTTCCCTGAACGTCGGCAGATCGGGAAAGCTCGCGATCCGCTCCGCGCCCCAATTGGCGAGCACGCGCATCTTTCCGTCATCGACCTGCTGCCTCAGCGTGCCCGGCGCCGACGCCAATGCCTGCACCGTTCCGGTCAGGATCGCGTTGAGCGCGGGTCCTGCGCCGCGAAACGGAATGTGAAGCAATTTGATGCCGGCGGAGGCGGCAAACATTTCCATGGCCACATGCAGCGTGCCGTAGGGGCCGGACGAACCGTAGGGAATTTCGCCGGGGCGCTTTTTGGCATCGTCGACGAAATCGGCCAGCGTCTTCCATGGCGCCGACGCCGGCACCGCGAACAGCGTGGGATCGGCGAGCACGCGCGCCACCGGCGCGAATTGGGAGACTTCATAAACCGGCGGACGGTCGAACAGGCGGTCGGCCTCCGGCAGCACCGCCAACGACGACAGTGTCATCAGCAAGGTGTACCCGTCCGGCTCGGCACGCGCCGCCGCCGCATTGCCGACCGCACCGCCGGCGCCGCCGGCGCGGTTGTCAACAATGACTGGCTTGCCCAGAATCTTCTCCAGCGCCAACGCCACCGGCCGCGCGGCGAGATCGGCCTGACCGCCGGCCGGAAACGGCACGATCATGGTGATCGTGTGGGTCGGCCACGCGGCTTGCGCAACCGCGGGCGTCGGGCGCGCGGCCTGCAACAGCGGGAGTGCGGCAGTGGCCTTGAGAAGTTGACGTCGATTCATTGGCGGCTTTCCCCCGGGGATTTTGTTATGGCTCTTGGCCCGAGCCTATAGCCTGAACCGGGGGATGGGCAAAGACGCCCGGCGCCGCGGCCGCCCTTCACACGCGCCGGGGCGATTTCATCCGCTTCGCCTTGGCAAAATGCCTGGCCAGAAAGTCTGCCAGAACCTCGACGCGCGCCGGGCGCGGGCCGCCCGGCGGTGTCACCAGATGAACCGCGCCTTCGGTCTGCTTCCAGTCCTTCAGGATCACTTCGACTTCGCCCGACGCGATGGCGTCGCCGACGATGAATTCCGGCATATCCGCGATGCCGAGCCCTGCGATGACCGCCGGCAATAGTGCCTCGCCATTGTTGACGCGCAGCGGCCCGCCCGGCCGCACGCTGACTTGTTCGCCTTGCGCGTTGGTGTAGTGCCAGACATCGGGGGTCGGCAGATAGGCGTAACCGAGACATCGATGCTCGGCGAGGTGCATCGGGTGCGTGGGCCGGCCATGGCGCTTGAGATAGGTCGCCGACGCCACCGTGTAACGCGGCATCGCGCACAGCCGCCGCGCGATCAGCGACGAATCCGGCAGGCTCGCGATCCGCAAGCCGATATCGAAGCCCTCGCCGATCAGGTCCACCATGGCATCCGAGAGGTGGAGATCGATCGCGACATCGGGATACTTTCCAAAAAATTCCGGCAGGATCGGCGCCACCGCTCTTACCCCGAACGTCATCGGCACGGCGAGGCGGACCAGGCCGCGCGGCGCCACCGATTGCGCCAGCGCCTCGTTCTCGGCGGCCTCGCCATCGGCCAGCAGGCGTTCGGCGCGTCCCGCCAGTTTCTGTCCGGCATCGGTCAAGGCCAGCCGCCGTGACGTGCGGTTGAACAGCCGCGCCCCGAGACGCTCCTCCAGCCGGCCGACCGCCTTGGAAACGGTCGCCTTGGACAGCGCCAGTTCGCTGGCGGCCGCCGCAAATGACCGTAATTCAACGACTTTTGCGAAGATCGCGAGGCCTTCGAAATCGGGAAGCTTTGCCATCGGGGTCGTCCCACAAGGTCAAAAATAGAAACAATGCATTTCAATTGTTTCTATTTATGCACGATCTGGAAATGCTTATCCAGTCGGTCAGCAAAACTTGAGGCAGCATCCCATGATTGAACTCAGACCCTTCAACAAGCTCGGCGCCGCCGATCACGGCTGGCTGAAAGCAAAACATCACTTCTCGTTCGGCAGTCACTACGACCCGAGCAATATGGGCCATGGCGCCTTGCGGGTCTGGAACGACGACGAGATCGCGCCGAACACCGGCTTTCCCGCCCACCCTCACGCCAACATGGAAATCATCACCTATGTCCGCGAGGGCGCGATTACCCATCAGGACAGTCTCGGCAACAAGGGCCGCACCGAAGCGGGCGACGTTCAGGTGATGAGCGCCGGCTCCGGTATCCGTCACTCCGAATACAATCTTGAACCGAAGCCGACAAAAATCTTCCAGATCTGGATAGAGCCGACAACCGAAGGCGGCCAGCCAACCTGGGGTGCGAAGCCGTTCCCGAAAGCGGACCGCTCGGGCAATTTCGTCACCATCGCCAGCGGATTTGCCGATGACAAGGAGGCGCTGCCGATCCGTGCCGACGCGCGGGTGCTCGCCACCACGCTGAAGGCCGGCGAGAGCGCGCAATACGCAGCTGGCAGAACGCGCAATCTCTATCTGGTTCCGGCGGCCGGGAGCGTCGAGATCAACGGCGTTCGCGTCAACGCCCGCGACGGCGTCGCCATCCGCGGCGAGGCGCAGCTCAAGATCACGGCGCTGGAAGATTCCGAACTGGTGCTGGTCGACGCGGCATGAAGCGCCTCCGCTAAAGCCTTCATCGCTAGCCAACGACACTCGTGCGCAGCCAAGGGCTCGAAGCGCGTCTTCGCGCCGGACACCCGCGCACGCATCCCGCTCGCGCAACAATCCCAAGAAGTCGAATTGCCGGTGCGAGCCGGCAACGACGCCCGCCTCAATTCAAACCCCGCTGGAGACCATCATGACCAAAGTTCTCGTTCTCTATTATTCCGCCTACGGTCACATCGAGACCATGGCGAACGCCATCGCGCAAGGCGCGCGCGAAGCCGGCGCGTCGGTCGACATCAAGCGCGTGCCCGAACTGGTGCCGCTCGAAGTCGCGAAGGCATCGCACTACAAGATCGATCAGGCGGCCCCGGTGGCGAAGATCGAGGACCTGGTCAATTACGACGCCATCATCGTCGGCACCGGTACCCGTTTCGGCCGCATGGCATCGCAGATGGCGAATTTCCTCGATCAAGCCGGCGGCCTCTGGGCCAAGGGCGCGCTGCACGGCAAGGTCGGCGGCGCGTTCACGTCAACCGCGACCCAGCACGGCGGCCAGGAAACCACGCTGTTCTCCATCATCGGCAACCTTCTGCATTTCGGCATGACCATCGTCGGCTTGAACTACGGCTTCGCCGGCCAGATGAAACTCGATGAAGTCACCGGCGGCGCGCCGTACGGCGCGACCACGATCACCGGCGGCGACGGCAGCCGCCAGCCGTCCGAAAACGAACTTGCGGGCGCCCGCTATCAGGGTCGCGTGATCGCCGAGACCGCCAAGAGACTACATGGCTGAACTACATGGCTGAACCGCATGGCTGAGGCGACGCGGGCGGCGTTCTCTTCGAATGCCGCCCCACCCTCAAAATGGGGTCGGCCGGTTGGCAGATCGGACGATGGATTTTGCCGATGATCGAAATGCTCTTTATTTACCAGCTGGCACGTAACCCGGTGCAGGCGGTTGCGCGACGCTGGTGGTGCCGAAGCCTGTTCCGCGTGTCGCGGGGACGGCGCCGCTGCGCGGAGTGCACGAATTCGTGATGCGCTGACGTTCGGCCAGGCAATTCCTGAGGAACCAGACGACGTTCGCGAAGTTGGGGACACCTACCCGCGCCGCCGCCAATCATCGCGGATTCGAGTACACTGTCGGCGCCGAGCGAGGTCACGTCCGGCTTTGTCGTGCCGTGGGCGCCAATGACCGCCTGTAAGGGTGATGCATGAGCAACACACTGCCAGACCACTGGCCGGAATTGCCGACCGCGGCATGGCGCGAGACCTACGCGACGCTGCATCTGTGGACCCAGATCGTCGGCAAGATTTGCCTGGCGCGCTCACCCTGGCTGAACCATTCATGGCACGTCGCGCTTTACGTCACCAGCTGGGGCCTGACGACCTCGCCGATCCCCGATGGCACGGGCACATTCCAGATCGACTTCGATTTCATCAATCATCATTTGCGGATCTCGACCAGTAGCGGCGCAACGCGGCGATTGGCCCTGGCCGGATACTCCGTCGCGAGTTTCCATACGGCCGCGATGACCGCGCTCGCCGAACTCGGCATCCACATCGCAATCGACGACATGCCGAACGAGGTGCCTGATCCGATCCGGTTTTCGGACGATGACCAGCATTCCACTTACGACCCGGACGCAGTGGGGCGCTTTCTGCAAATTCTTGTCAATGCCGACCGCGTGTTCAAACAATTCCGCACCGGATTCCTCGGCAAGGCAAGCCCGGTACACTTCTTCTGGGGCAGCTTCGATCTCGCCGTCACCCGTTTCTCCGGCCGCCGTGCGCCGCGCCATCCCGGCGGCGTGCCCCATCTGTCCGACGCTGTCGCGTGCGAGGCCTATTCGCACGAGGTGAGCAGCGCCGGCTTCTGGCCGGGCTCCGGCGCAATCGATTATCCCGCGTTCTATTCCTACGCCTATCCCGAACCGGCCGGCTTCCGGTCCACGCGGGTAAGGCCTGACGCGGCTTTCTTCAGTGAGACCGTGGGCGAATTCATCCTGCCCTATGATGCTGTCCGCACGGCGGCCCAGCCGGACCAGGCGTTGCTCGAATTTCTGCAAAGCACCTATGAGGCCGCCGCCGATGCAGCCAAATGGGATCGCGACGCGCTGGAATGCTCGCCGGGCAAACCGGGCGTGGTGCGGGCGATTTAGCGCGCGCAGCGCGCCTTTGATGACATCACGTCGCTCACCTCGCCTGCGGTTAATCGTAAATTCGAATTGGGAGTGTCGGGACGATCCCGCTTGCGTATGTTCGATCGAGACATTCGGATACGTTAAGGTTAGCGAGTACACATGCAACGGATGGACGAGGCATTACGGGCGCAGGACGGCATAGGGCCGGGCTTCGACGCACTTCGGCTCGCTCTCGCCGCGTCCGTTCTATTCATTCACGCCAATGCGCTCTGGCGACCCGGATCTTCCGATCCGGATCTAATGCCGCTATTGGAGCCCTTTCCGGTTCCGACCTGGGGACTCTCGATCGCGCTGGTACCGCTCTTCTTCGCCCTCAGCGGCTTTCTCGTCGCAGGCAGCGCGGAGCATTTGCCGCTGCGCGATTTCCTTGCCAATCGTGCGCTGCGCATCGTGCCCGCCCTCTTGGTCGAGATAACGCTATGCGGCCTCCTGCTGGGCCCGGCGGTCACTACCCTGCCGATCAGCGAATATTTCCGCGATCCCGCGTTCTTCCGCTACTTCCTGAATGTCTCGGGATGGATCCACTACGACCTTCCAGGTGTGTTCAAGGACAACCCCGCCACCCATTACGTGAACGGGTCGCTGTGGACGGTCCCGCACGAGATAAGCGTCTATGTTGTACTGGCCGCGAGCGTTTGGCTCGGCGTTTTCCAGCGCCGCGCCCTGTTGCTGGCCGGCGTCGCCGCGCTGTTCGGTGTGGCCATAGCCGTGTATCTCGCTACAGCTTACGATCTGCATTTTCCCGGTTTGGCTGCGATGAACCAGATATTCGTGACGCGCGGCGCGGCCCGGCTCGTCCCGGTCTTTCTCACCGGGGTCTTGTTCTACCGTTACCGCGACCGCATCCCCTGCCACGGCGGAATCGCAGCGGCGGCCGCCGCCATCTATTTGTGCTCGACCTGCCTGGTCGATCGCGAAACAATGCTGAATCCGATTGGAGTATTGTTTACGGCACCACTTTTTACCTACGTCGTGACATGGATCGGCATATCCCCGCGCTTCAATTTACGCGGAAAAACGCTTTGGATCATCCCGATCGGCCTGCTGACCGCCGGGGACTTCTCCTACGGGGTCTATCTTTACGGATATCCGCTCCAGCAAAGCCTGCTTCACTTCTTTCCCGGCGCATGGAACACACCCGGCTTCTTCCTTGCCAGCATCATCCTGGTAATGAGCTTCGCGGTGCTATCCTGGTATCTGATAGAGCGGCCGATCCTGCGGTTGCGGCGACGAACCCGTTCCGGGCTTCGTACCGCCGTGGCCACTGAAAGCTATGTAAACACCGGGCCTTCAGCGCCCGCAATCGGAGCCGCGCCCAAGTTGCGGGACGCGGATTTGCCGGTGGTTGCCAGCGCCATCGACTCCCCGTCGCTGGATCCGAGCATGAACCACAGCAGCGCGGCGGTTTTGATTGAGTAGGGCGAATCGCTGATAATCAGGAGCAGGCTGAGATACGTTGCGGCGCAAGCCCGCAATCGCCAGGCGATCGGATCGCGCGGCCCGCCGAAAATTAAAATCCCCCAGAAAAAGACGAAGCCGATGAGTCCGATCTCGTTTAGCGAGTAGGCATATCCGGAATCCGAGAGAAACGGCTTGTTCGGCGAAACACCCATCACCGCATCAAGTGAAAGCGAAGTAAGAAGCCGCGCGGTCCAGAGCAGGCGGCCCGGAAGGTTGTTCTCCCAGTTTACCTGCGTGCTTTCGAATCCATAGAATGCAAGCGCGATCATGATGATGAACGGCAGGACGAACCACGCGGGGCGCGGCAGCCGGTAGAACACCAGGGCAGTCGCGGTCGTGGCGACGCACGTGTAGGCGCCGAAGCGCGCGTCGGCCAGCACGATCGTGACCGCGGCACATAAGAAGACAACCAGGCGGGCGCGCATATCCGGGCGGCACAACGCCCAGAAGTACAGGATGGCACCGAAATTCCCCGCCGAAACAGGCTCGAGGAACACCGACGAAACGCGATGAGCGCCGAGGAAGGGCAGCAGGCTGCGTGCGTCCGGCCGCATTCCGCTTGCAAACAGAGTTCCGGTTTGGTCGGAAACCTGATTTTGCGCCACCGTGCCGCGCGCAACGTAGTAGCGGATGACGTTGAAATACTTTCCGAACGTATCGACGTCGAGATACTCAAACAGGCCGAAGGCAACCACAACGAGGCCCGACATCAGCGCCAGCCGGTCGGCCACGACGAGGGACGGACGCCGCAATCCAAGCAGATAGAACGCGATTGGAATCAGAAAATCGCGCACGGCTTTCGCGTCGAACATGGGACGCATGGCCATGATCAGAAGCGCGTAAGAGAAAAAGAGCGCCAGGATGAGGTAGGGCTCGATGCGACGATCGACCGCGAGCAGGAGTGCCGTGGTCACGATGAGGAGCTCTGCCCCGATCACCAGCAGCTCGTTCACCGGAAACAGCGCCGTGTTGATGAAGCAGAGGATGGCATTGAACGTCAGCGCGGCAAAGGCGAGAGCGATTGACGCCCGATCGTGCAAGCGATCCCGAATTGGTGCGGGACTTGGGTTGATCGCCGCCATCGCGATCATGCGCGCGCCCGGGCCAACGCGGGCCGGCCGCTCCCTGTTCGCGGTGTGCCAATTCGCGAGGCTGTCCATTCGGCCGGGCGAAGGCAAACGAAACCCAGCCAACCTTCGCTGCGTATCTTCTGACAGCCCTCAAGCAGGCCGGACAAGGTTTTCAATTCGTCCCTCGTGATACGGCCCGGTTCAACTACAACAAATGCCGCATCGGCATGTCCGGCTATTTCGTGGCTGGCACCCGCGCCGATATCCACGATGACGAATTTTGAGGAGTCGTTCACAATCAGGCCGTTCCTGATACGAAAATTGGGCGGGCCAATCCGGCTTGAAGTGACGGCTCTCTCGCCAAGGCCGCCGGTGCACCGCAACACTCCCTCTCCGGATTCGGCGAGGACGCGAGCCAGTTGGTCGGCGACAAGCGCGTTCTCGGCCGCGCCTGGACCTGTGATCAAAACGACCGTCGTTTGCCTTTCTCTGAAATGCGCCCGCAACGATTGTCCGATTCCGTTCAGCTCGGCGTTGTCATTGGCCGCCCCGTTGGGCCGGATCTTTGAAATCTCGGCCAGCACCGGCACCCGGGACGCAGCCGCCACCGCGGTAGCGCTGGGAAGGATGCCGAAATAGAGTTCGAGCAGGTACGCCAGGCCAATTCCCAGCATCGCGCCAAACAACGTGCCGGCCAGCAAAACCAGGGCCTTCGGCGCTCCAAACGGCCTGACTGGCTCAAGCGCATCCGAGATCACGCGCGAGTTGTTGGTTTCGAATTGCTGCTGCTGCTGCAGCTCCTTTACGCGGCCCAGCGAAGAATCGTAAACCGCCCGGATCGCGCTCGCCTCACTTTCCAGTTGGCGAAGCTTTATCTCGGCCTCGTTGCTGGCGATCTGCGACTGGACCAGCGTCTCGGCTCGCTTTCGCAGGCCGTCAAGGCTTCCCTGCGCCCGCCGGTACTCTTCATCCGCCGAACGGGCGATACGGGAAAGTTCGTTCTGAATTTCCTGCAACACGGCTCGGCGCTGCTCTCGCGCATTGGCCAGGTCGGGGTGGCGGTCGCCCAGCATACGCTCGAGCTGCGCCTCGTTCTGCGATATTCCCGCATATTGGGCTCGCAATGCCGCAATCACCGGCGACTCGATGGCCTCGGGAGTCGCGCCGTTCTGTCCGACCGGCTCGCCGGCGACCTGCGCCGCGCTCAGCTTCCCCAGTTCCTTGCGCCGGGCCGCCAGCCGAGCCAGATTGGCCTCATAAACACTGATTTGCGTATAAAGATCTCGAAGCTGTTGCGATACGATCAGCCCGGCTTCGCCGGTACTGATGAGCCCCGCCTGCGCCTTGAAACGCTCGACTGCCGCTTCCGCCTTGACGAGATCGTCGCGCAGCAGAGCGGACTGATCGAGCAGAGTGGAACTCGCCCGACGAACGGCCTTCGTCCGGTCCGACGAATCGAGAGCGAAATAGGTGGATGCGACCGCGTTGGCAATGCGGGCCGCCTCCTTCGCGATGGGATGCGTCACGGTTATCTGAAACACAAGAGACGAATCGACCCGCCGCACCACCATCCGCTGGCGCAGGGCTCCGAGAACCGTGACGAGGGTCGTGGACGGATTTGTACTGCCACGGGTCAAAACGGGATCTTCATCGAGGTGCAAATCCGAGATGACCTTTTCCAGGAGTCTCGTTGAAGTAAAGATCTGCGGTTGACTGTCGATGCCCGCGAGGTCGATGGAGGCCGACGTGTCGGTACGCGTGATTCCCCGTCCGGCGATCTGGAGCGCCTGCGGATCGACGAATATCTCCACCGTCGCCTGGTAGGCCGGCGTGAGGAAGACCAGGTAGGCGACGACCACGCAAAGTGTCGAGATGACCGTGCCTGCGATCAACCGGATGCGTCGGCGCACCAGCGCGACAAGATCGAGAAATGGACCCAGGTTCTGCGTCCCGATGCTCTTGTCCCAGGTCACGGTCTACTCGCTTCGTAAAGAGATCGTTAACGGTACTTTTGCGCAGGGCTGGGGTTACGAGATCGTTGGCGAAACAATACCTTCCGAGACATTTTCAGATCATGATTAAGGAATGGATAAAACATCTGCTTCTGCTGCAGCGATCGCGCGCCATTGCCCGGACTGCAGAGCCGGCTTCAGGCCCGGTATTAACGATAGGAAGGACAGTCCCATGACTCTCTGTTTCATTGAGATTAAAATTGAAATGTAAGTGCAGCGTAAGTCCCGCTGCCGAACAATAAATATTCGTCTCGCGACGCAGAGGCGAATTGATCATCCCGACGGACGGACGTGCCTAATGCGTATTCTGATGGCCTGCGCCGCCTTTCCACCGTTCATCGATGGCGGCGGCCCCATCTCCGCGCTCATGATCGCCAAGCTTCTCCAGCAGTCCGGGCACGACCTGGAGGTGGTAAACGTGGCGGACCGCGAGGAGCGCGAGGTCTATGAGGGGATACACGTTCAGCGCATCTCCACGCTGAACGTTGACTGGAACTACCGCCTTCCCCGGCCGTGGTGGAAGAAATTGCTGTGGCATGCGCTGGAGAATTTCAACCCACGCGCATTCGTGGTCATGCGGCGCCATATTCGGCGCTTCCGTCCGGATATCGTCCTCACCGACAGCATCGAAAACATAAATGTTGCAACCTGGGTCGCCGCACGGTCTTGCGGAGTGCCGGTGGCGCATATCCTCCGCAGCGCGTTCCTGTTGTGCTGGAAGGGCAGCATGCACCGAACCTCGGGGAATTGCGGCAACGTCTGCACGTCGTGCCGGGGCGCCTCTATTGGCAAGAAGCTCTCATCACGCTTCGTCAATGCCGTCGTCGGCGAAACCCAATTCATCGTCAACAAGCACATCTCGCAGGGCTATTTTCCGCACGCTTCGCGCCACGTGATCCCCGGCCTGCTACCAGGCAAGATTGCGCCGTCGCCGCGTGGCCCGGTCGAAGGCCGGCCCATCCGCATCGGCTATCTTGGCGTTCTCGATGCCGTAAAGGGTCTCGACACCCTGGCAGAGGCTTTGCAACTCGTCGGCCCGACCAACCAGGCCGAGTTCTTTATCGCGGGGACCGCGAACGGATCCTATGCAAAGGGGCTTCCCGCGAAATTCCCGCCCGCAACCCGATTTGTGGGCTGGGTTCGGCCCGACGAATTTCTGAACGAAATCGACGTCCTGGTCACGCCCTCGGTTCTTCAGGAGGCGTTCGGTCGCGTTATCATCGAGGCATTCGGTTCTGCCGTGCCGGTGATCGGCTCAACATCCGGAGGAATTCCCGAAACAATCGAGCCGGGAAAAAGCGGACTTCTGTTTCCGGTCGGCGACGCACGCGCGCTGGCGAACCTGCTGCAGGGCATCATCGCGGCGCCGGCGCAAGTGGCACAATTGTCCGAAGGCGCCTTGCAGGCGGCCCATCGGTATATTCCTGAAAAGATCGGCTCGGCCTACAACGCCGTATTTGCGGGGTTGCTATCCACCGGACCGAAGCGGTCATCGCTGCAGGATGCCCACTGATGATAGCCCGCCTGCTTGCACCCGACCGAAAGGAGAAACTGGCTCGCTTCGCTCTGGCATTTGCGGCGCGTTTCGGCAGCACGCTGCTTAGCTTCCTGGTGCTGTATGTCGCCAGTCGGCTGCTGCCCGCATTGGAGTACGGGCTCTACGTCTTCCTGTTTTCGGTCGGCAGCGCACTCGGGTTAATCGCGGTGTTCGGACAGCAGATCCTCATTGTGAAGCATTACCGCCGGACGCAGTCCGGAAGCAATTCAGCCAATCACGCGCTCATACGGGTAAACCGGAACTGGATGCTTTTGGGAATCTCTGTTTTGCTCGTCGCCGCCGTTGTTCTTTGGGCTTTCGACGACCTGTTGGTGTCGCCTTATAACGCCCTGCCGATCGCTTTCCTGTTTGCTGCCATCTTTGCGCTGAGCGAATACCTGCAAAACTACTTCCGGATCCATGGCCGCATCGCGCTTTCGCTCGCTCCGCGCGAGATCGTGTGGCGCGGGGCCTCCGCCGCAGCAATGATCGTTGCTGCGTATTTTGGTTTATCCTCGAGCGGTGTCGAGGCGATGCTTCTCATTACAGCTCTGCTCGCCGTGGTCACCGCGTATCAAATGGTCAGCTTCGTGCGGACCGAAGGCAGGTATTGGCTCCTGCCGGCAGGCAAGACAGCCCGGCCGCTGTTTCGCGAGGAGAGCCTGTACTTCACAGCCAACAACGTTCTGAACGCGAGCACGTCCTATCTGGAGACAATCGTGATAGGAGCGGCGCTCGGACTCGACAAGGCGGCGTTCTATTTCGTGGCCCTCAGGATTGCGATGCTCCTTACGCTGCCGATCACGGCGATCGACACCGTCGGCATTCCCCTGATCGCCAACCGGTTCCAGGCCGGGGACAGGGACGGCGCACAAAAGCTCATTGGCCGGCTGTCTTGTGCGAGCTTTGCGTTTTCGCTGGCCGGCGCGCTAATGATCGCTGTCGGGGGCCGGTTCGCGCTTGGGCTTTTTAACCCGGAGTTTGCGTCACACTTCACGGTCCTGCTTATTCTGTGCGGCGTATCGGTGTCGCAGGCATTTTTCGGGCCCGGCTCGTGGCTGCTCATGATCGGCGGGGGCGAGCGTTATTTTCTTGCGGCGCGTTCGGCCATTTTCATCCTTTATCTCGGACTGCTGTATTGGCTTGCCTCGCTTTTTGGACTGACTGGAATTGCGATCGCCAGTGTTGCGCTGAGTGTCTGCACCAACCTTGCCGCCACGTTCTGGGTCATTGAGCATTGGGGCATCGACAACATGGCCACGGCCTTCTTCAGACCGCTGATGGCCCGCAAGCATCGCGAGAATCCGCGCCTGTATCCGGCGATTACGTCCGAGCTGGCCGAATGAGGCCGGCAATCCAGCAAGAGCGGGCCCGGTCGTCACGATTCCCGAGTATTGCCGTCCCGCAAGACCAGGCTGGAGGGTAAGTTGAGCATTCTGCGCACTGGCATGTTGGTGCTGTCGGCCTGGACGAGCGCGCAGATGTGGACGCAGGCGGCGCTTGCCATGACGGCCCAGACTTGTCTGCGCGGCGTCAATGTTGCGGGCGCCGAATTCGGTGAATTGCCGGGCATGTATGCTTATGACTATTCATATCCGGCGGAAAACACCATCAAATCCGCTGGACGCCTCGGGTTTACCGCCATTCGTTTACCCGTGCGCTGGGAGAGGCTTCAACCGCAATTGAACAAGCCGCTGGATCAGGCCGAATTGAGCAGAATGGATTCCACCCTGGCGTCGATTCGCGGCGCCGGTCTCCATACCGTCCTCGATCTGCACAATTTTGGCTACTACAACAAGGCTCGCCTTGGTTCGGATGCAGTTCCGGTCCGGGCCTTTTCGGATCTGTGGAGGCGGCTCGCGAGCCATCTTAAGGGGGAGAACTCCGTCGCTTTCGGCCTCATGAACGAGCCTTATGACCTGCCGGCACAGGCGTGGCTCGAAGCTGCAAACGCCGCCATCGCGGCGATCAGATCAGCCGGGGCACGCCAGCTAATCCTGGTATCGGGTACCGCCTATAGCGGGGCACATAGCTGGACCGAGGATCTCCCGGTCGGCAACAATGGGCGAACCATGCTTGGCGTGCGCGACCCCAACAGCAATTTCGCGTATGAGGTTCACCAGTATCTCGACTCGGATTTTTCCGGCCGTGCGCCAGGTTGCGAAAATGCGGATTCAGCCCTCAGGGCAATCGAAAACATGAGCCGATGGCTCGCCACCAACCGCAAGCAAGCATTCCTCGGGGAAATAGGGGCGTCCGACCGACCCGAATGCGTTGCCGCGCTGTCGACAATTCTGCGGCACGTAAACGAAAACGGAGCGGACTGGATAGGCTGGACCGTCTGGGCGGCCGGCGACCGCTGGCCTTCGGACTATCCCTTCCACGTTCAGCTCGGGGATAATCAATCGCCCGTCCTGGCATCACTGCTGCAGCATGCAAAGGCGGCCACCGCCGCCCCGTCGTGCGGAAGTTCCCCATGAGCGTGCTCGCTTCTCGAATTCCGCCTGGCGAAGTTCAATCTTCAGACGATTTGAAGATAGTGCATGTGGTTCGGCAGTTTCATCCCGGTATTGGCGGTCTGGAGGATTTCGTGGCCAATCTTGGCCGCGAGCAGGTTCGGAACGGATGCGTCGTAAGAGTAATCACCTGCGATCGCCTGTTCTCACGGCCCGAACAGCGCCTGCCGGCGCACGACGAGCTGGACGGCATATCCATCCGTCGATTGCCATTCCACGGCTCCAGCCGCTATCCAATCGTGCCGGCCTTGCTGAGCGAACTGGGCGACGCTCAAATCGTTCACGTACACGCGATCGATTCCTTTTTCGATGCGCTTGCGCTGACCCGTTTTTTGCATCGAAAGCCCCTCGTCGCAACGCTGCATGGCGGCTTCTTTCACACCCCAAAGAACGCTCGACTGAAGTCAATCTGGTTTCAGGGACCGACCCGTCTCGCCGCCCTGGCCTACGGCGCGCTCGTCGGCTGCAGCGACAGCGATTCGCGGCGTTTCGCGGAAATCGCCGGCACGCGCGTGACGACAATTGAAAATGGCGTCGACCTCGCGAAGTTTGGCAACATGGCCAGCCCGGCGCCCCTTAAATCAATTGTTACGATCGGCCGTTTCTCCAAAAACAAACGTCTCGATCGCCTCATTGCGGCGTTTGCGGAGCTGGTCCGCCGCGATACCGCTTGGCATCTCCATATCGTTGGTTCGTCGTCAGACTGGAGGACGGCCGACCTTGAATCCGCCTGCGTTTCAGCTGGCGTCGCGCAAAACGTCACGATCCATGTGGGGCTGCCGGATCGCGATATCGCAGGGATCCTTGGGCGAGCAAGCTTCTTCTTGTCCGCTTCCGAGTTCGAGGGGTTTGGCATCGCACTGATCGAAGCCCTCAGCGCGGGCTTGATGCCGATCGTGCATCCGAACGCCTCGTTCGAGACGCTGGCCGCCCGTCATTCCGCCATCCGGCTCGCCGACTTCGCCAACCCCTCGGCCGTCGCCGACGAGATCGAAGCCGCCTGGCAAAACCGAGGCGCAATCGTCAAATCGGATCTTTCCAGCTATGCGTGGTCGACGGTCGCTGCGCGCTATCGTTCGGTCTACGCCGCGTTGCTTTGATGCGGCTCCGGCCTCAAGCGCATCCGCAGATCCGGCCGTGTCGGCCCATGCCCGCCGGCAAGAAGCCTGTACTTCAGCACCAGAACAAGGAAAGCAATTGCATCCAGTGTGTAGCGGCGACCGAGCCGGAGCGGCTCTTTTGAAAGCCGAAACAACCACTCAAGGCGCAGACTTCGAACCAGTTTGGGTGCACGAGGCACCCTTCCTGCCGCAAAATCGAGAAACGCACCGACACCGATCAATACGCGCGCCTCGATTCGCTCCGCATATTTCTCGATGAACTGTTCTTGCAATGGGTTGCCGAGACCGACCAGGAGAATGTCGGGCGAAACGGCGTTGATATCCGAGATGATGAAATCGATATCGCCCGACTCGAAATACCCGTGATGAGATCCAACGATCCGGCAATTGGGAAATCGCGCCGCGAGTTTCCTGCCGGATTCGGCAACTGCTTCCTTCGTGGTCCCGAGCAAATATACCGAACGACCGGCCCCGGAAGCGGCCAGCAATTCAGGAACGAAATCGGTTCCATTGAGATTGTGCCGGAACGGCCTGGCCTTGAAGAGCCACGAGCACAGATCGACACCCAGGCCATCATTGAGAAGCAGGAATCTTGACAACGTTTGCGCGTAGGCCGCGGAGCGAAAGGCGTGGAGCATCGTGTTGCTGTTGCAAAAGGCAACGCAAATCTGTTTCTGGTCAACGAACGAGTGACGAATGGTTGCTATTGCCCTGTCCCGCGTCACATAAGGTAGCGACAAGGGACCAACCGTCAGGTATCGCGGAATCCATCGCCTTTCGACGCGATTGATTTGATCCACACCAAGAATCCTCTTCGGGTTCGCTCAAGTAAATTACCCGTTAAGAAACAAGGATATCAGGCAGCAGCAACCGAATACTGGGGATTTAGTTAACGACCCGGCGCCTGCTCGTATTTCCAGCACCGGCCGTGAACTTCGTCGAACGGCTTTAACCAAATCACGAGAACGAAAACGGTTACCTCTTCGACCTTGAATTTGCTGCTGAGCCACCAGGCGGCTACCGGCCCGCGCCTCAAAAACTTAACGACGATCATCCAAATTTCCTTACCAACGGATGTCTCGCTTTGAATTTGCTACTTTTGGTCTTATGAAAAAATGGCCGATCGAAAACAGACCGCCAGAGCGTTTTGACTGTCTTTGTCCGATAGATAGACCGACTGCCGCGAGCGGTAAACGCGCGAACGTGCCCGAGAAAACACCGAACGATGTACGATCAACTCAAATTTGCAGCGAGACGATCGCTCAAGCGCCTCGTGGTCCATGCCGGATTGGAGGTCATTAACTTGTCGGGCGCCAGCGCGTTCTTGCCATCCGCAGCCGGGCGCGGCGTGATCTTCGCGCTCCACCACGTTCGGCCTGTTCGCGACCACGATTTTGAGCCGAACAAACACCTGTCGATTACACCCGACTTTCTGGCGGAGGCGATCGTCACCGCCCGTCAATGCGGGCTCCAACCGGTTCACCTTGAGGACCTGCCCAACGCGCTTGCGGATTCGCCAAGCACCCAAAAATTCATGTGCTTCACGCTCGACGACGGCTATCGCGACAACAAGGACTACGCTGGTCCTGTCTTCCGCAAGCATGACGTTCCCTACACCGTCTTCGTCGTGCCGGGCTTCGTCGAACGCACCCGTACCATGTGGTGGGAGACCGCCGAAGAGTTCGTCCGCGCGACGGCGTCGTTCAAATTCGACTTCGGATCGGGCACGGAAATCGTAAAGGCCTCCTCGCGTTTGGAGAAGCTGGTGGCTTTCAAGAGAATCGTGGGGTTCTTCCAGCAAGCGGATGAAGACGTGGCTCTTGCGAAGACTTGACCTTGCAGCGGCGGCCGCCGGCATCGATCCGGTGTCTATCGTCGACCGGGAAGCCATGACCGCTGACGAACTCAATGATCTTC
This sequence comes from uncultured Alphaproteobacteria bacterium, assembly GCA_963742085.1. Classification (GTDB taxonomy): domain Bacteria; phylum Pseudomonadota; class Alphaproteobacteria; order Rhizobiales; family Xanthobacteraceae; genus Bradyrhizobium. Next base: position 187,003 of record CAVUKM010000020.1, on the reverse strand, counting down.
TGGCGGACCCCCTGGCACGACTTGGGGTGCACACGATGACACACCCGAATCTCGCCCGTGTGGATGCAGGTCGGCTCAAGCAAGAGCTTCAGCAGTCTGCAATTCGCATAGGGGAGTATACCGGGAGCACCCCCAAGACACTGGCTTACCCCTATGGTGGACGCAATGCCGTCACCAACCGCGAAATAAAGGCTGCGACCGAAACCGGTTTTTCGCTGGCTCTTACGACGAGACATGGCGTGCTCAAATCGACCAGCATGGAGACGCCCACCGGGCTCCCCCGCATCTCCTTGAACGGCAATTACCAGAGGGCGCGATTCGTCAAAGCCCTGGCGTCCGGCGTAGCCTTCGACCTCACGTAAACTCTTCAACAGGCGAACGCTGTCCTCCGGTTCCGTGCTCCCATCTGGAATATCGGATCAGGCTGCCGGCCGGCGATGCCGCACCGGGTTTGATGGCCGGGTCCGCATCCTTTTGGTGCCGCCATTTCAAGGCGCGAAATCCCGCTTGCGATGCATGCGAGTCCGCCCCTTGCGCCGTTGCAACCGGACCGGCTAGCATGAAGCGGACGAAAAAGATGAGAGACGCGGCCGCGTTTTAGGCCGACGAGATCCGATGGAGGAGACCATGAAAGCCACCAACCGGTTTTGGCGATATCTCTTGATACCGATATCGCTGGCCGGCATGTTGAGCATAGGCTCGGCGGCTGAACTCAATCCCGCCGCGGTGACCTACAAACTGCCCGACCAGATTCCGTGGAGTCCGGTCGATGCCCGCGGGGGGCAAAACGCCGTCGTTGTCGGCGATCCAACCAAGCCCGGCTTCTATATGGTCTATACCAAATGGACCAAGGGCAATCACTTCAGCCGGCCTCACTTCCATCCCAACGACCGTTACATTGTCGTGTTGCAGGGAACCTGGTGGGTAGGCTCAGGGCCGAAGTTCGATCCCGCCAACACCACACCGATGCCCACCGGTAGTTTCGTGACGCATTTCGGCAAACAAGTGCATTGGGATGGTGCCAAGGACGAGGATGCCGTTCTGCTGATCATGGGCGAAGGCCCGGCGACCGCAACCGCTGCGGAAGAGAAGTGACCCTGTCCGGAAAGCTCTAATCCCGCAAATTAAGAAAAATCGGCGGAGGCCAAGGGCCTGATCATTTGCCGCCGGGAGGATCCGATGCATCAGGCGGCAAATGTACAATTCGAGCGCGCCGTGCACGAATTTGTCCGGTGGCGCGCGGTCCCGGCGCAAGCGAGATCGCCGGCGCCGGCATGGTGGTGGGGCACGGCTTTTGAGCTGCGCGAGGTACATCAGCCGATGCCGGACGCGTGGTGCACGAGCCTGGAATTGCCTGATGGGGCGACGTTCGCCGATGGGGCTCGGGTTTTTCTTGGATACCTCGCCGGCCAGGCGTTGTTGCCATGGCCCGGCGGTTTCCCGGAGCATGCGGCGCATCCGAATTCCCCTTCGTGAATATGATGGTGCCGGCTTATGGAAAACGCGGCCGCGGGCCAGGGCAGATGAAGAGGTGATGCGTGCGCTGGCTTAAATTTACCGCAGATGGTCAGTCATGCTGGGGCATCGTCGAAGGCGATCGGGTGATCGCGGTCAGCGGCGATCCCTTCGGCGAATGGCAACGCACGCCGCATACGCATTCATTGACCGATGTGAGGATCGAGCTGCCGCTGGTGCCCCGCACCTTCTATTGCGTCGGCCTGAACTACCTCAGGCACCTCAAGGAGGCCGCCAACAAGCGCGGTGAGGTGCCCAACGTTCCCGACCGGCCCGAGATCGGCTACCGTGCGCAGAACGCGCTGATCGCCCATGACGAGGAGGTCGTCATTCCCGCGACCGCCAGCGAAAAGATTCACTACGAGGGCGAGCTGGTCGTCGTCATCGGCAAGAAAGCAAGATACCTCAGCGAGCGCGATGCGATGTCCTGCGTATTCGGCTACACCATCGGCAACGATGTCAGCGAGCGCACCTGGCAAAAGGCCGACCGCGGACTGTGGCGCGCCAAGAACACCGACACCTTCAAACCGATGGGACCGTGGATCGAAACCTCGGTCGATCTCGACAGGATGGAAACCATCGTGAGGGTGAACGGCAGGGAGACCAATCGCTTCCGCACCAACGACATGATCTTCGGTATCAGGGAATTCATCGTCGAAATGACGAAATATTTTACCTTGTGGCCGGGCGACGTGATCTGGATGGGCACCGATGGCACCTCGCCGGATATCAAGGCGGGCGACGTGGTCGAAATCGAGATCACCGGGATCGGCACCTTGCGCAACAGATTTGTTGCGGAGACGACACTGGACAGCAGCGCATGAGCCGTCACTCTACCGCGCACTATTTCCTCGAAGGCCTGGTCGATCTCGGCGTCGATTATATTTTTGCCAATCTGGGCACCGATCATGTGTCCCTCATCGAGGCGTTGGCCCAATGGGACAATGAAGGGCGCAAGCATCCCGAAATGATCTTGTGCCCGCACGAGATCGTCGCAGTACACATGGCGGCCGGCTATGCGCTGGCGACGGGACGAGGCCAGGCGGTGTTCGTGCATGTCGACGCAGGCACCGCGAATGCCTGCATGGCGATCCAGAACCTGTTTCGCTACCGGCTGCCGGTGCTGCTGTTTGCCGGCCGCGCGCCTTACTCGTTGCACGGCGAACTGCGCGGATCGCGTGATACCTATGTGCATTTCGTGCAAGACCCGTTCGACATCGCCAGCATCGTCAGGCCATACGTCAAATGGGAATATTCATTGCCGTCCGGCATCGTGGTGAAGGAGGCGCTGGCCCGCGCCAGTGCATTCGCGCAGAGTGACCCGCCTGGCCCGGTCTACATGATGCTGCCACGCGAAACGCTTGCGGAAGAATGGGACGATTCCGACATGCCGGCCTACCCGCCGGCGCGCTATGGCAGCGTACAGGCGAGCGGTATCGAGCCGGCGCGGGCGCAGGTGATCGCCGAAGCATTGATGGCGGCTGAAAAGCCGATCGCATTGACGGCCTATCTCGGCCGCAAGCCGGAGGCTGTCGCGGTGCTGGACCGGCTGGCGCAGACCTGCGGCATCAGGGTCGCGGAATTCAATTCGATCGACCTCAATATTTCGCAAGATTTGCCATGCTTCGCCGGCTTCGATCCCCTGCCGCTGCTCGAACAAGCCGATCTCGGCCTGCTCCTGGATTCGGATGTGCCGTTTATTCCGCAATTTGCCAGGCGAGCCGACGCCATCAAATGGATCCAGATCGATGTCGATCCCCTGAAGTCGGACTTTCCGATGTGGGGATTTCCGACCGACATCAGAATTCAGGGCGACTGCACGACCGTGCTGCGCCAGGTGCTGGAAGCGGTGGAGGCGCGCGCCGACAAGGCCTGGCGCCAGCGCATCGCGAAACGGATGGCAGGCTGGGAGGGCGCGCGCGAGAGCGCCGCGAAGCGACGCGCCGCCGGAAGCGCCAACAAGGGGGTTTCGGGCGGGCTCAACCCGGCCTTCCTGTTCGCAACGCTGAACGAAAAATTGTCGCAGGACGACATCGTCGTGAACGAGGCGATCCGCAATGCGCCCGTCCTGCAGGAGCACATCACGCGCACCAAGCCGCGGTCCTATGTCGGCCTCGCCGGTGGCGGCCTGGGATTCTCGGGCGGAATGGCGCTGGGGCTAAAGCTCGCGCAGCCGGATCGCCGCATCGTGCAGGTGATCGGCGACGGAGGATTTCATTTCTCCTCGCCCGACAGCGTCTACGCCGTGGCGCAACAGTACCGGATTCCAATCCTGACGGTCGTGCTGGACAATGGTGGCTGGCAAGCGGTGAAGTCGGCCGTGCAACGTGTTTACCCCAAGGGGGTTGCCGCCGAAACCGATCAGTTTCAGTCGCGGCTGACCTCGGGCCGTCAGGGCGAACGGCGGGATTTCTCGGCCGTGGCAAAGGCTTTCGGCGCGTATGGCGAATGCGTTACGGAGCCCGATGAGCTTGCAGCGTCCATCGACCGCTGCCTGGCGGCGCTGGACGATGGCAAGGCGGCGGTGTTGCATGTTCACGTCACGCGACTTTGAAGTAAGACATTCCCGCCAACAACCGCGAGGGAAATCGGACGCCATGAGGACTCTTCGCAGATCCCTGACTGGCGGGTATATCGGATTGATGGCTCTCACCGCGGCCACGATCGGGTCCGTGCGCGCCGGGGAAGACCCGTCGAAATACCCGACGCGGGCCATTCACATCGTCGTCGGCTTCACGCCGGGCGGCGGCAACGACATCATCGCGCGCATCGTGGGACAGAAATTGTCCGAAAGCCTCGGCCAGCCCGTCATCATCGACAACAAGCCGGGCGGCGGCGCGATCGTCGCCACCGAATATGTCGCTAAATCGGCGCCGGATGGCTACACGCTGCTGGTCGGCGCAAGCGGCGCCATGGCCATCAACCCGGCGGTCTATGCGAAGTTGCCTTACGATTCGATACGGGATTTCGTGCCGGTCTCCGAACTCGGTTCGTTTCCGCTGATTCTGATCGTCAACGCGTCCTCACCGATCAAGTCGGTCGCCGAGCTTGTCGCTTTCGCCAAGGCCAACCCGGACAAGACGAATTACTCCTCCTCGTCCGCGGCGTTCCAGCTGGTCACCGAATTGTTCAAGCAGAAGACCGGCGCGCCGATGCAGGAGATCCCCTACAAGGGCGCGAACGATTCGGTGATGGCCGTGATTTCCGGCCAGGTGACTGCGACGATCGCCGACACCGGTTCGGTGTCGGGCCAAATAAAGGGCGGCCAGGCGCGCGCGCTCGCGGTTGCGGCGCCGAAGCGCACGGATGATCTTCCGGATATTCCCACCATGAAGGAGGCCGGCGCCGATGTCGACGCGGTGTTGTGGAGCGGCATCTTTGCGCCAAAGCAGACGCCACCTGCAATCGTCAGAAAACTCGAGGGCGAGTTGATGCGGATCATCAGGTTACCGGACGTCGTCGCGCGGCTTAAGCCGCTCGGCATCTTGCCGGTGGGCAATTCGTCGGCGGAATTCGCGCAGATTTTGGCATCGGATATCGCGCGGTGGAGCGAGGTCGCGAAGGCCGGCAATATCAGGATTGAGCAATAGCGCTGCGCGATGAGACCGCGTTTGCGTGAGCACGCAAGCGCCGCAGCGGTTTCCCGCTGCGGCGCCCTTGAGCCTCCTGAGTCAGGAGCCTCGGCGCCCGGCGGCGCCGCTCACTTGCTTATTTCACGATGTCGGCGCCGACCTTGCAGATGGCGGCGTCCTGATCGCCGGTGCCACCGCTGCAACCGACCGCACCGATGATCTTGCCGTTTTCGACAAGCGGAAATCCGCCGGGACTTGCGACCACGGTGGGATCGAGCGTGGCGACATATCCGTGACCGGTTTCAAAGGCATTGAAGAACGCGCGGGACTCGCGGCGATAGCGCGCCGCGGTGCGGGCCTTGTTGATCGAAATCGTGCCGGAGGCGATTTGCGCGCCCTCCATCCGCTCGAACATGACGGGTTCGCCGTTGGTATCGACGACGGCGATGTTCATCTTCCAGTTCCGCTTCTTGGCCTCGGCTTCGGCGGCCGCCATCACCTGCTTGGCCTGCTCGAGCCCGATCGACTGGCCATAGGGAATATCGAACGGCATCTTGTCGGGCGTTCCGCCCGCGGACGGCGGCGCCGGTGGCGTGGCCGGCGCCGGCGCCTGTGCCAGGGCCAGCGAACCCATCGCCGCAACGGCGCAAGCCGCCAAGGTCATCGAAATAACTGAACGCATGGTATTCTCCCGGTTGAAGTTTGTTTTCATTGTAGTGCCCTTAAAATCGACGCTGCGTCACATCGGGGGCGTCAACCCGTCCTTGCCGTAGGTGACGCGCGGGGTTTGCACCGTGCCGTCAGCCTGCTTCTTCCCGGCGCCGACGAAAATCTTGGTGCCGGGCTTGAGGTCGTCCTTGTTGCCAATGACGTAGGTGACGACCGCAGTCTCCGGAGTCACCAAAACCTTCTTCTCGCCATCCTTGTATTTGACCGACAGGATGGGTCCCTCGACGCCCGCGACCGTCTGCTCGACATTGGCATTGGTCATTTTGGTGTTGGGCTTGAGATCCCAGTCGTAATGGCCCTCGCCAGTGCCGCGCATCGATTCCGGGAAGATATGTACCTCGATCGCCTTCTGGCTGCCGTCGGGCTGCGTCATTCCGGTCGCGCCGACGAACATGCCGGGCTTGATATCGGCCATCGTCGATTTCACGATCGCCACGTACAGGCCAGGATCGCTAACCGTCACCTTCAGTTCAGCGCCGTCGCGATTCTTGACCACATAAACATTGCCGTCGACCTTTTCGATCGTGCCGCGAATGCGGACCGTTTCCTGTGCCGAGGCTGGCGCGGCGAAACAGATCAAAGCGAAACCCGCAGCCGCGAGCGTGCGCTGGAGCGTACTGGACATTGTAATCCTCCATGGGTCTGGATTGCCGGCTGGCGTGACTAGTTACCGGAATAATTGCGGAGCTGAAAGCCGTCCCGCCAGGTGCCTGAAAGACATCTTCGGTGCAACCCCAATGGTCCGCGAATATTCCTGATGCAGGCCGGCCGCCGACCTCCACCGCACTGCAACAGGACGTCATCCTATTCGACCTTGATCCCGGCGTCCCGGATCACGCGTCGCCAGCGCTCCTCCTCGCCGCGGACATATCGGTCGAGCTCCTCCGGGGGACGCGTGATCATGACCAGACCCTCGTTCGCGCCCAGCCTCTTGAAAGCTTCGGACTGGACAGCCAAGGCTGCCGATTTGTTGAGCCGGTCGATGGCCCCGGCCGGGGTCCCGGCCGGCGCGAACAGGCCATACCAACTCTCGGCGGCGTAGCCGGAAACGCCAGCTTCGGAGACCGTCGGCAATGTCGGAAATGCCGGCGAACGTTCCGCCGACGTCACCGCGATCGCGCGCAGCTGGCCGCTTTCGACCAGCGAAGCGGCGCTCGCGACCGTCGTGAACATCACCTGGATCTGGCCGCCGATCAGGTCGGTGATGGCGGGCGCCGCGCCCTTGTAGGGCACCGCCGTCAGGTTGACCTTGGCCATGTCCTTGAACAACTCGCCCGCGAGATGGGCCGAGGTGCCAACGCCGAACGTCCCATAGGACAATTTGTCGGGATTGGCTTTCGCCGCGGCGATCAGGTCCGCAATCGTCTGAAACGAGGATTTGGGATTGACCACGACAAAATTGAAGGATCGTGCGATCAGGGCAACGGCTGCGAAATCCCTGTGCGGATCATAGGGCAGGTTCGCGCTGAGGCTTGAATTCACCGCGTGCGAGAACGTCCCCATCAACAGCGTATAGCCGTCCGGCGCGCTGGCAGCGACGGCCTGGGTCCCGATGATGGTCCCTGCCCCGGGCTTGTTCTCGACGAAGACCGAAACCCCTAGATCCTTCGCCATTTCCTGCGCAAGGGTGCGCGCGACCACGTCGGTCCCGCCACCCGGCGCAAACGGGACGATGATCCGGACGGCCCGCTCCGGATACAAGGCCTTTGCCTCGCCGCTCGTGAACGCGGCGAGCAACAGCGCGGCAAGCGCAACCAGCAGCGACGATATTCTCGTATGGCGTTCAAAGGGCATGGGCTTCGCTGGCGCGGGGCGTGGTGAAGTTACAGTAGCAGATTTTGTTTCCCGCATCGTGCCATGCGCCGAGCGATTGCGGATATGACGCCCACCAATATGGACGGCGGGACCTGCCCTGGACTAGCATCGAAACGAACCAACAATAAACGCTTTCGGGGAGGATATCATGAGGCACTGGCTGACCGTCTTGTTGTTGTTGATCGGGCCACCGGCCCTCGCGCAGCAGGCCGCGCCCTCGATCGCCTTCGACTCGGTGCCCAACCCGCTTCGGCTGCCCACCAATATGTATTTCGGCGAGGTATCGGGCGTCTCGGTCAATTCCAGGGGGCACATTTTCGTGCTGTCGCGGGGCAACACCTCAGGCCCCGCCTATGCTGCGGCGGCGACCCAGCTCCTGGAATTTGACGCCAAGGGCCAGTTCATCCGCGAGATCGGCAAGAACCTCTACGCCTGGTCGTTCGGCCACACCGTCAAGGTCGATCCCGCCGACAACATCTGGGTAACCGACAAGGGCTCCGACATGGTGATCAAGTTCGATCCCGAGGGCCGCGTCGTCATGGTGTTCGGCCGCAAGCAGGAGGCATCCGACGAAGACACCGCCCCGCTGAAGCATCCGAAGCCGCCGCTGCCCGCCGAGGATGGCCGGTTTCGCCAGGTCACCGACGTGGCTTGGGACAAGGCCGGCGACACCTTCATCAGCGATGGCTACATCAACTCACGCGTCGCCAAGGTGGACAAGGACGGCAACTGGCTGAAGTCATGGGGTGACCCCGGCAAGGAGCCCGGTCAATTCAATACCCCGCATTCGATCGCGACCGACGCCAGCGACAACGTCTACGTCGCCGATCGCGGCAACCGGCGCATTCAGGTATTCGACAGGGACGGCAAATTCCTGCGCCAGTTCACCATCGACGTGCCGGTGCCGCCGGATGCAAGGCCTGCCATCGGCAAGATTCCGGACGAGGCGATGATCGCGCGAGGCACCTTCGCGCCGGGCTCGCCGTGGTCGATCTGCATCACCCCGCCGCCGCACCAGGTGCTTTATAGCTCGGACGCATGGCCCGGGCGCATCTACAAGCTCAGCCTCGACGGCAAAGTGCTCGGCGTGCTCGGACAGTCCGGCAAGCAATTGAAACAGTTCGGCTGGATCCACGCGATGGCCTGCCCGTCGGAGAATGTGATCTACGTGGCGGAATTGCTGAACTGGCGGGTGCAGAAGCTGATCCTGAAGCCGTAACCGCCGTCATACCGCGGTGGCGCGGGCGAAATCGATATAGATCTCGCGCAGGCGCGCGGCAATCGGTCCGGGTTTGCCGCCTGCGACGGTCTTGCCGTCGATGCTCACCACGGCCTGCACGAACGAGGACGCGCTGGTGATGAAGGCCTCCTTCGCCGCCAGCGCCTCGTCAATCGTGAAAGGCCGCTCCTCGACGCGCAGCTGGCGCTCTTCGGCGAGCGCGACCACCGCCTTGCGCGTGCAACCCGGCAAAATCGCGGACGAGTTCTGCCGCGTCACCAGCACGTCGTCCTGGGTCAGGATGAAGGCCGAGGACGATCCGCCTTCGGTCACCTTGCCGTCCTCGATCATCCAGGCTTCGCCGGCGCCGGCTTCCGCCGCGGCCTGCTTGGCCAGCACCTGCGCCAGCAGCGCCACGCTCTTGATGTCGCGCCGCGCCCAGCGGATGTCGGGCACGGTGATGACGCCGATGCCGGTCTTGGCCGACGGCGCGTTGATGATCTCCTTGACCGACGTGAACATGACAAGAGTCGGCTTGGCGCCCTGCGGGAAGGCAAAGTCGCGGCCCTTGTCGGCGCCGCGCGTGACCTGCATATAGACGAGGCCGTGCACGAGCTGGTTGCGCGCGATCAGCTCGTGCTGGATTTCCACAATGCGCGCCAGCGATTCCGGCAGGGCAAGCGCGATCTCGCCGACCGAGCGCTCCAGCCGCGCCAGATGCGAGGCGTTGTCGACCAGCTTGCCGTCGAGGACGGCCGAGACTTCGTAGATGCCGTCGGCAAACAAGAACCCGCGATCCAAAATCGAGACCTTGGCCTCGGCGAGCGGCACGAACGAGCCATTGACATAGGCGATCTGGTCCAAACGAATTCTCCTTTCGGGGGCGACGAAGCAGCTGCAGCAGCATATACGACAAATGGCCCCTGCCGATAAACCCTCGCGCCGTCATTGCGGGCCTGCGCAGCGCGAACCCGAAATGACGGCAAGGCCTAATGCGACAGGATCTTCGACAAAAACTTCTGCGCGCGGTCGCTGCGGGGCTTGCCGAAGAAGTCCTCCTTGCGCGCGTCCTCGACGATTTCGCCCTGGTCCATGAAGATGACCCGGTGCGCGACCTTGCTCGCAAAACCCATCTCGTGGGTCACCACCATCATGGTCATGCCCTCGCGCGCAAGGTCGACCATCACGTCAAGCACCTCGCTGATCATCTCGGGATCGAGCGCCGAGGTGGGCTCGTCGAACAGCATGGCGATCGGGTCCATCGCCAGCGCGCGGGCGATTGCGACGCGCTGCTGCTGTCCGCCCGACAATTCGGCCGGGTATTTTCGCGCATGGTCCTTGAGGCCGACGCGGTCGAGCAGCTTCGAGCCCTTGACGACCGCATCGTCATGCGAGCGTCCCAAGACCTTTTCCTGCGCCAGGCAGAGGTTCTCGATGATCCGCAAATGCGGGAAGAGTTCAAAATGCTGGAACACCATGCCGACGCGGGCACGCAGTTTCGGCAGGTTGGTCCTGGGATCGTTGACCTTGATGCCGTCAAGGATGATTTCACCGCTCTGGATCGGCTCCAGCGCGTTGACGCATTTGATGAGCGTCGACTTTCCCGAACCCGAAGGGCCGCATACCACCACCACCTCGCCCTTGGCGACGCTGGTGGTGCAATCCTTCAGCGCCTGAAAGTTTGGCCCGTACCATTTGTCGACGTGGCTGATTTCGATCATCACGTATCCTGTCAGTGGACGAAGGCGACGCGCGCCTGAAGGCGCCTGACGCCGAATGACGCGACACAGGAAATTACGAAATAAACGGCGGCCGCGAACAGATACATCTCGACCAGCCGCCCGTCGCGTTGCGCGACCTTGCTGGCTGCGCCAAGGAAATCGGGAATCGACAGCACATAAACCAGCGAAGTGTCCTGGAACAGCACGATGGTCTGCGTCAGCAACACCGGGAGCATGTTGCGAAACGCCTGCGGCAATACGACGTAACGCATGGTCTGGCTGTAGGTCAGGCCGAGCGCCTGGGCGGCGGCGGGTTGCCCCTTCGAGATCGACTGAATGCCCGCGCGCATGATCTCCGAGAAATAGGCGGCCTCGAACAGGGTGAAGGTGACGAGCGAGGAGGTAAATGCGCCGACCCGCACCGGCCGCGACGATCCGGTCAACCACTGTCCGATGTAAGGTACCAGGAAATAGAACCAGAAAATCACCAGCACGAGCGGCAGCGAGCGCATCAGGTCGACATAGAGGCCGGCAATGCGCCCGAGCAGCCAGAATCCCGACAAACGCATCAACGCAATCAGCGTCCCGAAGATGATGCCGCCGAAGGTGGCCAGGCTCGTCAGCGTCAGCGTGAAAGTCATGCCGTCGAAAAACAGGTAGCTGAGCGAACGGCGGATCACGTCAAAGTCGAAATTGGCGAACATGGCGCGCTACTTCCCGGTAATGTAGCCGGGGACCGCCAATCCGCGCTCGACGAAGCGCATGGCGATGACGACGACGATATTGACCACGAGATACAGCACCGTCGCGGCGGTGAAGGCTTCGAATACCTGAAACGAGAATTCCTGCATCGCCCGCGCCTCGGCGGTCAGCTCGATCAGGCCGATGGTGATCGCCACCGAGGTATTCTTGATGGTGGAGAGGAATTCGGAGGTCAATGGCGGCAGGATAATGCGGATCGCCATCGGCAACAGCACGTAGCGATAGGTCTGCGCCGTCGTCAATCCAAGCGCGGTGGCGGCCATTTTTTGTCCGCGCGGCAGCGCGTTGATGCCCGCCCGCGTTTGTTCGGCCACGCGCGCGGACATGAACAGCCCGATCCCGATCGCCGCCGTATAGAATGGCGCATTGGGGATTTGCTTCAGCCAAAGACCCCACGACGGCGGCAGGATTTCCGGCAAGACGAAGAACCAGAGGAACAGCTGCACCAGCAGCGGCATGTTGCGGAAGAATTCGACATAGACAAAGCCAGCCCAGGACGCGGTCTTCGACGGCAGCGTGCGCAGCACCCCGACGACCATTCCGGTCACGAGCGCGATGATCCAGGCGCAGATCGCAGTCTCGATCGTCAGCACCAGCCCGGTCAGCAGCATGTCGAGATAGGTGCCGGTCCCGTTCGGGGCCGGCTCCCAGAAGACCCGCCAGTTCCAATGATAGTTCACAATGTCAGTCCCCTGCCGCTACAGGTTGACCCGGCGCCGCTGTTCGCTCAGGCAATGCCCGGTCCATCCTGAGGGCCCAAACGCCTTACATTGCCTTGTAGGAATCAGGATCGGGCGAATCGGAAGGCTTGGCAAACGCCTTCTTCAGCTCGGCTCCGATCGGCACATTGAGATTCAATCCCTTGGGCGGGATTTTCTGCATGAACCATTTGCCGTAGAGCCTCTCGCCTTCCGAACTCTGATAGAGCGCCGCGGTGGCGTCGTCGGCCACTTTCTTGAAAGCCGGATCGTCCTTGCGCAGCATGATGCCGTAGGGCTCCGGCTTCGAAAACGCGTCCGTGGAGATGACGTAGGCGCCCGGATCCTTCGATCCGGCGGCAAAGCTTGCGAGCAGAATATCGTCCAGCACGGCCGCAACGGCACGATCGGTCTCGACCATCAGGAACGATTCGGCGTGCTCCTTGGCCGGGATGATGTTGATGCCGAGGTTGCGCGCGGCATTGGCTTCAGTCAGCTGCTTGATGTTGGTGGTGCCGGATGTGGAGGCAACCGACTTGCCCCTGAGATCCTCGATCGAGTTGAGCTTGCTGGATTTCTTCGAGACGAAGCGCGTCGCGGTCAGAAAGTGGGTATTGGTGAAGGCAACCTGCTTCAGGCGGTCGGCATTGTTGGTGGTCGATCCGCATTCCATGTCGATGGTCCCGTTGGCCAGTAGCGGAATACGCGTCGACGAGGTCACCGGGTTGAACTCGACCTCGAGCTTGTCGAGCTTGAGCTCTTTCTTGACGGCGTCCACGATCCTGAGGCAAATATCAATCGCAAAGCCGATCGGCTTCTGGTTGTCGTCGAGGTAGGAAAACGGAATCGACGAGTCGCGGTAGCCGATCGTTGATGACGCCGGTCTCCTTGATCTTCCTGAGCGTCCCCGTCAGCTCTTCGGCAGCGGCCTGCGCGACAGAAAAAGCCGCGGCGAGCGCAAAGCCCATCATACGCAGACGTTTCATTCGTACTCTCCTCGCTCGGAGGACGGCGGCAATGCTCGCGCAGTCCAGCCCGGAACAAAATGTGACCTTCGGCCGATTTACGACCCGATGCTTGCACGACTTATGCGGGCTTGTGCCAGATTTATGCAAGGACCGGGCCGTAGCCTGAGCCGGCAGACCTACATCGCCTTGTAGGAATCGGGATCGGGGGAATCGGACGGCCTGGCGAATTCGTGCTTCAGCTCCGCGCTGATCGGCACGTTGAGAGTGAGCCCCTTGGGCGGGATTTTCTGCATGAACCATTTGTCGTACAGCTTCTGGCCTTCCGCGCTCTGGTAGAGCGCCGCGGTGGCGCCATCGACCACCTTCTTGAAGGCTGCATCGTCCTTACGCACCATGATGCCGTAGGGCTCGGGCTTGGAGAACGCATCGGTGGAGATGACATAGGCGCCCGGCTCCTTCGATCCGGCGACAAGGCTTGCCAGCAAAATATCGTCCATCACGAACGCCACCGCCCGATCAGTCTCGACCATCAGGAATGCCTCGGCATGATCCTTTGCCGGAATGATGTTGATGCCCAGATTGCGGGCGGCGTTGGCTTCATTGAGCTGCTTGATGTTGGTGGTGCCTGAGGTCGAAACCACCGACTTGCCCTTGAGATCGTCGATCGACTTGATGTTGCCGGACTTCTTCGAGACGAAGCGGCTCGCGGTCAGAAAGTGCGTATTGGTGAACCAGACCTGCTTCTGCCGTTCGGCATTGTTGGTGGTCGAGCCGCATTCGAGGTCGACGGTGCCATTGGCCATCAGCGGGATACGTGTTGCCGATGTCACCGGGTTCAGCTTGACCTCGAGCTTGTCGAGCTTGAGCTCCTTCTTCACGGCATCGACAACCCTGTAGCAAATGTCCATGGCGTAGCCGACCGGCTTCTGGCTGTCGTCCAGATAGGAGAACGGAATCGACGAGTCGCGATAGCCGAGGGTGATGGCGCCGGTTTCCTTGATGTTCTTCAACGTTCCCGTAAGCTCCTCGGCATTCGCCTGTGCCCCGCAGAACGCGACAGCGAGCGCATAGCCAAGAACACGCGTGCGATTCATCGATATTCTCCTTGTTTATCGGATACGGATTGCCCGAGAATCTGATCTAGGACAGGTGTGATGTAGCGGCGAAACTGTTCGGGATTCTCGCTCATCGGAAAATGCCCGAGTTGCTCCATGACGGTGATGCTGGCGCCGTTGATGCTGGCTGCCGTCCGCCTGGTGTCGTCCGGCGTGCAGGAAAAGTCGTATTCGCCGGTGAGCAGATAGAGCGGACAGGCGCTGGTGTCGATCCCCTCGACCCGGCCGCGCAGATCGCCATCGACCCGGTAGAAGTACAGATCGCCCTTGAACACGCCGGGTCCGCCTTGCATGTAGCACCACAGTGTTTCGCGGCGCAAAGCGTCAGGACTTTGCGGCGCGATCAAGCCGGACACCAGCGCCGCGCAGATCTCGCCGCCATGAACGTCGGGACGGTGCAGCCAGCTGGTATCGTACCACGGCGCCTGAAAATCCGCGGCCTCCAGACCGATCAGGGCGCGAAATTCGGCGGCGTGCTCAATCGCAAGGTTGAGAACGATGCGACCGCCAATCGAGCAACCCATCACGACGGGCTTCTCCAGCGACAGCGCCTTGCAGAAGGCGCGAATGGTCTGCGTGTAGCGCGCGGTCGTGAGGCGATATTCCTCGCCGGTCCAGCTCGCCGGCGGATTCGATTTGCCGTGCCATGGCATATCGAACGCGATGATCCGGAATTTCCTGGCGAACGCTTCGTCTGCGAGCAGATGCCGCCACTGGCGTCCATCGGATCCCGCCGTGTGCAGGCAGACCAGCGGGATTCCGGTGCCATTTTCCTCGAAATAGATGCGATGGGCCTCGCCATCGATCTCGACATGGACGTAGCGGCCGACCATCGGTTCGATGGTGCCGGTCATGACGGCACCGCGGAACGGTGCAGCCGGGGAAGCGCCAATACATCCTTGAAATACTGCAGATGCGTCATGAAGGGATGCAGGTCACCTTCCAGCACTGCTTCTTTACGCTTGGTCAAGGCGAGCAGATCGTGCCAGCCCGGCCGTGGCACGGGTTTCCAGTATTCGGCCCAGGCCATTACTGAGGCGCGATATGAAAAGCGCCAGGACCGCATCAGGACCGGCGCCGGCGTCAAGTCGACGATCCTGCCGCCGCGGATCGACGCATGAAATGGGTGATCGATCGGTCCCAGCAGGCACTCGCAGTCGAGCATGCGGCCGCGAAGGATCAAGGCAGGGGCTCGATCGAGCAGAGCGGGAATGCCGGCGAACGCCTCGAAAATCGCGGCGTCGCTTGCATTCGAAGGTGACGTCATACGCTTCAAGCAGGCAATTCCTGCAACACCGACATTGATGCCGAACGGAACAGGTCTTCCGGTCGGCGGCGCCTATCTTATGGTCCGAACGTCCGGCCATCGCAAGACGCCTTCGACGGCCGGCCGGCTCTGCCACTGCGTCACGCCCCGCGCCAAATTCTACAAGGGGCGCTTCATCTCGCCCAAATCCCAGAACAGACCAGCCATGATGCCAAGCGCCTCTTCGGTGACCGACAGAAGAATATGCTCATCCGGTGCATGCTGGGAGCAACCGGGATAGGAGTGCGGCACCCACATCGTCGGCAGGCCGAGCGTATCTGAAAACACGTCGTTCGGCAGCGAGCCGCCGAAATTCGGCAGCACCGCGGGTGCCTTTCCAGTGGTCTTGCGGATCGACTCCGCCGTCCAGTTCACCCAGGGACTGTCGAAATCGGTTCGCGACGCGGCGAACCTTTGCGTCGCCTGAACCTCGACCATCGGAAAGCCGCGCTCATGCAAATGCGTCCTGACGACATCGGCAATGTTGTCGACCCTGGTGCCGACGACAAAGCGAAGTTGCAGGACGGCGGAGGCGTGTCCGGGAATGGCGTTGGCCGGCTTTTCGATATTGCCGGACGAGATCGCCAGCACTTCGAGCGTGTTCCACGCATAAAGCCGTTCCGCGGCCGACAAGCCCTCCTCCCCCCAGTTTTCAGAGAGTGCCGGCTCATCAGGCGTCGGCTCGATCTTCACGTCGGCCAGGGCCGAACGGATCTGGTTGGTAAGACGTGGCGGCTTCAATTGATCGAGCAGCAGGCGCCCACTGCCGTCGACAAGCGTGGCGATGGCGCCGGCGAGGATGGTCGCGGGATTGGCGAGGACGCCGCCCCAATTGCCGGAATGATGCGCGCCGTCGCGCAACTTCACGTCCAGATGAACCCGTATTCCGCCGCGACAACCAAGAAACAGCGTGGGACGATCGGCGGAGAGCCTTGGCCCGTCCGATGCAAGAAACAGGTCGGCCTTTAGCTCGTCGCGCAGTTGTTCGCAGACCTCGCGCAAATCCGGTGACCCGATCTCCTCGCCGGTTTCGATGATGAATTTGGCATTGAAGCCGAGCCGGCCGCCGCGCGTCTCCCGCACGGCGCGAAGGGCCGACATATTGATGCTGTGCTGGCCCTTGTTGTCCGCGGTTCCCCGGCCGTAGACCCGATTGCCCGATATCGTCGTGCGCCACGGATTGAGATTGTCGCGCCACTCTCCAACCATGCCGTCAACGACATCGCCATGCCCGTACATCAGAACGGTGGGAGCCGATGGGCTCTCGCGGTATTCGGCGAGAAGGTAAGGATTTTTTCCGGTCGGGGATTCGACCAGTCTTGTCGAGAAATCAAGCTGCGAAAAGGCGGGCTGAAGATCTTCCGTGAGATAGGCGCGCAGCGCGTCCCGCTTTTCCGGGTTTTGGCTTTCCGTCTGATAGGCAATCCTGCGGTCGAGTTCTCTCAAGAACTCGCCGGAATGAAGAAAATGGTGGGCCCGGGCGATCGCGTCGGTTCTGGACATGTCTTCTCTAATTCCACTCGCAGCATTTGAATTTTATCACGTTATCGGGATACGCCGTCCGCTGGAAGCCTTAAGGATTTGCCTTTGCTAAACCCGTCCGGAATGCAACAATTTCAGCTAGCGACCCGGCGTCGATCGGGCGAAGCCTTGGGGAGAGCTCCATGAAAACCATCCTGCGCATCTCGGCCGTCTGCGTGCTGTTTGCCGGCTCTGCCATGGCCCTGACCGGCGAGCGCATGCCGGAAATTCCGCTCGACAAAATGTCGGCCGCCCAGCGCAGCATCGCCGACGCCATCATGTCCGGACCGCGAAAGCGGATGAGCGGGCCGTTCAATGCCTGGCTGCGCAGCCCTGAACTGGCGGACCGTCTGCAAAAGGTCGGCGAGTACGTCAGGTTCAACACCTCGCTCGACAAGCGCGTCAACGAGATGGCGATCCTGATGACCGCGCAGGCCTGGGGCTCGCAATATGAATGGTACGCGCATGCGCCGCTGGCGCTCAAGGCGGGCCTCGATCCGGCCATCGTCGCCGCCATCGGGGCGGGTCGAAAACCCGACAACATGAAGGATGATGAGGCTATCGTCTGGGAGTTCACCACGCAGCTTCGGCGCGACCACGGTGTCGACGACGCGATTTACGCCAGGGCGCTGGAAAAATTCGGCGAGACGGGCATCATGGATCTGGTCGCGGTGAACGGATACTACGATGTGGTCTCGATGACGCTCAACGTCGCGCACGTCATGCCGCCGGCTGGCGAGGAATTGCCGTTCAAACAGGCCGGCCGATAGTTTCCCAACCACCAACCGTCACGGCGGTCCTCGCCGCGCGACAAAGCGTCCAGGGTTGCGCTGTCATGAAAAAAGAAATCCGGCTCAACGCCTTCGCCATGAACTGCGTCGCGCATCAATCGCCGGGGCTGTGGACCCATCCGCGCGACCGTACCGCCGGCTATAACCGCCTGCCCTACTGGATTGATCTCGCCAGGACGCTGGAGCGCGGGCGGTTCGACGGCCTTTTCCTGGCCGACGTACTCGGCGTCTACGACGTCTTCGGCGGCAGCCCGGACGCCGCGCTGCGCAACGCCGCGCAGACGCCCGCGAACGATCCCTTGCTGCTGATTCCGGCGATGGCCGCGGTCACCGAAAATCTCGGTTTCGGGGTGACATCCAATCTGTCCTACGAGCCGCCCTATACATTCGCGCGGCGGATGTCGACGCTCGATCATCTCACCGAGGGGCGGGTCGGCTGGAACGTCGTGACCGGCTATCTCGACAGCGCGGCCAAGGGCGCCGGCAAGGACAAGCAGACCGCGCATGACGACCGTTACGATATCGCCGACGAATACATGGAAGTGGTCTACAAGCTCTGGGAAGGAAGCTGGGAAAACGACGCGGCGCTGCGCGATCGCGCGCGCGGCATCTTCACTGATCCCGCCAAGGTGCATCGCATCCAGCACCAGGGAAAGAACTACCGGGTCGACGCCATCCACCTCTGCGAACCCTCGCCGCAGCGCACGCCCGTGCTCTATCAGGCCGGCACCTCGCCGCGCGGACGCCAGTTCGCAGCCGAGCACGCCGAATGCGTTTTCATGTCGGGCCCCTCGGCCAAGGTGATCGCGCCGCGCGTCGCCGCCATTCGCGAACTCGCCGCGAAGGCTGCGCGCAACCCGGCGGAAATCCTGATGTTCAGCATGTTCACCATCATTCTCGGGCGAACCGAAGCCGAGGCCAAAGCCAAATACGCCGACTATCGCAATCACGTCAGCCCCGAAGGCGCGCTGACCCTGATGTCCGGCTGGACCGGTGTCGATTTCTCGACCTACGATCTCGACCAGGAGGTCCGCCACGTCGAAAACGACGCCGGCCGCTCCGCCATGGACAACGTCACCCGCGCCGATCCGGACCGGGTCTGGACCGTGCGCGAGGTCGCCCAGCATGTCGGCATCGGCGGCATCGGACCGGTCGCGGTCGGCACGCCCGCACAGGTCGCCGACGCGATCGAGGCGTGGTTCGACCAGACCGACGTCGACGGCCTGAACGTCCCGTTTGCGATTTCCCCCGGCGATTTCGAGGATATCACCGACATGCTGGTGCCGGAGCTGGTAAGGCGCGGGCGCTACAAGACGTCCTACAGGGAAGGAACCTTGCGCGAAAAACTGTTCGGCGCCGGCCGCGCGCGGCTCGAAGCGCCGCATCCGGCTGTGCAGTATCGGCCGCGCGTGGCGGCGAAGGCGGCGGAGTAGCTGGCGTAGCCGTCCAGGTTTCGTCATTCCGGGATGGTCCGAAGGACCAGACCTCAGATGCGCAATTGCGCATCGGGGAATCTCGAGATTCCGGGTCTGGTGCTAGCGCGCCACCCGGAATGACGGGGTTAGACCGTGCCGTCCACCACCACCTCGATCAGCTTGGCGCCGGGGCGGCTGAAGGCCGATGCCAGCGTCGACTTCAAATCCTTAGGGTCAGTAATCCGCATCGCCTCCAGCCCGAGCGACTTGGCGATGCCGACAAAATCGACGGGTGGGTCGGCGAAATCCATGCCGACGTAATGGTCGTCGCCATGGAACGCGAGCAGCCTTTGCTTGATGATGCGGTAGCCGCCATTGTTGGCGATCACCACCGTCAGCGGCAGCTTGTGATGCGCCGCGGTCCACAGCGCCTGGATCGAATACATCGCGCTGCCGTCGCCGGAGAAACAAACCACCGGCCGATCGGGATTGGCGAGACTGACACCGACGGAAGCCGGCAATCCCCAGCCGATGCCGCCCGACGCCAGCGCGTGATAACCAAAGCGATCGCGATGCGGCCGCAACGCCAGCATCTGCCGCGACGAGGTCAGTCCCTCCTCGACGAGAATGGCGTTGTCGGGCATCGCCTCGACCATCCTTGCAGCGTCAGATAGTCCGGATCGATCGGCGAGCGATCCTTTTTTCCCGAGATTTGCTCGACCAGCGTTGCACGCCGCGCCGTCCAGTTCTTCGGCGCCAGCGCCGCGATCCCCCGTTCGGCGCGGACCTCGAGGGCGGCGCCGCCCATGGACTTCAGCGCCGGCAGCAGCGCGCGCAGGGTTTCCTTGACGTCGGCCTTCAGTGCGATCTCGGCGCCGTAATTCTTGGCGAGATCCCATTCGACGAGGCCGATCTGCACGATCGGCAATCCCTCCGGCAACGGATCGACCTCACTATGCACCGACATCCGCAAGGGATCGGCGCCAAGCACGATCAGGAGATCGTAGGGCGACAGCACCTCGCGCACCTGCGGTTGCGAGCGCGACAACGCGCCCATGAAGCACGGACTCTCGGACAAGAAATGCGCGCCGTAGGGCACCGACTGCTGAAAGGCGGGACAGCCCAGCGCCGCGGCCAGCGCAGCCGCTTCCTGCAGCGCATCGCTCTTGACGATCTCATCGCCGGCGATAATGGCGGGCCGCTGTGCTTTCAGGATACGCGCCGCCAAAGCTTGCAGCGCCTCGTCGGAGGGCTTGACGCGGGTATCGACCCGGGTCGAGCGGCCGAGTTCGATACCGGCCTCCGAATTGAGGATATCGCCCGGCAACGAGATGAACACCGGCCCGGTCGGCGGCGTGGTCGCGATCTTGGCGGCGCGGCGCACGATCCGCGGCAGGTCCTCCAGCCGCGTCACCTCGACCGCCCATTTGACCAGCGGCTCGGCCATCCGGACCAGCGGCCCATAAAGCAGCGGCTCCATCAAGCCGTGGCCCTGCTCCTGCTGGCCGGCGGTCAGGATCATCGGCGTGCCCGTGAACTGCGCGTTGTAAAGCGAGCCCATCGCGTTGCCGAGCCCGGGCGCGACGTGGACATTGCAGGCGACAAGACGGCCCGACGCCCGGCTGAAGCCATCGGCGATGGCGACCACAAGGCTTTCCTGCATCGCCATGACGTAGGTGAGATCGGGATGATCCTTCAGGGCATGCATGATCGGCAGTTCGGTGGTTCCGGGATTGCCGAACAGATGCGTGATGCCCTCATCCTTGAGCAATGCGAGGAACGCCGAGCGCCCGGTGATGCGATTCTTCATGTCTCCTCCTGCCCGCGGCCATTGCCGTCGGGATTTTCAGCATCATGACTGATCCAGCACGATGAGATCAAGCAAGCGCGCTCATGGCTGCCTTGCGCAAGCGGGTGCATGTTCGCAGGCGATCAAAACATGCCCTCGCGATCGCCGCGATTCTTCTTCGAGCGCTGCCAGACCACGCCGGGAAAGCCTTTCAGCGGTACCAGCGGCTCGCCGGTATAGGTCCACTCCTGCAACTCGTCGATGGCGACATGATAGAGCGGCTGCCGGCCGGTGCGGCCGGAGAAAAGCGCGCGCGGGATGTTCACCATGTGCGGCGAATGCGCGCGTTCGTAGATCAGCGGCGTGCCACAGCGCTTGCAGAAGCTGCGCGTGGCTTTCGCGGTCTTGTCCTCGTAGCGCGCGATCCCCGCCTCGCCTTTGGTGATGCGAAAACGCTTGCGCCAGCTTCCGACATAGGTGGCATAGGCCGCGCCATGCGCGCGGCGACTCGATGCGGAATGGTCGTGCCAGGCCCAGCGCGCCGGCACGTCGATCTCGAAGCCGACGCTGCCGCACAGGCACTGGCCGGTTGCGATCCCAAGCGCTCGTGGTGCTTTTGGTGCTTTTGGCATTTGCATCTGTCGCCTCAGTCGTCATTGCGAGCGCAGCGAAGCAATCCATTCTTCCCGGTGCGGCGACGTGGATTGCTTCGCTGCGCTCGCAATGACGGTTGGGTTATCAAGCCCGCTCTAGCTCACCATAGGCGGGATAATCGGTATAGCCCGCCGCCTCGCCGCCATAGAAAGTGGCGCGGTTGTAGGGCGTCAGCGGGAAACCATGTTGCAGGCGGCGCGGCAAATCTGGATTGGAAATGAAGATACGCCCGAACGCGATGGCATCGGATTGGCCAGCGGCGATCGCGGCTTCCGCCGTCTCGCCGGTGAATCCGCCTGCCGAGATCAGGACGCCGCGCCAAATGGGGCGGAACAGCACCATCGCCGACGGCACGTTCTGATGGTTGACCTCGGCGCGGCCGGCGCCGCTCGAGCGCGGCTCGATGAAATGCAGATAGGCGAGGCCGAGCGGATCGAGCCCCTTGATGACATGGGTATAGAGCGGCATCGGATCGGCTTCGCCGCTGCCATTGGCGACACCGTAGGGCGACAGTCTCACGCCAACGCGGCTGACGCCCCACACCTCGATCGCGGCCTGCGTGATTTCCATCAGCAGCCGCGCGCGGTTTTCGATGGAACCGCCATATCGATCGGTCCGCAAATTGGTATGCGACTGCAGGAATTGCTCGAGCAGATAGCCGTTGGCGCCGTGGATCTCGACGCCGTCGAATCCGGCCTTCAAGGCATTGCGGGCGGCCTGCCGAAACGCCTCGACGATTTCCTCCACTTCGCCGGTCTCAAGCGCACGCGGCGTCTCATACGGCACCACCTTGCCGTCAGCCGTCATCGCCATCATCCCGTTGCCCGTAATCGGCACCGCCGAGGGCGCGACCGGCAGCGCGCCACCGGGCTGGAACGAGGAATGCGAGACGCGGCCGACATGCCAGAGCTGGAGAAAGATCACGCCGCCCTTGGCGTGAACCGCATCGACGACGCCCCGCCATCCCCTGATCTGCTCGTCCGAATAGATGCCTGGCGTCGCGGGATTGCCGCGTCCCGTCACCATGACCGGCGAGGCCTCCGCGATGATCAATCCGCCCGGGGTGGCGCGCTGCCCGTAGTATTCCGCATTCAGCGCCCGCGGCGCGAAGCTTGATCTGTCCGCGCGCATCCGCGTCAAGGGCGCCATCGCGACGCGATGCTGCAGCCGATAGGGGCCGACCTGAAGCGGAGAAAACAGCGAAGGAAATTTCATCTTTGCCCCGAAACCGTTTGTTGAGTTGACGATGTTACATAAAGTAAGGAGTGGCAGTCGAAAACTGCCACTCCTTCAACCCGCATATCGATAACGCCTACGCCGTCTTGATCCAGACCGCCTTGACGTTGAGATATTCCTCCAAGTGCTGCTTGCCGGACTCGCGGCCATAGCCGCTCATCTTGTAGCCGCCGAACGGCACCGCCGGGTCCATCGCCTGGTAGCAATTGACCCAGACCGAGCCCGCGCGCAGCGCCTTGGCGACGCGGTGCGCCTTGCTGACGTCCCGGGTCCAGACGCCGCTGCCGAGACCGAAGGTCGTGGCATTGGCGCGCCGGATCAGTTCGTCGGGATCCTTGAAGGAGATTGCGGAAATAACGGGTCCGAAGATCTCCTCCTGCGCGATCCGCATATTGTCCTGGACGTTGGCGAACACCGTCGGCGGCACGAAATAGCCTTTCGAGAGCGCACCTTCGGTGAGCCGGGCGCCGCCGGCGAGCGCCTTGGCACCTTCCTTCTGGCCGATGGCGAGATAGCCCGAGACGCGCTCGAGTTGCTGCTCCGATACCAGCGGACCGATTTGGGTGTTGGGGTCGAGTCCGTTGCCGACCTGCAGCTTCTTGCCGAATTCGGCGACGCGGCTGACAAATTCGTCATACACCTGTTGCTCTACGAACAGCCGCGTCCCCGCGCTGCAGATCTGACCGGAGTTGGCGAACACCGCCATCGCCGCGCCCGGCACCGCCGCGTCGAGATCGGCGTCGGCAAACACGATATCTGGCGACTTGCCGCCAAGCTCCAGCGACACCCGCTTCAGATTGCCGGCCGACGCCTTGACGATGGATTGCCCGGTGACGTGCGAGCCGGTGAAGGCGACCTTGTCGACGCCGGGATGGGAAGCGAGCGCCGCGCCCGCGGTCTCGCCATAGCCCGCCACGACGTTGACGACGCCGGGAGGGATGCCGGCCTCCATGCAAAGTTCGGCGAGCCGCAGCGAAGTCAGCGGCGCCTCCTCGGCGGGCTTCAGGATCACCGCGCAGCCGGTCGCGATCGCAGGACCGATTTTCCAGACGCTGGCGGCGAGCGGGCCGTTCCAGGGAATGATCGCGCCGACGACGCCGACCGGCTCCTTCAGGGTGTAGGAGAAGATTTCGCCGGGCAGCGAATTCTCGATGGTCTCGCCGTGCAGGGCGGTCGCCTGCCCCGCATAGTAACGAAGCATGCCAAGCACGCGAAGCTTGTTGCCGCGGGTACGGCTGATCGGCGCGCCCATGTCGAGCGTGTCGAGCTGCGAAAGCTCCTCGAAATTCTTCTCGACGAGATCGGCGAGCTTTAACAGAAGGTTCTGCCGCTCGAACGGCCTGACCTTGCTCCACGGCCCCTCGAAGGCGCGGCGCGCGGCGGCCACCGCGCGATTGATATCTTCCGCATCGCCCTCGGCGACGGTAGCGAGCAGTTCGCCGGTCGCGGGGTTATGGGTCTCGAAGCGCTTGCCGGATGCGGCATCGATCCATTTGCCGTCAATCAGCATCTTCTTGTAGGAGCCATCCGCATAGGGATGCCGCGTCATCGGAATTGCCTGCGTGACAGCCATGTCTGCACTCCCTTTGATCCTGTTCTGGATGTTGTTGCTGAGAATGTACGGCGCGCGGGTGAACCCGTAAAGCGCGCTTACCGCTGCCGAGAGGGCGCCGAACGAAGATCTCCCATGCCGTTTCGTGCGGGGGGTGGGGCGCGATCTCTTTTTCGTCCCACGGCCCCAACGGGGTCATGCCCCGCGCAGCGACTGGATTCAAATTTCAAGGGCCGACGCGGCCTGCTATTCGCCGGGGATCCTGACGACCTTGATCTCAATCGCCGAAAAATAGGCCGCAAGATCCTCGACGTCCTTGTCCGACAGGGACGGAACGACCACCGACATCGCGTCATTCTTTCGCGTCCCGGCTTTGAAGGCCTGAAGCTGTGTAACGATGTATGGTTCGGTTTGACCGGCAATGTTCGGCGCGTCGGGGGTCTTTGACAGACCGTCGAGGCCATGACACGCCTGGCACATCAGCGCCTTCGTGCGGCCGGCCTTTACGTCGCCTGCATTGCACGCGTTGCCGCCGGCGAGGAGAAGGCAAACCGGCATGAGCCGTCGGACGACAGACATTGCCGTCTTGGAAAAGCCAGACATCGCTTAGACCCTCAGGATTTCCGGACGGATGAAAAAAGGGACGGCCCCGTTGCGAGGGGCCATCCCCGGACGCCAGGACGTTACTTGCCGTCGTACCAGATGCGATAGAGCGCACCGACCAGATCGTCCGAGACGAGCAATGACCCGTCGGGCAATTGCGCCACGTCGACCGGGCGGCCGAGGTAGTAGCCGTTGTCGTTCCACCCTTCGGCGAACGGCTCGGATTTCCCTGCGGCGTGGCCGTCATCCTTGAGGAATGTCACCATCACCCGGGCGCCGACCGGCACGGTCCGGTTCCACGAGCCATGCTGCGTCGAGAAGATTGCGCCCTGATACTTCTTCGGGAACATGCTGCCGGTGTAGAAGATCAGGCCGAGGTCCGCCGCGTGGGCGGCCTGTTCCACTTCGGGGAAGATCACATTGGCCGGCGGCGTGTCGGCCTTGTATTCGTTGGTGCGCGTGTGACCGCCGCCGTACCACGGGAAGCCGAAGTCCTGGCCCAGACCAGTGATGCGGTTCATCTCGCCGGGAGGAATGTCGTCGCCCATGCCGTCGACCTGATTGTCGTTGGTCCACAGCGACTTGTCCTTTGGATTGAAATCCATGCCGACCGGATTGCGCAGTCCGATCGCATAGACTTCGCGATTCTTGCCGTCACGGTCCATGCGGATGATGCCGCCGATGCCGAGCTTGCGGTAGGCATCGAGTTTCTCCTTTGCCGGCACGTTATAGGGCTGCCCGAGCTGGACGTAGAGCTTGTTGTCCGGTCCGACCCGGCAAACCCGCGCGGTGTGATTGTAGCTCTCGTCCCCCTTCGGAATCAGCTCGCCTTCCGGAACGACGTTGCCGGCGACGACATCGGCGCTTTCATAGAAGAACTCGGCTGCAGCATATTCCAGCACCCGGTTCTGTTCGGCGATGTACAGGAAGCCGTCCTTCGAGAAGCATACGCCGTTGGGTATCTTCTTCGGCAGCGTCGGCGCGAACTCCTTCACTTCGTCCCCCACGCCGCCGCGGGAGCGGTCGGTCACCACCCAGACTTTCGATTTGCGCGTGCCGACAAAGGTCGCGACGCCCTGCGGGCCGACCGCGATGTGGCGGGCATCCGGCACCAGCGCGTACAGGGAAATGTGGAAGCCCGGCGGCAGTTTGACCTTGGTTAGATTCTGCTTGACCTGATCGGCCTTCTGGCCGGTCTGCGGGATTTCGGGCCAGTCAATGGGCGAGCCCGTATGATGCATGGCGCCCAGCGTTTCGAGTGGGGTCGACGCCGCGGGCTGGGCAGGCTGCGCACCCGCCGGCCATGCGGCCAGCGAGAATAATGCCACCGTCGTCATAAAACGAAGCTTCATGGATATGCCTCCCTGTAATGCTCCCCAATTCTAACGGGTGATCATCCGCTGTCGGGGAATGCCGCTATGAATGCGCTGCTGCGCACGGTTGTCAAATGGCAAAACGCTACCGATGAGGAGGCGATGGGACGTTGCGTCCGCTTAGGGAACGCTGCCCACAATTCCGTCGTGTTTTGAATTGAGAATTGTGGTGGAGAAAACGCTGACGCCGAAATTAGACCGCCACCATAGCTTCACAATGCATGGTGCCGGATGTGCGCTGAGCTGCGTCAGGCTTGAAATTGCCCCTGCCCTAGCCGCCTTGAGATCTCAAGGACGACCGGCACCACGAAGCCAACACCGAACGTCAACGCGAGATCATCCGGGTACGGCGGCCCGAAGCGGGAACGCTTGATTGACGGTTTCCTTCGTGTTCGCCGGGAGAGTTGGAATCAGATCGATCTGCTTCAACAAATTAGGTTTTTCGAGCGCATGCCCGGCCTTGCCTTAGATCAATGCGAGCAACCGGTGCTCGCCGCACGCTGCCGCGTCGCGGGAGGATTCACGATGAACAAGAAGCCCGAGGTGCTCGAGCTGACGATGAAGATCAAAATAGGCGACCATGACCCCGATGCCCTGGTGAGGCTGCTGATCAAGCAGCAGCAGGAGCTTCACAGCGTGGCGGATACCGTCGAATGCATACCTCCATTGCCCATGGAGTGGCTGAGGAAGACGGGCTTTTGATCAAGCCTGGCCGTTGACGGCTGCCAGCACTCCGTCGCGCATGGTCCGCTCAACCCGGACATGCTCTCTGGATCACTCGCGGACCCGCTACGGTGAGGCCGGCTGCGCCGTCGCGAACGGACATCGTCGCGCCACGCGCTTGCCCCCACGCAATTGGCCTCGTAGCGATGCAGAAGACTGCTGGATCGGGCAAAAGTATTGACTACCCGAGCACGTTAGCCCTTAGTTTCGCCAAAACGTCACGGGAGGAGCGCAAGGTGGGCACGAGGGATTCTAAATCGCGAGGGTATCACTCCTGCTGTAGCTGTTGTGGCCCATCGCCGTCACGACGCGGCTTCCTCGCGGGGCTCGGCGCGGTTGGCGTAGCCTCGGCTGTGCCGATCGTCGCGGCGCGCGCACAGACAAAGCCGGCGCTGATCGATACCCACCTTCATTTTTATCCACCCGAATATCAGAAGCTTTGGCTTGATTACGAAGATGCGCGCAAGCAGCCGCATTTCCCCGGTCAGGTCGCCTGGACCCGCAGCAAGGTGGTCGAGGACATGGATCGGAACGGCATACGCTCGGGCATCCTGTCGATCGCCTCCACCCCCGGCGTGTGGTTCGACGTCGGGCCCGCGGAAGCGGGCCGGCTCGCCCGCGCATGCAATGAATACGCGGCCGAAATGATGCGCGACCATCCGGGTCGCTTCGGGCTGTTCGCGACGCTGTCGATGCTGGACGCCGATGCCACGCTCAAGGAGATCGAATATGCCTTCGATACCCTGAAAGCCGACGGGATCGGCCTGCAGAGCAGTTACGGCGACAAATGGCTCGGCAATGCCGCTTACAAGCCGGTGCTCGAGGAACTCAACCGGCGCAAGGCCGTCGTCTACGTGCATCCGCTGGTCGCGAGCTGCTGCAGCGCGCTCAGCGTCGGCACCTTTCCGGCGGTGATCGAGGTCCCGCACGACACCACGCGGACGGTGACAAGCCTGCTGCTGAGCGGCTCCTTTGCCCGCTACCGTGATATCAAATGGCTGTTCTCGCACGCCGGCGGCACGATTCCGATGATGGCCGGGCGGATCAACTCGTTCTACGGTGCGCGGCCGACCCTGAAGGAATTCGCGCCGGAGGGAATCGAAGGCGAACTCCGGCGACTTCATTACGATACCGCGAACGCAACCTTCGCGCCGTCAATGGCCGCGCTGATGAAGCTCGTGCCGACTTCCCAGATCACCTACGGTACCGACTACCCCTATTTCGGCTTTGGCCAGATTGCCGAACTGCAGAAGCTCGGACTGTCGGCCGGAGATCTCGATGCCATTGGCCATGAGAATGCGATACGTCTGATTCCCCGGTTACGCGCCTAGCGCCCACGCGGTCGGCAGCCGGGTCGGGTGGGCCCGCCACAAGCGGACTCATTGGCCAAGACTCATCGTCGCCCGTGACCGCCGGGAGCCTGACGGTTACCTGGCGAAGCGGCGAAAACCGGAAGAGAGGCGGCTTGGCGACAGGCGGCGCAGGCGCTCACCGGAAAAATCTTCTCCCGCATCGAACATGCTGTAAACGAGACCCAATACGATGCTGTAGGCCAGCATCATGCCGAGAGAGAACAACGCCGGCCAGGGGCCGAGGCCGATCTGCATTGCAAACGGACCAAGCCCCAGCAATGGAAAGAAAATCAGATCCATCACCAACCATCCGAACACACCGGCGATGAACCCCTTGATGGGACCGCTGTTGCCCGGCAGATGCTGGTAAAGATTGGCAAAGATCAAGCCTGCCGCCGTCGAGCCGTTGATGTAGGAAAGCAGCCACGGCACCAGCGGATGGACATACCCCCCGGTCGAGTAGCTGAGCGCGATCTGGAGACTTTGGTAAGGCTGGAACGCTTCAAGGATGCCCAGTTTGGCTTTCCCAAGCATCAGCAAGGTGTGCGTGAGGTTCCCGCAAAGGCCGGCGATTGCAGCTTTCCAGATCCACCTCTTCGCCATCAACAAACTGAGCGGTTTCCACAATTGCACGGCGGCCTTTCCAGACACTTCAGGGGCTTTGTGGTTGCCGGGCTGCCTGGGGCGCTTGTCAAAGCCGCGGCAACGGCCCCCAATAATCCATTTAGCAACGGACACTATTCGGAACGTTGACTTAGCTCAAGCGCGTATCGAGGTGGGAGTATCGAGACCGGCGAGGTCCGAGACGGGTCAAAAACGCAGCCTTGCCACGGTCGATTTGCGATGCCGGAGTTTCCCTTAATAGCGGACTTTTCATCAGAACGGCGGGTGGGTCCGTTTTGTGCCAACGAGCAACAAGACGCGCCTCGCCGAAGCGCGGAAGACGTCGCCGGCTGAGGCGGCCTAATCGAAAGCCACGCCGATCTGATATTCCCTGCGCCAGACGACATGGCAGTGCAACTGCAGTCCATCCTCCGGCATGAATAATGTAAATCTCTCGGGGATTTCAGCCTGGCTCGGTACCGCTATCGCCGCTCCGGTAAGGGACAGGTCACGGACCGTGCAGTCAATAGCGGCAACGCCAAACTCAATCTTGGCGACTTTCATGACGCGATAGCGCGGCGCAATCCGGGTTTCGACCATCGAATATCACCTAACGTAAACCGGAACTTTTCTCTATCGCCGGGTCATCTGACCCAGGCGGCTGGTGTAATACCCGCCGAAATTATTTTGATCTCAGAAATACAGGAAGACAGCGACAATCGATAATGGCGGCCACGACCTTCATGGAATTAATATGATGGACATAATTGAACCTTTCGTTAAATCGGGGAGCAACCGTTCACGTCAGGCCACTGCAGGCTCTTGGCCTGATTCGAGTGCCGCCGGCAGTGGTTGAGCAATCGATTTTGGTGCCATGCGCTGGACGCACTTCTTGATTCCCCCCTCGAGCGATCCGGAATCAATAAAACGGGTACGTTCGCGAAGCCGGAAGCTGCATGGCGGTCAAACCAGTCTGATCAACGGCACTGGTGACAAGGCAAGAACGAGGTTAACAATCTTTTTCCAGCTGCATACCCTGCCAGCTACTCATCCACGATGTCCGAGTTGACACAGCCCGGGTCACAAGCGGAAACGGACGCCCTCAATTGCAATGTCCGCTCTCATTGTCCGCACACTTGGGCCATTGGCAGAGGTGACCGTCGGCAATTTCGGTGTCCGCGCTGACCCCATAACCGGGCCTCCATTGATGAGCCGCAAGGTCCGGAAATTGCCATGAACGACCGTTCGCCCCCGGGGCAAACAGCCGCATTGTTGGATATTCGCCCCGGCAGGTGGCACGCGGGATTGGCGAAATAGCCGGTCCCGGTGCTAGCCTTGGCTGATCGAAAGTTCAAACCTGGCCGGGACCTGCACCAAAGCTCCGAGAGAAGCCCGCCGCGCAAGAAGCGGTCGATGCAGGAGCTTGAACGCCGGCTGGACGTTTTTTGGGAGAGGGACATATGAAATTTCACCGCAGACTTGTTCTGGGCAGCATGGCGGCCCTGTTGGCCGTATCATTCGCCCCGTCGGTCAATCCGGCCGGCGCGGCGGACAAGATCAAGATCGGCTTTCTCCTGAAGACCATGCAGGAGGAGCGCTACCAGCGCGACAAGGCCGCGTTCCTCGCCAAGGCCAAGGCGCTCGGCGCCGACGTGATCTTCGACTCGGCCAACAACGACGAACAGACACAACTGGCGGCATTCGAAAACATGCTGTCGCAGGGCGCAAAGGTCATCGTATTGCAGCCGGTCAACACCGGTACCGCCGGAAGCATGGTCACGTCGGCGCACAAAGCCAACGTGAAAGTGGTCGGTTATGATGCGATGCTGGTCAACGGACCGCTCGACGCCATGGTGATGCAGGACAGTTGGGCCGTCGGCAAGCTTCAGGCGGAAGCGATGGTGGCGTGGCTCAAGGCCAAAGGCGGATCGGTCAAAGGCAATGTGGCGCTGATCCGGGGGCAGCCGGGCGATTCCAACGCCAACGCGCTGAGCAGCGGGGTGCTCGAGGTTCTCAAGGCCAACCCCGATCTCAAGCTGATCGCCGATCAATCGCACGAAGGCTGGTCGCCCGACAAGGCGATGGCGACGACGGAAAACCTGCTGACCAAGTTCGGCAACAAGATCGACGCCGTCATTTGCAACAACAGCGGCATGGCGCGCGGCGTCATCGCCGCCCTCGACGCCCAGGGCCTTGCCAGCGCCGACAAGGTTTTCGTCGCCGGATCCGACGCCGACCTCGTCAACATCCAGTATGTCGCGCAGGGCAAGGAAGCCGTGGAGATCTGGAAAAAGATTGCCCCGCTCGCCGAAACGGCGGTCGAAACGGCCCTGACACTCGCCCGGAACCCGGACAAGGACCCCAGGACCATCCTTAAGGTAGACAGGGTAATCAACAACGGTGCCGTCGACGTGCCGACCATCGTCACCCCGGTCGTGCTCGTTGACGACAAGAACCTCGACAGCACGATCATCGCCGAGGGGTTTTATACCCACCAGCAGGTGTACGGAAAGTAGATCCGGCGCGCATGTCCGAAGTCGTCCTGAAGATGGAGCACATCGTCAAGGAATTCCCGGGCGTCCGGGCTCTCGACAACGTCAACTTCGAGGCGCGCGCGAGCGAGATTCTTGCGCTTGTGGGCGAGAACGGCGCGGGGAAATCGACCCTGATGAAAGTGCTTGGCGGCGCCTGGCCCTATCCCGGCTATCAGGGCGACATTTTCATCAAGGGAGAGAAGAAGCGTTTTTACAACACCCGCGAAGCCGAGGAATCCGGCGTCGCGATCATCTATCAGGAATTGAACCTTATTCCCGAACTGACCGTCGCCGAGAACATCTTTCTCGACCGTCAGCCGACCAGCCGCCTGGGCGCGATCGATTGGCGCAAGCTGAATTCCGATGCCCAGACCCTGCTTGACGAACTCGGGATCCGGGACTTCAAGCCGACGGATCAGGTCAGGAGCATCACCGTCGGCAAGCAGCAGATGGTCGAAATCGCCAAGGCCCTGTCGAAGCGCGCGGACATTCTCGTCCTCGATGAACCGACCTCCGCGTTGACGGACAGGGAAGTGGCGGACCTCTTCAGGATCCTGCGCAAGCTGAAGCAGGACGGGGTCTGCATGTGCTACATCTCCCACAAGATGGAGGAGATCAAGCTGATCGCGGACCGGGTCGTGGTGCTGCGGGACGGGCAGACGATCGGGGACGTCACGCCCATCGCCGACATTACTCTCGACCAGATCATCGCCAGGATGGTCGGCCGCGACATCAAGGACATGTTTCCGAGGAGCCCGCGCCAACGGGGCGAAAAAATCCTCGAGGTCAGCAATCTTTCGGTCGACCATCCTGATTTGCCGGGCGAGAAGCGAGTCAAGAAAGCGTCGTTCTCGGCCTATCGCGGCGAAATCCTAGGCATTGCCGGATTGATGGGCTCGGGGCGAAGCGAACTTGCCGCCGCCATCTTCGGCGCCTTTCCAAGCGCGACACACGGGGACGTCCTGATCGAGGGCGAGAGGATCGAAATTCGCTCGCCCGCCGACGCCATCGACCATGGAATTGCGCTTTTGACCGAGGACCGCAAGGCGCTCGGCCTGTTCCTGGACCAGTCGGTCGCCTTCAACACGACGATCGCTTCACTGCAAACCGTCAGTTCGCGTGTGATCGGCGTGATCGACGCCAGCCGGGAACGAACCCTGGTCGAGCAATACGTCGCGCAGCTCGGCATCAAGGCGCCTGATGTCGACACCATTGTCGGGACGCTCAGCGGCGGCAATCAGCAAAAGGTCATCCTCGGAAAGTGGCTCAATGCGAGCCCGAAGATTTTCATCCTGGACGAGCCGACCCGCGGCATCGACATCGGCGCGAAGGTCGAAATCTACAAGCTCCTGAATTGGTTGGCCGCGGAAGGCGTGGCGATCATCATCATATCCTCGGAATTGTCAGAGGTTCTCGGGATGAGCGACCGAATCCTTGTCATGAGCGGGGGCGCCATTGTTGCGGAATTCACGCGCGAGAAGGCCACCAGGGAAGCGGTCATGGAATTTGCGACCGGCGCTCGCCGGACGGGGGACTGACGGGCGATGCGACACAATCAGGTACTCGAATTCGTCAAGACCAACGCCACGCTGATCGCCCTTGTGGCCCTCTCGGTCGCGCTCGCTCTTGCCGACCCCACCTTTCCCACCGCGCGCAATCTGAGCAACGTCGCGCGGCAGGTGACGATCGTCGGCATCATCGCCGTCGGAATGACGATGGTCATCCTGATCGCCGGCATCGATTTGTCGGTGGGCTCCGTCGTCGGCGTCGCGGCCGTGGTCGTGACCCTGCTGATGCAATATGGCCTGCCCGTATGGATCGCCGTACCGGTCACGCTTGCGGTGGTCGGCGGCGTCATCGGCCTGTGGAACGGCTTCTGGATCGCGCATTACCGCATTCCGCCGTTCATCATTACGCTGGGCATGCTGACGATCGCCCGCGGCGTCGCGCTGACCCTGTCCGGGGGCAGTTCGGTTCCGGTCGCCGATCGGTCGTTTGCCAGCCTTGGCGGCGGCTACATCCCGCCGCTGCCGACGCTGGTCATCCTTGCGATCGCAGCGGCACTCTACGTCGTTCATCTGGTCCGGAGCCTTGGCGAGCGCAAGCCGTCGGGCGGCCGCGGCAATTTCGACAAACTGGCGGCGAGCGTCATCGTCGCCGCAGCAGGGTTCGCACTCGCGATTTATGTTTTCGGCAGGGGTGACGGCCTTCCGGTTCCGGTGGCGGTCTTTGTCGTCATCGCGGCTGCTGCGATCTTCGTTCTCGGCCATACCAGGTTCGGCCGCCGTCTCTACGCACTCGGCGGCAACGAGGAGGCGGCGCGCCTGTCGGGCATCAACGTCTCCCGGACGAAAATGATCGTTTACGTGACGGTGTCGCTGCTTGCGGCGCTGTCGGGAATCCTGCTGGCGTCGCGCCTCAACGGCGCGTCGCCCAATCTTGGCACGATGTTCGAACTCGACGCGATCGCCGCGGTGGTGATCGGCGGCACCAGCCTGGCAGGCGGCGCGGGCACGATCGGCGGCACGATCATCGGCGCGCTGATTATCGGCGTTCTGAACAACGGCATGAGCTTGCTTGGGGTCTCCTCGTTCTACCAACTGATCATCAAGGGGCTCATCATCAGCCTGGCCGTCTGGTTCGACGTTCTGCAAAAGAGGAAATAGGCCGGCCAAGGATACAAGCGTGCCGTCGCCGCACGAACGGCGCCCATGCCGAAGGACCGGCATCATGCCGATTGGCCGTATCGTCAACGCGGCCGGTCAGATCCGCTCAGCCGCCGCCATCGGAGCCTGAAATCTTTCGATCAGGATCATCCTCCATTGGAGGCGGCCACCTCTTACAGTCGATGCTTCGGGCGAGGCCTGGGCATACCCCGCCTGCCTGACCGGAAGGCTGGGTAACGGGCCACGCCTGACCGGCTGACGAGGGATCTCTGAAGCCAGGGCTCTATTGGATCTTCTTCTGATGCTTCTTGATATGCTTGCTGCTGCTGGTCTCGGCGCTGGCTGGCGTGACCATCGGAACCACCACCGGCGCTGTCGCATACATGGCCAGTGTCAAAAGCCGGATCGCAAATTTGCTCATGCGTCCTCTCCTGAGGTGGTTGGAGCAAGCCCAAGCGGAGGCCCGGTGATGGTACACCGCGCCGGAACAAACATTCCAGCAACCATCGCACCAGCCTCTAATTCTTTGCGGTCCTGCAGCGGACCGCCGCCGCCACCGGCGATCCACCGGCGTCATTGGTCAAGGCGGCGCCAAGTGCCTCGCGGGGAATATGAGCCTTCTCAGAGCGTCTCTTGCTTGTGGCCGCATTGCTTGCAGGTGAACTTTACCCGCGTCGCGCCTTTTTCCGCCGAGAGACGGTTTGGCGCACCGCATTTTCCGCAAACGGCCTCGATGCGGGTATTGCCCTGCTTCACGACAATGGTCTTGCGTTCCATGGTTTCGCGGATCAGGCGCTCGGCCTCCTCGCGCATCGACTGTTTCGACATTCGCCCGTACCTGTCGTGACCTCAAGATGCGGCCTTATAGCACGTGAGGCGCAGCTTGCGAGCAATCGGCTGCGTATTCCCCAAAAACGGACACCGGTTTGCGATCGGATCCCGCTCCGTCGGGAATTCAGGTCTCGATGATGACGTAGCTGTCCTCGATGTGAACCCGGTCGCGTCGTCGCCGTCGAATTGCGGCCAACTTTCCGGTGGAAGACGCCTTGAGGTGCGTCAAATCCTTACCCCGGGAAAAATGATCATTGCTTTACGAAACGCTCAGGCTCGACCCGGGCAGTGGCCGATTCCGGCCACCGGCTTGCATCAAAGCTTGATCAAATTGGGAGGCGACAATGTTCATCGGCGTGCCCAGGGAAATCAAACCCGACGAGTACCGCGTCGGTCTCACCCCGGCCACGGTCAAGGAGCTGACCGCCAGGAGACATCGGGTTGCGGTCGAAACCATGGCGGGCGCGGGCGCCGGCATTGCCGACCATGAATACATTGCCGCCGGCGCCGAGATCGCCGGAAGTGCGGACCAGATATTTCGGCACGCCGGACTGATCGTGAAGGTAAAGGAGCCGCTTGCTTCCGAACGAAAGCAATTGCGCCGGGGCCAGATCATCTTCACCTATTTGCATCTGGCTTCCGATCCGGCGCAGACGCGCGACCTCATGGCATCGGGCGTGACGGCGCTTGCCTACGAAACCGTCACCGACGCGGCCGGAAAGCTGCCCCTGCTGGCACCGATGTCTCGGGTTGCCGGCTGCATGGCGCCGCAGGTTGCCGCCCATTTCCTGCAACGCCCTCACGGAGGTCGCGGTATCTTGCTCGGCCGGATCACAGGCGTGCCGTCCGCCGAGGTCGTCGTTCTCGGTGGCGGCGTCGTCGGAACCAGCGCCGCGGACATGGCGATCGGCATGGGCGCCAATGTCACCGTTGCCGCACGCAGCCCCGAGACGCAGCATCACCTGTCGCAGCTTTTTGGCACGCGTGTCCGGTTTGTCAGGGCCGATGCGGCGACGATCGAAGAACTCTGCATCTCCGCCGACGTCGTCATCGGAGCCGCCCTGGTTCCAGGCGGCGTCGCGCCCAAACTGATTCCGGCACGGACCGTCGCAGCCATGAAACCCGGCTCCGTCATCGTCGATGTTTCGATCGATCAAGGCGGTTGTGCCGAAACTTCCCGCCCGACGACACATTCACAGCCGACCTTCGTGGTGGATGGCGTCGTGCATTATTGCGTAGCCAACATGCCCGGCGCGGTGCCGAGAACATCGACATTTGCCCTCGACAATGCAACGCGGCCGTTTGTTCTGGCGCTGGCCGACAAAGGCTTCCCGCAGGCGTTGATCGACGATGTGCATCTGCAAGAGGGTCTCAACGTGCATGACGGCAAGGTCATTTGCCGCGCCGTGGCAGATAGTCAGCAGCTGCCCTTTACCGCGGCGGTCGATGTGCTGGGCCGATGATCGGCCCGCTGATGCGCGCCCAACCTTGATGCCGCCGGCGGAATTTCCGCGGTGATGGCGCAAACATTGCAAGGGAGGCCGCCTCGAAGGTACTATCGTTGCCAATCGTCTGTTCGGAGATACCATGACCATCCTTATCCGCGGCGGCACGGTGGTAAACCATGATCACTCGTGGCGCGCCGACGTGCTTGTCGACGGCGAGACGATCGTCGCGTTCGGTCCATCGCTCGATGCTCCCGCCGGCGCGCAAATCGTCGACGCCGGCGGCTGCTATGTGATGCCGGGCGGCATCGATCCGCATACCCATCTCGAACTGGCCTTCATGGGCAGCGTTTCCGCCGACGATTTCGAATGGGGCACCAAGGCGGCGCTCACCGGCGGCACCACCATGGTCGTCGATTTCTGCATTCCCGATCCCGGGCAATCGATGCTGGCCGCGTATCAGGACTGGCGGCGCAAGTCCGAGAAGGCAGCGAGCGACTACGGCTTCCACATGGCCGTGACCTCGTGGTCACGCCAAGTGTTCGACGAGATGGAGATCGTCGTCAAGACTTACGGCATCAACACCTTCAAGCACTTCATGGCCTACAAGGGCGCGCTGATGGTGAATGACGACGAGCTCTACAACTCGTTTGCGCGCTGCGCCCATCTCGGCGCCCTGCCGCTGGTGCACGCCGAGAACGGCGACGTGGTGGCCCGCATGCAGGAAGCCCTGCTCGAGCGCGGCGTCACCGGCCCCGAGGGCCACGCTTATTCACGCCCGCCGGTGGTCGAAGGCGAGGCGACCAACCGCGCCATCATGATCGCGGACATGACGGGAACGCCGCTCTATGTCGTGCATACCAGCTGCCGCGAGTCGCATGAGGCCATCGCGCGGGCCCGCGCCGGCGGCAGGCGCGTCTACGGCGAGCCGTTGATCCAGCATCTTTTGCTCGATGCGGGCGAGTATGAGCACAGGAACTGGGACCATGCCGCGCGTCGCGTGATGTCGCCGCCGTTCCGCGACAAGAGCCACCAGGACAGTCTCTGGGCCGGGCTGCAGTCCGGCTCGCTGCAGGTGGTCGCGACCGATCACTGCGCGTTCACCACCGAGCAGAAGCGGCTTGGCGCCGGCGACTTTCGCAAGATCCCGAACGGAACCGGCGGCCTCGAAGACCGCATGCCGTTGCTGTGGACCGCGGGTGTCAACACCGGCCGGCTGACGAAAGAGGAGTTCGTCGCGGTGACGTCAGCCAATATCGCCCGCATCCTCAACATCTATCCGAGAAAAGGACGGCTCGGCATCGGCTCGGACGCCGATATCGTGGTGTGGGATCCGACCGCCCACAAAGTCATCAGCGCCAAGAGCCAGGTGAGCCGGATCGACTACAACGTGTTCGAGGGATTTTCCTGCACCGGCGCACCTGTTGCCACGCTGTCGCGCGGCAAGATCGCTTTCGCAAACGGCGAGCTTCGCGCCGGGAAAGGCGATGGACGCTATGTCGAGCGGCCGCCATTCTCGCCGGTCCATGTCGCCAATTCGACCTGGAAGCAGGCGACCGCGCCGCAAGCGGTGCGGCGGGCAGACGTGACACCGTGAGCGGAACTCGGCCATTTCCGATGCCGAGACAGCGGTCGGAATGGTTCTGCAACTCGTCCGCGAAATCGAAGCCAGGGGCCTGCCCTGGAGCGCGCGGCTACACGCACCACATGGGACCGTCGCAACTATCGCGCCGAGCGATTGCCTGGATCATGATCCGATTAGGTTGAATTGGATCATGATCTCATCTCTTTGTTTGAGCATGATCTCCGCGCAAACGCTCCGCGTTTGTCGCGAGGGAAAACCGGTTCCCACTTTTCCGGATCATGCTCTATTCGTCGTAATCGTCGAGCATATCGCCACTCCGGGCGAGCATGAACGCGGTCGCTGCCGCCATTGCGGCTGCGCGCCAGTCTATTACGCCGAGCAAAAGCGCCAAGAGAACGGCGAACCACGCCCCTGACGCTGCGCTCCAGCGGCGCTCCCACCGCATTTGTAGAAAGCCTTTGGGCGCCTTGCTCGAACCGGCAAGAAAGCTGCCGAGACGGAATCATCGCGCTGGGGCGCCTCAATACCAGCTCCGGTTCTCCCGGCGCTCCGGCAAACCCTTGTGTTGAGCGGGACAGCTCCGATCGTTGATTGCCTTTGATGGTCATTTGTTCCTCGCCTGTGCGTTATCGAACTTCGATCTCCGAAATGCCCAACATGCCAAGCAGACGCCCGCGCGGCCGGACGAGGTCACCCAGACTATAGCCCTCCAGAACCTCGATGAAGGCGTCGCGCGCCTTCTCCAATGCCCGTCTCAGCACACAGCATTGACGAACGGCGCAAGGAGCATCGACGGGTTTGAAACACGACGCAATCGCCATATCCGGCTCGGTGTGGCGCACCACTTCGCCGAGCCCGATCGCCTGGGCCGGCTTTGCAAGGCGCAGCCCGCCGCCTCTGCCGCGGACGGTTTCGATGTAGCCGGCTACGCCCAGCTGATGCACGACCTTCATCAGATGATTCCTGGAAATGCTGTAGCTTTTCGCAATCTCGTCGATTGTCGCCAGCCCGCCTTCCCTGACCGCAAGATACATCAGCACGCGCAGGGCGTAGTCCGTATAGACGGTCAGACGCATGGCTGCTCTCCTGATTCAAACGCAAAAGATATATTTGAAATATTGCTTTTAGGCAAGAGGGCATATATAGGATCCATCTGTTTGAAGGGAGAAATCGATGGGCAAAGGCAATTCAATCGGTCACGTCCTGGCATGGCCGTTCCTGCTGCCGGGAAATGTCGCTTGCGACGTCCTTGGACTCGACGACCATCAAGATCTGGTTCGCATGCTCGTCAACTCGCTGGTCTGGACCGTGTTCGGCGTAATCGCGGTGGCGCTGGTGGTATGATGGTCGCGGCCGGGAGACTGGACTACGTTTCCGAGGACGGCATTCGCCGACTTGTCGATGCGTTCTACGTCAGGGTTCGCGCCGACCCCGAGCTTGCGCCGATTTTCGCGCGCGCCATTCCCGGCGACTGGCAACCGCATTTGACCAAGATGTACGCCTTCTGGTCGTCGGTGATGCTCACCACCGGGCGCTACAAGGGCAATCCGGTGGCCAGGCATCTGGTCATCCCGGATATGAAGCCGGAACTTTTCGAACGCTGGCTGAGGCTGTTTGACGCCGCGTGCAGCGAGTTGTTCGATGATGCGACCAGCGAAGCCTTCCGTATCAAGGCTGAACGCATCGCCGAGAGCCTGAAGCTTGCCTTGTTTTACCGCCCGGACCGGCCCTGGCCACCGGAGCCAACGCCATGACCTTCGTCGTCACCGACAATTGCATCAAGTGCAAGTATATGGACTGCGTCGAGGTCTGCCCGGTCGATTGTTTCTACGAGGGTGAAAGCATGCTCGTGATCCATCCGCAGGAGTGCATCGATTGCGGCGTTTGCGAACCGGAGTGTCCGGCCGACGCAATCTCCGCGGATTCCGAGCCCGGCCTGGAAAGCTGGCTCAAGCTGAATGCGGAATATGCGTCGGTCTGGCCCAACGTCACCATCAAGCGCGAGCAACCTGCCGATGCGAAGGCGTTCGATGGCTTCGCGAACAAGCTGGAACAGTATTTCTCGCCTGAGCCCGGTCAGGGCGACTGACCGGGGGAGGCTGCTTTCTTTGACCGGCTACCCCGGGTTTGACGGCTCGAAATCGCGAAAGCTCTCGCGAGAGGCCGTAACGAGACCGGCGGCCGTCGCGACCCAGGCCGCAAGCGCGACCCAGACCATGGAATAGGATATCGCACGCAACGGCGGAAAGTCGGCCGCCAGCGAAAGACGCAGGCTGGCCAAGGCGTACATGCCGAGCGGGAACACCAGGCTCCAGAGCATCGGGGTGTATGCCAAGGGTACGTGCCACACGCCGTGCTTCCAGATTCCAAATAGCAGCAACAGCGGAATCCACCAGGTCGCCCATGCCCACATGATCAGCGTTACGCCGTCGATGAACGGGCGCATGGATTGCAGGAACGGCATGCCGCTTTCGGTCAGGATCAGTGTCGACCCGGCGTTGGTAGTGATTGCCGCGGCGCCCATGACCACCCACAATAGCGGCGTGATGTCATTGGGTCCGACGTCAAAAAAGAAAATCCGGTGCGCGAACAGCACAATGAAGATGCCGTAGAGTCCGAGGCCCACACCCCACAACATGTGAATGAGCACAAACACCGTACGACCGAGATCACCCACTGCCGGGGCAATCAGCGTGCCCAGGATCACCAGCGACTCGGTGCCGACGATGGCGATCAGCCAGCCGCCATGAACGACGTTGGCGCCGTGGGCGGTGTTGAGAAACGTCAGAACCGCGAAGCTGAAATAGATCAGAATGAACCAGACGAACAACCCAAACAGCCACAGCGATAATGCGGCCGTCGTGAAACCGCGCAGGTGCAGGCCGATGCCGAAGACGTCGGTGCCGGCGACGATGGTGAAGAAAGAGAAAACAAGGCGGGGATTGAACAGGTCGGACAGCAAGGCTTGCCTGAACCGGAGAAACCGCAGGATCGTGATGAATACCAGCCACGGATAGGCGATAAGGTTGACCGCAAAGAGCGCAACCGACCAGGCCCGGTGACCCTCCAGGAACAAGGCGTTCGAGATGATCCCGGTCGCCATTACCAGGGCGAAGCAACCCGGGTAGAGCGTCGCGATCTGGCGATCGGACCACGCGCCGAATTTGCGCAGAAGCGAACGCAAATCCACTCGATGTTTCGGAGCTGACATGGCGTCGAGTACCGCGGCAAGACCTGATCCGTCATGGTCGTCGTACAGTATGACTTGCGGCGGCGAAACACGGCAAGGTCCGGGAATCCCGCGTTTCAACAGGGGTCTGTGAAGCGTCATCTCTTCCGCAAGCAGCTCAAACCAATCGAAACCGTCCCGAGCATGCCCGCCGCGAAGACGAGGTGATGAACATCGACCCGGGGCGCGCAATGTCGTCCAAGGCGTCGATTGCAAGGGAGCCGTTGGCGAGAGTGGGTACAGCCGGCGATCGGCCCAAGTGAACATCAGGCATCGGCATGATCGCCGAGACGGCGATTGTCGTGCTCCAGTACCCATCGCCTGGAACGGCCGTCGATGGCACTTGGCCAGCATCGATGTTTAGCCAAAGAGGCGGCGAATATTGCCGCCGAAACCTTCCATTCGGATCGGATTTGGGCTTGGGCTCGGGAAATTACAATCGACAGGGATGGATGGTGGGCACGACAGGGATCGAACCTGTGACCCCTACCATGTCAAGGTAGTGCTCTCCCGCTGAGCTACGTGCCCGAAAGTCGTATTGGGTGGGGTCCGTATATCGGCTCCAAAGCGGGCAGGCAACCCATAGCGTTTTCAAGCCAGGCGGGTGCCGGTTCGCGTCAGGAAAACGCGTCAAAACAAGGAGCTAGGCCAGATCCTGGCCCCACAGGCTTCGGGCCGATCAGGCCGCCAGCATCTTGTTCACTTCGCTGACCAATTCGCGGAGATGGACCGGCTTCGAGAGCACTTTTGCGTTCTTGGGCGCTTCGGAATCGGAGTTAAGCGCCACCGCGGCAAAACCGGTGATGAACATGATCTTGATGTCGGGATCGAGTTCCGATGCGCGGCGCGCGAGCTCAATGCCATCCATCTCGGGCATCACGATATCGGTCAGCAGCATCTCGAACGGCTCCTCGCGCAGCCTCTGGTAGGCCGACATGCCGTTATCATGCGGGGAGACCTGAAAACCGGCGTTTTCCAGCGCCTTGACCAGGAAACGGCGCATGTCGTTGTCGTCTTCGGCGAGGAGGATCTTATGCATGGCGTTTGATCGTCGAATCCCGGTTGGAGGATCAATCCGTTCACTAAGCCCGACAGAGGGTAAATTTCGGGTGAAAGGGAACGGCATGCGGCCGGCTGTTCACGGCGTTATTTCTGGACCCGAACGCGTCTCGAATCAATGAAGCCGGCCAATTTCCGCTCCCAAGAGACGTTCCAGCCGGATGGCTGTTTTTTTCACTTGGCAGAACGGCCGCGATTACCGACAATAAGTTCTCATAAAAACCCCGGTTTTATGGCAGAAATGACGCACCCCGGACCGGGGGATTCGAGGGACGGCGCCCGACATGCCCCTGTTTGACGGAGAACTGTCGCTCCCGTTCGAGATCGTCGAGCCGGCCGCCTGGCGGGCCCCGATCATCTTCAACTCTCCGCACTCGGGATCGGTCTATCCGGACGAATTCCTGAGCGCGTCGCGGATCGACCTCCCGGCGCTGCGCCGCTCCGAAGATTCCTTCATGGACGAGCTGATTGCCGGCCTGAGCGGTCGCGGCTTTCCGACGGTAACCGTCAACTTTCCCCGCTCCTATGTCGATGTTAACCGCGAGCCCTACGAACTCGATCCCCGGATGTTTTCGGGGCGACTGCCGAGCTTCGCCAATACGCGCTCGATGCGGGTGGCCGGCGGCCTCGGCACCATCCCGCGTGTCGTCGGTGACGGGCAGGAAATCTACCGCGAGCGCCTTTCCGTCGATGACGCGCTGGCCAGGATCGAGGCGCTCTACAAGCCCTATCACCGCGCCTTGCGGCGGCTGATCAACAAGGCGCACCAGGCGTTCGGAACGGTGGTCGTGGTGGATTGCCATTCGATGCCCTCGATCGGCGTGTCGCGGGACGAGCCGCGGCGGCCGGACGTGGTCATTGGCGATCGCTACGGCACCAGTTGCGCGCCGCTGCTCGCCGACATGGTCGAGGACACCATGGGCCGGCTCGGCTATTCGGTCGGGCGCAACAAGCCCTATGCCGGCGGTTTCATCACCGAGCATTACGGCAATCCGGCATCCGGCTTGCACACCGTCCAGCTCGAACTCAACCGTTCGATCTATATGGACGAACGGCGCCGCGAACGCAGCGCGAGATTCGCGCAGGTGATGTGCGATTTCGTCATCCTGGCCGAAGCGCTGGCCACCGTTCCGCTCGACGATCTCGGACCGTTCCAGGCGGCGGCGGAGTAGAATCATTCGAGTCATTCCGGGATGGTCCGAAGGACCAGATCTCGGATGCGCAATTGCGCATCGGGGAATTCTACGATGTGCAATTGCACATCGTAGTTCGCTCGCTCCGCTCGCGCCCTGGAATGACGGCGTAAGCAAATGACAGTTTCAAGAAAACAAGAAAAAAGGGCCGCTTGAGTTAACAAGCGGCCCAAGTCTAGGGAGGAAACGCCCAAGGAGGGCAGCGGTAACGCAAAGCGCTACCGCACCGCAACAATATGCGACCGCGCTGCACAAAGCGCAAGGGCTTTTGAGACATTTCCGGTGCATAATTGATGCGCATCGGACGCAGGCCCGAAGAGGCCCGCCCGGCTAATTTTTATCATTTTTTTCAATAAGTTGTCGGATTGAGCGGCTTGTCAGGCCGGCTGATGGCGGGCGGTTTTCCCCTTGCTCTCCATTTCGTGATCGAGTGTGTCATTGGAAAATACACCTGCGCGTGGCGCTGATTCGAAACCAAAATAAAGCCAGGCAAGTCCCCCGGCGTGGTGCGCGTTAACCGTGCGCGATTTGCAGGATTGCGCTACGCAGGAACCGCGACACTCTCCGCCTCCTGCCATACCTCAGGGAACCGCCGTGACGGTCATCGATTTTACCGCCTTCATTGGCCGCCTTGCGACCGCCTCCGGCGAAACCATTCTCCCGTTCTTCAGAACGTCGCTCAGCATCGACAACAAGAGCACAGACCGCGATTTCGATCCGGTGACGGAGGCCGACCGTGCGGCGGAGGCGGTGATGCGCCGCCTGATCAAGGCCAGCTTTCCCCAGCACGGCATCGTCGGCGAGGAATTCGGCAGCGAGCGCGAGGACGCTGAATATGTCTGGGTGCTGGACCCGATCGACGGCACCAAATCCTTCATCTCGGGCTTTCCGATCTGGGGCACGCTGATCGCGCTGCTGCACAAGGGCACGCCGGTTTTCGGCATGATGCACCAGCCCTTTATCGGCGAACGCTTTTCCGGCGACAGCGGCTCGGCGCATTATTCCGGGTCTGCCGGGACGCGAAAACTGGCGGTGCGGCGCTGCGCCTCGCTTCGCGACGCGACCATGTTCACGACCAGTCCGCTGTTGATGAACCCCGCCGACCGCGCGGCCTTCGGCCGCGTCGAACAAGCCGTGCGCCTGACGCGCTACGGCGGCGACTGCTACTCCTATTGCATGCTCGCCGCCGGACATCTCGACCTCGTGATCGAGACCGAACTGAAACCCTACGACATCGCAGCATTGATTCCGATCATCACCGGCGCCGGCGGTGTCGTCAGCACATGGGACGGCAAACCCGCCCAAAACGGCGGCCGCATCATTGCGGC
Source organism: uncultured Alphaproteobacteria bacterium (assembly GCA_963742085.1). GTDB lineage: Bacteria > Pseudomonadota > Alphaproteobacteria > Rhizobiales > Xanthobacteraceae > Bradyrhizobium. Next base: position 142,101 of record CAVUKM010000020.1, on the reverse strand, counting down.
CGGCGACCCGCGCGTGCATGAAGCGGCGATGAAGCTGCTCAACGGTTAGTATCGGAGCCCGCATGAGAGTTTTGAAGCTGCTTGCAACCGGATTGTCCCTGCTGCTGCCGGCATCGGTTGCGGCGGAGGAGTTTCCCGACCGGGCCATCAGGCTGATCGTGCCGTTTCCGGCCGGCGGCCCCAACGACATCATCGCCCGCGTGATCGGTCAGCGCATGTCGGAACTGACCAGGCAGCCGGTGTTGATCGACAACCGCGGCGGACAGGGCGGCGTGCTCGGAACCGACGCGGTGGCGAAGGCGAAACCGGATGGCTACACCATCGCGATTTCGAGCGCGGGCGCGCTCGCCATCAGTCCCGAGCATGGAAAAGGTCGCCTACGATCCGATGAAGGACCTGCAAGCCATCACCCTGGTGGCAAAAGTGCCGGAAATGCTGGTGGTCGCGAGCAACGTCCCCGCCAAGAACATGAACGAACTGGTCGCGCTGGCGAAGGCGCAGCCGGGAAAACTCAATTTCGCATCATCCGGACCCGGCAGCCTGCCGCATCTGGCGGGTGAGTTGCTCAAGCTGACGGCAAAGATCGACATCGTGCATGTGCCTTACCGAGGCGCGGCGCCCGCCGTCAACGACATGCTGGGACAGCAGGTGCAGATGGTGTTTCTCGATCTGCCGATTATCCTGCCGCAGATCAGGGCCGGCGCCTTGCGAGCGATCGCGATCGGCTCGCCGGAGCGCGCGCCGACGGCGATGGAAGTGCCGACCACGGCCGAGGTCGGGATGCCGGACCTGCAGGCGGAAAACTGGTACGGCATGGTGGCTCCTGCCGGCACGCCGGCGCCGATCGTCGCGGCGCTGAACCGGATCGCGACCGAGGCGATGCGCGATCCGATCGTCAAGGAAAAGCTCGCCATCCAGGGCGCCACGCTGATCGGCGACAGCCCGGAGCATTTTCACGGTTTCATCGGCACCGAGATCGAAAAATGGGCGAAGGTGATCAAGGACGCCGGCGTAACGACCGAGAAGTGAACTGTCGCCGCCGATGACCCAGCTTTCGCGAATCCTTCCGCGTTCCCTCTCCCGCCCTTGCGGGGGAGGGTTAGGGTGGGGGCAACCGCAACGGCGGTGCACATGTCAGCCCCCACTCCAGCTCTCCCCCGCAAGCGGGGGAGAGGGCATAGCGTGCGCCTGGCAAGAGCACACCCCCTTCAACCAGCCGCTTCTGCCACGCCGTACCGAGCCGGATATCCCTACTGTGCCGCCTTGCGCAGATGCTCCACCAACTGCTTGGCCGGTCTTGCCAGCGACTTGAAGCTGCGGGCGCAGATCACGAGCTTCCGGTTGGCCCATGCATCGCGGATGGTAATTGTCGAGATCGGCATCGATCGCGCGCAACGCCTGGCGGCGGCCTCCGGCACCATCGCGATGCCGACACCCGCGCCAACCATCTGGCAGATCGCGTCGAAATCCCTCAACCGCGCCCGAACCCGCAACCGCACCCCCAGCCGCGCCGCGTGCTTTGCGATGTGGAGCTGAAGTGCGGTCGCGCTCGTCAATCCGACGAAGTCGTGATCCGCCACCTCCGTGAAATCGATTCCGCGGCGGGTGGCGAACTCGCTGCGTCGCGGCGCCACCAGCATCAACCGATCCTCGCTAAACAGAAACCGCTCGAAGTTTTCCGGCACGGCATGCTCGGCGGCAAAACCGAGATCGGCCGCGCCGCTTGCAATCGCCGTGACGATATCGGTGCTTTCGCGCTCCTCGACATCGAGGCTGACGTCGGGATATTCGCGCAGGAATGCGGCGAGCGCCTTCGGCAGATGCTCTGAAAGCCCCGAGGTGTTGGCGAGAAGATGCACGCTGGCCCTGACGCCGCTGGCGTAGGCGGCCAGATCGCCGCGCATCATTTCGACGTTGTGCATGATCAGCCGGGCATGATCGCGCAGGCTTTCGCCCGCCGCGGTCAACTCGATGCCGCGGCGGCGCCGCTTCACCAGCGCGACGCCGAGGGCGGCTTCCAGGCCCTTGATCCGGGCGCTTGCGGATGCGAGCGCAAGGTGGGCGCGCATGGCGCCATGCGTGATGCTGCCTGAGTCCGCCACCGCGACAAACAGCTGAAGGTCAACCAGGTCGAAACGCATGGCGGATCTTTCCATCCATCTGCCTTCGCCGCAGCCGAAGGCTCATTCAATAAGCTCCAGATTGTGCCGATCCGCCCGATCGGTCAATGTGACGCCATGTTCGAACCTCTCCTGCTTTTCATCGTCGCGGCGTTCCTGCTGGCGGGTTTCGTCAAGGGCGTGATCGGCCTTGGCCTGCCGACGGTATCGGTAGGCCTGCTCGCGGTCGCGATGCCGCCGTCGCACGCGCTCGCCATCGTCATCGTGCCCGCGGTCGTGACCAACATCTGGCAGACCTTCGTCGGCCCCTATTTGCGCGACATCGTCCGGCGGCTCTGGCCGCTGATGGCGGGCACGGCGATCGGCATCTGGCTGAACCGGGACATGTTGACCGGTCCCTATGCCCGTTACGGTACGATTTTTCTCGGCGCCTTGCTGGTGATCTATGCGGCCGTTGGCCTGCGCAAATTCAGCTTCAGTGTCGCAACCCGCGACGAAAAATGGATGGGAGGGATCGTCGGCCTGGTCACCGGCGCGATCTCGGCCGCGACCGGCGTGCAGGTGATCCCGTCGATGCCCTTCATGCAGGCGATCGGCATGGAAAAGGACGAACTGGTGCAGGCGCTCGGAGTGTACTTTACGGTGGCGACCGTGGCGTTGGCATTCAACCTCTCCGGCGCCGGATTGCTTGATGAATCAACCGCATTGCCAGGCGTCATAGCGTTGGCGTGCTCATTTACCGGCATGACGATCGGACAGTCGCTGCGCTCGCGGATGCAGCCGGACACCTTCCGCCGCTGGTTCCTGATCGCGATGATTTTTCTCGGGATCTATCTTGCCGGCGGCGCGATTTACAATCTGGCGCGCTGACCCGCCTTCACCCGAACAGCGGCGTGCCCGGCACGAAGGCGTCGAACGCCGCCCAGAATTGCGCGCGGTAGCGGTCCTGCTCCTGCAGGATTTCGTGTTTGGCGCCGGCGATGACCAGATGCGAGCCGGCACGCAAATGATAGGCGAACTCCTCGATCGCCGGCGTCGAGACGACGTCGTCATTGCTGGCGGCGAGCATCAGGATCGGCTGACGAATTTCCGAGGGGTAGTTCGAGGCGCGAAAGCCGCGCATCGCGGTGAACGCGGTATCGGCCCAGGCCACCGTGGGCGACCCGAGGCCCAGCGTCGGGTCTTCCTCGATAATCGCGGCGTTGCGGGAATAGCGTACCGGATCGCTGGTCAGGGTGTTGTTGACGAAGGGCTCCGTGCCGGACAGCACACCATTGCCGCCGGGGACGTAGCTGCCGCCCAGCCCCGCGAGCCGCAGGACGCGCACCAGCGCGCGCGCCGGCAATGACGTTCGGTGTCCGGGAAGGTCGATCATCGGCGCCGACAGCACCATGCGGTCGAACCAGCGCTTGCCGGCGTGCGCGATCCGCAGCATCACCGCACCTCCCATCGAATGCGCCAGGGCGAAATACGGCGGCGGACAATCGGGCAGCACCACCTGCTGCACGAAGGCTTCGACATCCACTTCATAGTCGGAGAAATTGCGGACATAGCCTTTGCGCGGATCGCGCAAGCGCCGCGCCGAGTGGCCCTGCCCGCGCCAGTCGATCATGGCCACCGCAAAGCCGCGATCGCGCAAGTCGCGCACCGTCTCAAAATACTTTTCGATCTGCTCGCTGCGGCCGGTGAAGACGCAGACCGTCCCCTTGCGGCCCGCCGGCGGCGCCCAGCGGGCAAACCGCAGTTCCGCGCCATCCGGGGTCTTGATGGTGCCGGAGACGACGTTCTCGGGCACGGGGTTGGCGGGGATCGAGACGAGCGTCATGGCGGCGGACCGGGATAGGTGGAACGGACTGAAAATCAAGGGGCGGGCGCGTCAAAAAGGGCGACATCCCGCTCTCTTGAACGCGTTGATGCCCCTCCCATATCACCTTCGTGCAGGCCGCTACCAGTGTTTCGGGAACCCGAATCACAAGGCTGCACGCGTGCGAAAGCCCGGCCCGATGGCGGGCGGGTTGAATTCAACAGTCGCTCAATGGAGGACTACCATGCGTACCTACGATCTCACTCCGTTTTACCGTTCCACCGTCGGCTTCGACCGCCTGTTTTCGCTGCTCGATCAGGCGACCCTGGACGGCAGCCCCGGTTATCCGCCCTACAATATCGAACGCACCGGCGACAACACCTACCGCATCAGCGTCGCGGTTTCCGGCTTCTCGCAGGGCGAGCTTTCGATCGTCGCGAAAGAAAACACGCTGACGATCAAGGGCGAGAAATCCGCCAATGAGAACAGCAAGGAAAAGGCCGAGCTGCTCTATCGCGGCATCGCCGCCCGCGCGTTCGAACGCGCCTTCCAGCTTGCCGATTTCGTGGTCGTGAAAAACGCCTCGCTCGAGAACGGCCTGCTCCACGTCGATCTCGTTCGCGAGATTCCCGAGGCCAAGAAGCCGCGCAGCATTCCGATCTCCACCAGCTCCCAGGGGGCGCAGGTGATCGAGGGTTCGGCCGACAAGGCCGCCGCGTAACGCGCTTCTTTCGCGCCGATTGACGAATATGAAAACGCCCCGGGAAACCGGGGCGTTTTTTGTCCTGTTGTCGTCCTCGCGAACGCGAGGACCCATCACCGCAGGGCCCTTCCGGATTCACTTGACTGTGATCCTGGTAACGTTCCGGCCCACCGAGCGAAGCACCATCATGAGGCGCAGCGTTTGATGCGGAAGCCTCGATCATGGAGCTGGTTCGATGAAGATAGTTCGGTTCGCCTTGGTTTTGGTTCTTGCCGCCTTCGCTGGAGCGCTCGGCGAAGCGCGCGCCCAAGCGCCCGTCGAGGCGCGCAACGTCGTCCTGGTTCACGGCGCCTGGGCGGACGGCTCCAGCTGGGCCAGGGTTATTCCCTATCTGCAGGCGGCCGGCCTGAAAGTCACAGCGGTGCAGAACCCGCTGACGTCGCTCGAGGACTCCGTCGCGGCGACCCGCCGCGCCTTGGCGCTGCAGGATGGTCCAACCGTGCTGGTCGCCCATTCCTGGGGTGGCACCGTCATCAGCGAGACGGGAATCGACCCCAAGGTCACCGCGCTTGTTTATGTCGCCGCGCGTGCTCCCGATGCCGGGGAGGATTTCGTCGCGCTTTCCGGAAAATTTCCTACCGGAGCGGTGCGGGCCGGCGTCAGGGAACATGATGGTTTCACCAGATTGTCCGAAGAGTCCTTTCTGAAATATTTTGCCAATGGCGTTGAGCCCATGAAGGCGGAAGTGCTTTACGCCGTGCAGGAGCCAACGGCAGCGTCCCTGTTCGGCGGACGCACCACGGCGGCGGCCTGGCACTCCAGGCCTTCCTGGTATGCGGTATCGAAGCTCGACCAGACGATAAATCCGGATCTGGAGCGCTTTCTGGCAAGGCGCATGAATGCAACGACCGTCGAGCTGGAAGCAGGTCATTTGTCACTGGTCTCGCACCCCAGGGAGATCGCCGACCTGATTCTCGCTGCCGCCGGCCGGAAGCAATAGCCGCCGCGGCTGCATTTCGCAGCGCCAGCTTCCAGAGCAGCGCCAATTCCGGATACGAAAAAGCCCCGGGAAACCGGGGCTTTTTGCTCTCCCCAAGGGAGAGAGGCCAAGAAAAACCGTCGCTGCGATTACTCCAGCCCCTGCACCCCGGGCATCGGCTGCGTCGGCTGAATCTGCGGCGCGGCCGGCCTGGCCTCGACGACCGGAGGAGCAACCTGCGACACGGCAGGCGCGGCACCCGGTTTCGCCTGCACCGCGGCCGATTGCTGCATCGGCTTCGGCTGCGTCGGCTGAATTGACAGCGCAGCCGGCGTGGCCTTGACGGCAGACGCGGCCTGCGGCGTCGCCGGCGTATCGGCGGATTTTGTCTGCACCGCCGCCGATTGCTGCGCCGGTTCGGACGCGGGCTTGCCGGCCAGCGGCCCGGCGTCGGCCGGGCGCAGCGGCGACGCCTTCGGCATCGGTACGGTTGGCGGCGTGCGGCTCGCCAGCTTCGGCACCGACGCCGGCGGCCGCGGCGGGCCGCTCAGATTGCCGACCGTGGGCGGCGGCGCGCCCGGCGCATACGTCGGCGGCGCGGCATCATAGCGATTGTCGCCCATCCGGTACGCCGGCAGGAAGCGCACGACCAGACCGTTGCGGGCATCGATCACCAGGCGGCCATCGTCACCATTCCGGTCGATGACGGCAATCACGTAGAACATGCCGCGTTGCCGGGGAATTCCGAGCGGAGAGAACCCGCTCTCGCGGACGACCGTGTAGACCTCCAGGGGCGGCAGCAGGGTCGGACCGGAACCCGGCACCGGGGCCCCGGGCGGCATGGCCGCGTAGGGCCCGCCGAAGTCGGATACGGCGGTGGTTGGCAAGCGGCCCGCCTCACCCGGCGCGACCCCTTGCGCATTCGCGCCCGCGGCCGCGAGAACCAGCCCGGCCGACATGACCCACCCTGTGAACAATTTCATTGTCCGTCGCTCCTGTAACGCCCCCGCGCCCAGAGCGTTCTGCTCTCTTTCCGGCTGGAACTTCCTTGCTGAATCCGGCAGTCCTTGGGCCGGATCGCGGCACGTTTGCTTCAAATCCGCGGCCGGGCGGCCATCGTGATGAACGGAACCCCGGGCCAAGCGGCGAGCGACTTTCACGCGCTTGTGTGATAGAAAAAAATTTGGCATGGTCGACGTTAGGACAGCAAAGCTGTCTCAATTTCAGCCGCAAACCCGGCACGGGGATTGCAGCGCAAAGTTGGGCGTCGAGACGCCAGAAATTAAAGGCAAGGCCGTTCGTCGGGGACGCTGAACGCCCGGGCCTGAATTTAGGACATTGCGGCTCGCGGAGGACGAGCGGTGGCCCGGTGGGTGCCGCAACGCCCAAGGTGCGCCGACGACGACGGTGAGGCCCCTAGCCTTATTGAGAGGACTTGAGATGAGCGGGTCGGAGTTCGAGCGCGAAAACATCGTGACGGATGCGCAGGCGGCGGCCGCGGCCTCGAAACCGGCTGTCGCTTCGCAGATCGCGCGCGAGCACAGCTGGCGGCCCGCCGCCGAAGGCATGTACGATCCGAGCCTCGAGAAGGATTCCTGCGGCGTCGGCTTCATCGCCAATATCAAGGGCAAGAAGTCGCGCCAGATCGTCTCCGACGCGATCAGCATCCTCTGCAATCTCGAACATCGCGGCGCGGTCGGCGCCGATCCGCGCGCGGGCGACGGTGCCGGCATCCTGGTGCAGATCCCGCACGCCTTCTTCGCGCGCAAGGCGAAGGAGCTTGGCTTTGCATTGCCCGCGCCCGGCGAATACGCCGTCGGCGCCTTGTTCATGCCGAAGGAAACCGCCTGGCGGAAGGTGATCCAGAGCATCATTGCCGACCAGATCAAGGCCGAGGGACTGAAGCTGCTCGGCTGGCGCGACGTGCCGACCGACAACTCCTCGCTCGGCGTCACGGTCAAGCCGACCGAGCCGACGCATATGCAGGTGTTCATCGGCCGCAACGGCACGGCGAAGACCGACGACGAGTTCGAGCGCAAGCTCTACATCCTGCGCAAGTCGATCTCGCAGGCGATCTATCAGCGCCGCGATCGCGGGCTCGCCGGCTACTATCCGTGCTCGCTGTCGTGCCGCACCGTGATCTACAAGGGCATGTTCCTCGCCGACCAGCTCGGCACCTACTATCCGGACCTGCACGAGCCGGATTTCGAGAGCGCGCTGGCGCTGGTGCATCAGCGCTTCTCGACCAACACCTTCCCGACCTGGTCGCTGGCGCACCCCTATCGCATGGTGGCGCATAACGGCGAGATCAACACGCTGCGCGGCAACACCAACTGGATGGCGGCGCGGCAGGCCTCGGTGCATTCGGAGCTCTACGGCAAGGATATCAGCCGGCTGTGGCCGATCTCCTATGAAGGACAAAGCGACACCGCCTGTTTCGACAACGGCCTCGAATTCCTGGTGCAGGGCGGCTACTCGCTGCCCCACGCCGTCATGATGATGATTCCGGAAGCCTGGGCCGGCAATCCGCTGATGGACGAGCAGCGCCGCGCTTTCTACGAATATCATGCCGCGATCATGGAGCCGTGGGACGGCCCGGCCGCGATCGCCTTCACCGACGGCCGCCAGATCGGCGCCACGCTCGACCGCAACGGCCTGCGCCCGGCGCGCTATCTCGTGACCTCTGACGACCGCATCGTCATGGCCTCCGAAATGGGCGTGCTGAAAATCCCCGAGGACCAGATCATCACCAAGTGGCGGCTGCAGCCGGGCAAGATGCTGCTGGTCGACCTCGAACAGGGCCGGCTCATTCCCGACGACGAGATCAAGGCCGAATTGGCCAAGGCCCATCCCTATCGCGAATGGCTCGATCGCACCCAGATCGTGCTGGAAGAATTGCCCGATGCGCCGATCAAGGGCATGCGCTCGAACCTGCCGCTGCTGGATCGCCAGCAGGCGTTCGGCTACAGCCAGGAAGACATCAACATCCTGATGACGCCGATGGCGTCCACCGGCGAAGAAGCCAACGGCTCGATGGGCAACGACACGCCGATCTCGGCGCTGTCGGACAAGCCGAAGCCGCTGTTCACCTACTTCAAGCAGAATTTCGCCCAGGTCACCAATCCGCCGATCGATCCGATCCGCGAGGAACTGGTGATGAGTTTGGTCTCCATCATCGGCCCTCGCCCGAACCTGTTTGATCTGGAGGGAGTGGCCGGCACCAAGCGTCTCGAAGTGCGCCAGCCGATCCTGACCGACGCCGATCTGGAAAAGATCCGGTCGATTTCGGAGATCGCCGACACCCATTTCAAGTCGCGCACGCTCGACACCACCTTCCATGCCGGCCTGGGCGCGGCCGGACTTGAACAGGTGCTCGACGAATTATGCGCGCGCGCGGAAGCCGCCGTGCGCGAAGGCATCAACATCGTCATCCTGTCCGACCGCATGGCTGGCTCGGACCGGATTCCGATCCCCTCGCTGCTCGCCTGCGCGGCCGTGCATCATCATCTGATCCGCACCGGCCTGCGGACCTCGGTCGGCCTCGTCGTCGAATCCGGCGAGCCGCGCGAGGTGCATCATTTCGCCTGTCTCGCCGGCTACGGCGCCGAGGCGATCAACCCCTATCTGGCGTTCGAGACCATCATCGCGATGAAGGACCGGCTGCCGGCCGCGCTCGAAGACTACGAAATCGTCAAGCGCTACATCAAGTCGATCGGCAAGGGTCTGTTGAAGGTGATGTCGAAGATGGGCATCTCGACCTATCAGTCCTATTGCGGCGCGCAGATTTTCGACGCCGTCGGGCTCAAGGCCGATTTCGTCTCGAAATATTTCGTCGGCACCCACACCCGCATCGAAGGCGTCGGCCTTGCCGAGATCGCCGAGGAAACCGCGCGCCGCCATGCCGACGCGTTCGGCGACCAGCTCGTCTACAAGAACGCGCTCGATGTCGGCGGCGAATACGCCTACCGCACCCGCGGCGAGGATCACGCCTGGACCGCCGAGTCGGTCTCGACGCTGCAGCACGCCGTGCGCGGCAATTCGCTGGAGCGCTACCGGGCGTTCGCCAAGATCCTCAACGAGCAGTCCGAGCGGCTGTTGACGTTGCGCGGCCTGTTCAAGGTCAAGACCGCCGAGGACGAGAAGCGCAGGCCCGTCCCGCTCGATCAGGTCGAGCCGGCCAGGGAAATCGTCAAGCGCTTCGCCACCGGCGCGATGTCGTTCGGCTCGATCTCGCGCGAGGCGCACACGACGCTGGCGATCGCGATGAACCGGATCGGCGGCAAGTCCAATACCGGCGAGGGTGGCGAGGAGAGCGACCGCTTCAAGCCGCTGCCGAACGGCGATTCGATGCGCTCGGCGATCAAGCAGGTCGCCTCGGGCCGCTTCGGCGTCACCACGGAATATCTCGTCAATTCCGACATGATGCAGATCAAGATGGCGCAGGGCGCCAAGCCCGGCGAAGGCGGACAACTGCCCGGCCACAAGGTCGATGCGACGATCGCCAAGGTGCGGCATTCGACCCCCGGCGTCGGCCTGATCTCGCCGCCGCCGCACCACGACATCTATTCGATCGAGGATCTGGCGCAGCTGATCTACGACCTGAAGAACGTCAACCCCGATGGACAGGTGTCGGTCAAGCTGGTCTCCGAAATCGGCGTCGGCACCGTTGCCGCCGGCGTCGCCAAGGCGCGCGCCGACCACGTCACCATCGCAGGCTTCGAAGGCGGCACCGGCGCGTCTCCGCTCACCTCGATCAAGCACGCCGGCAGCCCCTGGGAAATCGGCCTTGCCGAAACCCACCAGACGCTGGTGCGCGAACGGCTGCGCAGCCGCATCGTGGTTCAGGTCGACGGCGGCTTCCGCACCGGACGCGACGTCGTGATCGGCGCGCTGCTCGGCGCCGACGAGTTCGGCTTCGCGACCGCGCCCCTGATCGCGGCCGGCTGCATCATGATGCGCAAATGCCATCTCAATACCTGCCCGGTCGGCGTCGCGACGCAGGACCCGGTGCTGCGCAAGCGGTTCACCGGCCAGCCCGAGCACGTCATCAACTACTTCTTCTTCGTCGCCGAGGAAGTCCGCGAGATCATGGCGAGCCTCGGCTATCGCAGCTTCAACGAGATGGTCGGCCAGACCCAGATGCTGGACCAGTCGAGGCTGGTGGCGCACTGGAAGGCCAAGGGGCTCGATTTCTCGAAGCTGTTCGTGCGGCAGAAGGAAGAGAAGGGCCAGAAGATCTATCACGCCGAGGCCCAGAACCATCATCTGGAGGCCGTGCTCGACCGCCGGCTGATCGAAAAGGCGCAGGCCGCGCTCGACCGCGGCGCGCCGGTCAAGATCGACATGGAGATCAACAACACCGACCGCTCCGCCGGCGCGATGCTGTCGGGAACGTTGGCGAAGATCTACGGCCATACCGGTCTGCCGCATGACACGATCCAGGTGAGCTTCAAGGGCACCGCGGGCCAGGCGTTCGGCGCGTGGCTCACGCGCGGCATCACCTTCGAGCTCGAAGGCGAAGGCAACGACTATGTCGGCAAGGGCCTGTCCGGCGGCCGTATCATCGTCAAGCCGCCGCGCAATTCCGGTATCGTGCCGGAGGAATCCATCATCGTCGGCAACACCGTGATGTATGGCGCGATCGAGGGCGAATGCTATTTCCGCGGCATCGCCGGCGAACGCTTTGCGGTGCGCAACTCGGGCGCCGTGGCGGTCGTCGAGGGCGCCGGCGATCACTGCTGCGAATACATGACCGGCGGCATCGTCGTCGTGCTCGGCAAGACCGGGCGCAACTTCGCGGCCGGCATGTCCGGCGGCATCGCCTACGTGCTGGACGAAGCCGGCGATTTCCAGAAGCTCTGCAACATGGCGATGGTCGAACTCGAGCCGGTGTTGTCGGAAGAGATGATCAACGAGAACGCCTATCACCAGTCGGGCGATCTCGAAGCGCATGGCCGGGTCGATGTGTTCCAGAGCCTGCTCGATTCCGATGTCGAGCGGCTGCATATTCTGATCACGCGCCACGCCAGGCTGACGGGCTCCAAACGCGCCGCCGAGATTCTCGCGAACTGGAAGGTGTGGTTGCCGAAATTCCGCAAGGTGATGCCGGTGGAGTACCGCCGCGCGCTGAAGGAACTGAAGGCCAACGCCGACGCCGAGCCGAAGATCGCGATCGGGGCGTGAGAACATCAGGGAGGTCTCAATCGTCATTGCGAGCGCAGCGAAGCAATCCATCAATCTTGGCGTAACTGCCAATGGATTGCTTCGTCGCTTCGCTCCTCGCAACGACGAGAGGGACCGTGAGCAGTAACGAACCATCCTTCGAAGGATGACAGACCGGATTAAGCTTCAGGGGCTTCAGGTTTAATGGGCAAGGTAACAGGTTTTCTGGAAATCGACCGGCACGACCGCAAGTACACGCCGGTCGCCGAACGCGTGAAGCACTATCGCGAATTCGTCATTCCCTTGAGCGAGAAGGACACCCGCGACCAGGCCGCGCGCTGCATGAATTGCGGCATTCCCTACTGCCATGGCACCGGCTCGGTGGCGCCGGGCACGCCGGGCTGCCCGGTCAACAACCAGATTCCGGATTTCAACGATCTGGTCTACCAGGGCAACTGGGAAGAAGCCTCGCGCAACCTGCATTCGACCAACAATTTCCCGGAATTCACCGGCCGCATCTGCCCCGCGCCCTGCGAGGCCTCCTGCACGCTCAACATCGACGACAATCCCGTCACCATCAAGACCATCGAATGCGCCATCGTCGACCGCGCCTGGGAGCAGGGGTGGATCAAGCCGGAAATCCCGGCGGAAAAAACCGGCAAGAAGGTCGCGATCATAGGCTCCGGACCAGCCGGGCTTGCCTGCGCGCAGCAGCTCGCGCGCGCCGGCCACGACGTGCATGTGTTCGAGAGATACGCCAGGGCCGGCGGCCTCTTGCGCTACGGCATTCCCGATTTCAAGATGGAGAAGCACGTCATCGACCGCCGCGTCGCGCAGATGGAGGCCGAGGGCGTCACCTTTCACTACGGCTCCCCGGTCGGCGGCACGATGCCGGGCGCGATCGATCCGCAAGCCATGCTGAACGACTACGATGCGCTGGCGCTCACCGGCGGCGCGGAGGCCGCGCGCGACCTGCCGATCCCCGGCCGCGATCTCGCCGGCATTCACTTCGCGATGGATTTCCTGCCGCAGCAAAATCGCCGCGTCTCCGGCGAGCCGCTCGGCGGCGCGCCGGACATTCTCGCCGGCGGCAAGCATGTGGTGGTGATCGGCGGCGGCGACACCGGATCGGACTGCATCGGCACTTCATTCCGGCAGGGCGCGTTGTCGGTGACCCAGCTCGAGATCATGCCGGCGCCGCCCGAGCACGAGAACAAGGGCCTGACCTGGCCGAACTGGCCGTTGAAGATGCGCACCTCGTCGAGCCAGGCCGAAGGCGCCAAGCGCGAATATGCCGTGCTGACGCAGCATTTTTCAGGCGCCGACGGCAAGGTGGCAAAACTGCATTGCGTGCAGGTCGACGACAAGTTCAAGCCAATTGCCGGATCAGAATTCGAACTCGACGCGCAACTGGTGCTGCTGGCGATGGGTTTTGTGCACCCCGTGCATGAAGGCCTGCTGAAGACGCTCGGCGTCGAGCTCGACCCGCGCGGCAATGTGCGCGCCAACACCGCCGACTACCAGACCTCGCGCCCGAACGTGTTCTCGGCCGGCGACATGCGCCGCGGGCAATCGCTCGTGGTGTGGGCGATCCGCGAGGGCCGGCTCTGCGCACGGGCGATCGACCAGTTCCTGATGGGGGCAACGAGCCTGCCGAAGTAGGTTTCTGATTCCTGCCCGCAGACTTTGCAGGCGCGGAAGATGCGTCTCTCCTAGCGCCGCGGCGATGTTGACACCGTCAATACGCAGACGCGTTCGATCTTTACCCCGTCGGCGAGCGACAGGGTCTGCACGACAGGCGACGTAGCGCTCCCGTACACGTCGGATCCGTGGTCGCCGATAGCCTTCTTGAGCTCGAAGCCTGAAAGGCTGAAGCTGCGCCCCGCATAGGGCCCGGCGGTGAAGGTCCCGCTTATCGTGCCGGCACGCAAGGTCGTGCTGCCGTCGTCCCCCGGCTCGGTGATGGTAACGGTCAATTTGTCGTCATAGGCATGTGCAGCGGGGGTATGCATTCGCGGCCCGACGCCGAAGGAGGCGGTATCCACGGCCTGGCCGGCCTCGGTGGCTGCGCCGTGGTCGTCGACGCTGCCCGTACTCGCGAATGTCGTCGTCCACGCGACGCCGGAATTGACGGGTTCCAGCTTCGAGTTGAAACCCGACGGCGAGGCCAAACAGGTTCCCGAACTGCGATAGGAAAACGCCGCAGTGTTCGCGTTCGCGCCGGTCGGGGCGGCCAGCGCCGGGAGGACCGCCAGCGTCATCAGCAGGCGAGAGCGAAACATGGTCCTCATTTCGCACCTCCTTTCGTCGCCTCATCGGACGGCACCACGAATGGATGTCACCATCATAATCGCCTTCATCTCGATCGGCCAGAGTGAGGCGCTGATCGAGCCAGAGCCACCCTGCTGGCGATGGAGTTCGTGCATCCGGTGCATGAGGGCGTTGGATGGGTGGAGCGAAGCGATACCCATCAGCTGCAAAAACGGAGACGATATGTCTCGCAACGAGATCAACCCGTCGAACTGATTTGCCCGACGGGCAAATCAAACGCCTACCAGACAAGCAACGTGTCCAGCCCTTCCGCAAAAAATATTTCGCTTCGCCGTCTGCTAAAATCAGCATTATTGATTCCGCCGTCCCGCCTCGATCAGAGGGGCGTACGCGTCGTCACGAACGTTGGTGCGGGATGCGATGGATGCTTTGGCGGCGCTAGACGAGCGGCGCTTGAAGCGGACGGCGAAGTCGTGTGGTCCTGACGCCCCGACGCTGGCGTCAAGTTCCTGAGAAGCAAGCTTCTCGGGGGCGATGGTGGCAAAAGAGCCCGGTCGCCAAGGAGAGCGCGAAGGAAACCGTTAAAACCATTGCGCAGGGAAGGCCGGATGATTCCGCCTACACCTGTGGTTCTACCCGTGTGCTACCTTTTTTGCACACGGGCCATGGGTGTGAGCTGAGCACCCGGCCTTCCCTGCGCCCTCCTGTTTTCCGGGCGAATGAATTTGCTGACAAAGCTCGGGCGTGTCGCGCCGCGAGAATGCGGAATTGTGTCTGACGAAATTTCAGTCGTCGTCCCTGCGTTCGCAGGGACGACAGTGGAAGGTGTCGTGGCTGTTTGACAATTGAATCGGAAGAAAGCGGGGGCCGCTCGTCCGCTCCCTTCATGGAGGAGCGCGGCAAACTCAATTCTGCAACCGCACGCCCAGCATCACCACCGTCGAGGTCGAGCTCGCTCCAATGATGTTGGAGTTGAGAACATTCCACTGCAGCGTGCCCTTGAGCCAGAGATTGCGGGTCATCTTGTAGATCAGGTTGCCCTCCAGCGAATAGGTTTTGTCGAAGCGCCCGTCGCCCTGATAGTCGTAGGTGCCGTAGGTGAATTTTCCGATCGCCGTGAGCCAGCGGCGGAAATCATGGTCGACCTCGAAGGTGTAGGTGTGCGTCAGCACGCCGGAGACGCCGGGCACGATGACTTCATCGATCGAGGTGGTGGAATAGAATTTCGCCGTGGTCAGCGGCGTCGCGGTCCAGGTCAGCGAGGACGCGGTCAACAGGCCCTCGAGCCGGCTGAGGCGGGGATCGGCGTAGCTGCGTTCGGCGAAGCCGGCAGATATTTCACCGGTCAGGAGCCGCGAGAATTCGAATGAGGTGCCGGCCCTGGCGTAGCCGCCGTTGGAATTGCGCGCATAGCCGAAATTGTCGATCTGCTGGTCGTGGAAGCGGCTGTCGCCCTCGACCTCGACGAAGGGCTTCACGCCGGGCGTCAGCTCGTAGCTGACCCGGCCGACGCCGCCATATTGATTGAAGGCGCGGTCGTCATTGCTCGAGCTGGTGCCATCGGTGAGCGCCGAGTTCTGATAGACGGTGCGGTCGATGGTGCCGCCGCCGGAAATCTGCAGCCGGTTGAACCGCTGGTCCACGCCGAGGGTGCCGCCCAGCGTCGTATAGACGGGATAGCTGGCAAGGCCCGCCTGGATGTTCGGGCTGCCGGGAATGTCGGTCGCAACGCGCAGCCGCACTTGCGAGGTAACATGGGTATCTTCGGTGACGTCCAGGCGCCCGTCGATGTGACCGGTGAAATCCGGCCGGTTGACGTTGGTCGGCGCCGGCGAGATCGCGCCATCGAGGGTGGGCGGAAGGCTGTGGCCGTAACCGGTGAACGATCCCCGCAGGTCCGCGACCAGCGCGTGCCGCTCCCAATCGGAAACCGCGAGGAATTCCGGCGCGACGACCCAGAGCGGCAAACCTTGCGGCGTCGCGAACCTGGCGGGGTTGGTGTCGTAGCCGCCGCGCAGTTCGACCGCACCCTTGATGAGGAAGCTGCCGGCGTAATCGCCGACCGCGCCGAACGGATCGTCGTCGGCCTTGAGGCGCTTGCGCGGCGGCTGGCCGGCCACCGTGCCGGCCATGGCCGGCGAAATCGGCGTCCTGTTGGCGGTCGCCGACGGCGGAATCGACAGCCGCATTTGCCCGTTCGCCGGCACCGCGGGCGGTGCGCTGCCGGGCCCCGGCCGCGGCTTCGGCCTCATCTGGCCTGGATAAAACTTCGGCTTCCTGCGCGTGCGATTGAGCGAATCGAAGCCCGCGTCGGACGCCCCGCTGGCGGCGGGAACGCCGTAAGTGGGGATCTTGCCGATCCGCGACGGCGCCGGCGGGTCCTTGTCGCCGGGCCGGTCGTCGCCGGCGTTCTCGCTGATCTTGCGCAGCGGCGAATCCTGCGGCGCGATGAAGCCGTCACGGACCGGGCGCAGCAGGTCGGAGGTCAGGGTTTGGGCCTGCGCGGGCGCAGCCGCGGCCATCAGCGCAAGGCACGGCAACAGGGCGCGTAAAGCACATGCGCGCCTGCGGCGGCCCCCTGCTGGACCCGACATCACGATGGAAATACCCCAGCTAGTTCATACACTTGACGATCCGGTTCCAAGCCGCGGAACCTCGCCGTCCCGGAAAACGTCGTTAACGGAGTTAAAACAATTATGGTTAATGAGCCGTTGAGAACCGGCCGCCGCGTCGCCTCCCCGGTTCGGCCATGCTAAGGAGGGTCCCCGTGCCTCCGGCCGCCTCGGACCCCCGCATGCCCAATTCGAAACCGCTGATGGCCCAATCATCGTCGACCGACCCCATGAACGCCGCCGTGCAATCGGCCCTGCGCACACTGGAAGCCGAGGGCAGCGGGATTGCCGCGATCTCGGTGGCGCTGCAATCCGACCTCGGCGGCGCGTTTGCGCGCGCGGCCGACCTCATTCGGGGCGCCAAGGGCCGGCTGATCGTCACCGGCCTCGGCAAATCAGGCCATATCGGCCGCAAGATCGCCGCGACGTTCGCCTCGACCGGCACGCCGGCTTTTTTCGTGCACGCCGCCGAAGCCGGCCATGGCGACCTCGGCATGATCACCACCGACGACGTCATCCTGGCGCTGTCCTGGTCCGGCGAGCAGCCGGAGATGAAGACCCTGATCACCTACGCCAAGCGCTTCCGGATCGCGCTGATCGCCATGACGGCGGAGCGCGGCTCCACCCTCAGCCAGGCCGCCGACGTCGCGCTGACGCTGCCGAAGGCCCGCGAAGCCTGTCCGCACAACCTTGCGCCCACCACCTCCTCGCTGATGCTGCTGGCATTGGGCGATGCGCTCGCGATCGCGCTGCTGGAGGGTCGCGGCTTCACCTCGGTGGATTTCAGCGTGCTGCATCCCGGCGGCAAGCTCGGCGCCATGCTGAAATTTACCCGCGACCTGATGCACACCGGCGAGGCGGTGCCGCTCAAGCCGCTTGGAACCAGAATGTCGGACGCGCTGGTGGAGATGTCGTCGAAGGGTTTCGGCTGCGTTGGAATCATTGACGCGCGCGGCGCGATCGCCGGCATCATCACCGATGGCGATTTGCGCCGCCACATCATGCGCCCGGATCTGATGACCGCGCTGGTCGACGACGTGATGACGAAGAATCCAAAGACGATTCGTGGCGACCTGCTCGCCAGCGAAGCGCTGGAAATCCTCAACTCCTCGAAGATCACCGCGCTGCTCGTGACCGAAGCCAACAAGCCGGTCGGCATCGTGCACCTGCACGACATCCTGCGCGCCGGCGTGGTGTAGGGCGGCGCGCGGAATGAACCGCTAGCTCTTCGGAAATCTCGCCGCGTTTTCCTCCAGCCGCAGATCGAGCCCGTTCGCCAGATACGACACGGTCCGGTAAGAGCCGCAGAGCAGCATGATTTCGAAAATCCTCGCATCGTCGTAATGCGCCGACAGCGCCTTGAATTCGTCATCGCTGAGCGTGGCACGGTGGTGCAGCGCGTCGACCGCCGCGATCAGCGCCTGTTCGGCCGGCGACCAGCACGGCGCATCGGCGCCCTCGAGCACCGTGGCGCGCACCTGCGCCCCGGTCAGACCTGCCGCTTGCGCGAATGTCGCGACATGCACGCCCCATTCGTACTCGCATCCCGTCAGCGCGCAGGTGCGGTCGATGACGATTTCGCGTTCCCGCAACGTGAGCGGACCACGGTCCAGCAGGCTTCCGGCGCGGATCTTCTCCCAGGCCCGCGCGCTGGAGGCGATGACGCGAAACAGCATCAGCGGCGGCGCACCGCGCATGATGCGATCGAAATGCCCCTGGATTTCCGGATCATAAGGCGGCTCAAGCGGGGCAATTCTCGACATCGGCGGCTCCCGTGCTACACTATACGTAGCATGATGCTACATTATTTGTAGCGATCCGCAAGATGCCGGATATGGGAACCGCGATGCCGAGACCACCTTCAGCCCCGAAAAAACGCCGCGTGCGCGGCTCGCGGACCGGCCGGCCGATCATGGTGCTGCTCGACCTGTTGGGGCGGCGCTGGAGCTTGCGGATATTATGGGAGCTTCGCGAGCAACCGCTGACCTCGCGGGCGCTCCGCGCCGCCTGCGATGAAGCCTCGCCCACCGTGCTGCAGGCGCGGCTGTCGGAATTAAGGGGGGCCGGCTTTGTCGAGCTGGTCTCCGGAGACGGCTATCGGCTCACGCCCATGGGCCGGGAATTGAACGAGACCTTCCTGCCGTTGCATCGCTTCGCCGGGCGATGGCGCAAAGCGGGTTGAATCAAGCCGCGGCCACCGTCAGGCTGGCGCCATCGGCCTGCACGATCCTGACCCGGCTGCCGGCCGGCGCGTCGGGCCCGGCGATGCGCCAGACCGTATCGTCGATCCGCACCGTGCCTGCGCCATCGATGATCGGCTTTTCCAGCGTAAACACCCGGCCGACCAGCGCGTCGGAGCGCCTGTTGAGAAAGGGGTTGCTGGCGCTGACCGCGGAACCGCTGCGCGCGATGCGCCGCCACAGCGGCACCGCGGCGGCGGCGAAGACGGCGAACATCAGGATCTGAAGTTGCCAGGACGGCGTGAAGGCGAACGACAACAGCCCGACCAGCAAGGCAGCCAGCCCCAGCCAAAACAGGAAGACGCCGGGGGCGAGCAGCTCCAGCGCCATCAGGATGACGCCGAAGATCAGCCAGTTCCAGGTACCCAAGGTGGTAAACATCTCGGTCATGGCTGAGCCCTTAACCCGGCGATGGCGCCGGCGGAACGGCGCCTGAACCCGCGCTTGGCACCGAGGCGCGCCGCGCGGCGGCCTGGGCGGACAGCGCGCTTTCGCCGAAGGTCGCCCTGGCGATCTCGCCGATGCCGGCGAGTGAACCCAGCATGCTCATGGCCTCGACCGGCAGCATGATCACCTTCTGGTTCGGCGATTCCGCCAGTTGCCCGAACGCCTTGATGTATTTATCGGCGATAAAGTAATTCAGCGCGGCGACGTCGCCTTTTGCAATCGCCTCGCTGACCATTTGCGTCGCCTTGGCCTCAGCCTCGGCGGAGCGCTCGCGCGCCTCGGCGTCGCGGAACGCGGCTTCGCGGCGGCCTTCGGCCTGCAATATCTGGCCCTGCTTGGCGCCTTCGGCACGCAGGATTTCGGACTGGCGCTGGCCTTCGGCCTGCAGGATGTCGGCGCGCTTGACGCGCTCGGCCTTCATCTGCCGCCCCATCGCCTCGACGAGATCGGCGGGCGGCACGATGTCCTTGATCTCGATGCGGTTGACCTTCAGCCCCCATGGCGAGACCGCCGCATCGACCACCCGCAGCAGGCGCTCGTTGATCTCGTCGCGATGCGACAGCACCTGGTCGAGGTCCATCGAGCCCATCACCGATCGGATATTGGTCATCGTCAGCACGATGATCGCCTGCTCGAGATTGGCCACCTCGTAGCTCGCCTTCGCCGCGTCGAACACCTGAAAGAACGCCACACCGTCCACCGTCACGGTGGCGTTGTCTTTGGTGATCACCTCCTGCTCGGGAATGCTGATCACCTGCTCCATCATGTTTATCTTGCGGCCGACGCGGTCGAAATAGGGAACGATGATGTTCAAGCCCGGCGACAGCGTGCGGGTGTATTTGCCGAACCGCTCGATGGTCCAGTCGTAGCCCTGCGGCACGGTCTTGATGCCGGCAAACAGCGTGAAGATGACGAGCAGAACAAGCGCAATGGCGAAGATGTCGAAACCGGTCATAAATCCTCCGCGACGGGATAGAGGGCGCCCGCGCCAATTCCCGCCAATGGCGCCGTTTTCCTTTGTCGGCGCAGCCGCAACACTGGTTCAGCCGGCCGCCCCTGCGCTGACTAGCTATATACGAGTTTGCCGGGTTCCAGATAGCAGCGGCCTTGGCGCGGCAAGTGGCTAATCGGCCTGAGGAAAACGCCCGGCTTCAAAAAACGTGAATATTATTCGATCACTTCGTCGGCGGTCGCCAACAGCGCCGGCGCGATCGTGACGCCAAGCGTCTTCGCCGTTTTGAGGTTGATCGCAAGTTCGAACTTGGTCGGGTTCTGCACCGGAAGATCGACCGGCTTTTCGCCCTTCAGAATCCGATCGATGTAGGCCGCCGCACGGCGGATGATATCGCTGTTATCCGTGCCATAGGACATCAGCCCGCCATCGGTCACGAAAGCGCGGTTCCAATAGACCGCCGGCAAATTGGCTTGTGCCGCGGACGCAAGGATAGACGCGCGATTGGCGATCGTGAAGAAATCGGGAAGAACCAGCAGGGCCGTGCCCTTTTCCGCCGACAGCGCGGCGATGGCCGGCGCGATGGCGGCCGCGTCGCGCAACTGCACGGCGCGGACGGTCACTGCCAGCGACGGAGCTGCCTCCTGCATGGCGCGCATCATGATCTCGGCGAAGGGCGCGGTCGAGGGATTGTAGAGGGCGGCCACATGCGTGGCGGCTGGCGTGATCTGCGTCAGCATCTCGAGCCACTTGCCGGCCATCGGCCCGTCGTAATCGGTAAATCCGGTGATGTTGCCGCCAGGGTGCGACAGGCTTGCGACAAAGCCCTGGTCGATCGGGTCGGTGACGATCGCAAACACGATGGGGATCGCGCTGGTTCGCCGCCGCAATTCCTCGACGCACGGCGTGCCTATCGCAAGCAGGACATCGGGGGCGGACGCGACGAGTTCGTCCGCCGAGCGTTCGATCAGCGCATGGTCGCTGTTGCCGTCGCGCCAGTCGATGCGCAGATTGCCGCCTTCCTTCCAGGCAAGCGCCGCCAGGCTCTGCTTCAATACTCCGGCGCGCGCCTTCGAGACGGGATCATCGGGCGCAGTGACCGTAAGCACGCAGAGCCGGCGCATGCCCTCGCGCGGCGGCTCGGCCCGCGCCGCGAGCGGCAAGGTTGCGCCAATGGCAAGGCCGATAAACTCCCGCCGTCGCATGGCAGCTCCCTATATGCGCGACTGCGCCGTCAAATCCAGCCCTGAAGCTCGCGCAGCACGAGCTGGCGAATGACATCCATGCCGGGGTCGCTGTCGTTCAGGCACGGGATATAGGCGAATTGCTCGCCGCCATTGTGCTTGAAGATTTCGGCGTTCTCCTGCGCAATTTCTTCCAGCGTCTCAAGGCAATCGGCCGAAAATCCGGGAGTGACGACGGCGATGCGCCGCACGCCTTCCCTGGCCAGCTTCTCCATGGTCTTGTCGGTATAGGGCCTGAGCCACTCGTCGAATCCAAAGCGCGACTGGAAGGTCAGAATGAGTTTTGAGGCATCCAGCCCCATGCGCTTGCGCAAGCTCTCGACCGTCGCGATGCACTGCGTCTCGTAGGGGTCGCCCTTGTCGACATATTTCTGCGGCATGCCGTGGAACGAGGCCACGATGATTTCAGGCTGAAACGGCAGACTCGAAAGGTGCGCGCTGATCGAGATCGCCAACGCGTCGATGTAGTCGGGGTCGTCGTAATAAGGCGGCGTTACCCGCAGCGTCGGTTGCGCGCGCATCTGGCCCAGCACACGAAACACTTCGTCACATACCGTCGCCGACGTCGCAGCCGAATATTGGGGATAGAGCGGCACGACCAACAACCGGTCGCAGCCCTGCGCGATCAGGGCATTGATCCCGGACGCAATCGACGGATTGCCGTAACGCATCGCCCAGTCGACCACGACATGGTCGTGGTCGGATATGCTGGCCGCGAGCTTCTCGGATTGCGCGCGGGTGATGGTCTTGAGCGGAGATTCGTTCTTCTCCACGTTCCATATCTTCAGGTAATCGCGCGCCTTGCGCGCCGGACGGGTGCGCAGAATGATACCGTTCAGCACGAGCTTCCATAGCAACCCCTGATCCTCGATCACCCGGGGGTCGGACAGGAACTCCTTGAGATAAACGCGCACGCCGCGCGCATCCGCGGTGTCGGGAGTACCGAGGTTGACCAGGAGAACGCCGACGCGTTCCGGCCTGACCTCGGTGGCAGCCTTTGCTCTCTCGACGGGAACGACCGCGCTCATGATGCCGTTGGCTTCGCGCGTCAGGCCATCCTTGTCAAGATAACCGCAGTTTCGATACTGTCGCCCGTCAGAGCATGGTCGAAAATCCTGCCTTGCGGTTGGTGCGGGGTGGGCGCCGGTTTTCCCGGATTATCGGTTTCGTTTATCCATGGGTCATGCTCCAACAATAACCGCCGCGCGCCGGGGGAGCCATGACAATCGCCGAATGGTGCATTTTCGCCACCTTGATGCTTTATCTGCTGAGCATCGCACCGGTTAAGTGGATGGGGTCTCGCCGCTTCGACAACGCAAAGCCGCGCGACCCCGCCTTCTATGAGGATCCCATTGCCGCGCGTGCGCTGGGCGCGCACCAGAACGGCATCGAGGCCTTTCCGTTTTTTGCCGTAGCTGTCCTGCTGGCGGAATTTCGGGCCGGCCCGCAACGCCTGATCGACGAATTGGCGGTGCTGTTCCTGATCGTACGGATTGCCTATGTCTTCACCTATCTCGGGGACCGCCCGACGCTTCGCTCGATCCTGTGGAGCATCGGCTTTGCGATCAACATCGCCATCTTCTTCATGCCGGTACTTCCCCGCTTCATGCCGATGTGAATTGGATTGCTCAAAAAGGTTCCGTATAGGCGAACGGATTGTAACCACGACGAAGGGTGCCGCGAAGGCATCCGGAGATTTACGATGACGTTGAAGACGACGACCCCGCCGGCCAACACGGCTGATCCTCATAACTTCCGCGCGGCCCTGCAATCGACCGTGCGGGCAGCATCCGAATGGCTGATCGATCGACAGAAGCCCGACGGGCACTGGGTGGGACGCGCGGAAACCAACGCCTGCATGGAGGCACAATGGTGTCTCGCCCTTTGGTTCATTGGCCTCGATGGGCATCCGTTGCGCGTGCGCCTGGGGCGCTCGCTGCTGGAGACCCAGCGGCCGGACGGCGCCTGGCAGGTCTATCACGGCGCTCCGAACGGCGACATCAACGCGACCGTGGAGGCCTACGCAGCCCTGCGCTCGCTCGGTCATCGCGACGATGAACCTGCGCTCGCGAAGGCGCGCGCCTGGATCGCGGCGAAGGGCGGGCTACGCAATGTGCGTGTCTTTACCCGCTACTGGCTCGCGCTGCTCGGCGAATGGCCGTGGGAGAAGACCCCGAACGTTCCGCCGGAAGTCATCTGGTTCCCGGTCTGGTTCCCGTTTTCGATCTATAACTTCGCCCAATGGGCGCGCGCGACCTTGATGCCGATCACCGTCCTGTCGGCACGGCGGCCGAGCCGCCCGCTGCCGCCCGAAAACCGGCTGGACGCCCTGTTTCCCGAGGGGCGCGAGAAATTCGATTACGACCTGCCGACCAAGGCAGGCGCCGGAGCCTGGAATGCGTTTTTCCGTGGGGCCGACCGGGCGCTCCACGCCTTGCAGAACCTGGGAGCCAAACTCGGTTTCGGCCTGTGGCGCGACGCCGCCATCCGCCATGTGCTGGAATGGATCATCAGGCATCAGGACGCTGACGGCGGCTGGGGTGGCATCCAGCCGCCATGGATATACGGCCTGATGGCGTTGCACGTGGAGGGTTACGCCCTCCACCATCCTGTCGTGGCCAAGGGGCTCGACGCGCTCAATGATCCAGGCTGGCGCGTAGACGTGGGCGAGGCAACCTTCATCCAGGCCACCAACAGTCCGGTGTGGGACACGATTCTGGTGCTGCTTGCCTTCGACGACGCCGGCGCGCGGGACGATTATCCCGAGGCGATCGAGAAGTCGGTGCAATGGGTGCTGGATCACCAGATCCGCGTTCCCGGTGACTGGTCCATCAAGCTTCCTGATCTAAAACCAGGCGGCTGGGCGTTCGAATATGCAAACGATTCCTACCCCGACACCGATGACACCGCGGTCGCGCTGATTGCGCTGGAGCCATTCCGCGACAATCCGAAATGGCAGGCGAAGGGCATTGAGGAGGCGATCCAGCTCGGTGTCGATTGGCTGATCGGCATGCAAAGCAGCGGCGGCGGCTGGGGCGCCTTCGACAAGGACAACAACAAGCAGATCCTCACCAAGATCCCGTTTTGCGACTACGGCGAGGCGCTCGATCCGCCATCGGTTGACGTCACCGCCCATGTCATCGAGGCATTCGGCAAACTTGGAATTTCGCGCGAACATCCGGCGATGGTCCGGGCCCTGGATTTTCTCAAGCGCGAACAGGAGACCGACGGCGCCTGGTTCGGTCGATGGGGCGTGAATTACATCTACGGCACGGGCGCGGTGCTGCCGGCGCTTGCGGCTATCGGCGAGGATATGAACCAGGCCTATATCGGCCGGGCTTGCGATTGGCTGGTGGCGCACCAGCAGGCGAGCGGCGGATGGGGTGAAAGCTGCGCCTCCTATATGGACGTGGAAAAAGCCGGCCGCGGCGTCGCCACCGCCTCGCAGACGGCTTGGGCCCTGATGGCGCTGTTGGCAGCCAATCGCACCCAGGATCGCGAGGCCATCGAACGCGGCTGCCTCTTCCTGATCGAACGCCAATCCGGCGGCACCTGGACTGAGGCGGAATACACCGGCACCGGCTTCCCGGGATACGGCGTCGGCCAAACCATCAGGATCGACGATCCGCTATTGTCAAAGCGCCTGATGCAGGGCGCCGAACTCTCGCGCGCATTCATGCTGCGATATGATCTGTATCGGCATTATTTCCCGTTGATGGCGCTGGGACGCGCATCCCGGTCGGGACAGGCCGGCCACGCATCGGCAACTACCAGGAAAGCCCCGACCCAAACTTCGGCGCTTTCCGCGAACTCAAACCAGGGCCCCGAATTGTCGCGCGCCTTCATGATACGCTGGGACCTCTATCGGCAATACTTTCCGCTGATGGCGCTCGGAAGGCGGCTGCGGAGACGAGGATCGCAAGCCTGACACTCGCCGCGCCGACTGTGGCTGGAGGGAACATGAAGCAGGCCTCAGGCCGGTGGGTCAGTCTGCCTCTTCTGAAAGCCAGCTTTCAATCTCCGACGGCGCGACGACCCTTCTTGGCGCAACGGGATTTAGCGTTCCCGCACTGAGTTCGACGCCTGCCGCAATCTTGACTGCTGCAAACCGTTTGGCTTCAGCCTCGCTGGCGAAGCTCCGGGAGCGACGAGAGTAATGTCCGGTCTTTTCTTGGTGCGGAATGTAGATCGAGACGTACCAGGTATTCGGAATTTTCTTGATCACGACGGGCTAATAGCCTTTCCCCATATTGGTCGTGAGTTTTGTCGCGGTGGTTCGGTTCCCGGTTCACATGAATGGGTCTAGCCGGCAATCGGCGGGAAAAACCGCCCGAATCGCGCGCAGATGGCGACGAAAACGCGGAAGATGAGGCGTCCGGCCGGACTAGAAGCACGTCGCCCGTTCGGCGGCGAGATAGCCGGACAGCAAGCCGATACCGAACAGCAGCACCAGCCCCGCGGCAGCGAATTCCACGCCGCGCATGAAAAGCGCGCCGCCGCCTTCTTTTGTGACGCTCAGGCGGCGCGCCAGGTCCTTCGCCGACACCGCAACCACGGCAATGGCCGCCACCGTGATCGCGGTGCCAAGCCCCATCACGAAGGTTGCGGCGATGCCGGCCCAGAACAGCCCCTGCGCCAACGCGAACACCAGGACCAGGATGGCGCCCGAACAGGGCCGCAATCCCACGGCGAAAATCGCACCAAAGCCTCGCCGCCACCCGCCGGGACCGGCAAGCTCGCTCGGCACCGGGCCGTGGGAGTGGCCGCAATGCTCGTCATGGACATGATCGTCATGGTGATGATGATCACGATGGTGATGATCGTGGCCGTGATCATGATCATGTTCGTGATGCCGCGCGGCCGCCGCCATCGCATATGCCGGCCGCGGCCCCTGCAGCGCCCGAATAAAACCTCCGCCCTTGGTCCAGACCAGCCGGGCGCCGAACGCTGCGATCAGGACATAACTCGCAATCGCGATCATCCTTTCGGCCCCGCACATGGTCCTGGCGGTGACGTTGAGCAGCCAGGCGCCAACCCCGACAATCACCACCGCCACCAGCGACTGCATCAAGGCGGAGGCGAACGACAGCGCGATGCCGCGTCGCGCGGTCTCCTGGTTGGCGACCAGATAGGACGAGATCACCGCCTTGCCATGCCCGGGGCCGGCGGCGTGAAAAATGCCGTAGGCAAAGGAAATCGCAAGCAGCGTCCAGACCGCGCGGCCATCGGACTTGGCGGCGCGAATCGTCGAAGACATCTCGCGGTAGAATTCCGATTGTTTGGCGAGCAGCCATCCAACGATGCCGCCGGCCTGCGGCTCGGCGCCGCCGGGACGCGGACCGCCGAAGGGCGTCTGCGCCATCACAACATGCATGACACCGTCGAGCATCCCAACGGCCGCCATGGCCAGGACGCAGATCGCCAGTCCCCGCGCGAAGTCTGGCCGGGATTTTTGCCGGGAGCCCGATGTCATGGGCAAGCGACCGTGATCTTGTTGGCGAACATCGCGCCGAAGTTGGAATTATCGCCGTTGGTGAAGGTCTGCTCGCCGAGCGCCTGGGCGCTGACGGTGCCGTCGTTCGGCCGCTGGAAGTTCAGCTGGCAGGCGGCGGGCGCCCCGACCAGCCTGACCGGGTCCTTGTCGGCGAATTTGAAGTCGACAAAGAACGAGGGATCGAACACCTCCAGCGCCAGCTCCTTCGGTTTCACCGGGGTTTTCAGCGGCAGGGTGAAATGCAGCGTGAGCAGACCATCCTTGTGTTCGAGGAAGTAATCGACCGGCTCCTGGAACTTCGCCTTTTTGCCGTCGGCCCTGGCGAAGGTAAAGAAGCCGAATTCCTTCAGCGATTCGACGTTGGTCTGCGCCAGCGGCCCGAGCTCCTCGCGGCTGTAGGCGCCCTGGGTCTTGCTTTCGATGCCCTGCAACGCATAGGTCGAGAACATGTCGTCGAAGGTCCAGGCGTGGCGGACGCCGGTGATCGAGCCGTCCGGGGCATAAATCAGCTCGCTCGTTGCCGTGATCCAGACATGGGGGTGCGCCTCCGCCACCCTTGCCCCGAGACCCAGAGCACCCGTCAACAGCAGCAAACAAAGCAGGCGGCGCATCGCAATCGTCACCTCAGGCGGCCTCAGGTGTTTCCAGCAGGCCGCGACGACGCAGCAGGGCGTCGGGCTCCGGCTCCCGGCCGCGGAACGCGACATAGGCATCCTCCGGATCGCGCGAGCCACCCGACGAATAGATGTCGTCGTGCAGGCGCCTGGCGACGGCGGGATCGAAAATGTTGCCGGCTTCCTCGAAGGCGCCGAACGCGTCGGCGTCCATCACCTCGGACCACATGTAGCTGTAGTAGCCCGAGGCGTAGTGATCGCCGGAGAAGATATGGCCGAATTGCTGGGGCCGGTGCCGCAGCGAAATTTCCGCGGGCATCCCGATCTTCTCCAGCTCCTGGCGCTCGAACGCCCTCACATCGCGGCTGGCGGAAGCCGGCTGGGTGTGGAACTCGAGGTCGATCAGCGCCGAGGCGACGAATTCCACCGTGGCGAAGCCCTGGTTGAATTTGCGCGCGGCGATGAAGCGTTTCAACAGGTCGTCCGGCAGCGGCTCGCCGGTCTGGCAATGCCGGGCGAATTGCTGCAGCACCTGCGGCTGTTCCTGCCAGTGCTCGTAAAGCTGCGAGGGCAGCTCGACGAAATCGGTGAATACGCTGGTTCCGGACAGCGAGGGGTAGGTCACGTCCGACAGCATCCCATGCAGGCCATGGCCGAATTCATGGAACAAGGTGCGCGCGTCATCCGGCGACAGCAGCGAGGGCTCGCCGTCGGCACCCTTCGAGAAGTTGCAGACATTGATGATCAGAGGCGCGACCTCGCCATCGAGCTTTTGCTGGTCGCGCAAGGATGTCATCCAGGCACCGGAGCGTTTTGACGGCCGGGCATAGTAGTCGCCATAAAACAGCGCCTTGTGCTTGCCGGCGGCGTCCTTCACCTCCCAGACCCGCACGTCCGGATGCCAGACCGGAATATCCTTCCGCTCGGCGAAGCTGACGCCGAACAGCCGGCTGGCGCAGTCGAAGGCGGCCTCGATCATGTTGTCGAGCGCCAGATAGGGCTTGATCGCGGCATCGTCGAAATTGGCGCGGCGCTGCCTGAGCTTCTCGGCGTAGTAGCGCCAGTCCCACGGGGCGAGGGCGAAATTGCCGCCCTCTTCGGCCACCAGCGCCTGCAGGGCATCGCGATCGGCCAGCGCCCGGGCCCGCGCCGGCTTCCAGACCCGTTCCAGCAGGCTGCGCACGGCTTGCGGCGTCTTGGCCATCGAGTCCTCAAGCCGGTAAGCGGCGAAGGTCGGATAGCCCAGCAGCCCGGCGCTTTCCTCGCGTAGTGCAAGGATCTCGACGATGGTCTCGTTATTGTCGTTGACGTTGTTGTTGTCGCCGCGGGCCACGAACGCCCTGTACACTTTCTCGCGCAGTTCGCGGCGGCCGGAGGTCTTCAGGAACGGCTCGACCGAGGACCGCGAAAGCGTCACGATCGCCCTGCCCGCCAGACCGCGGTCTTCGGCGGCCGACTTTGCCGCCGCGACAAAACTGTCCGACAGGCCGTCGCGGTCGGCCTCGCCCAGCTCCATGAACCAGTCCTGCTCGTCCCCGAGCAGGTGATGGCTGAACGTCGTCCCGAGGTGCGCCAGCCGCTCGTTGATCTCGGCCATCCGGGCCTTTGCCGCCTCGTCGAGCCCCGCGCCTGCGCGATGGAAGCGCGTATAGGTCCGCTCCAGCAGGCGCATCTGCTCGCCGGTCAAGGCGAGCCCGGCGCGATTGTCGTGCAGCAGCGCAATCCGGCCGAACAGCACCGCGTTCATCATGATCGGGTTCCAGTGCCGCGCCATCCGCAGCGACACCTCCTTGTCGATCTCCAGCAGCGCCGGATTGGAATGCGCCGACACCAGGCCGTAGAAAACCGCCGAAACCCTGGAGAGCAGCTTGCCCGAGCGCTCCAGCGCGGTGATGGTATTGGCGAAGTCCGGCGCGGAGGGATCGTGGGTGATCGCGGCGATCTCGGCCGCATGATCGGTGAACGCCTGCTCGAAGGCAGGGAGGAAATGCTCCGGCGCGACGTCGGCGAATGGCGGGGTCTCGAGCGGCGTCTGCCACGCCTGCAGCAGGGGATTTGCCGGGCCACCCGCGGCGGCCGTCATTTCCTGGGTTTCCGTCATCACAGTTCCCGTTTGCGCCCAATTCTGTCGGGCACGCTATATCATGCGATGGGGCTTTTTTGGGCCTTTTACGCTTGATAGCGCGGTCCTTTTCATAGAGATTGCGCCCCCTGAACAGGATTTAGCCCAAGAGTTTGCCATGAGTTCGCAAGCCTCCCCGACCAGCTCCCGCCAGATCGTCTGGCCCAGCGTCATCACCGTCCTCAGCGCGGCGATCCTGATCGGCGCTGAAGTGTTCGGCGCGGCATTCGCCGGTGGCTGGGCGCTCGCGATCCTGTTTGGTCTCGACGACAGCGGCGCGCACATCCTGCAGGCCGTGCTGTTTGCGATCGGCGTCTTCATCATGGCCGCGTTCATCCGCGCCGCGCAGCGCGTCGAGCCGTTCACACGCCGCGGCTAGATCGACGGCGCGAAGAAGCCGCGCGCTCCTCACGTCGAATGCTAACACTTCCTTAAAGAAACTTAACGCCCGTTCATTTTGAACGCGGCTTGCGCGCGGCGACGTAAGCACGTGTTAGGGAAATTTCCCCACAGCCTAAAAAAATTGTTGCGAAGCTGACTCAAAACGCTTATCTGCGGACTTGCCCAATTTCGCACGTGCCTGTGGTCGTGTGTCAGTCGGTAGGTATCCGGACAAGAGGCCGGACAGCCGCCAAGGGATGAAGAACCGAGGGTCGCTCAAGTCCAGGACTTCGTAAGTCGGTGACTTGAGAGGCCAGCACCTCTCTCCAGAGGTGCCGTTGAAGGTCTCTTCGCTCCTTGCAACCGTGACTGGCAGCCGGAGGCGAACCGGCGCACCTCGTTCTCAACGGGGGACGCGACTTAAAGCAACGACGGATCGGGCTTTTTTGGTCTCTGCCGGCTTTCCACCAGCCGGCGCGAATACCGAAGAGGCTTGTCCTTCATTGCCAGGTGTGCGGGCGGGATCCTTCCCAACCAATCCACGGCAGCACAGTTCGGTCTGAGTTTTTTTGGCTTCGTTGCGCCTCCATCGCGCGATGTGGCCGGAGCGCTCTTATCCGAGATCATTTTTGAACGTGTCCCGTCGCTGGGCCGTTTGGGAGGTGCTACTATGACCGAGCGCATTCAGGAATTCCTGCGCAACCGCCGTAACGAGGGCCAGGACGTCGAGCCGTGCCTCGTCGTCGACCTCGAGGTCGTGCGCGACAACTATCAGAGCTTTGCAAAGGCGCTGCCGGACAGCCGCGTGTTTTACGCGGTGAAGGCAAACCCGGCGCCCGAAGTGCTGTCGCTGCTGGCCTCGATGGGCTCGTGCTTCGACTGCGCCTCGGTAGCCGAAATCCAGATGGCGCTGGCCGCGGGCGCGTCGCCTGAACGGGTTTCGTTTGGCAACACGATCAAAAAGGAGCGCGACGTCGCGCGCGCCTTCGCGCTCGGCATTCGCCTGTTTGCCGCCGATTGCACCGCGGAGGTCGAGAAGATCGCCCGCGCCGCCCCCGGCTCAAAAGTGTTCTGCCGCATTCTCTATGATTGCGCAGGCGCCGAATGGCCGCTGTCGCGCAAGTTCGGCTGCGATCCGGAGATGGCTGTCGAGGTGCTCGACCTCGCCAAGCGGCTGGGACTGGAGGCCTACGGAATCTCGTTCCATGTCGGCTCGCAGCAGCGCAAGGTGAAGGCGTGGGACCGCGCGCTGGCGATGGCCTCGACCGTGTTCCGTGACTGCGCGGAGCGGGGCATCAACCTCTCCATGGTCAACATGGGCGGCGGATTCCCGACCAAGTACCTCAAGGACGTTCCCCCGGTCGTGCAGTACGGGCGGTCGATCTTCCGCGCGCTCCGCAAGCATTTCGGCAACCAGATCCCGGAGACCATCATCGAGCCGGGCCGCGGCATGGTCGGCAACGCGGGCATCATCGAGACCGAAGTCGTTCTGATCTCCAAGAAGAGCGACGAGGACGATGTGCGCTGGGTCTATCTCGACATCGGCAAGTTCGGCGGTCTCGCCGAGACCATGGACGAGTTGATCCGCTATGCCATCCGCACGCCGCATGACGGCGCGGAAATGACGCCGTGCGTGCTCGCAGGCCCGACCTGCGATTCCGCCGACGTGCTGTACGAGAAGATGCCGTACCCGCTTCCGGTGACGCTCGAGATCGGCGACAAGGTGCTGATCGAGGGAACCGGCGCGTATACGTCGACTTACTCGTCGGTGGCGTTCAACGGCTTCCCGCCGCTGCGGACCTACCACATCTGATCCTGCCTCCCTGAGGCGCGACACAATCGGGAGCCGGTGCGCCGGCTCCTTTCCCTCACGTGCA
Organism: uncultured Alphaproteobacteria bacterium; assembly: GCA_963742085.1. GTDB lineage: Bacteria > Pseudomonadota > Alphaproteobacteria > Rhizobiales > Xanthobacteraceae > Bradyrhizobium. Next base: position 110,079 of record CAVUKM010000020.1, on the reverse strand, counting down.
AATTTGCCGACAACGCTGCCTTTGGCCTCGCCGCCATCGGACGCGAGGACCGACGTGCCATGACTGCTTTGCGGAAGACCCAGATTGCCCTGCCTGCCGACGCCGCTGCGTTCGCGATCCGAAGCGAGCGCGCCTCGGACGCCGTTGCCCGTGAAGCCCTGCTCGATGCCTGCTTCGGCGCCAACCGAAGCCTGCGCACCTGCGAGCGCCTGCGCGACGGACGCGCGCCCGCCGACGGCCTCGCCTTCTCGGCCGTGCGCCAGGGCCGAATAGCGGGAACCGTGCGGTTGTGGCAGGTCAGCGCCGGCGGCGTGCCGGCGCTGGTGCTGGGTCCGCTGGCGGTCGACCCGGCGTGCCGCAAGCTCGGGGTCGGGCGCGCGCTGATGAATCACGCCCTTGCGGCGGCCAGCGCGCGCGGCCATGGCGCGGTGATCCTGCTCGGCGACGCGCCGTACTACGCCCGCTTCGGTTTTTCGGCAGCGAAAACCGGCACGCTGTCGCTGCCGGGCCCGTTCGAGCGCGACCGCCTGCTCGCTCTGGAACTGCGCGAGGGCGCGCTCGATGACGCCTGCGGGATGATCCTGCCGGCCAGTGCCTTGTTGCCGAAAATGAAGGCAAGGCGGGCCGGGAAGGCACTGCGCGCCCTGTCTTGCGCGGCCTGAGCGTCCCGCCACCATGCCAGCGAGCCTTCCGACATCGCGCGATGCGGCGCCCTCGCGGATTTGCAGCGCCGTCACCACGATCCTGTTGATCGCGCTGGCGGTCATGATCGTCCGGGACATCTTCGTGCGCCGATGGGGCTCGGCCGCGCCTTCGTCCCCCGACGTGACACAGCGTTCGCCCTGATATAGCGAAGGGTTGCGCAGGCCGGGGAAAAGCCCGTAAACCCGCGCGAAATCCAGATCGAGGTCCCAATGTCCCGCCGCCTCATTTCCACCGGCTCGCCCTTTGAAAAGACCGCCGGCTACAGCCGCGCCGTCATCGACGGAGATTTCGCCTTTGTGGCCGGCACGACCGGCTACGACTATGCCACCATGACCATGCCGGCGGATGTCACGAGCCAGACACGGAACTGCTTCAAGACCATCGAGGCCGCCTTGAAGGAAGCCGGCTTCGCGATGGCCGACATCGTCCGCGCGACCTACTACATCACCGACGCCAGGGATGCGGATGCCCATTTCGCGGTCTGCGGTGAAGTTCTCGGTGACATTCGCCCCGCCGCAACGCTTCTGGTCGTCGCCGGTCTCTACAAGCCCGAGATGAGGATCGAGATCGAAATCACCGCCAAGCGGCGCTCCGCCTGATCAGCCATCCCGCACCCCTCTTTGCCTGACCTATCCCTGTTCCGGAGACCACCCCATGAGCCCGCCGATCCACGCGAAAATTTCCGGCCCCATTGTCATGATCGGCTTCGGTTCGATCGGCAAAGGCACGCTGCCGCTGATCGAACGGCATTTTGCCTATGACAAATCGCGCTTCGTCATCATCGATCCGCATGAGGACGGCGAACTGGCAAAGAGCCACGGCGTGCGCTTCATCAAGCAGGCCGTTACCCGCGACAATTATCGCGACGTGCTGGTGCCGCTGCTGACCGCCGGCGGCGGCCAGGGCTTTTGCGTCAACCTGTCGGTCGACACCTCCTCGGTCGATATCATGACGATGTGCCGGGAGATCGGCGCGCTCTATATCGACACCGTGGTCGAGCCGTGGCTCGGCTTCTATTTCGACCGCAATATCGGGCCGGAGAAGCGCTCGAATTATGCGCTGCGCGAGACCCTGCTGGCGGCCAAGCACAAAAGCCCGGGCGGAACCACCGCCGTCTCCACCTGCGGCGCCAATCCCGGCATGGTGTCGTGGTTCGTCAAGCAGGCGCTGCTCGACATCGCCCGCGACACCAACACGCCGGTCAACGAGCCGAAGAGCCGTGAAGGCTGGGGCCAGCTCGCCCGCAAGCTCGGGGTCAAGGGCATCCATATCGCCGAACGCGACACCCAGCGCTCCAAGCGGCCGAAGCCGATGAACGTCTTCGTCAATACCTGGTCGGTCGAGGGTTTTGTTTCCGAGGGCATGCAGCCGGCCGAACTCGGCTGGGGTACCCACGAAGCGTGGATGCCGCACAATGCCGGCATCCACAATTACGGCTGCGGTGCCGCGATCTATCTGGCGCAGCCCGGCGCCAACACCCGCGTGCGCTCCTGGTGCCCGACGCCGGGCGCGCAATACGGCTTTCTCGTTACCCATAACGAGTCGATTTCGATCGCCGACTATTTCACCGTGCGCGACGGCGGCACCGTGGTCTATCGCCCGACCTGCCATTACGCCTATCATCCGGCCAACGACGCCGTGCTGTCGCTGCACGAAATATTCGGCGCCACCGGCAAGATGCAGCCGAAATGGCACATCCTCGACGAGAATGAGATCGAGGATGGCATCGACGAACTCGGCGTGCTGCTCTACGGCCACGCCAGAAACGCCTATTGGTACGGCTCGCAGCTTTCGATCGAGGAAACCCGTGCGATCGCGCCCTACCAGAACGCCACCGGCTTGCAGGTGTCGTCGGCGGTGCTCGCCGGCATGGTGTGGGCGCTGGAAAACCCCAACGCCGGGATCGTCGAGGCCGATGAAATGGATTTCCACCGCTGCCTTGAAATTCAGCGGCCATATCTCGGCCCGGTGAAAGGCTTTTACACCGACTGGACGCCGCTGTCGGACCGGCCCGGGCTGTTCCCGGAGGACATCGACATTTCGGACCCCTGGCAGTTCAGGAACGTGCTGGTGCGGTGAGGCTGCGCGCGGAGTAATTCCGAACTGCCGCAGCAAACTCAGTCGTCATCGCCCGCGAAAGCGGGCGATCCAGTAATCGCGGGCATCCCGATTCCCGCAAGCGCCTCGGCGTACTGAATGCCCCGCCTTCGCGGGGCATGACATCGGGGCTGGGTTCGACAGTGACTTCGTCACCTGGCCAAATAATCGAACGCCACCGTCCCCAGGCCCAGCGTCAGATCGGCCTTGAAATGCAGCGCCGAGACCACCTCGCGGACCGGCAACCGCGCCACGTCGGCGAGTGCGTGCGGAAACAGACCAAGCGCAGCCGGGCCGGTCCATGCCTCCTTCAACGTGACGTCCTCGAGATGGAAGCGCACCAGCTCGCAGATTCGCGGGGACCCATCGACATGCGGGATGATCTTCAGGATGAAGTTGGGCGCCTTCAGGGATTTCACGACTGTGTCGTGATCGACCGGGCGGTGCTTGTAGCCCATGGTGGCGGAGGCGCAGAGCACCGAACCGTAATGCAGCGTGCCGACCAGCACGTCGCTCTCCACTTCGATCTTCGGTCTGGCGAGTTTCTTCGGAAATCCCCACAGTTCGCGGCCGCCGGCGATCGGCCCTTCGTCATCGAGATACATTGCGTGGGTATAGCCGCCGTCTTCGCCATTCAGGCGGACCGGGATCACCTGCCCGGTCTCGGTGTAGTCGCCGAAGCCGGTCGAGTTGGGCATACGGATGAATTCGTACTTGACCAGCGGCTCCGCGACCTCGAGCGGCTCCGGCACCACGGCGGCGAGCGCTTCCGGGTCGGTGCGATAGGTGATGATGAAATATTCGCGGTTGAAAAAGCGATAGGGACCCGGCGGAAACGCCGGATTGGTCAGCGGCATCGAATAGGCGGTTTTTCTGACATCCTCGATTTTCATCGCCTGCCCCCTCAACGCATCTGCACGTTCGCGCGACCAGGCATTATGGGGCGGCAAGGTGACACAAGCGAGACCGCAGAATCGCAGCGTCAGTCAAATCGGCGTCAGGCCGCCGTCGCATTCCGTCATTCCGGGATGGCCCGAAGGGCCAGGCCCGGAATCTCGATGAGGGCAGGGATGCAAGCCAACTTGAGATTCCGGGTTCGCGCCAGCGCGCGCCCCGGAATGACGGGGAACCGGAGAACCGCTAAAGCGGCAGCAGACCAGCATCGCCGTCCTCGGCGGCGAACGCCAGTAGCGTGCCCTTTGCGTTCCAGGCCAGCGCCGCGACCGGCGCGCCACCGTTCCGCCGGACCAGGATTTCCGCGCCGTCAGTCATCCGCACCATCAGGATGGTGCCGTCGCTGTAACCGGCGGCGAGGATGTCCTGTTTGGGATGGCAGGCGACCGCGCTGGCGCGCGCCTGCAGCGGTGCCAGCATCGCAGGCTCCTTGCCCATCGGGCCGTCCTTGCTGCCGAACGGCCACAGAATGACGCTGTCGGCACCGGATGTCGCCAGCGCCTTGCCGCCGACGCTCCATGACATCGACCGCACCCGTCCGGGATAGCCGGTCATGCGCATGTGCCTGTTGTCGGCGAGCCGCCAGCCGTGCAGCGCCGGCTCGTGCATCGCCGTCACCAGAAACTTGTTGTCAGGGCTGAACGTCACGGCGTGATGCGAGCCCGCCCACGGCAGAAATTCCGGCTGCGCCGCCATATTGGGAAACCACAGCGTCACGCCGTTGTAATGCGCGATGGCGAGCCGCAGCCCCTTCGGCGCAAACGCCAGCCCGCCGACCGTCGAGGGCACGTCGAGCGACTTCTCTTCGTTCTTGCCGCTCCGGACAAAGGCCGTCTTGCCGGCCGACCACGCCACGGCGCCATCGGGATGCAACGCGACATTGTCGATCCAGCGCCGTTTTGCATCCGTTGCCAGCAGCGCGGCCTCACCTTTGGCGTCGAGCGCGACGAGCTTGCCGTCATCGCCGCCCATGACGATGCGCGTCCCGTCGGATACCGCGCACAGGATGCCGCCGCCGTGAACGGGGACGCGGGAGATCTCCCCCGCTCCGCTTGCGAGAAACACATTTTCCTCGGCCCCGACGAAGGCCGCGTGATCCCCGAGAAAGTGCACGGACGTGACCGGCGCGCCGATCGCGAGCGGGCGCACCTGGTCGGTGACGGAAATGATGGAGGCGGATTCGCCCGGACCGAACTCTGTCATCGCGTGGTGATACAGCGCTCAAAACCCTCGCGGATCGTCTGCTCGGGCAATTCACGGCCGATGAAGACGAGACGGCTATGCCGCGGTTCGCCGTCCTTCCAGGCCCGCTGGTGATCGCCTTCCAGCATCATGTGCACGCCCTGGAAGACGTAGCGGTCGTCATCGTCGCTGAAGGCGAGAATTCCCTTCGAGCGCAGGATCTTCTGGCCCTCGCTGGCGACGAGGTTCTGCAGCCAGGGCATGAATTTGGTGGCGTCGAGCGGCTTGTCCGACCGCAGCGACAGCGACTGCATTTCCTCGTCATGGTAATGCTTCAGGCCGCCGTGACTGTGGTCGTGATCGTGGTGATGATGATGGCCGTTGTGGTGATCGTGGTCATGATGATCGTGGCCGTCGTCGGCGTCGAGAAACTCCGGTTCGATCTCCAGGATGCGATCGAGATCGAACGCGCCGCGCTCCAGCACGTCCGACAGCGCGACCTGGCAACGCTCGGTGCGGTGCAGTTTTGCGTAAGGGTTGATGGCCCTGATCCGCGCTTCGACCTCGGCGAGCTCCGGCCTGGAGACGAGATCAGTCTTGTTGAGCACGATGACGTCGGCGAACGCGATCTGGTTCTTGGCCTCCGGCGCGTCCTTCAGACGGTCGCTCAGCCATTTCGCATCGGCCACCGTGACGACCGCATCGAGCCGCGCGTTCTTCTGCACGTCCTCATCGACGAAAAAGGTCTGCGCCACCGGCGCCGGATCGGCCAAACCGGTCGTCTCGACGATGATGGCGTCGAATTTGCCTTTGCGCTTCATCAGGCCATCGAGGATGCGCACGAGATCGCCGCGCACGGTGCAGCAGACGCAGCCATTGTTCATCTCGAAGACTTCTTCGTCCGCACCGATGATCAGATCATTGTCGATGCCGATCTCGCCGAATTCGTTGACGATGACGGCGTATTTCTTGCCGTGGTTTTCCGACAGGATCCGGTTGAGAAGAGTGGTCTTGCCGGCACCGAGATAACCGGTCAGCACCGTCACGGGAATTTTTTGGGACGTCAATTCTGGCATGGTGGCTCCGAAAAACGATACTTGGCGCCAAGATTTGACGCTAGAACTTGGCGCTGGGATTTGGCGCGGCAACAGGGAGGGCCCCCGCCCTAATCGGCCAGCGCGCTGGTCAGGGCCTTTATATTGTGCCTGACCATGTCAATGTAAGTGGGGGCATCGCCCTTTTCATCGGTCAAACTGTCGGAAAACAACGTTCCGCCGACCCGGGTGCCGGTCTCGGCCGATATCCGCTGGATCAGGCGGGGATCGCCGAGATTTTCAAGAAAAATAGCCGGGATTTTTTCGGCTTTGATCTGGGCGATGACCCCGGCAATGTCGCGCGCGCTGGCCTCCGATTCGGTGGAAACGCCCAAGGGGGCGATAAACCGGATGCCGTAGGCCGCCGCAAAATAGCCGAAGGCGTCGTGGGTCGAGATCACCTTGCGGCGGCTTTGCGGGATTTGCGCGATGGCCGCGCGCGCCTCGTGGTCGAGCGCGTCGAGTTTCGCCAGGTAGATTTCCGCCTCTTTGCGAAAAACCCCGGCATCCGCAGGGTCGGCGGCGGCCAGCGCATCGCGAATATTGGCGACATATTTTTTCGCGTTGTCGACCGATTGCCAGGCATGCGGGTCGGCATCGGAGCCGAGCTTGAGCGGCGCGATGCCCATGGTCGCCGTGACGATCTGGGCCTTGCCGCCCGAAGCCTGCAAGAGCCGCGGCAGCCAGCCTTCGAGACCGAGACCATTGATGACGAGCAGCCTTGCATCGGCAATCTTCCGGGCGTCCGCAGGCGCCGGCGCATAGACATGCACGTCGCCATCGGAGCCAACCAGCGTCGTCACCTCGACGCGCCCGCCGCCGATATTTTTTACGAAATCGCCGAGGATGGAGAAGCTGGCAACGACGTTTAAGCGATCCTGCGCGCGCAGCGGCGCAGCGGAAAGCGCAAGCGCCAGACAAATCAGCCACAGCTTGAGATACCGCATCGCGCGCATGGCTACGCCTCGAGATGGCGGCCCGGAAACATCTGCCTGACCACGCCGCGAACGTTGCCGAACAGGACCGAGGCGATATAGAGCAACGTGGCTACCAGAATGATCGCCGGACCCGACGGCACCCTGGTCTGGAACGACAGCACCAGTCCGGCATAGCCCGAGACGATCGCGCCCACCACCGCGATGCAGATCATGCCGGTGATATCGCGCGACCAGAACCGGGCGATGCCTGCAGGCAGGATCATCAACCCCACCGCCAGCAAGGTGCCGAGCGCCTGAAAACCATTGACGAGGCTGACGACGACGAGTGCGAGAAACGTCAGATGCGCGGGCGCGCCGGCTCGGCTCACGGTGCGCAGGAAAACGGGATCGACGCTTTCGATTACCAGGGGACGGTAGATCACCGCCAGCACGATCAATGTAATGGTGGCGTTGAGCGCGATGACCATCAGGGTTGGGTCATCCATCGCCAGGATGTTGCCGAACAGCACATGCAAGAGATCGATGTTGGTGCCCTTGATCGAGACAATCGTCACGCCAAGCGCGAGTGACGCCAGATAGAACGTGGCAAGCGACGCATCTTCCTTCAATTCGGTGGTGCGCGCCACGACGCCGGCCAGGATCGCGACCGTGAAGCCCGCGATCAACCCGCCGGCCGTCATCGCGAACAAATTGAGGCCCGACAGCAGGAAACCGATCGCGGCGCCCGGCAGGATGGCATGCGCCATGGCGTCGCCGACGAGGCTCATTCGCCGCAGCATCAGAAACACGCCGATCGGGGCGCCGGCGAGCGAAAGCGCGATCACCGCCGCCAGCGCCCGGCGCATGAATTCGAATTCGGTGAAGGGCGCGATCAGCACGTCATAGATCATCACATCATGGACCCGTGATCCTCAGGCGGCCTGCGAAGCCGCGTCGTCAACGGCGCAGGCGGCCGCGCCGTCGTCGAAGGCTTCGCACATCCGCCGCGCTTCCTTGAGATTCTCCGCGGTCAGCACCGCGGCGGTGGCGCCCCAGGCGACCTCTCCCCGCGCCAGCAGCAGGGTTTCCGGGAAATTGGCGCGCACGAGATCCATGTCGTGCAGCGCCGCCAGCACGGTGCGCCTCTCGGCATGCCAGCGTTTGACCAGCGTCAGCAGATCGGCCGAGGTCTTGGCGTCGATGGCGTTGAAGGGTTCGTCGAGCACGATCAGGCGCGCATCCTGCAACAGCACCCGCGCAAACAGCATGCGCTGCATCTGTCCGCCCGACAGCGTGCCGATGGTGCGGTTCTCGAACCCGCTGAGGCCGACCGCCGCAAGCGCCTGCGCGATCCTGTCGCGCGCGTCCTTGCCCAAGCCGCCGAAAAAGCCGGTTCTGCGCCAGAGCCCGGTGCCGACGAAATCAAACACCGAAATCGGAAAGCTGCGGTCGATATCCGCCGTCTGCGGCAGATAGGCGATATCCCGGACGTCGAGATCGCCGGTCAGGATCGTGCCCGCCAGCGGTTTGAGGATGCCGACCAGCCCGCGAAACAGCGTCGACTTGCCGGCGCCATTGGGGCCGACGATCGCGAGCAACGCGCCTGGCGCAACCTCGCCCGTGAGGTGGTGGACCGCCGGATGGCGGTCGTAGCCCAGCGTGACGTCGCGGAATTGCAGTTGGGCCGCCATGCTCACCTCATCGCCAGCCACACGATGGCCCATAAGACGGCACTGACCGCGAGCGCGGCGGCGAGCCGGGACACCACCGGTCATGCGGAGGATCGACCAGGACACGGCCTGCGCCGGATGAGGCGAAGCCGGACCGTGACTGTGGGCGTGGCTGTGCCCGTGGTCGTGGACGTGACTGTGGGGTTGGGAGGTAGAAGCCATAGGTCAATGTTATATTATAACATAACCAGAGTCCATCGAGCCACCACCGGCGCTTATGGCCGCAGCCGCTGGAAGCCAAACAGCGCCCAGGCGACCACAAAGACCACAAAGAAGACGATCTGCGGCACGCCGCCCCGGCCTTCAGCCCCGCCGCGCCGTTTGCCGCGAAAACCACCCCCCGGACCGGGTCCGGGACTGGCCTTCAGCCGGGGCGCTCCAATTCATGTCAGATGGCGAACCAGCGCGAGGCCGGCGAACAGGCCCAGAATTGAAAACATCACCGACCCCAGCACGTAGAACAGCGCAGGCCCGATTTCGCCCCGCTCGTAAAGCAACGCCGTATCGAGCGAGAACGCAGAAAAGGTGGTGTAGCCGCCGAGAATGCCGGTCATCAGAAACAGCCGCCAAGGCTGCGATGCCTCGCCCTTGAACGCGAGATAGCCCGCGATCAGGCCCATGACGATCGAGCCGGTGATGTTGATGATGAAAGTGCCATAGGGAAACGCCGTACCGAGGCCGCGCGCGCATATCATGTTGATGGCATGACGCAGCGAGGCGCCAAGTCCGCCACCGATAAAAACCAGAAGATAATTCATTCCAATAATTCCCAGAACGAGCGGCCGGCAGCGCCGGTTTTGCCGCAAGCCCGCGCCCCCCGCAAGCACCACAAAACGGCATCCCAAACGAAAAGGGCGGCAGTTCGATGCTGCCGCCCTGCCCTGGATTGATCGCTGGTCAGGTCAGGCTTTCGAGAAAAGCTGGTCGACATATTCCCAGTTCACGAGATGATCGACAAACGCCTTCAGATAATCCGGACGGCGGTTGCGATAATCGATGTAATAGGAGTGCTCCCAGACATCGACGCCGAGGATCGGCGTGGCGCCATGCACCAGCGGGTTTTCGCCGTTGGGGGTCTTGGAGATTTCGAGCTTGCCGTTCTTCACCGACAACCAGGCCCATCCCGAACCGAACTGGCCGACGCCGGCGGCGGCGAAATCGGTCTTGAATTTCTCGAGCCCGCCGAGGTCCTCGTTGATCTTCTTCTCAAGACGGCCGGGCAATTTGCTGCCGCCGCCATTGGGCTTCATCCAGTTCCAGAAATGCAGGTGGTTGTAGTGCTGGCCGGCATTGTTGAAGAGCGGCGCATTCTTGCCGAACGAGCCCTTGACGATCTCCTCGAGCGATTTGCCCTCGAATTCGGTCCCCTTCAGCAAATTGTTGCCGTTGGTCACATAGGCCTGGTGATGCTTGTCGTGATGATATTCCAGCGTTTCCTTCGACATATGGGGCGCGAGCGCGTCATAGGCATAGGGAAGGTTGGGAAGCGTGAAGGTCATGGGGTGATGTCCGAAAATGATGGGAGACGTGGCTTAACGGGAACCCTTATAGAAGGTTCCATCGCTGTTAAACACCGCAATTTGGGACGATCAGACCAGCGGCGGCCAAATACGCCGGGCGTGGCCGTCTCACGATACAATTTCCTCGTTACCCGGAATTTTGCCTGCTTTCGGCACCGGAGTCGCTAATTTGCACAGCGCGCCGCAAGGCGCGCGCCATGCGAGGATGAGTGCAATGGGTATTGAGATCGACATTCTGAACGGAGACGCATCCTGGGCACGGGCTGAACCGCTGTTCAAGGCGGTCTGGCCGGCCGAGGAAGTCGAAAAGCTGCCCTGGGGCCACGTCAAATGGTCCCATGCCGACCTGCGCGTGCTGATCGATGCGCCCGAGGGTGGCCTTGCGTGTCACGTCGGCATCTTCTTCAGGACGGTGACCTGGAACGGCCGCGAGGTTCACATCGGCGGCATCGGCGGTGTTTCAACCCGTGCCGACTGCCGCCGCCGCGGCTATGCCAGCATCGCACTCAATGCGGCCGTCCGGACCATGCGCGATCACGATGCCGCGCAGTTCGCGCTTTTGTTCTGCGAACCGCACAATTTCGCATTCTATCAATCGCGCGGCTGGCACCCCTTCACCGGCGAGATCTACGTCGAGCAACCGGGCGGAAAAATCCGCTTCGAGGCGATGTCGCCCTTCGTCTTCGACCTCAAGCGGCGCGCGCCGCTGCAAGGTACCATCGACCTGTGCGGCCTGCCCTGGTGAGCGTGCACAGGCCTGGCCGGCATCCGTTTGGCCACATGGAATGTTATCCATAATCTAATAGCGCCCGCTGACGCGGACCCGCGGTGACGCATGACCATTGACGCCCATCGACGCAACCGGCGCGGACGCTGTTGGCCCCGGCCGGCGGGGTATGATCGTGCTGGGCCCCGGCACCGCGCTCCATTCGCGCGGCCCCGTGGGGTAAACGATCCCGCGGTTCGCCCTCAAACCGGGCTGGGAAGGAGGCGCATGCGCCCCTGCAAAACCGTGGATATGGCGTTGCACAAATGTGAATTATTGCTATGCAAGCCGTCCCTCCCGGAGAATTTCATGGCTTGCAGACCAGGCGTTACCGTTATTCTTGCGATTTTGGCGGCGTTGTTGGCCGCGGCGCCGGCGAAAGCCCAGGCTGGTGGCACACCTGACGGTATCTGGCTGACCCAGGCGGGTGACGCCAAGGTTCGCGTCAGCAAATGCGGCGGAGGGATTTGCGGGGTCGTCGTCTGGCTGAAAGACCCGATCGATCCGGCAACCGGAAAGCCCCAGGTCGACGACAAGAACCCTAACCCGGCCATGGCGCGGCGCCCCATCATCGGGCTTCCGCTGTTCTCGGGCATGCGGCCCGCCGGTCCGAACAAATGGTCGGGCCAGATCTACAACGCCGATGACGGCAAGACCTATGCGAGCAACATCTCCGTTGCCGGACCAGGCACGTTGAGGGTCGAAGGCTGCGTCGGCACTTTCTGTGGCGGCGAAGACTGGACGCGAACCTCCCGCTGAGCGGCAGTCGAGACGCCGTCAGGCCAACGTGGCCTTCAACGCCGTCGCCGCCGAGGCATAGCCGCCTCGCGCGCCGTCGATGAAATGCACATGGTCGCTGCGAAGCGCCGACGGCGTAAAGCAGGTCATCATCGCCGCATCCTGCCGGTGCAGGCCGTATTTTGCGGTTCCGGCCGACGCAGCCGCGGCAAGGCGCTCGGTCAGCCTGCGCTCCAGGTCCGGCATGCAGTCGAGGACCATCCGCAGTCCATCGTCATATTTGCGGAAGTCGGAATTCTCCACCACCTGCTGCACATAGGCCTTCGGCACAAAGCCGCCGACACTGATGCCAAGGCGCATGATCAAAAAGGCAAACAGGGTATGGGCGAGCACGCCGGCGCGCCGCCTGAACAGCGACCCGCCGCGCCGCGCACGCGCCTCGAATTCGACCCCGGCCGGCGGCCAGCGAAGCGGCGGGCCACCCGGCGGTACCGGCCGCCCGGAATCCGGGCTGCGCTCGACCATCCCGATAATGTCCTCGATGACCCGGCGAAAGGCGGAAGCGCTGGCGCCTTGGGCGGGCAACACCAGCACGGAAAGAATGAGACCGCGCACGGCGGGAATCTCCTCGAACCGGCACGAAAGCCCGGAAAGATCCGGCTGCGTGCCCGGCGGCGCCATCGGCACCGCGAACTCGCCGCGCTTCATCGCAGCTTCGGCCCAGCCGAGACCGCCGCCGGAAAACATCGCATAGGAGAGATTTGGCGACGGCCCGAAGCGGGCAACCCGAACGTCGAGACCCTTTGCCCGGACGGCTGTGACCGGCACCAGAGCCACCCGCATCACGAGATCGAGATCTTCCTTGACCCAGGCCGCGGTCGCCGCCAGCGCCTCGCGGGCGCGTTCAAGATCGTCCGGCGCCACCGCAAAGCTTGCGCCATCGCCGCCAAACACGAACGGAAATTCGCGTCCTTCGAGGGCGTTGGTGACGGCGGCGATGACCGCGGCGCCGGCCATATTCACCGCCTTGTAACGCGCCTGCGCGATCGCCCGGGTCGATTCCACGATGTCGGCGACGCCGATACTCCAGTCATCCGGCAGCGCGGAATAGAGCGCCGGGTCCATCAGGCTGGCGAACCCGCGAAACACCGGAATCGTGCTGTAGAATTTGTCGCTGCCGTTGGGCGTGGTCATGGGTAGCGCAAACGTCCGGATGTTGAAATCATCAAGCAGGTACGGCAGGGTCTGAAGATGGGTTTCGCGGCCGATCCAATTGGCCCCTCATCATTGATCGGGATCAAGTCGTCAGGCGGAAAAGGCCTTTAAGGAAGCTATATCGTCGATCGGCGGATTTGAAGGTGCCTGACCGTCCCAAAAAGCCTGCTGACCACCCGATTCGTCGTCCGAGTTCAGCTCGCGATGCGGTCAGTGCCGTGAAGATGTCGGAAAGCCTGACGGCGGAAGTCGATGCGTGGGCTGAAGCCCATGGCGTAATCCGATCCGATGCCATTTCCAGACTGGTGGAGCTTGGCCTGAACTGCAGACCACCGGACGTTGCCACGGCCGCCGCTCCGGAAAATCCCGTTGATCTCGAAGACCTGGCAGCGAAACAGATCAGCCAATTGCTCGATCCATCCCTTCCCGCCGCCGAACGCGAACGCCGCATTCGCAGGCTGATCGACGGGCCCCCTGAATTCGCAGCCGAGCGCAAGGACCTTTCGAAGCCCAAAAAATAGGGCTCTGACGGGTTCCGAACCGCCCAGCCGCGCTAGGCTGCGGTCCGCTCCGCCACGGCTTCATAAATGTCTTCCTCCTGCGCCGTATGCATGCGCACCAGGGTCTCGATCGCCTCGATGATCCGCTGGGCGTCGCGAAGCAGGTAGCGGTCGACCTTCTCCGTTGGCAGGTCCTCGACCACACGGGCGAGCAGGCGGGCCAGATGCAGGATCTCGCGGTGCGCCCGGCTCATCGCGGAAAGACTATGGGTCTCGCGCAAGATCCCGGCGAGCCGCGGATAGACGCTGCCCTCGTCGTCGCGTTCATGCGCGACCACCTGTTCCTGCACCAATTGGTTGGCTTCCGCGATCAGCGCAGCGCCGCGTTCCGGGCTGGCGTCGTCGAGCGCGTCGGCGATCGCTCGCAGCCGGTCGAGGCTGCCGATCAACGCCAGATGGTTGCGATGCAGCTCGCGGCCGTCCGCGGCTGCCATACGCCGGCCGGCCTGGCCATAGCCGGGCGTCAGGGCGCGCAACGCATTGAGGATCACGGCAACATCGATCACCTCCTGGGTGATGGCGGCCGGCACCGGCATCAGCCAGCCGAAGCTCGCTGCCACCATCGCCAGGATCGAAAGTCCCATCCCGGCGACGATGCTCTCGACCGCGATCCGCCGCGCGCGCTGCGCGATCACGATCGCCTCGCCGACGCGGTCGAGGCGATCGGCGAGAATCACGACATCGGCGGCCTCCGACGAGGCGCTGGCGCCGCGGGCGCCGAGCGCGATGCCGACATCGGCGCAAGCCAGCGCCGGCGCATCGTTGATGCCGTCGCCGACCATGATGGTCGGATGCAGCCGCTGCTCGGAGCGCACGGCATCGACCTTGTCGGAAGGCACCCGGTCGGCCAGCACGGCGTCGAGATCCAGCGCCGCGCCGATCGCGTTCGCGGCGGCTGCGCGATCGCCGGTGACCATGACCATGCGGGCAATGCCGGCCTCGCGCAGCAGCCGGATCGCCCGCGGCGTATCGGAGCGAAGCTCGTCGGCAAGCAGCAAGGCGCCGATCGGCCGATCTTCGACCGCGACGAAGACGACAAGCGCCGAACGCCACGACGCGCGCCGGAGCGCCCGCGACGCCCATTCGGTCACGCGCGCAGCGCCATAGATCATGTCGCGGGACCCTGCGGTCACGCGCCGCCCGTCGATCACGCCGTGCAGTCCCGAGCCCATGGATTCCCGTACCTGCTCCGGCACCTTGAGGGCGAGCCCTCGCTCGACCCCGGCCTGGACGATGACGCCGGCGAGGACATGGTGCGATGCCTGCTCGAGCGAGGCACCGAGCATCAACACTTCGTCGGCCGACTCTCCCGGCGCCACTTCGACGGAAAGCAGCCGCGCACCGCCGACCGTCAGCGTTCCGGTCTTGTCGAACAGCACGGTGTGGGCCCGCGCCAGCGCTTCCAGCGGGCCACCGCCCTTGACCAGGATGCCGCGGCGCGCCGCCCGCGCGACGCCGGCGATGAAGGCAACCGGGGCGGCCAGAATCAAGGGACATGGCGTCGCCGCGACCAGCACCGCAAGGCTGCGGACCAAATCGCCCGACATCAGCCATGCGACGAAGGCAAGCGCGAGCGTCACGGGCAGGAAGATCAGCGCGTAGCGATCGGCCAACCGCACGAACGGCGCTTTCGCGGTCTGCGCCGCGGTCACCATCCGCACGATGCCGGCATAGGTACTTTCGCCGGCAACCGCGGACACCGCCAGTTCGAAGCTCTCGCCGACGTTCAGCGAGCCCGACAGAATAGCCACACCGCGCGCCTTGACCACCGGGATCGGTTCACCCGTCAAGGCGGATTCGTCAACGGTGGCCGCACTGGAAATGACCACGCCGTCGACCGGAATGATTTCACCGGCCCGAACCAAAAGCCGGTCGCCGACGGCGACGGCCGATATCGGTACATCTTCGATGCGGTCATCGATGCGGCGATGCGCCTCGCGCGGCGCGCGATTCACCAGGGCGCGCAGATCGTGCTCGGCACGGGCGATCGCGATATCTTCAAGCACATTGCCGCCGGAATACATCAGCGCAACAACTGCGCCCGCGAGTGGCTGGCCGAGCACCAGCGCCGCGCTCATCGAAATCAATGCGATCGCATCGACGCCGAATCTGCCGGCCAGAAAATCCCGTATGATGGAAACGGCGAGCCCCGCCACCACTGGCGCGGTCGCCAGCGTCCAGAAAAAATCGGCGAGATCGGGTCGGCGAACGGCGTGCGCGGCAATGCCGGCCGCCAATCCCGTCACCGCGATCGCGACGAGTGCCCACCGCAGGACGCGCTCAAATGACATCGACTTGTTCCGTGCTCATTCCACCCGCACGTTTTTCGCCGAAAAAGCGCGCACCGCGCTTGAGGGAAATCAAGCGCGCGACCCAAAATGCTCTGCTGCCAGGGGAATTGGATCAGCTTACGCCGTGTTGCCGGCATCGATGGTCAGGACGGTACCGGTGATGTTGCGGCCGCCCTCTCCCAGGAGATATTCGACCATCCGGGCGACATCATCCGTTTCCGGCAGCCGCCGCAAGGCGCTGCGGCCCGCGATGCGGTTGCGTTGATCTTCCGAAAGGCCTTGCGTCAGTTCGGTGTCCACGAAGCCGGGCGCGATCGCGTTCACGGTGATCCCGAGCTTGCCGACCTCGCGCGCCAGTGAGCGGGTAAAGCCTGCTGCGGCGGCCTTGGTCGCGCCGTAGACCGACAGGCCGTTATAGCCTGTGGACGCGATGATCGAGGACATGTTGATGATGCGGCCGGCGCCATCGGCCATCATGTGCCGCACCACATATTTGGTGAGAATGACCGGAGCGAGCACATTGAGGCGCAAAAGCGCCTCGATCTCGCTGTTGTGCATCGTCGCCAGCAACCCCTCGGTGCCGATGCCGGCGTTGTTGACGAGGCCGTAGATCGCGCCGAATTCGTCGCGCAAATCCTTGACGAAGGCCGGAATGGCATCGGTCTCGCTGAGATCGAACGCCCTGAAATGAAGGCCGCCCCGGCCTCGCTCCACGACGGCGCGAATCGCCTCACCCAGTTCGTCGCTTTCGCGCCGCGCCACCGCGATCACGTTGTAGCCGGCGCCGGCTATCCTGCGCGCGATCGCAAGGCCGATACCACGGCTTCCGCCGGTGACCAGGACATTATGCATCGTGTCGCGCCAGCTTTCCGGCCGTCGTGATGTCGAGCGCCGCTACGAATTTGACCATGGCGGGCACCTTGTGGGGCGCCAGCTGCGCCCGGCAGTCGGCGAGAATCCTGTCGCGGATTTCGTCGCTGCGGCTTGGATCGAAACCATCGGCCAGAATCACATCGGCGACCACGATCGCGCCGGTGATCGGGCTGCGCCGCGATCTGGCGCGGGACATCCGCACCTCGGCATGCCGGTTGATCACCGCTTCGATTTCCTCGGGATGAACCTTCAGCCCGCCAATATTGATGATGCCGCCGCGCCGGCCGACGAAGTGGTACCGGTCCGCGCGAAGCTCGACCATGTCGCCGGTGTCGACGAAGCCCTCGCTGTCAGTCAGGGCTGCCGCTTGCCGGCCTACATAGCCGTGCGCGGCCCGCCCCGAGCGAATCCGGAGCGATCCGTCCACGACTTTCATTTCGACGCCGTCGCGGCTCTGCCCGATCATCGCCGCGGGAAAGCCCTCAAGGCCGTCATTCACGGCAAAGCCGACGCCCGCCTCGGTCGACGCATAGGCGTGGCCGATCGAGGCCGCGGGAAACGCGCGGCGCAAACCGTCCAGCACGGCCTGGTCGGCAATCTCACCCGACAGCCGAACGTAATGCGGGGAAAATCCGGAAGCCGCGCCGCTCATCAAAAGCTTGCGCCAGTGCGACGGCGTGCCCGATATGTGCGTGACAGCGTTTTCCTGCAGCCGGGCCACATGGTCGGCGATCGGTTCGCCGGGCTCCGACAGCACCATCGAACCGCCGCCGATGATGGCGCGCAAGAATATCTGAAGGCCGCCGTAGCGCCTGATGTCATAGAAGGTCGCCCACACCGGTGGCGCGCTGCGGGCCGGACCGTCGGCGACAATCGCGCCGGTCAATCCCTCCAGGCTATGGCTGACGATTTTCGGCACGCCCGAAGTGCCCGAAGTCAGCATCAGCCATTCGGTCGCCCGCTCGGTCTTTGCCCGGGCGCCCGTACCCTCCGGACCGCGGGCTGCCACGATAAGATATACGCCGGCATCGGCCCAGCGCGCCGGCTCGTCGGTGACGATGGCATCGATTCCCGCATCCTCGATCAGGGCTTCAACGTGATCGGCGCCGAGGTCGGGCGGACACAGCAGCATTCGCCGGGCCACGCCATCAATCTCGATCATCGCGAGGGCGGATATCAACTGGTCCGCGACAGCAAGCAGCACCGAACGCCCGGAGAGCTGGCGCGGGCGACCCACCAGGCAGGTTTCATCGAGGATATTTGTCAGCGAAGCAACCCGCCGGCCATCCGAAATGGCGCGGCCCTTCAGCTCCGGACCGAGATAGTCGCGCAGCGCGAAGACTTCACGCGGGGACATTTTCGTAGGCCCTGACGAAATCGCCTATCGTGAGAGGGAAGCTTGCATCCTCCGATATGGTAAACGGATCGATGCCCAGATCGTCTTCGAGCCGCGCAACCAGGATGGCGAAGGCAAGCGAATCGAAACCCGTCTCGTGCAGCGCCAGATCATCATCGAGCGGCGGCAGGCTGACATGCTGCTCGACGGCGATCTGCTGGATCGCCGAAATAATCCTTAACCTTACCGACATGGATTGTTTCGCCTTTTCATTAAATTATGAAAGGCCATGATAGAGCGCAAATGTGAAATAACAGCCTCTTTCATTGATCTTTTGCCTCCGTTGGTAAACACCATGCTCGACGTCAAGCCGCGTTTTCGCGAGATACAGGAAAGCGATCTCGACGCGATCGGCGATTTACTGACGAGGGGCTTCGTGTATCGCAGCCGCGAATACTGGATGCGCGGGCTTCTCCGTCAGGGCGCGCGGTCTTTGCCGCCGGGCACTCCACGTTACGGTTACATGCTGGAGCATCAAGGCGTGCCGGTCGGCTGCCTGCTGCTGATTTATTCGAACAAGATCATCGACGGTGAATCCACGATCTGCTGCAATGTTTCGAGCTGGTACGTCGATCCGCCATTCCGCAATTATGCGGCGCTGTTTGCGTCGATGACACAGAAGCGCAAGGACGTCACCTATCTCAACGTCACGCCGGCGACCGCGACGTGGCCGATTCTCGAGGCACAGGGCTTCGTGGCCTATTGCCGCGGCCTCTATTTCTCGCTTCCTGCCTTGTCCGGAAGCGGCCGCGGCATGACGGTCGAGGCCGTTGACCGGGACACGTCCGTCGTCGCGGGCCTGCCGGATGCGGATCTCGCGATGCTCAAGCGTCACGCGGAATATGGCTGCCTCAGCCTGGCGTGCCGCACCGCCGAAGACGTCCTTCCCTTCATCTTTTTCTCGCTGCGAAAACGCCGCAGAATAATACCGCTGCCCGCCATGCAGCTCGGTTATAGCCGCAGCGTCGCCGACTACGTCAAATGCGCAAGCGCGATCGGCCGCTACCTGCTGCTGCGGGGAAAGCCGATCATCATCGTTGATGCGAACGGAGCCGTGACAGGCTTGCCCGGCATCTACAGCGAGGCGCGCGGCCGCAAATACTACAAGGGCCCGCACCAACCCCGGCTCGGTGACCTCGCCGACACCGAACTCGCCGTTTACGGCGTGTAGGCGGCAGCCGTTGCGCCCGGCGGGGCTTATAGCCGAATCGAGCCTTCCGATATCCGCGCATAAGACGCGGCATCGAGGGTAAGAAACGCGCCGGATTTTGGATCTCTGAAGAAAAGCGGATCCGCGACGCGATGCGGATCGAACCCGGCGCGGATCAGGTCCTGCTTCTTTTGCTTGAAGGTTTCGGTGCTGTCCAATGTCGCGCAAATGCGGATGAAGACCGGGCAGGCATAGCCGGGCAGCCGGCGCGCGAGATGGTCCCCGAATTCCGCCAGATCGAAGCGATCGTCGGCCACGATCGCAACCATTCCGGCGCGGCCGTCGGCGCCTTGAACCTCGACGCCGTAGGTGGCCGCCTCGACGACGCCCGGGAAGTCCACGACAGCTTCGTTCACCTCCGACGTCGCGACGTTCTCTCCCTTCCAGCGAAAGGTATCTCCGATCCGGTCGACGAAATGGAAATGGCCGCTTTCGTCGAGCATCATCAGGTCGCCGGTCCGAAACCAGGCATCGCCCTTCGCCAGCACGTCGCGCAGCACTTTCTTTTCGGTCTCGGCCGCGTTGGTGTAACCCTCGAATCGGCCTCCGCCGTCATCGGCCGTTCCGATCCGCCCGATGGCCTCGCCGACCTCGCCGCGGGCGCAGGGGAAGCAAAGGCCGTCAGCGTTTCGATCGGGTACGCCGGCGTCCATATCGACACGAACGATCGCGGCCGGAAAGCGATGCGCCAGTAGCGGCGGAATCCGGCCGATCGCACCGGGCTTGCCTTCCACGTTGTAGAGCGAAAAATTGCCTTCGGTCGCGGCATAAAACTCCAGTATTTGCGGAATCGAAAACCGCGCCTGAAAGGCTTCCCAGATATCGCCGCGCAATCCGTTGCCGCAGGCGAGCCGTAGCCGATGCCGGCTTTCGAATTCGGACACGGGGGCTTTCAGAAGGTACCGGCAAAGCTCGCCGATATACTGGAACAGGGTGCAATCCCACCGCACGATATCGCGCCAGAACGAGCCGGCCGAGAATTTGTCCGACAGCACCACCGATCCACCCGCGGTCAGCATGCTGCATGGCGCGACGACGCCGCCTACGCTGTGAAACAGCGGCAGGCAATCGAACAACCGGTCTTCAGGCGAGGCGTTCGTCAATCCCGCAAACCAGCCGCCCCAATTCAGGATACGCCGGTGACTGACGCTGGCGGCCTTTGGCAGGCCGGTCGTCCCTGATGTGTAGATCAACAGCGCGCGGTCGTTGATGGTGACCCCGCGCCGCTCCGTTGGCGTCAGCGGGCTTCCATCCAATCGTTTCAATACCGCCTCGATACCTGCCTCGTCCGCGTCGTCACCATGCAGCCAGATTTTCGGCAGCCGCTTCAGATGCGGCTGTGCCTTCTCAAACACGGCGGCGAGATCATGCCCGAGAATGACGTGGTCCGCGGCCGCGACGTTGATGCAATGCGACAGCGACGGCCCGACCAGTTTGGTATTGATGAGCGCCGCAACGCCGCCAACGCTGGTGATGCCGAGCCAGGCGGCGAGATAATCCGGGCGGCCTCGCATGAAAAGGCAGACCGTGTCGCCGGTGCCGATGCCCGCGGACAATGCCCAGCGCGCGTAGCGGTTGACCCGGTCGGCCAGGGCCCGGTAGCTGAACGTCTCACCGTCCGACACCAGCGCGGGCTGGTCCGGCCGTCGTTCCGCCCAATCGGCGACAACGTCGGCGAACAGCCGGCCAGGATTGGCCTCGATGCGCGAGGTCAGTTCAATGGCCTTCAGCCAGCTTTTGGCGGGAGACGGTGTGCCGCGCAGCCGAGCGCTGCCTGCCGGTTGCTCAATGACGCCTGTGTTCATGGCCGCATACTGGTTGATCGGGCGCCATGTATATCCGCGCCGGCCTGACCAGGGGTTAATCGCCACGGTTAAAGGCCGCGTCGCGATGTTTGTGGACGCAGCCCGCAGAAGGGAAAGACCCGTCCGCTTGCTTTGCGGACGGGGCGCAGAAGTTTTTCCGCTGAGAACGGAGAACGTACGACCGCCAAATGCCTTGAAGCAATCTCCGGCCGAAAGCCGTCGAATTATTTCAGCGACGAATTGATTGACGAGAACATGGTATTGAGGTTGGAACCAAGACCGTTGACCACGGCGATGATCGCGAGGCTGATGCCCGCTGCAATCAGGCCATATTCGATCGCGGTCGCCGCGGACTCATCGGCCCAAAACCTTGCGACAAGGTTTCTCATATCTACCTCCTGGTAAAGTAACGCACCGATTCTTCGGGCTTCTCACGCCGGACTGTGAGGTCAAGAAATTAAAATCGAGCGAATTAGCGTAATGAACGATTGATTAAACCGAGGTTTGGCGTCGCGGCGCCTCTCTCATCTCGCGTCAAGCCGGCGGCCCCGGCAGCCTTCGCTGCGGCGTGATCCCGGATCGCATGTGGCGAACTGGAAAGCTGGACGACTAGTTGGCGTGAACGACCAGTTTTTCTTCAGTGAAGAACTGGAGCGCGCCGTAGCCCTCCATGTCGACGGCGTAGCGAAAGTTGCCGTCTGTGGTCGGAAACACCGCGATGACGACGCCGTCCTCATGGTCGTCAGCCGCTTTTTCGACTCTCTCGCCGATCGCAAATTTGGCCATCGCGAACTCCTTCTGGAATTGTCGATGCGAGATTATCCCCCCAAATTGGTTAACGGATCTTAAGCAAACGCGGACGCCGGCCCGGTGCCTGTTTCAGCGGCAGCGCGCGACCTAAAACTGCGCCACCTGCGGTCATAAACCCTTATGGACGCGCATGAATTTTACCACGATGATGGGAACACCGTGCGACCCGGCCGGATTCCTGCGATGCCTGCTGACCCTACTCTTGAGAGGCTGCGATGATCGACAGGCGGGCATTTCTTCACTCGGCGGCGCGCGCCGGGATCGTGTGGCTCGGCGCTGGATCGTGTGGCTCGGCGCAGGCCTACTCCTACCCTTCCCGTCCGGTGCGATGGGTGGTTCCCTACACGGCGGGCGGCGCCACCGACGTGCTTTCCCGCTTGATCTGCCAGCGCCTGTCGGACCGGCTCGGCCAGCCGTTCATCGTCGAGAACAAGCCAGGCGCCGGCAGCAATATCGGCACCCAGGCCGTCATCGGCTCGCCGCCGGACGGATACACCTTGCTGCTGACGAGCACCGCCAACGCCATCAATGCCTCGTTCGATCCGTCGCTGCCCTATGATTTCGCGAACAGCATCGTGCCGGTCGCCGGCGTCGCCCGCATTCCGCTGGTGCTGGTGGTCAACAACGACCTTCCGGTCGGCAGCGTCGCGGAATTTATCGGCTACGCCAAAGCCAATCCGGGCAAACTCAGCATCGCCTCATCCGGCATCGGCACCTCGCTGCATCTTTCCGGCGAGTTGTTCAAGGCGATGGCCGGGATTCAATTCGTTCACGTGCCCTATCGCGGGTCGGCCCCGGGCCTCTCCGACGTGATGGCCGGCCAGATCCAGGGCATGTTCGATAACGTCACATCCTCGTTCGAGCTGGTGCGGTCGGCAAAACTGCGTGCGCTTGGCGTCACGACGAAGCAGCGATCGGAAACAATGCCTGGCGTGCCGCCGATCGGAGACACCCTGGCCGGGTTCGAAACCAGCTCGTTTTACGGCGTCGGCGCCCCGCGCGGCACGCCGCCGGAGATCGTCGATCTCCTGAACAGGGAAATCAACGCCGCGCTCGCCGATCCCGTGATCAGACAACGGCTTGGCGAGTTGGGCGCCGTTCCGCTTGCCGGCAATGCCGGTCAGTTCGGCGCCATGCTTGCCGTCGAAACCGGGCGCTGGCGCAAGGTTGTGGAGCTATCGGGGCAAAAGAAGGAGTGAGGCCGGGGCGGGATTATCGCGGGTCGCGCGATTTCCCCGGACAGTTCGCCCCACCGCGCTTGATCTTTGTCAACAATCCGCCAGCCTGGCTGGATATTCATAAGAAATGACCAGGAAAAACCCATGGCAGACCCGCTCCACCTTCAGCAGGCTGGCGCATATCGCTGAACGGAGCGGACTTGCCCTGACCGGAGCCTCGTGCGGGCTGTTCGTGGCCGCGCATGTCGGGAGGGCGGACATCGACCTGATCGGTTCGGCTGTCGCGGTATTCGCCATGATGCTGTACGGCGCCGCCGGCTTTTATCTTGGAATCGATCTGCCTCAGGCGCCTCCCGATCATCGCATGCACCTGCCGCTGCGGCACGGACTGGGCACCAAGGCGGACATCGTGGAGTTGCTGAGCGCGGCCGGTACTTTCCTGGCCTCGGTGGCAGCGATTGTGTCAGTCTCGAGCATCGTTCTGGACGAAACCCCGCGCGCCGGCACGGCTCTGCTGATTTCCCTGACCTGGGCCATCGGCACCACCATGCAGATCGCCGCCGGCGTCATTGCGCGAATAAAGGCAGAGACCCCCACCACATCCTAGCGGTTGCCGGGCCGGCGAGAAGCTTCCGTGGTTGACCCTGATCAAGCCTTCAGCGCCTTTTTCCGGCTAGCTTGACCACGCCTTTTCGAAGAACGGGCTTGGAGGCCATCGATGCTTGTGCACCAGATCATGACCCCGCAAGTGATTACGGTCGGCGCCGATACGACCATCGTCGAGGCCGTCAACATGATGTTGCGGCACCATATCAGCGGGCTGCCCGTGGTCGACGCCGCAGGCAGGCTGATCGGCATCATTTCGGAGGGCGACTTCATCCGCCGTGCGGAGACCGGGACGCAGCACAAGCGCGGGCGGTGGCTGACGTTCGTCGCCGGCGCGGACCGGGTCGCGGCTGATTTTGCTCATGAGCACGGCCGCAAGGTCGGCGAGATCATGACGCCTGCTCCCTTGACCGTGGCCGAGGGTACGCCGCTCGAACAGGTCGTGCAGATCATGGAATCCCACAACATCAAGCGTCTTCCGGTCATGCGCGGAGACCGGATGGTCGGAATAGTCACCCGTTCCGACTTTCTGGCGGCCGTCGCGGGCCTTGCCCGCAGCGCTCCCGGCCCGTCCGCGGATGACGACCATATTCGCAGCAAGGTCATCGCCGCCATCGCGCAGGCTCCGTGGCGGCCATGCCGGCTCAACGTCACCGTCCACGACGGAATCGTGAGTCTCGGCGGCGTGATCAGGAAAGAAACGGCCCGAAAGGCCGCGATCGTCGCCGCGGAAAATGTCGCCGGCGTCAGGACGGTGCAGGACCATTTGTGCCTGGCGCCGGCCCATCCGCCCCCGGAGGAAGATCTTGGCGGGGGCGATTTCGTTTCGCTGCAGGAGCAACCTTCAACCATTGACGATGAGCCGCTTTGAGATGATCTCAAGGGCGCGTCCGGCGCGGGAATTCCGATGCGCATTTTAACAATTCATGTTCTTGTCGCGCTGGCCCTCTGCGGCGCAGGTGTCTCGACGTTTGCGCAGGATATCGAGCACGGCCGGCGGGTGTCGGAGCGCTGGTGTTCGGAGTGTCACGCTATCGGGCCCGGTCCGTCCAAGGCCGGCCGGACGATTTCATTCGCAGCCATTGCTGCGAAGCCGGGCATCTCCCCTGCCATGATCAGCTCGTTTCTGCTCATGCCTCATGCGACGATGCCTAACCTGCCGCTGAGCCGGAAGGACGCGGGGGACATCGCCGCGTTCATCATGGAAATGAAAAAGTAGCGGCCGCCCCCTGGAAACCGGGGTCGCAAGCCCAAGGGGCTGAAGGCCGCACGGGTTTGAGGTGGATCAAAGCCGGTTTGCTTTCCCGCGCTTTAATGCCCACGCGACCGCAATCGCGGCGCTATCCAAAACAGGCGTAGAGAGCGGCCATGCTGAAAAATCTCCTCGTCCACATCCCCTCTGAACGTCCGGTCCGTCCGATCGTCGACAGCGCGATCTCGTTGGCGGTGAGTTCTGCGGCGCATCTCGACGCGGTTTCGATCGGCTTTGAGAGCGCAAATATTGGCCTCGCGGTCGACGGCGCCGCCGCGGTGGCAACCGTGTTCGATCTCGAACGCGAGCGCGCACTGGCGCGCGCCAATGCCGCACTCGCGGTATTCGAAGCCGAAGCGCGCAACGCCGGCATCGCCTATCGCTGTCAGCCGCTCACCGCCCTTCCTGTCGATGCCTTCGCAACTTTGGGCGCGACGGCGCGGCTTTACGATTTGAGCATCGTACTGCAGCCGGATCCCGACCACACCACCTCCGACAACATGATCCCGACCGAAGTGCTCTTTCAGTCTGGCGGTCCGGTGCTGTTCATTCCCTACACGCACAAGGGCCCGCTTGAGCCCAGGCATATCGGCATCGGCTGGGATGGCAGCCGCCTGGCGGCGCGCGCCCTTCGCGACGCGGCGCCATTCCTGGCCCGCGCGGCCTCCATCACCATCATCAGCATCAACGAGGCGCAAAACCCGACGGAAGCCTCCGCGGCCGATCTGGTGACGCATTTGGCGAGACGCGGGCTCACCGCGCGCGTCGAGCGGCTGGACGCGGACCACACGAGTATTCAGCCGACCATCCTGTCGGTTGCGGCCGACACCGGCATCGACCTCCTCGTCATGGGCGGCTACGGGCATTCGCGTCTGCACGAGCGAGTGCTGGGCGGGGTCACGCGCGGAATGCTGCAGTCCATGACCGTGCCGACGCTGATGTCGCATTGACGGCGTAGATTCGGCAGCCCAACAAAATCCCTCCAAGTCGGGGACTTGGAGGGACCGATTTCCCGCAGCGTCGTACTTTTTTCAAGCTGACCCAAGCGCGCGACAAATCCCGCGTTCGAATTGTCGATAGGCCCTGACAGCTTGCCGGTCGGCGAAGGGAAGGATCTGCATCATGATTACGCCGGCTACTCGCATCGTTGGATCGATCCAGTAATATGTATTGAACAGGCCTGCCCACGTGAGGCTGCCCGCCTTGCGGCCATCGGGGACAGGATTGATATTGATCATGTGCCCAAGCCCCCATCGCAGCTGGACGCCCGGAAAGAAATCCACGTCGTTCGACAGCGCCGGGTTTGTCGTCTTGAGGATTCCCGCTTCGAGGTTGCCGATCTGGTTTGTGGACATCAAGGCAGCGGTTTCCGGGCGAAGGATACTCCTCCCGCGGAGGCTTCCGCCGTTCAACAGCACCTGCAGCAGGGTCAGATAATCCGGCGCCGTGGAATATATGCCGCCTCCGCCGGAAATCACTTTCGGAGCAGTCGGCTTTTCCAGGGGCTGTGGAAGAAGTTTTCCATTGGCTTCTCTCACGTGCAGGCTGGCCTGACGCGCGCGCTGTTTCTCGGTGAGCGAGAAACTCGTGTCGTTCATGCCGAGCGGTCCAGTTATATGATCGCTGAAATAGCGATCGAGGCTCTGCCCCGCTGCGATTTCCACCATCCTTCCGACCCGGTCCAGGCTGCCGCCATAGGCCCACCTGGAACCCGGTTCGAACATCAGCGGCATGCGCGGCAACGCCGGATCGCGGCGGGCAACCCTGAGATAGCGAACGACATTCGGATCCCAAAGCAGGTAGCTGAACCCGGACGTGTGCGTGAGCAGGTTGCGCAACGTTATCGGCTTTTGCGCCGGGCGCAGTTGCGGAACACCTTTCGCATCGAAACCGGCGAGAACCTGGGCCGACCCGAGCGTCGGATCGATATTGCCGGCCGGCTCGTCCAGCTTCAGCTTGCCGCGCTCCACGAGTTGCAGCGCGGCGACTGACGTCAGCAGTTTGACCATCGAGGCTATTCGGAAGACCGTGTCGGTCGACATGCGTGACGCCGTGGTCATGTCGCGGAAGCCGAAAGCGCCTTCATAGACCACCGACTGTTCGTTCGCGGCCATCGCGACGACGCCGGGTATTTCCCCGGCGCCGACCTTCGCCTGCAAGGCCCTGTCGATTTCCTCGCTGTGGGTTGGCTTGTCGAAAGGCGCGGCGATGCCGGTCAAAGATGCGCCCGGAATCATGCTTGCGGAAGCAAGAGCCGCTGTCCGTAGCGCATCTCGTCGGGTGATCGACCCTGTCATTTATCTCTTGACGATGAGACGGGTTGGGATTTTGCAAGAATACCACGAGCGTCCAGGGAACACCTATAGGAACCAACACAAATCGCGCCGCACGCGATCGGGTGGTTTGTCGTTACAATGTTGACCCGACGGCTGGAGAAGGTCCTTCCCAAAAAAGAAAACGTCGCCCAGAGCCATCAAGCGGTCGACGTCTCGCGCGTCGTCAGTCGTGCGCCGTTCTTCGACGAATTGCGATTAGACAAAAATCGGGAAGACCATCACGAGAGCAGAATTCCGTGCCGGTTCGTGCAGTCGATATATGCCGGCTTTTTGGTGACGGCACGGGCCCCGAGGCGATCGATGCCAACATCCGGAGCCGCCGCGGTTGCCCCGGTGATCACAATTCGGGCGCGGGAAGGCGACAGTCGGGCCCGTCCCTACCAGACGTGAGAATGTCCGGTATTGTGGATAGCGGACGCCAAAGCAGACATCGCAAAAGCGACGTGATTGAACCCGAGGCGACGTTCGCTTGGCCTCGATCGAACGCGTAAGCAAGCGCAAAAAAGCCCCGGGGCTGAGCCGGGGCTCTGGAAAAGAAGATCAGATCAGTACTTGGCGACGATCGGACCACCGAATTTGTAGTTCAGTCCGACGCGGACGATCTCCGAGCGCAAACTAACCGAATGGCTAAACACATCAGTCGGGAAAGCGACCGGCACGAGGAAGGCAGTCATATTGGTGCTGGTTGCCGTCGATCTGCCAAGATCGACATGCAGATATTCCGCCTTGATCGACCATCCATTCATCAATGCGTATTCTCCTCCGGCACCGGCCGTCCAGCCATACCTTGTTGAATCGGTCGAGCCCAATTCCACCGCTCCTGAGAACGGAGAGCTGAAATTGAAGTTGCCCTTCACGTTCGCGACGGCCAGACCACCGGTGCCATAGAGTAGCAAGCTTGGTGTGACGAGCACGCCGAAGCGCGGGCGAAGGGTGATGAGCCAGTCTGAAGATACCGACGAGGTGATCGTGAAAGCGTCTATGGCGCGGCCGAGGGGAAAGGCGCCAGTGCTACTTGTCGATCCCCTTACGCCGAAATAGTTGAAATCGGCTTCGATGCCGAGCATCGCGGTATTGACCTGCCAGTTATAGCCGCCGGTCAAGCCTCCGGTGAAGCTCGTCTTGTCGATCCTCTGTGCGCCGACCCCGGCGATTGAAGGAGCCCAAGAGGCGGGAAAAAAGCCACCCGGCCCGAATATTGCCGAAGTTGTTGGATCGGCTTAACTCCATGCACCACCGGCATTGAGTCCGACGTAAAATCCGGTCCAATTATAGACCGGCCCCAAGACAGGAGGTGCCTTTGTGTAGCGGGCCGCGATATCGGCGGCTGAAGCACTGATAGACCCTACGGCAAGGGCTGCGAGGGCTAGCAAGAGCCTTTCCATGAACAATCTTCCCTTCACAAAGTGCAAAAGAGATCGATAAGTATCACGGGAATCGCGAGCGGCATGTCTCCCCTCGGCAACAGTTGGAACAAAAGCGGACAAACCAAGTCGCAGGCTTGGTCCCTGATAACACATCTGTCTCATTGAGTTTGCGCTTGCGCAAATGCGGTTCATTCCTCCGCGAGCGCCGAACAGGCTATCGAATAATGTCGCCTTGTTCGACGATTCGTCGACCGTCAGAACATCGCGAGAAGAGGGCCCAACTCGTATCCGAACCGCCATTTGAGGCCGATCATGAAGGTTTGCATCTTCTGGTGGATATCGAATCCAAGGGAAGAGGATGCGGCGCAAGTTGCGGAGGCGAGGGGAACGCCGTTGGTCCCGAAATCGAAATAATTGAACTCGGCCTTGAATGACACGCCGGTCTAAGCCAGCTCGCGGCCCCATTTCTCCTCGGCTTCCCGCCGGACTGCTACGCTGAGGGGTTTCTTGCTCTGGCTCTGGCAACGCTGCATGTAGCCGGGCTTGTTCCATCGCCCAACCCCCGCGTTCCAGAAAAGCTAAAACCGTCCCGGCGGTTAGACCGGGACGGTGAGAGAGTTATAACAAAAGTGGTTGCGGGGATAGGATTTGAACCTATGACCTTCAGGTTATGAGCCTGACGAGCTACCGGGCTGCTCCACCCCGCGATAAACCGTTGCGCGCCTTACCAAAAAAACCGGATGCCGAAACGGGTCTGTCCAACGCTTTAAGGCGCCGTTTCCGTCCGGAGGCTTCCTGAGAAGGCAACCCCTGGCAAATGCCCCTGGGTCGCGGGGCGTATGTACCAATGCGCGCCGGCTTTGGAAAGGGCCACGGGGCGACTTTTGAGGATTTTATGACGGCAAAGATCCGTCAAACTGCCTGTTTCGAGCGGACCAGCCGGGCCTGCCACGGCGCTCTTGCCAGAAGTTCCGTAAAGGCCCAGCTTGGGCCTAAAAAGTCAGGCAAGAAGCCTCGAGGGAAACGCCATGGACCAGTCGCTGAAGAGCCCGGGGCAACGCGCCCTGGATGACGCCTTTCACGCCATGTTCGAGCTGACGCGGACCCGGCCCGCGCCTGCCCTGGCCGAGCGGCTTGACCGGCTGGCACGGCTGCGCGCGGTCGTCTCCGACAACGAAAGGCGTTTCGAAGAGGCCATCTCGGCGGATTTCGGCCATCGCAGCAGTATCGAAACCGCGATCGCCGAGACGTTGCTGGTGCTCGGCGAGATCAGGCACGCCGCCAAACATCTGAAGAAATGGATGGCGCCGCAGCGCGTTTCGACCGCGCTGCAATTCGTGCCCGCCAGGAACCGGCTGATACCGCAGCCGCTCGGCGTCGTCGGCATCATCGCGCCATGGAACTACCCGCTGCAGTTGACGCTGGCGCCGGCGGTGGCCGCGCTGGCCGCCGGCAATCGCGTGATGATCAAGCCGAGCGAGCTGGTGCCACGTTTCTCCGCACTTCTGCGCGAAGTGATCGCGGCGAAATTCGAAGCCACCGAAATCACCGTCACCACGATCGAAGACGACATCGCGCAGGCCTTCGCGTCGTTGCCGTTCGACCATCTGATATTCACCGGCTCGACGCGCATCGGCCGCCTCGTCGCGGAGGCCGCCGGCCGCAACCTGACGCCGGTCACGCTCGAACTTGGCGGCAAATCGCCTGCCATCGTCGACCGCTCCGCCGATATTGGGCAGGCCGCCGAGCGCATCGCCTATGGCAAGCTGCTCAATGCCGGCCAGACCTGCATCGCGCCGGACTACGCGCTGGTACCGGAAGGCCAGGTGCAGGACTTCGCCGACCGGCTGCAGGGCCATATGCGGCGCATGTACGGCACCAATCCCGAAAACGCGGACTATACCTCCATCGTCTCCGACCGGCATTACGCGCGGCTCGAGGGCCTCGTGGCCGACGCCGCCGCCAGAGGCGCGCGGATCATGCAAGCCGCCAAGGCGGGCGACCCCGCCTGGAAATCGAAGCGCAAATTTCCGCCGACCATCATTGTCGGCGCGACACCCGAAATGACCATCATGCAGGAGGAAATCTTCGGCCCCGTGCTGCCGATCATCGGCTACCGGGATGCCGCGGAACCGGCTGCCTATATCAACAGGCATGACCGGCCGCTGGCGCTCTATTGGTTTGGCAAGGACGATGCGGCGCGCGACGAAGTGCTCGCGCGCACCATCTCCGGCGGCGTCACCGTCAATGATTGCCTGTTTCACTTCACCCAGATCAATCAGCCGATGGGCGGCATCGGCGCGTCCGGCACCGGCGTCTATCACGGCGAATGGGGTTTCAATACCCTGAGCAAACTGAAGCCGGTGTTCTATCGCTCACCGCTCAACCGGCTGGCTGATCTCTATCCACCCTATGGCGCCAAGATCGCGCGGCTGGAAAAGCTGCTGCGATTGATGTCGTAGGGGTTCCTCATTCCGGGATGCGCGGAGCGCAGACCTCAGATGTGCAGTTGCACATCGGGAAATCTCGAGATTCCGGGTTCGATGCTTCGCATCGCCCCGGAATGACGACCAAACAAGAAGCAACTTTCGGGGGACACGCGTGACGGATACATTCGACTTCATAGTGGTTGGCGGCGGCTCCGGCGGCTGCGCGGTGGCAAGCCGTTTGTCCGAGGATCCCGCCACCTCGGTGGCGCTGCTGGAGGCCGGCGGCAAGGACGACAACTGGGTGGTGACGACGCCAGGCGCGATGATCCTGATGATCGCCGGCAAGGTCAACAATTGGGCGTTCGACACGGTGCCGCAAGCGGGCCTCAATGGCCGGATCGGCTATCAGCCGCGCGGCAAGGGGCTCGGCGGTTCGTCGGCGATCAACGCCATGGTCTATATCCGCGGCCACAAAAGCGACTACGACCAATGGGCCTCGCTCGGCAATAGCGGCTGGTCCTATGCCGACGTGCTGCCCTATTTCAAGCGCTCGGAAGACAATTCCGAACTCGACGGCGAGTATCACGGCAAGGGCGGCCCGCTTCATGTCACGGGATTGCAAACCGACAATCCGGTGCGCGAGATGTATCTGCAGGCCGCGCGCGAGGCCCAGTTCCGGATCCGCGAGGATTTCAACGCCGAGGAGCAGGAGGGCCTTGGCCCCTACCAGGTCACGCAGAAGAACGGCGAGCGCTGGAGCGCGGCGCGCGGCTACATTCATCCCTTCATGGCAACGCGCGCCAATTTGCGCGTCGAGACCAACACGCACGCCACCCGCATCCTGTTCGAGGGCAAGCGCGCGGTCGGCGTCGAATACCGGCAGGGCAAGGATATCAGGCAAATTCGCGCCCGCCGCGAAGTCATCCTTTCCTCCGGCACTTTCCAGAGCCCGCAGCTGTTGATGCTTTCAGGCGTCGGCGACAGCGCCGCGCTGGCCAGGCACGGCATCGCGACCACCCACCATTTGCCCGGCGTCGGGCAGAACCTGCAGGATCATCCGGACTTTGTCTTCGGCTTCACCTCGGATGCGCCGCACTTCGCCGGGCTGTCGTTCGGCGGCATTGCGCGAATTTTCAAGGGTATCGCGCAATACCGGCGCGAGCGGCGCGGGCCGATGACATCGAACGTCGCCGAATGCGGCGGATTCCTCAAAACCAGGCCCGACCTCCAGGTGCCCGATATCCAGCTCCATTTCTGCATGGCGATGGTGGCCGACCACGGCCGCAAGCCGCGCTGGGGCACCGGCTTCTCATGTCATGTCTGCGTGCTGCGCCCGAAAAGCCGCGGCAGCGTCTGGCTGCAAAGCAAAGATCCGCTTGCCGCGCCGGCGATCGATCCGAACTTCTTCGGCGACGAGGCCGACCTCGACACCATGGTCGCGGGCTTCAAGATGACCAAACGGCTGCTTGATGCGCCTGCGCTCAAGGCGCTGCAAACCGCCGACACGGTCACCGAAGGGGTCGAGACCGACGACGATATTCGCAAGGTCCTGCGCCAGAACGTCGACACCGTCTATCACCCGGTCGGCACCTGCAAGATGGGCGTCAATGATCCACTTGCCGTGGTTGATCCGAAACTCAGGGTATACGGCCTCGAAGGCCTGCGCGTCGTCGATGCCTCGATCATGCCGACATTGATCGGCGGCAACACCAACGCGCCGACCATCATGATCGGCGAGAAGGCCGCCGACATGATCAAGGCGGAGCTGCGGGCGAGTTGATGACATCCTCGTCCTGAGGAGCGCGCTCTGCGCGCGTCTCGAAGGACGTGCCGCCGGTCCCCTCTTCATCCTTCGAGACGCCGCTTCGCGGCTCCTCAGGATGAGGGCGGCGCGCGCGGCGAAGCACCACGTCAGCGCCTCACGTCAGCAAAAACCCGCCATCCACGGTGACGACGCTGCCGGTCATGTAGCGCGAGGCGCTGGAGGCGAGCAGCATGATGGCGCCGTCGAGATCGGATTCGGCCCCGACCCGGCGCTGCGGAATCCGCTTTGTCAGCTTCTCGCCGCCGGGCGTCGACCAGAAATCGTGGTTGATTTCGGTATCGATATAGCCCGGCGCCAGCGCATTGACGCGGATGCGGTTGCCGGCCAGTTCCAGCGCCATCGCCTTGGTGGCCTGGATGATGCCCGCCTTGGAGATGGTATAGGGCGAGAGAAATTTCATCACGCCGGATCCGAGCACGGAGGCGATATTGACGATATTGCCTTCCTGCTTGCGGGCGATCATTCGCCGCGCCATTTCGGTGGCCGCGAAATAAGCCCCCTTCAGATTGGCATTGATGACGGAATCCCAATCCTGCTCGGTCTGGTCCACCGCGAGCTTTTCAATCGCGATCCCGGCGTTGTTGATCAACACGCTGATCGGGCCGAGCGCAGCCTCGGCGGCGTCGATCGCTTTTCCGATCGAGGCGATGTCGGTCACGTCCATTTGCACCGCGACGGCGCGCCCGCCTTTGGCGCGTATCTCCTCCTCCAGACTCTTGAGTTTCGCGGTCTGGCGCGCCGCGAGCGCAACCGCAGCACCGTGGGAGGAAAGTACGCGCGCGAATTGTCGGCCCAACCCCTGCGAAGCGCCGGTGACGAGAATGATATCTTTGCTGACGTCGAACAGGCCGGCCATGACTTAACTCCAGCGAATGCGCGGATCGCATTGATATAGACGATTTTAATGATCGCAAACCCGTTTCGTTGACGAAGTCCCGCTAGGTGAGAAACACGCAGAGATAGAATGGTCGCTGATGAACTCTTTCGACGTCGTTGTCTGTGTGGTCCTGATCGCCGCCGCCATCTCCGGTTTCAGAGCCGGATTGCTGCGCAGCGCGGTGACGATCCTCGCCTATCTGGTCGCCCTGCCGACAGCGGTCTTCCTGATGTCGCTGGCCTCGACGAGCGCCGGTGGCACGCTCGGATCGCCGATGGCACAGAGCTCGCCACTGTTCTTCGGAATTTTTCTGGTCACCGGCATCCTGCTCGCAAAATTCATGCGGATGGCGCTGGAGGACGTCGTCGGACCGGACGCCGGTATCGCCGATCGCTTCGCAGGCGCGGCTCTCGCCATAGTGCGCATCGGTGTTGTCGCTATCACCTTTGTGTTGTCTTTCGATCGGCTCGTGCCGTCGGACCGCCAGCCCGCCTATCTCAAAGGTTCCCAGCTACGGCCATTGTTGTCGCTGGCGGGACAGAAGGGCGTTAGCTCACTGCCGCCCGATGTCGTGGCCTACATCGATCGCCTGAAACAGGCCCGGCGGATTTGAGCCCGTTGCCTCCGGCAAGCTTCGCCTGATATGCATCCCGGCGACAGCCGGTCCCTTATCAGGGGCCCCTGGGTTGGCTAAAGTGACCCGACCGGGTTACAAAAAATCATCCGAACCAACGGGAGTGAAACAGTGGATCTTGGGATCAAAGGCCGCCGCGCCATCGTTTGCGCATCCAGCAAGGGCCTGGGACGCGCCTGCGCCATGGCGCTCGCCGCCGAGGGCGTGCATGTCACGTTGACCGCGCGCGGCGCCGAAGCGCTCGCCAAAACCGCCGCCGAAATACGCAAACTGAATCCCGGCGTGACGGTGACGGAGGTCGCCGGCGACATCACCACGCCCGCCGGCCGCGAAGCCGCGCTGAAGGCCTGCCCGGATCCGGATATTCTCATTAACAATGCCGGCGGCCCGCCGCCCGGCGATTTTCGCAACTGGACCCGCGACGACTGGATCAAGGCGCTTGACGCCAACATGCTGACCCCGATCGAGCTGATCAAGGCGACCGTCGACGGCATGATGGCGCGCAAGTTCGGCCGCATCGTCAACATCACTTCCGCCGCGGTGAAGGCGCCGATCGAGGTGTTGGGGCTATCCAACGGCGCGCGCGCCGGCCTCACCGGCTTTGTCGCCGGCGTTGCGCGCAAGACCGTGATCAACAACGTCACCATCAATGCGCTGCTGCCGGGACCGTTCAACACCGATCGGCTGCGCGGCGCGGTCGCGAAGGCGGAAGCTGAAAAGCGCGGCGTCACCATCGATGCCATGTTGGCGGAACGGGCGCAACTCAATCCCGCCGGCCGCTTCGGCGAGCCCGAGGAATTCGGCCAGGCTTGCGCGTTTCTGTGCGGCGCCAAGGCCGGCTTCATCACCGGGCAGAACATCCTGCTCGACGGCGGCGCCTACCCCGGCACGCTTTAGTCGAAGCGAACGCCCCCGGCGCCGTCGATCTGTCCGGCGCCGGCTTCGCGATCAGTGGAAAGACGCCGCATGCGCTGGAACGTCGGCAAGGTCCGAATTACCAAAATCGTCGAGCTGGAGACGACCGGCAGCACCCGGTTCATCCTGCCTTTGGCCAGCAATGACGAAATCCGGAAACTGCCGTGGCTCATTCCCGATTTCGCGACGGAGGAAGGCCGCCTGAAAATGTCGATCCACTCGCTCGTGGTCGAGACCCCGACGCGCCGCATCGTGGTCGACACCGGGCTTGGCAACGACAAGGAAGGCCGCAACGTGCCGACCTGGAACAACCGGAAAACGCCTTTCCTCGAAACCATGACGGCGGCGGGCTTTCCGCCCGACAGCATCGACACCGTGCTCTGCACGCATCTGCACGTTGACCACGTCGGCTGGAACACGCGGCTCGAAGGCGGGCGATGGGTGCCGACCTTCGCGAAGGCGCGTTATGTGTTCGGCAAAACCGAATACGAGTACTGGCGCGACCACAGCGTAGAGCCCGATAAATCGGCGGTATTTCACGACTCCGTGAAGCCGATCGTGGATGCCGGCAAGGCCGATCTGGTGGCCAGCGACACCAGGCTTTGCGACGAACTCACCCTGATCCCGACCCCCGGCCACAGTCCGGGGCATCTGAGCATTCACATCAAATCCGCCGGCGAAGAGGGCCTGCTCACCGGCGATGTCGCCCACCACCCCTGCCAGATGGCCCATCTCGACTGGTCCTCGACCGCCGATTCCGATCCGGTGCAGTCGACGGCAACCCGGCGCGATTTGTTCTCCCGCTTTGCCGATAAACCCGTCCTGGTGATCGGCGGGCATTTCAATGCCGGCCACATCAGGCGCGACGGCGCTGCCTTCAAGTTCGTCGCTTAGGGCGGGACCCCGAGGCGGCCCGCCATGGCGGGGCTGCAATGCGCCGCCCAGTCAGCAGTTGAATTTCACCGCGCCCTGTTCCATGAAGCATCCAAGCAACGGAACCGCCCTAGGGAGTGATGGGAAATGAAGCTTGTTCGTTATGGTGAAATTGGCAAGGAAAAGCCCGGCCTGGTCGATAAATCGGGGCAATTGCGCGACCTGTCGGCGCATGTCCAGGACCTCGTCGGAGACGCCTTTTCGCCGGCCTCGCTGGCCAAGATCGCCGGCCTCGACCCGGCCAAGCTTCCCGCCGTCGGCGGCAAGCCGCGGATCGGCGCGCCGGTCGGCGGCCAGCCCAAATTCATCGCCATCGGCCTCAATTACTCCGACCACGCCGCGGAAGTCGGAATGGCGCTGCCGTCCGAACCCATCGTCTTCATGAAGGCCAACAACAGCCTGTGCGGGCCCAACGATGCGGTCGAGAAACCGCGCGGCTCGACCAAGCTCGACTGGGAATGCGAACTCGCGATCATCATCGGCACCCGCGCCAAATACGTCTCCGAGGCCGACGCCCTCAATTACGTTGCCGGCTATAGCGTCTGCAACGACGTGTCCGAACGCTTCTTTCAGATCGAACGGCTCGGTCAGTGGACCAAGGGCAAGTCGCATGACACGTTTGGTCCGCTCGGCCCCTGGCTCGTGACCAAGGACGAGATCGCGGACGTGCAGAAGCTGCCGATGTGGACCGACGTCAACGGCAAGCGCTGCCAGACCGGGTCGACCGCGACCATGATTTTCGGCGTGAAGAAGATCGTTTCCTACCTCTCGGAACTCATGACGCTGATGCCCGGCGACATCATCGCGACCGGCACGCCGCCCGGGGTCGGCATGGGTATGAAGCCGCAGAAATTCCTCAACGTCGGCGATGTGGTCACGCTCGGCATCGAGGGGCTTGGCGAACAGCGGCAGGAAATCGTCGCGGCATAACGGGCATTGAGAGATGTACCTGCTAACATCGTCCTAACTGACATCGTCGTGCCCGGCCTTGTGCCGGGCATCCACGTCTTGACCGTCGGCAGGAAAGACGTGGATGGCCGGGACAAGCCCGGCCATGACGAAGAAAAAACGCGTTCGAGGAACATTCAAATGAAACTTGCATTCTCGCCGGCATCGCCGTTCGCCCGCAAGGTCCGTATTGCCGCGATCGAGCTCGGACTGGTCGACAAGATCCAATTCGTGCCGACGACGGTCGCGCCGGGTCAGCCCAACGATGAGTATTCGCGCATCACTCCGCTGAAGAAGCTTCCGGTGCTGATCCTCGACAATGGCGATGTCATCCTCGATTCCTACGTCATCGTCGAATATCTCGACGAACTCGCCGGCGGCGGAAAATTGATCCCGGCGTCCGGACCCAACAGGTGGAAGGTCAAGAGCGATCATTCGCTGTTGCAGGGCATGCTCGATTCCATGCTGCTGTGCCGCTACGAGAACATGGTGCGGCCGGAACCGCTGCGATGGAAGGCATGGTCCGACGATCACTGGAATCGCGCCTGGGCCGGCATGGCGCGCTTCGAGCAGCAGGCGGAAATGCTGTCGCGCCCGCTCGATATCTCGCAAATCGCGCTGACCTGCGTACTCGGTTATGCCGATTTCCGCTTCGCCGATTGCGGCTGGCGCAAGGCCTATCCGAAGCTCGATGCGTTCCATGAGAGAATGCTCAGCCGGCCCTCGGTCAGGATCTCGGTGCCGCCGCCGGCATGAGGGCTGAGGAACGGTCATGGGTCTCAATTTCGCCGTCGGCGATCTCGCCATCCATCGCATCATCGAGCAGGAGACCACATTCCTGCCGGCGCCGGACTTGTTTCCTGCGCTGACGCCGGACCTGCTCGCCGAGAACAGGCCGTGGATGCGAGCGGCCGGCGCGATCGACGCCAACGACGTTCTGATCCTGTGCTTCCAGTCCTACGTCGTGAAGACGCCGCATCACACCATCCTGGTCGACAGTTGCATCGGCAACGACAAGCCGCGGCCGCTGCGCCCGAAATGGAACATGAAGACCGACGACACCTATATGCGCGCATTGGCGGCCGCGGGCGTTTCGGTCGAGGACATCGATTACGTGATGTGCACGCATCTGCACGTCGATCACGTCGGCTGGAACACGCGTCTGGACGGCGGCCGCTGGGTGCCGACGTTCCCCAACGCGCGCTACGTATTCGGCAAGAACGAATTCGACTACTGGACCGAGCAGAACGCCAGGGCCCCGGTGCCGCCGTTCGGCGACAGCGTCTTGCCCGTGGTCGAAGCCAGACGGGCCGAGATCGTGCGCAACGACTACGCGATCGGAGATCATGTGCGCATCCTGCCGACGCCGGGCCATACGCCAGGGCATGTCGCGTTCACTTTCGGCCGCGGCAAGGATGATGCCGTCTTCAGCGGCGATTTGATGCACTCGCCGCTGCAGGCACGCCATCCCGAACTATCGGCGAAATTCGATGTCGATCAGGCGCAGGCTGCCATGACGCGGCGCGCCTTCCTGGAACGCTATTGCGACACCGATACGCTGTGCTGCACCGCGCATTTCCCTTCCCCTTCGACGGGAAAAATCCGGCGCTCGGGCAGCGGCTTTTCTTGCGAGGCGATAGGCGGCTAGACGAGAGTCCGGGCCTCATGGTTCGAGACGGCGCAATGGCGCCTCCTCACCATGAGGATTAAGACCTCATCCTGAGGAGCATCGCGAAGCGATGCGTCTCGAAGGATGAAAGCCACCGTGCTCGGGATACCCAATCAATCAAACAGGCTCGGCGTGTGATTGACCACCGCGCCCTCGATGGCGAGCATTTTCAGCTTGGTGACGACGCCGCCATTGGCGGAAAATCCGCCGGGCTTGCCGCCGGCAGCGAGCACGCGGTGACACGGCACCACGATCGGACAGGGATTGCGCCCGAGCGCCTGACCGACATCGCGCGATAGCTCGACGCCGCCGAGCCGTTTGGCGATATCGCCGTAGGTCATCGTCTTGCCCGGCGGAATGGTACGGGCAATGTCATAGACGCCGCGGTGGAATTCCGGAACGCCATCGAGATCGAGCACCACGTCGCCAAGATCGTTCGGCTTGCCCTCGAGCAACTCGACGATCCCCTCGATCGCGTGGCGCACCTCGGCAGGCGGCGAGGCCTCCGCGAGGTCGCCGTAGCGCTGGAGGATGCGGGAGCGGGTCTTGTCCTCGTTGCCCATCGGCAGCTGCACCCCGCTGATGCCACGCCTGCCCCACACGATGCCGCAGCTGCCGATCGCGGTCTGGAAGATTGCAAAACAGTAGCCGGTCATGGCTGGCTCCAATCTGATCGCCCCACGTGGTGAACTTGATGCTTCCCGGGAAATCTAGGCTTGGAAATTGTTGCGATCCACCCGGATTCCGGTGTTATCCTCCCGGCAACAAGGCTATGGGCTTCGCCCTTGAAACGCGAGGAGGAACCGCCATGAAGCTGACCCCGCAGCAGATCGACGATTTCAACCGGGAAGGCTGGCTGTTTCTGCCGGAATTGTTCAGCCCCGAAGAGGTCGCCCTGCTCGCACGCGAAGCGGAAGGCATTTACGAAACAAAGCGGCCGGAGGTGTGGCGCGAGAAGAGCGGCGCGCCGCGCACCGCCTTTGCCGCCCATCTCTACAACGAGGCGTTCCGCCTGCTCGGCGCCCATCCGCGCATGATCGATCCGGTGGAGCAGATCTTCGGCGAGAAGGTCTACATGCATCAGTACAAGATCAACGCCAAATCGGCCTTTACCGGCGACGTCTGGCAGTGGCATCAGGACTACGGCACCTGGAAGCGCGACGACGGCATGCGAGAGCCGCGCGCGATGAACATCGCGATTTTTCTCGACGAGGTGATGCCGATCAACGGGCCCTTGATGCTGGTGCCGAAGAGCCAGCACGCCGGCGACCTCAAAGCCTCGCACGACCTTGCGACCACATCCTATCCGCTGTGGACGCTGGACGAGGAAACCGTGACGCGGCTGGTCAGGGAGGGTGGCATCGTCGCACCGACCGGCAAGGCCGGCGGCCTTTTGATGTTCCACGGCAATCTCGTGCATGGCTCGGCCGGAAACATCACGCCCTATCCGCGCAAGATCGTCTATCTGACGCTGAATGCGGTCTCGAATTACATTCGCACCCCGACGCGGCCGGAATACATCGCCCATCGCGATTTCACGCCGATCGCGACGGTCGATGACGACGCGCTGCTCCGGCTCGCACGCGCCCAGCGCCAGGCCGCGGAGTAGTCCTTCACACCGTCGTTCCGGGGCCACGCGAAGACGCGCGTCCCGGAATGACGAGAAAATCCAGTCGGACCCACCCCCAATGAACCTCTTTCATCTGCTCAACGCCCGCCGCGCCGCCGGCAAACCGGTGCGCGTCGCGCTGATCGGCGCCGGCAAGTTCGGCTCGATGTTCCTGTCGCAGGTGCCGCATACGCCGGGGCTGGAGGTGCCTGTCATCGTCGATCTCGATCCGGAACGCGCGCGCGAGGCCTGCCGCACCGTCGGCTGGGACAAAGCAAGGATCGCTGCGACCACGTTCACGTCAGACGCCGCCAAAGCGACCTCCGGCGACATCGAAGTGATCGTGGAAGCCACCGGCAATCCCGCGGTCGGCATCAGGCACGCCCGCGCGGCAATCGCGCACCGAAAGCACATCGTCATGGTCAATGTCGAGGCCGACGTGCTGGCCGGGCCGCTGCTCGCGGAGGAAGCGCGCGCGGCCGGCGTGGTCTATTCGCTGGCCTATGGCGACCAGCCGGCATTGACGGCCGAGATGGTCGACTGGGCGCGCGCAACGGGTTTTCGCGTCGTCGCCGCCGGCAAGGGAACGAAATACCTTCCCGCCTATCATGACGTGACGCCTGCGGGTGTCTGGAGCCATTACGGACTAACGGCGGATGAGGCGCAATCGGCCGGCATGAACCCGCAAATGTTCAACTCGTTTCTCGACGGCACCAAGTCGGCGATCGAAATGGCGGCGATCGCGAATGCGACGGGTTTGGACGTTCCAACCGGCGGGCTGTTGTTTCCACCCTGCGGCGTCGACGATCTGCCGCACGTGATGCGGCCCCGCGACAAGGGCGGCGTGCTGGAGGAAGCAGGCCTGGTGGAAGTCGTGTCGTCGCTGGAACGCGACGGCCGCCCGGTTTTCCGCGATCTGCGCTGGGGCGTGTATGTCGTGCTGGAAGCGCCGAACGACTATGCCGCCGATTGTTTCAGGCAATACGGGCTGAAGACGGATTCCAGCGGCCGCTATGCGGCGATGTACAAACCCTATCATCTGATCGGGCTCGAATTGAACATCTCGATTCTGTCGGCGGCGCTGCGCGGCGAACCCACCGGACAGCCGCACGGTTTCCGCGGCGACGTCGCCTCGGTGGCGAAACGAGGCTTGCGCGCGGGCGAAATGCTCGACGGCGAGGGCGGCTACACGGTTTGGGGAAAGCTGATGCCGGCAGCCGCGAGCCTCAGGGCGGGCGCGCTGCCGATCGGGCTCGCGCATGGGGTGAGGCTGAAGAACGACATCGCCCATGGCGCGGTAGTGCGCTGGAGCGATGTCGAGATCGATGCCGGGAACGACACGGTCAGGGCGCGGCGGGCGATGGAAGCGAGGTTCGGCGCGACACAATGAAGCGCGCCCGGTCGCACTTCTCGCAACTGCGTAACGGTACGCCGCCCTTGATTCACCCGACCTGATTGGTCATCCTGAGCGCGATCCGGGACAGCATTCCGGACGTCCGTTCAACGTCAGCCGTCGGCGAAACAAAAAGCGACAGTCAAGATCGTTGTCCCTCGTCGAGCTATCGGCGCAAACAGAGGGGAAGCGCATGAAACGTCGTGAATTTCTGAAAGCCGGCGGCATCGGCCTTGCCGCGAGCACGGTTGCCGCGCCCGCGATCGCGCAATCGATGCCGGAGGTAAAGT
Organism: uncultured Alphaproteobacteria bacterium; assembly: GCA_963742085.1. Lineage (GTDB taxonomy): Bacteria > Pseudomonadota > Alphaproteobacteria > Rhizobiales > Xanthobacteraceae > Bradyrhizobium. The sequence goes on along the minus strand of CAVUKM010000020.1, from coordinate 67,955 downwards.
GGCGGCTTGCCGCGAGCTGGCCGAAATCGCTGGATACGCTTTACGGCGGCTGTGAATATTTCTGCAAACGCGTCGCCGAAATCACCGACAACCGTTTTCAGATCCAGCCCTTCGCCGCCGGCGAAATCGTGCCCGGCCTTCAGGTGCTCGACGCGGTGTCGAACGGTACGGTCGAGATCGGCAACACGGCGCTGTACTACTACTGGGGCAAGAACGCCGCTTTCACCTTCGGCACGTCGCTGCCGTTCGGCCTCAACACGCGCCAGCACATTTCCTGGCTGTTGTGGGGCGGCGGCCAGGACCTGCTCAACGACCTCTTGAAGGAGCAGAACGTGCTGGGAATTCCGACCGGCAGCACCGGCGCGCAGATGGGCGGCTGGTTCCGGAAGGAGATCAAGACGATCGAGGATTTCAAGGGATTGAAGTTCCGCGTCGGCGGCTTCGCCGGAAACATC
>CAVUKM010000020.1:0-62500 GCA_963742085.1 uncultured Alphaproteobacteria bacterium | reverse complement strand
GCGGACGACTTGACTCAAGCGACAGAGGTTACTTCCTCGATCTTCAATTCCATCTGGTGGAGCCAGACGGGATCGAACCGACGACCTCATGCTTGCAAAGCACGCGCTCTCCCAGCTGAGCTATGGCCCCGTACCAGAAGACGAATGCCTCACGCTGGCTGTCGAAGAGCGCTATTGAGACGCATCTCGTGGAAGAGAAAACGCACTCGATCAAAGTGGTGGGCCTGGGAAGACTTGAACTTCCGACCTCACGCTTATCAAGCGCGCGCTCTAACCAACTGAGCTACAAGCCCCTGACGCTTATCCTCGGTTGAGGATCGGGGACCCGCTCGCGCGCATCGGCCAAAGCGCCGGATGCATCGCACAGCGCTAAGCCCCTGGCGCGTGTTCGTCCGCGAAGAAAGAGAAACGAAGACGGCGAAATCCCGCCAATGGAGCTCAACAATCCTGAAATTGCTGGCCCCTGATGTTTCTAAAACGATCCGATAGATGAGCGTAAAGCTGATCTGAAGGATCATCCTTAGAAAGGAGGTGATCCAGCCGCAGGTTCCCCTACGGCTACCTTGTTACGACTTCACCCCAGTCGCTGACCCTACCGTGGCCGGCTGCCCCCTTGCGGTTAGCGCACCGTCTTCAGGTAAAACCAACTCCCATGGTGTGACGGGCGGTGTGTACAAGGCCCGGGAACGTATTCACCGTGGCATGCTGATCCACGATTACTAGCGATTCCAACTTCATGGGCTCGAGTTGCAGAGCCCAATCCGAACTGAGACGGCTTTTTGAGATTTGCGAAGGGTTGCCCCTTAGCGTCCCATTGTCACCGCCATTGTAGCACGTGTGTAGCCCAGCCCGTAAGGGCCATGAGGACTTGACGTCATCCCCACCTTCCTCGCGGCTTATCACCGGCAGTCTCCTTAGAGTGCTCAACTAAATGGTAGCAACTAAGGACGGGGGTTGCGCTCGTTGCGGGACTTAACCCAACATCTCACGACACGAGCTGACGACAGCCATGCAGCACCTGTCTCCGGTCCAGCCGAACTGAAGGACTCCGTCTCTGGAATCCGCGACCGGGATGTCAAGGGCTGGTAAGGTTCTGCGCGTTGCGTCGAATTAAACCACATGCTCCACCGCTTGTGCGGGCCCCCGTCAATTCCTTTGAGTTTTAATCTTGCGACCGTACTCCCCAGGCGGAATGCTTAAAGCGTTAGCTGCGCCACTAGTGAGTAAACCCACTAACGGCTGGCATTCATCGTTTACGGCGTGGACTACCAGGGTATCTAATCCTGTTTGCTCCCCACGCTTTCGTGCCTCAGCGTCAGTATCGGGCCAGTGAGCCGCCTTCGCCACTGGTGTTCTTGCGAATATCTACGAATTTCACCTCTACACTCGCAGTTCCACTCACCTCTCCCGAACTCAAGATCCTCAGTATCAAAGGCAGTTCTGGAGTTGAGCTCCAGGATTTCACCCCTGACTTAAAGACCCGCCTACGCACCCTTTACGCCCAGTGATTCCGAGCAACGCTAGCCCCCTTCGTATTACCGCGGCTGCTGGCACGAAGTTAGCCGGGGCTTATTCTTGCGGTACCGTCATTATCTTCCCGCACAAAAGAGCTTTACAACCCTAGGGCCTTCATCACTCACGCGGCATGGCTGGATCAGGCTTGCGCCCATTGTCCAATATTCCCCACTGCTGCCTCCCGTAGGAGTTTGGGCCGTGTCTCAGTCCCAATGTGGCTGATCATCCTCTCAGACCAGCTACTGATCGTCGCCTTGGTGAGCCGTTACCTCACCAACTAGCTAATCAGACGCGGGCCGATCTTTCGGCGATAAATCTTTCCCCGTAAGGGCTTATCCGGTATTAGCACAAGTTTCCCTGTGTTGTTCCGAACCAAAAGGTACGTTCCCACGCGTTACTCACCCGTCTGCCGCTGACGTATTGCTACGCCCGCTCGACTTGCATGTGTTAAGCCTGCCGCCAGCGTTCGCTCTGAGCCAGGATCAAACTCTCAAGTTGGACTTGAAACTTCAAACCGGCTGATCACAACGTTTGACGAGGTCCCACCATATTTATTGAACGCGATTCACATCGCGAACAACGATGGTGTAACCTATATAAACGTGTACCGCCGAAGTCTTTCGTCCGATCTCGAAAGATGAAAACCGAAGTTTTCAAGTATTCGAGATCCGCAAGGACTCCGCCGTCCACGTTTCTCTTTCTTCATCTTCACTTGTCAAACAGCCCGGGGTCCGAAAACCCCTCTCCCATCGCGGGAGTCTCGCTCTGGAAACCCTCCCGAAGGAGGCTTCCGAAGACCTCACTCGACGGCAAATGACAACCGATTGCCACCGGCTGTTGATTCACTCATCTTAGTGAGGAGCTTCACGGGCACGAAAACATGCCTTGGCCAAGGGCCAAGACAGCGCCGCGCTCAGTGGCCGGGTTATAAGCCCGCCCGATCGGCCTTGTCAACGGTCGATGTCAACAAATCGTCGCATCGTTCAACAGAATCTCGCACCGCAAAGAAGTCTCGATTTTTTAGGAGCTTCACGCCGTACTTGAGCCACAATCCTGCGACGTTCTGGCATACTTCGGTATTGAATCGCCGGGTGCCAGTGGGGGCTGTCGGGGTTCGAATACTGGGGGGATCGGCGATCTTCCATGAACCCATCGCCTTTTCCTTGCGGACGAGTAACATCGAAGAGATCTGCAAACCATTCGCGTTCGTGAATCCGGACCGGCTCTTGGCCCTTTCGTCACGGACATCCATGCGGTTAGCCGCGCTCCCGAATCTCCCCTCAAGAGGGCGAATGCGGGCCAAGGATGGGCGCAGGTACTGTCGAATGTCTTTGGAATTTGGGGGGACGGTGGTTTGAACCACAGGACGTCACGCGGGGGCGGTTACGGGCGTGAGACCGGGATCATCGATCTTGGTCACGAGCCGCCGCTTTCCGTCGATGGCTCCGAGGCCGCGGTGATCGATCGCCGCCGTGTCTCCGTGCAGTGGTTTAGCGGCACCATCCTGACCGGTTTATGCGGCGCAGCCCTGATCGGCGGCGCCGTTTTTGCGTCTCTCGACGGCGAAATGACGTTTGCCAAGGTCCCGGAACGGGTCGAGGGCGCGCTACGCGGCGCATTCGGCGCCAACGACCACAACGCCTCCCTGAAAAAGAGCGATCGCCTGCCGCCGCCCGGCGATGCGACCGCGGCGCGGAACGTGGTGCGGGTTTCGACGGTCACCCGTGTCGGCACCCGCGACGTCATGCGGGTACGGCCGTTTATCCGCATCTCCGGCAATCTGTCGATGACGACCAGCGATCTCAGCGCCAAGATCCCGCCGTTCAACGCGCAGCGGATGCTGACCGACGTCGGCACCCCCGCGCCCGCCGCCGCCGACGATCCGAACAACGCCGACGCGGTCGAACCCGACGCCGAGGTTTCGTTCGTCACCAAGGATCTCGGCCCGATCCTGCCCAAGGCCAAGCTCGCCGCGGTGATCGCGCTCGACGAGGTGTTGATGCGGGTCCGCGATGCCTCCAACTGGCGCGGCAACGGCGTCCGCTACGCGACCCTTGCCAATGCCACGGCGGACGCCAGCGGCGCCCAATCCGGGCTCAAACTGGCCTACGCCACCGAAGGCACCGTCTCGGATCCCTATGCCGGATTTGAAACCCGGGTGGTCCCCGAAAACGTCACTCTGCTGCCCAAGACGAAAGACCAGATCACCGGCGGCAATCCTAACGGTGAGCGCGTTCACGTCGTCAAGAAGGGCGATAGCATAACCTCGATCCTGCGCGATCAGGGCGCAACGCCCGAAGAAACCAAATCCATCGCCGGCACGCTCGGCGCCCGCGGCCGCGACGGCGGACTGAAAGAAGGCCAGAAGGTCCGCATCCTGATGGCGCCCGCCGGGCCGGGCCAGCGGCTGCAGCCCTACCGGGTGATCGTCGCCAACGAATCCACCGTCGAAGCGGTGGCCGCGCTGTCCGACCTCGGCAAATACGTCGCCGTCGACGTGCAGAGCATGAACACCGTTACCGATACGGCCGACAACAGCGAAGACGACGATGATGACGGGACCGGCGTGCGGCTCTATCAAAGCATCTACGAGACGGCGCTGCGCAACAAGGTGCCGGCGGCCGTGATCGAAGACATGGTCCGCATCTACTCCTACGACGTCGACTTCCAGCGCAAGGTGCAGCCCGGAGACTCCTTCGACGTGTTCTTCGCCGGCGAGGACGAAGGCTCCGCCAGCAGCGAAAAATCCGAGGTGCTGTTCGCCTCGCTGACGGTCGGCGGCGAAACCAAGAAATACTATCGTTTCCAGACGCCGGACGACGCCGTCGTCGATTACTACGACGAGACCGGCAAGAGCGCGAAGAAGTTCCTGGTCCGCAAGCCCGTCAACAACGCCATCATGCGGTCCGGTTTCGGCAGCCGCCGCCATCCCATCCTCGGCTATGTCAAGATGCACACCGGCGTCGATTGGGCGACGCCCTATGGCACGCCGATTTTCGCATCAGGCAACGGCGTGGTCGAAACCGTCGGTTGGGAAGGCGGCTACGGCAAATACGTCAAGCTGAAGCACAATAACGGTTACGAGACGGCCTACGGGCATATGTCCGCCTATGCCAAGGGGCTGGAAGTCGGCAAGCGGGTTCGGCAGGGCCAGGTCATCGGCTTTGTCGGCTCGACCGGGCAATCGACCGGCGCCCACGTCCATTATGAAATTCTGGTCAACGGCCGCTTCGTCGACCCGATGCGTATCAAGCTGCCGCGCGGCCGCTCGCTCGACGGGCCGGTGATGGCGGGCTTCGAGAAGGAACGCGATCGTCTCGACACCATGATGAGCAACCGCGGCGGCGCGGCGCGGATATCCGACGCCACCGGCACCGCCAGCGTCCGGCAAACCAGCAATCGCTAGAAAAAGGCCCTCTCCGAAGCTCGGAGAGGGCTGAATATCGCCTTAGTTCAGCTTCCGTTTCGGCATCGGCGCCTCGAACTGCGCGATCTCGGCCGTCTGCGGCGCCTTGCCGTTGAACGTCAGCACGTTGCCTTCGGTTGAAATGGCGACGCGATCGCCATCACGCACCTCGCCGGCAAGGATCATCTCCGCCAGCGGATCCTGCAGATTGCGCTGGATCACCCGCTTCAGCGGCCGCGCGCCATAGGCGGGATCCCAGCCCTTGGCGGCAAGCCAGTCGCGCGCCGCGGCATCGAGCGTGAGCGCGATCTTGCGTTCTTCCAACAGCTTCTGCAGCCGGCCGAACTGGATCTCGACGATCCGCCCCATCTCGCTCTTCTGCAGACGATGGAACAGGATGATCTCGTCGACGCGGTTGAGGAATTCGGGGCGGAAGTGCGCACGCACCATGCCCATCACCTGCTCGCGTACCGCCGAGGTGTCCTCGCCCTCCGGCTGGTTGACCAGGAATTCCGAACCGAGATTCGACGTCATGATGATCAGCGTGTTGCGGAAATCGACGGTGCGGCCCTGACCGTCGGTCAGGCGGCCGTCATCCAGCACCTGCAGCAGCACGTTGAAGACGTCGGGATGCGCCTTTTCGATCTCGTCGAACAGCACCACCTGATAGGGCCGGCGCCGCACCGCTTCGGTGAGCGCGCCGCCCTCGTCATAGCCGACATAGCCCGGAGGCGCGCCGATCAGCCGCGACACCGAATGCTTCTCCATGTATTCGGACATGTCGAGGCGCACCATCGCCGTCTCGTCGTTGAAAAGATATTCGGCGAGCGCCTTGGTGAGCTCGGTCTTGCCGACGCCGGTGGGACCCAGGAACATGAACGAGCCCATCGGGCGGTTCGGATCCTGAAGTCCCGCGCGCGAACGGCGCACCGCGGTCGCCACCGCGCGCACCGCTTCGGCCTGGCCGACCACGCGCTGGCCGAGGCTGTCCTCCATCTTCAGGAGCTTGTCCTTTTCGCCTTCCAGCATCTTGTCGACGGGCACGCCGGTCCAGCGCGAGACCACCTGGGCGATGTGGTTGGCGGTGACCGCCTCCTCCATCATCTCGCCGGCGTTCTCCTTGGCCTCGATCTCGGCAAGCCTCTTCTCGAGCTCGGGAATCCGGCCATAGGCGAGCTCGCCGGCGCGCTGGAATTCGCCGCGGCGCTGGGCGTTGGCGAGTTCGATGCGAAGCCCGTCAAGTTCGCTCTTCAGCTTCTGCGCATTCGACAGCTTGTTCTTCTCCGCGCTCCAGCGCGCGGTCAAGGCGGCCGACTTCTCCTCGAGTTCGGCGAGTTCCTTCTCCAGCGTCTGCAGGCGGCTCTTCGAGCCGACGTCGCTCTCCTTCTTCAGCGCTTCCTGCTCGATCTTGAGCCGGATGATTTCCCGGTCCATCGAATCGAGCTCTTCGGGCTTGGAATCGACCTGCATCTTCAACCGCGCCGCCGCCTCATCCATCAGGTCGATGGCCTTGTCGGGAAGAAAACGGTCGGTGATGTAGCGGTTCGACAGCGTGGTCGCGGCGACCAGCGCGGAATTGGTGATGCGCACGCCGTGGTGCTGCTCGTATTTGTCCTTCAGGCCGCGCAGGATCGAGATGGTGTCCTCGACCGTCGGCTCGGAGACGAAGATCGGCTGGAACCGCCGCGCCAGCGCCGCGTCCTTCTCGACATGCTTGCGATACTCGTCGAGCGTGGTCGCGCCGATGCAATGCAATTCTCCCCGCGCCAGCGCGGGTTTCAGGAGATTGGAGGCATCCATCGCGCCGTCGGCCTTGCCGGCGCCGATCAGGGTGTGCATCTCGTCGATGAACAGGATGATGCTGCCTTCGGCCGAGGTGACCTCCTGCAGCACGGCCTTCAGCCGCTCCTCGAACTCGCCGCGGTATTTCGCACCCGCGATCAGCCCGCCCATGTCGAGCGACAGCAGTTTCTTGTCCTTCAGGCTCTCCGGCACGTCGCCGTTGAGGATCCGCAGCGCCAGACCTTCGACAATCGCGGTCTTGCCGACGCCGGGCTCGCCGATCAGCACGGGATTGTTCTTGGTGCGGCGGGACAGCACCTGGATGGTGCGCCGGATTTCCTCGTCGCGCCCGATCACGGGATCGAGCTTGCCGTCGCGCGCCGCCTGCGTCAGGTCGCGCGCATATTTCTTCAGCGCGTCATAGGCGTTCTCCGCCGTCGCACTGTCGGCCGTGCGGCCCTTGCGCAGGGCTTCGATCGCGGCATTGAGATTTTGCGGCGTGACGCCGCCCTTGCGCAGGATGCCGCCGGCCTCGCTGTCTTTCTCGAGCGTCAGCCCGAGCAACAGCCGCTCGACGGTGACAAAACTGTCGCCGGCCTTCTCGGCCGCTTTTTCCGCCGCATCAAATGCGCGGGCAAGATCGGGCGCGAGATAGACTTGTCCGGCGCCGCTCCCGGATACTTTCGGCAGCTTGTTGAGCGCGTCCTCGGTGGCTTTCAGGATCGCCCGTGAATTTCCCCCGGCGCGGTCGATCAGGCCGCCGGCAAGGCCCTCGCTGTCGTCCAGCAGCACCTTCAGCACATGCAGGGACGAGAACTGCTGGTGGCCATCGCGAACGGCCAGCGATTGCGCCGACTGGATGAAACCCCGCGCGCGCTCGGTGTATTTTTCAATATTCATGATATTCCCTCAGCCTGCCGCCCTGCCCCGAAAGCACAGAAACGGCATCTTCATTGGGTTTTCCGCTGGCCGCATTGACATTCCTCAAGTGGGCGCGGTCGTCACCGGCGCTTGCGCCGGCTTGAGGCAAATGTGGGAAGGGGCCCGGCGGAACGGAAGGGGCGAATTCACAAATTCGTGTGCGGTAGCGCCTCGCCGCGGAATCTCTTAAGACTCTGACTGGAAATACAGCCAGGACAGTCATTCCGGGGCGATGCGAAGCATCGAACTACGATGTGCTATTGCACATCGGAGAATCTCGAGATTCCCCGATGCGCAATTGCGCCATCTGAGGTCTGGTGCTGCGCGCCATCCCGGAATGACGCCCACACCCTAAGAAAGCCCGATGTCCCCGAGCCCGCCCGCACAGATCGCCAGCCTTTATCGTTATCCCGTCAAAGGCCTTTCCCCGGAGCCGCTGCCGCGCGTCGTGCTCGGGGTTGGCCAGACGTTTCCGGCCGACCGGCGCTACGCCATCGAAAATGGCCCGAGCGGCTTCGATCCCCTGGCACCGCAATGGCTGCCGAAATCCCATTTCCTGATGCTGATGCGCAACGAACGCCTGGCGGGATTGCGGACCCATTTCGAGGATCGCACCAATCTGCTGACCATTCAGGAGGGCGGCCGGGTGGCCGCGCGCGGCGACCTGGAAACGGCGGAGGGCCGAACCGCCATCGAGCGGTTTTTCGCGGCGAATTTTGCCGGCGACCTCAAGGGACCGCCCAAGCTCCTGTCCGGCGGCGGCCACAGCTTTTCGGATGTCGCCCGCAAGGTCGTCTCCATCATCAATCTCGCCAGCGTTGCCGCCATCGAAGGCGTCGTTGGCCAGCCGGTCCATCCGCTGCGGTTTCGCGCCAATCTGTACGTCTCGGGCTGGCCGGCATGGCACGAATTCGAGTTGCTCGACCGCACGCTCGCGATCGGCGAGGTCCGCCTCAAGGTCGTGAAGCGAATCGTCCGCTGCGCGGCCGTCAATGTCGATCCGGAAACCGCGGCACGCGACCTCGAGATCCCGCCCACACTGACCCGCCGGTTCGGCCATGGCGATTGCGGCGTGTATGCCGAGGTCATCGCCGGCGGCGCGATGAGCGCCGGCGACGCGATCGCAACGGAAGCGCCGAGGTTGTTGTAGCGGCGCGCGCCTTGCCCTTCGTCTGCCCGCTTGATTGCGTGACAAAAAAAGAAACGATGCTGCCTCATTGCAGCCGCGCCGATTAGCTGCGATTTTCGCGCCCAAAGCGTTTTCAAGCTGCTGCCGGCCCGGCCACAGAAAACGCCTCGAAACAAGATGAGAGGAACCTCAAATGCCCCACGCCCTCGCGAGCGACAATGTCCGGCTTTACTTCGAGGAAGCGGGCAGCGGGACGCCCATTATCTTCCTGCACGAATATGCGGCCGATCACACCAATTGGGAACCGCAGATGCGCTACTTCTCGCGCGGGCACCGCTGCATTGCCTATTCCGCGCGCGGCTATACGCCCTCGGATGTACCGCCATCAGCGGAAGCTTACACCTACAGGCATTTCTATACCGACGCGCTCGCCGTGCTCGATCACCTCAAGATCGCAAAAGCGCATTTCGTCGGGCTGTCGATGGGCTCCTATTCGTCGCTGCATGTCGGCCTGAACGCGCCCGAGCGCGCTCTGTCGATGACGCTCGCCGCAGTCGGTTCCGGCTCGAGCCTCGAAAATCTCGACGCCTTCCGCAAGCAGTGCCAGGCCAATGCCGAGCAATATGACGCGATCGGCTCGGTGGAAGTCGCAAAGGTGACGCGCGAGGCGCCGAGCCGGATTCCGTTCCTCCTGAAGGACCCGCGCGGGCACGCGGACTTCTACAACGCACTCGCCCGTCATGACGCCAAAGGCTCGGCCAACACCATGCGCGGCTTCCAGGGCGGCAGGCCCTCGATCTACACCATGCGTGATGCAATCCGGAAAGTCCCGACGCCGGCGCTGATCATCTGCGGCGACGAGGACGACGCGTGCATCGAGCCGAGCCTGTTCCTGAAGAAGCACCTTCCGGCATCGGGGCTCGCGATGTTTCCGAAATCGGGCCACGTGCTCAACCTCGAAGAACCCGCGCTGTTCAATGAAATGGTCGAACGCTTCATCGCGCTGGTCGAGGCCGGGCGCTGGGGCGTGCGCGATCCGAGGTCGATGGCGGCGGGGTAATTGAACCGTCATTCCGGGGCGTGCGCAGCACGAACCCGGAATCTGGAGCCCGTCGCGCGGATTGGCGAGAGCGTAATCCGCCATTCATCGGCAACGAAGAGGTGAGTTAACCAGGGTGACTACCAGGTCCGCCGGGCTGTCCAGGATCCCGCGCAACGCTGGCCTGCGGACCAACCGGTCCAGGTCCCTCGGCCCAGAACGCCCTTCAGCTTGCCGACCCCGGATGCGTGTTTTTCCTGCACGGTAACGGACGCCCGAACCGCTCCCGAACCCGTGACATTGCCCCTGAAGGTCGCCGACGCCGGGCGAGGTGATCACGCCGTTCTCGATGCTGATCGGATAGTTGTAAGTCGGATTGCAATCTCCGCTTTGCGTAACAAAAGTAATGCTCCACTGGCCGTCATACGAAGTGCGAGCCTCGGCAGCCGTGACCACCAGCTGGCAAGCACAACCTGCCAGTATAGCGAGCAGATGTCTCTTCATGACGGAAATCCCACGAGGTGTGCATTCGGCGGAGCGCGGCGGCCTTTGTCTCGCGACTTCGGTTCGGACGGCTTGATACAGGTCAAGTTTGGCTAAAGCCGATGCCGGCTTGAGGTCATTCGCGACCGGGTCGAGTGGCAGCGTCGTTCGCCGCCTCGAACGAATAAACGTCCATTCGCAGGATACTGTAGGTCGAGCTTGCGTGAAGGCGTTCGGCATGCGCGTCCGTGCCGGCGGCGCCGAGCGCGGCATAGAGCGGCAGAAGATGCTCTTCGGTCGGGTGATTCTTGGTCGCGAACGGCGCCTTTCGCCGATAGTCAAGCAGATCGTCGGTCGCGCCAGACGTCAGCGACGCGTGAATCCAGTTGGCAAAGCTGTTGACCCAATCCGGCGCCGGGTCGTTCGGGCCATGGCCGCGAAATTCCGAAAGATCATGCGTCATGCTGCCGCTGCCGATGATCAAGACGCCTTCCTCGCGCAGCGGCGCCAGCGCGCGCGCCATCAGAAGATGATGCCGGGTCCCGAGATGCGGCTGGATCGACAATTGCAGCACGGGGATGTCGGCTTGCGGATACATCAAGAGCAACGGTACCCAGGCGCCGTGATCGAGGCCGCGGCGGTGATCGGTCTTGCACTCCATGCCGTGTGCGCGCAGCAGTTCGGAAACTCTTGCCGCAACCGAGGGCGACCCCGCGGCGGGATATTGCAGTTCATAGAGCTCTCGCGGGAATCCGCCGAAATCGTGAATGGTCTCGTTGCGCTCCACCGCGCTCACCGTTGGCACCGCCGTCTCCCAATGCGCCGAGATCACGAGAATGGCTTTCGGGCGCGGCAACTTGCCGCCGAGTTCTCGCAGGAACGCGCGCGCCGGCGTGTCGGTCAATGGCAAGGTCGGTGCGCCATGCGACAGGAAAAGGCTCGGCAGATTTCTCGGCAAGATATTTGGTGTCATGTCACTTGACCTGGCGGTTGCGGGGCCGCGAATGACGGCCCCGCTTGCTTCCTCAACGTGAGCGCGCGCTGCTCAACTCTCCTGCGAAACCTCCGGCGCGCAACGCGCGCAGGGCATAGGCGCCGTCGCCGAGCAACGCCTGGACGATCAACGCGATAGTCCAGAAAGCCGGATATTCCCAGCCGCCTTTCGGGTTGTTGAAAAAGAACCCGGCCGCGCCATGCACCGTGAAGATCGCGCCGAGCAAAATCGGCGTCGCCGCGATCGCGACGATGCGGGTCCAGATTCCGAGGATCAGCGCGATGCCCGCAAGCACTTCGGCCACGATGACGACATAAGCGAGCTCGCCCGGCAGGCCGACGCTGCCGAAGAATTTTGCTGTGCCGGCGGGCGTGAAGACGAATATTTTCAGGCCCGCATGGGCCAGAAAAAGCAGCCCGAGCGTGAGGCGAAGCAACAAGGCGGCATAGGGGGCGGTTCGGGAATCGATCATGGGCCGGCTCCTGGTTGGCGGGATGCCTCCTTATCGCCTATTCCTGATCAAATGATAATCCGCTATATTTTAAATACATTTCACACCAGCGGAGTGAGATAACCCATGCTGGACCGCCTGACGGGCCTCGAAGTTTTCGCCAAGGTCGCATCAAGCGGCAGCCTGTCTGCCGCCGCGCGGGCCATGGGCCTGTCGCAGACCATGGTCACCAAGCACATCGCAGCCCTCGAAGCGCGGCTTGGCGTCAAACTGTTTCACCGCACCACGCGGAAGCTTTCGATCACCGAGGCCGGGCGCAATTACCTCGAAGCCTCCGGGCGAATTCTCGCAGAGATGGAGGCCGCCGATGCCAGCGTTGCGGTGGACCGGGTGGAGCCGCGCGGGCTGCTCCGGCTCAACGCACCGGTGGCGTTCGGCACAGGTCAGATCGCGCCGCAACTTGCCGAGTTCGCCGCGCTAAATCCGCGCGTCGCGATCGAGCTCGGCCTCAACGACCGCCTGGTCGATCTTGCCGAGGAGGGCTGGGATCTCGCGATCCGCATCGGCAATTTGAGCAGTTCAAGCCTGATCGCGCGGCGCATCGCGCCTTGCCGTGTCGTGGTGTGCGCGGCGCCGTCATACTTGAAAGCGCGCGGCACTCCGTCGACGGTTGCGAGTCTCGCCGAACATAATTGCCTCGGCTATACGCTGTCGCAGACTTCGGTCGACCGCTGGGTGTTCGGGGCGCGCGCCGAAGTCCACGTTCAGGTTGCGGGCAATCTGCGAGCCAATAGCGGCGACGCGCTGCGGGCGGCCGCGATCGCGGGACAAGGGGTGATCTACCAGCCGACCTTTGTCGTGGCCGATGATTTGCGCGCCGGCACGCTGGTTGCGCTCACCCTCGATCACCCGACTGTCGAGCTTGGCGGCATCTATGCCGTGTTCCTTCCCGATCGCCAGCCACCCGCAAGAGTGCGAGCCTTCATCGACTTCATCGCCACTCGCTTCGCACCTGATCCACCCTGGGACCGCGGCTTGACCGTGTCGCATCACCGCGTCGCCGCGACATAGATATTGCCGGATTGCTTTACGAGCATCCCAACTTGAAGAGCTCGCTCCGTTTCGCCGGCAGCAGGATTTCGCTCGTTGCGAAGATGGGGTGCGAGAAGCTGGCCTACCGAAATAAAATCGAGGTCGGTGTTTGGCACTTATGGGTTCACGCCCCAAATAATTCCAGCAAGCGTAGCGCGGATGAGCGAAGCGACATCCGGGATTGGCAGCAGTCCCTGGGACCCCGCATATCGCTACGCTTATGCGGGCTACTTGCTAAAGACCATCGCCAAGGCGTCCATTACTGCTACGCTGGACAATATCCATTGCGCCCTGCCGCCACTGCCAGATGCGATGCGCGCCGGCCGAGGACCCGGCGCGGGCGAGCGGCCTCGTTCACTGCCGGGGCCGCGCTGGCGAGGCTCGACGAACGCGCGGCACGTTCGTTGAGCACCTCCTCGTCAGGGCCGCTTCTCCGACACATACGGTGATGTCATGCATCTCAACGCTATCGACGATCTGGCGAACCTGATTTTCGTCGGCGCCTACTGGGTGAAGGACATCCTGTGGCTGAGGCTGCTGACCATCCTGGGTTCGCTCGTGGTCATCCCGTTCTACCTGTTGCGGACAGAGCCGCTGTGGACACCCCTGATATGGAGCTGCGTGTTCATCGCTATCAACGCCGCGCGCGCCTGGGGGATCGTCAGGGAACGTCGTCCCGTCGTCTTCACGGCTGACGAGCAGCTTCTGTACGACAAGGCGTTCAGTGCGCTGTCGCCCCAGCAGTTCAAGCGCCTGCTGGCGGCCGGTGAGTGGCAGGACCTCGACCGCGGGTACGTGCTTCACGCCATCGGCGATCCGCCTGATACGCTCGAGGCGGTCGTCCGCGGCGAGCTGGAAGCGCGCAGAGGTGGCCGCGTGCTGGGTTACGCCCGTCCCGGAGATCTCGCTGGCCTGGCCAGCGTACTGGGCGATTCGCCCGAGCTCTTCGACACCATGGTCACGCAGCCGGCTTGTGTCATGCGTTGGCGGGCTGCCGACCTGCGGAAATTCGCTGGAGCAGACGAGAGCCTGACGTCGACGGTCAGAAAGATCGCGGCTGCCGCGATCGCCGAGAAGCTGATCCGATACGTGCAGGCCGAGTTGTAATGGCGCGAGAGCGCCGCGCGGACGCCGTCCACGATTGAGCTACATCAAGGGCCCGCTATTTGCCGCGTGCTAGGCGGGATCGAGCCACGAAAACGTTCCCGGCGGCAAGCGTGGCAACCTGATGCAGGACAGGATGATCCGCATGACCGACAGTGTCCCCGAACGCGAACGCCAGCTTAGCGAATTGAAAGGGGCCTCCGATCTTCTGTTCGAATTGCGCGAGGAATTCGCGCAGTGGGCGGAAGAAGCGCAGGACGCCTCCAAGCGTGAGGCGCTGGAAAACGTTTTGGGCCATATCGAAGCAATGGAGAGCGAATACCGGAAGCGCCAGGAAGAACTGCGGAAGAAAGCGAAGCCCGGCTAAATAATTCCAGACATGGATTCGATTTCGATCGCCCATTCCCGCGGAACTGGCCCCTGCCCGACGGGCAAATCACTGCTTCTTCGCGAATTCCTGTCCAGCCCTCGGCGCAAAAATAAATCGCTTCGCGATCTGGTAGAAGCAGATTTACTGATTCCGCATCCCGCCTCGATGAAGAGGGGCGTTACGGCCGATCGTCACGAAACGTGGGCGCGGGATGCGATGGACGCGAGCGTGCCGGGCGCAAACTTTGCGCGGACGAGCGGCACTTTCGCGGACGGCGAAGTCGTGTGGTCCTGACGCCCCGACGCTGGCGTCAAGTTCCTGAGCAGCAAGCTTCTCAGGGGCGATGGTGGCAAAAGAGCCCGGTCGCCAGGGAGAGCGCGAAGGAAACCGTTAAAACCATTGCGCGGGGAAGGCCGGATGATCGGCTGAACCTGTGGTGACTGCCGCCTGCTTTTTTATTTGCAGGCGGGCCATGGGTGCGGCCAGCACCCGGCCTTCCCCGCGCCCTCTCACTTTTCGGGGGTGACGCATGCACCAGCTCGGGCGCGAAGCGCGCCGCGGGATTGCGGAGTTGTGTCTGACGAAATCTCTGTCGTCGTCCCTGCGAAAGCAGGGACCCAGAACCACAGGCCTGCGTTGTTGCGCAAAAGCCGGCGGACTGCATCTCCCAAACAGCCGCCGCAGCGTATGGGTCCCTGCTTTCGCAGGGACGACAGTGAAGATCGCGTCGTGGCTGTTTGACAATCGAATCAGAGCAAGCGGAAGAGGCGAAGCTGCGACCGCTCTGCGAATGAGTCTACCGGTGCTTCCCCGCCCGGCTGAGCAGGAACACCCCCTGCTCGCCGAACATGTTCCAGAACCACCACGGCAAGTTGACCCGCAGCGGACGGCCGTAGAGATCGAGCGCGACCGCGCGTTCCATCTTGACGTTGATCTCGTCGCAGAGCTGCACGAAATCCTTGATGGTGCAGAAATGGATGTTCGGGGTGTCGTACCACGTCGCCGGGAGGTTTTCGGTGCGCGGCATATGCCCGCCGATCAACAGCTGCAGCCGCATCCTCCAGAAGCCGAAATTCGGGAACGACACGATCGCGCGCCGGCCGATCCGCAGCAGATTCTCCAGCACGGTGCGCGGCTGACGCGTCGCCTGCAGGGTCTGCGACAGGATCACGTAATCGAAGGCGTCGTCGGGATAATTGACGAGGTCGGTGTCGGCGTCGCCCTGCACCACCGCAAGGCCCTTGGCAACGCAGCGGTTGACGCCCTCGCGCGACAGCTCGATGCCGCGACCGTCGATCCCCCGGCTTTCCAGGAGCTGCAGCAGGTCGCCATCGCCGCAGCCGACGTCGAGCACCTTCGAGCCGCGCTCGACCATTTCCGCCACCAGCAGGTGATCGCCGCGGTAATGCCCGTTGTCCGGCCGGACGGCGTTCAGCGGCAGAACCGGTTGCTGCGCGGTGGCCATGTCAGCTGCCCGTCCTGTTGAGACCGCGCGCGGTGGCGCCCGATTGCAGGAAGGCGCGAGAAATGTCGAAGAATTCCGGCACATCCAGCAGGAACGCGTCGTGCCCGCGGTCGGTCTCGATCTCCGCGAACGACACCCGCGCGCTGGAGGCGTTGAGCGCGTGCACCAGCGCGCGCGATTCCGACGTCGGAAACAGCCAGTCGCTGGTGAAGGAGACCACGCAGAAGCGGGTCTTTATGCCGCGAAACGCCTGCGCCAGCACCCCGCCATGATCGGCGGCGATATCGAAATAATCCATCGCCCGCGTCAGATAGAGGTAGCTGTTGGCGTCGAACCGCTCGACAAAGGACGAGCCCTGATAACGCAGATAGCTCTCGACCTGGAAATCCGCGTCGAACGAGAAGGTCGGCAGATCGCGGTCCTGCATCCGCCGTCCGAATTTGCGGTGCAGGGCGGCATCCGAGAGATAGGTGATATGCGCGGCCATCCGCGCGACACCGAGGCCGCGATGCGGATGGGTGCCCTGTTCGAAATAGCGTCCGTTGTGCCAGTCCGGATCGGCCATCACCGCCTGGCGGCCGAGTTCATGAAAGGCGATGTTCTGCGCCGAATGCCGCGTGCTGCAGGCAATCGCCAGCGTCGAGAACACCCGCTTTGGAAAGGCTGCCGTCCACTGCAGCGCCTGCATGCCGCCCATCGAGCCGCCGACCACGCAAAACAGCGTCTCGATGCCGAGACGATCCAGCAGCATGGCCTGCGCGCGCACCATGTCCGGTATCGTGATGATCGGGAAATCCAGCCCCCACAATTTGCCGGTGGCCGGATTGGTCGAGGCCGGCCCGGTCGAGCCCATGCAGCCGCCGATCACGTTGGCGCAGATGATGAAATAGCTGTCGGTATCGAGCGGACGGCCCGGGCCGACCATGGTTTCCCACCAGCCCGGCTTGCCGGTCACCGGATGCACATTGGCGACGTGCTGATCGCCGGTCAGCGCATGGCAGACGAGAATCGCGTTGGAGCGCCCGGCGTTGAGTTCGCCGTAGGTCTGGTAGGCGATCTGGAACGGGGCGAGATCGACGCCGCAATCGAGCGCCAACGGCTGGTCCGCGCCGAACAGCGCAACTTGCGAACTCGGATGGTCCGCCTCCTGCGACCGTTCCTCGGCATGGATCGCCGGACTTGGTACCGACTTGACGTTTACCATCTTGATACCGACTCCTCGGGTGCCTTCTGACAAGCCACCACGGAAATCAGGCCATAAAAAATCCGGCCTGAACAAAGGTTCGGCCGGGATCACATCTGTCCCCGGCCTGTTTAGCGAATTCTTTAACGTGGCTGCAAGCCGGCCGGCTCAAATGACCACGGAACAAGGAAAATGGTAGTCCCTGGCGGCCTCATCGTCAAGGCGAGCCGATGGTTAATGCTTCCGGTGGGCCCCTCATGGCGGGGAGGCGCGCGCAGGCAAGCGTACGCGGCCTGCGTAAACTTGGCTGTTGCGCCGTCTCGAACCATGAGGGAGAACGGGTCTGCATCCTTCGAGACGCGCGTTCCGCGCGCCTCAGGACGAGGGGCTATATTTCATCGGGTTTCTCAAATGTCCAAGCCACCCCCCGCTCCGCCCTCGCTCGAGGTGCTGCGCACCGAAATCGACGCCATCGACGCGCAGATGCACAGCCTCCTGATGCAGCGCGGCGATATCATCGACCGCCTGATCCAGGTGAAGCAGACCCAGGAGGTCGGCTCGGCGTTCCGTCCGGCGCGCGAAGCCGACATGATGCGGCGCCTGGTGCAGCGCCACCGCGGTATCCTGCCGCTCGACACCGTCGAGAGCATCTGGCGCGTCATCATCTCGACCTTCACCTACGTCCAGGCGCCGTTTTCGATCCATGCCGATATATCGCTGGGCGAATCGGCGATGCGGGATTCGGCGCGATTTCATTTCGGATTTACGGTGCCCTACGTCTCGCATTTCAGCGCGCCCGCGGCGGTCGAGGCTGTGGCAAAATCCAAGGGCGATCTGGCGTTGGTCTCCGCCACCTCGAGCCGTACCCCCTGGTGGATCGCGCTCGAAGCCAAAGGCGCGCCGAAGATCATCGCGCGGCTGCCATTCGTCGAGCGCGCCGACCATCCGGCGGCCCTGCCGGTGTTCGTGGTGTCACGCGTCGCCGACAGCGCCATGGTGACCGAGGTCGAGATGTGGAGCGTGCGGGTGTCCGGCTGGAACGCCGAAATCGCCCGCGCGCTGTCGCCCCAGGCGGAAATCGTCGCGGTGCCGGACACCGCTTTCGACGGCGCGGCCCTGCTGGTGTCGGTCGCGGGATCGAGCAGCCTTGAAAAGGTCAAGGCGGCCTTGATCGAGGCCGGCGCATCGGTGCGATCATCGGCTCTCGTCGGCAGCCACGCAACGCGCTATACGGTGCCGAACGGAACGGCAAAATAACCGTCCCGCCCATCCGGAGTTGAAGATGTCCCGCCCCGTGCCGAATCCCGGCGTTCTCGATATTGCGCCCTACACGCCGGGCAAGACCCCGGTGCCGGAGCCGGGCCGCAAGGTATTCAAGCTGTCGGCCAACGAGACGCCGTTCGGCCCTTCGCCGAAGGCGATCGATGCCTACAAGAGGGCGGCGGAGCATCTGGAGGATTATCCGGAAGGCACCTCGCGCGTGCTGCGCGAGGCGATCGGCCGCGCCTTCGGGCTTGATCCCGACCGCATCATCTGCGGCGCCGGCTCCGACGAGATTCTCAATCTGCTGGCGCATGTCTATCTCGGCCCCGACGACGAGGCGATCTCTACCACCCATGGCTTTCTGGTGTATGCGATCGCCACGAAAGCCAACGGCGCCATCAACGTCGTCGTGCCCGAGACCGACTTCACCGCCGACGTCGATGCGATCCTGAAACGGGTCTCGCCGCGCACCAAGCTGGTCTGGCTCGCCAACCCGAACAACCCGACCGGGACCTATCTGCCGTTCGACGAGGTCAGGCGGCTGCGCGCCGGACTGCCGCCGCACGTACTGCTTGTGCTCGACGCCGCCTATTCGGATTATGTCTCGCGCAACGACTACGAGATCGGCATAGAACTGGTGGCGACCACGGAGAACACCGTGATGACCCACACCTTCTCGAAGATTCACGGCCTCGCCTCGCTGCGGGTCGGCTGGACGTTTGGGCCCGCCCACATCATCGACGCGCTGAACCGTATCCGCGGACCGTTCAACGTCTCGACGCCGGCGATGATGGCGGCGGTGGCCGCGATCGAGGACAGCGCGCATCAGCAGATGTCGAAGGTCCATACCGAGAAATGGCGCAACTGGCTGACGGAGGAAATCGGCAAGCTTGGCCTCAAGGTGACGCCGACCGTGACGAACTTCGTCCTGATCCATTTCCCGCTCGAGAAGGGCAAGACCGCGGCCGAGGCCGACGCGTTCCTGACCAGGCGCGGCCTGGTGTTGCGCGCGCTGAACAATTACGCCCTGCCGGACGCCTTGCGCATGACGATCGGCACCGAAGAAGCCAACCGGCTGGTGGTCGAGGCCCTGCGTGACTTCATGGGGTTGAAGTGAGCGCCGCGCCGTCCTTCAAGAAAATCGCGCTGATCGGCTTCGGGCTGATCGGCGGCTCGATCGCGCGTGCCGCCCGCGAACAGGGACTTGCAGGGGAGATCGTCACCACCGCGCGCTCGGCCAAGACCCGCGCCCGCGTGATGGAACTCGGCATCGTCGACCGCGTGGCGGAGACCAATGCGGAGGCCGCCAAAGACGCCGACCTCGTCATCCTGTGCATCCCGGTCGGTGCCTGCGGCGCGGTCGCGCAGGAAATCGCTGGCCATCTCAAGCGAGGGGCGATCGTTTCCGATGTCGGCTCGGTCAAGGGCGCGGTGGTCAAGGACATGGCGCCGCATTTGCCCGCCGGCGTGCATTTCGTACCGGCGCATCCGGTCGCCGGCACCGAGCACTCCGGGCCCGATTCCGGTTTTGCCGAGCTCTTCATCAACCGCTGGTGCATTCTGACCCCGCCCGAAGGCACCGACCCGGCCGCGGTGGAAAGATTGCGCGCGTTCTGGGCCGCGATCGGCGCCAGGGTCGAGGTCATGACGCCCGACCATCATGACCTCGTGCTGGCGATCACCAGCCATCTGCCGCATCTGATCGCCTACACCATCGTCGGCACCGCCGACGAGCTCGCCCAGGTCACCTCGTCGGAAGTCATCAAATTCTCGGCCGGCGGCTTTCGCGATTTCACCCGCATCGCGGCTTCCGACCCGGTGATGTGGCGTGACGTATTTCTGGCCAACAAGGATGCGGTGCTGGAAATGCTCGGCACCTTCAACGAGGATCTCTCCAAGCTCACCCGCGCGATCCGTCGCGGCGATGGCGAGGCGCTGTTCGAACATTTCACGCGCACCCGCGCGATCCGCCGCGGCATCGTCGAGATCGGCCAGGATTCCGCCGCGCCCGATTTCGGCCGCCCGCACGCGCAGCTGGAGAAGAAGTAGTTGCCTCCGTCGCCCCTGACGGCAGCTAAAACAGCGGCGGGACCTGCCCCACCTTCAGCGGGCCGAGATATACCGTGCCGTCGACAAAGCGCAGCGGAAACGCCCGCGCCTGCTTGCCTTCCAGCACCGCGTCCTTGCCGAGCGCGTTGATGCCGAGGGCGACGCCGACATTGGCGTTTTGCCTGACCACCTTGCCGAGGCCCGGAATCGCCCGGTCCAGCGCGCCCAGCAGATTGCTGACATCCTGCGTCTTGACGCCCGGCGCGACGCGGTCGAGCGTTGCCTGCGGCACGCCCTCATCGAGCATTTTCTCGATGCCGAGCGCCGGGATCACCTTCTCGATGCCGGCAACCGTCATCTGCAGCTCGCCGTCGAGACGTCCCTCTCCGCTGAGCCCGAGCGTACCGGCGGCAACCGCGATCAGATCGCCCTGCTGGATGCGGGATTGCACGATCTCGACATGCCCGCCGGCGGCCTGCAGTTCGCGAAACCGGTCGGGCCAGGGTTTTGGCGCGAGATCCCTGAGACCGCTCAGCGTCGCCCGCACGTCCGCGTCGAACGGCTGCGCGAGCAACGGGTGCACCTCCTGCACGCTGCCCGCCTCCAACTTCAGCACGGTTTCGATCACGGGATGATCGAGCGGCGCACCGTCCGCAAGACGGCCGTGCAATTCAACATGCTTGGCGCGCGCCAGCGGGACCTGTACCGATCCGTTGATGCGGTCGATCGATGCGTCATCGAAAACGATGGAGGCTCGCTGCGGAATGGCCGGCAATCCCACCACGCTGGAGCGCGCCTTGCTCCAGTTCACCAGCATCGAAGGCTTGCCGTGCGAATCGGCGATCGTCGCAGGCGCCGCAAATTCCGCGATCAGCAATTTCGGATCGTAGACCTGCGCGACCACGAGTATCTCGCCGAGACTGGCCGTGACCGGAGTCTGCTCCCCGCCCTGGCCCGCGGTCTGCGATGTCAGCGACACGCTGGCGCCGTCGCAGCGCACTTCGAGGCGGAACGGGAAACCGGCCACCGTCCGCTTTGCGCAATCATAGACGCGACCCGATCTCGCCTCCTGCGCACGCCAGGCGTCGGCCTTCACTTCGGCCTGGGAGGCGGCATAGAACCAGAATCCGCTCCATGCCGCGGCGGCAATCAGGAGCAAGGCGGGCATCAGGAAAAGGCCCCAAAGCGGGCGCCGGCGTGGTGCTAGGGTCATGTCGGTCATGGACGGACCATTGGCTGACGATTTTGTCAAATGTAAGCGGCCGGTTAGAGCAGAATTTCTGCTTCGTTTCGCTTCGTTGTTCTGATAGCCGTGCGGAATATGCCGGCTGAAATCCTGTCCAAAACGGAACTGTCCAAAGACGACCTGTGGGTGTTCGGCTACGGCTCGCTGATGTGGCGGCCGGGCTTCGCGTTCGTCGAGCAAGTGCCCGCGCGGCTGATCGGGGAGCATCGCGCCCTGTGCGTCTATTCATTTGATCATCGCGGGACGCCGGAAAAGCCCGGCCTCGTGCTTGGCCTCGACCGCGGCGGCGCCTGCCGCGGCATCGCCTTCAGGGTCGCAGCAAAGCAGCGCATCGATACCGTCGATTATCTGCGCAGCCGCGAGCAGACCACCAATGTCTATCGCGAAGTCATGCGTTCGGTCTGGCTGGAAAACGAAGACCGGCAGCGAGTCAGTGCGCTCGCCTATGTGGTCGATCGCGGCCACGTCCAGTATGCCGGACGGCTCTCGCTTGCCGAACAGCTGCGCTACGTCCGGCAGGGACACGGCCGTTCGGGAAACAACCGTGACTACGTTCTTTCGACGGTAAAGTCGATCGAGGCGCAAGGCTTTCGCGACCCGCAATTGCATCAACTCGCGCTCATGCTGCATGATGAAACGTCCCTGCACCGGTGACGTCATCTCTTCTTCCTTCTCCCCTTGTGGGAGAATGAAGAAGGTTCTACGCCTTCGCCGAGGCTGAACCGGGCACGCGTCCGAACAACCGCGCTTGCTCGCCGCGCGACGCCTCGACGAGCCGGTTGGTAGCCTCCTCGATCACGGTTGAGATGCGCGCGATGAATTCGCGGCGCGACAGGCCGGCCGGCACCGGATCGAGGAACTCGACCACCAGCGTGCCGGGATAGCGCATGAAGGTGCGGCGCGGCCAGAACAGCCCCGAATTGAGCGCCACCGGCAAACAGGTCACGCCGCAATCGACATAGATCTGGGCGATGCCGGTCTTGTAGTGAGGCGGCGCGCCGACGGCCGTTCGCGTGCCTTCCGGAAAGATGATCAACTGACGGCCCCGCCGCACCTGTTCACCGGCATGCCGTGCCATCTGCAGCAGCGCACGGCCGCCGGCAGAGCGATCGACCCCGATCATGTTCGACTTGATCAGGTACCAGCCGAAAAATGGAATCCATTTCAGCTCGCGCTTGAGAATGAAAAGCGGCTGATCGAAGAATTGCAGCAGCGCGAAGGTTTCCCACATCGACTGATGCTTCGACGCGACGATCAGCGGCCCCTTTGGAATTTTATCGAGCCCGCGATACTCGACCTTGATATTGCAGACCACGCGCAACAGCCAGACGCTGCTGCGCGCCCAATATCGGGCAACGGTCAGGATGCCGGAACGGGGCATCAGGAAGGTCGGGATTCCGACGATCACCCAGAACGCCAGCATCAGATAGAACAGCACGTTGTAGATCAGCGAACGCAGAAAAATGGAGAGCATCGATAACCCGATCAGTTAGCTTGAGCCGTCGCCGGTGTGCGCGGCGCGGAGGAACCGGCAGGCGGTTCCGCGACCTCGCGCATCATTTCGAGACCGGCATCGGCCAGGCGTACCCGCACTTCGGCGGCGACGTATTTGACATATTCCGATAGCAATAGCCGCACTGTCGCGCCATTCGTCCACCAGGGTTCGTCGCGCCATTTGTCGCCGACCACTGCAAACGGAATGAGGGTGATATCAGGCATCGCGTGCGACAATTCGACGATCGCCCGGGGCATATGATAATTCGAGGTCACCACGATCAACGACTTGAAGCCGCGCTCGTGCGCCCAGCGCCGCGTCTCCGCCGCATTGCTGCGGGTGTTGACCGCGGAGCGGTCGAGATCGACGCAACAGCTCAGTAACGACTGATTGTCGGTCAGTGAGCGCGAAATGTCGCTTGCGGCATTGGTCGGATGCACGCCGGAAATCAACAAGCGCTTGCCATAGCCGTCGGCCAGCAATTCCATCGCATCGGACACGCGCGATGATCCGCCGGTGAGGACCACGATGCCGTCGGCCGTGCGGGTGGGCTTCGTTTCGGCGCCGCGCAATTGCGAAAGAAACCCGACGAAGCCAATCGCCGCGGCCACGAACGCGATCGCCAGCACCGTGACGATGGTCGCGCGCAGCCACCTCCGCGGCGCGGCCATCGGCGCGGCGGGCGATTTATCGTCGGACGACCGGCTCATGCTGATCTCTTGATCCTTCCCGGTTCAAGTCTAAAGGCTTTTCGGACGAAGTGGAGTCCGGAAGCCGCGGTCGTGCCGCGTCAGTCGATGTCGTCGAGCGTGGTAAACAGCGTTCGCCGGGATGCCCAGGCCGTGATCGCTGCGATCAGCACCGCCTGCGCCGCCAGCGCCAGATAACCCGACGGGCGCAGCGAAAATGTTCCCAGCAGCGCAACGAACTGGTCCCCGACGGGGGTGCCCGAGAACCAGCCGGCGATCGATTCGGAAAATCCGAAAAGGAGCATGGCGATGCCACCACCGATGACCCCGCCTTCCAGACCCAGCCGGAGAAAATGCCGCAGGAAGCGGTTGGCGATATAGCGGTCACCTGCGCCCACGAAGTGCAGGACTTCGACGATCGGGCGGTTCGCCGCCATCGCGCCGCGTGTCGCGAACGATACCGAAATGACGGTGGCGATGATCACCAGTGCAAGGATCCCGATGCCGGCGATCACGGTGGCGCCGGTCATCGACCGCATCCGCTCGATCCAGGCACGGTGATCGTCGACGCTGGCGGAAGGCGTCACCTGCGTCACCCGGCGGCGCAGCGCCTCCAGATCGAGCGTTGTTCCCGGTCGCACCCGCGCGACGATCACGCGCGGCACCGGCAGATCGTCGAGTGAAAGTCCGCTGCCGAGCCATGGCTCCAGCAGTTTCGCGGATTCCTCCCTGGTGAAAGGCCGGATTTCGAGGATGCCGGACTGCGCCCGTATCGCTTCAGCTACCGCGGCCGCGTCGCGGTCGAGATCGCGCCCGGGCGTCGGGCGTACCTGAACGGTGATTTCGGTCGCGACCTCCGATTGCCATTCCGCCGCCGACGCACTCACCAGCAGGACCGTGCCGGTGGTAATCGATGCGAGGAAGGTCATAATCGCGACGACCGCGACCAGCGCGCGACCGGCGATCGAGGCGCGGGGCACGATCGGCGACATATTGCGCGCCCGCGCCGGCACCTGCGGGCGTTCGCGCCCGAGGTCCATCAATGGGCCAAGCTGACGATCGGTCCTATTCATAGATATGCAGCCGTCCCTCGTGCAGCACCAGCCGCCGCGCCTCATATTGATCCATCAAGGTCATATCATGGGTTGCGATAACCACCGCGGTACCGGACTTGTTCAACTCGATGAACAGCCGCAGCAACCGCCGCCCGAGGGTCGGATCGACGTTGCCGGTCGGCTCATCCGCCAATAGCAGGTGCGGCCGCGAGATCACGGCGCGTGCGATTGCCGCCCGCTGTTTCTCGCCGCCCGACAGAACCGGCGGCAGCGCGTCCATGCGTTCGCCGAGACCAACCCATTTCAGCAGATCGATGACCTCCTTGCGATAGCTCGACTCCGCCCGGCCCATCACCCGGAACGGCAGCGCGACATTTTCATAGGTCGTCATGTGATCGAGCAACCGGAAATCCTGCAACACGATTCCGATCCGCTTGCGCAGGTCGGCGACTTCATCCTTGCCGAGCAGCGAGACGTCGCGTCCAAACAGGTTGACCAGGCCGCGGGTCGGCCGCAGCGAACAAAACAACAGCTTCAACAGCGAGGTTTTGCCGGCGCCGGACGGGCCGGTAAGGAACTGGAAGGAATGGGCGGGAATCAGGAAATTGAGGTCGCGCAAAATCTCCGGGCCAAGCCCGTAACGCAATCCGACATTTTCGAACCGAACCAAGCTCAGCTCCGTTCGACGAGGGGCGCGACCGGAAACCTGAAGCCGGTTGCCTCCGGCCCGCTGGCTTCGCTGCGGCCGCAAACCAAACAAAGTGGTTTTGCTTCGTTTATGGTTTCCGATTCGTTAACGGTCGCCTTGTAGCATTTCACCAGCATCATTGTGGAGATTGGCTCCATGCACATCATTTGCCCTCATTGTTCAACGTCCTATGCCATTGATTTGGCTACTTTGGGCGCCGCCGGCCGCACGGTGCGGTGTTCCCGCTGCAAGGAGGTCTGGCTGGCGCGGCCGGAGGATGCGACCGAAATCCCGGCGCAGGTGTCTGCGATGGCGGAGGCCGGCCACCCG
This sequence comes from uncultured Alphaproteobacteria bacterium, assembly GCA_963742085.1. Classification (GTDB taxonomy): domain Bacteria; phylum Pseudomonadota; class Alphaproteobacteria; order Rhizobiales; family Xanthobacteraceae; genus Bradyrhizobium. The sequence continues at coordinate 36,751 of CAVUKM010000020.1, read as the reverse complement.
GACGCCGACCAGGATGCCGCCGCCGAATGGGAGGCTCTCGCGCGCGAGGACGGCGACGAGGCCCAGGAAACCCCGCACGTCGACAGCCCCTCGATCGCGGGCGACTGGCCGGCCTCGGCCCGGGAGGCGGGCTCGTCCGGGACCAGCGAGGCGGACTGGCCGTCTAGCGCCCGAAACGATCTGCATGAGGATTCCGGCCGCCGCCGCCCGTCATGGTTCCCTCGCGGGCCGCGAGGAACTGCCGTCAACCTCCCGACCGCCTGCGCCGCCATGGGGGCGCTGGTGCTGGCGCTCTTGATCTGGCGCGTCGACGTGGTGCGGTTGCTGCCGCAGACCGCCGCGTTCTACAAACTGGCCGGCCTCGACGTCAATCTGCGCGGACTGCGATTCAAGGACGTCAAGATCACTTCCGAGACGGTGGAAGGCAAGCCGGTGCTGGTGATCGAGGGTGTCATCACCGGCGAAGCCAGCAAACCGGTCGAACTGCCACGGCTGCGCTTCAGCGTTCGCGACGCGCAGGGCGCCGAGATCTACGCCTGGAATGCGGTACTGGAACAGCCCGTGCTGAGACCCGGCGAAAAGGCCTGGTTCAAGTCGCGGCTGGCTTCGCCGCCGCCGGAAGGGCGCAACATCGACGTGCGCTTCTTCAGCAAACGGGATATCGCCGCCGGCCATGTATGAACGCGACCGCCTGACATCTCAAGTCGCGAAACAGGTGCTTTGATGCCGCGCGTGCTGATCGTCGACGATGAGGATTCCATGCGCATGCTGGTGGCGCGCGCCATTGCCATGGACGGCCATGACATCGTCACAGCCGAAGACGGCGCCGAGGCGCTGGAGATCCTCGGTAACGAAAAGGGCGCCTTCGATCTTCTGCTGACCGATATCCAGATGCCCGTAATGGACGGGATCGCACTGGCGCTGGCCACCGCCCGCGATTTTCCCGACCTGACGATCTTGCTGATGACGGGCTTTGCCGACCAGCGCGAACGCGCCTCGGGCCTCAACGCCATCGCCCATGACGTCATCACCAAGCCGTTTTCAGTGGCCGATATCCGCACCGCGGTCGCCGATGCGCTGGCCACGCGACGGCAAAGCTAGCGGCAGGCGGGACAAACCCGTTGATGCGGGCTCGCCAAACATGGCGCCTCAATAATCCTTCAGCAGCCGCTCGATGTAGTCGAGTTCGATCTGCGGGCGCTGGGGATCGGCGAGGCGGCGGCGGAGCTCTTCCAGGATCCGGCGCACCCGCTGCACGTCGATTTCGCCGGGAATCTTCACCGTCAGGTCGTCGCCGAATTCACGCCCGTGGAGCGGACGCCCAAGCGGATCGCTCTGGTTGCCCCCACTCTGCTGGCGGCCGGCGCGGTTGCCGGGACCGTCGCTCTGGCCTTCGCCGTCCCCCTGCTGCATCGCTTCAGCGAGGCTCTGGGCGCCCTTGCGCAGCGCGTCCAGCGCCTTGCCCTGCGAATCGACGGCGCCGTCGGCGTTGCCCTCGCCGAGCTTGCCGCTGGCGTCGCCCATCGCGTTGTCGGCGTCGCCGAGGCCGTCCTCGCCTTCACCCTGTTGCGGCTCGCCATCCTGACCCTGCTGGCCCTTTTGGCCCTGCTGCCCCTTCTCGCCGCGCTGGCCCTGCCCCATGCCGCGCTTGGCAAGCTCATCCTGCAATTTCCTGAGCCGGTCGCGCAGGCCCTGCTGGTCCTGCTGCAGGTCGCTCATGCTCTGATCGCCCTGCTTGCCGCGCTGCCGGTCGCGCCGTGAATCCTGACCCTGCTTGAAGGTCTTGTCGCGCAATTGCTGCTGTTTGCGGATCATGTCGCCGAGCTCGTTCAGCGCCTGCTCCATGTCGCCGTCACCGGACTGGCCGGGCTGCGCCAGTTGCAGGTTCTCCAGCATCTGCTGCAATTGTTCGAGCAATTGCCTGGCGGCGTCCTTGTCGCCGGAGCGCGACAGCCGCTCCATGCGCTCGATCATGTTGTTGAGATCCTGCTGACGCATCACCCTGGTGTTCGGATCGAGCGGCCGCGCCAGCTGCTGCGGGTTGTTGCGCAACTGCTCGGCGAGCTGGCGCATGAAATTATCCAGCGCCGCGCGGAGATCCTGGGTGAGTTTCTTGATCTCTTCGTCGCTGGCACCCCTTTCCAGCGCCTGCTTGAGCGCCTCCTGCGCCGCACGAAGCGCCTTGTCCACATCGGTGATGTTGCCATCCTCGATGGTGACGGCGAGCGCCCAGAGGCTCGCGACCACCTCACGCATGGCATCGTCGGTCCGCGCCAGTTCGAGCTGCCGCGCGATACTTCGCAGGCCGAGATACTGCCCCATCTCGGGCATGAACAGTTCCGGCGCGATCATCAGCGCGTTGAGCGCATCATAAACCTGCGCGTTCTGGTTGGCGTCGAGCGCCAGAATGCGGCGCTGCTCGATCAGCGCCCGCGCGAGCGGCTTGGTGAACAACCGCTCCGGCAGGCGCATGCTGAACGGCTCGCTGCGCCCCTCGTTGCCGGCCTCGTCCCTGGCGGTCAGCCTCAGCGTGACGTCGGCGCCGGCATAGGGATCCTCGCTGAGGTCCTTGACGGTCTGGCCTACGCCATTGCGGGTCCGCGCATTCGGCAGCACCAGGGAAAATTGCGGCGGGTCGAACAATGGCCGCGGCTCGGCACCCTTCGCCGCGTCGGCGCGGCGGGCCGCAAAGAGCGCGCGGGCTTCGGTGACGCCGTAGTCATCCTCGATCTTGTAGGACAGCTGCAGCGAGCCGCGCGCCTGACGCTCCGGATCCTTCGCGAGCGCGATGATCGGGGGACGGTCGGGCGTGGCACTGAACCTCCACTGCGGCTGTCCAGAGGGCGCGCGAACGTGCGCCGTGCCATCGCCAGTGATGGTAAAATGCTTTTCGTTGGTGCCCTTTGGCGCCTGCCCGGTCGGCGCCGCTTCGGTCACGCCGCCGCCGGCGACCACATCGAGGGTTCCGCCGCTCGAGCGCACGATCAGCGTACTGCCCGTGGGGACCGCCAACGGCCCCGCCGCGGGGATTGCGGCCTCCTTGTTCGCCGCCGACAGGATGACCGGTGGCTTGCCGGTGTAAAGCGGCGGTGTCACCCATGCGTCGACCCTGACATTGGCCGCCGACAGCACGCCGTTCCAGTCGAAGGCGGCGGCGACCCGCATCCTGCGTTCCTCGCCCGCGGCAATATAGGCGGCGACCAACATCACCACGATCAAGGCGCGCAGCGCCCAGGGGTCGTGGATTGCCAGCCGCGGCGACGGCAGGCCGGCGCGGATACGCTTGATCGATGCCAAAGTGCGCTCACGCTGCGCCTGCCAAAGCGCCAGCGCGACCGGATCCTGTGTCGCCAGCGTGTCGGTCAGCGCCGTCGCCGGGCGATGGCGGATGCCGGTGCCGCGATCGAGCCTGCCAAGAGCTTCCTGCCGGCTCGGCCAGCGAAACCGGACCAGCGGGAACAGCGCGCCCAGCGCCAAAGCGACGAACAGACCGAGCCCGACGGCGCGGGCCAGGAATGGCAGAGCCAGCCAAAGGCCCGCCCAGGACACCACCAAAAACAACCCGGCTACGGTCAAAAGCCGGGCCAGATGCGGCCAGGTTCGCTCCCACGCGATCGCATATTCGGCCCGCCGCAAGGCCTGCCTCAGCTGCAGCCGCGAGACGGCATCGGGATCTTGCACTGGTTCTGACGGGTCGGGGGTGGCGCCGCTCAATAAACTCTCCAGGTTGCCCGAACGACACCCTAGCACAACGGCGGCAGTGAGGCACCCACTTCGGACAGGTAGCCCACACCCGGAAATACGCATAACACGAAGGCGTGACTGCGCGGCCACGACCTCGTAACGTCCGCCGCGGAACCATCAAAGCTACCTTAGAAACGCCAAGGAAACCTCATGGACAAGAAGACGCACGACAAGGGCCTGGAGATTCGAAAAGCGGTGCTGGGCGAAGCCTATGTCGCCAACGCGCTGAAGAACTCCGATGACTTCAACAAGCCATTCCAGGAGCTGGTCACCGAATATTGCTGGGGCGCGATCTGGGGCCGCGAGGAACTGCCGCGCAAGACCCGCAGCATGCTCAATCTCGCCATGATCTCGATCCTCAACCGGCCGCACGAATTGCGGGCCCATATCAGGGGCGCGCTGACCAACGGCGTGAGCCGCGAGGAGATTCGCGAAGTCTTCATGCAGGTCGCGATCTATGCCGGCATTCCCGCCGGCGTCGACAGTTTCCGGATCGCGCGGGAAGTGTTCGCCGAACTCGACAAGGGCTGAAGGTTCAGACCCCGGAATTCGGCCAGCGCACGCGCCGTTTAAATTGTCATTGCGAGCGCAGCGAAGCAATCCAGATGCGGTACCGCGAAGGAGCAACTGGATTGCTTCGTCGCTTGGCTCCTCGCAATGACGTTTCACAATAAACCTTGGGATAAATCACCATGGACATCGGATTCATCGGCCTGGGCAACATGGGCTTCCCCATGGCCCGGCGCCTGATCGAGGCCAGCCATCGTCTCGTCGTCTTCGACCAGCGCAGGGAAGTGGTCGACAAGCTCGTGGCGATGGGCGCGCAGGCGGCGTCCTCACCCAGGGACGTCGCCGACCGCGTCGAGACCGTGCTGGCGAGCCTGCCCTCGCTGCAGGCCTCGCTCGAGGTGGCGGCCGGAAAGGACGGCGTGATCGAGGGCAAGCGCGTCAAACGCTTCGTCGATCTCTCCACCGTCGGATCGCACATGGCGGTACGGATTCACGACCTTTTGGCAAAGCGCAACCTCGTGCAACTCGACAGTCCCGTCAGCGGCGGCGTCGGCGGCGCCGAAAAGGGCACGCTCGCCGTCATGGTCTCCGGCCCGCGCGCCGATTTCGAAGCGGTGAAGCCTGCCCTCGACGTGATCGGCAAGGTATTCTTCATCGGCGAGAAACCCGGCGCGGCGCAGACCATGAAACTTGCCAACAATCTGCTGTCGGCGACCGCCATGGTCGCGACTTCCGAGGCCGTCGCGATGGGCGTCAAGTCGGGCCTCGATCCCGCCGTGATGATCGACGTGATCAATGCGGGCTCGGGCATGAACACCGCGAGCCGCGACAAATTTCCCCGTTCGATCCTGCCGCGTACATTCGATTACGGCTTCGCCACCGGATTGATGGTCAAGGACGTGCGGCTTTGCCTTGAAGAGGCAAAATCGCTGGGACTGTCGATGGAGGTTGCCGAGGCGGTCGGACGGCTATGGGAAGTGATCATCCGCGAAATGGGCGCGGAGTCCGATTTCACCTCCGCGATCAAGCCGATCGAAAAGGCCGCCGGCGTGGTAGTAGGGGGCAAAGGCGCCCACGCCGCCAGGTGAGGGCGCTCACAGCCACGGCGCTGGCCTGTCCATCGCGATCAGGGTCTCGACCTCGACCCGCGGCCGCACCACCGCGTATTTGTCATCCTTGACGAGGACTTCCGGCACCAGCGCGCGGGTGTTGTAGGTGCCGGACTGCACCGCGCCGTAGGCGCCGGCGGTCATGATGGCCAGGAGATCGCCGGCCTTCGGCTCCGGCATGGCCCGCCCGAGCGCGAGATAATCGCCGCTTTCGCAGACCGGCCCGACCACGTCGGCGACGATGGCGGGCCCGCCTTGCGCGGGTGCGCGGACCGGCAGGATGTCGTGATGCGCCTCGTACAGCGTCGGGCGGATCAAATCGTTCATCGCCGCGTCGATGATGACAAAATTCTTGGCGTCGCCGTGCTTCACGTAGATCACGCGCGCCACCAAAATCCCGGCATTGCCGACGATCATCCGGCCGGGCTCGAACACCAGCGTGCAACCGAGATTGTGCGTCACCCGCTTGACGACTTCGGCGTAGGCGGAAGGCAGCGGCGGCGCTTCGCGGTCCGCATGATAGGGAATGCCGAGGCCGCCCCCAAAATCGACATGCGAGATGGTGTGGCCGTCGGCGCGCAGCGTCTGCACGAATTCGGCGAGCAGCCTGAACGCGGCCTCCAGCGGCACAAGATCGGTGATCTGGCTGCCGATATGCATGTCGACGCCGGTCACGCGGATGCCGGGCAGCTTTGCCGCGCGGGCATAGACCGCACGCGCACGCTCGAGCGGCACGCCGAACTTGTTCTCGGACTTGCCGGTCGAGATTTTCGCATGCGAGCCGGAATCGACGTCGGGATTGACCCGCACCGAAATCCGCGCCACCCGCCCCTGCTCGTTCGCCAGCCGCGACAGCAATTCGAGTTCGGGCTCGGATTCGACATTGATGCAGAGGATGTCCGCCGCCAGCGCCGCGCGCAACTCGGCTTCGGTCTTGCCAACGCCGGAGAACAGAATCTTCGCGGGCGGAATGCCCGCGGCCAGCGCGCGCTTCAACTCGCCGCCCGAAACCACGTCCGCGCCGGCGCCGAGTTTTGCCAGCGTGCGCAGCACCGATTGGTTGGAGTTGGCCTTCATGGCGTAGCAGACCAGCGACTGCTCGCCGGCAAAGGCGTCGCTGAACACCCGGTAGTGGCGCTCCAGGGTCGCGGTCGAATAGCAATAGAACGGCGTGCCGACCGCCTCCGCCAGTTCGATGAGATTTACCGCCTCGGCGTGCAGCACGCCGTTGCGATAGTCGAAGTGATTCATGGCGAGTGTTCCGGTCGTGTTCCGTTGCGGCGAATACTTAGAATCGGAGGAACACTAGCAAAAAATATAAATCCGGTGCGGGTTCTGGATTTGAAATTCGCAATGAGGGCTCGAGGGAGGCCTTTAGCGAATAGCCCCGCCCCAGTCTCAGTTGCTGTTCAGGAGCGGGTCGAGAACGAATGGTTTCTTCGGACCTTTGGGGGTGGCCGGCATCGCATCGGCTCCATAGCTCGAATTGAACACGCTCGGCTTGCTCGCCTGTTCGGCGGCGGGATCACTCTGGACGGCCGCGGCCGGCGGCGCCGACGCGGTCGGCGGCAAATCAAGCGGTCCCTTGCGGCCGCAGCCGCCGAGCGCAAGCGCCGCGGCGCCCAGCGCAACAAGAGCCCATGCCTGATATTTCGGGCGTTGGTTGCTAGTCACGTCAAAATCCCCAATGCGGCGGCACCATACAAAGATTGACCCGTTCTGGCGAGGCCCGTGGCCATCTGAATTTCCCGCGAGAATCGCGGCTCAGCCTAACTTTCGCTCTTTTTCCAGCCGTTTGAGCCAGGCCTTGGCTTGCGCCGTGACGTTCTTCGGGGCGGTTCCACCATAGCTCGTGCGGCTCTTCACGGAGGCCTCGACCGACAGCACCGCCAGCGCCTCGGAGGAAATCTTCGGCTCGACCGCCTGCATCGCTTTCAATGGCAATTCGTGCAGCGCGACGCCGTCCTGCGATGCCCTGGCGACGATACGCCCGGTGACGTGGTGGGCCTCGCGGAACGGCATTTTCAGCGTCCGCACCAGCCAGTCGGCAAGATCGGTGGCGGTGGCGTAGCCTTCGCCGGCAGCAAGCTTCATCCGCGCCTCGTCCGGAACGATGTCGGCGACCATTCCGGTCATCGCCCGGACCGCCAGCGAAAGCGCCCCGAACGCCTCCATCGCGCCCTGCTTGTCCTCCTGCATGTCCTTTTGATAGGCGAGCGGCAGGCCCTTCATCACGATCAGCAATGCGGTGAGCGCGCCGATCACCCGACCCGTCTTGGCGCGCACCAGTTCGGCCGCGTCCGGGTTGCGCTTCTGCGGCATGATCGAGGAGCCGGTGGTGAACTTGTCGGAAAGCCGCACCAGCCCCACCAGCGGCGAGGTCCAGATCACGATTTCCTCGGCGAAACGCGACAGATGCACCGACGTGATCGCGGCCGCCGACAGCGTCTCGAGCACGAAATCGCGGTCCGAGACCGCGTCGAGCGAATTGGCCATCGGCCGGTCGAAACCAAGCGCCTTGGCGGTCGCCGCACGATCAATCGGAAACGAAGTGCCGGCCAGCGCCGCGGCGCCGAGCGGCGATTTGTTCAGGCGCCTGCGCGCATCGGCAAAGCGGCCGCGATCGCGCGCCGCCATCTCGACATAGGCAAGCAGATGATGCCCGAACGTTACCGGCTGCGCGGTCTGCAGATGGGTAAATCCGGGCATCACGGTCGCGGCATGCTCCAGCGCCCGTTCCGCCAGCGCGTGCTGGAACGAAGCCAGCGCCGCATCCGTCTCGTCGATGGTGTCGCGGACGTACAGCCGAAAATCGGTTGCGACCTGATCGTTGCGCGAGCGCGCGGTGTGCAGCCGCCCCGCGGCCGGTCCGATCAGCTCATTGAGCCTGCTCTCGACATTCATGTGGATGTCCTCGAGCGCGCGCTTGAAATCGAACGATCCCTTGCCAATTTCTGACAAAATCGTGTCTAGACCCCTGGCAATATTTTTCGCATCGTTCGCCGTAATAATGCCTTGCGCCGATAGCATCGCGGCGTGGGCCTTGGACGCGGCGATGTCCTGGGCGTAAAGGTGGCGATCGACGTCGATGGAGACGTTGATTTCCTCCATGATCGCATCGGGACGCTCGGTGAACCGGCCGCCCCACATCTTGTTGCTCATGACCCGTTACTCATGCTGCCGTTGATCGCCCGCGTTTCGTGAACACGCCCTGCGCCGTTGGTGGCGCAATCGAAGCCCTGCATAGCCGTATCTGATACAGGATGACAAACGATATGCCCGAATACCCCTCGCCTGCCCCGGCCGCCATGCGCCGGATTCCCTATGTCATCGGGGCGGTCCTGGTCGGGACGGTGATTGGATTTGCCGGGATATACGGGATTGGCGGGCTGAAGCGCAATGCTGCGGGCGATTCGACCTGTGGCGCGGCGGTCGATCTCTCGCGCAAGCTCGCGCCGCTTGCGCATGGCGAGGTTGCGGCCCTGACCATGGCGACGGCCCCGCTGCGGCTGCCGGACCTCACCTTCGAAGACGGCGACGGCAAGCCCAGGAAGCTCTCGGACTGGCGCGGCCGCACGGTGCTGGTGAACCTGTGGGCGACCTGGTGCGTGCCCTGCCGCAAGGAAATGCCTGCGCTGGACCGGCTGCAGACCCGGCTCGGCGGCAAGGATTTCGAGGTGGTCGCGATCAATATCGATACCCGCGACCCCGAAAAGCCAAAGACCTTCCTGAAGGAGGCCAAATTGACCCGCCTCAGCTACTTCAGCGACCAAAAAGCAAAGGTTTTTCAGGATCTTAAAGCAGTAGGCCGGGCCCTGGGCATGCCGACCTCGGTGCTGGTCGATGCCCAGGGCTGCGAGATCGCCACCATTGCCGGACCGGCGGAATGGGATAGCGATGACGCGCTCACGCTGATCACGGCGGCGACGACACCGCCGCGATCCTAGACGGATGCCGCCTTATGCTTCGTCGGCGATGCCGTTGCGCAACAGGCCGATCCGGTCGATCTCTACCTCGACGACGTCACCGGGCTTCATCCACAAAGGCGGTGTGCGCCTGGAACCGACGCCGCCCGGCGTGCCGGTCACGATCACGTCGCCCGGCTCCAGCCGCGTGAACGACGAGCAATATTCGATCTGGCGCGGGATATCGAAGATCATCTGGCTGATGGTCGCGTCCTGGACCACCTGACCGTTGAGGCGGGTCTGCAGCCGCAGCGGCGCCAGATCGCCGGCTTCGTCCGGCGTCACCATCCAGGGGCCGAAGGCGCCGGTGTCCGGAAAATTCTTGCCGGGGGTGAATTGATGGGTGTGGCGCTGGTAATCGCGGACGCTGCCCTCATTGTAACAGGCGTATCCCGCGATGTGGCCCCACGCATCCTTGCGTGAGATATACCGACCCGGTTTGCCGATGATGACGGCGAGTTCGCCCTCGTAATCGAGATCCTTCGACACCCGCGGGCGGATGATGTTGGCAAGATGCCCGGTCTGGCTGTTGGCGAAACGGCCGAACACCGTGGGGTTCTCGACCTCGGAGCGGCCGGTTTCCTTGCGGTGCGTCTCGTAATTGAGGCCGATGCAGAGGATCTTGTCGGGATTGGGAATCACCGGCAACCAGGTGATGTCTTTGAGGGGGTAACGCGCGGCCTTCGCCGCTGCCGCCGCTACCTCCTTCAGCGCTCCCGCGGCGATGGCGGATTTCAAATCGGGAAACCGGTCGCGCGCGAGCGCACCGAGATCCACCGCCTCCGCCCCGTCGACGAGGCCCCAGCTGGTGGTGCCGTTGATTTTGAAACTTGCAAACTTCATCGGATGTCCTTGGTGTTTGAGGTGGCGGGATTTTATTAGAACGAGGCCGCGCCTGCCGCTACGGGGGTCATGGTGGCGATCCTGGAGAAGCGCGCGATGGTGCGCTCCGGGAATATGAGCGCGAAGGCCGAGATGGCGCCGACGATCAGAATGCCGGCGGTAAATGTCATGGCGTGGGCGTAACCGAGCGTGACGTTGGGCCCGGCCTCGCCGACGATCCAGCCGGTGAGCGCGTTCGAGACCAATGCCGACGCCGCGTTGCCGGAATAGATCACGACGATCAGCCGACCGCGCTGCACCGCCGGGGCTACCGCGCCGAGAGCGACCGGCCCGAAGATCGTGGTCAGGCTCGGCGCCGCAAAGGAGATCGCGATGCAAACAAGCTGCAGCGGCCCGGTGGTCACAAGCGTGAGCAGCAGAGCGCAACCGGCGGCGAGCAGCGCCAGCCCGGCAGAGTTGCCGAGGCAGGCGCGAAGGCTCCAGCCCCTGCGCTGCAGGATTTGCGTGATCCAGGATCCGCCGAGCAACAATGGCGACTGGAACAGATAGATACCGAAGATGATCCAGCCGACGTCGGTCGGTTTGTAGCCGAGACCGAGCTGCAAATAGGGTGGCAACCACGTCGCCGACATCCCGACGATCCAGTACGACATGGTTGACATGATGATGACGCCGATCACGGTCGGATCGCACCACAGCGTCTTCGCCGGCACCGCGGCTGCCGATTGCGGCGTATCGCGGCTGACACTGGTGGCGGCGTACGGTCCTTCGCGGCCGATCAGGGCCCACACCAGGATCCAGCCGAGACCGAGCAGGCCGCAGACGAGGAAGCCGGTGCGCCAGCCGTAATTGACGATGATGTAGGTGAGGAACGGGCCGCCGAGCAGAAGCCCGACGCTGATGCCTTGCAGCACCACCGCGCTGGGCACGCTGCGCTTGTCGGCGGCGAACCAGTTGTAACAGGCGTGCAGCGCGGTCGGCAGCCCCGGTCCTTCGCCGGCGCCGAGAATGATGCGGCATCCGACCAGCACCGCGACGGAGCTCGTGAAGAAGATCGGAATCTGCGTCGCCGACCACACCGCAGCGAGAATGATCAAAATCCATTTGGTCGGAAAGCGACCGACCACGAACAACCCGACCGCCATTCCCGTCAGCGAGAACAACAGAAAGAAGCTGCTGCCTATCAATCCGAACTCCTTGGGCGACAGCGACAATTCCTTCATCATCGGGACCGCCGACAGGCCGAATACAAGCTTGTCGAAAAAGTTCAGCGTCTGAAAAAGAAACAGCATGATGAGGACGGCAAAGGCCCGGCTTCTCCCGGTCGAGCCCCCTGCCGTTGCTTGCGTTGGTTCCATCGTGGCTTCCCCCTGTGATTCATTCTGCTTGTTGTTGGCTCATTGCAGGCGCTGCGACAGCTCCGATATCAGGGCGGAGAGTGACGGCGCATCCCTGCTGACGCCAAACACGTAATGGTCGGGGCGAACAATGGCGGCGGCGCATTCGTGCCGAGCGAACCAGCCCGCGACGACGCCGTCCTCTTCCTCGATGATACCGGCTGCGGCAGCCCCCTGACCTGCACCAATACGAATGACGCGCATTCCCAGCCCGCCCGCCTGATCGTCAATGCCGGGGGCGGCCGCAAGGCGACTATTGCCGTCGAGCACAAGGCGCCATCCGGTGCCGCAGGCGGCATCGAGCAATTGTCGTCCCGCTTTTGTCCGCACCCACGGCTGCGGAAACAGCGTGCCATTCGCCGCATGCGGGGCGACTGCCAGCAATCCGCGCCGCAGCGGCGGCACGATATCCTGACGGGTGATGGTGCGGGGCACTCCGTTGCCTTCCGCCAGGATACGGGCGTCGCGCGCTTCGGCGGCGACTGGATCGCGCTCGCAAATGACGTGGCCGATCGCCTTGATCCGCGTCGTGAGTTCGCGCACATGCGCGCCGCGCTCCTCGCCATAGCTGTCGAGCAGCGCCGCGCTGGATTGGCCTCGCAGCACGCGATCAAGCTTCCAGACCAGATTGGCGACGTCGCGAATACCCTGGCACATGCCCTGGCCGATGAAGGGCGGTTGCTGGTGCGCGGCATCGCCCGCCAGCAACACCCGCCCGCGCCGCCATTCGGCCGCCACCAGCGCGTGAAAGCGATAGCTCGCAGCCCGCCACAATCTGGCGTCGGCAGGCGTCAGCCATTTTTGCAGCAATGGCCATACCTGGTCCGGCTCTTCCATGGCGCGCGGGTCTTCGCCCGGCAGCAGCATGATCTCGAAGCGGCGGTGCCGACCGGGGCCGATGATGAAGGTGGTCGGGCGCGCCGGATCGCAGAACTGCGCCGCCGTCTGCGGCAACCTTCCGAGCGCGTCGTCCGCTACCTGCAGGTCGATCACCAGCCACGGCTCGTCGAACACCAGATCTTCGAAGGCGATGCCGAGCTGCTGCCGAACGCCGCTGGAGGCGCCGTCGCAGGCGATGACATAGTCGGCGGTAACGGTACGGGCCGCGCCATCATCGCTGCGCAGGTGTAACGTCACGCCATCTTTTGTTTGCGACAGGCTGGTGAGTTCGGTGCCGAGTTCGACCGTAACGCCGGGATAGGCCTGCGCATGCTCGCGCAACGCCGCTTCCACCGGCGGCTGTGTGAACACCATGCTCGGCGTGTAACCGAGGGGATAGGGTTCGGACACCATGTCGATACGCCGGATCAATTGTCCTTTGGCACCGAAATGCTGCGAGGCCGGAAACGGCGCGATATAAGGACGCACGCGCCCGGCAACGCCGAGATTGTCCAGAAGCCGCATGATCTCGTGATCGATCGCGATCGCACGTGGCTTGTCATAGACGGTGCGCTGGCGATCGATCGTCAGCGTGCGGATGCCGCGGTCACCGAGCAGGCTCGTCGCCACAGCGCCCGAGGGACCAAAGCCCACGACCACGACCTGAAATTCGTTTGGCTTGATTGCAGTCGGCATCGGTCTCGATCGATGGCTGGCTCGATTAATTCAATGGGCGTAGCGGACGGCGAGTTGCGCCGCCTTGACGTGATCGGCCTTGGGTGGCGCGATGCCCCACTGATCGGTACGCCCTGGCGGCCAGATCCATTCACTCGGGCCACGAAACTTGTAGTCGTCGTCGACCTGCAGCACTTCGGCGGTGTATTCGATCACAAAGCCGACAGGATCGATGAAATAGGCAAACACGTTGTCACCGGGGCCATGGCGGCCGACGCCCCAGGCGATCGGAAAGCCGGCGTCGATCATGCGCCCGGAGCCACGCATCACGGCCTCGAGGCTTGGCATCTGGAACGCGACGTGGTTGAGCCCATTGACGTTGGCGTCGGCGATCACCACGGCGTGGTGATCGCTGTTGCAACGGACGAAGGCCATGAGCTTTGTGCGATCGGTGAGACGGAAGCCAAGCGCCTTCTCATAGAAGGCAGCCGTCGCATCGGCATTGGCGCTGTTGAGATTGACATGGGCGAGCCGCTCGGGCCGGTCCCCCGCGGCTGGCTTGGCGGCGAGGGCCACGTCGCCATGGATAAAGCGCAACAGGCCGCCTTCGGGGCCGCGCACGGTCATGACGGTGCCGCCGTCCGGCGCATCGTTCGGTGCGGCGGGGGAGATAACGTGCCCGCCATGCGCGGCGACGTTGGCTGCGATCGGCGCGAAGTCATCGCCTGAGGCGACACGAAACGTCACCGCGCGCAATTCCGGCCGCGCACTCCGGTGCAACGCCACAACATGGTGATCGCTTCCGCCGGCGCGCAGATAAACCACACCGTTCCGGCGAGCCACCGCTTCGAGTCCCCAGACCTCGACGTAAAACTTTTCGGAGCGATCGATATCCGGCGTGCCTAGATCGACGCTGCGCAGGGCCGAGACTGGAAACCGGGTCATGTCGCTCATCCTTCGGCCAAAGCCGGTCGAGCCCTTTTATTGCATAAAACTATACGTGCAACATAAATTTATAAATTTTTTGAAATGTCGAAAAAGTGTATAAGATAGAATTCGTGCGATAGCCGAGGGGGAGGCACGTTCGTGGACACGACAGTGGCAGTGCAGCCGGTCGCCGGGCCATCGACGCAGGCGAGTAATGTCTATGATCGGCTGCGCGACGACCTGCTGTCCGGGCGGCTTGCACCCTCACGCAAACTGCAGATGCGCATCCTGATTGAGATGTACCAGACGGGACAGACGCCGCTGCGTGAGGCACTCAACCGCCTGACGGCCGATGGGCTGGTCGAAGTGCATGAGCAGCGCGGATTTTACGTCAGAGACATCAGCCGCGCCGAGCTTGCCGAACTGACCAAGACGCGCTGCTGGGTGGAAAGCCTGGCGCTTCGCGAATCCATGGCGGCCTCCTCGCCCCAATGGGAGGAGCAGCTGCTCCTGGCGCAGCATCGCCTGAGCCGCACGCCGCGCTCGCTGAAGGAGACAGAATTCGAGGACAATCCGGAATGGGAGCGGCTGCATCGCATCTACCACCGGACGCTGATCGGAAATTGCGGATCGGCATCCCTGATCGCGTTTTGCGGACAACTCGCCGACCAGCTCTATCGCTACCGGCGGCTTTCGATCCGCAAGGCGTTCCCATCGCGCCACGTGGGCGACGAGCATCTCGCCATCGCCCAAGCGGTGATGAGCGGTGACGCCGAAGAGGCGGTGAAGCTTTTGACCGCGCACTACCAAAAGACCGCCGACGTGATCCTGCAGGACGAGGCGATTTTCCCGGAATTGCGCCGGGAGCAAGGGCCCGGCGGCTAGCGCTTGCCCGGTGAGGCAGGTCTTATGCCGTCACGTTGATATTGCCGCCAATACCAGGGCCGACATTGGCGAGCGAGGGGGAGCCTGCACCCAGCAGGGCCTGAACCACCGCCTTCTCGGCATCGAGGTTGGACTTCAACAGCGTGGTCGCGATCTGCGACTGTGTATTACCCGCCTGCGCCGCCAGGAAGCTGCTGGCCAAACTTGTGATGTCCATACGCCACTCTCCGATGGCGGGCACCCTATCTGGCAAGAGTTAACGAATGCTGGAAATTGCCAATGCGGAAAGCGCAACCGGACAAGTCTCGATGTCTGAGAAGTAATCCTACCGTGTCGGAACCGGCTTGTCGCCGCGGTAGTCGTAGAAGCCGCGCTGGGTCTTGCGACCAAGCCAGCCGGCCTCGACATATTTCACCAGAAGCGGGCACGGCCGGTATTTGGAGTCGGCCAACCCCTCATGCAGCACCTGCATGATCGACAGGCAGGTATCGAGACCGATGAAATCGGCAAGCTCAAGCGGCCCCATCGGATGGTGCGCGCCGAGCTTCATTGCGGCATCGATGGCCTCGACGTTCCCGACCCCTTCATACAGCGTATAGATCGCCTCGTTGATCATCGGCAGCAGAATCCGATTGACGATGAAGGCCGGGAAATCCTCCGACACCGCGACATGCTTGCCGAGCCGGGTGACAAAGTCCTTGGCCGCGTCGAAGGTCGTGTCATCGGTGGCAATGCCGCGGATCAGTTCGACCAGTTCCATCAGCGGCACCGGATTCATGAAGTGAATGCCGATGAAGCGCTCCGGCCGGTCGGTGGACGCGGCAAGCCGCGTGATCGAGATCGACGAGGTATTGGACGCAACGATGGCGCTCGGCTTTAGCAACGCGCAAACGTCCTGAAAAATCTTCCGCTTGACCTCTTCCTTCTCGACCGCGCTCTCGATCACGAGGTCGCAGTCCGACAACCCGTCCATGGTTTCGGCGAGAGCGATCCGCTCCAGCGCCTGTTTGCGGGCGTCGTCGCTGATGATTTTCTTCGCAACCTGGCGCGACAGGTTGCCGTTGATGGTCGCCATGCCCGACTTCAGCCGGTCGGCGGATACGTCGTTGAGCACCACGTCGAAGCCGGCCAGCGCCGCGACATGTGCGATGCCGTTGCCCATCTGGCCCGAACCGATTACGCCGACCTTCTTGATCATAACCGCCATTTTGTCATCTCACCGGAGCGACGCGCGTCCCGCGCCGCCCGTCCCTTTGCGCCAACACCGTCGTCCATGCCTCGGTAAAGCTCCGGTCTCCACTCTTCGCGGAAATAAGCGCCGTTGCAATCCTCGTTACTTTCCGAGCTTGCCGATCGCCTCGGTCAGCTCGGGCACCACCTGATACAGATCCGCGACCAGGCCGTAATCGGCGACCTGGAAGATCGGCGCGTCTTCATCCTTGTTGATCGCGACGATGACCTTGGAATCCTTCATGCCGGCCAGATGCTGGATCGCCCCGGAGATGCCGATCGCGACATAGAGCTCCGGCGCAACTACCTTGCCGGTCTGACCGACCTGCCAGTCGTTCGGCGCATATCCGGCATCGACAGCGGCGCGCGAGGCACCGACGGCGGCGCCGAGCTTGTCGGCCAGCGGCTCGATATATTTGGCGAAATTCTCGCGGCTCTGCATGGCGCGGCCGCCGGAGACGATGATCTTCGCCGAGGTCAGTTCGGGACGATCGCTCTTGGCAACTTCCTCGCCGACAAAGCTCGAGAGACCGGGATCGGCCACTGCGGCTGCGTTTTCCACGCTCGCGCCGCCGCCCTCTCCGGCGGCTGCGAAAGTCGAGGTCCGCACCGTGATGACCTTCTTGGCGTCCTTCGATTTCACGGTCTGGATGGCGTTGCCGGCATAGATCGGCCGCTCGAAGGTATCGGGCGAAACCACCTTGATGATTTCCGACACTTGCATGACGTCGAGCAGAGCCGCCACGCGCGGCATGACATTCTTGAAGCGCGAGGTCGCGGGCGCGACGAAGGCGTCGTAGGAAGGCGCCAGCGCCACGATCAGGGCCGCCAGCGGCTCCGCGAGATCGTGGGCGTAGGCGGCGTTATCGGCGAGCAGGACCTTCTTCACTCCGGCAAGCCTGGCCGCGGCGTCCGCGGCGGCCTTGGCGTTTTCGCCGGCGACCAGCACATGTACTTCGCCGCCGAGCGCGGCGGCAGCGGTCAGCGCCTTGTTGGTGGAGTCCTTGATCGATGCGTTATCGTGTTCGGCGATCAACAGCGTAGTCATCTACAGAACCCCGGCTTCGTTCTTCAGCTTCGACACCAACTCGGCGACATCCTTGACCTTGACGCCTCCCTTGCGGCCCGGCGGTTCGGAGGTCTTGAGGATCTCCAGATGGGCCGTGAGATCGACACCGTAATCGGACGCGCTCTTTTCGGCGATCGGCTTTTTCTTCGCCTTCATGATGTTGGGCAGGCTGGCATAACGCGGCTCGTTCAGCCGCAGATCGGTGGTTACGATGGCCGGTCCCTTCAGTTTCACGGTTTGCAGGCCGCCATCGACCTCGCGGGTCACCTTGAAATCGGAACCATCGACCTCGAGCCTGGAGGCAAAGGTCGCCTGCGACCATCCGAGCAGGGCGGCCAGCATCTGGCCGGTCTGGTTGCTGTCGTCGTCGATGGCCTGCTTGCCGAGTATCACCAGGCCGGGCTTCTCTTCATCGGCGATGGCCTTGAGAAGTTTTGCCACGGCCAGCGGCTCGACATTGCCGTCCGCCTTGACCAGGATGCCGCGGTCGGCGCCCATCGCAAGTCCGGTCCGGATGGTCTCGGCCGCCTGCGCGGGGCCGATCGATACGACCACGACCTCGGTCGCCTTGCCGGCCTCCTTCAGGCGCAGGGCTTCCTCGACAGCGATCTCGTCGAACGGATTCATCGACATCTTCACGTTGGACAGTTCGACGCCCGATCCATCGCTTTTGACTCGGACCTTGACGTTGTAATCGACCACTCGTTTTACCGGTACCAGGACCTTCATCGACCTTCTTTCGCTCTGATTCCAAGGTTTGATCGGCTTGGGCGCGGAACCTAAAGGTCCCGCCAACCCCGGTCAACGCGCGCAGGCCAAAAATCGCCCCCGGGAGGCGTGGCGAGGCGCCGTCAGCGGTTCTGGCCGGGCACCCACAGCACGTCCCCGGCGCCGTTATTGTTGGCGGCGCGGCTGGCGACGAACAGGAAGTCCGACAGCCGGTTCATATACTGGATCGCGGCATCGCCGACGGGTTCGTCGGGCTTGGCCGCGAGTTCCACCATGGTCCGTTCCGCCCGGCGGCATATTGTGCGTGCCAGATGCAGATGCGCCGCGGCCGGCGTACCGCCGGGCAGCACAAACGAGGTCAAGGGCCCAAGTTGCGCATTTAGGCTGTCGATGTCACGCTCGAGGCGCTCGACCTGGCTCGACAGCATCCGCAACCGTTCCGCCTTGCCGTCGCGCTGGGGCACCGCGAGGTCGGCACCCAGATCAAACAGATCGTTCTGGATCAGCCCCAGCATCGCATCAAGTTCAGGCGCGTCCGCCAGATGCAGCCGGACAATGCCGATGGCCGCGTTGGCTTCATCGACGGTTCCGTAGGCATCGATGCGCAGGTCGTATTTCGGGCGGCGCTCGCCGCTGCCGAGCGCGGTGGTGCCGTCATCGCCGGTTCGCGTGTAAATACGATTGAGGACGACCATACCTTTCTCCTTCAGCGGCCCATCGACCAGACCGCGAGCATGGTAATGATAATCGCGACGAACTGCAGCAATACCCGCAACCGCATCAGTTTCTGGGACCGGTCCGGCGATCCGCCCCGCATCATGTTGATGAGACCCAGCAGCAGCACGAGCGCGACGGCAGCGACGGCAGCGGGAAGAACGAAGGTACTCAGGAATGAAGCCATTTGGCGTACATAACACCGCACGAGCCGATCCGCCATTGCCCGCGCCGAACCGAACCCTCGTGCAACGATCTGGCTTTTAGCTCAATAGTATCAGAAGGTAGGGTGCACTACCCTCTCCAGACCAAGGTTAATTGTGGGACAGGTTCGCTACATCTTTCACGTCAGCATGGACGCCTTCTACACGTTTCTTGCCGATGACGGCTGGGCGATCGCCAGCCATATCGCGCTGTCGACATTGATGGCGCTGTTTCCGTTCCTGATCGTGCTGACGTCGCTGGCCGGTTTCTTCGGGTCGAAGGAACTCGCCGACCAGGCCGCGGGACTGATGCTGCAGGTCTGGCCGAAGCAGGTCGCCGATTTGCTGTCGGGGGAAATCCACGATGTGCTGACGACGACCCGCGGCGACATCCTGACCATCGGCGCGGTGCTCGCGGTCTACTTTGCCTCGAACGGCGTCGAAGCGCTGCGCATCGCGCTCAATCGCGCCTATTCGGTAATCGAAACGCGGCGCTGGTACTGGCTGCGGCTGGAATTGATCGGCTATACGCTGGTCGCCGCCTTCACGGCGCTGGCGATGGCGTTCCTGATCGTGCTTGGCCCGCTGATGCTGGAGGCGGCGCGGCGCCATATTCCGCTGATCGTCGAGAACAACGAACAATTTCTCAACGTCTCGCGCTACGGCGTCACCATCACGGCGCTGATCGTCGCGCTGTTCATCCTCCATCTCTGGGTGCCAGCGGGCCGCCGGAGCTTTCTGCAGATCCTGCCGGGCATCGTCTTCACGCTGGTGGCCTCGCTGGTTTCAGGCATCGTGTTCGGACAGTACCTGGCGCGCTTCGCCAACAACTACGTGACGATGTATGCCGGGCTTGCATCGGTGATCATCGCGCTGGTGTTTCTCTATTTCATCGCCGCGATCTTCGTTTACGGCGGCGAACTGAACGCGGCGATCATCAAGTCGCGGCTGCCGCACGGCGTGTCACTTCAAGCAGCGCAGTCGCTAAAGCCCTCGGAGACACGGGCTTGACGAGAAAGGCGTCCGCGCCGGCCGCCCGCGACGCGGCCTCGTCCTCGCCCCGGCCCGACACCCCGATGATCGCGATGCGGCCGAACGGCGGGCCAAGCGCGCGAATCCGCCTGATGGCCTCGATGCCGTTGATACCCGGCAACACCATGTCCATCAGCACCGCGTCAAAGCCGCCTTGCGCGACACGTTCGGGGGCAGCCTCGCCCCGCCCGATAAATTCCGCCTGATGACCGAGTTCGGTAAGGACCGCATTGAGCACGACGCGGCCGAACGGATTGTCCTCGACGCCGAGCACGCGCAGCCCCTGCGCATGATCCGGCGAGAAATCGGCCTCCGAACCCGGGCTCGCTGCTTTCGACGCTTTGGCGCGGGTCAGCGAGACCGTCAACGTGAACGTGGTTCCGCCACCGCGTCGTGACGCGGCGACGATGTCCCCGCCCATCGCGCGCGCGAGCTGTTTCACCGACGACAATCCGAGGCCCGCCCCCCCGAAACGCGAGGCGATACTGACATTGGCCTGCGAAAACGGACGGAACAGGCGCTTGATCTCGTTGAGCGTGAGGCCGATGCCGCTGTCGGAAACAGCAATCGCAACCTCGATCTTGCCGTTTGCGCTGCGTGTCGGCTTGACCGTGAGCGCGACGCCGCCCTGTTCGGTGAATTTGACGGCGTTGTCGATCAGGTTTTCCAAAGCCGCGCGCAAGCGGACCGGATCGCCGACAACGAATGCCGGAAGTCGCTCCGAAATCTCGACCCGTGATTGCAGGCCCTTGGCCGTTGCCCGGCCGGAAAGCGAATTGCCGGCATTGCGGGCGAGCGTGCGCAGGTCAAAAAAATCCTGCCGAACACCAAAGCTGGAACGCCCGCTTCTGGCGGCGTCCACGAACAAGGTCGCAAGGCTGGCGAGATGTTCGGCGCCCGCCTTGATGGTGTCGACCCAGCGCCGTTCGCGCTCGCCGAGGTCGGACGTCGCCAGGAGATCGCTGATGGCGAGAATTCCGGTGAGCGGCGTGCGGACCTCATGCGCGAACGTGGCCAGCGCCGTCTCGACGATACCGGGAGCGGCCGTCTTGGCGGCGGGCTTGCGCGCCTTGCCGGCGGCAGCACGTGCAGCGCGTTTCTTCGGCGGACCTCGCTTCGGCCGCCGCATCATGCTCCGTGGGCGCGATTTCGACGCCATGATTCCCCCGACCCCGGCTGCCCCCACCATGCCACGGTCGGGCTTGCGGTGTCACGCCGCAGGGCGTCCAAGGTGCGGAACTCCCGCAAAGCGGGTTATCTAGGGCAGGCCGACGAGGCGGCGGATTTCGGCAGGCTGCGCCCCGCCGGCGCGCAGCTCGCGCAAGCCCGTCGCCTCGGTCGATTTCGACAGCTTTCGCCCGGCATCGTCAGGGATGAGGCGGTGATGACGGTAGGCCGGCTGCGGCAGCCCGAGCAGGGCTTGCAGCAGCCGGTGCACGCTGGTCGACCAGAACAGATCCCTGCCCCGCACCACCTCCGTCACGCCTTGCAGGGCATCGTCGACGACCACCGCGAGGTGATAGCTGGTCGGCGTTTCCTTGCGCGCGAGGATGACGTCGCCCCACGCGCCGGGCCGGGCGGCCACCGTGCCGGTTTCACCTTCGGGGCCTTCGCCATATTCGGTCCATGCGAGATCACCGGCGCGCGCGCATGCAGCCGCCATGTCGAGCCGCAAGGCATAGGGCGCACCCGATTGAAGCAAACGCGCCCGCTCGTCGGGCGAAAGTGACCGCGCCGTGCCGGGATAGAGCGGCGCGCCGTCGGGATCGCGCGGCCATGGCGCCTCGGCATCCTTCTGCGCGACCAGGCGCGCGATCTCGCCGCGGCTCTCGAAACTCGGATAGACCAGCCCCTGGGCGGTGAGCGCTTCGAGCGCCTCGCGATGGTCGGAGAGATGCCCGGATTGCCGGCGCACCGGGAATTCCCAGCTGATCCCGAGCCAGTCCAGGTCCTGGTAGATCGCGTGCTCGAATTCCGGCTTGCATCGCGTCGCGTCGATGTCCTCGATGCGAAGCAGGAACCGGCCGCGGGTCCGGCGCGCCAAATCGAAATTCAGCAATGCCGAAAATGCGTGGCCGAGATGCAGGTAGCCGTTCGGGCTCGGCGCAAAGCGGAAAACGGGTGGCGGCATTGATCTCTTTCACAGGACATGATGGTTTTAAGTCGCAATGACCCTCCACCTCAACACCCAGGCCGACCTCGAAAACGCGGTCCACGCGCTGGTGAAACAGGATCCGCGGCTCAAACCCGTATTTGAGGTCGCCGGCATGCCGGCGCTGCGGCGGCGCGAGCCTGGCTATGCCGGCCTCGCGGCGATCGTCTGCGGCCAGCAACTATCCACCGCCAGCGCCGCGGCGATCTGGGCCCGCCTCACGGCTGCGTTCGATCCGTTTCACCACGACGCGCTCCGCCGCGCCCGCGCCGACCGTCTGGGTCGGCTCGGACTGTCGGCGGCAAAAATCAAGACCCTGAAGGGTCTGGCGCACGAAATCGCTGCGGAGCGGCTCAATCTCGACATACTGGCGAACGAGGACGCCGACGCCGCGCACAACACCCTCACCTCGCTGCACGGCATCGGCCCATGGACCGCCGACGTCTATCTGCTGTTTTGCCTCGGCCACGGCGATGCCTGGCCGGCCGGCGATCTCGCCGTGCAGGAAGCGGTGAAGATCGGGCTCGGACTGAAGACGCGCCCGACCGCAAAACAGATGGCGCCGCTCGCCGAGCCGTGGCGCCCGATGCGCGGCGCCGCGGCGCATCTGTGGTGGACCTATTACAAGGCGATCAGGAAGCGCGAGGGCGCGATCGCGGGAAGCGAAAGTGCGAACGCTGTTTTAAACAAAGTCTCTGTTGCAAAACGGTCATCGGCGAAAGCAAAGATCGCGGCAGCCAAACTGCCGGGATCGAGAAAATGAAATCCACCGACTTCATCGTTGCGCGCAATGATCTGCAGGATTGCAAATTCATCGAGACCCAATTGCCCGAGGCGGCCGGACTTCCCGACGAGGCGCTGCTGATAAGGATCGATCGCTTCGCCTTCACCGCCAACAATATCACCTACGCGTTGGCAGGCGATCAACTGAAATACTGGCAGCTGTTTCCCGCGCCGGAGAATTTCGGCAACATCCCGGTTTGGGGATTTGGCGAGGTGATCGCCTCGCGCCACCCTGGTGTCGACGTTGGAGAGCGCCTGTTCGGCTATTTTCCGATGGCGACGTTTCTGGTGATCGAAGCCGCCGACGTCGGCAAGCGGACCTTGCGCGACGCCGCCGCTCACCGCCAAAGCGTGGCGCCGGTCTACAACGCCTACGCGCGGGTCAGCGGCGATCCCGCTTTCGCCGGGCGCGAGGGCGACTATCAGGCCCTGCTGCGGCCGCTGTTCATGCTGTCGTTCCTGGTCGACGACTACCTGGCCGAGCACGAGTTTTACGGCGCTGGCAGCGTGATCCTTTCCAGCGCTTCGAGCAAGACCGCGTTTGGCCTCGCGCATCTCCTGCATGCGAAGCGCAAGGCCATCCGGGTGATCGGGCTCACCTCGGCGGCGAACGCCGATTTTGTCCAGTCGCTCGGCTGCTATGACGAGGTCCTGACCTATGACCGTGCAACCACGCTGCCGCCGGATTTGCCCGTCGCCTTCGTCGACATGGCGGGCAACAGCGAGCTGCGCGCACGGCTGCATCGGCATTTCGGCGACCAGATGAGATATTCCGGACGGGTCGGGTTCACGCACGGCCGTTCAGTGCCGGACGAGCCGGGATTGCCGGGCGCGAGACCGGTCTGGTTCTTCGCACCCGACCAGATTCGCAAACGTGCCAGGGAATGGGGACCGGGCGGCATCGACACGCGCTTTGGCGCGGCATGGTCGGACTTCGCCCCGACGCTTCCGAACCGGCTCACGGTGGTGGAAGGCCGCGGGCCCGCGGCGGTGAAGCAGGTCTATCTCGACACGCTCAACGGGCATATTCCACCGGAGCAGGGCCATATGCTGTCGCTCGTGGGCTAAGCCGCTTTCTGCGCGATCTCAAAGGGTATAGCCTCGCGGCAGAGGAAACGCCGCGAAGACGGCCGCTACCGAGGTCGCGAATGCTCGACAGGACAGACGACGTCTCGATAACAGCCGAAAACTGGCTGACGCAATTCGAAAGCGCGCTCGATACCCCCGACGATGGCTCGCTGAAGACGCTGTTTCATCCCGACAGCTATTGGCGTGACGTGCTGGCGCTGAGCTGGAACCTGCAAACCCTCAACGGCGCCGACGCTATCCTGAAGGAGTTGCCGGTGCTTGCCGGCCGTGCCGCGCCCTGCCATTTCAGGATCAATCCCGATCGCGCCGCACCGCGCCGCGTAACCCGCGCCGGCACCGAAACGATTGAAGCGATTTTCAAATTTGAAACCAGGCAGGGCCGCGGCAGCGGAATTCTGCGGCTGATCCCCGACGCCGGCGACAGCAACAAACTCAAGGCCTGGACGCTTCTGACCGCGCTCGACGAATTGAAGGGGTTCGAGGAGCCGCTCGGATCGGCGCGGCCGCGGGGCCAATCCTACTCGCGCGACTTTCGCGGGCCGAACTGGCTCGATCTGCGGAAGGAAGCGGCCGCCTATGCCGACCGCGATCCGGTCGTCCTGGTGGTCGGCGGCGGGCAGGCCGGGCTTTCGATCGCGGCGCGCTGCAAACAACTGCAAATCGATACGCTCATTGTCGACCAGGGTCTGCGCATCGGCGACAATTGGCGCAAGCGTTATCATGCGCTGACCCTGCACAACCAGGTGCAGGTCAACCACCTGCCCTATATGCCGTTCCCGCCGAATTGGCCGGTCTATATCCCCAAGGACAAGCTCGCCAACTGGTTCGAGGCCTATGTCGAGGCCATGGAACTGAACTACTGGACCGCGACCACCTTCGAGAGCGGCGCTTACGATGAGGCGGAGCAACGCTGGTCGGTGGTGTTGCGCCGCGCCGACGGCAGCCAACGCACGATGCATCCGCGACACGTTGTGATGGCGACCGGCGTCAGCGGCATTCCGAATCTGCCGGACATTCCAACGCTGAAGAATTTCGCGGGGACTGTCCTGCATTCCAGCCAGTACAGCGACGGCGAGGATTGGAGGGATAAGAGGGCGCTCGTGATCGGCACCGGCAACAGCGGCCACGACATTGCGCAGGATCTGTACTCGAGCGGAGCAAAGGTGACGCTGGTTCAGCGCAGCTCGACCCTGATCACCAATATCGAGCCGTCGGCGCAACTGGCCTATGCGACGTATAACGAGGGGACATTGGAGGATAACGACCTGATCGCGACCTCGATGCCACTCGCGCTGGCGAAAAAAAGCCACGTGATGCTGACCGAACAATCGAAAAAATTCGATCAGGAACTGCTCGATGGCCTCGCGCGCGTCGGTTTCAGGCTCGATTTCGGTGACGGCGGCACCGGCTGGCAGTTCAAATACCTGACCCGCGGCGGCGGCTATTATTTCAACGTCGGCTGCTCTGATCTCGTCGCGCGCGGCGAGATCGGGCTCAGGCAATTCTCGGATATCGAAGCCTTTGGCGCTGAAGGCGCGCGGATGCGAAGCGGCGAAACGCTTGCCGCCGATCTGGTCGTGCTGGCGACCGGCTACAAGCCGCAGGAGTATCTGGTGCGCAGGCTGTTCGGCGACGAGATCGCCGCGCGCGTCGGGCCGATCTGGGGATTTGGCGAGGGGCAGGAATTGCGCAACATGTATACGCGCACCGGCCAGCCCGGCCTCTGGTTCATCGCCGGCAGTCTCGCGCAATGCCGCATCAATTCGAAATACCTGGCGCTGCAGCTCAAGGCTTGCGAGGAGGGCCTGCTGCCGCAGGTTCGCTGACCATCGCCGAATGACGTCCGCCAGGGGAGAAGAACATATGCCGACAATTCTCGGCTCGGGGGAACATCGCTACCGATTCAATAATCATTCTGCCCTGATATTGGACGCCTTGATGATCGGCCACCACCGTTCCATCTCGGCCTTCTGAAACGCCCGCAAGGCTTCCGGCGATTGCTGGTCGGGCGGCGATATCTGAATGCCGAGGTCGTCGAAACGCTTTTGCACCGAGGGATCGGCGAGCGCCTGCCTCAATGTGGCATTGAGCTTTTCGACAATGTCCTTCGGCGTTCCCCTGGGCACCCAAAGTCCGTACCAGAGCGAGGCGACGAATCCCGGTAGCCCCGCCTCGTCCGCCGTCGGAATATCGGGTGACGAAGACAGCCGCGTTCTGCCAGTGATGGCATAAGGCCTGATGCCGCCAGTGGCTATCAGCGATCTGAAATTCGACGCCGGCTCGATCATGAAATCGATCTGCCCCGCCAGAAGATCCTGCATCGCCGGCGCGTTGCCGCGATAGGGCACGAACTGAAACTTCGTCGCGGTCTCCTTCTGGAACGAAATTCCGGCGAGATGACCGGCCGCGCCGACGCCGGCGATCCCCACCGACGCCTTGTCGGGATTGGCCTTGAGATAGGCAATCAATCCCCTCAGATCGTCCGCCGGCAGGCTCTTCCGGCCGGCGATCAAAAGCGGTTCGCTGCCGATTTCGATGACCGGCTCAAGATCCTTCAGCAGATCGAACGGCAGGACATACAGGCCGCCGGTCAGCATATGCGTGGTCGAGGTGCCGATGCTGAGCGTATAGCCGTCGGCGGGCGAGCGAACGGCGCGGCCGACACCGATGCTGCCGGCGGCACCCCCGACATTCTCGATGATGATCGACTGCCCGAGAATTCCCCGCATCTGCTCGGCCAGGTACCGCGCCAGCGTATCGGTTGCGCCGCCTGCGGGGAACGGCACGATCATGGTAATGGTGCGGGCCGGATAGGGCTGCGCCGCGGCGATGCCAGTCGATCCAAGAGCGAGCATGGCAACGACCAGCGCCGCCAGCGGTCCACGCACGGGGATTCTCCGGGATCTGCGGATGTAACAATCAGGCATCACCGACCACCTCCCGCCGTCTTCGTTCGGATTCTTCCGCGTAGCGCCGCATCGCATGGGCCTCGGTCAGAATGCCGATCGGCCGCTGGTGGTCGCCGGCTTCGACCACGGCCAGCGATTCGGCTTCCGCGGAATCGAAAACGCCGATAGCTTCCCGGATGTTCATGCCGGGATGCAGCACGACCCGCTGGTGATGAAGGATGCTGCGAAGATTTTTCGTCGCATCGAGATCCTGTGCGTGGGCGTCCGCCACCAGTGCCAGCCCCACATAATGACCCGCCTCGTCGACGGCGACCACCTGGGTCTTCGATCCCAGCGGAAATTTGGCGCGGAATTCCGCAATCGACATGTCGGCGCTCACGGTGGCCACGTCCGGCCGCATCAGGCGCCGGACCGAGAGATCGCGGATCCAGCCTACATCGGCGGCGCTGCGGATGGTCTCGCCGCGCAGGTGCAATCGCCAGGTCGCGAACGAGTAACCGAACAATTCGCGGGTGATCTGGGTGGAGATGATCACCGCGACCAGCACGACCGTGGTCAGCCAAAGGTCGCCGGTCGATTCCAGCGCGATGAACGACATCGTCAATGGTCCGCCGATCACGGACGCGGACAGCGCGCTCATGCCGACGATTGCGTAGACATTCGGATCGAGGCTGAGGGCCGGCCAGATCGTATCGAAGCCGGCCGCGAACAGACGACCACCGATCGCGCCCAGAAAAAGCGTGGCAAAAAACAGGCCGCCGCGAAAGCCGGTTCCCAGCGATATCACGGACGCGATCGTTTTCAGGACGAACACCATCGCGATGAACCCCAGCGGCAAGGAAACGATCCCGGCGAAATGCAGTGCGCCGTGCCCCGATGACAGCACTTCCGGCGTCAGCAACGCGAGCAGCCCCACCGCAAAACCGCCAAGCGCCGGGCGCAGCGGCGGCCAGAGTCCGGTCTTCGACAGCAGCGTCTCCAGCAGCGCGACGCCGCGCATGATTCCGATGCCGAACAGCGCCGCGAGAACCCCGAGCAGTGCGGCGATGGCAAGATCGCGCCCGAGCACCTCGCCAACCGGCCCGACGCCCACGCCGATCGACAGCACCGAAAATGCGTGAGCCACAAAATAGCCGACGACCGACGCGACGCCGACCGGCGTCAGACTGGCGGGCGTATAGCCGCCGATGATAAGCTCAAAGGCATAGAAGGCGCCCGCCAGCGGCGCGCCGAACGCGCCCGCAATTGCGGCTGCGGCGCCGCAGCCGACCATGAGACGCTGATCGGCGCGGCGCAGATGAAATCCGCGGCCGAGCGAGGCGGCCAGCCCGCTGGAAAGCTGGGTGAACCCCGCTTCAAGTCCGACCGAGGCACCGACGCCGCTCGACCAGATCGTCTGCAATGCAACGATCACGCTGCCGCGAAAAGACATCCGTCCGCCATGCAGGGCATTGGCCTCGATCGGATCGATTTCACGCTCGGGCCGCCAGCTCGCGAGCCACAAAAATGCCGCCCCCAGCAGCAGCCCGCCGAGACCAGGAACCAGCAGCGCCCGCAACGGGTCGATCTTGAGCTGACTGGAAAGGCGATCCCCCGCGTCGAGGTTGAAAAGCACCGTGTGGAGCGCTTCGACCGCGGCGCTCATGGCCGCGACCACCAATCCGCCGATGGTTCCTACCAGCGCCGCAAGCACGATCAGGCTCGATTCGTGGGCGCGAACGAATGCCCTCAGCCGGCGCGGCGCCTCGACGTAGCGGGACTTGGGGATCATTTTGCCGTGTCCGTTTGCGGCCAAAAGGTGCCGCCCGCCTCGTTTAGCGGTCTTGGCGGCCCTTCTGCAATCGCCCGCGGACCGGCGCCGGGGGGCGGATAAGGCCGCCAACGCTCTTCACAATCCCGTCACGCTGCATGTAGTATGTCAACTCATGCTGCTTCGCAGCTATATGGGGGCCAGGAGCGTTAGTTTGAACGCACATGTCTCGCAAGGCGGTTGGCCGGTACTGGTGCTGAATGCGGACTTCCGGCCGCTGAGTTATTACCCGCTGTCTCTCTGGTCGTGGCAGGACGCGATCAAGGCGGTGTTCCTCGACCGCGTCAATATCGTCGAGCACTACGACCGCGCCGTGCGCAGCCCCTCGTTCGAAATTCAACTGCCGAGCGTGGTGTCGCTGAAATCCTTCGTCAAGCCGACCACGCACCCCGCCTTCACCCGGTTCAACGTTTTCCTGCGCGACCGTTTCGCCTGCCAGTACTGCTCGGCCGGCGACGACCTCACCTTCGATCACATCATTCCTCGCAGCAAGGGCGGCCAGACCACGTGGGAGAACGTTGTCGCCGCATGTTCGCCGTGCAATCTGCGCAAGGGAAACCTGACGCCGCAACAGGCGCGGATGTTTCCGAGGCAAACCCCGTTCGCCCCGACGGTGCATCAGCTGCATCGCAACGGCCGGCTGTTCCCGCCGAACTATCTGCACGACAGCTGGCTCGATTATTTATACTGGGATACCGAGCTCGATCCGTAGGCGACCGATACGAGCGGTGTGTCGTGGAACTCATAAGAGTGTCAAAGGACACATAAGAGTGTCACGTTTTTTGGCGCTTCTGAACGCTCCTGAGTCCAGAAAATTGCAACCTTAGATCATGCTGGCGCGGCGCCGGGGCCGCGGTACGGCGCTGTGATGCACCTCATAAGAGCGTCAAACACCACATAAGTGCGTCACGAAAATCATGCCTCGCAGGACTGAGGGTCAATGATTGGAGTAGGCCGCTCATAACGGTCTGGTTGCAGGTTCAGAGTCCTGCCGGGCCCACCATATCGACCTTCGTGTGTGCGGACACTTTGAGAACGACTCGATTTCCGCTTTAAGAACGACTCGATTTCGTTTTGAGAACGACTCGATTTCATATCCCACTGACACGACTGATGAATTTCTCCTCGATTTTTACGCCGGTTTTTGAGCGCGAAAAAACCGAGGGGGGTCTTTTTGAATTTTGCCCGCTCCAATCTGAAGCTTGGAGTTCACTAGGCTTCGAAGGTATGGCAGCAAGACATCTCTTTTAGGTTGTAAATCGAGTTGGTTCCGAGTTTGATGTTGTGAACAACAGGGAATGGAGCGCAGCGAGGTGGAAACGGGCTTTAGATATCGCGACGCGCTGCGATTGCTCTTCATCCTGCACGCAGGCGCTCGTCCCGTAGAAGCGACCGATCCTCAGACTGGAATAATCGGTGTTTTCGAAGGCGAAAAGCGTTTGATGGCCATCGATTTCTGGATCCGCTATCCGGACTACCTGGCAGACCAACTGTTGAACCTGTATGAGGCGACGAACGACCCGGGGCTGCTCACCGAGATTCGGTCGATATTCGACCGGGAAGAACCCGACGTTCGCTTAATCAAGGTTCTCCGCTGGAGGTACGGGGCCTTCGACAGGATGTTATTTGGCGTGGGGTCTGACGCTCAATCGGCGTCCAAGTCGGACCCCAGTTCACGTGCAGCAGCGCATTGTATCGACGAATTAATTTTGCGTCCTACTAGGGTTACAGTTGGGAGCCGATTTGGGGGTCAAACCGCGAGCCGATTCACACCTGGATTTCGTGGACGAAGAGGTCCGGCAGCTCCAGGCGATTATCGACGTCCTCTCCCCACATCCAACCGACCCCAAGCTGGACGCCGTCCTGTACTATCTCTTGGAGCGCCCTGATCCCTGGCTGCCGAAGGGCTGCATCGTCTTCAGTCAATATTTCGACACGGCCAAGTGGGTCGGCGAGGCGCTGACGCAGCGGATTCCAGGCGAGCCGATCGCGGTGTGCGCCGGGGCCGGCAAGAGCGGAATGTACATCAGCGGGGAATGGAAGAGCGTCGAGCGTGAACAGATCAAGAGGGCCGTGAAGGAGCGCACTATCCGTCTGGTTGTAGCGACCGACGCCGCCTGCGAGGGCTTGAATCTCCAAACTCTCGGCACGCTTATCAACATCGATCTGCCATGGAATCCTTCCCGCTTGGAGCAGCGGATCGGGCGCATCAAGCGCTTCGGGCAACGCCGCGATCGGGTCGACATGCTGAACCTACTCTACCACGGGGTCGCACAGCAGACGGTTGACGAGAAGGTCTACGCCAAGCTTTCGGAGCGTATGAGAATCCGCTGGGAACACCGACCGGCCTCAGCGTTCGAAAATATCTGAACGATCGCAAGGTTCAGCAGTTGTTCGTCGGCGCGGGCGCCACTCTGTGGGGCGGAAGGTCACCACCAGCGCGATGCACACCTGCTTGCAGTCGGGGCGATGATCGCGGGAATAACCGCGTTGCGCCTGCGCTGGGCTGCGGGACTTGAGAAGGGCTTGCACGGCCTCAAAGAAATTCAGCGTGCGACGCACCTCTTCGACGAAGCAGCGCCGCGCGTCGGCAGAGGCGCACTTCGATTTCGACATGATCATTAAGTTTCCCATAGGTTGCTCTGTCGCGTTTGACGTCGTCCCCGACGAGGAAGTCGTAGCGCTTGGCTAGTTGGCGGCCTTCCACCCGCGCGCCATGCGCCGTGCTGCGGCGATCTGTTCGGGGCTCATCCCCTGGACCAAATTGTCGCGGTTTTTGTTTGCGACTTCGCGCGTTTCGTCGTCTTGTGCGCGCGATGCCGCCAGATCGGCCCACATATACGCCAGGACATAGTCCTTCGGCACGCCGTCGCCCCTAGTGTACATGGACCCAAGATTGATCTGGGCAAACACGTTGCCTTTGTCAGCGGCTTTGCGATACCAAACTGCGGCTTGTGCGGAGTCCTGCGGCACGCCGTCGCCCTTATCGTAAACCAGGCCGAGGTTGAACAGAGCGACGGCCTCTCCCTGGTTGGCCGCCTTGCGGAACCAGATCAGAGCCTGGGCATCGTCCTTCGGCACGCCATCGCCCTGACCGTACATCAAGCCAAGATTGCTCTGCGCGAACGCATACCCCTGGTCGGCGGCTTTGCGATACCAAGCGGCCGCCTGCGCGGCGTCTTTGGGAACGCCTTCGCCGTGGCGGTACATCGAACCGATATCGAATTGCGCAAGAGCGTTCCCTTGGTCCGCTGACTTGCGATACCAGGCTAAGGCCTGTGGTTCGTCCTGCGGCACGCCGTTGCCGTCGCGATACATCACTCCCAAAAAGTATTGCGCAAGCGCGTCTCCTTGGCCGGCGGCTTTGCGAAACCAGATCAAAGCCTGGGCGAAGTCTTGCTGCACACCCTGACCCTGCGCATACATGAGCCCGATATCCCTTTGGGCATCGGCACTGCCGTTGGCGGCGGGCAAACGCAGCAATCGCATCGCCGCCGCGTAGTCGCCGCGCCCGTAGGCCGCCTCGCCATCCTCGAGCGGCCCCGCCGTTGCCGCGCCAAACAGCGTGAACGCGAGAAGGTTACCGGCGACAAGGGACGTGATGCGTGGTTTCATATTTAAGCCGCTTTCGACACGAAACGACTTCCTCGCCTTCCGTTGTCACCACACGTTCCGAACGCCGCCCATCAGCGCCTGCACGGTCTCGTTTCGGCGAAGTTCCGCATTGTAGTCGACGAAACCGCGACGGTCCACGGTCAGACTGGCGCCAAGCACGCCGGCGCTGCGACCGACGTTCACCCCTTTCGCAAGCCGCAAACAGCGATCCTGATCGAATCAATGCATGACCGGCACGATCGCGATCGAGTTCACCCGATGCTTGCGATTAGTCCAAACAACGATCCCTCGCCTAGCGGCGTGGGTATGGTGGAATCAAAATCAACCCGGATCCTCAATAATTTCAACGGATTTTCTGACGAAACAGCGGATTTTGCCCCTAGATAAGTCAATTCATTTCTCCTTCGCCTTAATCGAAAGTCCTGATCGGGCCGCTCTCTTGAGGATGTAGGCCGGCGAGCGTTGGAACTGATTGGCAATGGCTTCAAGGGTTCGCGATTTTGCCAGCTTTATCAGCTCTCGGTCGCTCTTCATCGACCACACTGGCGGCTTGCGAGTCATTCTAAGCCTTCGTCCTAGGGTACGAAGGGCCAATCAATCGGCGTGTGCCTAAGTCGCCGCCTGGTCAATTCGCCTCGAAGCTGTTCGGCATACTGACGAACTGTAGGCCCGGATGTCACCTTATGCCGGTGCGGTCGATCGGCCTCAACCTGCTGCCTCATGCTCTCGTAGAAACGAATGATCCGTTCATATTTTCGACAATCATAACAACTCCAATGAAACTGATTGCTATTGCAGCTGCAGCCCCAGCGCCTCATTTCCGCTTTGCCTTCATCTTTTTCAACGGAGTTAGACCTAATTCTCGCACCTTCTCTTTCACGGAAGCGGCATGGCGGCGGAAGGATTTTGCGATGTCCTCGGCGCTAACCTTCTTCCAAGTCAATGCTCGCAGCCGACGCGTCTCGGCTTCAGTCCACGGCCGGGCCATTTCCCCTTGGCCCTCATCACGGCTCACAACCCGGCGGCAGAGTGTTCCGCAACTGGAAGGCGAGTACAAGGGAGAACGCACGAACGCGCCCCGATTAAGCGCATTGTCGGCCGCGAGAGCGCCCCGGACACCCTCGTACAAGTCTGTGTGAAATTGATCACATGACGCTGTCTGGTTCCGTGTCCTCAAGCGGGCTGGGTCGCCGTAGCCGTTTCTGAGCCTGCTCAGGCTTGCCACCCAACGATCGACTTCCTTTGGCCAGATAGTCCAAGTCACGTCTCCGGCCGGCGAATGCCACACCGGGACACCCTGTTCCTGCTCAGGGTAGGCCGAACTTGTAGGACGCCTGCACGAACAGCGCCGCCTGTTCGGCCGAAAAGGTTTGAGCGTCAACCGCGCCTGTGCCGCCGTTGGAGAAGTTCGCGGTCTTGCCCTGCGGGATCCAAAAGGCCCAGTAGCGGCCACCTGCGCCGACGTTGAACCTATCGGTGATGTCGTAGGAAAGGATGGCCTCGAGCTGGACGCCGTTGCCGTTTCCCCACTGCGGAGATAGCGCTCCGGGCCCGTGATCGTCCTGGCCGCGATAGTGAACATAAGGCAGGTACGCAGCTTCTGCGTTCAGATGCACACGCGGCGCCAGCGCGA
Source organism: uncultured Alphaproteobacteria bacterium (assembly GCA_963742085.1). GTDB lineage: Bacteria > Pseudomonadota > Alphaproteobacteria > Rhizobiales > Xanthobacteraceae > Bradyrhizobium. Next base: position 2,849 of record CAVUKM010000020.1, on the reverse strand, counting down.
TGTCGGCGGCTGCCCCGAGGCGCAGCGCGCGCCAGAAATTGTCTTGCCCAAGGCCGAGGAGTTCGACCACAACCGCAGGCGAGTACATGATATAGCTTGCGGGCTTGGGGGTCACCATGTGCTGTTCGAGATAGCTGTAGCCAACGAACGGGGTGATTTTGAACGCGGGCTGCCGGAACCAATCGTAACCGGCATCGATCGTGAAATATTTGGTGTTGCTCGAGGCACCGCTCAGCGAGTTCTGATAAGCGAACACGCTTTTGGCGGCGTCCGGAGGAAATGGTTGCTGGAGGCCCCAGTCCTCGTCGTTCATGTGTCCGTGGCTCCCGCTTCCGACTCCCACCAGCCCTTTCACGACGAAGTTTTGCGGCGTGTCGACCCGCCCGAACAATTCAGCGCCGTCGGTCTGCAAGTCGGTCCATGTCAGCCGCGAGTTGTTCACGGGCGGGGGCGAACTTCCACCCAAATCCTGCTTGTACCGGCCCCAGCCGTGCACGTATCGCGTGCCAAATTCGACCTCGACGGCGCTGGCGACCGGTGCGGTTGACACGGGGCCGGCCGTTGTGGCCGCCAGCCATGGCACTGTCCGGTCGCCGAAGCGGTAATTCACGCCGAGCTTCAGAGCCTGGATGGTTTGGCTGATGCCGGTAGCTCTGCCATCGGGGGCCGTAGATCCGCTGACGCCGGGCAAACTACCGGTCATGATCACGGCATCGGGCGTCTCAAGACCGTGTCGGCCGAAGGCGAGATAGTCGTATTCAAGCATGAGGGACCAGTTGCCGCTCAGTGCGTATTCAAGCCCGACGCCCGCGGTCCAGCCCCACTGGCTGAATAGGGAACTGGTCAGGACGTTCGGCGGGCCGTCGATCCCTGCCCGAATATTGTTGGTCGCGATATCGACGCGGCCCTGCATCCATGCCAATCCGCCCTTGGCATAGAGCAGCATGTTCCCGTGCGGTCCAGTCGTCAGGCCGACGCGGCCTGCAAAGGTGCCAAACCAATGGGGCTGCACCTGACAGGTCGCGCCATAGGCCCCGCCCATGAAGCCCGGGAAATCATCCGGCGGCAGCGGCCCAAGGCTGCGGGCGGGCTGTAAGCAAGTAAATGTGCCGTTCAGGTTTGCCCAGGAGATATCGGCTTGTCCGCCGAACACCCAGCGCCCGGTCTGCCAGTCGTAGCCAATTTGCCCGCCGAGCAGCGGACCCGGAGAGCGGATGTTGTCACCGAACAGCGTCGGACCGTAGGGATTGGAGACGTTGCTCAGGTCCAGTGCGCCACCCGTATGCGCACCGAGGTAAAGGCCCGTCCAGTTCCACAGAGCGGGCGGCGGCGGGGGTGGCGGCGCCTTTACGGGAAGGTCGGCTGCGCTCGCGGCCGTCCCTATCGACAGCAAGGCAACGGTGCGAATGAGCCGGTTTTTGAGAACGGGACGCGCCCTGCTGGCTTTGACGTACACGCAAGCTTCTGCGACGTACATGGACTGCCCCCACCAAGAAGATCTCTGGCCTGCACCCGGCTGGGTCGATACCCGCTCAAGCTAGTCTCGTTCGTATGCGAACTCCATGGAGCTAAGATATTCGATCGAACTCAAAGCCCCGGCATCGCCCGGAGCTCTTTGTCGCGCTGAAGTCGAGCCGGAATGTCCGCTGCGGGCAGCAACAGACTCTGCGGCGTGCTAGAGATTGGCCTGCCTAACCCTCAATAGCGAACATCGGTCTGGATTGAAGCCGCCGCCAATTGAAGCGGCCTATGTCGGAGTGACAAAACTCTGGGTGCTGCGGCATTTCGAACATTCATAGACGTGGTGTACAAAGCCAGGCTTTTCCTCCTCGATGCACGAAAACCGCATCTTCCCACCGCATTTGACACAGATGGGGTCCCCAGGGAGAGGCGATGGCGTCAGCAACTTTTCCATGGCTGCGATGTTAGCCGATTTACTTGCCTAAAAATGAAAATGACCGCGCCGAGAGTGAGCAATATTGCACGTTTTTCAAGCGCTGGGCGCTGACACCGGGCGACCGCGCAACCTACAACAACTGATGATAACAGGCCGGCTCGGGTTCCCCCATCGCAAATCGGACAAAATCGCAATCTCCATTAAGTGCCGCGAGATGGGATTTGAGTTGCGCGAGTACGCGAGCAATGCTTGACAACGAAACCATCATCTTTGGTGTCACCAAGATCGGCGGGAAAAGCTATCCCGACGACTACACCGTAACCTGGCGCGGCCTGCGGATTGGCCGGATCAAGAAAAGCCCCAGTCTTCCCGCGCATGTCGATCAATGGTCATGGGGCTGCAATGTCTATGGCCAACCGCCGGGCAGAGACGATAGCGGACAGGGCACTGATTTGGAGGATTGCAAGGCCAAGTTCAAAATCGCATGGGCGCGTAAATGCGCTACGCTGATCGATCGAAACATCGAGAAGGCGCGCGAACTGCAACTGGCCGACGATCTGGAGAATGCTCCATCCAGAACGATCGGCTGACAGCCATGGCCGATCATTTGCAGATGCCGGCGCGGAAACATCACCTCGCAATATTCTATTTTGTAAAATGATGGACTAATGTTGAAAAAGGGCGGCTGCTCGACACGACCTGGTACTGCCTCGCGACAATTCACGGCGAACAGCCCATTGACCATTTCGACCATGAGCTTGCCGAAGCGTCTTTAGCAGCCCGCAGCCTGAGATTTCTTCCGAAGTCGCGAGCGTGCATCATGGTTTCGAGAACACCCACGCCGCTCCGACTGCGAGTGTGACTTTGTCCGCCTCACTATAATAATCGTCACCAACCCCGCCCACGATGGCGGTCTTGCCGTCGCCCGAGAGCGCGACAGAGAAGGGACTGA
>CAVUKM010000019.1:0-10319 GCA_963742085.1 uncultured Alphaproteobacteria bacterium | reverse complement strand
CGCCGTTCTGCGGCTTCGGCCGGCGAGCCAGCCACGGCTCGATCATGCGTTCGGATTCGAATTTCAAAGAGCCCACCCCCCATCGTCATTGCGAGCGTCAGCGAAGCAATCCAGTTCGCCGAGCAAAGAAAGAGTGGATTGCTTCGTCGCTTCGCTCCTCGCAATGACGTCGAACACAAATCCGCATTCCCGCGGCGCGGATAGCGCCCGAGCTGTGCTCGAAAATCGGTCCCTCGAAAACAGAGGGCGCAGGAAACGCCGGGTGCCGGCCGCACCCGTAGCCGCGCGTGGTGTGTAGAAAGCACGCGCGTTAGTCACCACAGGTTCGGCCGGATCACCCGGCGTTTCCTGCGCAATGGTTTTAACGGCTTATAACGTGATCTCCCCGGTGACCGGGCTCTTTTGCCACCGTCGCCAGGCGGAATTACTCCGCAAGGCTTGATATCAGCGTCGGGATATCAGGACCACACGACTTCGCCGTATGCGGCAGCGCTCTCGTCCGGCTTGATGTCAATCGAGCCTGACGCCACCACATCCATCGCATCCCGCGCCCAACGTGTCGTGACGATCGCGATACGTCCCTCTCAGAGGGCACGAGACGGCGCGAGTTCTAAAATTGATTTGCCCGACGGCCAAAGCGGAAAATTTTAGCGAAGAGGGCTGGACTCTCCTGGAGGCGGGCCAGAACGCGGAAGCGATTTGCCCGTCGGGCAAAATTTGCACGCGTAGCCCGGGCGACGACCTGCAGCTAAAAGCGGGTTGAGAAGAAAAATAAGCCGGATATCGCTTCACTCATCTGGGCTCGACGCCCATGTGAGCATGCGATGGGTTTCGCAAGTGCTCAACCCATCCTATGCGCTTAGCCGTCCTGCGTTGTGCGGAAATTTGCGCGTCGAAAACCCATCCAATCAACAGTGCGACAAGCACTCCGCCACGGCAGAGCCAAAGGAAGACATTTGCAAGGATCGCGAAAACCAAATCCGGCAGGAACGCAAACAGCACAGCGAAAATCCAAGCGCCGCTTGCTAGGATTCCAAAGACGATGTTGCCTCCGAACCACGCAATCGGAAAGCTAGCTAGCAACTTAGCTGTGGTGATTAGTTTTGCACGCATCTGTCGAAAAATGATTGCGATTAACTCTTGTTCACAGATCCGCTTTTTGCTTTCCAAAGTAGGCCTGCGGCTCCAGCGATGCTGTCCCGCATCTGCATCGCATGGTCAGGTATCACTTGGTTCACAGCCGCACCGAGAGCGTACGCGTTCTTCGCGTCTGACCTACTAACGTAATCTAGAATAGCGCCACGCTGAGCGTTTCGTACGCTGTCATCAAGGAGGACCATAACGAGCAGATTTACGATCTGCCGCGCCTCGCTTATTGCTCGCCAGTACAGCCTGAAGAACAGTAGCGCCAAGAGTCCGAGAGCGCCCGCAACCCACCAAGCCATATTTTCCTCCCCGCATCGTCAGCGTGCATCATAGCGCACCACTATCTGCCGATTCTCGTCTGGGTAGCACTCTGGGTAGCTAATCTTCTTTCACACGAAAAACAGTTGAGTTGCCAATGCCTTAGTTGCTCAGTGTGGATTCGGCCAGGGGCACCAGAAGCTCGTCTCACACGACTTCTCACCCCAACTCCGCCCGCACCATCGCCGCCCCATCCGCGAGCGCCTTCAGTTTCGCGAAGGCAAGCTCGCGGGACAAGTACTTCATGCCGCAATCCGGCGCCGGCACCAGCCGTTCCGGGGCGACATGCTTCAAGGCCGCACGAATGCGGTCCGCCACGACAGCCGGCGATTCGGGCGCGGGATCGGCGAGATCAATGACGCCAAGCATGATCGTTTTTGCTGCGAGGTCTTTGAGCACGCCCAGATCGAGTCTCGGCTGGGCCGCCTCGATGGAAATCTGGTCCGCGCGACACGCGGCGAGCTCGCCCAGGAACGAGTAGCCGACCGGTTTCTGACCGGTGACGACCGCGGCGTAGCCGAAGCACAGATGGACCACCGTCGTTACGTTAAGGCCTTCGAGTGCGCGGTCGATCGCCCTGACCGCGATCCGCTTCGCGGCGGCGGGATCCTGACGCAACCATGGCTCGTCGAGCTGGATGATTTCGGCACCGGCCTTTTCGAGATCGCGCGCTTCCGCGTTCACCGCAGCGGCGTAGTCCATGATCATCTCGTCTTCGTCGCGATAGAACTCGTTGACGGCCTGCCGGCTCATCGTGAATGGACCCGGCAGCGTAATTTTTGCCATCCGGTCGGTATTGCGGCGGAGAAACTCCATGTCGCGCACTTCGACCGGGTGGGTCCGCCGGATGCGGCCGACGACGCGCGGCACGGCGGTGGGGAGGCCGGCCTTCGACACCACCTCACCCGGCTTGCCGCACTCGATACCCTCGAGCGAGGTCGCGAAGCGATTGGAATAGCTCTCCCGCCGCATCTCGCCGTCCGTGATGATGTCGATGCCGGCGCGCTCCATGTCGCGGATCGCAAGCAATGTCGCATCGTCCTGGGCCTGCTCCAGCCAAGGCTCGCTCACGCGCCAGAGATCGAGGCGGACGCGCGCCACGCCTTTCGACAGCAGGCCGCGGTCGACCAGCCAGTCCGGCTGCGGGTAGCTGCCGACGACCGTCGTGGGCAGAAGCTTTGGGGTCATGCCGTTCTCCTGAAGCGTGATGATCTATATTGCCGTCATTGCCTGCGACAAACGCGAAGCGTTTGCGCAAGGGAGCAAAGCGACGAAGCAATCCATTTTTCCCGGACAGAGCTCATGGATTGCTTCGCTCCGCTCGCAATGACGACTTTAAGCTCTTGATTTTGTGACCTGCTTTATAAGTCAGACTCGCAGGATGACGGGGCTGGCTTTGAGTACACAGGTCGGCCGCTGCTGCGTCTCCTATTCATATCTCATCATGCTCCCGGTCAAGCGACCCCGCCGAGATAAAGCCGCTTGACGATGTCGTTGCCGCGCAAATCGTCGACGCCGGCCGCGACCACGATCTCGCCATGGACGATGATGTAACCACGATCGGCGATGCGGACCGCCTGATGAAAGTTTTGCTCCGCCATCAGCACCGTCAGGCCGACGCGCCGGTTGAGCTCGCCGATCTTGGTGATGGTCTGCGATACCAGGAGCGGCGACAGGCCCACCGAAGGCTCGTCGATCAACAACAGGCGCGGCGACGACATCAGCGCGCGCGCGATCGCCAGCATCTGCTGCTGTCCTCCCGACATGTTGCCGGCGAGCTCGTTGGGCCGCTCCTTCAGGGCCGGGAACGTCTCGAAGGCGAGCGCCAGATTGCGATCGATGTCGCGGCGGGCGGCCTTTCGGAAGGCCCCGAGCATCAGATTTTCCGTCACGGTCAGCTTCGGAAACAACCGCCGTCCCTCGGGAACCATGGCCACGCCGAGATCGACGATGGCCTCGGGCGACAGCCTGGTCAGATCGTGGGCGTTTCCGTCGATCGTGAGCGTCATGCTGCCGCGCCACGGCCGGACCAGGCCGGTGATGCACTTCATCAGCGTGCTCTTGCCGTTGCCGTTGGTGCCGAGCAACGCGACGGTCTCGCCGGCTTCCACGTTGAGCGAAACACTTCGCAGCGCCTTCACGGCGCCGTAACCCGCATCGAGGCCAGTGATGGCGAGGCTAAGTGCCAAGATACGCCTCCTGCACCCGCGGGTTGGCCATCACCTCGGCCGGCGCGCCGAGCGCGATGATCCTGCCGGCGTCGAGGCACATCACGCGCTCCGAGAAGCGCATCACCGCCTGCATGATGTGCTCGATCATGATGATGGTGATGTCCTGACCCGCGAGGCTGATGAGCAGATCAAGCACCTCGTCGACTTCGGAGCTGGAAAGGCCGGCCATGGCCTCGTCGGAAATCAGGAGCTTCGGGCGCGCCGCCACCGCGCGGGCGAGCTCCATCTTGCGCAATTCCACCTGGCTGAGCCTGGCGGCCGAAACATCGGCCTTGGACGCGAGACCCATCTGCGTCAGGATCGACATCACGGAATCGCGCCGTTGCGCGGCCGAGACCGAATGGTCTGCGACAGTCGCGAAGTCGAGCGCCACCATGAGGTTTTCGGCGACCGTCATGCTTTTGAACGGCCGGGGGATCTGGAAGCTGCGCGCAATGCCGCGGCGCGTGCGCAGATACGGCGGCAACCGCGTGACGTCCTCGCCGCGGAACACCACGGTGCCGGCCTCGGTACGGAACGCGCCGGAAATGCAGTTGATCAGCGTGGTCTTTCCCGAGCCGTTCGGGCCGATCAGGCCGAAGCGCTCGCCCGGGCGAATATCGACGCTGACATTGTCCAGCGCGGTGAAGCCGCCGAAGCGTTTTGTCAGTGCGCCGATCCGCAGCAAGGGCAGTCCGGATTCGCTTGCGGAGGTCATGGCTTGTCCTCCGCGCGTTTGCGAAAGCCGCCGCGGATAAGGCCAATGAGGCCCTCCGGGGCGACCACCACGAACACCACCAGCATGATGCCAAGCACAAGCACGTTCACTTCCGAGGAGATGGTGACGGCGAGCAGCTGTTGCGTCGAGCCCAGCAAGATCGCGCCGATCACCGGGCCCGCCCAATGCGCGGTCCCGCCGATCAGCGACATCGCGAGCACCGAGACGGAGTAATTGAGATTGAAGGCGGACGACGGGTCCGCATACTGGAGGTACATGGCGGCGGGCGCACCGGCCGCGCACATCAGCGCGCCGGAGATGACGCAGGCCAGCAACTTCAGCCGCAAGGTCGGCACGCCCGTGCATTCGGCGGCAAGCTCGTCGTCCTTCAGCGCCTGAAGGCCGCGGCCGATCCATGAGTTTTGAATGTAGCGCGCGGTCGCAACCGCCAGGACCACAAGGAGAGCCTGAACGAAAAACAGCATCTGCACGTAGCTGTGGAACGGCGGCATCACCGGCGGTCGCTGCATCTGAATGCCGGACGCGCCGCCGACGAACCGCCAATTCGTCACCGTCGTCTCGATGACAATCGTCAGCGCAATCGTCGCGATCGAGAAAAAGATGCCCTGCATGCGCAAGGTCAGGAGGCCCACCGCGAGGCCGAGGAATGCGCCGACGATCGCGGCAGCCGCGATCTGCACGGCCAGCGGCGCGCCGGCCGCCTTGAACAGGAACACCGCGGTGTAGACGCCAACGCCGAAAAACGCGCTGGTGCCGAAATTCACGTAACCGGCATAGCCGCCGAGAATGCTCCACGCCACCGCCAGCACGACGTATTGCAGGATCCCGTAGCCGGCAAAGAAGGGATATTCGTTGCCGATGAGCTGCGTCATCAGCACGATGACGGCGAGAAACAGGATCGCCCCGATCCAGAAAGAAATGCCGTTACGGTTCATGAACGCCTGCCGAACAGGCCCTGCGGCCGGACGGCGAGAACGCCGAGCAGCATCGCGAAGGAAATCGCCGGCGCCCAGGAGGCGCCGAACAGGGTCAGCACGATCGATTCGGCGACGCCGAGGATGATGGCGGCGACCAGCGTGCCGGTCATGCTGCCGAGCCCCGCCATGACCACGACGCAGAATGTCCGCCCGATATAGGCGCGGTCGAGGGTCGGATCGACGGGAGCGACGATGATCAGCAGGGCGCCCGCCATCCCCAGCACGGCCGTGGCAATGCCGAACGCCCATTGCTTGATCCGAACCGGGTTGGCGCCCATCAGCCGCAGCGCCTCCTGGTCCTGCGCGACCGCGCGGATCGCGCGGCCCATGAACGTTCGCGACAGGTACAGCGACAGCAGGATCGTCAGCCCCGCGGCGACCGCGAACGCGACCACCAGCCGGAGCGGAATCCGCATGCCGACGATCCGCCAGGCCTGGCCGATATAGGACGCGGTGACCGAGCGCTGATCGACGCCGAATTGCAGAATGAGCAGCACCTCGACGATGAAGGCGACACCGAAGAAGAACGCGATGCCGCGCACGCCGGCGTCGCTGCCGCGCCTTTCGAAGGTCTCGTAATACAGGCGGTAGGCGACAAGACCGAAAAGGAACAGCAGCGGCGTGATCAGCAGCCCCGCCAGCAGCGGGTCGATGTCATAGCGATCGTTGAGGAGAAAAACGCCGTAGGACGCCATCACCAGAAAGGCCGGGTGCGCGACATGGGGAACGTCGAGCAGACCGAACGAGACCGACAAGCCAAGGCTTACGGCCGCATAGAAGCAGCCGAGCAGCACCCCGATCACCACCGCATCGAGCAGCAGGTCCATTGAAAACAATTGAGGTCCCCCTTGACCCGCTCTTAAGGCCACCGCTCCCCGGCCGGCGCGCACCCGGTCATCCTCCGGCGGGCCCGGATGCATTTACCCGGTCCGGGCCGGCCACGCCATAGTCCGGAGAAAAGCCCGCGAGGTTACTTGCGCGCGGCCTCGAAGGGGCTGACGAGATCGCCGGACTTCAGTTTCTCCGGGAACAGGATCACCTGTTTGCCCGGGCTGCGGAACTGCTCGACGTTCTTGTCCGCGATACCGCGGAACTGCGCCATCAGCGTCGCAGTTTCCTTGCGCTCGCCGTCCGCCGAAAACGCGATCGGGCCGACGATGGTCTTGTGCTCGTTCTCGCGCAGATATTTTGCCATCGCCTTCTGGTCCAGCGATCCCGTCGCCTTGATGGCCTGCTCGATGAGCTGACCGCTGGCGTAGCCGAACGGCGCAAGATAGTAGCCGAGAGGATCGACCTTGGCTTCCACGGCCCGCTTCGCATAGGTGTCGAAGAAGGCTTTGGTCCCCTCGTAATACATGCCCGGTTCCGGCAGCCAGGTATTGAAGTTGACGACGCCATTGAGCAGCGAACCCAGATTGCCCATGACCGCGGCGAATTGCAGGCCGACCATGCCGCCGCCGAAAATCTTGACGCTGTCCGCGATCCCGATCTCGTTCACGGCGCGCAGGATTCCGGCCGAATCCGGCGGATAGGACGCGACATAGACGATGTCGGGCTTGGCGGCATTGAGCGCCCGCAGGATGCTGGAGAATTCCACCGTGTTGGGGGGATAGACCTGGTCGAAGACAACAGGCAGGTTGCGCTTCTTTGCGACTTCCCTCGCGGTTACCGCCAAATTCTGGGCGAATTCCTGGTCCGCCGTGAGCAGCGCCATGGTCTTGCCGCCGGCCTTCTGGCCGAGGTCGAGGAACGCTGCCGCCCAGCTGTCGGCGGGTCCCCATGGCGCGTTGTTGAACCACATGTCGTGGCCAACCTTGCTGTTGACCTGGAACGAGAAGTTCCCGATCAGCAACAGGCCGCGCTGCTTGACGAGCGGCATGATCGGCGCCGTCGGCACCGTCGCGTAGGGCGCAAACAGCAGATCGACCTTGTCGACATCCAGCAGCTTCGAGTAGATCGCCGGGGTCTCGGAAGCGCTCGATTTGTCGTCATAGACGACAAGTTCGACCTTGCGGCCGAGCAGGCCACCCTTGGCGTTGACATCGTCGCGCCAGATCTCGATGCCGAGCAGCGAAGCCTTGCCGCCGCCCGCGAGGCCGCCGGTTTGCGGCATGCTCATGCCGATCTTGATCGGCGGCTGCTGGGCGACAACCCGTGAAGTCAGCCCAAGCCCGGCGGCGGCGATCGCGCCGCCAAGAAGCGTCCTGCGTTTCATTGATCCCCCCTATTTTCACGTCTTCTTTGGCCTGCCCGCGAGCGGATTGCTGCCCGGTCGCTGGCGTGCATTTGCGCGGACGTTAGAACCAAAACGAGCCCGGCCACAATAAAACTCTGGTTAGCCATTGGGTCTTGACGTTCGCGTCGTTAATTTGCAGCGATGCCGGCGCCGAGGTCAAATCCGCCGCTACCGGCGCGACATTGGCGCCGATGCAGCGGACCGCCTTTTCCCGGTCATGCCGGCTGCTTCAATATCGCGGACGGATCGGCGCCGACGCGGCCGCCAGCCCTGTCAGCCGCGGTTTCGCGCGACAGCCGCATATCGAAGCGGATGCTCGGCATCCCCTTGATCGGGCAGTTCGCATCGTTCGGCTCGATGTCGACCGCGAGGTCACCCGAAGAGCCGAACACGACGTCGTCAACCAGATGCGGATCGTCGCGCAAATAGAGCGCCGTCACCAGCTCGCGATAACCGGGCGCGCCGACCAGGAAGTGGATGTGGGCGGGCCTCATGCCGTGCCGCTTCTGCGCCCGGACCATGTCGCCCACCGGGCCATCCATCGGGATCGAGTATCCGATCGGCTTGACGGTACGTACCAGAAAGATGCCATCCGCATCGGTGGTGAACACGCCGCGATAGTCGATTGACGCGGCGGCTTCCTGAATGTCGTAGAGACCATTGGCGCCGGTCTGCCAGATCGAAACGGTTGCGTGGGCAACCGGCTTGCCGTTGACGTCGGTCACGCGGCCGTAAAGCACGAGTTCGCTCCCGGGCTTCACCGTCTTGGCGATCTGGCTGCCCGCCGCCAGCGTCGGCGAGGCCTCGCGGTAGAACGGGCCGAGCAGGCTGGTATGGGTGCCCTCTTCCATGGCGGTAAAGTCGTGCAGGCCGTTGACCAGAGCCGACAGGCCAAGGGTATCAGAAAGCAGGATGAATTCCTGCCGCGCCGGCGTGCAGATCTTGCCGACCGCGGTCATGAAGGCGATGCCCTTGATCCATTCGGCAGGCGTCAGGTTCACTTCCCTGGCGAAGGCATGCAGGTGCCTCACCGCGGATGCCATCACCTCCTTCATGCGGGGATCCGGCGTCGTCGACATCTGGTCGAGCACGGCGTCTGTGATGGTTTCCGGCGTCAGTTCCTGCATTCGTTCCTCCCTGTGACCTAACGGCTTCGACCGTTTTGCCCAGCCTAGCGTCCCCCGGGCGCGACCGCCAGACGAATAAGTGCACCAAATAACCGCAGGTAACCGCGCGCGGATCCGTGGGCCGGTCGCCAAAATCTCCCTTATTTACTGGTTTTGTGGTTGCACGATTCCGGCCAGGATACCGTTAGGTGCGCGGCGCCACCTTTGGCGGTGATCCGGCCGGCTTCGTAACTGGTAACTAGATGAGTGCTGCTGGGTTCGCCGACGGCATCGGAGCGATTGCCGGACACGCGACGGCGCGCTCGTTGCGGCGCGCTTCGTAGAATTCAAGCACGCGTTTTGCGGTTCGGGCTTCAAGCCGCTCGAAGTTTTCGCGCGCCTGGGCAAGATCCGTCTTGGACATCCTGCGGTCCGCGGCCGTCATCACCAGGAGAGATCTCACCGTTGCCCATGAGCAGCCGGCGGCTTTGGCGAGGACTTGCACCACGCCGGGGTTCTCATTGAGCACCGCCCGTTCAGCCGTCTCGATGGGACAGCGCGCGAGAATTGACAAGGCTATCACCGCTTGTTCAAAATTTTGCGCGCGAGCGGCCGCATGGACGTTGGCTTCCCCGAGTTCCTTCCAATATTTGAGCCGTCTCAGCTTTCTCTGCGCCTTGGCATGATCCCCGGAATGCTGCGGACCTCCAGATTGATGTCGTCGATCACCTCGGTTACCGCATCCTGCACGGCATCGGCAAATTGCGGGTTTGCGGCGGCGATCTTTCGGCGCACTGAAACAGAGGCTGTTTCAAGCAGTTTCAAAAAATGATGTCGAGGAATGTCGCGCCGCGTTCCAACATGCAGCGCCAGCCTGGCGTCGTCGCCCGCGCGCGCCACGAGTTCACGAAAACTCTCATCCGAAATGCGGGCACCGGCATTTTTGGCAACGGTGTGGACAACGACAGCTTCACCGCGCTCGATGAGTATTTTGGTGATGACTTCGCTGATGGTTCGGCGTTGCGCGATGGCGTGAAGATGACCTGGCTCCGGGTACTTGCGCTGGCGACAAGATCGGACTCGCTAAGCGCCGCCGACTGACTGAGAACCGGCGCCGCCACGGCGATGGCGTCATCGAAGGCAAGGGCCCGAACCAGGGTCGCCGGCGCATCTGGGCTGGTTGCAAGATGCCGCGCGAGCTTGACCCGGGTTTTCAGCTCGATCACGGCAACGAGGGATTTGAATACCTCGTCGAACAGCTCAATCTGTCGATCCGAATAACGGGCGGACCCGGCGACGAACAAATCGGTGATGCGCGTAAGCGCCCTCAACCGCTTTTTGGTGAGCCCGGATCCCGCGGTGTCCTGAATTTCGTCAATCAGAGAGGAAAACTTCGTCATGGCCATCGTCTCGTTAGACATTTTCGCGTTTGAGGTGGAAAGCAAGAAAGTGTGACAATCACGTGCTACCGGCCATGCGTGAAAATAACTGGCTTCAGTCGCCTCACAGATAATTTAAATTGTCGCAACTTGTGAAACACTTGCGGACCGGGCCTGCCCGGCGGTCGCACCGCACGCGGCGTTTCCC
>CAVUKM010000018.1:0-30383 GCA_963742085.1 uncultured Alphaproteobacteria bacterium | reverse complement strand
CATCCGCGAGCGCCTTCAGTTTCGCGAAGGCAAGCTCGCGGGACAGGTATTTCATGCCGCAATCCGGCGCCGGCACCAGCCGTTCCGGCGTAACATGCTTCAAGGCCGCGCGAATGCGGTTCGCCACGACGGCCGGCGATTCGGGCGCGGGATCGGCGAGATCGATGACGCCAAGCATGATCGTTTTTGCTGCGAGATCCTTGAGCACGCCGAGATCGAGCCTCGGCTGGGCCGCTTCGATGGAAATCTGGTCCGCCGCACAGGCGGCGAGCTCGCCCAGGAACGAGTAGCCGACCGGTTTTTGACCGGTGACGACCGCGGCGTAGCCGAAACACAGATGGACCACGGTCGTTACGTTAAGGCCTTCGAGCGCGCGGTCGATCGCCCTGACCGCGATCCGCTTCGCGGCGGCGGGATCCTGACGCAGCCATGGCTCATCGAGCTGGATGATTTCGGCGCCGGCCTTTTCGAGATCGCGCGCTTCCGCGTTCACCGCGGCGGCGTAGTCCATGATCATTTCGTCTTCGTCGCGATAGAATTCGTTGACGGCCTGCCGGCTCATCGTGAATGGACCGGGCAGCGTAATTTTCGCCATCCGGTCGGTATTGCGGCGGAGAAACTCCATGTCGCGCACTTCGACCGGGTGGGTCCGCCGGATGCGGCCGACGACGCGCGGGACAGCGGTGAGGAGGCCGGCCTTCGACACCACCTCACCCGGCTTGCCGCACTCGATACCCTCGAGCGAGGTCGCGAAGCGATTGGAATAGCTCTCCCGCCGCATCTCGCCGTCCGTGATGATGTCGATGCCGGCGCGCTCCATGTCGCGGATCGCAAGCAACGTCGCATCGTCCTGGGCCTGCTCCAGCCAAGGCTCGCTCACGCGCCAGAGATCGAGGCGGACGCGCGCCACGCCTTTCGACAGCAGGCCGCGGTCGACCAGCCAGTCCGGCTGCGGGTAGCTGCCGACGACCGTCGTGGGCAGAAGCTTTGAGGTCATGCCGTTCTCCTGAAGCGTGATGATCTATATTGCCGTCATTGCCTGCGACAAACGCGAAGCGTTTGCGCAAGGGAGCAAAGCGACGAAGCAATCCATTTTTCCCGGACAGAGCTCATGGATTGCTTCGCTCCGCTCGCAATGACGACTTTAAGCTCTTGATTTTGTGACCTGCTTTATAAGTCAAACTCGCAGGATGACGGGGCTGGCTTTGAGTACACAGGTCGGCCGCTGCTGCGTCTCCTATTCATATCTCATCATGCTCCCGGTCAAGCGACCCCGCCGAGATATAGCCGCTTGACGATGTCGTTGCCGCGCAAATCGTCGACGCCGGCCGCGACCACGATCTCGCCATGGACGATGATGTAACCGCGATCGGCGATGCGGACCGCCTGATGAAAGTTTTGCTCCGCCATCAGCACCGTCAGGCCGACGCGCCGGTTGAGCTCGCCGATCTTGGTGATGGTCTGCGATACCAGCAGCGGCGACAGGCCCACCGAAGGCTCGTCGATCAGCAGCAGGCGCGGCGACGACATCAGCGCGCGCGCGATCGCCAGCATCTGTTGCTGTCCTCCCGACATGTTGCCGGCGAGCTCGTTGGGCCGCTCCTTCAGGGCCGGAAACGTCTCGAAGGCGAGCGCGAGGTTGCGATCGATGTCGCGGCGGGCGGCCTTGCGGAAGGCCCCGAGCATCAGATTTTCCGTCACGGTCAGCTTGGGAAACAACCGCCGTCCCTCCGGAACCATCGCCACGCCGAGATCGACGATGGCCTCGGGCGACAGCCTGGTCAGATCGTGGGCGTTTCCGTCGATCGTGAGCGTCATGCTGCCGCGCCACGGCCGGACCAGGCCGGTGATGCACTTCATCAGCGTGCTCTTGCCGTTGCCGTTGGTGCCGAGCAACGCGACGGTCTCGCCGGCCTCGACATTGAGCGAAACACCTCGCAGCGCCTTGACGGCGCCGTAACCCGCATCGAGGCCATGTGATGGCGAGGCTAAGTGCCAAGATACGCCTCCTGCACCCGCGGGTTGGCCATCACCTCGGCCGGCGCGCCGAGCGCGATGATCCTGCCGGCGTCGAGGCACATCACGCGCTCCGAGAAGCGCATCACCGCCTGCATGATGTGCTCGATCATGATGATGGTGATGTCCTGGCCCGCAAGGCTGATGAGCAGATCAAGCACCTCGTCGACTTCGGAGCTGGAAAGGCCGGCCATGGCCTCGTCGGAAATCAGCAGCTTCGGGCGCGCCGCCACCGCGCGGGCGAGCTCCATCTTGCGCAGCTCCACCTGGCTGAGCCTGGCGGCCGACACGTCGGCCTTGGACGCAAGACCCATCTGGGTCAGGATCGACATCACGGAATCGCGCCGCTGCGCGGCCGAGACCGAATGGTCCGCGACAGTCGCGAAGTCGAGCGCCACCATGAGGTTTTCGGCGACCGTCATGCTTTTGAACGGCCGCGGGATCTGGAAGCTGCGCGCGATGCCGCGGCGCGTGCGCAGATACGGCGGCAACCGCGTGACGTCCTCGCCGCGGAACACCACGGTGCCGGCCTCGGTACGGAACGCGCCGGAAATGCAGTTGATCAGCGTGGTCTTTCCCGAGCCGTTCGGGCCGATCAGGCCGAAGCGCTCGCCCGGGCGAATATCGACGCTGACATTGTCCAGCGCGGTGAAGCCGCCGAAGCGTTTGGTCAGTGCGCCGATCCGCAGCAAGGGCAGTCCGGATTCGCTTGCGGAGGTCATGGCTTGTCCTCCGCGCGTTTGCGAAAGCCGCCGCGGATAAGGCCAATGAGGCCCTCCGGGGCGACCACCACGAACACCACCAGCATGATGCCAAGCACAAGCACGTTCACTTCCGAGGAGATGGTGACGGCGAGCAGCTGTTGCGTCGAGCCCAGCAGGATCGCGCCGATCACCGGGCCCGCCCAATGCGCGGTCCCGCCGATCAGCGACATCGCGAGCACCGAGACGGAGTAGTTGAGATTGAAGGCGGACGACGGGTCCGCATACTGGAGGTACATGGCGGCGGGCGCACCGGCCGCGCACATCAGCGCGCCGGAGATGACGCAGGCCAGCAACTTCAGCCGCAAGGTCGGCACGCCGGTGCATTCGGCGGCAAGCTCGTCGTCCTTCAGCGCCTGCAGGCCGCGGCCGATCCATGAGTTTTGAATGTAGCGCGCGGTCGCAACCGCCAGGACCACAAGGAGAGCCTGAACGAAAAACAGCATCTGCACGTAGCTGTGGAACGGCGGCATCACCGGCGGCCGCTGCATCTGAATGCCGGACGCGCCGCCGACGAACCGCCAATTCGTCACCGTCGTCTCGATGACGATCGTCAGCGCAATCGTCGCGATCGAGAAAAAGATGCCCTGCATGCGCAAGGTCAGGAGGCCCACCGCGAGGCCGAGGAATGCGCCGACGATCGCGGCGGCGGCGATCTGCACGGCCAGCGGCGCACCGGCCGCCTTGAACAGGAACACGGCGGTGTAGACGCCGACGCCGAAAAATGCGCTGGTGCCGAAATTCACGTAACCGGCATAGCCGCCGAGAATGCTCCACGCCACCGCCAGCACGACGTATTGCAGGATCCCGTAGCCGGCAAAGAAGGGATATTCGTTGCCGATGAGCTGCGTCATCAGCACGATGACGGCGAGAAACAGGATCGCCCCGATCCAGAAAGAAATGCCGTTACGGTTCATGAACGCCTGCCGAACAGGCCCTGCGGCCGGACGGCGAGAACGCCGAGCAGCATCGCGAAGGAAATCGCCGGCGCCCAGGAGGCGCCGAACAGGGTCAGCACGATCGATTCGGCGACGCCGAGGATGATGGCGGCGACCAGCGTGCCGGTCATGCTGCCGAGCCCCGCCATGACCACGACGCAGAATGTCCGCCCGATATAGGCGCGGTCGAGGGTCGGATCGACGGGAGCGACGATGATCAGCAGGGCGCCCGCCATCCCCAGCACGGCCGTGGCAATGCCGAACGCCCATTGCTTGATCCGAACCGGGTTGGCGCCCATCAGCCGCAGCGCCTCCTGGTCCTGCGCGACCGCGCGGATCGCGCGGCCCATGAACGTTCGCGACAGGTACAGCGACAGCAGGATCGTCAGCCCCGCGGCGACCGCGAACGCGACCACCAGCCGGAGCGGAATCCGCATGCCGACGATCCGCCAGGCCTGGCCGATATAGGACGCGGTGACCGAGCGCTGATCGACGCCGAATTGCAGAATGAGCAGCACCTCGACGATGAAGGCGACACCGAAGAAGAACGCGATGCCGCGCACGCCGGCGTCGCTGCCGCGCCTTTCGAAGGTCTCGTAATACAGGCGGTAGGCGACAAGACCGAAAAGGAACAGCAGCGGCGTGATCAGCAGCCCCGCCAGCAGCGGGTCGATGTCATAGCGATCGTTGAGGAGAAAAACGCCGTAGGACGCCATCACCAGAAAGGCCGGGTGCGCGACATGGGGAACGTCGAGCAGACCGAACGAGACCGACAAGCCAAGGCTTACGGCCGCATAGAAGCAGCCGAGCAGCACCCCGATCACCACCGCATCGAGCAGCAGGTCCATTGAAAACAATTGAGGTCCCCCTTGACCCGTTCTTAAGGCCACCGCTCCCCGGCCGGCGCGCACCCGGTCATCCTCCCGCGGGCCCGGATGCATTTACCCGGTCCGGGCCGGCCACGCCATAGTCCGGAGAAAAGCCCGCGAGGTTACTTGCGCGCGGCCTCGAAGGGGCTGATGAGATCGCCGGACTTCAGTTTCTCCGGGAACAGGATCACCTGTTTGCCCGGGCTGCGGAACTGCTCGACGTTCTTGTCCGCGATACCGCGGAACTGCGCCATCAGCGTCGCCGTTTCCTTGCGCTCGCCGTCCGCCGAAAACGCGATCGGGCCGACGATGGTCTTGTGCTCGTTCTCGCGCAGATATTTTGCCATCGCCTTCTGGTCCAGCGATCCCGTCGCCTTGATGGCCTGCTCGATGAGCTGACCGCTGGCGTAGCCGAACGGCGCAAGATAGTAGCCGAGAGGATCGACCTTGGCTTCCACGGCCCGCTTCGCATAGGTGTCGAAGAAGGCTTTGGTCCCCTCGTAATACATGCCCGGTTCCGGCAGCCAGGTGTTGAAGTTGACGACGCCATTGAGCAGCGAACCCAGATTGCCCATGACGGCGGCGAATTGCAGGCCGACCATGCCGCCGCCGAAAATCTTGACGCTGTCCGCGATCCCGATCTCGTTCACGGCGCGCAGGATTCCGGCCGAATCCGGCGGATAGGACGCGACATAGACGATGTCGGGCTTGGCGGCATTGAGCGCCCGCAGGATGCTGGAGAATTCCACCGTGTTGGGAGGATAGACCTGGTCGAAGACAACGGGCAGGTTGCGCTTCTTCGCGACTTCCCTCGCGGTTACCGCCAGATTCTGGGCGAATTCCTGGTCCGCCGTGAGCAGCGCCATGGTCTTGCCGCCGGCCTTCTGGCCGAGATCGAGGAACGCTGCCGCCCAGCTGTCGGCCGGTCCCCATGGCGCGTTGTTGAACCACATGTCGTGGCCAACCTTGCTGTTGACCTGGAACGAGAAGTTCCCGATCAGCAACAGGCCGCGCTGCTTGACGAGCGGCATGATCGGCGCCGTCGGCACCGTCGCGTAGGGCGCGAACAGCAGATCGACCTTGTCGACATCCAGCAGCTTTGAGTAGATCGCCGGGGTCTCGGAAGCGCTCGATTTGTCGTCATAGACGACAAGTTCGACCTTGCGGCCGAGCAGGCCACCCTTGGCGTTGACGTCGTCGCGCCAGATCTCGATGCCGAGCAGCGAAGCCTTGCCGCCGCCCGCGAGGCCGCCGGTTTGCGGCATGCTCATGCCGATCTTGATCGGCGGCTGCTGGGCGACAACCCGTGAAGTCAGCCCAAGCCCGGCGGCGGCGATCGCGCCGCCAAGAAGCGTCCTGCGTTTCATTGATCCCCCCTATTTTCACGTCTTCTTTGGCCTGCCCGCGAGCGGATTGCTGCCCGGTCGCTGGCGTGCATTTGCGCGGACGTTAGAACCAAAACGAGCCCGGCCACAATAAGACTCTGGTTAGCCATTGGGTCTTGACGTTCGCGTCGTTAATTTGCAGCGATGCCGGCGCCAAGGTCAAATCCGCCGCTACCGGCGCGACATTGGCGCCGATGCAGCGGACCGCCTTTTCCCGGTCATGCCGGCTGCTTCAAGATCGCGGACGGATCGGCGCCGACGCGGCCGCCAGCCCTGTCAGCCGCGGTTTCGCGCGACAGCCGCATATCGAAGCGGATGCTCGGCATCCCCTTGATCGGGCAGTTCGCATCGTTCGGCTCGATATCGACCGCGAGGTCACCCGAAGAGCCGAACACGACGTCGTCAACCAGATGCGGATCGTCGCGCAAATAGAGCGCCGTCACCAGTTCGCGATAACCGGGCGCGCCGACCAGGAAGTGGATGTGGGCGGGCCTCATGCCGTGCCGCTTCTGCGCCCGGACCATGTCGCCCACCGGGCCATCCATCGGGATCGAGTATCCGATCGGCTTGACGGTACGTACCAGAAAGATGCCATCCGCATCCGTGGCGAACACGCCGCGATAGTCGATTGACGTCGGCGGCTTCCTGAATGTCGTAGAGACCATTGGCGCCGGTCTGCCAGATCGAAACGGTTGCGTGGGCAACCGGCTTGCCGTTGACGTCGGTCACGCGGCCGTAAAGCACGAGTTCGCTCCCGGGCTTCACCGTCTTGGCGATCTGGCTGCCCGCCGCCAGCGTCGGCGAGGCCTCGCGGTAGAACGGGCCGAGCAGGCTGGTATGGGTGCCCTCTTCCATGGCGGTAGAGTCGTGCAGGCCGTTGACCAGAGCCGACAGGCCAAGGGTATCAGAAAGCAGGATGAATTCCTGCCGCGCCGGCGTGCAGATCTTGCCGACCGCGGTCATGAAGGCGATGCCCTTGATCCATTCGGCAGGCGTCAGGTTCACTTCCCTGGCGAAGGCATGCAGGTGCCTCACCGCGGATGCCATCACCTCCTTCATGCGGGGGTCCGGCGTCGTCGACATCTGGTCGAGCACGGCGTCTGTGATGGTTTCCGGCGTCAGTTCCTGCATACGTTCCTCCCTGTGACCTAACGGCTTCGACCGTTTTGCCCAGCCTAGCGTCCCCCGGGCGCGACCGCCAGACGAATAAGTGCACCAAATAACCGCAGGTAACCGCGCGCGGATCCGTGGGCCGGCCGCCAAAATCTCCCTTATTTGCTGGTTTTGTGGTTGCACGATTCCAGCCAGGATACCGTTAGGTGCGCGGCGCCACCTCTGGCGGTGATCCGGCCGGCTTCGTAACTGGTAACTAGATGAGTGCTGCTGGGTTCGCCGACGGCATCGGAGCGATTGCCGGACACGCGACGGCGCGTTCGTTGCGGCGCGCTTCGTAGAATTCAAGCACGCGTTTTGCGGTTCGGGCTTCAAGCCGCTCGAAGTTTTCGCGCGCCTGGGCAAGATCCGTCTTGGACATCCTGCGGTCCGCGGCCGTCATCACCAGGAGAGATCTCACCGTTGCCCATGAGCAGCCGGCGGCTTTGGCGAGGACTTGCACCACGCCGGGGTTCTCATTGAGCACCGCCCGTTCTGCCGTCTCGATGGGACAGCGCGCGAGAATTGACAAGGCTATCACCGCTTGTTCAAAATTTTGCGCGCGAGCGGCCGCATGGACGTTGGCTTCCCCGAGTTCCTTCCAATATTTGAGCCGTCTCAGCTTTCTCTGCGCCTTGGCATGATCCCCGGAACTTGCTGCGGACCTCCAGATTGATGTCGTCGATCACCTCGGTTACCGCATCCTGCACGGCATCGGCAAATTGCGGGTTTGCGGCGGCGATCTTTCGGCGCACTGAAACAGAGGCTGTTTCAAGCAGTTTCAAAAAATGATGTCGAGGAATGTCGCGCCGCGTTCCAACATGCAGCGCCAGCCTGGCGTCGTCGCCCGCGCGCGCCACGAGTTCACGAAAACTCTCATCCGAAATGCGGGCACCGGCATTTTTGGCAACGGTGTGGACAACGACAGGTTCACCGCGCTCGATGAGTATTTTGGTGATGACTTCGCTGATGGTTCGGCGTTGCGCGATGGCGTGAAGATGACCCTGGCTCCGGGTACTTGCGCTGGCGACAAGATCGGACTCGCTAAGCGCCGCCGACTGACTGAGAACCGGCGCCGCCACGGCGATGGCGTCATCGAAGGCAAGGGCCCGAACCAGGGTCGCCGGCGCATCTGGGCTGGTTGCAAGATGCCGCGCGAGCTTGACCCGGGTTTTCAGCTCGATCACGGCAACGAGGGATTTGAATACCTCGTCGAACAGCTCAATCTGTCGATCCGAATAACGGGCGGACCCGGCGACGAACAAATCGGTGATGCGCGTAAGCGCCCTCAACCGCTTTTTGGTGAGCCCGGATCCCGCGGTGTCCTGAATTTCGTCAATCAGAGAGGAAAACTTCGTCATGGCCATCGTCTCGTTAGACATTTTCGCGTTTGAGGTGGAAAGCAAGAGAGAGTGACAATCACGTGCTACCGGCCATGCGTGAAAATAACTGGCTTCAGTCGCCTCACAGATAATTTAAATTGTCGCAACTTGTGAAACACTTGCGGACCGGGCCTGCCCGGCGGTCGCACCGCATGCGGCGTTTCCCGGGTGTACCGGAGTGCCGATTTCCAGGTCCGATTTTCAGGCAGCTAAACCCGCAGCGCGCTCCCGGCGATTGCGCGGAAAGCCCTGCCTTCACGGCGCGAACGCCAACAGGTTCGATTCCGGCCAGCTCTTCAATCCGTTTGATCGCGGCGGACGCTGAGCGCCTGGGTTTCCGCGGTCGCGGGCGCGGCGCCAAATGACCGCGGCCGGGTCAGCACCTCGGGCCGCAGAATATCGTCGAGTTGCTCCCGCGTGAGCAGCCTCTTCGCCAGCACCAGATCGTAAACGCTCTCACCTGAAACCAGCGCTTCCTGGGCGACCTCGGTCGCGTTGGCATAACCAATAAAGGGATTGAGCGCGGTCACTATCCCGATCGACCGTTCGACGCCCCGGCGCAGATGCTCGCGATTGGCGGTAATGCCGCTCACACACCTCGTGGCCAGCGTCAGGCAGCCGGTACGGAGATGGTTGACGCTCTTGAACAGGCTGTGCGCGATGACGGGCTCAAAAGCGTTGAGCTGCAATTGACCGGCCTCGGCCGCAAAACTGACCGTGATATCGTTTCCGATCACCTCAAAGGCAATCTGGTTGACGACCTCCGGAATAACCGGGTTGACCTTGCCCGGCATGATGCTGGAGCCCGCCTGCATCGCCGGCAAATTGATCTCGCCGAGTCCGGCGCGGGGTCCCGACGACAGCAGGCGCAAATCGTTGCAGGTTTTTGACAGCTTGACCGCGACCCGCTTCAGGACACCGGAGAGTTGCACGAAACTGCCGCAATCCTGGGTCGCCTCGATCAGGTTCGACGCCGTTACGACCGGGATGCCCGTCGTCGCCCGCAAATGCTCGCAGACCAGGCGCGCATAGTCCGGATGCGCGTTGATGCCGGTGCCGATCGCGGTCGCGCCCATGTTGATTTCGCAAATCAAGAGCACCGCTTCCCTCAGCCGTTGCTCGTCCTCTCCGAGCATCACCGCATAGGTCGAGAACTCCTGTCCGAGAGTCATCGGAACGGCGTCCTGCAATTGAGTCCGGCCCATCTTGATGATGTCCTTGAACTCCTCGGACTTCACCTCGAACGCCTGACGCAACACCGCCATGGCGTCGACCAATCCCATGATTCCGGAATAGGCAGCGAGCTTGAGCGCCGTCGGATAGACGTCGTTGGTGCTCTGGCTCATATTGACGTGTTCGTTGGGATGCAGAAATCTGTAGTCGCCCTTGGACCGGCCGAGCAGTTCCAGTGCGCGGTTCGCGATGACCTCGTTGGCGTTCATGTTGGTCGAGGTGCCCGCGCCGCCCTGGATGACGTCGACCACGAACTGCTCGTGCAGCCGGCCTGCCCTGACTTCCTCCGCGGCAGTGACGATGGCCTTGGCCCGCGTTTCGTCGAGCAGCCCGAGGTCGCGGTTGCTCTTCGCCGCGGCCAGCTTGATCGAGGCCAGCGCCGCAATCAGCTCCGGATAGATCGAGATCGGGGTCCCGGTGATCGGAAAATTCTCGACCGCGCGCAGGGTATGCACGCCGTAATAGGCCCCCGCCGGAACGTCCCGGTCGCCCAGCAGGTCGTGTTCGCGTCGTGTACCCATCGGAAGCCTCTCGTCGGGGTGTTGGCGAGCCCCCCGATAAGATCAGGGCATGACGGACTTTCCAAGTCTGGTCTCCAGGCCTCGTTGCCCCGTCGATCGCAAAATCCGGCGTAATCCGGGCCCCAGCAGCGGGCATACCCGGCCAAAGCGCCCGAAATGTTTAAATCATCGTTTAGATGTCGGGACTACACTGGAGAGTGATGGTCTGATCGCCCGCGAGTCGACCTGAGAGACTTTCGATTCACTGAATCGACCGTGGTTTTCTGGATCTGGGCTGCGGAGACGATTCCGCTGTTTATGGACGACGGACGAGCGGAATGAGCAACGCGTTCGATGATGCCGATCTCGACTACGCGACCTCGATCGCGGATCGGGCCAATCGATTCATGTCGCGGCACGGCGTCCCGCCCACTCCCAACAATTTTTCCGTATGGTTCAACTATGCGATGGGTGCGTCACCGGCGCTCCGAAAGACCATCGATATCCTGGTTGCCAACAAGCGGAAGTTCGACACTGCCACCAATCATGACCTCTACATCAACTACCTCTGCCCGCGGTCCGACGGCGAGGATTTCCCGGAACAATTGCAGGGCCTGATATCCAGCGCCAGGCAGTTTCTCGCCACGGCAATTTCCGACAACCGCACGCAGATCGAGGCGCTCGGCGAGGTCTCCTCGCAAGTTACGACGGTCAGCGATCCCCGGCCGATCATCGAAAGGCTCGTCCTGGAACTGTCGAATGCGACGACGCGAGCCTCCAGTCTGGAGGCGAATTTCCTCGAAACGTCGGAGGAACTGGACAGGCTCCGAGACTCGCTGAAGCTCGCGGAGCAGCATTCGAACACCGACGCCCTCACCGGGCTCGCCAACCGCCGCGCGTTGGAAGAGTTCCTTCGTTTGGCTCAAATCGCTGCGATGGAGACGGGCGAACCACTCAGTGTCTTGATGATCGACATCGATCACTTCAAGATGTTCAACGATTGCTACGGGCATCAGATCGGCGACCAGGTTCTCCGGCTGGTGGCCAAGGTTCTGCAGGAGAGCGTTCGCGAGGGCGATCTGGCGGCGCGCTATGGCGGCGAGGAGTTGATCGCGTTGCTTCCCGGCGCCACGCTCCATAACTGTGCCGATGTCGCCGAACGCGTTCGCCAACGCATTACAGACGCGCGCCTGACCCGACGCGCCACCGGCGAGGAGATATCGAGCATTACCGTTTCTATCGGCGTCGCACAATTCCGCCTGGCCGAGTCCGCCGAAGCCATGATCGAGCGATGCGACCGCGCGCTTTATCAGGCGAAACGATCCGGCCGCAATCGCACGATTATGGAAAGCGAAATTGAAGGCGAGACGGCCGCGGCGTAGCTTCTGATCCGGTTTTCTGCCTGCCGCGATCGTGCCCCGATTTTCTTTGGACGCGCGTTTTCCTGACGCGAACCGGGCCCCACTTCGCTTGAAAACGCTCCGGTCTTTCGTTTGACGCGTTTTCCTGAAAACGCTTCAGTGCTCATACACCAGCCGCGCCCTGATGGTGCCGTCGAGGGCGCGAATTGCGTCGAGCAGTTCATGGCTGTCATGCCCGGTCAGATCCGCATCGAGCACGACGTAGCCGACCTCCCGGTCAGTCTCCAGATATTGCGCGACAATGTTGATGTCGCGCTGCAGGAACAGCTCGTTCAACCGCCTGAGCATGCCGGGCACGTTGCGGTGAACGTGGCTGAAGCGGGTGCCGAGCGGGCGCGCCGGCAACTGGACCTGCGGGAAATTCACCGCGCCCGTCGTCGAGCCGCCGCTGAAGTAATCGAGCATCTTGCGGGCCACTTCCCGGCCGATGCGATCCTGCGCCTCCTCGGTCGAGCCGCCGATGTGGGGGGTCAGGATCACGTTCTTCAGGCCCTGTACCGGGCTTAGAAAGCGCTCCGAATTCGAGGACGGCTCGACCGGAAAAACATCGAGCGCGGCTCCCGCCAGATGACCGTCGCGAAGCGCCTTCGCCAGCGCATCGAGATCGACCACCGTGCCGCGGCTGTTGTTGATCAGGAAGGATCCCGGTTTCATCAC
Source organism: uncultured Alphaproteobacteria bacterium (assembly GCA_963742085.1). Classification (GTDB taxonomy): domain Bacteria; phylum Pseudomonadota; class Alphaproteobacteria; order Rhizobiales; family Xanthobacteraceae; genus Bradyrhizobium. Next base: position 18,069 of record CAVUKM010000018.1, on the reverse strand, counting down.
CCGCAGTTCGGCCTCTCCGATCATGCCTGATGTCGCCGGCGTCTCCGGAACGTGCAGGCTGACGATGTCGCTCTGGGCGAGCAGGTCGCGCAAGGTTTCGACGGGCTCGGTGTTGCCGTGGCGGAGCTTGTCGGTCTGGTCGAAGAAAATCACCCTCATGCCCATCGCTTCCGCGAGCGTCGAGAGCTGCGACCCGATATTGCCGTAGCCGACGATGCCGAGGGTGCGGCCTCGCACCTCGTGGCTGTCCGTTGCGGACTTGTCCCAGGCGCCTTCATGAGCCGCCACGGAGCGAGGGAAGATGCGCCGGAGCAGCATGACGATTTCGCCGATCACCAGCTCCGCCACGCTGCGGGTATTGGAGAATGGCGCATTGAAGACGGGAATACCGTGGCGGCGGGCAGCGTCCAGATCGACCTGGTTGGTCCCCACGCTGAAACATCCCACGACGGTCAACCGGTCGGCATCGGAAAAAAATTCAGGGGCCAGCTGGGTTCGAGAGCGAATGCCGAGGAGGTCGACGCCCTTGATGGCCTCGCGCAACGCGTCCGCCTCGAGCGCCTTGGGCAGGCGTTCGACGCTGAAGTTGTTCGAACCCAGAAACAGTTCGACGGCACTGTCGTTCACGCCCTCGAGCAGAAGAACCTTGGCCTTCTGATCGGGCCGCGAAGAATGGGTCGGCATTTCATCTCCTGTGATCGTCGGCGAGCGGGCCGCTCTCCGCGATCATTTCAAGCGCATCAATTCAAGGGCATCGATGCAGGGTCACGAGACCCTACCAGCGCCATCCCAATCCCCTGTATCCCCATCCATACCCGTAATACGGCCCGTAGCCATAATAGACCGGAGGGCCATAGACCGGCGGCCCCGCCTCTTCCACTCCCTCGTCATAGACCTGCGGAACGAACCGCGCTCTTCGCGCCGGAGCCATGCCGAGATTTCTGGCGATGACAAAGCCGTCCCGACCATCCGTCGACGTTTCGCACCATCCATTGCTGCACTTGCCGACCTCGACCGTCGTTCCCTTCGGAATGATCGACAGAACCGGGCTGTCGGTGCCGGGCGATTTCCGAAGATTGGTCTCCGCGGTGGTGACGATCGGCTTGGCCGGCGCGCCAACCGCCGACAGGAGGGTGAAGACGGCGGCCGACGCCGCGATCCGTACCGAGCTCATGGCTGAGTCCCTCTTATTTCCTGCTCCCCTCGCACGCCGTCCCGGCAGTCATTAAACTGCAGCCGCGCCCTCGCCATCAAGGCCTCGCATGCCCTGGCGGCCTGCTTCCCTTTCAATTGATCACGGAAGCCAGGATCGAAGAATGGCGGTCACATGCCCCATCGGGGCTGGAACGGGGGTCATGCAATCAGCAAGGCGGGTTCGGACGGGCCGTCGGCTCAAATCGCCGCAGCCACCTTCTCCAGGCCGATCAGGCGGGCGAGCTGGCGCACTTCGCGCTTCTGGTCCTCGCGCAGCTGAAACAGGAGCGGCATCGCCGCCGATTTCAACTGCTGAACTTCTTCGGCATCCGGATCGATGATCGGCGCGCCGGTACCGTTCGGATCGACCGGCCGCGTGGCGTGGATCTTGCGGGCCACGGCGCGCAACGCGCTTTCCACCGCCGGCCAATAGGATTCCTGATAGGACGAAAGCTTGAGGCGTTCCTTGATGCCGGCGATCTGCGCGTCACTCAAGAGCGCGTAGGATTTTTGCACCGCCGGCTTGCCGACCAGTTTCGGCTTCGGCGCCGCCGAGGGCGCCGGATCGGTGATCTTCAGCCCTTCGATGTCGGCCGAGGGGACGGCCGCGAAGGCTTGCCGCAGCGGCTCGCTCGGGATCGCGCCGGTTTGCGGCGGTTCGAACGAGGCCGGTTTGACGGCTGCGACGGCCAGCCGGTCGCCTTTGCCTTCCCTGTTCGAGACAGGGCCTTGAGCGGTGGCCAACGACGTTACTGTCGCCTGTCCGGCCTCAGGCACGCTGTCGCGGCCCAGAATACCGGCCGCGGCGGCCCCGACGACAAGGAAGCACGTCAGCGCGGTGATGGTCATTGCTTTCGTCAAGCAATTCTCCGTTTTCCTGGGCGAACCACGGCCACTTTCCCGACAAGTGGGTAATAATTAAGGCCTAACCGTGCCGCCGCAGTGGCGGCCGGACCGGGCCAGGATCAGGCCGCGGCGGTGAGTTCGTAGGCATCCTGGATGTCGGCGACGATATCGGACGCCTCCCACAGCGCATCGGGGGCGACCGATCGCAGGCTGATGGTCCAATTACCGCCCCTGCTGGAGCGGGGCATGCTCACGATGTCGAATTGCACATGGCGGCACAGCGGATGGCGCTCAAGGGCGCAGGCGACGCGGTTCTTGATTTCGTCGAGAGTTGCCGGAGTTTTGGCAAGAAACGTCTCGAAATCCATGTCGCCCCCCATCAGCCGCGGCTTCGGCGCCGCGCACCGCTCCGGTGACGGGCGGCCCCGGAGATGATTTTTGGGGCGAGTTGGTTAATGGCGCGTTAAGGCGCGGAACGGCAGCCAAGATCGGGCCGCCGCGGAACCGGCAGCGCGAGCCGGCGCGTCGGCGACGGCGCGCTTTTCCAGGGTCGCGAAGCTAATGGGCGGCCTTACAGCGGCGGATCGACGGCTTCGTCGTATTCCTTCTTGAAGCGCGCGATCAATTCGGCGGCCGGCACAATCCCGCCGACGCTGCCGACGCCCTGGCCCGAGCCCCAGATTTCCTTCCAGGCTTTCGGTTTGGCGCGCTCCCCCGACGCATCGGTCCCGAAGCTCATCTTGGATGCATCGGATTGCGGAAGGTTGTCGGGGTCCATGCCGGCCGCGACGATCGACGGCTTCAGGTAGTTGCCGTGCACCCCGGTGAAGAGATTCGAATAGACGATGTCTTCCGCGCTCGAAGCAGTGATCATCTGCTTGTAGGCCTCAACAGCGTTCGCCTCGCGGGTAGCGATGAAGGCCGAGCCGATATAGGCGAAGTCGGCCCCCAACAGACGCGCCGCGCGGATCGCACGGCCATTGCCGATAGCGCCCGACAGCGCGATCGGCCCATCGAACCATTGCCGCGTCTCCGCCACGAAGGCGAACGGAGATATCACCCCGGCATGGCCGCCGGCACCGGCGGAGACCAGGATCAGGCCGTCGGCCCCCTTCTCGATCGCCTTGTGGGCGAATTTCTGGTTGATTACATCGTGAAAAACGATGCCGCCCCAGCGATGCGCGGCCTGATTGACTTCCTCGCGTGCGCCGAGCGAGGTGATGATGACAGGTACCTTGTGCTTTTCGCAAAGTGCCAGATCATGGTCGAGCCGGTTGTTCGACCGATGCACGATCTGATTGACGGCGAACGGCGCCGACGGCGAATCGGGATGAGCCTTGTCGTGCGCGGCGAGTTCCTCCTTGATCCGGGTCAGCCACTCGTCGAGCAGATCCGGCGGACGCGCGTTCAGTGCCGGAAACGATCCGACGATTCCTGCCTTGCACTGCGCGATCACGAGATCGGGGACCGAGATAATGAACAGCGGCGCCCCGATCACGGGTAAAGACAGGCGGCCCTTGAACAAGGCAGGCATGGACATTCGTCGGGATTCCTTATGCACGATTGGGAAGATGTCGCGTCAGGCAAAGAATGCCAGACATCATACCAAGAAAGCAACCGCGCTTCGCGGGCAACGCCGGCGCGGCCTCAAGCGCTACTGACACAGCGCGCGGGTGACGTAATAGTCGGTTCGGCAATCGTCCGGCTTGCGTGTCCGGCCGGGAATCAGCACTTTCGCAGAGCAGGCTTCCGCGGAATCGGCGTTGAGGCTCTTGCCTTCCTTGAAGCCCTTGGCCTGGCAAAGCCTGTCGGCGCCGGCCTTGCAATCCGCAGCACCGTTGGCGGAAGCCGGACAAATTACGCGTCCGGTTACCATGGAGGATGGCTTGGCCAGGCGCGACAGGCTCTCGCCTGCATCCTTGGCCACATCCTTTGCGCGCGCGTTGAGATCGTCGATGGCCTCACCCGGGCTCTTCAGCGTCGGCAGGACCGAGAGGGATTTCTCCAGCATCCTTCCCATTTCGTTGAGAAGGCCCGGATTCTCTTCGCGCGCTGGAGGGGCTTGTGGCGATGCTGGCCCCCCTGGCGGCGGTACCGGCTGATCCGGCACCGCCTGCTGGGCCGGCTGCTGGAGGCCCAGGGACGGCGGCGGCACGGCCTGCGGCCAGCCGACGCCCGCGGCGATCATCCATATCAAGAGCGCCATGCCGGCCGTCGCAACGGGCGCCCTGGGCAGCGCGGTCAGGTTGCCGGATCGATCAGGCATGATTTGGAGCGTAGCCCGAAGCAGCAACCCGGCAAAGCACTTCGCGGGCCGCCTCAGATCATTCTGAATGCGACAATAAAGCCCGCCACCAGCACAGCGGCGCCCAGCGCCACCCAAAGTCCCAGATGTCGCTCGATCCTGACCCGGATCCATTCGCCGTACCGGTTGAGCAGGATCGCGACCATAAAGAAGCGCCCGCCGCGGGCGATCACCGATAAGGCGACGAACAGCCAGATGTTGAAATTGGCAAAGCCCGAGGTGATGGTCACAAGCTTGTAGGGGATCGGCGTCAAACCCTTCAGCAGGATGATCCACGCGCCGTATTCGGCGTAGCCCGCGCGGAAGGCCTCGACCTTGTCGCCGAGGCCATAGAAGCTGATCAGCCAATGTCCGATCGAATCGTAGAGCAGCGCCCCGATGGCATAACCGAGAAGGCCGCCAAGCACCGAGGTCGCGGTGCAGAGCGACGCGTAGAGCCAGGCGCGCTGCGGCCGCGCCAGCGACATCGGGATCAGCATGACGTCGGGCGGCACCGGGAAGAAGGAGCTTTCCGCGAATGACACCGCCCCCATGATCCATAGCGCGTATGGCTTGTGCGCGGCGTCGATACACCAATCGTAGATTCGTCTGAGCATGCCGCGATGAACCACCATCAGGCGGATTTGTCCATGCCGGGAATCCAGGGAATTTCGCGCCGCGTCAGCGGCGCTTGCGCAGGGTGCGGCTCTCGAGCGCGACAATTGGTCGCCGCGCGACCGGAGGTGGCGGAACCTTGGACAACTTGAGCTGCGACTTCGGCATCTTCTCGGCAATTCCCAGCAGATGCTCGCGCCGCTCCATTTCGCGCCACACGTCTTCGGGCCGCACGCCGGCCGACGCCCACAAGACCGTGAGGTTGTAGAGGAGGTCGGCGCTCTCGCTGACCACGGCCCCGGTCTTGCCGTTGACGGCATCGATCACGACCTCGATGGCTTCCTCGGCCAGTTTCTTCGCCATCTTGGCGGGCCCGCGTTGAAACAGCCGAGCCGTTCGCGAAACCGCCGGATCGAGATCCTTGGCCGCGATGACCGCCAGATAAAGCCGCTCGAGCGAATCACTCATGTCCTTAAAATAATCCAAACGCGCGGCCAGCGTGTTAACGGCTGGAGCCCAGGAGGAGAAATCCGCCGGCCACGGTGTCTGGCGGATTAATTCGGTCGGGAAACTTGGCGTGACCGGCCGGCAAGCAGATAGCCTTCGAATTGGGCACCGCTTGCGCCGAGCCATACCCGCCCTGACAGGCAGGGTCACCGCCGTAGCAATACGGGGGCCAGGCACCATGGCGGGACGGGGTCCACCGTCGCATCCCGGCCCGGCTCGTATCAGGCCTCTCGCGTCGAGTCAGACCGAACGGCAGTGCCGGCTACTCATCTACTGTTCAGGTTTCATTGGCCACAATGGGCAAAGCGGCGCTACAAGGTTGCTACAAGGTCATGGCGTACAGGGTCATGAAACCGACATATCGGTGTGGCAATTGACCTCCGGTCTCCGTGTGATGCTGATGCGCGCAAGTCAGACAATCTTTGCTCGCTGCGTTCTGGCTTTGGTGGTCGGCTTGCAGAGTCTTGCGTGCCTTTGCGCGGCGGAAGCGCTGGCCGCGGACGAAAACCGCCAACCGATTGCGATACGGTTTTCCTTCGACCATCCCCTCAATGCCAGCGTCGCTCCCTTCCTGCTCGCAGTCAATGACGGCCTGTTCAGTGCTGAAGGCCTGGCCGTCACGACCGACGTCGCCGGCGGATCGCCGGACGCGATCGCGCGCGTCGCCGCCGGAGCCAGCCAATTCGCGCTGGTCGACATCAACGCCCTGATCCGCTTTCGCGACCAGGATGCGCCGCCAGTCAAGGCAGTGTTCATGCTGTTCAACAGATCGCCCTACGCCATCATCGCGCGCAAGAGCCGGGGCATCCATGCGCTGTCGGATATCGAGGGCAAAACGCTCGGCGTCGCCGAGGGCGATCTGTCGATCCGGCTGTGGCCGGCGGTGGCGCACCAGAACGGGATCAAGCTCGCAAACGTCAAGCAGAACCACATGAGTGCGGCCGTGCGGGAGCCGATGCTGTCGGCCGGCCAGGTCGATGCCGTGACCGGCTTTTCCTATCTGTCGGCGGTGAACTTGAAGGACCGCGGCGTTCCGGCCGACGACCTCGCCGTGCTGCGATTTGCCGACTATGGCTGCGAGGCCTACGGGGCTGCGGTGATCGTCAACCCGGCATTCGCAGCCAAGCAACCCGAGGCGGTGAGAGGCTTCCTGCGCGCGGTGATCGCCGGCACCAATCTGGCCATCCGGGAGCCCGGGCGCGCGGTGGATGAGGTTCTCAGCCGGATGGACGATGGCGCGCGTGATCTTGAACTGGAACGCCTGCGCACCGTGATCGAAGACAATATCCTGACCGTCGAAGTGAAACGCAATGGCATCGGCGGGATCGATCCCGTCAGGCTCGAGCGGTCGATCGACCAGGTCGCCGAGGATTTCAAATTCAGAAAACGGCCCTCCGCCGCCGATATTTTCGACGATGGCTACCTGCCTCCGCTCGGCGGCCGCCTGATCAACTGAGTAAAAGAGGTCATCGCACGATCGGCAAAAGTGGATGCCGGTCTTGCGTCCGATCGCGCGCCAGATGATTGAATTGGCGTATCATCTCTTCGCCAAACCGCATACACTTTGGTAGATCACGCGCCTCCGCCGGTTCTCTCCGGCGATCCCCGAATAGAACGCATCTTGCGAATGGTACTATTTTCCGCCCCGTCAAAGCCTTGAGCCATTGAGCCGCATGTCCCTGCTTCGCCTCTATACGCGCGCCCTTAATTTGCTCGGCAAGGAGGCGCGACTGGGCTGGATTCTTGCCGGCGCCAACCTGCTGCTGGCCGGCGCGCAATTCGCCGAACCCGTGCTGTTCGGCCGTATCGTCGACGTGCTCTCCGGCAAGCCGTCCGGCGGACCGCTGGGATCATCGTCGGCCTGGCCGCTGCTGGCGGCCTGGGCGGCGTTCGGCCTGTTCACCATCGGATGCAGCGCTGCGGTGGCTCTTCACGCCGACCGGCTCGCCCATCGCCAGCGTCAGGCGGTGCTGACGAATTATTTCGAGCACATTCTGCAATTGCCGCTGACCTTCCACACCGGCACCCATTCCGGCCGCCTGATGAAGGTGATGCTGAACGGAACCGATTCACTGTGGCGACTGTGGCTCGGATTTTTCCGCGAGCATTTCGCCGCGATCATGTCGCTCGTGGTGCTGCTGCCGCTCGCGTTTTACATCAACTGGCGGCTGGCGATCCTGCTGTTCGTTCTTTGCGTGGTGTTCACGGTGCTGACCACGCTGGTGGTGCGCAAGACCTACGGCATGCAGAACGAGGTCGAGGCGCATTACAGCGATCTTTCCGCCCGCGCCTCGGACGCGCTCGGCAATGTCGCGCTGGTGCAAAGCTTCGTGCGCATCGATGCCGAGGTGCAGGGAGTTCGCTTCGTCGCCGACAAGCTGCTGGCGGCGCAGATGCCGGTGCTGTCGTGGTGGGCGGTGGTCACCGTGATCACGCGGGCCTCGACCACCATCACCGTGCTGGCGATCTTCACGGTCGGCATCGTGCTGCACGAGCAGGGCCTCACTTCGGTCGGCGAGATCGTGATGTTCGTCAGCTTCGCCACCATGCTGATCCAGAAGCTCGAACAGGTTGTCAGCTTCATCAACAACGTGTTCATGGAGGCGCCGCGCCTGCAGGAATTCTTCAACGTGCTCGACGCCGTGCCCGCGGTGCATGACCGCCCCGACGCGATCGACACCGGGCGGCTTGCGGGTCTGGTCGAATTCAACGACGTCTCGTTTTCCTATGACGGCAAGCGGCCCGCGGTCGAGGATCTTTCCTTCACGGCACTGCCTGGCCAGACCGTCGCTTTGGTCGGCCCGACCGGCGCAGGCAAATCCACTGCGATCGCGCTTCTGCACCGTGCGTTCGATCCGCAATCGGGCATCATCAAAATCGACGGCATGGACATCCGCGGCCTGACGCTGACGGCGCTGCGACGGAATATCGGCGTGGTGTTTCAGGAGGCGCTGCTGTTCAACCGTTCGATCGCGGACAATCTGCGGGTCGGCAAGCCGGACGCGTCAGACGAGGAGGTGCGGATCGCGGCCAGTCGCGCCCAGGCGCTCGATTTCATCGAGCGCAGCGAAAAGGGATTCGAAACCAATGCCGGCGAGCGTGGACGGATGCTGTCGGGCGGCGAGCGGCAACGGCTCTCGATTGCGCGGGCGCTGCTGAAGGATCCACCGATCCTGATCCTCGACGAGGCGACCAGCGCGCTCGATGCGGTGACCGAGGCCAAGCTCAACGCCGCGCTCGACGAAGTGATGAGGGGACGCACCACCTTCGTGATCGCGCACCGGCTTTCGACCATTCGCAACGCGACGCGTATCCTGGTGTTCGACAACGGGCGCGTCATCGAAAGCGGAACTTTCGATGAACTGGTGGCGAAAGGCGGCCATTTTGCGGAACTCGCGAGGGCCCAATTCATGGTTCAGGAGAGCGCGCGGGCCAGCATTCCGGCGCCCACGGCAAGCAGCGCCGCCATCAAGATCTAGGCACTGCCGAAATTCGGCCCATTTCGTCCACGAATTAATCGCCGGGCCTCTGTTCCGGACCGGCAAGCCGGTATAGGTTTGCAACTGCCGTGAGCGACGGCGCCGGACACGCTTGAAACCCGAACGTCACATTCCAGGACCTCCTTCTCGAAGGCGGGTCTCAAAGGACCGGAATCGGATAGTGCATTTTCTTCGCGCGTTGCTTTTTTGGCCATCATTGAACTGGATCCTCGTTCTCGCTGCGCTCGCCGTCGCGCCGCGTATGGCGCATGCCGAAGCACTGCTGGTCGTTGAAGCCGATACCGGCAAGGTTCTGCAGGCCGAGAACGCGACCTATCCCTGGTATCCCGCATCGGTGACCAAGCTGATGACGGCCTATGTCACGCTCAAGGCCGTCAAGGAAGGGCGGATGTCGCTCGATTCGTTGCTGACGGTATCGCCTGTTGCGGCCTCGCAATCGCCTTCGAAGATGGGCTTCCGGCCAGGCATCCAGGTCACCGTCGACAATGCGCTCAAGATGATGCTGGTGAAGTCGGCCAATGACATGGCCGTGGTACTGGCCGAGGGCGTCGGCGGTTCGATCGACGGCTTTTCGGCGCTGATGAACCAGAACGCACAGCGGCTCGGCATGACGCAGACGAGCTACGTCAATCCCAACGGCCTGCCCGCGGACGGTCAGATCACTTCGGCCCGGGACCTCGCTATCCTCGCCCGCGCGATTATTCGTGACCTGCCGGAATACGAATATTTCGTCCACATTCCCTCGATCCGCTACGGCCGCAGGATAACGCAGAATTTCAACAAGCTGATCGGACGTTATCCAGGCGCCGATGGCTTCAAGACCGGATTCATCTGCGCCTCCGGCTACAATCTGGTGGCGTCGGCGACCCGCAACGGCAAACGGCTGATCGCGGTGGTACTCGGTGCATCATCCGGCCAGGCGCGCGCGGTGAAGGCGGCCCAGTTGCTCGAGCGCGGCTTTGCCAACAACTCGCTGTCATGGCTGCGTCCCTCGCTCGGCACCGTCGACAATCTGGTGCCGATTGATGCCTCGCCGCCGAATCTGCGCGACGAGATGTGCAGCGGCAAGCGCCACAAGCCTGCCAGCGACGAGGACGAGGACACGGTTGCGGGTAACGCCGGATCGAACGCCGAGCCTGCGCTTGCATTCTTCACCGCCGGGCTGCAACCGCCGACGCTGAAGCCCTCCGAACTGCTGGCGGCGGCCGCCGCGCCGTCCGAGCCGATCCCTGTTTATACCGGGCCGACCCGCAGCGGAGCCGCCTTGATTGCCGCTGTGGCGGCGGACGCCGACCAACAGACCGCGGCGCGGCATCGCGGAAAGAAGTCGCGGGTCGCGGCCAAAAAGCAGGATGCCGGGGCTGAACCGAAGAACGATGCAAAGTCCGAGACCAAGGACGCCAAGCCGGGCGCAACCAAACCGGGGGCCGTCAGGCACGCGAACGCCAGGCCGGATGCCGCCGCAAAATCCACCGACAAGCCGGCAGCCGGCACAGACAAGGCGGATACAAAGCCGGCAAAGCCAAAGTCTGCCGCAAAGCCGGCCACCAAGCCGGCGCCCAAGAACACAACCGGTGATACCGGCGCGTCGGATCAAAAATCCGCTGCACCGCGCTCATAACCGGTTCCGGCCGGCTGGACCGGCGCATTTCCGGGATCGATGCGCGCAAGGCGCGCCACCGCTTGCCATCGGCCGCAGCATTGCTCAATACTGCCCAAAACACGCGTCCCGTGCCGGCAAAACGGGCGAGCGGCTGAGGTAACGAACCAAGAGGGAAATAGCATGGAGCGCATCTGGCTCAAGCAATATCCGGCCGGCGTGCCCGCCGATATCGATGTGACCCAATACTCATCTCTGGTCGAACTGCTGGAAGAAAGCTTTGCGAAGTTCAGCGACCGCAAGGCTTTCATCTGCATGGACAAGTCCGTCAGCTACCGCGACCTCGACGAAATGTCGCTGGCACTCGGCGCCTATCTGCAGGGCAAGGGCCTGCAAAAGGGCGATCGCGTCGCGCTGATGATGCCGAACGTGCTGCAATATCCGATCGCCACCGCCGCCGTGCTGCGCGCCGGCTTCGCGGTTGTGAACGTCAACCCGCTCTACACCCCGCGCGAGCTTGAGCATCAACTCACGGATTCCGGCGCCGAGGCCATCATCGTGCTGGAGAATTTTGCGACCACCGTGCAGCAGGTGCTCGGCAAGACCTCGCTCAAGCACGTCATCGTCGCCAGCATGGGCGACCTGCTCGGTCTGAAGGGCGTGATCGTCAACCTGGTGGTGCGGCGGGTAAAGAAAATGGTACCGCCCTATTCCATCCCGCGCGCCATCGGCTTCAACGACGCCGTCGCCGCCGGCCGCGGCATGAAATTCGACAAGCCGAGGCTCGCACCCGACGACGTCGCCTTCCTGCAATATACCGGCGGCACTACCGGCGTCTCCAAGGGCGCGACGCTGCTCCACCGCAACATCCTCGCCAACGTTCTGCAGAATGACGCCTGGCTGCAGCCGGCGCTGGAGAAGCCGCCGCATGTCGACCAGCTTTTGATCGTCTGCGCGCTGCCGCTCTACCATATCTTCGCGCTGACGGCGTGTTTCCTGCTGGGGATGCGCGCCGGCGGCACCAATCTTCTGATTCCCAACCCGCGCGACATGGCGGGTTTCGTCAAGGAACTGATGAAATACCAGGTCAACTTCTTCCCGGGGGTCAACACGCTCTACAACGGCCTGTTGCACACGCCCGGTTTCGACAAGGTTGATTTCTCCAAGCTGAAGGTCGCGAACGGCGGCGGCATGGCGACACAAAAGCCGGTCGCGGAGAAGTGGCTGGCGGTGACCGGCTGCGCGCTGTCGGAGGGCTACGGCCTGTCGGAAACTTCGCCGACGTTGACCTGCAACCCGGCCAATATCGACAAGTTCTCGGGCTCGATCGGCCTTCCCATTCCCTCGACCTACCTGTCGATCCGCGACGACGACGGCAACGAAGTACCCCTCGGTCAGCCCGGCGAAATCTGCGCCAAGGGCCCGCAGGTGATGGCCGGATACTGGAACCGGCCTGATGAGACCGCCAAGGTGATGACGTCGGATGGCTTCTTCCGCACCGGCGATATCGGCGTGATGACCGCGGACGGCTACACCAGGATCGTCGACCGCAAGAAGGACATGATCCTCGTCTCCGGCTTCAACGTCTATCCCAACGAAATCGAGGAAGTGATCGCAAGCCATCCCGGCGTACTCGAATGCGCCGTGATCGGCGTTGAGGATGCGAAATCGGGCGAGGCCGTCAAGGCATTCATCGTCAGGAAGGACCAGAATCTCGCCGCGGAGGACGTGATCAAGTTCTGCGCCACGCAGCTCACCGCCTACAAGATCCCCAAGCAGATCGAGTTCAGGACCAGCCTGCCCAAGACCAATGTCGGAAAAATCCTGCGCCGCGAGTTGCGGGATGAAAAGAAGGCCGCCGCTGCCTGAGCGGGCGAAACGCGCGCGAACCGGTTCATGACCGATACTCGCGAGATGATGCCTGAGCGGATCCTCGCGTTCTGGCGCGAGGCTGGTCCAGCGCGATGGTACACGCGCGACGCGGCGTTCGATGCCCTCATACGCAGCCGATTTCTCGCGCTGTGGCAGAAAGCGGCCGCCGGCGAGCTGTCGTCGTGGGAAGCTTCCGACGACGGCGCGCTGGCGCTGGTCATCGTGCTCGATCAGTTTCCGCGCAATATGTTTCGCGACGATCGCCGGACCTATTCGACCGACGCGCTGGCCCGGGAGATCGCGGGCCGCGCCATCGCTCGCGGCGCGGACAAGCGCGTTGAGGGTACGTTGCTGGAATTTCTCTACATGCCGTTCATGCATTCGGAGCTGTTGGCCGACCAACTGCGTTGCGTCGAGCTGTTCGGGAAGGCCGGCAGCCCGGAGAACCTCAGATATGCCGCGGACCATGCCGACATCATCCGCCGGTTCGGTCGCTTTCCGCATCGCAATCGCATTTTGGGGCGCATGACGACATCGGAAGAGCAGGCCTTTCTGGATCAGGGCGGATTTTCGGGCTAATGACAGAACCGTGAACGCACCGGACCATTGCCGTTTCCGCGGCGCTGAATATTGTGCCTCTCGCCTGCCCGGTTTAAGAAAACATCCGCACAATTGAGGAGAATTGACGATGACCATCAAGGTTGGAGACAAGCTGCCGGAAGCAAAATTTCGCGTGATGACGGCGGACGGTCTGCAGGTCAGGACCACCGACGAAATCTTCAAGGGCAAGAAGGTCGCGCTGTTCGCCGTGCCCGGCGCCTATACCGGCACCTGCCACAAGATGCACCTGCCGAGCATCTTCCTGAACGCCTACGCGATGAAGGACAAGGGCGTGAACACCATCGCGATCGTCTCGGTCAACGATGCCTTCGTCATGAGCGCCTGGAAGCGCGATACCGACCAGCGCGACGAAGCCACCTTCCTTGCCGACGGCAACGCCGAATTCACCAAGGCGATCGGCATGGAGCTGGACGCCTCCGGCAACGGGCTCGGCATTCGCTCGCACCGCTATTCGATGCTGGTGGATGACGGCGTCGTCAAGAAGCTCAATCTCGAGCCGGCGCCCGGCAAGGTCGAGGTTTCCGGCGGCGATACGCTGCTGGGGCAGCTCTGAGCTTTCCTTAGCGACACCATCAACAAAATGACGTCATGCCCGGCCTTGTGCCGGGCATCCACGTCTTTACAGACCATCCGTGCCGAAGACGTGGATGGCCGGGACAAGCCCGGCCATGACGGAATTTGAGACCAGGCCGCACTAATCTTCCACCCTCTGCTTCAACCGCGCCATCGCCACGCCGTCACGCGCCAGCTGGTCGGCGCGTTCGTTTTGGTCGTGGCCGGCGTGGCCCTTGACCCAGTGCCAGCGCACCTGATGCGGCTTCAGCGCGGTGTCGAGCCGCTGCCACAGTTCGGCGTTCTTGACCGGCTTCTTGTCGGCGGTACGCCAGCCGTTCCTCTTCCAGCCATGGATCCAGCCGGTAATGCCCTGACGCACATACTGGCTGTCGGTATAGAGATCGACGGTGCAGGGCTTCCTGAGCGCTTCCAGCGCCGAAATCGCCGCCATCAACTCCATGCGGTTATTGGTGGTGTGCGCCTCGCCGCCCTTCAATTCCTTTTCGACGTCGCCGAATTTCAGGATGGCGCCCCAGCCGCCCGGTCCGGGATTGCCCGAGCATGCACCGTCGGTGTGGATCGTGACCGAGGGAAGCGAACTCACGCCATCTGCCCCGAGGCCACGACGCCATAATCGCGGATGCCGGCCACGCTTTGCTGGAAGCGCAGCTTGCGCAAATATTCCAGCGGATCCTTCGGCCGCACCAAAGCGCCCGCAGGCACGTTGAGAAAATCGACCAGGCGCGTCAGCAGGAAGCGCAGCGCCGCGCCACGGGCGAGCAGCGGCAGCATGTTTTCTTCGGCGTCGGACAATTTTCGCACGCGGCCATAGGCGCCGAGAAAGGCCCGCGCCTTGGTGACATTGAACGAACAGTCGCTCTCGAAACACCATGCGTTAAGACAGATCGCCACGTCATAGGCGAACATATCGGTGCAGGCGAAGGTGAAATCGATGATGCCCGATACCTTCTCGCCGAGAAAAAACACGTTGTCCGGAAACAGGTCGGCGTGAATCACGCCGGTCGGCAAATCCTTCGGCCAGACGTTCCCCTCGAGATGACCGAGCTCGGCGCCGATAAAATCGCGCAATCCAGGCTGCACCTCGTCGGCGCGCGAGGCGGCCTGTTCGAACAGCGGACGCCAGCCCGACACCGACAGCGCATTGGCGCGGGACATCGGAAAATCGCTTCCGGCGAGATGCATCCGCGCCAGCGCCTCGCCGACGCCGGCGCAATGCGCCGCATTGGGCTTGCGCGGCCAGATGCCTTCCAGAAAATTGATGATCGCCGCCGGACGGCCGGCGAGCGCGCTGAGCGCTTCGCCGCGCCTGTTTTTCACCGGTTGCGGGCAGTTGATGCCGCGCGAGGCGAGATGGCTCATCAGGCCGAGAAAGAACGGCAGGTCGCTTTTGGCGACGCGCTTTTCGTACAGCGTCAGGATGAAATATCCCGACGAGGTGTGGAGCAGGAAGTTGGAATTCTCGACGCCTTCGGCGATTCCCTTGTAGGACAGCAGTTCGCCGATCTCGTAATCCTTGAGGAATTCCGCAAGCTCGTCGGCGGCGACGTCGGTGTAGACCGCCATGACCGATTACTCTGCGGCGTCGGGCCGCAGCGAACGCGGCAACGGAAAGAATTCGTTCTCTTCCGCGGCCGAGACCGTCTCCACATGCAGTTCGTAGCGCTCGGCGAACGCACCCATGATTTCCTCGACGATCACCTCCGGCGCCGACGCGCCCGCGGTGATGCCGAGGCTCTTGATGCCGGCGAATCGCGACCAGTCGAGGTCGCTGGCGCGCTGCGCCAGGACCGCGATTCTGCAGCCCTCGCGCTCGGCGACCTCGCGCAGGCGCTGCGAATTCGACGAATTCGGCGCGCCGACCACGATCAGGGCGTCGACCACCGGCGCCACCTTCTTCACCGCGAGCTGGCGATTGGTGGTGGCGTAGCAGATGTCTTCCTTGTGCGGACCGGAGATGTTCGGGAAACCGCTCCTTCAGCATCGCGACGATTTCGGCGGTGTCGTCGATCGACAGCGTGGTCTGGGTCACGAAGGCGAGATTGTCGGGATCCTTCGGCGTGAAGGTCGCGGCGTCCTCGGCGGTCTCGATCAGCGTCACGGCCCCCTGCGGCAATTGCCCGAGGGTGCCGACCACTTCCGGGTGATGGGAATGCCCGATCAGCAGGATCTCGCGGCCGCGCTTGAAATGGATCGCCGCCTCGCGGTGCACCTTGGTGACCAGCGGGCAGGTGGCATCGAGCGAGAAGAAATTGCGGGCGCGGGCGTCCGCGGGCACCGATTTCGGGACCCCGTGGGCCGAGAACACCACCGGCGCGTTGGTATTGTCGGGGATTTCGGCCAGTTCCTCGACGAAAATAGCCCCCTTGGTCCTGAGGCTGTCGACGACATAGCGGTTGTGGACGATCTCGTGGCGGACATAGACCGGGGCGCCATAGATCGTGAGCGCCCGCTCGACGGTGTCAATCGCCCGCACCACGCCGGCACAGAAGCCCCGTGGCGAGCAAAGCACGATTTTCAGGGGTGGTTTGGCTGGCATAGGGGCTATCTCGGACCGAATCACCCCTGGGAGGGCGGGGAACCGTCGGTTCACATAAGCACAATTGGTTAAAGGACTTGGGTCGGTAAGGACTTGGGACGGCTTTCGGGCGCTGTCAAGGGCGCTCAGCAAACCATTGCGCGGTCAGCCCCGGACGGCTTATATAGGGCGTAATTCCCGTCATCGCTGATGACCACGGCTTCGCCTCCCTGAGGTGGGCGAAGCGCAAAGGAGCTTTGCCATGAGCAACTCGCCGTTGATGCCAAAGGCGACCGCCGTATGGCTGGTCGACAACACCGCGCTGACCTTCGACCAGGTGGCGGATTTCACCAAAATGCACCCGCTCGAGGTCCGCGCCATCGCCGACGGAGACGCCGCCCAGGGCATCAAGGGCATGGACCCGATTTCGACCGGCCAGCTCAGCCGCGACGAGATCGAAAAGGGCGAAAAGGACCCGAATTACCGCCTCCGGCTCAGCGAGAGCAAGGTGACGCTGCCGCCGGCCGCCAAGAAGAAGGGCCCGCGCTATACCCCGGTCTCGCGCCGCCACGAGCGGCCGAGCGCGATCCTGTGGCTGGTGCGCAATCATCCCGAATTGAAGGACGCGCAGATCATGCGCCTGGTCGGCACCACCAAGACCACCATCGCCAGCGTCCGCGACCGCACCCACTGGAACGCCTCGACCCTGACCCCGATGGACCCGGTGACGCTGGGCCTTTGCTCGCAGATCGAGCTCGATTTCGAGGTGCAGCGCGCGGCCAAGGAGAAGCCGACCGACACCGCCTACGGCGGCGCCACCCTGCTGCCGGCCTCCGAAACCACCCGCAAGGAGCCGGAGTACGAGCCCAGCGAGAAGCAGCGCGACGATCTCAATGTCGACGCCGTGTTCGCCAAGCTGAAGACCATCGGCGGCAAGAAGCCGGACGAGGAGTAAGCGCGCGTTAAGCCCCGCGCACGGCGGCCATATCCACAACGTCATTGCGAGGAGCGCAAGCGACGAAGCAATCCAATGTTGTTCCACCGATTTGGATTGCTTCGCTTCGCTCGCAATGACGGAAGCGGTCATACCGGTCTCGATTTTCTCAAACAACAGCGTAACTCAAACACAGCTTCGCGATCTCGCCGCGCATTCTCGCGCGAGGTTTGCCGGAAAGTCCCGCCCATCTGAACATCAGAGGGCGCAGGGAATGCCGGGCGCCCGATGCGCCCGCAGCCGCGTGTGTAGTGGTAGAAAGCACACGCGTTAGTCACCACGGTCACACCGGAATCACCCGGCATTCCCCGCGCAATGGTTTTACGGTTTCCTTCGCGCTCTCCCCAGTGACCGGGCTTTCTTGCCACTGTCACCCCGCGAGAAGCTTGCTTCTCAAGAGCTTGACGCCAGCGTCGGGGCGTCAGGACCACACGACTTCGCCGTCCGCATCAAGCGCGCTCGTCTGCCGCGCCATCCGCGTCCACCGCATCCCGCTTCCAACGTCCGTGACGATCGCGAAACGCCCCTCTGACGGAGCGGGACGGAGGGAGTTGTAAAAGTGATTTGGGTGAATCGAGAACGGAAATATTTCTGCTGGTGGGCTGGACAGGGAAGTTGCCGGGAGACGAGGTGATTTGCCCGACGGGCAAATTCGCGCGCAATGGTGTGCCCTGCCACACCTGCCGTGCCCTGAGCGCAGCATCATTCGATAGATGCCGCCTGCCCCTCACGCCTTCTTCAAGAACTCCGTGCGCAGCACCAGGCCCTTGACCTTGTCGGTGCGGCCTTCGATCTCGTCAGGATCGTCTGTCAAATGGATGTTCTTGATGACAGTGCCGCGCTTGAGCACCGTGGAGGAGCCCTTCAGCTTGAGGTCCTTGATCAGCGTGACGCTGTCGCCCTCGGCGAGAAGCGCGCCGTTCGAGTCCCTGACCTTGATGTCCA
>CAVUKM010000017.1:0-505269 GCA_963742085.1 uncultured Alphaproteobacteria bacterium | reverse complement strand
GGTCATGAAACCGACATATCGGTGTGGCAATTGACCTCCGGTCTCCGTGTGATGCTGATGCGCGCAAGTCAGACAATCTTTGCTCGCTGCGTTCTGGCTTTGGTGGTCGGCTTGCAGAGTCTTGCGTGCCTTTGCGCGGCGGAAGCGCTGGCCGCGGACGAAAACCGCCAACCGATTGCGATACGGTTTTCCTTCGACCATCCCCTCAATGCCAGCGTCGCTCCCTTCCTGCTCGCAGTCAATGACGGCCTGTTCAGTGCTGAAGGCCTGGCCGTCACGACCGACGTCGCCGGCGGATCGCCGGACGCGATCGCGCGCGTCGCCGCCGGAGCCAGCCAATTCGCGCTGGTCGACATCAACGCCCTGATCCGCTTTCGCGACCAGGATGCGCCGCCAGTCAAGGCAGTGTTCATGCTGTTCAACAGATCGCCCTACGCCATCATCGCGCGCAAGAGCCGGGGCATCCATGCGCTGTCGGATATCGAGGGCAAAACGCTCGGCGTCGCCGAGGGCGATCTGTCGATCCGGCTGTGGCCGGCGGTGGCGCACCAGAACGGGATCAAGCTCGCAAACGTCAAGCAGAACCACATGAGTGCGGCCGTGCGGGAGCCGATGCTGTCGGCCGGCCAGGTCGATGCCGTGACCGGCTTTTCCTATCTGTCGGCGGTGAACTTGAAGGACCGCGGCGTTCCGGCCGACGACCTCGCCGTGCTGCGATTTGCCGACTATGGCTGCGAGGCCTACGGGGCTGCGGTGATCGTCAACCCGGCATTCGCAGCCAAGCAACCCGAGGCGGTGAGAGGCTTCCTGCGCGCGGTGATCGCCGGCACCAATCTGGCCATCCGGGAGCCCGGGCGCGCGGTGGATGAGGTTCTCAGCCGGATGGACGATGGCGCGCGTGATCTTGAACTGGAACGCCTGCGCACCGTGATCGAAGACAATATCCTGACCGTCGAAGTGAAACGCAATGGCATCGGCGGGATCGATCCCGTCAGGCTCGAGCGGTCGATCGACCAGGTCGCCGAGGATTTCAAATTCAGAAAACGGCCCTCCGCGGCCGATATTTTCGACGATGGCTTCCTGCCTCCGCTCGGCGGCCGCCTGATCAACTGAGTAAAAGAGGTCATCGCACGATCGGCAAAAGTGGATGCCGGTCTTGCGTCCGATCGCGCGCCAGATGATTGAATTGGCGTATCATCTCTTCGCCAAACCGCATACACTTTGGTAGATCACGCGCCTCCGCTGGTTCTCTCCGGCGATCCCCGAATAGAACGCATCTTGCGAATGGTACTATTTTCCGCCCCGTCAAAGCCTTGAGCCATTGAGCCGCATGTCCCTGCTTCGCCTCTATACGCGCGCCCTTAATTTGCTCGGCAAGGAGGCGCGACTGGGCTGGATTCTTGCCGGCGCCAACCTGCTGCTGGCCGGCGCGCAATTCGCCGAACCCGTGCTGTTCGGCCGTATCGTCGACGTGCTCTCCGGCAAGCCGTCCGGCGGACCGCTGGGATCATCGTCGGCCTGGCCGCTGCTGGCGGCCTGGGCGGCGTTCGGCCTGTTCACCATCGGATGCAGCGCTGCGGTGGCTCTTCACGCCGACCGGCTCGCCCATCGCCAGCGTCAGGCGGTGCTGACGAATTATTTCGAGCACATTCTGCAATTGCCGCTGACCTTCCACACCGGCACCCATTCCGGCCGCCTGATGAAGGTGATGCTGAACGGAACCGATTCACTGTGGCGACTGTGGCTCGGATTTTTCCGCGAGCATTTCGCCGCGATCATGTCGCTCGTGGTGCTGCTGCCGCTCGCGTTTTACATCAACTGGCGGCTGGCGATCCTGCTGTTCGTTCTTTGCGTGGTGTTCACGGTGCTGACCACGCTGGTGGTGCGCAAGACCTACGGCATGCAGAACGAGGTCGAGGCGCATTACAGCGATCTTTCCGCCCGCGCCTCGGACGCGCTCGGCAATGTCGCGCTGGTGCAAAGCTTCGTGCGCATCGATGCCGAGGTGCAGGGAGTTCGCTTCGTCGCCGACAAGCTGCTGGCGGCGCAGATGCCGGTGCTGTCGTGGTGGGCGGTGGTCACCGTGATCACGCGGGCCTCGACCACCATCACCGTGCTGGCGATCTTCACGGTCGGCATCGTGCTGCACGAGCAGGGCCTCACTTCGGTCGGCGAGATCGTGATGTTCGTCAGCTTCGCCACCATGCTGATCCAGAAGCTCGAACAGGTTGTCAGCTTCATCAACAACGTGTTCATGGAGGCGCCGCGCCTGCAGGAATTCTTCAACGTGCTCGACGCCGTGCCCGCGGTGCATGACCGCCCCGACGCGATCGACACCGGGCGGCTTGCGGGTCTGGTCGAATTCAACGACGTCTCGTTTTCCTATGACGGCAAGCGGCCCGCGGTCGAGGATCTTTCCTTCACGGCACTGCCTGGCCAGACCGTCGCTCTGGTCGGCCCGACCGGCGCAGGCAAATCCACCGCGATCGCGCTTCTGCACCGAGCGTTCGATCCGCAATCGGGCATCATCAAAATCGACGGCATGGACATCCGCGGCCTGACGCTGACGGCGCTGCGACGGAATATCGGCGTGGTGTTTCAGGAGGCGCTGCTGTTCAACCGTTCGATCGCGGACAATCTGCGGGTCGGCAAGCCGGACGCGTCAGACGAGGAGGTGCGGATCGCGGCCAGTCGCGCCCAGGCGCTCGATTTCATCGAGCGCAGCGAAAAGGGATTCGAAACCAATGCCGGCGAGCGTGGACGGATGCTGTCCGGCGGCGAGCGGCAACGGCTCTCGATTGCGCGGGCGCTGCTGAAGGATCCACCGATCCTGATCCTCGACGAGGCGACCAGCGCGCTCGATGCGGTGACCGAGGCCAAGCTCAACGCCGCGCTCGACGAAGTGATGAGGGGACGCACCACCTTCGTGATCGCGCACCGGCTTTCGACCATTCGCAACGCGACGCGTATCCTGGTGTTCGACAACGGGCGCGTCATCGAAAGCGGAACTTTCGATGAACTGGTGGCGAAAGGCGGCCATTTTGCGGAACTCGCGAGGGCCCAATTCATGGTTCAGGAGAGCGCGCGGGCCAGCATTCCGGCGCCCACGGCAAGCAGCGCCGCCATCAAGATCTAGGCATTGCCGAAATTCGGCCCATTTCGTCCACGAATTAATCGCCGGGCCTCTGTTCCGGACCGGCAAGCCGGTATAGGTTTGCAACTGCCGTGAGCGACGGCGCCGGACACGCTTGAAACCCGAACGTCACATTCCAGGACCTCCTTCTCGAAGGCGGGTCTCAAAGGACCGGAATCGGATAGTGCATTTTCTTCGCGCGTTGCTTTTTAGGCCATCATTGAACTGGATCCTCGTTCTCGCTGCGCTCGCCGTCGCGCCGCGTATGGCGCATGCCGAAGCACTGCTGGTCGTTGAAGCCGATACCGGCAAGGTTCTGCAGGCCGAGAACGCGACCTATCCCTGGTATCCCGCATCGGTGACCAAGCTGATGACGGCCTATGTCACGCTCAAGGCCGTCAAGGAAGGGCGGATGTCGCTCGATTCGTTGCTGACGGTATCGCCTGTTGCGGCCTCGCAATCGCCTTCGAAGATGGGCTTCCGGCCGGGCATCCAGGTCACCGTCGACAATGCGCTCAAGATGATGCTGGTGAAGTCGGCCAATGACATGGCCGTGGTACTGGCCGAGGGCGTCGGCGGTTCGATCGACGGCTTTTCGGCGCTGATGAACCAGAACGCACAGCGGCTCGGCATGACGCAGACGAGCTACGTCAATCCCAACGGCCTGCCCGCGGACGGTCAGATCACTTCGGCCCGGGACCTCGCTATCCTCGCCCGCGCGATTATTCGTGACCTGCCGGAATACGAATATTTCGTCCACATTCCCTCGATCCGCTACGGCCGCAGGATAACGCAGAATTTCAACAAGCTGATCGGACGTTATCCAGGCGCCGATGGCTTCAAGACCGGATTCATCTGCGCCTCCGGCTACAATCTGGTGGCGTCGGCGACCCGCAACGGCAAACGGCTGATCGCGGTGGTACTCGGTGCATCATCCGGCCAGGCGCGCGCGGTGAAGGCGGCCCAGTTGCTCGAGCGCGGCTTTGCCAACAACTCGCTGTCATGGCTGCGTCCCTCGCTCGGCACCGTCGACAATCTGGTGCCGATTGATGCCTCGCCGCCGAACCTGCGCGACGAGATGTGCAGCGGCAAGCGCCACAAGCCTGCCAGCGACGAGGACGAGGACACGGTTGCGGGTAACGCCGGATCGAACGCCGAGCCTGCGCTTGCATTCTTCACCGCCGGGCTGCAACCGCCGACGCTGAAGCCCTCCGAACTGCTGGCGGCGGCCGCCGCGCCGTCCGAGCCGATCCCTGTTTATACCGGGCCGACCCGCAGCGGAGCCGCCTTGATTGCCGCTGTGGCGGCGGACGCCGACCAACAGACCGCGGCGCGGCATCGCGGAAAGAAGTCGCGGGTCGCGGCCAAAAAGCAGGATGCCGGGGCTGAACCGAAGAACGATGCAAAGTCCGAGACCAAGGACGCCAAGCCGGGCGCAACCAAACCGGGGGCCGTCAGGCACGCGAACGCCAGGCCGGATGCCGCCGCAAAATCCACCGACAAGCCGGCAGCCGGCACAGACAAGGCGGATACAAAGCCGGCAAAGCCAAAGTCTGCCGCAAAGCCGGCCACCAAGCCGGCGCCCAAGAACACAACCGGTGATACCGGCGCGTCGGATCAAAAATCCGCTGCACCGCGCTCATAACCGGTTCCGGCCGGCTGGACCGGCGCATTTCCGGGATCGATGCGCGCAAGGCGCGCCACCGCTTGCCATCGGCCGCAGCATTGCTCAATACTGCCCAAAACACGCGTCCCGTGCCGGCAAAACGGGCGAGCGGCTGAGGTAACGAACCAAGAGGGAAATAGCATGGAGCGCATCTGGCTCAAGCAATATCCGGCCGGCGTGCCCGCCGATATCGATGTGACCCAATACTCATCTCTGGTCGAACTGCTGGAAGAAAGCTTTGCGAAGTTCAGCGACCGCAAGGCTTTCATCTGCATGGACAAGTCCGTCAGCTACCGCGACCTCGACGAAATGTCGCTGGCACTCGGCGCCTATCTGCAGGGCAAGGGCCTGCAAAAGGGCGATCGCGTCGCGCTGATGATGCCGAACGTGCTGCAATATCCGATCGCCACCGCCGCCGTGCTGCGCGCCGGCTTCGCGGTTGTGAACGTCAACCCGCTCTACACCCCGCGCGAGCTTGAGCATCAACTCACGGATTCCGGCGCCGAGGCCATCATCGTGCTGGAGAATTTCGCGACCACCGTGCAGCAGGTGCTCGGCAAGACCTCGCTCAAGCACGTCATCGTCGCCAGCATGGGCGACCTGCTCGGTCTGAAGGGCGTGATCGTCAACCTGGTGGTGCGGCGGGTAAAGAAAATGGTGCCGCCCTATTCCATCCCGCGCGCCATCGGCTTCAACGACGCCGTCGCCGCCGGCCGCGGCATGAAATTCGACAAGCCGAGGCTCGCACCCGACGACGTCGCCTTCCTGCAATATACCGGCGGCACCACCGGCGTCTCCAAGGGCGCGACGCTGCTCCACCGCAACATCCTCGCCAACGTTCTGCAGAATGACGCCTGGCTGCAGCCGGCGCTGGAGAAGCCGCCGCATGTCGACCAGCTTTTGATCGTCTGCGCGCTGCCGCTCTACCATATCTTCGCGCTGACGGCGTGTTTCCTGCTGGGGATGCGCGCCGGCGGCACCAATCTTCTGATTCCCAACCCGCGCGACATGGCGGGTTTCGTCAAGGAACTGATGAAATACCAGGTCAACTTCTTCCCGGGGGTCAACACGCTCTACAACGGCCTGTTGCACACGCCCGGTTTCGACA
Organism: uncultured Alphaproteobacteria bacterium; assembly: GCA_963742085.1. Classification (GTDB taxonomy): domain Bacteria; phylum Pseudomonadota; class Alphaproteobacteria; order Rhizobiales; family Xanthobacteraceae; genus Bradyrhizobium. Next base: position 499,362 of record CAVUKM010000017.1, on the reverse strand, counting down.
AGGTTGATTTCTCCAAGCTGAAGGTCGCGAACGGCGGCGGCATGGCGACACAAAAGCCGGTCGCGGAGAAGTGGCTGGCGGTGACCGGCTGCGCGCTGTCGGAGGGCTACGGCCTGTCGGAAACTTCGCCGACGTTGACCTGCAACCCGGCCAATATCGACAAGTTCTCGGGCTCGATCGGCCTTCCCATTCCCTCGACCTACCTGTCGATCCGCGACGACGACGGCAACGAAGTACCCCTCGGTCAGCCCGGCGAAATCTGCGCCAAGGGCCCGCAGGTGATGGCCGGATACTGGAACCGGCCTGATGAGACCGCCAAGGTGATGACGTCGGATGGCTTCTTCCGCACCGGCGATATCGGCGTGATGACCGCGGACGGCTACACCAGGATCGTCGACCGCAAGAAGGACATGATCCTCGTCTCCGGCTTCAACGTCTATCCCAACGAAATCGAGGAAGTGATCGCAAGCCATCCCGGCGTACTCGAATGCGCCGTGATCGGCGTTGAGGATGCGAAATCGGGCGAGGCCGTCAAGGCATTCATCGTCAGGAAGGACCAGAATCTCGCCGCGGAGGACGTGATCAAGTTCTGCGCCACGCAGCTCACCGCCTACAAGATCCCCAAGCAGATCGAGTTCAGGACCAGCCTGCCCAAGACCAATGTCGGAAAAATCCTGCGCCGCGAGTTGCGGGATGAAAAGAAGGCCGCCGCTGCCTGAGCGGGCGAAACGCGCGCGAACCGGTTCATGACCGTTACTCGCGAGATGATGCCTGAGCGGATCCTCGCGTTCTGGCGCGAGGCTGGTCCAGCGCGATGGTACACGCGCGACGCGGCGTTCGATGCCCTCATACGCAGCCGATTTCTCGCGCTGTGGCAGAAAGCGGCCGCCGGCGAGCTGTCGTCGTGGGAAGCTTCCGACGACGGCGCGCTGGCGCTGGTCATCGTGCTCGATCAGTTTCCGCGCAATATGTTTCGCGACGATCGCCGGACCTATTCGACCGACGCGCTGGCCCGGGAGATCGCGGGCCGCGCCATCGCTCGCGGCGCGGACAAGCGCGTTGAGGGTACGTTGCTGGAATTTCTCTACATGCCGTTCATGCATTCGGAGCTGTTGGCCGACCAACTGCGTTGCGTCGAGCTGTTCGGGAAGGCCGGCAGCCCGGAGAACCTCAGATATGCCGCGGACCATGCCGACATCATCCGCCGGTTCGGTCGCTTTCCGCATCGCAATCGCATTTTGGGGCGCATGACGACATCGGAAGAGCAGGCCTTTCTGGATCAGGGCGGATTTTCGGGCTAATGACAGAACCGTGAACGCACCGGACCATTGCCGTTTCCGCGGCGCTGAATATTGTGCCTCTCGCCTGCCCGGTTTAAGAAAACATCCGCACAATTGAGGAGAATTGACGATGACCATCAAGGTTGGAGACAAGCTGCCGGAAGCAAAATTTCGCGTGATGACGGCGGACGGTCTGCAGGTCAGGACCACCGACGAAATCTTCAAGGGCAAGAAGGTCGCGCTGTTCGCCGTGCCCGGCGCCTATACCGGCACCTGCCACAAGATGCACCTGCCGAGCATCTTCCTGAACGCCTACGCGATGAAGGACAAGGGCGTGAACACCATCGCGATCGTCTCGGTCAACGATGCCTTCGTCATGAACGCCTGGAAGCGCGATACCGACCAGCGCGACGAAGCCACCTTCCTTGCCGACGGCAACGCCGAATTCACCAAGGCGATCGGCATGGAGCTGGACGCCTCCGGCAACGGGCTCGGCATTCGCTCGCACCGCTATTCGATGCTGGTGGATGACGGCGTCGTCAAGAAGCTCAATCTCGAGCCGGCGCCCGGCAAGGTCGAGGTTTCCGGCGGCGATACGCTGCTGGGGCAGCTCTGAGCTTTCCTTAGCGACACCATCAACAAAATGACGTCATGCCCGGCCTTGTGCCGGGCATCCACGTCTTTACAGACCATCCGTGCCGAAGACGTGGATGGCCGGGACAAGCCCGGCCATGACGGAATCTGAGACCAGGCCGCACTAATCTTCCACCCTCTGCTTCAACCGCGCCATCGCCACGCCGTCACGCGCCAGCTGGTCGGCGCGTTCGTTCTGGTCGTGGCCGGCGTGGCCCTTGACCCAGTGCCAGCGCACCTGATGCGGCTTCAGCGCGGTGTCGAGCCGCTGCCACAGTTCGGCGTTCTTGACCGGCTTCTTGTCGGCGGTGCGCCAGCCGTTCCTCTTCCAGCCATGGATCCAGCCGGTAATGCCCTGACGCACATACTGGCTGTCGGTATAGAGATCGACGGTGCAGGGCTTCCTGAGCGCTTCCAGCGCCGAAATCGCCGCCATCAACTCCATGCGGTTATTGGTGGTATGCGCCTCGCCGCCCTTCAATTCCTTTTCGACGTCGCCGAATTTCAGGATGGCGCCCCAGCCGCCCGGTCCGGGATTGCCCGAGCATGCACCGTCGGTGTGGATCGTGACCGAGGGAAGCGAACTCACGCCATCTGCCCCGAGGCCACGACGCCATAATCGCGGATGCCGGCCACGCTTTGCTGGAAGCGCAGCTTGCGCAAATATTCCAGCGGATCCTTCGGCCGCACCAAGGCGCCCGCAGGCACGTTGAGAAAATCGACCAGGCGCGTCAGCAGGAAGCGCAATGCCGCGCCACGGGCGAGCAGCGGCAGCATGTTTTCTTCGGCGTCGGACAATTTTCGCACGCGGCCATAGGCGCCGAGAAAGGCCCGCGCCTTGGTGACATTGAACGAACAGTCGCTCTCGAAACACCATGCGTTAAGACAGATCGCCACGTCATAGGCGAACATATCGGTGCAGGCGAAGGTGAAATCGATGATGCCCGATACCTTCTCGCCGAGAAAAAACACGTTGTCCGGAAACAGGTCGGCGTGAATCACGCCGGTCGGCAAATCCTTCGGCCAGACGTTCCCCTCGAGATGACCGAGCTCGGCGCCGATAAAATCGCGCAATCCAGGCTGCACCTCGTCGGCGCGCGAGGCGGCCTGTTCGAACAGCGGACGCCAGCCCGACACCGACAGCGCATTGGCGCGGGACATCGGAAAATCGCTTCCTGCGAGATGCATCCGCGCCAGCGCCTCGCCGACGCCGGCGCAATGCGCCGCATTGGGCTTGCGCGGCCAGATGCCTTCCAGAAAATTGATGATCGCCGCCGGACGGCCGGCGAGCGCGCTGAGCGCTTCGCCGCGCCTGTTTTTCACCGGTTGCGGGCAGTTGATGCCGCGCGAGGCGAGATGGCTCATCAGGCCGAGAAAGAACGGCAGGTCGCTTTTGGCGACGCGCTTTTCGTACAGCGTCAGGATGAAATATCCCGACGAGGTGTGGAGCAGGAAGTTGGAATTCTCGACGCCTTCGGCGATTCCCTTGTAGGACAGCAGTTCGCCGATCTCGTAATCCTTGAGGAATTCCGCAAGCTCGTCGGCGGCGACGTCGGTGTAGACCGCCATGACCGATTACTCTGCGGCGTCGGGCCGCAGCGAACGCGGCAACGGAAAGAATTCGTTCTCTTCCGCGGCCGAGACCGTCTCCACATGCAGTTCGTAGCGCTCGGCGAACGCACCCATGATTTCCTCGACGATCACCTCCGGCGCCGACGCGCCCGCGGTGATGCCGAGGCTCTTGATGCCGGCAAATCGCGACCAGTCGAGGTCGCTGGCGCGCTGCGCCAGGACCGCGATTCTGCAGCCCTCGCGCTCGGCGACCTCGCGCAGGCGCTGCGAATTCGACGAATTCGGCGCGCCGACCACGATCAGGGCGTCGACCACCGGCGCCACCTTCTTCACCGCGAGCTGGCGATTGGTGGTGGCGTAGCAGATGTCTTCCTTGTGCGGACCGGAGATGTTCGGAAACCGCTCCTTCAGCATCGCGACGATTTCGGCGGTGTCGTCGATCGACAGCGTGGTCTGGGTCACGAAGGCGAGATTGTCGGGATCCTTCGGCGTGAAGGTCGCGGCGTCCTCGGCGGTCTCGATCAGCGTCACGGCCCCCAGCGGCAATTGCCCGAGGGTGCCGACCACTTCCGGGTGATGGGAATGCCCGATCAGCAGGATCTCGCGGCCGCGCTTGAAATGGATCGCCGCCTCGCGGTGCACCTTGGTGACCAGCGGGCAGGTGGCATCGAGCGAGAAGAAATTGCGGGCGCGGGCGTCCGCGGGCACCGATTTCGGGACCCCGTGGGCCGAGAACACCACCGGCGCGTTGGTATTGTCGGGGATTTCGGCCAGTTCCTCGACGAAAATAGCCCCCTTGGTCCTGAGGCTGTCGACGACATAGCGGTTGTGGACGATCTCGTGGCGGACATAGACCGGGGCGCCATAGATCGTGAGCGCCCGCTCGACGGTGTCGATCGCCCGCACCACGCCGGCACAGAAGCCCCGTGGCGAGCAAAGCACGATTTTCAGGGGTGGTTTGGCTGGCATAGGGGCTATCTCGGACCGAATCACCCCTGGGAGGGCGGGGAACCGTCGGTTCACATAAGCACAATTGGTTAAAGGACTTGGGTCGGTAAGGACTTGGGACGGCTTTCGGGCGCTGTCAAGGGCGCTCAGCAAACCATTGCGCGGTCAGCCCCGGACGGCTTATATAGGGCGTAATTCCCGTCATCGCTGATGACCACGGCTTCGCCTCCCTGAGGTGGGCGAAGCGCAAAGGAGCTTTGCCATGAGCAACTCGCCGTTGATGCCAAAGGCGACCGCCGTATGGCTGGTCGACAACACCGCGCTGACCTTCGACCAGGTGGCGGATTTCACCAAAATGCACCCGCTCGAGGTCCGCGCCATCGCCGACGGAGACGCCGCCCAGGGCATCAAGGGCATGGACCCGATTTCGACCGGCCAGCTCAGCCGCGACGAGATCGAAAAGGGCGAAAAGGACCCGAATTACCGCCTCAGGCTCAGCGAGAGCAAGGTGACGCTGCCGCCGGCCGCCAAGAAGAAGGGCCCGCGCTATACCCCGGTCTCGCGCCGCCACGAGCGGCCGAGCGCGATCCTGTGGCTGGTGCGCAATCATCCCGAATTGAAGGACGCGCAGATCATGCGCCTGGTCGGCACCACCAAGACCACCATCGCCAGCGTCCGCGACCGCACCCACTGGAACGCCTCGACCCTGACCCCGATGGACCCGGTGACGCTGGGCCTTTGCTCGCAGATCGAGCTCGATTTCGAGGTGCAGCGCGCGGCCAAGGAGAAGCCGACCGACACCGCCTACGGCGGCGCCACCCTGCTGCCGGCCTCCGAAACCACCCGCAAGGAGCCGGAGTACGAGCCCAGCGAGAAGCAGCGCGACGATCTCAACGTCGACGCCGTGTTCGCCAAGCTGAAGACCATCGGCGGCAAGAAGCCGGACGAGGAGTAAGCGCGCGTTAAGCCCCGCGCACGGCGGCCATATCCACAACGTCATTGCGAGGAGCGCAAGCGACGAAGCAATCCAATGTTGTTCCACCGATTTGGATTGCTTCGCTTCGCTCGCAATGACGGAAGCGGTCATACCGGTCTCGATTTTCTCAAACAACAGCGTAACTCAAACACAGCTTCGCGATCTCGCCGCATATTCTCGCGCGAGGTTTGCCGGAAAGTCCCGCCCATCTGAACATCAGAGGGCGCAGGGAATGCCGGGCGCCCGATGCGCCCGCAGCCGCGTGTGTAGTGGTAGAAAGCACACGCGTTAGTCACCACGGTCACACCGGAATCACCCGGCATTCCCCGCGCAATGGTTTTACGGTTTCCTTCGCGCTCTCCCCAGTGACCGGGCTTTCTTGCCACTGTCACCCCCGAGAAGCTTGCTTCTCAAGAGCTTGACGCCAGCGTCGGGGCGTCAGGACCACACGACTTCGCCGTCCGCATCAAGCGCGCTCGTCTGCCGCGCCATCCGCGTCCACCGCATCCCGCTTCCAACGTCCGTGACGATCGCGAAACGCCCCTCTGACGGAGCGGGACGGAGGGAGTTGTAAAAGTGATTTGGGTGAATCGAGAACGGAAATATTTCTGCTGGTAGGGCTGGACAGGGAAGTTGCCGGGAGACGAGGTGATTTGCCCGACGGGCAAATTCGCGCGCAATGGTGTGCCCTGCCACACCTGCCGTGCCCTGAGCGCAGCATCATTCGATAGATGCCGCCTGCCCCTCACGCCTTCTTCAAGAACTCCGTCCGCAGCACCAGGCCCTTGACCTTGTCGGTGCGGCCTTCGATCTCGTCGGGATCGTCGGTGAGGTGGATGTTCTTGATGACAGTGCCGCGCTTGAGCACCGTGGAGGAGCCCTTCAGCTTGAGGTCCTTGATCAGCGTAACGCTGTCGCCCTCGGCGAGAAGCGCGCCGTTCGAGTCCCTGACCTTGATGTCCATGATCGTTCCTTTGTTCCGATGAGTTGCGACCTCATGGTGAGGAGCGCATCTTGCGCGTCTCGAACCATGAGGAGACGGGTATGCTCATCCTTCGAGACGCGCGCAAGGGCGCGCTCCTCAGGATGAGGTCGATTGGCGTCTAGCCCAGTTCGATGTCGTCGGTAACCTCGTGGGAAAGACTGGTACCGCCGAGGGTGAGAACCATTTTCGCCGGCAGCTTCTCATGGCCCTTGAGGCGACCGCTGGCGACCGCATCGCGCACCGCTTTCTCGATTTCGCGCTGCGAGGTGATGCCGACTTTTTTCAGGAACTTGCGCAGGCTGGTGTTGAAGACATCTTCGTTCATGAGGACCTCCTGGCTTTAAGGCCGGACCGGATTGTTGAGCATGTATTCGCCGAGATCGCGCTGCTTCTTGTCGGCGCGGGTGACGGCGTTGCTGCGCTGAACGTCGCGATCCCTGCGGCAGGCGACATATTCGGGCGAGCCGGCCGCGACATTGTTGGCGCGGCAGAACGTGTCGTCATCCTCGTTCAGGCTGGCGGAGACCGGCACCTGGCTGCGCTGCACGCAGGCGGAGAGCGTCAGTGCGGCGAGCGCCAGCGCGAGGCAGAGCGGCGCGGATTTACGTAGCATGCGCGGATTCCATCCGTGATTTTTCGTCATTGCCGGGTTAAGGCGCAAAGCGCATCCTCGCGCTAGATGACCCGGCAATCCATCGAAATCAAGGCCATTCTCTTGATCGGAGGTCGAACAAACCCTTCCTTCGTCATTGCCTGCGACAAACGCGGAGCGTTTGCGCAAGGAAGCGATAGCGACGAAGCAATCCATTCTTTCTCCGCGCGGCAAGATGGATTGCTTCGCTCCGCTCGCAATGACGGCATTCGAACTCACACCCTTCCCTTCAGCGCATCGCCGATTTCATCGAGCACCTTGGGATCCTCGATGGTGGCGGGCATGGCCCATTGATCGCCGTCGGCAATCTTCTTGATGGTGCCGCGCAGGATTTTCCCCGAGCGCGTCTTCGGCAGCCGGCCGACCGTGATCGCGAGCTTGAACGCGGCAACCGGGCCGAGCTTTTCGCGCACCAGCCGCACGATCTCCTTTTCGATCTCGGAGGGGCTTCGCGTCACGCCCGCCTTCAGCACCAGGAAGCCGCAGGGCACCTCGCCCTTGATGGCGTCCTTGATGCCGAGCACCGCGCATTCGGCGACATCGGGATGGGACGCGAGAATTTCCTCCATGCCGCCGGTGGAAAGCCTGTGACCGGCGACATTGATGATGTCGTCGGTGCGGCCCATCACGAAGACGTAGCCGTCCTGGTCCATGTAGCCGGCGTCGGAGGTTTTGTAGTAGCCGGGAAACTCGGTGAAGTAGGATTCCCTGCAGCGCTCGTCCTGCTCCCACAGCGTCGGCAGGCAGCCCGGCGGCAACGGCAGCTTGATCACGATCGAGCCCATGGTGCCCGCGGGCACCGGCTTTGCGGCTTCGTCGACGACCTCGACCTGATAGCCCGGCATCGGCACCGTCGGCGAACCGTGCTTGACCGGAAGCTGGCCCAGCCCGACCGGGTTGCCGGCGATGCACCAGCCGGTTTCGGTCTGCCACCAGTGATCGATCACCGGCACCTTCAATTGCTGCTCCGCCCATTCCACCGTCGGCGGGTCGGCGCGCTCGCCGGCGAGAAACAGCGTGCGGAATTTCGACAGGTCGTATTGGCGAATGAACTTGCCCTCCGGGTCCTCCTTGCGGATGGCGCGGAAGGCGGTCGGCGCCGTGAACAGCGCCACCGCCTTGTGTTCGGCGATCAGCCGCCAGAAGGCGCCGGCGTCCGGCGTGCCGATCGGCTTGCCCTCATACATGATCGAGGTCGCGCCATGAATCAGCGGGCCGTAGATGATGTAGCTGTGGCCGACCACCCAGCCGATGTCGGAGCCGCACCACCAGACTTCGCCGGGCTTGACGCCATAGAGATTGAACATCGACCATTTCAGCGCGACCAGATGCCCGCCATTGTCGCGCACCACGCCCTTGGGTTTGCCGGTCGTGCCCGAGGTGTAGAGGATATAGAGCGGATCGGTGGCGAGAACCGGCACGCAATCGGCCGACTTTTTCGCTTGCATCGCGGCGGCCCGCAACGCCGCCCAGTCGTGGTCGCGGCCGGCGGTGAGTTCGCATGATTGCTGCGGCCGCTGCAGGATGATGCAGGCCTGCGGCTTCACGCTGGAGAGCTTGATCGCCTCGTCGAGCAGGGGCTTGTAATGGACGATGCGGCCGGGCTCGAGCCCGCAGCTTGCCGAGAAGATCAGTTTTGGTTTGGCGTCCTCGATCCGGGTGGCGAGTTCTTTCGCGGCAAAGCCGCCGAACACCACCGAATGCACGGCGCCGATCCGCGCGCAGGCCAGCATCGCGACCATGGCTTCCGGCACCATCGGCATATAGAGGATGACGCGATCGCCCTTGACGACGCCGAAGTCGGCCATGATGGCGGCGAGCGTCTTCACCTCGTGCAGCATCTCGGCGTAGGTCAGTCTGGTGACGCTGCCCGCCAGCGGCGAATCGTGGATCAGCGCCAGCTGATGGCCGCGGCCGGCCGCGACGTGGCGATCCAGCGCGTTGAAGCAGGTGTTGACCACGGCGCCGGCGAACCAGCGGCCGTAGAGCCCCATCGAGGGATCGAACACCTTTTTGGCGGGCGCGATCCAGTCGATCTCCCGCGCCGCCTCGCCCCAAAAACCCTCGGGATCCCTGAGCGAGCGGGCATGAACCTCGTGATAACGGCTTTTTCCCTGGACGTTCATGCGTTCACTCCCGCTTCCCGATTTTTCGCCGGAGCAAGATCGGTTCCGATTGGTTCAGAACCGACGCTCCCGTTATTTGTCTTGACGCGTTTTCTTCCCGCGAACCGGTATCCACTTCGCCCGAAAACGCCATAGGTGACCAGCCGAAAGACGCCCGGCCATGATCAGGATCAATTCCGGCCGGATTTGGCGGCATTTTCGCGCCTTGCGGTATCATTGCAAGGCCTGTCCGCCTCGCCAAATCGGCCTGGAGCCGTGATGAGACGGGGCCGGGCTGGGGGCGCAGCGGCGCCCGATCTCTTCTTCCTCGCCCCGCGCTTCGCGGGGCGAGGTGACCGAACTCCCATGTCGGCCAATTCAACAACAACCCACACGCGCTAACGCGAATTGATCGCCAGCAAATGCTCCAGCCGCTCCCGCATCACCTTCTGCAGGTCGTAGTCGGGCCGGCCGAACGCCGCATTGCGACTGGCGATGAAATCATCCTGCTCACGCTGCATGGCGCGGCCGGCACGCGGACCTTCCTTTTCGGCTTCACGGACCACCCTGGTATTCACGGCGTTGATCTCGCGGTCGAGATTGGCCAATTCCGGGTTGGCGCAGATCGCCTTCTCGACCGCGCGCCTGGCGGTGGCGCAATTGAAGCTCGGCCTGTTGTTGACCGCGATCAGCGCGCCCAGGCGTTCCACCTCGTGCGCAAGCGTTTTGTAGTTGTCCCGCGCGGCCGGATGATTTGGATTGAGTTTGATCGCGGCGCCGAAATCGGCGAGCGCGCGAGGCCGGTCGCCCTTTTTGCGCCAGAGCTCACCCCTCGCGTTGAAGACATCGGCGAGCGCCGGATCGAGCCGAAGCGCCATGTCGTAGTCACCGATCGCACGGTCGATCTGGTCCTTGCGGTCATAGGCCACGGCGCGCGCGGTCAGAGCCTTGACGCGGTCGGCCTTCGGCGCCTTCTCGTTGCCAATCAACACACCGCAGCTGGCGATGATCTTGTCGTCGTCACTGGCCGTCAGGGCGGCGACGCAGGGCGCGGAATCGATCTGCTCGTCGGTAGGCTCGGTGCCGGTCGCAAATGCGCCATGCGGCGGCGCCGCAAAAAGCAGGGAGGCGGCTGCCGCGCTCCGGATCAGGGCTGTAAAACCAGACCGCATGGATTTACTCAGCGAATTGCTTTCGATATTGGAGGAGTCGTTGAATTATAGCGCGGATCGATTCTACGGAGAAATTGATCGAACAGAGTGACATTCAACATCAGACGCCGGATGGCAAATTATTTTTGAACCATATCATTGTTTGGGAGACTGAGACACGATGACAACCCTGGTTGACCGCAATCCCGCGCGCGCCATCGCGGCATCGCGGGCGCAGTATTTCTATTTTTATATGGCGCTATCGTGCATGGCCGTAGCCTTTCTCGGCTTCGCGCCGACCTACTGGCTGCCAATGGCACGGGGGTCTTTCCCGTCGATGCCGGTCATTCAATTTCACGGCATGCTGTTTTTCGCCTGGACGCTTTATTTCGCGTTCCAGACCTGGCTCGCCGCGTCCGGAAAGGTGGCACGGCATCGAACGATCGGAATGATCGGCGTATCGCTGGCGACCGCGATGACGATCTTCGGCTTTTTCGCCTCGGTCGACGCCATGAAGCGGTCCGCAGCGCTTGGGCTCACCGACGCCGGGATCGCTTTTGCGATCGTCCCGCTCAGCGGCATTCTGTTCTTCGCGGTGGTCTTTGCGCTGGCCATTGCCAATATCCGCCGGCCGGAAACGCACAAGCGATTGATGCTTCTGGCCGCCATCTCGATCCTGGATGCCGCGGTGGCCCGCTGGTTTCTCACCTTTCTGGCACCGCCCGGACCGCCCGGCCCTCCCCCGGTCCCGGTCACCATCGCGCCGGCGCTGGTCGCCTGTCTGTTGCTTGTGGCCGCGATCGTTTTTGACTGGCGCACCCGAGGGCGGCCCCACCCCGTATACATCTGGGGCGGCGCCGCATTGGTGGCGGTGAAGCTGCTGAACTGGCCGATCAGCCTCACGCCGGCCTGGCATTCCTTCGCGGGCGGAATACTGGCGCTGGCGCAGTAGCGCTCGGCGCGCGCGCGAGAGAGTACGGGTCCCGGTATTCGCCGGGACCACCGCCGCTAAATTACCTTCAGGGTGATGCCGCCGTCGACCACCAGCTCGATGCCGGTGACGTATTTCGATTCGTCGGAAGCGAGAAACAGCGCCGCGTTGGCGACATCCCAGGCGTCGCCCATATGCCCCATCGGCACCTGCGCGTCGCGCGCGCGCCACATCGCCTCGACGTCGCCCCTGGCATAGCTCGCTGCCAGCCCCGCGGAATGCGCCACCATCGGCGTCTTCATCAGGCCCGGCAAGATCGCGTTGACCCTGATCTTCCGGGCTGCGAATTCGACGGCGGTGGTGCGCGTCATCTGGTTCATCGCGGCCTTGGTCGTCCCGTAGGTGACGTAGGATATGCCGAGATGACGGATCGAGGCGATCGACGAAATATTGATGATCGAGCCGCCGCCCTGCTCCGCCATGACCGGGATGACGTGCTTCATGGCGAGGAAGGCGCTTTTGAGATTGACGGCGAAGACGCGATCCCAGTCCGCTTCCGACACGTCGACCACGCTTCCGGTCTCGGCAATGCCGACATTGTTGTCGAGCACATCGATGCGGCCATAGGTCTTCAGGCAGGCGGCCACCATCGCCTCGAGGTCACTGCCACGCGATGCATCCGCCGTGAACGCAGCCGCCTTGCCGCCCTCGGCGGCAATGATCCCGGCGGTTTCCTCGGCGGCGGCGGCGTTTCGATCGACGCAGAACACCTGCGCGCCCTCGCGGGCAAAGGTCACGGCGGTCGCCTTGCCGTTGCCCCAGCCGGGCCCGATCGAGCCGGCGCCGACCACGATCGCAGTCTTTCCCTTGAGACGTTCCAAGCGACCTCTCCCTTTTTTTCGAAATTGGCTGGGCGCAAGCCGGCGGTCAACCCGTCCGGTCGCCGGGAAAGCCGCCCTGCTTCGTACTAGCAACAGAGCGTTTCCCCGCGTACTCTGGGGCTGCCAACCGGCCCGTCAGAGGCCGATCTCATCGGGAGAAAACCATAATGCCTGCCTTTCGTACCGTAGGACTTTCCCTGGGAGCAGCCATCCTGCTCTCCGGCGCCGGACTCCATCTGGCCCATGCCAAGCCGTTCATGATCGTCGGCCTCGACGAGAAGGTTACGTGGGACGATGACGGCAAGACGGTCCTGTCCTTGCCCGGCAAGGACCAGGTCCTGATCGTCGATCTCGCCGATCCGGAAAGTCCCAAGATCGTGGCCACCCTGCCGCTGGAAAATTCGGTGGTCGGACCGCCGGTCAATGTCGATATCGACCCGACAGGCTCGGTCGCACTGGTGGCCAATTCGGTCGACGTCGTGAAGGACGGCGACGCGCTGAAGCAGGTGCCCGACAACAAGATCTTCGTGATCGACCTGAAAGCCAACCCGCCCAAACTGGCGGCGACGATCACCGGCGGCAAGCAGCCGTCGGGACTGAGCTTCAGCCCGTCCGGCAAGATGGCACTGGTCGCCAATCGCGCCGACAACTCGGTCAGCGTGCTCTCGGTCAACGGCACCGACGTCAAGGTGACCGACACCATCACCTTCCCGGACAGCGTCGCCCATGTCCTGTTCACGCCGGATGGCAAGCGGGCGCTGGCGGTGCGCTTCCCGGCGCACAAGGTGTCGGTGCTCGACGTTAACGGCGACAAGGTGACCTACAGCAAGGTCGACCTGCCGACCGGCCAGTGGCCCTACAATGTGGTGGTGACGCCGAACAGCAAGCTCGCGCTCACTTCCGACAATGGCGGCTCCGGATCGTCCGACGGCAGCGTCGATACCACCAGCGTGATCGACCTCGAAGCCAGCCCGCCGCGGATCATCGACCGGGTGGTGGTCGGCGACGGCCCGGAGGGACTGGCGATGTCGCCGAAGGGCGATGTCGCGGTCGCGGCGATCCTGCGCGGCTCGAACATGAAGAAGGCGTTCTTCTACCAGAAGAACGGCAGTCTCTCGGTGCTGAAGATCGACGGCAAGAAGGTGACCAAGACCCAGGATATCGAGGTCGGCGGGTTGCCCGAGGCGGTCGCGTTCACGCCGGACGGCAAATATCTGCTGGCCGGAAACTACCTGACCCAGGATATCTCGATCCTGAAGGTCGACGGCAGCAAGATCACCGACACCGGAAAGCGGTTCAAGCTGCCGGGGCATCCGGCGTCGGCCCGCATGGGGCATTAAGCTGCACGGCGCCCGGATCGCAAGAACGGGTGCCGCGCCTCGCGCGATACGCCGACCGGAACCTACGGGCCGCCGGTCGGCGTCTGGCCATTTGTCGGACGTCTGATATGCGATCGCCGGATTTTCTGTCGCGTCCAAGCCGCCGTTCCGTCCTGATCGGAGGCGCCGCGCTTGGCGTGTTGCCGCGCAGGGCGCGCGCCGATCAGTGGCCGTCGCGGCCGGTCAGGCTTGTCGTTCCGTTCGCCGCCGGCGGCACCACCGACATTTTGGCACGGGTCGTCGCCGCCCATGCCTCGGATCAATTCGGCCGGCAGTTCTTCGTCGAAAACAAGGCCGGCGCCAGCGGCAATATCGCCGCCGAAGCGGTCGCGAAGGCCGACCCCGACGGGTACACCTTCATCGTCGGCACGCCGGGCACCCACGCCATCAATCAGTACGTCTACAAGAACCTGACCTACGACCCGATCAGGGATATCGCCCCGGTGATCATCATTGCCCGGGTTCCGAATTTTTGTTCGGTCACCAATTCGCTTCCGGTGAAATCCGTGCCGGAATTGATCGCCTACGCGAAATCGAAGCCCGGTCAGCTGTTCTACGGCACACCCGGGATCGGCAGCACCGCGCACTTCTCCGTCGAACTGTTCAAATCGATGACCGGCGTCGATATCACGCACGTCACCTACAAGGGCAGCGCACCCGCGCTGACCGACCTGATCGCCGGCCGCGTCCATCTGATGATCGACAATCTTCCGGCAGCCCAGCCATTCCTCGAATCCGGCCAGATCCGGCCGCTCGCGATCTCGACCGCGACGCGCTGGCCGCTGTTGCCGGAGCTTCCGACCATTGCCGAAGCCGGCGTACCCGGTTACGAGGCGGCGTCGTGGTTCACCGTCGCGGCGCCGGCGAAGACGCCGAGAGAGATCATCGATCGGTTCAACGCGAGCGTGGACCGCTATCTCAAATCCGAGGACGGGATCACGCGCTTGCGCAAGCTCGGGGCGGAGCCGGCGGGCGGATCGCCCGACGACATGCAGCGCTACATCCTCGCGGAAATCGAGAAATGGGGCAAAGTCGCCAAATTCGCCGGCATCAAGCCGGAGTGACGCACCGCGACCACGCAGGCGCCCGTGAGGCGAGCTTCGGTCTGCCGGGACAGCCTATTGAAACGTCATGTCCAGGCATTTCGAGATGTCGGAGCCGAGGCCCGAACTGATGGTGATGCAGCCGCGCACCCGCTGCGAGTTGTTGTCGCTCGCCCACACCGAATAGCCGCCGGGACCGAAAAACGAATTGGTATTCGGCGGCTCGGTTTCGGTGGCGTCGAACGAATAGCTGGAATTGGTCTCGAAAATGCGGGGCTTCCTGGTGCAGCCGCCGTCGGTCTGGACGTTGATCACTTCCTTGTTGTCGCGCGTCAGCGACAGGCTGACCTGGCACCTGAAATATTCCGACGTCCGGACGTTGAAGATGTAGGCGTAGGATTTGCAGGTAGCGGTGTTGAGTTTCCCGGCACTGAGACCGCGGCTGCAGGAAATTCTCTGGTTGTTGCCAAGCTTGAATTCGTCGGCGTGGGCCACCGCCGCGAGCGTCGCCACCAGCGCGGCGCCAAAACAAATTTTCACAATCTGGCTCATCCGAATCATCCCCATCACATTTTTCGCAAACAGCGCCTTCTAGACTGAATCGGCAAGGAAGATAGTCACGAAGCCGGGGGCGGGAAATCACAAAGTCTTAAAGCGCCACGCGCGACGACGCTCCGTGTTGACGCGACAATGGCGTTCGTGATTTGTTCAGAACCCGATGGACCGCCTATGTTGCGGGCCGCTGCCGGGAGCATGAAGGATGACGCGTTTTTCTACCAGAACCTGTTTGATGGCGGCGGCGCTGGCCATGGCGACGACATCGGCGTTTGCCGAATCGCCCGCGCCCTGGGAGCTGAAGCCGGATATGGGCTATGGCTACGACAAGGACGGCAGGACGTTTTCCTACAAGATGGGTACCGACAATGCGGGCCTGTTGCTGAAGGGCGCGAAGAAGGTGCCGAAGGGCACGCTGTTTTTCATCGGTCAGAACGGACAGCTCTATATGCGGACGGGCCCCTTCCTTGAAGGCAACGGCAAGTTCATGTTCGGGCCGAACTGAGCTGGTAACGATCCTGACGACAACAAGCCTAGAACGACGCCGCGAGTTCTTTCGCACCCGGCAAATTGCTGTTTGAGTCCATCCGGCTGTCGGTGACCGCCAGCAGTTTCGCCACCGTATTGTGGCGGATCGCCACGGGATTGCGTTCATAGCCCGAGCGCTGGAAGAAATTCGACGTCGGGACCTGCTCCCGCAATGCCTGCGGCATCGTCACCATGTCGAGCCCGGTGCCGTCGCCGGTGAGGTTCATCATCTCGAGCTCGGCGGCAGTGAGCCGGCGGGCATAACCCTTGGCGCGCGCGAAAATCACCGAGGTCAGCAGCTTGTGGGTCTGCAGCAGCGGTCCGACGTCGATGTCCAGGACCATGGCGTGGAGGGCCCAGCCCTGTGGCGTATCGGCGAGCTTCTCATGCTGCGACCAGTCGTCGGGCACCGAACGCGCATACGCCACCATTTTCTTCAGCACCGCGATCTTGTGGTCCATCGCCTTGCGCGTCGCTCCCGACAATTGGGCGGCCCTTTGCGTCAGGTCGCGAACGAATTCCTGGCCCTGCTCGGCGATCAGTTCGATGCTGTTGGTGGTGAGCAACTGGTTGTAGCCGATCGCGGTCGAGATCGCGCGGCCGCTGCGCAGGCCGGACTGCATGTCGTAATTGCCGTTGCCGCCGGTCTCGAACGAATAAACCCGCACCGCCTGCTCGCGCGTCAGCCCCGCGGCCGACGCCACGCGCGCATAGGCGCGCTTGAATTCGACCTCGCTTGCGGGCTTCTGCGGCGTCCATTGAAAATGCTCGCTGGCCGCCTGCAGGAGATCGGCGACGACGGGAATGGCCTTGCGCTCGCGCGGCTTCGTTTCCGGCTCAGCCTCCGGCTCCGGATTTACCGGCCGCTTCGGACCGGCATAAACGGGCGGCTGCGTCAGCACATAGTCGTCGAGACCGATCGCCAGATGTTCGCGCCGCTTGGCGTTGCGGCCCCGCCGCTTCTCGGCAATCGAGCTCCAATAGGCGCTGGCCTCCTCCTCGAACGCCGCGCGCGCCTCCTGGTATGCCCGCAGCTTGAGGCGATATTCCGCGATCGCCTGCGGCGAGGCCGCCTGTGCCATCGCATCGGCGCCTGCCGAGGGGAGCACATTCGCATCCATCGCCCGCGCCGGCAGCGCGCTCAGCAGCAGCGCAAGCGCAAGATATCCAGGGTGGGAACGAATCGCGTGACGGAACATGGCTTCGTTGTAGCAAGCGTGTCGCGCAAGTCAGCCCCGAAAGCAGCCACGCCGGGTTCCGCTCACTCCGGCTCGACGCCGCTGGCCTTGACGAGTTCCGACCATTTCCTCTCGTCCTTGTCGATGAAATCGGCATAGGCTTCCGGCGTGCCGGGCGTGATCTCGGTGCCGTCAAGCCCGAGCTGCTGCTTCACCTCATCGGAGGCCAGCGCCGCGCGCAGTTCGCTGTTGAGCCTGTCGATCACCGGGCGCGGCGTGCCGGCCGGCGCCACCAGCCCGTAATACAGCGACGCATCGAATCCGGACAGGCCGGCTTCCGAGATCGTCGGCACGTCCGGGAGCAAGGCGCTGCGCCTGGTGCCGGTTACCGCCAGCGCGCGCAACAGGCCGGCCGAGACGTTGGCATGGGTCGCCGGAATTGGCGCAAAGGCCATCGGGATATGCCCGCCCAGCAGATCGCTCAGCGCCGGGCCGGTGCCCTTGTAGGGAATATGCACGAGCTTGATGCCGGCGGCGCGGGCAAAATATTCGCCGGTGATATGGCTGACCGTGCCGACGCCGGCGGAGCCGAAATTGACCTTGCCGGGATTGGCTTTCGCATAGGCGACTAGTTCGGCGATGGTCCTGACGGGAAACGACGGGTGCACCACCAGCGAATTCGGCGCGTTGCCGATCATGCCGATCGGCGCAAAATCCTTGCGCGGATCATAGCCGGCGTTCTTGTAGAGCGACGGCCCGATGGCAAGCGTGCCGGTGTAGCCGAGCAGCAGCGTATAGCCATCCGGGTCGCTCTTCGCCACGGCCTTGGTGCCGACGGTACCGCCGGCCCCGCCGCGGTTATCGACGACGATGCTCTGGCCAAGCAGCTGGCTCATCTTGTCGGCGATCACGCGTCCGACGATCGAGGTGCTGCCGCCCGGCGGGAACGGAATCACCATGGTGATGGTCCGGCCCGGATAGGATTGCGCCCGTGCGCGATCGAGGCCGCCGCAAACGCTGGATACGAGAGCAAGAATGCAGAACGACGCGTAGCAGTTGCGCACCTGGAAAATCTCCCGAAAGCCCGTCGTTCCTGTCTGGCGGCATCGTCGTCGAAAGACCAGACGTCCGCAAGGCGAAGTCTGGCAGCTATTTCCAGGCGAAAACCGGCTGCTCCAGCTCGGCCACACGGGTATCGCGGCCGGCGAGCACTTCGCGGAACTGGTAGATCAGCGCCGCCGTCGGCGCGTGGATGAACTGACCGGCGTGACGAAGCCGGATGACGCTTCGCGCGCTTTCGGCGATCGCGACGAAGTCGAACGCCTCCGGCCGTTCGATGTCGTCGAGCGCAATCCGATGCACGGAGGCTACCTCCGCCGGGTTGGGCGAGATGGCTGGGCTCGCGGCCGCCCACAGCACGACCGGCGTGATCAAATATCCGGACCGGGTCGGATAGTCGTCGAGCAGACCGAGGACGTCATCGGCCCCGAGCCGAAGGCCAAGTTCCTCGTGCAGTTCGCGCAAGCCTGCCTCGATCGGCGTCTCGCCCTCGTCGCAGCGCCCGCCGGGCAGCGCCCACTGGCCGCGGTGGGCGCGCAGGCCGGCCGCCCGCAGGGTCAACAGCAGCGCCGTCCGGCCCGGGGTATCATCGGCCTCGACGAGGGCGATGGCGACCGCGGCCCGTTTCAGCGCCGGCGCCGGTTCGGCCGCGGGCAGCCGTGCAAACGCCGCGCAGCGCTCTGCAATAATCCGGCGGGTGGATTCATCGAACGGCCTTGCCATTGCGCTTGACTACAACACCGCGACGATTGATGAAATGGCCGCAAATCTGGACACCGCCGGGATTGGAAAGACCTCAGATGACGACCGACAGGGCCGCGGAGAAACTCAAGACCTCCGGCTGGACCATCGTCGAGACCAGCGGGTTCATCAGTCTTGTCGGGCCGCTATGGCAGCGCGTCGTCGACGACGTGTATGAATATGCGGTTGTCGCCCAGGACAAGCACCATAACCGCCGCGGCCTGGTGCAGGGAGGGCTGTTGATGACGTTTGCGGACCGAACTTCGGGCATGACGGCGCGATTTGTATCCGGCCGGCCGACGCTCGCGACGGTCCAGATGGACACCCACTTTGTCGACAGCGCCAAGATCGGCGAGATTCTGATATCGAAGCCGCGGGTGGTCCGCGCGACCCGCAGCCTGATCTTCACGACGACCGAGCTGACCGCCGGCAACCGTTGCGTGGCCACGGCCAGCGGCGTTTTCAAGATCCTGAAAGACAATACGTAGCGCTTCCCGCGATTGTGAGCAGCGAGGCTGCAGAGGACATGTCATTCCGGGGCGACGCGCAGCATCGAACCCGGAATGACAACCCAATTGAAAGACCAGCCCATGCAATACCGTCCCCTCGGCCGCAGCGGCCTGAAAATCTCGCCGATCTGCCTCGGCACCATGATGTTCGGCGGCCCGACCGACGAGGCGACATCGACGCGGATCGTCGCCAGGGCGCGCGAGGCCGGCGTCAACTTCATCGATACCGCCGACGCGTACTCGAACGGCAATTCGGAAGCCGTGGTCGGCCGCGCCATCTCCAACAACAGGCCGAACTGGGTACTGGCGACCAAGCTCGCCAACGCCATGGGGGAAGACCCCAATCGCGGCGGCCTGTCGCGACGCTGGGTGTTGCAGGCCGCCGACGAAAGCCTGAAGCGCCTCGGTACCGACTACATCGACATCTATTATCTGCACCGGGAAGACCATTCGACGCCGCTGGCGGAGACCGTGCGCGCGATGGGCGAACTGATCCGACAGGGCAAGGTGCGCTATTTCGGCGTCTCCAACTACCGGGCGTGGCGGGTCGCTGAAATCTGCAACATCTGCGATGACCTCGGCATCGACCGCCCGATCGTCAGCCAGCCCTACTACAATGCGATGAACCGCATGCCCGAGGTCGAGCACTTCCCGGCCTGCGGCTACTACGGCCTTGGCATCGTGCCCTATAGCCCGCTCGCGCGCGGCGTGCTGACCGGCAAATACCGCCCCGATGCCCCGCCGGACAAGGAAACGCGCGCAGGCCGCAACGACACCCGCATGATGCAGACCGAATGGCGTCCGGAATTGCTGAGGCTGGCGCAGGAGATTCGCCGGCACGCCGAGGCGCGCGGCATTACCGCCGGCCAGTTCGCGGTGGCATGGGTTCTCAACAGCGCGTTCGTCTCAGGCGTCATCGCCGGCCCGCGCACCGAGGAGCAATGGGACGATTACGTCCGCGCGCTCGACTATCGCTTCACCGCCGAGGACGAGGCCCTGATCGATCGGCTGGTCACCAGCGGCCACCCCTCGACACCGGGCTACAACGACCCTGCCTATCCGATCGAGGGACGCAAGCCGCGCACCTCGGCCTAGAGCATGATCCGGAAAAGTGGGTACCGGTTTTCCGAAAAGATCATGCTCCAACAAAAAGATAGAGCGAGATGACAATTCAACGAAACGTCATCTCGCTCTAGAAAACGTCGGGCGGTCCCGCTTCCATGGGATTGCCCGCCATCAACGCACGGCCCCTCAAAACGGCGCCCAAGGCGGGCGCTTCGGCATCAGGATCATTCCGGCCGGCAAACCTTGCCGATGCCGCCGTCGAAGATTCGAGTTGCCAATTGATTTTCAAGGGAAATTTCGTGGCCCGCGGCTTGCAACTCCTCTCTCCAAGGATTTGCCTTTGTGCCGTTGCGTGAGTTCAGGGCCATGGGAGTGAATCATGTCACGACATCATATTCTGCCGCCGCTCGCCTACGTTCCGCAGCCGAAGCCGAAGCAGATCGAAAATCGAAAGCGTCGCATCCAGGTCGGCGGCGTCGGCACCTTCGACGATTTGGATGAGGCAGGCGAGACCAGTGAGGCCACCGCGGCCGGCCGATCGACGGCGGCCTTCAGCAAACCCCCGCCGCAGAATTTCCCCGCCATCGAGGGATCCGAAAGCAAGCCGCAGCATGTCGGAGGGCGGCTCAGCGAAAGCACGCTGAAGGCGATGCTACAGGCGCAGGAATTGACCGTAGCTTCAATTGCTCCCGGGAGGGGTTAGCTGGAAACGGCTGGGTTTGACGCGTTCCCGGTCGCGAGCTTTCGCAACATCGCATCGAACGCCAGCTTGATCCGCTGAACGGCTGGCGTTTTGTAGAGGAATCCTTCGTTGCGATCATGGACCAGCATCGAGGCGTTTACCTCGAACACGACGAGATTTCCGGAAGCGTCCAGTCCGCAATCGATGCCGAAATATTCAAGGCCGACGCGCTCCCGGATGGTTTGCAGCGCCTGATAATGTCCGGGATTGAAGACCGCGCCGGGATCGTTCAGAAAAGCCTCTTCCTCCTGCTGCATCCACGGTTGATTGGCCATGTCGGTGTTGACGTGATGAAGCTTCCAGTCGCTCCCGATGCAGAGGTGATACGGCAGGATCTGATCGTCGACGAAAATGAACCGGTACTTCCGGAACTGACCATCGCCGGAAAGATAATCGATGTACTCGATCAGATAATGATCGTGACCGGAGCGTTGCGACAGAAAGGCCGACAACGCTTCGGGGTCTTCGAATTTTTCGAAATCATCGCCGCCATGGGTCCCGACCGGCCGCGCCAGCACCGGTGACGAAAACGAAAACGCCGCCCGCAGCGCCGCCGGCGAAGCGTCGGCCCCTGCCTTGTGACGCAGGGCTTTCGGGATGCGGCAGCGAGGTATTCCCTGCAGCAGACCAGCAACAGCGTCCCGGGTCGTCCTCGCGATCTTGCGCGGATCGTTGACGGTTGGCTTGCCGAGCCGGTCGACCAGATCGGCAGCCAGCGGCAGCAAGGCTTCGGTCTGGTCAGCGTCGGAAATCAGATTGACGACCAGCTGTATGTTCTGGCTGAACAGTTCGGCGTCATATTCGCGGGCAGCGAAGAGCGCCAGCGTATCGGTATCGTGAACCGCGTCCTTGAAGAGATATTCGGTCGGCGTGTTGCCGCCGAACGGCGCATACAAGGCCAGCACCCGAAATTCGGGCGGAGATTTTGCAGCGGGCCTTCTGATCAGGGGATTTATTCTTGCGGCCGCCGCGTAGGCGGCCTGGGCGCCTTCGTCATCGCCTATCGTCTGCTTGATGCCGCCGATCCAGTTGATGCTTTCGGCGTCACGCGGGTCGAGGGCGACGGCAGCCTGAAAACTTTCGATCGCCGGCTCCAATTCATTCAGCTCAAAGTAGACCTTGCCAAGCTGATGGCGGAGCTGGCTCTCTTGCGGGCGTTCCTCGATCAATTCCAGCAGCAACGCCTTGGCCACGATGTATTGCTGCGTGGCCATCACGGCCTGAACCAGGTTGGTGCGCGCCGGCCAATGGCGCGGGTTCAGCTTCAGGGCCTGAAGATAAAGCGCAATGGCGTCCTGGGGTTTCCCGGTCCTGAGCTGCACGTTCCCCAAATTGCACCAGCAGTCCGTCAAATGCGGCGCCAGCCTCAATGCCGCCTTGTAGTTCTCGCCGGCCGGTTCGAGATCGCCACGGAGAAAGCACGCATTGCCCAGCCTTGAATGCAGTTCTGAAATTGTCTCGACGGATACACCGCCCGGCGGTTCATTGGCGACCGCGGCAAGACCGAGCTGAAACGCGACAATAGCTTCTTCGATTCTGCCGGCGCCGTAATGTTCCATCCCGAGGCGCAGTTGTCGCTCCGCGAGCGGGCCGGCATCGGTGTTGGGGAGAGAGCTAGCGAACGTGGTTGCCGGCATTTATTTCGCCCTGATTCGCAAGGGGTTGCGGGAGAGGCCGCCCCGACCTTCCCCTATTCATGGTTAACAAATTCTTTCCGGGGCGGCGGCTCCGGGCTTGTCCGCGGGGAAATCCGGTTTTCCGGCCAGTTCGGGCGCCCGGACAGCTCAAGCCGGGGCCGGCTTCATCATTGCCGCGCAAAGCCTGCTTCGCGGCAACGCGGTCATCGCTGTGCGGCGATTTTGCCCCGGCACGATGCCCGGCCGGCGGCTACTTCCTGCGTCCGACCAACTCGAACACCGCGCCCGGTTCGTTGTCGAAAAAACGCAGGTCGAAGTCGTGAAGATTGGCGATCGCCGCGGCAATGCTCAGGCCAAGGCCGCTGCCGGGAACGCGATGACCACTCGCGGTCCGGTAGAACCGCTGGAATATCTTGTCCTGTTCCCCCGGCTCGACGCCGATTCCATTGTCGCGCACGCGGACGACCGGACGGCCCTCTTCCTGGGTCACCGACACGCTCACGGTGCCGTTCTCGGGGGTGAACTTGATCGCATTGCCGATCAGGTTCGACACCGCCTCGCGCATCAGATCGCCATCGCCGAGAATCTGTACCGGCGACTTGGTCTCCAGCGTCATCTTGATCGATTTCGACGTGGCCAGCGGCTCGAAAAATTCGAACAGATCGGTGCAGATCGCCGACAGGTCGATCAATCTGAATTTGCTCGATTTCGGACCGTATTCGACCTCGGCGAGGCGCAGCAGCGCCGCGACCGTCAGCATCGCCTTGTCGATATGGGTGAGGGCCTGCCTGACCACGCCGCGCAACTGCTCGTCATCAGAACTTTCCAGGCCGCGCTCGAGCTGCGCATGCACAACGGCGAGAGGGCTGCGCAGGTCGTGAGCGATGTTGTCGCTGACGCCCTTGATCTGCACCAACAGGCGCATGATTTCGTCAAGCATCAGGTTGACGTCTTCGGAGATCTTGTCGATCGTGTCGTGCCGCGAGCGAACCGGCAAACGCAGATGCGTGTCGCCCTTCATGATTCGCGCGATCGTATCGTGGATGGTTGTGAGACGGCGCGACGCGCGCCGCGCGAAGAACGAGCCGATCGCCAGCGCCAGCAACAGCATTGGCGCGAGCGCGGCGGAGAGAGCGTTCTGCACGATCTGGCGAAAGGCAAGGGTCTCGAGCAGGCTTCGGCCCAACAACATGATGCTGCCGTCCGGCCGGGTGCGCGCCACGAAGATCGCCGGCTCCTGGCGATTGTCGCCGCCGGGCACGGGCGACGCGACGACGAAGTGAGACCTTCCGTCCAGCGGAATCGACGGCAGCTCGTTGATATTTCCGAACAGGACCTTGTGGTCTTCGCCGAAGAGCGCCGTATAGTCCAGCCGCCGCAGGTCGTGGGTCAGACGGACTTCGAACGCGGTTCTCAATTCGTCGACGGAGTGATTGACGCTCTTGGCGGCTTCGTCTTCGAGAATGAGGCGATTTCTCTTTTCATCCGCGTCCCTGATTTGCAGGTACACCAGGCCAAAGACCGCCGTGGTCGCCACGATCATCGCAAGCACAAACGCGAGGGCGACGCGCACCGCCGATGAGCGGAAGAACTCAAGCATTGGCGCTAAGCATGAAGCCTGCTCCGCGAATATTCACGATCAGCGAGGAGGCACCCCGCACGTCGATCTTCTTTCGCAGGTTGCTGATGTGGACATCGACGACATTGGTCTCCAGCGAAAAGTGATATTGCCACACTTCCTCGAGCAGCATCGCCCGCGTGATCACCTGGCCGGGATGGCGCAGGAAGTATTCCAGAAGCTTGAACTCGCGCGGCAGCAGATCGATTTTGACGTCGCCGCGATGCACCGTCTGCTCGATCAGGTCCATTTCGAGGTCGCCGACACGCAGCTTCGTGGTGCGCACGTCGTCGAGACGGCGCAGCAGCGCTTCGACCCGCGCGACAAGCTCCACCATCGCGAAAGGTTTCGTCAGATAATCGTCCCCGCCCGCCTTCAGGCCGTGGACCTTCTCGTCGATCGAAGCCAGCGCCGAGATCACCAGAATGGGGACTTTGATGCCCTCCTTGCGCAGAGCCGCCAGGGTCTTCAGGCTGTCTTCGCCGAAGACAATCCGGTCCATGATCATCAATGCGGCATCGCCGACCCGCGCGGCATCCGCGGCCTCGGCGATGGAGGCCGTACGCACGAGATAGCCCAGCGATTCCAGTTCGCCTTTGATCTCGTTAGCCAGTTCCTTCTCGTCCTCGACGAGAATGATGGTCTGGGCACGGGTCGAGGTCGTCTTGGTCAACGACTTGCTCCCTTCCTCGCATCAGGGCGTAAGCCCCGGAGGTGGCGGAGGTGGCGGCGGATGCGGCGGATCCTGTACCAGGCGTTTGACGGCGGCAACCACCGCCGGGTCAGGATGCCTGACCGGCGGAATGATTTCGTCCGGCGGCCAGCCACCGCCAAGCGCCTTATAGAGCGCCACAAAGCTGTCGCCTTCCAGCCGGATGACCTCGGCGCGCTGCTGCTCAAGAGCGAATTGCTGCCGTTCTGCATCCAGAACATTGAGGAAGTCGGTCAGACCCCGGTCGTAGCGCTCGGTCGCCACCTTGGTCGCCTGACGCGCCGCATCGAGCGCAATATCGAGGCTGTGCACGCTCTGCCGGAAACCGCGATAGGCGGCGTTGGCTTCGTCAACCTGCTGCACCGCGGTAAGAATGGTTTGCTTATAGACCGCCGCAAGCTCGTGCGCCCGGTAATCGGCAATCTCGATTTTGGCATCGAGTGCGCCGAAGTCGAGGATCGGGGCACCGAGCGACGGTCCCACCGACCCGATCCAGGTGATGGGAATCGCCGAGCCCGATCGCTGGCCAGCCTGCGCGCCGGCGCCAGCCGTAAGCAACAGGCTCGGGAACAGGTCCGCGGTCCTGGCGCCGATATCGGCGACAGCAGCCGCAAGGAAGCGCTCGGCTTCGCGGATGTCGGGGCGCCGGCGCAGCAGGTCGACGGGAAGCCCGACCGGCGCCCGGGCCGGCAGCCGCGGAATTGCGCCGGGGCGGCGCAGGTCGCGGGCCAGCGCTTCCGGATATTCTCCCACCAGAACGGCGATCGCGTAGCCGTTGGCCGCGATCAGGGCCTTGAGAGGCTCGACGTCTGCCTGCAGCGTCTCGACCTGACGCTTCGCGAGCAGCACATCAAGTTCGTTGGTCAGGCCGCGATCCAGGCGGGTCTGCGCCAGATCGAGCACCTTACGCGCGGCCTCGATGTCGCGATAAAGAATCTGAAGGCGCTCCTGGCGGGCCCGCAGATCGAAATACAGACGGGCGACATCGGCGGCGATCACGACATAGACCCAGTCGCGCGCCTCCTTGAGCGCCTCGGCGGTATAGACCTGCGCTTCGAAGCGGCGCGCGATCTTGCCGAAAATATCGACCTCCCATTCGGCGTCGAGACCGCCGATCCAGTTGACGCTGTTGAGATCGGTTCGGTTGTTGCCGGACGTCAACGCTTGCGGGGCTCTGCCCTTGGTTTCATCCTGTCCGGTGCCGGCGCCGCCCCCGATCCCGCCATTGACCTGCGGCAATGCCTGGCCGCCGATCACGACGAGCTGCAGCCTCGCCTGCTGCAGACGGTCCAGCGCAATCTTGAGATCGAGATTGTTCTGTATCGCGCGGTCGATCAGGTCGTTCAATTGCGGGTCCCGCAACGTCCGCCACCACTGCCACAGATCGGGGCTCGCGCCGCCGGCCGGCGGCTCCTTGCCCGCCGGCGTTGCCAGGAAGGTGGCGGGAAGGGCGGCGTCCGGCGTGAAATATTCCGGGCCGACGGAACAGCCAGCCAACGCACCGGCAAACACAACCGAACACGCGAGACTTCGTACTCTCATGCACCTGTTCCAGATAATCGGAGACAACCTTCGAAGGGTGCGACGCATTCGGTTCCGGTCATTGGCATTTGAGGTGTCGGTAGTGATTGCGCGTGCAGTTCATGTTACGGTTCGACCAGAAAAGTATCTGAAAAGACTAGCAGACTTCGCTGTTTGCGGAGAAGGGATTTCGCCGGCGGCGACGCCGATGTCCACCGCGCCGTGGTTCGGTCGACGGCCACGCCATTGACCGAGAGCGCCCGGACGGAGACGCCGCAAAAGCTTCATGTGAACTTGGTTTCTATTGACAGTTTCTGGTCCCCCGAACGCCTGCTGGCGTCGCAGGACACAAAGAAACAACACCCCTTCCCCGCTGGGCAGCGGGAGCATCTCGGCCGGATGATGGTGATACCCCCCAGACCCGGCAACTAATATAAAATTTAGCGCCTCGTCAGGGGGTTGCGAGACACCGGCACCGCTGACCCTCTCGATTTTTTCTTCGGCAGCCGTCCCCTACCGGGGCTTGCCTGCGCGCAAGCCGTTTTCAGGGTTTTCCAACGCTGCGACAGAAAGACACCTCGCATCGATATCGAAAGCGGTACCTTGCCTATTTTGCTTCGGCCTCATGGTCCGGGTGCGGCGGAGTATCCTTCGCGACCTTGACGACCTCCCCGGGCGACAGTGAATCCGGCGGGCTGTTGATAACTGTGTCGGACATGGCAAGGCCCTGCAGAATTTCGAACTCGGTACCAAGATTCCGGCCGAGCTTCACCGACTTCAATTCAACCTTGTTGCCGGGGCCAAGAATTGCGAGCTGCGCGCCATTCTCGCGAAAGATCAGCGCGCTGGTTGGAATGCGCAGCGCGCCGGGATTGTCGGCCAGGTTGAACCGCACCTGGGAAAACGTCCCCGGCTGCAGCAGATTGTCGGTGTTGTCGGCGTGGAGTTCGACCAGCAACGTCCGCGAGGTCTTGTTGATCGCTTCGGAAGTGGTGGATACAACCGCCTTGAACGTCTTGTCCGGATATTGCGGCAGCACCAGTTCAGCCGTCAGACCGGCGTGCATGCCGGCCGACATTTCCTGCGGCACCTGCACGAACACCCGCATCTCGTGCACGTCGGCAACCTTGAAGAGCTGGGGCCCGGTCCCGCCGCCCACGCCGCTGCCGGCGTTGATCAGCGCCCCGACGTCGGTGTTGCGCGCGGTGACGATACCGTCGAACGGAGCAACGATCCGCTTGAAGGCCTCCAGCGCGGTGAGCTGATCGACCTGGCTCTGGTTGACATTGGCATCTGCCATGGCGGCTTTATAGCGCGCGTCGGCACTGCCATATTCCGCCTTCTTCGCGTCCGTCTCCTGCTCGGAGACGACGCCTTTGGGTGAGTCGCGCCAGCGCGTATAGGTCGTGTCCGCAAATTTGCGCTCCGCGTCCCTGACATTGACCTGAGCCTGCGCGGATACGAGCTTGGCCTTTGCGGCGGCGAGCTGGGCGTCGAGATCGGGCGCGTCGATTTCCGCAAGCAGCTGGCCCTTCTGGACGTGCGCGCCGAAATCGAAATACCAGGCCTTCAGATAGCCGCTGACCCGCGCATAGATCGGCGCCTCGTACCAGGCCTCGATGTCGCCGGGCAGGACGATCTGCTGCCCCGACACGCCCTGCTTCGGCGTGGTCGTGGCGACGACGGGCACGGCCTGCTCCGTCGTCCATTTCGTCACCTCGCTTTCCTGGTGCCGGCGCACCAGGATGCCGGCAATGGCGATGCCGAGGGCGACCAGCACGGCAATCGCCGTCACCAAACGTGTCCTGCTCGACCGCGGCGGCGGTTTGGGTCGCATATCGCGTGTTTCCAACGACTGCTGGCGGTCGTGCGGATGGGTGTCAAGCAAGGCAGTTCTCCCAGATCACAGGCTTGGCCCGTCGGTTTGCACACCGGCGATCGCCGGTGTGTTACCGCCACGATTGCGGTGAAGGACACTGAAGACGGTCGGAACGAAGAAAAGTGTGGCGATGGTCGCGATCGCAAGGCCGCCGATCACGGCGCGGCCGAGCGGGGCATTCTGCTCGCCGCCCTCGCCCATGGCCAGCGCCATCGGCACCATGCCGATGATCATCGCTAGCGCCGTCATCAGCACCGGGCGGAAGCGGGTGAATCCGGCCTCCAGCGCCGCGGTCGTGGCATCGAGGCCGTTCTCGAGGCCCTCGCGGGCGAAGCTGACGAGCAGAATACTGTTGGCGGTGGCGATGCCCATACACATGATGGCGCCGGTCAGCGCCGGCACCGACAGCGTGGTGCCGGTGGTGAACAGCATCCAGACGATGCCGGCCAGCGCGCCGGGCAGCGCCGTGATGATGATGAACGGGTCGAGCCAGGACTGGAAGTTGACGACGATCACCAGATAGATCAGCACGATCGCACCCGCGAGGCCAAAATAAAGCTGGCTGTAGGCGCTATTCATGGTCTGAACCTGGCCGCGCACCACCACGTAGGAGCCGCGCGGCAGATCCTTCTTGGTCTCGCTCAGGATCTTCGAAATATCGGTCGAGATGGCGCCGAGGTCGCGCCCCTGGGTGTCGCCGAAAATGTCGATCACCGGCTGCACGTTGTAATGGGAGACCACGCCCGGGCTCGGCCCCTGGGTGATCTGCGCGAGCCCGCCCAGATATCGCGGCGCCCCGTTATCTTGAGACGTGATCGGGATATTGGACAGGTCCGAGATGCTGTTGATCCGGTATTGCGGCATCTGGGCGACGATCGGATAGGACACGCCGTTTTCGGTATTGAGCCAGAAATTGGGCTTCACCTGGCCGCTGCCCGAGAGCGTGACGAGCAGGCTGTTGGCGACGTCGCGCTGGGTCAGCCCGACCTCGGCGGCCAGCGTCCGGTCGACTTCGACGTTGATCTGCGGGTAGTTGAAGACCTGCTGAATGCGCAGATCCGCGATGCCGGGCACCTGGCGGATGCGCTTGAGCAGATCGGAGGCATAGGCGTAATTCTCCTTGAGTTTGCTGCCGATGACCTGGACATCGATCGGCGCCGGCAGACCGAAATTGAGGATCTGCGACACGATGTCGGCGGGCAGGAAGGAGAAGATCGTGCCCGGAAACTTCTGCGGCAGAACGGTTCGCAGCGCCTTGACGTAGCCGGCGGTGGGATCGTGATCTTCCTTGAGGCTGATCAACGCGTCGCCGTCCTCGGGACCGATCGTCCCGGTGTTCTGGTAGGCCATGTTGATGCCGCTGAACGGCAGGCCGATATTGTCGACGATGTTGTCGAGCTGGTGAGGCGGAATGGTCGCGCGAACGGTCTGTTCGACCCGCTCCATGAGACGGGCCGTCTCCTCGATCCGCGTGCCGGGCTGGGCGCGCACATGCATCAGGATCTGACCGGAATCGACGGAGGGAAAGAAGTTCGAGCCGAGAAACGGCGCCAGCCCGAACGATACCACGACGCAGAGGAGAAATCCCGCCATGAAGGTCTTTGGATGGTCCAGCGCCATCGTCAGCAGCGCGCGGTACCGCTCGCGGAAGCGCTCGAACCGCACCTCGAACCCTTGCTGAAACCGCAAGATCGGATTGCGCGACCGCGTGGCCGGCGCGCCGTGCCCATGCCCGGCATGGCCCTCGTGGTGGCCCCGCATGAGATAGTTGGCCATGGTCGGAACCAGCGTACGCGACAGGATGAACGAGCCGATCAGCGCAAAGACGACGGCTTCGGCGAGAGGCCGGAACAGATATCCCGCGACGCCGCCGAGCTGGAACATCGGCACGAACACGATGCACAGGCAGAGCAGGGTCACGAAGGCAGGCACGACGATCTGCTGCGCGCCGTCAAGGATCGCAGGCTCGATTTCCTTGCCCTGCTCGAGGTGATAGTTGATGTTCTCAATTGTGACCGTTCCGTCATCGACCAGGATGCCGACCGCCAGCGCAAGGCCGCCGAGGGTCATGACGTTGATGGTCTCGCCGAGAATGGACAACGCGGTCAACGCGAACAGAACGGCAAGCGGAATTTCAGTGAGAATGATGACCGTCGAGCGCCAGCTGCCGAGGAACATCAGGATCATCACGCCGACCAGCGCGGCTGCCAGCACGGCTTCGCGAATCACGCCGAACACCGCAGCCTTGACGAAGACCGACTGATCGCCCACCGCTTTCAGGTTGAGGCTCGAGGGCAGACTTTCCTGGACCCGCGGCAACAACGACTTGATGCCGTCGATGATGTCGAGCGTCGACGACGATCCCGTCTTGAGGATGGTCATCAGCACCGCGCGCGCGCCGTTGACCCGCACCACATTGGTCTGCGGCGGCGAGCCCTGATGGACGTGGGCAACGTCATGCACGTAGATGACGGAGTCCTCGATTTTCTTCACCGGCAGCTCGTTGATCTTGTCGAGCAAGGTGGGGCTGGCGTTGAGGGACACGTTCCAGTCGAACTTGCCGATCTTCTGGTCGCCGGCCGGCAGAATGAGGTTCTGCGCAGAGACGGCGTTGACGATGTCCTCGGCCGAGACGCCGTGCGACTGCATCGCCTGCTGATCGAGATCGACCTGCACCTGCAGAATCTTGCCGCCATAGGGCGAGGGCACCGCCGCCCCCTGGACGGTGGCAAGCTGCGGCCGGATGAAGTTCTGTCCGAGATCGAACAGCTTCATCTGGGGCAGCGACCGGCTCGACAGCGCCAGCTGCAGGATCGGCACGCTCGAGGCGTTGTAGCTCAGGACATAAGGCGGCGTGATGCCGGGCGGCAGCAGCTTCAGCACGGTCTGCGAAGCCGCCGTCACCTGCGCCATGGCGGCGGCAATATCGACTTCCTTCTGGAAGAAGATCTTGACCACGCCATAACCGCTCAGCGACTGCGACTCGATGTGCTCGATGTCGCCGACCTGGGCGCTCAGGGTGCGCTCGTAATAATAGATCACGCGGCCCGACATGTCGTTCGGCAGCAGACCGTTATAGGTCCAGACCACACTGATCACGGGAATATTGATATTCGGAAAGATGTCGGTCGGCGTGAACAGCGCCGCGCGTATGCCGAACAGCGCGATGAGCAGCGACAGCACGACGAATGAATAGGGGCGCCTGAGCGCAATCTGGACGATCCACACGCCGCTATCCTCCTGAAGACACCCGGCTGCCGGCGTCCGGCAGACCTGGAGCCCGAATTCGAGCCGCTATCATGGTGACGCAGCCCTTCTCAATAACTCTCGACGGATCGATTCGATGCACCGCAACGGCAAGACGTTTCATTGGATTTGCCTCGGCCTGGCAAGGTGGCGGTGTAGCACGCTGAAAACGGTTGGAACGAAGAAAAGGGTTGCGACGGTCGCAACGGTAAGACCACCGATCACGGCGCGGCCGAGCGGGGCATTCTGCTCGCCGCCCTCGCCCATGGCCAGCGCCATCGGCACCATGCCGATGATCATCGCAAGCGCCGTCATCAGCACCGGGCGGAAGCGGGTGAATCCGGCCTCCAAAGCGGCGCTCGCCGCGTCAAGGCCGTTCTCGAGGCCCTCGCGGGCAAAGCTGATCAGCAGGATACTGTTGGCGGTAGCGATGCCCATACACATGATGGCGCCGGTCAGCGCCGGCACCGACAGCGTGGTGCCGGTCGTGAACAGCATCCAGATGATGCCGGCCAGCGCGCCGGGCAGCGCCGTGATGATGATGAACGGGTCAAGCCAGGACTGGAAGTTGACGACGATCACCAGATAGATCAGCACGACGGCGCCGGCCAGGCCCCAGTAAAGCTGGCTGTAGGCGTTCTTCATGGTCTGAACCTGGCCGCGCACCGCCACATAGGAGCCGCGCGGCAGATCCTTCTTGGTCTCGCTCAGGATCTTCGAAATATCGGCGGAGATGGCGCCGAGGTCGCGCTCCTGGGTGTCGCCGAAGATGTCGATCACCGGCTGCACGTTGTAATGCGAAACGACGCCGGGGCTCGGCCCCTGGGAGATGCGCGCAAGCCCGCCCAGAAATTGCTGGGACTTGGACTTCTGCGATGTGATCGGAATATTGGACAGGTCCGAGATGCTGTTGACCCGGTATTGCGGCATCTGGGCGACGATCGGATAGGACACGCCGTTTTCGGTATTGAGCCAGAAATTGGGCTGCACCTGGCCGCTGCCCGAGAGCGTGACGAGCAGGCTGTTGGCGACGTCGCGCTGGGTCAGCCCGACCTCGCCGGCCAGCGTCCGGTCGACATCGACGTTGATCTGCGGGTAGTTGAAGACCTGCTGGATGCGCAGATCCGCGATGCCGGGCACCTGGCGGATGCGCTTGAGCAGATCGGAGGCATAGGCGTAATTGGCCTTCAGGTTGTTGCCGATGACCTGGACATCGATCGGCGCCGGCAGACCGAAATTGAGGATCTGCGACACGATGTCGGCGGGCAGGAAGGAGAAGATCGTGCCCGGAAACTTCTGCGGCAGAACGGTTCGCAGCGCCTTGACGTAGCCGGCGGTGGGATCGTGATCTTCCTTGAGGCTGATCAACGCGTCGCCGTCCTCGGGGCCGATCGTCCCGGTGTTCTGGTAGGCCATGTTGATGCCGCTATAGGGCAAGCCGATATTGTCGACGATGTTGTCGAGCTGGTGAGGCGGAATGGTCGCGCGAACGGTCTGTTCGATCTGCTCCATGAGACGCGCCGTCTCCTCGATCCGGGTGCCGGGCTGGGCGCGCACATGCATCAGGATCTGACCGGAATCGACGGCCGGAAAGAAATTCTCGCCGAGATACGGCGCCAGCCCGAACGACAGGACCACGATGGCGAGAAAGCCGAAGATGATGGTCTTGGGGCGTGAAAGCGCCTGTTTCAGCAGCCGGTGATAGTGGCCGCGCAACCAGGTGAACCCGCGCTCGAAGCCCTGTTGCAGCCGCGTGAAGGGATTGCGCGAAGGCGGAGTGGCAACCGCATGCTCCTCGCCATGATGGGGCATGGCATGGAGCAGGTAGCGCGCCATCGTGGGTACCAGCGTACGCGACAGGACGAATGAGCCGATCAGCGCAAAGACGACGGCTTCGGCGAGAGGCCGGAACAGATATCCCGCGACGCCGCCAAGCTGGAACATCGGCGCGAACACAATGTCGAGCACGAGCAGCGTCACGAAGGCGGGCACCACGATCTGCTGCGCGCCGTCCAGAATCGCCGGCTCGATCTCCTTGCCCTGCTCGAGGTGAAAGAAGATATTCTCGAGCGTGACCGTCCCTTCATCGACCAGCATGCCGACCGCAAGCGCGAGACCTCCCAGCGTCATGACGTTGATGGTCTGGCCCAGCATCGCGAGCACGATCATCGAGAACAGGATCGATAGCGGAATCGAGATGATGATGATGATGGTGGAGCGCCAGCTGCCGAGGAACAGCAAAATCATGATGCCGACCAGGGCGGCTGCCAGCACGGCCTCGCGCAAGACCCCGAAGATGGCGGCCTTGACGAAGACCGACTGATCGCCCACCGCGCGCAAGCCGAACCCGGTCGGCAGGCTCTCCTCGACGCGTGGCAGCAGCGACTTGATCCCGTCGATGACACTCAGCGTCGATGCCGATCCGGCCTTGAGGATGGTCATCAGCACCGCGCGCGCGCCGTTGACCCGCACCATGTTGGTCTGCGGCGGCGAGCCCTGATGGACGAAGGCTACGTCATGCACGAAGATGACCGTGCCGTTGATTTTCTTCACCGGCAGGTCATTGATCTTGTCGAGCATGACGGGGCTGGCGTTGAGCGACACGTTCCAGTCGAACTTGCCGATCTTCTGGTCGCCGGCCGGCAGAATGAGGTTCTGCGCAGAGACGGCGTTGACGACGTCCTCGGCCGAGACGCCATGCGACTGCATCGCCTGCTGATCGAGATCGACCTGCACCTGCAGGATCTGGCCGCCATAGGGCGAGGGCACCGCCGCTCCCTGGACGGTGGCAAGCTGCGGCCGGATGAAGTTCTGTCCGAGATCGAACAGCTTCATCTCGGGCAGCGTCTGGCTCGACAACGCCAGCTGCAGGATCGGGACGGTCGCCGCGTTGTAGCTCAGCACATAAGGCGGCGTGATGCCTGGCGGCAGCAGCTTCAGCACGGTCTGGGAAGCCGCCGTCACCTGCGCCAGCGCCGTGCGGATATTGACCCCCTTCTGGAAGAAGATCTTGACCACGCCATAGCCGCTCAGCGACTGCGACTCGATGTGCTCGATGTCGCCGACCTGGGCGCTCAGGGTGCGCTCGTAATAGTAGATCACGCGGCCCGACATGTCGTTCGGCAACAGCCCGGTGTAAGTCCACACCACGCTGACGACCGGCACGTTGATGTTTGGAAAAATATCCGTTGGAGTCCGCAGCGAAGCGAGCACGCCAAAGATGGCGATCAGCAGCGAAAAAACGACAAACGTATAGGGACGCCGGAGCGCGGTCAGAACGATCCACACGCGGCTATCCTCCTAAAAATCGACCGGAATATCGATTTCCGGAAGGATATCGACGGGCCTGCGCTGCCCCGCGCCAACCTCCATCAGGCCAACCGGGATAATCGATGCGATATTCGCCGCCCGCCGCTTCAGTGCGAATTCAGCCAACCCCATCGATGACCTCAAATTCCACAGTCCGAAACCGCCCTGCCGGGAGGGTGCGACATTGATTCCGCGACATTACGCTGGGGTAGATGCTCACTGCATATCCGTTCTGAACGAATTGGCTGCCGAGCGTCCGAACGATGCCGAACCTGTCAAGCGCGCGCACATGCTAACAGGATTCACCGATCGCGGCGAGGGAGCCAGTGCCCCCCGCAAGCTCAGGCCGGATACCTTGATGGCAGTCACTTCGGATCCTTCCTGGAACCAAATTTGGATCGATGATGCCGGACAAGCTGGGCTAAACCCATCACCGCGATCGCACGGAGCCAGCACTTCGCCGAGATGATGGTGACCGCGTCGCACCGCGGCAACTAATATAAAATTTAGTGGCCGGTCAGTGGGTTCCACGAAATCCGCTGCACCGCACCTTACACAATCGCCCGGCACGACAGTCCGCCGGCGCGGGCAGAAGCGCGTGCCCCCTGCCATCTCCGGAGAAGTCATCTCGCGGTTGCGTCAAAAGCCTCTGGCCTTGGCCGGCCGAAGGGCATCAATATCTGCCGAAGACAGACGCGACCTGAAAATGCGACCTGCGACATAATGTCGAGAGCCTGCATGTCGAGAGTTTGCATGTCGAGAGCCTGCAAACCAGGCGGCGTCTACTTGCGTGGCCTTCCGCGCTTGGCAAAGACCACTCCCCGCTCGTCGGCAGTGCAGCGAAGTGAGCTTGCCAACTTAAGCGCTTCGTTACGCTCAGGGCCCGGGGCCATCTGGCGTGCAATTTCCAGCGCGTCTGCTGCAGCAACGTCCCGATCTAACCGATCACGATCAGACGAGCGTTGAGTTTCTTTGCTCATCGCTCCGCAGAGCTCCTTGCCTAGTTTTTAGTCGGAGGCGTCTATAAGAGTGGTGTGATTCCCTGTCAACGTCAACGGATCGCAACGACAACACGCGATCGGCGTCAAATCTTGCGCTCTTGAAACGGGCACTCGCTGGCGCAAGCAGCGGCGGCTGCGCTGGGGGTCACGTCGGAAATCAAGCGCACGCGATATGCATTTCACCTTCATGGCGGATTGAAAATGCATCCAACGCTGCGAAACTCAAAACGCTGCCGCGCAAGCAGACGCTTTTCATTTTCAAAACGCTGACGTGTCTCAATGAGGGGATGCGCCTCAGGCTAGAGACGAAATGGTGCCCAGGGGCGGGATCGAACCACCGACACTGCGATTTTCAGTCGCATGCTCTACCAACTGAGCTACCTGGGCACTTCCAGCCACGGGGGCTTGGGAGCGGCGGTTTATAGTCAGGCCGGGGAGCGCTGTCCACCACGCTTCGCCTTCGGCTTCACGTGGCACGGCCATGCGATATTTCGAAGGGGGAAGCGTATCCGGCATAGCCCGAAGGGCGGCGACGGCCGCCCTCTCAAATGACAACTAACATATTGAAAAAACAATAAAATCCCTATTCGACGTCCTCGTCCTCGTCGTTGCGGCTGGGGATCGCGTAGGAATTCGACAGCCAGCGGTTCAGGTCGACGTCCCGGCAGCGTTCCGAGCAGAACGGCCGGGAGGCATCAGTGGCCGCCTTGCCGCAGATCGGGCACGGCTTTGCGGCAGCCTTGCCCGATCCGGGACCGGCTGGCGGCTTAACTGGCATTCAACCAGCCAAAGCGAACCGGGAACCCTTCGCCGCCCAGCAGGGTGACCGATTCATACAGCGGCAAGCCGACGATGTTGGTGTAGGAGCCAACCATCTTGACCACGAACGATCCGGCGATGCCCTGCACGGCATAACCGCCCGCCTTGCCGCGCCATTCGCCGGAGCCGATATAGGCCTGGATATCGTCCTCGCTCAACCGCTTGAAGCGAACGCGCGTCTCGATCAGGCGCTGGCGAAACGCTTCTTTGGGCGTCACCAGACAAATCGCCGTGTAGACCCGATGATTGCGCCCCGACAGCAGCCGCAGGCATTGCGAGGCTTCATCGACCAGATTGGCCTTCGGCAGAATGCGGCGGCCGACCGCGACTACCGTGTCGGCGGCCAGGATAAAGGCCCCGCGCAACTCGTCGTCGAGCCGCACCGATTTGAGCGCGGCATCGGCCTTGGCGCGGGCAAGGCGGTTGGCGCAGGCCCGCGGCAATTCGCCCCGCTTCGGGGTCTCGTCGACGTCGGCGGGTCGCAGCGCATCGGGTTCGATGCCGGCCTGGTTGAGCAGGCTGAGACGTCGCGGCGAACCAGAGGCAAGAACCAGTTTGGGACGGCCTAACATGCAGATTTTTGTCGGCGGGAGAGATTCGGGACGCGGAATGCGCGCGGAACCTATCGGAAGGCATTAGCCGAGACAACCACACATTCATGACCGCGCCCGAACATTCGGAACCCGTAACCACCGGCGGCCATTGGAGAAAGGCGAACCCGGCGGCGCTGACATCCTATCGTCACGGAGCCGCGGCCCGTCGCCTGTCAGTCACCCGCCGCGCTCACCTTCGAAAACCGCTTTTGGATGCGCAGCAGCAACCCGTCACAGACGTCGCGATAGGCTTGCAGTTTCTGCTCGCGGTTACCTTCGGTGCCGGTGGGATCTTGCGTCGGCCAGTATTCCACATCGGCGGCGAGCGCGCGCGTCAGCTCCAGCGCCTTGTGATGCGCTTCGGGCGACAGCGTGATGATGAGGTCGAAATTGAGCCCCTCCCAATCGTCCAGCTCCTCGAACGTCATCGGCTTGTGGTGCGAGATATCCTGGCCGAGTTCGGCCATCACGGCGACCGCGAACGGATCGAGCTCGCCTTTCCTGACACCTGCGGATTTCACATAAAGCGCATGGGGAAACATCCGCTGCAGCAGACTTTCGGCCATCGGCGAACGGACGCTGTTCAAGCCACAAGCGAACAGCACGGCTTGCGGAGCGCGCGGACGCGGAGGCCCCATCGCCTACGCTGCCTTTGTTTTGCGCATGACCTGATCCGAAAACCGGTGCCCACTTTTCGGGATCATGCGCTCTAGCCCTTCCAGTGCAGCACGCAGATCAGCGTAAACAGCCGGCGAGCCGTTTCGAAATCGAGCCGCACCTTGCCTTTCAATCGCTCCTGCAGGGTGCGCGAGCCTTCGTCGTGGATGCCGCGGCGCCCCATGTCGATGGCCTCGATCCGGTCGGGGGTCGCGGTGCGGATCGCCTGATAATAGCTGTCGCAGATCATGAAGTAGTCCTTCACGATCCGCCGGAACGGCGTCAGCGACAATAGATGCGCCACGACAGGCGTGCCGTCCTCGCGGCGGATGTCGAACACGAGCCGGTTGCCGGTAATGCTGATGTGCAGCGTGAACGGCCCGTTATTGGCGCCCTCCGGCGCGAACAGATTCTGTTCGATCAGGTCATAGATGGCGATCGCGCGTTCATGTTCGATATCGGGACCGGATCGCCCGATCGATTCCTCATCAAGCGTCACCGCCACGATGCGGTTTTGCGAATTGTCCTCTGGGGGCGGTTGGGTCATGACAGATTGAGGCGCCGTCCGACTGAGCGCGCATGGGCGTCGAGGCCTTCGGCCTTGCCCAGCGTCATCGCCGCCGGCCCCAGCGCCCGCAGCTGGTCCGGTCCGCATTTCAGGATCGAGGTTCGCTTCATGAAGTCAAGCACCCCGAGGCCCGACGAGAACCGCGCCGAACGCGCCGTCGGCAATACATGGTTGGAGCCGCCGACATAATCGCCGATCGCCTCGGGCGTGTGCGGCCCGAGGAAGATCGCGCCGGCGTTGCGGATTTGCATCGAGAGCGCTTCCGGATCCGCCGTCATGATTTCCAGATGTTCGGCGGCAATTGCGTTCGCGAGGTCTACGGACTCGCCGATGTTCCTGACCAGAATGATTGCGCCGAAGTCGTTCCACGAGGCGCGCGCGATATCGGCGCGCGGCAAAGTCGCCAGTTGCGCCTCGACCGCACGTTCGACGTCGGCCGCGAGCGCCGCATCGTCGGTGATCAGGATCGACTGGGCGTTGACGTCGTGCTCGGCCTGCGCCAGCAGATCGGCCGCGATCCACCCCGAATTGCCTGTAGCGTCGGCGACGACGAGCACCTCTGAAGGGCCGGCGATCATGTCGATACCGACCTTGCCGAACACCAGCCGCTTGGCGGCCGCGACATAGGCGTTGCCGGGGCCGACGATCTTGGCAACCGGCGCGATGGTCGCGGTGCCGTAAGCCAGCGCCGCCACGGCCTGTGCGCCGCCGACACGATAAATCTCGGACACCCCGCCGAGATGCGCCGCCGCCAGTACCAGCGGATTGAGCTTGCCGTCGGGCGACGGCACCACCATCACCATGCGGCCGACGCCGGCGACCTTGGCCGGTACCGCATTCATCAATACCGAGGATGGATAGGCGGCGGTGCCGCCGGGAACGTAGAGGCCGACCGATTCGACGGCGCTCCAGCGCCAGCCGAGTTCGACGCCCAGCGCGTCGGTGAAGCGCTCGTCTTTCGGCAATTGTCGGCGGTGGAATTGGTCGATCCGGTCGCGGGCGAATTCGAGCGCCTCGAGCGTCGCCGGGTCGCAGGCCTTCACCGCCGCGCCGATCTCGGCGGCACTCACGCGCAAGCGCGAGGGATCGAGATCGAGCCGGTCGAACTTGCGTGTCGCCTCGATCAGCGCCGGATCGCCGCGTTTGGCCACATCATCGACGATAAGGCGGGTGGCGGCCTCGATATCGGCGGATACCTCGCGCTTCATCGCGAGGAAGTCAGCGAATCGCCTGGTGAAGTCGGCGCTGCTTCGGTCTAGTCGAACGGGCATGGTGGCTTTCCGGCGAAGGTCCCGAGGTTAAAGGCCCTCTGCTCAATGGCGCGGCGGCAAATCGCCGTCAACCCTTTGCTTGACTGATGCTAAACATCCAGCCTTAGCGATGGCGCGCTTATGCCGGGATCGCCGCCGCCGAGATCGGAAAGCTCGCATTCCAGGCATTCGACCTCCAGCCGCAGCGCCTCGCCGCCGCTGAACATCAAAACCGCGCTGCCGCCGGGCGCCTCTCCGGGATGAAACTCGATCCCAAGCAGTTCCAACGCCGCTTCCGGCGTCTCCAGATTGATCTTGCGCGACCTGCACGACAACACGCGATCAAAGCGCAACGCCGCGATCAGGCGGCGCGGGGAGGTTTCTCCCGCCAGCGTCTGTTCCCAATCCAGCCGGTTCATGCCGACCACCAGCCGGTTTTCGCTCTGCCGCCAGACGATGTCGGAGGTTTGCACGCGGGCGTCCTGCACAAGCGCGGAAATGACGGCAAGGTCCTCGGCATCGAGGGCTATCAATCTCAGTCGATCCGTCACCGCATCACCTCAATTTTGAGCGTGCGGAATACGCGCTCAAGTTCAATCGCTGATACGCTCGATCGATGCGCCGCACGCCGACAGTTTCTCCTCGAGCCGCTCAAACCCGCGGTCAAGATGGTAGACGCGGTTGACCATGGTCTCGCCTTCGGCGGCAAGGCCCGCGATCACCAATGACACCGACGCGCGCAGATCCGTCGCCATCACGGGCGCGCCGCGCAGTTTCGCGATGCCCTGGATAGTTGCGGTCTCGCCGTCGAGATGAATCCGCGCGCCGAAACGCGCCAGTTCCTGCACGTGCATGAAACGATTCTCGAAGATCGTCTCGGTGATGCGCGAGGAGCCCTTGGCGCAAATCATCAGCGCCATCAGCTGCGCCTGGAGGTCGGTGGGGAAGCCCGGAAATGGCGCGGTCGACACCGTCACCGGACGGATGCCGGCGCCGTTGCGGGCGACGCGGATGCCCTCGTTGTTGACGGTAATGACGGCGCCGGCCTGCGTCAGCACGTCGAGCGCCGATTGCAGCAGTTCCGGCCGCGCACCGCTCAATTGAACGTCGCCGCCGGTCATCGCCACCGCCATCGCATAGGTGCCGGTTTCGATGCGATCGGGAAGCACGGTGTGCCGCGCGCCGTGAAGCCCGCTCACGCCTTCGATCACGATTCGGGGCGTGCCGGCGCCGACGACGCGCGCGCCCATCTTGTTCAGGCAGTCGGCGAGGTCGACAACTTCCGGCTCGCAGGCGGCGTTGGTGATGACGGTGGTGCCCCTGGCCAGGGTCGCCGCCATGACCGCGACATGCGTGCCGCTTACCGTCACTTTGGGAAAGTCGATGGCCGCGCCCTTCAAACCGCCCGGCGCCTTCGCGATCACGTAGCCGCCGTCGATCGTGATTTCGGCGCCGAGTTTCTCCAGCGCCATGATCAGGAGGTCGACCGGCCGGGTCCCGATGGCGCAGCCGCCGGGCAGGGACACCTTGGCCTCATGCATCCGCGCCAGGAGCGGCGCGATCACCCAGAAGCTGGCGCGCATCCGCGACACCAGCTCGTAGGGGGCAGTGGTATCGATGATGTTGGCCGCCGAAATGTGCAGGGTCTGGCCCTGGTATTCATGATCGCCGGGCCGCTTTCCCGCCGACATGATATCGACGCCGTGATTGCCGAGAATACGCTGCAGCTGGGCGACATCGGCGAGCCGCGGCACGTTGTCGAGGATCAGCGTCTGTTCGGACAGGAGGCCCGCAATCATCAGCGGCAGCGCCGCATTTTTCGCGCCCGAGATCGGAATGGTGCCGTTGAGCTTGTTGCCGCCAACGATGCGAATGCGGTCCATGCGGAAATCCGTTTGTTGCTATGCGCCAAGTATATGTCGAATGGGGTCCCGATGGCAAAAGCTTGAAATTTGCGGCTATTTGATGGGAATGACGGCTAAAGACGATTGATATCTTCACTTTCAAGAACCGGCCTCGGATAGCCGTCCCTCGCCACCCTGATCATGGCGCGGCCGACCTGCTCGGTCGTGGTCATGTATTTCGGCGCCACGCGATTGAGCAGCGACAAGAGCGGCGCGGCGGCGACGTAAATCGCCTGAACCCAGGCCGTCTTCGACCGGACGCCGTGTAGCGGCTGGATGCCGGCTGGACGAAACATGTAGGCCGCCCTGAACCGCAGCTTGAGCAGATCGTTCTCGGTCTTGCCCTTGACCCGCGCCCACATCAGCCGACCCTTCTCGCTGGAATCGGCGCCCTGCCCGGTGACATAGACGAACACCATCCGCGGATTGAGTCTTGCCAGGGTCGCGGCGGCAGCGAGCGTGATGTCGTAGGTCAAATGCCGGTAGCGTTCCTCGCTCATTCCGACCGACGAGACGCCGAGACAGAAAAAGCAGGCATCGTATCCGGCCAATTGAGTTTCGATCGCCGAGTAATCCAGGAAATCGTCGTGCAGGATTTCGCGCAGCTTCGGCTGTCGCTGCCCGGTCGGGCTGCGCCCGACCGCGAGCACGCTTTCAATTCCGGCATCGCGCAGGCATTCGCGCAACACACCCTGCCCGACCATTCCGGTTGCGCCGAACAGAATGACCTTCATCCGGGAAATGTCACGCCGGCCGGAATCGCCTGATGGCACTGAAGATCGCGACGACGAAAAACACGAGCACGATGCCCTGGACGACGGCGAACGGCGGCTCGCTGGGCGGCACGCTCGGCGCCAGCTCATGCAGCGGGCCTATCTTCAGGAAGCTCTGGATAACCAGCACGAACGTGTTGAGGTAAAGCGCGACCATCGCGGTCAGCACATAGATCCCGCGCCAGACACCCGCGAGATTCATGGCATAGAGCGCGATACAGGCGATCGCGAGCAGAACCAGCGACAGAATGCCGACCATGTGCGACGGCAGCAACTTCTCAAACGGAAACAGAAAGCCGGTGGCGTTGGTCAGAATCGTGGTGATCAGGAACAGGGCGGTCAGGCCGGGCATCCGGCTTGAGCCGAAAAGCCCGTACAAGACGACAAAGCCCGAAACGATTCCGATCAGGCTGAGGATGACGTGCACCATGGTGAAAGCAGACAGGCTCATACCCAGGATCATGACAGGCTCCCCCTTTTTGGATCCGGGCAAATGCTACGACCGCCAATTCGAAATTTCCACAGTTGCGAAGTGTGTCGGCTGCAATTCAGGCATGCCGCCGCCGATTGCGGTCGGACGTCATATTTTCGTGTTCGCAGGGCTGTCACAAATCGGCGACAATCGCTCCGGCAATCCAACCGCTACAGCGCCGGTTTCGCGGCATCGCCGAGAAAGCCGTGCAACGCGGCAACCACCTGCGCCCCCTCCCCGATCGCGCCGCCGACCCGCTTGACCGATCCCGAGCGCACGTCGCCGACGGCAAAAACGCCAGGCACCGAGGTTTCCAGCGCAGACGCCAGCCGGCCTTCGCTCCTGTCGTCTTGTGCGCCGGTCACCACAAAACCTGCGCGGTCAACCGTCACCCCGCAACCACCGAGCCAGCCGGTGGCCGGATCGGCGCCGACGAACAGGAAAAGATTGCGGATGTCGGCGGTGCTTTCTTCACCCGACAGTCGGCTGCGCCAGCGCACCCGCTCGAGCGAGCCGTCTTTCGCGCCTTCCAGCCCGACAATTTCCGTGTTGAACATCAGTTCGATGTTCGGCGCGGCCTCGATGCGCTCGATCAGGTAACGCGACATGCTGGCGCCAAGGCCGCCGCCGCGGATCACCATGTGGACCCTGCGGGCATGGCCCGACAGGAAAACCGCGGCCTGACCCGCGGAGTTGCCGCCGCCGACCAGGATCACGTCCTGTCCGGAGCACAGCCGCGCCTCGATCGGCGAGGCCCAGTACCAGACGCCGCGGCCTTCGAAGTCCGCAAGCTTTTCGATCTCGGGGCGCCGGTAGCGCGCGCCGCTCGCGACCACGACCGACCGCGCCCGCAGCACCTCGCCATTGTCGAGTCGGAGGCCGAATGCACCGG
This sequence comes from uncultured Alphaproteobacteria bacterium, assembly GCA_963742085.1. GTDB lineage: Bacteria > Pseudomonadota > Alphaproteobacteria > Rhizobiales > Xanthobacteraceae > Bradyrhizobium. Next base: position 455,598 of record CAVUKM010000017.1, on the reverse strand, counting down.
CTTCATAGCCACAATCGAGCGACTTCACCTCGACCGGAATCATTATGTCGGCGCCGAACTTCTGTGCCTGGTTGAACGCCCGGGCGGTGAGCGCATGACCGGAAATTCCGGTCGGAAAGCCGAGGTAGTTCTCGATGCGCGCGCTGGCGCCGGCTTGTCCGCCGAACGCCCGCGTATCGCATACCGCAACCGCAAGCCCTTCGGAGGCGGCATAGACCGCGGTCGACAACCCGGCGGGGCCGCTGCCGACGACGGCGACATCGTAGACCTTGTCCTTTGCCAGCTCGCGGATCATGCCCATCGCGCGCGCGAGTTCGGATTCGCCGGGGTTACGCAGCACGGCGCCATCGGGCGCCACCACCAGGGGCCAATCGGCCTGCGACGGCGAATAGCGCGCGATCAGTTCGGCGGCATCGGTATCGGCGACCGGATCGAGCAGATGATGCGGATAGCCGTTGCGGGTGAGAAATCCCTGCAGACGGACGACGCCGGCCGAATCCGACGGACCGATCAGCACCGGACCGCCGGCACCGCCCCGGATCAGGCTGACGCGGCGAAGGATGAGCGCGCGCATGATCCGCTCGCCGAGATCGGCTTCCGCTACCAGCAGCGCACGCAAGCGCTCTGGTGAAATCAGCAGCGTCTCGACGTCGCCTTCGGCGTGGCCATCGACCAGCGCGACGCGGCCGGAGAGCTGACCGATTTCAGCGAGGAACTGACCCGGCCCCTGGTCGATGATAGGCGTGATGTGGCCGAAGCCGTCGCGCTGCGAAATCGCGACATGGCCGGAAAGAACGACAAACATGCCCGGTCCGGGTTTGCCGGTTTCGAACAATCTTTCGCCATCCTCGTAATTGCGCGCCTCGCCGAACCGGCGCATCCGCGCGATTTCCTGCGGCGTCAGGGTCGGAAATGTCTGGTCGTAACGCTGAAATACCGGCCCTCCCGGCGCCCCCTCATCCGCGCTGGTCCCCATCGTGGTTTCTTCCGCCATTTCGCTCTCGCCTCACCCAAGGAAACCCGGACGATCAGGGATATTCCCCGGCGAGCCAACCGGCTATTTGCCCGGGGTCTTCTCGCTGCGGCCACGAGGCGGGGCATCATCGGGACTGGAAGGCGCGACCGGGAAATCGTCTCGTCCCCTCGCCTGCGATTTTCTCCGCTTGAGATTTTCGCGTAACGCCTGCTTCAGCCGCTCCCGGCGCAAATCGCCTGCAGGCTTTCCGGATTGCCCCTCATCTTTTTCCTTCTCATCCTTCATCCCTGTACCTGTCCGCTTGACCGGGAAAAACCGATGGGTGAATTCACGTGCCTCGTCACCTCCGGCGACCGCGAACATATTGTGTCTCGCTCGCCATTCGTGCAATCGCGGACGTTCGCCGCCGGCGGCCACGCCGCCGGGCTGGAGTGTTCCGCCGATATCGGCATTCGGCAGATCGCGCCCATCGACCTCGATCAAATTCGCAGACGCGGGCGAAATGATCGAATTTGAGGTCGTGACCAGCCTGGTCATGGCGCTGGCGGCACCTGGCCGGGGAAATGGGGGAACCGGATCGCCCCGGAGCCACGCCGCCTGAAGGTGGCCGCGGCACCTAAGCCTGGTCCCCGCGCTTGCGCGCCCCCGGGCCTTGTGGCAAGGATCGGCCCGCCTTGTTGGGGCCTTTTTGGCCGATTCTCCTGATCCGGGGCACGCTGCCGTAGCTCAGTGGTAGAGCACTCCATTGGTAATGGAGAGGTCGACAGTTCAATCCTGTCTGGCAGCACCATTTTTCTCAACAAAATCAGTGCCTTTGGGAAGCCGAATCGGGGTGGCGAGCACCGCGTTGCGGCCCGGCCTGACCGCGCAGAAGACCGGTTCAGGCGACCGGGACCAGCTCGGCCATGATGGACCTTTTCACCAGCGATCGGCCGATGCGGTCGGCATTGGCCATGATCGTCAAGGTGTGCGCTTTGGCCGGCAAGCTCGCCAGCACCGCGCCGTCGACGACGTGCAGGCCCGGGAGGCCCGCGAGCTCACCGTCTTCATTTGTCTCGAACGCCTCGGGATTGCGCCGCATCGGCAGGGTTGCCGCATAGTGAACGTCGCGACCGGGTCCGGCTATCGAAAAGCTTCCGGGAACCAGGACGGCTCCAAGTTTTCTCATCGTCCTCGAAAGCCGCTGCTTGAGTTCGGCAAATGCCTGGATCTGCGTCTCCGTACTCCGCCCTGTCAAATGCAGCGCCCCGTCCGGCAACAGACAGATGTCATTGTCGCTTGTCTCCCCCGGAAGATAGCAATTCCCCACAAGCATCGCCGGGCTCATCAGTGACATCAGCCGGAGCGATGCAACGTGCCCAAGCGGGGAACGGTGAATGAAACCCGTCAGCCCCAGGCCGGAGGTCGAGAAAAGATTTCCGAACGCCGGACCGCAGCGGATCGCGTCGAGCGCGACGGAGATAGAGAGCTGGGCCAACGCGAAATCACGGTCTGGATGAAGCTTTCCCAAGTGGCGTGGAAGCAATATTGCATACGCCGCCTGCGGAGCCGTTAGCAGCCGCAGCTTCTTTCCATTGGCTTTCTTCAGCCCCAGGATCAAGGCCGTCGAGCCGATGGTTCCCGCAGCCAGGACGACGTTTTTGGCTTCGATTGAAGCGACCCCATCATCGCCTTCGGAACGCCCGCGCACCTGGTAGCCGGTTGCGGTCCGTTCAATTGATGTCACCCGAAGCGGGCGATACGTGACGTTGGGCTGCTGCAGCAGCCGTTCGAGATCAAACCGCGCGGAATATATCGATCTCGACGCGCACCCGTACAAGCAGGTTGCTTTCAGATCACAGGCGCGCCGGCCAGCCGTTTCACGCGTGACGACGGCGTTTCTGGCCCTGCCCAATCGAACGCCATCGCGTTCGAGAGCTCCTGCTTGCCGTTCTGCATTTTCGAGAATGTATCTGGCATTGGCGTTCAGCGGGGACGGTGGCTGCAGGCCCGACATGTCCCCGAAAACGGAAGTCACTGGATCCCGCTGCACCCCTTGCACGCCAATGCGACGCGTGACCCGATCGTAGGACTTCCTGAGTTCATCGTGATTGACAGGCCAGTCCGCTGTTTCCTGTTCGCTGAAGGTAGCGACGCCGGCACCCCAGGCGTTTGACAATCCGCCCGATGCCAGCGAGCCCATCAGGTGGAAGCCGTCGACCGAGGCCCGGTAATGTTCTCGAAAGCCGTCGAAGCAATCCGCCAGCCGAGGCACGCGCGATTTCAGTCCCCCCATTCTGGCGTTTCGGATGGCGTAAGATGCCGGACCAATGAATGTGGATGCCTGATCCACATTTGCGCGCCGGAATTGCTGATAGGGTTGCGCTACATCGAGGTCGGCAACCTTGAGCCCGCCGTCGACGAGAATCACTGGAAGACCCGCTTCAACCAACGGCAAAGCCGCCGACACTCCCGCGGGCCCGGTGCCAATGACCACGGTTACCATGAGGAGGCCGATCGACTTGCAATTAACACCGCAAGAACAGAGCCTATGATCATGGAACAAACCATGCGAAATGCTTCGGTGGTCCCGATCACGACCATCATCGAAGCCGCGATGAATAAACTCGCCGATGTCGTACGGAAGTACCTCGAAGGCGCCGGCTCCGTTTCCCCAATCTGAACCGCGATATCCATCCGCCGCCTGACGGCTTGCATCAAGCCGCGCCGGAACAGAATTGGCCCTTCGAGCAATGTCAGGACGCCCGGAGCCAGCGCCCAATGAGGCAGGCCCAACGAACGCCCATCGTCCACCGCCACGATCGCGTCGACGTATTCGCCGACGCTGCCTCTGGAAGGCGCGCGGCCGAGGATTACCCTCAGTATTGCGTTTCCCTCATGCGTCAACCCGGAGCGATTGCCGCACTCAATTTCATCGGTCATTTGACAATGCCCACGAAAATCTTGTCGCAATAAATTTAGCTTTGTGCGTCGCGCGTTAATAACTCATAAAATTTTTCGCCGCAGTTGCAGGCGTTCGAGAAGCCCCACCCGTGGGTAGTTACAACGAGGCTAAAATCCTACCTTCTTCAACCCGCGAGTTCCGCGTCAGAGGTGCAGATCCCGGACATCCCGGGCGACCGGCGAAAGCGCCATGCTCGTGCGCGCATTTGCCGCGAAGTCGAAGTTGTTCAGGCTCTTACGGCCGGAAACGCCGCTGCTACGATCGACGATAAACCATAATCAGGCGGAGGCCGGGCACCGCCCCCTATGAGCCTGAGCGGGAAGCAAATCGCACCAAGCGACTCGTTGACGCAGGCAAGCCCAGAGAAAACAAATCGGCTCTTAACCTTGTCAGGCGCCATAGCGACACGGCGCTCGCGCCTGTCCAGGTAATGACAACGAGAAGAACAGACAGACAGGCTCCCGTCAGTCCCAGATAAGGGACGAGGGCCGCATTGGCCACCAAAAGCACCCCGCAGCACGCAACGTTGATTGCAGCGTTGGTTTTCTGCGCTCCGCTCAAGGTAAGAAGCATTGGCGCGGGTCCGGCGACGGCGCGGAGCAACTGCGCGGCGACAAGGATCACCAGTCCCCACTTCGCCGTCGTATAGTCAGGACCAAACACTGCCAATACGCGATCGCCCCAGAAGAAGACGAAGGCCAGCGTCAAAAGCGTAATAGCAGCGGGCAAGAGCGTGGACGCCGACAGCGCATGATTCATTTTTTCCGAATCCTTGCGATGATAAGCTTCCGCAAGATCCGGTAACGACATCTGATGAGCGATCTGTATCGTGAATCCGACCAGCATGGTGAGCTTGAGTGCGATACCAAACGGGCCCAATGCTTCGATGCCGAGAAAAGGCGAAGTCATCAGAATCACGACATCCTGGAACAGGCTCCTGAACAGGGCGACAATCATAAGCGGGCGCCCCTCTCCCCTCCAAATTCGGCGCAATCGCCTGCTCGGACGACGGACAGGGGACGTCAATTTCGCTCGCAAGGAAAAGAAAAGAACCAGGGAAAAAAATGCTGAAATGGCGCCGTAGACCGCGATGGCCAATCCTGCGGTCAGCGCGACACCGGACATTCCCATTGTCGCGATGAACACCAGGAACAGAACCGGCCGCACAAAAATCTCCGGCAGTATCCCCAGGGAAAATCTGCGGTCGGCACAGGCAAGCGCCGCATAAATCGAAAATGAGCAGGCGGCAGCGGTAAATGCCGTAGCGACAATGACGAACCGGTTCCCGCTATCGGTCCACGGCAACAGGACGGCCATTGCAACCAGCGAAATGGTCACGAGGGCGCTGATCATCCACGTCTCGCGCTGGGCTTGCGCGATGAAATTCGCCAGCAAATCGGGGCGTTCGGTTTCGCGATACCGCGTGACGAAGCGTTGCACAATCTCCGGATAACCTTGCGCAACGACGAGCCCGACCACTGCAGCCAGACTTGTTCCTGCGAAGAAGATCCCAAGTCCGTTGGGAGGAAGCAACCTTGCCAGCAGGATCTGAGAAAAAAATCCCGCTCCGGCGCCGGCAAAGCGCGCCAGCATCAAGACCGCCGCGTTGGACAGTAAAGAATTGAGACGCCTCACAGATCAATCCTTCTGCAGGACGCAGCGTGGGAAGAACCACAGGCTTTCGGTCTTTGTGACCCAAAATCGTCAAGCAGGAAGAATTTGGGCATGCCAACTTTTCACGATTGAATGAAGAATTAATTGCAGCTCGGCGTGAATTCGGGTCAGGGAACCGGCGGTGTTCATCCTTCGGTTCCAGTCCCCCCGAACGCGTGATCTCTTCAACGCACCAATGACTTAACCAAACTCGAGAGCATGGTCGCGGTTGACGCGTAACGCACCCGGCTCCTGGACCCTCCACCGACGCGGAGGCGACGTGGCGAAGTCGAACCGGCGCCGCTCAAACGACGGTCGATTGACCCAGGTCAAGGCGGACCTTGCCCCGGTGCAGGCACTCTCAAACCGGTCCAGCAGACCTTCTCGACATCGTGCTGGCGCTCGCACGCGTCGCCGTCGCTGCGCACACTCAACCGGCGTGAGGGAATATCAATGACCAGGAACGGCAAAGCAGCACTGATGCGGTGCATCGTCTCCTTCATCGCGGCTGCCGGCGTTGGCGACCAGGTCTTCGCGCAATCCGCCGAAAAGCCTGAAGTAGGTGTCATCCGCGGGGCCGGCGATTCCGGTCCCATCAAGCGCGGGAACAGACCGGGATACGACCAGCCAAATCAATATATCGGGATCCCGGGAAAATTGATCGCCGACAATATGGAGCCGGTCATCGAACATCCCGATCAGTCCGCGGAGGCGATGCGCAAGCTCGCCGATCTGGCGAAACGTTCGGGCAAGAAGCCTAATGTTGTGATTTTCCTGATGGATGACGTCGGCTGGATGGACATGGGATTCAACGGAGGCGGCATCGCCGTTGGAAGTCCCACTCCGGACATAGACAAGATTGCGTCCGAAGCGCTGATCCTGACCTCGGCATATTCACAGCCGAGTTGCTCGCCGACGCGCGCGACGATCCTCACCGGGCAATTACCTCCCCATCACGGCCTTCTCCGCCCGCCGATGTATGGTGAGCAAGGAGGATTGAACGGCAAGACAACGATAGCCAAGCTCCTGTCCGATCAGGGCTACGTCACGCAGGCGATCGGCAAGTGGCATGTCGGGGAGAACGAAGGTTCACAACCGCAAAACGTCGGCTTCGACGATTTCCGCGGCTTCCTGTCGGTCTCCGACATGTATACGGAGTGGCGCGATCCGGCCTTCAACCCCGAGGTCGCGTTAAGTCCGACCAGGTCAGCCTTTCTCGAAGAAGTGCCGTTTAACAAGAATGATGTGCATTCGGTCAAAGGCGGAAAGATCGAGAATGTGGGTCTGATCACGGTTGATTACATCAAGGACCTCGATCAGCGCTGGGCGAACTATGCGGTCGACTTTTTGCAAAAGCAGAAGGGAAGCCCGAAGCCGTTCTTCCTGTACTACGGTACCCGGGGCTGTCACTTCGACAACTATCCCAATGCGTTTTACGCGGGGCGCTCTCCGGCACGGAACGACTACACCGACTGCATCGTCGAAATGAACGATATTTTCGCGCGCCTGTACAAGACGCTTCAGGAAACCGGCGAACTCGAGAATACCCTCATTCTGCTATCCTCCGATAACGGACCGGAACAGGAAGTTGAACCGCATGGCCGCACGCCGTTTCGTGGTGGAAAGGGCTCGACCTGGGAAGGCGGTGTCCGGGTTCCGACATTCGTGTACTGGAAAGGCATGATTGAGCCCCGAAAATCCGACGGCCTGTTTGACCTCGCGGATATTCTTCCAACGAGTTTGTCGCTGGCTGGAAAATCCGGCGCCTCCGTGGGAGCTCTGGTAGCCAAGGACCAGTACATCGATGGTCTGGACCAGACATCCTTTCTGCTGGCGAAGAACGGCGCATCGAACCGCCGGAGCATCATATATTTCTGGAATGACCAGCTTTCGGCGGTTCGCATGGATGAGTTCAAGGCGATGAGCCTGGCTCAGATGCCGTTCGCTCTGACGCCGAACGGCTATCATGGCGGGTTTACCGGAACGGTGGCGCGAACCGCCGGATCGACCGTCTTCAATGTCTACGCCGATCCGCAGGAACAGAACTCCGTCGGAATTCGACATATTCCAGTCGGAATCGCGATCCTCGGCGAACTGACGCGGTATCAGGACGTTCTGAAAAAATATCCGCCGCAAATCCAGATCGGTTTCCAATGACAGCGCAAGATAGTTGGCGATGACGCCAATTTTATCGGGCGCGGTTCGTCAAGCGGTCCAGGTCGATCAAATGGCGCGGCGCGCGGCGATCACGCCGCGCGAACCGAACTCAGGAACTTGCTGACTTCCACCTTGAGCCGGCTACTGTTCCCGGACAGCTGCCTTGCCGCGGAGAGCACCACCGACGAAGCCGAACCGGTTTCGCTGGCCCCGCGCTGTACGTCGGCGATGTTGGATGAAACCTGCTGGGCGGCCTGCGCAACGTGCTGCACGTTGCGGGATATTTCATTGGTCGAGGAACCCTGCTGTTCCACCGCAGACGCGATCGACGACGCGATCTCCGACATCCGCTCGATGGTAGCGCCGATCTCCTTGATCGCGGCGACCGAGTCCTGCGTTGCCGCCTGAATTCCGCTCACCTGCAGGCCGATCTCGCTGGTCGCCTTCGCCGTCTGTTCCGCCAATGCCTTGACCTCGGCCGCCACGACGGCAAAGCCACGGCCGGCTTCGCCGGCGCGCGCGGCCTCGATGGTGGCGTTCAAAGCCAGCAGGTTGGTCTGCCCGGCGATCATATTGATGAGTTCGACCACGTCGCCAATCCGGGCCGCGGCCTTCGCCAGTTCGCCGACCCGGTCGTTGGTCTCTTGCGCCTGCCCTACGGCCTTGGTGGCGATACCGGCGGAGGCCTGCACCTGACGCCCGATCTCGGTGACCGACGATGCCATTTCCTCGGTCGCCGAAGCCACCGACTGCACATTGGTGGAGGTTTCGCCGGACGCCGCCGCGACGATCGTCGTCAGCTCAAGCGAACGTTCGGCATTTGCCGCCAGGGCGACCGCAGACTCTTCCAGTCCCGTCGAAGCGGACGAAACCGTGTTGACGATCTCGCCGATTGCATTTTCGAAATCATCGGCAAGCCGCGCCATGTCAGCCTTGCGCTGCGAGAGCTGCCGCTGTTCCGCGCCCAACTGTTGTTCGCGAAGCCGCTCGGCGCCGACCAGCGCATCCTTGAAGACACCCAGGCTGCGCGAAATGCGGCCAATCTCGTTGCGGAGATCACGATACGGGACCTCCATCGCAAGGTTACCCGCTGCGAGCCCGTCCATCACGCCGCAAATCCTGTCGAGCGGACGGACAAGGCCGCGGCCGAGAAAGAGCGCCGTGAAGGTTGCGATGAGCAGGCCCGCCACTCCGCCCGCGGCAATCCATACCGCGCGGCTGAAGATGACCTCATCGATATCGTCGACGTAAACGCCCGCCTGGAGCGTCAGGGCCTTGTCGCCAGCGCCATATCCGCTGACATAGGAGAGCTTGGCCACTTCCTTGCCGCCGACGACCCTCGGAACGTTATATTCCACGAATCCCCCGCCGGCTCGCGCCTTTTCGACGAGTTCCTGAATCACATGGCGCCCGTGGCTGTCCTTGAAGTCCCAACGATTGACGTTGATGTATTTCGGGTTCGAATGCACATAGGTGACGCCCGCGTTGTCGTTGGCGGCGCCGTATACGCCTATGTAGTCGCCATATGGCCCCCAGCGCATGGCACCGATCGCATCGAACGCAAATTGCCGCGCTTCCGCCGGGCTGATATTTCCGGCCTTGGCCTTGTCATCATAATACGCAAGGATCTTCTTGGCGGTGTCGACGATGTCGAGCACCTTTACCTGCCGTTCCTCAATCACCGTGCTGCGAACGACCCAGATCTGGTAGGCCATCACGGCGACGAAGACCGCGGAAAGCACCGCAATGATCGTGATGAAGCGTGCATAGACGGTGAGATGTCGCATGAATCGGCCCCCTGACCATAAAAAAGAGCCTTTGCATTAAAAGAGAATGAAATTGCTGCTTCCATGCCTTGGAATTTTGACCAGCGGGCCGGGATTCAGCCCACCCGGCAGCACCCTCTTTCGGGGGTCTTTTTGTCGTTGCCGATAAGCGCGTTGGCCATCCAGGTCGCGAAACCGGCTTCTTTCGCGCGTCCTGCCTCCGGTTTTCAGGCGCAGGCGGGCGGACCGACCCGGATTCACCCCCGTGCCAGTCCGTGCCGACTCTGATAGCGCGGTGCGATGCTTTCACTGGTGCACCAATTCTACGCCATGGGATCCGATTGTGCGCTTCACCTCTACGGCGGAACGGCCAAAAGCGTCGAACTGTTTGCGGCCGCCGCCGAGACGGAAATAAGAAGGATCGAGGCGCGCTATTCGCGCTACCGCGGCGACAGTGAACTTGCGCGGATCAACAAGGTCGCAGCGACAGGTGGGGCGATCGACATCGACGCAGAGACGGCGGGTCTGGTTGCCTACGCAAAGGCCTGCTTTGCGAAGAGCGATGGCGCCTTTGACATTACCTCGGGACGGCTTCGCTCGGTTTGGGACTTCTCAGATTCGCGTTTGCCCGATCAACGATCGATCGACGACCTGTTGCCGTTCGTTGGCCTCGACAATCTGGTTCTCGCAAACAGCCAGCTTCAGTTCCGCCGACCTGGTATGGAGCTCGATTTTGGCGGTTTGGGCAAGGAATATGCGGCCGATCGAGCCGCGGAGGTCTGTCTCGATCTTGGCATGCGTCACGGCTTTGTCGATCTGGGTGGCGATATTCGCGTGATCGGCCCGCAACCCGACGGTCTTCCCTGGAGAATTGGCATCCGCCATCCGCGCGAGGTTGACCGGCTGGCTGCCGAAGTCGCGCTACCGGGCGGTGCGCTCGCCACCAGTGGGGACTATGAACGCTTCATCGAGGTCGATGGCCGGCGCTATTGCCATATCCTGGATCCCCGAACCGGATGGCCCGCTCAGGGACTTTCGTCAGTTACCGTGATCTCGGATCGTTGCCTGGTTGCGGGCAGTCTGTCGACGGCGGCAATGTTGAAGGGGCGCGATGGAGCCGCCTGGCTCGATGGCCTCGGCGTTCGTCATCTGGTGATCGACGAAGCGGGAAATTTTTACGGCACCGAATCGCCGCTCACACGATCTGGTTGATCAAGGTGCCCGGTGGCGCCGTGGGCGGCACGTTGGCGGGATTGATCTGATTCAGCGCCTGTAGACTCGCCGTCAACGTATCGGCCGGCTGCGATCCTGACGACGCGGCGCCGTCGGCACGAAGCGATGCCATCAATCTGGACATCGTCGGGACGAAATCCTGCTTTGATACGCTGCCGCTCCCCGTTGGATCGAGCGAGGCGAAGATCGCATCCGCTCCCTGTTTCTGGAAGACCGCGGGGGGATTTTTGGTCTGGAAGGCCTGCTCGAATTGGGCCTGCGTGATGCTGCCTGAGCCGCTGGTGTCGATCGAATCAAACAGATTCGACATCTTTTGCTGCGGCGGCGCGCCATAGCTTGCGCCGGAGACCGCATGGAGCCCGGAAGGAGATGCAATCGCAGAAATGTCCATGGCCTGGCCGGTTCGACGTGGTTTCAAAAACCCTGAATCATCGATCACGAACCTGTCAGACAGACGTGAACAGTTTCCTAACCATGAGTTTTTCGCGCGGGCCGTCGCGTCGATCTGGTCGAACCTCGGTCCGGATTGGGCGGCATCCGGCCTCGGTTGGCGCTGTTGCAGCCGCATTACCGCGGCTGCCCGGAATTAAGGCTTCTTTTAGGTCTGGTTAGGGCCTCGTTAATCACAGAAACTTGTTGTTCCCCAACAGGTTGGGTTATCGCCAGGTGTGGCCGATGAGTGACAGCTTTTTAGTCAAAAGCCGTCTAAGTGCGCGCCATAGACGACGCAGAATGCGCCCGGTCTACAAACTGAAGAACACTCTGGAGAACAAACTTATGAAGAAGTTTCTACTTTCTACTGTGGCCCTCGTCGCCCTCGGCGCGACCGTGCCAGCACTCGCAGCCGATCTTCCTGCCCGCGCCTACACCAAGGCTCCGGCTTACGTCGCTCCGCTCTACAACTGGACCGGCTTCTACATCGGCGGCCACATCGGTGGCGCGTTCAACGGCGACAGCAATTTCGGCGGACTGACCACCGGCAACAACAATGACGGCCGTTTCCTCGGCGGTCTGCAGGCTGGCTATGACTACCAGTTCGCCCCCAATTGGGTCCTTGGTATCGAAGGCCAGTACAGCTGGCTTGGCAGCAACAACAACGGCATCATCTTCCCCGGTGGTTACACCTACACCAACGACCAGCGCGCGCTCGGCTCGGTGACCGGCCGCATCGGCTACACCTGGGGTCCGGGCCTGCTCTACGTGAAGGGCGGCTATGCGTTCTCCGACAACAACGAGTCCGTGACGCTTGCGGGCGTTCCGACCGCGTTCGCGTTCTCCGGCGGCCATCGCGATGGCTACACGGTTGGCGCCGGTCTGGAATACATGTTCACCCAGAACTGGTCGGGCAAGCTGGAGTACCAGTACTACAACTTCGGCAACAGCTCGTTCGTCACTCCGGTCGCGCTCGCTCCGTTCGGCAGCTTCCGCACCGACGACCACGTTGTGAAGGCCGGCATCAACTACCGCTTCAACTGGGGTGGCCCGGTCGTCGCCAAGTACTGATCCGCGTCTGATCAGATGAGATCGAAAAGGCCGGCCCCGCGCCGGCCTTTTTGCTTTTCCGCCGCAAATACCAGGAATCCGGTTCAGGGCATTCTGCCGCTCGCGGAACCACTCTCCCGTGCGTTGCGGAAATCGCGATTGTGTTCGGCCGGCGGCGCGCCGATAGTGTGGCTGAGCAGATAACCCGCAAATTGCGACACAACACGATGCACTCAAAAGCAGACGCGCCTCAGTCCTCGGTCGAGGCACTGCGCTACCCCTGGGAAAATCATCCCGGCCCGGACCAGGTCGTCGAGGTGATGCCTGGGGTATTGTGGGTCCGGCTCAAGCTGCCGTTCCGTCTCAATCACGTGAACATCTATCTGCTCGCCGACGGCGACGGCTGGGCGATGGTGGATTCCGGATTTGGCAACGAGGAGTCGATCGCGGCCTGGACCGCCTTGTTCGAGGGCCCGCTGGCGCACGTAAAAATCACGCGGCTGATCGTCACCCATTCGCACCCCGACCATGTCGGCCTCGCAGGCTGGGTGGTCGATCGTTTCGACTGCGCGCTCCAGATGTCGCAGGTCGAGTATCTGCAGTCGGTCTACCATCAGAACCGCGGCACCGAAGAACGCAAGATGGCGCAGCGCCTGTTCTTCCGCCGTCACGGCATGGACGAGAACCTGACCGACAAATTGCTCGGCCGCGGCCAGGACTACCTGAAGCGGGTTTCGGTGCTGCCGCCGTCCTATCGCCGCATCTCGCACGGCGACGAGATCTCGATCGGCACCAGGCGCTTCAAGGTCATCACCGGCGGCGGCCACGCGCTCGATCAGGTGATGCTCTATTGCGCCGCCGACAAGCTGTTTCTGTCCGCCGACCAGGTGCTGAGCAAGATTTCGCCCAATGTCAGCGTCTGGGCGGTCGAACCCGACCAGAACTCGCTCGGCGAATATCTGGCCTCGCTCGCGAGCCTCACCACCACCCTGCCCTATGACCTGCTTGTGCTGCCCGGCCACGGCGTCCCCTTCTACGGATTGAAGACGCGGATCAAGCAACTGGCCGATCACCACGAGGAGCGCTGCAGGCTGATCGCGGACGCGTGCCGGGAGACCTCGAAGACATCAAAGGAACTGGTGCCGGTCGTGTTTCACAAGCACGTGCTCGATGCCCATCAGATGGGATTTGCCGCCGGCGAACTGATCGCGCATGTGAACTACATGCTGGTCGAAGGCCGCCTCACGGTCGAGGACACCGACGGCGTGCTTCACTTCAGGACCACCTGACCGGCCACGCGCCGTTGGCGCGCTAGGTCTCGAGACTGAACAGCTTCGCGGCGGTGCGGCCGAGGATGTCGGCCTTCTGGTCGTCGCTGAGCGACGTCGAGGCGAAGATGTGGTCCACCGGACTTAACTGCCACGGATAGGGATAGTCGCTGCCGAGCACGATCTGGCCGGCGCCGACCTGCGCCGCCAGATGACGGATCGCCTCGGGCGAGAAGACCAGGGAATCGAAATAGATCTGCTTGAGATATTCCGTAGGCGCCTTCTTCAGCTTGATGTCGGGATTGCAGCCCTTTGGCCCGACCATGCAGGCATGGTCGGAACGATCCGCGTAGGAGGGAAGATAGCCGCCGCCATGGGCGGCGACCAGTTTCAGCCCGGGGAAGCGATCGAGCGTGCCCTCGAAGATGAGGTGCGAGAGCGCGATCGTCGTGTCGAGCGGATTGGCGATGGTGTTGTCGAGCCAGCCGTTGCCCGCCAGCCGCTTGCGGAGCTCGGGCATACCCCGCGGATGGATGAACAAGGGCGCGCCGAGCTGTTCGGCCTTGGCCCAAACCGGGTGGAATTTCGGGTCGGAGAAGTCCACGCCGTTTACCGAGCCGCCGATCGCGGCGCCCTTCAAGCCCTGCTTCTTCACCGCGATCTCGAGCTCCTGCACGGCGAGATCGGGCGCCTGCAAGGTGAGCGAGGCGAAGCCAGCGAAGCGATCGGACTTCGAGGCGCAGAATTCGGCGAGCTTTTCGTTCTGGATCTTCACGATCTGCGCGGCAAGATCGCGGTCGCGGTTATACCAGAAGGGATTGATCGACAGTATCTCCATGTCGACGGCCTGGGCGTCCATCGCGGCGAGCCGCTGAGCGACATCGATATAGGTTTCGCTCGCGCCGTTGATCGGGCTGATCTGAAGCCTGGTGCCCTCCTCACCAAGCAATGCGCCGGCTTCGCGGAAATTGCAGTGCGCGTGCACGTCGATCGTCTTGACCCGCTTGCCGTTGACCGTGACGGGCAGTTTCTGACGCGCCGGCTGCTGGGCGTGCGCGCCATGAAGGAGACCGCAACCGCAAAAGACGATGCCGGTGGCGGCGGCTGCGGTGCCGGCCTTCAGGAAATGACGGCGCGTGGTCATGAAAATTCCTCCATGGCTGTTATTTGCCGGCGCGGTCTGCCACCGCCGCGCCGTGCTGATTTCCGGTGAAGATCGTAGGACATGCCACCGGCCGCCAGCAAGACGGCCCTCCGGGTCCCAAACGTGGACGTCTCCAAGACCTTGCGCATTGGGGTATTGATCAGGATCAAGTTCCGATCCGCGCCCCGAGCAATCCGGATCCTCGCCATTCAGGCCTCCGGAGCCCCGATTCCCGCTCGACATTAATCGTAGAAACGCTCTAAAAAGGCCCAAGCCGCCCCGATCACACGCTCCGTTCCAGGTCTTTGCGATGGATTACAACCAATTCTTCCGCGCCGCCCTCAACCGCCTGCATGACGAGCGGCGTTACCGGGTTTTCGCCGATCTTGAACGCATCGCGGGGCGGTTTCCGCACGCGGTGTGGCATTCCCCGAACGGGCCGCGCAACGTCGTGATCTGGTGCTCCAACGACTATCTCGGGATGGGACAGCATCCGAAGGTGGTCGGCGCCATGGTCGAGACCGCCACCAGGGTGGGCACGGGCGCGGGCGGCACCCGCAACATCGCAGGCACCCATCACCCGCTCGTGCAGCTCGAGCAGGAGCTGGCAGATCTGCACGGCAAGGAAGCCGCCTTGCTGTTCACCTCGGGTTATGTCTCCAACCAGACCGGCATTGCGACCATCGGCAAGCTGATTCCGAATTGCCTGATCCTGTCGGATGAGCTCAACCACAATTCGATGATCGAAGGCATCCGTCAGTCCGGCTGCGAGCGCCAGGTGTTCCGCCACAACGACATGGCGCATCTCGAGGAATTGCTGCGCGCCGCGGGACCGGATCGGCCGAAGCTGATCGCCTGCGAGAGCCTGTATTCGATGGACGGCGATATCGCGCCGCTCGCGAAGATCTGCGATCTCGCCGAACGCTATGGCGCGATGACCTATGTCGACGAGGTTCATGCCGTCGGCATGTATGGCCCGCGCGGCGGCGGCATTGCCGAGCGCGACGGCGTCATGCACCGCATCGATATTCTGGAAGGCACGCTTGCCAAGGCCTTCGGCTGTCTCGGCGGCTATATCGCCGGAACGTCCGAAATGATCGACGCGGTCCGCTCCTACGCGCCCGGCTTTATCTTCACCACCGCGCTGCCGCCTGCGATCTGCTCGGCTGCGACGGCTGCGATCCGGCACCTCAAGACCTCGAACTGGGAACGCGAGCGCCATCAGGATCGCGCGGCCCGCGTCAAGGCGATCCTGACCGCCGCCGGGCTGCCGGTGATGTCGAGCGACACCCATATCGTGCCGCTGTTCGTCGGCGATCCCGAAAAATGCAAGCGGGCCTGCGATATTCTTCTGGAAGAGCACGGCATCTACATCCAGCCGATCAACTATCCGACGGTGGCCAAGGGCACGGAGCGGCTGCGCATCACGCCCTCGCCCTACCACGACGACGTGCTGATCGATCGGCTTGCCGAAGCCCTGCTGCAGGTCTGGGAACGGCTCGGTCTGCCGTTACACCAGAAATCGCTGGCGGCGGAATAACGTTAACCTGCCGACCGCGGCCAAATCCCCGATTTCTGGCCGGTGACGCAAGGTGCTTTGCCGGTCCAGTCCGGCTATACTCCCCGAACTTGCGGTGGCGCGCGACCGGGCGCACGCCGAAATCTGGAGTAGCATGCGGAAGCCGGAGCCGGTTTTCGTGCTGAAACAAGGGGTTGAAATCATGCCAGGCGAGCGGGCTGTCAGGCTTGCGTAAGGTAGAGGCGGTACAAGCTGATTACGTTCGAGCTACGCCTCCGTCGGATCAAGATCTAGGGAGTTAGCCGCGATGCTGCACGATTGGGGCGTGATCGCAGCCGCCTTCGGCTACATCGGGTTCCTGTTTTTCGTTGCAAGCTACGGCGACCGCCTGTCGTCGACGCAGCGCGGGCGCGCCAGCGCGCTGATTTATCCGCTGTCGCTGGCGATCTACTGCACCTCGTGGACGTTCTTCGGCTCGGTCGGGTTCGCGACCCGCACCAGCGTGGACTTTCTTGCGATCTATATCGGCCCGATCCTGATGATCGCGCTCTGCACGCCGCTGCTGCGCCGCGTGATCCAGCTGGCAAAATCGCAGAACATTACCTCGATCGCCGATTTCATCGCCGCGCGCTATGGCAAGAGCCAGGCAGTGGCCGCAACCGTCGCCCTGATCGCGATCATCGGATCGGTTCCCTACATCGCCCTCCAGCTCAAGGCGGTGGCGTCGTCGCTTGAAACGATCCTGAGCGAAGACCAGGCCTTCTCCTCGATTCCGATCATCGGCGACATCGCGCTGATCGTCACGCTGGCGATGGCGGCGTTCGCGGTGCTGTTCGGGACCCGCCAGGCCGATGCGACCGAACATCAGCACGGCCTGATGCTGGCGGTTGCCACCGAATCCATCGTCAAGCTGGTGGCCTTTATCGCCGCGGGCGCATTCGTCACGTTCTGGATGTTCACACCCTTCGAACTGGTCGAGCGCGCAATGAAGACACCGGAAGCGGTGCGTGCCATCGACTACACGCCGTCGACCGGCAATTTCCTCACCATGGTGCTGCTGTCGTTTTGCGCGATCATGCTGCTGCCGCGCCAGTTCCACGTCAGCGTGGTCGAGAACTCGAGCGACGCCGAAGTCAGCCGGGCGCGCTGGCTGTTTCCGCTGTATCTGGTGGCGATCAACCTGTTCGTGATTCCGATCGCGCTTGCCGGGCTCGTGACCTTCCCGTTCGGCGCCGTCGACAGCGACATGTACGTACTGGCGCTGCCGATGGAGGGAAACTCTCCATTGCTCAGCGTCGTCGTCTTCGTCGGAGGGCTGTCAGCCGCAACCGCGATGGTGATCGTGGAATGCGTTGCGCTTTCCATCATGGTTTCGAACGACATCGTCATGCCCCTGGTGTTGCAGCGCGGCCGCGGGTCCCGCGACGACCAGAAGGGCTTTGGCGACTTTCTGCTCAGCGCGCGCCGGTTCGCGATTTTCGCGATCATGGCGATGGCGTATCTCTACTACCGCGCGCTGGGTAACGCCCAACTGGTCGCGATCGGCCTGTTGTCGTTCGCGGCCATCGCGCAGCTTGCGCCGGCGTTCTTCGGCGGCCTGTTCTGGCAGCGCGCAACCGCGCGAGGCGCCATGGGGGGCATGCTGATCGGCTTTGCCGTATGGCTTTATACGCTGTTCTTGCCGAGCTTCCTGGACGGCTCGACGGCCGGACTGCAACTGCTGCAGCACGGTCCCTTCGGCATCGAAGCACTACGCCCGCAAGCGCTGTTCGGCGCCGATTTGCCGCCGCTTCTGCACGGCGCGCTTTGGTCGCTTTCACTCAACCTGCTGACCTACATCGTATTGTCGCTTGCGCGACAGCCATCCTCGATCGAGCGGATACAGGCAGACCTGTTTGTCCCCAACGCGCTGACGCCGATGACGCCGACGTTCCGGCGCTGGCGCACCACGGTGACGGTGCAGGACATCCAGAGCACCGTGGCACAATATCTCGGCCCCGACCGCGCCCGCCATACCTTCGAGGCCTTTGCCTCCAGCCGCAACATCCGTCTCGATCCGGCGGCGCCGGCCGACTTCGAATTGCTTCAGCATGCGGAACATCTGATCGCGTCCTCGATCGGGGCTGCGTCTTCCCGCCTGGTGATGTCGCTGTTGCTGCGCAAGCGCACCGTCTCCGCCAAAGCCGCCCTGAAACTGCTCGACGACTCCCATGCCGCGCTGCATTTCAACCGCGAGATCCTGCAAACCGCGCTGAACCATGTACGGCAGGGCATCGCCGTGCTCGACGCTGACCTGCAGCTGATCTGTTCCAACCGGCAATTCGGCGAAGTCCTGGGACTGCCCCCGCACCTCGTCCAGATCGGGATTCCCCTGAGGGAAATTCTTGAATTCATGGCAGCCATCAGCCCGCCCGGGCTCGGCGACAATGACAGCCTGATAGAGAAGCGGCTGGCCGCCTACACCACCGAAGGCGAGCCGTATCTGGAACGGCTGCCGGATCGGCACATGGTGATCGAGGTGCGCTCCAACCGGATGCCGGGCGGCGGACTCGTCATCACCTTTTCCGACGTCACCCCCTCGTTCGAGGCCGCCGAAGCGCTGGAACGCGCCAATGCGACGCTGGAAAAGCGCGTGCGCGACCGCACCGAGGAGCTGACGCGCCTGAATTCGGAACTGGCGCAGGCCAAGAGCACCGCCGAGGATGCCAACATCTCGAAGACGCGTTTCCTGGCCGCGGCGAGCCACGACATCCTTCAGCCGCTGAATGCAGCGCGGCTCTACGTGACGAGCCTGGTCGAGCGTCAGAACGGCGGCGAGGATTCGCGGCTGGTCGAAAACATCGACGATTCCCTGGAAGCGATCGAAGAGATCCTTGGCGCGCTGCTGGATATTTCCCGGCTCGACGCCGGCGCCATGACGACGTCGACCACGAGTTTCAAGATCGGCGATTTGATGCGTTCGCTGGAGATCGAGTTTGCGCCGATCGCGCGGGCCAAGGGGTTGAAGCTGACATTCGTGCCCTGCTCGCTGCCGGTTGAATCCGATCGTCTGCTGCTGCGGCGGCTGTTGCAGAACCTGATCTCCAACGCCATCAAATATACCCCGCGCGGGCGGGTGCTGGTCGGCTGCCGGCGCCACGGCCGATCGCTGCAGATCGGCATCTACGACACCGGCGTCGGCATTCCGGTTCTCAAGCGCGGCGAGATCTTCAAGGAATTTCACCGGCTCGAGCAGGGCGCGCGGATCGCACGCGGCCTCGGGCTGGGGCTGTCGATCGTCGAGCGGCTCGCCCGCGTCCTCAACCACGGCATTGCGCTCGACGCCATTGCCAGCGGCGGCTCGTTCTTTTCGGTAACGGTGCCGACCGCGAAGGCCATCAATCACACCGCGGCGGTCACCAGCGCGACGCCGCTTTCGAGAACGCCGATGAGCGGCTCCCTGATCGTTTGCATCGAAAATGACGCCGCGATCCTGGACGGCATGAAGACGCTGCTGACGGCCTGGGACGCCGACGTCATCGCGGTGGCCGATCCCGAAGCCGCCATCGAGGCGATGGAAGCCGCAGGCAAGCGGGTGACCGGTCTGTTGGTCGATTATCATCTCGATCGCGGCAACGGCATTGCCGCGATCCGGGAGATTCGCCACCGTTTCGGCGAGGGCATTCCGGCCATCCTGATCACCGCCGATCGCAGTCCTCATGTACGGGCTGCCGCGCGCGAGGAGAATGTCGCAGTGCTCAACAAGCCGGTCAAACCGGCATCGTTGCGGGCCCTGTTGGGCCAGTGGCGCACCCAGCAGATGGTGGCGGCCGAATAGCGCGAGCGCAGTGTCCGGCAAACCGGACCTGTCACAACTTCCAAATGGGGACCCGCAATGAGGATTGATCGCATTTTCGCCGCCGTGATGATGGCCATGGCCATCACGGCCATAACGCCGGGCGGAGTATCAGCCCAGGATGAGCGCGATGTGCTGGCACCGCAGGGCAAACTACGCGTCGGCGTTTATCCGGGCACCCCCGTCTCGATGGTTCGCCAGATCACCGGCGAAACCCATGGTTTGAGCTTCGATCTCGGCAAGGAGCTGGCGAGGCGCCTCGACGTTCCGTTCGAGGAGGTGAGTTATCAGCGAATTACGGATGTGCTCGAAGGAATGAAGGCCGGCGACGTCGACTTCACGGTCGGCAACGCTACGCCGTTGCGAGCGCTCGATGTCGCATTCAGCCAAACATTGATTTCGATCGAACTCGGATATCTCGTGCCCGCCACCTCTCCGATCGCCACGGTGCTGGAACTGGACAGGCCCGGCACGCGGATAGGCGTCACTCGAGGCAGCACGTCGGAGTACATACTTCCGAAACTCCTGGCAAACGCGAAGGTGGTGCCGGCGCAGAACATGAAATACGCGATCCAGATGCTCGAAAATCGCGAACTGGATGCGTACGCGACCAACAAACCCACTCTGTTTGAAATGTCCGACCATATGTCGGGGGCGCGGGTCCTGGACGGTCGATGGGGCGAAGAGCACATGGCCGTCGCGATTCCGAAGGGCCGCGAGCGCGGAATGGACTATGTGCGTCGCTTCGTCGAGGACGTCCAGGCAAATGGGGTGCTGGCAAAAGTTGTCGAGCAGTCCGGGATTAGAGGCGCGTCCAAATAGCCGCGCGCGCGGAACTTACTGCGGCGGCGGCGTGCCTTGCCGCCACTGGCCGCCGGCGATTTTCGCCGCGGCGATCACCGCCTGGGTGCGGCTCTCGACGCCGAGCTTTTGCAGGATCGCCGACACATGCGCCTTGATCGTTGCCTCCGAAACCCCAAGCTCGTAGGCGATCTGTTTGTTGAGCAGGCCTTCCGACAGCATCATCAGCACCCGCACCTGTTGCGGGGTCAGCGTCACCAGCCGGTCGCGTAGGCGCGCCATCTCCGGATCGGCGGCGGATGACAGGTCGGTGTCCGGCGGTATCCAGACGTCGCCATCCATCACCTTCATGATCGCATCGCGCAGCGTATCGACGCCGAAGCGCTTCGGAATGAAGCCGGAGGCGCCGAAATCCAGCGACCTGCGGATGGTGCCTCCATCGTCACTGGCGGACACGATTACCACGGGAATGGCGGGATATTGGGCGCGCAGGTAAATCAGGCCGGAGAAGCCGGAAATCCCCGGCATCGTCAGATCGAGCAGAACCAGATCGACATCGGAATCCCGCTCAAGCAGCGCGGTCAGTTCCTCGAAAGACCCCGCCTCATCAATCTTCGCGGAAGTTACGACGCTTGCGACCGCCTGCCGCAAGGCGTCGCGGAACAACGGATGGTCGTCGGCAATAACGAGGTGGGTGCTGGCAGCGGCAGTCATCGATTTCTTGACAAGAAGGTTGGGGCCGAACCCGTGGGCGCCTCTCGGGGCTATAGCGCCGTTTTCTCTCGTTGAATTGTCCCCCGGCGGACGACCGTATGCAAGCGCGCAATATCGCCATGCGGAATTCCGGTTAATTCGCATCCCTTTGTGCGCCGCAATAGGGCAAATGCGTGCAGATCAGGTACCCGGAACGAGGGAAGTACGCGGACCTTTCGGTGCGGCGGGCCAAAAGTCTTATTGGGAGTGGTTTCACGGCGATGTTACCGTAAATGCAACCTCGTGGCCCAATCTGGCCAGGTCCGGCGCATGGGGACGAGCTTTGCATCAACGAATTTTTTCGGGGAGTGGACAATGACAATGGCTGCGACTGTGGGCGGTGACGTCCGTACCGGGGGAATGACGGCTGAAGAGCGAAAGGTCATTTTCGCCTCCTCACTGGGTACCGTTTTCGAGTGGTATGATTTCTATATTTACGGAACGCTCGGCGCCTTCCTCGCGAAATACTTTTTCTCCAACGTGCCGCCGAACGTCGGCTTCATCTTCGCGCTGCTCGCCTTTGCCGCCGGCTTCGCCGTGCGGCCGTTCGGAGCTCTGATCTTCGGCCGTCTCGGCGACATGATCGGGCGCAAATATACCTTCCTGATCACGATGACGCTGATGGGCATCGGCACCTTCTTCATCGGCGTGATCCCGGGCTTCGCCACCTGGGGCATCGCCGCGCCGATCGTGCTGATCGGCCTGCGTCTCGTGCAGGGCCTTGCGCTCGGCGGCGAGTATGGCGGTGCCGCGATCTACGTGGCGGAGCACTCCCCGAAGAACAAGCGCGGCTACTACACTTCCTGGATCCAGACGACCGCAACGCTTGGGCTGTTCATGGCCTTGCTGCTCATTCTGGGTATCCGCACCTGGATGGGCGAAGAATCGTTCGGTAATTGGGGCTGGCGTATCCCGTTCCTGCTATCGGGAATCCTGCTTGCCGTCTCGATCTGGATCCGGTTATCCCTGAACGAGTCGCCAATCTTTCAGAAGATGAAGGAAGAGGGCAAAACTTCGAAGCGGCCGCTGGCCGAAGCCTTTACCGAATGGTCCAACGCCAAGATCGCGATACTTGCCCTGCTGGGAGCGACCGCGGGCGAAGCCGTGGTGTGGTACGGCGGACAGTTCTATGCGCTGTTCTTCCTGACCCAGACGCTTAAGGTTCCAGGCGTGACGGCGCAGATCATGATCGTAACCGCGCTCGCGCTGGGCACGCCCGGCTTCGTCATCTTCGGCTGGCTGTCGGACAAAATCGGCCGCAAGCCGATCATTCTTGCCGGCTTCCTGCTGGCGGCGGTCACGTATTTCCCGATCTTCAAAGGCATTACCCACTTCGCCAATCCGAAACTTGAAACGGCGCTCTCGGCATCGCCGGTGACGGTAATTTCCGACCCCAGCGAATGTTCGTTCCAGTTCAAGGCAACCGGCACCGAGAAATTCACCACCGGTTGTGACATCGCGAAATCGGCGCTGGTCAACCTGTCGGTGAACTACAACAACCAGGAGGCGCCGAAAGGCACCCCGGCGCAGGTGAAAATCGGCGAACAGACCCTGACGTCGACTTCGCCTGATTTCGCCAAGGCGTTGCCTGCTGCAGTCAAGGCCCACGGCTATCCGGCTTCAGCCGATCCAGCCGACATCAATCATGTGATGACAGTGCTTTTGCTCTGGGTGCTGGTGATCTACGTGACGCTGGTTTATGCCCCGATCGCGGCATGGCTGGTTGAACTGTTCCCGAGCCGGATTCGCTACAGCGGAATGTCGCTACCGTATCACATCGGTAACGGCTGGTTCGGCGGCTTCCTGCCCGCAACGGTGTTTGCGATCGTTGCCGCGACCGGCAATATCTACTCCGGTCTCTGGTATCCGATCATCATCGCGGCCATGAGCCTGGTCGTCGGCTTCCTGTTTCTGCCGGAAACCAAGGACGTGGACATCAGAACGAACTGATCGCCTCGTCGTCCGGGCAACCGTTGCTCGAACATCGCCTGCACAACAAGCCGGCCGCGGATCGCCCCGCGGCCGGCTTTGTTTTCAGCAGCTCCGAAAATATTGAAATGGCGAACGATCCTGTCGCCGAACCGCTCGCCCTCTGACGGATCATCCGCTCGCCCCGATGAACTGCAGCACGATCTCGCGGCGATGCGGGCGCAGCCGGTGTTCGATCAGGTAGATCGCCTGCCACGTTCCCAGCATGAGCTGACCTTTCATGACCGGAATCTGCAGCGAGGTCGTCGTCAGCATGGTCTTGACGTGAGCCGGCATGTCATCCGGCCCTTCGGTATCGTGGCTCCATCCGGCGCTCTCCGGCGCCAGCCGGTCGAGCGCCGTTGTCAAATCCGCGAGCACCGACGGATCGGCGTTTTCCTGTATCGTGAGGGACGCCGAGGTATGGCGGATGAAGAGCGTCACCATGCCCTCGAATGCACGGGCGTCCTCCGCAAACCTCGCGATCTCGGCGGTCAAATCGACGAAGCCGCGTCCGGAAGTTTGAACCGAGAGCAGCGAGGATACGATCGCGTTTGCGCTGACGGTGGATAAGGGAGAACGCGAGAGGGATTTTGGCGCAGTCATGAACTCCGTCTCTCCGTCGTCCCTGCGAAAGCAGGGACCCAAATATGCCGACGGCCTCTCGATTTCAGGCGGTCGGAATAGATACCCTTGCGAACAACCAACAGCGGCGATTCCGGCTCCCTGCTTTCGCGGGGACGACGCACCGAGCGGGTACGGCTGCTTCAAATCTTGCCGCCAATGTCCTTCTGCATCCGATTGGCCATCTCGACCAGCCGCCGCCATGCCTGCTCAATGAACGACATCACGCGATCCATGTCGCGGTCGCTCGGCAATGGAATTTCGATCTTGCGCTCACCCTCGGCGGCTTTCGGATCAGCCTTCCTGAGCAAGTCCGTCTTCGGCAGCGGTTCATCGATCTTGCCGGAGACGGTGGGCTCGCGCGCCGCCAACTCGGCCTTGAGTGTCTCCAGCTCTGCTTTGGATCTTTCATTCTCCGTCTGCAGCCGGCCGATTTCCGCATCCAGCGCCGCGCGCTCGTCGGGCACGGCATAGCAGGCCCAGCCCGCACCCGTATTGTTGCAGGTCGAAACGGCACCGCTACGGGTATCCAGTCTGATCACGCCATCTGCGACAGGCGACAGCACATAACGCCCGTTCTCGCCATCGGGCATCGATTGCCCGGCAACACCGCCCGTCCCGCCAAGGATCAACGCCGCGACGACGATGGTGAATTTCAAGGGCGATGTCGCAGTGCTCATGGTGTGCTCCGCATCAAGCGTCGACCGGGTTTTCCCTGTTCTGATCCCGCCTCCGCCCCTAGCCTTGCGAACGGTAGGGCCCCCGACCGGACTTCAACGCATCCACCAGCAATTCGATCCGATCCTGTCCCCAGAATACCTCGCCGTCCAGCACATAAGCCGGCGAACCGAAGACGTCGGCGGCCAGCGCATCCTGGCGATTCTGCTCGTAAATCCTTCCGATCTCATCGGTCCCCGAACGCTCCACCAGTTGCTGGCCGGGAAGCCCGGAATCGTCGGCCAGTCTGATCAGCGTGGCGGGGTCCGCCAGATTGAGCTGGTCTTCCCAGACGGCCGCAAACGCCCCGCGCAGGAATGGGTCGGGATCGTGGCCCGCCTCGATCGCCGCGACCACGAGCCCGTCGGCCAGCCGCGCGTTGAAGGGCCAGTTGGCCGGCTGAAGATGGAATGAGAGACCGCGCTTGTCGCGCCAGCGCTGCAGTTCAACCATGCGATAGCGCTGCCGCACCGGATGACGCTTCAGCAAAGGCAGCCCGCCGGTTTCCGAAAACAGATCCACCAGCACCACGGGTTTGTGGTTGACGTCGAGACCAAAGGTACTGACGACTTCCCGGAACAATTTGTGCCCGATATAGGCCCACGGCGATTGAAGCGAGAAGTAATAGTCGATCTGACGCGACATGCGGTCTCCCGGGAAAATCTGGCGATCGAAGGCCATCCCAACAGACCCGCCGGTGCGATGCAAGATCTTCAGGCTTGATCGTTATGATCGGGAGACGACTTCCTCCAGCCTTCCAAGAATGCGCGGCCAGCCTCCGCCCATGCCGCGATAGCCGGTTTCGTCTTGCGGCCGAAAGCCGGACTGCTCCATGCGAACATGCGTTCCGCTCTCGCGCGGCGTCAGCGTCCACGTCACGATCGTCTTCAGGCCGTCCACCGCCTGATCACCGGATGCGTTCCAGCTATAGACCAGGCGTTGGTGCGGACTGACCTCCAGCACCTCGCAATCCGTGACGCCATTCCAGCCGTGGATTGGCCTAGCGCGAAAATTGAACCTGTGGCCGACGACCGGCTGGAAATCGTTCTGCATGAGCCACGCCTCGATCAGCGGCCCTTGTGTCAGCGCGCGCCAGATTTTTTCCGGCGGATGCGGCATCTCCCGTTCGATGACAAGGGTACGTGTGGCGGCGTTGTGCATATATTCCCATAACCACGTGGTTATACATTTGTCAAGCCGGCCGCGAAAGGCAGCGAAACTCTGCCGATCGCTCGTCCAGCTTTTTGCAGTGCGGCGATTGGTCCACAGCCGGCTGGCGTCTGTTCAAATAAAGCTAGTTAAATCAACGAACTAGATGGTTGTGACGCAATCTTGACTTGATTAGATGCGGTCAGTATGGTCCGCGCGGCTTTTGAGGGTGACGGGGCGCAGTTTACATCCACCGCAGCATCGTTTCGGGTCTCCGCAGCATGGCGCAAGGCACGAAAGACGGCGAAGATGGCAACGGCAACAAATCGTCTTCCGACGAGGCTGCGCTTTCCGCAAGGCTCGGAAGTCTGGATCATCGGTTGTCCGAAATTCGGGACAGCCGGAAAATCAGGACTGACCAACCCCGCGATGGAAGTGGGGACGGCGCCGCCAGAGCCTCGGCAATGGCGCGCGGTTTCCGGCTTTCCTCGGAACTGGTCGCCGGCGTTGTCGTCGGAGCGCTGATTGGCTGGGGGTTCGACCGTTTGCTGTCGACATCGCCCTTCGGGCTGATCGTGTTCTTCCTGCTCGGCTTCGCGGCCGGCGTGCTGAACGTGATCAGATCGGCGGGTGTTGCTCCGGAGCGAACCGGCCGTTAAGGAAAAGCCGGACGATTTGATTGAAGAACGCCGGCGTGGCCGGCGGCTACTCTAGAGACGCCGCACGGATGATTGATCCGATCCACCAGTTCAACATCGACAAGATCTTCACGATTGGCCACATCGGCAATCAGGAGATCGCCTTCACCAATTCGTCGGCCTACATGTTCGGTTCGGTGGCGCTGATTTCGCTGCTGATGATCGGCGCCGGCCGGCAACTGGTCCCGGGCCGTTTTCAGTCGATCGCCGAAATCAGCTATGAATTCGTGGCGAACACGATCCGAAGCAGTGCCGGCGCGGAAGGCATGAAGTTCTTCCCGCTGGTGTTCTCCCTGTTCATGTTCGTCTGTGTTTCGAACATGATCGGGATCATTCCCTACACGTTCACGGTCTCAAGCCACATCATCGTCACCGCTTCGCTGGCGCTGCTGGTGTTCTTCACCGTGCTGGTTTACGGCTTCTACAAGAACGGCCTGAAATTCTTCAAGCTGTTCGTGCCGTCGGGCATTCCGATCGCGATCCTGCCGCTGGTAGTACTGATCGAGATCATCTCGTTCCTGTCGCGCCCGATTTCGCATAGCGTGCGTCTGTTCGCCAACATGCTGGCCGGCCACATCACGCTGAAAGTGTTCGCAAGCTTCGTCACCATGCTGGGCGCGTTTGGCATCGCCGGCTGGGTCGGCGCCGTATTGCCCTTGGGCCTGACCGTGGCACTGACCGCGCTCGAACTGCTGGTCGCATTCCTGCAGGCCTACGTCTTCACCATCCTCACCTGCATCTACATCAACGATGCAATCCATCCGGGCCACTGACCTGGCCTCTTAGGAAAACCTGCCTCACTACCAAACCTCAAGAAGGAGTTCGTTTCATGGATCCGATTGCCGCTAAATACATTGGCGCTGGTATTGCCTGCATTGGCATGGGTGGCGCCGGCGCAGGCGTGGGCATCATCTTCGGCAACTACCTTGCCGCCGCGGTGCGCAATCCTTCGGCCGCGCAGGGCCAGTTCGGCAACCTGATTTTCGGCTTCGCCGTGACCGAAGCGCTCGGCATCTTTTCGCTGCTGATCGCGCTCTTGCTGCTGTTTGCGCTCTGATCCATCACCGATCTGGCCATTGAGATTCTCGGGTAGAATCTCAATCAGCCGAACAGGAGAAGCCCGTGGCTGAAAGTCATGGCAACGCCAAGGGCGCGACAGCCCATACCGAGGCAGAGGGCGGCCACAAGGCCCCCTTCCCGCCGTTCCAGAAGGACACCTTTGCTTCTCAACTGGTGTCGCTGCTGATCGCGTTTGTCGCGCTGTACCTTATCGTCTCGCGTATCGCCCTGCCGCGTGTCGGCAAGACGATCGACGACCGTCAGAATGCAATCGAGGGCGATCTGGCTGCCGCGCAAAAGCTGAAGGACGAGTCCGACAGCGCGCTCAGGGCCTATGAGAGCGAGCTGGCGGCGGCGCGCTCCCGCGCGCAGGCGATCAGCGCGGAGACCCGCGAAAAGCTGAGCGCGGCGTCCGAGGCCGAGCGCAAGACGCTGGAAGAACGGCTGTCACTCAAGCTGGCCGACGCCGAAAAAACCATCGCAACGACGCGCGCGACGGCGATGAGCAACGTCCGTGGCATTGCCGCGGATGCCGCCGCCGCCATCGTGCAGCGGCTCGCCGGCGTTGTGCCCGACGGCACGTCGGTGGACCGCGCCGTTGATGCGTCCTTGAAGGGGTAAGCTCGATGTTCGCCGAACCGGAATTCTGGGTCGCCGTTGCCTTCGTCATCCTGATGGGCGTCTTCGCCTATTTCGGCATCCACCGCACGGTGCTGACGACACTCGATCACCGCAGCGATCGCATCAAGGCCGAACTCGACGACGCCCGCCGCCTCAAGGACGAGGCCGCAAAATTGCTGGCGGAATACAAGGCGCGCCGCGCAACCGCGGAACGCGAGGCCCAGGACATCATCGCTTCCGCGAAGGCCGAAGCCGAGCGCATCGCGTCCGAAGCCAAGACCAAGATGGAGGATTTTGTTGCACGGCGCACCAAGACCGCCGAGAGCAAGATCGCGCTCGCCGAGGCGCAGGCGCTGGCCGACGTGCGGGCGGCTGCGGCCAACGCCGCCGTGACGGCGGCTTCCACCATCCTGTCGCAGACCGTAAAGGGTCCGGTCGCCGAAGATCTGCTCGCCAAGGGCATTACGGAAGTTCGCGAAAAGCTGAACTGAAAGGCCTCGGTTTAAAAGCCTGAAAGCCGGTGCGATTGCCAGCGCCGGCTTTTTTGTTGACCGTCATACCTGCAAATCGTCATCGCCCGCGATGGCGGCACCGCGCGGCGACGGGGCACCGTCCTACTTCCGCCGCGCCGCTTTCGGCTCTGGCGTCACCGCCTGCGGATCGAAGCCGATATAGAAGATGTAGGATTCGCTGGTTGCGCCTGGCGGCATCGAATAAGCCAGGTCCTCTCCCACCAGACTGAACGGCACGCTGGCGTCCTCCGTCATCGAAACCGTGGTCCGGTAGACCTTGGTAGCCATGACCTGTTCATGGACGCCTGACCGCACCACGGCGACACGAAGCGGGATTTCGACGGCCGCCGGACTTCCGGCGGGGCCCGCGATGACGCGGCCCTGAATGCCGATCCGGGCGATAATCTGGCCGCCGGATCTCGTGCAGTCGCGCGCGGTGCGCGTGATCGTCGCCTGATAGCGTATGTCGCTTCCGACGGCCTGCTTGCCCGGCGCGGCCACCGCATAGGTGGAGGCCCCGGCGCGAATCTTCACGACGGGACAATCCGGTTCGACGCCGTCGGGCGCCGACGTCGTGTCACCGACGGCCTGCGACTTCTTGCCGAAAAGCTGGTTGAACCTGTCGCTGATCGTCGGGAGGGGTTCATCAGCCGGGGGCGCGGAAAAGTTGCTGGCTCCGCTGCAACCCGACAGCAGGGCGCCCGCGGCGGCAAGTGCGAACGCGCCACGCAAATAGCCTGCCCGACCGGCACCCGTCGCCCGCCTGATCAGCCAATGACGCATTATCCAGACATCCCCAAAAAACAGCCCGCGCATTTTGGCGCGCCGTCGAAGGGCGCGCGCCGGTGGCGTTATAGCAGCGTAATGGGGGCAAACCCAAGGCGCGTGTCATAATCTTGAAACCGAGGGTTAACCCCGGAAATCCTCATGCAGCAGGCCAAACAGCAGGTGGTCTTGCCAGACCCCGTTGATGCAGAGATAGCGACGCGCCAGGCCCTCGCGGGTGAAGCCGCACTTTTCCAACACCCGGATCGACGGCGCATTGGAAGGAATGCAGGCGGCCTCGATGCGGTGCAGATTGAGCTCGCCGAACAGCGACGGCAGCAGCACACGCAGCCCCGCCGTCATGTAGCCGCGATGCGCGTGGGGCTGGCCCACCCAGTAGCCGATCGTGCCGGCCTGCACGATGCCGCGGCGGACATTCGCCAGCGTGATCCCGCCGATCATCGCACCATCGGACTCCCGGAACAGGAGGAACGGGTACGATCGGTCGGCCGCGATATCTTCCGCATAGCGCCGCAACCGCCTGCGGAAGCCCGAGCGCGTAAGGTCATCGGACGGCCAGATCGGCTCCCAGGGTGTGAGATAGCTTCGGCTGGTTTCGCGCAGGTGCGCCCATTGCAGAAAATCGGACATCTGTGGAGCGCGCAGCAGCAGGCCATGGCCACGCGGGGCAAGCGCGGCCGGTCCGCTCGACGGCAAACGAAACAGGGCCATGAACTCCCCCGATGCCTTCACCTAGAGCACGATCCGGAAAAGCGGGAACCGGACTTCCGACAAGATCATGCTCGAACAAAGATATGAAATCGCGCAATCAATGCAGGCGCGCCTTGGCCTTCGATTTGGTCAATCCTTCCGCAAAAGCGACCGCCGTGTCCAGCCCCCTTCCGCTGCCAAGGGCAACGACCGCCGGGCGGCTGCGCGATAGCAGGCCCCGCGCGGCGCTCCGGGTCGATTCCACGCTCACGGCATCGATCCTCGTCACCAGTTCTTCCACCGTCAAAGGCCGGCCATAGGCCAGCACATGGCGCGCCAGCTGTTCGGCGCGGGAGCTGCAGCTTTCAAGCGCCATCAGGAGCCCCGCCTTCATTTGCGCCTTGGCGCGCGCAATCTCGGCCTCGGTCAAGGTTTCGACCGCATCATTGATGACGTCAACGATCACTTCCATCATCTCGGGAGCGTCGTCCGGGTCGGTCCCGGTATAGAGTCCGAAGAAGCCGGTATCGGTGTAGGGCGCATGGAAGGCGTAGATCGAGTAGCACAGCCCGCGCTTTTCGCGCACTTCCTGGAACAGCCGCGACGACATCCCGCCGCCGAGCGTATTGGTAAACACCTGCAAGGAGAACAGCGACAGATCGGTTTGCGGCACCCCCTCGAGCGCCAGCGTCAAATGCGCCTGCTCGAGTTCACGACGCACCACGCGGGAGCCACCCTTTCCGAACATGGCGGCTTGCGGCTTTGGCGCAGGCGCGCCGTTGAAGCTCGAAAATCGCTCCGCCACTTCCTCGACCACCCGCTTGTGATCGACCGCGCCGGCGGCCGCAACCACCATGTCGGGGCCGCGATAATGCGTCGAAAGGTAGCCCCGCAGCATATCGCGGTCGAAGGATTTCAAGGTCTTTGCCGTTCCCAGCAACGAGCGCCCCATCGGCTGATCCGGGTAGCACAGCTCGTTGAGATGCTCGAACACGACATCGTCGGGTGTATCCTGCGCCGCGCCGATCTCCTGAACGATCACGCCTTTCTCGCGCTCCAGTTCATCCGGCACGAAGGACGGGTTGGCGAGAATGTCCGAGAGCACGTCGAGCGCAAGGGGAACATCGGCCTTCATGACGCGCGCATAATACGCCGTCGTCTCCGTCGAGGTGCCGGCGTTGAGATCGCCGCCGACCGCCTCGATTTCCTCGACGATTTCGCGCGACGAGCGCCGCGTGGTGCCCTTGAAGGCCATGTGTTCGAGCAGATGCGAAATGCCGTGCTCGTTGGGCTTTTCGTCGCGGCCGCCGACGCCCGCCCAGACTCCGAGCGCTGCGGTTTCCAGATGCGGCATGGTATCGGTAATGACGGTCAGGCCGGAGGGAAGCTTGGTAACGTCAACGCTCATCCGGCAACTCCTTGCTTCGCGGCACGGCTGACCGACCTAACGAACCGCGCGACTTCAACCTGATCGTTCTTGATGACTTCGATGTGCTCGGGCCTGGTCATCAAACCCTCCAGCCAGACCGGCAGTTCCGGCCGCACGCCGCATGCCGCCTCCACCGCGTCGGGAAACTTCGCGGCATGCGCCGTCGACAGCACGATGTTTGGAATTTTCGAGTCCGGCGCGTCGCGGTCCGCCACCGCCAGCGCCACCGCAGTATGCGGGTCCACGAGGTCACCTGCCTCGCGCCAGATGGCGCGGATCGCGGCCGAGGTTTCAGTCTCATCGGCGCGTCCGGCGTCGAATTCCTCGCGGATCGCCGCCAGCACCGTGTCGGGCAGGACGAAGCGGCCGGATTGCTTCAGCGACGCCATCAGCCGGCGGACGATACTTGCGTCGCGGCCGCTGGCCTCGAACAACAGCCGCTCGAAATTCGACGAGACCTGAATATCCATCGATGGTGATGTCGACGCGTGAACCTCTCGCACCTCGTAGATACCGGTCTTGAGCGTGCGCGGCAGAATGTCGTTGACGTTGGCGGCTATGCGCAGCCACCTGACCGGCAAGCCCATGCGCTTGGCGACGAGGCCCGCGAAAATGTCGCCGAAATTCCCGGTCGGCACGGTGAAATCCACCGGCCGCGCGGGCGCCCCGAGCGCCACCGCTGAGGTGAAATAGTACACCACCTGCGCCACGATTCGCGCCCAGTTGATGGAATTGACCCCCGACAGCGCGACCGCATCGCGAAACTGGTGGTCATTGAACAGCCCCTTCACGATCGCCTGGCAATCGTCGAAGGTGCCTTCAACGGCGAGTGCGTGAACATTGCCGGCGCCGGTCGTGGTCATCATTCTCCGCTGCACGTCGGAGATTCGACCGTGTGGAAACAGCACGATCAGATCGACATTGTCGAGGCCGGCAAACGCGTCGACCGCGGCGCCGCCGGTATCGCCCGAGGTTGCGACCACGATGGTGGTGCGCTGCGCCCGCTGTGCGAGCACGTGATCCATCAGCCGCGAGATCAGCTGCATCGCGACGTCCTTGAACGCGAGCGTCGGGCCGTGGAACAGTTCCAGCAGGAATTGATTGGGCCCGATCTGATCGAGCGGAACCACGGCGGGATGACGGAACGTGGCGTAGGCCTCGTTGGCCATGCGCCCGAGATCGGCGTCGGAAATCTCGTCACCGACAAACGGGCGGATGACATCGACGGCGACTTCCCAATAGGGCCGGCCGAAAAATCCCGCGATGGTTTCGGGCGAAAGCTGCGGCCACGCTTCGGGCACGTAAAGGCCGCCATCGCGGGCAAGCCCGGTCAGCATCACGTCGCAGAAACCCAGGACGGGAGCCTCCCCCCGCGTCGAAATATATCGCGTCAAACCACCCTCCAAAGGCTCCGGCATCCAGACAAGCCTTTGATTTAAATCCGTAATTTATCTTTGCCGGCGGCAAAGTCGGGCGGCACCATAAAGCGTTTTCCCCGGAAGTGGAAACCGCTTCTTTGTCGTCCTTTGCT
Source organism: uncultured Alphaproteobacteria bacterium (assembly GCA_963742085.1). Classification (GTDB taxonomy): domain Bacteria; phylum Pseudomonadota; class Alphaproteobacteria; order Rhizobiales; family Xanthobacteraceae; genus Bradyrhizobium. The sequence goes on along the minus strand of CAVUKM010000017.1, from coordinate 422,283 downwards.
CGAGACTGCCAAGGCCCTGGGAAAATCAATGCACCGGGATTGATCCCCTGCGGGAGCCACCCCACGGGAGCCGCGGTTGCGAGGAACAACGCCAATCACTTCTGCCTGGTGCCGCTCGTCGCGGGCAAGACGCACAGGCCGCGGCCGTCCCCCGACACCCGCAAATGCGACAAATCAACCCGTGGAATCCTCAGGGCGGCGATCCGCAATTGACGCAGGCATGTGCTGGTTGCAAGCTCGGTGGAGAACCCTGGGGGACGGTGGATGGCGAGCGCTACCCTGCAATGGGGGAGGCGGGCTCTCGATTTTGTGGATGCGGTCGAGCGCCTTGGCGCGCCTGACGTGATCCAGCTTTTTGAAGCCGAAATCAGGGCTTGTGGTTTTCACGCCTACATCATGGCCGGTCTGCCGTCGCCCGGAACATCGCTTTCCGATCTGACGGTTGCCAACGGCTGGCCGCCGGAATGGTTCGAGGTCTATACACGTGAGAATTTCAGCGCGATGGACCCCGTCCCCCACCATGGCGCCTCCACCGTCCAGCCGTTCGAGTGGTCCGAGGCGCGCTACGACAAGGAAAGCAATCCCGCCGCGCATCTCGTGATGACCCGCGCTACCGAGTTCCGGTTGATGCAGGGTTATTGCATTCCGCTTCACTACGACGGAGGCGGCGCGGTCATCAGTATGGCCACCGAACAGCTGAATATCGATCCGGTGGCAAAGAGCGCGCTGCAGCTCATCGGGGTCTACGCGCACAACCGCATTCGATCGCTCGGTCGGCCGGACCTGAAAAAACGCGACCTGCTGACGGCGCGCGAGCGGGAAGTTCTGCGATGGGTCGCGGACGGCAAGACCGCATGGGAGGTCTCGGTCATTCTCAAGATCTCCGAACGTACCGTGAAGTTCCACCTGATCCAGGCATCGCGCAAACTGAACGCCGTCAATCGGACGTCGGCGGTAGCCAAGGCCCTGGCCCGCGGTCTGATCAAGCTCTGACCTGTCCTTTCGGACAGTAGGCGGATCAACCGCAAAAAAACACTCTCCCCTCGCCGCACCAGCGTCGTTCGGGGAGAGAAAAATGGACGTCCACGTCATCCGTCGCGACAATCGACATCTGTATACTGATATTCTTGAAGACTATTTTCGCCTTCGTCATCAGATCTACGTGGTCGAACGCAAATGGATGGATCTCGACCGTCCTGACAAGCGGGAAATGGACCGGTTCGATACGGACGACACGGTTTACCTGCTGGGGCTGGAAGGCCGCAACATCGTGGCCGGCATGCGGCTCGTACCCACGATCGCTCCGACGCTGCTCAGCGAATTGTTTCCGCAACTCGCCTTGGATGGTCCGGTGCGGCGTCACGACGTCTACGAATTGTCGCGGATTTTCGTCGTACCAAACAGGCGGGGTGAGCATGCCGGGCCACGGGCCGAGGCCGTGATCCAGGCCGCCGCCATGGAATACGGCCTCTCCATCGGCCTTTCGGCCTTCACGATCGTGCTCGAGAGCTGGTGGCTGCCGCGATTGCTCGACCAGGGCTGGCAGGCGCGGCCGCTCGGCCTTCCGATCAACATCAATTCGATGTCGACGGTCGCCGTCATCGTCGACGTCAACGACCGGGCGTGGACGGAAATCTGTTCCCGTCGCTCGGTGCCGGGATCGATGCTCGTTTGGCAGGGTCTCGGCGCCATCCCGCGGCGCGTCATCGGTGATCCGGTCCCGGCGCTATAGCACTCTCGCGGAAGGGCTGCGGCCATGCGCAACCACCCGTTGGCACGTAATTCCTTCAGCGCTCGCGCGCGGCATTTGAAGCGCTGCAATGCAGCCGTCCGCGTGAATTAGGGGAGGTTTCGATGTTTCGGGAAAATAGAACCAGGGTCCTGGTTGAAAAAATTGACGACGCAATCGAGCAGGCGGAGGATCTTGGATTGGCATTTGTTGCCGGCATCCTGATGATGGCGCGCCTGGAAGCCGTTCAAACGGAAATCGTGACCTTTGCCGGACGTGACGGCGACGAACATCCCTGACGCCTGAGATTCGCCGATCCTGACAGGATCGCCCGCGGCGGAGCTAGCTGCCAAGACCAACCCGGGTGACGGCCTATTGCAGCCGGTCCTCCTTGAATGCATCCCGCGATCATGCGCGTTCTAGCGCCGCGATAGCCTCTGCCGCCGAAACGATCAGCGCGAATTCGTTATTGAGATTGGCCAACGTCATCGCGTGGATGTCCTCGGCCGAATGCGTGTCACCGTCTGGACCGACCCGGTCGAACGTCCACGTCGCGTCACGGACCAATCGCGCATCAAATCCGAGATTGCCGGCCATTCGGGTCGTGGTTTCCACGCAATGGTTCGTCGTTGCACCACAAATCACCAGCGTCCCGATTTTTGCCGCGCGCAGCCGGGCCTCGAGATCGGTACCGATAAAAGCGCTGTTCACGCGTTTCACGATCACGGCCTCTCCGGCCAGCTCGCGCGCCTCATCCTTGACGGGATAACCGGTTCCACCTGGAAGGAAGGAGGAGTTCGGACGCGTACCCTCGTGACGAATGTGAAAAACCGGAAGGCCGCGGTCTCTGAAGGCGTTCAGCAGGTCGACGATTCGCTCAACGGCATGCGGGTTATTTCGCCGCTTGCCGGCTGCCTCCCATTCATCGAACGCACGCTGCACGTCGACGACAATCAGCGCTGCATGAGGGGCCGGATTATCGCTCATGGTTCGGGGCTCCGGGGATCCATCGCGCGGGCACGCACCGAAGTGCCAGAAAATCGCCGCGTTCGAAACGCCGTTTTTCCCTCGTTTCCGGACTCGTTATCTCCGCCACAGCGCCCGCAACCAAATCCCGAAAGCAATCACCACGGCGCCGGCCAGGGCGAACCAGGTCAAGGCGTATTGCAGGTGATCGTCCTTGAGATGCACCTTGAGCGCGCCCGGTTTCGGAATGCCATTTGAAGGCACCGGCTGCTCCAGATCGACGTAGAACGGCGCGACCTCGCCCCAGCCGAGCGCCTTTGCCATCGCAAGATGATCGCGAGTGAACCACAATCTTCTGGCGGGATTTTCCGCAGGCGTCAGGGTGCCCGCCGTTTCGGGAAAGCGGATATAGCCGCTCAGCGTTATCGGCTCGCCGGTGACGAGCCGCGTCACCGCGCGGTCCTGCTGGGCCCGATCCTGCATCGTGTTCTGCACGAAGCCCGCGTTGATCACGACGGTTTCACCGCTCGGCAGCCGCGCCGGCATGAAGGCCCAGGTGCCGGGACCGGAAATGTCCTCGCGCACGGACGAGCCGGAACTGTAGACCATGGCATCCGGACCCGACGCATAAGTCGCCTTGAAAATGACGCGGCGGAATTCATCGCCGGCCGGTGAGAGCGCGCTCCACTGCGCAGGCGACGGCAGCGATCCCGGCGCCGCCGCGAGCCGTTCGGTCAAAGCCGCCACCAAAGTGTGCTTCTCGACCCGGCGCTGCAACTGCCACACGCCGAGGCCAACGAACACCGCCACCATCGCCAGCGTAAAGACGCCGAAGCCCGCGCCCCGTTTCCGAAGTTCGCGCGTCATCGCGACGGCCTCCACGGGAACTTCAAACCGGCGGCAGTCATGCCACCGCGCCGCCGTCTCATTGTCGCGATCATTTCGGCTCGCGGTCGATCAGCCTGCCGGGCGCGGCCTTGTGATGGAACTGGAGCGCGATCAGAAGCGCCTTCATCGCGCGCAGCGGCAACAGCGTGGTCGCGAGAATCAGCGGCAACCAAAGCACCGCGTGCAGCCAGAATGGCGGCTGATACTTGACCTCCACGATCAGCGCGGCGCCGACGACGATGGCACCGGCGAGCAAGATGATGAAGATCGCGGGCCCGTCGCCGGTGTCGATAAAGGCAAAGTCGAGCCCGCAGGATTCGCATTTCGGCCGCAGGGTGAGGAAGCCGGCGTAGAGTTTTCCCTTGCCGCAGCGCGGGCATTTGCAGGCAAGCCCGCGCAGCGCGCTCTCGGTCACCGTGGGTAAGGTCTGGTCCTGCATGCGATGCCTTCCGCGTATCGGCGAAGCAAAAAGGGCGGCCTGGTGGCCGCCCCCTTGTAGCACAGTCGAGAGCACGATCAGCAGAAGTGGGGTCCGATTTCGCGTCCGATCGCGCTCAGAAAAGCAGGAGGTTCAATGCGCTCCGTGCGCCATGGTTTCAGCGCCGTGGCCCCAGACATAGATGCAGATGAACAGGAACAGCCACACCACGTCGACGAAATGCCAGTACCAGGCGGCGAATTCGAAGCCGAGATGCTGCTTCGGGGTGAAATGCCCGGCATAGGCCCGCGCCAGGCACACGATCAGGAATATGGTGCCGACCAGCACATGAAAGCCGTGGAAGCCGGTCGCCATGAAGAAGGTGGCGCCGTAGATATTGCCGGCGAAGGAGAACGCGGCGTGGGCATATTCATAGGCCTGCACGCAGGTGAAGGTCGCGCCCAGCAGGATCGTCAGGATCAGGCCGTATTTCAGGCCCTGGCGGTCGTTCTCAAGCAGCGCGTGATGCGCCCAGGTCACGGTGGTGCCCGAAGTCAGCAACAATAGCGTATTCAAGAGCGGCAGATGCCAGGGGTCGAAGGTCTCGATGCCCTTGGGCGGCCACACGCCGCCGAACAGCGCCTCGCGGGCGGCGTGAACGGGATCGCCGGGGAACAGCGCCGAATTGAAGAAGGCCCAGAACCAGGCGACGAAGAACATCACTTCCGAGGCGATGAACAGGATCATGCCGTAGCGATGGCTGATCTGCACCACGCGGGTATGATCGCCCTTGAACTGCGCCTCGCGGATCACATCCGCCCACCAGCTCGCCATGGTGTAAAGCACGCCAATGACGCCGATGAAGAAGATGATCGGCGCCGCCGCACCCCAAATATGGTGCATCCAGGTGATCGCGCCGACCGCCATGATGAAGGCCGAAACGGAGCCGACGATCGGCCACGGGCTGGGATCGACGAGGTGGTAGTCGTGGTGCTTGACTTGCGCCGTAGCCATTTGCGGTCTCTCCGTTAGCAGTGCCTGTCCGGCACTTATTCATCTCAAAAATCAAATACCCGGATCGCGATGATCAGGGGCTTCGCTTCAAAGGTTTCGCTTCAAAGATTTCCCTTCAAAGGTTTCCCTTGGGTTTCTCCGGCTCACCCGCCGCCAGCGGCCTCGGGGCCGGGTCGCGCACGGGATAGAAGGTATAGGAAAGGGTGATGGTGTTCAGCCCGTCATTGTCGCTGTCATTGACAAGCGACGGGTCGACATAAAACACCACGGGCATTTCGCGTTTTTCACCGCCAGCCAGGGTCTGCTCGGTGAAGCAGAAGCAGTTGATCTTCTGGAAATAGGCCCCGACCGTGAGCGGCGCCACATTGTAGGCGGCCTGTCCGGTCGTGGTTCGCGCCGACTGGTTGGTCACGGTGTAGAACACGGTGACCACTTCACCGATCTTGACCGCGATCTCGGTCTGCTCCGGCTCGAATTTCCACGGCAGTCCGCCCGCCACATTGGAATCGAAACGTATCGCGATCTTGCGCGCGAGTGGCGCGCCTGATGGCGCCGAGGTCGCGACCTGCGTCGTGCCGTTAAAGCCGGTGGCCCGGCAAAACCAGTTATAGAAGGGCACCGCCGCGTAGGAGGCGCCGACCATCAATACCACCACCAAGCCGCAGATCGCAGCCACCACCGCGTCGCGCGTCAGGCCGCGGCGCGAAGCCGTTTTCTGGCTTGCCGCAGGCTCTTCGCGTCTGGTCGGTTGGTTCGCCATGTCCACTACATCGGCCGCACTAAAACGGCCGGCCCCTTGACGATGGTGACGGCAAAAAACAGCACGACGAGGACGCCGAGTGCCAGGGCGATGGCGATCGATCGCTCACGGCGGCTCTTTTTCTGCGCCTCGGTGAGGACAATTCCATTTTTCTCCTGCTTGTCGGCCATTGCCCTGCCATGCGCCTCCTACCAGACCGACGGCGCAATTGCGCGGACGACAACCTCGATCAGCAAGGTCGCAAACAGCGCAAACAGGTAGAGGATGGAGAACGCGAACAGTTTTCGCGTCGCGCGCAACGCTTCGCTGCCCTGGCGATGGCGGTAGACGTTGATCGCAAACACCAGCATGCCGCCGCCGAGTACCAGCGAGGTCACGCCATAAGCCGCATCGAAATAGCCGAGCGGCCATGGCGCAACGGCGACCGCGACCAGCACGATCGTATAGAGCAGTATCTGCAGCCGTGTCGCATCGGGGCCGGCGACGACCGGCAGCATCGGCACGCCGGCGCGGGCATAATCGTCGCTGCGGAACAGCGCGAGCGCCCAGAAATGCGGCGGGGTCCAGAAGAAGATGATCAGGAACAACAGGAGCGGCTCGACCGAGAGCGAACTGGTCGCGGCCGCCCACGCCACCACCGGAGGCAAGGCACCGGCGGCGCCGCCGATCACGATGTTCTGCGCGGTCCAGCGCTTCAGCGCCATCGTATAGATCACGACGTAGAAGAAGATCGTAAACGCCAGCAGCGCACCGGCGATCCAGTTGACGAGGATGCCGAGCGTCATCACCGAGAAGAAGGCCAGCGTCATCCCGAAGGCCAGCGCTTCCGGCGGCGTCACCCGGCCGCGCGGAATCGGCCGGTTGGCGGTGCGCGACATGAGAGCGTCGATGTCGCTCTCGTACCACATGTTCAACGCGCCCGACGCACCGGCCCCGACCGCGATGCAGAGTATGGAGGTGAACGCCAGCACCGGATGGACGTGGCCCGGCGCGATCATCAAACCGACCAGCGCAGTAAAGATCACGAGCGACATCACCCGCGGCTTCAGCAGCGCGACATAGTCGGCAACTTCCGCCTCCGAAATCCGGGGCGACAGCGCGATGGCGTTGTGATCCACAACCGACAAAATAAAAACCCGCTTCTTCCAGGTCATGATCCGGTCAGGCCGGATCATGACCCAATGTCTCTCTTGAGCATGGCCCTTTCGGAAAACCGGTTCCCGGCTTTCCGGATCATGCCCTTACTGCACGCGCGGCAATACCTCGAACTGGTGGAACGGCGGCGGCGACGGCAGCGTCCACTCCAGCGTGGTCGCGCCGGCCCCCCACGGATTGTCGGCGGCCTGTTGCTTGCGCGCGAAGGCGTCGATTACGCCGTAGATGAAGATCAGCACGCCGAACCCCGAAATATAGGAGCCGATCGAGGATACGTAGTTCCAGCCGGCAAACGCATCGGGATAGTCGACATAGCGGCGCGGCATGCCGGAGAGCCCGAGGAAGTGCTGCGGGAAGAACACCAGGTTGACGCCGATGAAGGTGAACCAGAAGTGCAGCTTGCCGATGGTCTCGTTGTACATGTAGCCGGACATTTTCGGGAACCAGTAATACCAGCCCGCAAAGATGCCGAACACCGCACCAAGTGACAGCACATAATGGAAGTGTGCGACGACGTAGTAGGTATCCTGCAGCACGCGGTCAACGCCGGCGTTCGCCAGCACCACGCCGGTGACGCCGCCCACCGTGAACAGGAAGATGAAGCCGATCGCCCACAGCATCGGCGTCCTGAACTCGAGCGAGCCGCCCCACATCGTGGCGATCCAGGAGAAGATCTTCACCCCGGTCGGTACCGCGATCACCATGGTGGCGGCGACGAAGTAAGCCTGCGTCGCCGACGACATGCCGACCGTGTACATGTGATGGGCCCACACCACGAAGCCGATGCCGCCGATCGCCACCATCGCGTAGGCCATGCCGAGATAACCGAATACCGGCTTCCGCGAGAAGGTCGAGACGATCTGGCTGATCATGCCGAACGCGGGCAGGATCAGAATGTAGACTTCGGGATGGCCGAAGAACCAGAACAGATGCTGGAACAGCACCGGATCGCCGCCGCCTTCGGCGGAAAAGAAGGTGGTGCCGAAATTGCGGTCGGTCAGCAGCATGGTGATCGCGCCGGCGAGCACCGGCAGCGACAAGAGCAGCAGGAATACGGTGACCAGGATCGACCACACGAACAGCGGCATCTTGTGCAGCGTCATGCCCGGCGCGCGCATGTTGAAGATCGTGGTGATGAAATTGATGGCGCCCAGAATCGACGAGGCGCCGGCCAGGTGGATCGACAGAATGGCGAAATCGACCGCCGGCCCCGGATGGCCCGACGTCGACAGCGGCGCGTAGATGGTCCAGCCCGCGCCGACGCCATTGGCGCCCGGTTCACCTTCGACGAAACTGGAGATCAGAAGCAGCGCGAACGAGGCCGGCAAGAGCCAGAACGAGATGTTGTTCATGCGCGGAAACGCCATGTCGGGCGCGCCGATCATCAGCGGTACGAACCAGTTGCCGAAGCCGCCGATCATCGCCGGCATCACCATGAAGAAGATCATGATCAGGCCATGCGAGGTCACGAAGACGTTGTAGGTATGGGTCTCGTGGAAGATCTGCACACCGGGATACATCAATTCGATCCGGATCATGATCGACATCGCCGCGCCGATGATCCCGGCGATGATGGCGAACACCAGGTACATCGTGCCGATGTCCTTGTGATTGGTCGAATAGACGAAGCGCCGCCATCCGGTCGGATGGTCGTGCGCGTGATCGTCGTGGGCGTGATCGGTATGAGCCGGTGCTGCTGTTGCCATTTTCAAATCCTGCCTTGCAATCCTTTAAGACCTTGCGGCCTTGCCGCCATGTTCGGCGCGCGTGAACCCTTGTGACAGCTCGCAGGCTTACTGCGCTGCTGCGCCTGCTGAAGCGAACGAGTTCGCCCGGTTGGCGGCAAATTTCTTCTTCGCCGCCTCGACCCAGGCCGCGAATTCCTGATCGCTCACGACCCGCACCGCGATCGGCATGAAGGCGTGATCCTTGCCGCACAATTCCGAACACTGACCATAGAACATGCCGGTCTTGGTGGCCTTGAACCAGGTTTCGTTGAGGCGGCCGGGGATGGCGTCGATCTTGATGCCGAACGCCGGCACCGCGAAGGAATGGATGACGTCGGCGCCGGTGGTCTGGACCCGGATCACCTTGTTCACCGGCACGACCATCTCGTTGTCGACGCCGAGCAGCCGGGGCTGCTTGTCCTGGGCCATCAGCGAATCAAATTCGAACTTGCCATTGTCGGGATAGGCGTAGCTCCAATACCACTGCTTGCCGGTCGCCTTGATGGTCAAATCGGCCTTGGGAATGTCGAGTTCCTCGAACAGCAGCCGGAACGACGGCACCGCGATGGCGACCAGGATCAGCACTGGAATAAGGGTCCAGGCGACTTCGATCAGGGTGTTGTGGGTGGTCCGGGAGGGAACCGGGTTGGATTTGGCATTGAACTTGACGACCACCGTGATCAGCAGCGCCAGGACGAACAGCGTGATGATGGTGATGATCCAGAGCAGCAAGTTATGGAACGAGATGATTTTCTCCATCACCGGGGTCGCCGCTTCCTGCAGCTTGTATTCCCACGGCGCCGGCTGCCCCAGCTCGGCTGACGCAACCCCGCCGGCCACAAGCGCCACGCCTGCTACCATAAATCCCAGCAACCGCCGGCCAATTTGGCCCTTCGACATCTTCATGCCGTTCGCGCTCCCTTGATAAAGCCCCAAAGCATGCCGCCGGACGGCGAAACATGCTGCACGATCCGCCCCCTGAACAAACGGCCTTGGGGTGTACTTTTGAAGCACACGGGCCAGATCGCTAGAACGCGTCGAAATCAAGCCTCTCAAACCATAATTCGCGGGCGCTCGCAATGCAGTAGTACGGCGCGGAGGGGCGCTTCACTGCCTATTCTGCGGATCTCACAATTTCCGGCGAAATCAGGCAAAAGCGACGGCGCCGCAATCCGACGTGACTTGACAGGGGGATTGCCCGATGTAGGCACAGACGATGTGCTCCCGAGGAGCCTGATTCGCGACCTGAACAGCGGCCGATGCTGGCGCGTAACCGCCTTCAAGGTGCCGTCATTGCCGTGTCAGTCGGCTATCGGACTGACTTTGCCAAGGAAATATCAAGGGATCGACCCTGATGGGGCCTTCGAAACAACCGGCGAGGAGCGCCGCAAGCCGCCGCAACCCATCCGCCAGGAACCGGCTGGGTGGCAGTCTGGCCATCCTTTTCTGGCTCGGCCTGACGGTGGCGGCGGGCGCTCAAGGCGCGGTGCGGTCGGTCCATGGTGACTGGCAGATCCGCTGCGACACCCCGCCCGGCGCGCAAGGCGAGCAATGCGCCCTGATCCAGAGCGTGGTAGCGGAAGACCGCTCCAATGCCGGCCTGACCGTCATCGTGCTCAAGACCGCCGACCAGAAAAGCAAGCTGATGCGGGTAGTGGCGCCACTCGGCGTGCTGCTGCCCTCGGGGCTGGGCCTGAAGCTCGACAATGTCGACGTCGGCCGCGCCGGTTTTGTCAGATGCCTGCCCAATGGCTGCGTGGCGGAGGTGGTGATGGACGACAAGCTGCTGGGTCAGCTTCGTACCGCCAAGACCGCGACCTTTATCATCTTCGAAACCCCCGAAGAGGGCATCGGCTTCCCGCTCAGTTTGAACGGGCTCGGCGAGGGATACGACAAGTTGCCGTGAGGCAGGCCGCTTGACGCCGACAGGCCCTCCCCTTTTCTCGCGACCGTGACTATCTTGGATCCGACGTCGTCCCGGCCAGGGGCCGCGCAAGCCCGGGCCCAAGGTTCAGGTTACAGCGATGTAAGGCGACCACTCCGCAGGTTTTTGCTTCACTCGCCAAGACCTGTGGTTATGGGTTCCCCTGCGTCGTTTGCGCAACAGGCGGGTATGACAAGAAAGTTTGGAGCACACATGACCCCCACAACCTCCCTGTTCGACCGCGCCAATCTCGACCGCGATTCCGTTCGCCATCAGATCGCGCGGGGGCTCGAGGGCGCCGACGACGGCGAGCTGTTCCTGGAATACAGCCAGACCGAAGCGTTGATGTTCGACAACGGCCGGCTGAAACAGGCGACCTATGATACCTCGCAGGGTTTCGGCCTGCGCGCGGTCAAGGATGATGCGGTCGGCTACGCCCATTCTTCCGACGTCTCGCTGCCGGCGCTGATTCGCGCCGCCGACGCCGTCGCCGCGGTGCGCGGCGGCTACGCCGGAACATTTGCAGCGGCGCCGGTGCACACCAATGTGCGGCTTTATGGCGACGAAAATCCGCTCGATGCGCCGGGCTTCGAATCCAAGGTCAAGCTGCTGGCCGAAATCGACGCCTATGTCCGCGACAAGGACCCGCGGGTGCGCCAGGTCACCGTCAGCCTGGGCGCCACCTGGCAGGTGGTGGAGATCCTGCGCCCGGACGGCGAGAGCTACCGCGACATTCGCCCGCTGGTGCGCGTCAATATTTCCGTGGTCGCAGGCCAGGGTGACCGTCAGGAAAGTGGCAGCAAGGGTTATGGCGGCCGCGAGGGCTATGCCCGCTTCATCGAGACCAAGTCGTGGCGCGAGGCCGCCGATGGCGCGATCCGCGAGGCGCTGGTCAATCTCGAATCGGTTCCCGCGCCGGCCGGCGAAATGGACGTCGTGCTTGGAGCCGGCTGGCCCGGCGTCATGCTGCACGAAGCCGTCGGTCACGGGCTCGAGGGCGATTTCAACCGCAAGAAAACCTCCGCTTTCGCCGGCCTGATGGGCCAGCAGGTCGCCGCCAAGGGCGTCACGGTGGTCGATGACGGCACCATGGCGTCGCGCCGCGGATCGCTGTCGATCGACGACGAGGGTACGCCGACCAGCCGCACGGTATTGATCGAGGACGGCATCCTCGTCGGCTATATGCAGGATCGCCAGAACGCCCGGCTGATGAACATGAAGCCGACCGGCAACGGCCGCCGCCAGGGCTATGCCCATGTGCCGATGCCGCGCATGACCAACACCTACATGCTGGCGGGCGGCCGCGACCCCGCGGAAATCCTCGCCTCCGTCAAGAACGGGATCTACGCCGCCAATTTCGGCGGCGGCCAGGTCGACATCACCTCGGGCAAGTATGTGTTCCAGTGCACCGAGGCCTACAAAATAGAAAACGGCAAGGTCGGCGCGCCCTTGAAGGGCGCGATGCTGATCGGCAACGGGCCGACCGACCTGCACCGGATCACCATGGTCGGCAACGATCTCGCGCTCGATACCGGCATCGGCACCTGCGGCAAGCACGGCCAGGGCGTACCGGTCGGCGTCGGCCAGCCGACATTGCGGATGGAGCGCATTACGGTTGGAGGAACCGGCGGATGAGCATCAAGCGGGAAGCCATGGTCGCCAGGGCGCGCGGCTGGGGTGCTCAACTTCTGCAATTTTCAGGCGCAGTGCTGATCGTTTTCCTCGCCAAGGGAGCGATCGCCGAACCTTTCTACGTGCCGTCAGGCTCCATGGAGCCGACGCTCCTGATCGGGGATGCGTTGCTGGCGTCGAAATTTCCCTATGGCTACGGCACCGCCTCGCTGCCGATCCAGATCAACCTGTCCGAGAGCGCGCGGGTGTTCGGCGGCACACCCCGGCGCGGCGATGTCGTGGTGTTTCGTTGGCCGGGCGATTCGTCGCAGGCCTGGGTCAAGCGCGTCGTCGGTCTGCCCGGCGACCGAATCCAGATGCGCGAAGGCCAGCTCTTCATCAACGACCGCGCGGCGTCGCTCAAGCCCGATGGCATCGGCGAAGCGGAAGACGGCAATGGCGGATCCGAACCCGCCTATCGTTACATCGAGACCTTGCCGGGCGGCGTCAGCCACGCGATTTTCAAGCTTCGCGACAACGGCCGGCTCGACAACACGCCTGAAGTGACGGTGCCGCCGAACCGCCTGTTCGTGATGGGCGACAACCGCGACAATTCCGCCGACAGCCGCGTCGCCGTCCGCGACGGCGGGGTCGGATTGTTGCCCATGGACAATCTGGTCGGCCGCGCCGACGCCGTGATTGGATCCTGGGATCTCGGCATCCGCAGCCAGCCGGTGTGGACATGGCTGTCCGGCTTCCGCCTGGCGCGGTTCTTCACCTCGGTGCGTTGAACCAGCCCCTCATGGGTCAGGAGGCGCAGCAGCGCCGTCTTGAGCCGTGAGGCCCGTCGTTCATCCTTCGAGACAGGGCAGACGCGCAGCCCCTCAGGAATGCATTGCACCGCCATGGACACCGACGCGTTCCTTGCCACAGCATTCCGCAATCCGGTCAACGAAGCCATCGCTGAGGAATTGTTGCGGCTGGCGCTGCCGGATGCGTGGATCGTCTCGGGATGCCTGGTGCAGACCGCATGGAACGTGCAGACCGGGCGCGCGGTCGACTACGGCATCAACGACTACGACATCTTCTATTTCGATCCCGACACCTCATGGCGGGCCGAGGACGAGGTGATCCGGCAATTGCAGGGCCGGCTGACCGGGCTCGGCGCGACGATCGAGATACGCAACCAGGCGCGTGTCCATCTCTGGTACCCGCAGAAGCACGGCCTGCCCTACCCGCCGCTGCATGGTTCGACGGAGGGCATCGAACGCTTCCTGACGAAAACAACCCAGGTCGGAATCCGCCGCACGCAAGAAGGCCATGACGTTTTTGCACCCAATGGCTTTGACGATATCGCGGCCATGATCGTGCGGCCCAATCCGGGTCCGAATTTTTCGGCGGCGAGCTACGAGGCGAAGGCGCAGCGCTGGAAATCAATATGGCCAGAACTCACGGTACTCGCCGCTGACGGCGCATCGAGCACGGTGGCACCCACCGGCTAGCCGCAACACGCGCCCTTGCCGTTCTGCTGGATCGGCGGGCACGGCACCGAACCATAGGAACAGAACACGCAGCAATCGCCCGGCAGGGGTTTGAGTTTTTCGCCGCAGCCCTTGCAGACGTAAAAGAACTGGCAGGCATCCGTCGGCATTTGTTCGGCGGCTTGAAAACCGCATCTTGGGCAGGTCAGGGTCGATTCAAGCTGCATGCCCTGCTCCATTAGCTAGAAGGACGTCGTCAGTTCGGTCAGCCATTGCGGCGAAGCATCGACCAGAGCCGCCTCCAGCCGTTTGTCGGCGCCGCTGACGATCGCCAGGCCGATCACGATGAAGGAAGCGCCGAGCAAACCCTTGCCGAGCTTTCCCGCCGACATCAGGCTAGCACGAACGCGCATCAGCGTCGCCCGCGACAGCAGTCCGAGCAGGACCAGCGGCAGCGCCGCGCCGACGCCGAACACCGCCATGGTCAGCGTGACCCGCGCCAGATCATGTCCCTGCGAGGCGAGAAGCGATGCTGCGCCAAGCGTCGGACCGACGCAGGGCGACCAGACCGCGCCGAGCAACAGCCCGATCGCGAACTGGCCTGCGAGCCCGGATGAAGCAAAACCACCGAAACGCCGGTCCACCCAGCCCGACACCGGACCGCCCGCCGCGGCGAGTTGCGCCTGCCATGACGGAACCAACAGGATCGCGCCAAGCACCACCATGATCCCGGCCGCGACAAGCCGGAAGCTGCCGGCATCGATGCCGAGCCCGAAGCCGGCCAGCGCCAGCAACAGGCCAAGCCCGGTGAACGACAGCGCCACGCCGGCCGCCAAAGCCAGCGCCCCAAGCGGATGGGCGGTGACGGCGGCACCCAGCACGATCGGAACCAGCGGCAGCACGCAAGGCGACAGGATCGACAGCAATCCTGCCACAAACGCCAAGGCGAGAGCGGTCACTGGAACTCAGAGGCTCTTGTCGAGCAGCGCGGCGATCGAGGCTTCCCTGGTGTCGCCGACGGAGCGGCCCTGCTCGGCCGCTCCCTTGAAGACGATCAGCGTTGACTGCATCTGGGCGCCGAACTGCTTGACCACCGGCTTCATGGCATCGAAATCGACGCGAAAAATCTTCAGATCCCTGAATTTCGGATCCGCGGTCAACTTGTCGAGAATGGGATTCTGCGCCTTGCAGGTTGGGCACCAGTCGGCGTGGATCTCGACCAGGATCGGGCTACCCGACGCCTGTGCCGCCTTGAACGCTTCCGCTGAAAATGGAACAGCGGTGTTGGCCCTTGCAGATCCGAACTGACCGGCCATGGCCGCTGCAGCCGCGATTATCACCCCGTTAAAAACCCTGCGCGTCAAGATCATCATGAGCTCCGTGTTTGATCTGTGCGCCGCAGGCACGATCGTCTTCGGCGCGCATCCTCCATTACGGCGACAAGGCCCTGAATGTTACCTCACCACACCCGAGATGAACCCCGGCTTGCGCCGCGGCGGCTTGATTTCCTTTTTCAAAAAGCAGTGAGCGTCTCTTCCCACATATCCCGGACGCGCATAGGTCCAGGCCCGGCATTTATTGTCCCCGGCGCAAGCCGCCTTGCAGGCCTCGTCGCGCTCGCCCCGCTTGAGTTCGAAACTGCGGTAATCGCCGCCGTACCGGTCGATCGAGGTCTCGATCGCCCCGTTTCGCGGCTCGACCACGCCGGCCCCGCGCACGCCCGAGACGCAGCAATCGTCGGGGATGCGCGCCGGGACGCTGTTCTTCAGCCAGCAGACGGCGCTGCCGGCGGTATCGTTCGGATAGTTGAAGCTCCAGGCCCTGCAGCGGCGGTCACGTTCGCACAGCAGCGCGCAATCCGCCGGGTCGCCCGAGGGAACCGCCGAACTCAAATAGTCGCCGCCCGGACGATCGAAATTGGCCTGCGCATGGGCCGGTCGCATGGCTGTGGAGGCCGCAACAAAAGCGAGCGCCACCAAACACGCCCGGAGCAGCCGGCCTCCCCACATTCGCGATAGCTTTCAGCTGATTGGACCTGCCGCATTTCGCGGCCTGCCATTTGATCGACATGAACCTGTACGGCGGATGAACGGCGCCAATGCCCGTCAATCGACGGGCTTCGGCCACCCCCGGGAAAAGGCTAGAACGCGTATTCGTCATAGGCCGGTTCTACCGAGCCCTGCCAGGGGCCATGGAACTTCACCAGCATCTCCTCGGCGGGGGCTTGTCCGGAATCGATGATCCGGTCCAACGGCTCGAGATAGCGGGTCTCGTCGCGTCCAAGGTGATCGACGTGGCCGCGGCGGCGGAGTCCCGCATGCGACAGAGCGAGGCATTCCTTGGCGATTTCGAACAGATAGCGGTCCCCGATCCTGGCCTTGAAGCCAAGACGCGGCACATCGTCACGCAGCGACTGACGTTGCCGCGCATTCCAGGATTTGACGATGTCCCATGCGGCATCGAGGCTTACGTCGTCGTAAAGCAGGCCGACCCAAAACGCCGGCAACGCCGGCAGCCGTCCCCACGGAACGCCGTCGGCGCCGCGCATTTCCAGATAGCGCTTCAGCCGAACCTCGGGAAAAATCGTCGAGAGATGATTGGCCCAGTCCGACAATATCGGGCGCTCGCCGGGAAAGGCGGGATTCTTGCCGTCGAAGAAATCGCGGAACGACGACCCCGCCACATCGACATAGACATCGTCGCGCTTGACGAAATACATCGGCACATCCAGCGCATAATCCACCCAGCGTTCGAATCCCATGCCGTCCTCGAACGCCCACGGGATCATTCCGGCGCGCGCATTGTCGGTGTCGCGCCAGATCTCGGAGCGGAACGACAGAAAGCCGTTCGGCTTGCCTTCCGTGAACGGCGAATTGGCGAACAGCGCGGTCGCCACCGGCTGCAACGCCAGCGATACCCTGAGTTTCTTGACCATGTCGGCTTCGGAGGAGAAGTCGAGGTTGGTCTGCACCGTGCAGGTCCGGTACATCATGTCGATGCCGTATCGGCCAACCTTCGGCATGTAGTTGGTCATGATCTTGTAGCGCCCCTTGGGCATCATCGGGATCTGCGCCCGCGACCATGACGGCGTCATGCCGAGCCCGAGAAAGCCGATGCCGAGGGGAGCTGCGACCTCGCGCACCTGCGCCAAATGCGCCATCAGTTCGGACTGGGTCTGATGCACGGTCTCGACCGGCGCACCCGACAATTCGAATTGTCCGCCGGGCTCGAGCGAAATCGCGCCGCCGCCGGTGACATCATAGAGCCCGATGATGTTGCCGCGCTCCATGATCGGCTCCCAACCGAGCAGAAGCTGCATGCCCTCCAGCAGCGCGCCGATGCCGCGCGCGCCTTCGTAAGGCACGGGATGATGGCCGACAAGCGTGAACGGCGTCTTTTCATGTTCGGTGCCGATCCGGAATTCGGACGACGGCTTCACGCCCGCCTCCAACCACGCGACCAATTCGTCGCGTGATTGCAGCGGCGTCATATCGATCTGGTCACGCGCCATGTAAATTCCGGATGTAGGGCGTTTCGACCGAACGCGCGCGGTGTCGGAGATATCCGCGAACCCTGCGGTCCGCGGATGCGAGAGGTGAAAACAATATCATCTGGCCGGCGCGCCGTCTCTTGCGGCGAGCGATGGAGCCTCGCCGCATGAGCAGCCCAACCGGTCAAGCAGCCCGGAGAGTTTTGCGGCATCCGCATCGGACAGTTTCGAACCGACGTGTTTTTCGATCGCGGCCGAATACGCGCCCCACATCTTCTTCTGCAACTCGCGTCCTGCCTCGGTGATCTCGACAAACTGGCCGCGCTTGTCGATTTTGCATTCGCGGCGCGCCGCCAGCCCTTCATCGACCAGCCGGTCGATCAGCCGCGAGGTCGAGTATTGCGGGATCAGCATCTGCCTTTCCAGCTCGACCGGGCGCATTTCGCCCGTCGGCGCGCGCGACAGTTCGAGCAATGCATCATACCAGGCCAGCGGCGGAAACCCGGCCTTCTTCAGCTCCTGCTCGACGGCGTCGAGCACCCGGCTCTGGACCCGCATCAGGCGAATCCAGGCAGCGGTCGCTTCCGTCGATGGTTTGCGTTTCATGGTCAGGTCCACGGAATGTTCGGAGCAATCTAGCGCACTAAATGCAGCTGCATCAATCTTGACTTTTTCATGCAGATGCATTTAGTCATGGGTCGCCTATTTGCCAATGATCCCAGGGAAGGGAATGCCGATGAAGCTGTATTATTCGCCCGGAGCCTGTTCGCTTTCACCCCATATCGCGCTTCTGGAAGCGGGTCTGCCCTACGATCTGGTCAAGGTCGACCTGCGGGCCAAGAAGCTCGAGAACGGCGACGACTACCTGAAGGTCAATCCCAAGGGCCAGGTGCCGGCGCTCGCCCTCGACAGCGGCGAGCTCGTCACCGAAGGCCCGGTCATCGTCCAGATGATCGCCGACAAGGCCTCAGCCAAGAACCTCGCGCCCGCCCGCGACACTGCCGAGCGCTACAAGTTGCTGGAGTGGCTCAACTACATCACCGGGGAATTGCACAAGAACATAGGCCCGATGTTCAGCCCGGTGCTGTCGGACGACGCCAAAGCCTTCTTCAAGGACCGGGCGATGGGAAAATTCAAGTATCTCGATGGCCAGCTCGCCGGCCGCGATTACCTGATGGGCAAGCAGTTCACCGTCGCCGACTGCTATCTTTACGTGATGCTGTCATGGGCTGACCGGATGCAGTTCGATCTCTCCGGGCTGTCGAACCTGAAAGCCTACCAGGCCCGCGTCGCCGCGCGTCCGAAGGTGCAGGAAGCGCTCGCCAAGGAAGGCCTGTTGAAGGCGGCGTGAGTTCATAAGGGACAATCAAGCGAAGGGCCGGATCGACGATCCGGCCCTTTTTGATTGTCCGTCATTGCGAGCGAAGCGAAGCAATCCATTCCGGTTTTGTGGCTGCGGATCGCCTCGTCGCGTTGTTCCTCGCAATGACGACGTTGCCCTACGCAGCTGCCTGCTTCTTCGGCGGGAAGCGGCCGTAGAAGGTCTCGCCCTTGGCCGCCATGTCGACCAGCAATTTCGGCGGGGTGAAGCGCGAGCCGTATTTGGCCTCGAGCTTGTGGCACAGCGCGACGAAGTTCTTCGTGCCCATGAAGTCGATATAGGACAGCGTGCCGCCGGTGAATGGCGCGAATCCGAAACCGAGGATCGAGCCGACGTCGGCCTCGCGCATGTCGGTGATGACGTGATCCTCCACGGTACGCGCGGCTTCCACCGCCTGCACGACGAGAAAACGCTGCTTCAGCTCCTCGACGTCGAGCGTATCGGGATCGAGATGCTTCGGCTGCAAACCGGAAAGCGCCGACCACAGGCTCTTCTGGCCCTTGCCCTTCTCCGGATAGTCGTAAAAGCCCTTGCCGTTCTTGCGGCCGAAGCGGCCCTGCTTCTCGACCATCTCGACCAGGAGCTTCTTCTGGGCCTGATCGACGGCGTTGGCGCCAAGGTCGGCTTCCGTGGCCTTCATGATCTTGAGCACGAGATCGAGCGCCACCTCGTCTGACAATGACAGCGGCCCGACCGGCATGCCCGCCATCTTCGCGGTGTTCTCGATCATCGCCGGCGGCACGCCCTCCATCAGCATTTCCAGGCCTTCGGCGGTGAAGCGCAGCACGCAGCGGTTGGCGAAGAAGCCGCGGGAATCATTGACCACGATCGGGGTCTTGCCGATCACGCGCACGTAATCGAGCGCGGTGGCGAGCGCGACGTCGCCGGTGTTCTTGCCGACGATGATTTCCACCAGCATCATCTTCTCGACCGGCGAGAAGAAGTGAATGCCGATGAACTTGCCCTGGTCCTTGAATTCTTCCGCCAGCGAATTGATCGGCAGCGTCGAGGTGTTGGAGGCAAAGATCGCGTCGCCCTTCAACAGCGGCTGCGCCTTGGCATAGGTTTCGGCCTTGACCTTGCGATCCTCGAACACGGCCTCGATGACCAGATCGCAGTCTTTCAGGGCATTGTAGTCGGCGGTCGCCGAGATACGCGACAGGATCGTGTCGCGATCGCTTTCCTTGGCGCGTCCCTTCTTGATCAGATCGTCGATCACGGCCTGGGCGTGGCCCTTGCCCTTGTCGGCGCTCGCCTGGTCGCGGTCGATCAGGACCACGTCGATGCCGGCGCGCGCCGAGACATAGCCGACGCTGGCGCCCATGAAGCCCGCGCCGATGACGGCAAGTTTCTTCACTTTGGTCGGCGGCACGTTCGGCGGACGCCGCGCCCCCTTGTTCAATTCCTGCATCGACAGGAACAGGCTGCGGATCATCGCAGCCGCTTCCTTGCTGCGCAGTATCTTGGTGAAGTAACGCAATTCGACACGCAGCGCGGCATCGATCGGCAACTGCAGGCCTTCGTAGACGCAGCTCATGATCGCGCGCGCCGCCGGATAATTGTCGTAGGTCTCGCGGCGATAGATGGCGTTGCCGGCCGGGAACATCATCATGCCGCCCTTGGAGAAGACCGGACCGCCCGGCAGCTTGAATCCCTTCTCGTCCCACGGCGCGACGGCCTTGCCGCCGCCCTTGATCCACTCCTTTGCCGCCTTGATGAGATCGGCGGCCGGAACGATCGCGTGAATCAGATTCAGCGCCTTGGCCTTGTCGAGATTGACCGCCTCGCCCTTGAGCAGGAGTTGCATGGCATCCTGCGGCGAGACGATGCGCGGTACGCGCTGGGTGCCGCCGGCGCCGGGGAAAAGCCCGACCTTGATTTCCGGCAGGCCGAGCCGGGTCTTCGGATTCTGCGCGGCGACGCGGTAATGGCAGGACAGCGTGAGTTCAAAACCGCCGCCGAGCGCCAGACCGTTGATCGCGGCGACCCATGGCTTGCCCGAGGTTTCGATATTGCGGAACACCTGCGAGAACCGGCGGCTCTGGTCGAACAGCACCTGGTTGGCCGCGACCTCGCCCTTGGCCTTCAGCATGTCGGCATATTGGCGGCTCATGCCTTCGAGCATCGACAGATCGGCGCCGGCGCACAGCGCTTCCTTGCCCGAGGTGATGACCACGCCCTTCACCGCCGCATCAGCCGAGGTCTGTTTCACGATCTCCTCGAGTTCGATGACCGAGGTCTCGTCGAGCACGTTCATCGAGCGGCCCGGGGTGTCCCAGGTCACCAGCACGATGCCGTCGGAATCGGTCTCTACTTTGAAATTCTTGAAGGCCATGTTGGTCGCTCCCTTAGCCGCGTTGCCAGTCGCCATACGGCGCGCCGGATCTATGAGTTAATTGGTAACGATCGCCGTCCTGTTCGTGGACGAGATCTATATCGGAGTAGTGACAGCGTTCGCGTTGCGCCCGCGTGCCGACGGCGAGAAACACGGCGTCGCGGTCGGTGCGATTCACCAGATGATGACCGTTCGGCACGCCGGCCTTGAAGCCAGCGGCTTCGCCAGACCGGACCACCGTCTCGCCTTCGTCCTCGATCAACACCAGTTCGCCTTCAACCAGATAAACGAACTCGTCTTCCTGTTCGTGCCAATGGCGCGCCGACGACGCTGCGCCGGGCTTGAGGCGGAAGAGATTGACGCCGAACTGCGTCAGGTCAGCGCCGTCGCCAAGCGACTGCCATTCCCGGCCATCGACAATCCGGTCGAACGGTTCCGGATAGGTCGTTCGGCTGCGTATCGGCAGCGCGCTCAGATCGATTTTCGGCATCAGCTGTCTCTGATCGTGGCGTCACACCCGCTCGATGATGGTCGCGGTGCCCATGCCGCCGCCGATGCACAGCGTGACCAGCGCGGTCTGTTTGTTGGTGCGTTCGAGTTCGTCGAGCACGGTGCCCAGGATCATCGCGCCGGTGGCGCCGAGCGGATGGCCGAGCGCGATCGCGCCGCCATTGACGTTGATCTTGGCGCTGTCGATGTCGAAGGCCTGCATGTAGCGCAGCACCACCGATGCGAAGGCCTCGTTCAGCTCGAACAGATCGATGTCGGATTTCTTCATCCCCGAGCGTTCGAACAGTTTCTCGGTCACGTCGACCGGACCGGTCAGCATCATCGCCGGCTCCGAGCCGATGTTGGCGAAGGCGCGGATTTTCGCGCGAGGTTTCAGGCCGTGCTTCTTGCCGGCCTCCTTGCTGCCCAGCAACACCGCGCCGGCGCCGTCGACGATACCGGACGAATTGCCGGCGTGATGAACGTAATTGATGCGCTCGACTTCAGGGTGCGACTGGATGGCCACCGCATCGAAGCCGCCCATCTGCGCCATCTCCACAAATGATGGCTTCAGGGATGCCAGCGACTGCATCGTCGTCGAGGGCCGCATGTGTTCGTCTTTGGCAAGGATGGTGAGGCCGTTGACGTCCTTCACCGGGATCACCGATTTGTTGAAGCGTCCCTCGTCCCAGGCCTTGGCTGCGCGCTGCTGGCTCCGCACCGCATAGGCGTCGACGTCGTCGCGCGAGAAGCCGTATTTGGTCGCGATCAGATCGGCGGAGACGCCCTGCGGCATGAAATAGGTCGGAACCGCGATCGAGGGGTCCATCGGCCATGCGCCGCCGGAGGCGCCGATGCCGACCCGGCTCATCGATTCGGCGCCGCCGCCGATGGTGAGTTCATGCTGGCCGCTCATGATCTGGGCGGCGGCGAAATTCACGGCATCCAGGCCGGAGGCGCAGAACCGCGAGATCTGGACGCCGGGGACAGCCTCGCCGAGACCGGCGTTCATGGCCGCGAAGCGCGCGATGTCGGAACCGGCCTCGCCGACCGGATCGACCACGCCGAGGATGACGTCGTCGACGACGTCTTCGGCGAGGTTGTTGCGCTCCTTCAGCGCCTTCAGCGGCGCGGTCGCCAGCGCCAGCGCGGTCACCTCATGCAGCGCGCCATCGGCCTTGCCGCGGCCGCGCGGCGTGCGAACGTGATCGTAGATATATGCCTCAGGCATGACGCCCTCCTGGTATGAGGATCATAATATATAAGCGATTTGGAAGTCGCCCGCGGCGAACTGTCGAGCGGCCGCGGGAAGGTTTCTCCGGTCAGAAGGCTTCGGCCGCCAATTCCATAGTGGTCGCGCTTCCGGTCTGGATGCGCGCAAGATGCACCGCCGTTTCCGGCAGCATCCGTTCCATGAAGAAGCGACCGGTCACCAGCTTGGTCGACAGATAAGGCGTCGCGCCGCCGCCCGCAATCTTGTCGTTGGCGACTTTCGCCATCTTCGCCCACATGTAGCCGAGCGTGACGAGGCCGAACAGGTGCAGGTAATCAGTGGCAGCGGCACCGGCGTTGTCCGGCTTCATCATCGCATTCTGCATCAGCCAGGTGGTGGCCTGCTGCAGATGGCCGAGCGCAGTGGAAAGCGGCGTCACAAAGGGCTTCATGGCCTCCGCCGCGCCATGTTCCCTGGCGAAGGACGCAACCTCGCTGAAGAAGGACATCACGGCGCGGCCGCCGTCGCGCGGCAATTTGCGACCGACCAGATCCAGCGCCTGAATACCGTTGGCGCCTTCATAGATCATGGCGATGCGCGCATCTCGCACGAACTGCTCCATGCCCTGCTCGGCGATATAGCCGTGGCCGCCATACATCTGCTGCGCCTGCACCGCATTGGCGAATCCGGTATCGGTGAGAAAGCCCTTCATCACCGGCGTCATCAATCCCATGTGGTCGTCGGCGGCCTCGCGGTCCTTGGGATCGCTGGAGCGGTGGGCGACGTCGCTCTTCAGCGCGGTCCACACCACCATCGCGCGCGCCGCCTCGTTGAAGGCGCGAATGGTGAGCAACGTGCGGCGCACATCGGGGTGCACGATGATCGGATCGGCCGGCTTGTCGGGCGCCTTTGCCCCGGAGAGCGAGCGCCCCTGCAGCCGGTCGCGGGCATAGGCCACGGCGTTCTGGTAGGCGACCTCGGATTGCGCCAGCCCCTGTACCGCCACCCCCAACCGGGCCTCGTTCATCATGACGAACATGCCTTGCATGCCCTTGTTTTCCTCGCCGATCAGCCAGCCCGTGGCGCCGTCATAGTTCATCACGCAGGTGGAATTGCCGTGAATGCCCATCTTGTGTTCGATCGAGCCGCAGGTCACGCCATTGCGCGCGCCGAGCGTGCCGTCGGCATTGACCAGGATCTTCGGCACCACGAACAGTGACACGCCCTTGATGCCGCTTGGCGCACCCTCGATTCGGGCGAGCACCAGGTGGATGATGTTTTCGGCAAGATCATGCTCGCCGGCGGAGATGAAAATCTTGGTCCCGGTAATCCTGTAACTGCCGTCGGGCTGCTTGACGGCCTTGGTGCGCAGCAGGCCGAGATCGGTGCCGCATTGCGGCTCGGTCAGATTCATGGTGCCCGTCCATTCGCCGGCTACCATCTTCGGCACGAACATTTGCTTCTGCTCAGGCTTGCCGTGGACGATCAGCGCCGCAGTCGCGCCCATGGTCAGGCCGCCATACATGGCGAACGCCATATTCGCCGAACACTGGAATTCGTTGACGGCCTGGCTCAGCGTGACCGGCAGGCCCTGGCCGCCATATTCCACCGGCGAGGAGAGGCCGAGCCAGCCGCCCTCGGCCACCTGCCTGTATGCTTCCTTGAAGCCTTTCGGGGTCGTCACGCTTCCGTCGTCATGTCGGATGCAGCCTTCGAGATCGCCGACGCGATTAAGCGGCTGCAGCACTTCCTCGCTGAGCTTGGCCGCCTCGTTCAAGACCGCCTCCCGCAAATCGGCGGAGGCATCGCTAAATCCGGGAAGATTGTTGTAGCGATCGATCTGGAACACGTCGTTGAGCAGGAACGTGACGTCTTCCAGGGGGGCTTTGTAGATCGGCATGATGTTCTCCCGGCGGGGCGCAGGCTGAATTTGGCAGAGGCGGTGAAGCAAAATCTTGCGGTGTTCCGAAAATGAACCTTAACCGGTTCCGGAGGTCGTAGGGAGTGAGCAAAGCAGCAAATAGCACATTCTGGCGCCGGACCTCGCCTCACTGCTTCGCCAGTTGCTCCCCCATCAAGCGATGCAGCAGATTGATCGCCTTGAGCGGGCGCACCATCACCTTGAAATGCGCGATCCGGCCATCCGCGCTGAAGCTGATGATATCGACGCCGTTGATCGTGATCCCCTCGATCTCGGTTTCGAATTCGAGGACCGCGCCGGTGTCGCTGCGCCATTCGCCGATATAACGGAAGCCCGGGCCACCCAGCACCTTTTCCGCGCTCGACAAATATTTGAACGTGATGTCGCGGCCGCGCTGCGGCGTATGCACGACGGGGCTTTCGAACACCGCGTCAGGGTGAAGCAGATCCCACAGCGCCGTGCGGTCATGGGACTTCATGTAGCCGTACCACTTGTCGAGGGCGGTCATGGTCATCAGGTCTCCGGTCCGGGCGATGACAAGGTTGGGCAGACGCGCACGCCAGCCTCTCTTATGCACATTGACGCATATGCAACTTTATGCATAAAGTCAACGAGGGTTTGAAAGCAACAGAAGGCTCGCGACTTGGCGCTTGGCGACGCAATCCTTGCATGCCTTACGGAACGTCCGATGACGGGCTATGAGCTCGCCAAGACGTTCGATGCCTCGATCGGGTTCTTCTGGAAAGCCGACCATCAGCAGATCTATCGCGAGCTCACGCGGCTTCGCGGCCGCGGGCATATTCAGGGGCGAGAAGTCGTGCAGTCCGGCAAGCCCAACAAGCTGGTCTACACGCTCACCCAGGAGGGCCGGGCCGCACTGAGGCACTGGGCCGCCCGGCCGAGCGTGCCGCCGTCGATCAAGGACGATCTGCTGGTGCGGCTTTACGCGCTCGACAGCGTCGACATCGAGCCTTTGCGCACGGACCTGATGGCGCGGCTGGAACACCACCGCGACCGTTGTTCCCGCTACGAACGCATTCTCAACAAACGCTTCCCGCAGGGCACCGCTTCGCCCGCCGACCTGGGCAAGCTCCTTGGACTTCGCATGGGCGTGCGCCATGAGCGGGCCGTGGTGGAGTGGTGCGAAGAGGCGCTTGAGGTCTTGTCGGCCGGCGCCGGCCAGACCAATGTCGTCTCGATCCCAGGCGGCCAATCCAGCGGATAGCCCATCGTATTGTCGATGCCGCCGGTGTTCGTGCAGCCCGCCCCGGCCAGCCCCCGCTGATTTCATCCGGAAATCCAACTTTAAGGCCGCCCGGCCACGTTCCTTAACCCGTTATTTACCGTAACGCGAAAAAGTCGGCAGCTGAGGCAGACGACCTGCGCGGAATCCGATTGTCTCGTGATCGGGACGCGCGGGGAGGCTGAAGGCGCAGGTGGGGCGCCGAAGTCTAGAACCGGACCGACAGCATGAATTCGCGCGTATCGTGGAGTAATGAAGGCATCGATCCATCCGTCCGGGACAGGGCCGAGGCCGCCGCGCGCCGGGCCGGCATGTCGCTGAGCGACTGGCTCAATTCCACTCTCGGCGATCCCGCCCCTCCCAGCTTTCGTCCGCCCTACGATCAGCGGCCGGCAATGCCCGGCCAGGAAAGCCATGAGGTCGCTGACATTCACCAGCGGCTGGATTCGATCGCCCGGCAGATCGAACAGATCTCTCAGTTGAGACCGCGCAACGATCCGCCGCGCAGCAAAACTCCCCGCGATGAGCCGACCGTCGCGCGGCAGTTGAACGATGCCATTTCGCGTCTCGACGCGCGGCTCTCGCAGATTTCTAACCCCGCCCCGGCACGCCAGGCCCAGATGGCGGACAGGCAGCGCCAGGCCGACCTCGTCGAGCGCGCGGCAGCCCAGGTCTATCGTCCCTCACCTCCACTCAGCCCGGCCTCGCTCGATTTTGCGGTCGCGGAAATCACCGCACGCCAGAATGAGCTCGATAGCGTCCAGCCCCGGCCGATACCGCCGCGCAGCGCACCGCCGATCACGCCGACCCCGCCACCCATGACGGCCTATGCGCCGCCGCCGACCCCGCCCGCGCCGGCAGGCCCGGATTTCTCGTCGCTCGAGCGCTATCTGATCAAGATCACGAGCCAGATCGAGGCATTGCAACGTCCCGATCACATCGAGCAATCAATCGCGGCCTTCCGCGGCGAGCTCACCGAAATTCGTCACGCCATCACCGAGGCGATGCCCCGCCGGGCGATCGAATTGATCGAGAACGAGATCCGCTCGCTGTCGCGCCGCATCGACGATACCCGCCGGAACGGCATCGACGACCAGGCGCTGGCCGGCATCGAACGCGCTCTGGGTGAAATTCGCGAAGCATTGCGCTCGCTGACCCCCGCCGAACAACTGGCGGGCTATGATGAGGCAATCCGCAATCTCGGCGCCAAGCTTGATATGATCTTGCGCGCCAACGACGACCCATCCACGATCCAGCAGCTCGAAGGCGCCATCGCAGCGCTCCGCGCCATCGTCTCCAACGTCGCATCCAACGATGCGCTGGCGCGGCTCAGCGATGATGTGCACGTCCTTTCATCCAAGGTCGATCAGCTTGCGCGTTCCGATGGCCATGCCGATTCATTCGCCATCCTCGAACAGCGTATCGCCGCGCTGGCTTCGTCGCTGGAAAGCCGCGAGCAACGAGCCTCGGCAAGCGAAAACGCGGAGCATATCGAGGCCGCGCTGCGGGCACTGTCCGACCGTCTCGACCGCATGCCGGTCGGCAACGACAACGCGTCCGCCTTCGCTCATCTCGAGCAGCGCGTGTCCTATTTGCTCGAGCGGCTGGAGGCTTCCACCGATCAACGCGGCGGCAATCTTGGACGGGTCGAGGAAGGATTGCAGGATATCCTGCAGCATCTCGAACGCCAGCATGCGAGCATCGCGGCCTTCGCCGAAAGCGGCCGGAGCGAGCCTGCCCCGCCAGACAACGGGCTTGCCGATATCGTCAAGCGTGAATTGTCCGACATCCGTTTCAGCCAGGCTGAAACCGACCGCCATACCCAGGATTCCCTCGAAGCCGTTCACAACACCCTCGGCCATGTGGTCGACCGGCTGGCGATGATCGAAGGCGATCTGCGCGCGGCTCGCGTTGAGCCGGCCACGCCGCTGCCGGACGCCCCGCTGGAACCCGTATATGCCGCGCCCCATGAGCCTGCCCCGGAGCCAGCCTACGTCGCGCCGCCACCGACCGCCTTTGTTGAGCCACCCGCGCCGCCGCACGAGGCCCCGCCACCCGTCACCGTGGCGCCGCAACCCAAACCCGAATTGCCAAATCCCGCCGCGATGCCGGAGCATTTCGACGCCGCGCCGCGGGAATTCCATTCCACTTCAGCGGCGATGCCGCCTCCCGCTGCAATAACGTTACCAAAGGCGATCAGCGAAATTCTGGAGCCGCACAAGGCGCCGCCGCGCGCCACGATCGCGCCGGAACTGCCGCCCGATCACCCGCTCGAACCGGGAACCCGGCCGGCTGGTCGCGCGGCGTCGCCATCGGAGCGCATCGCGGCTTCCGAGAGCGCGATCAGCGAAATTCCGGCAGGCCCGAAGGAACCCGTCAGCACCTCGAGCTTCATCGCCGCCGCGCGCCGCGCGGCCCAGGCCGCCGCGGCGGCACCGCCGCCTGACAAGGCAGGCCGCGGCCCGCTAAAGGCGGCTGCCGGAGGCCAGGGCAAGGAGCCTTCGACGATCACTTCCAAGATCCGATCGGTGCTGGTGGGCGCGAGCGTTGTCGTGATCGTGCTTGGCACCTTCAAGATGGCGATGACGCTGCTCGACGGCGGCAGCGCGCCACAGATGCCCGCGATGGAGCATTCGAGCGAATCGCAATCTTTGACCCAAACGCCCGCCGACGACGGCACCAGGCCGGCGATACCGGCCGAGGCGGAGCCTTCGATGACCTCGCCCACGCCTATCGGACGGCAGTCGCTCAACAAGTTCGTTCCCGACGCCGCCGACGGCACCGCGTCGGTCGCGATCCCGCCGGCCATGGTCACTTCCAACGCATCATCCGCAAACGATGTGACCGGCACAATTCCGGACGTTCCGGCGGCACCACGCAACGGCAGGCTAGCCTCGATCCCGATTCCGCCGACCGAAAGATTGCCCGACGCGATCGGCGGGCCGGTGCTGCGCGCCGCTGCCCTGAAGGGCGATCCGACCGCGGCCTACGAGATCGGCGTGCGCTTCGCCGAAGGCAAAGGCGTCGCTGCGAATTTCGACGAAGCCGCAAAATGGTACGACCGCGCGGCCCAGGCCGGCGTGGTGCCGGCGATCTTCAGGCTGGGGACCCTGTACGAGAAGGGCCTGAGCGTGAAGAAGGATATCGATATCGCGCGGCGCTATTACATGCAGGCCGCCGAACGCGGCAACGCCAAGGCAATGCATAATCTCGCCGTGCTCGACGCCGATGGCGGCGGCAAGGGCGCCAACTACAAGAGCGCGGCACAATGGTTCCGCAAGGCCGCCGATCGGGGCGTCGCTGACAGCCAATACAACCTCGGCATCCTCTATGCCCGCGGCATCGGGGTCGAACAGAACCTTGCCGAATCCTTCAAGTGGTTCAGCCTGGCCGCGGCCCAGGGCGACGCGGATGCGGGTCGCAAGCGCGACGATATCGCCAAGCGGCTCGACGCCCAGTCGCTTGCCGCGGCAAAACTCGCGATCCAGACGTTCACGCCCGAGCCCCAGCCCGACGATGCCATCAATGTGGCTGGTCCCGCCGGCGGATGGGACCCGGCGCCGGCGCAGGCCAACGCGACAAGGCCCGCCGCAAAGCCGGTTTCGACCAAGCGCACCGCCGCCGCGCATTGATATTGCGGGCCGACGCCGCCAGGCGCCGCCGGCATGTACCTCAGCGATGAAGGCGTATAGACAAGACGCCATCGCATGCGCGGCTCTGACGCCAAGAGACACGCCCACGAGGATCGTATTGCCGGTCAACGATCGCCAGGACGAAGGAAATCAATTCCGGAGGTCGCCGACGGGACCCTGGGTGGCACCGCCGCGCCAATCAACCAGCCAGGCTGCAGCGACGCCTCGTCATTTCACCGGCAAAAGGCGACGGCCGATCTGGTCGATCGTCTTCTTTATCCTCCTGGTTTCCGGCGTCGGAATCCGTGCCTACAAGGACCTTTCGCGGCCCGAGGCATGGGCCTACTGGAAAGAATCCTACTTCTCGCCGAGCATGACTTCCTCGCTGATCGCAAGGGCCGACCTTGCCGGCCCGGCGCGCGGCAGACCCGCATTGGCCATTAGCGGGACGATCGGCGCCGCGACCGCCAACTGGCTGCGCGAGAGGCTCGACGAGGCTCATGTGGTGGCAGGCGACACCGTATTGCTGTCCTCTCCCGGCGGCGATTTGAATCAGGCCATCATCATGGGCGAGGTCGTCCGGTCACGCGGGCTCGCGACCGCGGTTGGCGTCGCGGATGCGTCGGGCCGGATCAAGCGATCCTACTGCGCCAGCGCCTGCGTACTGGTCTATGCCGGCGGCAAGCCCCGTTACGGCGTCGAGGGGTCGGTGCTGGGAGTCCACCGATTTGCGACATCCTCGCCCGCCCGCGATCCCGTCGCCGATACCCAGCGGACCGCCGGAATGGTCCTGAACTATATGACAAGGATGGGCGTTTCGTCCGCCGTCGTGGAGGCGATGTCCGAGACCAGGGAGGTCCGCTGGCTCGGCCCGAGAGAAGCCTCGGCGATGAACCTCATCACCGATCCCGTGCCGGGGCCTTGAACCGGCCGCCGTTAAACTGAATTTTTCACCACGTCGCAAAGTGCCGGGCCGGAGGCGGGAAAAAAGCGGCCCCCGGGAGATTCTTTAGTCCCTCCCATGGACGATTTCGGCTATGCAGAGGCGCGGTATTTGATCCGCACTCCCAAAGAAACCATGCCATGGGCGGTTTCGGCCAGCCTCACGGCTCATTCCGAAGCGACGCGCGTGCAGCTCTACCTTCCGATCGCCGACATTCCGGTCAATGTCTTCCTCATCCTGGCGATGGGCGCGGCGGTCGGCTTTGTGTCGGGCATGTTCGGCATCGGCGGCGGATTCCTGATGACGCCGCTACTGATCTTCATCGGCATCGCGCCCGCGGTCGCCGTCGCCTCCGTCGCCAGCCACATCGCGGCCTCCTCGTTCTCGGGTGCGATATCCTATTGGCGCCGCCGCGCCATTGATCCGGCGCTGGCGCTGGTGCTGCTGAGCGGCGGTACGATCGGCACCGCGCTCGGCGTCTGGACCTTCACGCTGTTGCGCTCGCTGGGCCAGCTCGATCTCATGATTGCGCTGTCCTACGTCGTGCTGCTCTCTACCGTCGGCGGACTGATGTTCTGGGAAGGCCTGCGCTCGATCCTGCGCGTGCGGCGCGGCGTCGTCGTTCCGATGCGCCGCTCCGGCAGCCACGGCTGGATTCACGGCCTGCCGCTGAAGATGCGCTTCAAGCGTTCCAAGATCTATTTGTCGGTCATCCCGGTCGTCACCGTCGGCATGCTGATCGGCTTTATCGGCGCGGTGATGGGCATCGGCGGCGGCTTCATCCTGATCCCGATCATGATCTATCTGTTGCGGGTACCGACCTCCACCGTGATCGGGACCTCCATGGTGCTGACGCTGGTCACGATGGTGATCGCCACCATGCTGCACGCGGTCACCAACCATCTGGTCGACGCGGTGTTGGCGCTCATCCTGATGGTCGGCGGGGTGACCGGCGCGCAGTTCGGTGCGCGTGCCGGCCAGAAGATCCGCGGCGAGCATCTGCGGCTACTGCTCGGACTTTTGATTCTCGCAGTCGGAATCCGCTTCGCGATCGAACTGGGGATCCGTCCCGACGATCTCTTCACCATCCGGGAAACCGGGGGCGCCGGATGATCGGGCGCCGTTCCTTCGCAGCCATCGGCCTGATGCTCGCATTGAGCATGGCTTTCGCTTCGCCGCCCGCGCGCGCGGAACGGCTGATCGTGTCGGTCTCGAACCACCGGGTCACCGTGACGCCGAATTATTCCGGCGAGGAACTGGTGCTGTTCGGCTCGGTCGAAAAGGACGCAACGACGCCCGCCTCCCGCACCAGCTACGACCTCGTCGTGACCGTCATCGGCCCGCGCGCGGACATGGTGACGCGCCGCAAGGAGCGCAAATTCGGCATCTGGATCAACACCGACTACCGTGAATTTCTCGGGGTGCCGACCTATCTCGCCCTGTTCTCCAACCGGCCATTCGACGCCATCGCTTCTCCCGAAGTCGAGCGGCGGCAACAACTCGGTCTCACCAACGTGCTGCTGACCCAGCGCGTGGGAACGGATTACGCCGACGTCGTGCCGAACGATGCGTTCCGCAGCGCCTTCGTGCGGCTGCGCTCCGAACACGGGCTTTATCGCGAGGAAACCTCCGCGGTGACCTTCCTGACGCCGACGCTGTTTCGCACCGGCATTCCGCTGCCGGCCGAAGTGCCGATCGGAACCTACGAGGTCGAGATCAAGCTGTTCTCCGACGGCGCATTGATCACGCGAGCCGAAACCGCGTTCGACATCGTCAAGGTCGGCTTCGAGCAGTTCGTCGCGACATCCGCCCGCCAGGACGGCTTCGTCTATGGCCTGGTCACGGCGTTCATGGCGCTGATGACCGGCTGGATGGCCTCGATCGTGTTCCGCAAGGACTAGCACGGCACCTCGATCACGGTGGCGACGCCGGGCTCGAGAAGTTTCGGGCGCGAGCCAAATCCGAGCGTATCGAAGGAAGCGCGCAGATCGAGCGCATTTTGGCGGAAGTGCGCCCAGCCGTCGGTGTGCAGCGGCACGATCACGGCATCGGGAAACGCGCGCGCGGTTTCAATTTCGCCACGCGCAGAAAGAATGGATTGCTTCGTCACTTCGCTCCTCGCAATGACGTCGTGACGCAAATCCGCGTTCTCGCGGCGCGATTTGCCCGAGCCTTGCCGGAAGCTCTGCCCCCGAAAAACAGAGGGCGCAGGGAATGCCGGGCGCCCGATGCGCCCGCAGCCGCGTGTGTATTGGTAGAAAGCACACGCGTTAGTCACCACGGTCACACCGGAAACACCCGGCATTCCCCGCGCAATGGTTTTACGGCTTATAGCGCGCTCTCCCCGGTGACCGGGCTTTCTTGCCACCGTCGCTTCGCGAGTTACACCCGCGAAACTTGACGCCAGCGTCGGGGCGTCAGGACCACACGGCTTCGCCGTCCGCAAAAGCGCCATTCGTCTGGCGGGCAATTCGTCCGCCTGGCACTCCGCGTCCACCGCATCCCGCACCCAACGTCCGTGACGATCGCGATACGTCCCTCTTGAGGGAACGGGATGGCGAAGGATTTAGAAGTGATTTGGGTCAGCGGCGAAGAGAATTATTTTTGCGAAAGGGGCTGGACAGAGATTCCGGAAAACAGCCCGTCGGGCAAATCACCCGGCATCCACCTGGGATTGGGATCAATCATTCTGTCCGGGTTGGGGCTCACTTCTGGCGATCATCGAGGATCTGTCAGTGCTGATCGCCGTGGGTGTGCGCCAGCAATCCGACGAGCCGATCGATGGCGGCGCTGGCGATCCCGGCATCATCCGGGGCGACAGCAGCCTTCAAAGGAGCCCTCTCGCCGGTGTCGCTGCGCTTCATGGCGGGCGTCCGATTTACCGGAAGCACGCGGCCTTCCTGAACCGTGCCCCAGACCGCGATGTCCTTGATCTTCATCGGATCCGACGTGACCGGGTTGTCGCCGAGGATCGTGAAATTGGCAAGCTTGCCAGTCTGGATGCTGCCGACGTCCTTTTCCATTTGCAGCGAATAGGCCGCGTCGAGGGTGACGGCCTTCAGCGCACCCAGGCGACTTACGCGCTGCTCGGGGCCACGGACATTGCCATCGTTGGTGACGCGGTTGACGGCAGACCACATCAACAGCAGCGGTTGGCCCGGGGCCATCGGCATGTCCGAGTGGAGGGAATACGGGATGCCGGCCCTCTCCACGTCGCCCAGCCGGACCATCGCGTCGGCGCGCGCCGGGTCGAGGCCGTTCGACCGGTAATTGTCGGCGAGTGCGACCGGGTAATAGGAATTTCCGCTCACGATCGCACCCAGTTGCTTGATCCTGGCAACCTGGTCGGGCCGCGATACCGCGAAGTGAATGATAACGGTGCGATGGTCGGGGCGCGGATGGCGCCTGATGTTCGTTTCGAGCTGGTCGAGCACCATATCGAGACCGGCGTCGCCGTTGACGTGGACGTGAATCTGATAGCCGGCGTCCCAATATATCTTCATCGTCCGGACGAAAAAGTCGGGGTCCATCATCCACTCGCCGCGGTGTCCATCCTTGTACCCGTCCCGCACCTGCATGGCCTGAGAGAAAATCGCTCCATCCGCGAAGAGCTTCGCCTGCTTCGGAAGGTAGGCGGTCATGCCCTGGCCCCACGTCAGAAACTTCTCGCTCTCCGCAATCACCTTGTCGTCGGGAAAGGCGCCTGTGACGGATTTTGCGTCGACAATGAAGTAGTAGCGGAACGGGTTGGCGGAATTGCCCAGCACCGCGTTCTGCGCGTCCTGGAGGGGCTTCGAGGCAATGCCGCCGGGCTCGCAGCCCAGCGTCACGCCATTGGCGTGAAAATACTCCACGACGAATTCGAGTCCTGCACGAAGCCGCTCCGGCGAGGCGATGGCAGGCGCAATCAGAGGGGCGAGGGCAAACATGCCCTGCTCCCAATAATGCGCGTTGTCGAAGTCGGATTGTTTCTTCTGGCTCTCGTTCAGGGAATCGTGCCAGGCCCTGGTTACATTGTACTTCTTCTCCGCCGCGCTGTTCAGATAGAACTCGTGGGCTGACCGGTGCCAGACGATGATCGGCCGGGTGGCGCTGATCGCGTCGAGGTCCGCCTTCCTTAGCGCCCCGTGGAAATACTGGTGATACCCCCAGGTGAGGAGGATGTCGTTCGGGTCGGCAAGTCTGGCATTCGCGTCGGCAAGGCGCTTGAGGTAGTCCTCGCGGCTCTTCGCCGCCCTGGATATTCCGTGAGGCAATACCCAATCCTCGATTGCGATGATCTCGCTCGTCATGGTGAGCGCCGCAAGGAACGGATGGTCGTGTTGGGCGATAAATCCCGGCACAATCACCTGATTGGCAAACGTCGTGTTCACCACGAAGGGCTGCTTCCCGGCCAGGGACTTGAGTTCGTCGATCTGGCCCACGGCGAGGATGCGGTCGCCCACCACCGCCACCGCCTGCGCGGCCGGCTTCGCCGGGTCAAGCGTCACAATCTCCCTGGCCTGATAGATAACGATCTGCGGCAGTGCCGGCAGCGCTTTGGCTATGTCCTGGAGCGAACCCTCCTCCGTCACCGCCACATTCGCGGCAAGCGCCGCAATGACAGCTCCCAACGTGGCTGCGGCCGTCGAAGTTGTTATGGCGCTCCGGCGAAATCCGAACATGAGCGCTCCATGGCGCGGCTGGCTCGTGCCTCACGATCCGAAACAAGCGGGAACCGGTTTTCCCTCGCGACAAACGCGAAGCGTCTGCCCGGAGATCATGCTCAAACAAAGCAATCAGATCATGATCCGATTCAAACCGCCGGATCATGACCCAGCGGTGTCAATCCGAAGAAGTTCGATAGTCGTTTCAGAACAGCGCTGTCGCATTGATCCAAATCAACGCGCCCTGCCGGCGTGCAGGACGGGCAGCCTACGGCCAGCATGGGCCGCGTAACCCTTGCAATTGCCAGGCACGGTTCGGATTCGATGATGGTCCACCTGTACCGTTCGCCCTCGCCCACAGCATAAAATGAAGCTGCATCAAGGGCCAATGCCGCCGGCTGCGCGGCGGCATCATCCGGAGACGAGGTGCGCGCGGCCCGCTAGAAGAAGCCGGCACTCATATCCAGGCCGGAAGTCGCCATGCATACGAACACGACGACGCCAAGACCACAAATCACGGCGAGCGCGCGCATAATGTAGCTGGTTTGCGTTTCGGAAACGGCCTGCGTGGAAACTTCTGAGATCGCATTCATGTCACCCTCCAAAGTTAAACCCCTCGGAGGGGTTTGGAGGCGCAAGCTAACTTCAAAGAGTTCACGGAAAATTGCCACACATCGTTAATTCTTCCGGAAAATGCGCTGATCGCCCGCCAAGCGGTGCCGCAAAATGTCCGGGGATGGGGTCGTTT
The DNA here is from genome assembly GCA_963742085.1 of uncultured Alphaproteobacteria bacterium. Classification (GTDB taxonomy): domain Bacteria; phylum Pseudomonadota; class Alphaproteobacteria; order Rhizobiales; family Xanthobacteraceae; genus Bradyrhizobium. The sequence goes on along the minus strand of CAVUKM010000017.1, from coordinate 386,569 downwards.
GCATCGGTTCGACCGTCCGCCGATCGCTTCCGGTCATTTGCTTCCGGCCTGATCGATCAGCCCGACGTGAACAACCGCGCGTGGTCGTCGCGCAGTTGTCGCTTGAGCAGTTTTCCGCTTGGATTCTTCGGCAGTGCCTCGGCGAACACAATCCGCTTCGGCGCCTTGAACGACGCCAGGATTGCTTGCGAATGCGCCAGCACATCGGACTCGCTCAGCGAATGGCCTGACTTGATCACGATCACGGCCACCACCGCCTCGACCCAGCGCGGATGCGGGACGCCGATGACCGCGACTTCCGAAACCGCGGGCATTCGATACAGCGCCTCCTCGACTTCACGGCTGGCGACATTCTCGCCGCCGGTCTTGATCATGTCCTTCTTGCGATCGACGACCGTGATGTAACCCTCCTCATCGACCGTCGCCAGATCGCCGGAGTGAAACCAGTCGCCCTCGAACGCGGCTTTGGTGCGTTCGTCATCGTGGAAATAGCCGACCATCAAGTGCGGCGAGCGGTGGACGATCTCGCCGACCTCGCCGGGTGCCACGTCGCGCATCGCATCATCGACAACCCGCGTCTCGACATTGAGCACGGCGCGGCCGCACGAGCCCGGCTTGCGCAGCTGATCCTCCGGGCCAAGCATCGTCGCCAGCGGCGCGATCTCGGTCTGGCCGTAGAGATTCCACAGCCGCACCTTCGGCAGGCGCTGCGCCAGCTCGCGCAGCACTTCGACCGGCATGATTGATGCGCCGTAATATCCCTTGCGCAGGCTCGACAGATCGGTGGACTCGAAGCGCGGCGAACGCAGCAACGAGATCCAGACCGTCGGCGGCGCGAAGAACGAACTGATGCGGTATCGCTCGATCAGGGGCAGCAGATTGTCCGGCGTGGGGAACGCCGTAATGACATTGGTCGCGCCGATATAGATCGAAGGACCAAAGAAGACGTCCAGCTGCGCGCAATGGTAAAGCGGCAGGGCATGGAGGGTCAGATCATCCGCGGCGATGCCGGCGTCGACAATGCAGCTCACATACTGCCAGATCACCGCGTCATGGGTCAGCATCGCGCCCTTCGGCGAGGATTCCGTTCCGCTGGTGTAGACGATCTGCGCGAGATCGGCGCCGCTGAGTTCGGGGTCGGGCGCGGTAGCCTCGCAAGCAGTGAGCGTATCGAAGGCGATCATGTCGGCGTTCGACTCAACCTTGGGCTCGCTGGCGCCCTCGGCGGGAAGCCAGACGAGATCCCGCACGGCAGTGTCGAGCGCCTTCGCCGCGCGCGCCAGCGGAGCGAGTCCGCTGTCGGTGGCCAGCATCGTCGCCCCGGCGTGCCGCAGGATATAGGCGACCTCCTCGGCCTTCAGCATGAAATTGATCGGCACCAGGACCGCGCCGAGCCGCGCCAGCGCGAACCGCATCGCCACAAAGGCGTGCGAGTTGCGCGCCAGCACCGCGACACGCGTGCCCTTGGTGACGCCCCGCCCGGCGAGGCCCGCGGCCACGCGATTGCTGATGCGGTCGAATTCGGCGTAGGTCCAGCTTGTTTCGCCGCATACCACGGCGAGCTTGTCCGGCGTCCGCGCGGCGCTACGGCGCAACAAGTCCGCAAGGGTCTGGCGACGGGTGATCGAATGCATGCTGGCGTTTCCCCTGAAGCATCTTCTTTGAAGACCAGTTTGCCTCCGCTCAGGGGCGCTTACAAGATGGGCTGCGATCGGACGCAAATCCGCCTTCCCGCGGCGCGGAAGGGTGCGTCGTGGTGTCCGGCATCCGATACGCTAGCGGGCGGGTTCCGCTGCGGACACAGTCTTCTTCATGCACTGGACTTCGACTGAAACGCCCTTTTGATATTGCCCGCTGCGAACGCCTTTCAGGTAACTCTTCAGGTAAAGGTCATTTTGCAAGAACACTTCGCAATCGTCGGCGTTGGCATACTGTTTCGGGTAAGCAGGGTGGCATTGTGCCGTTTGCCCTTCGCCAGAGGTAAAGCACACGAAGACCATGAAAATAGTCACCGCGGTTGGCCTCCCCGATGCGACAAATCGATGCCGACTTCAACTGATCATCAGAAGCGCTTCACGCCACTAACAACGCCGGAAACATTTCCTCCCAAACAGCTTGGGTTATTTTCGGCGCGGCATCGGCAGGCAAACATGCCGTCGTCTCGAACCTGTCACCGCATTTCGTGCAGGACCAGAGATTAACAACCAGACGCTCACTTACGAATTCCGACCAATCGGGAGCAATCAGCATCTCGCCACATTTGGCACAGGTCGTCATCATGGCGCTCTCCTTTGCCTATTCTTGTTCTCCACTTCGTCCGTGAGGAGTTTTTGGGCAATGCCATAGTCGCACCTCCGACGCGGCGGTCCGCATTGATTCAGATCAAATTGTGCCGCTTTTGCACCATTGTGTAATCATATTGCGACGCAACGTCAGTTGTTGCCGGGAACGGTCGCAGGTCCGTGGCCTTTTCGGCGGCCAGCGGGACGGAAGCGCCCTCGGTGGCCAGCACCGGCGCGCCGCGGGATATCGGCGATGCAAGGGGGCCGAACGGGAAACCCGCCAAACAGCCTCGTCGGGCAAATCAGTAGCAGCGCGAGGCGGCGATAGTGTGCAGCCGGCGATCGCCGAGCACATGCGCCATAAAGCCCGGCGTCTGGAATATTTTCGCGAAGGCCTTGTCGCGAATGCTCAGGCCCCCGGTATAGGCGCCGAACGCCGGCATCACGGCGCGCTCGCCGTCGCTGGCGAAACAGCGCCGCTCCATCGAGCGCCCGCGTGTCGCCACCCGCGCCTTGGGATGCAGATGGCCGGCGATTTCGCCGGCCGCGCCGGTCGGCTCGTGACGAAACGCGATTCTGCCGATAGCAACTTCGCTGGCGACGATACCGCCGAGGTCGGACGGCAACGCCGGATCGTGATTGCCCGAGATCCAGATCCAGTCGCGCCGCGCCTGTAACGCGGCGATCGCCTCGCGATCCGGGACAGACAGCCGCTCGTGGGCGTCGCGGTCGTGAAAGCTGTCGCCGAGCGCGATCACGGTGCGCGGATCGTGCCGCGCGATCACCGAAGCGAGCCTGCCCAGCGTCGCCACGGTGTCGTAGGGCGGCAGCAACACGCCGCGGGATGCAAAACTGGAGCCCTTTTCCAGATGCAGGTCGGAGACCACGAGCAGGCGCTCTTCTTCCCAGAACAGCGCGCCGGAGAGGTCGGCGACGAGATCGACGCCGGCGACATCGATGGTGGCGATGCGCGCGGCGGGTGATTCTTCGTTGAGGGATTGCGCGCGCGCCGTCACAGCCTATCCAGTCGCCTCTTTCACCAGTTCGTCGGCGGCTTCCGCCAGCAACTCGTCGGATGCCTCGCCATAAACCGCTTCGCGGCCGATTTCCAGCATCACCGGGACCGCCAGCGGCGACACCCGATCGAGTTCCCTGTGGGTGATTCGCCCCTTGATTCGCAACAGCATATCACCCAACCGCCGAAGATCGAGCAGCCCGGTCGCGGCATCGGCGCGCGCGGCGCGCAGCAGCACGTGATCGGCCTGGTGCTTGCGCAGCACGTCGTAGATCAGGTCGGTCGAAAACAAGACCTGTCGCCGGGTCTTTTCCTCGCCGGTAAACCGGCGCGCGATCAGCCCCGAGATCAGCGCGCAGGTTCGAAAGGTGCGTTTCATCAGCGCGGATTCCGCAAGCCACGCTTCGAGGTCGTCGCCGAGCATGTCCGGATCGAACAGCGCGTTGAGATCGAGCCGGCCTTGCCGGATCATGAACGACATGTCGCCGAGCCCCCACACCGCCAGCGCATACTCATTGGCGACAAAACCGAGCGGCCGGGCGCGGGCGCGCTCCAGTCGCCGCGTCACCAGCATGCCGAGCGTCTGATGCGCGAGGCGGCCCTCAAAGGGATAGCAGACGAGGTAGTGCTTGTTGCCGCGCGGAAAGGTTTCCACCACGAGTTCGCGCGTGCCGGGGACGCGCGACAGATGCGCCTGCAGCGACAGCCAGTCGCGCACCTGGTCCGGCAAGCCGTTCCACGCGCGCCTGTCGGCCAACAGCTTTCGAACCCGCTCGGCCAGATAGGTCGAGAGCGGAAACTTGCCGCCCATATAGGACGGGACCTTGGCGTCCTCATCGCTGGCGCGGGAGACGTAGACCTGGTCCTCCGAAAGCTGCTCGTAACGCACCACCTCGCCGCCAAAGACAAAGGTGTCGCCGACCACCAGACCCTCGATGAAATATTCCTCGATCTCGCCGAGCATTCTCCCGCCGCGGCCGAGCGCCCCGGTCGAGCCGGTATTTCCCTTTGCGCTGCGCGAGCGCACCAGACGTACCTTCAGCATCGCCTCCTCGACGATGGTGCCGACATTGAGACGATAGCTTTGCCGCACCCGCGGATTGGTGACGCGCCAGCGCGAGTCAGGATTATTTGCCTTGTCCTGCTTGATGCGCGCGAAACGCTCGTAGGTCTTCAGCGCGTAACCGCCGGTGGCGACAAAATCGACCACGTCGTCGAAATCGGCGCGGGCGAGCCCCGAATAGGGCGCAGCCGTCAGCACCTCGGCATAAAGCGCGTCGGAGAGAAAAGGCTCGCCGCAGGCGCAGCCGAGCACATGCTGCGCCAGCACATCCAGCGCGCCGGTACGCAGCGGCGGCGTGTCCTGCGCGTTCTCGTTGACGGCATCGATCGCGACGCGGCACTCCAGCACCTCGAACCGATTGGCCGGAACAAGAACGGCGCGCGAGGCTTCGTCGATGCGGTGATTGGCGCGGCCGATGCGCTGCATCAGGCGCGAGGCGCCCTTGGGCGCGCCGATATTGATAACCAGATCGACGTCGCCCCAGTCGACGCCGAGATCGAGCGAGGAGGTGCAGACCACGCCGCGCAGCTTGCCCCTGGCCATCGCGTCCTCGACCTTGCGGCGCTGCGCCACGTCGAGCGAGCCGTGATGCAGCGCGATCGCAAGGCCATCGTCGTTCATCCGCCACAGATCCTGAAACAGCATCTCGGCCTGGCTGCGGGTGTTGACGAAAACCAGCGTGGTCTTGTTGCACTTGATCAGGTCGTAGACCTCGTTGAGCGCGTGGCGCGCGCTGTGCCCCGCCCAGGGCAGTCTTTCGCGCGTATCGAGCATTTCGACGATCGGCGCCGCAGCGCCGCCGGCGGTGACAATATCGGCGGCTTCGCTCGCGCCGTTCCGCTGCGGCACCAGGAACCGCGCCAGCGATTCCGGCTCCGCCACCGTCGCCGACAGCCCGATCGCGCGCAGCTGCGGCGCCAGCCGCCACAGCCGCGCCAGCCCCAGCGACAACAGATCGCCGCGCTTGGAGGTGACCAGCGCGTGCAGCTCGTCGAGCACGATCCGCCTGAGCTGCGAAAACAGAAACGGCGCGTCGTCGGATGACAACAGCAGCGCCAGCTGCTCGGGCGTGGTGAGCAGGATGTCCGGCGGATAGCGCCGCTGCCGCTGCCGGCGCGACACCGGGGTGTCGCCGGTGCGGGTCTCGACCTTGATCGGCAGCCCCATCTCGGCGATCGGCGTCTCGAGGTTGCGCGCGATATCGACCGCGAGCGCCTTCAACGGCGAGATGTAAAGGGTGTGGAGGCCGCCGGTTCGTTTCACGCCGCGGCTGGTGGAGATCAATCCGGGAGCCGAGGAGCGCAACGCAGGCGTCGCCTCTGCTCCCCTCCCGCCGCTTCGCGGAGGAAGGGGGGAAGAGCGCGTCGGAGATGAGACCGCGCTCAGCTCCACCAGCGTCGGCAGGAATCCCGCAAGCGTCTTGCCGGCGCCGGTGGGCGCGATCAGCAACGCCGAGCGGTCATCGCGGGCTTTCCCGAGCAGCGCCAGCTGATGCTCGCGCGGCGCCCAGCCGCGCGAGGAAAACCAGCGCAGGAAGGTTTCAGGCAGCAGCGCGGACGAAAAAAGATCTGGTTCGAGGCTCTTCACGACCGGCAGGTTAAGCCGGTCCGGCCGGACCGGTCGAGGGCCCAAGAACCGAGCTGGTTCAGTCGCCTCGGAATTTCGGCCCGCCAGCCAATCGGGCCGGGTGTTGCCGACCGGGCACAGGGGTGAATTCGCATGTCTTCGCGGCGCGCCGGCCTGCTACTCGGTGACCGGCTGTTCGGAGATTTGCCAGTCCTTGCCGTCGAAGACCGAGATGTGGAGCGTCTTCATCGGCGAGTAGTCGTCGGGCGTATAGCTGTATTTGATGTCGTCGAGGAAAAATGGCGAGTGAAAACCGGCGAGCGTCGTGGCCTGCCTCAGCACATTCTCCCGCGTCAGATCGTCGCCGCAACGGCGCAGAATTTCGCCCATCGTGACCGCCTGACCGTAACCGGCATAGGCGATGGTATTGTCCGGATCGATATTGGGCAGATATTTCGCGCGCAGCGCCTCGAACGCCATGGCGTCCGGATCCGTTACCCAGCGACCGGTCCCGGCCTCCTTGGAATAGCGGATCGCCACGATGCCGGCGGCGTTCTCGAAGCCCGCGGCGTTGAGGATCGAACGGCCCGTCGATCCGGCGGACAACAACTGCAACGGCTTCCAGCCGAGCTCCGCTACTTTCCGGATCGACTGCGACGACGCCTTGCCGGTGGAGATGTTATAGAAAACATCGGCGCCCGACTTCGACAGGTTGATCAGCTGCGAATCAACCGTCGGCTCGGTCAAGTCATAGGTCTGTTCCATGATGACCCTGGCGGTGCCGCCGGCGTCCTCCAGGACCTTCTTGAACGGAGCCAGAAAATCGCGGCCGAAATCGTCGTTCTGGTAGAGGATCCCGATTTTCGCATTCGGCTTGGCGCTCACGACATGTTTGGCAAGAATCCGCGCCTCGGTCGGGTAGAGCGGCAAGCCCGCCATGGTCCATTTGTAGTTCTTCGGATCGTTCCATTTCGACGCGCCGGTGTTGAGCAGAAGCTGCGGCACGCCCTTTGAATTGAGATATTTGTGCACGGCGGTCTGCGGCGCGGTGCCGAGCGATCCGAACAGCGCCAGCACTTCCTCCTGCTCGACCAGCCGCCGCGTCGCCTCGACGCATTTCGGCGCGCTATAGGCGTCGTCCATGGTGAGGAATTTGATCTTGCGACCGTTGATGCCGCCGCTTTCGTTCAGCATCTGAAAATAGGCCTCGCCGACCCGGCCGAGCACACCATAGAGCGAGCCGGGGCCGCTGTGCGGCACGGTTTGCCCCAGCTTGATTTCGGTATCGCTCGCGCCCGGATCGTATTTCTTGCCGGCAGCCCTGGCGGACGTTGCAGAGGCGAAAACCGTCGCGATGGCTGTGGCGCAAAAGTCGCGCCTCGACTGATGGCTGGTCATTGGCCGTGTCCCTCCTGCGCTTTTGTTTTTTATCCGGTTGCTTGAATGCATTGATCCGTCATTCCGCGAAATCAGGCAATAGGCCGTTAGACACAATTGTTTCACCCGCGCCGCTCGCGGATCACGGCTTTGCCGCCACCACCACCAGGCCGGGCACCGGCGTGTTGTCTTCATTGCGCGCCGACAGCGCTTCGAGTTGCGACAATTCAAGACCGGCGGCTGCGATCGAGGCACGCACGTAAGGCGCGCCGTGGGCGTAACGCAGCCCCTCGCCGATGATGACGCCGTCACCGCCATGCGTTTCCACGGTGAACGCCAAAAGCCCGCCGGCGGCAAGCACCCGCCGCGCCTCCCCCAGCACGGGGACGAGATCGGCGACATAGACCATCGCGTCCGCCGCCAGGATGAGCTCGGCGCTGGCCTCGCGCCTTCCGCGCAAGCCCTCCAGCATGTCGGTCACCTCAAGCTCGGCATAAAGCCCGGTGGCGCGGGCCTTCTCGATCATGCGCGGCGACAGGTCGATGCCGGTGAAATGATCGACCTCTTTGGCGAAGGCGGTCGCCGCCAGCCCGGTGCCGCAGCCGAGATCGACGGCGCGCTTGAAGAAGGCCGGCTTGCGGACCGCGTGGCGGGCGGCCAGCACCGCCTTGAACAGCAGCGCGGGGCCGCGATAGCCGAGATCGTCGACCAGCGCGCTCTCGAATTTCGGCGCATATTGATCAAACAGCGCGCGCACATAGGCCGGCGGCATCGCCGACAGGTTCTCGGCGCCGAGCAGCATCAACCGCAGGCTCGCGCCGTGACGGTCGTCGGGATCGGCCCCGCGCGCCTTTCGGAAGGCCGCAACCGCCGCATCGCGCTCGCCGAGCCGTTCGCGGATTTCTCCAAGCGTGAACCAGGCGGAGGCAAAGCCGGGCGCGAGTTCGGTTGCCTGAGCCAGGAGATCGGCGGCGGCGGCGAGGTCGCCCTTGAGCTGCAGATCGCGCGCAAACTCAAACCGCCGGTCGGCAACCAGATCGCCGGAGGACAGGAATAATCGCGCGGGCATGAGCGCTACACTCGGCTCTCGGGTTCACCTCTCCCCGTTGGGGAGAGGTCGGTGGGACGCGAAGCGTCTCACCGGGTGAGGGAATTGGGGGCTATCGATGAAACACGAACCCCTCACCCGCCACGCCTTCGCTGCGCTTCGGCGCGGCGACCTCTCCCCGCCGGGGAGAGGTAAAATTCGCCGCTGCATGCCCTATATATCCAAAATGCGTCCGCAAGACATCCTGATGCCCGTCGCTGCCGGCCTGTGCTGCAAGCCCGGCGGCTTCCACATCGATCCGGTTCGGCCGGTCGAGCGCGCCGTCATCACCCACGGCCATTCCGACCATGCGCGGCCAGGCCACGGCGCGGTGCTGGCGACGCAGGAGACGCTCGACATGATGCGGCTGCGCTACGGCGAGAATTTTGCCGGCCGCAGCCAGGCCATTGCCTATGGCGAAGAGATAAGTCTGGGCGACGTCACCGTCAAATTTCATCCCGCCGGCCACGTGCTGGGCTCGGCGCAGATCGCGGTCGCCAGCGAAGGCATCCGCATCGTCGCCTCCGGCGACTACAAGGACGCACCCGACCCCACCTGCGCGCCATTCGAGGTGGTCGCCTGCGACGTCTTCATCACCGAGGCCACCTTTGGCCTTCCGGTGTTCCGCCACGGCGATGCGGCGGATGAAGTCAAAAAGCTGCTGGCCTCGGTGGCGCTGTTTCCGGAGCGGGCGCATCTGGTCGGCGCCTATTCGCTCGGCAAGGCGCAACGCGTGATCGCGCTGTTGCGCGCGGCCGGCTACGACGCACCGGTCTATCTGCACGGCGCGATGGAACAGATCACGCGCTACTACGAGAGCCGCGGTGTCGCGCTCGGCGAGCTGCGCCCGGTCAGGGGCATGAAGAAGGCCGATCTTGCCGGCACCATCACGCTGGCGCCGCCAACGGCCACTTCCGACATCTGGACGCGACGATTCCCCGATCCGGTCACGGCGTTCGCCTCGGGCTGGATGCGGGTGCGCGCCCGCGCCCGCCAGCGCGGCGTCGAACTGCCGCTGGTGATTTCGGACCACGCCGACTGGGACGGACTGACCGCCACCATTGCTGCCACGGGCGCGGGCGAGATCTGGGTCACGCACGGCCAGGAGGACGCGCTGGTGCACTGGTGCAAGACGCGCGGCCTCGCCGCGCGGCCGCTCGATCTCGTCGGCTATGGCGATGAGGATGAGGGCGAAGCGACGTCTTCGACCGGGGATAATGAGGCATGAACCGCTTCGCCGAACTGCTCGATCGGTTGGCCCATGAGCCCGGCCGCAATAACAAGCTGCGGCTGCTCACGTCTTATTTCCGCGCGGTCGAAGATCCCGATCGCGGCTACGCGCTCGCCGCCCTCACCGGCGCGCTGTCGTTCAAGCACGCCAAGCCGGGATTGATCCGCGACCTGATCAATGAGCGCACCGATCCGGTGTTGTTCGCCTTGTCGTATGATTATGTCGGCGATCTCTCGGAGACGGTCGCGCTGATGTGGCCATCTGCGTTCCACGCACGGTCCTCTCCCTCTCCCGCTTGCGGGGGAGGTGAGGATCCCTCGCGGCACAGATCGAGCCTCCACAACAACCTGCCGCCTCCCACCCTCGCCGAAGTCGTCACCACGCTTCGCACGCTCGGCAAGACCGAACTGCCGAGCCAACTCGCGCGCTGGCTCGACGAGCTCGACGAGACCGGCCGCTGGGCGCTGTTGAAGCTCGTGACCGGCGCCATGCGGATCGGGATCTCGGCGCGGCTCGCCAAGACCGCCGCGGCCGGACTCGGCGACAAGGACCCTCACGAAGTCGAATTGATGTGGCCGGGACTCACCCCGCCCTATCTCGATCTGTTTGCATGGCTGGAAGGTCGCGCGGAAAAGCCCGTCAATCTCGACCCCACGCCGTTCCGGCCGGTGATGCTGGCGCATGCGGTCGAGAATACCGATTTCAGCAATCTCGATGCGGCCGACTACATCGCGGAATGGAAATGGGACGGCATACGGGTGCAGGCGGTCAGCGGAAAAGATGCGCGCGGCAACATCGTCGCGCGGCTCTATTCGCGCAGCGGCGAGGACATCACCAGGAGCTTTCCGGATCTGCTGCCCGCGCTGCGCCTTCCCGGCGCGATCGACGGCGAATTGCTGGTGGTGCGCGAGGGCCGGGTGCAGAGCTTCAACGTGTTGCAACAGCGCCTCAACCGCAAGGTGGTCTCACCGAAACTGATAAAGGATTATCCGATCCACCTGCGCGCCTACGACCTGCTCGGCGAGGACGACACCGATCTGCGCGCGCTGCCGTTCGCCGAACGCCGCACCCGGCTGGAGGCTTTTGTCACCAGGCTCGACGACGCGCGGGTCGACCTCTCGCCGCGGATCGCCTTCGACAGTTGGAACGCGCTTGCCTCGGCGCGGCGCGATCCCGCGAGCGCCGGTGCCGGCGAGGATGCCGACGCCGTCGAGGGCGTGATGCTGAAGCGCCGCGACGCGCCGTATCTTCCGGGCCGCCCGAAGGGACAATGGTGGAAGTGGAAACACGATCCACACATCATCGACGCCGTGCTGATGTATGCGCAGCGCGGCCACGGCAAGCGCTCGTCGTATTATTCGGACTACACGTTCGGGGTCTGGACCTCGGGCGAAGATGGCGAGCAACTGGTGCCGGTCGGAAAGGCCTATTTCGGTTTCACGGACGAGGAACTGCTGCAGATCGATCGCTTCGTCCGCCGCAACACAGTCGAAAAATTCGGACCCGTCCGCCATGTCGTTCACGAACCTGAACAGGGACTGGTGCTGGAGGTGGCTTTCGAGGGCCTGCAACGCTCGCCGCGGCATAAATCCGGCGTGGCGATGCGGTTTCCGCGCATCAACCGGCTTCGCTGGGACAAGCCGCCACGCGAGGCCGACCGGCTGGAAACGCTGGAGCGGATGTTGCAAGGCGCGGCGGTTTCCGGGGAAGCCGACGCCGGTTCGCGTTAAGGAAGGCACCAAAATACGTAATCAGGGGCAGCACGCCGCCATTGACGCCAACAGCCGGGTTCCCCATCTGCCCTGCTCTGTACTAGAGTGAACGGGCGAATCCGCGCGGGAGACTGTTGATGCCAAACGATACAAGGGAATTGCCGGCGGCCAATGACGGCCTCTCCCGCTTTCTTGGCGGCTCACCCCTGACCGTGGCATTCCGGCTGGTCCTGCTGTCGATCCTGGTCGGCGTGGTGCTCGCCGCGATCGGATTCGACCCCTGGAATATCCTCAAAAGCATCCGCTTGCTGTTTCAGCGGCTGTGGGATCTCGGCTTCGACGCGATCAACTGGCTGTGGCGCTACTTCCTGCTCGGCGCCGTGATCGTCATCCCGGTCTGGCTGCTGACGCGGATGTTCGGCGCGCCGCGCGGGAGATAGCGCGCGCTGGCCAGTTCCACTTGAGCTCCGTCTCCAGGGTTACGACAACGCGACGCGTTTGCGCGGAGACATGCTCAAGTCAGAGAGGTGAGATCATGATCCGAACCTGATCGGATCATGATCGAAGGAGCGAGCGATGCAATTGCGGTTTATCGGCTGCGGCGACGCGTTCGGCTCCGGCGGCAGGTATAACACCTGCTTTCACCTCACCGGTGACCGCGTCAATTTCCTGATCGATTGCGGCGCGTCCTCGCTGCCGGCGCTGAAGCGCCTTGGAATCGCCCGCGACGATATCGACCTCATTCTGATCACGCATTTCCACGGCGATCATTTCGGCGGCCTGCCGTTTCTCCTACTCGACGCGCAATTCAGCCGCCGGACACGGCCGCTGGTGATCGCAGGTCCCGAAGGCATAGAGACGCGGCTTGCCCAGGTGATGGAAGCGCTGTTCGAGAATTCATCGAAAACAAGGCAGCGTTTCGATCTCCGCGTGGTCGCGCTCGCGCCGGAGGCGACGGTGCGCTTCGGCGCGGTCAACGTCACGCCGTTTCCGGTCGTGCATGGCGAATCCGGCGGTCCCTTCCTCGCCTATCGGATCGAGGCCGAGGGCCGCGTCATCGCCTATACCGCCGACACCGAATGGACCGAGACGCTGATCCCGCTCGGCCGCGACGCCGACCTGTTGATCGCGGAAGCCTACACCTACGACAAGATCGTCAAGAATCACCTCAGCCTGAAGGCGCTGGAGGCGCATCTTTCCGAAATCAGGCCGAAGCGGCTGGTGCTCACCCATATGAGCGACGACATGCTCGGACGGCTCGACACGCTCGCCCATCCGGCAGCGAGCGACGGCATGGTGGTTGAGCTTTGAGTAGCTTCCAGCGCGGTGGCCTCATCCTTCGAGACGTATCGCTTCGCGATACTCCTCAGGATGAGGTGTTAGACCCTCATGGTGAGGAGCGCGGCAACGCCGCGCGTCTCGAACCATGAGGCCAGCGGACGCGCAATCACGGCTCAACCGGCCGAAACAGGCGCTGGAGCGTGATGAGATGAGATTGAGCTGGCGCGGCAACGGAAGCGCGCTCCCTCTCCCGCAAGCGGGAGAGGTGAAGTAAACGCGTTGACAGATTCAATCAAAATCCATCGCGCTAGTTTGCCGGCCAGTCCTCGGCGGTAATCGCCGCCGCATCGGCGCCGACGATCTCGGACAGCTGATCGCGCCCTGTGCGCAGCAACGTGGAAGCGAGATCGCTCTTGATTTGGTCCACGAGGCCGAGGCCCTTGTAGATCAGCGCGGAGTAAAGCTGGATCAGGCTGGCGCCGGCGCGGATCTTGGTCAGGGCCGCGCCCCCGGAATCGATGCCGCCGACGCCAATGAGCGGAAACGCGCCTTCCGCACGCACATAGGTCTCCGCCACCATCCGGGTCGACAGCCGAAACAGTGGCCGCCCCGACAATCCACCGGACTCCTTGGCGCGGCCCTGCTCGCGCAAGGTCGAGGGCCGCGACAGCGTGGTATTGGTCACGATCATGCCGTCGACGCGGCGCGAGCGCGCGATCTGGACGACATCATCGAGCTCGGTGAGGCTCAGATCGGGCGCGATCTTCAACAGCACCGGGGAGTCGCCGGCGTTTTTCCGCACGCGCTCGCGCGCGTCGATCACCCTGGCCAGCAGATCGTCGAGCGCATCCGCCTGCTGCAGGTTGCGCAGGCCCGGCGTATTCGGCGACGACACGTTGACGGTGAAATAGCTCGCCACCGGGGCAAAGGTCTCGATCAGTTTCACATAGTCGGCGGCACGATCGGCGGCGTCCTTGTTGGCGCCGACATTGACGCCGACGATGCCACCCTGATGGGCGCGGGCGGCCAGCCGCCGCAGCACGATCTCCGCGCCGTCATTGTTGAATCCGAGGCGATTGATGACGGCCTCGTCGCGCTCCAGCCGGAATATCCGCGGCCGCGGGTTGCCGGCTTGCGGCTTCGGCGTCACGGTCCCGACTTCGACGAAACCAAAGCCGAGGCGCAGCAGCGCATCCGGCACTTCCGCGTTCTTGTCGAAGCCGGCGGCCATGCCGACCGGATTGGGAAAGTTCAGGCCGAAGGCCCGAACCGCCAGTTTTCCGTCGTCCGGCCGCGGCCGCGCCGGTGGCAGCAGCTTCAGGCCCTGGACCGCCAGGCGGTGCGCATCCTCCGGATCGAACCAGCGCAGCAGCGGCAGCGAAAAAGCATCGAATGCGCGGATCACGGCTCAAGCTCCGGGATGTCGTGATAGCCGTCGGACCGCGCATGCATGGAGCGAACGCCGGTGACCGCGCCGAGATCGAGTTCGCCATAGAGATGGGGAAACAATTCGTCGTTGCGCGAGATTTCCCACCGCAGCGCGTCGCCCAGCGCATCGGCGTCGACCGCGATCAGGAACAGACCGGTCTGGCCGAAGAAGTGCTTCCGCGCGGTCTCCGCGACCTGCGTCGCCGTGGAAAAATGTATGAAGCCGTCGCTGATATCGACGGGGCTGCCCTGGAACACGCCTTGCCGTTCCGCCTCGCGCCAGGCCGAAGCCGGGCAGATTTTGTAGATCACGCGCACGCGCCTGGCGTCCCGTTTGCCGCCTGGACCGCCCGGGATTTCCCGGAAAGTCTTGCAGTTTGCTGAATTATGCCGGCCGACCGTATCGGCGCTCCCAGCGCACTTCAAGGGTCGCATTGCGGCTCTTGCCCACCCCTCTTGAAAACCGGTTTGATTGAGAGAACTATCCAAGTGCGGAATTATTCCCAGCTTTGGCGAAGTCACCGGATGGCCCGAACTCCGAAAGCGCCGCGAATCCTGACCCACGGGCAGATCTGGGGCGCGCTGGACCGGCTTGCCGGGCGCGCCGGGCTTTCCGCCTCCGGGCTCGCCAAAAACTCCGGCCTCGACCCCACCACCTTCAACAAATCCAAGCGCATTACCGCCGACGGGCGCGAACGATGGCCTTCGACCGAATCACTCGCCAAGGCGCTCGCCGCCACCAACAGTTCCATCGACAGCTTCGTGCAGTTGATCGGCGATACCGCGCGCACCGGACAGACGGTGCCGCTGCTCGGTTTCGCGCAAGCCAGTACCGGCAGCCATTTCGACGGCGACGGCTTTCCGGCCGGCAAGGGCTGGGACGAGATGGCGCTGCCTTCGGTCAATGACGAGCATGCCTTTGCGCTGGAGATCTCCGGCGATCAGATGAGGCCCGTCTACCGCGACGGCGACATCATCGTGGTATCGCCCGCCACCGCGATCCGGCGCGGCGACCGTGTGGTGGTGCGAACCGCCGACGGCGAGGTGATGATCGGGGAATTGAAGCGCCGGACCGCGAAAGCGCTGGAGCTGCAACCGCTCAAGGAGGGCCAGGCCGAGCGCACGCTGGCGGCCGCCGACGTCGCGTGGATCGCGCGAATCGTGTGGGCGAGCCAGTGAGCCTCTGACACCTGGAGTTACGGCGGCGTACTGCATTCCACTTATTTGCGCGCTGACCCGCCCGGTTGGCATTCGAAATCGCATAAATCGGGGTCAACGATGAACCGTCGTCATGCGCTGGGGATTTTGGCAGGCGCTACCCTTTGTCCGCTCTGCGCGCCGAAGGCAATTGCCGCGGAAGCCGCGCACTGGAGCTACGAGGGCGACAATGGCCCGGTAAAGTGGGGCGATCTGGATGCCGCCAACAGGGTCTGCGCGATCGGATCGCAGCAGTCGCCGATCGATATCGTCGCGACCGTCAAGGCACAATTGCCGGCCCTCAAGATCGGCTGGGCCAGCAGCGCCGACACCATCATCAACAACGGCCACACGATCCAGCTGAATTTCGCCGAAGGCAGCACGCTGGCGTTCGGCGACGTCAAATATAAATTGCTGCAACTTCACTTTCACCGGCCAAGCGAGCATCTGATCGGGGGCAGGAATTTCCCGATGGAAGCCCATTTCGTGCATCGCGCGGACTCCGGCGCGCTTGCCGTCGTCGGCGTCCTGATGACGAGCGGCAAATCAAACGCCGCCTTCAGCCGGATTGTCGCGACAATGCCGGCGACGGAGGGACCTGCCGTCAAGGCCGACGCCCGCATCAATCCCAATGCCCTGCTTCCGGCAAGGCGCAGCTATTACCGCTATCCCGGCTCGTTGACGACGCCGCCCTGCACGGAGATCGTCGAATGGTTGCTGCTGACCGACCCGATCCAGGTGGCGGAAGCCGATGTCGCGCGCTTCGCCAAACTCTATCCGATGAATGCGCGCCCGGCGCAGAGGGACAATCGCCGCTACATCCTGCGCTCGAGCTGAGCGAGGAGCGGATCGCGCAAGGTGGCCTCCCTCGGAGTCGTCCCGGCGAACGCCGGGACCCATACCGCGAGGTCTCCATTTTTTTGCGATTTGGTGGATGCCTTTCGCCGGCAACCAGCGCCAGTGGCCTATGGGTCCCTGCTTTCGCAGGGACGACGACAGATAGCGAGTTAACCGCCTCCGCCCGCCTACGTCGCGTAGTCCGGCTCCTTGCGGTCGAGGATGCGCTTCAAGGCATCGAAGTGCCGCTGCGCAGGCGTTGGCCCCTTGTACAGGTAAGCCCCGCTGATATCCCGCCTGGTTTTCTCGACCACGGCGTCCGGGAGCTTCTTCAGCGGCTGCCCCGTCCACATCGCATAGATCTGAACCTGCGCGGCGCGCTCGATGTAATAAAGCCGGTCGTAGGCTTCGGCGATGGTTTCGCCGACGGTGGAGATGCCGTGATTGGCCATGAACAACACGGTCTTGTCGCCGATCACGCGGGCGAGGCGCGCGCCTTCGGCCGGATCGAGCGCCGGACCGGTGTATTCGTCGTCATAGGCGATCTTGCCCGACATCCCGACTTCGGTCTGGCCGATCTCCTTGATGCGCGGATCCTCGAGCCGCGTCAGCGCGCTCGCATACGGCATGTGGGTGTGAAACACGGCCTTGGCCCGCGGCAACGCCTTGTGGATCGGCGCGTGGATGCAATAGCAGGAGCGCTCCACCTCGCCCTCGCCGCGCTTGACCTCGCCGTCGTCGATGCCGACCTCCATGAAGGAAGAGGCGGTGACTTCCGACCAATGCATTCCGAAGGGTATCTGGTAGTAGCGGTCGCTGCGGCCCGGCACCACGAAGGTCAGGTGGTTGAAGATGCCCTCGTTGAAGCCGTGCATGAAGGCCAGCCGATGCGCCGCCGCGAGGTCGACACGCGCCTGCCATTCCCCGGCGCTGGTGTCCTTGAGCGTTTGCGGCGAAACCCTGAACTGCATGGGTATCCTCCTGGCGTTGTCTGCCTCTCGCTGGAGGCTTGGGCGGCCCCGACAGCCACCAGAGTAACTTACTTTGGAAAGGTAGCCGTTTCAAATTACCGCAGGCCTGCCATCTCCATTTGTCGCCTTTCGGCATGACGCGCCGCGAAGAAGGCTGGGAGCGCGATGCCCTCTCTCAGCGTCGTCCCTGCGTTTCGCAGGGACGACAGAGAGTTACGCGCTCCGCGCCAGCGCGCCGTCGATCATCGCCACCGCATTCGCAAGGCCGTAGACCGCGACGAACGAGCCGAAGCGCGGGCCTTTTTCCTGGCCGAGCAGCACCTGGTAGAGCATGTTGAACCAGTCGAGCGAGACGCCCGGCCGGCCATCCTTGCCCTTCTTCACGGGATCCAAAAACGGCTCGCGCCGCCCGATCTCGTAGACGACGTTCTGGATGTCTTCGGCCGATGATGCCGGCGGCATGTTCGAGAGCGCATCGCGCAGGTCCTGCAGCGCCGCGCGTTCGGTATCCGAAGGCTCGCGGAATTTCTTGGTCGGCGCGACGAAGTCGCGATAATAGTTGATGGCGTAGCCGACCATCGCATCGAGTTTGGGATGGGTCTGCGGGGTGACGCCGGGGCGATAGCGCCCGATGAAGCCCCACAGGGTCGCGGCGTTCTCCGCGTTCGACGACGACACCAGCGTCAGCAGCAACTGGAAGGTGACGGGCATGTCGGCCTTGGGCGGATGCCCGGCATGGATGTGCCAGACCGGATTGGCCAATTGCTGCCTGCCATCCTGCCGCGGAAAGCCTTCGAGGAATTGCTGGTAGTCGTCGACGTTGCGCGGGATCACGTCGAAGTACAGCCGCTTGGCCGCCTTCGGCTCGCGGTACATGAACAGCGACAGCGATTCCGGCGACGCGTAGCGCAGCCACTCATCGATGGTCAGGCCGTTGCCCTTTGACTTGGAAATCTTCTGGCCCTGCTCGTCGAGGAACAGCTCGTAATTGAAGCCTTCCGGCGGCGTGCCGTCGAGCGCGGCGCAGATCTTGCCGGACAGCTTGACCGAGTCGATCAGGTCCTTGCCGGCCATTTCATAGTCGACGCCGAGCGCGGCCCAGCGCATCGCCCAGTCCGGCTTCCATTGCAGCTTGCAGTGTCCGCCGGTGACCGGAAGCGTGACGCGCTCTTTCGTCTCAGGGTCATCATAGGAAATGGTTCCGCTTTTGACGTCATGCGCCACGATCGGCACATAGAGCACCATGCCGGTGCGCGGACAGATCGGCAGGAACGGCGAATAGCTCGCCGCGCGTTCTTCCCGCAAGCTCGGCAGCATGATCGCCATCACCTTGTCGATCCGCTCCAGCATCTTCACGAGCGTCGCGTCGAATCTTCCCGAGGTATAATAATCGGTCGAGCTCGCGAACTCGTAGTCGAATCCGAAGGTGTCGAGAAAGGCGCGCAGCCGCGCATTGTTGTGCGCGCCGAAACTGCCATGGGTGCCGAACGGATCCGGCACCTTCGTCAGCGGCTTGCCGAGATGCTCGGACAGCATCTCCTTGTTCGGCACGTTGTCCGGCACCTTGCGCAGGCCGTCCATGTCGTCGGAAAACGCGATCAGGCGGGTCTTGATCTTGTCCTCGGTGAGCACGCGGAACGCATGACGCACCATGGTGGTGCGCGCGACCTCGCCGAAAGTGCCGATATGCGGCAGGCCGGACGGCCCGTAGCCGGTCTCGAACAGCACCTCGTCCTTCGGCTTCTTTTTCAGCCGCGCGACAATGGCCTTCGCCTGCTCGAACGGCCAGGCGTTGGATTGTTCGGCGAGCGAACGCAGATCGCTCGGGTTGGCGGCTAAGTCGATGGTGGACATCTAAAAAGGCTTTCTCCGGGGCCAGGAAACTGGCCTGATTGTAATATAACCGTCATTGCGAGCGAAGCGAAGCAATCCATAGACAACAAACGAAGGGTGGATTGCTTCGCTTCGCTCGCAATGACGGTCAAATTCCTAAAACGGACTGACCGAAAAATAGCGCAGCCACAGATCGGTGTAGCGGCCCTTTTCCCACAGCCTGAACAGCGCCCAGTTCAGCGCCTGCCGCAGCAGGTCGTTGCCCTTGCGCACGGCGATGCCGATGCCCTCGCCGAAATAGCGGCTTTCGACGAAGGGGCCGCCCGAGAACGCGCAGCATTCTCCGGAATCCGTGCCGTTGATCCAGAATGCCAGCGAGATCGCGTCGCCGAAAATGAAATCGACCTCGCCACGCCGCAACGCAAGTCGCAGCGCATCGTCGTTCGGGTAGGAGTGCAATTCCGCGTCGGTGAACATCGCCTTCAGATAGGCCTCGTGCGAAGAGCCGGCGATGGCGCCGACCTTCTTGCCCTCGAGATATTCCGGGCGGACCTCCCGCATCACGGCGTCGCGCCGCGACACGAACCGCGCCGGCGCGCGGTAATACGGATCGCTGAAATCGACGCGGGCGCGCAATTGCGGCGTTACCGCCAGCGAAGCGATGATGGCGTCGCCCCGGTTGCTGGCGATCGCATCGAGCAGCGTCTCGAAACGCCGCATCTGGATCGTGCAGGTGACCTTGATCTCGTCGCAAATCATCCGCGCCAGATCGACATTGAACCCTGCGGGGTTGCCGTCAGGGCCGGTAAAGTTGAACGGCGGATAGTCCGTCTCGGTCAGAAACCGGATCACCGTGAGGCGTGACAGGTCCGGCCGGTCCGGCCGCCGGCGGGGATCCCAGAAGCCGGGGACCGCCTGGGGCGCGGCTTCCACGCCAGGCTTGCCGACCCCCTGGTTCGAGGTGCCCTGGTTCGGAACCCCCTGGGCGTGGACCGCGCCGCCGGCCAGGACCAGGGCGCACAGGATCGCGGCCAGGAAGGCGCCGGTCCCGGGCGTCGCACGGTCCGGCTGGAGCAGACGTTTCCCGCTAAATGAAGCTCGTTTTGATCGCATCGCCGCCGGTTTTCTTGGAAGTCGACGGCCTTATAGACCATCCGCCCGATAACGCGAACGTCGTTTGGGCTCCGCAGACCCTCGTCAGCCGACCGCTCACGGCTCAAAGGTAGCGCTTGAGGTCGGCGGCGGCTTCCTCGGGCTTGCGGTTGAGGTTGAACGGCGCAACGAATTTGCCGTCGTGATCCATCAAATAGATCAGCGCGGTATGATCCATGGTGTAATCGCCGTCCTTCAGCGGAACCTTCTTGGCATAGACCCGGTAGGCGGAAAGCACTTTCGCGATCTGCTCGGGATTGCCGGTGAGGCCCTTCAGACGCGGATCGAAGCTCGACAGATAGTCCTTCATCGCCGCCGCGGTGTCGCGCTCGGGATCGACCGAAATGTAATAGGCGTTGACGCGGTCGCCGTCCTTGCCCATCGCCTTCAACACCTCGGAAATCTCGAACAGCGTCGTCGGACACACGTCGGGACAATGGGTGAAGCCGAAGAAGACCAGCGTCGGGTGGCCCTGCATGGTCTTTTCGGTCACGGTCTGGCCGGTCTGGTCGGTCAGCTGGAACGGCCCGCCGATCGCGGCAGGCGCCGCGACGTTTCGCAATCCACCGAGCGCCCACAACATCAGCACCAGCCCGACCACCAGGCTTCCGGCGAAGGCGCCGACGACGACGAGCGGGCGGGTGGTCCGATCCATCGAGAAACTCCCTTTCGGCGGACTAGTGCTCCGATTCCGAAGTTCGTAAGCATATGCGGCTCACTCTTATACGAACTTCGGAATCGAAAGAGCACTAGCAAACTTATGATTCTAGCGCGGTTTTGAATTTGAAGTTCCTATGAAGATGTCGCCGCGAAAACTGGTAGGAACTTCAAATTTACCGCACTAGAAGCAGGCGGAGATGCCGGAGGCGATCATCTCGAAGAAGACCGCCGTTCCGTAATGGAACCAGAGCACCAGCGCGCCGAGCAGGGCAGCCACGCCGAGGCCCGCAACGCCAACCACGATAGCCCGCGCGACCCGGCGGGCCGGCTGAAAGGCCCCGGGCAATTGCTGCGGCGTGGAAAGCGGGAGAGCCATTCTCGCGATCATCTGAGTTGAACAACCGGCGGGTACGGTGGTTGGCCACCGCTTGCCGGTCTGTCGTGTTCAGATAAGCCCCGCCGCGCGGCCGGGCAAGCGGCCTGGTGTCCCGAATCCGAAGTTCGCCAAGCCTTGCCGCGCGCTCTTTGGCGAACTTCGGATTCGAAAGGACACCAGAGAATCTATGATTCTGGCGTGGTTTTTTGGCTCAGAAGTTCTCTCGATGGACCAGCAGCAGCACTGGAGAGAACTTCCGAGCCGCCACACCAGTGCCCCGGCGGAAATCACGTCATGCTGATGCGAACTGCGTGTTAGTGCTGTGCCGAGGCCCGGGCGTCGAGATAGCACGGGTGGTACAAGCTCATCAGTTCCTTGCCGCGCAGATAGATCATGCGCGACGTCAACCCGCCACGCTGGTTGATCCATTTCTTCACCGGCGGGGGATACATCGAATAGAGCATGTGGGTCGCTTCGGGATTGGTGATCGCATGACCGGCGTCATCGAGATCCCAGGCCGCGTGGAACCCCAACGCGGCATGGGAGGTCACGCAGATCTTGTCGCGGGGAATGGCACCGAGAACGATGGTGCAGGCCGAGGCGCACAGACCGTCGATGATCACCATCTCGCCCGAACTGCGCACGTCCTGGTATTTGTCCACATAGGTGCCGATCCGGCCGCCCCGGTCCTCGCCAATGCGCACCACCGCCTGGCTGGCGCCCATGCCCGCCAGCAGGAGAACCGCAGCGAGCAACCCCGTCATGCACTTCATATCCAGCCCCAGACCTGTCGAACCCGAATCCGACCGCTTTGCGTGATGCGTCCCCCAGCGTGTTGCGGGATCGGGATTTTGTCCAGATGCGGGGCGCCGCTCAAATCAAATTCAAATCAAGTGTTGCATCGCGGCTGCACCCTGCCTTCCCGGAGGTCCCAAACTGGAACATTCCGATGGCAAAACGGCGGCGGCGAAGTGGGCCAACGGCCCATTTGCCGTTGACCGCCCCTCGCGGCGCGGGCTTCAATCAGCCTCAAATTCAGGGGGATACGCCATGGCCGAGGACGCTGACGTAATCGTGGTCGGCGCAGGCCTCGCGGGCCTCGTCGCCGCAACCGAGATTGCGGACACCGGCAAACGCGTCATCGTGGTCGATCAGGAGGGCGAACAGAGCCTCGGCGGCCAGGCCTTCTGGTCGTTTGGCGGGCTGTTTCTGGTCGATTCCCCCGAACAGCGCCGGCTCGGCATCAAGGACAGCTACGACCTGGCGCTGCAGGACTGGATGGGATCGGCGGGCTTCGACCGCGACGAGGATCTTTGGCCGAGCCGCTGGGCGGAAGCTTACGTGGCCTTCGCGGCGGGCGAGAAACGCGGATGGTTGCGGGCGATGGGCCACCGGATCTTTCCGGTGGTCGGCTGGGCCGAGCGCGGCGGCTACGATGCCATGAGCCATGGTAATTCGGTGCCCCGGTTTCATGTCACCTGGGGCACCGGCCCCGGCATTGTCGAGCCGTTCGAGCGGCGGGCGCGCGAAGCGCAGGCCGATGGCCGCCTGACCTTCAAATTCCGCCACCGTGTCGACGCGCTCTTGACCACGAATGGCACCGTCGATGGCGTCGCGGGGGCGATCCTCGAGCCGGATGATGTCGAGCGGGGAAAGAGCAGTTCGCGGAAAGTCAAAGGCGACTTCACGCTGCGCGCCCAGGCCGTGATCGTCGCCTCCGGCGGCATCGGCGGCAACCACGACCTGGTGCGGCAGAACTGGCCCAGGCGGCTCGGGAAGGCGCCGCAAAACATGATTTCCGGCGTGCCCGAACATGTCGACGGCCGCATGATCGGCATTACCGAAGCCGCCGGCGCGCGGCTGATCAACCGCGACCGGATGTGGCATTACGTCGAGGGCATCAGGAACTGGTCGCCGATCTGGCCGCGCCATGGCATTCGCATTCTGCCCGGACCGTCATCCCTGTGGTTCGACGCCACGGGCAAACGGCTGCCCTCGCCGCTGTTTCCCGGATCCGACACCCTCGGACAATTGCAATACATCACGAGTACCGGCCACGATTATTCGTGGTTCGTGCTGACCCAAAGCATCATCAAGAAGGAATTCGCGCTCTCGGGCTCGGAACAGAATCCCGATCTCACCGGCAAGAGCTGGCTGATGACCGCGCGCCGCGCCACCAACAAGGGGGCGCCCGCGCCCGTCGAAGCCTTCAAGGCCCACGGCGCGGATTTCATCGTGCGCGACAAGCTCGCCGACCTCGTCTCTGCCATGAACGCGCTGGTCGGCAACGATCTCCTGAAGACGGAACATCTGAAGGCCCAGATCGAGGCGCGCGACCGCGAGATCGCAAACCCCTACGCCAAGGACACGCAGATTTTGAACATCCACAATGCGCGCCGTTATATCGGCGACCGCCTGATCCGCACCGCGAGGCCGCACCGGATTCTCGATCCCGCCCATGGCCCCCTGATCGCGGTGAAACTCAATATCCTGACCCGCAAGACACTGGGCGGCTTTGCGACCGATCTAGATTCCCGCGTGTTCGGCCAGGACGGCAGGATCATGCCGGGACTTTACGCCGCCGGCGAAGCGGCCGGCTTTGGCGGCGGCGGCATGCACGGCTACCGCTCGCTGGAAGGCACCTTCCTCGGCGGCTGCCTGTTCTCGGGGCGCAATGCCGGCCGCGCGGCGGCGAAGGCGGCGGTGTGAGAAGCAGTCGTCTCAGCACTGAGCTAACCAACCGGCACTTTCGCCATGTAACCGAATTACCACACTTTTAGGTTTTACGACCTATCGGGCGTATCCCCAAAGTGACTCCCCTCCGTCCGCAATATAGCTTCGCGCAACAACGGGAGATTCCTGATGCAGCGCTTGTCGATTGCCCCGATTGCGGCAGTTTTCGCTATCGCTCTTACGCAGTCGGCGTCCGCCGCTGATCTGCCCGTCAAGGCACCTGTCTACAAGGCTCCGGTCGTCGAACTCTACAACTGGACCGGCTTCTATGGCGGAGTGAACGTCGGCGGTCATTGGAGCCGCGACAGCGATCCTGCGTTCATAAGCTTCAATAACAACTTCTTCCGCCCGGCTGTTGATGCTTTCAACGGGGTGCTTCCTGACACCCTCTCGCCTTCCGGCATCGTGGGCGGCGTACAGCTTGGCTATAATTGGCAGGTATCGAAGTTCCTGCTTGGTGTTGAAGCCGATTTCGACGGCTTGAGCGGTTCGCGAACTCGTACCTTGCTGGGCGAGCTTCCGCCTCCGGGTTTTGGCAATACATTTCAATTTTCGGACACGGCGAGCGTCCGCTGGATGAGCACGGTAAGGGCGCGGGCGGGCGTGCTCGCTACCGACCATTTTTTGATTTTCGCGACAGGCGGAGTTGCCTTTGCAAGCTGGAACTTGAGCCATACCTTTATTCCAGGACCAAATTTGTTCGTTCCTCCGGCTAGCACCGCCGGTGAGACGGTCCGAACCGGATGGACTGCCGGCGGAGGTATTGAATACGCACTCACCGGGAATTGGTTGCTTCGCGCCGAATATTTGTACGCCAACTTCGGCACGACCACCAACGTACTGGACGCCCCCGCGGGTCCCTTTGACACCAAATTCACTCACCCAGAAACGCTGTCAGTGAACCTGGCCCGAATGGCCGTCAGCTATAAATTCGGCGGCCAATAACGAAAATCCCTTGCACGCGAAACTCGAGCAATGTCCGCAGGTTTGTCGCTGATCGGCGAATTTCGCTACAACGAATCAAGCTTGTAATCGCAGAAAACGAGTCGTCCCGGCCAATCCACCCGGCAGCTGCCGCGCCAGAACGCGGTGGCGGAGATTGCGCCCGCGCGCTAAGTAGCGACGACAAACAATTCGGAGAAACAAAATGACCATCCAGCGTTTCGATACCGGCCCCCGCATGAGCCAGGTCGTGGTCCATGGCGACACCGTCTATCTCGCCGGCATCGTCGCCAACAAGGCGGCCGGTGAAAGCGTGACGAAGCAGACGCAGGAGGTGCTCTCGATCATCGACGGCCATCTCGCGAAAGCAGGGAGCGACAAATCGAAGCTGCTGACGGCGACGATCTATCTTACCGACATGAAGACCTTCGCCGAGATGAACGCGGTGTGGGACGGTTGGGTCTCGGCGGGAAACACGCCGGCGCGCGCCACCGTCGAGGTCAAACTCGCCGCGCCCCAGTATACCGTGGAGATCATGGTGACCGCGGCGCGGTAGCGTTCAAGGCGTCCGAAGTTCAGATCGGGTTTGGGGTAACATGGTCGGCCGCCGGCGATCCGGCGGCAAAGCCGGGTGCGCGGCAACGAAAGCCGCAGATAACGCTTCGGAAACGTCCGTGGCGGTATTTTCTTGGCGGTATTTTCCTGGCGGTATTTTCCTGGGGTACGGGAACCTATTGGGCTTTGCCGCATCCAATCCATGAGCAGTACTATCTCACAGGATCGGGCTAGGTCACCATGGCCAACGCACAAGCACCGCAAATTGCCCCCATCGAGACCGGCGACGCCGAACTGGTTCAACGCGCCCGCGGTCGAGATGAGGCGGCCATCCGCGTCATCATGCAATCGAACAATCGCCGGCTCTACCGGCTCGCCCGTGGAATTCTGCGTAACGACAGCGAGGCCGAGGACGTCGTCCAGGAGACCTACGTCCGGGCATTCACCCATCTGGACAGTTTTCGCGGCGACTCAAGTCTCGCGACCTGGCTGGCGCGCATCGCCATGAACGAGGCCCTGGGCCGGTTGCGCCGCCAGCGGCCCGGGGTTGAATGGACGTCGCTGCCGCCGGGAGTCCTGGAGGCCCAGATCATCCAGTTTCCTCTCTCGGCCACATCCGACCCAGAAAAAGCCATGGCACAACGCGAGATTCAGCATGTCGTCGAACACGCGATCGACGACCTTCCCGAAGCCTTCCGCATCGTCTTCATCACCCGCGTGGTCGAGGGGATGAACGTCGAGGAAACCGCGGAGATCCTCGGGTTGAAGCCCGAGACCGTGAAAACCAGGCTGCATCGCGCGCGCAACATGCTGCGCGACAATATCGAGAAGAAAATCGGACCCGTTGTGATGGAAGCGTTTCCGTTTGCCGGCAAGCGCTGCGAACGGCTGACCGACGCGGTTTTGAAACGGCTGGGATTCGTCGCCTAGTTTCGGGAACCTTTGCGCCCGCGCTCCATCCAACTCCTGTGTGCAACCAACAACGTCCGGCGGCCTCGACCCCGGCGCCACAGGAGTATCAGATCATGTTCGTTCGATTGAGCACGGCGATCGCCGTGGTTAGCCTGTTGAGCAACGCAGCGCTTGCGCAAGGCGCAAAGCCCAGCGATCCGCAGATCGCGCATATCGCCTACACCGCCGGTGTGATCGATATCGCGGCCGCCAAGCAGGCGTTGGCCAAAACCGGCAACAAGGAAGTCAAGGCCTTCGCGGAAGACATGGTGCGCGACCATGAAGCCGTGAACAAGCAGGCGCTCGATCTGGTGAAGAAGCTCAACGTCACGCCCGAAGACAACGGCACCAGCAAGACCCTGTCGAAGAACGCCACCGACAAGCTCGCCGAGCTCGGCAAGCTGAAGGGCGCGGATTTCGACAAGGCCTACGTCGCCAACGAGGTCGCCTATCACAAGGCGGTCGATAGCGCGCTGGAGACCACGCTTATTCCGTCCTCCAGCAATGCCGAGCTGAAGAGCCTGTTGCAGACCGGCCTGAAGATCTTCCAGGGCCATGAGCAGCATGCCGAACACGTCGCCGCGGCGCTGAAATAAGGGGCCTCTCATGATGCCGAGACGGATTTTTCCGATTGTTGCCGCGCTGACGTTGGGAATGCCCGTCTCGGCACTGGCCGCGACCATTCAGATCTCGATGGAAAACCTGGTGATCGCACCGGCCGAGGCCACGGCAAAAGTCGGCGACACCATCGAATGGATCAACAAGGACGTTCTTGCCCATACCGCGACCGCGCGAAACGGCGACTTCGACGTGACATTACCGCCAAAGAAGACCGTCACGCTGGTTTTGAAGAAGGCCGGCGCGATCGACTATTATTGCCGCTTCCATCCCAACATGAAGGCGATCCTCACGGTCGCGCCATAGCGGCGGCGCGCGACGGCCAAACCTGTCACGCGAGCCTTATCCGCTACACGGCAAGGCCGTCGACGACCCTTGCCCGATCAGGTCGAACCGCCCGCCAGCCGCGACGCGCCGATGATCCGGCCGTCGGGCGCTTCCAGCACCACCGCGGCATCCTGTCCTTCCGGAAATCGCTCGCTGATGCGCAGCGCGCTTCCCGACCATTGGCCGACCGAACGGATCGAGCGGACGACATTGGCTTCCGTCAACGTCCGCC
Source organism: uncultured Alphaproteobacteria bacterium (assembly GCA_963742085.1). Taxonomy (GTDB): domain Bacteria; phylum Pseudomonadota; class Alphaproteobacteria; order Rhizobiales; family Xanthobacteraceae; genus Bradyrhizobium. The sequence continues at coordinate 359,143 of CAVUKM010000017.1, read as the reverse complement.
CGCTGTTTTCGCCGCGGCCGATCGCGGTGGTGTGTTCGTGGTCAAAGCCGATCAGCAATATCCGGCCGCCGCCGCTGCCGGCACCGACCTCGATGGCGACCTGCTCGCCGTTCCTGGACACGCTCACCGCCGCCGCGGTGCGGCCATTGCGCCTGGCGTTCTCGATCGCCGATCCGACCTCGCCGCGATCCGAGCCGACCATGCCAGCGGCGCCGTCGACGACGATCTCCGGCGTGTAGGATCCATCGCCAAAGCGGTGGCCATAAACGTCCTGGCGTTGTGTGGCGGCCTGCAGCGAGAACGGATCCTTCCAGCCCAGACGATCCCAGTAGGTGACGTGGAAGGCCAAGGCCAGCACGTCGCGCCGCGCTTTCGACAGCTCGTTCAGATAAGCGTTCGCGGGCGGACAGGAGGAACATCCCTGCGAGGTGAACAACTCGACGACGACGGGCCGCTCGGCGGCAATGGCCGCGAGGGGCGACAAACCGGTGATCAATCCGAGGCACATGACGAAGCGCGACAGCATGGCGATCCTCCTTTTGGGTCGGTTCACCTTCTTCGCGGCCGGGAAGCACATTGTTACGGGCGGCCAAGGGCCCGGCGGGCGTCACACGAAAACTTGAAGGACGGCCGCGCCTGGAGGCGGGTTCGGCTTCCGTCGGCGCCGTCCGCCTCAGCTTGCCGCCGGCGCCGGTTCGGCCGCCGCGTACCAGTCCGCGAGCTGGCCGCCCGTAAAGAAGCCGACGTCGGACGAGGCCGTCAGCAGGTCAAGCATGCGCTCAAGTTCGTGAATGCGATGCGGCACCGATATCAGATGCGGATGCAATCCGATCGCCAGAACCATCGCGCTATCGCGGCATTCCTGCTCGAACCGGCGGAACGTGAATTCCAGCCGCTTGGCCATCTCGCCGGTCGCGTGCCGCTCGACGGCGTAGATGATCGAGTCGTTGATCTCGAGATTGTAGGGCATTGCGATCAACGGCCCGGCCACCGTCTTCATCCATGAGGGCCGGTCATCGACGACCCAGTCGCAGAGATAGTCGATCCCGCTGCGTTTCAGGATATCGGGTGTGTCGACGGTCTCGCGCAGTCCGGGGGACAACCATCCGCGCGGACGCCGTCCGGTAAAGTTCGCAATCATGTCGAGGCTGGCGCGGATGACGGATTCCTCGCCGCCCTCGACATGATTGATGGCTTTCTGATGCATGCCGTGGCCGACGAATTCCCACCCCGCCTCGCGCATCGCGATCGCGGCCTGCGGGTAGGCATCGATCACCCCCGCGTTAAAGCTCGTCGACGCCGGCAGATCGCGCGACGAAAAGGCTTTTAGAATGCGCGGAAGTCCCGCGCGCATGCCGTAGTCGGCCCAGGAGAAATTCGGCACGTCCGGCACCGTCTCGCGCCCGTGCGGCGGCGTGATGATGGTGCGTGGCATCGGCTGGTCGAATTGCCAGTTCTCCACGTTGACGACCAAATGGACCAGGATGCGCTTTCCGTTCAGCGCCGGCAAAGCCGCGCGATCCGACGAAAGCACATAGGGAATACGCGGATTTGCCATTGTCCCGTCCACTGCTAGGAGATGTGTTCGACCTTCATATCGGACATGATCCCGGCCTTGTAGGCCACAAATTCCGGGCTGGTGAGGCTGGCAATCGACCGCGGCCGCGCCAGCGCGATCGGAATGGTCCGCATGATGCGGCCGGGGCGGGCCGACATCACGCAGATGCGATCCGACAGCAATATCGCTTCGTCGATGTCATGGGTGACGAACAACACCGTCGTGCCGAGCGACTGCCATACGTCAAGCAGCAATTGTTGCATGGAGAGCCGCGTCTGCGCGTCCAGCGCCCCGAATGGCTCGTCCATCAGCAGCGCACGCGGCGACATCGCCAGCACCCGCGCAATGCCGACGCGCTGACGCATGCCCCCGGATAACTGCACTGGCAACGCGTCGGCAAATGCCTCCAGCCCCACCAGCTTCAACAGCTGGCGCGCCTTGGCTTCGTATTCGGAGCGCGCAACGCCCTGAACCTGGGGTCCGAAGACGACATTTTGCCAGACGTTGAGCCACGGGAAGAGCGCGGCCTCCTGAAACACCACCCCGCGGTCCGGACCGGGACGCGTCACGGTTTCGCCGTCGAACAGCAATGTGCCTTCCGTGGTCTTTTCGAAGCCGGCAAGCAAATTCAGCAGCGTCGATTTTCCGCAACCCGACGGGCCGAGCAGCGCGACGAATTCGCCTTCGTGGATGGTCAGGCTGATGCCGTCCAGCGCCCGAACCTCGTTCTGGCCTGAAAACGTCTTCGACACGTTTTCGAAGGTGATCGTGCCCATGGTTTTTTTCTTCAGGCCTGGAATGATTGCAGCCGGCGCCATGTCAGCGCCCACCGCTCGATCAGCAAGATGACCCGGTCGCTTGCGAGGCCCAGCAGACCGATGGTTGCCATGTCGGCGATGACCACATCCATCCGTCCGACGTAATAGGCATCCCACAGGACATAGCCGAGGCCGGATTTTACCGCGACCATCTCCGCCACGATCACTGCCGTCCAGGCGATGCCGAGACCGATCCGCAGTCCCGTGAAGATCGAGGGCAGCGATGCCGGAAACACGACACGCCTCAACACCGTCCATCTTCTGGCCCCCATCATCATGGCAGCGCGAATGAGATTGCGTTCGACGTCGCGCGCGCCCTGCGCCGTGTTGACCACGATCGGATAAAATGCGCCGAGCGCAATCAGAAAGACCGCGCCCATGTCCTTGATGCCGAAGACGGCGATCGAAAACGGCAGCCAGGCGGTGATCGGGATCGGCCGCAGCAGCTGAACCGTCGGGTCGAGCGCGCCCGAAGCAATCCTGCTCCAGCCGATCGCCAGCCCGACCGGCACCGCGACCAGGATGGCGGCAAGAAACCCCTTGCCGACGCGCTCGGCTGAAAAAAACAGATTGGCAAACCAGGTTCCGCTGTATGGATTGAGGCTCAACCCGGTCGAGCCGAAAGCCCAGACCTTCCACGCCTGCCATGCGCGATCCGGCGTCGGCAGCACGCCGCCGAAAAGCGAGCCGTCCCTCCCCGCCAGCTGCCATACGGCAATCACGATCGCCGGCAGAACAACCGCCAGCACGGCCTGCCGCAAAGTTCTTCGTGCGGCAGGCGAGAAGATCGGCGAAGCCAGACCCGGCGCGCGAGAGGCCGCCGGCTTTGAGCCTATGCGCCCAGTCGAGAGCGACATGTCATCCCGATCCTTTCACGACGGCAAGACGAGACGGCAAGACCAGCGCGAACGAATTCGCGTCGTCACCTGGCCAGCGCCTTCTCCACGAAGGAGCCGTCCCAATGCGCGTCGATCTGGCCCGAAACATCCTTCTGGATCACGCCCAGCTCCGCGAATGCCTTGGCCTGACGCTTGATCTGTTCAGGCGAAATCACCTCTCCGAGCTTGATGATCTGCGACGCCTGGGCGGCGATGTCGGGCGCCATGCCGGACAGCTGGGCGTAGGCTTTCGCGAATTCCTCAGGAGATTTGCCGAGCTCTTCCTGCTTCTTGAGATAAGTCCAGACAAAGCGCTCGAGCGCGGCACGCTTGGCATCGACGGCCGCCTTCGACGCCATGAACATTCCGAGCTCGGCGCCTACAGCCTTCGACGAGCTATATTCGAGGCCCTTGGCAAAGAACCCGTAGCCATCGTTTTTCGGGATCGACTCGAAGGGCTCCCAAGTGACGAGACCGTCGACATCGCCTTTTTTCAACGCCTGATCGAAATTGGCGCCGCCACCCTGAATATTGACGGCCTCGAAGCTGTTGTAGGGAATGCCCTTCTCGACCAGCGTTGCCGCGAATTGAAACCAGACCGCCGAGCCCGGTGCGATCGCGATCTTCTTGCCCTTCAGGTCCTCCCAGGAATCGAACTTCACGCCGTTTCGGCCGATGACGTATTTCGGTGACGAGCCGACGCCCATCAGTCCGACGACATCGGTCGAGCCTTGCGCCAGCGAAATGGCCAGGTCGGCGGGTCCGACCGAAGCGGCGTCAAGCGACCCGGCCAGCAGCGCGGTGCGCGCATCGGCGTAACGGACAAACTCGACCAGCTTGAGATCGACACCCAGCTTCTTCAACTCGTCGGCAATGAGAATGACCGGGGCCAGATGGCCGACCTTCTGATAGCCCACCGTCAATTGGACCGGTGGCGACAACGGCGCCGGCTCGGGTCCGACGGCGCCTGCGGGCAGCGGGAGCAATCCCAAGGCTCCCACAAGCGTGGTCGCGGCAAGGAAGAGGAGCTTCATAACCTTTCTTGATACCTGCACGATCCACTCTCCATCTTAATCAACGGCCCGAAGATGCCATATGATACGCGTACCCTAGGCTTATCATATGCAAGAACGGCACCATGTCACACCCTCTTCGCGCAACTGCGGCGCATTGCCCGGCCAGTCATTCGTCGCAGGCGATCCCGGATGCAATTGCCGTCGGCACGCGACCGTGCCAATCGGACCTGGCCTGCAGCCTGACGCCGATTTCCAGCAGCGACGCGTCACTGCCCGGCCGGCCGACGATCTGAAGACCAACCGGCAACCCCCGGCTGTCAAAGCCTGCGGGCACGGCGAGAGCGGGCAAGCCGAGATAGTTGACAAAGCGGGTAAAGCGGCTGAGCGCATAAAGTGTGCGCGGATTGAAATGCGCCGAGGCAGGGTCGACCTCCGCAACGCTCGGCGTCATGATCGGCATCACCGGAAGCAGGGCCACGGTGGCATTGCCAAGATAATGCGCCAGAAAATGACTGCGAAGCGCGTCGCGCTCTTCAAGAGCCTCGCGAAGCGATTCATCCGAAATCGCGAGGCCCTTGGCGAGGCGTTTTCGCAAGCTTGCGTCAATGCGCGTATCATCCATCCGCTCCCGGTGCTGGCGGGCCGCCTCGGCTTGCAACACAAGCAATGCGTATTGATCCGCTTGTTCGGGAAATCCGGACCTTGCTTCGATCGTCATGCCGGTTTCGGTCAGCACGCCGATGGCGCCGCGACAAATCCGGGCGATCTCCGCATCGCAGGCGCCGAACGCGTCTTCCAGTAAACAACCAGACAGAGGTTCCGTAGTCACGCCGGCGCTATTCCCGGACAGCTGCGGCCATATCAGCGCAAGATCCGCGGCACTTCGGGTGATGATCCCGATGGTGTCCATGCTCGGCGCCAGAGGCATGGTGCCGTCAACCGGCAGACTGCCGTAGCTCGGCTTGAGACCGGTAACGCCACAGCAGTGTGCCGGAATTCGGACGGAGCCGCCGGTGTCAGAGCCAAGTGCTGCAAAACAGCAGCCCGACGCGACCAGGATGGCAGACCCCGTCGATGACCCGCCCGGGATTGTATCCGCCCGCCAGGGATTGAGGCCACGCGAGCGACCGATACCGGACGGTTCGTAGGCGAGCTCTGTCATCGTCGCTGTCCCGATGAGACAGGCTCCAGCCCGGTCCAGACGATCGATCACGGATGCGCGCGGGAGCGCCGCCGCCTGCGGCGCGGAACACCCCCAGGAAGGCTCGCTCTTGCCGGTCGCGATCATATCCTTGGCAACGAACGGCATTCCCGATAGCGGACCCCGGCCCGAAACATCGGCCGCAAAAATCTGCTCAACCGCGTTGAGCTTGCGGCCAATGCCGGCGAGCCGCTTTTGGCACTGCGCCCGGGCGGCCGCACGATCACGCTCGGAGAGCGAACACCAGTCCGGAAAACGGGAAACGGATGTCATGGCGCTCGGCACGATCGCTGGAACGGAGGGAAACGCAAACGACCCACCGGTTGGCTGCGCGGATGCACGGAACGACCGCTTTCATCGGAGGGGTGAGTTAGAGCGGATGAGGGGAACCGAACCCGGGCCCGCAGCCGGGGGAACTGATCGATCGCCAAATAGATCAATGGCCTAGCTGCAAAGCTGCTCATATCGGGCCCAAATGAAATCAAGGGCTACATTGCCAGTGCAAAGCTTTAACCGCGCCGTCGGCCGATGGAAATACAGCGCGAGGGTGCAGTGCTATCCGGAAGGTCGAAAATGGCCCCCCCCGAACGCCGTTAATCAAACAATTTGCAAAATGTTGCCGTCATTGTGGCCGTTACTAACGGACGACGCCGGCTGCATGACCGGCTGCCAGCTCATTGATACACAGCTTTGTGCCCCCGCAGGATCGGCTCCTCACACAGGCGTGAATCCGATCGCGCTGCAGTATCCGTAGCCTTTTCCGGACTACATTACCGGAGCCCTCGGAATGTATGTGAGAGCCCATGATCGACCGAGGTGCGATCCTCTCACGCGGCGCGTCACCGAGAACGTGCGCCTTCGGGCGTTGCGAAAATACGGAAACTTCGCGCTGGCATACTCGGCGGCCTTTCAACCAGGTCTGGACTATTTCGGAGGCGCGGAAGGACTCATCGCTTACAAGCAGGTGGGCGGCACCGCCTTCGTTCTTTCCAATCCCCTCGCGCCGATCGGTGGCTGCGAGGATCTGATCCGTAGTTTCTTGAGCGAGAGAAGGGACGTTTGCTTCTGGCAGACTTCGCGGCCCGTCGCCAAAATCCTTGAGAAGATCGGCTTTTGCGTGAACGAGATGGGGACCGAAACGCGAATAGAACTCGTTGGCTATGATTTCGACGGGCCAGGGAAGCGGAACTTCCGCAGGGCACTCAATCGCGCCGCCTGCTGCAGCTACACGATCGGGGAGCGCTCGGTGAGTTCGATCGATCGCGAGGAATTGCAGACGGTCTCGGAACGATGGCGGCAAACGCGCGGGGTGAAGAACCGCGAGATGACATTCCTGACCAGGCCGGCCATCCTTGACGACGAGGTCGATGTCCGCAAGTTCTTCACCTTCGACCACAAGGGTTGTTTGCAGGCTTTTGCGTTTTTCGATCCGGTCTACGAAGGAGGCGAGGTTGTGGGCTATCTCTGCTCGGCCAAACGCCGACTCCCCGAGGCCGACGCCTTGGTGGGATATGCGATCCTTCATCGGGCGATTCGAACTTTTCAAGACGAGGGAAAAGCAATTCTTTCCCTCGGACTCTCACCGCTCTGCGGCATCGAGGATAAGGAATTTTCCAGCAATCGGCTGATGAGCCTTGCCTTTCGCTCGGCCTACCGCAGCCGGCTGTTCAACGGGCTTATCTACCCCGTTCAGGGGTTCGCCGCGCACAAGGGCGCGTTTGCCGGATCGGCCGAGCAGACCTATTGCGCTTTCAAAAGGGGGCTCGCCCTGTCGCAGCTCGTCAAGATGCCAAGAGCATGCAATCTGGCCTGACCGGTGCCGGCTCTTGAGAGCAGGCCCAGACCGAAACCGTCGGCAAAGCAGTCATCCTCACGGATGGAGCAAGGTCGCGACCGATCGGACGGCTTCGGTTGCGAAAAAATTCTCCATTTCAATGGAGAAACGAGTTTGGAGCGGGCGAAGGGAATCGAACCCTCGTATGCAGCTTGGGAAGCTGCCGTTCTACCATTGAACTACGCCCGCGATCACTTGCGGCCCCATCTCATTAGCCGAGGCCGCGCGTTCCGCCAAGCCGGTTGGTCGGCAGCACCACCCCTCCCCCCTTAACCGAACCCGAATTTTTCAGATGCAGCCGTTTGTGACGGTGCTATGATGCGCTCGGGGCAAGTGCGTATGTCGGGGCGGGCGTACACCATTTTTGACACCGGGATTGGCCGATGCGGCATCGCATGGGGCGATGCCGGCATTGTTGGCGTGCACCTCCCCGAGGCGCGCGAGATCGAAACCCGCAAGCGGCTGTTTCAACTTTATCCCGACGCCCGCGAAATGCGCCCGCCGCTGAATGTCGAACTGGCGATCGAGGGCATTGTCGCGCTGCTGCGCGCTCAACCCTGTGATTTTTCCGACGTCACGCTCGATATGGGCGGCATTCATGTCTTCAATCAGCGCGTTTACCAGATCACGCGTACGATTCCGCGCGGCGAGACCCGGACCTATGCCGAGGTCGCGGCGAGGCTCGGGGCCCCCGGCACCACGCACTCGGTCGCGCAGGCGATTGCCCGCAACCCCTTTGTGATCATCGTTCCCTGTCATCGCGTGCTCGAGGCGGGTGGCTACGCGGACAAGATCTCCGCGCATGGCGGCGCTATCTCCAAGCGCCGGCTGCTGTCGATCGAGGGCGCAGGCAGCCCGACCAGCAAGACCCTGTTCGACGTGCTGCTGCCGGTTGCCCCGCCGCGCCTGCCGGGCTAATTTTGCCGCATGACGACAACGCCCCTGCTGCAACGCCAGTCCATCTCGGTGTCCGACTTCCGCTGTAGCGCCGGGCCGGCTGACACGCCGTTCGTGGAGCAGTTTCGCTGCCACTCGGTTTCCTATGTCCGCAAGGGCAGCTTCGGCTGCCGGACCCGCGGCCAGGCCTTCGAGCTGGTGGCCGGATCGATCCTGGTCGGCCATCCCGGCGACGAATATATCTGCACCCACGATCACGTCTGCGGCGACGAGTGCCTGTCGTTCTTTCTGAGCCCCGAACTGGTGGAAGCGATCGGGGATCGCCCGGAAATCTGGCGGGTGGGCGCCGCGCCCCCGTTGCCCGAATTGATGGTGCTCGGCGAGCTGGCGCAGACCGCAGCCGAGGGCCGCAGCGACATCGGCCTCGACGAGGTCGGGCAATTATTCGCCAACCGCTTCGTCGAGGTGGTGTCGGGGCGACCGCGGGAGCCTGTGCCGGCCAAGGCCCGGGATCGCCGCCGCGCGGTGGAAACCGCGCTCTGGATCGATGCCAATTCGCATCAGCAGATCGATCTGGAGCGGGCTGCCGCGGAGGCCGGTATCAGCCCGTTCCACTTCCTGCGCCTGTTCACGAACGTGCTCGGCGTCACCCCGCACCAATACCTGGTGCGCTCGCGGCTGCGGCATGCGGCGCGCCTGTTGGCCGACCATGACATCGCCATCACCGACGTCGCCTACGACGTCGGGTTCGCTGATCTCTCGAATTTCATACGCACATTCCACCGCGCCGCAGGCGTCTCGCCGCGCCGATTCCGCGAGGCCTCGCGGGGCAAGCGCAAGATTTTCCAAGATCGCCCCGCGCTGCACTGACTAGGTTGTCTCCACCTGCGCGACTCAAACCTGCGCGATTGACTGGAGACCACCATGTACGACCACATCGGACTGAAAGTCGGCAATCTCGACGCCAGCGTGCGCTTCTATGCGGCGGCGCTGGCGCCGCTCGGATATATCTTGTGCTCGCGCGACGAAAGCGGCGCGGGGTTTGGGCCCAGGGGCGAACCGGGACTATGGCTCTATGTGCACGAGGGTACCGTCGGCGGCGCCCACGTCGCGTTCCGTGCCACCGATCATGCGGCGATCCGGAAATTCCACGCGGAAGGCGTGAAGGCCGGAGGCCGCGACAATGGCGGGGCCGGCCCGCGGGCCGATTACAGCCCGACCTATTTCGCCGCGTTCCTGATCGACCCCGATGGCAACAATGTCGAGGCGGTCTGCGCGTAGAGGATCAGATCATGGCTTCCATCCACAAGGACATCCCGATCGACGCCCGCCCCGAGGATGTCTGGGCCGCGGTGCGCGACTTCGGCGCCGTGCATCGACGGCTGGCGCCGGGATTTGTGACCGACACGCGTCTCGATGGCGACGCCCGCATCGTGACGTTCCACAACGGCACGGTGGCGCGCGAGCTGCTGGTCGATTGCGACGACACCCGGCGACGCCTGGCCTATGCGATCGTCGGCGAGCGCGTGAAACACTACAGCGCGTCGATTCAAATCCTTTCCGACGGTGAGGCGAGCACGCGAATGATCTGGACCGTCGACGTGCTGCCGAACGAAATCGCGCCCTATATTTCCAGCCAGATGGATCTGGGGGTACTTGCGATGCAGAAAGCCCTGGGGCGCCGCGCCGTCTAGCCGGACCAGCGCGACCTTTCTCACGGCCGATGGCAGCATCCCCGGCGGCGCTGATCAATCATGCGTCTTTTGTTCGCAAGCGTGCTAGTCGACCGCGCCGGACAAGGCTGAACGGACTTGCGCCATCGCGCCGGGTGCCGGCCCCCAGCGCGTGAGAACAACGCTCGAGGCAGACAACACACCGAGCACCACCATCGATGCCGCCGCCAGCATGAAGAAATCCGCGGCGGCGGCGTGGTGCATCGACAGCCACCAGCCGCCGAGAGCGATGAACAGCAGCCGGGCGGTCTGCGCCAGCACCGGCCCAAGCACTTTGGCCGCGCCCTGCGAGGAAAAATACATCGACATCGCAACCCCGATGAACGCGTACATCGGCGCCGCCGTCGACAGATATTGCCGGCCGGCAGCGCGCACGCCTTCATCCTGCGTGAAGATGTTGACCCAGATGTCGGGGAAGACCGCGATCAGGGTGCCGATGAGGCCCACCGAGAGGAACGAGACCAGGCCGGCGGTGAGCGCGATCCGCCGCGCGCGTGCAATTCGCTCCGCGCCGATCGCCATTCCGACCATCGGTACCGAGGCAATCCCGAATGCGAATGCAACCGAGGTCAGCATGAACTCGAGCCGCGAACCGATGCCGTAACCGGCAAGGACCTCCGTGCCGAAACCCGCCAGCATGTGCGTGAGAATACTGATGGTCAGCACCGACTGCAGCGGCGAGAAGCAGGAGACGATGCCGACCTTGAGGATGTCGACGAACATCGCCCGTCGAATCCTCAAGCCCCTGATCTTGGGGATGACGCGCGCCCGCCCGGAGAAAATGTACCACGCCATGATCGCCGCGCCGATCGCGAAGGCGATCAGCGTGCCCGCGGCCACGCCGCGCATGCCGAATTGCGGAATCGGACCAAGGCCGAGACCCAGCGTGCCCCCGAGTATGACCTGGAAGACCGCGGAGCAGAGGATCATCAGCGACGGCAACTTCATGTTGCCGGTGCCGCGCAGAATTCCCGCCATCGAATTCATCAACCAGGGCAGGACAGCGCCACCGAAGAAAATCTGCGTGTAACCGATGGCGTTGGCCAGCACGTTGCCATGGCCGCCGAGCAACTCCAGCAGCGACGGGCCGAAGACCAGCATCCCCAGCATGAAGGTCAGCCCGAAGCCAATGCCGATCAGGAGCGCGTGCGACGCCAGCGTCGAGGCGCGATCGACATCGCCGGCACCGAGCGCGCGCGCGATCGCCGACGCCACGCCGCCGCCCATTGCGCCACCGGACATCGTCATGGTCAGCACCACGAACGGAAACACCAGCGCCATCGCCGCCAGCGGCTCCACGCCGAGCCGGCCGATGTAGGAGGTCTCGGCGATGACCACGCAGGTGCCCGCGCTGAGCGCGATGACGTTGGGCCAGGCCAGCCACAACAGCGTGCGCAGGATCGGGCCGTCGACCAGCACGTTTCTCGCCACCGCAGCGGCCGGGACAACCGGAGTCTCGTTGTCATCGACCACGGCAATTGCGGCGCCACCGATATCGGACATTTCCTCTCCCGCGCTGCCGCCCGAATCTCCGCCGGGGCCGCGCCGTTTCCTAGCACCGATCCGGTGCATTGCCAGTGCGCCAAGCGCATGGCCTACCTGCGCAACCACCATCGCCGCGGCAGCGTTCAACACTGCATGGCGCCGCGCCGTTCATCTCACACCAAATTCATGGCTGGTACTGTGAACCGGCGCCGGTTTCTCGTAGTGTATCGGCAAAGGCGGAGGAACAAGCATGCGCAAACATATTCTGTTTCCCGGAAATATTCGGTGGGCAATCTGTATCGCGGTCCTGACCCTTCCGCTCGCCGCCTGCAACGAGCCGGACACCGCCGCCACCGGGCAAACTTTTGGGCCCTCTCCCACCCTGCCGGCGCCGGAAAATTCCCTGATACCCACGGTCAACGTCGCCAAGGCGATCGGCTGGCCCGCCGGCGGCAAGCCGGTCGCCGCCAATGGAACGGCCGTCAACGCGTTTGCCACCGGGCTTGATCATCCGCGCACGCTTTTGGTGCTGCCGAACGGGGATGTGCTGGTGGCCGAAACCAACGCGCCGCCGAAGCCCGACGATACGAGAGGCATCAAAGGCTGGATCACGAACATGGTGATGGATCGCGCCGGCGCCGGTACGCCGAGCGCCAATCGCATCACGTTGCTGCGCGATGCGGATCGCGACGGCACCGCCGAAACCAAATCCGTTTTTCTCGAGGGGTTGAATTCACCGTTCGGCATGGCACTCGTCGGCGACGATTTCTATGTCGCCTGTTCCGATGCGATCATGAAATTCCCCTACCATGCCGGCGACACCCGGATTACCGCGCCGGGTGTCAAGCTTGCGGACCTGCCCGCGGGCACCATCAACCATCACTGGACCAAGGATCTCACCGCGAGCCCGGATGGTTCGAAGCTCTATGCCACCGTCGGTTCCAACAGCAATATCGGCGAAAACGGCATGGAGGCCGAGACCAACCGCGCCGCGGTGCTCGAGATCGATCGCGTCACGGGCAAGTGGCGCGTGTTCGCTTCCGGCCTTCGCAATCCCAATGGTCCATCATGGCAACCGCAAAGCGGCGCGCTATGGGTCGTCGTCAACGAACGCGACGAACTCGGCAACGATCTCGTGCCGGATTACATGACCTCGGTGAAGGACGGCGCGTTCTACGGCTGGCCGTACAGCTATTACGGCCGGCATGTCGATGTCCGCGTCCAGCCGCAGCGTCCCGATCTGGTGGCGAAGGCGATCGCGCCGGACTATGCGCTCGGCGCGCATACCGCCTCGCTTGGGCTCACCTTCAATACCGGCAATCTGTTTCCGCCCGAAATGGCCAACGGGGCCTTCATCGGTCAGCACGGCTCGTGGAATCGCAAACCCCGCGCCGGCTACAAGGTGATCTTCGTGCCATTCGCCAATGGCATGCCCTCGGGCAAGCCGCAGGACGTGCTGACCGGCTTTCTCAATGATGACGGCGAAGCCCAGGGCCGGCCGGTCGGCGTCGCAATCGACAAGCAGGGCGCGCTGCTGGTCGCCGACGACGTCGGCAACGCGGTCTGGCGCGTGACGCCAGCGGCGAAGCCCGCGGCGCGATAGGTTAGCCCTCTTGGCGGGGAGCGTCCCCGTGCTCCCAAGCGCAGGCGATCAGACAATCTTGCCAAAAACCGCGCCAATTGCAGCGGTGAGACCCATCGCGAAGGCGCCCCAAAACGTCACGCGTATGGTCGGCTTCAGCAAGCCGGCGCCTCCAGCTTTCGCACCAATCGCGCCAAGCAGGGACAGGAACAACAACGATCCGGCTGCAACAACCGGGATCAAGGCATTTGATGGCGAGACCAGGACGAGCGCGAGCGGCGCCGCGGCTCCGACGGAAAAGGTCGCGGCCGACGCAAGGGCCGCCTGCACCGGACGAGCGGTGCTGATCTCGGAGATGCCAAGTTCATCCCGCGCATGCGTTCCCAATGCGTCCTTTGCCATCAATTGCTTCGCAACCTCGCGAGCGAGATCAGATTCGACGCCTCGCGCGACGTAAATCTGAGCAAGTTCTTCCCTCTCGAACACGGGGTCGTCCGCAAGCTCTCGTTTCTCACGCGCGAGGTCGGCATGCTCGGTATCGGACTGCGAACTGACCGACACATATTCGCCAGCCGCCATCGACATGGCGCCGGCGACCAGGCCGGCAACACCGGTCAGCAGCACGTCGCTTTGGGAAGCAGCAGCCGACGCCACTCCCAGTATCAGACTTGCGGTTGATATGATTCCGTCATTGGCGCCGAGCACGGCAGCTCTCAGCCAACCGATGCGCTCAACAAGGTGGCTCTCGCTATGGCGGCGGCTCATCTGTCAATCTTCCTGTCAAGCCTACCCCTCGCCTCTAGCGATCCTCCGGCGGTCGGTTGAAGAACTTGCGACCGGTGAACATTGCCGACGTGATACTTCCACCCTCGTGAATTTCGGTCACGATCACCGCTATCAGATGCATCACGATAACGCCCGCGAGCACATAGAACGCATAGAGATGGATCGTCACGACGGGGCTTCGAAACGCACGCATTGCCTTGTATGCTGTCTGATCCAACGTGTTGGGAACGAGCGGCGAAACCGTCGTCGGATCAATCCCGGTGGCGGCAACCCAACCAGCAAACCATCCCCCGAACGGCGGCCAGAATAGATCGGTCCCCGCCAGGATCACGCCGGTCGCGGCTTGCAGGATAAGCAGGAGCAGGAGAACTGCGATTGCGAGGCGTGCTGCGGGATTATGCCCAATATATTCTTGCGGCTCTCCACTAAGAAAGGCGTCGCCGTAACCGCGCAGTTTGCCCCAAAAACTGGATCCATAAGGCAGCATTGCGCTCCATCTCGCATAGCGGTTGCCGAAAAACGCCCAAACGAAGCGCCAAAGCAGGTTCAGTCCCATGACATAGCCGATCACGACATGGATTTGCTTGAGTAGGATCTTGCCGTTGGCGGAGAGCCCCAGAGCATCGTCATTGAGCAGGATAACTCCAACGACGATCAGACCAAACACGGCAAGCGCGTTGATCCAGTGGAACCATCGCGTAGGTGCGTCCCACACATCATAGGCTTGGTAATGGTCGGACGACGTACTGGAAGCCAAAGTTGGCTGACCTTGCTTCGTGCGATCCATCGCAATCTCCCGCCCAAAGAATCGGTACTTTAAACTCTCGAGGAGTGCGGGGCTTTCGGCAATGATCTGGATCAATCCAGCGCGGTGGTTCAGAAGTTCTCTTCGTCAGTGCGCCGAGTCGGGCAAGCGAACTTCTGAACCCAAACCACACTAAAATCATAGTTTCTAGTGTCCTTTCGAACCCGAAGCTCGCAAAAGTGGACGCTGCAAGGGTGCTAACCTCGGATTTGGAAACACCAGGTCAGTCATCATACTCCATCGAAATGTCCTTGCCGGTGTAGTCAGGCATGAACGACGCGGCGATAAGGCTTATGACCGAACAGGCGGCGATGTAGATGGAAATCGCATAGCCGGAGTGATAGGTGGCGAACAGCGCCGTCGCGATAAGGGGCGCCGGACCGCCGGCAATCACGGAGGCGAGTTGATAGCCGAGTGACGCACCGCTGTAGCGCAATCGCGGCGTAAAGGCCTCGGCGATCAAGGCGGCCTGTGGTCCATATTGCATGTCATGCGGGATCAGCGACAGCACGATCGCGATGAACACTGCCAACGGAGCTGCGGTGTCCACCATTCCGAAATACAGGAAGCCGAACACGCCTACCGTCGCCGCGCCGATCAGATACATCTTCCTGCGCCCGATCCGGTCGGAGATGTGGCCCGACAGCGGGATGGTGACGAACGAAAGGCAAGAGGCAACCAGCACCGCGATCAGAATCAGATCGCGCGACATGTGCAAGGTGCCGACCGCATAGGCGAAGATGAACGCCGTGAAGATATAGAACGGCGCCTGCTCGGACATCCGCAGCAAGGCCGACAGCAATATCTCCTTCGGATGCATCTTGAAGACCTCGATGATGGGGGCCTTCTCGATCTTCTTGTTATCCAGAAGCTGCTGGAATACCGGCGTCTCGAGGATGCCAAGGCGAATCCACAGCCCGACGCCGACGAGAACGATCGAGAGCGCGAAGGGAAGCCGCCAGCCCCAGGTGACGAACTGGTCGCCTGTCAGCTGGCTGAATGCGAGGACGGCAAGGTTTGACAGGAACAGGCCGCACGGCACGCCGAACTGCGGCCAGGATGCGACCAGCCCGCGCTGACCATGGGTACGCGACCATTCCATCGCCAGCAGCACCGATCCGCCCCACTCGCCACCCACGCCGATGCCCTGAAGCATCCGCAGCACCGTGAGAATGACCGCGCCCCAGATACCGATCGAAGAGTAAGTGGGCACGAATGCGATCAGGAAGGTCGCGATACCCATGCAAAGAAGGGTAGCGATCAAGGTCGCCTTGCGGCCGATCCGGTCGCCGTAGTGACCGAATATCGCGGCACCGATCGGGCGCCCGACGAAGCCGATGAAATAGGTACCGAAGGCCGCCAGCGTCGCCGTCAGCGCATCCTCGTTGGGAAAATACAGCTTGCCAAAGATCAGCCCGGCGGCGGTGCCGTAAAGGAAGAAGTCGTACCACTCGATTGCAGTGCCGATCGTCGATGCGATGACCGCTTTGCGCAACTGCGCGCTATGGTCGGATTCTGACAACGTCCCATGTGTCATTGCGATAGTCATCGAAGTTTCCCCTGATTGGTTGTTTCCTTCCCGGTTCCCGGCAGTTCTTTCGGGGCGATGCTACAATCAGCGCGCGGCGACCGAAAGACGCATCTCCCGGGTGGTAGCGATATTGCTGCAACGCAGGAGAATTAGGCAGGGGTCCGGCGGTAGCGCTGCGTTCCCGGGGTGGAGCACCAAGCTGCACCGCATCGGGGACAGCAGTCCCTGCGATCACACCCGGAAATGCTTGGAGAGCTTCAGGCCCTGCGCCTGATAGTTCGAGCCGATGCGCTGGCCGTACATGGCGTGGGGCCGCGTCAGCATTTTTTCGTAGACCAGGCGGCCGACGATCTGGCCATGCTCGAGAATGAACGGCACCTCGCGCGAGCGTACTTCCAGCACCGCGCGCGAGCCCTGCCCGCCGGCACCGGCATAGCCGAAGCCCGGATCGAAGAAGCCGGCATAGTGCACGCGGAACTCGCCGACCAGCGGATCGAACGGCACCATCTCCGCGGCATAATCCGGCGGCACCTGCACGGCTTCCTTCGAGGCCAGTATGTAGAATTCGCCGGGATCGAGAATGAGGCTGCCGTCGGGCCGCGCTTGTATGGCCTCCCAGAACTCATCGACCGCGTAGCCGCCGCGGCGGTCGATATCGACCACCCCGGTGTGCCGCTTGGCGCGATAGCCGACGAAGCCCTTGGCGTTCTCGCCCGAGAGGTCGACGCTCACCGCCACGCCGTTGGTGAGATCGGCGTGTTCCACGTCAACCAGCCGCTCCAGAACGTGCAGCGCGTCGAGTTCAGCGGCATTCAGAATGGCATCGCCGGTGCGAAAGCGCACCTGCGACAGCCGCGAGCCCTCGCGCAGCAGCACCGGGAATGTCTTCGGGCTGATCTCGGCATAGAGCGGGCCGTGGTACCCCGCGCCGATCATGTCAAACCGCCGCGTGCCGTCGGCGATCACGCGGGTAAACACGTCCAATCGCCCGGTCGAGCTCTTGGGATTGGCGGCGGCGATGATTGCGGGCGGTAACGCAAGCGACTCCAGCAGCGGCACGATGTAGACGCAGTTGGTCTCCAGCACCGCGCCGTCGGTGAGGTCGATTTCGTGCAGCTTCAGCTCGTCGATCCGCTCGGCCACCGTGGCGCCCGGGCCCGGCAAAAAGCTGGCCCGGACCCGATAGGCGATGTCGCCGAGACGCAGATCGAGGCTTGCCGGCTGGATCTGGCTTTCGACGAACGGATAGTCCGGCAGGATCAGGCCGGCATCCGCCATCGCCGCGATCATGCGGTCGGGCAGGATGCCATTGGCGCCGGGCGGAAGCGTGAAGGTCACGGGTAGGGTCCTTAAGGATGAACCAGGCCATCCAGACGCTGAAAATATGGACTTTTACCGGTTATCCGATGGCTGCCTTGACGGAAAGGGCGCGAGGGAATATCAGCATGACTTATCCCGTGGTGATTTGAGCCGGCCGGCTTGCAGCCACGTTAAACAAGTCGCTAAACAGGCCGGGGACAGTGTGATCCCGGCCTGTGGAATTTTTCCAGGCCGGTTTTTTTGTGACCATTTCCAATGGTTGGTCACGATGGAGGTCACATGTCCGAGTTACCAAGTCTACCACGTCCGCGTCTGCCAGGCCCGCCTCATCAACCGCCCGCTACCGTCCGGAAACCCGGCTGGTCCATTCCGGGACCATCCGCTCGGAGTTCGGGGAGACATCCGAGGCGCTGTTTCTCACCCAGGGCTATGTCTACGACAGCGCGGAGCAATGCGAGGCGCGGTTCAAGGGCGAAGACCCCGGCTACATCTATTCGCGCTATTCCAATCCGACGATCGCGATGTTCGAGCGGCGGATGATCGAGCTCGAAGGCGCCGAAGCCGGCCGCTCGACCGCGACCGGCATGGCGGCGGTGACGACGGCCGTGCTGGCTCCCCTAAGGGCCGGCGATCACGTGGTGGCCGCGAAAGCGATGTTCGGATCGTGCCGCTATGTGGTGGAAGACCTGCTGCCGCGCTACGGCATTCAATCCACGCTGGTCGACGGCCTCGATCTCGACCAGTGGAAACGCGCGATGCGGCCGAACACCAGGACCCTGTTCCTGGAGAGCCCGACCAATCCGACCCTCGATGTGCTCGACATCGGCGCCATTGCCGAGATCGCGCATCAGGGCGGCGCGCGGCTGATCGTCGACAATGTATTCGCGACGCCGATCTGGCAGAGCCCGCTCGAGCTCGGCGCCGACGTCGTGGTGTATTCCGCGACCAAGCACATTGACGGCCAGGGCCGCTGCCTGGGAGGCATGATCCTCGGCACCGAAGCGTTCGTTGCCGAACACCTCCATAACTTCATGCGCCAGACCGGG
This sequence comes from uncultured Alphaproteobacteria bacterium, assembly GCA_963742085.1. Classification (GTDB taxonomy): domain Bacteria; phylum Pseudomonadota; class Alphaproteobacteria; order Rhizobiales; family Xanthobacteraceae; genus Bradyrhizobium. The sequence continues at coordinate 340,653 of CAVUKM010000017.1, read as the reverse complement.
CCGTCGATGTCGCCGTTCAACGCCTGGGTCTTGCTCAAGGGACTGGAGACGCTGGCGGTCCGGGTCCGCGCCCAGACCGAAACCGCGGCAGCGATAGCGGACGCGCTGGCGCGGCATCCGAAAATCTCGCGATTGATCTATCCCGGCCGCGCCGATCATCCGCAGGCCGCCTTGGTGAAGAAGCAGATGCGCGCCGGATCGACGCTGGTTGGCTTCGAGGTCAAGGGCGGCAAGGCGGCGGCGTTTCGCACGCTCAACGGGCTGAAACTTGCGCGGATCTCGAACAATCTCGGCGACGCCAAGAGCCTCGTCACCCATCCGGCGACCACCACGCATCAAAGGCTGACGCCCGAGGCGCGCGGCGAGCTCGGGATCAGCGAAGGTTTTATCAGGTTCTCCGCCGGCCTCGAACACCCGGACGATCTGATCGAGGACCTGCAGGCGGCGCTGGAGAAGGCGTGAGGGCACTGCAAGCCCCCGCCTGTCTCATTGCGAGCTAACGGGTCGCACAATGCGCTCCTGATAACTGGCTCCGCGAAGCGGTCCATGAAGCTGGATGGCTTCGTCGCTTGCGCGCCTCGCAATGACGGCAGTCACATCGGGCGGTTTGTCCGCACGTCGGACGGCACGTTGACGCCCAGCTTGATCTGACCGACCGATCTGATGATGTCGTCGCCAAGCAACTGGGCGAAGCATGCGTAACCCCAATCGTTCATGTGCAGGCCATCGGCAATCACGAAACTGTCGATCGGAAGCGCCTGGTTCTCGTGCCATTGGCGCATCACCTCGAAGCGCGGGAAAACACCGACATGGCGAAGTCGGGCGACCTTGACGAGCAATTTTATCAGCCGGCTCGTGCTCTCCGCATGCTCGTTGACGGCTGGAGAGTATTGCGGATCGACCAGCACGAGATCGGCGCCCGCGGCCTGAATGCGCGCGGCGCCGTCCTCGACCAGCTTTGCGGTCTCCTCGGGATCAAGGTTGCGCAGCACGGCGTTGGTGCCGACCTGCCAGATCACGAAATCGGGCTTCATGTCGATCACCTCGACCTGCAGCCGCTTCATCATTTCGGGCGCGTCCTCTCCACCCTTGCCGCGATTGACAACGGTAATATCGGCGCTCGGATATTTCCGGCGCAGCTGCGTCGCCAGCCGGTTGGGGTAGGTGAACTCGGGTGACGACGACCCATAGCCGGCCGTCGAAGACGATCCGAATGCAACGATCAGCACCGGCTCCCCCGCGGCCAGCTTGCCCGCCACGCGCGGCAGCGAGCCCAGCGTTCGGATATCACCCTTTGGAGGCAGGCAGGGAACGCGGCTGAAAATGTCGCTCGCCGATTTCGCGACCAGTTTCATCTTTTCGATCGCCTTGTCGGTAAGGCTCTTTTGTTGCGGCAGATCGGCACGGTCGACGGCCGCAGCATTGCCTGCGCCGGTCTTGTCGGACGTCGGCGCTTCCGGCTTGACGCTGTCTGACTTGGCGCTGTCTGACTTAGTGGCGTCGGACTTGGCGCTCTCGGATTTGGCCTTGTCGGACAATGCAGCCTGCTGGGCGGCCTGCGCGCGCGTCGGCGTCGCGGCCGGCGTCAGCAGCACGAGCGCTGCGACCGCGGGCACTGTCAGCAATGTGGTTCGGCAAAAAGGGCGGTGAAAATTCATAGACGCCATAAATTTCATAAACGTCATAAATTCTGGATCCTCAATTCTGTTGGGCCGGGTTGAGACGGGCGGCGCCGATCACAAATTGCGACAGCGCCCGGCCAAGGCAGTCGTGGACGCGCCTGGCAAGCTCGACGCCATGGAATGCGCTGAACAAATCAAACTCCCCCGACTCGGCCCAGTGCCGCATGATCGCGAAGCGGTCGAACAGCGCAACATCGTGCTGCTGCGCCACCACCCGCATGTTATCTAGGTAGGGCGGCATGGAAATCATCGTCTCGGTGCGGGGGCTGTATTGCGGATTCATTAAAATTACATCGGCGCCGGCCTCTTGCAGCGCAACAACCCCCTCGTCGATCGCCGCGCGAAAATCCTCGGGATCGACGGAACGCACGGCATCTACGGTGCCGGTCTGCCAGATCACCAAAGTCGGCTTTTTACCTTCCATTAACTTCGCCAAACCCGGGGCTACTTCCTCTGCGGTCTTCTTGGCTTGTATCTCGACCGACACATTGACCACAATCGACGGCAGTTTCTCCCTCAGCGCGACCTGCAACCGGCCGGGATAGGCGCTGACCTCCGAACTATTCATGGGCGCATTGATGGTCGACGAACGGCTGCCCACCACGAGAATGTCGAGCGAATGGCCGCTTTTTACCGCATCCGCGACCTTGGGCAGGGAACTTTCGCTCGTGAGCAAATAGTCGGGGACTTCGCAACTCTCAGGTGCATCCTCGGCACGCGCTGGCGCGGCGGTCAAAAGACCGGCCAGCATTGTCAATCCCAGGATGAGACCTGAACAGGCCTTCATGCCCCCCCTCCCGCCATGTCGGCGTTGCCGGCGGTGCCCTTCGTCCGGGATGCACTCTTGTCGGCAGAATGCTTGTACCATGAAAACAGCCATGCCGCGGCGGACATAGTCAGGATTCCGGAAATACTGATAACGAAATGCAACCCGGCGCCGCCGGAAAGCTCCGCCAGCAGGAAATGCCCGGCGAACGCCAGGAACACGCCAAGGCAGAAAATCTCCAGCGAATGCTGGCCGCACAGGATCAGCGGCCTCAGCCAGCGCGACTTAAGTCCGGGCCAGTCCTTTGGCAGGAAGCGCACGGTCACGGCTGCCAGTGCCAGAAAATGCGCAAACCTCAGCACGTCAAGGTCGGGCTTGCTGATGGGATACATCCATTGTTCGAGCCGCCGCGGCATCAGATGGCTCAGTTGCGGCCAATACCATGTCAGCGTGACAAGGAACGCGAACAGCAGGTAACCGAACGAAATCCACAATGTAATCGGCGAGGAGAGAATCCGCGACATCCGCCGGGCGCCGCCCTGCGCGCACCACGCACCGAACACGAACAGCAATTGCCACGCGAACGGATTGAAGGCCCAGACTCCGTTCGGGTAGGCCGACAGATAGAGATCAAATTCCCAGGTGACGGCGTAGAGGATGACCGACAGCGCCAGCGTGAGGTCGGCGCTGCGCTTCAGCAGCCACAGGATCAGGGGCAGGAAAAGCATCAGCACGATGTAGAGCGGCAGCACGTCCATGTTGACGGGGCGAAATCTCAGGAGCAGTGCCTGGACGATGGTGACGTCCGGCTGCTTGAGAAAATCCATGATGCCCATTTCTTCGGTATACAGCGGGTTCTCGAAGCTGGTCGCAACGTAGGAAATTTCCGCGAGGAAGATCGTGAACAGAAACACGTGCGCGACGTAAATCTGCCAGACCCGCCGCAGGATGCGCGCGGTCGCGACCACGAAGCCGGCCTCGCTCATCGCGCGGCCATAGACGAACGCGGCCGTGTAGCCCGAAATGAAAATGAATATTTCGGTGGCGTCGCTGAAGCCGTAATTTCGGATCGTGAACCAGGTCAGAAGATTGGGCGGCAGGTGATCGATAAAGATCAGCCACAGCGCAAGCCCGCGAAACAGATCCAGCCGCAGTTCGCGCTCGCCGGCGGCCGGCAGCGAAATCGCCGGCACGGCCGTGGCCTGCGCGGGCGCGGCGTCGCGCGCGACCACATCGGCTGGGGCCGCTAGCGGGGGTCCGACAATCCGATCGGCTACTGAGGTCATCTGGCACCGTCTTGTGCAGGCGGCCCACGGGCCCGCATGGCAAGGCAATAGTATAGGCCCCGGTGCTGCAAGCAAGTTGCGCGCCCGCAAGCGCCCGCGCCATAGGTCAAAACTATGGTGAAACGACGATGGGAACCGGTCGGAAGGGACCGTCCCGGCCGGCCCCGGATTGGTTCTGTCGAAACAATTGGATATGATGCCGCACGATTTCGGAAGATCAGCCTCGCATGTACCGCGCCATCACCCGCCAGATCGAAGTCACCGTAGAGCCGAACTTCCTGCCGGAACGCTCGTCGGTCGAAAACCGCCAGTATTTCTGGTCCTACACCATCGTCATCACGAATTCGGGCAACGAGACGGTGCAACTGCGCACGCGGCACTGGATCATTACCGACGCAACCGGCCGCAAGCAGGAAGTCCGCGGCGAAGGCGTGGTCGGCGAACAGCCGGTGTTGGCGCCGGGCGAACGCTTCGAATATACCTCGGGCGTGCCGCTTCCGACCGCGTCGGGATTCATGTCCGGACGCTATCAAATGGTCAGCGAGAGCGGCGAGAAGTTCGAGATCGACGTGCCGACCTTTTCGCTCGACAGCCCCGACAACAAGCGGGTGTTGAACTAGCTCGCGGCGCGAGAAGCCGGAAATTTCATTCTTCAGTCGTGGCCGGACGGAAGTGGAATGGCTTTGCTCCGATACAAGCCCGCAGACCGCACATGTCAGCCGGCGCGCAGGAAAAGGTCATATAGATAAATCGCCATTTCGACCGCGATCAGGAGCACGATCAGTGATTCCAGCCGGATTTCGCGCTGTGCGTCGAGCAGCTCGGTGATCGCAGTCGTCATCACCTCGATGACGTCGAGCTTGCGTGAAAGCGCCTTGGCTCGCTTCCTGAAATTATAGGCTTCGGCAAGACGCTCGTGCAGGCGCCCGATCTCATCATCATTTGACGGCAACTCCGGGCTCTCTTCCACCTCAACCCGTTCGAGAAGGCGATGATGAATCAGCAAAGCGTGTCCTACAGTCTGCAGCATCCGTCGCCGGTTCCGGGGCAGCCGGCCGGAATTGGCGAGATCGCCGGCGAAAGGTTCGAGCGCCTCAAGCACTTTCCTGACTTCGTCCTCCTCAAAGGCGAGAGCGACATTCTTGGCAAGCGCGTCGGCAACGACGACGAGGCACGGCGGTGACAGATCCCGAACCGCGATGAAATCGCCAGAAATCCTGTCGCTCGTTCCGATTTCGATCTCGGAAACAACGACGGACGGTGCGGCTAACCGGCCTTCGATCCGATCGCCGAGTTTTTGTAAAAGGGCCTCTTCCTCAGCCCGCGAAACCCCGATGAAGACCGCGGCGCCGTAGGCGAACAGCGCGACAAAGCCTCCGCTGCCCAAGCGCAATGCCAGCGGCGATGCTGTAATCGCCTCCGCTTGATTGAAGTCTGCAATTTGGAGGCCCGCCAGCCTGAGCCGGCGACCGACGCGCAGCGCTCGAGCGGACCTCCGCTGGATGGATGCCGCCCAAACGGGGGTGATCAGGTTGTCAGCCATTTCAAATTCGCGAGTGCAAGGTTTCCGCTCACCTATCGTGACGCATCGTCGCGAAAGCAGACTGCAGGAGGGCAGTAAAAATTCGACGGGCGCCAGTTTCAAATGGCACGGCCTGGCCCAGGCATATTTGAGATGAATCAAAAGCGGCTGGCAGGAAGGGCGGATACTGCCATCCCACGACGACGGGGCCGCAAAATGACGACGAGTAAATGGCTGGCGATCAGCGTGACGTGCCTTTTTGGCACATCGCCACAGCTCCGCGCCGAGGGCTCCGGCACCTCATCCTATTTTTGTGTAGTCGAGGCAAGCGGCGGGGTCGCCTACAACGCAAATATGAAAAAATGGGTCGGGATGACGTTTAACCCGGACGGCAAATTCGTTCTGCGCCTGCGACAGCTAGGCCGTCGGATTGAAAAGAATGTGCTCGGGAACGACGAAGCGGCCACAGATTATAGCATTTCAATTACAGAATTCGGTTCGAGTCTGGCTCGATCATGCGAAAAGATTGGTTCTGTCGATCCCACCGTCACCGTATACGGCAACAGAGCCCTTTATTGCGCGGACGGAACGAGCGATTATGTGTTCAACATCACCGCCAATCGTTTTCTAGCTTCCGATATGCGGGGCTACGCTATCGGAAAAGATAACAGCGAAGATTATCCGTCGATCTCCGCCGGAACTTGCACCAGGATTGAATAGGCGGGAAGCATGACAAAACTCAGACTGGTTGTCGTTGCCCTGATTCCTTCCTTGCTGGCAGGGCCCGCAATGGCGAAGCAGGTCAAGGAGAGGCGCCATCCCGCCCAGAATGCCGTTTGCGATCCCCGGGACCCGGGAAATCCGTACAGCCGGAAATACGAGTTCCTTGAATGGACCGAATGGCGAAAGCGAGGTGGCTGGGACACACGGAACGAGTGGACGTGTCAGCCGATCCCTCAATACTACCGACGCCCCGCGCACCCCCGATAGCCTGCACGACGTGTGCATGACGGGCATGAGTTCCGGCCGTCAATTCGAAATCGGTGCAAATGACCCCGAGCGTCCGAGGGAATTCACATCGCCAGCCTTCGTCTGCGTCTTTCCAACAGCCGGTCGATAACCGGTGTTGCGAAGGCAAAGTACCACATCAATTGCGCGATGGATGTTTGCGGCACGATCAACGCGAACAATACCGACAGGGCAAAGGCGACGGTCGCCAACGCCATTGGAATTGCCACATCCGGCTCGCCGCGCCGCAGCCCTGCAAGAAGCCACAGGACGCTGCTCAAACCGGCAAGCGCGGTCAGATGGCAGCCATAGAGCACGACAATATCGCGTGCGCTACCATACGTGCCATTCAGGCCGGTCGTGACGGGCAGCAGGATGATCGCCAGCAGAAAAAGCAGATTGAGATAGACCACGAACCGAGGCGCGCGTGGCTGGTAGGCCAACCTGCGCTGGTGGGAAAACCAGAACATCCCCGCGACCACAAAACTGATGAGGAGCGCGATGAGCTGAGCATGGTATGTGGTCCAGATTGTCGGCCAGACCGGCGAACCGTTCAGAGTGTCTCCTTTGGGGAAATTGTAGGCGAGCAGCGTCATCGCCACGCCAAAGATCGTATTGCTCAGCGCCTCAAGGCGCTGCATTTCGAAATAATCGTCGGGATCCGGCATGTTATCTCCCTTCCGACGGGCGGCAGCCCGCCATGTGATCTGCATCAAGTAAGGGCGAAGGACCGTTAACGCAAAATCGATAGGTTGTCGGCAGCTGCGGCTACCTTGAATCAACGCTGCCGACGAGAACCTGGTTATGGAAGCGATGCTCCGTTTTCTGGCGATTGACCTCGATTCTCATCGTCATGCAGCGCAGATCTGGTCACTCATTGAGCATCCTGCCGCCGGCATCATAGAGAATTTCTATGCTGATGTGCTGCACTCAAATCTGGATCTGAGGCTGACCGGGAGAACAATCGATCATCTGAAAGTAAAGCAAAAACAGCACTGGAAGAAACTTTTCGAAAGCCGGTTCGATCAGGAATATTTCAACAATGCTTCGTTCATCGGCATAAAGCATTTTGAGATAGGTCTCGACGCAAAATGGTATGTTGCCGGGTACATGAAGATCAAGAAGGACTTCTCAACCGAGATTTTTGGCGCGCCGCTGTCGTTGTCATCGAAAGCGCAATTGATTGCGACCCTTGACAAGTATGTCGCGCTGGACATGGCAATGGCGATTTCCTCTTACACATCCCTGTTGGTTGATTGACCGCAAGCCTTCGAAAAGACAGTCGCTGACGCCATTCGAGCTCCAACTCCAACCGTATTTCGGTCGGCAACCTGGCTGTCACGGCCACCCGTCGTGCCTGATAGTATGCCGCCTCAAGCGAGTGAGCCCAGTTCCTCCAACTCGCGCTGGTTGAAGACCTCAAGCGTGCCGCCAGACAAATCGGCAATGGAGCGATCGCGGAAGGCGCCGAGAATCCGGCTTACATGAACCGACGTAAGTCCAACGGCATCTGCGATATGTTGCTGGCGCAATGGAAACGGATAACGGTGGTCGCGTATGACGTTTCGGGCAGCAATTCGTTTCATAAGATGCAGAAAGAGATAGGCGATGCGCTCCTCCGCCGAGTACCGGCCAAGGGCAGCCATCATCTTGTCCGAAGCCTCGGTTTCGGAGCAGCACGATTTCGCCAACGCCACCACTACAGCCGGATTGGCCGCCAGGCGCAACTGCACTTCAGTTCGCCGCATTCCGCTCACCTGGATCACCGTCAGGGCCTTTACGGAAAAATGGAAGCGCTCTTCAAAGACCGAGCTGGTCGAAAAAAGATCGCCGGGTAGCAGAAAGCTCAATATCTGCCGGCGACCGTCCGGCAATTGCAGGGACCGGAATCCCCAACCGCTACATAAAACGTAAACATCTGGAGATGCCTGGTTCGAGGCAAAAACCTGCTTGCCGGCGGCGACTATCAGATGACGCTGCCAACTTGCAGTCGCCGCCGAGCTGGCCCTTTCGACGTTCCCCAATATGGCGGCGCAAAAGCCCAGCATGTTTGGACAAGCTACGCAGGGCGAGACGCTTTTCATTGATTTTATCGTCACCGTTGTGATGAGGCCGCGTTACGGCGCCCAAAGTAAGAAATTATTCTGGCATTATAGATGCCACTACATGCGTAACTTTTTTGCGTAGTCAATGAGTATTTTGCGCATTCCGCCAGACTGGGATGGAAGCGAAAAACATCACACCGGAAGTCAGCCGGGTGCGGGGTGACGAGACATCGAGCCGTTGCAACTCGCGCTGGAAAAAAGCCGTTCAAACCACTGCGCAGCAGTCTCGCTCTGCCAATCGGAATAACTCGGCGAATTTAGCCAGAGCCTGCCGTCGAGGCAATCATGAAGGGTGCCAAATGGCTTGCCGCGATGCGCCCTCGCCCGAGGTCTGCGAGCGAATAATACGTGACTTGAGCGACCTTCTGAAGCGCGACGCAGTCAACCCAGATTATCAATCTGCATTGCCTCGCTTAACCCACATTAATTCACGCTCAGCCGATATTAATTTAGACCGGTAAAATTATCCGTATCGAAGTTTGTGCGTAACGCTGCCGACCGGTCAACAGGTTGTCTTGCGGCATCGTGCCTCCCAAAGAAAGCAAAGGGACGACAGCTATGACGCTTAAACTTACCCCGCGAGCGGGGCCCACAGATCATAACCAGGATCGAGAAGCCCGCTTGCGCTTCATGCACATTGATGCCGGGACGGGTGAGACATTGCGTCAGTTCTGGAGCAAGGTAGAGGGAGCCCTGCCGGAGATCCTGGAAGGCTTCTATCAGCACATTACGAAGGAGCCGCAACTGGCAAAGTTGATCGGCAGCGATATTCCCCGCCTCAAGAAAGCTCAGGGCGCCCACTGGGAGCGTCTATTCAACGGTCGCTTCGATCAGGAGTACATGCAGGGCGTGCGCACGATCGGCCTCATCCACAACAAGATCGGATTGGAGCCACGCTGGTACATCGGCGGCTACAATTTTGTCCTGAGCCAGCTCGCCGCCCTCGCCGTCAGCAACTACCGATGGAAACCGTCACATCTTTCCAAGGTCCTCACGGCCGTCAACTGCGCCGTGATGCTGGATATGGATATAGCGATTTCCGTGTATCAGGAAGCCATGCTGGCGGAGCGGCAGAAGCAACAGGAGAAAGTTAATGCTGCTATTCACAGTTTCGACGGCCGGATAAAGATTGTGCTGGATACGGTTGGCGGCTCCGCGACGAACCTGCAAAGCGCCGCCAATGCTCTTGCCGCAAATTCCGAACAGTCGACGCAACAGTCTACGGCGGTCGCGGCGGCCTCGGAAGAAGCCTCCACCAACGTGCAGGCTGTCGCCGCTTCGACCGAGGAGCTCACCTCTTCGATCAAGGAAATCGGCCGTCAGGTCTCCGAATCCACGAAGATCACGGGGATAGCAGTCAATCAGGCTGCTCGGTCAGGCGCCTCCATCGAGGGCCTTGCCAAGGCCACTCAGAAGATCGGCGATGTCGTCGAATTGATCAATACGATCGCGGGGCAAACCAACCTGCTTGCGCTGAACGCGACGATCGAGGCCGCGCGTGCCGGCGAAGCCGGCCGCGGCTTCGCCGTGGTCGCGTCCGAAGTCAAGGCATTGGCGGAGCAGACGGCGAAGGCCACCGGCGAAATCGGCCAGCAGATTCTCTCAATCCAAGACGCGACCAAAGAGTCCGTTGCAGCGATGCAGCAAATAGGGGCGACCATCGCCTCCGTGAATGAGATCGCCACCGCGATAGCAGCCGCCGTGGAACAGCAGGGAATGGCAACGGCCGAAATTGCACGTAATGTCCAGGAGGCGGCTCGGGGCACTCACGAGGTATCGAGCAACGTAAGCGGTGTTAGCCAGGCAGCGAGTTCAACTAGGCAGACCGCCTCGCAACTGTTGACCGCCTCCAATGAACTATCCAGGCAGGCGGCGGAGATTCGCTCGGAAGTCGAGGGCTTCTTTGCGGCGATCAGGGCGGCCTGAGCTTCCGGACCGGAATTTATTTCGTGCGAGAGACCGGACATCGATGCGATGTCCGGCACAGGCGGCAGAGATGCCCGGCCATAACGCAATGCGTTGTCCGCGCGCCCCTTACTCCGCGCCCGCTTCGTGCGGCGTGAATTGGTAGACCGACGAGCAGAACTCGCAGGTCACCACCACCTTGCCGTCCTTGACCATGCCGGCGCGGTCCTCGGGCGCAAAGCTTTTCAGCATCGAGGACACCGCGTCGCGCGAACAGGAGCACTGCGCGCGCAGGGGAAGCGGCGCGAACACCCGAACGCCGCGCTCGTGAAACAGCCGATAGAGCAGCCGCTCGCCCGACAGATCCGGATCGATCAGTTCGACATCCTCGACGGTGCCGATCAGGGACTGGCCCTCGACCCAGGCATCGTCCTCCTCCACCGTGTGGGCAACAGCGCCCTCCGGCGCGTCGCCGGGATCGAGATCGGCCTGGCGGGCTCGCTCCGGCGCCTTCGGAAGAAATTGCAGCAACATGCCACCGGCGCGCCAGCGATGCCTGGGGCCGCCGTCGCCGCCGCGCCATTCCTCACCGACCGCCAGCCGCACCCGCGTCGGAATCTGTTCCGAGCGCAGGAAATATTCATGCGCGGCGTCTTCCAGGCCGCCGCCATTGAGCGCCACCAGGCCCTGGTAGCGGCTCATGTCCGGCCCCTGATCGATGGTCATGGCGAGATGGCCCTTGCCCAGCAGCGCACCTGAATCCTGACCCTCCTTGAGCCGCCCGGCGTCGAAACGCGCATAGGCGCGCAGGCGGTCCGGGGCCTGGAAGTCCACAATCAGGAAGGACACCGGGCCGTCGGTCTGCGTCTGCAGGATGAAGCGGCCATCGAATTTCAGCGACGAGCCGAGCAGCGTCGTCAGCACGATCGCCTCGCCCAGCAGCTTGCCGACGGCTGGCGGATAATCGTGCTTGGCCAGGAGATCGTCGAGCCCGGGGCCGAGACGTGTCAGGCGGCCGCGCAGATCGAGTTCGGCAACCTCGAACGGCAGCACCGCGTCGTCGACCGGAACCGCCGACGGCGCGCGGATCAGGGTATCGGTTGCGATTTTTATGTCGGGGGATTGTGAAGTCATGGCGCTCTATCTGGGGTCGGAACGTGCGGAAAGAAAGGCCCCCTCTGCGTCATGGCCGGACCTGCTGCGGCCATCGATGTCTTTCCTGGTCAAGGCACATAAAGACGTGGATGCCGGGTCAAGACCGGGCATGACGAATGCAAATCTGGTCACGCACTCCGCTGAGACCGCCGCCTACGCCACCGCCTCGAAACACCACGCCAAAATGCCCTTTTGCACGTGCAGGCGATTTTCGGCCTCATCGAACACCACCGATTGCGGTCCGTCGATCACCTCGTCGGTAACCTCGTCGCCGCGATGGGCAGGCAGGCAATGCATGAACAGCGCGTCAGGCCTGGCCAGCGACATCAGCCTGGCGTTGACCTGATAGGGCTTCAGCAAATTATGGCGGTGCTCGCCGTCCTTGTCCCCCATCGAGAACCAGGTATCGGTAACCACGCAATCGGCGCCGCGCACGGCGGCCTCCGGATCGTTGCCGAGCACGATCGGCGCCTGCGTCGCCTTGATCCAGTCCCGCATCGCTTTGTTCGGCGCGAGCTGCGGCGGGGTCGCAACATTCAATGTGAACTTGAACCGCTCCGCCGCTTGCGCCCAGGACGCCAGCACGTTGTTGTCGTCGCCGCTCCAGGCCACGGTGCGGCCGGTTATCGGACCGCGATGCTCCTCGAAGGTCATCAGATCCGCCATCACCTGGCAGGGATGGGAGCGCCGCGTCAGCCCGTTGATGACGGGCACGGTGGCATGCGCGGCAAGCTCCAGCAGCGCATCGTGGTTGAGAATGCGGATCATGATGGCGTCGACGTAACGCGACAGCACGCGCGCGGTGTCGGCAATCGTCTCGCCGCGGCCGAGCTGCATTTCCGCCCCCGTCAGCATGATCGATTCACCGCCGAGCTGGCGCATCCCGACGTCGAACGACACCCTCGTGCGGGTCGAGGGTTTCTCGAAGATCATCGCGAGCGTCTTGCCCTCGAGCGGCTTTTGCGGCTTCTCGCCGTGGCTCCTCGACGTCTTCAGCTTTGCCTTCATGGCGACGCTGGCCGCGAGCATGTTGCGCAGCTCCCTGGTCGGAAGCTCGCTGAGATCCAGAAAATGACGCACCGCCTTGCTCATCGCCCGGCCGCCCGCTTCAACTGATCGCCGGAAAGTGTCGTGCAGGCGCGCTCGAGCCGCTGCACGGCTTCCTCGATCTCGGCCTCGGTGACGATCAGCGGCGGCAGGAACCGCACCACGTTTTCGCCGGCACCGACCGTGAGCAGGTTCTGCCCGCGCAGCGCCGTCACCAGGTCGGCCGACGGCACCACCGCCTTCAGGCCGATCAAGAGCCCCTCGCCGCGGACTTCGGCCAGCACGCCTGGGTGCCGGTCGACCACCGAAGCGAGCTTCTGTTTGAGCAGCAGCGACATCTTCTGCACGTGCTCGAAGAAACCCGGCTTCAGCATGACGTCGAGCACGGCATTGGCGGCGGCGACCGCGAGCGGGTTGCCGCCGAAGGTCGAGCCGTGTGAACCCGGCGTCATGCCGGCGGCTGCCTCGGCCGTCGCCAGACAGGCACCGATCGGAAAGCCGCCGCCGAGCGCCTTCGCCAGCGGCATCACGTCCGGCGTGACGCCGAGACGCTTGTGGGCAAACAGATCGCCGGTGCGGCCCATGCCGGTCTGCACCTCGTCGAAGATCAACAGCAGGCCCTTGTCGTCGCAGATCTGACGCAGCGCCTTGAAGAAGGCATGAGGCGCCGCGCGCACGCCGCCTTCGCCCTGCAGCGGCTCGATCAGGATGCCGGCGGTCTGCGGGCCGATCGCCTTCTTGACGGCGTCGAGATCGCCGAGCGCGACCTGATCGAAACCATCCATCGGCGGACCGAAGCCCTCGAGGTATTTGGCCGAGCCGGTGGCCGCCAGCGTCGCCAGCGTTCGCCCGTGGAACGCGCCCTCGAAGGTGATGATCCGGTAGCGCTCCGGCTGGCCCTTGGCAGCGTGATATTTGCGCGTGATCTTGATCGCGCATTCCATCGCCTCGGCGCCGGAATTGGCGAAGAACACAAAGTCGGCGAAGCTCACCTCGCACAGTCGTGCCGCGAGCCGCTCGCCATCCGGGCTCTTGAACAGGTTCGACATGTGCCACAGCCTGGTCGCCTGTTCCTGCAACGCAGCGACCAGATGCGGATGGCAGTGGCCCAGCGCATTCACCGCGACACCGGAGGTGAAATCGAGATAGCGCTCGCCATTGGTCGCGATCAGCCACGCGCCCTCGCCGCGCTCGAAGCCGAGATCGACCCTGGCGAATACGGGAAGCAGATGCGACGTCGCGCTCTTGGTCATGGCGATCACTGAGGGTTAGAACCAACTGTGGTGCGCGCATTGGCGCGGTCGCATCGACAATCAGTCCCGGCAAAACAAAACGTGCCGCCTTTTCGGGGCGGCACGTGGAACCATTGTATGCGCACGGCGATAACTGTCAACCGGTCGCCAGGCGGCAAAGCCGGAAAGATCGCATTGCAAGGCCTGAATGACGGAACATGTGGACGCATCCACGCGGACTCTGCGCCGGAGTCACGCCATATTGTAGCCTCTCTGGTGTCGGGTACGACATCTCGTGCGGTAGTATCTGTTCCTCTAAGACGCAAATGTCGGCGTAAACGTTCGGGCGCGCTTTCCGCGCCCGGCGAGGGCTAAGGGATTCTGCCGGAAGGGATTTTTTAGAGCTTTGGCATCGCAGCGCCGCCCCGAAATCGGCCGGCGCGACGCGAAGGAAAGAGTGCGATGACGGTATTGACCTGGTCTGACGATCGCGTCGAGCAACTGAAGAAACTCTGGGAAGCCGGGCTGTCGGCGAGCCAGATTGCCGCAGAACTCGGAAATGTGACCCGAAACGCCGTCATCGGCAAGGTCCACCGGCTGGGCCTTTCCGGCCGCGCCAAGAGCCCCTCTTCGGCGGCGCCACGCCAGCGGAAAGCGCGACCAGCCCAGCACATGATGCGGGTGTCGCGCCCGGTCTCGCGCGGCAATACCGCGCTGGCCCACGCCTTCGAGGTCGAACTCGAGCCGGATCCGATCGCCTATGACAACGTCGTGCCGATGAGCCAGCGGCTGTCGCTCCTGGAGCTGAACGAGGCCACCTGTCACTGGCCGATCGGCGACCCCTCCAGTTCGGAATTCTTTTTCTGCGGCGGCAAGGCGCTGACCAGCCTGCCCTATTGCGCGCACCACTCGCGGATCGCCTATCAGCCGGCGAGCGACCGTCGCCGCCAGCCGCCGAAGACCACGAGGTAGGCGCTGCATATTCGCCGTCGTCCCGGCTCAAGGACGGGACGACGACGGTGGAGTTGTTATTCCACCTTGGCGAACCGATCGTCGAGCGCGTAGCCGGCACCGCGAACGGTGCGGATCGGATCCTGCTCGCGGCCGGGGTTGAGCAACTTGCGCAAGCGCCCGATATGCACGTCCACGGTGCGCTCGTCGATATAGATATCCCGGCCCCACACGCTGTCGAGCAGTTGCTCGCGGCTGAACACGCGGCCCGGATGCTCCAGGAAGAATTCCAGAAGCCGGTATTCGGTCGGACCCAAATCGACCGGACGGCCGGAGCGGGCGACGCGGCGTTTCTCGCGATCGAGTTCGATGTCGCCATAGGTGAGTATGGTTGCAAGGCGTTCGGGACTTGCGCGGCGCAATAGCCCCCGCACCCGCGCCAGCAATTCCGGCACCGAGAACGGCTTGACGATGTAGTCGTCGGCGCCGGTTGCAAGACCCCTGACCCGCTCGCTCTCCTCGCCGCGCGCGGTCAGCATGATGATCGGCAATTGCCTTGTCTCCGGCCGCGCCCGCAAGCGCCGGCACAGCTCGATCCCGGACAGACCGGGAAGCATCCAGTCCAGCACGATCAGGTCGGGAACCCGTTCCTTCAAGCGGGTATCGGCGTCGTCGCCGCGCCCGACCGTTTCGACGTCATAGCCTTCGGCGTCGAGGTTGTAGCGCAACAGCGTCGTAAGCGCCTCCTCGTCTTCCACCACCAGAATGCGCGCGCTCATGTCCGTAGCCTTCTCTCGTGTTTTGGACGGGTTGTCTTCACGCGAACCGATTCCCGCTTCGCTGGAAAACGCCTCTGTTGGCTTGACGCGTTTTCTTCACGCGAACCGTTCCCACTTCGCTCGAAAACGCTCACTGGATATCTTCGTTTGAGCATGACCTTTTCGGAAGCCCGGTTCCCGCTTTTCCGGATCATGCTCTAGTTTCCGGGGGCAGTCGTGGCAAAGGTTGTCATGTCGCCCTTCGGGCGTTTCTCGGGTATTTGCTGGCCCTCGATCATATAAAATACGGTTTCCGCGATGTTGGTGGCGTGATCGCCGATCCGCTCGATGTTCTTGGCGCAGAACATCAGATGGATACAGAAACTGATATTGCGCGGATCTTCCATCATGTAGGTCAGAAGTTCGCGAAACAGCGAGGTGCAGATGGCGTCGACTTCCTCGTCGCCCTTCCAGACCGCCATCGCCGCCGGCAGATCGTGCGCCGCGTAGGCGTCGAGCACCGATTTTACCTGCGACTGCACGAGATCGGTCATGTGCTCCAGCCCGCGGATCAGCTTCAGCGGCTGGAAATCGCTCTCCAGCGCCGCCACCCGCTTGCCCATGTTCTTGGCCAGGTCTCCGATCCGCTCGAGATCGGTCGCGACCCGCATCGCACCGACGATTTCACGCAAGTCTATCGCCATCGGCTGGCGCCGCGCGATGGTCAAAACCGCGCGCTCCTCGATCAGGCGCTGCAAATTGTCGATTTCGGCATCGGCCTCGACCACGCGTTGGCCGAGTGCGACGTCGCGGCGGATCAGCGCATCGACGGAATCGACGATCATGCGCTCGGCAAGACCGCCCATTTCCGCAACCAGCCGGGTCAATTCCTGCAGATCGCTGTCGAACGCCTTGGCGGTATGGTCTGATTGCATTCCAATTTCTCCCGCGATTTGCGCGTCAGCCGAACCGGCCGGTGATGTAGTCTTGCGTGCGTCGATCGTTCGGCGACGTAAAGATCTTGTTGGTTTCGTCGAATTCGATCAACTCGCCAAGATACATGAAGGCGGTGCGATCCGAAACACGAGCCGCCTGCTGCATGTTGTGGGTGACGATCACTATCGTATAGTCGGTCTTCAACTCATCGATCAGTTCTTCGATCTTGGCCGTTGAAATCGGATCGAGCGCGGAACAGGGCTCGTCGAACAAAATCACTTCCGGGCGTACCGCGACGGTACGTGCGATGCAGAGGCGCTGTTGCTGTCCACCCGAGAGGCCGAGGCCGTTTGCGCTGAGTTTATCCTTGACCTCGCTCCACAGCGCGCCTCGCTGCAGGGCCTGTTCAACGCGGCCGTCTATTTCAGACTTGGGTAGTTTCTCGTAAAGACGGATCCCAAAGGCGATGTTTTCGTAGATCGACATCGGAAATGGTGTCGGCTTCTGGAACACCATTCCTATCCTGGCCCTCAGCAAGTTCAGATCCAGCCCGGGGTCGAGAATGTCCTTGCCTTCGAAGAGCACCTGACCTTCGGCACGCTGGCCGGGATATAGATCGTACATGCGGTTGAGGACACGAAGCAGCGTTGACTTGCCGCAGCCCGACGGGCCGATGAAGGCCGTAGCCTTGTTCGCATACAGCGGAAGACTGACACCCTTGAGCGCCTTTGTCTCCCCGTAATAGAAATTCAGGTTCCGGATCGCGATCTTTTCCTTGAGCACGGAACCCTCCACCAGATGCGGTGCTGCGGCAGGAGCAGGTTTGGCGGTTGCGACGTTCATGATGCTTTCCTCGTTCCTGCCAGTGAGCGGGCGATGACGCTCATTGCGAGCACCGCGAGCGTGATAATGAGCGCTCCGGTCCAGGCCAGGTCCTGCCAGTCCTTGTAGGGGCTCAGCGCGAACTGAAAGATGACGGATGGCAAACTCGCCATCGGCGCATTCAGATTCGTGCTGTAAAATTGGTTGTTGAGGGCGGTAAACAGCAGCGGCGCGGTTTCGCCGCTGATGCGGGCGACAGCGAGCAGCAACCCGGTGATAATTCCTGATCTCGCCGCCCGGTAGGCGATCTGCCTGATCATGAGCGACCGCGGCAGGCCGATCGAAGCCGCCGCTTCCCGCAATGTATCGGGAACCAGCGTAAGCATGTCCTCCGTGGTTCGAACCATGACCGGGACGACGAGCACCGACAGCACAACGGCACCGGCTATTCCGGAAAAATGGCCCATGGGACGAACCATCACATAATAAATGAACAGGCCGACCACGATCGACGGCGCGCTGAGCAGGATATCGTTGATGAAGCGAACCAGGCTGGTGAGGCGAGAATGACGGCCATATTCGGCCATATAGGTTCCCGCGAGAACGCCTATCGGCGCGCCGATCAGAAGCGCCAATGCGGTCATAACAAGGCTGCCGACAATGGCATTGAGAAGCCCGCCTACCGCTCCCGGTGGGGGCGTCATTTCCGTGAACACGCGAAGCGAAAGTCCGCCAAACCCATGCCAAAACAGCACCCCGAGGATCAGCGCCAGCCAGGTGAGGCCAACGAACGTCGCAACATAGGATGCAACGGCGGCGAGTACGTTTCGGCGGCGACGCGAAGCGTAAAGTGAGGCATCCATCAGCCGATCCTCCGGTTGAGCCGGAGCAGTAAGTATCGCGCGATAGCAAGAACAATGAATGTTATGAAGAAGAGAATGAGACCGAGAGCGATCAGGGACGACGTATAAAGATCGCCCACCGCTTCGGTGAACTCGTTCGCGATCGTCGCCGATATCGTCGTCCCGGGCGCAAACAGGGATGAAGAAATTCTGTGCGCGTTGCCAATGACAAAAGTGACCGCCATGGTCTCGCCGAGTGCCCGGCCCAGCCCCAGCATCACGCCGCCAATGACGCCGATGCGGGTGAACGGCAGCACGACATAGCGCCAGACTTCCCACTGGGTCCAACCCAGCCCGTATGCGGCTTCCTTCAGGACCGGCGGAACGGCGTCGAATACGTCACGCGAGATCGACGTGATAAAGGGCAATACCATGATCGCGAGGATCAGGCTTGCTGTCAGAATTCCGATGCCAAACGGCGGACCTGCGAACAGGGTGGAAAGCACGGGCACGTTTTCGAAGGCCGCAATCACGGGCGGCTGCACATATTGCTGTATGAAAGGTGCAAATACGAACAGGCCCCAAATTCCGTAGATGATGCTGGGAATGCCCGCCAGCAATTCGATGGCGATGCCGATCGGACGACGCAACCAAATCGGACAAAGCTCGGTCAGAAACATGGCGATCATCAGCCCGAACGGCACCGCGATCAGCATTGCAATCAGCGACGTAATGATGGTGCCGTAGATCGGCGCGAGAGCTCCGAATTTTTCGGTAACGGGGTTCCAGCTCTGTGTGGTGAGGAAACCAAATCCAAATTCTTGTAGTGCCGGCAGCGCGCCCAAAAACAGCGACACGATCACGCCGCCAAGGACCACCAGCACAAGTACAGCTGCGCTCTTCGTGATGCGGTGGAAAACGATGTCGCCGATCCGGAGCCGGTTGAGCACCTTGGCCCGCTCGGCCACATCCTGCACGCCCACCCCGGCCTCCTGCCAAGCCACATCGACCACGCTGCACCTCCCGATGCATTCACTGAAAACCAGAAACCCGGCAGCCGAACCGAAGCGGCTTCCGAAGGTGAGAGCGGGGACGCGATGCCTCCCCGCTCCCGTTGACTTCAGTTAGACGCGTCGAACAGCGACTTCCCGCTGCCGTCCTTGATTTCGGCCGTCCACATCTTCTGGATGGCCGTCACCACCTTGTCCGGCATTGGAACGTAGTCCAGCTCTTCGGCCATCTTGGAGCCCTTCTTGTAGGCCCAGGCGAAGAACTTCAGCGCTTCGGTGGCGGCCGCTGGATCCTGCGGCTGCGTATGGATCAAAATAAACGTCGCGCCTGCGATCGGCCAGGATGTGGCGCCCGGCTGATCCGTCAGAATGACGTAATAATGATCCGCCTTTTCCCAATCCGCGTTCGCCGCCGCCGCCTGGAACGCCGAAGCACTGGGCTCAACGGCCGCTCCGTCCTTGTTGATCATGTTGACCGAGGTCATCTTGTTTTGCTTGGCGTAAGCATATTCGACATAGCCGATGGCGCCCTTGGTGTTGGTGACGTTGTTCGCCACACCTTCATTGCCCTTCGCGCCGATGCCGGCCGGCCATTCGACCGAGGTGTTCGCTCCGACCTTCGACTTCCAGTCCGCGCTAACCTTCGAAAGGTAGTCGGTCCAGATGAACGTGGTGCCAGACCCGTCCGAGCGATGCACGACTACGATCGCCTGTTTGGGAAGCTTCGCCGAAGGATTCAGCTTGCCGATCGCCTCATCGTCCCAGGACTTGATGTCGCCGAGGAAGATCTTTGCCAGAGTTGCGCCGTCAAGCTTGAGGTCGCCTGACTTGACGCCGTCGAGATTGACCACCGGCACGTCTCCGCCAACGACCGTCGGGAACTGAACGAGTCCGGATTTGGTCAGGTCCGCCGGCTTCAGCGGCATGTCCGAAGCGCCGAAGGTAACGGTCTTGGACTGGATTTGCTTGATCCCGCCGCCGGAACCAATCGATTGATAGTTCATGCCGTTGCCGGTTTCCTTCTTATAGGAATCGGCCCATTTGGCGTAGATCGGGTAAGGGAAGGTCGCGCCCGCGCCGGAGATGTCCAAGGCACGGACGGGTACTGTCGAAGCAGCCACAAGGCCGGCAGCGACAAGGGTTTTGAGGAAATTCACGGGCTTTCTCCATGGTGAGCGGGGCGCTCTGTGTGATCCGATCGCGCTCCGAGGCCGCTTCTATAGAGGGGCGTCGTAGACCTAATATTGCAGTTACATGACAGTCATGTGACAGCCATTGGATGCACCCGGTTACCGTCGCTTTACCTCCCGAGGCGGCTTTCCGGCGCGGTCGTTGGCGCAACTGCGATGGCGGGTGCCTGGTGCCGGCCTGGCTATTCACGGACGTGCTGCAAAAACCTGAACGGACAAGCCAACCGTCGCGCGACCAAATCATCTCGTTTCTTCGGCGGGAATTTTCGCCGTGTTTTACTTTTCTGTCGCTCATGCTAGTTGGGCGACCGGCATACCTACAAGCGTGAGACGGAAATCATATGCTTCGTATCATCGTCCTTTCGGCATTCGCGGCTATCTCGGTTGGCATATCGGCAGCGAATGCGGAGTCACCGTCTCATGCATCGGCAAAATCTCCCGGAGAAATTGCGGAGGCCAGCAGGCTTCTCGCGGAGAAGCAGGAGAGCTGCCGACTTCAGGCGAAACAGCAGAAGTTGAGGTTTTTGAAACGCCGCAGTTTTATTCGTAGCTGCATCAAGAGCAAACCCTAGCAACTCCGGCCGTGACAGGGGCCTGTTCGCAGCCATACGCCGGCGGTGACGTCGATCATGCGGATCGCCAGTCCTGGCCCCGTGCTCGGAATTGCCGGTTTCAGGCCGAAGCCGGGGTCTTGGCTTGGGGAAAACAGGCGGTAAACGTGGCCCCGTTTTTCAGCACGCTTTCGATCAAGAGCCGGCCGCGATGACGGTTAACGATATGTTTCACCAGCGATAAACCGAGCCCGGTCCCACCCTGGGCGCGACTGTCGCCGACATCCACCCGATAGAACCGTTCGGTGAGCCGTGGCAGATGCTCCGGCGCGATTCCCGGACCGAAATCGCGCACCATCACCCGCACCTCCGGCACGCCTTCGCCCGACACTGCCGAGGAGAGGGAGACGATGACCTTGCCGCCGGACGCGCCGTATTTCAGCGCGTTTTCGATCAGGTTCTCGAACACCCGCAGCAACTCCTCGCGGTCGCCCGCGATCGTCACCGGCGTATCCGGCAGATCGATGTCGATGACGACCTGGCGTTCGTGCGCCAGCGACTCCAGCCCATCGGCGACCTGGCGGATGATCGGAACAATGTCGACCAGCGTATCCGGGCGGACATGTGCGGAGAGCTCGACCCGCGACAGCGACAGCAGGTCGTCGATCAGCCTTGCCATCCGCGTCGCCTGGATATGCATGATGCCGAGAAAACGCTCGCGCGCCTTGGCATCGTCCTTGGCCGGCCCCTGCAGCGTATCGATAAAGCCCGACAGCGCCGCCAGCGGCGTGCGCAATTCATGACTGGCATTGGCCACGAAATCGGCGCGCATCTCCTCGACCCGGCGCAGCGGCGTTTGGTCGTGGAAGGTCATGAGCATGCATTTGTCGGTGCCGCCGAACAGCGTCGGAACCGGCACCGGGGTGATGATCAGCTCCATCCAGCGATCGACCGGCACGTGATCGAGATAGGTCGCGCGACGGGCTTCGGTGGTCGCAATGGCTTCGCGGAGCGCGGTGATGATCTCGGGGGAACGCAACGCAAACTGGGCGAGTTCGTTCTTGCGCAGCGCCGGCGCCAGCTGCGCCGCGGCCGCATTGAGGTGAATGACGCGGCCGGCGCGGTCCAGCAAAACGGCCGGATCCGGCATGCCGGCGACGATGGCGCTGACGGCTGCGGTTTCGACCGGGTTGACCCCGCGGACATCCTCGCGCGACGCGGCGACATTGTGCAACCGCCACGGCACCAGGGCGGCCGCCGCAATACAGGCAAAAACGGCGGCGGCGCGAACCGGTGACAATTCGCCGAACACGACCAGCACCGTCATGGCGAGACCGGCGGCGAGCAGGATGATCGCCGAATGCCTCAGCCGGTCCGGCCAGGGCGAAAAGAAGGAAGATGGAGAATCGTCAATCGCCATCGGGCCGGCTCCCATCCCGTTCGGGTCCGTGTCGTCAGGAGCCCGTATCACCGCGCTCCCGCACGTATACGGCTTCGTGTTTCGGCTCCACCGCCGCGCCGTGTGTCGCATCCCGCAGGCGCTTCAGCCGCGCACCGAGGATAACCTCGCGAAACGTCAGTAAGATTACAGATATGACGAACGGGGCAATATAGTAGAGGACGCGGAACAGCAGCATTCCCGCAAGCAGATCTTCCCGGTCCATCTGCCACAGGCCGACCAGCATGGCGGCGTCGAACACCCCTAACCCGCCAGGGGAGTGGCTGGCGAAGCCGAGCAGCGTCGCCGAGACGAAAATCACCGCAACAACGACGAAGCCGAGGTTGGGTTCATCCGGCACCAGCTCGTACATGGCGAGCGCACAGAATCCCAGATCGACGATCCCGATCACGATCTGCAGCAGCGTCAGGGGCCCGCCCGGAAGCACAACCGTCCAGGGCCCGCGGCCGACGTTGCGTGGTTGCATCCAGACCCAGATCACATACGCCACCAGCGCGATGATGATGCCGACCGCGATCATGCGGTTCAGCCACGGCGGAAGCTGGTCGACTGCGGCGGCGGCTTCCGGATGATAGGCGATCCCCAGCCCCAGCACCGCGGCATTGCCAAGCCAGAAGGTGAGGCCGGCGAGAAAACAGATTTTGGCAACGTCGATCGCGTTCAGACCCCACGCCGAATAGATGCGATAGCGCACCGCGCCACCGGTAAAGACACTGGCGCCGACATTGTGCCCGATCGAATAGCTGGTAAAGGCCGCGAGCGCGTTGACGCGATAGGGGATGTCGTTTCGGCCAATCGCGCGCACCGCGAACAGGTCATAGAATGTCAGCGTGAAATAGCCCGCGGCCACGAACAATGCCGCCAGTGCGATCGAGCGGGGCTCGGTACTCTTGATGGCCTCGATCACCTCGCCGACATCGATGCCGCGGAGCATATGATAAAGCACATAGCACGCGATCCCGATGACCGTGACGCTGGCTGCAACGCCTAACTTGTGCAGGATTTGTCTGTGGCGCAGAAACGAGATCGCCCTGCGTATTGCTTCCAGCATCTAGACCTCGAATAACGACCCCGCCACGACGGCGCCCATGCGGGCTTTGCCGCCAACAGCGCCAACCTTGCTCTCCGGCCATATGTCGTAGCTTGTTTTGGGCCAAAGTGGAATTCGCTTGATACGAATAAAACGCGTTCCTTCAATATATTAGGCGGATCGTTCCGGCGGAATCCGTAGTTTTGCTGCATACGCTCCGGCAAGGCCCAAATCCCCGGGCGCGAGCCCCGCGCACGAGCGGGTGAAGTTGTCGTTTTTTCAGGCGACCGGCGGTGCAGAAAGTCGCTGGAAAAACAGGAGATCAAGTTCCGGCGCCTCGCCAATCAGCCCGGTCAGCAAGGCATGGGCTTGCCCGCGGTGGTGGGTCTGGTGATTGAACCAGTGCGCCAGCGCCGGGGCCAGTTGCTGCTCGAATTGCTCCGGCGAGGAGACGCGGCGATATTTGATCGTGCCCGCAATACGCGCATCATCGAGGCCATCGACAAAATCAACGATCCGCCGGTCCTCTGCCTCGCGGGCGACGCGGAGTTCGTCAAACGTCTCGAACAGGATTGCATCGAGCCGGCCAGGAGCGTCGCCCACGCCGGTGAAACGCTGCATCCAGACCCGGTCCGTGACCAGGAGGTGGTTCAACGTACCGTGCACGGATTTGAAGAAAGCGCCGCGGTCGGCGCGGTATTGCTCGACCGAGAGCCTCCCCGCGGCCTCGTAAAGCCGGCCATTGGCCCACGCATTGTAGCGACCGAACATCCGGTAGTGAGCTGCGGGAGTGACGGGCATGTCGGTTATCCCGGGGTAAAGCTGGAGATCTCAGGCCGTCTTCACATGGCCGGAAAGCACCCGGTCGCGAAGCCACGATCCCACCGCGCAACCGACCAGATAAAGAGCGAACATCATGAGGCCGAGGTCGAGCCAATAGCCCGGGCGGCCGGGGACCAGGCGGGCAAGCGCTACCCCGACAAGCGCTGCCACCAGCACCGCCAGCCCCTGCGCCATCCGCTTCGACACGCCCTGTCCGCGATGAACCACGGCGATCCAGCCCATCGCAAACCCCAGCAATAGCGATGCCAGCAGCCAGCCCCAATGAAATGTCGCGAGATAGACCATCTCTATTCCTTCACCACGAAGTCGATGCGGCGGTTCTGTGCCTTGCCTTCGTCGGTATCATTGGTCGCGACCGGCTGCGTGCTGCCATAACCGACCGCCGTGAACCTGCCCGCGGGCAACCCGGCTTTCACCAGATAGTCCATCACCGCCTGCGCACGCTTTTCGGACAGCGCCTGATTGGCGGCATTGTCGCCAGCCGCATCGGTGTGTCCCGCAATCTCGATATTGACGGTCGGGCAGCGCAGCGCGGTTTCGATCAGATGATCGAGCAGCCCTGCGGAATCCTGCTCGAGGTTGGAGCGCCCGGACACGAAGCGGATCGTTGCCTTCCCGAGCAACTCCGAAAACAGCTGCTGACATACGGTGGCGTCGACCGGCGCGGCCGCGGGTTTGACCGAAATGTCCGCCTTGAGCTGAAAGCCTTGTGGAAAATCCTTGACCAGGTTGGTCCGGATCTGGGCCGGCGCCGTATCGTAGAGAGCGTCACCCGAGAGCTTCACCTCGCGGTCGGACACCTCCAGCGTGCCGGTCGACAGCCGCGACAACGCACCCAGTGCCGGCACCACAGCGCCGGCGAATCCGCCGGGCGCCCCGACGCTGGCCTTGAGATTGTCGACGACCTTTTCACTGAAGAATTTGCGGCCCGCCGCCGCGACAATCGCCGCGTGGACGTTATTGTCGGGCACATAGCCGGTGAGCGTCAGCGTCAGCGCGACCGGATCCTTGTTCGCCTGGAAGATATAGGGCGGCGCCTTGATCTCATTGGTGGCGACCGAAAACCCCTCGGGAAGATTTTTCAGCGCGGCCGCAATCGCTTCCCGGCCACCCAGCTCTCGCGCCATGCCGGAAAGGCTGACCCTGGTGTCCGCAATCGTGATCTTGCCGTCCTTCAGTTTCCCGACCTGATCGAGCAGCAACAGCGCCGCAATGTCGAAGCCGGCCGGCGCGCCACGCGACAAATTCGTCCGATCGACCACCTCGACGCCACCGAGAGCTGTACGGGCGGCCTCCAGCAATCTGCCCTTGCTCGCCGGCAGGGGTGAACTGCCTGATAGCGTGACCCTGACGACGTCGCGTTCAGCCGACCAGACGAACGGCTTGGCTTCGGGAACGAGGCGGGTTTCATCGTTGACCAGCCGCACCCCGGGCACGGCTTCCACCGAAACCACGGCGCTGCGACGGCCCTCTTCGGAGAAGGCATCCGCGGCAAAGGTGACGTCGCGGCCGGCGACCACGATTCTGCTCTTGTCGAGCAAGGTATCCTTAAGGGCGGCGGTAGAGCGGGCGGCGAGGTCGGATTCCAGGGGGCCGGTATTCGTCCATGCCGCGATAGCCCAAAAGATAACCAGCGGAATTACGCCCGGCCACCATTTGCTGCTCCACCTGAAAAGTCCGCCCATTCGATGTCCTGCGGGGCCTTGCGCCCCGTTTTCCGAAGTTCGTGAACGCTGGCGGCATCCCCTGACGCGAACTTCGGCAACAAAGGGGCGCTGGCAACACCATGATCCGGTGCCGATTTTCGATTTCACGCTCCTGTCGCGAATTCCCGGAGCCCGTACCGGCAGCACTGGAAACAGAGAGAAAACAAACCCTTGCGGGGCTGTCAAACCCGAAATGACGGGATTTGGTCCGGCGACCGACATGGCCGGCTAACCGTTTCTTCAATGGTCTCCCGCTAGGTTCGGGAACGTCGTCCAAACCCGCCAAACCGGTCCGATGAAGCAGTTACGCACCAACGTCATCCGCGCCGGACTGGGAGCGCTTTATTTCACCGGTGCGCATCACTTGCTGCGTCCGGTGTTCGCCGGCGTCGGCGCCATTTTCACGCTGCACCACGTCCGCCCGCGCCGTGACGGCGAATTCCAGCCCAATCGCCATCTCGAGGTTGCGCCCAAGTTCCTGCGCGCGATGCTGTCGCACCTTCGATCGAGTGGCATAGACATCATCACCATGGACGAGTTGCACCGGCGGCTGACCGAACGCGACTTTTCGCGGCGTTTTGCCTGCTTCACCCTCGATGACGGATATCGCGACAACCGGGATTTCGCGCTTCCGGTGATGCGCGAGTTCGATGCGCCCTTTACCGTGTATGTCACGAGCGATTTTGCGCAGGGCGCCGGCCATCTCTGGTGGATCGCGCTGGAGATGGTGATCGCGAGGGCCTCCTCGGTCGAAACCGAGATCGGCGGTGTTGCCACCCGCTTCGATACCTCTACGCCGGTCGCCAAGCAGGCAGCGTTCGACCGTTTGCATGACTGGCTGCGCGCACTGCCGGACTGGGCTGATCTGCAGCGCGAAATCAGTATGTTGTGCGCGCGTCACGGCGTTGCCGAAGCCGCGATCTGCCGCGAACTCTGCATGTCCTTCGATGAGCTGAAGCCGTTCGCGGACGATCCGTTGATCGGCATCGGCGCGCATTCCGTCACGCACTGCAACCTTGCCAGGCAGTCCCCGGAAGTCGCCAGCCGGGAAATAAACGTGGGCCGGGAGCGAATCGAGAACGCGATGCAGCGGCCTGTCGCGCATTTTGCCTATCCCTATGGCGACAAGTTCGCGGCCGGCCCCCGCGAATTCGCCCTGGCGCAAGCGGCCGGATTCAAGACCGCGGTGACGACGCGGCCGGGCATGATCTTCCCCGAGAGCGCGGGATATCTGACCGCGCTGCCGCGGGTCTCGCTCAACGGCAATTATCAGGACAAGCGCATCCTGCCGGTGCTCACCTCGGGTGCCGCGACCGCGGTGTGGAACGGCTTCCGGCGCATCGACGCGGCGTAGCCGCCCCTCAGCCGCCCCGGCGCGCGAAAGCAGCGACGACGAGATCCGCTTTCCTTGACTCCCCTCGTCCCCACGCCCAGAACCATGGGCAAAAGCCAGGGAGAAACGCATGTTCAAGGATCTGTTTTCGCTTCAGGGCCGCGTCGCGCTGGTGACCGGAGGATCGCGCGGCATCGGCAGGATGATCGCCGCGGGATTTCTCAGCTACGGCGCCGCCAGGGTCTACATCACGGCGCGCAAGGTGGCGCCTTGCGAAGCGACGGCGAAGGAACTGACGGCCGAATATGGCGGCGAATGCATCGCGCTGCCGATCGATATTTCCACCATGACCGGCATCGAGATGCTGGCGGCCGAAATCAGAAAGCGCGAACCAAGGCTCGATATTCTCGTCAACAATGCCGGGGCGGCATGGGGGGCGGACTTCGATGAATTCCCGGAAAGCGGCTGGGACAAGGTGATGAACCTCAACCTGAAGACGCCGTTCTTTCTCACCAAGGCGCTGGCA
The DNA here is from genome assembly GCA_963742085.1 of uncultured Alphaproteobacteria bacterium. Classification (GTDB taxonomy): domain Bacteria; phylum Pseudomonadota; class Alphaproteobacteria; order Rhizobiales; family Xanthobacteraceae; genus Bradyrhizobium. The sequence goes on along the minus strand of CAVUKM010000017.1, from coordinate 312,988 downwards.
GCGCCCCTGCGTGCCGCCGCCTCCGCCGAAAAGCCCGCCAAGGTGATCAACATCGCCTCTATCGACGGCATCTTCGTCAATCCGAACGAGACGTATTCCTACGCCGCGAGTAAATCGGGACTCATCCACCTGACGCGGCGGATGGCGACCAAGCTGATCAAGGAGAATATCAACGTCACGGCGATCGCACCGGGCGCGTTCAAGTCCGATATGAACCGCGCCGCACGCGATCACGAAGCGGAGGTGGCACGGCACGTGCCTGCCCGACGCGTCGGAACCGATGAAGACATGGCCGGCGTGGCGATTTATCTCGCTTCGCGGGCGGGCGACTATGTGGTCGGCGCCACCATCGCCGTCGACGGCGGCGTCGTCTACGCCAGCGCCGGACTTGAAATCGCGGGGTAGAGTCGAGAAGCCGTCGCGCTCGCGCCAGAGAGTACGCCGCGGCTTCAATGGATTGGCCGCGGCGTTTCTGCAATTGACGCTGGTGTTTACTGGATCATCCGCTTTCGCGGATGATGACGACCTGTGATGTCATGCCGCTGTTGGCGGCGACCCTGCCTCACGTCTCGATCTTCACATATTCGAAGTCGCCCGGCTTGTTGTCGATCCCGACCTTGGGCGGCGAAATCCATGGCGCGAATTCGCCGACCCCGGTCACCGGTGTCATCAGCGATGCGATGAAATCGCCGTCATCGGTCGACGGCAGCCATTCGTTCCTGCGCCGCTTCCAGGTCGCATCGTCGATCAGCACGCCATCCGGGGTCGCGTGAACGTCCTTGAACTCGCCAATCGCGCGGTGGAACGCGACATTCGGCAGCGTCAGCTTGAAGTCGTAGCCGGCCGTCGAGATGATCTTGTTCCAGCGCAACAACCCCTTGACGCAATCCTGCGTGTAGTCGTCGCGCAGCCGCATGTTGAGTGCGGTCAGCGCCGGCTCGTCGACGCGCTTGATCTGCCCATCCACCAGCTTGAGCACCGGATAGGTATCGTTCTGCAGGCGGTGATCGTCCTTGATCTGGGTCTCGTGGTAGCGGCCCTTGATGCCGGCATTGAAGGCGTTCGCCGCATTGGTCGAGACTTCCGAGCCGAACAGGTCGAGCGACAGCGTGTAATGCAGGTTCAGCTTCTTCTGGATGGTCGGAAGATCGATGACGCCGAGCGCACGGACCCTGGCGACATCGGTGGGATCGCTGATTCCAGCCGCCTTCATCGCCTCGCAGGTTCGCTGCACCACGCGGCTGATGCCGGTTTCGCCGACGAACATGTGGTGCGCTTCCTCCGTCAGCATGAAGCGGCAGGTGCGCGACAAGGGATCGAACCCGGATTGCGCGAGGGAGTGCAACTGCATCTTGCCGTCGCGGTCGGTGAAGTAGGTGAACATGAAGAACGACAGCCAGTCCGGCGTCGCCTCGTTGAAGGCCCCCAGCATGCGGGGGCTGTCGGTATCGCCGGAGCGGCGGCGCAGCAACTCGTCGGCCTCCTCGCGGCCGTCGCGGCCGAAATATTTCTGCAGCAGATAGACCATCGCCCAGAGATGTCGGCCTTCCTCGACATTGACCTGGAACAGGTTGCGCAGGTCGTAAAGCGAGGGCGCGGTCTTGCCGAGATGGCGCTGCTGCTCGACCGAAGCGGGCTCGGTGTCACCCTGGATCACGATCAGGCGGCGCAGCATGGCGCGGTATTCGCCCGGCACTTCCTGCCAGGCCGGCTCGCCATAGTGCTGGCCGAAAGGAATGACGCGGTTCTCCTCTTGTGGAGCAAGCAGTATGCCCCAGCGGTAGTCCGGCATTTTGACGTAGTCGAACTTGGCCCAGCCGCGCGGATCGACCGAATAGGCCGTGCGCAGGTAAACCAGTGATTGCTGGAAACCCTCCGGTCCCATGTCGCCCCACCAGTTCATGTAACCGGGATGCCAGCCTTCAAGCGCCTTCAGCACCTGGCGATCCTCGCTGAGATTCACGTTATTGGGAATCTTGGTCGAGTAATCGACGTTCATGATGTTGACGTTCATGGCGAAACTCCTTTGAGGCATTTTCCGTCATGGCCGGGCAAAGCAGTCAAGCTTGCGCAGACTGCGTAAACTTGTCTGCCCTGCCGGCCATGACGCAGCAAAATTTCTACACCCGCGTCGTATCGAACTGCGCCTTTTGACCGGTGCCGTAGCGGCGCAACGCGCCGTCCTCGCCGACCGCATTGGGGCGCTGGAAGATCCAGTTCTGCCACGCGGTGAGGCGCGAAAAGATTTTCGATTCCATGGTCTCAGGTCCGACGAAGCGCAGATTGGCTTCCATGCCGGTGAGACTGTCCGGCGAGAAGCTGGCGCGCTCCTCGAAGAACACCCTGATCTCGTCGTCCCAGTCGATGTCATCGAGCGCGAAAGTGACAAGGCCGAGCGCCTCGGCTTCCTCGGCATCGAGCGCCTTGCCAATTGCGGCTTGCGCGCGCGCGACGTCTTCGGGGTCCGCCTGAAAGCGCGATTGCAGCCGTGTCAGTCCATGGCTCATCGGGTAGGCGCCGAAATTCAGCGCGGTGAGCTCGATCGCCGGCGGGGGGCGGTTGTCGCCCTGGCGAGAGCCGATCAACATGTAAGAGCGGTCGGCAGCGAACACGAGTTCGGCCAACGTGCCGACGAAGCACGAACCCGGCTCGACCAGCGTCACCAGCGTGCGCGAAGTGACGTCGAGGCGCTTGAGCACCCGCTTCCAGTACTGCCTGATCTCGTTGACCAGCCAGTGCGGCTTGTTGGCTTCCAGGAAGGCGTCGCAGGCGACAACATTGGCGCGCTCGCCATGCGACTTGAACACCAGCATGGCGATCTGAAGTTCGTTGATGCGCAAGTGCAGGATGGCGTCGTCGAGTTCGCGCGCCACCTGCAGCGGCCAGAATGAGGCGCCTTGCGCGATCAGACGATCGATATCGGCGGGCGGCGGCGCTTCCGGCGCCTTGATCGAAATGGTGGCGATGCGCGCCGCGCGGTCGATATCGACGCTGACCAGGCCATAGCGAATGCTGTTCTCGTCAAAATGGCGTGTCAGGGGCGTGAGCGCGATGCCCTTTCCGGACCCGTTGCGTGTCGAGGCGGCGGCAAATTCCCTTGCGCGCTCGGCGACCCTGGCCTCCAGCTTGCTGTTCGGCACGATCTCGTCAACCAGGCGCCACTGCACCGCGCGCTTGCCTTTGACGCCCTCCTCGATGGTGCAGAAGTAATCGGCGTGGTCGCGGCGGACCTTGCGCTTGTCGACCACGCGCGTCAGTCCGCCGGTGCCCGGCAACACCGCAAGCAGCGGCACTTCCGGCAACGCCACCGAGGCGGCGCCATCGTCCGCGAGGATGATGTGATCGGTGGCCAATGCGAGTTCGTATCCGCCGCCGGCCGCGGTGCCGTTGACGACGGTGATGAAACGCTGCCCGGAATTCTGGCTGGAATCCTCCAGGCCGTTACGCGTCTCGTTGGTGAATTTGCAGAAATTGACCTTGTGGGCGTGGGTTGCCCCCGCCAGCATGCGGATGTTGGCGCCGGCGCAGAAAACGCGGTTCTTGCCGGAGCGCAGGATCACCACCTTCACGCCGGGATGCTCGAAGCGCAGCCGCTGCACCGCGTCCGCGAGTTCGATGTCGACGCCGAGATCGTAGGAATTCAGCTTGAGCTGATAGCCCTCGAACAGGCCGCCGTTCTCATCGACATCCATGGTCAGCGTCGCGACGTCGCCATCGACATCCAGTTTCCAGTGCCGGTAGCGCGACGGATCGGTCTGAAAATCGATGGTGCGCGCGCCGCCAGCGAGAACGCGATCTTCACCGGCCATGGACCATCCTATCTGCGGGTTTTGGATTACCTGTCTGCTATGCACAATAGTGCATGTTTTGACGGAGGTCTAGAGGCTCCTAGATCACAAATTCTGCATTTTTCTTCATGCTCGGCCAATTGGCCCGATCGCCACCCAATCGGCCTTGGACAAGCCCACCTGGGTCAGTTTGGCCTTCAAGACCGCGGCCAGCGCAGCGGTCGGGAACCTGTCTGCAAATCCGTCGCCGGCGGCGGTCGCGTTGCGTACACCCAGCGCATTGACCTGCCCGAGCGCCTCGCCGAGGAGCCGCGAGGCCGCATGGGGCTTTTGCATTCGCAGTTTCAGATTGGCGTTGGCGATCTGGATGCAGGCCCGAAGCAATATCCGCTCACGTCCGCCTTGTGGCGCCGCCGCCCACACCGCTTCCAGGACTTCCTGCGATTCCCAGAAATATCCGGCGTCGTTGAGCGCGATCCCGTAGCGCAGCGCCGGATGCCGCGCGGGAACGAAGTCGCAAAATCGCGACGGCACAAGAGCCTTGGCCTGCCACAGCGTATCGTGATCAGCCTCGGCCGCGCCGGGTTCGCCCGGCACATAGGCCCAGCCCGGCAGCCGCAAATTGGCCGCGGAGGAAGGAGGAATACTCATTAGCGCAATACCACAACGAAATTTTCAAGCGGCCCGGCCCTCCGAGCCTTCATGCAAATACAAAATGCGTTTAGCGAATTCCGTAATCGAATTGAGCGCCGTCTCCGGCGCTTCCCGATGCGGCGAATGTCCGGCACCCGGAATGATCGTCACATCGACTGGACAATAACACTCCTCCCGGGCGATCTCTATCTGGCGAATTGTCCCATACTGGTCACCGGCGCCCTGCAGGATTGCAACCGGTACGCGGATAAAGGCGAGGTATTCGGAGATATCCCAGTTGCGGAATTTCGGATCGAGCCAGGCGTCGTTCCAGCCGTAAAAGGCATTGTCGACGTCGCTGTGCCAGCGCTTTAGCTTCGCGCGAAGATCGGTGGTCTCGTATGACTTCCTGATGTCCGCAATCGATGTCACCGAAACATCTTCGACGATGAAATGCGGTGCGATCAACACGACACCGCGCACGCGGTGGTCTTGAACGCCACCGGCGTAGATCGCCGCGATCGAGGCGCCGTCGGAATGCCCCACCAACAGGCCGCGGCGGAACCCGATCGTGTCGATCAGCTCGGGCAACACATCGAGCGCCTCGATGCTCATGTAGTCGAGCGGACGCGGCAGCTCGACCTTCGTTGAAGCGCCGTAGCCAGCCCGCGAATACACGAATATGCCGGCGCCGGTCGCGGCCTGCAGCCGGTCCGGAAAATCCCCCCACAGCGCCGCCGATCCCAGGCCTTCGTGCAGCATCACGATGGTCGGCGCGTCGGCTGGCGCAGGCCCGATCATGCGGTATTCGAGATCGGAAGCGCCGATGCGCAAGGTACCGGAAGGGGAGAGAGAGGTCATGTCGGCGTCACGTGCTCGGTCATTCCGGACAGTTCGCGACATGAACTGATCCGGAATCTCGATCTGATATTGCTGATCGAGACCCCCGAAGTCCAATTGCACATCTGAGGTTCGCGCTACCGCGCGCCGCGGAATGACGGGGGTTCACTTGTGATCCTCCCGCAACTTGAACCGCTGGATCTTTCCGGTCGCGGTTTTCGGCAAGGCATCGACAACCTCGATCCAGCGCGGATATTTCCAGACCCCGATCTTCTGCTTGACGTGCTCCTTGAGGGCGTCCTGCAGGCCGTCGGTTTTTGCACCGGCGCGCAGCACCACGTATGCCTTGGGCTTGAGCAATCCTTCGGGATCGGCTTCGGGCACCACCGCGGCTTCCAGCACGGACGGGTGGGTGATCAGCGCGCTTTCGACCTCGAACGGCGACACCCAGATGCCGGATACCTTGAACATGTCGTCGCTGCGGCCGCAGAAGGTATAGCGCCCGTCGGCATCGCGAACATATTTGTCGCCGGTACGGGTCCAGTGGCCCTCGAATGTCCGGCGGCTCTTGCTGCGCTGATTCCAGTAGCCTTCGCCGGCCGACGGCGCGTCGACCAGGAGTTCGCCGACCTCGCCATCGGGAACCTCGGCCCCGGCCTCGTTGACGAGCCGGACCCTGTAGCCCGGCACCGGGCGGCCGGAGGTGCCGTATTTGATATCGCCCGGCGCGTTCGACAGAAAGATATGCAGCAGCTCGGTCGAGCCGACGCCATCGAGAATATCGACGCCGAAGCGCGCCTTCCAGGCATTGCCGACCGATTCCGGCAGGGCTTCACCCGCAGAGGTGCAGATCCGCAAGCGTGTGCCGCCGCGCTCATGCTTGAGCGACTCATCGTGCAGCATCGCGGAGAACAGCGTCGGCACGCCGAAGAAAATGCTGGGATTGTACTTGTTCATCAGGGCGAACATGGACGCGGGCGTCGGGCGTTCGGAATTGAGCACGGTGGTGGCGCCGACCGACATCGGGAACGTCAGCGCGTTGCCGAGGCCATAGGCGAAAAACAGTTTCGCCGCCGAGAGGCAAACATCGTCCTCGCGAATGCCCAGCACCTGTTTGGCATAGGTGTCCGCGGTCGCGGCGAGATTGGAATGAAGATGCCGCACGCCCTTGGGCATGCCGGTCGAACCCGACGAATACAGCCAGAACGCCGGCTCGTCGGAGTGGGTCGCCGCGGTTGCAAAGGCGTCACTTTCGCCCGCGAGTTCATCGCTGAGTCTCTTGTAGCCGTGCGCATCGTTGCCGGAAACCACGACATGATCGAGATCGGACAGCCGCCCGACCATGTCCTTGACCACCGGCAACAGCGCTTCGGAGATGAACAGCACCCGCGCGCGGCAATCCGCCAGCACGTAGGCATATTGATCCGAGGTCAAAAGCGTATTGAGCGGTACCGGAACGATGCCGGCGCGGATCGCGCCCAGGAACACCGCCGGAAAATCCACGGTGTCGAGCATGATCATCGCCACGCGCTCTTCGCGGCGGACGCCGAGACGGCGCAGCATGTTGGCGACACGGCGGGTTTGCTTCTGCAGGTCGCCGTAGGTCAGTTCGGAGACGGTGTCGGTATATGCAAGCTTGCTGGCCCGCCCCTCATCGACATTGCGGTCGAGCAGCCAGGTCACCGCGTTGTAGGAACCAGTGTCGTAGGAAGCGGTGTCGCTCATGCCACGTCCCTCGAACCCAAGCACGTCACGACGTTTCTCCCCAGTTTTAAGAATTATAATTCATAGAAAGGCACTACACGTGCTTGCTGTCAATCCTTGTCGGCATTATGTTTCCAAAGTGCGCGCCGTTACACCAACGCGAAATGTCCTGGTCGATCAAGCCATCCTGGCGTGTTGCAAACCGCAATTCATGAAGGTTGCGCACATCGCCTATGGCGTCGCGCAAGCCGTGAGGCTGCCGAGAGGCAGGAGGGTGGACTTTATAGGGGACCGTATCAAAACACTCGTCAAAGCCAAAAAGCCGGAATCGAGGGGTAATCTTGATTGGTGGGGCTTTGGCGAAATTCGATTACTCGAGAAATGAAATCGCGTACGGGCGCGAGTGCGCACACGATGAACGAACCGGGGATATGACCGAGAACCTTGATCCCGAAACCGGCTTTCTCGAACAGCTCGGCCAACGTGTCCGCACCATGCGCGCGCTTCGCGGCATGTCGCGCAAGGTGCTCGCCAAGGTTTCCGGCATTTCCGAACGCTATATTGCGCAACTCGAAAGCGGCAAGGGCAACGTCTCGATCGTGCTGCTGCGCCGGGTGTCGAACGCGATGGGCGCGCATCTCGAGGACCTCATTCCCGCGACCGAGCCGGCCCCGGACTGGGCCGTCATCCGCGACCTGCTGCGAAAAGCTTCGCCGAACCAGATCGCGCAGGCCAAGGACCTTCTCGCAGGCCAGGCCGGCGCGATGCAGCGCGGGATGTCATTTGCCGGCATCGCCCTGATCGGGTTGCGCGGCGCCGGCAAGTCGACGCTCGGCAAGATCCTCGCCAAAAAGATCGGCTGGAATTTCGTCGAACTCAACAAGGAGGTCGAGGCGCAGAACGGGCTGTCGGTCGCCGAGATCATCGCACTTTACGGCCAGGAAGGCTTTCGGCGCATGGAGCAGGCCGCGCTTGGGCAATTGCTGGCGCGCAAGGAACTGACGGTGCTGGCAACCGGCGGCGGCATCGTCTCCGAGCCGTTGACCTTCGACCTCGTCCTGTCGTCGTTCTACACGATCTGGCTGAAGGCCGAACCCGAAGAGCACATGGCGCGGGTGCGAAGCCAGGGCGATCTGCGCCCGATGGCGGACGACCGTTCGGCCATGGCTGAGCTGCGCACCATCCTCAAGAGCCGCGAGCCGCTTTACGCGCGGGCCTCCGCCGTGGTCGACACCGCGGGGCTTTCCGTGGATGCCGCGGCGGCACGCCTGATCGACGCGGTGGCGCCGGTGCTGCACAATGACGCACAAGCATTCGGGCTACGCAGCGCGGCGCGCTGATCACGCACCTGCCACGGAACGAGACCGCTGGTCGAGGCGGGACGCTTTGGCTAGAGTGGTTGCGCCGCCCGCTCTTAGAGGACGCCTCGCCATGATGAGCCAGGAACAGAACGACCTGATCACCCGCACGGGACCGAAAGACGCGTGCGGAAAGCTGATGCGGATGTACTGGCAGCCGGCGGCGCTGGTCGACGAGTTGCAGGGGCCGCGGCCGGTTCGACCGGTCCAATTGCTCGGCGAGAATCTGGTGCTGTTTCGCGACGAACAGGGAAGTTACGGCCTGATCGAGCGTCACTGCGCGCATCGCGGCGCCGATCTTGCGTTCGGGCGGCTTGAAAATGGCGGCTTGCGCTGCGCGTTTCATGGCTGGCTGTTCGACGCCTCCGGCCAATGCCTGGAGACGCCCGCCGAGCCGAAGGGCTCGCAGCTCTGCAAGGGCATCAAACAGCGCGCTTATCCCGTCGTCGAAAGAAGCGGAATCCTCTGGGCGTATCTGGGCGAAGGCGAGCCGCCGGCGTTTCCCGAGATCGACTGCTTTGTGGCCCCCGACAGCCACACCTTCGCCTTCAAGGGCCACATCAACTGCAACTGGCTGCAGGCGCTCGAAGTTGGGATCGACCCGTCGCATGCCTCGTTTCTGCATCGTTTTTTCGAGGACGAAGATACGTCAGGCGCTTACGGGAGGCAGTTCCGCGGCGCGTCCGCCGGCACCGATTTGCCGATGACAAAGATCCTGCGTGAATATGACCGTCCCATCATCAATGTCGAGCACACCGAATACGGCCTGCGGCTGATCGCGCTACGCGAGATCGACGCTGAACGAACCCATGTGCGCGTCACCAATCAGCTGTTCCCTCATGGTTTCGTTATTCCCATGAGCACGGAGATGACGATCACGCAATGGCACGTGCCGGTCGATGACGAGAACTGCTACTGGTATGCGATCTTCACGTCTTATTCGACGCCGGTCGACAAGCAGAAGATGCGCGATCAGCGTCTCGAGCTTTACGAGTTGCCGGACTATCGCTCGCGCAAGAACAAATCGAATGACTACGGCTTCGATCCGCAGGAGCAGGCAAGCGCGACCTACACCGGCATGGGAAGCGACATCAACGTGCACGACCAGTGGGCGGTCGAATCGATGGGCGCTATCCAGGACCGCACCCGCGAACATCTGGGCACCGCCGACAAGGCGATCGTTCAGTATCGCCGTCTGCTGCGGCAGGAAATCGAAAAGGTTGCGGGCGGCGAGAAGCCGTTCATGTTCCTCGATGCCGCACACGCGAAGAGCATCCAGGGGCCGGCGACGATGGACGGCATCGGGCCGACGCGGGGTTGGGAAACCTTCTGGATGGAAGTCGACGTGAAACGCCGCCGCGGCGCGCCGTGGGCCGCGCCCGTTCCACAGGAGATCGCCGACAAGGTGCCTCACCTGAGGGCGGTTTAGCGATGGCATTTCTTTGTCATTGCGAGCGAAGCGAAGCAATCCATCGCGCCGCGCAAAGAAAGAGTAGATTGCTTCGTCGCTTTGCTCCTCGCAATGACGGCGATACTTCGAGTTGATCTCTTCCGGCTCTTCCGGAGGCCACGCGTTGAGTTTTGTCAGGCGTCACGGTCTCTGGTCCGACGAGCAGAAGGAAGCGGCCAGCCGCCTCCGCCGCATCGTCGACGAGCAAAAGCTCGAAGTCATCAGGCTGTCGTTCGCCGATCAGCACGGCATCCTGCGCGGCAAGACACTGGTGGCGGCCGAGGCGCTGGCCTCGCTGGAAAGCGGCTGCACCATCACCACCACGATGTTCGCCAAGGATACCGCGCATCGCACGGTGTTTCCGGTCTTCACTTCCGGCGGCGGTTTCGGAATGCGGGAGATGGAGGGCGCCGCCGACGTCCTGATGGTGCCGGACCCCCTGAGCTTTCGCGTGCTGCCGTGGGCGCCCGCGACCGGCTGGCTGTTGTGCGATGTCTATTTTGCCGACGGGCGGCCGGTACCGTTCGCGACCCGCCATCTCTACCGGTCGGTTCTCGAAAAACTCGGTCAGCGCGGCTACGACTTCGTTGCCGGCCTCGAGGTCGAGTTCCACATCTTCAAACTCGAAAATGCAAAAATGTCGCCCGAGGATGCGGGCCAGCCCGGCCAGCCGCCCGATGTCAGCCTGCTGTCGCACGGCTATCAATATCTGACCGAGCAGCGCTACGACCAGATGGAGCCGGTACTCGAGATCGTGCGCCGCGACATCCTGGCGCTCGGCCTGCCGCTGCGCTCGATCGAGGTCGAATTCGGCCCGAGCCAGTGCGAATTCACCTTCCAACCGACGAAAGGACTTGAGCCCGCCGACACCATGGTGCTGTTCCGCAGCGCCGTGAAGCAGATCTGCCAGCGCCACGGCTATCACGCGACCTTCATGTGCCGCCCGAAGCTGCCGAACCTGTTCGCATCCGGATGGCATCTGCATCAGTCGATCGTCTCGCGCGCCGGCGGCGAGAATGTATTCATGAACAAGGGCAGCGGCGACGCCCTAAGCCCGTTCGGCCGGCATTATCTCGGTGGGCTGTTGCAGCATGCCCGCGCGTCAGCGGTGTTCACGACGCCGACCATCAATGGGTACAAGCGCTATCGCTCCTATTCGCTGGCGCCGGACCGCGCGATCTGGGGAAAGGACAATCGCGGCGTGATGGTGCGTGTGCTCGGCGGACCTGACGATCCCGCGACGCGGCTGGAAAACCGCATCGGCGAGCCGGCCGCCAACCCCTATCTCTACATGGCCTCGCAGATTCTATCGGGCCTCGACGGCGTCGACCGCACGCTCGATCCCGGTCCCTCCGCGGATACGCCCTATGAGACGAAGGCGGCAGCTCTACCGAAGACGCTGCGCGAAGCCGTCGATGCGTTGCGGCACGATCCGTTCTTCCGCGACGCCCTGGGCGCCGGCTTCGTGGATTATTTCGTCCACATCAAGAACGCCGAGATCGAGCGCTTCCAGGCCGAAGTATCGGACTGGGAGCAGCGCGAATATTTCGAGATGTTTTGAGGCTGCGCCGGTCGGAATCGAACTACCTCTCGCCGGGAGGAGGACGGCACGCCATCGCCCGAACGGGCGTTACGCGCCGATGAAGACCTGTCGAAGTTGGCCGGTTCAAAACAGCGCCAAACCCACTTCAGGGTTCGATTCCAATTGGCTACACTGACGACTTAAGCGGTTTGCCGGGGGGTGAACATGGGGCGGTACGAAGTTCTCGGTGTGCTTTGCGGTGCGGCGATATCGCTCGCAATTTTTTCGATTGGAGATAAATGCTTTGCCCAGGCCGGCAGTACCGGTGGCAGCATCGGCAAGCAGGACAAGTCCGTGTCCGGCATCGAAGATGCACCGAGCCGCCGGGCGCCCGCCGCGTCACCCCGCCGACACGTCCGCCCAGAGAACGAGGCGAGAGCATCGGCATCGGTGGGTGGTCACTGGCGCTGGAGTTGCGATTGCGCGAGCGGCAAATCGTTTCGAGGAGCATTCAATTTTGCGCAAACAGGCAGTGATTTCACCGGCACGATGACGCAGGTTAGCCTGGCGCCCGGGGTTGTAACTGACGGAACAGTCTCCGGCGATCGTGTATCGTTCACTGTGACACTCAGCAACATCGTCGAACGCACCGAGCATTGGACCGGACGCCTGGCCGGCGCACACATGCAGGGCACTCTGACTACGCAGTTCGACGGCGCCTGCCAGTTCACGGCCGACAGGTGAACGCCACGGTTGCCGGACGCCGGTGTCGCTACGCTGGCTATGGGTTCCACCTCGCCGGCAAGAACTATCTGGCACCGGTGGACGCCCAGCCCGGAGTCGGCGACACCCTGCCCCTCAAATCCCCAAATACTTGTGCTGCAGATCAGGCTCGGCGATCAGCTGCGCCGAGGTGCCGCTCCACACCGCGCGGCCGCGCTCGATGATATAGTGCCGGTCGGCAATGCGGGTGAGGTTCTCGACATTCTTGTCGATCACCAGCACCGATTGGCCGCGGGCTTTAAGCATCGACAGGCAGTTCCAGATTTCCTCGCGGATCAGGGGCGCCAGCCCCTCGGTGGCCTCATCCAGGATCAACAGCCGTGGATTGGTCATCAGCGCGCGACCGATCGCCAGCATCTGCTGCTCGCCCCCCGACAAATTGCCGCCCATGTTGGCGCCGCGCTCGGCGAGCCGCGGGAACAGCGCGTGGATCTTCTCCAGCGTCCAGGGATCGGCGCCGCCCAGACGGTTGGCGGAGGCCGCGACCAGATTTTCGCGGACGGTGAGGTTCGGAAAAATCTGGCGGCCCTCGGGAACGAGGCCAATTCCCAGTTGCGCGATCCGAAACGAGGCGAGGCCGCGAACGTCGCGGCCACCGATGCGAATGGTGCCTGATCGCGCCGGCGTCAATCCCATGATGGAGCGGATGGTCGTGGTTTTTCCCATACCGTTGCGGCCCATCAGCGCGACCATTTCGCCGGCGCGGACCTGCAACGACATGCCGAACAACACCTGGCTCAGGCCGTAGCAGGTCTCGATTCCCTCGACTTCGAGCAGGGGCGCTGCATCAGCCATGGCGGGTCACCACATGCTGGTCGCCGAGATAGGCGCGCTTGACCTCTTCATTGCCGCGGATCGCCGCCGGCACGTCGGAGGCGATGACGCGGCCATAGACCAGAACGGTGATGCGGTCGGCGAGTGCGAACACCGCGTTCATGTCGTGCTCGACCAGGATGACGGTGACTTCCTTTCGCAGGTCGGCGAGAAGCTTCACCATGCGCGCCGATTCCGTGGCGCCAAGTCCCGCCATAGGTTCGTCGAGCAGTAGCAATTGCGGCTTGGTGGCGAGCGCGACCGCAAGCTCAAGTTCGCGCTGTTCGCCATGGCTCAGTTTCGACACCACGACATCGGCGCGGCGTTCGAGCCCGACCCTGGCGAGAGCGGACATCGCGGCCTCGCGGAGGTGTCGTTCCTTCCGGGCATTGCCCCAGAATCGAAACGAGTGGCCGTTACGGGCCTGCGCCGCGAGCGCGACGTTGTCGGAGGCGGTGAAATCCGGCAGCAGCGAGGTGATCTGGAACGAGCGCGCCAGCCCGAGCTGGCTGCGCCGCCATGCCGGCAGATGGGTAATGTCCTGACCTGCAAAACGAATGGTGCCGGCGCTCGGACGCAATTGTCCCGTCAGCTGGCTGATCAGCGTGGTCTTGCCGGCGCCATTCGGTCCGATGATCGCGTGCAATTCGCCCCTCGCGACATCGAGCGACAGCTTGTCGGTCGCGACGATCCCGCCGAACCGCCGGACCAGGTTTTCAACGCGAAGCATCGGATCAGCCACGGGAGAACCTCCCGACCAGCCCCATGATGCCGCCGCGTCCGAACAGTACGATCAGCAGCAGAAGCGGGCCCATGATAAGCGCCCAGTATTCCGTGATCTGTGACAGGAACTCTTCCAGAACGAGATAGACGATAGCGCCCAGCACGGGACCGAACAGCGAGCCCATCCCGCCGAGGATGACCATGACCATCAGATCGCCGGAGCGGGTCCAGTACATCACGGCCGGACTGATGAAGTCGGTGTTGTTGGCGAGCAGGGCGCCGGAGAGGCCACACATTGTGCCCGCGATGATGAAGCAAACCAGCCGGTAGCGGGTGACGGGAAAACCGATTGCCTGCATGCGCTGCTCGTTGGAGCGCAATCCCTGAACCACCAGGCCGAAGCGCGAATTGACGATGCGCCAGACCAGATAAATTCCGCCGAGCAGACAACCGAGGCAGAGATAATAAAACTGCACGCGGCTCGACAGGTTGATCAGGCCGCCGAAGTCGCTGCGCTTGTAGATCGTGAGACCGTCGTCGCCGCCGTAGCGTGCGAGGCCCGAGGCGACGTAATAGGCCATCTGCGCAAACGCCAGCGTGATCATGATGAAATAGACGCCGCGCGTGCGCAAGGACAGCGCCCCGATCACGAGCGCGAACAGCGCGGAGCAACCAAGCGCCACCGGCCACTGAATGAAGCCGGAGCCGACACCCTCGGCCGCGAGAATACCGACCGCATAGCCGCCGATCCCGAGATAGGCGGCGTGACCGAAGCTCATCATCCCGCCATAGCCCATGATAAGATTGAGGCTTACCGCGGCGAGCGCGAAGATGACGATGCGGGTGAACAGCGTCAGCACGAAGACGTTTCCGGTAGCTTGCGAATAGACCGGAAGCAGCAAAAGGCCTGCGACCATCAGCGCCGCGACCGCGTTGCGTGAATTGAGTGAAGCGGTCATCTTCGGTTGGCCGGAAACAGCCCCTCTGGCCTGACTACCAGCACAATCGCCATCAGGAGATAGATCAGCATCGAGGAAAGCGCGGGCGCCGCGGTCGAAGCCGCGGCCGAACTAAGGATTTGCCGCAGCAGGTCGGGCAGGAACGCCCGGCCGAGCGTGTCGATCATTCCGACCAGGATCGCGGCCACGAAGGCGCCGCGGATCGAACCTATCCCGCCGATCACGATAATGACGAAGGCGAGGATCAGGATGTTCTCACCCATTCCGATCTGAACCGTCAGGATCGGCGCCTGCATCAGCCCGGCGAGACCGGCAAGCGCGGCCCCCAGTCCGAATACCAGCGTGTAGAGCAGCTTGATGTTGATGCCCAGCGCCCCGATCATTTCCCGGTTGGAAGCGCCGGCACGGATCAGCATGCCGATGCGGGTCCGCATCACGACGATATAAAGCATCAGGGCGACCGCGAGCGCGACCGCGATAATCGCGAGCCGGTACGCGGGATAGAATACGCCGGGCACGATCTGGATCGGCACGGTGAGCCAGGCGGGCAGCGGCAGCGCCAGACCCGCCGGACCCCAGATCAACCGCACCGCGTCGTTGAAAAACAGGATCAGCCCGAACGTCGCCAGCACGTGGTCGAGATGGTCGCGGCCGTAGAGGTGCCGCAGCGCCACCAGTTCCAGGAGGATGCCGAGCAAAAGCGTCGCGCCAAGCGCCAGCAGCACCCCGAGGATAAAATTCCCGGTCCAGGCCACGAAGGTCGCCGCGAAATAGGCACCCATCATGTACAGCGAGCCATGGGCCAGATTGACAAGATCCATGATGCCGAAAACGAGCGTCAATCCCGCGGCCAGCAGAAACAGCAGCAGGCCGAACTGCAGCCCGTTCAGGAATTGTTCGACGACAAGCAGCATGGGCACTTCAGGTCATTTTCCGGTTGAGGCGTATCATCGGCGGACATCGATTGGAGGAGCATCGCGCTGCAATGTCTCTCGAAGGACGAAGCCGCAGACTGAGATCACCGCGCTGCAAAACATGTGCCGACAGGAAAAAGCGGCGGCGCGAGCGCCACCGCCGTGTGTTGAACCGGATCCGTGATCACTTCATCGGGCATTTGTCGTGGAAGCGATCCTGGTCGTCCTTGACGATGGTGGCAACGGTCTTGAGCGAGAGAGAGCCGTCGGCGTCCTTCACCACGTCCTGCAGATAGAAATTCTGGATCGGGATGTGGTTGTTGCCGTACTTGTAGGGACCGCGCAGCGACTTGAAATTCGCCTTCTCCATCTCCGCCTTCATCGCGTCCTTCTTGCCGGTGTCGCCCTTGACCGCCACCACGGCGCTGTTGATCAACTGCGCGGCATCATAGGCCTGCGCGCCGTAATAGGTCGGGCGCAGCCCGGGATACTTCTTGCGGTAATCCTCGACGAACTTCCTGTTCTGCTCGTTCGGAAGATCATTCACCCATTCCTGCGCGCCGGGAACGCCGATTGCGTTGTCCTTCTGCAGCGGCAGGGAAAGCTCATCGATCGTGAAGGCGGTATAAAGCGGGATCTGCTGCTTGATGCCCGCCTGCACATATTGATTGAGGAACTGCACGCCGGCAGCCCCCGGATAGAACACGAAGATCAATTCCGCCTTCGAGTTGCGCGCCTTGGTGAGTTCAGCCGAGAAGTCGAGCTGGCTCGGCCAAACCGTGTATTCCTCACCCAGCACCGCGCCCTTGAACGTACTCTTCACGCCGGCAAGCATGTCCTTGCCCGCGGCGTAGTTGGGGCCGATCAGGAACACCGACTTGACGCCCCTTTGATTCATGTAAAGGCCCATTGCGGCCGGCGTCTGGTCGTTTTGCCAGGAGGTCGAGAACACGTAAGGCGAACACAGCTCGCCGGCGAGTTGCGACGGTCCGGCGTTGGCGCTGATCAGGAAAGTCTGCGAATCGACCGCGGTCTTGAGCGAAGCCAAAAGCACGTTCGACCAGATATAGCCGGCGATGAAGTCCACCTTGTCGGACTGCACCAGCTTCTCGGTCTTCTGCTTGCCGACATCGGGCTTCTGCTGATCGTCCTCGTAGATCACCTCTACCGGTTTGCCGCCCATCTTGCGGCCGAGATGATCGAGCGCAAGCTCGAACGCGTTGCGCATGTCGTTGCCGATGACGGCGGTCGGGCCGCTGAACGTGGAGACAAATCCGATCTTGATCGTATCCGCCGCGACGGCGGGGTTTGCCAGGGCGAGTGCCGTGGCGCCCGCAAGCCAGAATGCCGTTCTCATTTCCGGTTCCCTCCTCAACTATTATCTCGCCAGTCAATCGACCCGCGCCATTTCAAGAAGCGCCCGGCTGTTAGATGCCCTGTTTTGTGCGCGAAATGGCAGGTCGGCGGCAAGCACGAACCGCCGGCTCCCACTTAGAACCTTCGGCTCAATGCGTGTCGGGCTGCACCATAATTCGCATCTGCCGCGAATGGCAAGAATTATAGTTCCAGTAGCGGGATTGGCGACTGCGGTGGATGCCGGATTGCAGCCTCCGGAAATCATTGATGCTCGTGTTGGCTGCTGAGGTGTGGAGAGGATTCCCGGGAAGCTCCACGCCGCCAAAAATCATGGATATTCAACACATCGGAGCTTTCTGTGCGTCCCACAATGCGGCAAGACCGACGCTGACGATGCGCCTTCTCTATCACCCGATTGGCAAAGCGGGCTTGGACCGAAAAGCTTAAGCGCCTAGGTTTTCAGGCGTACGGAGAATTTCCGAACCTGGAGGCCGCCGCCCATGACGATCGAACAGACGCGGCTGACAAGACCCCATCGCGTGGTGATCGTCGGTGCCGGCTTCGGCGGATTGGAATGTGCGCATCGGCTCAGAGGCGCGCCAGTCGCGATCGCGCTGGTCGACCGCCGCAACCATCATTTGTTCCAGCCGCTGCTATATCAGGTCGCGACCGCCTCGCTGGCGACGTCGGAAATTGCCTGGCCGATTCGCTATCTCCTGCGTGGACGTCCTGAGGTAACGACCTTGTTCGCCACGGTGAGCGGCGTGGACGCGCAGAGCAAGCGCGTGCTGCTCGACGACGGCGACGAACTTCCCTATGACACGCTGGTTCTCGCCACCGGCGTGCGCCACGCCTATTTCGGCCATGACGAATGGGAGCCCTTCGCCCCCGGCCTGAAGACGCTGGAGGACGCCACCACGCTCCGGCGCCGTATTCTCGTCGCCTTCGAGCGTGCCGAGCGCGAGAGCGATCCGCAGCGGCGCGCGGCGCTCTTGACCTTCGTAATTGTCGGCGCCGGCCCGACCGGCGTCGAACTCGCGGGCACCATTGCCGAACTGGCACGCGACACGCTGCCGCCCGACTTCCGCAACATCGACACCCAAAAGGCGCGCGTCGTTCTGATCGAGGCCGGCCCCCGCGTGTTGGCGGGCTTTCCCGACGATCTCTCGGCCTACGCGCAAACCTCGCTCGAAGGCCTCGGCGTCGAAGTGATCCTGGGACAGGCCGTCACCGAATGCTCGGCCGACGGCGTCGTGTATGGCGGCCACCGCCTGCAAGCCAGGACGTTGATCTGGGCCGCCGGCGTGCGGGCCTCGCCTGCTGCCGAATGGCTCGGTGCTCCGGCCGACCGCGCCGGACGATTGCAGGTTCTGCCCGACCTCACCGTGCCCGGCCATCCCGACATATTCGCGATCGGCGACACGGTTGTCATCGCAGGCCCCGACGGAAAACCGGTCCCGGGCATTGCGCCCGCGGCCAAGCAGCAGGGGCGCTATGTCGCCGCAGCGATAAGAGCGCGCCTGCGCGGCGAAACCTTGGCGCCCTTCCGTTACCGCCACGCCGGCAGCCTCGCGCAGATCGGCAAGCGCAAGGCGGTGATCGATTTCGGCGCGATCAAGCTGCGCGGCACGATCGCGTGGTGGATATGGGGCATTGCGCACATCTATTTCTTGATCGGTCTGCGCAACCGGCTCAGCGTCGCCATCAGCTGGCTTTGGATCCACGCCCGCGACCAGCGCGCCGCGCGGCTGATTACACAAGGCAGCAGCAAGGTGGCGCGCTGACCAAGCCCACCGCCATGCTCATAAATTAGGCAAAGCCCGTTGACGAGATTTCACTGCGCGCCACAATTGCCGCCGTGAAAGCCCCCCAAGCATTTGATAGAATTGCTTGAATTTCAAACTTGGACACCGCCACAGCGATGTACACAATGGCACACCGCTTGCTTCGAAAACGCAAGGATTTCCGCCTCCCCGGAGTGCAGTCAGTCATGGCGAACCCAGCCTCCCTGTTCAGGATTCCAACGACGCGCTGGCCCCGCCTGCCGAGCGAATTCATCTGCGGTCGGGGCTGCGCGTGACCGAAACCGTCGCCGCGATTGTCGCTGCGCATCGCGCTGGCCACCTGTCGCCTGCGCAAACCGTCGCGCGAAGTTTCCAGCGGATTCGCGAGCATAACGATCCAGCCATCTTCATCAGCCTGCGCGAGGAGCTGGATGCGCTGGCAGAAGCGGAAGCCCTGACCGCGAAGGACGCTGCGCGGCTTCCGCTGTATGGCATTCCCGTCGCGGTGAAGGACAATATCGACGTTGCCGGATTGCCCACCACGGCCGCCTGCCCGGCTTACGCCTACATGCCCTCGCTCGACGCGACCTCGGTCGCGCGGTTGCGCGCCGCCGGCGCCATCGTGATCGGCAAGACCAACCTCGATCAGTTCGCCACCGGCCTCGTCGGCGTGCGCTCGCCCTATGGCATTCCCAATAATCCGATGCGCGGTGATCTGATTCCAGGCGGCTCGAGTTCAGGCTCGGCGGTAGCCGTGTCGGCCGGACTGGTGCCGCTGTCACTTGGCACCGATACCGCGGGAAGCGGCCGGGTGCCGGCCATGCTCAACAATATCGTCGGGCTGAAGCCGAGCCTTGGTCTTGTTTCCACCGCCGGCGTGGTGCCGGCGTGCCGGACACTCGATTGCGTGTCGACGTTCACACTCACCGTCGACGATGCCATGACGGCGCTGAGAGCGATGGCCGGCCCCGATGGCGCCGATCCTTTCTCGCGCAACCGGGAACTCGCGGGGGTCGGCGCCTTTCCCGCCAATCTGAGATTAGGGGTGCCGCGTGACGGCCAGTTGATCTTTTTCGGCGACAAGACATCGGAAGCGGCCTACGGCGCGGCGCTCAAGCGCTGGACCGCGCTTGGCGCCACGCTTGTGGGGTTTGATCTCGAGCCGTTCTATGAAACCGCGCGGCTGCTCTACGAGGGGCCGTGGGTAGCAGAGCGCTATCTGGTCATCCGCAATCTGCTGGCGTCGTCACCGGACGCGATCCATCCGGTCACGCGTGAGATCACAGCTGGCGGAGCGCGGCTTACCGCCGCCGACACCTTCGCGGCGCTGTACCGGCTGCAGGCGCTGCGCCGCATCGCCGAACGTGCGTTTGCGAGTATCGACGCGCTGGTGCTGCCGACGGCGCCGACCGTCTATTCGACGGCGCAGGTGCTCGCCAATCCGATCGAACTCAACTCCAGGCTCGGGACCTACACCAATTTCGTCAACCTGCTCGATCTCTGCGGCCTCGCATTGCCGGCGGCGATCAGGCCCGACGAAATTCCGTTCGGGATCACGCTGCTGGCGCCGGCCGGCCAGGACGCGCGGCTGGCCAGCATCGGCCGGGTCTTTCAGGCCGACACGAAACTGACGCTCGGCGCCCGACGCGTGCCACAACCGCCGCTCGCGAACCTGTCCGCGAGCCTTGGCGGAGATGAAATCGCGATCGCGGTGGTCGGCGCGCATCTTTCGGGGATGGTGCTCAACGGCGAATTGAAGACGCTGGGCGGACGGTTGCTGGAGGCCACCGTGACCGCTCCCGACTACAGG
Organism: uncultured Alphaproteobacteria bacterium; assembly: GCA_963742085.1. Taxonomy (GTDB): domain Bacteria; phylum Pseudomonadota; class Alphaproteobacteria; order Rhizobiales; family Xanthobacteraceae; genus Bradyrhizobium. The sequence goes on along the minus strand of CAVUKM010000017.1, from coordinate 292,551 downwards.
CTTTATGCGCTGGACACCACGCCGCCGAAGCCCGGCATGCTGCGGGTGGAAGCGGGAACCGGCACCTCGATCGAGCTCGAGATCTGGGCGCTGCCGGCCGCGTCATTCGGAAAATTCGTCGCCGCGGTTCCGCCGCCGCTGTCGATCGGCACCGTGCGCCTCGCCGACGGCCGCGGCGTCAAGGGTTTCATCGTCGAATCCGCCGATGTCGACGGCGCGCGCGAGATTTCCGCGTTCGGCGGCTGGCGCGCCTTTGTAACGGGAGCCGCGGCGGGGTGAGGACGTCATTGCGAGCCAACGGGTCGCGCGACTGCGCGCCCGATGACAGGCTCCGCGAAGCAATCCATGGCAACAACAAAGCTGGATTGCTTCGTCGCTTCGCTCCTCGCAATGACGGCTTAACGTCACTGGCCTCGCGCGCTTGAGCTACACCGAAACCGCGTAGATCTCATATTCGTCGCGCACCAGTTCGATGTGCGCGCGCATCGCCGCGGCCGCGCCGGTCTTGTCGCCGCGCAGGATCGCCACCACCACACGGTCGTGCTCGGCGTGCGATTTCGCCAGCCGCCCGAGATTGCGGAACTGCGCGCGACGGAACGGCTGCACCCGCACCCGCGTCGCCAGCGTTATCTCGGCAATATAATCGTTCTGGGAGCCGGCATAGATCGCGTTGTGAAAGCGTTCATTGACCTCGTGAAACCGGTCGGGATTACCGGCATGGCTCAGCACCCGCAATTCCTCGTGAACCGCTTCCAGCCCATGCCGTTGCGCGGGCGTCATGCGTTCCGCGGCAAGGCCGGCGCATAACGCTTCCAGTTCCGCCATGGCCTCGAACATCCCGGTCAGACGCTCGATCGAGGGCTGCGCCACCACCGCGCCACGATGCGCCCGCGCCTCCACCAAGCCTGAGGCAACAAGCTGGCGCAGCGCTTCGCGCACCGGCGTGCGCGACACGTTGAAACGTCGTGCAATGTCGGTTTCGTCAAGGGCTGCTCCCGGCGGCAGCACGCCACGCACGATTTCGTCCGCCAGTTGCAGCCGCAACTCCTCGGCGCGCGTGATCTTGTCGGGATAACGCGCGGGGCGGTCGATGCGGCGAACCGGCGTGTTTGCCGCCTGGTCGGCACGCAGGGAAGCGCCGGTCGGAAGATCGTCAAGACTCATGTCGTTTGTTCCGTTTTTCTATCGCCGGGTTCGTCGATAATGCTGACATGCGCGGCGACGATTTTCCACCCTTCCGGAAATCGCACCCATGTCTGCATCTGCCGCCCCACTTTGCCGGGCGCGGAGTCGCGATAAAACAGCGTCGATGCCACGGCAGCGTCTCGGCCATAGGTCGTGATCACGGTCCTTGCGGTCCGGCGCATCAGGCCTGCCGGCGAGCGCGCCGCACGAAACGCCATGATGGCATCATAGCCGTAGAGATTTTCCCCGATGCCGTAGCGCAGGGTGCGGGAATCGGCCCGGAACAGTTCGTCGAGGACGGCGACGTCGTTCGTCACCAGCGCCCTTTCATAGCGGGCGAATTGCTCGGTCACCTCGGCGAGTACGTCGGGAAGATCGACCTGCATGGCTAAATTCCCCTCGGCCGGGGCGCGGACACCGCGCCGGCGCGCTCGAGCGCGCTCGCCACCCGCAGCGCCATGTCTTCCCGCCAGGGCGCGGCGATGATCTGCACGCCGATCGGCATCGGCTCGAGCGGAACGGGCACCGCGACCACCGGAAGTCCGATGAAGGAAATCGGCTGGGTATGAATGCCGATATTGGCACGCACCGGCAACTCGACGCCGTCGAGCACGAAGGTCGTCTGTCCGAGCTTCGGCGCGACACACGGCGTCGCCGGCGCAATGATGACGTCCACCGACTTGAAAAGCTCCAGCACCTGGGTGCGGTACCAGCGGCGGAATTTTTGCGCGCGATCGACCAGGGGTGCCGGAATCATCGCCCCCGCGAGCAGACGGTCGCGCACCGCCGGATCGAAATCGTTTGGCCGCTTGCGCAGGCGATCAAGATGCAACGACGCGCCCTCGCAGGTGGAGATGACATAGGCCGCGGCACGGGCGCGCGCGGCTTCGGGAATTTCGATCGTTCGCGTCACGCCGAGCGCCCTGGCGATGCGCCCGACGGCTTCGGCAGCTTCCGGAAAGACATTCTTCTGGAAATATCCGCCGGCCACGGCAATCCGGAGGTCGCCGATCTCCTGCGCCAGCAACGGCGAAACCGGCTCGGCCGGCCGCGTCGTGCACACGGCATCGTCCGGGTCAGGTCCTTGCATCGCATCATAGGCCAGCGCGAGATCGCCGACGCTGCGCGCGAACGGGCCGAGATGATCGAAGCTTGAGACGAACGGAAACGATCTCGCACGGGACAGGCGGCCGTAAGTCGGCTTCAGCCCGAAAATTCCGCAGAATGACGACGGCACCCGGATCGAGCCGTTGGTATCCGACCCCAGCGCCAGCGGCACCAGGCCGCCGCCGACCGCGCTGCCGGAACCGCCGGACGAGCCGCCGGTCATTCGCGTCACGTCATGCGGATTGCGCGACGGTCCGTCATGAATATTCTCGCCGGTGAAGTCGTAGGCGTATTCGCCCATATTGAGCGCGCCGACCAACACCGCGCCCGCCGCCTCCAGCCGCTCGATCAGCGTGGCATCGCGCGGCGCAGGCGGAAGATCGCGGTTGATCTTTGATCCGGCGCGGGTCGGCAGACCCTGCACGTCGAACAGGTTCTTCACCGCGAACGGCACGCCTGCGAGCGGACCGACATCCTTCCCGGCAGCGATCGCGGCATCGAGCGCGCGCGCCCTGGCCCGGGCGCGATCGGCGGTGACGTCAGTGAACGAATTCAGGACGGAATCGTATCTTGCGATCCGCGACAGTGCCGCCTCGGCCACGCCGAGGGCCGACAGCTTTCGGCTCTTCACCGCTTGCGCGGTTTCCGAGGCCGAAAGCCTGTCGCGGTCCGGGGTCAAGGCGATATCAGGCTGTAAAGACACAGGCGGGCTCGGCTTCGTCAGACAGCGCAAACTCATCCACCAGCCGTGCCAGCCTCAGCGACACCTCGAGATTGGCCCGCACCGCCGGCCTCCAGGCATCCTCGACCGGGAGTCCCAGGGCTTTCGAGACGGCATCGATATATTCATCAAGCGGATCAGCAGCCATTGTTCTTCCATCGCTGGGTAGGATCAGTGCACCGGCGACGGCGGATGGGGAATCGCCGTCAGCAGCTCCCTTGTATAGGCATCCTGCGGGTCGCCCAAGACCCGTTCGGAAGGACCTTGCTCGACGATTCGTCCCGCTCGCATCACAATGACACGATCGCACAATAGGCGCACTACATTCAAATCGTGCGATACGAACAAATAGCTCATCCCCATCGATTGCTTGAGATCCTGCAGCAAATTCAGCACCACCGCTTGCACCGAGACGTCGAGCGCCGCCGTCGGCTCGTCGAGAATCACGAGCTTCGGATGCAACGCGATGGCGCGCGCGATACCGACACGGGCCTTTTGTCCGCCCGATAATTGATGCGGGAACCGATCAAGCAGATTGGACGGCAGGCCGACCAGACCGGCCAGTTCCTCGCAGCGGGCGCGCAACGCATCGCGCCCCCTGATGCCACCGAGCTGCATGATCGGATCAGCAATGGCGCGCGCGGCGGTAAAGCGCGGATTGAGGCTGTCAGTCGGATCCTGAAACACCATCTGGATGCTCTTGCGCAGCGGCAGCCGCGCGAAGGCATTGGGCAAAATGGTGCCGATCTCGTCGCCGTCGAACATGATGCGGCCCGAGGTCTGGTCCAACAGCCGCATCACCATCATCGAGGTGGTGGATTTGCCGCAGCCGGATTCGCCGACGAGGCCGACGCTCTCGCCATGTCCCACGGCAAAACTGATGCCGTCGACCGCACGGAACATCTCAGGCTCGGGCGGCGGCTTGCGCGCAAACAACTTGGCCAGCGTCGCGGTGGCGCCCTGACGCGGATACTCCTTCACGAGTTTTTCGATCAGGAGAAGTGGCTTCTTCTCGGATGCTTCAGGAAGAGCGGCCGCCTCGGCGGCCGTGACTGATGGAGAGCTCCCCTCACCCGAAACACCAGCCGCCGCCTCCTCCTCCGGCAGCAAGTCGCGCAAGGAGACGCCGAGCCTGGGCGTCGCGCGCATCAACTTCCTCGTATAGGGGTGCTCGGGCCTGGCGAAGATGTTGGCGGAAAGCGCGGTCTCGACCACGCGCCCCTTCTCCATCACCACGACGCGATCGCAATAGGCCGCGGCCAGGCCGAGATCATGCGTGATCAGGATCGTCGACATGCTCCGCCGCCTGGTCAGCTCGACGACGAGGTCCATCACCGCCTTCTGCGTCGTGACATCGAGACCGGTGGTCGGCTCGTCGGCGATCAGAAGCTGCGGATTGCAGGCCAGCGCCAGCGCGATCACCACCCGCTGGCACATTCCGCCCGACAGCTCGAACGGAAAGGCATGATAGCGCTCGCGGGGACGCGCGATCTTGACCTGCTCCAGCGCCGCGATCGCCCGGTCGGTCACCTGGGCCCGATCGACCTGGACGTGCTGCAACAGCACATCCTCGATCTGGTGGCCGATCTTGCGGATCGGATTGAGCGCCAGGCGCGGGCTCTGGAAAATCATCGACATTTCGCGGCCGCGCAGATCGCGCATCTGGTCCTCGGTCGCTGCCTTGACATCGATTCCGGAAAACATCACCGAGCCCGCGGCGATCTTGCCGGCGCGATCGAGGATCCGCATCACCGCGTAGGACGTCACTGACTTGCCGGAACCGGATTCGCCGACAATGCCCAGCGTCTCGCCCTTTGCCAGGACGATATTGACGTGCTGCACCGCCTTGACGACGCCGCGCCGGGTGGCGAATTCAACGGTGAGATCGCTGACGTCGAGCAGCGGCGGCGCGGTCATGCTATCTCCACCAACGAACTGTGCCCCCTCGCCCCCGCAAGCGTGGCGGGGTGAAGACTGCGACCAAATCTCTTTGCCATTACCTCATGTCCTCCGCTGCGGATCGACCAGATCGCGCAAGCCGTCGCCAAGCAGGTTGAAGCAGAACACCGCGATCATCAGCGCCCCGCCGGGGAAGAATGCCACCCACCATTCGCCGGAAATAATATTGGTCGCGCCTTCTGCGACCATGATGCCCCACTCCGGCGTCGGTGGCTTGACGCCGAGACCGATGAAGGACAGGCCGGCCGCATTCAGGATGGCGTAACCCATGGTCAACGAGATCTGCACCATCATGATCGGCATGATGTTCGGCAGAATATGCACCAGCAAGATCCGCAAATCGCCATTGCCCGACAATCGCGCCGCCTGCACGAAGCCGGCCTCGCGCCGCACATTGGCTTCGGCGCGCGCGACACGGACGTAGAGCGGAAAATTGATGATCGCGGTGGCGATCACGATGTTGGTCACGGTGTTGCCGAGCGCGGCGACGATGCCCATCGCCAGCACGAACAACGGAAACGCCATGATGGTATCGGAGATGCGCCCGACGATGCGGTCGGTCCAGCCGCCGAAGAAGCCCGCGGCTATTCCGGCGAGCCCGCCCATCACGAGCACCAGCGCCACCGAGGCAATGGCGATCGTGAAGTCGAGGCGGGTCGCGGCCAGCACGCGGCTGAAAATATCGCGGCCCAACAGATCGGTGCCGAACCAGTGGTGCAGCGATGGCGGCTGCAGCGTCGCCGACGTATCGCTGGCGAGCGGATCGTAAGGCACGATGTAGGGACCGAACAAGGCGCAAAGCGCGATCAGGATGAACAGGGCGAAGGACAACCCGGTCACCGGATTGTCCGCCACCACATACAGGGCGTGGCGGAAAATGGAGTTGGTGGGGGGCTTCGGTTGCGTCTCGGCTACCGGTGTCGCCGCCAGACTGGCTTCGGTCATGCCTCGAGCCTCACGCGCGGATCGATCACGCCGTAGAGCATGTCGATCATGAGGTTGAGCGCCACATACAATACCGCCATCGTCAGCACGAAACCCTGCACCGGCGCGAAATCCGATTGCAGCAGCGCTTCCACCGCGTAGGAGCCGATGCCCGGCCAGGCGAACACTTTTTCCACCAGCACGTTGGCACCGAGCAGGAACGAGAACACCATGCCCAACGTCGTCACCACCGGCAGCATCGCATTGCGAAACGCATAGGTCAGGATCACGGTGCGGCCGTCGAGCCCGCTGGCGCGCGCGGTTCGTATGAACTCGGACGAAAGCACCGCCAGCATCGAGGCGCGGGTCATGCGCGTGATCGGCGCCAGCGAGAAGACCGCCAGCGTCACCGCCGGCAGAATCAACTGGCTGAGCGAGGCGCGGAAGGTCTCGATGTTGCCGGTGATCAGGCTGTCGATCAGATAGAAACCGGTGATATCAGGAGGCGCGGTGGCGAAGGCATCAAGCCGGCCGATCGGCGCGGGCGACCAGCCAAGCCTGAAATAGAATACGTAGACCAGCAGCAGCCCGGTGAAAAATACCGGAAGCGAAACGCCGGCGGTGGCGATGATCCGGCATAGATGATCGATCAGGGAGCCCTGCTTGACCGCGGCGAAGATGCCGAGCGGCACCGCGATAACGATGGCGAGGAACAATCCGGACAGCGTAAGTTCGGCCGACGCCGGCAGGCGGCTCGAGATTTCGGTCGCCACCGGACGGCCGGTGGAGAGCGAATTGCCGAAATTGCCGTGGGCGAGATCATTGACATAGCGGGCGAACTGGTCGGGCAGCGGCCGGTCGAGCCCAAGCGACTTTCGGATTTCGGCAATCGATTGCGGGGTGGCGGCAGGTCCAGCGAAATAAACTGCAGGGTCACCCGGCAAAACGCGGGTGAGCAGAAAGGTGACGATCACGACACCGATCAGGGTCGGGATGACGGTTACCAACCGTTTCAGGATCGTCACCATGGTCTTCTAGCTCCAGAATTTTCGGAAGCCGCGTCGAGAGATTGGGAATATGTGGCGGGCGCGCGGCCCTGCGGCTTGCGCTTCGCCTCACGCCTTGACGATTGAGCGGTAGTCGAGTTGCCGATGGAACCAGTAGACGTAGCCTGAGATGTTCTTCTGCGTGGCCACGTTCAGGAAAGGCTGAAACAACGGAATCCGCGGCACTTCGTTGTAGGCTTTGGAAATGAAGCCCTCGACGTCCCTGGCATATTTCTCCTTGTCACCGATGGCGGCAGCCGCGCGCGCGCCGTCGATCAAGACGTCCATGTCGGCGTTCACATAGCTTGGCGTGTTGAAGATGGCGTTCTGGCCGGAATAGCACCAGAAGAAGAAGTACTCGGGATAGTCCAGCCAGCCGGAGAAGAAGTTGACCATCAGCGGCATCGACTTCTTGGCCATCTCGCTGCGCCAGTTGGCGCCCGGCACCTTGTTGATCGCGGTCTTGATGCCGATCTGGGCCAGGCTTTCCTGCACCAGCACGGCAATCGGCTCGCATATATCGCCGGCGCCGAGATCATAGGAGACGGTGGTGTCGATCTCCGATACGCCACTCTCCGCCATCAGCGCCTTGGCCCTGGCCATGTCGTTGACGTAGCCGGACTTTGCCGGCCAGGCGATATCGGTGACGTTGTTCGACGGACCGCCAAACAACGGATTGGCGAGGCCGAACATCGCCGCATCCATGATCTTCTGGTAGGGCAAGGCATAAGCCACCGCCTGGCGAACCTTTGCGTTGTCGAACGGCGGATTCCTCACGTTGAGGTCGACCGAGTACATGCCGTTGCCGATCGGGTGGGAGACAATGACGAGCTTGCCCTCCTTCTTCATCTCCGAGGTGTCCTTGCTCGAGAGATCGAAGGAGATGTCGGCATCGCCGCGTTCCATCAAGGCCCGGCGATTGCCCTGCGAGGGAACGGTGCGCCAGATGACTTTCTTCAGCTGGGGCAACTTGCCGCCCACCCAGTCGTCGTGGCGCTCATAGACCACCTCGACGCCCGGCTTCCAGCTCGTCACCCTGTAGGCGCCGCTGCCGGCGGTGTTGCTCTTGGTGTAATCAAGTGCCCACGGATCTTTTTCCGTCGCCTTCTTCTTCAAGAGCTCGGAATTGTAGATGCTGGGCACGATCACGGCGAGATCGGGGATCGTCAGCCGGTCTTTCTTGGCGAAATCGATACGGACGGTGCTGTCGTCAACGAGGACGAACTGCTCCTTGTCGACCAGCGAACCGGCCTTCATCTGCACGGTGGGGAAGCCGCCGACCGTCACCGCGCGATCAAGCGACCATTTGACATCCCTGGCGGTGACTGGCGCGCCGTCGTGAAACTTCGCGTTCTTCTTCAGTTTGAAGGTGACCGACATGTCGCCGATGTTCATGTCTTCGGCGAGTTCCGGTTTGAACTTGTCACGGTCGTAAGACAGCGTGCCGTCGGGCAGCGTCCTGGTTTCATGGGTAATGAGGCGGTCGTAGCAATTCCACGACGTCTCGTAGCCCGGACGGTTAGTGCCCACGCCATGGATATCGAGATTATTGGGCCCACCTTCGGTAACGACCAGCAGGGTCTCCGAGCGGCCATCGGCCCTGGCGGAGGACCAGATCGCCGGCGCCGGCACCACCGCGCCAGCGGCGATGCCGGAGACGGATTTGAGAAAATCGCGGCGCTTCATCGGAGGCTCCAACGCACGAGGAAATCGGCTCCTGGAGAAACGTCGCAAGGTTCGTGCCAGATCTTAACGGGCCTTTACCCAGGGGCTAAACCCCTGATTCAATTCCCGATATTGGAGATGGCGGCCGTGAATCCGGCAAAATCTCATTGCATACAAAGGGATGTGACTGCCTAATTCATAGGCAGTCATTTAGCAGCTCCGGGCCACCGCCTGTCGGCGTCATTGGATCGAGACCACGACAGGCGCGCGAGGGACGGTTCGCGCGGATTTTTCGCCGCAATAAGCCTCTGCTAAATAGCTTTGAACCTTTCTTTCCGGCCATCGACACCTTCCCAGGGGGATTTGTTGCCAGTGTACAGCCGCGCCGAACTTTCGCGGGCCGTGGCCATCGTCGTTGCGCTGTTTCTGACGGCGGTCACGACGAGCGCCTTGGCGCGAGAATTTCGCGCCGCCGATACCCAGAGCGAGGATTATCCGACCGTACAGGCGCTCCGCTACATGGGCAGCCTGATCGAGGAAAAGAGCGGCGGCCGACTGCAGATCCGCGTCTTTCATTCGCGCCAGCTTGGCGAGGAAAAGGAGACGATCGAGCAAACCCGCGTCGGCGCCATCGATCTCAATCGCACCAACGTGGCGCTGATCGGGAGCTTCGTGCCGGCGACGAATGTACTGGCGATGCCGTTTCTGTTCCGCTCCATCGAGCATTTGCAAAAGGTGCTGGATGGGCCGATCGGCAACGAAATCCTGGGCAGCTTCGAGCCCTTTGGATTTGTCGGCCTGGCGTTCTACGATTCCGGCGCCCGGTCGGTCTACAACAGCGTCAGACCGATCCGCTCGATTGCCGACATCAAAGGTTTGCGGCTTCGTGTGCAGCAATCGGAATTGATGTCCAACATGATCAGGGCGCTCGGTGCGGAACCGGTCGAACTGCCCTACGGCCAGGTTCGCACCGGACTTGCGACGAAGCTGATCGACGGCGCGGAAAACAACTGGCCGTCCTATATCACCACCGACCACTACAAATATGCCGGCTATTACACGCTCACCGAACACACGATGAGCCCGGAGGTGCTGGTGATGTCGCGGAAAGCCTGGGACAGCCTGTCGCCTGAGGACCAGACGATATTTCGCGAGGCCGCTCTCCAGTCAAGCCACTTCATGCGCGAGAGGTGGAAGGACCTTGAGGAGCAATCGCGCCGACGGGCCGAAGCCGCGGGCGTAACGATCGTGACCGATTTCGACCGGAAGCCCTTCGAAGCGGCGATGGCACCAATCTATGCAAGAGCCCGACGCGATCCTGCGGCCGCCCAGTTGATCGAACGAATTCGCAAGGTGAACTGAATTGGCCCTGGGAAACCGCCAATACGACGACGCTGCCGAAGGACCGACCAGCCTTGTCGCGCGGGGTCATTCGCGCATCGTCGCTCTCGTCCGCGCGGTGCCCATCCGCTGGCGCATCCTGTCGATTGCGGCGCTGAACTCGGCGGTCGTCGTCGTCCTCGTCGCCTTGATATGGAACGGCGTCCAGGTGCTTGGTTCGGCCTGGGATGACGTGCGGCACGTACGGGAGTCCGACAAGATCCTCGCGCGGCTGGAAAGCGAGACCGGCCACCTGCAGAACCTGATTCACCGCTACATCAATCAGCCGAGCCCGGAATTGTTCGCCGAGATATCGCATCTGCGCGAAGTCGTTCTCGGAACCCTGACCACGCGCGCCGCGACCGACCCGATGCTGTCCGGATCAGTGCAGCAGCTTGAGCACGTCACCGAACGCTTCCTCAACGGCTTCAGCGAATTGCGCGGCGTCCAGGCGACCATTGCGAAAACCTATGAGGACGAGGTCCTGACCCCCGCCAGGGACATGGCCGGGCTCTACTCGATCATCGAGGGCGCAACCGGGCACCGCGACGCCCTGATCTGGCCGTCGCTCGGAAAATCCCGCGAGGCTTTCACCGCGATGCTGGTCGCCGCAAACGCCTATTACCTGTCGCTGGCGAGCGCTTCAGCCGAGGAAGCCCGGCGCAATACCGAGACGATCGAAAAGACCATCCCGGTAATGATCGACCTCGCCGACAACGATCTGCAGCGGATGGCGCTGCAGCGATTGAATGCGCGAACGGCGGCGCTGCGGGACGGCCTTGTGAAATTGTCGGCGCAACTCGCCAGCCGGACCGAATTGTTGCGCAACACGATCGACGCCAGCCAGGCGGAAGCCTCAAGCGCCATCGACCAATTGTCGGTCAAGATGCGGCAGCGCGAGCAAAAGGCGCAGGAGACGTTCGACCAGACGCTGGCCGACATATCCCGGAAGGTGTTGTCTATCGCGGTGATCTTTCTCGGCATCATCATCACCGCGGGTGTCCTGATCGCGCTCTCGATCCGGCTGCCGCTGCAGCAGATCATGGCCGCGATGCAGGCGATCACCTCGGGTGACTACAACCGGCGCGTACAGGGAACGGGCGCCAAGGACGAGGTCGGCGCGATGGCGCGCGCGGTGGAGGTATTCCGCGAAAACGCCATCGCCAAGCGAAAGACCGAAGACGAGTTGCGCGCATCCAAGGAGGAGGCCGAGAACGCGCTGCTTGAACTGAATGCCGCCCAGCAAAATCTGATCGATGCCGAGCGACTGGCCGCGCTCGGCGGCCTGGTTGCGGGCGTCGCCCACGAGGTCAACAATCCGATCGGCATCAGCCTGACGGTCGCCTCCAGTTTCGCGCGCCGTACCGAGATGTTCGAGGCCGAATTGAAGTCCGAAGCGGGCCTGCGGCGATCCCAACTCGAGGAATTCGTCCGAACCTCGCGCGACGCGGCCCAGCAATTGGTGGGAAATCTGCATCGCGCCGGCGAGCTTATTCAGTCCTTCAAGCAAGTCGCGGTCGACCGCTCACATGCCGAACGCCGGCAATTCAACCTGAGCGAGGCGACCGACCAGATCATCGCCAGCCTGCGGCCCGCCCTCAAGAAGGCGTCGATCAGCCTGTCGGTCGAGGTACCGGAGAGCCTCGTCATCGACGGTTATCCGGGCTCATACGGCCAGATTCTGACCAATCTGTTCCTTAATGCGGCCAACCATGCGTTTGGCGACGGGCGCTCCGGGGCCATCACGATCTCGGCAAAGCCCCGCGGCACTGACGACGTCGAGATCATTTTTGCCGACAATGGCGCCGGAATGACGCCGGACGTGCAACGGCAGGCGTTCGACCCGTTCTTCACGACGCGCCGCAACGAGGGGGGTACCGGGCTAGGCCTTCACATCGTCTATAATCTTGTCACCCAGCAGCTAGGCGGCCGGATGATGCTGGATTCAAGACTGGGACAAGGCACCACATTTCGCATTATCATGCCGAGGGCCGCCAAAGGCGGCCTCACAACCGAAGACCGAGATCGCGACGGGACCCCGCCATGGCCGAACAGGACGATGTCCTCCACCTGATCGACGATGCCGGCACTGCGCCGGAGACATCGAACACGCGCAAATGGAAGGTCGCGGTCATCGACGATGATCACGCCGTGCATGAAGGCACCCGGTTTGCGCTGAGCGACTACTGTCTCAACGGGCAGACGCTCGAAATCCTCTCGGCCTACTCGGCCGCCGAGGGGCGGGCCTTGATGCGCGCCCACCCCGATGTCGCCGCCGTGCTGCTCGACGTCATCATGGAGACCGACGCCGCTGGCCTCGATCTCGTCGAATATATCCGCAATGAACTCAGGAACGAGACCGTTCGCATTATCCTTCGCACCGGCCAGCCCGGACAGGCGCCCGAACGTCGCGTGATCGTCCAGTACGACATCAACGACTACAAGGCGAAGACCGAGCTGACAGCCGACAAGCTGTTTACCTCGCTGACCGCGGCATTGCGCAGCTATCAGCAGCTCGAGCGCATGGTTCAGACCCGGCGCGGGCTGGAAATCATCATCGATGCCGCCTCGACCCTGTACGACTTCAAATCGATGCAGCGCCTTGCCGAAGGCGTACTGACGCAGATCGCGTCCCTGCTCAACGTCGATTGTGCCGGCATTCTGGTGCTGCGCGACGGCGGCGCCATCGGCAACGATTTTTCCGTGCTGGCAGGATCCGGCTGCTACAGCCGCTTCATCGGCACTGCCGGTTCCAAATCGCTCGACCCCGATCTGCGGTCGATGGTCGAAGCCGCCTTCAAGCGGCGCAAGCACGAATTTTTCGATCACCGCACCGTTCTCTATGTTCGCACCGGCAGTGGACGCGAAGTCGTGGTGCTGCTGCAGGCCGAGCGCCAGCTGTCGGAAACCGACCGGTCGCTGGTCGAGATTTTCGGCAGCCGGCTCTCGATCGCGTTCGACAATGTCATTCTCTATCAGCAGCTGCACGAGGCCAACACGCAGCTCGAGGACCGCGTCGCCCAGCGCACCCGCGCGCTGATGCAGGCCAACCGCAGGCTGTCGGCGCAATGGCTGCGGCTGCAGCGCGCCAATGGCTTCAAGAACGAGATCCTCGGCACCGTCGCCCACGACCTGAAAAATCCGCTCGGCGTGATCCTCGGTCGCACCGAAATGCTCACCGAACTGATCGCCGCCGGCTCCTCGAAGGAAAGCGTCACCGCCCAGGTCGAGCATATCCGCGACGCCACCAGGCGTCTGACCTTGATGGTCGACCATCTGATTTCGGACGCCATGGCCGACGCCTTCGACATCACCATTCGTCGCGAAGCGGTCGATATCGCGGCGCTGGTCAGCGAAGTCGCCGATGCCAATCAGCCGCTGGCCGCCAACAAGCAGCAGACCATGACGGTTTCGGCGCCGCCGAATATCGTCACGATGTGCGATGCCGACCGGATGCGGGAAGCGATCGACAATCTCGTCAGCAATGCCATCAAATACAGCTCCGTCGGCGGCAAGATTACGGTGCTGGTGAGCCACGTAAAGAACAACACCGTGATCCGCATCACCGACGAAGGCGCCGGTCTGTCGCCCGAGGATCTCGGCCGGCTGTTCGGCCGCTTCCAGCGGCTGTCCGCCAAACCAACAGCCGGCGAAAGCTCCACCGGCCTCGGCTTGTCGATCGTCAAGCGCATCATCGACATGCATGGCGGCGAGGTGACCGCCGATAGCGCCGGGCCCGGACAGGGGTCGACCTTCACCATCGCATTGCCCGCGACAGACGTATAATGACATGAGCCAAAATCCTCACATAATCATTGTCGACGACGAGGCGCCCGCCCGCGAAATGGTCGGCGACTATCTCAAGATGCACGGCTTTGCGGTGACGCTTTGCGACGGCGGCAAGAGTCTGCGCGGCGCGATTGAAGTCACGGTGCCCGATCTCGTGGTTCTCGATCTCAATATGCCGGAGGAAGACGGGCTTTCCATCATTCGCGATCTGAAAAGCCGCACCAATGTCCCGGTCATCATGCTGACGGCCACCGCCAGCCCGATCGATCGCGTGGTCGGGCTGGAGCTCGGCGCCGACGATTACGTCGCAAAACCCTGCGAGCTGCGCGAATTGATGGCGCGCATCCGTTCGGTGCTGCGGCGCAGCGCGCCGATCCGGACGCAGGCCACATCGCCCGAGGTCACAGGAACGAAAGCGGCGAAAGAGGCGCTGGTGCGGTTCGGGACGAAATGGCTCGACCTCGAGGCGCAGGCGTTGCGCGACGACGAGGGCAACGAGCATCCGCTAACCGCGTCGGAATTCGGACTGCTCAAGGTTTTCGCGGCGAATCCGAAGCGGGTACTGTCGCGCGAGCGCCTGCTGGAACTGGCCAATGCGCGCGACAGCGAAGCCTTCGACCGCGCCGTCGATCTTCGAATCATGCGAATTCGCCGCAAGATCGAGATTGATCCGACCAAACCGGCGGTGATCCGGACCATCAGGGGTGGCGGATACCTGTTCTCGCCCGCGGGCGACAAAGCCTGATTTGCAGGTGAGAGCCGGGATCCACGGCAACGTTTTGCCGATCCCCCTGCCTTCGCCGTCACCGCAGCGCCGCAGCCTGCCGCGTCCGCATGGGACACGAATGCGGCGCAATTCCGATCAACATGACCGTGATTGTCGTGGACAGGAACCCGAAGGACCGACCTTCAGCCGTATCCATCGTCCCGCCGCCTTCGATTGAACGGTGAATGCACGGATGCGAGCTGTTGCCCTATCGAGCAGAGTAACCTTGCTCCTTTGTGAGCTTGTCGCCATGGGGATCATCGCATCGGCCGCGCTTGCCGAAGAAGCGAGATTTCAAAGCAGGCAGATCACGCCCGCCGGCGAATACACATTCGGTATCGAGGGGCCGGCCGTCGACGCGCAGGGAAATCTCTACGTCGTCAATTTCGGCAAGTCAGGCACGATCGGAAAAGTCGCGGGTGGCGTCTCCCAATCGGAACTGTTCGCGGTCCTGCCGGAGGGGAGCATCGGAAATGCGATCCGGTTCGACCGGGAAGGACGCATGTTCGTCGCCGATTACAGGAAGCACAATATCTTCCTGATCAGTCCGGACGGGAAGGATATAGCGACCTATTTCCACTCGGAGGACTTCAATCAGCCCAACGATATGACGATCGCGGCGGACGGCACGATCTACGCGAGCGACCCGCATTGGAAGCACCACGATGGGCAGATCTGGCGAATCGCCAAATCGGCCAATGGCGAGGTCGTGGGCGAGAGGATGACCGCCGACCGGCAAATGAGCACAACCAATGGCATCGATCTCGGTCCGGACGGCAAGACACTTTATGTCGGGGAGTCCGATACACGGGAGATCTGGTCGTACCGAATCGACGGCACGCGGCTTCTGTTGCCCAAACTTGTCAAACGGTTCGACGATTTTGGCATCGATGGCCTGCGCACCGACGCCGAGGGGAATATTTTGGTGGCAAGAATTCTCAAAGGCACCGTCGCCGTGCTGAGCCCGCAGGGAAAATTGAAGCGGGAGGTCAGGCTCAGCGCGACGGAACCGACAAACCTCGCCTTCGGCGGCACGGACGGAAAAACGGTTTTCGTCACGCAGCGAAAGGGAGGGTTCGTCGAATCGTTTCGCACCGACCAGCCCGGCCGCGAGGCCTGTTTTCAGGGATGTCCGGCGCAGAAGTAACAAAGGCCGGGCAGACGGCCCTGGCGGCCGGAATTCCGAAAAGTCCGATTTGTTCCACGGGGCTGCCTTCCGCGGTCCGATTTGCAACCTAAAATTTATCTCCTTCAAATTATTGGCTTTTCCTGCCTGAATGTTTCGTCGCGGCGGCTGCGACGAAACAATTCTCCTGCGCATGAAACCATTTTCCCCTTTTCGTGCAGACGTCCCGAAACCTTCGCTGACTATCAATTTGCCCAGCGAAACGCCGTCAAGCGGCGACACTGGGAGACAGTCATGCAGAACGTCGTAGCCATCAACGCCGCAGCCCGC
Organism: uncultured Alphaproteobacteria bacterium; assembly: GCA_963742085.1. Taxonomy (GTDB): domain Bacteria; phylum Pseudomonadota; class Alphaproteobacteria; order Rhizobiales; family Xanthobacteraceae; genus Bradyrhizobium. The sequence goes on along the minus strand of CAVUKM010000017.1, from coordinate 276,553 downwards.
CAAGGCATCATCGCCGCCCAGGCGACCTCGGATGAAATGCTGCTGGCAAGTATTGCCGATGGCGGCCGGACCGCGATGCACATTCTTTACTCCCGTCACAACGTACGGGTTTACCGCTTCATCCTGCGCATGGTGCGGGATGCCACCATGGCGGAGGACCTCGCCAGCCATGTCTTTCTTGACGTCTGGCGCACCGCCAGCCAGTTCGAGGGGCGTTCCCAGGTCTCCACCTGGCTGTTGTCGATCGCCCGCTTCAAGGCGCTGACCGCGCTGCGTCAACGCCGGCACGAGGACATCGACCAGGAAGAGATGCTTGAGATCGCCGATGACGCGGACACGCCTGAAGCTTCGCTCGACCGCAGCACCACCAGCGCCATTCTGCGCGCCTGCGTAGCGAAACTGTCGCCGGCGCACCGCGAGATCATCAACCTCGTCTATTATCACGAGAAGTCGGTGGAGGAGGTCGGCGCGATCATCGGAATTCCCCAGAGCACGGTGAAGACCCGGATGTTCTATGCCCGCAAGCAGCTCGCCGAACTGCTCAAGGTAGCCGGCGTCGACAGCCTGGCCGCGTGAAGCGGATCAACCCTATTTGAACAAGGGTTTCTGCCCCCAAGGAAACCCGCAGCGACCCGGACGGGATGAACCCTCCGGGTCGTTCTGCATTTGGCGCGGCCTTGCGGCGCAAAGACGGTCGGTACCATCGTCACGACTGGCGTGGTAGGAATTGCGCCATGGGTGGTGATGACGGATGGCAGTCATGTTCGAAGGCTGGGATGCCGTGGTATTGGCTCGCGCGCAGTTCGCGTTCACGATGTCGTTCCACATCGTGTTTCCCGCTTTCTCGATCGGGCTTGCCAGCTATCTCGCGGTGCTTGAAGCGCTGTGGTTGTGGACCGGGCGCGAAGTTTTCATCAACCTGTTCAATTACTGGCTGAAGATCTTCGCCGTCGCCTTCGGCATGGGCGTGGTATCGGGCATCGTAATGTCCTACCAGTTCGGCACCAACTGGTCGGCATTTTCCGACAAGACCGGCCCCGTGATCGGCCCGTTGATGGCCTATGAGGTGCTGACCGCGTTCTTCCTCGAAGCGGGCTTCCTCGGCGTCATGCTGTTCGGCCTCGAACGGGTCGGCCACAGGCTGCATTTCCTCGCGACCTTGATGGTCGCCATCGGCACGCTGATTTCGGCGTTCTGGATCCTCTCCGCCAATTCCTGGATGCAGACGCCGGCCGGCTATGCGGTCAATGCCGATGGGCAATTCGTCGCGGCCGATTGGCTCAAGGTGATCTTTAACCCCTCATTTCCCTACCGCCTCGTGCATATGGTGCTGGCAGCCTATCTGACGACGGCGCTTGTTGTCGGCGCGGTCGGCGCGTTCCACCTCTGGCGTGACGCTCACCTTGCAGGTCCGCGGGTGATGTTTTCGATGGCGATGTGGATGGCGACGGTGGTGGCGCCGATCCAGATTCTCGCGGGCGATCAGCATGGCCTCAACACGCTCGAGCATCAGCCCACCAAAATCATGGCGATGGAAGGCCATTTCGAGAGTCACAGGGATGGCGCGCCGCTGATCCTGTTCGGGCTGCCTAGTCAAGCCGCCGGCGAGGTGAAATATGCGGTCGAAATTCCGAAACTGGGGTCGCTGGTTCTCAAGCATTCCCTGGATGCGCCGCTCAAGGGCCTCGACACCGTGCCGCGTGAAGACTGGCCGCCGGTGCCGATCACATTCTGGTCGTTCCGGATCATGGTCGGACTGGGATTTCTGATGACGGGACTTGGGCTGTTCAGCCTTTGGGAGCGGTGGTGCGGCGCGCTTTATCATTCCCGGTTACTGCATCTGTCCGCGATGGCGATGGGGCCGGCGGGCTTCGTCGCCGTACTCGCGGGCTGGATCACGACCGAGACCGGACGCCAGCCGTTCACGGTGTATGAATTGTTGCGAACGGTCGAGGCCGCTTCGCCGCTGGCGGCGCCCGCGGTCGCCTCCTCGCTGATCGCCTTTGTCATTGTCTATTTCGCGGTGTTTTCCGCCGGGGTGATCTACATTCTGCGGTTGATGGCACAGCCTCCGCATCACGGCGAGCAGGGACCGCAAGGCGATGTACCGGCCCGTGCCGCCGGCATAACGCCCGCTTCCGCCGCGGTTGCGAGAGCAGCCAGCTCATGACCGGCGCCGTCGACATCGCAACGATCTGGGCGTTCATCATCGCCTTCGCCGTCTTCGTCTATGTGGTGATGGACGGTTTCGATCTCGGCCTCGGCGTGCTCTTTCCACTGTTTCCGGACAAATCGGACCGCGACGTGATCATGAACAGCGTCGCCCCCGTATGGGACGGCAACGAGACCTGGCTGGTGCTGGGCGGCGGCGGCATGATGGCGGCGTTTCCGCTGGCCTATGCAGTGCTGATGCCGGCGCTCTACACGCCGATGGTCGCGATGCTGATCGGCCTGGTCTTTCGCGGTGTTGCCTTCGAGTTTCGCTGGCGCACGACCTCGAGCGAGCGAAACCGCTGGGACATCGCATTCGCCGGCGGATCGCTATTGGCGACGCTGGCGCAGGGAATAGCCCTCGGCGCCGTCCTGCAGGGCGTCCATGTCGAGGGGCGGCACTATGCCGGCGGATGGTGGGACTGGCTGACGCCGTTCAGCATCCTGACCGGCCTTGCCCTGGTCGTCGGCTATGCCTTGTTGGGGGCAACGTGGCTGGTGATGAAGACGGAAGGCGAACTCCGCGATCGCGCCTATCGCCTGAGCTGGTTTTTCCTGATCGGCATGTTGGGCGCGATCGGCGCCGTCAGCATCGCCACGCCGTTCCTCCACGTCCAGTATGCGCAACGCTGGTTTACCTGGCCGAACCTCGTTCTGACCGCGCCGGTGCCAATCGCGGTAGCCGCCGTGACCGTGATGCTGCTGCGCAGCCTCGCCAGCAGAAAGGACTACCGGCCGTTCTTTCTGTCGCTGGCTCTGTTCGCACTGTCCTATGCGGGACTCGGCATCAGCATGTATCCCTATATCGTGCCGCAGAGCATCACCATCTGGCAGGCGGCTTCGCCCGAGACCAGCCAGCTCTTCATGCTGTTCGGCGTCGCCGTGTTGGTACCGCTCATCCTGGCTTATACCGCATGGGCCTATTGGGTATTTCGCGGCAAGGTCAAACCCGAGAGCGGCTACCATTGATGCCCGCGGGGCGAAAAGCACGGACGCTGGCACGGCGCCTGTTATGGTTCGCCGCGCTCTGGCTCGGCGGCGTCGGCGCGGTGGCCATCGTGTCGTTTGGCTTGAAACTATGGATCGCGCCGAAATGAGGTTTTCGGCGCTTGCGCGCGAGCGAAAAAGGATAAAAAGCGCAAATATTCCAGCGGGATATTTTGGTTGCTTGCCATCGTGCCATCCCTAAGATTTGATGGCGACCGTGATTTGGCGAATGATGATTTACCACCGGCAGCGCCAGGCCACCGCGAGACGAGGAGAGATTGAAATGACAAAATTTCGGCACCTGATCTGGATGGTGATTGCGGCAGCCGGGCTGATGCTTTCTGTCTCACACAGCCTCGCGCAGCAGCCCGATGTCGGCGACCAGCCCGGCCTTCTGCCAGACGATTCCGTTCAGCTCGATCCGGAATGGCAAAAGCAGATGGTGTATTACCGCACCACGGAGGCGCCGGGCACCATCATCATCTCCACCGCCGAACGCCATCTCTATCTGGTGCAGCCCGGAGGCCGGGCGATACGCTACGGCATCGGCGTCGGCCGCGACGGCTTCCAGTGGCAGGGACTTCTGAGCATCGCGAGGAAGGCGGAATGGCCGGACTGGACGCCGCCACCAGAGATGATCGAGCGCCAACCCTATCTGCCGCGCTTCATGGCCGGCGGGCCGGGCAATCCGCTCGGCGCACGCGCGATGTATCTCGGCACCACCGTCTACCGCATCCACGGCACCAACCGGCCGGATACGATCGGCACCAAGGTATCGTCCGGGTGCTTCCGGCTGGTCAACACCGACGTCGCCGACCTCTATGATCGCGTCCCGGTGGGTACCAAGGTTATCGTGCGGCAGAAGCCGGAACTGTAACCGCGACGGCTGCGTTCGCAGCCGCTCGATTTTCCCGACATTGGCGAGAGATAAATGATGCGGACATTCCGGGGCGGCCTCCTGATTGGGCTGGCGGTCGCAGTCGTGGTCGCGGCTGTCGCCGCCGCCTATGAGCTCTATGACACGCGGACCCTGAAACGGACGATCCGTCGCGGCGAAGTGCTGTGCGGCGTCAACAAGGGCCTGCCCGGCTTCTCGATCCCCGACGACAAGGGCAACTGGACCGGCTTCGACGTCGACTTCTGCCGCGCGGTGGCCGCCGCCATCTTCGACGATCCAAAGAAGGCGAAGTTCGTTCCACTCGATGCCAATGAGCGCTTCAAGGAGCTACAGAGCCGCAAGGTGGATATTCTCTCCCGCAACTCGACCTGGAGCATGTCGCGTGAGACGTCCTATGACCTGTATTTTCCGGCCGTGGCTTACTATGACGGCCAGGGCTTTATGCTGCCGCGCTCGCGCAACATCGACTCCGCGCTCGACCTGAACGGCAGCAAGGTCTGTGTGCAGGGGGCGACGACGACGCAGCTCAATCTGTCGGACTATTTCCACGCCAACAACATAAAATACCAGGAGATGAAATTCGGCAGTTTGGACGAGGTCGTCAAAGCCTATGATTCCGGGCAATGCGATACCCTCACCGCCGACGTCTCCCAGCTTTATGCGCTTCGCCTGAACCTCGCCAAGCCGGGCGACCACGTTATCCTCCCGGACGTCATTTCAAAGGAGCCGCTCGCGCCTGTCGTTCGACTGCGTGACGACGACTGGATGTTGATCGTGAAGTGGACGCTGTACGCGATGATCAATGCCGAGGAACTCGGTGTTACTTCAAAGAACATCGACGAGGCGCTGAAATCGAAGAAGCCTGACGTGATGCGGCTGGTCGGAACCGAAGGCGCCTATGGCGAAGAGCTCGGGCTGACCAGGGATTGGGCCGTCCGCATCATCCGGCATGTCGGCAATTACGGCGAGGTCTACGACCGCAATGTCGGCTCGGAATCCAAGCTGAAGATTCCACGCGGGCTCAACCAGCTCTGGAGCGCCGGCGGCATCCAGTACGCACCGCCGGTCAGGTAGACTTCTCCGGCTAAGCTGCAGGCCCTCCACGCAACAACTCGTCATCACCCGCGAAAGCAGGTGATCCAGTACGCCGCGGCCTTTCTGTAGGACTATACGATCGCTGCAGAATACTGGATCGCCCGGTCAGGCCGGGCGATGGCGGCTGCGCGTGACCTCAATACCCCTTCAGCCGCGCCAATTGGTCGGCGTGGAAATTGCTGTCGCCGAACAACTCCTGGCAGACCCTTGCCCGTTTCATGAAGAAACCGATATCGAACGCATCGGTCATGCCCATGCCGCCATGCATCTGCACGCCTTCCTGGACGGCCAGCGTCACCGTTGAACCCGCGCGCGCCTTTGCCACCGCTACCGCCGCGTCCGCCTTTTCGAAACCCGTATCCAGCGTCTGCAATGCCTTCAGCACCGCGGCGCGGGTGATCTCGATCTCGATATAGAGCTGCGCGGCGCGGTGCTGCAGCGCCTGGAATTCGCCGATGGCCTTGCCGAATTGCTTGCGCTCCTTGAGGTAACTGACGGTCCGCCCGAACACCCCCTCGGCGACCCCGACCATTTCGGAAGCGACCGCGCCGCGGCCGATATTGAGCACGCCCTCCAGCAACGCGCCGCCCTGGTCGACCTCGCCGAGCACGCCGTCGGCGTTGACCTCGACGGAATCGAACTTGATCCGTGCGGCATTGTGCGAATCGACCATCGCGGTGCGTTCGATCTCGATGCCTTTGGTTTTGGGATCGACCAGGAACAGCGTCAGCCCGTCGCGCTCGCCAGCCGCGCCCGCGGTGCGCGCCGCCACGATCAGGAGATCTGCGGTGTGGCCATCGACCACAAAGGCCTTGTCGCCGACAAGCCTGAAGCCGTTGCCGGAACGCACCGCCTGCGTTTTCGTCATCAGCGGGCGATGTTTTGTCCCTTCGTCGATGGCCAGGGAAGCGAGCAGCAAGCCGGCGGCGATTTTCGGCAAATGCTCGGATTTTTGTGCGGCGCTGCCGCCGCGCGCCAACGCGGAAGCCGCCAGCACGGACGTCGCAAGAAACGGCGACGGCATCAGGTTACGGCCGATTTCCTCCATCACCACGCCGGCCTCGACGCAACCCAGACCGCTGCCGCCGAATGCCTCCGGTACCAGCAGGCCGGAAAATCCCATCTCCGCGAATGTCTTCCAGAGGTCGCGGGAAAATCCGGTCGCATCCTTGCTGTCGCGCAATTGGCGGAGATGCGATACCGGCGCGTTGTCGCTGATAAGGCCACGCGCGCTGTCGCGCAGCATCGACTGTTCTTCGGTGAGGATGAGTGCCATTTGAGATTCCGGTTAGAAGGACGTTTCTAGGTTGTCATTCCGGGGCGGCGCGAAGGTCGAACCCGGAATCTCGAGATTCCGGGTCTGGTGCTAACGCACCATCCCAGAATGACGGGAACTAAGCCCCCGGCAGATCGAGAATGCGCTTGGCCACGATGCCGAGCATCACCTCCGAGGTGCCACCCTCGATCGAATTGGCCTTGGTTCGCAGCCAGGCGCGCGGCCGCGCGCCGCCCTTCGAACGCTCGCTCTCCCATTCCAGGGCGTCGATGCCGCCCGCGGACATCAGGATCTCGTAGCGGCGCTTGTTGAGTTCGGTGCCGTAATATTTCATCCCCGAGGAAAACGCCGGATGGCCCTCGCCGGCCTTTGCCAGATCGACCGCACGTTCGGCGGCGCAAGCGAGCGCCGCCTCGTCGATTTCGAAAGTGGCGATTTGCCCGCGCAGGATCGGATCTTCCAGACGCCCCTGCTCGTCGGTGCCAACCGAGTCGGCAGCGACTTGTCCGAGCGGCCGGCCGACGCCGCGCTCGCCCATGCCTGAAATCATCGCGCGCTCATGCTGCAGCAGATATTTGGCGACGTCCCAGCCGCGGTTGACGGTGCCGACCACATTGGCCTTCGGCACCCGGACATTATCGAAGAACGTCTCGCAAAAAGGCGACCGGCCCGAGATCAGCAAAATGGGTTTGGTGGACACGCCCTTTGAGGCCATGTCGAAGAGGATAAAACTGATGCCGTCGTGCTTCCTGGCCGTCGGGTCGGTCCGCACCAGGCAGAAGATCCAGTCGGCGTAATTGGCATAGGAGGTCCAGATCTTCTGGCCGTTGATGACGAAATCATCGCCGTCGCTTTCGGCGCGGGTTTGCAGCGACGCAAGGTCCGATCCGGCGTTCGGCTCGGAATAGCCCTGGCACCAGCGGATCAGGCCAGCCGCGATCTTGGGCAGGTGCTCCATCTTCTGCGCATCGGTGCCGTATTTCAGGAGTGCCGGCCCAAGCATGGAGATCCCAAAGGAGGTCAGCGGCTGGCGCGCGCCGAGCGCGGCCATCTCCTGGCGCACGATCTTTGTCTCTTCGGGGTCGAGGCCGCCGCCACCATATTCTTTCGGCCAATGCGGAACCGTCCAGCCCTTGTCGCGCATCCGCTCGAACCAGATGCGCTGCGGCTCGGAGGAGAATTTCGTATTGCGGCCGCCCCAGAAGGTATCTTCGTCCGAGGTCATCGGCCGGCGCATCTCCGGCGGGCAATTGACCTCCAGCCAGGCGCGGGTTTCACGGCGAAAATGATCGAGGTCTGTCATGCGCGTTTCCGTTATTGTTTGACCGACCTTAGCGCTCGGATGGCGGAATTCAACAGATCTGTGGCGCCGCCCATGCGGCGGCAGGAGGTGGCCTTGGTCGCCGATCCCGTGTATGCGCAAAGCCGCAGCGATTGGAAAACAAGAGGAAACCCAGATGCGCCTGAAGTTGCTTTCGCCTGGCGAAATGAGCGCGGAACAAAAAGAAACCTACGACGAATCGATCGCCGGCAAGCGTGGCGCCCCGCCGGCGCCGATGATGGCCTGGCTCAACAGCCCGGAGATGGCGCGCCACGCCACGCGCCTGGGCGGCGTCTTGCGGTTCGACACGATGTTTCCGGCGGAACTTTCCGAGATCGCCATCCTGGTTACCGCACGGCACTGGACCTCGCACTACGAGTGGTATGCCCACAAGCGACTCGCCCTCAAAGGCGGCCTGGACCCGAAGATTATCGAGGATATCAGGGATCGTCGCACGCCGCATTTCGAGGATCCTACGAGCCAGATGATCTATGACGTTGCCAAGTCGCTGCACGAGGCTCATGGATTGACCAAGGCACTCTACGAAGAGGCCGTAAAGGTGCTCTCGTTGCGCGGGCTGGTCGAAATCATCGGCCTGTGCGGCTACTACACCATGGTCTCGATGACGCTGAACACATTTGAATTTGATCTGCCAGAGGGACAAGTGTCCGAGCTTGTGTAACGGACGGCCGTTACCTGGTTCAAAGCAGAGGCAACCGCCACACGGGGAGCGGCCATGCGCGAAAATCCACCGATCGTCGCGGGAACGCGGATCGGACATGTTCATCTCAAGGTGGCCGATCTCGATCGCGCGCTGGGATTTTATTGCGGCGTGCTCGGCTTCGAATTGATGCAACGTTTGAGTTCCGGCGCGGCGTTCATTTCGGCGGGCGGCTACCACCACCACATCGGGTTGAACACCTGGGAAAGCAAGGGCGGCCACCCGCCGCCACCGGGAACGACAGGGCTGTTTCATACGGCGATACTTTACCCAACCCGCCCCGCGCTCGCGGACGCCCTGCACCGCGTGATGAGCGCGGGGGTTCCGCTCGACGGCGCCAGCGACCATGGCGTCAGCGAGGCGCTCTATTTGCGCGACCCGGACGAGAACGGCGTCGAACTTTATTGGGACCGTCCGGAAGCGCAATGGCCGCGCAAGCCCGACGGCTCGCTCGCCATGTTCACGCACCGGCTTGATCTCGAGGATTTATTGCGGCAGCGAACGGCGTTTTTTTCGTCATTGCGAGACGTGTAGCGACAAGCCATCCGGTTTTTGCCTGTGCGCATGAACTACCTCGCCCGCAACGAGGAGCCTAAGCTGGCGAGGTGGTATTTTCCTTTCGCCGTACCATGATCAGGACGGCAGCGCTCAGTTCCAGCCCGATGCAGCCGTAGAACGGCAGGCTGTAGCTCCCGGATACGTCACGCAACAGACCAACGATCCCCGGGCCGAAAGCATAGGTGACCTGCGTGATCGCCGTCGCAAGGCTGACGAGCACGCCAAACGAGCGCGGGGCGAATTCGCGCTGTATGATCAAGGAAGGCAGCGTGATCATATTGCCGACCGAGAAACCGAACAGCGCGCAGGCCGCGATCAGCAGCACTTCATCGCGCGAGTTGATGATAATCGCCAGCGCCACGGCCTGACTTGCAAACGATAACGCGGACGCCAACCGCTGGTTAAGCCGGTCGATCACGGTTGAGAACAGCACCCGCCCGACCACGGCCATCGCTGTCAACACCGCGACCGCGATCGCCGCATGCTCGCGTCCGATCAAGGGATCGAGAAACGCTATCAGATGGACAACGAACCCGACCTGCGCACACAACACCAGCGCGAATGCAATCGCCACGGTCAGGAATGCGGGATCGCGCAGCGCCAGTGCGCGTATCCGTGGCGCCGACACGGCCTCCGCGCCGGCCAATGCCGCCTCGACAGGGTGGGCGGGTGGCCGTCCGACAAAAATCAGGATGACGGGAATCGTCGATGCCAACATCACGATCGCCGCTGACATCATGGCGCCGGAAAATCCGAAGCGATCGGTCGCGACCACCAATAACGGCACTCCGACGATGCCGCCGAAGCTTGCGCCGTTCAACGCCAGGCTGATCGCCATGCCGCGCTTCTTGTCGAACCACAGACCGAGCGTATTGGTGATGATGCCAATGCTGGTCCCCGCCCAGCCGAACGCAAACACGGCGTCTGCAGCGTAAAGCTGCCAGGGCTCGGTAACTCGACCGATCAGGACGGCGGCGGCGGCCATCGCGCAAACGCCCGCCAGCAGACAGTTGCGCGGACCAGCGATGCGCACCGCTTCGCTAACGTAGACGATCAGCAGCGCTCCAAACAAATAGAAGAAGGTCGTGCCGGACGAGATCAGTGAAGTCGGCCAGCCGCGCAGATGGTGCAATTCGGCGACATAGACGGTCTGGCCATAGAAGCCGAGGCCCCAGCCGAAGATCGCCACCCAAAAGCACACCGCAACGATCCGCCAGCCGCCGTACCGGAAGGATGTTTCGTCGACGGTGATGTGACTTGACGAATCCACGCGAGTTCTTGTCCGGAGTGAGCAACGGCACGCTAGCGGATCGCAGGCCACAATGTTTCGGCCAGTGCCGAACTATGCGGTCGTGACGTCACGCCATGATTTTGGTCGGATCGTAGAAGAAGCGCTCGCGGAATATCCTGTCGCCGCGCCATTCCTGCAAGCTCACTTCATCGAACCGGCGTATCCGGCCGGCCTTGTCGGTCAGCTCGAAATTCCAGTGGATGGCGACGTGATCGCCTTCGACAACCGAGGAGACCGCCTTGGAATAAACCTGCGACGTCCGCGCCAGCGCGGCTCGCTCGTGGGCGACCAGCACGTCGCGACCGACGCGCGGCGGCGCCGTGTTTTCCTGCATGCTGGAATCTTCCGTATAAAAACGCTCGATCGCGCCGGCGTGATCGCCGGACTCCACGACCGCGATGAACTCGTTGAGACGGGCGCGCGATGGCATCAGTGACCTCCAACATTTCCGGCGCAAGACCGGCCAGCCGATCAAATGCCCTGATCGGGAAATTCCGGAACCTGCTGCAATACCGCCCGCCGCTTCGCGAACGAAGCCACCGCCAGCACCGCCAATCCCAACAGCACCGGCGGAAACACCACCAGGTTCACCGCCGACCAGCCGTAATTCGCCAGCAACTGGCCGGAGGAGAACGAACCCACCGCCATCGTGCCGAACACCAGGAAATCGTTGAAGGCCTGAACCTTGTTGCGCTCCTGCGGCCGATGCGTCTCCAGCACCAGCGCGGAAGCCCCGACGAAGCCGAGATTCCAGCCGACTCCCAGCACGATCAGGGTCGACCAGAAATGAAGCGCCGTGGTACCGGAGAGACCGATGGCAGCACCCGCGGCCTCGAGCAACAGGCCCGCAGCGACAACTCTCGGCGCTCCAAACCGCGCGATCAGGGACCCGGTAAAGAAGCTTGGTCCGTACATCGCAACGATATGCCACTGGATACCGAAATTTGAATCGCTGACGCTCAATCCGCACATCTTCATCGCCAGCGGCGCGGACGTCATAACGAGATTCATCATGGGATATGCGATGACGCCGCACAACGCCGCTGCGATGAACCGCGGCTGCCGCGCGATCTGCAACAGCGGACGGCCCCGGCGTAGATCCGACGGTGCGGGTTTCGGCGCATCGACGCCTGCAAGCACAGCCATCGCGATCAGCGCAACGATGGCCTGCACCACGAAGCTGAAGGCGAACAAATAGGGCAACCAGACATCCATCGTCCATTGCACGAGCTGCGGGCCGAGCACGCCGGCAAATACGCCACCGGCCATGACCCACGACACCGCCTTGGGGCGAAACTCCGCGCTCGCCCCGTCGGCCGCCGCAAAACGATAGGATTGCGATACCGCGCCATACAGTCCGCCGAGGAACGTCGCACAGCAAAACATGGGAAATGAACCGCGCAGGATGGCGAAAGCCCCAAGCAAGCCGGTCAGCACGCCGCAGCCGGTGCCGATGATGAAAGCGACGCGGCGGCCATAGGCGCGCGAGATGGCGCCGGTCGGCAAGGTGCCGGCAGCGAGCCCGAGCACGTACATCGAGAGCGGCACGGTCGCGAGCGAGATGTCCGGCGCCAGCGTCGCCCCGACAATCGAGCCGGTGGCAAAAATGACAGCCGAATTCGCACCGGTCAGCGCCTGCGCTGCGGCCAGGCGCACCACGTTGGAACGCACGCGGACATCGCCGGAAATTCCGTCGGCTGCGGTCAAGTCGATCATCGGCTATTTCCACCCAAAGGCGGCCAAAGGCGGTCGGGGGCCTCGTTGATTCCCTGCACTATGAAGGGAGGCAACCGCTCGATCAACCGATGCAAACGGGCGCGCGCCATGCATCCCGTTCAGGCTGTCTTCGATCGCCCGAACACCAGGGTCAGGTTGTTGGCCGGCATCTCGACGATCTCGATTAGCGACAGGCCGGCATTCGCCGCCAGCTCTTCAAGGGCCTCGATATCGCGCACGCCCCATTCGGGATTCCCTTCACGAAGACTTGTATCGAACACCGCGTTGCTGATGGCGGTGTGCTTGCCACCGCGCTTGAACGGGCCGTAGAGAAACAGCCGCCCGTCGGCCCGCAGATAGCGCCCGGCACCGGCAAACAATCCCTCGGCGACACGCCACGGCGCGATATGGATGACGTTGGCGCAGAACACCGCCAGCAATGCGGCGGGGCCGCTTCCGTCGTGCATCTCGGGGCACCAGGAGGGATCCGACAAATCGATCCGCAGCGGGGCGCGGATATTCGGTAGCTGCGAATGCACCCGCCACGCTTCGATACTTTTCAGATGTTTCGCATTGAGATCGCTCGGCCACCAGGTGATTTCGGGAAAATGGCGGGCGAAATCGACCACGTGCTGGCCGGTGCCGCTGCCGGCCTCCACCACATCGCCGGATTTCCCGGCAAGGAATTGCTGCAGCACCGCGCCGATCGCCCGATGGTTGCGGTGAAATGCCGACGCGTCGAGGCGGCCGTCGGGTTCGATTGGCCGGCCGTCTTTTCCGAATTCAACAACATACTCAGCCACGACTGGCTCCCGGGCTTGTCGGCGACCTAGGCTTCTTGGCTTTAACCCGCCACGGCGCGAACCGCAAAGCCGCAAAGTAGCCCGCGGATCCCCGGATATTCGACGTTTCCGGGCGCGCCGCAAGACGGCGCCACCGTGCTATCCGCCGCCTGGCAAGCCGTTCGACGCGCGCAGCACCGGCGTGACGTCAAGAGGCGTCGAGGGTAATCCCGACATCACGGCGGGCGGATGAGGGCTTTCTCGCAATGCAGTACGCGGAAGGTCGCGTGCCGTTGTGTCCTGTCGGCTGAAGCTATACGCGTCGGGTTGGCGTGATAGTATCGGGAATCAACTCGCGGACCCGTCCTTTATGATCTTTCGCCAGCTCTTTGACAGCGTATCCGGAACCTACAGCTACATCCTGGCCAGCCGCGCCGGCGGCGAAGCGCTGATCCTCGATCCCGTACTGGAGAAGGTCGATCGCTACTGCCAGCTGCTGCGCGAGCTTGATCTCAAGCTGGTCAAGGCCGTTGATACCCATCTGCACGCCGACCACGTTACCGGCCTCGGCGAACTGCGCGACCGCACCCATTGCGTCACCATCATGGGTGAGCAGAGCAAGGCCGATGTGGTGGCGATGCGGGTTGCCGAGGGCGACAAGGTGACAATCGAGGGTATCAAGCTGGACGTGATGTACACGCCCGGCCATACCGACGATTCCTACAGCTTCCTGATGGGCGATCGGGTCTTCACCGGCGACACGCTCTTGATTCGCGGCACCGGCCGCACCGATTTCCAGAACGGCAGCGCGCGGGCGCAGTACGATTCCATTTTCAACCGGCTGTTGAAGCTGCCCGATGAGACCATGGTGTTTCCCGCCCATGACTACAAGGGCGATACCGTCTCCACCATTGGCGAGGAAAGGCGGTATAATCCGCGGCTGCAGGTGCGTTCGATCGACGAATATGTCGAGCTGATGGGCAATCTGAAGCTGCCAAACCCCAAGATGATGGATGTCGCGGTGCCGGCCAACATGCATGTCGGCCTGCATCAGGACGATCTCGCCAAACAGGGCCTGTCGTTCACCGCCCGGGAGGCGATCGAAGGTCTCGGCCGTCCCGATATCCTGCTGGTCGATCTCAGGGAAAACAGCGAACGCGCCAAGCATGGCATGCTGCCGGGCGCGCTGCACGCGCCCTATCCCGGTATCGGCGAAAGCCTGCAGCCCGGCGGGATGTTGCGCGAAGTCGCCGCAGCGACCGGGCGGCGTATCGTGTTCTTCTGTGCCTTCGGCGAGCGCTCGGCGATGGCCGTAGCCGCCGCCAAGGAAGCGGGCCTGGCCAACACGGCACATATCGCCGGCGGCCTGGATGCCTGGAAGAAAGCCGGTGGACCGGTGCTGACGGGGTGAAGACCCGTTCTACTGTTCCACCCGCTTCAATTCCTCAACCAGCACGTCGAGCGCGTCGGCCAGCATGACGCCGCCGCACACCGTCAGCCGGTCCGGAATGATGATGCGTTTTGATGGCGGATAGAAGCGTTCGAGCGCCGGGTGCAGCAGGAAGGCCCGGCCGTCATCCTCGGCGCGGTCGCCTGCTTCGGACACCACGATCAGATCGGGCTTCAGGTTCACGATCGCTTCGAGCGGGGCGAAACCGCCAAAGGAGATCCCGAGGTCACCCGCCGCGTTGAAGAGCCCGGTCTCGGCCAGCAATGCGCTGAGCAGGCTGTCGCTGCCGGAGACCCAGCCGCGCCGGGACAGGGGCAGCACCCGATAGCGCCTGACCGCAACGGCCCGTCGCGCCAGCGCGATCGCGTCGTCCAGCCGGGCTACTTCCGCGCTCGCGCGATCGGGATGGCCGACCACCTCGCCCATCTCGCGGATCTGGGCTTTCACTTCGTCAAGGCTGCGCGGCACGGCGAATTCGGCCAGATGAAGCCCTTTCTCCTTCAAAAGCTCCCGCGTCGAGCGCTTGTCGAACAGGCTCGCGACCACGATATCGGGCCTGAGCACCAGGATATCTTCAGCGCCGCCCGACAGGATTCGAAACCGGCGGGCATCATCGGCCGCGAAGGATTCAGATCGTTCCCGCGCGTAACGGCTGAGACCAAGGATTTGCTCGGGATCTGCCAGCGAAAGCAGCAACTGGTCCGTGCATACATTCATCGAGGCGATGCGCGGCAGATCGGCGCCCCGCGCAGGCGCAGACAATATGCCGCCGGACACCGCAACGGCCGCAACGGCAATCAAACGGGAGAGACCTCCGAGGCGCTCGCTCATGCCGCCCGCCTCAAATTTCCGCCCACGGCACAATTACGGCCTCGCGCTGATATTCGGTGCGATAGGCCCTGATACGGAACACGTCCGCCATCACCTGCTCCTTCAGCGCTTCGGTGGCAGCGCCCTGCGACACCAGGCGGCCATCCGACAGCACCAGGACCGTATCCGCAAACCGCGCGGCGAGCCCGAGATCATGGGTCACCAAGATCACCAGGGTGCCTTTGTCGGCGGCCGCTCGCAGGGTTTTCATGACATCGATCTGGTGACGCGGATCGAGCGAGGATGTCGGCTCGTCCGCCAAAATCACCGGTGCTTCGACGGCGAAAACCCGCGCCAGCGCAACGCGGCTGCGCTCTCCACCCGACAATTCCGTGACGCGGCGCTCGCCGAGGTCGACGACATCGGCCGCCTGCATCGCCCGCAGCACCGCCTCGGCATCCTTCTGCGTCAATCGCGCCGGGTCGGTCGCACCATGGGGGTAGCGGCCGAGCGCCACGATATCCCGTGCCGGCAGCGGCCAGTGCACGAGGTGGCCCTGCGGGAGATAGGCAAATCGCCGCGCACGCTCGCGCAACGGCAACGACGACAGGGCGTCGCCCCCGACATGAACGGAGCCCCGCGAAGGCACTAACCCTGCCAGAGCCCGCAGCAACGTCGTCTTTCCCGCGCCATTGGGTCCGACCAGCGCGACCAGATGCCCCGGCGACAGCGCGAGCGAGACATCATGCAGCACGGGACGGCCGGCCAGCGTCACGCCCAGGCCTTGCGCGGTGAGAAAGGCCGCCGCCCCGGTCATGCGACGCCTCCGCCGAGTGCACGCCGTTCGCGCATGATGAGATAGAGGAAGAACGGTACACCGATGATCGAGGTCAACACACCGACCTTGACATCGCTGGTCGATGGAATGATTCGCACGGCGATATCGGCTGCGAGCAGCAGCGCGCTGCCGGTGAGCGCACTCGGGATCAATAGCCGCGCGGGATCGTGCCCGATCAGCGGCCGCATCAGATGCGGCGCGACCAGGCCGATAAAGCCGATCGTACCGGACACCGCGACCGCGCCGCCGACGCCAAGCGCAACACCCGAAATCACCAGAAGCCGCAGCCGGGCCACATCGACGCCAAGGCTTTGCGCCGTTTCCTCCCCAAGGCTGAGCGCGCGGAAGGCGTTGCGCTGACTGAGCAGAATGATCGCGCCGGCGGCAATGAACGGCAGCGCCAGCATAACGTGGCGAAAGCTGCGATCTTCCAGCGAGCCGAGCAGCCAGAACGCGATTTCGAGCACCACGAACGGATTGCTCGAAAGATTCATCACCAATGCGGTCGCGGCGCCCGCAAGGCTCGATATCGCAAGGCCCGCCAGAATGAGAATCAACAGGCCGGCGTTGCGGCCTGCGATCGCGAGCAGCACGAAAACCGAGGTAAACGCGGCCACGATCGCCGCAACCGGGAGCGCGTAGGATCTCACATCGGCAAGGCCGAGCGCGATGATCAGCACCGCTCCGAACGCGGCCGATTGCGGCGCGCCGAACAGCGAGGGCGCGGCAAGCGGATTGCGCAACAATCCCTGCAGCGCTGCGCCGGAAAGTCCCAGCATCGCGCCAATCGCAAATCCCAGTATCGCGCGGGGCAGCCGGATTTCCCGAACAATCACCTGCTGCACGTCGCTGCCGCCGCCGAACAAGGCGTCGACCACGGTCAGCGGCGACAGCCGCACCGGGCCGATTCCGAGCGAGACCAGCAGCAGCAACACCACGAGAACGACAAGCCCGGCCATCACGCCCGCGCGCCGGCGCGCCGCGGCATCGACCGTCACCATGACGTTCTGAATGCTCATTCCTCGTCCTCAGGCGGCGACGTCGTCGCCCTGCCTTGATGCTCATACAATGATTGAGGTCCGGCACAAGCCGGCTCGCGAACAAAATGCGTACCCTGCAAAAATACGAAGGCTCGCGGCCGAATGATGCCATTGACTCTTCGGCCGGCACAATTCTAGATAGCCGCGACGGTTCCCGCTTTGGGGATCAAAAGGGAATACGGTGCGGAGAAACTTTCTCCAATGCCGTGGCTGCCCCCGCAACTGTAAGCGACGAATCTTTCGTCATATGCCACTGGGAATCTCGGTCCTGGGAAGGCGACGAAAGGTAACGACCCGCGAGCCAGGAGACCTGCCGTCAGCCGTGGTCACACGCGAAGATGCCGGTCGGGGAGTACAGGTATTAGCTTCACCTGAAGTGCGCGAGCACGATGGTGAGACTTGGTTCGCTGTGACGTGCCACTGACGTCATACCGAGGTCCAACCGTGTCTCACATCGTCCAAGCCGCATTGCGGCGCCATTCCCTGCTTGCTTCAAGTTTCCTGGTACCCGTTCTCTTCCTGGATAGTACCGCCGCCAATGCGCAGCAGGCCGCGGCTGATCAGTTACCATCTATCGAGATCAGCCCGCCCTTGGACGAGACCCGGACCCGGGCCAAGCCCATCGGCGATGAAGGATCGGGATCGCGCCGCGCGGAGCCAAATACCTCGTCGACGAGCGGCCCGACCGTCTCGCCAACGACCGACGCGGCGACGAACCGACAATTTAACGGGATCGTCGGTTCATCGGCGACCGTCATCACGGCAGCCGATATTGCGCGCTCGCCGGCGCAAACCGTCCAGGAAATCATCGCCCAAGCGCCAGGCGTGCAACTGACGACGTTGTACGGCGGCGTGAATGGCGCAGGAACAGCGGTTGACCTGCGGGGTTTCGGCGCCTTTGCCAGCTCCAACACGCTGGTACTCATCAATGGACGTCGGTTTAACGACCTTGATCTGCAAGGCGTCGACCTTTCCACCATTCCGCGCGACTCCATCGAGCGGATCGAGATCACGCGCGGCAACAGCGGCGCCGTACTGTACGGCGACAACGCGATAGGCGGCGTCATCAACATCGTCACAAAAACCGGCGTGGGCGGTCCTCCGGTCTCGATGCGGGTTGAGTTGGGTGCCGGCTCTTTCAACCAGCTCACGAATTCGATCTCGACCGCCGTCAACGCTGGTCCGTGGTCGACCTCCTTCTACGGAAATGGATTCAAATCCGACGGATATCGAGCAAACAACTCGCTCGACCAATTCAGCGGCATCGGCGACGTTCGTTACGCCACGCCCGGTTTCACCGCCTATTTCAACTTATCCGGTGATGATCAGCGACTGAGATTCCCCGGCGGGCGAACGGTCGATCCATCGATCGGACTGAATGAGCTTGCCACCGACCGAAGGGGCACAAACACACCCTTCGATTTTGGCAACAAGCAGAATGCCAACGCGACCGGCGGCTTCACCAAGAGTTTGTGGAACGGCGCCGACCTCATCGTGGACGGCGGCTACCGCAACAAGCAGACGCAGGCAGGTTTCCTCGGTGCGCCCGGCAACGATCCCTTCTTCTTTTCCTTCGTCAACGCGAACTTGCAGACGTGGTCGCTGACCCCCCGGCTAAACGTCAAGAGCTCGATATTGGGCCTGCCCTCAAGCATTCTCACAGGTATCGACTTTTACGACTACAACTACGTCCAGGATCACAGGAACGCGCCGGGCGCAATTCCGATCCATACCTACGATCTGTCGCAACAATCCCTTGGCGCCTATTGGCAGCAGACTGTTGGAATACTTCCGACCACCGATTTTTCATACGGCGGCCGGATTCAGCGCACCAGCGTTACCGCGAGAGACACGTTGAACAACGACCCTGGGTGCGCAGCGGAGTTTTCGTGCGACACCCAGGCTACGCCGCTGAATACAAGCGAAGTCAATCACGCCTTGCACGTCGGCATCGAACATCGCTTCAACGAGATTTTTTCGGTCTTCGGCCGCGCCGCGAGCGCGTTTCGAACGCCAAATATCGACGAGAGAGTCGGGGTCGGTCCGTTTGCGGCACCCGCCAAGGATTTCAATCTCAAAATACAGACGTCAAATGATGTCGAGGGCGGGCTTCGCATCAAAGCCGGCCGGTTCGAAATGCAATCGAGCATCTACAACATGGACCTGACGAATGAGATTCATTTCGACCCCGTAAATTTCGTCGATACCAATCTGGATCCGACCCGCCGCTACGGTTCTGAAACCAGCGCGTCATTTCGGGCAAGCGATAGCGTGCTTTTGCGCGGCGGCTTTGCCTATACCCGCGCGATATTTCGCGAGGGGCCCTTTGCAGGCAATGACATTCCGCTGGTTTCGCGTATTACGGCCAGCGCCGGTGTGAGCTGGAATATCTGGCAAAAATATTTGGTCGCTGATGCAACGGTGCGTTACTGGGGCACCCGCCGCATGGACAACGATCAGGCCAATACCCAGGGACTCATTCCGGCTGACGCGACGGTCGACTTCAAGCTCGGCGGGGAATATGACCGGTTCTTCTGGTCCTTGATCGTCAACAACGTATTCAATGCGTTGTACTACGATTATGCGATAGCAAGCACCTTCACCGACGGCCGGTTTAGCGCTTATCCGCTGCCGGGCCGTACCTTCATGGTAAGGGCCGGCGCGACGTTCTGAGCGAAAAATCTCCTTGGGCCTGCGCGACCGCCCCGATCCGGTCGCGCAGCGCTGGCCGGCCTTCACCAAGATCGCTGATTTGACCCGAAAAGCGCTGTTTTCCGCCGGTCCTGGCGCTAAAGATGCCCCTTGGGCGGCCCAATCCGTGGTAGGCTTATGATAAAGATCATCGCCCGACGAGGCGCGGTGAATTTCGAGGTATCCGATGAATGACGAACCGAAAAGCGCCGCCGAACTGAAAGAGATCAGGTTAAATCGGAAACTCGCGCAAGACGCCGACGGCATCAAGGCCATGGCCGAGATCGCGGCCGCCGATCTCGCGATACGAAAGCGGACGGCGAACCTGCGCGCGATGCGATTGGCGAAGGAAGCCGCCGACCGCGACAAGCCGGTGGAACCCAAGGCCAAGACCAAACCGAGGAAGAAGAAAATAACCTAGATGACAAAAGAAGATCGCAGCCGCGCCGATGCGCGTTTCAACAAGATCGCGCGCATGGCGAGTGAAGACAAAACCGGCAAGGCTGAGCGCGATGCCGCGCTGAAGGCAGTGACCGACAACATGGCGAGGCTGAAGGCATTGCGGCTCGCCCGCGAGGCCGCTGAACCTCCGCGCCCGGCTCTCCCCAAGAAGGCGCGCGCCAAGGCGAAGAAATCAGGAGAAAAAGGTCCCGCGTTGTCTGATTGGCTGGCCGGACAGCAAAGCGGCGGGCGCCGGACCTAAGACGCGTTGCCCGATTACGATTTCAGACAGGCGCCTGGGCGTTACCCCCCGAAGGCCCGTGCAGCCCGCCGGGTCCTGGATCACGCGCTATGCCGGAGCGGGCCATTCGATCAGCGATCGCGTCTTGGTCGCGGCGTCGTATACTTGGACCTGAAGCATCTGGAACTGATTCTTCAAAGCCATGCCCGCCTCTTCCGCGGCCTCGATCGTATCGTGGTGGGATTTGAAATGCCCGTCCACGACAAGCGAGTAGCCTGACGTCGGCGCCTTGTCGGCGCGAATGATCTTGCTAGGCGGCGATTCTTCCACGACGATTTTCGGCTTCTTCATGCGTAACTCCCAGATCATGATCCGGCCAAACCGGATCATGATCTCACCTGTTGTTTCGAGCGTGATCTCCGCGCAAACGCTTCGCGTTTGTTGCGAGAGAAGACCGGTTCCCGCTTTTTCCGGATCATGCTCTGGTTGCGCCGCCCTTTGCGTTGAATCTCGGAAAAAAGGGCGGCAAGGATTGTCCGATTGCCGCTTACCTGGCGCCTTAAAGACGGTGAGATTGAGGTCAGGGATGAGCGGATGCTCGGACAACGACCCCGATCCACCAAGCCAAGAGTCAGTCGCGACATCCACGAATTATTGGTCCGGCGCGCTGTTTCGGCGGCGTTTTGAGGGCTGCCATGCAGCCGTATTCATGGACAAATCACCGACCGGGCCGATAGTTTCGCCAGCAAAACGGAAGGTGAATCGGACATGGCCGATATTCTGGCCGCACCGCAACAAGCAAATACGGACGAACAGCTGCGCACACTGGCCGCGATTTCGTCGGCCCATTGGGTCAGCCATTTCCATATGTTTGTGCCGCCGATGCTGTTCCCCTTCCTGAAACAACAGCTTGGTGTCGGCTACATCGAGCTCGGTTTCGCGTTGACCGTTTTCGCCGTGACATCCGGCCTGACCCAGGCGCCGATCGGCTATCTCGCCGACCATATCGGCGCCCGCAAGATCCTGCTGATGGGCCTCAGCCTGGGCGGCTTCGCGCTGATCATGCTCGGCCTGCATCTGAGCTACCCCTGGCTGATCGCCAGCGCCGTGCTGCTGGGGCTCGCCAACAGTGTCTATCATCCGGCCAATTATGCGATCCTTTCGGCTCACATGAATGAGGCGCGCATGGGCCGCGCCTTTTCTGTTCATACCTTCGCCGGCTTCCTCGGCGGCGCGGTGGCTCCGGCCATCGTCGCGACGTTGGTCGCGACGATCGGGGGTCATGGCGCGCTGATCGTGACCGGCGCGGTGGGTCCTCTTGTCGCGCTGCTTCTTCTCGTCGTCGGCATTCCCGATGCGAGCGCCGTGGACCGTCAAGAGGCGGGCAAAGCGAGCCAGCGGCAAAGCGTCCTCACGCCCGCCCTCATTGTCCTGACGATTTTCTTCATGCTGCTGAGCCTGTCCAACGCCGGGATCGGCAATTTCGGCCTTGTTGCGCTGATGAGCGGCTACGGCGTGACGTTCTCGGCCGCCAATATTGCGTTGACGGCGTTTCTCGGCTCCAGCGCGGTTGGTGTGCTGGCAGGCGGGTTTCTCGCCGACCACACGCGACGCCACGGACAAGTGGCCGCCGCCTGCTATGCGGCAAATGCTGCGATTGTTTTCCTGGTTGCAGCGATCAGTTTGCCGCCGCTGCTTCTGACCGTCACCATGGCGTCAGCGGGATTCCTGGGCGGCGTGATCGCCCCTTCGCGCGATATGCTGGTCCGGAACGCGGCGCCCGCGGGCGCTGCGGGACGGGCCTTCGGCATTGTCTCCACCGGCTTCAACATCGGTGGCATCATCAGTCCGCTGTTGTTCGGCTGGATCATGGACCAGAACTTGCCGCATTGGGTGTTCGGCGCCTCAGCGGTGTTCATGGTCCTCACGGTTCTGCTCGCACTTGTCACCGAGCGAGGCTCGCAAAGTAGCGCGGTAGCGCCTGACGAAAGACTTATACATCCCTGATCCGGGACCCTGGAAACGAAACGCCCTCAGGCGAATTTCGGTTGCCGCGCAGCGCCCATCAAACGCGCGCGCTCGGTATTGGGCCAAAGCAGCAGCAGACCGAGCAGGCCGGACGCGATCAAAACAACCGCGTTGATGGTGAACCCGGTCATGTAGCCGTCAACCAGCCCTGACGCGCGCTGAATCACGCTGCCCATCACCGACGGCGCCAAAATGCCGGCGAGCGTGTAGATCGCCCCGTAGATCGCGATCACGGCGCCGCGCTGGGACACCGGTGTGAATTCTCCGATCATCGGCGCGCAGACTACATAGATCGATCCGCAAAGCCCCGAGCCCGTCACCAGCAGGGCGATCTGCAGGCCCGCGCCCTCGGCATGCGGGAGAACGGCAAGGATTGATCCGCCGACGATCAGCGGGGCCGCACCAAGCACCCCGCGGGCGCCACGGGTAGAAAAACCCCGCGCCATCATCACCTGCGACGTCCACCCGGTAAGGAGCACGACCACGGCGCCGGCCACCCATGGCAAGATCGAAATCCAGCCCGCAGCCTTTTGCGAGAAGCCGAGCCCCTTGACGATGAAGGGCGTGAACCAGGTCAGCCCCAGCGACAGCGCCCAGTAGGCGCCGAAGGTCGCGGCGCAGCAGCCCACAAAGGTCCGCGAGGTCAGAAGCTGGAAATAGGGAATGCGGGGATCCGGATCCGCCACCCCGGCGGTTTCCGCCAGCGGGCCTTCCTTGCCCAGCATCCACCATGCCGCCACCCACATCAGGCCAACGACGCCGAGCGCGCCGAACGCATAGTGCCAGTTGTAATTGACGATCAGCCAGTTCAGCGCCGGCACCGCGAGGATGACGCCGAACGCCGATCCTTGCGAAAGGACCGCTGTGGGCAGGGCCCGCTTCTCGTCGGGGAACCATTTGTAGATCGCATGCACGGCCACCGAACCTGCCGGGCCCTCGCCGGCGCCGAGGATCACGCGGCAGATCAACAGCGTGGAGAAACTGACCGCACCCACCATCGGGAACTGCGCCAGCGCCCAAATCAGCGCGAGCGCCAGCAGCACCCAGCGCGTCTCGGTGCGATTGACCAGGAATCCGACGGCGATGGCCGCGATCGAAAACAGGAAGAAGAACGCAGAGCCCAGCAGGCCGAACTGCTCCGGCTCGAGTTTCAGCTCGGTCATGATCGGCACGCCGGCGAGGCCGACCACGATCTTGTCCGCGAAATTCACCAGCATGAAGAAAAACAGGAGGAACGTGATCCTCCAGGCACCTTTAGGCGTCGGTGGCGTGGTCATGGTCGCTCCCGCGGTTTTTTCGTTCTGACGTTTTGCTGGCACTGTTGGATCGGCCGGCCTGATGCTACCCAAGACGGATCAGGCAACGCAACCGGGCATTTTTGGCTGGATCGCGTGCACACCGGCTGCGCGGGCCGTCTCGGACGAAGGCCAAGGATCACGATCGCGTCGCGGTCATGTTTGAGACCGTGATCTCCGGCTATGGTCTTGTTATGTTACGCAACCATCATGGAGGTCTTCACGGTGATACGCTTCGCATGACAACCGGCAACCAGATCGTGTTGAGCGTTCGCAATCTGACCAAGGCCTATCGTTCCGCCGGAGAGCAAATCGCTGTTCTGCGCGGGGTGGACCTGAACGTGGCGGCAGGCGAGCGCGTCGCGCTGACCGGCGAATCCGGCAGCGGCAAGAGTACGCTCCTGCATCTGATCGCGGGCCTCGATCGCGCCGACGGCGGCGAGATCAGGCTTGCCGACACGTCCGTTTCGGATCTCGGCGATGCCGGCCTGGCGGCATTGCGGCGCGACCGGCTCGGTCTGGTATTTCAGCAGTTCAACCTGATCCCGAGCCTCAACGTGAGGGATAACCTCGCGTTCCAGTCGCGCATTGCCGGCCGCCACGATGCGGCCTGGCAAGCCGAACTTGTCGGACGGCTCGGGCTCGGCGACCTTCTCGACCGCTATCCCGAACAGTTGTCCGGCGGCCAGCAGCAACGGGTCGCGATCGGCCGCGCGCTGGCGGTCAAGCCGCTGCTTCTGCTCGCCGACGAACCCACCGGCAATCTCGACGAGGCGACCGCGGATGGCGTTCTTGCGCTCACGCGCGATCTGGTCGCGCGTACCGGCTGCGGCCTTCTGATGGTAACCCACTCGGCGCGGCTGGCGGCCACGCTCGACCGTCACGTCAACCTCAGCGCGGGGCTGATCGCGTGAAGAGCATGCTGTGGATTCTCAAGGTCCTGTTGAGTCATTGGCGGCGGCATCCGATGCAGCTCGCCACATTGCTGATCGGCCTGATTTCGGCAACCGCGCTGTGGAGCGGCGTGCAGGCGCTGAACCAGCAGGCTCGAAACAGCTACGACCGCGTGGCCGCCACTTTCGGCGGCGCCAGAACGGCGGCCTTGGTCGGCCGCAGCGGCACGCCCCTTGCCCAGCAGCTCTTCGTCGACTTGCGCCGCGCCGGCTGGCCGGTGTCTCCCGTTCTCGAAGGCCGCATCCAGATCGGCGGACGGGCATTTCGGCTCCTCGGTATCGAGCCTGTCACGCTGCCGGCGGAAGTCGGCAATGCCCCGGCGATCGGCAGGGCAGGCCTGCAATCCTTCGTCACGCCGCCGGGAGAAACTCTGGTGGCGCCCGAGACGCTTTCCGAGCTCGGCCTGCCGGAGGGTGCCTCGCCGCTGGCGAGCGGCCGCACCTTGCTGCCGCCGCTTCGCGTTGCGGCACAACTGGTTCCCGGCGTCATGGTGGTCGATATCGGCATCGCCCAGCGGCTTCTCAAAATGCCCGATCAGGTTTCCCGGCTCCTGATCGGTAAGACCAAAGGTCCTCGTATCCCGCTTGAAAATGTCGTCGGCGACAGGCTCCGCCTGGTTGAGCCCGACGCGGAGAGCGATCTCGAACGCCTCACCGACAGTTTTCATCTGAACCTGACGGCATTCGGCCTGCTGTCATTCTTCGTCGGGTTGTTCATCGTCAACTCCGCGATCGGTCTCGCTTTCGAACAACGCCTGCCGATGTTGCGAACCCTGCGCGCCTGCGGGGTGTCCGCGCGTCGGCTGAACACGCTGCTGCTGCTCGAGCTGATATCGCTGGCGCTGGTCGCGGGCATTGTTGGCCTGGTCTGCGGCTACCTGATCGCGGCGGCGTTGCTTCCCGATGTCGCGGCATCGCTGCGCGGGCTTTATGGCGCCGAGATTGCCGGCGAGCTCACGCTCAAGCCGGAATGGTGGATCGCGGGCCTCGCCATCAGCGTGCTCGGCGCGCTGCTGGCCGCGAGCGCGAGCCTCCTGAAAGCCATCCGCCTATCGGTACTGGCCGCGGCCCAGCCCCACGCTTGGCATCAGGCGCAGCACAGATGGCTGATCCTTCAAAGCACGGTTGCCCTCGTTGTGTTCGCCGCCGCCGCCGGCTTCCTCTGGCTCGGCGATTCCCTTGTTTCGGGTTTTGCGGTGCTCGCGGCGATGCTGCTCGGCGCGGCGCTTGGGCTGCCCGCGATCCTGGAGTTGATCCTGGCTCAGGGCCAGCGGCATGCGCGTAAGGCACTTGCGGTCTGGTTCTGGGCTGACAGCCGTCAACAGCTTTCGGGATTGTCGCTCGCGTTGATGGCGCTGTTGCTTGCGCTCGCGGTCAATGTCGGCGTCGGCACCATGGTCGAAACCTTCAGCCGAACCTTCATCAGCTGGCTCGACGGACGGTTGGCCGCAGACGTCTACATCAATGCATCCGACGATGCGCAAGCCGCGGCTATCGCGGCGTGGCTTCGTGAGCGCCCTGACGTCGCGGCAATCCTGCCCGGCGGCCGGGCCGAAACCCGGATCGGAGGCGCGCCGGTTGAGATTTTCGGCCTTGCCGATCACGCGACCTATCGCGATCGCTGGCCGTTACTGCAGTCAGCCGAAAACGCCTGGAACAGACTTCGCACCGGCGACGCCGGTCTCGTCAGTGAACAACTGGCGCGACGCATGAAACTCGCCGTCGGTGACCGGGTCGAAGTGCCCGCCCCCGGAGGAAACTGGACGCTTGAGGTGGTCGGCGTCTACGCGGATTACGGCAATCCGAAGGGCCAGATTGCCGTCAATTTCGCCGCGTTGACCCGGCATTTTCCTGATATCCCGCTGACGCGATTGGGGCTGCGCGTGGACCCCGCCGCGGTTCCGGCGCTGATGTCGGCGCTACATGACAGATTCGGAATTGATGGCCGCAATCTCGTGGACCAGGCGACGCTGAAGGCGGAATCGACGCGAATCTTCAACCGGACCTTCGCGGTGACAGCGGCCCTAAACGCCTTCACGCTCGGGGTCGCCGGCGTCGCCTTGCTGACGAGCCTGCTTACCCTTGGCAATTCCCGGCTGCCGCAGCTTGCGCCGCTTTGGGCCATTGGCATCACGCGACGGCAGCTTGCAGCCATCGAGCTTCTGAAGACGATGTCGGTTGCGCTGATCACCTCCCTGCTCGCGCTGCCGCTCGGCCTGCTGGTCGCCTGGTGCCTGATCGCGGTGGTGAATGTGAAGGCGTTCGGCTGGCGGTTGCCATTTCACCTCTTCCCGCTGCAATTGCTTCAGCTTCTTGGCGTCGCCATGGCGGCTTCGCTGGTTGCCGCCGCAATTCCCGTCCTCAAGCTGGCGCGGATGCAGCCGGCGGCCCTCATCAAGATCTTCGCCGATGAAAGATAGGCTTCGGATATCCCGTCGCGCCTTCGCGGGCGGCGCGCTTCTTCTCGCCCTCGACCGCAAGCCCGGATTTGCGCAGGGCTTTGCCGGGCTCGGCATGAACGGCGAAGGATTCGCGCCCGTCCTCCCTGGCAGGACCCTGGCCTTCCCGGCCGATCATGGTCCGCATCCGGACTATCGCATCGAGTGGTGGTACGTGACCGCAAATCTCGTGGATTCGACCGGCGTGGCCTATGGCGCGCAATGGACATTGTTTCGTCAGGCCATGCGTCCGGGCGTACAGCTGGAAGGATGGGCCAATCACCAGATCTGGATGGGACACGCGGCGGTCACGCGCGCCGACACCCATCGCTACAGCGAAGCCTTCGCCCGCGGCGGCGTCGGTCAGGCCGGCGTCGAGGCCAAGCCCTATCGGGCCTGGATTGACTCATGGCAAATGCGCGGGCTCGACGACATGCGCGATGATGCGCTCGCACCGCTCGAACTCAGCGCTTCGGGCGCCGACTTCGCCTACGCGCTGCGACTCGATGCCGATCACCCACTGGTGCTGCAAGGCGATGACGGCTACAGCAGGAAATCGGAACGGGGACAGGCCTCGTATTATTTCAGCCAGCCTTATTTCAGGGCGACCGGCAGCCTCACCATCGACGACAGGCCGGTCAGCGTCACCGGACAGGCCTGGATGGACCGCGAGTGGAGCAGCCAGCCGCTCGCTTCCGATCAAACCGGGTGGGACTGGCTGTCACTGCATTTCGACTCCGGCGAAAAACTCATGCTGTTTCGGCTGCGTCAGACCGACGGCAATAACTACGCATCCGGCAAGTGGTTCTTGCCGGATGGCACGAGCCGACAGATCGCACCCACCGATATCACAATGACGCCGAAGGCGCTGACCGGGATCGAGGGGCGTAAAATCCCGACCGTCTGGAATATTGCAATCCCGGCGCTGGCGCTCACGATCTCGTGTGTGCCCTTGAATGCGAAGAGCTGGATGGGAACGAGCTTTCCCTATTGGGAAGGACCGATCGGTTTTTCCGGCAGCCACCGCGGGGTTGGATATCTGGAGATGACGGGCTATTGAGCGACTTCGCTCTTGAACGAGGAATTCCCACATGTTCCATTTCACGGCACTCGTCACCTGCCTGGCCATCCTGTTTTACTTTATGACCGGTGTAGGGGTCGCGAGGGCGCGCGCCGCATTCGGCATCAAGGCGCCGGCGATATCGGGCAATCCAGACTTCGAACGGGTGTTTCGCGTGCAAATGAACACGCTGGAATGGCTGCCGATCTTCCTCCCGGCGCTCTGGCTGTTTGCGATCTACATCAGCGATGCGATCGCGGCCGCGCTGGGCCTGGTCTGGATCATCGGCCGCATCCTTTACATGATCGGTTACTCCAAAGCCGCCAATAAGCGCGGCCACGGCTTCGGGATTCAGGCCGGGGCCGCCATCGTCCTCTGGTTGGGCGCGACTGGCGCGATTGCGTGGCGCCTTATTCAGGCATGAGGGCGGGATCGTCGCGTTCAAAAGGCGGTATCTGCGTGTAATCGCCGAGGAAAACGCGCCATATGAACGCCACGGTCGTTATTTGACTCCAGGCTGATCCCAAGTTTAAGTACCTGTGCTGCGGTGCCATACTTTCCAATTTCATGACGTCGGCCCTTTGGAGTGCTTCCGCGCGCGAAGGTTGTAGCGAGCCCATTACATGAATGCCTTTTTCAAGCGCCAGCTTGTGGACTACGTGGAATATCACCGCGATCCCTGGAATTGCGCGATGCACGTGTTTGGCATCGTTACGCTGTTCCTGGCCGCGGTTCTCCCCTTGAGCCTGTGGCACCTTCACGCGCTGGGCACGCACACCACCATGGCGCCCATCATGGTCTTGCCGGTGCTGTTCTACTGGTTGTTGCTCGATGCGGCCCTCGGAACGGCGATTCTTGGTGCCGCCGTCATCTTGCTTTCAGTCGCTGCGATGATCGTGAATTATGCCAGCCCCGTCACGGTGTGGTCGATCACGGCCATGTTGATTGTCATCGGCGTCAGCTTTCAGGTGGTCGGCCATCGGGTGTTTGAGCGTCGACAGCCGGCACTGGTGGATAACCCAACGCACTTGCTGCTCGGGCCGATGTTCGTGATGGCGAAATTATTCATCGCGCTAGGTTTTCGGCGCGATCTGGCGGCGATCATCGAGTGGGTTCCGCCGCAATCGCCGCGCGGCCCGTCACACTATGTCGAGGAACATCAGGCCGGGCCGCTACCGCATTCATGACCCGGGTACTTGTCACTGGTGGCACCGGCTTTATCGGACAGCACCTCGTTTCGGCGCTCGCTGCCGGCGGTCGACAGGTGCGGGTTCTGGATCTTCGCGCGCCGACCTGCGCCATCCCGGAGGTCGAATATATCGCGGGTTCGGTGCTTGATCCGGACCGGGTGGACGAGGCACTCCGCGATGTCGCCGAGGTTTATCACTTGGCCGGCCTTCCGGGTATGTGGATACCTCGAAAGAGCGATTTTTATGCGGTGAATTGCCACGGCACGGAGCTCGTCATCGCGGCCGCGCGCAAGCGAGGGGTTACGCGCTTCCTGCATTGCTCGACCGAATCCATACTTTTCCGACCATCGTCGTCGCGGGATGCAGCCAGCGAGCACAGCCTGCTGCCACCGCAGGAAATGCCAGGTCTCTACACGCGCTCGAAAATGCTCGCCGAGCAGTTTGCCGCGCAAGCTGCGGCGTCCGGATTTCCGCTGGTCATCGGCACACCGACCATGCCAATCGGACCTCACGATCACAACCTTACTCCCCCGACCGCCATGCTCCGGCACTTTCTGAGCGGGCGCGTTCAATTGTATCTTGATTTCATCGTGAATCTGGTCGACGTGCGCGACGTCGCCGCAGGCCTGATTCTGACGATGGAACATGGGCGAATTGGGCATCGCTACATTCTCGGCGGCGAGAGCATCCCGCTGAAGAAGATCCTGCAGCTGATGGCGACCATCAGCGGCCGCCGCCATGTCTCGATTCCGGTTCCCGGCCGAGTGGCGGAAATGGCCGCCGCCATGCTGGAGTTCATATCCGATCACGTGACGCACCGCCCGCCGTCCGGGACGGCCGAGGGCGTCCGGATCGCGTTGCGAGCAACGGAGCTGTCGATCGAAAAGGCGCAACAAGAGCTTGGCTATGCGCCTCGCCCCATTGAACCGGCATTGCGCGACACGATTGCCTATCTTCTCGGCGGCCGCGACAAATCCTCGGGGCAGTAAATTTCACTCTCTCTGGCTCGGCTTTCCCGGCATTTGCCAGCACCGTCCAATCAGGAATATAAGCTAGCCATGATGCATGATCAGAACCAATTCCTGGCCTTCGTCTGGAGTGGCTGGACCGCCACCTGGCCTACACAATTGCTGGCGTTGATCTGGGTCGCGTGGCTCATCAGCTGGGGCGTGGGTTCGTTCTTTTCCGGCCGAACCGAAAAGCACGTCAGGACCTGGGACTCGCGAGCCTACCGCATTCCCATTCTCGTAGGAGCCGTCCTGCTGACGCCCTGGACGGCGGAAGTCCTCGGAGAGAAGCCGCTATGGCAGGTCGGCACCGGCGGAACATATCTGCTCGCGGCCCTGACCTTGGCAGGCACCTTGTTCACGTGGTGGGCGCGAATTCATCTCGGACGTTTTTGGTCGAACGCGATCACGCGCAAGGAAGGCCACAAGGTCATTGACACCGGCCCTTATGGATTGGTTCGTCATCCGATCTATACCGGGCTTATCGGCGCCATGATCGCCACAGGCGTCGCGGTCGCGACCGCGACAGCGCTGCTCGGCACGGTACTGATCGCCTTTGGCCTTTGGCAGAAGGCGCGCATGGAGGAAGGCTTTCTGACGGCCGAACTCGGCGCCGATGCCTACGGACCTTACTGCCGCCGCGTTCCAATGCTGGTTCCGTTCCTGCCGCAACGCTGAGCTTGAACGGCTGGTCGGCTTGCTCATTGCCTCGACGGCGACGGACCTGACACCTCGACAAGCGGGACCAGATGGCGCGGGACGACGACGCGTTCGCCCGGCACCAGCGGTGTGTGCTCCGCTCCCTTGTTCACCTGGGTGAGCGCCCATAGCGGCACGTGGTAGGTCGCCGCGATCGACTGCAAGCTGTCACCGGGACGAGCAAACACCGGCATACCGCTATCCCATAGCTCGATCGCGGCGTTGGCGGGAACCGCAAAGCGAACGGGCACAGTTTCGCTTTCGCTTTTCGCCGACGTTGTCGCGAGCTGCACAATCTTGGTGAGCAATTGCTGGTGGACCGTATCCAGCTTTTCGATGTTGATATGCGAAACCTCGTCATGGTCCGAAAGGTCGAAGCTCGCATAGTGACCCCGGTAGCCCGGTGTCGGCTTGACGTCGCCGCCGCCCAGAACGCTTTTCGACAGGAAGATGTTGATGAAGCGCTCGACATTGAGCGGGACACTGGGCGTGACGTGGGCTGGATCGATGGCGACAACCAGACTTGCCCGGATGCCTTCGGCTTCGAGGATCTCCGCAAATTTCACCGCGCAAAAACCGCCCATTGAGTGCCCGATGAGAATGATCGGGGCGGGACTCTCGCGATATTCACGAATCGCCTGCGCGGCGATGATGCGGCAAATCGTGAACTCGTAAACGTTCGCCGTGATCCCCGCCTGTTCGATCCGGTCGGTCAGACGGTCCATCCCGCGCGAGAAGAACGGACCCAGCGCGCCGCGGAACAGGTAGACACGTCCACGCAATTCGACCGCTGGCCGCGCGGCGTCCGCTGGGCTCCCGGCGGCCTCGTTCGACACCGCGATCGGGCCTGCCGCTGCCGGATCAAGACCACCATGAAGGAGAAGAACGCAAAGCATCGCTCCAAGAACGACCGCTGCAACTCGCGTCGGATTGATCATGCGCTCCACGAACCATCCTAAACGCTGCAAGCTCCATCAGGTCGCGCCGCCATCGGCGCGCCAGGAGCGGAAACTACACCATTCGATGCGCGAGGCGCACTTTAGGGCTTTCGAATTGGTGGAATTGTGGCGTTCCTCAAGGTCGGGAACATGGCACCAAGGCGCCAGACCATGAGCGGCGCACGATCTCACAGAGCGTGATGACAGATCCTGCCCAAGGTGGCGCCGTTGTCCGCCTTGCCTGGGCTACCTCGCCGCGCGCGCCTCCGGCTTCGGCGAGGTCGCCGCCTCGCTCGGCCTGCCGCTGAACGCAACGGCATCAATGGCGCTTATCACCTTCCGCTGGATGATTTCGTTCTTGTCGATGGTGATGTGCCCGACGCCGGGGACATTCTGAACGTTGACGTTCTCCAAGGATCCGTGGAGCTGTTTCGTTCTCGCTACGGGTTCGCCATTGCCATTGGCGATGTAGAAATTGATGTAACGTCCGACGCGGCCGGACAGGCTGGTGCGAAACACCGAATCCAGGCCTATCGCCAGCTTCACGGGAGCACCGAGCTGGTCAAGGCGCGCCACCATATCGGGCAGCACCGTTGCACCCGAGGAGTGCCCGACCAGAACGATCGTCCGCACCCGCCCGCTCCTGTACTCTGCCGCGGCTTCGTCGGCGAGGGACGACCAGGAAAGATAGTTGACCACGGTGACGGGGATGCCCTGTGCCTGCAGCTTGGCTGCGATGTCATCGAGACCGAGGGAGAAGATATTGAGCACGCCGCGCAGCAGATAGACATGGGTACCATTCGCACCCGACGCGGGCACCGCGTTCGCGGTGGCGCCGACCGGCAGCATCAGCAGCAGCAAGGTCATTGCCACGGCTTGCAGCGACCGCAACAACAATCGGCCACGCAACTTGAGCCCGCCGACAAATTCCATGTAGCCGCACGACGATTTCATTGGTTCCCCTCGGAGACGCAAATTGGCTGGCCGGAACGTAGCCTCGGCACGCTCGCATCTGCAACAAAACGAGTCCAGGCAGGTCATTTAATCCCTCAGCGTGTCACTATTGCAACATAGCGACAATTTTGAAGCCGCTTGGGGCCTTGCGACCGCAACTTAATTGTCCCGGCTCCGCGGCGCGGGTCGAAGAGACCTCGCGCCGGGTTCCGGTTACCGTGAGCTTGCGATCACCGCGTCAGCGGGCAGCCGCTGTCTTTCGCAGACGGGAACGCCTTGTCGCCGGGCACAACGGCCAGCTGCTTGTAGTAGTCCCATGGCTTCTTGGATTCGGACGGCTTCTTGACCTCGAACAGATAGAGGTCGTGCACCATCCGGCCGTTCTGGAGCACCTTGCCGCCCTGGGCAAACATGTCGTCGACCGGCAGCTCTTTCAGCTTCTTCGCGACGGCATCGGAATCCTTGGTGCCAGCCGCTTTCACGGCTTTCAGATATTGCAGCGTCGCCGAATAGGTTCCGGCCTGGATCATATTGGGCATGCGTCCGGTACGCTTCATGAAGCGTTCGGCGAAGGCGCGGGTCTTGTCGTTCTGGTCCCAGTAGAATCCTTCCGTCAGCACGAGACCCTGCGCCGCCTGCAATCCGAGGCCATGCACTTCGGCAAGGGTCAGAAGCAGGCCGGCCAGTTTCTGGCCGCCGGCAACGATGCCGAATTCCGCCGCCTGCTTGATCGAGTTGGTGGTGTCGAGTCCGGCATTTGCCAGCCCGATGATCTTCGCTTTCGAGCTTTGCGCCTGCAGCAGGAACGAGGAGAAGTCGGACGAGTTCAGGGGAATGCGGACCGAACCCAGCACCTTGCCGCCCTTGGCCTTGACAAGGTCGCCGGTGTCCTTTTCGAGCGCATAGCCGAACGCGTAGTCGGCGGTCATGAAGAACCAGGTGTCGCCGCCGGCTTCGACCAGCGCGCCGCCGGTGCCGACCGCAAGCGCATGGGTATCATAGGCCCAGTGGAAACCGTAGGGCGTGCAGGCATCACCCGTGATGCGTGAGGTCGCTGCACCGACAACAATATCGATCTTCTTCTTTTCCTTTGACAGTTCTTGTACGGCGAGCGCGACCGACGACGTCGTCAGTTCGGTGATCATGTCGACGCCTTCGACCTCATACCAGCGCCGCGCGATACTGGTGGCAAGATCGGGCTTGTTCTGATGGTCCGCGGAGACGATCTCGATCTTCTGGCCAAGCACGCTGTCGCCAAAATCCTCGATCGCCATCTTGGCCGCCTCGAAGGAATATTTGCCGCCATAATCGGCGTAGACCCCTGACTGATCGTTCAGAATGCCGATCTTGACACCCTGCGCCGACGCCGGAGCTGCGAATAACAGGCCGCACGCCGCCACGGCCGCCGGCAACATTCCGAATTTCATATTTTTACCTCCCCAAATTTCCGGTTCCGAACATGATATTTTATTACCTTACCCCTGCCCATCCATTTTTGAATGAGCCGATAGTAGGGTCTGGACGTGGTTTGAATGGTGGGCGCCCGCTATCCGGCCTCAGCCAGTTTCTTCCGGTGCGGCCGATCGGCCAGGTTACGGACCAGCATGTAGAAGATCGGCGTGAAGACCAGCCCGAACAGGGTCACGCCGAGCATGCCGAAGAACACGGCCACCCCGACCGCCTGGCGCATTTCCGATCCCGAACCGGATGAGACGACGAGCGGCAGCACGCCGAGGATGAATGCAAACGATGTCATCAGAATCGGACGTAGCCGCAGCCGGCAGGCTTCGATGACAGCCTGCAAACGACCGCGACCCTCGAGCTCGATATCGCGGGCAAACTCGACGATCAGGATCGCGTTCTTCGCGGCCAGTCCTACCAGCACCACGAAGCCGATCTGGGTCAGAATGTTGACGTCCTGTCCCATGATCCGCACGCCGATCGTCGCCGCCAGCAGGCACATCGGCACAATCAGAATCACGGCGAATGGCAGGCTCCAGCTGCCATATTGCGCCGCCAGCACCAGGAATACGAACAGCACGCAGATCGGGAATACATAGAGGCCGGCATTGCCGCCGTGGACCTGCTGATAGGACAGGTCCGTCCAATCGTACGAAAAGCCGCTGGGCAAGGTCTGGTCTGCCAGCCGCTTCATGATATCGATGGCCGTCGCCGAACTCGTTCCGGGGGTCGTGTCCCCCTGAAGCTCAGATGCCGGGTACAGGTTGTAGCGCGCGACGCGATCCGGTCCCGCGATGTTGCGGAAATCCACCACACTGCCTAGCAACACCATGTTGCCGGCGGCGTTGCGGGTGCGCAAACGGGCGAGATCGGCGGTTTCCCTGCGAAACGGCAGGTCCGCCTGCGCGGTGACGTGATAGGTGCGGCCGAGGATATTGAAGTCGTTGACATAGGCCGAGCCAAAATAGGTCTCGATCGCATCCGTCACGTTCTGGATCGGCACGCCGAGCTTCTGCGCCTTGATGCGATCGACATCGACGAACACCTGCGGCGTATTGGCGGTGAACGGCGAGAAAACCGAGGTCAACCCTGGCGTCCTGCGGGCCGCGGCGACGAGTTCGTCGGTTGCCGCCGCCAACAATTCGGGACCCCGGCCCTGCCGGTCCTGGATGCGCATGGTGAATCCGCCGCCGGTGCCGATGCCGGGAATCGAGGGCGGCGGGATAACGATAATGAAAGCGCCCTCGAGAGCGGAAAGCCGCCGGCGCAGATCGCCGGTGATCTTGGCGGCCGACAAGCCTTTTTTCAGACGCACCTCCGGTTCCTCGAATACCGGGAACAGCGCGGCCGCATTGCTGGCCTGGGTCCGCGTCGCGCCGGACAGCCCGGCAAACGCCGCGACGCGAACGATGCCGGGCGTGTCGAGAGCGATCCTTTCGACGTCGCGAACGATCTCGGTGGTCCGCGCCAGCGAGGCCGCGCCTGGCAATTGCACGGAGACGATGACGTAGCCGCGATCCTGGGCCGGAATAAACCCTTGCGGCGTCGTAACGAGCAACCAGCCGGCGCTGCCGATCAACGCCACGTAGATCAGCAGCATCGCCGCCGAGTGCCTGATGACGAAGCCGGCGGCACCGGCATAGCCGTTGGACAGCCAGTCAAAGCCGCGGTTGAAAAAGCCGGTGAACTTCTCCCAGCCGCGCCCGATCAGGTTCCAGCTTGCGGGTGGCCGCTTCTCGTCATGCGGTTGCAGGATTTGCGATGCCAGCGCCGGCGACAACGTCAGGGAGCAGAAACAGGAGATCGCGGTCGCCACCGCGATCGTGACGGCAAATTGCTGGAAAAACTGTCCGGAAAGTCCGCCGAGGAAGGCAGTCGGCACGAACACCGCGCACAGCACCAGCGCGATCGAAACCAGCGCACCACCGACTTCCTCCATGGTGCGCAGCGCCGCGTCGCGCCGGCTCATGCCGTCGGCAAGATGCCGCTCGACATTCTCGACCACCACGATCGCGTCGTCGACCACGATGCCGACCGCGAGCACGAGACCGAACAGAGTCAGATTGTTGACTGCAAAGCCGAGCGCGGCCATCGCGGCAAAGGTGCCGACCAGCGATACCGGGATCGCCACGATGGGGATAATGGCCGGGCGCCAGCCCTGAAGAAACACCAGCACGACGACGACCACGAGGATCATCGCCTCGTAGATCGTCTTGATCAGTTCGCTGACGGACTGGGCGATGAATTCGGTCGGATTGTAGCCGATATTGTAGTCGAGCCCCTTGGGGAAATTGGCCTTGAGCCTGACCATGGCGTCGGAAATATTCTTCGCCGTGGCCAGCGCGTTGGAGCCAGGGCGTTGGGTCACCAGCATTGCAACCGCGGTCTTCCGCAGCAGGAAGCTGTTGGTGGTGTAGTCCAATGCGCCCAATTCAATCCGGGCCACGTCACGCAGCCGCACGGTGCGCCCGTCTTCGCCGGCCTTGACCAGGATGCCCTCGAACTGCTGGATGTCCTTCAACCGGCCGGTGAAGGTAAG
The DNA here is from genome assembly GCA_963742085.1 of uncultured Alphaproteobacteria bacterium. GTDB lineage: Bacteria > Pseudomonadota > Alphaproteobacteria > Rhizobiales > Xanthobacteraceae > Bradyrhizobium. The sequence continues at coordinate 239,624 of CAVUKM010000017.1, read as the reverse complement.
GTTCGGCTGGAAGGCGCGATCCGCGATCGGCGGAGCCGCGAGCTGGCCTCCGGCGATCTGCAAGTTCTGCGCGCGGATCGCGGCCAGCACGTCGCCGGCCGTCAATCCCAGATTCGCGATCTTGTCGGGATCGAGCCACAGGCGCATGGAGTAGTCGCGCGCGCCGAAAATCTGGATGTCGCCGATACCATCAAGCCGAAGCAGCTGGTCGCGAACCTGAAGCAACGCATAGTTGCTGATATAGAGCTGGTCGAAGCTGTCATCAGGCGACAGCATGAACACGACCATCAGGATGTCCGGGCTGTTCTTGCGCGTGACAACGCCGTTACGCTGAACCTCTTCCGGCAGTTGCGGCTGCGCAATCGCGACCCGGTTCTGAACCAGCACCTGGGCCTTGTCGAGATCGGTGCCGAGCTTGAACGTGACGGTGATCGTGAGCTGCCCGTTCGAGGTCGCCTGGCTGTAGAGGTAGAGCATGTCCTCGACGCCGTTGATCTGCTGCTCGATCGGCGCCGCGACGGTGTCCGAAACGGTCTGCGCGGATGCTCCGGGATATTGCGTGGTGACAACGACGGTCGGAGGCACCACCTGCGGATATTCCGCGACCGGCAGCGTGGTGTAGGAGATCGCGCCGACGATCAAGAGCACGATGGACAGCACCATCGCCAGAATCGGCCGGTTGATCGAAAGCTGGCCGAGGTTCATGTCTTGCTACCACCCGGAGCGGCCTTGGCGGCGTGCGGGGTCACCTTCGCACCGACGCGCACCCGCTGCAGGCCTTCGACGACCACGCGATCGTCCGGCTTCAGGCCTTCGCGGACCACGCGCAAGCCCTCGTCGAGCGGTCCGAGGGTGACCGGCTTCGCCTCCACGGTGTCGTCGCCTTTCACCACGAACACGATCTTGCGCGATTGATCGGTGGCAATCGCGGTGTCGGGCACCAGCAGCGCTTCGTAGGGCGCGCTTGCGACCAGGCGGACCCGGCCAAATTGTCCGGGCAGGATGGAGAAATCCTTGTTCGGAATTATGGCCCGTCCGCGCAGCGTGCCGGTCGAAACATCCATGCGATTGTCAAGGAAATCCACCTTGCCGTCGTGCGACGGTTTGGTTTCGCCGGTCAGCGTCACCTGGACCGGGTTGGGGTTGTCACGCGAACTCGGGCGTTTGCCCTCGAAATAGAGCCGGTTGTATTTGAGGTAGGTCGCCTCATCCATGTCGAAATAGATGTAGATCGGATCGAGCGAAACGATCGAGGTCAGCAGCGTCGAACCGCCTTCACTGCCCTGCACCAGATTTCCGACGCTGACGAGATGCCGGCTGGCCCTGCCGCCGATCGGAGCCACGACATGGCTGAATTCGATGTTGAGCTGGGCCGCCTTGAGCAGGCCTTCGGCCTGTGTCTGCGCGGCTTTCGCCGCCTGAAGCGCCTGGCGGCGCTGGTCGACCGTGGAGTCCGCGACCGCCTGGGTTTGAACCAGCGTCAGCGCACGGTCGAGTTCGCGCCTGGCGAGTTCCGCCTTGGCGCGCGCGTCCGAGACCTGGCCGTCGGCCTGCTCGGCGACTGCTTCGAACGGGCGGGGATCGATAACGTACAAGAGGTCACCGGCACTGACGAATGCACCGTCGCGGAATTCGACGTTGGTGACGAACCCGCCGACCCGGGCGCGAACCTGAACCTCTTCGACCGCGTCAAACCGTCCGGTGAATTCGTCCCAATCCGTGACGGTGCGTTTGGCGGGCTGGGCGACGGTGACAGGCGGTGGAGCGGCCGCGGCTTGCGGCGCCGGCTTGTCATCGCAGCCGGACAAGGTGACCGCGAGCAGAACGGCCACCGGCCCGAGATCGAAGAACGAACGGATATCGACAATTCGAGCCAAACGCACCGTTTTCTCAGTCGCGCTCAATTCCCTCTCCCCCGAAACTATTGTCGCGATCGATCCGAATAATTATCGCGATCAATATTGTCGCGGTCGATCGATGCGGCTGGACCAAGATGAGATCGGCCAACAGTCTGTTCAAGGCGCAGCCGGGATCAAGCAAAATTTGCCATGCGTGGCGCGGTCCGCATTCAAAAAAATGTTTGCGAAGGCCGGGGTGCGCAGGAATAATTTGTCAGGCGGCGATTTTGAACGGGAACGCCCGGCGCGATTTCATCCAGTGTGGTGTGGACAGGTGGCTTGAACGGCCCGAAGCGACGTCGAACCTGCGCGCCCCACCCCCTCCTGGCATGCCAAAGCAACCCGGCTCGTTTGCAGCCGGAGCGCCGAGCACGGCCGGGCCGCGCATTTTAAGGCTCCCCACCTTGCGGCTACTCCGCTAGATTGCCTCCAACAACAAAACCGACCGTCCGGGGAGGACAATTCTCGTGTACAGGAGGCGCGCAGATTTCGGCGCGATGGAGCAGGTCGTTTTCGGCCGTCCTGCCGCCGACGCGATGGCCGGGCAATTCGGCCGTGCGCACGCCGACCGGCCTTTTTCGATGGGCGGCGGCAGGCCCAACCGCGAGCCTTCCGAAACTGACAACGCGATCAGGAAGATGACGCCGTGGATCCCGCGTAATCCGCGCAAGATCAATCGCGCGGCGCTAACGCGCCAAATTCCTCTTCGGGCTGCATAACAAAATCATTTGGAGGAAAGATGTATACCGGCAAGCAGGCTTATCTTCGTCCCCTTCAGCCCGCCTTCATCATGGCAAATTCCGGCGAGGCCGTGAGCTATGCCGAGCTCGAGGCGCGCGCAAACCGCCTGGCCCACCTGTTTCGCAATCGCGGGCTGAAGCGGCTCGACCACTACGCGATCTACATGGAGAACAACAGCCGCTATCTTGAGGTCTGCGGCGCGGGCGAGAGGTCCGGCCTGTATTTTACCTGTGTGAATTCCTATCTGACGGCAAGCGAGCTTGCCTACATCCTCACCAACAGCGAATCCCGCATCCTCATTACGTCTGTCGCAAAGCTCGAGGTCGCCCGCGAAGCCCTCACGCAATGTCCCAAGGTCGAACTCTGCATCGTGGTCGATGGCGCCAGCGAAGGCGACCACATCGTCGGCCTGCGCGATGCAACCCGCGGACTGCCGAAAACACCGATTGAGGACGAGTGCGTCGGCACCGCGATGCTCTATTCATCCGGGACGACAGGCCGGCCGAAGGGCATCTTGCGGCCGTTGCCCGAACAACCGCCGACACAGCAACTGCCCATCTTCGATTTTCTGCAGAAGCTCTGGCAGTACCGCGAAGGCATGGTCTACCTGTCGCCCGCGCCGCTCTATCATTCGGCGCCGCAGGCGGCGGTCAACCTCGCGATCCGGATGGGTGGCACCGTCATCATCATGGAGAACTTCGATCCTGAACGCTATCTCGAGTTGGTCGAGAAATGGGGCGTGACGCACAGCCAGCTGGTTCCGACGATGTTTTCGCGCATGCTGAAGCTGCCGGAGGCCGTGCGAAGGCGCTACGACCTGTCATCCCTCGAGATCGCGGTCCACGCTGCCGCCCCCTGTCCGGCTGCCGTGAAGGACGACATGATCAAATGGTGGGGACCGATCATTCACGAATATTACGGCGCCACCGAAGGCCTCGGGTTTACCGCCTGCAACAGCGCGGAGTGGCTTCTCCACCGGGGGACCGTAGGCCGGGTCCTGCTCGGCGAACTTCACATTCTCGATGAGAATATGAAGCCGTGTCCTGTCGGCACCTCCGGCACCGTCTGGTTCAAGACCGCCACGCCATTTGAATATTTCAACGACCAGAACAAGACCCGCGAGGCGCGCTCGCCCGACGGCAGCATGAGCACCGTCGGCGACGTCGGCTACGTCGACAGCGACGGCTATCTCTACCTGACAGATCGCGCGACCTTCATGATCATTTCCGGAGGCGTGAACATCTACCCGCAGGAATGCGAAAACCTCCTGATCACCCATCCCAAGATCGCGGACGCCGCCGTGTTTGGCGTACCCAATCCCGACCTCGGCGAAGAGGTGAAGGCGGTGGTGCAACCGATGCCCGGAGTTCGCGCCGGGACCGGATCTGGCCGAAGAGTTGATTTTTTTCTGCAGCCAGTCGCTGTCGCGCCAGAAGGTGCCGCGCTCGATCGACTTTGAGGAAGAGCTGCCACGGCTGCCTACCGGCAAGCTCTACAAGAGATTGTTGCGCGACCGTTACTGGGGTGGCAAGGCGTCGCGAATCGTGTGAAGTAGCGGCGGCTTTCCACACGCGGGACGCGTGGATTGCAGCAGCGGAGATTGCCTTCCGGTTTCGCCCCCTTCGAATTCGGGGGTCCGGCAAACCGCCGCTTGATTGATCGCCGGCTCTTTGCCGGGGTGCTTACGGCCGAGGTGCACAATGAAGTGGAAAAAAGAGAGCGACCTTCTGATCGCGCAAACCATGGCGTTTGTTCAGACCGTCACCGGAAAGACGGCGAAAGCTGAGGGCCGGGTTGAATCAATTCCGCTGGAAGCGTCGCCCAAATTGGAACGACCTGTCGAGGCCACAGCGCCCGCCCGCCCGTCCCCGGTTCATCGCAGCGAACTTCGCGAAGAAATCCGGGGAAGAGTGGCTGCGTTCCGCGCCCGCCAGGAGCTCTTCAATCGTAGCCGCGATGAATATTGCGACTCTGTCCTGGCGAAGGTTCGCGCTTCTACGGAGCGCCCGTCCACGGCGCCGGGCCCCCAGCCAGCCAAACATTGAACCGGATATCGTCGGAGATCAGCCGAAGGCGCGGGGAAAGCGGCTTGCATGGCGCGATTTTTGCAGCGCTTACTTGGGTTGCCCGTTACCACCAACGAGCGAGGCCAATCAGAGGAGCAATGTCATGACGCCACTAAATCGAAGAGGTCTGCTGGGTACGGGATCCGCCATGTTGGCGCTCGCGGCGTTTGGCGGCAAAGCCGTCCTGGCGGCGGGTTCGCCGGGATTGACGACTCACGTCCTCGATACGGCCAATGGCAAGCCTGCGGAGGGCGTGAAGATCGAATTCAGTGTACTCGAGGGCGACGCCTACAAGCTGATCAAGACCGTCCGCACCAATGCCGACGGCCGAAACGCCGAGCCCCTGCTGACACCGGAGAACATGAAAGCAGGCCAGTACCAGTTGGTGTTCTACCTCGCCGAATACTACACCAAACTCGGCACGGCACTGCCCAATCCGCCATTTCTGGATAAGGCTGTGATCCAGTTCGGCATGGCGGATGCTGCGTCGCACTATCACGTCCCCGTGCTGGCATCGCCCTGGAGCTACACGACCTATCGCGGCAGCTGAAAGCTTCACCACATTCAAGCGGGGGAGGCCGGGATGGTTGATCGTCACAGACTGCTGCCGTCCTTGATCTGCGCCTGGCTGATTTGGGCGGGCATGATCGCTGTCGCGATCGCCGGCCCGCCAGACATGGCGCCGATCAACGCGATGGATCGCGCCGCCTTCGTTCAGAAATTCGGAGGCATCTTCGAGAACTCGCCATGGGTTGCCGAAAAGGCCTGGGAGAGGCGGCCGTTTGCAAGCCTCGATGACATGCACGCCGCGATGGTGGCCGTGGCGAAGTACGCACCGGCGGCCATGCAGCTCGCACTCCTGCAGAGCCACCCCGACCTCGCCGGCAAGGAAGCCGAGGCCGGCACGATGACCGCATCATCGGTCGCCGAGCAGGCCAGTGCCGGGCTCAATGCCCTGTCTCATGCCGAGATGGTGCAGATGTCGGAGCTCAATGCCGCCTACAAGAAGAAGTTCGGATTCCCGTTCATCATTGCGGTGAGGATGCACACCAAGGAGGGAATTCTGTTCGAGTTTAACCGCCGGCTGCAGAACGACACCCAAACCGAATTCGCCAACGATCTGCAAAACGTCTACACCATTACGCGGCTGCGGCTGAACAAGCTGCTGGACGCGAGTTGAACGGAACCGGGTTTCCTTCGAAGCCAATCCTGCCTGCGGCAAAAGTGACTATTGTCCCTTCGGGAAGGGCCGCAAAGTCTGGATCGCTGGATCGTCCTGCGCCTCGCGGCGATGCAAGCCTTGCGGTCTGCGAGATGTTTCCCAAGTAATGAACTGAAGCTGAAGCAATCGACACCGAACACAGTGGGATCGCAGGTGCATTATTTGCCGCTGACGCCGGGACTTTTTTCCATCCTGGTCTTCCTGGTCGTCGGGCTGATCATCCTGATCCAGCTTCGCATTCTCAAATATGCCTATATGAAGCTCGGGGTGAGTCCGGAAGTAGCGCTTGTTCTGCTGTTCGGCTCGCTGATCGGCAGTTATTTCAATATTCCGGTCACCATCCTGCCCGGACCGCCGGTCCGGTCGGGGCAGATCGTCGATTTCTTCGGCATGCAATATATCGTACCGCTCGTGAGCTCATGGCCCGGCACGGTTCTCGCCGTCAATGTCGGCGGCGCGGTGATACCGACGATCATGTCCACCTATCTGGTGATCCGGTATCAGCTATGGCTCAAGGCCGCGATCGCAATCGTCGCCATCGCTTTCATCATCCATTCCATGGCTACCCCGGTGCACGGGATCGGCATTGCCGTGCCGGTCTTTGCGCCGGTCGTGACTACTGCGATCCTTGCGTTCATCCTGTCCCGCGAATACGCAGCCCCGCTTGCCTATATCGGCGGCTCGATGGGAACGCTGATCGGAGCCGATCTTCTCAATCTCGACAAGATCAGCGGCCTTGGCGCGCCGGTCGCCTCAATTGGCGGCGCCGGAACGTTCGACGGCATCTTTCTCACCGGGATTCTTGCCGTCCTGCTTGCCGGTATTGCTTCTCCCTCGCGCCCCAGACCAGCCTGGTAAGCGAAGGGGGCCTGCGGGCATTCCCGGGCTCCGCGAGTTGCCACCCTCCCCGACTATGAATAAGAAGAAATGAAAAGCTCGGAAAGTGGCGGTGCCCCGCTGGCCGTCCGTTCCGGGCGGCAAACAACAATAAACAAAGGGTAGCGTACGCCTATGGAAGCTCGGTCAAGCGATGCGACGTCAGGCAAATGGTCGCCGTCATCCCAAGCAAGCAGCGCCGTCAAGAACATTCATGCCATGCTGCACCCGCGCAATATCGTGCTGGTCGGCGCGACCGACAAACCGGGCAATTACGCCGAGCGCATCTGGAACAACCTGGTCAAATACAGGTTCGAAGGCGGCCTCTATCCGCTCAACAGCAAACGCGAGACGATCTGGGGCGTCCCCTGCTACAAGGATTTTGCCAGCCTGCCGGACAAGCCGGATCACGTGCTCGTGCTGGTGCCGGCTCGTTTCGCGGTCCAGGTGATCCGGGACGCCGCGGCAGCCGGCGCCCGCTCGGCGACGATCGTGACCTCCGGCTTCAGCGAATTGCAGGACGATGAAAGCCAGAAGCTTGCCGCCGAGCTGCAACGGGCGATCCGCGAAACCGGCCTCGCCGTCACTGGTCCGAATTGCCTTGGCAATCTGAGCGCCGGCGAAAAGCTGTTTACCAACATCGACGACCGCGTGGTCACGATGGAGGCCGGTCCGGTCGCGATTGCCGGTCAATCCGGCGCGATCGTGATGGCGATCCGGCAGGCGCTGGAGGATCGCGGCGTCGGCGTCGGCTACATGGTCACGACCGGAAACGAGGCCGGACTCGAGACGCCTGACTTGATGACCTATTTCGCGGCCGATCCCTCGATCCGCGTGATCGTGGTCTATCTCGAAGGCGTGCGCAATACCAAGGCCTTCCGCGCGGCCTGCAAGGCCGCGCGTGCGGCGGGCAAGCCGGTGATCGCCCTCAAGCTCGGCGCATCCGAAGGCGGACGCGCCGCGGCGATGGCGCATACCGGCGCCCTCGCCGGCTCGATCGAGACCTTCGACGCCATCTCGACCCGCGAAGGCGTGATCCGCGCGCGGGGCATGGACGAATTGATCGAGACCACCGAATGCTTTGTTCATGCCGACCTGCCGAAGGGGACGCGCCTTGCTGCCGTTACCCTGTCGGGCGGCAAACGCGGCCTCTTGATTGATGCCTTCTCGTCGGCAGGTCTCAATTTCGCGCAGTTGAGCCGGAGCGCCAACGACGATCTCGCAAAAATGCTTGGGCCCGGCAGTATCGTCGGCAATCCGCTCGACGCGGGATTCGCCGCCGTGGTCGACCCTTCGGTCTACATTCGGTCGATCAAGATCATGATCGACGATCCCGACACCGACATCGTCGTCATCGACTCCGAGTTGCCGAAGGCGCCACATGAATTGCGTGAACGTAATTTGCGTCTGGTCAACGAGATGGCGTCCGCCGCAAGCAAGCCGGTGATCTACATTTCGGCAATGTCGATCGGATTCACCGAATTCACCAAAGGCTTGCGCAAGTCGCTCCCGCATATCGCCGTGATGCAAGGCCTCGACCGGGCGGTCGGTGCGATCAAGGCGCTGATCGAATATGCCTCGCTGCGAAAGGAGGTGCCGGATATCGTGTCGAGCTCCAGCGCCTCGGCGCGCGCGACGCTGGAGCGAACGCTCAAGAGCGCCAGCGGGCCGGCGCTCGATGAGGTCGCTTCAAAGAGGCTGCTCAAGGCCTATGGCATCCCGGTGTCGAAGGAAGAGATCGCGCAGACGGCGGCGGATGCCGTGAAGATAGCCAGGAAAATCGGCTTTCCCGTCGTCGCCAAGGTCGTCAGCGCCGAAATTCTTCACAAATCCGATATCGGCGGCGTGGTGCTGAACATCAACAGCCCGGCGGAGGTCAGGAAGGCTTTCAGCGACATCACCGCGCGGGTGAAGAAACTGAAGCGCAGGCCGAAGCTCGAAGGCATCCTGATCGCGCAACAGGTCAGGGCAGAGCTCGAACTCGTCGTCGGCGCCACCCTCGATGCCGAGATGGGCCCGGCCGTTCTGTTCGGAACCGGCGGCGTCGATATCGAACTGATGAGGGATGTGGCGCTCGCCGGGGCTCCGCTCGATGCGGCCGAGGCCAGGGAATTGGTCGGCCGCACCAAGGCCGGTGTGAAGCTCAGGGGTTATCGCGGCAGGCCCGCACTGCACGAAGCATCGGTCGTGAAGGCGCTCGTCGGTCTGTCCAACCTGATGGCGGACGCCGGGACGCGGATTGCCTCCATCGACATCAATCCGTTTCTCGTCAACACCAGGACCGGCGTTGCCGTCGACGCGCTGGTTGTCCTCAACAACGCCGCGGCCGAAAGCGCCGCCGGCCATTAATGCCGATGATGGGGGTCCGATGCGATTTGCGTTAGGTGTACTGGCGATCGTCGGGATGACTGTTTCGAGCGCCGCGACGGCGCAGGCCCCGGCTCCCGGTTCCTCGCCGCCGGCATCGCCAGCTTCATTTCCGGCATGGGCTTATCCCTGGGCGCCGGATTTCAAGGCCCCGCCTGACGACGGCGTACCGCGACACGTGCCCGACAGCACGGCGGCCTTCACGCTCACCCAGGAGCGCAATCTGTTTTTCGTGCCGGACTGGCATCCCGACGACCACCCTCCGATGCCGGACATCGTCGCGCACGGCAGGCAGCCAGACGTTCGAGCGTGCGGCTCATGTCATCGCGCGGAAGGGACCGGGGGGCCGGAGAACGCCAGCCTGGCCGGCCTGCCCGCTTCCTACATCCTCCAGCAGATCGAGGACTACAAGAGCGGCGCGCGCAAATTCGCCGGCCCGCAGCGAAGCCCGAGCGTGCTGATGACGGCAATCGCCAAAGCCACCACCGAGGAAGAAGCGAAGGCGGCTGCGGCCTATTTCTCCTCGCTGAAGCCGAAGGCGAATATCAGGGTGATCGAGGCCGACACTGTCCCGGCGACCCAGATCGCCCGGGTGTTCTACATGCTCTCCAGGGATGGAGCCAGCGAGCCGATCGGCCAGCGCATCGTCGAGGTCCCTGTCGATGTCGAGCAATTCGAGCATCGCGACACCCGCTCGCAATTTTTGGCCTACGTGCCAACGGGAAGTATCGCAAGAGGCGAATCCCTGGCCAAAACCGGAGGAGCCGGCGTCACAACGCCCTGCGCCACCTGCCATGGCCCGGACCTCAGGGGCGTGGATTCCATTCCCGGCATTGCCGGACGTTCGCCAAGCTATCTGGTGCGGCAGATCTACGACTTCCAGCAACATGCGCGAGCCGGAAGCGCGGGCGCGCTGATGGCGCCGGTGGTCGAAAAGCTCTCGCATGACGACATGATCTCGCTCGCGGCCTACGTTTCGTCCCTGAAGCCCTGAGCCGCGGCCCTGGCCCCATGCCCGATCAAACCCCTGTCGCCGCGCTCCCCGGCGACGGGAAATCTGCAACCTAGGCCGAAGGTTGCAGGATTTGCCCCGGGATCGTCATTGGCAAAGACGTTCCGGAAAGGTTACGCTCCCCGCCTCCAACGGCGTCGAAGAATGCCGGGTTCAAGACACGTCACCTTGTCTGGGAGGACAGTATGGGCACCGCGCAACGATCCTGGCCGGTCGATCGACGGACGATCCTGCGGACAAGCGCCGCGCTTGCTGCAGTGCAATTCTCATCCCCCTTCATCATCAAGGCGCGAGGCGAAACTCCGGTACGGATCGGATTGGTCGATCCGCTGACGGGAGTTTATGCCGCAATCGCGCAAGGTGAGGTGGTGGGAGCAAAATTCGCCGCTGAGGAGATCAACAAGAAGGGCGGCATTCTGGGCAGGCCGGTCGAGCTCCTGATCGAGGACTCCGCCAATGATGTCGGCACCGGCGTGCAGAAGACGCGGAAGCTGATCGAACGCGATCAGGTGAGCTTCATCATCGGCGACGTCAATTCCGGCATCGCGATCGCGATCGCGCAGGTCACCAGCGAGAAGAAGGTGCTCCATATCGTGTCAGGCGGTCATACCGATCCGATCACCGGCACAAACTGCTCGTGGAACGTGTTCCGGGTCTGCAATTCCACCGCCATGGACTCCAATGCCATCGCATCGACCTTGATGGAGAAATTCGGCAAGAAATGGTACTTCCTGACGCCGGACTATGCGTATGGACACTCGGTCCAGGCCGGCTTCGAGAAACTGTTGAAGGCCGCAGGTGGTACGTTCGCTGCGTCCCTCGTTCCGCTGGGAACGCCGGATTATTCGGCCTATTTGATCCAGGCAAAGGCTTACGGCCCGCAGGTGCTGATCAACGTCATGGGCGGCGGCGATCAGGTCTCAAGCCTGAAGCAATTTGTCCAGTTCGGCCTCGACAAGCAAATGGCCGTCGGCGGCACCCTGTTCGAGCTCGAGAGCATCCGCGCCGTGCCCGACGGCGCGCGCGTCGGGTGGTGGACCATGGAATGGTGGTGGGACCAGCCGGGCGTGCCGCATGTCGCCGAGTTCAACGCCGCGATGAAGAAGATCACGGGCCTCTCGGCCACCGCGCGCAACTGGTTCGGCTATGCGTCGGTACAGACGCTGGCGGTGATCGCCAATCAGGAGAAGACGCTCGACGCCGTAAAGCTGTCGCGGGCGCTGTCCGGATTCAAGCTGCCGCCCGAGATCGCGCTGCAACCAGGCGCGCCGGCATTCCGCGCCGGAGACCATGAATTGATGAGCACCGTGTTTGTCGGCGAGGCGCACCCGCCGCAGGGCGACCCTGACAATATGTTCACGCCACGCAATCTCGTGCCGGGCGAAAAGGCCGCAGGCCCCGTGGAAGGCACCGGCTGTAAGATGCAATGGCCGGCTTGATACACGGCGATATCGGGCAGGCTTTGGCGGCTGGTGTCTTGCGGCATCAACCGTAGCGGAACGTGCAACAAAGAAACAATGATCGTTCGGAGGAAATTTCATGACATCGCTAACTTTCACTTCCAGATTTGACCGGCGCACCCTCATCAAGGGCGCCGCCGCGCTGGGCGCATTTCAGGTGGCATCCCCCTTCATCATTCAGGCGCGCGGCGAGACGCCGATCCGGATGGGCATGGTCGATCCGCTCACCGGCGTCTACGCGGCACCTGCCGGCAACGAGGTGATGGGGGCCAAGCTCGCCGTCGAGCAAATGAACGCCAAGGGCGGAATACTCGGGCGTCAGGTCGAGTTGCTGGTGGAGGATTCCGCCAATGACGTCGGCACCGGCGTGCAAAAGGCGCGCAAACTGATCGAGCGCGACCAGGTCAACTTCATGATCGGCGACGTCAATTCCGGCATCGCCGCGGCGATCGCCCAGGTCACCGCCGAAAAGAAGGTCCTGCACATCGTTTCCGGCGGTCACACCGACTCGATCACCGGCAAGGATTGCAAATGGAACGTGTTCCGGGTCTGCAACACCACACGGATGGAAGCCAATTCGGTTTCCAATCTGCTCTATACCAAGTACGGCAAGAAGTGGCACTTCATCACGCCGGACTACGCCTTCGGCCACACGCTTTATAACGCCTGCACCGACAATCTTAAGAAGCTCGGCGGCACGGTTACCGGCAATGAGCTGACGCCGCTCGGCACCACGGATTTCTCCGCCTACCTGATCAAGGCGCGCGCCGCCAACCCGGACGTGCTGCTTCTCCTGGTGCAGGGCTCCGACATGATCAACTGCCTCAAGCAGATCGTGCAGTTCGGCCTCAACAAGCAGATCCACGTGGCAGGAACCCAGCAGGAGCTGGAATCGCTGGCCGGCCTGCCGCCGGAAGCGCGTATCGGCATCTGGATGTTCGAATGGTACTGGAAGCAGCCGGGCGTTCCCGGCGTCGACAAGTTCGTCGCCGACATCCGCAAGGTCAACAGCGGGAATGTCCCGACCGCGCGGCACTGGTTCGGCTATACCTCGGCGATGACCTTTGCCCTGGTCGCGAACCAGCAAAAGACAACCGATGCGGTCAAGCTCGCGGCCGCGCTGGAGAACTTTGAGCTGCCTGATGACGTGAAACTGCAGCCGAACAAGGTCTATTACCGCAAGGGCGATCATCAGCTGATGACGTCGGCCTTCGTCGGCGAGGCGCAATCAAAGGGCAAGGACGACCCGGAAGATCTCTATCGCGTCGACGAAGTCGTGCCGGGCGACAAGACGGCACCGCCTGTGGGCGAAACCGGCTGCACCATCCAGTGGCCGGCATAGCATAGGCCCTTTTTCCTGAGATCCGGGAGCTCGCGTCTCCCGGATCGGATGCATGGAGATTTCTTCCGGTGAATTATGACGCAACTACTCCTGTTTAACGTCACCAACGGGCTCATCATCGGCGCCTTCTACGTGCTGATGGCTCTCGGCCTTTCGCTCATTCTCAATCTGAGCAACGTCATCAACTTCGCTCATGGCGGATTTCTCGTCATCGGCGGCTATATCGCCTACACGATCACGCCCTATGTCGGTTTCTGGGGCGCGTTGTTGCTGGCGCCGCCCTTGACGGCCGTCATCGGGCTTATCGTCGAGCGCGTGCTGATCCGGCCGCTTTACGGTCGCGACCCGCTCTACAGCCTGCTCTTGACCTTCGGCCTGGCGTTCATCATCGAGGACGGCACGCGCTTCATCTGGGGGCCGCAGGGCAAGCCGGTGACCATTCCGCCGTTTCTGGCGCAGCCGCTGAGCAACGAATTGTTCTTCATCACCGGCTATCGCCTGTTCATGGTTGCCGTGGTGATGATCGCTGTGGCGCTCCTGTTCCTGCTCTTGCGCTACACGCGTCTCGGCGTCCGCATCCGTGCCGGCACGCTCGATCTCGAGACCGTCGCGGCGCTCGGAATCAACGTACAAATGCTGCGCTCGCTGAACTTTGCCGTCGGCATCTTTCTCGCCGGCCTGAGCGGCGTGCTTGCTGCCGGGCAGCTCGGGCTTGAACCGACCATGGGCACCGGGCTCCTGATGCCGAGCTTCATCGCCATCATCGTCGGCGGCATCGGCAGCCTGCCGGGAACGCTGGTGGGAGGCTTGCTGATCGGGGTGGCTTCGGGGTTGACGGCCGTATTCTATCCGGCCGCGAGCGAGGCCGTCATTTACGTCATGATGGCGGTGGTGCTTTTATTGCGCCCGCGCGGATTGTTCGGCGAAGAAGGAATGATGAGTTGAGCGCCGAGCAAATTCGCAAGCTGGTCGTCCTTGCGGCGATCTGGGCTGTCTTGATCCTCGCCCCCTACTGGATGGCGCCGCTCGGCGGCTATACCGCGCTCGCCACCCGCGTGCTCGTGCTCGGGCTGGCGGCGATGTCGGTGAATTTCCTTCTGGGGTTTACCGGCGTGCTGTCATTCGGCCATGCCGCCTGGTTCGGGCTCGGTGCCTATGGCGCCGGGCTGACGCTGAAATTCCTGGCGCCGAGCACGCCGCTCGCGCTCATTCTCGGCATGCTTCTGGGCGGTATCTGTGGCGCCATTCTCGGTACCCTGATCGTGCGGCGCCGCGGCGTCTATTTCGCCATGGTGACGATCGCCTTCGGTCAGGTTTTCTACTACATCGCCTTTCAGTGGAGCTCGCTGACCGGCGGCGACGACGGATTGCGCGGCTTCTCGCGTCACCCGATCGATTTCGGCGTATTCAAGCTCGACATTCTGTCAAACGCCAACAGCTTCTATTTCTTCGTGCTGTTCTGCTTTGCGCTTGCGGCCGGCGCCATGGGATACATCCTGCGTTCGCCGTTCGGCCGCACCATGATTGCGATCCGCGAGAACGAACGCCGTGCCCGTTTCCTCGGCATACCCGTCGAACGGCACATCTGGATCGCGTTCACGCTGTCCTGTTTCTTCATGGGATTTGCCGGCGCGCTCTATGCGCTCGTCAACAACTTCGCCGATCCGAGAGGCCTGCACTACAGCCAGTCCGGCGATTTCGTCATGATGGCGGTGATGGGCGGAATGCGCAGCTTCTGGGGTCCGCTGCTCGGCGCCGCCGTGTTTGTGGTCTTGCAGGACTACCTCTCGAGCATCACCGTCAACTGGATGTCGTTCGTAGGTCTGCTGTTCGTCCTGGTGGTGCTGTTCTTCCCGCGCGGATTGCTGGGTTTCCTGCAGCGGAGCAAAGCATGAACGTTCTTGAAATCAACAATGTCACCAAGCGGTTCGGCAATCTGGTGGCGGTGCGTGACGTCTCGCTCAACGTGGCCAAGGGCGAAATGTGCGCGATCATCGGACCGAACGGCGCGGGCAAAACCACCTTCTTCAACCTGATCAGCGGATTTTTCCCTCCGACCGCCGGCAGCATCAGCTTCGACGGCCACGACATCACGCGGCTTTCCACCCATGAACGCGTCACGCGGGGCATGGCCAGGACTTTCCAGATCACTGAAATCTTCCCGGAGCTCACGGTGTTCGAGAACGTCCGTATCGCGGCCGAAGTCGCCGGCGGATACCGCCTGCGGCCCTGGATCAGCCGATCGGAAAACATGAAGGTTCACGCGGGCGTCGAAGACACGCTCAAGCTGGTATCGCTGGAAGGCAAGGCCGACCGGCTGGTCGGCGAGCTCGCTCATGGCGACCAGCGGGCCGCCGAGATCGCGATGGCGCTGGCATTGAAGCCGCATCTGTTGCTGCTCGACGAGCCGACTGCGGGAATGGGCGATCAGGAGACTTTCCAGATCACCCAGTTGATCCGCCGCCTGCACCGCGACAGCAACTATACCATCGTGCTGATCGAACACGACATGCGCGTGGTGTTTCATCTCGCCGACCGCATCTGCGTGCTCGATCAGGGCCGGATGCTGGCGCAGGGCACGCCGAAGGAAATCGCCGCCAACGAGGCCGTCCAAGCCGCCTATCTGGGCAACGCCGCATGACCGCAGCTCTGACAGCCGAAAATCTTCACACCTATTACGGCAAGAGCCATATCCTGCATGGCGTCAGCCTCAGCGTGGCCGAGGGCAAGATCACCGCACTGCTCGGACGCAACGGCGCGGGCAAGACCACCACGCTGCGCAGCCTGATGGGGCTGACGCCTGCGCGCGAAGGCAAGATCACGGTGTTCGGCCGGGACACCACGGATTGGCCGACCTTCCGTATCGCAGCCGAGGGCGTGGGTTACGTGCCGGAAGGCCGGCGCATCTTCGCCAATCTCAGCGTCGAGGAGAATCTGAAGGTTCCGCTGGAGCGCGGCGGACCGTGGACCATCGCGCGAATCTACCAGCTGTTCCCCCGCCTTGAGGAGCGCAAGCTCAATCGTGGCCGTCAGCTTTCCGGCGGCGAACAGGAGATGTTGTCGATCGCGCGCGCGCTGCTGTTGAATCCGAGACTGTTGATTCTCGACGAGCCTTCGCAAGGGTTGGCGCCGCTGATCGTACGAGAGGTGTTTCGCATCGTCCAGCAGATGAAGGCCGAGGGCATTTCCGTTCTGCTGGTCGAACAGAACGCGCGAATGAGCCTGGAAATCGCCGACGACGCCTATGTGCTGGACGACGGAATTGTCGTCTATTCGGGGTCAGCCCGCGAACTCGCCGCCGACGAAGCCCGCGTCCGGGCGCTGGCCGGCGCCAGCGCCGAAGAATGGACGCTGACTTAAAGCCGCTTCACTTTGAACGGCGCGGTTGCAATTCATGCGTCGTCATTCCTGGGCGACGCAAGGCGTCGATCCCGGAATGAAAAAGCTAAATCAGTCAAAGGCGAACGGAAAACCGGGACAATCCAACCGTCAGGCGCGGTAGGCGGTCTTGTCCGTGCCCCGGTAGAGCACGCGAACCTGCTCTTCCGACACTTCCCTGTGAAAGGCCAAAGCCTCGGGCTCGAGGTCGCGCTTTGGCACGTGGGCAGGCAGGAAGTGACGATAGCTATCGCTACCGCGCACCAGCGTTGCCCAGTCGCGGGCGCCGACGGCCTGCTTCAAATGAGTCGGGATATAGCGGATGGCAAGGCCAATGCGCCGGTCATCGGAGCGGTTCGGTTCCGATCCGTGAAACAGCAGCACGTGATGGAGCGACGCCTGGCCCGGCTTCAACTCCACATGGACGGCCTTGGCCTCGTCGACGTCGACGGCGATCTCCTGGCCGCGGGTGAGCAGGTTGTTCCAGTCGAACGTATCCTCATGCTGGACCTGGCTCTGATGCGTCCCGGCGATGAACTTCATGCAGCCGGAAACCTTGTTGGCCGGGGACATCGCAATCCAGGCCGTTGCCACATCGGAAGAACTCAGGCCCCAATAGGTGGCGTCCTGATGCCAGGAGACAAAGCCGGGGTCGCGGGCCTCCTTGATAAAGAAGCTGGTATTCCAGCAGAGAATATTCGGCCCGAGCACATCCTCGACGGCGTCCAGGATTTTCGGGTGACGTATCATTTCATCGATCCAGGTGAAGAGAACGTGGCTGCGGTGGCGCACCTCGGCCCTGATCGGGCCGCCACTGCCGGCCTCGTAATCCTCGAGCTTGCGACGAAAATCGGCCACCTCGCCCGCGCTCAGGGCATCGATCGGAAAATGGTAGCCACGGTCTCGATAGGCTGTGACCTCCTCCTCGCTCAAGAGTTTTGACACCGCTTCCCCCGATCCTCTTGCTATTTTATTGCCAGCCTGCGGCAAGCGCTTGATCAAGCGTGACCCTGCCCCCTGGCGCTGTCAAGAAGCGGCAAACGGAATGGAAGGCGGGGTTTTCCCGGGTCCGGATAGGCAGCCAGGTGACGGCTGCCAGCAGGATCGGGCTTTCGCCGGATTTGCTTTGCTCGTACAATTGGCCGACGATGAAGGGCGTCGGCCCTCTCAACCCAACGGATCGCAGCCGGATTTTCGTAAATGAAAGCGCGGGCCAGCAACCTGATGATCGGAACCACGACGCTTGCGGTCATCGTCGCGGCGTTTGTCGGCTTTCTCGGGTTTCGGAAAATCCACAGCATCGCGCAACGCGGCCCGTTGCGCATCGTTTTCGAGGGTTCCGCGAGCGGCCTGCACAAGGGCGGCAGCGTGAATTTCGACGGGGTTCAGGTCGGGGAAATCCTGTCTCTCAAACTGGACAACCCTCGCAAGATCGTCGCCTTTGTCACGGTCGATAACAGCGCCCCGATCCGCAAAGACACGGTTGTAGGACTGGAGTTCCAGGGGTTGACCGGTGTCGCGGCGATATCGCTGACGGGCGGCGCAGCGACGGCGCCTCCGGTGCCGCTCGATGAGGACGGCATTCCGATCCTGACTGCCGACTTGAGCGAAATCCAATCGATCCGCGACACCCTGCACAGCGTCGACCGCATCCTGGTCGGCAACCAGACGACCATCAAGGACGGCCTGCTGAGTTTCGAGACCTACACCGCGTCACTGGCGAGCAAGGGCGACGCGATCGAGAAAGCCATAGGCAAGGCCGACGATGCCTTCGCGAGCTTCGGCAGTGCGGTGACGAAGATCGACAACATCCTGCCCGGTTTTGCTGACGGAAAGGCCGACGAATTGTTTGAAAAGGTGAAGTCGATTCGCGAATTCGCGGAGACCTTCGACAAGAAGTCCGGCGCCGTGATCGAGGAAGGCCGCCGCACGCTCCTCGACATCAGCCAGTCCGCCATCAAGGTGACCCGTAAATTCGACTCATCTTCCGGCGACAGCGATAGTCCTGTTCCGCCGAGGAAACCGAACCCAAAGCGCCAGTGATGGTTTCCGACGTTCGCCACCGCCGAAAGCCGCGGCGAGATACCGCCTTGGCCAAGCAGGAGATCAAGGCAGACATCCCCGAGCCGCCGCTGAGCCAAAAATCAACTCTTGCCCAACGGCTTAGAAATTGGTCGCAGACTTCTCATTAGGGATGCCGTCGATCGGGCATTCGTCGGTCCCTGCGGTCGGGCGGGTCATCGCCTCGACCATTTCGCGCGTGCTTTCCGGATCGGCGATCCACTTCTTGTAGAAATCATAGGGGCAGGCCGCAACGCCGCGCGCGCTTTCGCCCGAATTGATCATGCCGGTATAGCCGCGATGGAGCAGTTTGTAGAGGTGGTTCTGCGACTGCCCGGTGCGGCGCACATCGCGGATCAGGTTTTTCGACAGCTGGGCATACTGGATGCCGTACTCCTCCTCACCGGTCTCCCCGAGGGTACGGCCGTCGAAGCCGATGATCGCGGAGTGACCGAAATAGGAATAGACGCCGTCAAAGCCGGCGGCATTAGCGACCGCGACATAGACATTGTTGGCCCAGGCCATCGCCTTGGAGATGAGAATCTGCTGCTCCTTGGCCGGATACATGTAGCCCTGGCAACGCACGATCAACTCGGCACCCTTCATGGCACAGTCACGCCAGATTTCCGGAAAATTGCCGTCGTCGCAGATGATCAGGCTGACCTTCAGGCCTTTCGGGCCTTCGGAAACATAGGTGCAGTTGCCGGGATACCAGCCCTCGATCGGTACCCACGGCATGATCTTGCGGTATTTCTGGACGATCTCGCCCTTGTCGTTCATCAGGATCAAGGTGTTGTACGGCGCCTTGTGCGGGTGTTCCTCGTGGCGTTCGCCGGTGAGCGAGAACACGCCCCAGACCTTGGCCTTGCGGCAGGCCTCCGCGAAGATATCGGTCTCTGGACCCGGGATCGACGAGGCGGTCTCGTACATCTCTTTCGAGTCATACATGATGCCGTGGGTGGAGTATTCCGGGAAGATCACCAAGTCCATGCCCGGCAGGCCGGCCTTCATACCCACCAGCATATCGGCGATCTTGCGGGCGTTGTCGAGCACCTCGGCCTTGGTGTGCAGTCGCGGCATTTTGTAATTGACGACGGCTACGCCGACCGTGTCGTTGCTGCTGGAAATGTCACCGTGAAGCATGGGATCGCCTCCTGTTCTGGTTTGGGTTTGCCGTCGGTCAAACGGCCATGTGACGGTGGACGAGGTCGCCGGCTGGCGTATCGATCGGTCCGGACGCCGCGCCGTGGACTTTTTCGGCGATCACGAAAAGATCGTGAGACATCAGTGGCTGATCATCCACGGACGTGCTGTCGGAAAGCTTTTCGCGCCACTTCTGGTTTTCTTTACAAGGCGGGAAGGTTTGCCCGAACAACACCCGCAGCCCGGCGCATGCGAGGCCTTGTATTCGCCAATGGTCTTGGGTGCGTTCGCGCTGCGTTCGTTGGTGGCGTAGGCCTTGCGCCTGTCCGAGGGCATGCAGAAGAAGTTCGGCGCGGTCAGGAAGGCGCGCGGCGAGACGCTTTCGCATTTCGGACAGCTCTGCGGCGCGTCGCATTCCGCCATCGGGCGCATGTCCGTGAACGGACCGCAATCGTTGCAGAGATAGTCATAGACCGGCATTTCATTTCCTTGCCCGTTTGGAGTACTGGCATCAGCGATGGCGGATGCGGGGAGGCAGATTGGAAGCCGCCCCGCATCGCCTCGCGCAGGGATCACTTGTCGGGCGAGAGCGACACGTCGACACCGCCCTTGATGTGTTTGATGGGTCCTGCCGACGACGGCATGATATCGAAGTCGAAGATTTCCGTCGGCAGATACAGCGTGGCGCAGGCGTTCGGGATATCCACGACGCCGCTGATATGTCCCTGTACGGGCGCGACACCCAGGATGGTGTAGGCCTGAGCGCCGGAGTAGCCGAATTTCTTGAGATATTCGATCGCGTTCAGGCAGGCTTGCCGGTAGGCGATGTGTACGTCGAGGTAATGCTGCTCGCCTTTCTCGTCGACCGAGATGCCTTCGAAGATCAGATAGTCCTTGTAATTGGGCGTGATCGGCGATGGCTTGAACACGGGGTTCTTGATGCCGTATTTGGCAACGCCGTCCTTGATGATGTCGACCTTCAGATGCAGCCAGCCGGCCATCTCGATCGCGCCGCAGAAGGTGATCTCGCCGTCACCCTGGCTGAAATGCAGGTCGCCCATCGAGAGCCCGCCGCCCGGCACATAGACCGGGAAGTAGATCTTCGAGCCGCGCGACAGGTCCTTGATGTCGCAGTTGCCACCATGCTCTCTCGGCGGCACCGTCCGGGCACCTTCCGCGCCGATCTTCGCCTTGGCATCCCCTTTCGCGCGCCCCGCATGGGTGGTTGCGGCAAAAGGCGGATTGGCGAGTGGCGGCACGCGCGTCGGATTGGTCGCGATCAGCGCGTTCTCACGCGCATTCCAGGTCGCCAGCATTTTTGGATCGGGCAGACAGCCGATCAGGCCGGGATGCACCAGACCAGCAAAATTCACGCCGGGGACATGGCGCGACGAAGTATACAGGCCCTTGATATCCCAGATCGATTTCTGCGCCAGCGGGAAATGTTCGGTGAGAAAGCCGCCGCCGTTCTTCTTGGAGAAAAAACCGTTGAAGCCCCACAGGCTCTCCTTCTTCGGGCCGACATCGAGCAGATCGACGACCAGGAGATCGCCGGGCTCGGCGCCCTTGACGCCGATCGGGCCGGACAGGAAGTGCACGATCGAAAGATCGATGTCGCGCACGTCGTCGGCCGAGTCGTTGTTCTTGATGAAGCCACCGGTCCAGTCATAGGTCTCGATGATGAAGTCGTCACCCGGACCGACCCAGGCCACGATCGGAACATCGGGATGCCAGCGATTGTGGACCATGTCGTTGTCGTAGGCCGACTTGGAAAGATCGACCTTAATCAATGTCTCTGGCATCTAAAGCTCCCCTGTTGACAAGTTCGGTTAGGAATCAGACGGACAAGAATTTGGAGATCTGCGCGGCATCGACGGAGTCGCGCGCATCATCGCGCACGATCTCGCCATTCTCGATGACGAGCACCCGGTCGGCGATGTCGAGCGCGAAACTCAGAACCTGCTCGGAGACCACGATCGAGAGGCCGCGCTCGTCGCGAATACGTTTCAGCGTGCGCGCCATCTCCTTGATGATCGAAGGCTGGATGCCTTCGGTCGGTTCATCCAGCAGCAGCACCTTCGGTTTGGTGGCGAGCGCACGAGCGATCGCCAGCTGTTGCTGCTGACCGCCGGAGAGATTGCCGCCGCGCCGGTTCTTCATTTCCAGCAGCACCGGAAACAATTCGTAGATGCTTCCTGGAACTTCGGACTCGCCCGATACGACAAGACCGGTTTCGATGTTTTCCTTCACCGTCATGGCCGAGAAGATCATGCGGCCCTGCGGCACATAGGCCAGCCCCTTGGCAACGCGCTCATAGCTTTTCAGCGCGCCGAGCTCGGCGCCTGCCATGTTCACGGAGCCGCTTTTGGTCGGCACGATCCCCATCAACGACTTCATCAGCGTCGTTTTTCCCATGCCATTGCGACCCATGATCGCAACGATCTCGTTGGGCGCGACCGACACGTTGAGACCGTGCAGCACTTCGCTCTGGCCGTAGGCGACATGCAGATTGGAGATAGCCAGCATAAGGATGCTCCCTGTCTTCTTCGCTCTAGTGCCCGAGATACACTTCGATGACCTTGGGATCGTTCTTGACGTGGTCCATCGTTCCTTCCGACAGGATCTGGCCCTGGTGCAGCACCGTGACCTTGTGGGCGATATCCTCGACGAATTTCATGTCGTGCTCGATCACCAGCACCGAGCGGTCCTTGATGATGCGGTTAAGCAGTTCCGCGGTCTTGACGCGTTCGCTGACGCTCATTCCGGCCACCGGCTCATCCAGCATCAGCAGCTCGGGGTCCTGAATCAGCAACATGCCGATCTCCAGCCACTGCTTCTGGCCATGGCTGAGCAGTTCCGCGCTCATGTTGAGACGGTCCTTCAGGAAGATGATCTCGGCGACTTCCTCGACCCGGTCGCGCACGATCGCGTCGCGCTTGAACGCCAGCGCACCGAACACCGTGCGGCCGCGCGGATAGGAGATCTCCAGATTCTCGAATACGGTCAGGTCGTCATAGATCGACGGCGTCTGGAACTTGCGGCCGACGCCGACCTGCACGATCTGGTTCTCCTTCATCCTCGTGAGTTCCTGATTGCGGAACTGGATCGAGCCGGAGGTCGCCTTGGTCTTTCCGCAGATCAGGTCGAGCACCGTGGTCTTGCCGGCGCCGTTGGGGCCGATGATGACGCGGATCTCGTTTTCGTCGACATAGAAGGACAGGTCGTTGACCGCCTTGAAGCCGTCGAAGGAGACCGTCAGCCCCTCGACCGAGAGCAGGAAAGGTTTGGGCTGGTGACCTATCAGCATGATGATCTCCTCACTCGGCCGGCGCGCCGTCGGCGACTGAATTGTCGTTCCAGCGCGCCGTTGGTCCGGAGCCGGGTTTGCGTGACGGAATCAGCCGGTTCAGCTGGGGCTGGATGTAGTCGCCCCAGATCCCGGCCAGGCCATTCGGGAAGGCGAGAACCACCGCGATAAACAGACCACCGAGCCCAAACAGCCACAGTTCCGGAAACGACTCCGACAGGCTTGTTTTCGCGAAATTGACCAGCAGCGTGCCGTAAATCGCGCCCAGAATGGAAAGCCGCCCGCCGACCGCGGTGTAGATCACCATTTCGATCGAGGGCACGATGCCGACAAAGGACGGCGACATGAAACCCACATTGAGTGCGAACATGGCGCCCCCGATCGCGGCGAATATGGCGGCGATGCAGAAGGCAAAGATCTTGAAATTCGCAACGCTGTAGCCGGAGAATCTGACGCGATCTTCCTTTTCACGCATTGCGACCAGGATGCGTCCGAGCTTGGAGTGGCGGACGAATTGCGCGATGAAGATACAGCCGAACAGGAGCGCCACTTCGAAGAAGTAGAGGACGATCTTGGCGTGATCCGGCCGGATGTCCCAGCCCTTCAGGGTCCGCAGGTCGGTCATGCCGTTGATGCCGCCGGTGTAGCCCTGTTGGCCGACGATCAGAATGGTGAGAATTGCCGCCACCGCCTGGGTAATGATGGCAAAGTAGGTGCCGCCGACGCGGCGTTTGAACATCGCCGCGCCCAGGATGAGCGCGAAGAACCCCGGCACCAGAATAACCGCAGCGACAGTGAAAGTGAGGCTGTGGAACGGCTTCCAGAAGAATGGCAGTTGCGTAATCTGGTTCCAGTCCATGAAATCGGGGATGCCCGGCGTGGACTGGATCTTGGTGTTCTCGACGCTGGACGCCTCCAGCTTGAGGAACATCGCCATGCAGTAGCCGCCGAGCCCGAAGAACACGCCCTGCCCGAGGCTCAGGATGCCGCCATAGCCCCAGCACATAACCAGCCCGAGCGCCACGAACGCGTAAGTCAGATATTTGGCGACCAGATTGAGCCGGAATACGTCGAGGCAGAGCGGCAAAATCACCACCAGGAGAACCGCGAGCACGAGGATGCCGAGGAGTTCCGACCGGTTGGCAAAGCGCGGATTGTCGATCATGGCTTCAGCCCTCTTTTTTCTTACTTGCGGACCTTGAGAGCGAAGAGACCTTGCGGCCGCAGCATCAGGATTCCGACAACGGCGAGCAACGTGAGGACCTTGGCCATCGAGCCGGACATGAAGAATTCCAGGGTCGATTGCGTCTGGGAGATCGAGAAAGCCGACGCGATAGTGCCGAGCAGACTCGCCGCACCGCCGAACACCACGACCAGGAACGTATCGACGATGTAGAGCTGACCGGAGGTCGGGCCCGTCGAGCCGATCATGGTGAAGGCGCTGCCGGCGACGCCGGCGATGCCGCAGCCAAGCGCGAATGTGTAGCGGTCGACTTTTTCGGTGTTGATGCCGACCGCGCCGGCCATCACGCGATTTTGCACCACGGCGCGGACCTGGCGGCCCCAGCGCGATTTGTACATGATGTAGGCAACCGCGATGGTGATCAGCACCGTCAGCGCCATCACGAATACGCCGTTGATTGGAACCTCGATGCTGTCGGAAACATGCATGGATCCGAGCATCCATTGCGGCAGTTCAACGCCGACTTCCCGTGCGCCGAAAACCGAGCGATAGGCCTGCTGCAGGATCAGACTTAAACCCCAGGTGGCGAGCAGCGTGTCCAGCGGGCGCCTGTAGAGATGCCGGATCAGGACCCATTCCACCAGCATTCCCAGCGCCCCGGAGGCCATGAAGGCCAAAATCATCGCGAGGAAAAAATAGCCGCTGAACAACCCCGGAATGTACGCCTGGAAGAAATTCGATGTCATCCAGGTGACGTAGGCGCCAAGGATCATGAACTCGCCGTGCGCCATGTTGATGACGCCCATCTGGCCGAAGATGATCGCAAGGCCGAGCGCCATCAGTACGTAGACGGAAAACAGGATCAGGCCCGCGAAACCCTGCATGACGAAGATGGAGCCCAGATCACCAATCGAGTAGTCGCCGAACATCGATGTCCTCCGTGGGGGAAGTCCCCGCGCCGCAAGCATATTCGCGACGCGGGGGTCTTGAGCGCGGATTGACGATCCACGCCAGGGAGAGGCCTGCCTGGGGAGACGGCGCGATAGGCGCCGCGCGGCTCTTATTGGTAGCCCTTGGGGAACGGATCGGGTTCGACCAGATCGGCGGTCTCGTAGATCAGGTCAAACTGGCCGTCGAGCTTCGCTCGTCCGACCCGGGTCTTTGACCAAAGGTGATGGTTTTCATGAATGCGGACGTAGCCTTCCGGCGCACCCTTGAATTCGACACCAGGCGAAGCCGCCGCGATCTTGTCGACGTCGAAGCTGCCGGCTTTCTCCGCCGTCAGTTTCCACAGCCACGGGCCAAGATAGGCGGCCTGAGTCACGTCGCCGATCACGGTCTTCTCGCCCCACATCTTCTTGAACGCCGGCACGAACGCCTTGTTGTTGGGGTTGTCGAGCGACTGGAAGTACTTCATGCAGGCATAGGCGCCCGCGATGTTCTCGCCGCCGATGCCGTCGATTTCGTCTTCGGTCACCGAGATCGTGAGCAGCGCCTGTTTCGCGAGGTCGATGCCGGCCGCCTTGAGCTGCTTGTAGAACGCGACGTTGGATCCGCCGACGACGTCGGTGAAGATCACGTCGGGCTTGGTCAGCTTGATCTTGTTGATCACCGAGTTGAACTGGGTATTGCCGAGCGGGTAGTATTCTTCGCCAACGACTTTGCCCTTCAGCACGTTCTCGACATGCTTGCGCGCGATCTTGTTCGACGTGCGCGGCCAGATGTAGTCCGAACCGACGAAGAAGAACGATTTCGCGCCCTTCTCCTTGGCGATCCAGTTCAGGCCGGCAAGGATCTGCTGGGTCGCTTCCTGGCCGGTATAGATCACGTTCTTGGACTGCTCGAGGCCTTCGTAGAAGGTCGGGTAGTAGAGCATGCCGTTGTATTGTTCGACGACCGGGAGCACCGCCTTGCGCGACGCCGAGGTCCAGCAGCCCATGATCGCCGCTACCTTGTCGTTGACGAGAAGCTTCTTGGCTTTCTCGGCGAAGGTAGGCCAGTCGCTGGCGCCATCTTCCTGGATGAACTTGATCTTGCGGCCGAGCACGCCGCCGGCGGCGTTGATCTGTTCAATCGCCAGCTTCTCGGCCTCGATCGAGCCCGTTTCCGAAATTGCCATCGTGCCGGTGGCCGAATGCAGGATACCGACGGTGACTTCCGTATCGGTGACCGCGAGGCCCGTGGTGTTGACCGCGGAGGTTGCCGGCGCTTGTGCAAACGATGGGCGAGGAAGCACGGTAAGGGCGGGAATCGCCGCTATTCCCATCAGCAGCTTGCGGCGAAATGCCGACTGCAGCCCCTGTTTAGTGTCGTCTGACATGAATACCCCCATTCTTGGTTCGAGGACGCGATATTGGTCAGGCGAGGATTGCCCGGATTGTGCAGTGCACAGATACGCAAGATCGCGTATATTGCACCGCAAAATAGCGACGTAGGTTTTCTGGAATTGAAATTGCAAGCGGATCGCTGACAGGGTCAGGAGTGGGGAAAGTGGCAGGCCGGCAGCGGATCGACCGCGTCAGACGCCAATATAATCAATGGGTTGCGAACCAGACGCTGGAGGATTACGCGCTCCGCTTCACGGCCAAAAGCGCCCGGCGATGGTCCGCGGCCCGCGTCGCCAACACCGCGCTGGGCGCCGTCTCGTTCCTGGCACTGGAGGCGATCGGCGGTACGATCACGATCAATTACGGCGTTACCAATGCCGCCGCGGCCATCCTCGTCGTCAGCGTCATCATTTTCTGCTGCGGCCTGCCGATCGCCTATTATGCCGCGAAATGCGGCATCGACATCGATCTTCTGACGCGCGGCGCCGGCTTCGGTTACATCGGCTCGACGATTACCTCGCTGATCTACGCATCCTTCACGTTCATTTTCTTTGCGATCGAGGCGGTCATCCTCGCAACCGCGCTGGAGATGTGTTTCGGAATCCCGCGCCCGGTCGGTTACCTCATCAGCGCCGTCGTGATCATTCCGCTGGTCACCCACGGCATCACGCTGATCAGCCGCTTCCAGTTATGGACCCAGCCGCTATGGATCGTTCTCCACATCATGCCGTTCGCGGCGATCGCCTACGCCAATCCGCACTCCTTCGCGGCGTGGACCAAATTTGCCGGCGAGCATGGCGACCCTGCCGGCCATCTCGATCTGCTGCTGTTCGGCACCGCAGCCTCGGTCGTGTTTTCTCTGGTGGCGCAGATCGGCGAGCAGGTCGATTTTCTGCGCTTCCTTCCGCGCGACCGGCGAACCTCGAAGACGTCGTGGTGGATCGCGCTGCTCTGCGCCGGGCCCGGCTGGATCACCCTCGGTGCGCTGAAGCTGTTGGCCGGGTCGTTTCTGGCCTTCTTTGCCCTCAGCCATAGCGTCAGCTACGAGCACGCGGCCGAGCCCGCGCATATGTACCTCGAAGCGTTCCGCTACGTGCTGTCGGAGCCGGATCTCGCACTGGCGTTGACCGGCACCTTCGTGATCCTCTCGCAGGTGAAGATCAACGTCACCAACGCCTATGCCGGCTCGATCGCATGGTCGAATTTCTTTTCCCGCCTTACCCACAGCCATCCCGGCCGCGTCGTCTGGCTGGTTTTCAATGTGCTCGTCGCATTGCTGCTGATGGAGATCGGCGTCTACAAGGCGCTGGAACAGACGCTGGCGCTCTATTCAAACGTCGCCATCGCCTGGGTCGGCGCGCTGGTCGCCGATCTCGTCATCAACAAGCCGCTCGGCTTGCGCCCCCCGCACATGGAGTTCAAGCGCGCGCATCTCTACGACATCAATCCGGTCGGCGTCGGTGCCATGACCTTCGCCACCATCGTCTCCATCAGCGCGTTCTATGGCCTGTTCGGACCGACGGCGAAGGCGCTGGCGCCGTTCGTCGCGCTGATGGTGGCCTTCATCACCGCGCCGCTGATCGCATTCGCCACCGACGGAAAATATTACATCGCGCGCAAGCCGAAGCGCAGTTGGCAGAATATCGAGGCGATCCAGTGCTGTATCTGCGAGCATACGTTCGAGCCCGAGGACATGGCCGCCTGCCCCGCCTATGCCGGACCAATCTGCTCGCTGTGCTGTTCGCTTGATGCGCGCTGCCACGACCTCTGCAAACCGCATGCGCGAATCCAGGCGCAGGTCTCCGAGACCCTCGGCAAGCTGCTGCCGCAACCGATCTATGCGCGGATCAACTCACAGCTCGGGCATTATCTCGGGGTGTTCGCGGTCTCCGCCGGATTGGTAGGACTGACGCTCGGCCTGATCTATCTGCAGACCTCGGCGACGGTTCACGTCGATGGATTGCAGCTGTCCGACGTTCTCTGGAAGGTATTCTTCGCGCTGACCATTATCATCGGTGTCGTCGCATGGCTGTTCGTGCTGGCGCAGCAGAGCCGGCGCGCGGCGGAAGCGGAAACCAGGCGGCAGACTACACTCCTGATTCAAGAGATCGACGCCCACAAGCGCACCGACGCCGAACTGCAGCGCGCCAAGGAAGTCGCGGAGTCCGCCAATCTCGCGAAAAGCCGGTATGTGGTCGGTTTGAGTCATGAGTTGCGTTCGCCGCTGAATGCGATCTCAGGCTATGCGCAATTGCTGGAACAGGACGCGGGCCTGAGTGCAAAGCCGCGCGACCAGGTTCGCGTGGTCCGCCGCAGCGCGGATCACCTGTCGGGGCTGATCGACGGCATTCTCGATATCTCGAAGATCGAAGCCGGCCGGCTCTATCTGTCGCGGGACGAGGTGCGTCTGAACGAATTCCTCGATCAGCTCGTCGGCATGTTCCGGCTGCAGGCCGCCGCCAAGGGCATCGATTTCGTGTTCAAGCGGCCGCCGGTGCTGCCGCTCGTGGTCTATGCCGACGAAAAGCGGCTGCGCCAGATCCTGATCAACCTGTTGTCGAACGCCATCAAATTCACCCAGACCGGCAGCGTGCAGCTGGTCGTGCATTACCGCAGCCCGGTCGCCGAATTCGAGGTGATCGATACCGGCCCCGGAATTCAGGCATCCGACCTTGAGCGGATCTTTGCGCCGTTCGAGCGCGGCGCCCTGGGCGCTTCGCAGCCACACACCGGAACCGGTCTCGGGCTGACCATCAGCCGGTTGCTCGCGGGTGTAATGGGCGGTGACATCCAGGTCACCAGTACGGTCGGTACCGGCAGCACCTTCCGGGTGAAAATCCTGCTTTCGGAAGTCATAAACCCCACGCGCGTTGCGCCCGTCGACGCGCCGGTCTTCGGCTATCACGGCCCGCGCAAGACCATCCTGATCACCGACGACGATCCGGTCCAGCGGGATCTGCTGCGCGAAGTGCTGGCACCGCTCGGCTTTATCCTGCTCAGCGCCCCGGACGGCCCCGGCTGTCTCGCGCTCGCCCAGCATTGCCGGCCGGACCTGTTCTTGCTGGATATTTCGATGTCGGGCATGGACGGATGGACAGTTGCGGAAACGCTGCGTTCAACGGGTCATCATCAGGCCCGTATCCTGATGGTTTCGGCAAGCGCATTGGAGGCGCATGGCGCGCCGCTGGCGCAGCCATTTCACGACGGCTACTTGATGAAACCGATCGATATTCCGAGACTTTTGGAATTGATCCGCCAGCTTCTCAAGATCGAGTGGCAATATGCAAACGAACAAATTGCCGCCCCGCAGTGGCAGCCCCGCAGCGGCTCCCGGCCACCCGCGAAACATGTCGAGGAACTCATCGATCTTGGACAATTGGGTTATATTCGCGCGATCCAGGTCAAACTCGATGAAATGGGAACCGATTTTCCAGAGCATGCCGACTTCGTGTCGCAGATGCGCTCGCTGATCGACCGCTTCGACCTTGATCAATACATGGCAACCCTGAAGACGCTGCACAGCTATGATCACTGAACCGAAAAAGCGCGATGTCGCGCTCGTCGTCGACGACTCGCCGGAAACGCTGCGCTTGCTGACCGACGCGCTCGATGGCGCCGGCATGACGGTCATGGTCGCCATGGACGGCGCGGCGGCCATGCGGATCGTCGATCAGATCACGCCTGATATCATTTTACTCGATGCCGTGATGCCGGGCATCGATGGCTTTGAAACCTGCCGGCGTCTCAAGCGCGATGCGGGCTTGAGCGATGTGCCGGTCATCTTCATGACGGGGCTCGCCGAGACAGAGCATATTGTCAGTGGCCTGGAAGCCGGCGGCGTCGATTATGTCACCAAGCCGATCGTCATTGAGGAAATGCTGGCGCGAATTCGCGTTCATCTGGCCAATGCACGGCTGACCCAGAGCGCGCGCGCGGCGCTCGACGTATCCGGCCGGTTTTTGCTCGCGGTCAGCCGGCAGGGCAAGATGGTGTGGGCGACACCGCAGGCCCAGAGGTTATTGTCGGAAAACCTCGGCTCCGGCGCGGACGACGAATTCGTGCTGCCCGCTGCCATGCTGCAATGGCTTGAGCAGGCGCAAAAAGGCAAGGCCGGATCCAAGGGCCAGACCATGGCGTCATTTCCGGAGAATGAGCAGTTGCGGCTGCAATATATGGGAAAATTGGGGCCGAACGAATTCCTGCTGCGGCTGGCAAAGGATTCGAGCGCCGACACGCCCGTGGAATTCTCCAGCGAGCTCGGATTGACCACCCGCGAGGGCGAGGTGCTGTCCTGGCTGAGCAAGGGAAAAACCAACCGCGACATCGCCCAGATCCTCGGCCTCAGCCCGCGGACGGTGGACAAGCATCTTGAGCAGATCTACGCCAAGCTCGGCGTCGAGAACCGCACCGCCGCCGCGGCGATTGCGACCAGCACCGGCCGGCGTAATTCCTAGGTCTCGAACCTGCGACATTCGAGCGCGTTGCCGCCGGGACTGGCGCCAGCCGGTCCGCTGTGTTAGCCGCTACCCGGCTGATATCTGCATGGCGGGGAATCGATGCTCGAGGCGGTAATCTGGGATTTCGGCGGCGTGCTCACGTCATCGCCGTTTGAGGCGTTCGCGCGCTTTGAGGCCGCACGCGGGCTACCCGCCGATATCATTCGGCGCACCAATGCCGCCAACCATCTGGAGAATGCCTGGGCGAAATTCGAGCGAGCCGAAGTCGATATTGAAACCTTCGATCAGCTGTTCGCGGCGGAATTGCGGGCCTTGGGCGCGGAGGTTCGCGGCAGGGATGTGCTGCCACTGCTTTCGGGGGATCTGCGGCCGGAGATGGTGGAAGCGCTCAAGCGGATAAAGACCAGGCTCAAGACCGGCTGCATCACCAATAACCTTCCCGCCAATGCCATCGGCAGCGCGGGCGGCCGCACGCTCTACATCGCGGAGGTGATGGCGCTGTTCGATCATGTCATCGAATTGGCCAGGATCGGCTTGCGGAAGCCCGACCCGCGCATTTACCGGATGATGACGGAAACTCTCGGCGTCGACCCGAGAGGATGCGTCTATCTCGACGATCTCGGCGTCAACCTGAAGCCGGCGCGCGAAATGGGCATGACCACGATCAAGGTCACCAGCGCGCCGCAAGCGCTCGCCGAGCTGGAAGCCGTGACAGGGCTATCGCTCCGATAGCCGGCCGGGGTCCTTCCGTCGATCCGCTCAGGCGTCGATTGCGTCCTTGATCTTTTTCCGCGTCAGCGGCAGATCGCGCAGCCGCTTCCCTGTGGCGTTGGCGATCGCGTTCGCGATCGATGCCGCGGCCGGGCCCTGCCCGGTTTCACCGCTGCCGAGGAAGGGAAGGCCTGGCCGGTTGATGATATGCACCTCGATATTTTCGGGCACCGAGTTGAACCGCAGGATCGGATAGGTCTGCCAGTCGATGCTCGTGATCCTTGTGTCGTCGAAGGTGACGGCCTCATAGAGCGTCCAGCTCATTGATTGCAGGATCGCGCCCTCGATCTGGTTGATCAGCCCGTCCGGATTGACCACCTGACCGCTGTCGACCGCCGCCACTGCGCGCACCAGCCGCGGCCGCCCGGTCTCGCGGTTCACCTCCACCTCGGTGGCAATGGCGCAATAGGCCGCCAGACTCTTGTAGCGCGCAAAGGCAAAGCCATAGCCGCGATCCGGCGGGGCTCTTTGTCCCTTCTGCCACCCGAAGCCCTGCGCGGCCTTCTCGATGACCTCGCGGCCGCGCTGATCCTCCAGATGCTTCAGCCTGAATTCGACCGGGTCGGCACCGGCGGCGCTCGCAAGTTCGTCCATGAAACTTTCGATGGAAAATACGTTGTGATAGGCACCGAGCGCCCGCATCGCGGAGACCCGCACCGGCATGGCCGGAATGAAGTGGTGCACCACCTGCGCATTGGGAAATTTATAGATCGGGATCGCGTTGCGGTCGCCGCCACCTGCCGGCAACGGAATTGGCTTCGGCTCCGGTACCGCAAACGGCTGCGCCATGTGCTGGGCAGCCAGCATCGATCCGGCGCCGCCCGGCCGCATCGAATGGGTATTGGTCCAGACGTCGAAATTCCAGCCGGCGATCTTGCCGTTGCCGTCGAGCGAAGCCTTCAGCTTCGTGACCATCGCCGGCCCGAACGGCTCCCAGCCGTGCTCCTGCTCGCGGGTCCATTGCACCCGAACCGGCATGCCTGGCAGCGCCCGCGCAATCAACGCGGCATCCGCCGCCGCATCGTCGGCGCCGTTATGGCCGTAACATCCGGAGCCCTCGACGTGGATCAGCCGGACACTTGCCGGTGGCACTTTCAGCATCTCGGCGATGCCCTCGCGATCGGGATAGACGCCCTGGGTATGCGTCCACACCGTCATCGCGCCGTCGATGAGTTGCGCGATCGCGCAGGACGGTCCGATCGAGCCGTGCGCTTGATAGGGGCGCGTATAGGTGGCCTCAATGATCTTTTGGCCGGTAGCTGAGGGATTGCTCTGCTGGAAGATGGTCGAGTTGTTCGACTTCAGGCTGGTGAGGACGCGAAGCAGGTCGTCCTGCTTCGGCAGGCTCGGCTTCTCCTTCCATTTCGCCGCCGCCGACAACGCCTTCATGGCTTTTATCGCCTGGAATTCCTTTTGGGCGACGACGGCCAGAAAATTGCCGTCACGGACGACCCTGACGAAACCGGGCAGTTTTTCGACCGCCGACGTGTCGCATTCCGTCAGCTCGGCGCCATAGCTCGGTGGCCGCACGATGCGGGCATGCACCATGCCGGGAAGCCGCATGTCCTGGACATAGGCCTCGCCGCCCGTCACCTTGGCCGGAATGTCGACGCGCGGCACCGGCTGGCCCATCACCTTGTAGGTCGCCGGATTCTTCAGCTTCGATTTTGACTGCGCCTGTATATGCAGCATGTCGTCTGCGACCAGATCGCCATAACCGAAGCGCTGGCCGTCCGGTGCGATCACCGCGCCGTTTTCGGTCCGGAAATTCTCCACCGGCAGATTGAGCCGCCGCGCGGCTTCCGCGACCAGAAGTTCACGGACCTGCGCGGCCGCGTTCTGGATCGCGGTGCCGCTGTATTGCGTGGATTGGCTGCCGGACGTGTAACCTTCGTTGGCCGTGAGAAGCGTATCGGCCGTGACGACCTTCAGGGATTTGAACGGAACATCGAGTTCTTCCGCGGCGATCTGCTGAAAGGCGGTCTTGAAACCTTGGCCGAGTTCGGCCTTGCCCGTGAATACCGTGATGCCGCCGGCGGCGTCGATACGGATCCAGGAATTGAGATACGGCGACGTCGCGAGGCTGCCTGGAGGTTTCGGCGCGGCTGGCGCGGCCCGATCCTGCGCGAAGGCATCCGACATCGAGAAGCTGACGATCAGCGCGCCGCTGCCCGCGAGCACGCGGCGGCGGTCGAGAATCACGGGGACGTTCATGGCGCGCTCCCGTGGCTGGTCGATGGCAATTCCGCCGTATCCATCAGGCGAGCGGCCCGATGCACCGCGCGCAGGATGCGCATATGGGTGCCGCAGCGGCAGAGGTGCGGCTCCAGCTCGGCGCGAATCTGCGCGTCGGTCGGCTTGGAATTTTTCTGCAGCAACGCCTGCGCCCGCATCATCATGCCGGCAATGCAGTAGCCGCACTGCGCCGCCTGCTCTTCGATGAAGGCGCGCTGGATCGGTGCGGGCGCCTCGATCGTGCCCAACCCTTCGAGCGTCGTCACCTGCTTGCCCTCCAGCAGGAGCAACGGCGTCACGCAGGACAACACGGCCTTGCCGTCGACGATCACCGTGCACGCGCCGCATTGGCCGAGACCGCAGCCGAATTTGGCGGCATTGAGCTTGATGTCCTCGCGCAGGACATAAAGCAGCGGCGTATCGGGATCGGCTTCGATCTGGTGATCTTGACCATTGACCTTCAATGTCATCATGGCTTGTCTCGCTGCATTGGATCGGCGGGAGCGCTGCGCGGCCCCGTCGATGCCTGAAGAAGTACTGTCTGCGTGAGCCTCGCATCCTGGACGGTCTTTTCAACGCCGGCCCACGGCGGCTGGTTGCTGAAGCGGGAGCGCAGATAATTCAGCAGGGCTGATATCTGCTGGTCGCTCATGCTGCTGGCAAAGCCCGGCATGATCGGGCTGCGCTCTCCCTCCACGGGGCGAATGCCGGAAAGCAAAATGTTGGCGGCGTTGCGCGGGTCTGGCGCGCTGATGGCGGTGCTGAGACCGAGATTGACCCCGCCATACGGCAGCGGGCGGTCGGTGTCGTGACAGGTGGCGCAGGCCGCGGCGTAGATCGACGCACCGGCCGCGTCGGTCCGGGAGGGCTGCACCGGGGGTGACTTGATGTGGGCCCGCACTTCGCTGGCCTGGCGGAGGCGATCTTGCGTAGGCTGACCGAACACGCTTGCCATATAGGTTGCGATCGCGTGCACATCGCTCTCCTGCACCGACGACAGGTTGCTGACAACTTCGGCCATCGGCCCGCGCGCAACGCCGTGATCTGGATGCCAGCCCTGACGGAGATAGCCGAACAGCGCCTTCGCGTCCCACGGCACCGGCGAAGGCGACTGCGCGTTGATCGCGTAGGCCTGCCAGTTGTCGACGTCGCCGCCGGAAAATGACGCGCTGGTTCGCTCCGCGCCGAGCGCATTGCGCGGGGTATGGCATGCGCCGCAATGCGCCAACCCTTCGACCAGATAGGCGCCGCGATTCCATTCCGCGCTTTGTGCAGCCTCCGGCCGGTAGGTCTCGCGTCGAAGGAACAACAATTTCCAGCCGGCGACGACCATGCGTTGATTGAGCGGAAACGCAAGTTCGTTCGCGCGGGTGGGAGCGCGGACCGCCGGCCGCGTCATCAGGAACGCGTATAGCGCGCGGTCGTCCTCATCGGTGACGTTGGTGAAATGATCGTAAGGAAAGGTCGGGTAGAGGTGCTGGCCGGCGCGATCGACGCCGGACCGCATCGCACGACGGAAGGCTGCCTCCGACCACCGGCCGATGCCGCTGTCCGGATCCGGCGTGATATTCGATGAATAGATCGTGCCGAACGGTGTCGGCACCGGAAGGCCGCCCGCAAAGGCCTTGCCGCCCGGCAACGTATGGCAATCGTTGCAGTTGCCGATGGCGGCAAGATCACGGCCCCGCTTCACGAGGGCAGCGTCGAAGGATTGCGGCGCCGGCGGCTCGATCGCCGCTATCGCCGGCCGCCAAACGACGGCGAAGGCCGCGATCGCTGCTCCGATCAGAAGCCCCGCGACCAAGCCTGCGATGATTCGTTGCTTTGTCATCCGTCCCCAGCGTTTATTGCTTTGGGACTTGCTAGCACAATTCCGCGGGCGGCGCGCCAGTTTTTGGTTGGCCGTCAGCCACCGCAATGCCGTCTCGACCGCTATTTGATTTCGGGCACCGGCGTGGCCGCGGAAAAGGCCCGCTCGAATGTTGCAAGATCTGCGCTGGGCAGATCAGAAACCGCGATGTAGGTGAAATCCCCATCGCTCCAGCTTCTGACGTTATATCCGGCAATCGTCTGCTCCGAGACAGACTGGCCGGGCCGCAGCGTCGTCAGGCTGACCGTATGTGCGGCATGCTTGTAGACAATCGTGGCCACGGGATCATGACCGATCACGTCGACGCGGCCGCCCCGCAGCGCGAAGCCTTGCGCGGCGAGGTCAGGCACCTGGGGCGACGCCGGCAAGCGGGCTGTGAACCAGGGCTTGATTGTATGGCGATCGGAAGAAGCGACATCGAAGGGCTGGGGTGCCAGCAAACTGCGGATATGGCCGGCAACTACCTGGTTCGCAACCTCCTCGCGTTTAGCGAAATGTTCGATCGTCATCATGACCGAGCTTGAGAGCACTGCACCGAACACGGCCGCCGCGGCCAGGGCCTGATACGACCGGCTTCGGCGGCGCAGAACCGCGACATTACCCGGAACGTTGCTCGGGCGCTCCGCGTCCAGGCTCGACAGGATGCGGGCCTGCAGGCCTGGCGGCAGGTCGGGTTGCGGCAGCGAATGAACGGCCTGCCGCAACGACATCAGCCGGGCATATCGGGCCTTCAGCGATTCATCACCCGCCAACCGGCGCTCGAACTCGTTCGCGGAAACCGGATCGAGTTCGCCGTCGCAATAGGCGTTCAGCATCAATTCGTCATTGTCTCTCAGCGATTCGACCATAGTTACTTTCGATCTCCCAAAAGGGCTATCAGAAGCTGCCTGCCACGGGACAGACGGGACATCACGGTCCCGATCGGAACATTGGTGATCTCGGCAATATCGCGGTAGTTCATCTGATTTATTTCCCGCAGAACGATGACTTCGCGAAATTGCGCCGGCAACTGCGCCAGGGCTTTCTGAACCTCCACGGCGTCTGCCTTGAAAAGAGCTATCTCCTCGGGCGTCTCTATTCTCGCGCCGTGGGGCCCCTCATGTTCAAGTTCCTGCTGCTCCGCAGCACTCAGGTCATTCATGAAAACGACCGTCTTTGGCTTGTTTTTTGCCAGCCAGCTGAAGGCCGTGTTGCGCACGATGGTCAGGGACCATGCGCGGGCATTGACGGCACCGAAGCTCTTGATGCCGCGAAACGCACGTAGCGCCGCTTCCTGCACGATGTCTTCGGCGTCGGATGCGCTGCCGGCAAGCCAATGTGCAAGACGATAGGCTTCGGGCAAATGCGGCAGGAAGACTTCATCAAACGCGGCGCGTTCATCCTTGTTTTGCACAGCCAAGACCGATATCCGCTGCTGGCCAGACAATTGATCTGCGCCTTCCGGTCGATCTTTTAACATGGCATTTTCAAGTTCGGTACACCGGAAATCCGCCCGGTGTACCGATATGCTTTTCGTCATGTTCGACGCATCAGGATTTTCAGGGCGCTACGATCACTTTACGATGATCTTTCCCACCATGTGCGGATGCAGGCCGCAGAAATAATCGAATGTGCCCGCGCTGGCGAACGTGTAGGAATACGCGTCGTCAGTATCCAGCGCCTTCGACCGGTAGGCCTTGTTCTTGTCGACCACCGTGTGCGGTATGTCGTCGTGATTGACCCACCTCACCGTTGTACCCGCGGCGACCGTCAGTTCCGGAGGGCCGAAGGTGAAGTTGTCGATCGTAACGACAGTGGCCTCCTCTTGCGCCGCTACCGCACCGAACGCCAGCAGCGCACCGACGAACGGACCTATAAGCATCGCAGCGACCACGGCGTGACCGGGAGTGAATCGCGCCGCGGCGAGGCGAATGTTGGTCATCATATTTCGCATGTAAGTTCCTCGATCAGCCGGCCAGCGTCTTGTCGACGATTGCAAGCGGCTTGCTGCCCTGCATCACGGTGACGGTGGACAGCCCGAGCCTGGAGCGGAGCTGGTCGGCGGGGACAAGCATCGGTCCGGGCGAAGGCGCACTGCCGGGCGCCGGCTGCGGAAAGGCCGTCGACATGGCCGTGTGGAAGGTCATGTTGCCTTCGACCTTCTGGACCAGCTGATGGATGTGGCCGTTCAGGACGGTGACCGAGCCGAAGCGCTTCAGCAGATTGAGCGCCTGCATGCCGTCTTCGGTACCCCAGCCCCATTCCTTGTAGACCACCTGCATCGGAATGTGCGCGAAGACGACGATCGGCGTGCTGCTCGACCTGTCTTTCAGATCGGCCTCGAGCCAGGCAAGTTGCTCGGCGCCGAGGTTGCCCAATCCGCCACCCTTCAGGTCGACGACGTTGACGAGGCCGATGAAGTGGACGCCATGGTCGTCGAAGCTGTACCAGCCCGCGCCCTTTGAGCCCTTGCCGTAGCGCTCCAGATAGGCCTTGCCGCGGTCCTCGTCGATAATGTCGTGCTCGCCGGGTACCCAGTGAACCTGGACACCGGTCTCGCCGAACACCTTGTCGGCATTATCGAACTCGGCTGGCTTGGAGAGATGCGTGATGTCGCCGGTGTGAATGATGAAGGACGGCTTGGTCGGCATCGCCTTCACCTTGGCGACGGCCTCGCGCAGCGTGCCCAGCGCATCCGGATTAGCCGCCTTGTCGAAGCCGATATGGCTATCGCTCATTTGCAGGAAGGTAAATCCGGTGGTGGGTTCCGCGGCGGCCGCTTCGCCGATCAGGCCAACAGAATGCGGAACACCGCCGCTGACAGTCCAGAGGACCCCGGTCCCTGCCCAGACCATGCATTCCAGCACTTCGCGGCGGCCTGGTCCTTTTCCATGATCGTCAAGGCCTCTTTTAGCCATGTCATATTCTCCCTGAGGGGCCGAACGGCTCCAGATGGCGCAGGATTGCGCCCTGCAGAGGAGACTCGGGGTGTTCGGGCTTTATTCCCGGTGGAGAGAACTCCGGGCCTCGTCACCGGCCAAGGCCGGGAATCAAAGGGAGGCCAAAATGATAAAGAGCCCCGAGCCTGATGGGCTGGGACTCTTTTCTGAACACTTGCCTTACGGAAGGCTTCCGAGCTTCGCGGCCGCTGGCCGATCCCTCAAACGAGGGTGGGGGGAGCGGCGAATGCCGTTCCCCCCACCCGATTAGTTAGACTTTTATCAGCTCGACCGGTTCAGATCAGA
Organism: uncultured Alphaproteobacteria bacterium; assembly: GCA_963742085.1. GTDB lineage: Bacteria > Pseudomonadota > Alphaproteobacteria > Rhizobiales > Xanthobacteraceae > Bradyrhizobium. The sequence goes on along the minus strand of CAVUKM010000017.1, from coordinate 200,684 downwards.
ACTGGTAGCGCATACCGATGGCCGGGTCGTAGTTCGAGACCCTGTTGAAGGTGTTAACCGTGGCCGGATTGTTGAGGTTGGTCGCGGTGAGAACGTAGCCGCTGGCGAGACCGCCCTGCTTTTGCTAATACATCACGCCGGCGTACATATCCATGTGCCTGGCAAACCGCCAATCCACCATCACCGAAAACGCGTCCATCGATCCGCTGCAGCCCGGCGAGAAGGTGGTGGTGCAGTTACCGAAGCCGCCGGTGGCGTTGTTATTGCTGGCGGTCAGGAAGCTGTTCTGCCGGTAGCCGTAGTAAGAGCCCGCGATGTCCAGGTTGGGCGTGATCGCATATTTCGCGCCAAGCCAGAAGACCTGCAAGACCTTCGTCGACAAGAAGAAGTTATTGGTCGGGAAGGCGAGGTTGTAGCCACCATACTGGAACGCTCCGGGCGCAAGCGGATTGTCCGGGTTGTTGAGGTGGATGTTCTCATAGCCACCATAGAGCTTCCACGGCCCGATGGTGTATTTGGCAGCAACCTGGAAGACGGTGTTGTCGGAGACAACGGCCGCTGTACATCCGAAGGAACAGCCGAAAGTCAAGCCGGCCAACGACTGCTGCTGCGCTGTGCTCAGAGTCGTTGCGATGCCAAGCGCATCGCTGATCTTGCCGCCGACGAAATCCATCGAGAAGCCCATATAGTCGAAGCCGACATCGCCTTCGAAGGCATTGTTGGTGCCGCTGTTGCCGCCGTTCCTGAGCTGGGCAAGTGCAGCGAGCCGCACGGGGCCGACATTCAGCCGGTATTCGTACGAGTTGTCATAGATACGGTCTTCCGTATCGCCGCCACCGCCGGAGGCGCCCTCGAAGGTGAGCACCGAAAAGGCGTTCGCGCCGGACAGCGCATCATAATTGACGACGAGGTCCGAAGACAGCGCGCTCTGACGGCCCATGGTGAAGGTACCGTAGGTCGGCGAACTGATACCGAAATAGGCGACGTTGTTGAACATCCCGCCGGCCTTGGACGAATCGCCATAGGAGTTCGCGAACTGAAGGGTTTGTACGTTGGATCCCAATCCGTTGTTCTGCACGATGCCACCAAGCTGGTTGGCATTCATGCCGGTCGCCGGGTTGAACAGCGTCTGCAGGTTGAAGACGGCGTACAGATTGTCCGCGATCTCCTGCTTGCCCCTCAAGCCGATGAACGACGTGCTGGATATGTTGGCGGCAACGCCGAAATAGTTACCGTTGGAGGCCTTCTCGACCATATAGTTCAGCGGTCCGGCGGCCAACGCGTTGAACGGGGTGCCGTGCTGTTCCCAGGCGATGCCCATATCGAAGTTGCCGTACAGACAGATGCCATGCCAGCACATGTCGTCGTTCTCTGGCGGCCTTGCCTTGACCGCTGCCTTGTAGGGCAGGTCGGCGGCCATCGAGTCCACCGGATTTGCTGCCGACAGCGCGACCGGCTTCGTTTCAAGGGCCTTCTGCCGCTTTTCAAGATCGGCGAGGCGCTTCGTCATCGCCTGGTTCTGTTCACGAAGTTGCTTGGCCTGAGCCTGGATATCCGTGAGCTCATCGGCGTGGCCTACCGCCGTGAAAGCCAATATGGCCGCTGCAGAGATGAAAGTCCTTTTCACGTAAGTCCCCCAAAAAAGGCGCGGCACCAACACACCGCGAACTGCCAAGATACGGAGCCTCGGACGAGAACTCCCTAGGCAGCCACTCTGGCTCAGGGGGAAAAGAAATGCTGTCACCCGCGCGCAACAGTTGAGCACGAAGCCATCTTTTCGGGCGCTCCCCCGAAAGACGCTCTAGGCCTGTTGCCGCAGCGACACAGTTAAATATTTATCTATGGTAGAAATTTTGGCCTTATTGCAACTATAAGTAGGTTGGCTGCCCTCCGGGTTATTAGCAAGAGGCAGGCCACCAATTCTCCGGGGACCTGCCGTTTGCCCTGGTCCAGACGGGAGAATATTCGACCTGGACCGATCGGACTGTCGAAAAACGAGAGACATCGCGAACCGCACGGCAAGATGTGGATCTCGGATGTCTCTCTGTCCTTACGCTTCTCTCTCCTTACAACCCTCAGAACTGGTACCGCATACCGATGGCCGGGTCGTAGTTCGAGACCCTGTTGAAGGTGTTAACCGTGGCCGGATTGTTGAGGTTGGTTGCGGTGAGAACGTAGCCGCTGGCGAGACCGCCCGTCTTTTGCGAATACATCACGCCGGCGTACATATCCATGTGCCTGGCAAACCGCCAATCCACCATCACCGAAAACGCGTCCATCGATCCGCTGCAGCCCGGCGAGAAGGTGGTGGTGCAGTTACCGAAGCCGCCGGTGGCGTTGTTATTGCTGGCGGTCAGGAAGCTGTTCTGCCGGTAGCCGTAGTAAGAGCCCGCGATGTCCAGGTTGGGCGTGATCGCATATTTCGCGCCAAGCCAGAAGACCTGCAAGACCTTCGTCGACAAGAAGAAGTTATTGGTCGGGAAGGCGAGGTTGTAGCCACCATACTGGAACGCTCCGGGCGCAAGCGGATTGTCCGGGTTGTTGAGGTGGATGTTCTCATAGCCACCATAGAGCTTCCACGGCCCGATGGTGTATTTGGCGGCAACCTGGAAGACGGTGTTGTCGGAGACAACGGCCGCTGTACATCCGAAGGAACAGCCGAAAGTCAAGCCGGCCAACGCCTGCTGCTGCGCTGCGCTCAGGGTCGTTGCGATGCCAAGCGCATCGCTGATCTTGCCGCCGACGAAATCCATCGAGAAGCCCATATAGTCGAAGCCGACATCGCCTTCGAAGGCATTGTTGGTGCCGCTGTTGCCGCCGTTCCTGAGCTGGGCAAGTGCAGCGAGCCGCACGGGGCCGACATTCAGCCGGTATTCGTACGAGTTGTCATAGATACGGTCTTCCGTATCGCCGCCACCGCCGGAGGCGCCCTCGAAGGTGAGCACCGAAAAGGCGTTCGCGCCGGACAGCGCATCATAATTGACGACGAGGTCCGAAGACAGCGCGCTCTGACGGCCCATGGTAAAGGTACCGTAGGTCGGCGAACTGATACCGAAATAGGCGACGTTGTTGAACATCCCGCCGGCCTTGGACGAATCGCCATAGGAGTTCGCGAACTGAAGGGTTTGTACGTTGGATCCCAATCCGTTGTTCTGCACGATGCCACCAAGCTGGTTGGCATTCATGCCGGTCGCCGGGTTGAACAGCGTCTGCAGGTTGAAGACGGCGTACAGATTGTCCGCGATCTCCTGCTTGCCCCTCAAGCCGATGAACGACGTGCTGGACATGTTGGCGCCAACGCCGAAATAGTTACCGTTGGAGGCCTTCTCGACCATATAGTTCAGCGGTCCGGCGGCCAACGCGTTGAACGGGGTGCCGTGCTGTTCCCAGGCGATGCCCATATCGAAGTTGCCGTACAGACAGATGCCATGCCAGCACATGTCGTCGTTCTCTGGCGGCCTTGCCTTGACCGCTGCCTTGTAGGGCAGATCGGCGGCCATCGAGTCCACCGGATTGACGGTCGACACGGCCACCGGCTTCGCTTCAAGCGCCTTCTGCCGCTTCTCAAGATCAGCGAGGCGCTTCTGCATCGCCTGGTTCTGCTCACGAAGTTGCTTGGCCTGAGTCTGGATATCCGAGAGCTCATCGGCGTGAGCTGTCGCTGCGAAAGCCAGGACGGCTGCTGCTGATATGAAAGTTTTTTTCACGTAAGTCCCCCAAAAAAAGGCGCGGCACAAAATCTTCCGCGAACCTGATTTTACGTGGAGCCTCGGACGAGGACTCCTTACGCGAATAATCTGCATCACGTCGCGCAGAAATGATGTCACCTGCATGCAACAGCGATTCAGAAGCCGACAAAAATTGCTAAAATGATTTTTACGGATCAAAAAATTTTTAGGAATAAAAAAAATTTAGCAAACGATGCGCCATGGTGCGCGCCGCAAAAAATTTTTATGAATTAAAAAATCTTTACGAACGCTGTGGCGGGTGAGATTTCTAAAAAACTTTTCACAAGCGCGTGAAAAAAACGTCAAGGTTGTTGACGGAACAAATCAGGTGACGCGCAAGAGAGACAGACAGAGACATTGCAGAACCGCGAAGCGGGTCAATGTCTCTGTCCTTTTATTCGTTCGCTCAGAACTGGTAACGCAGGCCAACACCCGGATCGATGGCGGATGCCTTGTTGCCCGTTGCTCCCGGCAATCCGTTGGCAAGCAGGAAGCCGTTGGCCAGACCGTTCTGCACTTGCGACCACATGATGCCCGCATAGGCATCGAAGTGCTTCGCAAAGCGCCAATCGGCAACAAAGGAAACCGCGTCGAGCGATCCGCTGCAGCCTGCTGAGGCAACGGTGGTACAGGTTCCCGTTGGGTTGCTGCCGTTCCCGATCACGAAGCTGTTCTGGTTTTCGTGATAATAAGCGAGAGCCAGATCGAGGTCGGGCCTGACCGAGTATTTCGTACCGATCCAGAATGTCTGCAGGATTCTGTCGGTGGTGAAGTTGGCGTTGTTGGGGACGCCGACGTTGTATCCGCCCGCGAGGAAGGCGCCGGGGGCCAGCGGGTTATTCGGGTTGGCGAAAGCGATGTGCTCATAGCCACCATAGAACTTCCACGGCCCGATGACGTATTTGGCAGCAACCTGAAACACGGTGTTGTCGGAGACAGTCCCGGCCACACATCCAAGGGAACAGCCAAAGTTGGCGGCCGTTACTGCGCCGATTTGCGCGGCACTCAAAGGTGCTGCGGAAACCGCGTCGTAAACCTTGCCGCCGGTGAAATCCATCGAGAGGCCCATATAGTCGAAGCCGATATCGCCCTCGAAGGCATTGTTGGTGCCGCTGTTGCCGCCGTTCCTGAGCTGGGTTTCCACCGCGAAACGAACCGGGCCGACATTGACGCGATATTCGTACGAGTTGTCGTAGACACGATCCTCGGTATCTCCGCCCCCGCCATTTGCACCCTGGTAGGTGAGGACCGACCAGGCGTTCGAACCTCCCAGCGGATCATAGTTGGTAACCAAATCCGAGCTCAGCGCGCTTTGCCGCCCCATGGTTAGCGTGCCGTAGGTCGGCGAACTGATACCGAAATAGGCCGCGCCGTTGAACATCTGGCCGGCTTTGGAAGAATCACTGAACGCGTTCTGCTGGGTAAGCGCCAATCCGTTGTTCTGGAAAACGGAGCCGACCCCGTTGGATGACGTCCCGCTGGCGGGGTCAAACTGTGTCTGCAGGTTGAACACGGCGTACAGATTGTCGGCAATCTCCTGCTTGCCCCTCAGGCCGATAAACGACGTGCTGAGCTGGTTGGGACCGGCGCCGAAATACGACCCCAGCGAGTTCTTCGAGACCAGATAGTCCAGCGGTCCGACGGCCATGGGGCTCAAAGGGGCGCCATGGTTCTGATAGTTCAGACCCATGTCCATATTGCCGTACAGACAGATGCCATGCCAGCACAGGCTGTCATCTTCCGGTGGCCTCGCCTTGACCGCTGCCTTGTAGGGCAGATCGGCGGCCATCGCGTCGACCGGATTTGCGTTCAGCGCTGCCGGCTGCGTTTCGAGAGCGCGCTGACGCTTTTCAAGATCGGCGAGACGCTTCGTCATCGCCTGGTTCTGTTCACGCAGTTGTTTGGCCTGAGCCTGGATATCCGAGAGCTCATCGGCGTGAGCTGCCGTTGCGAAAGCCAGGACGGCCGCTGCTGATATGAAAGTCCTTCTCACGTTAGTTCCCCAAAAAAGCGCGGCACAGATTTCCCGCGAACCATGATTACGGAGCCTCGAGCGAGGACCCCTTGCGCCTCCTTCTGCTTCAGAGCGCGCACAAAGTCTGTGACCAGCTCGCCACAGAAATCAGGAACCCGACATAAACCGCGCTTGCAACGAACATGTGAAGCAACGCGAAAATGTCATCGCGGCGATTTGAACTTTCTTCGGCAACTATCGTCGGCGAATGTCATAAAACCTTCAGGTGCCATGCGCCGCGATTGCGCAAGACCTGCCGAAATCGCAGCTTGCCCGGCCAAACCAAACGCAGCATGCTCGTTCACAAAACGAAACATCCGGGCGCTGGTCCCGGAGGCAGGGAGGCGACCATGAAAAAGCGGGGATTCGACCGGCGCGATTTTCTCAAGACCGCCGTTGTCGGCGGCGCCGCCGCGGCGGGCGGAACCGCGACGATCGCGACGCCTGAAATCGCGCAAGCGGAGCAACCGGCGCCGGCATCCGCCGCGGCGGAGGCCGCCACACCGGCCGGATACGCCTTCCTCAATCTCGATGAAGCGGCCTTCGTCGAGGCGCTGGTGGATCACATGATCCCCGCCGACGAGATCAGCCCGAAAGGCACCGACCTCGGCGTCAATATCTACATCGACCGGGCGCTGGCCGGCGCCTGGGGCAAGGGCGAACGTCTTTATATGCAAGGGCCCTGGAAGCTCGGCACGCCGAGCCAGGGCTACCAGCTGCCGCTGACGCCGGCGCAGCTCTACCGTGCCGGCATCGCGGCGACCAATGCGCATTGCCGCAAGACCTACGGCAACACATTCGACCGGATCGCCGACGCGCAGCGCCAGGAGGTCCTGATCGGCCTGTCCACCGGCAAGATCACCTTCGACAGCGGACTGCCGGTGCGGGTGTTCTGGACGACGCTCTATCAGACCGTGGTCGAGGGCATGTATTCCGACCCGATCTACGGCGGCAACCGCAACAAGGCGGGATGGGCGATCATCGGCTTTCCCGGCATCATCGCGGTACACCGCGATCATGTGGCGCAATATCGCGGCAAGCCGTTCCCGAACAAACCCGTCGGCATCGCGGACATGAGCTGAGTATCATGGCCACGAAACTCAAGGAGGTCGACGTCGTCATCGTAGGGCTCGGCTGGACCGGCGGCATCCTGGCGAAGGAGCTGACCGAGGCCGGCCTCGCGGTGGTTGCGCTTGAACGCGGCGCCCAGCGCACCAGCGAGAACGACTATTCGCTCCCCAACATCCGCGACGAGCTGCGCTATGTCGTGCGCCACGACCTGATGCAGAACACCGCGCGCGACACCATCACCATACGCAACAATCCGCAGCAGGATGCGCTGCCGATGCGCCGGCTCGGCTCTTTCCTGCCCGGCGAGGTGGTGGGTGGCTCGGGCGTGCACTGGAGCGGTCACACCTGGCGCTGGACCGACATGGAATTCAAGGTCCGCTCCAATTACGAAGAGCGCTACGGCAGGAAATTCATTCCTGACGACATGACGATCCAGGACTGGGGCATCACCTATGCCGAGCTCGAGCCGTATTACGACAAGTTCGAATATACCGCCGCGGTCTCCGGCAAGGCCGGCAACATCGGCGGCAAGATCCTCTCCGGCGGCAATCCGTTCGAGGCGCCGCGCGCCCGCGAATATCCATTGCCGCCGCTGACCCCGATCCTGGCGAGCGAGATGTTCACCGAGGCCGCGCGCAATGCCGGCTATCATCCGTTCCCGCGGCCGTCGGCGAATGCCTCGCAGCCCTACACCAATCCGGACGGATCGAAATTCGGCGGCTGCCAGTATTGCGGTTATTGCCAGCGCTTCGGCTGCGAAGCCAATGCCAAGGGCAGCCCGCACATGACGGTGATCCCGATCGCGATGGCACGGCCGAATTTCGAGCTGCGCACGAATTGCTGGGTCACCAAAGTGCTCAAGGATTCCGACGGCAAGCGCGTCACCGGCGTCACCTACACCAATGTGCTCAATGGCGAGGAGTTCGAACAACCCGCAACCATCGTGCTGTTGTGCGCCTATGCCATCAATAATGTGCACCTGATGCTGTTGTCGGGCATCGGCACGCCCTACGATCCGGTGGCGCAGAAGGGCGTGATCGGCAAGAATTACTGCTACCAGACCGGCGCCGGCGCGACGCTGTTCTTCGAGGGAAAGTATTTCAACCCCTTCATGAACGCCGGCGGCTCCAACGCCTCGATCGATGACTTCAACACCAACTGGTCCTTCGACCGCGCGCCGCTCGATTTCGTCGGCGGCTATACGGTTGCCGGCGGCTTCAACACCCCGCTGCCGATCGGCTACCGTCCGGTGCCGTCGGGCACGCCGCAATGGGGCAGCGAGTGGAAGCGGGCGACGGCGAAATGGTACCAGACCGCGATGGTGATCAACGCCAGCGGCAGCGTGATGGCCAACCGCTACAATTGCTACGATCTCGACCCGACCTATCGCAACGCGTTCGGTCAGCCCCTGATGCGCATGACCTTCGATTACAAGGCCAACGAACACAAAATGGGCATCCACGCCGCGCAGACGATCAACGCCATCGCCAATTCGATGAACCCCACCAGGCTCAATCCCGCGGTCGCGCGCACCAATCCCTGGACCGTGGTGCCCTACCAAAGCACCCACAATACCGGGGGCACCATCATGGGCACCAATCCGCGCGACAGCGCGCTCAACAAATATTTGCAGAGCTGGGATTGCCACAATTTGTTCGTGGTCGGCGCGAACGTGTTCCCGCATAACTCATCGTACAACCCGACCGGGCCGGTCGGCGCGCTTGCCTACTGGACCGCGGACGCCATCAAGAACCGTTACCTGAAGAACCCCGGTCCGCTGGTGCAAGGATGATCGACGCGATGCGTGTGACGTTAACATTGATGATAACCCTGCTTCCGCTCGCCGCGGCCCGCGCCGACGGCGATCCGGCCCGCGGTGAAGCCCGCTTCCAGGAATGCGCCGCCTGCCACCGGCTGGAAGCCGGCGCGAACGAAGTGGGACCGAGCCTGCACGGCATCTTCATGCGCAAGGCCGGCGAGCTCGCCGATTTCCGCTATTCGCCGGCGATGAAGCGCAGCGGCGTAACCTGGACGGCGGAGACGATCGAGAAATACATCGCCGATCCGCAAGCCATGATCCCGGCCAACCGCATGCCCTATGCCGGCATGGCGAGTGCAAGCGACCGCGCCGATCTGATCGCGTATCTGGTGAAGGCGACGAAGTAGGCATCATCTAACCAGAACGTTCCACAGTCCGCCGTCATACGCCGCGAAGGCGGGGACCCGTGACCACCTGTGCCTTGTCGATGCTGAAGCCGTCAGCCAGTCTTCTGCAAAACGTAAGGCCGCGGCGTATGGGTCCCCGCGTTCGCGGGGACGACGATTTGGGTGTGGCGCGTCCGCACGCAATGAATTGTCCGAGATTCAGATTTCAAACAGCCAGGATTCAAAACCGTCATTGCGAGGAGAGTAAGCGACGAAGCAATCCATCCTTCATTGCCGCACCAAAGCTGGATTGCTTCGCGGAGCCTGTCATCGGGCGCGCATTCGCGCGACCCGTTGGCTCGCAATGACGACCGAACACAGCTTCGCGTTCTCGCCGCGCATTCGCGCGAGTTTTGGCGGAAACATCCCGCCCGCTTGATCAGAGGGCGCAGGGAATGCCGGGCGCCCGATGCGCCCGCAGCCGCGTGTGTAGTGGTAGAAAGCACACGCGTTAGTCACCACGGTCACACCGGAAACACCCGGCATTCCCCGCGCAATGGTTTTAACGGTTTCCTTCGCGCTCTCCCCAGTGACCGGGCTTTCTTGCCACTGTCACCTGCAGGTCACTACCTGCAAGCTTGACGCCAGCGTCGGGGCGTCAGGACCACACGACTTCGCCGTCCGCTTCACGCGCGTTCGTCTTGCCGCGCCAAAGCGTCCATCGCATCCCACCGCAACGTTCGTGACGATCGCGAGCCGCCCCTCATCCGCCGTGAGACGCGCGGATTTAGATCAATGATTTGCCCGACGGCGAAAGCGGAATATTTTTCGCAAGGGGACTGGACTGGTAGAATTGCGTTGAACCGCTTCATGAAATTCGATTTTGCGCGCAACACCTGCCGTCCCCCCGCGAAGCGGGGTATCCCGTACGCGGTGACTTCTCTATTCAATCGCTGATGCCCGGGATACTGGATCACCAGCTTTCGCGAGTGACGACGGACGCGAACGGGTGCATGCGCGTCGCACTACCTGATTCCAGCGGCTCGACTTTGACGATCGAGGCGCCGTGTTTGTTGCCGACCGAGAATATGACCGGGATGATGACGAGCCAGGCGGGATATACGGCTTGTCCTGAGATGGCGCACTGACGCCATGCTTGCTAAGGTGAGACTTCGCTTGCATCAGGGAACCGCTGACTGGACCGAAATGGAGAGCAAATTGAGCGCCGATTGCCCACCGAAGATTCCGATAGAGGGCTGCGCGCCGGTACCTGTAACAGCTAACGCTGACGACCGTGGATGCCTGTTCGAGATTTTTCGCGAGGAGTGGACGGGCGCCTTCAAGACCGTTCAGTGGAATGCGTGCAGCTCGCGGGCGGGCGTGATGCGGGGCGTCCATGTTCATATCGATTATGATGAATTCTATACGTTGCCGCTTGGCCGCGTGTTCATTGCCATTCGAGACATTCGTCGGAAATCTCCAACCTTCGGCAACAGTATCGGATTCGAATGGTCTGCCGCCGACGGATTTGCCGTGCCAGTACCGGCTGGCGTTGCGCATGCGGTTTTCTTTCTCGATGACTCAGTGCTCGCGTTTGGACTGAGTGGCTACTGGAAAGCCGAGTTGGATGTGATTGGCTGCCGATGGGATGACCTCGATCCATCGCTATGTTGGCCGGTGGAGCGCGCGGTGCTTTCAAACAGGGACTCGAAGGCAGGTTCGTTTGCCGATATGGTCGCCGATTACGAGGCCTTGTCCGCCTCTTACCTGAAAGGGAAGACGTCCTAGGTCTTCTGCAACACCACGCGAGTCCCACTTCGTGCAGAGCAACTCCGCGCCCGCCGGTTCAGCTACGGCCTCTCCCACGGTCTCCATCATTATCGCGACCTACAACAGAAGCCAGACGTTGCGGCACGCCATTCAGAGCGTCTGCAACTCGTCGTTCAGCGACTGGGAGCTTATCGTCGTGGGGGACGCCTGCACCGACGATACGGCGCAGTGCGTTTCGTCCTTCAACGATCCGCGCATACGCTTTGTCAATCTACCGACCCGCTGCGGCTACCAGTCCGGGCCAAACAACCACGGCGTGGCCTTGTCGCGCGGTCGATATTTGGCGTTTCTGAACCATGACGACTTCTATCTTCCCGATCATCTAGCGGCGTGCGTGGCCGAGCTGGAGTCAAGCGGTGCCGATCTCGTCTGGGTGCCCTGTGCAGTTGCCTACCCAAAAGCCGTGCCGGCTGGAGAGCGGCCGTTTTGGTTCGGGCTCCAGGGCGTTCCCTCCACGTCCGAGTACTCGCCGCTGGCGGTATACTTCGCGTCGACCTGGATGTTTCGGCGAGGTTTGGCCGACCGGGTGGGGCCGTGGCGCTCACCCGATCAGACATACGTCGTGCCATCGCAAGATTGGCTGTTTCGAGCATGGCGTTCGGGGGCTACGCTGAAGTTTCTACCCTCCATTACGGTGATCGTCGTACCTGCCGGGGCGCGGCCGGGCAGTTACACCCGCCGCATCAGCCCCGAGCACGAATTCCTCGCGCAATGGATCCAGAAGGAGCCAATATACCGTGAACAAATCCTGGAAGATGCCGCGGTGAACGAAGCGATGGGACGTTTTCTCCACCATAGACATCCACCGCTGTGGTCGCTGGCGCGGCGAACTCTATTGCGTCCGATTTATTCCCTTCTCACCCGGATGGGAATTCATCCGTTTTGTCTGCCCATGGCGATCGTTCATGGCCGCCGTGGCGGCTACATTCGGTACCTTGGAAGAATTACCGGCGCACAGTAAACTACCCTATTCCAGCGGCTCGACCTTGACGATCGAGGCGCCGTGGTTGTTGCCGGCCCAGAAGGTGACCGGCGTGGTGGAATTGTCGACGAACACCCGCCTTATATTGGTGCTGCGCGGCAACAGATAGTTGATCGCCGCGCCGGTCGCGGGATTGAGCCGGGTGACCCGATCGCTCAGCATCGAGCCGGTCCAGGCTTCACCGTTCTTGTCGGTGGCGACGTCGTAGGGCGCCGACCATTTCGGCGCGACCGGCCACTCCCTGAATTGTTCGGTCCTGGTGTCGAACATGCCGATGCGGTCGGCGTGATATTCGCCGAACCACAGCCGGTCCTGCGCATCCATGCTGCCGCGGCGCGGCGCGGAATCCGGCGTCGGGATCTCGTACAGCTTTATTTCTCCGCTCCTGGCGTCGATCCGCCCGATATGGCGCTGCCGGAAATCGGTGAAATAGACATTGTTGCGGGAGTCCGGAACGACGTCATAGATATTGTGCGGACCCGGCACGCCCTTGAACGGCACAAAGGTTTCGATTTTTCCGGTGGCGATATCGAGCCGGTGCACGCCGGCAAAGCCGTTGTTCTGCGCCCAGACCTTGCCGTCGACGCCGGAGCTTTGCGGGCTGACCATGTTGATCTGGGCGGCGTCGATGTTCTCCTCGCCCTCCAGCGGCCAGAACCTGAAGGTTCCGGCCCTGGGGTCGAATTTGGCGATGGTCGCCTGGTACATGTTGCCGAACCACAGATTGCCTTCGGCGTCGCTGCGCAGGCCGAGCAATCCGGTCGGGAAGCCCGGCTTGTGTTCCTTGACCGGAATTTCGGTGACCTTGCCAGTCCCGGGATCGAGCCTGCCGAGATTCTGCTCGCCGAAGTTCGAATACCAGACCGTGCCGCTGCCATCGACGATCACGTCATGCGGCTCGATCGTCTCGCGCGGCAGATCGTATTCGGTATAGATGACGCGGGTGGCCGCGCCGGTCGGGCGCGGCAGGGTCTTCAGTTCGAAATTCCATGTCGGCTGGTGGCTGAGGTTGACGCTGGCGAGGTATTCGGCCGCCGCCCGGTAGACCCGCACGCGCTGATCGCCCCGTTCCTCCATCAGCCGTTCGGCGCGGCGCAATTGCGGGTGGGCCGGAATGCTCTGGTTCACATAGCCCTGCATGCGCGGCAGAACCATCGTCAGGAAATCGTCGGCGCTGTATTTCGAATTAAGCGGGCGCGCCAGCGTGTGACAGCCGACGCAATTGAGCAATTGCCCCTTCTGCGCATCGCTGCCGGGCATGCTGGCGAGCCATTCGGCATTGGTCAGTTGCGAGGCAACATCCCCGGCCTTGCGCAGCGCAAGATCCGCCGTCGCGGTCTTGTCCGGTGCGACCAGAACCTGATCGGGACCGTCGAGGTCGTAGCCAACCGCCCGGATGTGCAGGGAGTACTGGCCCGGCTCAAGCCTGGCCGCCGGAAACCGGTAGCGGCCGTCCTTGTCGCTCACCACTGTCAGGGTAATGGTCGATCCGCTTTTCCGGGCGCTGACCAAAACGCCTTCCAGCGCCTCCTGCCCGGCGGTGACCTTGCCCGTCAGGGCCGTGCCCGCCTGCGCCGCCGATCGGCCGGTTCCCGCGAGCCAAGCGGCGACCACGAGACAACCCACGCTCGCAGCGATCGAAAGGCGCGACATGACCGTCTCCCTGATTTTGTTTATTGTTATTTGTGTTATTTGCAGCGCGGAGTTTAGAGGGCAGATTTCGGGAAGACCAGGGGAAGCTAACTTTGATTGCATCCGATTTCAGCGCGCTTGCACCTCTTCCGCTTGCGGGGGAGAGAGCGCGCTTCAGCCGTCACTACACACGGACGAGGCCGGCGAAGCACGCTATGATAGGCTTGCCAAATCGAAGCCGCGGCTGCGCCGGGCGGGAAACGAGCCGGAATAAAGTGGGGAAGAAGATATGAGTATCGACCAGGCCCGAGACAGCCGCGCCGGCGCATCGGGGGTTTTCGCGGCCCTCTTCAGCAACGCCGACGTGGATCCGGTCTATGCGCGATACGGACTTTTCCTGTTGCGCGTGGCGATCGGGTTCGACTGGATCGTGCACGCGTTTCTCAAGATCTCGCGCGGCATGTACACCCATGAGGCGCTGCTGGCGAAGAACGGCATCACGCCGCTGCTGGCATGGCCGACCTTCAGCCTTGAAGTGGTCGGCGGCGCCGCCATCCTGCTCGGCTGGTACACCCGCCAATGGGCGGCGTTCCTGCTGGTGTTCCTGGCGGTGGTGGTCTGGATCAAATGGCCGGTCGGCTGGGGTTACTCCAATCCGGGCGGCGGCTGGGAATATCCGATGCTGTGGCTGGTCGCCCAGGCGGCCCTGGTGCTCGCCGGCAGCGGCGCCTTCGCGCTGCAGACGACGTCCAAATCGAAATGAACAAAAGACTGCTCCAATCTGAATTTGGCCTGACGCCAACCGGACCAAAATGAGAATTCCAAGTCTGTGGGGGCGCGAAGTGCGCGGCAACCTCCTGCGAGAGGAATACAACGACCTGATGCGGCGGATCGATGCGGCTGACGTCACGTCGCGGTCGACTTGTTTCAATCACATCAGATCGACGTTCAGACCCGTAAGCGAGGGCTATGAGCTCGCCAGCAGCGCCGACAGGGAACGAATCCTGAAAGAGATTCGGGAGGTCTCCCGCCAGCTATGGAACGCTGGCAACCGGCCTCAGGCATTGGCGCTCGGGGTTATCATGCTGAATGTGGAGAGCCAGTTCACGCCGGGTGACGACGCCGCCTTTGTGAAAGCGGCGACGGATGCGCTGATAAATGAAGCCATCGCGTAGCGGGGAAGCGAAACGATGCGCCGGGATCAGGCCGCCGTTGCGGGCGCGAGCTGAGCGACGATCATCCGTTGCAACGTTTTGACCGACTGGAAGTTCTCCGGCGTGATCTCGGATTGCGGTATCGTGAAATCGAACTCGGCTTCCACGCCGAGCATCAGGTTGACCATGTCCATCGACGTCAGACCGACATCCACCAACAGTGATTCCGGATCGAGCTTGGCGGCGATCGCGTTCTGCACGAGGATCGACTGGACGAGGGCAAGGATCCGCTGCTGAACGTCGGCGTCAAAGGCTTGCATCGTTCTCATTCCACCTGTCGTGTCGATACGCCGTCGCCCGACCCGGCGATGCCGGGATCTGGCAATTGCAATGCGCTTTTATAATTCCACCGCCCTTTGAAGGACAGCGAAACCCGTTCGACCCGAATCGCCATTCCGCTCTTAACGCTAACGGCGATCGCCGAAAGATGGGGTATCGGAAAAACCGCGGGTTAACTCTCCTCCCTGAAACGATCGATGTTTACCCTGAATCCGATCGACGCATTTGAATTAAATCCTTAGCCTTGGCGCTCGATCAGGCGTTGTTCAGGCGATCGATTGCGCGATCGGCCGGCGCTGGTGCTTCGCACCGGCAAACCCCTAAAGGCATATCGGACATGAATGTGCAGGAAGTCAGTTTCCGCGATGTCGTCGCGGACAAGCCCGGCGAGCAATTCATCATCGATCGAAGCTCCTTCCTGCAACGAACCGCAGCCGTGGCGGCGGCGGCCGCCGCGGACGCCGAGGGTGTCGATCGCGACGCCCGCTTCCCGCAACAAGCCATCGACACCGCGCGCCGGCAAAGGCTGCTGGGCGTTCAGATCCCGCAACAATTCGGCGGCGACGGCGCCTCGATGCCGGACATTACCGACATGTGCTACACGCTCGGCCGCGCCTGTTCCTCCACGGCGATGATCTTTGCCATGCACCAGACCAAGGTCGCCTGCCTGATCCGTCACGGCGCCGGCAGCCGCTACCATGAAGCCCTGATGCGGCGGGTGGCATCCGAACAGCTGCTGCTCGCGTCCTCCACGACCGAAGGGCAGAACGGCGGAAACATCCGCTTCTCGACCGCCGCCGTCGAGCGCACCGATACCGAGATCTCGCTGGTGCGCAACGCCACCGTGATTTCCTACGGCGCGCAAGCCGACGGCATCGTCACCATCGCCCGCCGCGCCAACGACGCCGCCGGCTCCGACCAGGTGCTGCTGGCCATCACCAGGGACGACTACACGCTGGAACGCAGCCTCGAATGGGAAACGCTCGGCATGCGCGGGACCTGCAGCGCCGGCTTCGAACTGAAACTCAAGGGATCGAGCGAACAGATTTTCCCGGAAGCCTACGACAGGATTCACGCGCAGACGATGACGCCGGTTGCGCATCTCTGCTGGTCTTCGGCCTGGGCCGGGATCGCGGCCGCTTCCGTCGAGCGCGCGCAAGCGTTCATCCGCAAGGCCGCCCGCGGCGCCGGCGGTCAGATGCCACCCGGGGCCGCGCACTTTACCGCCGCCAGGATGTCGCTGACGAAACTGCGCGCCGTGATCGCGGCCGGTCTCGACGCCTACGCGGCCCATGAGCACGACGAGCGTGCGCTTTCTTCGCTCGACTTCCAGTCACAGATCAATCTGCTCAAGGTGGAAGCCTCCGAGCTCGCGGTAGAAACCGTGATGAGCGCGATGCGCGCCTGCGGATTGTCGGGATACCGCAACGACGGCGACTTCAGCGTCGGCCGCCACCTGCGCGACGTGCTGTCGGCGCCGATCATGATCAACAACGATCGTATCCTTGCCAATATCTCGACCGCGAGCCTGATGAGCGCCGTGCCCGCTTCCTTGCGCGATTGAGCAACAGACTTTCAACAGATCCGGGAACGCCGACCATGAATGTAGCCGTCCGAACCGCCTCGCCCGAGATCGCACCGCAGGCGGCCGATCCGCTGGACCATCTCGCGGATCACCTGTTCCACAAGATGGGCACCGACGGCGTCTATGCCCGGACCGCCCTTTATGAGGACATGGTCGAGCGGCTCGCCGCCCTGATCACGCGGCATCGCGAGGCCGGTACCGAGGTGATGCGTTTCCCGCCGGTGATGAACCGCGGACAATTGGAGAAATCCGGTTACCTCAAAAGCTTTCCCAATCTGCTCGGCTGCGTCTGCGGCCTGCATGGGACCGAGCGCGAAATCAATTCTGCGGTCAGCCGCTTCGACGCCGGCGGCGACTGGACCACGTCGCTCTCGCCCGCCGATCTCGTGCTCTCGCCGGCTGCCTGTTACCCGGTTTATCCGATCGCGGCCGCGAGAGGTCCGCTGCCGTCAGGCGGCTTGCGCTTCGACGTCGCGGCCGACTGCTTCCGCCGCGAGCCGTCGCGGCATCTCGACCGGCTGCAATCCTTCCGGATGCGTGAATATGTCTGCATCGGCAGCCCGGAAGACGTGTCCGATTTCCGCGAGCGCTGGATGGTGCGGGCGCAGTCGATCGCGCGCGACCTCGGCCTGACGTTCCGGGTCGACTATGCGAGCGACCCGTTTTTTGGCCGCGTCGGCCAGATGAAGGCGGTCAGCCAGAAACAGCAATCGCTGAAATTCGAGCTTCTGATCCCGCTGCGTTCCGAAGAGCAGCCGACGGCGTGCATGAGCTTCAACTATCACCGCGACCATTTCGGCACGACCTGGGACATCAGGGATGCGAACGGCGAACCGGCCCATACCGGCTGCGTGGCGTTCGGGATGGATCGTCTTGCGGTAGCGATGTTCCACACCCACGGCACCGATCTCGCCAAATGGCCGGCCGGCGTGCGGGACCTGCTCGGCCTGTAACATACGGGGCGGGCGCAACCGCCGCTCCAGAGGTTGCCTTAAAAGGAAGCCAATAAAGCTCGTCATGCCCGGCCTTGTGCCGGGCATCCACGTCTTGCGGTCACAGCAAGAAAGACGTGGATGGCCGGGACGAAGCCCGGCCATGACAAAACAATCAGCCGTGGGCGAAGTCCCAGTAGAGTTTTCGCGCGCGGGCGTAGAACGGGCCCGGCTGCAATGAGCGGTCGTCGATCCGGATGACCGGCGCGACTTTTGCAAAATTGCCGCTGGAGAAGATTTCGTCCGCGCCCTGGAAATCCCCGTATTTGAGGTTTTTCTCGACGACGGTGACGCCATCGGCGCGCAACAGGCCGATCACGCGTTGTCGCGTGATGCCGTTGAGGAACGTTCCGTTCGGCGCCGGCGTATAGACCACGCCGTCCTTCGCCATGAACACGTTCGAATTGCCGAACTCCGCGACGTTGCCGAGCATGTCGAGCATCAGGCAATTGTTGAAACCCCGCGCCTGCGCCTCGATCAGCGCGCGCGAATTGTTCGGGTAAAGACAGCCCGCCTTGCAATCCACCGGGGCGCTTTCCATCGTCGGCCGGCGGAATGGCGACAGCGTGATCGCCGAGCCGGACGCCGGCGGCATCGGCGCCACGTAAATGCACAGACACCAGTTCGTCGTTTCCGGATCGAACAATACGCCGCCGCCGCTGCCGGTCTGGGCCCAATACATCGGCCGGATGTACAGTTCGGCATTGGCGTCGAAACGCGCGATGCCTTCGCGCGCGAGCCCGAGCCAGGCTTCGGTATCGACAACCGGCTTGAGCTTGAAATTGACGGCGGACTGATTGACCCGCGCGCAATGGCGGTCGAGATCGGGCGCCACGCCCTCGAATGCGCGCGCGCCGTCGAATACGGTCGACGCCAGCCAGGCCGCATGCGTGCGCGGGCCCATGATCGGCACGTTGCCCTCGTGCCAGTCGCCTTCGAAGAACGTCCAGGTCTGCGAATAGCCGACCGGCGTTGCGGTCTGGGCCATCGTTGCCATCTGCGATCTCGGACCGTTGGTGCCATGCATGATGGGGCTACTATTGTCGGAATTCCCTAAGGATTTGCTTGCGTATCTTGCCGGCGGCAATGCGCCGCGAAGCTTGCCGGGCTCCCAAAGCGGTTCTGCCGCAGGGACGGCTCGTGCTTCACGAGACCGGCGAACAGGTCCGTCGCGCCGCAGGCGGCTGATCGGCACCTTGAAAACCTTGCAAGCCCGAAGTCTAAGCCGCGAGCCCAAATATGGTTACGCGGCAATGACCCATTCACTGAAATTTTAACCAGTTCACGGCGATCCGTTAGGGTTATTTCGTCAATGTTTGCGCGAATTATTGAAGGGTTGGCGGTCCGTCTCTAACACAAGCACTGCGAACAAGAACGCATGGTGAAGTGCGATACGCAGAGGTGCTCAATGCGCAACGAAACGATCGCAATTCACGCCGGTTACGAACCCGACCCGACCACCAAGTCCGTCGCCGTTCCGATTTACCAGACCGTCGCTTATGCCTTCGACAGCGCCGACCATGGCGCCGCCCTGTTCAACCTCGAGACCGAAGGTTATCGCTACAGCCGGATCGCCAACCCCACCACGTCGGTTCTTGAAAAGCGCATCACCGAGCTCGAAGGCGGCGTCGGCGCGCTCGCGGTCGCGACCGGACAGGCCGCGCTGCATTTCGCCTTTGTCAATCTCGCCGACAGCGGCGGCAACATCGTCTCCGTCCCCCAGCTCTACGGCACCACGCACACCCTGCTCGGCCACGTCCTGCCGCGCCAGGGCATCAGCGGGCGTTTCGCGGAAAGCGACAAGCCGGACGCGATCGAGAAGCTGATCGACGAAAACACCAAGGCGGTGTTCGCCGAGACGATCGGCAATCCCGCCGGCAATGTTTGCGACATCGAGGCACTGGCAAAGGTGGCGCACCGTCACGGCGTGCCGCTGCTCGTCGACAATACGGTCGCCACGCCAATCCTGCTCAAGCCGTTCGATTACGGCGCCGATATCGCGGTTCACTCGCTGACCAAATTTCTCGGCGGTCATGGCACCACGCTTGGCGGCGCCATCGTCGACAGCGGACGTTTCCCCTGGGCCGAGCACGCCCGCCGCTTTCCGACCTTCAACGAGCCGGATGCGTCCTATCACGGCCTCGTCTACGCCGAACGTTTCGGCGCCAGGGCCTATATCGAGCGCGTGCGCAGCATCTATCAGCGCACCATGGGCGCGGTGCTTTCACCCTTCAATGCCTTCCTGCTGTTGCAGGGGATCGAGACCGTGGCGCTTCGCGTCGAGCGCCATGTCGAGAACGCGCGCAAGGTCGCCGATTTCCTGCGCCGCGATCCGCGCGTCGACTGGGTCAATTATGCGGGATTCCCGGACAGCCCCTATTACGCGCTGGTCCAGAAATACCTCAACGGCAACGCGTCGTCGCTGTTCACCTTCGGCATCAAGGGCGGCATCGAGGCCGGCAAGACTTTCTATGATTCGCTGAAGCTGATCACGCGGCTCGTCAATATCGGCGACGCCAAATCGCTCGCCTGCCATCCCGCCTCGACCACCCACCGCCAGATGTCGGCCGAACAGCAGCGCATGGCCGGCATCCTGCCGGAAACCATCCGGCTTTCGATCGGCATCGAGCACGCCTGCGACATCATCGAGGATATCGACCAGGCGCTGGCGCAGGCCTGCGCGCGGCCCAAGCGGCTCGAAGCGGCGGAATGAACCGGCCGGGCCCGACATGACCGCCCTGCTGGAGAAACGGCGGCTGATCGTCAGTCCCGGCCTCGCGCCGGCGCAGCTGCGGCGAGAGGATAAATTCGGCCGTCCGCAACGCGCCGATGCGGACCTCACGATCGGGCTCATCAACAACATGCCGGACGCCGCGCTGCGGGCGACGGAACGCCAGTTCATGCGCCTGTTACGACAGGCCGCCGGGAACGTTCGCATCGATTTCCACTGCTTCTCGCTGCCTGCGGTGAAGCGGTCACAACCTGCGCAGTGGCGCACCGACCAGCACTATTCGGATATTGCCGACATCGACCGCCTGCATATCGACGGACTGATCGTCACCGGCGCGGAACCTGCCGCCGCGACCCTCGCCGAGGAGACGTATTGGCGGGAACTCACCGAAATCGTCGACTGGGCCAAAACCAATACGCGCTCAACGATATGGTCGTGTCTTGCCGCCCATGCCGCGGTCCTGCATCTCGATGGCATCGAGCGCCGGCAGCTCGATACAAAATGCTCCGGAATCTACGACTGCCTTGCGGTGACCGGTCACTGGCTGACGGACGGTCTTCCCTCGCCGCTCAGGATTTCGCATTCGCGCCTCAACGAGCTGCGGGCGGGCGACCTGTCGGAGCGCAGTTATCAACTCTTGACGCACTCGCCGCAGGCCGGCGTCGATATCTTCGCCAAACAACTCGGCAGCCAGTTCATCTTCTTTCAGGGACATCCCGAATATGAGGCTTTGTCGCTGGAGCGCGAATATCTGCGCGACATCTCCCGCTTCCTCGGCGGCGAGCGCGAGACCTATCCGGCCATCCCGGCCGGCTATTTCGATACCGGGACCGAAGAGAGGCTGGCGGGCTTCGAGAGACGCGCGCACGCCGAGCGAAGGCCGGCACTGAGCGCCGAGCTGCCCGAGCGCACGCTTCGGCAGGACATCGCGGCGGGAACGGCTGCGACCGCGATCTTCCGCAACTGGCTCGATTATCTTTCCGACGGCGCGCGGGCGGCGCTGGCTCCCGCCAACCCCTGAACCGGGCATCGCGCGTTTTCACCCGTATTGGATATCCAGGACGGCTCGAATCAGGGCTAGACCTGCTATGGTCGTGATCCGAGGCGCCGGCCTCGAAGAACGACCCTTGCAAGCCCCTGTTCGGACCACCTGCCCCGCATGTCCATCCCCGCCTTCGCCTCAGCCGACAAGCGCCAGTCGGGCGTCGCCCCTGACGCGCTTTCGATCCTGAATTCCGTATTTGGCCTGCCCGGCTTCCGCGGCGCGCAGGAAGAGATCGTTGCGCATGTCACGAGCGGCGGCAATTGCCTGGTGCTGATGCCGACCGGCGGCGGCAAGTCGCTGTGCTATCAATTGCCGGCCTTGCTGCGTGAAGGTTGCGGCATCGTCGTCTCGCCGCTGATCGCGCTGATGCGCGACCAGGTCGCGGGATTGCTCGAGGCTGGCGTCAGGGCCGCGGTACTGAATTCCACGCTTACTTTCGATGAAGCCGCCGCGGTCGAGGCGCGGCTTCTCGCCGGCGACCTCGACCTGCTTTACATCGCGCCCGAGCGGCTGTTGACGCCGCGCTGCCTCAACCTGCTCGGCCGTGCGAAGATCGCCTTGTTTGCGATCGACGAGGCGCATTGCGTGTCGCAATGGGGACACGACTTCCGCCCGGAATATATCGGCCTGTCGGTAATCCCCGAGCGCTTTCCCGATGTGCCGCGCATCGCCCTCACGGCCACGGCCGACGAACTCACCCGCAAGGAAATCATCGACCGGCTGGGGCTGTCAGGCGCGCCGGGTTTCGTCGCGAGCTTCGATCGGCCCAATATACGCTATGAGATCGTCGACAAGCAGAACGCGCCGGCGCAGCTCAAGGCCTTCATCGCCGAGCGCCACCCGGGCGACGCCGGCATCGTCTATTGCCTGTCGCGCGCCAAGGTCGAGGACACCGCCGCCGCGCTCACCAAAGCCGGCATCACAGCCCTGCCCTATCACGCCGGCCTCGACGCCAATCTGCGCTCCCGCAATCAGGATCGCTTCATCAACGAGGACGGCATCGTCATCGTCGCCACCATCGCGTTCGGGATGGGCATCGACAAGCCCGACGTGCGCTTCGTCGCCCATCTCGATTTGCCCAAGAGCATCGAGGCCTATTACCAGGAGACCGGACGCGCGGGGCGTGACGGCAAGCCATCCAGCGCCTGGATGGCGTATGGCCTGTCCGATATCGTGCAGCAGCGCCGCATGATCGAGGAGTCCAGCGGCGCGGACGCGTTCAAGCGGATATCGCTCGGCAAGCTCGAGGCGCTGGTCGGCCTCGCCGAGACCACCGGCTGCCGGCGCACCCGCCTGCTCGGCTATTTCGGCGAAAAGACAAAAACCGCCGGATGCGGCAATTGCGACAACTGCCTGTCGCCGCCAAAACTCCGCGACGGCAAGGTGATCGCGCAAAAGCTGTTGTCCTGCGCCTACCGCACCGGGCAGCGTTTCGGCGCGATGCATTTGATCGATGTCTTGATCGGCCGCATGACCGAACGCGTGATGCAGTTCGGGCACCACAATATTTCAGTGTTCGGGATCGGCCGCGAGCTCCATGAGAAGCAGTGGCGCGCCGCCTTGCGCCAGCTGGTGGCGATGGGCCATTTGCAGCCCGATGCGGAGGCGTTCGGTGCGTTGAAGCTGACCGAGAGCGCGCGCGGCGTGCTCAAGGGCGAAACCGAGGTGATGCTGCGGGAGGAGACTCCCGGCGCCCGCATCCGCGCCAGCCGCGCCAAATCAAGGCGCGGCGATCTCGCGCCGGCATCAAGCAGCGACGACGCAGCCGGTCATCCGGCGCTGGTCAACGCGCTCCGGGCCTGGCGCTCCGGGATCGCGCGCAAGCGCGGCGTGCCGGCTTATGTCGTGCTGCACGACGCCACCATCGACGGCATCGCCGCCTCGCGCCCGGCGACGCTCAACCAACTTCGCGACATTCCCGGGATCGGCGACAAGAAGCTCGAGCATTACGGCGACGAGCTGATCGCGCTGGTGAAGGCGAGCCGCGCCGACTAGGGCGAGATGATTTTTCGCTGAATTGTCATCTCGCTCTATCGTTTTGCTTGAGCATGATCTCCGCGCAAACGCTTTCGCGCTTGTCGCGAGGGGAAACCGGTACCCGCTTCTCCGGGCTCCGCAGCTCGCTTGTGAAGCTACAAGATTGGTCAGCAAGTCTTCCCTGCTTTGTTCGGCGACGGCGACCTACATTGGCCATGCGATTCCAACTTTGGTCTTAAATTCGCCCCCGACTTAACTCAACGTGTGTTTGGAAAGGACGACTGGGGACGTTCCTGGATTTTTGGGGAGTAGCCATGGGAACATTTCCGCCACTGAATGGGCATGATTGCGGCGACGAATCCCGGCAAAAAAGCGACCAACATGCCGAGGACGACGTTGTGTCGCTCCTTGAGGAAAATGCCAGGCTTCGAGGGCTCGTCGTCAAGCTATCGGACATCGTCCTCAGAAATGTCGTTGAACGAAAATAAGTAAAGGTGACCGGTTCCGCCGGTCGCCGCACGGCAAAGGGCGGTTTACCGCCGCCCTTTGACCCTGTGTCGATGTCGTGCCCGCCAACGGCACCTGCCGCGATGCTGCCAAGCCAGGCGCCCTGACCGCGGAAGCACGACGAGCCTGGCTTACCAGCAGTCGTTGCGGCTATCCCAGGCGCCGTTCTCCCGCCAGGACGACCATCCCGTATAGTCGGTCTGCGGGTCGTAGGGATTTCCCGGCTCCCTGTTATGGCAAGACGCGATCGCGCCACCCGCACCGGAGTTGTTCGCGTTGAGGAACTGTTCGCTCGCGGCGACGTGAGCCCGATGCGCCTTGCGCGCGTGATGCCCGGTCGTCGCCGAGGCCATTTGAACCGCCGACCCGGCAATCAGCAACGCGCCGAGAATGGTCAGGACTGTCTTTCGCATTTCTAGTCTCCGTTAATCAGACGCCAAGTCGAAGCAATGCGCCTCGCTTTCATTCGTCTTGCATCACGCGATGAAAGCCGTGATTTCACACGCACCTCCTCTCACCGCTTTTCTGCGTTCGCAGATGCCCCTCCTCAACCTAGCCGCGGCGCTTCCCCGCGCCATTAAATTGGGAGTTAGGACATTAAATTGCCTGTTAGCGGGGAAGCGCGGGTCACGCCCAGCGGGATGCGCGCGCAGAAACAAGCCGCGTCTGTTCATCGAACACGCGGCGAAATTCATGCGGCAACGCGCGCCGACATTCGGACAAAATTTCTTGCGGAATTGAATTCGCGGTCAGACCGGCCGCCGCCTCACGAACCGAGCACTGCGCCCGACAACTGCGCCGGGTTCGCGCGTCGAGCGGCTTGGCCGCCCCACTCGCTTTCGAACCCGCCCGGACAAATGATCTCCACACGGCAACCCGGGCCCGGGAAGATCGCCAGCCGAAAGCCGTGCAACTTGACAATTCCGGCCACGAGATTGAGCCCGAGGCCAACCCCGGGCGTATTTCTTATCTTGTCGGAACGGTAAAAACGCCGTTGCACGGCGTCGCGCTCCTGCTCGCTGATGCCGCAGCCGGTGTCCGTCACGCGCACGACGGCCTCGCCCTCGCCGCGCAGCAGTTCAATGTCCACTCTTCCGCCTTCGGGCGTAAACTTGATGGCGTTGTCGACCAGGTTGGCGACCGCCTCGACCAGCAAGTCCCGGTCGCCACGCACGGTGAGACGGTGCGGCGCCGCGACGTGCAGCGCGATATTCTTGTTTTCGGCGATCGGCTCATACATGTCGTACACTTCGTCCAGCATTTCGTGCAGCGCGACGCTGCCGAAGCCCGCAGACCGCCGGCTGTTCTCGATCTCCGCAAGCCGCAGCAGCGCCGTAACGATGGTCAGCGCCTGGTCGATGCCCGCGACCGACCGGTCCACGGCCGACTGAAGCTGCTCCAGCGAGGTGGCGTTGGCGCGCCCGCGCTCAAGCGTGAGCCGCGCGCGCGTCAGCGGCGTTCGCACGTCGTGAGCGATATCGTTGCCGACGCCCGCCAGCGCGTGGATCAGCGTTTCCATTTCATCAAGCATGCCGTTGACGATGATCGCGAGCTTCGACAACGGCTCGTCGACGTTGCGGTGGGGAAGCCGCTCGCGCAGATCGCCGGCAATGATGCGCTGGACCCGCTGGTTGACCTCTTCGATGCGCTCCTGCGCGCGCAGGCTCAGCCACGCGCCGGCCAGCAAGCAAAGACAAAAACCGGGCAACAGGCCCAGCGCGAGCGCCATACCGACGACATGGGAAATTTTATTGGCTTCGTCGACTTCCCTTCCGATCACCAGCACCTCACCGCTCGGCAAACGCCTCGCGATTGCACGGACGACGCGTTTCTCCGGTCCTGCCGGAAGCTGCTTGACGACGAGGACGCCCTGAACTGCATCATTCAGCTTGAGCTCAGGCGGCACCTGCTCGAGATTGCCCCCGATCCTGCGGCCGTCGGCACCGAACAGTCCGGCATACTGAACGTTGCGGGAATCCTCCTTCAAATGCTGGTTGATCGAATACAGTCGACGGTCTTCGGGCACCGCCGCAATGATGTTCAGTTGGCCGGTGGTCATTCTATCGGATCGCGCGATCAGGTAGGTGTCGGTCTTCCAGTAGATGAAACCGAACAGCATGCTGACAAAAATCGCCAGCACGCCACCCACCGCCAGGGCCCAATGGAAGGTGGTCGAGTATATGAATTGCGGTGGGCGCATCAGTTCGCGCCAACCGGATATCCCGCCTGACGCCGCGAGCGATGCGTTGCTGCCGGCCATCGCAGCTTTATGGCCCGGTGCGAAGGATGAACCCGGCCCCACGGACATTGTGGATCATCGGGACATCGCCTGGCCCGTCTACCTTGTGCCGCAGGCGTCCCATATGAACGTCGACAAGGTTGGTCGCAGGGACGAATTTGTAATTCCAGACTTCCTCGAGCAGCATGGCACGCGTCAGCAACTGATCGCTTCGCTGCATCATATATTCCAGCAAGCGAAACTCACGCGGCAATAGATCGATCACGCGGTCGCCTCGTTTGACGGTGCGCCCGAGCAGATCGAGTTCGAGCGGCCCCACCCGCAACGTCGTCTCGCGCGATTCCGCCGGACGGCGCAGCAGCGCTTCGATCCGCGCGATGAGTTCGACGAACGCGAATGGCTTGGTGAGATAGTCGTCGCCTCCCATCCGCAGTCCGCGCACGCGGTCGTCGACCGCGCCAAGCGCGCTCAACACCAGCACCGGAGTTCGCACCTGGTCTTTCCGCAGCGCCTCGATCACCGTGAGGCCATCCATGCCCGGCAGCAGCCGGTCGACGATCATGGCATCGGGCCGCAATCTGCGCGCCTTGTCGAGGCCTTCGATTCCGTCGGCCGCCCATTCGACCTCAAAGCCGCAATCGGCCAGCTCGGCGACGATTTCTTCAGCCGTTTCGCCGTCGTCCTCGATCAGAAGCAGTCTTGCCGCCGGCCGCCCCTCGGCCGCCGCGAAACTTTTCGCAGCGACCGGGTTACGAACCGCCGAAGCCGCATGCTTGCCCGAAACCGATGCCATGATGTCAACGCCTGTAACGTCTCGCCGAACAATGACCGGGGGCGGCGCCAGGCCGCCTCAGGCGTGGAGGTCCGCGACGTCGCGTCGGCCGCCCGCGGCGGCCAAAAAGCGGACGCCGTCTCCCGGGCTAAGCGCCGTGGACCGCAGGTCAAGTAACATAGGCGCGATTGTCGGCGCCGCTATTAAATTGCCTGTTAGCATTGCCGTCGCCCGGATGAATTCGCGCCAGTTGCCGCGGCTTGTTCACGGGATCCTCACGGTCGTTTGAACCCCTACCGAAAAAAGAAGCCGGAACGCGCCCTTGCGACCGCGCCTGAGGTGGGCGCGCGGCCGCGCGACGGACGCGACCCTAGCGGGGAAAAAACATCAGCACGGCCGCAAGACCCATGACCGCGGCTCCGATCCAGCCGAGAGCCAGGATCGGCCGGCTTGACGTGAACGCACCCATCACGGACTTGCTGGAGGCGATCAGGACGATCACCACCATCAAGGGAACCGCGACGACGCCGTTGATCACAGCGCTCCAGAACAGCGCCTTCATCGGACTGATGGGCGAATACTGGATGACCAAGCCGGCAAGCACGCTGACCGCGATCACTCCGTAGAATCCACGCGCATCCTTCGCCTTTCGTTCGAGGCCCGACTGCCAGTCCATGGCTTCCGCGAGCGCATAGGCGGCTGAGCCGGCGAGTACCGGCACGCCGATCAGGCCGACGCCAAGGATCCCGATCGCGAACAGGAGAAAGGCGAAATCGCCCGCCAGCGGTCGCAACGCACTCGCCGCCTGCGCCGCCGTTTCGATGTCGGTCACCCCCGATACGTTGAGCGTGACCGCGGTGGCGAGTATGATGAAATACGCGGTGAGATCGGACACCAACATTCCGCTCCAGGTATCCCACTTGATGCGCCGGAGTTCCGCGGGCGCCGCTTCCGGATCCTTTAGAAGCGGCGCGGCGCCGCGCGCGGCGTGCATGTCTTCCACTTCTTCCGACGCCTGCCAGAAGAACAGGTATGGACTGATCGTGGTTCCGAACACGCCAACGATCACGGCGGCAGTGCTGAAGTTCAGCGTCAGCTTCGGCCACACCGTGCGCAACGCCACTTCCGTCCAGGGAACCTGCACGGTGAACAGGACGGCGGCATAGGCCAGCAGCGATAGCGTCAGCCACTTCAGGAAAAAGACGTATCGGTGATACGGGACGAAAATCTGAAGCAGCAGCGTTACCAATACAAAAACCACGGTCATGAGGTGGCGATCAAAACCGCTGACCAGTTCTGCGACTTCTCCCATCGCGGCGACATCGGCCGCGATATTCAACGTATTGGCGATCAGCAAAAGCAGGACCACGCCCTTGAGCACAATTGGAGGAAACGCGGTCTTGATATTGGCAGCCAGTCCCTTGCCGGTGACCCGTCCGATTTGCGCACACATGGCCTGGATCGCGGCCATCAGCGGGTACGCCAACGGCATCGTCCAGAGCATGTTGAGGCCGAACTGCGCTCCCGCCTGGGAGTAGGTCGCGATGCCGCTCGGGTCATCGTCAGCCGCGCCGGTGATCAATCCCGGACCGATCCGCGCCAACGGATGTTCTTTCAGGCGCTCCCAAAGCACGGCAAGCGATGTCGCTCGCCGGGGTTTGTCATCGCCTTCCTCAGACGGCTGCACGGCGCCTCATCCCGTTCTCACAAGAATCAAGGACAGGCATCTTCGCCGATCGGCCGCACCGCAGTCCATAGGCGCCGGTGGATCTCGAAGTCATATTATCGCCTCCAATGGATCATCGTGACGGCAAGGCGTGCGTGGCGCACCAGCTCCGATGTTTGAATGGTCGGCTGCGCCACGCTAGGCGCTTGACATCGGTCGACACTCCCCCTGTGATGGGCACCAACAAAAGTAAAAAAACGCGCTGCACAATTATTCAGGGAGGGTGTGATGCCGGTGGGTAAGACTGCCAGGCTACTCGCGGGCTTGATTGTCGCGACGCTGGGCGTGGCGGTTTCCGCCGACGCCCAGGAAAGCCAGTCCAAGAAAATCAAGATCGGCGTTATTTTCGACCTGACCGGTCCGCTCGCCGGCGGCGGTTCGGAGCTGCAATACACCGGCGTCAAGATCATGCTCGACCACTACGCCAAGACCGGCGTCGAGGGTTACAAGGTCGAGGCGGTTTATGCCGATGCCCAGAGCAAACCCGACATCGCGATCAACGAGGCGGTGCGCCTGCTGGAGCAGGAAAAGGTCGATATGCTGATGGGCTTCTTCTCGTCAGCGCAATGCGTGCCGGTGGCCGCGCGCGTCGAGCAAATGAAGAAATTCATGTGGATCACGACCTGCATTTCTTCCGGCGTATTCGACGGCAAGAATTACAAATATGTCTTCCGTCCGCAGGCGGCCGGCGATCAGTACGGCATGATGACGACGGACTTCATCGCCCAGAATTCGCTGTCCAAGTTCGGCAAGGAGCCGAAGGACCTGCGCGTCGCCATCATCCACGAAGACGGCGCCTATGGCGTCGACGTGGCGAAGGGCAACGAGGCCGGGGTCAAGAAGGCCGGCTTCAACCTCGTGCTGAAGGAGGGCTATTCCGCCACGGCTCCCGATCTCTCCGCGCTGGTGACAAAACTGAAGCGCGCCCGGCCCGACGTGATTTTTCACACCGGCTACAACCCTGATATCACGCTGTTGTTCCGGCAGGCGCGCGAGCAGGGGCTGAAGTTCGGCGCCATCGTCGGCCATGGCGCGGGCTATGGCGTGTATGAGAAGCTGAAGGAAGGCCTTGGCACCGACGCCAATTATCTCTTCAACACCGATCCGATCTCGATCTGGCTCGCCAACCAGAAAACCATGGACCCCAAACTGCCGGCGATCATCAAGATGGTGGGCGAGGAATTCGACAGGCTGAAGCCGGGCGTCGCCATTCGCTCCGCCCATGTCGGCATCGGCGCCTCCAACGCCTATGTCTTCCTCGACGATGTGCTGCCGCGGGCCATCAAGAAATACGGCGGTGTCGATCCGGACGCGCTTCGCAAGGCGGCGCTCGATACCGACATCCCCGAAGGCGGCACCATGCTCGGCTACGGCGTCAAGTTCTATGGCGAAGGCACCCAGTTCGCCGGCCAGAACGAGCGCTCTTTCCCGGTGGTCCTGCAGTACATCGACGACAAGTCGTACGTGGTATGGCCGAAGAGCCAGATGCAGCGCGAGACCGTGCTGCCGCTGCCGGCCGGCACGACCTATAGCTACAAGTAGGCGGATCACGGAGCCTCGGTTCTGAGTCAATCAGAACCAGGGCTCCGGTCCCTGGCTTTGACGCGTTTTCTTCATGCGAACCGGTATCCACTTCGCTTGAAGCACGCTTCCCTCCAACAGAAGGAACCGCCGTGCTTGTCGTTGATAGCCTGGTGAAGCGGTTTGGCGGGTTCACGGCCGTCAACAACGTGTCGTTCAAGGTCGACCAGGGCGAGATTCTCGGCCTGATCGGTCCAAACGGCTCGGGCAAGAGCACGATCTTCAACATGCTCTCCGGCACGCTTTCGCCGTCGGCGGGTTCGATCAAGTTCGACGGGACGGAGATCTCGGGTCTCGCGCCGCACCGGATCATCAATAGCGGCATCGGCCGGACCTTCCAGATCCCGCGACCGTTCCACCGGCTGACGACGTTCGAAAATGTGGCGCTGGCCGGCTATTTCGGGCAGGGCCGTCACAGCCGCGCCAAGGCAGCGGAAGCAGCGGAGCGCGCGCTCTCCATGGTCGGGCTGCCGACGGACCGCGCCGCCAGCGTCGACGGGCTGGGCGCTGCCGGCCTGAAGAAGCTCGAGCTTGCCAAGGCGCTGGCGACCGGCCCGAAGCTGCTATTGGCCGACGAAAGTCTCGGCGGGCTCGACGAGACCGAGATCGACCAGGCGGCCGACATGCTGCGCAAGATTCGCGACGAGCTTGGCATCACCATCATCTGGGTCGAACACATCATGGGCGTGCTGATGCGCGTCGTCGATCGCGTGATGGTGCTGGACCACGGCGAGAAGATTTCCGAGGGCCTGCCCGGCGAAGTGTCGAACGATCCGCGGGTCGTCGAGGTCTATCTCGGCACCGAGGCCGGTGCGACCCAGGCCGCTGCGGCGGAAACGCGCCGGGGCACGCATGCTTGAGATGAAATCGGTCGATGCGGGCTACGGAACCTTCCAGGCGCTGTTCGGCGTCAGCCTCGAGGTCAGGGCGGGCGAAGCGGTGGGCGTGATTGGCCCCAACGGCGCCGGCAAGACCACCTTGATGCGGGTGATCTCGGGTCTGATCCGGCCGCGCGCGGGCGCCATTTCGATGCAGGGCGTCGACGTATTGAAAACGCCGGAGCATCGCATCGTCAGTCTCGGCATCGCGCACGTGCCGGAGAACCGCCGGTTGTTCCCCCGCCTGACGGTCGCCGACAACCTCAAGATGGGCGCCTTCATGCCGGAGGCGCGGGCGCGCTACGCCGAGCGGCTGGAGTTCGTGTTCGATCTGTTTCCACGCATGAAGGAGCGTCGCAGCCAGCTTGCAGGCACCATGTCGGGAGGCGAGCAGCAGATGTGCGCGATCGGCCGCGCGCTGATGTCCGATCCGAAATTGCTGCTGCTCGACGAACCCTCGGCCGGGCTGGCGCCCGTCGTCGTTCAGCAGGTGTTCGAGCTGGTGAAACGAATCCGCAGCAGCGGCCTGACCGTGCTGATCGTGGAACAGAACGTACAGCAGGTCCTGCGCGTGGTCGATCGCGCCTACCTGCTGGAGGCAGGCACGATCCGCGCCACCGGCAAGTCGAGCGAGATGCTCGCCGACGACACGATCCGGCAGGCCTATCTCGGAATGTAAGGCATTGGGGTTCGGGTGAAACGATGATGGACATTTTCGACATCTACCTGCTCGAAGCGGTCGTGAACGGCATTCTGCTCGGCGGCGTGCTGGCGCTGCTGGCGCTTGGCTTGAACCTGATCTTCGGCGTGATCGACGTGACGTGGATCTGTTACGCCGAACTGGTGATGATCGGTATGTACGGCATGTACTATCTGGTGCAATATTTCGGGCTGCCATATTACCTCGCGGCGCCCCTCACGATCCTGCTGGTCGCCGCGCTCGGGGCGCTCTTGCATTTGCTGGTGATCGCGCCATTGCTCTCGGCGCCGCCGATCAACCAGCTTCTCGCCACCGGCGGCGTGCTGTTCGTGCTGCAAAGCTTCGCCACCGTCGCGTTCGGCATCGACTTTCGCAACATCGGCATTCGGCTGCCGGTGCTGCAGTTCGCCGACATGCATTTCAGCTACGCCCGCCTGCTGGCGTTCGGCGCGGCGCTGACCGGCATGGTGCTGGTTTATCTCTTCATGACGCGGACCTTTGTCGGCACCGCCATTCGCGCCATCGCCCAGGATCGCCAGATCATGGCGCTGATGGGCGTCGACACGCGTCGCATCTATCTCATCACCTCGGCGCTGGGTGGCGCGCTCGCCGGCTTCGCGTCCTGCCTCCTGGTGTTGCAGTACGACATCCATCCCTTTGTCGGCCTGTCGTTCGGACCGATCACCTTCCTCATTTGCGTGCTGGGCGGATTGGGCAATTTCGTCGGCGGCTTCGTCGCGGCGTTCGTATTCGCCGAGATCATCTCGCTCGGCGGGCTGTTTTCCGATCTCGAATGGGGTTACGTGCTGGCGTTCGCCTTCTTCATCGTCATGATGTTCATCCGGCCCGCCGGGCTACTGGCGAGGCGCCGGTGACCATACGTCAACTATCGCCCTGGATTGCCGGCGTTGCGCTGATCGCGCTGCCATTCGTCTATCGCGATCCCTACCATCTGCACATCCTGATCCTTATCCTGATCTGGTCGTTTGCCTATACGTCATGGTCGATGATGGGCCGCTTCGGCCTGGTTTCACTGGGGCATGGCGGGTTCATGGGCGTCGGCGCCTACGTGACCGCGTTGTTGTGGAACCATCTCGGGGTGTCGCCCTGGCTGGGAATTCCAATCGCGATGATCGCCGCGGCGGTGCTGGCGGTGATCGTCGCGTATCCGTGCTTCCGCTTCCGGATCACCGGCCATTATTTCGTGCTCGTCACCCTGGCGTTGTCCGGAATCGTTCTGCAGGTCATTACCGCAACGCGCGACTATACTGGCGGTTCACTAGGATACACGCCCGACCGGACCAGGGGCAGCCATCTGCTGGCGCTGCAGTTCGACGACAAGGTGACCTGGTATCTGATCGCGCTCGGGGTTTGGGCGCTCGGCCTGGCCATCTGGCGCTGGGTCGACGACAGCATGGATCGCTATGCCCTGGAAGCAATCTCGGAAGACGAAGACGCCGCCGCCGCGGCCGGCGTCAACGTGACCGCGGAAAAGCTCAAGATCACGGTGATCAGCGCGCTGATGACGTCGCTCGCCGGCGCTCTCTATTGTCAGTATCAGATGTTCATCTCCCCCGACACGGTGAGCGGCATTTCCGTATCCCTGCAGATGGTGTTTGCCGTCATCGTCGGCGGTCTTTACGTATCGCTCGGTCCGACGGTCGGCGCGGTCATCACCATCATGCTGGCCGAAATACTCCGTATCGGCTTTGGCACGAAGGCCGTCGGCTGGGACAATCTCGTCTACGGATTGCTGCTGGTGGTCTTCATCATCTTCCTGCCCAAGGGCATTCTGGGCAGCCTGGTCGAGAAGCTGAGAACGCAAGCCAGGCCCTTGGCCGGGAGACGCGAGAGCGCTCCGAAATAAAGCCGGCGGCCACGCCTTTCATCCGCCCCTCCGTTCAGCCCGCACCCCTCGAGCCGGCCTTCGCCAGGTGCCGGCCGGCGATATAGCCGAACGTCAGGGCCGGCCCGAGCGTTATGCCGGGCCCCGGATAATTTCCGTTCATGATCGATCCCATGTCGTTGCCGCAGGCATAGAGCCCCGGGATTGCGGCGCCATCCTCGCCAAGAACCCGGGCATCGCCGTCGGTTCTCAACCCGATCGCCGTGCCGAGGTCGGCCGGGTAAATTCGCAGCGCATAAAACGGCGGCTGCTCGATCGGCGCCACGCAGGGATTCGGCGCGTGGTCAGCGTCGCCGAGGTGGCGCTGATAGATCGTGGTGCCGCGTCCGAACTCGGGATCGAGCCCCATCCTTGCATGCGTGTTGTAGCGCTCCAGCGTCGCCGACAGCGCCGATTTTTCGATTCGGAGCTTCCCGGCAAGCGCGTCAATGCCAGGCGCCTCGATCAATTCGCCATTCCCTACATATTCGCCGATATGCCTGGTGAACGGCTGTACCCGCCCAATTCCGTAGCGCCAGAGAAAATTTCGATCGCAGACGAGGTAGAATGAACGGTCCGCCGTGTCGTTTCCATCGCGCAGCATCGCGAGAACAAATTCGTGGTATGACAGCGCTTCGTTGACGAAGCGCCTGCCCGATGAATTGACCGCGATGATTCCGGGCCTGGCCCGATCGGTCACCGTATGCGGGAAGACTCCGCGGCTGCCATCCGGGCGCCGAAACAGCGATGCCGGCACCCAATAAGCCGGGCTTGCAACATGCGTTCCAATGCTGGCGCCAGCGGCCAACGCCAACCGCAAGCCGTCGCCGGTTCCCGCGGGCGCCGCGGCGGACACAAGACCTGCCCCGCCCGGAAAGTAACGCTCGCGAAAACCTGCATCGTGAGAAAACCCTCCGCTTGCCAGCACGACGCCCTTGCGCGCGACCACCGAGCGCGTGCCGGAAGAGCTCGCGATGCTGACCCCCTTCACCGCGCCGCCCTCGACCAGCAGGCTTTCAACCCGCGTGCCGAACAGGATTTCGACGTTTCGCGCGAGCAACGAGGCGTAGAGGCGTGCCGCCAGCGCATTGCCCAGATGCAGCGTCGTCCCCCGCGGCGAGCGAAGCCGTTGCAGCGCATATTGCGAAACAAGACGCATCGCGCGCAGGGTCGAGCGCAACGAGCGCCCAAACTTTCGAAAGTGCGGGATGTCGAGCCGGTTGACCATCATGCCGCCGAGGATGGTGAATTCCGGCAGCGGCGGGCGCAACCGCCTGAAGTTAACGCCGAGTCTCGTGCCATCGAACGTGACGGGCTCGAGCACGCGGCCACCGGCGGTCGCTCCCGGCTTGTCCGGATAGTAATCAGGATAGGTTTTCACGGGCTGAAGCCGCACTTCGGTCTGCGCTTCGAGATATTCCACGGCCTCCGGTCCCCGCGACAGAAATGTGTCGCGCAGTTCGGCATTTTGTTTCTCCGGAACGGTGGCGGCGAGATAATTCGCGGCAGCGGACCGGCTGTCGTCGAGGCCCGCCTGCTTCATCCCGGCGTTTGCCGGAATCCAGACCATCCCGCCCGACCATGAGGTCGTTCCTCCGACGAATTCCGTCTTTTCGACGACGAGAACACTCAGTCCCTCTGCCGCGGCGACCGCGGCGGCGGTCATGCCGCCGGCACCGGCGCCGATGACCACGACATCGTAAGCGTCCGAAGCTGGCATCATGCGGGGACCGGGCGGTTGGAACGGCAGCAGGTCAGATAATGTCCTTCCCGTCGTCGGTGACCGGCGAGGTCACCACCAGGAACACCAGATCGACCAGACCGGAATTCGAGATGGCGTGTTCCACCCCGGGAGGCAAGAAGATGAAATCGTGCTTGCGCACCACATGGTTTTCGCCGGCGATCTCCATCAGCCCTTCGCCTTCGAGGACGTGATAGATCTGCTCCTGAACCCGATGCTTGTGCCGGGCGACGCGCGCCATCGGCTGATACATCGAAATCCGGTAGTCGAGGCGACGCGAGCCCGCGGTTTCCGGCATCACCAGCGGCTTCGACAACGCGCCGCCAAAATGGTCGGGAAATTCGCGCCAGGGAACTTCGGCGATATTGCGGATGAAGGCGCCGTTCTTTGCTGATGCCATTGTCGTTGTTTCCTCTCCGAGATCGACTCCAAAGCGGCGATGCTATCGATCGTGCAGGTATTGCACAGCCTCTCGTCCCGCAATCCTGCCGAAAACCAGCGCGCGCAGCACCGCCACCGCATTCGGCGCGGTACCGTAAAAATGCCCGGTGGTCTCTCCCGCGGCGTAGAGGCCGGGCATCGGCCCCTGCTCGCTCAGCACTTCCGCCCTTGCGTTGGTTGCAAGGCCGCCGAAGGTATAGGCGATCGCGCCGACCAGCGGATAGGCGAGAAAAGGCGGTTTCGCGATGGCGCGCGCCCAGTTCGATTTCGGCGGCTTCAGTTCGCTCGCCGCCGCCAGTCCGTCGCAGCGCGAGGCATCGAAGCGCGCGGGGTCGCCCGTCGTCGCCGCATTGAACGCATCGACCGTCTGCCGCAGATTGGCAGCGGGAATCCTGATCTGCGCCGCGAGCGCTTCCAGCGTCTCCGCCCGATACGGCGGCACTTCCGACCGGATCGCGCGCTCGAAACCGTCGATCTCGAACAGCCGGGAGTCGAGGATCGCGTAGGCGATATTCCTCGGTCTGGCAAAATGTATATCCCGGGCAAGCGCTTCCCAGGTCTCGTGCATGAGACCGGCGCCCTCGTCGAAGAAGCGGCGTCCGCTCGCATCGACCACGATGCCGTAAGGGTACACCAGCACGACCGGCGCCGGGTTCCTGCTGCGCGGGTCGACCGGTTCGATGTGCATGCCATTCCAGTCGCCGGAGATGCTCGCGCCCCGCTCCGTCGCCACGCGGATGCCGTCGCCGGTGTCAAAGCGCGTTCCCGGTGAAATCAGCTTGATGATCTCGGCGCCCGGCCCGAAATGCGCGCGCATCATCGCGGGGTTACCCTGAAATCCGCCGCAGGCGAGAATGACGGCGTCGGCGTCGAGCGTCGCGACACCGTCGCGGCGCCGGACCTCGACGCCGCTCACCCGATCATCCACCGCCATCACCAGACGGCTCACCGGGGAGTCGTACAGAAACTTGACGCCTGCCCGCTTTGCGGCCTCGAGCAGTTTTGCAACGATGACGCCGCCGCCGCCGACCGGTTGAATGCGGGCCGGGCCGGCGCTGAGATAATAGACCGGCGTAACGAACTCGACGCCGCGGGCCTGCAGCCACCCGACCGTTGCAGTCGCGTTGTCCGCGAGTGTGCGGAAATAACCGGGGTCGCCTCGCCCGCCGCACGCCCGCAGCATGTCGTCGGCAAAACCTGGGGCGATCCGGTCGGGAGCATCGAGCCGCATGTTCGCCGGCGACCAGATTGTATTGCCGCCGGCTTCATCCTCGCGCGATTTTTCCACGACCGTAATGTCGATGCGCAGGCCCCGGCCTTGCGCCTGCTCCGCCGCCGAGACCGCCGCTGCGAGCCCGGCAGCCCCGTGGCCGACAACAACCAGCTTTTGGGGGTTTTGCGTCATCGGTGAGAGATCACGGCCAAGGGCTTGAGGTTCAGCTGATCAGGGCGCCACCATCGATATAGACGATCGATCCCGTCGCAAAGCCGATCGTCATGAAGGCGAGGATCTGCCGCGCGATATCTTCGCCGACGCCGACCCGGCCGACCGGCAGGCTGGCGGCGGTCTTGGCGAGCATGTCGCGGCGCGCGGCTTCTGGCATCGCGGCGCGGATCGGCGTGTCGATGATCCCCGGCGAGACGGCGTTGACGCGCACAGGCGCGAGTTCGAGCGCGAGCGAGCGCGCCAGCGACTCGATCGCGCCGTTGGCGGCGCCGACGATCGCGGAGTTGGGCCGGGGACGAATGCTCAGGAAACCCGATACCAGCGTGAGCGACCCGCCGGGACGGATGTCAGCGAAGCGCGCGACGCGCCAGGCGCCCCAGAACTTGCCTTCCATGGTGGCGCGCACGTCTTCCATCGCCACGGTCTTGAACGGACCGGAGCGGAGCTGGGCGGCGGTAACCACGACATGGTCGACCGGGCCGCAGGCACGAAAAAGATTTTCGACGCTTTGGTCGCTGGTGACGTCGGCCGCCATCGCCCTGGCGCCGAGATTGGCGGCGACCGCATTCAGGCGGTCGGCGTTGCGGGAAGCGACGATGACTTCCGCACCCTCACGCTTTGCCAGTTCGGCGGTCGAAAGACCGATGCCGGACGAGCCCCCGACGACGACGACTTTCTGGCCTGCAAGCATCATGAAGTTTCCTAACGTTTTGCTTCGGTCGTTATGACGATGACACCCGCGCCGGCTTCGATGGCCACCACGATCAGGTCGGTTCGAACTGCGTGCCAATTCCGGGCTTGCTTCGTCCGAGGCCCGGAAGCTCCCAAACGCCGGCGCCGGCGGGATTGATGTCGGCGGCGATATCGACGTCGATCAGATAGGGCTTGTTGGCGGCGATGCCCTTGCGGATAGCCTCGCCGATATCGCCGGCGCGATCGACACGCACGCCCTCGACGCCGCAGGAGCGGGCCATCGCGGCGAAATCCGGATTGTAACGCGCGCCGGTCTGCGGATCGTGGAAGTCGGTGGCGAGTTCGCGGCCACCGAGATAGC
Source organism: uncultured Alphaproteobacteria bacterium (assembly GCA_963742085.1). Lineage (GTDB taxonomy): Bacteria > Pseudomonadota > Alphaproteobacteria > Rhizobiales > Xanthobacteraceae > Bradyrhizobium. Next base: position 162,488 of record CAVUKM010000017.1, on the reverse strand, counting down.
CGCGCTGCAGGCCGCGGATCGAGGCGTAGGCGTAGTTGTTCCAGACCACCCAGACCACGGGCAGATTATATTCGACCGCCGTTCCCAGCACGTTGGCATGCATGAAGAACGCGCCGTCGCCGCAGACCGATACGCAGGGACGATCGGGCGCGGCGAACTTCGCGCCCATCACGCCGGCGACGCCGAAACCCATCGGGCCAAAACCCATCGAGCCGATCAGCGAGTCCGGCCGCTTCGGCTTGCAGAAACCCAACAGCCAATTGTGGTGCACGCCGATGTCGCTGACCAGGATGGCGTCCTCGGGCAGCGCCTTGTCGATCTCGGCGGCGGCGCGCTGCGGATTGATCGGCGTGGTGTCGTCGGAAAAGCCCGGGGCGACGAACTTGTCCCATTCCTTGCGATAGGTGTCGATCTGCGCCAGCCATTTCTTGCGGGCATCGGCGCGCCCGGTGAGGTCGGCGCGGCGATCGAGTTCGGCATGAACTTGACGCAGGAAAGTGCGCACGTCGGCCATCAGGCCGAGCGCGACGGGATAATTGCGGCCGATTTCCTCCGGATCGATGTCGACATGAATGAGCCGGGTCGGCGGAATGGTGAAGGAATAGCCGGGAATCCACGAGCTCGAGGTGCGATCGTCAAAGCGCACACCCAAAGCCAATAACACGTCGGCCTGACGCGTCGCATGATTGGCCTGGTAGTGACCGGCGCGCGCGACCAGACCGAGCGCCAGCGGATGATTGCAGTCGATCGCGCCGAGGCCCGAGGCCGAGGCCGCGACCGGAATTTGCAGCCGCTCGGCGAGCTTGAGCAGTTCCTCGGCGGCGCCGCCATAGCGCACGCCCTGGCCCACGATCATCACCGGGCGCTCGGCCGAAAGCAGCATATCGACCGCCTTGACGACGCCTTCGGGATCGGCGCCGCAGCGGCTCGAGATATTGCCGTTCCAGGCCTTCGCGTTCGGCGCTTCCTCGGCGGCCGATTCCATGAAGACGTCGAAGGGAACGTCCAGCACGACCGGACCGGGGCGGCCGGTCGTCATCGTCTTCCAGGCCTGCCGCACCGCCAGCGGCACCATCTCGCCACGGGTCGGCTGAAACACTTTCTTGCAATAGGAACGAACGGTGGAGGGAAAGTCGGCCTGGTAATGCCGGTAAAGCTCCTGAAACGCGCCGCGGTTGAACTGGCTGGTCGGCACGTTGCCCGTCACCGCCAGGAACGGTACGGAGTCGAGAAAAGCATTGCCGAGCGATATCGGCAGGTTTGCCGAGCCCGGCCCGCAGGAGGTGAAGGTCGCGGTCGGCCGCCCCGAGACGCGGTAGTAGACGTCGGCCATGAAGCCGGCGACGCTTTCATGGTGCACCGAGATGGTCTTGAGTTCGTCGGCGCGCTCATACAGCGCGTCGATGAACTGGATATTGCCATGGCCGCACAGGCCGAACACCTGCGGCACCTTCTCCTGGATCAGATAGTCGACAATAACCTGGGCACCATTGAGCGCATTGCGCTGCGACATCGGATCTCTCCCTACCGTTTCGATTTCGTCAGGAGATCGGCCGGCTGACCTCGCTGCCGAAACTGCCCAGGCGCGCGGCACCCTATTTCTCATAATACTGTACGTCAATTTATATTGTGGTATCCTTCCGGGAACAGATCGCGTGGCGGCGCTGTTCAATCGGGCGCGCGGCCTGTTAAGGTTCGCTCCTGCCCCCTGGAGATTTCCCCTGTGAGACCGCGCGCAAAACAAAAGCCAAGCGACAAGCCGGCAGGCCTGCGGAAGGCCGCCATCGCCAAGCTGGTACAACCCGTCCGGCACGATATCGACGATGATGCCGACGACCGGCAGCGGGTGGGCGTCCAGTCGCTCGGCCGCGCCTTTGCGATCCTCGAGGAAGTCGCGCGGCACCGCGAAGGTATCGGGCTCGCCGACCTGAGCAAGCTGGTCGGCCTGCACAACTCCACCACGTTTCATCTCGCAAAGACGATGGTGTCGCTCGGCTATCTGCGCCAGGAAAAGGATTCCAAACGCTACCGGATCGGGCGGCCGCTGTTTGCGCTTGCTGCAAGCGCTCTCGACGAAATCGAAATGGTCAATGTGGCCACGCCGGTGCTCGAGGACCTGTCGCGGGAAACCGCGGAAAGCGGCCATTTTGCCGTACGCATGGGCGACGCCGTGGTGGTGATTGCCCGCACCAGCGGCCCCGGTGCATTTCAGTTGACCGACCGCGTCGGGGTCGTCCGGCCGGCGCACTGCACGGCGCTTGGCAAGATTATCCTGGCCTCGCTTCGTCCCGATCAACTCAAGCGCTTTCTGGAACGCGCTGACCTGAAACCGTCGACCAAACAGTCGATCATCGATGTTCCTTCCCTGTTGCGCGAGATTGCCGAGATCAAGCGCACCGGCATCGCCTTTGACGACGGTGAATTCAATCCGGAAGTGCGCTGCATCGCCGTGCCGGTACTGGATTTCACCGGTCAGATCATCGGCGCACTGGGCATTTCCGGCCCGATCTGGCGACTATCCAACCAGATCCTGCAAGGTCATGCCAAGATCGTGCGGACCGCGGCTCATCGGCTGTCCGTGGAATTTGGCGCCAAAAGCGTCTCAAAATCCTGAGCAGCCACGTCGGGCGGCTGATTTGACGTTGACAGCGGCCGCCGCCTCCGAAAATATCGTCCAATAATAAAAAATCATCTCTCACATTCTCGCATGAGCCGGAATAAGGGGGAACATCGCGACTGCCTCTGGGAGGAGACCAACGATGAGCCGCTACAGCCGACGCGCATTGTTGAAAGCGAGCGCCGCCCTTGCCGGCGTCTCAACGATCGGATTTCCCTCGATCGTCAGCGGCCAGACCGAAAAGATCAAAATCGGCCATCTGACGCCGCTGACCGGTTTTCTCGGCGCGCTCGGCGCCTATGCCCAGCTCGGCATCCGGATGGCCGAGGAGGAAATCAACGCAGCCGGCGGCGTCATGGGCCGGCAGCTCGACATCGCCTCGGAGGATTCCGTCAATCCCGCCACCGCCGCGACCAAGGCGCAGCGCATGCTGGACCAGGACGGCGCCGTGGTGCTGATGGGCGAAATCAATTCGGCCTCCGCGCTGACCATCATGCAGGTGGCCGAACGCAACAAGCGGCTGTTCATGCAGATCGGCGCGCGTTCCGATGCGCTGCGCGGCAAGAACTGCAACAAATATACCTTCCATGTCGATATCCCGAGCACGGTGATGGTCAACGCGGTCGGCAAGGCGCTGGTGCGCGACAACATGATGAAGGACAAGAAATTCTATACGCTGACCGCCGACTACATCTTCGGCCATGATCTCGCGCGCGCGGCCAAGTCATTCTTCGATGCCAATGGCGGCAAGCTGATCGGCGACGAATTGGTGGCGACCGACGTCACCGATTTCAGTCCGTATCTCCTGAAGATCCGCCAGGCCAGGCCGGACATCGTCTGCTCCAACCTCGCCGGCAACCAGGTCACCACACTGGTCAAGCAATACGCCGAATTCGGCCTGCCCTATCCGATCGTCGGCTTCAATCTCAACACCGCCGACGCCTGGGCCGCCGGCGACGGCAACCTGAGCGGGACCTGGCCGACGGTCTGGTATCACACCTCCGATGTCCCGGCCTCGAAGACCTTTGTCGCCAACTTTATCAAGAAGTACGGCAAGCCGCCGGAGAACCATGCCTGGATCGAATATGTGTCGCTGAAGATGATGGCGCAGGCCATGAACGAGACCAGGTCGACCGAGACCGACAGGCTGATCGGCTACTTCGAGAAGGAAACGCAGTTCGATATTCTCAAGGGCCGCAAGGGCTATTTCCGGTCCTGGGATCATCAGCTGATGCAGGAGGCCTATCCCTTCACGGTCAAGCCGAAAGGCAAGGCCAGCGACCAGTGGGACACGCTCGAACTCGGAGCAGCGATCCCGGGGCCGAACGAATCGCTCGAATCCATCGCGCTCACCAAAGAGCAAAACCCCTGTTCGATGTAATCGACGCGCCAGGCGGCCGCGCGTAACGCAGGCGGCGCCGGGTGAGGTTAACTTCCGGCCCGGTCGCCGCCGCTGCCGACATCTTGTGCTTTCCGGAATAAAGAATGCAGTTCGGGTTCTTGCTGGAACAGGTGGTGAATGGCCTCGTGCTCGGAGGCTATTATCTGCTGATCGCGCTCGGGCTGTCGCTGATTTTCAGCGTCGGCGGCGTGGTCAACCTCGCGCATGGCGCGTTCTATGCGCTTGGCGCCTACGCATCGGTCGAAATCACGAAATATCTCGGCTTCGGGCCGGCGGTGGTGATCTCGCCGCTGGCGGTCGCCCTGCTCGGCATTCTGTTCGAACGTTTCATCCTGCGCCGCTTCTACAACGCCGATCCGATCCTGAGCCTGCTGGTCACGTTCGGGCTTGCCATGGTCGCCGAGCAGGCGATCCGCATTGTCTGGGGCGCCGCGCCGTTGTCGGCCTCGATCCCGCCGGTGTTTCGCGGCTCGGTCATCGTCGGCGATTTCCTGTTCTCGCGTTATCGGCTGTTGATCCTCGCCGTGGTGGCGGCGGTGCTGCTCGGGATCTGGCTGTTGCTGAACAAGACCCCGTTCGGCCGCGTGGTGCGCGCCGGCATCCAGCGGCCGGACATGGTGGCGGCCCTCGGCATCCGGCTGCAGCCCTACATGACCGTTATCGTCATGCTCGGCGTCGGCATGGCGGCGCTGGGCGGCGCGTTCTTTGCGCCGATTACCATCGTGCATCCGGCGATGGGCGCGGAGATCATCACCGTCGCCTTTGTCGTGGTCGTGATCGGAGGCCTTGGCAGTTTCTGGGGTGTCGTGATTTCGGCACTGCTGGTCGGCGTGGTGCGCGGCATCACCATTCATTTCGCGCCCGCCGCCGGTGAGGCCTCGATCTACATCCTGATGTTCCTGGTGCTGCTGGTGCGTCCGCGCGGGCTGCTGGGCGAGCGGATCGAGAAATTCGAATGATCGCGTCAGGCGTCCAAAAATACCGGCCGCTGCTGCTGGCCTGTCTCGCCGTGATCGCGCTGCCCCTTGGCTTGCGGCTGCTCGGCCTGTCCTTGAACACGGGAACGATGGTTGTGGCGCTCGCGGTCGCGGCCATGGGCCTCAATCTCTGTATCGGCTACACGGGATTGGTATCGTTCGGTCACGGCACCTGGTTCGGCATCGGCGCCTACGCCGCGGGTCTCATTCAGCTGCACCTGTTCCCCGGCCAAATATGGCTGCCGCTGCTGTGCTCGACGATCGTGGTTGCGATCGCATCCGCGCTTGTCGGCGTCATTATTCTGCGGCGCCGCGGCGTCTATTTCTCGCTGCTGACGCTGGCGCTGGCCGCGCTGACCTACACCACGGCTTTTCGCTGGAGCAACGTCACCGGCGGCGAGGACGGGTTGGGCGGGCTCAAGCGCGGCGGCATCGGCACAATCAGTCTCGACGACACGCTCAATTACTACATCGTCGTCGCACTGATCGGCCTCGTCGTCCTCTTTATGCTGCTGCGGCTGGTGCGATCGCCGTTCGGCCATGTCCTGGTGGCAATCCGCGAAAACCCGCTCCGGGCGACGTTCCAGGGCTATCCGGTCGAACGATACAAGCTGACCGTGTTCGTGATTTCCGCCGTGGTCACCGGACTTGCCGGCGGCCTGATCGCGTTTCAGAATTATCTGGTTTCGGCCGAAGCCGTCTCGGTGCCGTTCTCCGGCGAGTTGCTGGCGATCGTCGTGATCGGCGGCATGCGCAGCATGCTGGGACCGGCGCTCGGCGCGCTGTTCTTCATCCTGTTCCGCGAACTGTTTTCGATCTGGACGCCGAACTGGCTGCTCTGGTTCGGTCTGATCTTCGTCGCCTTTGTGATGTATTCACCCGGCGGCCTCGTCGGCATCTGGCAGATCCTGAGCCGGCGCCTTTGGCCCGCGCCGGAAGAAACCGCGGCCATGAGCCGGCGCAAGATCTACGATGGCTTGCCGCTGCCGGGCTTCCTGATACCCAAAGGCCTCAAGGGCACGGTGCTCGAAGTCAAGGACGTCTCCAAACATTTCGGCGGTATCCGCGCCGTCTCGAATGCCAGTCTCCGGATCGGCGCCGGCGAGATCCACGCGCTGATCGGCCCCAACGGCGCCGGCAAGACCACGCTGTTCAACCTGATTTCCGGGCTGTTCCCGGTGGATCAAGGGAGCATCCGGCTCGACGGTCAGGAGGTTCAGAATGTCCCGTCCAACCAGATCTGCCATCGCGGGCTGACCCGCTCGTTTCAGATCACGAACCTGTTTCGCGGCCTGTCGATCTACGAAAACCTGCGCCTGTCCCTGCAAGCGCAAAGCCCCGGGCGCTTCAACGTCTGGCGCGACATCGACAGCTATTCCGATATCCATGCCGAAACCGCCGAACTGATCAAGTTCCTCGGTCTTCAGGGTATCGAACGGATCGAAGCCGGCGAACTTTCCTATGGCGGGCAACGGCTGGTCGATCTCGGCATCGCGCTCGGCTCCAAACCGAAGGTGCTGCTGCTGGATGAGCCGCTGGCCGGTCTCGCCGCCGCCGAACGCGAGCGCGTCTCGAGCCTGATCAAGAACGTCGCCGCGAACATCCCCGTGCTGATCGTCGAGCACGACATCGATCGCGTGCTTGGTTTTTCGCAAAGAGTCACCGTGATGAACCAGGGTGAAGTGCTGATGACGGGCTCGCCAGACGCCGTGCGGGCCGACCGGCGGGTGCAGGAAATCTATACCGGCACCGGCGTCCCCGAAGTCGAGCACAGCCGCAGCGATGCGGCAGCCGGGGCCGCGGCACAAATTGTGCGGTTCGACCGGATCAACACCTTCTACGGCAAGAGCCATATCCTGCACGATGCGACGCTGGACGTGCGCGAGGGCGAGATCGTGGCTCTGCTCGGTCGCAACGGCGCCGGCAAGTCGACGCTGCTGAAAGCCATGGCGGGCCTCGTTCCGACCGCCTCAGGTTCGATCGAATTTGAAGGCCGCGACATCACCGGCCTTCCCGCCCCGGATATCGCGCGATTGGGAATAGGCTACGTGCCGCAGGGCCGCGGGCTGTTCGCCGGCATGACGGTACGGGAAAATCTTTCACTCGGTCGCCTGGCGCGTAGCACCGACGGCAGCCACGGCGTGGTCTGGAGCGAGGAGCAGATCCTCGCGTACTTTCCGCGCCTGAAAGAACGGATGGACGTCGCGGCCGATTATCTGTCCGGCGGCGAGCAGCAGATGGTAGCGGTGGCGCGCGCCATGTCGGGCAATGTGAAGCTGTTGCTGCTGGACGAGCCGTTCGAAGGATTGGCGCCGGCGGTCGTCCTCGAGCTGTTCAAGGTATTTGACCTGCTGCGCCGACAGACATCGATCGTAATCGTGGAACACAATCTCGATCTGGTTCTGGCACTGGCGGACCGCGTCTTCGCTCTGGAACGCGGCGCCGTATTCCATCAGGGGACAGCGTCGCCATTGTTGACCGACCTCGAATATCGCAAGAAAATCCTGTGGCTGTGAGGCTGACGGAAACGGCGATACAGGCCCCGACAGCGGCAGTGGCGCCGGCCGCCGGCTCGACAATGTCCGGGCTTGTGTCATTTCCAGACAGGAACGCGCGCGGCAGCCAGCGCCGCGTTGATTTCAGTGGCGAATTCTGCCAAATGCAGTGGCAGCGGCACAAGAAGGCCACGTCGTAATCGTGATCCTGATCGGCCGCTTGCTGCCTTAATCGGCGGATACGTAAATCAATAAGCTGCCCACGGGGGAAACATCATGAGTGCGCCAGTTCGGGCCGAACCCGGTTCGCAACCTTTCGAAAAACCCCGCGGCATGGCGCTGTTGCGCGACCCGCTGCTCAACAAGGGCATCGCATTCACGGAAGCGGAGCGAGACGCACTGGGATTGCGCGGTTTCCTGCCGGCGCATGTGCTCTCGATGGAGGAGCAAGTCGCGCGTGTTCTCGTCAATCTGCGCAGCCTGCCCAACGATCTGGAAAAATACATCGCGCTCAACTCGCTGCACGATCGCAACGAGGCGCTGTTCTTCCGCGTCGTGTGCGACAACATCGATGAAATCCAGCCGCTGATCTACACCCCGACGGTGGGGCTCGCCTGCCAGCGTTTCGGCCTCATCTTCCAGCGGCCACGCGGCATGTTCATAAGCGCCAATGATCGCGGCCGTATCGCCGAACTGCTCGGCAACTGGCCCTATCAGGCCAGGCTTATCGTCGTTACCGACGGAGAACGTATCCTCGGCCTTGGCGACCTCGGCGCCCACGGCATGGGCATTCCGGTCGGCAAGCTCTCGCTTTATTCGGCCTGCGCCGGCATACACCCGGAGCACTGCCTGCCGGTGATGCTGGACGTCGGCACCAACAATGAGGATTTGCTGAACGATCGCTATTATATCGGCCTGCGCCAGAAACGCCTGAGCGGTGCCGCCTACGACGAATTCGTCGATGAATTCATCACTGCCGCGCGCGCGGCATTTCCCGGGGTGTTGATCCAGTTCGAGGATTTCGCCAATCACTCGGCATTCCGGCTGCTGCACAAATACCGCGACAAGATAAATGTCTTCAACGACGACATTCAGGGAACCGCCGCGGTTGCGCTCGCCGGCCTGTTTTCTGCATTGCGGGTGACCGGCGGAAAACTCGCCGACCAGAGGGTGCTGTTCCTTGGCGCGGGCGAGGCTGCGACCGGCATAGCCGATCTTGTGGTCTCCGCGATGATGGCGGAGGGTGCATCCGAAGCCGAGGCCCTCAGGCGAACCTGGCTCGTGGATTCGCGCGGCCTTGTCGTCAAAAATCGCGCAGGCCTCACCGAGCACAAGCTGCGCTACGCCCACGATCATGCGCCGATCGGCGACTTCCTGACCGCGATAAAGACGCTCAAGCCCACCGCGATCATCGGCGTTGCGGCCGTCGGCGGCGCCTTCACGCCCGAAGTATTGCGGACCATGGCCGAGATCAACGATCGGCCGATTGTGTTTGCGCTTTCCAATCCGACCTCGAAGGCGGAATGCTCCGCCGAGGAAGCCTATCGCCATACCGGCGGGCGCGCGCTGTTCGCATGCGGCAGCCCCTACGATCCGGTAAACCTCGGCGGCAAGACGTTCGTGCCCCGCCAGGGGAATAATTCGTACATCTTCCCGGGCGTCGGTCTCGGCGCAATCGCGAGCGGATCGAAGCTCGTGACCGACGAGATGTTCATGGCCGCGGCGCATACGCTGGCCTATCTCGTCAACCCCGACGACATCGAACAGGGAAGCCTCTATCCTGCGCTGCCGCGGATCCGTGAAGTCTCGGCGCACATCGCGGCGGCGGTTGCCGAGGTCGCCTACAAGCGCGGTCTTGCGACCGCGCCGGCGCCGAACAACCTGATGGCGTACATTGAGTCGCAAATGTACGACCCCCGCTATTGAGCACATGTTGGATGTTATGGAGTGCGCTTGCATCTTGCAGCACGCACTCGCGGCGACATCAGGTGCAAGAAGATGATGGCCGGAAGCGCCGGCTTTATCCGCTTGTCGCAGCGGTTGAGTTTAGGGCCGGGATTCGGCGTCCTTATCCGATGCCAAGAAGCGATTTAGCGACCCCAGCCCGAACCTCGCCCCTTTGTATGTTTGGTAAGAATTCACGTTTCGTGGAATTGAAAATTTCCACTGGCATCCTTGCGGAATTCGATTGTGTCCACAACCTCTGCCTGTGATTTTGGCGTGGATCGGCGCAGGTATTGGACGCGGATAACGACAACACCTTTGAATTCGGGCTTGTCTGCGATGGCCTGAGACAAAATTGGGCCTATCACAATGGCCTCGTTGTTGCGAGCGCCGTGAGAAGAGCCGTTCATATTGCTGTTAATGCGTTCGACGGTTGCCGTTTTCGCAGTGGTGACGACAGCCACAGTATCCTTCTCAGCTCCGATCGTCCGAATGATAGCTTCCCGCGCAGCATCCAAGGTCGCGGGCTGCCGACCATTCTTGGCCAATGGTTGCGCTTGAGCGGATATCAACAGGCATCCGGCGAAGAGGACGCCCGCGACGACAAAGGAAAACCTCGAAATTATTCCCAGCATTGATCTTCCCGCATTACCTGAATTAGTGAAGCCTTTTGGGCATGGGCAGCGTACCGTTATGCCGTTGCAGGGTCATTGATATGAATCAATGGCCCTGCAAGCCTCGCAATAAAATGCCATCACCGAGAAGGGACCCGCGCCTGAAAAACATAGGCCAGCCCGCTCAACAGGATCACGCCACCCGCGGCGAGATAGATTTCCCGGTCGAAATTGATCATCAGCAGACAGATCGACGCGATCGACGCCACCGGAATGATTGGCATTCGCCCGATCGCAAACGGTATGCGAAACGGGCGGGCGTGGTCGGGAAGCCGGTATCGCAGGATAATCAGGGCGACATTGACGGCGAGAAAGGCAAGAAGGGCGGTCAGGGAGGACAACTCAGCGAGAATTTTCACGTTGCCGATCGGCACCAGCAGTTCAGACATCGCAAAGAGGAAGATCGCGGCCACCCATGGCGTATCCCGGTCCGGCAGCAACGCCGCGAATACTCCGGGGATTTCGCCATCGCGTCCCATGCTGTAGACAAGCCGCGAACCGGCAACCAATGAAATGAGAACGGTGTTGGCGGTGGAAAACAGGGCAATCGCAGCCAGCACCCGTCCACCTCCGCGCCAGACGTTCTCGATCGCGGCGGCCAATGGAGCGGTACTGCTCGCCAGCTCGCTGGGGGTCGCCAGACACATCACGGCAAGCGACACCAGAATATAGAGCGCCGTGGTGATCGCGATACTGTGAAAAATCGCCCGTGGAATATTGCGGGCCGGACTTCGAACCTCCTCGGTCATGTTCGCTATCTTCTCAAATCCGAGATAAACAAAGAACACGGTTGCCGCTGCGGGAAGCACGCCGTCGCCCGTCGTGGCAAGCATGGGTTCGAACAGGCGGCCCGTCATGGAACCGGCCGCGATCACAAAGAGCAGGCCCGCAACCTCGACCGCCGTGAACACGATATTGGCCCAGCTCGATTCGCGCAGGCCCCAGATGTTCAAGGCGGTGCAGGCAGCAAGCAAGGTGGACGCCGACAGCCAGATCGGAATGTCGGCGAAAGTCCTGAGGTAGCCGCCAAACGCCACGGCAACGGTGGCGGCTGCCGCAGCTCCGCCGATCAGGATCACGAGACCGACCGCGAACGAAACGAAAGCAAAGCGAGGCAGGGCTGTCCTGAGCCATAGATACTCGGCGCCGGAACTCGAAAACGATGTTGTCATTTCCGCGTATGCGAAACCCGTCAACAACGCCACAAAGGCGCCGACAGCGAAGCTCAGCCAGAGATTCTGTTGCGCCATTCCCGCAGCGCTGCCGATCACCGAGTAGACGCCGGCGCCCACAATGATCCCGACGCCATAAAACACCAGTTGAACAGGACCAAGAACCGGTTTGAGCTTGCTGACCGTTTGCTGTTCTCCGGCCGGCGACATCAAATTGCCGCCCCGGATGTCTCGACCGAATATGGCTTCGACTCGATCGTTGCTGACGACAACCGGCGGTACAGATCGCGGCGGAGCGCGATCGGCCACCAGTCATAGAGAAAGATTTCGAGCGGCCGCCAGTTGGCCACCCAACCCAGGATCAGGAAGCTCTCCTCGACCAGTCGCTTGAGCGCGATATCGGTGAAATATCCCGCCGCGAAATGCGCCGAGAAAAGGCACACGATCAGGATCGGCACCCCTATCGCGAGTGAGCGGCGGCCAATCCGGAACAACTCGTTCAGGTCGCCCTGGGTGACTGTGGCCCGGCCCTCAAAATACCGAGTAAAGGCTTCTCGAAGCTCGCCCGCAGCCTTGGTTTGACGGTCGTCATCCGGAAAGTGAACGATGATCTTGAACGGCCGCTTCGCCGGCAGTTCTCTTGCCCAGCTGACGATGTATTCCTCTGCCTCCCGGTCGAGGTCTTTCTCCCGAAACGGAAACGGATCAAGCGTATGAAAGAGTTGTGCAATCTCGCTTACGCGGACTTCGATGATGTTCTCCGCACCCATGTTCATACCGGCATTTTCCCTGCAAAGGACCTGCCGCTCTTGATTCAGGTCAACGGGGTTCAGCGGAATTACCGGCTTGGCGCCAATTCGACACGTACTCCGGATGCAACGCGATCGCTGGGGTAGACGATCACGAGCTCGCCTGCGACCAAACCCTCGGCCACTGCGGCGAAGCGGCCAGACCGGCGCAATATCTTGATCCCTCTGATTTGCGCACGTCCGTCCTTTACAACGTAGACATTCCAGCTATCCCCGTGGCGAAACAATGCGCCGGACGGCACGATCGTGGCATTCTCTTGCGAAAATACAGAAATTCGAGCGTCGACCTGATAGCCGTCGCCCAGCCCGGCCCATCGCTCAGCCGGCGACAATACATCCACCAGAACATTGACCCTCTGCTCCTCAACGCCAAGCGTCGACACCTTGGTGAAGGCCGCCGGCTCGACCCGGCGCACCCGCCCGGAAAGCTCACCTTGCCCACCCCAATGTTCAATCGCCACTTCAGCGCCAGGACGGATCTCGACAGCATCCGTGCTCAACACGTCAACCACGACTTCGAGATCGCGGGGGTCTCCGATATCCATCAGCGGCGTACTTGGTTGAACGATGGTTTCGCTTTCCTGGGCGACTCTGAGAACGACGCCACCGACTGGCGCGGTGACGTTCCAGCTCTCAGGCGGCCCGTCCGGGCCATCGTGGTACCGCGCCAGCAGGGCCCGTGTCTGGCTGAGCTCATGCTCGGCGGCGTGATTTTGAAATTCTGCGGCACGCTGATCCCGGTCGGCCACGCGCATTGCGAGATCGGCCCGCTCAAGAGCCTGCACTGTTGATGCTCCGCGCTCGACCAGCGTGCGTGCGCGAGCGAGCTCGATTTTTGCCTGATCGCTCTGGGCCAACGCCCGCTCGACGCTGGCCTTGGTCCGCTCCAACGTCGCCTCGGCGGCGCCGAGCCTTTCCTCGATCTCGCGACGCGTGCGCGGATCGAAAAGCGGCGCCGGAGGCGGCGTGATCGTCGCGACAGCATCATCAACCCGAACCTGGTCCCCAACCTTGAACCTGAGCCTGCTCAGGTGACCCGCGAGTGGCGCCGCCACGACATATCGCTCCCGGACCCGCGTTTTTCCGTCTTCGTCAACACTGGCGACGAAGGTGCCCTTCGTCACAGCTGCAATCTCGACCGGTATTTTCCCCGGCATGATGGCCCAAACCGTGATCGCCGCAGCCGCCAAAAGACCCAGCGCTATCGAAGCGCGGCCGATGGTGATACGCATGCTCACTCCCTCGTCTTCAGAGCTGCAACCAGGTCGAGCTGGTCGACCCGGCGCCTTACAAGGTACGCGCTCGCCAAAGCCGCGGCCAGGACAACGCCCGCCGCGATCAAATAGGTTCGCGGTTCAATAACGGCTGGTATCTGGAAGCTCTCATTGGAATGAAATCTGGCAATCAAGCCGACGATACCTTGCGACAGGCCGAGACCGATCGGAATTCCCAACGCGATTTCGATGGCGAATTCGCCGAACAGGATGCCCGCAACTTCACCACGGGTAAAGCCAAGCACCCGCAGGCTCGCCAGCTCCCAGGCGCGCTCCTGCAGACCTATGCGGGCACTGTTATATACGACGCCGACCGTTATGATCACGGCAAAAAATGTGAGAACGCCGGCGCTTACGAACACGAGGCCGGCGATCTTGTCGAGAAATGACGAGAGCGTGTAGGCCTTCATCGTGACCGACTCGATCGTCGGCAAATTCTTGAATCGCCGGGCAATTGCGGTCAACGCGGTTGGTTCAACGTACATTGTCGCGGCCGAGACCACGGCGCCCTCGCCGGTAAATCGGTTGAGCGTATCGATCTCCATATAGGACGCCATCCCGATCGATTCGTCGACGCATGCGCTTATCGGGACATCGCGCTTCTGGCGCCGGCCTTCCATCGCCTCCACGGTGATGATATCGCCCGTCGTCACTCCCAGCCGATCGGAAAGCCGGCGTGTCAGAGTGATCCCATCGGGAGATACCTCAATCGGGCGCAATGCCGCATCGTGGGGACGACGCAATTCATCCCGGGTGGAAAGGCCGATCACCGAGGTGAGATAGCTGCGATGTCCTGCGCGCAGTCGCACCGGCACAATTCGCTGCCCTTCCACCGCAAGTACTCCGGGCAAGCGCGACAGGTCGTGAACAATCGCGCGGTCGAGCGGATGTGGGAAGGTCACCATGGTGTTGCCGCGCTCCACCATGTTGAATTGGACGTCAATCATCTGGTCGATGGCATCGTGCCAGAACGTACCCAGCACCATCATCGGAACGGCGAAGGCGATTCCGACAACCGTCAGCATGGAGCGCAATGGGCGCCCGGCCATGTTGCGCAGGATCATGACCCGGCGGGAGTTGATCGTTTTCGCCGGCAGCAATGCCTCCATCCAGGAGCGGCGGAAGCTCGGGGGTGCAGCGGGTCGCATGGCAACGGCCGGCGCCAGACTAACTACATTTCGCAGCGCGGTGAGCACGCCCAGCGAGGCAGCCGCAAGACTGATGGCGACGCCGACCTCCGCCGACCAAGGCGTGAGCCTGAACGGCAGCTCCGGCAGGCGGAAGAACCCATGGTAGCTGCTGATCATCGCTTCACCGAATGCTATGCCGGCCACGATTCCGAGCGCCGATCCGATCAGGACGATCACTGCGACCAGCTTCAGGTAATGGAGCGTGAGTACGAACGTTGGAAAGCCCAGTGCCTTCAGAGCCGCGATCTGCTCACGCTGCGCTGCGACCAGCCTGCCCAGCGCGCCGTTGAGCAGAAATGCCGCAACCCCGAAGAAGATGAGCGGAATGGTGATTGACATAACCTTCTGCTGGTTCAGCTCGTCCTCCAGAAACCGGTTGGACGGCTGGTCGCGACGTTCGACGGCGCCGACGGATCCATATGGCTCCAGCAACCGGTCCAGCTCGGCGATGACGGGCTTCGGATCGGCGCCCGGCGCCAGGGAAATGACGACGTCATTAAAGGCGCCCTTCATGTCAAAGGCGGCCTCCGCCGCGCTGCGATCGACCCAAAGGATGGCATAGAGACGGTCATCGGGAATCGGCAAACCTGGTTTCACGGCGTAAACATATTCCGGCGACAACGCGATACCGGAGATGCGAAAGCGCTCGACCCGGCCATTGAGCAGCACGCGGATATCCTCACCGGGCTTTATTCCGTTGGCTTCGGCAAAGGCTTCGTTGACCGCCGCGCTACCTGCAACTCCCGGTCCGGGCGCGATCCCGCTCCGCAGATGTAGCCGCGCCAGGGGTTCATCGCCGGCATGCGTGAGCGAGACCATGCGCGCCGAAACCGGCAACGAGGTTGACGGCCGATCGACGATGACCTCGCGCACGATACGCGGCTCGACAGCGGCAACGCCGGCAATGGCATTGAGCCGTGTCACGATGGAAAGGGGCGCCCGCTTGAGCGCGACGAAGACCTGGGGGAATCGGGCAGTCGCATAGAACCGCTCGCAACCGTCACGCAGCGAAACATACGTCGATACCGATCCGACGAAAACCGCAATCCCCGCTGCCACCAGTAGCGCGATTGTGACGACCTGCCCGCGCATGCCATTGATGTCACGCAGCAGCTTTCGGTCGAGCAGGCTCACCAGCGCACCTCGTCGGCCGAAAGCCGGCGCGCATTGCGCTCCTCGCCGACAATACGACCGCCGCCCAGGCGCAGCACGCGGTCGGCCATGCCGGCAATGGCCGCATTATGGGTGATGATGACGGTCGTGGTGCCGAGCCGCTCGTTGGCCCGTGCAACGGCCGCGAGCACGACCTTGCCGGTTTCGTAGTCCAGCGCGCCTGTGGGCTCATCGCACAACAGAACGTCGGGCGATTTGACGATGGCCCGGGCCACTGCGACGCGCTGCTGCTCTCCGCCGGATAGCTGCGAGGGAAAGTGGTCGAGTCGCTGTTCGAGTCCAACCAGCATCAGGACTTCGCGCGGGTCGAGCGGCCTCTCCGCAATCTCGTTGACGAGCGCAACGTTTTCAAACACGGTAAGACTGGGAATAAGATTGTAGAATTGAAAAACGAAGCCGACGTGTTCGCGCCGATAGCGGGTAAGTTCGCCATCGTCGGCGCCCACCAGGTCATGGTCGCGCCAATGCGCCTCGCCGGAGGTCGGGCTGTCCAGCCCGCCGAGAATATTGAGCAGGGTCGATTTCCCGGAACCGGACGGCCCGAGAAGAACAACGAACTCGCCTTCAAAAATGTCCAGGTCGACGTCTCGCAGCGCATGCACGTCGACCTCACCCATGTGATAGGTCTTGGAAAGGCTCCGCGCATGAAATACCCGGGCTGGGTTCGATTTCTGCAGCTGTGAAACGGCGATCATGTCAGTCCCCGGGGCGCCGGAATCCATTCGCTAAAGAGCCTTGATCGTTTCGGAGGCACGAGGCGACAACTTTCCTCCCAACGCATTCCGATTTGACCGAGGCGGCGCGACGTCGTCCTTTCAGTGTGAAAACAGAATCGGAAGGGGTGGCTTCGACAACAGGCTCCTGGTAGCGCCTCCAAGAACGAATTCCCGAAATCTGGAGTGGCCATACGCCCCCATCACCAGAACGTCGGCGCTGCAGGAAGCCGCGTGCGCTTCAAGAACCTTGCCGATCGCCCGCCCCGCCGCGTCCACCTTGTCAAGGACCACATCGATTCCGTGGCGCGACAAATTCCTGGCGAGTTCCTCGGCCGAATGCTTGCTGTCGAGGACTTTCTCGTTCGTCACCGTTACGATGCGCACGTCCCGCGCTTTTTCCAGAATCGGAATTGCATCCGCGATCGCGCGGGCCGCAGCGCGGCTGAAATCCCAGGCGACCATGACGGTCCTCAAGTCAAATGGTCTCGCGCGCGGCCTTTCCGGCAGGACCATGGTCGGCTTGCCGGATTCGAATATGACGGTCTCGGCATACCATTGATCATGGGATTCCGGGACCGACACGATCGTCAGATCACGGAGCCGCGCGTATTGCACGAACAGGCCCGGCACCTCGTGCGACAGGCATCGCTCCAGGACTCTCTCGTGCGCGACGCCCGCCTTCCCGGCGGCCGATTCGAAGGCTGCGAGCAGCGCCTGCGCATTCTTCAGGCTCCTGTGTGCTTCACTCGCGGCCATCCCTCCGACCACGGAGCCGGAGAGAAAGCTTCCCGGAACCTGGACATGGGTCTCGCACGCCATTGCCGCGATGTGACAGCCGAGCGACGACGCAAACGATACCGCGTCCTCGACGACCGAGACCGGCGTCGGCTCGGGGTAACTGGTCAACGTAAGCAAAACGTCCCGGATTGCCATCGAGTTCTCCTGCTGAAGCCTTGATTATGCTAACCTCTCGCGCGGGCACGGACTTGATCTATCGCAGAATCCGGATCGATCCGCCGGGCGACAAGCAACGCGGCCGGCCTGCGCTGAGGCCACCGTTTCCGACTTTTCGAACTGTCCATCTGATCGTTCGAACCGGCAAAACCGGGTGTTCTGCAGGCGCGTCGGACGCCATTCAAGGACGGCAGCCACTACCAAGGCAATCCCGCCCCGGACCATGTCAGGCGCGCCCGAAGAGGACGAATTCCTCGACTACGGCATGCGGCCGCCTTCAAGATGGAAATTCCAGCCCGCCGCAACGGATGCCTGTTCCACGGCCTGGCGCACCTGACCATAGTTGAGCGATCCGCCGCCGCCGACTGAAACATCGCTGCGCTTTTCGTTGCGCTTCCAGCCGCTGGTGCTCGTCGTCTCCACCGTCAACGTCGGCGGCGGAATGCCCCAGCTGCGCTCGATAGCGGCCTCGCGAAAGTGAACCGTGTGGTCCGCCTCCGTCAGCCGGCACGACATCCGATAGGCAACCTTGCGGCCGCCGAACCACCACTTCGCCCGAATGGCTTCGAGTTCACCGCTGCATCCTTCATGGGCGTCATCGTGGACGCTGAGACCGAACGCTTCGGACTTCTTCTCCAACTCGGCGAGCAGCGCCTGTTTGGCGAGAATTTCTGGCATGGGAATGACCTCCACAATTTGTCACGCCCAAGCCCAACAGCTTGGCGGTCCCGGGACGTTGATCAGGATCAATGCCCGTTGCTTTGGCGGGCCTTAATTTTTCAAAGATACGGGCAAACGGTCCCCGTTTTCCGGGAAATTTCGGCGGTGTATTCGACCGATGCGACCTTGCTCTTGATCCCAATCAACATTTCCCGCCGCTTGCGGGGCTAGCTTTCCCTTGTCCACTCGATTCACGGCGCTGGACGTCATAGTCGATGAGGGTTTTGGGAATGAGCGTGCAGCCTGGCATTGGTACGACCGAGAGCAAGCAGGCGCCGCAAATTGTCGCCTTTCCGGCGCCGGAGCAGCCGGCACGAGAAACCGCGCGCAAGCGAGGTTCGACCACGCGTTGGGTCATCGGCGCGGCGGTCACGATCGTGCTTGCCGCGGCATCCGGCGCCATTTGGTGGTCGATGGGCAGCGGCACGGCAGTCCGCTATGCGACGACCCCCGCCACGATTGGCCCGATCGCCAGCAGCGTCAGCGCGACGG
Source organism: uncultured Alphaproteobacteria bacterium (assembly GCA_963742085.1). GTDB lineage: Bacteria > Pseudomonadota > Alphaproteobacteria > Rhizobiales > Xanthobacteraceae > Bradyrhizobium. The sequence continues at coordinate 143,879 of CAVUKM010000017.1, read as the reverse complement.
GTACCGTCAACCCCGAATTGACGATCATCGTCGGAACCTATGTCTCCGGCGTGATCCAGGAACTGACCTGCGACTACAATACCGAGGTCAAGCGCGGACAGTCCTGCGCCAAGATCGATCCGCGCCCCTACCAGACCATCGTCGATCAGGGCAAGGCCAATCTCGCCGTAGCCAAGGCGCAGTTGGAGAAGGACAAGGCGTCGCTTGTCTATGCCAAGAGCAACCTGGGGCGCCTCACGACTCTCGTCCAGACGAACGCCGTATCGAAAGACGCCTACGACAATGCGCAGAGCGTGTACGATCAGGCCGTGGCGCAAATCACATTTGACGAAGCTACCATCCAGCAGCGCCAGGCCGTGCTCGACGCGGCGCAGGTCAATCTCGACTATACCAACATCATCTCGCCGGTCGACGGCACTGTCGTTTCGCGCAATGTGACCATGGGACAGACCGTCGCGGCGAGTTTCCAGACCCCGACCCTGTTCCTTATCGCGACCGACCTCACCAGGATGCAGGTGGATGCCAATGTGAGCGAAAGCGACATTGGCGACATCAAGAACGGCGACAAGGCGACGTTTACCGTCGATGCGTATTCCAAACGTTTGTTCCAGGGAACAGTGACGCAGGTCCGCCAGTCCCCGCAAACGGTGCAAAACGTCATCACCTACGATGTCGTCGTTAGCGTCGACAACTCGGATCTGGCGCTCAAGCCGGGCCTGACGGCGGCGACAAGGATCATCACCGATCAGCGCGATAGCGTCCTCCGCGTTCCGAACCAGGCGTTGCGCTATGTCCCGACCGGGACCCCCCTTGGCGACATTCAGCAGCAGCGGGTCTGGGTGCTGCGCAAGGGAACGCCGACTCCAATTGACGTCACGGTCGGACTCGACGACGACGATTTCACCGAAATTGTTCACGGCGACCTGAAGGTGGGCGACAAGGTAATCCTCGCCGAGCAGCGAAATTCGGCGACGGCGCGCTCCAGCGTGCCACGGCCGCGACTCTAACGTACGGCGAAATGGCGATTGACGATCAATGGCAGAGCCGGTCATCAGGATTGAGCAGGTTTCGCGGACTTATCATGTCGGCGATATCGATGTTTACGCACTCAGGGAAGTGAGCCTGACCGTCGAACATGGCGAGTTCATCGCCATCATGGGCGCGTCCGGATCCGGCAAATCGACGCTGATGTCGATCCTTGGTTGCCTCGATCGGCCCACGGGTGGTCGTTACTGGTTCGATGGCATCGACGTTGCGCAGCTAGCGGAGCCCGATCTCGCCGGCCTTCGAAGTGAGCGGCTTGGTTTTGTGTTCCAGAGCTTCAACCTGTTGCCCCGCACCAGTGCGATCGACAATGTCGCCCTGCCGCTGCTATACGCGACATCGGGTCAGGGTCAGGCGCGGGTGCGCTTCGATCGGGCCAGGGAAGTTCTGGACACGCTCGGGCTAGGCGACCGCGAGCGCAATACGCCGGGCCAATTGTCGGGAGGCCAGCAACAGCGGGTGGCCATCGCGCGGGCCTTGATCAACAGGCCGAGTCTTCTGCTGGCTGATGAGCCGACCGGCAACCTCGACACGCGCAATTCGAACGAGATCATGCAGACGCTCAGTGCGCTTAATCGCGAGCAGGGCGTCACCATCATCGTGGTGACGCACGAGCCTGATGTGGCGGCTTTCATGGATCGCGTACTGACGATGCGCGACGGACAGATCATCTCGGATGTCAAGAAGCAAAAGGGCGACAAGGCGCCCCGCCCGGCAGCCGAGATCAGGGAACCGCCCTACGCCGGAAAATCGGGCGCGTCATGGCCGTTTGTCTGGATGGTGATGACGGCGGCGGCAGAGGCAATTTGGCGCAACAAGATGCGTTCGGCGTTGACGATGCTGGGAGTTTTCATCGGCGTCGCCGCGTTGATCGTCATGGTGTCCGTTGGCCAGGGTGCCAACGAAGCGGTTCGAAAAGAGATTTCCAGGCTCGGGACAAATCTCGTCGTCATTGTGCCAGGCGCCGCCACGAGCGGCGGCGCACGCGGGGGATCAGGAAGCGCTTCGACGCTTACCGTGGCCGACGTCCGTGCAATCCGGCAGGAGGCGCCCGCCGCCGGGGCAGTGAGCTTTCTGATCCGCCAGTCCGGGCAGATCCGGTTTGAGAATCAGAACTGGACCACCGGCATCCAGGGCGTAAGCTCCAATTATCCGCCGATGACGAACTGGGTGATTGCCGCCGGACGGGCGATCACGCCAGAAGATGAACGGGATGCGGCGCTTGTCGCCGTCCTCGGCGAAACCGTGAGGCGTCAACTCTTCGGCACCTTCCAGAATCCGATCGGGGCGATGGTGCAAGCCAAAGGAGTCGCGTTGCGGGTGATCGGTATTCTCGACACCAAGGGACAGACGTCTTATGGGCAGGACCAGGACGATGTGATCATGGTTCCGTTCACAACGGCCGAGCGCAAGATTCTCGGCGTCGCGGCTCCAAGCCAGCAGCAAACCGCCATCAACTGGATCTATCCGACGCCGCCGAACCCTTACGGGCTTCAGCCGCGCATGACCGGCTTTGTGAATCAAATCTACGTGCAGGCGGTGGAGCAGACCGCCATCCAGGCGGCGATCAGCCAGGCCACTGAAATCCTGGCGCGCCGTCACCGCATCAAGCCTGGCACCATCAACGATTTTTCGGTGCGAAACCTCAGTCAGATCGCGCAGACCGCGGAGGGCAGCAGCCGCATCATGGCACTGCTGTTGGCCGCGGTGGCGTCAATATCGCTTGTAGTCGGCGGCATCGGCATCATGAATATCCTGCTCGTCTCCGTGACCGAGCGGACGCGGGAGATCGGACTCAGGATGGCGATTGGCGCCAGACGACTGCACGTATTGCTGCAGTTCCTTGCCGAGGCTGTGTTCATCAGCGTCAGCGGTGGAATCGTGGGAATAGTCATCGGCGCAACCCTGTCGATCGCCGTTTCCACCCTCACCGGCTGGCCCGCCCCGATATCGCTTGCCGCAATCGCCGGCGGATTTTTGTTCTCGGCGGCGGTCGGCATCTTCTTCGGCTACTACCCCGCTCGAAAGGCAGCTCGGCTAGATCCGATCGAAGCGCTCCGCTACGAGTAACTCCGAGGCCCGCGGCCTGGACGCTTTCAGTCCGCGGCGCCGCCGGCTTTCATCAGCTAGACATACCGACGCCGGAAGGATCATTCCGCCGCGAGAATCTGCTGCCGCTGGCGTGGCAGTTCGAGCTGGTCCCAAACATCCACCAGAGCCTCGGCGAGGCGCTCGATCAGCCCGTCATCGTGATAGGGCGACGGCGTGATCCGCAGCCGCTCCAGGCCTCGCGGCACCGTCGGGTAGTTGATCGGCTGGATGTAGATGCCGTAATCCGACAGCAGGATGTCGGACGCCATCTTGCATTTCTCGGGATCGCCGACATGGAGCGGAACGATGTGGGTATCGCTCGGCATCACAGGCAGGCGCGCCGCATTCAGCACCGCCTTCAGCCGCGCGGCCCGGTCCTGGTGACGAATGCGCTCCCACTGCGACGACTTGAGATGCCTGATGGCGGCCGTTGCCGCCGCGCAGATCGCCGGCGGCAGCGCTGTGGTAAAGATAAAACCGGGCGCGTAGGAGCGCACGGCGTCAATCAGATTGGCATTCGCCGCGATATAGCCGCCGAGGCAGCCGAAGGCCTTGGCGAGCGTGCCTTCGAGGATATCGATGCGGCCCATCGCGCCGTCGCGCTCGGCGATCCCGCCGCCATGCGGCCCGTACATGCCGACGGCGTGGACTTCGTCGACATAGGTCAATGCCCCGTAACGCTCGGCAAGGTCGCAGATGCGATGCAGCGGCGCGACATCGCCATCCATGGAATACAGGCTTTCACACAAGATCAGTTTCGGCCGGTCGAGCGCCGACGAACGCAGCAATTGCTCGAGATGCGCCATGTCGTTGTGGCGCCAGACCTGCTTTTCAGCCCCCGATTTGCGAACGCCCTCGATCATGGAATTGTGATTGAGCGCGTCGGACAACAGCAGGCAGTTCGGCAACAGCTTCGCGATGGTGGCAATGCCGGTATCATTCGAAACGTAACCCGAGGTAAAGACCAGCGCGGCCTCCTTGCCGTGCAGCTGGGCGAGCTCGCGTTCCAGCTCGGTCAGCGGATGATTGGTGCCGGCGATATTGCGCGTGCCCCCGGCACCCGTTCCCATTCGTGTCGCGTTCTCGACCATCGCCGCCACGACCTTCGGATGCTGCGCCATGCCGAGATAGTCGTTCGAGCACCAGATCACCACGTCGCGCGGACCATCCGGCGAATGCCAGATCGCATGCGGAAACCTGCCCGCTATCCGTTCCAGATCGGCAAAGATCCGGTAGCGCCGCTCGTCGTGAAGCTGGGTCAAAGCCCGATCGAAAAATACGTTGTAGTTCATGACGCACTCACTTTCTTGGTAGCTCTCTGCAAGCTGCCGGTACCTGGCTAATCGGTCACTTACTGATTCAGTCCGAGCTGTTGCGCGGCGGCGATAATCCGGTCGCGCTGCTGCGCGTCGCCCGCGAAGGCCTCGACCCCGTGGGCGAGCGCCTGTTTTGCAAGCTCGGTTTCGCCGAGCACCACGCGCGACTGAACCAGCTTGATCCAGCCGTCCGCGTCGCGCGGCGATTTCTCCAGGCGGTTTGCAAGACGGTCGACCATAGCCCGTATCATGGCGGATCGGTCCGCCGGCGCCATCGCCTCCGCGGCCTGCACGTCCTGCTGGCTCGGTCCCTTTTCGGTCACCGGGGCCATCGGTGGGGCCATCGGTGACCCCGCCGGCGCCCTCAATGTTTCGAGCGGTCCGCCCGCAATGGCCGGCTTCGGCGCGGTCGGGCGCACGGCCGTATCTGTACCGAGATCCCGCTCGAGCGCGCTGATCCTGTTCTTGAGATCCGGCACCCAGGATTTGCCGGGATCGGCATCCCTGAGCACTTCGAGCCAATCAGTCAGGGCGGAAGCCTTGTCACCTTCCTGCTCCTTCGACAGGCCTTTGAAAAAACGGGCAAGACCATTCCTGGGATCGATCCTCAGGGTATCCTCGATGGCGTTCCTGGCATCGGCCGTCACGACGCCATCCGCTGACCGGACCAATGTTTCGATGCGAGCGCCCCTCACTTCGACGTCATTGGGATTTAGCTCGATCGCCTTCGCATAAGCCTCACTCGCTTCGGCGAACCGGCCGATATTCAAATAGGACCAGCCGAGGGTGCGCCAGCCTGGCCCGTCTTTTGGATTTTGCTGCAGGCGCGCCGCGAGGCGTCTGATCATCTCCTCGACCGGCGGGAGGCTGGTTTGCGACTGTGGTTGTCCCTGGTTTTCGGAAACAACCGACTGCATCGCTGCAGCAAGACTGGCCGGAGACGATGAATCACGAGGGAACGGCGCGGACGCCTGTTGTGCGGCGCCAACCCCCCGCATCGAGGGCAGGTCAGGGTTTCCCGTCGCCGCATAGAGACCGACCGAGCCGAGAACCACGATTCCGGTCACGCAGACGATCGCAAACTTCCGCTCGCCCACAGAGAGAGCAGGCGCCACGGATCGCTCCAGTTCGGCGGCAGCCAGAGCGCGCTTCTTGATTTCGAGCCGGGCCGTTTCCGCCTGGACATCGTCAATCAGGCCTTGCTGCTGTTCGCCTTCGATTTCCTTCAATTGGTCGCGATAGACCTCGATGTCACCGGACGATACCGCCTGAAGCCGGTCGAACCGCCGAATGAATGGTGCCGACAAGACCACCGCCGCGGCGGAAGTCATGATCGTCAGAATGATCCATAATGTCATGTCAAGTTTCTCCTGCGAACAGTTCGGCGATCCGCTCCTGCTCGATGGTCGTCAGCGCCGCAGACGTCTCCGTGGCCTGATCGGCCGATCGCCTGCGCAGGTACCAGCCGAAGCCCACCGCGGCTATCAGCAAAAAGAACGCGGGACCGAGCCAGAGCGCCAGCGTGTCCAATTGCATCGGTGGATTCAGAAGAACGAAATTGCCGTAACGATGGACGATGAAATCGACTGCCTGCTTGTCGGTATCGCCTGACACCAGCCGTTCACGGACGATGACCCGAAGGTCGTGCGCGAGCGGCGCATTGGAATCGTCAATGCTCTGGTTCTGACAAACGACACAACGGAGGAGCTGGCTGATCGCGCGTGCGCGCGCCTCGAGCGCGGGGTCCTGCAGGAACTCATCCGGCGTCACCGCGTGCGCGAACGAGGTGAATATGGCCAACGCGACCAACACCCCCGGCAAGACGCGGCACCCCGGCATTCGCAAAATCATGTTCATGGCCCGGCCTCTAGCTGCGCCAGTATCGGCTCGAATATGTCGCGCCATACGTCTTCGGTTAAGGGACCTGCGTGGCGATAGCGCACGCGCCCCGAACGATCGATCAGGAATGTTTCCGGAACACCCGTCACGCCAAGGTCAATTCCGACCCGCCCGCTTTCGTCAAAGCCGACGCGCGCATAGGGACTTTGGTTTGCCCTCAGCCAGCGCTCCCCGTCGCGCAAGCTGTCTTTCCAGTTGATACCGTAAACCGGCACCCTGCCCTTCCCGGCAAGCTGCATGAGCATCGGATGTTCGGAGCGGCAGCCGGGACACCAGGACGCAAAGACGTTGAGCAGCGAGACCTTTCCCTCGAGGTCGGCACTTGAAAGGCCTCTGCCATCCTCGTCGAGCGATGCCATCGCGAACGCCGGCACGGCCTTGTCCAGGAGCAGCGACGGCATCTTGCGCGGATCGTTCGTGAGGCTGAATCCGAGCCCGCACGCCAGCAGGACGAAGACGAGCACGGGCGTCAAAGGCAATAGGCGTCTCATGGCCGGCTCCTATTCAGCTGGGACCGCCGCGGCATGGCGCGGGATGCGTTGCGGCACGCCGACCCGCAGGCGGCGGTCCGACAGCGAGACGAACCCGCCAAGCGCCATCGTGAGCGCTCCGATCCACACCCACGGCATGAAGGGATGGTAGTAGAAACGCACGGCCCAGGCGCCGTTGCCGTCAGGTTCGCCGATCGCCACGTACAGATTGGAGATCAGATTGGTCCTGATGCCTGCGGCGGTGGTCTGCTGCTGGCGCACCGGATAATAGCGCCGCTCGCTCGACATCTGGCCCACGAAGCGCCCGTTCCTTGTGACGTCGAAAATGCCTCGCTCGGCATCGTAGTTGGGACCCGCGACGTCACCAACCGACCGCAAGCGGAGACTGTACCCGGAAAGTTCGAGGCTCTGCCCTGGTCGCAGCATTTCGATCTTTTCGGTCGCCCAGCTCGTCATGCCTGTAATTCCGGCGACGGCGATACCCATCCCGGCGTGGGCAATGACAAGTCCGTAAAATGCGCGAGGCGTCGTACGCGCGAGTCTCAGCGTCGTCGCCAGCGGAACGCCGCCCAAACGCGTACGATAGGCGAGAGCCGCAAGCGAACCGGCGACCAGCCAGACCGCCACGGCCATAAAGGCCGCCGCGAAGGCATTGCGGCCAAATGTGAGGATCAACACCAGCAGCGCGGCAAGCCCGCTCGCGAGCGCCGGGTACTTGAGACGACCCAGCGCCGCAACGATACTGTCGCGTTTCCATTTGAGCATCGGCCCGATGACCATGACCAGAAGTACCGGGATCATGATCGGAACGAACGTCCTGTTATAGTAAGGCGGCCCCACCGATATCTTGTCGCTGCCCATCATGTCGACAATGAGCGGATAGAACGTGCCGAGAAACACGGTGGCCGCGGCCGTGCTCAACAGCACGTTGTTGACAATCAAGCCGCTCTCCCGGCTGACGAGCGCGAAGGGAGCGCCATATTTGAGATGCGGCGCGCGGATCGCGTAAAGCGTCAGGGCGCCGCCGGTGGCGAGCAGGATCAATCCCAGAATGAAGACGCCTCGCGCCGGGTCCAGCGCAAAGGCATGCACGCTCGTCAGCACCCCGGAACGAACCAGAAATGTGCCGACCAGACTCAATGAAAAGGTCAGGATCGCGAGCAGGATCGTCCAGCTCACGAGCGCGTTGCGACGCTCGACGACAAGCGCCGAATGCAGCAATGCCGTGCCCGCGAGCCAGGGCATGAACGATGCATTTTCGACCGGATCCCAGAACCACCAGCCGCCCCAGCCAAGCGTGTAGTACGCCCAGGCGCTACCCAGCGTGATCCCGATGGTGAGGAAGCACCATGCCGCCAGTACCCAGGGCCTCACCCAGCGCGCCCAACAAGCGTCGACCTTTCCCTCGATCAGCGCCGCCACCGCGAACGAAAACGCCATCGAAAAACCGACATAACCCAAATAGAGAAACGGCGGATGGATCGCCAGTCCCGGATCCTGCAATATGGGATTAAGCCCGTTGCCGTCCGCGGGCGCCTGCGCCAGACGCGCAAACGGGTTCGACGTCAGCGCGATGAAGGCCAAAAAGCCGCATCCGATCATGCCCTGGACACCGAGCGCATTGATGCGCAACCGGTCGGGCAGATTGCGCCCGAACACCGCCACCGCAGCACCAAACAGCGACAGGATGAGGACCCAAAGCAACATCGATCCTTCGTGGTTTCCCCACACTCCTGAAATCTTGTACAGCAGCGGTTTTGCGGTGTGCGAGTTGGCGGTCACGACCTCGACCGAAAAATCGGACGTAACGAAAGCGTAGGTCAGGGACGCAAACGCAACCACGAGAAACATGAATTGAGCCAACGCCGCCTGGTCGACAAACGCCGCGACCGCGAGATCCCGGCGGCGCGCGCCAACGAACGGCATCGCCGATTGGGTTGCGGAAACAAACAACGCCAGCAGCAGCGCAAAATAGCCGATCTCAGGTGCCATGATGCACTCCTCGTCCGGGATGCCGGTGGAACGTCATGTCGCTGCTTGCTCCTGTCCTGACCGCAGGGCCATTCAACGGCGCCGGGCACCGAGGGCCATTATGTCCACGTGTACGCATGACCTGCCTCATCGGCTGCTAATCGGCGACGACGCGCAGCTGTTGCCGTCCGGGCGAGCGCTGTAGCGGCACAAGGCGGCAGCGGCCGGCGCTCCGAACTTGCTCTTGGGGTCGTCCGCCTTGGTGGTGGTGTCTGAGTAGAAGTCATACCGCACCCCGATCGTTGCCATCAGCTCGGTATCGCGGCTCCTGACACCAAATTGCGTGGTGCTCGTCCATTGCACTCCCACTTCAGCCTCAAAACTCAGGTCCTTGGTCCAATAATAATCGACCAACAATGACGGAAGTACGGTGTATTCGGTCAGGTCCGTGTCTCGGCCCTTGGTGTACCCAAGCCTCAAACGCGGGCTTATTCGCCACTCACTGGTCATCGGGAACCTGAAATTGAAGTCCAGCATGTAAAGGTTGGAGGTCGTCAGCTGCGAGTAGCGCAGGGCCGCGATATACATGTCGCCGTCCTTGACGATGTTGTTCCCGATGAACTGGGTTGAGTAGTAGTATTCGTTGCCGGCGGGAAGCGCGGCCAAAGACGGGTCCAGGCCCAACGGCACGATCGGCTGGGACAAATTGACGACCGTGGCATCCGCGCTGACCTGCAGCTTGTCGGTCAACGGATGCGAAAATCCGAGCATGGCCGATTTGTAGATCGGCGTTTGATCGAGCGCGAGCTGCTGCAGCTGCTCGTTGGTCTGAACCTTGAGCATGTCATAGAGCGTGGCGAAAGGCTGATTGAGCAACGCATTCCAGGTCGACAGATAGGGCGTGCGGCGGTAGTCGGCGCCGCCGTAGATCGTGGATTTGTCGGGCAGGATCCACGAGCCCGAGAAAATCGCCGCATTCAGACGCTGGAAGTGAATGTCGTAGTCGACATTTCCGAAAGCAAACTTGGTCTCGTCGAAATAGCGGAAATCCGCGCCCACGGCTTCGCGATCTACCAGCCATCGATCGCGTTGTTCGATGGCATAGAGAGTTGTATCGAAGCCGTTGAAGGGTCCAAGGCCAATGCCGGCACCATAGAAATACTTCTGGTCCATGAACGGCAAATCGAACTGGCTGATCGCCGGCGACCCGGCCACGACGTCCAGCCGCAGCATCGTCATAGGTTGCCAGCTTAACAGTGCACCGTCGAAGCGACCGAGCACTCCATCGGTACTAAGCATTTGGCGGCCAATCACCGACCGCAAATTCCAGTCCTTTATCATCGTATCGACGAACAGGGCTGCCACACCCGCCAGGTTTCTCGAGTTGCCGTCGAACGGAGTTTCCTCGGTGCCGGAAAACCGGATTCTTCCCTTGGTCTGATCGTTGTTCCAGGCCGCCGTCACATCGAGGGTGGAAAGCATTTCGTTTTGATGAACGCGATAAGCGTCCGGGTCAGCATTGGGATTCGGGGCCACCGAGGGGTCCCGCACGGAGGTGAAGCTGTCGTCGCGAATATAGAATGCCGAAGCACTGCCCACGAGAGTCCAGGTTGTTTCACGCGACTGGGTGAACCTGTCAGTCGGCGGCATTCCGACCGGTTGTCCGTTTGGCGCATGGAGCGGTGCGCTCGTTTCCCCGCTCGCCGTGACGATGCCGGCGAGACGCTGCCTCACGCGCTCGCTCTGCTCGCCGCTTGGGTAGCGGCGGAGATAGTCCTCGTATTCCGACCTTGCTTCGGCAAGCTGGCCGTTCTTCTGTCGCGCGACACCCAACAGTTCCTGCGCTTCGGCGCTGTACTGATTCTCCGGATATTTGAGAATTCTCGTCAGGAGCTGGATCGCTCCACCTGGATTGTTCTTGCGCAGCGCCGCCCTTGCTTCGTCCGTCCAGCCGGCGACCGCCCTCAGGTCCGCGTCGGAGATCTTGCCGGCCGGCCGGTCCTTGGTACGCGTGGGCACGGCGCCGTCGCGAAATGGAGCTGTCGGGAAACCTGCTCCTGCAGGAAATATCGGCTTGCACTTCGCCGACGGCTTCGCCCCGGCAATGGCGACCACGATGCTCTGGGTATCGGAGTTGGGGGCGACCTGATAGGCCATCGGGCGGTCAAACAGAATCCGAAGTACGGGCCCGGTCGGACTGTCGGTCTCAAGGTCGATCGCCTTGATTCCATTTTGTTTGCCGTTGGGTACCGTCGCAGCCTCACGCCTCAATGCCAGCAATGCGGCCGCCTGGTTGCGATCGATTGGATTTACGATGATCCGCAATTCATCGCCGCGGTCGAGCGGAAAATGGCTCGCATAGCGAATGCGGATATTGAAAGTGACCTTGAGAATCGCACAGCCCTTCTCGACGGCGATCTGCGCGTCCGACAACGCCTGATCGACGACCGGCTGAGCGAGGGCCGGTTGCAAGGCGAACAGCGTCGTTCCCGCAAGCACGAGCGACAGAACCCGGCGATGTGCTCCCCCTGGCCTTGCCATCACCATCCACCTCCCAGGGCCCGGTGCACGCCGATGCGTCGCGTGACGATGGTTCGTTGGGTGCTGTCGGAGTAGACGTGGCAGGCGCCGGTGCAATCTCGCAGTTCCGTGACCGTGTAATAGACGCTCACCGGCCGCGCGAACTTGAGATGCGACGTCGGCCGATATTTGTCGGCATGGCAGCCGGCGCAATCCGGCCGGTAAGCGGGGAATTTCCAGGGGACGGTCTGGGCATTCGATGTGTGGCAGCTGGCGCAGCTGAGCGCCGTCCCGTGATTCACGTAAGCCAGCGACGTATGCCGGTAGACCGCCGGCGTCCACATCATGGTCCGGTGGCAGGTCTCGCAAGGCAAGGTCGTTGCAAAATGCCTCGGCGACTTGCCGGTAGCCATCACGCCGTTATGGCAGCTGGCGCATGGCGCGGTGATACGGGAGTGGTCGAACCGGGCGCCCGCAAAGGTCACGGTGCTCCTGTGGCAGCTCTCGCACGGGTCATTGGTCGGGATGTGCGCGGCCGGCTTCCCGAGTGCGGATTTGCCATTATGACAGCTGGCGCAATTCGCCACGATTCCAGCATGGTTCATGCGGGCTCCGGCGAACGTCACAGTGCTCTTGTGACAGTTCTCGCAGGACGCGTTGGTGACGATGTGGCTCGGCGGCTTGCCGAGCGCGGTGACACCGTTGTGACAGGCCGCGCAGCCGCTGGTGACGCTCGGATGGCTGAATTTTGCGCTGGCCGCTGGCGAGTTTGGCGAGACGGGAGCAGTCGGCGCTGCCGTCGCGGGCTTGATTGCGGCGGCTGAGTTGACAACGGCGGCAGGCGCTGCCGCGGCAGGCGCCGTCGCCGGTGCCGTGGTCGTTGCCGCAGCTGCGGGATTGAGCGCAGCTGCGGGCGCGGTGCCGCGGCGCCGTCGTTGGTGCGCCGGTCGTGCGGCGGCAGATTTGACTGCCGTGGCCGGCGCCGCCGCAGGTGCTGTGGTCGTCGTGCGGCGGCGGGGTTGGCTGCAGCTGGGGCGTCACAGCCGCCGGCGCCGTCCGGTGCGGTGGTCGTCGGCGGCGGTCTTGGCTGCCGCGACCGGCGCCGCTGCAACGGGCGCCGCCGTTGTCGCGGTGGCGGGTTTGGTTGCGGCTGCGGGCGCTGCCGTTGTCGGTGCCGCAGTGGTCGTGGTGGTGGCCGGTTTGGCTGTCGGGGCAGGCGCTGCTGCAACAGGCGCCGCTGTCGTTGCCGCGGTCGCCGGCTTTGGCGTGGACGTGGGGGTAGGCGTAGGTGTTGGCGTAGGCGTCGGCGTCACCGCCGCGGCCGTCGCCGTCGTCGAGCATCCAGCCGGCGAACTCCTCTGCTGGCCGAAACTTGTCGTGCTGGTATGGCAACAACCGCAATCTGCCGTCGTCTTGGGGTGATCACTTGATTTTCCCTGCGCGCCTTTCGTGCCCTGGCCGGTATATGAACCGTTGTGGCAGGAGTCGCACCGGCTCGAAGTAACGGCGGTGTGGCTCATGGTGTAGGTCGTGAAGCTCGTCGCCGTATTGGTGTGGCAGTTGCTGCACTGGATTCCGGCCACTGGAATGTGTGGCGGCGTCGTCATGCCGGTCGCGGTGGTGCCGTTGTGGCAGCTCGAGCAGTTGGTGTCGGTCGCCGCGTGAGTGAACTTGCCGCCCGACCAGCTGGTGAACGCCGTAGCCGCACTGGCGTGGCAGGTAATGCAGTCGGCGCCGTTGGTTGGGACATGGCCCGCGAACGACGCGGTGCCCTGCGCACCCTTCGAGCCTTCGCCGGTGAAGGAGCCGTTGTGACAGGAGTCGCACCGGCTGGCGCTGACCGAGCTGTGATTCATGGTGTAGGTCGTGAAACTCGCGGCCGTATTGTTGTGGCAGTTGCTGCACTGGATGCCCGTCACCGGAATGTGCGGCGGCGTCGTCATGCCGGTCGCGGTGGTGCCGTTGTGGCAGCTCGAGCAATTGGTATCGGTGGCCGCATGGGTGAACTTGCCGCCGGACCAGCTGGTGAACGCGGAAGCCGCGCTGGCATGACAGGTGACGCAATCGCTTCCATTGGTCGCGACGTGGCCGGGGAACGACGCCGTGCCCAGCGCGCCCTTCGTCCCCTCACCGGTGTACGAACCGTTGTGGCAGGAGTTGCAGCGGCTGGCGCTGACGGCGGTATGTCCCGTCGCGCCCATGGTGTAGGTCGTGAAACTCGCCGCCGTATTGGTGTGGCAATTGCTGCACTGAACTCCGGTTACCGGAATGTGCGGCGGCGTCTTCATGCCGGTGGCAGTGGTGCCATTGTGGCAGTTCGAGCAGTTGGTGTCGGTGGCAGCATGGGTGAACTTGCCGCCGGACCAGCTGGTGAACGCGGAAGCCGCACTGGCGTGACAGGTGACACAGTCGCTTGCCATTGGTCGCGACGTGGCCGGGGAAGGATGCGGTACCGATTGCCCCAGTGGTCCCCTCGCCGGTGTATGAACCGTTGTGACAGGAGTTGCAGCGACTGGCGCTGACGGCGGTGTGTCCCGTCACGCCCATGGTGTAGGTCGTGAAGCTCGCCGCCGTATTGGTGTGGCAATTGCTGCACTGGATTCCCGCCACCGGAATGTGCGGCGGCGTCTTCATGCCGGTAGCGGTGGTGCCATTGTGGCAGTTCGAGCAGTTGGTATCGGTGGCCGCGTGGGTGAACTTGCCGCCGGCCCAGCTCGCGAAAGTCGAGGCGGCGCTGGTGTGACAGGTGGCGCAGTCGGCGCCATTGGTTAGGACATGGCCTGGGAACGACGCGGTGCCCAGCGCGCCTTTCGTGCCCTCTCCGGTGTACGAGCCGTTGTGGCAGGAGTTGCAGCGGCTGGCGCTGACGGCGGTGTGTCCCGTCACGCCCATGGTGTAGGTCGTGAAGCTCGCCGCCGTATTGGTGTGGCAGTTGCTGCACTGGATTCCGGTCACCGGAATGTGCGGCGGCGTCTTCATGCCGGTGGCGGTGGTGCCATTGTGGCAGTTCGAGCAGTTGGTATCGGTGGCCGCGTGGGTAAACGTTCCGCCTACCCAGCTGCTGAAGGCCGAGGCGGCGCTGGTGTGACAGGTGCCGCAGTCCTTGCCGTTGGTCGCGACGTGACCGGGGAACGACGCGGTGCCCAGCGCGCCTTTCGTTCCCTCTCCGGTATACGAGCCGTTGTGACAGGAATCGCAGCGGCTGGCGCTGACGGCCGTGTGGCCGGCCGCGCCCATGGTGTAGGTCGTGAAACTCGCCGCGGTGTTGGTGTGGCAGTTGCTGCACTGGATTCCTGCCACCGGAATGTGTGGCGGCGTCTTCATGCCGGTCGCGGTGGTGCCGTTGTGGCAGCTCGAGCAATTGGTGTCGGTCGCCGCATGGGTGAACGTTCCACCCGACCAGCTGGTGAAGGCGGAAGCCGCGCTGGTGTGACAGGTTTTGCAATCTGCGCCATTGGTCGGTACGTGGCCGGAGAAGGATGCGGTGCCGATTGCGCCAGTGGTTCCCTCGCCGGTGTACGAGCCGTTGTGGCAGGAATCGCACCGGCTGGCGCTGACGGCCGCATGGCCCGTCGCACCCATGGTGTAGGTCGTGAAACTCGCGGCCGTATTGGTGTGGCAGTTGCTGCACTGGATTCCTGCCACCGGAATGTGCGGCGGCGTCTTCATGCCGGTCGCGGTGGTGCCGTTGTGGCAGTTCGAGCAGTTGGTATCGGTGGCCGCGTGGGTAAACGTTCCGCCTACCCAGCTGGTGAAGGCTGAAGCGGCGCTGGTGTGACAGGTGCCGCAGTCGTTGCCGTTGGTCGCGACGTGGCCAGGGAACGACGCGGTGCCCAGCGCGCCTTTCGTGCCTTCGCCAGTGAACGCGCCGTTGTGGCAGGAATCGCAGCGGCTGGCGCTGACGGCGGCATGGCCCGTCACGCCCATGGTATAGCTCGTAAAACTCGCCGCGGTGTTGGTGTGGCAGTTGCTGCACTGAATTCCTGCTACCGGAATATGCGGCGGCGTCTTCATGCCGGTCGCGGTGGTGCCGTTGTGGCAGCTCGAGCAGTTGGTATCCGTCGCCGCGTGCGTAAACGTTCCGCCTACCCAGCTGCTGAAGGATGACGCCGCGCTGGTGTGACAGGTGCCGCAGTCCTTGCCATTGGTCGCGACATGGCCGGGGAACGACGCCGTGCCCAGCGCGCCCTTCGTGCCTTCGCCAGTGAACGCGCCGTTGTGGCAGGAATCGCAGCGGCTGGCGTTGACGGCGGCGTGGCCCGTCGCGCCCATGGTGTAGGTGACAAAACTTGCCGCCGTATTGGTGTGGCAGCTGCTGCACTGAATTCCTGCTACCGGAATATGCGGCGGCGTTGTCATGCCGGTGGCGGTGGTGCCGTTGTGGCAGCTCGAGCAGTTGGTGTCGGTCGTCGCGTGGGTGAACTTGCCGCCGGCCCAGCTGGCGAAGGCGGAGGCCGCGCTGGCGTGACAGATCGCACAGTCCTTGCCGCTGGTCGCGATGTGGTTGGGGAAGGATGCGGTACCGATTGCGCCGGTCGTTCCCTCGCCGGTGTACGCGCCGTTGTGGCAGGAATCGCAGCGGCTGGCGCTGACGGCCGTGTGACCCGGCACGCCCATGGTGTAGGCGACAAAACTCGCGTCCGTATTCTTGTGGCAATTGCTGCACTGAACGCCTGCCACCGGGATATGCGGCGGCGTCTTCATGCCGGTCGCGGTGGTGCCGTTGTGGCAGTTCGAGCAGTTGGTGTCGGTCGTCGCGTGGGTAAACACTCCGCCCGACCAGCTGGTGAAGGCTGATGCGGCACTGGCGTGACAGATCGCACAGTCCTTGCCGCTGGTCGCGACGTGGTTGGGGAAGGATGCGGTACCGATTGCACCGGTTGTTCCCTCGCCGGTGAAGGAACCGTTGTGGCAGGAATCGCAGCGGCTGGCGCTGACGGCGGCATGGCCCGTCGCGCCCATGGTGTAGGTGACAAAGCTCGCCGCCGCGCTGGTATGGCAGCTGCTGCACTGAATTCCCGCCGCCGGAATATGCGGCGGCGTCTTCATGCCGGTCGCGGTGGTGCCGTTGTGGCAGCTCGAGCAGTTGGTGTCGGTCGCCGCGTGGGTGAACGTCCCGCCTGCCCAGCTGCTGAAGGACGACGCCGCGCTGGTGTGACAGGTGCCGCAGTCCTTGCCATTGGTCGCAACATGGCCGGGGAACGACGCCGTGCCCAGCGCGCCTTTCGTTCCCTCGCCGGTGAACGAGCCGTTGTGGCAGGAATCGCAGCGGCTGGCGCTGACGGCCGCGTGGCCCGTCGCGCCCATGGTGTAGGTGACAAAACTTGCCGCCGTATTGGTGTGGCAGGTGCTGCACTGAACTCCCGTCACCGGCACATGCGGCGGGTTGGTCATGCCGGTCGCAGTGGCGCCGTTGTGGCAGCTCGAGCAGTTGGTATCGGTCGCAGCGTGGGTGAACGTTCCGCCCAGCCACGTGGTTGTGCTCTTG
The DNA here is from genome assembly GCA_963742085.1 of uncultured Alphaproteobacteria bacterium. Taxonomy (GTDB): domain Bacteria; phylum Pseudomonadota; class Alphaproteobacteria; order Rhizobiales; family Xanthobacteraceae; genus Bradyrhizobium. Next base: position 127,059 of record CAVUKM010000017.1, on the reverse strand, counting down.
TGGCAACTTTCGCATGGCAGCGTCGTGGGCACGTGGTTCGCGGACTTGCCCAGCGCCTGAGTGCCATTGTGGCAGCTGGCGCACGGCGCCGTCAGTCCGGCGTGATTCATGAGGGTCGCACCGCCATAGCTCACCGTGCTGTGGTGGCAATTGCCGCAGGGAGCGGCGGTGACGAGGTGGTTGGCCGGTTTGCCAATAGCGATCGTCCCATTGTGACAGCTTGCGCACGGGCCGAGCGCCTGCGTGTGATCGGTGAAACGCATTTCCCGCCACGTCGTTGTCAGGTGGCAGCTTTCGCAGAGATTGGTCGTTTGCGGGTGCCCCTGCATCTTGCCGGTAGCCGTCGCGCCGTTGTGGCAGGCGAAACACTGCCTCGGCGTCCCCTTGAAACGTCCATTGACATGGCATGATGCGCAATCGACGCTCGAATGCGCGCCCGTGAGCGGAAATCCCGTCAAGAAATGATTGAAGGAGGAGGACAACGCGGATTGCGCATGGCCATGCGCCGCGACGAGGACGACTGCCGCGGCGATCACCAGCAACTTCAGACCTAACGATCTCAATGAGATCATCGTCGTATTTCCCCCGCGGTCCCCCAAGACCTGCTCGCCCAACCAGCGATTCGCGCTCTGAAAAGGAGCGCGAGATCGCACTTCATCGAAATGCTCTGGCTTTCCGCACGGTCAGAAAGAGATCATCACCGCAAGCAGACGAGGAAAGCGCCGAGCGCGCCCTGCCTTCTCGGCGATATCGGATTCAATTTGTGCCTGAGGCACTTCTGGGAAGGCCATTGAGCGGCTGGCTTAGGCGCCGTGTGTGCAGGACCGCTCGAGAACCGCGAGGAGCTCCCCGCCGCAAGCATCGCAAAATGTCGAAACTGCTAAATTCATTGGCCATCCCCTGTATTCTAACTGCACCGCGCTGTCAGAACTCAGGCCGCCGCCTGAAAGACCAAAACGCCGACGATTGCTGACCTTATGCGTCTGGAGAAACCGTCACTTCCGGTTTCCGTAAACGCCTAAGTCCCCTCAGGATCGCCAACCTGGTCACCGGAGCTTGTTCGCATCGGATTCTGGCCACATCACGCATCCGTTCCGGCGATTTTGCGGCGGCGGTTTCAACAGAAAATCGCAAACGAACGGCGCGGAGATTTATTCCAAAAATTTTCCCCTCGTCGGGCGCAAGCGAAGCGCCGATTGCGAGGTGATGGCAGACTCAGAATGCGAAAGGCTCACGTCTGCGACACTTATGCCTCGATTGCCACGATGCGGCCCTCTCGGCGTCCCAATTCCGGAAGAAACAGGTTGTCTGTCGAACGCCGCAGATGAGCTTGGTTATGGCTGCACGTGAAAATCGGCCGGGTGCCGATGATGGGCAACGAACGAGACCGGCAGGGAGGGGGTCCGCCGTGCAAAAAACGGAGCCACATTTTCGGCCGGAACGTGGCGCGACCGGTGACCGCCCGGCAAATCGCGCGCCCTGGATAGCCGCGGCGGCTGGACGACCGGAAACGCCTGCCGCCGACTGCCCGGCCTCCAATTGCTCCTGAAAGATCGCCGCGGACGATTAGCCCTGCCTCGGCACACCGTGCTCTGAGCCGGCCGTGGCTCCCATGGATTTCCGGAGCAGCCGCCGTCTCGCTGAGTTTCGCCCTTGCCTTGTGGCTGACGAGCCCGCCCACGGCGCCGCCGGGTGTCGCGGTACTGGAAAGCGCCACCGTTTCGGACGCGACCAGTTTGATGGCAGCCGTGCAAACCGCCGGACTTCGCGGGACGCCGGACGTGAAAGGTGCGGTCGAGGGCCTCAAGCGCATCGACGACAAGCGCGTGACCATCAGCGGCTGGGCAGTGGACCGAACTGCATCAAGCTCCGCGCTGACGATTGTCGCATTTTCCGGCGGACGTCATGCACTGACGGCCGTCACCAACGGGCCGCGCAAGGACGTCGCTCAGATGTTCGGCTTATCGGAGGCAAGCGCGCGAAATGTTTCATTCGAGGCTTCGTTTGCATGCGAGCCGGGCCAAACTCTCGTCATCCTCGCGGTTACCGCTGATCGCACCTACAGTCAGTTTCGCTCCCTCGGTTGTCCATAGCGCATTGGACGCGCGGGTATCGCCCCGTCGCACGGAAGCGGGTCTCCTAAAGGTATTTTTGGAGCGCGCCCCGTGCGCGAGCGAGGCTGCTCATAACCGTCCCTGCAGGCAGATTGAGAATTTCTCCGGTTTCCTTGTAGGACATCCCGTACCCACACACCAAATTGATGACGTCGCGCTGATCCGGCGACAGTTGAGCAATGCCTTTCCGCATCTCCTCAAGAACGATGCGGTTTTCCGCTATGATTTGGCCGTCGCAACTTAGTGATTCGCCGATGACTTCGATGTCGACGGGCTCACCGCGGAATCTCTGCATCCGCGTATGGTCGATCCAGAGGTTCTGCGCGATGCGAAACATCCAGCTGTCAATCCTGGTGCCGGGCTGCCATTGATCCAGATGGGCCAGAGCTCGCACATAGGTTTCCTGCGTCAGATCCTCCCTCAAATCCGGGTCTCGCGTGAGCGAGTGCAAAAACCGGCGCAGCCGCGGCAGCAACTTTACCATTCGATCGTGAATAGCGGAATCCGCGCACCCCCCTGATCCGCAGGATGTGTCGGAGCCGGGACGTGACCGAGCGTCGTTCGCACGCGCGCCGGTTTCGTCACATTCCCTGCCCCAGCGTTCTTGAGATCTGTCGGCTTTCATTGTCGCCTGCCCACCGATTTGAAGGACGTTGTCGTATGGCAACGTTCACACGCCGGTCCGAACGCCCCGCGATGCGCGTCATCCTGGCGGTGACAGGCCACGCAATCCGTCGGCAATGTTGGCTTTGCGACGTTCTTCGTGACGTGGCAGGCCTGGCAATCGAGGCCGCGATGGGCTCCCGTCAGGGGGTAGCGCGTTTGCGTGTCGTGGTCGTAGCGCCAGCGCTTCCAGCTGTTCGGGTTGTGGCAAAGTGCGCAATTCGTCCCCAACCGGCCTTCATGATGCCGGTCGCGGTGGCAGGCGTCGCAATTCAGCGGCGTGCCCTTGAATTGCTGCGAGCGATGACATTCCTCGCAAGGCACGACGGCATGGCGTCCGATCAGCGGAAATCGAGTGACGTCGTGATCGAAGGAGGTCCGGCGCCAGCTGGTGTCCCCGTGACATTGCTCGCAGCGATTACCCAGCTTGCCTTTGTGTCGATCATCCTTTTGATGACAAGACACGCACGCGGTCGCCAGCTTGTCGCGATAGAGATCGCCGGTATGGCACGCGTCGCACTTGACCTTCGCATGCCCGCCTTTCAGCGGAAATTTGGTCTTGTCATGGTCGAAGTGGGTCGTTTTCCACTTGTTCTGATCGTGGCAGGCTTCGCACCTGGTGCCGTATCGTCCGGTGTGGACATCCTGAATTTGGTGACAGTCCACACAAAGCGTGCCGACGCCTTTGTAGCGTTCGCCCGCATGGCAGGCGGAGCAGGCGACGGACTGGTGAGCGCCCTGGAGCGGAAATCTGGTCGTGTTGTGGTCGAACGTCTTGACCCGGCGCCACGCGGCTTCGCCGTGGCAATCATCGCATCGTTCGCCAAGGCGCCCTTTATGCGGGTCAATCGCCTTGTGACAGTCGAAGCAGCGTCCGCCCGCCTTGCTGAATTTCACCGCTGGCGCGTGGCAGCCGGCGCACGGCACCGTTCGGTGCGCGTCGCGAAGCGCGAAGTTCGTGAAGGCGTGATTGAACGTCTCACGGTCCAGCTGGATGATGTCGGCCTCTCTTCCCTTGTGATCGGTATGACAATGGTTGCATTCGGTTTTCGCGGCATCGGGCTGGCGCCCGTGAAATCCCTTGCCGGTCGCACGATCCGACGCAATTTCCTTATGACACGCTAGGCAGAGCCGCATCTGTGACTTTCGCGAGAAAGGCTCGTGGCAATTGCCACACTCCTTCTCGAGTTTGGCATGTCCGTTGACGACCGGCCCGGGTATGACCAGCTGTTCGAATAAATTTTGCGAATGCGCGACGCATGTTAGAGCACTTGCAAGAATTATCCCGATCAGGCGCGCAATCATCGGTCGAAGGCTCATTAGCGAGCCCCCACTCAGAAGAAGTGCGCCGCATATATATGGACGGCGGCTGCGATCACGAGAACGAAGAACAATGGAAGGTGAAAGACGTGCCAGAGCCGGAAGAGGCGTTCGTAGAACGCAAAGGCGGCCGCCTTCTTTACGGCTGCGACATGTAGCGTCACCAGCTCCGTAACGCGGGCAAGCCGCTGCCGCCGAACCTTGCGTGACCATCCAAGCCGCGCGCCGTCGATCGCGATGACCTGTCGGGCATCGGCGATCACCTGCATGCGAACGACCTTTGCCCGCACACTGACCACCGGAAGCGACAGAAATCCCGTGAGAACATTTCTGGGCGTAACCGTGCCGAGCTGCGCGAATGCGCCCAGCTTCTCGACGATGCGGTCGGCAACAGGCAGATCGTCACCGACCGCTTTCTTCAGCGCATCGGCATCGGCCAGAATTTCCTTCACTTCTGTTTTTCGTCCGTACAGTCCGACGTGAATCTTTCCATAGAGATACCGACCGACCACGCCGCTGACGGCAACAATGAGCATTGCCACGAGCGCAACATTGCTGTTGATCGAACCGAACTTGAAATTTGCGTGCAAGAGAACCAACACCGGTCCAAGTACACCAAGGATCATGTGAGTGCGGAACCAGAAGCTGACGGAACCAAGCGCTCGCAACATCCTGATTCGCTTCCGCAACGGATACAGCAGCAACAGCAGCATAAGGCCGCCACCTACAATTCCGAGCCAATAGCCAACACCGTTCTCGGGCGTCAGGCCGCTGTCATCGCGATTGAGCCAGCCAAGCCAGAGCACAACCACGGTTGCGCTGCCAAACAGCAGGGGAACGATCTTCGCCCACAAACGCGCGCGGTATTGAAGAAATTCCGCCATGGTGCGCGCCCGCGCACCAGGCACTGCGGCCGTTGTCCGTTGGTCACCGGCAGCCTGCCGCCGCGCTGCGCGACGCTCGGCAGAAAATTCTGAAACCGTGGTATCTGCCATCCTGCCCCCAAACGCATGACCAGGCGCGCAAGCAGCAACGTCCCGGGCCCGCTCTATCGTCGTTTACAGAAGTGATCCGATCGGGGCGTTAATTTGAATAAAGACAGGCTGTTTTGCGGCGCATTACAGTCGCGACCCTGCACTCGCATTGCTCAACCCGCTGTTGCCATCAATCTTGCCGCGGCATGCAGCGGTCGTGGCAATCCCCCATTCGATCGCGCGGCATTGAAATCCGGCGACAAACCCGATCACCCGCGTCTCGCCGGCGACCGGCGACGCGCGAGCCCATTGTCGCGACTGGCTCCGCCGAGCGGGCTAAGATTCTGCCGCAATCCGGTGCGAGACGATAGGCGCTACCGACAGGCGCTACGACATCGGGGATTGAACCGCTTTGTCGCGCCAATTTTCGGCGCTCGATATCAGGCGAACTGCCGTCTCATTATCGTCGAACTTCAAGGTCGATACGAAGTATGGCTATATCCGGGTTACCGCGCTGGTTGCTGGTTGCCGCAACGTTGTTGCCCGCCGTCGTGGCCGGCAGCGAAGCATCGTTCGCGCAGGCAACGAGCGGCGAAAGCGCCGCCATGAGCCCGGTCGATCAAGCCGTTCGAACCGGCGATTTCGGCCGCGCGGCCGCGCTGCTGCGCAAGCTCGCGGAGGCGGGAAATCCGGAAGCACAATATCGGCTCGCGTCGCTGTACCGCACGGGGCGCGGCGTAGCGCAGGACGATCTCCTGGCCTTCAAATGGATGAAGGCCGCCGCGGAAAACAATTACGAGCGCGCCCAATTCAACCTTGCTCAGATGTACCTGGCGGGACGCGGAGCAGCGTTGGACGTCACCGCTGCCAGGGTCTGGTTGCAGAAGGCGGCATCGCGCGGAAACGACGAGGCCGCAAAGCTTCTTGCCGAAATTTCGGCGCAGCGCCGGATCGAGCCCGGCGCCCCAAACTCCGTCCAGGTGCCCTCGAATGGGGTATCGCGCGCGCCTGCAAAAACTGAGGCACCGTCCCAGGTCGGCTCCGCAAAGAATTCCCGGGACGAACATGCGGCGATATTGAAGGCCGCGGCGCGCGGTCAGACCGACGCCTTGAGAAAAATGATCTCGTCCGGCGCAAACATCGCGGCCAAGGATGATGATGGCAATACCGCGCTGCTGCTCGCCGCCTCCGCAGGCAAACTTGATGCGGTGAACCTGCTCATCTCGGCGCGGGCGGACGTCGATGCGGAAAATCGCCTGGGCGAGCGGCCGCTCATGCTTGCTGCGGCAGCGGGTCACGCAGATGTCGTTGAGGGTTTGCTTGGACAAAAAGCAGACCTGGCCGCCAGAAATCATGGCGGCGATAACGCCCTGACGCTCGCCACGCGGGGATGCCACGAGCAGGTCGTCAAGGTCCTGATCGACCATGGGGCCGAGGCGGCAGCTTCTATCGACCGCGGCACTACACCGCTCATGATCGCTGCCGCCGCCTGCCCTCTGAACCTGCTGGAATTTCTGCTGGCGAACGGGGCACAAGTCGATGCGCTTGACGAAAAGAAAAGGACCGCACTGTGGTTTGCCGCGGACCGCGGAAATGCCGGCGCCATACTTGCGTTGCTGAAGCACAAGGCGGACCAGCGCACCGCGGACGCAGACGGTCGAACGCCCCTGCTGATAGCGCTCGAAAACGGAAATGGCGACGCGGCGCAGCTTCTTATCGGCAACCCGGCCGCGATCGAGGAACGCACCCTGGCGGGAAACACTCCTCTGATACTCGCGGCGAAATCCGGCATGAATGACATTGTCAGCCGCTTGTTGAAGCAGGGGGCCCGACCTGACCAACGGAACAACTTTGGATACAGCGCGCTGATGATCGCTTCCCAGGAAGGGCGAGCAGATATCGTAAAAGCGCTTCTCGACGCAGGGGCCGATCGAACGCTCCGGAACAAGAAGCGCGAAACCGCAGCCGATATCGCGATGGCGTCAGGGCACACAGGAATTGTGCCGCTGTTGAAGTAGCTGCGCCCGGTGCAAATCGAGCTTGTCGCAAGGACACGCCTGCCGGCCGCCGCTAGACGCTGTAGGATTTCGCTCGATCTCCCCACTTCCGGACGAAGGATGCTATCAGTTCGGTCATCGTCGAATCGTGGTCCGCAATAGCGTAAAAGCGGGAAGTAAAAAGGCGCAGCCGAATGATCTCGATAGGGTGACACCCGAGCGAACGCATTTGATCGGCTATGAACTTGACTTCGGATCTCCGGCCAGACTGCTGGTGGCCAATTATGAGCACTCTATCCGGCGACCTCAGTGCCGCGATCTCGGCGAGGGCGACGTGACCGCGGGTTAACCGCTTCCCTTGTATCCCGGCGTCCGGATCGAGGAAGACGAGATTTGTGCCGCGAACCGATCCAACAAGCGCGTCGAGCCACTGCCGGCGCAATGACGCTCGCGGCGGAACTTGCTGGCGCAGGAATACCGCATTTTCCAGAATTCTGCTCATGTAGAGTTCGGTCAAGGGATCCATCACCGCACGGCTGCCTCCATCAAATTCCACCAGCCGGTCAAACACTTCAGGATCGAAGTGTCGGAAATCGTCGGGGCGCTTGAGGTAGTCGAAATGCCTGTCGCGATCTTTCGCCTCACTGCTTTTGCCGGTCAGATACCAGCAAACGGCAAGCCGGCGATCTTTCATAAGATGCCGTAGCAGCGCGAACTTTCCGAAGTCGCCGGCTCCCCCGATTTGTTCGATCTGCATTTCGCCTCCAACCATATAACGGACGGCTTCCACTTTTCCGGCGCAATCAGACCGCATTTCCGCAGACTGTCGCGGAAAGGCCACAGATCCGCCGGATCGTGACGAAGGACCATCGATGGCAAGTTGGCAGGCATCTCACGGCGCAAGTCATTGACCCGGGTCATTGAATTCAGCGACGCGGCCAACTAGTGTGCGCAGCTTTTTGCCGGGCTGGAGCGGAACTCGATCCGCGTTTCCGATGTCGGGCTTTGGACCGCGTGGCTGTGTTGCGGGCGTCAAACCGCAACAAACCTGACGTCGCCTTCACCTTACCAAAGTTGTCAGCGACATCCTGCCGTCGGGCAAATCGCGACTTTGATCGCACGCTGCTTTCGACAGACCAACGGATAGGCGTGTGACCGGAGTCCCACCTGCAAGGATGATTTTCGTTTGATTACCCTCAATCCGGTAATGGGCGTGTATGTCCTGGTTTTCGGGGTCATCTGGGCCTTCTATGTCGGGCTGCGCAGCCGCGCCGAGGCGCGCAGCCGCGCGAAGAAAGCCGAGGCAGCCGAAGCCGGCCTTCTGGAGCCGGCATCACTGCATCCGATAATCGATCCATCGAAATGCGTAGGTTGCGGCGCCTGCGTCCGCGTCTGCCCCGAGGGCGATATTCTGGGATTGATCAACGGGAAGGCCGAGCTGGTCGAGCCCAGCCATTGCATCGGTCACGGCGCCTGCAAGGATTCCTGCCCCCGCGACGCGATTACGCTGGTTTTCGGCACGGAGAAACGCGGCGTCGACATTCCCGACGTTGGTCCCGATTTTCAGACAAACGTCCCCGGGATTTTCATCGCGGGCGAACTCGGTGGCATGGGTCTCATTCGAAACGCAATTGAACAGGGACGCCAGGCCATCGATTCCGTGAGAAAGCTGGGCAGACGCCGGTCTTCCAACGCCTGCGATGTCATCATCGTCGGCGCCGGACCGGCAGGCTTTTCCGCGAGTCTGGCCGCCATGGAACACAAGCTCCGTTTCTTGACGATCGAGCAGGACAGTTTCGGCGGCACCGTAGCGCATTTCCCGCGCGGCAAGCTGGTCATGACCGCGCCCGCCACCCTTCCTTTGGTCGGCAAGCTCAAATTCAGGGAGGTGGAAAAGGAAAAACTTCTCTCCTTCTGGCATGAAGTTGCGCGCAAGACCGGCCTGAAGATCCAATACGGCGAACAGGTGGAGAAAATCGTGCAAACCGGTTCCGAATTTGAAGTCCGCACATCCCGCGCTTCGTACAGAACCGCTTCGGTCTTGCTGGCCATCGGCCGGCGCGGAACGCCGCGCAAGCTGGAAGTGGACGGGGAGGAACAGGCCAAGGTGGTTTACCGCATGATTGATCCCGAACAGTACCGACGGCAACACGTGCTGGTCGTCGGGGGCGGCGACAGCGCGCTCGAAGCGGCAGCCAGCATCGCGGAGCAACCCGGCACGACCGTCACGCTGTCGCATCGCAGTGAATCCTTTTCGCGCGCCAAGGTCAAAAACCGCGAGCGGGTTGAGGCGGCGAGGAAGTCAGGCCGCCTGAACGTCCTGCTTCAATCCAGCGTCAAGAGAATCGGTCCTCATGACATCGATATTGAGCAGCAGGGGCGACAAATGAAGATGAAGAATGACGCGGTCATTGTATGTGTCGGCGGAATTCTGCCGACCGCCTTTCTCGCAAGCATCGGCATCGAGGTGGAAACAAAGTATGGGACTGCCTGAAGCAGCTTTTAGCCGCGCTGCGCCGGATTTTTCCTCAAACAAGCAATTACAGGCCGGAGACTCCACATATGCGTAGATTGGCAATTGCGATCCTTTTGGTGCTCGTCACCACCCCGAGCTACGCTCAAATAAGCGCGAAAGAGCTGACATTCGCGGGCGTCAACGATTGCATCAAGGAAGCGATCGGCACGAGTTCGGTTGAAAACAATGGACCCGTCATCATTTTTTTCTGCAACACCGAGAAGGCCAAAACCCTGTACAATTTTCTCGGCAGAACGGTGCGTTCCGAGGTCGTCCAGGACCGCAACGGAAAATTCGAGAACAGGCAGTTCGGGAACAACGCATGTTATCATCGGATCGAGGATCCGGGCGGCAAAGCCGCAGACGATTTCAGGTGCGACTTGCTTCTGACGATCGGGGACGTAATGGGCGATCCGGGCGAAGCCAAGTAGTTATCCTGCGGGCCTGGCCTTCATTTGAAGGCCCCGCAAGGAAGCGGTTCTGCAGATTCGCCCTTCAGGCGCCATGGGACGTTGAGGCAGGATCGGGGACATCGGCGATGCGCCCGCCTATCCGGGAGATGGCGTCGCCAGGCCATCAGGCGGTCTGATGTCAGCGTATTGGCCTTTCGTTCGACGATGGCGGGGCTGAAACCTCAAAGTCAAACCCGTCATGATTAAATGGCTCATTGACAAGTTGGAAGTGCCACCACTCCCTGGCATAGGGACGAAAGCCCGCTGCTTCCATGCAAGATTTTAGCGTTTGACGGTTGTGCCGTACGATCGCGCTCACAAGCGCGTTCGACGTGTTCGCAAGCACGTCCAGACAGTCGTAGCCGGTGCCAAGATCGAGCGTTCCATCCTCAAATCTTTCGCCCTTTGGGGACGTGCATGCCTTGAGGGACTGCGCGGGATTTGGCGGCGGCGTGGACGAAAAAGGGGTTGGCACGATACCCAGGTCCACCGTGCTCCCCCGCGAGTGAGCCGATCGCCTTGCGAGATACCCGAGAGCGAACAGCCTTTTCTTATCGATGCGCGGATAGAATTCCGCTTTCATTTCGGATCGAGCCGGATCCTTGCTCCACTCAAGAAAATCATCGACAGCCTGCTTCGGCCGATAGCAATCCCAGACGATGAGCGAGAGCTTTTTCCCGGCCAGCTTCCTCTGCACCGATTCAAGGGCATTTGCGGCGGGCTTGCTGAGGATACACTCGGCGGCGAGGTAGCCCCTTATCGGTCGGCCTACAAAATTATGAGATCCTGCATAGCGAATGTCCTGAATGATCGTTGGATCGATATCGCGCAAATAAACGAAACCCCTCGGCAAGGCGGGGCCCGCCGGCGCTGGAGCAGGCAGCATCATTATTATCGAGGCGATGCCGGCACGGATGAGCATACCGAATCTGCTTCCCGGCCGCCTTCGCGCAACGGGTCTGCTCCGACGGCAGGTCACCGGCATCAGGCTAAGTCCGGAAGGGATGCGAGGTAGTGTCGCCGCCGCGCCATCAGAGCGGACCGAGGAAGACCTCTTGAGGACCACAGAATTCCTTCGCCGCCGACGCGACGGCGTTGCTGATGATGCCCTGGCGTTCGGACGAGTCCATCTTGAGCTCTTCGTCCCGGTTGATGATGGAGCCCGCCTCCAGCAGGACGGCAGGCATCCGGGTCGTTCTCAGCACGATGAGCTGGTCGTAGCTATAGACGCCGGTTTCCTTGTTCAGAAGCGGGTGCTGGTACCGGCCCATGATGGCCTGGGTATATTGCTGGGCATATTGCAGGCCCTGCGCCTTCATTTCCTTGCCAACCAGTTCGGCGAACGAGAGGCTCGTCTTGAAGTCCGGATTGTTGCGGGAAACGAAAACGGAATAGCCGCTGAAGCGGTCGCTGAAATGGCTTTTCTTGCCCTCGAATTCCCAATCCTCGAGCAATGAGTTGGGCACGGAATCGTGGTGGATCGAAAGCAGGAGATTGGCGTGCAGATCGTTCGCCGCGGCGACCCGCCTGGCGAGGCTGGGCCTGGCCTTGCCTTCGGTCAACAGCAATTTGGTCTCGGCAAAGCCTTCGGCCTTCAATTTCTCTTCGATCCGCCGCGCAAGGCGCAGATTGAAGACAAACTCGGCGACGTTGCGGGCGCTGGTCGCGCCTTCCGACTCGGCGGTATGTCCGACATCCAGAACGATCCGGAATTTCGAGGGATCGCACGCCGGTGCGACCGGTTTCAGGAGATTCAAATTGGCCGGCCCCAGGGCGGCAAGCCTTACGTTGTGGGGCTTTGGCGCGGCGGCGGGCTTTGCCAGTTTGGCGTGCCTGGCCGAGGCGACGCGCGCAGGCGATTTGCCGTGCTTTGACGAGCTCTTGAAGATATCCGACAGCCAGCCGGCCTCGCTGACCTCGATCGGCAGAAGCACCAATGCGGCCATCGCGGCAACGGCAGTGCGGCGGCGCGGAACGCCAAAGCCTGAGCGTGCGAATTTTCCAGCTGACGACGGCAATCCCTGCTTTCCCCAGATTTTCCGTTCGCGCTTCATGGCGGCACGGGACGACATTAACAGGAATTTTGAACCAGGAGTTACTGAAAATATATCTGCACGTTCGATTGGACGATCGGACAAAAAAATTCTTTGAGAGCAGCAGGTTATCGCTCCCTTAGCGCGCCTTGATCTCGTCGAATTTGGAAAGCGCCCGTTCAAACTTGGCATTGAAGAGCCACATCGCGTCAAGAATTTCGCGGAAGGTTGCAGATGTCCTTGCCCTGTCAGCCTGTCCAAAGGCGAAGATGCTGTTGTTTCGCAGATATCCCATGATCTTCGGGTCGGAAATTCTGTGGTTGACCAGGTTCCCGGACGTGAGCGCGGCCCTCGTCGGCGTGGGAATGATTTGCATGAGTTCAAAGAGCTTCATCTGATCGATGGGATCCGGCAGTGTTCTTGCGATCGCCCCGACTTGCGGGAAAATATCGGCGTGGGTGCTCATAAGACCGTCTCGCACGGCGGTCCAATGGTTGAGCCGATGATCCAGATTGCCAATCCGCGCCTCTTCCTTGTCGTCGCGATGGTTCAGCGCAGGATCGAGGGCTGCTATCGCGTTTTTGATCGCTGCCCACTTCCTTCGACCATTTTGATCCTCGGAGGGACCGGTTTGCAAACTTCCCTTGTATCTATTCGAGCGCGCATTCCCTACGTTCTGGTTGCCATTTGTCTCGGCAAAGAACAGCCCGAGGCTGATGCGGCCTGCCGCTTCGGCATTGGTCGCATCGAGTCCCTTCGCTCGCGCTATGGCAATTGCCAAATCGACAATGTCCTTGATTGGAGTATCCGAGTTTTGCGCGTTGGCGGGGGGCGCCTCCATGAGGTCGAAAAGCTTCCTGTACTCATCGATCAGCGGCTCACTGTCAGCATCAAGGTACGCCGGAGGGATTCCGAATTTATTCGGCCTCCCGATTTTGGACGGAACTGCGTCGGTCAAGTCTTTGTAGGCGCTCATCATGTTGATGCGTGCAAGGTAAAGTGCCTGTCCGGGCAAATTCGGCAACGGTTGATTCGAATTGATCTGCGCGCGGCGCTGCCCCAGGACCGATTCGAAGTTTTTCACTGCATTGTTGTACGCATTGAGCGCATCCGATGGTTCTTTCATGGGTGTACCCGGCTGACCCATTGCAGGGGACGTGATGCTGAGATTGCCGATGGCGGCCGCGACGAGCGATGCGAAAATGTCGATGATCGCATCGCCGGCAATGGAACCCGGCGGCGTGAAGAAAAGTCCGACAGCAAGGGCTGCCATGGGCGCAGCGGTATAGCTTTTTGTCCCCATGGCAGCCTCCTAACGCCCAGGTTTCACCGGATACGATTCACTGGATCGTACACAACGAACGCGCCGCCTGGCGAGACGAAAGCCCGAGATCCGACGCCATGTCCGCTTCCGTGAGGAAGGTCGTATAGATTGATGATTGGCGAAATTCTCCCTTCGGGCTACGGGCCCAATTCGGACGCCTGCGCAGAAGATCGACGCGAGCCAGCTAGCCGTGCGCCCAACCAGACGCAGGGGATGGCCTCGACGGGGATCGAGATCGCGTACCAGGCCGGGCCGAGTTCCGCTCCGCCTATGGCGTAGTAGGCGACGACGCCTGCCAGTCCCGCGACGATTCCAATCCCTGCCAATATCCATGCATGGCGCATGGGCCGGTCGGGAGCCAGACGGGCGGTGACGTAGCCACCGGCGACAGTGAAAAGTGCGCGATAGGCTGTGGCCAGCGCGAAGAGTGGATCGGACATCAACCGTGGCGCGCTCGGGAATATGCCGGCGGCGTACATCACCGCGTCCGCAGCGGTAGAGGCGAGCGCCGTGATGATGAAGCCGGCGGCCACGGCGCCTGTACTGGCGACCCAAGGCTTCAAGAATGCACCCCCTTGCCCTGGGCGACAAGCAAAGCGTCCAGCTTGCGCATCTGGCTCTCGTGCCCGGCGCGAGCGCGTTCGGTCCAAACGTCGTCATGCATGGCGTCAAAGGTGATGGTGAGCTTCACGCCATCCGTCGTCGCCTTCAACTCAACGACGGTGGCGACTTCGTAGGGTGTTACGTCAGGCACGAAATCGGCCAGCGTCTTATAGGCAAGTCGGCTCGGCGGTGAGACCTCGGTGTAGGTGACCTTACATTCACTTGCCAGCGGCATGCCCGCCCGCTTCATGAACGCCACCTGCTCCGGCGCAACGGCGGTCATCAGATAGACCAACTCCCCGCCGGGACGCAGGTCGAGCGAGGTGACAGTGACGTCGAACCCTTCCGGTCCCCACCAGGATTCGATGCCGGCCTTGGTGGTCCAAAGCGCCCAGGCCTCATCGATCGAGGCGGCATAGGTGCGCTGAATCGAAAACTGAGCCCTCGCGGTCGCAGGTGCAGTGGCCATCATGATTTCTCCCGAGAGGCAGTCTTTGCAGCCGCACGCTTTCGTCCGAGGGCAGCGCCAAATCGATCGAGCCGCGCCTCCCAGTTGCGGCGATATCCCGCCACCCAGGCGTCAAGTTGATCGAAGGCTTCCTTCCGCACCGAGTAGAGGCGTTTCTGCCCGTCGGGGCGCATTTGCACGATCCCCGCCTCCGCCAGGATACGCAGGTGTCGCGAAACACCGGACTGATGGATGTCCATACGCTCGGCAATGCCGCCGACGGCGCACTCGCCCGACTTCATCGCCTCGACGATGCGAAGGCGGACTGGATCAGCGAGTGCCTGGAACAGAATAATTTGCGTGTTCATGCATATACACTCGCATGCATATTTCGTGTCGTCAAGTACCGGTCCGCGCTCGCGGCACGCCGCTATCCGCGCGGGCGCCGGACCCAATGATCTGTGGTGCGCCGACTTCAAGCTCGGCAATGGGCGGTACTGTTACCCGCTGACCACCCGCTGACCGTCACTGACCATGCCTCGCGCCTCCTGCTGTTATGCGAGGCGCTCGATTCGACCCGTGAAGATACGGCTTGCACGGCCTTCGAACGGCTGTTCCGCGAGCCTCATGCACTATGATCTTGGATACTTCGACCTGGAGCAGAAAACCCTGCAACCCCTCGACAACCCGTTCGGCACGAGGTTGCCACCCGTGTCTTAGGTACGTTCTGTTACCTATGTGTCTGGACTGGACAGATTGTTTATGGCGGAGAGAGTGGGATTCGAACCCACGGTACAGTTTCCCGCACACACGCTTTCCAAGCGTGCGCCTTAAGCCACTCGGCCATCTCTCCGCAGGCCCCTCTCTTGAAGGGGCGGAAGAACTTTTGCAAGTGACCGCCGGCGCGGCGCCATCCATTTCCACAAGCAATTGAAAAGATTGATTTATTTTAAGCTCTTGTCGTCACGCCGCTGCCGCCCGAAATCCTTGAACCAAAGCCCGCCGCGCCGCGACCGCTGATAAGGTGACAATTCGGCTGGCTGGAGGGCGACGTGACGGTCAAATGGACGCTGAAATCCGCGGTTTTCCTGCTCGCCCTCGCCGCGGGCCATATCGGGCCGGCCCTGGCGCAAGTTTGCCACCACGAGGGCCCTGCCGTGACCTGCGATGACGGGCGGCAGGGGGTGCTGTCGGGCGACGCCATCATCTGGCCGGACGGCACGCGATCGAGCGCATCACCACATCCGAGCGTCATCATCGGCAACAAATCGTCGGTCAGAGTGGGACCCGGCGTGTTCGTCGGCCAAGGCAAGGGCACGGTCCCGCTGGATGACCCTAACGCGCCGAACAAGACGCGCTGCGCCATTCTCGATGGCGTGTCGTATTGCTACTGACGCGCTTTCGGGCGACGCATGCCTTCGGACTTGATCCGGGGGCTACCGGTTCGCTTCACGAAAACCAGTCAAAACAAAAGACTAGTTATACCGCGCGCCGGCATTGACGGAGCGCAGCGGCCACGCTGTCGGCGGCTCCGCTACCGGCGGCATGGCCGCGCCCTTGTGGCCCCGGGTTTCCTGCAACGCATCGACGAAATCCGTAAACCATTGCTGGATGGTATGGCTGCGAAGTCTTGCCATCATCGTTTCCCAGCGCATGCGTCGCTCATGCAGCGGCATCGAGAGCGCAGCCGCGATCGTCCGTGCCATGCTGTCGATATCGTGAGGGTTGACCAGCAACGCTGTATCCAATTCGTCGGCCGCCCCGGCAAATTTCGACAGCACCAGCACGCCGGGATCGGCCGGGTTTTGTGCCGCGACATATTCCTTGGCGACGAGATTCATCCCGTCATGCAGCGGCGTGACGACGCCGACCTGGGCGGTACGATAAAGTCCCGCCAGCACGGTCTGGCCAAAACCCTTGTTGAGATAGCGGATCGGCGTCCAGTCCACCTCGCCGTGGCGGCCGTTGACATCGCTGACGAGTTTCGCAAGTTCGCTTTGCAGATTGCCATAGGCCTCGATCGCGCCGCGCGACGGTATCGCGATCTGCAGCAAGGACACCGTGCGCGCAAGCGCGGGCTGCAAGGTCCACATCTGGTCGAAAGCGTTGATGCGGTTGACAAGCCCCTTGGAGTAATCCAGCCGATCGACGCCGATCGCCAGCTTCTCGCCGTGCAGGCTTCGCCGCAATCGCGATACATCGGGGTGGGACACGGCCTTCGCGGCCTGGCGTGCGAATTTTTCCGGGTCGATGCCGATCGGAAATACGGCGATGCGTGATTTGCCGTGACGCGACGTGACGACGCCGTCTTCGACCTGAAGGCCGAGAGAGGCGGAAAGATATTCGGCAAAACTCTCGCAATCGCCCCTGGTCTGGAATCCGATCAGATCATAGGCCAGCATCGCCTCGATCAGCTCGCGATGATGCGGAACGCCTTCGATGACGGTGTGCGCCGGCCACGGCGTGTGCAGGAAGAAGCCGATCGGTTGCGTCACGCCGAGATCGCGCAATTCGGCGCCCAGCGCCAGAAAATGATAGTCCTGAATCCAGAACACGGTGCCCGGCTTTTTGAAGCGCAGCAGCGCGCGCGCCATGAAAGCGTTCACTTCGCGATAGGAAAGATAATCTTCCCGCGACGCGGATATCAGATCGGCGCGGGAATGCAGCGCCGGCCACAATGCCGAATTGGCGAAGCCTTCATAATATCCGCCGTAATGCGCGGCGGGCAGATCCAGCATCGCCAGCGCGCCGGCTCCGAGCGCTTCGATTTCGGCGAACGGTTCCTTCTGGGCGCCGTCGCGGACGCGGCCGCTGGAACCCACCCAAATCGCCCCGGACTTCTCCACCACCGGCAGCAATGCGGCCGCAAGGCCGCCCGTCATGGGTTCGTTGACGTTGCCGCGCGCGACGCGATTTGAGACGACGACGAGGTTCACTGGGTCCCCTCCTGATGTTTCGCTCGCGGGTTAACATCGATTCATCAACATGGTTCCCAATGCCCCCTTTCCGAAGTTCCTGAAATCCCGTGGCGATCACTGGCACGAACTTCGGAAAACACGGGGGCATTGGACAAGCATCTCTTCCAGTGCCGCCGATCGATTTGAAGTTCCTGGCCGAACTGGCGGCCTCGCTCCAGGAACTTCACATCGGCGGCGCCGGTCACCCTCTCAACGAAATGAAACCAAATTCAGGCGGCGAGCGACCTTGATCGAAGTTGCTGCTGAAAGAAGATTTCGACGAACGATCACCGGCCGCCGAAAAATGTCCTTGATCGCGTCAGCCGGCGCAACTTGGCCCGATCCCGATCACCGTATCGCCCCAGCTCCGCCATCAATGAGACGGGCAAGCCACGCGCGCACGTCGCGCGGTTCGTCAAAATGATCCGCCACGCCTTGCGCGCGCCGGCCCACGGAGAATGCGAGCCCGCCGAGATCAGGCATGATCGCAAATACTGATTCATCGGTAACGTCATCGCCGATGAAAATTGGACGGCGGCCCCGAAAGGGTTCGTGGGCCATCAATTCGCGGACGCCCGTCGCCTTGTCGAAGCCGGATTGCTTGATTTCGCAGACGCATTTTCCCGCCAACACCTCGATCGGCGCACTGGGCAGATCGGCCCTGATCAGGGAAACCGCCTCGTAGATCGCCTTCTCCGCATGCGGCGCCAGCCGGTAGTGGAGCGCCAGCGAATAGCCCTTGTCTTCGAGCAGAATCCCCGGGCTGAGCCTGGCGATGGCGGCAAGGCGGCGCTTCAACTCCTTGTCCATCGGCGGCGCATGGGTGGCCACGGCTTCGCTATCGGCGGAGATTCTCATCTCCGCACCGTGGCCCCCGACGGCCGGAAATTGCGCAGGCGCAAAGATCAGATCGATATCATTCAGCGACCTGCCGCTGACAAGGGCAAGCGCGCCCGAGGTCTTGTCATGGAGGCGGTTGAGGGTCTCTGCGAGGCCGGGTGGCACCCACACTTCGCGCGGTGTCTGCGCGAGATCCAGCAGGGTGCCGTCAATGTCGAGCAGGAAGGCGTATTCGCTCAAGCGCGGCGCCAGTTCGGCCGCCGCCAGCTTCAACAACTTCATACCCGGTTGTGGTGCGTTCTCCTGCACAAACCCCTCGGTCAATTCCTGATCCATCAGGTTCATCTCAGTCTACTCCACAAAGGCGAGCGGGTGCGCCACCGATTCCAGCGTCCGGCGCTCGGCGGCGATGCAATAACGCCATGCGACGGCAGCGGCCGCGATCATCAATCCCGCGCCCAGCAGATAGCCGGCGAAAACGCTGCCGCGCGAGCCGGTATCGATCAGTGCCCCGAACAGGGCGGGCCCGGCGACGCCGCCAATTCCTGTTCCCACCGCGTAGAAAAGTGCGATCGCGAGCGCGCGTACCTCCAGCGGAAAGGTTTCGCTGACGGTGAGATATGCCGCACTTGCGGCGGGAGAAGCACAGAAAAAAATCAGCATCCAGGCAATCGTCTGACCCTCGGCGCTCAATACGCCGACCGCGAACAGATAGCCCGAGACCGCGAGCAGAACGCCGGAAATGCCATAGGTGAACGCAATCATCGCCCGGCGACCCAAGGTGTCGAACAGCCGGCCGAGCACCAGCGGTCCGAGAAAATTGCCGGCCGCGAAGGGAAGGATGTACCAGCCGATCTGGTCCGCCGCGATCCCGTAGAAATCGGTCAATACGAGCGCGAAGGTGAAGAAGATGGCGTTGTAGAAGAACGCCTGCGCGATCATCAGCGCCAATCCGACAAGCGAGCGTTGCCGATAGACGAAGAACAACGTGCGCGCGACCTCGCGGAGCGGCGTGTGATCCCGCATTCGCAGCTTCAGCTTTGGCCAGGCGTGGCGACCCGAATCCGGTTGCCGGATCTGTTGCTGATCTTGCGCGTGTCCGGTGACCGACCGTTCGATATCGCGCATGATTTGATCGGCGCGCTCGGGATGACCATGGATCACCAGCCAGCGCGGACTCTCCGGAATCCACAGCCGCATCACAAACACCACCAGACCGAGGCAGGCGCCGGCGAGATACGCAAGCCGCCAGCCGAGATCGGGTTCGACCAGGCGCGGGTCAAGCAGCACGATGGAACTCCCCGCGGCCAGCGCCGCGCCGATCCAGAAACTGCCGTTGATCACAAGATCGGTCCATCCGCGATAGCGCGCCGGCACCAGCTCCTGGATCGTCGAATTGATGGCGGTGTATTCACCGCCGATGCCCGCGCCGGTCAGAAACCGGAACAGCGCATAGCTTGCAACGCTCCAGGACAGCGCCGTCGCCGCGGTGGCCGCAAGATAAAGCGCCAGGGTGATGAAAAACAGTTTCCTGCGGCCGATCCGATCGGTCAACCAGCCGAACCCCAACGCGCCGAGCACCGCGCCGGCAAGATAGCAACTGTTTGAAAACCCGACGTCGACATTGGAAAAATGCAGGCTCGGACTTTCTTTCAGCGCGCCGGACAACGCGCCCGCCAGCGTGACTTCCAGCCCATCCAGAATCCAGGTTATTCCCAGCGCCAGCACGACGCGGGTGTGAAAGCCGCTCCAGCGCAGCGCGTCGAGCCGGAATGGAATGCTGGTTTCAATGACGCGAGCGTCGGTCCATGTCGCAGGCTTCGTTGCGGCAACCGTCAAATCGCCCTGCCGTTGCTGCGAATTCATCGAACCGGACCAACAAGGACATCTCCGGGCGATTGACGTTCCACGGTTTCCGCCCTTTACCCCCCACTGAACTTGTCAACGCGTTTGGGGCGGCGGAGTTCCCGCGTTGCGGCAAGAGTGCAAGAGAACCGGTCGCCTGCTTCCCGGTTTGTACCAAAATCCTGCCCGGCAAGACCCTGCCGAAAACGCCGCGGGAGCGACTTGAGCGGGCCAGGACGGACCTGAGGCGGCCGTTTGGGAAGGACAGAGGCCCCGGCATTCCGGGACGCGAGCGAATTGGAAATTCCGAGGTTACGGCGCGAGATTCGGGGGCCGCAGCTTACGCGACCCCCGGAATGACCAATCAGGCCGCGCGGATATTTGCCATGAAACGGTCGAGCTCCTCACGCAGCCGCGTGCTTTCGGTTGAAAGCGTACGCGCCGATTCCAGCACGTCCCCTGATGCGGACCCGGTTTCAGCCGCGCCCCGATTGACCTCCAGAATATTGGCGGCGGCTTCGTGGGTCCCCTGGGCGACCGTTTGAACGCTGCGGGCGATTTCCTGTGTCGCGGAGCCTTGCTCCTCGACCGCGCTGGCGATCGTCGAAGCGATGGTCGAGATCTGCGCGATGGTGCCGCCGATCTCTTTGATCGCGGCAACCGATTCCTGCGTCGCGCCCTGCATGCCGGCAATGTGGGTCGATATCTCGTCGGTCGCCTTCGCGGTCTGGCTCGCCAGCGATTTGACCTCCGAGGCGACGACCGCGAAGCCCCGGCCGGCCTCGCCGGCGCGGGCGGCCTCGATGGTCGCATTGAGCGCCAGCAGGTTGGTCTGCTCGGCGATGGCGGTGATCAGTTTGACCACGTCGCCGATTTCCTGCGCGGCGCGCGACAATTTGCCGATCCGCCCGTCGGTCTGCTCGGCCTGAAGGACCGCCGCTTCCGCGATCCGGTTGGACTCCTGCACCTGCCGTCCGATCTCATCGACGGAAGCGGAGAGCTCCTCGGTCGCCGAGGCGACCGATTGCATGTCGCTGGATGCCTGTTCCGATGCGCCGGCGGCCTGGCTGGACAGGCTTTGCGTGCTCTCCGCGGTGCGCGTCAATGTTCCGGCGGCCGATTCAAGCTGAACCGCCGACGCCGACACGTTGGCGACGATGGTACCGACCGCCGCCTCGAAATCGTCGGCGAAGCGAATGAGCTCGGCGCGGCGCGCCGCGGCGCCGGCCTTGTTCTGTGCATCCTGCTCGGCCGCGTCGCGCTCGGCCTTGGCGATCGCCTGCATCTTGAACTCTTCTACCGCGCTGGCCATTTCGCCGACCTCATCCTTGCGGCCAAGCCCCGGCAGAACCACATCGAAATTGCCGTTGGCGAGTTCCCGCATCGCCTTGCACATCGCAATCATCGGCCGGGAAATTCCCCTGCCCATCAATACGGCCAGAACCCCGCCCAGCAGGAAGCCGCCGATCGCAAGCATCAGCACCAGCTGTTCCATCTCGTGGATGGCGGCGCTGGATTCGGCGTCGAGCCGCTGCTGATCGGAGAGCAGGTCCGCCTTCATCGCGTTCGAGCCCTTCATGATCTCTGTCGTGGACTCGGCCATCTCGACCGCCAGTTCATCGACCTCCTTCGAATTATCGATCAGCTTGGTCAGCGCCTGCCGATATTCTCCAAGCAGCGCAGAGGCCTCCTTGACGGCCTGCAAGACCTTTGGGTCGGTCGACGGAATCGCCTGCAGCGCAGTCTCGACGAACTTCAGACGTGCCATCGCGCTGGCGGCGACCGACTGGTCGGAATTGACGACGAAGGTGCTGGCGAGCGCCATCGCGCTCTGAAATTGCGTCGCCACCTTTTTCGCACCGAGCGTGACCGCCGCGAGCTCCGCGTCGTCCTCGACGTTGCTGGGGAAGTCGTCGAGCTTGTAACGCAGCAAATTGCCGCTGCGCGTGAGCTGGTTCTGCGTCACAAGCTCGGTGTCGCGCTTGACCTTGACGACATCGGCAAAAATCTTCGTGAACGTACGAAATTCCCTGGCAAGACGCGTGATCTGGTTGATGCGTGCCGGGTTCGTGGTGGTCCTCATCGTTTGATCGATGGCATCCTTCAGACTGGCTTCGGCCGCAAGCGCGGCCTTGGCGTCGTCTTCCTTTCCGGTCACCGCGTAATATCGCGCCAGCGCCCGGTACGAGATCAGCTCGCGGTCGATATGCTGGGCCGTATCGGATTCCGACACGCTGTTTCGGTAGGCCTTGACACCCGCGGAGATGCGCTCAAATCCCATATAGGCAAAGCCCATGCTGACCGCCGTGATGGCCAGCACGAGCGTATAGCCAAGCATGATTTTTCCGCGAAATCGCACGGTCGGGAGCTTCAACGATATCGATTTCGGCCAGACGCGCTTCAACAACCCCACTTCGACCCCCCGTCCTTCCCAAAAACCGGCAGAACCGGGAACGCCAGCCCCCGCCGCCTTGCCCGGAAACCTAGAGTAGAATGGATAAAGGGTCGTAAATTCGCCTGCCGATCCTCGCCCCGAGGAACGCATTTGTTAACGCAAGGGCGGCCTAGAGCGAGATGACCTTTCGTTGAATCCTCACTCGCTCTATCTTTTTGTTTGACCATGATCTTTTCGGAAAACCGGTATCCACTTTTCCGGATCATGCTCCAGGTGGCCCGGGCCTCTTGGGTCCCGGGCGGCGCCAACATTTGCCCGTCCGGGGCCGGTTGCAGCCTGGGCCCGCTCAACGCCTGCAGCTTCTCGAGCGTCATTCCCGCGTTCATCTCGATCACAACCAGCCCCCGAGGCGTCACGTCGACCACAACGAGGTTGGCGTAAATGCTCTTCACGCACCCGGCGGCGGTAAGTGGATAGGTGCAGGCCCTGGGGATACGCGGTTCGCCCTGCTTGCTGGTGTGCTCCATGATGACCCGGACGGCCTTGGCGCCGACGGCCGGCTTGTCAATCACGGCAGCATTTCCTTGCGATCCCATTGGCGGGAGCCCCGCCGTTTGCCGGACCGGCGCCGAAGCCCGAAACCCAAATGAGGCTTTCCTGATGGCAAACATGATGCTTCCGCGACGAAATTCCTAGTTGCAAAGTCCCGCCCCGGTGCCTCTAATCGAAACAAATAGAAACATCCGGGAGGTAACGCGCGTGTCTACAGTCAAATTGACAGTGAACGGCAAGGCCGTCTCGGCCGATGTCGAAGACCGAACACTTCTTGTCCAGCTCTTGCGCGATCATCTGAATTTGACCGGCACCCATGTCGGCTGCGACACCAGCCAGTGCGGCGCCTGTGTCGTGCATATCGACGGACGGGCGGTCAAATCCTGCACGGTGCTGGTCGGACAAGCCAACGGCGCCAATATCACCACCATCGAAGGTATCTCGAAGGGAGACGAACTGCACCCGATGCAGGCCGCGTTCCGCGACAATCACGGTCTGCAGTGCGGCTACTGCACGCCGGGCATGATCATGTCGGCGATCGATATCGTCCATCGGCACGGTGGCAAGCTCGATGAGGAAACCGTCCGGCACGAACTGGAAGGCAATATCTGCCGCTGCACCGGTTACCACAACATCGTCAAATCGGTGCTGGACGCCGCCGGCCGCATGAAGGTTTCGCAAGCAGCGGAATAGTCAGCCGATCCCGGGCCTTCGAAGCCCAGGACTTAGAAGCCCAGGACTTTAGAAGCCCAAGACTTTCGAAATACAAAAACCGGCTGCGACCCGCGTCTTTTCGAATTTTACGCAGGTCATGCGGTCCGACAGGGAGAGATACAATGGGTGTTGAAGGTATTGGCGCCAGCGTGGTGCGCAAGGAAGACCGGCGTTTCATCACCGGCAAGGGTCGCTATGTCGACGACATCAAGGTGCAGGGCATGACCCATGCCCAATTCATCCGCAGCCCGCACGCCCACGCCAGGGTCAAGAGCATCAACTCCTCGGCGGCGCTGAAGATGCCGGGCGTTGTCGGCGTGTTGACGGGAAAGCAGATCGTCGATGACAAGGTCGGCAATCTCATTTGCGGCTGGGCAATTACGTCCAAGGACGGCACGCCGATGAAGATGGGCGCGTGGCCGGCGATGGCGCCGGAGACGGTGCGCTTCGTGGGTCAGGCCGTCGCGGTCGTGATCGCCGAGACCAAGAACCAGGCCAAGGACGCCGCCGAAGCCGTGGTCGTCGATTACGAAGAACTTCCGGCCGCCGCCGACATTCGCGCGGCGATCAAACCGGGCGCGCCGCAGCTTCACCCGGAGGCGCCGGGCAACGTGATCTACGACTGGGTCATCGGCGACGAGGCCGCCGTCAAGGACGCTTTCAGCAAGGCGGCCAATGTGGTTTCGCTGGAACTCGCCAATAACCGTCTGGTGCCGAACGCGATGGAGCCGCGCGCGGCGATCGCGGAGTACAATGCAGCCGAAGAACATTTCACGCTCTACACGACGTCGCAAAATCCGCATGTCGCGCGCCTCGTGCTGTCGGCATTCTACAACATCGCGCAGGAGCACAAGCTGCGGGTAATCGCCCCTGACGTCGGCGGCGGCTTCGGCTCGAAAATCTACATCTATCCGGAAGAGATGGTGGCGCTATGGGCCTCCAAAAAGGTGGGACGCCCGGTGAAGTGGACCGGCGATCGCTCCGAGGCCTTTCTCACCGACGCCCACGGCCGCGACCATATCTCGAAGGCCGAGATGGCGTTCGACAAGGACAACAAGATTCTGGGCCTGCGGGTGAAAACCCATGCCAATCTCGGTGCCTATATGTCGCTGTTCTCCTCGGCGGTGCCGACCTATCTCTATGCGACGCTGCTGTCGGGCCAGTACAATATTCCAGCGATCCACGCGGAGGTGATCACGGTCTATACCAATACCGTGCCGGTCGATGCCTATCGCGGCGCCGGCCGCCCCGAGGCAAGTTTTCTGCTCGAACGCATGATGGAAACCGCGGCGCGGCAACTGAAGGTCGACCCCGCGGAATTGCGTCGCAAGAATTTCATCACGCAATTTCCACATCAGACCCCGGTGATCATGGCCTATGACATCGGCGACTTCGGCGCCTCGCTGGACGCGGCGATGAAGGCGATCGATTACGCCGGTTTCCCCGCGCGCAAGGCGAAAGCCAAATCCGAAGGCAAGCTGCGCGGCATCGGTCTGTCCTGTTACATCGAGGCCTGCGGCATCGCGCCGTCCAAGGCGGTCGGCAGCCTGGGCGCCGGCGTCGGCCTGTGGGAATCCGCGGAGGTGCGCGTCAATCCGGTCGGCACCATCGAGGTTCTCACCGGCTCGCACAGCCACGGCCAGGGCCATGAGACCACGTTCGCGCAGCTCGTTTCCGAGCGTCTGGGCGTTCCGATCAGCCAGGTGCAGATCGTCCACGGCGACACCGACAAGGTGCAGTTCGGCATGGGCACCTATGGCTCGCGCTCGCTCGCGGTCGGCGGCACGGCGATCGTCAAGGCAATGGAGAAGGTCGAAGCCAAGGGCAAGAAGATCGCGGCGCATCTGCTCGAGGCGTCCGAGGGCGACATCGTCATCGAAAACGGCGAGTTCAAGGTCACCGGCACCGACAAGTCGATCGCGCTGCCGATGGTGGCGCTCGCCGCCTATACGGCGCACAATCTGCCCGACGGCATGGAGCCCGGCCTGAAGGAAACCGCGTTCTACGATCCCACCAACTTCACGTTCCCGGCGGGCGCCTATATCTGCGAGCTCGAGGTCGATCCCGGCACCGGCAAGACCTCCTTCGTCAATTTCGTCGCGGCCGATGATTTCGGCCGGCTGATCAATCCGATGATTGTCGAGGGCCAGGTCCATGGCGGTCTGGCGCAAGGCATAGGCCAGGCCCTGCTGGAAGGCGCGGTCTATGACGGTTCGGGCCAGCTCGTGACCGCGTCGTTCATGGATTACACCATGCCGCGCGCCGACGATCTGCCGTCGTTCAAACTGAGCCACACCACGACGCTGTGCCCGGGCAATCCGTTGGGCGTCAAGGGCTGCGGCGAGGCCGGCGCGATCGGCGCATCCGCCGCCGTCATCAATGCCATCACCGACGCGATCGGCAGCAACAAGCTCGAGATGCCGGCGACACCCGACCGGGTGTGGCATGCGATCCACGGCAACGCCGCCTAGAGCATGATCCGGAAAAGTGGGTACCGGTTTTCCGAAAAGATCATGCTCCAACAAAAAGACAGAGCGAGATGACGATTCGAGGAAAAGTCATCTCGCTCCAGCAATGCTTTCAAGCGAAGTGGCATCCGGTTCGCGTGAAAAAAACGCGACAAGAAATGGAAAACTCGGGAGTGAACCATGTACGAGACAACTTATCATCGCCCCTCCAGCATCGACGAGGCCACGGCGCTGTTCGCAAAGGGCAAGGAGCCGAAATATCTCGCCGGCGGTCACACCCTCATCCCCGTGATGAAGCAACGCCTGGCCGGGCCGTCCGACGTGATCGATCTTGCCGGGATCAAGGACATGGTCGGCGTCGAGGCCTCGGCCGATACGCTGACCGTCAAGGCCGCGACGCCGCACTACGATGTGGCTAGCGGCGGAGCCGCGCAGAAGGCGATACCCGCGCTTGCCTATCTCGCCTCTTTGATCGGCGACCCGGCCGTGCGTCACCGCGGCACGATCGGCGGCTCGATCGCCAACAACGATCCGGCCGCGGATTATCCCGCGGCGGTGCTCGCGCTCGGCGCCACGATCAAGACCAACAAGCGTTCGATCGCGGCCGATGACTTCTTCAAGGGCCTGTTCGCAACCGCACTCGCCGACGGCGAGATCATCACCGCGGTATCGTTCCCGATTCCGGCCAAGGCGGGGTATGCCAAGTTTCCGCATCCCGCCTCGCGTTTCGCGCTGACCGGGGTGTTCGTCGCCAGGACCAAATCCGGCGACGTCCGCGTCGCCGCCACCGGCGCATCCTCCAGCGGCGTCATGCGGGTGCCGGCCATCGAGGCGGCGCTGAAGGCGAACTGGTCGGCGGGCGCGCTCGACAGCGTCAAGATTTCCGCGAGCGGATTGCTGAGCGATATCCACGGCTCGGCGGATTATCGCGCCAACCTGATCAAGGTGATGGCCCAGCGCGCGGTGACCGCCGCGGGCTGACAGCGGCTAATCACAACGTCCTTGCAAGCGGCGCGCGAGTAGGGCGCGCCGCTTTGTTTTTGGTCATATTCTCCGCAAAATGGTTCTTGCTACATCCCGCCCAAGGCGAGACAATTTTGTCTGGAAACGTTCAGGGAATAGCAACGTGCTCGAAAAATCAGAGCCACAATCATCGACCCGCGCCTCCGGCCCGCTGGCCGGTTTCCGCATCGTCGAATTTGCCGGAATAGGCCCGGGCCCGTTCGCCTGCATGTTGCTCGCGGACATGGGCGCAGAGGTGGTCACGCTCGATCGCGTCGGCGCGCGGAAGAACCTGAAATCGGTGGCGGGCCGCGGCCGCAAGGTCGTCGAGCTCGATTTGAAGAGCAACGCGGCGATTGCGCAGGTGCTCGATCTGCTCGCGAATGCCGACGCATTGATCGAGGGCTTCCGGCCGGGGGTAATGGAGCGGCTCGGGCTCGGCCCCGACGTCGTTCAGGCGCGAAACCCCCGTCTCGTCTATGGCCGCATGACCGGTTGGGGCCAGGAAGGCCCGCTGGCGTTAGCCGCCGGCCACGACATCAATTACATCTCGGTGACCGGCGCGCTGGCCGCAATCGGACCTGCCGAAAAGCCGGTCCCGCCGCTCAACCTGGTCGGCGATTTCGGCGGTGGCGCGCTCTATCTTGTAGTTGGCGTGCTCGCCGCACTCCTGGAGGCGAAGAGATCCGGCCGGGGACAGGTGGTGGATGCGGCGATGTGCGATGGCGCGGCCTCGCTGATGTCGATGTTCTTCGACCTGACGGCGATGGGCCGCTGGACCGAAGGGCGCGAGAGCAACTTCCTCGACGGCGGCGCGCATTTCTACGGCGTCTATGAGTGCGCGTGCGGCAAATTCATTTCGATCGGGTCGATCGAGCCGCAGTTCTACGCGTTGTTGCGGCAACTGGCCGGTCTCTCCGACGAGGCCTTCGACGCGCAGATGGACCGCACCGCCTGGCCCACGCTCCGGCGGAAGCTGGCCAGTGTGTTCAAGACCAAGACCCGCGACGAATGGTGCAAGATCATGGAAGCAACCGACGTCTGCTTCGCGCCGGTGCTGACCATGGCGGAAGCGCCTCAGCATCCGCACATGGCGGCACGAAATATTTTCGTCAATCGCCACGGCGTCACCCAGCCCGCGCCGGCGCCGCGCTTTTCGCGAACCCCGTCGGCGATCCGCGAGACCGTGGCAACCGATATCGCAAGCCTCACGACGGAGTGGCAGGGGAACAATAAGTAGATGCCTCTTTTCGTCAGGGGGGAGATCCAGGCAAGGACGCGCTTTCCGCTTTGACCCTGCCATGGCGGTGCGGCGCGTGTCCGAAATCGAGGGATATTCGCCATTCGAATGAGGCGGTCGATTTGCGATGATCGTGCCCTCTTCCCGCTTTTCAGGGGGACGCAACGACCATGGCGCTGCAACTCCGGCCGAACTGCGAATACTGCGACAGGGATCTTCCGCCCAATGCGGTGGAAGCGCGCATCTGCAGCTATGAATGCACCTTCTGCGCAGATTGCGTCGAAAGCAAACTTGGCAATGTGTGCCCGAACTGCGGCGGCGGATTTGCCCCGCGGCCGATCAGGCCCGCAAGAGAATGGCGGCCGGGCGCGTGCATTACGAAGCAGCCACCGTCGGACAAGCGCGTGCATCTCAAATACAACCTCGACGAGGTTGCCGCGCACTCGGCGCGGATCCGGGATATTCCGCCGGAAGAACGGTGAACCCCACCAGCCGTCATTGCGAGGAGCGTAAGCGACCGAAGCAATCCACGCTTTCTTAGCGGCTCGGTGGATTGCTTCGCTTACGCTCGCAATGACGGGGATCACTCCGCCGGCAGAATCGTGCCCTCGACTTCGCCGAAGCCGACCCGGTAGCCATCGCCCTGGCACCAGCCGCGCATGACCAGCGAATCGCCGTCTTCGAGAAACGTTCTGGTGATACCGCCTGCGAGCTCGATCGGCTCGGTGCCGTTCCAGGAGATTTCAAGCAGGCTGCCGCGCTGGCTCTTCTCCGGGCCAGAGATAGTGCCGCTCCCGAGGAGATCGCCGACATTCATGGCGCAACCGGAGGACGCGTGATGCACCAGCTGCTGCACCGACGACCAGTACATGTATTTGAAATTGGTGTGACAGATATTCCTCGCCTCATTCATGGAAGCCGCGCGCAATCCGACTTCGAGCTCAAGGTCGTAATTGTTTGGCCGTGTCTGCCGCAAATAGGGCAGCGGCGCCGGATCCTGCCGCGGGCCGTGGAGCCGGAACGGCTCCAGCGCCTCGCGGGTGACGACCCACGGGCTGATCGAGGTCGCAAACGCCTTGCCCTGGAACGGTCCGAGCGGCACGTATTCCCACTGCTGGATGTCGCGCGCACTCCAGTCGTTCAACAGCACGAAGCCGAAGATCATCGCTTCCGCCTGTGCTTCGGTCAGCATCTCGCCCATCGGCGACGGCTGCCCGACCACGGCGGCCATTTCGAGTTCAAAATCGAGCCGCTTGCAGGGACCGAAACCCGGAAGATCCGCGTTCGGTGGCTTCAACTGGCCGCGCGGCCGGCGCACTTTCGTGCCGGAGACCACGACCGTCGACGCCCGTCCGTTGTAGCCGATCGGCATATGCAGCCAATTCGGCTGCAACGCATTGTCCTTGCCGCGGAACATGACGCCGACATTGGTGGCGTGCTCCTTCGACGAGTAAAAATCGGTGTAGCCGGCGACCGCGATCGGCAGATGCAGCCTCACCTTGCCCATCGGCACCAGCGCACGTTCACGCAAGAACGAGTTATCGCGAAGTTCGGGGTTGTCGTGACGCAGCAGCTCGCTGATTTGCGCGCGCGTTCGCGACCACACCTTCGGTCCGAGCGCCATGAAGGTATTAAGCGTCGGGCCGGCAAAGGCGCCGAGGTCGCCGGCATCCAGTCGGCAAGCCTGTTCAAGCTCCCAGAGATCGAGCACATAGCCGCCGATCGCGACGCCGACGCGCGGCGCAGACAACGCCTCCGTCGAGAACACGCCGTACGGCAGGTTCTGGATCGGGAAATCCGACGCGGCATCGACTGGAATGAAGGAGCGAAGGGCGGGATCGTTGGGATGGGGCACTAGCTTCGGTCCTGTTCATTTTTCGTCATGCCGGGGCATCGCGCAGCGATGAACCCGGAATGACGGTGAAAGAGTAGCGCGCCGGGAGCCTCAAGGCTTGTTCGGGTCGAACCGCTTCTCCAGCCCCTTCCAGCAATCGGCATAATCGTCCTGCAGCGTCGGGGATTTTGCCGCATGCGTGGTGAGGCGTTGCGGAAATCGCGTCTCGAACATGAAGGCCATGGTGCCAGTCAGCTTGACCGGCTTCAATTCGGTGTTGCTGGCGTGATCGAACGCTTCGCGGTCGGGACCATGCGGCAACATCATGTTGTGCAGGCTGATGCCTCCGGGCGTGAAGCCCTGCGGCTTCGCATCATAAACGCCGTAGATCAGCCCCATGAATTCCGACATGATGTTCATGTGATACCAGGGCGGACGGAAAGTGTTTTCCGCCACCATCCAGCGCTCCGGGAAAATCACAAAATCGATGTTCGCGGTGCCGGCGGTCTCCGACGGCGAGGTCAGCACGGTGAAGATCGAGGGATCCGGGTGGTCGAAGCCGATCGCACCGACCGGCGAGAAGGCCCGCAAATCATACTTGTACGGCGCGTAATTGCCGTGCCACGCCACCACGTCGATCGGCGAATGCGGCAGCCTGGTTACAAACAGCGAGCCGCCCCATTTCACGAACAACTCGGTCGGCGTGTCCTTGTCTTCATAGGCCGCAACCGGCGTCAGGAAATCGCGCGCGTTGGCGAGACAATTGGCGCCGATCGGGCCGCGCTCCGGCAACGTGAAGGCGCCGCCGTAATTTTCGCAGAGGTAACCGCGCGCGGGCCCGCTCACGATCTCGACACGGAATTTCACGCCGCGCGGGATCACCACGATCTCGCCGGGTCCGGCGTCGATCCGGCCGAATTCGGTCACGAAACGCAAGTCTCCCTGCTGCGGCACGAACAGCATCTCGCCGTCGGCATTGTAGAAATGCTGGTCGACCATCGATTTGGTGATCAGAAAGACATGCGCCGCCATGCCTGCTTGCGTATTGGCGTCTCCCGCCGTGGTCATGGTCTGCACGCCCTGCAGGAAGGTCATCTCGGCTTTCGGAATCGGCGTCGGATCCCAGCGCAACTGTTCGACCGAAATCTCCTGCTCGTGGCATGGCGCGGTGCGCCACAGCCCGGCATCGACCCTGGCGAAGCGGCCGGAATGTTTGACCGAGGGCCGGATCCGGTAGAGCCAGGAGCGTTCATTGCTGCCGCGCGGCGCCGTGAAGGGCGAACCGGACAGCTGTTCGGCGTAAAGCCCGTAGGCGCAGCGTTGCGGGGAGTTGCGCCCGATCGGCAGCGCGCCAGGCAGCGCCTCGGTCTCAAAGCTGTTGCCGAAGCCGGACATATAGCCCGGCGTGATATTGACGGAGCCGCGGCCGATCACGTCAGGTGAGGTATTGATGTTCATGTCATCCTCCTTGCAAGGCCGCCCACATTTCCCGGTCGCGCTTGTCGGTCCAGATCACGGGGTCGTCGATACCGGATGCTTCATCGAAGGCCCGCGAGACGTTGAACGGCAGGCAGTGCTCGTAGATCGCAAAGTCCTGAAATTTCGGGTCCATCACTTCGCGGGCGGCTGCCATGGTTTCCTTCAGACTTCGGCCCCTGGCGACCGCGGCTTCCGCCGCGCCATAAAGCGTGGTGACGAAATCCCGCGTCATCGCGATCGCCTCGCGCCCCGTCGACAAACCCTTGAGCGCATCGCCGCGTCCCGGCGCAATCGCCTTGGGATTGAAGGCGCGAATTTCGTTCAGCGTCGCCGGCCATTCGCGCAAATGCGCGTCGCCGCAGTAACAGGCCGAATGGTATTCGATCAGGTCGCCTGAAAGCATCACTTCCGCATCCGGCACCCAGGCCACGATATCGCCGGAGGTATGTCCGGCGCCGAGCTGCATCAAGCGCACCTCGCGCTTCCCCAGATAGATCGACATGTCGCCTTCGAAGGTCAGCGTCGGCCAGGTCAGGCCGGGGATGCTTTGCGCATCCTGAAACAGGCGGGGAAACCGGCCATATTCGGAATCCCAGTCCTGCTGGCCGCGCTCCTCGATCAGCCGGTAGGTTTCCTGCGACGCGATCACTGCTTGCGCGTGATAGGCCGATGCGCCAAGCACCCGCACCGCGTGATAATGCGACAGCACCACATATTTGATCGGCTTGTCAGTGACGGTGCGTACCCGCTCGATCACTTTATTGGCCATCGCCGGCGTCGCCTGCGCGTCGAATACGATGCAGCCGTCGTCGCCGACGATGACTGCCGAATTGGGATCACCCTCCGCGGTGAAGGCATAGAGATCGGTGCCGATCTCGGAGAAGGTGATCTTCTTCTCGGCCATATCTGTCGTGGATGCGAAACCCTTGGCCATCAATTCCATTCCCTTTGCGTTACTGCTTCTGTCACTGCTGTTGCTGTTGCTGCTGATCGGCTTCCACCATCCGCCGGTGCGCCAGCGCGAGCGCCTCGCGCAGCACGTCGATATCGCCGATATGATTGGCGAGGATGAGAACCAGCGCCGCATCGAGATCGGCGCTCTGCCCGTCGCTCAAGCCGCGATGGGCTTCCACGATGGCGCGAAACGCGTCGTCCGGTTTTTCGAAATTCGAGCGGGTAGACAATGCCATCGGGACCTCAGTGGTTTCCTGCGGCGCGCGCCAGCGCCGCGTCGAGCGCGGCTCGCGTGGGGTGACGAAAGCGCGCGGCGACATAGCCGTCGGGACGCAACAGATAGGCCGTGCCGGGCTCGGCATCGTAGCGTGCGGAAGCGAGCCCCGCGGGATCGGAAAAGCCACCTTTGCCGCCGATACCGATGACGCCGACACCATCGGGAGCATCGACCGCGGCGCCATTACCAAACTCAAGCAGGGTGAACCGGGTTCCGCATTTGATGAAGGCGTCGGTGAGGTATGCAGGCTCGCCTGCCGGTGCGGTGACCGGCGCATCGAGCATGGAAGCGCCGGGCCGCGGGCCACCGCGCCAGGCGTCGCGATCGGCGGTCGAAAGCGGTGAATTGTAGATCGAGGGAACCGAGAGCCTTCCGCCATTGACCATGCGCTTGCCGAATTCGGTTTCCCTGGCGAGCGACAGCACCGCCTTTCGCAACCGCGCCTCCTGGCGCGTGGCGGGCGCCATGAAATCGGTCGATCGCGTCGATTCCCGGATGTTCTCGTCCGCCGCGGCACTGCGCTCGATGTGATAGCTTTCGAGCAAGGCTTCCGGCGAGAGCTTCCGCAGCACGCGATCGAGTTTCCAGGCGAGGTTCTCCGCATCCTCCAGGCCCGAATTGGCTCCCCGCGCCCCGAACGGCGAGACCTGATGGGCGGCGTCGCCGGCAAAGATCACGCGGCCGTGGATGAATTTGTCCATCCGGCGGCACTGGAACTTGTAGAGCGAAATCCACTCGAAATCGAACTTGTCGTGCCCGAGCATGCGCGCGATCCGTGGCCGCACATTCTCAGGAAGTTTCTCGGCTACCGGATCCGCATCCGGATTGAGCTGCAGGTCGATGCGCCAGATGTCGTCCGGTTGCCTGTGCAGCAACGCCGATCGCCCGGCATGGAACGGCGGATCGAACCAGAACCAGCGTTCAGTTGGAAATTCCGCGGCCATCCTGACGTCGGCGATCAGGAACTGATCCTCGAACACCTTGCCAGCGAATTCCGCGCCCACCATTTGCCGCAGCGACGACCTCGCGCCGTCGCAGGCCACCACATAATTCGCGCCGATCCGGTAGGGCCCGTCCGGCGTCTCGACCGTCAGGATCGCCTGGTCGTTGCGCTGTTCCAGCCCGATCACCTTGTTGCGCCAGCGCAGGTCGATCGCTGAAAGTTCCTGCACGCGATCCACCAGATAGGCCTCGGCATGGAATTGCTGGAGATTGATGAAGGCGGGCCGCTTGTGGCCCTGCTCCGGCAACAGGTCGAACTGATAAAGCTGCGAGGCGCCGTGAAAGATCTTGCCGACGCTCCACACCACGCCTTTGTCGACCATCCGCTGGCCGATGCCGAGCCGGTCCCAGAACTCAAGCGAGCGCTTCGAGAAACAGATCGCGCGCGAGCCCTCGCCGATCCGGTCGGCATCGTCGAGCAGCACGACGCCCTGGCCACGCTGCGCCAGGTCGATCGCGAGCGACAGCCCGACCGGCCCGGCGCCGACTACCACGACCGGATATTCGGAAATGCTGCCGCCGGTCCGGTCCTGATCGGCGTGGCGACGATAACCGAACTGGGCTTTTGACTGAAACCCGGATTGCGCCATGCTCGCGTTGCTCTGGTAAAGGGATAGCGGCCTTGCCAATTAGTCGCACTTGCAACTATCTTAAACAACCGGCGCGCTTCCGCGTCAACTCCCGTCGGAGGGCTTTTTGGCCAGACTCGACCTGTTCAAATTTGTGCCGTTCCGCCTGAACCGGCTGGCGGCCGAGGTCTCCGCCGCGCTGTCCGGCGAGTATCAGGAGCGCTACGGGCTGGATGTCCCGGAATGGCGGGTGCTGGCGACGCTGGGCTTCCGCAACGAAGCGTGCAGCGCGCAATACATTGCGCATTGCACGCGGACCCACAAATCCACCATCAGCCGCGCAGTCACCGCGCTGATGAGGCGGCAACTGGTTGAACGGGTCGAGAACAAGGACGACCGCCGCGAGTTCGCGCTGCGCATGACGCGGAAGGGAAGAGCCCTGTACGAGAAGCTGATTCCGCGCCTTCTGCGCAAGGAGCAGCAGATCATGTCTTGCCTCAGCGCGAAGGAACAAAAGGATTTCGCGCGGATGCTCGGCAAGATCGAGTGCAGCCTTGATCTCGTGCAGACCAGCAAAGACGGGAGCGAGGCGGAAGCCTATTGAATGCCGATTGTCCCAACAGCGTCATTTCCGGGATGCGCCACTTGGCGCAGGCCCGGAATGACGCAACCCCTCACTTCGCCGCCGTCACCACGATCTCCACGATGTGCGGCGGCTCGAGATCGACGCCGATGCAGGCCCGCATCGGTGGATTTTTCCTGTCGACCCATTCGTCCCAGGCGCGATTCATCTCGGCCTTCCGCGCCATGTCGGTGATGTAGACGATCGCCGAAAGGATCTTGCTCTTGTCGGTCCCGCACAGCGCAAGGCTTTCGTCGATGCGCGCAAGCGCTTTCGTGCTCTGTTCGTACATCGAAGATGTGACCGGATCGGGCGCGACCGCCACCGTGAACACGAGGTCGTCGTGAACGACCGCGCGGCTGCGTGTGGGCGTCAGGCCGGGAAATCGTTTGATCATGGTTGGCTGCGCTCCATCGAGATGTTTCGCTATCACCGGGAAATACGCCCCGCCCGAACCGGCATCGATCGCTTCCCGCAATATCCTGCCGGTCAGTTCGGCGCCGCGGATTTTGATCCCCGCATCCGCGGCCAGTTCGAGCGCATAGGACAGGTCCTTCAGCGCGTATTCGGTCGAGAACGCCCGCTCGGGGAAATTCCCCGGCACGATCGCCTTGAGGCCGTGATTGCGCAGCGCAAAGCTGTCGGCCGAACCCTTCGACAGCGTATCGAGCAGGAGCGCGGGATCGACGCCGTTGCGTCTGGCGACCGCGACCGCCTCGGACAGCGCGTTGACGGTCTGAAACAGCACCATGTTGTTGAGGATTTTTGTCACCTGCCCGGCGCCGGTGCCGCCGCAATTGGTCACGTCCGTCGCAAAACAGCGGATCAGCGGCTCGACCGCGGCGAACAATTCGTCCGTCGCGCCGACCATGACGCTCAGCGTTCCATCCTGCGCGGCCTGACGGGTGCGTGCGATCGGCGCATCGGCCCATGATGCGCCCTTTGCCTGCAACTGCCTGGCGAAATCGCGGGTCTGGCCGACGGAAGACGTTCCGAGGTCGACGACGACCTGGCCTTGGCGGATATTTTTCAGAATGCCGTCGCCTTCGAACACGGCGCGCACATGCGCGGCACTGGGGAGGCACAGGAACAGGATTTCGCTTTCGCCGACCAGAGCCGCCACCGATGCGGCTATGCCTGCGCCTTCCGCCTTCAGCCGCGCCAGCGGCTCGCCTGCGAGATCGAACGCGATCACCCGCGCGCCGCTCTTCCTGAGGAGGTTGCGGCAGATCGGCTCGCCCATCACGCCGAGACCGATGAAGCCGATGGTTTTGTACGCTGTCATTTCGCGAACCTATTTCGCGAACGAACGTGATGGCGCCTTGTGCAGGGCAAAGGCATCGACCTTGTCGCTGGCGCGCGGGTAGATCGCGGTGACCAGGGGATCGTGGCCGGGGATGATGCGATCGGGATGACCGGCGAGCCGCTCGACCGTTTCCCAGCCCTGGCACATGTCGCCGATGTTGAAGACGATCGGAAACGGGCTGCGGCGATGCAGGTTGCCGTAAAAATGCGCGGCATCCGACGCCAGCACCACCGGCCCGCGCGCGGTCTCGACCCGCACCACCTGCAGGCCGTCGGAATGGCCGCCGACGCGGTGCACGGTGACGCCGGGAGCGACCTCGCCGTCGCCGGAATGAAAGGTGACGCGCTCGCTGTAGACATGGCGGACCATCAGCGTCACATGCTCGACCGAAAATGGATGACGCAGGGCGCCGAAGCACATGCAGCGCCCGGTAGCGTAGCTCATCTCTCGATCCTGCAAGTGGAATCGCGCGCCCGGAAACAGGTCGAGATTGCCGGCGTGGTCGTAATGCATATGGGTCACGACGACGTCCTTGATCGCGTCGGCGCTGACGCCGAAGCGCGCCAGCGCGTCCACGGGGTTGAGCGTGAGTTTGCGGTTTCGCAAACCGGCTTCCACGGCGTTGAAGCCGGTATCGACCAGAATATCGCGGCCACCGCCCCGCACCAGCCAGACGAAGTAATCGAGGTCTGACGCGGTGGTTTCGTGCGGATCCGGCAAGAGGTAATTCATATTGGGCGTGCGCGGCGACATCGTCGCATAGCGGAGCGCATAGATTTCGTAGGCGTTTTCCATCGGATGACTTTTACCTGGCTGCGGTTGGTGACCGCACCAAGCCACCGCCGTGTCAAAAGGTCAAACCCCTAACGGTTCATGCCGGGCATATGAAAATGCCGCCCGCCCGCAATGTGTCGAGGCAATGACACCGTCGATGGCCCGCTTCATATACCGCAACATTTGCCACCGGCGCCGCCAACTACCGCGAGCGCTGGCCGTGGCGGCCGGCTCGGAGAGGTGCCGCGTACAAGCCCTGCGCGGTTAATCGTCGCGGTCAATTGCGGCTTTCGCAAGCCGTTGACGGCGCTTGCCGGCCCGGTTTGATAATGCGATTTTCGTGGGGTAAGGTCGCCGAGGCGCGGGCTGGGATCGGCGCTTTTCTGGCTGGGCTGACGTTGCATGATGAGAATCCGCCTTACGGTGATCGTCGTTTTGGTCTTGTCGATCGCGCCGATTTTCCCGTCGGCCGTCTTGGCCGCCGACCGGTTTGCCCTTGTCATTGGCAACGCGAAATATCCCGACGCTGACGCGCCCTTGAAGGAGCCCATCAACGACGCCCGCGACATCGCCGACGAGCTCAAGCGCGATGGCTTCACCGTCGAGATCGGTGAGAATCTGACCGGCGACGGAATGCGCAAGGCCTTTGAGAAGCTCTACGGCCATATCAAGCCCGGCTGTGTCGCGCTGATCTTCTTCAGCGGCCTGGGCGTCCAGTCCAACCGCCAGAGCTTTTTGATTCCGATCGATGCGCAGATTTGGACCGAGCCGGATGTCCGCCGCGACGGCTTCAGCCTGGAGACGGTGCTGAGCGAAATCAACAACCGCGGCGCCGGCGTCAAGATCGCCCTGGTGGACGCCTCCAGGCGCAATCCTTGGGAGCGTCGGTTCCGGAGTTTTTCCGCCGGTCTCGCGCCCGTGGTTGCGCCAAACGGTACGCTGGTGATGTATTCGGCGGCGCTCAGCTCCGTCATCTCCGACAATGGCGGCGATCACAGCCTGTTCGTGCAGGAACTACTGAAGGAGATCCGCGTTCCCGACCTGATGGCGGAGGAGACGCTGAACCGGACCCGTGTCGGCGTCACCCGCGCATCTCGCAGTGAACAGGTGCCCTGGATTTCGTCATCGCTGGCCGAGGACTTTTCGTTCATTCCAGGCGCACGGCCGCCCGGTCCGATGGCGACACTTCCCCAACCTCAGCTTCCCGAACCCCCGCCTCCTCCGCCGCCGCCGCCGCGCATGGACCCGCCGCCGCCGAAGGCCGAACCGGCTGTCCTCCCTCCGCCCGACAAGCCGGCGCAAAATCCGCCAACCCAAAACCCTCCAGGCAATGACGGGACGACGACGCCGCAACCATCGCTCGCCGACGACCCGACCATCAAGAGCCTGACCGCCAGGCTCGCCGACAATCCCGATGATGCGGGCGCGCTCTACCGGCGCGGACAGGTTTATGCCAGCAAGGGCGCCTACAGCCTTGCCATCAAGGACTTCGACGATTCGCTACGGCTCAATCCGAAAGACGTCGAGGCCTACAACAACCGCTGCTGGGCCCGCACCGTGATCGGTGACCTGCAGTCGGCGTTGAGGGATTGCAATGAGGCGCTCCGGCTACGCCCGAACTTTGTCGATGCCCTCGACAGCCGCGGCCTTGTCAACCTGAAGAGCGGGCAGGCCAAGAACGCGATCGCCGATTTTGACGCCGCCCTGAAGATCAACCCGCGGTTGACGTCGTCGCTGTACGGGCGGGGCCTTGCCAAGCAGCGCAACGGCGCGGTTGCGGAGGGCGAGGTGGACATTGCCAACGCGAAGGCCATGGATCCGAATATCGTCAAGGAGTTCGCGGGTTACGGGGTGCGTTGACGATAATTTGAGTTGAAGGGCGAGCGCCCCGGCGAACCGCATGGCGGGCGCCGGAGACAAAACGGCAAGGTGCCGCGGCCGATTTATGTTGCACGATTGGTATTGCACCTGGATTGGCCGCGGCCGGCAGCTGGTTGGCAAATCCACTGGAACCGCGCAACGGCGCGCAGGAGGGACGGGCAATGTCGAAAATTTCCGGAAGGAGAACTGTTACCGCGATCCTTTCGCTTCTGACGATTGGCGCCGCGCTCTCGATCGGTGTCGCCAGGGCCGCCGATGATGTCACCGAGGATCAGATCTTGCGGGCGCTGGCGCCGGCCAAAAAGCCCCTGACCAGAAGCCTGTCGATGGGCCCGCAGACCGAGGCCGACCCGGCCGCGGCCGCCGCCGAAGGGAAATTCGTGCAAACATTGCGTAACCGGCCGACGCGCTCGCTCTCGGCCTCCGAGCGCGAAGAAATCGCCACCATCGTCAAGGACAAGCCGAAGATCGATCTGGAAATCAACTTCGACTACAATTCGGCCGATATCAGCGCGAGGTCGCTGCGCTCGGTCCAGGCTTTGGGACGGGCACTCTCCAATCCCGACCTGACGGGCTCGACCTTCGTCGTTGCGGGACATACCGACGCCGCCGGCGGAGATGCCTACAACCAGGACCTTTCCGAGCGTCGCGCCGACGCGATCAAGCGTTATCTGGTCGACAAATTCGGCATTGCCGGCGCCGACCTTGTGACCGTCGGTTACGGCAAGACCAAGCTCAAGGACCCGGCCAACCCTCTGGCGGACGTGAACCGCCGCGTCCAGGTCGTGAATATGGAAAACAAGGCCACCGCGTCCAAGTGAACGGGAGGGGCCGGGTAAAGTTTTGCAATCCAGGTGCGTCCCGCGCCCCCGCGGGCGCTTTTGTCTGTCATACTCCATCATTCCGGGCCCGATGGCATCGCCCCGGAATGACGGTCTCAAAGCTTTAGGTCTGGATTGATCCCTCGATGACGCTATCCGAATATCTCAAGCCTGCGTTGGCGGTGGCTTTTTTCGTGGTCCTGGGTGGGGCCTGGTACTGGTTTGAGCACCGTTCTCACCCCGCAGAGAAAGAGACGCCCGGCACCGCTCTGGTCGTCGTCACCAAATCCACCAATGCCTGCTTCTCCGACCTCGTGCGGGGCACCGGATTTGTCGTGCCGCGTCGCGAAGCGGTGGTCGGCGTCGATCAGGAGGGATCCAGGGTTTCCGACGTGATGGTGCGCGAAGGCGAGATGGTCACCGAAAATCAGGAGCTGGCGCGACTGACCCCGCCGCCCGCCGCCGGTGGCAGCGCAAGACCCGTCTCGCCGACCTCGCTGCGCGCGCCGGCTGCCGGACTCCTCACCCAGGTCAACACCATTGTCGGCGCGCCGGCCTCGCCCCAGGCCGGGCCGATGTTCCGGATTGCCGTCAACAACGAAATCGACCTCGATGCCGAGGTGCCTGCGGTCCACATGATGAAACTCAATCCCGGCGCGACGGTGCGGATCAGCCGCGACAACGGGCCGGATATCGTCGGGCGCGTCAGACTGGTCTCACCGCAGATCGATCGCACCACCCAGCTTGGCCATGTCAGGATTATCCTGGCCGGCAATCCCTCGCTCAAGATCGGCATGTTCGCCCAGGCCTCTATCGACGCCAAGCGCAGCTGCGGGGTCGCGATTCCCCGCACCGCCATTGACCATCTGACCGTTCAGGTGGTCAAAGGGAACACGGTTGAGACACGAAAAGTTCGGGTCGGACTGGTGTCCGACACGTCAACGGAAATCCTTGAAGGCCTCGACGTCGGCGAAATCGTCGTGGCCGACGCTGGCTCTTCGCTGCATGACGGCGACCAGATCAAGACTATGTTCGCCGAGGAACTCGATCGAACGCGGGTACGCTGATGGCTCTGAATATCTCGGCATGGTCGATCCGGAATCCGCTTCCCTCCGTCGTGTTCTCGATCATCCTGCTGGTGCTCGGCTGGGTCAGCTTTACCAAGCTCGCGGTGACGCGGCTGCCGAGCGCCGATATCCCCGTGATCTCGGTTGCGGTCTCGCAATTCGGCGCGGCGCCGGCCGAACTGGAAGCGCAAGTCACCAAGACCATCGAAGATGGCGTATCGGGCGTCGAGGGTGTACGGCACATTTCATCGTCGATCACCGACGGATTGTCGTTGACGACGATCCAGTTCGCGCTTGAGACCAATACCGACCGCGCCCTGAACGACGTCAAGGACGCCGTCACGCGGGTGCGCGCCAACCTGCCGCAGAACGTCAACGAGCCGCTGATCCAGCGTGTCGACGTCATCGGCCTGCCGATCGTAACCTATGCCGCGATCTCGCCCGGCAAGACGCCCGAGCAGCTGTCCTATTTCGTCGACGACGTCGTCAAGCGCGCGCTGCAGGGCGTGCGCAATGTCGCCCAGGTCGAGCGTATCGGCGGTGTCGAGCGCGAGATCCTGGTCTCGCTCGATCCCGACCGGCTGCAGGCCGCGGGGCTCACCGCGGTCGATGTCAGCCACCGCCTGCGCGGCACCAATGTCGATCTGGCCGGCGGCCGGGCCGAAATCGGAAAGAACGACCAGGCCATCCGAACGCTGGCCGGCGCCAAAACCCTCAACGATCTCGCCGGAACCATGATCAGCCTGCCGACCGGCGGCGAAGTGCGCCTCGACGATCTCGGAACCGTCACCGACACCATCGCCGATCGCCGGACCTTCGCCCGATTCAACGGCGAACCGGTGGTGGCGCTCGGCATCAAGCGCTCCAAGGGCGCCAGCGACGTGGTGGTCGCCGCCGCCGTGCAGAAGCGCATCGATGCGCTGAAAATTTCTCACCCCGACGTCGATCTCAAATTGATCGACACCTCGGTGGAATTTACCAAGGGCAATTACGAGGCCGCGATCTCGACCCTGTTCGAAGGCGCCATTCTCGCCGTCGTCATCGTGCTGTTGTTCCTGCGCGACATCCGGGCCACCATCATCGCCGCGATCTCGCTGCCGCTGTCGATCTTCCCGGCGTTCTGGGCGATGGACATTCTGGGATTCTCGCTGAACCTCGTCAGCTTCCTCGCCATCACCTTGTCGACCGGCATTCTCGTCGACGACGCCATCGTCGAGATCGAGAACATCGTGCGCCACATGCGGATGGGCAAGTCGCCCTATCGCGCCGCCCTGGAAGCCGCCGACGAAATTGGCCTCGCCGTCATCGCGATCTCGCTCACCATCATCGCGATCTTCGCACCCGCTAGCTTCATGTCGGGGATCGCCGGGCAATTCTTCAAGCAGTTCGGCATCACGGTTTCGGTGCAGGTGTTCTTCTCGCTGCTGGCAGCGCGCTTCGTCACCCCGGTGCTCGCCGCCTACTTCCTCAAGGATCATCCGCATGACGACCCCCCGCCGGGGCGCGTGCTGCAGACCTATACGCGGCTCGTGACCTGGTCGGTGAAGCACTATCTCATCACCGTGCTGATCGGATTTGGCATCTTCGCCGCTTCGATCTGGAGCATCACGCTGCTGCCGCAGGGCTTCCTGCCGGCGCAGGACACCGCGCGCTCGCTGCTGGCGATGGAGCTGCCGCCGGGCTCGCAGCTCGCCTATACCGAGAAGGTCACCGAGGAAATCGTTGCGCGGCTGCGCAAGCGGCCGGAGGTCAAGAACGTATTCGTCGACGGCGGGCGGGTGCCGCCGGGGACGTTCGAGGTGCGCCGCGCCGCGCTGATCATCAACTACATGCCGAAGACCGAGCGCAAGATCACCCAGCGCGAGCTCGAGCTGGCGATCAGCCAGGAACTCGAAAACGTTCCCGACATCCGGTTCTGGTTCCTCGATGAAAACGGCCTGCGCGCGATCTCGCTGGTGGTCACCGGCATCGACAGCAATATCGTCAGCAACGTCGCC
Source organism: uncultured Alphaproteobacteria bacterium (assembly GCA_963742085.1). GTDB lineage: Bacteria > Pseudomonadota > Alphaproteobacteria > Rhizobiales > Xanthobacteraceae > Bradyrhizobium. Next base: position 84,020 of record CAVUKM010000017.1, on the reverse strand, counting down.
AGCGAACTCGCCAACCAGATGAAGCGGATTCCGCTGATCGCCAATGTGATCTCCGAAACCTCGCTCGACCGGCCGGAGCTTCGCATTCAGCCGCGGGCGGATCTGGCCGCACGGCTCGGCGTCTCCACCGAAAGCCTGTCGGAAACCATTCGCGTCGCCACCATCGGCGACGTCGGCCCGGCGCTCGCCAAATTCGACGCCGGCGACCGGCAGGTACCGATTCGCGTCCAGCTCGAGGATGGCGCGCGCGGCGACCTTCAGGTTCTCGACCAGTTGCGGGTGCCGCTCGGCGGCGGCCGCGGCGGGGTACCGCTGTCTGTGGTCGCCGACATCAAGCTCGACCAGGGCCCGACCAGCATCAACCGCTATGACCGGGAACGTCAGGCCACCGTGGCGGCCGACCTCGTCGGCACCGCCGCGCTCGGCGACGCCACCAAGAAGATCTACGACCTGCCGGTCATGAAGAGCCTGCCCAAGGGCGTGACGGTGAATCCGTCGGGCGACGCCGAAAGCCTGAACGAATTGTCGGCAGGCTTTGCCACCGCCATCACCGCCGGGCTGATGATGGTCTACGCGGTGCTGGTGCTGTTGTTCGGAACCTTCCTGCAGCCGATCACCATTCTGTTCTCGCTGCCGCTCTCGATCGGCGGCGCGATCGCGGCGCTACTCGTGACCGGCAAGCAGCTGACGACGCCGGTGTGGATCGGCATCCTGATGCTGATGGGCATCGTGACCAAGAACGCCATCATGCTGGTGGAATTCGCAGTCGAATCGATGCGCGAAGGCAGGCCGCGCGAAGAGGCGATCATCGACGCCGGCATGAAGCGCGCCCGCCCCATCGTCATGACCACCATCGCCATGGCCGCCGGCATGATGCCCTCGGCGCTGGCATTCGGCGCCGGCGGCGAATTCCGTTCGCCGATGGCGCTCGCCGTGATCGGCGGCCTCGTGTTCTCGACCATCCTGTCGCTGGTGTTCGTGCCCGCGATGTTCATGATGATGGACGATATCGGCGCGCTGATCTGGCGCTTTGGCAGGAAACTGCTGGTGTCCAGCGGCAACGCCGAGCAGGCAACGAAGATGGATCAGGGTACCGACCACAAGCCTCCGCCGGGCATCCTGCATTCGCCGGCGGCGGAGTGAGAGGGGCCACCAACCCGATTCGGAGCGGCCCCCCTCGACCGCGCCTACTCGTTCCGCGCCACCGCCGTCAGCTTGGTCATGTTCTGCAACAGAATGCGGCCGCGCTGCAGGTCCAGAATGCCGTCCTTGCGCCACAGCTGCAGCTGGCGGTTGACGCTTTCGCGCGCGGCGCCGACGAACACGCCCAGCTGCTCCTGCGAGATGTGAACCTCGGAGCCGAAATCGGACGCCAGCGCGCAAAGCCTTCGTGCCAGCCGCACCGGCAGCGGCTGCAGCACCGATTCCTCCATCCGCTCGCTCATCCAGCGGATGCGCTGGCACAGCAGCATGATCAGCTTGACCGCGACGCGCGGCTCGCGCTCGAGAAAGCTCAAAAAATCCTCTCGCCGCAGCACGAATAATTCGGTCGGCTCGCCGGCGGCCGCGTCCGCGGTGCGGCTCTGGCCGTCGAGCACCGCGACCTCGCCGAAGAGATCGCCGGGCCCGAGGAAATTCAGCGTCAGCCGGCTGCCGTCGGAGGCGCCGGTCTCGATCCGGATCTGGCCGCGGCGAACCCCGAACAGGGCGTCGCCGGGGTCGCCCTTCTGAAACAACATCTCGCCGGCATCGAGGTGCCGGGTTTGGCAGAGCGCCGAGATCCGCTGCAATTCGTCGGGGCCGAGATCGGCGAACATCGGATTCATCTTCAGGATAACCGCAAATTCGGCCTGTTTGCTCATTGCAATGCTTTCCAACAAACGCCTGAAATCAATCGCGGGAGGTCGCCCGCGCGAAAGTGTGTCATAAGTCACATACCTTTGCAGCACCCCCCGGTTATTTTCGGCGGCTCCGGGCCGTCTCCGGGATAAGCTTGAAGAAAAGGCCGCGGCGGGCCAACGGCCTGACCAAACCCGGCGCCGCTATCCGGTCTGGAAGATCGACATGAAAGCCTTGAAAATCGCGAGTGCCGCCGTCGCCGCCGTCATCGTTATCGCGGCGCTGCTGCTGATCATCGGAATCCCCTCGGGATTCCTGACCTCGGCGATCCAGGACCGGGCCGAGCGCCAGACCGGGTACAAGCTGACGATCGCAGGCTCGACCAGGATCGGCCTGTGGCCGTCGCTGAACGTCACGATGAATGACGTCACGCTCGAGGGGCCAAACGACCGCGACGCCGCAGGTCGCCTGACCGTCGGTCGCCTCCGGGCTGACATGACGCTCGCAAGCGTGTGGTCGGGCCGCCCCGAGATCACCGAACTTGCGATCATCCGGCCGGTTCTGAACGTGCCGCTGCTGCGCGAGCGCACCACGGCGCCCAAAGTAAGTTCTTCCAGGCCCGCCGCATCCTCGCGCGAGGCCGATGCCGGTACGCCCGCGATCCAGCGCATCACGGTGAGCGACGGCACGGTGATATTTTCCAATTTGCGCGACCGCGTCGAAAACCGCATCGAAGGCATCAGCGTCAATGCGGTTGTCGGCGCCGACCGCAAAATAAGTGTCACCGGCAACGCGCGCGCCAGCGGACATCCGCTCAAATTCGACATCAAGGCGACCGCGCCCGCGCCGCCGCTGGAGCGGCAGAACGTTCCGGTCGAGCTTGCCCTCGACGCGCCCGGCCTGTTGCAGGCGCCGCTGTCGGGCAAGGCCGAGGTCCGGCTCAACGGCCCGGTGGTCATGATCAACGGCCTCTCCGGCACGATCGGCGACGGCGCCTTCAACGGCTGGGCCTCGGTCGACGTCGCGAGCAAGCCGCTGGTGAAGCTCGATCTCGACTTCCAGCGGCTCGACATCGCCGCGACGGCGCCGGCTGCGCCGCGAGATTCGTCAAACACCTCGCAATCTCCTTCACAGTCTCCTTCACAATCTTCCGCGCCATCATGGAGCAACGCCACCATCGACCTGACCGGGCTGAATTATGTCGACGCCCAGATCCGCCTTTCGGCCGCCCAGCTCAACATCGGAAGTGCGCATTTCGCGCCCGCCGCGATCGACGCCACGCTCGCGAGCGGCATTCTCAAATGCGCGATTTCGAATCTCGGCGCCTATGGCGGTCAGGCCAATGGCGAAGTCGACATCGACGTCTCCGGCGGCAGCCCCTCTTACGCGATGCGCAGCGACCTCGCCGGCGTGCGGGCGTTGCCGCTGTTGCGCAGCGCCGCCGGCTTCGACAAGCTCGACGGCAGGATGCAGGCGAAGATCACGGTGCGCTCCTCCGGATCGAGCCAGCGCGCGATCATGTCGAACCTCGGCGGCACGGTGTTTGCGAATTTCCAGGACGGCGCCATCCAGGGCCTCAACGTCGCGCAGATGATCCGCTCGCTGACCTCGGGCACGCTGTCGGGATGGCAGGAAGGCCGGGAACAGACCACTGACCTGACCCAGCTCTCGGCCTCGTTCCGCATCGAGAAGGGCCAGGCCACCACGACCGATCTCAACCTGATCGGCCCGCTGGTCAAAATGACCGGGGCGGGCACGGTCGACCTCGGCGCCAGGATGCTGGCGTTCCGGGTCGAGCCGAAGCTCGTGATGACCACCGAAGGCCAGGGCCGCGCCGCCGATCCGGTCGGGTTCGGCGTCCCCGTGGTGATCGACGGGCCGTGGGCCGAGCCGCGCATCTATCCGGATATCGCCGGCATGCTGGACAATCCGGATGCGGCCTACGCGAAGCTCAAGGACATGGGCAAGGGCCTGTTCGGGCCCGGCGGGTTGGGAGGGCTTGGCGGATTGGGCGGCAGCGGTTCGAGCGGCGGCGGCCCGTCGGATCCGCTCGGCGGCACGCTCGGCGAAACCCTGGGCAAGCTGCTGCAGCAGGGATTGAGCCAGGGTCTCAATCAGGGAGCCAGCCAGGGCCGCGGTCAGGATCGCGGCCTGCCGACGGCGCCCGCCGATCTCCGCCACCGGACGCCCAGACCGCGCCGCCGCCAGGCGATCCGCCGCCGCAGCAGGACAGCCAGCCGATGAACGACGTGCTGCGGCAGTTGTTCAACCGGTGATATCGCGGCCACGCACTTCACTCCCACCTCCTTCGCGGCGCCCCGACCCCCGTCAGCTTCCCCTCGATCTGTGCTAAACAGCGCATGGCTGATGACGATTGCGCGCGCGCCCGAAGCAGGGATCGCGCACGAGGGTGCCGATGATCGCGGTCAAGGACAGAGGCTGGTTCCTGCGCGGGGGCCTGTTCGCCAAATATGTCACGGCGCTGGTCGGCCTCGTGGTGTTCGTGCTCGCGGTCAACGGCGCGACCGAAACCTGGATCGGCTACCGCGCCACCCGGACTACGCTTACCGACGCCATGGGCGAGAAGGCGGAGGCCACCGCGCGGCGGATCGAACAGTCGATCGCCGATCTCGAACGGCAGATCAGCTGGGTGACCCGGGCGAGCGCCGTGACAACAGACCAGCACCGCGCCGATTACGCCCAGCTGTTGAACCAGGTGCCGGGCATCTCGCAGCTCTTTTTGCTCGACGGCTATGGCCGCGAGCAGCTCAAACTCTCCCGCACCGCGATCGTGGTCGGTAGCCACGCCGATTACTCCCGCGACTTCCGCTTCACCGATACCAACGGCAAGAGCGTCAGCTACGCGCCGGCGTTCTTCCGGGATCAACAGCCCTTCATGTCGATCTCGGTGTCGCATTCCGGCTTCAATGCCGGCGTCACCGTCGCCGAGATCGACCTGCGTTTCCTCGCCGATTTCCTCGGCGACGCCCAGGTCGGCAAATCGACCTTCGCCTATGTGGTCGATCCGCAGGGCGAGGTGCTGGCGAGTTCGAGCAAGGGACCCGACGTCGGCAAATCTCTCGCCGGCACCCCGCAGGTCGCCGCCGCGATGAAGGCGGGCGGCGCGGCGCCGGCCACCGGCCGCGATCTTGACGGCCGTTCGGTGCTGACGGTCGCGAACGCCGTGCCGAAGCTCGGCTGGTTGGTGTTCTTCGAGCAGCCGACGGCGCTGGCGCTGGCGCCGATCCGCGATCAGCTGGCGCGGGCAGCGCTCTTGATCGCGCTCGGCCTTGCGGTCGCGATCGCCGCCGGCACCATCCTCGCTCGCCGCATGCTGGTGCCGATCACGGCGCTGCGGCGCGGCGCGCGCCGGCTCGGCGAAGGCGATTTCAGCCATCGCATCGAGGTGCGGACCAACGACGAGCTGGAAGAACTCGCCGGGCAGTTCAACAGCATGGCCGGCCAGCTTTCGGAAACCTATGCCGGCCTCGAGACCAAGGTGGAGGCGCGCACCCGCGACCTCGCGCAGTCGATCAACGAGCTCAAGGTGCTGGAGGAAGTCGGCCGCGCGGTCGCCTCCTCGCTCGATCTCAACGCCGTGCTGCCGACGGTGGCGGCGCGCGCGCTGGAAATCACCCAGGCCGACGCGGTGCTGATTTACGGCTACGACGCGACAAAACGCCGGTTCGACCTCGCCGAGTCGATCGGGATCGACAAGGCGGCGGAAGGCCAGCATCTTTCGATCGACGAGGACGCCACCGTGCTCGGCGAGGCGGCGAAGCAAGGCGAGCCGGTCGCGATTGCGGATCTTGCTGACGCCGCGGAGACGCTGCTGCGCGACGTCGCGGTGACGGCCGGCTTTCATTCGGTGCTGGTGGTGCCGCTCAGGGACCAGACCGGCGTATTGGGTTCGCTGGTGGTGCTGCGGCGCGCCACCGGCGAGTTCTCGCCGAATCTCATCGGCCTGATGCGGACCTTCGCGCACCAGGCGGTGCTGGCGATGCGCAACGCGCGGCTGTTCACGGAAGTTGACCAGAAGGGCCGCGAACTCGCGGTCGCGCATGCGACGGTGCAGCAGCAGGCCGGCAAGCTCGCGGCGCAGACCGAGCAGCTGAAGGACTGGAACAAGTCGCTGGAGGAACGCGTCGAGAAGCAACTCGCCGAGATCGAGCGCATCAGAAAGCTCGAGCGCTTCCTCGCCCCTCAAGTCGCGCAGCTGATCGCGTCGTCCGACGGCCACGATGCGCTGCTCGACAGCCACCGCCGCGAGGTCACCGTGGTGTTTTGCGATTTGCGCGGTTTTACGGCGTTCACCGAGGCGACCGAGCCCGAGGAAGCCATGAACGTGCTGCGCGAATATCACGCGGCGCTCGGCGAACTCATCTTCAAGTATGAAGGCACGCTCGACCGCTATGCCGGCGACGGCGTGATGATCCTGTTCAACGCGCCGATCCAGTTTGCCGATCACACCAGACGCGCGGTGAAGATGGCGGTGGAAATGCGCGACACCATCGGCGCCCTGACCGAGCGCTGGCGCAACCGCGGGCACTCTCTGGGTTTTGGCATGGGCATTGCGCTCGGCTATGCGACGCTCGGGCAAATCGGTTTCGAGCAGCGGCTCGAATACGCCGCGATCGGCAGCGTCACCAACCTCGCCTCACGGCTGTGCGACGAAGCCGGCGCCAACCAGATCGTGGTGAGCCGGCGCGTCTACGGCATGGTCGAGCCCTGGGTGGAGGGCCGGCCGCTGGATGATCTGCATCTGAAAGGATTTAACCACCCGATCCTCGCCGCCGAGATTTTGCGATGGCGCGAGGAAGGCGGGGTGGCGGAGGAGGCGGCGAAGGCGGAAACGACGGCGCAGCGGAGGAAGTAGGAGGGATGGTCGCGCGAAGCTTGACTTCACCTCGCCCCGCCGATCCAGGTTTTCAAACAGCCACGACGTCTCAAAAGCCGTCATTGCGAGCGAAGCGAAGCAATCCATTGGGCCGCAGAGAAGCAAGCGTGGATTGCTTCGCTTCGCTCGCAATGACGTCAAGGCACGGCTTCGCGCATTCCCGCGACGCGAACCGCGCCCGGGGCGTGCCCAAAATCCTTGCGCCCAGGAAAACAGAGGGCGTGGGGAATGCCGGGTGCCCGTTGCACCCGCAGCCGCGCGTGTAGTGTAGAAAGCACGCGCGTTAGTCACCACGGTCGCACCGGGATCACCCGGCATTCCCGCACGCGGATGGTTTTAACGGTTTCCTTCGCGCTCTCCCCAGTGACCGGGCTTTCTTGCCACTGTCATCCCTGAGAAGCTCGCTTCTCAAGAACTTGACGCCAGCGTCGGGGCGTCAGGACCACACGACTTCGCCGTCCGCCTTGGCGCCATTCGTCAAAAGCGCCGCCGCGTCCACCGCATCCCGCACCAACGTCCGTGACGATCGCGATACGCCCCTCATGTGAGGCGGGACGGGGCGAGCTTGTAGAGATGATTTGCCCGACGGGCATAGCAAAATATTTTTGCGGAAGGGGGTGGACAGGAGAGTCATTGATTTGCCCGTCGGGCAAATAAACGCCGTCCTGCGATCCCGTCGCGCGATGATTTCCAGCGAGCCGCCCAAGGCTTCGAGCGCAGCAGGTCCACTACGAGGTCAAAAAGAAAGGTAAATCAGCTACGGCGCTTTTCCGCCTTTTGCGTTTGGCCGAACCGCGGATTATGCTGCGATGGCTGCCATTGGATGGTTACATGGAAAACGAATGGACCAAACCACGCGAATATTCTTTTACTAACGCGGCCGGAGAAGTGTTTCACGAGATCGCCTATTCACGGCGAGACGTGAACATTTTTGCGAAGATGCACAAGGCAACCAATTACAAGCCAACGGAGGACGGTTCAATCTGCAAATCACTGGTCGTGGATTGATTTGAACAACGCCGCTGTCCTGTGAAAGGCCAAGAGAGTTTTTGCCGCGCCCGCCGCATGCCGCACGCTAGACCCGTAACGATCGCGAAACGTCCCTCATATGAAGCGGAACGATATAGTTTTGATTTGGGTTAGCGGCGAAGTGAAAAATCTTTGAAAAGGGGATTGAGCCGGGGAGCAAATCGCAAGTGGAGGCAATTGCGAGTATACCGGTTGCTGCGATCAAGAAAACGACGCGCGCCAAGTATCGGGACGCAAGTTGAGCATTTCATTCAGAGGAGGGGCTATTAGAAAGATGCGCGGAGTTCTGAGCGAACGAATGTACGCGATACAAACGCCATGACTCCGCAGATGCTGCAGCTCTTTGGCATTCATTTTCAGAAAGAAAAAACGGCGTTCTAGCTGCGCCATTCGTCGTTTTTACTTCTATTAAACGCTCTCGGCCGTCGGGCTCGAAAGAAAGGATATCGTACCCTGCGCCATCACCCTCCTCCACCGACACCCATCTAATTTTTTTCGAAAGATCAGGCCGCTGGAATTTTTCGAGTTTCTTTTTTTCTATCTCCAACACAAATTCTTCGCCCGCTCGCCCTAATGATCGGTTGCGAAGATCGCGCTCCACGGGATCGAATTTTCTGACTAAGCGCTCGAGCTGCCAAGGCCTGTCAGACGGTGGCTGCAATCTTGGAGCCGCCACAAACGTACTGGCATCATCGGCAACTGCGAGCACTTTCGGAGCTAGTTGGTGGTAGACTACGTCTTCGTGCGATGAAAGGTATCGATCAATCGCGCCAAAAATCGACGCTTGATAATTTCTTTTCGGTTTGTAGCCGACGATCCAAGGCAATCCCATTTCTTCTAAGACGGCTGATATATTTTGATGCTTGAACTCCACAGATCGATGCGTTCTTCCGATTTGTTCCATGAGGACAGCGCTATGGTGGGATTTGACATATGGCTGCCGAGATAACTCGGCCCTCAACATAGAAAAGTAGTCGGCGACAATGGCATCAAGCTCATCATCGTTCCACGGCCTTCCGATCTTCTCTTCGTCAGCCATACCCTCGAACCGCGTTAGGGCCGAAGTTGTTTAGCGCTAGGTCCGCTTTATTTGCACCAATGCGGCCTTAGCCCGACCTCTTAACCGGAATCTCTTATCCGATCTTGCCCGGTGCTTTGATATCCTTATACCCACTTTTCGAAGCCCACTTGGCTCCCGCGCTAGCCTTCTGATATCGATATCCCCGAAAACCGGACGGGAATGCCGATGAACCGTGTCACCGCGCGCAACCCTTCACCCAACCTGCCGGCGCCTATCGCCGCCGCCCTGCTCGTCCTCGCCCTCGCCTCCCCCACCCTCGCCGCCGACGATCTCGAGGTGCCGAAGGATGGGCCGAAGGGCGTCACCGTCACGGTGCTGAAGGCGGCGAAGTTCTGCTTTCCGGCCATTGTGGAAGCCTCCGGCATCATCATCCCGCGCGAGGAGACCATGGTCCGCCCGGAGCGGCCGGGCCTGAAGGTCGCCGACATCATGGCGGAGCCGGGCGATACCGTCACCGCCGGGCAAAATCTCGCCCGGCTCGCGTTGCCCGAAGGCGGCAGCGTGCAGATCCAGGCGCCGGTCGCCGGCCTGATCGCGAGCTCCACCGCCGTGATCGGCGCGCTCGCCTCGCCGCGCGGCGAGGCGCTGTTTTCCATCATCGCGCGGACCGAGTTCGACCTGGTCGGCCAGGTGCCGACGGAATATCTCTCCAAACTCGCGGTCAACCAGACCGCGCGGGTCAAGATCATCGGCGTCGGCGAGGTCGACGGCAAGGTCCGCCGCGTCGCGCCCACCGTGGAGCCCAACAGCCAGCTCGGCCAGGTGTTCGTCAGCCTCACCACCAACCGCAGGCTTCTGGTGAATTCGTCAGGCCGCGCGATGATCAAGACCGGCCAGAGCTGCGGCGTGTCGGTGCCGCTCACCGCGGTACTTTATGGAAGCGCCGGCACCGTGGTGCAGGTGGTGCGGCGCGCCCGGGTCGAGACCAAGCGGGTCGAGATCGGGCTGATGTCCGGCGGCCAGGTCGAAATCCGCGAGGGCGTGACCGAGGGCGACATCGTGGTGGCGCGCGCCGGCGCGCTGCTGCGCGAAGGCGACCCGGTGCGCCCGGTGATGGCGGCGGCGGAGGGGAATTAGGGGAGCTGGGCTTACTTCACCTCTCCCGCTTGCGGCGGAGGTCGACGCGCTCCTGGCGATGCAAAGCATCGACCAGAGCGTGGCGGGTGGGGGAAAAGCCTATCCGCTCGGACAGCGGCGTTTTGCGGAAGCACCCCCACCCCAGCCTCGAGAGCGAGCTTCGCTCGCCTCGGACCCCCGCAAGCGGGAGAGGGAGCACATCGCCGCTGATGGCGGCGGCGGAAGTGTTGGTGAAGAGGCTCGCTAGCCTCAGCTTCCGGCGTGTTCGCCGAAGCGGACGTCTTCGAGCAGCGAGGAGGAGACCGAGGGCACCTGGGCGCCGTCGGAGGCGCGCGAGATCGCGACGCGGGTCTTGTTGAAGACGGCTTCGGCGGCGGCGGCCTGCGCGTTCAGATTATTGAGCAGCTCGCTCACCAGCACCGAATGCTGGCCATGGGAATCGTCGGCCACCTGGCCCGGCGTCGCCGAGGTCAGGATCAAGGCGTTGTCGGGCGCGGCGATCGGCGCCAGCCCGTGGGAGAAGGTGCGGAAGCGGCGCTCATAGGGGTTGCGGCGCGAGGCGTCGAGCACGACGAGCTTGGCGCAGGCGCCATAATCCTTCATGGCGTCGAGCACGGATTCGACGCTGACGCCGTCGCGGCGCACGTCGGCTTCCTTCCAGATCGTGGCGTCGACCGGGATCATGTAGCTCTCGCGGCCGGCCTGGACGCCGTAGCCGCCGAAGAACAGCATCACCACGGAATCCGGCTTGATCTTGGATTTCAGGCGGGCGATGGCGCGGGTCATGTCGTCGCGGGTGGCGTCTTCCACCACGTCGACGTCAAAACCGTCGCGGCGCAGGCTCGCGGTCAGCGCGCGGGCATCGTTGATCGACTGGGTCAAGGGCGTGTTGGCGTCGGGATAATGACCGTTGCCGATCACGAGTGCGATGCGGGACGGACGCAGGGCGGCGGCATCGGCCGCTTCGGTCGCGACCGCCTTGGCCGCGTCCAGCGCGCGCATGTTCAGCGCGGCGTGGGCGCCGATCGCCAGCGACACCATGCCCACCAGCGCGGTGGCCATGGCGACCGAACGACGGGAAATGCCGAGCTTGCTGAAATCCATCGCGTTACTCATTCCTGATCACTGTCCGAGGCCCGGCGCACGAGATTAGTCGCGCCAATGCCTGCTGGGGTTTTCGGGGGTGCCGGTCGTTTGACCGCCAATTGTGCTCAATTTGCGGCACCGCAACAAACAAATCCTTAACCCGCAGGGGCCCCCGCCTTCAACCTCATTTGTCGCTTGACAGGGGGTGGAACCAGCCCCGGTTACCGCCCCCGAAAGCTGCCGCCGGAACGGGGTTACGGGCTGTGATTCCGGCCACACCCGGCATTTCCCGGTGACTTTTGCGGCATTTGCCGTGCTATTTCTTTGGTTTTCTTGCGCTTTCATGCCATTTTTTGGCGAATGCAGGTCCAGGGAGGACGGGCGGCGGCCGCGGGCGCGGGTTCCGCCCGGCCAGGAGGGGACGTGCGGCCAAACCGCGCGCAACGGTCCGAAAGAAATCTTGATGGCATTTCATGAGATCGCCGGGGCCGCCTACCGCGCGCTGACGGCCCGGAAGGACGGCCCGTCGCTCTATGAGGTCTGCGATCCCCTGCTCCTGAACGGCGCCGGCGGCGACGCCCATCTCGCCAAATTCTACAAGGCCGCGCTCGGCAACCCGGCGCTGCGCCCGCTGCTGCGGCGGACCGGACTTTCCGAGCTCAACGATGCCCCGACGCTGCAAGGCCTGCGCGAGGCGCTGGTGCGCGCCCGCGACGACGCGGCGCCGGACTGGGCCGCGATCGGCCAGCCGGTGGCGGCGCTGCTGGATACGATCGAGCTGCGCCACCCCGAGCCGAAGGCCGTCAGCTCGACGACGCGCGGGGGTCCCGAGGCGCCGGCACCGGATTTGAGCGAGATCGAGCGGGTGATCCGCCGCTGCGGCGCGCACCTGTTGCGCTCGTTCGGCAAAAACGGCTTCCTGCCGGCCTACGCCGCCTTCAACCTGATCGGCGATCCCGATTTGCGCGGCCGCGAATTCCTGATGGCGCTGACCGGGCTGAACGCGCGCGGCTACAAGAACTCGACGCTGCTGTTCAACCTGGCGCGGATCTTCATCGCGCGTTCGCCGGCGCGCGCCCTGATCAACCCGGCATGGAAGGGCATCGCCGAGCCGATGTGGCAGCCGATGCAGATCCGCCACCGCTCGGCCTATTACGACGCGTTCTTCACCGAGGCGCTGTTGAGCTTTGTCGAGACCGGGCTGGCCTCGCCCGGCGAGGCGGCCGCCGCGCGCCGCGCGATTTCCGAGATGGTCGATTTCTGCCTCAAGGCGAGCCGCGAGGAGGTGCGCGCGCCCGACGGCCGCGCCTTCAGCGTCGTCACCGCGATCGCGCCGCCGCCGCATCCGCGGTTTTCGCGCTTCTTCACCGAGATCAAGCAGAACCTCGGTTTCGGCGTCTACGTGCCGGATTGCGACACCACGGCCTGCGCGTTCTCGGCCGCCACGCAGGCGGGCGCTGAAGACCCGATGCTCGACCAGCCGCTGCTCGATTTCTACGCCGGCCACCAGGTCAGCGGCGGCAGCAACGAGCCCCGGGTGACGGTGCCGCTCAACGACAACATCGACTACGAGGGCGGCGTCGTCACCTGGATCGACAGCCTGAAGGGCGAACGGCCCTATGGCAACGACCTCGACCCGACGCTCAATCTCGATATCCTCGAGGTCAGTTTCCGCAACCTCGCCCGCTGGCGGATCCTCGAGACGCCGCGGCGGCTCGACACGCTGCGCGGCATCCTTGCCTTCCAGAAACGGCTGGCCGCAAGCGGCGCGTTCGCCGATCCGCGCTCGCACATCTATTATCTGCCGGAGCTCTACTGCGCCTATTTCGGCCGCTGTTATGCCGCCTTCATGGCGCTGCCTTCGGCCGCGCGGGCCGCGATCGACCCTGAGGGGGCGTTCGCGCTGATCCGCGAAAAGGTGCTCGGCTATGTGCAGGACGAGCTGATCACGGCCGAGATGAACGTGTTCGACGCGGCGCTGGCGCTGATCGCGCTCGGCCATCTCGGCGCCGAGATCGCAACCTTTGCGCCGGCGCTGCATTGTATCGTCCGCCAGATCGGCGAAGGCGGCCGTCATGGGCCTTACAGGGCCTACGAGTGGAACAAGATGAAGACCCCGACCCGCATTTTGGTGGGCGGGCCCGAGGTCACCTCGGCCTTCGTGCTGATGGGGCTTGCGCTGGCGCGAAAGGCGATGCGGCGGGGGGCGTAGTTTCCGTCATTGCGAGCGCCAGCGAAGCAATCCATTGGGCTCCGCTGGATTGCTTCGTCGCTTATGCTCCTCGCAATGACGGCCCATCGCACAAAGTTGAAAGCGCGTTGCCGTATCCGGTGCTGGCGCCGTGGCCCAATCCGCACCACAATACGCACCCATGGTGCGACGATTCCATTTTGAACGGGTCTTTTGAGATGCGCCTGAAATTCCTGTTCGCGATTTCATCTCTGCTGCTGCCGGGGCTTCTGCTGCCGAACATGGCGCGGGCCGCCGACATCACCGGGACCGCGAAAGTCCGCGAGGGCGACAGCGTGCTGATCGGCAACACGCGGGTTCGCCTCGGCGGGATCGACGCGCCGTCGGTGGACCAGCTCTGCCTCAACAATTCGGGCGAGCGCTGGACCTGCGGCGTCGCCGCGCGCGACGAGCTCGTCAAGCATGCCGACAACAAGACCTGGACCTGCCACGTGCGCCAGACGGCCGCCGACCGCCGCGGCCGGATCGTGGCGCGGTGCGAGGTCGACGGCGAGGACATCCAGAAATGGCTGGTGAGGAGCGGATGGGCGCTGGCCTATGTGCGGTTCTCCCACGACTACGACGACGACGAAAAGGCCGCGCGCGAGGCCAAGGCCGGCATGTGGCAGGGTGCGTTCATCGCGCCGTGGGACTGGCGCGTCCGCAACAAGAAGACCGCCATCCTCGGCGCCGCCAAGCCGCCGGAGAATGCGCATGCGATCCTGCTGGCGTCGGCCTCGGGATCGGTGGCGCCCTCGCCCGACTGCACCATCAAGGGCAACGTCAATCGCGCCGGCGAATGCATCTATCACACGCCCGCAAGCCGCTGGTATGCGAAGATCGAGATGAAGATATCAAAGGGCACGCGCTGGTTCTGCTCGGTCGACGAGGCCGAAGCCGCGGGCTGCCGCGAGACCAGGCGGTAGGTCGCGGGCGTCACTCTGCACGGGCGTTCGGTCAAGATCTGATCCAGGCCAGCTTTGTCCAACCGTCATTGCGAGCGCAGCGAAGCAATCCAGAGCAGACGCGACCGTATATGGATTGCTTCGTCGCTTCGCTCCCTTGCGCAAACGCTTCGCGTTTGTCGCAGGCAATGACGAGAATATGGCCTGCACGATCTTGCCCCCGAGGCCAACCCAACCAAAACTGCGCCTGCCCCGCAGATGAATCCGTAAGAGCACGACATAGTGGCCGACCCGAATGACGACATGGAATCTCTGGAACCGCACCACGCGCATGCGCGGCTGGAGCGCTTCCTGCTGATCGCGCTCGGCGTGGTCATGGCCTACACCATCGTCGCCTATGTCGCGCTGCCGGCATTGTGGACCCACCACGAGCACCAGCGCGGCCTCGCCGACCTTCCGATGGTGACGCGGACGGCGCAGGGCATTCCCGGCGATCCGATCAATGTCGGGCTGATCGGCGACAGGCTCGACCTGCTCTGCGCCATGCAGGCCGCCGGCTGGTATCCCGCCGATCCCGTGACGTTGCGGTCCTCCATCGAGATCGCCGGCAGCGTGCTGCTCGACCGCCCCTACCGCGAGGCGCCCGTCAGCCCGCTGTTCTATCTCGGCCGGCGCGAGGATCTCGCCTTCGAAAAGCCGGTCGGAGCAAGCGCCGATCGCCGCCATCACGTGCGGTTCTGGAAGGTGCTGGACCAGGGCCAGGAGAAGCGCCCGGTCTGGCTGGGCGACGCCACCTTCGATCGCGGCGTCGGCGTCAGCCACTATACCGGCGCCATCACCCACCACATCGCGCCCGATGTCGACGCCGACCGAAACCTGCTCGCCGCCGACCTCGAGGCCGCCGGCGTGGTCGATGCCAAATACCAGGTGTCGGGCATCGGGTTGACATTGACCGGGCGCAACGGCGGCGGCGATCCCTATTACACCGATGGCGAGGTGTGGATTCTGCGGCTGGTGGTGGCGTGTCAAAAACGGACGGCGCCGGCCGACATCATTCCGTCGCCGCCCGCCACCGAGATCAAGGACCAGATCTGGCATGCGGTGGTCGACCCGCTGGCGAAATAGCGCGGCGCGACCAAGCAATTCAGCCTCCGTCATTCCGGGGCGATACGAAGTATCGAACCCGGAATTCGAGATTCCGGGTCTGGTGCTAACGCACCATCCCGGAATGACGGCTGATCCGGCTTGAATTTCCCGCCATTCCCCGGCATCCCTTCCCGCAGAGGCAAACCAAAAGGAATAACAAAAATGGTCGTTCGCGCGGGCCGGGAATTCCTGGCGATCCCCGGCCCCACCACCATGCCCGACGCGGTGCTGCAGGCGATGCACCGTCCGGCGCTCGACATCTATTCCGACGAGATGGTGCAGCTGACGGAAGGCCTGCTCGGCGATCTCTCCCGCCTGTTCGCCACCAGGGGCAAATCCTACATCTATATCGCCAACGGCCATGGCGCGTGGGAAGCGGTGATCAGCAATGTCCTGTCGCGCGGCGACAAGGTCCTGGTGCTGGAAAGCGGTCGCTTTGCCGTCGGCTGGGGCAATGCCGCGGCGGCGATGGGCGCCGACGTCGAGGTGCTCAAGGGTGACTGGCGCCGCGCGGTGCGGCCGGCGGAGGTCGAAGCCCGGCTGCGGCAGGACAAGGATCACCGGATCAAGGCGATCCTCGTGGCGCAGATCGACACCGCCTCCGGCGCCGTCAACGACATCGAAGCCATCGGCAAGGCGATCAAATCGACCGGTCACCCGGCGCTGTTCCTGGTCGATACGGTGGCGTCGCTGGGCTGCATGCCCTTCGAAATGGACGCCTGGGGCATCGATGTCGCCATGTCCGGCTCGCAGAAAGGCCTGATGACACCGCCCGGCCTCGCCTTCTGTGCCGTCAACGACCGTGCGCAGCAGGTTCACAGGACGGCCGGCCTGAGAACGCCCTATTGGGACTGGACCGAGCGCGAAGGCGCCGAGCACTACCGCAAATATGGCGGCACCGCGCCGATCCATCTGTTGTTCGCGCTACGCCAGGCCATCGACATGATCCACCAGGAGGGGCTTCCGAACGTGTTCCTGCGCCATCGGCTGCTCGCCGAGGCGGTGCGCCGCGCGGTCGCGATCTGGGCCGAAGGCCAGGTGCTCGGCTTCAACATCGCCGAAGCCCGGGAGCGGTCGGACACGGTCACGACCGTGGTGATGGCGGCGAGCCACGATCCGGTGGCGCTGCAGCGTTATTGCAAGGAAAAATGCGGCCTGGTACTCGGGGTCGGGATCGGCGAACTCACCGGCCAGGCGTTCCGGATCGCCCATATGGGGCATGTCAACGCGCCGATGATCCTGGGCACCCTCGGCGTCATCGAGGTCGCCCTTCATGCGCTCGGCATTCCCCACGGCAGAGGCGGCGTCGAGGCCGCGATCGACTGGCTCGGCGAAAGCGTGACCGCGTGATGGCCCTTGAAGGCTTTTCGGCACCCCATCATTCGTGCTTATATTGATCTGGCGATAAATAAGCGGCCGGCAAGGCCGCACGCGTATTCCGCAAGATCGGGCACCGGTTTTTCGTCGCAATCAGGTTGACGCCGCCGGCGTGGACCTGGTCGTGGCCGGATGCGCGCAAAAGAGAACAGGGAGCATGTGATTGGCGTCCGTTGAATTGCGTGGCCTGACCAAGCGATTTGGATCGCTGGCGGTCGTGGATGATGTCTCGTTGCGGATCGACCACGGGCAGCTGATCTGCCTGCTAGGCCCCTCGGGATGCGGCAAGACCACGACGCTGCGGCTGATCGCCGGCTTCCTCGAGCCCAGCGATGGCGAAATCCATGTCGGCGACCGGCTGGTATCCTCGTCCGCGCGGACGCTACCGCCCGAGCAGCGCAAGATGTCGATGATCTTCCAGAGCTACGCGCTGTGGCCGCACATGACGGTTGCCGAAAACATCGTCTATGGGCTGCGCTTGCGCAAACTCGACCGCGACACCATTGCGAAAAAGCTCGCCGCGATCCTTGCCACGACCAAGCTCGAAATCCTGGCGCAGCGTTATCCCGGCGAATTGTCGGGCGGCCAGCAGCAGCGCGTCGCCCTGGCGCGCGCGCTGGTCGTCGAGCCGGAAACCCTTCTGCTCGACGAGCCGCTCTCCAATCTCGACGCCAATCTGCGCGAGGAAATGCGCTTCGAAATCCGGAGGCTGCACGACGAGTACCGCTATACGACGGTTTACGTCACCCACGACCAGTCCGAGGCGATGACCACCGCCGATCTGATCGCGGTCATGAATGGCGGAAAAATCGATCAGCTCGGGACGCCGGAAGATATCTACGACCGGCCGCAATCGGAATTCGTCGCCCGCTTCATCGGCTCAAGCAATGTGATCAAGGGGACGGCGCGGGACGAAAACCACATTTCGTTTTCGGGCGCGACCTTGCGGGTGGTGGGCGCGAAACTGACGCCCAACCAAAACGCCGCGGTCGCCATCCGCCAGCACGACATCCAGCTTTCGGTGAACGCACCGCAAACGCCCGACAACGCCATCAAGGCTACCGTGACCCGCCAGGTGTTTCTCGGCGCCAACCGCGACTACATGGTCGAAACATCCGACGGCACGACGTTGCGCGCCATCACATCGACCCAAACCGCCGTTCCCAGCGGCACCGAGGTCTGGCTGACGCTGCCAGCCGAACGCTGCCGGGCGCTGAGCCGATAAGCCAGGGGACGAGGCACGTGAGCGCGCGGGAAGTCTCGAGACGCAAGGTTCTGAAGGGCTCGGCCGCGCTCGCTTTCGGGACCGTGTTCGCGTCTCCCGCGCGCGCCGAGGCGCCGCCGCCGGTGGCGATCACGCGAGAGCTGATCGAAGCGGCGACGAAAGAGGCCAGGGTCGTGCTGTATTCCCCGATGGATCTGCCGGTGGGGGAAAAACTCGGCAGGGCATTCGAGGCGCGATATCCCGGGATCGAGGTTCAGATCGAACGCGCCGGCTCCGAGCGACTATTTCAGCGGATCGAGCAGGAATTTGCCTCCAACATCCGCGCCGCCGACGTCGTCAACAGCGCCGATGCCTCGCACTTCATCCCCTGGAAGCAGCACGGCTGGCTGGCGCCCTTTGTCTGCGAAGACGTCGCCAAATATTTTCCGGAGCCCTATCGTGATCCCGACGGGATGTTCGCCACGACGCGGATCTGGCTGTCGTCGATCGCCTACAACACCAGTCTCGTCAAATCCGCCGACGCGCCGAAAAGCTTTGCGGATTTGCTCGACCCGAAGTGGGCGGGCAAAATGGTCAAGGGCCATCCCGCCTACAGCGGCACCATCATGACGACGACGTTCCAGCTCGTTCGCGAGCTCGGCTGGGAATATTTCGAGAAGCTGTCGAAGCAGCGCGTCATGCAGGTGCAGTCATCGACCGACCCGCCGAAGAAGCTGGCACTGGGCGAGCGCGCCATCATGGCGGATGGCAACGAATATAATGTCGTGCTGCTGAAGGAAGCCGGTCAGCCCGTCGAGCCGGTATATCCGGCCGAAGGCACGCCGACCATCTCGGGTCCCACCGGGATCTTCGTCAGCGCGCCGCATCCGAACGCCGCGAGGCTGTTTCAGGCCTGGCTGCATACGCGGGAAACCCAGCAATTCTTCACCGATTTCACGGCGCAATATTCGGCGCACCCGCAGGTGCAGGCGAAACCGGGCCGCCGCAAGATTTCGGACATCAAGCTGATGAAGGAAGACCCGGCGGGAGTCGAGAAGATGGCGGAAGAGATCAAGACGCGCTATGCGCGGCTGTTTCGGGTGTAGGTTTGCAGCAATCCATCCACCATCGTCATTCCGGGATGCGCCTTCCAAGGCGCAGACCCGGAATCCATACTCACGATCGTGGCTATGGATTCCGGGCTCGCGTCTTCGACGCGCCCCGGAACGACGGACAATATAGATCGGTAAACTCATGACCATCACCGGCAGCATCGAAACCCCCAGGGCCAGGATCGACTGGACCAAGCCCGTTATATGGCTGTTCGCGGCGTTCATGATCGCGTTGATCGTGCTGCCGATGTCGTGGCTCGCCGTCTACAGCGTCACCGACAAGACCGGCCATCCGACGCTGCAAAATTTCGTCACGCTGTTCACCGACCCTGATTTCCTCGACCCGCTTCTGACCACGGCCATCATTGCAACCACCTCCGCCATCATCTGCTGCGCCATCGCCGCCCCGATGGGATGGCTGGTGTCGCGCACCGATATGCCGGGACGGCAATTCATCCGTGCGCTGGTCACGGCCTCGTTCGTGACGCCGCCGTTTCTCGGCGCGGTTGCCTGGGAATTGCTGGCGGCGCCCAACAGCGGATTGCTCAACCAGCTCTACCGCACCGTGACCGGCGCGGAAGCCGACGAACATCTGTTCAACATCTATTCGCTGGCCGGGGTCATTTTCGTCATTTCCTGCTACACGTTCCCCTTCGTGTTCGTGCTCGTCGCCAACGCACTCGACAACATGCCCGGCGAACTCGAGGACGCGTCCGCCATTCTCGGCGGCAAGGCCTGGACCACGGCGCGGCGCGTGACGATCCCGCTGGCGCTCCCTGCCCTCGTCGCCGGCGCCTTGATCGCGTTTCTTCAGGCCATGACCTTGTTCGGCTCGCCGGCGATCCTCGCGCTGCCGGCCGGCTTCCACACCATGACCACGAAAATCTGGAGCCTGTTCCAGTATCCGCCGAAACTCGAACTCGCCGCCGCCGCCGCGGTGCCGCTCCTGATTCTGACGATGCTGCTGCTGCAGGCGCAGAAGTTCATTCTCGGCCGCCGCGGCTATTCGGTGCTGGGCGGCAAATACGGCGCGCCGCGCCGCATTGAATTGAAGAAGTGGCGCTGGGCGGCACTGGCGTTCTGCCTCGTGATGCTGCTCAACCCGGTTTTCCTGCCCTATTTCGCCCTGTTCAACGCGGCGTTCTCGCCGAACGCGACGACGCTGGTGACGCCGTCCACCTTCACGCTGCATAATATCGTGTTCGTGTTTACCGAACTGTCGTCGACCCAGCTCGCGCTGAAAAACACCGTCGTCCTCGGCACCGCGACCGCGACCATCGGCACCATGCTCGCGCTGGTGATCGCCTATGTCACCACCCGCCGCATGATCGCCGGGCACCGCGTGCTCGGCTTTCTCGCCACCGCGCCGGTTGCCGTTCCCGGCATCGTGCTCGGCGTCGGACTGTTCCTGAGCTACACGAGGCCGCCCTTCGTGCTGTACGGCACGCTGTGGATCCTCCTGATCGCGTTCCTGACCATCAACCTGCCGTCGGCCTATCAGCAATTGCAGGCGGCGTTCGCCACCATCCATCCCGAACTGGAGGACGCCAGCCGCATTCTCGGCGCGACCCGGCTGCGGTCGCTGCTCCAGATCACCGCGCCGCTGTTGCGTACCGGCGTGATCGCGACATGGTGCTTCATCTTCATCGGCGTGATGCGCGAGCTCTCCGCCGCGATCGTGCTGTTCACCTCGCAGACCAAGGTGATCAGCGTCCTGATCTACGATCTCAACGAAAGCGGCGACCTCGCCGCCATCTCCGTGCTCGGCATTGCGATGCTGGTCATCACGTTTGCGGTGGTGCTCGCCGTCAACCGGATTCCGATGTTCGGGGCCAACGCCGGCTCCCGGCTGCGGAATTAGCTAAGCGAGGTGATTTTTCGTTGAATCGTCATCTCGCTCTATCTTTTTGTTTGAGCGCGATCTCCGCGCAAACGCTTTCGCGTTTGTCGCGAGGGAAAACCGGTACCCAGTTTTCCGGATCATGCTCTCATGGGCAGGTTCATGGGGGGGGCGGATACGGCGCATTCCGGACCCCGCGTTTCCGGCAAGCGTGAAAATGTTCCAGCCGGGATCTTGAAGCGAAGGGACAAGGCCGCAGCGTGCAGCTTTGCCGTACTGTTGTTGCGCAGGGGAGCATGCTAACCCTCGCACCGCTCCATTGCCGCGACCTAGTCGAGCGGCTCCACCTTGACGATCCTGTGGTCGTGGTTGCTGCCGACCCAGAATGTCACCGGTGTCGTCGAATTGTCGACGAACACCGTGCGCATGTTGGTGTCGGACGGCATCAGATACTGAACCGTGCGGCCGGTCTTGGGATCGAGTCGAACGACGCGATCGGTGCTCATCGTGGAGGCCCAGATTTCACCGTTCTTGTCGAAATCGGCCCGGTACGGGAATGTGTATTCCGGCAGGGTGTATTCCGTGAATGTTTTCGTCTTGCTGTCAAACAGCGCAGCCTTGCTGGTCCGATATTCGGCCACCAGGACCCGGTCCTGATCGTCGATTTCCAGGCGGCGAGCCCGGGCGTGCGCGGTGGGCATGTCGTACCACGTCACTTCCGTCGTCTTCGCATCGATCTTGCCAAGATGGCCTTCCGTGTATTCAGCCATCCAGAGGTTATTCCTGGAATCAGCCTTGACCTCGTAAATGCTGAAATTCCTGACCCCCGGCAACTGGTCGGCCGGATGGAATCTCTCCCATTTGTTGGTCGCCAGATCGAGCCGGTAGACGTCCTGCGTGCCGACGCTCTTGGTCCACACCTTGCCGTCGACCTCGTGGTGCAGTCCCGTGAAATTCAGTTGGACGCGGTCATCGTTATATTCGGGAGCCAGCGGATAATAGGAAATTTCGCCGGTTTTCGGGTCCAGGCAGCCGAGTGAGCCCTGGTACATCGTATCGAACCAGATCTTGCCGGCATGGTCGAAGTCGAGGCTCAGGAGTTCGGTCGGCGCCTTGTCCTTGAATTTCCTGATCGGATATTCGGTGAGCTTGAGTGACTTCGGATTGAATTTGCCGATGAACATCTCGCCGAAGTCCGAATACCAGACGTTGCCTTCCTTATCGACCAGAATGTCATGCGGCTCGGTCGTCGGCCGCACCATGTCGTACTCGGTGACGATAGCGCGGGTGTCCCGGCCCTTTGGTCGCGGCAGCGTCTTCAACTCGTATGGCCAATGGTCGACCGAGCTTAGATTGATGGTCGCGAGATAGTCGGCCATCTTGCGGTATTGCTCAGGTGTGCCCGCGCGCGCCCTGTCCAACATCGGTTGCGGCTTGATCGGCTGGCTCACGGCGCCATAACCCATCATGCGGGTGATGACCTGCGTCCACTCGTCGGAATCGTGCGTCGAGCGCATGATGCGCTCGATCGTGTGACAGCCGACGCAATTGAGCAACATCGCCTTTTGCTCTTCGGTGCCGGGAATGCTCATCATCCACTCGGCATTGGTGAGCTGGCTGGCCAGATTTTTGGTCTTCCTGAGCTTGATGTCCGTCGTGGTGGTGGTCTCGGGTTCCACCATCGCCCTGGTCGGGGAGCTGATATCGTAGCCGACCGCGCGGATGCCGAGCGTATATTCACCCGGGTCGAGGCGGTTCTCCGGGAAGCTATAGCGGCCTTGCGCATCGGTGGTGACGCTGACCTGGACGATCGAGCCTGGTTTCCTGGCGGTGACGACGACACCTTCCATGTTGCCTTCGGCGTCGGAGCTGACGGTGCCGGTCAGTACCGCCTGGTCTTGAGCCCAAACCTTTTGCAGGGTCGGATCGAGCAGCATCACCGCGGCACTGGCGGTCAGGCTCAACATCAGCTTGCTTCGCATCCGCTCCTCCCCAATGAAACCCTTGTTCTGGTTGCTTTGATTTTGGTTGCTTTGAAGCTCGACCCCTTCGGGATCGCGACTGATGCCAGCGACAGTCGACGGATATGACATCGTGACTCCGCTCGTGTGCGAGGACAAGCCCGTTCCACAGGCTTCGACGCGATTTTTGGAGGACTGATTGTGGCGACCACCGAACCGCTCGGGCCGGGTTGCGCGTTGCGCGCTTTGTTTGGATACTTGTACCTGCCGGGCAC
Organism: uncultured Alphaproteobacteria bacterium; assembly: GCA_963742085.1. GTDB lineage: Bacteria > Pseudomonadota > Alphaproteobacteria > Rhizobiales > Xanthobacteraceae > Bradyrhizobium. The sequence continues at coordinate 60,961 of CAVUKM010000017.1, read as the reverse complement.
CGTGCGCAGTCACGGGAGGGGGGAATGCAGCCATGCTCAAGGGGTTCTTTTCGGTGATTTTCGTCGCCGGGGTCAATTTTGCCATGGCTGCCGTTCCGGCCCGTGCCGCCGACGACATCGTGGCAAAGGTGCAATTGTGCGCCGCGTGCCACGGTCAGGATGGCGTACCAACCGACCCAAAAACCATTCCGATCATCTGGGGTCAGCAGCAGAGCTATCTCGTCAAGCAATTGCACGATTTCAGAAGCGGCGATCGCGACCACCCGATCATGTCGCCCGTCGCCAAAGGCCTTGCGCAGGAGGAACTGCGCAAGATCGCGGCCTATTTCGCGGCCCGGAGCTGGCCGGCGCAATCCGCCGCCGCGGCTTCCGCGCCGCCCAACGGACTGGCTCAGTGCCAGCCATGCCATCAGCCGAATTTTGAGGGAGGCCCGCCGGCGCCGCGGCTGGCAGGCCTCAGTTACGAATACCTGGTCGCCGCGATGCGCAGCTTCGCCGACGGGGAAAGGACCAACAACGGCGACATGCCTAAATTCATGCAAGCGCTGACAGACAGCGAGCGGGATGCCATGGCGCGCTATCTATCCGCGCTGCGATGAGCGCTGCAGCACGTGCGGGTCGGATAGCGCTGTCTCAGGACTGGTGATCACCGCCTCGGTCGGGGCCAAAATGATCCGGGCGGAAATTGCGCTTGCCCGGTCTTCGTGGACGTCGTCCCCCGCCGGGTTTGCGGCAGCCCGGTCGTTTGCGCAATTTCCGGCTTTACGGAACATTCAGGGATTGCCCGTACCATCCGGCCTTCGCCTAGAACAGTGCTCCAATACGCTCAGGATGAGCGATGCCAGCCGCAAATCTGTCAATCGTCGACGAAGTCGAAACAGCATTAAGTGCTGGTTCGGCGGAAAAACGCCTTGAAACGATCAAGCGCGTGACCGATCTGTTTCTATCGTCCGCCGGCGCCTACAAAAGCGAGCAGATCGAATTATTCGACGAAGTGCTCGAGCGCCTCATCAAGACGATCGAGATTTGGGCGATTGCCGATGTCAGTGCGCGCATCGCTCTTGCCGAATTGAGCGCACAGCTCGCGCCCGTTTCGCAGGCTCCCCCCTCTGTCGTTCGCCGCCTTGCAAGGAACGATGAAATCAGCGTCGCCGGGCCGGTTTTGAAAGAATCCGCCCGTCTGAGCCCGGAGGATCTGATCGAAGTCGCACAAACCAAGGGTGAACAGCATCTGCTGGCGATTGCGGGGCGGTGGTGGTTGAAGGAAGTCGTCACGGACGCGCTGTTGGCCCGCCGCTACCCGTCGGTCAGCCGCCGGATTGTCAACAACCCCGGTGCGAGGGTTTCGGCGGCCGGTTTCGCGGTCATCCTGGCGCAGGCGGAAACCGATCCCGAGCTGGCGATAGAAACCGGGATCCGGGTCGACCTGCCGCCCACGCTTCGCGATCGGCTGTTGCGCAGCGCCACCGAAGCGGTTCGGGCGCGCCTGCTGTCGCGCGCGCCTCCGGTTATTTTCGAGGAAATACGAACTGCGATTGCAGCCGTCGCCGCGGGCGCAAGTCGGGATATGTCCAGGGCGCACGACTTCACCGCGGCCAGGCGCCTCGTCGCGTCGCTTGACGACAAGGGCGAACTCAATGAAGCGACCTTGTTTGGTTTTGCGAAACAGCGAAAATATGAAGAGACCATTGCTGCGCTTGCGCAGTTGTCGCAGTCGAGCATTGAAGTCATTCGCCCCTTGATGCAAAGCCTTCGCGCCGACGGTGTCCTTGTTCCGTGCAAGGCGGCAGAACTGAGCTGGGAGACGGTCAGCGCGGTGCTGGAGAGCCGATTTGCGACCGGCTCAATGAGCCCCACCGAATTGGCCGGGGCGCAACGGCAATTCGCCACCCTGACCACTGAAAACGCGCGCCGCCTGCTCAGGTTCTGGCAAGTGCGGCCCTTATCGCCATGAACCGGTTCGGCGGTTGAATCCGTTCGCCGCCGAGAGAAACGCGGTTGCTACCTCTCGATAGTCTCGATCCGATACGCCTCGACCTGCGCCTTGAGCCGGTCGAGCGGCGCCGTCGGCGCGGCGCGGTCAACGACATACTCCCCCTCCGCCAGCCAGGAGAGAACCTTCAGATCGACGTCAGGCGAATGGTGGATCACGTCCGCGTAGTTATTCAGGTCGTGGGTGACTTCGCTCACGCTACGGAAATCATGGAGGCGGACATTTGGGAACGCCACGAGCCGCCGGCAAAAATAGCCGGAAAAATCATAGACGCTCTTCAGGGTCCCCGGCGACGCATCGCGCATCGCGACCCATTGCAGGATCGAATAAGGCGGCAGGTAAATGTCGAACGTCACGTCCGGATTGCCGGCGATGAGCCCGATCGCATCGCGCTCGAAAACGCGGACCTTCATGTCGTAGTCGGTATCGTCGGCCAGATATCTGCTGCGAACGGGATCGGCGATGTGTTTGAAAGCGGCGATCGCCCGCCTGGCGTTGTAGGCGGCGGCGACGTCGAAACCGGGCCGCAGGGCGTTGATATCATCGACGCGGGAAAGCGGAAATTTGAACATCACGTCATTGGTCAACCGCGCCACGACGGGTTCGAGCGGCGGAATTGATCGCGCCAGGATCCATGCCGATTCGCGCGCCATGGCGCCGCTAAACAGGTAGCCTCCAATGCCCCTGGCATTTCTGCGGTAGAGATCGGCCGGCAGGTAGATATTCGAATCGATATCCGGCACGTCGTGGAAGATCCAGTCGTCCACCTCCCAGATCACCCGCCCGGGATGACGGTCAAGCGCCGCCGCCAGCACGAAAGCCTGTTCCCGCGAGCTTGAGCCGTTCAACGCCAGCTTCAGCGACTTCACGCCGAGGATCCGGTCGATGTCGCTCTGCCGGAAATGGATCGCGAGCGACGTCCCCATGAAAACGGTGTTGAAATCCTGGCTGCGGATCAGTCCGGCATCCTGCAAGCGACTGTTCGGCGAATACATCGCGGCAAACAGGCGCGCCGGCCTGAAGATCTGCAGCGGGTCGACGACGAAATTGAGCGCGGCTGCCATGAGAACGACGAGCAGGCTCGCGCTCAGAAACCGGATCAAATTCCTGGCTGCCGCGCTCATCTGTTTGAGCATGATCTCCGGGCAATCGCCTTGCGTTTGTCCCGAGGAAAACCGGTACCCACTTTTCCGGATCATGCCCTAGAACCTGAAATAGATGAATTCGCTGTGCTGCTGGATTCCGAGAATCCCGAACGCCAGCACCGCCGCGGTGAGATAGATGAACGCCGGGCGCTTCTGCCACGCGCGGAGCGCCTCGCCGACGCGCCTGTTTTGGTGATCGTAACCCATGATCTCCTGTGTATTCGGCGCGAACCAGGCGATCGCGGCATAGACCATGATGAACACGCCGTTGGCCATCTCGCCCCGGCCGAAGGCGATCTGCGCCGGATCGGCCATCCTCGACAGCACGAACAGCGCCGACGCCATGCTGTCGGCGCGGAAAAACACCCAGGCGACGACGACCGAGAGAAACGTCAGGATGAATGCGGCGATATTTGCAAGACGCGCGAAGCGCGGCGCGACCGGGGGCCCATAATTGGCCCATGCGTGGTTGATGCAGAGATACACCCCGTGCAGCGCGCCCCACGCGACAAAGGTCCAGGCCGCGCCGTGCCAGAGACCGCCGAGCAACATGGTGATCATCAGGTTCAGATAGCGCAAGGCCCGGCCATGCCGGTTGCCGCCGAGCGGAATATAGAGATAGTCGCGCAGGAACTGCGACAGCGTCATGTGCCAGCGCCGCCAGAAATCAATGATATTGCGAGCCTTGTACGGCGAATTGAAATTGAGCGGCAGAAAGATGCCGAACATCAGCGATATTCCGATCGCCATGTCGGAATAGCCGGAGAAATCGAAATAGAGCTGGAAGGTGTAGGCGAGCGCACCAATCCAGGCCTGGTCGAACGACGGCGTCGCCGGGCCGAAGGCGAGCGAAACAAGCGGCTGGATGCCGTCGGCGAGCGCGGTCTTCTTGAACAGGCCGATCCCGAAAATGATCAGGCCGCAAAGGATCAAATGCGCGTTCGGCCGCTGTGATTCGGCCGCCTCGAATTGCGGGATCATGTCCTTGTGGTGAAGGATCGGGCCGGCGATCAGATGCGGGAAATAGGTGACGAAAAGCGCATAATGCGGCAGCGCGTAATGCGCGACCTTGCCCCTGTAAGCGTCGACCAGGAAGGCGATCTGGGTAAAGGTATAGAAGGAAATTCCGACCGGGAGCAGGATATTGACGGTGAGAGCGGTCGAGAACAGGGCATTGAGGTTGGCGGCAAGGAAGCCGGCATATTTGAACCAGCCCAGCACCAGGAGATCACAGCTGACGCCGGCGGCGAGGACGGCAAGCCGCGGGACGGCGCGCAGGCGCTGCGAGATCAACAGCAGGCCGATGAGGTAGTTGAACGCGACCGATGCCAGCAGCAACAGCACGAACTGCCAGTTGCTCACCGAATAGAAGGCCAGCGACGCCAGTGCCAGCCATATCACCGGCGCCAGATTGCCGGTCCGGCCGAAGGCAAAATAGCCGAGCAAAACCACCGGCAGGAACAAAAAAATGAACGGGTAGGAGTTGAAGAGCATGGGCTTTCTCGGGCGCGCCTGAAAAAGCCTAACCATACAACCCGGAGATCAACAAGCCGCGCACACCACTGGCGCAAGCGCGGCATATCTGGCAATCCGCTTGCGAGAACCAATATGACATGGGCGGCGGCGCCAGCCGCGTGCAGGCCGACAGAAGAGTGACACGACCGATGGACAAAAAGAGCCCCCCGACACCGCCGGTCGCACCGCGCCGTCCGCATTCGTTCACCACCCACGGCATCACCATCGTCGATGATTATGCCTGGCTGAAGGATGAGAACTGGCAGGAGGTGCTGCGTGATCCCTCCATCCTCGGCGCGGACATCCGCAAATACCTCGAATCGGAGAACGCCTACACCGAAAGCCTGCTCGGCCACACCGCTGCCTTGCAAAAAACGCTGGTCAAGGAAATGCGCGGGCGCATCAAGGAGGATGATTCCAGCGTGCCCTCGCCGGACGGCGCTTACGCCTATCTGCGGAAATTCCGCGAGGGCGGCCAGCACGAGATGTTCGGACGCTGCCCGCGCGACGGCGGCGAGACCGACATCATCCTCGACGGCGACGAGCTCGCCGCCAGGCACGACTACTTCAAGTTCGGCGGCGCCAGACATTCGCCGGATCACCGGCTCGAGGCCTGGAGCGCCGACATCAAGGGCTCGGAATATTTTACAATTCGCGTGCGCGACTGGATGACCCGAACGGACCGCGACGATCTCGTCGAGGAAACCGACGGCGCGGTGGTGTGGAGCCTCGACGCGAGTTGCTTCTTCTACGTCAAGCTCGACGACAACCACCGCCCGATGCAGGTCTGGCGTCATCGTCTGGGGACGCCGCAGGCCGACGATCTTCTTGTCTACGAGGAAAAGGATTCCGGCTGGTTCACCCATATCCATGAAAGCTCAAGCGGACGGTTTTGCGTGGTCGCCGGCGGCGACCACGAAACCTCCGAGCAGCGGCTGATCGATCTTGCCAATCCAGACGCGCCGCCGCGCCTGGTCGCCGGCCGCGAGACAGGCGTGCAATATTCGCTCGCCGATCGCGGCGACGAGCTGTTCATCCTTACCAACGCCGACGGCGCCATCGATTTCAAGATCGTCACCGCGAAGCTGGAATCGCCGGAGCGGGCGAACTGGCGTGACCTGATTCCTTACCGCGAAGGCATCTACATCCTCGATCTCGAACTTTATTCCGGCCACATGGTGCGGCTGGAACGCGCCAACGCGCTGCCGGCCATCATCATCCGCGATCTTGCGACCGGTGAGGAGCATGCGATTGCCTTCGACGAGGCCGCCTATTCGCTGGATACGATGGGCGGTTACGAGTTCGAGACGACCAACCTGCGCTTCTCCTATTCGTCGATGACGACGCCTTCCGAAGTCTACGATTATGACATGGCGCGCAGGACGCGAACCCTGCGCAAGCGCCAGGAAATTCCTTCCGGCCATAATCCCGCCGACTATGTCACCACCCGCATCATGGCGACCTCGCATGACGGCACGCAGGTGCCGGTTTCGATCCTGCACGCCAGGAATCTCAAACGCGATGGCCGCGCGCCGCTGCTGCTGTACGGCTACGGCTCCTACGGCATGGCGATGCCGGCGTCGTTCTCCGCCAACCGGCTGTCGCTGGTCGATCGCGGCTTTGTCTATGCGATCGCGCATATCAGGGGCGGCGCCGACAAGGGCTGGGGCTGGTATCTCGACGGCAAGCGCGAAAAGAAGACCAACAGCTTCGACGATTTCGCGGCCTGCGCGCGCGCACTGATCGCGGCCAACTATACCGGCGCAAGGCGCATCGTCGGCCACGGCGGCAGCGCCGGCGGCATGCTGATGGGCGCTGTCGCCAACCGCGCCGGCGAGCTGTTCGCCGGCATCGTCGCCGAAGTGCCGTTCGTCGACGTTCTCAACACCATGCTCGACGACACCCTGCCGCTGACGCCGCCGGAATGGCCGGAATGGGGCAACCCGATCGAAAGCGAAGCCGCCTTCAAGACCATCCTGTCCTATTCACCCTACGACAACGTCGCGGCGAGGGAATATCCGGCGATTCTCGCGATGGGCGGCCTGACCGATCCGCGCGTCACCTATTGGGAGCCGGCGAAATGGATCGCGCGGCTGCGCGCAACCATGCGAGGTGGCGGCCCCGTGCTGTTGCGCACCAATATGGGCGCCGGCCATGGCGGCGCGTCCGGCCGCTTCAACCGGCTCGATGAGGTGGCGATCGCCTACGCATTCGCGCTGTGGGCGGTGGGACTGGCGGAGAAAGGCGAGGTGTGAGGGCCGTGCCGAACTACCGGAAGAAGGACTTCCCGACCCACGACGTCCGCCGCTTTCTCGAGCCGGGCCCGATCGTACTCGTCAGTTCGGCCGACAAGGACCAGACCAACATCATGACCATGGGCTGGTACATGCTCATGGAATTTACGCCGTCATTGATCGGCTGCTGCATTTCGGCGGCGAACCACAGCTTCGAAATGGTCCGCAGGAGCAGGCAATGCGTGATCAATGTCCCAACCGTCGATCTTGCGCGTGAGGTCGTCAGGATAGGCAACAGTTCCGGGCGCGACATCGACAAGTTCGCGGAATTTGGCCTCACACCCAGACCCGGCACGCATGTCCGTGCGCCGCTGATCGAGGAGTGCTACGCCAATTTCGAATGCAGGTTGACGGATTTGAGCTGGGTCAAAAAATACAACGTGTTCGTATTCGAGGTTGTGAAGGCGCACGTGGCGGTCTCGCCCAAATTCCCGAAGACGATTCATTACCGCGGCGACGGCGAATTCATGATCTCGGGCGCGAACACCGGCCGTTACCGCAAGCTGTTCAGGCCGGAGATGCTGTAAGCGCGAACTCCCCCGCGCGCCTTGCGGGAGAGGTTGACGGCGCTAAACACCCTTTTTCCTTCCGCCACGCGGCTCTCTCTTCTCCCTCTGCCGCTTGCGGGGGAGGGCTGGGGTGGGGTGCCGCCGCATAACCGCTGCCGGAGTGCGAGGATAGAGTTCCCCCACCCGCCGCGCTCTGGACGATGCTTCGCATCGCCAGCAGCGCGTCGAACTCCCCCGCAAGCGGGAGAGGTTGGGAAGCTAACGCCCTTTTTCCTTCCGCCATGCCGCGAAATCGACAAGCGTCTGCTCGTCGGTGGCGGGATAGAGCCCCAATATCGAGCGTCCCTTGCGGACCTGCTCGGTGACGAAATCCTCGAACACCGTCATCTCGAAGGCTTCATCGGCGATTTCGTCGGCGAGATGCGCGGGGATCACGATCACCCCGTCGCTGTCGCCCAGGATGACATCGCCGGGAAACACCGGCGCGTCGCCGCAGCCGATTGGCACGTTGATCTCGATCGCCTGGTGCAGCGTGAGATTGGTCGGCGCGCTCGGCCGGTGGTGAAAGGCGGGAAAGCCGAGTTTTGCGATCTCGGCCGAATCGCGAAAGCCGCCGTCGGTGACCACGCCCGCGACGCCGCGCTGCATCAGCCGCGTCACCAGGATCGCGCCGGCCGACGCCGCGCGGGCATCCTTGCGGCTGTCCATCACCAGCACCGCACCGGGCGGGCAATCCTCCACCGCCTTGCGCTGCGGATGGGCGCGATCGCGAAACACCTCGATCTTGTTGAGATCCTCACGCGCCGGCATGTAGCGCAACGTGAAGGCCTCGCCGACCAGCACCGGCTGATCCGGGCTCAGCGGATGCACGTCCTGGATCATCTGGATGCGAAAACCGCGCTTGTAAAGCGCGGTCGCCACCGTGGCGGTGGACACGGTCTTGAGCTTGTTGCGGGTGGCGTCGGAAAGTTTTGCCATGGATCTGCTCCCGGTCATCCGTCATTCCGGGGCGCAGCGTGAGCTGCGAACCCGGAATCTCGAGATTCCGGGTCCGGTCCTTCGGACCATCCCGGAATGACGTTGGACCTAATAAATCGACGGCTCGCCGACCGGCGCGCCGAACGAGGTTTCGAGAAAATCGAAGTCGCAGCCCTCGTTGGCCTGCTTGATATGGCGCGTGAACATCCAGCCATAGCCGCGCTCGAAGCGGGTCTCGGGCTGCTTCCATTCGGCGCGGCGTCTTGCAAGCTCCGCCTCGGGGACATCGAGATTGATGGTACGGGCGGCGACATCCAGGGTGATCCTGTCGCCGTTCTTCACCAGCGCCAGCGGGCCGCCGATATAGGATTCCGGTGACACGTGCAGGATGCAGGCGCCATAACTGGTGCCGCTCATGCGCGCATCCGACAGCCGCACCATGTCGCGCACGCCCTGCTTCACCAGCTTGGTCGGGATCGGCAGCATGCCCCATTCCGGCATGCCTGGTCCGCCCTGCGGCCCGGCATTGCGCAGGATCAGCACGTGATCGGCCGTGACGTCGAGATCGGGATCGTCGATCGCCTTCTTCATCGAGGGGTAATCGTCGAACACCAGAGCCTGCCCGGTGTGCTTGAGAAAGCGCGGCTCGCAGGCGCTTGGCTTGATGACACAGCCGTCGGGAGCGAGATTGCCCTTCAGCACGGCCAGCGCCCCCTCGGCATAGATCGGATTTTCGGTCGTGCGGATGACATCGTCATTATAGACTTCGGCAGTCGCGATATTTTCGCCGAGCGTCCGGCCGGTGACCGTCATGGCGTCAAGGTGCAGATGATCCCGGATCCGGCTCATCAAGGCGGGCAATCCTCCGGCGTAGTAGAAATCCTCCATCAGATATTTGTCGCCGCTCGGCCGCACATTGGCGATGACCGGCACCTTGCGGCTGGCTTTTTCGAAATCGCCGAGCCCGATATCCGCCCCGGCGCGGCGCGCCTGCGCGATCAGGTGGATGATCGCATTGGTGGAGCAGCCCATCGCCATCGCTACCGTAATGGCGTTCTCGAATGCTTTTCGGGTCTGGATTTTTCGCGGCGTCAAATCCTCCCAGACCATCTCGACGATGCGACGGCCGCATTCCGAACTCATGCGGATGTGGCCGGCATCTGCCGCCGGAATCGACGACGCGCCCGGCAGCGTCATGCCGATCGAATTCGGCAATCGCCGTCATGGTCGAGGCGGTGCCCATGGTCATGCAGGTGCCGTAGCTGCGGGCGATGCCGGCCTCGACATCGACCCAGTCCTTGTCGGAAATTTTTCCGGCGCGCCGCTCGTCCCAGTATTTCCAGGCATCGGACCCCGAGCCCAGCGTCTTGCCTTTCCAGTTGCCGCGCAGCATCGGCCCCGCCGGCAGATAGATCGCGGGCAAGTTGACGCTGGTGGCACCTAACAGCAAGGCCGGCGTGGTCTTGTCGCAACCGCCCATCAGCACCACGCCGTCGACGGGGTGACCGCGCAAGAGTTCCTCGGCGTCCATCGCCAGAAGATTGCGGTAGAGCATGGTGGTCGGCTTCAAGAACGATTCCGAGAGCGAGAGCGCCGGCAACTCCATCGGGAAACCGCCGGCCATCAGGATACCGCGCTTGACGTCGTCGACGCGGGCCTTGAAATGCATGTGGCAGGGCTGCGCATCCGACCAGGTATTGAGGATTGCGATCACCGGGCGGCCTTTCCACTCCTCCGGCGCATAACCCATCTGCATGGCGCGCGAGCGATGGCCGAAGGCGCGGAGATCGTCGGGCGCAAACCAGCGCGCACTGCGGAGCGTTTGCGGGCTTTTCTTGTTGCTTTCCGTCATGATGACACCTGTTTGAGACCCTGGTTCAGGTCATCTCACAGGCGATCCATTCGGAGCAAGCCCCTTCCTGGCCAGGGCGACCGGGCCTGGCGCGGTCTCCAGCCTGCAAAAGCGGCTCAAACCGGCCGAGCAGTGGCGGCGGTTGCGGGTTGTCTTGCAGCCGCAAAGAGTCCATCGTCACCGTCCGTTACCGCCGGTGATTTGCCCCGGGCCATGATGCAGGATTGCGTCGCCGGCGCCGCCAATTCGCCTACCGGGGAGCGTTACGGACATGGCGCGAACGCGACGATGACGCTGACAACCAGATTGGCCGTCGCGATGGGCCTGCTGGTTGCGGTCGCGGTGTCCGCCGTTGGATGGCTGAGCTATCGCAACCTGGAGCAGGTTCTGCTGCCGCGCATCCTCGACCGGATCGAGTCGCATTCGCGGCTGGTCGCCTTCGATCTGCAATCCTACGTGAGCGGCGCGCGCGGCGATATCGCCAGCTTTCGATCCGCGACAGCCCTGGTCGGGTTGATTCGCGCGCATTCGGCCGGGGGCATCGATCCCGTCGACGGCCTTTCCGAAACGACGTGGCGGGAGCGGATCGCCGAGCGTCTGCGCGCCGAACTCGAAGCCAAGCCCAGATACGCGCAGTTCCGTATCATCGGCGTCGAGGATGGTGGCCGCGAAATCGTTCGTGCCGACCGTTCCGGGCCGGGCGGAGCCGTTCGATTGGTTCCAGACGCCGAATTGCAGCGAAAGGGCGACCGGCCGTATTTCAGGGAAACAATCGGCCTGCGGGCGGACGAAATATATGTTTCGGCGCTCGATCTCAATCAGGAAAACGGTGTCGTCGAAACGCCCCATGTGCCGACCATGTGCATTGCCACGGCGCTGCCGGGCTCGGAAGGCAAGCCATTCGGCATCCTGGTCATCAATGTCGACATGCGGCCGGCGCTCGACCGCGTCCGGTCATCGTCGCGGCTGGGCAGCGAAATCTATGCGGTCGACGAACAAGGCGATTATCTCGTCCACCCCGATCCTGCGCGCGAATTCGGCTCGGAGCTCGGGACGCCGACCAATTGGCGGTCCGACTTCCCGGATCTCGCATCGGCAACCGGAGCAACACAAAGTGTTGCGCATATCGCGGCGGATCGAACCGGGCGGCCGGGCGGAGTAGTGCTCGCGCCCGCCCTGCTGGCCGACAAGCAATGGGTGGGGGTCATCGAAACCGTTCCCAATGCCACCTTCATGGCGGCGGCGGCGACCATCCGGCAATCCACCATGCTGGTCGGCTTGATCGCGGTATTGTCCGCGACCGCGCTGGCGGTCTTTGTCGCGCGGTCGCTGACCGAGCCGATCCGTCGATTGACGGCGGCCGTCGAAGGAGCGGGTAGCGGCACGCCGATTGCGGGACCGTTTGACGCGCGCAGCGAAACCGGCGTGCTGGCGCGCGCGTTCGCACGCGTGATGAACGAGGCGAATGCAAGGACCGCCGAGCTCCAGCGCGAGATCGTGGAACATCGCCGCACCGAGGCCGCGCGCGATCACTACGCGGCGCGCGAGCGAATTTTCAGCGCCGCGGTGGAGTCGTCCAACGATGCCGTCGTCACCTACTCGCTCGAGCGCATCATAACCGGCTGGAATCCGGCAGCGGAGCGTCTGTACGGATATAGCGCGACGGAGGCCGTAGGCAGGAACATCGATCTCATCGTGCCCCCCGACCGGTCGGACGAGCCGCACGACATCCTGCGCAGGACGGGCCGCGGCGAAAGCGTCGAGCCATTCGAAACCGTACGAAGGCGCAAGGATGGCAGCGCAGTCGAAGTCTTGCTCAGCGTATCGCCGATCAAGGCGCCGTCGGGGACGACCATCGGTGCATCCACGACGGCCCGCGACATCACCGAAAACAGGAAGACGCAGAACGCGCTTAGCCAGCAGATCGAGGAGCGCCGCCGTATTTTCGAAACTTCCCAGGATCTGATCATGGTGACCGATCCCCAGGGGATTCTGATTCAGGTGAGCCCCAGCTCCGAGGCCATACTCGGATACTTGCCGCAGGAAATGATCGGCCGCGGCTCGATCGAACTGCTTCATCCCGACGACCTCGAAAAGAGCCGCGAGGGAATGCGCGCGGCACGGCACGGGCAGCAAATGAGGGACTTCAACTCCCGTTACATCCACAAGGACGGACACGTTGTGACGCTGTCGTGGATGGGGGCATGGTCCGAGCCGGTCAAGCGGTATTTCTTCGTCGGCCGCGATATGACCGAAAGCCGGCGGGCGCAGGAGGCGTTGCGCGAAAGCGAGCAAATGGCGCGCCGCATCGTCGATACCGCGATCGACGCGTTTCTCCAGAGCGACGAGCGCGGCAGCATCCTCAACTGGAATCGGCAGGCCGAGACGATCTTCGGCTGGTCGCGCCAGGAAGCGCTCGGGAAGAACCTGTTCGATTTGATTTTCGCCGACGCCGACCGCGATGACCTTAGGGCGGCCCTGGAACGCTTCCTGAACTCCGGGCGAGACGAAATTCTCGGAGGCCGCCGCGAAGTCATGGCCCGGCGGCGCGACGGAAAGGAATTCAGGGCCGAGTTGAGCGTCACCGCGCTGAAAACGCGGGAGAGCTGTGTCTTCAACACTTTCGTCCGCGACCTCACGGACAAGATCGCGGCGGAGGACCGCGTCCGGCAGGCCGAAAAAATGGAAGCTGTCGGCCAGCTCACCGGCGGCATCGCCCATGACTTCAACAACATCCTGACGGTCATCACCGGAACGATCGAGATCCTCGCCGAAGCGGTCAAGAAAGAGCCGCAACTCTCGGCCATCACCAGGATGATCGACGAAGCCGCCTCACGCGGCGCGGACCTCACCCAGCACCTTCTGGCCTTTGCCCGCAAGCAGCCGCTCCAGCCGCGGGAGATCGACGTCAACACGCTGATTGTCGACACCGCCAAGTTGCTGCGGCCGACGCTCGGGGAACAGATCGAAATCGAATCGGCGTTTGAAAGCGAAACGTGCTTTGCCACCGTCGATCCCAATCAGCTCACAACCGCAATCCTCAATCTTGCGCTCAACGCCCGTGATGCCATGCCCAACGGCGGCAAGCTTATCCTGGAGACCGGCACGGCTTACCTCGATGAAAACTACGCGAGCCAGTACAGTGACGTGCACCCCGGCCTCTATACCCTGATCGCCGTCAGCGATACCGGAACCGGCATTCCCGCCGATATCATCGACAAGGTCTTCAACCCGTTCTTTACGTCGAAGGGCCCCGGCAAGGGCACCGGTCTCGGCTTGAGCATGGTCTACGGCTTCGTCAAGCAATCGGCAGGGCATATCAGGATCTATAGCGAGGAAGGCCACGGAACGACGATCCGGATGTACCTTCCGCCTGGTACCGGAGATGCGCCCACCTCCTCCGACATCGATGCGTCCGCGGCCGTTCAGGGCGGCCACGAAACAATCCTGGTCGTGGAAGACGACAAGCTGGTGAGAGATTATGTGCTGGCGCAGCTGCGCTCACTGGGTTACGCGACGCTGGAAGCGGCGAACGGGGCGGAAGCGTTGGCGCTCGTCAAGGCAGGTCGTGAATTCGATCTGCTTTTCACCGATGTGATCATGCCCGGCGCGATGAATGGCCGGCAGCTTGCCGACGAGATTGCAAAACTCCGGCCCGGACTGAAGGTGCTTTACACGTCGGGCTACACCGAAAATGCGATCATTCACCACGGCCGGCTCGATTCCGGCGTCTTGCTGCTGGCCAAGCCGTACCGCAAATCGGAACTGGCGGGAATGATCCGGGCCGCGCTCGGCTAGTGTGTCGGCTCAGAAGTTCGCTTCGGTAGTGCGGCGCGCTCGTCAAGAAAACTTCCTGAACCGAAACCAGAATACCGCGATGCGATTCCGGCTCAGGAAGCGCGCGAGGTGGTCATCACAATTCGAATCAGGTCGGCCGCATTCCTTGCACCGAGCTTCTTCATGATGTTGGCGCGGTGATCCTCGATCGTGCGCGGGCTGATTCCCAGATGCCGGCCGGCCTCCTTGTTGGAAGCGCCGGATGTAAATTGCTCCAGCACTTCACGCTCGCGCCGCGTCAAGGGTTCGCGCCCGGGAAAATGCAGCGACGCAATTCTGGACGCAGGATCGTTCGCCCGGCGGCGCGCATAGGCCTCGATCGCCTCGTCCAGCCGTGCGACGATTTCGCTTCCCCGGAACGGCTTTTCGATGAAGTCCAGCGCGCCATTCTTGATCGCGCTGACCGCCATGGCGATGTCGCCCTGCCCGGAGATCATGAAGATAGGCGCCGGATAGTCCTCGCCGTGCAGCTCCTTCAGAATATCGAGGCCCGATCTGCCTGGAATATGCACGTCGAGCAGGATGCATGCGGGAGTGCGGCTTCGCGCAACCGCCAGCAATGCCGCGCCGTCGGCAAAGCAGATGACCTGATAGCCCCCGGCCGACAAGACCATGGAAAGCGTTTCACGGACGGCGGCATCGTCGTCGACGACGAATATCTCACCGCGGGTGAGCGGTTTTTCGGTCATCTGCCATCGTTCCTGAGCAGTGAAAACTGATGCACAATCGCCGAAGATTCCTGCGACCGCACAGGATCCGTCGTCCCGTATTTGTACGGGACGATGACTTCACGCACAAGTCGCATCCCGGTGAAGGCGAGCGCGGCATTGGATGTCTGTGCAGGACGGCGCTTGGTGTGGCCCTTGATCTTATGCTGGATCTTATGCTGGCCGCCGAAGCATCGGAACCGACGTGTCCGCCGGTTGCGACATCAAGCCGCTACCGCGCCTGAAGCGCAGCGCGGCAACTGGGCCGGGTCCGGGGTTACGCAGTCGATCCGTCTAGTCAGTCCGGTCTATCGATTGCGTCCGACCTGGCGCGCGCCGGCGGTCGCCCTGTCGGCGTTCAGCCATTCAGACGGTCGGGTATCGGGCGCGGATCAGGTTAACTTTGGCGCGCCGCCCGATTTCTTCTTCCGGCCCTTCGTTTTCAGAAACTGGATGTCCATTTCTGTACCGTTGACGCGAACAAGTTCGCATCGGCGATAGGCAAGGCCCGTGGAGGATAACAGCAGAAAGAATTCCTTCAGATTGAGACCCTGGATGGAACCCTCCACCGTGAGCACCGCCTCGGTGTCCGATATGGCGTTGAGGAGACAGTCGCGACGCCACGTTCCGTCAATGCCCATGATGCAGACGCCATATCCGCGGCTGAACGTCACGCGGTCAGGTGCTTTGTTTTCATCGGTCATTTTCGCAGGCCAGCCAATTCAAGGGTGTTCAGCGCCATCGCTCTGCCTGCAATGATAGCCTTTCCGGTTCACCTTCCCGTTAATTTCATCTTCCGTGCAAACACGGAAGATGGACATGGCTCGCCTTGAGACCCCGCGTTTGTCGATCGGAAGGCATTGGGTCGGCAGCCGCCGGCTGATGCTTAACCATGCCTTAATCCGGGCCGCGAAGGCCGGCGGCGGCCGGAAAATCCGGCCGCAAGGTTGCAATTGCTGTCCATCGGCGATGCCTTGCCGGGTCGCCATCGATCCGCATCGAAAGGAAAGCCGGCCACGGGACACCGGATCGGCTTTCGGACTGGCCTCGGGCGTTATCTTCGCCTTAATCACGATTTCAACCGCGTCCGGCCGCCAGACCGGCGCGGATCATCTTTGCCAGACCGGATTTGCGACAAGGCTTCGCCAGCGGCGGCGCATCGGCGCCCCGGCATCCATCGCGATCGCTATCTCAACTGGACGACGCTCGCAAAGCGGGATTGGGCTTCCGCCAGACATTCGTTGATCGCGCTCAGCAGCGCCGCCGGCGTGAACGGCTTGCGCAGACAACGCGTCGCCCCCAGTTCGAGAGCCGTCCGCAGGAAGTCGGGAGCCGAGGAGTCGAGAGTTGCAAAGGCGTAGCCCGACATGGCGATCAGCGGCACTGTCGGCGCCCGTTCGTGAAAAATCCGGATCGAACTCGAAGCCGCGCATATGCGGCATGAAGATATCGACGATCATCAGGTCGAAAGCCGTGCCTTCGAGCGCGCGAAGTCCGGCTTCACCCCCATTGGCGGTCGTCACCTGAAAGCTGAGCCGTTCAAGGGAGACCTCGATGGCCATGCAGACCATCGGGTCATCGTCGACAACTAGAATGCGCGGCATATGCGGCCCTCGAACCTGGTCGTGTCGCTTCGTTGGTTCCGAAGCTTCTGAATCCTGATGCAAGCGCGACCTCCCGTTTTTGTTCCATCAACGCTTCGGCGCGTTATGGCTTCCTTCGTCGCCTCGAAGTCCCGCGAATCAATGCGCATTTCTCATTTCCGCCCTGGTTCGGCGGGCTGTCTGCCCGTTTCCGTGTATAGTCGCGGTGATACATCTGGTTTGGCAGCCTGTGATTGTTTCCCCTGCCGGTTGCAGGGGTGGAACCCGAGAGGGGCAAGCGGCGTTACGCCCGACTGAGCTCAGGCCAGACAGGGGGCCCATGTCCTCAATTGCTCCTTGGCATAATCGGCTGCTGCTATCGCTACCTGCAGCGGAACTCGAGGCGCTGCGCGGACATCTCGGGTTTACCGAATTGGTCAGGGAAAATGTCCTGATTGGAACCGGCGCATCGCAATCGCACGTCTATCTCCCCCACAGCGGCGTCATTTCAATGATGGTCAGCCTTTCGGGCGGACAATCGGTGGAGGTAGCGATGATCGGCTGCGAAAGCATTTTCGGCGCAGCCGCCGCGCTCGGCAGCCCGATATCGCTCACCGACGCAGTCGTCGTTCTGCCCGGCTCCGCCTCGATCCTCGATGTCGCGCAGCTTCGGGCAGCCACCGATCGCAGCGTCGCATTTAGAACCACCCTGGTACGGCATGAACAGGCGCTGCTGGCGCAAGCCCAGCAATCCGCCGCCTGCAACGCGGCTCACTCGGTCGAAGCCCGCTTATCGCGCTGGCTGTTACGCGTACGCGATATCTACGACGGCGAAACGCTGCCGCTCACCCAGGAAGTCCTGGCGCGAATGATCGGGGTACAACGCAACGCGGTTTCGCTCGTCGCCCACGCATTTCAGCAGGCCGGCATCATCAGATACAGCCGCGGGCATATCCATATCACGGACATCGAAGCTTTGAGAGAATCTTCCTGCGAATGCTATCATGTGGTCAAGTCGCAATACGACCGGCTGCTGAGGCGGTTCGATTAGCGCCCTCGCCGTGATCCGTTGCCTCCGGTCGTACTCCGTTTGAGGAAACTACCATGGACCCGGTTCCCCGCTCGCCCAACGGGTTCCTGTCGGCGCTGCCCGACGACGACTTCGAGCTGATCCACCCATATCTGCGGACCATCGATCTGGCGTCGGAACTGGTGCTGGCCAAAGCCAACGAAACGCTCAGGCGCGCATACCTGCCGCATAGCGGCGTGATTTCCCTGGTCGTAAGGCTTGCAAGGGGCGAGCACGTTCAGGTCGCCATGATCGGCCGCGACAGCATCTTCGGTTCGTTCGCCGCGCTTGGCGACGCGACTGCATTGAACAATGCGGTGGTATTGGTGCCAGGCGTCGCCTCGATACTCGATCTCGACCATCTCCGGGCGGCGGCCGGACAAAGCGCGACCTTCCGGGCGGCGCTGCTCCGCCATGGGCTGGCCATCCACGCCCAGATCCAGCAGACCGCCGGGTGCAACGCGTCGCACACGGTGGAGTCCCGGCTGGCACGATGCCTGTTGCAGACGTTCGATCTGTCCGGCAGCGACAGACTGGTCCTGACTCAGGAATCGATGGCGCAAATGATCGGTGCGCGACGCAACAGCGTCTCTCTGGTGGCCCATGCGCTGCAACAGGCCAATTTCATCCACTATAGCCGGGGACACATCGAGATCACCGATCCGGATGGCCTCGGCAGGACCGCGTGCGAATGCTACGCGGTGGTAAAAGCCCAATGCGACAAATTACTCCGCCCCGGCCGGATGCCGTGAGTTTCCCGGCGCACCCGGCGGACAGGAGATCGGGCAAAGCGGACGCCTGCCCGGAAGCCGCGTCTGCGCAGGTCGGGCCCGCCCCGCCGTACTTTTACGGTTTCGAATTTTCACACACGGCTAACGCCCGGCGGCGATAGTTGCAGCAGCAAGGAAGGTTAGCATGTTCACGTTCGAGAGGACCGACCTGAGAGAAGTCAGGCGTTTTCGTATCGCGCAATTCAACGGCCGGGTGGTGTCCGTGAGGTCGGGCGGGTCGACGATCACCGGCCATGTTCGATCGGTGCTCGAATCCAAATCGGGCGATCCGGTGCGGTGGACCATCACCATCGTGGAAAGCGAACGGAAGATCAAACCCCACGTCGCGCGGCATGCGCCCCGCGTCCACGCCTTCGAGGACCTCTACTGAGCCAACCGGATTGTTGGGCCCTGGCCCGCCGGTCGCATCCGCTGAACGGACCACCTTGCGACTTACGCGGACGCGGATTTCCGAAAAAAGCCCCGCCCGACCTGACCCGGATGGTTAAGCGCGGCGCGGGCATGCGCCGCCACATCGAGACCGTTTGCGGGCCCGCCCTCTCACACGGTTAATTATTTGCCAGCTATTACCGCGATTAGCATCGCAAAGAAAAATGGCGCTATTTGAGTGACATGGGCGGAGACGGGCAGCTTGTGGCCTGAGTGCCAGAAATGTGAATGGGGCTGCCGGGGGTGAGGCGGCCCGATCTTACACCTTATCTTTACGACTAAATTTACGGCGGCCTGCTCTTATTAATTCCGTGCGCGCACGGTGCCTGCCGGCAGCGGGCGTATCATTAATTTTTGGTGAATCGCAAACCACGTCGCAATGATTAAGCCCGGCCAACTCCAGAAGTACCTGCAACGATTGTCGCCGCCGACGCGCAGCAATCTGTTGACCGAGCTCGAGCGGCTGGAACTCTGCGGCGCCGAAATGCCGGGCTCCGCGGTCGTCATGGAAGAACTGCGCGCCGAATTTCGTGCCAACGGGCAAACCCAGAAGCGCACAAGCAATCCGGCGCGTTATTTCTTTTTGCCCCTGGAACCAGTGCTTGTTGACGGCGCTCCCGAGCATGCCAATTCGGGCAGGATACAGCGCGGTTCGCTGGCCGCGATCTGGGAATGGATCAGCCGGGATTTGCTGCCGACGATGGCGCGGGATTACACCACCCAGATGACCGATCTGATCGCAGCCGACAAGCAGCGGGAAGCCCGGCAGGCCGCTTCGTCGTTTCAGACCAAGGTCACCAAGAGCCTCGAAAACATAATCGGCTCGCCGGATAACGTCGCGCAGATCCGCAATCGACTGGCAAGCTACACAACTTCGAAAACAGCCTTTGACGACCTGACCAAAATGCTCGCTGTGCTGCGCGCACGTGCCGCGCTTGCAAAATTCAACGAAGCACTGCCGGCCAACATCAATAAATTCGAGGATGCCCAGGTCGCCAAGACCACGCAACTGCTGGACGGGTTCGCAAAGGATCATCCCGAACAAATCCCCTTCGCGCTGACGCTGGTGGCCGGACGGCTCAAGACCCCCTGGCAGTTGATCCGCCTCGCTACCAAGGCTGCGCCGAGCAAGAGTGCCGCTGACGTCGCCGCCACGCCCTATGCAATCGCCGTCTCGATGGTGCTGGACCGGCTGGATGACCAACGCGCGACGTTGCGCTTCGCCCTCAAGAATGAGCGGATTCTTGTCGCCAAGGAAATTCTGACCTTCGTCTACGACACCGAGTACGCGCTGCGGGTCCGCATCGACCTGCTCGGGCAATCCGATTGGGGCCGGCGGCTCGACGAGCTGATGGCTGCGATCGCGGCGCTGGTGGAAGCCGAGGTCAGCCGGTTTCCCGACAATGTCGGCCATATTCTTGGATCGCGCCGCCTGCGCAGCCACCAATCCCTTTCCGGACGCATGACCTATTGGGCGTGGAAGGGGCGCGACGCGGTGAACGACGGGGTGGGCTATTTAAGAAGGATGGTCAGCGGGCCGGAGAAATCTCGCGCCTGAAGAGGCGGTCGGCGATTGTCACCCGGCGAAGGCATGATTGCCCGTCGCCGGATGTTCCGGCGTCGACGGGTTCAAGAACGCCTTGCGCGACGCAAGTTGAAAAACTTCTCGAGAAACCGTCCCGAG
The DNA here is from genome assembly GCA_963742085.1 of uncultured Alphaproteobacteria bacterium. Taxonomy (GTDB): domain Bacteria; phylum Pseudomonadota; class Alphaproteobacteria; order Rhizobiales; family Xanthobacteraceae; genus Bradyrhizobium. Next base: position 40,575 of record CAVUKM010000017.1, on the reverse strand, counting down.
ATGACGAACCTGAACCACCAATAAGCCATCCGCTGCGTTTTCATCCGACCGGTCCTCAAGCTGGCGTGGCCCAACGACACCCTGGATAGCGCCAAAGCCGCCGGGCGGGTGTGACCTGGTTCACATTCCATGCGACAAATGCCGCCCTGATGTCCGACTACACGGGCAAGGACATCTCGGGGGAATATCAATCACGCTGAAACAAGAGGGTGCAGCCATCTGCCGCGAACCCTCGCCAGCCCCGGAAAATCCGGTTAACGCAAAAAGCCCGCCGGTTTGACCGGCGGGCTTTTGCTTTGCGGTGTCGATCAGCGATCCCGGTACATCCGCGGAAATCTACTGGTCGCAAGGCGCGTATTCGGCAAATGCGGCTTCCGGTTTGCGACTGGAATTCGCGCAAAACCGGCAAGGCTCACATGGCGCGGAGATTTTCCGCGCTGGTCTTGCCACGCTGGCTGTCGAGCTTCGATTCGAATGAAAGCTTCTGGCCTTCATTGAGCGAGCCCATGCCGGCACGCTCGACGGCGCTGATATGCACGAACACGTCGTTGCCGCCGTCATCGGGCTGAATGAAGCCGAAGCCCTTTGTCGCGTTGAACCACTTAACTGTTCCGGTAGCCATTTTACGTCTCCAAGATGCGCAAAAGCGCGATGCGCCTGCACGACCTTCGCGCAGGCTTGATCCGATTTCAGCGATGTCTTGGGGAGGAGTGCCGTTTCGGCGCGTTCAACAAGGCAAACGATTATTCGAATGAGTAACGCTTACGCCGATCTATCCTAGATAGCAAGCGAAAAGCAATTCATTCGGTTGGACGCCCAGATGGTCATCGCTCAAATGCGTCGGCATTGCGGCGGTCAGCCGCGTGATCCCGACCTTATCCGGCAGGAATTTTGCGAAAGTTTTATTCTTGCTGCGCGGTTTAAGGTTACCCGGATAATTCAATTCCGCCCGCTAAAAAACATCATATTTGAAACTAAGCGCGCCGCTAGGAAACGACCCGCACGAGGGAGGAGATTAGCGATGTCCAATCAGGTATTCGGTGACAATCTCGCAGGGTTTACAAACTTCGGCCATCGAAAGGTTACGCCTCGTGCCTGCGTTGCAGACAGCAAGAGACACCTTCGCGCGTTCCTTACCGACGTGCTCGAAGATCTCGGCTTCGTAACGAGCGAATGCGCCAGCGCCGACGAGCTGGGGGCAATCATCGAGACCCAGCTGCCGGACCTTGTCGTGCTCGGAGTGTCGGTCGACGGATTCGAGGTCAGCAAGATTCTTGAGACCCTTTTGCGAATGAAGTTCGACGGCAAGGTTCTCGCCATCGGCGCCCGGGAATCGATCATCGTCAAGGCGGTGTGGCAGGTCGGCGGAGAATATGGCCTTGCGATGCTGCCCCCGCTCACCACGCCGTTCGCCGCGGGAACGTTGCGCGAGCGCGTCGGCATGCTTCTGCCCGAGGAACCAAGGCCCAGCCCGGCCATCCACGTATCGGAGGCATTGCACGCCGGCTGGCTCGAACTGTGGTACCAGCAGAAGGTCGATGCCCGCACGCTCGTTCGTTGCGGCGCCGAAGCACTGGTGCGGGTGCGGCATCCGACCTGGGGTGTTGTGCCGCCGGCCTATTTCGTCCCGGAAGACGACGATCCATATTTCCTGCACCTGTCGGAGTTCGTGATCGAGCGCGCCGTGGAGGACTGGCGCTACCTGTTCGAACAGCAGAGTTCGACCGACATCTCGATCAACCTGCCGGTCTCCTATCTCAAAAATCGCTACGCGATGCGGGGGCTCAGCCGGCGGATCCCCGCACATCCGGCATTCGGGGGACTGTTGATCGAGATCGACAGCGCCGAGGTCATTCCCAATCTGGATCTGCTGATCGATGTCGCGAAAGAGGCGCGCTTTCACAATATTGCTATTTCGATCGACAATCTTGGCGCCGACTGGCCGGCGCTGATGGGGCTCAACAGCTTCCCCTTCGCCGAACTCAAGGTCGACAGGCGTTTCGTCACCGGCTTCGCCGACGACCGGCTCAAGCAGTCGGTGTGCCGCCACATCATCGAATTCGGCAAAGGGTATGGCGCCCGGGTTGTGGCGGAGGGTGTCGAGACCCGCGCCGATTTTGTGGTGGCGAACGAGCTGGGTTTTGACCTGGTTCAGGGCTATCTGTTCGGCAAACCCATGGCGCTCAAGAAGTTCACCAACGCCGCGCGGGCCCAGCCGGTGCTTGCGTCGAACTGATACGGCGTGAGGCGCCGGATCAGCCCAGCCGGCTGATCTGCTCCTCGGTCACCACGCGCTCGACGTTTTCGGTCTTGCTCCTGATGCGGTAGCGCGGGCGTCCATCCGCCTCGATCGGCAGACAGGTGACGATGGTATAGACGCTGGGCTGCTTGATATCGGCGCGGCCCTGCGGTCCCTGAAGCTGATGAAGGACGTCATCATTGATCGCGTAGTGGTGGACCATCGCAGCTGCTCCCGTTGAAGAATGGCTTTTAGGGGCAAAGGCCCCGCGTGGCAACGCATCGTTGGCCGGCGTCTTGCCACGGGAAGCGGCCGGATTTGCCGCCGACCCCCATATTGACCGGTGAAAGCCGCGCGACCGGCCCGCTGTTTTGGCATGATTATCGACCGCGGCCGGGCTATCGTTCGATTCGCGTTGATTCTGTGCGACGCCGCGCGGGATTTGGCGGCCGATACGATCGGCAGCGTTGGTGGTGAGTTCAATCTTTCCGGACTGCGGCGGCAACTTTTCATGCCGCGGGTGCGAATTCGGATTTCAGATTGTACCGGGTGCTGCTTCGCGCATCCGTCCAGTGCCGCGTTTTCAAAGTTGGTGATCCAGTGCGGGGCCGCCCCGGGGGCGAACTCGCGGAACCGCTGCGGGAACTTCAAACCGGCGGTATTGGTGTTGAAAGCAGGAACATGGCGGCCGATCTGGGCAATAGCAACGCTCCCGAACTTCTCCTTCAGCTGCTGGAGAGCGCGGCCGCTCATCACTCCAGCGGGGATCTCGAGAAGGCAGAAGCGGGCTATCTGCGCCTGCTGGACCATGGCTATCACAAGGCCGACATTCTTCTGCTGCTCGCCAGGGTGACTGCGCAAAGGGGCAACCCGGAAAGGGCGATCGGCCACCTGGATAAAATGCTCGAACTCGCCCCACACCGTCTCGATGCCCTGATTGAAAAGGGCGAGTTGCTTCACCGTGTCGGGAGAACAGAGGATGCCTCCAGGTGCTTTGCGTTCGCCCGTTCCGTCGCGCCGGAGAACGAACTGGTCCTGTCGAACCTTGCGGTCGCGCTCGCGGATTCGGGACGGCGCGACGAGGCGCTGATCGAATTCCGCTCGCTGCTGAAACTTCAGCCGGACAACATCCATGTCCGGCACCAGATGCGGCGTCTGACCTCGGCCATGGTGCCGTTCTGGCATATCCGGATGCTGAACGACACGAAGAGAAACGACGCCTTTGAACTTGCGATCCGCAAGGCTGTCGAGAAAGAAGGACCGGATGCCCGCATTCTCGACATCGGCACCGGCAGCGGCCTGTTGTCGATGATGGCCGCGCGCGCGGGGGCAACTGGTATCGTTACCTGCGAGAAAATCCCGGTCATTGCCGAAACCGCGGAGCGCATCATCGCGCTCAACGGCTATGAGAGGCAGATCCGCGTCGTCAACAAGAGCTCGAGCGAACTGGCTGTCGGCAAGGACATCGCGGCGCGCGCGGACATCCTGATTTCGGAAATTCTGTCGAGTGACCTTCTGGCCGAGAATGTGCTGAGCACATTCGAGGATGCGCATGCCCGGCTTTTGCGCGAGGGGGCGACGATCGTTCCGCGCGCGGCGACCGCCGTGGGATGCCTGGTGGAGAGCGACGCCCTTTCCGAATATGCCTTCGTCGGACAGGTATCGGGATTTGACGTCTCGCCGTTTAGCGCATTGGCGGCGCAGCGTCTTCCGGTGCATGGGACCATGACGTCATGGCGCAGGCTTTCAGGGGATATGGATCTTCTCAGGATCGATCTGTCGGCCAGGGAGCATGTCGCCGGGATTCGCAGGCTCCCGATCAAGGTGCTCAACGACGGGGTCGCGGTCGGCATCGTCCAGTGGATGAACGTTGACCTTGCCGACGGCGTCGCGTTTTCCAATCACCCGGATGACCAGTCCGATGGCGGGTGGCTGCAGGTCCTGCACACCTTTCCGCAGCCGATCCCGGTGAGCGCGGGCGAACAACTCGACGTGATGGTGGGCCACGACCGTACCAGCCTCATCCTGATGCCGGCGCCGGGCGCGCCCCGAACGGCGGAACGGCTTGCCACGGCGGCCGTCGTCCCGCCGCCCGGGGGCGATCCCGACGCGGAACCCGAACGGCGCGAGGTCCGCCTCCGGCCGTGACAGGGAAGACCGGGCTGAGCGGGCCTTGCGGAACCTAAAATTGCCCCAAATCAATCTGACTGGTCATTTTTGTAGCGATTGGGGTTGAATAAAGTCAGCCGGTCACGTATTTGTTATATTTTAAAGAAGGATTCTCCTTCGGGAGGTGCTCATGGCCAGACCGAGCTTGCGCGAAAAACTCGCGAGCAGCGCGGTGGATACCTTGCACACGTTCGGCTTCAAAGGGTGTTCGATTCAGGACATTACCGAGGCCGCCGGCGTTCCCAAGGGTTCATTTTTCAATCATTTCGAAAACAAGGAAGATCTGGCGATCGACTCCTTGCAGCGCTATCTCGAAAGTAGCCGCGCGGATATGCTGTTCGAGGAAGGCGTCGCTCCGCTGCAGCGCCTGAGAAATCATTTTGTTTTTTTGGCCGGAAGGCTTGAACAAAACGGTTTCGCGCGGGGCTGCATGCTTGGGCTTTTCGCCACCGAGATGGCCCAGGAATATCCGCGGATGCGGGAAGAGCTTCGTTCGGTATTCGCGACCTGGTGCGAGGCCGTGGAGTCCGTTCTTCGCGAGGCCCAGGCCGCCGGCGAGATCGATCCGCGTCACGATCCAGCGCAGTTGGCGCGCTTCGTGGTGAATGCCTGGGAGGGCGCCATGGTGCGGCTCAAGATCACCAGGGATCGCAGCCCGATCGATGATTTCTTCAACACCTGCTTCAAAGTGCTGTTGAAGTAAACGTGATCTGGTCCCGGTTGACAATTTAAGCTGACCAGTCATATTCGGCCTTGTGCGCTGCGACAGGAATCGGGGTTAGTGTACGGTTTTATCAAGCTGACCAGTCACCTTGATTGAGCGTTATAGGTATTATAATCCGCCATCCGAGCCTTACGCTGCGCGTCAACCTAGAGAGAGATCATCATGCTGAAATTCTTCCAGACATCCCGAATGAACGACCTCCGCCTCCCGAGCCTCTTTTTAGGCCTAGTGGCCCTCACCGCATTGGTGTCGACCGCGGCCGTGACGCCTGCATCGGCTCAGAGCGCTCCGGCCGGACTACTCAGGCTGGATCCGCCCCAACCCTCGAATGACGGCGCGAAGCTTACCCAAGACCAGCGTGCCAAGGTGCGCAGCGCCTACGCTCGCAGCCGCAAACCGCAGGCTCAATAAGGTTGATGTCGAGGGGCCGCTGACCGCAAGCGTCGGCAGGCCCTTCGGATCGACTGTCTGGCCGCTCCGCGCTCCCCCGCGCGGGGCGGTTTTTTTGAGCGCCAATGATTCCGGCGCGCCGCATCCGCAACGGCGTTGGGGCGAACTTTACCTGAATGCACCCCGACGCATCGGCGGCTGCCTGGTCGGCTTTCAGCGCAGCGTGATCAATATTGAACACTCAGGATGCGCCGCCGCTCGTCACGATGAGGTGACAACGCTCAGGACCTGACACAACCGCTCACTTCCTGCCAGTTGACGCAAATCAACCCACGCCTTGCTTTCGTCTGCGATTGATTGACCAATGCGATGTGTCGGCCGCTTTAGCCGAGCACGATCGTGATGAGCATGCCGCGCATGCAACCGTTCGACGGCATTTGAACGCTCGAAGCTATCAACTTGCGCAATCAAAAACGAAGAGGAGGACGCCTATGAAGGAAGCGAAATGGCTTGGCCTGTTGGCTGCGTGTTTCATTGCTGCGACGATGGCGTGCACACCCGCCGTCGCGCAGCAATCGAAGCCGAACATCGTCGTCATCATGGGCGACGACATCGGCATGTGGAATATCGGCGCCTATCACCGCGGCCTGATGGCCGGCCGAACCCCGAACCTCGACAGAATAGCCAAGGAAGGCATGTTGTTCACCGACTATTATGCCGAAGCGAGTTGCACGGCGGGTCGCGCAAACTTCATCACCGGCGAGTTACCGATCCGCACCGGTATGACCACCGTGGGCCAGGCCGGCGCGTCAGTCGGCCTGCCGGCGGAAGCGGTGACCATCGCGACAGTGTTGAAGTCCATGGGCTATGCCACCGGTCAGTTCGGCAAAAACCATCTTGGCGACAAGAACGAGTTCCTGCCGACCGTCCACGGTTTCGACGAGTTCTTCGGCTATCTCTATCATCTCGATGCGATGGAAGATCCGGCCCACCCCAACTATCCGCAGAACCTTCTGAACGTCGTCGGCCCGCGCAACATGGTTCACAGCTACGCCACCGACAAGGATGATCCCACCGAGATGCCGCGCTGGGGCAAAATCGGCATGCAGAAGATCGAGGATGCCGGCCCGCTCTATCCCAAGCGCATGGAAACCGTGGACGACGAAATCCGCGACCTTGCGATCGCCTTCATGGACAAGGCAAAAAAAGACAACAAGCCGTTCTTTGTCTGGCTCAATCCGACGCGGATGCACATCGTGACGCATCTGTCACCGAAATATGAGGCGCTGCGCAACGCCGAAAACGGCTGGTCGGAAGAAGAAGCCGGCATGGCCCAGCTCGACGACGATGTCGGCCTCGTCATGAAGAAACTCAAGGACATGGGCGTGGACGACAACACCATCGTCGTCTTCACCACGGACAACGGCACCGAAGTCTTTACATGGCCGGATGGCGGCCAGACACCCTTCGCGCAGTCCAAGGGAACGGTGCTCGAGGGTGGCTTCCGCGTGCCGGCCCTCATTCGCTGGCCCGGCAAGGTGCCGGCGGATTCAGTGCAGAACGGAATCTTCTCCGGGCTCGACTGGCTGCCTACTTTCGTGGCCGCTGCCGGCAATCCGAACATTGTCGAGGAATTGCTGAAGGGCAAGGAGATCAGCGGCCGGACCTACAAGAACCATCTGGATGGCTACAACCAGTTGGCCGCGATCACCGGCAAGGGGCCGTCCGCGCGTCACGAGATTTTCTATCTCGGCGAAAGCACGGTCGGCGCGGTGCGGATTGACGACTACAAGTTCCGCTTCATCGACCAGCCCGCCGGCTGGCTGGGCGAGAAAACCAAGCCTGACGTGCCCTACATCACCAATCTAAGGCTCGATCCGTTCGAGCGCACAGGCTGGCCAGGCAACGGAACAAAGGACGGCGCGCAGCAATATTTCGATTGGTTCAAGTATCAGTTCTGGCGCTTCGTGTTCGTCCAGCAGGTCATGGGCAAGGAAATCCAGACCTTCCTCGAATACCCGCCGATGCAGCGCGGCGCGAGCTTCAATCTCGATGCTGTCAAGGCGGAGATGGGCAAGAGGATGGAGCAGGCGGAAGCGGCCGCCAAGGGTCCCGGCAACTGACGGGCTGATCTTGACGGCGGGCGGCTTCAGGTCGCCCGCCGGTCTGCGAGCAAAGCAGGCACAGTTCAACGCCGCTTACGCGCGAGTGCGGGCGTTTCGCGTGCGGCGCTTGGAGGACGTCTTCTCTTCCATCCATCGCTTGGCCAGGGCGAAGACAAACTTGATCTGGCGAAGCGCGCGATCGTCATCCTTCCAGAACATTCGATGGACCGCGGCGCCCCGGACAACTGCGAGCAACGCGCCGCGCATCGTGTCCAGTTCGAGATCGGTCAACGGAAATCCGGCGAGCAGCGCGCGCCAGTCTTCGTTTCGCCTCTCGGTGATCTGCTTCATGAGATCTTCGATCCGGGCGCGAAACGCGTTGTTGCTCCGCGAGCCCATCCAGATTTCAATCAGGGCGAAACAATCGGAGCCGCCGTAAACCTGCCAGTACCGGTCCGCGATCGCCCCGACGCGCCGATCGAGCGAGTTGCGCGTGGAAGTCTCGGCTTCGATTTCGCCGACCAGCTCCTGCGATACTTAGCGAACCACCGCAAGATAGAGATCCTGAATCGTGCCGAAGTGGTGCTGGAGCGCGCCCCGCGTGGCCTTGGCGCCGGCGGCGATGCGGGCGGCCGTGGCGCCGGCATAGCCGCGTTCGCTGACGGTATCGATCGCGGCGCGGATCGGCGCGGCAGGGGCGGCTTCGCTGCGATCGACCTGCCGGCGACGGGCTTTCGTCCGTACCGCAGGTCGCGTCGCCCGCGGCACTTTTCTCGGGCTTGCGGCGCGTGCCATCCGTTCGTCCCGTTGCTGGACGATCTCGCGCAACCGACGGGCGTTTCGTACCGTCGGTCGCCGCCGGTCGTTACTTGACCAGCGGACAGTTGCCTTCATTCAGCGGGCGGAATGCCTCGGCAGCGGGGATCTTCTCCACCAGCTTGTAGAGATCCCATTCGCCTTTCGATTCCTCGGGCTTCTTCACCTGGAACAGGTACATGTCGCGCAGCACCCGCCCGTCGACACGGAGCTTTCCGTCGTGCGTCATGAAGTCGTTGATCGGCGTCGCCCGCATCTGCTCCATCACCTTGTCGGCGTCCTTGCTGCCGGCGGCCTTGACCGCCTTCAGATAGTGCAGCGTGGCACTGTAGGCGCCCGCCTGCGTCATGCTCGGCATCCGTTTGACCCTCTCGTAGAACCGCCTGGACCACGCTCGCGTCGCGTCGTCGAGATCCCAGTAAAACGCTTCGGTCAGCATCAGGCCTTGCGCATCCTTCAGGCCGAGACTGTGAACGTCGGAGATGAAGGCGATCAGCGCCACCAGTTGCACGCCACTCTTCGGCAAGCCAAATTCGATCGCCTGCTTCACCGAGTTGGTGGTGTCGTTGCCGCCGTTGGCAAGGCCGATGACCTTGGCGCCGGAAGTTTGCGCCTGCAGCAGATAGGACGAGAAGTCCGACGTGTTCAGGGGATGTTTCACCGAACCCAGGACCCTGCCGCCATTCGCGGTCACGACCGCCGCAGTGTCACGCTCCAGCGTGTGGCCGAACACGTAGTCCGCAGTGATGAAGAACCAGTCCTTGGCGCCGCGTTTGACGATGGTCGCGCCTGTGCCGTGCGACATCGCGTAGGTGTCCCATGTCCAATGCGCGGTGTAGGGAGAACAGGACTTGCCGGTGATGTCGGAACTGCCGGCGCTGGTGACGAGCGCGAGCTTCCTCTTTTCTTTCGACAATTGCATGATCGCCAGTGCCATGCCCGACGCCGGAATGTCGGTGATGGCGTCAACGCCGGAATCGTACCAGGCGCGCGCGATGTTGGTCGCGACATCGGGCTTGTTCTGTCCGTCGGCGGAAACGACCTCGACCGGCTTGCCGAGCACGCTGCCGCCGAAATCCTCGATCGCCATCTTCACGGCGACGACCGAACCCTGCCCGCCGATATCCGCATAGACCCCGCTCATGTCAGCGAGCACGCCGATCTTGACGCCACCCTCGTCTTCAGCCGCCGCGGAATGGACCGCGCCGGCAGCGAGAAGTCCCGCAAAGAGGGTTTTGACAATCCACTTCGGCGTCATGCGCGCGCTCCTCCTCGAATTGGCGCCCGGTGATCCGGGTCTTCCGGCAGACTACAAACATTTCCAAATGAATGTAAAATCCGCTCGTTGCCGCCTCGCCCAAAGGCGCGGCCGTCGGCCCTGCGGTGCAAGACGAACCGGAAGGTCATCGCGGCCGCTGGTGCAGGACTGGTATGTTGAACGGCCATCGGCGCGTTCGCAGCAACGAACCAAACCTTCGACAGCGCCTGTTCGCCTGATCAAGCGCAGGGAGCAGCAGCGTACACGCCAGCTGGATTTATCCGGCCGCGAACAGGCGCCGGCAACCGATGGAGCCGGTCTTCACGGCGGGCTTCAAGACCGAGGCACTGGAAATGGGAGTGGGAGCTTTCTGGCGGCTCCAGCGAACAGGCAATTGCCTCCGATGCGCCGGCCGGCGGTACTTTGACAAGTATTGTTCTTACAGGTGAACCGACCCATGGTGGAAAATTTAGAGAAAGAAGCAGCAATTCGCACTTCTTGACAGAATCATTGAGCACTATGCGGATAGTGCTTACCGCAGCCTGTTTTGCCCAAAGTGTAAAGTAACGCGGACCGAGGTGGCGGCACGACAAAGCCCCGGAGGCCGGCTGGACTCCGGGGCTTTGTCGTCGAAATCGAGCGCCTATCGGCGGGTGAGCTTGCGCGCCTGGCGACGATCGCGCCGTTCGAGTAGCTTGGCGCGCTTCTCCTCCCGCCGCTTTAGCTCGCGGTCCCTCAGGTCGCTGGGCAGCCGCGCGGTCGGCAGCGGCGCATTCAACTGGTCGGGACGCAGCCCGAAGGATTCGGCGTTGACTTGCCAGGTCACGAACCTCTCGAGCAGCACCTCGTTTTCCTGGCGCAGTTTCCGGTTCTCGCCCTGCAAGATGGCCACGCGCTCGGCCAGCGGCTTGCGCTTGGCCGGAGGGAGCCCGGCGCGAAGCCGCTTCTTGGCCCCGACATAGGCCCGGTAAATGGCTTGATGCGATTCCAGCGCCTGGCGGCTGAACCGCCGGCCGATCAGGGCCCTCACGCGGGACACCACCGCGTTCCAGGTGATCTTGGGCTTGGACCACTGCCGCAAGTCGGACTCGATGGCCGCGATGTCCGCGCCCGACAGCCGGCTAGCGGACCGGAAGCGCCGGGCTGGCGCAAGGTCGGTGGCGAGGCTCACGGCAGAGCCTCCGCCTTTGCCAAAAGCGCCGGAAGATCGAGTTGGACATAGGTCCCATCGGCGATCGAGGGGTCGTCGTGGACCGCCATGGTCGCCTCGAGGGCCGCCACCTCGCGCAGCAAATGGCCCGCATGATTGCCGGCACCGACCTGCCCGTCCTCGGCCTCCGCCTTCGCCCGCTCCAGCAGGATCCGGTTTTCGCGCAAGTTGCGCGTGATCAATTCCTTGTGCTCCGGGTCGCCTTTGCGGATCAGCTGCTTTTCGCAGGCCGCGCAGGCGCCGTGGCGCACGCATGGCTGCGAAAGCCAGTCGCGCGCACACATCCCGTACTCGGTGATGTGAGCCGTGGCCAGCACCGCTTCGAGGAAAGTGTCCCGGTCCCTCGGGGAGTTGAACGATCCGGCGATGTCCGCGATCGGGCCGATACCGAAGCCCTGGCCGAGCGCGGCACGCGCTTCCCGTCCCAGGGCGTCCGGGCTGCGGTGGTCGTAAGCCGCGGTCCAGCGATCGTGGGTGTGACCCAGCCAATTCTGCACTTCCGCCATCGACATCTCGCGGTCCAGCGCCAGCGTCGCGAGCCAGCGGCGGAACATGTGGCTCGTGACCCGGATGGGATCCCCGCTCTCCTCGGTGTAGCCGTGCCGTTCGAAGATGCTCGGGGCATCAACATTGCCGCCGAGGAAGAACCGCAACTGGTCGGAGTTCGTCAAGCTCACGACCTGAAGCAACGATCGCCGCTTGGAAAAGAATTGCATGGGAAAGACAAACAGGCACTCGGACAGCTTCCAGGGAAAGTCGGGAGAGGTATCCTTGTTCATCGAGAGAAATTTCAATTCGAGGTCCGCGCGCGCGATGGTCGCAGGCTGTATGGAAATGTTTTTGACTTTTAGCCAACGAGGTAAGTCGCGCACGGGAATGACGCTTCTCAGTCGGTCAATCCCGAACCGCTGGCTCGTCCGATCGTCGGACAATAGTCGGTGCGCATTGGCGATGAGTGCCTTCTCATAAGCTTTCGCGCTCAGCGTCGTCGATAGCCCTGCCTCGAATTCATCTCGCAGAACGTGCTCGGGATCAACCTGAATTCCGTGGTCACGCAACCAGTTGCGCGCCAGTTTCCTGCCACATTGTAGGATCTCCGCGACCTCTCCAAGAGCCAGTCGATCGCGCTCGCGGAAGCGCTGGGGCAGCCAGGCTCTCCCGGGATTGTTCTCCATGTAGGCGGCGGCCTCGCGTGCGCCAGCGGAATGCTCTCGCAGATCATTCAAGGCGCGCCGCACCAACGGAATCGCGGCGGACGGAATCCATTTGATGTCGGAAGAGAGACCAGGGGTCTTCTCCGGCCTGTAGCGCAAGCCATAACACACCGGTACGCCACTCTCGAGGTCAGCCACCGAGAGCAGCCTCCCGTCGATGGACGTGACCACCTCGCAGTCCAGTGGCAACGAAAAGAGTTCCCCGATTCGCCAGGGCGCGCAATGCAGGAGTTCGATCACCCGCATCATGCAGATCTCGGATGGCTCGCTCACCTTTCGCGCGATCTGTGGCAAGGCTTCCAACGCGGCCCCGCTCGGTAGCATCGCCGGGTCCATTTCGGTGTCCAGGCGCCGATGATCACGCACGACCGCCTTCACCGAGGGCTTATAATCAATTACGGCCCTGCTCAACCGATGGCTCCGCACGACCGCCGCGATCGTTCGGAGGTTTTGCGCGACCAGCAGGCTTGAACCCTGAGAAAGGGCATCGACCGCCGCCGCTTCAGCCTGGTGAAAATCCCTGTCCGTCAGTTCGGCCGGGTCGTAGCCGCGTCGCTCCAGCTCGTCATGGAGATAGCGGCCCGCCGCCAACACGGGCTTGTAGCTATTTGCTCCTCTGTGTTTGGCAGCCTCCATCAGCCGAATGACCGACTTGAGAAAGGTGGCGAAGGGCTCCCTCAATCGCGATCGTTCCGCCACGTCCTTCGACGCCGCGCCGGCGGGGTTCACGGTGAACCAGAGCACGCATCTTTTGGTGTCGGCTGCGCCCTCCTGGATTTCCCACTTGTGGTCGTCAAAACCGAGATCGGCGCCGAACGCGATGCTGTCGCGTGCGGTCTTCTCCAGGAGCACGAGGTTGGCCCTCGGATCGCCACATGTTAGATCCGCGTTCAGGGCGATGAGCGGCTTTTTTGCACGGTGTTTTGCACTCTTCATGGCCCTTTCACCGCTGCTCTCTGATCGCCTTGATGGTCTCAACGACTTCGGTCAACGCCTGGATCGTCCGATCCTGCAGCGCCACGATGCGCGGATGCAGCTTGGCCATCCGCCTGCGCTCCCGCTCGGCCTTCAGTTGGGCTAGCAGGTGCTCGTGCGGTGCCTCGATCCATGGCTCGAACTCGCGGCAGCCGTAGCAGGCCAGGGGCGCGGCGAGCCGGCACGAGCCCTGGTCGCCACTGCCGCAATTGCCGAGATCCTCCGGCTGGTCGCGTTCCCGATCAAAGAACGGAATCCGCGATGCGGGGCGGCGATTGCGCGCAGCCTCGCTCGACTTCTCTGTTATCGTCCCCAAGAAAGTATCGGCGACCATCTGGATCGTGTCGCCCACGCTCGCATCTAGGCTAGCGACGAGCCGGTAGTCCTCGAATTCGTAGTGGACCAGCGAAGTCGTCGACGAGTGGTCGAGGGCATCGGCAACCACATGCTTGGGCTTGCCGTCCGCGATCAGGTTGGTGGCAAACGTGCTGCGCATCCGTCGCGTGTTTATGTGGAGTTCTTCGCCGTCCCGGGACTTGGCGTCTAGCCGTTCCGAGGCAGCCTTCAGAAGGTTCGTGAATTCAATTGGCGTCATATGCAATGCATACTGCGTCATCGACGGCCGGAGATCCGTTCTGATGCGAGCGCGCATGAATATCGGGACCGCAATGTTATCCGGTTTCGGCCTTCCCGTCGCGTTCTTGTAAAGCTCGTCCGCCCGCGCGTGGTTCTGGTCGATGAGCCGCTTCAGGTAGGGAGCCCAGGTGCTGTCGATCTGGCGCAGCCGGAAATCCGCGCGCTCCTTGGGAAAGCGCTTCTTGTGTCGAGGCACCTTGAGCAGGTGATACGTCGTTCCCCCGGAGGATGGCTCCGAATAGTCCTGCACCTGCAGAAGCGATAGCGGGCCGGCATTCGGGCCCAACCCCATCGACAGGAAAATGGCAACCCGCTCGATCAGTGGCAGCTCCTGTTCGGAGGCACTAAGCGTCTTGTTGAGAAGATCCGCGCGCTCACCGTCTGTCAGTGGTCCCAACTTGGGATCTTTTTTCCGAGCCGGCCGGTCGTCGGAAATCGTGAGGGCCTCAAGCAGCTTGGAGACATCGGGGTCGAATCCGGGAAGACCCAAGATTGCGGCCCACCTGTACCAGCCCCGATACGTGTTGAGGGTGCGAGACTCTTCTCGGACTTCTCGCAGCTCCTCGAATGCCCGCATTGTGAGGACGCCGGCAAATTCAGTCTCGAAGAACGCACATTTGGCGAGCGAGCGGTACATGTAATAGAGACCGCCGACCGTCTCAGGAGCCCACTGGGGGATGCGATAGCGCGCATACATGCGCGCGGCCTCGCTTACCGGCGCAGGCAGGCTGTCCAGCTTGCGCCAATCGAGAACGATAGGACGTCCTGGCGTGTTCAATCGCCATATGTCGGTGGTGCAATCGACGGGACGGCCCGCCAGGTCCTTGATGATATCAGCTTGCATGGAAACTCTTCCAGCTCGTAGTCCACTGTTGCTGCAGGCCAAGGATCGCGCAATTCGCTTCGCGTTCCGTGGATTGCCGCGCGTAGCGCACGCTCTGCGCGCTGCCCGGCACCCAGCCCATCAACAGTTCGCGCAGCTCTGCTTCGCGCGGACCCATGCCTGTCTTTCGGCTCAACTCGGAGAACATGTCGTTCCACGTCCGCCGCAGGACGTGCGGCGACAGGTCTATCGGCAGTCCCGTCGTGCTCATACGCAAGGTTTCGAAGACCTTGTGAATGCTCGAAACCGACAGCGCCGACCCCAGCGTGCTGACGAAGATGTATGGATTCGATTTGAATCGCCTCAGTCCATCCTTGTCGCCCTTCGCCCGCAGTTCGACCTCAACGAGGCGGCGATGCCGTGCGATGTATTCGCCGAGGATGGCGTGCAAGAGCGGGGTGATCGGGACTTGGCGCGGTATCGTTTTCACGCTCGCCGTCCGGGCGCGGGTCTCATCCGGGTCGTTTGGCCGTCGCACCAGCTTGAGCGTCGGCGGCACCCCGGGTGCCGAAAGGTCCAGGTGCTTCAAGCCCAGGACTTCCGAACGTCGTAGTCCTGTTTCCCAATAGGTGGCAATCAACGCGAAATTTCGGAATTGAAAGGCCTCGGGAAACGGGTTGGTCTCCGACCCCGGCCGGATGGCGTCTAGCAAAATCGATCGCTGCTCGGGCGTCAGCGCGGTCGGAGTGGCTTTTGCCGCCGGCCTGCCGCCATCCACGATAAGTAATTTTGCCTTTTCGACCTCGCCAACAACCCTCTTGTAATCATCGGAACTAAGCTTGAGATCGTGAACCAAGCCATTGACCCACCATTCGAGATATTCGGCGGCGCACCAGCGCCGTCGATGCCACTCGTGGGCTTCGACCGTGTCCTTCGTCCGGGTTTTGGCATCTTCGCACTTTCGTCGCGTGTAAATCGCCTCCGTGCGCTTACCAATTCTGCGCACGTGGTCGCGCAGCGCCGTCGCCTCCGCATATTCCAGGACGCGACCCTCGAGGACGCGGGCTCGCAGATCTATGCCATAAGCCTTGATGAAACCGTGCACCAAGGCAAGCGTACGCGCTTTGCCCTCGAGCGTGTTGACCGCAAGATGACGCTTGCACGCCAGGTAAGAGAGCGGCTCGCTTAGCGGAAGACCGTCGCCGTCAAGCAGCACGGGAAAGCGCTCGCCGGTGCGAAACCGCGCAATCTTGACCTGATAGCCCGCAATGACCTCACGCATGACAGTTTATCGAACGTAAAAATGGCGTGATTGGCGCGGCAGGTACATTCACTAAGCTAGGTGCCGCAGTTTTTCATGGACGAGTAAACGCCGTCCTAGCATTGCAACGGCAAAACCTTGGAGCGAGGGATTCGGGTCGTATAGCTAACGAATCCTATGTTTCAGATAAATTCTTTAACGCAACGAATGGCAAGGATGTCCGGCGATCGCCTTGAGCTGCTCACTAGAGAATTTAGCTTTATGGCCACCAAAGGACTTTTCTCGCGATATTCGCGACCTCACCATTTCTTCTCTTAGGCAACGTCCTACGCCGATTTTACACGCGCCAAAGCGGCGAGCGCTGCAGAAATCAAGCACCAAACGCTCTGCCTGCGGTCGTGACTGCGTATGTAAACAGTGCCGGCTCGCGCCTCCGTTCGGGTGATCGGATTCGCTCCTTCGATAAACTCCACCCTGTAGTCGCTTAGTGGCGCAAGATCAGAAATGTTAGCGATCTGCATGACCCCGACCATACGTCGGCGCTCAGCGAAGCCACCCGGAAGGATCTCGACCGTTACCCTGATCATTTTGGCTCTCCGCTATCCGCGGCAGGCGGGGGGGTTGTATTGGAAATGTTTGGAGGAGCTCATCAATGGCAACTCGATCGAGATAGCCGGCTGCTCCCAATCGCCGCGCTACCGCCTGCACTACCTCCTGGTTTCTCGTGATGAGTTCGCGCGCGCGCGCCAAGCACCGATCGAGGCGCTTCGTGACAAGAGCTACGACGGACGAATCATGTAGCAGCAGTTCGGTGGCGCGGTCCGAGAAATGAGCAACCCCGATCGCCCCGAAGCCGTAGCGCAGTTCCAGGTCGATGGCGGCTTGGGTAGCTCGCGCCAAATCGCTATCGTCGCCGACACCGGCACCTACGGTGACCTTAGACGAACCCAATAATATCTCTTCGGCCGCGCGGCCGCTCAAAAGCGCGGTGATGTAACTCTCGATCCCGGCTTGGGTCTGAGCATTGGCCCGCGAAAGCTCGACATGGGCGGCGCCACCTTGATCGAGGATCGTCAACGCCTGCGGTTCGAACACCGCTAAGGCAACCCCTGCCACAAGATGGCCGGCCTCGTGAACGGAACAAGATCGCCGCAGGCTGTCCGGCATCCCTTCACGTCCGGACCGGATCTCATGAAGAACGTCCTCAAGCTGAACTTCGCGCTTGGCGCGCCGGGCACAGGACTTCGCCCGCCGAACCCAAGCTTCGACGTCCGCCCCTGTCTTGCCGACCGCGGCGAGTGCGGCAGGCGTCAGGTCAACGCCGGGCAAGACCTGCGCGCCGAGATGAAACCGAAAGATCGCAGCGAGGGCCTCAGTGTCCGGCAATTCAATCTCGATCGTGCGATCAAGGCGTCCCGCCCGCTTGACCGCCGCATCAATTTGATCGGAATAATTCGTCGCCCCGATGACCGGAACTCCGGGCCTTTCCTCCACGCCTGCCAGCATTTCCAGAAGCAGGTTTACGATTTGAGTCCAATATTCCTTATACTCAGCGGCCAGAGTTGCGCGATCCGAGATGCCGTCGAGTTCGTCGATGAACAAAATACACGGAGCCAGCTTTCGGGCGCGCGAGAACGACTCCTTGATCGCGGCTAGCGTACCGGAGAGATAAGCAGCAGCATTCCAATCTGCAACGGAAGTGGCCACCAAGGGAACGCCTGCAGACTTCGCTAGCGCTCTTGCAAACTGCGTCTTGCCTACGCCGGGCGGCCCAGCTAACAGCAGTCCTTTTTCGACGCATTCCCAGTCAAGTCGTCCTGCCCGGTATTCTCGCAAGTCAGCGATAAAATTCAGCCCCCATTCCTTGGCGGCGCCATAACCAGACAATTCCTCCAGACTAGGACCGCTGTGATCGAAGAACGATTTTGTCGAGACCATTTTCTCAAGACGTCTGATACAATCGTCCGCCGGCCGATCGGAACGAACCGAAAGCGCAAGATCGGAAATGTCGACTGCTCGAATGAGCTGATCGTCCAGCGTTATGAGTGGTGACTTGCCGGTGACTGCTTCGATCACGAGCGCGATCGCGGAAGCGTCGAGCTGGCCGACCGACAGGTGATGTTCAGCCGCCCGGAGGAGATCGCGTGGTAGGTAGCGGCGGGGATCCGGTGCAATACCGAAGATCGGCGCGCGCGCATGCAAGGCCTTCGCAATCACATCGTTTCCTCGCTCCGCCTTGTGATCGGCGGACGTTCCATCTCGCGCCAGTAGCAATACTGGGCGCGTATAGCTTGCTTCGTCGAACGAGCGCTCATCGAGAGCTTTCGCTTCCGTGCCGAATGCGCAAGTTTTCAGCACTTGCCGTACCAGGGCGACCATTTCCGCGCCGTGGGTGGCGAGCGAAACAACCGGACAGCCACGGCGCAGCTCGCGGGTGAGGTCATCGACCATTCGATGGCGCGGGCGACAAGAATAGCTGCGGCCGCTAGGTCTGCCCGGATAGCAGTGCGTCCGACAAACTCAGGTGCACTCGACAAATCTTCGATTAGCCGCTCGATGGGATCGTCCGGTTCGCCGCTACGCAGGAGAGGCCCGCTGTTTGCGCCAAACTCAGCAGCCAACATGTCAAGATATGCCCGCGCAAGTAGATCGCGCGGCGCCGTTGCTTGCAAGTTCATTGCTCACTCCCACGGCACACGTTGGATCACTGGCAACACCGATCGGCCTGTACAGGCTTGCAAAACCTTCAATCGACGAACCGCTCTATGGACCTTTCTAAAAACGCTTTGTTTGGTTCTGCAATCTTCTCGTCGCGAAGAAGTTGTCATGATTGGCGCATCGTCCGCGAGCGGCCACAACGTCATTGCCCTTGATAAGTATTTTGGACGGCACTCGATTTTGCGCGGGTTCACAAGTCCAGTCGCACACGTAACTGCCCAATCTGCAAGTTGCAGCAACATCTCACCTACCACCGCCCGAGATACATTCTGGGTTTTATCGCGCGAGCACGATCGTATTCGGACCGAGAGGAGCATCGTCGATGTTCAGCACCACGCAATCTTCACACGCAAGCGCGCAAACTCCCACAAGTAAGTCGCACGCTGGACGAACACGATCCTCCAGCTCGATAATCGTTTGTGGTCCCTCCTCATGAAGAACCGCCGTAATCTTGAGCCTGTCCTTAAGCGTCACGGGGTAGCGCTGATGCGACCAAACTTCGCGAGCATTCGAGAACAACGGTTCACTCTTGATGTCGGAAGCATCACGTTCAAGCAGTCGCAGCCCATTCGCGGCCAATGCTCGAATGAGCTGGCCGAGCTCTGCGTTGCTGCGGCTCGGTTTCTTTTCGCAAACCGTAAGGAAAACGGCCCCATCTGCTCGTTCAATCACTACCCCTTTCAGCGGAATCTGCGGACCCATGAGATCAGATGACTTACGAATTGCTTGCACATCCGGCTCAAGGGACGCTTGTTGAAGTGCGTAGCGCAGCAGCGGGTTGAAGATTCGAATTGCCGCTCGGCACTTTGGGCTGACAAATACCGTAGGGCCGGCGGTTCGGAGATGGAATTGGCTGGGGCGCATCGTTCGACTCCCGGATTGACTGGACGTGACCGGACGTCAGTTGGAGCCTCGCCCGAAAGTCGGCGACCGCGCTATCGGGCATGGCTGCCGGTCCCAGTGCGGCCGCTTCGATCGAGCACTCGCGGTCAGTCAGGCACACGGAAGCCGTCCGCAAAACGAGTTGCGGTGGCCAAGGCTCATACGACGTTCGTTGTGAGAATTGCTTTAGTGGGAGACGATTGTCCGGATGCGGATCAACGGAACGCCTCGAAATTCATTCTAGGTTCTTATTCATCATAGGTTATATCCTATAAATGTGTCAAAGAAATGGCGTACCCCATATAAGCGACTGATCCAAGAACGGAATTCACTTCACCTTCTTGTCCGACCGTTTGCGCGGTGACGTCTTTCGCTCTGTTGCGCCAAATAAGTCGATGGTCTCAACCCCTAAGGCCGTCGCGATCCTCACGATGCTGTCCAGGGTCAAGTTAGCCTACCTCGCTCCACGTCGCTAATGAACTCCTGATGGCTAGCGACTCTTGCAGCCAGTTGCGCCTGAGACAACTTCAGGGAACGCCTAAGCTCTCTTACCTGTTGTCCAAGATTATCCTTTACGATATCCAGGGGCGCTTTTTTCATAAGGATTAGATTGCCGATCGGACTACTTCGGACAATCAATAACACACTTGTGGGCTGACCTAAACGGCGGCCATTTCCGCGCGAGAAACGCACGTTTACATCGTTTGACTGGCTGTTCTGGTTGCTGCCACTCAAGGAACTCGAATACTCGGGATTGTTCCCCGTCAGCACCCCAGAGACAGACTGAGGGTCTTCACGAAGGGAGGATTTCTGGTTCATCGTAGCCGCAAGGAGCGAAGATGAAACAGGAATCCGGGCCGGATAAAGCGCCGGCAGTATGCGGAAGGTGCGGGAAAAAAGGGCCCTTGGAGCAAAATGGATATTTTGAGCGGCGCCCTCACCTCGGGCCGAATTGAGCTCTGACTTACTTTTGATGCAGTTTGAGGGATGTCTGGCGATGATGCGCGAGTACACGGTTTTCAACGTCGACCAGTGCGAGAACCTTCCCGATAGCATCAACACAGGGAAGCCGATCCGTGTTCGTAACCCCGACACGCGCGACGAGCCTGCCGACGCATTCCTGCACTCAACTGGCGCCGACATCCGCGAGGGCCACGGTGAAGCATTTTATGTCCCGAGCCGGGATTTCATCCGATGCCAGCGTTCGCCGGGTTCAAGGGCGCTGATCACTTCTACAACGTGGCATTCCACGAATTGACCCATTGGTCGGCCTATAAGTCGCGCCTCGATCGAGATTGGAAGAACCGGTTCGGCTCACAAAACTACGCGGCCGAAGAATTCATTGGAGAACTGGGGGCCGCCTTCCTGTGTGCAGAATTTGGTTTTGACGGCGACGTTCGGAGCGCGGGCTATATTGCCTCGTGGATTGGGCTTCTGAAGGCTGACAAACTGGCATTCTTTACAGCCTGCAGCCATGCCTCGAAGGCTGCCGACTACCTGCGCGGGCTGGCCCTTGCCGAACCGGCGGAAAGGGCAGCGTGATGGCCCAAACGTCCTGCCCTCAACGCCCACGCCGTGAGCCGCTCTTCGACCTCCACCCGCAGACCGGTGCCAGCATCGAGGTGTTCTATTCAGACCGGACGCTGGAGACATTCGGCAGAGGCGGCGCTGGTTGGTTCTGGTGTTTTCGACGGCGAGGCTTTTCACCGATGGTCCGGCTACTGGTCCTTTTCCACAAGATATGCTGCATTCAGGAGTGCCTTGGGGACCGATCTGGGGATCGAGGCCCACCGCCTCCATATTTATCCAATGAAACCAGAAGGATAACGCGCTATCGTGGCGGAGAGGGAATGAGTCAACCCACATTGAAAGATAAAGCATTTTCGATCTTCCCAGACTAAAACCCACTATTCGAGCTGACGCCGAAAGCTGGCGTTTCGCTTCCAATCTTTTCAAGAGATCCATCGTGGCTCATCCAAGTACTGGCCCAGCCCTTCAATTTCCGTCAACGGCGGACAGCAGGGTCGAGTCAGGGCCCGTAACTCAGCTGGATATAGCGTCGTCCTCCGAAGGCAAAGGTCACACGTTCGAATCGTGTCGGGTGCGCCACTTTAAGATTTTGCACGATGCCTTTCGATTTGGCCGCCGTTAAAGGGCGCGGTCGGGCGAGTGTCGGCGAATTCTAGCCACCCACCAAGGCCCTCCGGGCAAGCATTGGGATTTGGGACGCTACTACCCGTCGGGACCGAATTGGGTTGCGTAATCAGAACGCTGGCTCCAAAAATAATTCTGTTTGAATTTCGCTATATTTCCGGTTATATACCCGGAACATTCTCAGCGACTTGAGGAGGATCCATGGCCAGCAAATCCCAGCGCAAGGCGACCCGCACGCACCGCGGTCGCGCGGCGGCACGAGGTTTGGTGCGCGTTGAGGTTCAGGCGTCCAAGAAGGATGCCGGTCTTATCCGGGCGCTGGCCGAGACGCTGCGTGGCGGGGCCGAGAAGGCCGAGGCGCTTCGATCCACGCTGGCCAAAGCCGTGATAATCCAGAGATGAGCACTGCTTTCGACATCTTTGGCTCGGACTTCCCGACGAAGTCTTCACAGGCGTTTTCGACCAGCCGCGCCAACGGGGTTGGCGCCAGGTGATCTGTGAAATTCCTGCTCGACACCAACGTCATTTCCGAAATCCGCAAGCGCGACCGCGCCCATCCAAACGTCGTCCATTGGGTCACCCACACCCCGGTGGAGGACATCGGGACGAGCGTGCTCGTGCTTGCCGAAATCCGCCATGGTATCGAGTTGAAACGGCGGAGCGATCCGAACAAGCCAAATCTCTCGATCAATGGTTTTCGCAGATGCGAACCCGGCTCGGGGAACGCGTCCTGCCTGTCGACGAGCCGGTCGCGGAAGCCTGGGCGCTCCTTGGAATTCCTGATCCCCTGCCGCGATCAACGGACTGCTGGCAGCGACTGCCAAGGTGCATGGCCTGACTTTGTCACCCGCAACGTCGCGGACTTGTCGCGACGGGCGTGCCGTTTCTTGATCCGTTCTCTGGGTCTGAAACGAGCTTTCGTAGCGCCTCGATGGCACACGCTTTCTCTGGCTATCGAACGGGGTTCAAGATTGTCCGGCGATTGTTTGCGGATAGGGCGGCGTAGTCTTAGCGGCTTTTTCGAAGGGAAAAGCGCTGCATCATAGCGCCACGGCGAAGCAATATTGCCCGTGTTTATCCGACTGGCGCGCCAATAAAATCAGGCACATCTTGAATTTGGCAAGAACCGGTTTTTGCCTGGGTAAGCACGGGGTAAGCAGGCGTTGCTGTTTTCGGCGCCCGCGGTCGCCAAGGCCCGACGCTCGGCACGGAAGAACTGCTCAATGACTTTTCAAGGATACGATCTCGTCGGCGACATTCATGGTCACGCCGACGCTCTGCATCGCCTGTTACGCGAGCTCGACTACGCCGAAATCGAAGGTGTTTTCCGGCATCCCGAACGGCAGATGATCTTCGTTGGCGACTTCATAGACCGCGGCCCGCAGCAGCGGGAGGTCCTGCGAATTGCGCGCTCGATGTGTGAAGCCGGCGCAGCAAGAGCGGTGATGGGAAATCACGAGTTCAACGCGATCGGGTGGGCGGCCCAGGATAACGACGGCGCGTTCCTGCGGAGCCATTCGGCGAAGAATGCGAATCAGCACGCCAAATTCCCTGACCAAATTGGAGAGAACTCTGCTGCCCATAACGATGCGATCGACTGGTTCAGGAGCCTTCCGGTCTGGCTCGATCTTCCCGGCTTTCGCGTTGTCCATGCCTGCTGGCACGATGGCTCGCGCGAGGCTCTGATGCCATTCCTGGACGAAGCAGGGCCCGCTTCACCGAGGAAGGTATACTTGAGAGTTACCGCCACGGGTCAGTTGCCCATTCGGCTGTCGAAATACTGCTGAAGGGCCCAGAAGAGCGCTGACCGGCAGGTATTCATTTTACCTTGCCCCGGGAATAGGTCGTGATCACCCGGTCTAGCAAAGGGGCAAGCGAAAATTGCGAAAAGGACGCGCTCATGCTCATGCTCCAAAACCCGCCTAGTGACGCCTTGACCTGACAAAGGCAGCGCCGGGCCTGCCCGGGCGACTATTTGATGAGCAGCCTCCCCCTAGTTAGATAGAAGGGTGCTGATCTCCCGCTCCCGCCGCAAAAAATGCACCAGCCGTCCCGCGCCATCGGTGTGCCGATTTCTGCGGCAAAATCTCCCAATACCAGAACCTACCGACCGTCAGCACCCGACTGCTTGCCGGCTGACCGGCCCCGCGCGTCCGGCTTGTCAACAGCCGTCAGTTAGGGCAGGTTTGGCTGGAACCGAAGGCAATCAGCTAAAGCTTCATCGAACTCAGGAGCGCGCTGTGCCCGTTGGAGCAAGGCCGAAGGCGTCGGCGCTCGAGGCCCCAGCAGCATAGCCACTAGCGATGCATAAAATGGGTCAGAATGCTGTTCGGATCGGAGCGACACTCGCCGCTTTGATCCTTGTGGGCGCGATCTCATTGGGTTGGGTTTACTTGCGCGATCCCGGCGGGTCGCCGAAGGTTGCTGAAATCGGCGGGCCGTTCGCGCTCATCGATCATCATGGCAAAGCCGTTACCGACCGCGACTATCTGGGTAAACCGGCACTCGTGTTCTTTGGGTTCACCAACTGCCCGAATGCGTGCCCAAGCACGCTGCTTGAGATTACGAACCAACTTGAAGAATTGGGAGCAGATGCGGACCGGCTGAATGTCCTATTCATCACCGTCGATCCGGAACGCGACACACCGCAACAACTCGCGCTTTACCTCTCCTCGTTTGACCCTCGTATTACCGGTTTGTCGGGCGCACCCGAAAACGTCACCGCCGCGATAAAGGCCTACCACATCTACGCCAAAAAAATCCCACTCAAGGATGGCGGGTACACAATGGATCACACCACAACGATTGCGGTGATGAATAGCAAGGGCCAACACGTCGAACTCGATGCACTATCAAGCGCCGAGCGCAATCACGCGCGCGAAACTGCATCGTCTACTTGATTTGGGGAACTCTTGATGGCCTGTGCGGGACCGCCCTGTTGACATTATCAGTCATCATGAACCAGAAACTGATTGTTCTTACGCTTGTATTAGGGTCCAGACTCATTAAATCCACCATACAAGAGCAGCGGCGAGACAGACAGAGGCGAGGAAGTTTCGCGCCGGCCGATCGTATCGGGTTGCAATGCGCCTAAAGTCCTTCAATCGACTGAAGGCGTTTTCGATGCGCCGTCGTTCCTTGTAGAAGCGCTTGTTGAAGCTGAATGGCTGTTTTCTGTTGCTGCGATTAGGGATGACGGGCTTGGTTCCGCGGTTCTCGAGCCAAAGGCGTAATTCGGCGCTATCATAGGCCTTGTCGCCGAGCATACGCTTCGCCGCCTTGGCCCTGCGAATAAGCCGCTCCGCAGCCGGGCAATCATGCGCTTCGCCGCCGGTCAGGAGAATGGCGATCAGGCGGCCCCGAGCATCCGCGAGTGCGTGGATCTTCGTGTTGCGCCCTCCGCGCGAGCGGCCAACAGCCTGCTTTTGCTCCCCCCTTTTCCGCCCGATGCCGAGCGGTGCGCTTTGACATGCGTCGAGTCGATCATCTGCGTATCGACCGATCGTCCGTTGCCAGCCAGTTTCCGGAACAGGTTTTCCCAGACGCCGCGCCGTGCCCAGCGCACAAAGCGGTTATAAACCGTGGTCGGTGGGCCGTAAGCTTCAGGACAATCGCACCAGCGGCAGCCACTCTTGAGAACGTGAATGATGCCGCTGATGATCCGACGATCGTCGGCCCGCTCCACCCCGCGCACGTCGGTCGGCAAATGGGGCTCAATACGTTCCCATTGCTCATCGCTCAGCCAGAACAGATTTTTGCTCATCAGTCTTCCCCCAATACAAATCAATATCGTATTGTCAGCGCAGAAAGATTAATGAGTTTTGACCCTAATCAGCCCATAAGTAAGTCAATACCTAGAATTACAGTTGCGGGTCTTTGCTGACCTCTTTCGCCATTCGATCACAGTGTCGGCGCCCAGCAAAAACGTTTCTGGAATCGTAAGGTCCATGGCTTTCGCGCGGGGGCGAGACCAGCGGACCTTCGTCCGGGACGTATTCTTGTTCTTGACGCAAACGATCGACAAGGTAAACAATCTCCGTAGTTTCCGAACCTCCCGGCCAAGTGTTCGATTGCGTACTTTATAGAGGTGGCTGGTCGCCGATTTTTCCAGGGCAGATCGGGAGCACATTTCGATTGGATCGGTTGCGAGTCTGGCCTCGCGACCCGGTGAACGAAGCGGGTGGTAGGATACTCAAGGCGCTTTGGGGAAAATCATGCGAAGGCGGCTGGAAGTATTCATTCCAATCGTATTGCTCTCGATCCTGGTGCAATTGTTTGCGCCGATCGCGGCATTTCGCGCGGTCGCTAATGCCGTAACCGATCCCCTCTATGTGGCGTCGATCTGCTCCGGAATGGGGTCTTCCGCGGATCACACGCCGACAACTCCGGCCAACCCGCAGCACGATCACGGCGATTGCTGCGTGTTTTGTGCGACCGGGCACGGCGGCGCCATCGCTATCAATCCGCCTCCGATCATTTTTGTAAGTCTGCAACGCCAATACCAGTGGGTATGTTGGCTAGAAGCCGCAGACCTGATGCCGGCCATTCGGGTCGGCTCGAATACCCAAGCCCGCGCGCCACCGCAGGCGGCCTGACACTGTTCTCTTAGCCCGACCCGTCAGGTCGTCCTTTCCATCGGATGGAGTCCGTCGCGACTCAATTCATTTTGCGGAGCGTCAGCGGTGCGCAAGATTCTCAATATTGATCCCGTCCGGGATCCCTTCAGCAATTTCTATCGCAGTTCGAGTCGCGTCTCGCGCGGCGCGCGTTCCGCGCTTTTGCTCGCCGGCCTCGCGTTACTGTCCGCACCCATCTTGGTAGGTGCAGCAATGGCTACCGACATGCCGATGAACATGCCAATGAAGGCAGCGGCGGCGGCTCCGGTGTTCAACTGGACCGGCTGTTATGTCGGCATCAATGGCGGCGGCGCCGCCGCCGGCAGCAACTTCACAAGCCGGGTCGATCCAGGAACCCATCTGGTCGATCCCGGCGATTTGGTGCATCGCTGCGGTGAAAAGGAGCGGCTCGGCCAACGATATCGGCTTCATCGGCGGCGGCCAGCTCGGCTGCAACCTGCAGAGCGGTGCGTTCGTCTTCGGCGTCGAAGGCGACTGGGATTACTTCCGCAACAACGGGAGATCCACCAGTTCAACTGGCTTCTGGGCACGGGCGACACCGTTACAGTCACGCAGTCGCTCCGAACCAGTGGTTTGGCGACGATTTGCCCGCGCCTGGGAATCGTTACCGACCGCACCTTCATTTACGCAACGGGAGGCGCGGCGTTCGCAAGAGTGAACTACACACAAGCCTATGCGGACACGCTTAACGCGGCCACCGGCACTGCGGTTGGCTCGACGACGTTAGTCGGATGGACCTTCGGCGGCGGTTGGGAATGGGCGTGGACCGACCATCTGACCGTCAAGACCGAATATCTTTTCTCGAAGTTTCCGACGACGAACGCGCTGGGCGGTATCCAAGATACCGCGGGGGTAGCGGAACGTGCTGCACGGTTCCTCCGACCTGACAATTCAGACGGCCCGTCTTGGCCCGAACTATCGGTTCTGACCATTACGCCCCCCACCAACTTCACTCACCGAAGTATGCGCACCATCAGGATGTCGCAGCGCATTTCGCAAACTGATCGGGAACCAAATATCACCACGCTCTCAATAACACACGCGGTCTCCTGCGCAGCGCCGGACGCTCCCTCGCTTTCCTTGCGGCCCTTGTCGTCACGCTGGGGCCGATTTTTGCGTTTACATCAACTCCCGCGGCAGGCCTGTGCCCGCGGCTCCAGTGTTTTCAATGCCCAGGTTGGCGGATTCCCGCAGGAAGACGATCACGGCGGCAGGGTCTTCTACGAAGTGGGACCATTCGAACCAAAATCAAAACTGGATCGGCGGATCGAGGGCTTCGGCCAACGCAAATGTTGACAATAACGTCCACACCGATTGTACCAGGTTGGCTTTGTCTACATGTTCAATCGCGACTGGGGGAGTTTCTGCAAAAATGCCGTATGTCGATCGTTCATTCACGACCACCGATCCCGATACGCTGATGCTGGACACGTTCAAAACCCGCGATATCGGCGATCTCGAAATCATGGGGATGTACACGGGCTTTTCCAAGGATATGTCGACGGGTCTGATGTTCGGCGCGAAGCTCCCGACCGGTATGTTTAACGCTGGAGGCTTTGACCGCGACACGCAAATCGGAACTGGAAGTACCGATCTTATCCTGGGCGGGTTTCACCGCGGATTCTCACCGGCTACAACGCCTGGCAATATTTCACCCAGGCGCGGCTGAACCTCCCATTCGCCTATCGTGCCTCCTTCAACCCCGATACCGGCGACTACGAGGTCTACAAACCCGGTTCGCAAATCGACGGCGCAGCCGGCATCGTCTACAATGTGGATACAATATCCTCGGCTTCGACAAAATTACGCCGGTCCTGCAACTTATCGGCTCGCACCGGCTGCGTGACAGCGGGCTTGCGTCGGATCCGCTAAATTCCGGCTTCTATCGGTTGATGATTTCACCGGCATCGAATTTACAAAGGTAATCGACGAAGCTAACAAACGGGTGATCAAGGTCTACTTTGATGCGGAGATCCCGTTCTACTATCGAATCAATGCCGGACTTAATGATGCAGGAAGCCAGGGCAATTGGTAGCGCCCGTGATGTACAAACTGATCACGAGCTATAACTTCTGAAACTTCGATGACCCCATGTCTGATCGGCGCAAGGTGGGAGCCAGGGCTTCGTAACCCGGTTCCGGCGACGATGACTGCTCGCAGCGTCCCCGATCGGTCCCAGGTATTAGTCGTCCGCAAGGCAGCGGCGCATTTCGTGCCCGTGCCGCATGCTCGCTGGTTGGCGTGGCAAGGTGCGGCTGTGCGCCGCACCGGTTCTGGATCAGCCGGCGCCGGCGTTGGTGCTCACGCAATTG
This sequence comes from uncultured Alphaproteobacteria bacterium, assembly GCA_963742085.1. GTDB lineage: Bacteria > Pseudomonadota > Alphaproteobacteria > Rhizobiales > Xanthobacteraceae > Bradyrhizobium. The sequence continues at coordinate 12,052 of CAVUKM010000017.1, read as the reverse complement.
GACGGGCAGATATTCGACCTATCGAGATGCGGGGGAAGGTCGTTCTTGTGACTTACTGGGCGACGTGGTGCGCGCCGTGCAAAAAGGAAATGCCGATCCTGAATGGCTTTTATCGGCTGCATCACGGTGATGGCCTTGAGGTCATCGGTATCAGCGCCGATCGGCCGCAGGATTTTGTGAAGATGCGCAAGATGAGCGCTTCGCTCGCATATCCGACCGCGACCATGGACCAGATTTCCAACGATGGATTTGGCTCCGCCTGAGGTTTCCCGCTCACTTACGTGATCGATCGCCATGGAATCCATCCGCGATAATTCATCGATGTCCGCGAGCAACTGCTGACGGACGTCGTGTTGCCTTTGTTGCCGCCTTGACCAGATGGTGGAGCGAGCAAGGCTCGAGAGATGAGCAACAGTGTCGAAAATGCGATGGTCGCGGCAGCGTTGTGCCTGAGCCTTTCGGCTGCCGTTGCGCAACCCGAGGGCGGCGGCTTCGTCGCAGACCTCAAGAGCGGATGCAAAGTCTGGAATCCGCATCCGCAACCGAATGAGACCGTCAACTGGTCGGGCAACTGCGTCAACGGTTTGGCTCAGGGCCCCGGAAGCTTGCAGTGGCTGAAAAACGCCAATCCGTACGAGAAAGACCAGGGGGAGTGGAATGGAGGCCGGCAGTCCGGCCGCGTTATGTAATACTGGGGCTCGGGGCGCTATGATGGAGAACTCGTGAACGGTGAGCCGCAGGGGCAGGGCGTATTGACGCTGCAGAGCGCCCGCTACGAAGGAGACTTCTGTAATGGAAAGCCAAATGGAGCCGGAACAGTCACAAATCTCGAAGGCGTCTTCAAGGGGAACTGGAAAAATGGTTGTCTGGCCGGCGACAAGCGGAGGATCGCTTTCGGCGTCCCGTCGTCAACCTGCCGATAGATCGTGACACGAAGCGAAAGCAGAGGAGATCAGCAGATGAAGTATTTTACCCTCGGTCGCCGTGTCCGTGCTTGCCCTCGGCGGAAGCTCTGCCTCGGCGGCGGCTCCGGAGGCGGCCCAGGACGTCAAGGGAAAGATCTGCCGAGTGGAGCAGCAATGCCGATGGGAAAAATTTAAGAGATTTGCGTCTACGTGAAAGTGTGTCGCTGACGCCGCCGGAATGGTTTTCTATGCAACGACGTCCAAAAAGAAAGAGGTAGCCATGAAATCGACCACACCAACGCTCGTTTACGTCGCGCTGCTCGCAACCCTGTTCGCCGCGCCCGCGTGCGCCGAGGAGATCAAGGCCGGGGATCTAGTGATCACGCAAGCCTGGAGCCGCGCCACGCCGGGCGGGCGCCAAGATCGGCGGGGGATATCTCACCATCGAGAACAAGGGCTGCGAGCCCGGATCGGCTAATCGGCGGCTCCGGCGACGTCGCCAGCAAGATCGAGGTGCATGAGATGGCGATGAACAATGGCGTGATGACGATGCGTCCGCTCGGCAAAGGCCTCACCATCGACCCTGGTAAGACGGTCAAGCTTACGCCGGACGGATATCATCTGATGCTGTTCGATCTCAAAAGCCCACTTAAACGGGGCGACCAGGTTCCGGTCACGCTTGAATTCGAAAAAGCGGGTAAGGTGAAGCTCTCCCTCGACGTGCAGGGCGTGGGTGCCCAGGGTCCCGGTGTGTCGAGCACATCGGATAAAGGCAAGTCGGGGAATACGGGAATGAAAGATAAAAAAATGCCGTCCGGGATGAAAATGTGATGCGTCTGCAAAGTTTCGCAACGACCGCATGCAACCAGGCCGATCCTGCCGCGCATCGCGATAAGTATGCTAGGCGCCGCCTGCCTTGGTAGTGTTTTTGTCATCGCTTCTGGCTCATGCTCAAAGCAATGACGAGGGTTTTTTTACCCATCTTCACACCGAGAAAGCGATTGCAAATGTCACAGTCTCGCCCGGACGCGCCCGCTGTCTGGCTCGCGACTTCGAACGCTGCGCCACTACTGTCGTTGCGTTTGTCCGGCTCGCCATGTGCCGTTCGGTCCAAGGGACAAGAGATAGTAAGCATTCTCCGTATATTCCGAAGCTTCTGGCCGGGTCCGCCACTTGGTAACATTAGCGCCTGAATGTTGCCCTGTCGAGAATCCGGGGAGAACGACAATGATCTCTATAGGAACCGGCATGAGGGGCGTGGCCATTGCGGCCGTGATGTTTGCAACAACTGCTTTGGCCCATGATCTCAATCTGCCGCGACAGCAGGTCGAGCTCGTCACACCGCCGTTCGTGCATCCTCACCAGCAGGGGCTAGGCTCGGAATTTGATGGCTGAAAATCGTTTCAGGCTGCAACAATTTGCGCATCCATCCAATGGTACGTCTGATCGCCACCCAGAACTGTTTGTGAGTGAAACAAGACCAATGACTTCGAAGCTCTCGCACGTCGCGTTTGCCTGCGCCTTGCTGGGAACAGCAAGGGTCGCCTCGGGGCAAGAGTTCAAGTCCGGCGACATCGTGATCTCGAACCCTTGGTCGCGAGCGACCCCGAGGGGAGCGAAGGTCGGTGCAGGCTATCTCGTCATCGAAAACCGTGGGAACATGCCTGACCGCCTTCTCGGCGGATCGGTGGAGACGGCGGCGGGCTTCGAAATTCACGATGTGATGGTCGAGGACGGCGTGATGAGAATGCGGGAGCTGAAGGGCATTGACCTTCCGCCTGGCGGCTCTGTCGAAGCGAAGCCGGGCGGACGTCACATCATGTTTGTGGGCCTTTTGCATCCGCTGGCTGCGGGGGAGAAGGCCCGAGGCGCCCTGCAATTCGAGCACGCCGGCAAGGTCGAGGTTGAGTTCGAGGTGATCGGGATGGGAAGTTCCGCCGCCGGGCGGTCGCGGCAATTGAGCGCTGACGGGCCTCATTCGCTGTGCTCGATCACTTTGATGACTTGAATTTTATAGGTCTTGCCTTCGACCCCGAATTCGATCTTGTCGCCCGGCTTGACGCCGTCGCTCAAATGACGCGGATCGACATGAAACAGCATTTCCATCGGTGGCATCAGACCCACAATCTCCTGGTGGTTGATCGTCAGCGATCCGGTCGCGGGATCGACCGCCGTCACAACTCCAACCCCTCGAAACAGGCCATCCGGCTGGTCTTGGGCTTAAATCAGCGAGAATTGCGCGCCCGGCAGTGGCGCAAGCGCATGGCCTCCAGGAGAGAAAGCCTGAACGTCGTCGAGGTTGAGGGCGACCGCGGTTGCGGTGACGACGGCGCCTATGAGGAGGCGATGTTTCATGCCATACTCCGTATTGCAGGCGGCGGGGGTTCCGTGCGCGGACCTTGTGCGACGAATAGCCTTACCTGAGGCGCACCGGTTTGGGAAAGTGGGGAGCGATCGTAACTTCGACGACCGCATTGCATCCGGTTGACGCGAGCCGGCCGGGGACTATGCTATCGGAAGCTTGCCCGAAGGCGTCGCTCGACGCCGATTCCATCAGAGAGGAGGAAACCATGCTCCGTCGCGAATTCGTCGCCGCCGTGGGGGCCGCGGCAGCGGCCCAGGCTTTCGCCACCACGGCAAATGCCGCGACCGCCGAATCGATGCATCCGGCAAAGTACAAGGCTCTCGAGGAATCGACCGCTCATTGCGTCTCCGCGGGCGAAGCCTGCATGCGGCATTGTCTCGGCATGTTGAGCATGAAGGACGCCACATGGCCGGCTGCACGAACGCGTCCTATCAGATGATCGCCGCCTGCGGCGCGTTGCGAACCCTGGAATCGTCAACTCGCCATACGTTCCTGCTTTCGCCAAGGTCGTTGCGCAGTCGTGCGCGGACTGCCAGAAGGAATGCGAGAAATTCCCGGATGTGGCGGAATGCAAGGCGTGCGGCGACTCTTGCAAGACCTGCGCCGAAGATTGTCGCAAGGTGGCGGCGTAAGGCTATCCGGGCTTAAGGAAGCCCATCGGCGCGTCGTCTTGGGACGCGCCGAAAGCGCCCGCGGTGGAGGGCCGAACTCGAAGCGCTACTGTCGCTGCCCCGGTCACCGGATTGACCGTTCCGCGGGACAAGTCCAATTCGCTTCAATATTGAAGAGAGCCACGGTCGAAGTGAGCGGCAGGCCGATCGACGGCCGCGTCCCATCACTCTGCGCCGGCCGTGAAGCGAAGCGCCAACCCCGTTTCGACGTCGATCGCCCGACCGTTGCGGACACGGGGTTTCAATTTCCACCGGCAATCGCTGCTTCGATGCTTGCGCGGTCCTGACGTGGGCCGGCGATGATGAGGACGTGTTTCACGTTGCCATCAGTGCCGCCGATAATCCGCAAGGGGATAGACCCGACTCCGCGGCCGACCGAAGAACGCCAGGACGTAGCGGCGCTTCAATTGGCGACGGATGACCACTTGGCCAATGTCCGCTGTTCTCCTCCCAATACCAGACATTCGGTGGCGCCATGTCGGCGTCTAAAAACCTCTGACGCCGACACCTCATCTCTTGATTGTTAGCTCAGGTGACTGATCGTCGAGTGGCTCACGTTGGAGGACTGTGAATAAGCGCCCGAGAGTGACCCCTCCACCGCAAATTGGCTCAATCGCTTAACGTGCCGATCGGCGTCGGGACCCCGCGCCGATTCAGAGGTGGTCGGCAGATGAACGTAGATCATCTGGACGGCGGCGAATTTTTCGAGCGCACTGCGCGTGGAACCCGGGCACCAAGGTATGAAGTCGACGGATCAGCGTGATCTGCATGCAGTACGCCAGAAGGGCGATGAAGATGTGAGCTTCGATCCGCTTCTCGTCCTGACGGAAGGTCGGACGGATCGCCAGATCGCCTTTGAGATTGCGGAACGCCTCTTCGACGGCGACCAACTGGGTGTAGTATTGCCATAGCCGGGCGGGATCGTTGTCGCTGCGTCGTTCTCAGTTTGTTGCGATTGAGCACGAAGGTGAAGCTCGGTCGCTCCTTGTCGATCTCGGCATCGACCAGACGCCATGCGGCCGTTGCCCTGGTGCGCGCGCCGCCGAGTTTCATCAGGAGTTCTTCGCGCGAGATTTCCATGGCGACGATTTGCCAAATCCGCTTCCACAGCCATTTTAATTGCCGCCGGCGCATCGCGCGTTCTTTGGTGACCCGATCATGATTTTGCGAGAAGACGCAAAGCTCGCCGTCCTCGGCCAAGAGCTTCACCGCTTCCCTGCCTGACAAGCCCCTGCCGGGCCGGCGACAGCCGGTCAAGGCCGCAAGCCGCGAAGCGGGGGCGCGGATACGCGCCAGCCTTGACGGGATGGCGCCGGTCTGGCCTGCTTGCACCAAGCAGACAAGGCTTTCCTTTCGGCTTCACAGCCCCAGCCCGCGCTTGCCGTGCGAAAGACTCCAGTCGATTCCGCCGTCATCTGCGCATGGCGATGCCGGAGATGTGCTGGCCGATGCGCTTTTCCAGCACGGGCTGCCAGGGCACGAGCTGGAAGCCGAGGCCGTCCTCGATCATGGCGAAGCGGCCGCTGGCGAGATGGGCGAAGCCGACGAGCCGGCCGGTGACGATATTCGCCGGGCCTGGCGGGCTGCCATTGCAGTCCGCGTTCGGCGGCCATGCTCTTTGCCGACGCGTTCGATCTTCGGGCGCTTCAAGCCGCTGGATCAATCCCTGGGCGCACGGACATGGCCGTCCCTCGAGTCGCTTGGCATGGCCCATTTCACGAGCGCCTGCTTGCGCCGCTCGCAGCGCCGCGTTCACCTCCTGGCCGAAGCCGGTCTCGGCAAGCGAGGCGATGCGCTGTCGCGAGACCAGCTCCCGGTCGAGCCAGGTCGCCCCGTCATGGCCGATCTGCTGGTCGAGGTCGGTGGGAGACAAGATGCTGATGCGGATGCTTGGCGCGGTCCCGGGCGAGATCGTAGGCTTGACCGCGCTCGGCGAGGTCGGCGGGGACGCGCCAATGGTCGGCGTCGATGCGCTCGGCATGCCCGGCGCGGCGCAAGGCCTCCAGCCGGCGGACATGGGAGCGAATGAAGGCCTCGGGGTCGCCGTCGCGCTGTCGATGATGTCCCGCGCCGCTCCAGATGCTTGGACGGTCGATAGACGCCTTCGTGACCTGCGACATGCTGGATGTTGACATCCGCCGGCGCGCGGCCCTGGTCGGCGCGGAGCCGGCCGCGACGATCATGCCGCGGCCGACCTCCTCGAGGCGGGCGGCGTCCATCTCGACATGGTGGATGCGCCCGTCCACGCCATCGATGACCAGGCGCACCCGCTCGCCCATCTCGTCGCCGCCAAGCCCTTGGCGAGCACGCGGCCGACGATCGGTTCGGTGATCTTCTCGCCGTGCAGGACATATCGCGCGGGATGGCGTTCCTCGGCGAGGCCGTCGTCGCTCCAGCGCCCGGTGCATGGTCTTGATGATGTCGCCGCGCTCGCCCAGTTCGCGCAGCGTCGGCTCGGCCCGTGCGGCGATACGATCCAGCGGCCAATCTCCACCTCGGTCGCCAGCCCCATGCGCTCCAGCTTGCGGGCGCGCGCGATCAGCAGCGCCCGGTTCTGGCGGAACGTGTCGCGCATGTCCTGGTCGGGGCGCAGGTCGGCGAACTCCTTGCCCCTGCTGCTCGGCGATCAGCATCCGGTCGAGCCGGGTGAAGCGATCGGCATCCACCTCCCGCTCAAGCTGCTTCGTGACCTCCAGCTCGGTCTGCCGGCCCAGTTCCAGGGTCACGATCTCGCTGGCCCGTTCGCGGATGCCGTGGGCGATATAGTCGCCGGCGATGTTGAGGATCTTGCCGTCGTCGGTGACGCCGCGCAGCAGGATGTGGGTGTGCGGGTGGCCGGTGTTGTGGTGATCGACCGCGATCCAGTCGAGCCTGGTCCCGAGGTCGGCCTCCATCGTCTTCATCAGGTCGCGGGTGGTCTGCCGCAAGTCGGCCAGCTCCACGCCGTCCTCGGCGGAGACGATGAAGCGGAACTGGTGGCGGTCGTCGCGGCCCCGGTCGAGGAAGGCGCGGCCGTCCTCGGCGTCGCGCTCGGCCGAATAGACCTGGCCCTTCTCGCCGTCGCGGTTGACGCCGTCGCGCTCCAGATAGCGCAGGTGCGCGTCCACCGCCTTGGCGCTGACGAACCGCCGTCCGCGGGCCGCGCCGCGCTGCGGGTTGAGCTTCACGATCCGCGCCTTCACCGTCACCCGCCGGGCGCGGGTGCGCACGCCGCTCGCGTCCCGGCTCCAGGCGCTCCGACCCTTCAGCCCAGCGGCGGCCGCAGCGCCCCGGCCCCGCGCGTTGAACCGGCCGCTTCCCTTCCCGGCCGAGCCCAGCCGATTGGGATTGCCGCCAGCGCGACGGATGGCCTGATGGACCTCGGCGAGGAAGCTTTTCGGGCGCGACGCGCCGCGACGGCGCGCGGCTGCTGCCCGCCACCACGGTCGCGGACCCGGCCGGGACGGATGCGAAAATCGTCTTCGTCGCTCGCCATGAGGCGACGATTGGAAGTCGAACGCGATAGGCAAGAGAGAAATGCGGTCCGCATGATGCAGCGTGAAAATACTTGCGCCAGCGAAGATACGGCCATCTCCGATTCTTCGCACGTCACGGGCGACGGCTCTCGGAGCATTGAAAGAGAATAACAATCGGAAAATGCGCCGCTCGCGATTCTCGACGGAACATGGAAGACCGGCCTAAAACAATGTGCAGACAAACACTTAGGAACGAAGTTCCGGAAGCGGGGAAACCCGCTTTATCTTGCCTTCATCAGAGCTCGCCTTCACTCCCAGAGCTCGTCGGCCAGCTCAAACCTTTCGCCGCTCATCTCCAATTGCATCGAGGCTCTGTGAACGCGCCAGCGCAGCAACAGCGGAGCGGCGCGTTCCATCGCTGCAGGGGTGTGGGGGGATGGAACACCGGCGATGGTAGGGGTGATGGCAGGCGATGGAATGACCGTTAGCAGGGGCGTTCGAATGGGTGTTGGAAGCGATGGAAGACCGATGAAGGGGCGATGGAAGGTCACCGGGGGGCTCTCTCGATGTGCTTCCGGCGCCTCGACGCGGGACCCGTTTCCACGCCAACGATCCTGCCGGCCGTGAACAACCGCTCCATGGCTGCGCGAAAAGCTTCAACCGATACGCCATTCGCCTCGGGGTCGCCAGCCAACTCAAATGGCGCACTTCCGCGGCCAGTGCTTGGCCGGATGGGTCGGCCCTGAGCAATGCGCTTATCGAGCAGTTTGAGGAAAAGCTCGTCCACATCGCGCTCGGCCGCCGCCCTGTACGGCGAGCTGTCGGCCGACGTTGCCGGAACGAATGTCAGGCCGTTCCAGCGCAGTTTGATCTTCTCACCGGCGCGCCCGTAGTTCGACTTCTTAACCTCAGCTCACGTATGTCCGGATCGTTTCTATCGGCATCGGAAAGGTGCAGCATGGCGCGGACGGAGTTGCGCCAATCGACGGAATTTGCGGTTCCGGAACCGTCGGCCATGCCGCGCACCGACGGGTGGTCGAGCAGCACGATCGCCGCCTCGTTTTCGCGCGCGATCTTTCGCAACATTGCAAGAAAGCTGCGGACCTGGCGACGGGCAATGGCTTCACCATCGAACACCGCGGCTATCGAGTTGATTACGACCAAGATCGGCCGGGGTGTGCTGATCCAGGCTTCGATTTGCAAAAGAAGTATAGTTTTCGTGACCTTGCCTAACCGATCCGTGGTCGCGAGCCAGGTCGACTAAGGTCGGGAAAATGCAGGTGCAGATCCTCGATCGCGTGCGGGTCGATGTGACGATGCCTGCAGATGCGTTCGATCCGGTCTCGAACATTGCCCTCAGGCTCTTCGCAGCTGAGGAACAGCGCCGGCCCCGCTTCGACAACGCAACCCAGCCAGTCGCCGAGCCCAGCGGTCACCGAGACCAGCAGCTGCACCGCTGTTTCCGTCTTGCCTGCGCCACCATTGCCTGAGTAGAGCGTGAGATCGCCGCACGGAATGCGAGCTGCCGCTAGCCATCGCTGTTGGAGCGGCTCCGTCCCCTTCCAGGCTGCTGGCGTCTTGGTTTCAAGCGACGGCGGGATCGGCAAAGGGTGGTTGTTAGACCTGCTGTCGGACTGCACCGTTGGATGCAGCTCGACCGGCAGATTTGCCGACATTGCGATTTGCATAACTGCCGCTTCTTTGTCGCTGCCGGGCTCGCCAGTCAGCCCATGCAGCGCGGCGACTTCGAAAATCTTGTCCGTAACGGTCGCCGGATTAAGCCTGCCGCTCCGCACATACTGGCGGAGGTGATCGGCCATCTTCTGCAGAGCATCGAGGCGCGCAGATGGCGCGGCCGGTGCTGTCGCTACGATTCGAGCGGCGAGCGAGAGCGCTTTTTGTGCATCCTTTATTGGTGTTGAGACGCCTACATCAAAGTTCATCCGATCAAGTCCGGAGCATGGCCGACTTGCCCGTGGTCGCAAACCGCGCTTCGTGCTTAAGAACGTGATTGATACTTTGATCGGATGCAGCGCGGCCGCGGCGAGCAGATTCCGCGGCCAATCGGCGCTCGATGTATTCATTGATCGATTTGACCGTGATCCGGCGGGACTTGCCTTCGGTGTAACTCTCCAACTCGCCCGTGTTGATGAGCTCGTACAGCTTCTTGCGCGAGACCTGGATCGCCCTCATGGTCTGGTTCGGCGAAGCGACGAGCGGGGATTCCAAAGCACTGGTACCGGGAAGAGACATGCGAAACATCCTGTCGTTTCTAGATGATTCCGACGATGCTGATTAGGTCCGGTCAATGCAACGCCGATCAAGGCTACGGTGTAGAACTGCGCAGTTTCGGTGGTATTTTGCATGCTTGCGATGTCAAGAGTGCGCGAGGCGCAGAAGCTCTATGCCCGCGCCCGCAACGGAATAAGGCTCGATGTCGAAACGAAATTCGCCCAATCCTTCATAAGAGCACGCCGTTTCTCGAGTTTCTGCCCACGCTGATAGGCGGCAGTTGTCTCGGACTTGTACTTGTGCGCCAGCGCTGCCTCGCGGACCCCGTCGGGATAGTCCGTGCACTCCTCGGCCCAGGTTGCGAACGTCGAGCGGAATCCGTGCACCGTGACGTGACCGTAGCCGAGGCGGTCCAGTACGGCGAGCATCGCATTCTCCGAAAACATCCCATTATCGGGGTTCGGGAAGATCAATTCGCCTTGGGTGGCGTCGCGCATCTTGTCCAGGATGGCGAGTGCAGGGTCGGAAAGCGGCACGACGTGGTCCTGGTGCATCTTCATGCGCTCGCCGGGAATCCTCCAAGTCGATGAGGGCCGATCAATTTCCGACCAGCGGGCATCCACCACTTCGTTGGTCCGGCAGGCCGTCAAAATCAAAAAGCGGAGCATCGAAGCTGCGGTGCCGCCTGCTGCGGACAGGTCGACCATGAACTGCGGTGCTTCGGCGTAGGGCAACGCAGGATGATGCCGCACGACGCGTTTCGGCCGCCTTGGAAGCTTCTCGCGCAGCTGTTTGGTGAGCTCGGCGGGATTTCGAAAATCGGTGTCGTCAACGTCGACGTTTTTCGCGATGATCGTTTCGATCCGTCCGCGAACACGATTTGCCGTCTCCGCTTCTCAACCCAGATCGGCCGGAGCAATTCGTAGATGTGGCTGGGCTTGATCTCCGGGATCGTGAGTTTTCCGATCGTCGGGTAAGCGTAGCGTTTGAGCGAAGACGGCCATTGATTGCGGTGCTTCTTGCTCCAGGTCGACCAATGGTCGCGAATGTAGGTTTCGGCGCACTGCTCGAAGGTGGGCATAGTGACCTTGATCTCTACGGCTTTCGCGTCCTCGCGCGCCGCTCGCTTCTCCTGCACGATGTCGACGCCGGGTGTGCTGCGATCGCCTTTGACGCGAAGACGCGCTGCATCGCGAGCAAGCCGCGCATCCTTTAGCGACACGTCCTTGAACGAGCCTAGGCCGAGCCAGCGCTCCTTGCCGTCTTGCAGTATCGATAGATCCAGTTCTTCGACGTCGCGCCCTTCACGATGAGATAGAGACCGTCACCGTCAGAATATTTGCCGGGCCGCGTTTCGCGTTCGACGTCGAGCGGCTTGAGCTTGCCGGCCATGTGTCCCCCCTTGCGAAATCCGTCCTCCGAACCCACGGACAAAAGCCACGGTTTGCGCGGTGACTACGGGTACCATCGCGGAACTGGCCGCAACAGCATTCATCGCGCTAGTCGTTGTTTTTGCTGTCGAATTGAACAATCGGATACTGAGGAGAACAATGTAGTGGCGGAGAGGGAGGGATTTCGAACCCCCGATAGGCTTGCACCTATGCCGCATTTCGAGTGCGGTGCATTCGACCACTCTGCCACCTCTCCAGGCGCCATCGCGGGGCGTGAGCCGTGCCCCGAGGTCGGGGCGAGTTCTAGGCGAGGACGGCTGGCCAGACAAGGCGCGGGATACGAAATTCACGGGCGCAAAGGACCCAAAAGGGGTGGGACCGCCAGACGCGAAAATAACCGGCGGTCCCGTGTCGCCTCCTTGAAATTGCGGGCCGGAAGTGCGGCTTCGCTGGCCAGCCGGAGTGACGCTTTCACGGTAGCGGTCCGTTTGCCCGCGGCAACGCGATCCCTGTCTTAACCTAACCTTTCAAGGTTACCCGTCCCCCGGCCAGCCAAGCATGCCCTCGGATTTGCGCTCCAACGCAAAGCGGCCCCCGCATTAACCCTTGCCCTTCTTCTCTTTCTTCTCTTTCTTCTCTTTTTCTCTTTCTTCTCTTTCTTCTCTTTCTTGTCGTCCTTGTCTTTCCGGCGGTTGGAAAAGCGCGCATTGCCCAATCCCGTGCGCCTTCCTCCGGCGAGTTTCCACCAGGCCGCACCGGATGTTGGTGCCGCCGATATCGACCGCGAGGATGCTGTCATGGGCCTCGAAAATCCGCGACGGCGCCAGGCGCAGGCAGCCGATCAGGCCGGCTTCATCGGGGTGAAAACGTATCGGCACCAGATCGACCTGAAACCCTTCGGCCTTGAGCAGGACGTCGGTGCGCGCGATCGCGAGTTCCCCGACCCGGCTCTGCCGGAAGCCGCCGCCAACCACAATGCGCTGGGTATCGGCCCAGGCCTTGGTCTGCAGGAAACGCGGACCGGTCAAGAACC
>CAVUKM010000016.1:0-624140 GCA_963742085.1 uncultured Alphaproteobacteria bacterium | reverse complement strand
GGCAAATCCTTCCAATTTGGCGTCTTTTTGGCCCACTTTGCCTTGACTCGGGGCCTGCAGCGGCTATAAGTCCCCGCACCCGGCGCGGGATCTTTCTCGCGCTGTTTGTTTTTGCGCGGTGTTTCACAGGGCTTTTGCCCAATCGCGCGGAAATTGAACCCATAACGACTGAAGAAAAAGCCGGCCCGGACCTGTCCGAGGCCGGGATCGAACACGAAGGAATAAAACGATGTTCGCAGTCATCAAAACCGGCGGCCGGCAATACCGCGTCGTTCCGGATGATGTGCTCGAGATAGGCAAGATCGCCGGCGATGTCGGAACGATCGTGCAACTGGGCGAAGTTCTCCTGGTCGGCGGCGAATTGCCGGTGCTTGGCACCCCCACGGTGGCGGGCGCGAGCGTGGCCGCAGAAGTGCTGCAGCACAAGCGCGGCCCGAAGGTCATCGCGTTCAAGAAGCGCCGCCGCAAGAATTCGCGCCGCAAGCGCGGTTATCGCGACGAGATCACGGTGCTGCGTATCACCGAGATCCTGACCAACGATAACAAGCCGACCATCGGCCCGCGCCCGAAGAAGGAAAAGCCGATCGCGGCCAAACCTGCCGACGGCGACGACGAGGCGCCGAAGGCCGCGAAGAAAAAGGCGCCCGCGAAAAAGGCGGTCGCCAAGACGGCTGCGGCAAAACCGCCCGCCAAGGCTGCGGCGAAAAAGGCCCCGGCCAAGAAACCAGCCGCGAAGGGCAAAAGCGACAAAAAGTGAAGCGCTTCAGTTTAGCGTGACATAAAGTGAAATGATTCCGTCAAGGAATTGATCTAGAGATTAGATAGAAGTTGGAGACGGGCCATGGCTCACAAAAAAGCAGGCGGTTCCTCACGTAACGGCCGTGATTCAGCGGGCAAACGCCTTGGCATCAAAGCCTATGGCGGCGAGCATGTGATTCCCGGCAACATCATCGCGCGTCAGCGCGGCACCACCTGGCATCCCGGCCTTAATGTCGGCATGGGCACGGACCATACTTTGTTCGCCAAGGTCGAGGGCCATGTCGAGTTTCGTGCAAAAGCCAACGGCCGCACCTTCGTATCGGTACTCCCGATGACGGAGGCTGCGGCCGAGTAAACGGTGGAACACCATGAGTCCGCCGGATCCTGTTGAACCGGCGGAGCTCGTAAAGGCTCCAAGGGGGAGGCGGGAAACCGGCCTCCCCCTTTTTATTGCGCATGTCTTGCCGAAAACACGCGCTGTAATCCGAGAGTTAGGTTCCAGGAGCCCGACATGCTGCAGGATATCCCGACCCCGACCCTGAACGAGGCCAGACGTTGCATCCTCGAGACCGAACGGCTGGTGCTGCGCAGGCCGACGCTCGCGGACGCGAACGCCATCGCGCATCTCGCCAACGATCGCCGGATTGCCGAGAACGGTCGCCGCCTGCCGCATCCCTATTCGCAGGACCATGCCGTCGAGTTCGTGCGCAGCCTGGCCGACGACAAACGCGAGACCGTGTTCCTGATCGAAAACAATCACACGCCGATCGGGATGGTTGGCGTTGACTGGAACCAGCCGGAAACGCCGGAGCTCGGCTACTGGCTCGGCGTGGCGCATTGGGGCCAGGGCTTTGGCACCGAAGCTGCGCGCGCGGTGATCGATTTCACCTTCGAGGAATTCGATGTCGAGCAGCTGATCTCGGGTGCGCGCGTCGCCAATCCATCCTCGCGCAACATTCTGGAGAAGTGCGGCTTCCAGTGGACTGGCGTCGAACTGCATCGCTTCGAGGCGCTGGGGTCGTCGACGCCGGTCGATTGCTTCCGCCTCTCCCGTGGCGTCTGGGCGTCGCTGAAGAACTGGGGCAATTCGATCCGGCGCAAGCGGTAACGGGCGGTAATTCGGATCGCCCTCCCTGAACGGGACGGGCTGGGTGATCCGAAATTCACGCCGGCGGACTGACCACGTCCTCGCCGCGCCCGAGCTCGCGCTCGCGCAGGAAAATATAGAGCCCGGCGCAGATGATGATGCCCGCGCCCAACGCGGTAGCCGGTTGCGGCACGTCGCCGAACACGGCGTAGCCGAACATCACGGCCCACAGGATCATTGAATACTGATACGGCGCGACTGTACTCGCCGGCGCGAGCTTGAGCGAGCGGTTGACACAAAGCAGCGCGCAGACCGAGATCGCGCCGGCGGCGAAGAAGAAGCCGAGATGACCCCAGCTCGGTGGGACCCAGCCGAACGGCGCCACCACAACGCCAAACACCAGCGTTCCCATGAACTGCGTCGAGGCCAGCACGATGTCGGGCGTCGCGCGCAACGAACGGGTGATCAGCATCAGTCCCGAAAAGGCCATGCTGCCGGCGAGCGCAATCATCGCCGGCCATGTCACGGTCTGCACCGAAGGCTGAAGCGCGATCAGCACCCCGCCGAACCCGGTCAAAATCGCGCTCCAGCGCCGCCAGCCGACCTGCTCGCGCAGCACCATGGCCGACAGCGCGGTGACGAAAATCGGCGTCGCCAGGTAGTAGGTGACGACATCGGCGAGCGGCAGATAAACCGTCGCGAGAAAAAACGCCGCAATCTCCAGCGTCGAGAGCACGACCCGCAGCAGCTGCAACCGGGGCCGCTGCAGCCGCCGGAATTCGGCGCGCCGCCGCCATATCGACGGCGCCAGCAACACCAGCGCCGCGCAGGCGCGCAACAGCATCAACTGCCCGACCGAATAGGTCGCGACGATGAACTTCCCAAGCGCATCGCCGAACGAGAACATGCAGACGGCGGCCAGCATCAGGGCGATGCCGGCCAGCCGCGCCGAGCGACCGTCGGCCGTGGTGGAGATTCTTGCGCGGATGCCCATAAAGCGTTCTCGGCAGAGAGATGCGTCTTCGAGACCGAGTATCAGGTCGCGGAAATTCTCTCCAGCATCATTCCGGGGGGATGAATTGATTGCCGCCACAGCAGCGCTGCGATACCGATGATTTAGGCAAGTCAGGAAATCAGGCATGACCGATTTCGATCCCGCATCCCATCGCATGGTGCCGCAACAACGCTGGTTCGAGGATTTCACGCTCGGCGAGCGTTTTGTCATTCCAGGCCGCACCATGACGTCGGCGGTATTCGCGGCCTTTCAGACCGCGAGCGGCGACACCCATCCCGTGCATTATGATGTCGAGTATTGCCGCGCCCGCGGAATGCCGAACCTGTTGGCCCATGGCTTCCAGACCCTGATCCACACCGCGCCGGGAGCCGGGCTGTTCCCCTTTTTGGTGGAAGAATCGCTGGTCGGTTTCCTCGAACAGTCGAGCCGGTTCCTGAAACCCGTGTTCGCCGACGACACGATTTATCCCGCACTCGAAGTGGCGGAACTGACGCCCGGCCGCTCTACCGGTGTGGTCGGCCTGCGCTCTACCGTGTTCAACCAACGCCGCGAGCTGGTGCTCGAGGGACGGCAAAAATTTCTCATTCGCCGGCGGCCGGCCGGGGCGCAACCGGCAGGGATGGCGCGCTAAATTCCCGAATGGGGCGCGCACGCCGGAACAACTCGGCGGCGGCCAGGAGAGCCCGAAAAAGGCCGATAAATTAAGGCTTTTCGTCGATTTTCCGCATCTAGCGGTTGCCGCATCGACGCCTCTGCCTTACCTATAGCCGATGAAATTCCTTGACGAGGCAAAAGTCTATATTCGCTCCGGCGACGGCGGCAACGGCTGCGTGGCGTTTCGGCGCGAGAAGTATATCGAGTTCGGCGGTCCCTCCGGCGGCAATGGCGGCCGCGGCGGCGACGTCATCGTCGAGGCGGTCGATGGACTGAACACCCTGATCGACTATCGCTATCAGCAGCACTTCAAGGCGCAGAAGGGCACCAATGGCATGGGCAAGGACCGCCATGGCGCCAACGGCAAGGCCATCGTGCTCAAGGTGCCGGTCGGCACCCAGATCTTCGACGAGGACCGCACCACGCTGATCCACGACTTCACCACGCTCGGCGAGAAATTCGTGCTCGCGGAAGGCGGCAATGGCGGCTTCGGCAACGCTCATTTCAAGTCCTCCACCAACCGCGCGCCGCGCAACGCCAATCCCGGCGAGGTCGGCGAGGAGCGCTGGATCTGGTTGCGGCTGAAACTGATTGCGGACGCCGGCCTCGTCGGTCTTCCCAACGCCGGCAAATCGACGTTCCTCTCGAAAGTGAGCGCCGCCAAGCCGAAAATCGCCGACTATCCCTTCACCACGCTGCATCCGCAGCTCGGCGTCGTGAACGCCGACGGCCGCGAATTCGTGCTGGCGGATATTCCCGGCCTGATCGAGGGCGCCCATGAGGGCGCGGGCCTGGGCGATCGTTTTCTCGGCCATGTCGAGCGCTGCCGGGTGCTGCTACATCTGGTCGATGCGACCAGTGAACACGCCGGCAAGGCCTACAAGACCGTGCGCACCGAGCTTGAGGCCTATGAGGGGCACCTCGCCGACAAGGTCGAGATCGTCGCCCTGAACAAGATCGACGCGGTGACGCCCGACGAATTGAAGAAGCAGAAGGATCGCCTGAAACGCGCCGCCAGGAAGACGCCGCTCCTGATCTCGGCCGTCACCGGCGAGGGCGTCGAGGAGGCGCTGCGGCGGCTTGCCGAGGTCATCGGCGAAGCCCCGGTGTCGGGCAAGGCCAAGGGCGGCGCGCAGGCCGAGCCGTGGGCGCCGGCGCCATAACGCCAGGACCGAAGGCGGATTTGTCTCTTTAAAGCTGACTTGCGTGGCCTTCGTCCCGCTGCGAAACTCAACCCATCCCGGGAAGTGTCAGGAGGAAACCATGATCGGTTACGTCACCGTGGGCACCAACGATCTGAAGAAGGCCGGCGAATTCTACGACAAGATCTGCGGCGAAGCGGGCATGGGCCGCTTCATGGCGAACGATCGCATCATCGCGTGGGGCGGTCCGGGTGGCGGCGCGGGGTTTGGCGTCGCGCTTCCCTTTGACGGCAAGCCGATGACGGTCGGCAATGGCGTGATGGCGGCTTTCAGGGCCAAGGACAAGGCCCATGTCGATCGCATCTACAAGCTTGCCCTGTCGCTCGGCGGCTCCTGCGAGGGCCCTCCCGGCCAGCGCAACGAAAGGTTCTATGCCGCCTATTTCAGGGATCCCGAGGGCAACAAGCTCAATGCCTTCGTGATGGGCTGACGCCCCAAAGATATTCCTGCCGCGCCACTTCCAAACCGCGGAGGTGGCGCGTATCGCTTTTCACGACATGTCGCGCAAGACCAGATCCATGGCCCGTCCCAGCTTGAATAACTTTCGTCGCATCGTCGTCAAGGTCGGCTCGTCGCTGTTGATCGATTCCGATGCCGGCGAGGTGCGCACCCCGTGGCTGGCGGCGCTGGCTGCCGATCTGGCAAAGCTGCACGGCGAGGGGCGCGAACTCCTGATCGTCTCCTCCGGCTCGATCGCACTGGGGCGCAGCCGCCTGAAACTGCCGCGCGGCCCGCTGAAGCTCGAGGAGAGCCAGGGCGCGGCGGCGGTGGGACAGATTGCGCTGGCGCGGATCTGGTCGGAAGTGCTCGGGGCTCACGGCATCGGCGCCGGACAGATCCTGGTGACCCTGCAGGACACGGAAGAACGCCGCCGCTATCTCAACGCGCGCTCGACCATCGCCAAGCTGCTGGAGTGGCGCGCAGTGCCGGTCATCAACGAGAACGACACGGTCGCCACCAATGAAATCCGCTATGGCGACAACGACCGCCTCGCCGCCCGCGTCGCCACCATGGCGAGCGCCGATCTGCTGATCCTGCTGTCGGATATCGACGGCCTCTACGATGCACCTCCCGGCGCCAACCCAGACGCCAAACTGATTCCGATCGTGGAGTTGGTCACGTCCGAAATCGAAGCCATGGCGGGGGCAGCCGAATCCGAGCTGTCACGCGGCGGCATGCGCACCAAGATCGAGGCGGCGAAGATCGCAACCACGGCCGGCACGCATATGCTCATTGCCTCGGGCAAGATCGAACATCCGCTGCAAGCCATCGCCAATGGCGGGCGCTGCACCTGGTTCCTGACGCCGGCCAACCCGGTCACTGCGCGCAAGCGATGGATCGCGGGCTCACTGGAGCCAAAGGGCACTCTCACCATCGATGCCGGCGCGGTGAGCGCGTTGCGCGCGGGCAAGAGCCTGCTGCCGGCCGGCGTGATCCGGGTCGACGGGCAATTTGCCCGCGGCGATGCCGTGGTGGTGCGCGGCCCCGACACCCACGAGATCGGCCGCGGCCTGGTCGCCTACGACGCCGAGGATGCCGAAAAGATCAGGGGCCGCTCGTCACCGGACGTGATGGTCATCCTCGGCATCTCCGGCCGCGCGGAAATGATCCACCGCGACGACCTCGTGATCGGCCCGAGCGCGGCATTTTCCGGCAACTAGGCCATTGGCCGAGCGGCCGCGGGTGGGCCTGCCCGCCGTCCCTCGCCCCATGGCATGCCCGCACCGCCCTTCGCAAAAGGTGGATTTCCATGCTAGGACATAGTCTTAACTGACGCTGGAACAGACATGAGCGCGCCGCTGAAGGCGATCGAGGCAAACGCCGATTTGCCTGACCTGATGACCGATCTCGCCGCCCGGGCGCGCGCCGCCGCGCGGGTGCTGGCGCTCGCCACCCCGGAGCAGAAGGACCTCGCGCTGGAAGCGATCGAGCGCGCCATCCGCGCCAACGCCACCGCAATTCTTGCCGCGAATGCCGAGGACGTCGCCGAAGTTCGCGCCGGCGGCGCCAGTTCGGCCTTCATCGACCGGCTGACGCTGACGCAAGGCCGCATCGATGCCATGGCCGATGGTGTCGCAACCGTGCGCGGGATCAAGGATCCGGTCGGGGTCGTGACCGAAAGCTGGCAGCGCCCCAACGGCATGACCATCGAACGCGTTCGCGTGCCGCTCGGCGTCGTCGCCGTGATCTTCGAGAGCCGCCCCAACGTCGCGGCCGATGCCGGCGTGCTGTGCCTGAAGTCCGGCAACGCCGTCATCCTGCGCGGCGGCTCCGACAGTTTCCGCTCCTGCCGCGCGATCCATGACTGCCTGGTGCAGGGGTTGCGCGAAGCCGGTCTTCCGGAGGCCGCCATCACCCTGGTGCCGACCCGCGATCGCGCCGCGGTCGGTCTGTTGCTGACCGGGCTGAACGGCGCCATCGACGTGATCGTTCCGCGCGGCGGCAAGAGCCTGGTCGCGCGTGTCGAGGCGGAAGCGCGGGTGCCGGTGTTCGCGCACCTGGAGGGCGTCAATCACGTTTACGTCGATCATGCCGCCAATCTGGAAATGGCGAAGTCGATCGTCCTGAACGCCAAGATGCGCCGCCCCGGCGTCTGCGGCGCGGCCGAAACCTTGCTGATCGATCGCAAGGGCGCATCCAGCAGTCTCAAGCCGCTGGTCGAGATGCTGATCGACGCGGGTTGCGAAGTGCGCGGCGACGACGCCGTGCAACGAACCGACCCGAGGGTGAAGACGGCCTCCGACGAAGACTGGGATACCGAATACGAGGACGCCATCATTGCGGCGAAAGTCGTCGACGGCGTCGACGAGGCGATCGCCCACATCCACAATCACGGCTCGCATCACACCGATGCAATCGTGACCGAGGATGAAGCAACCGCCCGCAAATTTCTCGACGAGGTCGATTCGGCGATCGTGCTGCACAACGCATCGACCCAGTTCGCCGACGGCGGCGAATTCGGCTTCGGCGCCGAAATCGGCATCGCCACCGGTAAGTTCCACGCCCGCGGCCCGGTCGGCGCAGAACAACTGACCAGTTTCAAATACCGTGTTCACGGCACCGGGCAAACCCGGCCGTGACCGGCCATAGCGTTTTCGAGCGAAGCATGCCCTCGGGCTTGATCCGAGGGTGGGAATTGGCTGGCGTGAAGACAACGCGTCAAGAAAACAGAGTGTTGTCCATGCGGTGGCACCGTTGAACAAAGCCTCGGTCGCTTCGCATTCTGCTGCTACCGCCATTCCGCTCTATACCAACGGCATGCGCATCGGCCTGCTCGGCGGTTCCTTCAACCCGCCGCATGTCGCGCATCGCGCCATCAGCCTGTTTGCGCTCAAGCGATTGAAGCTCGATCGCGTGTGGTGGCTGGTGACGCCGGGCAATCCGCTCAAGGATTATGGGGCGCTGCACGATCTCGACGAACGCGCCGAGGCCGCACGGCGGATGGCCAGCGATCCGCGCATTGACGTCAGCTGTCTCGAATCCGTCATCGGAACGCGCTATACAGTAGACACTGTGAGGTATCTGCGCCGCCGCGCTTCGGGCCTGCGCTTCGTCTGGATCATGGGCGCTGACAATCTTGCGCAATTTCACCGCTGGCAGAACTGGCGGTGCATCGCATCCGAGGTTCCGATCGCCGTGATCGATCGTCCACCGCAAAGCTTTCGCGCCCTGGCGTCGCCCGCTGCACAGGCACTTGCGCGCTACCGCCTGCCTGAAAATCAGGCCGCCAGGCTCGCCGACCAGCCTGCACCGGCCTGGGTCTTTCTCACTGGCGTCAAATTGAGCCTGTCTTCGACCGGCCTGCGGAACCTGGACGGCAGCTGGAGGACGAAGTGAGGGGGCGGAGGCGCTACTGGAGTACGGAACTTCGGAAACGGGGTACTGGATATTGAAACCGTTAACCCCACATGCATAGTATGGTCTGCGGACGGACGAAGGATTCGGCGTCCGCGATACAGTGAAAGGAATGGTCCCTGGCCACGTCTGTATTGTCAAAGTCTGTTTTACCCAAGGCAACCAAAACCGCGCGTAAAACATCGACACAAGCTGCGGCCTTGAAGGCGCAACCTGACGCCGACAAGACGCTGAATTTGATCCTCTCCCGCCTCGACGATATGAAGGCGGAAGAAACGGTCACCATCGACCTTCGCGGCAAATCTGCATTTTCCGACTACATGATCGTGACCTCGGGCCGGGTTAACCGGCACGTCGGCGCGATCGCGGAAAATGTCGCCAAAGGTCTCAAGGAGGCCGGCATCAAAAACCTTCACGTCGAGGGCTTGCCCAATTGCGATTGGGTGCTGATCGATTCCGGCGACGTGATTGTGCACGTCTTCCGACCCGAGGTGCGCGAGTTCTACAATCTGGAGAGATTGTGGACACAAGGCCCGACGGCGGCGAAGGCGATCTGACGGCGTGATTCGGCCGGGCGCCAGCCGGGGCGCAATGCGCATGCCGCAAAAGCGGATTTTTCGCTTTTGCGCGGAGAATGCCTGCAATCGGTTGATTTAAGGAACCTGATGCGGCAAACCGATTCTGCCTTCGGATCGGATCCGGCGGCGTGGTTTGCCGGAACATGCACCCATGCGCCTCGTCGTCATCGCCATCGGGCGGCTGAAGCAGGGCCCGGAGCGGGAACTGGCTGAGCGATACCGCGAACGGTTCGACGACATCGGCCGCAAACTCGGATTTCGCGGCCTTGAGGTTCATGAAATACCGGAAAGCCGCGCACGCGACGCCGCCTCCCGGATTGCCGAGGAGGCAGCGGCGATTTCGGCGGCGATCCCCGCGAAATCCCTGTTGGTCGCGCTCGACGAGCACGGCGACAATGTCGACAGCAGCGCCTTTGCCCGGCATCTTGGCCGCTGGCGGGATGATCAGGTCGCCAATACTATTTTCATAATCGGTGGCGCCGACGGACTTTCGCCCGATTTGCGGCGCATGGCAAAGTTGAGGATGGCGTTCGGTTCTGCGACCTGGCCGCACCAGATGGTTCGCGTCATGCTGCTGGAGCAGGTTTACCGGGCCGCGACCATCCTGGCCGGTCACCCCTATCATCGCGCCTGAGGCGCGCAACCCGAGTGCGGCAGAGCTGATTTGGAATCGATGCTGGCAGCGTGGAACATTCCCTCCTACCCTGACACCGCCCGCAGCGGTCCTCTGGTTTCGGCCCGCATTTCGCTTTCGATCGCGTTGTTATCCGCAGGCTTTGCCGGGCTGAGCCCGGCAACCACGGCCGCCCAGGTCGCTGGATCGCCACCGCAGGCGGCAGCCCCCTCACCCGATGCCATCAAGCAGCGGGAGCAGGAACTTGAAGCTGCCCGCGCGCAGCAAAAAAGCGCAGCCGAACTGCAGCAGAAGCTCAAGGCCGATGTCGCGGCGATCGGTCAGGACCGCAGCAAGCTCAATGCGCAGCTGATCGATATCGCCGGCCAGGTCCGCGGTATCGAGACCAGAATCGGCGACGCCGAAGCGCGGCTGCCTCCACTCGACGCGCGCGAACAACAGATCAGAGGCTCGCTCGATTCCCGCCGTGCCGAAGTTGTCGAGGTGCTGGCTGCGTTACAACGCGCCGGACGGCGAGCGCCTCCAGCCTTGCTCGTGAGACCCGAAGACGCGTTGCAATCGCTTCGGACCGCCATGCTGCTCGGATCCGTCGTGCCGGAGTTGCGCGGGCGTGCGGAGAAGCTGGCTGGCGACCTCACCGAATTGATCGCGCTTCGCAAGACCATCGCCTCGGAGCGCGACCGTCTTGCGGTTGACCGCGATAAACTGAAGGAAGACCAGACCCGGCTCGCCGCCCTCATCGACGAGCGCCAGCGAAAGCAGAGCGCGATCGAAAAGGACATGGAGGCTGAAGGTGCGCGCGCGGTCGCGCTGTCCAGGCAGGTCGACAGCCTCCAGGGCCTGATCGGCAAGATGGAACAGGACCTGAAGAGTGCTGCAAAAGCAGCTGCAGCCGCCAGCCTGCAGGGGGCACCTGCCACCCTCAACGGCAAGCCGAATTTGGCCGGACTGAAGGATCCCGCCCGGTTGAGCCCGGCCATCGCGTTTGCCTCCGCCAAGGGTTTATTCTCCCTGCCGGTTAACGGCGTTAAAATACGCGAATTTGGCGGTTCCGACGGCGCGGGTGGCGTGGAAAAAGGCATTTCTTTGGCAACCAGGCCCGGGGCGCAGGTCACAACCCCGTGTGATGGTTGGGTTGTTTACGCGGGCCCGTTCCGCAGCTACGGACAACTCTTGATCCTCAATGCCGGTGGCGGGTATCATGTGTTGATCGCCGGGATGGAGCGCATTTCGGTAAACATCGGCCAGTTTGTGCTTACGGGGGAGCCGGTCGCGACCATGGGGAGGACATCCCAGGTCGCTTCAATACTCGCAACGAACGCGAGCCAGCCCGTGCTCTATATCGAGTTCCGTAAGGACGGCACTCCCATTGATCCAGGCCCATGGTGGGCCGCAAATGAAGGCGAAAAGGTTCGCGGATGATGCGCAAAACTTCTGTAATTCTCCTCAGCGCCGCCACCGGTGCGGCGTTGACGCTCTTCGTGACCCAGCCTCGCTCGGTGATGATGGGATCGAGCGCGCGTGCCGCGACCTCGGACACCTATCGCCAGCTCAACCTGTTCGGCGACGTGTTCGAGCGGGTCCGCAGCGACTACGTCGAAAAGCCCGATGACAGCAAGCTCGTCGAGTTGGCGATCAGCGGAATGCTGAGCGGCCTCGATCCGCATTCCAGTTACATGGACGCCAAGAGCTTCCGTGACATGCAGGTGCAGACCCGCGGTGAGTTCGGCGGCCTCGGCATCGAAGTCACCATGGAAGACGGACTGGTCAAGGTGGTGTCGCCGATCGATGACACGCCGGCGTCCAAGGCCGGCATCATGGCCAATGACATCATTACCAATCTTGACGACGAGCAGGTTCAGGGCCTCACCCTCAACCAGGCTGTCGAGAAAATGCGCGGCCCCGTCAACACCAAGATCCGGCTGAAGATCATCCGCAAGGGGCAGGATAATCCGATCGAAGTCACGCTGGTTCGCGACAACATCCGTGTCCGCTCGGTGCGCGCGCATCCGGAAGGCGACGATATCGGCTATATCCGCATCACCACATTCAACGAGCAAACCACCGAAGGTCTCAAGCGCGAGATCAACAACCTCAACAACCAGCTTGGTGACAAGCTGAAGGGCTTCATCATCGACCTGCGCAACAATCCCGGTGGTCTTCTGGAAGAAGCAGTAACCGTTTCCGATGCTTTCCTGGAGCGCGGCGAGATCGTCTCGACCCGCGGACGTAACGCCGAGGAAACCCAGCGTCGCTCCGCGCATCCCGGCGATCTGACCAAGGGCAAGCCGCTGATCGTTCTCATCAACGGCGGATCGGCCTCCGCATCCGAAATCGTCGCGGGCGCACTGCAGGACCACAAGCGGGCAACCCTGGTCGGTACGCGCTCGTTCGGCAAGGGCTCGGTGCAGACCATCATACCGCTGGGCTCCGGCAACGGCGCACTGCGGCTCACCACGGCGCGCTATTACACACCGTCCGGTAAATCGATCCAGGCCAAGGGCATCGTTCCCGACATCGAGGTGCTGCAGGACGTGCCGGATGAGTTGAAATCGCGGACCGACACCAAGGGTGAAGCCTCGCTGCGCGGCCATCTGAAAAACGACGGCGACGAGAAGACCGGATCGCAATCCTACGTGCCGCCGGACGCCAAGGACGACAAGGCGCTGAAGATGGCGGACGACCTGCTTCGTGGCGTGAAGGTCAACGCCAGCGCGCCTGCCACCGGCGACAAGGCTGCGATCGACAAGCCTTCCAACAAGGAAGCCAACTGATCCAGTTCGCTTTTCTCGAAAAAAAGGCGGCCTTGGGGCCGCCTTTTTATTTGAGCGCAGCAGGCCGCTTGGCCTGAACAGTCGGATGCCGGTCCGCGCAAAGAAAGCGCGTGAAAACAAAAGATTAGGGCCCCCGTTCGGTCGCGAACGCAAGCGATCTGGCGCGGCGAAGCTTTGGATCGCGATCCGGTTGCAGAGCAAGTCTTTGCACGAAGCCCAATTTACATTCAGTTGCCGCATCTGCCGTGGACTTGTCCTGCCGTGGTATCGTCGGCCTGGCTGATTTGGGGGGTTGGATGGCAGAGACGGCCGATGATCTGAGCACTCCGCTCGGACAGGAAACCGTGCGTCGAAAGCGCCGGTTTCGGCTGCCGTTTACCGGAATGCAGGGACTCGCCGTGCTGCTGGGGCTGTTTCTGGCCAGCTTCGCGGGCTTCGCGCTGTTCAACGACAATCCGCTGGGCGGCGAGCCGACGGCGCGCATCGCGATCCGGCCGACTGGCCCGTCCGAGGACAAGCCCGCCATGGCGCCCGCCGGCGGCTCCGAGCCGGGCGCGAAATCCGCAACCAGGCAACCCGGGTCGTCCGAGCACAAGACGGTCACCATCATCGACGGATCCAGCGGCGCGCACCACGATGTGGCGATTGCCAGCGCGGCGCCGGACAAAACCGCCGACGCCGCCCCCATGATGGCGGGGATCGATCAGCGCCTGCTCGAAAAATCACGCTACGGCATGATCCCGGTGGTTTCCGATGGATTGAAGCCGTTTACCGCCTACGCCGCCGAGTCCGACCGGGCCAGAGCGGCCAAAATGCCGGTGGTCGCGATCGTCGTGGGTGGGCTTGGCGTCGGCGCCGCCAAGACCACCGACGCCATCATGAAACTGCCCGCCGCGGTGACCCTGGCGTTTACGCCCTATGGTTCGGACCCCACCAAACTGGCCGAACGGGCGCGCGCGCTGCGCCACGAGATTCTGCTGCAGATTCCGATGGAACCGTTCGACTATCCCGACAACGACCCGGGGCCGCAAACGCTGCTGACATCGCTTGCACCCGAACAGAATCTCGACCGGCTATACTGGCACCTCAGCCGGTTTCAGGGTTATGCCGGAATAGCCAACTTCATGGGCGCGCGCTTTGTCGTCACCGAAGCGGTGATGCAGGGCGTCGTCCGCGAGGCCGCCAAGCGCGGGCTCGGCTATTTCGACGACGGAACCGCGCCGCGCAGCCTCGCGCCCTCATTGACGACGGCCCAGACGGTGCCGTTCGCCAAGGCCGACATCACCGTCGATGCGGTGCCTACGGCGGTGGAAATCGACCGTGCGCTGGCCCTGCTCGAGGCAAAGGCGAAAGAACGCGGAATAGCCGTCGGTGTCGCCTCGGCGTTGCCGATTTCGATTGAGCGGATTAGCCTCTGGACCAAGGCGCTTGAGAGCCACGGCATCATGCTTGTGCCATTGACAACCGCGATGCTGAAATCAAAATCGGGTTAAGGCATTTTTCGGACGGTGCGACCTTGCAGGAGGCTTTGACGGAATGGCGCGTTACGAAGATCTGCCCTATCGGACATGCGTCGGCATGATGCTGATCAACGCTGCGGGGCTGGTCTTCATCGGTCGCCGCGCCGGCGGCGTCGAGCACGTCGACGATTCCCACATTTGGCAGATGCCGCAAGGCGGCGTCGATCCCGGCGAGGATACCTGGGAGGCCGCCAAGCGCGAGCTCTATGAGGAAACCAGCGTCCGCTCGGTGGAGAAACTCGGCGAGGTCGCGGACTGGTTGATCTATGACATTCCACGCACCGTCGCCGGCCGGGCGTGGAAGGGCCGCTATCGCGGCCAGCGGCAGAAATGGTACGCGGTTCGTTTCACGGGCCAGGACAGCGAGATCAATGTCGCCAGCCCCGGCGGCGGCCACAAGGCAGAGTTCATCAGCTGGCGCTGGGAGCCGATGAAGAACCTCCCCGACCTGATCGTTCCGTTCAAGCGTCCGGTCTACGAACGCGTGGTCAAGGAATTTTCCAGGCTTGCGGGCGGCTAGAGCATGATCCGGAAAAAAGGCACCGGTTTTCCCTCGCGGCAAACGCGAAAGCGTCTGCGCGGGGATCATGCTCAGACAAAACGATAGAGTGACGTCTTTCCGCGCTGCGCTGGTCGCCAACGGCGCGCGTGAGCCCTGATGACAAAGCCCTACCGTCCCAATGTGGGTATCGCGCTGTTCAACGCCTCCGGCCGGGTGCTGATCGGCCGGCGGTTCCAGGATGACGGACCGGAAATCATTCTTCCCGGCCTGGAGTGGCAGATGCCGCAGGGCGGCATCGACGCCGACGAGAATCCGCGCGATGCCGTGATGCGCGAACTGTGGGAAGAGACCGGCGTGTCGAACGCAGATTATCTCGGTGAAACCGACTGGCTCAGTTACGAGTTTCCGCCGTTCCCCGGGCCTTCATCGCACCGGCTCGCGAAATTCCGCGGCCAGCGGCAAAAGTGGTTCGCGCTGCGTTTCACCGGCTCCGACCAGGAAATCGATCCGCTGACCTCGCGCAACGGCCAACCGCCGGAGTTCGACCAATGGCGATGGGAGCGGCTCGACCTTGTCGCCGATCTCGTCGTGCCGTTCCGGCGCGATGTGTATCGGGCCGTGGCGCAGCATTTCGCGGTGTTCGCCGGATAGGCCAGGCGCCTGTTCGGCGCGCCAATTCACCACAGCCCGATCAATTCGGCCCCACCGAAAACGGACCGATTGCAATGACATGGCAGTCGCTGTCGTGCTTGACGCAGTTGTCCAGGGCTTCGTTGACCGCATTCTGCTCGTTGGCCGCCTTGAGGGCGAGGCCTGGACGCCCGGCGGCGCCGACTGCGACTGCGCTCCATCCGCTCGATCCCTCCGCGAGCTTGCGCGCCACATCTTCCCTCGCATCCGCCACGATCGAGGCATTCCTGTCCGCATGGAAAAAGCCGATCGGCTTCAGGGTGGTCGGCACCGGTACGACGAAGGCATCGTCGAGGGCAACGATCATGCAAGCCACTCCGGTAAAGGCCCCGCACGTCTCCAGGTTTCGGCGCATCGATTCCTCGGCCGTGTCCACCCCGATATTGAAGAAGAATTGCCCGCCCGGACCGATCGCGACCGACTTGGCTTTTCGGGCCGGCAGATAGGCGCTCTCAAGCCTGGCCTTTCCGGGGTCGCGCATGAGGGGCACATCCTTCGCGGCGAAGGGTTTTTCGATCAACGGATCGCGTCTGATCCAGGGCAGCGGCGGCAACGGCGGCCGGCCATGCGGATACACGACGTTGTTGCCTACCGCGTAGATCTCGCATCTCCGCGGCGGCTGCATCGCGTCCGCATATTTCTGGCATTGCTCCAGGGCCGCGCCCTTGGCGGCCTCTTCGCTCGGCTGGCCGGTGACAAACGCGTTGACGCCGGTGATGGTAAGGGCCAGCGCCTTGTCGCCCGACGCTGCCGCATATTCGGACGCCAGACGAAGGCGGACGCGATCTCCGACAAAGGGCACGGATTCGGTGAACCTGTCACCCGAGGACGCCGGTGGTGGAGGCGGTGGTGGAGGCGCGGATTTCGCCGGCACGGGAGCCGCCGGTGGGGCGGCCATTGGGACGGCAGCCGCCGGCGGCGGCACCGGCACGGCCGCGCTGCTGGCCGAAGGTGGACTCTTCGAGACCTCCTGCATCTCGAGCTTGGTGAAATACAGAAATCCGCCGACGCCGATGGCCGCCAGACACACCACCATCACCGCCATAATCACCGCCGGCCACAGCCAGTTCGGCGTTCCCGCGAGCTGCGGCGGCGCCTTCTTCAGCTGCGGCGCCGCGTAGGTGCCGTCCTCGCGGCGCATCGCGACCATGTAGGCGTGTACCGGGTTCGGGATATTCTTCACTTCCTGTGCGCCGATGTCGGCGAACTGTACCGACAGCTTGTTGGCGACCTGCTCATGGACCGCGCGTGAAATGCAGATGCCGCCGACGTCGGCCAGACCCTCCAGGCGCGCCGCGATGTTGACGCCGTCGCCGAGCAGATCGCCGTCACGCTCGACCACATCCCCGATCGTGATCCCGATGCGAAAACTCATCTGGCGGCTGGGGGGATACGCCATGTTGCGGGTGCGCAAGCTCTCCTGGATATCGATCGCGCAACGCACCGCCTCGACTGCGCTTGGGAATTCGGCGAGAACCGCGTCGCCGGCGGTGTTGAAAATGCGACCGCCATACCTCGCAATGAAGTCGTCCGTTACCTGCCGGTAGGATGCGAGGCGCCGCAGCGTTTCCTCTTCATCCTCGGAGACCAGCCTGCTGTAGCCGGCAATATCGGCCGCAAAAATCGCCGCGATCTTGCGTTTCATGAAGGCCAGCCCCGGACATCCAAATGCCGGCGGAGAATGCCGCCAGAACCCCCGGGGCGCAACCGGGTTCCGGCGTCCTTAATTCTGATTGCAGGGTCGCGGATCGTGCAAGGGCGGGCCCGCGGCGGCACGACGGCCTTAGTGCAACGCCGTCGTGCTGATTTCGTTCTGGATGCTCTTGAAATGGTCGAGCCGCTCGAGCGCATGGTCGAGCTCGGAGCCTTCCTTTTCCGAAAGCTTGGCTTGCATTTCGGCGATCGTGTCGGCGAACTCGGCCCGATCCAGTTCGTCGAGCGAAGTGGCGACATCGGCCAATACTGTCAGGCCCTTGTCCGACACCTCCGCAAGACCGCCGAGCACGATGATCTTCTGCCTGGTGCCGCCCGTGGTGACCGTCAGGATGCCCGGTCGAATCGCAGCCACCACCGGCGCATGCCCGGCCAGCACGCCGAAATCGCCCTCGAGACCGGGAATATCAACCTGATCGACATCTCCCGAGAAGGCGAGCTTTTCGGGGGAAACGAGATCGAAGTGAAAGGTGGCCATCCGAGAATCCGCTTTCCGCTAGCAACAAAGGCAGTCGTCATCCTGAGGTGGCCGCGCTTGCGGCCCTCGAAGGATGACGGGAAGTCGCCCTTCGAGGCTCGCTGCGCTCGCACCTCAGGTGACGGCGCAGCCTGGCTATGCGTCAGGCCGCCTCGGCCGCGAGCTTCTTGCCCTTCTCGACGGCTTCCTCGATGTTGCCGACCATGTAGAAGGCGGCTTCCGGCAGATGATCGTATTTGCCTTCGCACAGGTCGCGGAAGCCCTTGATGGTGTCGGCGAGGTCGACGAACTTGCCGGGCGAGCCGGTGAAGACTTCGGCGACGAAGAACGGCTGCGACAGGAAACGCTCGACCTTGCGGGCGCGCGCCACCGTGATCTTGTCCTCTTCCGACAATTCGTCCATGCCGAGAATGGCGATGATGTCCTGCAGCGACTTATACTTCTGGAGCACCTGCTGAACCATGCGCGCGGTCTGATAATGCTCCTCGCCGACGACGAGCGGCGAGAGCATGCGCGAGGTCGAGTCGAGCGGATCCACCGCCGGGTAGATGCCCTTTTCCGAAATCGCGCGGTTCAACACCGTGGTCGCGTCCAGATGGGCGAACGAGGTGGCGGGCGCCGGATCGGTCAAGTCGTCGGCCGGCACGTAGATCGCCTGCACCGATGTGATCGAACCCTTGTTGGTGGTGGTGATGCGCTCCTGCAGCGCGCCCATGTCGGTGGCAAGCGTCGGCTGATAACCCACCGCCGAAGGAATACGGCCGAGCAGCGCCGACACCTCGGAGCCCGCCTGCGTGAAGCGGAAGATGTTATCGACGAAGAACAGCACGTCCTGGCCCTGGTCGCGGAAGTGCTCGGCGACCGTCAGACCGGTGAGGCCGACGCGGGCGCGCGCGCCCGGAGGCTCGTTCATCTGGCCGTAGACCAGTGCGCATTTCGAGCCCTCGCCGCCGCCCTTCTTGTTGACGCCGGATTCGATGAACTCGTGATAGAGGTCGTTGCCTTCGCGGGTGCGCTCGCCGACGCCGGCGAACACCGAATAACCGCCGTGGGCGCGCGCAACGTTGTTGATCAGCTCCTGGATCAGCACGGTCTTGCCGACGCCGGCGCCGCCGAACAGGCCGATCTTGCCGCCTTTGGCGTAAGGCGCGAGCAGGTCGACGACCTTGATGCCGGTGACCAGAATTTCGGCCTCGGTGGACTGGTCGGTGTAGCTCGGCGCTTCCTGGTGGATCGCGCGCATGGCTTCGGCCTTGACCGGGCCCTCTTCGTCAACGGGCTCGCCGATCACGTTGATGATGCGCCCGAGCGTGCCGGCGCCGACGGGAACGCGGATCGGGAAGCCGGTATCGGTGACTTCCTGGCCGCGAACCAGACCCTCGGTGGTGTCCATGGCGATGGTGCGCACCGTGGATTCACCGAGATGCTGCGCCACTTCGAGCACCAGGCGGTTGCCGGAATTCTTGGTCTCGATCGCGTTCAGAATGGCCGGCAGGTGGCCCTCGAACTGCACGTCGACGACGGCGCCGATGACTTGCGTGATGCGTCCGGTCTGGTTGGCGGGTGTAGCCATAAAACTCTCTCCTTCGAATTCTTAAATCTCAAACGACCGTTCTCGGCTGTCAGATTGCCTCGGCGCCGGAGATGATCTCGATCAGTTCCTTGGTAATCATCGCCTGGCGGGTCCGGTTGTAGATCAGTGTCTGCTTGCGGATCATGTCGCCGGCGTTGCGGGTGGCGTTGTCCATCGCGCTCATCTGGGCGCCATAGAACGAGGCGT
Organism: uncultured Alphaproteobacteria bacterium; assembly: GCA_963742085.1. Classification (GTDB taxonomy): domain Bacteria; phylum Pseudomonadota; class Alphaproteobacteria; order Rhizobiales; family Xanthobacteraceae; genus Bradyrhizobium. Next base: position 604,899 of record CAVUKM010000016.1, on the reverse strand, counting down.
TGTTTTCGAGAAGCGCGCGGAACACCTGGACCGCGAGGTTGCGCGGCAATAGCCGGGGCAGAATCTCGTCTTCTTCCGGCTCGTATTCGTAAGCTGACGCCGGCCCGGCATTGGCCGCCGGCGTCTCCACGACGAGCGGAATGATTTGCTGCGCGGTCGGGATCTGGGCGATGACCGACTTGAAGCGCGAATAGAACAGCGTGCAGACGTCGAACTCGCCGTCATTGAACCGCGCGATGACCTTCTTGGCGACGTCCTCGGCGTTGGCGAAGCCGAGCTGACGGACCGAACGCAGTTCGATGCTTTCCACGATCTGCTTTTCGAAGGTGCGGCGCAGCTGCTCGAAGCCCTTGCGACCGACGCAGAAGAACTTGACCTCTTTGCCCTGATTGATCAGCGAAAGCGCGTGCTCGCGGGCAAGCCGGACGATCGACGAATTGAACGCACCCGACAGACCGCGTTCGCCGGTGCAGACCAGCAGCAGATGCACCTGATCCTTGCCGGTACCGGCCAGCAGCGCCGGCGCGCCGGGCGAGCCCGCGGCGGCAGCGGCAATGCTGGAGATCACCGCATCCATTTTCTCCGCGTAGGGCCGCGCAGCTTCGGCGGCGGTCTGCGCGCGTCGCAGCTTCGACGCCGCGACCATCTGCATCGCCTTGGTGATCTTCTGCGTCGCCTTGGTGGAGGCGATGCGGACCCGCATGTCTTTAAGTGAAGCCATTCCAGTCTAACTCACAGCACCTCGGTTGCGACCCCCTCCCCCTCCTGCAGGGGAGAGCCTGCCCCCGACTTGATCGGGGGGTCGGGGTGGGGAGCGCTTCAGCGCGTATGAAATCAGCCCCCACCCGACCGGCTTCGCCGGTCGACCTCCCCCGCAAGCGGGAGAGGTAAAGAAATTAAGCAAACGTCTTGGCAAAACCCTCGACCACGCTCTTCAGCTTGGCGGCGGTATCGTCGCTGAGATCGCGGGTGTCGCGGATGGTATTGAGAATGTCGACATTCTTGCCGCGCAGCAGTGACAGCAGACCGTCTTCGAAGGCGCGAACCTTGCTGAGCGGAAGCGCGTCGAGATAGCCGTTGGTGCCGGCCCAGATCACCACGACCTGCTCTTCCATCTTCAGCGGCGAGAACTGCGGCTGCTTCAACAATTCGGTCAGGCGCGAACCGCGGTTAAGCAGGCGCTGCGTCGAGGCGTCGAGGTCGGAGCCGAACTGGGCGAACGCCGCCATTTCGCGGTACTGCGCGAGTTCGCCCTTGATCTTGCCGGCGACCTTCTTCATCGCCTTGGTCTGCGCCGACGATCCGACGCGCGACACCGACAGGCCGACGTTCACCGCGGGGCGGATGCCCTGGAAGAACAGGTCGGTCTCGAGGAAGATCTGGCCGTCGGTAATCGAGATCACGTTGGTCGGAATGTAGGCCGACACGTCGTTGGCCTGGGTTTCGATCACCGGCAGCGCCGTCAGCGAACCCGAGCCCTGGCTGTCGTTCAGCTTGGCGGCGCGTTCGAGCAGACGCGAATGCAGGTAGAACACGTCGCCCGGATAGGCCTCGCGGCCCGGCGGACGGCGCAGCAACAGCGACATCTGGCGATAGGCGACCGCCTGCTTCGACAAGTCGTCATAAATGATGACCGCGTGCATGCCGTTGTCGCGGAAATACTCGCCCATGGTGCAGCCGGTAAAGGGAGCGATGTACTGCATCGGCGCCGGATCGGAGGCGGTCGCCGCGACGATGACCGAATATTCCAGCGCGCCCTGCTCCTCGAGCACCTTGACGAACTGGGCGACGGTCGAGCGCTTCTGGCCGATCGCGACGTAAACGCAATACAGCTTGATCTTCTCGTCCTTCTGCGCGTTGAGCGGCTTCTGGTTAAGAATGGTATCGAGCGCGATCGCGGTCTTGCCGGTCTGACGGTCGCCGATGATCAGCTCGCGCTGGCCACGGCCGATCGGGATCAGCGCATCGATCGCCTTCAGCCCGGTCGCCATCGGCTCGTTGACCGACTTGCGCGGAATGATGCCGGGCGCCTTGACGTCGACGCGCTTGCGTTCGGTTGCCTGGATCGGACCCTTGCCGTCGATCGGATTGCCGAGCGCATCGACCACGCGTCCGAGCAGGCCCTTGCCCACCGGCGTATCGACGATGGCGCGGGTGCGCTTGACGGTCTGGCCTTCCTTGATCTCGCGGTCGGCGCCGAAAATCACGATGCCGACGTTGTCGGTCTCGAGGTTCAGCGCCATGCCGCGGGTGCCGTTCTCGAACTCGACCATCTCGCCGGCCTGGACATTGTCGAGGCCATAGACGCGGGCAATGCCGTCGCCGACGGACAACACCTGTCCAACTTCGGAAACTTCAGCCTCCTGGCCGAAATTCTTGATCTGGTCTTTGAGGATCGCGGAAATTTCCGCGGCGCGGATGTCCATCAGCCTGCCTCTTTCATCGCGTGCTTGATCGAATTGAGTTTGGTGCGAAGCGAACTATCCACCATGCGGCTGCCGAGTTTGACCACGAGGCCACCGATGATCGACGGATCGACCTTCACGTTGAGCGCAACGTCCTTGCCCGTCACCGACTTCAGCGCGGTCTTGAGGGCGTCGAGATTCCTGTCGCTGAGCGTTTCGGCCACCGTAACGTCGGCGGTCGCCTCGCCCTTGAACTTCGCCACCAGCGCGCGGAACGCGCGGATCACGTCACCGACCGCGAACAGTCGGCGGTTGGCGGTGAGAACTTTCAGGAATTTTGCGGAAACGCCGGAAATACCGGCCTTGTCGAGCACCGCGGCCAGCGCCTTCGATTGCGCGTCGGCGGAAAAAACCGGGCTGCGGACGAGGCGCTTCAGGTCGGCGCTGTCGGCCAGCATCGCCTCGAACCTGTCGAGATCGGCCCTGACCGCGTCGATGGATCTTTCATCGCGCGCCAGTTCAAACAAGGCCGTTGCATAACGACCGGACACTCCCGAAACGGACGGATTTTCAGCAGCCACAAGCGCGCTCTTTTTGCTGTCAAACTCGCAAGGGAAAAACCGTCGCCACAATGCGGCGCCTAGCGATCCAAGCCCTTGGAATTCAAGCGGGACTTCGATTTTCGGCCGGCACAGGATGTCCCGGGACCGTTAAAATCGCGGCTTTGCTAACATAGCAAGAGCGCAGGTGCAACATGACGGCGGGGGCTGGCGATGCCTTGTCGCATGGCGATGCGCCGACAGTGATACCGGGCCTTTTTCAGCGGCTCTGCCCCGGCGAATTCACTCCCCGCGCGGCGAACGCGGCCGAGCGTCGCGCCCCCCACTGTGGCAGTCGTTCCGAACCGGGATGCATGGGCCGCAAGCCCTACCGGGACGGGAACGACCCGACGCCGGGAGCCATTCCACTGACGCATTACTTGCCAAGACCACGGCATTTCCCGCGAAAACTTACCTCATCAGTAACTGTGAGTATTGTATTGGTTAATATTTAGTTAACGTACAATATTAATTGACTGACATCGATTATCTGGAATCGATAACAAGATGTTTCAGCGGAAAATAATCGATCTACTGCCCCTTTTATGCCTCATTAGGCAACCAAACGGCAACCACTCAAAACGGAGCGGGGGTTCCACTTGCCACCTATGTGGCATTACTATTTTTAAGGGACAGATATATGCTGAAACTCAAGAAGCAGGCATTGGGAAATGTAACCCAGTCGCGCACGGCGCTAGTTCTTTTCGCCGCAACTGTTCTGGCCGGTGGGAGTGCTACGGAAGCCTCGGCCAGGTCGCATAGGCACCATGGCCATCACCACTTCCACCATCTGGCCCGCGCGTCGGATGACACTTCGGCCTTCCGCAACGCCAACGCCGCGATCGCTCCGATGTCGGGCTCGGGGCGGACCTTCTCGGGAGTGGCCTCTTATTATGGCAACGAAGCCGGCAGCAAGACCGCATCGGGTCAGCGCTTCAACCAGAACGCCATGACCGCGGCGCACCGTACCCTGCCGTTCGGCACCAAACTCAAGGTCACCCATGGCGACCGCAGCGTCGTCGTCACGATCAACGACCGCGGCCCGTTCATCCGCGGCCGGGTGCTGGACCTGTCCACGGGCGCAGCCCGCGCGATCGGCCTGACGAATGCCGGCGTCGGCCGGGTCGTCGCCGAGGTCATGTAACCTCGTCGGGGGCCTTCAAGCGCCCTTTCACCCGATCGAGTTCAGTAAGCGTTGCGTTGCTCGCGTAACGGCCGCGAACTTAGCTTGCAGGCCGAATAAGAGCCTGCCGTCAGAAATGGCGGCAGGCTTATTTCGTTAACTGGTAAGCATCCCCACTGGTCATTCCGGGGCGATGCGCAGCATCGAACTGCGATGTGCAATTGCACGTCGCGGAATCTCGAGATTCCGGATTCGCGCGCACGCGCGCTCCGGAATGACACTTCATGTTTGAAACTACAAAAAGCTCTGCGGATCGACGTCAACCTCGAGCTTGAGATTGCCTTTGGTCTTTGGACCGGCGGCGAGCCATTCGCGCAAATATTCGGACAGGTCGACATTGCGCAGCGATTTCACCAATAGCCGGAAGCGATAGCGGCCCTTGATCACCGCGAGCGGAGCCTCGGCGGGACCCAGCACCTTGATCCGCTCATCGATCGGCGCGATCGCGGCAAGCCTGCGCGCAAAGCCTTCCGCGGTGGGACGGTCGCCCGCCGAAATGATCAGGCTCGCCAGCCGGCCGAACGGCGGATAGTGGGCGCGTTCACGCGCTTCGATTTCGCTCGCGTAAAAGGCTTCGCGGTCGCACGCCACCAGCGCCTTCATCACGGGATGCTCGGGCTGATGGGTCTGCAAGTAGCCTATGCCCCTGCCCTGATCGCGCCCGGCGCGCCCGATAACCTGGTTGAGCAGCTGAAACGTCCGTTCCGCGGCGCGCGGGTCGCCGTTGCTCAGGCCCAAATCGGCGTCCACCACGCCGACCAGATTGAGCCGCGGAAAATGATGGCCCTTGGCCACCAATTGCGTGCCGATGATGATATCGACGCGGCCTTCCGCGATCTCGTTCAATTCGCTGCGCATGGTCTCGATCGAGGTAATCAAGTCGCTCGACAGCACCATGGTGCGCGCATCCGGAAAAAGGCCGGCCGCCTCTTCCTGCAGCCGCTCGACGCCCGGACCGACCGCGACCAGCGATTCTTCCGCCGCGCAATTCGGACAGACATGCGGGCGCGGCATCGAGAAGCCGCAATGGTGGCAGACGAGGCGCTGGCGAAACCGGTGGTCGACCAGCCACGCGTCGCAGATGGTGCAGGCAAAGCGATGTCCGCAGGCACGGCACAAGGTCAGCGGCGCATAGCCGCGGCGGTTGAGGAACAACAGCGCCTGCTCACGCCGCTCGATCGCGAAACGAATTTGTTCGGCAAGCCGCGGCGAGATGAAGTGGCCGCGCGCCGGCGCCTCGCGCCGCAGATCGATCGCCTCGATGTGCGGCATGTGCTGGCCGCCGAATCGCGACGGCAACACGATGCGCTGGTAGCGGCCCTTGCGCGCATTCACCTCGGTCTCGACCGACGGCGTGGCGGAGGCCAGCACGATCGGAATCTTCGCGATATGCGCGCGCACCACCGCCATGTCGCGGGCGTGGTAATGGACGCCGTCGTCCTGCTTGTAGGCCTGGTCATGTTCCTCATCGACGACGATCAACCCGAGATCGGCGTAAGGCAGAAACAGCGCCGAGCGCGCGCCGACCACGACAGGGGCTTCGCCCGCCGATATCGCGGCCCAGTTGCGCTGCCGCGTGCGCGGGGTCAGTTCGGAATGCCATTCCAGCGGCCGCACGCCGAAACGCCGCGCGAAGCGGTCGAGGAACTGGCCGGTGAGCGCGATCTCCGGCATCAGGATCAGCGACTGCTTGCCGCGGCGGATCACCTCGGCGATCGCCTCGAAATAGACTTCGGTCTTTCCCGAGCCGGTGACGCCGTCGAGGAGGGCGACGTGAAAGCTGCCATTGGCGGCCAGCGCCCGCATCGCATCCACCGCCGTGCGCTGCTGACGGGAAAATTCGGGCATGGCGAATGATGGATCGGGCGCGGGCGGCGCCAGCGCGCGCGGCATGGCCTCGGTCACCAGCGTGCCTTCGTCGACCAGGCCATCGACGACGCCGACGCTGACGCCGGCCTCCTTCGCGGCATCCGACTTGCCGTGCAACAGGCCATCCGACAGCAGTTCGATCAGTCGCCGCCGCGCCGGCGTCATCCGTTGCGGCGCCGGACCTGCCAGCCGCACGCCCATCCGCACCCGTTCGGGGCCGAGATGTTCGCCCATCCGCAACGTCATCCGCAGCACCATGCCGCGCGCCGACAATGTGTAATTGGCGACCCAATCGACAAGCGCGCGCAGCTCCGCCTTCAACGGCGGCACGTCGAGCTTTTCGCCGACATCCTTGAGGCGGTTGTGCAGGCGCGGATCGGGATTGGCGTTTTCGGCCCACACCACGGCCACCACCTCGCGTGGCCCGAGCGGCACGCACACGACGTCACCCGGCGCCAGATCCATGCCGCGCGGCACGCGATAGGAATAGTTCTGATTGAGCGCGACCGGCACCAGCACATCGACGACGCGCGCCGACGATGCGGTTGACGGTGAGGTGCGCGGGGCGTGGTCCATCGGAGAATCAGACGAGAGCTGTTTGAGCCAATCTATGGTGGCGGGCCGCACCGGGCCAGCAGCCGGAGCCTTTATTGCGATGAATATCCGGACCCGCCGCCGCGGTTCACCAATGGTAAAGGAGGCAAATGTGATAGTATTGGCCGTTCGGTCACGATTCCCGAAGACAGAGCATGGCCAGGCCAATCCCAGCGATAGAGCCCATCGAACTCGCCTGCGCTGCCGGTGATGTGACGGTGGAAATGATGCGCTGGCTCGCCTATTTGCGCGCCGAGCGCCGGCTGTCGCCGAAGACCTCCGAGGCCTACGCCCGCGATCTCCGTCAGTTCCTGGAATTCCTTGTTGAACACTGGGGCAGGCGGGTGACGCTTGCCGGTTTTGCCGCGCTTGAGGCCAGCGATATCAGGGCGTTCATGGCGATGCGCCGTGCCTCCGATATCGGCGGCCGTTCGCTGATGCGCGCGCTGGCGGGCCTGCGTTCGTTCGGACGCTTCCTCGAACGGGAGGGCAAGGGCAAGGTCGGCGCGCTTTCCGCGATCCGCGCGCCCAAGATCGGCAAGAGCCTGCCAAAGCCCATTCAGATGGCGGCGGCCAAGCGTTTGGCCGACGCCGACGAGCGGGCCGGCGAGACCCGCGATCCCTGGATCTGGGCGCGCGACGCCGCCGTCATGGCGCTGCTCTACGGATCGGGTCTGCGCATTTCCGAGGCGCTGGGCCTGAAACGCCGCGACGTGCCGTTGCCGGGCGCCGGCGACGTTCTGGTCGTCACCGGCAAGGGCAACAAGACCCGGATGGTGCCGGTGCTGCAAAATGTGCTGGCGCTGGTTCAGGATTACGTGGCGATGTGTCCGCATCCATTGTCCGCCGAAGGGCCGATCTTTGTCGGTGCCCGGGGCGGCCCGTTGAACGCCCGCATCATTCAGCTCACCATGGAACGGCTCCGCGGCGCGCTCGGCTTGCCCGACAGCGCGACGCCGCATGCGCTGCGACATTCCTTCGCCACCCACCTTTTGTCCCGCGGCGGCGATCTGCGCGCGATCCAGGAGCTGCTCGGCCACGCTTCGCTCTCGACCACGCAGATCTATACCGGGATCGACGCCGAGCGGCTGCTGGAAGTCTACAAAACGGCGCACCCCCGTGCCTGAGATCGCCCTGCTTCGCGCCTGGAGCGAGATGACTTTTCGTTGAATTGTCATATCGTTCTATCTTTTTGTTTGAGCATGATCTTTTCGCAAAAACCCGGTACCCGCTTTTCCGGATCATGCTCCAACGCAACGCCGTCACATCTTTGCCCCCTTGCGCCGATGCAGTTGTTCGGTCCATCGTTGAGCTGCCGAGCAGGGGGAGAGAATCATGAGCGCACATGAAAGCATGGAGCACGCCGAACACGCCGAGCACGCGTCCGGTGAAAACAAGAAAATTGCCCTGTTGATCGCCGTGATCGCGCTGTTCCTCGCGCTGTCGGAGACGCTGGGCAAGGGCGCCCAGACCGAATCGATCGCCAAGAATGTCGAGGCATCGAATCTATGGGCGTTCTTTCAGGCGAAAAGCATTCGCCGCACGGTGGTCCAGACGGCGGCCGACCAAGGCAAGCTCGGCCTGGGCGCTGCCGGCGATGCCGGCAAGGCGGCGCTGCAAAAGCAGATCGACGACTGGCAGAAGACCGCCGCGCGCTACCGCTCGGAGCCCGAAACCGGCGAAGGCACCGAGCAGCTGGCCGAGCGCGCCAAGCATGCCGAGGAGGAGCGCGATCATGCCACCGCGAAATATCACCACTTCGAGCTCGCCTCCGCCGCCTTTCAGATCGGCATCGTGCTGGCCTCGGCAACCATCATCACCGGCATGATCGCGCTGGCCTGGATCTCGGGCCTGCTGGCGCTGGCCGGCCTCGCCTTTACCGCGCTCGGGATTTTCGCGCCCCACCTGCTGCATCTGGCCTTGTAGGGCCGCCGCGGTTGTTTCTGTTGTCTTGACGGGTTTGCTCTACGGGAACCGTATCCACCCACGGATCAAGCCGCAGGGAACGCTTCGCTTGAAAACACTCTACCGCGCTTCCCGCACGCTCTTGCGGAAGCGCTGAATCAGCCGCAGCATCCGCGATGACCAGCCGCCGCCGTCGCCGCGCAAGATCTCCAGGATTCGCCGCTTGAACGGGTCTACCAGCGCAGCCGCCTTCGCCCGCAAGCCCATGACGAATTCATAGAGCGTCTCGAACCATCCCATTTCCAGCAATTTCGCGCGCGTCACGTCGAACAGGAAGGCTGTGACGCCGACGCCGACGAGTTTTGCGAACATGATGGTGAAAATGGCGCTCATCCAATATTCATGAGTCAGCAGCCAGAATCCGACCAGCTTCAGCGGAAACAGCGGAATCACCGGCACGATGAAGACGACCAGTGTCATCGCCGGCGACAGCGTGTCGACGCGCTCGGCCAGCCAGTGCTTGAAGGCGCGCAGCGGAATCTTCGCCACCACCCACGCCACGATCGGCTCGAGGTGATCCCACAGCCAGGCCTCGATCAGAAAGATGACCGCAAGCAGGACCCAGACCGGTTGAAGGAGGCGGCGCAGCATCAATCTCATCCTGGCCGGGCTTTCTGCCCGGCGCAAATCACATATGGATGGCACGTTTGCCAACCGCAAGCGCGGCTTCCTTGACCGCTTCGGAGCGGGTCGGATGGGCGTGACAGGTCCGCGCCAGATCTTCGGCGGAGCCGCCAAACTCCATCAAAACAGCGGCTTCATGGATCATTTCGCCGGCCTCGCGGCCGACGATATGCACGCCGAGGACCCGATCGGTCTTCGCATCTGCGAGAATTTTCACGAATCCGTCGGTGGTCTGGTTGACCTTGGAGCGGCCGTTGGCGGTGAACGGGAATTTGCCTGACGTGTAGGCCACGCCGGCCTGCTTCAGCTCTTCCTCGGTCTTGCCGACCGAGGACACTTCCGGCGTGGTGTACACCACTCCCGGGATAACGTCGTAATTCACATGCCCGGCCTGGCCGGCAAGGATTTCCGCAACCGCGACGCCTTCGTCCTCGGCCTTGTGCGCAAGCATCGGACCCGCGACGACATCGCCGATCGCCGAAATGCCCTTCACGCTGGTCGCAAAATGCTGGTCGATTTGAACGCGGCCGCGATTGTCGAGGGCGACCCCGGCTTCCTTCAAACCGAGGCCTTCGGTGTAGGGGACGCGGCCGATCGCGACCAACACGACATCGGCCTCCAGCTTTTCCGCCGGCCCGCCTGCGGCCGGCTCGACCTGCGCGACAAGCGTCTTGCCCGACGTATCGACGCCGGTGACCTTGGCGCCGAGCTTGAAGGCAAAGCCCTGCTTCTCGAGGAGGCGCTGGAATTGCTTCGCGACCTCGCCATCCATGCCCGGCAAAATACGATCCAGAAATTCCACGACCGTGACCTGCGCACCGAGCCGGTGCCACACCGAGCCAAGTTCAAGCCCGATCACACCGGCCCCGACGATCAACAGCTTCCCCGGCACCTTGTCGAGCGAGAGCGCGCCGGTCGACGACACGATGCGCCTTTCGTCGATCTCGATGCCCTTCAGCCGCGCGACATCCGAGCCCGTGGCAATGACAATGTTCCTGGTCTCGACCACTTGCGCCTTGCCGTCATTGCCCGACACCTCGACCTTCCCGGCGCCAAGTATCTTTCCCTTGCCGCTGATGACGTCGATCTTGTTCTTCTTCATCAGGAACTCGACGCCCTTGACGTTGCCGTCGACACCCTGCTGCTTGAAGTTCATCATCGCGGGCAGATCGAGCTTCGGCGCGGGGACGCTGACGCCCATCTTCGCAAAGGAGTGCGCCGCCTCCTCGAACATTTCAGACGCATGCAACAGCGCCTTCGACGGCATGCAGCCGATATTCAGGCAGGTGCCGCCGAGCGTGGCATTCTTCTCGACCACGGCGACTTTCATGCCGAGTTGCGCCGCGCGGATCGCGCACACATACCCGCCAGGACCGGTGCCGATAACAACGAGATCGTAAGTAGCCATGAATGAAGTCCTGTAGCTGAATAGCGTGACCGGGCCTTAGCGCCCGCCCGACACGTCGAGAATGGCGCTGGTCACATAGGAGGCATCGTTCGACATCAGCCAGATAATGGCGTTGGCGATTTCATGCGCCGTGCCGACACGCTTCATCGGCACCATGTGACTGAGGCGGTGCGCGCGGTCCGGCTCGCCTCCCGAGGCGTGAATTTCGGTATCGATCAGTCCTGGACGGATCGCCGCGACCCGAATGCCCTCGCCGGCGACTTCGTAGCCGAGCCCCAGGGTGAAGGAATTGATCGCACCTTTGGACGAGGCGTAATCGACATAGGTGTTGGGCGAACCGAGTTTGGCAGCGACCGACGACAGGTTGACGATCACCCCGCCCTTGCCGCCGTGGCGCGTCGACATCCGCTTCACCGCTTCACGGGCGCAGAGAATGCTGCCCGTGACATTGACGGCCATCATGCGCTGGATCCGTTCCGCCGACATCTCGTCGACCCGCGACGTCGTCCCGACGATACCGGCGTTGTTGACGAGCGCCCCCAACGTTCCAAACGCGTCGGCGGCCTTGAACAGAGCGAGAATGTCTTTCTCGCTGCCGACGTCGCACTTCACCGCGATGGCCTTGCCGTTCTTGGCCTCGATAGCGGCGACCGCGCTCTGTGCCGCGGCGTCATTGCTGGCATAGCCGATGCAGACGCGATAGCCGCGGGAAGCCGCGGCGAGTGCGGTGGCGCGACCGATGCCGCGGCTTCCGCCGGTGATGATCACAACCTTGTCGGTCAAAACAACCTCCACAATCCGGATGCAGTTACGGGAATAGCGGCGCTGGCGCCGCTGCGTGCAAATCCGTCAGAGGTCCAGCACCAGGCGTGCCGGATCCTCCAGGTTTTCCTTGACGCGCACCAGGAACGTCACCGCTTCCTTGCCGTCGATGACGCGGTGGTCGTAGGACAGCGCCAGATACATCATCGGGCGAATCTCCACCTTGCCGCCAATCGCCATCGGCCGCTCCTGAATCTTGTGCATGCCGAGAATACCGGACTGCGGCGCGTTCAGGATCGGTGTCGACATCAGCGAGCCGTAGATGCCGCCATTGGTGATGGTGAAGGTGCCGCCCTGCATCTCGTCGATCTTGAGCTGGCCGTCGCGGGCGCGCCGGCCGAAATCGGCGATGCTCTTTTCGATCTCGGCGATCGACTTGTGGTCGCAGTCGCGCACCACGGGCACGACGAGACCCTTGTCGGTGCCGACGGCGACGCCGATGTGGTAGTAATTCTTGTAGATCAGGTCGGTGCCGTCGATCTCGGCGTTGACGGCCGGAATATCCTTCAGCGCCTGCACACAGGCCTTGGTGAAGAAGCCCATGAAGCCGAGCTTGCTGCCGTGCTTCTTCTCGAACACGTCCTTGTACTGCGCCCGCATCGCCATGATGTGGCTCATGTCGACCTCGTTGAAGGTCGTCAGCATCGCGGCGGTGTTCTGGACGTCCTTCAGCCGGCGCGCGATGGTCTGGCGCAGCCGCGTCATCTTCACGCGCTCTTCGCGCGCCGCATCGTCGGCGGGCGAGGGCGCGCGGACCTGCACCGCGGCCGCGGGCTGATTGACCGGCGTCGGCGCCGAGGCGGCCTTCTCGATCGCGGCCAGCATGTCGCCCTTGGTAACGCGGCCATCCCTGCCCGAACCGGGGACGGTCGCCGCATCGATGCCGCTCTCGGCGGAAAGCTTGCGCACCGACGGCGCCAGCGGGGCGTCGGCGGTCGGAGCCTTGGCGGCGGGCGCGGACGCTGCGACGGGTGGCGGTGGCGGGGCCGCCCTGGCGGGCGATGCGGCCGACTTGGCGGCGGTTGCCGCGACGCCATCATTGATCTGCCCGAGCAGCGCACCAACCGCGACGGTTTCGCCATCCCTGGCGATGATGTCGCCAAGCGTCCCTGCGGAAGGGGCCGGGACTTCGATGGTGACCTTGTCGGTCTCGAGTTCGACCAGCGGCTCGTCGACCGCGACGGGATCACCGGCCTTCTTGAACCAACGGCCGATGGTGGCTTCGGTCACGGATTCGCCGAGCGTCGGCACGCGAATTTCAGTCATGGTTTTTTCCTCAAATACCCTGGGTGGTCGCCGTCCGCCTTATGCGCTGTTGCGCACCGGGGCGGACGATCCAGTAATCCGTGACGGACGTGATTCCAAAACGACGCGGGTTACTGAATGCCCCGCTTCCGCGGGGCATCACGAATGATGAATTCCTAGTTCAGCGCGTCATCCAGCAGCGCCTTGAGCTGTGCCAGATGCTTCGACATCAACCCGGTGGCGGTTGCCGCGGATGCCGCTCGCCCCGCATAACGCGGGCGCTTGTGCGGCGCGTTGACCTGGTTCAGCACCCATTCGAGATAGGGCTCGATGAAGTGCCACGACCCCATGTTGCGCGGTTCTTCCTGGCACCAGACCAGCTCCGCGTTCTTGAAGCGGCTCAGCTCCACCACCAGCGCCTTCAGCGGCACCGGATAAAGCTGCTCGACGCGCATCAGGTAGATGTCCTCGATGCCGCGCTTCTCGCGCTCCTCGTAGAGGTCGTAATAGACCTTGCCCGAGCACAGCACGACGCGGCGGATCTTGTCGTCGCCCACCAGCTTGATCTTCTCGTCAGGCAGCATCTGGGCGTCATCGTAGAGGATGCGGTGGAAGGTGGTGTCCTTGCCCAGTTCGTCGAGCCGCGAGACCGCGCGCTTGTGCCGCAGCAGCGATTTCGGCGTCATCAGAATCAGCGGCTTGCGGATTTCGCGGTGCAGTTGCCGCCGCAGCACGTGGAAGTAATTGGCAGGCGTGGTGGGATAGACCACCTGCATGTTGTCTTCGGCGCACATCTGCAAGTAGCGCTCGAGCCGCGCCGAGGAATGCTCCGGTCCCTGCCCCTCATAGCCGTGCGGCAACAGGCAGACGAGACCGGACATACGCAGCCATTTGCGTTCGCCCGATGAGATGAACTGGTCGAACAGCACCTGCGCGCCGTTGGCGAAGTCGCCGAACTGCGCTTCCCACATCGCCAGCGCATTCGGCTCCGCCAGCGAATAACCATACTCGAAGCCGAGCACCGCCTCTTCGGACAACAGCGAATTGATGACCTCGTAATGGCCCTGATCGCCGCCGAGATGATTGAACGGCGTGTAGCGGCTCTCGTCTTCCTGATCGATCAGCACCGAATGGCGTTGCGAGAAGGTGCCGCGCTCGGAATCCTGTCCGGACAGCCGCACATGATGGCCTTCCTGCAGCAGGGAGCAGAACGCCAGGGCCTCGCCCGTCGCCCAGTCGATGCCAATGCCGCCGTCGATCGCTTTCGCCCGGTTATCGAGGAACCGCTGGATGGTGCGGTGAACCCGGAAGCCGTCCGGCACCCTGGTGATCTTGCGACCGATATCCTTCAGGACCGCGACATCGACGCCGGTAACACCCCGGCGCGCGTCCTCTTCCTGGTCCGCCGACTTGAAGCCTGCCCATTTGCCGTCGAGCCAGTCGGCCTTATTGGGCTTGTAGCCCGAGCCCGCCTCAAGCTCGGCATCGAGCCGCGCGCGCCAGTCCGCCTTGGCCTTTTCCACCTCGCCTGCGGTCATCACGCCGTCGGCGATCAGCCGCTTGGCATAAATCTCGAGGGTGCTTGGATGCGAGGCGATCCTCTTGTACATCACCGGCTGGGTGAACGCGGGCTCGTCGCCCTCGTTGTGGCCGTGGCGGCGATAGCAGAACATGTCGATGACGACAGGCTTGTGGAATTTCTGCCTGAACTCGATCGCGACCTTGGCCGCGAACACCACGGCTTCCGGATCGTCGCCGTTGACGTGGAAAATCGGCGCGTCGATCATCTTCGCCACGTCGGACGGATAGGGCGAGGACCGCGAATAGCGCGGATAGGTGGTGAAGCCGATCTGGTTGTTGACGATGAAGTGCAGCGAACCGCCGGTGCGGTAGCCCTTCAGGTCGGACAGCCCGAAACATTCCGCGACCACGCCCTGGCCCGCAAACGCGGCGTCGCCGTGCATCAAGAGCGGCAGCACCGAAATCCGCATGTCCGGCGGATCGCCGTGCTGGTCCTGCTTGGCGCGCACCTTGCCGAGCACCACCGGATCGACGATTTCCAGATGCGACGGGTTGGCGGTGAGCGACAGATGGATCCTGTTGTTGTCGAACTCGCGGTCCGACGACGCGCCCAAATGATATTTGACGTCGCCGGAGCCCTCGACCGCGTCGGGGTTGGCCGAGCCGCCCTTGAACTCGTGAAACAGCGCGCGATGCGGCTTGCCCATCACCTGCGTCAGCACGTTGAGGCGGCCGCGATGCGGCATGCCGACGACGATTTCCTTCACGCCGAGATTGCCGCCGCGCTTGATGATCTGTTCCAGCGCCGGGATCAGCGATTCACCGCCGTCGAGGCCGAAACGCTTGGTGCCGGTGAATTTGAGATCGCAGAATTTTTCGAAGCCTTCGGCCTCGACCAGCTTGTTGAGGATAGCGCGGCGGCCCTCGCGGGTGAAGCTGATTTCCTTGTCCGGCCCCTCGATGCGCTCCTGGATCCAGGCCTTCTGCGCGGCGTTGGTGATGTGCATGAACTCGACGCCGAGCGTCTGGCAGTAGGTGCGCTCGCAGATCGCGACGATTTCGCGAAGCGTGCCATATTCGAGGCCGAGCACGTGATCGAGGAAGATTTTTCGTTCGAAATCGGCCTCGGTAAAACCGTAAGACCGCGGATCGAGCTCTTCGCGATCGCGCGGCGCCTCGATGCCGAGCGGGTCGAGCTTGGCGTGGAAGTGCCCGCGCATGCGGTAGGCCCGGATCAGCATCAAGGCGCGGACGGAATCGCGTGTCGCCTGATGGATGTCGGCCGCGGTCAGTTCCGCGCCCTTGGCCTGCGCCTTGGCCGCAAGCCTGGTGCCGACCGACTTTTCAACTTCGGCCCAGTTGCCGTCGAGCGCCGATGTCAGTTCGTCGCGCGGCGTCGGCGGCCAATTTTCCCGGCCCCAGGACGGTCCTTCGGCACTTTTGCGCACGTCGGCCGGGGTGTCTTTCAGGCTCTTGAAGAACTCCTGCCACTCGGCGTCGACCGAGGAGGGATCGTTCTCGTAGCGGGCATAGATATCGTCGATATAGGGGGCGTTTGTGCCCTGCAAAAAAGAGGAGAGGGCAAAGGCGGCGTTCGCGTCCTGGCGAGACATGATGGCGTCCTGGTGATTTTTTACTTCGCGCATGGAAGACGGCGCGACGGCTGGTTCGGCAACCGAACCAGCAGGGTAAAGAACCTTTACCCTATTTAGGCCGAATATTCGCGCCGAAAAGAGCGAAGAACTGAATATTTATTCAATTCTTAAGAAGCCCCGTGAACGGGCCGAGAAATCCGGGGTCTGGAGCAAAAAAACCCGGACCAGGCCGGGGTTTTTGTCCAAGATCGAAGTCAGATCAATACTTCGCAACCACCGGGTTGCCCCAATTGAACTTGTAGCTCAGCTCGGTGCGTACGGTTTGAACGATCGGATTGCTCTGCATCGATAGCGGCGTGAATCCGTTGGGCGCGAAAGGCGCCCCGGCGGTTGTGACAGCGGCTGTCGTTGCCGACCCGTAGTCCGCATAGCGGTACTCGGTGCGAATGAACCAGCCATTGCCGGGAAGCAAGTCCAGCTTCGATTCGACACCGGCTCCGAGGAACCAGCCGCCGTAGGTGCCAGCGCCGAGGCTCGCGCCGGCCGGAACGCCCGCTCCCAGATCGAACAGCGCCATCGAGTCATAGCGCGCCTGCGTATATCCGCCATTGAAATAGGTCAGGGTCTTCGGAGTAACCAGCCAGCCGATACGAGCGCCAACGGCCCACGAGGAGCTCAACTTTGCCGTGCCGCCGAGCGGATCAAAGAAAAAGACCGAAGAGTGGGTCGCTGAATTTCCGTGGATATCGGCAAAGTCGTAATTGGCCAGCACGCCGGCAACGACCTTTTCGGTGAACTGGTAGTCGTAACCGCCGCTGACGGAGCCGAAGAAGCCGCGAGCTCCATTGTCGGCACCCGGATTGAGCACGGCCCCCGTCGAACTGTCGACGGGCGTCGCGAACGCATCCGCCATGCCGTATCCAACGCCGCCGCCGATGTAGAAACCGGTCCAGCTGACCGGCATGACCGGCGCCTTCACCGGCATGACCGGATAGGTCGAAACCGGGCCGCCGCCGCTGTTGAATTTGTACACCAATTCGGTGCGCACGGTTTGCACGGACGGATGCGTCTGCAGTCCGAGCGGCAAGCCACCCACGAAGAAGGCCCCGCCGGCAGGCGCCAGGACCGGCTGCGTGGCCGCATCGTACCGCGCGTAGCGATACTCGGTACGCGCAAACCACCCGTTGCCCGGCAGGAAGTCCAGCTTGGCTTCCACACCGCTGCCGAGGAACCAGCCATTATAGGTCTGTCCGGTGACGGACCCAGGCCCCAGAGGAAAGCGCAAGCCGAGATCGGCGACATTCATTTGGCCAAAGTGAGCCTGGGTATAACCGGCGTTGAAATAGGTTAAAGTTTTCGGATCAAGCAACCAGCCGGCACGGGCGCCGACCGCCCAAGACGATTCCAGCTTCCTGTCACCGCCCAGCGGATCGAAAAACCCTGTCGCACCGCCGGTATCATACGTCCCCTTGATGCCGGAAAAATCATAATTGGCGAGCACGCCGCCGACGATCCGGTCGCTGAATTGATAGTCGTAACCGGCGCTGATCGTCCCAAACAAGCCATGGGCTGCATTGGTGAGGCTGCTGCTACCCGGGAAAGCCGCAGCGCCCGTCGTGGTGTCCATCGGAGTGGTTTCGTCCGTGACAAAACCCTCACCGCCGCCGCCGCTAAGATAAAAACCAGTCCAGCTGAAGCCAGTCGCTACTACGGGCGGAGCCTTGGTGTAGACCTTGGCCGGCACATCCGCTGCAAACGCGTATCCGGTGTGGAGCGCGGCAATCGCTACCGAGCCAAGCAGAAACTTCTTCATCGGCACTTTCCAAACGGCTTTGGCGATCCGCTTCCGGCGCACCCTAAAAACACGTGCGCGCGGTTGGTTCGCGAAAAAAAGCGATCCGGAAAGTTACCGGGCACCAAGCGCAAAGGCTGTAGCCGCCCGGCCACATGCCGGGCAAAAAGTACCCGCGCGATCCCTAACCCTTGAGGACGTCGACCAGCGTTTTGCCGAGCCGAGCCGGAGACGGGGATACCCTGATTCCGGCCGCCTCCATCGCCGCGGTCTTGGAGCCGGCATCGCCCTTGCCGCCCGAGATGATCGCGCCGGCATGGCCCATGCGGCGGCCGGGAGGCGCCGTGACGCCGGCGATGAACCCGACCATCGGCTTCTTGCGGCCGCGCTTGGCCTCGTCTTTCAGGAATTGAGCGGCGTCTTCCTCGGCCGATCCGCCGATTTCGCCGATCATGACGATCGAGGTCGTCTTGGGGTCGGCCAGGAACATCTCCAGCACGTCGATGAATTCGGTGCCCTTGACCGGGTCGCCGCCAATGCCGGCAGCGGTGGTCTGGCCGAGGCCCTCCTGGGAGGTCTGGAACACCGCTTCATAGGTCAGCGTGCCCGAGCGCGACACGATGCCGACGCTGCCGGGCCGGAAGATGTTCGCCGGCATGATGCCGATCTTGCACTCGCCGGCGGTCATCACGCCGGGGCAATTCGGCCCGATCAGGCGGGACTTCGATCCGCTCAACGACCTTTTGACCCGCACCATGTCGAGCACCGGGATGCCTTCGGTGATGCAGACGATCAGCGGGATTTCGGCGTCGATCGCCTCGCAGATCGCGTCGGCCGCACCCGGCGGCGGCACATAGATCACGGATGCGTCGGCGCCGGTTTTCTCGCGGGCTTCGGCGACCGTGTCGAACACCGGCAGGCCGAGATGGGTCGAGCCGCCTTTGCCCGGCGAGGTGCCGCCGACCATCTTGGTGCCGTAGGCAATCGCGGCTTCCGAATGGAACGTGCCGTTCTTGCCGGTAAAGCCCTGGCAGATAACCTTTGTATTCTTGTCGATCAGAATGGACATGGTTGGGATTGCTTTCGCGAGACGGTCGGTGAGGGGGGGTCAGTGAATTCGCCGGTAGACGCCGGTGAGCACGTCGGCCCACCCTTCCGCGTCAGGCGAGAACTGAATTTTCATGGAGTAGCTGTTGTCGTCGATGACTTCGTAGACGTGGCGCGCATTGCCGCGAAGCGAACCGCGCACCAGCACCAGCGATCGGCCGGTCCAGCCGCCGGAGGCCGGAGACGGCGGGTAGTAGCCGAGCGAATCGTGCCAGAATAATTTGTAGAGCCGGTCCTCGCGGTCATAGGTGAACACGCCATGGGTGGCGAAGGTTTCCTTGTCGTCGCGCGTCTGACGCGTATCCTGAATCAGGTAAAAGCCGTTGAGATCGATGCGGGCGGCGACATGCGAGGTGGCGGGTCCGCCTTCGGTCCAGCGCGAGGGATGCACCATTTCTTCGCCGGCCCACTCGCCCGCGAACACCGCGAGCTTGCGATGCTCCTCCATCGGCGTCGGTGCGGCGAGACGGTCCCCGGGCATCGGCTTAGCCTCCCTTGACGGCCTTGACGATCTTCTGCGCGGCGTCGTCGAGATCATCCGCCGACAGCACGTTGAGGCCGCTCTCCCGGATGATCTTCTTGCCGGCCTCGACATTGGTGCCTTCCAGACGCACCACCAGCGGCACTTTGAGCCCGACTTCCTTCACCGCGGCCACCACGCCCTCGGCGATGATGTCGCATTTCATGATGCCGCCGAAGATATTGACCAGGATACCCTTCACGCTGGGGTCGGCGGTAATGATCTTGAACGCGGCCGCGACCTTCTCCTTGCTGGCGCCGCCGCCGACATCGAGGAAGTTCGCGGGCTCCATGCCGTAGAGCTTGATGATGTCCATGGTCGCCATCGCAAGGCCGGCGCCGTTGACCATGCAGCCGATGGTGCCGTCGAGCGCGACGTAGTTGAGATCGTATTTGGAAGCCTCGATCTCCTTGGCGTCCTCTTCGGTCTCGTCGCGCAGCGCCGCAACATCCGGGTGACGAAACATCGCGTTGTCGTCGAACGATACTTTGGCGTCGAGAACCCGCAGCTGGCCCTGTTTGGTGACGACCAGCGGATTGATTTCCAGCATCGCCATGTCCTTGGCGGTGAAGGCCGCATAGAGCTGCGTCACCAGCTTTTCCGCCTGCTTGGCGAGATCGCCGGACAACTTCAACGCCTTCGCGACGGTACGGCCGTGATGGGGCATGATGCCGGTCGCCGGGTCGACCGAGAAGGTGACGATCTTTTCGGGATTGTTGTGCGCGACGTCCTCGATATTGACGCCGCCTTCGGTGGAAACCACGAACGAAACTTCGGAGGTTTCGCGGTTGACCAGGATCGAGAGATAAAACTCCTTGTCGATGTCGGAGCCTTCCTCGATGTAGAGCCGGTTGACCTGCTTGCCATGCGCCCCGGTCTGCACCGTGACCAGGGTTGCCCCCAGCATCTGCTTGGCGAATTCATTGACCTCGGCGACCGATTTGGCGATGCGGACACCGCCCTTGTCACCGGCGCTGGCTTCCTTGAACTTGCCCTTGCCGCGGCCGCCGGCGTGGATCTGGCTTTTCACCACCCAGACCGGTCCGGGAAGCGTCTTCGCGGCCGCGTCGGAATCGGACGCCCGCAGCACCGGCACACCCTTCGAGATCGCCACCCCGAATTCGTGCAGCAGTGCCTTGGCCTGGTATTCATGGATGTTCATATGGACGCTCCCCGAGCCTCATGCGCAAAATTAGCAAACGAACCGCGCTTGGCGTTGGTATACCATATGCCACGCCAAGTGCAAATTCAAAATCCTCTGGAATTCCATTGCCTTAGTGGCACCTCGATTCCAGGCCCGCCGCCCAGGGCGGCGAATTTGGATATTCGCAGGGCTGCGGATCGATGGCCTCGATCCATCAGCCGGTAGGTCTCGGTGCGATCAGCGGCCGAGCAGATCGGGCGCGATCTTCTTGCAGGCCTCGACCAGGCCCTGCACGGCACCGACCGACTTGTCGAAGGCTTCCCGGTCCTTGCCGCCGAGTTCGATCTCGACAATGCGCTCGACGCCCTTCGACCCGATGACGACGGGCACGCCGACATACATGTCCTTCACGCCGTATTCGCCGTTGAGATAGGCGGCGCAAGGCAGCACGCGCTTCTTGTCCTTGAGATAGCTCTCCGCCATCGCAATGGCGGAAGCCGCCGGCGCATAGAACGCCGAACCGGTCTTCAGGAGGTTGACGATCTCGGCGCCGCCATTGCGGGTGCGATCGACGATCTCGTCGATCCGCGCCTGCGAGGTCCAGCCCATCTTGACGAGATCGGGCAGCGGAATGCCGGCCACCGTGGAATACCTCACCAGCGGCACCATGGTGTCGCCGTGGCCGCCCAGCACGAAGGCGGTGACGTCCTCGACCGAGACGTTGAATTCGTCGGCGAGGAAATAGCGGAAACGGGAAGAATCCAGCACACCCGCCATGCCCACCACCTTCTTGTGCGGCATGCCGGAAGCCTTCTGCAGCGCCCACACCATGGCGTCGAGCGGATTGGTGATGCAGATGACGAAGGCGTCGGGGGCGTATTTCTTGATGCCGGCGCCGACCTGTTCCATCACCTTGAGATTGATGCTCAGGAGATCGTCGCGGCTCATGCCGGGCTTGCGCGGCACGCCGGCGGTGACGATGCAGACCTTGGCGTTGTCGAGCGCTTCATAGGAGTTGGCGCCGGTGAAATGCGCGTCGAAGCCGTCGACGGGCGAAGACTGTGCGATATCGAGCGATTTGCCTTGCGGCACGCCCTCGGCGATGTCGAACATCACGACGTCGCCCAGTTCCTTCAGGCCGATGAGGTGGGCCAGCGTTCCGCCGATCTGACCGGAGCCAATCAAAGCAATCTTGTCGCGCGCCATGGGAAATCTGTCCTTTGAACGTACGGAGGTGGATGGAAGGAAGTTTGACTGGCTGGTTATCCCTTTCGACCGGCCCGTTCAAGCCGGGGTATGCTCAATTGTCGGTCTTGCCTCGATTTCGATCAGGCGGCCCGCGATCAGGTCTCCACGAGCCCTGTGCTGCTGCCGCTGGCCTCGGAATCCTTGTGTCCGTGCGGCCGCGCCAGATAGCTCTCAGAGCTCATCTCGATCAGCCGCGACGAGGTCCGCTTGAATTCGTTCGCCTCATTGCCTTCGGTCGCGACATAAAGCGACAGCGGATCAGCTTCCGCCGAGGCCATCAGCTTCACTCCGTTGTCATACAACGTGTCGATCAGCGTGATGAAGCGCTTGGCGGCATTGCGCTCGGCATAGTCCATCACGGGAATGCGGTCGATCATGATGGTGTGGTAGTCGTGCGCGAGCCGCAGGTAGTCGGATGCGGCGAGCGGCTGCTCGCACAACTCCGCAAACGTAAAGCGCGCGACGCCATGCGCCGAGCACGGCACATGCAGGATGCGGCCCTTGATCGAAATATCGCGCGACTTGCCTATCGCATTGCCGGTCATCTTGATCCAGGCGCTGTCGAGGGCCGCGTCGGCCTCGCGACCGGCCGGCACCAGCCACATTTTCACGCCCGCAAGTTTTTCCAGCCGGAAATCGGTACGCGCATCGAGCCGCAGCACCTCCATATGCTCCGTTATCTGCGCGATGAACGGCAGAAACAGCGATCGGTTCAGGCCCCCTTTATAGAGGTCGTCGGGCGCGACGTTGGAGGTCGCGACCACCACGGTGCCGAGTTCGAACAGCCTGGCGAACAGCCGCCCCAGGATCATCGCATCCGCAATGTCGGTGACGTGGAATTCGTCAAAACACAACAGCCAGGCCTGGTCGAAAATCGACGCCGCGGTAAGCGCGATCACGTCGCCGTCGACAATCTCGCCGCGCACGATGTCCTGGCGAAAGCCGTAGATCCGCTCGTGCACCTCGGCCATGAATTCGTGAAAGTGGGCACGGCGCTTAAGCTCTACCGGACTCTGCTGAAAGAACAGATCCATCAGCATGGTCTTGCCGCGCCCGACCTCACCGTGAACATAGATGCCGCGCGGCGACGCATCGTCCTTGTCGGCAAACAGCCGGCCGAGCAGGCCCTGCTTGCGCGGCGGCTTGTAGCGCGAAAGCCGCCGCTCGAGATGGGCAAAGGCCTGCGCGACCTCTTCCTGCGCGGCGTCGGGCTCGATCGCGCCGGAGGAGACGAGGGCCTGATAATGGGCGCGGAACGAGGCGGCGGGGAAAGGCAACATGGCCCCTCTTACGGCCCTAAGCTTGGGAAAATTGCAAGCCGTGAATTGGTGCAAGGGCTATGCACGCCCTGAAGCCGACCCCAACGTAGATCGTCATCCCCGCGAAAGCGGGGATCCGGTAAGCCGCGGCCCCTCGGCTCTCGCCTCTCGACACTGGAATACCGGGTCACCCGGTCATTTGGCGTGAGACGCGCTTCGCGCTCTTGCCGGGTGACGACGGCGGTGGTGGGCAAGCGCCTGCCTTACGCGCTCAGTGCGTAGGAGTCCTCGACCACGTAGGGCCCGCCGCCGGTCGAGGCGCGCGAGGAAAACAGCACGAACCGCGATGCCGTGAACACCCGGGTCGGGAAATAGCCCCGCACCGACAGATAGTCAGCAACGTCCTGGGTGGAAGCATCGCGCAGCCGCGCCAGCGTCACATGGGGGGTGAATTTGCGCCCCTCCGGATCGAGACCAATCCGCTGCATCAGCCGCTCCAGCTCCGCCTGAAGCTCGATCAGCGGCCGGCTTGGGGCGATGTTGGCGACCACCGCGCGCGGCTTTTTGCCGCCGAAACTGGAGAGGCCCTGTACCGCCACCTCGAACGGCTTGCGATTGA
The DNA here is from genome assembly GCA_963742085.1 of uncultured Alphaproteobacteria bacterium. Taxonomy (GTDB): domain Bacteria; phylum Pseudomonadota; class Alphaproteobacteria; order Rhizobiales; family Xanthobacteraceae; genus Bradyrhizobium. Next base: position 581,380 of record CAVUKM010000016.1, on the reverse strand, counting down.
CCCGAAACAGCATCGAGGCAATTTCATTGGCCGCGATGCCGTCGATATCGCCGATGAAGCGCAAGGTAACGTGATAATTTTCGGGATCGATCCAGCGCGCGCCCGGCAGGCCGCCACGCAAGCTGGAAAGTGTCTGGCCGATCTCGGCCGGAATTTCCAGTCCCGTAAACAAACGCGGCATCGCAAGACTCCCGATGCTGAGGCATGATCCCGCCCTGTCCCGGATTTTATCCGGAATGGACCGGCTCTCTCGGACAAACGGCTTCGTTGGTCCTGAGATCACGCCCTGTAACAAAGCCCGGCAACGAATCACCGATGCCAATTTCTACCGTACTTATATGACTCTGCGAAGCATCCGGCGCTAACAGAACCGAAACCTGTCGCAAATCCATCGCGTTAGGCTTACCGCTGCCCGCTTTTCAACTGCGCTGCCCGGATATCGCGCCGAGAAATGCCCTGACAGTAGGCAGGATATTCCCGACGATCACGTCGATGCCCTCCGCCGTCGGATGCAGGCCGTCCGCCTGATTGAGCCTGGGGTCGGCCGCGACGCCCTCGAGGAAGAACGGATACAGCGCTACGCCCGATGATTTGGCGAGGTCCGGATAGATCGTATTGAAACGGGCCGAAAAGTCGCTGCCATAATTCGGCGGTGCCAGCATTCCGCACAACAGCACCGCAATTCCGCGCGCCTTCAACCGCGTCACAATGTCCGTCAATGCCGCGCGGGTGACCGCGGTATCGATGCCGCGCAAGGCATCGTTGGCGCCGAGCTCGACGATCACCGCCTGCGTACCCTCCGGCACCGACCAGTCGAGCCGGTCGCGGCCACCGGAAGCGGTGTCGCCGGACACCCCGGCGTTGCTCATCTCAACCTCTATGCCGTTGGCTTTCAACGCCTTTTGCAACTTGGCCGGAAACGCGTCGGAGCCAGCAAGTCCGTGCCCGGCGCTGAGCGAATCACCGAGCACGACCATCTTGATCGGCTTTACCCCGGTCTCCGCCGAGGTCTGGGCAAGGACCGGTTCCGCCCCCGACAGCGCCAGGCCCAACACGAGCATTTGCACGAACATCGCTGCCCGCCTCTCGACCGCACCGCCGGAAGTACCATATGACCGAGCCATGGACAGTCTCATCGAACCCTCATCGCTGACCGGCCTCAAGCCGGACACCATTTCCATCTCGAACGTCAATCTCTCACTCGGCACAGGCGCGGCGCGCGTCCACATCCTCAAGGACATCAGCCTGCGCGTGACATCGGGCGAGGCGATCGGCCTGATTGGACCGTCAGGCTCGGGGAAATCAACTCTTCTGATGGTGATGGCGGGATTGGAACGTCCTGACAGCGGAGAGGTGGTAGTCAACGGCACGCCTTTCAATGCCCTCGACGAGGATGCGCTGGCGCGCTTTCGCGGTCGCCAGGTCGGCATCGTGTTCCAGTCGTTTCATCTGATTCCGACCATGACGGCGCTGGAAAACGTGGCGGTGCCGCTGGAGCTGGCTGGCGATGCCGATGCGTCGCGGCGCGCGGCGCAGGAATTGACGTCGGTCGGGCTCGGCGACCGGTTACACCACTATCCCACGCAATTATCGGGCGGCGAGCAGCAGCGCGTCGCGCTGGCCCGCGCGCTGGCGCCCGATCCCGCCATTCTGGTCGCCGACGAGCCCACCGGCAATCTCGATGAAGCCACCGGCCGGCAGATCGTCGATCTGCTCTTCACCAAACACGCCGAGCGCGGCATGACGCTGGTGCTGGTAACCCACGACACCTCGCTGGCGCAGCGCTGCGACCGCGTGGTTCGGCTGCGCTCGGGCCGGATCGATGGCCAGGTTGCGGAACGCGAAGCCGCTTCATGACGATTGCTTCCGAACCCATCTCCGGCGGCCGCCCGGCTTCGCTTCCCCTGCGCTACGCCTTGCGCGAATTGCGCGGCGGCCTGCGCGGCTTTTACGTCTTCATCGCCTGCATCGGGCTCGGCGTCATGGCGATTGCCGGCGTCGGCTCGGTCTCGGCGAGCCTCGGCGAGGGACTGGCGCGCGAGGGCCGCACGCTGCTCGGCGGCGACGTGGCTTTTTCCCTGTTCCAGCGCGAGGCCAATCCAGATGAGCTGACCTTTCTGCACTCCCGCGGCACCGTCTCCGCCATAGCGACGCTCCGCGGCATGGCGCGCGCAAACGACGGCCGGCTTGCGCTGGTCGAAATCAAGGCCGTGGACGGCACCTACCCGATGCTGGGTGAACTCGCGCTCGACCCGAAACTGCCGATGGCGGAATTGCTGGCCGAGCACGACGGAGCATTCGGCGCGGCGGTCGATTCGACCTTGCTGGCCCGGCTCGATCTCAAGCTCGGCGACCGCGTCAGCATCGGTAGCGCGACGTTCCAGATCCGCAGCATTGTCAGCGCCGAGCCGGACAAGCTCGCCGGCGGCCTCGGCTTCGGTCCGAGATTCCTGACCAGCCAGGCCGGGCTTCGTGCCACGCAGCTGCTGCAGCCCGGCAGCCTGGTGCGCTGGACCTATCGGGTACGGCTGCCGGACGGCTCTGCGGCTGACCACAGCGCGACCCGGCTCGCCGACGAGACCAGAAACGCGCTGCCGGAAGCCGGCTGGGAAATCCGCACACGCGACAGCGCCTCGCCGCAACTCGAACGCACCATCAGCCGTTTCACCCAGTTTCTCACTTTGGTCGGCCTTGCCGCGCTGCTGGTCGGCGGCGTGGGCGTCGCCAACGCGGTCAAGAGCCATATCGACCGCCGCCGCGACGTCGTCGCCACGTTCAAGGCACTGGGCGCCACCGGCCGCGACGTGTTTGCGATCTACCTTACGCAAGTCACCGTGCTTGCCGTCATTGGCTCGGCGATCGGCCTTGCCGCGGGTGCCGCGCTTCCGTTCGTCATCGTCCACGTGTTCGGCGCGCTGTTGCCGCTGCCGGTGGTGCCGGCGCTGCATTTCGATGAGCTTGTGCTGTCGCTGGTCTACGGCCTTTTGACCGCGCTTGCATTCGGGTTGTGGCCGCTCGGTCGCGTGCATGATGTACCGGTGGCGGCACTGTTTCGGGAAGCGGTGACCAGCGCCTGGCATCGCCCGCGCTGGCGATACCTTGCCTTGATGGCCGTGGTGATCGCGCTTCTGATCACCGTGGTGATCGGACTTGCCTATGACAAGCGCGTCGCAACCGTGTTCGTTGTGTCCTCGATCGCCGTATTCGCGCTGTTGCGCGGCATCGCCGCCGGCCTGATGGCGCTGGCGCGCCGCCTGCCCCGGACGCGGATAACCATGCTGCGGCTTGCGATCGCCAATATCTACCGGCCGGGCGCCTTGACGCCTTCGGTCGTGCTGTCGCTCGGTCTCGGCCTCGCCGTGCTGGTCACGATTACGCAGATCGACGGCAATCTGCGGCGGCAATTCCTGGCGGCGCTGCCGGACCGCGCGCCATCGTTCTATTTCATCGACATTCCGGCCACCGAAGCCGACCGCTTCAGCGCATTCCTGAAACAGGTCGCGCCGCAATCGACCGTCGAGGAGGTGCCGATGCTGCGCGGGCGCATCGTCGCCGCGCGCGGCGTCAGGGCGGAAGAGCTGAAGCCCTCGACCGACAGCGAATGGGTGCTGCAAAGCGACCGCGGCCTGACCGCGACCGGCGAAATCCCCAAAGGCTCGAAGATCGTCGAAGGCAAATGGTGGGGCGCGGATTACGACGGGCCGCCGCTGATCTCGATCGAGAAAAAGATCGCCGACGGGCTCAGGCTCAAGCTCGGCGACGAAATTGTCGTCAACGTGCTCGGCCGGGATATTCCGGCGAGGATCGGCAATATGCGCACCATCGACTGGCAAGGCCTCGGCATCAATTTCGTGCTGGTGTTCTCCCCCAACGCCTTCCGGGGCGCGCCGCACACCCATATCGCGACATTGACCGAGACCAACCCGGATTCCGCCGGCGACGCAGCGATCATCAAATCGGTGGCCGACGCATTCCCGATGGTCACGAGCGTGCGGGTCCGCGAGGCGCTGGAAACCATCGGCACGGTCGTCACCAATCTCGTGCTGGCGATCCGCGGCGCCAGCGCGGTCACGCTGATCGCGGCCGTTTTGGTGCTGGGCGGCGCGCTTGCCGCCGGCCATCGCCATCGCGTCTATGACGCGGTCATCCTCAAGACTCTCGGCGCGACAAGGGCGCGGCTGCTCGGTGCCTACGCCCTGGAATACCTGATGATCGGCTTTGCGACCGCCGTCTTCGGCGTGATCGCCGGCTCGGTTGCGGCCTGGCTGATCGTCACCCGGCTGATGACCCTGAGCTTCGTCTGGCAGGCCGGCAGCGCGGCCGCCGTGGTGGTGGCGGCACTGGTGGTCACGGTGGGATTGGGGCTCGCCGGAACGCTGCTGGCCCTGAATCAGAAGCCGGCCGCGGTGCTGCGCAATTTATAATATAAATTTTATACAATCTGAGTGCCTGGTTTGCCGCGCCTTCGTGGATCCTTGCGGGCGTCGCGACATTCGGCCGCGCATGGAGGCTTGCGGCGAATGTGCTAGTTTCCCAGATATGAAGCCGGGCCAGACGTCGTTTGATGACACAAAATTAATGTCAGCAGACGGTACTATCTGGGATAATTTCTAGCTGGCGCCGCAAAACCCTTGCGCTCCGCCGGACAACCAACGGGAATTCGACCATGTCGGACCTAGACCGCAACTATACCTCTCCTTTCGGCCGGGCCGCCGGGCGCGTTGACGCCGCGACCGTCGACGCCGGTCTGCGCGCCTACATGCTGCGCATCTACAATTACATGAGCATCGGCCTGGCCATCACCGGCCTTGCCGCGCTTGGCGTCTATATGGCGGCCGTGACCACCGATCCGTCGGGCGCTGCCGCCAAGATCGGCAGCGCGTTTCTGACGCCGTTCGGCTACGCGATGTTCGTAAGCCCGCTGAAATGGCTGTTCATCCTGGCGCCGCTCGCCATGGTGTTCGTGATCTCGGCCGGCATAAATCGGCTTGCTCCCGCGACTGCCCAGATGCTGTTCTGGGTGTTCTCGGCGCTGATGGGCATTTCGCTGTCCTCGATCTTCCTGGTGTACACGCATACCTCGATCGTACGGGTGTTCTTCATCACCGCGGCCACCTTCGGTGCCCTGAGCCTGTACGGGTACACCACCAAGCGTGACATGACCGGGATGGGATCGTTCCTGATCATGGGCCTGTTCGGCATCATCATCGCGAGCCTGGTCAATCTGTTCCTCGCCAGCTCGATGCTGCAGTTCGTGGTGTCCGTGGTCGGCGTGCTGGTATTCGCGGGCCTCACCGCCTGGGATACCCAGCGGCTGAAGAACGACTACATCTACGGCTATGCCCGGCAGGGCGGTGACGTGGCCGAGCGTGCGGCGATCACCGGCGCATTGTCGCTCTATTTGAACTTCATCAACCTGTTCACGCTGCTGCTGCAACTGCTCGGCCAGCGCGACTGACCGCTCTCGCTCAAAGCGGACGATTGCAAGCCCCGGCCTCGCGGCCGGGGCTTTTCTTTTGCGATGGGCAAAAATAATCTCCGCGTCATGTTCCCGCTTGAAATCAGACCCGCCGCCCCGGCCGACCTGCCCGCCATCACCGGGATCTACGAGCACGCCGTCCGTTTCGGAACCGCGACGTTCGAACTCATTCCGCCGGATCTGGCCGAGATGACGCGCCGCTTTGGCGCGCTGATGGAGGGCGGCTTCCCCTATCTCGTCGCAGCCATCGACGGCCGCGTGATCGGCTATGCCTATGCCGGCGCATACCGGCCGCGACCGGCTTACAGGTTCACCGTGGAGAATTCGCTCTATTTGCAGCCCGCCATCCACCGGCGCGGGATCGGCCTGCAATTGCTGCAGCGGCTGATCGCCGAATGCGAGGCGCGCGGCTACCGGCAGATGATCGCGGTGATCGGCGATTCCGCCAACGCCGCATCGGTCGGTGTTCATTCAAGGTGCGGATTCCAGATGATCGGAACCCATCCAAATGTCGGCCTCAAATTCGGCCGCTGGCTCGATACCGTGATGATGCAACGCGCGCTCGGCGATGGCGCGGCGACGGTGCCGGCGGACGATCCGGGCTGAGTGCTCCCTCCTCGTGGAAAGGAGCGCGCCTTCGTGCGTCCTAGACCACCGCCAGCTTGCGGTCGATCGCCAACAAAACACGGTCGAGATCATGGCCGCGGCGCAGGATCAATCCGCTCGCCGAGATTACGCTGTAGATCCCCTGCTTGCGCGCGAGCCGCGGATCCTTTTCGATGCGATAGATTGGAACTTCCGAAGCGCGCCGGAATACCGAGAACACCGCGCGGTCGCGCAGGAAATCGATGGCATAGTCGCGCCATTCGCCGTCAGCGACCATGCGCCCGTAGAGATTCAAGATGCGATTGAGTTCGAGACGATTGAACGTTACCCGGTTTGGCGAAGCACCCGCAGCGGCATTGCGCGCCGCTGCGCGTACCTCGCTTGGGTCGGTTTCCTCCGATATCGAGCTCATGGCGCATCTCCCGTCATCTGTTCGACATGATTGCGCCGACTGACCGCCGCCGCAAGAGGGCGGTGGCGGGAGTGCCTGAATTCAGCCGAACGGACGGTTCCCGATCAAGTGAGAACGCCCAAGTGACTCCCGATGTGCAATTGCGTACTCACGCCGTCACGGGATCGTTAGCGGAATCATAATACCGCCCCACTTCCGCCCACCGACCGCCCCCCTGGATTGAGAAAAAGAACGCTCTGCGTTGGCCCGGTCCTTTCGATACCGGATTCCTCAGCCCCCAGCCCCCCGGGGTCGTCGGGATCGGGCCTATGCGCAGAATAGTTTATCCCCATACTGGGCCAACGCGAGTTGGTCCTTTTTCTTTTTGGACGAGAGCAGGCCCTGGTTTCGCCGCTGCCGTTGAAGCCGCGACCTCGGCGCCGCAACCGATCCGCGACGGGCCCTGAAGGCCCTCCGGTCCATTCGGTTCGATGAGATCGCATTGCAAAACGCGGCCGTACCCCTTCGAAATCGGACCGGCCGGCGACGATCCCCGCAGTGAAGCGTTTTCGGACGAAGTGAACACCGGTTCGCGTCAGGAAAAATCATCAGACACGAGATTGGAGCCCCGGTTCTGGTTCAGGCCGGTTCTGGTTCGGGCCAACGTGGACGCCCCCGGCAAATTCGTGATGACAGAGCAATCGCACCACTGGTCACGCAAAAAAACGCCCGCGTCCGACCCGGACGGGTGACGCGTTCGCGCAACGCCAAAGCCCAGGGATGAATTCTCAGTGAAGCGACGTGTAAGCCGCGCCGAGCATCCGGCCCGGCCTGTCGCGGCTGCCGTCCTGGACAAAGACCGCGGCGGCATCAATGCCCTCGCGCGAAATATTCTCAAGCGGCACGGTCCAGCTTCCCGTACTGCCGTTCCAGTCGCCCACCTTCAACAGGTTGCGCACCACGTTATAGTAGGTGATCTCGCGACCGCGATTTTCACCGCGCCCGATCGAAATCGGCACCGCTTTCGAGATCGAACAAATCCATATTTCGCCATGCGTCGCCACCGGCCCCTTGTTCGAGGCCGCCACCGACACCGTAATCTGCTTGCCTGCCAGCGTCATGGAAACCGGTACCGACATCACGCCATCGGTTTTCCCGGTAGCGCCGATCGCGCTTTCAATCCCGGCACGGTCGCTGCCGATCACATGGGCCGCGCCGTTGACAACCACCTGCGGCGTGTAGACATCGCGATCGCCGCGCATCAGCGAATAGGCTTTCTGACGGGCGCTGAAGCGCGCATCCGCCAGCGTGTCCTTCCAGCCGAGATAATCCCAGTAATCGATCGGCATGCTCAGTGCGATCACGGAAGGATCCTTGGCGAGTTCGCCGATGATCATGTCGGCGGGCGGACACGACGAGCATCCCTGCGAGGTGAAGAGCTCCACCACCGCACGGGGCTCGGCAAGGGCTGGACGGACAATTGCCACAATCGCGCAGACGCCAAGCGAGACGCCAAGTGCGCCCGACCAGCGCGAAACGTAATTATAGGCCACTGCTGCTGTCATACTGGAACCGAGAATTTCCGCGTCGCCGCCGTTAACCCTTCTCGCCGTTAACAAATGGCGGCCCGGAAGCCGCCGCCCTCGAGCAAAGAAGGCGGCCTTTCTTAGGCCGCCTTCAATTCCCTCGCTACTCAATTCGCAGTGAGCTACCGATCACAGTCACGCAGCAAGCTTGCGTAGCACGTAGTGCAAGATGCCACCGTTGCGATAGTAGTCGAGCTCATCAAGCGTATCGATCCTGCAAAGCAGCGAAACGCGCCGCAACGAGCCGTCACCCGACACGATTTCCGCGGTGAGCTTTTGGCGCGGTTTCAGATCGCCCTGCAACCCCCGTATGGTTACGGTTTCGTCACCCTTCAGCCCGATCGACTGCCACGACGCGCCGTCCTCGAAGGTGAGCGGAAGCACGCCCATGCCGACGAGATTGGAGCGATGGATACGCTCGAAGCTTTGGCAAATCACGGCGCGAACGCCGAGCAGCCGCGTCCCCTTCGCGGCCCAGTCCCGCGATGAGCCGTTGCCGTATTCGGCGCCGGCGAAGACCACCAGCGGAACGTGCTCGGCCTGATACTTCATCGCCGCGTCGTAGATCGACATCTGCTCGCCGTCGGGCCAGTGCCTGGTCAGGCCGCCTTCGGGAATATTGCCGTCGGCGCCCTTCAGCATGAAGTTCTTGATGCGGATATTGGCGAAGGTGCCGCGCATCATGATTTCATGGTTGCCGCGCCGCGTACCGTACTGGTTGAAGTCGGCCGGACGCACCTGATGCTCGCTCAAGAATTTTCCGGCCGGCGAGGTCAGCTTGATCGAGCCCGCCGGCGAGATGTGATCGGTGGTGATCTTGTCGCCGAACATCGCCAGGATCCGGGCATCGACGACATCGACGACCGGCTCCGGCACTTTCTTCATGCCTTCGAAATAAGGCGGGTTTTGCACATAGGTCGAGCTCATGTTCCAGCGATAGGTCTCGCTCTCCACCGTCTTGATCTTGCGCCAGTTGGTGTCACCCTTGAACACGTCCGCGTAGCGCTTCTTGAAGATCGTCGCGGTCACGAATTTCTTCATGTACGCGTTGATCTCCTTGGTGGTCGGCCAGATATCCTTCAGATACACCGGCTTGCCGTCCTTGCCGGTGCCGATCGGTTCGACCGCAAGATCCTTGGTGACCGTTCCGGCCAGCGCGTAAGCGACGACCAATGGCGGCGAGGCGAGATAGTTGGCCTGCACGTCCGGGCTGACGCGGCCCTCGAAGTTGCGGTTACCTGACAGCACGGCGGCGGCGACGATGCCGTTGTCGTTGATCGACTTCGAAATCTCTTCCGGCAGCGGACCGGAATTGCCGATACAGGTGGTGCAGCCGAAGCCGACCAGATTGAATCCGACCTTGTCGAGGTCGCTCTGCAATCCGGAATTCGCCAGATATTCGGCGACCACCTGGCTGCCCGGCGCCAGCGAAGTCTTGACCCAGGGCTTTGCCTTCAGGCCCTTCGCGGCCGCCTTGCGCGCCAGCAGCCCCGCGCCGATCAGCACGCTCGGATTGGAGGTGTTGGTGCAGGAGGTGATCGCGGCGATCACCACGTCGCCATGGCCAAGATCGAAATCGCGATTTTCCACCGCATAGCGCTTCGACGCATCGGCGGCCTTCTTGTACTCATTCGCCATCGCCACGGAGAAGCCTTCCGCCACCGCAGGCAGCGCGACGCGGCCTTCGGGACGCTTCGGTCCGGCCATCGACGGCACGACGTCCGCAAGATCGAGCGTCAGCGTTGTCGTGAATACCGGGTCCGCCGACTTTGCGGTGCGGAACAGGCCCTGCGCCTTGGCATAGGCGGATACCAGCGCGACGCGGTCAGCCTTGCGGCCTGAGGTCTTCAGATAATCGATGGTCGCGGCATCGACCGGGAAGAAGCCGCAGGTCGCGCCATATTCCGGCGCCATGTTGCCGATGGTCGCCTTGTCCGCGACCGAGAGATGATCGAGACCGGGGCCGAAAAATTCCACGAATTTTCCGACCACGCCCTGCTTGCGCAGCATCTGGGTCACCGTCAGCACCAGGTCTGTCGCGGTAACGCCTTCCTTGAGCTGCCCCTTGAGTTTGAAACCGACCACTTCCGGCAGCAGCATCGACAATGGCTGGCCCAGCATGCAGGCTTCCGCCTCGATGCCGCCGACGCCCCAGCCGAGCACGGCAAGGCCGTTGACCATGGTGGTGTGCGAGTCGGTACCCACAAGCGAATCCGGATAAGCGACCTCGAAGGTGGCGGTCTTCTTGCCGACCGTCATCTTCTCCTTCCTGGTCCATACCGTTTGCGCGAGATATTCGAGGTTGACCTGGTGGCAGATGCCGGTGCCGGGCGGCACCACCGAGAAATTCGAAAACGCCTTCTGGCCCCATTTCAGGAATTCGTAGCGCTCCTGATTCTGCTTGTATTCCTCGACGACGTTCTTGCCGAACGCCTTGTTGTCCCCGAAGAAGTTCACGATCACCGAATGGTCGATGACGAGATCGACCGGCACCAGCGGATTGATCTTTTCCGCGTCGCCGCCGAGCGCCTGCATCGCATTGCGCATCGCCGCGAGATCGACCACCGCGGGCACCCCGGTGAAATCCTGCATCAGCACCCGCGCCGGACGGAACGCGATTTCATGCTCGAGCGCGCGCTTCTTCAGCCACTTCGAGACGGCGAGAATGTCGTCCTTCTTGACGGTGCGGCCGTCTTCATTGCGCAGCAGGTTTTCCAGCAGCACCTTCATGGAATAGGGAAGTCTGGCGATTCCCTTCAGACCGTTTTTCTCGGCGGCGGGCAGGCTGTAATAGACGTAGGTCTTGCCACCAACCTTGAGGGTTTTTTGGCATTTGAAGCTGTCGAGCGAGGTCATGTGAGGCAAATCCCAAATTGTCAGTTATACCCGGCAAGGGTATCAGAGCACCAGCGAAGAGGCTTGGCCGAGAAGCTTGCAGCTGCGGATTGTGTGCTGCATCAAGTTCCGGCTTATAGAATCTTTCCAGAAGCACCGCCACACTGACAATCGTGCTGCTGCAATGCGCTACCCACAAATTCCGATGCGGTACCGGTAGTTTCCAGAGGGCTGTAAAAGGGACAAAATGCGGCTCTCGGGACGCGACATCAGCTGTGTGCGGGGTGGCCGGGAAGTTTTTTCCGGTCTCGATTTCGAGGCCTCCTCTGGTGGGGCGCTGGCTGTGGTCGGCCCCAATGGATCCGGCAAAACCTCGCTGTTGCGCCTGATTGCGGGCCTGCTGACCCGCACCGGCGGGTCGATCGATCTGGAGGGCGGCGATACCGAGCTGACGCTGCCCGAGCAGTCGCATTATCTCGGCCACCGTGACGCCATCAAACCGGCTTTGAGCGTGTCGGAAAATCTCTGGTTCTGGCGGGAGTTTCTCGGCGGCGAGGCGTTCGATCCGGCGGAAATCCTCGGATCGGTGGGGCTCGATCATGCCGCGGGGTTGCCGGCCGCGTACCTGTCGGCCGGACAGCGGCGGCGGCTCTCGATCGCCCGGTTGCTGGCGGTGCGGCGGCCGGTCTGGCTATTGGACGAGCCGACCAACGCCCTCGATACCGCCGGGCAGACACTGTTTGCCTCCCTGATGAGGGATCATCTGTCGCGCGGCGGCCTGATCATCGCCGCCACCCACACGCCCCTGGGCATTGCTGCACGCGAACTTCGTATCGGGGGCGCATCGTGACCTCGCTTGCCGCGCTGATTTGCAGGGACATCAAAATCGCGCTTCGCGTCGGCGGCGGCGCGCTGATCGGTGTGCTGTTCTTTCTCACCGTGGTGGTGCTGATGCCATTCGCGGTCGGCCCCGACCTCGCGCTCCTGACGCGGCTCGGTCCTGCGATCCTCTGGCTCGGCGCGCTGCTGGCGAGCCTGCTCACCCTCGACCGCCTGTTCATGGCCGACCACGAGGATGGGTCGCTCGACCTGATCGTGATGAGCCGGACGCCGCTGGAATTGGCATGCGCGGCGAAAGCGCTGGCGCACTGGCTGGCAGCGGGATTGCCGCTTGTGGTAGCGACCCCGGTGCTCGGGCTATTGCTGAATCTCGATGCCACATCGACATCGGCCGTCGCGCTGACGCTCTTGGCCGGCACGCCGGCACTGACATTTACCGGCATGATCGGCGCGGCGCTCGCCGTGACGTTGCATCGCGGCGGGCTGCTGCTTGCAGTACTGGTGCTGCCGCTGTCGATTCCGGTGCTGATCTTTGGCGTGGCGGCGTCGGAAGCCGCGATCATGGAGCCTTTGTCATTCGGCGCGCCGTTTTCGATCCTGTGCGCGCTTTCGCTGTTCAGCTTTGTCATCGGCCCGTTCGCCGCCGCCGCGAGCCTGCGGCAAGGATTGGACTGACAAGGGATTGGACCGACCAGGCATGATCCCGTCGCACAACGCCACGTTAGCGCAAAATAGATTCCGGTTTTTGGACAAGATCATGCCCAACTTGACGCCGATCAACTCTGCCCGGAACCCTTCATGTTGATTGCCTGCGGCGACCGCTACCTTTAACAGGATGTCATGACGCTGATCGATCTTGCCAACCCGACCCGGTTCCTGTCGTTCTCTTCGCGCCTGTTGCCATGGCTTGCAGCGGTGACCGCGATCCTGCTCGCGGTCGGCCTCTACCAATCGGCAGTGGCGCCCGACGATTATCAGCAGGGCGCCACCGTAAAGATCATGTTCATTCACGTGCCGAATGCCTGGCTGTCGATGTTCGTCTGGGGCGTGATGAGCCTGGCGGCGCTGGGCACGCTGGTGTGGCGGCATCCGCTGGCCGACGTCGCCGCCAAGGCCGCCGCCCCGATCGGCGCGGCGTTTACCTTTCTCGCGCTGGTGACGGGCTCGCTGTGGGGGCGGCCGATGTGGGGCACCTATTGGGAATGGGACGCGCGGCTGACCTCGGTGCTGATTCTGTTTCTGATGTATCTCGGCCTGATCGCGCTGTGGCGCGCGGTGGAGGATCCGTCGCGCGCCGCCCGCGCCGCCGCGATCCTGACGCTGGTCGGCGCCATCAACCTTCCGATCATCAAATTCTCGGTCGACTGGTGGAATACGCTGCATCAGCCGGCGTCGGTGATGCGGATGGGCGGGCCGTCGCTCGACCGCGCCTTCCTGATTCCGCTTCTGGTGATGGCGGTGGCGTTTTCGCTGTTGTTCCTCACCCTGCACCTGGCGGCGATGCGCAACGAGATTCTGCGCCGCCGGGTGCGCGCGCTGCAATTGGTCCAGGTGGCGCAATCCAGTCGGCGTTCGGCGTGAACGCGATGTCGCTCGGCCCCTACGCGTCCTTCATCGTGACATCCTATCTGCTGGTGGCGGCGGTTGTGGTGATGCTGATTGTCTGGATCGGAATCGACTATCACCGCCAGAAGCGGCATCTGCGGGAACTCGAAGCCGGGGGCGTCGTGAGACGCTCCGGGCACAGCGCTACGGATTTGAGATGAGCGAACATCCGACAACAGATACAGGCCAGCGAACCTCGCGCTGGCTGATGGCGCTGCCACTCGTCGGCTTCGCGGCGCTGGCCGCGATCTTCTGGTTCCGGCTCGGCAACACCGATCCGTCGCGCATTCCATCCGCCCTGATCGGCCATCCGGCGCCGCAAACCACCCTGCCCGCGCTCACCGGGCTCGCCACTAACGGCGCGCAGGTGCCCGGACTCGATCCTTCGGTGTTCAAGGGCAAGGTCAGCGTCGTCAACGTCTGGGCGTCATGGTGCGTGCCGTGCCACGACGAGGCGCCGCTATTGACCGAACTCGGCCGCGACAGCCGGCTGCAGATCGTCGGCATCAACTACAAGGACGCCCCCGACAATGCGCGGCGCTTTCTCGGCCGCTACGGCAATCCGTTCGGCGTTGTCGGCGTCGACGCCAATGGCCGCGCCTCGATCGAGTGGGGGGTCTATGGCGTGCCGGAGACCTTTATCGTCGGCCGTGAAGGCACCATCCTCTACAAGATGGTCGGTCCGGTGACCCCGGACAATATCAACACCGTGCTGCGGGCCGAGATTGACAAGGCGCTGAAGGCGGGGTCGTGATCTTCTTCACCTCTCCCGCTTGCGGGGGAGCATAGGCCGCCATCGGCGGCCGTCCTTAGAAAAGAACGCCGAAGCCGCTTCGGCTATGGCGCTCGGCAGCGCAATTGCGCGCCAGAGCGCAGCGGGTGGGGGAATTTTATCCGTTCGACGGACGGGCGCGTTGTGTGGCGGCACCCCCACCCCAGCCCTCCCCCGCAAGCGGGAGAGGGAATAAAATACCTATAACGCAAGCCACGGGTATCAAATTCGCACCAGCGTCACCCCTTGCTGACGTCCCCCTCCGCCGCCTCGCTCGCCTCAAGCGAAGCCGGGTCCAGATGATAGCGCTTGATCAGCGGCATCTGCGTGACCGCGAAAGCCATGGTCAGCGGGATCACGCCGAACGCCTTGAACCCAACCCAGAAATCGGTGGTCTGGGTGCGCCAGATGGCCTCGTTCAGGATCGCCATCGCGAAAAAGAACAGGGCCCAGCGCAAGGTGAGAATCCGCCAGCCCTGCGGCGTGAGATTGAACATCTGATCGAACATGATGGCGATAAAGGAGCGGCCGAACAACAGGCCGCCGCCGAGAACGGCGGCGAACAGGCCGTAGATGATGGTGGGCTTGACCTTGATGAAGGTCTCGTCGTGCAAAACCAGTGTCAGCGTGCCGAACACGATGACGATGACGCCGGTGACCAGCGCCATCAACGGCACATGCCGCGTAACCAGATAAGAGGCGATCATCGCCGCCACGATCGCCACCATGAAGGCCCCGGTGGCGACGAACAGGTGGAACTTGGCATTCGCGACGAAGAACACCAAGAGCGGACCGAGTTCGGTCGCGAGCTTGAACAGCGGATGCGGTTGGGTCTTGTCCATGCGTCACCTGTTGCTGGCGTCATCATCCGCGAAGGCGGATGATCCACTATTCCGCGCCATTTCGATTCCCACCGACGGCGCGGCGTACTGGATGCCCCGCCTGCGCGGGGCATGACAAGAAAAATCTAAGACTCAATCCCCGCGATCGCTTGCGCAAAATCCCGCGCGGTGAAGGCTGCGAGGTCGTCGACGCCTTCGCCGACGCCGATGAAGTGCACCGGCAATTTGTGCTTCTCCGCCAGTGCCACCAGGATGCCCCCGCGCGCGGTGCCGTCGAGTTTTGTCATCACGAGGCCGGTGACATCAGCGGTACGGTGAAACGCCTCGACCTGCGACAGCGCATTTTGTCCCACCGTGGCGTCGAGCACCAGCAGTACCGCATGCGGCGCCGAGGCATCGACCTTCCTGATGACGCGAACCACCTTTTCCAGTTCGCTCATCAATTCGGCCTTGTTCTGCAGGCGGCCCGCGGTATCGACCAGGAGCACGTCCAGCTTTCCCTCGCGCGCCGCCGACAGCGCGTTGAAGGCAAGGCTCGCCGAATCCGACCCCTGCGAACCTGATATGACCGGGGATTTGGTGCGCTCACCCCAGACTTTCAATTGCTCGATCGCGGCGGCGCGAAAGGTGTCGCCGGCGGCCAGCATCACCTTGCGGCCTTCGGCGGAAAGTTTCGCCGCGAGCTTGCCGATGGTGGTGGTCTTGCCGGAACCGTTGACGCCGACCACGAGAATCACGAATGGCTTCTTCGCCTCATCGATGACAAGCGGTTTGGCCACGGGCGCGAGAACCTTTTCGACTTCGGCCGCGACCACCGATTTCACGTCGTCCGCCGAGATCGACTTGTCGTAACGGCCGACGCCCACCGCCGCGGCGATGCGCGCCGCGACCTCGGTTCCGAGATCGGCACGCAGCAGCACGTCCTCGATATCCTCGAGCATCGCGCGGTCGAGCTTGCGCTTGGTGACGAGGTCGGCCACCGCCGACCCGAGCGAACTCGACGTGCGCTTCAGGCCGCCGGAAAGCCGGCGCCACCAGCTCAGTTTCGTGTTTTCGGGGGTGGTATCGTTCATGTTGGGGGTGTGTTAGCGGTTTCGGACCATGAGCGAAAGTCTTGACCGAACAATCGAAGCTCCCGAACTGACCGTGGAGGAGATCCAGGCCCGCGTGCTCCATCGCGACGGGCTGATGCTGGTGATCGACAAGCCTGCAGGCCTGCCGGTGCATCGCGGCCCCAAAGGCGGAGCCAACCTCGAATCCTCGTTCGACGCATTGCGGTTCGGCCTGCCGCGCCCGCCGGTCCTCGCCCACCGGCTCGACCGCGATACTTCCGGCTGCCTCGTGCTCGGACGTCATCGCAAGGCGACGGCCTCGCTCGGTCTCCTGTTCAAGCATGGCAGGATCTCGAAAACCTATTGGGCGGTGGTCGAAGGCGGCCCGGCCGAGGATGAAGGCACCATCGACATGCCGCTCGGCCGCCTCAACGCCGAGCGCGGCTGGTGGCAGAAGCCCGATCCCGAAGGACAGTCGGCGATCACCAACTGGAAAGTGCTGGGGCGCGGGGTCGGCCTTGCCTGGCTCGCGCTCGAACCCGTCACCGGCCGCACCCATCAATTGCGGGTGCATTCGGCCGCGATGGGCTGGCCGATCGTCGGCGACGATATTTACGGAACGCAGGCAAGTTTACGCCGCCTGCGCAATGAAAAATTCGTCCCGCGTTCCGGCGAGCCGCGCCTGCATTTGCATTCCCGCGAGATTGTGATTCCGATCTCGAAGAACAAAGACCCGGTGCGGGTGACGGCGCCGGCGCCTCCGCATTTGCAGGAGCGGCTCAGGGCGTGCGGGTGGAACGGGGATTGAGGTTCGTCGTTGCGAGCGAAGCGAAGCAATCCATCGGAACCGAGCAATCGGGCTGGATTGCTTCGTCGCAAACGCTCCTCGCAATGACGAGGGGAATGAGGCGACACCTCACACCGTTAGCCGCGCGCCGTCGCTTCCTTTGACAACAAGCGTCCGCACCGCGCCGGGCGCCTCGCCGCTGATCGCGACCGGCAAGAAATGTTCGGTGCGGCCCTGCGTGGCGCTTTCGATCAGAACCTGGCGCGTCGCGCCGATTTCCGATTGGAGCCGCCGCCGCAACGCGGCCTCACCGGCTGCCCGCAAGCGACCGGCCCGATCGCGAATTTCACGGCCCGAAACCTGCGGCATTCGTGCCGCAGGCGTGCCGGGCCGCGGCGAATAGGGAAACACATGCAGGAACGTCAGGCCGCACTCGCCGACCAAATCCTGCGAGCGCGCGAACATCTCCTCGGTCTCGGTCGGAAAGCCCGCGATGATGTCGGCGCCGAGCGCGATGTCCGGCCGCAGCCGCCGCACCTGGGCACAGAAATCGATGGCATTTTTCCGCGAATGCCGCCGTTTCATGCGCTTCAGGATCAGGTCATCGCCCGACTGCAGCGAAAGGTGCAGATGCGGCATCAGGCGTTCGTCGTCGGCGATCACATCGAGCAGGTCGCGATCGACCTCGATCGAATCGACCGATGAAATCCGCAACCGCCGCAGTTCCGGCACGTGCCGCAGGATCTGCCTGGTCAGCTGGCCGAGTTTGGGCGTGCCCGGCAGATCCGCGCCGTAGCTCGTCAGATCGACGCCGGTCAGCACGATCTCGGCGTGGCCGCGCTCGACCAGCGCGCGAACCTGGGCGACCACCGCCCCCATCGGCACCGAGCGCGAATTGCCGCGGCCATAGGGGATGATGCAGAAGGTGCAGCGGTGATCGCACCCGTTCTGCACCTGGACGAACACCCGCGGCAGGCCCTTTTGAAATCCTTCCAGCAGATGCGGCGCCATCTCGCTGACCGCCATGATGTCGGCGACCGCGATCTTTTCGCTTGCGGGGATGCCGAACTTCGCGGAGGCGTCGAACGCCGCCCGCGTCTTGCGCCAGCTTTCACCCCGCATCTTGTCGTCGTTGCCGACGACGCGATCGACCTCGACCATGTCCGCGAACATTTCGGCTTGCGTCTGCGCCGCGCACCCGGTGACGACGATCCGCAGTTCGGGGCGCTCGCGTTTCAGCCGGCGGATCGATTGCCGCGCCTGCGCGACGGCCTCGCTGGTGACCGCGCAGCTGTTGATGATGACGGTTTCGGTGAGGCCGGCGCGCGCGGCTTCGACGCGAACAACCTCGGATTCAAAAGCGTTGAGGCGGCAGCCGAAGGTGACGATTTCGACGCTCATGATATCAGGCGACCGGCGCAAACAGCGCGGGATCGAAACGGCCTTCATATTCGAACGTCGCCGTGCCCGTCATCAGCACGTGGTCGTCACCCTGTCGCCACTCGATCGAGAGTTCGCCGCCAGGCAGCGTGATCTGCACCTTGCGATTGGCGCGCTTCAGCCGCGCCGCGGCCACCGCCGTCGCGCAGGCCGCCGAGCCGCAGGCTTTCGTCAATCCCGCGCCACGCTCCCAGGTGCGGATCGTGATGTGGTCGCGATCGACAATGTGGGCCAGCGTGATGTTGGCGCGCTCCGGAAAGATCGGGTGGTTTTCCAGGAGCGGCCCGAAACGGCCGAGGTCATAGGCATTGACGTCGTCGACCCAGAAGATCGCATGCGGATTTCCCATGCTGACCACCGACGGCGTGTGCAGCACCGGCGCATCGATCGGGCCGATCTGCAGCTCGATGGATCGCGTGTCGCGGAACTCCTCGGCGAGCGGGATATCCTTCCAGCCGAATTTCGGCGGCCCCATGTCCACGGTGTAGAGATCGCCGGACGGTCCCTGCCAGCAATTCAGGAGGCCGGCCCTGGTCTCGAAGGTGGCCTCGGTCCGGCCGGTGGCCTCGAACAGCCGGCGCGCCACGCAGCGCATGCCGTTGCCGCAGGCGGCGGCTTCCGAGCCGTCATTGTTGTAAATGCGAATGAAAGCCTCGGTGCCGGCAAGGCGTGGCGGCTGTAGCACCATCAGTTGGTCATACTGTACGCCCGCGGGCGAGGCTACGGCACGGGCTTCCTCTGCAGTGACGGGCGCAGGCTTGTCGCGCAGATCGACCACGACGATTTCGTTGCCGATCCCGTTCATCTTGGCAAACGTGTGGTTGGCGAGCGCGCTCATGGAATTTCCCGATATCTGCCTGCCTTATATGGCGAATGGCGGCGGATTGACCAGTACCGCCGATCCGAAGTCCCTGCACCGCCGGCGGCGAATTCGTATCGGGGACTTCAGATCGATAAGCGGTACCGGAACGATCAACTTGCTGGTGCCCCTTTGGCTTTCCGATGTTCGCGCAAAGGCGTCACAGCGGGGACCGGCGAACATCGGAAGCCGGGGCGCCAGTGTGGTTAATCTGTGTCGGGGACCTTTACCGGGCGGGGAGGCCCATGAAATATCTGCTATGGGACGAAGGCCGAGCGGGCATGATAGCATACGGGTAGTCCGCCACTGCTTTGCCGACATCGCCAGGGACACTCGGGGCGAGGCACGCGTGCCGAACAAGGCCATGGAGAATAGCTGATGAGTTGCCCCCGCCCGTCCCGTCTTGCCATGGTCGCATTGGTCCCGGTCGCCGCGATTTCGTTAGGCTTCGCCACCGCGCTCGCTCAGACCGCGCCGCCGGCTCCTCCCGCCGTCAGTACGCCGGCGCCACCGGCTACCCCTGCCCCGGCTCCGTCGGCCAGCCCAACGGCCACTCCGCCGGCCGCCGCGGCAACCCCGGCGCCGCGCCGCCGTCGCCCGCGCCGGTCCAGAAGGCGGATCCGTTCGGCGAGGAATTTACGCTGACGCCGAAAACGGTGCTCGCCATCAAGGGCACCGCCAACTGGGATTCGGCGTTCGACACGCTGATCGAGTCGCTCAAATCACTGTCGGCGTTGCTCGACAAGCAGGGCATCAAGCCGTCCGGCAATTCGATGATCGTCTATACGTCTACCGACGATACCGGATTTTCCTATCTGGCGGAGATCCCGGTCGAGCAGGATCCGAAGAACCTGACCAAGGCGATGAGCATGGGCAAATCGCCGGAGGGCAAGGCCCTGAAGTTTGTCCATCGCGGCTCCTACGACAATATGGACAACACCTATGAGGCCATCACCAACCATCTCGACGACAAGAAACTCGAGGCAAAGGACACTTTCATCGAGGAATACATCACCGACCCTCTGAAAACGGCGGAGGACAAGCTGGTGATCAATGTCTACGTGCCGCTGAAGTGAGTCCCGTGAAGCACCTTCGTCTCGCGACAACGCTCGCCACAGCCGTCACTGCGGGTACGCTGCTCGCGGCGCCCGCACGCGCCCAGGCGGAGCTGCCAGCCGCAATTTCCGTCACCGGCGAAGCCCGGATCTCGGTGCCGCCCGATCTGGCGCAGATCGACGGCGGCGTGACCTCGGAAGCCAAGACCGCGCGCGAGGCGTCGGACGCCAACAACGCGGCGATGGGCAAGGTGCTGCTGGCGCTCAAGGGCGCCGGGATCGAGGAGAAGGATTACCAGACCTCGCGGCTGTCGTTGCAGCCGCAAACCTCGTCGAGCAAGGTCAGTGGACCACCCACCATCACCGGCTACCGCGCCAGCAACCGGGTGACGATCCGGCTGCGCGACGTCACCAAGGTGGCGAGCGTGATCGATACGCTCGTGGGTGCGGGCGCGAACGATATCGGCGGCATCAATTTCATGGTGTCGCAGGCCTCGAAGCTGCTCGATGAGGCCCGCGAAAAGGCCCTCGCCGATGCCCGTCGCAAGGCGGAAATCTACGCCAAGGCCGCCGGCGTCACGCTCGGCGCACCGCTCAGCATCGCCGAGGATGGCGCGCCCGCTCCCATCCTCTATCGCCGGATGGCGGCGCCGATGGCCGCCTCCGGAGCCCCGGTGGCGCAGGGCGAAGAAACGCTGCAGGTAACCGTGAGCGTGTCCTGGGCGATCAAGCCGGCAGCGCCGTAGGCTTGCTGCCGCCCACACAGACCTCAGCCCCGGGATGAACGCAATTGCGTTCACCCGTGGGAGCGCGTCCTTCACGCGCGTCTCGAAGGTGGAGACGGGCCCTCGTGCTTCGGGACGGCGCTACAGCGCCTCCTCGGCATGAGGGATCACAAACGAGGCGAGGTTAGAGTTCGAATACCTGGCCCGGCTTGAGCGCAACAAAGCGCTCGCGCGGAATGTTCGCCCCATCGAGCGCCGCATGCAACGCGGTGATCGGCGCGTCGATGGCTTCGTCGGTCAGTTGAAAGGTGCCGTGGTGATGCGCCAGCGCCCGATCGGCGCCGCAATCGGCAAACGCCTTGACGGCGTCGGGTGGATTCATGTGCTGGTCCCGCATGAACCAGCGTGGCTCATAGGCGCCGATCGGCAGGATCGCGAGCCGCAACGGACCATGCACCTCGCCGACCCGGCGAAAATGCTTGCCCTCGCCGTAACCGGAATCGCAGACGATGTAGATCTTGCCCGCCGGCGTCTCCAGCACAAAACTCGCCCACAACGCCGTGTTGCGGTCGAACAATCCGCGCGCCGACCAGTGCCGCGTTGGCACCAGCGTGACCGCGAGGCCACTGCCTAGTTCGACGCGCTGATGCCAGTCGAAGGCTTCCGCGGAAACCGCCGGGTCGGCACGGCGCATGGCGACGTCGTTGCCGAGCGGCGTGATCACGCGCGGGGCGAATCTCGCCGCGAGTTTCGACAGCGTCGCAATGTCGAGATGATCGTAGTGGCCGTGCGACACCAGCGCGACGTCGATCGGCGGTAATGCGTCGAAGGCAATGCCGGGATCGTTGCGGCGCTTCGGTCCGGCCCAGCCGACGGGCGAGGCCCGCTCCGACCACACCGGGTCGATCAGAATGTTCAGCCGGGCGGTCTGGATCAGCCAGCTGACGTGACCGACAAACGACAACCGCACCCTGTCGCCGTCGACGCGCTCCGGGGGCGTGTCGGCGTGGGGGCTCGGCGCCCATTCCGGCCAGGCCTGCCGCCGCCGGTCACGGCCAAACTGCCAGCGCAGGACTTCGCGGAGCGATTTCGGCGGCACGCCATCGGGATCGAAAAACTGCTTGCCATCGAAATGATCCGATGGCGGGCCCGTATAGGTCTTCCCGGAAGCGCTCATGACGCGGATTGGCAACAAAAATGCCCGTCTCGGCAAGGGGGTGGCCCATCCCCCAGGGTTCACGAAAATGCCATTTGACCGCGACTTTCCTTGACTTTTGGGGCTTGCGGGAGTTTAACGCCCGCACTTCTCGAAAAGACGTTCTTTTCGACCCGCCGCCCGGTCCCTGAGGCCGGAGGTCAACGCCCGACAGCGCGATGCGCCCTCGGGCGCAAACGTGTTTGGAAGATGGGACAACGGCATTGTTCGACAATCTGTCGGAAAAGCTTGGTGGCATTCTCGATCGGCTGACGCGGCGCGGTTCGCTGACGGAAGCCGACGTCGATGCCGCGATGCGCGAGGTGCGCCGCGCGCTGCTCGAGGCCGACGTCTCGCTCGACGTGGTCCGAAGCTTCACCGAGAAGGTCCGCGAGCAGGCGATCGGCGCCACCGTGGTCAAGTCGGTCACCCCCGGCCAGATGGTGGTGAAGATCGTCCATGACGAGCTGATCGCCACCCTCGGTTCCGAAGGCCAGAGCATCGACCTCAACGCGGTGCCGCCGGTTGCGATCATGATGGTCGGCCTGCAGGGCTCCGGCAAAACCACCACGACCGCGAAACTCGCCCGCCGCCTGACCCAGCGCGACAAGCGCAAGGTGCTGATGGCGTCGCTCGACATCTATCGCCCGGCGGCGATGGAGCAGCTCGCGGTGCTCGGCCGCGACCTCGACATCCAGACCCTGCCGATCGTCGCCGGCCAGAAGCCGGCGCAGATTGCCAAGCGTGCGCTCGAAGCCGGAAAGCTCGGCGGTTACGACGTGGTGCTGCTCGACACCGCCGGCCGCACCACGCTCGACGAAGAGATGATGACGGAAGCGGCCGAGATCAAAACGGCGGCCAATCCGCACGAAGTGCTGCTGGTTGCGGATTCGCTCACCGGCCAGGACGCGGTCAATCTCGCGCGCGCGTTCGACGAGCGCATGGGGCTGACCGGCATCGTGCTGACGCGGGTCGACGGCGATGGCCGCGGCGGCGCGGCACTGTCGATGCGCGCGGTCACCGGCAAGCCGATCAAGCTGATCGGCACCGGCGAAAAGACCGATGCGCTGGAAGATTTCCACCCCAGCCGGATCGCGGGCCGCATCCTCGGCATGGGCGACGTGGTGTCGCTGGTGGAAAAGGCCGCCGCCAACATCGACGCCGAGAAGGCCGCGCGCACCGCCGAGCGGATGCGCAAGGGCCAGTTCGACCTCACGGACATGCGCGAGCAATTGCTGCAGATGGCGAATATGGGCGGCATCTCGGGATTGATGGGCATGATGCCCGGCATCGCCAAGATGAAAAATCAGATTGCGAATGCCGGGATCGACGACAAGATCATCAAGCGCCAGGTCGCGTTGATCGATTCGATGACGCGGGGCGAGCGCAAAAATCCTGACATCCTCAAGGCCAGCCGCAAGAAGCGGATCGCCGCAGGCGCCGGCGGCAAGGTCGAGGACCTCAACAAGCTGCTCAAAATGCACCGGAACATGGCCGACATGATGAAGGCCATGGGATCGGGCAAGCGCGGCCCGCTGGCCGGCATCGCGCAGGCGATGGGTTTCGGCGGCGGCATGCCGTCGCCCGAACAGATGAAGGCGCTGGCTGAAAAAATGCCCGGGGGCGCGGGCGGCATGCCGGCGCTGCCAAAGGATCTTCCCGCCGGCCTGCGTACGGGCCTGCCTAATCTGCCGGGACTTACCGGCCTCAGCGGCAAGCCGACCTTGCCGGGGCTCGGCGGCTTTCCGGGACTGGGGAAGAAGAAATGACCTCTTTCGTCATTGCGAGCGAAGCGAAGCAATCCATATCGCCGCCGCGCAAGAAGCTGGATTGCTTCGTCGCTCCGCTCCTCGCAATGACGGGCTAATTCATCCGAATTCCACTCACGCTATTTCGAACTCAAAGGAGAACTCAAATGTCAGTCGTTATCCGCCTCGCACGCGCAGGCACCAAGAAGCGTCCGGTCTATCATGTCGTCGTCGCCGACTCGCGCTTTCCGCGCGACGGCCGCTTCATCGAACGGCTCGGCCATTTCAATCCGCTGCTGCCCAAGGACAACGCCGAGCGGCTGAAGCTCGACATGGACAAGGTCAAGGCCTGGCTCGCCAAGGGCGCGCAGCCGTCGGACCGCGTGACGCGCTTCCTCGATGCCGCCGGCGTCAAAAAGCGCACCGCGCGCAACAATCCGGAAAAGGCCGTGCCGCGCAAGGAGCGCAAGGCGCAGGCCGAAGCCGCCGCCAAGTCGGCGTAAAGCGCCGGGCGCGCGGCGGTGGCAGCACCGATTTGCGTCGCCCGGATCGGCGCCGCGCATGGCGTGCGCGGCGCGGTGAAGCTGTGGACTTTCACGGAAGATCCGCTTGCCGTGAAGCGCTACGGGCCGCTTGCGAGCAAAGACGGCGCGCGTCAATTCGAAGTGACGGGCGCCCGCGAGGCCAAGGGTCATCTGGTCGCGACGCTCAAGGGCGTCACGACGCGAGAGGAGGCCGAACGCCTCAACGGCATCGAGCTGTATGTCGCCCGCGACAAATTGCCGGCCACCGATGCTGACGAATATTATCACGCCGACCTGATCGGGCTTGCCGCGGTGACGCCAAAAGATGAGCCGCTCGGCCGCGTCGTCGCGATCCATAATTTCGGCGCCGGCGACATCATCGAAATCGCCCCGCCCCATGGCGCGACCATGCTGCTGCCGTTTTCCAACGCCGTGGTGCCGACGGTCGATCTTGCGGGCGGGCGCGTGGTGATCGAAATGCCCGGCGAAATTGAAGGCGACGACCCCTCCAGCGCGGGCGCTTGAGCATGGCTGCCGAGACAAGGACTTCTGAAGCCAGTATCTGGCGCGCGACCGTGCTGACCCTGTTTCCGGAGATGTTCCCCGGCCCGCTCGGCGTCAGCCTTGCGGGCAAGGCACTGGCCTCGGGGCTTTGGAGCCTGGAGGCGCGCGATATCCGGGATTCGGCCACCGACCGTCACCGCAGCGTCGACGATACCCCGGCCGGCGGTGGCCCCGGCATGGTGCTGCGCCCCGACGTGCTGGCGGCCGCCATCGATGCGGCGGATGGCGCGTCCGGCCGCCCCCGCCTGTTGATGAGCCCGCGAGGTCGGCCATTGACCCAGTCGCAAGTCGTGGAACTTGCCGCCGGGCCCGGCCCGCTGATCGTCTGTGGCCGGTTCGAGGGCGTCGACCAGCGGGTGATCGCAGCCCGCGGGCTGGAGGAGGTCTCGATCGGCGATTACGTGCTGTCGGGCGGTGAAATCGCCGCCATGGCGCTGATCGACGCCTGCGTCCGGCTGCTGCCGGGGGTGATGGGCAAGCCCAGTTCGGGCACTGAGGAAAGCTTTTCGGACGGGTTACTGGAATACCCCCAATATACCCGCCCGCAGCAGTTCGAAGGCCAGCCGATCCCGGAAATCCTCATCTCGGGCGACCACGCCAGGGTTGCGGCCTGGCGGCTGGCCGAGGCGGAGGCCCTGACCAAAGCGCGGCGGCCCGACCTCTGGGCGGCCAAAAACAGGGGCCAAAAACCGCCAAAAAACACGACGAAAGGGTGACAACGCTCCGCCTTTGCCGTATACGGGCGCCAAATCCGCGCAGGATAAACCAACACTCGCGCAGCCCGCGCGCTTTTCGCGGCTGGGGCGCGCCGCCGATGGAGATTTTACGATGAACCTCATTCAACAGCTCGAAAAAGAGCAATTCGAAAAATTGTCCGCCGGCAAGGAGATTCCGGAATTCGGCCCCGGCGACACCGTGATCGTCAACGTCAAGGTGGTCGAAGGCGATCGTTCGCGCGTGCAGGCCTATGAAGGCGTCTGCATCGGCCGCTCCGGCGGCGGGCTCAACGAGAGCTTCACGGTGCGCAAGATTTCCTACGGCGAAGGCGTGGAACGCGTATTCCCGGTGATGTCGCCGATGATCAACTCGATCAAGGTAGTGCGCCGCGGCAAGGTGCGCCGTGCCAAGCTTTATTACCTGCGCAACCTGCGCGGCAAGTCAGCCCGCATCGTCGAGAAGTCCGAGCGCGCCGCCGCCGTCGGCGAGTAATTCCGCCCGCAGCAAGTTTCACGAAAAGCGCGGGGTTACGCCCTGCGCTTTTTTGTTGCGTTATCGTCGTTGCGAGCGAAGCGAAGCCATCCATTGCCGCGACGCAAAAACTGGATTGCTTCGTCGCGGAGCCCGTTATCGGGCGCGCATTCGCGCGACCCGCTGGATCCTCGCAATGACAGTGGTGGCAAACGCATATCGCGCTTCGTTGACCCCTGTGCTATAAGTTCGAAATGTTCCCAGATCGCCAAACAATCGCTTCTCGCGTTGTCCTCGACGACCGCAGCCGTTTGCCATGGCGCTTCTTCGGTCGGTTGACGACGGCCATTCTTACGGCCTGACGCCCGGCGCGCCGCACTTCGCGCGCGATTGCATTTTCGGATCTAATTTTAATCCCGATTCAAGGCCTGACCCCATGTCTGACAAGAAACCGACCACGCTGTACGACAAAATCTGGAACGACCATCTGGTCCACGAAGCCGATGACGGCACCTGCCTGCTCTATATCGACCGCCACCTTGTCCATGAGGTGACCTCGCCGCAGGCCTTCGAAGGCCTGCGGGCGACGGGAAGAAAGGTCCGTGCGCCGGAAAAGACGCTGGCCGTGGTCGATCACAACGTCCCGACCACTGACCGCTCCAAGCCCAATCCCGATCCGGAAAGCGCCGAGCAGATTCGGGTGATGGCCGAAAACGCGAAGGAATTCGGTATCGAGTATTTCAACGAGTTCGACAGGCGTCAGGGCATCGTGCACGTCATCGGTCCCGAGCAGGGCTTTACGCTGCCCGGCACCACCATCGTCTGCGGCGACAGCCACACCTCCACCCATGGCGCGTTCGGCGCGCTGGCGCACGGCATCGGCACCTCCGAGGTGGAACATGTGCTGGCGACGCAAACCCTGATCCAGAAAAAAGCCAAGAACATGCGCGCCGTCGTCGATGGCAAATTGCCCGACGGCGTCACCGGCAAGGACATCATCCTCGCGATCATCGGCGAGATCGGCACCGCCGGCGGCACCGGCTACGTGCTGGAATATGCCGGCGAGGCGATTCGCGCGCTGTCGATGGAAGGCCGCATGACCGTCTGCAACATGTCGATCGAAGGCGGCGCCCGCGCCGGCCTGGTCGCACCCGACGATAAGGCCTTTGAATTCCTCAAGGGTCGCCCGAAATCGCCGAAGGGCGCGGACTGGGACGCCGCGATGCGCTACTGGGAGAGCTTGCGCAGCGATGAGGGCGCGCATTTCGACCATGAGATCAGGCTGGACGCCGCAAAGCTGCCGCCGATCGTGACCTGGGGCACCTCGCCCGAGGACGTCGTATCGATCACGGGCTTCGTGCCGGATCCGGACAAGATTGCCGATGAGGCAAAACGGCTCTCGAAGCATCGCGCGCTGAATTACATGGGCCTGAAGGCGGGGACCAGGATCACCGACATCAAGCTCGACCGCGTCTTCATCGGTTCCTGCACCAACGGCCGGATCGAGGATTTGCGCGCCGCGGCAAAGATCGCCGAGGGCAAGACCGTCAACGCCAATGTCAACGCGATGATCGTGCCGGGCTCGGGAATTGTGAAAGAACAGGCGGAAGCCGAGGGCCTCGACAAGATTTTCATCAAGGCCGGATTCGACTGGCGTGAGCCGGGCTGCTCGATGTGCCTGGCGATGAATCCCGACAAGCTGAAGCCCGAAGAGCGCTGCGCCTCGACCTCGAACCGCAATTTCGAGGGCCGCCAGGGCTTTAAAGGCCGCACCCACCTGGTTTCTCCCGCAATGGCGGCGGCGGCGGCGATTGCCGGGCACTTTGTCGATATCAGGGAGTGGCGGTAGGCGGTCCTGCCGCCCTTTCCTCAACATCTCGGCATCGGCGAAGGAAGTCGTTAAGCAGTTGGGGGCAAACTTGCCGGCTCAAGAACACGTGGCGTTTCGCCGGGAGCCAGCCATGGCCGACAAGCCTGAATTCGTCGATATGATCGGCGAGGCGACGAAGCAGAAGCGGCGTCGGGTGATGCCGCGCGTGGTCAAGAAAGTCGTCCAGGAGACGTCGCGTCTCGGTCACTGGCCGCCCGACCGCTGGGAGCAATGGCGGCTGGAAAATCTCACGCCATGGAAGCTCAGGTCCTGGAAAGTCAAGGACTGGGATTAGGGCATCCTGGAACGAAGCATCATCCGGATAAAAATCAGGCGCCCTTGCGGGCGCCTGACTCATCTCGCCTACCGTCTCGAACCTCAGCGATAGACGCGATGATGCCGGCGGTGATGATGGCCCCGGTAGTGATGATGGCGCCAGGACCGATAGTTGCAGATGCGGCGCGGACCGTAGTCTGTCATCACGATGCGGCAGCCGGGGGCCGCGTAATAAGCGGGGTCATCGTAGTACGGGTAATCGTAGTAGGGATAATCGTAGTAGACGCCTCCGACGAAGAACCGCCTGAAGTGGTGCCGATGGCCGAACCGATGGCCGCCATATCGGAAGCTGCCGTAGCGAACGCCGCCACCATGGAGCATCGGGCCGGTGCGCAACCCGCTGCCGTGAAAGGCCGCAGCGCCACCATGGAAGCTGGCTCCGCCAAAGCCATGTCCACCAAAGCCATGTCCACCAAAACCGTGGCCACCACCACCGCCATGGCCACCTCCACCATGCCCGCCGCCGCGAACTTCAATCGTCCGTCCGTCGGCGACGATGTTGGCAGTAGTGGCCGCGGCACCCGGATTGATCAACGACAGCGCTTGCGCGCGCTCGCTGGTGGCGGCCGCCAGCGTCAAGAGTGCCGCGGCCGCAAGGCCCATAAGGCGCAGTGAGTAACGCAACGAGCAGTGCGATGCGCAAGGGTAAAGACCGCGCCCGAGATCTGGAATCCTAGACATGCGTGAACTCCCCCTGGTTTGCAGGCAACGGCTCGCGAAGGCCGCGCTGCGGCTCGCGTCGTCACCTTCGATGTGTGATCGTCCCCAGCATCACCCTAACGATGACAACCTGAACATGCCATGAATGCGCTTGCCGCAATTGCAGCCGAACGAAAGCGTGATTGTTCGGCGCAAGTCGGTCGCGCGGCATATGATCGCCGTCATATGCAATTCCGCAAGGCGTTCCCGAGAATCGCGATGATTGACACAACGGGTGAAAGGCTGGATCGCGGCCGCGACTTGAAGCCGCGTCGTGCGTCAGGCAGTGAAGGCCCGGGCCAAACAATGGCCCGTCTTCGGCCCCTTCATTTGCAATCGTTCCTAAAATCCAAATAAGTTCGGTGACGGCCACCGCCGGACAGGGATTGGTGATGACTGTTTACGTGATCGTGCAGCTCAAGATGACGGATCGCGTCGCCTACGATCGCTATCAGGCGCGCTTCTTCGACGTGTTCAAGAAATTCAGCGGACGGCTGCTGTCAGCTGACGAAAGCCCGGCGATCCTGGAAGGCGCATGGGACCGCGACAAGCTGGTGCTAATGTCGTTTCCCGACGAGGCGGCGTTCCAAGCCGAACGCATTTTCCGGCTAAGTGGCACCGGTTAGCCGCATGAAAATGCGTTCTACTAATAATTTGCGCGTATTCTGGTCGCAAAACCGGCATCCACTTTTGCGGAATACGCGCTGCGAATTCTCCGGAATATCTGGAAATCTCCAAAGACCGCAAAGCCGGCGCGCAAGGTGTCGTGTTGTTGGCAAAGGGATTTGCGCCTTGAGGCGCGCGGGTGTGAAAGCCTGCCGGACAAACCTTTTCGTTCGTCCGGCGATCGCAATCGCAGCCTGGCATCAACCAGCGGTTACCACCCCCACGGCCCAAAGCCGAAGCCGAACACGAACGGGAATGGCGCCGGCGCGTAATATGGAGCGACGTAGTACGGATAAGGCTGATAGTAATACGGCCGCGCGTAATAATACGGCCGGTAATACCTGTGGTAACCGTAATAATAGTAACGTCGGTGGTAGTAGCGGCGCGCGCTGAAATCCGTCGCCTTTCCGGCTTGCGATTTCTGCACCGCGGACTGGGGCTCCGCTGCGGCAGCGGGGTTGATTCCTGGTGTGCCACCGAACATCAGGATAATCGCCAGCAATGCTGGGCCGAACCATCTGATCATCATCCGCCTCCTCCGTTGTTTAGCCCGCCACCTCGGCGCCCGCATGCTGCTGTCAAAACTGCGCGGAGCTTGCTTGAATTTTTCGGACCTTTCGCCGCAAGTTGCATTGACCTGCGTCAAGCCAGCCACTTCACGCAGCTGGTGATGGCATTCATCGTCCATGATGTCGCTGGTGGTCGACGCGGGACTGGTCGGCGGCGCGCGAAGGCTTTGAGGCGACTGAAGCACCTGGAGCGTTTTCAGGCGAGGGCATGGCCTCGGACCTGATCCGCGGGCGGATATCGCTTCACGTGAAGAAACGCGTCAAAACAATAGACGCGAGCGCCGGACCTGATTCAATCAGGACCAATCGCACTCTAGCCGCGGCGCCAGACGCAGCTCATGCGGGGCACGATCACCGTGCCGCTTGGCCGGTATTCCTGCACGTAGGTCGCGTTACACACCCGCACGGCGTTCGAACCGGGGAAATACCGCGGATAAACGCCGTCAGGTTCCGCCTGGTAACGGGGATAGATGCGAAGCCGCGCCGGCGGCCGCCGAACGGGGGGCTGCGTGGATGGCGCGTCGACCGGGGGCGCCTGCGCGGTCCGCGTCCCCTGCGGCACGGTTTGCGCCTCGGCGCCGGCCGCGAGCAGCGAACAGACGCCCGCAAAAGCCACCGATATTGTCAAAGTCCTGATACGCATCCTGACGCCCACCCAAACCGTTACCTTCCCTACGCTCTCCGATTGCCGCGGCAACGTCAACCGCCGGCCGGACCCGTTTCCGGGCAGGCGCCGCCGCGGGACCAGCTGGTGAACGAGAACTTTCCGGAAAACCGGGTCCCACTTTTGCGGATCATGCTCTAAACAGGGGCGATGTGGACATCGGCCAAAGCCCCTTCGCTCGCGGAAATGGAGGCCATGGCGCACGAAATCTTTGCGCGCCTGCCAAGAACCTTCCGCGACCTGTGCGAGGGCTTGATCATACGCGTCGACGATTTCCCGACCGATGAAGTCCTCGACGAGATGGGCGCGACCAGCGAATTCGACCTGCTCGGCCTGTTCCACGGGGTAGGCCTGCCGTTCCGCAGCCATGATGATATCGCGCGGCTGCCCAACATGATCTGGCTCTATCGCCGGCCGATCCTGGATTATTGGGCCGAACACGACGAGGCGCTGGGGCGAATCGTCCGCCATGTGCTGATTCACGAGATCGGCCATCATTTCGGCCTCTCCGACGACGACATGGACGCGATCGAGGCGGCGACCGATTAGGGGATTTTACCCTTTTATGCCGGCGGCATTCGCGATAAACCACGCCGGTAAAAGGCCTTTCGTCAATTCCAACCGAGAAGTGCACCGATGGACAAGTTCACCACGCTGGAAGGCGTCGCGGCGCCGCTGAAGATCATCAATGTCGACACCGACATGATCATCCCCAAGCAGTATCTGAAGACCATCAAGCGCACCGGCCTCGGCAAGGGGCTGTTCTCGGAACAGCGCTACAAGGACGACGGCAGCGAGAACCCGGATTTCATCCTCAACAAGCCGGCCTATCGCAGCGCCAAAGTCCTGGTTGCCGGCGACAATTTCGGTTGCGGCTCCAGCCGCGAGCACGCGCCATGGGCGCTGCTCGATTTCGGCATCCGCTGCGTGATCTCGACCTCGTTCGGCGATATCTTCTACAATAATTGTTTCAAGA
Organism: uncultured Alphaproteobacteria bacterium; assembly: GCA_963742085.1. Taxonomy (GTDB): domain Bacteria; phylum Pseudomonadota; class Alphaproteobacteria; order Rhizobiales; family Xanthobacteraceae; genus Bradyrhizobium. The sequence continues at coordinate 549,507 of CAVUKM010000016.1, read as the reverse complement.
ACGGCATTCTGCCGATCCGAGTAACCCAGGACGACCTCGACAAATTGTTCGACGATGCCGAGCGTGGCGCCAATGCGACGCTGACCATCGATCTTGCCAGTCAGGAAATCCGCGGTCCGGACGGCGGCACGGTGAAATTCGAGATCGATCCGTTCCGCAAGCACTGCCTGATGAACGGGCTCGACGATATCGGCCTCACCATGGAGAAGAAGGCCTCGATCGATGCCTACGAGGCCAAGGCGAAGACCGCGCGCGCCTGGGCTTGATCGTAGCACTTTGCGGCCCGAAATCGTCACCTTCTGGCATGGCCCGCTCGATGCGCTGAGAAGGCTATGCCTGAGGTCGCAGGTCGCGGCTGGCCACAAGGTCACCGTCTACAGTTTTGAGCCGCTCGCACAATTGCCCGACGGCGTCGGCAACGCCGAGGCCGAAGCGATCCTGTCGCACAGCTTCGCCGAACGATTGCGCCCGACAGGCCCCGACGGCGTATGGCGCGACTGGACCACGCTGCAATTCTCGGATTTTTTCCGGATGCGGCTGATGGCCGCGAATGCAGGTCTCTGGCTCGACGCCGATGTGCTGCTGCTCAGGCCGGTCGAGATCGATCCGGCCAAACCCTATTTCGCCTGGGAGCGGCCGCGCCAGCTCGGCAATTCCGTGCTCTATCTGCCCGCGAGCGATCCGATCGTCGCGGCCTTCGCTGCGCTGATGCAGCAGGACGAATTGACGCCGGACTGGCTGGCGCTGCGACACCGCCTGACATTCGCGCTTCGCAAACTTCGCGGCTTCAGGCGGCTCTCGGACGTTCGCGTAGCGATCTATGGTCCCGCGGCGCTGACCGCGCTCGCCCGTCGCGCCGGCGAACTACATTATGCCCTGCCGAAGAAGTCGTTTTATGCCGTGCATGCAGAACCGAAGCTGTTCTTCGAACCCCGGGATTTCTCGGCGCTGATCGGCGATCCCGACATTATCGGGTTTCATATTTCGCCGAAGGGCCGCGGCAACACGACCCCCGTTCCCGGCAGCCTCCATGCTTGGGCGTCCGAGCGGTTTGGGACGCGCTGACCGGCGGTCCAGCCAACCTGCCGGATGATGACGGCAAGGCCGACGGACCGGCTTCAAGAATCCGGAATTATTTGATCTACCGCAACGATGCGGGGCCCCGTTGGTGCTCTATTTCAATCATCGGAGGTATCCCATGACTGCGCTAGACAAGCCGCATACCGTCGTCGAACAGTTGACCCATACGTTTAGCGACTGGCTCAAGCACCGGCAGGAGCTGAACGAGATGCGCCAGCTCAACACGTCAGAATTTGACCGCATCGCAAACGATTTGCGGGTTTCTCCCGCCGACCTGAATGAGCTGGTACGTCACGGGCCGCATGCCGCGGATGAATTGCCGAAACTGCTGAACGCCCTTGGCATCGACCAGGAAGCTCTGGCGCGCGTCGAACCCATGGTGTTGCACGACATGGAGCGCGTCTGCGCCTTGTGCGCGCACAAGCGCGAATGCGACCGCGATCTCGCCGCCGGCACTTCCCCCGAGCACTACAAGGGGTATTGTCTCAACGCGCCGACGATCGAACAGCTGGACCGGGCGGGGAGCAAATGAAAATCTCGCGCTCGGCCTGGATACATTTTTCCCTGGCGATTCTCATCGCCATCGCCGCATTCTTCTTGATCAGGGTGCATAATGCGGGCGGCATCCCGCCGCTTGCCATCGTCACGATCCGGTAAGCCGGATCGCGGTCCGGCAACGGGACCAACCCTCTATTGCTGCGCCAGCGCCGCGATCGAGTCCGCGATTGCTATCGTGCGTCTCGCCATATCGGCATGCAGCCGCTCAACCATTTGCCCATCGAGCGAGATCGCGCCGCGCGAGGCGTTCTCCGGAAGCTCGAATGCCGCGATGATCTTGCGCGCCTGGGCAACCTCCTCCGCGGGCGGCGTGAAGATCGCGTTGCAGGCCTCGATCTGGCCCGGATGGATCAGCGTCTTGCCATCGAAGCCCAGATCACGCGCTTGCGTGCACTCCTGGCCAAAGCCGTTGAAATTGCTGAAATCGCTGTAGGGTCCGTCGAGGATCTCGAGGCCGTAGGCGCGGGTGGCGAGGATGCAGTGCGTGATCAGCGGCAGCATCGTCGCCCGGCCCGGCTGCATGCGGATCCGCGTCTCGCGCGAAATATCGTTCGGCCCGAAAACGAAACCGGCCAGCCGCGTGTCGGCGTCGCGTGAGGCGGCGGCGAGCTCCTCGGCGTGCAACACCGCGCGCGCGGTCTCGATCATGGTCCAGACCCGGATCGAGGGGGCGGCGTCGACGTCGAGCAGACAACGGCCGATGGTCTTGAGATCCTCCACGCTGGAAACCTTCGGAACCAGGATACCGTCGGGCCTGGCACTGGCGGCCATCGTGATGTCATCCATCCACCACGGCGAATCCACCGCATTGGTGCGGATCAGGAGCTCGCGCTTGCCAAACCCGCCCGCCGCGATCGTCCTCCCGATCTGGTCGCGCGCAAGCGCCTTGGCCTCCGGCGCCACGGAATCCTCGAGGTCGAGGATGAGGCCATCGGCGGGAAGATTGCGCCCCTTTTCCAGCGCCCGCGCATTCGACCCGGGCATGAACAGAAGGCTGCGGCGCGGTCGAATCATGGTTCTTGTTCCCTCTGAATTGCGAGCCTGTGCGGAAGCCGGCTCGACATCGCCAAAGCCGGCCGGCGGCAGCTTATTGTTCGAGCATGATCTCCGGGCAACCGTTTAGCGCTTGTCCCGAGGAAAAAACGGTGTCCACTTTTCCGGTTCGTGCTTTAACATTTCAGACCTTCTTCCGAAAGCCTTGTTCCGGCTTGCAGCCCATGGTTAGCAACTCGCATGTCACCCTTCCCGCAACATCTGCTTGACGGCTACCGAACCTTCACCTCGCAGCGGCTTCCGACCGAGCAATCGCGCTACCGCGAATTGTCCGAGCGCGGCCAGGCCCCGGAAGTGATGGTGATCGGCTGCTGCGATTCGCGGGTGTCGCCGGAGGTGATCTTCGACGCCGGTCCGGGCGAATTGTTCGTGGTGCGCAACGTCGCCAATCTGGTGCCGGTCTACGCGCCCGACGGCGGCGCGCACGGCGTTTCGGCGGCGCTCGAATACGCCGTCCGGGCGTTGCGCGTCAAACACATCGTGGTGCTCGGCCATGCGCAATGCGGCGGCATCCGCGCTTTCATCGACAATATCGAGCCGCTGTCGCCCGGCGACTTCATCGGCCGGTGGATGTCGATGTTCATCAAGCCGGGCGAGAAAGTCGGACAGCGCGACCACGAGACGATGGCCGAGTTCACCGTCCGGATCGAGAAGGCGGCCGTGTTCCGCAGCCTGGAGAACCTGACGACGTTTCCCTTCGTGCAGTCCCTGGTCGCCCGCGGCGCGCTAAATCTGCACGGCGCCTATTTCGGCGTGGCCGAGGGCTCGCTGTTCGTGCTCGACCAGGAAGCGAAGGAGTTTCGCGACGTGAGGGGGCAAACTGGCGCGCAGGGCGCAGCGAGTAGCGAATAGATCTGCCGCTATTCGCCACTCCCTGTTCGCTGTTTTCAGGCCGCTTTCTTCTTGGCGCTGATCAGCTTGCGGTTGACCAGGCATTCGGCGATCTGGATCGCGTTCAGCGCCGCGCCTTTGCGCAGATTATCCGACACGCACCACAGCACGAGGCCGTTATCGACGGTGGGGTCAGCGCGGATGCGGCTGATGTAGGTGGCGTCCTCGCCGGCCGCCTCATAGGGCGTGACGTAGCCGCCCGGTTCGTGCTTGTCGATCACGAGACAGCCCGGCGCGTTGCGCAGGATGTCGCGCGCCTCGTCGGGCGAAATCGGATTTTCGAATTCGATGGTGACGGCTTCGGAATGGCCGACGAACACCGGCACCCGCACGCAAGTCGCGGTCAGCTTGATTTTGGGATCAAGAATCTTCTTGGTCTCCATCATCATCTTCCACTCTTCCTTGGTGTAGCCATCCTCCATGAAGACGTCGATCTCGGGGATCACGTTGAAGGCGATACGCTTCGGGAATTTCTTGTTGACCAGTTCGCTGTTGGTGTAGACGGCCTTGGTCTGCGAGAACAGCTCATCCATGGCATCCTTGCCGGCGCCCGAGACCGATTGATAGGTCGAGACCACGACGCGCTTGATCACCGCCTTGTCATGCAACGGCTTCAGCGCGACCACGAGCTGCGCGGTCGAGCAGTTCGGGTTGGCGATGATGTTCTTTTTGACGAATCCCTTCACCGCGTCCGCGTTGACTTCGGGCACGATCAGCGGCACGTCCGGATCCATCCGCCACGCCGACGAATTGTCGATCACCACCGCGCCGGCGGCGCCGATCTTCGGCGACCATTCCTTCGACACCGCGCCGCCTGCCGACATCAGGCAGATATCGACGTCGCTGAAGTCGTAATGTTCGAGCGCTTTGACTTTCAGGGTGCGATCGCCATACGAGACTTCGACGCCCGTGCTGCGGCGCGACGCCAGCGCCACGACCTCGTCAGCCGGGAATTTACGTTCGTCAAGAATGCTGAGCATTTCGCGCCCGACATTGCCGGTCGCTCCGACCAGCGCGACTTTGTAACCCATCGTTCACTCTCCGAAGAAAAATGCCTCGCCCCACCCGCGGCGGAAAGGGAAGAGGCAGCGCTTCTATGCGAGAAACGCCCATAAGACAACGTTAGACCTGAGCACCGCCCTCCGGCGCTCGGCGCCTGGGCACCTGATGCGATCGTCTCCCTCCACCTCTGCCAATCCAGAATATCACAACAGAATTCACCCGGCGCTGACCAGCTTTGCCGACGAATGCTGCGCCACGCTGGCGCGCCTGATTGCCTATGTGGGGGCGCTTGCCCTGCTTGGCATGGTCGGAATGCGCCTGTGGGACGAATTGCCGGCGGCCGCGACGCCGGAGCTGGCCGACGCGCCGGGCTGGTCCGTGGCGTCGCGCTCGCGACCGGCTTTCGCCGTCAGCGCGCTCGATCCACCTGAAAAATCAGAGACTTATGAAATCTTTCGACACCCCGAGGGCGGCCGCAAGGACGTCTTGCATTGGGGCCCCCTGGGCGAAAAGCCGGTGGCGGAGCTTGAGCTTTATCGGCCCGGCGGAGAATTTCTCCAACCGGAAGCCCTGGAAGCCGCAATCGCCGCCCGAATGGACGTCGGGGGCGGGCACGAGCTGGAAACCGCCGGCGTGATCGACAGCAAGTTCGGCACGGTGACGCTGCTCCGCCTCGCGGGCAATCCTGATGGGGCAAAATCCTGCCTGGGCTTTATCAAGCGCGTTGGCGATCCCGCCCTGCAAATATCCGGCTGGTCATGCCAGGGCGGCGGATTGCCGGCCCGGCGCGCCTCCATCAGCTGCATGTTGAACCGGCTGACCCTGCTCGCGGCCGGAAATGAGCCGAAACTGGCCGAGCTATTCGCCCGCGCCGAGCTCAAGCGCGGCAGTTGCGCCGCTGCCGCAACGCCGGCCGTCCCGGCGGATTGGGTGATGGGCGCTGAAAATCCCCGGCTGCGCGGTCCCCTCTGAACTGGCCCAGCCGCCAAGATGCTGGTTTCCATGCACCTTTTTAGCCGCTCGGGCATTATTCTGACCCAGTGTGGCCCTATTGACCTTGTGACGGTATGCCCTGCGGGTAGAATGGCCGTTGAAACGGATATGGCGGCCTGCCCGCCCCAAGAGGACCTGATGACCCCGAAACTTCCTGCTGCGAACAAACTTGCGGTGTTGATTGCCGCTATCGCCCTTGTCGCGATCGGCTTCGACGCAACGCCGGCCGGTGCGCAGACGCAGGCGCCAACCACTGCGCAGAAGCAGACCTCCGCGCAGAAGCAGGCCAAGCGTCAATATGACGACCGCGGCCGTATCTATTACGGGCCGAACGGGCCCAACGTGTCCTATCAGCAGGGACCGCACACCCGCATTTACGTCACCAAGCGTTCCTGGCTTGACGCCGGTGTCGAGGTATTGCCGGGCGACCGAAAATTCACCGATTACGCGTACCCGCCGGAGCTCGGCTACCCATCGTTCGCGCGCGAGAACAACAATCGCCCGATCGACCGCCAGCCGCTCAACCCGCCGGCGGATTTGGGCGGATATCCGCAGCGCTTCCCGATTCCGCAGTAGTGGGCGGGGAATAGGCGCAATACCAATTTGATGCGGGGCGTCCCTGCGAAAGCAGGGACCCGTACATACGCTGCGGCGCCTCTCTTAAAGAAGCTGTTCGGCGACTTTCGCTCCCACCACAAGCGCCTGTGGCGGGTCCCGGCTCAAGGCCGGGACGAAAGCGCGAAGATTTGCGTTTGCTCAGGCGTGTAGCTTCTGCAATTCCTTCAAAATCGCCTCGCCCATCTGCGCCGTCGATACCGCAACGGTGCCCTCGGACTTGATGTCGGCGGTGCGCAGGCCGCCTGCCAGCACCGCGGCGATCGCCGCATCCACCTTGTCCGCCAGCGCGCCCATGTCGAGCGAATAGCGCAGCGCCATTCCGAACGAGGCAATCATCGCGATCGGATTGGCGAGACCCTTGCCCGCGATATCGGGCGCCGAACCGTGTACCGGCTCAAACAGCGCTTTCCGCTTTTTGGTTTTGGCGTCGACCTCGCCGAGCGAGGCCGAGGGCAGCATGCCGAGCGAGCCCGTCAGCATCGCCGCGATATCCGAGAGCATGTCGCCGAACAGATTGTCGGTCACGATGACATCGAACTGCTTCGGCCATTTCACCAGATTCATGCCGCCGGAGTCCGCGAGCTGGTGCTCAAGCTGCACATCCTTGTATTCGCGCGCATGCACCTGGCTGACGACCTCGTTCCAGAGCACGCCGGATTTCATGACGTTGCGCTTTTCCATCGAGGTCACCTTGTTGCGGCGCTTGCGCGCCAGGTCGAACGCGACGCGGGCAATGCGCTCGATCTCGTAGGTGTCATAAACCTGCGTATCGATGGCGCGCTTCTGGCCGTTGCCGAGATCGGTGATGGTCTTGGGCTCGCCGAAATACACCCCGCCGGTGAGCTCGCGCACGATCATGATGTCGAGGCCCTCGACCACCTCACGCTTCAGGCTCGAAGCATCCGCAAGCGCTGGATAGCAGACCGCGGGACGCAAATTCGCGAACAGGCCGAGGTCCTTGCGCAGACGCAACAGCCCGGCTTCCGGGCGCGCCTCATAGGGGACGCTGTCCCATTTGGGGCCGCCGACCGCACCGAAGATCACGGCATCGGCCGCTGCCGCCTGGGCCATGGTCGCGTCCGTGATGCTTTGCTTGCTCGCGTCATAGGCGGCGCCGCCGACCAGCCCCTGTTCGGTCGTGATATGCGCGATGCCTTCGGCGTTGAGCCAGTCGATCAGGCGCTTCACCTCCGCCATGACTTCGGGGCCGATGCCGTCGCCGGGGAGAAGCAGCAGTTTATGGGTCGCCATTGGAAGGTCCTTGTTGTGTATTCTCGACTCGTCATTCCGGACGCCGAGCATAGCGAGGCGATCCGGAATCCAGCGCTGAGATAGATTCCGGGATCGTGCTGGCGCGCGACCCGGAATGACGGCGAAAGCGGAGTGCTAAAGCGGTGTTGCACCGATGGCAAGACACCATTGCCGCCGCGCGCCTGTGCAATCGTGGCAGTCCCTGCCAGAATGCGCCTGTTGCCGGAGAATCCCGTGAAAATCCCTGACTTATCCCAGCCACCCGCGCATCCCGCGCGGCTGATCCTCATTCTCTCGCTTGCCCCCACGGTCGGGCTCGGCATCGGCCGCTTCGCCTATTCGCTGGTGCTGCCGGACATGCGCGACACGCTGGGCTGGTCCTATTCCGCCGCGGGCTTCATGAACACCATCAACGCCGCGGGCTATCTCGCAGGCGCCCTGATGGCGTCCAAACTCATCAAGCGCTTTGGGCTGGCCGCCGCCGTGCGCCGGGGAACCCTGGCTTGCCTGGTATCGCTGGCGCTCTGTGCGCTGTCCGGGAATTTTGTCGTTTTGAGCCTTGCGCGGTTGCTCGCAGGCTTCGGTGCTGCGGCCGCCTTCGTCGCCGGGGCGGCGCTGGCCGCGCTTATCGCGCAAGCGCAACCCGCTCGGGCGAATTTCCTGCTCAGCCTGTTTTATGCCGGGCCCGGGCTCGGCATCCTGTCTTCCGGACTGATCGCGCCCTTCGTGCTGCAGGCTTTTGGAACGGGATCGTGGTGGATCGTATGGTGGGCGTTGACACTGCTCGCCATCGCCCTGACCATCCCGCTGCTGCTGGCGCCGCTCGATACCAAGGCCGGCATCGCGAGCACGGCGCCCGCGGAATTCGCGCTTCGGCCGGTGCTGATCTATCTCGCCGGCTACTTTCTGTTCGGCGCGGGATACATCGCCTACATGACCTTCATGATCGCCTATGTGCGCGATGCCGGTGGCGGCGCGGTGGCGCAAAGCGCATTCTGGTGCCTGATCGGCGTCAGCGCTTTCGTAACCCCGTGGCTTTGGCGCCGCGTGCTGGCGCGCAACAGCGGCGGACAATCGACCGCGATCATCCTCGGCGTCAACGCGTTGGGGGCGGCCCTGCCGCTGTTCGGGCATTCGGCGCTCCTGCTCGCGGTATCAGCGCTGGTGTTCGGGGTGTCCTTCTTTGCGATCGTGGGATCGACCACCGCCTTCGTGCGCTTCAACTATCCGCCGGCGGCATGGCCCAAGGGAATTGCGGCGATGACGATCGCCTTTGGAATAGGCCAGACCCTGGGACCGACCGCGGTCGGCGCGATCACCGACGCGTTTGGCAGCCTGTCTTACGCGTTGAACGCCTCGGCCTTGCTGCTTGCGCTGGGCGCCATCGCCGCGGCCTTTCAAAGACGGCTCGCGCGATCATCATAGGTTGCGCCGGGCGCGCTTCTGCGCCACCTGCAACGTGCCTTGAAGAAAATGGCTGAGGCCGGCCTGGCGCCTGACGCCAACATCGGGCCGGATTGCCGCTGCCCGGTCTGGATATTGTATTTCGCCGCCCCTAAAGTAGCGCAATGATGAATTCCAGCCAGCCGCATTTCTCGAACGGCCGCATTCTCACCGGTCTGCTCGGCGCGCCGATCGCGCAATCGGCCGCGCCGGCGATGCATGAACGGGCGGCCGAGGCGCTGGGCTTGCGTTGCCACTATCAGCTCGTCGAGCTCGCCGGCGCCGGGCGCGAAGAATTGAAGATACTGCTCGAGGGCGTTCGGCGGTTGGGCTTCGCCGGCATCAACGTCACCTATCCCTACAAGGAAGCCGTGGTCGGGCTGCTCGACGAATTATCGCCGGACGCAGCGCGGATCGGCGCCGTCAACACCGTCATTGTCCGCGATGGCAGCTTGATCGGCTACAATACCGATACGACCGGATTCGCGCGCGCCATTGCTCCCCTCGTTGACGCCTCTTCGCATGGCGCCGTCGCCTTGATTGGCGCTGGCGGCGCCGGCAAGGCGATTGCGTTCGCGTTGGCCGGACGTGGCGTTACCGATTTGCGGATCTTCGATTGTGACCGTGCCAAGGCCGGGCAACTGGCGGCGCGGCTCGAAGGCCACATAAGGGCGCGCGCGGCTCACAGCATCGAGGATGCGATGCATGGCGTTGTCGGGGTGGTCAACGCCTCCCCGGTCGGGATGCTGCCCGGTCTCGGCACACCGGCCCCCGACGCCCTGCTGCATGCCGGGCTATGGGTGGCGGACGCGGTCTATTCGCCGCTATGGACGCCGCTGCTGACGGCCGCCAGGACGAGAGGCGCCACGGTCATGACCGGCCGCGAGCTTGCCATCTTTCAAGCCGCCGGCGCGTTTGAATTGTTCACGGGGGTTGCGCCGTCCACCGTCGAAATGGGCATTGCATTCGACGGCGTGATGGCAAAGAGATACGCCGCTTCGCACGCGGCGTAACAACGCGGCCCGGAACGAGGCCGCAACCAAAATGGCGGGACCACAGGGGGAAACCGAATGAGGCCAGGAATTTTGGCGGGCGCCGTGCTCGCGACAGTCTTGACCGGGACGACGTTGGCGCAATCAGGCGCGACTATCAAATTGGCCGATGTCGCCGAATTGTCCGGCGGCGGCGCCACCGTCGGCACCAACTGGAAAAACGGGATCGACCTGGCGATCGAGGAAATCAACGCGAAGGGCGGCATCCTCGGCAACAGGATCGAGGTCACCCACGCGGATTCGCAATCCAATCCCGGCGTGGCGCGCGCGCAGGTTCAGAAAGCGCTCGACAACGAGCCTTACGTTCTGCTCGGTCCGGGCTATTCGGGATCGGTCAAGGTGACGGCGCCGCTGGCGGCGGAAGCCGGCATCGCGCAGATCATGGGCGGCGAAGCTGCCGAGCTGACGCAAGCCGGCAACAAGTTCCTGTTCCGCACATCTTTCGGACAACAATCCTCGATGCCGAAGGTCGCCAAATACATCAATGACGATATCAAGGCCAAATCGGTGGCCATCGTCTGGGTCAACAATGATTTCGGCAGAGGCGGGCGCGACGTCATCGCCAGGGAATTCGCCCGCTATGGCATCAAGGTCGCAGCCGATCTGTCCACCGAGGCCGGTCAGGCCGATTTCGCCGCCGACGTGAGCAAGATCAAGGCCGCCAACCCCGACGCAGTTTTCATTTACCTCAACGAAGAGGAAAGCGCGCGGATCCTCAAGGAACTCAAGCGCCAGGGCGTGTCCGCGCCGCTGATCGGCGAGACGACTCTGGTCGGCCAGAAAGTCGTCGAACTCGCGGGCGAGGCCGCCAACGGCGCCCGCGGCCATGTCGGATTGACCACCGATGCGCCGGTCGATCTGGTCAAGGCATTCCGCGAAAAGTTCGTCAAGAAGTACAATTACATTCCCGACCACAACGGCATCAAGGGCTACCTTGCGATCTACATGATCAAGGCGGCCACTGAAAAAATCGGCAAGGTCGACGCAAAAAAGCTCGCCGATACCCTGCATGGCCTCACCATCAAGGCCGCGAACGAGCCAGGCATCCTGATGGACGTGACCTTCGACCAGAACGGCGACATCGATCGTCAGGGTTTTCTGGTCGAGATCGTCGAGGGCAAGCAAGTCGTCAAGCAGGTGCTGCCGAAGCTGAATTGAACCGCGCATTCCTGCGCGCCGTCGCGAAACGGCGATCGCCACACCACCGGCCGGTCTCTGAGGTCAGGGAAGCATGTCCAATTTGCTCGATCTTGTTCTGGCCGGTCTTGCGACCGGGGCAATCTACGCCATCGTCGCGGTAGGCTTCACGCTGCTGTGGCAGACCTCGCAGACCATCAATTTCGCGCAGGGCGAATTCGTCATGCTGCCTGCATTCCTGATGCTGGCGGCGATGCACGCCGGCGCGCCGTTCTGGCTGGCGATCCTGGTCGGCATCCTGCTGTCGCTGTTGTTGCTCGGGCTTGGCTTCAAGATGCTGCTGGTCGATCCGATGCTTCGCCATGGCGTATTGCCGCTGGCGATCGCGACGATGGCGCTCGCCATCGGCATCAAGGAAGCCGTGAAGCAGTTCTTCAGCGCCGAGGCCTCGCCGTTCCCCTCGCTGGTGCCCGCCGGCGACGTCGCCATCCTTGGCCGCATGGTGTCGCTGCAAAGCCTCGGCGTGCTCGCGCTGGCGATCCTGGCCGTGGTCGGCCTGACCGCGTTCCTGAACCGCACCTCGATCGGCCACCAGATGCAGGCGGCGGCGCAGAATCCGACGGTAGCGCGCATCATTGGCGTGCCGGTCGAGCGCATGATCCTGCTGACCTTCCTGATCAACGCCTTTCTGGTGGCGCTGGCCTCGCTGCTGATCACGCCGATTTACCTCGCGAAATTCTCCAGCGGCGAAGTGCTTGGACAGGCGGCCTTCATCGCCGCGATCGTCGGCGGCTTCAATCAGGTGCGCGGCGCGATTGCCGGTGGCCTCTTGATCGGCGTGGTCGACAATCTCGCCGCCGCCTATGTTTCGACCCAGTACCGGGCCGCGGTACCGCTGATCCTGTTGATCATCATCATTCTGTTCCGTCCGCAAGGCATCCTCGGCCGGGCGGAAGAGCGCACGGTATGAATGGCCCTGGAAAATATCTGCGCATCGCGCTCGGCATCATCGTGATTGCGGGGCTGATCGTGGTGCCGATGAATTTCAATCGCTACGGGCTCTTCATCCTGAGCCAATGGGCGGTGATGACCATCGCCGCCATGGGACTTAATCTGACGCTCGGCTATGCCGGGCAGGTTTCGCTGGCGCAAGGGGCCTTCGTCGGCATCGGCGCCTATGCCGCCGCCATCATGACCACGCAGGGCGCGCCGCTGATTGCCGCGCTGGGTGTTGCCGTCGTGCTGTGTTTTGCGATCGGCTGGCTGCTCGGCTATCCGGCGTTGCGCGTACAGCACCATTACCTCGCCTTCGTCACGCTGGCATTCTCGACGCTGGCCTTCCTGGTGTTCCGCAACGAGGACTGGCTGACCCGGGGCATTTACGGCATCAGCAACATTCCCCGGCCGATCATCTTCGGCTTTGCGACCAATCGGCCGCTGCCGTTCTATTACGTCTGCCTCGGCTCGTTGGGCGTCGTCTCCGTGGCGGTATGGTGGCTGATACGCTCGCCATGGGGCCGCGCTTTCCGGGCACTGCGCGAAAATCCAATCCGGGCGCTGTCGCTCGGCATCGATACGCGGCGCTACACATTGATGGCGTTCGCGATCGGTTCGGCGCTGGGCGGCGTTGCCGGCACGCTGTACGCGCCGCTGACACAATACATCGATCCGGTGCCGTTCAATCTGTCGCTCTCGCTTGATCTCCTGATGATGGTGATCGTCGGCGGCGCCGGCTTCTTCTTCGGGCCGTTCCTTGGCGCGATGATCGCGGTGCTGCTTCCGGAGTGGCTGCGTTTCACCGAAGGTTATTACCTGATGCTCTATGCCGGTGCCGTGATCGGGCTCCTGATCTATTCGCCATCGGGCATTCTCGGCATCCTGGACCACTGGCTGGCGGAGCGCCGCGCCAGGGCCGCGTCCGCGCTGCGCGCCGTTGCCAAGTCCGGACTGGAGGCCGCGCCATGACGGCAGTCCTCGAAGTCACCGGGATCCGGAAGAACTTTGGCGGCATCACGGCGGTCGATGGCGTGAGCTTTGAGGTTCACGAGGGCGAAATTCTCGGCCTGATCGGCCCGAACGGCTGCGGCAAGTCGACCCTCTTCAACTGCATTCTCGGCCAGCTCACCCCGACCGGCGGCGAAGTGAAGGTCGACGGCCAAGTCGTCACCGGGTTGCGTCCCTCCGAGCTGAACCGGCTTGGCGTCAGCCGGACTTTCCAGTTGCTGCAGGTGTTCCCGAAATTGTCGGTCCGGGAAAATCTGATCCTCGCCGGACAGGAGCACCAGGGCGGCATGATGTCCCGCCTGTTCGGCCCGCCCGATGCGGGATTGACCGGGGTCGCCGATCGAATGATCGGCTTCTTCAAGCTCGATCATCTCGCGAGCGAGGCCGCCGGCAGCCTGTCCTACGGCCAGCAGAAGCTGCTCGATGCGGCGATGGCATTCATGGGCGGGCCGCGGCTGGTGCTGCTGGACGAGCCCGCCGGCGGCGTCAACCTCACCATGCTCGCCGATCTCAAGGAGCGGCTCGCCGCGATCAATCGCGAGAAGCGCGCGACCTTCGTGGTGATCGAGCACAATATGGAATTCGTGATGTCGTTGTGCTCGCGCGTCATGGTGATGGCCGAAGGCAAGGTGCTGGCGATGGGCAAGCCTGACGAGGTTCGCTACAATCCCGCCGTGATCGAAGCCTATCTCGGCCACTGAGGACCACACCATGAGCGACGCCATCCTGGATGTTCAGGGCCTCGTCGGCGGCTACGGCAAGATGACGATCCTCAACGGCACCAGTTTCTCGGTGCCGGCAGGATCGATCACCACGGTGATCGGGCCGAACGGTGCCGGCAAATCCACGGTGTTCAAGGCGATTTTTGGCCTGCTGAAGCTGCGCGAAGGCAAGATCATCTTCAAGGGGCGTGACGTCGCCGGCCTGGGGCAGCGCGAATTGCTGGCCGCGGGCATTTGCTACATTCCGCAGGGGCGCAACATTTTCCCGGAATTGTCGGTTCGCCACAACATCGCACTTGGCGCGGTGGCCGCCGGACGCGGCATCACCGACCTGCCGGCGCGTATCGAGGCTGCGCTCGACCGGTTTCCGGCGCTGCGCGGCAAGGCCGCGCAGCAGGCTTCCACGCTTTCGGGCGGCGAGCAGAAGCAGCTCGAAATCGTCCGCGGCCTGTTGCTTAACCCCCGGCTGGTGCTGATCGACGAGCCGTCGATCGGTCTTTCACCGCTGATGGTGCGGCAGACGTTTGACATGCTGAAGGAGCTGCGCGCCCGCGGCGTCTCGATCCTGATGATCGAGCAGAACGCGCGCTCGGCGCTTGAGATCTCCGACTTCGGCATCGTGCTGGAACTCGGCCAGACCCGCCTTGTCGACAAGGCGGAGCGGGTGCTCAACGATCCCCGCATCGGACAGCTGTTCCTCGGCGGCGCCATGAAGGAAAGCGCAGCATGAGCCCGGCAACCAATTTGATTACGTCGTCCCTGCGAACGCAGGAACCCCTAACCACAAATGCTCAACGACCACTAAAGCTGCCGCCCCAGCCTTCCGTAAAACTGCAAATCGGTGGTTATGGATCCCGGCTCGCGCGGAGCCTGTCGTCGGGCGCGCATTCGCGCGACCCGTTGGCTTGGCCGGGACGACACAGATATTATCGGCGACCCCTCAGCTTCCGCTGAATGAATTATACCCCTGGTCTTCCCAATATCCGCCCTTGTAGTCGTTGGTGACTTCCATCGACGTCACGTATTTCGGATTCTTGAAGCCGAGCTTGGTCGGCACCCTGATCTTCATCGGGAAGCCATAGGCCCTGGGGAGAATTTCATCGCCGAACTTGAACGTCATCTGGGTCTGCGGATGCAGCGCGGTGCGCATATCGAGCGGCGAGTTGTAGCCCTCCTTGTCGGCGCACTGGAACCAGCAATATTTCGCCCGCGTATCGGCGCCAACCAGCTTGAGGAAATCGCGCAACGGCGTTCCGGTCCAGCTCCCGATCGCGCTCCAGCCCTCGACGCAGATATGGCGCGTCACCTGCTTGACCTGCGGCAGCTTGTAGAGCTCTTCCAGAGTCCATGATTTCTTGTTGTCGACGAGACCCCGCACTTCGAACTTCCAGTCCTTGCCGTCGATCTCGGGCGCGTCATCGAGCTCGTAATAGGCGTTGAACGGGAACGGCTTTGTGATCGCGCTTTCCGGGAAGGTCGGCGCCAGCGCATCGGGATTGAACATGAACGCCTGCACGGCGTCGTTGAACTTCGAGACCTTCTTCAGCATCTCCTCGGCGGAAGAACTGTCCAGGACGTCGCAGCCGGTGAGTAGCGTCAACGCGCCGAAGCTTGCGCCGCCGGCGATAAAGCGCCGCCGCACCGGATCCGGCATCACCTTCGTTGCGTCCCGGACCAGCAACCTTTTGTCGACGCCCGGGATCAGAAACTTGCGGAGTCTTCCCATGATTTGTTCTCCCGTAATCTTGTTCAGCGGCCGATGATCATGGCGCGCAGGCTTTTCGGCACCAGCACGGCCAGCGCAACGTGAACCGCAAGGAATGCGACGATCGCCGACATGCAGACAAAGTGGACGTAACGCGCGACATCGTAGCCGCCGAACAGCGCCGTCAGCCACTGCAACTGCACGGGTTTCCAGATCGAGAGTCCGGACAGCACGATCAGGACGCCGACGACGATGATCCCGGCATAGAGCAGCTTCTGCACCTGATTGTATTTGGTCAGGTCGTCATGCGACAGCCTGCCGGTCAGCGCCGCCCTGGCATCCGAGATCACGCCGCCAGGGGTGATCGGCAACAGCTTGCTTTTGAAGCGCCCTGTTGCGAAACCCGTGATGAGATAGGCGAGACCGTTGACCATCAACAGCCACATCGCCGCGAAATGCCAGAGCAGCGCGCCGCCAAGCCAGCCGCCGAGCGTGATCGCGCGCGAAAATGTGAAATTGAACAACGGCGAGGCGTTATAGATCTGCCATCCCGACATGATCATCAGGATGATCGCCACCGCATTGATCCAGTGCATCGTCCGGACCCAGGCCGGTTGAATGACCCTGGTGGCGGTGGTTTCTGTTTGCGCGTCGGTGGCAGCAAGGCTGGACATGGCGATCCCATCGCTAGAGCTGGAAGCAGATACCCCTTATACGCCGAAAACCGAAGCTTCGTTACTGCCTGGCCGCCGTCGGGTTGTTACAAACCGGGCATGGCGGTCACAAAAAAGCGAGCCGGGCTTCCCCGGCTCGCTTCTCGCGGATCCCGACGGGGATGAGGTCGGGGTGCGCGTGGGGTTACGACGCCGGCATCAGGACGGTGTCGATCACATGGATCACGCCGTTCGACTGGTTGACGTTCGAGATCGTGACGGTCGCCGTGCCACCCTTGGCATCCACGATCATCACCTTGCCGTCCGCCTTCTTCACGGTCAGTTCTTCGCCTTCGACAGTCTTGAGCTTCTTGGCGTCGGCAAGGTCGGAAGCCTCAAGCTTGCCCGGGACCACATGATAGGTCAGGATTTTGGTGAGGGCCGCCTTGTTCTCGGGCTTCACCAGGCTATCGACGGTGCCGGCCGGCAGCTTGCCGAACGCCGCGTTGGTCGGCGCGAAAACCGTGAACGGACCCTTGCCTTCGAGCGTATCGACGAGGCCCGCGGCCTTCACCGCCGCAACCAGCGTGGTGTGGTCCTTGGAGTTCACCGCATTCTGGATGATGTTCTTGGCAGGGAACATCGCGGCGCCGCCGACCATGACGGTCTTCTCCTGCGCGTTGACGGGCGCAGCGATAATGGCGGTGAGAGCAAGTGCGCCGAAGGCTGCGGCGGACAAGAGTGCAATGTGCTTGGACATGGAAACGTCTCCCGATTGATTGCGAAACCGGCGAATGTCCGCCGGCGGTGAGGGGCAACAACGACGCTGGCCGGTTGTTGGGTCGACTGCGTCGCCGTTGGGCCGAGTTACGGGAGGTTTTCGGCGCGGTTTCAGGGAATAAATTTTTGCGGGTTTGAAACTTTTTGAAGCGAAGGCCGTGTGTGCCAAACCATGGCGTCATACCAGCGGATGCACGGACCCTGACCACAGCTATTGCGGGTTGAAAGTAAAAGCTCGCCATCGCCGGACTGCTTAAATCGCACCGCCGCGGCGCATGGCTCCCCGCGCTCGCGGCGGCGACGTGCCGGGAAGTTCCCGCCGGTCGCGGCCGGTCATCCAGGCCACGCGTTTCCCGCTATTTGACACGCGAGCGGTCTCCGTTGCCTTGTAAGGGGCGTCTTTGCTATGGAAACCCCTGAGATTGACAGATTATGCGGACCGATCGGACCGCCCTATCGACCGGAACGATGCATGAATGCGCCCCACAACACCATCATGAACGCCAACCTGTTTTCCCGCCTGTTCGATGGCCTTGACGATCCGAACCGGCTTGCGATCGAAATGATCGACGGACAGCGCATCAGCTATGGCGAGTTGATTTCGCGCGCCGGACAGATGGCCAATGTGCTGGTCGATCGCGGCGTCAAGCCCGGCGATCGCGTCGCGGCCCAGACCGAAAAATCGGTACCGGGCCTGGTGCTCTATCTCGCGGCGGTGCGCGCGGGCGCGGTCTATCTGCCGCTCAACACCGCCTATACGCTGAACGAGCTGGAATACTTCATCACCGACGCCGAGCCCTCGCTGGTGGTGTGCGACCCGTCGAAGGCGCAAGGCATCGGCGCGATCGCGGCAAAGGTTGGCGCCAGGGTCGAAACGCTCGGGTCCGACGGCAAGGGATCGCTGACGGAAGCGGCCGCCAGGGCGAGGCCCGAATTCGTGACCGTGGCCCGCGCCGACGACGACCTCGCGGCCATTCTCTATACCTCCGGCACCACGGGACGTTCCAAGGGCGCGATGCTGACGCATGATAACCTCGCGTCGAATTCGCTGACGCTGGTCGACTATTGGCGCTTCACCGACAAGGACGTCCTGATCCACGCGCTGCCGATCTATCATACCCACGGCCTGTTCGTGGCGAGCAACGTCACGCTGTTCGCCCGCGCCTCGATGATCTTCCTGCCGAAATTCGATCCGGAATTGATCATCAAGCTGATGGCGCGCGCCACCGTATTGATGGGCGTGCCGACCTTCTACACGCGGCTGCTGCAAAGCCCGGCACTGAACAAGGAATCCGCCAGGCATATGCGGCTGTTCGTTTCGGGCTCGGCGCCGCTGCTCGCCGATACCCATCGCGAATGGTTTGCCCGGACCGGTCACGCCGTGCTCGAACGCTACGGCATGACCGAGACCAACATGAACACGTCCAACCCTTATGACGGCGAGCGCGTCGCCGGCGCGGTCGGCCATCCGCTGCCCGGCGTCTCGGTGCGCGTCACCGACCCGGAAACCGGAAGGGAACTCGCGCGCGAAGCGATCGGCATGATCGAGGTCAAGGGCCCGAACGTCTTCAAGGGTTACTGGCGGATGCCGGAAAAGACCAAGTCCGAATTCCGCGACGACGGCTTTTTCATCACCGGCGATCTCGGCAAGATCGACGCCAAGGGCTATGTGCATATTCTCGGCCGCGGCAAGGATCTCGTGATCTCGGGCGGCTTCAACGTGTACCCCAAGGAAATCGAGAGCGAGATCGACGCCATGCCCGGCGTGATCGAATCGGCGGTGATCGGCGTGCCGCACGCCGATTTCGGCGAAGGCGTCACCGCCGTCCTGGTCTGCGACAAGGGCGCCAAGGTCGATGAGGCTTCCGTGCTGAAGGCGCTGGACGGAAGGTTGGCCAAGTTCAAGATGCCGAAACGGGTGATCGTCGTCGACGAACTGCCGCGCAATACCATGGGCAAGGTGCAGAAGAATATTTTGCGCGATACCTATTCGGATATTTACGCGAAGGCGAAGTGAGGGGGCGCGTTGGCGCACTGCAGCGCATCTGCCCCGCCGGAATGCTACAATAGCGGGACGAATCGATAATTTGCGGGGTTGCTACTGTCCATACAGCAAACTGACCACAAACCGCGCGCCTACGATGAAGAGATAGCTGCCATAGGCACGCTCCAGCGTGGTCTTCGACATCGCGTGGGCCACTCGCACGCCGAGCGGCGCGGTGAGCAGGCTGGTCGGCATCACCAGCACCGCGCCGATCAAGGAGACATAGCCGATCGCAAATGGCGATTGCAGCGCCAGCACATCGGGATAGTGAGCCGCCACCGGCCAGCCGGCATAGGCGTAGCCGAGCGCGCCGGGAATCGAGACCAGTACCGCTAGCGCCGACGAGGTCGCGACCCCCTGATGAATCGGCCTGCCGTAGAACGTCATCAGCAAATTGGCGAACAGCCCGCCGCCGACGCCCATCAAGGTCGCGAGCAGCCCGACGCAGAACCCGTAAGCTCTCATCAACGGCCCTTGCGGGAGGTCGTCACCGAACTTCCAGTCCTGGCGCGACAGCAGCAGCCGCGTCGCGGCCGACCAGGCCACCAACACGAACACGATCTTGAACAGCCGCTCCGGCGCGTAGCGCGCAATCACGCTGCCGGCGAGGACGCCGACCAGGACCGGCAGCCACCACGCGCGCACGACCTCCAGATCCACCGCGCCGCGCGCTTGATGGGCGCGGAAGGAGCGGATCGAGGTCGGAATAATGATGGCGAGTGAGGTGCCGACGCACAGCGGCATCCGCACATCGAGCGGCACGCCGGCCAACCGAAAGCATTCGTAAAACACCGGGACCAGAATTGCGCCGCCGCCGATGCCGAACAGGCCTGCAAGAAATCCGGACAGCGCGCCTACTACCAGCAGCAGAAGCGCGAGTTGGAGAAGTCCGGAGACATCAAGCCCAGCGATTGCCATCCCCATTTTTCCTTCTTCGCTCGCGAATTGAACGTCGCGTTCATGAATCGTGCTTCAGGTATACCAGCCAGCAGCGCGCCGGAACCCTGTCAATCCCCGGTATTGCAGGGCTCATCTGAAGCTATGAACATCGGTTCGCTGACGGCGGATTTCGTCATTGCGCTGACTGTTTCGACTTCGTAAATAGAATCCGCCTACCGCGATCCCCGAAGGGCCCCTGTGGAGGCCCACAAACCGTCAAAGCCGCCGATGACAGCCAGGATCGAAAGACCGCTTTCACCACACCTGCAGACCTACCGCTGGACCCTGACGATGGCGCTGTCCATCGTCCACCGCTTAACCGGCGTCGGCCTGTATTTTGGAACCTTGCTGCTGGCGTGGTGGCTGATCGCCGCCGCGTCGGGGCCGACCGCCTATTCCCACGTGCAGGCCTTCACCTCCAGCTTCCTCGGCCGCCTGATCGTGTTCGGCTATACGTGGGCGCTGCTGCATCATCTTTTCAGCGGCATCCGGCATTTCGTCTGGGATCTGGGCTACGGCTTCAAGGCGAGCGAGCGCGAAACCCTCACCTGGGGAGCGCTGATCGGCGGCGTTTCGCTAACGGTGCTGCTCTGGATCGCCGCCTACGCGATCGGGGGCGGACGATGAGCGCGCCGAATACTCAGGCGGCGAAGTCGATGCGCACGCCGCTTGGACGTGTACGCAATCTCGGCGCCTCGCATTCGGGCACGTCGGACTTCTGGCGCCAGCGCCTAACCGCGGTCGCCATGGTGCTGCTGATGGTGCCCGTCATCGTGGTGGTGATGATGCTGCTCGGCCGCAACCAGGCCGGCGCCGCGCAAATTCTCGGCTCCCCGCTGGTCGCGATTATCCTGCTGCTGTTCATCGTCGCCAGCAGCTGGCACATGAAGATCGGCATGCAGGTGGTGATCGAGGACTATGTGCACCACGAGACGCTGAAGCTTGTCGCCATCATGGCGAACAATTTTTTCTCGATTGCGGTAGCGCTGGCCTCAATCTACGCCATCCTCAAACTGTCATCCGGAGTGTAACCCATGGCCGTAGGCGGAAACGGCAGCGCCGCGAATGGTAATGGTGGCCCCGCCACCAATGGCCGCGCCTATCCGATTGAAGACCACACTTACGACGTCGTGGTCGTCGGCGCCGGTGGCGCCGGCCTGCGCGCGGTGGTCGGCTGCAGCGAAGCCGGACTGCGCACCGCCTGCATCACCAAGGTATTTCCGACCCGTTCGCATACGGTGGCGGCGCAGGGCGGCATCTCCGCGTCGCTCGGCAACATGCATCCGGACGACTGGCGCTGGCATATGTACGACACCGTCAAGGGGTCGGACTGGCTGGGCGATCAGGATTCGATCGAATACATGGTGCGCCAGGCGCCGGAGGCGGTCTACGAACTCGAGCACTGGGGCGTGCCGTTCTCGCGCACCGAGGACGGCAAGATCTATCAACGGCCGTTCGGCGGCATGACGGTGGACTACGGCAAGGGCCAGGCGCAGCGCACATGCGCCGCCGCCGACCGCACCGGCCATGCCATGCTGCATACCATGTACGGCCAGGCGTTGCGCCACTCTGCGGAATTCTACATCGAATACTTCGCCATCGACCTGATCATGGACGATCAGGGCACCTGCCGCGGCGTGATTGCGTTGAAACTCGACGACGGCACGCTGCATCGTTTCCGCGCGCAAACCACCATTCTCGCCACCGGCGGCTACGGGCGCATCTACCATTCCTGCACCGGCGCCCACACTCAAACCGGTGATGGCAGCGCGATGGCGCTGCGCGCCGGCCTACCGCTGCAGGACATGGAATTCGTGCAATTCCACCCGACCGGAATTTACGGCGCGGGCTGTCTCGTCACCGAAGGCGCGCGGGGCGAGGGCGGCTATCTCGTCAACTCGGAAGGCGAACGGTTCATGGAGCGTTATGCTCCTTCGGCCAAGGATCTCGCATCGCGCGACGTGGTGTCGCGGGCGATGACCATCGAAATCCGCGAAGGGCGCGGCGTCGGCAAGAAGAAAGACCATATCTTCCTGCACCTCGACCACCTCGATCCCAAGGTGCTGCACGAACGCCTGCCGGGCATTTCCGAGTCGGCGAAGATATTTGCCAATGTCGACGTGACGCGCGAGCCAATCCCGATCGTGCCGACGGCGCATTACAACATGGGCGGGATTCCGACCAACTTCCACGGCGAAGCGCTGACCAAGAAGAACGGCGACGACAACTTCGTGGTGCCGGGCCTGATGGCGGTTGGCGAAGCCGCCTGCGTTTCGGTGCATGGCGCCAACCGTCTCGGCTCCAATTCGCTGATCGATCTCGTGGTGTTCGGCCGCGCCGCGGCGCTGCGCTGTGCGGAAAAACTCACGCCGAACGGCAAGCAGCCGGACCTGCCGGCGGATTCGGCCGACAGGGCGCTCGGCCGGCTCGATCGTTACCGCTATGCCTCCGGCGGCACGTCGACCGCGAAGCTGCGCGACAGCATGCAACTTGTAATGCAGAACAATTGCGCGGTGTTCCGCACCGGCGAGGTGCTGAACGAAGGGCACAACCTGATTCACAAGGTGCATGCTGGCATCGGTGACGTCTCTGTGGCCGACCGCTCGCTGATCTGGAATTCCGATCTGGTCGAGACGCTTGAATTCGACAATCTGATCGTGCAGGCCGTGGTAACGATGGACTCGGCGGCGAACCGCACCGAAAGCCGCGGTGCCCATGCGCGCGAGGATTTCCCCGACCGCGACGACAAGAACTGGATGAAACACACCTTGGCGTGGATCGACGAGGGCGGCAGCACGTCGATCGACTACCGCCCGGTGCACGACTACACCATGACCAACGACGTTCAATACATCCCGCCGAAGGCACGGGTATACTAGGCATGATCCGGACCGGCAGGACCGCGTTCGCGCAAAGCGGGAACCGGTTTCGTGCTTGAGACAATACCTTGAGACAATATTAAAGAGACCACAGCGAAGGCGTGACCCGATGGTTGAATTCGCACTGCCCAAGAATTCGAAGATCTCCGGCGGCAAGGTCTGGCCGAAACCGGCGGGCGCAACGCAGACGCGCGAATTCAAGGTCTATCGCTGGAACCCGGACGACGGCAAGAACCCCAGCATCGACACCTATCACGTGGACACCGGCGATTGCGGCCCGATGGTTCTGGACGCGCTGATCTGGATCAAGAACCACGTCGACCCAACGCTGACATTCCGCCGCTCCTGCCGCGAGGGCGTCTGCGGTTCCTGCTCCATGAACATCGACGGCCAGAACACGCTCGCCTGCACCAAGTCGATGCACGACGTGAAGGATGGCGCGGTGAAGATCAATCCGCTGCCGCATCAACCCGTCATCAAGGATCTGGTGCCCGACCTGACCAATTTCTACGCGCAATATGCCTCGATCGAACCGTGGCTGAAGACCACAACGCCGACGCCGCAAAAGGAATGGCGGCAGAGCCATGAAGAGCGCGAAAAGCTCGACGGTCTTTACGAATGCATTCTCTGCGCCTGCTGCTCGACCTCGTGCCCGAGCTACTGGTGGAACAGCGAGCGTTATCTCGGCCCGGCCGCATTGCTGCAGGCCAACCGATGGGTCACCGATAGCCGCGACGAGGCCACCGGCGAGCGGCTCGACAATCTCGAGGACCCGTTCCGGCTGTATCGCTGCCACACCATCCTGAACTGCACCAAGGCCTGCCCGAAGGGCCTCAATCCCGCCGAGGCGATCGCGGAACTGAAGCTGAAGATGGTCGAGCGGCAGATCTAAGGCCGGAACTCACGAGGCCAGCCGCGCGCCGCGCGCGGCGATGCCCCAAAATTCCCTTGCTCCCGCCTTTCGATTGAGAAACTATCCGCCCGTCCAGGGACAAGCAAAATGCGTTTTTTGGAAATCGCCGCGCTATGCGCCGCCTTGGGCGGCTGCGCGGCGCCGCTGCAGGAAGTGGCGTCGACATCGCGGCTTGGCGATCAATTCGTCGGGAAAAATGTCGGGCTTCTCGTTCCGCAGTTTGGCAAGCCCGTCAGCCGCAAGAAAATGGACAACGGCCAGACCTCGTATGTCTGGGAACTTGATGCTGTAACGGATATGGCTGATGACCGGAAGACCGATACAGGCCAAGCAGGCCTCTACGGAGACGGGCACACCCCCGGTTACATGTCCGATGACCCGCGGCTTTGCAAGCTGAGCGTCACAGCATCGCCAGAGGGGATCATCACCCAGGTTGTCGCCGAGGACCAGAACGGCACCGGCGCCCCGTCGACGACGCTTGGCTTCAATGGGAGTGTTTGCGCGCAGCGTCTCAGGGCGAGATCCCAGACGTAGCTCCGTGAAGAGCGGCCACGGCTCGTGGCGGAATCCCGATCATCGTGTCTGTCGTTGGAGCCACCGGCAAAAGTCGGCTATGTAGGCGTTGCATTCTTCGGCGAGAACATCCGTGACTTCATCAAGCCTTCCCCCGGGCATGGCGCCCGCCAACGACCCGGCGTCGCCGCCTTTCGGTGCTTTCGCGCCGACGCGCGCGCAGGCGGCGATCATCGCGCTCGCGCATCGCTCGCGGCTCAAGCGCGGCGCGTTCCGCCCGATGCTGTCGCGGCTGATCAACCGGCTGCGCGCGGGACCGCTAGACGTGCGCTATCAGGGCGCGTCGTTCCGGTTCTATCACCAGGCCAGCGCCACCGAGCGCGGCGCCCTGTTCAATCCTGACTACAATCTCGAGGAGCTGGATTTTCTGCGGGGACGCACGCCTATTGGCGGCGTGTTCGTCGATGTCGGCGCCAATGTCGGCACCTACGCCATGGTTCTGGCGCGGCACGTCGGCCCAACCGGAACGGTGATCGCGATCGAACCGCATCCGGTCACGCATGCCCGGCTGGCGTTCAACCGCGCCGCCTCCGGCTTCACGCAAGTTCGTCTGGTGGCCGCCGCCGCCGGCCCTTCCGACGGCGAGCTGATGATCGAGACCGACGGCGACAATCTCGGCGCCAGCCACATCGTGTCGGGCGAACGCCCGGGCAATGCCATCAGGGTGCCTTCGTTGCGGCTGCAACGCATTCTCGACGACGCCGGGGCGAATCACGTCGATGCCCTGAAGATCGACGTCGAGGGATTTGAGGATCGCGTTCTGACCGGCTTCTTCAACGAGGCGCCGCAAAGCCTGTGGCCACGCGCGGTGGTGATCGAACATCTGTCGCGAAACGAATGGCTGCAGGACTGCATTGCCGACATGCGCGCGCACGGCTATGCCGAGACCGGCAGGACCCGCAGCAACACGATGCTGGTGCGCGGCTGAACTTCCGCCTGCGTTTGGCGGCGTTGGGAAAAACACTCCTCGAGCCACGGGAGATTTTGATGATCGACCACATCGGCTTTCCGGTTTCCGACTATCCGCGCGCCAGGGCCTTCTATGCAAAGGCGCTGGCGCCGCTCGGCTACGGTCTCGTCATGGAAGTGACGCAGGAGCAGACCGGCCACGACCCCGCGGCCGGCTTCGGCGCCAATGGCAAACCGGATTTCTGGATCGGCGGCGAAGGCGGATTGAACAAGCCGCTGCATGTCGCAATCGTTGCGAAGGATCGCGCCACCGTTGACGCTTTCTACAGAGCGGCGATCGGGGCGGGTGGACGCGATAACGGCGCGCCCGGCATCCGCGCGCATTATCATCCGAATTATTACGGCGCGTTCGTGCTCGATCCGGACGGCCACAACATCGAGGCGGTCTGCCACGCGCCGGAGTGAAACCAATCTGCTCTGACAGCGGCACGATCGATGCTCAAAGCCTGGGAACATTG
This sequence comes from uncultured Alphaproteobacteria bacterium, assembly GCA_963742085.1. Lineage (GTDB taxonomy): Bacteria > Pseudomonadota > Alphaproteobacteria > Rhizobiales > Xanthobacteraceae > Bradyrhizobium. The sequence goes on along the minus strand of CAVUKM010000016.1, from coordinate 523,790 downwards.
CCGTATCGGCGCCGTTGATGCCGGACTCAATTTCCGGAACGCGCAACATGCCGATCGATCCGCAAGAGGATCCGCCGATCAAGCCGGGACAGCCGGCGGAGCCGCCGCCGAAAAAACCGCCCGGGAGCCCTCGGCCCGAGGTACCACCGCCCATGCAAGAACCGGACGGGCTTCGACTTGAAAGATTGACTTGAAATATCGACTTCGCGGCATCCGGGCCGGACTCCGGTCCAGGGTGCCGCGAATGGCCGCAGCGGAAAATGCGAGACCGCCATTTGGGATGATCGTCTGAATGCGCAATGAACAAAGGCGCATCCGGACTCCGCGTTGCCGGAAATAAATACGAGTTCTCGTTTGGAGGATGCCACAATCCGGCCTAAGGCTTGTTCGTTGATTGCCAGCGTTCGTTGACAGACCTTGTTGCGAAACCTTGTCGCCATGACTTTTCCGGGACCCAAATCATCATGACAAAACTTCAACTCCTGCTGCTTGCCACGACGGCCCTCACGGCGATGCATCTGGCCGCTGCTCCATCGCACGCGCAGACCGCGCCGCTGGTCGTGGCGCAGGCCAGGGAGGAGCTGGGTCCCGATGGAAAGCCCAAGCAGCCACCCAAGGCACCGCCGAAGGCAGTGCCCCCGGTGCGCCAGGCGCCTCCGACCGCCGCACCGCCTCCACCTCCGCCTCCGCCTCCACCCGCGCGGCCCGTTGCTCCGCCACCGCCGCACCCCGCACCACCACCTCCTCCTGCTGCAGCGCCGCCGCATGTTCCGCCGCCTGCTGTAGCGCCCCCTCCGCACGTTCCTCCGCCTCCGGCGGGCCCGCTACCACATCCCGCTCCGCCTGCTCCCCCGGCTGCAGCGCCACTGCCTGTGCCACCGAAGCCTCCGGCCGCGCCTGCCATTCAGCAGGAGCGGGAAAGGGAGTTGGAGCGGGAGAGAGAGCGGCAAAAAATGACGCCGCTTCCGTCGCCGCCTGCGGGCGCGGGCACACCCGCCGCCGCCGCCGCCACGCACCGGACCACCGCCGGCTCCCCCCGCGCCAGGCGCAGCTCCGGTTACGCCCCCATCGGGCGCGGGCGCGCCACCGCCACACGCCGGGCCGCTCCCGGTTACCCCTCCTTCGGGCGCAGCTCCAGCCGCGTCCGGTGGCGGGCAGACCGCGCTGCCGCCCGGAGCCGCGCCGTTGGTGCGTCATGCGCCGCCGACGGTTACCGCGCCGATTCCGGCACCACCACCGCCGGCCCAGGCCATGACCCCGATTGCGCCCGGCGCGGCGCCGCAGGGACCGCGCCGCATGGAGGATTTCCGTGGCGCCCGCCAGGAGAGCGATCAGGGCGGACGCAGGGTCTTCACCGAACCCGGCCGGGTCATCGTGGTCGATCCCAGCGGTCAATCGTTCATTCGCCACAACGAAGAGGACCGATTCCGTTTCGGTGCACGCGATATCCAGACCCAGCAGGTCGGCGGCGAGACCCGTACCATCGTGATTCGTCCCGATGGCTCGGAGATCATCACTGTCGTCGGCCGGGACGGACAGTTGCTGCGCCGGATTCGCCGGGATCGGGAGGGCCGCGAGATCATCATCATCGACAACAGCTACCGCGATCCCCGCGATGTCGGCGGGTTCTATGTCGACCTGCCGCCGCCGATGATCCGGATTCCGTACGACCGCTACATCGTGGAAGCCGACGATGCGCCGCCAGACCTGATCTACGAAACGATGGAGGCGCCGCCGGTGGACCGGATCGAGCGGCGTTATTCGCTCGACGAGATCCGCTACAGCCCGTCGGTGCGCCAGCTGATGCCGAGCATCGATCTCAACACCATCACCTTCGAAACCGGATCGTGGGATATTCCGCCCGATCAGGCGGTGCGGCTGCAGGTGATCGCGGAAGGGCTCAATCGGGCAATCGCGCGCAACCCGCGCGAGGTGTTCCTGATCGAGGGTCACACCGACGCGGTGGGCAACCCCGTCGACAATCTCTCGCTGTCGGACCGGCGTGCTGAATTCGGCGGCCGCGCTGCTGACCCAGCAGTTCGGGGTGCCCGCGGAAAACCTGACCTCGCAGGGCTACGGCGCGCAATATCTGAAAGAGCAGACCGACGGGCCGAGCCGCATCAACCGGCGCGTCACCGTCCGCCGCATCACGCCCTTGCTCAACGGCGGCGTGGCGTCGCTGCCGCCTCCACCCCCGGGCATCGCCCCGCCGCGGTGAGGCAAGAGCGAGATCGAAAAAGAAAATGGCCGGGAGCGATCCCGGCCATTTTTGTTTTCTCTCCCGGATCGTTCCCGCGACGGTAGCAGGGCGCGTCCGGGCTGTTCTCAGTCCTTGTCGGTATCGAGTTTGAAGATGTGGGAGCTGTCCCCGGTCGATAGCAGGCCTGTCTCTGCGTAGAGATTGAGCTTGGCGCGGGTGTCGGTGATGTCGAGGTTGCGCATTGTCAGCTGGCCGATACGGTCCGCCGGCGTGAACGCCGCATCGTCCACCTTCTCCATGCTCAGCCGCTCCGGCTGATAGGTCAGGTTGGGGCTCTCGGTGTTCAGGATGGAGTAGTCGTTGCCGCGCCGCAGCTCGAGCGTGACCTCCCCGGTGACCGCGCGGGCCACCCAGCGCTGGGCGGTTTCGCGCAGCATAAGAGCCTGAGAATCGAACCAGCGCCCCTGGTAGAGCAAGCGGCCAAGGCGCATGCCGCTGATCCGGTATTGCTCAATGGTGTCTTCGTTGTGGATGCCGGTGATCAAGCGCTCGTAGGCGATGTGCAGCAGCGCCATGGCGGGAGCTTCGTAAATGCCGCGGCTCTTTGCCTCGATGATCCGGTTCTCGATCTGGTCGCTCATGCCAAGGCCATGTCGACCGCCGATGGCGTTGGCCTCGAGAAACAGCGCGACGGGATCGGCGAATTTCCGGCCGTTCAGCGCGACGGGCTGCCCCTCCACAAAACGCACGGTGACCGTTTCGGCCTTGACGGCACAGTCGTCGCGCCAAAACGGCACTCCCATGATGGGGGTGACGATTCTGATGCCGCTATCCAGGCGCTCAAGATCCTTGGCCTCGTGGGTCGCGCCGAGAATATTGCTGTCGGTCGAATAGGCCTTCTCGGCGCTCATCTTGTAGTCGAAGCCCTTGGCGGCGAGGTACGCCGACATTTCCGCACGGCCGCCCAATTCGTCGATGAACTGCTGGTCGAGCCAGGGCTTGTAAATTTTGAGGCTCGGATTGGTCAGCAGGCCATAGCGGTAGAACCGCTCGATATCGTTGCCCTTGAACGTGGAACCGTCACCCCAGATGTTGACGCCGTCCTCCTTCATGGCCGCGACCAGCATCGTGCCGGTCACAGCGCGACCGAGGGGGGTGGTGTTGAAATACGTCGCGCCGCCGGTACTGATGTGGAAAGCGCCGGACTGGATCGCGGCGATACCTTCGTGGACCAATTGCGTGCGGCAATCCACGAGTCGGGCTTTTTCGGAGCCCAGGCCCAGCGCCTTGCGCGGGATCTCGTCGTAGTCGGCCTCGTCGGGTTGGCCGAGATTGGCGGTATAGGCGAAGACGCGGGCGCCTTTCTGTTTCATCCACAGGAGCGCCGCGCTGGTGTCGAGACCGCCCGAGAAAGCAATGCCGACTTTTTCCCCTTTGGGCAGGCCTTTCAAGATCGTACTCATGGAGCTTCCAATCGGTCGTAATTGCTGAAGTTTCTTGCGAATTGAGTGCGCGAATATCAAATTTCGCGGCCGTCGGCACGCGTTTAATAGCGGATGGCGGTCGAACCGACCGGAAGTCGAATTACCCCGGCTTACGGAAACGAGTGCCCAGCCGCGTCAGCGCGGCATCGATGCCCGCGTCGGTGAGCCGGGTCGACGGCCAGCGGTAGATATAACCATGCGCCAGCCAGACCACCAGAAACGTCACCAGTCCGGCGGCGGCGACGTCGGTAAAGAAATGCCCGCCGAACGCCATCCTGAGCAGGCTGGTCATGACGCCGAACGCCGTCGCGGCGGCATAGGCCAGCGGCCGCCACGCCGGCGGCGTCAGCGCCGCAGGCGCATAGGTCCAGAAAGCGGTCGCGCCCTCGCCGGAGAAGAACGAGCAGTTGCGCCCGCAGCTTCCACGCGGATCCCACCACGCCACGAATGGCTCCGATCCGTTGAATTGCGTCACCGTCACGGGGCGCGGCCGGCCCCAATAGCTCTTGAAGGTGAGGTTGGTGAGAACGCCGGCGGAAAGCGCGAGGGTGGTGAGCAGGAAGACGATCGCCCGCCCTGACATCAGGAGCGGCCGGTCCGGCCGCGCCAGCTTCACGAGCAACGCGACGATGGCCGGCAGCGCCAGGCCCCACGCGATCCACATTGCGCCGTCGCGCGCGATCGCCGCCAGCGCGTTGAGTTTGAGCGGAAAGGTTCCGCTTGGCGCATCGTAGAACCACGCGGCGAGCTTCAGATCGAGCTCGGGATAGATCCCGAACAGCAATCCGACGGCAAGCGCCAGCGTGAGCGCGATGATCAATCCGGTCCGGTTCATGGCGCGGGGTTTAGCCGAGGGGGTGCGGGATGAAAAGGCTTTGCCAATCGCTGGTTCATGCCGCCGGCGGCGAAGGCGTTTGCGACGGCAGCGGCGGCGGCATCAGTGGTGGCGGCGGCGGCTCGCGCCAGGCGCCGGCGTTGCGGCCGGCAATCATCCAGTAGACCACGCCGGCGACGATGCCGGCACCTGTCATGATTTCCAGATGGCGCCGCACGATGCCCTCGAACGTCAGCGTCTCGGGATGGAACGGCACGAGGCCAAGATAGCAGGCGAGGCCGACGACGCCGCCGCCGACCGCATAGGTCAGCGCGCCGCGAATATAGAAGGCCTCGGTGATCGCGACCACGACCATCGCCGGCAACAGCGCAAAGCCGCTGACAAAGATGAAGCCAAGACCGATCAAGACGTCAAACGCGCCGGGATCGACCGGACCGGCGCCGAGATCGCTGAATTCGGGAAACATGATCGCGCCGACCACGGTCATCCCCGCCACCAGACAGGCTGCGAGGAAGGCGAGGAGAACCACGAAGAGGCGACCGATCAATGCCATCAGACCAAACCCACCAACACCGATTTTCCCCCGTCATGGCCGGGCATGCCGGCCGCAACAAGCTTTGCGCATCAATCCGTCATCGCCATGGCGCGCAGCGCCTGCCGCTCGCGCACCGACAGTTTCTCGGTCTCCGATTTCAACTGCCCGCAGGCGGCCAGGATGTCGCGGCCGCGCGGCGTGCGCACCGGCGAGGAGTAGCCGGCGTTGAAAATATATTCGGAGAATTTCTCGATCTGTTCCCAGTCCGAGCACTGGTAGGCGGTGCCCGGCCACGGATTGAACGGAATGAGATTGATCTTGGCCGGGATCCCCTTCAACAACTTCACCAGCAATTTGGCATCATCGAGCGAATCGTTGACGCCCTTGAGCATGACATATTCGAAAGTGATGCGCCGCGCATTGGAGGACCCGGGATAATCGCGGCAGGCCTGCAGCAATTCCGCAATCGGATATTTGCGGTTCAACGGCACCAGCTCGTTGCGCAATTCGTCGCGCACCGCATGCAGCGAGATCGCCAGCATGACGCCGATCTCTTCGCCGGTGCGGATGATGTTCGGCACCACGCCCGACGTCGACAGCGTGATACGGCGGCGCGAGATGCCGATGCCCTCATTGTCCGACACGATCAGGAGCGCATCGCGCACCGCGTCGAAATTATACAAGGGTTCGCCCATGCCCATCATCACCACATTGGTGACGAGGCGGCCGCCGGTCGGCGTGTCGCGGTCTGCCCAGTCATTGAGACGATCGCGCGCCACCATGATCTGGCCGACGATTTCGCCGGCGGTGAGGTTGCGCACCAGCCGCTGCGTGCCGGTGTGGCAGAACGAGCAATTCAGCGTGCAGCCAACCTGCGATGAAACGCACAGCGTGCCGCGATCGGTCTCCGGAATATAGACACACTCGACTTCATGCGCCTTTTCGAGCTTGTCGCCGCTTGGAAGGCGCAACAGCCATTTGCGGGTGCCGTCGCTGGAAATCTGCTCGGCGACCACTTCCGGGCGCGCGACGGTGAAATGCTGTTCGAGTTGACTGCGCATTTCCTTGGAAATGCTCGTCATCTCGTCGAACGCCTGCGCGCCGCGGACATAGATCCAGTGCCAGAGCTGCTGAACGCGCATCTTGCGCTGCGCGGGCGCGACGCCGATGGCCCCTAACCGCTCGGCGATCTCGGCGCGCGACAGACCGACCAGCGAAGGCTTTGCCGGCGGCACGTAGGATTCCAGCGCGACCTTTTCCAGCGGCGCGTTCATGCCCGCGGGTGCGGATGCAGTCGATGAGTCCAGCACGCTATTGGTTGAAACTGCGGTCATTGTTCCATGGTCTGGGAGATTTCTCCCTCATCCTGAGCAGCGGCGTCTTCGCCGCGTCTCGAAGGATGAGAGCGGGGCCTCATGGCTCGAAACGGCGCAAGCGCGCCTCCTCACCATGAGGAGAGATAACCATCAAATAGGCCTTCTGCGGCCCTCGGACAACTGCGCTTTGACGCTGAAATCCGCCTAGCGCCGGCAATCCTGCGCCAGCCTGTCGAGCGCCTGGGACAGCCCCTTCAGCGAGAAGACGTCGGTGGTCTCGGTCCCCTTCGCCGACACGCCCTTGACCGTGGCGTCGGCAGCCTTGCGCATGGCATCCACCATCCGCTCTTCCTCGGCGGCGTTCTTGATCCAGAGGCCATCGCCCTGGGTATACATCGCGTAGGAGGCACCACCGACCTCGATCGTCGATTCCGCGCCCGGTTTCAGCGTATAGCCGATCATGATCGAGACTTCGTTGACGACCTTTTCAGCCGGACGCGTGGAGACGAACGCGTAGGCCGGGTCGCGCGGACGATTCGGCGGGTTGGTTTTCGACGAAGAAGGTTTCGCCAGCGCAAAGCATACCTTCTTTCCGTTCGGCGTCGCGGTGTAGGCGCCCCAGGTGCCGAACTGGCCGATCAACGTCGGCTCGGCGCTCCCCGCGACGGCAGCTTCCGGCTTGGCCGCCGCTGGCTTGGCCGCGCCTTTCGGCGAAGCGCTCTGCGCCTGCGCAAGGCCCGCAACCCCGCACACGAGCGCAATCGCCACCAGAGCTGTCAGCATTCGCCGCACGGACATCGCCAAATCTCGTCCCTTATCATTGTGACTGGAAGATGGCTCGGCACCGCATGGTCACGGGACCGATGGATAGCCGGGAAATGTCTGATTGGGAAGCTGGTCACCGTCCCCCGAACGGAAGCGTCGGGCCTCCGGCGCGCCATTCATGCCCGGTCTTTCGACCGCGTCATCCGCTGCTTCTCCCACTGCGCGTCAGTCCATTGCAGCAGATCCTCGGCGCCGGAACTGCGCAAATGCGCGCCACCGTCCTGCACCACCATCTCGCCATTGATATAGCCGGCGGAATCGGAAACCAGGAAACTCGCGAGATTTGCAAGCTCGCCGTATTCGCCGACGCGCAGAAGCGGATTTTTCGCGGCCCAGTTCTCCTCGCGGCCTTCGGGCCGGAGCTGACCCGTTGCACCTTCGGTCGGAAACGCGCCGGGCGCGATTGCCACCGTGCGGATGCCCTTTGGTCCCCACTCCACAGCGAGACTCTTTGTCATCGCGAGCACGGCTGATTTCGCCATGGCTGACGGCACCGTGAAGGCGCGGCCGGTAATTGTCGAGGTAGAGAGGATGCTCAGCACCACGCCCCTGTGCCCCGCCTCGATCCAGCGCTTGCCGGCGGCGAGCGTGCAGTACATCGCGCCATGCAGCGTTGGCGCGAGAACGGCATCCGCGGCGCGAAACGACAATTTCTCGGTCTGCGCGATGAACGTCGCGGCGGCATTGTTGACGAGGATGTCGAGCGGCGCCTTGCGCCAGATCGCGTCCATCATGGCGTCGACGCCGGCGCCATCGCGAATGTCGCACCTGATCGCCTCGACCTCGCCGCCGAGATCATCGCGGATCCGGATCGCCGTCGCCTCGAGCAGCTCAAGCCGCCGGCCGCAGATGACCAGTCGGGCGCCAAGCTCGACGAAGCGGCGCCCCATCGCCGCGCCGAGCCCCGACCCGCCGCCGGTGACCAATATCCGCTTTCCCTCGAGTAGATTCTTTTCGAACATGGTCTGTTCCTCATCTCATTTGCAGGGCCGTCATTCCGGGCCGGTGCGCAGCACTGGATCCGGAATCCAGGCGTGGTGAGCCGATCCTCCCGCGAGATTCCGGGTTCGCGCGCCCCGGAATGAATGCCTTCTATTGTGGCCCGGCTTCAAATCCGGCATGAAGCGTACCGCGTTGCTTGCGCGTTCGAAACTCAGGTGTGCTCATGAAAGCCATTCTCTGCTCGCAATATTGCGGCCCCGACGATCTCGTGCTGACGGAAGTGCCCGATCCGGTGGCCGGCCCCGGCGAGGCGGTGATCGCGATCAAATCCGCCGCACTGAATTTCTTCGACCTCCTGATGATCCAGGGCAAATACCAGATCAAGCCGCCGTTCCCGTTTTCGCCGGCCGCGGAAGTCGCAGGCGTGGTCGAAAGTATCGGCGCAGGGGTGACCGATCTTGGGGTTGGCGACCGCGTCGTGGCCTCATGCGGCTACAACGGCGCGCGGGAAAAGATCGCGCTGCCGGCGAATTCGATCGTCAAGATTCCCGACAATCTGGATTTCGATCGCGCTGCCGGAATCATCATCATCTACGGCACCGCGCTGCACGCGCTCGAAGATCGCGCGAGCCTCAAGCCCGGCGAAACCATGGCCGTGCTGGGCGCCGCCGGCGGCACGGGCCTGGCGGCATGCGAGCTTGGCAAGCATCTCGGGCTGAAGGTAATCGCCTGCGCGTCGTCCGACGAAAAACTCGAATTCGCCAAAGCCCACGGCGCCGAACTCGGCCTGAACTACGCCACGGAAGATCTCAAGGAAGGATTGCGCCGGCTTACCGGCGGCAAGGGGGTCGACATTATTTTTGACCCCGTCGGCGGCAGCTATGCCGAGGCCGCACTGCGTTCGATCGCATGGGAAGGCCGCTTTCTGGTGATCGGGTTTGCCGCGGGCGACATTCCGAAAATGCCGCTCAATCTCGCGCTACTGAAGGGCTGCGATATTCGCGGCGTGTTCTGGGGCGCGTGGGCGCGGCTCAATCCCGACAAGAACCGCGCCAATCTGGAAAAGCTCGTGAAGTGGACCGCGGAGGGAAAGATCTCCTCGCATGTTGACCGCACCTTCCCGCTGGCGCAAACTGCCGATGCGTTGAAGGTGCTCGCGGGCCGCAAGGCGATGGGGAAAGTGATCCTGCATCCCTGACCGGGCTCATCCAGCAGAATTGCTGCGAGATGTGCCGTTCTGGGACACTCATGCAGCCTGACCGGACGGCGGCACCGTCGTGCCGCAATAAAATCAAAATATCACCCAAATCGCGCCAACGATTGTCGCTTTTTGGACTGATTCGAAATGAGAGTCACTTGTTCCACTAGTGGGCGCTAGGCTGACGGAAACATCAAGAAACGGAAAGCTAGGAATGCCCGAAGTTGCGTAAATGCGGGAGGCTCCACCATGGCGCAGGAGACCAGGTTCACCTCGAGCGGTGAACACTATGACAGACCATTTGACAGACCGGTTGATTTAGACGAGTTCGGTTCGCAGCCTAGGTCTTTTCGTTCGAACCGATCGGTCGTAAGCAGGGAAGATTATCCCTCGGACGATTCCGTCCCGCTCTTCCTATCTGACTATGATTCCTCCGATTATCCCAAACCGGCGTTCGGGAGCGCGCGGAACAGAGGGGTCATCAGGCGGCGTCCTATCAGGACCAGCATCGCGCTGCTCGCGGCGGCGGTGACCTGTTACGCAGTCCTGTCGGTCAAGAATCCATTCCCGGTATTCGCGAACGCAACGGCTTCCCTGATCGGCATGTCGGACGTTCGACCGTCCCCCGTTCCGTCGGCGCCGGCCGTTCAACCGGCCGCCAGCGTTCAGGCCTCGACGACGGCGCCAAAAGACATGCCGACGCGTGACGAAATTGCACTCGCGATCAAATCGGCACACCAGAGTCTGGCCCCGGCGGAAATCCGCCAACCCGCCGTCGCTGCTCCGCAGGCGAACGTCGCTCCGCCGGCGAATCCGCCTGCGGACGTTGCTCCGCCGGCAAGAAAGATCGGCGCCGACGAACTCGCCACACTGATGTCACGGGCGAAGAGCATGCTTGCGACCGGTGATATTCCGTCCGCCCGTCTGTTGCTCGAACGGGCAGCGGATGCGCAAGAGGCGAGCGCCGCGCTGATGCTGGCGCAGACCTACGATCCGGCGGTGCTTGGATCGCAGGATACCCGCAACATCAACACCGATCCGGTGCTGGCGCGCATATGGTACCAGCGGGCTGCCCAATTCGGCTCGGCCGATGCACAGCGGCGCCTTAGCCAACTGCAATAACTTTTGAAGTGGGGACAGGAAAAATGCGACGTTTAGCTGGATTGGCACTTGTTGCCATGATGATGGCCTGCGCCCCGGCGGCGCGGGCTGAGGATAGCGTGGACCCGGCCAAGGTCAGCGACAGTCTCAAGGCTATCTTTCAATTCGGATCGGCCTCCACCAAGCAGGCGCTGAACGCCAACACGGTGACGCTGATCACCGGCACCATCGGCGGCACCTATGTGCAGTTCGGTGCGGACCTCGCGTCCTTGCTCGACGACGGCAACAAGTTGCGCGTACTTCCGATCGTCGGGCGCGGCTCGGTGCAGAGCGTCGCCGACATCCTGTTCCTGCAGGGCGTCGACATCGGCGTCGTGCGCGCCGACACGCTCGATTATCTCGAGCGCAAGGGCTTTGCCAAGGACATCAAGAAGCAATTCACCTATGTGACGAAGCTCTACAACGAAGAGATGCAGATCATTGCACCGAAATCGGTGCAGAGCCTGAAGGACCTCGAAGGCAAGACTGTCAGCGTCGACCTGCCCAACGGCAGCACCTTCGTCACCGTGCTGACGGTTGCCGACCGGATCGGGATGAAGGCCAACTGGGTCTATATCGAGCAGCGCATTGCGATGGAGAAACTGAAAGCGGGAGAGATCGACGCCGTGATCGTGGTGGGGGGCAAGCCCTACAAGTCGGTCTCCGGCTTCAGCAATGACGGCCGTTTCCACCTCGTGAAGGTCGACTACGAAAGGCCGCTACAGGGTGACTACCTGCCGGCAACGCTCACCGCGAAGGATTATCCAAACCTGATCGCAGAAGGCGAGAAGGTGGATACCATCGCGGTGCCGGCGCTGCTGGCGGCCTATAACTGGGCGCCCAACACCGATCGCTATCGCAAGCTCACGCAGTTCGTGGACGCCTTTTTTACGAAATTCCCGGCGTTCCAGAAACCGCCTTTCCATCCGAAATGGAAGGAAGTTTCGTTGTCGGCGCCGCTCGCGGGCTGGAACCGCTTCCCCTACGCGCAGCAATGGCTCGACAGCCACGGGATCGAACCGGTGGCGAGAACTCGCTTCGACGAATTTCTGAAGCAGACTTCGGCGGCGGGACGGCTGTCCAATGACACCGACAAGGAAGCGCTTTTCAGGCAATTCAAAGCCTGGGAAGCCGAGCAAAACGCCCGGGCGCAGGTTCAGCCGTCAAGACAGCGCTAGGCCTCTCGACTTCGGGCCGGGGCGCTCCGCGCCCCGGCCCTCGCCGTTCCCGAAAACGACAAATCGGTCCGCGCCTTGACAGGTCGGTTACTTGATCGGTCAATTATCCGATTCTGGCCGGCGCGAAGATTTCCTGCGCGCGGGCGACGCCCCCGGCGGCGCGTAACTCGTTGGCAAAGGCCTCCAGAAATTCGCACGCATCGGTTCGCCTGCGGGTGTCCGTCATCAGCCAGCGAATGACGGGGTGCGTTACGTCGCTGTCGATCGGCTTCGACACGGCGGACGCTCAATCGCCTGACTCGGTGCCTCGCTTCAGCGCGGCGCGAGCGGCGTCGCGATGCTCCGGCGTGATGTGAGTGGCGACCATGCGGATCGCGGTGGCGAGCACGGCAGCGTCGTCGGTAAAGCCGAGCACCGGCAGCACGTCCGGAATGAAATCGAACGGCAGGATGAAATAGGCGATGGCCCCCAGCAGCGCTGCCTGGACGTGCCGCGGTGTCTGCTTGTCGAAGGCGCAGTAATAGGCGCTCAGCAAATCCTCGGCAAAAGGCAGCCTTGCCACGACCCGCTTGAACTTGATCCAGAAGCGCCGGCGCACGCTTTCGCGGTCTTTCGCCAGTTCGTCGGCCGGCTCAAAGCCCACGGTATAATCTGACATCATCGTCCGGGTTCCCTCAAACTGCGCGGCTGAACCTGCCGCAGACCCGCTCCCAATCGATCGCGCGGATTCCGATCACCAGACCGGTACCCGCGCCCGCGGATTAGTCCCTAAACTGGGGATGTCGCGGCAACACCGCAAGATTGGCGGGAACCGGATCAGGCGACGCCGAGCTGCGCCGCGATCGCGCTCATGGATTTTGCAAGCTCGATATCCAGCGCCGTGACGCCACCGGCGTCATGGGTCGCCAGAACCACCTCCACCGTCTTGTAAACGTTGCGCCATTCCGGGTGATGGTCGTTCTTTTCGGCCACCAGCGCGGCGCGGCACATGAAGCCGAACGCCTCGTTGAAATTCCTGAAGATGAAGGTTCGCGCGATCGCCTCGCGGCCGGCCACCTCGGTCCACCCCGGCAGGTCCCTCAAGGCTGATTTCCGCACCTCCGCCGACAGCCGTTCCGCCATACTCGCCTCCCCGTTTTGACCCGAAACTTACCCTAGCATCGAACGCTACCCGTTTGATCCAGGCGCATTGCGCGGCAAACCAATGGGGGGCTCAAAAGTTCTCCTCGCCGGCGAGGCGTCAGCAGGTTCTGGACCAAAACTACCCCTGGAACATAAGTTTCCGGTGTCCGCTCACATCCGACATTCGCAAAAACGAGGCTGCCGGCGCGTGCGGGCTTCGGATTCGGCACATTGGTCCAAAATGGCCCTTTTGGAGGCGGCCAGTAACCATGACGCCGATGTAACTGCGCGCAGGTGCGAAATTTGCTATAATATCCATATAACCGCCATCGGCAGATGAAATTGGACCTCGAGCGATTGTTTACCAGATCGATGACCAGCGGCCTTGAACCCACCGAGCCGCCGAAGCCGGTGTCGTCGCGCTCGACGAAGCGGAGCATCATGTTCATCGTGCTGGCGGGGGTACTCGCCATCATCGGCGCGGTGGTGGGCGGTTACTATTTTGCGCTGCGACCGGTGACGCTGCGGGTCGCGGTTGGTCCCGCCAACAGCGATGACCTCCGGGTCGTTCAGGCGTTGACCCAGGCCTTTGCGCAGGCGCACAGCCATATCCGCTTGCGGCCCATTCAGACCGACGGCGCCGCCACGAGCGCCCAGACGCTTGCGGACGGCAAGGCCGAACTCGCCATCATCCGGGGCGACCTCAACGTGCCGAAAAATGCACAGGCCGTGGCTACGCTTCGCAAGAACGTCGCCGTGCTGTGGGTGCCTCCGGCCGTGAAGGGCAAGAAGGCGGGCCCGAAGATCACCAAGATTGCCCAGCTCGCCGGACGCCGCGTCGGCGTCATCGGCCGCACCCAGGCCAATGTCGATCTGCTCAAGGTGATCCTGCAGCAATACGGCGTGGATCCGGCGAAGGTCGAGGTCGTTCAGTTTCCGACCAATGAGGCCGCCGAGGCCATCCGCAGCCAGAAGGCGGATGCCTGGCTCGCCGCAGGTCCCGTCAACAGCAAGATTACCGCCGAAGCGGTCGCGGCCTCGACGCGCGATGGCCGCACGCCGACCTTCCTCGCGATCGATTCGGCGGAGGCGATTGCGCAAAATCACGCAATGTACGAGGCCTCCGAAATTCCCGCCGGCGCCTTTGGCGGTGCACCAGACCGGCCGGAAGAAGAGGTGAAGACGATCAGCTTCTCGCACCATATCGTTGCCCGCAAGGATCTCTCGGAAACCACGGTTGCCGCCTTCACCCGGCAATTGTTCGCCATTCGGCAGACGGTAATGGCGGAATTCCCGCTGGCCGCGAAAATCGAAACACCGGATACCGACAAGGATGCCGCGATCCCGGTTCATCCGGGCGCCGCCGCCTATGTCGACGGCGAGGAAAAAAGCTTCCTCGATCGCTACAGCGATTTCATCTGGTGGGGACTGATGGCGCTGTCCGCGATGGGCTCCGCCGGCGCCTGGTTTGCGGGCTATCTGAAGAAGGACGAGCGCAGCAACAACTCGACGCTTCGCGAGCGGCTGCTGGACATGATTGCGACCGCGCGCCGCAGCGATTCCACCGAAGAGCTCGACCACATGCAGGCGGAGGCGGACGATATATTGCGCAATACGCTGCAATGTTTCGAAACCGGCGCCATCGAGGAAGGGGCGTTGACTTCCTTCAATATCGCGCTCGAGCAATTCCACAATGCGGTGGCCGATCGCAAGGCGCTGCTGGCGAGCCTGCCGCAGAATCTGCAAAGGCCGGGTGCGCCGCTTCGGGCGGCCGGCACCTTGTAAACTGGCGTCGCTTGCAAACCATCTCTGCAATCGCGCCGTTACAATTTCCTCCTAAAGCATGATCCGGAAAAGTGGGAACCGGTTTTCCGAAAGAGATCATGCTCAAACAAAGAGATCGGATCGTGATGCGATTTAACTTAATCGCATCACGATCTAGAGTTTCATTCGGAAGAGTGGGAACCGGCTTTTCCTCGCGACAAACGCGAAGCGTTTGCGCGGAGATCATGCTGGAAGAGACGGGATCTGTTCGCACGACCTCGCAATTTCCAGACCGGTCCGAAAGGCCAGCATGACGGTCAAGGCTCCTCGCTGGATTTCGCGACGACGCTTTCTTTCCACCGCCGCGTCGACAGGCGCGGGCCTGCTCGGCGCCGTGGCGATGCCCTATCTCAGCCGCGCCGCCGACCGGCCGATCGTTACCCATGGCGTGCAATCCGGCGATGTCGGCACCGACGGCGGCGTGGTATGGGCGCGTGCCGATCGGCCCGCGCAAATGATGGTGGAGGTCGCCACCACCGAATCCTTCAACCATGCGAGAGCCCTGCCCCCGATCGCGGCGCTGCCGGAGAGCGACTTCACCGCGAAAATGCTGCTGGAAAACCTTCCCGCCGGACAGGATATTTTCTACCGCGTCAAATTCCGCGATCTGTCGCATCCGGACATTTCCAGCGAGCCGGTGACAGGCCGCTTTCGCACCGCGCCCGCCGATCGCCGCGACGTCAGTTTCGTATGGGGCGGCGATGTCGCCGGACAGGGCTGGGGCATCAACCCCGACGATGGCGGCATGGTCACCTTCGCCACCATGCGCAGGCATCATCCGGATTTCCTGCTGCATTCCGGCGACACCGTCTATGCCGACGGCATCATTTCATCCGAGGTAAAGCTCGCCGACGGCAAGCTCTGGAAGAACCTCACCATCCCGGAAAAGGCAAAGGTGGCCGAGACGCTCGATGAATTCCGCGCCGCGCACAAGTACAATTTCCTTGACGAGAATGTGCGCGCCTTCAACGCCGAGGTTCCGATCTTCGTCCAGTGGGACGATCATGAAGTCACCAACAACTGGTCGGCATCGAAGGAGCTTCCCGCCGCCTACAAGGAACGCAATATCGGCCTGCTTGCCGCGCGCGCGGCCCGCGCCTTCCACGAGATGTATCCGATGCGCGAAAGCCTCAGCGAGCCCGGCCGGGTCTATCGCACCCTCGGCTACGGGCCCCATCTCGACGTCTTCATGCTGGACGAGCGCAGCTATCGCGGTCCCAATGGTCCGAACCTGCAAACCGCTTACGGCCCCGACAGCTATTTCCTCGGACCCGACCAGTTGTCTTGGCTGAAACGCGGATTATTGAACTCGCGCGCCACCTGGAAGGTGATCGCCTCCGACATGCCGCTCAGCCTGATCGTCTATGACGACGCGGCGAACAGGAAAGGTTCGGAAGCCTTTGCGCAAGGCAATGGCCCGCCGCGCGGTCGCGAACTCGAGGTCGCCGACCTCCTGCGTTTCATCAAGGCCTCGGGTGTCGCCAATACCGTCTGGCTCACGGCGGATGTGCACTACACCGCGGCGCACTACTACAACCCCGACAAGGCGCAATTCGGGGAATTCGAGCCGTTCTGGGAATTCGTCTCCGGACCATTGCACGCCGGGACGTTTGGCCCGGGCGAACTCGACAACACGTTTGGACCGGAAGTCAGGTTTTTCAAGGCGCCGGGTCCGGACAAGCAGAATCTGCCGCCGTCCGCCGGCATGCAGTTTTTCGGTCACGTCAGGATCGACGGCGCGACCGGGCAAATGACCGTGACCTTGCGCGACCGCGCCGACGCGGCGTTGTGGGCGACGACGCTTGATCCGAAACCGGGGTAGCCGGCCTGCC
This sequence comes from uncultured Alphaproteobacteria bacterium, assembly GCA_963742085.1. Classification (GTDB taxonomy): domain Bacteria; phylum Pseudomonadota; class Alphaproteobacteria; order Rhizobiales; family Xanthobacteraceae; genus Bradyrhizobium. Next base: position 507,359 of record CAVUKM010000016.1, on the reverse strand, counting down.
GCTGTAATGAAACCGTCAAAAACCACTTCGAGGAAGTTTTGCGAGGCGTATTTTCCGCCGGACGGGGCCAATACCGGCTGATGTGGGGCTGGTTTGGCGCGAAAATCAGCTAACCAAATTGCAAACAACGCATTGTTTTCTGGCGATTTCTGACTATATTGCGCCGCAACGAGTAAGGCGTGCCCGGTCCCTTCGGCCGGGCTTCCTTTTTGGGTGCTCTGGCGCCCTCAAACTCCAGAGTTTTTTGAGCGTGATCCGGAAAAGTGGGTCCCGGTTTTCCGGTGAGATCGCGCTCCCCCATTGTCTGACGCAGAAGAAACAAAATGAAACTTCGTAACGTCGCCATCATCGCCCACGTCGACCACGGCAAGACCACGCTGGTCGATCGCCTGCTGCAGCAGTCCGGCACCTATCGTGAAAACCAGCGCGTGGTCGAACGCGCGATGGATTCCAACGATCTGGAGCGCGAGCGCGGCATCACCATTCTGGCCAAGGCGGCCTCGGTGCAGTGGAAGGACACCCGCATCAACATCGTCGATACGCCGGGCCACGCCGATTTCGGCGGCGAGGTCGAGCGCATCCTGAACATGGTGGACGGCGCGCTGGTGCTGGTGGACGCCGCCGAAGGCCCGCTGCCGCAAACCAAATTCGTGGTGTCGAAGGCACTCAAGGTCGGGTTGAAGCCGATCGTCGTCATCAACAAGGTCGACCGGCCGGACGCGCGGCCGACCGAGGTGATCAATGAGGTGTTCGATCTGTTTGCCGCGCTCGACGCCAGCGAGGAGCAGCTCGATTTCCCGATCCTTTACGGTTCGGCCAAGCAGGGCTGGATGGCGGAAAGCCCCGACGGTCCAAAGGACGCCGGCATGCAGCCGCTGTTCGATCTGATCCTGCGCCACGTCGCGCCACCGACCGTCGAGGAAGGCCCGTTCCGCATGATCGGCACCATTCTCGAGGCCAACCCCTATCTCGGCCGCATCATCACCGGGCGCATCACCTCCGGCAGCATCAAGCCGAACCAGGCGGTCAAGGTGTTGAGCGGCGACGGCAAGCTGATCGAGCAGGGCCGGATCACCAAGATCCTCGCCTTCCGCGGCATCGAGCGCACGCCTCTCGAAGAGGCCGAAGCCGGCGACATCGTCGCCATTGCCGGTCTCACCAAGGGGACCGTTGCCGATACTTTCTGCGACCCTTCCGTCGAGACGCCGCTCAAGGCGCAGCCGATCGATCCGCCGACGGTGTCGATGTCGTTCATCGTCAACAACTCCCCGCTCGCCGGCACCGAAGGCGACAAGGTGACCAGCCGCATGATCCGCGACCGTCTGCTGCGCGAAGCCGAAGGCAACGTCGCGCTGCGCGTCACGGAAGCTTCCGACAAGGATTCCATGGAAGTCTCGGGCCGCGGCGAATTGCAGCTTGCGATCCTGATCGAAACCATGCGCCGCGAAGGCTTTGAGCTCTCGGTGTCGCGGCCGCGCGTCGTGCTGAAGAAGGACGATGCCACCGGCGAGTGGCAGGAACCGATCGAAGAGGTCGTGATCGACGTCGACGAGGAGCATTCCGGTGTCGTCGTGCAGAAGATGAGCGAACGCAAGGCCGAGATGATCGAGATGCGCCCCTCCGGCGGCCATCGTCTGCGGCTGGTGTTCTACGCGCCCACGCGAGGCCTGATCGGCTATCAGGGCGAACTGCTCACCGATACCCGCGGCACCGCGATCATGAACCGCCTGTTCCACGGCTACGCGCCCTACAAGGGCGACATCCAGGGCCGGCGCAACGGCGTCCTGATCTCCAACGATCAGGGCGAGGCGGTGGCGTATGCGATGTTCAAGCTGGAAGACCGCGGCCCGATGATGATCGAGCCCGGCTGGAAGGTTTACAAGGGCATGATCGTCGGCGAGCACACCCGCGACAACGATCTCGAGATCAACGTGCTGAAGGGCAAGCAGCTCACCAACATCCGCACCACCTCGAAGGACGAAGCGGTGCGGCTGACGCCGCCGATCAGGATGACGCTGGAAAAGGCGCTCGCCTATATCGAGGACGATGAGCTGGTCGAGGTGACCCCGAAGTCGATCCGGCTGCGCAAGAAGTTCCTCGACGCCAACGACCGCAAGCGCGCGGAAAAGGCCAAGCAGGCGGTGGCGTAACGTTTCTTCACCTCTCCCCGTTCTTTACGGGGAGAGGTCGCGAGCATCTTGCGAGCGGGTGAGGGGCGGGGCACTCTGATCACCTCACCTTCTGCATATGCGGATAGCGGCCCCTCACCCCAACCCTCTCCCCGTAAAGGACGGGGAGAGGGAGAAAATGCGCAATCCATGTCCCTCCCCTCCGAAGTCGATGTCGCCATCATCGGTGCAGGCGCCGCGGGCCTCGGCGCGGCGCGCGCGCTGGAACATTCCGGCCTGTCGGTCATCGTGCTGGAAGCGCGCGACCGCGTCGGCGGGCGTGGCCATACCATCCTGGCGGCCCCTCACATCACCTTCGACGTCGGCTGCGGCTGGCTGCATTCGGCGGACCAGAATTCGTTCGTCCAGATCGCCGCGCAATTGAATTTCGAAATCGACAAGACACGCCCGCCCTGGCGCGAGCAGGGTTTTGACTCGGTATTTCCGCCCAAGGAACGCCTCGACTTCATCGGCGCGCTCGACGCGTTCTACGACCGCGCCGGGGAGGCCGCGAAAAGCGGCCACGATCAGCCAGCGAACGCCTGTCTGGAGACCGGCAACCGCTGGAACCCGATGATCGACGCGATCTCGACTTACGTGAACGGTGCCGAGCTCGACCGGGTCTCGATCCTGGACATGGACGCTTACGAAGACACCGAAATCAACTGGCGGGTACGGCGCGGCTTTGGCGCGCTGATGGCGGCCTATGGCGCACCCTGCCCGCTCGCTCTGAACACGCAGGTCACCCTGATCGATCATTCCGGACCGCGTGTGCGGATCGAAACCTCGCGCGGAACGCTTTCCGCCGCCAAGGCGATCGTCACGGTGCCGACCAATCTGATCGCCGACGAGGCGATCCGCGTTCACCCCAAACTGCCGGCGAAAGTCGACGCCGCGCGTGGCCTGCCGCTTGGGCTCGCCAACAAGGTGACGCTGGCGCTGGATCGGCCGGACGCGCTGCCCAGGGACGGCAATCTGCGCGGCGCCACCATGCGCACCGCGATGGGCGGCTATCATCTGCGCCCGTTCGGCCAGGCCTGCATCGAAGGCTTTTTCGGCGGCCGCTTCGCGCGCGAGCTGGAAGACGCCGGCGATGGCGCGCTTGCGACGCAAGCGATCGACGAGATCGTGGCGCTGCTCGGCTCGGATTACCGGCGCCGGTTAAAGCCGCTCGCCGAATCGCGCTGGGCGCACGACCCGTTTGCGCGCGGCTCCTATTCGCACGCGCTGCCCGGCCACGCCGGCGCCCGCGCTGTGCTCGCCGCCCCCGTCGATGGCCGCCTGTTCTTTGCCGGCGAAGCCACCTCGCCGAATTTCTTCTCCACCGCGCATGGCGCAAGGGATTCGGGGGAGCGAGCGGCCGGGGAGGTTACGAAAGCGATCGCGGCGCGTTGATCGCATTCCCGTCATTCCGGGATGGCCCGAAGGACCAGACCCGGAATCTCGAGATTCCCCGAAGCGCAATTGCACATCGTAGTCCGACGTTTTGCATCGCCCCGGAAATGACGGCGTGCCTATTCCATCACCCTATCCTTAAACCCCGCATCCGGAACAAAACATTCCTCATACTTCCCGAAAATCCGGTAGCGGTTGCGCGCGACGAGATTGTAGACGGCATCGCGGAGCGGTTTTGGGAAAAGGCGCAACGCGCGCACCCAGCCCCAGCCCGGCAAATGCGACAGCACCGTCAGCGCGCCGTCGGATTTGAACCGGGCGATGCCGCCATGGATGACGGCATTGGTATCGGGGTCCTGCGGGTCGATGCCGAACGCTTGCGCCAGACGCGTGCCATAGGACGATTGAATCGCCGTGAAGCGAAAGCGCCTTTCCCTGTCGCGCGCCGCGACGAAGCGGATCCAGCGCGAGCAGAATACGCAGACGCCGTCATAGAGGATCACATCGTCGTCGGGCCAGGCGCTCATCGCGTCATCGCTTCTTCGCCGTTACCGGCCCGGGCGCCTTCAGCGCGCGATCCAGTTCCGGGCCAGCAATTTTGACGCCGGTCTCCGTTTCCGCCAGCCAGTGGCCTTCGCTGCCGGAGGCCGCCAGCACATGGAAGTCCACCTTGCCGCCGCCGCCGCGAAACGCGTCGACCAGTTTTCGCGACAATTCGGGCGAGAAATAAGTGTCGTTGGCCGCGACCAGCCACGTCACCGGCACGCGCGCGTCGTGGCCGAATTCGGCGGCGGCTGCAATCAGCGTGTGCGGCGCGCAGACCCGGTTGGGAAAGTCGTTGGCGTGACCGCCGCGGCCGGCGGCGAATACGACAATGGCCGAGACCAGCGCCGGATCGGCGCCAGCGAGCGCCAGCGCGCCCCAGCCGCCCGCCGAGTGTCCGAGAACCACCGCACCGTCCGGCCGGATGAAGGGTTGGCCGCGCAGAAAATTCAGCGCAACCGATATTTCCGCGGCGGTGGCGTGCCCCGCATGGGAATAGTCGGCCTCGTCGCACCCGCGCTGGTCCTCGAGGTATTTCCCGCCCGTCGCGCCATGGCCCGGACGCTCCGGCACCAGCACCGCAAACCCCCGCGCCACCAGCCATGCCGCCAGCGGGCGGTATTCGGGCTGCGGCATCAGCGCGCGACGCAGCGGGATTTGGATCGAGGCATGCGCAATCACCGCCAGGCGAAACGGTCCGTCGCCTGGCGGACGGAACAGGACGGCATGCGCCGCGGTGTCCGGATCGGGTGAAGGCACCAGCCATTGCTGCGCGCGATTTGGTTCGGCCTCCGGACCTTGCGGACCTATCCGATCTTGCGCGATCGCGGTCTGCGTCCAGGCCGCAGCCAGCAAGGCGAGAGCGAGAAGCGGCTTGAACGACGGCATGAATTTACCTGGCATTTGGGAAGCGGAGGGTTTCCGGATCGGCGAACAGCGTAGCCACGGCGAATCAAATCCTGTGCATTTTTCGGTGAAGACGCTTGGACAAACACCCGGCCGGGCCTGCTTATGCCCGCCAAATCCGGCCGGCGGCCCGACCGGCTGCCGGTTAAGGCACCAGTCTGTCCACTTTCGGTACAGTTGGGGAAGGAAACTGATGCAGAAAATCCACAGGTTAACTGATAATTAACGATAGACCTTGAAGCCGGCGCGCCGACTTGCTTTGATTGCATCCATGAGCACAACCCTGATCGAGGTTCGACCGGCCAAAGCTGCGGACGCGGCTGCGGTGGCTTCTACCCATGACGAAGCGTGGCGTTCGGCCTATCAGGGCATCATTCCCGGCGCCGAGCTGGAGAAGCTGATCAACCGCCGCGGCCCGCAATGGTGGGACAGCGCCATCCGCAAGGGCAGCCGGGTCAGCGTGCTGGTATTCGGCGACAAGGTCGCGGGCTATGCCAATTACGGCCGCAACCGCGCGCGCAGCCTGCACTTCGAAGGCGAGATCTACGAACTCTATCTGCGGCCCGAATTTCAGGGCCTCGGCTTCGGCCGCCGGCTGTTCACCGCGGCCAGGCGCGACCTGGTGCAGAGCGGCCTGAAGAGCATGGTGATCTGGGCGCTCTCCGATAACGATCCGGCGACGGAGTTTTACCGCGCGCTGGGTGGCCGCATGGTGGCGCGGTCCTCGGAAAAATTCGGGCCCAAGTCGCTCGACAAGGTGGCTTTCGCCTGGACCAATTGAGCTTCGCCATTCGAGGCACGCCTGATCCGGACAGGGCGCCTTTCGAGCGAAGCGGATGCCGGCTGGCGCAGGGAACGGCGTCGATCTAACAAATTCACGCCAGCATCTTTATCCGGTACCTAAGCCCAACGCCCCTTAACCCCCGAGCTTGCGGAGCCATCCATGCGCATTGATGCCATATCGATCGGGATCGATCCGCCGCGCGAGGTCAACGTCATCATCGAAGTGCCGGTGGGTGGCGAGCCGATCAAATACGAGTTGAACAAGGAGGCCGGCACGCTCGTCGTCGACCGGTTTCTCTATACCGCGATGCGCTACCCCGGCAATTACGGGTTCATTCCGCACACGCTCTCGAATGACGGCGATCCCTGCGACGTGCTGGTCGCCAATACCCGCGCGATCGTCCCGGGCGCCGTGATGAGCGTGCGGCCGGTCGGTGTGCTTCTGATGGAGGACGAGGCCGGCGGCGACGAGAAGATCATCGCGGTGCCATCGTCGAAGCTGACCCAGCGCTACGACAAGGTGAAAACCTACAGCGATCTGCCCGACATCACGCTGCAGCAGATCCAGCATTTCTTCGAGCACTACAAGGATCTCGAACCCGGGAAATGGGTGAAGGTGCTGCGCTGGGGCGGCGCGGAAGACGCGCACAAACTGATCGCCGAAGGCATCGCGCGGGCAAAGGGGAAGTGACGACGCAGTCGTCATTCCGGGGCGATGCAAGGCATCGAACTACGATGTGCAATTGCACATCGGAGAATCTCGAGGTTCCGGGTTCGCGCTACGCGCGCCCCGGAACGACGGGGCCTACACCGCAGGCCTCGGCAACCCGTGAATGGCACACGCCGCGCGCAGCGTGTTGACCAGGAGACAGGCCACCGTCATCTGGCCGACGCCGCCGGGCACCGGCGTGATCGCGCCCGCGACGTGCGATACTTCGGCAAAGGCGACATCGCCGACCAGGCGGGTTTTGCCGTCGGCGCCCGGCAGCCGGTTGATGCCGACATCGATCACGGTGGCGCCCGGCTTGATCCAGTCGGCGCGCACCATTTCCGGCCGGCCAACGGCGGCATAGACCAGATCGGCGCGGGCGCATAATTTCGCCAGTTCGCGCGAGCGCGAATGCGCGATCGTCACGGTGGCGTTTTCGTTGAGCAGCAGTTGCACGAGGGGACGGCCGACCAGATTGGAGCGGCCGATCACGATCGCATTCATGCCCTCGAGCGAGGCGTGCACGCTTTTGGTCAGGATGATGCAGCCGAGCGGCGTGCACGGCGACAGCGCGGCAAATCCGCCGGCGAGACGCCCCGCATTGTTCGGATGCAGCCCGTCGACGTCCTTGGCGGGATCGATGGCGTTGATGACGGTTTCGGTGTCGATTGATTTCGGCAGCGGCAGCTGCACCAGAATGCCGTGCACGAGCGGATCGCGGTTAAGCCGCGCGATCAGCGCCAGCAAATCCGCCTGCGCGACGTCGGCCGGCAGCACATGCTCGAACGACGCCATGCCGGCTTCCTGCGTCTGTTTGTGCTTGGAGCGGACATAGACCTGGCTGGCGGGATCGCTGCCGACCAGTACCACCGCAAGCCCGGGCGTGAGCCCGTTGTCACGCTGCACCCGCGCAACTTCATCGGCAACGCGCGCGCGAAGCTCGGCGGCGATGCGTTTTCCATCGATGATATGCGCTGTCATCTCAATCCCTGGTCCCCGAGTTAGTCCGACTTTTTTGCGGTCACGCGTCGCAAGATATCTCCGAGCGCGGCCGGATCGCCGTCGACGGCAACCTGCTTGAGGCGCGATGTCGTGCCCGACAGAATGCGCACCCTGGCCTTGGGTACGCCGAGCGCCTTTGCCAGCAGCTCCGTCACCGCGCGATTGGCTTGCCCGCCGTCGGCGATGGCGCGGACCCGCACCTTGACCACGGCACGGCCATCGGCAAGCGTCTCAATACCATCGATGTCGTCGCGGCCGCCGCGCGGCGTCACCCGCAGCGCGACGCTGATGCCCTGGGTGGAATAGCGCCAAGGATCAGCCATAAAGCATCAGCCATCCCCGCACGCGATCAGAAGACGCTCGGGTAGATGTAGTAGGTGATCACCCGCTGGATGAACATGATGATCAGGATCAGGATGATCGGCGAGATATCGAGCCCGCCCAGATTCGGCATGAAGGAGCGGATCGGCGCCAGCAGCGGCTCGGTAATCCGGTAAAGGAACTCCGCCACCGCGGCGACAAACTGGTTGCGCGTGTTCACGACGTTGAAGGCGATCAGCCAGGACAGGATGGCCGAGGCGATCAAAAGCCAGACATAGAGATCCAGAACGATGAGAACGATGTCGAGAACGGCACGCATGGCGGGGCTTGCTCGCAAGGTATCGGTCGCGGATTGGACCTTGAGCTAAATATCGGTTCCCCCCTTCGCAAACAAGGGAAGTTCCGCCCAAAAGCCCCGGAAAACCGCGATTTCGCCGTTCTTGACTTGGCCTTGGCGCGGACTGTAAATGGCGCCGATTGCTGGCCGTCCCCTCATGTCGAGGCGGCCGCGAAGGGGCCATAGCTCAGCTGGGAGAGCGCGTCGTTCGCAATGACGAGGTCGGCGGTTCGATCCCGCCTGGCTCCACCAGCCTTCGCAGGCGGCGCCTGCTTCGGCCCGGCAAGCCCTACCTTGGCGAAGGCTGCCGCGGCGTAGCCCGTGAGGGCGAAGACGGGCCTCGGCAAACCATCCGCAGCGAACTCTATTTCCCCGCAGACCCTGACCGCCTCCTTGCGCGTGAACCCCTCGGCCGCGCCAGGTAATCCCGCGTTTCCGGCCGCTCGTTCAGCCATCCACTCCAGCGCCGGAACACTTTTGTCATGCGCTCAGGCTCGACACCGAGCTGCACCATCGCCACGCCGCCATTGACGGACTCGCGGTACTCCGCGATCAGGCCGTCGCGCAGGATGAACCGGCTGATGCCGTCGATCACGACGCGGCGGCCCTCGAACTCTCGGATTTTCGAGGTGAAGCTCGACAGCGACCACGCATAACCTTGCTCGCCGTCGCATACGGGATCGAACATCTCCCACCGATAGTCGGCGGCATCGCGATGAAATAGATCCTGCATCATGTGCGCGATGTCGGCGCGGCCCCGATGCGCGCCGTAAATGTAGTCGTGGTAAACAGCATCCTCGGTGAAATGCCGGGCAAAGCGCGCGCCGTCGCCGGATTCCGCCGACAGCGTCATGTCGTTCAATAGCTGCGCGAACTCTTCGCCGGTCATGCCGCCTTCCCCATGCGCTGCGCGGCCGACGCTATCATATTTGCAAACCTGAAAAGGCTTTCGGAACGCCGCGAGGACGCGCGCTATTCCGCGGCCTCTGACATGACGGAAGCCGGCACACGGCTCAGCCAGCCGTCGAGAAACCGCTTCAGCCAGGCGCGCTCGGCCACGTCATAGCGCGCGCGATCGGCAAAATGCTGCTGGCGCGGGCGTGCGCCCGGCAGTTCGAGGCGCGCATGGCCCCGCGTCGTCCAGCGATGCATCATCGCGTAAGTGACGTCAGGGTGAAACTGGAAACCGAAAGAATGTTCCGATCGGAACGCCTGGACCGGGAAGTCGCCCCCTTGCGCCAGCAATTCGGTGCCGGAGGGAAGCTCAAATCCCTCGCGATGCCAGTGGTAGACTTGATCGGGCCAATGCGCGCAGATCCTGAGCCCCGCGGGCGTGGGGCGGATCGGGTAATACCCGATCTCCGCGCGGCCTTGCGGATGCGGCGCGACGCGGGCGCCGAGTTGCATGGCGAGCATCTGCGCGCCGAGGCAGATTCCCAGGAATGGCCGCTGCTCGCTGAGCGGGACGGCAATCCAGTCAATCTCCCGGCGAACGAAATCGTCAGGATCGTTCGCGCTCATCGGGCCGCCGAAAATCACGGCACCGGCATGGCCGTCCAGCGTTTCCGGCAGCGCATCGCCAAAGCGGGGACGCCTGATGTCCAGGGGGTGGCCGAGCGCCCGCAAGGCGTTGCCGACGCGGCCCGGGGTCGAGGTTTCCTGATGCAGCACGATCAGGACCGGCAGAAGGGATTCGGTGTTGGCCGCCAAGGATTTATCGATGGGCCCGCCAACGGCTGGCTGGGCGCCGGCCGGGAAGTACCGCGCGGTTCCGGCACTGATGTTAACGGCGTGAGACGTCATCGACCCTTATTTTCGCGGCGACCAAGCCGTAACCATACCTAAGTGACTGTTAATTTCGGGTGAGTTCATACGCGTCGACAAGCAAACCACGGGCCAAAATGGGCTTTCCGGATACGCCGGTCAGCGCTTTCGCAGCTGAAAGCGGGCCACGGCCGCGAGGATAAACCCGCGCGGAAACAGCCGCAGCAGAACCGGCACGACCTTGATGCCGAGACCGGGCATTACCGCCCGCTTGTTGGCCATCAACCCGCGATACCCGGCCTTGGCGACATTGGCGGCGGAAACGTTGAGCACCGCGGAATCGAATCCCGGTTCGAACCCCGCCCGCGTCTGAAATTCCGACGGCACCGGACCCGGGCAAAGCACGGTCACGCGCACGCCGCGCGGGCCAAGCTCTCCGCGCAGGGCCTCGGTAAGTGACACCACATAGGCCTTGGAGGCGTAATACACGGCCATGCCGGGCCCCGGCAGGAAACCCGCGATGGATCCCACATTGAGGACACCGCCGCGGTGCCGGATCAGATGGTCGGAAAACCGCAGCGAAAGATCGGTCAAGGCGCGGACGTTGACCGCGATGATGCCGAGCTGTTCGGCGCGGTCCAGTTCGGCGGCGGTGCCGAACAAGCCAAACCCGGCATTGTTGACGACAAATTCGACCTCCACCCCGGCGGCGGCCAGGGCGGCGGCAATCTGGTCGCCGGAGTCGGACTGCTCGAGATCGCAGGCAATCACGATCGGGGCGCCATATCCGGCGGCGGTGATTTCGGCCGCCAATGCCGCCAGGCGGTCCGCACGTCGTGCCACCAGAGCCAGCCGGTGGCCCTTGGACGCGAAAACACGTGCCAGTTCGGCCCCTATCCCGGCCGAGGCACCGGTAATCAGCGTCACCCGCTCAGTCACGATTCAATGCTCGTAAATTGCACTAGATACGGCCACTTCTTCTCAACGAGAGCATAGGCCTTAGGCGGGATGCAAGCCGCCCGCAAGCATTTCGGCACCAATGGGGCAGAATTGAACAACAGCTTTTCGGCCCAAAGCTCCGCAGCAGCTCCACACGGTCGGATACATCAAAATTTCGTCATCGGGGGCGCGGTGCGATCGGCGGCTCAAGGCGCCGCGCCTGCACGTTCTAATTGCCGGCGACCGGTGCGGGCTGCCTGGCGGCGACAATCTGCTTGAGGTCGATCCGGTCCCGGGAAGACACCCCGAGCAGATCGGCGGCACGCCAGACCACGTTATCCTCGAACTCACTGACCTGGCCGTCGGCGTAGACCAGCTCCCACATCATTTCGACAATGCGCAGTCGGCCTTCCTCGTCCACCGAACGCATGATGACGCTGGTGAAGTGATAGAGATCAACCGCCTCGCCCTCGACCAGGGTCGCAGACGCGATCAGCTGGTCCGCCATTCCCTGATCAAGCCCGAAGCGGCTTTCGATCAGGCTGTGAAGTTTGCGCTTCTCGGCTTCGGAGGGTTGGCCGTCGAGCGAAATCACGTGGACCAGCAACGCGGTGGCGGCCAGGCGATACCCGGTATCGTCGAACGTCCGATGTTCATGTGCGGTCGGAGAAATTACGTCGGCGATGAATTGGCGTAGTCCGTCGAGCATCATTCCCTGCCGAAATCGAGTGATGGATTGGCCGCCGCATCGGCGGCTATCCCCAATATATGGGCCGGGAAATCGACGCGCGCAATCGGCGCCGGCCGCGCATTCGCATTACGAATAGTCAATCTTAGGGTATCTCGTAAACCACGATCCTGTCGGCGATGCCCCGCAGCGCGGCCTGCTTCTGGATCGGCGTGATCGCCGCCTTCTCCAGGATGGTCGCGACCTCCGGCGCGTCGAGCACGGGTCCGGTGATGTGCATCTCCTGCGCGGTCGAGAGGCTTTGAACCCGCGCGGCGATGTTGACGGTCTGGCCGAAATAATCCTGCCGCTCGTTCAGCATGACGGCGAGGCAGGGGCCTTCATGGATACCGATCTTGACCACCAGGTCATCGGTGCCACGCTGCCTGTTCAGCGCGTCCATGGCGGCGCGCATCCGCAGACCCGCGACAATCGCATGTTCGGGCTTGATGAAGGTCGCCATCACGGCATCGCCGATGGTCTTCACGACGGCGCCCTTCTCGGAAGAGATGATTTCCAGCAGCGCCTGGAAATGCGCGCGCACCAGATCGAACGCGGCGAGATCGCCAACGCGCTCGTACAGCGCGGTCGAGCCCTTGAGATCGGTGAACAGGAACGTCAGCGAGGTGATCTTGAGACGCTGGTCGATGTTGAGATTGTCGGCCTTGAAGACGTCGCGGAAGGTCTGGTTGGACAGCATCCGCTTGGCGGTGAGAAACGGCCGGCGTTTGCCGAGCAGGTCATGGAGCGCGTCGGCCGCGACAAAGACGGTGGGCAGGGTCCGCACGCCGGCCTGATTGTCGAGCGACAGCCGCAACGGGCCCGGACGCAATGTGGTGGACCCGGTCGGCGGGTGCGCCTTGTTGTAGACCAGCGCGAGCTGCTGCCGTTCCCTGGTCGGTTCGCCCTGGACGTCGATGAAATGCGCCGAATGCGTTACCGGCTCGAAAGCGATGATAAATTGCGGCGGCAGTTGCAGCGACAATACCGCCCGTTCGCCGGCGGGCAATTCCAGCCCCTCGAGCGTCACCTCCTCGGTCAGCGAGGCGAAAGATTCCCTGTCGAGATCGATGCCCGAACTCCAGAAAACCTGCCGGTAATATTCCCACAGCGGCAGCGTGTTGGGATCATGCGCGGCAATCCGCCTGACCTTGGGGCTCACCGTAAAGGCGACCTCGACCTGTTCGTCGACGGAAGGCTCGTAGCCGCAGGCGCACAGTCCGCAATGATAGTCGTCATGGCGCAGCGATTTCAGCGTGTCGTGCGCATCGAGCACGCCGCTGCAGCCGGGACACAGCACGTTCCAGGTGAGATCGAACAAGCCGAGCCTTGAGGCATGCAGGAAGCCGGAAATCGCGCGTTCCTCGTCGAACCCGCCACGCCTGGAAAAATCCAGAACGTTGATTCGATTGAGCTCGTGGTCTTCGCCGTTGTCGATGAGCCGCGCTATGGCGTCGGCGACCGCCGGATCGGCAGTCTGCTTCAGAACCGAAAACTGGGCCTGCATGTCGCTCATGACCTCAGCCTAAATGGGATTGCAGGCGCCCCCGGACAATCCCTCGCTAGCGCGGCGTGATGGAGAACATCGGCGAGCGATCGGGCTGCGTCGTCACGACGCCGACCGGCATCACCGGCTCCTTGTCCAGAAGCGTGACGCGGAACGCGCCGATGAGCTTCGCGAGCGCCAATGTGGCCTCCACCAGCGCGAAATGCGCGCCGATGCAGACCCGCGCGCCGACGCCGAACGGCAGGTAGGCAAAGCGGTCGGGCGGCGGCGCCGGCGGCATGAAGCGCTGGGGAATGAAGGCGTTGGGTTCGCGCCAGAGTTTTTCATGCCGGTGCAACAGCCAGGGCGCAATCAGGATCACGTCGTTCTTCCGGATCGGCAGGCCCGCGACCGTATCGGGTGCTGCGGCCGAGCGCGCGATCAGAAACGCCGGCGGATAGAGCCGCATGGTTTCATCGACGACCGCGCGGGTGAATTTCAGCCGGTCGAGGTCGTGTGCGCCGTTCGCGCTTTCGCGCCGCACCTCGGCGGCCAGCTGGTCCTGGCTCGCGGGATCAAGCGCGAGCAGGTACAGCGACCAGAACAGCGCGGTGGCGGTGGTCTCGTGGCCGGCGAGAATCATGGTCGCGACCTGATCGCCAAGCTGTTCGTCCGTGAAGGCTTCGCCGGTCTCGGGATCGCGTGCGGCGTCCATCAGGTCGAACAGATCGCGCGCCGGCGCGCCATCCTTCTTGCCGGCGGCGCGGCGCTCCGCCATCAGCATGCCGACGAAATGCGTCCATCGCTTGCGGAAGCGCGCGCGCGAAAAATCCTGCGGGCTTGGCCAGTTCACCGGCAAAACCATGTCGAGTAAATGCGGCCGCGCCAGCCCCTCGCCATATTCCATCACGAAGTCGCGCAATTTCGCACCGTGACGGTCCATCCCGAACGAGAACATCGTGCGTCCGGCAATCTCGAGCGTCATCCGCTGCATCGCCTCGCGCAGATCAACCGGCGCGCCGCCAGCCGCTTGCAGCTTTGCAATCGTTTCATCCGTCACCGCGATCATGTGCGGAATGAGCCCCTCCACCGCGCGCGGCGTAAAGGCCGGCGCCAGGGTTCGCCGCTGATGCTTCCAGGCGCGGCCTTCGGCGATCAGCAGGCCTTCGCCAAGCATCGGGCGCAGCACCCGGATGCCGGCGGGCGTCCGCGTATAGTTCTCGTAATTGTCGACCAGCACGTGCCGGATCGCATCCGGCGTGTTGAGGATAAAGCTGGAGCGCCAGAAGAAGCGGCCCTTGATGGTTTCCTCTTCGTAGGCGCGCTGGCCCCAGGTTCCGATCGCGCTCTCGCGCATGGCCGCCAGCCGCCCCAGCGCGGTCATGGTTTCGGATGCGCGTGGCGGATGAGGGGGGACCAGCGGCTGACGCGCGACCGGGATGTCCCAGGCTTCGGCTATGCTCACGAACGTCCTCGCAAAATCCATGACGGGATCGGCACCAGATAATCATAACAGGTCCGAAATCCAGGCGCCATGAAGGCGCGCAGGAACTTCGGAACGCCGATACCAGGGTCGATTTTCGGCACTTTGCCCCGGCACGGCCCCGTTCGCCGCGGCCCGCCCTCTGGACAGCCAAGGACTTTCACGGGCATCACTGCAAATCGCCAGCGAATCGGGCCGGCCATGACCGGCATCAACGGAACAGGCCATGACCATACTGTCAAAACGCGCGATGTGGTCGGCCGATGGCGTCGCGGCTCCGCTGCGTCATGCCACGTTCCGGCGGATCTGGCTGGCAAGCCTGCTTTCCAATCTCGGCCTGCTGATCCAGGCGGTCGGCGCGGCCTGGGCCATGACCCAGATGACGTCATCCGCCGACAAGGTCGCGCTGGTGCAAACCGCGCTGATGCTGCCCGTCATGCTGATCTCGATGCCGGCGGGTGCCATCGCCGACATGTATGACCGCCGCCTCGTGGCGCTGGTTTCGCTGTCGATCGCGCTGTCGGGCGCAACCGCCCTGACCGTGCTGGCGTGGCTTGGTCTCGTTACGCCTCCGAGCCTGCTCGCGTTTTGTTTCGTGGTCGGCAGCGGCATGGCGCTGTTCGGCCCGGCCTGGCAAGCCTCCGTCACCGAGCAGGTGCCGGCGGAAACGCTGCCCTCCGCGGTCGCGCTCAACGGCATCAGTTACAATATCGCGCGGAGTTTTGGCCCCGCCATCGGCGGCATCGTGGTCGCCACCGCCGGCGCGGTCGCGGCCTTCGCCGCCAACGCTTTGCTCTATATTCCGCTGCTGGTCGTGCTGTATCTCTGGCGCCGCACCAGCGAGCCGTCGCGGCTGCCGCGCGAGCGTCTCAACCGCGCCATCGTTTCGGGCGTGCGCTACATCGCCAACTCGCCCTCGATCCGGGTGGTGCTGGCGCGCACCTTGGCGACCGGCCTGATCGGCGGTTCGGTATCGGCGCTGATGCCGCTGGTCGCGCGCGACCTCCTGCATGGCGGCGCGCAGACCTATGGCATCATGCTCGGCGCCTTCGGCATGGGCGCGGTGATCGGCGCGCTCAACATCGCCGAGGTGCGCAAGCGAATGAGCGGCGAAGCCGCGATCCGCGCCTGCGCATTGTCGATGGGCGGCGCCATCGCCGCGGTGGCGCTGAGCCGCGAGCCGGTCCTGACGGCGGCGGCGCTGGTGATTGCGGGCGCGGTATGGATGCTCGCGGTCGCCTTGTTCAACATCGGCGTGCAGCTCTCGGCGCCGCGCTGGGTGGCAGGCCGCTCGCTGGCGGCATTTCAGGCGTCGATCGCCGGCGGGATCGCGATCGGAAGCTGGGGCTGGGGACACCTGACCGATGCGGTCGGCGTCGAGGCTGCGCTATTGGTGTCCGCCGCCCTGATGCTGGTCTCGCCGCTGCTCGGCTTGTGGCTGCGCATGCCGCGAACCGGTGCGCGCAACGAGGATGCGGAAGTGCTGGCCGATCCCGAAGTGCAGCTGTCGCTGACCGGGCGCAGCGGACCGCTGGTGGTCGAGATCGAATATCGCGTCGCACAGGACAATGCCCGCGCCTTCCACAATGTCATGCAGGAGGTGCAGCTCAGCCGCCAGCGCAACGGCGCCTATGGCTGGTCGATCGCACGCGACATCGCCGACCCCGAATTGTGGACCGAACGCTATCATTGCCCGACCTGGCTCGATTATCTGCGCCAGCGCAACCGCGCGACGCAATCCGAGCGCGCGCTGCACCAGCGCGCCATGGATTTTCATCTTGGGCCCGATCCGGTGCGCGTCCGCCGCATGCTGGAGCGGCCGTTTGGGTCGGTGCGCTGGAAGGAAGACACCCCCGACCGCGCCGCCAGCGAGGTCTTGCCGGTCACTTCCTCCGCGGCGGGCGGCAGCACTTAAGAAGTTGTCATTCCCCGCGCAAGCGCGAAGCGCTTGTCGCTGAGGGCGCGAGTGAAACGAGCGAGCTACGATGTGCAATTGCACATCGGAGAATCTCGAGATTCCGGGTTCAGACCTGCGGTCTGCCCCGGAATGACCGAAAGGGCTACTGACCGTTATCGGTCAGGACCTTGTCGCAGGCCCTGCTGAGCCGGGCGCGATGTTGCTTCAGACAGGCCAGCACGGCCGAATCGCCATCGTTCATCACGGCCCGGCAGAAGCGTGAAACGTCGCGCGCGCACGCGTCGTGGCCCTGCTGCGCCGATGCGGCTGAGGCCATCAGAACAAGCGGCAATATGAAAAGGATTCTAAACATCTGATTGCGCCCTGCTTCATTTGGGAGCGCGATCAAATTCTGCCGGGCAGTTGATGTCAATGCGCGATAAGCGCGCAAACCGGCGGCGGAAGGCATCTCGGCTTCGTTAATTCCCTCGTTCCAGAGAAGCCTCGTTCCAGGCGGGGCTTGCGGCGTTCGGGTTACTGAGCCGCGATCTTGCCGGGCTTCTGGGCCAGATCCCGATCCATCACCATGCGGCAACCCGTGCTCAGATCGGCCCGGTGCTTCATCATGCACGCGGTGATTTTCGGAATGTCGGGAATTTCGGAGCTGCACAGCCGAAACGCGTCGCCGGTGCACATCTGCTGCGCCTCGGCGCTGAATGCGAAACCCGATGTCGACGACAGCGCGGAGACGGCGGTGGCGACGGCCAAAACAAGACCAGTCTGGCGAAGCGTCGTGGTGAGACATGCGGTCATTTCAGGCTCCCGTTGGCTCGCAGGATCAGCGGTGCGTCGTTGATGGCCTTTGGTGCCTCAACCCCGCGGTTCGGACTGTGACGTCTGTCACTTTGCGGCCAAACGGTGACATCTGTCACTCAGACCCCCATTCTTCCCGCGCGCCGGTGTCCATCTCGTTAGAAAACTCCTTAGAAATCGAATTGGGCGGAATATGCCCTTCGGCGGCCCCGTAACGGGCGCCAATTAGGTCCGGGAACCCGGCCCACGTTGGGGGGACGTTAATAACTGTTACCCATAAATGACCTGGAGACGATTTTATCGGTGGTGTTCGGGAAAGAGTAACCATGCGTAACGCGTTGGGTCTGATGTTGGCGAGTTTCGCGGCCGCTGTTGTCATCGCCGGCGTGTGGTTCTGGACATCGTCCCCACACGGGCATTTGACCGCCCCCCAGACCATCGCCGCCGCGCCGCCTCCTCCGGCACCCCAGGCAAGATCCGTGGCGCCGCGTGACGAGGTTGAGGCGACCGGCACCATTCCGGAAAAGATCCCTGCCGCAGCCGTTCCGCAGACGAAACCCCCGTGCGCCAACGCGGACGCGCTTGGCGTTGCCCGCGTCGTGGAAATCGACACCACGGGCGGACCGGGCTTCGGCTTTGAGCATTTCAAGCAGCTCGACTTTCTCGCCGACAAGGAAGTCGTGCTGACCTTCGATGACGGCCCGTGGCCGGGCAACACGCCCGCCGTGCTCAAGGCCCTCGCTGACGAGTGCACCAAGGCGGTGTTTTTCCCGATCGGCAAGCATGCCACCTACCATCCCCAGATTCTGAAGCAGGTGGCCGCGGCCGGTCACACCGTTGGCGCACATACCTGGTCGCACGCCAACCTGAATTCAAAGAAGATGACCGATCAGCTCGCCAGGGACGAGATCGAAAAAGGCTATAGCGCGGTCAAGCTGGCGCTGGGCGCAGCCCCGTCGCCGTTCTTTCGCTTTCCGGAATTGCAGCATGGTCCAGCGGCCATGGCCTATCTGGGCTCACGCAACATCGCGATATTCTCATGCGATCTCGATTCCTTCGACTTCAGGGCGAAGAATTCCGAGCAGATCATCAACACCGTCATGACCAAGCTCGAAAAGCAAGGCAAGGGCATCATCCTGATGCACGATTTCCAGAAGCATACGGCCGAAGCCATGCCCGATTTGCTTCGCCGCCTGAAGGCCGGCGGCTACAAGGTGGTGCAGATGAAGGCCCGGACGACGATGCAGACCTTGCCCGAATATGACGAGGCCGTGGTCAAGACCGTGAAGCTGCCGGTCGCGAGCACGCGTCCGGTCGGCAGCGTGGTTCAGACGGTTTCGCAGTAGAACATAACACCATCATCGCAGGCTGACGGATTGCGCGGAGCGACGGCCGCTCATGTTCCCCGATCGCAGGGCGCTTTGTTTTTGGCGGTCTGGATCGGCGCAATCGGCCCAGACGCCGCCAGGTTGCCGGCGGCGATGAATTCGGCCCAGGCAGCATCGGACGACCAGTTCAAATAACCGACGATCGCGCCCGACAGCGCGAGCAGAACAAGAATTTCGACCAGCAAGGTTCGAACGATCGCTGGCCAGAAGCTCCGGCTGCTCGCTGGGCTGTTGTTGGATGGTGACGGCATGGATGCCTCCCACACAGGGGTTCGCACCACGTTCTAGCGCGGCTGCGGAATTCCCGTGTGAACGGCTTCACATACCTCGCGATAAAATCGCTCATCGGCCCGATCCGCCGCGTGGCCGCGATCAGGCCGGTGTCCGGGCGGATATGACAGCCTTGCTTACCAGCAGATGCCGTGGCGATGCAGCGCGCAGACCACGCGCGCTCCGCTCGCATAGTCCGGATCTGGCCTCAAACGGACATCGCAGCTGTTGCGAAACCAATCGTCGAAGCGATTTCGTCGCGCCCTAGCGGCAGACATATGCCCCGTTCACCAGCACGCGGACACAGCCCACGGCCGCACCGCCAACGACGGCTCGCCGCGTGTTGCGACGTGCGACGCCGGCCACGCTCACGGGGGTCAACGGGCGTCCGACCCTCGCTTGCGCGCTTTCAACGGACAACGAGAGACCGGTGTCATTTGACCAACCGCCTGAAAAGGAAACTCCGCACAGAACAACCGCGGCAGCCAACAACACGCGCTTCGCGTTCAACTGTTTCATGACACCCTCCTTTTTTCCGGAGCGTCATTAGCTCACGCTGGCAGGTCCGGGGCTTGATATCGATCAATATCCGGCCGAGGAAACCCGTGTAGGAGACGCAAGGGGGGACGGAGTGAGGAATGCCCCTGGCGCGATATTTTTCCTGGATCGGCGGCATACTGCTCGCGCTGCTGTTTGTTTCGGATGCGTATCTTCCGAAATCGCCGGTACCGCAGCTGGCCGACGCGAATTTGCCCGTCATCCGCATTCACTCAGATCGGAAATGGCCGGCGCGTGTCGTGTATGACACCAGTCTTCCAACCATCATTTCTGCGCAGACCACCAGCGCGAATGCCGGCACCTCGGCTCGAGCAGCAGTCGCCGACGTCCCGGCCAGGGTGGCGGCGCCGGAGGCATTTGCCCAGATGCGACCGTCCGATGTCCAGCAGCTACAGTCATCCGAACCAAAGAGGCCGGACGCGAAGCTGCAACGCCAACGGAAAGTGGCAAAGAAGCGCGTGACGCCACCGATGATGCTGGTGGCGCAACAGCCGCACTTCGGCTGGTTCGGCAACCGCTGGTGAGCGGATTAACTGGCTGCCCAACCGCCGATGGCGCTGCGTAAACCGCAGGGGATCATGCCTTGGGATTTCCGGGCGACACCAGCATGATCTAGGATTTGGCGCCGTCCATGCGCCGGAGAATATCGATTCCCTTGATCGTCCGCACCGGAGTGTAGGACGACAGCAGCGCTGAAAGCTCGGGATCGGCATGGGCCCAGCTGCCCCAGTCACTATCCTGATTGTCGATCAGAACGACATCCGGCGGCTGCCGTCTGAAGTCTTCGATCAGGCCTGCGCGTTCGCGCGCCATGTAACCTTCCAGACGGGCCGCGGTTTGCGAATCGATGCTGCCGTCCATCCGCGACCTGCGGACTATCTCGCGCACCCAAAGCGCCTCCTGGCGAGACACCCATGTCCCCTCCAGCGTTCGCACCATGGGATGCCCGATAACCGCGGCAGCGCTCAGCATCAAAATCTTCGGGTGCGGCCCAAGCCGCGCGACCTCATCCTCGATTTGCCGGACGTCGATGCTGGCATTGAACCACAGGCATGCTTTCGCGAAGATCGCCGCAACGGCGAACATTGCCGCGACGCGAAGCCGGCTCGACGTGATCTGTTCGGGGTCGATTGCCGAGATGGCGCAGCCCACCGCCAGCAACGCGAGCGCAACCATGGGATAGGCGTGATAACCCCATCCCTTGCCCTGTATGAAGAATGCGATCACGAAGCCGGTTGACGCAGCCAGCACGACGAATGAGGCGGCGTCGCGTTTGGGTTGCCGGTTCTGCAGGACAAGGACGACCATGACGGCGACGACCCACACGGCCATCGCAGAGGAGACAAATAGAGCAAGCAACGGTGCCTTCAACAGCAAATAGACGTCGCGCACCAGCGGGTAGATGATCGTGAAATACTCCGGATAGAACAGGAAGACGCAGGCCGCGTAGACCGCGACAAGTGCCGCGGCGATCCAGTTCTCCGGCGCGAAAAGGACCCGCCAGTCCCGCGCACGGGCGGCCGCGGCCAGTATGCAAAAGCCGACCGCGAACGCGAAATACGGCTTGAAGTTCATCGTTATGGCGGCGCTCAAACCTGCGATCAAAACCGCCGCCGGCGTGACCCGTTCACGATTGCCGCGCAGGATGTAGACGGCGAGCGCGGGCAGCATCGCCGCCAGCGCAAGATGCTCGCGCTGCCCGAAATCGTACATCGGCAAAATGACGAGAAGCGCCAACGCCCAGACCGCGAGCGCGCCGCTCGCAATGCGGCCGCGCAGCGAGGAATAGAGCAAGATGCGCCACGTCAGCGTCAGCGACGCCGCGATCAATAGAAAGATCAGGCCGTCGGTCACCACCTCGGCCCTGACGCCGACCGCGCGCGCGATCACCACGCCGAGCAGATAGACCGATCCCGCCATCGGCGGATTCGTCTCCAGGATGTCGACATAGAGCCGCTGACCGTCAAGCATGCGTTCGCTGACGATGAGCCACCAACTGACGTCAACATTGAACGGCAGAATCCGCCGGAGCAAGATCGCCGCTACAACCACGGCGGCGGCCGCGAGCCACGGCGCCGCAGTCCAGTCTTTCCGGGAAGCGGCTTCCTCGCCGGCGAGGCGAAGGCCGACATCGATCGTCATGCGTAAAATCCTGCGGCAAATGGGGCCGGCAGGTTAGAAGCGTCCCGTTAACAAGCCATTTCAGCCGACGAGCACGCTCAGAAGGCATCAGGTCCCGGCATCGGCTGGAAAGTTAACGTCGCGATGGGGTCCGTGGGCCGGTAACCCCGCCATATCAAGCAGGCGGCGGCATAACGGGCCGAACCAGGGGTAAGCCCGCAACCGTTATTTGAGCGGGATCCCGCAGAGAAAGTGCCGTCAAGGTGAGGCCTTCGGCGCAAACGGATCGGTGGTCGGCTTGCCGCCAAACGGCAAACTGAGCACGGCGCTCTGGAATTCGCCTTCGCCGCCTGCACCATGCAAAATGAAATCAGCAAGCATCCAGAGCTTAGCGATTTTTTCTTGCGCCCGTCGTCGTGCTGGTTGTTTCCGGCGAAATCAGTTGCATGATTTGATCCACAGTCTCGCGTGTTGACTGACTTTGCCCATTTGTGAAATCAACCACGGCTTTTGTGCCTGCCGCTTCCCCTCCATCGGGAGGTCGAAGACGAACAATTTGGTCGGCGCTGATTGTTACAACGTTACCTGCCGGTCCGGTTACTCTGATCCAGGCCATCAAAATCTCTCTGGGCTAAAGCGCCCCCAATATTGTGCGGAGCCAATGTCATGGTGGTCAGCGCATATGCCGCCGCCTAGAGCGAGACGACTTTTCGTTGAATCGTCATCTCGCTCTATCTTTTTGTTTGAGCATGATCTTTTCGGAAAACCGGTACCCACTTTTCCGGATCATGCTCTAAGCAGGCAATCGTAGAACGCACAACGTCAAGTGGCAACCCGCCGCCAGACCGGGCACGCCTGCGGCCCGCATTTCGAGCGTTCGGAGGCTTGTTGATGGGTACCGCCCGCCCGCTTCCAACAAAGGATGATGCCGCCGATGCCATGGCGTACCCGGCAGCGGTCCCGCTTTTCGCGATTTGTGGTCTAGGCGCTTGAAAAAACTGGTGCCGCAAACAGGACTCGAACCTGTGACCCCGTCATTACGAATGACGTGCTCTACCAACTGAGCTATTGCGGCGGACCATACGGACACGTTCGGCGACGGCCTGAAAACGCGTGCCACCTGATATCGGGCAATGCCCGATTTTGCAAGAAAAACGCTGGCCCCGCAGCAACCAAATCAACCGCCCCAGCGGGCCAGAAAGCCGCGCCAGCCGCCGGCCTGGCCCTGAACGGGGGCCAAGCGTTCGGCGAATTCGTCGCTCGCAGGTTCGTCCTCGATCCCGGGATCGTCCGGTGGGCGAACGATCGGAATTACCGCCGGAATGGCGGGGGCGGCGGGCCTGTCGGCCGATTTCGGGATATCCGCGCGCGGGCGGAACAATGGCGGGGCGGCGGGCGGAACGGCCTCGGTCGGCGGCGGGGGCGGCGCAGGCGCGGGGGCCGATTCTACGATGGCCGGGTTTGCCGGAGAATTGTCCTGCGCCGCGGCCATCTCGATTTGAGATCCCGGCGGCGGCTCGACCGGGCCCTTTTCCGATATTTCGCCGCGCCGCGGCGATGGCGGGGCGGCGAGCGTCGCCTGCTCGAAAGCCGAGGCGTCAATCGCGGCGTGCTTGTCGGATGGCAGCGCCGACAACGGCATCTGCCACTGGAAGGCATCGAGCCGGCCGGACACCGGCGACACCGGTCTCCACCGGTCGGAAACATAGCCGTCCGCGGTCCAGACCGGATCGTGCAGCGCGCGCACCGCGCGCAGGGTCCAGGCCCGTGCCTTGCCGCTGTCGCCATGTTCGGTGCGTTCGATTTCCGCCATCAGCATCGCCACGCGTTGCGTCGGCGCCGAGATGAACGGCGCCAGAACCTCGCGCGCGCGCCCAAATTCGGAGGCATCGATGGCCGCACGCGCCACCGCGAGCGCGCCTTCGAGATGACCCGGCGCTTTTGCCGCCAGGGTCTCGACCCGCACCAGCCGCTGGCGCGCGGAATCACCTAACTTCACATGGGCGTAGGCGTCCGCGAGATCGGGATGCGGATGCTCAAGCCACGCCGCTTCCACGATCCGCATCGCGCGCCGGATCTGGTGCGCCTCGCTTTGATATTTGGCGGCGAGCACCGCGGCCGGCACCAGGGTCGGCGCGAGCTTGATCGCCTCCATCACGGCCTCGCGCGACAGGTCGCGGTCGACCGTCTCCAGCTCCAGCGCGCGCGCCGTCAACAGCACGCCCCGTTGGCGCCGGTACGCCGGCTTTTCGATCAGGCCCGACGCCAGATTGTTGTCGAGGATGGCGAGCGCGCCGCTCCAGTCGCCCCTGGCGCAGCGAAATCCGAGCACCGCATGCGAGGCCCAGGTCGATGCCGGCGAAAGCTTCAGCGCCTCTTCCGCGATGGCGACTGCGGCAACCGGATCATCGGCGCGCTGGGCTTCGATGAACAGTCCGCGCAAGCCCAACAGCCTCGTGTCTTCGCGCCCGGCCATGGCGCGGAATGCGTCCCGCGCGGAGTCGCGGTCACCTTCGAGCTGCGCCGACTGCGCGTGCAACAGCAGCGCCAGCGGATCGTCCGCGGCATGACGGCGCGCGACATCGGCGTGCATGCGGGCGGCGGTGGAATCGCCGTGGCCGATCGCGAGCAACCCTTGCGTGATGGCATGCCGGCCGCGCGCGTGGCG
Source organism: uncultured Alphaproteobacteria bacterium (assembly GCA_963742085.1). Lineage (GTDB taxonomy): Bacteria > Pseudomonadota > Alphaproteobacteria > Rhizobiales > Xanthobacteraceae > Bradyrhizobium. The sequence goes on along the minus strand of CAVUKM010000016.1, from coordinate 483,081 downwards.
CCGTTCGCGCCGGCTGCGGCGGATCCGTTCCGGCAGGCGCCACAGCGCGCGCAGAATACCCCAGGCAAGGACCGCCGCGACAATCGCGATGCCGAGCGCCAGCGCGAACACCGGCAGCGTGGTGTGAACGCGCCAGCCGTCCCATGACAGCGCGACGTCGCCGGTCTGGTCGGCCACCCACGCCGCGCCCGCGGCTGCGAGCGCGATCAACACCAGAAACAGAATGATCCGGTACATCGGGATCCTATTGCGCCGGCCTGGCGAGCGCCGCCATGGCCTCGGTCGCGAAATGACGCGAGGCGGCGAGCGCCGCGTCGCGTTCGTTGGCCTTGTCGAGCCATGCCTGAGCGGCAGCGCGATCGGCGGGCGCAAGCGTGATCAACTCGCGCCTTGCCTCGGCATAATCGTTGCGCAGCGCGGCCGCCGTGACCCGCGCGACGACCGCGCCGCGGTCGTTGCCGGCGGTATCGGCGCGCTCGATGCGAACCAGCTTTGCGGCGCCCGCCTGCAGGCGATCGACGATGCCGTTGCCGGTGGTGGCCTTCTCCTGCGCCGGCGGCGACAATTTGGGCACCAGCGTCAACAGTTCGCGGCTGAGCCCGGCCGCGTTCGGCACGCCCGAGGCCGCGAAGTCATCGAGCGGCTTCAACGCATCCGGATTGGGCGCGAGCGATTTCGCCGCGGAAAGTATCGCGACAAATGGCTCGCCCTGGCGAACCGAAACGTCGAGCATGGATGCCGCGACGACGCGGCGAAGCGCCGTATCGTCCGCGGGCTGGTTATCGGCTTTCGCGATCGCGGCGCTCTCGGTGCGGGCCGCGGCTTCGATGCGGCCGAGGCGTTCGTTGATCGCGGCAAGATCCGGCGGCAAGGCGGCTTCGCGCGGCGCCGATTTCACCGCATTGATATCCGCGGAGAGTTTCTCGGACTGCGCGCGGGCGCCCGCGACCTCGGTGCGCAGCGATGCAAGGGATTTTTCCAGCGCGTCAAGCCTTGAGGCCAGCGCCGGGTCGGGCGCGGTAGCCGAAGGCCTGGTCGACCTCGCCTCGATATCGTCGATGCGGGACGCAAGCGTGTCGATGGCGGCGGCATTGCCCTGGGATGTCGCCACCGGCGGAGCCGTCCCGCCCGGCCATCCCGCCAGCCAGGCGACCGCGATCACCAGCGCGGCCGCGACCGCCCCGGTAACGGCCGCCGTGAGCGTCGGGGACATTGTTGCGGCCGAAGGCCAGGACGAGAACCATTGGAAGGATCGCCGGGACTTCGCGCCGGCGCCCTGGGTCTCGCCCGATACCTCCGACGCCTCAAGGTCGATGGTCGGCGGCGGGCGCTTGGCCCGGCCCGAATCCGGCAAGGGCGAGGCGTCTTCGGGCCTGTCTTCGTCCATCGCAACGGTTCCTTTTTGGCTCCGGCCGAAACCCGCACGAATCGGCCCGTTCTTAGTCCTTGTTTCGACACGCTTTCCTGGCGCGAGCCGGCGTCGCTTTCCGAAACCGCCTTGTAGCGCGATCAGGGGCGCAAAGCACGGTCCAGAGCCGCCAACAGGGCATTTTCATCCGGCGATGCCGCCACCATGACCTGGGTGGCCCCGGCATCGCGGACGACCAGGGCTACGCCGGCCGAGATGCAGCATTGCGGGACCGAAAGCGCCGATATTTCGACGCCGGCGGCGCGAATCGACTCCAGGAACGCGCGCGCGCTGCGCCTCGAATAGTGCAGCACCGCCTCGACACGGTTGGCGGCAAAAGCGTCGCAGACCTCGCGTGGCAGGCTGGATAATGGAACCATCCGGTATGTCGTCTGCGTGACCACGGTAAATCCCCGTTCGCCGAGTTCACCGGCAAGATCGCGGGCAAGCTCGGCCCCCGCGAGGTAAAGCAGCGGGCTGGTTTTCTTCAGCGCTTTCGCCTTGACGCCGGCCGTCACGAGTTCGCGCAGGCTTGCGGCGTCGCCCCTGGCCGAGATCACCTGCTCGAATCCGATGTTGCGGGCGGCGGTCGCGGTGTGCTCGCCGACCGCGAACAGCGGCAGCTTGAGCAATCGGCTGCCCTTGAGCTGGGGTTCGATGCCGCGCAACGCATTGGCGCTGGTGACGACGACCGCGCCGTAATGCGCGTCGGCGTCCTCATGGAAGGCCGTGGGTTCAAACCGCAGCATCGGCGCCAGCAAGACCTCAAAGCCCCTCGCCCGCAGTTCGGCGGCGGTGGCCTCATCGTCCGGATGCGGGCGTGTGACGAGAATGGCCATGCATCAAGCTCTTGGAGCCCGGGACAGCCCGGAAACGGACGATTGCACTTTGCGACCCCGGAATGTTACCGGAGTAAGGGAAACGCCGGATTGCTCGAAAGCACAAGAGCTCAGATTGGCCAACGACGCGCGAACATTGGTGCTGGGGATCGAGACCACCTGCGACGAAACCGCGGCCGCCGTGGTCGAGCGGCTGAGCGACGGCTCGGGCCGGATCCTGTCCAATATCGTGCGGTCGCAGATCGAGGAGCATGCCATCTACGGCGGCGTGGTGCCGGAGATCGCGGCCCGCGCCCATGTCGACCTGCTCGACGGCATCGTCGACAGCGCGATGAAGGAGGCGGGCGTCGGCTTTGCGCAGCTCTCGGGCGTGGCCGCGGCCGCCGGCCCCGGCCTGATCGGTGGCGTGATCGTGGGGCTGACGACCGCGAAGGCGATCGCGATGGTGCACAACACGCCGCTGATCGCGGTGAACCATCTCGAGGCGCATGCGCTGACGCCGCGGCTGACCTGCAACCTTGGCTTCCCGTACTGCCTGTTTCTCGCCTCCGGCGGTCACACCCAGATCGTCGCCGTGATCGGGGTCGGGAAATATGTCCGCCTCGGCACCACGGTCGATGACGCCATGGGGGAAGCCTTCGACAAGGTCGCAAAGATGCTCGGGCTGCCCTATCCGGGCGGGCCGGAGGTCGAGCGTGCCGCCAGCGGCGGCGATCCAAAGCGCTTTGCATTTCCGCGGCCGATGCTCGGCCGCCCGGATGCCAATTTCTCGCTGTCGGGTCTGAAGACCGCCGTCCGCAACGAGGCCGCCAGGCTGACGCCGCTGGAGCCGCAGGACATCCGCGATCTCTGCGCCGGCTTCCAGGCGGCGGTGCTGGAATTGACCGCGGATCGACTAAGTGTCGGCCTGAGACTTTTTCACGAGCAGTTCGGCCCGCCCCGCGCGCTGGTCGCCGCCGGCGGCGTCGCCGCCAACCAGGCGATCCGCGGCGCGTTGCAGGATGTCGCCGCGAAAGCGCAGACCACATTGATTATCCCGCCGCCGGCGCTCTGCACCGATAATGGCGCGATGATCGCCTGGGCCGGCGCGGAACGGCTTGCGATGGGGCTGACCGACGCGATGGACGCGGCCCCCCGTGCGCGCTGGCTGCTCGATGGCAACGCCACGGCGCCGGCGGGTTTTGCCAATACGCGGGCGGGGTTTTAGGGATGATTGAATCAAAAAAGAATCCTGCAGCGAACGCAACTTCACCTCGCCCCGCTTGCGGGACGAGGCAGCGCGGGCAGAGTCACGATGACGATATTCAACCGAGTAGCCGTGGTCGGTGCCGGCGCGTGGGGAACGGCGCTCGCCGGCGTCGCCGCGCGCGCCGGACGCGAGGTCGTGCTCTGCGCGCGCAGCGCACACCTCGCCGCCGAGATCGCCGCTACCCGCAGCAACCCGAGATTGCCCGGAATCAGGCTGGATGCGAGCGTTGAGGTGACCGACGACATCAAGCTCGCCGCGCAGGCCGAGCTCGTCCTGATCGCGACACCGGCGCAGAATTTGCGCGCTGCGGTCACAGCGCTCAGCACCCATCTTGCCGGCGCGACGCCGCTGGTCGCCTGCGCCAAGGGCATCGAGCGCGGCACCCACAAGTTCATGACCGAGGTGATCGCGGAAGCCGCCCCCGCAGCGCGGCCGGCCATCCTGTCGGGGCCGAGTTTTGCGGAGGACGTGGCGCGCGGCCTGCCGACCGCGGTGACGCTGGCGGCAAGGGACGAACAACTCGCCCGCGCGCTGGTGCAGGCGCTGGGATCTGCGACGTTCCGGCCCTATCACACCTCCGACGTGCGCGGCGTCGAGATCGGCGGGGCCGCGAAAAACGTGCTCGCGATCGCTGCCGGAATCGTGGTGGGAAAAAAATTCGGCGCTTCCGCGCTGGCGGCGCTGACGACGCGGGGCTTCAGCGAATTGCTGCGGCTCGGGCGGGCCTGCGGCGCGCGCAGCGAAACCATGGCCGGGCTCTCAGGGTTAGGCGATCTGATCCTGACCTGTTCAGGCCCGCAATCGCGCAATTTCGCGCTTGGGCTGGCGCTCGGGCGCGGCGACGCAAAACCGCGCGACAAACTGGCAGAAGGCGAATTCACCGCGCCGGTGCTGATGGAGCTGGCGGCCGCCGAGGGCGTCGACATGCCCGTTTCAAATGCGGTCGCCGATATCCTGCGCGGCGCCACCACGATCGACGATGCGATCGAAAGCCTGCTGACGCGGCCCTTCAAGGCGGAGGGATGAAACCCTCTACCGCTCCGCATTCACAAGTTGATAGGCGCCGCGCTCGAACGCGTCGTAGGTGGCGAGCGCCTTGGCATCGGCGAACGGCAGATATTGCATCATGATCACACCGGCGATGCCGCGGGTGGGATCGATCCAGAAGAACGTATTGTTGATGCCACCCCAGCTCAGGCTGCCGGGAGAGCGCTTGCCGGGCACCTCATCAACCGTGATGAGGAAGCCAAGTCCCCACTTGTCGCGCCCGTCGGCGATGAAGGTGAAGTCGGCACTGCGCGGCAGCGCGCTCTCAAGCGCCCGCACCGAGACCGCGCCGATTTGGTTCTGCTCCATCAGCTTGACTGTCTCGGCCCTGAGCACGCGCGCGCCGTCGAGCTCGCCGCCATTGAGGATCATGCGCATGAAGCGCCCGTAGTCGCTGGCGGTCGAGGCGAGGCCGCCGCCACCGATCGGCGAAGCGACGGTGAGCCCTGACTGCGGGTTTTGCAGAACGATAGCGCCGTCCATTTTCTCGCCCGCGCGCTGCTGTTGCGCGACGAGGCGTGGCCCCTTGGCCTCCGGCACATTGTACGACGTGTCATCCATCTTGAGCGGAATAAAGATGTGCGCGCGGAAATAATCCTCGAGCTTTTGACCGGATAACACCTCGACCAGGCGGCCTACGACATCGGTGCTGGTGCTGTAGTGCCAGCGTTCGCCCGGATCGAACAGCAGCGGTCCGCCGAACGGATAGGTTTCGCCGGGGCGCGGCTTGAAATCGCGCCAGATCGCGCTGGTGAACGGATAGGCCAATCCGGAGGTGTGCGTTAGAAAATGTTTGACCGTCGGCGGCCTTGATGGCGGACGGAGCCGGTAATCTCCGGTCGCGGCGTCGAACGATTCGATGACCTTCAGTCCCGCAAGCTCCGGCAGGTATTTTTCAGCCGGGTCATCGAGAGCGATCTTTCCCTGCTCGACAAGCTGCATCAAGGCCACCGACGTGACCGGCTTGGTCATCGAGGCAATACGAAATAGCGCGTCAGCGGTGAGCGGGCGCCCGGTCGCGACGTCGGCCACGCCGAACGCGCCCTGATAAAGCACGCGCTCGCGGTCAGTGATCAGCGCGACCACGCCCGGCACGTCCTTGCGCTCGACTGCGCCGCGCAGGCTGGCGTCGAGGGCCGCACCTTCCGGTGACGAGAGATTAAGCTGGCCTCGCGGGCTCGCCGTTTGTGCGTCCGCGTTGCCTGTCAACGCGGCAACCGTCACCCCCACTGCGAAAACCATTTCGGCAGTCTTTCGATTCATAAAGGCCTCCCTGTTGCGCGCGGCCCGGGTGGCACCGCAGTCTCCCGAGACTTGATTTTTGTTCGACATCGGCTCGATCACGGTGACCGCATGGCGCTCATGGCGCTAGTGTCCCGAATCTGAAGTTCGACGGACTCCAGATTCAGGACACTAGAACCTAATATTTTCTACCGGTCTATTGCTTGAGATATGTCGCCCGCGCGACGGCAACCGCTAAAATTGCGGATGTCGCGTTGCCCACTCGGATCACGGCGATCTGTCCTGCACCTTGCCATGGGCAACGCTATCCGACGAAGGCTTTAGCTTCACGCCAGCACGAACTTCACGAGATCGCCGAGACCTGAACCCATTCCATCCGGCGTGGCGCTCAGTTCCTCGACCGGCGTATTCAGGCGGTTGACCCAAAACGTAGGATATCCGAACCATTTGGCGCCGGCAGCATCCCAGCCGCCGAAAGCGGCGAAGACGATTTCCTCTTTCTTCAGCTTGAAGGCATCGAGGCCCATCTGATAGGCCCGCGGATCGGGCTTGAATGCCTTGACCCTGTCGGTCGACAGATGAGGTTCGAAAAAACCGTCGAGCCCGGAATTCTGCACGACAGCATCCAGCATCGCGTTGGTGAGGTTGGCCAGGAATGCCATGCGAATGCCCGCGGCCTTGAGCTCCTGCAACGCCGGCGCCACATCCGGCCACGCCTTGAGGGTAAGGTAAGTCTGCATCAGCTGATCGCGCTGACGCGCCGACAGGTCGATCCCCTGCGCCTTGGCCGCATAGACCAGCGACTCCTCCGTCACCCGCCAGAAATCCGTGTAGCGGCCGCCGAGCGTCCGCAGCCAGGTGTATTCGAACTGCCGCGTGCGCCAGGCGTTGCTCAGCTCCGGCCCCCTGCCCGGAAACATTTCTTCCACCCTGGCGAAGACGGGTCGCGGGTCGATGATCGGAAAACCGTCGAAGGCGATCGCCTTGATTTTTGGTTTCGCAGCTTCGGCCGACACACAAGCGGCTGCTGCCAACGCGCCGCCGGCGGCGAGCGTCACAAAATCCCGGCGATTGGCGAACATGATGGTTTCCTCATTTGACTAGAGCATGATCCGGAAAAGTGGAAACCGGTTTTCCGAAAAAGATCATGCTCAAACAGAGAGATAAGATCATGATCCGATTACATCTAATCGGATCATGATCTGGCGTACGAGCTTGACCCTTGACGCCGCTTATATCTCCGTCTTGGTATTGCGGGTGTCACAAGCACGAGATGGCATAGGCGAGCGGAAGCGACGCCGTCCTTGGAGAGAGAATCCTCATGAACTACTGGCTGGTGAAATCCGAACCTTCCGCCTGGTCGTGGGATCAGCAGGTCGCCAGGGGCGCCAAGGGCGAGGCCTGGACCGGCGTGCGCAATTTCACCGCCCGCCAGAACCTCGTGAAGATGAAGAAAGGCGACCGCGCTTTCTTCTATCACTCCAACGAGGGCAAGGAGATCGTCGGCATCGCGGAAATCATCAAGGAGGCCTATCCGGATCCGACCGACAAGACCGGCAAGTTCGTCTGCGTCGACATCAAGGCCGACAAGCCGCTGAAGACGCCGGTGACGATGGTCGCGATCAAGGGCGAGAGGAAACTCGCCGACATGGCGCTGGTGAAATATTCGCGCCTGTCGGTGCAGCCGGTAACGTCGGACGAATGGAAGATCGTCTGCAAGATGGGCGGGGTGTGATTGGCGGACCTCAGCCCCTGCATGGGTAGCTCCTCTGATCCGTGGGAGCCTTGACAAGCGCTACTTCCATGGCACTCACGTGCCGGCGGAGCAGCCGTCGACGGCATCAAACACGAAAGCGATCAAACCCATTCGATCGCCTCGGCGGCGCTCGCGGGAACTTCGCGATCGCGACGGGTGCAACGATTTGTACGTATAATCGCCCCAGGACGGCTGCGCTCCTGCCTCGCTTCCGTCAAACCACGAGAGCCTCCTGCATCAACAATTGGGGAGAACTGCAGGCGGAGGTTCCAATGCATTATTCGGAAAGCCCGACTCTCGCAGACGCGCACGATCTGGACGCCATCTCCGATCAGCGCATTCGTGAAACGCCCGTAAAGCCATCGATCCATTCTCCTCGCTCCTCCGGCTTCAGGAATGACCGGGTCGTGAGCGACCGGCCGTCGGTTGGCAGGCGAGCATTCCGCACCCTTACCCGATTTTTTATTGCGGTTCTCATCGGCGTCGGCGGCACGCTTGCCTGGCAGTCCCACGGCAATACAGTGAAAGAGATGGTCGTGGCCCGGGCTCCAACGCTGGCCTGGTTGTTGTCGGCTTCGACGACGTCGCCGGCCTTGGTTGCAACTTCCCCTGACCCCGTACAGCAGCAGCTTACGCCCTTGGCGTTCAATCTCGATGCCCTGCGGCGCAGCGTAGAACAACTGGCCGCCAGGCAAGAACAGATGACGCAGAACATTGCGAAATTGCAGGCTATCGGGGAGGACATCAAGCAGACGATATCATCCCCGGCCCAACCTCCGGCTGCCGCCATCCCGCAACATAAGCCCCCGCAACCCAAAGCGCAGTCATCGGCCGCGCCGTCGCCGGCGGTGCCTGCCCCGCCGCCTCCCGCCGGACCAACCTTGCTCACGCGCTGATTGTCCTGGCGTGAAATCTAAAATCGGCTTTCCTTCGGGCTGGCCAACCCATGACAGCCGAACCTTGCCTGCGGGCGTTTCGCCGCTAACAAGCGCGGGAAGAAGCTGACAAAGTCCGCTTCGGGTCGATCGCGTCATTTCGGACGCCGGCGATCACTCCGGGTCTACCCGCGGAAGCCGACATTTTCATTGTGCCTCGGCTGTCGCAACCACCGCGTGGCGCCACAACTTTCAAGATCGGTCGCATGTGTGAGGTAGCTCATAATGGCTGACCTCCCGCCCATGATAACGAGCAAGTCATTGCTGATTGTCGAAACGGCTGGTGTGCTGTCACCGGCGGAACGATCCCCCCTGGCTCGCTGTCGTGCAAGCCTTGTGGAATGGAAACTGAATCGCGCATTTTTCCAGCTCCCGGAGCGGCCACGGAGGCTGCACCGGCTGCACTATCTTCGAAAAGGTTGCCATGGGCGACAATTGCTAGAGTGAGAACGAGGCCATTGTTCCGCGGGAGGGGAGGATGTCCAACGTTTATATGGCCCAATACGCTCTCCTGATCCTCGGCATGGCCTTTGCCGGGGTATTGGGCATACGAGGCATTCGATACACCCCCTATCAAGCTTGGCGATGGCCCGGCGCTTCCACGCTACATGACTCAACCGAGCCAGTATCGCCTCGGAGTGATTGTCTTCGTCGGTACGTGCCTGCTCATCTACACGCTGATCGCCTATTTTCATCAGGACCTGTTGCCGATCGTTGGCGCCCTGAACCCCGAGCTGCAGTCCACCATCGAGGGTTCGATGAAGGATGGCTCGCTTTCCTATCCGCTCACCGTCATTTTCAGTGCGGCGATCTTTGTCAGCTTGCTGAAAATCGAGAAAGACTGGAACCCTATCTTTGTGCTCCGCCGCGTCGTGCACGGCTGGGTGTCCATCCCGCAGATTGCTAACGCACTCATGATCATGATGCGCGATCAGCTCCTCGTCCCGGTCGATGCGCGGGCCAATGTGGCAAGCGACCCGGACACGCCGTATGTCACGGTTGGCGATTTCGACAAGGACAGGCGCAGTCTGGATCGGCACTGGGCCGAACTATGCTACATCCGGCTCTGGCTCGATCGCCATCGCGCGCAGGGCTCGCACTTCACCTTCTTCAACGAACCCTGTTTCGCCTGGGAGCAGCTTCAGGCAGATTATGACAATGCTCGCGATCGCATTGCCCCGCTCAAGCAAGGCGCTGTGACCGACGCCAATATCTTCGCGGACGTCGCAAACAAGGTTGACTCGCTGCGCCGCCAGTATTGCCGGCTCGCCGCCTGCTTCCTCGTCTTCAAGAACGAGACGCAGAAGGACGCCCTGCGCGACGCCAAACAGTTCGGGGTGACCATCACGCCGGATGCCCCGCGCGCCAATCCGCTGCGTTACACCGCCATATTTGTCGCTACCATTATCATCGCAATCTATCTTGGCGTGTCACTGTCAGCGATGACCTGGGACCTGCTGCACCACAATCCATTGACCGTGGACTCCGAGATCGCCACGAAGTGGATGTATTACGCCCTCGCCAATTACGGGACGCCGATCATAGCGGTGCTTTTACTGCGCTATCTCGGCTGGAGAAGCGACCAAAGCCAGCCCGATTCCTACCTCATATCCTATGCGGCGATCTTCCTCGTCTCGCTCTGCGTTGCGACCGCGTGCCTCGCAATTGCACAAGTGGCGGCAGGCCAGGTTGCAATGGAGGACTTTGGCCAACAGCTCTACAAAGACGTCAAATGGGGCATCTCTCCCGCCGTCGTCTCCATCTACATGGCCTATCATGTGGACCGCCAGATAGACCCGCTCTTGCCCGATATCGGCTCCTTTGAGCATTGGCGGCTTCCTCAGCGGCTGATGAGCTGTGTCTGCTTCGCGATTCTTGTTACCGGATTTTCGGTGCTGCCGACGCTCTCAATCTCGGTCTCGCCGTCGCCGTGGCCGGTAGGCAAGCTGCAAATAGTAATCCTCGGAACCACCTTCATCATTGGACTGGCAATGGCGCTGGTCGGCGAGTTCTTGTTGATTGCGCCGACGCCGGCCTCCGACCGATCAAGGGGCCCCGCGACGCTCCCCCCAGCCAGGATCGAGGCTCCAAAACCCAAGCCGTGGATGCGCTGGGCAGTCGCAGGGCCGCTCGCGGCCTTGCTCCTGGCCGGGTTGGCGGTCTGGGCCTGGGTCTATTTCCCCGTCGCCGTCGTGCCCCAATGGGCATTCGACGACAAGCCGGTCTATTTGGGCGAGCGTATTCCGTTCGCGTGGACCTACGAGCTGCCTTCCGGCCTCGCATCGGTCCACTTTGAAGTCGAGAGCCGTGCCGCCGGCACGTTCTCGCCAGAGGCCTGCACGGATGCCGAACACTACTACGTCGATCGCATCAATGCGACGCGCGAGTGGAGGGTGCGCGCCGTCGCGGATTGCGAGACCAGGACTCCGGTCAGCAAATGGAGCCAGGCCATCAAGGTCTCGCAATATGACAGCATCTTTCAGCGCATCAAGAGCAATGGGCAAGTCGACATTTTCGTCTCCAGGTCACAGGACCAGGACTTCTTCAAATGGGGCGATCAGGGATTTGACATCGACCTTGCCAAGCTCATTGTCCGCGATCTCTCCACCCGCATCGGCCGCGAATTGAAGCTGGCGTGGATACCTGTGTCGTGGGAGAAGCTGCTTCCCGCCGCCGCTGACGGTTCGGCGGATCTCGCCATTTCTTCGATCACCAGGGCGTCGTGGCGGGAGAATAAATTTTCGATCCAATTCACCGATAGCTACTACTGCACCACCTATGCCCTGATCTACCGGGCCGGCACGCCGGAGGGCCGGATCCGCGACATGGTCAAGGGCAAGACCGTGGGCGTCCAACGCGAGACCACCAGTTCGGACCTGGCCGACAAGCTTTCCGGAGACGGCCTCTTCAGCGTCAAGGCGTTCGACACTACCGAAAGCCTGCAAAATGCGCTGGTCGCGTCGCGGGTCGACTTTGGCGTGACCGACACCTCGTTTGCGCAATCGGCCCAACTCGACATGCGCTTGAGCAACGGCGCGGATCGCCTCAAGTTCAAGGAGTTCGGGCAGGACGACTTGCCCTTGATGCAAGACGCGCAGACGCAAGAATATGCGATCGCCGTCCACAAGGGCGAGATCGAGTTGTTGGGTGCGATCAACGAGACGCTCGCCAGAGCCAAGCAAGACGGCGAGCTGGCAAGCCTGTTCACAACTGCAGCGGAGAAATACGAGTCCTCCAAACATTATTCGCCGGGGAGCCGCAGCCTCGGCCAACACCCTTGGGAATGCTTCAGCCGGACGGCTGGCGCCAACTAAAACGGCGGATCGAAAAGCTCGGGGAACGCATCCTGGCCGGTGGCGGCGCTGACCGCTCACCGGCGCTTCTTTGGGGATCTGTCGACAACGATCGCACGGTCGAAGGCCGTGGGTGTAATTCCCGGTTCTCGCACTTCAACACTGGTGAAATGGCCGTTCCCGGTCATCTGCGGAAATAGCGGTCCGATCTCGCCATGTCCGCTTCGCCCGCGAAATCCGACATTGTCCGCGCGATCTGCCACGCCCGAAAGATGCGAAGGCGGGGACTCCACCCGGATCCAGGGCGGTCGCTGACCTCGTAGCAAAGCAGTCAAGATTTCGGAAACCATTCGGGCTTTCTGCCAGCCGCGCTAACGAAATTGAAAATCGTTGCCGCCCAAAGTCGTAACGAGCAAGGGGAAAGATTGGGGAGAGCGCTCATGCCTGCAAGTAGGGAAGCCGTCCTGGAAGACGTGCGCAGATATCGCGCGATAGCTTCATTGTACCGCCAAACCGCGGCCTTCCGTCCGCTTCAAAGCCGATCTCTCCTGGACCACGCCAGGGAATGGGAAGATCTCGCTTTGACCGCACTCGAATCCTATTTTGTGCCGGGTACGCCGGGCCATGACAAACCGCAAGCCGATGCGTACGCGCACGCGCGGTGGGAGACGATGGCCGCCGCCTGAGCGCCATCTGGACCTTGCGACGAGGATCAACTGGTATCCATCAGCTTCCCGTCGTCAGGTTTGGTCATTCGCGATCGGGCCGGGCCAGCAAAAAGCCCGGCGATGTCCGCTATCGCTTGAAGGCGGACGCAAACGAGGGGCCTTCGTTTTGCCCGTCGTGCCAATCTGCCGCAACCCGACGCCGTTGATCCCTCCCCCAAATCAGCAGCACTATCCGGCGCATCCCGTCCCGATAAGAGGGACGTACGCGTCGTCACGAACGTTGGAGCGGGATGCGGTGGATGCTTTGGCGACGCAAGACGGGCGGCGCTGCGGCGGACGGCGAAGTCGTGTGGTCCCGACGCCCCGACGCTGGCGTCAAGTCGGCGAAAACAAGTTTTCGCCGGCGATGGTGGCAAGAAAGCCCGGTCACCAAGGAGAGCGCGAAGGAAACCGTTAAAACCATTGCGCAGGGAAGGCCGGATTGCCTCCGCTGAACCTGTATGCTCGTGTGCGTTTTCCTTTGTGCATCTTGCACACGAGACCGCGGGTGCAGCGCGCACCCGGCTTTCCCTGCGCCCTCTGTTCTCTCGAGGGACTCTTTCGCTGCACAGCTCGGGCGCCATTTGCGTCGCGAGATGGCGGAAGCGTGCTCCCTGATCGTCATGCCCCGCTTCAAGCGGGGCATCCAGTACGCCGTGATGTCTCGTATAGGCACGAGCCGCCTCGAAATACTGGATCGCCCGGTCAAGCCGGGCGATGACACGAATGGGGCTGTTTGAAATTCGAATCGGAATATGCGCGAGCGATTACGCCGCAGCGGCCATCACCACCTGCGCCAGAAGCGCCTCGCGCTTGGACTGCGAGCGGTAGCCCTTCATGGTCGCCGCGAAGCGCTCGAGGATGCCGTCCTCGAAGGCGGTGACGATGGTGTCGTGGACGTAGCTCTTGCGGCAGATCGCGGGCGTATTGGAGAGTTCGTCCGCCGCCGCGCGGACCGCGTCCAGCACCTGCTTGCGGCGGCCGCGGGCGCTCGCCGCCGGCGAAATCCGCGACAGCGATTCCAGCACCACCGCGGAAGCCATCAGGGTGCGGAAATCCTTCAGCGAAATCTTGATGCCGGCGATCTCGCGCAGGAACGCATTGACCTGCGTGGTGGAGACGCTGCGGACGGTGCCGGAATTGTCGCGGTACTGGAACATGCGCTTGCCCGGCACGCCCTGCAGGATACGAATCGCGCGCACGAGCTTGGCGGCGTCGCATTCCTTGCGCACGGCCTTGCCGCCCTTGGCCTTGAAGGAGAGCACGAAGCTGTCGTCTTCCAGCGTCACGTTCGATTTCAGAAGCGTGGTGGCGCCGCGGGTGCCGTTGAGGCGGGCGTAGGATTCATTGCCCGGCCGGATCGCGGTGCGCGCGATCAATTCGATCACCGCCGAGAGCGCGAATTCGCGGGTCGGCAGCTCGCCCGACAGGTGCATCGAGACGTTGCGGCGGATCTTCGGCAGCGCCGCCACCAGCCGCGCCAGGCGGTGCGCCTTGCGATGCTCGCGGACCTTCTCCCAGTCGGAGTGATAGCGGTATTGCAGCCGGCCCGCAGCATCGCGGCCGACGGCCTGCAAATGCGAATTCGGATCGGGCGAATAGCGGACCTCGGCATAGGCCGGAGGCACCGCCATCGAATGCAGGCGGCGGATGGTGCCGGTGTGCTTGATCGGCGTCCCGTTGGCGCGAACGAAGGAATAGCTCTTGCCCCGCTTGATACGGCGGATGGTCAATTCATTCTGGTCGCCGAGCTTGAGGCCGTGTTCCTTGACCAGAGATTCCACCGAGGGGCCCGTCTTGGCGTGTTCGTGGCCCAGCACTGCCTTCGGCTTTGCCGGCACGGCCTTGGGCCATTGCCCGAGCGCCTTCGCCAAAGCCACAGCAGGATCTGCCGAAGCGGGCTCAATAGCCTCAAAATTCTGCTGATCCATCATGACTTTAGACGCCTTACTCCAGCTCTACCCTGCTAATGCCGGCGGTTGTTGTTATGTTCCGGCAGGGGCTTTTACCCCGGGGGGGCCATTTAGGGGGTAATCGCCGCCGACGCCAGCCCCCCTGCCGCCCGTCATGGTTTCTGGATACCGCTGCGCGGGCGCGCAGGGCTGCCCTGCGGCCTTTTGACCGTCCCAAAAATGCGCCGAAGCCGGGGCAAACGAGGCCGGTCGTTGCGACACGGCTCGAGGATTTGATCCTGCGCAAGACACGAGCCCCGCCGAAGGTCGAAGTTGTTCTGCTTGTCGGCGCCGTCGGGCCCGGCGCATAATTGTTCTAATAACGAAGACGGCTCGCGTTGCCTCGCGCGCGGGCCGCATTGGTGGAGGATCACAATGTCCGAGAAGATTTACGACGTATCGGCCGAATGGGCCAAGCGCGCCTGGGTCGATGACGCCAAGTACCGCGAAATGTATGCGCGCTCGGTCAGCGATCCCAACGGCTTCTGGGCCGAACAAGGCAAGCGGATCGGCTGGATCAAGCCCTTCACCAAGGTCGAGAACAGCTCCTTCGCGCCCGGCAACATTTCGATCAAATGGTTCGAGGACGGCGTCCTCAACGTCGCCTGGAATTGCATCGACCGGCATCTCGACAAGCGCGGCGACCAGACCGCCATCATCTGGGAGGGCGACAATCCCTCGGATTCAAAGCACATCACCTACCGTCAATTGCACGACGAGGTCTGCAAATTCGCCAACATCCTGCGCACCCGCAATGTCAAGAAGGGCGACCGCGTCACCATCTACCTGCCGATGATTCCGGAAGCCGCCTATGCGATGCTCGCCTGCGCGCGGATCGGCGCGATCCATTCGGTGGTGTTCGCGGGCTTTTCGCCCGACAGCCTCGCCCAGCGCATCAACGACTGCCAGTCCAAGATCGTGATCACCGCCGATGAAGGCCTGCGCGGCGGCAAGAAGGTGCCGCTGAAGGCCAATGTCGATGCCGCGCTCGCCAAGACCAGCGGCGTCGACTGGGTCGTCGTGGTCAAGCACACCGGCGCCAGGGTCGACATGAACCCGTCGCGCGACTTCTGGTATCACGAAGCCGCCGAGATGGTGACGACGGAGTGCCCCTGCGAGCACATGCATGCGGAGGATCCGCTGTTCATCCTCTATACGTCGGGCTCGACCGGCCAGCCCAAGGGCGTGCTGCACACCTCGGGCGGCTACCTGGTGTTCGCGTCGATGACGCATCAATACGTGTTCGACTATCACGACGGCGACATCTACTGGTGCACCGCCGACGTCGGCTGGGTCACCGGCCACAGCTACATTCTCTACGGCCCCTTGGCGAACGGCGCGACCACGCTGATGTTCGAGGGCGTGCCGAATTATCCCGATAATTCGCGGTTCTGGAACGTCATCGACAAGCACAAGGTCAACATCTTCTACACCGCGCCGACCGCGATCCGCGCGCTGATGCAGGGCGGCGACGAGCCCGTCAAGAAGACTTCGCGGAAATCGCTTCGTCTGCTCGGCAGCGTCGGCGAGCCGATCAATCCGGAAGCGTGGGAATGGTATCATCGCGTGGTCGGCGACGATCGCTGCCCGATTGTCGATACCTGGTGGCAGACCGAGACCGGCGGCATTCTGATCACGCCGCTGCCCGGCGCCACCAAACTCAAGCCCGGCTCGGCGACGCGACCCTTCTTCGGCGTGGTGCCCGAGATCGTCGACGCCGACGGCAAGGTGCTGGAGGGCGAGTGCCAGGGCAATCTCTGCATCGCCAGATCCTGGCCCGGGCAGATGCGCACCGTCTATGGCGATCATGCCCGCTTCGAGCAGACCTATTTCTCGACCTATAAGGGCAAATATTTCACCGGCGATGGATGCCGCAGGGATGCCGACGGCTTTTACTGGATCACCGGACGCGTCGATGACGTGATCAACGTTTCCGGCCATCGCATGGGCACCGCCGAGGTGGAAAGCTCGCTGGTGGCGCATGCGCTGGTCTCGGAGGCCGCCGTGGTCGGCTATCCCCACGACATCAAGGGCCAGGGCATCTATGCCTATGTCACGCTGATGACCGGCGTCGAGCCGACCGAGGAGCTGCGCAAGGAACTGGTGGCATGGGTGCGCAAGGAGATCGGCCCGATCGCTTCCCCGGACCAGATTCAGTTCGCGCCGGGACTGCCGAAAACCCGCTCCGGCAAGATCATGCGCCGCATCCTGCGCAAGATCGCCGAGGACGAACCGGGAAGCCTCGGCGACACCTCGACGCTGGCGGACCCGGCGGTCGTGGACGACCTGGTGCAACATCGCCAGAACAAGAAGGACGCCTCGGCCTAAGGGGCGGCCCAGACTTGCGGGGAGCGGCCGGATGCCTCGGTGCGCCCGATGACCGGCGCCGCATCATCGGGTGCAATCCGGGTGGGGGCGCGCGTCTGTCTTGCTCCAATACTTGCGGAAGCAACAGGCCTCTCCCCGCAAAGAGCGGGGCGCGGGAGCACAACTCGGTCGCGGCAAATTTTTCGCTCTGAGCCGCAAACTCTCACGGCATTGTCAGTGCCGCACCGCTCATCCCGCACATTTCCTCGGGAAGTGTTGTTTTCAGGTCATTTACTTTGTTTCGAACATTTCCTTTCTTGCTCCCGCAGAACCAGTCGCGACGACCGGCATGGAAAGCGTTTGATTAACGCGCGCGGTTAAAAATTTATGGGCAACCTGCCGTTTTGCGGGTTTTGGTCGGCGGATTGAGAGCCCCGGGCGGGGCGGAAGCAATTGGAGAGATTGATGTCGCTGAGGATTGCGGTGGCGCTGGCGGCCACCATCGGGGTGGGGATTTTGGGGACGACTGGCGCCCAGGCGCGGCCGGAAGTGGTCGGTGTACACGGCGACTATTCGCCGGGAACGATCGTGGTGAAGACCAACGAGCGCAGGCTCTATTACATTCTCGATTCCGGACATGCCGTCCGCTATCCCGTCGGCGTCGGCAAGTCCGGCAAGCAATGGGCCGGCACCACCCGAATCGACGGCAAATACCGCAATCCGGCGTGGTCGCCACCCGCGGAAGTAAAACGTGACAAGCCGCAGATACCGGACCTCATTCCCGGCGGTTCGCCGCGCAACCCGATGGGCGTCGCTGCGATGACGCTGTCGGGCGGTGAGTATGCGATCCACGGCACCAATATGCCGGGATCGGTCGGCGGTTTTGTCTCTTATGGCTGTATCCGGATGCTGAACCCCGACATTACCGACCTCTTCGAACGGGTTTCCGTCGGCACGACGGTGGTGGTGACGCGCTGATCCGTTTCGCAGGAGCTGAAGACGCGAAAAGCCGCAGCAATGTGCGGCTTTTCGTTTGAAAATCATTCCTTTCCGCCTTGAGCCGGCCGGAAAACGGGCGTCGGGCTCAAAAATCCGAGGCGATGCCCTTGTTTTCCCAATCGCCAAATCTGGTCGGCTCCGGGCCCTTGGGACCCTGTAGCTCCTTCGCTGCGGGTTTTGCGCTGGCCTCGGCGGCCAGCCTTCGCGCTTCGGCCTCGGCGAGGGCGCGCGTGGCCGCCGGCGAAAGCGGTTTGCGATCTGGCACAGATGCGGCCGTGGCTGGCCGCGAAGGGTTGTCCGTCATCGAAGCTGCTCCTGCCGCGTGATCAAAGCGCCCTCTTCAGATTTTGGGCGCGCAGCTCGCATCGGGCCTGTGAAGTCACAATGGCGATTCTTATATTTGGCATATTCTGCTGCCAAAAGGATTCTTACCTCTCTGATGGCAAGAGCTGAAAATGCGAACTGCTGTCCAAAATCACAAGATGTTCCCGCTCCATGCCCTCTCAACGGTTCGCCCTGCCCTCCGAAGTGCCTGGTCTAGCGGCTCGGCGGATCGCGGCGGATATCCTTGACGGCGTCCTCCATAAGCACCGCACCCTCGACGAACAGCTCGACGGCCCCGCCGCGCATCCCGGGCTGAAGAATCTCTCCGATCGCGACCGCGCCTTGATGCGTCGCCTGGTGGCGACGATTTTGCGGCGCCTGGGCACGCTCGGCCATATTCTGTCGCGGCTGCTCGATCGCGGCGTTCCGACCGACGCGCCGCGCGCGCAAAGCGCGCTCCTGATCGGCGCCGCGCAGATTCTCTGGATGGATGTACCGGACCATGCCGCGGTCGATCTTTCGGTGCGGCTGGTGCAGTCGGATCGACGGGCCGCGAAATATGCCGGACTCGTCAACGCGGTGCTGCGCCGCTGCGCGCGTGAGGGACAGCCGCTGATCGACGAGGTCAAATCGCAGACGCTCGACGTTCCGCCGTGGCTGATGGCGCGCTGGATCGCCCACTACGGCGATTCCGTCGCGCGCGACATCGCGGCTGCGATCGGCCAGGAGCCGTCGCTCGATATCACCGTGAAGTCCGATCCCGAGCAGTGGGCGACGCGGCTGCATGGTGAGACGCTGCCTACGGGGTCGGTGCGTACGCTGTTGCAGGGCTCGGTGAAGATGCTGCCGGGCTTCTCCGAAGGCCATTGGTGGGTACAGGACGCCGCCGCCGCTCTGCCCGCGCGCCTGTTCGGCGATGTCGCCGGCAAGGCCATCGTCGATCTCTGCGCCGCGCCGGGCGGCAAGACCGCGCAGCTTGTCCAGGCCGGGGCTCGCGTGACCGCCGTCGACCGTTCACCCAACCGCATGGCGCGGCTGCGCGACAATCTGGCGCGACTTTCGCTGCAGGCGGAAACGGTGGTGGCCGAGGGTGCAGACTGGCTGGAGCGAAACCACGACCGGGGTTTCGACGGCATATTGATCGACGCGCCCTGCACCTCGACCGGCACGATCCGGCGTCATCCCGACGTCGGCTGGCTACGGCAGGAATCCGATATCGCCCCCTTGGCGGCGGCGCAAAAGCGGCTACTGCAAAAGGCGGTTGCCCCGCTAAGGCCGGGCGGGACGCTGGTCTATTGTACCTGCTCGCTGGAGCCCGAAGAGGGCGAACAGGCGGTAGCGGCGCTTCTCGCGTCCGAACCGGCGATGCAGCGGGTGCCGATCGAGCCAGGCGAGGTCGCGGGACTCCGCGAAATTGTGACCGCCGAAGGCGATTTGCGCACCCTGCCCTGCCACCTGCCGCACGCCGACCCCCGGCTGGGCGGCCTCGACGGTTTTTACGCCGCGAGGCTGGTGCGGCTGACCTGACATTTCGCTACAGCCTGGTCGCGAGTTCGCCTGGCGAAGGTCACGTCCAAAACCGTACTAGAATCATATTCTTGCTGGTGTCGCTCCGGGTTCCGGCAGGCGCGATCGAGCTCGCTGCGGATGGAATGCGAATGCCGGAGCCGGGACACCAGCTTAAATCCTGATTTTGCACCATATTTTCATCCTGCCGCGCTGATTTGCGCGGTTTCAGGGTGGTGTCTTGGCTTCATTTCCGGATTAAAAGGATTCGGCAGAGAATCCTCCCAGTCAAGGCAAGGCGTGTCGGTCGCTCAACGCAGACGAATCTCGACGCTGATCATAGGCCGCTTCGCACGGAACGTGGTATCGCGTGCAAGCGGCGGCTCGGTGGCGTTGTCGCGGCTGTGGCCGGGCCGCACCGATCGACTCATCATCGCCCCGCATGATCTGCGCACCGCCGACGCCACCCGCGCCGCCGAAATCTACGCCGGCCGCTTTGTTTTCGCCGGCAAGATCGTGACCTGCCACGGCCGCTCGATCTTCGATCTCGAGCCGCCGTCGGAGGATTGGGAGGTGGCGCTCCTCGGCTTCGGCTGGCTTCGGCACCTGCGCGCGGCCGATACCGCGCTCACCCGCGCCAATGCCCGCGCGCTGGTCGACGACTGGATTTCAAATCCCGGATACAACCGGCCGGTCGGCCGCCGCGCCGACGTGCTGGCCCGGCGCGTCATCTCGCTGTTGTCGCAGGCTCCGCTGGTGCTCAGCGATACCGACGGCAAATTCTACCGGCGCTATTTGCGCGGGTTGACCCGCGAAATCCGCTATCTGCGCTATACGATGCTCGATATTCCCGACGGCGTACCGCGCCTGCAGGTGCTGATCGCGCTCTGCTACGCCTCGCTCTGCCTCGCCAACCAGGCGCGGCACATTCGTACCGCGGCGCGCAAGCTCTCCGACGAATTGCAGCGACAGATCCTGCCCGATGGCGGCCACATCTCGCGCAATCCCGGCGCGCTGATCGAGCTGTTGATCGACCTGCTGCCGCTGCGGCAGACCTTCGCGGCCCGCAACATTGCACCACCTCCGGCGCTGTTGAACGCGATCGATCGCATGATGCCGATGTTGCGCTTCTTCCGTCACGGTGATGGCAGCTTTGCCCTGTTCAACGGCATGAGCAGCGCACCATCGGATGTACTGGCGACCTTGCTCGCCTATGACGACGCCCATGGCGCGCCGATGGCGAACATGCCGCACACCGGTTTTCAGCGCCTCGATGCCGGCACCACGACGGTCATCATGGACACCGGCCCGCCGCCCCCGCCGAGCGTAAGTCACGACGCCCATGCCGGCTCTCTCTCCTTTGAATTGTCGGCGGGCGCGAGCCGGATCGTCATCAATTGCGGCATGCCTTCGACCGGCCGCGACAACTGGCGCAGCTTTGCCCGCAGCACGCAGGCGCATTCGACGCTGACCTATCACGATTTCTCCTCCTGCCAGTTCGTCGAGCTCTCGGCGATGAAGCGACTGCTGCAGGGCGCGCCCGTCGTCAGCGGCCCGGCCAATGTCGAAAGCTATCGCGAGGTCGTCGCCAACGGCGAGCTGCTGACCACCTCGCATGACGGGTATCTCGACCGGTTCGGCGTGGTGCATCGAAGGGTGCTGATGCTCGCGCATGACGGCACACGGCTTGACGGCGAGGACACCTTGTCGCCGGCGCAGGGCGGGCGGATCAAGGGCAACGACACCGACTACGCGTTGCGATTTCATCTCCACCCTTCGGTGAAAGCAAGTCGTCTCAGCGATGCCCGCGGCGTCATGCTGGTTTTACCCAACCGCGACGTCTGGACCTTCGAGGCGCTCGACGACAGGGTCGAACTCGAGGACAGCGTGTTCCTGGCAGGGAACGACGGCCCACGCCGCACCGCCCAGATCGTCATTCGCCAGGATTCACGCCACGCTCCCTCGATCCGCTGGAGTTTCGTGCGCTCGAGCGCTTCGGCCTCGGCTACATCAGCGAAACGTCAAGCGCAGCGCGAACCGGAACTGCCACTGTAATATTTGTGGCCAATATATTGCTTGTTGCGACCGCCGGTTTCGTGGCCGACAAAACCATGGTACCCGGCGAACCCTGTCATTTAGGATTGAGACATGACCAACCTCCCGCGCCGCGTGACCCGCGCCTTGCTGTCCGTTTCCGATAAATCCGGACTGATCGAATTTGCCCGCGCACTCGCTGGCCATGGCGTCGAGCTCGTCTCCACCGGCGGCACCGCCAAGGCGATCGCGGCCGCGGGGCTGAAGGTCAGGGACGTATCCGAGCTGACCGGATTTCCCGAGATGATGGACGGCCGGGTAAAAACCCTGCATCCAAAGGTGCATGGCGGGCTGCTCGCGATCCGCGACAACGCCGAACATGCCAGGGCGATGGAAGCGCACGGCATCGCGCCGATCGATTTGCTCGTGGTCAATCTTTATCCCTTCGAGGCCACCGTCGATAAGGGCGCCGGTTTCGAGGAGTGCATCGAGAATATCGATATCGGCGGGCCCGCGATGATCCGCGCCGCGGCCAAGAACCATGACGACGTCGCCGTGGTCGTGGAAGCACAGGACTATCAGGCCGTGCTCGACGAGCTCGCGGCCAACAACGGCGCGACCACGCTTTCGCTGCGACGGCGCCTCGCCGCCAAAGCCTATGCCCGCACTGCCGCCTATGACGCGGCCATCTCGAACTGGTTCGCCAATGAGCTCAAGACCGAGGCCCCGGATTTTCGCGCCTTTGGCGGACGGCTGATCCAGGCGCTGCGTTATGGCGAGAACCCGCATCAGACGGCGGCGTTCTATCGAACGCCGGACAAACGCGCGGGCGTCGCCACCGCGCGGCAGCTGCAGGGCAAGGAGCTCTCGTACAACAACATCAACGACACGGATGCAGCGTATGAATGCCTTGCCGAGTTCAATGCGGCGCGTACCGCGGCCTGCGTGATCGTCAAGCATGCCAACCCCTGCGGCGTCGCCGAAGGCGCCGATCTCCTCGGCGCCTATCGCAAGGCGCTGGCGTGCGATTCGACCTCGGCCTATGGCGGCATTGTCGCGCTCAACCGGACGCTCGATGCCGAGGCCGCGCGCGCCATCACCGAAATCTTTACCGAGGTGATCATCGCGCCCGATGCCACCGAGGAAGCCATCGCCATCGTCGCGGCACGACGCAATCTGCGGCTGTTGCTGGCGGGAGGGTTGCCCGATCCCCGTGCCGGCGGACTGACCGCAAAGACCGTTGCCGGAGGCCTGCTGGTGCAGGGCCGGGACAATGCCGTGGTCGACGATATGACGCTCAAGACGGTAACCAAACGCGCCCCGACGGATGCGGAGTTGCGCGATCTCAAATTCGCATTCCGCGTTGCCAAGCACGTCAAATCCAACACCATCGTCTATGCCAGGGATCTGGCCACCGTCGGCATCGGCGCCGGCCAGATGAGCCGGGTGGATTCCGCGCGCATCGCCGCGCGCAAGGCGCTCGATGCGGCTGCCGAATTGAAGCTCGCCGAACCCTTGACCAAGGGCTCGGTCGTCGCATCCGACGCGTTCTTCCCGTTCGCTGACGGCATGCTGGCCTGCATCGAAGCCGGCGCCACCGCGGTCGTTCAGCCCGGCGGCTCGGTGCGCGACGAGGAGGTCATCAAGGCGGCCGACGAGCACGGCATCGCCATGGTATTCACCGGCGTGCGGCATTTCCGGCATTGAGATTGTCGTCATTCCGGGGCGCGCGACCCGAGCCGGGGATCCACGACCACGACAATGCGTACGAACGCTGGGCCTGCACCGAGCTGCGCCTCCTCGGGCGCGGCAGCGCTTCCGCCCCTTTCGCGCTCATCCTCACTGCTTCTCAGGCTAAGCCTCTGCTTTCCGGGTCGGATTCCCGTTTTTGTATACATAGATGGCATAACCCATCACTTATTGACGGTAATATTGCAATCTTAGGGCATTTCTGTATACAACTTGGATGCAATTGATCTGAGCGAAGGTATTTCCTATGGCCCAGCCCTTCCCGATGAACGCTTGGTACGCCGCCGCCTGGGATGTCGACATCAAGCGCGCGCTGTTTCCGCGGACGATCTGCGGCAAGCACGTCGTCATGTACCGGCAGGCCGACGGACAGGTAACCGCGCTGGAAGACGCCTGCTGGCATCGTCTGGTGCCGCTCTCGAAGGGCCGTCTCGAAGGCGATAGCGTGGTGTGCGGCTATCACGGCCTGAAATTCAATTCATCCGGCCGCTGTACCTTCATGCCGTCGCAGGAAACCATCAACCCGTCGGCATGCGTGCGCGCTTATCCGGTTGTCGAGCGTCACCGCTTCATCTGGCTATGGATGGGCGATCCGGCGATGGCCGACCCTGCACTGGTTCCGGACATGCACTGGAACGATGATCCAGCCTGGGCCGGGGACGGCAAGACGATTCAAGTCAAATGCGATTACCGGCTGGTCGTCGATAATCTGATGGATCTCACGCACGAGACATTTGTCCATGGGGGGAGCATCGGCAATGAGGCCGTCGCGGAAGCGCCGTTTGACGTGGCCCATGGCGACAAGACGGTGACCGTGACCCGCTGGATGCGCGGCATCGAGGCGCCGCCATTTTGGGCCCAACAACTGCATAAGCCGGGATTGGTCGATCGCTGGCAGATCATTCGTTTCGAGGCCCCCGGCACCGTCAATATCGATGTCGGGGTAGCTCCAACCGGCACGGGCGCACCGGAAGGCGATCGCTCGCAAGGCGTCAACGGGTACGTGCTCAACACGATGACGCCGGAAACCGAGAGGACGTGTCACTATTTCTGGGCCTTTGTGCGCAATCATCGCCTGACCGAACAGAGGCTCACCACGGAAATCCGCGAGGGCGTCTCGGGCATTTTCCGCGAAGACGAAGTCATTCTCGAAGCGCAGCAACGTGCCATCGACGAGAACCCCGATCGCGTATTTTACAATCTCAACATCGACACTGGCGCGATGTGGGCACGGCGCATCATCGATCGCATGGTTGCCCGGGAAAACCCGCCTTCAAAGATGCAGGCTGCGGAGTGAACTGATGACCGAACGCGATCCCGATCGCGCGGTATCTCAGACGGTGCGCGCCCAGCTCGCCCTGCGCGACCTGATCCTTTCCGGCCGACTGCGGCCCGGCGAGCGAATTTCAGAACTCTGGGCCGTCGAGACGACAGGCGTCTCGCGAACGCCGGTGCGCATGGCGCTGGTCCGGCTCGAGGAGGAAGGTCTCCTGGCAGCCATTCCATCCGGCGGCTTCATGGTGAAGGCATTCACCGAACGCGACATCCTCGACTCGATCGAGCTGCGCGGGGTGCTTGAAGGCCTTGCAGCCAGGTTCGCTGCGGAGCGCGGAGCGTCCGCACGCGATCTCGAGCCCCTGAAAGAAAGCCTGGCGGAATTGGACGAACTCGTCACGCAGGACCCGATCTCTGTCGAAGCGTTCTCCTCCTACGTCACCCTGAACGCGCGCTTTCATGCGCTGCTGACGGAATTGTCTCACAGCGCGCCGTTGATCCGGCAAATCGATCGTGCCTCCGCGTTGCCGTTCGCGTCTCCGAGCGGCTTCGTGATGGCGCAATCCGTGCTGCCGGAAGCGCATCAGATCCTGATCATCGCACAGGATCATCACCGCATCGTCATTGACGCGATTGAAAATCGGGAAGGGGCGAGAGCAGAGGCGGTCATGCGCGAGCATGCACGCCTTGCTGCGCGAAACTTGCGGCTGGCGCTGCGCAACAGAACCCATTTGGATCTGTTGCCGGCGCTTGCGCTGATCCGTTCTCCTGTCAACGAATAAAGCGTTCTCAAGGGAGAACCGGTTCGCACAACGAAGACACTTCAAAAAAGACTAGTAGTTCGAGGAACTCATGCGATTTGCACCCAAATGGATGAAATGCACGGTTCACGCCATTCGCGACGTGGCGCCTGCGATTCGTGAAATCGTGCTGCGGCCTGACGAATCCAGCGTCGAGAACTACGCTATCGGCAGCCACGTGAATGTTGGCGTGTTGGTCGACGGGCGGCCGGAAACGCGTTCCTATTCACTGGTCGGCGACGGCAATCCCCTCGGGTACCGGATTGCCGTCCGGCGAGCGCCCGACAGTCACGGCGGCTCGCTCTATATGTGGTCGCTAAAGCCGGGAGCGCGCATCGAGGTATCGAGCCCGGTTTCGCTGCTCGAGATCGACTGGGCGCGAAAATCCTATTGCCTGATTGCGGGGGGCATCGGCATTACACCGATTATCGGCATTGCGAGCGCATTGGTGCGCCGAAACGCCGAGGTAGAGCTGCAGTACGCAGTCCGGTCGCGTCTCGACGCGGCGTTTCTCGATGAACTGTCGGACTTGCTTGGGGATCGCCTGATCCTCCATGCGAGTAACGAGGGCACCCGGCTCGATCTTGACGAAACCTTCGCTCGCCTGCCACCGGATGCATTGACGATCATATGCGGGCCGATGCGCCTGCTCGACGCGGCGCGCCGTAGCTGGGCGGCGGCCGGTCGCATGCCGACCGATTTGCGGTACGAAACGTTTGGCTCGAGCGGTCTGTTGCCGACGGAGCCGTTTCGCGTGCGGATCGATGGTTCCGGTCTGGACATCGTGGTCCCCGAAAACAAATCGATGCTGGATGCGCTCAACGAGGCCGGCTACGAGGTGATGTCGGATTGTCAGCGTGGAGAATGCGGTGTCTGCGCGATCGACGTTGTTTCCATCGACGGCCGGATTGATCATCGTGACGTTTTCTTTAGCGATCACCAGAAGGAGCAGAACGGCAAGATCTGTCCGTGCGTCTCGCGTGCCGTGGGCGCGATTACCGTGAATACGCTCTATCAGAGCGACGCGCGTTAGCGCGGGGCCCTTTTCTGTCCAGGGAAAAGGCTGCACTTAGGCCTCGTCCTCCCGCACCCTCCCCAGCAACACCAGGCCAGCTACAAAAAACAGCACCAGCACCGCCATGCCGGCTTTCTGGCTATCGGTCACCGCGGTGACGATGCCGATCAGCAATGGTCCGACGAAGGAGGTCACTTTTCCGGTCAGCGCGAACAGCCCGAAATATTGCGCGATGCGATCTTTCGGCGCCATGTGGATCAGAAGCGTCCGCGACGCCGCCTGCAGCGGACCGCCTGCCGCGCCGATCAGACATCCGAGCATGAGATAAGCGCGTTCTGCGGACGCCGCGAACAACGCGCCGCCCGGCACGGGTGGCGCGACCTCGACGAACAAAATCGAATCGCGGTCCACCAGCAGGATCGCGATGAGGGCGACCAGCAGAATCAGCATACTGCCGGCGATAACCCGCTTTGGTCCGACGCTGTCGTCGAGCTTGCCCCCGAGCCAGGCGCCGAACGTGCCGGCAATCGCGAGGATGATGCCGAACGTGCCGATCTGGATCGTGTTCCAGCCGAAGGTGCCGGCGGCGTAGATGCCGCCGAAGGCAAACAGCGACACCAGCCCGTCGGTGTAGATCATATTGGCGAGCAGGAACGCCGCCATCGAGCGCTGCTTCGGCAATTCGGCAAGCGTTCGCCGCAGGTCGGTCAATCCCTCGCGCAGCGCTTCGCGCCACCGCCGCCTCGCGGGATAGTCCGGCGTCAGCAGGAACATCGGCGACACGAAGACGACGAACCAGATGCCGGTAAGCGGCCCCGTGATGCGATCGCCCTGATGGGTAGCGGGGTCAAGCCCGAACAGCGGCGAGAAGCCGAACAGCGTGTGGCCGGTCTCGGGGCTGGCGGCGAGAAAACCGAGCACAAGGACGAGGCTGAGAATGCCGCCGACATAGCCGGTGGCCCAGCCGGTCCCGGACAATCGACCGATCCGTTCCGGCGGTACCAGGGTCGGCATCATCGAATTGGCGAAAACGGTGGCGAATTCGACGCCGACGGTCGCCACGCTGTAGGCGAGGAGCAATGGCGGAATGACGTTGATGTCGCCGGGCCTGCCAAACCACATCAGTGAGGCGCCGATCACCAGCATCGCGCCGAACGCCGCAATCCACGGTTTGCGGCGGCCGCTCGCGTCCGCGATCGCACCCAGCAGCGGCGACAGCAGCGCGATCGCCAGCCCCGCCGCCGCGGTCGCAAAGCCCCACAGCGACTGGCCGCTGGCGGGATCGGACGCCACATGGGTCGCGAAATAGGGCGCGAAGACGAAGGTGGTGATCAGCGTAAAATACGGCTCCGCCGCCCAGGCGAAGAAAATCCAGCTGATAACGGCCGCGCGCGGAGGAAAGGTCTGCTGCAAAACCGCAATGCGAGGATTCAAAGGCGTAACCGCCATGCCCGAAAAGTCCTTAGCCCATCACGAGGAGGCGTTTTGCCCTGCGCATGGAAACCCATATAGCATTCGTGACGGCAGGGACCTGCTGGTTTTTCCGGTCTGGTCTGGCTCAACCCCTGACGGAATCTCGATGACCTTGATGACAACAGAACTTCGCAAGATCGTCCTGGGCTTCGTGCTGCTGGCGGGTGCCTGGACCCTGCCGGTGGCCGCGCAAGAGAGCCGCCGCGGCTTCTACACGCCCCCTGCCGCCGACACCATTCATCCCGTTGTCGCCGAACATGGCATGGTGGTCACGCAGGAGAAGACAGCGGCGAAAATCGGCGCCGACATCCTGAGGCGCGGCGGCAATGCGATCGATGCGGCGGTGGCAACCGGCTTTGCGATGGCCGTGACCTATCCGCGCGCGGGAAATCTCGGCGGCGGCGGATTCATGATCATCCATTCGGCGGAACATCACGAAGACGTCGCGATCGACTATCGCGAGACGGCGCCGGCCGCAACCACACCGAACATTTTCTTGGGGTCGGACGGCAAGCCGGATACCGCAAAATCGCGCGACTCCGCGCTCGGCATCGGTGTCCCCGGCACCCCGGCGGGATTGGCGCTGGCATTGGAGAAATACGGCTCGGGGAAATTCGCGCTTGCGGATCTGCTGCAGCCTGCGATCGATCTGGCGCGCGATGGCCTCCTTGTCACCGATGACATGGCCGACACGCTGCCGGACTGGCATCGGCGGCTGGCACGCTGGCCGTCGGCGGCAAAAATATTTTCTCGTCCCGACGGCACGTCGTTGCGCGAAGGCGACACCCTGATCCAGTCCGATCTGGCGGCAACGCTATCGGCGATCGCAGCGCAGGGGCCGCGCGGTTTCTACCAAGGGCCCGTCGCCGAAAAGCTGACGAAGGCAATTGGCGATGCCGGCGGCATCATGACGCTGGACGATCTCAAATCGTACCAGCCCGTCATCCGCGCGCCGGTGCGCGGGAGTTACCGCGGCTATGACATCGTCTCGATGCCGCAACCGTCCTCCGGCGGGGTGGTGCTGCTGGAGACGCTCAATATCCTTGAGGGCTTTGCGATGTCCGACATGAAGCAGGGTTCGGCGGCTTCGCTGCATGTCATGATCGAAGCGATGAAACGCGCCTATGCCGACCGCGCGCGCTATCTCGGCGATCCCGCCTTCGTCAGCGCGCCGGTGGCAACGCTGATTTCAAAGGATTACGCGGCCAAACAGCGCGCGGGCATCGACCTCGACCATGCGACGCCGTGGACCGATGCGCTGTCGGCCGTGCCGCCGCGCGAAGGCAGCAACACCACGCATTTTTCCGTGGTCGACAGCCTGGGCAACGCGGTCAGCAATACCTATACGCTGAATTTCAGCTACGGCGTCGGCCTGGTTGCCGAGGGTACCGGTGTGCTGCTCAACAACGAACTCGACGATTTTACCGCCGCCCCCGGCGCGTCCAATGCCTACGGGCTCGTCGGGTTCGAGGCCAATCTGCCGGGCCCCGGCAAACGGCCGCTGTCGTCGATGTCGCCGACCATCGTGCTGAAGGACGGCAAGCCGGTGCTGGTGACGGGATCGCCGGGCGGCAGCCGCATCATTTCGACCGTCTTGCAGGTGATCGTCAACGTGCTCGATTACAATATGGATGTCGCCGCCGCGGTGGCGGCGCCACGCCTGCACCACCAGTGGCTGCCGGATGAAGTGCGGATCGAACGTGGTTTTGCCGCGGATACGCTGGCTGCGCTGCGGGCCAAGGGCCATAGCGTGGTCGAGCCCATGGGGCAGACTTCGGCCAATTCGATCGCCGTCACGCCCAATGGATTGCTCGGCGCCCCCGATCCGCGGACCCGCGGCGCGGAGGCAGCCGGACAATAAAGCCGTCCAGTTCCGCGCATTGCGGAGTTGCCTGCCTCCGGGATCGGCGTAGATTTGCGCCACCCCGCGCCAATCGGCCGCCGTGGGGAAGCGTGCAGGCCGGTCAGAAAATGCGTCGGGGAAACATCCATCGTGAGCAGCACATTTGAGCCGTCAGGAGCGATCGAAGTCGCTCCGATCGAAGACACCAGCCTTCTCGCCTTTTATCGCGACATGAACCTGCCGGAACGCCGGACGTTCTGGGCGTGCGCCGCGGGCTGGGCGCTCGACGGCA
Source organism: uncultured Alphaproteobacteria bacterium (assembly GCA_963742085.1). Lineage (GTDB taxonomy): Bacteria > Pseudomonadota > Alphaproteobacteria > Rhizobiales > Xanthobacteraceae > Bradyrhizobium. The sequence continues at coordinate 453,036 of CAVUKM010000016.1, read as the reverse complement.
TGGATTTCATGATTTATCCGCTCGTGATCGGTACCATCATCGCGCTGTGGAAGGTCGATCCGGGCAGCGCGGGCCTCGCGGGTACGGTGACGCTACTGGCCTCGGCCGTCGGCGGCTGGTTGGGCGGCTATCTGGCCGACCGCATCGGCCGGGTCAAAACCCTGCAGCTGACGATCCTCTGGTTCTCGTTGTTCTCGCTGGTCTGTGCGTTTGTGCAGAACTTCGACCAGCTGTTGATCGCGCGGGCGCTGCTCGGCCTCGGCTTCGGCGGTGAATGGGCCGCCGGCGCCGTTCTGATGGGCGAGGCGATACGTCCGCAATATCGCGGGCGCGCGGTGGGTTCGGTGCAATCGGGCTGGGCGGTCGGCTGGGGCCTTGCGGTGCTGTCCCAGGCCATCCTGTTCTCCTATTTGCCGCCGGAGATCGCATGGCGCTGGATGTTTGCGGTCGGCGCGCTGCCCGCGCTGCTCGTGTTCTTCCTGCGCCGCTATGTGGAGGAGCCGGCGATCGCGGCCGCCACCCGCGCCAAGCAGGCGGCGTCGGGCGACCGGCCTTCACTGTTGGAGATTTTCGGAAGCTCCACGCTCAAGACCACGATACTGGCGTCGCTGATGGCAACGGGATGCCAGGGCGGCTACTACGCCATCACCTTCTGGGTGCCGCGCTTTCTCACCACCGAGCGCAAGCTGTCGATCGTCAGCTCCACCGGTTATCTCGCGGCGCTGATCATCGGCTCGTTCGCCGGCTATCTGGTAGGCGCCTGGCTTGCCGACCGCATCGGCAGGCGCAACCTGTTCCTGATCTTCTCGATCGGCGCGATCGCCGTAATACTTCTTTATACCCAACTGCCCCTGACCAACGAGGCGCTGTGGCTGCTTGGTTTCCCGCTCGGCTTCTTTGCGTCGGGATACTTCTCCGGCGTCGGCGCATTCCTCACCGAGCTCTATCCGACAAGGCTGCGTGGATCGGGCCAGGGCTTCTGCTACAATTTCGGCCGCGGCATCGGCGCGCTGTTTCCCTTCCTGGTCGGCGCGCTCTCGACACAGACGTCGCTCGGCAACGCGATCGCGATTTTCGCGGTGGCGGCTTACGGCGTGTTTTTCCTCGCCGCGTTTGCCCTGCCCGAAACGCGCGGCCGGGTTCTGCACGCGGATGCATAGATAAGCGCCGCCATGCGCGAAGGTACGCTCCCCTCCCGTTGGGGGGGAGGCGGCAGAAATTGAGTGCTTTGCACCGACGGGAGGTCGCCCGATGACATCGCTCAAAGGCAAGACGCTGTTCATATCCGGGGCCAGCCGCGGCATCGGACTTGCGATCGCGCTGCGCGCCGCGCGCGATGGTGCCAATGTCGCGATCGCCGCGAAAACCGCGGAACCCCATCCGAAGCTCAAGGGTACGATTTATACCGCCGCCGACGAAGTCCGCGCCGCCGGCGGCAAGGCACTCCCGGTGCTCTGCGATATCAGAGACGAGGCGCAGGTGATCGCGGCGATCGACCAGACCGTCGCGGAGTTCGGCGGCATCGATATCTGCGTCAATAACGCCAGCGCCATCAGTCTGACCAATTCGCAGGCAACCGACATGAAGCGGTTCGACCTGATGATGGGCATCAATACCCGCGGTACCTTCATGGTGTCGAAATACTGTATCCCGCATCTCAAGAAGGCGCAAAATCCGCATATTCTGATGCTGTCGCCGCCGCTCGACATCAAACCAAAATGGTTCGAGCATTCGACCGCCTACACCATCGCGAAATTCGGCATGAGCCTGTGCGTACTCGGCCTCTCGGCCGAACTGAAGGCCTCGGGCGTCGCGGTCAATGCGCTGTGGCCGCGCACCACGATTGCCACCGCCGCGGTCGGCAATTTGCTCGGCGGCGACGCCGTGATGCGCGCCAGCCGCAAGCCCGAGATCATGGGCGATGCGGCCTATGCCATCCTCACCAGGCCGGCGCGCGAGTTTACCGGGCAATTCTGCATCGACGACAAGGTGCTCTATGCGAGCGGCGTGCGCGATTTTGAACATTATCGCGTTGATCCGACGGTGCCGCTGATGTCGGATTTCTTTGTGCCCGACGACGACGTGCCGCCGCCCGGCGTCACCGTGAAGGCGCTGCCTTCCGCGGGCGGGGTTGGGAAGTCGAGCTAGCGTGCGGCGATCGTCTCAGCGTCCGACCGCATAGGGTCCGCCTTTTTCCAGTGCGCGTTGGTAGGCGGGGCGGGCGTGAATGCGCTCCAGAAACGCCATCGCCCTGGGATGACCCTGCTCCAGGCCGCCGCGCGCAGCGGCTGCTTCCAGCGGAAAGCTCATCTGGATATCGGCCGCGGTGAACTCATTGCCGGCGAACCATTGGCTTTTTCCGAGCTCTTCTTCCCAGAACGCCATGTGCTGCTTGAGCTGCGGATTGACCAGCATGGTCAGCGCCTGATTGGAGACCTTGCGCACCAAAGGGCGCAGCAGTGCCGGTGCGCGTTTCGGCATCAGCGTGAACAACAGCTTCAGGAGTAGCGGCGGCATCGCGGAGCCTTCCGCGTAGTGCAGCCAATAGGTGTAGCGCAATCGCTCCGGCGTCTTGGGCGGCGGGATCAAGCGCCCCTCGCCATAGGCGTCGATGATGTATTCGGTGATAGCGCCCAATTCGGCGATGGTGTTGCCGTTGTCGGTGATGACGGGAGATTTTCCGAGCGGGTGGATCGCGCGCAGTTCGGCCGGCGCGCGCAGGTCAGGCTGACGCTGATAGCGGACGATCTCGTAAGGAACGCCAAGCTCCTCCAGCAACCACAGCACGCGCTGGGAGCGGGAGTTGTTGAGGTGATGAACGGTGAGCATGGCGATTCCCCGCTTGTTGGTGATCGGCTGACCTCGTAGCAGCGCGCGGTGGCATTGGCGATTCCGGCCCATAAGAGAGCGTCAAGGCGTTCGCTAGGTCCGGGCTCTCGGAAATTTTACCCGGGCGATATTGACAGCGCACGATTTACCCGGATACAAATCGACCTTCGAAAAACCCGAGTTTCTTCAATGGTTCAAGCCGCGCCCAAGCAATTCACTGCCTTCGCAGGCCAGCAGCGGCTGACTTCGGGCCCGCTGGCGGAGGTCGCGCTGGCCGTCATGAAGGTCTCCAGAAAGATGGCTGCGGAGCCGATCGTCGTCTTTGACGACGCCGATGGACGACCGATCGATCTCGACCTTCGCGGTACCGAACGGGACGTCATTGCACGCTTGCCGCTCCCGCCCGCGAATCCGCAGACGCCCGCTGACGCGATGGCCGCGCCGGAGCCGCGTGGACGTGGCCGGCCCAAGCTCGGCGTTGTCGCGCGCGAGGTGACGCTGCTGCCGCGGCATTGGGAATGGCTCGGGACCCAACCCGGTGGCGCGTCGGTGGCGCTGCGGAAGCTGGTTGAGGAGGCGCGGCGCTCCAGCGGTGATCGCGACCGCAGCCGTGCTGCAAGAGAAGCGGCCTATCACTTCATGTCGACGATGGCCGGCAATCTGGCCGGCTTCGAGGAAGCCTCACGGGCGCTGTTCGCGGATGACCGCCGGCGTTTCGGTGAGCTTATTGCCGGCTGGCCCGGCGATATCCGCGACCACATCGTCAAGCTCGCCTTCAGCGATCGCGCCGACCCACAGAAGGCGTGACCGCGCGCCCTCCGGAAAGACCTCCGACTTCGACACCGCAACGTTTGCCGGCGTCGATCGACTACGCCGATTTACAAGGAAGACCCGTGTCGAACACTCCGCCCCTCTGGAAGACGTTTCTCGTCTTCCTCGCGCCGATGATGCTGAGCAACATTCTGCAATCGTTGTTCGGCACCATCAACAATGTCTACCTCGGCCAGATGATCGGGGTCGATGCGCTGGCTGCCGTCTCGGTGTTCTTTCCGTTGATGTTCTTCTTGATCGCCTTCGTCATGGGATTGAGCTCGGGCGCCACCGTGTTGATCGGCCAGGCCTGGGGTGCGGGCGAACCCGAAAAGGTGAAGGCGGTCGCGGGCACAGCCCTGACGATCGCGCTTCTCGGCTCGGCGATGATCGCCGTGTTCGGCGGCCTTTTCAGCCGGCAACTCCTGGTCGCGCTGGCGACACCGCCAGGTATCCTCGAGGACGCCAACGCCTATACGCGCATCATGATGATCACGATGCCGCTGACCTTCGTCTTCATCCTGCTGACGGCGATGATGCGCGGCGTCGGCGACACCCTGACGCCGCTATTGGCACTGGCTGTTTCGGCGGTGCTGGGCCTTGCGGCAACGCCGGCTCTGATCAAGGGCTGGTTGGGCTTGCCGCAGCTCGGCGTCGCCAGCGCAGCGTGGGCCTCGGCGGTATCCGGCCTGCTCACGCTGCTATGGCTCACCGTACATTTGCGCCGCCGCCGGCATCCCCTTGCGTTCGACACCGCATTCCTGCGCAACATGCGGCTGAATGGGACGCTGCTGCGCCGGGTCATGCACCTCGGTATTCCTTCGGCGGTCGGAATGGTGGTGTTTTCGCTGGCCGAGCTGGTGCTGCTCGGCCTCGTCAACGGCTTCGGCTCCGACGCCACCGCGGCCTATGGCGCGGTCAACCAGGTCATGGGCTATGTGCAATTTCCGGCCATGTCGATCGCGATTTCGGTTTCGATTTTCGGCGCGCAGGCGATCGGCCGTGGCCAGCCAGAGCGGGTCGGCGCCATCGTCCGCACCGGTCTTCTCATGAATGTCGTTCTCACCGGCGGCCTGGTCGCGCTCGCTTATCTGTTCTCCCGCGCCATCATCGGCTTCTTCATTATCGACGCGGCGGTGATCGATCTCGCGCAGCGATTGCTGCACATCGCATTGTGGAGTTCGGTGCCGTTCGGCATGGCGACCGTGTTCTCGGGGGCGATGCGCGCCAGCGGAACAGTGTGGATGCCGCTGTCGATTTCGATCTTTGTGGTTGCCGCGATCGACCTTCCCTCCGCGGTCTTGCTCAGCCGCGCCATCGGTATCGACGGCGTCTGGGCGGCCTATCCGATCACCTTTACCGCCATGTTCCTTTTGCAGATGAGCTATTACATGCTGGTCTGGCGCAAGCGCGCGGTACGGCGACTGATCTGATCATTCTGCTAGAGTATTATGGTCATCATAAAAAAGGTGGACGCGCCGGGTCCGCTGCGCCACAATGCGTCGGCAACAAGACGTCAGGGAGATCCCGCCGTGAGTCCGATCGCTCCGCAATTCATGTTCGATTTCGGCAGCCCCAATGCGTTTCTCAGCCACGAGGCGATCCCGGCGATCGAAAAGCGGATCGGCGTCAGGTTCAAATATGTCCCGGTCCTGCTCGGCGGCATCTTCAAGGCCACCAACAACAAATCCCCCGCCGAATTGCTGGCCGGCATCAAGAACAAGCGCGAATTTCAGGCCCTGGAAACCGAGCGCTTCGTGAAGCGTTTTCACGTCAAGCCCTATGTCTGGAATCCGTTCTTTCCCGTCAACACCCTCAACCTGATGCGCGCCGCCATCGCCGCCCAACTCGAGGGCATATTCGAAAAATACGTCGACGCCGCGTTTCACCACATGTGGGTCGAGCCGAAGAAAATGGACGACCCGGAGGTGGCGATGAAAGCCCTGGCCGCGTCCGGCCTCGATGCGGCGAGACTATTCGCCCGCGCGCAGGAGCCCGACGTCAAGGCAAAGCTGATCGAGAACACCCAATCCGCGGTCGAGCGCGGCGCATTCGGTTCGCCGACTTTTTTCGTCGGCAAGGAAATGTTTTTCGGCAAGGAGCAGCTGCGCGAGGTCGAGGAGCTGGTACTGGGGAAGTAGCCACGCCGTCACTGCGAGCCAACGGATCGCGCGAATGCGGCCCGATGACAGGCCCCGCGAAGCATTCCATGCCCGGTTTGGATGGATTGCTTCGTCGCTTTGCTCCCTTGCGCAAACGCTTCGCGTTTGTCGCAGGCAATGACGAAGGAGGAAAACGCCAATGGAAAAACGCAATGCTACGGTCGCGGTGATCGGGGCCGGCGACTATATCGGTGCCGAGATCGCGAAGAAATTCGCCGTCGAAGGGTTCACGGTGTTCGCCGGACGGCGCGACGGCGCCAAGCTCGAGCCGCTGGTCAGGGAAGTCGAGGCGGCAGGCGGATCGATCGTGGCGCGCGCGCTCGACGCACGCAAGGAGGATGAAGTCGCGGCCTTTCTGAGCGATGCCGACAAGCATGCGCCGCTGGATGTCTGCATCTTCAACGTCGGCGCCAACGTCAACTTCCCGATTCTGGAAACCACCGATCGCGTGTTCCGCAAGGTATGGGAAATGGCCTGCTGGGCAGGCTTCCTGGCCGGACGCGAGTCGGCCCGGCTGATGTTGCCGCACGGCAAGGGCAACATTTTTTTCACCGGCGCCACCGCTTCCCTGCGCGGCGGCAGCGGTTTTGCGGCCTTCGCCAGCGCCAAATTCGGGCTCCGCGCGGTGGCCCAATCGATGGCGCGCGAACTTGGCCCGGAGAACATTCACGTGGCGCACCTGATCATCGATGCCGGCGTCGACACCGCCTGGGTGCGCCAGCGCCGCGAGCAGCTCTGGGGCAAGGAGGCGCTGGATAATCCGGATTTGCTGATGCCGCCGGCGTCGGTCGCAGCCTCGTATTGGCAGCTTTACCAGCAGCCCCGCAGCGCCTGGACCTTCGAGCTTGAAATCCGCCCGTTCGCAGAGAAGTGGTAGCGCTTCTCACTTGTCCGTCCTGGCCGGGCAAAACGACGTCGCTTCCGCTCGCCTTTGCCCGGCCATCCACGCCTTCATTGCTGCCATCCGAAGAAAGGCGTGGATGCCCGAACCAAGTCCGGGCATGACAAGAATGGGATAAGGTCCGACAGAACCGGACCATCTATTCAGGAGAGATAAATGCGTATTCTGGTGGTCGGCGCTGGCGCCATCGGCGGATATTTCGGCGGCAGGCTGCTTCAGGCCGGCCGCGATGTGACGTTTCTGGTTCGCCCGAAGCGCGCGGCGGAACTGGCCCGCGACGGGCTCGTGATCAAGGGCCCAAACGGCGACGTCACGCTGAAAAATCCGCCGACCGTGCAGGCCGACAAGCTCGCCGAAAAGTTCGACATCGTGCTGTTGAGCTGCAAGGCATTCGACCTCGAGGACGCGATCCGATCGTTTGCTCCGGCTGTCGGGCCGAAGACCGCGATTATCCCGCTGCTCAACGGCATGCTTCATCTGGATGTACTCGACAGGAAATTCGGGCATGAGCGCGTGCTCGGTGGCCTCTGCGCCATCGCGGTCACACTCAATGAGCATCGCGAGATCGTTCAGCTGGCGCCGATGCAGTCGCTCGGTTTCGGCGAGCGCGAGGGCAAATTGTCGGATCGCGTCCGTGCCATCGCCGAAATGATGGCGAGCGGCAAGTTCGGCGCCTCCGCCAGCGAACAGATCATCCAGGACATGTGGGAGAAATGGGTGTTCCTCGCCTCGCTCGCGGCCTCGACCTGCCTGATGCGCGCTCCGGTCGGCCACATCCTGGCCGCGCCCGGCGGCAAGGATTTTATCCTCGGCATGCTCGATGAATGCAGCGCGGTCGCGGCCGCCGAAGGTCACACTCCAAGCGGCCCGTTCTTCGAACGTGTGCGCGGCATGCTGACCGCGGAAGGCTCACAACTCACCGCATCGATGTTCCGCGACATCAAGGCAGGTGCGCCTGTCGAGGCCGATCACGTGATCGGCGACCTGATCGCGCGCGGCGAGGCCGCGAAAGTGCCCGTGCCGAAGCTGTCTACCGCCTACACGCATCTGAAGGCGTATGAGAACCAGCGGGGGTAGGATCTCCGGTCGTCCCCGCGAATGCAGGGACAGCGATTCAAAGATGCGCGAGATAATGCGCGAGCGCGGTGATTTCCTCTTCGCTCAGGGGATAGGCGACATCCGCCATCGCGGCCACGCCGCCGCCGGATCGCACGCCCGACTTGTAGTCGTGCAGCGCCTTCAAAAGATATTCCTCGCGCTGGCCGGCGATGCGCGCCACCGCCTTGGTGCCCGCAAATGTGTCGGTGTGGCATGAGGCGCAGCGCCGCCCGGCGGCGGCCTGCGCACCCTTCTGTGACAAATCGGGGTTGTCGTCGGGCCGGGAAGCCTTCGGCGCCGCGAGCGAGGCGAAATAAGCCCCTAGATTGCGAATATCGTCATTGTTGATCTGCTCGACGATTCCCTGCATCTGCTCGCTCTTGCGCGAGCCGCTGCGGAAGAAAACCAGCTGCCACTGAATGAACTGGTCGGGCTGGCCCGCAAGCGAGGGAATGTTTTCGGTTTGCGAAATGCCGGATTCGCCGTGACAGCTGGCGCAAAGCTCGGCCTTCTGCTTGCCGGCGGCGAGGTCGGCGGCCGCGGCCGGCACCGTCACGAGCGCCGATAACGCCATTCCAAACAGGGCATCGAGAACAGATCGACGGCGCATGATCGATATTTACACTCCGGGTATCTCAAAAACGCAAAGCTGCGGTCACTCGTTCCCGAGCGGCCGCAGCTCCACATTTCTCAAGCCTACTTCTTGCTGTAGCTGATGCGATAGATCGCGCCGGCCCAGTCGTCGGCGACAAGGATGGACCCATCCTTGTCCAGGATGATATCGGCGGGCCGACCGAGATAGCCCTGGTCGCCTTCGATAAAGCCCGATGCGAACACTTCCTGCTTGGGATTCTTGCCATCGGGACCGACGGTGACGCGCACGATACGCCCACCCTGATATTTATGCCGGTTCCACGAGCCGTGCTCGGCAATCAGGATCGAGTTCTTGTACTCGGCGGGAAACTGGTTGCCGGTGTAGAACTTCATGCCGAGCGGAGCCACATGCGCGCCGAGATTGAGAACGGGCGGGCTGAATTCCGAACATTTGTGACCCATTGCGAATTTCGGGTCCGGCAAGTCGCCCTGGTGGCAATAGGGATAGCCGAAATGCTCGCCGGGCTTCGAGATCATGTTGAGCTTGTCGCTCGGGGTATCGTCGCTCATCCAGTCACGGGCGTTCTCGGTGAACCAGTATTTGCCGGTGCGCGGATCGACGTCGCCGCCGACGCTGTTGCGCACGCCGAGCGCCACCAGTTCGGCATTGCCGGTCTTGGGATCGACCCGGCGGATCTGCGAGACGCTGGTCGGCGGAATGCCGATGTTGAAGGGAGGTCCGAACGGCACGTAGAACCAGCCGTCCTTGTCGGCTACGAGATATTTCCAGCCGTGGGCCATGTAGGGCGGCATGTCGTCATAGACCACCTTGCCGCCGCCGAGCTTGTCGAGATTGGCTTCGGCGTTGTCGTATTTGATCAGCTTGTCGACATCGATCACATAGAGCGCACCGTCGCGGAACGCGAGGCCGGTGGGCATCCTCAGCCCCTTGACGACAGTCTTGACCGTCTTCTTGCCGCCGCTATCCGTGATGGCATAGACGTTGCCAAGGCCGAACGAGCCGACAAAGAGCGTGCCTTTGTCACCCCAGGCCATCTGTCGCGCGGCCAGCACGCCCGAGGCGTAGACTTCGATCTTGAAGCCTTCCGGCAGTTTGATCTTCTTGATCAAAGCGGCGAGTTCCGCTTCCGATGCGCCGGTCGGCGGCCCCGACGGCGGCGCGAGGCCTTTTTGAGCCTCGGTCTCGTCGCCGAGGAACCAGTCGTCCGGCGGATGGGTCCAGAATTCCTTGGTGCCGGACTTGTATTTCTTCAGCGGTTTTTGCTGCGCGCTGGCCTGACCGGCCCCCGCGACAACGAGAACGGCTGCGAGCGCAAGAATTGATCGATTGAAAGCCGATTTCATCGCGTCACTCTCCCTAAGCAGCCCCGCGGCTGCGATGTTGTTTATTTTGTGCGCCTGAAGGGCGCACTTGGTCCGTCGTGATGTTGATCAGACCGTCAAATGCTATCACATCCATTGCGAGTGAGAAGCATGCGCCACGCCTCAATGCCGGGCCCGGGCGAATTGGGAGGAAATTTCCCGGGTTGCCCTGCACGGCGCAGAAAACGAAAAGCCCGCTGCGACAGCGGGCTTTCGTCAAACTTTGCCACTTCTGGAAAATCTGGAGCGGGCGAAGGGATTCGAACCCTCGACCCCGACCTTGGCAAGGTCGTGCTCTACCCCTGAGCTACACCCGCATCCGAGAGATTTGCCGGCGAGCGACCGCCGGCAACGGGCAGAGCTATGCCAAATGCGGCCATCGAATGCAACAGTCCCGCGCGGCCGGGAAAATCGGCCGGATCGCCCGATATCGGCGGCAATCCGCGGAAATCGCCCCAAAACGCCGCTAACCTCCCTCTATCGCGGCCTCCTGCGGGAACCCCGAGGGAAAATTAGTGAGCGCAGAGCGCAGCGATTCGAGCCAGCCCCCCGAACCAGGCCCGGAGGGTCCCGGTCAGCTCTTCGCGGCGGGTGGCGTCACAATCGAACGTCGCCCACCAGTCGACGAAGGCCCGATCCCCATCCACGACGGGCGTGACGCGCAAGGTCGCCTGAAAATCGGTTACCGGCAGCGAAGCGGCGCCGCAGAATTCGTAGGTCTGCGCCCGCTCGGTATCGGACAGGGCCAGCAGCCGTTGTCGCAGGTGCCGCCCCCGATAAAGCACGCTCCTGACGGCGCCGACCGTATCGCCGGTCTTGCCGTCCTCGATCCGGCTCTCGCCGGCGTCGCCGACCCATATCGGATAGCTGTTGAAATCGCGGACGAATTCCCAGACCAGCGGGGCGGATTGTTCGAATACGGTCGAGTAATATGCCTTTGTCATTCCTCAATTCCATTGGCTGGAGCCGGCTGCGACGCCACCATGGTCCGGGGAGACAGCGTCGGCCACCCGATCTCCGATGCCGCGAGCCACCGGGTGCGCCTGTATCGGGATCTCGAGGCGGCTAGAACCGATTGAAATTTCCGGGCAAACCGCCATTTGGGTAAGGTGAACTTCTGAACCGCGGTACCGGGCCATGCTAGAATGGGCCCAATTTGCAGGACATCAGGCGAGGATTCCCGTGACGATAATAGAGCAGGGCAGCGGACCGGCGCCGCAGGTGCCCGATTTGATCAAGGAGACGACCACCCAGACGTTCGTGAAGGACGTCATTGAGGAGTCAAAACGCCAGCCGGTGCTGATCGACTTCTGGGCGCCTTGGTGCGGCCCGTGCCGCCAGCTGACGCCGGTCCTTGAAAAGGCGGTCCACGCGGCCAAGGGCAAGGTCAAGCTGGTCAAGATGAATATCGACGAACATCCGGCGATACCGGGCCAGATGGGGATCCAGTCGATTCCGGCCGTGATCGCCTTCGTCAACGGCCAGCCCGCCGACGGCTTCATGGGTGCGGTGCCGGAAAGCCAGGTCACCGCCTTCATCAACAAGCTGACCGCCGGCATGCCCGGTGAGCCCAATATCGCGGAAGTCCTGAAGGAGGCCGAGGCCGTTCTGGCCGAGGGCGACCCCGCCACCGCCGCGTCGATCTACGCCGAGGTGCTGGCGGCGGATGCCACCAATATCGCCGCGCTGGCAGGGCTCGCGAAATGCTACACCGCGACCGGCGCCATCGAACAGGCCAAGCAGACGCTCGCCATGGTGCCGGAATCGAAGCGCGGCGATGCGGCGGTCAAGGCCGTACAGGCATCGATTGATCTCGCCGAGCAGGCCAAGGCGCTCGGCCCGGTGACCGAGCTCGAACAGAAAGTCGCCGCAAACCCGCTCGATCATCAGGCGAGATTCGATCTTGCGACCGCGCTCAACGCCAGCGGCAAGCGCACTGAAGCTACCCAGCAATTGCTCGAAATCGTCAAACGTGACCGCAAATGGAACGAGGACGGAGCTCGAAAGCAATTGGTGCAGTTTTTCGATGCGTGGGGCCCGACCGACGAGGCCACGGTCGAGGGACGAAAGCGACTGTCGACGATTTTGTTTGCATAGCGCACGTTCTGCGAGGATGGGCGCCGTTTTTGTCGCGATCGGGTTACGCAAATTGCGTGGGCTGATCTGCAACACGAGATGCGCCAGATGATGCCGTAGGGCGCCAGGACCGGAACCGCAAATGCCGATCAATGCCGAATACCGCGGACCCGGCGACCTTCCCGAGATCATTCCGGTGTTTCCGCTGCCCGGCGCGCTGCTGCTGCCGCGCGGACAAATGCCGCTCAACATCTTCGAGCAACGCTATCTGGCGATGGTGGATGACGCATTTCGCGACGGCCATCGTCTGATCGGCATGATCCAGCCGGATGTTTCCCACTCGCCGGACGAGGCCCACCCGAAGCTGTTTCGCGTCGGCTGCGTAGGCCGCATCACCCAGCTCGCCGAGGCCGGCGACGGCCGTTACATCCTCGAACTCACCGGCATCGCCCGCTTCAAGGTGGTCGAGGAAATCACGGTGCTGACCCCGTATCGGCAATGCAAGGTGGATTACTTTCCCTACATCGACGATTTCACCGCCCGCAAGGGCGAGGAAGCCGTCGATCGCGAGGCCCTGCTCGAGGTGCTGACGGATTTTCTGAAGGCCAACAATCTCAAGGTCGACTGGGAAGGCGTCGAGAGCGCGCCCAATGAGGCGCTGGTCAACGCGCTCGCGATGATGTCGCCCTACGGGCCGCCGGAAAAACAGGCGATGCTGGAAGCTCCCGATCTGAAAACCCGCGCGGAAATCCTGATCGCGGTCACCGAAATGGATCTCGCCAAGAAGCGCACCAGTGGCGACACCGGGTTGCAGTAACAATCAGCCCACCGCGGTGGCGCGGTTCGATGATTGCGAGCCGGTCATTCGCATCAGCATGTATGTCATGAGCAGTACGGCAGCATAGACCAGGAGCTGCATTTCCGTCGGCTGGTCCGTGTAGCCGGTCAGCGTGTGCATGGTTCGGCCGAGAATGGTCTTCTCCGGGAGCAGCCACGCGCTATCCCAGACCACGGTATCGAGCGCGCTCAGCCAGTTTGCGCGCTCGAGAAACGCCACGGCCTGGGCCGCCATGCCGGCCGCGAGCAGGGTAATCAAAGCGGTCGTGGTGGCGAACAGGGCCCGAGGTGGAATTCGCATCAGGCCAAAATAGGTCAAGAGACAAACGGCTACTCCGAGCGCCAGACCGATCAACCCGCCGAGCATGAGGCTTGAGGCTGACCCGCCGTCGGAGGCGGCGACGCCGTAAAGAAACAGCGCGACTTCGCTGCCCTCGCGCAAGACGGCAACGCCGACCACCACGGCCAGCGCCAGCAGCGATTTTTTTCCGTCCGCGACCGCCTGACCAACGGCGCGCAATTCTCCGGCCATTTCCCGGCCGTGATGCGCCATCCACACATTGTGCCACGTCAGCATCATCACGGCGATGCCGAGTATCGCCGCATTGAACAGTTCCTGCCCCATGCCCGCAAACAGCTGTGAAAGTGCACCCGCAAACGCAGCGACGAGGCAAGCCGCCAGCACGCCCGCCACGATCCCGCCGCCGATCCAGCTATTTCGGTTGGGGACGGAACTCGTGACCGCGAGTACGATGCCGACGATCAGGCCGGCTTCGAATACCTCGCGGAACACGATGATGAGGGCGGCCAGCACGCGCAGACCTATTGCACTGTCAGGGCGCCGCGCGCCTTGTCGTTGAAGTCGTCGTAAAACTCATAGCGTCCGGGCTTCAACGCCCGCACATTGACGACGCCTTCGCTGCCCGCGGCGACTACCTTTTCGACCCGCAGCGAAGTGCTTTCAAACTCCATGGCCTTGGCATCCAGGTTCTTGATCCGGAACGAGATCGGCTTGTCGGCGGGCGCGCTCACCTGGCTTGGCTGGAACTGGCCCCTGGAGTAGGTCAGGTGAATCTCGGTCGCTTGCTGCGCCTGCGACGGCGACACCTGAAACATCGCGATGGCGCCGATCGCAGCCAAAACCAGTTTTCTCGTCATGATGGTAAAAGTAGACACCTTGGGCCCTTTCCGGTGTTGAGCCATATCAAAATTCATACGCCCATTTTAGCTTGACGCGATTGCGCTGAAACTCCGACAGATTGAGCGAGACCGGATTGCCGACCTCACGGCCCCAGACCTGGGTATTCCACGCCGCGGTCATGAACATCTTGGGCGTGAACTGGACGAATAGCGTGGGACCCAGCAATATTGTGTCGCCGGTAAAAGCCGTCAAATTCGCGGCATCGTAATGCCTGAGATACCAGACTTCCCCGCCCACGAGGACGTTGGACAAGATTCGAAACGAAAGCGCCGCCGAACCTCCGGCCGTGGCCTCGCGTTGGGTATCACCGAGCGGGGTCTGGGTAACCTCGGGCTCGTAAAGCAGATTGAACCCCGCATAAAGCCGATTCCGCAAGAGTTCGAGATCTGCGTTAACGGTGGTTTCAAACTCAAAATTGCGCACGTGCTGGCCGCTGGTCTCGTCGATCCGTCGCACTGTCGGCTCAACCGCCAGCGTTACCGCAAGCGGATTGTCCGAGGTGCGCTCGATCGCAAGATAACGGAATTCCGCGAAGGCGCCGCCCAACGCAATCTGGCTCTGGTCATCGAGACCGGTCACGTTGCTTATATTGTGGGTCGAGCCAAGCGCGCCGAATTCGATCTGGATGAACTGGGACGGCGTAAACTCGTACTCGTACTTGGTCTCCGATGCCGCATAATATCCGTCACGCTTGCCGAATCGGCTGATACTGTCGACCGTGACTTCCTTCTCGCCTTCAAGGCCGATGCCAGAACCCGTGCTGAATCCAAAAATATACTTGGTCTCGATCTCGCGCCAGGAGCTTGCATCCTCGGCGCGTGCGAGGCTGCCCCACAACAGAACTCCGACGGCCGCGCAAAGCGCGAGAGCGCGACCCCCTCCAGACTGCACCACCACCTGTTTCTCTCTTTCGCATGCGCTGCACTAAGGTTTGTGGCCTTCAGCTAGCGTCTTACGGCCGGGTGGGCAAAGAGACTCGCTCTAAACTAGAGACGTTCTAACCGGCGCGGGGAATCGGCGGCAGCTGCGGCGGCGGGGTCCGCCGGCGAGTAACCGGCGACCGCCATGGCAACCACTGCGCTTGACACCATCCGGCCGAAACGCCGGCCGCGGGTCGTCCAGGCATCGCCAAGCGCACTAAATGCGATCTCGCAGGCCAGCTAACACGTCGCGCGCTTCGCGCCGATAACCTTACGTTCACCATGAGGACAAATCCCCCGGTCTCCCTCCGCAAACCTTCCGCCTCTCAAGTCCGCTTATACTTTTAGTGCTTAGTCATCGTTGGAGAAGAGGCTTCGGCCAAAACAGAATTCAGTATCCGAGCGTAACTGTAGATAGCTGCGTATGAAATTCGCCCGCATCGTCGTCCCGACCCTCGCTCCCTGTGCTGGCGCTGCGCGGCATTTGCAGACCGACGTGGCCGATATCAGGCCCGACGATCAGAGCGCCCGGCGCGGCAACCTCGATGTGGGGCGCCGCGGCGTCTCAAATCCGACCATCATCATGAAGAGACCAGAAGGCAGCACGTGACCAGAAGGACGTACGATATGAGTTGCAGGGGAAACCGGCTGTCGATCCGAACTTTTCTGATCCGCGCCCTGCCGTTTGCGGCCGTCGCCGCGACGGCGCTCGACCCGGCGGTTTCCCCGGCCTTTGCGGGCGACGACAACGCCGTGGCGCCGGTTGCCGCAAGCGTGCAAACGAAGGTCCGCTTTCTCGCCCTCGGCATCGGAAAATCGGCGATCATCGACTTGCCGCACGACGTCAAGGATGTGCTGGTTGCCGACCCCAAGATTGCAAACGCCGTCATCCGCTCGCCGCAGCGCGCCTACATCATCGGCGCGGGCGTCGGGCAAACCAACGTCGTGTTTTTCGGTGCGGAAGGCCAGCAGATTGCCGCCTACGATATCGCCGTCAAACGCGATCTCAACGGCGTGCGCGCCGCGCTGAAGCAAATGCTGCCCGCCGCCGGCATCCAGGCCGAAGGCATCGGCGACAGCGTCATGCTGACCGGCTCGGTGTCCAGCCCGATCGAGGCGCAGCAGGCAGGCGATGTCGCCGCGCGACTGGTCGGCGGTGCCGACAAGGTCGTCAACTCCATCGTGGTTCGCAGCCGCGATCAGGTGATGCTGAAGGTCAGTGTCGCGGAAGTGCGGCGCGACATCATCAAGCAATTGGGGGTCGATCTCAGTGCCTCCATGAACTACGGCACCGCGGTCGTTAACTTCAACAATGCCAACCCGTTCACGGCAAACAATGCGCCGCTGGTCCCCGGCAACAACCTCACCGCGGCGGCCTTGAACAAAGCAGGCCTGCCCTCGGTCACCGCCACCCTGCGCGCGATGGAGAGCGCCGGCGTGGTGCGGACGCTGGCGGAGCCGAATCTGACGGCGATCTCCGGCGAGTCCGCGACATTTATTTCAGGCGGCGAATTTCCGATTCCGACCGGCGTCACCTGCCAAACGACGACGGCGGGCGCCATCGGACAATGCGTCCAGACCGTGAGCTTCAAGAAATTCGGTATCTCGCTCAACTTCACGCCGGTGGTGCTGACCGAGGGACGGATCAGCCTGCGGGTGATGACCGAGGTTTCGGAAGTCTCGCAAGAAAACGCTTTGACCGGCGGTGCCGGTGGAACGACGATCCCCTCGATCAAGACCCGTCGCGCGGAAACCACGCTGGAAATCCCGTCCGGCGGCTCGCTGGCGATGGCCGGCCTGATTCAGGAGCAAACCAAGCAGGCCGTCAACGGATTGCCCGGCATCGACCAGTTGCCGGTTCTTGGCCAGCTCTTCCGGAGCCAGGATTACGTCAACAACCAGACCGAACTGATGGTCATCGTGACGCCCTATGTCGTCCGGGCGGTTGCCCAGAAGGAGTTGTCGCGCCCCGATGACGGTTTTGCACCCGCGTCGGACTCGCAATCCACCCTGTTGGCCCAAATCAACCGGATCTACGGCATCCCCGTTCGCGCCGAATTGATCGGGGACTTCCAGGGTAATTTTGGCTTCATCATCGATTGAGACGGCTGGACGAGGACGAAAACGATGACAAACAAGATGTCGGCCGATCGCCATAGAACGCTGCGCCTGCTGGGCGCGTTGTTTGGCCTTTCGATAACGCTCGGTGCGTGCACGGACACGACAAGGGAAGTCGCGACGGCCAGCGTTCCCGAGGACTACCGCCTGCGGCATCCGATCGCGATCCAGGAGGCCGACCGCTCCGTGGTCATTTTCGTCGGCCACGCGCGCGGGGGCCTTTCAGCGTCGCAGCGCGCCGACGTCATCGGTCTCGCCCGGGTATGGGTTAGCGAGGGCACCGGCGCGATTGTCGCCGATGTGCCGGTCGATACGCCAAACGCGCGCGCCGCGGAGAGCGCGTTCAGGGAGATCAGGGCGCTCCTTGCCGCAGGCGGCGTGCCTGCGCGCGGGATTACACTGCATCACTACCATCCTGACGACCCACGAACGCTGGCGACGATCCGGCTGAGCTATCCGAAGATCGCGGCGGTGGCCGGACCGTGCGGGCTGTGGCCCGAGGACCTGGGCCCGTCAGTCAATAACCCCAACCATTTCGAAAACAAGTCGTACTACAATTTCGGCTGTGCCTATCAGCGCAATATGGCGGCGATGATCGACAATCCGTCGGACCTCGTTCAACCGCGTCCTGAAACCCCCGCCTACACGATGCGGCGCACGGAAGGTTTCGACAAATATCGCAAGGGCACCACGACCGCGACCGACTATCCGGAATCCGACAAGGCCAAACTCAGCGATTCAGGGAAATGATCAGCTACATGCGTGACAATTCAGAAGACGATATCCCGCCGCCGCCGACGGACGATTACATCGCGCCGGCCCCGCGCGTATCGGTGCAGGCTTTCTGCGAAACGGCAGAGTCCGCCGAGGCGATACAGTCGGCGGGCCTCGACCGCCGCCTCGCCAAGGCGCATCTGACGATCAAGATGGGAGGTATCGAGGCTGCTATCGAAACCTATCACACCGTGCCTACCCCGAACGTGATCGTCCTCGAGACCAACGGCAGCAACGATATCCTGGCCGGTCTCGATCAACTCGCAACCGTGTGCGACGCCGGAACGCGTGTCGTCGTTATCGGCAATGAAAATGATGTCGCACCTTATCGCGAGCTGGTTCGTCGCGGCGTCAGTGACTATGTGATCGGACCGGTCGTAACCCTCGATGTGGTGCGCTCGATCTGCGGCTTGTTCTCGGCGTCAGAGGCGGTCGCCGTCGGTCGCATCATCGCCGTCGTCGGCGCAAAGGGCGGCGTTGGCGCCTCCACCGTCGCGCACAACGCGGCCTGGGCCATCGCGCGCGACCTGGCGCTGGATTCCGTCGTCATCGATCTCGATCTCGCGTTCGGCACCGCCAGCCTCGACTACAACAAGGATCCATTGCAGGGAATCGCAAACGCGGTGTTCGCGGCCGAGCGGCCCGATACCGCTTTCATCGAACGCCTGCTGGCGAAGTGCAACGACCACCTCAGCCTGCTGGCCGCGCCGGCGGCGCTCGATCGGGTCTACGACTTCGGCGTCGACGCCTTCGATGCGATTTTCGATACGTTGCGCATGACAACGCCGTGCATCGTCCTCGACATTCCCCACCAATGGTCGGGATGGACCAGGCGCGCCCTGGTCGGCGCGGACGATATCCTGATCGTTGCCGAGCCGGACCTCGCCAACCTGCGTAACGCCAAGAACATGCTGAATTTGCTGAAGTCGGCGCGGCCCAACGACCGGCCACCGCTTTACTGCCTCAATCAGGTCGGCATGTCGAAGCGGCCGGAAATCACCCCGCGCGAATTCGCCAAGGCCATCGAAAGCCCGCCGATCGCCTCGATTCCGTTCGACCCGAGAATGTTCGGCACGGCGGCCAACAACGGCCAGATGATCGCGGAAATCTCCGCCAATCATCGCATCAGCAAGACATTCCTTCAGATCGCACAGCAGCTGACCGGCCGCGGCGACGCCAAAAAGCCGCGAGGTTCGCTGCTGTCGCCGATCATCAAGAAGTTGCGAGCCAAGGGCTAGCCCCGGCGCACCGCAACGTTTCGCGAGCCGTAACTGCCACTGAGGCAGCGCGTTGCGTTATCCTCAATTGGGCCGCGCGACGCCTATCGCCGATATCTTGTCGGCTTCCGTCCGCGCATTCGCTTTCCGCGACAGCACGCGCCTCAGATAGGCGATATCCGCCGCCGCTTCCTCGGGCGGCCGGTTGGCCTTCAAGATGCCTTCGGCCTCGTCGAGGTGGCCCCGCAGCCCAACCACCAATGCAAGATTCTGGCGCACGCGCGGGTCCGCATCCGTGTGGCCATATGCGCGACGCAAAATCTCCTCCGCCTTGGGCAGATCCTTTGAAAGAACGTATGAAAGCCCCAGATTGGACAGCACTGAGGGTTCTTCGGGGACGATTTTCAGCGCGCTCGCATAGTATTGCCGTGCCTCCTCGCCTCGGCCGAGCTGGTCGAGCACGGCGCCTTGGGCCGAGAGGATATGCCAATCGGGGTTGTCAGGGGTATGGGCGCGGCTGAGCACGTCGAATGCCTGCTGGAAATTGCCGTTGTCCGCGAGCGCTCGCCCATAACCCGCGATGAGCGCTTTGTCGCTGGGGTGAGCGAGCGTGGCCTGTTCGAGCACTGCGACCGCCTGGGACCGCTGCCCCGCAGCCCGGAGCGCCTTTCCATATTGTAGCGCCGCGTTGGCGTCCTCGGGATTGGCACGAAAACGATCCCGGTAGAACTCTACCCCGTGCGAGGGCTCGGCGGCGTGGCTTCGCTCGGCTTTATCGCCCAGCGCTCCCGTAATATCCGACATGCCATCGGTCTGGCAGCCGCAGAGGCCCAGGACCAGAATCGCGGACAATGCTGTCGACGCGAGAAATCTCGCGTAGCTGTGTTGCTGGAGCGATTGCCGGCGCATTTCCCTGACCTGTGATGACTGGTCAGGGATGCTTACAGGTTAACCCTAAATTCCGGTTAAGCCGGCGACGTTCCCCGGTTGCGGCGTCCGGACAACCTGCGCAAGTCCGTCGAGACCAAACTCGCGCATACGGACGCGGGTGCGAGACCGATGCCTTGACGGCCTTTACGATCCGGGGCCCGACCGTTTCTGGATGAATCGGAACCCGGATACCGTCCAACATTTGTAGCGTTCTCTTGACGCGAACCGGAATCCACTTCGGTCGAAAACGCTTCAGTCGACGAACTGGGCGCCAAATTCGTAGCCGATCCGCCATGCCAGCCGGCACTGGCGGGGGCGGCCTTCCGACATGATGATCGTGAACTCGGAAGGAACGTCGAGATGTTCGGCGATAACCTTCACGCCGCCGACCGATATATCCGTGATCGTGCAGTCGCGCGGCAACGAACCGGTCCCGAATTGTATTTTCGCGAAACTTCTGCACACGCGGCGCTCGCTTTGACGTCGATTCATTAACATGTCGATCCTTCACCGCTCCGATTATGGCCCATCCGGCACTCCATCGGTTCTACCTCGGAATTATTGGAATCTGCCTAGCAAGATCGATCGCAATGTATTCGTTCTTTTTGAATTCCTTTTACCGAGTTTCTCGGGCCGGCCTGAACGGCGGTGAATAGTCGGAGATGCCGGCGAAAAAACATCCCGCCGCGCCCTGCCATCCGGCAGGTATCCCGAACGCGGAAATACTTTTTTACCTTCAATCGTTAAGGATGGCCTACGCCGAAGGCCCGGATTTCTGTTGCCGTCTTTTCGGCCGATTGGCCTCCTCTTGCGGCTTTCCCCCGGACCAACCGGTGCCACGCCGCTACACGTTTCAATCGAATATGCTACAGGGTCGCATGGCCAAGCCGGAGACCCGACCATGACGTCCTCGCCCGAACGCCCTGAAGGCACCGTCGATCCCAAACTGCTGGAAATTCTGGTCTGCCCGGTAACCAAGGGTCCGCTTGAATTCGATTCAGCGCGGCAGGAGTTGATCTCGCGTGCGGCGAAGCTCGCTTATCCGATCCGCGACGGCATTCCAATCATGCTGCCCGAGGAAGCAAGAAAGATCGAGTAGCCATGCGTGTCCGCGCGCTTATTGGTGTACTCGCAATCGTCGGTTTTTGCGACGTGACGACCGGCGCCTCCGGCGAGGAAACCAGTATTCGCATCGGCAATATCGACGCGGTGCTGACGACGCCGCCGGACGTCGAACACCCGCCCGTCGCACTCCTGATCGCGGGCTCAGGATCGACCGATCATGATGGTAACGGGCCGCAGATCAAACCCGCGACCTTGAAGAAACTTTCCGAGCAACTGGCCGCGCGCAAGATCGCAACGCTGCGCTATGACAAGCGCGGTGCAGGCGGATGGAAGCCGGAATTCGGGCGACCGGAGGATTTTCGCTTCAAGGACTATGTCGACGATGCAGCAGCACTCGTAAACTATCTGCGCGGCAGCGGAAAATTCCCGCGCCTGGCGCTGGTCGGGCACAGCGAGGGCGGCCTGGTCGCGATCCTGACCGCGCGGCGGGTGCCGGTTGACCGCCTGGTTTTGCTGGCCACCGCGGCCCGGCGGCAGGGCGACCTCTTGAAGGCTCAACTTGAACGCAAGCAGATTCCTCCCGAAGTGCTTCAGCCGATCGTGAAGGCGATCGACGCCATCATGGCCGGGCAGATCGTCGATCCGCCGCCGCCGGGGCTGGCGATCGCGCCATCGTTGCAGCCCGGGATTGCCTCGGCCTTTGCCGAAGACCCGATCGATCCCCTGAAACTGATCGAGCGGCCGACCCTGATTGTCGGCGGCGGCCGCGACCGGCAGGTGGCGCGGGTGGATTTAGCGGCGCTTGCCGCGGCGGCGCCGCTGGCGAAAACACTCTGGTTGCCGGGCATGAATCACGTTCTCGTCGATGTGGGCGATGACGACGACGACCTGGCCGCCTATAACCAGCCGGAACGAGCGCTCGACGCCGCCCTGATCGATTCGGTTGCGGCCTTCATTCTCGCCAATGACGCGCGCTGATTGTTTCTCGGCATTTGCAAGGGGGCCTACAGCGCCTCGCCCTTCAGGAGCCGCGGCACCTCGCCCGCTAATCCCGCGGCCTGACGGATAAACATGCTCTTCAGCGGTGGCGCGCGATCGACCAGCCCAAGCCCGATGTCGCGCACCGTGCGAAGCAGCGTCGATTCGTTCGAGAACAGGAGATTGAGCGAGTTGGTGGCAAGCCCCATCGCCATGGTGTCGAAACGCCGCCAGCGCTGATAACGATCGAGCACGTCGGCCTGGCCGAGATCGACGCCGAGCCGCGCTGCGTCGACCACCACCTCCGCAAGCGCGGCGACGTCCTTCAGGCCCATATTGAGTCCCTGCCCCGCGATCGGATGAATCACATGCGCGGCGTCGCCAACCAGCGCCAGCCGCTCGCCGATGAACGAGCGCGCGACGAAATAGCCGAGCGGAAACGCACGCGGCTTGTCGAGGGCCTTGATCTCGCCGAGGTGCAGACCAAAGCGCTGCTCCAGTTCGCCGTGAAACTCCTGTTCGCCGAGAGCAACGATGCGCGCCGCCTCGGCCCGTTTCTCGGTCCATACCAGTGACGAGCGTTTTCCGGTCAGCGGCAGGATCGCGAACGGGCCGGAGGGAAGGAAATGCTCTTCGGCGCGGCCATGATGATCGCGCTCATGGCCGACCGTGACCACGATGCCGGATTGATCGTAGTCCCAGCCATGGGTGGCGATCCCGGCGCGTTCGCGCAGTTTCGAGCGTGCGCCGTCGGCCGCCACCAGCAGGCTCGCTTCGACCACCGCGCCGTCCGCCAGCGTGACATCGACGCCATCGCTGCGCGAAACAAAATCCGTCACTGCAAGGCTGCGAAGATCGATGCCATCGGCGGTGGCGCGCTCGACCAGCGCGTCGATCAAATGACGGTTCTCGACCATGTGCGCGAACGGCTCGCCTGGTTCGACATTCCCGGAGAAGGTCAGGAACACCGGGCGCGTCGCATCCGCCAGTTTGGAATCGGTGACAACCATGTCCAGTATCGGCTGCGCTCCGGCAGCGACCTGGTCCCAAACGCCGATGGCATCGAACAACCTGCGGCAGGCGGCGACGATGGCGGTCGCGCGCGGATCGCGGCTCGGCCTCGCTGCAAGCGCCGGATCGGCGACAATGATGGGAATATCGCCACCAAGGCCCTGGCGCAGCGCCAGCGCCAGCGCCAGCCCCGCAAACGCGCCGCCGCCTATGACAATGCCTCGCTGTGCCGACATATTGGACCCTGCTCGCGACATGAAACTGTACTTGCTACCTGACTATAGCTGGGCGAAACAGAAAGGCGAAACAAGGGTGCTTTGCGCCCAAGCCGTCATTCCGGGGCGCGCCGGCAGCTCAAGCCCGGAATCCCGCGGTTATCATCTCCAGATTCCGGGTTCGAGGCTTCGCCTCGCCCCGGAATGACCAGGAACCCGAAAGCGCTTCAATGTCCAAAGGCCTGATTGACCTGATTTCCATTCTCGATCTCGAACCGATCGAGGTGAACCTGTTTCGCGGCAACAGCCCGAAAACGAGCTGGCAGCGGGTATTCGGCGGGCAGGTGATCGGACAGGCGATGGTGGCGGCATGCCGTACCGTCGAGGGCCGGCTGCCGCATTCGCTGCACTGCTATTTCATCCTGCCGGGCGATCCGCAGATCCCGATTATCTATGAGGTCGAACGCCTGCGCGACGGCAAGAGCTATTCGACCCGAAGGGTGACCGCCATCCAGCACGGCAATGCGATTTTCTCGATCATGGTGTCGTTTCATGTCGATGAGTCCGGCGCATTCGACCATCAGGACAAGATGCCGGATGTGCCGCCGCCGGAAAAACTCACCGCCGAGGAAGTGGCAAAGCAGCCGATGTTCCGCGAGATGCCGGAATTCATCCGCCGCTACTACGAGTCCGACCGGCCGATCGAGCTGCGGCCGGTCGAGCTCAACCGCTATTTCGGTCAGAAGATCGAGGACGGCCGCATCCATGTCTGGATCCGCACCGCATCCAAACTGCCGGATGACCCGGCACTGCATATGTGCGCGCTTGCCTATGCGTCGGATTTTTCGCTGCTTGATGCCGCGATGGCGCGCTACGGACGCACGCTGTTCGACAAGCGCATGATGCCGGCGAGCCTCGATCACGCGATGTGGTTTCACCGGCCGTTTCGCGCCGACGAATGGCTGCTCTATGCGCAGGACTCCCCGAGCGCGCAAGGCGGACGTGGCCTGACCCGCGGCATGATCTTCAAGCAGGATGGCACGCTGGTCGCTTCAGTTGCGCAGGAAGGCTCGCTTCGCGAGCGCAAGTGATACGCGTTCACCGGCCGGCGTAAGCGGTCCTCTCGACCAGCATGGTCTGCGATGCCTGCCAGCGCATGAACCAGCGCAACACCCAGGGAATGGGGATGATGAAGCAGCACGCGAGCACGGTAACCAGGGCACGCCAGAGATATTGCAGCCCGGAGGCCTCGAAGACGACTTCACGCCGCGTGCCTTCGATATGACGGCAAATCCACCGCATCTGCGCCGTGTATACCCAGGCCCAGCCTATGATGGTGATGACGGACAGGAAAGCCAGGATGTTCCAGCCCAAATAGCCCCAAATTGACCCCGAGAAGCTGAGCCCGAGCGGCTGCCCATTCGACGCGATGTTCGCCACGAACCATCTGATTCCGAGCCAGTACAGCCCGAACTGAATCAGAAACGTAAGCGCGTTGACATAGCGGATTCCGGTGAGGCCGAGACAGATAACGAGGACAATCGCTCCCAGATACCACCACAGGACGGTGATGGCCTGGCCCGTGAAGCCGAGATTTGGTCGCCCCGGAACGTGCGTGCAGGAGACGATCCACCGGCAATACATCACGAAGACCCACGGAAACGGGATGACGAAGACAGCGCCAATGAAGAACACCACCGAGCGCCAGACGAATTCCCAGATTCCGAAATCGATCGAGATCGGTCCGCCACCCCGGGCGCCTGCCGGCCGCCCACCCGGATAAGGCCCCGCCGGCGGGCCCGAGGCCGCCGACATCAACCCCGGAATTTCTCCCGCCTTTTGCCAGGCCGCCATGCCCTCGGTCCAGACCAGGGTGTCGGCGCCGACCGAGCCTCTGGCGATGAATTCGCGCAATTGGGCCTCGGGAAAAGGGCCCTGTTGCTGTCCCTGGGATGCGAAGAACCAGGATCGGTTTGACATTTCACCCCCCTTAAGCGCGTTCTCAGGCGAAGCAGGCCTCGGGCTTGATCCGGGACTATTGCCGGCCGGCGCAATGAAAACGCGCTAAAATAAAAGATTGCGCGTTGCAGCAAGTATACGGGTCCAACGGACGCCGGCACCCAGATCGCTTCTTGGCGAACGATGCCGGCGCCTGTACAGGAAGGCTAGCGAGCGGACCCCCGCCTCCGCAATTCTTTTTCGGACAAGCCCGCAACTTTTTGTGCCATGGTGTGGAAAGATACCCGACTTGCATGGGTGCAGATCAAGGCTTGACCTACCTTCGGAATCTGAGAAATGAAGGCCTGAACATGAAGCTCGTTGTCGCCATTATCAAACCCTTCAAGCTTGACGAAGTCCGCCAGGCGCTGACCGCTATCGGCGTCCACGGCATGACCGTGACCGAGGTCAAGGGTTACGGCCGCCAGAAGGGCCATACGGAAATCTATCGCGGCGCGGAATATGTGGTGAATTTTCTCCCGAAGCTGAGGATCGAGATCGCCGTTGCATCGGATATCGCCGACAAGGCGGTCGAAGTCATTACTTCGAGCGCGCGCACCGGGCAGATCGGCGACGGCAAGATATTCGTGACCCCGATCGATCATGCGTTGCGGATCCGGACCGGCGAGACCGACAGCGACGCGCTCTGAGCTTGCGAGACTTCGTCGCGGCCGGCAACGGCGCCGGGCCTGCGATCAATAAATCATATCTGGGTGGGGAAATACCAAATGGGGGCACTTTCGTGTCGTGCAGCGAAGCTGGCTGCGCCGACTGGAACGCGATCGGCAAGAGTGGAATTCGGTTTTGGGTCCCGTCGCGCTCTGAACCTCTTTGAAAAACGCATGGCCCTGAAGCCAAACCGCTCATGCTTTGGCGGATTGTGCGCCGGTCTTTTGACCGGCATCTCGTTTGCGACGCCGGCCTTTGCCGGAACGCCTGAAATCAGCGCTGCCGACACCGCATGGATGATCGTTGCCACCGCGCTGGTGCTGATGATGACGATACCGGGCCTCGCGCTGTTCTATTCCGGCATGGTGCGGAAGAAGAACGTGCTGGCGACGATGGCGCAAAGCCTCGCAGCCGTTGCCATCACATCCATCCTCTGGGTCGCATTCGGCTATTCGCTGGCGTTCGTCGGCGACGGTCCGTGGCTTGGCACGCTGGACCGCTGGTTTCTCGCCGGAATGACCATGGACAGTGTCAATCCCGCGGCGAAGACGATTCCGGAAAGCCTGTTCATGCTCTACCAGATGACGTTCGCGATCATCACGGTGGCGCTGGTGGCGGGTTCGGTCGCCGACCGCATGCGGTTCTCGGCCTATCTCCTGTTTTCGATTGGCTGGTTCACGTTCGTCTACGTCCCGCTCGCACATTGGGTCTGGGGCGGCGGTTTCCTCGGCACTGCGGGCGTCCTTGATTTTGCCGGCGGCCTGGTCGTGCACCTCAGCGCCGGCGCTGGCGGCCTGGTCGCGGCCAAAGTAATGGGCCGGCGTCAGGGCTATGGCACCGAGAATCTCTCGCCGTTCGACCTGTCGCTTGCCGTGATGGGTACCGGACTGCTCTGGGTCGGCTGGTTCGGCTTCAACGGAGGATCGGCGCTCGGTGCGAACTCGCACGCCGTGATGGCGATCACCGCAACCCACCTCGCCGCCTGTGCCGGCGCGCTGACCTGGGGCGCGGTCGAATGGTCGATCCAGCGCAAACCGTCGGTGCTCGGCATGATCTCGGGCGCGGTGGCGGGATTGGGAACAATTACGCCGGCATCCGGATTCGTCGCGCCATGGCACGGCGTCCTGATCGGCGTGGTCGCCGGGCTGGTGTGTTTCTGGGCTTGCACCTGGCTCAAGCGGCGTTTCAATTATGACGATTCTCTTGACGTGTTCGGCGTCCATGGCGTCGGCGGAATGACCGGCGTCCTGCTCGCGGGAGTATTCGCCACGGCTTCGATCGGGGGGACCTCCGGTCTGGTTGAGGGAAATCCGCGGCTGTTGCTGATCCAGCTTTATGGAGTTGCCGTCACCATGACCTGGTCCGTCGGGGTCACCTACGTGCTGCTCAAACTGGTCAGTCTCTTCGTGCCGCTCCGCGTCTCCCTGCAGCAGGAGCTGGAAGGCCTCGATATTTCGCAGCATGGCGAGGCGTTGCAGTAGGGTTAGCTACCTAAACACCTCTCTTCTGCCTGCCTAGTGAGCAGAATTATGATGGTACTTGGGCTTGCTAATTTTATGAGCTTGTTTGCCTAAGGTTTGGGCGCGTCCGAACACCGCAGTTCCCGGCGGAGGTGGCGAACCGTGAAAACACTCGCGTTCATAGTCCGTTAGGGAATGCGGACGATCTGGCACGGCATTTGATTCTACCTGCGCCGGCTGTGCCCGCGTTGGTGACCTTTTCCGCGTGGTGAACCTCAGTCGAGATTGCCCGGTCGTGTCTGGACCGGGCCCAAGCGGGGATACGACCCATGAAAATTGTTATGGCGATCATCAAGCCATTCAAACTCGAGGAAGTCCGTGACGCTCTGACCGCCATCGGCGTTCACGGTCTAACGGTGACGGAAGTCAAGGGATACGGCCGACAGAAAGGCCATACGGAAATCTATCGCGGCGCCGAGTATGCGGTGAGCTTCCTGCCCAAGATCAAAATTGAGGTCGCGGTCGCCACGGATCAGGTTGACAAAACCATCGAGGCAATCACTTCGGCCGCAAAAACCGGGCAAATCGGCGATGGCAAGATCTTCGTCATCAGCCTCGACCATGCGGTTCGCATTCGGACCGGCGAAGCAGATGCCGCGGCACTCTGATCTCGCGCTCAACCTCATCCAATCAGGAGTAAACCAAATGACGTTCAAGCGACCCTATGGCGTGGGATTGGCGGCCCTCGCAGTCGGTCTGTTCGCCGCAACCGCCGCCTACGCCGAGCCAACTGTCAACAAGGGCGACAACGCCTGGATGCTGACGTCCACAGTGCTGGTGCTGTTGATGACGATCCCCGGACTTGCGCTGTTTTACGGCGGCCTTGTCCGGTCCAAGAACATGCTCTCCGTCCTGATGCAGGTTTTCTACACCGTATGCATCGTAACGATCCTGTGGGCGCTTTACGGCTACAGCCTCGCCTTCAGCGGTGGATCCGACTTCATCGGCGGCTTCTCCAAGGCCTTCCTGATGGGCGTGACCCCGGACTCCAAGGCAGCGACCTTCAGCGTCGACGCCAACATCTCGGAGCTGGTGTATGTCTGCTTCCAGATGACCTTCGCGGCGATTACCCCTGCCCTTATCGTCGGCGCCTTCGCCGAACGCATGAGGTTCGCGGCGGTGGCGCTGTTCATCCCGCTCTGGGTGACGCTGATCTATTTCCCGATCGCGCACATGGTCTGGTACTGGGCCGGACCGGACGCGATCTCGGATGCGGTCAAGGCGATTGCCGCGGCTGGAAGCGACGCGGCGGCGAAGGCCGCAGCCGAGGCCAAGCTTGCCGAAGTCAATGCCGATGCCGGCTGGATCTTCAAGAAGGGCGCGATCGACTTCGCGGGCGGCACCGTGGTGCACATCAATGCCGGCATCGCGGGCCTCGTCGGCGCGCTGTTGATCGGCAAGCGCACCGGCTATGGCAAGGATCTGATGGCCCCGCATTCGCTGACCATGTCCATGATCGGCGCCTCGCTGCTCTGGGTGGGCTGGTTCGGGTTTAACGCCGGATCGAATCTCGAAGCCTCCGGCGGCGCCGCGCTCGCCATGACCAACTCCTTCGTCGCGACGGCGGCGGCGGCGTTGTCCTGGATGTTCGCGGAGTGGATGATCAAGGGTCATCCCTCGGTGCTCGGCGCCATTTCGGGCGCGGTGGCGGGACTTGTGGCGGTCACGCCCGCGGCCGGCTACTCCGGTCCGATGGGAGCGATCGTGCTCGGCCTCGTCGTCGGCGTGGTCTGCCTGTTCTTCTGTACGGTGATCAAGAATGCGCTCGGCTACGACGACTCGCTCGACGTATTCGGCGTCCACTGCATCGGCGGAATCATCGGCGCGCTCGGCACCGGTATCCTGGTCAATCCGGCGCTCGGCGGCGCCGGCATCATGGACTACACCACCGGCAAGATTGCCGATTACGAGTTCGGCGCGCAGATGATCTCCCAGACCTGGGGCGTCTGCACCACGCTGGTGTGGTCGGGCATCGGTTCGGCGATTCTCTACAAGGTCGTCGATGTCGTTGTCGGCTTGCGTGCCAACATCGAGAGCGAGCGCGAAGGCCTCGACCTCACCGAGCACACCGAGCGCGCCTACAACATGTGAGTTCTCCCGGGACGGGATCCTCTTGGGATCGCGTCCAGAACTACGGTTTGGGCACATACCCGGCAATGCCCCGACCGTTGAGGGGCTCCAGCGCAAGTTGGAGCCCCTTTCTTTTTACCGGAATTGGGGGTCTGGATATCGGCGGCTACCGATGGTTAATCGCGTCTTAACCTCGCCGTATCTATGGTGGTTTGATCCGCATCCCACCGGTCTCAAAATGCGATCGGCGGCCCCGAGAGTGCTGGCGCGACAAGTATGGCTATGACCGCTTCATCCCGCGCGCCGCAGGGCGCCGGAAGTCAGGACAGCGAACGCTCGCCATTTGCGCGGGTCACCGAATTGCTGGCCCCCTATCAACCTGCTAAGCCATTGATAACGCTATCATTGGGCGAGCCGCAGCACCCGCTGCCCGATTTCGTCGGCCCGGTGCTGGCCCGACATATCGCCGATTTCGGCCGTTACCCGATCGCCAAGGGAATCGAGCCTTTTCGGCGAGCGGCGGCAAGCTGGCTTTCCAGACGATTTGACCTGCCGCGGGATATCGATCCGGAGTCCGAGCTTCTGGTGCTGAACGGCAGCCGCGAGGGCCTGTTTTTCGCGGCCCTTACCGCCGCCCGCTATGTCGGCGAACGCAAGGGCAGGCCCGCGATCCTGATGCCCAATCCGTTCTATCCCGCCTATGGCGCGGGCGCCCGCGCCGCCGGCTGCGAGGCGATTTATCTGCCGACCACGGTTGCGAATGGATTCCTGCCCGACCTCGACGCGCTCGCCGACGCGACGCTGGCCAGGACGGTGGCGATCTACCTTGCGTCGCCGGCGAATCCGCAAGGCGCGGTCGCCTCGCGGGAATATTTCGGCCGCCTGAAAAAACTCGCCGATCGTTTCGGCTTCATGATTCTGAGCGACGAATGCTATTCGGAAATCTACACGCAAGCGGCGCCCGGCAGCATGCTGGAATGCGCCGGCGCGGATTTTACCAATGTGGTCGCGTTTCAGTCGCTCTCGAAACGATCGAACCTGCCTGGCATGCGGGTCGGCTTTGCCGCCGGCGACAAGAAATTTCTCGCCATGTTTCACGAGCTGCGCAATGTCGCGGCGCCTCAGGTGCCGGTGCCGCTGCAGCATGTCGCGGTCGCCGCCTATGGCGATGAGGCGCATGTCGAGGAAAACCGCAGGCTGTACCGGATCAAGTTCGATCTCGCCGACCAGATTCTGGGCAATCGCTACGACTATCGGCGCCCGGCCGGCGGCTTCTGCGTGTGGCTCGATGTGTCGGCCAAGGGCGGCGACGAAGCGGCCACCGTGAAACTCTACAAGGAAGGCGGCGTCCGCGTGGTGCCCGGGAGTTACCTCGCGCGGCAGCAGCCCGACGGTTTTAATCCCGGTGCCGGTTATATTCGTCTGGCGCTGGTGGCGGACAGTGAAACAACAGCCGAGGCATTGCACCGGCTGGTTGAAATATTGGACTGAAGCATGATGCGGAAAAGTCGAACCCGGTTTTCCGAATACATCAAGCGCAAACCATACCCGATCGTGATGCGATCAAATCGCATCACCGATCCAGTCGCGAAGGCCTAGATGAGCATGCCGGCGATCGAACGTGTCCTTCCCCTCGTCGGCCAGTTGCCGGCGGCGATCCGCGAGTTGCTGGTGCGGCGGCTGCGCGAACTCGCCGGCCTCGGGTTGCTGACGCTTTCCGGCGGCGTGGCGGCCGCGCTGATGACATGGTCCGTGCAGGATCCGAGCCTCAGCCACGCGACATCGCGCCCGATTCGCAACATCGTCGGCTATCCCGGCGCCATCGGCGCCGATCTCCTGATGCAGATTCTCGGCCTCGGCGCGATCATGCTGATCCTGCCGGTCGCGGTGCGGGGCTGGCGCATGCTGACCCATCGTAGCTTCGACCGCGAGGCGCTGCGGCTAAGCTGCTGGATCCTGTGCACGGTATTGGCGGCGGGCTTTGCCAGTTGCTGGCCGCATGGCGGAGCATGGCCGCTGCCGACCGGGCTTGGCGGCGTGGTCGGTGACGCGCTGGTGCGCGCGCCGGCCGTCGTGTTCGGCCCACCCGGAATTATCTATCACCTGGTGCTCGGGACCCTCCTCGGCGTGACGATGGTCGCGGCATTCCTCGTTGCGAGCGGCATGGGTTCGCGTCCGCAGGAAGAGGAATTGACGCCGATCGAGGATGATGAGGCACCCTTCCTCGAGGCAGGTGACGAGGGTTCGGTTTCGCTGGGATGGGCGGTGCACGCGTTGATGAGCACGAAGGCCCGGCTGTCGTGGTTGCTGAAGATGGCTTACAGCTCGCTGGTCGCAAGCGCGCCGCCGCCGCGCGCGTCCTCGTTCGAGCGCCAGGAGCCTGTGCTCGGCGGCCGCGGATCCCCCTCGCTCTCGCCGCAGACCGAGGACGACTTCGATGACGAGGAAGACGATGAGGAAATTCCCGCGGCCCGGGCCCCGAGAAAGAAGGCCGCTGCCGCCCGCGCGCCCGCCCGCAAATCGACCGATCGGTTCGAGCTGCCCTCGGTATCGGTCCTGACCGCGCCGAGAGCCTCGGATCGCCAGCCGCTCAGCAAGTCGGAGCTCGATTCCAATTCACGCGCGCTGGAAGGCGTGCTTGGCGATTTCGGCGTCCGCGGAGAAATCGTCAAGGCCCATCCCGGGCCGGTGGTGACGCTGTACGAACTCGAGCCCGCGCCCGGTATCAAATCGTCGCGCGTGATCGGATTGGCCGATGACATCGCGCGCTCGATGAGCGCGCTTTCGGCGCGCGTCGCCGTGGTACCCGGCCGCAACGCCATCGGCATCGAGCTGCCGAACGCGCACCGCGAAAAGGTCTACTTGCGCGAATTGCTGTCGGTGAGGGACGGCAACGATTCGGTTGCGAAACTGCCGCTTTGCCTGGGCAAAAATATCGGTGGCGAATTGATTATCGTCGATCTCGCGCGCATGCCGCATCTGCTGATCGCCGGTACCACCGGCTCCGGCAAATCGGTCGCCATCAACACCATGATCCTCAGCCTCGTTTACCGGCTGCGACCGGACCAGTGCCGGCTGATCATGGTCGATCCCAAGATGCTCGAACTCTCGGTTTACGACGGTATCCCGCATCTGCTGACGCCGGTCGTGACCGACCCCAAGAAAGCCGTGGTCGCGCTGAAATGGGCGGTGCGCGAGATGGAAGAGCGCTACAAGAAAATGGCCAAGCTCGGCGTGCGCAACATCGACGGCTACAATCAGCGCCTGGCGGAAGCAAAATCCAAGGGCGAGGAGCTGACGCGCACCGTGCATACCGGCTTCGACAAGGAAACCGGCAAGGCCATCTATGAGGCGGAGAAGCTCGACCTCGAGCCGCTGCCCTACATCGTCATCATCGTCGACGAAATGGCCGACCTGATGATGGTCGCCGGCAAGGACATCGAGGGCGCGGTGCAGCGGCTGGCGCAAATGGCGCGTGCCGCCGGCCTGCATGTGATCCTGGCGACGCAACGGCCGTCGGTGGACGTCATCACCGGCACCATCAAGGCGAATTTCCCGACCCGCATCTCGTTTCAGGTCACTTCGAAAATCGACAGCCGCACCATCCTCGGCGAAATGGGAGCGGAACAGCTGCTTGGACAGGGCGACATGCTTTATATGGCCGGCGGCGGACGCATCAGCCGCGTGCACGGACCTTTCGTCTCCGACGAGGAGGTCGAGAAGGTGGTGCGCCATCTCAAGACGCAAGGCGCACCGGAATATCTCGAGGCGGTCACCGCGGAGGAGCCGACCGACGAGGATGGCGCGGTGTTCGATTCCACCGGCATGGGTGGCGACGGTGGCGGCGACCTGTTTGCGCAGGCGGTGGCGATCGTCAAGCGCGACCGCAAGGCCTCAACCAGCTATATTCAGCGCCGGCTGCAGATCGGCTATAATCGCGCCGCTTCGCTGATGGAACGGATGGAACTTGAGGGCATCGTTGGGCAGGCCAATCACGCCGGAAAGCGCGAAATTCTGGTCGAAGAGGAAGAAAGCCGCTTTTGAACAGCCGCATCGGGCCTGGGAACCCCACGATTTGCTATTATCTTTTCACGGAAAAACGATATCTGCTTTTGTACAAAGCGCGATAAAAGGCCCGAAAGCCAGGCAGGAAGATGCGTTGACCAGAAACCAGAAACCTCGAATGGCCGAACCATTCCCAATTCGCGCCACCCGCATCGCTTTGGCGTTTCTGATCGCGGCGTCAATCGGTGGTATAGCGGCGCCGTCTCTTGCACAGGGCGTTCCGGTTCCCAAACCCGCGCCGAAGGGCCGTGACACCCAGACGAACTCGCCGGATGGTCAGAGGGGACCCATGACGACCGGCGCGACGCAGGCGTCCCCGCCCAATCCGATCATTCCCGATCCGCGGCGGAATGTACCCGCCAGCATTTTTGCGAGCTTCGACGACAAGCAAAAGGCGCAGGCCGCCCGGGTAAGCAGCTATCTGTCGTCGCTGCAGACGGTATCCGGAAACTTCGTCCAGGTCGGGCCTGACGGCACCAAGACCAAGGGCGATTTCTACATCCAGAAGCCCGGCAAGGTGCGGTTCGAATACGAGCCGCCGAACCCGGTCGCGATCGTTGCCGATGGATCGATGCTGGCGGTCCGCGACCGCAGGCTCGATACCCAGGACATCTATCCTCTATCGCAGACGCCGCTGCGATATCTGCTGTCGGACCGCATCGATCTCCTGAAGGACACCAACGTCGTGAGCGTGACCGCCGACGACGTCTTCATCAGTGTCACCATCGAGGAAAAGCAACTGCTGATCGGCACCAGCCGCCTGATGCTGATGGTCGGCGCCAAGGATGGCCAGCTCAAGCAGTGGACTGTGACCGACCCGCAAGGCTATGACACCACGGTTGCGGTCTACAATCTGGATACCTCCAGGAAAGTCGATCCCGGCATGTTCAAGATCGATTTCACCGATCACTCGTTGCCGCCGGGCTAAGGCGTGATTCAACTGCGCTCGAGTCAAAGCGCGAGCCTGCCTTTCCTGCCCGGGCATGGTCTTTCCGGAAAGCCGGTTTCCACTTTTTCGGATCGTGCCCTGAAAAATCGCCCTTGATTGCGGGACCAAGGCGTGCGTCATCATCGCACGCCTTGCCTGTCGCCGGTCCCCATGCGCCTTTCCCTGACAACCTGGAATATCAATTCGGTGCGCCTGCGCATCGATCTCGTCGCGAAATTCATCAAATCGGCGAGGCCGGATGTGTTGTGCCTGCAGGAAACCAAATGCATCGACGATGCGTTTCCGCTGAAGCGCTTCAGACGTCTCGGCTATGAGCACGTCGCGCTGAACGGCCAGAAAGGCTACCACGGCGTCGCCGTCATCTCGAAATTGCCATTCGAGAAGACCAACATTCGTTCTTTCTGCGACAAGATCGATTCGCGTCACATCTCGGTCGAGTTCGGTGAAGGCGCACAGATGTCAAAGCCCCTGGTGCTGCATAATTTCTACGTGCCGGCCGGCGGCGATATTCCGGATCCCGCGCTCAATCCGAAGTTCGAGCACAAGCTTCGGTTCCTCGATGAGATCAAGGCGTGCGAGCCGTTGCACCCGCGCGGCGACGACCGCCATATCCTGGTCGGCGATCTTAATGTGGCTCCCCATGAGAACGACGTCTGGTCGCACAGGCAATTGTTGAAAGTCGTGTCGCACACCCCGATCGAATGCGAGAAGCTGCTGGCGGCGCAGGCACAGGGCGAGTGGATCGATGTCGCACGCGATCGGATCCCGCTGTCTGAAAAGGTCTATACCTGGTGGAGCTACCGCGCCGCGGACTGGACACAGGGCGACCGCGGCCGAAGGCTCGATCACATATGGGTATCGCGCGCACTCAAGGACCGGGTCAGCGATTTCAGGATTGCGCGCGACGCCCGCGGCTGGGGTCGGCCGTCCGACCACGTTCCCGTAACGGTGACGCTGGAGGTGTGAAAGTCGTATCGGTCAAATGCTCAGCTTTGTGCCGGCCATCAGTATATCGCTGGCGATCTGGCTGGTGCGGCTGGCAAATTCATCGCGCAGCCGCCGCGCCGCGGCGGGGTCACTCTCCAGCACCCGTTGAAACAGGCTCCGCGCGATCCGAATCACCGATGAAGGTTCCAGCGCGATCGCGGTGGACGGCCGCGGCATCGCGGTGATGAGCGCAAGTTCGCCGATCAGCGCGCCCGGACCGGCGACAATCGCAGCGCCACCGCCGTCCTCGATGCGAAACGCGCCGCGCTGGACGATAAACCCGGCATCGGCGTGATCGCCCGCCTTGAAGAGCGCGCCACCGGCTGCGACGTCGCGTTGCTCGGAGCCGATCGCCAGCATGCGCAGAGCCTCCGTTCCCAACAGGCGCAGTGTCGGGACACGCTCGAGCAGGGCAACATCATCTTCGATCGACATGAAAAACCAGTTGCGGGACAACGAATTGTTGATCGAATCGTATCACGGCACCAGCTTGTAGCCACCCGCTTCCGTCACCAATATCTCGGGATTGGCCGCGTCTTTCTCGATCTTCTGGCGCAGGCGATAGATATGCGTTTCCAGGGTGTGCGTGGTGACGCCTGAATTATAGCCCCAGACTTCCTGCAGCAGCGTCTCGCGCGATACCGGCAGTTGGCCGGCGCGATACAGAAAGCGAAGAATCGCGGTTTCCTTTTCGGTCAGGCGTACTTTCCTGGCATTGGCGCCAGTCAGCATTTTGGAGCCCGGCCGGAAACTATAGGGGCCGACCGAGAACACAGCATCCTCGCTGGCTTCATGCTGACGGAGCTGGGCCCGAATCCGCGCCAGCAGCACCGCGAAGCGGAACGGTTTTGCGACGTAATCGTTCGCGCCGGATTCGAGGCCCAAGATGGTGTCCGAATCAGTGTCGTGTCCGGTCAGCATGATGATGGGAGCCTTGAAGCCGCCCTTGCGCAAGGAGCGGACGACCTCACGGCCGTCGGTATCCGGCAACCCGACATCCATCAGCACGAGATCGGGAGCGTCAGCCCTGGCGGCGGTAGCGCCTTTGGCGCCGGTATCGACGGCGGAGGCTTCGAATTCGTCGTGTAACGATAATTGCTCCACCAGCGTATCGCGCAGATCGGTATCGTCATCCACGATCAGGATCTTGCGGGCGTTGGGCATGGTACAATCCTTTGGAGAAGCGGCACGAGCCCACGCAGCTTGGGCCCGGGTCTCGGTTGGTAAAGTCGGGCTTCGTCAGAACTTGTTCGTCTTGAGGTAAGCGGCTGTTACGGTTTCACAAGCCGGAACACAATCTACCCTAGAATTCGGCTGCATTTACATGAATGTCCTGTAATGCCGCCAAATCGAGCCCCTGGCGCGGCAATCTGGAGACCCTTCGGCCGCATGGATAATTCCCGTATTTCAAATACTTACCGAACAAAAAGATGTGATCGGCCGCTGGCCGCGGTCAAAATCCGCGCCGCTGCGGGCGAGCGCCGCCGGGGGTGGCTCACGGTTGGCGGACAAACGATCCCGGTCGCGCTTGGGCGCGGCGGAATCATTGCCAACAAGCGCGAGGGCGACGGCGGCACCCCGAAAGGTGCCTTCCGGCCGCGACGGTTGTGGTGGCGCGCCGACCGGCACAAGCGGCCGCAAACCTTCCTGCCTGCTCGCGCCATCCGTCCCGAGGACGGCTGGTGCGAGGATCCCAAAAGCCGCCACTATAACCGGCCGGTACGGCTGGATCGCCATCACAGCGGCGACCGGCTCAAGCGCGACGACCATCTCTACGATTTCATTGTCGAGATCGATCACAACACCTCGCCGCGCATCGCCGGCCGCGGCAGCGCGGTGTTCCTGCATCTGGCGCGCGCGAATTTTTCCGCGACGGCGGGGTGTGTTTCGATGACGAAATCGGCGATGCTCCGGCTGTTGCGGCGGCTCGGACCGCGGACCAGGATTCTGATCGGGTAAGTCACGCGCCAAGTGCAGACGGCGGCCGACGCCTCACCGCTTTCCGAAAATGGCCGAGCCGACCCGCACATGGGTGGCGCCGAGCGCAATGGCAATCGCGAAATCGGCGCTCATGCCCATCGACAGATTCTTCAGTCCGTTGCGGGCGGCGATCTTCGCGGTCAGCGCGAAGTGCGGCGCCGGCGCGTCGTTGACCGGCGGAATGCACATCAACCCGGAGATCGGCAGGCCGTATTTCTCACGGCAGCTCGCGATGAAGCTGTCCGCCTCGGACGGCGCGACGCCAGCCTTTTGCGGCTCCTCGCCGGTGTTGAGCTGGACGAACAATTGGGGCCGCCGTTGCTGAGAAGCGAATGCCTTGGCCAAGGCTTCGCAAATGCTGGGACGGTCGACCGAATGGATTGCGTCGAACAGCGCCACGGCTTCTTTCGCCTTGTTGGATTGCAGCGGTCCGATCAGATGCAATGCGATACCGGGGTAAGCTGCCATTAACCCGGGCCATTTCGCCTTGGCCTCCTGAACGCGATTCTCGCCGAAGACGCGTTGTCCGGCTTCGATGACAGGCGCAATCGCATCGGCATTGAAGGTCTTGGAGACGGCGACCAGCGTGACCGACGAGCGATCCCGGCGGGCTTCCTTGCATGCGCGCACGATGTCCTGTTCGACCGCGGAAAGCCCGGTTGGTAAATGCGCGGTTAGCGGAGAAGAGATTTCGGACGCCATGTCGTCTGTCGATTCGCGATTTAAGGGAAAGTTTCAATTTTACCGAGTTCGGGAAAGCCTTCTTGAGGCATTTTTCCTATCCTCCGGCCGGGGGACCAGGATGTCAGGCGTCAGTTTCAACCGCAAAACCCTGAAACTCAAGAAGCTTCTCGGAATCCGTTCGCGGTTGGCGTTGCTGGCGTTGTTCCTGGTGGCTCCGTTGATGCTGGAACGCGCCCGCTCGATCGAGGACAGGCGCGCCACACAGGTCGCAGCCTTATCCATCGAATTGAAAAGCTTCGCCCAGCACAGCGCCAACACCCTCCGGGAAGTCATCTCTTCGGTTGAGACGATGCTGAAATCGGCGGCCTATGTCCGCGCATCGACGGGTGGCGCCGGCCGCAGTTGCGACATTTTGCGCGCGAGTCTCCCCGTCAATCTGCCGTGGATTCGCAGCCTGATGATTGTCGGCAACGATAATCGGATCCAGTGCTCGACGCGAAACGCATTGGTCGGCATCGACCTGAGCGATCGCCCCTATTTCAGGAAGGCTCGGCAAACCCGCGGCTTCGTTTTCAGCGACTTTCTGCTCGCCAAGCATGACCACGCGCCGATCATGATGGCGGCCTATCCGGTTTCGGCCATCGACGACAAGGCGGATTCGATAATCCTCGCCAGCGTCGATCTCGCCTGGGTATCGCAGTTCATGGGCAAGCTCGGCGGCAGGCCTGGTATTTTCGTGGCGCTGGTCGACGGCGCCGGGGTCGTGCTGGCGGCACCCGAGGAACAGGCCGATCTGGTCGGACGCGCGCTGAATGCGCTGCCGATATTCTCCCCCGTCGCTGAAAAACTGGTTGGTTCGGACCAGGCCGAAGGCTCTTTTTCATTTGCCGCATCCGACGGTTCGGAGCGGGCCGTCAACTTTTCCCGCATTGCCGGCACGCAATCGCGCCTGATCGTCAGCGTCGATGAGACCAGGATTACCGCCGGCATCGACCGCGAGATTCGCACCGCCTATCTGCAACTGGGTTTCGTCTGCTTGTTCGTGCTGCTTGGTGCCCTGGTCGCGGCGGAGAAGCTCATCATCCGGCCGATCGAAACGATAGCGGCGATGGCCAAACGGTTCGGCCAGGGTGAATGGCAGGTGCGCGCGGAATCCGCTCGGCTTCCGGCCGAGTTTGTACCGCTGGCGCGCGCCTTCAATGTGATGGCTGCCCGGCTTTCCGAGCGCGACCGTGAGCTGGTCGCCACCAATGACCGGCTGACCGTGATGGCGTCGATCGACATGCTGTCCGGCCTTGCCAACCGGCGTGGATTTCAGAGCCGGCTCGATTTCGAGTGGATGAGGGCCCAGCAACACAGCAGCGAATTGTCGCTCCTGATGATCGACGTCGATCACTTCAAATTGTTCAACGACACCTACGGCCATCCCGAAGGCGACGCCTGTCTCGCCCGTCTCGGCGAGACGCTGGCCGGAATTGCCGCCGAGACCATGGGCTTTGCCGGGCGCTACGGCGGCGAGGAGTTCTGCCTCTTGCTGCCCAACACCGATGCAAGCCGGGCGCTGGAGATCGGCGAGCTGGTGCGCGCGGCCGTGCAGGATCTCGCGATGCCCCACGCCACCTCCAGCCATCAGACCGTCACGGTCAGCGTGGGCATCGCCTGCGCCAGCCCGAATGACAGCCAGCACCCCGGCGATCTGATCGAAGCCGCCGACGCCAGCCTTTACGCAGCCAAACGTCGCGGCCGCAACGCCGTGGCCGAGCATGGCCTCGGGCGGATCACCGATGGCGCGGTGGCGCTGGCGGGCTAGCTATTCCCCAGACCGCAGGCAGGACGACGGACGTGGAACCGCACGACCCGTTGACCCCAAAGCCGCTTTTGTGGCCTAGTCCGCCGTCCTTTTGGCCGGCCCCGAATCCACTAAAAGCCCTTATGATTCCATGACCTCCGAACGCTACAACGCACGCGAATCCGAGCCGCGCTGGCAACGCCAGTGGGACGAAAAGGCGATATTCGCCGCCAAAAACGACGATCCGCGGCCGAAATATTACGTGCTCGAGATGTTTCCCTATCCCTCCGGGCGCATCCATATCGGGCATGTCCGCAATTATACGCTGGGTGACGTGCTGGCGCGCTTCATGCGCGCCAAGGGCTTTAACGTGCTCCACCCGATGGGCTGGGATGCGTTCGGCCTTCCGGCCGAAAATGCCGCGATCGAGCGCAAGGTGGCGCCGAAGGCATGGACCTACGACAACATTGCCGCGATGAAGAAGCAGCTGCGGTCGATCGGGCTGTCGCTCGACTGGTCACGCGAATTCGCAACCTGCGACCCCAGCTACTACAAACACCAGCAGAAGATGTTCACCGATTTCCTGCGCGCAGGGCTGGCCGAGCGCGAGAAACGCAAGATCAACTGGGATCCGGTCGACATGACCGTGCTCGCCAACGAGCAGGTGATCGACGGTCGCGGCTGGCGCTCCGGCGCGCTCGTCGAGCAGCGCGAGATGAACCAGTGGGTGTTCAAGATCACCAAATATTCCCAGGAACTGCTGGACGCGCTCGACACGCTCGATCGATGGCCCGACAAGGTCCGGCTGATGCAGCGCAACTGGATCGGGCGTTCGGAAGGCCTGCTGTTGCGCTTTGCGCTCGACCCCGCAACGACGCCCGCTGGCGAGCGTGAACTGAAGATATTCACGACGCGGCCTGACACGTTGTTCGGCGCAAAATTCATGGCGATCGCGGCCGATCATCCGTTGGCGCAGGCGGCTGCGGCGAAAAATACAAGGCTGGCGGAGTTCATCGCGGAGACGAAGCGCATCGGCACCGCACAGGAAATTATCGACACCGCCGAGAAACAAGGCTTCGACACCGGCATCCGCGCGATCCACCCGTTCGATTCCAGTTGGAAGCTGCCGGTCTACGTCGCCAATTTCGTGCTGATGGAATACGGCACCGGCGCGATCTTCGGCTGCCCCGCGCACGACCAGCGCGATCTTGATTTTGTCAACAAATACGGGCTCGGCAACACGCCCGTGGTGTGCCCCGAGGGCCAGGACCCCAAGACGTTTGTGGTTGGCGACACCGCC
Organism: uncultured Alphaproteobacteria bacterium; assembly: GCA_963742085.1. GTDB lineage: Bacteria > Pseudomonadota > Alphaproteobacteria > Rhizobiales > Xanthobacteraceae > Bradyrhizobium. The sequence continues at coordinate 411,906 of CAVUKM010000016.1, read as the reverse complement.
TATGACGGCGACGGCCGCATGATCAATTCGCGTTTCCTCGACGGCATGACCATCGAGCAAGCCAAGGAAGACGTCGCAAAAAGGCTGGAATCGGAGCTCCGCGACAACTCGCCGGTGGGCGAGCGGCAGGTGAACTTCCGCCTGCGCGACTGGGGCATCTCGCGCCAACGCTATTGGGGCTGTCCGATCCCGGTCGTCCACTGCCCGACATGCGACGTCGTGCCGGTGCCGGACAAGGATCTGCCGGTGGTGCTGCCGGAAGACGTGACGTTCGACAAGCCCGGCAACGCGCTCGACCATCACCCGACCTGGAAGCACGTCAACTGTCCGCAATGCGGCGGCAAGGCGACGCGCGAAACCGACACCATGGATACGTTCGTCGATTCGTCCTGGTATTTCGCGCGCTTCACCGATCCATGGAACGAGAAGGAGCCGACGACGCGTGCCGTGGTGGATCGGCTGATGCCGGTCGATTGGTACATCGGCGGCGTCGAGCATGCGATCCTGCATCTGCTCTACGCGCGGTTCTTCACCCGTGCGATGAAGGCCACCGGCCATATCGGCATGTCGGAACCATTCGCCGGTCAATACACCCAAGGCATGGTCGTCCATGAGACCTATCGAAGGGCGGATGGCGGCTGGGCCGCACCGGCCGAGGTCAAGATCGAGACCGACACCGACGGGCGTCGCCGCGCCAGCCTGATCGACACCGGCGAAGAAGTTACAATCGGCTCCATCGAAAAGATGTCGAAGTCGAAGCGTAACACCGTCGATCCCGACGACATCATCGCGACCTATGGCGCCGACGTTGCGCGCTGGTTCATGCTGTCGGATTCGCCGCCGGACCGCGACGTGATCTGGAGCGACGAGCGCGTACAGGGCGCGTCACGCTTCGTGCAGCGGCTGTGGCGGCTGATCAACGAATCAGCCGAGGCGGGCGCCGCCGCGCCGGCGGCGAGGCCGGCCGCATTCGGCCCGGACGCAATGGCGCTGCGCAAGGCGGCCCATGGCGCGCTGGACAAGGTCTCCGCCGGCATCGAAAAGCTGCACTTCAATGTCTGCCTTGCCTATATCCGGGAGTTTTCCAACGCGCTGGGCGAGGCGCTGGCCCGTCCGGGGCAGCCCTCGCCGGATCTCGTCTGGGCCGTCCGGGAGGCCGCGGTCATCCTTGTTCAATTGTTCGCGCCCATGATGCCGCATCTGGCGGAGGAGTGTTGGGGTGTGTTGGGGCAGCCGGGTCTGGTTTCCGAGGCGGATTGGCCGCAAATCGAACGCGATTTGCTGGTTGAAGACACCGTGACGCTGGTGGTTCAGGTCAATGGCAAGAAACGGGGTGAGGTCACGGTGGCCCGCACCGCCCAGAATCCGGAAATTGAGGCTGCCGTTTTGGCTCTCGATGCGGTAAAACAAGCCTTGGGCGGCAAAGCCGTCCGAAAAGTGATCATTGTTCCCATGAGGATCGTGAATGTCGTTGGCTAGGACCCGGATCGCCGGTCGGCTTTTGGTCGTAGCGGCGCTGGCGGCGCTGACGGCGGGCTGTTTTCAGCCGATGTATGCCGAGCATATCGATGCCACGCCCGGCCTTCGCGAGAAATTGATGGGGGTGGATCTTCCGCCCGTCGACAAGCCCAATGCGTCCCGTGACGCGCGGCTCGGGGTGGAAATCCGCAATGCGCTGGCGTTCAAGCTCTACGGCAATGCCACCGGAATGCCGCCCACCCACCGTCTGGAAATCAGGTTCCAGACCAGCCGTTCCTCGCTGATGACCGATGCGGTCACCGCGCTCCCCACCAGCGAGAATTACGGCATCGATGCGCAGTTCAATCTGATCGAGATCGCCACCAACAAATCGGTGATGACCGGCACGACGTTCTCGCACGTTACCTACGACATTCCCGGCAGCTACCAGCGCTTTGCCCGCTCCCGCGCCTTCCGCGACGCCGAGGACCGCGCCTGTCAGGAGATCGCCGAGCACATCCAGACCCGGCTGGCGTCGTTCTTCTACGCCGGCACTTGAAACACCCCGTCATTCCGGGGCGCGTTGGCGCGAACCCGGAATCTCGCGCCATAATCTCCGGATTCCGGGTCCACGCGAAGACGCATGTCCCGGAATGACAAACGTTAGTCTGGTCATGGTCGCGCTCCGCGGAAAAGAAATCGACGCCTTCCTGGCCCGGCCCGATCCCGGGCGCCCGATCATCCTGCTTTATGGCCCGGACGCGGGTCTCGTGCGCGAACGCGCCGACGCGCTGCTGGCGTCCGCCGTCGATGATCCGAGCGATCCGTTTTCAATGGTGAGACTGGACGGCGACGAGCTTTCAGCCGAGCCATCTCGCCTGGTCGACGAGGCGCTGACGGTGCCGCTGTTCGGTGGCCGCCGGGCGATTCGCGTCCGCGCCGGCTCGCGGAGCTTTGCCAGCGGCATCGACACGCTGGCGGAGACGCCTCTGAAGGATTGTCGCATCGTCATCGAAGCGGGCGAGCTCCGGCCCGAATCGCCGCTGCGCAAGGCCTGCGAGCGCGCCCGGACCGCCGTTGCGATCGCCTGCTATCCCGACAGCGAGCGCGACCTTGCGAAATTGATCGACGATGAGCTGCGGACCTCGAATTTGCGGATCGCGCCGGATGCACGCGCGGTGCTGATGGCGCTGCTCGGCGGCGATCGCCAGGCTTCGCGCAACGAGCTGCGCAAGCTCGCGCTCTATGCCCACGGCAAGGGCGAGGTCACGCTCGACGACGTGATGGCGGTCGTTGCCGACGCCTCCGAGCTGAAGATTGACCCGATCGTCGATGGCGCTTTCGCCGGAAACCCCGCCATGGTCGAGACCGAATTCGCCAAGGCGATGGTCGCGGGCACTTATCCCGGCGTGATTATTTCCGCGGCCCAGCGCCAGGCGGCATGGCTGCACAAGTCCGCGCTCGCCGTTGCCGACGGAACAGCCATATCGGCATTGCTCGACAGCGGATTTCCGCGGCTGCACTTCTCACGCAAGGGAAATGTCGAGACCGCGCTGCGCAATTTCAATGTGGCGCGGCTGACGCTGATCATCGATCAACTCGCAACCGCGGCGCTCGAGATGCGCAAGCAGGCGCCACTGGCCGCCGTCATCGCGCAACGCGTGCTGCTGTCGATCGCGGTGATGGCGAAGCGAAGGGGATGATGTTGTTTGCCCTCGCCCCGCTCTGGCGGGAGGAGGGTCGGGGCGAGGGGTTCTCGCCAGGGACAGCCGCCGGGGGCGGGCCTGTGCTCGTCCGCTCTTGCGGAGAGAGGCTGAGGATCAACCCTTCTTGCCCAGCCTTCGCACGATCTCGTCGAGTTGATCGAGGTCGCGGTAGCGGATGTGCACGGTGCCGCCGGAATCGCGATGATCGATGCTGATGGCAAGCCCAAGGGCGTCGCTGACCTGTTTCTCCAGCGCGACCGTATTGGGATCTCTCTCCTTGCCGCCGCCGCGTGCCTTTTGCGGCTTGCGCATCGGCACGCCCTCGACATGCGCCAGCGCCTCGGCCTGACGCACATTGAGGCCTTCCTCGACGATGCGTTTGGCGGCGGCGACGGGATCGGGCACGCCGATCAGCGCCCGCGCATGGCCGGCCGACAACTGGCCCAGCGCGATATAGGCCTGAACCTCGGCCGGCAGTTTTGTCAGCCGCATCATATTGGCGACATGGCTGCGGCTCTTGCCGACGATTTTCGCGATCTCGTCCTGGCTGCGTTTGAATTCATTGGCGAGCGCGTGATAGCCCTGCGCCTCTTCCATCGCATTGAGATCTTCGCGCTGCACGTTTTCGATGATCGCGATTTCGAGCGCGTCCGAATCGCTGACATCGACCGGCACGATCGGTACTTCGTGCAGGCCGGCAATCTGCGAGGCGCGCCACCGGCGCTCGCCGGCTATGATCTCGTAGCGATCCTGAGTGCCGCGCACCGGCCGCACCACGATCGGCTGGATCACGCCGTGCTGTTTGATCGAGTTGGCGAGTTCGCCAAGTTCGGCATCGGCGAACTCGCGGCGCGGATTGCGCGGATTCGGTTTGAGGAATTCGATCGGCACCTTGCGTTGCGCGCGCGGCCGATCCAGATGGGCGGCCTCGCCGCCGACATCTCCGATCAGACTTGCAAGACCGCGGCCCAGTCGCGAACGCGCTTCGTCGGCCATCGCCAGCTCCCTTGGATTCACTCGCATCACTCCGGAATTAGAATCTCAGGATTTCATTGGTGGATCGCGGGCAAGCAGGCTTCGCTCCGCCTCAATGCGCGCGAAGCTCGCGCTCGCGCTGGATCACTTCCGTCGCGAGCTTGAGATAGGCTTCGCTGCCGACGCATTTGAGGTCGTAGACCAGCACCGGCTTGCCGTAGGACGGCGCCTCGGAGATGCGCACATTGCGTGGGATCATGGTGTTGTAGACCTTGCTGCCCATGAACTGCCTGACGTCGGCGACGACCTGGTTCGACAAATTGTTGCGCGAGTCGAACATGGTCAGAACGATGCCGTGGATCGACAGGTTGGGGTTGAGCGTCGAGCGCACCTGCTCCACCGTCTGCAGCAGCTGCGACAGACCCTCGAGCGCGAAGAACTCGCACTGCAACGGCACCAGGATCGCGTCGGACGCGGCCATCGCATTGACGGTGAGAAGATTAAGCGACGGCGGACAATCGATCAGCACGTAGGTGTAATCGGCTTCGGGGGAGACGTTGTTGTTCAGCGCCGCGATCGCATCGCGCAGCCGGAAGGCGCGGCCGGGTGTGGAACCGAGTTCGAGCTCCAGTCCCGACAGGTCCATGGTCGACGGGGCGATATGCAGTCGCGGCACCGCGGTCGGCACCACCGATTCGCGCAAGGAGGCTTCGCCGATCAGCACGTCATAGGTCGAGCAGTTGCGGTTGCGACGGTCGATGCCGAGCCCGGTCGAAGCGTTACCCTGCGGGTCGAGATCGACAATCAACACGCGTTCACCAATGGCGGCCAACGCCGTGCCAAGGTTGATGGCGGTCGTGGTCTTGCCGACGCCGCCCTTCTGGTTGGCCAATGCCAGGATACGCGGATGGCCCGCCGGACGTGGAGCGTTATCCTCTTGATATATCTGATCAATTACGGTCATGGGCGGGTTACCCTGGCTGCTGCGGACGGGTTGCGCCGCTCGATGCGGTCGAGCTCGACGATCCAGCCTTGTCCACCAGTGCGGCTGGAGTGCAGATGCGGATTGATATTCCAATACTTAGTGGCTTCGGTCAATTCGGCCTCTACATCTTGGCCCTTGAGAAACAGTGCTTTTGCACCCTTTCCTACCAATGGCTCCGCAAAACCGATGAGCTGGTGTAGCGGAGCCACCGCTCGCGCGGTGACGCAATCGACGGGGCCAGTGATTCTATCCACACTATCCCCGATGTCAGCCAAGTGAACCTGGCCGGGCGCATTGGTCACGCGCAGCGCCTCGCGCAAGAAGGCGGCCTTCTTGGCGTTGCGCTCGACCAGGTGAACGAGAGCTCCCGGCGTCTGCGCCAGCGCACAGGCGAGCACCACGCCGGGAAAGCCGCCGCCACTACCCAGATCGACCCATGTTTTTGCGGACGGAGCGATCGCCAGAAGCTGGAGCGAATCGGAAATATGGCGGGTCCAGAGAGTTGGCAGGGTCGACGGTGCGACGAGATTCGTCTTGGCCTGCCAATCCCGGAGCAGGTCTACGTAGCGATCCAGCCGCGCTTCCGTTTCACGTGAAACAGGCGTCAGCGCCAGCGCTCGGGCTTTGTCGGAAGCCGCATTGCTTATCGCCTTGCCCTTGTCGGGATGGCCGGGGACCGGGGGCTGGCCGCGATCTGCCGTTTTCATGGTGCCATCCTCCTGACGCCCCTGCGAGCGGGGGCGGAACGATCTCGACGGAGGTGCAGGTCCTGTTGTTTCACGTGAAACACCTTAGGCGCTGGCGGCAGAGTCTCCAACCGCAGCCTTCCGCCGTGCTTCCCGGCGCAGATAGGCCGCCAGGATGCCGAGGGCCGCGGGCGTCATTCCATCCAATCGACCCGCCTGCCCTACCGTCCGCGGGCGTGAGGCCTCCAGCTTCGTGCGGGCCTCATTGGAGAGCCCCGGCACGGCACGGTAGTCGATACCGCCGAGGATCAGCCCCTCGTCGCGCCGGAATGCATCGACATCCGCAACCTGGCGCTTGAGATAGACGTCGTATTTCGCATCGATCTCGAGATGGATCGCGATCGCTGGGTCAATGGCCGACAGCTCCGGCCAGATCCCGCGGATCTCCGGCCAGCCGATCTCGGGATAGGCGAGAAGCTCAAAGGCCGAGCGGCGCTGGCCGTCTTTATTGAGGGCCAGACCGTGGCTAGCAGCTTGATTTGGCGTCAGGGTCAGCGACTTTGTTTGGGCCTTCGCGGCATTCAGGGCGGCCATCTTGGCGCGATGACGCAGCGAACGCGACGGTCCCACGCAGCCCAGGGCAATTCCCTTGTCGGTCAGACGTTGATCGGCATTGTCGGCGCGCAAGGTCAGCCGGTACTCGGCCCTGGAAGTGAACATCCGATACGGCTCGGTGATGCCGCGCGTCACGAGATCGTCGATCATGACCCCGAGATAGCCGTCGGCGCGGTCGAACACGATCGGTTCGGATCCGCCGGCAGCGAGCGCAGCGTTGAGGCCGGCGACCAGCCCCTGGGCAGCCGCCTCCTCATAGCCTGTGGTGCCATTGATCTGGCCAGCCAAAAACAACCCAGGCAGTCGCCTGGCCTGCAGGCTCGAATCGAGTTCGCGCGGATCGACGTGGTCGTATTCGATGGCATAGCCTGGGCGGACCATGCGCACGCGCTCCAGGCCGGGAATTGAGGCCAGGATGGCGAGCTGCACCTCTTCCGGCAGCGAGGTCGAGATGCCGTTGGGATAGACCGTGCTGTCGTCGAGACCTTCCGGCTCCAGGAAAATCTGATGTCCATCGCGATCGCCGAAGCGAACGATCTTGTCCTCGATCGAAGGGCAATAGCGCGGCCCACTGCTCTTGATCTGGCCGGAATACATCGGCGAGCGATGCACATTGGCGCGAATCACCTCATGGGTTGCCGGTGTCGTGCGGGTGATACCGCACTGGATCTGCGGCGTCGTGATGCGGTCGGTCAGCACCGAAAACGGCTCCGGCGGATCGTCGCCGGGCTGCATTTCGACCGCAGACCAGTCGATGGTGGTGCCATCGAGCCGCGGCGGCGTGCCGGTCTTCAACCGCCCCAACGCAAAGCCTGCCCGCTCGAACGATTTCGATAGGCCCATTGCTGGCAACTCGCCGACTCGGCCAGCGGGCCAGTTCTTCTCGCCAAGATGGATCAGCCCGCGCAGAAAGGTTCCGGTCGTGACGACAACGGCTCCAGCGCTCAGGTCTCGGCCGTCCGCAAGGCGGATGCCGGTGACGCGACTATCCGAGACAATCAGCTCATCGGCCTCGCCTTCGATCACGGCCAGGTTCGCGGTTTCGCTGACCGCGGCTTGCATGGCGGCGGCGTAGAGCTTCCGGTCCGCCTGGGCGCGCGGCCCCCGCACCGCCGGCCCCTTACGCCGATTAAGCATTCGAAATTGAATGCCGGCGGCGTCGGCGGCCCGGCCCATCAGGCCATCCAGCGCGTCGACTTCCCGGACCAGATGACCCTTGCCGAGGCCCCCGATTGCTGGATTGCAGGACATGGCGCCGATGGTCGCGAAGCGATGGGTCACAAGCGCCGTCCGCGCGCCCATCCGCGCCGCGGCGGTGGCGGCCTCGCAACCAGCGTGGCCTCCACCGATGACGATGACGTCGAATGATTCCTGGCCCGCGATCATGGCGGCGACTTCTATCGCGGGACGGCAAAAGCCGAAAGACGTTTCACGTGAAACATCGAATTTTCGCGGTACCCGTGGATCCGTTTCACGTGAAACAAGCGCATTAACCAAACGCTAACCATAAATGTTAACCAACGGGTAATCAGTTGAACGAAGCACTAGAGCTACTTTCCAATACAGAATTCCCGAAACACGGCGCCCAGAATATCCTCGACGTCGACTCGGCCGAGCAGGCGGCCCAGGGCATAGGCGGCGGATCGCAGGTCTTCGGCGGCGAGCTCCTCACCCTCCCCGACAACGGCGATGCAACGCTGCAATGAAGCGGCCGCCTGCTGTAGCAGTTCGCGCTGCCGGTTTCTGCTGATGAGCCCGCTTTCGGTAGCGCCGAAAAATTCCTGGGCGAATCCTATCAGCGCTGAAATCAGCTCCGCGATCCCGTCGCCGCGGCTCGCCGAGATCGCAAACGACACGCCCTGCCCCGTCGCACCGCGCGGCCGCGCTGTTGCGGTTTGCCTGACCGAGTCGAGATCGATCTTGTTGCGCACAAGCCAGATCGGCGCCGTGCCCCCGCTCGGAAGATTCTTGTCGTGCTCGGCATCGTTGAGCCACAGCAGCAGATCGGCCTCCGCCGCGCGCACCCTCGCCCGCCGTACACCCTCCCGCTCCACGGGATCGTCGGTCTCGCGAACGCCGGCGGTATCGATCACCGTCACCGGATAGCCGTCGAGATCGAGCTGCACTTCGATGATGTCACGCGTGGTGCCGGCATGCGGCGAGACAATCGCGACCTCGCGACGCGCCAGTTGATTCATCAGCGTCGATTTGCCGACATTCGGCGGACCCGCGATCGCGATCACCAGCCCATCGCGCAACCGTTCGCTGCGGCCCTGCCCCGCAAGAACCTGCTGGATTTCGCCGAGCAGCGTTTTGATCCTGACGAGCGCTGGCGCGATCAATCCGGTGGGCACATCGCCCTCATCGGCGAAATCGATTCCGGCTTCGATCAAGGCCGAAGCCTCGATGATCTGCGCGCGCCAGTCGCGCACCCGGTCACCGAGCAGGCCGTTCAATTGACGCAGCGCCTGGCGACGTTGCCGATCCGTGTCGGCATGAATCAGATCGTCGAGACCTTCGGCCTCGGTGAGATCGAGTTTGCCGTTCTCGAATGCGCGGCGGGTAAATTCGCCCGGCTCTGCTGCGCGCATATTCTCGATCGACGACAGCGACGCAAACAGCGACGCGAGCACCGCGCGCCCGCCATGGACATGAAACTCGGCGACGTCTTCCCCGGTCGCACTTGCCGGTCCAGGAAACCACAGCACGACCGCGTCGTCGATCGGCTGCTGATCCGTGGCGCGCAACAACGACCGCGTCGCCAATCGTGGAGGAGGAATTTTACCCACGAGCAATTTGAGCGCCGCGCCGGCCTCCGGTCCGGATACCCGCACGATGGCGATCGCGCTAGGCGGCCGGCCCGATGATAGCGCGAAAATGGTCTGGTCTCGCGGATGCATCGTCTATTTGTGCTTGAGCCTTTGGGAAGGCAACGCAATTTCGGGCGCGCCGAAATCTCGTATGGAACCCCCTGGCAGCCCATGTTGCATTGCAACAAAGATATGGCATCTTGCAACGGAAACCCCTGGCCTGCGCCCGGCCTTCGACGCCTCTCGAAAAAATACTTAAATCTTTCAAAGGCTTCCCAGCGGGTCGGCCACACGCCGCGCCCTGATCATGCCCCGGCCCGGCGGCGGCAGGGCCGGCGATAAAAAGGGGCGCCGACTTGCGAAGGCGCCCTCTCCTCGACCCGCGGTTCAGGTATTCATCAACTCGAAGAATTCCGCGTTGTTCTTGGTATTGCGGAGCTTGTCGAGCAGGAAGTCGATCGCGTCCATCGTTCCCATCGGATTGAGGATCCGCCGCAGCACGTACATTTTCTTGAGCAGCTGCGGATCGGTGATCAATTCTTCCTTGCGGGTGCCGGAGCGGGAAATGTCGATCGCCGGGAAGGTCCGCTTGTCCGAGACCTTGCGATCGAGAATCAATTCGGAATTGCCGGTGCCCTTGAACTCTTCGAAAATCACTTCGTCCATGCGGCTGCCGGTATCGACCAGTGCGGTCGCAATGATCGTGAGCGATCCGCCTTCCTCGATGTTGCGCGCGGCACCGAAAAATCGCTTTGGTCGCTGCAGCGCATTGGCATCGACACCGCCGGTCAGCACCTTGCCGGATGACGGCACCACGGTGTTATAGGCGCGTCCCAGCCGGGTGATCGAGTCCAGGAGGATCACCACGTCGCGACCGTGCTCGACCAGCCGCTTGGCTTTCTCGATCACCATTTCGGCGACCTGAACATGTCGCACCGCCGGCTCGTCGAATGTCGATGATACAACCTCGCCCTTGACCGAGCGCTGCATGTCGGTGACTTCCTCCGGCCGCTCGTCGATCAACAGCACGATCAAATAGCATTCCGGGTGATTGGCCGTGATCGAATGCGCGATATTCTGCATCAACACGGTCTTGCCGGTGCGCGGCGGTGCCACGATCAACGCCCGCTGGCCCTTGCCGATCGGCGCCACGATGTCGATAACCCTTGCAGAAAGGTCCTTTCTGGTGGGGTCTTCAAGCTCGAGCCGGAAGCGCTGGTCCGGAAACAGCGGCGTCAGATTGTCAAAATTGACCTTGTGCTTGGACTTTTCCGGGTCCTCGAAATTGAGCGTGTTGACTTTCAGCAGCGCAAAATAACGCTCGCCTTCTTTGGGACTGCGAATGTGACCCTCGATGGTGTCGCCGGTGCGAAGTCCAAAGCGGCGAATTTGCGAGGGCGAGACGTAGATGTCATCCGGGCCCGGCAGATAGTTCGCGTCCGGCGAGCGCAGGAATCCGAAGCCGTCGGACAGCACCTCGACGACGCCTTCACCGATGATGTCGGTTTCCTGGATCGCGAGCTGCTTGAGAATGGCAAACATCAGCTCCTGCTTGCGCATCGTGCTGGCGTTTTCGACCCCTTTTTCCTCCGCAAATGAAACGAGTTCGGCTGGCGTCTGGGCTTTGAGGTCTTGAAGTTTTATTTCCCGCATTGGGATGGTCCTGTGGAGTAACTGGGGGAGGGGTGCAAGGTGGCTTTAGAAAATGCGGACGTGAAATCAGGAAGGTCCGCAGGTCTGAGCGAGGAAAGCGCCGGAGAGGCTTCAAACCTGATGCGGCGGCCGGTTCAACGAAGAAACCGGAGCACGACCACATCCGCCTGCGTAGGGTGGGATGTCGGCAATATAGAAAATCAGCCCGACTTCCGCAAGATGGCGAATAATCAGGCCATCCATCGTAACGACCTTCAAGCCGGTTTGACCACTACCAAAATCACGATCCCGATCATTAAAATTGTCGGTACCTCGTTGATAATGCGGTAAAATTTCTGGCTTCTGGTGTTTCGATCGGCACCGAAATCCTTGACACAGCGGGAAAAAAAGCCGTGGACACCCGACAACACCAGCACCAGGAACAGTTTCCCGTGTAACCAGCCCGCCGAAAGCCAATGGCCGGCCCAGGCGAGGTAAAGCCCTGCGAGCCACGTCACGATCATGGCTGGATTGATGATCGCCTTCAGCAGCCGCCGTTCCATGACCTTGAAGGTCTCGGACTGCTTCGACCCCGCCTCCGCCTCGCAGTGATAGACAAAAAGCCGCGGCAGATACAGCATCCCGGCCATCCATGCGATGACCGCAATCACATGCAGCGCCTTGATCCACTCGTACATCGTGCCTCATTCATCGGCGAACGCGTGATTTTCGTCTTCGCAAGCCAACCCGCAAATCCACGCCACCCTTCGGACATTCCCCGCATCTGCCGAGAACCCTTTCATGCGCTGGCCGAGAGATATCCGCAAGCAGCTCTTATCTAAAACAATAATTTTAGAATCTTAGGTTTGAGTCTAAGTAGCGGTGAATTGAGACCGCGCAAATTTGTCCCATCGTTCCACGGGGCTTGTTCACATCCTTCAACAACTTCCTTCCTGAATCGGCTGGTCCCGATAACACCACTCACTTCAACCGGTTGCACGACGCTGTCGTCAGCTTATGAAGAGACAAATCCACAAAACCTCACTATCGTCGCCATAGCTGAACGGACTTATCCTTATTCGAAGGCCTGTGAAGAAAAAGTTGGGTTATCCCGGATCAGTCGCCACGGCTGCGATTCCCTCGGGTAAACTCCACAACGATTCACAGGATACACAGGGGCCTCGGTGCCTACGACCGGCAATTATTTCCATCTGCACCTCGTCTCCGATTCGACCGGAGAGACGCTGATCACCGTGGCGCGCGCGGTCGCCGCGCAATACGCGAATGTGACGCCGGTCGAACATGTCTATCCGTTGGTGCGCAGTCAGAAGCAACTCGACCGGGTGCTGAGTGAAATCGAGGAAGCACCGGGGATTGTACTCTTCACCCTGCTTGAGAAGGATCTGGTTGGCCGGCTCGAAGCCAAATGCCAGGAAATCAACATCCCAAGCCTGTCGATCATCGGCCCGGTCATGCAGCTGTTCCACGCCTATCTCGGAGCGCCCACGACAGGGCGGGTTGGCGCCCAACACACGCTGAATGCCGAATATTTCAAACGCATCGACGCGCTGAATTATACGATGATGCACGACGACGGCCAGCATGTTGAAGGACTGGAGGAGGCCGACGTGATTCTGGTGGGGGTCTCGCGCACATCGAAGACGCCGACCTCGATCTATCTTGCCAATCGCGGCATCCGCACCGCCAACGTTCCGCTGGTTCCGGGGATTCCGATTCCGCATCAACTGGAGACGTTGAACAAGCCGCTGGTGGTCAGTCTGCACGCGACGCCGGAGCGTCTGATCCAGGTACGGCAGAACCGGCTGTTGAGCATGGGTGATCGGGACAACGACACCTATATCGATCGGCAGGCCGTCGCGGACGAAGTAGCCTTCGCGCGGCGATTGAGCGCCAAATTCAATTGGGCACAGCTCGATGTCACGCGCCGGTCGATCGAGGAAACGGCGGCCGCCGTCTTGAAGCTGTTCACCGACCGGCAGCGGCAGCGGCTTTCGGAATGACGCTGTGGCGCGGAAAAGATCCGTTGATACTGGCGTCGCAGAGCCGCGCGCGGCAAATGCTGCTGACCAATGCCGGAATCAACTTCGAAACCGTCCCGGCCGAAATTGATGAACGAGCCGTGCAGCAGGCGTCTGGCCTCTCGGCACCTGGCGAAATCGCGGCTTTGCTGGCCCGTGAGAAAGCCCGTTTCGTATCGGCACTCAAGCCCGGCCGATATGTGGTTGGCGCGGATCAGACGCTGGCGCTTGGGATGCGGCTTTTCAGTAAACCCGCCGGACGTGCGCAGGCCGCCGGGCAATTGCGCCTGTTGGCGGGCAACAGCCATGAATTGCATTCCGGCGTTGCTGTCGCGCGAGATGGCAGGATATTGTTCGAGCAAGTCGTGGTCGCGCGCATGACCATGCGGCGGCTGACCGAGGCGGAAATCGAGGCCTACCTCGAGGAGGCAGGCGCTGCGGTCACGTCCAGCGTCGGCGCCTACCAGCTTGAAGGGCTTGGTGTTCATTTGTTCGAGAAAATCGAAGGCGATCACTTCACCGTCCTCGGCCTGCCGCTGCTGCCATTGCTGGCATTTTTGCGCAGCGCGCGGTTGCTTGGCGTTTGAAAGCCGCAAATGATCATTCTTGGGCTGACCGGTTCGATCGGGATGGGTAAGTCGACCACTGCGAAACTGTTCGCGGAAGCCGGCGTTCCGGTATACGACGCGGACGCGACCGTTCACATGCTGTACGAAGGGGAGGCGGTGCCTGCGATCGAAGCTGCCTTTCCAGGCACCACCGCGGCGGGCAAGGTCGACCGTAACAAGCTTTCGGCGCGTGTGGTGCACGACCCGGCCGCGATGCGACGGCTCGAGCAAATCGTTCATCCGATGCTGGGCGCCTCGCGTCAGAAATTCCTGCGCGATGCCGAACAATCCGGCGCGCCGGTCGCGGTGGTCGACGTACCGCTGCTGTTCGAGACCGGCGGCGAAAAGCGGGTCGATGCCGTGGTCGTGGTCACCACGACGCCCGAAATCCAGCGCCAGCGGATTCTGGAACGCCCCAACATGACCGACGCGAAGCTCGACGCCATTCTGGCGCGGCAAATGCCTGACGCCGAAAAGCGCCAGCGCGCGAATTTCGTGGTGGATACGTCGCATGGTCTTGATCCCGTGCGCGCGCGAATCCGGGACATTCTGGACGAGGCTGCTAGGATGACGCCGCGACGATCCTGATTCGTCATTCTCGGCGGCCTGTCCATGCGCGAAATCGTTCTCGATACCGAAACCACCGGCCTCGACCCGCTGCGCGGCGATCGGCTGGTTGAAATCGGGTGTGTCGAGATTTTCAACCGCATGCCGACCGGCCAGACCTTCCACCGGCATCTCAATCCCGAGCGCGACATGCCGGCCGAGGCCTTCGCCGTGCACGGCCTTTCCAGCGAGTTCCTTGCCGATAAACCGCTGTTTGCGCAGGTGGTCGAGGACTTCCTGGAGTTTATCGGCGACGCGCCGCTGGTGATTCACAACGCCTCGTTCGACATCAGCTTCATCAATGCGGAACTCGACCGTATCAAGCGGCCGGCGATCTCGCGCGAACGGCTTGTCGACACGCTGCTGCTGGCGCGGCGCAAGCATCCGGGCGTATCGAATCGTCTCGATGACCTCTGCTCGCGCTATGCCATCGATAATTCCCGCCGCACCAAGCACGGCGCATTGCTCGACGCCGAGCTGCTCGCCGAGGTGTATATCGATCTGATCGGAGCCCGGCAGTCGCAATTGATTCTTGCCGCGGAATCGCGGGATACGCGCGCGGGTGGATATGGTGAAATGCCGCGGCGGCAACGCGAGGTTCCGCTCGCGCCCCGGGTAACCGAGGCCGATCGCACGGCACATCGGGAATTCGTCGCCACGCTGGGCGACAAGCCGATCTGGAATGATTTCCTTGCCGGGTAGCCCGGGCGCTTGAGGCCCTGCGCCTAGCTCGGCTTTACCTGCGCGGCCGCCGCATCTGCGGCCTGCCGTTCGAGATTCTGGCGATAAAGACCGACAAAATCGACCGGATCCAGCATCAGCGGGGGGAACCCGCCGTCGCGCACCGAGGTTGCGATGATCTCGCGCGCGAACGGGAACAATAGCCGTGGGCATTCGATCATGACCAAAGGATGCAGATTTTCCTTGGGCACGTTGACGATCCGGAACACGCCGGCATAGGCGAGGTCGAAGCTGAACATCAGCTTGCCGGCGTTTTCCGCCTTGCCTTCGACCGAAAGCGTCACTTCGAATTCATTCTCGGCGATATTGTTGGCGCTGACGTTGATCTGGATATTGATCGCCGGCTGCTGCTGTTGCGGGGCGAGCGACGCCGGAGCATTCGGATTTTCGAAGGAAAGGTCCTTGGTGTACTGCGCCAGCACGTTCAACTGGGGAGGAGGGGCCGCCTCGGGAGGCGTGCCGTTACCGTTGGTCATGGAAGTCTCTCCTGGAACGTTTCTAGCGAGCGGGGGCCGGTTTGGGTCCGAATTCGCTTCTAAGGTGCCCAAATGCCTTGTCGGGGCGAGTGGCTATCATAGCCTCGCCTCCCTCCACAAGGACGACAATCGCGGCTGGCCCGCCGGGGCCTGCTCCCCGGGATCGCAGGGGGCAGCCGCGCCGGACAATCCAGGCTCGCCAGAGACGAAACGTGCTTTCTAAATTGTTGAATATGCGCGATTTCCAGCCGCTATCGGGGTTTCCCCCCGCGGCCAAAACGCGCTACAATTCAATCTGTGGCAAATGGGTGAGTGCATCGGCCCGGCCTGTTTCCACCGGCATGGCATTTTCATGTCAGGACGCGCCATTGGCCAGGCCAGGTTTCGTGCCTACATGCTGCTGACCCATCCATGATGTAATCTCGGCCGGCCCCTACAGGGAGCGCTCTGCCGCCGGACTTGATCGCCGGCGTGAGAATCAGAAAGCGAATGCGACGTGGATATTTACACCATCATCTTCCTGGCGTTGGCGGTCTTTATATTCCTGCGCCTGCGTAATGTCCTCGGACAGCGCACCGGAAACGAGCGGCCGCCCTACGATCGCGCCGCACGCAATGTGGTGCAGGGGGCACAGGATAATAACGTTGTCCCAATCCCGGGTGCGGTGATCGACCAGGCGCCGCTGGCGCCGACTGCCGATGTGACGCCGCCGACCGATCGCTGGAAGGGTTTGGCCGAGCCGGGCACCCCGCTTGCCCACGGTCTGGACGCGATCGCGGCCCAGGATTCGTCGTTTGACCCGCGCCATTTCCTCAGCGGCGCGCGCAGTGCCTATGAAATGATTGTGCTGGCGTTCGCCAACGGCGACCGCCGTGCACTGAAGGACCTGCTGTCGTCCGAGGTCTATGACAGCTTCGATGCCGCGATCAAGGAACGCGAGAAGCAGGAGCAAAAGACCGAGACGCGCTTTGTGTCGATCGACAAGGCCGAAATTGCCAGCGCGGAGGCCCGCGATCGCGCTGCGCAGCTCACCGTTCGTTTTGTGTCGCAGATGATCTCGGTCACCCGCGACAAGGCCGGTACCATTGTCGACGGCAATCCGGACAAGGTCGCCGATATCACCGATGTTTGGACATTTGCCCGCGACACCGCATCACGCGATCCGAACTGGAAGCTGGTTGGCACCGGAAGCGCTCACTGACGCAGGTCGCTTGCGGCGACGGGCCGCCGCGC
The DNA here is from genome assembly GCA_963742085.1 of uncultured Alphaproteobacteria bacterium. Taxonomy (GTDB): domain Bacteria; phylum Pseudomonadota; class Alphaproteobacteria; order Rhizobiales; family Xanthobacteraceae; genus Bradyrhizobium. Next base: position 395,336 of record CAVUKM010000016.1, on the reverse strand, counting down.
TCTGTGTGATTGCGATCGCGATGATGCTGCCGCCGCTTGCCGCGATGGCTGCGCGTAAGGCGCACACATGGTCGAGCCCGGATAGCGCGCGTTCGCATCTTCCAAAAGCCCGTCCGATTCCCTATCCGCAACTTGAGTGGCCGCTCGAAATCAGCGGCAGCCAGTATGCGCCGGTTGCGTGGGGCGATATCCCCGGCTGGCGCGAGGACGAGCATTTGCTGGCGTACAAGGCCTTTCGCGCGAGCTGCGCGTCAATTGCCGGACAAACAAAGGCTTCCACCGAGCCGAGGGCGCTCGGCGCTTCGCTGCGCGAGCCGTGCCGCGCCGCCAAAGCCCTCGACATCACCGATGGTGCCCGGGCAAGGGCCTTTTTCGAGGAGCACTTTCGCCCCTTGCGTATCTCGCGGCTCGGGGAGGATGCGGGTTTCGTCACCGGCTATTACGAGCCTGTCATCGACGGTTCCCGGACCCAGACCGATATCTACAACGTGCCGATCTACCGCCGTCCGTCGAATCTGTTCGTTCGCGGCTTCAAACAGGATGCGCCCAGCCTGCCGAACAAGGGACAGGTGTTTCGCAAGATCGGTCGTCGCAAGCTCGTGCCCTATTACGATCGGGCCGAGATCGAAGATGGTGTGATCGCCGGCCGGGGCCTCGAAATCTGCTGGCTCAAAAACCAGACCGATCTGCTGTTCGCCCAGATCCAGGGCTCGGCGCGGGTCCGGCTTGAGGATGGCTCGACCATCCGCATCAATTACGATGCCTATAATGGTTATCCCTATACGGCGGTCGGGCGCATCCTGATCGATCGCGGAATCATCCCGAAAGAACAGATGTCGATGCAAAAGATCAGGGAATGGATGGACCAAAATCCTGATGGCGCCAACGAGCTGCGCCGGCAGAACCGCTCCTACGTGTTCTTTCACGAGGTAACGCTTTCCGACAAGGATGAGGCGGTGGGCGCGCAAGGCGTGCCGCTGACCCCGGGCCGGTCGATCGCGGTCGACAGGTCGCTACACGTCTACGGCACACCGTTCTTCATTGAAGGCGAACTGCCGATCGAATCGGAGCAGTCGAAGACACCGTTTCGCCGGCTGATGGTGGCGCAGGATACGGGATCCGCGATCACCGGACCCGCACGTGCCGACATCTATTATGGCGCCGGCTCCGACGCCGGGCGGGTGTCTGGCCGCTTCCGCCACAGCATGCGCTTCGACATTCTGGTGCCGAGGAGCCTCGATCCGGTCGAGCGGGGCCGCAAGATGCCGGTGCCGGATCCGCGGCCAGCGGAGAAGATTGCAAAACTTTTCCCGCAAATTGATCCTTTGAAGGGTGAGCCAAAAGATCAGAAGAATGGCACCAAGCCACCGGCCACGTCCGCTGCCGCAAGCCCCGGTCATGCCGCCGAACCGGTAAAGAACGCCACCCCGCCGCAGCCCGCGGCGGCCGCCGCGGCTATCGTCGGCAAGGTGCCGCTGCCGGAAGCGCGACCGCTGATCAAGCCGGATCGGGTAGAGCGCCGCCAGCGTCGTGTCCGCTACTATCGCCGCCAGCGATGAAACGTCCGCCCTTGATTCCGGAACCAGCTCCATCGCCGCGCCGCAAACGCGGCTTGAGCGAAGAGGAGCGTGCGCTCTGGGAGAGCGTCGCCAGACAGACAAGACCGCTACGGAAGAAGCATCGCGCTGCAAAACCGGAAGCCGCTTCGCCGGATGCGGAAGGGCGTGTTGCGGCGAAGCCTGCGGCTTTGCCGCCGTCGCTTCCCCCTGTCAGCCTTCCCAGAATGCAAAAGCCCGCGGTGCCGGCGCTGGCGCCGCTCGGGCGTCGCGAGCGTTCGCAATTGTCGCGTGGGCGGAAGGAGATCGAAGCCCGGCTCGACCTGCATGGTATGACCCAGACACGCGCGCACCGCGCGCTCGCGGGCTTTCTGCAGCGCGCGCACCTCGATGGCTTGACCTTCGTGCTGGTCATCACCGGCAAAGGCAAATTGGGAGCCGAATCCGAGCGGGGGGTGCTGCGGCGCCAGGTGCCGCAATGGCTCGGTCAGCCGGAATTTCGCGCCCTGGTGGTCGGCTTCGAGGAGGCGCATATCGGCCACGGCGGCGAGGGCGCGCTTTACGTGCGCATCCGCCGATCGAAAGTCTGAAGCCAACGCACTTGCGAAGCCTGCCCCGGACTTGATCCGGGATGGGTAGCGTTCGCGTGCAGAAAGCGCGCAAAAGAATCAGAACGGCCTGACAATGCCGACGCGGGGGATCAGCGTCACGATCCAGCCGAGGATGGTGGTCTTCCGGTCATCCGCCGGGATCGGTGCCACGGCTTGCGAGGCCGGCAGGGCTTTGACCGCATGCAGGATCAGGAACAGGCACACCGCCCAGTTCGAAATCCATCGCGAATAATCGAATACGATCGCAAACATGATGAGATAGGCCGCGCTCACCGTGACGATGCCGGCAATCACGACGCGTCGGTGCAAGCCCACCGTGAGCGATCGGACCGAAGCGGCAAAATATCGCCAGAGCGGGGCGTGCAGCCAGATCAGCAACGCAAACACAGGCACGCCCAGAAGATTGGAGGGCATGCGCCCCCAGGTATCGGAGATTTCCCTGGAAAGCGGCTGATACCAGATGAAGCTGAAACTCAGCAGATCTGTGCGGCCGGGATCGGCCATTCGGGTTGCGAGATAGCGTACAAACTCCGCCTCGGGCACCGTCATCGTTCCCAGGAATTGCGCGGCGAAAAACAACAGCCCGACGCCAAACAGGGAAGCGAGGCCGATCGCACTGTTTTTGCGATCAAAACCCTGCACCAGGTAATAGCGCAGCACCACGATGACCGCGATGGTCGGCACATACATCAGGAGATGGATGTGGTGGATCAGGATGAGAATCATCGACGCCAGCGCCGCGAGCAGCACGAAAGCGACCGAGCGTGCCGGCACCAGCAGCAGGCAAATCGCGAATGCGCAGCCGTAGATATCGAAATGGCCAAGCGTATGCATGAAGTTCTTCAGGAAGAACGGCGAGCCCGCCATGAACACGAACAGCGGCATGTGCTTTTCACAAAGACCGAAGGTGCGCCGGAACAGGGTGATGAAAAGACCCGCGGTGATGAGCCAGACGGCGCCGCCGAGCGCGAATACCAGCCACACCGGCACTTCCCGGGAAAACAGCGACACGATGGCGCCCATCAGCGCGCGCTTGGTGAAGCCGAAATGATAATCCACCAGGAGGTGGATGTAGGGAACGTAGGGCGGCAACGCGATCTTGTGGAGGAATACCCCGATCACGACGGCGGCGTTGACGGCGAGCATCAGGCGCCAGGGGTTTTCCCACACACGCACATTGAAATTCATTGTCGTCCCGGCCAAGCCAACGGGTCGCGCGAATGCGCGCCCGATGATAAACTCCGCTCGAGCCGGAACCCATACCCACCGGCTTGCGTGCGTGCAAAAGCCGGGACCGCGCCTGATCCAGCGGCGGCCAGCGGTGGTTAAGCGTCCCTGCTTTCGCAGCGACGACGATCTTAGCTGCAAAACCTACAAAATAAACCGGCTCAAATCGGCGTTCCTGGCGAGGTCGCCGACGTGCTTCTGGACATAGTCGGCATCGATCCGGATGGTCTCGCCATGACGGTCGGGGGCGGCGAAGGAAATCTCGTCGAGCACCCGCTCCATCACGGTCTGCAGCCGCCGGGCGCCGATGTTCTCCACCGTTGAATTGACCGCGACCGCGACGTCGGCGAGCGCGTCGATGGCGCCGTCGGTGATATCCAGAGTCACGCCTTCGGTGTGCATCAGCGCGACATATTGCTTGATCAGGGAAGCCTCGGGTTCGGTCAGGATGCGGCGCATGTCGTCCCGGCTCAGCGCTTCCAGCTCGACGCGGATCGGCAAGCGGCCCTGCAATTCCGGCAGGAGGTCGGAGGGTTTGGCGATGTGAAACGCGCCGGATGCGATGAACAGGATATGATCGGTCTTGACCGCGCCGTGCTTGGTCGACACCGTCGTGCCCTCGATCAGCGGCAACAGATCGCGCTGCACGCCCTCGCGCGACACATCGCCGCCGACACGGCCGTCGCGCACGCAAATCTTGTCGATCTCGTCGAGGAACACGATGCCGTTGTTCTCGACCGCAACGATCGCTTCCTGCACCAGCTGGTCGTTGTCCAGAAGCTTGTCGGACTCCTCGTTGACGAGAATCTCGTGCGAGCCTTCAACGGTCAGCCGGCGGGTCTTGGTGCGGCCGCCCAGCTTGCCGAAGATATCGCCGATCGAGATCGCGCCCATCTGCGCGCCCGGCATCCCCGGAATTTCGAACATCGGCATTCCACCGGAGGATTGCGTCTCGACCTCGATTTCCTTGTCGTTGAGCTCGCCGGCGCGGAGTTTCTTGCGAAATGAATCGCGCGTCGCGGCGCTGGAATTGGCGCCGACCAGCGCATCGAGCACGCGCTCCTCCGCGGCCAGTTGCGCGCGGGCCTGCACGTCCTTGCGCTTGCGCTCACGCGTCTGCGCGATCGCCACCTCGACCAGATCGCGGATGATCTGCTCGACGTCGCGGCCGACATAACCGACCTCGGTGAATTTGGTGGCTTCGACCTTGATGAAGGGCGCGCCGGCGAGTTTCGCCAGCCGTCGCGCGATCTCGGTCTTGCCGACGCCGGTCGGCCCGATCATCAGGATATTTTTCGGCAGCACCTCTTCGCGCAAGCTCCCGGTGAGCTGCAGCCTCCGCCAGCGGTTGCGCAGCGCAATGGAAACCGCGCGCTTGGCATCGGTCTGGCCGACGATGAAGCGGTCGAGTTCGGAAACGATTTCACGGGGAGAAAAGTCGGTCATGGGCCCTAGTTAGGTTGGAATATTGCGGACACAAGCGGAAGCTAGATGATCGGAGGCCCCGCCTGCCAGTGCCGGACCGCCTCGAAAGGGTGGACCAGCATGATGATGTTCAGAGTGAGATTATCGCGGATATGCAGCCCGACCAATATTTCGAAGGCAAGCGCCAGCGCCACAGTCAGTGCTACCGGCAACTTTCGCGCCAAAAAGAAGCCTGCAACCATGGCCAGCGTATCGGACACCGAATTGACGATGCTGTCGCCGAAATAATCCAGGGACACCGTGCCGGCGCGGTAACGCTCGATGATCCAGTTTGAATTTTCAACGATTTCCCAGCCGCCTTCGATCAGCATCGCCACGATCAGCCGGCCGGGCCAGGCGAGGCGGGGCAGCGCGAGCCAGGTCGCGGCATAAAACAGGAAACCGTGGATGAGGTGCGAGAAGGTGTACCAATCGGTGATGTGCTGCGAATTCTCCGAACTCTGCACCACGCCGTGCCAGAACTTCACATAGCCGCAGGCGCAGATGGGAAGCCGGCCCATTGCAAACAGGATCGAGGCCTGAAGCGCGATCAGCCCGCCGGCGATCAGCGCCCATTGCCAGGTTGAAAAACCCGATGCGGCCGGCGTGTTGCGCGCAAGGGTCATTGATCGCGGACCATCAGCAGGGCGGGACCATCCGGCGTATCGACGATTCGACCCCGGCAAAATCCGGCTTTCTCGCAGGCCCGGATCGCCCGCGCATTGGCGGGATCGGGGTCGGTGACGACGCGCGGCGTTCCTGCGGTGAGCAACTGGCTGGCAAAGAGGCGGATGAACGCCGAACCATGACCGCGATCGAGCATCTCGGCGTCGCCAATAAATTGATCGAGGCCGCGCGTGCCTTCGGGTTGTGGACCGAAGCCGGTATCCCAGGCACTCAGATTGTAGGACTGCAGATAGGCGAATTCCCGCGCATCCGCGGTGACGATGAATTGCGCCATATCCGGATCACCGAGATCGCCGCTCACAAGCTCGAACTGCTCCGAGGGGTCGTGCCACCATTGCGACACATGAGCCGTCCCGAGCCATCGCTGGATCGTCGGCAGGTCTGCGGCCGACATCGGACGGAATGCGTAGGCCGTCATGCTCAGCCGCCCTGCAGCGTCTCGATGGTCACATTGCGATTGGTGTAGACGCAGATGTCGGCGGCGATATCCAGCGCCCGCCGCACGATGGCCTCGGCATCCTTGTCGGTATCGACCAGGGCGCGGGCGGCCGCCAGGGCATAATTGCCGCCGGATCCGATCGCCATTACCCCGGCCTCCGGCTCCAGAACATCCCCAGTGCCTGTCAGAACCAGCGACACGTCCTTGTCGGCGACGATCATCATTGCCTCCAGCCGCCTCAAATAGCGGTCGGTGCGCCAGTCCTTGGCGAGTTCGACGGCGGCGCGGGTCAGTTGACCCGGATATTGCTCGAGCTTGCTTTCCAGCCGCTCGAAAAGCGTAAACGCGTCCGCGGTGGCGCCGGCAAAGCCGCCGATGACGTCGCCCTTGCCGAGTTTACGGACCTTTTTGGCATTGGATTTGATCACCGTCTGGCCGATCGATACCTGTCCGTCGCCACCGATTACGACCTTGCCGCCCTTGCGGACCGTCAAAATGGTAGTGCCGTGCCAGACCGGTGGTGAGGATTGTGATGCTTCCATGGGGACCTCGCGTTGGCAGGGATTTAGGGACAAAAGCGCAGGGTTACAATTGGCATCGTTTTCACGGTGTTTTGCCGCAAAGAGGTACCCGGTTTGCGTCGAGAGGCGCTTCAAACATGAGGCTGGCCCCGGATTCCGGTCACCATAGGTCGAAGTTCGTTCCCTGGCGGCCCCTCCCGCAGTAGCGAAGGCGGGATCAGCCTGTTAAAAGGGCGCGTTTTCGGCCGAGCGGCCGTCGAAAGTTGGCCAAAGGAAAGCACATTTCATGCGCAACGCCACCATCAAGCGCAAGACCAAGGAGACCGACATCGAGGTGACGGTGAACCTCGACGGAACCGGCGTGTCCAACGTCGCGACCGGGATCGGCTTCTTCGATCATATGCTCGATCTCCTGGCCCGGCATTCGCGCATCGACATTTCCGTGAAGGCGGTCGGCGACCTTCATATCGATCACCACCACACCACGGAGGATGTCGGCATAGCGCTCGGACAGGCCGTGAAACAGGCGCTCGGGACCATGGCGGGCATCACCCGCTATGCCTCGATCCACATGCCGATGGACGAGACGCTGTCGCGTGTCGTGATCGACATTTCCGGCCGGCCGGTGCTGGTGTTCAAGGTCGAGTTTCCGCGCGACAAGGTCGGTCAGTTCGATACCGAACTGGTCCGTGAATGGTTCAACGCCTTCACCATCAATGCCGGCGTGACTTTGCACGTCGAAACCCTATATGGCGAGAATAGCCATCATATCGCCGAATCCTGCTTCAAGGGTCTGGCGAGGGCGCTGCGGGCGGCGGTCGCGATCGATCCGCGGGCCGCGGGTGAAGTGCCGTCCACCAAGGGTCAGCTCGGCGGCTGATCTTGCTTCTCGGCGGCGAGTGCGGAGAGTAACGATGCCGGTTTACACAGTTCATGCTCCGGTCACCAACAACGCGGATTTGCGCGCGACCGATCATTTTACCTTCGTTCGCGACGGCTTTCATGTCTGGGCAGCCCTCTTCGGCGTGGTGTGGCTCGCCTGGCACCGTCTGTGGCTGGCGCTGGCCGGCTGGATCGCGCTGATGATCGTCATCGATCTCGGGATGGTTCGCCTTGGCGTCGGCGTGACGGCCATCTTTCTCGTGGATTCGTTGCTGGCACTGCTGCTGGGATTTGAAGCGGCGAGCGTTGAGCGATGGACCCTGTCGCGGCGCAACTGGCGCCAGCTCGATCTCGTGGTCGCCGACGACGAGGAGGCGGCCGAGCGGCGGTTCTTCGATCGCTGGACCGCCAGGCAGCGCGGGCTGGGTAACGATCAGCCGGCGGTCGATCGTGGCGCGCCGCCGCCGACGCGGGATGTTCCGGGCCAGGGCTTTTCGCGGCCGCCGCCGCTGCCGCGAGAAGAGATCATCGGCTTGTTTCCCGAACCGGGAGCATCGCGTTGAGCGTCGCGATAATCGATTACGGCTCCGGCAATCTGCACTCCGCCGCCAAGGCGTTCGAGCGCGCCGCCCGGAGCATGGAAAACCCGGCCAGCATCGTGGTGACCCGCGATCCCGAAACGGCGTTTCGCGCCGATCGGATTGTGCTGCCGGGCGTCGGCGCCTTCGCCGATTGCCGCCGCGGCCTCGACGCGCTTGACGGCATGATCGAGGCGATGACGGAAGCGGTGCGACACAAGGCACGGCCGTTCTTCGGCATCTGTGTCGGCATGCAGTTGATGGCGACGCGCGGCAAGGAACACGTCACCACCGACGGCTTCGACTGGATCGCCGGCGACGTCGAGAAGATTTCGCCGCGCGAGGCTGGCCTGAAAATTCCGCATATGGGCTGGAATACGCTCGATCTGGTCCGGGAGCATCCGGTGCTGGAGCGTCTGCCGCTGGGGCCGAAAGGCCGCCACGCCTATTTCGTGCACTCCTACCACCTCAACGCGGCCAATGAGGCGGACGTGCTGGCGCGCGCCGATTACGGCGGGCCGATAACGGCGATTGTCGGCAAGGACACCGCCATCGGTACGCAATTTCACCCGGAAAAGAGCCAGCGTTTCGGGCTGGCCTTGATTTCCAACTTCTTGAAATGGAAGCCGTGAATTCTATCCGAGCCGTTGCATTTCTTTCCCTCCCCGCCACTTCGTGGGGGGAGGGGTGTTCAATGCGAGAAGTCATTCAATGATTCTCTTCCCCGCCATCGACCTGAAAAACGGCCAGTGCGTGCGCCTTGAGCAGGGCGACATGGCGCGCGCGACCGTGTTCAACCTCGATCCCGCGGCACAGGCGGCGAGCTTTGCCACGCAAGGGTTCGAATATCTGCACGTGGTCGACCTCGACGGCGCTTTCGCCGGCAAGCCGATGAACGCGCATGCGGTCGAGGCGATGCTGGGGGCGGTCACCATGCCGGTGCAGCTCGGCGGCGGCATCCGTGATTTGAAAACGGTGGAGGCCTGGCTGGCAAAGGGCGTTGCCCGGGTCATCATCGGCACCGCGGCGGTGCGCGACCCTGAGCTGGTGAAAAGTGCTGCGAAACGATTTCCCGGCCGCGTCGCGGTGGGCCTCGATGCGCGCGACGGCAGGGTTGCCGTCGAGGGCTGGGCCGAGACATCCGAGGTGACGGCGCTCGACATCGCGCGGCGGTTCGAGGATGCCGGCGTCGCCGCCATCATCTTCACCGATATTGCGCGCGACGGCCTGCTGAAGGGCCTCAATCTCGATGCCACCATTGCGCTGGCCGAGCGCATCTCGATCCCGGTCATCGCCTCCGGTGGTTTTGCCTCCATCGAAGATGTCAAGGCGCTGCTTCAACCGCGCGCCAAAAAGCTCGCCGGCGCGATCGCGGGCCGGGCGCTCTATGACGGCCGCCTCGATGCTTCCGCCGCGCTGGCGCTGATCCGCAGCGCGCGCGCGGCTGCTTAGGAGATTTCATGTTCAAGGTGCGTGTGATTCCCTGTCTCGACGTCAAGGACGGACGGGTGGTCAAGGGCGTCAACTTCGTTGATTTGCGCGACGCCGGCGATCCCGTCGAGGCCGCGATCGCCTATGACGCCGCCGGCGCCGACGAGCTGTGCTTTCTCGACATTACGGCAACCCATGAAAATCGCGGCATCATGCTGGATGTCGTGCGGCGCACCGCGGAGGCCTGCTTCATGCCGCTGACGGTGGGCGGTGGCGTGCGCACGGTCGACGATATCAAGACGCTGCTGCGATCCGGCGCCGACAAGGTTTCGATCAACTCTGCCGCCGTCAGCCGTCGCGAATTCGTCAAGGAAGCGGCGGAAAAATTCGGCGATCAGTGCATCGTGGTTGCGATCGACGCCAAGCGGGTAACGCGCGGCGGTGGATCCGACCGCTGGGAAATCTTCACCCATGGCGGGCGCAATTCCACCGGGATCGACGCCATCGAATATGCCCAGGAAGTGGTCTCGCTCGGCGCCGGCGAAATCCTGCTGACCTCGATGGACCGCGACGGCACAAGGCAGGGTTTCGACCTGCCGCTGACCCAGGCCGTGGCCGACAGCATCTCGGTCCCGGTCATCGCCTCCGGCGGCGTGGGCAATCTCGACCATCTGGTCGAGGGCATCCGCGAGGGGCATGCTACCGCCGTGCTGGCGGCCTCGATCTTTCATTTTGGCGAATTTACCATACGCGAGGCCAAGGATCATATGGTCCGCGCCGGGCTGCCGATGCGGCTCGATCCCTGACGACTCTTCGTGACGGAAGTGCTACATCCCCACGGGGACGGCGTCCGCTCCTTTTCGGCGTTTGCATGAGTTCAAATTGATGTCGCGTTTCACGATCCACGATCTGGCCACCGTCATCGATGCCCGCGCGGCGTCGGGCGGAGAGGCGTCCTATACCCGCAAGCTGCTGGACAAGGGCTCGGAGCATTGCGCCAAGAAGTTCGGCGAGGAGGCGGTGGAAACCGTGATCGCCGCGGTTGAGAATGATCGCGACCATCTGATTGCCGAAAGCGCGGACGTGCTGTTTCACCTGCTGGTGCTTCTGAAATCGCGTGGCGTGAAGCTTGAGGAAGTCGAGGCGGCGCTGGCGCAGCGCACGACCATGTCCGGGCTGGAAGAGAAGGCGGCGCGCAAGCGCGATTAATTCATCAAGGGCGGCGGCATGGATATTCGGGCACCGGAGCAGCAATACAATCCCTACCGGATATTCACCAGGGAGCAATGGGCGCGCCTGCGCGACGACACGCCGATGACGCTGGAGCCCGGCGAGTTCGAGCGGCTGCGTTCGATGCACGACCGCCTCGACCTGAAGGAGGTCGAGGACATCTTCCTGCCGCTGTCGCGGCTGCTGTCGATCTACGTCGATGCGACCCACCGGCTCTATCAGGCGCAACGCCAGTTCCTCGGCATCCGGGATCGCAAGGTGCCCTATATCATCGGCGTCGCCGGATCGGTCGCGGTGGGCAAGTCCACCACCGCGCGCGTGCTGCAGGCGCTGCTGGCGCGCTGGTCGCCGCGGCCCAGGGTCGATCTCGTGACGACCGACGGGTTTCTGTTTCCCAATGCGGTGCTCGAACGGCAAGGGCTGTTGCAGAAGAAGGGTTTTCCCGAAAGCTATGATCTGCCGATGCTGCTGGCGTTCCTCAGCGACATCAAGGCCGGGCGGCGGCCGGTGCGCGCGCCGGTCTATTCGCATTTGACCTATGACATCGTTCCGAACGAGTGGGTCGAGATCGACAGGCCGGACATCCTGATCGTCGAGGGCGTCAACGTTCTGCAGACCGGCCGGTTGCCGCGCGACGGCAAGGCGGTTCCGGTCGTTTCCGACTTCTTCGACTTCTCGGTTTACATCGACGCCGAAGAACCGGTGCTGCGCGAATGGTATGTGCGGCGCTTTCTTGCCTTGCGCGATACCGCGTTCACGGATCCGAGATCCTACTTCCATCGCTATGCCGTGTTGTCGGACGAAGAGGCGACCGCGACCGCGATCGCGATCTGGGAGCGCACCAACCGCGCCAATCTCGAGGACAATATCCTGCCGACGAGGCCACGGGCGACGCTGATCCTGAAAAAGGGCGCCGACCATGTGGTGGAAACGGTGGCGCTGCGGCGGCTCTGACTTCTTTATCGGCGCCTATTTCAACGCGAGCGGCTTTTCCTCGTCGAGGAAGCCGATCAGCTCGTGGAAGAATTGCATGCGGTTCTTCTCCATCATCACCGTGTGCGTGCCCTCGCTCAGTTCGATCAGCCGCTTGTACGGCGTATTCTTCAGCTGCGCGAAATAGCCCTGCGCCAGATAGCTCGGAAGGTCGGCGTCCCATTCGGCGTGAAGCAGAAGGGTCGGCACCCTGATCTTGCCGGGATCGTATTGGGCCTTGCCCGCGCTCCAGTATTTCATGTTGTCCTCGAAAACGCCGTTCGGCGCGCGCAGCATCGGCGGATTCTGTTTCGATGATTCCGGGTCCGTCGCCCAGGTGGCATTCGCCCAGGCGTCGAACACGCCGGGCGGGATCAGGTCCGCCTGCTTGTCCTCGGCAACGCCCTTCAACCAGCGTGCCCTGGCTGATTCCCTGGAGACCAGCCGGTACGCGCCGAGCGGCGGCGCGTTGGCGGCCGCGGGCGCAGGCGGCTCGTTGCGAATCCATTGCGGCGCATAGAGCACGAGACGGTTGACCTTGTCGTTGTGCTCGCTGGTGTAGAGCCCCGCGATCGAGGTGCCCCACGACCAGCCCATGACGTTGATCTTCGCTACCTTGCGCTTCCTGAGGATGTAGTCGACGGCCGCGCCCAGATCGTGCGCCGCGACCGCGGTCGATACGATCGGCTTGTTCGCCTCCGGCGGCTGGCTCATTTCCGCAGGCCTGGTCGAGCGGCCATAGCCTCTGACGTCGACGAGGTAGACGTCGTAGCCGCGCGCGGCGATCAGATCCATCATCGAGACGCCCTCGATCGGGAGATCGAAGGCGGTCTCGGCCGGATAGGTTGCGCCGTGCACGAACAAGAGAATCTTGTCGGCGGAGGTTTCCTTGCCGGCCGGGTGCTTGTTGCGCACGAACAGCTCGATCCCCGCATCGCCTGACGGGATCATGGTGTCGGTTGTTTCCAGCTTTGGGCCCTTTGCCTGCGCGGCCGCGCCTGAGAAGGCGGCGGCGACAACACACGCCAAAACCATCGGCAAAAACCTGTTGGTCATCGAACTCCTCCCGGGACGTTTTTGGTTTTGGGACCGCTTATCGGCAGCCTGCGCGCCAGCCCGGCGAACCGGGCCGGCCGACATGCTCGACCCGAATCGCCGGCAGCGTCAAGGGTCGGCCGGGAGGATGCTGGTCTGCGTCGTTCACGCAGCCAGATGCCGTGCGGCGGCGAGGCCGGCCAGCGCGTCGGCCAGTTTGTCACGGTCGAGCGGCTTGATCAGAAAGCCGTCCATGCCCGCCTCGAAACAGGCGTAGCGATCTTCGACGAGCGTATTCGCCGTCAGGGCGAGGATCGGGGTCTTGCGGCCGGGCTGCGCGGCCTCATGGTTTCGAATGCGCTTGGCGGTTTCGATGCCGTCGAGCCCGGGCATCTGGATGTCCATCAGTACCAGGTCATACGGCGTGCCGGCGGATTTCGCCGAGAGCCAGGATTCCAGCGCCGCTTCGCCATTGGTGGTGATGACCGCCTGATGTCCGAGCCGGGTCAGGAGCGAGCGCATCAACAGCGCGTTGATCTCGTTGTCTTCGGCGACCAGCACCGAAAGGCCAGGCGCGGCCGGGGCCGATGGCGTCTCGCCATGGTCGGGCGTTTCGATCAAGGCATCGCTGGCGACGTCCGGCGCGGAAATTTCCGGCGCCGTCGTCAGGCGCGCGGCGAGCGAGGCCGCGCGCATCGGCTTGACCAGATAGCCGGTCAAGGCCGAGGCGGCGGAAGCGGATGGAAGTTCGTGCCGCGTCGCCGGCGTGAACAGGACGATGCGATGTGTCGCGTGAGCGCGCGCCGCCGCCGCCAGTCTCTCGGCCTCGCCGGAGCCGAGCGCGTGGTCGAGCAGCACCGCGTGCCAGCTGCGTTCAGGCAACAGAGCCTGCGCCACCTCGCTGTCCGAAACCACGCAGACCTGGCCGCCCCAGCGCTGCAGCCGCCGCTCGATGAGCGATGCCTCGATGCTCTGGGGCGCGACCAGCATGATCGACAGGCCGTCGAGATCGGGTGCCGTGAACGACTCAAGTCCGCTGTTCCCGGAGGCGGAGAGCGGAACGGCCACCTCGAACGTCGAGCCGACGCCAGGCTTGCTCTCCAGCGTGATGCGCCCGCCCATCCGCTTGACGATGCGCTCGGAGATGCTCAGGCCGAGGCCGGTGCCGCCATAGCTTCTGGCGATCCGCTCGTCGGCCTGTTCGAACTCGCGGAAAATCCGCTGCTGTGCCTCGGGCGCGATCCCGATGCCGGTGTCGCGCACCAGGAAGCTGATTTCGTTGGGCCAGATGCCGGGCTCGACGATCAGCGCCACGCCGCCGGTTGCGGTGAACTTGATCGCATTGCCGGCGAGATTGAGCAGCACCTGGCGCAGCCGCGCCGAGTCGCCGATCACTTCCATCGGCAGTCGCTCGTCGACATAGGCGGCGATCTCCAGCTTCCGCGCCTGCGCCCGCGGCGCCAGCAGCTCGGTGATGTCCTCGACCAGCGCGGCCAGCGCGAACGGGCGATGTTCGAGGTCGATCTTGCCGGCCTCGATCTTGGAATAGTCCAAGAGCTCCTCGATCAGCGCCAGCAGCGCGTCGCCGGAGGTCTTCACCGCCTTCGCATAGGTCATCTGCTCCGGCGTCAGCGGCGTATCCAGCAGCAGGCCGCCCATGCCGATGATGCCGTTCAGCGGCGTGCGGATTTCGTGGCTGGCCATCGCGAGAAAGCGCGACTTGGCGCGGTTGGCGGCGTCGGCCTGGTCGCGGGCTTCGGCGAGCGCGCGTTCGGTCTCGGTGCGGTCGGTGACGTCGCGGCCGACGCATTGCATCTCGGCGGGCGCGCCGGCATCGGAGCGAACCAGGCCCTCGCGCCATGCGATCCACCGCGGGCCGAGCGCGGTAGCGATCTTCTGGTCGTGAATTCGCGTGCCGCTCGTCTCGAGCGCGGTGTCGCCTTGCTCGAGCAGGGTGAGCTGAAAATGGCTGCCGATCAGCGCGCTGCGGGGTTGCCGGGCGAGTTCGCAATAGGCGTCGTTGGCGAAGGTGATGCGGCCTTCGGCATCGCGCAGCACGATCAGGTCGCCCTGCGATTCGAACAGGCCGCGGGCGCGTTCCTCGGCCTCCTTCAATTCCCAATTGCGATCGGCCAGCGCCTCGTTATGCAGCGCGATCTTGCGAAACTTCCTGTGCAGGAACCGCAGCCGCATGCTCACCGTGGCGAGCGCGAGGCAGGCGAGCGCGAACAGGAAGCTGGCGCCGATCGCAAAGGCATTGGGATCATAGCCGGAATTTTCGGCGCGGCTGCCGTTGATGAACCCGTAGGCACCGCCGAAGGTGGCGGAGAAGATCAGAAACGAGCGAACCGAGAAAACGATCCAGGGATGTCGCCGCGAGAAGCGGCGCATGTGCACCTTGATCCGGAGAAACCGCCCCATCGCCGACTACCCCTGAAGTTACATCGCGCTTGCCTGGTGCGGTTGGGATGGGAGTGCCCACCGCGCGTCCCTTGCCTGGCGACGAAGATGCGTTCGCGACCTTGCGAAGTGCTTGAGGACGGACGGCGTCCTGCCACCCGGTGAGAACATGGTTGATAAAGTGTTAAAATGAAAAGCCGGAGCGATTTCAAAAACGAAGCATGCCCTCGGACTTGATCCGGGGGTGGGTACCGGGTCGCGCAGCAATCAAGTTTGCGCAGATTGCGTGGACTTATCGGCGGTAGAAAAAGCGTCAAAACAAAAATCAGAGCATCGCCGCCTGCACGGCGCGGTGTTCGCCGCCGCCGGCGCCGACGACGAGGGCTGCCGCGTCGCGCGCCGAAAATGTCTTCGACCTGACGAAGATCCGGTAATCGGCGGGACCGTCATGCGAGAGGTAGATGACGGGCGCGCCGGCCGCCGGATTGGCCGAAACCGACACGAAGCGCGTCGCCGGATTGGCCTCGCAGGCGCCCGGTTCGCTCGCGCCGGCGTCGTCGACCACGGCGTAATCGGCGGCGTCGGCGCTGTCGGATATCTGGACCCGCACGGTCGCGGCCGCCGGGTCGTCGGTGAACGCGACGTGGAGATCGGCATGCCAGGGCAGGTCGGAGATCTCGACCGCAATGTCCGAGATCGCGATGCAGGGGTGCGAAGTGGGCGTTAGCCCGCCGCGCGCGAAAAAGGCGGCGGCGACGAGTGGAACAGCCGAGGCCAGAAACCTGAAACGCAACATGGAACGCTACTCGCTTGGCCCGGGCCCGGAGATCACGCAGGGCTCATGGTTGGCGGAGCGTAAACAAAACTCGTTACCGCGGAGTTGACGGCGGGGGGTGCCTCAATTCCTTAATGTCGTCCCTGCGAACGCGGGGACCCCAGCGTGAGCGCAATTGCGCTCATCGGGACGCCGCGGTTTCACAGTTTGGCGCGATGGCCGACGGCTTCTGCTCCAACAAGCGCCTGTGGTTATGGGTCCCTGCGTTCGCAGGGACGACACACGGTGTGGTTCGATTCGCAGATTCAAATTTCAAACAGCCTAGTCAAACCGTCATTGCGAGCGTTAGCGAAGCAATCCATGGGACAAGGAAGCAAGCGTGGATTGCTTCGTCGCTTTCGCTCCTCGCAATGACATCGGGACACAGCTTCGCATTCCCGCGGCGGGTTTTCGCCCGGGTTGTGCATGAAGCTTGCGCCTCGAAGGAATCGAGGGCGCAGGGAATGCCGGGCGCCCGATGCGCCCGCAGCCGCGTGTGTATTGGTAGAAAGCACACGCGTTAGTCACCACGGTCACACCGGAATCACCCGGCATTCCCCGCGCAATGGTTTTAACGGTTTCCTTCGCGCTCTCCCCAGTGACCGGGCTTTCTTGCCACTGTCGCCAGCGTGATGCGAAGCATCATCGCCAACTTGACGCCAGCGTCGGGGCGTCAGGACCACACGACTTCGCCGTCCGCTTCACGCGCGTTCGTCTTGCCGCGCCAAAGCGTCCACCGCATCCCGCGCCCAACGTCCGTGACGATCGCGAAACGCCCCTCGATGGGGAGCGGGACGGGGCGAGCTTGTAGAGATGATTTGCCCGACGGGGAAAGCGGAATATTTTTGGGCCAGGGGCTGGACGGCGCGTTCAAGCCGCGCGTTGATTTGCCCGTCGGGCAAATCGTGTCGGGAGTGCCGACGGTTTCGCCGCTAGAGCCTTTTTCGTTTCGATTGAATCAAAACGGGGCTCTGGATTCTTGATTTGACGCGTTTTCTACCGCAGATAAGTCTACGCAATCTGCGTAAACTTGATTGCTACGCGAACCGGTCTCCACCCCCGGATCAAGTCCGAGGGCATGCTTCGTTTTTGAAAACGCGCTATGCCGCACGCCGCACATCGTCGGCGAGCGCGCGATACGACAGCGCCTCGGCCAGGTGCAGCCGGCTGATGGTGTCCGCGCCGTCGAGATCGGCGAGCGTGCGGGCGACGCGCAGCACGCGGTGGTAGCCGCGCGCCGACAGCCGCATGGTCTCGGAAGCATCACGCAACAGTTTCAAGCCTTGCGCGTCGGGCTGCGCGACGGTCTCCAGCACCGCGGCCGGCGCTTCGGCGTTGGTGCGGATGTGCGGCAGTCCGGCAGCCGCATAACGCGCCGCCTGGATGTCGCGCGCCGCGGCGACGCGGGCCGCGACTTCCACCGAGCCCTCCGCCGGCGGCGGCAGGATCAGGTCGGCGGCGGTCACCGCCGGCACCTCGATGCGCAAATCGATGCGGTCCATCAGCGGGCCCGAGATGCGCGATTGATAGTCGGACGTGCAGCGGTCGATCCGTCCGCGCTTGCAGGAATAACCCGGCTCATAGGCGTGGCCGCAGCGGCAGGGGTTCATCGCCGCCACCAGCATGAAGCGCGCCGGGTAAGTGACGCGGTGATTGGCGCGGGAGACCGCGACCTCGCCGTTTTCGAGCGGCTGGCGCAGCGAATCCAGCACGCGCGGATCGAACTCCGGCAATTCGTCGAGGAACAGCACGCCCTGGTGCGCCAGCGAAATCTCGCCGGGCCTGGCGCGCAGGCCGCCGCCGGTCAGCGCCGCCATGCTGGCGGAATGATGCGGACTGCGGAACGGCCGCTTCGCTGTCAGCGCGCCGTCGCGGATTTCGCCGGCGACGGAGGCGATCATCGACACTTCCAGAAGTTCGGAGGGCGACAGCGGCGGCAGGATCGAGGGCAGCCGCGCCGCCAGCATCGATTTTCCCGCGCCGGGCGAGCCCATCATCAGCAGGTGATGCCCGCCGGCGGCGGCAATCTCGAGCGCGCGCTTGGCGCTTTCCTGGCCCTTGATGTCGCGCAGGTCGAGTTGCGTTGTTTCCGGCGCGTGCACTTTCGGCGAGGGCCGCGACAGCACCTGCGTGCCCTTGAAATGGTTGGCGATCTGGATCAGCGAATTCGCCGCCACGATCTGGATGTCCGGGCTTGCCCATGCCGCTTCGGCGCCGCAGGCCGCCGGGCAGATCAGGCCCTCCTCGCGCGCGTTCGCCCCGATTGCCGCCGGCAGCACGCCCGCGACCGGCGCGATCGACCCATCGAGGCCGAGTTCGCCCAACACCGTGAAGCCGGACAGCGCATCCGGCGGTACAGCGCCGATCGCCGCCATCAGGCCGAGCGCGATCGGCAGATCGTAATGGCTGCCTTCCTTCGGCAGGTCAGCCGGCGCGAGATTGACGGTGATGCGGCGCGCCGGCAGCGCGAGCCCCGAGGCGATCAGCGCCGAGCGCACCCGTTCGCGGGCTTCCGACACCGCCTTGTCGGGCAGGCCGACGATGGCAAAAGCCGGCAACCCGGGGGCTACCTGCACCTGCACGTCGACGGCGCGGGCCTCGATCCCCTCGAAAGCGACGGTGGAAACGCGCTGGACCATGCTGCCCCTCTGCTATGCGGGAGGGTAGCGGAAGGCTGGAAGTTCCGCAAGAACATTAGGGGAACAGTGGGACGGCCGCCCGGGGAAAGCAGTGTGGACGTGACCGAAGGACCAACCAGCAAGACAAAAAGGCCCGGGAAGTTGATCCGGGCCTTTTGCCTCAAGCCGCTTCGGACATCAGTTTTTTGGCGGCTTGGGTGAGGAGTCCCGATCGCGTGTAGCCGTGAGCTTCCGCATATTTGTCGATCTGCTCCAGGACATCTCCGGGCAAAGTGACGTTGACGCGAACGGCTTTGGGTTGATCGCTCTTCATGGAAACCAGAATGGCCACGCCGGAGCGGTTGTCCGGATCGGACATCACCTCTTCCAGGGCTGAAGGCTCGGGGACGGCTTCTCCATCCTCCACCAGGCCTTCGATATGAAGAGCAAGGGCCTCCTCGGCCATGGCGCGGGCGTCATCCAGGGTGGTGCCCGCGGTGACAACGCCCGGAAAGTCCGGAAAGGAAACGCCAAAGTGGCTGTCGGCGTCCTTATGGATAAGACCAATATAGTTATGCATGGCTCTTACCTCAGCTTCAGGCCTGACTGCTTCTCGATGCTTTTCAGCGTCCCGACCGGGATGTCCCGTTCGGGGTGAGGAACCGTGACGCGGCCCTTTTTCGTGGGATGTTTGAATTGAACATGGCTACCCTTTTGAGCCACCTGGACCCACCCATCTCCTTGAAGGGCCGAGATAATTTCCCGGCTTTTCATGGTGTGTATTTATACACACGAAGCAGGCTTGTCAACATATGATTGAATTATCGGTTCCTGGCCGAGCTCGGCGAAAACGGGACACGGCGAGCGCACGCACTCGCCGGCCTCGATTGCGGTGGCAACGCGTTGCAGCCCCATGCCAAAAGGGTAGCGGAAGGGTACGTGAATAACAAGAACACAAAGAGAACATACGCTGCTTCAGGGACCGACGCCTTATTGCCCCTACCGCTTCACCTCGGCCGTCACCGGCTGATCCTTGGCCTTGATCCGGACCACGACGGTTCTGGATTCCTTGTCGGTGGCGTTGCGGCCGAAATGCGGCGTGTTCGGCGGGGTGTAGATCGCCTCGCCGGCCTTCACGATCCTGGTGCCGACGCCGTCGATCTCGAAGGTCTGTTCGCCCTCGACCACGTAGGTGATCTCGTGTCCTTCGGGATGCATGTGCAAAGGCAAGCGGAAGCCGGGCTGCCAGGTCGATGCGAACAGCAACACTTCCTGCCCGGGCAGGTTCTTCAGGTCGGCCTGGATCACCTGCCTGGTCGCGTAGGTCGGGGCCTGGGCGTGGATGATTTCGGAACAGCCGGCTCCAATCGCGATTCCGCCCGCGAAAAGCATCGCTGCTGAAATCTTCGCTCTCATGACCGGTGCTCCAATATTTAAACCGGAAAACGGGGCAGCCCGGAAGGCTGCCCCGCACGCACATCCGTTCAAAGCACCATCGTCATCGGCTCGGCGATATAGTGAAAACCTTCGCCGGTCTTCACGACATGGCCGATGCCCGGCCACGGATAGTGATAAGGCAGCACGGCAATCTTGTTGGCGGCCAGCATGTCCAGCATCCTGACGCGGCTGTCGGCCGCCTGTTTCGGATCGGTATCGTAGGAGAATTCCATCCGCGGCTTTTCCATCAGCAGGATCGGGTGGTGCGTGAGGTCGGCGAGGTAGGCGAAGGATTTGCCTGCCGAGGTGATCATGAACATGGTGTGGCCCACGGTGTGTCCCGGCGCGGCCAGCGCCTGAATGCCCGGCAGGAATTCCTGCCCGTCCTTGTAGAACACGATGCGATCGCGCACCGGCAGCAGGTTCTTGCGGGCGAGCGCGATGAAATCCTTCAGCGGGCCATCCATCTTCTTTTCATCGGTCCAGAACTCGAGGTCGCTCTGGGCGATGTAGAACTGCGCGTTGGGAAACAGCGGCTTGCCATTGTCGTCGACCACGCCGCCGATGTGGTCGGGATGGCCGTGCGAGAACACCACCGCGTCGATGTCTTCCGGCTTGATGCCGGCTTCCGCGATGCTCTTCTGCTGGCGCCCGGTGGTCGGCCCAAAGCCCTTCGCCGAGCCGAGGCCGGTATCGAACAGCACGAGCTTGTCGCCCGTGTTCACGATCGGCGCATTCTGCTCGAGCACGACACTGGTCGGCGGCAGGAAGTTGTCGCTCAGCATTTTCCGCAGTTCGTCATCCGGCACGCCGGTAAAGGTGCCCTTGGGATCGCCAAGCGACAGCGGCCCGTCGGACACGACCGTCACTTCGGCAGCCCCGACGTTGAAGCGGTAGAAATAGGCTGGCTGCGTCCCGACTTTGGCGGCTCGCGCCAGTGCGCTGCCGCCCATCATGGTGGTGGCGCCGAGGCCTGCGCCGAGCGCAAGCAGGGACCTTCGCGAAACATCCAGTGTCATGCGTCTTCCTCCCCTGTGTATTTATGAAATTGTGCTTTTCTTTCGCCCAGGCGGATGACCCTCCGCTCGATCTGCGGGCGTCGACAGGCTGCTCCCGCTTTCGCGGGCTGGCAAGCGGATTTGCTGTTTAAAAAACGAGCAGCTGAAACGTGTCAGCGGCATGACGGGACGAAGAAAACTATTTTCCGCCGCGCTTGTTCTCGATCACGTCCCAGATCTTCGCCGCGACGTCCGGCCCGCCGAGCCGGGCGATGGCGCGAATGCCGGTGGGCGAGGTCACGTTGATCTCGGTGAGATTGCCGTCGATGACGTCGATGCCGACGAACAGCAGGC
Organism: uncultured Alphaproteobacteria bacterium; assembly: GCA_963742085.1. Classification (GTDB taxonomy): domain Bacteria; phylum Pseudomonadota; class Alphaproteobacteria; order Rhizobiales; family Xanthobacteraceae; genus Bradyrhizobium. The sequence continues at coordinate 374,082 of CAVUKM010000016.1, read as the reverse complement.
CGCGCTCGCGCAAGGCCGGGCCGAGCGTCGTGCAGATTTCGCGCTCGCGGTCGGAGAGATCGGTGGCTTGCGCGGCACCGCCGCGCACCATGTTGGAGCGCAGATCATCCGGCGCCGGCACGCGGTTCACCGCGCCGGCGAATTCGCCGTCGACCAGAATGATGCGCTTGTCGCCATGCCTGACCTCGGGGAGAAAGCGCTGGATCACCCATTGTTCGCGGAAGGTCACCGAGAACATGTCGAACAGCGAGCCGAAATTCATGTCCTGCGGCATGATGCGGAACACCGCCGCCCCGCCATGGCCATGCAGCGGCTTCATCACCACCGCGCCGTGCTCGTCGCGAAACGCGTTGATCTCGTCGAGGTCGCGCGAGATCAGCGTCGGCGGCATCAAATGCGGGAAATCCATCACGAAAAGTTTTTCCGGCGCGTTGCGCACGCTGGCCGGGTTGTTCACCACCAGCGTCTTCGGATGGATGCGCTCGAGCAGATGCGTCGAAGTGATATAGGCGAGATCGAACGGCGGGTCCTGCCGCAGCAGGATGACGTCGAAGGCGGCAAGATTGTCACGATGCGGCTCGCCGAGGGTGAAATGGTCGCCGGCCTCGTCGCGCACGGTCAGGGTCTGCACCGGAGCGACCAGCTCCCCGCCTCGCAGGGAAAGCTTGTCGGGCGTGTAATAGGACAGCCCGTGGCCGCGCTTCTGCGCTTCCAGAAGCAGCGCGAAGGTGGAATCGCCGCGGATGTTGATGCGCGCGATGGGGTCCATCTGGACGGCGACGTTCAGTTTCATGGGCGGGTCCGCTGACTGGCTCTGTGCAGGTTAAGGCTTTCAGGTGCTGGCGTCGAATGCCGCTAACAGATGGCGCGGCAAACGCCTGGGCGCAATCAGCATGGCATCGAAACGAAGCTCAAATTCGGCATGTTCGGGATGCGCCATCAGCCAGGCCTGGGCCGCTGCGATGATTCGCGCCTGCTGGCGCGGCGTTACCGCGTAGGCGGCCTCATCGAGGCTGGCGCGGGCCTTGACCTCGATGAAGGCCACGAGACTGCGCCGCCGCGCCACGATGTCGATCTCGCCATAGGGGGTGCGAAAGCGTCTTGCGAGGATGCGATAACCCTTGGCCATCAGAAAAGCGGCGGCGCGGGATTCCGCCGAGAGGCCGGTGCGAAACGCGGCGACGCGCCCGGGTGAGGCGGCTTCCGCAGCCTTGCCGGGTGGCGTGACGCCGTCGGTCTCTGCACCAGTCTTTGCGCCGGTCTCTACGCCAGTCTTGGCGCTAGTCCTGGCCATGGCCGCCCTTCTCGCTTTCCTTCGCGTTTTCCTTGGCAAGCTCCAGCGCGCGGGCATAGATTTCGCGGCGCGGCCTTCCCGATAGCTCGACCGCATGGGCGACCGCGTCCTTGACGCTGTCGTGCTTCAGCCGGTTTCGCAGGAGGTCGTCGAGCGCATCCTCCGTCATGGTTTGCGCGCCGGCCTCGGGCGGCCCGATCACCAGCACGAATTCGCCGCGCGTCTCCAGCGTTGCGGCGGACCGCGCCAGCTCGGAGAGCGGCGCGCGGTGGATGTCCTCGTGCAGCTTGGTCATCTCGCGGCAGATCGCGGCATCGCGCCCGCCCATGATCTCGGCCAGGTCGGCAAGCGTGTCCTGCACGCGATTTCCGGATTCGAACATCACCAGCGTCGCATCCAGCCGCGAAAGCTCGCTCAGCCGCGCGCGGCGCGCGGTTTCTTTCGGCGGCAGGAATCCCTCGAAGAAGAAGCGGTCGGTCGGCAGCGCCGCCACCGACAGCGCCGCCAGCACCGAGGAGGGCCCCGGCAGCGCGACCACGCGATGCCCGGCCGCGCAGACCTCGCGCACCAGCTTGAAGCCGGGATCGGAGATCAAGGGCGTTCCGGCGTCGGAGACCAGCGCGATGGAGGCCCCCTGGGCCAGCCGTTCGAGGATCTTCGGCCGCGCCAGCGCGGCGTTGTGCTCGTGATAGGGTTTCAGCGGCGCCGCGATCGCATAACGCTCGGTCAGCCGGCGGGTGATTCGCGTGTCCTCGCAGGCGATGATGTCGACGCCTGCCAGGGTTTCCAGGGCGCGCAGCGTGATGTCGCCGAGATTGCCGATCGGGGTTGCCACCAGATAGAGGCCCGGAACCGGCTTCGGCGCGGTCAGGATCTGGCCAGCCACGGAAAATGTCCGGATCGAGGGCTGCGTCCGGCCGTCGGCGGTGTTTATGGAGGCAGCTTTTGCGCGCATAATGCTAATCTAGAGCATGGTCCGGAGAAGTGGGAACCGGTTTTCCGAAAAGATCATGCCCAAACGGAGAGGTGATCCGATTCGATCCATTCGGATCATGACCGGAGCGTTTTCGGTGCGGTCGATACTGGTTTGCGCGAACGGGCCCCGGGAGGGATGAAGGGGCTTACCCCACACCGGAACGTACCCCAGATAGACATACCTCCTTGCGCGCGATGAGGAGGCGGACCTACAACCGGCGTCGGTGCCGGAAGGCTATAATCCTTTTGTTTTGGTTAACTATTCGCCGACAATATGCCTGAATCCACCCCCCTGATCCCCCTGGGGGGTGACGTCCTGGCCGAGTCGGGGTCGGTCAAGAGAAGAGATACGATGGTAGGCGCGTTCGATCCCAAGTCTCAACCGGTAAGGTCTGGGGGTTCGAGTTCTCGGGCGACCAGGCGGACCGCGCTTGGCCTGATTCTGGGCGCGCCGATGCTTGGCGCCTGCTCCAGCGTGCAGCAGAGCCTGAGCCAGTTCTCCAGTCCATTCAGTTCGCAGCCCGCGGCCGGTCCCGCTGGAGCGCCGCAGCAGCCGGTTGCGGTCGGTACCGGGCAGGTCAAGGTCGGTATGATTCTGCCGCTGTCGGCGTCAGGCAACGCGGCCGTCGCGGCGGAATCGATGAAAAAAGCTTCCGAGCTGGCGCTCGCGGAATTCCTCAATCCCAATATCCAGCTTCTGATCAAGGATGACGGCGGCAGCCCGCAAGGCGCGCAGCAGGCAGCCCAGCAGGCGATCGACGAAGGCGCGGAAATCATTCTGGGCCCGCTGTTTGCGTTGTCGGTTCCGGCGACGGCGCAGGCGACGCGCACCCGCGGCATCAACGTGATCGCGTTCTCCACCGATGCCAGCGTGGCCGGTCGCGGCGTCTATCTCCTGAGCTTCCTGCCGGAGTTCTGACGTCAACCGGATCGTCGAATACGCCGCCAGTACCGGAAAAAAATCGTTCGCGGCGATGCTGCCCGAGAACGCTTACGGCAATGTCGTGGAAGCCAGCTTCAAGCAGGCGGTGGGCAAAAGGGGCGGGCGTGTCGTCGCGTTCGAGAAATACGGCGCCGATCGCAACGCCCCGGCGGCGAGGGTGGCGCAGGCGCTCGCCCAGGCCGACGCGCTGCTGTTGGCCGATGATGGCGACGCGGTTGTCACGGTGGCCGATGCGCTGACCGCGGCCGGGGCCAATTTGAAGAACGTCCAGCTGCTCGGCACGGGTCTTTGGGATAATCCGCGCGTGTTCGCGAGCGCCAAATTGCAGGGCGGACTCTACGCCGCGCCCGATCCGTCGGGCTTTCGAAGCTTCTCAAACCGCTACCGCGCCAAATACGGCAACGAGCCGGTGCGGACCGCGACGCTGGCCTATGATGCGGTGGCGCTGGTCGCCGCCTTGTCGCGAACCCAAGGCGGTCAACGTTTCCAGTCCGACGTGCTGCTCAACCCGTCCGGCTTCGCCGGCATCGACGGCCTGTTTCGCTTCCGCTCCGACGGCACCAATGAGCGCGGCCTTGCGGTCATGCGCGTCGGCTCGAGCGGTGCGGTGCCGGTCGCCGGCTCGCCGAAGAGTTTTGGGGCGTAGCTCCTGTCCCCGCTTTCGCGGCGACGACGGCTGGGCGCTACGCCGCGAGATCAGCCACGACCGCGTCGAGCACCGGAAAGCCGGCTTGCGTCACCCGCAGCCGGCCGCTTTCATCAACAATGATGGCGCCTTCCTCGCGCAGGATCGCGATGCGACGGGGATCGAGCGCGACGGCCCGACAGGTGCGCGTAACGCCGGGGGTCGATGCCCTCGGCCAGCCGCAGTCCCATCAGCAGGAATTCGTCGGCGCGCTCCTCGCTGTTGAGGCGATCGTCCGACACCACGCCGTGACCATTGGCTTCGACGCGCATCAGCCACGCCTCGGGGCGCTTTTCGGTCGATATCGCGTGCCTGACGCCATCGATATCGAGGCGGCCGTGCGCGCCGGGCCCGATGCCGGCATATTCCTGGCCGCGCCAGTAAACCAGATTATGTTTGCACTCCGCGCCCGCACGCGCGTGATTTGAAATCTCGTAGGCCGGCAGATCGTGGCTTGCGCAGACTTCCTGGGTCACGTCGTAGAGCGCGCGGGCAACCGCCTCGTCCGGCGTCTTCAGCCGGCCGGCGGCATGCAGGCCAAAAAACGGCGTGCCCTCCTCGATCGTCAATTGATAGAGCGACAGATGCTCGGCCGCTTCCGCGATCGCGAGCTTCAGCTCATCCGCCCACATCTCGGGCGTCTGGTCGGGGCGGGCGTAGATCAGATCGAAAGAGTAACGGTCGAACGAGCCGCGCGCGATGGCGACCGCATCCAGCGCCTCGCGCGCGGTGTGCAGACGTCCGAGCGCCTTCAGCGATGCGTCGTCGAGCGCCTGCACGCCGAGCGAGACGCGATTGACGCCGGCCGCGCGATAGCCGGCAAAGCGCGTGGCCTCGACGCTGGTCGGGTTGGCCTCGAGCGTAACCTCCACGTCGGAAGCCACGCGCCAGTTCTTGCCGATCGCATCCAGGATTGCGCCAACGGTTTGCGGCCGCATCAGCGACGGCGTGCCGCCGCCAAGAAAGATCGACGATACCTCGCGCTGAGGTGCCCGCGCGGCGGTGGTTTCGATTTCGCGCGCGAACGCGCGCGCGAATCGATCCTCATCGATCGCGACGTGACGGACATGGCTGTTGAAATCGCAATACGGGCATTTCGACAGGCAAAACGGCCAGTGCACGTAAACGCCGAAGGCTCTTTCTCTTCCTTCCCCCGCTTGCGGGGGAGGGTTGGGGTGGGGGCCCGCACCGCTAGTCAAGACAGATCTCCGCAAGTTTGACGAAGGCGCGGGCGCGGTGCGACAGGCCTTTTCCGAGCGGCGGCAGGCCATGCTTCTCGATCGAGGTCATTTCGCCGAAGGTGCGGGCATGCCCATCCGGCAGAAACGCCGGATCGTAACCGAAGCCGGCGGTGCCGCGCGGCGGCCACACCAGGGTTCCATCGGCCCGCGCCTCGACTTGCTCGACATGACCGTCGGGCCAGGCGACGCAGAGCGCGGAAACGAAATGCGCCCTGCGCTGTGAGGGCTGCGTGGCGCCGCGCTCCTGCAGCAGGCGCTCGATCTGGGCCATGGCGGCGGCAAAATCCTTGTTCGCCCCGGCCCAGCGCGCCGAGTAGATCCCGGGCGCGCCGTCCAGCGCATCGACCACCAGTCCGGAATCGTCGGCGAAGGCCGGAAGCCGCGCGGCCATCGCCGCGGCCATCGCCTTAATTCTGGCATTGCCCGCAAAACTGTCGCCGGTCTCGTCGGGCTCGCCAAGGCCGAGTTCCGCGGCCGATACCGCCTCGACGCCGTGCGGCGCCAACAGCTCGCGCATCTCGGCGAGCTTGCCGGGATTGTGGGTCGCGATCACGAGCTGGCCGGTGATTCGACGATGCATGTTTTCAATCTATGTTCGAGATCACGCCACGGCCAGTTTCTGCAAATCCACCAGCCGTGCCACGCCTTTGCGCGCCAGCGCCATCAGGGCGAGAAATTCGTCCTGCGAGAATGGCGTCTTCTCCGCGGTGCCCTGCACCTCGATGATGCGCCCCTCGCCGGTCATGACGAAATTGGCGTCGGTATCGGCCTCCGAATCCTCGGCGTAGTCGAGATCGAGCACCGGCGTGCCGTTATAGATGCCGCACGAGATCGCCGCGACATTGTCGCGCAGCACGTTGGTCTTGATCATGTTGCGGGCCTTCATCCAGGCGATGCAGTCGGCGAGCGCGACCCAGGCGCCGGTGATCGAGGCCGTCCGCGTGCCGCCATCGGCCTGCAGCACGTCGCAGTCCACGGTAATCTGGCGCTCACCCAGCGCCTCGAGATCGACGGTCGCGCGCAGCGAGCGGCCGATCAGGCGCTGGATCTCGACGGTGCGGCCGTTCTGCTTGCCGGCAGAGGCCTCGCGGCGGGTGCGCTCCAGCGTCGCCCGCGGCAGCATGCCGTATTCGGCCGTGACCCAGCCGCGGCCCTGGCCCTTGAGCCATGGCGGCAGCCGCTCTTCCAGCGTCGCCGTCACCAGCACATGGGTGTCGCCGAATTTAACCATGCAGGAACCCTCGGCATATTTGACCACGCCGCGTTCCAGCGACACGGCGCGCAGTTCGTCAGGCGCACGGCGGCTTGGCCGCATGGGAAACCTCCAGAATTCAGCAAGGGTTATGGCTGGCCGTGCTTTTAGGTGCGGGAATGGGCAGCGGCAAGGGCTTTGGCCGGTCTTTCGCGGTCATTGCCTGCTTGTCAGCGGCCCCCAAGATAGACAGATTAGGGTCGGTTGTTGTCAGGAGTCACCGCTTGGCCCACCACGAACCGATAGGCCTGATCGCATCGCATCCCGGCCTCGCCCAGCTCAACGAGCGCTCGCGCGATATCTTTCGCCAGATCGTCGAGAGCTATCTCGCGACCGGCGAACCCGTCGGCTCGCGCAATATCTCGCGCCTGATCGCCGTGCCGCTGTCGCCGGCTTCGGTTCGCAACGTGATGGCCGATCTCGAGGCGCTTGGCCTGATTTACGCGCCGCATACATCGGCGGGACGGCTGCCGACCGAATTTGGCCTGAGATTTTTCGTCGACGCCCTGATGCAGGTCGGTGATCTCACCGAACCGGAACGGCAGTCGATCCAGACCCAGCTCGCCTCGGTCGGCAAGGCGCAATCGGTCGAGGCCGCGCTCGGCGAAGCGCTGACACGGCTCTCCGGCCTCACCCGGGCGGCCGCCGTGGTGCTGACGGCAAAATCCAATTCGCGGCTGAAGCATATCGAATTCGTCCGGCTGGAGCCGGAGCGGGCGCTGGTGGTGCTGGTCGGTGAGGACGGCCAGGTCGAAAACCGCGTGCTGACGCTGCCGCCCGGCGTTCCCTCGTCGGCGCTGACCGAGGCCACCAATTTCCTCAACGCCCGGATCAGGGGACGGACGCTCGCGGAAGCGCGGCTCGAACTTGAAACCGCGCTGGCGCAAAACCGCGCCGAGCTCGATCAGTTGACGCAGAAGGTGATCGCCGCGGGGATCGCGAGCTGGTCCGGCGGGGAAACCGACGATCGGCAGCTGATCGTGCGGGGCCACGCCAATCTGCTGGAAGACCTGCATGCGCTGGATGACCTGGAGCGCGTCAGGCTGTTGTTCGACGATCTCGAGACCAAGCGCGGCGTGATCGATCTCTTGGGCCGGGCCGAGCGCGCCGAGGGCGTGCGGATTTTCATCGGGTCGGAGAACAAGCTGTTTTCGCTGTCCGGCTCTTCCACGATCATCGCGCCCTATAGCGATGCGGCGGGCCACATCGTCGGCGTCCTCGGCGTCATCGGGCCGACCCGGCTCAATTATGCACGGGTGATACCGACGGTGGATTATGCGGCGCGCATCGTCAGCCGATTGCTCGGCGGATGATCTGTCCCGATATGAGCCCGACCCGGTCTTTTGCGTGTTTTTCCGGCGCGGACCGGCACCCGCCTCCGGATCCGGTCTCCGGGGCTCGGTTGATAGCGGTCAGGCGCTTGATTTTCTGCGCCTAAAGCACGATATCCCGGCGAGCCAATCCCAACCATTCCCGACCCATCCTCAAGACTTTTCGAGAAGGCAGTATGATGACCGATCCCAGAGGGCAAAAGGACAATCCGGCGAACCCGGCGCAGGCGGCCGAGCCTGTGGTTTCCAAGCCCTACATCATGCCCGACGATCCCGAGGAAGGATCGGTCGAAGCGCTTGCCAGAGAAGCCGCGGAATCGCGGGACAAGATGCTGCGGACGCTTGCGGAAATGGAAAACCTGCGCAAGCGGACCGCCAAGGAGGTTGCCGATGCGCGAACCTATGGCATCACCGGATTCGCGCGCGACGTGCTCGACATCGCCGACAATCTGCAGCGCGCGCTGGATGCGGTTCCGGCCGAGACCAGGGAATTGGCCGATCCGATCCTCAAGGCGCTGATCGAGGGCGTCGAGCTGACCGAGCGGTCGCTGCTCAACGCGCTGGAGAAAAACGGCGTCAAGAAATTCGATCCCGCGGGCGAGAAATTCGATCCGAATTTTCAACAGGCGATGTACGAAGTTCCCGACGCGTCCGTTCCCGCAGGCACGGTCGTGCAGGTCGTGCAGGCCGGCTACATGATCGGCGAACGCGTGCTGCGGCCAGCCCTGGTTGCGGTGGCCAAAGGCGGCGTGAAAGCCAGCGCTGCCGAACCGAACTGAGGCACGTTCGGAAACGCTTCCAGGCAATTTCCGCTTGCCGGCGCCAAGCTTAAGTCACGGCCGCGCATCAGCTGCGATGTGCTCGGCAAGGTGTTCCGCGTCTTCGCCGACGCCGTGCAAAAATGAAGATTTCAATTTGTGGAGCCACGGCAGGCCGAGGAAATAGACGCCAGGCACTTTTGTAACCCCGCGCTTGTGCAGCGGCACTCGGCCCGACGGCCGTGTCTCGTTTGCGAAGATTGGGAGGTCAATCCAATTGAAGTCATATCGGAACCCATTTGCCCAAATGATAGTGGAAATCCTGGCCTCGACGAGATCGAGGGTCAGGACGGGATCGGCGACCTCCCGTGGGTTGCGCAAGACCTGGCCGGGCCCGTCAGGAGGCGGAAGGTCCAGCCCGTTCCGAGCGGCATACTTGTCAGCCTGGTAAGTGAACTCGAAAAAGGACGCGTCGGCGCGCGCCAGGTTATCGCGGAGGTCGCGGGCAATGCTTAGCCTGCCGTCCCGGGCATCGAGAACGCGGCCAAGCAGCATTACCCCATCGGCCGCCAGCCGACGCAGATCGACATCGTGGCCGCCACCCACACCTGTGATCAGGCGTTGCGGCTCCGTACCCGGCCGCTGATCAACGGTCGTGTCGGCGTCACCAAGGGCCAGGTACCACCAGATGTAGTCTTTGCCGCGGTAACGGCGCGGCATGCGCCGATGCTTGCTCACGGAGAGATACACACGACGGCCAGCCGAGCAAAGTTCTTCCGCAATCTGATGGCCCGAATTTCCCGAACCGACCACCAGGACTGCGCCCGGCGGTAGTTGTTCCGGATTGCGATACTGGCTGGAATGCAGCTGCAACGCGGTGCCCCCGATCGGAAGCGGATCCACCGGCACCTGGAATGGTCCAGTGGCGATCACCACATTCTTCGCCTCGAAGTGGTTAATCGGTGTCTCGACGATCAGGCGCCTTGAGTCTGGTGTTTGGCGGAGCGCGGTTGCTGCCAGACCGCAGCGCAGTGGCGCACGGATGAAGGCAGCATAGCTCTCGATGAATTGTAAGACATCGTCGCGTGAGGCGAATGCATTTGCGTCGGCAGCCTGAAAGGCAAGGCCGGGCAGGCGAATGTTCCAGTTTGGACTCTGGAAAGTCAACGAGTCCCAGCGCTCGCTCCTCCAGCGCTCCGCGACGCGCCGTCGTTCAAGGATGACGTGTTCTCGCCCGAACTGGCTGAGACAATAGCTCATTGCCAGCCCGGCTTGCCCTCCTCCTATGATCGCCGTTTCGATCTGTTCCATGATCATGCGACGATTGAAGTCTCGATCCATAGCGGAGCTACTGCGCCCTGATGCCGGCCGCCTCGATGATGGGCCACCATTTCTTGATCTCGGCCCGCTGGAGCGCGCCCAGTGCCTCCGGCGTTTGCTGGTCGCGCGGATAAATCTCCTGCCCGAGATCGGCGAGCCGCCGACGCACCGACGAATCGGCCAGGGCATCCATGACTGCGGTATCGAGCTTGCCGATGACGTCCTTCGGCGTTCCCTTCGGCACCCAGATTCCCTGCCACGCGGAGATGTAGAATCCCGGCAATCCAGCCTCGTCTACCGTCGGTACGTCAGGCGCTGCCGGCAAGCGGCTTGGCGCCGTAACGGCATATGCCTTGATGGTGCCGGCACGCACCTGCGGCAGAGAATTCGCCGCAAAGTCGATCATCAGGTCAATCTGTCCTGCCAACAAGGCCTGCATCATCGCGGCGGCACCGCGATAAGGCACCAATTGAAACTGCGTACCGGTTTCCTTTTGAAAGAAGATGCTGGCGACATCCGACGTTCCGCCCACCCCCGAAGTTCCCTGCGACGCTTTGCCGGGGTTGGCCTTCAGCCACGCAATCAATTCCAGCAAATCTTTCGCAGGCATGGTTCTCTTTGCAATGATCAGGAGCGGATTGGTTACCAGCAGCGAAACCGGTTCGAAATCATTCAGCAGGTCATACGACAGCGCGTATGTGGCGCCGTTGAAGACATGAGTGCCCAAATATCCGATGCCGAACGTATAGCCGTCGGGGGCTGCGCGAGCGACGTGGCCGGTCCCGATGCTGCCTGAGGCCCCGCTCAGGTTTTCAATGATCACGGGTTGCCCGAGCGAAGCCCGGATGCCCTCTGCCACGATGCGCCCGGTCGCGTCGATCGGCCCGCCGGCGGGGAACGGCACAATCATGGTGAGCGGATGTGACGGATAGACCTGCGCCGGCGTGCGTTCAAGGTTTCCGAAAATGGCAGCGAGGGCGAGCGATGTAAGAAACATTCTACGGGTTTGCATGGTCGTATTTCTCCATTGCAAGAAGCGATGGTGCACGACTGCGCGTAGGAACGTAATTGAACCCATAGGGGACGTGAGATAGAAAGAGAATTGCCTATTTTCTTCTGTACCCATGACAAGGCGGTTATGGCCAAGGAAATCGACTGGGAAGGTCGGATCGGGCGGCGGCTGAGGCTGCGGGACCTGCACATTTTTTTCACGGCCGTGCAGCGGGGCAGCATGGCGAAGGCAGCTCAAACGCTGGGAGTGACCCAGCCCGCCGTTTCGAAAGTGATCGCCGAACTCGAGCATACGCTCGGTGTACGGCTTCTCGACCGCGGCGCGCGAGGCGTTGAACCGACGGCTTATGGCCGTGCATTGCTCGCGCGCGGCACCGCCGCGTTTGATGAGCTAAGACAAAGCGTAAGGGACATTGAATTCCTGGCCGATCCGACGGTTGGAGAAGTGCGGATTGGATGTCAGGAGACGTTTGCGGCCGCAATCCTTCCATCCGTCATTCATCGGTTTTCACAAGCCTATCCACGCGTGGTCCTGCACGTCGAACAGCTGGGTTCGCTTGCGGCGGAATCCTCGGCCTTGCGCGAACGAACCATTGATATGGGAATGTTTCTGTTGGTGAAGCCCTACGACGACAAGTACTTCGCGGACGACTTGAATGTCGAAGTCCTTTTCCATGAACAACTGGTCGTCGTGGCGGGAAGGCAAAGTCGTTGGGCGCGCCGCCGCAAGGTCGATCTCGCCGAACTCATCGACGAACCCTGGGTTCTGACGGAATCGGATACTTTGAGTTACCGGCGCGTGGCGGAGGCATTCGCGGCACGGGGTCTTGGCGTGCCGAAGAGGATCTTGCAGACCCTTTCCACGCACCTTCGTGCCAATTTGGCCGCCTCCGGCTCCCATCTTGCGACGCTGCCGAATTCCACTCTGCGCGTCTATGGCGAACGTTTTTCACTGAAGGCGCTGCCGGTGGAATTTCCCGCCCAGTCATGGCCGGCTGTGATCGTCACGTTGAAGAATCGAACTCTGAGCCCCGTGGTCGAGCGCTTCATTCAGCATGTCCGGGACTTCACGCGGCCGATGCGTGCGGAAAAGTCAGTTCCTCAGGGACAACGCTGAACTGGAGTTCGCCGATTACTCTAGACTGCGATGTCGCTCGACTGGATGCGCTTGACGCCGGCCTTCGCCATGTCCGTCCAGGCCTTGGCCAAAGAGCCCTGCGTGTCGATGCCGCGGCAGGCATCTTCGATGACATAGGCCTCGAACCCTGCCTTGCGGGCGTCCATCGCCGTCCACGCCACGCAGAAATCCGTGGCGAGCCCGGCGATGAAGAGGCGCTGCAGCTTGCGCGCCTTGAGATAGGCGGCAAGCCCCGTCGTCGTCTTGCCGTCGGCCTCGGTGAAGGCCGAATAGCTGTCGACGTCCTTATGGTATCCCTTTCGGATGACGAGTTCCGCCTGCGGTATCGACAGGTCTTTCGAGAGCGCGGCGCCGTCCGTTCCCTGCACGCAGTGGTCGGGCCACAACACCTGCTTGCCATAGGCGAGATCGATGGTCTCGAACGGCTTCTTGCCGGCATGGACGGAGGCGAACGAGACATGGCCCGCGGTGTGCCAGTCCTGTGTCATCACCACATTCGCGAAGCCTTTGGCGAGGCGGTTGATCACCGGAACGACCTGATCGCCGTCCTTCACGGCAAGGCTGCCGCCGGGCAGGAAACAGTTTTGAACATCGATGACCAGAAGGGCCGAGGCATCATCGATCTTGATCGAAGCCGCCGCCCGGAGCGGCCTCGAAGCCGCGGCCGTGATGGCCATCGTGCCCAGGCCCGCAATAATCTGCCTTCGGTCCACCATGTCGGATCTCCCCCTGAAAGAACACTGTGCCAGCAAATCAAATAGACGGGCGATCGTAAAGAAGACCGGCGCAAACCCGTGATCGAATCTTCGGCAACGGGTGACCCGAATACCGGCAACCCGACGATACTAGTGCGGCTGAACCCCGTCGCGCACGGCGCGGAAACGCGGAAATGCCTTCGCCCATTGCTCGCGCGGAGCGCTGCCTATGATTCGCAATGAGTTCGGGGCACCGAACCGCAACCATTGTACGACGGTGACGGGCGTATTGTCCTTGCCGCTGGTGGCGTCGAGGCGCGTTTCATATCCCGGCATGCCGTCGATGCGGACCGGCTCGGACATGGTCAGCCGCCCGTTGCGCACCCCGGGAATCGATGTCGCCGCCTGCTCGGCGAAGCGGCCGCGATCCTCCGGTTGCGCCGGCCCCGATGCCATCAGGCCAATCACCATGAAGGGCGCGGACTCGAAGCCCCTGGCTTCATCGCCGTCGGCGAGAAGAATGGCGGCACCCGTTGTCAGCGTTCGGACGTTCTTGAAGTCGCTGAGCTCGCTGACCTTGAACGGCATCAGCCCGAGCTGCTCCTCGACCGGAACTTCCTTGCGGATCACCGCCGTCGCAAACATCTGCCGGACCGCATCGTCGGTATAGATTTTGGTGGCGTTCTCGGGGACCTGAACGGCAACATAACCGGAGAAGGTGCCGCCCGACAGGATCATGGAATAACGCCGCACGACGTTCGCGCCATTCCTGGCGGTCTCGACCGTGTAATAGGCCGTTCCGGCGGGAGTCTCGATGCTCTCGGGCTTGACGCCGGTGCTTGCGGGACCGGCCTTGAACGCATTCATGACTTCGCCGTAGGCCTCGGGACGAAGCTCCGCGAACAGGACCTTGACGCTCTGATCCTCGGACTCAAAACCGGCGAATGTCTTGGCGGGGACGAGGCCCACAAGGGGTACCATCCCGACCCGGACGCCAGGCGGAAAAACCGGGTCCGCGGCGAAGGCCGGGCCGATGGCGGCAAGGAGGAACAGGGCCAGGCCCGGGAATAGCACGGCTGAAAGCAGTCGGATGTGTTTCATCGGCAATCCACTGGGTTCGCATTGCGGCCGTTCGGTGGTCGGCAGGGTGTCGGCCCCGGCGGGCCGTTTGGTCGGTCGGCTCGCTTTTAACGGTTTTGGCGCCCCCGCAACAGCGGCGCCGTGACGTGTTCCGGCCATCGGGCCTCGGCCCGGCCGGTCCGGGCGCGCTCACGCCGATACGATCTTTCGCGGGTAAGGCTTTTCGCGGGTTAACGTTGCGTTCGGTCCTTGCAGGCCCTGCACCCCCTCCTATATGAGGCTCACCGTCGCAATATCGCGAGTATTTGATCGTTGGGGGTTTGGATTGGTGCGCCGCCAGGGCCCAGCCAACCTGCCGCAAAAAGAAGGATATGAGGACCATGGGAAAGGTCATTGGGATCGATCTCGGCACCACGAATTCGTGCGTCGCCGTAATGGATGGCAAGACAGCGAAAGTCATCGAAAACGCCGAAGGCATGCGGACGACCCCTTCGATCGTCGCTTTTAGCGACGACGGCGAACGCCTCGTCGGCCAGCCCGCCAAGCGCCAGGCCGTCACCAATCCCGAGCGGACCTTCTTCGCGGTCAAGCGCCTCGTCGGCCGCCGCTATGACGATCCGATGGTCGAAAAGGACAAGAAGCTCGTCCCCTACAAGATCGTCAAGGCGTCCAATGGCGATGCCTGGGTCGAAGCCGACGGCAAGACATATTCACCCTCCCAGGTTTCCGCGTTCATCCTGCAGAAGATGAAGGAAACGGCGGAAGCCCATCTCGGCCAGAAGGTCGACCAGGCCGTCATCACCGTTCCGGCCTATTTCAACGACGCACAACGCCAGGCCACCAAGGACGCCGGCAAGATCGCCGGCCTCGAGGTGCTGCGCATCATCAACGAGCCGACCGCGGCCGCGCTGGCCTACGGTCTCGACAAGACGAAATCCGGCACCATCGCGGTCTACGACCTCGGCGGCGGCACCTTCGACGTCTCGATCCTCGAGATCGGCGACGGCGTGTTCGAGGTGAAATCGACCAACGGCGACACCTTCCTCGGCGGCGAAGACTTCGACATGCGGCTGGTCAATTACCTCGCCGATGAATTCCAGAAGGAGCAGGGCATCAACCTGCGCAACGACAAGCTTGCCTTGCAGCGCCTGAAGGAGGCCGCCGAAAAGGCCAAGATCGAACTGTCCTCGACCACGCAGACCGAAATCAACCTGCCGTTCATCACGGCCGATCAGTCCGGGCCGAAGCATCTGACGATGAAGCTGACGCGCGCCAAGTTCGAGGCGCTGGTCGACGACCTCGTCCAGAAGACCATCGAGCCGTGCCGCAAGGCGTTGAAGGACGCAGGGCTCACGGCTGGCGAGATCGGCGAAGTGGTGCTGGTCGGCGGCATGACCCGCATGCCGAAGGTCCAGGAAGTGGTGAAGCAGCTGTTCGGCAAGGAGCCGCACAAGGGCGTCAACCCCGACGAAGTCGTGGCCATCGGCGCTGCGATCCAGGCCGGCGTGCTGCAGGGCGACGTCAAGGACGTGCTGCTGCTCGACGTCACCCCGCTGTCGCTCGGCATCGAGACGCTGGGTGGCGTGTTCACCCGCATCATCGACCGCAACACCACGATCCCGACCAAGAAGAGCCAGGTGTTCTCGACCGCCGAGGACAATCAGAACGCCGTCACCATCCGCGTCTTCCAGGGCGAGCGCGAAATGGCGGCCGACAACAAGGTTCTCGGCCAGTTCGACCTGATGGGCATTCCTCCGGCGCCGCGCGGCATGCCGCAGATCGAGGTGACCTTCGATATCGACGCCAACGGCATCGTCAACGTTTCGGCGAAGGACAAGGCGACCGGCAAGGAACAGCAGATCCGGATTCAGGCCTCCGGCGGCCTCTCGGAAGCCGACATCCAGAAGATGGTCAAGGACGCCGAGGCCAACGCCGCCGAGGACAAGAAACGCCGCGAGGCGGTCGACGCCAAGAACCACGCCGACGCGCTGGTGCATTCCACCGAGAAGGCGCTGGCCGAGCATGGCGCGAAGATTGCCGACACCGAGCGCCGCGCCATCGAAGACGCGGTCAGCGATTTGAAGGAAGCGCTGAAGGGCGAGGATGCCGAGGCGATCAAGGCCAAGACCAACACGCTGGCGCAGGTTTCGATGAAGCTCGGCGAGGCGATGTACAAGCAACAGGCCGAGAGCGATGCGGCCAAGGATGCCGCCAAGGACGACGTGGTCGACGCGGAATTTACCGAGGTCGACGACGACAAGAACAACAAGAAGTCTGCTTAAGCGGCTGATATCATGACCCTCACTCCGACAGGCACGCAAACGGTGTCTCGAAGGATGAGGGTCATTTTTCGTTAAGCCGAAGGCGGCATTGTGTGAGCCGCATTGCTTCGGAATGAAGAATGAACTTCGGGCGGGTTTGACGGATGTCTACCAAGCGCTGCTACTACGAAACCCTTGAAGTTGAGCGGAACGCGGACGAATCCAAACTCAAGGCGGCCTTCCGCAAGCTCGCGATGAAATGGCATCCGGACAAGAATCCGGGCGATGCCACCAGCGAAATACGCTTCAAGGAAATCAACGAGGCCTACGAGGTCCTCAAGGACGGCGAAAAGCGCGCGGCCTATGACCGTTTCGGTCATGCAGCTTTCGAGCAGGGCGGCGGCGGCGGTCATGGCTTCGGTGCCGGCTTCGCCTCGTCATTTTCGGATATTTTCGAGGATCTGTTCGGCATGGCCGGGCAGCGCGGCCGCGGTGGCGGCCGCGAGCGCGGCGCCGACCTGCGCTACAACATGGAAATCACGCTGGAGGAAGCCTTCCTCGGCAAGACCGCCCAGATCGAGATTCCGGTGTCGGTCACCTGCGAGTCCTGTTCGGGCACCGGCGCCAAGGCCGGCACCAAGCCGAAAACCTGCTCGATGTGCGGCGGGGCGGGCCGGGTGCGGCAGGCCCAGGGATTTTTCACGCTGGAGCGGACCTGCCCGGGCTGCCAGGGCCGCGGCCAGATGATCGAAGACCCATGCCCTTCATGCACGGGCTCGGGGCGGGTGACGCGCGACCGCACCTTGTCGGTCAATATTCCGCAAGGCGTCGAAGACGGCACGCGCATCCGGCTGGCCGGTGAAGGCGAGGCCGGTGTCCGCGGCGGGCCGCCGGGCGACCTCTATATTTTCCTGTCGCTTGCGAGCCACGAATTCTTTCAGCGCGATGGCGCCGATCTGCACTGTCGCGTACCGATCTCGATGGTGACGGCGGCGCTCGGGGGCGAATTCGAGGTGCCGACCATCGACAAGGGCAAGTCCAAGGTGAAAATACCCTCGGGAACGCAGTCCAGCCGGCGCTTTCGCATTGCATCAAAGGGCATGCCGGTGCTCCGCTCGCGGCAGACCGGGGACATGTACGTCCAGGTCGTGGTCGAGACACCCCAGAATTTGACCAAGAAGCAGCAGGAACTGCTGGCCGAATTCGAAAAACTATCCTCCGGCGCAACCCAGCCCGAGGCGGCCGGCTTCTTCGCCAAGGTCAAGGACTTCTTCGGCAACCGCGCAAATACATGAGCGTGGCTCGGCGCGGGTTGACCGCGCTCGAAAACGATAGGGAGCGCAGGGTGTTATCGCCAAACCGTCCGCACTTTCGAAGCGCCGTGAAGGCGCGTTTGGCTTGACCGTATCGTCGGCTACCTATACCTCTTTATGACCATTTTCTGACACTGCCGCCGATAAAGCGGTCCCGCCTGGTAGCGACAATGCCTTTGCAATCGTCCGTGCGTGCGTTGAAAAAGCCCCCTCGTCTCGACGACGAGGTTCGTTTTCTTCGTTCATGGATCGAGAAGCCCCTTCATATGGGCGCCGTCATGCCTTCGGGACGGGTGCTGGCGCGCACCATGGCCCAGTATGTCGATATCGATTCCTCCGGGCCCGTCGTCGAGCTTGGTCCCGGCACCGGTGCGATCACCAGCGCGCTGATCGAGCGCGGCGTCGATCAAAAGCGGCTCGTATTGGTCGAATATAATCCGGGCTTCTGCGCGCTGCTGCGCGATCGTTATCCGCACGCCAGGGTCGTGCAGGGCGACGCCTATACGCTACGCGATTCGCTCCGCAATGTGCTGAACGCGCCGGCATCCGCAGTCGTGTCGGGCCTGCCGCTCGTCACCAAGCCGATGCTGACGCGGCTGAAACTGATTCGCGATGCCTTTGTGGCGCTGGCGCCGAGGGCGCCGTTCGTGCAGTTCACCTATTCGGTCGCGCCGCCGATCCCGAAGTCGCTGCCGGGCGTATCCACGGAAGCTTCCGAGCGCATCTGGATGAACCTTCCGCCGGCCCGCGTCTGGGTGTATCGGAAGGACTGAGCCGACCGCTTTCCCGCGCGGTGGCTTGTTCCTGAAACGATTTAAATCATGGCCGCGCTGAAAATCCTGGTGATCCCCGGTTCGCTTCGTACCGGCTCGCACAATGCGAGGCTCGCGGCCGCCGCCGCCTATCAATTCGTGCAGGCCGGCGCCGAGGTCACGCGCATTTCGCTCGCCGATTTTCCGCTGCCGCTCTATGACGCCGATTTGCAGACAAGATCGGGTGTGCCGAAGAACGCCATCAATCTCAAACGCATGATCGGCGCCCATCACGGCGTCCTGGTCGTGACGCCGGAATACAATGCGTGCGTGCCGCCGCTGGTCAAGAATACCATCGACTGGGTGAGCCGCGTGCACGACACGCACGAAACCCGCGGCCAGGTGTTTCGCGAACGGGCCTTTGCGATTGCGGCGGCGTCGGAAAGCAGGCTTGGCGGGACGCGGGCGCTGGCGGCGCTGCGGCTGATCCTGTCGGCCTGCCAGGCGATGGTCATTCCGAACCAGCTCGCGCTGTCGTTCGCATCGGAAGCGTATGATGATATGGACAGGCTGAAACGTCAGACCGATGTCGAGGCGCTCGGTGCGCTGGTGCGGCAGCTGATCGAATTTTCCCAACACATGATGTGAGGTGACATGCAGCCGACCATCGCTCCCCGCGACCGATTGATCGTGGCGCTCGACCTGCCCGGCATGGCGCCGGCGGAAGCGATGATCGCCCGGCTCGGCGACAGCGTGACGTTTTACAAGATCGGCTATCAGCTCGCCTATGCCGGCGGATTGTCGCTGGTCCGCCGGCTTAACGACGACGGCAAGAAGGTGTTCGTCGATCTCAAGCTGCACGACATCGGCAACACCGTGGCACGCGGCGTCGAGAGCCTCGCCGCGCTCGGCGCGACATTCCTGACCGTGCACGCCTATCCGCAGACCATGAAGGCGGCGGTGGAGGCGCGCGGCGGATCCGGCCTGAAAATCCTCGCCGTCACCGTGCTGACCTCGTATGACGATGGCGACCTTCATGCCGCGGGCTACCGGCTCGGCGTCGCCGATCTGGTCGAGGCCCGCGCCAGGCAGGCACAGCTGCTCGGCGTCGATGGGCTGGTGTGCTCGCCCGAAGAGGCCGCCGCCTTGCGCAAGATCGTGGGTCACGGGATGAGCCTGGTGACTCCCGGTATCCGGCCGGCGGGCACGGCGAGCGGCGACCAGAAGCGCATCATGACGCCGGCCCGCGCCATTGCAGCCGGCGCCGATTATCTCGTGGTCGGACGTCCCGTGATCGAAGCCGCCGACCCCAGGGCGGCGGCGGAAGCCATCCAGGCCGAGATCGCGCAGGCGCTGGGCTGAAACAACAAGAAGGAGAATGCCGATGGCAAAAGGGTACTGGATCGCGCGCGTCGATGTTCACAACATGGACGGCTACAAGGAGTACGTCGCGCAAAACGGCGCGGTATTCGCGAAATATGGCGCGAAATTTCTGGTGCGCGGCGGCAAGCATGTGCCGGTGGAAGGCTCGTCGCGCTCGCGCAATGTGGTGCTCGAATTCAAGGATTATGAGACCGCGGTCGCCTGCTACAATTCGCCCGAATATGTCCGCCTGGTCGCGCTCCGCAGTCCCCACGCCGAGAGCGACCTCGTGATCATCGAGGGCTATGACGGGCCGCAGCCTTAATCCTCGATCTGCTCCTTCGTCATGCCCGGGCATAGGCGAGCGGTAGCGAGGCCGTCCTTCGGACGGCGATGGCCCCCGGCCATGACGCGTGGGTAGAGCCAGATCGGTTGCCGGACGGGCCCGCCCCGGCTATACGGCAAGGACTGGCGAGGTCTGAAAATGTCCGACATGCGCTTGATCGTTGCGGGGGCCGGCGGCCGGATGGGCCGGGCGCTGACGCGCGTGATCTCCGAAACCAAAGGTGCGGTGCTTGCCGGCGCGCTGGAGGCGCCTGGTTCTGAGCTGCTCGGCAAGGATGCCGGCGTGCTCGCGGGCCTGCCCGCCAATGGCGTCGAGCTGTCGGCGGATCTTTGGACGATGTCGGCGAATGCGGATGGCATCCTCGACTTCACCGTGCCCGGCGCGACCATCGCCAATGTCGCCATTGCCGCGCAGCGCGGCATTGTTCACGTCATCGGCACCACCGGGCTCTCGGCGTCGGACGACGCCGTGATCAGCAGCGTCACCTCGCGCGCCGTCGTCGTCAAGTCGGGCAATATGAGCCTCGGCGTCAACCTGCTCGCCGCGCTGGTGAAGCGGGTGGCGCAATCGCTGGACGAGGGCTTCGACATCGAGATTCTCGAGATCCATCATCGCGCCAAGATCGACGCGCCGTCGGGGACGGCATTGATGCTTGGCGAGGCCGCCGCCGCGGGCCGCAAGATTGCGCTCGACGCCCATTCGGCGCGGGGGCGCGACGGCCTCACCGGCGCCCGCCGGAGCGGCGATATCGGCTTTGCATCCTTGCGCGGCGGCACGGTTACCGGCGATCACAGCGTGATCTTCGCCGGCCCCATGGAGCGGATCGAGCTGACGCACAGGGCCGAGGACCGCACGATGTTCGCGCAAGGCGCCATCAAGGCGGCGTTGTGGGCGCGCGGCAAAAAGCCCGGACTGTATTCGATGGCCGACGTGCTCGGGCTCGGTGATTTCTGAACTTTCGATACGAACGGAACCAAGGAATGAGCGATCGTCTTCTCGTGCTGGTGCGTCACGGCCAGAGTGAATGGAATCTGAAGAATCTCTTCACCGGCTGGAAGGATCCCGACCTGACGGAGAAGGGGATCACCGAGGCCAGGGATGCCGGTCGCAAATTAAAGGCACAGGGGCTGTCGTTCGACATCGCCTTTACCTCGGCACTCCTGCGCGCGCAGCACACGCTGGATCTGACGCTTGCCGAGCTCGGCCAGACCGGGATTCCCGTTCGCAGGCACCTTGCGCTCAACGAGCGTGATTACGGCGATCTCTCGGGCCTCAACAAGGACGACGCCCGCAAGAAATGGGGCGAGGAGCAGGTGCACATCTGGCGGCGATCTTACGACGTGGCGCCGCCCGGCGGCGAAAGCCTGAAGGACACCCTGGCGCGCGCGCTGCCCTATTACGTGCAGGAGATCCTGCCTTGCGTGCTGCGCGGCGAGCGCACACTGGTCTCGGCCCACGGCAATTCGCTGCGCGCGCTGATCATGGTGCTGGAGAAGCTTTCGCCGAAGGAAATTCTGGCGCGCGAACTGGCGACCGGCGTTCCCATCATCTACCGGCTGAACGCGGACTCCACGGTCGCATCGAAGCTCGATCTGGCGGCGTGAGCGCCAAGGCCGAGATCATCTCTCTCGCCGCGCCGGTCGCGGATACGGCGCTGGAACAGCTGGCCGAGGTGCTGGTCGACTGTGTCGACGGCGGCGCCAGCGTCAGCTTCATGTCGCCGTTAACGCACGAACAGGCGTTGGGTTTCTTTCGCAAAGTCGCGGGCTCGGTCGCGGCGGGCGATACGGTGTTGCTGGCGGCAAGGCTGAACGGCAAAATCGTCGGCACGGTGCAGCTCGGGCTGGATACGCCGCCCAACCAACCCCATCGCGCCGACATCAGGAAAATGCTGGTGCATCGCGCCGCGCGCGGCCGCGGCGTCGGCGCTCTGCTGATGGCGGAGGTGGAGGAGGAAGCGAGGCGGCACGGCCGCCGGCTTCTCGTGCTCGATACCGTGCCCGGCGAAAACGGCCACCGCCTCTACCTCCGTGCCGGCTGGAACCAAACCGGCATCGTTCCGGATTACGCGCTGTTTCCGGACGGCCGGCCTTGCGACACCGCGATCATGTGGAAGCGGCTGGAGCTGTAACCGAGAGCCGTCATTGCGAGCCAACGGGTCGCGCGAATGCGCGCCCGATGACAGGCTCCGCGAAGCAATCCACGTTGCTACCGGAAGATTGGATTGCTTCGTCGCTTCGCTCCTCGCAATCACGGAGAGAGTTCGAGCGCGCCCTTTAATCCAAATCACAGCTTCTACTGCATCCCCACCTGGCCGGCTTCCCAGCCGATCATCGCCTGCTTGCGGGTGATGCCCCAGTGGTAGCCGGTCAGCGCGCCGCTCTTGCCGAGCGCGCGATGGCAGGGAACCACGAACGAGATCGGGTTCTTTCCGACCGCCGCGCCCACCGCGCGTGACGCCTTTGGGCTTTTGATCTTGTGGGCGATGTCCGAATAGCAGACCGCGCGGCCCATCGGGATTTTCAGCAGCGTCTCCCACACCCGGACCTCGAAGTCGGTTCCGATCAGGGTAACGCGCAACGGCTGGTCCGGCCGCCAGAGTTTTGGGTCGAAGACGCGCCGCGCCAGCGCCGAGGTGCCGGCACGGTCTTCGACATAGGTCGCGCGCGGCCAGCGACGCTGCATGTCGGCGAGTGCCGCCGGCTCTTCGCCGGGATCGGCGAACGCCAGACCCGCCAGGCCGCGTCCGCTGGCGATCACGACCGCGGTGCCGAAGGGAGAGGGGTGGAACCCGAAGCGCAGCGTCATGCCGGCGCCGCCGTTCTTCCATTCGCCCGGCGACATCGCCTCATGGGTGACGAACAGATCGTGCAGCCGTCCCGGGCCGGAAAGCCCGGAGTTGAGCGCGGCGTCGAGCACGCTGGCGGAATTGCGCAGCAGGCCCTTGGCATGGTCGAGCGTCAGCGCCTGCATGAAGGCCTTCGGCGTCAGCCCGGCCCAGCGGCGGAACAAATGATGCAGCTCGTCGGGCGTGACGCCCGCCGCGTCCGCCATCGATTCGATGGTGGGCTGCGCACGCCAGTGCTCGGAGATGAAGGCAATGGCGCGCCGCACCGAATCATAGTCGCGCAGCGCGTCGTTTTGGGACCCGGTCCGGGCAAGACGCCGATCGTGGATTGCGAGGTTCATGTCGTCATTCATGGCAAGGTTCATCATGCCACGGATGTAGGACGGCAGCTTCGTCCAAACCACCCGATTTCCGACTCATAGCGTCTTCAAGCGAAGTGGGTACCGGTTCGCGTAGCAATCAAGTTTACGCAGATTGCGCAGACTTATCTGCGGTAGAAAACGCGCCAGAAAACCACTCACGCCAGCGGATTATAGGTCGGGCCGCGCCGGGCGGCCTGCAGTGCGGCCAGTAAAGCGTTGGCAAAGCTTGCTTTTTCGTCGGGACCCAGGAAGTTCGCGATGGCGATGCGGCGGCCTTTCGAAACCAGATAAAGCCTTTCGATGCCGTATTCGGCGTGGGTTTTCCGGTCGAGCTGCACCCACAGCGGATTGAGCACGAATTCCATCACGTGGCCGCGGTGGCTGACCCTGCGTACGCGAAGTTCGGACGGCGTCACCAGGATTTCCTCGCGCGCGCCGGCACGCCGGAAATTGATCCGGAACGCCCAGTAGATCGCAAGCGCATCGAGCCCGAAAAAGCCGAGCACGGGCCAGGCGCCCATCAGCAGGAAGGCGAGGCCGGCGGCGAAGCTGACCACGCTGACAAACGCCATCACCACCAGAAAACCGGTGCGATTGAGCGAGCGGTGCGGCGTCAGCAGCGCCGAGAACAATTCGGGCGCCGCTTCCGGATCAAAATCATTGCCTGCGGTCATTGCGTGTCAGTATACCCGGATCATGTCGAAAATCATCCGCGCACGGCCGTCCAAATCGAAGTCAGCCATTTCCAAACCCGCTCGGAACTCCAGGGCGCCTGCGGCGGCGAAGCCGAAGCGCGCTAAATCAGCGGCGAAGGCCGCGGCCAAATCGGCAAGACCCGGCGCAGCGACAAAACAAGTAAAGCCCTGGACTTCGGCCGAAGTCCGCGAGGCCTTCAGCCGGTTTCGCAAAGCCAATCCCGAGCCGAAGGGGGAGCTCGAACATCTCAACCCGTTTACGCTTCTGGTTGCGGTCGTGCTGTCGGCGCAGGCCACCGATGCCGGCGTCAACCGGGCGACGCGCGCGCTGTTTGAGGTCGCCGACACGCCGCAAAAGATGCTGGCGCTCGGCGAAGAAAAACTGCGCGACTACATCAAGACCATCGGGCTCTACCGCAACAAGGCGAAGAACGTCATCGCATTGTCGGAAAAACTGATCGCCGAATTCGGCGGCGAGGTGCCGCGCACCCGCGCCGGGATCGAATCGCTGCCGGGCGCCGGGCGCAAGACCGCCAACGTCGTGCTCAACATGGCGTTCGGCGAACACACCATGGCGGTCGATACCCACGTGTTTCGCGTCGGCAATCGCACCGCTCTGGCGCCGGGCAAGACGCCGCTTGAGGTCGAACTCGGGCTTGAGCGCGTGATCCCGGCCGAATTCATGCTGCACGCCCATCACTGGCTGATCCTGCACGGCCGCTACACTTGTCTGGCCCGCAAGCCGCGCTGCGAAGTTTGCCTGATCAACGATCTCTGCCGCTGGCCGGAGAAGACGGTGTGAACAGACCTCTACGATCGTCATGGCCGGGCTCGTCCCGGCCGTCCACGTCTTCATTTCCAACGTCGCAGTAAAGACGTGGATGCCCGGCACAAGGCCGGGCATGACGAAAAGAGCCGCGCCTGCGCGGCGTCTCGAAGGATGGGCTACGTCCCACACGGTTCGCTCAAACGAGCTCCCCACCACGGAACAGGATCGACCGCCTCACCGGCTCGGGCGGTCGAGATCTTGTGCCCGGATGAGGCCGAGCCTACGCTTGGGACACGCGCCAAGGCCCAAAGCAAGGGCCGCGCGCACAACGGGGAGAGACGCCATGCGATTTCGGCTTGTGCCTGGACTTGCGCTCGTTTTGGCTTCGGCCGCCGTGAGTGTTGCGACGCCGGATGCGCGCGCGCAGGTCTCCGACGATGTCGTCAAGATCGGCGTGCTCAACGATCAATCGGGTCTTTATGCCGATCTGGGCGGCCCGGGCTCGGTCGTGGCCGCGCGCATGGCGGTCGAGGATGCCGGCGGCAAGGTGCTCGGCAAGCCCGTCGAGATCGTGTTCGCCGACCACCAGAACAAGTCCGATGTCGGCGCGGCCATCGCGCGCGAATGGTTCGAGGTCGGCAAGGTCGACATGGCGATCGGATTTGACCATTCGGCCGTCGCCCTTGCGGTCGAGCAACTCGCCGCCGAGAAAAACCGCATCGCGATCGCGGGCGCGGTGGGGAGCACGGCCTTTACCGGCAAGTCTTGCACGCCGACCGAGGCATCCTGGATCTATGACAGTTACGCGCTCACCACGAGCCTTGCGAAGGCGATCGTGGCCGAAGGGCGCGACACCTGGTTCTTCATCACCGTCGACTATGCCTTCGGCCATTCGCTGGAGGCGGATGCGACCGCCGCGGTAAAGGCGGCCGGCGGCAAGGTGCTCGGCAGCGTGCGCCATCCGCTGAATACCGCGGATTTCAGTTCTTATTTGCTTCAGGCCCAAGCCTCCGGCGCCAAGGTGGTGGCCTTCGCCAATGGCGGCGGCGACATGGTCAATGCCACCAAGCAGGCGAACGAGTTCGGGCTGACGAAAAACCAGACCATCGTCTCTCTGCTGGTTTTCATTTCCGATGTGCACAGCATGGCGCTTTCTGCCGCGCAGGGACTGAAATTCGTCACCGCGTTCTACTGGGATCGCGACGAGGAGACGCGCTCCTGGTCGAAGCGCTTCTTCGAGCGGCACGGCAGGATGCCGACCATGCCTCAGGCGGCCGTCTATTCGGCGATCCGCCACTATCTCGGCGCCATCGCCGCCGCCGGCACCGACGAGGCAAAGGCCGTGATGGCGAAGATGCGCGAGCGGCCGGTCAACGATTTCTACGTCAGGAACGGTCACCTCCGCGAAGACGGCCGGCTGGTGCACGACATGTATTTTGCGCAGGTGAAAACGCCGTCGGAATCGAAAGGGCCCTGGGACTATTACAAGATCCTCGCCACCATCCCGGGCGATCAGGCGTTCCGCCCGCTGGCGGAAGGCGGCTGCCCGCTGGTGGCGCGGTGACCAGGGTTCGAACTCAAAAAAATTCAGAGCGGTCAGCGGACGTCCGCTTGAGTACGCATTCCGGACTCAAGTCGGACATCGCCTGAGGTCCGAAAAGTGCCAGACTCGGACATCGCCCCTTATGCGGGTCTGGGTGTTTAGTGTGCCAAGTATCTATCGCAAGAAATAGAAGTTCAAAAAGGTCTGGCGTGGAGATGACTATGAAAAATACGTCGCTTGCCCTTTTCATGCTGACAACAACGTTATCGCTGAATGCCACGGCATTTGCTCAAACGGCAAAGGCCGATCTTGGCCAAAAGGAATTTGAGGTGCGGTGTGGCCTCTGTCATGGATTGGATGCGAGGGGCGACGGCGTTTTTAATCAAGTTCTGAAGGTCGTGCCACCAGACCTGACAACATTAGCCAAGAAAAATGGAGGAGTATTTCCAGCCGAGCGCATCAGCAGCGTGATTGACGGACGTGTGGAGATTGCTAGTCACGGTCCACGTGACATGCCTATTTGGGGTATGCGGTACGCGGCATCTGCCGCCGAACACTTTGTGGATTTTCCGTACGCTCAGGAAGCCTACATACGCGCCCGTGTTCTCGTGTTGGTCGAGTATCTCTACCGTATTCAGCAAAAATAGCTTAAGGGCGCGCAGCCGATCACCCCACCGGCAATCCCGTCTTGCGCGACGGCTCGAGCAGTTCCGGGCGAGGCCCGCTCAGGCGCTTGTGCATGTGGACCATGAATGCCATGCCGAACAGGGGCGTCGCCAGATTGACGATCGGGATCGATACGAAGGCGGCGATGATCAGCCCGGCCGTGAACACGGTCGCGGCGTTGTCCTTGCGCATCGCTTTTGCCTCTTCGGGCGGGCGAAACCGCATCGCCGCGAGTTCGAAATATTCACGGCCGAGCAGCCAGGCGGTCGCAATGAAAAATGCCAGGAAGCCTGCGCCGGCGACGAACACGAACGGCAGCGCGATCAGGTAGACCAGGATCGTCAGCGATGCGGTCTTGACGCCTTCGGTCATGGCAAGGCCGAGCGGCAATGCCGTGCCGGGACGCTCGGCCGGATAGTGCTCGCGCTCGACATGATCGGCGACTTCGTCGACGAACACGCTCGCGACCAGCGAGGTGATCGCGGGCATCAGCATGACCGCGCCGAACACGACGCCAAGACCGGCGGCGATCGAGACGATCCAGGCCAGCACGTTCAGCGGGGTCTGGGAACCGGGGCCCAGCATCGCCTCGGCCCAGCCTTCGCCCGAGGTGGCAAACCAGCTCAACAGCCGCTGCAGGCCGATCGCCAGCACCACGATCAGCACCAGCGCCAGCCCGATCGATCGCCACAGGATCGAACGCATCGGCGGCGACAGGATTTGCGACAACGCCTTGACGGCGGCATCCAGCAT
Organism: uncultured Alphaproteobacteria bacterium; assembly: GCA_963742085.1. Classification (GTDB taxonomy): domain Bacteria; phylum Pseudomonadota; class Alphaproteobacteria; order Rhizobiales; family Xanthobacteraceae; genus Bradyrhizobium. The sequence continues at coordinate 346,689 of CAVUKM010000016.1, read as the reverse complement.
GACGGTCTTGTCCTCTTCCGAAGCCCCCGCGAGACTTAGATATGGCCAGGGGGTTCGGCAAGAGTGGCTACGGCTCATTCACAGCCGCGTCACCCGCAATCGCAATGCATTCCCCACCACGCTTACCGAGGATAGTGCCATCGCCGCGGCGGCAATGATTGGCGAGAGCAGGATACCGAGACTGGGATAGAGGATGCCGGCGGCGATGGGTATTCCGGCGGAGTTGTAGATGAAGGCAAAGAACAGGTTTTGCCGGATGTTGCTCATGGTGGCCTGCGAGAGCCGGCGCGCGCGCACGATGCCGCCCAGATCGCCCTTCAGCAGCGTGATGCCTGCGCTCTCCATCGCGACGTCGGTGCCGGTTCCCATGGCGATACCGACTTCGGCGGCGGCGAGGGCAGGCGCGTCGTTGACGCCGTCCCCGGCCATGGCGACGATCCGCCCGGCCTTCTGAAGCCTTACGACGACGGCGCTCTTCTGGTCGGGAAGGACCTCCGCCTCGACCTCGTCAATTCCGAGCTGTCGTGCGACCGCGTTGGCGGTGGTCCGGTTGTCGCCGGTCAGCATGATGACCTTCACGCCCTCCGCTGCCAGCGCCTTCAACGCCGCCGGCGTCGACGGCTTGATGGGGTCGGCGATGGCAAACAGCCCGGCGAGCTTGCCGTCGACCGCGATATTGATGACGGTGGCGCCGTCGCCACGCAAACGCTCGCCTTGTTCGCTGAGCGACCGGGTCTCGATACCAAGCGATGCCAGGAAGTTCGAATTGCCGAGCAGGATGGACTTGCCGTCGACCTTGCCCGCAGCGCCCTTGCCGGTCGGCGAATTGAAATCCTCGACCCTGCCCAAATCGAGATTGCGCTCCGTGGCGGATCGCACGATGGCGTCGGCAAGCGGATGTTCGCTGGCCCGCTCGACGCTGGCGGCAAGTCGCAAGATCTCGTTCGCGTCGAATCCCGCCGCCGGAACGATCGAGACGACCTTCGGCTTGCCTTCGGTCAGCGTTCCCGTCTTGTCGACCACGAGCGTATCGACCCGCTCCATGCGCTCCAGCGCTTCGGCGTTCCTGATCAGCACGCCGGCCCCCGCGCCGCGTCCGACGCCGACCATGATCGACATCGGCGTGGCAAGCCCGAGCGCACAGGGGCAGGCGATGATCAGGACACTCACGGCCGCAACCAGACCGAACGCCATGCGGGGTTCCGGTCCAAACCAGGCCCAGGCGCCAAACGCGAGCAGCGCCACGAGGATAACGACCGGCACGAACCAGCCGGCGACCTGATCGGCCAGCCGCTGGATCGGCGCGCGCGAGCGCTGGGCTTCGGCGACCATCTTGACGATCTGGGAAAGCAGCGTGTCGCGCCCGACCTTGTCGGCGCGCATCACGAAACCGCCGGACTGATTGAGCGTGCCTGCGATCACCTTGCCGCCGACCTCTTTGGTGACGGGCATGGATTCACCGGTCACCAGGGATTCATCGAGGGAGGAGCGGCCTTCGAGGATGACGCCGTCCACCGGCACCTTTTCTCCCGGCCGGACCCGCAATTTGTCGCCAACCACCAGGCTCTCGATCTCGACCTCATGGTCGGCGCCATCGTCGCCGATGCGGCGGGCGGTTTTGGGCGCCAGCTGGAGAAGGGCCTTGATCGCGCCGGAGGTCGCTTCGCGGGCGCGGAGTTCGAGAACCTGACCCAGCAGGACGAGCACGGTGATGACCGCTGCGGCCTCGAAGTAAACCGCAACCGCGCCGCCATGTCCGCGGAAGGTCGCCGGGAAGCTGTCGGGCGCGATGGTTCCGATCAGGCTGTACACATAGGCCACACCGGTGCCCATGGCGATCAGCGTGAACATGTTCAGATTGCGCGTCTTGAGCGATTGCCAGCCGCGGACGAAGAACGGCCAGCCCGCCCATGCGACAACGGGTGTTGCGAACACCAGCTGAATCCAGTTCGACAGGGTCTGGTCGACCCAGCCGTGACCGCCGACGAGGTGGCCACCCATTTCCAGAACCACCGCCGGCAGCGAGAGCACGAGGCCGATCCAGAATCGTCGCGTCATGTCCGCGAGCTCGGGATTGGGCGGCGTATCCAGGCTCGCCACCTCCGGCTCCAGCGCCATACCGCAGATCGGGCAGCTTCCGGGACCGACCTGGCGGATCTGCGGATGCATCGGGCAGGTATAGATCGTGCCCTCCGGCGCGGCGGCTTTTGGCCCGCTCTTTTCGAGATACTGCCCGGGATCGGCGGCGAATTTGCTTCGGCAGCCGGCCGCACAGAAATGATAGGTTTCGCCGCGATATTCGAACCGGTGCTGGCTTGTCGCGGGATCAACCGTCATCCCGCAGACGGGGTCGCGCACGGTGGCCTTGCCGCCGCCGTGCGAGTGATCATGGCCGTGGGCGGAATGATCGTGGCCTCCGCCGCAGCACCCGGCCTTCGCGGCTTGCGCCGCCGCCGTCGCGCCTGACGAGCACCCGCAACCGGAACCCTTTGATGCGCTGCCCGTATTGACGTTTTCGGCTTTGGTCATCGCGTTCTCCGTGGTCCACTTGCAACCCATACCCTGTAGGGGTATATAAGCGTCATGAGAAAAGACATCAAGGCATCATGCCAAAAACGCCTCAACCGGATCGAGGGGCAGGTCCGCGGCCTGTCCAGGATGGTGGATGAGGACCGCTACTGCATCGACATCGTCACGCAGATTTCCGCGGTGCGCGCGGCGCTCCGCCGCGTCGAGGAGGAAGTGCTGAGAGATCACGTCGCCCATTGCGTCGAACACGCGATCACCAGCGGCAACAAGGCCGATCAGCGGGCGAAAATATCGGAACTGATGGCCGTGATCGGCCGCTCCGACAGGTAAGCTGGGCTGAAACGCGCGTGGGTGGTTTGATCCCGATCAAGGCGCGGTGGATGGAAGTGTCATGATGTTCGGGATCGTGAGCTTTCCATCGCCGCGAGTTTGTGAGAAACTGGCTTCGTGAAGCGCACATTCACCATACGCCGGCTGCTCGCGATCCTTGTGATCGCCGGTCTTGCATTGGCTCCGGTTTCGCGGCCTGTTATGGCAATGACGTCCTCCGACGCCTCGATGCAGGCAATGGCGGATGACATGTCATCGTCGGCGACGACCGATGAGATGGCAGACGATATGCCGTGTTGTCCGCCGAAGGCGCCGACACCGGCGCCGGTCGGTTGCGACAAGTGCCTGTGCATGAATGCCTGCGCGTCGATATGCTTCACCGGCATATCGGCGGACGTTGTCCATCCGCTTCCCGCCGCCTCGGGTCAGATCGCTGCGTTGCAGAACGATTCATGGCCTGAGGGCCTGGGTTACCCACCTCCGGAACATCCGCCTCGAACTCTGGTCTGAACGGCGTTGCGACGCCGTCTGCTGCCGCGCGAACTGATCGCGCGGATCGACGCATGCCGTCCCGCGGCACGACCATGACATCAGAGGATTTAAAATGAAGAAACTCGACATCTCGCGCGCCGTCCGCGCCGCGCTCATCGGCTTTGCCGTGATCGGCTTCGCCGGCTTCGCCCGCGCCGACATCAAGGATTATGAATTCAAGCTCGTCGAGCCGACCGTCACCGTCGGCAAGGACAAGATTGTCACCATCCAGCTCATCAACAAGACGACCGGAAAACCGGTGCCTGACGCCGTCATCTTTGCGACCCGTCTCGACATGGCACCCGAAGGCATGCCGGAGATGGCCACCAGGATCGCGCGGGAGCCGGGCGGCGAGCCGGGCAGCTACCGCTTCAAGGCGGCTTTCGGGATGGAAGGAAGGTGGCTGCTCTCGCTCGGCGCCAAGGTGCAAGGCGAGACCGGCACGGTCGAAGGCAAGCTCGTCATCACGGCGCAAAAATGAACCGCGCCCTTCTCGCGGGCGTCACCACCGCTGCTGTGATAGCGGCGGGAGGTGGCGGCTACGTCGGTGTCCGCGGGCACCTTCATTCGCCGCGTGCGGCGAGCATGGCGCTGGTCGCATCAGCGGCCGCGCAGGCGAGCGGCGAACCGATCTACTATCAGGATCCGGACGGCCGCCCGCTCTACTCGCTGACGCCGAGGAAGACGCCGGACGGGCGCGACTACCGGGCCGTGCCGGCCGGCGCGGACCTGAGCTTCGATGACGAACCCGTCGCCGCGCCCGGGCCGGCAACCACGGCAGACCGCAAGATAAAATACTACCGAAACCCGATGGGGCTTGCCGACACTTCGCATGTTCCGAAGAAAGACCAGATGGGGATGGACTACATCCCCGTCTTCGAGGGCGAGGACAGCGACGATGGAGCGGTGAAGCTGTCGCCCGGAAAGATCCAGCGAACCGGCGTGAAATCCGAGCCCGCTGCCCTGCGCGTGATCCGGACCACGATCCGGGCTCCCGGCACCATTCAGCTCGACGAGCGCCGCATCTCGGTGATCTCGATGAGATCGGAAAGCTGGGTTCAGAAAATCGCAAACGTCACCACGGGCACCAGGGTCGTGAAAGGCCAGCCGCTGATGGAGATCTATAGCCCATCCATCTCGACGGCGGCGGCGGAGTACGTGGCCACGATCAACTCAAAGACCACGGGGGGCACGGCACTGTATGGGCGCGGCTCGCGACAGCGGCTGATGAACCTCGATGTTCCGGACGAGGTGATCGCCGCCATGGAGAAGAACGGCACCGTTCCGCTGGCCATTCAGTGGTCGGCGCCGCGCGACGGCGTGGTTCTCGAGCGCAATGCCGTCGAGGGAATGCGGGCGCAGCCCGGCGACGTACTGTTTCGCGTTGCCGACACATCCGTGGTGTGGGCAATGATCGACGTCGCGGAGCGTGATCTCGGCGCGCTGGACGTCGGTCTGCCGGCCATTGTGCGGGCCCGCGCCTATCCGGGCCGCGAGTTTGCCGGAAAGATCGGCGTGATCTATCCGCAGGTGAACCGGGAGACCAGGACCGCCCGCGTGAGGGTTGAACTCGCGAACCCCGATGCCGCATTGCTGCCCGACATGTATGTGGACGCGGAAATCGAAACCGGCAGCCAGCAGCCGGTGCTGACCATTCCGGAAAGCGCGGTTCTCGATACCGGCAGCCGGCAGGCGGTATTCGTCGAAAAAGGGCGAGGACGTTTCGAGCCACGCGACGTGAAGCTCGGGCATCGGGGCGGCGGCTACGTCGAGGTCCGCGATGGTCTTTCCGAAGGCAGAACCCGTCGTTGTCTCGGCCAACTTCCTGATCGACGCCGAAAGCAATCTGAAGGCCGCGCTCAAGGGCTTCTCGGACGCCGGAGCCCGCCCATGATCGCCCGCCTCATCGGCTGGTCGGCTCGCAACCTGCTGCTGGTGTTCTTCGGTGCCGGCTTTGCCGCCGCGGCTGGAATCTACGCGCTCACGCGTCTGCCTCTCGATGCCATCCCGGATCTTTCCGACGCCCAGGTCATCGTCTACACGGAGTTTCCGGGGCAGGCGCCGCAGGTCATCGAGGATCAGGTCACCTATCCGTTGACGACAGCGATGTTGACCGTGCCACGCTCGAGAGCCGTGCGCGGCTTTTCGTTCTTCGGGGTGTCGTTCGTCTACGTCATCTTCGAGGACGGCACCGATATCTACTGGGCCCGCTCGCGGGTTCTGGAATTCCTCAACAGTGCGGCGTCGCGATTGCCGCCGGGCGTGGCGCCAACAATCGGCCCGGACGCCACGGGGGTAGGCTGGGTCTATCAATACGCGGTGATCTCGAAAGAACTGAATCTTTCGGACACGCGCACCATCCAGGACTGGAACCTGAAATTCGCGTTGGCCAAGGCCGAAGGCGTCGCCGAAATCGCCAGCGTCGGCGGCTTCGTCAAGCAATACAACGTCATCCTGGATCCGCAGCGGATGCGCGACCTCGGCATCACCATGCAGAAGATGCGTGACGCCATCCGCGCCAGCAATGCCGATGTCGGCGGACGCACCGTTGAGCTCTCCGAGTTCGAATACGTCATCCGCGGCAAGGGCTACCTCAAGGGCATCAACGACCTCGGCAACATCGTGCTCAAGACCAACAATGGGACGCCCGTCCTGCTGCGCGACGTTGCCCGGGTCGAGATCGGCCCCGACGAGCGGCGCGGCATTGCCGAGCTGAACGGGGAGGGCGAAGTCGCCAGTGGCATCGTCCTGCAGCGCTTCGGCGCCAATGCGCTCGATGTGATCGAGAACGTCAAGAAACGCTTCAGGGAGATCGCCGACAGTCTGCCGAAATCGGTCGAGATCGTCGCGGTCTACGATCGCTCGAACCTCATCAAGGCGGCCATCGAAACGCTCAAGCACACGCTTCTGGAGGAGAGCATCGTCGTCGCGCTTGTCTGCATCGTTTTTCTGCTGCATTTCCGCAGCGCCCTGGTGGCGATCATCATGCTGCCGGTCGGCATCCTGATGGCTTTCGGAACGATGAAGCTGCTCGGCCTCGGGGCAAACATCATGAGTCTCGGGGGCATTGCCATTGCCATCGGCGCCATGATCGATGCGGCCATCGTCATGATCGAAAATGCCCACAAGCACCTCGAACGGGCCAAGCCCGGACAACAGCGGATCGATGTCCTGATCGAGGCCGCCGCCGAGGTCGGACCGGCGCTGTTCTTCAGCCTGCTGATCATCACCGTCTCTTTCATGCCGATCTTCACGCTGGAATCGCAGGAAGGGCGGCTGTTCAACCCGCTGGCATTCACCAAGACCTTCTCGATGGCGGCGGCAGCTTTATTGTCGGTAACCCTGGTTCCCGCGCTGATGGTCGTCTGCATCCGTGGCCGGATCGTTCCGGAGCACAGGAATCCGATCAATCGCTTTCTGATCTGGATCTATCGGCCTGCCATCGCGGCGGTGATGCGCGCCAAGATACCCGTGATCCTCGCTTCACTGGCCATTCTCGCCGTCACCATCTGGCCGGCCCGGCAATTGGGCGCCGAATTCATGCCGAGCCTGAACGAAGGCACGCTGCTCTACATGCCGACGACGCTCCCCGGCATTTCCGTCACCAAGGCCAGCGAACTTATCCAGATGCAGGACCGCATCATCCGCTCCTTCCCCGAGGTGTTGTCCGTCTACGGCAAGGCGGGCCGCGCGGCGACGGCGACCGATCCGGCTCCCTCCGAAATGTTCGAGACGATCATTGACCTCAAGCCGAAAGAGCAATGGCGTCCTGGCGTGACGGTCGACGGCCTGATTGCGGAAATGGACAAGGCGTTGCAGTTTCCCGGCGTTTCCAACGCCTGGACCATGCCGATCAAGGCCCGTATCGACATGTTGTCGACCGGGATCCGGACGCCGATCGGGGTCAAGGTGATGGGCACCGACCTGGTCGAGATCGACAGGCTGGCCAAACGGATCGAGCAGGTTCTGAAATCCGTTCCGGGCACTTCATCGGCTTATGCGGAGCGCGGGATCGGCGGCTACTACCTCGATGTGACGCCGGACCGCGCGGCACTGGCGCGCTACGGAATCATGATCCAGGACGTCCAGGACGTCATCGGCACCGCGCTCGGTGGCCAGACGGTGACCACCACCGTGGAAGGCCGCGAGCGTTTCAGCGTCAACATGCGTTATCCGCGGGACCTCAGGGACAATCCGCAGGCCATCGCCAACGACATCCTGGTTCCGATGCCGGCCGGCGGCACGGTGCCGCTTGGGGAAGTCGCGAAGGTCGAGCCGGCGCGGGGACCAACGTCGATCCGGACCGAGAACGGGCAGCTGGCCACCTATATCTATGTCGACATCCGCGACCGCGATCTCGGCGGCTACGTCGCCGATGCCAAGCACGCGGTGCAGGCCGGCATCCACTTCCCGCCCGGATACTACGTCATGTGGAGCGGCCAATATGAGTACCTCGAACGCGCGACGGCGCGCCTGAAGATCGTCGTGCCGGTCACGCTGATGATCATCTTCCTGCTGCTCTATCTCAATTTCCGTTCCATCGCCGACACCATGATCGTGATGCTGTCGCTGCCCTTCGCCCTGGTCGGAGGGATCTGGCTGATGTGGTGGCTCGGTTTCAATCTCTCGGTGGCTGTCGTCGTCGGCTTTATCGCGCTCGCCGGCGTTGCCGCGGAAACCGGCGTCGTGATGCTGATCTACCTCAATCATGCCCTGCAGGAAGTCAGAGCCCGACGCGCGGCCGAAGGCCACGGGCTCACGCGTCACGATCTCTATGATGCCATCATGGTAGGCGCCGTTGAGCGGGTGCGTCCGAAGATGATGACCGTGGTCGCGATCATGGCGGCCCTGCTGCCGATCATGTGGAGCACGGGCGCCGGCTCCGAGATCATGCAGCGGATCGCAGTGCCGATGATCGGCGGCATGGTCTCATCGACCCTGCTGACGCTGATCGTGATTCCCGCGATCTATGGATTGGTAAAGGAAAGAGGTCTGACTTCCGGCAAATCGACGGCGCTGAAACAGGCCCGGACCGTCACACCTTAGGAGTATTGGTTACCAATTCCGTCCCGCGAATACCGTGGCCATGCCCGGCAGAAACCTACTCGCAGCAAAAAGGATCCGTGAACGCGGCTTGATCTGGGTCAACTGGCAGTGGTGGTTTTGAGCCACAAAGACAGGTGGGCATGAGAGCGCGCTCGCGCCTGTACCGACGGGAGAACAGCCATGAAGCGATTGATGATGGCGACCGCACTCTCGGTCGCGGCACTTGTCACCCCGACATGGGCGCAATCGCCCGCCGAACACGACTCACATCACCCGGCGGACAGCGCACAATCCGCGCCCGCTCCTGCAAATCCGGCACCGGCGGCCGGCTCGCCCGGCATGGGCGCGCCGGGGGCCATGGGTAACATGCCCATGATGGGCATGATGAATGAGATGAGGAGCATGATGAACGGCATGTCCATGATGCACAACATGGGGATGATGCAGTCGATGGGAATGATGGGCGCCGGCATGGGCGGCATGGCGACCATCGATCGCGTGGAAGGCCGCATCGCGTTTCTGCGAACCGAACTCAAGATCACCGATGCCCAGGCGAGTGCCTGGAATGGCTTTGCCGACGCGTTGCGCGCAAACGCCAAGAAGCTCGCCGAGGTTCGTGCATCGATGATGGTCAAACCGGCGGATGCGCAGGCAAAGGCTTTGACAATGGCAGACCGTCTCGACCGGCAGGAGCAGTGGCTTCAGGCGCGGCTCGACGGCACCCGGACGATGAAATCGGCCCTCGCCAAGCTGAACGAGACCTTGTCGGATGATCAAAAGAAAACCGCCGACGATCTGCTCGCTCCCCATATGGGGATGGGAATGATGACGATGATGGGTTCGCAGATGGGGCCGGGGAGGATGCAACCTGGTCAGATGCAAATGCCCGGCATGCGGAACAACTAGCCGGCGACGCGCGCCACTCCTTCATCGTCCAGTTCTACTTCTCCAGCCGGAAGCGGCGCTTCCTGGTCAATCGCTTCAGGAACAAGCGGCGGCGACTTGACCGTTTCTGGAAACACACCGAACTGGCCCGCCACCTCCTGGAGCGGCTTTTGTTTGTCGGCCCAGTGCAGGGCGGTGTAGTCGAAGCCGTGCACGATGGTGGGTTTGACGATTTCGAAATAGGGCGAGATGTCGAAATCGCGCGGCATGTAGAGCGAAGAATCGCGGATATGCAGGATTTCGCGCCGGGCCTGCCTCGAGCCGGCGCGCGTGATCCTGGGCAGGATCGGGTAGCGCACGGCGTCGAACGCCTGCGCGATGAGGGCCGAGCAGATGATCTTGGTGGGATCGCCGGAGCCGAACGCGATCATCCGCCGCCGCCAGCGCTGCGGGATCGGCAGCGGAATCAAATAGCGCATCAGGTCGAGAATATTCTTGGTGTCGTAGCCGAAGCCGATCCGGTTGATGGCGTAGCGGCACACCGTGTTGCGGTCCTCATACATCAGGCCGACCGGCCGGCACAGCCGCGTGTGATAGGAGAAATATTTCGACAGCGGCGCCGACGTCACGCCTTCGCCGATATTGGCTTCGATCAGGACATGCGGCTCGCCGTCGGGCTCGGTCGCGCCGTCGATCGGGCCGACGAACAGCGCGGCATGCGACCAGGTCGACTGGGTGAGGTATTTGATGATGCCGGAAACCCGGTTGTTGCCCTCGACCAGAAGGACGTCGCCCGGCTGGATAATACCCCGCAGATGGTCCGGGTCGCTCGGCGTGAACGGCTCGTAGCCCGGCACTTCCTTTTGAAGATAGGAAGCGATCCACTTGCCGACGGTATCGAGCACCAAGCCCATGAAGGTCTTCCCCCCGGCGGCCTTTTCCGGCCGCTTTTTTGAAGCTGTATCATGGTCGAAAGCCATTGCAATTTGGTTCATGCGATGGGCTGATCAATCATGATTGATTCACCATGATGGTTGCCGCCTACGCGCGGATGCGGCAAGTTCGCTGGATGTTCTCTCTGTTTTCAAAATTCCGGAAACCATGACATGGCAATAACGCGGCGCGAGCTCCTGGCGGCATCCGCGGCGATCGCGGTGGCGCCGGCCCCTGGCGGCCGCGCATGGGGCGCGCCATTGCCGCGCGAGGCTGACATTGTCGTGATCGGCGCCGGCGCCGCCGGCATCGCCGCGGCGCGGCGTATCCAGGCCGCGAACCGCAAGGTCATCGTGGTGGAGGCGGCGGGCCAGATCGGCGGGCGCTGCCTTACCGACAGCACGACATTCGACGTGCCGTTCGATCGCGGCGCGCGATGGATGCACAATCCAGACACCAATCCGATGATCAGGCTCGCGCGCGGCGCCGGGCTGGATATATCGGCCGCGCCGCCCGGGCAGAAGATCCGCATCGGCCAGCGCAACGCCCGCGCCGGCGAAACCGAGGAATTCCTTGCGGCGCTGGTGCGCGCCAACCGCGCCATCGACGATGCCTCGCGCGGCAAGGCCGACGTGTCCTGCGCCTCGGTGCTGCCGAAAGACCTCGGCGATTGGGCGGGTGCGGCGGAGTTCGTGCTTGGCGCCAGTGCCTTCGGCAAGGATCTCGGCGATGTCTCGGCCATGGACAAGGTCCGGGCGCAGGACCGCAATGCCGCGATCGGCTGCCGCCAGGGCCTTGGCGCCCTGATCGCCAAGCTCGGTGAGCAGGTCCCGCTGGCACTGTCGACGCCTGCAAGGCAGATCAGCTGGAGCGGCCGCGACGTCGCCGTGGAGACCCCGGCGGGCAAGATCGCCGCGCGCGCCGCCATCGTCACGGTATCAAGCAACGTGCTTGCGGCAGGGAATATCAGGTTTACGCCCGATATCCCGAAGCGCCATCTCGATGCCGCGGCAAAATTGAGCCTCGGCAGCTACGACCGCATCGCCCTGCAACTGTCGGGCAACCCGTTGGGGCTGGCCCGCGATGACGTCATCATCGAGCAGAGCAAGTCTACCCGCACGGCGCTGTTGTCCGCGAATATCGGGGGATCGTCGCTATGCACGATCGACGTCGCAGGCTCGTTCGGCCGCGATCTTTCAGGCCAGGGCGAAAAGGCGATGATCGCGTTCGCCGTGGAATGGCTGACCAGGCTGTACGGCAGCGACATCGCAGCCGCGGTCAGGAAATCGAGCGCGACGCGCTGGGACGCGTCACCATTTGCGCTCGGCGCGATGTCCGTCGCCCCGCCCGGCGCGCAGCCGTCGCGAAAAATCCTCACCGAGCCGATCGGCAACATGTTCCTCGCGGGCGAAGCGAGCCATGAAACCCTGTGGGGCACGGTTGACGGCGCCTGGGAAAGCGGTGAGCGCGCGGCCGAGGCGGCACTGCGAAAGATTGGCGCGCTGAGCGAACCGGTGACGGCACCCTCGCGCGCGCCGAAGCAGCATCGCCGCGGCGCGCAAGGAGCGCCGGTCCATTGAATTCCGGTCCGACCACTGCGGGCGCTCCCGGAGGGCCGCTCCATTGACGTCATCGCGGCCGAAGGCGCTGATCTCGTGGTCAAGCGGCAAGGACAGCGCGTTCGCGCTTCATGAAGTCAGGCGCGCGGGCGAATTCGATGTCGTCGGGGCATTGACGACGGTGACCGAGACCTTCGGCCGCGTGTCGATACACGGTGTCCGGCAGGAGATTCTGCTGGCTCAGCTTGCTGCCGCGGGATTGCCGCCGCGCGTCGTGCCGATACCCTATCCGTGTCCGAACGAGATTTACGAAGCGCGGATGGGCGAGGCGGTCGCCGACGCCGTGAGGGAAGGCGTGACCCACATCATCTTCGGCGATCTGTTTCTCGCCGATATCAGGGCCTATCGCGAGCAGAAGCTCAAAGGCTCCGGCGTCACGCCGGTGTTCCCGCTATGGGAAAGGCCGACCCCGGCGCTGGCGCGGGCGATGATTGCAAGCGGCATGGAGGCTTATCTCGCGACCGTTGATCTGAAGAAATTGCCGGCGGCATTCGCGGGCCGCAAATTCGATTTGCAGCTCCTGGCCGATTTGCCCGGGGGAGTCGACCCCTGCGGCGAGAACGGCGAGTTTCACACCTGCGTGACGGCGGGGCCGATATTTGCGCAAAACCTCACAGTCGCGACCGGCGAGCGCGTCGAACGCGACGGCTATGCCTATTGCGATCTGGTGCTGACGGAAAAAGATGCGTGACAGCACCCACGAGGTCATTCCGGGGCATCGCGCAGCGATGAACCCGGAATCCAGATGTTGGCTTGCGAGATTCCCCGATGTGCAATTGCACATCTGAGGTTCGCGCTAACGCGCGCCCCGGAATGACCAACCTCTACCGCAGTACGCCGCCGGTCTTCTTGTTGACCTCGGTCACTATCTTCGCCGCCACCGCGTCGATCTCCTGGTCGGTCATGGTCTTTTCGCGCGGCTGCATCGTGACCGCGATCGCGACGGACTTCTTGCCGTCGTCGATGCCCTTGCCTTCGTAGACGTCAAACACCGTCACGGCCGTGATCAGCTTCCGGTCGACGCCTTGCGCGGCGCGCAGGATGTCACCGGCTTTGACGGCGCGATCGACGATGAAGGCAAAATCCCGTGACACCGGCTGGAAGGCCGAGAGTTCAAGCGCCGGCTTGGTGCGGGTCGGCCGCTGTTTGGCGTCGGGAATCCGATCCAGGATCACCTCAAAGGCGATCAGCGGGCCGTCGGCGCCGAGCGCCTCCAGCGCGCGCGGATGCAGCTCGCCGAAATATCCGAGCACGTTTTGCGGGCCGATCTGGATGGTGCCGGAACGCCCGGGATGCAGCCAGCCGGCGCCGCCGGGGACGATTTGCAGCGCCTGGATCGGCGCGCCGGCCGCCGCGAGCACCGCAAACGCATCGGCCTTGGCGTCGAGCGCGTCGGCCATGGTCGAACCGGACCAGTGCCGCCCGAGGCCCTGCGAGGATGCAAAGCCATGACGCACGCCTGATGCGGCGGTCAGTTGTTCTTCCGGCCGGTCGCCCCTGAATAGCTGGCCCACTTCGAACAGCGCGACATCGGCAAAGCCGCGATCGGAATTGGCCTGCGCCGCCGCAACCAGGCCCGGCAGCAGGCTCGGCCGCATGTCGGATAGATCGGAGGCAATGGGATTGGCGAGCGCGAGCTCGCTCTTGCCGCCGCCGAACAATTCGGCATGGGGCCTGGAGATAAACGACCATGTCACCGCCTCGACCATGCCGCGCGCGGCGAGCGCGCGCTTGGCGCGGCGGGTGCGCAGCTGGATGGGCTTGAGGACCGGCTTGCGCGGCTCCTCGCCGCGTTCGAACGGCGTCATCGGCACCTTGTCGACGCCGAAAATGCGCACGATCTCCTCGACGATATCGGCCTTGCCGTGCACGTCCGATCGCCATGAAGGCACCGCGACCTTCACGACCGGGCCGCTGCCGGCGACCATGAAGCCGAGATGGCCGAGAATGCGTTTCATCTCCGGAAACGCGACCTCGATGCCGGCGAGGCGCTTTACTTCAGCCAGCGGGAAATCGATCACCCGATCGTCGCCGAAGGCCTTGCCCGCGACGACGTTTTCAGACGGCGTGCCGCCGCAGATCTCCATCACCAGCCTCGTGGCCATCTCAAGCCCCGGCACCATGAAGGCGGGATCGACGCCGCGCTCGAAACGATAACGCGCATCCGAGTTGATGCCGAGCTTGCGGCCGGTCTGGGCGATGTTGATCTCGTTCCACAACGCCGATTCGATCAGCACGTCGGTGGTGGCCTCCGAGCAGCCTGAGGCTTCGCCGCCCATGATGCCGGCCAGCGATTCGACGCCGTGATCATCGGCAATCACGCAAACATGGTTGTCGAGCGGGTAGGTTCGGCCGTCGAGCGCCAGTAGCGTCTCGCCATCGCGCGCGCGGCGCACGACAAGATTGCCTTTGACCTTCGCCGCGTCGAACACATGCAGGGGCCGGGCGCGGTCGTAGGTCATGAAGTTGGTGATATCGACCAGCGCATTGATCGGCCGCAGGCCGATCGAGGTCAGGCGCTTTTGCAGCCACTCGGGAGAGGGGCCATTCCTGACGCCGCGCACCAGCCGCAGCGCGAAGCCCGGACATAACGCCGGATCCTCGACCGTCACCTTCACCGGGCAGGGAAACTCGCCCTTGATCGGCTTGATGGCGGGGTCCCTGAACTTGCCCATGTCGGCAGCTGAAAGATCGCGCGCAATGCCGTGCACGCCGGTGCAGTCCTGCCGGTTCGGCGTCAGGTTGATTTCAAGCACGGGATCGCCGAGCCCGGCCCATTGTGCATAGCCGGCGCCGATCGGCGCATCCGCCGGCAGCTCCATGATGCCATCGTGATCTTCGGAAATTTGCAGCTCGGCCGCCGAGCACAGCATGCCGCGGCTCTCGACGCCGCGGATGGTGCCGACGCCGAGGGTGATGTTCTTGCCGGGAATGTAGGTGCCGGGGGCCGAGAATACGCTGACGAGGCCGGCGCGGGCATTCGGCGCGCCGCACACGACCTGCACCGCCGCGGCGCCGTTGCCGGTATCCACCATGCAGACCCTCAGGCGATCCGCATTGGGGTGCTGCTCGGCGGAGATCACGCGCGCGATGGTGAACGGCGAAAGCGCCTTCGCCTTGTCCTCGATGTTTTCGACCTCAAGCCCGATCATGGTGAGCTTGTCGGCGAGCTTTTCGAGGGGCTCGTCGGTGTCGAGATGTTCCTTCAGCCAGGAGAGGGTGAATTTCACGAGCTCAGTCCTCCCGCCAGCGTCGGGATGTCGAGCGGCTTGAAGCCGTAGTGGCTGAGCCAGCGCACGTCGCTCTCGAACAATTGCCGCAGGTCGGACATGCCGTATTTCAGCATCGCGATGCGGTCGATGCCCATGCCCCAGGCAAAGCCCTGATAGACGTCGGGATCGATGCCGCAGGCGCGCAGCACGTTGGGGTGCACCATGCCGCAGCCGAGAATCTCGAGCCAATCCTCGCCTTCGCCGAAGCGGATTTCGCCCTTGTCGCGCCGGCACTGGATGTCGACCTCGAGCGAGGGCTCGGTGAACGGAAAGAACGACGGGCGGAAACGCATGTTGATGTGATCGACCTCGAAGAAGGCCTTGCAGAATTCGTGCAGGATCCATTTGAGGTGGCCGAGATGCGATCCCTTGTCGATGACGAGGCCCTCGACCTGGTGGAACTGCGGCGTATGGGTGGCATCGGAATCGATGCGGTAGGTCCGGCCCGGACAGATCACGCGGATCGGCGGCTTCTGATTGAGCATGGTGCGCACCTGCACCGGCGAGGTGTGGGTGCGCAACAGCATGCGCGAGCCGTCTTCCTTCGGATTGAAGAAAAACGTGTCGTGCATCTCGCGCGCCGGGTGACCTTCGGGAAAATTCAGCTTGGTGAAATTGTAATCGTCGGTCTCGATGTCCGGACCCTCGGCGATGGCAAATCCCATGTCGGCGAAAATCGCGGTCAGTTCATCCATCACCTGGCTGAGCGGATGAATCCGGCCCGCTTCCGCGGGCGCCTCGCGCGCGGGCAGCGTGACGTCGACGGTCTCGGAGGCAAGCCGGGCCTCGAGCGCGGCCGATTTGAGGATCTCGCGGCGCGCGGTCAGCGCCTGCGTGACCTTGTCCTTGGCGAGGTTGATCGCCGCGCCTTGCGTCTTGCGCTCGTCGGGCGACATCTTGCCAAGCGTCGCGAGGAGGGCGGAGATCGACCCCTTCTTGCCCAGCGCGGCGACGCGCACGGCTTCAAGGGCTGGCTCGTCGCCCGCGGCGGCGATCTGGCCAAGGATGGTTTGTTCGAGTGTTGCGAGGTCGGACACGGATCAAATCTCTTCTAGCAAAAGGCCGCTGGTTGTGGCCGCGCCGGGGCCGAAAGGTCAAGCAAAAAGCCGCGAATTCCGGGCTGGATGGATTCCGCGCGTTTGAACCGTTTTCGACCGTCGCCGCGACCAAGATCCGTTCGAGTGAGGAGCATGCGATGCGCTTTAAACCCTGCCTGGCCGGTCTGGCCGTCGCCTTTTCTCTGGCCGCCCAATCGGCGCAGGCGGGAGGCTGCCCGGCCAAATCGGCCCGTTTCGAGGATATCGTTGTTGCGCTGAACAAGGCTCCGAGCTGCCTGAACGCACAGCAAGTATTCGAGGCCTGCCGGTACGAGGACGGCAGCGGCCTGACTGTCGACCAGGCGCTGTGTCGGGGCGCAAGTGGCCCCGTACTGGATGCCTGCAAATCCGTTGCCAGCCGCGTCGAGGAGTTAAACGGCATCGTCAAAAAGAAGTGCGACGCCGAGGCCGCCAAATCGCCGCAACCCGAAGAGTGCCCGGCCAAGTCGACGCAGCTCGACGACATCGTCGTGGCGCTGAAGGAAGCCCCGAGCTGCGACCGCGCCATGAAGGTGTTCGAGGCCTGCGAATTCGGCGCCAGCGGCGACGTCGATCTGGGCGCCGTCGTCGAGAAGAAATGCGAAGGCGACTTTCTTGCCCGGCTCAAGGACCCCCAGAAACACCTCTATCAGAGCGAAATGCGGGTCTGTGACCGAAAGTACCGGAATCAGTCCGGCACCATGTATCTCTCGTTCACGGCCTTTTGCCGGGCCGAGGTCGCCCAGCGTTACTCACGCCGGGCGCTGAAGGCGGGTCAACCCTCGCAGGCCCGCTGACGCTTATCGTCTCAAGCCGCGAGCGCCGCCTTGGCCTTCTCGGCGATGGCCTGGAACGCCGCCGGCTCGTTGATCGCGAGATCCGACAACACCTTGCGATCGACCGTGATGCCCGACTTCGACAGGCCGTTGATGAAGACGCTGTAGGTCATGCCGAACGGGCGAACCGCGGCATTGAGGCGCTGGATCCAGAGCGCGCGGAACGTGCGCTTCTTGCGCTTGCGGTCCCGGAACGCGTACTGCCCGGCCTTTTCGACCGCGGCCTTGGCGGCGCGGATCGTGTTCTTGCGGCGGCCGTAGAAGCCTTTGGCGGCCTTGTAGACTTTCTTGTGCTTGGCGTGAGAGGTCACACCGCGTTTGACGCGAGACATGACGGGTCTCCTTCATGTGAAAATGGGTGACGGATCGCCGCGCGGACGCGGCTCGGCTAGAGCGCGATCAGGCGTTCGGCAGGAAGTATTTCTTGATGTTGTCGCCGTCGGTCTTGAACAGCACGCGGGTGCCGCGGAGCTGGCGAATCTGCTTCTTCGTCCGCTTGATCATGCCGTGACGCTTGCCGCGCTGGGCGTGCATCACTTTGCCGGTGGCAGTCACCTTGAAGCGCTTTTTAGCGCCCGATTTGGTCTTCAGCTTGGGCATTTGGCTCTCCTGTTGCCGCAGAAAAAACGCGCCCGAAAAGGCGCCTTCGCGGCTGAAATGCTCGTTAGAGCGTTGAAAGTGCTCGGCTATTTCCTATTGAAATAACCCGCAACCGACATCGCCACGGCAGCCCTTGATCAGCCGGGCGATGAAGTTGGGGCTTATGGCAGAACCTGGCCGGATTGGCAACGATGAACCGTTGAAGCGGGTGGCCCGACGAACCAGAGGAGGCGTCAGGTCAGCGCGGTGCAAGGCAGGGAAAAATGACAATTTCAGCCCAATTGATTGCCCATTTTGCGGGTTTCAGGCGCGTGCGCCGCCTGCCATCGATATTTGTCGCGGCCATTCTCGCCGTCATGATCGGGGCGCCGGCTACCGCCGACGCAAGGGGCGTTCGGTCGGCGAGGGTCTACGACGGCACCTGGAACGTCGTTTTTAACACCCGGGCGGGCAATTGCAGCTCGACCAACAGCGCCCCCTTCGCGGTCACCGGCCGTCGGCTTTCGTCCGCCGGAGGAGGCAAGGTTACGGGCGGCATCAGTCCGGCCGGTGTCGTGTCGGTAAGAATATCGCTTGGCCTGTCGGTGGCCAACGGCAGCGGCCGGCTCGCCGGCAACTCGGGTGCGGGCCGCTGGAGCGGGATCATTTCCGGCGATCGCTGCAGCGGCACCTGGCAGGCCGCGCGCAGCTGAATTCCGCATTCATCGCTCCCGCGCTTGCGGGAACGATGAATTGGCGAGTTCGGACGGTAATATCGGATCGGTAGTTTCGAATCAGCGCGGGGCCAGAACCATCACGACCTGGCGGCCCTCGAAACGTGCGTCCTGTTCGACCTTGGCAAAATCGGCGACATCGGCCTTGACCTTGTCCAGCAGCTTGGTGCCGATTTCCTGATGCGCCATTTCGCGGCCGCGGTAGCGCAGGGTGATCTTGACCTTGTCGCCTTCCTCGAAGAACCGCTGCATCGCGCGCATCTTCACGTCGTAATCGTGGTCGTCGATCATCGGCCGCAGCTTGATCTCCTTGATCTCGACGATCTTCTGTTTCTTGCGGGCTTCTGCGGCTTTCTTCTGCGCCGAATACTTGAACTTCCCGTAGTCCATGATCTTGCAAACGGGAGGATTGGTATTGGGCGAAATCTCCACAAGGTCCATGCCGGCTTCGAGCGCCATCTTGATGGCGGCGACTGTTTCGACCGTGCCGTGGTTCGTGCCGTTCTGATCGATCAGCTGAATCGTGGCATTGCGGATTTCATCATTGGTGCGCGGCCCGTCTTTGGTGGCAGCGGGCGGGGCTCTGTTGGGACGGCGAATGGGTAGCTCTCCAAGGTTGTGAACGAAGCTTGTAGTTTGAAGGAATAAGGCTGCGCGGGCAAGCAAACTCGCGTCGAGGCCTGCGAAAAGCATCAAATGCGAGGCATTTTGGTCACGCCGAACAAGGGAATGTTCAGATCAGCCCACATAGAGGGCAAGGCTTCGCTCCGCAAGCGCCGCGGTGGGCCCGTGAGGCTCCGTTGACGGATCATACCGGCTCGCTCAAACAGAGCCGATCGGAGTGCCATCCATGACCAGTTCCGCTGCAACCGGGCAGCCCCCCGCTTTTTTCGAGGTAGGCCAAGGGGACGCGGCGCGCCGGATCGCGGTCCGGGTCCGCACCGGCGGCTCGCCCGGGCTGTTCTGGCTGGGCGGCTTCAAGTCGGACATGCAGGGCACCAAGGCGATCGCGCTGGAGGCGTGGGCGGCCGAGCGCAATCGCGCCTGCGTCAGGTTCGACTATTCCGGCCACGGCGAATCCGGCGGCGATTTCATCGACGGTACCATCGGGCGCTGGCTGGAAGAGAGCGTCGCGGTGTTCGAGCGCTTCTGCGTGGGACCCCAGGTGGTCATCGGCTCGTCGATGGGCGGCTGGATGGCGCTGCTGCTGGCGCGCGAATTGGGCAGGCATCCCTCGTCCCGCGCATCGCTGGCCGGGCTGGTGCTGATCGCGCCCGCGCCAGATTTCACCGAAGAGCTGATGTGGAAGGGGTTTTCGCCCGAAGCCCGGCGGCAGATCGAGGCCAAAGGAGTTTGGCTGCGCGCTTCCGAATATGGCGATCCCTACCCGATCACCCGCAACCTGATCGAGGAGGGCCGCAGGCATCTGCTGCTTGGCGGCGCCATCGAGGTGGGATGTCCGGTTCGCATCCTGCAGGGCGCGCGGGATCCCGACGTGCCGTGGCGGCACGCCTTCGCGCTGGCGCATCGGCTGCCGGCTGACGACGTGGTGCTGACGATGATCCAGGACGGCGACCATCGCCTGTCGCGGCCGCAGGACATCGCGCGGATCATCGCGGCGGTGGCGGAGATCGGGTGAGGTTTTTTCCGTCATTCCGAGGCGCGAGTGTAACGAGCGAACCCGGAATCTCGAGGTTCCGGTTTCGGTGCTTCGCGCCGCCCCGGAACGACCACAGAGAATTTAAGTGCGGCCCCACTCCGCGCGCACGGTGGCATCGCTCTCGGTGCCGATTGCATTTGCCGCCAGTGCCGCGAATTCCTGCGGCCCCTTCAATTGCGACAACGCCCACACCGCGGCGCCGCGAACCAGCGCGCTGGCATCGGCAAGCAGGCGTTCGGCCTCGACCGCCAATGCGGGATCGTCGGCGTTGCCGATCGCGATCAGCACATTGCGGATGAAGCGGTCGCGGCCGATGCGCTTGACCGGCGATTTCGCAAATCGGGCGCGAAACGCCGCATCGTCGAGCCGCGCGAGATCGGCAAGTTCGGGCGCGCGCAATTCCTCGCGCGCGGCGAGCCTTGTTTCGTGGCCGGCCTGAGCGAATTTGTTCCACGGGCAGACGGCAAGGCAGTCGTCGCAGCCATAGATGCGGTTGCCGATCGCCTTGCGAAATTGGTGCGGGATCGGCCCCTTGTTCTCGATGGTGAGATAGGAAATGCAGCGCCGGGCATCGAGCTTGTAAGGTGCCGGAAACGCCGATGTCGGGCAGATGTCGAGGCAGGCCCGGCACGAGCCGCAATGATCGATGTCAGCCTCATCGCGCGGCAGATCGCAAGCGGTGAAGATCGCGCCGAGAAAAAGCCACGAGCCGAACTGGCGCGAGACGAGGTTGGTGTGCTTGCCCTGCCAGCCGAGCCCTGCCGCCTGCGCCAGCGGCTTTTCCATGACCGCGGCGGTGTCGACGAATACCTTGACCTCGCAGCCGGATGCGGCGACCAGCCATCGCCCCAGCGCTTTCAGCCGCTTCTTGACCACGTCGTGATAGTCGTCGCCCTGCGCATAGACCGAGATCGCGCCGCGCGTGCGCCGGGCCAATATCGCCAGCGGGTTTTCGCCGGGTCCGTAGTTGACGCCGAGCATGATCACCGAGCGGACGCCCGGCCACAACACGCGCGGGTCGGTGCGGCGCTGCGGATTTGTCGCCAGCCACTCCATGTCGCCATGCGCGCCGGCATCGATAAATTCGCGGAAATGCCGGCCCGCACCCGCAATCGCATCCGGTCCGGTCACGCCGATGCAGTCGAAGCCGAGCGCGCGCGCCTGATCGGCGAGCCTTTCCTTGAGGATGGCGGGAGTAAATTCGGCAGTCCTGTTCAGAAGTCGAGGTCCACATAGGTCCGCGACGCCGGCACGCCCGCCAGCCATTCGCTCAGCAGCGGGCGGAACGACGGGCGGGATTTCACCCGCGCGTACCATGCCTTTGCCGCGTCGTCCTCGATCCATGGCACGTCGCCCAGATAATCGATCGCCGAAAGATGCGCCGCGGCGGCGAGGTCCGCATAGGTCAGCCGGTCGCCGGCCAGAAAATTCCGCGTCTTTGCCAGCCAGCCGATATAGGCCAGATGATAGCGCACATTGGCCTTCGCCGCGCGGATCACGTCCGCCGCCGGTGGGCCGCCGCCGTCATCTTCGCTCATAAAGCGCTTGTAGATGCGCTCCGTGACCAGCGGATTGGAGGCCTCCTCGAAAAACTTTTCATTGAACCACGCCATCAGCCGGCGCACCTCGATGCGCTCGGCTGTCCCCGGCGGCAAAAGCCGACGCTCGGCTATCGCGTCGCCATGGGTCTCATCGAGGTATTCCGCGATAATGGCGGCGCCGGGAATTGGGGGCTGGCCTTCGGCCATCAACACCGGTGTCGTGCCCGCGGGGTTCAACGCGAGAAACGCCTCGCGCCGTTCCCAGGCCCGCTCTTCCACCAGACGCAGGTCCAAACCGTGTTCGCCCAGCGCCAGGCGAACAAAGCGCGAGTGCGGGCAGAACGGGTGATGAAACAGCGTGAACATGAAGCCCTTGATAGATTTCCAGTCTTAAGAAAGCTCTCACCGTGGCAGGCCGGCGGCGGAAGTGCGCCAAACTACAGAAGCTTGCGACCGAGGCAACCTCAAGTTTTCGCGTTTTTGGCGTTGCGGCAGGGATGCGAATAAGCGAGAAGAACCCGGCTTTTTTCGGCCAATACCGATCATAACGGCTCCCGTGGATCACGAATTTGGAAATGAGGCACCAGTGCGGTGAGTTTGACGTTCCCGTCAGTGTTGCTGCAGCCCCATCACAGGAACGTCAAATTCAAGAGCCGCACTGGAAAATATCAGGTTACTGGTGCTCCCCGAAGTTCGCATCAGAGGTGGCCGCGACTATTTGCGAACTTCGGAGTCGGAGCACTAGACCATGATGTCTGATTCGTTGAGGGCGGTGATTCTCGGTATCATCGAGGGCGTCACGGAATTTCTCCCGGTGTCCTCGACAGGCCATCTGCTGCTGGCGGAACGGTTCTTCAATCTCGGCGACGGCGCTTTCTGGAACAGCTTCACGGTTCTGATTCAGCTCGGCGCCATCCTGGCGATCCTTGCCATCTACTTTGCCAGGCTGTGGCGGATCGCGCTTGGCATGTTCTCCAATGCCGATGACCGCCGCTTCGTCATCGGCGTGCTGGTGGCATTCTTGCCGGCGGTCATCATCGGCCTGATTGCCGGGAAGTACATCAAGGAAGTCCTGTTCAATCCGTGGGTGGTGTGCTTTTCGCTGATCGTCGGCGGCGCCATCCTGCTGTGGGTCGATCAGCTTGATCACGATCCGCATGAGCACGATGCCACGAAATTTCCCTTGCTGACGTATCTGTGGATCGGCTGCGCGCAGTGCCTGGCGATGATCCCCGGGGTTTCACGCTCCGGCGCCAGCATCGTCGCGGCGATGCTGCTCGGGGCCGACAAGCGCGCGGCGGCGGAGTTCTCGTTCTTCCTGGCGATCCCGACCATGGTCGGCGCGTTCGCGTATGATTTTTACAAGAACCGGGGCGAAATGAACGCCGACCATCTGGGGATCGTCGCGATCGGATTCGTGGTGTCGTTCATCACCGCGATTATCGTGGTGAAGACATTCCTGAGTTACGTGACCCGCCACGGTTTCACGCTGTTTGCGTGGTGGCGCGTCATCGTCGGCACGCTCGGCCTGGTCGCACTGGCGATGGGGCGGTGAAACTACACGCCCTTGTGCGCGAATTGCCCCGCCCTGCGGAAACGCCAGAGATATTGCGGGGCGATTGCCTCCAGCGAATCCGGTGCAATTCCGAGCCCTTCCAGCGTGAGCCCGGCGGCCTTCGCCGCATCGGACACGACATTGTCGGAACGCAAAAGCTCGACCTGATCGGGCGTCAGTTTCAGCGGTCCCGGCGCGAACTGCAGGAACAGGGCCTGCAATTTCGCCAGTCCGAACGGCAGCGAGACCAGCATGCGATGACGTTCGATGGTGGAAAGAATGAGTTCCATGATCTGGCGCATGGTCAGCACTTCCGGGCCGCCGAGTTCGTAGGTCGCGCCAGCCCTGGTCTTGCCGTCGACGGCGTCCGCAACCGCGGTTGCGACATCGCCGACATAGACCGGCTGCAATTTGGTCGCGCCGCCGCCGATCAGCGGCAGCACCGGCGACATCTGGGCCAGGGCCGCGAAGCGGTTGGTGAACTGGTCCTCCGGTCCGAACACGACCGAAGGCCGCAGGATCGTGGCGGAGGGGACGGCGGACAGCACCGCTTTTTCGCCCGCGGCCTTGGCGCGGGCGTAGTGCGACGGCGAATTCTCGTCGGCGCCGATGGCCGAAACATGCACCATCCGCGCCCCGACCGCGGCGGCGGCCTTCGCCACGGCGGCTGCGCCTTCGGCCTGCACGGCGTCGAAGGTCTGCGCTCCGCTCTCGGCGAGGATGCCGACGAGATTGATGGCGACGTGGGAGTCGCGCATCGCGGCCTCGATCGAGGCCGGGTAGCGCAGATTGGCCTGCACGGCGTGAACCTGGCCGACCTTGCCGAGCGGCTGCAGGTGGCCGGCCAGTTCCGGCCGCCGGACCGCTACCCGGATCCGGTAATCGCGCTTGCAGAGCGCGCGGACCACGCTTCGCCCCAGAAAGCCCGACCCTCCGAAAACCGTAACCAGGGTGTCCAGATTAGATGCCATGGGGGTCATTCCTGCGGGTCAAATTCGGCCGATGGGCGGGATATTTAGCCGTTTCGCGATACGCCATCATATCGAGGCTGTACAGCCTATTTGAGCATGATCCGGACCCGGAGGGCCGCGTTTGCGCAAAGTGGGCACCGGTTTTCCCTCGGGACAAACGCGAAGCGTTTGCCCGGAGATCATGCTCCAGAAATGAGCCGCGCTTCGTCAATTTGACAAGCGCGCGACCGATCCGTAGTAACCGCCTCCAGTGCCCAGGTGGCGGAATTGGTAGACGCGCTGGCTTCAGGTGCCAGTGGCTTCACGGCCGTGAAGGTTCGAGTCCTTTCCTGGGCACCATTTGAAAATCCTGAATAATATTGCCGCAACACGGATTTGCGTTGCGGGGCATCCACCCGATCGACGCGACACAGTTGCGGGCTTCCTCGCCTGAAGTCCCGCGTCCCGTTCCGCCGACGCGGTTCGCTGTCTTTCCGGGCTTCTGCCGGTGGAAGGTTTATCCGCCACCACAAATGGCGACCCCGCCCGCTGTCGCGGCGTCGAACGAGCGATTTGGGTACGTTGATCCTGGTCAAGATGGCTGCGACGCGAAGGCGCCAACCTGATCCCAGCATACGGAGGAAAATCTAGAACAAGGAGAAGGATCATGCGGACCTGCGTCTTTGCCCTCGTGCTGGTTCTCGCCTCTCTCGGATCTTCGTCGTCGGCGCGAGCGGGCTGCTGGCCGAATGAAAACTTTCCGGTGGTGTGCTGGCTGGATACCTTTGGATTGGCCTGTGAGGCGCACCATGCGCTGACCAGTGCGAAGGTCGTTTTGCAGACGGAGCCGCGGCTTTCAATTTACGAGTTCGAGACCAGCCACTGGTGGACTTCGCACCCGACGGTGGCTTGTCCGCCGCCCAAAACGACGAAATTCACCGGCATTTGGGACCGGGAGACCGGCAAGGCCGAAGAAAAAGCCACCAACGGCTGGTCTAGCTGGTCGCACTATATCTACTGCAGCAGCAACCCCTGGACCGGGCAAGGACCGCCCGGAGTGCCGCTCTGTTCCGGGCCGGCCGGAGATCCAAATGTGGGGCTTCCGGTCACCTCGGCCATGCTTTCGCAGAGCCAAAAGTATGATCTGCTCCACGTCCAGGAGCCGGTTCACACACGCTGCCAGCAGATCGAGCCGCCGGAGCTTGATTCCGCCTGGTTGACGGGAAAATCGGTGGTCAGCGTCACCGTGGCCCATCACGAGTATCAGAAAATTGGATGGCACGTATGGTTTCTGGACTTCTACGAATTTGGACCATGGCACGAGGTGGCAGCGCCAAAAATGCCTGCGCCGACGCCAACAATTATCAAATACACGGAGCGCCGCATCGCCACGACCAAGCGTCGTTTTTTTCTGAATAAACCCGGGCGCTGGAAACTGGTTGCTGAAGCGAGGTCAACTTCGATACCCGCGCAGCTGGTCTCGCCGCCCTGGAGCAGCCTTTGCCCCGGAGCGGTGTTCAACATTCAATGACGGATGAGCGGCCGGGCCTGACAGGGCGGCGCGAACCGATCGCGCCACTGGAGGGCACGGGTCTTGTTCGCCGCGAGAGGGGCTGACATTGCGGTAGAGGGTCAAATCGGGGGCCGGTACATGCGCTTCGTCAGCGTTGCGCCCCAGGCCGCGGCTCTGATCTTATAGGCCCAGACGAATAGGCCCAGACAAGACGGCTACCGCTCGCCTCTTTCGAAATTGAGCGGTAGTTTGGACCGTATCGATTCGACGAGGTTGGAAAACACCATGACCGTACGGCTGCATCGCGGCGATCTGCCCGATCTCACCCGCTATACCGACTCGGTGGCGATCGACACCGAGACGATGGGGCTCGATCCGCATCGCGACCGGCTCTGCGTGGTGCAGATGTCGAACGGCGACGGCAGCGCCGATGTCGTGCAGATCCCCAAGGATCATGGCAAATCTCAGGCCGACGCGCCGAACCTGAAGGCGCTCCTCGCCAATCCGAAGATCACGAAGATCTTTCATTTCGCGCGCTTCGATCTCGCCGCGCTCTACAATACTTTCGGCGTGATGCCGCAGCCGGTGTACTGCACCAAGATCGCGTCCCGGC
This sequence comes from uncultured Alphaproteobacteria bacterium, assembly GCA_963742085.1. Taxonomy (GTDB): domain Bacteria; phylum Pseudomonadota; class Alphaproteobacteria; order Rhizobiales; family Xanthobacteraceae; genus Bradyrhizobium. The sequence goes on along the minus strand of CAVUKM010000016.1, from coordinate 320,487 downwards.
TCAGCCGCACCTACACCGACCGCCACGGCCTGAAGGACCTGGTGCGCGAGGTGCTCAACATCGATCTGTCGAAGCAGCAGCAATCGAGCGACTGGGGCGCGCAGACGCTGAGCGAAGCGCAGCTGGCTTATGCGGCCTCCGATGTGCTGCATCTGCATGCGCTTCGCGAACGCCTCGACGCCATGCTGGCGCGCGAGGGCCGGCTGGAATTGGCGCAAGCCTGTTTCGAGTTCCTGCCGGCGCGCGCAAAGCTCGACCTGCAGGGCTGGGACAGCGAGGACATTTTCGCGCATTCGTGACCCGAGGCGTCGTTTTAGGCGTCGTATCAGTCACTTGTCAGCCCCTTGCGCCGCGTTTCGGACACACTCCCAACGCGAGGTTCCGGCTGCGCGACCCGGCGATCCCGGGTAGAATGATCAGGTCTAGCTTTGCCTGGAGCAGTAGTGAATTCGGTTCAGAATCCCGCCTATCAAGCCGGAATGGAGGCGCGCTTTGCCATCGCCGAGCGCCACAGCCGGCTCGTGCGGGTGCTGCGGATCGCGGTGCCCGCGGCGGTGATCCTGTCGATGGCGGCAATCATCCTGGTGTCGATCTTCAATCCGTTCCGGATGCTGTTGCCCAAGCTGCCGCTCGATATGGGAAACCTCGTCGTCTCCGGCACCAAGATCACGATGGAGTCGCCGCACATGTCCGGCTACTCGCCGGACCGGCGGCCCTACGAAGTCTGGGCAAAAACCGCGACCCAGGATGTGACCGACCCGGATCATGTCGAGCTCAAGACGTTGCGGGCAAAAGTCTTGATGGAGGATCAGTCGACCGTCACGCTGGACGCGCTCACCGGGCTGATGGATACCAAGCAGCAATTGCTCGATTTGCATAAGGACATCTACTTGCAGACCACCACGGGCTATGAAGCGTGGCTGAGCCAGGCCTTTGTCGACATGGGCAAGGGCACGGTGACGTCGGACGAACATGTCGATGTCAAATGGGCGGACGGGACGCTGTCCGCCGACAAGATGAAGATCACCGGCGGCGGTGAAGTGGTGAGGTTTGACGGCCACGTCGTGATGAACATCGACAAGCTGCCGCCTGCCGAGAGCGCGCCGGAGCAGCCCGCCGCGCCGGCGCCCGATCCGGCGCGTTCCTCCCGGCCGCGGTCGGCCTCCAGCAAGTCCTCCAACCCCAAATGATTCGATGACGATTTTTCCACGCACCCGGATATGGCGGATCGCGTCTGGCGCCGGTCGCGCGGCATTCGCGCTCGCGATGATCGCTGCCGGCGAAGCGGCGGCGCAGAGCGCGGTGACCGGCGTACCCAATGCGATGCAGGGTTTTTCGCAAAATCGCGACCAGCCGATCCAGATCGAGGCCGCCACCCTCGAGATGCGCGACAAGAAAAAGGAAGCGACCTTCTCCGGCAATGTGAAGGTGGTGCAGGGCGACACCACCATGACGTCGAAGACGCTGGTGGTGTTCTACGAATTGAGCTCGGCAGCCGCGGCGCCGGCGCCGGCGGCCAATTCGAAGACCGCGGCAAAATCGGCCCCGATCCAGTCCGCGACCCCCGGTCCGGGCGGCAGTTCGTCGATCAAACGGCTGGAGGCGCGAGGCAATGTGGTCGTGACCCAGAAGGATCAGGTCGTGACCGGCGAGACCGCGGTGTTCGACACCAAGACCAACCTCGTCACCATGCTCGGCGGCGTGGTGCTGACCCAGGGCAAAAACGTGCTCCGCGGCGACCGGCTGATGGTGGACATGACCACGGGCGTGTCGCGGGTAGAATCCGACAGCGGGAAGGTCCAGGGCCTGTTTCAATCCTCGGGCCAGGGCGGCCCGCTCCCTGGCCCATCGCCGACGGCGTCCCCGCCAGGGCCAGCGAACTCAAATAAACCGAAATAATATCAACGGCTTGCAAAATGGCTGTCGCTGCCGTGGTTGAAGCCCGCGGCCTGAGCCTGTATCTGCGTACTGACGCAAGAGAGTGCCTGGCCCCTTTCGCCCAATCGCCGACACTTTGGCGGACCATGCACTGGCGATCCCGCTCTCAAAGCGAGGGTGGATGCTGGGCAAGGGACATCCATTCCTTCATGTTGCGCGAGCGCGCGAATCGCCGCGGCGGGTCGCGGAACACCGTGAAAGGCTGAGCGAAGCGGGAATGGTGGATTTACTTGGCATGTTCCGTCGCCGTCCGGTGAAGCGCGGCTCGCCCGGATTCGCGCGCACGCGCGCGGACATCACCGCGCTCGACGACAGCATGGGCGAATTGGTGGCAAGCCCGGTGCGCGACGCGCCGCCCTTGGCCCGCGCCGCGCCGCTGCAAAAACTGGATTTGCCCCGGGGCGAAAAGCCACGACCCGCGCCACCGAAATCTCCAGCCAGGAGCAGCGGCGCAGCCGCGCCGCGGCAGACGCCGCGGGCGGGCTATCTGGCTGTGCATAGCGTGGAAAAGAGTTTCGGCACCCGCCAGGTCGTGCGCGGCGTCAGCATCTACGTCCGTCGCGGCGAGGCCGTCGGTTTGCTGGGTCCGAACGGCGCCGGCAAGACCACGGTCTTCTACATGATCACCGGCCTGATCAAGGCCGATCGCGGCAGCATCGAGCTCGACGGCCACGACGTCACCAGGCTGCCGATGTATCAGCGCGCCCGGCTCGGCATCGGCTATCTGCCGCAGGAGGCTTCGATCTTTCGCGGCCTCACGGTGGAACAGAATATCCGTGCGGTGCTCGAGGTCGTCGAGCCCTCGCGAAGAAAGCGCGAGGCCGAACTCAATTCCCTGCTCGAGGAATTCCACATCACGCGCTTGAGAAAAACCCCGTCAATTGCGCTGTCGGGCGGCGAGCGGCGGCGCGTCGAAATCGCGCGCGCCCTCGCAACGCGTCCCAATTACATGCTGCTCGACGAACCCTTCGCCGGCATCGATCCGATCGCGGTCGGCGACATTCAGGATCTCGTCCGCCATCTCACCAATCGCGGCATCGGCGTCTTGATCACCGACCATAACGTCCGGGAAACGCTCGGCCTGACCGATCGCGCCTACATCGTCTATGCGGGGGAAATTCTGACCGAGGGGTCACCGGATGAGATCGTCAATGATCCGGATGTTCGCCGTCTTTACCTGGGCGAGGAGTTCCGGCTTTAGGCCTGGCGGGCCGGCCCTCGCGCATGACCCGCCAAAGTGTGGGCGGTTTGGCGCCAAAGGTCATGCGCTCACTTGAAATTTATGGCGCGCTCGGACGCAAAACCGGATTTCCACTTTTGCTGATCGCGCCATAGTCTTTTTTTCCAATACGTCAAGCCGTGTACATCGGCTTTCGACTAGGTTAAGCAAGAATCGGACCAACTTTCAGGGAACGGTTCTTGCCTCCATGGCGCTGACGCAGAGATTAGAGTTCCGCCAATCGCAGTCGCTGGTAATGACGCCGCAGCTGATGCAGGCGATCAAGCTGCTGCAGCTGTCGAATCTGGATCTGTCGGCCTTTGTCGAGGAGGAATTGGAGCGAAATCCGCTGCTGGAGCGTGCCAGCGACGGTTCGGAGGCCCCGGTGGCAGGCGAACCGGCGCCGGAGCGGGGCGAATTTTCCGATTCCGAGGATGCCGGCTATGGCGGCGACGCCGTCGGGGAGCCCAACAGTTCCGCCGGTGAAACCTACGAGCCGGTCCAGGAAGAGTGGATGAACCGCGAGCTCGGCAGCCGCACCGAGATTGAGCAAACCCTCGACGCCCCCCTCGACAATGTGTTCTCCGAGGAGCCCGCCGAAGCCGCCGCGCGCTCCGCCCAGGACGCCGCGCCGACGGCCTACACCGAATGGGGCGGCGGCGCCTCCAACGATGACAGCTATAACCTCGAAGCCTTCGTCGCCGCCGAGGTGACGCTCGGCAGCCATCTTGCGGAACAACTGGCGGTGGCCTTCGCAGGCCCTGCGCAGCGAATGATCGGTCAATATCTGATCGATCTGGTCGATGAGGCGGGTTATCTGCCGCCGGATCTCGGCCAGGCCGCCGAACGGCTCGGTGCCTCGCAGAAGGACGTCGAGGCGGTTCTGGCCGTGCTGCAGAAATTCGATCCACCCGGCGTCTGCGCACGATCCCTGAGCGAGTGTCTGGCGATCCAGCTGCGCGAACTCAATCGCTACGACCCGGCGATGCAGGCGCTGGTCGAGCATCTCGACCTCCTGGCGAAACGCGATATCGCGGCGCTGCGAAAATTATGCGGCGTCGACGACGAAGACATCACCGACATGATCGGCGAAATTCGCCGTCTCGATCCGAAGCCGGGTTTGAAGTTCGGCTCGGCGCGAACGCAGACCATGGTGCCGGATGTCTATGTGCGGCCCGGGCCCGACGGCGGCTGGCATGTCGAACTCAACAGCGACACGTTGCCGCGCGTGCTGGTCAACCAGACCTACTACACCGAGCTGTCGAAGACGATCCGCAAGGACGGCGACAAGTCCTATTTCAGCGATTGCCTGCAGAACGCGACCTGGCTGGTGCGCGCGCTCGACCAGCGCGCCCGCACCATCCTCAAGGTCGCGACCGAGATCGTGCGCCAGCAGGACGGCTTCTTCACCCATGGCGTGGCACATTTGAGACCGCTCAACCTCAAGGCCGTCGCGGATGCGATCCAGATGCACGAATCGACGGTGTCGCGGGTAACCGCCAACAAATACATGGCGACCAATCGCGGCAGTTTCGAATTGAAGTATTTCTTTACCGCCTCGATCGCGTCGGCCGATGGCGGCGAAGCCCATTCCGCGGAGGCGGTTCGTCACCACATCAAGCAGTTGATCGACGCGGAAGACCCGGCACTGATCCTCTCCGACGACACCATCGTGGAACGATTGCGCGAAGCGGGCATTGATATCGCCCGCCGCACCGTTGCGAAGTACCGCGAAGCGATGCGAATCCCCTCGTCGGTGCAACGCCGGCGCGACAAGCAAAGCATGCTGGGTCATGCGCTCTCGGCGCCCGCCGCGCCTTCCGACCGGTCCCGGGATACGCAGCCTGCCTGATTGCGCCCCGGCGAAATCGGAATAGTGTCGATTCCGCTCAAGAAGCGAGGCACCAAAATGACTCTCCGGATCTCGGGAAAAAGCATCAGCGTCGGTGATGCGTTGCGCGGGCGGGTCAGCGAGCGCACCGAGGAAGTGCTGCGCAAATATTTCGACGGCAATTATTCAGGCCACATCACGCTGAGCAAGGATGGCTTCGGCTTCCGCACCGACTGCTCGTTGCATCTGGATTCCGGAATTACGCTCGAGGCGGATTCCAATGCCGCCGATGCCTATGCCAGCGCCGACCAGGCGTTGCTGATGATCGAAAAGCGGCTGCGCCGCTACAAGAGCCGGCTGAAGGATCGCTCGGCGCGCAAGGCCTACGCGGCGTCCGAGGCGCTTTCGGGCATGGCCACCCAGACGCTGGACACGCGCAGCTATGTCCTGGAACCCCCGGCGGAAAGTGACGATGAGGTTACCGGCTATAGCCCGGTCATCATTGCCGAAGCGACCACGTCGCTGAAGCGGCTTTCCGTCAGCGAAGCGGTCATGGAACTTGATTTGACCGGTGCCGCTTGCCTGGTGTTCCAGCACGGTTCAAGCGGCCGGGTGAACATCATTTACCGCCGCCCGGACGGCAATGTCGGCTGGATTGATCCCCCTGTGGTTAATTCCGGGGGGTAGAGCGTTTTCGGGCGACGCGGAGACCGGGTTCGCGTGAAGAAAACGCGTCAAAACAACAGATTACAGCTTCGGTTCGGATACGATCAAAAACCAATGGGCTTGATGCCGCCGATCGGCATTGACGCCCGCGGGGACCCTCCCTATGGTCCGCGCCCTTAACGATGGGGGCCGGGAATAACTTTGCGGGTGTTGGCACCGCTCTTGCGTTGGAGTAGAAGCCCCCCAATTAGGACCCGGGCGGTCGATCGCCGTTCCCGCCCATCTTCTTGATGCCGCCCGCTGAACCCTGTTTCGCAACCTGACGGTCTAATTTACCTCGGAACGCCCAATGACGATTACCGATCTGGTCGCACCCGAGGCGATTCTCCCGGCTTTGAAAGTCAACAGCAAGAAGCAGGCGCTGCAGGAACTGGCGGCGCGGGCTGCCAGCCTGACCGGGCAGAACGAGCGCGCGATCTTTGAGGTTCTCCTGCAGCGGGAAAAGCTCGGAACCACCGCGGTCGGCTACGGCGTCGCCATCCCGCATGGCAAGCTTCCCAAGCTGGAAAGGCTGTTCGGCCTGTTTGCCCGTCTCGAGCGCCCGATCGATTTCGAGGCGATGGACGGCCAGCCGGTCGATCTGGTGTTCCTGCTGCTGGCGCCGGAAGGCGCGGGCGCCGATCACCTGAAGGCGCTGGCGCGAATCGCGCGGCTGTTGCGCGACCAGGATGTCGCCAAGAAGCTGCGCGCCTCGCGCGATGCGCCGGCGATCTATTCGGTGCTGGCGCTGCCGCCGGCAAGCGCGGCGTAAAGCCAGCGGTTTTCACGGCCGCGCGCGAACCGGCGGCCTTCCCTGCTTTGGAAATCAACTGTTACGGGGTTTGATGGATCGATGAATACGCGGGCCAGGCCCGCGTATGACCCCATCAATTAGCCACGCCGGCGTCGGTGAAACGAACACGCGCTCGTGCCGGCGCTGCGAGCTTTGCGTCAGCGAGGTTCACGTCAGTGAACGCTGACAGCCTGCAGCTCGTTGCTCCAGGCGTTGGCGATCGCCGCTTCGCGCGAATCGGTCAGCATGATCGGCGTCCCGTCGGCGGCATGAAGCGCAAACAGTTTCAGTCCGGGCGCGACCTTCGGCGCCTCGGGAAACAGCACAGGCACGTCCTCGGAACGGACCTGCTTCACATAGGCGATATGGCCTTCACCAAGATGGGCCAGCGCCTCCAGCGAGACGCGAGGTTCCAACGCAACATTACCTTCAGTCATGGTCTCGACTCCTTCTGAGCCTAAGCGGTCGAGTCCGCTACTCGTTCCATTATTCGTGTTCATTGATAGCAATTGTCTTAACGACCTTTTCCGGCTCAGGCCGGGCGAGATCGATCGACAACAGCCCGTTTTTCAGATCCGCGCCCAGCACCAGCATCCCCTCCGCCAGCACGAATGTGCGCTGGAAGTGGCGCGCGGCAATGCCGCGATGGATGTACTGCCGGGCCTTGTCGTCCTGCTGGCGGCCCCGGATTACGAGCTGGTTTTCCTCAATGGTTACATCGAGTTGGTCGCGGGTAAATCCCGCCACCGCGAGCGTGATGCGCAGCCGTTCGGGCTGGCCGTTGGCGCGGTCGCAGCGCTCGATGTTGTAAGGAGGATAACCGTCGGCGCCTTTGACGACGCGATCAAGCGCACGCTCAATTTCGTCGAATCCCAGCAGGAACGGACTGGATAACGAAGGAACACGAGACATAGTTTACAAAGTCCTCTCGAAGCGACTTTGGAATTTCAGGGCCCTTGCGGCGCCCCTTGCGATCAGGTGGCCGTTTGGCCCTCCGATCACTCACCAATATGGGCATAATTCAGGGGTGTTCAAGCACCCCCAAAATGCCCCCGCGCGGTTCGCTGGGGAGCTCGCCGGGGAATGCTGCGGCGCGTTGACGCGGCGGGCCGCGATGCTTCGGTTTCCCGGCTTGGGGGTGTTTCCTTCACGCGAACCGGAATTCCACATCGCCTGAAAACGCCTTAGCGCCGGCGTTCGCTGCCGCAGACAACCCCCTCGGCGATCAACCTGTCGATCTCGTCTCCGGAATATCCGAATTCCTTCAGAACCTCGGTCGTGTGTTGACTGAATTTGGGCGGCAGGCTGCGCAAGCTTGGCTTGCTGCGTTCAAGGCGGATCGGCGACGCGACCCCCTTGTACCAATCCTTCTCGATGACATCGCCGCGATGAATCGTGTGGGGGCTGGTCAGGGCCTGGTCGATCGACTGCACCGGGCCGGCCGGCAGGCCCGCGGCAAGCAGGCGATCGCACAGCGGCCCGGCGTCGTGCTGACTGAACACGGCGGCGAGCTCGGTGCGCAAGGCTTCGCGATTGGCGATGCGGTCCTTGTTGCGCGCAAAGCGCGGATCGGTACCAAGTTCGGCCCTGCCGATCTCCTTGCAGAGCTTGCGGAAGGTCCCGTCATTGCCGACGCCGATGAAGATATTGTCGGTCCGCGTCGGGAAGATCGCATAGGGCACGAGGTTGGGATGTTCATTGCCGGTGAGCTGCGGTGGCCTGCCGTGCATGAAGTAATTCGCGGCGTGCGGATGCATGATCGCAAGCCCGGTTTCGTACAGCGTGGTTTCGAGAAACTGTCCGAGCCCCGATCTCTGCCGTTCCGACAGCGCCATCAGGATGCCGATCGCGGCGTAAAGCCCGGTGGTGATATCGACCAGCGGAACGCCGATCCGCGTCGGGCCCGATTGCGGCGAGCCGGTCGCGGCGATCATTCCGGTCATGGCCTGAATGATCGCGTCATAGCCGGGATTGCCGCCGCGCGGACCATCGGCGCCGAAGCCCGAGATGCGGCAGTGAACCAGCCCTGGAAATTTCGCGCGCAGGACGTCGTTGCCGATGCCCCATTTGTCGAGCGTGCCGGGCTTGAAATTCTCGATCAGGACGTCGGCGCCCTCGAGCATTTTCATCAGCACGTCGCGGCCGTCCTCGGAGGCGAGGTCGAGCCCGATCGAGCGCTTGTTGCGGTTGATGCCGACGAAGTAGGCCGCGTCATCGTCGTGGAACGGCGGTCCCCAGTCGCGCACCTCGTCGCCCGCCGGCGGTTCGACCTTGATCACGCTGGCGCCATGGTCGGCGAGGATTTGCGTGCAGTAGGGTCCGCCGAGAACGCGCGTGAGATCGATCACGCGCAGTCCGGTCATCGCGCCGGGGGCCGTTTCAGTCGTCATTGGTGATTTCTTGCGAAGGGTGTGAAGGAAACTGTCGTCGGGCGTTTAAATCATCAGAGCCGCATCTCCGCAAATGCGCGGCCGGAACCGGACTTCAGATATTTTCGCGAAGGCAAAGCGCGCCCTTCGTCGCTGAACCCAACACAGGTCTTCAACGGCCAAAGCCTGAACTTGGAAGGATGGGAAACCTCGGCCGTCGCCGGGTTTGTCGAACCCGCCGCCCTGCGGCGTGGCAGCCTTCGCTATGAGCGGGCCTGCCGATCCGAAGCCGGCGAAGCCTGCGAAGGCTGGTGGAGCCAGGCGGGATCGAACCGCCGACCTCTTGCATGCCATGCAAGCGCTCTCCCAGCTGAGCTATGGCCCCTTAACTCTATCGCCTGGGCATAATCCTTCAGAAAACCGGTTGCCGCCTTGCGCTGGCGCGGCCCTCCGGGTCCGGATCATGCTCCCCACGCGCCTTGGGCGACGCGTCGGCCAAAACCCTGAACACAGTTCAGGGCTGATCTCAAGTCTCCTCGTCGCCGCCGACGTCGCCGATGATATCGGTCACGTCCTCGTCGCCTTCCTCCTCGTCGGCGATGAAGGTGGAATCATCGTCATCGTCGCCTTCGATGGTTTCATCGATCTCGATATCGTCTTCCGATTCGGGAACGACGGCCTTGACCTTGCCGGTGTTCTCCTCGGCGTCGGCTTCCTCGAGCGGCACCAACTCTTCGGCCTCGACCGGCTCCGGCGTTGCTTCGGCGGCGGAAGCGGCCGCGGCAGCGCTGGCGCGCGCGGCGGCATCGGCGCGGGTCCGGGGCGGCGGAACCGGCGCGATCGGCACCACCTCGCCGGTATAGGGCGAGATCACCGGGTTCTTGTTCAGGTCGTAGAATTTCTTACCCGTCGTCGGGCAAATGCGTTTGGTTCCGAGATCGGATTTGGCCACGGTGGGGATCCTGGGAATTTTTCGAAAAACGGTGCTTCACTTGGCTAGTTGGGACGCCGCTGTCAATAGTGCTTTACGGAAGATGGGTGGCCGCGTGACGCGGTGCGCCCCATGTGATACCTGCCGCGCGCAGAGGACACAATCTTGACCCAATCTGACCAGCCCAAACCGCTTGAGGCCCGTTCGAGCGGCCCCCTGACCGGGAAGGTCCGCGTCCCCGGTGACAAGTCGATTTCCCACCGGGCCCTGATTTTGGGCGCGCTGGCGGTCGGCGAAACCCGGATATCGGGACTGCTCGAGGGCGAAGACGTGCTGAACACCGCCAAAGCCATGCGGGCTTTGGGTGCCCAGGTAGAGCGGACCGGCGATTTTGCCTGGTCGGTGCGCGGTGTGGGCGTGAGCGGGTTTGCCCAGCCGGATGCGCCACTCGATTTCGGCAATTCCGGAACCGGCTGCCGGTTGGTGATGGGCGCGGTCGCCGGTTGCCCGATTACGGCGGTCTTCGACGGCGACGCGTCGCTGCGCTCCAGGCCGATGCGCAGGGTGCTCGACCCCCTGGAATTGATGGGTGCGCGGGTCGGCGCGAGCGGGCAGGGCGGCCGGCTGCCGCTGACGCTTTCCGGCGCGCGCGATCCGCTGCCGATCCTCTACCGCACGCCCGTGGCCTCGGCCCAGATCAAATCCGCGGTGCTGCTGGCGGGGCTGGCCGCACCGGGGGTCACCACCGTCGTTGAAACCGAGGCCAGCCGCGACCATACCGAACTGATGCTGCGGCATTTCGGAGCGCAGATCACCTCGATGCCGGAGGGCAGCCACGGCCGCAAAATCGTGCTGACAGGTCAGCCCGAATTGCATGGCGCCGGGGTCGTGGTGCCAGCCGATCCGTCATCGGCGGCGTTTCCGATCGTGGCCGCGCTGATCGTCGAAGGCTCGGACCTGGTGCTGTCCGATGTCATGACCAATCCGCTGCGCACCGGGCTGTTCACGACATTGCGCGAGATGGGCGGCTCGATCGAGGAAAGCAATGTTCGCACCGACGCCGGGGAACCGATGGCCCAGCTTCGGGTGCGCGCGTCAAAACTGCGCGGCGTCGAGGTGCCGCCCGAGCGCGCGCCCTCGATGATCGATGAATATCTGGTGCTGGCGGTGGCAGCCGGCTTTGCCGAAGGCACCACCATCATGCGCGGCCTGCAGGAATTGCGGGTCAAGGAATCCGACCGGCTGGAGGCCACCGCCGCCATGCTGCGCGTCAATGGCGTCAAGGCCGAGATATCGGGCGACGATCTGATCGTCGAAGGCAAGGGTCATGTTCCCGGCGACGGCCTTGTCGCCACCCACATGGATCATCGCATCGCGATGTCCGCGCTGGTGATGGGTCTTGCCGCCGACAAGCCGGTCAGGGTCGATGACACCGCCTTCATCGCCACCTCTTTTCCGGATTTCATCCCGATGATGCGCGCAATGGGGGCGGAGTTTTCATGATCATCGCCATCGACGGACCGGCCGCGTCGGGCAAGGGCACGCTGGGCAAGCGGCTCGCCAAGCACTATGGCTTTCGTCATCTTGATACCGGCGTGATCTACCGGGCGGTCGCCAAGGCGCTGCTGGACGCCGGTGCCGACCTGACCAACGAGATGCTGGCGGTCTCCGCGGCCCTCGAACTCGATCCCGAAAAGTTCGGCAATCCCGCCTTGAAGACCCAGGCGGTCGGCGATGCCGCCTCGGTGGTGTCGGCGATCCCGAAGGTGCGGGAGGTGTTGTTGAACTTTCAGCGGCAATTCGCCGCCGATCCGCCGGGCGCGGTGCTGGATGGCCGCGACATCGGAACCGTGATCTGTCCCCACGCCGACGTCAAAATCTTCGTCGTGGCCGACCCAAAAGTGCGCGCTCGCCGCCGGACCCTGGAAGCGCGGGCGCGGGGGGAGGATGCCGACGAGGCCGCCGTGCTGGCGGATATCCTCAAGCGCGACGAACGCGACCAAAACCGGCCCGTGGCACCCCTAAAACCGGCCGCAGATGCTTACTTGCTCGATAACTCCCATTTGGATATAGAAGGCGGCGTCCGGGCCGCCATCGACATTGTCGAGGCCGTCCGAGCGGGCCGGCAGCGGGTTTGAACCCCTGCCGTCATTTGGAGGAAAGCCCGCTCCAGGTCTTGAACATCGATATCCCGAGGTCGATTGCCTCGTTCAGGGTCCGGGCATCAAGTCACGCGCATTCTTTCGCAAAACCGGTATCCGCTTTTGCGGAATGCGCGCCATCAACGTATCGAACGTGCAGGCAAGCTGCCGGCCCGCTGTCGCGATTTCCTGCGAGGCGGTCGTTAGAGTTTGCGGAACTCTGGCCCTTCACGTCCGGTGCGCCCTTTAACCCGAATGGCCGGCAAGACCCCGCATCTGGAGATCAAATGGCTTCGACTGCTAGTTCCTATAATCCTACCCGTGACGATTTTGCCGCCATGCTCGACGAGTCCTTCGCCGGCGGCAACCTGCAGGAAAGCTCCGTCATCAAGGGCAAGGTTGTTGCGATTGAGAAAGACATGGCCGTCATCGACGTCGGCCTGAAGACCGAAGGCCGCGTGGCGCTGCGTGAATTCGCCGGGCCCGGCCGCGAAAGCGATCTCAAGGTCGGTGACGAGGTCGAGGTGTTTCTCGACCGCATCGAGAATGCGCTCGGCGAGGCCGTGCTGTCGCGCGACAAGGCGCGCCGCGAGGAAAGCTGGGGCAAGCTCGAGAAGGCCTTCAACAACAACGAGAAGGTCCACGGCGTCATCTTCAACCAGGTCAAGGGCGGTTTCACCGTCGATCTTGACGGCGCGGTAGCCTTCCTGCCGCGTTCGCAGGTCGATATCCGTCCGATCCGCGACGTCGCGCCGCTGATGAACAATTCGCAGCCGTTCCAGATCCTCAAGATGGATCGCCGCCGCGGCAACATCGTGGTGTCGCGCCGCACGGTTCTGGAAGAGACCCGCGCCGAGCAGCGCCAGGAACTGGTGCAGAACCTCGAAGAGGGTCAGGTCATCGACGGCGTCGTCAAGAACATCACCGATTACGGTGCGTTCGTCGATCTCGGCGGCATCGACGGCCTGTTGCACGTCACCGATATCGCCTGGCGCCGGGTCAATCACCCGACCGAGGTTTTGACCATCGGCCAGACCGTGAAGGTCAAGATCATCAAGATCAACCACGAGACCCACCGCATCTCGCTCGGCATGAAGCAGTTGCTGGACGACCCGTGGCAGGGCATCGAGGCGAAGTATCCGCTCAACGCCCGCTTCACCGGCCGCGTCACCAACATCACCGACTACGGCGCGTTCGTCGAACTGGAGCCGGGCATCGAAGGCCTGATCCACGTCTCGGAGATGTCGTGGACCAAGAAGAACATGCACCCCGGCAAGATCGTCTCGACCTCGCAGGAAGTCGAAGTGCAGGTTCTCGAGGTCGATTCGGTCAAGCGCCGGATTTCGCTCGGCCTCAAGCAGACCATGCGCAATCCCTGGGAAGTGTTCGTCGAGAAATTCCCGGTCGGCTCCACGGTCGAGGGCGAGGTCAAGAACAAGACCGAGTTCGGCCTGTTCCTCGGGCTCGATGGCGATGTCGACGGCATGGTCCATCTGTCCGATCTCGACTGGAAGCTTCCGGGCGAGCAGGTGATCGACAACTTCAAGAAGGGCGACATGGTCAAGGCCGTGGTGCTCGATGTCGATGTCGAGAAGGAGCGCATCTCGCTCGGCGTCAAGCAGCTCGAAGGCGATCCGTTCGCAGAACCGGGCGACGTCAAGAAGGGCGCCGTCGTGACCTGCGAAGTGCTCGAGGTGAAGGAAAGCGGCATCGAGGTGAAGATCGCCGGTACCGACTTCACCACCTTCATCAAGCGGTCCGAACTCGCCCGTGACCGCAACGATCAGCGCGCCGAGCGTTTCGCGGTCGGCGAAAAGGTCGATGCGCGGGTGATCCAGTTCGACAAGAAGGCCCGCAAGGTGCAGGTCTCGATCAAGGCGCTGGAAGTCGCTGAAGAGAAGGAAGCCATCGCGCAGTATGGCTCCTCCGATTCGGGCGCGACGCTCGGCGACATTCTCGGCACCGCGCTCAAGCAGCGCACCGACAAGTAGGCCCATCGGCCTTCTTGCCCCAGCCAAACGGGCCCCGGTTTCGACCGGGGCCTTTTTTATTCTTCCTCTCCCCCTTGCGGGAGGAGGCCGCCGGGCCTTGTTTTCTTCATATTACGTCGCAATTGATGTAATCAGGGCACGGGATATTAGGGGTGAGCGGAAGAATACCGTGCAGCCCCTCAAGGGCCATTTCCGGGAGAGATTTCGATGTCGCTCGACTCAGATGTCATCGTCGACCGCCGCAGGATACGGCGCAAGCTGACGTTCTGGCGCGTGACCGCGGCGTTGGTTGCGATCGCAGCGATCGTCACCGTCGGCGTGATCGCGACACCGGGCGGACGCGGAGCGTTGACGACGTCGGGCTCGATCGCCCGCATCCATATCGATGGCCTGATCCGCAGCGACGCCGATCGCGTCGAGGCGCTGGAGCGGCTGGAGAAATCGCGTGCCGCGGCGGTCGTCGTTCACATCAATTCGCCGGGCGGCACCACCGCCGGCTCCGAACAGCTGTATGACGCCTTGATGCGGCTGAAGGCGAAGAAGCCCATGGTCGTGGTGGTCGAGGGACTGGCAGCCTCGGGTGGCTACATCACCGCCATCGCCGCCGATCATATCGTGGCTCAGCAGAGCTCGCTGGTCGGATCGATCGGCGTTCTGTTCCAGTTTCCGAATTTTACCGAATTGCTGAAAACCGTCGGCGTCAAGGTCGAAGAAGTGAAGTCTTCGCCGCTGAAGGCCGCGCCAAATGGCTTCGAGCCCACCAGTCCGGAAGCGCGTGCCGCGCTCGATTCGCTGGTGAAGGATTCCTACGCCTGGTTCCGGGGTCTCGTAAAGGAACGCCGCGGCATGGACGACGGGCTGCTCGAAAAGGTCGCCGACGGACGGGTTTTCACCGGCCGTCAGGCGGTCGAGCTCAAGCTGATTGATCAGCTCGGCGACGAGAAAGCCGCGGTGGCATGGCTGGTGGCCCAGAAAGGCGTCAAGGCCGATTTGCCGGTGCGCGATTATAAATTGTCGCCGCGTTTCGGCGACCTGACTTTCCTGCGTGCGGCGGCCGCGGTGACGCTCGACGCGCTCGGCCTGGGCGCGATTGCGCGGCAGATCGAGCAGACGGGCATGGCGCAGGCCGTCGATCATCTGGGGCTCGACGGCATGCTGGCGTTGTGGCGCCCGGCGGGGCCCGATTGAGCCGGAAGCCCGGTTTGTTGCGCCGCCCGCCCCGGTTGTGGGCACCGTCGCAACACCCAATCTGGGGGTTTGTCACGCGTTTTCGCGTCCGCCATTTTCATTTAGCGTCTTGACAGTCCAAGCCATTTTCACGGAAATGCATAACCGTAGCTTTCCGGGCCCCCGTCTCGATGATCAAATCCGAACTCGTTCAGCGTATCGCCGAGCACAACCCGCATCTCTATCAGCGGGATGTCGAGAACATTGTAAACGCGATCCTCGATGAGATCGTCGCGGCTTTGGCGCGGGGCGATAGGGTCGAACTGCGTGGGTTCGGCGCATTTTCCGTGAAGCACCGCCCGGCCCGTGCCGGCCGCAATCCGCGCACCGGCGCACACGTGCCGGTGGATCAGAAGAGCGTGCCGTTTTTCAAGACCGGCAAGGAAATGCGCGAACGGCTGAACCGCGAGGGCGGGGGACCGGACGCCGGCACCTGAAGCTGATCCCGTTCTCCTTTCAACGCGAGAGAGGGTCATGCGCAAGTTTCTCACGGCTTTGGTTTTGATCCCTCTGGGCCTGATTTTTGTCGTGTTCGCGGTCGCCAATCGTCATGCGGTAACGGTGTCATTCGATCCGTTCAATTCGAGCGACCCCTCGGTCGGGTTCACGCTGCCGCTGTTCGTCGTCATCATCGCGGTCGCGATCGCAGGCGTGCTGGCGGGCGGCATGGCGACCTGGTTCCGGCAGCGCCACTGGCGGCGCGCGGCGCGCCGGCACGAGGCCGATGCGCGGCAAATGCGGGCGCAACTGGCCGATCTGCGCGCCGGCGCCACGATGCCCTCATGGCCGGATCCGCAGCGCCTGCCCGGCCCGCCGCGGGGAGGCGGATATGGGGCTGCCGGGCGAGACAAGCAGGGCGCGACGTTGTAGAACCCGCGCCAAAGCGCAAAGGTCCATTTGGCCCTGTCGCGGTACCTCCAACCCGTGCCCCTGAAACATGTCCCTGATCGTCAAAATTTGCGGCCTGTCCACGCGCGAGACGCTTGACGTCGCGCTGGAGGCCGGCGCGGACATGGTGGGGTTCGTTTTCTTCCCCCCGTCGCCGCGCCATCTCAACCTCGAGGCGGCGCGCGAGCTCGGCAAGCAGGCCGGACGCCGCGCCTCGAAGGTGGCCCTTACGGTCGATGCCGACGATGCGACGCTCGCCAACATCGTCGAAGCATTGCAGCCCGATATCCTGCAGCTGCATGGCAGCGAGACCGTGGCGCGGCTGCGCGACATCAAGCAGAAATTCGGCTTGCCGGTGATGAAGGCGATCGCGGTGGCGACCGCGGCCGATCTCGCAGGCCTGGCCGGCTATGCCGCCGTCGCCGATCGCATCCTGTTCGATGCCCGCGCGCCCAGGGAGGCCACCCGTCCCGGCGGTCTCGGCGCGGTGTTCGACTGGCACGTCCTTGAAAATCTCGATCTTGGGCTGCCGTTCATGGTCTCGGGCGGCCTCCATGCCGGCAATGTCGCGGAGGCACTTCGCGTGACGCGGGCCGGTGGCGTCGACGTTTCTTCCGGCGTGGAACGCGCCCCGGGCATCAAGGACCCCGAGATGATCCGCGCCTTTATTCGCGCCGCGCGCGCAACCGAAGAGTTGATGGTTCGATGAACAAGGCCCTGCCCAATTCCTACCGGAGCGGTCCCGACGAGCGCGGGCATTTCGGCATTTTCGGCGGACGTTTCGTCGCCGAAACGCTGATGCCGCTGATCCTCGATCTGGAGAAGGCCTACGCCGATGCCAAGGCCGATCCGGCGTTCCAGGCCGAAATGAACGGCTACCTCAAGCACTATGTCGGCCGCCCGTCGGCGCTGTATTTCGCCGAGCGGCTGACCGAGCACCTTGGCGGCGCAAAGATCTATTTCAAGCGCGAGGAGCTCAATCACACCGGCTCGCACAAGGTCAACAATGTGCTCGGCCAGATCATGGTGGCGCGACGCATGGGCAAGAAGCGCATCATCGCCGAGACCGGCGCCGGCCAGCATGGCGTCGCCACCGCGACGCTGTGCGCGCGGTTCGGGCTCGAATGCGTCGTCTATATGGGGGCGGTCGACGTCGAGCGGCAGCAGCCCAACGTCATCCGCATGGAAATGCTGGGCGCCAGGGTGATCCCGGTGCAATCGGGCTCGCGCACGCTGAAGGACGCGATGAACGACGCGCTGCGCGACTGGGTCACCAACGTGCACAACACGTTTTACTGCATCGGCACGGTGGCGGGCCCGCATCCCTATCCGATGATGGTGCGCGACTTCCAGTCGGTGATCGGCATCGAGACCCGGGCGCAGATGCAGGAAGCCGAAGGCCGGCTGCCGGACTCGCTGATCGCCTGCATCGGCGGCGGCTCCAACGCGATGGGCCTGTTTCACCCCTTCCTCGACGAACCCTCTGTCGAGATCTTCGGCGTTGAAGCGGCCGGCCACGGGCTCACGCAATTGCACGCCGCCTCGATCGCCGGCGGCCGGCCAGGCGTGCTGCATGGCAACCGAACCTATCTGCTGATGGACGACGACGGCCAGATCCAGGACGCGCATTCGATTTCGGCCGGGCTGGACTATCCCGGCATCGGGCCGGAACATTCATGGCTGCACGAAACCGGCCGGGTGAAATATCTCTCCGCGACCGACGACGAGGCGCTGGCCGCGTTCCAGCTGCTCTCGAGGCTGGAAGGCATTATCCCGGCGCTCGAGCCGGCGCACGCCATCGCGAAAGTGATGGAGCTCGCGCCGGAGCGGCCGAAGGATCATCTGATGGTGGTCAACCTCTCCGGCCGTGGCGACAAGGACATTCCGCAGGTGGCGGAGATATTGCGAGGGAAGAAGAAGTGACCACCCGCATCGACGCGCGCTTCGCTCAGCTGAAGAAGGAAGGCCGTTCTGCCTTCATCACCTTCGTGATGGCCGGCGATCCCGATCCCGCGACCTCGCTCGACATCATCAAGGCGCTGCCGAAGGCAGGCAGCGACATCATCGAGATCGGCATGCCCTTTACCGATCCGATGGCGGATGGTCCGGCGATTCAGGCGGCGGGCCTGCGCGCGCTGAAGGCCGGCATGACCTTGAAAAAAACGCTGGCGATGCTCCGCGAGTTTCGCAAGGGCGATAACGCCACGCCGCTGGTGCTGATGGGTTACTACAATCCGATCTACATCTACGGGGTCGATAAATTTCTCGTCGACGCAAAATCCGCAGGCGTCGACGGCCTGATCATTGTCGACCTGCCGCCGGAGGAAGATACCGAATTGTGCCTGCCGGCGCTGAAGGCCGGGCTGAACTTCATCCGGCTGGCGACGCCGACCACCGACGACAAGCGCCTGCCCGCGGTGCTCTCCAACACGTCCGGTTTTGTCTATTACGTCTCCATCACCGGCATCACCGGCAGCGCAAGCGCCGATTCAAGCGTGGTCGGCCAGGCGGTCGCCCGCATCAAGCGGCATACGAAACTGCCCGTCTGTGTCGGCTTCGGCATCCGCACCCCGGAAGCCGCGCGCGCGATCGCAGAGAATGCCGACGGCGCGGTGGTCGGCACCGCGCTGGTCGATGCCTTGCGCGGCAGCCTTGATTCCGGCGGCCGGGCGACGGCAAGCACCGTCGATGCGGTCGCGGACCTTGCGGCCTCGCTGGCACAGGGTGTGCGGGGGGCCAGGCAGGCCGCGGAATAAGCCATGATTGCGGGGGGAGACAGCCCGCCAGGCGGCGGCTTGCCGGGCACCCCCGGGAACGCCATATATCCAACGCTGGCAATTCGGAGCGAAACATGAATTGGCTCACCAACGTCGTCCGGCCGAAAATACGCAATATCCTGCGCCGCGAGACGCCGGAGAATTTGTGGATCAAGTGCCCCGATTCGGGGCAGCTCGTATTCTACAAGGACGTCGAGGCCAATCAGTTCGTCATTCCCGACTCGAATTACCACATGCGCATGGGCGCGGTGGCGCGGTTGAAATCGATCTTCGACAACGAGACCTGGTTCGACGTGGCTCTGCCCGAGGTCACCGCGGATCCCCTGAAATTCCGCGACGAACGTAAATATTCCGATCGCGTCAAGGACGCGCGTGCCAGGACCGGGCTGAACGACGCCATCAAGGTCGGCTACGGCAAGCTTGAAGGCGCCGCCGTCGTGGTCGCGGTGCAGGATTTCGATTTCATGGGCGGCTCGCTCGGCATGGCGGCGGGTGAGGCCATCGTGCGCGGGCTTGAACTCGCGGTCGAAAAGAGATCGCCGTTCATCGTATTCGCGGCTTCCGGCGGCGCCCGCATGCAGGAAGGCATTTTGTCGCTGATGCAGATGCCGCGGACGACCGTGGGCGTGCAGATGCTGCGCGAGGCGAAACTGCCCTATATCGTCGTGCTGACCAACCCGACCACCGGCGGCGTCACCGCCTCCTACGCCATGCTCGGCGACGTGCAGATCGCCGAGCCCGGCGCGCTGATCGGCTTTGCCGGCGCGCGCGTGATCGAGCAGACCATCCGCGAGAAATTGCCGGACGGATTTCAACGTGCCGAATACCTGAAGGATCACGGAATGGTCGACATGGTCGTGCATCGCCACGACCTGCGCCCGACGCTGGCGCGGCTCTGCCGATTGCTGACGAAATCGCCCGGGATGGAAACCGCGCCGAAGCCCGCACCTGTTCCGGCCTCGATCGCATCGGCTGCGGAGACGGCGCCGGCAGCGCCCCACGCGTGAACGCCTCTGCCGCCAAACAGCCGCCGCTCGGCGAATTGGTCGCGCGGTTGTCCGCCCTGCATCCAGCGCGTATCGATCTCGGCCTGCCGCGAATGCACCGGCTGCTGGAACGGCTCGATCACCCCGAACGCAGATTGCCGCCGGTCATTCACGTCGCCGGCACCAACGGCAAGGGCTCCACGATCGCCTATTTGCGCGCGATCCTGGAAGCCGCGGGCTTGCGCGTTCACGTCTACACCTCGCCCTCGCTGGTTCGGATCAACGAATGTTACCGGCTCGGTCGTGCCGGCGGCGGGATTCTGGTTGGCGACGACGAGTTGCGCAGCGCCCTCGAGCATTGCGAACGCGCCAACGCCGGTGAGCCGATCACCCTGTTTGAAATCGAAACCGCTGCGGCATTTTACCTGTTCGCGCGGCATCCCGCGGACGCGGTGCTGCTGGAAGTCGGTCTCGGCGGCCGGCTGGATGCCACCAACGTGATCGACAAGCCGCTGGCGAGCGTGATCGCGCCGGTCAGCATGGATCACACCGAATTTCTCGGGGGCACCCTGATGGGGATAGCCCGTGAAAAGGCCGGCATCATCAAACGCGACGTGCCGGTGATTTGCGCCGAGCAAGCGCCCGAGGCGATCGCCGTGATCGAACAGCACGCCAGGCGCCTTCGTGCGCCGCTATATACGGCAGGTCAGGAGTGGCACGTCAGCGTCGAGCGCGGCCGACTGGTCTATCAGGACGATCGTGGCCTGATGGATCTGGCGGCGCCAAAACTGTTCGGCCGTC
The DNA here is from genome assembly GCA_963742085.1 of uncultured Alphaproteobacteria bacterium. Lineage (GTDB taxonomy): Bacteria > Pseudomonadota > Alphaproteobacteria > Rhizobiales > Xanthobacteraceae > Bradyrhizobium. The sequence goes on along the minus strand of CAVUKM010000016.1, from coordinate 299,890 downwards.
ATCAATTCGACAATGCCGGCCTTGCGATCGCGACGCTGCGCGCGCTTGACGCATTCAGGATCGAACCATCCGCGTTCGAATCCGGCATCGTCAACGCCGAATGGCCGGCGCGGATGCAGCGCCTGGCGTCGGGCGCGCTGGTGGATCTGGGGCCGCCGGGATGTGAAGTCTGGCTCGACGGCGGTCACAACGCCGAAGGCGGGCGCGTTGTGGCGGCGGCGCTCGGCGATCTCGAAGAGCGGGTGTCGCGTCCGCTCGTGGTCATCGTCGGCATGTTGGCGAACAAGGATGGGAGCGCGTTTCTCGCCAACTTCGCAGGCCTCACGCGTCATATCATTGCGGTTCAGATACCGGGTCGCGACAACGCCATGCCGCCGGACCGGCTGGCCGACGCCGCGCGCGCACTCGGCATGCGCGTGGAGAGCGCGGCCAGTGTCGAAGCGGCGCTGCGTTCGCTGGCACGCCTCGCCTATGAAGTGCCGCCGCGCATCCTGATCACGGGTTCGCTGTACCTCGCCGGCCACGTGCTGTCGGCCAACGGCACGCCGCCGGGATAGCCGGTGTTGGCAGAAGGCCGACGCAGCCCAAACGCAAACGGCCGGCTTGCGCCGGCCGTTCGAACCAAGTCACCGCGGGAAGCGATCAGACCGCAGCCGTGATCCACTGCTGCAGCTTCGCCTTCGGCGCGGCGCCGACCTGGCGCGACGCCATCTCGCCGCCCTTGAAGATCATCAGGGTCGGGATCGACATCACGCCGTATTTCGAGGCCGTCTTCGGGCTCTCGTCGACGTTCAGCTTCACGATCTTGACCTTGTCGCCCATGGCGCCGGAAATCTCGTCGAGCGCGGGTGCGATCATGCGGCAGGGGCCGCACCATTCGGCCCAGAAATCGACCACGACCGGGCCGGTTGCCTGTAGCACTTGGGCCTCGAAATCGGCGTCAGAAACCTTGCCAACGGCCATTGGGATACCTCGTTCAGTTTGGGATAAATGCGGCTCTCGGGAATCGCCGCCTGGATGATGCTATCAAACCTATGAACGCGCCGTTGCCGGGTCAAGCTCGGACCTCCCCGCGCACAATGGATGCCAGTTCGGCGTCCAGCGCGGGAGGAGAAATCTCCATCATTTCAGGCGTTTCGGTCCAAAGTAACGCTGTGCGCACCGGCAATTGGGGATAAAGCTTCTGCAATACCGCACGATAAAGTGCGAGTTGGCGGACATAGGCCGAGGGGGCCTCGGCGGCGGAGACCGGCGGGGCATGATTGGTCTTGAAATCCACGATCAGCACCTCGCTTCCGGTGACCACCAGCCGGTCGATTTGCCCGGAAACCAGCGCGGGTATCCGCCCCGGCCGCTCCAGGCGGCCGACGATCGAGACCTCGGCGCGGCTGCCGGCGCCGAAAACCGGTGCGAAGCGCGCATCCGCGATCAAGGTCAAAATTCTGCCGGCGATCGCATCGCGCTCGCCGTCGTCCCAATCGCCGGCATTGCGGGCGAGAAAGTTCAGCGCCGATTCGTGTCGCCGCCCGGTTGCGACATCAGGCAGGGATTGCAGCAGCCGGTGCACCAGCGTGCCCCGGCGCAAGGCAGCCGCGCGCGTCCGAACAGACTCGCCGGTGCGGAAGCCGCGGCCTTCATCCTCGGCAGGGTCCGAGGGGCGCAGGAAGATATCGGCGGCGGCCTCCGGCGGGGCCGGCGTGGACAGCCATGATGGCAGCGCGATCGGGGCGTTCGCCGTTGTCGCGGCAGTGCCCATGGCGGTGGCGGCATCCTCAGGCCGCGCGTAGCGCTTCACCACGCCGTCCGGTGTCTCGAGCGTTTGCAGGTGCAGCCCGGAGTTTTCAAGACCTGTGACGATCAGATCGTACCAGGAGAATTTGCGCACCGTATTCATGTTGCCCGGCATGCAGCCGCCGACGATCAGGCGGTCGGCCGCGCGCGTCATCGCCACATAAAGCAGGCGTCGATATTCGTCCTCGGTTTCGCCAAGCATCAAAGCGCGGCCCGCCGCGACGGGAAGCGGATCGTCGGCCTTCCTGCCGGCCCAGACCACGACCCCCGGCTGGTGCGGCGCCGCATTGTCCGGCGGCAGATGGATGAGCCTCAACCGTTGGGTATCCGACGGCGAGGAGGTGGTATCCACCAGAAAGACGACAGGCGCTTCCAGCCCCTTGGCGCCGTGCACGGTCATCACGCGGACCTCATCGCGCGAAATCTCCATGTCGCGCTTCACCTCGAGGTCGGCCGTGCGCAGCCAGGCCATGAAGCCTTGCAGGGAAGCGGGTGCTTTCCGCTCATAGCCCAAAGCGAGTTCGAGAAATTCATCGAGCGCGTCGCTGGCCTCATGTCCGAGCCGCCGCAGAATGCGCTTCCTGCCGCCATCGCCGCCAAGCAACCAGGCATAGAAGGCAAACGGCGTGTCGCGGATGGCGTGGTCCGCGCACGCTTCCAGCCGTCCCAAGGCGGTCCTGAGTTTTTCGTCACTGGCAGCATGAAGGCGCAAGGCGTCGCGCAACGATCCCCGGCGCTGCCACGCCAGTTTGAACAGGTCGTCCTCGTCGAGGCCGAACAGCGGGCTCTTCAACGCCACCGCCAGCGCCAGATCGTCCTGCGGCAACAGCAACGCGTCGGCGAGGTTCATCAAATCGATGATCGCGATGTGCTCGGTCAATTTCAGCCGGTCGGCGCCGGCGACAGGAATGTTGGCATGCTTCAGCGCCTGGATCACCGCGTCGAAGGCGTTGCCGCGCCGCCGCACCAGCACCAGCATGTCGCCGTAACGAAGCGGGCGGCGATCGCCGGTCCTGCCGGTCATCGTGCCGCCCTCGACCAATGATCTGATCTCGGCCTGGATGCGTCTGGCAAGCCGGACTTCGGGAGACGTCACCGACACCGCATCGAAAGGCGCGCGCCAGCCCTCGATGTCCTGCCTTCCGTCCGGCAGCTGCAATTCCCAGAGATCGATCTGGCTCGGCCCGGCATCGGCGAGCGGGTGGTGGACGGGGTATCCGGTCTCAAGGGAGTGAATGCTGCGATAGATGGTCTCGTCGCGAAAGACCTGGTCGACCGATTGCAGGATCGCCGCGCCCGAGCGGAACGAGTAGGTGAAGGATACCGGATCGAATTTCAGTCCGGCATTTCTGAATTTGCTTTCCAGCGACCTGCGTCGGGTGTCGAATTCATGCGGGGCCGCGCCCTGGAACGAGAAGATCGACTGTTTCTCGTCGCCAACCGCGAAGATGGTGCGGGTGACGTCGCCGCGCGCGCCTTCGCCGGCGGTGAATTCCGAGATCATATGGGCGATGATGTCCCATTGCCGGGGGCTGGTGTCCTGCGCCTCGTCGATCAGCACATGGTCGACGCCGCGGTCGAGCTTGTAATGCACCCAGCCGGAGGAAACGCGGTCCAGCATTTCCAGCGTCTTGTCGATCAGATCGTCGTAGTCGAGCAGGCCGCGCTCCTGCTTCTCGCGCCGGTAATTCGCGGCCGCCGCGGTCGCGATGTGCAGCAGCGCCTTCGTCCGATCCCGGACCGTCACCGCGCGGCGCCGCTCGATCAAGGGGCCGATGCGCAGACCTTCCTGTTCGAACAGGTGCGCGATCGCCCGGTTGTTGTCGCAGAACTTCTTCGTCAGCACCGTCTTGCGCGGCGCGCGCTCATCGGTGAGGAACACGCCGAGATATTCGTCCACCTGCGCGGCGCCGGTAAAGGCAAGCGCCTCGCGAAGCCGGTCCGCCTGGTCGGAATCAGACTTGTTGCCGGTATCCAGCACGAGCGCGATCTCTTCCCACCGCGACCGCGGAACATATGGCCCGTCGACAATTTCGCGTTCGACGTCCTCAATGCGGTCGCCGGCGGCAACGCCAAGCGTCGCTGCCATCTGCGCCGCTGCGGCATCGGCGCCGCCGGCGGCGTCCGTCCACGCCATGAAGTGATCGCGGCTGAGGCATGCCTCGCGCACCACCTCCTTGAAGGTGACGTCGGCGGCGCTCGCCATCGCCATATTGAGCGCGCGGCCTGTCGCGCTGTCGGGATCGCGGGAGGCGTCGAGCAGCACCTTCAGATTGGCGCGCTCCATCATTTCATTCTGGTCGCGCTCATCGAGCACGGCAAAGCGCGCCGGCACGTTGGCCTCGAACGGGAATTGCTGCAGCAGCCGGGTGCACAGCGCGTGGATGGTCTGCACCTTCAACCCGCCGGGCGTCTCCAGCGCGCAGGCGAACAGCTTGCGGGCGGTCTTTCGCAGCGTCGCGTCGGGATGGGCTATCCCGACCTCGGCAATGGCGGCGTCGAGCGCCTTGTCATCGAGCGTCACCCAATGGCCGAGGGTGGAAAACACCCGCTCTGCCATATTGGCCGCGGCTGCCTTGGTGAAGGTGACGCACAGGATTTTTTCAGGCGGCACGTCGTCGAGCAACAGGCGGATCACCCGCTGCACCAGCACATGGGTCTTGCCGGAGCCGGCGTTGGCCGAGACGAACGCCGAAGCCGCAGGATCCGAAGCGCGTGCCTGCGTGGCGCGTACCGTGTCGGGTATCTGGCGCGGCGCCTTCACCATTCCTCCAATCCCAGGCCGCCGGCCGCCGACCATTCCTTGATGCGGGCGAGATCGTCGTAACTGCCGTACCGATTGGCCCACATCGACAGATTGAGCGAGGTGTAGGCCTGGCTTTCGTCTTCAAAGGCGCGGATCAGCGCCTCCAGCTTGGCGCGCGCCTCGGCGGCGGCGGCATCGGGCGGCTGCGGTGTGTCGCCCTTGTTGATCTTCAGCTCCAGTGACTTTTGCTCGCCGGGCGGATTGTTGCCGCTCAGCCGGACATAAATCAGCTCGCTCACGGAAGCGCCCGCCGGGATGCCGGCAAAGCCGCCTTCCCTCAAGATCGCCGCCTCCAGCGTGAGCTGCGGCGACAACCCCATCCGTACCTGTTTGGCGGTCGGGGGCTGCCCGGTCTTGTAGTCGAGGATCGCAAACGTGCCGTCGCGGCGCCGTTCGATCCGGTCGGCACGCGCCGACAGCATGAAGGTGCGCGCATTGTCGAGCGGAATCGGAATTTCGCCGCTGATCTCGGCCTCGATTCCGGTGAGATTGCCGCGTCGCGCGATCTCCCAGTCGGAGAACCATGCCGCGATGCGCAGGAAGCGCGGCCACCACAATGCGCGGGCCTCCGGCCGCTCCATCAGCGGCGCGAAATATTTTTGGCCGATGCCGCGCAAGGCGCCCGCGGGATCGTCGGGAAGTGTCGTGGCGAAGGTTTGGGTAAACTTGCCGAGCGCATCGTGGATCGCCGAACCGCGGTCGGCGGCCGACAGCGGCATGTCGACCGGATCGAGCGGGTCAAGCCGCAAGATAAACTTCGCGTAAATCGTATAGGGATCGCGCAGCCAGTCCTCGATCGCGGTCACCGATAATTTCAGCGGCCGCACCGAGCGCGGCGGTCTTGGCGCGGGTTGCGGGACAGGTTCGACCTTGTCGGGATTATCGAGTTGAGCCGCGAAGCGGACATATTTCGCGCCTGCCGACGTCGCAGCGTTCCAGCGTTCCAGGCCTGCGACCGCTTCCAGCCGGTGCAGGAAGCGCGACGCCACGGCCGGCGCGCCGCCGACCTTCGTGGCGTGGCTGAGGATGACTTCATCGGCGCCGAGCAATTGAGCGAAGTCGTGCGCGGAGAGGCCGATGCGCCGCTCCGGCAAATCGAGGCCGAGCTGGTGGCGCATGGGCCGGCTCAGCCACGGGTCGATCCGCGGCGCCGGCGGCCAGACCCCTTCGACCAGGCCGCCGATAATGACACGATCGGATTGCGTCAGCCGCGCCTCCAGCGGGCCATATATTTTCAGATGAACGTTCGCTCCCTCCGGTCGCCGCACCATGCGGTCGGCAAAGGCGGTCTGAAAAACCTCCGGGTAGTCCGCCAGCTGGACCATCAGGCCGCTCGGCGAGCCCCGGCCGAGCAGGTCATCGAACGCCGAGGCAAGCGCCTTGCCTTGCGGGCCCTCGAACACCAACGCGACGCCATGCTCATCGCGCGACAGTTCGATCAGCGCGTTGCGATGGCACTCGGCAAATTCGGCAAAATCGCCAGGCTTCGACGGATTGAGGTTTTCGAGCGGGGCGAGCGCGCTCTGCAACCGGACGATCAGCCGATGCGCGCCGTCGAGTTCTTCGCCGGTCAGCCTGGTCCGCGGCTCGGAGCGATGCAGCGAGGAGGTCGTGCCCGCCCGCAAGTTTTTCAGCTCAAGGCGGAAGCGATCAAGTTCCTCCGCCAGTCCGCGGCTTCCCGCCTGCGGCCGCGTGCCGCGCAGCAGCGCGAGTTCGAGCACTTCGGCGGCCTTCCTGAAGGCGCCTTGCGCGTCGCCCAGCCGGCATAGCGGATGTTTCAGCAACGCCAGCAGCGTCGGCGGCTCAAGCTGTCTTGCCCCCGCTTCCGCCACGAGCCGCGCGAAAATCCCCGCCGGCGTGTCGGTCAGCGCGTCGCCGCCGGAATCGTCGAAAGCAAGCTTCCAGCGACCAAGAGCCGCGATCACACGTCGCGCCAGCGCGCGATCCGGCGTCACCAGCGCCGCTGACTTGTTGAGATGCAACGCCTCGCGCATCGCGATCGCGATCGCGAGCGCTTCGCTCTCGGAATTATCCGCCGCGATCACCGCAAGATTTGTCATGCCGAGCGCGATCTTCCCGGCGATCTCGGGCTCGGCCAGCCGCCGCTGCCATTGCGCGGTTGCGTTTGAGGGCCGCATCGCCTCGGAAACGAGGACCTCGCGGCCCTGCGCCGCCGGCTTCCCCAACATCTCGACGTCGCCGCGCTTGATCCCAAGCCGATGCAGCAGCGCGTGCATCGCGTATTGCGGATGATTTGACGCCGGCGGCGTCGTGAATTTGCCTTGCGCGTCGCGGATACCGCCGATGATCTGCCAGGCCTCGTCGTCGAGATCGGTGTCCAGCCCCGGCAGAACGACCGCGCCTTGCGGAAGTGAGGCAATGGCGTGCAGGAACCTGGCAGTCGCCGGCATCGATCCGGTCGAGCCCGCCGCGATCACCGGACCGCCGTGATGAGCGGTCAGGCGCTTGGCTTCCGCTTCGATCAGGAGATCGCGCCGCGCCGCCGGTTCGATTTTCCGGATCTCCTGGAGGTGAGCCGGCCAGGCCTGTCGCGCAATCTGCAGGAATTCGAGCGAGTACTGCCAATACTTGTCGAGCTGATCGGGCACGAGCCCGTTCAGTGCATCCCACCCGACGCCACGGGTGACCATATCGTCCATCAGGCGCGCCAGATCACCGGCCAGCGCCAGCGTCGAAGCCGGGCCGCCGACCACTTGCGGCGCCAATACCGGACGTTTCGCCCACGCCGCGACGAGATTGGCGAGTGTCAGCCGGCGATCGAGTTCGCCGAGCCTTGGCGGAATGTCGAGCGAGGCGGTTCCGCCGTAGGACTCGGGCTGTTCCGCAAAGGCCAGCTCGTCCTCGTCGATGTCGCCGAGCGCGACGATGCGGGGCAGCAGCACGGCATCGGTACCCAGCTCGTCGAGAAAGATCTCCCGCACCATGCGCCCCGCGCGGCGGGTCGGGAGATAGAGCGTCGCCTGCGCCAGTCGTTCGGGATGCGCGCGGGCCTCAAAGCCGTCGACCAGCCTGCCGTCGACCAACGCGGCGATGACGGTGCGCAAGAACGGCGCTGATGCTGGAACGTTGAAAACGCGCATGGGCTTCCTGATTCGCGATCGGGCGGCATCATGGCATGGGCGGCAATGTGGAGGGAGGGGCTCTTCCCGCACCGTCATTCCGGGGCGCGCGCCAGCGTGAGCCTCAGATGTGCAATTGCACATCGGGGAATCTCGAGATTCCGGACATGGTCCTGCGGACCATTCCGGAATGACGTAAAGTTTAAGCCACGCTTTCGAGAAACGCCTCTTCGGCCGCCTGTACCGCGTCGGGTGTTCCGACATGCATCCACACGCCGTCCAGCCGCAGGCCGAACAACCGCTCCCGCTCGTTGGCGGAATCGAACATCCGGGTCAGCGAAAATTCGCCGCCCGGCGCGGCGGCGAACACGGATGGCGAGATGATCGCCGCACCCGCGTAGACGAACGGAACGACCTGGAGCTCCCTGCGCTTGCGCAGCGCGCCGTCGGGCAGCATCGCATAATCGCCCCTTCCGTCGTAACCGATGCTGCTGGTGGTCGGTGCCATCAGCAGCAGAATATCCATTCGCGCGGGATCAAACGCTTCGGCGAGCCGGGCGAGGTTTGGCCGCACGCCATCGATCCACATCGTATCCGCATTGACAAGGAAGAACGGAGCCCCGCCAAGCAGCGGCAACGCCTTGACGACGCCGCCGCCGGTGCCAAGCACCTGGTCGCGCTCATCGGAGATGGTCACGCGCGGCCTGGTGCGCGCCGCGACGTGATCGATGATCTGGTCGGGCAGATAGTGGACATTGACAATGGCTTCGCTCACGCCGGCGTCGCCGAGCTTGTCGAGCACATGATCGAGCAAGGCGCGGCCGGCCACCTGCACCAGCGGCTTTGGCATCCGCTCCGTCAGGGGACGCATGCGCAGGCCTAATCCGGCGGCGAGAACCATGGCTTTGGTGGGGTTGACCGGCATTTCAGACGTTTCTCGAACCGTTGTACCCGGCATATTTCACAAGCGTGGCGACTGGTCCTGCGATCAGACCACGCGCGGGTTATCAAAAACACGCAAATCATACCATGGCGAGGCCGGGGGCACACCATTGGGTGACCGCCATAGTCGTCCGACATGACGGTGGTAAGACGGGCAATAAACCGGGCTCAAGTCTCGGCAGCCGCGCGACGCGTCGCCTTTTTCTTCTTGTCGCCCGTTTTAAGGAAGTTGACGCCGATCTGGTCGCCATTGACCCAGGCCAGTTCGCAGCGCCGGTAGGCAAGGCCGGTCGACGACAGCAGCAGGAAGAATTCCTTCAGGTGCAACCCTTCGACAGAGCCCTCGATGGTGAGTTTGGCGCCGGTTTCCGAAATGTCTTCCATGGTGCAATCGCGTCGCCACGTGCCGTCGATGCCCATCATATGCGCGGCGATTCCGCGCTCGAATATGACGCGCTCGCCCTTGCGCCGTTCTGACACAGCCATGCTTTAGCTCCGCCTCAAGCCGTCGCCCTGCTCCGGGGCAGGGGTCGGCATCAGATTAAAGGGAAGGCGGCTAACAACCGGTAAATTACGGGCCCGGCGGAGGCACGTTGGCGGAATACCAGTTTCGAATGCCTGACAGCGCCGGGTGCGCCAGCGAGCGCGTCAGATAGGTCCAGATTCGCGGCTGATGGCGCAGATATTGCGGCTTGCCGTCGCGCCGGTTGAGCCGCGCAAAGGTCCCGAGCAGCCGCGTGTTGCGCTGCGCCGACATGATCGCATAGATCTCGGCGAAACCAGCCGGGTCGAACGCGCCATCCGCGGCATTCCGTGCCTTGATGTAGCGCGTCAGCAGCGCAAGCTCGAGCGCTTCGGGCACGTCGATCCGCGCATCCTGCAGCAGCGAGACGAGGTCATAGGCGGCGGGGCCCAGCACGGCATCCTGGAAGTCGATGATGCCTACTCTCGATATCCCCGATCGTTCGCCGAGCCAGATCAGATTGGGGGAATGAAAGTCGCGCAGCACCCAGGTTTTGGGCGCCGCGGCCGGCTTGGCCAGCAAATCGCGCCACTGCGCGACGAACTCGGCGCCTATATCGTCGGTCGGTACGGCGTCGCGGTCCGGCAGATACCATTCGAGCATCAATCCGATCTCGACCTGCATGGCGTCGATGTCGAAGGTCGGGATGGCGTAGGTGATCTGCGGCGCCAGCGGCAGGATTTCGGGCAGCGTTTGATGGTGCAAGGCCGCCAGCATGTCGACAGCGGATTCATAGCGCTCGGTGATCGGCCGCGGTGGGTCGCCCTCGATAAAGCCCTCGCTGCCGAAATCCTCGGTGATCAGGAATCCCTCATCGAGGTCGGCGTGATGGATCGCCGGCGCCGAGAAGCCGCGCTCGCGCAGGCCGTTGGCGATGGCGACGAACGGCTTGACGTCCTCGGCCAGGTGCACCGCCGCGCTGTAGCTCTTGCCGTCATAGATCGCCGGCCCGTCGGGGCGTCGCGGCGAGTTCATCAGAATGACGACGCCATCGTCGCGGATCAGCCGCGCATAGGAACGTATCGACGCATCGCCGGCCATGCGCTGGCGCCTGGCGTCGGTGAAACCGGCTCCGGTGAGAAATTGCCGCAGCGCCATCAGCCGGACGACTTGCGCAGCAGCTTTTCCGTGGCCGGTGATTTCAGCGGCGCGGGCTGTCGATCCCAGCGCCGGACGATGGTTCAGCGCAATGTCTATCCGGTCCTGCGGGAGCGCGGCGGGGGCGCGCTCGGGCCATTCGATCAGCGCCACGGTGCCTTCCGGCAAAGGCGACAAGCCGATCTCTTCCAGCTCCGCGGCGTCGTTGATGCGGTAGAGATCCGCATGGATCAGCGGAAAGGCCGGCAGATCGTAGCTTTGGGCAAGCGTGAAGGTCGGGCTTGGAACCTCGACCGAATCGTCGCCGGCGAGATAGCGGATCAAGGCGCGCGCCGCGGCGGTCTTGCCGGCGCCGAGATCGCCCGAAAGGGTAATGACATCGCCGGGGCCGATCAGGAGCGCGAGGTCGGCCATCAGATTTGCGGTCGCCGTCTCGTTCGCAAGCGCAAGCGAGAATGTCGTGAGGCCGGTCATTCCGCGGCGTTGCGATGCGCCGCCTGATCGACCGGAAAGTCGCAGGTGACGGTCGTTCCCCTGCCGACGATCGAATCGACGCGCACCCTGCCCCCGTGCAGCTCGACGAAGGATTTCACCAGCGGCAGACCGAGCCCGGCGCCGCGGTGACGCGAGCCGTTGGAATGACTCTCGAACCAGTCGAACACCTTGTCCTTGACGTCGGGTGGAATGCCGGGACCGCGATCGGTAACGGCAAACACCACATTGTGCTCGGTGCGCCTGGCGCTCAGCGTGATCGTGCTGTCCTGGGGCGAAAATCCGACGGCATTGGCCAGGAGATTGTACAGCACCTGCACCACGCGGCTGCCATCGGCAACGAAAGTCCCGATGTTCCGGTCAACCTCGACCTTGAGTTCGATGCGGTCGCGGGCGAGCCGGTCCTGGATTCCTTCCGCCGCGTTGTCGATCGTCTTGCGAATGTCGACCGGGCCGAGTTCGAGCGTCATCGCGCCGGCGTCGATGGTGGCGAGATCGAGAATATTGTTGATGAGGGCGAACAACGAGTTGGTCGAGGTCGTAATGTAATTGAGATACTCGGCCTGCTTGGGCACCAGCGGACCGGTGGTCGGATCGTTCAGCAGATGCGCGAATCCGATGATGGTGGTCAGGGGCGAGCGCAATTCGTAGGAGACGTGGTGGACGAAATCGACCTTCATCTGGTCGGCCGTCTCCAGTGCCTCGTTGCGCTCGCGCAGCGCGCGCTCGACGTTTTCCGTATCGGTAATGTCCTGCAATGTCAGCATGGTGGCGCCGTCGGGCAGCGGCATGGTCATGCAGTCCAGCACGCTGCCGTCCTTGCGCTCCAGCTTCAGCGGCACCTCGACCCGGTTCTCGATTCTGGTGATCGCTTCGCGGATCGTGCGCCACGTCGCCGCATCGTCGAACAGCGGCTTGCACCAGGCTTCCACGGTCTCGATATGCGGCTGCTCCCGCAGCGCCTCCGGCGACAGTTTCCACATCCTGGCGAAGGCCGGATTGAAGAGCTGCGCGCGGCCATTGCTGCCGAACACCGCAACCGCCTCGGCGAGATTGTCGAGCGTTTCCCGCTGGACGCGGATCAGGCCGTCGAACCTGCGCGCCAGGTCCAGGCTTTCGGTGACGTCGTCGAACAGATAGGTGACGCCGCCTTCCGGATTTGGCGTGGTGACGACGCTCAGGGCGCGGCCGTCGGGCAGATACCAGGTATCCTTTTCGGGCTCGACGGCGCGGTAAGCCTCGTGCAGCCTGGCCTTCCAGGCCCGGAAATCCGGCTGCTCGGGAAGTTTGCGCGCAGCGCGCAGCCGGTCGAGCACGCTCGAATCGTCGGGATTGCTGTCGAGAAAGGCGCGGTCCAGGTCCCACAGGCGGCGATAGGAATCGTTGTAGAACGCCAGCCGCCGCTGGCCGTTGAACACGGCCACGCCGGAGGAGAGTTGATCGAGCGTGCGGCGATGGGCCTCCGCCATCCGTACCAGCGCCGCGCTCAGCGCGGTGGCCTCGGAGGCGTCGATGGCGATGCCGACGCTGCCGTCGCCGACATTGAGCGCATGCACGTCGTAGAAGCGCCGCTCGCCGCCGACCACGATCGGGAGTCGTGCGGCATAGGCCGCCGCATCGTTCAGGGCGCGGTCCATATCGCCGCGGTCGGCGCTGTCGAGCAGTTCCAGGTTGCGATCGATCGCATCCGCGACGCCGGCGGCCTCGGTCGCCCGGGCATAGGCGGCGTTGGCATAGAGCAGGCCGCCATTGGCGCGTTTGGTCCAAATCGGCCAGGGCGCTGCGGCCGCGAAACCGCGCAGCATCCCGGTCTCTTCCAATAGCGCCTTGTGGCGGAGGTTCGTCTCGGCCAGTTCCCGGCGTAACCCGGAAAGTTCCCGTATCCGCACGATGGCCTGGCCGCCAATGGCGCGGCCCATGGCCTCGACGGCATGGCCGTTCGAAGCGGTCAGATTGAGCAGGAAGCTCTCGCCGGATTCGCGCAAGGCGTCGACCGCGTGATCCATCTGCAGCGCCAGTTCCGGCGGCAGCCAGGTTCCGAATGCAAGGATGCGCTGCGGCGATTCCTGCGACACCAGAATCGAGGTATCGCCGCTGATTTGCGGATGGTTGTCGCCGGCGGCCCAGGCAATCAGAATCTGGGGTTCGGCAAACAGCAGGGCGCGAAAGCGGTCGGCCTCCCCTTGCAGGCTCTGAATTTCGCTGCGCAGCCGCGCTTCGCTTCTTGCCGCGCGGACCCGCGTACCCATGAGCAGGATAGCGGCGACGACCGAAAAGCCGAGCAGCGACAGCGCCGTCGTCAGAACGGCGATCTCCTGCTGGTTCAGATCGACGAGGGTGGGGACGGCGCGCAGCAGCGGCAGATCGCCGGCATGGGCCGGTTGGATCGAGAACAGCGCGGCGGTTCCAAGGGAAGTTCCAAGGGAAGTCAGGCCGTGGCGCGCCAGTGAAGTGCACGACAGCAGGGTCCGACGCATCGCCGCGATCACGCCCGACATGGTTTGCCCCAAACCGCACGCCTTTACGCCCGGCGATCCCCCGCCGTGCGCGAATCGAATGACAATATCCCCAACGGGAGTCAGCGGGTAAGAGTCCAGACCGTGAACGCGAATCGCATCGCAAAAAAATGCGGGACTAAGTCGCTCTCGGGCGAATATTACGAAAATGAATCCGTCTTTTTGTGCACGGGGTTAGCGCCCGGTCGAGCCGAACCCGCCGCCGCCGCGGTCGGTCGCGGAAAGCGCCGCCACCGGGCTGAACTCGGCGCGGACCACCGCAGCGATCACCATCTGCGCGATACGCTCGCCACGCCGGATCGGAAACGGCGTATCGCCATGGTTGATCAGGAGCACGCCGATTTCGCCGCGATAATCCGCGTCGACGGTCCCAGGCGCGTTCAGCACGGTGACGCCATGCCTTGCCGCAAGCCCGGAGCGCGGACGGACTTGCGCCTCGTAACCCGGAGGCAGCGCGATCGTCAGTCCGGTGGGGACGAGCGCGTGCTCGCCGGGAGCGAGCACCATCGACGCGCCCTCGGGGATCGCGGCAAGCAGGTCGAGCCCGGCGGCGTGCGCGCTGTGATAGGCGGGCAATGCGAGGCCCTCGCCGTGCGGCAATTGCCGGATGTCGATTTTGATGCTGGTATTCAAGATCGGTTCCTCTTCGCTAGGGCCTCTGCAATGCGCGCCACCAGCGCGCTGGCGACTTCCTCTTTCGTCATCACCGGCCAGGAATTGACGTTGATGTCGGTGTCGCTTCCATGGCTGTCCCGGGTCAGCAAGTGGATGGTGTTGCGATCACCACCCATCACCCCCGTCTCTGGCGAGACATCATTGGCGACGATCCAGTCGCAGCCCTTGCGGGCGAGTTTTGTCCTGGCGTTCTCGATCAGATTCTCCGTCTCTGCGGCAAAGCCGATGACCAGCGGTGGCCGTTTGTCCCTCAGTTTCGAGATCGTGGCCAGGATATCCGGATTTTCCACGAGCTGCAGCGGCGGCATGCCCGCCGGCGTCTTTTTCAGTTTCTGCGGCCCTTCATTGGCGACGCGCCAATCGGCGACGGCGGCGGCGAAGATCGCGATATCCGCCGGAAGGGCGGCTTCGACCTGGCGTAGCATTTCACGCGCCGATTCCACATGCGTCACCGAGACGCCGGGTGGATCGCCGAGTTCGACCGGGCCCGAGATCAGGGTGACTTCGGCGCCGGCGGCCTGTGCCGCCGCGGCGACAGCATAACCCTGTTTTCCCGAGGAGCGGTTGGCAATGTAGCGCACCGGATCGATCGCTTCGTGGGTCGGCCCCGCGGTAATCAGCACGCGCCGGCCGGCCAGCGGCCGGGGTTGCGGCGGCCGCAACAAGCGTTCGGCGGCGGCGGCTATTTCCACAGGCTCCGCCATCCGGCCGATGCCGGCCTCGCCGGCTTCCGCCATCTCGCCGGCATTGGGCCCGATCATCGCGACGCCGTCGCGCGCAAGCAGAGCGACATTGCGCCGTGTGGCGGCATTGTTCCACATCAGCGGGTTCATTGCCGGCGCCAGCAGGATCGGCGCGCTTGCTGCGAGCAGGATGGCGGTTGCGAGATCATCGGCGGCACCGTGCGCCATCTTCGCCATCAGGTCCGCGGTCGCCGGCGCCACCACGATCAGGTCGCAGTCGCGCGCCAGGCGGATGTGGCCGGCATCGAACTCGCTCTCGGGATCGAACAGATCGGTGTAACAGCGCTCGTTTGAAAGGGCGCTCGCCGTCAGCGGCGTGACGAAGTGTTGCGCAGCCCTCGTCAGGACGCAGCGAACGTGAATATGCCGTTCCTTGAGCCGCCGGATCAGGTCCAGCGCCTTGTAGGCGGCGATGCCGCCGCCGATGATCAGGGTGACGCGCGAAAGGCCGGCGGCCACGCCGGGAGCCGGCTGTCCGGATCGATGCCGGGCCGTCGCCGGGGCAGCGGGGACGGCCAATGAAGGGCTATGCCGCGAGGCGTCGCGCAGGATCACCCTGACCTCGTCCTCGACCGAGCGGCCGTTGCGGGCGGCACGCAGCCGCAGCGCGTCCCGGATGGCGTCGTCGAGCTTTCGAATCGTCAGGCTGGCCATGGGCGGATCTGCCAAAAATGATAGCAATGCTATCAAAGTATTGATTGCAATGCAATCATAGCTGCCGGATGGCGAACAGGATCCCGATGAAGGTCAGCGCAATGATCCAGAGCGCCAAAGCGCGCCAGCGGCTCTTGCGGCCCTCGGCCCGCCCCATCGCCGCGATGGTCTCCGGCGACAGCGTCAGGCCCTCCCGGGTCATGGTTTCCAATTGCTCAAGCACCGCCACGGCGCGCGTGGCGATGGTGGGCAGGCTGGCCACCACGCGGCCCAGTTCTCCGGCGCCGGACATCGCCCCCTCGATGCGCCCCGCCGGTCCGAGATTGCGCTCGATCCATTCGCGAACCACGGGATCGGCGACCTTCCAGATGTCGAGCTTGGGATCGAAGCCGCGGGCGACGCCTTCCACCACCACCATGGTTTTTTGCAGCAGGATCAATTCGGGGCGGGTCCGCATGTCGAACAGGCCGGTGACCTCCAGCAGCAGCGTCAGCAGCTTCGCCATCGAGATTTCTTCGGCGGTGCGGTTATGGATCGGCTCACCGATGGCGCGGATCGCCTGCGCGAAATTCTCCACCGAGTGGTGCGCCGGGACATAACCCGCCTCGAAATGCACCTCGGCGACGCGGCGATAGTTGCGGGTGATGAAACCCAGAAGAATCTCGGCGAGAAAGCGCCGCTCCTTCGGGCCGAGCCGGCCCATGATGCCGAAGTCGACCGCGACCAGCCGGCCGGCGTTGTCGAGGAACAGATTGCCGGGGTGCATGTCGGCGTGAAAGAAGCCGTCGCGCAGCGCGTGGCGCAGGAAACTCTGGATCACCTTGCGCCCGAGGTCGGGCAGATCGACCTGCGATTGCTCGAGCCGGGCATGATCGGAGAGCGCGATGCCGTCGATCCATTCCATGGTCAGCACATTGTGCGTGGTACGGTCCCAGTCGACCGTGGGCACGCGAAAGTCGGGATCGTCGCGGGTATTCTCCGCCATTTCCGACAGCGCGGCCGCCTCCAGCCGCAGGTCCATCTCCATCGCGACCGAGCGCGACATGGTGTTGATGACCTCGACCAGCCGCAGCCGCCGCGCTTCCGCCGAATAAATCTCGGCCTGGTGCGCGACAAAGAAGAAATCCGCGAGGTCGCGGCGGAAGCGCGCGGCCACATTGGGCCGCAGCACCTTCACGGCAACCGAATTGCGCACGCCGTCCCGCTCGGTTTCGCCGCGATGAACCTGAGCGATCGAGGCGGCGGCAACCGCCGGCCCGAGGCGCGCAAACGCCTGTGCCACCGGCCGTTCCAGCGATGTCGCGATGACGGCCTCGGCCTCGGCCTGCGAAAACGGCGGCAGCCGGTCCTGCAGGCTTTCCAGATCGCGCGCCATCATGACGCCGACCACGTCGGGCCGCGTGGCGAGAAACTGTCCGAGCTTGAGATAGGCAGGACCCAGCCGCGTCAGCGCCCGCGACAGCCGCGGGCCGGACTTCGCGCCGGGCCGCTCGATGATCCGTGCCAGGCGCAGCGCCAGTTGCCCGGGCGGCGGCACCAGTGAGGGATCGACGACGCCGAAAACGCCTTCGCGCGCGAACACGAAACCGGCGCGGGCGAGCCGCGCGATGTGGGTAATTGCGGAAATCACAAACGCCAGCCCGAATGCAATGCCACGATGCCGCCCGAAAAGCTTTGCCAGCTGACGCGGGAAAAGCCGGCGGCGCCGATCATCTCGGCAAAAGTGCCGGGCTTCGGAAATTTGCGGATCGATTCCACGAGATATTGATAGGACTCGGCATCGCCGGTCACCGCGCGGCCGAGCGGCGGGATCACCTTGAACGAAAACAGATCGTAGATCCGGTCAAGTCCCGGGACGTCGACGATGGAGAATTCCAGGCAGAGGAACCGGCCGCCGGGCTTGAGCACGCGATATGCCTCGCTCAACGCGCGATCGATCCGCGGCACATTACGGATGCCGAACGCAATGGTGTAGGCGTCGAATCCCTGGCTGGGGAACGCCAGCTCCTCGGCATTGCCTTCGACGAACGCCACGCGATCGTCGAGGTGCCGCGCGGCCGCGCGTTCGCGGCCGACCGCGAGCATATCGAAATTGATGTCGCATACCGTTGCCTTGAAGCCCGGTCCCGCCGCCTCGGCGGCGCGGAACGCGATGTCGCCGGTGCCGCCAGCGACGTCGAGCAGCGCAAACGGCTTGTCGCTGCGCGGCGGATTGAGCGCATTGATCATCAAGTCTTTCCAGACGCGATGCAGCCCCGCCGACATCAAGTCGTTCATCAGGTCGTAGCGCTGGGCCACGCTGTGAAACACATCGTTCACCAGCGTCTGCTTGTCGCTCAGGGGGACATCCCTGAAGCCGAAATGGGTGGTTTGGTCCGGTTGGTCCATCGCGTCGTCTCCGCCAGTGCCGCCGATTTGAAGCTCCTGCACAGCCAGCGGCAGGTTCTATCAGGAACTTCAAATCGGAGAGCGGCACCAGAATCGTATATTTTGCTGGCGCGCTTCACTTTCCGAAGTTCGTCCGACGGTGCTGCAAGGGCTTGCGAACTTCGGAAAATGGGGCGCCGGCGCGGACCATAGCGTGCCCGCCGCAATGGCGCTATCACGTCAGCCTTTCAAGGTGAATGCTCCGATGCCCGAATTACCCGAAGTCGAGACCGTCCGCCGCGGCCTGCAGCCGGCCATGGAGGGATTAAGGATTGTGACGGCGGAAGTCCGGCGCAAGGACCTGCGGTTTCCGTTCCAGAAGGACTTCGTCGCGCGCCTCGAAGGCCAGACCGTGACCGGTCTTGGCCGCCGCGCCAAATATCTGATGGCCGACCTCGGTTCCGGCGACGTGCTTTTGATGCATCTGGGCATGTCCGGTTCGTTTCGCGTCCTCGATCACGGGGACGACAAAACGCCGGGTCAATTCCATCACCCCAGGGGCGAGGATCGCGCCCACGATCACGTCGTGTTCAAGATGTCTTCAGGCGCGGCCATCGTCTTCAACGATCCGCGCCGGTTCGGCTACATGAAGATCATCGCGCGCAACGGACTCGAAGACGAGCCGCTGCTCAGTGGCCTCGGCCCCGAACCGCTCGGCAATGAATTCGACGCCAGCTTGCTGGCGCGCGCATGCGCCAGCAAGAAGACCAGCCTGAAGGCGGCGCTGCTCGACCAGCGCGTGGTCGCAGGGCTCGGCAATATCTATGTCTGCGAGGCGCTGTTTCGCGCGCATCTGTCGCCGCGCAGACTCGCCGCGACACTGGCCACCAAAAGGGGCGAGCCGACCGATCACGCCAGCCGACTGGTTGACGCGATCCACGCCGTCCTCAATCAGGCCATCAAGGCCGGCGGCTCATCGCTGCGGGATCACCGCCAGACCTCGGGTGAGCTCGGTTATTTCCAGCACTCCTTTCAGGTCTACGATCGCGAGGGCGAGAAATGCCAGACCGCGGGTTGCCGTGGGATCGTGCGGCGGTTCGTCCAGAACGGACGTTCGACGTTCTGGTGTCCGAAGTGCCAGAAGTGAGGCTTGTGACGTTTCGCCGGAGCGCTTCACGCGTCATCGCGAGACGGCGTTGACGGATCACTTCCTGACGCAGATCACGCGAACCACGGCTGCCTTCGCATCCGGCGATCCGCCGGCCGCACTCACGCCATTGGCCTTCAGGAACTCGCGCACCGAATCCGCAGGCACCAGCACGGCTTGCGCCGGAGGCGTTGCGGCCGCCGATCCCGCAACCATGGCCGGCTTCAGCAAGGCAATTCCGGCAAACTTGCCATCGCCATCGCGTGCCGCAGAACCGGAAAAGCCGACCGCCGGCGCCGGTGACAGCGCGAGATCGCCGCCGCCGCCGATTTGCCCGACCTGCGCCTTGGCGCTGCTTGCGGCCATACCTCCGCCCTGGTTTTGCGGATCGGAAATGCCGGTCAGCTCGACATTCGTCCCGGCCGCGCCATCGCCTAGCGCCAGTGGTTTCAATCCGCGCGCGCCATAGATGCGCAGCAGCGCCAGATCGTGATCCCTGTCCTCGGCGACGCGGTCGGCGTTGCCGAAGCCTGCAATCGCGATCGCGAGGCATCCGTCGGTGACCTGGCGGTCGGCGATGATCGCGCCGTCATCGCTGACGACCACGCCGGTGCCGTATTCGACCGTTTTGCGGGGCGGCGGGCCGGCGGTTGCGGGAAATGGATTGAACGCGCTCGACATCGCGATCACGACCGGCTCGACGGTATTCTCGGTGGCTTGATCGTAGAGGATGGTGAGGATGCGGACCTCGTCGCCCTTGAAGGTGCCGCGCACGTAGAATTTCTTCAGGCCCTGCAGGCCTGACAGCACGAAGAAATCCGGCTTGACCACGGTGTAGTCGACATTGCGCCCGGCGGGCTCCTTTTTCTCCCGTTCGGCGAGCTTCGCGGTGGTCGGGTTTGCCTCCTTGCGCCGCGAAAGCTGGATCTGGACGGTGCCGGTGGCAGAGCTCCATTTGGCGCCGCTGGCGTCCGAGGATTGCTGCGGCACCAGCTTGGTGGGAATGCCAAGCCGCGTCCCGGTGCCGGCCTCGGTCACGATCTTCCAGCCGACATTGTCCTGGCGCCGCCGCGCGGTCTCGGCCAGGACGCTGCGCTCCTTTGCGTTGAGCACGCCGGTGGCCTTGCCGCCCCCGGCCTTCTGATACTCCTTGATCGCCTCCACCATGCGCTCGCTGACGTCGCCCGTTATGGCGCCGTTGTACTGGCCAACCCAGGCGAGGTCCGACTGGATCGCCAGCCGATCGGCCTGCGCCATCGCATTGGCGGTATCGGCGGGGGTTTGCAGGCCGGGCCGGATCGGGACGGTCGCGACCGGCTTCGGCTTGGCGCCCAACGTGGACGGCGGCGTCAATTGGGCCTGGGCGGAGACGCCCGTGGCCACGAATATCAATGTTGCCGTCAGCATCGATCTCATGACAAGTCTTCTCATGACAAGGCCTGGGTTCATTGACGTAGGCTCAATTAAACACATCTGCTTGGTCGGCAACAACAGGCGGAGGGTTCAGTAAATGACCGCAAGACCAAGGGGCAAGTTTGTAAAATGCTGAGTCCCGACGAGATCGAACGCTACGCCCGCCATATCGTGCTGCGCGAGGTCGGCGGCCCCGGCCAGGCGGCATTGAAGGAAGCTTCCGTACTGGTGATCGGAGCGGGCGGCCTCGGCGCACCGGCGCTGATGTATCTCGCCGCCGCCGGCGTCGGCACGCTCGGCGTGGTCGATGACGACGTCGTTTCGCTGTCCAACCTGCAGCGCCAGATCATTCACGCCACGCCGGATATCGGCCGGCGCAAGGTCGACAGCGCGGCGGAGCGCATTGCCGGCCTCAATCCCCATGTCAGCTTTGCGGCGCATGCGACCTGGATCAATGCCCACAACGCGATGGAACTGATCGGCGGCTACGATCTGGTGCTGGACGGATCCGACAATTTCGAAACCCGCTACCTCGTTTCGGATGCGTGTTTCCTTGCCGGCAAACCCCTGATCACGGCGGCGCTCGGCATGTTCGACGGGTCGCTGACCACGATACGTGCGCATGAGAGAAACGCCGAGGGCGAGTATAACCCGACCTACCGCTGCCTGTTTCCGGAACCGCCGCCACCGGGCACGGTGCCGGCCTGCGCCGAGGCCGGCGTGATGGGCGCGCTTGCCGGCGTGCTGGGATCGATGATGGCGCTGGAGGCGATCCGGGAAATCGTCGGCTTCGGCGAGGGCCTGGTCGGGCGGCTGTTGATGGTGGATGCGCGCGCGATGCGGTTCGAAACCCTGCGCTATGCGCGCGATCCGCTAAATCCGCTCAATGGCGATGCGCTCGTCATCACGGATCTGAGCGGGCACCGCTGAAGGCCGAGACGTTCCCCTCGACAGCATGCTCGGCAGCACGCGGTCCGGCGGCTTGTGATTGTCGAGGAAGGTGCGGATGTTGATGATCACCTTCTCGCCCATCTCGACGCGGCCCTCGATGGTCGCCGAGCCCATATGCGGCAGCAGCGTCACCTTGCCGGCCTTCGCCAGCCGAACCAGCTTCGGGCTGACCGCGGGCTCGTGCTCGAACACGTCGAGGCCGGCGCCGGCGATCTCGCCGCTTTCGATCAGCTTGGTCAGGGTCTCCTCGTCGATCACCTCGCCGCGCGCGGTGTTGACGATATAGGCGTCCTTGCGGATCAGTTTCAGCCGCCGCGCCGACAACAGATGGAAGGTTGCCGGCGTGTGCGGACAGTTCACCGAGATGATGTCCATCCGCGCCAGCATCTGGTCGAGGCTTTCCCAATAGGTCGCGGCCAGTTCCTCGGCGATGCGCGGCGCGACGGGGCGGCGGTTGTGGTAGTGGATCTGCAGGCCGAAGGCGTGGGCCCGGCGCGCCACCGCCTGGCCGATACGGCCCATGCCGATGATACCGAGCCGTTTTCCTCCGATGCGGTGGCCAAGCATCCAGGTCGGCGACCAGCCCGGCCAGTTCTTGCCCTCGGTCAGGATGGAGGCGCCCTCGATCAGCCGGCGCGGCACCGCCAGAATCAGCGCCATGGTCATGTCGGCGGTGTCTTCGGTCAGAACCTTCGGCGTGTTGGTCACGGTGATGCCGCGGGCGTGCGCCGCGAGGACATCGATATTGTCGACGCCGTTGCCGAAATTGGCGATCAGTTTCAGCCGGCAGTCGGGCTGTTTGAGAATCTCCTCGGTGATCTCGTCGGTGACGGTCGGCACCAGGACATCGGCCGAGCGGACCGCTTCCGCGATTTGCTCCTTCGTCAGCGGCGTATCGTCAAGATTGAGCCGCGCGTCGAACAACTCGCGCATGCGGGTCTCGATCGAGTCCGGCAGCTTGCGGGTGACGACAACGAGAGGCTTTTTCTTAACTGACATGTGCTGCTCTCATGAGGTCGTTCAGACCTCATTAACCCGGTTGTTCGACACTGCCGCTGCCGCATGACCCCGGCGTTTGCTCTGGGCTCTCCAGGGTTCCCCCGAAATCTCCGCTGGACCTCCCGCGGGGGACTTTCGGGCTCTGGCGACTGATGTTCCGTCCTCTCTAGCAGAAGGCCGGGCCAAGACAAGAACCCCGGAAGGAACCGGGATTCACAGGCCGAGGGAAGCCGGGCGGGGCACAGGGGTTTTTTCGGGGTCGGTGGTTGCAGTGTGTCGGCTCGAAATGAAGTGAGCTGATTTCTCGGCAGGAGACGAGTTGATGGTGTTGGGGCGTTCTTGTTCCGTGGCGGTACTCGCAGCTTGCGCGCTGGGCGCATCCGCTTTCACACCATCTTCGGCAAAGGATTCGGCGCTCACCTCAAGCGGTTTGCCGGTGCCACGCTACGTCAGCCTCAAATCCGATCATGTGAACGTCCGTGCCGGCCCGACCAAGGACAACGACGTCGCCTGGGTCTACACCCGCTCGGGCCTGCCGGTCGAGATCACCGCCGAGTTCGAGAACTGGCGCCGGGTTCGCGATTCCGA
The DNA here is from genome assembly GCA_963742085.1 of uncultured Alphaproteobacteria bacterium. Classification (GTDB taxonomy): domain Bacteria; phylum Pseudomonadota; class Alphaproteobacteria; order Rhizobiales; family Xanthobacteraceae; genus Bradyrhizobium. The sequence continues at coordinate 277,105 of CAVUKM010000016.1, read as the reverse complement.
AGGCGCCGAAGGCTGGGTCTATCACTCGCTCTTGTCGGGTCGACGCACGGCCGTCATCACCATGAAGAGCAAGGACGATCTCGCGGCGCTCTACGAACGCGCCGATGCGACCAGCGCCGTCACCGCCCGCCTGCAGGCCGGCGTCGTGGCCCAGGTCAAGCACTGCGGGGCCGGCTGGTGCCACGTCGTCGGCAACGGCTTCGACGGCTGGATCGAACAGCAGCGGCTGTGGGGTGTGTACGCCGACGAGAAGGTGGACTGATTTCGGCTTAGAGGCGATCACAAAGTCGTCCCCGCGAACGCGGGGACCCATACGCCGCAGCGTATCGGTTGGGCAGTCTGGTTGACGTCTTCCCTAAACAATTAGCACCGGCGGTTATGGGTCCCCGCGTTCGCGGCGACGACCGGCTAGCGTTTCCTGCGCAACCGCACCACCATGTCGACCCGGGCGATCTCGTAGCCTTCGGGCACCTCGGGCATTTTCTGCAACACCAGATGCGGGTCCGGAATGTCGACCAGCTCATGGTTGTTTTCGAGATAGAAGTGGTGATGCGCCGACACGTTGGTGTCGAAATAGGTCTTGGTGCCGTCGACGCTGACCTGGCGCAGCAGGCCCGCATCGGTCAGCTGGTTGAGGGTGTTGTAGACGGTCGCCAGCGACACCGGCACCTTGGCCAGCGTCGCTTCCTCGTAGAGCATTTCCGCGGTCAGGTGGCGCGCGCCCTTGCCGAACAGGAGCCAGCCGAGCGCCATGCGCTGGCGGGTCGGGCGCAGGCCCGCGGTCTGCAGCATTTCGTTGACGTCGTGCCACGGGCAGCCGGTCAAGGCCGGCTGGCGCCCCGCAGAATGGGGCACGGAGCCGGCGGCTTCCTCGTTCAAAATCAAACCCTTGTCGCTTATTTCCACGTCGGGCACCGCACGCTGTCCAGGCACTATTGGCCGGAACATAAGAAGAAATCGGCGTAGATGCAAGTTTTTCGCAACTAGAATAGGCCCAGGGTTAAGCACCGATGCAAACGGGAAGCGGCTATTTGCCCCGGCGGGGTGCTTTGCCACCCGCGGGGCCTATGATAGAGAGCGCGCGGACTTGCCGGACGTGAGTTTGGCAAAGGCGAGCGCCGGTTCCCGCAGGGGGTCCTGACCTGCGGCGTCAGTGTCAATCTGCGATAATTGGCGCGCTTCCCGCCCGGAACGGGTCCATTTCGCTCGAAAACGCTTCATCCAGGATTTTGAAAAAAGGCTGGCACCATGCTCGATCGGCGCAGCGGTTACGAATACGAAGATTTGCTGGCATGCGCCCGCGGCGAGATGTTTGGTCCCGGTAACGCCCAGTTGCCGCTGCCTCCGATGCTGATGTTCGACCGTATCAGCGAAATTTCCGAAACCGGCGGGGAATATGGCAAGGGCGTGGTCCGGGCCGAGCTCGACGTGAAGCCCGACCTGTGGTTTTTCGGCTGCCATTTCAAGAACGATCCGGTCATGCCCGGCTGTCTCGGCCTCGATGCGATGTGGCAGATGGTCGGCTTCTATCTGGGCTGGACCGGCGGCGCGGGACGCGGCCGCGCGCTTGGATTGGGCGAACTGAAGCTGGCCGGGCAGGTGCTGCCGAACGTCCGCAAGGTTGTGTACAACGTCGACATCAAGCGCGTGATGCGCTCAAAGCTGGTGCTGGGGATCGCGGACGGCTGGCTTTCCATGGACGGCGAGATTATCTATCGCGCGAAGGATTTGAAGGTCGGGCTGTTCAAGCAGGATGCCCCATTGCAGCCGGGTACATGAGATGCGTGCTCCGGCCGGCGAGGCGGTGGTCGGTTTGACTCCATTCAGTTTGACCCGGGCCATCACACAAGAACACAACGACAGGGCGAGGCGATTATGAGGCGGGTTGTCATCACGGGGATGGGCATCGTCTCGTCCATCGGAAACAACACCCAGGAAGTGCTTGCGAGCCTCCACGAGGCGAAGTCCGGAATCACGCGCGCGGATAAATATGCCGAGCTCGGCTTCCGCTCCCAGGTGCAGGGTGCGCCCACGCTCGATCCGGCCGGCGTCATCGATCGGCGCGCGATGCGCTTCCTCGGGGAAGGCGCGGCCTGGAATCACATCGCGATGGAGCAGGCGATCCACGACTCCGGCCTGGAGCCGTCGGAAGTCTCCAATGTTCGCACCGGCATCATCATGGGGTCCGGCGGTCCGTCGGCGCGCACCATCGTGGAGGCCGCCGATATCACCCGCACCAAGGGACCCAAGCGGGTCGGTCCTTTTGCAGTGCCGAAAGCGATGTCGTCGACGGCGTCGGCGACGCTCGCCACCTGGTTCAAGATCAAGGGTGTGAACTATTCGATCTCCTCGGCGTGCGCGACCTCGAACCATTGCATCGGCAACGCCTACGAGACCATCCAGATCGGCAAGCAGGACGTTATTTTCGCCGGCGGCTGCGAGGAACTGGACTGGACGCTGTCGGTGCTGTTCGACGCCATGGGCGCGATGTCCTCGAAATACAACGATACGCCCGCGACCGCCTCGCGGCCCTACGACGTCAGCCGCGACGGCTTCGTGATTGCCGGCGGCGCCGGCGTGGTGGTCCTCGAAGAACTTGAGCATGCCAAAGCGCGCGGCGCGAAGATCTACGGCGAAATCGTCGGCTACGGCGCCACCTCTGACGGCTATGACATGGTCGCCCCGTCCGGCGAGGGTGCCGAGCGTTGCATGAGAATGGCGATGTCGACGGTGAATACCAGGATCGACTACATCAATCCGCACGCGACCTCCACGCCCGCGGGCGATCCGCCGGAAATCGAGGCGATCCGCAAGGTGTTCGGCACCGGCGACAAGTGCCCGCCGATTTCGGCGACCAAGGCGCTGACGGGCCATTCGCTCGGCGCCACCGGCGTGCAGGAGGCGATCTATTCGCTTCTGATGATGCAGAACGGCTTCATCTGCGAAAGCGCCAACATCACTGAGCTCGATCCCGTTTTCGCCGATATGCCGATCGTGCGCAAACGCATCGACAACGCCAAGCTCGGAACCGTGCTTTCGAACTCCTTCGGCTTTGGCGGCACCAACGCGACGCTGGTGTTCAAGCGGATGGATGCGTAGGCTTGTCATGCCCCGCGACAGCGGGGCATCCACTGCGCCACGGCCTTTCAGATCAATCACGAGTGCCTCTGGAATACTGGATCACCCGCATTCGCGGGTGATGACATCAGAGAGATGAGTTGGAGCAAGGCGAGCATGCAAAACCTGATGAAAGGCAAGCGTGGATTGGTCATGGGCATCGCCAATGATCATTCGATCGCCTGGGGCATTGCCAAAACCCTCGCGGCGCACGGCGCCGAGCTTGCATTCACCTTTCAGGGCGATGCGCTCGGCAAGCGTGTCAAGCCGCTGGCCGAATCGCTGGGGGTCGATCTTGTGCTGCCCTGCGATGTCGAGAATCTCGCGAGCGTCGATTCGCTGTTCGAAACACTGCGAACGAAATGGGGGCAGCTGGATTTTCTGGTTCATGCCATCGCGTTCTCCGACAAGAACGAGCTGAAGGGACGCTACGCCGACACCACCCGCGAGAATTTTTCGCGCACCATGCTTGTCTCGTGCTTTTCCTTCACCGAGCTCGCCAGGCGCGCGGCCGAGCTGATGCCCGCATCCGGCGGCGCGATGATCACGTTGACATTCGGCGGTTCGACGCGCGTGATGCCGAACTACAACGTCATGGGCGTTGCCAAGGCCGCGCTCGAGGCGTCGGTACGATATCTGGCGTCCGATTTCGGTCCGCGCGGCATTCGCGTCAACGCGATTTCGGCGGGTCCGGTGCGCACCCTTGCAGGTTCCGGCATTGGCGATGCGCGCGCGATGTTCGCCTTCCAGCAGAAACACTCGCCGCTTGGCCGCGGCGTGACGCTCGATGAACTCGGCGGTTCGGCACTGTATTTGCTGTCCGAGCTGTCGGGCGGGGTGACCGGCGAGACGCATTTCGTCGATTCCGGCTATAATGTCATTTCAATGCCGCGGCCGGAGCATTTGAAGGATAGTGCGGATTGAATCCCGCGCTCATCCGGCCGCGAGCGCGGCTGGCGCGCTGGAAGGCGGGCCGCGCCGCGCAAGCGTCGATGTAGCGGTCGAATGAGGGACGCGCCGGCACCATCTTGAAAAGCCGGACCGCAAAATTCAGCCCCGACCCAATGACGATATCCGCCGCCGAAAACTTCTCGCCGAGAATCCACGGTCCCTTCGTCAGCGCGGCATCCAGCACATTGAACACCCGTTGCGCGTCGCCCCAGGCCGCGGCCACCGGATTCATCTCGACCTTGGTTGCGACCTGAACCATCGCGGGCTCGACGCAGCCGGGCCCGAAGAACAGCCAGTAAAGATATTTCGCGCGCAGGGGGTCGCCGGGCGGCGGGGCAAGGGTGGCCTGCGGATAGCGTTCGGCGACATAAGCGCAGATCGCCGCTGATTCGGCGAGGATCGCCTCGCCGTCGCTCAGCGCCGGCACCTTGCCCATCGGATTGATGGCGAGATATTCCGGCGTCTTCTGCGCGCCCTTGGAGATGTCGATCAGCACGCGCTCATAGGGCTGGCCGGTCTCTTCCATCAGCCACAGGGCGGAAAATGACCGCGAACGCGGCGACCAATAGAGTTTCATCATGGCGTCGTTTCCTTCTTTTCCCTTCGCGAAAGACAACCTTGAATAGCCGCGGTTAGAGGATGAGGCGACGATGCGCAAGATTCGCCCAAGGGAGGGGATCCCAGATCGTCACCTCCGCATTTCACTCCCTGAAATAGGCTGGCAAATATTTGTCCAACCTCTCGGTCAGAAAACTGCGTGCGCCGTCGCGGAGCATCGGGCTTTTGGCGGCTTCCGCCGGCGAAGCTGGAAATGCCGAATTATCGATTTTCCGCAAGGTCTCGTCAGTGGTCAGGTTTGCAGCCATCCTCGCCAGCACCGCCTCTAAACTCGCATGAGGGCTTTTTCGGATTTCGAAGGTCTGGCCGTCAAAATCGAGGACGCCGACATTGGCGAACAACCATGTCGAAGTGATGAAGCCCGCCCCGCGACTGAGAACACCGACTCCATTGAGAGTCTGGTTGGTTCCCTGCAGCCGCCCTTCAAATCGGGTAAATACGAGATAACGTTCGCAGCCGGCATGACCTGCGATTTGTCGAACAATGTCGGTAAGCTCCTGGCGCGCATTCCGGAAAAGCTTACTTTGGGGATGATAGTAGGATTCAAATGCGCCTTTGGCGTAAGTAATCCGCCGCAACGGTATCGCGCCGGCGGCGGCCCGGGCGCGGGCGAAGATGAGGTCATCAATACCCCACGGGACCGACACCTCGGCATACTCGTTACCAAAGACCGTCAGGCCGACCGTTTGTACGGCGAACACGTCCTCGGTTGCCGTGACGATGCCGTATCGGCAGGGGCCACCGTTCGGCGGCACGGCCAACTTCTCAGTTACGCTCGTTTTCGGCGCCGGCTTTTTGATGGCGGATTTAGCCGGCGCTGCCTGTCCTGCAACGGGAGGCGTAGGTTGAACTTGCGCCCATGAAAGGCAAACAGAGCCCAACCACAGGGACACTACGGCGAAGGACCGAACCATGAGGAATCCAGCTATTGGGAAAGGTGATCGGCGAGGATCCAAAACTAGGTGAAGCCGGTCACAACTTCAAGCTGAAGCGTTTTGGAAGGGCTATTCGGGGGGTCTCAAGCGCCGCCACCGGTAATATTTCATCACAAAGCCGGTCATCGGCTCGACCTGCTCTTTTTCATAGACAAATCCCTCGCGCTCATACCAGCGCCAGGCCTTTTCATTTTCGCGCACGCAGCGCAGGTGGATCTCGTCCGGCAGCAGCCCGCGGGTGAAAGCGAGCAGCCTGCGGCCGAGGTTTTGGCCCTGATAATCCGGCGCGACGAACAACTGGTCGAGATAGAGATTGGGCAGATGCAGCGCCAGCATCGCCGCGAGCGTGCCGCTATCGTCGGCGACAAACAGGCTCCAGCCCCTCTCGATTTCAAGCGGAATCCGCGCGCGCAATTTCGCCAGCAGGAAGTTGCTTGCCTCCTCCAGTCCCGTCGAGGCCCAGCTGTTCATCCAGACGCGGGCGATCTCGTCATGTTCGTCGGCCCGGGCGGGACGGATCACTGGCGGCGGCATGACGATGAACCCGCGGAAAAAACGAAAAGCCCCTGCGATACTATCGCGGGGGCCTCTCCAACTTCAACCAAAAGCGAAACAACTCACTTCGGGGCGAGATCGAAGCGATCGAGGTTCATCACCTTGCTCCACGCCGCCACGAAGTCCTTCACAAACTTCCCGTTCGAGTCCGCGCACGCATAGACTTCCGCAAGCGCGCGCAGCTGCGAATGCGAACCGAAGATGAGGTCGACGCGGGTGCCGGTCCACTTGAGTTCGTTGGTGGCGCGGTCGCGTCCCTCGAACACGCCTTCGGAGCCGGCGGAGGGTTGCCATTGCGTGCCCATGTCGAGCAGGTTGACGAAGAAGTCGTTCGTCAGCGTTTCGGGCCGCCTGGTGAAGACGCCGTGCGCGGACTTTCCGGCATTTGCGTTCAGCACGCGCAGGCCGCCGACGAGAACCGTCAATTCCGGAGCCGTCAGCGTCAGCAATTGCGCCCGATCCACCAGCAGTTCCTCAGCCGACAGGCGTTGCTTGCCGCGGCGATAGTTGCGGAACCCGTCAGCGGCCGGTTCGAGCGGAGCAAAGGAGTTGATGTCGGTTTGCTTCTGCGACGCATCCATGCGCCCCGGCGCAAAGGGAACCTTCACGTCGTGTCCGGCGTCCTTCGCGGCTTTCTCGATCGCCGCGCCGCCGCCGAGAACGATCAGGTCGGCAAGCGAAACTTTCTTGCCGCCGGATTGCGAAGCGTTGAACTCCTTCTGGATCGCTTCGAGGCTCGAGAGCACCGTCGCCAGTTGAGCCGGCTGGTTGACCTCCCAATCCTTCTGCGGCGCGAGGCGAATGCGCGCCCCGTTGGCGCCACCGCGCTTGTCAGAGCCACGGAAGGTCGAGGCGGAAGCCCAGGCCGTCGAGACCAACTGGGACACCGACAGCCCGGACGCGAGGATCCTGGCCTTCAGAGCGGCAATGTCCTGCTCTGCGATCAACGGATGATTGACGGCGGGGATGGGGTCCTGCCACAGAAGCTCCTCGGCCGGGACCTGCGGGCCGAGATAGCGCACGATGGGGCCCATATCGCGGTGCGTCAGCTTGAACCATGCGCGGGCAAACGCGTCGGCGAACTGATCCGGGTTCTCGTGGAAGCGCCGTGAAATCTTTTCGTAGGCAGGGTCGAACCGCAAGGCGAGGTCGGTGGTCAGCATGGATGGCGCATGACGCTTCGACTTGTCGTGCGCATCCGGCACCGTACCGGCGCCCGCGTCATTCTTCGGCTTCCACTGATGCGCGCCGGCCGGGCTCTTGGTCAGTTCCCATTCGTAGCCGAACAGGTTCCAGAAGAAGTTGTTGCTCCACTTCGTCGGCGTCGTGGTCCAGATGACTTCCAGTCCGCTGCCGATTGTGTCATCGCCTTTGCCGCTTCCATAGGTGTTTTTCCAGCCGAGACCCTGGTCCTCGATGGAGGCGGCTTCGGGCTCGGGACCGACATACTTGCTCGGATCGGCAGCGCCGTGAGTCTTGCCGAATGTGTGTCCGCCGGCGATGAGCGCGACAGTTTCCTCGTCGTTCATCGCCATGCGCGCGAACGTCTCGCGAATATCCCTGGCCGCCGCGAGGGGATCCGGCTTGCCATTCGGCCCTTCCGGATTCACGTAAATCAGGCCCATCTGCACGGCAGCGAGCGGATTTTGAAGGTCACGGTCGCCGGTGTAGCGCTCGTCCGCCAGCCACTTGCCTTCGGGGCCCCAGTAAATGTCCTCTTCGGGTTCCCAGACATCGGCGCGGCCGCCGCCGAAACCGAACGTCTTGAATCCCATTGACTCGAGGGCGACGTTGCCCGCGAGAATCATAAGGTCGGCCCAGGAGATTTTCCGGCCGTACTTCTGCTTGATCGGCCAGAGCAGCCGGCGGGCCTTGTCGAGGTTCACGTTGTCCGGCCAGCTGTTGAGAGGCGCAAAGCGTTGCGTGCCGGAGCCGGCGCCGCCGCGGCCGTCGCCGACGCGGTACGTGCCCGCGCTATGCCATGCCATCCGGATGAAGAACGCCCCGTAGTGGCCAAAATCGGCTGGCCACCACTGCTGCGAGTCCGTCATCAGGGCATGAAGATCCTTGATCACGGCATTCAGGTCGAGGCTCTTGAATTCCTTGGCGTAGTCGAACGCCTCGCCCATCGGATCGGACAAGGAAGAGTTCTGGTGAAGGATGTTCACGTTTAACTGGTTCGGCCACCAGTCCCGATTGGTCGTGTGCATGACCGGGCACTTGCCCGCGCTCTTGTCAGTTTTTGCGTCCATGTTTTTCTCCGATCGTGTTCCGTAGTCTTCTTCGAGTTGTTCCGTATGAAACGATGATGATTTCTGCGCGCTGTTGCCGAGGAGATCCCGGTTGCTCTCGACGTAAGATCTCAGGACGAAGCCACGCCCGTCGCGCCCGGCATCATCGGCGCGCCGGGTGCGCCAGCCAGCGTGGTCGATAATTGGGAGCGGTCAGCCACGGCTGTTATTCCTTGCGGCAGTTGGGAGGGCAGGGAGCGTCTCCAACCAGGGAGAATCAGGAGGTGCATTGACCCGGAACAAGGGTCTCAGCCCAAAATTACGGGTTAAATCCGGGTGCCTCAGGTCGAATACGCTGCAATCCCACCTTGGAAGAAATCCAACATCAGGTCCAGTCGAATTGTCTTGAGCTCTCGATCAGTTTATCTGATGGGGGATGATCACGCTCCGACAGCTCCGTTATCTCTCCGCGCTGGCCAAACACGGCCATTTTGGCCGCGCGGCCGAAGCCTGTGCCGTGACGCAGCCCGCTTTGTCGATGCAGATCCGTGACCTGGAGCGGACCCTGGGCGTCGCGGTGGTCGAGCGGCGACCGGGCGATGTGATGCTGACCGATGTCGGGCGGGAGATCGCCCGCCGTGGCGAAGATGTGCTCGCGGCCTCGCGCGACCTCGTCGACTTTGCGCGCCATCGCAGCGGCCTGCTGACGGGCCGGCTGACGCTCGGCGTGATTCCCTCGCTGGCGCCCTATCTGCTGCCGCGGATTCTTCCCCAGCTGCAATCCAGCTTCCCAGAACTGCGGCTGGAGTTGCGTGAAACCCAGACCAGGCAGCTGGTCGAGGACATCAGGAGCGGCGCGCTCGACACGGCGATGCTCGCATTGCCGGTAACCGAGCCTGACATCGATGCGATTGCCTTGTTCGAGGATCTGTTTCTGCTGGCGGTGCCGGCGACCGATCCGCGCAAGGAAAGTGCGCGGGTGGCCGCAACGGACATCGACCAGGAGCGACTGATCCTGCTCGAGGACGGTCACTGCCTGCGCGATCAGGCGCTGGCGTTTTGCGCGACTGCGGCGCGGGGCCGCACCGCCGCCAGTGGCGGAACCGTGTTTGGCGCCAGCAGCCTCAACACAGTGATGCAGATGGTCGCGGGCGGCTATGGTGTCACGCTGATTCCGCAGATCGCCGCCGATGTGGAGCGGCGTGACGGCAGGGTCAAATTGCTGCGGCTGGAAGATCCGCAGCCTGGCCGCTCCATCGGACTTGTGTTCCGCCGCACCTCGCCGCGCAAGGCGGATTTCGCGGCGCTGGGCGAGATGGTGAAGCAGAGCCTCGATACGCCGCCGGTAAAGATGGCCGGCAAGAACCGCGGAGATGGCCATACCGCATGGCCAAACAAAAAGGGCGGCTGAAAAGCCGCCCTTCGTGTTTTCGATATTTGCAAGAATTACTCGCCGGCGGCTTCGCGCGCCGGAGCCTCGGTCTTCTGCTTGGCCTCGAGGTCCTCACCGGTTGCCTGGTCGACCGCTTTCATCGACAGGCGCGTCTTGCCGCGATCGTCGAAGCCGAGCAGCTTGACCTTGACCTTGTCGCCTTCCTTGACGACGTCGGAGGTCTTCTGCACGCGGCTGGCCGCGAGCTGGCTGATATGAACGAGGCCGTCCTTGGCGCCGAAGAAGTTCACGAATGCGCCGAACTCCATCACCTTGACCACGGTGCCTTCGTAGATCTGGCCGATCTCCGGATCGGAGGCGATCGACTTGATCCACTTGATCGCGGCCTTGATCGATTCGCCGTCGGCGGACGCGACCTTCACGGTGCCGTCGTCCTCGATATTGACCTTGGCGCCGGTCTTCTCGACGATCTCGCGGATCACCTTGCCGCCGGTGCCGATCACTTCGCGAATCTTGTCGGTCGCGATCTTGAAGGTCTCGATGCGCGGCGCGTATTCGCCGAGCTCGGCACGCGCTGCGGTCAAGGCCTTCGACATTTCGCCGAGGATGTGGATGCGCCCATCCCTGGCCTGGCCGAGCGCGACCTTCATGATCTCCTCGGTAATGCCGGCGATCTTGATGTCCATCTGCAACGAGGTAATGCCGGCCTCGGTGCCTGCGACCTTGAAGTCCATGTCGCCGAGATGATCCTCGTCGCCGAGGATGTCCGACAGCACGGCAAAGCGCGAACCTTCCAGAATAAGGCCCATGGCGATGCCCGCGGTCGGCCGCTTCAACGGAACGCCCGCATCCATCAGCGCCAGCGAGGCGCCGCAGACCGAAGCCATCGACGACGATCCGTTCGAACTCGGTGATCTCGGAAACCACCCGCACCGTGTAGGGGAATTCGTGGTGCGGCGGCAGCACCGGATGGATCGCGCGCCAGGCCAGCTTGCCGTGACCGATTTCGCGCCGCTTGGTGCCGCCGAGGCGTCCGGTTTCACCGACCGAGTAGGGAGGGAAATTGTAGTGCAGCAGGAACTGCTCCTTGTAGGTTCCTGCGAGCGAGTCGATGTACTGCTCGTCCTCGCCGGTGCCGAGCGTGGTCACCACCATCGCCTGGGTCTCGCCGCGGGTGAACAGCGCCGAGCCATGGGCGCGGGGCAATACGCCGACTTCGGCGATGATGTTGCGGACGGTCTTGGAATCGCGGCCGTCGATGCGCTTGCCGGTGTCGAGAATGTTCCAGCGAACGATCTTGGCTTCCAGTTCCTTGAACACGGCGGCGATGCGCAGCTTGTCGTATTTCGGCTCTTGCCCTTCCGGGAAGTAGCGCGCCATCACCTTTTCCTTGGCCTTGCCGACCGCGGCGTAGCGGTCCTGCTTGACCGGGATGGCGTAGGCCGTGCGCAGATCGGTCTCGATCAGCGCCAGGATTTCCTTTTCCAGCGCGCTCTCGTCGGCGATCTTGACCTCGCGCGGCTCCTTGGCGGCCTTCTCGGCCAGTTCGATGATCGCGTTGACCACAGGCTGGAAGTGCCGGTGTCCGAACATCACCGCGCCGAGCATGATGTCTTCGTTGAGTTCCTTGGCTTCCGATTCCACCATCAGCACGGCATCAGCCGTGCCGGCGACGACCAGGTCGAGCTGGGTTTCGACCATTTCGTCGAGCGTCGGGTTGAGGACATATTCGTCATTGACGAAGCCGACGCGGGCCGCGCCGATCGGACCCTTGAAGGGAGCGCCCGACAGCGTCAAGGCGGCAGACGCAGCCACCAGCGCCACGATGTCGGGATCGTTTTCCATGTCGTGCGACAGGACGGTCACGATCACCTGGGTTTCGTTGCGCCAGCCATCGACGAACAAGGGACGGATCGGGCGGTCGATCAGTCGGGAGACCAGCGTTTCCTTCTCGGTGGGCCGGCCCTCGCGCTTGAAGTAGCCGCCGGGAATGCGGCCCGCGGCGTAGGTCTTTTCCTGGTAGTCGACGGTCAGGGGGAGGAAGTCGACGCCTTCGCGGGGCGTCTTGGCGGCGACCACGGTGGCGAGCACGACGGTCTCGCCATAGGTTGCCATGACGGCGCCGTCGGCCTGACGCGCGATCTTTCCGGTTTCAAGTCTGAGGGGACGTCCACCCCAGTCGATCTCGACTGAATGAATATTGAACATAGCGGTTTTCTTTCATGGGTTCACGCAAGGCATGAAAGTCCGGCACACAAAAACCATGCGCAAGATTGCGGGACGCTGATCGTGATTTGAAGATCAGCGTCCGGCGATCCTGCCATGGTCTTGATGTGCGGGATGGCATTCATCCTTCCGATTTGGTACGGGGCAGAGGCCTCTCGCCTTCGACCCGCGCGACGGGCACCTTGCCCGTCATCGTCCAGTCGCCGGAGTGCTGCTGGACGAACTTCTGTCCGGGCACGATTTTTTTCGAAAACGCTTCGAAGATCGTGCCCTGAGGCGAGCCATCGATGGCTCGCTCACGATATGCGCGTGGCCTGATAGTAAAAACCGAAAGCGGTTTTACGAAACCACGCGCCGGAACGCGCGCAATATGCGCGCGTGAAGGTTAAGAACTCAACGCCGGATGTTGTGCTTTTCGAGCAGCGCCTGGTAACGCGCCTCGTCCTTCCTCTTGATGTAATCGAGAAGCGAGCGGCGCGTCGCGACCATCTTCAACAGCCCGCGGCGTGAATGGTTGTCCTTCACGTGGGATTTGAAGTGCCCGGTGAGGTTATTGATGCGTTCCGACAGGATCGCGACCTGAACCTCGGGCGAGCCGGTGTCGCCGGCCTTGTTGGCATTCGTCTTGATGACTTCCGCTTTGCGTTCGGCGGTAATCGACATCGTCAAACACTTTCATTGTTGCGAGCCGGACTGGCAGTCAGCCCGGTCAGGTTGAACACGCGCTTGGGGATGAGTTCGCCATTGCCAATTTCGGCGAGGGCCAGAAGCCGGCCTGCCACCGTGACATAGACTGTGCCGCTACAATTGGGCGCATCCCGTCCGCGCAACAAAACGGCCTGGCCCCTGTGGAGCCTTGCCGCATCAGCCCGAGTGACGGCCAGTGCCGGGATGTCGTCCAGCGCGGTCTCAACGGGCATAAGCGCGTCGGCGAGGCTGCCCTCGCCAGACGCGGCTCTATCGCACAAAGCCTCCAACTGTTCCAGCGGAATCATGTCGGTTTCGCCGAACGGACCGACCAGGGTCCGGCGCAGCGCGCAGATATGGCCGAAACAGCCGAGAATCCGCCCCAAATCGCGGGCCAGTGCCCGCACATAGGTGCCCTTTCCGCACTCGGCCTCGAACACGGAATGGCTGCTATCTATTTGCTCTACCAAGGTTAATTGGTGGATCTCGACCGGCCGCGGCTTCAGTTCCACGGTCTCGCCGTCCCGTGCCAGGTCGTAGGCCCGTTCGCCCTGGACCTTGATGGCGGAATATTGCGGCGGGATCTGCTCGATCAGGCCGGTGAACCGCGGCAACAGCGCGGAAATGGCCTCGGCGGAAGGCCTGAGCTCGCTGGTCCTGACGACGCGGCCTTCGGTATCGTCGGTATCCCGTTCCTCGCCCCAGGCGACGGTGAAGCGGTAGCGCTTGCGGCCGTCCATCACGAACGGAACCGTCTTGGTGGCTTCGCCGAGCGCGATCGGCAGTCCGCCCGAGGCGAGCGGGTCGAGCGTGCCGGCGTGGCCGGCGCGTTTGGCCTGGAACAGCCGCTTCACGACCGCGACCGCATGGGTGGAGGTCATGCCGACCGGTTTGTCGAGCACGACCCAGCCGTGGACGTCGCGCTTGTCGCGCCGCGGCTGGCTATTGTGGCGCGGCTGCTTGCCGGCGCGTGCACGGTTCTCGTCGCGCGCGCCGCCGGAAGAAATATTTTTTTCAACCTCGTCCGAATCGCCAATTGGCGGGTCGATCAGGGTGTTTGCACCGGTCATCATCATCAGGTCACTCTTCCGAATCTTGCGAATCCGGCGCGAGGTCTCTCTGCACCGCAGGTGTTCGCAGTAATTTCTCTATTCGTTCTGCTTCATCGAATTGGTCGTCTGCCCGGAAGCGGATATCAGGCGCAAATTTTAGGTTAACGCGCCGCGCCACCTCGCCGCGAAGGAACTTCTTGTTGCGTTCCAGTGTCGCGATCACCTTGTCGGTATCGCGGCCGCCAAGCGGCATCACATAGATGGTCGCGAGCTTCAGATCGGGCGACATCCGCACCTCGGGCACGGTGATGATGTGACCCTCAAGATCGGGATCGTGAACACTGCCCTGCGAAAGAACGTCCGCAATCGCATGGCGCACGAGCTCGCCGACCCGCAATTGGCGTTGCGAGCCGCCGGCGGCGGAATTCTTCTTGTGGTGACGGGGCATCGTGGTCCTATCGAAAACAATTCGTCATGGCCGGGCATAGCCGCCTGCAGGACGGCGTCGCTTGCGCTCGCCTGTGTCCCGGCCATCCCCGTCTTTATCGTTGCTGAATTCCTGAAGACGTGGATGCCCGGCATTGATGCCGGGCAAAACGTCGAATTATTTCAACATTCCTTCTGACGAAGCCGCAAGGTTCAGACTTACAGGCTGCGCTGGATCGTCTCCACGCGATAACACTCGATGACGTCGCCGACCCGCATGTCGCCGTAATTCTCGAACGCCATGCCGCATTCCTGGCCGGACTGCACTTCCTTCACTTCGTCCTTGAAGCGCTTGAGCGTCGACAGCTTGCCTTCATGCACGACGACATTGTCGCGAATCAGGCGCACGTTGGCGCCGCGTTCCACCGAGCCGTCGGTGACGCGACAGCCGGCGACCTTGCCGACCTTGGAAATGTTGAACACTTCCAGGATCTGGGCGTTGCCGAGCATGGTCTCGCGCAGCGTCGGCGCCAGCAGACCGGACATCGCCTTCTTCACGTCATCCACCAGATCGTAGATGATGTTGTAGTAGCGGATCTCGATGCCGTTGCGCTTGGCGGCTGCCGCCGCCTCCTTGTTGGCGCGGACGGAAAAGCCGATGATGGCGGCATTGAAGCCTTCCGCCAGCGTCACGTCGGATTCCGAGATGCCGCCGACGCCGGCGTGCAGGATACGGGCGGCGACTTCCTCGGTGCCGAGCTTTTCGAGCGACCCCAGGATCGCTTCGAGCGAGCCCTGCACGTCGGCCTTGATGATCAGCGGGAATTCCTTGCGGCCCGAAGTCTTGAGCTGCGACATCATCTGCTCGAGCGAGCCGCGCATGCCGGAAATGCTGGCGGCGGCGTTCTCGCGCTTCTGATGCGCGCGATAGCTCGTGATCTGACGGGCGCGGGCTTCGTTCTCGACGACGGCGAGGCGGTCGCCGGCTTCCGGCGGCCCGTTGAAACCGAGTACCTCGACCGGCACCGACGGGCCGGCCTCCTCGACGGTGTCGCCCTGGTCGGAAATGAGCGCGCGAACGCGACCCATCTCGGCGCCGGCGACGACGATGTCGCCGACCCGCAGCGTTCCGCGCTGTACCAGCACGGTCGCCACCGGACCGCGGCCGCGGTCAAGCTTGGCCTCGATCACGGTGCCTTCGGCGGGGCGCGCCGGATTGGTCTTGAGGTCGAGCAGTTCGGCCTGCAGCGCGATCATTTCGAGCAGTTTGTCGAGATTGGTCTTGTTCTTGGCGGATACCTCGACATCGACCACGTCGCCGCCGAGCGATTCGACCTGAACTTCGTGCTGCAGCAGTTCGGTGCGCACGCGCTCGGGCCTGGCGTCGGGCTTGTCGATCTTGTTGATCGCGACGATCATCGGCACTTTCGCCGCCTTGGCGTGATTGATCGCTTCCACCGTCTGCGGCATGACGCCGTCGTCGGCGGCCACCACCAGCACCACGATGTCGGTCACCTTGGCGCCGCGCGCGCGCATCGCGGTGAACGCGGCGTGGCCCGGCGTGTCGATGAACGTGATCTTCTTGCCGCTTTCCGGCGATGTCACCTGGTAGGCGCCGATATGCTGGGTGATGCCGCCGGCCTCGCCGGAGACCACATTGGCGTGGCGAAGCGCGTCGAGCAGCGAGGTCTTGCCGTGGTCGACATGGCCCATCACCGTCACCACGGGCGAACGCGGATCGGTATCGGTGGAGTCATCGACGATGTCGAACAGGCCTTCCTCGACGTCGGAGGCGGCCACGCGCTTGACGGTGTGGCCCATTTCCTCGGCGATCAACTGCGCGGTGTCGGCGTCGATCACGTCGGTGATCTTGTGCATCGCGCCCTGCTTCATCAGCAGCCTGATGACGTCGACGGCGCGCTCCGACATGCGGTTGGCGAGTTCCTGGATATTGATGGCTTCCGGGATGACGACCTCGCGAACCAGCTTTTCCTTCGGTTCGTTCGAGGCGTGCCCCTTGAGGCGCTGGGTGCGGCGGCGGAACGACGCGATCGAACGTTCACGCACGTCGTCGGCATTGAGCGCGGTGACCAGCGTCAGGCGTCCGCGCTGCTTTTGCGGCGACGGTTTCGCGGTCGTCTTCGGTGCGGCAGCGGGGCGGACGGCGCCGCCGGGGCCGCGCCGGACCTGACGCGGACCTTCGTCCTCGTCCGAGATGTCGGCGGCAACACCGGGAGCCCGCGCGGCCGGAATCGCGGGGCGAGCCACGGCTGCGGTCCGGGCTTCGGCCTCGCCAAAACGCTTCTTGGCTTCGAGCTCGGCCTTGCGCTTGGCTTCCTCGTCCTGACGGTGGCGCTCTTCTTCGGCCTTGCGGCGGGCTTCGGCGGCCTCGCGCTCGGCCTGCTCGATGCCTTCCTTGCTGTTGCGCCGCTTGGCTTCTTCTTCCGCCAGGCGCCGTTCCTCGATGTCGCGGACCTTTGCGTCGGCAAGGGCGCTGGCGCGCGCGGAGCGCTCGTCCTCGGTCAGGGTGCGCAACACCACGCCGGAACTGGTGCGCGGCGCAGCCGGAGGTGGCGCGGCACGGGTTGCCGGCGCCTTGGCCGGCGTCGCCGCCTTGGCGGCCGCAGGCTCGGGCGCATGCGGTTCGGCCGCGGGGGCGTCGCCGCCGACCCGGCGCTTGCCGCGCTTTTCCACCACGACCTGCTTGGTCCGGCCGTGGCTGAAGCTCTGGCGCACGGTGCCCGTCTCGACGCGCGGTTTGAGCGTCAAGGTCTTGGTCGGGACACTGAGTGTCTTGTCGCCAGGCGATTTCGTATCAACCATTCAGCAGTCCTAATCCTGTTTAGTCGTGCGTGTCCGCACAGTCTGTGTCGGCGAATTCTGGGCCGCTTGGCCGGCGGTTCTGTCGTCATCCGCCATCCGGTATCGGACCAGGACATGGCTGCGTGACAGGAACGTCTTGCTCGCCGGGCCCGCGAGCAGCGCAGCATGTATCACATTTGACCGGCCAAGTGCCAAATCCAATTGTTCCGAAGTCAGCGCCGCGATCACCGGGATTTCGGCGGATTCTTCGCCATTTCCGGCATTTTGCTTAACCATGGTGTCCAATTTGCGGATTCCGTCGGCCGCGCCGTCGGAAGCATGGATCAGGGCTTTGATCGGGCTCTGGACCTGCCGCCGTTGCAGGGCATCGGCGACCTTGCCGAAGCCGCAGACGACCTGCCCGGCCTTGGCGGCCATGGCGAGGGCTTCGATCGCGGATCGTACCAGCAAAGCTTCGGTATCAGCGGCAAGCGTCGGCGCCACACGCACCTCGCGCTTGAACCCCTTGCCGAACTGGTGCCGCCGGACGGCTTCCGCGACCGCCTGATGCGAGGCGGAAACCCAAAGGCCACGGCCGGGAAGCTTGCGTTTCAGGTCCGCTATCACCTCGCCGGACGGCGCGACCACGAACCTGATCAGATCGTCGATCGGCCGCACCTCTCGCGTGACCGCGCACATCCGCATGGTCGCGGACCTGTCGGTCCGCGGTCCATGGTCGAGTTCGGGGTCAGCGAGGGCAAGCATTCAGGCGACATGGCTCCGTTCAATCGTCAGGCTGGCTGGCCTTCGGGGGCCTCGGCCTCCTCGGCCTTCTTGTCCAGATCGGCCTGGGTGATCCAGCCGGCCTTGACGCGCGCCTGCATGATCAAGGTCTCCGCGTCGTCGCGCGAGATCTCGTTGGCGTCGAGGATGCCGGGATGCTTGGTCGGCTCGCCGCCTTCCTTGCGCTCGGTCCAGCCGACCAGGTCGTCGGTGGCGCAACCGGCCAGATCTTCGACCGTCTTGATGTCGTTCTCGCCGAACTTGACCAGCATTTTCGAGGTCACGCCGGGTACCGTCTTCAACGCGTCTTCCACACCGAGCTCCTTGCGCTTGTTTTCGAGCTCGCTTTCGAGCTGCTCCAGATATTCGCGGGCCCGGCTCTGCAGCTCGTTGGCGGTTTCGTCGTCGAAGCCTTCGATGCCTGCCAGTTCCTTGACGTCGACCAGCGCCAGTTCCTCCACCGAGGTGAAGCCTTCCGATGCCAGCAATTGGCCGACCACCTCGTCGACATTCAGCGCTTCCATGAACACCCGCGTGGAGTTCTCGAAATCGGCCTGGCGACGTTCGGATTCTTCCTGTTCGGTCAGGATGTCGATGTCCCAGCCGGTCAGCTGCGAGGCGAGCCGCACGTTCTGTCCGCGCCGGCCGATCGCCAGCGACAGCTGGTTATTGGTGTCGGGCACCACGACCTCGATCCGCTCGCGGTCCTCGTCGATCACGACCTTGGCGACCTCGGCGGGCGCCAGGGCGTTGACGACGAAGGTCGCAATGTCAGGCGACCACGGAATGATGTCGATCTTTTCGCCCTGCAATTCATTGACCACGGCCTGCACGCGCGAGCCGCGCATGCCGACGCAGGCGCCGACCGGATCGACCGACGAATCCCGCGAGATCACGCCGATTTTCGCGCGCGACCCGGGATCGCGGGCCACCGCCTTGATCTCGACGATGCCGTCATAGATTTCCGGCACTTCCTGCGCGAACAGTTTCGCCATGAATTGCGGATGGGTGCGGGAAAGGAAAATCTGCGGGCCGCGCGTTTCGCGCCGCACGTCGAAAATATAGGCGCGGACGCGGTCGCCGTTGCGGAACACTTCGCGCGGCAGCATCTCGTCGCGGCGCACGATGGCCTCGCCGCGCCCCAGGTCGACGATGACGCTGCCATATTCGACGCGCTTGACGATGCCGTTGACGATATCGCCGATGCGGTCCTTGAATTCCTGATATTGCCGGTCACGCTCGGCCTCGCGCACCTTCTGCACGATCACCTGCTTGGCCGATTGCGCGGCGATACGGCCATATTCCAGCGGCGGCAGGGTGTCGGCGATGGTGTCGCCGATCTGCGCGCCGGGATTGGCCCTGCGGGCGTCTTCCAGTGAAATCTGGTTCGCTGAATTCTCGACCTGGTCGACCACCAGCATGTGGCGCGACAGCCGCAACTCGCCCTTCTTGGCGTCGATCTCGGCGTGAACGTCGGTCTCGCTGCCGTAGCGGGCGCGGGCCGCCTTGGCGATGGCGTCTTCCATCGCCGAGATCACGATGCCGCGGTCGATCGATTTCTCGCGCGCAACCGCGTCCGCGATCTGCAGCAGTTCGAGTTTGTTGGCGCTGACTGCCATGGCTTATTCTCCTCTATCGGGATCGATTTCGCCTCTGCGCGCCTTCCCGGCGGCGAGGCGGTGTTGCTTGGTATTCTTCGGAGCCGGCTTCTTCGGCGGTTTCGGCTTATGGCTGTACGCATGCGGCGCGGGCGGCGGCTCGAGCCCGAGACTGCGTTTCAGCTCGCGCTCCGCGGCCTTGCCGCGGCGCATCGATTCCGCGATCAATTCGTCGGTGAGCACGAGGCGAGCCTCGGCAATATCCTCCATCTGCAGCAGGACGTCCGGATCCTCGTCCGCCTTTATGTCATCGCGATGTAGCCGCACCGCGCCGCCCTCGACGCCGACAAGGGTTCCGCGGAACCGCTTGCGCCCCTGATGGGCGACCGCCATCTCGATCTTCACGAGGTGGCCGTCATATCGTTCGAAATCGGAGCGTCGCACCAGCGGCCGGTCGATTCCGGGCGAGGAAATCTCCAGGCGATAGGCGCGGTCGATCGGGTCGGCGACATCCAGCACCGGCGACAGCGCCTTGGAAATCGCCTCGCAATCCTCGATCTGCATCGATCCGTCGGGCCGTTCCGCCATGATCTGGACGGTGCAGCCGGATTCTCCGGATATTTTGATCCGGACCAGCCGGTAACCCATTCCCTGCAGCACCGGCGTGGCGACCGCCGATACCCGCGCCGCCGCGCCCGGCTCGACGACGAGGCGCGGCTCGGCAAGCAGATCGGTGTCCACGGAACCAGCAGTTGGATCGGTCATATCCAGTGTCAAAATTTGCCTTTTGGGCGCTCTCACCTGGGGCGGTCTGGGTCAGGCCGGGCCCAAAAGCGCAAGGGTCCGGCCGGTCTGGCTGAAGCGGACCCGGCGCCGTTAGCTGTGGGGCCCGTTCAGGTAATAAAAAAGAGCGGGTCCCGGGGGGCCCACTCTCAATACGCGATCGTATGAGAACCATAAGTTGCAGCTGATATAGCGGTTTTCCCCCAACCCGGCAAGGCCCGCGAGGGCCTGGCGCCCGCGATTTTGCCCGCCCCAAGGGGTGATTTCAGACCTAACCCTTCCTTCACCAGGCCTGTCTAGATTGCGGCAAAACCCGGCCCGCGCCGGGTTTGAGTGTGTTGCATGACCGCTACTTCGTCGTTGATCCCGGGGCTCGATGAGATCGTCAGACAGGGCGATCCCAAACGCCTCGCGGATGTGGCGCGCGGGATCGCCGAGCTGTTCCTGCGGGGCGCTTCGAATTTCCGATCCGATCACGTCGAGCTGTTCGATCGCGTTCTGCTCGATCTCGTTCCGCGCACCGGAATTTCCACCCGCGCCGATCTGGCCGAGCGCCTGTCCGTTCTGGCCAACGCTCCCCGCACCTTGGTCGGTCAACTCGCGCGCGAGGACGAGATATCGATCGCCGGTCCCCTGCTGCGCCGATCGCCCGTCATCGACGAGCGCGTCCTGATCGAAATCGCGCGCATCAAGGGTCAAGGTCATTTGCTGGCAATGTCGGAGCGGCCGAAGCTTTCCCCTGACCTCACCGACATCATCGTGCGCCGTGGTGACCGCGATGTCGTCCGGCGGACCGCCGCCAATGCGGGGGCGGTTTTTTCTCAAACCGGATATTCCACGCTGATCAAACGCGCCGGCAAGGATGGCGTCCTGACCCTTGCGGTCGGCCAGCGCGACGATCTTTCGGATCAACTGCTGAAGGAACTCCTGGCCGGTTCAATCGATGTCGTCCGCCGCCGCCTGTTCGAAGCGGTCAAGCCCGGCAAGCAGGCGGCGATCGGCCGCGCGATGCGGGAGATTTCCGGCGTCGCCGAGCGCGTGGAGAGCCGCCGGGATTTTGCGCCGGCGCAACGCGCGATTCTCGCGCTGCATCGCGTCGGCGAGCTGAACGAAATCGCGCTGCTTGGCTTCGCCAAGGCCTACCGCTACGAGGAATTGGTTGCCGCCCTGTCGGCGATGTCGGGCGTGAAGCTCGCAACGCTCGATCGTCTGATGGCGGGCGATCGTCACGATCCGGTCCTGATCCTCGGCAAGGCGGTCGGACTCGAATGGGCGACCGTGCGCGCCCTGATCCTGCTCCGGTCGGGTCCCGCCCGAGTGCCGTCTGCAGCGGAGATCGAGAACGTGCGATCGAACTTCGCGCGCCTGATGCCCTCGACCGCCGAGCGGGTGGTGAGCTTTTGGCAGACCCGGCAGTCGGCGTGATTGAAGCGTCGTTGCTCTAGCCCACCTTCTTGAACCTCAGATACGCCGCCTGGCGGCCTTCGCGCGCGGCTTTGCGGCCGTATCGCGTCATCGTGTAGCCGGGCCATGGCTCTCGCCAATCGGAGGCGCGCTCTGCGGTCCAGATGAAATCGGGCGAGCGCGAAAAATGTGCCAGCGTCCACGCGCAATAGTCGCTGATATCGCTGACGAAGCGAAATTCGCCGTCTGCCTCGAGGACACGCGCCATCGCCGCAATGGTCGCGTCCTGAACGAAGCGCCGCTTCCAGTGCCGTCGTTTCGGCCATGGATCGGGATGGATCAGATCGATCCGGGCCAGTGAACGCTCCGGCGCCCACGTCAGCAGTTCGCCGGCATCGCCCGCGAACAGCCTGATATTGCCGATGTTATGGGCCTCGATCTGCGCCAGGATCTTCGCCATGCCGTTGACATAGGGCTCGCCGCCGATGAAGCCGGTGCCGGGAAAGGCCAGGGCTTCCGCGACCAGATGCTCGCCGCCGCCAAATCCGATTTCAAGCCTGACAGCATCGACCGGCGCATCGAACAAACCGGCGAGATCGGGAGGTGGCGGAGCGCTGATGTCGAGCGAAAGCCGCGGCAGCAAATGTTCGATCAGGTCGGCCTGGTGCGGGCGCAGTTTATGACCCTTGCGCCGGCCAAAGAACGAGCCTTGCGGGTGAACCGCATCGCCGGACGAAGCATCGCGATCCCCGCGATCCCGGATGGCGGCACTCATCGCAGCGTCTGGTACAGCCGATGCAGCAGCCGCGCCCTCGGCTCGATCGACGAAATGTACATCTGCTCGTAATGGGTATGCGCGCCCTTTCCATCGACACCGAGGCCGTCGAGGGTTGCGGTGTGAGGCGCGGTGAAATTGCCGTCCGAGCCGCCGCCGGTGAAGGTGTCCGCGAGCTCAAAGCCGATTTCGGCGGCGAGCGCCCTGGCGTGTTCGTAAAGGGCGGCACCGGCCTCGCTCTTCTCGTAGGGCGGGCGATTCAATTCACCGGTCACCTTGACGTGGACGCCTTCGGTCCGCGACGTCAGATTCAGCACCCGGGGCACAAGCTCGTCGGCATCCGCGATCGTCGGCAGGCGCATGTCGACCTCGGCATAGGCCTCCTCGGGGATGACATTGGGCCTGGTGCCGCCCCTGACGACGCCGACGTTAACAGTCACGCCGCGCGCGATGTCGTTCATGGCCTCCAGCGTCTGAATGATATTGGCGAGTTCGCGGATCGCGCTGCGGCCATCCTCCGGCCGCGTGCCGGCATGGGCGGGGACGCCTTTGACGAAAATCTCGAAACGCGCGACGCCCTTGCGTCCGGTGACGATCTTGCCGCCGTCGCGGGCAGGCTCTGTCACCAGCACATATTTTGCCTTGCGTCCCTCGGCCTCGATCAGCGCGCCCGATGTCGGGCTGCCGATCTCTTCGTCCGAGACGTAGAGCTGGGTCACGCCAAGGGGCGAGCGCGCGCCATTGGCGCAAAGCTGCCGGAACGCGTGGTAGGCCAGATAGGCGCCGCCTTTCATGTCGTAAATCCCGGGGCCGAAGGCGCTGTCGCCTTCAACCCGAAACGGCAGGCGCTCGATGAATCCCAGCGGATGAACGGTGTCGAGATGGCTCAGCACCAGAATTCCCGGCCGCTGCTGGCCCCATGACGACCGCGCCACAATGTGATCGCCACAGCCCGCATGTCCGGCGACGCGCTCGATCGTAGCGGGCAAATCGCGGTAGCCGTCCGCGACCAGCGTCGCGAGCCTGTTGACCTGATCGGGCGCTTCCGTCGGGGTCTCGATCTCGACCCAGCGGCGGATGCCGTCGAGGATGGCCGTCGAATTGAAGGGATTGGCTGGCGTCAACATGGTGTTTGCCTTGTCGTTCTCCGACGCACAATCGTGCAACCGGCAAATGACGGCATATTCCAGATTTGGACGATCTCAAACCGAAACAGGCAATTCAGCGCTTGTCGGGGCCTTCGTGCGCGGCGATCTGTTCGACCAGATCCACAATGCTGCGTCGAAGCTTGGCATCGGCGATGCGCGTGAATGCGCGGGTCAGCGCCAGACCCTCCGAGGTCGCGAGGAAGTCGGACACATAGGCCGGCGATGTCGCTTCGGAAAATCCGCCGGCGCTCGCCGTGCCGCTGGGGCCTCCCTCAAACAAGAACGATACCGGCACCTGAAGTATTTCGGAGATCTGCTGAATGCGGCTCGCGCCGACCCGGTTGGTCCCCTTCTCGTACTTCTGAACCTGCTGGAAGGTGAGCCCGAGCGCCTCGCCGAGCTTTTCCTGACTCATGCCCAGCATGATGCGGCGCATGCGCACACGACTGCCGACATATTTGTCAACAGGGTTGGGCGCTTTGGTCGACATCGCCAACACTCCTTCGGATTACGCCTGTTGGTTGAAGTAAAACGAAATGCGACATCCCTCAGGCGCCAATATCGTCAAATCCTGCTCGGAGGTTTGGGGGGATGAGTGCAGAAAATTTGAGCAATGTACCGACGGATCTTGCATGACTTCGCTGTGCAGAATGCGAATTGCACCGTCGGTCTGTCAACAGGCGGATTTCCGTAAGTTGGCCTTTCTGCCAACATTCGAAACCAAGGGTGAATAGCGATCAGGAAGTTCGCTTCGCAACTCGCCGCCTGAGCACAAAAATTAAGGCGGCGGTGACGATAATGGCGGCAGGTATGTCGCCGGCGCGCGCATAGATGGTCGGCGGGATGGCAGAAGGCAGGCCGGAATCCAGCACGCCTTCGAGCCCGAGGCCCAGCCGCGCAACCATCCGTCCCATCGGATCGATGATTGCAGATATGCCCGTGTTTGCTGCACGAACCACCGGCAGCCCCTGCTCGATCGCGCGCAGCCGCGCCTGTTGCAGGTGCTGGTAGGGGCCCGTTGAAATTCCGAACCACCCGTCATTGGTGAGGTTGATGATCCAGCCCGGACGGTCGTTGCGCTCGACAACGTCGCCGGGAAAGATTGCCTCGTAACAGATCAATGGTAGCGCGCGCGGCGCATGCGGGATCTCCATGGTGCGTCGTCGGGTGCCCGGAATAAAACCGCCCTGAACCTTGGTAAGCTGCACCAGGCCCACTTTTTCCATCCAGTCCTGGAACGGAAGAAACTCGCCGAACGGCACCAGATGCAGTTTGTCGTAAATCGACACGACGCTGCCATCGCGATCGATGACGTAGATCGAATTGTAGGCGCGCGTGATCCGCGTGCCCGGCGGCGCATCGGGTGCGCGCACCGAGCCGGTGATCAGAACCGTTCGCTTGGACAGCAGGCCGGCGATTTGCGCCATCGCATCGGCCTCATGCGTCAGGAAAAACGGGAATGCCGATTCCGGCCAGATCAGGATCGTGACGTCGCGTACGCCGGTGGATTGCGGGCCGGACGCGCGATCAGACAGCGTCAGGTATTTTTGCATGACCTCCGCCTTGGCGGAGTAGTTGAATTTGACGTCCTGCTGCAGATTGGGCTGCATGATCCGCAGCCTGACGTCTGCAACCGTCGTTGTCGGCTGCAGACTCAAGCGAACGGCGCCGAAAATTCCCATGGCGAGCAGCAACGCCAGCGCGATGGCGGGCGCGATCCAGGGTTTGCGCCCGCGCGAACTTCCATCGATCAGCACGCCCGGGCTTGCGAAGATCGCCACGGCGAGGAACGTCTGACCCCACAGGCCGATCAGCGACGCCGTCTGCGCCAGCGCCAGCGGTTCGGTCAGCGCGTATCCGAACGCATTCCACGGAAAGCCGGTGAGGGCGTGGCCGCGCAGCCATTCGCTCAACGTGAGACTTGCGGCAAGCGCGATCAGCCGCGAGGCGTCCCTGGTCCAGATCAGCCGCGCGAGCGCAAAGCCCAACGCGGTGAACAGCGCCAGGTAAGCGGGCAGGCCGAGGATCGCAAACGGCAACAGCCAGGCGAAGGTGGAGGCATCGACCAGGAAGGCGTAACCGATCCAGTACAGTCCGGGCACGAAATAGCCGAGCCCGAACCACCAGCCGGCCATTGCGGCCGCCGGCACGCCGCGCAGGCGCCCGGCGCCCGCGCCGTCGATCAGCCAGAGCGCGACCGGGAAAGTTGCAAACAACACGGGCCAGGCATTGAACGGCGCCATTGCGAGCGCCGACAGCGCCCCTGCAACGAGCGCGATGGCAGCGCGCTTCCATCCCCACGCCAGGATGATCGCCAGGCCGGCCGCGCGGAGGCTCCCTGCGGCAGTCACGACGAGCTTGCTCCGGTGCCGGGCGGGTTCGCGTTGTCGCTGGCTTGTACGGCCCCTGTCTCGATCTGGGCTTCGCGACGGCGGCTCTCGCGCTGGCTGCGCAAGGCCGAGCGTTCCTTGCGCGTGGCAATGCGCAGGCGCTTGACGCGTCTCGGATCGGCATCGAGCACTTCGATTTCGAAGTTGCCGGGTCCCGAAATGACCTCGCCACGCACCGGCAGCCGGCCGACATGGGTCACAAGATAGCCGCCAAGCGTTTCGACTTCCTCGCCGGCTTCGCCGGTGACGAATTCCTCGCCGATCACGGAACGAACGTCGTCGAGGCTTGCGCGGGCGTCGGCGATGAAGGAATTATCCGCCTGCCGCACGATCGCCGGCGGCTCGTCGCTGTCATGCTCGTCGTCGATCTCGCCGACGATCTGCTCGACGATATCCTCGATCGAAACCAGCCCGTCGGTTCCGCCATATTCGTCGACCACCAGCGCCAAATGGATGCGTGAAGCCTGCATCTGCGCCAGCAGATCGATCGCCCGCATCGAGGGCGGCACGAACAGCAGTTTCCGGATGATGTTGGCCTCCGAAAGCGGCAGTGCCAGGTCGACCGCGCGCAGATCGAGATCGGCCGGGAACGGCTTCTTGCGTTTGGCCTTGCCTTTGCCGGTCTCGGAAACCCGCGCTTTTGCGGTCATGTACGCCAGCAGATCGCGGATGTGAACGATGCCTTCGGGATCGTCGAGGGTCTCGTTGTAGACCACCAGCCGCGAATGCGCGGCGCTTTCGAACAGGCTCATCAGTTCGCCGAGCGGAATTTCGCGCTTGACCGCGACGATGTCGGCGCGATGGATCATGACGTCGGCAATGCGGCGTTCGTGCAGGCCAAGGATGTTGCGCAGCATGGTGCGCTCGATGGCGGAAAAGCCCACTTCGTCCGGCGTGCTTGCATCAAGCACGACCTGCAGGTCGTCGCGGACCGATCCCGGCTTCCATCCGAACAGGGCACGGATGGCCCGCGTCAGCCAGTTGTCGGCGACCGGACGCATGACCTCGCCTTCCTGCACCACGGCAGGCAGGTTGCGCGTGTTGCGCGGATTGTCATGGATCGGTTCGGAGTCCACCATCTCAGTCCATCCGCTCCCGGTCCGCATGCGGATCTCGATCCGCGTACGGATCCGGAATGCCGAGTTGCGAAAGAATCTCCCGCTCGAGTGCTTCCATGGTCTCGGCGTCGTCGTCGTTTTCGTGATCGTAACCGATCAAATGCAGGAAGCCGTGAATCGCCAGGTGGCTCAGATGATGGTCGAACAGCTTTTGTTCCTCGTCGGCTTCCCGTCGCGTCGTTTCATAGGCAATGGCGATGTCGCCGAGCATGCGCGGCGCATCTTCGGGGCCGCGCGGACCGCTCGGCTGCAGCGCCGGAAACGACAGCACGTTGGTCGGCTTGTCGATGCCGCGCCAGTTCTTGTTCAGCGTACGGATGCCGGCGTCATCGGTCAGCATGACCGCCAATTCGGTTCCTCCGACATCGGCGGTGACGAACTCGGCCGCGGTCGCGACGGCCCGATGGATGATGCTCTCGGCGTCAGGCTCGGCCTGCCAGCAATCGGCGACGACCAGAACCTCCGATATGGGAAGGGCAAACGGTGCCATCGGTCCGGAATTCTGTTTGCGACGGGAATTTGCTCCCGGCGCGCTTTCGGCGGCAGTCTTCGGCATCAAGGCTTGCTGGTTGCCGGGCGCTGCGGCAATCCTTCATAGGCTGCGACGATCCGCGCCACCAGTTCGTGGCGGATCACGTCTTCGGCGGTGAACTTCACCTGGGCAATGCCCTCGACGCCGTCGAGCAGTCTGGCGGCTTCCGCCAGACCCGAGGTCTGGCCGTTCGGCAGGTCGACCTGGGAGGGATCGCCGGTGATGATCATGCGGCTGTTTTCACCGAGTCGTGTCAGGAACATTTTCATCTGCATCGAAGTGGTGTTCTGGGCCTCGTCCAGAATGATGGCGGCGTTGGTGAGGGTGCGGCCGCGCATGAACGCCAGCGGCGCGATCTCGATTTCGCCGGTCTGCAACGCGCGTTCGACGATGCGCGAATCCATCAGGTCGTACAGTGCATCGTAAATCGGCCGCAAGTAAGGATCGACTTTCTCGCGCAAATCGCCGGGCAGGAAGCCGAGCCGCTCGCCGGCCTCGACCGCGGGCCGCGACAGGATGATGCGATCGACTTCCTTGCGCTCGAACAATTGCGCGGCGTGCGCCACGGCGAGCCAGGTCTTGCCGGTACCGGCCGGACCGATGCCGAACACCAGTTCGTGGCGTTTGAGCGCGCGGATATAGGAATCCTGCGCGGCGGTGCGCGCACGGACCGGGCGCTTGCGCAGGTTGATGGTCTCGAACGAAGATTTGACCGCCTTGGCGTCGAATTCGAACAGCGAACCCTGCGCGATCACGGCGCGGATCGCGCCTTCGACGTCGCCCTGCGCCAGGTCGTGCCCCTGCACCGCCTGCGCATACAGCGTCTCCAGCACGCGCCGCGCGGCGTCGCAGCCGTCGCGCGATCCGGCGACGGTGATGTGATTGCCGCGCGAGTCGACCACGACGCCGAGCCGCCGCTCGATCAGCGCCAGGTTTTGTCCGTAAGGTCCCACCAGCGCGGAAGCCGCACGATTGTCATCGAAGTCGATGACGAATTGCGTTTCGGGCGGGATTTGCATGTCGCGGTCGAGTTTGCGGCTGGGAGCGAGCGAAGGTGAATCCGATGCGCTTTTTGGCAAGGGTTCAGGCTCCCTTTGTCATTTGAGCAGACGTCATTTGAGCAGATGTCATTTGCGCAGGTGTCACCGGCGAAAAAGCCGGTTGCGCCGACCGCTCATGCGGAAGCGCCGCGAGTTCACCGAGCAGGCTGTAGCGCTCGAGGCTGTCGATCCTCACCGGCAGGACCTGTCCGATGATATCGGCACAAGCCATCACATGCGCCGGTTGCAGATAGGCGGTGCGGCCGACGATCTGGCCGGGGTTGCGGGCCGGGCGTTCGAACAGCACATCGACGGTGCTCCCAATCATGG
The DNA here is from genome assembly GCA_963742085.1 of uncultured Alphaproteobacteria bacterium. Lineage (GTDB taxonomy): Bacteria > Pseudomonadota > Alphaproteobacteria > Rhizobiales > Xanthobacteraceae > Bradyrhizobium. Next base: position 248,211 of record CAVUKM010000016.1, on the reverse strand, counting down.
CCTTGTTGAAGGCCGATTGCTGGCTGTCGATCAATTCCTGAAGCCGCACCAATCGCTCGTCCATTTCAGCCGCTGACACCGTCTCCCGCATGTCCGCCGCCGGCGTGCCGGGCCGCGGCGAATATTTGAACGAATAAGCGCCAGCGTATCCGATTTGTGTGACCAGCGCGAGGGTGGCCCGAAAATCTTCCTCGGTTTCGCCGGGGAAGCCCACGATAAAATCCGATGAAAATGCAATATCTTGGCGAACCGCACGAAACCGGTCGATCACCCGGCGGTAATCATCGGCGGTATGCCTGCGGTTCATGGCGGCGAGAATCCGGTCGGAGCCGGACTGCACCGGCAGATGCACGAAGGGCATCAGCGCGGCGAGATCGCGATGCGCCTCGATCAGCGTCTCGTCGACATCGCGGGGATGGCTGGTGGAGTAACGCAGGCGAACGATGCCGGGAATTCCGGCGAGGTGGCGCAGCAGGGTGCCGAGCGACCAGATCCGCCCCCCAGGCCCCTCGCCGTGATAGGCGTTGACGTTCTGGCCGATCAGGGTGATTTCGCGCACGCCATGGTCGGCGAGCCGCTGCACGTCGTCGACGATTTTTGCCACCGGTCGCGACACCTCGGCGCCGCGCGTGTAGGGCACCACGCAAAACGTGCAGAATTTGTCGCAGCCTTCCTGCACCGTCACGAAGGACGAGATTCCACGCGCGCGAATGGCGTCCGGCCTCGGCGGCGGCAGAAATTCAAATTTGTCTCGAACCGGAAATTCGGTCTCCAGCGCACGGCCGTCGCTTTTGGCGCGCGCGAGCAATTCCGGCAGATGGTGATAGCTTTGCGGTCCGACCACCACGTCGACCACGGGCGCCCGGGCGATGATTTCGCTGCCTTCGGCCTGGGCCACGCAGCCGGCCACCGCGATGTTCATTTGGCGGCCATTGCGCGCGGCTTCGTCCTTGAGGACACGCAGGCGCCCGAGTTCGGAGTAGACCTTCTCGGAAGCCTTTTCGCGGATGTGGCAGGTGTTGAGGATCACCAGATCCGCGTCGTCCACGGTTGCGGTTTCGACAAAGCCCTCGCCCGCCAGCGTATCCACCATGCGTTGCGCATCGTAGACGTTCATCTGGCAGCCGTATGACTTGATATGCAGTTTGCGCGGCAGCGTCATGGAACCGGAATGCTGGGCCGAAAGGGCGCCAATGCGGCGCAGGGCTCGTTTACAGGGCTCAATTATAGGCTAAACCGGGGGAAATCCAGCGTTTCGAACTGTCATTCCGGGGCGCGAAGCGAACCCGGAATCTCGAGATTCCCCGATGTGCAACCGCACATCTGAGGTCTGGTCCTTCGGACCATCCCGGAATGACAGCGATCGTCAGGCTTGGCGGCCAGTTCGGTACGTCAGAGCTTAAATTCGCCCGATTAGCCCAGGCAATTGCCGCATATCGTCGAACGTCGCCGCCGCGCCGGCCGCGCGAAGCGCCTGGCCGTCACCCGGCCGGCAATGGCTGCCGCCATGGAAACCAAGCACGGTCATCCCCGCGGCGAGCGCACCGGTCACGCCGGGGACGCTATCCTCGATCACCACGCATCGCCGCGGAAGGGCGGCCATTTGCCCGGCCGCGAACAGGAACAGGTCGGGCGCGGGTTTGCCGTGGCTCACTTGCGTGCCTGAAAAGATATTCGGCGCGAAACGCTCATAAAGCCCTGTCCGCGACAAGGTGGTGAAGATCTTCTCATGCGCGGCGCTGGAGGCCACGCAGATGCGGGTGTCGATGGCATCGAGCGCATCATGAAGGTGGGGGATAGCTTCGACCGTGTCCGCCAGCGCCGCCAGCAACGTCGTTCGCTGGTCGAGATCGTAGCTTTCAGCCAGCGGCCGCCCGAGTTCGCGTTCGACCTCGGCGGTCGCCTCGCGCGCGCTGCGTCCAAGAAACCGCTGGCGCACCTGTTCGGCGGATATCGGATAGCCGTAGCGGGTGAGCACGTCGGCGTGGACGCGGCATGAAATGACTTCGCTGTCGACCAGGACACCGTCGCAGTCGAAGATGACGAGATCGAAATTCCGGAGGTTGTTTTGACGCGCTTTCGTCACGCGAACGGACCACCCACTTCGCTCGAAAACGCCATTCGCTCAGGATTTATCGTCTTCCAGCGGGACACAATAGAGCTCCAGCCGGTGATCGACCAGCTTGTAGCCGAGCTTGCGGGCGATTTCGGCCTGCAGCTTCTCGATCTCCTCGGAGGTGAACTCAATCACCTTGCCGTCGCGCAGATTGATAAGGTGGTCGTGGTGGCTGTCGCGCATCTGCTCGTAGCGGGCGCGGCCCTCGCGAAAATCGTGCCGCTCGATGATGCCGGCGTCCTCGAACAGCTTGACGGTGCGATACACCGTCGAGATCGAGATCTTGTCGTCGACGGCGACGCAGCGGCGATACAGTTCCTCGACGTCGGGATGATCTTCCGCTTGCGCCAGCACGCGCGCGATGACCCGGCGCTGCTCGGTCATGCGCATGCCGGTGGCGGCGCAGCGCGCCTCGATTCCGGAAGCCTTGAACTCGGGGGTTGGTTTCAGCGCGGTCATTTCGGAGCAGTCACTTAAGGGCAGTTTTTGGGGTCAGAGCGGTTTTCGGGTTTTCTGCGTCAGCCAATAGCATGTTCTGCCACCGCGCGGGCGTTACGACAAGTCGCGGCGCATCGTGAGCGCGTTCAACGGTTCCCCGCCGCCTTGCCGGTAATAGCGTTCCCGGCGGCCAACGACGGCAAATCCGGCACGTTCGTAGAGCCGCCGCGCCGGCTGGTTATTTTCTTCCACTTCCAGGAATACCGTCCGCACCCCGCGGCCGGCGAGATGGCCAAGATGGGTCAGCAACAGCTTGCCGGACAGGCCGCGGCCGCGATGGCTTTGGGCAACGGCGATCGACAATATCTCGGCCTCGTCGGCCGCCATGCGGGACACCGCAAAGCCGATTGTTTTCCGCCCCATCCTCAGGCGATGGACCAGCGTATTGCGCTCGGTCAGCATGCTCTCGAATTCGTTTTCGCCCCATCCGCGATGGAAGGACGCGCCGTGAATCTGCGCGAGCGCCGCCGCATCGCGCAGGCTTGCGGGCTCGACTGCCGCGGTGCCGCCGCGCCACAATTCGGAGATCCATGCCATCATGTCGATGTGGGCTGCGGGACCCTGTGCAGCAGGTCTTTTGGCGGCTTGGCGTCGGGCGCACGCAGGTAAAAGGGGCGGGCCGGCGCGGTGTTCGGGCTGACCGCGGCTCCGAGCCATCCCACCCAGGCGATGTCGGGCGCCGGCTTCGCATCGACCCTGAAAGGCGCCAGCGCATTCGGTGGCCAGCGATCGGCGAGGATCCGGGCGGCGTTACCAACCAGATGCGGCGCCCCGAACCGCGAGGCGCCGAGCGCCTCCTCGATCGGCGCGACCCGCGGCCGGATCAACGAACTGCCGTTGCCGCTGACCACCTGGAGATACACGTGGTCATGCCGGGCATCGATCGCGGAGATCACCGCATGCTCGCCGTTCTCGCTGACGACGGGCGCGGCATAGGCCGACAGCGTGGTTACTCCGACCACCGGCTTGTTGGCGGCCAGCGCGATGCCACGCGCCGCCGAGAGACCGACCCGCAACCCGGTAAAGCTTCCGGGCCCGGTGGTCACCGCGATCCGGTCAAGGCCCGCGAACGCCACGCCGGACTGCGCGATCACGCGCCCGATCAGCGGCATCAGCGCTTCGGCATGGCCGCGCTTCATGGCCTGGGATTCCTGCGCGATCAGCCTGCCGGCCTCGGTGTCCAGCACGGCGGCGGAGCAGGCATCCAGCGCGGTGTCGATGGCGAGGATCAGCATGCAGGGAGTTATACCAGCTTATTTCAAGCTGTCGTCCCGACGCGCACAGCTTTGTGGCGCGGGTTTGTGGCGCGGGCAAAGGCGCACTGTTGGCGCCGTGCCCGCCACGCCCTCGTTGCCGCATTGCGGCGGGCAGGCTCCTGGCGCCGCCACCCTCACATCGGCCGCACTTCGACCACGTCGGGCACGAAATGCCTCAAGAGGTTCTGAATACCGTGCTGCAACGTCGCGGTGGACGACGGGCAGCCCGCACAGGCGCCCTTCATGTTGAGATAGACGATGCCGTCCTTGAAGCCGCGAAAGGTGATGTCGCCGCCGTCATTGGCGACCGCCGGCCGCACCCTGGTTTCGATCAGGTCCTTGATGGTCGCGACCGTTTCGGCGTCGGCCTCGTTGAAGAACTCGTCGGCCTCGTCGGCCGCCTCGTCGCTTCCGGCACTGCCGTCGGCCAATAGCGGCGCGCCGGACATATAGTGTTCCATGATGGCGCCGAGGATGGCCGGCTTGAGGTGTTGCCAGTCGCTGTCGTCCTTGGTCACGGTGACGAAGTCGGCGCCGTAAAATACGCCGGTGACGCCCGGCACGCTGAACAGCCGCTCCGCGAGCGGTGAACGCGCTGCCGCCTCGCGGCTGGCGAATTCCATGGTGCCGCCGTCGAGCACGATGCGGCCGGGAATGAATTTCAGGGTGGCGGGATTTGGCGTGGCTTCGGTCTGAATGAACATGGTTTTCTCCGGCGTCGCCGGTTCAAGGCCGGCGCGTAAGGTCTCCTAGCAGATGGCGACGGCAAACGCACGGTCAAGGGCGGGATGGCTCCCATGCCGGCCAGCCCCTGGAAAGCGGAACCTTCAGGATAGCGCGTCGATTTCCGCGTCGCTGAGATCGCCGGGGACGATGACGACCGGGATCGGGAACGTGCCGACCGCGTTGGCCATCATGGTGATGATCGGACCCGGGCCTTCCGGGCCGGGATTGGCGGCCAGCACCAGTATCGCGACGTCGACGTCCTTTTCGATGACGTCCAGCATCTGTTCGGTCGGGTCGCCCTCGCGGATCACGCGCTCCGGGGTGATCGCGGCAATGCCATTGGCGCGGCCGGAGGCGCGATCGAGCGCGGCATTCGCTTCCTCGTGCGCCTCGGCGCGCATGATGTCGGCGACCCCCAGCCATTGCTGGTTCTGGTCCTCGGTTTCGATGATGCGCAACATCACCACGCCGCCGCCGACCCGCTTCGCCCAGCGGCTGGCGTAGTAGACCGCGCGGTCCCCTTCCGCAGTGTCGTCAACGATTACAAGACATTTTGGCTTGTGGCCGGTCTCGTAGCTTCGTCGCTGGGTGGTCATGCATGTCCCGATGCTGCGCCTAGCTGGCTGACATGCTGCCACGGCGCAGCCATCCCCGACAAGCGGCGCGCTGGCGCGTGTTCCGCAAAACCATGTCCCCGGTCGCCGCGACGGTTTGCGAACTCGGAATCGGAGCACCAGAGTGCGGTGCGTCATTGGTGGCGAATGATGGAACTAGCGCTTTCGAACGAAGCCGACGATGTCGCGCGCCGCCTTCATGGTTTCGTCGGCGATAGCCCGGGCGCGGTCGGCGCCGTCGACCAGGATCGCGTCGATATGGCCGGGATCGGCGGTAAGCCGCCGCATCTCGGAAGCGATCGGCGAAAGCTTGGCGACGCAGAGCTCGACCAGCGAATTCTTGAAGCTGGAAAACTGTCCGCCGCCGAATTCCCCGAGCACCTCGGATTTGGTGCGGCCCGCCAGCGCGGCATAAATCCCGACGAGGTTATCGGCTTCGGGGCGCGTCTCGAGGCCCTTTTCCTCCGACGGCAACGGTTCCGGGTCGGTCTTCGCCTTGCGGATCTTTTGCGCGATGGTGTCGGCGTCGTCGGTCAGGTTGATTCGCGAATTGTCCGATGAATCCGACTTCGACATCTTCTTGGTGCCGTCGCGCAAGCTCATCACCCGCGTCGCCGGGCCCGTGATCAAGGGCTCGGGCTGCGGGAAGAACAGTCCGTCGCCAAAGCCGTTGCTGCGGATCGAGTCGCCGAAATCATTGTTGAATTTCTGCGCGATATCGCGGGACAGTTCGAGGTGCTGCTTCTGGTCCTCGCCGACCGGCACATGGGTGGCGCGGTAGAGCAGAATATCCGCCGCCATCAGCACCGGATAATCATAGAGGCCGACGGAGGCGTTCTCGCGGTCCTTGCCGGCCTTCTCCTTGAACTGGGTCATGCGGCTGAGCCAGCCGACGCGCGCGACGCAGTTGAATATCCAGGCGAGCTCGGCGTGTCCCGAGACCTGGCTCTGGTTGAACACGATGTGCTTCTTCGGGTCGATGCCGGCGGCGATGAAGGCCGCGGTCACCTCGCGGGTGTTGCGCGCGAGCTCGGCCGGCCCGCCCCAGACGTCCACGCCCTGCGTGATCGCGTGCATGTCGACGACGCAATAGATGCAGTCATGCGTCTCCTGCATCTTCACGAAATTGACGATCGCGCCGAGGTAATTGCCGAGATGCAGATTGCCCGTCGGCTGGACGCCTGAAAATACCCGTTCAACGATCGCCATGGTCAGCTTTCCGCGGATGCCTGTTTGGCGCGTCGTTTGCCACGCAGGGGCTATCAGCGCAAGTCAGGAGGCGCGGGTTTGCCTGGCGGCGTTAACCGCTTCGCGCCAGCTGGTGACGCCGAAGAGCCGCAGGAAAAGGCCGTAAATCGCGATTCCGGCGACGATCAGGATCGGCAGGAGAATGACGAGGCCATGCGAGCTCGAGACGAGCGCAGGCCCAAGCGCCCGCGCCGCCACCCACAGCAGGCCGCCCATCACCAGCGCGGCCGCCATGATGCGCGGCAGCCGCCGGCGCGCCGCGGCATCGATCGAGAAGCGGAATGTCGCAGCACCGCTGCCGGATCAACGCCAGCGCGGTGCTCCAGGCGCCGATCGCAAGGCTCGCGGCGATGCCGGGCGCGCCGAACAATCGGCCGAGCACGACGGCGAGGACGATCGCGACCGCCAGTCCCTTCAGCGTCGCCAGCAATGGCGTGGCGGTGTCGTCGCGCGCGAAGAACGCCGGCGACAACGCCTTGACCAGCACATGGGCCGGCAGGCCGAGCGCAAGCCAGACCAGCGCCTGCGCGGTGGCGGCGGTGTCAGTGGCGGTGAAAACGCCGTGTTCGAACAATATCCGCACCACCGGCTCGCTGAGTACGATCAAGCCGAGCGTCGCCGGCAACGCGAGGCCCACCGCGAGTTCGAGACCCCGCGACTCGGCATGCGTCATGGTGTTCCGATCGTCGAGGCGCAGCGCGCGCGTCAGTTCAGGCACCAGCACGGCGCCCATGGCGGCGCCGACAATGCCGAGCGGCAATTCGATCAGGCGATTGGCGAAATAAAGCCACGACACCGCCGAGGGCGACGCCGACGCCATGATCGCGCCGGCGACAATGAGCAATTGCGGTCCGCTGCCGGCGATCATGCCGGGGATCGCCCTGGCGAGAAAGCCGCGCATCTCCTGATCGAAGGCGATGCGCAGCGGCGTTGCGGCACTGTTGCCGCCCCGGCGCAATACCAGGATCGTCAGTTGCGCGAGCCCCGCGATCCCGACCGTGGCGGCGATCACGCAGCGCGGCAGCGGCCGCGTCCTGTTGCCGGACGATGAGCGCGATCATCACCGATATCAGCGCGATATTGAACAACAGCGGCGAGAACGCCGTCAGCGCGAAGCGGGCTTGCGCATTCAACAGCGCCATCATCACCGCGGCGGGACCCGCGAAGGCGAGGTAAGGCAGCATCAGCCGGGCATCGTCGACGGCAAGCTGCAGCGTATCGTGCCCGGCAAAGCCCGGCGCGAGCGCGGTAATGACAAAGGGCATCAACAGGCCGATGACGGCCGCGGCCGCGATCAGCGCGGCACTGACGGTGCCGAGCACGCGCCCGGCAAAGGCCGCCGCCGCGATTGCGCCTTCGGTTTCGCGCACGCGCAGCCAGGCCGGCACCAGCGCCGCGTTCAGCGCGCCCTCCGTCAACAGCCGTCGCACGACATTGACGAGCTGGAACGCCACCAGAAATGCGTCCGCGACGGGACCGGTGCCGAGCAGCGCCGCGATCATGGCGTCGCGCGCGAACCCCAACAGCCGCGAGGCCAGCGTTCCCGTCGATACCGTGAGGAAGGAGCGAATCATCGGCACTTTTATACTAGAGCATGATGAGATTGGATTGATCCGGATTGGCAACGGAAGTGCGCTCCCTCTCCCGCTTGCGGGGGAGGGCTGGGGTGGGGGTGCCTCGCAATAGGCGCTGGTCGAGCGGATAGATTTCCCCCACCCGCCGCGCTCTTCGAGCGCCATAGCCGAAGCTTCGCTTCGGCGTTCTTATCAAGGACGGCCGCCGATGGCGGCCTGTGCTCCCCCGCAAGCGGGAGAGGTGCAGCCGCCGACAGACCGATTCGACCAAAAACCGCCCCGCTCCAGCCTCGCTTGCTGGCGCAGGGCGGATCGTGATAGGCCGCTGCACCCGGTTTGGACCGGATTTTCCGCGCCATCGCAATCGCCGAACAGGACTTTCGATGACTTCAGCAAAATACGACGTTCTCGGCATCGGCAATGCGATTTTCGACGTGCTGGTGCAGGCCGATGAGGGCTTTCTTGCCCGCCACGGCATGACCAAGGGCGGCATGGCGCTGATCGACGAGGCCCGCGCCACGGCGATCTACCGCGACATGGGGCCCGCGACGGAGATGTCCGGCGGGTCGGCCGCCAACACCATTGTCGGCGTCGCCAGTCTGGGCGCCCGCGCCGCCTATATCGGCAAGGTCAGGGATGACCAGATCGGCCGGCTGTACACCCATGACATCCGCGCCGCGGGGGTCGCCTTCGAGACCAGGCCGGCGGCGGATGGCCCGGCGACCGGCTGCTCCTACATTCTGGTGACCCCGGACGGCGAGCGCACCATGAACACCTATCTCGGCGCGGCGCAGGAACTTGGCCCTGCCGATATCGACGCCGCCGAGGTCGCGGCTGCCGCGCTGCTCTATCTCGAGGGCTATTTGTGGGATCCGAAGAACGCCAAGGAAGCCTTCGTCAAGGCGTCGACGATCGCCCATGATGCGGGCCGTCAGGTCGCGCTGACGCTGTCGGATTCATTCTGCGTGGACCGCTATCGCGACGAGTTTCTCGAGCTGATGCGAAACGGCACGGTCGATCTGGTGTTCGCCAACGAGGCCGAATTGCATTCGCTGTACCAGACCTCGGATTTCGAGACGGCGCTGAAGCAATTGCGCAGCGACGCCAGGCTCGCGGTGGTGACGCGGAGCGAGAAGGGCTGCGTGGTGGCGTCGAAAGACGGCGTCACCGCGGTGCCGGCGTTTCCGATTCAACAAGATCGTGGACACCACCGGCGCCGGCGATCTGTTCGCCGCCGGCTTCCTGTTCGCCCTGGCGCGCGGCGCAGGACATCAAAATGCCGGGCGCCTGGGCGCGCTCGCCGCCGCCGAAGTGATCCAGCACATCGGCGCGCGGCCGCAGGTCTCGCTGAAGGAATTGGCGCAGCAGAACCGGCTGCCGGTGTAGGGGTTTCTCCACCTCGCCCCGCTCTTGTCCGCCGAAGCCCGCCTTCGACCACCGGCCCTTCCGAAGGACTGGCTCGCCTGCGGGTCACGCCGCATTTCGGATGTTGATCTTCACCTTGAGACCGGCACGTCTCGCCAGCGTCAGCAGAGTATCCAGCGAGAACTTGTTGATCTTGCCCTGCAGGAGGTCGTTGAGGCGGGGCTGGGTAACACCGAGGCGGCTCGCGGCCTTCGCTTGCGTGGTGTCCCAGGCCCGAATGGTGTCATGGATGGCGATCATCACATCGGAGCGAATTTTCATGGTGGCCGCTTCTTCGGGGCTGTCCGACAGCGCGTCCCATACATTCGCGAACGTCCTGGTCTTCATGATCTCAACTCTCGTTTGAGGTCTCGCAACCGCGCAGCAGCAAGGTCCAGATCACGTCGAGGTGTCTTCTGCGATTTCTTCTGGAAGGCATGCAGGACATGGACAGCGTCGGCAAATGTCGCGACATAGATCACCCGGAAAGCTCCGCTCGCATCACGAAGCCTGATTTCTCGAACGCCGGCTCCAATCGTCGGCATTGGTTTCCAGTCGATCGGATCGCGCCCCATTTGCACCCGATACAGTTCATGGCCGGCCTGCTGGCGCACGTCCGTCGGGAAGTCGCGCAAACGGTCAAGCGAATCCCCCTGGAATGTCACCGGCTTGAGCAGCATTGATGGATTATATCACAACGGATATAAACATCAACTAGCCCTGTTAGCCGCCGGCTTCCTGTTCGGGCTGAACTCTGTGACGAGGAAAAGGTGACGCGGCTGTTCACGAAAATTCAGGCTATCAATGATAGCGCGGTTGCGTGAACCAATAATTTCTGATTTTCCGAAATTCTCCTTGACCCCTCCCCCAAATCAGCAATAAATCCCTCCCCGTCCTGTCCCACAGAGGGGCGTTGGCCATCGTCATTGACGCGGGGCGGGATGCGGTGGACGCGGCAGCGTCAGGCGTGACACGTGATGGCAGGGCGGGTCTTGCGACCTGTGAGCGATCAGACGGCGCGCGGACGAACGGTGCTGCCCGCGTACGGTGAAGTCGTGTGGTCCTGACGCCTCAGTGGTTGGCGTCAAGTCTTCGGAGGCCTGTCGGCCCGACCGGGCGCGGAAAAGGCCATATCCGAAGGCGACGGAGGCAACAAAGCCCGATTCTCCGGGGAGAGCGCGCTATAAGCCGTAAAGCCATTGCGCAGGGAATGTCGGATCGCCTCCGCTGAACCTGTCTGCTCGTGTGCGTTCTCCTTCTCTTTTTGCACACGAGACCGCGGGTGCAGCGCGCATCCGGCATTCCCCGCGCCCTCTGATTTCAAGGCGCGAAACTTCTCAAGCAAACCTCGGGCGGATCGCGCCGCGAGAATGCGAATTTTCTGTCCATTGGCCTTCCGTCATTGCGAGGAGCGAAGCGACGAAGCAATCCATTCTTTCTTTGTGTGGCGCGATGGATTGCTTCGCTTCGCTCGCAATGACGGTTCCCTTCCGCAATGACGGCTCCCTTACGGACAGTGCCCCTCACGCCGCCTGTTGGCCGGCCGCATCGAGCCCGGCATAGACGCCGCGCTCGAAGCCCGCGAAGGCCTCCAGGCATTTGCCGTCCGCGAACGGCAGCACCTGCATCAGGATCACGCCGGTAACGTCGCGCGAGGGGTCGATCCAGTAATAGGTGTTGGCAAGTCCCGCCCAGAACAGGCTGCCCGCGCCGCGTCCCTCGAACGTCCGGGCGGTATTGATCATGAAGCTGAGCCCCCATTTCTTCTCCATGTCCGGAAAGACATCGACATCGTTGGTCGCAAACGCGACCGCCGAGGTCATTTTGGTCATGCTGAGTTCGCCGATCTGATTCTCCCCCATCATCGCGACCGTCTCCGGCTTCAGCAGCTGATTGCCGTTGCCGCGGCCCTTGTTGAGGATCATCCGGGTGAACTTGATGTAATCGCCCGCGGTGCCGTAGAGGCCGCCGCCGCCCATGTGAAATTCCGGATCCTGTTCGAGCTCGAACGGGATCGGCGCGAGCGACCCGTCGGGCTCGCGGCCGTGCATGGCGACCAGGCGGCTGCGTTGCGCCTCCCCGATCTTGAAACCGGTGTCGGTCATGCCGAGCGGGGTGAACAAATGATCGCGCAGGCAGGCGTCGAGCCGCTTGCCGCTCACCGCCTCGACCGCCTTGCCGACGAAATCGATATTGATGCCGTACTCCCAGCGCGTGCCGGGGTCGGTCATCAGCGGCAATTTCAACGCATCGTTCTTGCAGGTGGTGATGGCGGGAAGGCCGGTCTTTTCCAGATACTGCACCATGTCGCCGTTCCACATGTCGTAGCAGTAGCCGGCGGTGTGGGTCATGAGATGGCGCAGCGTGATCTCCCTTTTCGCGGGCCGCAGCATCGGCTCGCCATTGGCGTCGAAGCCTTCGAGAACCTGCGGCGCGGCGAGATCGGGCAGCACCTTGCCGATCGGGCCGTCAAGCGAGAGCTTGCCTTGCTCGACCAGCTGCATGGCCGCCGCCGCCGTGATCGCCTTGGTCATCGATGCGATCCAGAAAACGCTGTCCGCCGTCATGGCGTCATCCCTGGACAGGTCGCGTCTGCCAAACGCGCCCTGATAGATTTCCTCGTTGCTGTTGGCGGCGATGGCGACGACGCCGGGAATTTCCCTGGCGTCGCTTTTCTGGCGCAGGATCTGGTCGATCTGGGCTTTGCTCTGCATGGGGTCTCCTCCAGGTTATTTTTTGAAGTGCGCGATCTTCCTCCCGGGTGTCTCGACCGGCAAGAAGGTCGGCTTAAGGAAACCGTCCGGTCGCGATCTCGTGATCAATGTCTGGGGATGACGGGCAGTGGACCGCGTGACCTTCCGGTCGATCGACGCTATCGTCAAAGGGTCAGTTCGGAACTGGTTTTTCAGTAAGGCGTTCAGGTCATTGCGTAAATGTTGCGTCCGACCGAGGGTCGGATCAAATGATTGAGGCTTGGGAAGAGGTTGTCAGATGATCTCGACATGGAGCGAATGGAAACGATATCCGAGGGCTGGACGCGCGGAAAATATCGAGGCGCCGATCACTCCTGGCATCTACGAAGTTCGCTATACCGCAACGGGTGCGCTGCACTCTTTTGGTGCCGTTGATAACGTCGCCCAGGCGCTGGCGCTTCTGCCGGTTGGTGCCAAATCGTGGTTCGGACGGCGCGAGCCGTCTGAAACGCCGGACCTCGAATATCGCACCTGCGCGACTTCCACCAAAGCCCACGCCAAGGCCGCGGTGGAGCGCATGATTGGCCGCCGCGAAACCTACATGAGCGGCGCGGCCTGAATCCTGTCGTTCCGGGGCTCGCGTGAGCCGAGAACCTCAGATGCGCACTTGCGCATCGGGGAACCTCGAGATTCTCCGATGTGCAATTGCACATCGTAGTTCGATGCTGGCGCATCGCCCCGGAATGACGAACAGGGTTGGCTGGCGGGGCCGGTGCATTGCGGCCGCTTTAGGCCTATAGTGCAAGCCAATACCCAAAAAATCCGAGGAGCAACGCCATGACCCCGACCGCTGCCGCACGCGCTTCGCACCCTTCCACGCCATCGCTGCGTGACCGTCTGAAAGACGCCTCGCTCTTGCGCGATCGCTGCTACATCGACGGCGCCTGGGTCGGTACGCCATCCCGTCCCGTCACCAACCCGGTCAACGGCGTCGAACTCGCGAAGGTGCCGGTCATGAGCACGGCGGAAGCGACGCAGGCGGTCGAAGCCGCCGAGCGCGCATTTCCAGCCTGGGCGAAGCTTACCGCCAAGCAGCGCTCCAATATCTTGCGCAAATGGTTCGAACTGATCGTCGCCAACCGCGAAGACCTGGCGCTGATCCTGACCTCGGAACAAGGCAAGCCGCTCGCCGAAGCGCTCGGCGAGGTCGATATCGGCGGCGCCTATATCGAGTTCTTCGCCGAGGAAGCGCGGCGTGTCTATGGCGAAACCATCCCGACCCAGCGGGCGGATGCGCGGCTGCTCGCGATCAAGCAGCCAATCGGCGTCTGCGGCGCGATTACGCCATGGAACTTCCCGAATTCGATGATCACCCGCAAGGTATCGCCGGCGCTGGCCGCCGGCTGCACCGTGGTGCTCAAGCCCGCCAACGAGACGCCACTGTCGGCGCTCGCGCTTGTCGCATTGGCTGAGAAGGCCGGCGTGCCGAAGGGCGTGTTCAATATCATCACGGGCAATTCGTCGGCGATTGGCAAGGTCTTGTGCGAACATCCCGCGGTGCGCTTCGTCGGCTTCACCGGCTCGACCGAGGTTGGCAAGATTCTCTATCAGCAGGCGTCCGTCGGCGTGAAGAAGCTCGGGCTCGAGCTCGGCGGCAACGCGCCGTTCGTGGTGTTCGACGACGCCGATATCGACGCTGCGGTCGAGGGCGCGATGGTCTCGAAATATCGCAACATGGGCCAGACCTGCGTCTGCGCCAACCGCCTCTACGCGCAAGACAAGATCTATGATCAGTTCGTGGAGAAGCTCTCGAAGAAAGTCGCGGCGATGAAGATCGGTGACGGCACCGAGCAGGGCGTCACCCAGGGGCCGCTGATCAACATGGAAGCAATCGACAAGGTCGAGCGGCACATCGCCGATGCCGTGAAGGGCGGCGCCAGGGTCGTGGTCGGCGGCAAGCGTCATGCGCTCGGCGGCAGCTTCTTCGAGCCGACGGTGCTCGCCAACGTCAGGCCAGATGCGCTGGTAGCGCACGAAGAAACATTTGGTCCGCTGGCGCCGGTGTTTCGCTTCAAGGACGAGGCCGACGTGATCGCGATGTGCAACAATTCGCCATTCGGGCTCGCGTCCTATTTCTATTCGCGCGATCTCGGCAGGGTCTGGCGCGTCGCGGAAGCGCTGGAGTTGGGCATGGTCGGCGTCAACACCGGCCTGATCACGACCGAGGTTGCGCCATTCGGCGGCGTCAAGGAGTCGGGCCTCGGCCGCGAAGGCTCGCACCACGGCATGGAAGAATATATCGAGATCAAATATGTGATGATGGCGGGGATTTAGAGCGTTTTCGAGCGAAGTGGAGACCGGTTCGCGTCAAGAAAACGCGTCAAATCAAGAATCTAGAGCCCCGTTTCGATTCAATCGAAACGGAAAAGGCTCTAGCCGCGCTTCAGTTGCCGTAAAGCCGGTTGCGTCGAGCGCCTTGGTTTCGACGGTTCACGCGGCGCCGGTTCCGCGCCGGTCCCGGTTTGCCTGCAAGTAGTACAAGCGCTTGGATTGAAGCATCAGCATGTCGGCGCGTTTGACCACCTGCTCCAGCCGTTCGCCCGGCCGGCTGGTGGCGATCCCGGTCGAGATGCTCAGCGCGAAGTCGGGATAATACTGGTTGTTGACCTCGATGAGTTCCGCAAGCGAGGCGAGAACGGCTTCCCCGCCGGCGGCGTCGGTGCCAGGCAACAGGACAGCGAACTCGTCGCCGCCGATGCGCGAGACCGATGCCGGCTTCTCGACCAGCGAGCCGAACACTTCGCCCGCCCGGCGCAACAGCCCGTCGCCGACGCCATGGCCGAACTCGTCATTCGCGGTCTTCAGCCCGTTGAGGTCGGCGATGATGATGGTGAGCGGCTGCGGCCCCTTGCGCTCAAGCCGATTGAGCTCGTCGACATAGAACGAGCGATTGAAGGTGCGCGTCAGCACGTCATGGGTGCCGAGATATTCGAGATAGGCTTCCGCCTTCTTGCGAGCGGTGATGTCGGTCAGCGCGACCTGCACCAGCGACCAGTCGCGTTCATGGCTGGGCAGCACCGAGAATTGCAGCAACAGATGCAGCTTGGTGCCGTCGAGCGCATAGTTCACCACCTCGCGCTGCTGGAACAGCTTGCCGTCCCACAGATCGACGAGCTGCTCGCGAAAATGCGGCTCCATCTCGTCGCGGAATATGTCGGCGAGGTTGCGCAACAACGTCTCCTTGTCGGGCGCGCCGAACAGTTCGAGCGTCCGGCTGTTGACGTCGAGGACGCGGATTTCGCTCATGCAGCGCGAGACGAATTCCTCATGCACATCGGTGAAAACGCGGAAATCCTCGACGCCGCGGGCGCGCACGTCGTCGATCAGCCGTTTCACGGCGCTGAAATCCTCCACCCACAGCGAGACCGGCGAGTGGGCAAACAGCCCGAAGGCGTAGTTCTCGCTGTCCACGATGCGGCGCCGCGCGCTTTCCCGCTCGGTCACGTCCTCGATCGCGATCATGACGCGGTCCCAGTTGTTTTCGTGACCGGGAAGGATCGTGCCGTTGAGCTGGATATCGAGACGCTCGCCGGTCAGCGCATAATTGACCGAGTGGCTGGTGAAACTGGCCTGCCCGTTCCAGAGCTGGGCAAGTTCCTCGACATAGCTCTTGAAGGTGTCGTCGCGCATCACCCGGCCGAGATTGGCCGTCAAATGGGCGAGGTCGCGGGCGCCGAACAGCGACAAGGTCTTGCGATTGACCTTGAGGATGCGGATGCGCTCCGAGCACTGCCGGACGCGATCGGGGTCGGTGGCGAGGAACGCCTTGATGTCGCTGACGCCTTCCGCGCGCCACTGTTCGAACAACGCCCGAACCGCGCTGCAGTCCTCGATCCAGAGCGAGACCGGCGCGAGGTCGAACATTTCGGCGTCGTCATCTGGATCGGTGGGCAAAGTCAACATGAAAAGACTTGGCGAAATGGCTGTGCTGGATATTCCTCCACTGCTTTAGGCACAACTCGTTAAGATTCCCTCATGTCACGCTGCGACGACGCGCGACGTGCCAGAACGGGTTCGCCGATCACCGACCGGCACGTTATCCCTACGGTAACCGTGATGGGCGAATCCCGGTTAGGAAGGGTCGTTCCAGACCGCGCAGGCATCGGCAAATCGTCACACTTGCGCGGTCGATCCAATCATTTGCTGATGCCGTCCTCCGGCGGGGACCCTTCGCGCGAAACCGCACTAAAGACCAAGCGTTACCTCGGCCCAGTGCACGATCACCTCGCTGTTGAGGAAGTCGATGACGCTGGGCTCGATCGTCCCGGGATTGTCGTGGTCGACCACCGCCGTGGCGACGACGGCATCGCAGCGGTCGTTGAACGCCACCGCCAGCGCCGAGTTCGGCGCGCGATAGGGTTCGGCGATCGCATAGGCCCGGCTGCGGCCCTTCATCCACGCGACATTGATCTGGCGTCCCGGCCCCAACACCGAAAGTTTTTCGCCCATCAGCCTGAAGTCGCTGAGGCGCTCGAGTTCGGCGTCGTCGGAAACGCCGGTCTGGCAGTTGCAAAAACCGATCTTGGCCCGGATGTAGAGGTTGACCTCGACCCCGCAGTCCGCCGCCTCGCAGCGGAAGGCTTTGCCCTTGCCCCATTCGTCGGTCGGGTGGGGCCATTGCACCTCCGAAAATTTCGGATGGCCTGGTGTCGCCACCACCCTGTCATGGCCCAGGATCGGCCATGCGAAGTATGCCGACGTCCCGGCGAGCGCACCGAGCCCGAAGCCGACGATCCCAGCAATGACGGCTATCCTTTTCATTGCGCGGCGTCGTCCAGATCTAGTTGCTTGCGACGTAGGCCCGGGCGGCGGCAAGCGTCGGCCGATCGGAGTCCGAGCCGGCCGCAAGCGCGACCAGCTTCTCATAAGCCGCCTTCGCTTTCGCCGTGTCGCCAAGTGACTGCGCGGCCTTTGCGGCGCCGACATAGCCATTGAAGCGGTTCGGTTCCTTCGCCATCGTGGCCTCGAACGCCGCCAAGGCTTCCTTCGCCATGCCGCGGTCCAGCAGCATGAAACCATATAATTCGCGCGCTGGCGCCAGCGGTCCCGGCGTGACCGGCGACTTTTCCGTCTTGTCCTCGGCATCGGCGGCGGCGCTCATTGCCTTCAGCGCGTCGTCATATTTGCCGTCCGCGAAAAGCACCCAGGCGTTTGCCGTTTGCTGCTGGACATCGACCTGGCCGGCCCAGTAATTGTTCTTGGCCTCGCGCAGGCTGTCGCGAATGTCGGCAAGCCTGGCGACATCGACCCTCGCGGCTGCCGGATCGCCGGAGCGGGCGGCGCCAAGCGCGCGCGCGAAGTAAGTGATCGCCGTGACGTGCGGAAACTTGCTCGGTTTGACGTCGAGGTTTGCCGCACCCTTCCAGTCGCCGCGTTCGATCATGTAGCGCGCCGGCGCGGCGGCCCGCGAGAAAGCCCCACCGAAGGCATCGGGATCGGGCTGCGCGGCCTCGATTTCGTCGATGACGCCGCGCGCCGTCGCGTCCTGACACAATTGCAGATAGGCGTAGACAAGATAATCCTGCCCGTGCAGTTGCTCGCCGCCTTCCTTGCCGGCTTTTGCGGCCTGCACCGAAGCCAGGTTCGCCGCAATCGACTCCTTCCAATAGCCGACCCGCGTGAAAATGTGCGACGGCATGTGCTGCGCATGCGGCGCGTTCGGCGCGATCTTGGAATAGCGTAGCGCCGCGGGGAGACCCTTGGCGGCGATCGCCGGATAGTCATACAGATGGATCAGATAGTGGGCCACGCCGGGGTGCTGGGGTTGCCGCTGCCAGATCGGCTCCAGGATGGCAGCCCCCTTTAGCTGGTTGGCGTAGGTCTTGTCGGCGGGCGACGCCGCCACATTCAGGGTGATCGCATAGAAGATCTGCGCCTCGTCGTCATCGGGATATTTTGCCGCCAAGGCCTCCATCTGCTTCAGGTAGGACTGCACGCGCGCCGGCTGCGGGGTCTTGTCGTAATCAACATACATTACCGACAGCGCATCGATGAAGTCGCGCTCGCGCTCGGTCCTGGCGCCGATCGCCTTCGCCTTCTCGATGGCGGCCAGTCCGGGCGCAAGATTGGGCGCGGGTATCGCGCCGTGCGGATTGTTGAGAAGCGACAGCGCAATGCCCCAATAGGCGATGGCGCATTCCGGATCGGCCTTGATCGCCGCCTCGTAGATTTCCTTCGACTCCGCGTACCAGAACGAGTGCTGGTATCGCATCGCGCGATCGAACCGCCGCTGGGCGGTTTCATTGCACGAGGTCGCGAAATGCACCTTGCCGAATTTCTGATCCGCATCCTCCTGGGCCTGGCCCGGTGTAAAAGGTCCAAGAACTGTTACGGCCGCTACGGTTGCAACAAACAGAAGTTTACGCATCACGTTCTCCCGGACATTGAAGGGGCGGTGACATGAGTTCGCGAAAAGCCCGGCCAGCATAGGCCGATTTGCGGACCGGCTCAACGCGCCCGGACCCAGACCGTGCACGGCATTTGACTCAGGTCAAACCGGCAGGTTGCAGGTCGCGTATTTTTTTACAATTGCCTATTGCGGCCGAGCCTTTCATTCGCTGTCATCGGCCCGGCCGATGCAACCGAATCAAACATGTTGAAGCAGACGCGCTTTACTCCTGACGAGAAGTTGCTTCTCTCCCGGTTTTGGCGGAGCGCTTCCGGATATTGGCGGGGCCCAAGGGCATGGTGTGCCTGGCTTCTGGTGGCCGCGCTGATTGCGACCGTGCTCCTGCAACTGCTGACGCAGTACGCGCTGAATTACTGGAATCGCGACTTCTTCAACGCGGTCGGGCGCCGGGACGCCGCGGAACTCTGGACCCAGGCATTGCGATTTGTGCCGCTGGCCGCGGCCAGTCTCGCACTCTCGGTCTTCTCGGTCTGGGCCCGAATGACCATGCAGCGCACCTGGCGCGCCTGGCTCAGCAACCACCTTTATGATTATTGGCTGAAGGATGACCGCTATGTCCGGCTCAGGTTCGTGGTCGGGGACTATAACAGTCCGGAATTCCGGATCGCCGAGGATGCCAGGATTGCAACCGATCTGCCGGTCGATCTCGTGCTCGGGCTGTTCCAGTCGCTGCTCAATGCCGTGACCTTCATCGGGATTCTCTGGTCGGTGGGGGACGGCCTGTCCATTAACCTTGGTGATTTCGTCCTGAACGTTCCCGGCTATCTTGTCATTGCGGTGATCGCTTATTCCGCGCTGCTGTCGGCCGGCATCTTCCTGATCGCCCGCCACCTGACGCGCGTGATGGAGGAAAACAAGCGGGCCGAGGCCGAGTTGAGGTCGGTCGGCACGCATCTGCGCGAGAGTGGCGAAGGGACGGTCGTGCCGGACGGCAGGAAGGACCCGCGCCAGGTCGTCGGGGCGCCGTTGAAGGCGGTGATCGCCATCTGGCGGATCTATATGTGGCAGCTGATGCGGATGACGGTGGTGACATATTCGAGCCTTCTGGTGACCCCGGTGATCGGCCTGTTGCTGTGTACCCCGAAATATCTTGCGGGCATGATGAGCCTGGGGGAAGTGGTTCAGGCGGCGGCGGCGTTCGTCGTCGTGCAGACCGCGTTCGGCTGGTTCACCGACAATTACGCCCGTCTTGCGGAGTGGGCCTCCTCGGCCAACCGCGTCGCCTCCTTGCTGCTCGCGCTGGATCAGATCGAGCAGCCTGACCGGACCCAGGACGCCGTTCCTCCCGCGATCTCCGGCCGGCGATGAAACGGACTGCATCGTCTGCCCGAACAAGCTAAAAGCTGAGGTCGGCGCCGGTGATGCGGCGATAGGCTTCGAGATAGCGTTTGCTGGTGGCGTCGACCACGCTTGCCGGGAGCGGTGGCGGCGGCGCCTCGCCGTTCCAGCGTCCGGCCCGGCGTTCGGCGTCGAGATGATCGCGCAGCGGTTGCTTGTCGAAACTCGGCTGCGGCTGGCCCGGCCTGTAGACATCCGCCGCCCAGAATCGCGAACTGTCCGGGGTCATCACCTCGTCGATCAGGATGATGCGGCCTTCGGCATCGCGGCCGAATTCGAATTTGGTGTCGGCGATGATGATGCCCTGGTCGCGGCTGATTTTCTCTCCGAGCGTATAGACCGCGCGCGTCATGCTCTCCAGCGTGTAGGTTGCTTCGTCACCGAGGATCTCGCGCATCCGCTTAATCGTGATGTTTTCGTCGTGACCGGTCTCGGCCTTGGTGGCGGGGCTGAAGATCGCGGGCTCAAGCCTGGCGCTCTCGAGCAGGCCGGGCGGGAGCTTCTCGCCTGCCAGCGTGCCGCGCGCGGCATATTCCTTCCAGGCCGAGCCGGAGAGGTAGCCGCGGATCACGCATTCGATCGGAAACACCTTCGTGCGCCGGCATAACATCGCGCGTCCTTCAAGCGATGCGCGATGGTCCTTCAGAACGGGTACTTCGCCGATGATGGCGTCGGTGTCGGCGCTGATCATGTGATGCGGCACCACGCCCTCAAGCTCATTGAACCACCAGGCGCTGATCTGGGTCAGCACCGCGCCCTTCATCGGGATGGTCTCGGCCATGACCACGTCGAAGGCGCTGATTCTGTCTGTGGTGAGCAGCAGCACGCGGTCGTCGCCGACGGCATAGATGTCGCGAACCTTGCCCCGTCCGATCCGGGGAAGAGGCAGGTCGCTCGCGAGCATGGTGGTCATGGGTCAAACTTTCAAAGACGGCCGTCAGCGCGGATGCGCGTGGCGGCAACGGGAGACGGGGAAAGCTCACTCCGGAAGCGGAATGAACTCATGTTCGTTGGGGACGGGAGCGAAGCGGCCGGTTTTCCAATCCTGCTTGGCCTGCTCGATCCGCTCCTTGCTGGAAGAAACGAAGTTCCACCAGATATGGCGCGGGCCTTCCAGCGCGTCGCCGCCGAGGAACATCATCCGTGTCGGCTTTGCCGCTTTCACGGTGATGCGGTCGCCGGGACGAAAGATCAGGAGGCGCGGGCCTTCGTAGCGTTCATTGGCGATCTCGACCTCGCCGTCAACCACATAAATGGCGCGCTCCTCATGGTCGGCATCGAGCGGGACGCTGACGCCTTCCTCAGCGGCTACCTCGGCATAAAACCACGGCGACACCATCGCGACCGGCGACGTCACGCCAAACGAACTCCCGGCAATGACGCGCGCGGCGACGCCGCGATCCCCGACGACCGGCAGGTCCGCCGCTGCGTAATGCTGGAACGACGGCGGGATTTCTTCAGATCCCGCGGGCAGCGCGATCCAGCTCTGCAGGCCCAGCATCTTCTGGCCGCTCTTGCGCTGCAAATCGGGCGTGCGCTCGGAATGGGCGATGCCGCGACCCGCGGTCATCAGGTTCATGGCGCCGGGCTCAATTTCCCTGACGTTACCCTCGCTGTCGCGGTGCATGATGCTGCCATCGAACAGATAGGTGACGGTGGCGAGCCCGATATGCGGATGCGGGCGCACGTCCATGCCTTTGCCCGACATGAACTGCACCGGCCCGAAATGATCGAAAAAGATGAACGGTCCGACCATCTGCCGCTTGCCGTGCGGCAGCGCGCGGCGCACCGCGAAGCCATCGCCGAGGTCGCGGGTGCGCGGCACGATGACCAGTTCCAGCGCATCGCAGGATTTGACGTCGCCGAGGATGGGATCGTTGTCGGGAAACCAGCTCATGGGTTGTCCATTTTCCGTTTGCCGGCATCATAGCAGCAATCGTCGCATGCCGTCCAAGCGCGCAAAACATCAACACGCCGGCGCCGGGATGACACGCCTTCACTCCGCCGCGGCGCCGCGCGGCCGCCCGACATAGCCGGTCGCCTCGCCAAAGCGCTCGACCATTACCGCAGGCAACTCTTTGGCCTTGTCGGTGACGCAGGCGCCGGAGCGCACCGCGTAGCGGTCCTGATGCGCCAGATGCGCGGGCGCCGTGCCCTCTCGCAGCGCCCGGGCGCACTCCATCACCAGTTTGCGGAAATGCATGATGCCGAGGTCGGTGGGGCCGAGATGCTCGCGGGTGCGGTCGGCGATCGGACCCTGGCTGTCCTGCACCGCCGCGTCCTGTTCCGACACGCCCTTGATGCCGGTGTAGCTCCGGGTTTTCTGCAGCTTGCGGTCGATCAAATAGTCGTTGGCCTTGTTGCGCAGCGGCACATAATTCTCGTCGACCACGGCCATCACGCCGTTGCCGCTGGCATAGCCGTCCCGCTCGGCCGCGGTCAGCGGGCGCTCGGGGTTCCAGGCATAGGTGTAGATCCAGCAATTGGTGTCGGTGACCGGAACGAAGCTCTGGCCGAAAATATTCTCGCCCGGCATCGAGCTCGGCGCATAGGCGTGCACCGGCATCAGGAACTGGGCGATCCGCCAATAGATGTTGTCGCCGCTCGCGAGCCGGCCGCCCGCGATCGTCAACCCCGCGTCATGCGGGATGATCTTGATGACGGGGCGGGGATCGTCGGCGATCCAGCGCATGTGATCGGTGTTCATGCGGGCGAGCGGATTGACGAAGTGCTTCTTGATATCGAGGATTTCATCCTCTTCCTTGTCGAAGCTCAAATGCGCGAAGGTGAAATGGGCGGTGTCGATCGAGCCCTCCAGCGCCTGCACCCAGTTGCAGTCCTGCCATTTCTTCGAGACGTAGCGGTGCGAGGCCGGCACCAGCGCCATCTCCAGATCGGGCAATTCCGGCATTTCCCCTGCCGGACCCATATAGGCCCAGATCATGTCGCCCCATTCGCGCACCGGATAGGACTTGATGTGGATCAGGTCCTTGGCGTTGAGGTCCGGATAGGAAGTCGGCATATCGACACAGCGGCCGTCGGTGTCGAATTTCCAGCCGTGATAGACGCAGCGGATGCCGCATTCCTCGTTGCGGCCGAGCCAGAGATTGGCGCCGCGATGGGGACAATATTGATCGATGATTCCGACCACGCCTCGCGTGTCGCGGAAGGCGAGCAACTCCTCGCCCATGACGACGATCTTCTTCGGCGGACAATCCGGCTCGGGCAGTTCCTCGGACAACAGCACCGGCAGCCAGAACCGCCGCAGTAGCTCGCCCATCGGCGTGTCCGCGCCGCTTTCGGTGAGGAACCTGTTATCCTCCGCACGGAGCATGGGACGTCCTCCGGGAGTTTGCCCTGATTTTGGCCGAGCTTGGCGCAGCCCAGGCGAGGCGTCAACGCAACTTGTTCTCGCGGCGCGAAACGCCCGAGTCATAGGGTAAAATCCTGCCGCGCCTCGAGCGCGTCCTATTTGGATTCGTCCTTGACGAAGGGAAGCCCCTTCTTCTGCCAGTCGTCGAGCTTCATCACGACAGCCGTAACGTTGGTGAAGCCGATATCCTTGAGTTGCCTGGCCGCCAGCGTGGCCCGGGTTCCGGTATTGCATTGCACATATATCTTGCGGCCCTTGGCAGGCTTGGTCGTACGGCTCATCATTCGTGCCAATCTAGCGCGCCGCACTTTGCCCGAGTGCCGAACCGCTGGTCAAAGTCCACCGTGCCGCCCGTCACCGGGATGCGGGTCGGCGGCAGCCCGCGCGTATATTGATCGACGATCAGGGTCTTCTTGTCCGGCGAGATGCTGATGCGCACCGGCTCCAGCGGCTTGCCTTTCGATGCTCCACTCAGATCGAGTGTGTATCTGCCGATCGTCGGCGGCATCGACAGAATGTTCGAAAGATTGGGGGCGTCGCGCTTGAAAACCAGC
Organism: uncultured Alphaproteobacteria bacterium; assembly: GCA_963742085.1. Lineage (GTDB taxonomy): Bacteria > Pseudomonadota > Alphaproteobacteria > Rhizobiales > Xanthobacteraceae > Bradyrhizobium. The sequence goes on along the minus strand of CAVUKM010000016.1, from coordinate 224,348 downwards.
GATTGTGGCAGATAAAGCTCCATACTGGCATCCTCGCCGACGCACTTCATCACGCGAATCATGTAGCTGTCATCGCCGGGATCTGCCGCCGCGGCAGGCATGGTCAGCGCGCTGAGCATAGTAACGAGCGCCAGTCCTTTCATCATCGCCCCTCGGCAACGACTCAATTTCGTCATCCTCACGCCCCTATTCAACAAGGTCGGGATCGATCTTCTTTGCGGCGGCAACATCTGCATCGCCGCCGGCCTTGTCTCCATTTAGCCGCCTGATGATGCCACGTCGCATCAAGGCTTCGGCGTAGTCGGGATCGAGCCGAAAGGCCTCGGTGTAGTCGGCGATGGCGCGCGCATAGTCCTTCTTTCGGACGAAAGACGTGCCGCGATTGTTGAAGGCAACCGAGAATTTTGGATTGAGCCGAATGGCTTCGTTGTAATCCGCCATGGCGTGGTCGAGTTCGCCCTTTCCCATATATGCCAAACCGCGATTGTTCAGGGCAAGGGTCAATCCGGGTTGGAGCCGGATCGCCTGATCGTAATCCGCGATGGCGCGATCGTAGTCGTTCTTGATCGAGTAGACGACCCCGCGATTGTAGTAGGATTGGGCGGACCCCGGATCGAGGCGAATGGCCTGATCCAGGTCCACCATGGCACGGTTGTAGTCTCCCTTGTCTGCGTAGGCACTGCCACGGTTGGAGTAGGCGTGGGCAAGACCGCGATCGAGGCGGATCGCCTGGTCGTAGTCCGCGATGGCGCGATCCTGATCACCCTTGTTGGCGTAAAGGCTGCCGCGACTATCGTAGGCACGGGCGTAATCCGGGGCGATCCGGATCGCCGCGTCGTAATCAGCGATGGCGCGGTCATTGTCGCCCTTTAGCTGATAAGCCCCGCCGCGGTTGCTGTAGGCCACGGCGTAAGTTGGATTGAGGCTGATCGCCTGGCCATAGTCGGCAACGGCGCGGTCGATATCGCCCTTGACCTGGTAGGCTCTTCCCCGATTGTTCATCGCAACCGCGTAGCTGGGATCGAGCCGAAGCGCCTGGTCGAAGTCGGAGATGGCGCGGTCGACATCACCTTTGGCTTGGTACGCCAAACCACGTCCGTTGAAGGCATAGGCGGCCTCAGGGTTGAGGCGGATCGCCTGATCGAAGTCGGCCAAGGCGTGCTCGGTGTCGCCCTTGGCTGCATAGACATTGCCCCGACCACTGTAAGCGAGAGCGAAATTGGGATCGAGCGCGAGGGACTTGGTCAAGTCGTCGATCGCGTGGTCGTTTTCCTTCTTCGCAAAATATGCAGCGCCCCGGCCATAAAACGAAACGGCTGATCCGGCATCGATGGTGATCGCCTGATCATAGTCCGCGATCGCATGGCCGACTTCGCCTTTTCCGAGATACGCCCTGCCGCGGTTGCTGAAGGCCGCCGCGAGATCCTTGCCGGCAAAGCTTGCCGACTTGATTGCGTCGCTGCATCCGAGGATTTGTTGGTCGTCCGGGATATCGGACTTACCGGTGCAACTACGGTCCTTCAAGGTTTGCGCGAGAGCCGGTGTCAGCATCCATGCTGGCGATATAACCGCCAATGACAGCATCGCCGCGGCTGAAAATGTGCCCAAAACCAACTGCGCTCTTAAAAGCATAGATGAGCCCTGCCGGTCGGAAGGCATCCCCGGTTCAGTTGATTTGTCGGCTCAACGGGAAAACCGGTTCAATGCTACTGTGGGTTATGCAGTTCATCAACCGCCGACCTGTCCACCCTGGGGCAATCGCGCCGATATGACCCTCGACCGGCCACTTTCGGTCTGCCCCCGTCAACGGACATCGTCAGATCGGCCCGGTGGTCCGGTTCGTGCCAAACCTAGACGTCTTCCCAATAACGGCTGGCTCACTCTGCCTTGATATTTGCCGCCTTAATGATTGGCTTTCGGCTTTCTGGAAGATGCTGAGGGCCTGCGGGTTCCGCTGATCCAGTGCGGGAATTTCCTGACCGCGCTTTGACCTTCTTGTTGCGGTCCTGCAATAGCTTTGAAGAAAGCAGGGCTGCTTGCGTACGGCTCCTGAGGTTCAGGCGTTGCAGAATCGCTGACACGTGCAACTTGATGGTGTTGGGCGAGAGAAAGAGCGCCCTCGCTATCTCTTTGTTGGTCCTGCCTTCGCCCAGCAGATGCAGGACTTGTATCTGCCGTTTGCTCAACCGGGTGCGAGCGGCCTTCGTCCGATCCGTTTCCCTTGGCGGTGCGTTGTTCTCGCGCGTGACAGACCCCGTGAACATCGTATTCAGCTGTGACGAGAGCGTTTCCAGCACGGTGCGCTCCAGGACGCCGCCAATCGCGGCAAGGTTGACCCCCTGGTGAATTTGCCCTCTCTCCCCTTTGGCTCGCGCCTGGCGCAAACCGATCTGAAGCGGCAGCATTGCCGTGAGGTTTACGTGCAGGAGGGCCACGCCGGCTGATTTATTCAGCGAGAGCGGCAGCCCGATGAGGCAGAACCATCGTTCCAGTGTCCGCGAATGGCATGGATAGATGAACGTCAAGAGATCTCGTTTGTTCGCGAGCAACGCTCTCAGCTGACCTGCGAACCGGCGTCCGCTCGGCTCATCGGACAGGGAATATTGCAGATAGTTTGAGCCGATCGCGGAATGGGGAACGTGCAATCCGTTTCGTCGACCAAATTGCTTCCACGTATTGTTGACCGCCACGATTATTCCTGAAGCGTCGAGAATGGCCACGCTCACGGGAAGTGATTTCAATCCCTCAAACGAAGCAATTTTGAATTTCATGATGGTCCCCGCGGCCGGGCGTGGCGACATGGCATGCACGGCGTTCGCCGCGATGCTCGGCAAAGTCGGCGGCGACACAAGGATAGTCGCTTTGGGCTATTGGTCATTTTTACCAGATATGGAACCCTTATTGCATCCATTGGGATCAAAGGCGATCAGGCAAATGGAAGCAGTTCGGAAGCGCCCTCAAGCGGCCGGGTCGGATCTCGAAAGGTTCGTCAGCGAGCAAAATGTCGCACTTTATCGAAAGATGCTCGGGGAGAGCAAAGACGAGACACAACGCCTGACGATCGCCAAGCTGCTGGCCGATGAAGTGGCAAAGCTGCGGACCAGGTAAAACCGATTGCGAACACCCATCGACTGGATCACGCCTTGATCGCCTTCATGCAGAGCTTGCCCTATCGACAAGAAGTTCGACAATTCCGGTCGTGGTGTCCCCCCTCCTAGATCGGGTTCGCCCCCGGGCCGGCCCTCTCCCCCGAGGGCCGGCGCCGGGTTTTTGTGTTTATCCAGAAGGCTGCTTGTGATGGATAAGGTCACCCGTTACCGGGCGATGGCAGCGTTCTGTCGGCAGCGTGCGAAGATGGCGGGTGAGAACGAGCATTTCTGGCTGGTAGAAGCAGATAGCTGGTCGACGCTCCTATCGAGCGAATCCGTTGACACATTGCTGAAGGAAATAGTCGCGCAGGGCGCTGGAGGCCGGCGCGCATATGAAAAGTAAGCCGCGCTGCGGCGGCTTGCGTGGTTCGGTGCCCGCATTTGCCTGGGCTCTGCGGTCAGGCGTTGCCAGCTTGACGAAGGCAATTTCTATTGGCCGGTGCTAGCCTTTGTTCGGTGACCAGCCATAGGCCTTGGCGCAGGCACCGCCCATCAGCATAGCCCGCTCGGCGTCGCTGAGGCGGTCTGTCTTGAGGAAGGGCTCGACGGCCTGTTCGTAGTTGACGACGGCGAACGCGCGCGTCCAGTCCGTGCCCCACAGGCAGCGATCGAAACCCCAGGCATCAAACACGCGGGCCAGCGGATCCCAGATATCCGGGAATGGATAAGGCTCCCGCGACAGCGTGCAGGCGCCGCTGACCTTGATCACCGCGTTCGGGCGTTTGGCGAGCGCCAGCACCTTCGGAAGGTCGGCCCAGGGCTCTCGCGGCGCGGGCGGCACGCGCGGCTGCAGGATGCCGAGATGGTCGAGGATGAATCGCGTGTCGGGATGGCGATCGATGAGCGCGGTGCCGGCGTCGAGATTGTCCCAGCACAGCAGGTTGACTGGAAAATCGTGGCGGACGGCCGCGCGTGCGATCCGGTCGAGGCCCGGGTCGTCCGGCTCGCGCCTGGCCTCCTTCGTCAGCATGATGCGAATCCCGACCGCGCCCGGCGTCTTCTTCCAGTCGGCGACGACATCGGCCACATCAGGATCGTCCGGGTCGACCGGTTTGACGATGGCGAGCCGGCCGGGATGGGCCCGCTGCACTTCCACCGCATAGCTGGCGTCGTAGCGGTACATGGAAAAAGCGGAGATGAAGATCGCGCCGTCGACGCCGACCTTGTCCATCGCCGTCACCATCTCGTCACCCGTGACGTGATCCGGCCAGTTCGGCACACTGTGCCAGGGTCGCTTTGGCGTGTTCGCCTCGTAGGCATGGACCTGGGAATCGATAATCGTCATCGGGGCGGGCTCCTCTCTGCCAGCCGAGTTTGGGCATTGCAGCAGGTTCGTGTCCAGAGGGGGAAGGCGCCTCGCGTTGACGCGATGTGCCACGACAAGGGGCGCCTGGCTTGAAATGAAAGAGGCCGCCAACCGAGGCGGCCTTCCATTATTTCGACGCCGGGGATTTTCGTCGGCGCTGCCGGTCAGCTCCACCTGGCCGCCATCAGCGCCTGCCTGGAACTCTTCGATCAGGGTCCTCATTGAACGGAGGAGGCCAAATCCGGCAATCGAAGCTTCGGCCCATGCCTGGGCAGACCTCTCCTCCGCGATAGTAGGGCCTGGTAACAGGCGACGACTGACCGGCAGGCCAGGAACCGCTGGAGTGACTATGGATTTTCTTGTGTTTCATATGCTTGCCGCTGCCCGTCGCGGCCTCGGCGGGCTTGACCAGGGGAGCCATCGCCAGCGCAACCGCGTACATGGCCAGTGTCAAAAGACTTGCCGCCAACTTGCTCATGTGCCGCTCCCGTTAAATCCCGTGCGGAGGCCCATTGATGGTACACCGCGCCGGAACAAACATTCCCGGGCAACCACACCGGTTTGTGATTCTCTGCAGATTTTGCAGCGGACGGTCGCCGCCGCTGGCCTCGGCCCGCCCCGGCATGGTTCGCGGGAGCCAAACGCGGAGCCGCGCGCGGCGCAATGCAGCCGTCAAAATAACTCTTTGGGAGATCCGACAACCGCCGCCGGGCGAGCGGGATTTTACTCCGCCGCCGCGGTCGGCTTGGCGCCCGCGCCGTAGCGCTGGTCGATATAGTCGATCACCAGCGCCTTGAAATCGGCGGCGATAGTCGGTCCGCGCAAAGTGCGGAATTTCTTGCCGTCGACGAACACCGGCGCGGCCGGTGCTTCGCCGGTGCCCGGGAGCGAGATGCCGATATTGGCGTGCTTGGATTCGCCGGGGCCGTTGACGATGCAGCCCATCACCGCGACGTTGAGCTCCTCGACGCCGGGATAACGCGTTTTCCAGCTCGGCATTTCATCGCGGATGAAATCCTGGATCGAGCGCGCCAGTTCCTGGAACGTGGTCGAGGTGGTGCGGCCGCAGCCGGGACATGCCGCCACCAGCGGCACGAAGGTGCGGAAGCCCATGGTCTGCAGCAGTTCCTGCGCCACCTGGACTTCCAGCGTGCGATCGCCGCCGGGTTCGGGCGTCAGCGATATCCGGATGGTGTCGCCGATGCCCTGCTGCAGCAGGATGCCGAGCGCCGCCGATGACGCGACGATGCCCTTCGATCCCATGCCGGCCTCGGTAAGGCCGAGGTGGATCGCGTAATCGGAGCGGCGGGCGAGTTCCTGGTAGACCGCGATCAGGTCCTGCACCGCGGAGACCTTCGCCGACAGGATCATCCTGTTCTTGGGCATCCCGAGTTCCTGGGCACGCGCCGCCGACAACAGCGCCGACTGCACCATGGCTTCGCGGGTGACCGCGCGCGCGTCGATCGGATCGGGCGAGGCGGCGTTCTCTTCCATCAGTTTGGTCAGCAGTTCCTGATCGAGCGAACCCCAATTGGCGCCGATGCGGACCGGCTTGTTGTTCTTGTTCGCGATCTCGATGATGTCGGCGAATTGCGTGTCGCGCTTGTTCTTGAAGCCGACATTGCCGGGATTGATCCGGTATTTGTCGAGCGCTTCGGCGCAGGCCGGGTATTCCGCCAACAGCTTGTGGCCGATGTAGTGGAAGTCGCCGATCAGGGGCGTGGTGATGCCACGCTTGCGCAAGCCGTCGCGGATATGCGGGACGGCGGCGGCGGCTTCCTCACGGTCGACCGTGATGCGCACCATTTCCGAGCCGGCGCGCGAAAGAGCCGCGACCTGGGCGATCGTGCCGTCGACATCGGCGGTGTCGGTGTTGGTCATCGACTGCACGACGATCGGCGCGCCGCCACCGACGGCGACATTGCCGACCATGACCTGGGTGGTTTCATGCCGGGCGCTGGGGCCGGCGACGTCGTTCTGAGGTGGTTTTACGGGCTGGTTCATGGGGTCTCGAATATCAGGTTTTGGTGACATTCAGCAATGCATCAGTGGGAGCCGGGACTGCGGGATTGGGCCGGTTAACGAGGTAAAGCCCCGCGATCACCAGGAGCGCCGCGGCACCGAATGCCGGGGTCAGGGTTTCGTGCAGGATGAAATAGCTAGCCACGACGCCAAACAAAGGGGTGATAAAGGTAAATGCCGATAATTTGCTGGCGGAATAGGTTTTGACCAGCACAAACCATAGCAAAAACGTTAATCCGACTACCCAGATCGCCTGATAGACCATCAGGGACAGCGCCAGCGGCCCGGGAACCCGGGTCAGCGATTCGCCCGAGATCCCGGCCGCCAGGGCCAGAATCGGGATCGACAGCGCCACCTGGTAGCCCAGCGCCTTTTCGGGAGGGGCTTGCAGCAATGGGGTTGCCTTTACGATCAGGGTCGTGGCCGCCCACATGACGCCGCCAGCGATGCACAACAGGTCCCCCAGCAATACGCTCGCATCGACATTGGCCTGGGGAACGCCGATGGCGAGTGCCACGCCGGCGAAGCTTAACGCCAGCCCGCCCCATTGCGAGGCGCGCAGCCGCTCGCCGAGAAACTGATAGGCGCCGAGCGCGACAAAAAACGGCGCGGTGTAGAGGAACACCACCGCGCGCGATGCCGATGTCAGCAGCAAGCCCTGATAGATCATCACGAATTCGAGGCCGAACATCAGCCCCGCGATCAGGCCGGCGCCCAGCGTGCCGTCGGATGCGAAAATCTTCACGCCGCGCAGACGGGCGATCAATAGCAGCACGGGCAGGGCGCCGGCGGAGCGGATCGTGGCTTGCAGCATCGGCGGAATATCAGGCAGCGCCAGCTTCACCGCGATCTGGTTGAAACCCCAGCTCAGGCAAAGCATCAGCATCAGCGCGACCGCGCCCGGGCTGAGCGGACGCCCGGCCGATGCAACCGCCAGCTTTTCTGGAGACATGAACCCTCGTGCCGGCTTATCGCCGTGTCGTTGTTAAAATCAATTCTGGCAATGCGCGCAAATGCCGGTGATTTCGACGACCGACATTTTGGGAACAAAGCCGCTGGCGCGCGCGGCGGCGTTGAGGCTTTGCGCCACCGGGGCTGCCGGAATTTCACCGACCGAGCCGCAGCGCTCGCAGATCAGGAAAGCCACCATTGCGGCCGTGTCATGGTCATGCGCGCAGGCCAGAAATGCGTTGCGGCTCTCGATGCGATGGACGAGGCCGTTCTCCATCAGGAAATCGAGCGCGCGATACACCGTGATCGGCGCCGGCCGCGGCATCGATTTCGCGAGTTCGTCGATCACCTCATAGGCGCCGAGCGGCCGGTGGCTCGACAACAACGCCTCCAGCACCTGACGCCGGATCGGCGTGAATTTTTGCGCCTTTAGCTCGCAAACCCGCTCAGCATGCTGCAGCGCATCCGCGGTGCAGCGGCCGTGGTCGTGATCGGGCGCGGGAAATGTCGGTTTTGCCAGCCTCATGCCGGCCAATCTAGCATTTTGGCGAACAAACCCAAATCCCGCCCGGCCGCCCGGGTTCCCTGATCAGCCATGTGCTTTCAGCGGGGCAGCCCCTCGATCGCTGGGCCATGAAAAATTCATAAGCAAGCTTATTATTGCCAAAGCTTAGGGAGGGTGGCTTATGCCCCGCGGTTCCGTGGATACGAACTTCCTGTTCGCGCTTGCCGAATTGCAGCGCCTGGTGCGCGCCTATGCCGACAAGCAGGCGTCGCGCTACGGCATTACCCGCGCGCAATGGGCGGTACTGGCCAAGGTGGAACGCTTCGAGGGCCTCAAACAGTCGGAACTCGCCGAACAGATGGAAATGCAGCCGATCACGTTGACGCGATTGATCGACCGCCTCTGCGACAATGGCTGGATCGAGCGCCGCAGCGACGATGCCGACCGCCGCGTCAACAGGCTCTATTTGCGCAAGGCGGCGCGGCCGCTGCTTGCCAAATTGAGCGGCCTGCGTTCCGAGCTGACGGCGACCGCGCTCGAAGGCATCAGCCCGTCCGACGCCCACCGACTTCTCGGCCAGCTGGAAACGATCAAGGAAAACGTCCGCAACGCGATCCAGGGCCCGGCGGGAGAAACTGCAAGGAAGGAGCAGCGCTATGGCTGATCCCGTACTGAAATTTCCGCCCGGTCAGAAGGGCAATCCAGAGCAAGCCCCGCGGAAAAAGATTGCCGCCGAGCCGCGCCGCCGTTTGCTGGCGGCCATGCGGCGCTACCGCCGTACCTTGTTGCTCGTGGTATTGCCGCTGGCCGTGCTGATCGCCGGCCTGATGTTCTATCTCAATGGCGGCCGCTACGTGTCGACCGACGACGCCTATGTCGGCGCGCAAAAGATTCTGATCACGCCTGACATTTCCGGCAAGATCGAAAAGGTCGTGGTCCGGGAGGGCCAGCGGGTCAATGAAGGCGACGTGCTGTTCGAGATCGATCCGGTGCCGTTCCGCTTCGCCGTGCAGCAGGCCAGGGCAACCCTCGACCAGGCCCGCACCACCTATGACAATCTGGCTGCCAACGTCAGGATCTACCAGCAGATGGAAGACCTCGCGCAGCAGGCTGTCGACCTGAAGCAGCGCGACGTCGAGCGCAAGAGCACGCTCGTCAAGAGCAGCTTCGGCTCGCAGCTCGATCTCGACAATGCCTCGAACGCCTTTGTCACGGCGAAAGCGCAGCTCGAATATCTCAAGCAGCAGATTTCGAGCGCAAAAACGCAGCTGCTCGGCAACCCCGATTTGCCGCTCGATCAATTCCCGGCCTACGCCCTGGCCAAGGCGGCGCTCGACCAGGCCGAGCGCAATCTCGATCACACCGTGATGCGCGCCCCGATGGGCGGCATTGCCACGCAGGTCGAACAGATTCAACTCGGCCGCTTCGTCGCGGCGGGCACGCCGGTGTTCTCCATCATCGATACCGGCAAACCCTGGGTCGACGCCAACCTGAAGGAATCGGATTTCACCTATGTCGCGACGGGACAGCCGGTCTCGATCGAGGTCGATGCGTTTCCCGATCATGTCTTCAAGGGCACCATCGGTTCGCTCAGCCCCGGCACCGGCGCGCAGTTCGCGATCCTGCCGCCGCAGAACGCCACCGGCAATTTCGTCAAGGTGGTGCAGCGGGTGCCGGTGCGAATCTACTTCGACGGCCACGACAAGGACGTGCTGAAGCTGAAAGCCGGGATGAGCGCCTATACCACCATCGACACCGGCCATCGCCGCTCGCTGGCAGCGCTGCTCGGCTTTTCGCCGGCGGCGGCGAAACAGGACTAGCCGGCCATGGTGACGTCAGCCGCAGCTCCGGTCGCGGTTCCCGGCCTGCGCCGGAACATGGTGACGATCTGCGCCATGACCGCCACCATCATGCAGGCGCTGGATACCACCATCGCCAATGTCGCGCTGCCTTACATGCAGGGAAGTCTGTCGGCGTCGCAGGACCAGATCAACTGGGTGCTGACCTCCTACATCGTGGCCGCCGCCATCATGACCGCGCCGGTCGGCTGGATCGCCAATCGCTTCGGGCGCAAGCGGATTTTCATCATCTGCTCCGGCGGCTTCACCATTGCCTCGGTGCTGTGCGGCCTGGCGCAGGACATCAACCAGATGGTGCTGTTCCGCCTGTTGCAGGGCGTGTTCGGCGCAGCCCTGGTGCCGCTGTCGCAGGCCGTCATGCTGGATTCCTACGCGCTGCACGAGCGCGCCAAGGCGATGTCGATCTGGGGCATGGGCGTGATGATGGGGCCGATCATGGGCCCCTCGCTCGGCGCCTGGCTGACCGAGACCTATTCCTGGCACTGGGTATTCTTCGTCAACATTCCCTTCGGCATCGTCACGGTGGCCGGGCTTCTGGTTTTCATGGACGAGACCAGGGCGGATCGCGATCTGCGGTTCGACTGGTTCGGATTTGCCGCACTCGCGGTCGGCATCGGCGCGATGCAGGTCGCGCTCGACCGCGGCGAACAGCTGGGCTGGCTCGAATCCGATGAAATCATCGCCGAGATCGTCGTCTCCATCGCCGGTTTCTATTATTTCTTCGCGCATTCGCTGACGACCGCGAGGCCGTTTATCCAGTTTGCGATTTTCAGGGACAGGAATTTCGTCGGCGGCTGCGTGTTCATGGCGGTGATGGGCCTCGTGCTGTTCTCGACCATGGCGCTGTCCTCGCCTTATCTGCAAAACGTGATCGGTTATCCCATCATCACCGCAGGCTTGCTGCTGGCGAGCCGCGGCTGCGGCACTTTCGTCGCGATGATGCTGGTCGGCCGCTTGATGCGATATATCGAGGCGCGCACGCTGATCATCTCCGGCCTGAGCCTGACCTGCCTCTCGCTGTTCTACATGACCGGTTGGACCGACCAGACCGGTGTTCCCGAGATCGTCACGTTGAGCATCGTGCAGGGATTTGGCTTTGGCCTCGTGTTCGTGCCGCTCTCCACGGTGGCGTTCCTGACGCTGCCCAACCATCTGCGCACCGACGGCACCTCGATGCTGACCTTGATGCGCAATGTCGCGAGCTCAATCGGCATTTCCATCGTCATCGCGCAGCTGACCGAGGGTGGACGCCGCGTCTACGCCGTGTTGAACGAGCACGTCACCCCGTTCAATCATGCGATGCAGATGCCCGATGTGCGCGGCATGATCGACATGACCACCGATGCCGGGCGCGCCCTGGCGGACGTGATGATAGGCCTGCAGGCGCAGATCATCGCGTTTTCACTGGACTACCAGATGGTGATGCTCTTCACCCTGTGCACGATCCCGCTCGCGATCATGATCGGCTCGACCAAGGCCGCGCTGCGCAAGCAGGCGGCCGGGCCGGAACATGCGGTGATGGAGTAGGCGCCGCCAGCATTTTGGCTGCTTTTTGAGTCAAACTCCAAGCCCGGACCAGCCTCAGGCGAGCTGTTGCTCCAGCCCGTGCAGCACCTGATAGCACGGCAGCACCTGGGCGACGCTCGAGTTCGGTTCGCGTCCCTCGCGAATGGCGGCAAAGAACTCGCGATCCTGAAGCTCGATCCCGTTCATCGACACGTCGACCTTGGAGACGTCGATCTTTTCTTCCTTGCCGCTGAAGAGGTCGTCGTAGCGCGCGATATAGGTGCCGGTATCGCCGATATAGCGGAAGAAGGTGCCGAGCGGACCGTCATTGTTGAAGGACAGGCTGAGCGTGCAGATCGCGCCGCTCGCGGCCTTGAGCTGGATCGACATATCCATCGCGATCCCCAGCGTCGGATGAATGGGTCCCTGGACCGCGTTGGCCTTCACGACCGGCGAGCGGGCCTGGTAGGCGAACAGGTCCACCGTATGCGCCGCATGGTGCCACAACAGGTGATCGGTCCAGCTCCGCGGCTGACCCAGCGCATTCATGTTCGACCGGCGGAAGAAGAACGTCTGCACATCCATCTGCTGGATGTTGTATTCCCCGGCGACGATCCGCTTGCGCACCCATTGATGGCTGGGATTGAACCTTCTTGTATGGCCACACATCGCGACCAGTCCGGTCTTCTTCTGCAAGTCGACCACGGCCTGCGCGTCCCGCAGGGAATCGGCCAGCGGAATCTCGACCTGCACGTGCTTGCCGGCCTTCATGCAGGCGATCGCCTGCGCGGCGTGCATTTGCGTCGGCGTGCAGAGGATGACGGCATCGACCTCCGGCAGAGCCAGGCTGTCGGCGAGGTCGGTCGAGACATGCTTGATGCCGTATTTGCCGGCGATTTCCCTGGTCGGCTCGAGCCTGCGTCCGACCAGCGACACCACCTCGACGCCATCGATGTTCTTGATGCCGTCGAGATGCTTGATGCCGAATGCGCCGGCGCCGGCGAGCGCGACCTTGATGGTCTTGGCCATATCAGTTGTTCTCCAGGATCAGATGGCCGACGGCGGTGTTACTCGCCGGCACGTGGTAGAAGCGGTGCCGGACCGTCGGCGGCTTGCCGCCGCCGGTGTCGCTCATGGCGCCGCGCGCGATCAGCCACATCACGAGTTCAATACCCTCGCTGCCGGCTTCGCGGACGTAGTCGATGTGCGGCATCCTGGAGAGCCCCTCGGGATCGGCGATCAGGCGATCGAGGAACGCCTCATCCCACTCCTTGTTGATCAGCCCGGCGCGCGGCCCCTGCAGCTGGTGACTCATGCCGCCGGTACCCCAGATCTGCACATTGAGCGGCTCTTCGTAGGATTCGATCGCCTTGCGGATCGCCTTGCCGAGCATGAAGCAGCGCCGGCCCGATGGTACCGGGTACTGCACGACATTGACCGCGAACGGGATCACCGGGCACGGCCATGCCTGCGGCTGGCCGCACATCAGGCTGAGCGGCACCGTAAGACCGTGGTCGACGTCCATCTTGTTGACGATGGTCAGGTCGAAATCGTCCTGGATCACCGACTGCGCGATATGGGAGGCGAGCTTCGGGTGGCCGATCACCTTGGGCACCGGGCGCGGGCCCCAGCCCTCGTCGGCCACCGCGAATTCGGGCGCGGTGCCGATCGCGAAGGTCGGGATGATATCGAGGCTGAAGGCGTTGGCGTGATCGTTGTAGACCAGAAAGATGACGTCCGGCTTCTGCTCTTTCAGCCACTGTTTGGAGGATTCGTAGCCCTTGAAGACCGGCTGCCAGTAGGGCTCGGCGGTCTTGCCGAGATCGAGCGCCGCGCCGACGGCCGGCACATGGGAGGTGTAGACGCTTGCGGTGATATGGGCCATTACTTCTTCTCCCCAATGCGGCGGTTGCCTTCGATGGAACGTCCGCCATGCACCATCATGTCGCGGTATTGTTCCTCGCTCATGCCGGTCATGCTGCCGGCCATCTGCTGAAAGCTCTTGCCGTCGGTCGCCCCGATCTTGGCGAGGAAGTAGATGTTGCCGCCGAGCGCGATGCAGCGGTTGAGGTCGCGCGCCATCACGGCCTGCTTCTGCTCCTCGCTCATCGGCCATTCGTCGAGATAGGCGCGCTCGTTTGCCTTGAAGCGCGCGCGGTTCTCCGCCTTCATCAGTGACATGCAGAACTGATTCAGGTGATAGCCTTGCCGCGACATGTCGGCATCGAAGATGGTGGTGCCGGGTACGTCCATATAGGGTTTGTCGAGTGCCATCGGAGTGCCTCCTTTAGGATTCTTCGGGCCAGTACAGTCGCATCGGATTGTCGACCAGAAGTTTGCGTTGAAGCTCGGGCGTGACCGCAATGTGCGGAATGAAATCGACCAGCAGGCCGTCGTCCGGCATGTGGCCCTTCAGGTTGGGATGTGGCCAGTCGGTGCCCCAGAGCACGCGATCCGGAAACGTCTCCACGATGCGCCGGGCAAACGGTACCACATCCCGATAGGCATTCCGCTCGCCGTTGAGCGCGGGCGGACCTGAAATCGACAACCGCTCGGGGCAACTGACCTTGGACCAGACGTTCGGATGATCGGTCATGAATTTCACGAACAACTCGAACTCGCGGTCGTCGACCGGCCTGGCGACGTCGGGCCTGCCCATATGGTCGACGACGACCGTGGTCGGCAGCGACGTGAAGAAATCCCAAAGCTCCGGCAAGTCCACAGCCTCGAAATAGATCACGACATGCCAGCCGAGCCTTGAAACGCGGCCGGCGATCTCATTGAGTTCGTCCCGCGGCGTGAAATCGACGAGGCGCTTGACGAAATTGAAGCGGACGCCGCGCACGCCGGCCGCATGCATCGCCTCAAGCTCTGCATCGCTGATGCTGCGCTTGACGGTAGCAACTCCCCGCGCCCTGCCTCCGGAATGAACCAGCGCGTCGATCATGGCGCGATTGTCGGCGCCGTGACAGGTCGCCTGCACGACCACATTGCGGGCCACGCCCAAATGGTCGCGCAGCGCGTAGAGCTGATGCCTCGACGCATCGCACGGTGTGTATTTCCGCTCCGGGGCGTAGGGAAACTCCGCGCCCGGACCGAACACATGGCAATGCGCGTCGACGGTTCCGGCCGGCAGCCTGAACCGCGGCCTCGATGGATCGGCATACCAATCGAGCCAGCCCGGGGTCTTCTGGAACGGCCCGGTCGCAGGTTTCGACATACACACGTCCTCTCGATTTCCGGTCAGGCGCTGGGGTGCGGCCGTCGTCATGCCGGCTCCATGCCGTGACGCCGCCTGGACGCATCCGCCTCCGGGGAAGTCAGATAGCTGATGAACCCACGCGCCGCGGCTTCATCGGCTGCCTGCGCGCCCACTCCGCATGAAAACCGGGTCAGGGATTGAATCTCCTGAGGCAAGGGTCCGACGATATCGATGCCCGGCACATCCAGAAACTCGCTCAATTGCTGAAAGCCGAGTTCGGCCTCGCCGCGCGCCAGCAGCGCGCCCACCGGAACGCCCGGGGGAGCTTTGACGATTCGCCCGGACATGAGCCGATCGATGCCCCATTTTTCCAGCAACTTGACGACGTGCGTGCCGCTTGGGCCAGTGGAGTAGCAAATCGATTGCGCCGCCAGAATTGCCGCCTTGAGCGATTCTCCATCGGCCAGGCTGGGACGCTTCGCGCCTGATTTTACCGCCACCGCGATCGCCGAATCGGCAAATCCCGCGCGGCTGCCTGGCTTGATGCATCCGTCCGCTTCAAGCTGTTTGATCGCCTCATCCGCGAGCACGACGATGTCGAATTTCTCTCCGGCGCGAATACGACGCGCCGCGTCGACCCCGCCGACCAACTCGATGGCTACCGATTGCCCGGTCTTTTGCCGGTACGCGGCGCCGAGCTCCGCCAGAACCTGACGGGTAGCCATCGACGAAATGCCAACTATGTTTGCCGCCATTTACTCGCTCATCTGCGCCGTCGTCGCGCTTCAATCGATATAACGCAATCCGGCCTTTGCGAGCGGCTCGCGCATTTTGTACATGTCCAAACCCAGAACGCCTGCCGCAAGCTTTTCGCGCTTGTCCGCTTCGTTCGCTTCGCGGGCTTCCGCCGCATCCGCAGCCTGATGCGCGATCCGGGCGGGGACGACGACCACTCCGTCCATATCGGCGACCACCACGTCCCCCGGATTTACCGTCGCCCCGGCGCAGATCACTGGAATGTTTACCGAGCCGAGCGTCGCCTTGACCGTGCCCCGGGCACTGATCGCGCGCGAAAAAACCGGGAACTGCATTTCGGTGAGGTCCGACACGTCGCGCACGCCGCCATCGATGATCAGGCCTTTCGCGCCGCGGGTACGGAAGCTGGTGGCGAGCAGATCGCCGAAAAAGCCGTCGGTATTGTCGACGGTGCAGGCGGCGACCACGACATCACCCGGCTGTATTTGCTCGGCGGCCACATGCAGCATCCAGTTGTCCCCCGGCTGCAGCAGCACGGTAACCGCGGTGCCGCACATGTGGGCACCGGCGTAGATCGGGCGCATATAGGGCTGCATCAGGCCGACCCTGCCCATCGCCTCGTGAATGGTAGCGACGCCATGGCGCGACAATCTGTCGACGGCAGCCTTGTCCGCCCTGACGATATTGCGCTTGACGATTCCAAGATCGTTCATCGCGACGCTCATGGTCAGTTTCCTCTTGCTTTCAATGCGGCATCCAGGCGCGGAAATACGCGCCGCGCGTTGCCTTCGTAGATCTTGTAGCGGTCCTGCGCGCTGAGTGTGGTGGCGGCCTCTATATAGCGCTTGGTGTCGTCATAGTGGAATCCGGTTTCCGGATCGATGCCACGCACGGCGCCGATCATCTCGCTGGCGAACAGAACGTTCTCGACCGGGATCACCTTGGTAAGCAGGTCGATGCCTGGCTGGTGATAGACGCAGGTATCGAAGAAGATGTTCTTGAGCAGATAATCCTTGAGCAGCGGCTTCTTCATCTCCTGCGCCAGGCCGCGGAAGCGGCCCCAGTGATAGGGGACGGCGCCACCGCCATGCGGAATCAGGAATTTCAAGGTCGGAAAATCCTTGAACAGATCCGACGTCAGACATTGCATGAAGGCCGTGGTGTCGGCATTCAGGTAGTGCGCGCCGGTGGTATGAAAACAGGCGTTGCAGCTCGTGGAGACATGAATCATTGCCGGGATGTCGAGCTCGACCATCTTCTCGTAGATCGGGTACCAATGACGGTCCGAAAGCGGCGGCGAGGTCCAGTGTCCCCCGGAGGGATCGGGATTGAGGTTGATGCCGACGAAGCCGTACTCCTTGACGCATTTCTCGAGTTCGGGAATGCAGGTCTTTGGATCCACGCCCGGCGATTGCGGCAACATCGCAGCCCCGACGAAATTGTCAGGGAATAGCTTGCTGACGCGCCAGCACAGCTCGTTGCAGATCGCAGCCCACGACGACGACACCTCGAAGTCGCCGATGTGATGGGCCATGAAGCTTGCGCGCGGGCTGAAGATGGTCAGGTCGCTGCCGCGCTCTTTCATTTGCCTGAGCTGGTTGTTGATGATGGACTCGCGCAGTTCGTCGTCGCTGATCTTCAGCTCGCTGGCCTTCGGCTTGACCGCGGGATCCTTGATGCTCGCGATCTGCCGGTTGCGCCAATCCTCAAGGGCCTTGGGCGCCGTGGTGTAGTGGCCGTGCACATCGATGATCACTTTAATTCCCCGTCAGCAATGGCGGTGGGTCGAGCGACGCTGCTGGTCCCGAGCCGATGTTCCGGCAAGACCGGCGGATATCTGCAAGCTTTCCCGCCTGTTCATTTCTTTTCCACCGTCAAACAACCCGGGCGGACCCAGGAAATCCCGTCACCGTAGCGCGTGATCGTCGTCCGCACGAGCTTTGGCCGGCGCCGCGGATCGCCGCCGCGGTGGCGCGGGCCGATCGAGCGCAGGCGCCTGCATTGAGGCCACCGTCGCCTGGACCAGCTGCTCGATCGCATCTCCGGCATCGCTCCCGTCGGAATCGCCGCGCGACAGGCGAGAGACGCGCTCAGGCGTCACCAGCGTGTAATACAGCGCGCCGAGAAGGAAATGGCTGCGCCAGACGATCTCCGCGCGCGGAATATGCGGCAAGCTCTCATGGACCGCGTCGATGAAGGCGTGGCTGGTATCGTCGAAGGTCTGCGCGATGATCCGGCGGGTGAATTCGTTTCCCTCGGCCGACATGACGGCGCGCAGCCGCGTAAAACGCGCGCCTCCGCCGGCGAGATCGCTTCCGGAAGAAAATGCCGGCAGCACGTAAGCGCGGACGATCGCCTCCAGCCGGTCCTGCAGGTCGCGCACCCGCCTGGCCGCAGCCAGCAGTTCGGAGCGCCGGAGGTTCATCGGTCCGCAATGACGGCGGTAGATTTCCAGAAGCAACTCGTCCTTGGTCTTGAAATGATAGGTCACGCTGCCCGGATTTGCGCCGGCGGCGTGCGCGATATCGCGCACCGTCACGGCGTTGAAGCCGTTCGTCGAAAACAGCTCCTCGGCGGCAGCGAGAATCGCCTCGCGCATGTTCGGCTTGCGCGTCTTTTCCTTCTCGGGGAGTTTTTTGACCATATCAATTGTACCATTGTACAAATCAGTCGGACGAGTCAACAAGCGCCCGGGCCGACCAGGATGCCGGTCAGTGAAGGGGTCTGCAGGCTGCCGCCATTATGGTCGACGTCAACGAGGGAGCTCGCGAGACCGGTGCTGCACCCGCGCGTTCGTTCCCCGGCTCGGTCATTGATCGGGGAAGTACCCGCCTCAGCTATCTCGATCGATGAGGGTGCGGGAGGCGCCGCTACTCCGCGGGCTCGATATCTTGCCCTATGCGCCACAGGACGCCCGTCGGATCGTTGATCACGAAGTCGCGGATGCCCCATGGTTTGTCGGACGGTGCTTCCGCCATCACGCCGATGTGCAATTGCACATCGTAGTTCGATGCTTTGCATCGCCCCGGAATGACGTCCTTAGAGGCCTCAATTTGCCGGCTGCATTTCCGGTCAGACTCTCAGGACGAGGCCCAAAACTCAGTTCAGCTTCTCGATCGCCATCGCGACGCCCTGGCCGACGCCGACGCACATGGTTGCGAGCGCGCGTTTTCCCCCGCGCTTCTCCATCCCATGCACCGCGGTCATCGCCAGCCGGGCGCCGCTCATGCCGAGCGGATGACCGAGCGCAATGGCGCCGCCGTGCGGGTTGACGAAGTCGGCATCTTCCTTGACGCCGAGCTGACGCAGGCAGGCGATGCCCTGGCTGGCAAACGCCTCGTTGAGCTCGATGAGATCGAAATCGCTGATCTTCAGCCCGAGCCGCTCCATCAACTTGCGCGTGGCCGGGACCGGGCCGATGCCCATGATGCGCGGCGGCACGGCGGCCGAAGCGAGGCCGAGAATTCGCGCCCGCGGCGTAAGCCCGTGCTTTTTCACCGCGGCTTCCGAGGCCAGAATCATCGCGGCCGCGCCATCATTGACGCCGGACGCGTTGCCCGCGGTCACCGTGCCGGGGTTGCGCACGATCGGCTTGAGTTTGGCAAGGCCCTCGAGCGTGGTCTCGGGGCGGGGGTGCTCGTCCTTGTCGACGATGACCGGCCCGGCCTTGCCGCCGGGCACCGAGATCGCGGTGATCTCCTCGGCGAAATAGCCCGACGCGATCGCTTGTCCGGCGCGCTGCTGCGAGCGGATCGCGAACGCGTCCTGATCGGCCCGCGATACCTGAAACTCCTCGGCGACGTTCTCGCCGGTCTCCGGCATCGCATCGACGCCGTATTGCGCCTTCATCAGCGGGTTGATGAAGCGCCAGCCGATCGTGGTGTCGAAAATCTCGGCCGAGCGCGAAAACGCTTCGCTCGCCTTGCCCATCACGAAGGGGGCCCGTGTCATCGATTCGACGCCACCGGCCACCGCGAAATCGATCTCGCCGGCGCGGATCGCGCGTCCCGCGGCACCGACGGCATCGAGGCCTGACGCGCAGAGCCGATTGAGCGTGAGGCCGGGGATCGAATCCGGCAGGCCTGCCAAAAGCAGCGCCATCCGCGCCACGTTGCGGTTGTCCTCGCCGGCCTGGTTGGCGCAGCCGAAATAGACCTCATCGACCTCCGACCAGTTGACTTTGGGATTCCGCGCCATCAGGGCCTTGATCGGGGCGGCCGCCAGATCGTCGGCGCGGACCTTGGCCAGCGAACCGCCGAAGCGGCCGATCGGGGTCCGCACGGCATCGCATACAAATACATCACCCATCGATCTCTCCCTGGAATGGCGGGTTCCGCGCTGACCGGCCCGAATTGAGCGCAAGTTTTAGGAGCGCCCCGGCGGCAGGTCAATTGACGGAAACGCTGGGCTTTCCGTTCCCTCCCCCGCTTGCGGGGGAGGGTTAGGGTGGGGGCAGCCACAAACGCCGGCGCCAGCCATTCCCCCACCCCAGCCCTCCCCTGCGCGAAGAGCGGGAGAGGGAGCAGATCGTGACTGTCGCACCGTCTGCTTCCTGATCGTTTGCAAAAAAGTCCCGCGGGGGGCCAGCGTGACGTTGCCGATCGAGAACGTGGAAAACACGCATTGCCGCGGCAAACAGATAGGATCGAGAGCCAAAATTTTGTAGTTTGCGGCCGCCCATGACGATCCAGCAATCCATTCCCGTTCCATCCGACGCCGTTGCGCTGGATGCCGCCCCGCCCGGGGAAGCCGCCGCGCGCGTCACGCCGATGATGGAGCAATACCTCGAGATCAAGGCCGCCAATCCCGGGCTGTTACTGTTTTACCGGATGGGCGATTTCTACGAGCTGTTCTTCGAGGATGCCGAAGTCGCCTCGCGCGCGCTCGGCATCATGCTGACCAAGCGCGGCAAGCATCAGGGCATGGATATCCCGATGTGCGGCGTGCCGGTCGAACGCTCGGACGACTATCTGCATCGCCTGATCGCGCAGGGCCATCGCGTCGCGGTGTGCGAGCAGATGGAGGATCCCGCCGCGGCGCGCGCCCGCGGCAACAAGAGCGTGGTGCGGCGCGACGTGGTGCGGCTGGTGACGCCGGGCACGCTGACCGAAGACACCTTGCTGGACGCGAGAGCCAACAATTATCTGCTGGCGATCGCGCGCGCGCGGGGATCGGCGGGTGCCGACCGCATCGGGCTTGCCTGGATCGATATTTCCACCTCCGAATTCATCGTCACGGAGTGCACGACCGGCGAACTCGCGGCGACGCTTTCGCGCATCAATCCCAATGAGGTGATTGTCACCGACGCGCTGTATGGCGATCCGGATCTCGGACCCGTGCTGCGCGAGCTGCCGGCGGTGACGCTGCTGACCCGCGACGTCTTCGACAGTTCGACCGCCGAGCGGCGGCTGTGCGATTACTTCGCGGTCGCCACCATGGACGGCCTCTCCGCGATGTCGCGGCTCGAGGCGACCGCAGCTGGCGCAGCCGTCACCTATATCGACCGCACGCAGGTGGGAAAGCGCCCGCCGCTATCGCCGCCCTCGCGCGAGGCGGCCGGCACCACCATGGCGATCGACCCGGCGACCCGCGCCAATCTCGAACTGACCCGGACGCTGGCCGGCGAGCGGCGCGGATCGCTGCTCGATGCCATCGACCGCACCGTGACGTCGGCGGGATCGCGGCTGCTGGCGCAACGGCTGGCGGCGCCCCTTACCGAGAACATTGCGATCGCGCGGCGGCTGGACGCGATCGCGGCCTTCGTGGCGGACGCCGCCGTTCGCGACGAACTCCGCGCCACGTTGCGCGCGGCGCCCGACATGTCGCGCGCGCTGGCGCGACTGTCGGTGGGACGCGGCGGGCCGCGCGATCTTGCCGGTCTGCGCGACGGCATTCTTGCCGCCGATCAGGCGCTGGCACGGCTTGCCGCGATGGAACAGCCGCCGCAGGAGATCGCCGCGGTCATGGAGGCGTTACGCCGCCCGTCGCGGGAATTGGCGCGTGAATTCGAACGCGCGCTTTCGGAGCAATTGCCGCTGGTCAAGCGCGACGGCGGTTTCGTTCGCGAAGGCTATGAGCCGGCGCTCGATGAGGCGCGCAATCTGCGCGACGCCTCACGCCTCGTCGTGGCCTCGATGCAGGCGCGCTATGCCGAGGACGCCGGCGTCAAGGGCCTGAAAATCCGCCACAACAACGTGCTCGGCTATTTCGTCGAGGTCACGGCGCAGCATGGCGACAAGCTGATGGCGCCGCCGCTGAATGCGACCTTCATTCACCGCCAGACGCTCGCCGGCCAGATTCGCTTCACGACATCGGAACTCGGCGAGATCGAAGCCAAGATCGCCAATGCCGGCGACCGCGCGCTCGCCCTGGAGCTGGAAATCTTCGAACGGCTCTGTGCGCTGGCGATCGCCGCCAGCGACGACCTGCGCGCCGCCGCGCACGCTTTCGCAAGCCTCGACGTCGCGACCGCGCTGGCAAAGCTTGCGGTCGACGACAATTATGTGCGGCCCGAGGTCGACACGTCGCTCGGCTTCGCCATCGAAGGCGGCCGGCATCCGGTGGTCGAGCAGGCCTTGAAGCGCGACGGCCAGCCGTTCATCGCCAATGCCTGCGATCTTTCGCCGGTACCCCCACCCTACCCTCCCCCGCAAGCGGGGGAGGGTAGGGTGGGGGCAGGCCAGATCTGGCTGGTCACCGGCCCGAACATGGCGGGCAAATCGACCTTCCTGCGTCAGAACGCGTTGATTGCGCTGATGGCGCAGATCGGAAGTTTCGTGCCGGCGTCGCGGGCGCGGATCGGCATCGTCGACCGGCTGTTCTCGCGCGTCGGCGCGGCCGATGACCTTGCGCGCGGCCGCTCCACCTTCATGGTGGAAATGGTGGAGACGGCGGTGATCCTCAATCAGGCCAGCGAGCGTTCGCTGGTGATTCTCGACGAGATCGGCCGCGGGACCGCGACCTTCGACGGCTTGTCGATCGCCTGGGCCGCGATCGAGCATCTGCATGAAGCCAATCGTTGCCGGGCGCTGTTCGCCACCCACTACCACGAACTCACCGCGCTCTCGGCGAAACTGCCGCGGATGTTCAATGCGACGGTGCGGGTCAAGGAATGGCAGGGCGATGTCGTTTTCCTGCACGAAGTGTTGCCGGGTTCGGCCGACCGCTCCTACGGCATTCAGGTCGCCAAGCTCGCGGGGCTTGCCGGCGCCGGTGATCGCGCGGGCCAAATCGGTTCTCGCAAAACTGGAGGCGCAGGACCGCGGCCAGACCGCGCGCGCCTTGGCCGACGATCTGCCGCTGTTTGCGGTACCGTCGCGCGCCAGCGCCGAGCCCGCGCCGCCGAGTGAAACGGAAAGGCTGGTCGAAGCCGTGAAGGCGCTGCACCCGGATGAAATGTCGCCGCGCGAGGCGCTGGAGGCGCTGTATGCGCTGAAGGCGAAGCTGCCAAAGCAGTAGATGGTCTTCATCCTGAGGAGCCGCGAAGCGGCGTCTCGAAGGATAGGCCACAGCGTGGCTCTCATGGTTCGAGACGCGCGAAGACGCGCTCCTCACCATGAGGATCACGTCCTTAGCGAGCGAGCTTCGTCCGCCCCATCCACCACAGTCCAAGGTTCCAGCCGATACAGGTCGCAAGCGCGAGGCCAAGCGCAATGGGCGAGCCGAACTGCAAGGCGGCGAGATGCAGAACCGCGATCGCGATGCCGAATCCCATCAAGCCCCAGCCGCAATTGGCGATCACGGCGGCGGTCGGGCGTCCGCCGATGCGCGGGTGCAGAACCAGCATCATGCTGGTCAACACGACAGGAAACAGCGCGATCACGCCGCTCACGCCGGGGCCGACCCAGCCGGACAAGGCCGTGACGGTCGCCACCACCGTCGCGACCAGCGCCGCGCGCAATGGGATGTCGTACCAGCGGCGCGTGATCAGCGGCATCCGGACGTGGCGAAAGCGTCGCAGCAGCGGGAGGCAAATCGCAAACGCAACGGCATTCGCGACGAGGCCGCGGGTCAGCGACCAGGGGACCATTCGCTCCAGCGCGGCCAGCGTGATCCACACCGCAACCGCACCGCCGGCACTGACCGCGGCATTCCGGCGCTGCGCCAGCACCACATAAGTCAGCCCAAGGAACATGGTCGCGGCATTGATCGGCAGGCTCGCCAGCGCGCCTTCGGCGATGAACGCCGCATCGTGATCGAGCGCGAGAAAAACATATGACGGGCCGGCCGAAATCGGCAGCGTCGCGATCAATGCGCCGATCACCGGGCCCGATCGCTCGGTGATGAAGGATGCCGTCACCACGAACGCGCCCGCCACCGCCATGCGCAGCGCGAGCACCAGAATGAAAGAGAGATCGGGGGACATGGGACCTAACCGTCGTCCCGGCCAAGCGAAGCGCGAGCCGGGATCCATAACCACAGCCGTTCGTGTTGCACGAAAGCTGTCGAACAGCGTTGTAGAGACGAGAGGACACGGCGTATGGGTCCCGGCGTTCGCCGGGACGACGGCCCTCACACCCGCTGCATCGTCACCGAAACCTTCGGCCCGTTCTTGATGGTCTGATAGACCACGCAATAGCGCTCGGTGAGCTTGAGCAGCAGATCGAGCTTGTCCTGCGGCGCCGGGGTGTCGACGTCGAAGCGCAGACGAATCTCGGCGAAACCGACCGGCGCTTCCTTGTCGACGCCGAGCGTACCGCGAAAATCGAGATCGCCCTCGGCGGTCACGAGGCCTGTTTTCAGCGGCACCTCGATTGCCGTGGCCACCGATTTCAGGGTGACGCCGGCGCAGGCGACCAGCGCTTCCAGCAGCATGTCGCCGGAACACAATTCAAGCCCGGAACCGCCGGTCCCTGGATGCAGTCCGGCCACCGCCAAAGCGCGGCCGGTTTCGACCTTGCAGGCGATGCCTTCGTTGTCGATCGAGCCCCTGGCTTTCAAGGTGATGAGCGCAGCCTTCGGATCGCTCTTGTATTTTTCCTTGAACGGGGCCTGCGTGGCGCGGAGTTCGGCGGCGTCCATATCGTGCTCCAGAATAAATTGTGCATCGGATGTAATGAAAGATTGCTCCGGTGTCACCATCTAGTCCGGTGGCCCGGTCGTGCTGGCTTTAAAAATGCCCTGCCATTTCAATTGGTTGATTGGGTGCCCCGGCGGGGAAATGCGCAGCCCCTGACGCCCTGCAACCGGCGTTGCTGCGCGTCGGGCCAGGGGAAGGCAGGATGGATCTGCTGCCATTTTTTGAATGTCCGTGACAGGGTTGGCGCGGTCCGATATCGGGGTAGGCGATGGATAGCGTTGTCACACAGAGCCGGTCCGAGACCGATGAGCGTTTCGATACCGCGCGGATCACCGCCGCGGTCGACGCGCTCGCCGCGCAGCATTCCGGGCGCGAAGACGTTTTTCGCGCCGCCGTGGCGAAACTGCTGAAGGCCGAGCTGATCGCCGCGCGCGCCACGGCGCAGGCGGTGCTGCTGAAGGACCGGCATGGGCGGCGTTGCGCCGAGCGGCTGTGTTTCGTCCAGGACGAAATCATCCGCATTCTGTTTGCCGCCGCCACGCGCCATCTTTATCGCTCGCCGATCCCCTCCGGCGCCGAGCGCATGGCGGTCGTCGCCACCGGCGGCTATGGCCGCGGGTTGATGGCGCCGGAATCCGATATCGATCTCCTGTTCATCCTGCCCTACAAGCAAACCGCCTGGGGCGAGCAGGTCGCCGAGGCCATCCTCTATTGTCTCTGGGACATGGGATTGAAGGTCGGCCACGCCACGCGTTCGGTCGATGAATTGATCCGTCAGGCCCGCGGCGACATGACGATCCGCACCGCGATCCTCGAAACCCGGTTCCTGACCGGGGATCAGCCGCTCTACGACGAGCTGGTGGCGCGGTTCGA
Organism: uncultured Alphaproteobacteria bacterium; assembly: GCA_963742085.1. Lineage (GTDB taxonomy): Bacteria > Pseudomonadota > Alphaproteobacteria > Rhizobiales > Xanthobacteraceae > Bradyrhizobium. The sequence continues at coordinate 199,200 of CAVUKM010000016.1, read as the reverse complement.
CAAGGAAGTGGTGCAGGGCACCGCTGCCGAGTTCGTGACCGCCAAACTTGCCGAACGCGAAGAGCGGCACCGTCGCGCCGGGCAATCGCGCTATCTGGTCGAACCCAACGTCAAGGACGGCAAGGGCGGCCTGCGCGACCTGCACACGCTGTTCTGGATCGCGAAATATGTCTACCGCGTGCGCGAGACCGACGAGTTGCTCGAGCGCGGCGTGTTCGACGCGCAGGAATACCGCACCTTCCGCCGCTGCGCCGATTTCCTGTGGTCGGTCCGCTGCAACATCCACTTTTTCTCGGGCCGCGCGGAAGAGCGGCTGTCATTCGACATGCAGCGCGAGATCGCCATCCGGCTGGGATATACCTCGCACCCCGGCATGCAGGATGTCGAACGCTTCATGAAGCACTATTTCCTCGTCGCCAAGGAAGTCGGCAATCTCACCGCGATCCTGTGCGCCAAGCTGGAAGATCAGCAGGCCAAGCCGGTGCCGGTGCTCAGCCGCATGATGGCGCGGTTCCGGCCGAGCGCCAGCCGGCGGCGGGTGCCCGAGAGCGACGACTTCATCGTCGACAACAACCGCATCAACCTGGCCGCGCCCGATGTCTTCCGGCACGATCCGGTCAACCTGATCCGGATCTTCCGCCTCGCGCAGAAGCACAATCTGGCCTTTCATCCCGATGCCATGCGCACGGTGACGCGTTCGCTCAGGCTGATCAACACCCAGCTGCGCGGCGATCCCGAGGCCAACCGGCTGTTCATGGAAATCCTGACGTCGAACGATGCGGAAGTCGTGCTGCGGCGCATGAACGAAACCGGCGTGCTCGGCCATTTCATCCGCGCCTTCGGCAAGATCGTGTCGATGATGCAGTTCAACATGTACCACCACTATACGGTGGACGAGCATCTGCTGCGTTGCGTCGGCTACCTGCAGGAGATCGAGCGCGGCGGCAACGACGAATTCATCGTCGCCAGCGATTTGATGCGTAAAATCCGCCCCGAACACCGCGCGGTGATCTACATCACGACGCTCCTGCACGACATCGCCAAGGGACGCCCCGAGGATCACTCGATTGCCGGCGCGAGAGTGGCGCGACGGCTGTGCCCGCGGCTCGGTTTCAACACGGCCGACACCGAACTGGTCGCGTGGCTGATCGAGCAGCATTTGACGATGTCCACGGTGGCGCAATCGCGCGACCTGTCGGACCGCAAGACCATCGAAAATTTCGCGGCCGTCGTGCAGTCGGTCGAGCAGATGAAACTGCTCACGATCCTGACCACCGCCGACATAAGGGGCGTCGGTCCCGGCGTCTGGAACGGCTGGAAGGCGCAGCTCCTGCGCACCCTGTATTATGAAACCGAGCCGGTGCTGACCGGGGGCTTCTCGGAGGTCAACCGCGCGCAGCGCATCGCCGTGGCGCAGTCGGAGTTTCGCGCGGCTTTCACCGAATGGCCGGAGCAGGAACTCAACGCCTATATCGCGCGGCATTATCCGGCGTACTGGCTCAAGGTCGAACTGCCCCGCAAGATCCGCCATGCCCGCTTCCTGCGCGCCAGCGAACAGGCCGGCCACAAGCTGGCGATCAATGTCGGCTTCGATGAAGCGCGCGGCGTCACCGAACTCACCATCCTCGCAATCGACCACCCATGGCTGCTGTCGATCATCGCCGGCGCCTGCGCCTCGGCGGGCGCCAACATCGTCGACGCGCAGATCTACACAACCACCGATGGCCGCGCGCTCGACACTATCGCGATCACACGGGAATACGATCGCGACGAGGACGAAGGCCGGCGCGCGACGCGGATCGGCGAGATGATCGAGGACGTGCTGGAGGGCAAGCTGCGCCTGCCCGAAGTGGTGGCCCGCCGGGCCGCCGGACGCGGCAAGGCGCGTCCCTTCGTGGTCGAGCCGGAAGTGACCGTCAACAATCAGTGGTCGGACCGCTACACGGTGGTCGAGGTGTCGGGCCTCGACCGGCCCGGCCTGCTTTATGAGCTGACGACGGCGATTTCGAAGCTCAATCTCAACATCGCCTCGGCCCATGTCGCGACCTTCGGCGAGCGCGCCCGCGACGTGTTCTACGTCACCGACCTGTTGGGGGCGCAAATCACCGCGCCGACGCGGCAGGCCGCGATCAGGAGCGCACTGACCCACCTTTTGGCCAACGAGCAGGCCGCGGCCTAGGCCCTTTCGCGATCTTCACCGCGTCTTACGGAATCTCGCCAAACGTCTTGCCGGGCGCGAGTGGCTTCAGGCGAATGAGCCGCGAGTTTTTCACCGCGGCCTGCCGGTGTTTCACGGCTTCCCGATAGACCGGGTCGCGGATCATTTCGACAAACGCGGCAACGCCGGGATATTCCGCGATGAAGCAATGGTCCCAATGTTCGTCGGATGGTCCGATCAGCATCAGTTCGAATCTGCCCTGCCAGACCACCTTGCCGCCCAGACGCGTGAATACCGGCCCGCTGTCGCGGCCGTAGGCCGCATAGGCTTCCGCGCCGGTGGCGATCCGTCCGTCGGGATAGGCGGCGCGATCGCGCAGGCGGACCAGATTGAGCATGTGGATCGGTCCTGCGCGATTGTTGTCGCGAAACCTCGCGAACGTTTCCTTGGTCGGATCAATATGGCCTGTCATCGTTATCGCCTCACCGTCAGCCACCGCCCGCCGCGGCGTGCTATCATCGTGCGGGTGACTTTCGCTTCGCGTCTTAGAGCGTTTGCGAGCGGAGTGGATACCGGTTCGCGCAGCAATCAAGTTTACGCAGATTGCGTAGACTTGTCTGCGGTAGAAAACGCGTCAAAGTAAAGAACGGGAGCATCGGCTCTGTTTGAATCAGAACCATGCTCCAGGGGGAGAGCAAGATGAACGCAATTGCCAACGCGCTGGTGGCGCTGGTCGCGGCGCTGCATGTCTATTTTCTGATTCTGGAGATGTTCCTCTGGACCAAACCGCTGGGCCTGAAGACCTTCCGAAATTCACCCGGGAAGGCGGCCGATTCCGCGGTCCTGGCTGCCAATCAGGGGCTTTATAACGGGTTTCTTGCCGCCGGACTGGCCTGGGGACTGGTTCAGGCCGTCTCCGCTTTTGCCTTCCAGATCAAGGTGTTCTTCCTGCTTTGCGTGATCGTCGCCGGCGTCTATGGGGCGGCCACCGTCAGCCGCAGGATTCTGTTCGTCCAGGCGGCGCCTGCCGCCATCGCGCTGGTGCTGCTCTGGCTGGCGTGAGGTCGTTCACCTAGCCAGCCCGCATCGCCTTGCATTGCCGTATTCGTTCATCCAGTATCGTGTGAGCGATGGCATCCAGCATGGCTGGACCAGATCATCGGCGTAATCAAAAACACAGGTGAGGCAGCGACATGAGGAACCGACTTTTTCATTTCGTCACCGCGACGGCGGCTGCATTGGCGCTATCGGCGTCGTCGGCCCATGCGCAGAAAAAGTATGACCCCGGTGCGAGCGATACCGAAGTCAAGATCGGCCAGACCGTGCCATTCAGCGGACCGGCCTCCGCCTACGCCACCATCGGCAAAGCCCAGGCGGCGTATTTCAAGATGATCAATGATCAAGGCGGCGTGAATGGCCGCAAGATCAACCTGATCCAGTATGACGACGCCTATAGTCCCCCCAAGGCCGTCGAGCAGGTGCGCAAGCTGGTCGAGAGCGATGAGGTGTTGCTCACCTTCCAGATCATCGGCACGCCATCCAACGCGGCGGTCCAGAAGTACCTCAATGCGAAGAAAGTGCCGCAACTGTTCGCCGCCACCGGCGCATCCAAATTCACCGATCCGAAGAACTTCCCGTGGACCCTGGGCTTCAATCCCAATTACTTCGTCGAGGGGCGCATCTACGGCCAATATATTCTCAAGCAGTACCCGAACGCCAAGGTCGGCATACTCTACCAGAACGACGATCTCGGCCGGGACTATCTGAACGGAATCAAGGCCGGACTCGGCGACAAGGCCGCGACGATGGTCGTGGCCGAGGCGTCGTACGAAATGTCCGACCCGACCATCGATTCGCAGATCCTCAAGCTGAAGGCCGCCGGCGCCGACCTGTTCTTCAGCGCCTCGACGCCGAAATTTGCGGCGCAGGCGATCAAGAAAAACGCCGAACTCGGCTGGAAGCCGGTGCATATCCTCGACATCAACGCCACGTCGGTGGGCGCGGTGATGCAGCCCGCAGGCCTGGAGGCTTCCAAGGGCGTGATCAGCGTCAACTACGGCAAGGATCCGCTCGATCCGACCTGGAAAGACGATCCGGGCATGAAGAAATATTTCGACTTCATGGCGAAGTATTTCCCGGAAGGCGACAGGAATTCCAGCTTCAATACCTATGGCTACGGCACGGCGCAGCTGATGGTTCACGTCCTGAAACAGTGCGGCGACGATCTCACCCGCGAAAACGTGCTCAAGCAGGCCACCAATCTGAAAAACGTTCAGCTTGACCTCGCGCTGCCCGGAATTGTCGGCAACACCACGCCGAACGATTATCGGGTCAACAAGCAGTTGCAGATGATGAAGTTCAACGGCGAACGCTGGGAACTGTTCGGTCCGATCCTCGAGGACTCCGGTCCTGCCGGCTGATGCCGGCCTGATTCCCGAAAGTCAAAGAGCCACGACCGCCACCGCGAACGCTGTTCATGATGGCGGTCTCAAATTCTCGCCCGCGGTAGGGTTAAGCGTATCTGAATGCGTGGCCTGTCAGGCAGTTACGCATCCCGGCCGGTGCAGCAATTAACCATCGCTTAAGACGGCTTTAAACCCGCCCCGTTACCTTGGCCCGCATCAGGTGGCGTGGGCGTTCGTGGATGGCGTGGGGTCGGAAAAAAAGCGTCGGGCGCAAGGAGCCGCAGTTCGGTCTCGGCGCCTCGCTTGCGGAATTGCGCCTCGGTCCGCTGGATCGCGTCGCTCCCGCCGACGAAGAGAAACCGAAGAAACAGCCCTCCAAGCGCAAGGTCGTCGATAGCGACGATGATGACCCTCCGCGCGAGCGAAAGCCGCGCGCAAGCCGATCGAGTCGAAAGCGCAAATCCGGCCGGGCGCGCGGTGGTCTGCTCCGCCTGTTCTATTGGGGCGCGGTGCTCGGCCTTTGGGGTGCGATCGCATTGGTCGGCGTCATCGTCTGGGTCGGCGCGCATCTGCCCGCGATCCAGTCGCTCGAAATCCCGAAGCGGCCGCCGACGATCCAGATCACCGGCCTCGACGGCAGCGTGCTGGCAACTCGGGGCGAAATGGCCGGCGCCAATATCGCGCTGAAGGATCTGCCGCCCTATCTGCCGAAGGCCTTCATCGCCATCGAGGACCGCCGCTTCTATTCGCATTACGGCGTCGATCCCCTGGGGATCGCGCGGGCGGCGGTGACGAACATCCTGCATCGCGGCGTTTCGCAAGGAGGTTCGACGCTCACCCAGCAACTGGCCAAGAACCTGTTTCTGACCCAGGAGCGCACGTTTCAACGCAAGCTGCAGGAAGTCGAACTCGCGTTTTGGCTGGAGCGCAAGCACTCCAAGGCCGAGATTCTCGAACTCTACCTCAATCGCGTCTATTTCGGCTCCGGCGCCTATGGGGTCGAGGCCGCAGCCCAGCGCTATTTCGGCAAGTCCGCCCGGAACGTGACGCTGGCGGAGGCCGCGATGCTCGCGGGGCTCGTCAAGTCGCCGTCGCGTCTGGCGCCCAACCGCAACCCCGAAGGCGCCGAGCAGCGCGCGCAGACGGTGCTTGCCGCCATGGCGGAAGCCAAGTTCATCACCGATGCCCAGGCGCAGGCTTCGATCGGGCATCCCTCCTACCATGTGAAGCCGGCCGGCGCCGGCACCGTCAATTATGTGGCGGACTGGATCGGCGAGGTGCTCGACGATCTCATCGGCCAGATCGACCAGAGCGTCGTGGTCGAAACTTCCATCGACCCGAAACTGCAGGCGGTTGCCGAAGCCGCCGTGATCGACGAACTCGCGGCGAAAAGCGTGAAGTTCAACGTCAGCCAGGGCGCGCTGGTGGCGATGACACCCGACGGCGCGGTGCGCGCCATGGTCGGCGGCCGCAACTATACCGAAAGTCAGTACAACCGCGCGGTGACCGCCAAGCGCCAGCCGGGCTCGGCTTTCAAGCCCTTCGTCTATCTCACCGCGATCGAATCCGGCCTGACGCCGGAGACGATCCGGCAGGATGCGCCGCTCGACGTCAAGGGTTGGAAACCGGAGAACTACAGCCATGAGTATTTCGGCGCGGTAACGCTCACCCAGGCGCTGGCAATGTCGCTCAATACGGTCGCGGTGCGGCTCGGAATGGAGGTCGGACCCAAGAATGTGGTGCGCACCGCGCACCGGCTTGGCATTTCATCGAAGCTGGATGCCAATGCCTCGATCGCGCTCGGTACCTCCGAAGTCTCGCTCGTCGAACTGGTCGGCGCCTATGTGCCGTTTGCGAACGGCGGGTTCGGCGTCTCCCCGCATGTCGTGAACAAGATCCGCACCGCCGAGGGCAAGGTGCTGTATGCGCGGCTCGCCGACCAGCTTGGCCAGGTGATCGAACCACGCAACGTCGCGATGATGAATATTATGATGCAGGAGACGCTGCTGAGCGGCACCGCGCACAAGGCGGAGCTTCCCGGCTGGATGGCCGCCGGCAAGACCGGCACCAGCCAGGATTTCCGCGACGCCTGGTTCATCGGCTATACGTCCAACCTCGTGACCGGCGTCTGGCTCGGCAACGACGACAATTCGCCGACCAGGAAGGCAACCGGCGGCGGCTTGCCGGTAGAGATCTGGACCCGCTTCATGCGAGCGGCCCATCAGGGCGTGCCGGTCGCTGCCTTGCCGGGGTCGCAAGCGGGTGGCTTCCTCTCGAACATCGCGCAGGCCACGCCACAGGCCGGCGTGGCGGCGGCCAACGCGCCGCAGCCGCCCGCAATTGTTGCCGGCAGGCCGGCGCCCACCCGGGCATCGGTGCGTCCGGAAGCCGCCGGCGGATTGGACGGCTGGCTGATGGACCGGCTGTTCGGGCGGTAAGCTTTCGCCTCGCGATCCCCGGTCTGCCGGGTTCAGCGGCCGTCCGGCGTGCGAACGCCGGTCCAGCTGTCACGCACCTGGTGATAGTGAACGCTCGGGTCGTAGACGGGCGTGGCAAGATGGAGCACCTGCGGCGACAGTCGTCCTATCGCGCTCAGAACGGCGTATGACGCAACCACGCGGTCATGCTGCGCGGTCACCAATGCAACGCGGGCGTTCACCACCGCCTGCTGCGCGTTCAGCACGTCGAGGACGGTACGCTGGCCGACCGTTGCCTCCTTGCGCGTGCCGAGCAGGGCGACCTCCGAAGCCTCGACCTGCGACAGCGAGGATGCGACCTGCGCCTTGCCCGCCAACAGCTGGCCCCATGCCGTAATGAGGTCGGCGCGGGCCTGATCGCGAACCTGTTCGAGCACGAGCCGCTGCTGTTCCAGGGTCTCCTTCGATTGCCTTATCAGCGAATATTCCGCTCCGCCCTGATAGATCGGCATGCTCACCTGGGCGGCCGCCGCAGCCGAGAATTGGTGTATCTGCGTGATGGTCTGCTGCCAGGTTCTCTGGGCGGTGGCTGTCAAGGTGAAGGTCGGAAACAACGCGCCCTCGTTGACCTTCACGTTGAGAAAACTGACGTCGATGCCGAACATCGCGGCCGTCACGTTCGGGTTTTCGGCCAGGCTCATATCGGCGGCGTCGCGCAGCGTTTCCGGCAAATAGCGGTCCACCGGCGAAGCGGGCGCGAGTTGCGCCGGTTCGTTGCCGATGATGCGGCGAAAGTTCGCGCGCGTCGTCGTCAGATTGGCCTCGGCGGCGAGTTCCTGGGTGCGGCCTGCCGCAAGCTGCGCTTCCGATTGGGCGACGTCGGTCGGCGTAACAAGCCCCGCACTGTACCGCTGACGGGTCTGCTTCAGCGTTTCCTCGAGGACCCGCGTATTGCTGCGCTGGACCTCCAGGATGGCGCCATCACGCAGATAGTCCATGTAGATGGTGGCCGCCGCCAGCAGCACGGATTGTTCCAAGAGCCGCAGGCCTTCCCGCGCTCCCAACACCTGGCTCTCCGCGGCCCGGGTCTTGTTGGCGGTTTGGTTGCCGTTGAAAAGCGTCTGGCTCACCGTGAGGCCCGCGGCGTGAGGACCCTGCGGCCCCTCCTGGAGCTTCCTGCCGGTCGAAGTTTCGGCGAGCTGATTGGTGTATTGAGCGCCGCCGCTTGCCGTCATCGTGACCCTGGGCCGGTAGCCGGACAGTGCCTGAGGCACGCTTTCATCGATGGCGCGCACCGTGGCACGTTGCGCGTTGAGTTGCGGATTGTTCTGATAGGCCCGCAGCAGCGCGGCCTCCATGGTGTCGGCGCGGGCAGGGATTGCGGCTATCTGAATAAAGAGAAGAGCCGCCGTTACGGCTCCGCCCAGGATTGTCACGCGCTGCATACGTGACTTATCCAACTCCACGCGCCGCCTGACAACATCCATAAGCATTTCATGAACGGCTAAAAAGCGCATGGCTGCGCGCCGTTCCGACAGCCGGCGCCGTGGCTTGAGCGCGAGGCCGGCACTGTTCCGGATGGCGGGTCCTGACGGGCTGATGGATGATCAGCTTCGCGCGCGCTGACCGGACCGACCGGTCAGCGCAGCCTAGTCCTGTATGCCGTAGCGGTGCAGGTCGTTGCCGTGGGTATCGAGCCAGGTCTTGGCGCGTTCAACATGATCGCAGACCTTTCCGACCACCCTCCAGAACCGCATCGAATGGTTCATTTCGACAAGATGGGCCACCTCATGGGCGGCAAGGTAGTCCAGCACGTAGGGCGGCGCGAAGATCAGCCGCCACGAGAACGACAGCGAGCCTGCGGACGTGCAGGAACCCCAGCGGCTCGATTGATCGCGAATTGACAGCCGCCGGACCTTCACGCCCAGCGCCTGGGCATAGAACGTCGAAGCCTTGTGCAGGTCCTTGCGGGCTTCGCGCTTCAGGTAATCGTGGACCCGTCGCTCGATATGCTCGGCGCCGCCGGCGACGCAGAGGATCCGCTCGCCGCTTTCACGCATTTCAGTCCAGACCGTGCCGCGCTGTCCGGCGCGATGCACGATCTTGTGCGCGGCGCCGCGCAGCGGAACCACCGTGCCCGGAAGAAACGGCGCCGCCTTCGGCAACCGGCCGAGGCGCGCGGCAATCCAGCCGCCGTGGCGCTGCGCGAAATCCTTGGCGTCGGCGATGGTGCCGCGCGGCGGCATGGTCAGGATCGCTTCGCGGTCGCTTGGATGAATGCGCAGGGTATAGCGACGCGCCCGTCGATGGCGGCGCAGCCGGACCGAGTAGATTTGCGAGCCGTGCTTGACGAGAAGGCGAGAAGGTTCGTAGGGCCGCCGATAGAGGAGGGCGCGAGTGGCCATGTCTGCGATTCCGGGGATCAGGAGTTCGCCCGGATTCTGCCATATCCGCCGCCAGTGAAATCGCTCGGCGCAAAAACAAATCATTTGCCCAATATACAGGGGCTGGCCGCTCAACCGGCCCAATAGGATGGGCCCGGAGCAAAAAAAATCCGGCCGAAACCCGCCCGGCAGGGCCCCTCAAAGATTGAACAAAAACTCATTCTTTTGGGCCGCTCAGATTCGGTGCTTTCGGGGGCCATTTCAGGGGGGTAGCCGCCCCTGAAATCATGCCTGATTCGCGCACCAATCCGCGGTTCCGCACCGAAGTGCAACTTACTCCGCAGCGTAGGCCAATGAAGGCTTCACGTTCGCCGCCGACATCATGAAATCGCGGATACGTGGAACGATTTCCGACTTGAAGCGCGAGCCGTTGAAGACACCGTAATGGCCGACGCCCTTTTGCACATAATGCACGCGGCGGTGATTGGGGATCGAACTGCACAGCGAGTGCGTCGCTTCGGTCTGCCCAAGCCCGGAAATGTCGTCGTTCTCGCCTTCCACCGTCATCAACGCGGCGCGCCTGACCTTCGAAGGGTCGACCGGCTTGCCGCGGTGGGTCATCTCGCCCTTCGGCAAGGCGTGCTTGATGAAAACGGTGTCGACCGTCTGCAGGTAATACTCCGCCGACAGATCCATGACCGCGAGATATTCGTCGTAGAAATCGCGGTGCTTGTCGACGAGGTCGCCGTCGCCTTTCACCAGGTTCCTGAACAGGTCCTTGTGGGCGTCCATGTGGCGGTCGAGATTCATGCTGATGAAGCCGTTGAGCTGCAGGAAGCCCGGATAGACGTCGCGCATCACTCCCGGGTGCGGAAACGGCACCTTGGTGATGACGTGATTGCGAAACCAGTCGATGCCCCGCTCGGCGGCAAGGTCGTTGACCGCCGTCGGATTGCGGCGGGTATCGATCGGGCCGCCCATTAGCGTCATTGAAATCGGCGTGAAGGGATCGTTTTCGGCCTCCATCACCGAGACCGCCGCCACGACCGGAACCGAAGGCTGGCATACCGCGATCACATGCATGTTGCCGCCGAGCGTGTGCAGCATCTCGATGACGTAATCGACATAATCGTCCAGATCGAAACGGCCCTCCGTCAGCGGCACCATCCGCGCATCGGCCCAGTCGGTAATGTAAACCTCGTGAGTCGGCAGGAAAGCCTCGACGGTGCCGCGCAAGAGCGTCGCATAGTGACCGGACATCGGCGCCACGATCAGCACCCGCGGCTGCGGACTGCGCAACGGCCGCGTCAGCTTGCGGTCGAAGTACAACAGCCGACAGAACGGTTTTTCCCAGACGACGCGTATTTCGACCGGGGTGCGAATGCCGTTCACCTCGGTATCGTTGAGGCCCCATTCCGGCTTGCCATAGCGGCGCGTGGTCCGCTCGAACAGTTCGCAGCCGGCGGCAACGGATTTGCCGAACTCGGTGTGAGACCACGGATTGAGCGGATTCTGAAACAGGATTTTTGTGGCGTCGGTAACGGCGCGCGCGGGATTGAGCGACGCATGCGCCATTTCGTACATCCAGTACATCGGCGTCGTGAGCGCCGGACTGCCTTCTGCCACCAGTGGCGGTGCGCCGCCAAATTCACCAATCGGCATTTATTCCTCGTCCCTTTTGCATCGCAGCATAGTGCCGAATGCGTAATAAAGCGTCAATGCACAGATCGGTATTTCTGGGCGACTCGCAACCGAAAGATAGCTCAAATCCCCGGGATAAGGCGGCTTATTCACCGCTCTGGATCAGCGAGCCGTGCCGCCGCGCGCTGCGCAAAAGCGCAAGAAATATCGCAAATGACGCAATAAACAGCACGACGTTGATGACGAGTGCATCCGCCATCAGGTCGGCGCGAAAGGCGTGTTCCATCAACAGCGCCCGCATGCCCTCGAACACGTAAGTCGGCGGCAGCGCCCATGCGACATACTGAAGCCAGTGCGGCAGCACCGTCACCGGATAATAGACGCAGGCCAGCGGCATCAGGCCGAACATCAGCGTCCAGACGATGCTTTCGGCGCCGAGGCCGTGCCGCAGTACCAGCCCCGAGACGAAAATCCCCACCGACCAGCTGGTGAAAATCAGGTTGCAGAAAAAGGCGATCAGCGGAAGCCCGATGCCGTAGAGATTGAAGTCGAAAAAGAACATCGCCAGCAGCGTCATTGGAATGACGCCGATCGCGAGCCGGATCAGGCTCATGATCATCAGCGCGATCAGAAACTCGATCGGCTTTAGCGGGCTCATCATCAGGTTGCCGAGATTGCGCGCCCACATCTCCTCGAGAAACGAGATCGAAAAGCCGAGTTGGCCGCGAAACAGGATGTCCCACAGGATCACCGCGCCGACCAGCGTGCCGCCGGCGCGGGCGAAAAACCCGGCATTCTGCGAGATATAATTCTGCAGAAACCCCCAGGTGATGATCTGCAGCGCCGGCCAATAGAGCAATTCCAGGAGCCGCGGCCACGACGACATCAACAGATACCAGTAGCGCAGGATCATCGCGTTGACCCGATGCGGCGCGATACCGCCGGCGAACACGAGGCGGCTCACGGCGTGCTTTCCTGGACGCGGCCGCGCGCGACGTCGAGGAACACCTCCTCCAGCGTCGCCCGGTTGTAGCGGGCCATGATCTTGTCCGGACTGTCGTCATCCTCGATGCGGCCGCGTTTCATGATGATGACGCGGTCGCACAGGCGTTCCACCTCGAGCATGTTGTGCGATGCCAGCAGGATGGTCGCGCCGTTTTCCTTGCGATAGGTTTCAAGGTGCTGCCTGATCCAGTCGGCGGTGTCGGGATCGAGCGAAGCCGTCGGTTCATCCAGCAACAGCAATTCCGGGCGGTTGATCAGCGCTTTTGCCAGCGCCACGCGGGTCTTTTGCCCGGCAGAGAGCTTGCCATTGGCGCGGTCGAGGAATTCACCAAGGTCGAGGTCGGCGGCCAGCCTTTCGATGCGCTCGGGCAGGTTCTCGACGGCATAGAGGCGGCCGAAAATCGTGAGGTTCTGCCGCACCGTGAGCCGCATCGGCATATCGACATAGGGGCTTTCGAAATTCATCCGGCCGAGCACCTCGGCGCTTTGGTCGGGCATTGCGCAGCCCAATACCTGGATGCGCCCCGAACTCGGCAGCACCAGCCCCATGATCATGGCTATCGTCGTGGTCTTTCCGGCGCCGTTGCCGCCGAGCAGACCGGTGATGCTGCCGCGAGCGATACGAAACGACACATCGTCGACGGCGCGGGTGGTCTTGTAGAGCTTTACCAGGTGCGCGACCTCGATCGCAGCCGATTCGCGCCGGGCGGCCGCTTCGGGCTGGGATATGATCGCGCCATCATTCGTCATGCGGGCCGTTCATTGGGCCATCGGGGCCATAAGCGCAAGGCGGCTTGCGGGAATTTGCGCACTTCCGATGCGCGCCCCGCGAGGCCAATTTGTCGTCGGTCGCTTGTGCAGTTAAGCTCAGGCGCGGGTCGATTTGAAGTTCCCGCGGCGCGCGTAACGGGCGCTCCCGGGAACTTCAAAAGAAAAGCTGGGATCAGGGATTGCCAGCGCCCCTTTTGCTTCCGAAGTCGCATCCGAGGGCGCCGCGATGTATCTGGAACTTCGAAAAGCCGGCTACCGGGCATGACAGACGCCGCCGCCTCCGACTTTCGCCATCCGCGCCGCTATGTCCGTCTGGACACGATCTTGCGGCTGCGCTGGCTCGCCGTTCTTGGTCAGCTCGTCGCCATCTTCATCGTGGTGCAGGGGCTCGAATTCGACGTCGAGGTCGTCCCCTGCGTGACCATCGTCGGCCTGTCCGCTCTGCTCAACCTCATCCTGCAGATCGGTTTCAACCCGATGCAGCGGCTGGAGCCGGCCTACGCGGCGGGGTTGCTGGCGTTGAACATCGTCGAACTGGCCGGACTGCTGTTTTTCACCGGCGGCCTGCAGAACCCTTTTTCATTTCTCTTTCTGGCCCCGGTTCTGATCTCGGCGACGGCGCTGCCGATCAGGTTGACCATCGCGCTCGGCGCGCTGGCGGTCGCCTGCGCTTCGGTGCTGGTATTTTTTCATCTGCCGCTGCCGTGGGACAGTGACGACCCGCTGGTGCTGCCGCCAATCTATCTGTTCGGCGTCTGGCTCTCGATCGTGGTCGCCATCGGCGTCACCAGTCTCTATGCCTTCCAGGTTGCCGAGGAAGCCCGCAAGCTATCGGACGCGCTGGCGGCGACCGAGCTGGTGCTGACGCGGGAACAACATCTCACCCAGCTCGACGGCCTTGCCGCCGCGGCCGCCCACGAGCTCGGCACGCCGCTTTCGACTATTTTTCTGATTTCCCGCGAGCTGGAGCGAACCTTGCAGGACAACAGTCCGCTGGCGGGCGACATCAAGACGTTGCGGGAACAGGCGCAGCGCTGCCGCGATATCCTGGCCAAGATCACCCAGCTCTCCTCCACCGGCGCGCCATTCGACCACATGCCCTTGTCCGCGCTGATCGAGGAAACGGTGGCGCCGCACCGCGATTTCGGCGTCGCGATCAAGGTCCGTATCGCGCTCGCGGCCACCCCCGAGCCGGTCGGAACCCGCAATCCGGCCATCCTTTATGGGGTCGGCAACATCCTGGAAAACGCCGTCGACTTCGCGCGGACGACCGTGGAGGTGAACGCGTGGTGGAATACTGAGGCCGTCGAGATCATCATTTCCGATGACGGGCCGGGCATTGCGCCCGACATGCTCAAGCGTATCGGCGAACCCTATTTGTCGCGGCGCCGCAGTGCCGATGAGGCCCAGGGTTCGCGCAGCGGTCTCGGCCTCGGCGTGTTTATCGCCCGCACCCTGCTCGAGCGCACCGGCGCAAAGGTCTCCTTCACCAACCGGGTTTTTCCGGATCATGGCGCGGTGGTTCAGATCGCCTGGCCGCGGAACCGCTTCGAGGCGCGCGAATCGACCCCGGAACCGCTTTAGGGCCGTTCCCGGCCGCCGGAAGAGTTGCCGGATCGACCTTATGCGGTCTTGGCAGCGCTGGCTGCCACGCCATATGTTGCATTGTCCGACACAAGGATAGGCCGAATCGTGAATGCCATCGCCGAACTGACTGCGCACGCCGATCGTTCCCTCCTGATTGTCGAGGACGACAAGCCGTTCCTGGAGCGGCTTTCGCGCGCGATGGAAACCCGCGGCTTCACGGTGACCTCCTGCGACAGCGTCTCCGAGGGCCTCGCGCAGATCGGCCGGGCGGCGCCCGCCTTTGCGGTGGTGGATTTGCGACTGGGCGACGGCAATGGTCTTGATGTGGTGTCAGCGTTGAAACGCAAGCGTCCCGATGCGCGCGCGATCGTGCTGACCGGCTACGGCAACATCGCCACCGCCGTGACCGCGGTAAAGATGGGCGCGGTGGATTATCTCTCGAAGCCCGCCGATGCCGACGATGTGGTCGCGGCCTTGCTCGCGAGCGGCAACCAGAAGCTAGAGCCGCCGAGCAATCCAATGTCGGCGGACCGGGTGCGCTGGGAGCACATCCAGCGCATCTACGAGATGTGCAACCGCAATGTCTCGGAAACCGCGCGGCGGCTGAACATGCATCGCCGCACCCTGCAGCGAATTCTGGCCAAGCGCGCGCCGCGGTAGTTTCGCAAATCCACGCTGTCGCTGGCAGCGCCGCCTGTGTCAACGCTTCGGCTTTTGGCCCAACCGTCAGATTCGCAAATACACCCCGTGCTGAATCCGGCTGTCCCGCAGATATTTCCCTGAATGCCCAGCTTCCGTTTCCCCGGTTGAACGTGCAGCTGGGTTGGCGCGTCTAAGGAAGACGCGAGGTAAAGATGGACGCCTGTCGATGATCCCATGGTTCGTTTTTTTGATCCCCGCCGCGTTCGCAGTGATGGGCGGTGTGTTCGCGCTGAAGAGCTTCAGTCTTCGGCGCCGGGGACACATCTGCGCGCAATGGCCGGTTGCTTCCGGCAGGATTCTGGAGGTGCGCGGGGAGGTCAAGCTTGTCGAAGACAGGGACGACAGGCGTCGCCGCGACGATGAGTTCTTCGGGGCGACCGTGAAATATGCCTATCAGGTCGGCGGCCGCGACTACCGCAGCACACGGCTTTATGTCGGACGACCGGTGTTCGGCGGCAGTCCGAAAGTCGCTCAGGACATCATCGCAAAGTACCCGTCCGGAGCATCGGTATCGGTGTTCTACGATCCGGCCAATCCGGCCGAGGCCATGCTGGAGCCTTTGAACTTTGCCAATGCGCAACTCGCCCTTTGGGCGGCCGTCGGATTCGGTGGCTTCGGGCTGCTGGCGATATTGCTCCTGTCGCAGCTTTCGGTCGCTTGAGGGAGATCTTTCGATGACCGTGGCCTATGTCGCAGCTTCGGTATTGCTTCTGCTGGCCTGCGGCTGCGCCCAGGGCATCTTTCACTGGCTGCGGAAATCGTACGTCATGTCGCGGTGGCCGACGGTGCCCGGCAAGATTACCTCCTCGTGGGAGGTGCTCGACGGTGAGAGGATCAAGTACCAATATGAGGTCGGCGGGAAACATTACACCGGGCACAGCGTGTCCTTGGGACCGCGAGGCGGCACCGCCGAGCCAACCTTCCAGGAACTCGGCGAGAAATATCCGCCCGGACGGGAGGTCACGGTCTATTTCGACCCGAAGCATCCCGCCACCGCCGTGCTCGAGCCGCGCAATCCGCGCAACCTCATGGTATCCGCCGTCTTCACAGTGGCGTTCGGAAGTTTCGGTGCGGTGTTCCTGGCCCTGGCAATCCTGCGCGGCGGTTGAATCCGGATCGCCAGCATCGGTGCCCGCTTGCGATTTTCACATCCGGAGGAAGGCATGAATCCGTCCTGGGCCGCGGTCGTGGCGGCAGGCGCTTTATTTGCGGTCGTCGATTGGCGATGGATCAAACGTCCCTTTTTCGGAGCGCTTCTGGTCGCCGGTATCGGCGGCGGCATCATCGTCGTCAATGTAAGTCCCTTCAGCTTCGGAACGGGAGGTTACTACATGGAAGGCGTGCTCCTCTCCGCCCTGTCGGCGCTTGCCCTGGCGGGCTATGTTTTTGCAATCGTCGCGCAATTTATCTGGCGGCGCATAGGCGGCCGCGGTCCTTCATGACCTTGTGGCGGCAAAGGCGTTCGGCCGTCTCGCCGGCGCCACCGACCGACGCCAACGGGCTCATCGATCAGCAGGGGTGCACGGGAATGCTCACCGCCATTTCGTGCGCTCGCGCACGCCGGCAAGGGCGGTGCGTGCCCCGGCAATCACCTTGGGCGTATCGAGCGCTGCGAGCTTGCCGCCGCGCTTGAGGATGCGGCCGTCGACCACGACCGTGTCGACGTTTTCCGGGCCGGTAGCTTCGAGCACCAGATGCGCCGGGTCGGTCACAACAGCCATGTTGAGCGCATTGGGGCTGATCGCGATCAAATCCGCGCGCTTGCCCGGCTTGAGCGATCCTGTTCTGTCGTCGATCCCCATCGAGCGCGCGCCCTCGATGGTGCCAAGTTCGAGCGCCTTGCGCGCCGTCATCTTGAACTCGCTTTCCACCTTGGCGTTCTCGGAGTCGCGCGCAAGCTTGAGCACGCCGAACAGGTTTGAGCTTCCGGTCAGCGCCGAGGTGTCGATGGAAATGCCGAGCGGAATACCCTTCGCCAGCATCTCGCTGATCTGCGGATAGCCGTAGCCGATGCGCAGTTCGGAGCCGGGCGATACCGAGACCGCAGAGCCGGACTCCTTGATCATGTCCAGTTCCGAAGCGCTTGCCGACAGCGTGTGAATGAGCTGGACGTCCTTGCCCATGAGCTTCGCCTTGTAGAGCGGCTCGATCTGGTTCACCGCCTTGCGCGCGCTCGCGACATGCACCGTAATCGGCAGGCCCAGCTTGCGGGCATTGTCGAATTCCGGCTGGTAGACCTCAGGCTTGATCGGACCGGCGCGGAACTGTCCGCGCACTCCCATGCCAAGCGTGATGAGGCCCTCGTTGGACCAGCTCTTCCAGTCGCGGGCGAGGCTCTCGATCGGTCCCTGGTCGGCCGACTGGGTGTCGGGCAAACCCTGCGGCCAGCCGCAGGAGTGGCGGGCGCGGATGCCGACCTCGGCGAGCGCACGGATATCGGCCTCGGCATGGGCCGCGCTACGCACGTTGTGGCACCAGGAGTGCACGAAGGTCATCCCGGAATTGATCGCCTCCGCCGCCGAAAGCCGCGTGCTCTGGAAGATGTCGTCCGGGGTCATCTGCTGGCCGAACCGCGCCACCGTCGGGAAATAGCCATCCTCCGGCCGGTCGCCCGCAAAGCTGCGGAAGAGCGTGTTCCACATGTGCCAATGCGTTTCGACCAGGCCGGGCATGACGATCATGCCGGTGCCGTCGATCTTCTCTCCGCCGCCGCTCACGTCCTTGCCGACCGCGACGATCTCGCCGTTCCTCACATGCACCGAACCATCGGCGATATCGCCGAGCGCGCTGTCCATCGTCATCACATGGGCATTGGCGATGGTGAACTCGCCGCGCGCCGGGAGCTTCGACGCACCGGTGTCGCCGCGCTGCGCCTGCGCCATCAGGGACGAGGAAAACAATCCGGTTGCGCCGAGCGCGGCAGCGCCACGGATGAAACTACGCCTGCAGATTTCGCACATCAGCCCCTCCCCGGAAGGATCGGCACGCGGCCGATCGCCAACTTGCGGACTTCTTTGTCTGTGCCAGGTCCGCGAGATGCCACCTTTATATGAGTTGGCT
The DNA here is from genome assembly GCA_963742085.1 of uncultured Alphaproteobacteria bacterium. Lineage (GTDB taxonomy): Bacteria > Pseudomonadota > Alphaproteobacteria > Rhizobiales > Xanthobacteraceae > Bradyrhizobium. The sequence goes on along the minus strand of CAVUKM010000016.1, from coordinate 181,070 downwards.
GCTCTGGCGAAGCCTGTTCATGGGTCAAGGTCATGGGCCCAAGGTCATGAGCCCAAGGTCATGGGTCCAAGGCGGGCCACCCGCGATCCCGATTCGGGTCCGCCGCTTCAGCCCAGGGCGGGTTCTAAAGCTCAGGTGCCAGAACGCGTGTTCTAAAACTCGGCATGCCCCTGCGGATCGACCAGACGGTTGATCCGCTGCGCCGCGGCGATCGCGAACCGCACCGTCATCAATTTGCGGGTCGGCGCCGGCAGCCGATGCTCCGGCGCAGCGCAATGCATGTGCGCGCCATAGGCGTCGGCGACGATCAGGCCGGTTTCAGCGGGGAAGATCTCGCACGGCAGATCCCGGGTGAAAGCAAAGAACAGCCGGTCGCAATGAGCCCTGTATTCCGGCCATTTCTGGTCGGCGCGCAAATCCTCGACCGATGATTTGATTTCGACGATCCAGATCTCGCCGCGTTCATTGATCGCCACGATATCGGCGCGCCTTCCCGAGGGCAGCGGCAATTCGCTGATGCAGGCAAATCCCAGCGACCGCAACAGTCGCGCGGTACCGCGCGCGATCGCAAGCGCCGTCTCCGACTGACGGCGGTCCGGCGCGGGCACGAGACTGACCTGGCGGGCTGGCGATTCCATCACCGCCAAGCCTATCCGATTTGAGGGATCGGGGCCAACGGCCGCTGCCCGACGGCTCGGCCCGCGCGCCGAAAAATGCTCGAATCTTTCACTTGGCGGCCGGCGAAAAATCGGCAATGTGCTGATATGACCCAGGAAAACGAGACCCAGGCCAAGGCCGGCGCGATCATCATCCCGGTGACGCTGTTCGATCAGAACTGCACCTTGCTATGGTGCGCGGTCACCAAAAAGGCCGTGGTGATCGACCCCGGCGGGGATGTTCCGAAAATTCAGGCCGCGATCAAGCAGGCCAATGTCACGGTCGAAAAGATCTGGCTGACCCACGGCCATATCGACCACGTCGGCGGCGCGGCCGATCTGCGTGACGCACTCAGGGTGCCGATCGAAGGCCCGCACGTCGCCGACAAGTTCCTGCTCGACAATGTGGTGACGAGCGGGGCGCGTTTCGGCATCACCGGAGTGCGCAATTTCGCGCCGGATCGCTGGCTCGAGGAAGGCGACCAGGTCGCGGTCGGCGAATTGACTTTCGACATCCTGCATTGCCCGGGTCACTCGCCCGGCAGCGTGGTGTTTTTCAACAAGGAAATGCGCTTTGCGCATGTCGGCGACGTGCTGTTCAGCGGCTCGGTCGGGCGCAGCGACATTCCCGGCGGCAATCACGCCACGCTGATCAAGTCGATCACGGACAAGCTGCTGCCGCTTGGCGACGACGTCGGCTTCATCTGTGGCCACGGCCCTGGATCGAGCATCGGCCAGGAGCGGCTGACCAACCCATTTCTCACCGGCGCGATGTGAGCGACGGCAGCCGGCTTTGGAAGTTCGCGCCGCGCAGCTAGCTGCGGCCATCTTCCGGCCGCCGCTATTTCATCAAACCGGCTGCCGTAAGTGCGCGTGTGATCACGGCACCGACGTCAATACCGCGGCGGCGCTCGCGTTGCGGCTCGGGTGAGGGGCCGGCAGGCCGGTTAACCGTGGTCAAGGGCCAAAGGACCTGGCTGAGGTCCGGCACGGATGTCGAGATCGGAGAAACCAGCGGGATTAGCCTGGCACTCGGCGATTCCATCGCCGCGCGGGGCGGCGGTGCCGGCTTGGCCACACTTTGGGGCTGGCGAATCCATTCGGTCAGGCCGAAGAATTTGGCAATGTGATACGAGGACGAGATGCCCGCCTCGATCAGGAACGCGCCCTGCATGCCATATCGCTCGTCATTGTCGGCCGTGCCAAGCGGAGTGCCGTGCGCCATATCGGTGATGGTGTAGGATTCGATGATCGTTTCGCCATCCGCATTCCACCAGACCTGGCGGGGATAGCCGTCGACAGTGCCCTCCGACATCGGCGCCGAAGACAGCTGATGCACGTCGAGCCATTGCTTGACGATCTCGTTGGCATTCGCGGGATTGACCGTGCGATCCGCGCTGCCATGCCACACCGAAACTTTCGGCCATGGACCCCGGTGAGTTGAAGCCTTGCGCACCAGGTCTCCCAACTCGGCAGCCGGGCGTGCGGGCGACTGAAACATTCCGTTCAACGCTTCCCGCACATTGGTCGCAACACCGTACGGCAGTCCGGCGATAACGGCGCCAGCCGCAAATACCTCGGGATAGGTGGCGAGCATGACCGTGGTCATGGCGCCGCCCGCGGACAGCCCGGTGACGAAAATGCGATGCGCGTCGATCTGATGGTCCTTCACCATCCGCGCGATCATCTGCCTGATCGAGCAGGCTTCGCCGCGCCCGCGCGCGCTGTCTTGCGGATTGAACCAGTTGAAGCATCCGTTGGCGTTGTTCGAGGGCTGCTGCTCGGGCATCAGCAAGGCAAAACCATAATGTTTTGCGAGCGTGGACCAGCCGGCACCCAGATCGTAGCCCGCGGCGGTCTGACCGCATCCGTGCAGCACGACGACCAGACCGGGCGCCGGTTGCAAGGTATCAGGCACGAACGAGAACATCCTGAGATCGCCCGGATTGGCGCCGAATCCCTTGGCTTCGACGAGGGGGCTGCGAAGACCTCGCCGCACGCCGCGCCCAAAGCCTTCCAAGGCATAGATTCCATGCATCTTGGGCAGGTGCTTCAGGAATTCGATATTCTTGGCGAGGGACACCGGCAGCTCCTGGGCGAGAGATTTTGCAACGCCACCAACAACAGATAGTTGCTGCACTGCAAAATAAAAAGGCCGTGTGCTGTCATTCCCCAGAATTGTGATGATGGTCCCTAACTGGTTTCCTCCTGTCGTATCCATGACAGAAATGCGGCAGATGCGGCAATCGACCGCGCAAGCGGTGCCGCCGAAACAAGCAGTGCCGCCCGCGCGGCCGGACGATACGTTGAGAAAGATCGCCCTCAATTTGCGATCGGCAACCCAAGCCCTTTTCAGGAGAAGCTGTCTGCCCCGAAAACGCGCGGTCTGCCTCTCCCGAACGCCGGAGCTTTCTTGAGTGTACTCTTCCCTTGGCCGTTCCCGCGCCATAGTTTGACGACGCCGATCAACCAAGAACAATTTTCCGGAGAGAACGCCCATGGCCCGCCTCAAGTTCGGAGCCTTCCTAGCGCCGCACCATCCGATCGGCGAGCATCCGATGCTGCAATTCCGCCGCGACCTCGATTTCGTCGAGCAGCTCGATGCGCTCGGCTATGACGAGTTCTGGTGCGGCGAGCACCATTCCTCCGGATGGGAAATGATCGCCTCGCCCGAAATGTTCCTGGCCGCCGCCGGCGAGCGCACCAAGCGCATCAAACTCGGCACCGGCGTGGTCTCGCTGCCCTATCACCATCCCTTCAACGTCGCCCAGCGCATGGTGCAGCTCGACCACATGACCGGAGGCCGGGCCATCTTCGGCTCCGGCCCCGGCGCGCTCGCCTCCGACGCGCATACGCTCGGCATCGACCCGATGACGCAGCGCGATCGCCAGGATGAGGCGATCGCGATCATCCGCCGGCTGTTCAACGGCGAGCGGGTGACGGCAAAGAGCGACTGGTTCACCATGAACGACGCCGCGCTGCAGATCCTTCCCTTGCAGGAAGACATGCCGTTCGTGGTGGCCTCGCAGATCTCGCCGTCGGGGATGACGCTGGCCGGAAAATACGGCATCGGCATCATTTCGCTGGGCTCGATGTCGACGCAGGGCCTGATGGCGCTGCCGACGCAATGGAGTTTTGCCGAGGACGCCGCGAAGAAGCACGGCACCACGGTAAGCCGGTCCGACTGGCGCGTGCTGCTCTCCTGGCACATCGCCGAGAGCCGCGAACAGGCGCGGCGCGAGGCCGGCGCCGGCCTGATGCGCTGGCATAACGAGTATAATGTCGCCACGCTGCAGCGGCCCGGCCTGCAGCCGTTCACTTCGCCCGAGGACGCCGTGGAGAAGACTGCCGGCGGCGAAGGCGCCGCTTCCACGATCGGCACCCCCGACGACCTGGTCAAAACCATCAAGAACCTGATGGAGGTATCAGGTGGCGTCGGCAGCATCATCGGCTTTGCCCACGACTGGGCTAACCCCGAAAATACAAGGCGCAGCTGGGACATGGTGGCGCGCTACGTGGTGCCGGAAATCAACGGCTACATCACCAAACTGCGCGAGTCACAAAAGTTCCTGATCGAGAACCGCGCGGTGTTCGAGCGGGCAGGGCAAGCCGTGATGGCGAAAATCATGGAAAACGACAGGGCCGCCGCGGCGCTTTCGCTCACCGGTCCCGGCCGGGTCGCGATCCCGGCCGTGAATGCCCCGGATTTGCAGAAGGAAGCCGCGAAGCAGAAGAAAGGGTGACGCGCGTGGTCGCGCGCCGTCCCGAATTATTTCCGGAAGGGATCGCTGCGGCTTCCCGCAGTCTTTCACGAAATCGGCAAAAGGGTTATTAAAGGCTGGGTTAAGCCGATAACATCAACCCGGATCCGCGGCGATGACAAGGCCGCGGTCCGGTGGATCCACCAGGGCCAATCGGAGCAATTGCCATGTCCATGCAAAGTGTGGCTTCCCCCGCGATGACGCTGGCGCCACCCAAACGCGACTTGCTGGCGCACATTCCCGGTGACGAGGGTTGGCCGGTCATCGGCCGGACGCTGGCGATCCTCGCGGATCCCAAGGGTGAAGTCGAACGGATGGCGGCGAAACATGGCCGCGTCTATCGCAGCCGCGTGCTCGGCGAAACCAGCATTACCGTGCTCGGACCCGAAGCCAACGAGTTGGTGCTGTTCGACCAGAGCCGGCTGTTCTCCTCGACCCACGGCTGGGGAACCATCCTGGGCCGGCTGTTTCCGCGCGGCTTGATGCTGCTCGATTTCGACGAGCATCGCCTGCATCGCCGCGCGCTGTCGGTCGCGTTCAAGTCCGGGCCGATGAAATCCTATCTTGCGGCGCTCGATGCCGGCATCTCCGAATGCGTCGCGCGATGGCGGCAACGGCCCGGCCCGATGCTGTTCTACCCGGCCATGAAGCAGCTCACGCTCGATCTTGCGGCCACGTCGTTTCTCGGCACCGGCATCGGACCTGACGTCGAGGAGATCACGCGGGCGTTTGTCGATATGGTCGCCGCAGCGGTCGCCCCGATTCGCCAACCCTGGCCGGGCACGCAAATGGCGCGCGGCGTCCAGGGCCGCGCCCGCATCGTGGCGTATTTTTCGGAGCAGATTCCGATCCGCCGCGCCAAGGGCGGCGAGGATCTGTTCTCGCAACTCTGTCGCGCCACCCACGAGGACGGCGCGCTGCTCTCGACCCAGGATATCATCGACCACATGAGTTTCCTGATGATGGCCGCGCACGACACGCTGACCTCGTCGCTGACGTCCTTTGTGGCCGCCCTGGCCGCCAACCCCGATTGGCAGGACAGATTGCGCGACGAAGTAACCGCGCTGGGCGTCGCGCCCGACGCGCCGACGACATTCGACAATCTCGAGGCCATGCCGCTCACCGAGATGGCGTTCAAGGAGGCGATGCGGATAAGGCCGCCGGTGCCCTCGATCCCGCGGCGCGCGACGCGCGACTTCAGTTTTGGAGGCTACCCGATCCCGGCGGGCACGCTGGTCGGGGTAAATCCGCTGTTCACGCATCACATGCCGGAAATATGGCCCGATCCCGACAGCTTCGATCCGCTGCGCTTTACCGACGAGGCGCAACGCGGTCGCCATCGCTTCGCCTGGGTGCCGTTCGGCGGCGGCGCGCATATGTGTCTTGGGCTGCATTTCGCCTACATGCAGGCGAAATGCTTCTCGCGGCATTTCCTGCAGAATCTCAGCGTCTCGCTGCAGCCCGGCGCCACGCCGAATTGGCAGATGTGGCCGATCCCGAAACCGAAGGACGGATTGCGTGTAACCCTGTCGCCGGTCAGGTGAACGGGTCAGGCCTGGACCGGGACCGGGACGTCGATGCCGACCACGTCGATGCCGTCGGTGCGTCCCCGAATAGCCAATCGGCCGAGATCGCGGACCGCAAACGGCAGCGCTGAATGGAATCGTTGCATCGCCGCGCGCGATGCCAGAAAGCCGCCGTCAACGCTGCGGCTGAGTTCCTCGAGCCGTGCGGCGGTATTCATGACGTCACCGTTGAAAACGATGGCGCGTTTGACGTCGCCGATCTCACCGACGATCACCGGTCCGAAATGCAGGCTGCCGCGAATCCGCGGCGTGACGTCGAATTGGCGCTCGAATTGGCCGGCTGCATGCGCCAATTCATCGCGCATTGCCGCAAAGCAGCGCAAGGGTCGGCAATCGATCGTCCCGCTGCGTTCCGGCCAGGTCACGATCACCTCATCGCCGACATAATTGAGGACCTCGCCGCGATAATCCACGACCGCAAGCGTGAGCAGACGGAAGGTATGATCGAGAAGGCGATGAATGCCGATCCCGCCGAGCCGCTCGGCCAGGCCCGTCGAGCCTGCAATGTCGACGAACAGCACGAAGCGGTTTTCCTCGACCGGCGTGTGGTACCGCCCGGTGATGAAGTTCAGGAAAGTCCGGTGTCCGACGATGTTGGAGATTGCGAGAGCCAGGTTCATCAAAACCGAAAGCACCGCGGAATAGATGAAACCAGCCCAGAACGTCTTGCTGGACATTTCGGGCGATACCCCGGCGATGACCTCACCCAGCGAGAACCACTGGATGACGACGATAATCGCGGCGTAAATCGTGCTCCGCACGATCAGATTGATCGTAAACGAAAGACCGCTCAGCCACACCCGCAGCGGGCCGTCGAGGACGAACAGTTCGATGCTCGCGAGCGCGGTGGTCATGACCAGCCCGTACGCCATTCCCACCGCCATGGCGGAAGGCAGGGTGCGCCCCTGCGCGACGTTAAAGGCGATACCCGAGAGGGCCCCGGCCGCAACGACGACGGCGAGTATTTGCAGTTTTTGTTTGAGCCTGGCGTTCATCTCGTCCTACCCGGTTGCGCCGACCCCGATGATGCGCGGACCCGGCCAACAACCTTCACGAACTCGACGCTCCCGACTACCGGGAAGCGGTCCCTGATTTTCGGCCCGATCGTTTTGGCCCGCCGTCGAGCTCTCACCCTCTCGCCTGATCGAGCGCCTCGCGCATGGCGGCATAGCCTTGCTGCTGGGCGCTCCAGTTGCGGCCACCGGTGATGGCGCCGTCGACCACCAGGTCGTGGCCGTTGATGAAGGTGGATTCGTCGCTGGCGAGAAACACCGCTGCGTGGGCGATGTCCTCGGGCAGCCCGGCGCGTGGTATCGGCTGGGCGGTCTTGAAGACCTCACGCATCATGTCGGGGGTTTTCTCCGCCGCCTCGACCGGCAAGCCCAGCGCCTTGCCGAAAATGCCTGTCGCGATCGCGCCGGGCGAAATGCTGTTGACGCGAATGCCGGACTCGCCGAGTTCCATCGCCACGCATTTGGTGAGGTGAATGACGGCGGCTTTGGCGGCACCATAGACGACCGAGGACGAAAAGCCCGCGAGCCGGCCGGCAATGCTTCCATTGTTGATGATGCTGCCGGAGCCCTGGCGGCGCATGTGCGGAGCGGCGTGTTTCATGCCGAGCATCACGCTGCGCACCAGGGTCGCCATCGCGGCGTCGAAGCGCGCCACGTCAAGTCCCTCGATCCCGCCGGTTTGCGCCGGGCCGCCGGCATTGTTGAACAGACAATCGATGCGGCCGAATTTCCCGACCGCTTCGGCGATCAGCGCGTGCATCTCGTCCTCCACCGTGACGTCGGTCTGGCGGAACAGGCAGGCCGGACCGAGCTTTTTGGCCAACGCCTCGCCTTCCGGCGCGCGGCGGCCCGCGATGACGGTTTTCGCTCCCTCCGCGACGAAAATCTCGGCGGTGCGCAGCCCGATGCCGCTCGTTGCGCCGGTGATCACCGCGACCTTGCCATCCAGCCGTCCCATGTTGTTCTCCTTTCGATATTTTCCGGTTCAAAATATCTCCGGCCCGTCGTAACAACGCAAGCCGCGCGTTGCGGGTTGGCACGTCACCCGCCAAACTGCGGCCGCCGGCCTAATCAAGGCGGTTGTCCGGCAAAACTGGTTTCCGTGCCGCTGATTGCGCTCAGATGCCCGGTTGTTGAACGGGCTGGTGCCTTTTGCGAGCCTCAGCCCGCGCAATTTTCGCTATGCTTGGCCCTCTTTTGGATTCGCTGATCGGGCTGATGGCACCCATGGTGAAATTGATCGACGAGTTTCGGCGGGGCTGGCATGGAACCGCGCGGCCCTCGCCGCTATTTGGCATTGGCTTCGCGGCATGCTGCCTTGCCGTGTCGACCGTGGCGCGGTGGTGTCTTTCGATGATCCGGCCGGACGTCTACTTCACGCCGTATTTTCCGGCCGTATTCTTTGCCACCGCCTTCGGCGGTTATCGGATCGGAATCGCGACGGCCATCCTCGGTGGAGTGTTCGGCATAGCCATGGACTTCGGCGACGTCCCGACCGATTTTGCAAGGCTGGTGCTGTTGGTGATCTTTCTGGCGGTATGCGGCCTCACGATCTGGGGCGTCGAGCACTATCGATCGGTCGCCTCGAAGCAGCGGGAAATCTCAAAGCGTCTGATCCGGGAGGAGGCCTATCGCAAGCTCGTCGTCGACGAACTTCAACACCGGCTGAAAAACAAGGTATCGACGATTCACGCCGTGCTTCACCAGATTTTGCAGGACCAACCGCAAATCTGGGCCGGCATCGATCGGCGGATGCGGGCGCTGTCGGCGACCGACGATCTGATCGCCAAGGTGGACGGCCGCGGTTGTGATATCAAGGATCTGCTGCTCTCTGAACTCGGACCTTACGGGCATGTCCGGTTTAACCTCAACGGCGAGCGGCTGTTTCTGCCCGCCAAGCTGGCCGTGAGCCTTGCATTGATTTTTCACGAACTTGCCACCAACGCCGGAAAATACGGCGCATTTTCCGCCGCGCGCGGACTACTGCAGGTGTCGTGGTCTTTGACCGACGATCGCCTCAATATCGCCTGGGACGAGACCGAGGGGCCTGCGGTTGGGGCGATCGGGGAAGCAGGTTTTGGCAGCAAATTATTGAAATCGGCGCTCAAGCCTTTCGACGGCAAGACCGAGATCACCTATTTGAAGACCGGCGTTCATTGCACGATGCAATGTCGAATACCTTCGAACTAGGCCCCGCGCCGGTCGAGCCCGCGTATCCCGAAGGTTGGCGCGGTGTCGGAACGGCGAATTTTCCGAATCCATTGACCTTCTGTTAATGACGATCAACGCGGCGCCGGCCCAGGACGCTGCGGCTCGCGGCCGCGGGAACCCATTTAACCAAAACTACAAGAGACTTTGACAACCTCGGCGGCCATGCAAAGCCGCGTCCCACCCCACCCGCAGCCCGCCACGAGCCCGGGCGAAAGCGAATCCGCCATCGAGGGCGAATTGAGTGTTCTGAGGGATGTCCTCCGAATGCTCCCGACCGGCGTCACGGTCCAGGACGAGCAAGGTCGCTTCCTGCTCATCAACGACGCTGCGGCGGCGCAATTGGGCATCGATGCGTCGGGACAGCCGGGCATGCTTGCTTCGAACCCATTAGGCGACCGGCGCGAAGTCGGGCTTGAATTGCTTCGCGCCGGGCGTGCGCATGTCGCGGAAGAATGCCTGACCGGCCGCCATGGCAAGCAGGTCTTTCTGACGGCCCATCGGCCGGTTCGCATCGCGGACCGCAATCTCTTGCTTTCGAGTTCTGCTGACATCAGCGAGCAAAAAGCCATCGAGGATCACCTGTTCCGGTCGGCTTACTTCGACGAATTGACCGACCTGCCGATGCGGCGCGTGATCGAACATCGCGCCGAAAGCCTGATCCGGCGCGACGGACCACGCGAGAGGTTTGCGCTCGCCTTTCTCGACATCGACAATTTCAAGCACATCAACGATTACTACGGCCATGCGATCGGGGATGCGCTCCTGATAGAAGTCGCAAAGCGGCTCGGGCTTGATTTGCGCGAATCCGACATGCTGTCGCGCATCAGTGGTGACGAATTCATCCTGCTGCTCAATCCAATCCGGAGCGAGCAGGAGGTTTCCGAATATATCCATGCTACGCTGCAGCGGCTGAAGGCTCCGTTCTTCATCGATGGATCGGAAATATTCGCCTCGACCTCGATCGGGGTGAGCCTCTTTCCCGATCACGGACGCAGCTATGACGCGCTGAGTCAGAACGCCGATATTGCGATGTATCGGGTCAAGAACGACGGCAAGGGCGCGGCCGCCTTCTTCGACGCCGGCATGGAACGCGAAGCGCTCGCGCGCATGAAAGTCGAGCAGTCGCTGCGGCTCGCCATTCTGGAAAAGCGTTTCTGCTGTGCCTTTCAGGCCAAAGTCGACATCCGCACCAAGGAGATCAAGGGCATCGAGGCGCTGGTCCGTTTGCGCGACGACGAGGGCGTGATTCAGGCCCCCGGCACCTTCATCAACCTCGCCGTGGAACTGGGACTGATCGACGAGTTGACGCACCTCGTTCTGGCCGAGATCGTCAAGTCGATCGATCTCATCAACGAGAACTTTGGGCCAGACACCAGCATCAGCATCAATGTCGCGGCCAAGCAGGCCAACAATCCGGAGTTCATGCGCTCGTTTGCCCAGGCGCTGGAGGCGACCGGGTTTCCCGGGCGCTTCCTGATCGAGGTGACCGAAGACGCTTTCGTCGCCAAGACCCGTTTCCAGACCGAGATCCTGCCGCTGTTCCGCAAACTGGGCGTCGGGATATCGATTGACGATTTCGGCATCGGCTATTCGTCGCTTTCGGCGCTTGCCGATATAACGGCCGATGAAATCAAGATCGACCGGTCGTTCATCACCGACATCCACCGGCGTCCGCGCAGCCAGGGCATCCTGCGGGCGATCGAATCGCTAGGCGAGGCCCTCGGCATGACCGTCATCGCGGAGGGCATCGAAACCTTCGAGGAACTCGCCTATCTGCAGGCCGCCACCAGGATCCGTTACGCGCAGGGCTTCTATTTTTCCGGGCCGATTTTCCTCGAGGAACTCAAGCCAGCCGTTCCGGTTACCAGCGAGACGCGCGTCAGTCTGGCAAGCCGCTCGCCGCAGGAAACCCGCCCGGCCTATCCGCGTCCCGCCGGCTATCGCCGCTGACGGATATGCGCCGCCGCAATTTCGACGCGGCATATCACGGTTGCAGGCCTCGCCCTGGCCCGTTCCCGCCGGATTTCTGATCTTGTTTGCTATCATCGGCAGGTCGGAAGGTTTATAAACGCTCGAGATTGCCCGGCGCGAACGCAGCAACCCTTTGTCAAAAGAGAAGCATGCCTCCGGTTTCGATATTTCTGAACATACTCTGGCTGCTTCTGGGCGGCCTTTGGATGGCGTTCGGCTGGCTGGTCGCGGCCGTCATCATGGCCATCACCATTATCGGCCTGCCCTGGGCAAGGGCTGCATTCAATATCGCCGCCTATACGCTGCTGCCATTCGGGCAGAAGGCCGTGCGCCGCGACAGCCTGACCGGCCAGTCCGACATCGGGACCGGGCCGCTCGGCCTGATCGGCAACCTGATCTGGTTGTTGCTGGCCGGCTGGTGGCTGGCGCTTGCGCACATCGTGACTGCGGTCGTTCTCGCGCTGACGATCATCGGCATCCCGTTCGCCTGGGCCCACGTGAAACTCGCCGGCATCGCATTGTGGCCGATCGGCAAGGTGATCGTTCCAGCCTAGCGCGCCGTCGCGTTCTTGCCACGCGCCCGGATCGCTTCCTCCACGCTACGAAACTGACGATCCGGACCCAACAGCGCATTGATGCCGAACCGCGCCATGGCGTCCTGCGCGCGGATGGACTCAAGCCGGGCGAGGGCAAAATCGATGCCGTCGGCATGACACCTGCGGATGATATCGGTCAACACCTGCGCCGCGGTAAAATCGATCTCGACGATGCCGGTCGCCTCCAGCACAAGCAGCCGCGGCTTTTGCGGCGAGGACTTCAGGGCATCCAGGACGTCGCGCCGGAAGTGATAGGCATTGAGAAAGGACAATGGCGCCTGAAATCCAGCGACAATAATGCCGGGCTCCCGTTCGCCGGGAAGATTTAAACTCGACGGCCACCAGATCGAGGTTCCCGGCACCCGCTCGAAGACCAGGACGCGGGCGCGGGTCGTGCTCCATATGCCGTGCAGCAGCGACAGCGCGATGCCGAGGCCTACTCCCTGTTCGATCGGCAGCACGATAATCGCCGCCGCGGTCAGGAGGATCAGCAGGAATTCGCCCAACGACTGTCGGTAGATCGCCACGATCTGGCTGACGCGAATGATTCTGAGGGCGACGAACAGCAGAACGCCGCCGAGCGCGGCGTTCGGAATCTGATGCAGCAGCGAGGCGCCGAATGCCATCAACAGGATCACGATCACCACAGCGGCGAGGCCGGCGATTTGCGATCGTCCGCCGGTTTCGGATACCACCGCCGTGCGCGGCGGGCTGGCATTGACAGGAAACGCGCCGATCAAGCCTGAAAGGACACTGCCGACGCCGGCGCCGAGGAAATCGCGATCGACATCCGGCGGCTCTTTCGGATCAGACGGAAAGGATCGTGTGGTTGCCGCCGTCTGCACCATAATGATAATTGAAATGATGAGGCTGAGCGACAGCAGGCTCGCCAGTTGCCCGGGCGAGACGACCGGGATCTTAACTGCCGGCATCTCGGCCGATAGCGTGCCCAGAACGCTGACGCCCCGGCTCTCAAGCTGGAGCAACACCACGGCCGCACTCGCCAGCGCAAGGCCGATCAACGCGCCGGGAATCCGCGCATCGATCTGCTCGGACAAGGCGATGATCGTCAAGACTCCGAGGCCAATGACAAGCGTGAATGGGTTTGTCTGGCCCAGATGCTCGGCGAGGATCGCAACGCGTTGCAGCATCGGGCCCTCCGGCGCGGGCAGCCCGAGGATCACGGGGAGTTGCGAAATCAGGATGTGGACCGAAATCCCGGCAAGAAACCCGATCGTTACGGGGATCGAGAGCAGGTCGGCGATCCAGCCCAGACGAAAAATTCCGGCGGCGAAAAGGAAAAGCCCGACCATCAGCGCCAGCGCCGTGGCCAGCATCAGGTAATCCGGCGACCCGGACACTGCGAGCGCGGCAAGGCCTCCGGCAAAGATGGGCGTGATTGTCGAATCCGCGCCGCACGACAGAAAGCGGTTGCTGCCGAACGCCGCGAAGGCCAGCGAGCCCGCCAGAAAGGCGAAAAAGCCGATCTGCGGAGTGAAACCGCCGAGCCGCGCCGTCGCCATCTGTTCGGGGATAGCGATCGCGGCCAGTGTAAGGCCGGCAAACAGATCGTGGCTGAGAAATTGAAGCCGATACCCGCTCAGCGAGCGAAACACGGGCCAGGCCCTGCTCGCGCCGGCAGAATCCGCAGAGCCGGAAGTGTCCGCCATCACCCGTTGTCCCCAGATAGACGCCCGCTTGGGCTGTCCCTCTCCGCCTCGCTTCGAACCATGCCGGGCTCGCTCACCTTGGCCGCGGCCCCGAAGCCTCAATTCCGCGCGTGAATTGAATTAAGCTATCATGACGGCTTCGAGCCGGAAATAAAGGCCGAAATTGGCGTCCAGCGACGGCTGACAACTCACGGCTGAGGATTCATCGACCGGCGCTTTCACAATGTCCGGCTCGAATCCATTGATTAAGCCTTCGGTAACCGGATTCCCTAACGGCTATGCCATCAATGCAATGTATGCATACCCTCCGAGGAGTCCGGGTATGCGGAAATTGGTTTCCAGCATCTGGGGCGGGTTTAGCAAGCCCACAACCGCGCCGGCAGGATCGCATCGCATTGCCGCATCGTTTCTGCGGGGGCCGGTGCTATGGCTTGTTCTCTGCGGAGCCTTCCTGATCGCAGTCATCATCATCGGCACGGTGGTAACGGTCGGTGAATTTCGCGAGAGCACGCTCCGCAACAGCGAACGCGAGCTCGAAAATACGGTGCTGCTGCTCACCCGCCACTTCGACCAGCAGTTCGAGGACTGCGAGATCATCACCAACGATTTGATCTCGAAGATGCGGTTTTCCGAGATAGCATCGCAGGAAGCATTCAAGAGCCAGATGTCCGGCCTCGACGCGCACCTGATGCTGAAGTCCAAGTCCAGCGCGTTGTCCTATATCGGCGACGTCAATATTTTCGATGCAGACGGACAGTTGGTCAATTCATCAGGCGTCTGGCCGCTGCCGGCGGCCAACATCGCCGATCGAGCCTATTTCAAGGCTTTCAAATCGAACCCGCAATCGACAGCTATGATGGCCGAACCGGTCCGCAGCGTTTTCACCGGCGGCTGGACCACCGTCCTTGCCCACAGACTGAGCGGACCGAATGGGGTTTTTCTCGGCGTGCTGGGGAGGCGGCTCGACTCTGTTCATTTTGAAGAATTCTTCGCATCCGTCGCGCTTGGAAAGGGCATGGCGATTTCCCTGTTCCATCGCGATGGAACAATGCTGGCTCGTCACCCGCACGTCGATTCGATGATCGGGAGAAACTTCAAAACGGCGCCACTGCTTCACAAGATCCTGGCCGAGGGCGGCAAGCAGACCCTGCGCCTGCAAAGTCCCATCGATGGCCAGGAAAGGCTCGGTTCAGCAGGCGAACTGGGCCATTTCCCGATCGTGATTGTCGCGACCACGACGGTTGCGGCGGCACTGGAGGATTGGCGCGCCCAGACCAAACTCATGATTGCCGCTGCCGGCCTCTCCGCACTGGTGGTCGCCATCCTACTGTTCCTGATCGTCAGGCGGATGACCGGGCAACATCGGGAATCGCAGCAGCGGCTGGAGCAGGAAAGGCGCCGGCTCGACACCGCCCTGAATAACATGACGCAAGGCCTGATCCTGTATGACGCGTCAGCACGTGTCGTCGTCTGCAACCAGCGCTATATCGATATGTATGGGCTATCGTCGGCCGTCGTAAAGCCGGGTAGCCATTTTCGCGACATTATCCGCCATCGCAAGGAGACGGGGTCCTTCAAGGGAGACGTCGATGAATTTTGTTCGACCGTCCAGGCCAACGTCGCGCAGGGAAAAGTTACGCACCATGTCCTCGATTCCGCCGACGGACGTGCGGTACAGATCGTCAACCGGCCGCTGCCGCAGGGTGGCTGGGTTGCGACAATGGAGGACATAACGGAGCGCCGAAACCTCGAACAGGAACGCGACCGGAATTATGCGTTCCTGCGTCAGATCATCGACCATATACCGTCGCAAATCACCGTGAAGGATGCGCGCGATCGCCGTTATGTGCTGGTCAATCGGGTGGCCGAAATTCATGTCGGCCTGTCGAACGATGCCATCGTCGGCAAGACCGCCCTCGATGTGTTCCCGCGGGAGCTTGCCGAGATAATAGCTAGGGACGACGAGGAGTCGCTGCGATCCGTCGACGGCCTGTCGCTGGACGAGCACAGCTGGGAAAGCAAGGTGTCGGGCAGCCGCTTCATCACCTCGAAGCGCATCGGCATCCGGGATGAGGCCGGCGAGCCCCGCTATATTATCAACGTCGTGGAAGACGTCACCGAGCGCCGGCGCGCCAACGAGAGGATCGCGCACCTTGCGCACTATGACGCGTTGACCGATCTGCCGAACCGGGTCTTGTTCCGGGCACAGGTCGAACGCGAATTGCGGCGAATCAGCCGGGGCGAGCAGTTCGCGCTGCTTTATATCGACATCGACGAGTTCAAGGGCATCAACGATTCGCTCGGACATCACGTCGGCGATGAATTGCTGAAGGCCGTGGCTGCTCGCCTCAGGAGCTGCATCAGGGAGTCCGATCTCGTCGCGCGGCTTGGGGGCGACGAGTTCGCGGTCATTCAGACAGATGCCAGCAATGTCGCCGACGTGGTGGAATTCGTTACACGGATTCACAACGCGATCAGGCAGCCGTATCAATGCCTCGGCCATCAACTCTCGACCGATGCCAGCATCGGCATCGCGCTGGCTCCGCGCGACGGCACCGATCTGGAGCAGCTCATCAAGCATGCCGATCTGGCGATGTATGGCGCCAAGGGCGATGGGCGCCGAACCCATCGCTTCTTCGAGCCGGCCATGGATGCCAGCGCCAAGGCCCGGCTCAAGATGCAGCAGGATCTGCGCCACGCCGTCATGGAGGGCGGCTTCGAAATCCACTATCAGCCGGTCGTCGATCTTCGTCACGGCGAGGTGACCGGCTGCGAAGCCCTGCTGCGCTGGCGACACCCTGAACGCGGCATGATCTCGCCTGCGGAATTCATCCCGGTAGCGGAAGACACCGGTCTGATCGTCGAGCTCGGCGAGTGGGTGCTGACGACCGCCTGCGCCGAGGCGGCGCGGTGGCCGGATCACGTCCGGCTTGCCGTCAACGTCTCGCCTGTTCAGTTGAAATGCCAGACCCTGGCGCTGAAGATCGCGGGCGCGCTTGCCGCCTCGGGTCTTCAGGCAAGCCGCCTGGAAATCGAAATCACCGAGGCGGTCCTGATCCGCGACGACGAGGCGGCGCTGGCCATACTGCATGAGCTCCGCGCCATCGGTGTTCGCATCGCGCTCGACGATTTTGGCACGGGCTATTCCTCCCTGAGTTATCTGAAGCGTTTCCCGTTCGACAAGATCAAGATCGATCGCAGCTTTGTCAGCGATATCGCGGAAGTCGACGGCTCGTCGGCGATCGTGCAGGCCGTGGTAAACATCGCCGCCGCGCGCAACATGACGACGACCGCGGAAGGCGTCGAGACGCTCGAGCAAAAGGAACGGCTGCGCGTGCTCGGCTGCACCGAGATGCAGGGTTACCTGTTCAGCGCCGCAAAGCCGGGCCCGGAGGTGAGGCAACTGTTCGACCCGCCGCACGCGCGAGCGGCCGGCGTCGCCTAAGTGACGGGAAATATCGCTCGGAATTCAGGAATTTACCGGGAAATGCGGTCCCGGACTTTCCCGTTAGGCTCGCGTTGGGCCGTTGCCGAGGCCCGGCCAATCGGCTAAATGAGGCTCCACGCACCCGTAGCTCAGCTGGATAGAGCGTTGCCCTCCGAAGGCACGTGTCAAGCCAGCAGGTGCGAAAAGTGGGGAAGAAAGTGTATTGAAGTGCAAAGGCTTGCGAGGGCTACGCGTTGGGGTTAACTCATACACGAAATCCGCGTAAGCACTGCGTAAGCGGTAAGCACCCGTAGCTCAGCTGGATAGAGCGTCGCCCTCCGAAGGCGAAGGCCACACGTTCGAATTGTGTCGGGTGCGCCACTTCGGAATACGCTATTAGCGCCAAATGCCGCCGATCTCGCAATTCGGCACATCCGGTTATATCTGCAGGCGGCCCTCGCGATCTCCGTGAATCGCGATGACAGTTAAGTGCACTGTCACCGTAATCCCAACGTGCTGGTAGCGGTCCGCACTTCGCGTCTGTCTGCACTTCGCGTCTGTCTTGCAGGAGTGCCGATAAACGTGTCAGCTAGGGAATCCCAGTTTAGGGTGCCGGAATTGATCGGGGTATCATGAGAAAGCCTTTGCTCACCGCAGCCGCGTCAATACTGGGCTTGGCGCTTGTCCTGTCGCCGATTGCCAACCTGCAGGCCGCTGAAATCAAGATATTGGCGGGCGGCGCCATGACAGGCCCGTTAAAAGAGCTCGGCGCCCAATTTGAGAGCGCGTCCGGCCATAAGCTTGTCTTTCGCTTCGGTACCACCCCCGAACTGATCAAGCTGGCTACGACCGGCGGACCGTTCGATCTTGCTGTCGTGCCCCGGGAGGTGTTCAAGGACGCCGCTGCACAGGCCCGGTTCGCTTCCGGGCCGACAAACGACATAGCTCGCGTAGGCCTCGGCGTCGCAGTCCGCTCGGGTGCCCTCAAGCCCGACATCAGCACGCCCGAAGCGCTGAAGCAGACGCTGCTCAAGGCGCAGTCCATCGCCTCCATACCGGAAAGCGCGGCCGGTGCCCAAGTATTGCGGGTGTTCGAGCGTCTCGGCATCAGTGAGGCGATGAAAGCCAAAACCAAGGTGCAGACCGGTCCGGCACAGATCGTTCAAGCGGTTGCCAAAGGTGAGGCTGAGCTTGGCGTGTTTCTCGTCAACGTGCTGACGGCCCCCGGTTTGGACGTGGTCGGTCCGTTTCCCGCCGAATTGCAGCAGGAAGTGTTTTTCACGGCAGCCGTCGCTGCAGACACCAAAGAAGCGGAAGCTGCCAAGGCGTTCATCGCCTATCTGACGACTCCCGCCGCCACCGCCGTGATCAAGGCCAAAGGTATGAAGCCGGGCTGAGACAAACGCACGGCACCACAAGCGGCCACATCTTCACGACTGTTCGGTATTGGCCTATCGCGTCGATCCCGGGATAGATCAAGAAGGCCGCGATCGAAGGGTAACCGGACCACCCTGCAAAATCGGGAAGACCGCCGCCACGAGGCGTAGCGAAAAATCGCAGGGCATCCCGGATTATGCGGCCGGAGCGCGCAGCCGGCCGCCGCATCATAGTGCCACAACGAAGGAGTATTGCCCATCTTCATCGGCCGTGGCGCGCCATTTGTTGCTGCGAAGGCCTCACCGGCCCATGCGCCTTCAGGCAGCGCGCTTCACTGTCACGCTGGGTCGCCGCGGCTCCCGCCAAAGATATTGAAAACAACCCCATGCAGAGTAGCCGGCGGTCGCCGGAACCGACGCTTTGAGCCGACGGGCAAATCAGCTGCACGGTTTCAGCATTGCAAAATCCGTTAGAGCGACCGCGGGCGCGCGACGGCGGCTGCACCGGCGAGTTCACCCGCGTCTCTCAATGCGCGGGAAGGCCAGCTCGCTGCCACGCTTCGGCGAGCGGCAGAAAAACGGCCGGCTCAATATCGACGGTCACCGAAAATCGCCCGATCGAAAAAGCCGAATCAATATCCAGCAAGCGGCGCACTTCGCCCGTTGCCTCCTCGAGCCGGCCAAGCCGTGAAAGTGCGGCCACCAGGAAGGCGCGCGAAACACTGAAGCGCGGGTTGAGCTGAATCGAGCGTGTCGCAACCTCGTGGGCGTCGGCGAACTGCCCCGTCTGCAGATAAGAAATCGCAAGCGCATTGTAGGACAGATAGTTCAGCGGATCGAATGGACTAAGGCGCAACGCGCGGGTGGCACGATCAATCGCAACTTCGGTCGTTCCCATCCACGACAACGCTAGCGCGCTGGAGCTGAGCGCAAAGTAGTTTGAACTGCTAAGCGCAAGCGCCTGATCGAAGACTTTCAGCGCGGTCGTGCGATCATGAGCGTCGAGCGCAATGACGAAGCCCGCGATACCGAGGGCCGCCGCGTCGTCTGGTCCGCAGGTGATGGCAGCGTGGGCATGATGGATCGCGGAGTTGCGATCGGCCTCATTCAAGCCGGCCCGGCTGAAGCGGCTATGATAGCAAAGTGCGAGCGGTGCATGGGCAGCCGCATAATCGGGTTCAATTTCGAGGGCCTTGGCCAGGAGCGGTATTGCTATCGCCGCATCCTCGGCGAGATGGCTGTGAGCAAAAGGCTGCGCGCGCAGCACGAGATCATATGCTTCCAAACTATCCGGACGGCGCCGCCGCACACGGCTAATCTCCGCACTGCGCAGATTGGGCTCGATTGCTCCGACGACCTTGTCGGATATCTCGTCTTGCAACGCGAAGATATCGTCGAGCTGCCGGTCGTAACGTTCGGCCCAGATATGCGCGCCGTTTTCCGCATCGATCAATTGCGTAACGATGCGTACCCGTGATCCCGCCTTGCGGATACTGCCTTCGAGTAGGTAACGCACGCCGAGTTCGCGGCCAATTTGCTTTACGTCGGTCGGACGATGTTTGTAGATGAAGCTCGAATTACGCGAGATGACAAAGAGCCATTTAATGCGCGCCAGGCCTGCGATGATATCGGTGACGATCCCATCGGCGAAGTATTCCTGCTCGGGCTCACTGCTCATGTTCTGGAACGGAAGCACCGCGATCGAGGGTCGATCAGGTAGCGCAAGGCACGCCGGCAGCTGTGCCGGCGTTGGGTGCTCGATTGGTCCCCGAAGCACCGTACCGATGAAACGCAGGCCCTTGCGCGGAAGGGTCTTAATGAGGCGCTGCTCCTCGCCGCTGTCGCCAAGGGCTGCGCGCGCCCCATTGATGCAGGTCGCGAGCGCCAATTCCGACACGATCCGCCCATGCCAGACTGTGTTGATCAGGTCATCCTTGCTGATCACCCGATCGCGGCAATCGACCAGGTAAACCACCAGGTCAAAAACCTTCGGCTCGACGGATATCGGTACCCCGTCGCGGCGTAGCTCCCGACGATCGGAATCGAGGCAAAAGCGATCGAAATGATAGAGCATGAGCCCCCGTAATGATCTGCAACTTAACAGCTTGACCCTTCCTGCCACAAACCCCGGCTGTGATCCCGAGGAATCCGGCGGTTACCTAAGGAAATCCCAAGACATCGCCCAGCCTTCCCAAAAGCGCCCGGTCGCCGACCATGGGATGCTCGTCGAGCCATGAGGGCATTTACTTGAAGCTAACATACCGTACGAGGACATTTCCTCCAATCGAGGGCAAAAGCCATGCCGTTTATCAAAAGGTCATTTAGCCGCCGCAGCCTGCTCATCTCGGCCACCTCAATGGCCGTCGGGATGTCGCTGAGCACCAGCCGCACATTCGCCGCCGACCCGATCCGGATCGGCTTCGGCATGTCACTTACCGGACCGCTGGCGCCTGGCGGAAAGCAGTGCTTGCTCGCCATGGAAATCTGGCGGGACGAAGTCAATGCCAAGGGCGGCCTCATCGGCCGCCCGGTGCAGCTGGTCTATTATGACGACCAGAGCAATCCCGCCAACGTGCCGAGCCTCTACGCCAAGCTCATCGACGTCGACAAAGTCCATCTGCTCGCCTCGCCGTTCGCCACCAATCAGATCGTACCGGCGATGCCGATCGTGATGGACAGAAAGCGCGTCTACATGGCGCTGTTTGGCACCGGTGTGAACGACACCTTGAAATATGATCGCTACTTCCAGATTCTCGCTAACGGCCCGGAATCGAAGCGCAGCCTTTCGACCGGATATTTCGACGTCGCAATGCGTATGGACCCAAAGCCCCGGACGGTCGCGATCGTCGGGGCCGACGCCGAGTTTTCCCAGAACGTCCTGGCTGGCGCTCGCGTAAATATCGATCAGGCCGGGCTGAAAATCGTCTATGACCAGAGTTACCCGCCGAACACAGCGGATTTTACCCAGCTCGTTCGCACCATCCAGGCGGCAAATCCCGACATCCTCTTCGTGGCATCCTACCCGGCCGATTCGGCGGGTATCGTTCGCAGCGTGAATGAGCTGGACTACCGGCCGAAACTGTTCGGGGGCGCGATGATCGGGCTCTCCTTCACGGCGGTGAAAGCGAAATTCGGTCCGGCACTCAACGGCATCGTCACCAACGATAACTACGTTCCCGAACCGACGATGAAATTTCCGGGCGTCGACGATTTCCTGCAACGCTATCAGGAGCGCGCACCCGGCGCCGGAGTCGATGCGCTCGGCTATTTCCTGGCACCGTTTGCGTATGCCGCAATGCAGCTTCTGGGGGCGGCCGTGACCGCCACCGGCGGCCTCGACCAAGAAAAAATCGCCGCGCATCTGCATCAGGCGCGCTTCAGCACCATCGTCGGGGATGTGAAGTTCGGGTTGCTGGGTGAGTGGGAGAAAACCCGGATCCTGACGATCCAATATCAGCACATCAGCGGCAACGACATTGCGCAGTTCAAGCAACCGGGCAAGCAAGTGATCCTCTACCCGCCCGAACTGAAATCGGGCGATCTGATCGAGCCCTTCGCCAAAGCGCATGAAATCGCGAGGTAAAGGAAATGGCGTTGACTGTGGCTTCCGACACCGGCAGCGACGTGCCGAACGCGCAGACGCGCCCACCGACCGGCATCCCGCCTCACGTCCAACTGATCCAGATGGGCGTAGCCATTTGGACGGCGCGCGCGGTGTACGCAGCTGCGGAGCTTGGAATCGCCGATCTCCTCGCGGACGGCCCGCGCGAGGTCGAGGAAATCGCTCGTCAAACCGGAACGCATGTTCGCTCGCTCTCCCGGTTAATGCGGGCACTTGCAAGCTGCGGCATCGTCGAGGAAACCCGGCCCGGCCTGTTTGCGACGACCCCGCTGGGCGATGCCCTGCGCGACGGCGCGCCGGGGACCGCTCGCGCCACGATCCTGACGATCGCAGGTTCGTGGCAATGGAAGGCGTGGGATCAGTTTCTTCACGCGCTCCGAACTGGACAGTCGGGCGTCAAGGCCGCGTTCGGCAAGGACCTATTCGAATTTCTCTCCGACGAGCCGGTTCACAGCGCCCGTTTTAATGATGCAATGGTTGGCATGCACGGCGCCGTCGCCCCCACGGTCGTCGCGGCCTACGATTTCTCACGTTTTCGCAGCATAGTCGATGTGGGCGGAGGCAAGGGCGCGCTGCTCGCTGAAATTCTGAAAGCGCATCCGCAGATGAATGCGGTTCTGTTCGACCTGCCGGAAACCGAGCAGCATGCCCGCGACTACATCGCAGCGGCGGGACTCGGCGGGCGCTGCACATTTCATGCGGGTGATTTCTTCGAGCATCTTCCATCCGGGCACGATGCCTTTGTGCTGGCGCATGTATTGCACGATTGGACCGATGACGATGCGGTCGCGATCCTTCGCAAGTGCCGCGAGGCGGTGCCGGCGGACGGCCGCCTGCTAATCGTCGAGGCCGTATTACCCGACGGCAATACGCCGCATCACGGCAAGCTCATGGATCTTCTAATGCTTACGGTCACCGGCGGTGTCGAGCGCAGTCAAGACGAATTTGCCCAGATACTCGCGCAATCCGGCTTCAAGCTCGGACGTGTCCACCCGACGACGACCCATCAAAGCATCATCGAGGCTTTCCCGATTTGAAAAGCCCATCTTCGCATGGCCGCCATCGAAGGGTAGCCGGACCACCAAGCCATGTCGGTACAGCCGCCTCCGAAGCGTGGCGCGAAATGGCAGGCCGACGCACATTGACTGATTTGAGCGCGTGGTAGGCTCCTGCATCATAGTGCCGCGGCGAAACAAGGCGGATTCAATGTGAATAAGCGCCCGAGAGTGACCCCTCCACCGCAAATTGGATCAATAGCTTAACGTGCCGATCGGCGTCGGGACCCCGCGCCGATTCACAATCCTGCTCTATCGAGCCAATAGGCAAGCGTCGGACCGGCGATTCCGGTCCCCGAGATCAGGACGGTCTGAGTTTCCATAGTGGAAGGTTACCACCACGTCACCGAGGCGCAATGTCGATGGACGCTCTGGGTCAAAATGCGAAAAACTCATCCCGAGCAGAAGTTTTCCGCTTTACTCCTGCCGGCTCAACGTTCGATGCAACACAGGCGTTAAATCTCTCTGCTCGGGTTTCAAATTGCAAGGTCTCGCGTCGTCGGGTCGCCTGCGCGATCCCGTGACGCATCATTGTCGCGGCCCGATTAATATCAGGTAGAGTTGGCGGGCTCGTTCATTCGGGCTGGAAAACCTCTCCGCTTCGGCGCATAGTCGCTTAATGGAGCCTGGCGAGCGTAGAATTTCAATCTCTTGGTGGTCGGCCGCCGGAGCCGCGATCGCGATGGCGTACCTGCTGGGGTACATCGCACATGACGACCTTGGCCTCACTCGCCAAGAAATTCGTACTCCCGCGCTGATAGCAGCCACCACTATCGGGTTGCTGTTGGCGATAGATCATTTCGGCAAGACGCTTCGGAAGCCTAAGTGACCCAATAAAAGCCCCGCCCCGGACGGATCAGGGACGGGGTAAGTCTACAGTTTGAGGCTATGGCGCAGAAATCCTGCGCCATGCTGGTCGAAAGCAGTATTCGAGACGATTGATCTTGCAAGTCGAAAATTCAGCCAAATGCTGACACCAGGCTTACTGCGCTCGTCGAGCGGGCAGACCCACGCGCCACGTCGTAGTGGTGTCACCAATGCGTTATTCCGAGGGCCGGCCGACGCCTAACCGCATCAGCGGTGAGGCGCCTGGGTAGCTGACCTACGGCTTCTTCAAACAAAGACCTATGGTCGGCATTGTGCCGCACTTCGCTCCGTCAGGAGCGCCCCCGCTTGGGCAAAATATCGAAACCAATGTTTCGCTAGAGTTGCAACTTACCGCGCCATCAGCTTGCACCGATCGAATGGCGGTGCCGGCGGGTCCCGTATCACCCTTCGGCCCTTGTGGGCCCTGGGGACCTTGCGGGCCTTGCTGTCCCTGAGGCCCGGGCGCGCCCTGAACGCCCTGAGGGCCAGCCGGGCCCTGCGGTCCGGAATCGCCTTTTGGACCAGGCTGTTTGCCACAGCCTGCAACGGCAAGAGTGAGTCCGACTACGATTACGGGAAATATCTTCATTTAGGGCCCCCTGCGTTCATTGTGTTGGGATCGCAGGCAGTATGTATCGAAATCTTTCGAGCCTCCAGAGGTCATCGCTTCGCCAAAAAGTCCAAAGGAGTCACCGCACCAATTGAACCGTTTCCCGCAACTCTCTCGCGATCAACTCCAATCGGACCTTAAGCCGAAAATGAAAAGCTCCAGGTCACGCGGCCACGGCCCTAAGGACTGGACCGCCTGTTCCTTAATCGCTTGTGCGATCCGATTAGCTGTCTTTACGTCTTTGGCCATTTGAGAAAGAGCGTCCTCAACGCTCTAATTCCTTTGCAAATGGCGTGCCTGCTCTGAAGGCAAGATTAGATCAAGGCTAACTACCGACCCCATGGGCGCTCGGGTTGCGGGCCGGCCGATACCAACACCAGCTTTTTTGCATTGCAAAAACAGCTTAGCCTTTCAGGAGCGCACGTAAGGCTTTGGTTCAATACCTCCTCATTCGATAAAATTGCAAAATGCACTGCGGGTCCACGTTGCTGGGATTGGCTTGGTGTCAAATATGGCGGCTTGGATGTCTATGACAACCGCAGAGATTTTACAGCGAATGGTTTCCATGGACGGTTGTATTGTGGTTTTGCGAAATCCAACGCCCGCTTATAAGAAACATATCGTGGTCTGCGGCGCGGACGGCGTTGCCATCGATATTCTCTCTTGCGAAATTTTCGATGACTTAATCGAAGCGAATCTTGTCCAGCAAGATCATTGCGAAAATGAAACCAAGTTAATCTTCAAGTTAACCGATTACGGTAGAGAGGCAGCCAAAACGCCGCTCGAAAAATGTCTAAAAGCAAAACTTGTCAGCCTTGGCTATCCGTGGCCAGAAAATCTAGAGGCCAAGAGCATCGCGTGGCTGGAGGCAGAAATAAGAGCAATCACACCTGCGGCGTGATGTTGCGGATGCATTTTGCAGGCACGCTTTGCCCGCCCCGGAATTCAAACCCCAACAAGGACGAATATGAGCGAGAATGTTGCCGAGAGCACGAGTCCGGCTGCGAAAGACCAAATATACGGCCACAAACAAAATACGAAATTTTTTCATCCCTTTCGTGCCTTCGACCTCGCGACCGCGCTGCTGATTATCACGATCACCTTGATCGCGCTCTGGACCTTCCGCGACTATGCGGTATCGAACGACGAGGGCCTGCAACATCACTATGGGCAGCTTATCCTCGAATACTACCGAAGCGGCATGACCGACGAGACGGTCTTCGGGTTCCGCGACCTCTATCTGTACGGCGGCCTGTTCGATCTCGTGGGCGTGCGCCTGAGCGAGATGTTTTCAAGCTTCGATGTCTATGACATCAGACATATTCTCTGCGCACTGATTGGCATCGCTGGCATCGCAGCAACCGCGGCCACGGCAAGAACGATCTCCGGCTCTCGCGCCAGTTTCATTGCCGCAGTGGCGCTCGCCGTCTGCGGCTGCTGGTACGGCACGATGTTCAACCATACCAAGGACGTTCCGTTCGCGACCGGTATGATCGGTGCCACCTACATGCTGATACGCATCATGCGCCGGCTGCCGCGTCCGCACTTCGGCGACGTGCTGCTTTTTGGCCTGCTGACGGGATGCGCTCTCGGCATTCGCGTCCTCGCGCTGCTACTGGTGTTTTACGCTGGTTTTGCGGTGCTGCTTGCGATGCCCCAACCACTGCAAAGGAATTGGCGATCGGCCAGCCGGTTCATTTTGCGATCGATTGCGTATCTCTGCCCCGCGTTTATCGTCGCTTATCTGATCATGATCGCGGCTTGGCCCTGGGCGGCGCTGGCGCCGCTCAATCCCGTTCGCGGCCTGTTCGAGTTTGCCGAGTTTCAGAAACACATCGAAACACTGCTTGACGGTCATATTTACCCGATGGAGACGGTTCCGCGTCTCTATGTGCCGATTTATATCCTGATCCGCGTCTCGCTGATGACGCTCGTCGGCGCTGCAATTGGGCTGCTGTTTGCCGGTACCTCACCGCTGGCCCGCCGCGCCGGATTGCAGCCATCCAGTCGCCGGGAGATCGCATTGGTTGCGCTTACGGTCGCGTTCCCGCTTGCCTGTCAGGTGATCTCGAAAGGCCCGGCCTTCACCGGCTTGCGCCATTTCACGTTCGTGCTGCCGCCGCTTGCGGTCCTGGCCGGCATCGGCATCGACGCAGCGGTGATCGCTTTGTCGTCGTGGCGGAAGCCCTTCGGATTTGCTGCGCTCGCAGCCGCAAGCGTTTACTTCGCCTGGAATGCCAGCGTGCTGCTTCGGCTCCACCCATACGAGTACCTTTACTATAACCCTGTGGTCGGTGGCCTCAACGGCGCATCGCGTCTCTACGTGACCGACTACTGGGTCAACATCATGCCGGAGGCGGTAAATCAACTTGAGCAATATCTCGATCGCACCGAGCAGGGTGGCAGCTCGCTTACACCGCATGACTACACGGTGGGAGTTTGCGGCGAACGAGTCTCGTTCGAGCGGGAGCGGTATGCGTTCGAGCGTCGGTTGAAACAGGTCCGGCTACGCTGGATCAAGAATCAGCAATGGGGCCGAGCCGACTTCTTCATCGCTCCGACACATCTCAGCTGCGACAGGATCATTGATGGCAAGGTCGTCGCGACCATTTCGCGGCTCGGCGTTCCCATCGGCTATGTCAAGGATCGTCGTCCAACCACTCAGGCAGCATTGACTTCGACCACCGCGGCGAAAGCATCTCTATCGACAGGCTCCGCGTCGATCACGCCTTGACGGCTACCCGAAGAGCCGTCGATTGATGCCTCGCATCAGTGTCTTGGATGGGTCCAAAAGCGGCCTGCCGTGGGCATGGCTCTTGCATTATCGGTATTCGTCTCTTCCGAGGTTAGTATGCTGAAAGTACCGCGGCGGTTCAGCCACTTTGTTTATGGCGTCATTCAGTCAGGCCTTACCTGTGCGATTGCGGCGGGAATCGCGGGCTTCCCCTTCATTGCAACGGGGACCTTCGTGACCCATTGGCTGCAATCGTGCTTTGTCGCCAAGTCTACTCGTACAGTTTCTGCTTTCTAGCTAAGCTACAAGCTATGTGGCGCTATGAGATGCCGTTGCGAGTAAGAACGCCCTGGTGGACGGTCTGGCGATGTCCGTTCGCGGGGTAAAGCAGACCCTGCAACCGGGCGGTCTGACTTCCGAGTTTTACCTGGAACGGGCCTCACGCCGATTAACATCCAATATCAAAGCTAATTCAAACCCGCTCGGCGGAACCCTTCCAAATAGTGTTCGCGATCAGCGTCGTATCGGATCGGCATATGGCTGTTGAGCCAAGCGAGAGAAATATTAGGCTGCGCCCGTTGAAGCTCGAACAATGCGGCTTTGGCCAAATCATCGCGGCCCGCCATGCCGGCAGCTGCGGTCAATACCCGATGGCCGCCGACGAAGTCCGCTGCGTTGCCGGATGCCCTCGCTTGCGAGGCGTATCGCTTCGTCATAATTGCGCCCGACGAAATGGGAGTAGGCGGCGATACCGGAAAAAATTGCCGAGAACGGGTCGCGAGGACTCAGTCGCATCGCGCGTTGCGCCGCCACACAGGCTTCTTGCCAGCGACCGCAATACGACAAGGCCAGGCCGTAATAACCCTGGGCAAGCGAGAAATTTGGATTGAGACTTAACGCTGACTCGAACGCGGCCAGCGAATCATCGAAGCGCCGCTTGAACAACGACACGCTGCCAAGAGCGTGATGCGCCCACGGGTCCTCACTGTCGGCCTGGATCGACGCCAACGCAGCGCGTTCGGCGATCGGCACGACAGTTGCCATGTCCGCCCACCCCATATGCGCGCTGAAAGTATAGCTCGTGGCGAGCACTCCAAGAGCCTGGCCGTAGTTCGGATCGATAGCGATCGCCTTCTCCAGCAGCGCTTGTGCGACAACATTATCCTGTCGCGTCACCCGCCAGTAATGCGACAACGCCCGCATTACCAGGTCCCACGCATCCAGGCTTTCCGGCGGCTTGCGCTGGGCACGAAAATTCTCCGCGGCATAGAGTTGCGGTTCGATCGCAGCGACAATGGCCTCGGTAATTTCATCCTGCACCGCGAACACGTCTGCCATATTGCGGTCGTACTTTTCCGCCCAGAGATGGCTGCCGGTCGCCACATCATTGAGCTGCGCCGTGATGCGCACGCGGTCGCCGCCCTTGCGGACGCTGCCCTCGACAACGTAGCCGACGCCGAGTTCCTCGGCGACCTGCTTCATGTGAACGGCTTTGCCTTTGTAAGTGAACGACGAGTTCCGCGCGATCACGAAGAACCAGCGCAACTTCGACAGCGCCGTGATGATATCCTCGCTGATCCCGTCGGAAAAATACTCCTGCTCGGGATCGCCGCTCATGTTGGTGAAAGGCAGCACGGCGATGGCGGGCCGATCGGGCAGCGGCATCGCCGGGCGCGGCTGCTCGTGGATTTCATCCGGAGTTGCCGCGGCATGAGTTGGCTCGGCGCCGTTTGACCTGGTATCGACAATACCGACAAAACGCACGCCCTTGCGAGCAACGGTGCGTATCAGCTTCTGGTCTTCGCCGCTGTCGCCGACTGCCTTGCGCGCGGCGTTGATACGGCTGGTCAGCGTCGACTCCGACACGACCCGCCCACCCCAGACCGAAGCGAACAGATCATCCTTGCTGACGACCCGATCGCGGTTCTGCAGGAGATAAATCAGCAGATCGAACACCTGCGGCTCGACAGCGATGCGCACGGAACCCCGATGCAACTCGCGCCGTTCGGTATCAAGCCTATGATTATGAAAGATAAATTGCAACGGCGGTGCTCCCAACCCGAGCGCGTCTCAGGAAATAATCAAGCTCATCTCAAGCAAAAATCGGGCTCCGGGCAAAGTCTTTTGATCTCAAGCCCCTGCATCTTCGCGACTTCCGATGCAGTCCGACCGAGGAGAGAGATCATGACCCAAATCCAGGCCATAGGCGAGGAAACGAAGGGCAGTCCAGTCGGCAGATTTCCTGCCTTCATCTACGGATTTGCATCCTACGCCATATTCTTTGTGACATTCCTCTACGCCATCGGGTTCGTATCGGGCCTGATGGTGCCCAAGACCATCGACTCCGGCGCGGTCGGCCCGATGCCGGAGGCGATCATCGTCGATCTTGTCCTGATGTCGGTTTTCGCCATTCAACACAGCGTCATGGCGCGCAGGCAATTCAAGCAATGGTGGACCCAATTCGTGCCGAAGCCGGTCGAGCGCAGCACCTACGTGTTGTTCGCCAGCCTCGCGCTTGTCCTGCTGTTTTGGCAGTGGCGTCCGATCCCTGCCGTGGTTTGGGAAATCACCGATCCGCGGATCGCCATGGCTATCCTGGGCCTGTCATTGATCGGCTGGCTGATCGTATTGACGAGCACGTTCCTGATCAACCACTTCGAGTTATTCGGGCTGCATCAGGTCGCCAACAATCTGACCGGCCATCCGATGCCGGCACCGCGCTTCCGCACTCCGCTTTACTACAAGTTCGTGCGGCACCCGATCTATCTTGGTTTCATCATCGCATTTTGGGCCACCGCCACGATGACAACAGGGCATCTTCTGTTCGCGGCTGTGACCACGGCCTACATCTTCGTCGGCATCCTGCTGGAGGAACGTGATCTGGTCGATCTCTTCGGCGAGGACTATCGCCGCTATAAGGACCGTGTTTCGATGGTGCTGCCCTGGCGCAAGTCTGTTCGATAGATAAACACCGGTGTAAAGGACCATTCGCCATGATAGACGAAGCGCAGGGCCGCATCGATTACGATGAATGCGGATCTGGCCCTGCCGTGGTGCTGCTGCCGGGATCATGCAGCACCGGCGCGGCGTGGCGGCCCGTCATCGCCGCGTGGGGCAACGAGTTTCGAAGCGTCACCACGAGTCTGCTGGGTTATGGTGGAACCGGCGAACGACGCAACCCAGGCGATCCCTCGATTTCACGCAACGCCGAAGCAATGGAATCGGTTATTCGCCGGGCCGGCGGCCGCGTTCATCTTGTCGGCCATTCCTTTGGTGGCCTCGTGGCGCTGGCTGTAGCGCTCCGCAACCGGGTATCTCTCGCAAGCCTCGTGATCATCGAGGCGCCGGCTGTCGACATTTTGCGAGAGGGAAAAGAGCACCAGCATTATTACGCGTTCAATCGGATGACCGACGCCTATTTCGCCGACTTCGCGGGCGGGAATGTCGAAGCGATCGCCGCGATGATCGACTTTTACGGGGGAGCCGGCACCTTTGCCTCATGGCCGCCGCGCTTGCGCGCCTATGCCGTGGAAACCACGCCGGTCAATATTCTCGATTGGGCCGATGCATATGGCTTCCCGCTGTCGGCGGCTTTGCTCGGCAGCATCAAGATTCCCCTCCTCGTCGTTCGGGGTGGGGCAAGTCCTCAAGCCGTGCAGCGCGCGAACGCGTTGCTTTGTGAACTCACGAGCAACGCCACTCTGGCCACGATCGATGGGGCCGCGCATTTTGCGATCGCAACCCACGCCGTCGAGATCGCCGGCCGCATTGCAGCGCACGTTCATCGTGCAGAAGAAGAAATGAAATCGCCCGTGTAAGGGAAGTAGCGCATTTCATGCTGGACGGCGGCCATCAGACCATCGCAGGGTCGATGTCTGGTATTGGCGGATAATGCTGCAAGTGACCATTTCTTGTAGGGAATTTCGATGTCCGATTTCACGCTTTGGCTGCAGGGTTTAGGCCTCGAGAAATACAGCGCGGTCCTTGCTAGTCACGATATCGACCTGACGGTGGTCCCGGACCTGACCGAGCAAGACCTTGAGAAATTGGGGCTGTCACTCGGCCACCGCCGCAAATTCCTGGCGGCTGCGGCCAAGTTTCGTCCGGTCGCGGCTTCATCCCCGGTTGCATCCGCGCCGGTCCAGCCGTCGCCTCAACCCGCGCCTCTGGCCGAGCGCCGCCAGGTCACCGTCGTGTTCATCGATCTGGTGGGCTCGACCGCGCTCGGAAGCGAGTTGGATCCCGAAGACCTTATCCGCTTGCTGCGCCAATATCGGGACGCCTGCGTTGCCGCGGTTGGCAAATATGACGGATATATCGCGCAATATCTGGGCGACGGAATACTGGTGTATTTCGGCTTTCCCCTGGCGTTGGAGCATGCAGCCGAACTGGCAGTCCGGGCCGGTCTTGAAACCGTGGAGAAAGTCGGACGACTGAAGCGGCCGGATGGACTGCCGTTGCAGTGCCGCGTGGGAATTGCGACCGGGCTCGTCGTTACCGGTGGCGCATCCGGCGTTGGCGCCGCCGGAGAGGAGACCGTCGTCGGCGACACGCCCAACCTGGCGGCGCGCCTTCAGTCCGCGGCTGAACCCGATTGCGTGCTGGTCAGCCCCTCGACGCATCAACTGACCGGGGATTTTTTCGACTATTCGTTTCTCGGCGAGCAGGCGATCAAGGGTTTCAGCGAGCCGGTCCTGGTCTGGAAAGCGCTTCGCGAGAGCGCGACCGAAAGCCGCTTTGCGGCCGCGCACGCCGCGGCTGCGGGTCCCATGGTCGGACGCGAGCGCGAACTGGCATTCTTGTACGACTCCTGGCAGCGCGCGACCCGGGGAGACGGACACGTCGTGCTGCTGGCCGGCGAAGCCGGGATGGGCAAGTCGCGATTGCTGGAGGCTCTTGCCGAGCGAGTGCGGGAGGAACCCCATCGCTTGCTGCGCTGCCAATGTTCGCCCTATCACCGCAACAGTGTGTTGTTTCCGATCAAGACATTGCTGCGTCACCGGCTCGACATCGGCCGTGACGTGTCGACCCAGGAAAACATGGATCGTATCGGGCGAGCGCTTGAACGGGTTGGCCGGCACTCACGTTCATCGAAGTTGCTGCTGGCCGAACTGCTCGAGATTCCGGTCGAAGATACCCTGTCTCCGATCGAGATGACTCCCAATCAGCGCAAGAACGAAACGCTCGCCATCGTCGAAGACTTGTTGATGATGGCGCTGGACGGCCCGGTGCTGTTGTTGCTCGAAGACGCACACTGGAGCGACCAGACCACGCAGACGCTGATCGACCGTTTGCTGAAGCGGATCGGGCGGGAACACGCGCTTGTCCTGATTACCCATCGTCCGGAACTCAAGACCAACTGGTCCGAGCATGCCCAGGGCACGCAAATCAATTGCAAGCCGATAGGGCAAGATCAATGTGCCGCCCTGATCCGGCAAGTCGCCAATCGAATGCAAATGGACGATTCTCTGGTCCAGGAAATCATCACGCGAAGTGACGGCGTTCCGCTGTTCGCCCAGGAATTGACCAAGGCCGTGATGGATTTGCGGTCGGTGGGCCCGAGCGCGGTTCCTCTTACCTTGCAGGATTCATTGATGGCGCGGCTTGACCGGTTGGGTCGCGCCAAGGACGTCGCCCAGATCGCTTCGGTTTTCGGGCGCCAATTCTCCTTTGCGTTGCTGGAAGCGGTTGCCGGTGCGAGCCACAGCGACCTGCGGGCAGCCCTGGTCCGCCTGCGCGAATCGGGGCTGATTTTCGAGGCGGGAAACGAAGACGGGTTGAGTTACAGCTTCAACCATTCGCTGGTGCAGGAAGCGGCTTATGAGAGCCTTTCACGCAGCCGGCGGCAACCGCTGCACAATGAAATTGCGCGCCATCTTGAATCCCGATCCACGGCGACGGGCGAAAGCGAACCTACGCTGATCGCGCACCATTACAGCCGCGCCGGAGATGGGGAGAAGTCGTTTGATTTCTGGTTGCTTGCCGCAGATCGTTCCGGCCAACGTCTGGCGTTTGCCGAGTCCGTCGCCAATCTCAGTTCCGCGCTCGCGGAAGCAGAGCGCGTCGCCGATCCGGCACGGCGCACGCATCTGAAACTTGAAGCGCAGTTGAGGCTGGGGGCGACGCTCGCCCTTCACAAAGGTCCGCAATCCAGCGAGACCGAATTGGCGCTGGAGGAAGCAAGAACGCTCGCCACGACGGCAAGCGCCAAACCGCAATTATTTCAGGCGACCTGGGGATTGTATCTGAACGCGGCGAGGAATCAGCGACTCGACAAGGCCGAGTTGAGAGGTGACGAGCTGATGACCATCAGCCGGGAGATCGGCGACGAAGATTTGCAATTCGAAGCCCTGCATCATCGCTGGGGTTTTGTCTATTTCAAGGGCCAAACCGAGGAAATGCTCCAGTGCACGGCAGAAGGCATCGAACAATACGATCGCGATCGCCATCACAAGTTTTCCTACGTGTATGCCGGACATGATCCGGGAGCCTGCGCCTATTGCGTGCGGGCGTTGGCGCTGGGTCTGGCGGGTCGCGCGCGGAGCGTAAGGCCGGCACTGGACGATGGCCTTGCGCTTTCAAATTCCCTGCAACATCCGTTGACGCTGGCGTTTTTCAATAGCGTCGCCTGCTTCGCGCTTCATATTGTCGGGGATCCGGGCGGCTGCCGCGAATTCGCCGAACGGCTGATGCAGGTCTCGGCCAGGTACGATTTTCCAGCTACCAGGGCCGTCGGATCGTTCATGCTGGGCGCGGCACGCGCGCTGGAGGGGGATATAGCACCCGCGCTCGAACAGATGGAGCCATCCTACGAAGCGACTTTCGGTTATGGGTTCCTCGGGATGCTTCCTGGCATCATCATGGCCGATACGCTCGCCGGCGCGAATCGCAACCGTGAAGCGCTGGCTTTGGTGACGCGGCTGCTCGAGGGATTGAGGACGCCGGAAGAAGGCGTTTTCGTTCCCGAGCTATGGCGGCTACGTGGAGAACTCGTTTTGAGACAATCGGCCGGCGATGCGCGGGAAGCGGAGCGATATTTCGGAACTGCGGCACGCATAGCCGCCGAGCAGGGAGCCATTGTTTATCGATTGAGAGCCGGTACGCACCTTTCCCGGTTGCTTGCGGAGGAAGGTCGACGAGAAGAAGCGAGGACCGTGCTTGATCGTGCGAACGCGAACCCGCTGGACGAATGGGAAGGACCCGAGATCGGGATCGCCACCCAACTACGGTCGGAGCTTGGCTAACTGCTATCGTCACCCGAAAGTCAGCCGCTCCATGCCCGGATCCCGCACTTAGTCGACATCGCCATTTTGCCTGATGACCGCTTTGCGCTTTTGCGACATACCGACTGTGAATGAGCGCCCGAGAGTGACCCCTCCACCACAAATTGGCTCAATAGCTTAACGTGCCGATCGGCGTCGGGACCCCGCGCCGATTTACAGGTGCCAAACCACGCGATGGCGGCAGCGCTGCGATATTTGGAGTTTCCGCGCCGCCCGCCATCGGTCATGCCCGATCCTGCGGCGTTTCCTGCGAGATGGTGGACGCATCTGTCGCCCGTTCCACAGCGAATGCCTCCTTCCCCTTTGCGGCCCAGAGCGCTCGCGCCTGTTCGCCTTGATCGCTTTTGAGCTTGTCGGCCATCCAGAGCAGCGCGCCGAGGATCGTGGCGCGATCATCGCCGGTCAGGTCCACGATCCCGGCTTTAATGACGAGGCCGCCGAGTTCGATGAGGTGCCGCGTGCGCTTGCGGCGCTCGACCTGCCATGTGCGCATGTCATGCCGCGCCCTTGCGGCCTGATACCGGTTGCGCGCCGCCCGGTTGCGCCCCAGCGCCGTCCGTGTTGCGCTCAGTTGCCGGTGCAGTTCGCCGTGCCCGGCTCTGAAAGAACGCGGCCCCGCGCCTGGCCCATGCCTCCCTCTTTCCGGCCTCCTTTGTCTCTGCCAGCACGATCAGCGCGCCCGCCAGTTCATCGGCGTTGAGTGCTATCTGCCCCGGTGGCGATAACCAGTTCGCCGAGCTGCTGCACCTTGCGGTTCTTCAGATCCCGCGCCTTGTCCTCAAGTGCCTTCAGTTCCGCATCAAAATCCCGTGGCTTACGCATCGTCGTCCTCCGTCAGTGTCGATGGAGCAATGATAGTTGAGCACCCGGCATAATGCTGTAAGGTCGCCGGGACGGTCTGGGACGGGGTAGTCCCGCCCGAGAATTTTTCGAGGGAGGGCGCGCTTATACGTCGTTCCGACGTGCGCTTCGCCGTGCCACTGATCTGATCGCGATGGCGATCTATCATCTTCACGTCAAGGTCATTGGCCGCAAGTCTGGCTCCAGCGCGGTGGCGTCAGCCGCCTACCGCTCGGGCTCGCGGCTGCGCGACGAGCGGCTTGACCGTAGCCACGACTTTTCCGCCAAGCGCGGCGTCGTCCATTCCGAGGTGATGCTGCCGGAGAATGCGCCGGAGGCGTGGAGCGACCGCGAACGGCTCTGGAACGATGTCGAGGCCTTCGAAATCCGCAAGGACGCCCAGCTTGCCCGCGAGGTCGAATTCGCCATCCCGCGCGAGATGAGCGCAGGCGCAAGGCATCGAACTAGCCCGCGACTTCGCTCGGGCGCGAGTTCGTAGATCGGGGCATGATTGCCGATCTCAATGTGCATTGGGATATGGCCGAGGACGGCATGCCCAAACCCCATGCCCATGTCATGCTGACCATGCGCGCGGTGGACGAGAACGGCTTTGGCCCGAAGGTCCGGGACTGGAACCGCACCGAGATGGTCGAGCGCTGGCGCGAACGCTGGGCCGAGCTCGCCAATGAGCGCCTTGCCGAACTCGACATCGACGCGCGGATCGACCATCGCAGCCTCGAAGCGCAGGGCATCGCGCTGGAGCCGCAAAGCCAGATCGGCGCGCCCGCCCAACGTATCGAGGACCGGGGCATCGAGGGCGAAGGGACCGAGGCCGACCGCGCCGAGATGCACCGCGAGATCGCGCGGGGCAATGGCGAGAGGATCATCGCCGATCCTTCCCTCGGGCTGGACGCGATCACGCATCAGCAATCGACCTTCACGCGGCGCGACATGGCGAAGTTCGCGCACCGGCACAGCGATGGGATCGAGCAGTTCAACGAAGTCATGGGCGCGATGCGCAATGCGCCCGATCTGGTCGAACTCGGCAAGGACGCTCGCGGCGAAGATCGCTTCACCACCCGCGACATGATCGAGGCCGAACAGCGCCTGCACCGTGCCGCCGAACTCATGGCGGAACGGGAACGCCATGAGGTGAATGACGCGGACCGCGAAGGCGGCGCTGGCGCGTGCTGAACAGCGCGGCCTTGTCCTTTCGGGCGAGCAGGCCGACGCGCTGGCGCATGTCACGGACGGGCGCGATCTCGGGATCGTGGTCGGCCATGCCGGAACGGGCAAGAGCGCGATGCTGGGCGTGGCGCGGGAGGCATG
The DNA here is from genome assembly GCA_963742085.1 of uncultured Alphaproteobacteria bacterium. Lineage (GTDB taxonomy): Bacteria > Pseudomonadota > Alphaproteobacteria > Rhizobiales > Xanthobacteraceae > Bradyrhizobium. Next base: position 144,463 of record CAVUKM010000016.1, on the reverse strand, counting down.
GGAAGCGGCGGGCTACGAGGTCCGGGGCGTGGCGCTGTCCGGCATTGCGGCGGAAAACCTCGAAAGCGGATCGGGCATTGCGTCGCGCACCATCGCCAGCATGGAGCATGGCTGGCAACAGGGCCGCGACCTGCTCACAACCCGCGATGTGCTGGTGATCGACGAGGCGGGCATGGTCGGCACGCGCCAGTTGGAACGCGTGCTGTCCCATGCCGCCGAGGCCGGCGCCAAAGTCGTGCTGGTCGGCGATATCAAGCAGTTGCAAGCAATAGAGGCGGGCGCGGCCTTCCGCTCGATCCATGAGCGCCATGGCGGCGCGGAAATCGGCGAGGTGCGCCGCCAGCGCGAGGACTGGCAGCGGGACGCCACGCGTGATCTCGCCAATCGGCAAAACCGGCAATGCGCTTGAAGCCTATCGCTCCCACGGCATGGTGCATGAGGCCCAAACACGCGAGCAGGCGCGCGGCGATCTGATCGAGCGCTGGGACCGCGACCGGCAGGCATCACCGGATCGGAGCCGCATCATCCTCACCCATACCAATGACGAGGTGCGCGCCCTCAACGAGGTTGCGCGGAGCGGATGCGTGCCGCCGGTGATCTGGGCGATGAGGTGCGTGTGACGGTCGAGCGCGGCGACCGCGGCTTCGCCAGCGGGGATCGCGTCATGTTCCTGCAAAACGAACGAGGCCTTGGCGTGAAGAACGGCACGCTCGGGACCATCGAACAGGTGAGCGCGCAATCCATGACCGTTCAGACCGACGATGGCCGATCCGTTCGCTTCGACCTCAAGGATTACAATCGGATCGACCATGGCTATGCGGCGACGATCCACAAGGCGCAGGGCATGACGGTGGACCGCATCCATGTGCTGGCGACGCCGGGCATGGATGCCCATACCAGCTATGTCGCCCTGTCACGGCACCGCGATGGCATGGAGCTGCATTATGGCCGCGACGATTTTGCCAATCCGGACCGGCTCACCCGAACCCTGTCGCGTGACCGGGCCAAGGACATGGCCTCGGATTACGAGCAGCGCGATCCGGCGCAAAGCTATGCCGAGCGGCGCGGGATCACCTTCCGCGAGCGCGTTGCCGAGATCGTGCGCAAGGTCGTGCCGGAGAAGGTGCGCAACATGTTCGATGGCCTGCGCCCGTCTGCCGACGCTGTGCCTGGCCTGGACGACGCGCGGAGGCCGGAACGGGAAGCGCCGGAAAGGAAGGTGGTGGAAGACCCGGAAGCGGCGCTGCGCAAGGCCCGCACCAAGGCGCTGGTCCGCCATGCCCGAGCCGTGGATGCGATCTTCGATATGCAGGAGCGGGGCGGCAAGGCCAGCCCGGCGCAGGTGAAGGAATTGCAGGAGGCCCGCAAGGTCTTCGAAGAGGTGCGGCCCTATGGCTCGCACGACGCCGAAGCCGCCTACAAGAAGAATCCGGAACTTGTCCGCGAGGCGGCTGGCGGCCAGGTCAACCGCGCCATCCGCGCCCTCCAGCTCGAAACCGAGTTGCGGACCGATCCGAGCCGCCGCGCCGACCGTTTCGTGGAGCGCTGGCAGAAGCTCGACCACACCAGCCAGCGCCAATATCAGGCTGGCGACATGTCCGGCTACAAGGCGACGCGCTCGGCGATGGGCGACATGGCCAAAAGCCTCGAACGCGATCCGCAACTGGAATCCATCCTCGCCAACCGCAAGAGAGATCTCGGCATCGTGTTCGAATCAGGCCGCCGGCTCGGCCAGGAATTGGCCTTCACCCACGGCATCGACCTCGGCAGAGGCCGGGGCATCGGAATTTGACCCATCCTATTTACCGCCGCCTCTACGCCACGGTACGACGACGCGAAAAACCCTCTTGCGCGCCCTTGAATGCTTGCCCTGTCTGGTCTCAGCAGCCGTCAGAAACAGCCAGCAGGAGGCAGCGCGTCCATGCGCGAACCAGACCGTATCATCCGCCTGAAAACCGTCCTTTCCCGAACCGGGCTGTCCCGGTCCACCATTTACCGCAAGATCGCCGAGGGCACGTTTCCGGCCGCAGCTCAAGATCAGCGTCAACGGCGACCGGCTGGCATGAATCCGACATCAATCGCTGGATCGCCGATCCCGTCTCCTGGCGTCCGAACAGCGATTTCGAATAGGTCCAGTGAGCCCCGCGGCTTGTCCTTCTGCTGTCGATGGAAGTCGGGCCGGGCCGGCGTCAGGCCGTAAAGCTTGTGCGTGCAAGGCAACAGTAGCGCGAATGGTGATATCGGGCTCGAACCCGGCTTCTCGAACATGACAGGCCCTGGAGCGCACCGTAGGTGCGAAGGCAGTCCTGATAGGAGTCAGTTTGGCACCGTGCTCGCCGGCGGCAAGGCCAAGCCGCTGCGCGGCGGCCTGGCCGGCCGAGTTTGCGCTCGGCGCCATCTGGATCCTAAAGATCAGGGACGAAGAAAGTTGCAGCTTCCTACCTCGCCGGAGAATTGCCTTGTAAGGAAGGAAGAAAGCGCAGCATTGACAAACTTCCCATGTGAGGCTGGCGCTATCGCGCGCCACTCGCTTCGCGGCTTCGGCCTTGACTGCTTGCCGCGGCCCGGTCGGGGGCCCTCCAACGACAAGGACTACTACGGGTACTGTCGCGCTTCGACGCCGGCTAAGGCAGAGGCCTAAGCGTGCGCGAACCCCAACGGAAAATCTGGCTCGTTGACTGAAGCCAGCTTCTCCGTTCACTTGCTGTCTGCTGTCAACCATCCTGTTCGGCTGGATCGGCAACTCGGATTCAAGCTGCGAGGCGGGGCTCTTGCTCGGCGTCTGTTAAGGGCTCGCCGACGGCCTTGCGCAGGAAACGAGCAAGCGCCGCCTTTCGAGAGTCGCGGTCAAGGGCGTAGGCGGTCTGCTTGAATTCCACGCCGTCGAACAGGCCCTGGATATAGCCCGAGATCGTATCCGCGGCCATGATGAGCGCAGTATCGAGCGTATGGATGTACTTGCTCGTGACCGACCCTTCGCGTGACCAACAAGGGCTGCGATCGTGACCTCGGTGAACCCGAGATCGTTCGCGATGCTTGCGAAGCTGTGCCTCAGTACATGCGGCGTGATATCGGCCAGTGATGTATTACGTGAATATTTTGCTCCCAATGATTGGGGAAACTACCGAACGCATTGTCGTCGCCCTGCCCTGGAAACACGTAAGTGCCGGGCCTCAGTCGTCCATCGGCGCTTCCAAAAACTCCACCACGGGCAACCCGATAGCCCGGGTGGAGGCTCCCTCCTTGCTATCGACCAAACGCAGGCAGCTTGCCTTCCATATCGGCTTCTGCCCACCGCAGCTTGATTATTTCCGAACGGCGGCATCCGGTGAGAGCAATTTGGCGGATGATTTCGGCGGTCATTTGGTATCTTCTCGTCCTCAGCCGCTTTACGCAGGATCTCCTCCGAGTGTGCGATACTCAGCTTCGGTCAAGCGGCGGTTGCGGACCCTATCCTTCGGTTTGCGAATCCCGTGCGCTGGATTTGTCTCGATGATTCCGGCCTCAACGGCATAGGTGAGGATGCCTCCGAGCAGACCGACGGTCCGCGTCGCGGTGCCGACGCCTCCCCGCACGATCGCTTTGCCGCGCAGCTTCTTGGTCTTGACGCTGACGCGCGTTTTGCCGGCCATGATGTCCTTCAAGACCTTGTTGATGTCGGCCTTAACGAGGTCCTTTACACGCCGCGTACCGATAAGCGGCAAGATATGACGGTGGATGCGGCCAGTGTCGGTGACGACGGTTGTCGGCTTCTTCGGGCGGCCACCCTTTTCCGATTATGAGACCCGCCTTCAAGTCGTTGAGGTAGAGATCGCACAGTCCTTGACGGTAACCGCCTTATGGTCGAGCTGGCGCTCCTCGGCTGGATTTTCGCCTTGCGCAACCCGGCCCAACTGTACCTTCGCCTCTTTTCTTGCGAGCTCCGGCGTCCAGACGCCGTGCTGCCCGATCGTGTAGCGACGGGAACGACCAGCCGACCGATATTGAATGAGATAGCTGCGCTTGCCTGACGTGAATACGCGCAGGCCGAAATCCAGGCAACTCATCATCCCAGATGACGTAGTCTTTATCCCGTGCTCCCGCGGCGTCGACGATGCGCTTAGTGAGCTTTGCCATCGAATTTCTCCGACTTGAAGCCCGTTTCCCGCGTAAGCACCACGTAAGCAGTTGGAGGGAAATTGAGGCGCATGGCAGGATATGCGTTGCGGCCGCCAATTCTAGTTTCCTTAACAATTTTAGTAGTATAGCGAAGCATTACCTACCCTGTCGCATTTTTGCGTAGGGCAGCCTAAATTACTCCGAAGGCAAAGGTCACACGTTCGAATCGTGTCGGGTGCGCCAGAATTATCCCCACAGTTCAATGACTTCCAAGAAAGGTCATCCGATTCTGGCTCCTGCGGAGCATTTGTTGGCCCATCTTTCGCGTGGCATACCTTTGGCTAAGTGAGTTTTGTGCCGAGAGCGCGCGTATGGCGACGATCCAAACAAGATCGCGAAGCGCAGCCGGCGCCAACATCGCGGCGCCGCGCTGATCCAGCAGGAGAGGTCTTTCGCTGGTGTCCGCGCAGCCGCTCAAGGGAATGTCCGGCCTCAATACCAACTCTGAGGCCCTAAGCCTCTCTTTAAAAGGCTTGGTGTTCGTGCGCGACGACAACGTCTCTCGATATTCTCAGCCACGGCGGTTGGCGACATCGCGCAGGGGCAGTCTCCATGGCAAGCAAGAGCCAACATTCGCGAAACCGGGCGAAGGGCGCTCAATTCCTGCTTTCGCGGTAGCCGCGAATCATTCAACAATTTCGCGTGAATTGACTCCTGAGAGTCCGCATGAACCGTCATCAGCGTCGCGCCGCTTCCAAAAAAAGCGGGGTGACTTCCAAGGAAGCACGGGCAATCACGCCTGCGTCGTTGTGCGATTTGGGCCGCAGTCTTTTGGGTGCCGGTCTGTCGATAGAGGCCAGGGATTGCTGCCAGCGTGCGTTGGCCATTAATCCGGATCATGCAGATTCCATGTTTTTGAGGGGGGAAATTGCCCTTCATTCGGGGCAATTCGATCAAGCCGTCGAGTGGGTTTCCAACGCCATCAAACTCGATCCCAAGGCCGAGTACGTTTCAACCCTCGGAACGGCGCTTCAGCGGATGGGCAGGCTTGAGGAGGCTATCGAGGCCTTCGATAAAGCAATATCTCTCCAACCCGAAAATGCGGACTTTTGGAAAAGTATCGGCGCTGTTCTGATTGATCTGAACCGTCCCGACGAGGCGTTGCTGGCTCTGGAGCAGGCTCTCAAATTGCGCCCGCGCTATGCTGATGCCGCGAATCTATGCGGTCTGATTTTCTATCGGAGAGAGCAGTATTCCGAAGCGCTCGAGCACTTCGATCTCTCGCTTGAAGTAAGGCCCGATCAGGCTGACGCGCTCTACATGCGTGGTCTTTTGTATCTGGATCTAAAGAGGTTCGAAGAAGCACGGGCAGACAACTATCAGTCGTATCTGTTGAATCAACAGGACGCCAATACGACGAATAATCTGGGAACGGCTCTCCAAAATCTTGGTCGATACGAAGAGTCGCTGGAATGGTTCGATCGAGCGATTGCGCTTCGCCCCGACTTCGCTTTGGCCCTCAACAATAAGGGGCATTCGCTGACCGAGCTTCAGCGAGTGGATGAGGCTTTCGCCTGCTATGCGCGATCACTGGAGATTGATCCGGAGAATCCAAAAACTCACTGGAATTTGGCGCTGCTCCAGATGCTTGTCGGCGATTTTGAGCGCGGCCTAGTTGGCCGCGAGTCGAGGTGGAAATTGGGACTGATGCATGATCCCCAATTCACCCAACCTCGCTGGTTGGGGGAGAGCTCAATCGAGGGGAAGACGATCCTTCTGTACGCCGATGAGGGCATCGGAGATTCGTTTCAGTTCGCTCGATATATCCCGATGGTGGCAGCTCTCGGAGCTCGTGTGATTGTCGTCGCCGCGGCCCCTGCGTGTTCGTTGATGTCTCGATTGGACGGCGTTGCCGAATGTTTCCCGAAGAAGGCGATGTTGCCGGCATTTGACGTCCATTGTCACATTTCCAGCCTGCCTTTGGCATTCAAGACCAGTCTTAAGACGATCCCGGCCGCCGTGCCTTATCTGCCGGCGCCGGCTGAAGATCGTCGGATAAGCTGGGAAAGCCGGTTGGGCCCCCGCAATAGACTGCGCGTTGGGTTGGTCTGGTCCGGCAACGCAGGGCATATCAACGACCACAACCGGTCGATGCCATTGCGCGAGCTGACCGGGATTCTGGACGTGGACGCAATGTTCGTCAGCTTGCAGAAGGATCTGCGAGATCAAGACAGAGAAGTCCTTGCCGGCGCAAATATCATTGATCCGACCGATAGCCTCTCGGATTTTGGAGAGACGTCAGCATTGGTTTCATGCCTGGATCTTGTGATCTCCGTCGATACGAGCGTTGCGCATCTTGCCGGCGGACTTGGCCGCCCGGTGTGGATCTTGTTGCCCTATAGCCCCGACTATCGATGGCTGTACAAGCGTGAAGACAGCCCATGGTATCCAACGGCGCGTCTCTTTCGGCAGACGGAGCAGCGTGAGTGGTCGAGCGTCGTGGAGCAGGTGCGTAGCGAGCTTGACGCTCTGAGTGAAGATTGGAGGCACCAGCATGCACCGTCGGAACTGGTTGGCGGCGGCATATTTGCGACAACGCCACCACCCTGATCGGCGCGCCGCTTGGCACAATCTAGGCCTGGTAGAGAGCTATCCGGAGCGACTTTCAGCGGAATTCGGAGACTATAAGTGTTTGATTTAATTACAATTCGGGAGTGTCGACTGAATTGACCCGGCGAAGCCAAAGGTGACATCTCGACGCCATGGCGGGCAGGCAGGGCCGCCGCGTAAGGTGACACCGCCGCACTGACCGCCGGGGCAAATCAGGGGCCGCTGAAAGCCAGCGGCGCGCTCGGCGCGAAGGAAGCCGTCACGTCACCGACGAGATCGCCGCTGTGCACGAGGTCGAGCTTGCGCACGGGAGCGCCCGGGCCGAGATCGAGATCGTTGAGCCGTACCCACACGATATTGGGGCTCAGCGTCGATTCGAAAAAGTAGACGTGGTCGGTCGCGTCGGCCACGGTGCGCCAGATGGTGTGTGAGACTTCCGGATGGCCCGGGCTCGGTCTGATGAACGGCTGCGAGACATTGCGCATGACCGACAGGATTTCCGCGACCGTCTGCCGGACGTCCTGCGGCTTGAGCAGATTTTGAGCGTAATAAGCGGCGCGCACGAAGCGATCGGCCGCCTGCGTGGTGCCGGGTAGCGGGGCGGTGCCGCCGAAGCCCTCATATTGCTTCAGGTTCGCAAGCTGCTGCGCAAACGGCGGCGAATTCGTCATCACCGTATAGGCGCGGCCGTGATGGATGCGCATCTTGCCGCCGTCGACGATCTCGATGATCGCGGAATCCCCGCCGGCATCCGCCAAAGCGAGATGCACGGTAGCAATATTGTCCGAGCCGGGAACCGTGAGCGGCACGATCTGGAAATGTCCCTGCTCGGAAGCCGCGACCGCCTCGGCGACGGTGGCAAAATTGTCGAGCACGTATTGCACCCAGAGCGACAGCGACAGGCCCTGCACCTTCGGATCACGCTGGCCGTAATCGGACTCGGCGAGCCACAGCAGGTTCGCGACCAGGCCCTTCTCGTTGATGCCATCGGCGGTACCCATCGCATAGACGGAAGCCGCGACGCTGCCGTATTTCGAGGTCCATGCGATCGAGTTGTCGCCGGCGAGGCCGGAACGTGCGATGCCGCGCGGAAATGCCCACAAATCGGTGCGCATATCCTCGAACCAGTCCATGTTGCGGCCGACCACGACGGCCTGGCCGTTGTCGGCCCACAGCACGCGGGAACAGGCGACAGCGGAACCCATGCCAGCAAGCATCGCGACGAGCACCGCCGCGACGTTCAAGAGCTTCAACGGCATTGGACGCCTCCCTAAGCGTGAGGAAATCTGCCGTAAAGCTAGGCATACGCCGATGGCGTCGATGCTGATCTATGTCAAGCGGGCGGCGTTCTTCCAAAAACCGGCATCAAGCGTTTGGTCGGCGACAACCACTCCAGTTGTCCCGCGGTGTCAGCGCCTGCGATTTAAGTCTGACAGCATGCCGCCGTACCGGCAGTGGGCCCATACTGGTCGCGCAGCCGCAGCCAGGCCATCGAGTAGGGCAGGCCTTCTTCGTGGCGGCCGAGCGGGGTCAGGTCGAGATAGTGGTAGGCGGCGTTCATCATGTCGAGGCCGCGCGCGAAGCACGAATACGTGTGAAAGATGGCGCCGGTTTCGTCGCGGTAAAACACGCTGATCCCCGGCGCCTCCTCGACGCCGAAGCCCAAGGTGCCGAAATTGTAGACCTTGGCGCCCGATTTGATTTCGTCCGGCCTGAACGAGACCGCGTAATCGTAGTTGAAATCGTTGTCGGCCGAAGAAAACCAGTCAAAGGTCCAGCCCATCCGCGCCTTGAACGCGTCAAGCTTTTGCAACGGCGCGTGCGAAATCGCGACCAGGGTGGTGTCGCGCGCGGCAAGGTGAGGGGTCATGCGGTCGAATTGGTCCGCCCAGAACGAGCAACTCTTGCAGCCCTCGTTCCAGTCTGGCGCGAACATGAAATGCTGCACCACGAGCTGGCTGCGTCCCTTGAACAAATCGGCCAGCGTCTGCTTTCCGCCCGGTCCATCGAATACATAGGGCTTGTCGACCCTGACCCACGGCAGCGCGCGGCGCTCCTCGCTCAACCGGTCGCGGGCTCGCGTAAATTCCTTTTCATGCGCCATATGCGCTTTGCGGGCTTCGATCCATTCTTCCCGGGAGACGATCTTGTGCGGCTGCATGGGCAGGCTCCTGTGCTACGGGCGTTTCAGGCGGTAAATCCTTCAAGCTTGTCGAGCGCGCCGATCCAGCCGCGCTCGTGGCCGTCGCGCGAGGCCTGATCGAACAGCTGGTCGTGGAGAAGCGTGAGCAGCGTGCCGTCCCCATCGGGTTGCAGCGAAACCGTCACCAGCGATTCCCGCTCCGGGGTCGAATGCCAGGCCCAGCTGAACACCAGCCGCTGGTTCGGCACCACCTCGCGGTAGACGCCGCCGACTTCGTAGTATTCGTCGTCGGTAGCGAAGCTGACGCGAAAGCGCCCGCCGACCCGCGCGTCGATATCCGCCCGAAACGAATCGGCCTTGGCGTCCGCGCGCCCGAACCATCGGATTATTTTTTCCGGGTCGGTCCACGCCGCGTAGACCTTTTCAGGCGACGCATTGAGACGACGTTTGAAGGCGAGGCTTGGTCTGGCGGCGAGACCGGCGTCGCCGGCAACGCCTGATTTGGGGGCCATTTTTCTTCCTCCACGAAAGCTGCAAGACGATCAAGATTTTCCGACCAGAAGCGCTGGTAGCGTTGCAGCCAGTCCATCGCCTGCTCCATCGGCCCGGCCGTCAACCGGCACGCCACGGTGCGGCCGGTTTTCGCCCGCGCGACCAGGCCCGCGTCCGACAGCACGTCGAGATGCTTCATGATCGCGGGCAGCGATATTGCAAATGGCTGCGCCAGGTCGCTCACGGAGATGCTGTCCTGCTTGCCGAGCCGCGCCAGCAACGCCCGCCGGGTTGGGTCGGCGAGTGCGGCAAAGGTGCGGTCCAGCACCTGGTCCTTATACTTAACCATATGGTTTAGTATAGAGGCGACCGGTCTGGTGTCAAGCGCGCGCCGACACGTTGCGCCGTCGGATGGCCGTCGTTGCGGGCGCCGGCCCGAGTTCCGGGGTTCCGCGGCTTTTTCAATCGGTTCCAATTGCCGCCGGCAAAGATGGCCTGCCCGGAGGAACGAGCCGGGATTGCCTGTGATGGCTTCAGTGGAGAGAGGCGAACCTCGAAAGGCTCGATGCTCGCCTGCAACAAGCCGGCCTATTCCACTTTCAGCCCGGCATATTTGACGACCTTCGCCCATTTTTCGGTCTCGGCCGCGATCATATTGCCGAAGGCTTCGGGCGAACTGATCAGCGGCTCGCCGCCGAGTTCGGTCAGGCGTTTCCGGATCTCCGGCTCGGCCAGCACCGCGTTGACCTCCCGGTTCAGCTTGTCGATGATCTCGGGCGGAGTCTTGATCGGCGCGCCCATGCCGAACAGCGCGCTCGCCTCATAGCCGGGAACGGTCTCGGCAACGGTCGGCACGTCAGGCAATTGCGGTGACCGCGTCGCCGCCGTCACGGCGAGCGCGCGCAACGCGCCGCCGCGAACATGTTCGATGATGGAGGGCATATTATCGAACATCACCTGGACGCGGTTGCCCAGCATGTCCGTGATCGCAGGCGCCGCGCCGCGATAGGGCACATGCAGCATCTTCGCCCCCGACATGGCCATGAACATTTCACCGGACAGGTGCACCGACGTGCCGTTGCCCGACGACGCCAGGTTCACCTTGCCGGGATTGGCCTTCACATAGGCGATGAACTCGGCGACGGTCTTCGCCGGCACGTCCTTCGCAACCGTCATCACGTTCGGGACGCGATTGAAGGAGGCCACCGGCGCGATGTCGCGAATGAAATTGAAATTAAGGTTGGCGTAGAGCGAGGCGTTGATGAAATTGGCGGGATTGACCAGCAGCACCGTGTAACCGTCGGGATCGGCCTTGACCACGGTCTCGGTGCCGATGTTGTTGCCGGCCCCCGGCTTGTTCTCGATCACGAATTGCTGACCCAGCCGCTCCGACAGCCGCTGCCCGATCAGGCGGGCGATGATATCGGTCGAGCCGCCGGCCGGATATCCGACGATGAACCGCACCGGCCGCGTTGGGTAGTCCAGCGCGCAGGCATCACCAGGCGGCCAGCCGAGCGCGCACAGACCAAGTGCAACCAGACCGATCGCGGTGCGGCGTAACGCCATGCGTTTCTCCCCTGCGGTGCCGAACCCGCCTCGACCGGTTCGATCTTGTTGAATTGGCGACGGTCTGCGTTGTAACAAACAAACCTCAGCGCGGCCAGCTTGGCCGGTCTATCCTGAGCCACCGCGAAAGGATCGCCTATGTCGGTTAAAGTCAACGCGCTCGATCATATCGTGATCAACGTATCCGACGTGGCGCGCTCCGCCGAATGGTACCGAAAGATCCTCGGCATGGAGATCAGGATTTTCGACCCCGGCCAGGGCAGGCCGGTCAGGACATCGCTGGACTTCGGCAACCAGAAAATCAATGTGCGGCCGCGCGACGCCGACAAGGTCGAGTGGTTCACCGCCGACCACGAGACCGCCGGCAGCGACGATCTGTGTTTTCTGACATCGAGCACGCCGGAGCAGGTGTTGGCGCATCTTGTGGCGTGCGGCGTGACGATCGAGGAAGGCCCGGTGGCGAAACAGGGCGCCCGCGGTGTGCTGCGCTCGGTCTATTGCCGCGATCCCGACGGCAGTTTGATCGAGATTTCATCGTACGAGAGCGATAGTGCCCGGGAGACCGGTTTGATTTCGGGAAATGCCAGCAAGGGCCCGCAATGACGGCGAGGGTTTAGCCGAAAATCAATACGCTCCCTGGGACACGGGACGGAAGGCCTGCAGCAAATGCGGGTCGAGCTTGCCTTTCATCTGCTCCATGATCGCGAAGGCCTTGGCGTGCGCATACGGAACCCGGTAGGCGCGCGCTTCCACCAGCGCCGAGTAGATGTCGACAATCGTGGTCAACCGCACGATGTCGCTGATCCGATCGCCGCGCAGGCCGTCGGGATAGCCGGTTCCATCGAGGAATTCGTGATGGTGCAGTATCACATCCAGCATCTCCGGCGGGAACCCGCCCTGGGCAGCGAGAGCGTCATAGCCGAGGCGCGGATGTTTGCGGACCTCGCTTACTTCTTTGTCGGTGAGCGCGCCCGGCTTGTCCAGGAGGGCTACGGGGAGAAACGCCTTGCCGACGTCGTGCAGCAAGGCCGCGCGCGTCAGGCGGCGCTGGTCGTCGTCGCGCATGCCGAGATGTTGCGCGAACGCAACGGCAAAGCCCGTCACAAACAGGCAGTGGCGATAGGTGTCGGTGTGATGGCAACCGACGGCCGTCAGCCATTCGCGCAACGAAGAATGCTTGATGGCTTTGAGAATCTTGCTTTCAACCGCCACGATGTCATTGAATTTCAGCGGCTCTCCCGCCGGCAGCTTGGTGAAGATCTTGACGATCATCTCGTGCGCCGCGGTAACGCCCCGGTTCAGGATTTTGCCGCGATCGCTCGCATCGAATCCATGACTGTCCGGAAAGGCGGCGTGGATGCGTTGCAGGATGCCCTCGGCATCGAACGGCCGCGATATCGTGTCCGTTGCGCCGAGCGCCCACGCCTGCATCGACCCGTGGTGGAGGGCGTCGGCGAGAACAAACAGCCGCGGCATCGCGCGGTAGGCTTCGGCTCGCAGCTTGTTTCGAACCCGTTGCACGCTTTCGGCGGAGCGCAGATTGATATCGACCACGACCCCCGAGATATGCCCGGCCGGGGTGTCGGGAAGATCCGATGTCGAAACGGTATCCACCTCGCTCACGGATTGCAGGATATTCGCCAGCTCGCGGCTTTGATCGGTATTGTCGGACGCCAGCAGCAGGTGGCGCCTGGACGAAGACGGTTTGGCTTGAGCTGACATAGACCCTCGTTGACGGATGCGGGTGGCCCGGCAGCAGACTACCCGACAACACATTCCCCGAGGCTTAAGAGAAATTATGAACGTCTGCCTTTTGCTGTAGGTAAAATTTGAACGAGTGACCGGGCGCCGGCCCCAAGACACGGAAAACCGGCACAAAAAATCCGCCGGAGGAGACCCTCCGGCGGATTGTTGTTGTCGGCGTGCTTTGCGGCCTTAGGCCTTCATCGCCGCCTTTACCGCCTCTGCCGTGATCGGCAGCGAGCGGACGCGGGCGCCGGAGGCATTGAAGATCGCATTCGCAAGCGCGGGCGCGATCACCGTCACCGCCGGTTCGCCGACGCCGGTGGCGTGTTCGCCATTGGCGATAACGCTGACGGCGACTTCCGGGGTCTGACTCATCCGCAACGGCGTGTAGGTATCGAAGTTGGTCTGCTCGATACCGCCATCCTTCAGCGTCGCCTTTTCGTACATCGCAAGCGAAAGTCCCCACAACGCCGCGCCCTCGACCTGGGCACGGATGTTGTCGGGATGCACCTGCGTGCCGACGTCGGTGGCCACGGTCAGCTTCTTGACCTTGACCTCGCCGTTTGCCGCAACGGCAACATGGGCCACGCACGCGGTCCAGCTTGCCGTTTTTCTTTCCTGCGAGGAAACGCAGGCGACGCCCATGCCCTCGCCCTTCGGCAGCTGCTTGGTACCGTAACCGGCCAGGCCCATGGCTGCGAGCAGGGTGTTGCGCAGGCGTTGCGCGCCACCGGCATTGTCGCCCTTGCCGTCGAGCAGGTCGATCCGGAACTGCGCGGGATCCTTGCCGGCCGCATGAGCGAGTTCGTCGATCATGCTTTCGACCGCCCAGAAGGTCCAACCCGGTGCAACCGACCGCAGCTGACCCGACGGGGTGGCGTTGTGCGCCATCTCGTTGAGGATGGCGCGGACGTTGTGGTTGGGCACGGAGTAGAAGAAGTCCGCACCATTGACCGTGAACGCATCGAGCGCGCCCTTCTTGTCGACCGAAGGCGACAGGAAGTCGGGAATGCCCCAGCGTTTGGTCGGCCAGGCGCTGACCACGTCGTGGTTCATCGCGACCAGCTTGCCGTCGCCGTCGAGACCGGCCTTGATCTTCTGGAACGTCAGCGGACGCGAGAAGTCCATGGTCATGTCGTTTTCGCGCGAGTAGATGATCTTGACCGGCTTGCCGACGGCCTTGGCCGCCTGCACCGCCGGTATCATCATGTCGCCTTCCAGCCGCCGGCCAAAGCCGCCGCCCAGCCACATCTGGTGCAGCACGACGAATTTGGGATCGACCCCGGCGGCGCCCGCCGCGATCGCGCCGGAGCGCGTCGCAAACTGGTTGCCGGAATAGATGTGCCAGATATCGCCCTGTTGCTGCGCCGTAGCAGTCATCGGCTCCATCGGCGCATGGATGTTGATGTTGGTGGTGTATTCCGCCTCCAGCACCTTCGCTGCGGTGCCGAGCGCCGCGGTCGTATCGCCGTCCTTGACGAAGAACAGCCCGGAGTTGTCGCGCCCCTGCAGCCGCTTGGCTTCGGTGAGCAGGGATTCGCTCGACAGCTTGGCGTTAGGTCCGCCGTCATAGGTGACCTTGAGTGCGTCAGCCGCCTTGCGTGCGCTGGCGTAGGTATTGGCCACCGCCACCACCCAGCCGGTCGTCGTAGTGGTCTTGTCGTCGAGAACGACCGCCTTGATGAAGCCCGGCACCTTCTTGGCCGCGCTGTCGTCGATCGATTTCACCGTGGCGCCATAGCGCACCGGTGGCGTGACGACCTTGCCGTAGACCATGCCCGGCAGCATGACGTCGATGCCGTATTTGGCGGTCCCGTTGGTCTTCGACGGAATGTCGAGCTGCGGAACCGAAACGCCGATCTGGGTGTACTGATCGGCCGTCTTCAGCTTGATCGCCTTGAGTTCGTCGGGCGTGAAGGTCTTGGTGGCCTTGCCGCTCTTGACGATGTCCGCGAACGTCATCGACTTCTTCGACTTCGGATGCGAAATCGCGGACTCTCTGACGACCAGTTCGCCGGCGGGTACGCCCATCGCGGCCGCGGCGGCTTCCGTCAATGCGATACGCCCCGCGGCACCCGCGCGGCTCATCGCATCGAAGTTCATCATCGTGCTCCAGCTGCCGCCGGTGACCTGCGCGCCAAGCACGGGGTCATTGTATCTCGGATCGTTGGAAGCAAGCTGGACCCGCATGTCCTTCCAGCTCGCGCCAAGTTCTTCCGAAATGATCTGCGCCATGGTCGACGCAATGTGCTGGCCCATGTCGGCCTTGCCGCACGTGACCGTGACAATCCCGTCCGGCGCGATCGAATACCAGACGCTGGGATCGAAATTGCTGGCGGCTGCGAACGCTTGATCGGCACCGAGCAGGCCTGGAACGGCGGAATAGCCGAGCGCGAGACCAGCGGCGGCAGAGCCGACGAGGAACGAGCGGCGGCTCAGATCGGCGGGCTCGCCGGCGATCTTGTCCTGGGTGATTTTCACGTGCGTATTCATGTTGCCCTCCGATCGGTGGCCGTTGAAGCGGTCCGCATTTCGGAAGCCGCGCGCATGATCGCCTTCTGAATGCGCGAATAGGTCATGC
The DNA here is from genome assembly GCA_963742085.1 of uncultured Alphaproteobacteria bacterium. Lineage (GTDB taxonomy): Bacteria > Pseudomonadota > Alphaproteobacteria > Rhizobiales > Xanthobacteraceae > Bradyrhizobium. Next base: position 129,227 of record CAVUKM010000016.1, on the reverse strand, counting down.
AACGGCAGAGATTGCCGTCCATGTGCGCCACTACTTCTTCCTTGGTCGGGTTGGAATTCTTCGCGAGCAGCGAGGCTGCCTGCATGATCTGTCCGGACTGGCAGTAGCCGCATTGCGGGACCTGCTCCGCGATCCATGCCTTCTGCAGCGGATGGTCGCCCTTGGCGCTGAGGCCTTCGATGGTGGTGATTTTCTTGCCGACGGCATCGCCTACCTGTGTCTGGCAGGATCGCACCGCTTCACCATTGATGTGCACGGTGCAGGCACCACACAGGCCGGCGCCGCAGCCGAACTTGGTGCCGGTCATCTGCAATTGCTCGCGGATGACCCAAAGCAGCGGCGTATCGCTCGCCGCCTCGACGGACATATTCCGTCCGTTGATGTTAAGGTTAGGCATGGTTTCTTCCCCTCTCGGTGCATGAAGCCGCTTACGGCGGCAACTCACTTGTTCGTTTTGGCTGGCACCCACCGGGCCGATGCCAGAGGTGCGCAGAATGATAGCGATCCATTCGGGAGGCAATCCAATTTGGAATTGATTGAAGAAATAAATTCCGAAATCAGCGTTGTGCGCTGCGGCAATGATGTTGTCATATTGCATTGCCGGGGCCGCGGAGCAGCGCTCCGCGCAACGCCAGCGGTATTTGGTTGTTCCCTCGCCGGGAAATGTCTATCTGCAATCCCGTACCGCGGGTTGACCGGCTGGAAGGACATGCGGGGCGCGCAATTGGGTGTGGCAATGGCAGGCGAGCTCCACTGCAAATAACCTCATGCAGATCTCAAGAAGGGAGATGGGTTTTCCGTGGGACACGACATCAAGCTGACGGCTTCGGACAATTTTCATTTGGGCGGCTACCGCGCCGATCCCGCCACCGCGCCCAAGGCGGCGGTGGTGGTGATCCAGGAAATCTTTGGCGTCAACCACCACATTCGCGCGGTCTGCGATCGCCTGGCGAGCGAGGGCTATGTCGCCATTGCGCCCGCGATCTTCGACCGCGTCGAACGGAATTTCCAGTCGGGCTACTCGCCGGATGAGGTTGCGGTGGCGCGCAAGTTCATCGCCAGCCCCGATTGGGCGGCAATGCTGCGCGACACCCAGGCCGCTATCGATGCCGTCAGGAATGTCGGGCCGGTCGGAATCATCGGTTTCTGTCTTGGCGGCAGCATCGCCTATGCCGCCGCCACCAAGCTGTCAGGGCTGTCCGCGGCGATCGGCTATTACGGGGGCGCCATCGTTCGCTTCGCCGACGACAAGCCGAAAGTGCCGACCCAGCTGCATTTCGGCGAGAAGGACGCCGGGATCCCGCTCGGCGACGTCGAGACCATCCGCGCCAAGCGGCCCGACGTCGAGATCCACACCTATCCGGGCGCGCAGCACGGCTTTCACTGCGACGAGCGGGCAAGTTACGACAAGGCGAGTGCGGATATCGCCTGGCCGCGCAGCATGAGTTTCCTTGCCAGGCATCTGAAGAAGTGAGGCGCGAGAACCGCGTTCGCGCCCCGGGATGACGAAGTACGCCGTCCTTCGTCAGAACCAGCGTTCGCCGACCAGCACGGTATCGCCGGGGCTGAGTGGTGTGCCGAGCGGCACCACGGCGCGGCTTGAGCCCGCATTGTCGGCATGGGTCAGCGTCACGCGGTCGCGCTGGGCGCGGGGCGAGAAGCCGCCGGCAATCGCCACCGCGCTTTCGACGCTCATGTTGGGCACGTAGGGGTATTGGCCGGGAGCGGCGACCTCGCCGAGGATGAAGAACGGCCGGTAGGTTTCGACCTCCACCGCGACCGAGGGATCGCGGATATAGCCGTTGCGCAATTTGCCCGAGATCTCCGCGGCCAGTCCCGCCGGCGTCCGGCCGCGCGCCGGCACCGCGCCGATCAGCGGCATGGTGATGGAGCCGCCGGCATCGATCGCGTAGGTGTTGGTGAGGCCTTCCTGGCCGTAGACCACGACCCGCAATTTGTCGCCGGCATCCAGCCTGTAGGCTGCATCATGGGCCACCGGCATCGGCGCGGCCGCATAGGCGGCCTGGGCCGGTGCGTAACTGCCCTGCGTGGAGGCGGCAAAGCTGGTCCGAAGCGCGCTGACGGCGCCACCGGAATCCGCCACCGCGGGTCGTGGCGCGGGAGCGGCGTAGGGCTGGCCGTAAGCCATGGCGTCGAGCTCGCTTTGCGGATGCGCGCTCGCCATCGGCGCGGGCGTCTGCATGCAGCCCGACAGGGCGAGCGCGGTCATAGCGACAATGATCGGTAATCGAAACGCGCGCCCAACCCCCACCGGAGCCATCCCCTCTCGCGAGACAGCCCCAGTCTTGCACCGGTTATGGTTAACAAATCGTTGTTTGCCGTCAGATGCGAAGCGAGTGCGATCTTCGGATTCGGAACACTGGCTGCGAAGCCATCAGGCCGAGACGCCTGCCCCGATCGGGCACGACACCCCGGTTCCGCCGAGCCCGCAATAGCCGGCCGGATTCTTGGCCAGATATTGCTGATGATAATCTTCGGCGAAATAGAATTCGCCTGATGGCGCGATCTCGGTGGTGATCGCGCCCAATCCCTTTGCCGCCAGGGCCTTTTGATAGGCGGCCTTCGATGTATCCGCAGCTTTGCGCTGGGCGTCGCTGAAGGTGTAGATCGCCGAACGATACTGGGTCCCGACGTCGTTGCCCTGCCGCATGCCCTGGGTCGGGTTGTGGTTCTCCCAGAACGTCTTCAGCAGTTGGTCGTACGAAATCCGTTTCGGATCGAACACCACCAGCACCACTTCGGTGTGACCGGTACGGCCTGAACAAACCTCCTCATAGGTGGCGTTCCTGGTGTGCCCGCCGGCATATCCCACCGCGGTGGTGTAGATGCCGTCACCGAGTTCCCAGAACTTGCGCTCCGCGCCCCAGAAGCAGCCGAGCCCGAATACCGCCTGCTCCAGGCCCGCAGGATAGGGCGGCTGCAATGGATGGCCATTCACGAAATGCCGGGTAGCTGTCGGAATCGGATCGGCGCGGCCGGGCAGCGCCTCGGCAGCGCTCGGCAGCGCGGTGGTCTTGCGCAAGAACAACATGGGTTACCTCCCTGCGGGATGTATTCGAGCGGGTGACGACAATGCGTCCCCTAACATATGTCTTTACGCGGATTGCGGCAGCCCCGTTACGCGGGGGCCTTCGAAGAGGTCTACCGGAGCTTCTATCCGGTCAGTCCCTCGAATAGCCGATCAACGGCTTGCGCCGCCGGAACAGCAGCATCAGCAGAATTCCCAGGACGCCCATGACGGCAAAAACCGGCTGATCCAGGATTACCCGGACGACACTGTTCCAGAGCCAGGGAGCCTTGCCCTCCACCCAGGCGTGGAACGCCTGCTGGCTGGATTGATGGATATCGTTCCAGAACTGACCGAAACGGGTGAAACGCAAGGTATTGTCGGCTACGAAGCGCGCCCCGTCATAGACCATGAAGATAAATCCGCCGGCCAGCAGCAACAGCCCCACAAGACGGAAAAAACCGCGGATCATGCGTCACCTTATACCCTCTTGCGCCCCAAGGCGCAGGCAGCCAATAACGGTGCCGCCAAGGAAATTCAACCTCATCAGCACCTTATCGGCCTTTTTGCGATAGGCGTCCGTGCCTCCCGCGGACCCTTAGGCGTTGACGCTGCATGGCCTGCCCTCTATAAGACCGGCAATGGCGGCGGGCGCAATCCCGCCGCCGATGTTCTTTGAGCGTCGCCGCCGATATCTGAGTATAGGCCTCTGAGCGTATGCTCCGAGAGTGGCATTCTTTAAAGGACACCCGAAAAACACATCAGCGTCGATCACGCGAACCGTCGGTACGCTCACGCCCGCCCGCGATCGGTCACTGTCGAAGGACATTTGAGAACATGGCCAATACGACTTCCGCCAAGAAGGCGACGCGCAAAATTGCCCGCCGCACCATTATCAACAAATCCCGCCGAACCCAGATGCGCGGTTCGGTTCGATCCGTCGAGGAGGCGATCGAGCGTGGCGACCGCGATGCAGCACTGAAGGCGATGGCCCGCGCGGAGCCGGATCTGATGAAGGCAGCGCAGCGCAACATCATTCACAAGAACAATGCGAGCCGAAAGGTTTCGCGGCTTGCGCATCAGATCGCCAAGCTGGCGAAATAAGTCGATCCCCCTCAAGATTTTTCGGAAAGCCCGGCTGTGCCGGGCTTTTTTTGTTTGTCGGCCGCCTCCTCCGGTTGAAGAAATTCTCGCGCATCAGGCCTTTGCGGATTCCATGCCGGGAAACGAGCTCGGCGAGTTGGCGCTGACGACCAGGAAACCGATCGGGGCTTGATCGGCGATACTTCCGAAATAGCAACCTCGGTTGCGCGGCGGCGCGGCGCGCTGTTGACGGGTTACCCTATTCCGACGAGCAAAAAAAAACGCGCTTGCGTAGTCACTTATCGGCATAGCGGTGACGAGTTGTTCGAAAAATCCCTTCGGCCTCGTTCGAACGTAAACAATTTATGAATTTATTTTGGGCAGCCGTGAGAAATGTGACAGCATCGCGGCGTTTCGAATCTATGCACAGATTCAAAACCTTGCGGCTGTGCAAGAAAATCCTTCGCTGATTTGGCGAGCGCCGGGATGTTTTTGCCGGCGCCCGCGGTGAATCATTTTCGTTGCGGGAAACAGGGCATGATGTATCTCTTAGAGCGTTCGCAGCGCCCACGGCTCTTGAGACCAGCGCGGATTAAGGTTCGGGGCGGACGCGCAAATCGGCGGCGGTGTGTGCGTTGGCGACGCTTTCCAAGCGATTGTCGGATTCAAACCCATAGCAATATGGGTATCGGAGTTCTGTGTCGAAATTTCTCAAGCGGGACGCGTGCGTCTCGTTTGCTTTGAACAAGAGAAATACGCACAGGCCAGCCGGCGGCGTCGAAGGCGGAGCACGCGAGCGGGTTAAGACTAGCGGGCGGAACGAAATGGCGTAACGACTGAACAAATTGTGTCTCAGTCGCCGCCGGTCGAATTTGAATGGATCTGGAATGACGACTTGCCGTGGGTGGTCACGGTAAGAGGGGGAGGTCGTATGTCTTACGCAAGCGTGGTTGGTTTTCACCTAAAGTCATTTTCGAACGATACCGTGTTGGCTGCACTGGATACTGTCTGCACGCGGCCTCCGGCGCGAGCTCCGGACAGGCCGCTGAGTACTCGCTAGCCTCGCGATCGCTTCCCAATCCAGCCGATAGTCTGCCTGACGGCTTCTCGCCGAACGGCTGGCCTGTGGCTGAAGAAGCTTCGCTCGAGGCGGGCTCCATGCGCACACGCGCGGCGCCTTCACCGTTCAACAAAACTCTTCAGAGAAGTCCTCAGGCAATGACAAATATGGAACAGGATCGTTGGTCCCGCGTAAAAGGCCGGTTGCGGTCGAGCGTTGGGGAAGACGTCTACACCAGCTGGTTCGCGCGCATGGACCTGGAAGGCGTGCAGCAGGAAAGCGTCCACCTTTCGGTCCCGACGCGTTTTCTCAAGAGCTGGATCCAGGCGCATTATGCCGAGCGGGTTCTTTCCTGCTGGCAAGCCGAGATGCCGGAAGTGCACCGGATCGACCTCACCGTGCGCACCGCGATGCGATGCGCGGCGCCGGTCAAGGAGACTGTCGCGCCGCTTGATGCGCGCCGCGCCGAGCGGCCCGATGGCCGGCCCGCGCCCGAGCTGCGCGCGACCGCCATCGCGCCGGTGTCTGCGAGCCATGACGCCCTCGGCGGCTCGCCGCTCGATCCGCGCCTGACGTTTGGAAGTTTCGTGATCGGGCGCTCCAATACGCTGGCCCACGCCGCGGCGCGCCAGGTTGCCGAAGGCCGTCGCGGCGATCCCGTGATGTTCAATCCGCTCTACATCCACGCCGGCGTGGGCCTGGGCAAGACCCATCTGTTGCAGGCGGTCACCTGGGCCGGCAATTCAGGCAATGAACGCAAGGTGCTTTACCTCACGGCCGAGAAATTCATGTACGGCTTTGTCGCGGCGCTGAAGACGCAGACCGCGCTCGCATTCAAGGAGGCGTTGCGCGGGATTGACGTGCTTGTCATCGACGACCTGCAATTCCTGCAGGGAAAATCGACCCAGGCCGAATTCTGTCACACCCTGAATGCGCTGATTGATGCCGGCCGCCAGGTGGTGATCGCGGCGGACCGTCCGCCTTCCGATCTCGAGAGCCTCGACGACCGCGTGCGCTCCCGTCTTGCCGGCGGCCTGGTCGTGGAGATGGGGTCGCTCGGCGAAGAATTGCGGCTTGGCATCCTCAAGTCGCGGGTCGCCGCCGCCCGCGCGCATCACGCGAGCTTCGACGTGCCGGAACAGGTGCTCGATTATCTCGCCCGAACCATCACCCATAACGGCCGCGACCTCGAAGGCGCCATCAATCGTCTCCTGGCGCACAGCAAGCTCAACGCGCAGCCGGTGACACTGGAAATGGCCGAGCGCGAGGTGCGCGACCTGATCCGTCCGCAGGAGCCCAAGCGCATCAAGATCGAGGATATTCAGCGGGTGGTGGCCCGGCAATACAATGTGAGCCGCTCCGACCTGTTGTCGTCGCGCCGCACCGCGAATGTCGTTCGTCCGCGCCAGGTGGCCATGTACCTGGCCAAGACCCTGACCTTGCGCTCGCTGCCCGAGATCGGCCGCCGGTTTGGCGGGCGCGACCACACCACGGTGCTGCACGCCGTGCGCAAGATCGAGGCCCTGGTTGCCAAGGATATCGGGCTCTCCGAAGAGGTCGAATCCCTAAAGCGCCAATTGCAGAGCGAGTGACCTCTCCTTCCGTCGGACGGGGAGGGGTGAACCCGAGCGCTGAACGCGCGGTTTCCCTTCCCCAAGAACCCTCCCCCCAAGGGGGAGGGGAGCGGCAAAGGCTGTCATCTGTCTCGTTTTCTTTCAGCCAAAACGTGGGGAACGGCCTGACGCATCTCTTGCGCTTGCCGGCCATCCGCGCCACCTTGGGGTCCCCCCAAAGGGTTTGATCAAGTCCAGCTTTGATCGGGCTTTCGGGTTCAGACGCCGCGGCGCGCCTTCGGGGCCGCCCGGCTTTTCCATCTTCGGATCAGGCGGGTATTGCAATGAAGGTTACCGTCGAGCGCGCGCAACTCCTGAAATCGCTGGGCCACGTCCATCGCGTGGTCGAGCGCCGCAACACCATTCCGATCCTCGGCAATGTGCTGGTCCGCGCCGAGAACGCACGGCTGTCGCTGAAGGCCACCGACCTCGATCTGGAGGTAACCGAGACGCTCGCGGCAGAAACCGCGACCGCCGGCTCGACGACCGTTCCGGCGCACATGTTTTACGACATCGTGCGCAAGCTGCCCGAGGGCGCGCAAATCGTGCTGGAAGGCGACGGTGACCGCTCGGTATTGGCGATCCGCGCCGGCCGCTCGCGCTTCACGCTGCAGACCCTGCCCGAGAATGATTTTCCGGATCTTGCGGCCGGCGAGATGACCCATTCGTTCACGCTTGCCGCCGCCGACATGAAGCGATTGATCGATCGGACGCAATTTGCGATCTCGACCGAGGAGACCCGCTATTATCTCAACGGCATCTATCTGCACTCGGCCGGCAGCGCCAAGGCCGCGACCCTGCGCGCGGTGGCGACCGACGGGCATCGTCTCGCCCAGATCGATTTGCCCTTGCCCAAGGGCGCCGCCGGCATGCCTGGCGTGATCGTACCGCGCAAGACCGTCGGCGAAGTGCAGCGCCTGATCGAGGACAACGAGGCCGAGGTTGGAATCGAACTGTCGCTGGGCAAGATCCGTTTCACGATCGGCAATGTGGTGCTGACCTCGAAGCTGATCGACGGCACCTTTCCGGACTATGGCCGCGTCATCCCGCAGAACAACGACAAGGAACTCGTCGTCGACAAGAAGGATTTCGAGGCCGCGGTCGACCGCGTCTCGACGATATCGAGCGAGCGGGGCCGTGCGGTGAAACTGGCGCTCTCGGCGGGCAAGCTGGTGCTGTCGGTGACCAACCCGGATTCCGGCAGCGCGACCGAGGAACTCGAAGTCGAATACGCCTCCGATCCGCTCGATATCGGATTCAACTCGCGCTATTTGCTCGACATCGCGGCCCAGATCGAGGGCGAGGTCGCGATCTTGAAACTGGCCGATCCCGGCTCGCCGACACTGGTGCAGGACAAGGATTCCAAGGGCGCGCTCTACGTGCTGATGCCGATGCGGGTGTAGGCTCTTTCTGTTCGCGCCAAGGCTAATTAGATTGCGTCGTGGCCGGGCTCGTCCCGGCCATCCTCGTTCTGGAGACCACAATCACGTGGGTGTCGGGGTAAGCCCGGCGATGACAGCTAGCCATGACCGCCTCGCGCATTCACCGTCTGTCTCTCACGCACTTCCGCAACTATCGTGCGGCGAGTCTTGAGACGCACGCGGATGTCGTCGTGCTGGTGGGCCCGAACGGCGCCGGAAAGACCAACTGCATCGAGGCGATCTCGTTTCTGTCGCCTGGGCGCGGCCTGCGCCGCGCCACCCTCGAGGATGTCGCCGACAATCAGGGCGACGGTTCCTGGGCGGTATCCGCCGAGGTCGAGGGCGCCCTTGGGCTTGCCACGCTCGGCACCGGCATCGACGCCCCCGGCCTCGAGGCTTCGGCCACCAGCCGGCGCTGCCGCATCGACCGCGAGCCGGCGGCCTCGGCGGCGGCGTTCGGCGATCACTTGCGCATGGTGTGGCTGACGCCCTCGATGGACGGGCTGTTTCTGGGTCCGGCGTCGGAGCGCCGCCGGTTCTTCGACCGGCTGGTGCTGGCGATCGACAGCGAGCATTCGGCGCGGGTGTCGGCGCTCGACCGCTCCTTGCGTTCGCGCAACCGTCTCCTGGAGGTGCGCAACTACGACGACCACTGGTGTGATGCGATCGAACGCGAAACGGCAGAGCTTGCCGTGGCGGTGGCGGCGATGCGCGGCCAGACCGTGACAAGACTTGCTGCCATGTTGCGCGCACGCGGCGAGACGTCGCCGTTTCCTTCTGCCCAGATCATGCTCGATGGATGGATGGAGAACGCGCTGATGTCAGAACCCGCGACCGCGGTGGAGGATCGCTACCGGGAGATCCTGCGCGGCAGCCGCGCCCGCGACGCCATCGCCGGCAGAACGCTCGACGGTCCGCACCTCACCGATCTGCAGGTCATCTACGCGCCGAAGAACATGCCGGCCCGCGACGCCTCGACCGGCGAGCAGAAGGCGCTCTTGATCGGTCTCGTGCTGGCGCATGCCGGTCTGGTCGCGGAAATGACCGGCATTACGCCGCTATTGTTGCTCGACGAGGTGGTCGCCCATCTCGATCCCGGCCGGCGCGTGGCGCTGTTCGATGAACTCGCAAAACTTGGCGCGCAGGTCTGGATGACCGGCGCTGATCCAGCCGCATTTGCCGGCATTGGTGCATCAGGGGAGATTTTCGGCGTCGATTCCGGCCAGATCGTGCGGCGGGTCTGAGGCGCGGGCGGGCGGTCCGAAACAACGCGATTGAGGGGGCGGCCGACAATGCCTGGGGTCTGATGGTCTCCCCCGAGATGTGATGTCTCTGCGGATGTATCAATGCGGCGGGGGCTTTCCGAAATGCCGCGCCGGCGAGATCATCGCGATGCCTTCGACGATCGCGCGGTTTGCCCGTGAAGCACCGAGCCGATGACCGATTGCACCAGAAACACCGATCCCTTTTCGGTCAGGTGGACCTGATCGCTCGCGGAAAGGTCCTTGGCCGTATCGCCGACCCGGGCCAGGCAGCCGTCCGCGTTGCACATCGCCTCCCATGCCGAGATGAACTCGGCGCCAAGCGGGACCAGCTTCTCGCGCAAGCGCGCGGCGGAGGAATTGGCGGCGGCCCGGTCGGACCGCTCCGGAATGAGACGATGATGCAGCAGAAAAAAGCGCAGCACTTCGTTGGGCAGTCCGCGCTTCCACCAGGGCACCGAACCCAGGACGATGACGCGCGCATGGGTCTGATTATTCAGCGCCGTCACGGTTTCGGCCACGCCATCGAGATAGCGGTCCCAGGTGCTGTGCAGCAGAACGATGTCGGGCTGGATGTCGCGGGCGATCGAAAGGATCTTGCCGTTGATGGCGCGGCAATTCGGAACGCCGGCGACATCGGTGTTGAGTGCCGGAACGCATGAGCTCGAGGTAAACTGCGCGATACCGAAGTCGTTGGTTTCCTGGGCCTTGCGCAGGCCGGGCAACAGCGCGCCCGCGGTCGAATCCCCCCATACGAAAACCAGAGGCCGCCGGCCCGGATCGACGCAACTGTCGGCAAACGAGGTCTCATGGCTGAGATCGAGCAGGCATTGATGCGGTCGCCATTTTGACGAATCCGTCCGCACATCCGTCATCTCGCGAATTTCCGGCGGCAATCGAAAATCGAATCCGCGTCCTTCCACGATGACCCCGCCCGCGGCGGCGACCAGCACCATGCCCGAACACAGGCTGACGATCCTGGGCAGGACCGGACGTCCAAATCGAAACGGAATTTCGATGACGCGGTAGGTCAGCCACGCCAGCAAAAAGCTGAGCCCGACGACGAGACCGCGATCGAGCAGGGTCAGGGGCGCGAATTTGATGATCGCAAAAAATACCAATAGCGGCCAATGCCAGAGATAGAGCGGATAACTGATCAGCCCGATTCTGACAAAAGCGGCGCTGGCCAGCAGGTGCCGGCAGCCCCACGCCCCGGGCGCCGATAGCAACAGCGCGCTGCCGGCAACCGGCAGAATGGCCCACCATCCGGGAAATGCGCTCCTGGAATCGAGAGCGGCCGCCGCCGCCGCGATCAGCAGCAACCCGGTCGCCGCGCGCCAGTTGCCGGCAGCGCTGGTTTGACGGACATGGCTCCAGCCGCAGGCCAAGGCGGCGCCTGCCAGCAATTCCCACGCCCGCGTGAACGGCAGATAGAAAGTCGCCACCGGGTCCGGGCCGATCAACGCCGCGTTGAGCGCAAAGGACGCAACGCCGATCACCGATGCCACGGCCAGAAAGGAAAGGCGCATTCGGGCGACCAGCATCAGGATCAACGGCCAGAACAGATAAAATTGTTCCTCGATGCCCAGCGACCAAAGATGCAGCAGCGGTTTCTTGCCCGATTCGATGTCGAAATAGCCGGATTGCAGCAAGAGCGCGATGTTCGCGAAGAAGGCCGCGCTGGCAAAGACGTCGGAGCTCAACTGCGCATAGGCCGAGGGCAGCATCCACAGCCAGCCCAGCGCCAGCACCGCCAGAAGCACGGTTATCAGGGCCGGGAAGATCCGCCTGATCCGCCTGCCATAAAAGGCGAGCAGGCTGAAGCGCTGCTGCTCCAGCTCGCGCACGATGATGCCGGTGATCAGGAAGCCGGAGATAACGAAGAAAATATCGACGCCGATGAAGCCGCCCGGCATCGCCTCCGGGAAGGCGTGGAAGCACACGACCAGCATCACGGCGACCGCGCGAAGGCCGTCAATATCCGGTCGATATCGATCTGAAGGCTGGGACAAGTCAGGCCATTCCAGGGGTCGCGCCAACTGCACAGCGCGTCAGCCGAAGTCCACTAGACCTCGCGACGCGGGCTTTCGGTCTTCTCTAGCAGTTCTCCGGCGGTCTGCCATTGGCGGCCGAACTCGTCCATCCCCGCCTGCGGGGGGCGGGTCTTCGGGCATGACAGATCGCCTCGCGAATTGCGCTTTTTCCGGCCCGCTGAATCGGCTTTTGAACACCTTGAAAAACCGTGGAAAAGCCCCATTTATTCAATAACTTGCTGATACAGACTTTGGGCTAGGCGCAGTGCGCCTTTCATGGCAGAAATAAGCTAATCAGCGCCTGATTTTGCGCAGCTGATTCGGGACATCCTCGAAGGCATCACATGACAGAACCTGCCCGGCAAACGATCGCCGATACTGAGCGTTCCATTCCTGTCGAATATGGCGCGGAATTGATCAGGGTGTTGAAGGGGCTCGACGCCGTCCGCAAGCGGCCGGGCATGTATATCGGCGACACCGATGACGGCAGCGGCTTGCACCACATGGTCTACGAGGTCGTCGATAACGCCATCGACGAAGCGCTCGCCGGCTACGCTACCGCAGTGGAGGTCGTGCTCAACGCCGATGGCTCCGTCACGGTGCGCGATGACGGCCGCGGAATCCCCGTCGACATCCACAAGGGCGAAGGCATCTCCGCCGCCGAGGTCATCATGACCCAGCTGCACGCGGGCGGGAAATTCGATCAGAATTCCTACAAGGTGTCCGGCGGCCTGCATGGCGTCGGCGTCTCCGTCGTCAACGCGCTGTCGAGCAAGTTGCAGCTCAGGGTCTGGCGCGACGGCAAGGAGCATTTTATCGAATTCGCCCATGGCGACGCGGTAGCGCCGCTCAAGGTGGTCGGCGAGGCCCACGGCAAGCGCGGCACCGAGGTGACCTTCCTTGCCTCCAAGGAGACCTTCACCAACGTCGAGTACGACTTCGCGACCCTTGAACATCGCCTGCGCGAACTCGCGTTCCTGAACTCCGGCGTCAATATCGTGTTGTCCGACATGCGCCACGCGGTCGAAAAGCGCGAGGAAATGCATTACGACGGCGGCGTCGAGGAGTTCGTGAAATATCTCGACCGCAACAAGAAGGCGATGGTGCCCGCGCCGATCATGATCAACGCCGAGATGAACGGCATCGGCGTCGAGGCGGCGCTGTGGTGGAACGACAGCTACCACGAGAATGTGCTGTGCTTCACCAACAACATTCCGCAGCGCGACGGCGGTACCCATCTTGCAGGCTTTCGCGGCGCGCTGACGCGCCAGGTCAACGGCTATGCCGACGCCATGGCCAAGCGCGAAAAGATCGCGCTGACCGGCGACGACTGCCGCGAGGGCCTGACCGCGGTGCTCTCGGTGAAGGTGCCCGATCCGAAGTTCTCCTCGCAAACCAAGGACAAGCTGGTGTCCTCGGAAGTGCGCCCGGTGGTCGAGAATGTCCTGAACGAGGCCCTGGCGGCCTGGTTCGAGGAGCATCCCGCCGAGGCCAAGGTCATCGTCGGCAAGGTGGTCGAAGCCGCCGCCGCCCGTGAAGCCGCGCGCAAGGCGCGCGAACTGACGCGGCGCAAGGGCGCGCTCGACGTCGCTTCGCTGCCTGGCAAACTCGCCGACTGCCAGGAAAAAGATCCCGCCAAATCCGAACTGTTCATCGTCGAGGGCGACTCGGCCGGCGGCAGCGCCAAGATGGGTCGCAACCGCGAATTTCAGGCGGTGCTGCCGCTGCGCGGCAAGATCCTCAATGTCGAGCGCGCGCGCTTCGACAAGATGCTGGGGTCCGAGCAGATCGGCACGCTGATCACGGCGTTGGGCACCGGCATCGGCCGCGACGATTTCGACCTGTCAAAGCTGCGCTATCACAAGATCATTCTGATGACCGACGCCGACGTCGACGGCGCGCACATCCGCACCCTGCTGTTGACGTTCTTCTTCCGGCAGATGCCCTCGCTGATCGAGGGTGGTTACCTCTATATCGCGCAACCGCCGCTCTACAAGGTGAACCGCGGCAAATCCGAGCAATACCTGAAGGACAACACCGCGCTGGACGACTACCTGATCAATACCGGCCTCGAAGACTGCGTCTTCAAGCTGGCGACGGGCGAAGACCGCAAGGGCCGCGACCTGCAGGCGCTGGTGGAAGACGCCCGGATTATCCGCGCCACGCTGCATAACCTGCACAGCCGCTATAACCGCAAGGTAATCGAGCAGGCCGCGATCGCCGGCGTGCTCAACCCCAGGATCACCGGCGACATCGCGACCGCCAATGCCGCCGCGGACTATATCGCGCGCAGGCTCGATGCGCTGGCTGACGAGGTCGAGCGCGGATGGGTCGGCCGCTTCACCGAGGGCCAGGGTTTTCTGTTCGAGCGCACGGTGCGCGGCGTCAAGGACGTCGCCGTCATCGACGACGCGCTGCTCGGCTCCGCCGACGCGCGCAAGCTCGACGACTATGCCGCCGGGTTGCAGGAAGCCTATCCGAAGCCGGGTCTGTTGCGCCGGAAAGACATCGAAACCGTGATTCATGGCCCGGTCGGCCTGTTCGAGGCGGTGACCGACGCCGGGCGCGAGGGCGTCAAGCTGCAGCGCTATAAAGGTCTCGGCGAGATGAACCCGGACCAGCTCTGGGAAACCACGCTCGACACCAACGAGCGTTCGCTCCTGCAGGTGAAGATCAAGGAGGTCGACGAGGCCGACGATATCTTCACCAAGTTGATGGGCGACGTGGTCGAACCGCGGCGTGAGTTCATCCAGGACAACTCGCTCAGCGCCAATGTGGATGTGTGAGGCGCATTTCCCGCGTGCCGCCCATCCGATGCATCGTTGAAGGCGGCCATCGGCTGACGGGCACGATCGAGCCGTCGGGCCACAAAAACGCCGCCCTGCCGATCACCGCCGCGGCCGAATGGCGGGCGCAGCACCATCGACAATGCCGACCAAATGAGCGCATCGACGAGCGGCTCAACGTGCTCGGGGCCCGGATCACTCGCGTGCCGGAGCGGTCACGTTAATCCGGAAAACGATCTCCGGCGACGGGCGACCATCTTTTTGGCCGACGGCAGTGCTAGTCTCCGGCAATGACCGTTCTTGAAAAAACACAAAAAACGCAGCAGGCCGCCACCGTGCCGCATCGGGTTTCGCCCGCGCGTAGCCGTCTGGCGGTTGAATTCGCCGACACGCTGAAGCTCGCCGCTCCGATGGCGCTGACGCAGCTCGGACAGATCGTGATGATGACGACCGATCTCGCGCTGATCGGCCGGCTGGGCGAGGAGGCGGTCGCCGCGGCGGCACTGGCCGGCACCGTCTATTTCGTCAGCTTCACGCTCGGCCTGGGCGTGGTATCCGCGGTGGCGCCGCTCGCGGCGCAGGCCTTCGGCGCCCGCGACCTGCACCGGGCGCGGCGCGCGCTGCGCGTCGGGCTCTGGTCCGCGCTGTTCATCTCGCTGCCGATGATGACGTTTCCGCTCTACGGCGAACAGATCCTGCTTATGCTCGGACAGGCGGAGGCGCCGGCGAACCTCGCGCAAGAATATCTTCTTGGCCTGGTGTGGGGCGCGATGCCCGCGCTGTGGCTGATCGCAATCCGCGGCTTCATGGGGGCGCTCAACCGGCCCGAGCCCGTGCTCTGGATCACGCTGGCGGCGATCCCGGCCAACGGGGTTCTGGTCTATCTCCTGATTCATGGGGTATGGGCGCTGCCGCCGCTCGGTCTCTTCGGCGCCGGGATCGCCACCACGATCGTCAATTTCGCCATGTTCCTGGCCGGGCTGTGGTTTGCCATCTTTCGCCGGCCGTTTTCGAAATACCATGTGCTCGGCAAAATCTGGCGCATTGACTGGGCGATGATGCGCCAACTGATCGCGATCGGCGCCCCGATCTCGCTCGCCTTCATGATGGAATACGGCCTGTTCTCCTCGGCTGCGCTGCTGACCGGCCTGATCGGCACGACTGCGCTCGCGGCCCATCAGGTCGTCCTGCAGGTCACGGCCGTCCTGTTCATGGTGCCGCTCGGCATCGGCATGGCGGCCACGGTGCGGGTCGGCCACGCCGCCGGCCGCAACGACCCGGCCGGTGTCAAGCGCGCCGGCTTCGTCGCCCTGTTGCTGGGCCTCGTGCTGGGGGCCGGCCTGACATTGATGGTGATTGTCAGCCGTTTTGCGATCGCGCGGCTGTTCCTTGGCAATGCGGCCGGGAGCGCCGACGCTACGGTCGAACTCGCCGCGACACTGCTCCTGGTCGCCGCCACACTCTTTGTCGCCGATGGTGTTCAAACCATCATAGCCGGATCGCTTCGCGGCTTGAAGGACACGCGCATCCCGCTATTGTTCGCGGCGATCGGTTACTGGCTGATCGGCTTTCCCGCCGCCTGGGGGCTGGCCTTCCAGGCGCAACTCGGAGCCATCGGCGTCTGGATCGGGTTGTCGGTGGGGACGCTGGTCTATGCCCTGCTTCTGGTCTTGCGGTTCAGGCGGCTGGCGAACAGGTTTGCTTCCGCATGAGGGTCGATGAGGTCGAACCGAATGTCGATCATGCTGCGCTGCTCCCCGGCGCGCAGTTCGTCGACGCTTTCCGTATCGCCGTCGCGGGCCCGGCGCTCGATGCACGCAATGCCGCGCAGCGAATGATGGGCCGCTCGCCGCGCTGGATCGAAACCCTGCTGTCGCTGCGAAA
This sequence comes from uncultured Alphaproteobacteria bacterium, assembly GCA_963742085.1. Taxonomy (GTDB): domain Bacteria; phylum Pseudomonadota; class Alphaproteobacteria; order Rhizobiales; family Xanthobacteraceae; genus Bradyrhizobium. Next base: position 113,057 of record CAVUKM010000016.1, on the reverse strand, counting down.
TGCGGTGGTTGCGCCCTTCGGGCTCAAGACGTCAGGGGCCGGCGAGCCGGCCGCCGGAGGCGTTATCGGCATATTTCCGGTTCTGAGCGAAACGCCTGATCGTCTGGTTGCCGGCTTCAACGACAGCCATCTGGATTTTCGCGTGGTGGTGGACGTGTCATCTTCCGGCCAAGGTCAGCAGGTCACCGCGACGACGCTGGTTCGGACGCACAACCGGCTCGGCCGGGCCTATCTTGCGATCATCCTGCCGTTCCACCGGCTGATCGTCCCCACCTTGCTGCGGCAGGTCGCGGTCTGAGCCGCGCGCATCCGGCGGGCCGGATGGACGCCCATCATCGCCATGACCGTATCGACCTCGTGATCCGGCGCATGCAAAGCAAGGGTCTGACCTGCCGCAGCTGATGTTGACGGCGGCTCCCGCCGGCCGTACCTAACCTCAAAGAGAACGAACGGGGCAACGCCATGGCCGATGAAACCGCAACGCTCGCCGCCTATGTCGCCGACCTGAAATTTACGGATATTCCCGCCGAAGTGCGCGAGCGCGCCAAGGTTCTGACGCTGGATTTTCTCGGCAGCGCGATCAGGGCGCGGCGTGACGCGGAATTGACGCCTTCGCTGCTCAAGATGCTCGAGGCGCTCGCGCTCGACGGCCGTGGCGAAACCACCGTGTTCGGCGATGCCAAAACCTGGACGCCCGCGGTCGCCGCGCTGCTCAACGGCGCGCTCGGCCATTCACTAGATTTCGACGATACCCACGCGGATTCCTCGCTGCATCCAAGCGCGCCGGTGGTACCGGCCGCGTTCGCGATCGGCGAACTGGTCGGCGCCTCCGGGCGCGACGTGCTGACGGCGATCGTTGCCGGCTACGAGGTATGCTGCCGGATTGGCAATGCGCTCGATCCCACCTCGCATTACGCGCGCGGTTTCCATCCGACGGCTACCGCCGGCACCTATGGCGCGGCGGCGGCCGCGGCGAAGCTTTTCGGTCTGTCGAAAGCGCAGATCATCGCGGCGTTTGGCGTCGCGGGCAGCCAGGCCGCGGGCTCGCTGCAGTTTCTGGTCAACGGCGCCTGGAACAAGCGCTACCAGGTAGGCGCCGCTGCGATGAACGGCGTGATTGCCGCGACGCTGGCGCGCAATGATTTCGTCGGCGCGACCCAATCGATCGAGGGCAAGCATGGCCTCCTGGTCGGCTACAGCGACAACGCCCACCCGGACAAGGCCGTCGCCGATCTCGGCAAGATCTACGAGACCATGAAGATCGGCGTGAAGCCCTATCCGAGCTGCCGCTACACCCACGCCGCCCTCGATGCGCTGATCGCGATGCGCCGAGAGCACAATCTGACGCCTGACCAGATCAGGCGGGTCGAGATCGGGCTGCACCGCAACGGCATCACCCTCACCGGCGACGCCGCCACCAAGCGGCATCCGACCTCCATCGTCGGTGGACAGTTCTCGATGTTTTTCACCGGCGCCGTCGCGCTCGATCAGGGCCGTTTCGGCTGGGACGATTACGAGCGGCTCGGCGACGCCGCGGTCGATGCGCTGGCGGACAAGTTCGACGTCGTGCAGGACGATCGCCTCGAAACCGGCCGCAACCATCCCTTCGGCGCGCGCGTCAGCATCACCACGGATGACGGCGTGCACGAGCGGATCTATCCCGATCCCTCCGGCGAGCCGAATTCATTTCCGGACGCGCAGGCGATGGCGCAGAAGTTCCTCACGCTTGCGCGCCCGGTGCTCAACGGCCGGGCCGATCAGCTTGCCGACGCGATCCTCTCGCTGGAGCGGTTCGATCGGGTCGAGAAGGCGACGCATCTGGGCCGGCAGTAGGGTACCGCCGGCAGGCGGGGTCACCGCTTGTCAATTCTGCCGGTTTTTGAAGCCCTGCTGCCTTGACGCGTACCCGGCCGATCGCAACGAGCCGGGTCGGGAAGGGCCAGCTAACTAAAGAGGCATCCTGCGATATTCGCGGTTGGCGAGGCTTGCTTCCTCTAGATCGAGATCGCGTTCGATCCGCCGCCGCGTCTCGTCGGTGATCTTGCCGTCACGCAGCAGGACATGGATGAATTTCCGTTCGACCGAAATCAATTCCCGCGTCAGGTTTGTTCCCGCCGCGGAAACATCATGGGCATCGGGATCAAGTGAATCCGGCAGTTGGTTGGTGCGGGTTTCGTGCCGTGCGCGCAACAGCTTGACCACCTCGTCGGATAGTTCGCGGTCGTCGGTAATGGCATCAAGCGACTTGAGCGCGACGCCGAGCGCCTCGCGCCGCGCTGCGATTTCTGATTCGAGTTCGGCTACGTGCTCGGCGCGGCCGGCCTGGGTGACGCCAAGCCACCTCACCACCGGCGGCAACCCCAGCCCAAACCCGACCAGCGTGATGAAAATGACTCCGAAAGAAACGAACAGGATCAGGTCGCGATAGGGAAAAGCGCCGCCGCCGGGAAGCGTGAAGGGCAGTGCCAGCGCCGCGGCCAGTGAGACCGTACCGCGCACGCCGGTGAAGGAAAGCACGAACACCCACTGCCACGGCGGAGACGGGTCGCGGACACGCACCCGCTTGATCAGCCGTGGCAGGTAGGTCGCGGGAAAGACCCAGGCAAAGCGCGTGAGAATAACCGTGACAATGACCAGCGCGGTCGCGACCAGGATGTCGTCCAGCGGAAATGCCTTCGATTTCTCGAACAACAGCCGCATCTGGAAGCCGGTCAGCAGGAACAGCGAGCCCTCGATCAGATAGATCACGAGGTCCCAGAAAAAGATCCCCTGCAGCCGTGTCGCCGCGGAAATCAGCAGCGGCCCGTTCCAGCTCATATAGAGGCCGCAGGCGACCGTGGCGATCACGCCGGAGCCGCCGAAATGCTCGGGCACCCAGTAGGCCAGATAGGGCGTGATCAGCGACAGCGTGATTTCGATCTGTGGATCGCGCACGCGGTGACGCGCCTGCAAGGAGAGCCAGCCCACGGCAGCGCCAAACAGCATCTCGCCGCCGATGATCGCGGTGAACTCGCCGATGGCCGCCGGCAGCGAAAACAGACCGGTCGAAATCGCCGCTACGGCGAAACGATACAGAATCAGCGCGGTGGCGTCGTTCGCCAGTCCCTCGCCCTCGAGCACGACGAGGATGCGGCGCGGGATGCCGAGTTTGCGGGCGATCGCGAGCGGGGCCACCACGTCCGGCGGCGCGACGATGGCCCCCAGCAGAAAACCGACGTTCCACGGCAGCCCGATCAGATAGTGCGTCACGGCGGCGACCGCGAAGGCCGTGAAGATCACGCAACCGACCGACAGCAGGATGATCGGCCGCAGATTGTATTTGAATTCGCGCCAGCTCATCGCGACGCTGGCCGAATAGATCAGCGGCGGCAGCACCACGAGCAGCACCAGCTCCGGCGGCAATTCGACCTGCGGCATGCCCGGCACGAAGGCGAGCGCGATGCCGGCGACCAGCAGCAGGATCGCCGGTGCAACATTGATCCGCCGCGCCAGGAGCGCGGTGCCGGCCAGCACCGCGAGCAGGATCAGGAATATCTCGAATGTGGCTTCCACGGTCTCAAATCCTCACCCTCCGGTTTGCCCGGAAGGCGACTTAAAGCATGATCCGGAAAAGTGGGAACCGGTCTTCCGAAAAGATCATGCTCAAGCAAAGAACTGGGTCAACGAGGGTTATTCCCGCAGATCGTAGCGATAGGACTTTGAAACGATTTGCCAGCCATCGCTGAGCTTCATCGCCACCAGATAGTCGGTGAAATAGCGCGGCGGCAGCTGGCAGCGCACCTTGATGAAGGCGGTGGAATCGTCGGAGCGATCGATGGTGACGATGAAATCCTCGCGCGGCTTGCCTTCGGCCTTGGCGGAAGGCCGCTTCCTGACCCGGCCCAGCCAGTCCGGCACGGTGAGGACCTGCAACTCGCCCTTTTCGAGCCAGCGCAAATCCGCGGAAGGGTGAAAGATCGCGCCCAGCTTGTCGGCATCGCCTTCATAGAGCGCGTCGAAATAGTGCTGAACGACGGCTTCGACGGTTGAACGGTCATGACTTACGGCGTTGCTCCAGTCGTTTCTAAATCGCGCTCGCGGCGATATTGACCATCAGCGCGAGCAGGGCGGTGTTGAACACGAAAGAGATGATGCCGTGCGCGGTGGCGGTGCGGCGGATGGTCTTGTCGGTGATGCCGACGTCCGAAACCTGCGCGGTCATTCCGATCACGAACGAGAAATACACAAAGTCCCAGTAGTCGGCGTGATCGTGCTGGTCGCCGCTGGGAAACTGCAGGCCGCCGGGTTTGGCGCCGCGGTAATAATCATGCGCGTAGTGCAGGGCGAAGGCGGTATGCACCGCCGCCCACGACAGCGCGATCGTCAGGGTCGCGAAGATCAGTTGCGGCGGGTTGCGGTGCGCTTCGCCGAGCTCGGACACGATCGCAGCGAGACTCGCGAAGGCGCCAAGCGCGGTCAATAGCGGAATCAAGAAGCGGCCATCGTCCTGAAGCACGGCATTGCGTCTGATATGCGACGCCTCGCTGCGCAACACCATGATATAGACGAGAAGCAGATACAGCGCGACGAAGATGTCCCATCCGATCAGAAGCCGCGTCACCGGGCGCAGCGAGCCCGGCAGCAAGGAGAACGCCACGATCCCGATGAGAATCGAAAAGAAAGTACGCGGCCGCGCATAGACCACGCGGACCGGCCTCGACATCTTCCGGAAGCGGGTGAGAACGGGATCGTCGGCTTCCCTGTCCGCCATCGGCGCCTTTCAGTTCTTGCGCTCGGCAACGAATTGCGCGGCGGCGCGCAACACGTCGCCTTTGGCGCCGAAGATCGACAGCGCCGAATCGGCCTGCGCCAACAGGTCGCGCACGCGCTTTTTGGCGCCGTCGATCCCGAGTTGGGTGACGAAGGTGGTTTTGCCCAAGGCTGCGTCCTGCCCGGTCTGCTTGCCGAGCGCCGCCGCGTCGCCCTCGACGTCGAGCAGGTCGTCGGCGATCTGGAAGGCTTCGCCGAGCGCCCGGCCGTAATCGTCCAGCGCCTGATATTCCTTCTTCGAGGACTGGCCGAGGATCGCACCTGCAATGCAGCCGTAGCGCAACAATGCGCCGGTTTTCATCTGCTGCAGGCGCGCGACATCGACCGGCTCGCGGTCGCCGAACCGGCCTTCGCCGGCAAGGTCGAGCATCTGCCCGCCGACCATGCCGCCGATCCCCGACGCTCGCGCCAGGGCGCGGGTCAGAAGCAGGCGTACGGTCGGGTCCTTGTGGACCTCGTCGCGGGTGATGATGTCGAAGGCGAGCGTCAATAGCCCGTCGCCGGCGAGGATCGCCGTGGCGTCGTCGGTTTTCTTGTGCAGGGTAGGGCGGCCGCGGCGCAGATCGCTGTTGTCCATCGCCGGCAGATCGTCATGAACCAGCGAGTAGCAATGGATGCATTCGAGCGCGGCCCCGGCCAGAAGGGCGGCTTCGCGCCCGACGCCGAATACGGCCGAACTCTCGACCACCAGGAACGGCCTCAAGCGTTTTCCGCCGCCGAGGCTCGAATAGCGCATGGCATCCATCAGCCGTTTGGGGCGCGCGATCTCGTCGGGCAAAAGGGTGTCGGACAGAAGCTTCGCAAGCAGCGCTTCGGTATCCTCCGCGGTCTGGTCGAGGCGCTTCGCAAAGTCTTTATGTACCGTGTCGGTCGTCATCAAAAACAGCTCCCAATCGAATTGGGCCGGACAATCGTTTATGGCGCAGGCTTCGTCAATTCCGCCTGCACCGGTTCGGGGTACCTTAAAATGGCTGAAAAAAGCGGGTACTATCAGAGGGATATCGGTCAAGCCCGCGGCCTTGAGCCAGAAACCGTCAAATTTGCGCATTGCCCGAAATTTGCTGCTGATCGTACTGGCCGTGCTGTTGCTGCCGTATCTGCTGGCGCCGTTTTATCGCGCCGGCCATCCGGTCTCGGCGCTGATGGCCTGGCGCCGTTTGACCGGTGCGCCGGTGTCGCGGCAGTGGATCGACCTTGCCGCGATGTCGCCGTCGCTGCCGCGTTCGGTGGTCGCCTCCGAGGATGCGAAATTCTGCAGCCATCATGGCATCGACTGGGGCGCGCTGCGCGAGGTCATCGACGACGCCGAGGAGGGCGAGGTCACCCGCGGCGGCTCGACCATCACCCAGCAGGTGGCGAAGAACCTGTTCCTGTGGCCCGGCCGCAGCGTGGTCCGCAAGGCGCTGGAGTTGCCGCTCGCGCTGTGGATCGATCTGGTCCTGCCCAAGCCCCGGATTCTGGAAATCTATCTCAACATCGCCGAACTCGGCCCGGCCGGCCAGTTCGGCGCACAGACCGGTGCCGCCTACGCCTTCGGCCATCCGGCCTCAAGCCTGTCGCCGCGCGAGGCGGCGCTGCTGGCGGCGATCCTGCCCAATCCGGTCCGGCGCAGCGCCCGCAATCCCGGTCCCGGCGTGCGCCGCCTGGCCGGAACCTATATGGTCAGGGCGCAGGCGTTGGAATTGCAGCGATGTTGGAACGAAAATCGCGGTTTTTGAGCCATTTTGGCGAATTTTGAACCTAGCTTTGCGGCATTCCATCCTCTATAAGCGCGGCCTTACCGGCATCTCAGCTTGCGCCAAAAACGCTCCAGCCGTCCTTTTGGGACGATGCCCCACGACAACACCCCTAGAGGACACCGACATGGCCGTTCCCCGTAGAAAAACATCGCCCTCGCGGCGTGGCATGCGCCGCTCGGCGGATGCGCTGAAGAAGCCGACCTATGCCGAAGACAAGGATTCCGGCGAGTTGCGCCGTCCGCATCACCTCGACCTGAAGACCGGCATGTACAAGGGCCGGCAGGTTCTGAAGGCCAAGAAAGAATCCTGATCCCAGATCAGGCAGGCGGCTTCCGCTCCTGCCTGAATTCCGCCAACGAGTGAGGTAAGACGGTCGCAAGTGGTGAAGCGCCTGGCGCTTCGCCGGGGAATGTTCCGGTTTTCCTTAAGAAGGCCTCGCCGATGTCCATGGTCGGTTTTCCGCTTCTTCTGATTCCACTCGCGATCTACAACATCATCGTCTTCCTGATGCCCGGCGTGTCGCTGGCTGAGCCCGTCGTGAAGCTGACGCTGGTTTCAGGCGCAGAATGGCCGCTGGCACTCAGCGATATGCTGCTGGCGCTGGGCATTGTCCTGTTGCTGCTGGAGGTGATCAAGGGCGCGCGCCCCGGCGCGAAATATCTCACCGATCACCTGCTGTCGCTGGTCATCTTCGGCGCGGCCGCCGCCGAGTTTCTGATGTGGCCACGGTTCGCCAGCTCGACCTATTTCCTGCTCGGATTGCTGGCACTGGTGGATTTTCTGTCGGGGGTAGCGTTGCGCGCGCGGCGCGGGACACAACTCGCGACAGCCGCTCCCCGCGCTGCCCGGCGGCCGGCTTCCGTCACGCCGGAAGCCAAGCCCGAACCTGAATTCGTGGATCCCGCGCCGGCGCCGGCGGCCACTTCAGTCGCCGAATCCATGCCGCTGGATCATCCCGAACCGAAAACCGTCCATCCCGAGGTTACGGTTGCTTCGCCGTCGCCGGAAGTGTCGTCTCCGGAGCTGCAGCCCGGCAACGGCCTGCCGCCGCCGCCCGACGCGCCGCCGCGGTAGCGCTCCTCCTCACTCAGATGATTTGCCGGGTCCGGCTGCCGGCACCGCGGGCCAGGCCTTGGCGTGGTGCGCTATAGGCGGACTGCGCATCCGCAAGCGTTGCCCGCCGCATCGCGCGCGTCTGCGGTGCATGCTCCGCGGTGGCGATCAGCTGGGTGACAAAAATCGAGTTGGCTGGCCACCTCCGGCCGGGACTGTGCGACCATTGTGCCGAAGGGATCACCGGGACCAGCGCGACACCGGGTGATTTTGCCTCGATGCCGTCATCTACCTCGGGTCCTGGTCGATCGGCGCTTGACATCGGAAGTCACGATCCGGGTTGAACTGTCGCGTTTTGGGACATTGAGCCCCCTGCTGCATTCATCCTCGCAAGGGTCATGCCGGCACTGCCCAATTTGTTCCGGATTACCACAAAACGTGGTTTCCGGAATGTTTATGAACTTTTCATAAGGTGCGGCACACAGTAGTCCTAAATTTGAGGTCCGAGAATCACCCGGCTCTGTCCCGAAACGAGGCGATCTTGACACCCGTTCTCCCCCCGGCTTCGACCATCCTCGCTTCGCTCGGCCAGGCGACCTTCCTCTGGGACGTGGCGACAGACGAGATCGTCTGGAGCGATCACGTGGCCTCGGTCTTTCCGGAGGTCCCGGCGGCCGCGCTGACAAGCGGCGCCGGGTTTTCGAATCTGATCGAGCCTTTGCGTTCAGTCCGGAGTGACGCACTTTTCCAGTCGCCGCCGGCACACGGCGCGGAGGGTGCGCCCTACCGCATCGAATATGGCGTGCGCGCCAACACATCCTCGGCCGTGCAATGGATCGAGGAAACCGGTTGCTGGTTTGCCGGTGCCGACGGCAGGCCAGCGCGCGTCCAGGGCATTGTCCGCGCCAACAACGAGCGCCACGCCCGCGACGAGCAATTGCTGAAACTGTCGCGGAACGACCCGCTGACCGGCGAACTCAATCGCACAAATCTCGCCGCGGCGCTGGCGGAAGCGATCGAGGAAGCCCACCGCTTCCGCACCTCCTGCGCGTTCATGCTGATCGGCATCGATCATCTGGCGCGCATCAACGACGCCTTCGGCTTCGATGTCGCGGACGCGGTGATTTCGGAAGTGGCCGCGCGCATCCGCACAAGCCTGCGCGGCGGCGACGTGCTTGGCCGGTTCTCCGGCAACAAATTCGGGCTGATCCTGAAAAACTGCACGGTCGACGACACCAATATCGCCGCCGAGCGGTTTCTGGCCAGTATTCGCGACGAGGTAGTGCCGACCAAATCCGGCCCGGTCTCGGTTACGGCATCGATCGGTGCGGTCGGCGTGCCGCGCCATGCGCGCAGCGCCGACGAGGCGATCAACCGCGCCCAGGAAGCGCTCGATATGTCGAAGCGCCGCCGCGCCGGATCGTTTTCACTGTGGCGGCCGAATGTCGAGCGCGACGCCCAGCGCCGCGTCAATATCCGTGTCACCGATGAAATCGTCACCGCGCTCAATGAGCGCCGCATCGCGATGGCGTTTGAGCCGGTGGTCGAAGCGCGCTCGCGCAGCGCATCGTTTTACGAATGCCTGGTTCGCATGGAGCGGCATGACGGGCAGGTTCTGCTGGCGCCGGACATTGTTCCCGTGGCCGAGAAGCTCGGCCTGATACGCCTTGTCGATCACCGCGTGCTCGAACTCGTGGTGGCGGAACTGGCGACCTCGCCGAACGTGCGGCTCAGCCTCAACATCTCGCCCGATACCACGATGGATCCGGACTGGTGGGCTTCGATCGAATCGCTGATGCGCGCCCATCCCGGCGTCGCCGAGCGGCTGATCGTCGAGATCACCGAAACCGTGGCGATCCAGGACATCGATGAGGTCCGCGGCTTCGTCACGCGGTTGAAGAACTTCGGCAGCCGGATTGCGATCGACGATTTCGGCGCCGGCTACACCTCGTTCCGGAACTTGCGCAAGCTCGGCGTCGATATCGTGAAGATCGATGGCGCCTTCGTGCAAAACATCGCGCGCTCGGCCGATGATCGCGTCTTCTTGCAGACGCTGATCGATCTGGCGCGCCGGCTTGGTATCGAAACCGTCGCCGAATGGGTTCAGGACGAGGAGTCGGCGTCGATGTTGCGCGACTGGGGCTGCGACTACATCCAGGGGCGCCTGATCGGGCTTGCGTCCTCCAAGCGGCCATGGGGCGCGGCGGAAGTGATGCTGCCGGCGGCGAGTTGACTCTCGTCGTCTCGGCTAACGCCGGGACCGATGCGGCGTAGTCGTCACTCTTCCTTTTTCGGCTCTTTCGACATCCGATCGAGGCGATCCTGCATGTCCTTCATCTGGCGGCGCAGATCATCGATGTTGTCAGCTTCGGGCGCCGGCTCCGGGACCTTTTCGGATTCGGTGGCAGCAGTCGCTCCCATGCGCGGCGGCACGAACGGCTTGAACATCGAGAAAGTCTGCTGGAACAGTTCCATGTTGCGGCGGACATGTTCCTCGAGAGGAGCAAAGGGCGTCCCGCTGAACGTGTTGGTGAGCTGCTTGCGGAATTTTTCCTGCTCGCGCGTCAGCGTGTCGATCGATTGTTCGAGATATCTCGGCACCACCATCTGCATGCTGTCGCCGTAGAATCGGATCAACTGCCGCAGGAAGGTGGTCGGCAGCAGATTCTGGCCGGCCTTGTTTTCCTGTTCGAAAATGATCTGCGCCAGAACCGAACGGGTAATATCGTCGCCGGTCTTGGCATCGTAGACGAGGAAATCCTCGCCCTCCTTCACCATCGCCGCGAGATCCTCGAGCGTCACATAGGTGCTGGTGCCGGTATTATAGAGCCGTCGATTTGCGTATTTCTTGATCGTCGTGGGTTGGTCTGATTTCGCCATGGGCTCACATATGCACACCGAGGACGGGAACCCGACGGCCTGGCCGTGGGGATGACGAGCAACGCATCGCAGCAAAGGTAAGCATTTTCAATGCGGTTCGGCTACCGTTTTGTGCGGCACGGTTAATTCCAAAGCATAGGCACGGCTCAGGAAACTGCAGCGCGTGGTCCGCCAAAGTGGGACCGGTTTTGCGATCAGACCACGCGCCATCATTATAAACGGGGCATTTTCTAACGGCAAACCGGCTTCCACCCTGCCTGAAAATGCCCCAGGCACGAATTGAATGCACCGCGGCAGATTTCACTCTCCGGCCAATTGACATGCCTCAATGACGTTAACAGGATGAGGCCGAGACTGGCCTGCCATCCGGCCGCCCGCCGCCCAAGGCCTCAAGGCCCAACAACTCAAACTCAGGAGATGTCCATGTCAGACGATGTCGTCATCGTCAGCGCCGCCCGCACCCCGGTCGGAAGTTTCAACGGTGCGTTCGCCACCATGCCGGCCCATGATCTCGGCGCCGTCGCCATCAAGGCCGCGCTGGAGCGGGCAGGCATCGAGCCCGGCCGCGTCTCCGAGGTGATCATGGGTCAGATCCTGACCGCCGCCCAAGGCCAGAACCCGGCCCGTCAGGCCTCGATTGCTGCGGGTATCCCGGTGGAGAGCCCGGCCTGGGGCGTCAATCAATTATGCGGTTCGGGCCTGCGCACCGTGGCGCTCGGCTATCAGGCCCTGCTCAACGGCGATTCCGAAATCGTCGTCGCGGGCGGTCAGGAATCCATGAGCATGGCCCCGCACGCGCAGTACCTGCGCGGCGGCGTGAAGATGGGCCCGGTGGAATTCGTCGACACCATGATCAAGGACGGGCTGTGGGACGCCTTCAACGGCTATCACATGGGCAACACCGCCGAGAACGTCGCCCGGCAATATCAGATCACGCGCGCCCAGCAGGACGAGTTCGCGGTTCATTCGCAGAACAAGGCCGAGGCCGCGCAAAAGGCGGGCAGGTTCAAGGACGAGATCGTCCCAGTCACCATCAAGTCCCGCAAGGGTGATATCGTCGTGGATACCGACGAATATCCGCGTCACGGCGCAACGCTCGACGCGATGGCCAAGCTCAGGCCGGCCTTCGAGAAAGACGGCACGGTTACCGCCGGCAGCGCTTCGGGCATCAACGATGGCGCGGCCGCGGTGGTTCTGATGACCGCCAAGCAGGCGGCCAAGGAGGGCAAGAAGGTGCTGGCGCGCATCGTGTCGTGGGGCCAGGCCGGCGTCGATCCGAAAATCATGGGCACCGGGCCGATCCCGGCCTCGCGCTCCGCGCTGAAGAAGGCCGGCTGGAGCATCGGCGATCTCGATTTGATCGAGGCCAACGAAGCCTTCGCGGCGCAGGCCTGCGCGGTCAACAAGGACCTCGGCTGGGATACTTCCAAGGTCAACGTCAATGGCGGCGCGATCGCCATCGGTCATCCCGTCGGCGCCTCCGGCGCACGCGTGCTGGTGACGCTGCTGCACGAAATGCAGAAGCGCGACGCCAAGAAGGGGCTCGCCACGCTGTGTATCGGCGGCGGGATGGGCATCGCGATGTGCATCGCACGCGACTAAACAAGCAGCAGCCAAATGCGGGGAATGATGAAAAGATCAGCTCGCAACTGCACAGTGAGAAGTTAATAAGAAACGCCCGGCTCGCGCCGGGCGTTTCGTTCTTGATGTTCGTCAAATCGCCCGCTTAATTCGAAGCTAACAAGGAGCGGGTTCAAAAAAGCCGAGGGAAGGATTCGGACATGGCACGTGTTGCACTGGTAACGGGGGGAACGCGGGGCATTGGGGCGTCGATCAGCAAGGCGCTGAAGGCCGCCGGCTACAAGGTTGCGGCCAGCTACGCCGGCAACGACGCGGCGGCCGAGAAATTCAGGGCCGATACCGGCATCCCCGTCTACAAGTGGGACGTCAGTTCGTTCGACGCCTGCGCCGCCGGGGTCAAACAGGTCGAGGCCGATCTCGGTCCGGTCGAAGTCCTCGTCAACAATGCCGGCATCACCCGGGACGGCGCGTTCCACAAGATGACGCTTGAGCAGTGGAACGCGGTGATCAACACCAATCTCGGTTCGCTGTTCAACATGACGCGTCAGGTGATCGAGGGCATGCGCGCGCGAAAGTTCGGCCGCATCGTCAACATTTCCTCGATCAACGGCCAGAAGGGCCAGTTCGGGCAGGTGAATTATTCGGCGGCGAAGGCCGGCGACATCGGATTCACCAAGGCGCTCGCGCTCGAGAATGCCAAGGGCGGCATCACCGTGAATGCGATCTGTCCCGGTTATATCAACACCGAGATGGTGCAGGCGGTGCCGAAGGAAGTCCTGGAGAAGAGCATCCTGCCGCTGATCCCGATCAACCGGCTGGGCGAGCCCGACGAGATCGCCCGCGCCGTGGTTTTTCTTGCCGCCGACGAGGCGGGAGCCATTACCGGCTCGACGCTCTCGATCAATGGCGGACAATATATGGTTTGATTGGCTTCCACGTCGTTGCGAGGAGAGTTAGCGACGAAGCAATCCAGTTTCGCTACTAAGACGGATGGATTGCTTATCATCGGGCGCGCATTTCGCGCGACCCGTGGCTCGCAATGACGGCCTCATGACCCCGCGCACCGCTACCCTGATCGGACTGACCGCGATCCTGATGTGGTCGCTATTGGCCGTGCTGACGGTGGCGACTGGAAAAATCCCCGCTTTCCAACTGGCCGCGATGACGTTCGCGATCGGCGCGCTGGTCGGATCGCTGACCTGGATCGGACGACCCGGCGCGATTCGGGCGTTGCGGCAGGAGCCGCTGGCGTGGATCGTCGGGGTCGGCGGGCTGTTCGGCTATCACGCGCTTTATTTCCTCGCATTGCGCTTGGCGCCCCCCGCGGAAGCCGGACTCCTGAACTATCTCTGGCCGCTGTTGATCGTGCTGTTTTCGTCGGTACTCCCGGGCGAGCGGCTGGCGCCGCACCACATCATCGGCGCGCTGCTGGGGCTTGCCGGAACGGTGCTGCTGTTTGCCGGCAACGGCGCGAGCGATTTTGCGCCGGGTCAGCTGCCCGGCCTGCTCGCGGCGTTCGTAGCCGCCTTCGTCTGGGCGGCCTATTCGGTGATGTCGCGCAAGCTCAAATCGGTGCCGACCGATGCGGTGGCGGGGTTTTGCCTCGCCACCGCGCTGCTTGCGGCTCTCGTTCACGGCTTGGTCGAGGGCACCGTGTGGCCCGAAACGTCAGCCCAATGGCTGGCGGTCACGGCACTCGGCGTCGGGCCGGTCGGCGCCGCGTTCTACGCCTGGGATGTCGGCATGAAGCGCGGCGACATCCGCGTGCTCGGGGCCGCGTCCTATGCGACGCCGCTGCTTTCGACGTCATTCTTGATTCTGGCCGGCTTTGCGAAACCAAGCGCCAACATCGCGGTCGCCGCGGTGCTGATCGCCGGCGGCGGACTGATCGCGGCGAGGGATATGTTCCGGAAGCGCTGAAGCGCTTAATCCGTCGGTGCCCATCCCTTCGACGCCAGTTCAAACGTCGCAAATTCAAATCCCGGCGCGACGGTGCAACCGACCAGCGTCCAGTCGCCCGCACTTTCCGCCGCCTGCCAGGCCAGCGCCGGCACGATCGCCTGCGGTACTTCACTGGCAGCCAGATCAGGACCAAGCCTGATGCTGCGCGTTCCCGTGTCATCGGCAATCTGCAAGGTCAGGGGGTGGCCGGCGTAATAGTGCCAGACCTCGGCCGCGTCGATGCGGTGCCAATGCGAGCGCTCGCCGCGGGAAAGCAGAAAATAGATCGCGGTAGAGCGCGTGCGTCCGGTTGCGTCGAGCCGGACATCGCGAAACGTCTCGCGATAATGGCCGCCTTCCGGATGCGGCTTCAATTCAAGTCGCGCGATGATATCGGCAGCGGAGGGTATCCTGGCCATCAGGATTTGTTCTTGCGTTCGCGCAGTTCGCCGAAAACTTCGGCCGCGCTCTTGCCCTTCATCCGCACGCTGGCCGCGACCGACGGCTCGTCGGCGCGCAGAAACACATTTGCTCTTTTTTCTTCGCCGAGCAGGGTCGGAACCGTCGGTTTGTTCGCCGCGCGCAGTCGCGTCACTTCCTCGGCGCGCGCCTTCAGCGCGGCATTGTCCGGTTCGATGGTCAGCGCGAATTTGATATTGGCGGCGGTATATTCATGGCCGCAATAGAGCTTGAAATCGTCGGGTAGCGCCCGCAGCTTGAGCAGCGAATCCCACATCATCGGATAGGTGCCCTCGAACACCCGTCCGCAACCGATCGAGAACAGCGTGTCGGCGGCAAACAGCGTCTTTTCGTCGTCGAAGACATAGCTGACGTGGTCGAGGGTGTGACCCGGCGTTTCCAGCACCCGCGCCAGCAGGTTCCCCACCTTCACGACGTCGCCCTGGCCGGCGCGAAGGTCGACATTGGCGATCCCGGTGGATTTGTCGCGGGGGGCGACCACGCGGCATTTATACTTCTGTTTCAACTCGGCGACGCCGCCGACATGGTCGTGGTGATGATGGGTGATGAGAATATCGGTAAGCGTCCAGCCCTCGCGCTCGAGCGCCTTGATGATGGGAGCCGCTTCCGGCGCATCGATCGAGGCGGTCGCCTTGGTTTCGGGATCGTGAATCAGATAGCCGAAATTATCGGTCAGGCAGGGGAACAGGCGAACTTCGGCAGCCATGATATCTCCGTCGATTCGGTAAGGCGCACGCCCTATATAGGCTTGAAATATGGCGTTAACGTCGAATGAGCAATGCGTTATTCGGCGCGCATATCGGAAAGGCGTCGTGTTAGATTGGTCCCATGACCATCGACGTGATCGATCTCAGGGATTTCTATTCGCGGCGCCTCGGCATTGTGGCGCGGCGGCTGATCAATCGCGGCATCCATGCGCGCTGGCCGAATGCCGGGGGTCAACGGGTACTCGGCCTTGGCTATCCCACGCCCTATCTCGGTCTGTTTCGCGAGGATTCCGAGCGCTGCATCGCCTTCATGCCGGCCGCGCAGGGCGTACTGAAGTGGCCGACGGCGCGGCCGACGCTGGCTACCCTGGTCGATGAATTTTCACTGCCGCTGCCGGATGCCGCGGTCGACCGCATCCTGCTGGTTCATGCGCTGGAAATGTCCGACGATCCGGAAGGGCTGTTGCGCGAGGTATGGCGGGTGCTGGCGCCGTCCGGCCGCATGATGGCGATCATTCCGAACCGGCGCGGGGTCTGGACACGCACCGACAACACGCCGTTCGGCCATGGCCGGCCCTATTCGCGCTCGCAGATCACGCAATTGCTGCGGCAGACCTGGTTCACGCCGACCGGATGGGGCGAGGCCCTGTTCATGCCGCCGGTCGCCGGCGGCTGGTTCCTGCGCTCGGCGATGGCATGGGAGCGGGTCGGCGCGGCGCTGTCGCTGCCATTCGCGGGGGTTCACATCGTGGAGGCCACCAAACAGGTCTATCGCGCGATCCCGGCGCACCGCGAACGCACGCGGCTGATTCCGGCGCTGCCGCCGGTGCTGGTGCCGTCGTCATTCCAGCGCGATGATGGGTAGATGTCGTCCCTGCGAAGCAGGGACCCATGACCATCATCGTTAATTGAAGCCGAAGCCGTCAGCCAAATCGCAGGGTTCGCAAATCGCAACGCTTGCTAATCGCAAGGCTCGAACGCCGCGATGAGCGCAAACGCGCTCACGCCGGGGTTCCGCCTGCGCGGCCATTGCAGAAAGTCCAGAGCGGCCTACTCATTCCCGGGATTGAAGTCGTCGCTGGGTGCGGCGGGCGCGGCCATGCCTTCGGGGCGCGGGCCGTGCGGCCGGCGACGGCGTCGCGATGGGAAACGTTCCCCGCGATCGCCGCCATTGCCCTCGAAACCACCCGGGCCGCCATTGATCTGCGGCTGCGGTCCGGTGATGAACGACGGCAGACGGTCGACGCTGGCGTTGTCGGAGATCACCGGCTGCGGCTGAGGCTGCTGCGGTTGAAACTGCGGCTGCGGACGATGCTCACGCTGGCCAGGGTTTTCGCGAGGCTGATGCTGGTCGCGCGGCTGGTAGGGTTGTCCGTCGCGCTGATGGTCGCGCGGATTGTTGTCGCGCGGCACGAACGGCTGCTGCTGCACCGGGACGAATCCGGGCTCCTGGCCGAAATTCGAAAAGCTTTCGCCGTCGTCACCGTCCTCCGAAGCCATTTCATTTTCGGTGCGCGGCTGCGGCTGGTTCTGACGGAATTGTTCCTGGGCGGCGGCGATCAGCCGGAAATAATGTTCGGCATGCTGATAGTAATTCTCGGCTGCGACCGGATCGCCGGAAGAGCGCGCGTCGCGTGCCAGCTGCACGTATTTTTCCGCGACGTGAGACGCGGTGCCGCGGATCTTGATGTCGGGCCCGTTGGACTCGAACACCCGGGTCATCGGGTTTTGGCCGCGCCGGTTGCCGTCGTTTCTATTGCTGTTGTTCCGGTTACGCATCCGCTGCTTGTTTTGACCGTTTCTCATGTCTCGCCTTTATTCCAGCCCTGAAGTTACTAGTTTTGGATTGCCTTGGTCATCGTCGCCCGAGTCGTGGTCGACCGGCCCGGCGCGCGTTCCGCGCGCCGAATTGAAAGCGCCACTCAATTCCACTCAGATTTGCCGTACGTCGCACTCAACAAAGACGCGTTCCCCACCAGCCCGGCGTGCGCCGCCGGTCGCATCAAATCATTCCGCCTGCCAAAACAAGCACAGGTTTCTCGCGTGAGTTTTCAAGCGCAAAATCAGGCTTTCGTTCGCTTTGCGGTCGCAAGCGGCGCAGCTATCTAAAGCCATCGCGCTCAATTCGACCTGCGTTTTGGAACCTTTCACTCGGGGCGGGCTCTCGCTTTGAGAACTCTGGCCTCCACCCGTAGCGTTTACGGGGCCAGCAACCCTGGACCGATGTTATAAATTGAACGTAGTCGCTCCCGGGGAATATTCCAAGTGGTTTTTTTGCGTTCTAATTGGGCTTTATCGGGGCATTTTCCGGCCCGCGACCGCCCTCGGGATACCGGCCAGATCGGCCATGGGGGGCCGTTCGACCGTTAACCCCGCCGCCGTCATCAATTCCTGGATTTGGCCGCTTTGGCCAAGTCCGGCTTCCACGACGAGTATGCCGCGCGGTGCCAGCAGGTGGGCTGCCTGCGGAATAAGGGCACGGTAGGCGTCAAGACCATCGTCGCCGCCGTCCAGTGCACCAGGCGGGTCATAGGCGCGTACCTCGTTGGCGAGGCCGGCGATTTCCGTCGAGCGGATATAGGGCGGGTTCGACACGATCAGATCGAAGTCACCTGACAGCGCCGCCGCATAGTCGCAGGCGACGAAAGCCGCGCGTGGGCCGAAGCCAAGACGAGCGGCATTGCGGTCTGCGGTCCGCAACGCTGCCAGACTGATGTCGGTGCCGACACCGCAGGCTTCCGGCAATTCGGACAGCAGCGCCAACAGGATCGCGCCTGTGCCGGTGCCGATATCGGCGATGGCAAGCCGGCGATCAGGGTGGCGCCCGGCCCGCCACATTTCGAGGGCCAGTTCGACCACCGTTTCGGTATCGGGCCGCGGTACCAGCGTTGCGGGTGAGAGTTGCAGGGGCAAGCCCCAGAACTCCTTGAATCCGAGAATGCGCGCGACGGGTTCTCCCGCGAGGCGCCGCCGCGCGAAATCCTCAAGACGGTTCGCTTCGTCCTGAGTGACCGGCCGCGCCGCCGCGGCGATCAGCCCGGTGAGGTCGAGACCCAGCGCCGCGCCGACCAGCATCCGCGCGTCGAGTTCGGCCGAGTCGACGGCCTGCGTCCGAAACCGCGCGGCCAGCGCGCGCCGCGCCGCTTCGACGGTCTGTCCGGCGAAAGATTCGTCGGCCTTCACGCCGCGGCGCCCTGGGCGGCGAGTTGCGCTGCCTGGTGCTCCGTCGTCAGCGCGTCGACCAACTCGCTCAAGCTTTCGCCGGCGATCACCTGCGGGAGCTTGTAGAGCGTCAGGTTGATGCGGTGATCGGTGACGCGGCCTTGCGGAAAATTATAGGTGCGGATGCGCTCGCTTCTGTCGCCGGAGCCGACCTTCTCGCGGCGGTCCGCCGAGCGTGCCGCGTCGATGCGCTGACGTTCGGCGTCGTAGATCCGCGAGCGCAGGATGTTCATCGCCGAGGCGCGGTTCTTGTGCTGCGACCGGCTGTCCTGCATCATCACGACGATGCCGGTCGGGATGTGAGTGATGCGAATCGCGGATTCGGTCTTGTTGACGTGCTGGCCTCCGGCGCCCTGCGCGCGCATGGTTTCGATCCGCAGATCATCCGGCTTGATGTCGACATCGACATCCTCGACCTCCGGCAGCACCGCCACCGTCGCCGCCGAGGTGTGAATGCGGCCCTGCGTTTCGGTATCAGGCACGCGCTGCACCCGGTGCACGCCGGATTCGAATTTCAGCTTGGCGAATGCGCCGCGGCCCCGCACTTCGGCAATGATCTCCTTGAAGCCGCCCATGGTGCCTTCGCTCATCGAGATCACCTCGACCTTCCAGCCCTGCAAGGCGGCGAAACGCTCATACATCCGGAACAGGTCGCCGGCAAAAAGCGCGGCTTCATCGCCGCCGGTGCCGGCGCGGATTTCCAGCACGACGTTGCGATCGTCCATCGCATCCTTGGGCAACAGCGCGACCCGGATCTGCTGCGCCAGTTCGACGCTGCGCGCGCCGAGCGTTTCGCGCTCGGCTTCCGCCATCGCGCGCATTTCGGACTCGGTCGCGGGGTCGGCGATAAGCGCGTCGATCCCGGCGATCTCGGCATTGGCGGCGCGGTAGGCTTTTACGGCGTCGATCAGCGGATTGAGCTCGGCGAGCTCCCGCGTGATCCGCACGTAATCTTCCGAGCTCACCTGGCCCAGCAGTTGGGCCTCAAGGGAAGCGTGGTGCGCCAGCAGAATATCAAGTTTGGCTTCGGGGAGCATCGACATGGTTTGGTCTCGAATACACGCGCATTCAACAAAAGTGGATACCGGTTTCGTAAATCAGAATGCGCGTCAGATTATCAAGGGCGTGGGAGCGTTATGCGGGGCCGCGCCCGCTACAACGACAGCCCTTCGGTCTCGGCGAATTCGGTCAGCTTTTGCCGGATCGACACGCTGCCGGACGGCGCCTCGAGCAGCGGCATCATGACAGCTTCGGCCTTTCTGGCGTCGAGGTCGAGGATCATCGCCTTGACCGGACCGTGCCCGGTCGCCGATAGCGACAGCGACCGGTAGCCGAGCGCGATCAGCGCCAGCGCGCCGATCGGCTTTGACGCCATCTCGCCGCACAGGGATGCGGATTTTTTCGCCGCATTCGCCTTTTGCACGATCTCGCGCAGCGCCCGCAGGATAGGGGCGGACATGATGTCGAACCGTTCGGAAACCTTGGCGTTGCCGCGATCGACCGCGAACAGGAACTGAAACAGGTCGTTGGATCCCACCGAAACGAAATCGACCCGCTTCAAGAGTTCATCGAGCTGATAAAGCAGCGCCGGCACCTCCACCATGGTGCCAACGTCGATGCGCTCCGGAAGCGGATGGCCGTGCTGACGCAGATAGGTCAGTTCGCGCTCCACGATCGCCTTGGCGGAATCGAATTCCCCGACTTCGGTGATCATCGGAAACATGATGCGCAGCGCGCGTCCGCCGCCGGCCCGCAGCAGCGCGCGGATCTGGCCGCGCAACAGGCCGGGCCGGTCGAGCCCGAGCCGGATCGCGCGCCAGCCGAGCGCCGGGTTTTCCTCGATCACGGACTCCATATAGGGCAGCGCCTTGTCGCCGCCGATGTCGAGCGTCCGGAACGTCACCGGCTTGGGGCCCGCGGCATCCAGCACGGTGCGGTAAAGCGCCAGCTGATCGCTGGTGCGCGGCAGGCTCTGGCCGACCATGAACTGAAGTTCGGTCCGGAACAGGCCGATCCCGGCGCTGCCGGTGTCGTCGATATGGGGCAGATCGATGGTCAGGCCGGCATTGATCATCAATTCGATGGGCTGGCCGTCCTTGGTGACGCAGGGCTTGTCGCGCAGCGCCGAATATTGTGCCTGCCGGCGCGCGCGGAATCGTACCCGCTCCGCATAGGCCTGCTCGATCTCCGCCGAGGGACGGACGTAGATCGAGCCCGATGTGCCGTCGACGATGATGGCATCGCCGGGATCGGCGATCCCCGGCGCATTCGGCACTTCGCCGACCGCAGGGATGCCAAGCGCGCGCGCCACGATCGAGACATGGGAATTGGCGGTGCCTTCCTCCAGCACCAGCCCGCGCAGGCGCTTGCGGTCGTAGTCGAGCAGGGCCGCAGGCCCCATCGCGCGCGCGATCAGGATGGCGTTGTCGGGCAGCTGCTCCCGGGAGGGCGCGTGATCCTGCCCGACCAATTGCCGCATCAGCCGGTGACCGAGATCCTCGAGGTCATGCAGGCGGTCGCGCAGGTAAGGGTCGGTGGAGCGCAGCATGCGCGCGCGGGTATCGGACTGCACACGCTCGACGGCGGCCTCCGCGGTGAGGCCGGTGGCGACCGCCTCGTGCAGCTTGTGCGACCAGCCGTGGTCATTGGCGAACATCCGGTAGGCTTCCAGCACGTCGCGATGCTCGCCGCCGTCGGCGACGTCGCCGCGCTCCAGCATGCGGTCGAGGTCGGCGCGCAATTTGGCCAACGCCGCGTCGAGACGCTTGATCTCCTTGGGGAGGTCTTCGGCGATGTAATTGGTGATGACGACGCGCGGTTCATGCAGCACGACATGGCCCAGCGCGATGCCGTCGGAAAGGATGGCGCCGGTCTTGTGCAGCGAATGCCGCGCGGCGGGTTCGGCGCCGGGCTGCGCCAGCGCCGATAACTCGCCCGAGGCGATCATCTCCGCCAGCACCATCGCGGTGGTCTGCAGCGCCTCGACCTCTTCCTCGACATAGGTGCGCTTGGCGCGGTTCTGCACCACCAGTACGCCGAGCGTATTGCCGGCGCGCAGAACCGGAACGCCGAGGAAGGAGTGGTAGATTTCTTCGCCGGTCTCCGGGCGGAACGAGAACGCCGGATGGCTTTGCGCATCGTTCAGATTGAGCGGCGTCGCCTCGCTCGCTACCAGACCGACGAGGCCCTCATGCGCGCTCAGGACGGTTCGGTGCACCGCGTCGCGATTGAGGCCTTCGGTGGCGTAGAGTTCCAGCGTGTTGTCGATGCGCAGCACATAGACGGAGCAGACCTCGGCCACCATGTTGGCGGCGATCAGCACCACGATCTTGTCCAATCGTTCCTGGGCGCTGACCTGCTCCGCCATGGTTTCGCGAAGCCGTCTCAGCAAGACGCGGGGGCCCCCCGACGCGCTTCGCATGTGCTCAATTCCTCCCCGTGAAACCAGCCCGGCGGGTGGCCGGCAACTGGCAGTAGAAACAAAAAACAACAAATTTAGTCGTTCGACGACGCCGCAAGCCCGGGATACCGGCCGAATCAGGATTGCCTGAACTGTCGCACAGTTTGCGGTGGCTCACCCATCAGGCCGTATAGCGAATTGAGGCTTGTTTTGCCAAGCAAAACGCCTGCCAAGGCTCACACGGATGCGTCAGATCCGATGTTGCAGTAGCTAAGAAAAAATAATTCTAAACCTGATCGAGCCCGTAGAGCGTGTGCAGGGTGCGCACGGCGAGTTCGGTATAAGCGGTGTCGATCAGCACCGAAAATTTGATCTCCGAGGTGGTAATCGCCCGGATGTTGATATTGCGCGCGGCAAGGGCGGCGAACGCCTTCGCGGCGACGCCGGCATGGCTGCGCATGCCACTGCCGATCACCGAGACTTTCGCCACGTCGGTGGCGCTGTCGAGCCGGGCATAACCGATCCTGGCCTTGGCCGAGGCGATGGTATCGCGGGCGCGGGCATAATCGGAAGCGGGCACCGTGAAGGTGAGATCGGTGGTCTTGCCGTCCTCCGAGACGTTCTGCACGATCATGTCGACGTTGATATTGGCCTCCGCGAGCGGGCCGAAGATCGCTGCGGCGACGCCCGGCTTGTCCTCGATCTGGCGGACGGAAATCTGCGCTTCGTCCTTGGAAAAGGCTATTCCGGTGACGACGTGGCTTTCCATGATTTCCTCCTCGCTGCAGATCAGCGTGCCCGGCGGGGTGCCGTGCGGGTCGATATCTTCGGGCTTGTCGAAGCTGGATCGGACGAACACTGGCATGTTGTGCACCATGCCGAGTTCCACCGAGCGCACCTGCAAGACCTTGGCGCCCTGGGAAGCGAGTTCCAGCATGTCCTCGAAGGCGATTTTGTCGAGCCGGCGCGCCTTGGGAACCACCCGCGGGTCAGTGGTATAGACGCCGTCGACATCGGTATAGATGTCGCAGCGGTCGGCATGAATGGCGGCCGCGACCGCCACCGCCGAGGTGTCGGACCCCCCGCGCCCCAGCGTGGTGATTTGGTTGGTTTGCGGATTGATGCCCTGGAAGCCGGCGATGACGGCGACTTCCTTGCGTTCCTTGAACCGGTTGATCAGCCCGGTGCCATCGATGTCGAGAATCCGCGCGGAGGCGTGGGCGTCGCTGGTCTTGATCGGGATCTGCCAGCCCTGCCAGGAGCGCGCCTGAATGCCGATGGCCTGCAGCGCGATCGCCAGCAACCCCGCCGTGACCTGCTCGCCGGAAGCCACCACGGCGTCATATTCACGCGCGTCATGCATGGCCGAGGCCTCGCGGCACCAATCCACCAGTTCGTTGGTTTTTCCGGCCATGGCGGAGACCACCACGGCGACGTCATGGCCGGCATCGACCTCGCGCTTCACGTGACGCGCGACGTTGCGGATACGATCGATATTGGCGACGGATGTGCCGCCGAATTTCATCACGAGACGGCCCATGACGACTGGTGCATTCCCCTGTGAGGATTACGTGACCGGCACGCAAAACTGGAAGCGCGCGGCCCAAAAGGCGCGTATACATAGCGGCGCGGTTGGGAGCAAGCAACCGGGTTTCGGCTATCCCCGAAACGGCGCGGGACACGGTTTTCGGGGTAATTGGGACTGAATGCATGGGGCGCTATATCGACGAGATCCTGCAGCCGGGTGAGAAGGTGCTGTATTCGACCAACGTGCACTGGATATTCTACTGGCGGGCCATCGCCGCCTGGGTTGTCGCCCTCGTCCTCCTCGTGCTGTCGCGTTCGACCATTACCGAAGGCATCGTTCTTTTGTGCCTGTCGGCCTCCGCCGTGGTGGCCGTCGCGGGGCTGTACTGGAGCGGGATCGCCTGGTTCCATCGCTGGACCACCGAGACCGACGTCACCAATCTTCGCGTCATCCACAAGGCCGGGTTCATCAAGCGCCGCACCTTCGAGATGAGCCTCGACAAGGTCGAAAGTGTCGACGTCGACCAGAGCATTCTCGGCCGTATCCTCAACTACGGCGACGTGACGATCCAGGGCGTCGGCGAAGGCAGGGAAACCATCGCGACCATCGCTTCGCCACTGGCGTTTCGCAATTTCATCACCGCGCGATAGGAGCGGCGCGCAGCCATGGCCATGCAAC
The DNA here is from genome assembly GCA_963742085.1 of uncultured Alphaproteobacteria bacterium. Lineage (GTDB taxonomy): Bacteria > Pseudomonadota > Alphaproteobacteria > Rhizobiales > Xanthobacteraceae > Bradyrhizobium. Next base: position 89,039 of record CAVUKM010000016.1, on the reverse strand, counting down.
AGAATTTTCCCGCGGACTCTCCCAAGGCCGCCGCCTCCACCGTCGATCCCGCCGAGATCGCGAAATTCTCAAGGCTGTCGGAGCAGTGGTGGGACCCCAAGGGTAAGATGGCGCCGCTGCACAAGATCAATCCGCTGCGGCTGACCTATATCCGCGACGCCGCCTGTCGCAAGTTCGAGCGCAACGTCAAGAGCCTGAATTGCCTCTCCGGCCTGCGCATCCTTGATATCGGCTGCGGCGCCGGCCTGTTGTGCGAGCCGTTTACACGGCTTGGCGCGCAGGTGATCGGCGTCGATCCGTCTGCCAGCAATATAGCGGCGGCAAAACTGCACGCAGACAAGGGTCATTTATCGATCGACTATCGCTGCACCACGGTCGAGGAGATGGACGTGCGCGAGCGTTTCGACATCGTGCTGGCGATGGAAGTGGTCGAGCATGTCAGCGATGTCGGTGTGTTCCTCAATCGTTGCGCGGCGATGCTGAAGCCGGGCGGGTTGATGGTGATTTCGACGCTGAATCGCAACTGGAAGAGCTTTGCGCTCGCCATCGTCGGCGCGGAATACATCCTGCGCTGGCTGCCGCGCGGTACCCATCAATGGGACAAGTTCGTCACCCCCGACGAACTCGCGCATCATCTGCATGACAACAGGTTGGCGATCACCGAGCAGGCCGGGGTGGTCTACAGCCCGCTCGCCGACCGCTGGAGCCTCTCCTCCGACATGGACGTGAACTACATGGTGGTGGCGGAAGGGGTTTAGCTAAACTCATTTGTCGTCCCAGCGTTCGCAGGGACGACCTCGTGGGGACGTCGCATGCAATAACCCGGGTTGACCGGGGGCGCTGCGGCCTTCACGGTGCCGTCGCGTCTCGGCGCTCTCCTTCGATCCTGTTGTCCCCGCCCCCATGTTCAGCATCGCCACGCTCTGGATTCCCTTCACCATCACCGCGGCGCTGGGGCAGGTCGCGCGCAATGCGATGCAGCGGCAATTGACGGGGCCGCTCGGCACCTGGGGCGCCACCAATATCCGCTTCCTGTTCGGCTTTCCGTTCTCGATTCTGTTCTTCGCGGCGGTGCTGGTCGCGACCGGAGACCCGCTGCCGTGGCCGACGCCCGCGTTCTGGCCGTGGCTTCTGCTCGGCGCGCTCTGCCAGATCGTCGCGACCGGACTGATGCTGCTGGCGATGAACGAGCGTTCGTTTGTGGTGACGACGGCTTACATCAAAACCGAGGCAATCCAGACGGCGATCTTCGGTTTCGTCTTTCTCGGCGATCATCTCACCATGGCGAAGGTGATCGCGATCCTGGTCGCAACGGTCGGCGTCGTCATCACTGCTCTAAGGCCCGGAGGCGCGAAAGGTTTCGCCGATGTGCGGCCGACGGTGCTGGGCCTGGTATCGGCGGCGGCGTTCGCGCTTTCGGCGAACGGGTTCCGGGGCGCGATCATCACGATATCGGGCGTGTCGTTCGTGACGGCGGCGACCTATACGCTGGTGTTCGGGCTGTTCGTGCAGACGCTGGTATTGACGGTCTATCTCTTGGCGCGCGCGCCCGGCGTGCTCAAGGCGATCCTCGGATTGTGGCGGCCTTCCGTCCTGGCGGGCTTCATGGGCGCGTTCGCTTCGCAGTTCTGGTTCCTGGCGTTTGCGCTGACGGCGGCCGCCAATGTGCGCACGCTGGCGCTCGTGGAAGTATTGTTCGCGCAAGGCGTGGCGTATTATTCGTTCAAGCAGCCGCTCTCGGCGCGGGAGCTTTTCGGGATCGTTCTGATCGTGATCGGGGTGGCGCTACTGGTCGCGGCGTAGAATTGGCTCTGGCCGATCAGCGTGTCAACGCTTGATGGCGATGAGCACCGCGCCGGCTGCGATCAACGCAATGCCGAGCCAGCCGTTGAGCGAGGGCCGCTCGCCGAGAAAGACCACGCCAAACAGCGCCACCAGCACGACGCTCAATTTGTCGATCGGCGCCACCAGGGTCGCCGGCCCGAGTTTTAACGCGCGAAAGTAACATAGCCAGGAGGCGCCGGTGCCGAGCCCGGAAAGCACCAGGAAGATCCAGCTCTTTTGCGAGATCGGCCCGGGATTGGTGAACTGGCCGGTCGCAAACAATATCAGCGCGAAGCTGATCAGCACGACGACGGTGCGGATGAAGGTCGCGAGGTCGGAGTTGATATCCTCGACGCCGATTTTTGCGAAGATCGCGGTCAGCGCAGCGAACACCGCCGACAGCACGGCCCAGACTTGCCAGGAGGAAAGGGTTTCCGGGTTCATGAGGACCTTAGTCGGGAAATTAGCCGTCGTTCCGGGGCGCGAGCTTGGCGAGCGAACCCGGAACCTCGAGATTCCGGGCTCGATGCTTCGCATCGCCCCGGAATGACGCTGCGCGTCAATTCCTGTCGTCCGGCAAGACCGGCAGCGGCGTCACTTCGACGCCCTCGTCGATCAACGCGCGCGCTTCATCGGGCGAGGCCTCGCCGTAGATCGGGCGATGCTCGATATCGCCGTAATGCATCTTGCGGGCCTCGTTGGGGAAGCGCTCGCCGACATTGTCGGCGTTCTTGACGATATGTTCGCGCAATTCCTTGAGCTTGGCGCGCAGCTCGCGCTCCTGCGCCATCAACAGTGGCGTGGACGCGGGGGTTGCGGCTTCGGGGGCGGGCGCAGGCGCGGGAACCGTGCTTTCGCGGCCCTTCTTGCTCACGATCTGCGGCGCCATGATGGCGCGCTCGACCCTGGCGGAGCCGCAAGTAGGGCAGTTTACCAGCTGGCGTTTTTCCTGGGCCTCGTAGGCCGAAGAGCTCTGGAACCAGCTCTCGAATGCGTGGCCACGCTCGCAGCGCAGATTGTAGTGGATCATGCCGATCCCCGCACCAGGTGCAGATGTTCCGGGCCGGATTTGGCATCGGCAATGCCGAACCGTCTTCCATGCTGCAGTGACGGCACGGTCCTGCGCGCGGTCTCGACCTGGGAAGGATCGATCTTCGCCATGAACACGCCGGGCTCGACGCCGCCTTCGGCCAGGATCTCGCCCCAGGGGGCGATGATCAGCGAGTGTCCATAGGTTTCGCGCTTGTTCTCATGCATGCCGCCTTGCGCGGCGGCGAACACGAAGCAGCCGTTTTCGATGGCGCGGGCGCGCAGCAGCGTATGCCAGTGGGCTTCACCGGTCTTCTTGGTGAAAGCGGACGGCACGGTGAGGAACGAGGCGCCGCTTTCGGCGAGCGCGCGGTAGAGCGCGGGAAAGCGCACGTCATAGCAGATCGTCAGCCCGATGCGGCCCCATGGCAGGTCCGAGATCACGGCGGTTTCGCCCGGCTGGTAATTGGCGGATTCGCGATAGCTCTCGCCGCCGGGCAGATCGATGTCGAACATGTGGATCTTGTCGTAGCTCGCGATCACCAGACCATCCGGCCCGATCAGGAACGAGCGGTTGACCGCCCGCTCGGGCGAGGCGCGCAGCGCCAGCGAGCCGATATGGAGATGGATTTTCAGCTCCGCCGCCAGCGCGCGATAGGCTTTCAGCGAAAGATCATCCTCTTCGCTTGCGAGATGTTCGAACAGCGCCTTGCGGTTAAGCTGCATCATGTTGCTCACCTCGGGCGTGAGCACATAATCGGCGCCTTGCGCGGCGGCCTGCCGGATCAGCCTGGTGCCCTGTTCGAGGCTTGGCTCCGGCAACAGTCCGGTGCGCATCTGCACCATGGCGGCGGTGAAACTGAGGTCAGCACTCATGAATTGGCCTTTTCGCCCGCCAGCAATGCATCGAGTTTGCCTGCGCGGTCCAGCGCGTACAGCTCGTCGCAGCCGCCGACATGGGTTTGCCCGATGAAAATCTGCGGGAATGTCGCGCCGGCGCCGGCGCGGTTCCACATTTCCTGGCGAAGCGTCGGGTCCCCGGCGACATCGAATTCGGTGAACGCGGCATTCTTGCGGGTCAGCAGCGATTTGGCCGCGGTGCAATAGCCGCAGCCCGGACGGGTGTAGATTTCAATGGCAGCGGTCATGACGCGCTCTGGTGCTCCGATTCCGAAGTTCGCAAATGACCGCAGCGCCCTCTGATGCGAACTTCGGAATCGAAGGAGCAGTAGTGATCCAATGTTTTTCACCGCACGATCGCGATGAGATGGCTGATTATATGGGAGTTTTGTGGCCATCCACAACCCGGGCGAACACCAGCACATCGACCTGAGAAGCCTTGGCGCGCAACAGCGCCCGCGCGCAGGCGTCCACCGTCGCGCCCGAGGTCAGGACATCGTCGATCAGGATCACGCGGCGGCCGGCGATCAGGGATTGCCGCTCCGGGGCGACCTTGAACGCGCCCTGGACGTTGGTCGCCCGTTGCGGCCGCGACAGGCCGATCTGCTGCTCCGTCGGCCGGATGCGGCGGAGCGCCTCGGGCACGACCTTGACGCCCGTCTGTCGCTCGATGACGCGCGCCAGCGCGCCGGATTGATTGTAGCGGCGGCGCCACGCCCGCCGCCAGTGCAGCGGCACCGGAACCAGCACGTCGGCATCGTCGAGCAATTCTTGTCCCGCCCGCGCCATCCAGCGGCCCATCGCCGGCGCCAGATCGGTGCGGTCCTGGTATTTCAGCGCATGCACCAGCGTGCGCGCCACATCGTCGTAGCGCACCGCGGCGCGGGCCCGCGTGTAGGCCGGCGGATTGGATATCGCCTCCATCGAAAGCATCTCGGGCCCGGGATCGTAAACAAAGGGAATCCCAAGCCGCGGGCAAAACGGCGGCGCGATGAACGACAATCTGGCCCAGCATTCGGCGCAGACGCCTTCGCCGTCGACCGGTTCGCGGCAGGCCACACACAGCGTCGGCAGCGCGATATCGAGCACGAGTTTTGCGGCATGCGACCACGCCCCGCCGCACGCCTTCAGCGCGCCGCGCAAATGGGTGGAGATTGAATGGAATGGTGGTGATGCCTCGGCGTCCATGCTTGCGAGGCTAGCGCCGCGTCGTGTGAGGCTCAAGGGGACTGGATTGTCAGATATGCCGAACTATGAAGCAGCCAATTCAGCCTCACCCCCGCGCGACGCGCGGGCGCGAGCCGGGCCGGTAGGCAAGTCTGGTGTGGCCCACGCAATAGGGCAGGCCTTCGATCGGGGTATTGCCGCAAAAACAGAAATCCTCATTGCCGGGGGTATTGATCGGCCAGCGGCATTTCTCTTCGCTCAACTCGAGCAACGAGCAGCGATGTTCGCTCTGGATCGTCTCGCAGGCCTCGGGCAGCGTCTCCGCGTACAATTTCCGGAGCATCTGGAATTGGGCCCTTGGCACCGATCTCGCGCGGCTTTCCTTCGCCTTGTCCTTTCGCGCGGCGCGTCGGACGACCCCAGGGCGCGCTTCGCGCGTCAGATTGAGGCGTGAGAGTTTGCCGATCACGGCGTTGCGGCTCACCCCGATATCGCAGGCAATTTCGCGGCAGGACAGCCCGGCCGCAAAGTGGCTTTTCAGGAGTTCGATGCGTTCGGAAGTCCAGGTGGGTCCGTTGGCGGGCATCTTTCTGATCCCAGGTTTAGAGTCATTGCTGCCGAATCCCGTTGGCCTTGCCGTCGCCCGAACCCGTCTTGCGCGCCCCGAAGCATGGTTCAGGGCGCCTTGCCGTTGTCGCGGATCGAAAGCAGTCCGTCCTTGATCGCGAGGCGAATGCCTTCCTCGATCAAGGTCCTTGCGACGCCGGGTACGCTGGTGCCGTGGGTGCCCTGTCTGACCAGTTTTTCGAGATAGGTGATGGTCGAGAGCGCCAACGTAATCGGAACACGGTCGGTTTCGGCTTTTTCTGTGGCCATGCCCAAAAAGCTAGCCTTTAACGGGTGTACTGAAAAGTATCTTTTTAGAGTCTATTTGGGTCAAAAAGGTGGTCGGATTGTCAGTTCTGGGTGGCCGGCGTACCAACCTGCCATGGTTTTGAACCCAACCGCCGCGCCCAGCCTGTTTGACCGTGCCCTGCTGCGCACGCGGCAGAACCGTGCGTTACGCTCAGGGCCAGCCACCTTCCTGCTCGACCGCGTTGCCGAGGATCTCGAGGACCGCCTCAACGCGGTGTTGCGGGAGTTTGCCGACGTCGCGGATATCTGGAGTGCAGGCGAAATCCTGGGAAAGCCGGCGCGCGATCGCTTCAAGTCTGTCACCCATGTCGGCTTGGCGGCCTCCGGCACGGAAATGTTGCCGTTTCAGCCGGAATCGCTTGACCTCGTCGTCTCCGCCCTCGGCTTTCAATTCATCAATGACCTTCCCGGCGTGTTTGCGCAGATCCGCCGCGCGCTGCGACCCGATGGCCTGTTGCTGGCGGCGATGATCGGCGGCGATACGTTGACGGAACTGCGGCAATCCTTTGCTGCCGCCGAAGCCGAACTCGAGGGCGGGGCGTCGCCCCACGTTGCGCCGTTCGCCGATCTGCGCGATATCGGCGCGCTGTTGCAGCGCGCGGGGCTGGCGCTGCCGGTCACCGACGTCGATCGCATCGTCGTGCGCTACGACAGCGCGTTCGCATTGATGCAGGATTTGCGGCGCATGGGCGCGACCAACATCCTTCTCGAGCGGCGTCGCACGCCGACCCGGCGTGCGACGATGCTGCGGATGGCGCAGCTATACGCCGAGCGCTTTGCCGACGCCGACGGCCGCATCCGCGCTACCTTCGACGTGATCTGGCTGTCGGGCTGGGCGCCGCATGAAAGCCAGCAGAAGCCGCTCAGGCCGGGATCGGCGAAAGCCGGGCTCGCCGAGGCGGTAATGAGGCTGCCGAAGACCTAGGAGAAGGCCTCATGGCGAGGAGCGCGCTATTGCGCGCGTCTCGAACCATGTAGCCCCGACGCCACCCATCCTTCGAGACGCCGCCTGACTGGAAATGCTGCCCAGGTAGTGAGCGTCATTCCGGGATGGTGCGCAGCACCAGGCCCGGAATCTAGAGATTCCGGGTTCGATGCTTTGCATCGCCCCGGAATGACGTCCTTAGAGGCCTTAATTTGCCGGCTGCATTTCCGGTCAGACCCTCAGGATGAGGTCCTCACATCAATAAATCGATCAGGTGCGGGATCAGTGGAATGTCGGCCGGCGGCATCGGGTAGTCGCGCAATTTATTGGCGCGGACCCAGGCGAGCCTCTGGCCCTCGCGCGCGATGACGTCGCCTTCCCAGCGCCGGCAGATGTAGAGCGGCATCAGCAGGTGGAAATCATCATAGGCGTGGCTCGCAAAGGTAAGCGGCGCAAGGCAAGCCTCCTTCACGGTGATGCCGATTTCCTCATGCAGTTCGCGGATCAGCGTCGCTTCGGGCCGCTCGCCGGGCTCGAGCTTGCCGCCGGGAAACTCCCACAGGCCGGCGAGCGCCTTGCCTTGCGGCCGCTGCGCGATCAGCACGCGCTTGTCGGCGTCAACCAGGGCGCAGGCGACGACGAGGGTCAATTTGATGTCAGCCATGCGCTGCCAGTGCCTGGGGAGGAAATCGGACGATTCTTCAGTATCCACGGAAGGAACTTGTTAACTCTATTAGGCCCGCAATTCTGCGATCGCAATAAGTGGAGATTAATCCGTGGCCGCTAGGTTTGGCGGGACTTAATCCGCATAGGCATCAACCATGTCCTGCTCTTTCCGCCTGTTTGGCCGTTTCCGAAGGGATCAGCGCGGCAATATCGCGGTGATCTTTGCCATCGCATTATTGCCCATCCTCAGCTTCATGGGCGCGGCGATCGACTATAGCCGCGCCAATAGAGCGCGCTCGTCGATGCAGGCGGCGATGGACTCGGCGGCATTGATGGTCTCGAAAGACCTGTCGCAAGGCCTGATCACGGCAGCGCAGGTCAACACGAAGGCTCAGTCCTATTTTACCGGGCTCTATACCGATGCCGAGGCTCCGGTGGTTACGTTCAACGCAGCCTACACGCCGGGCAGCGGGAATTTGGGCTCGAACGTACGGATCAGCGGATCCGGGAACATCACGACCACTTTCATGAAGATCGCCGGTTTCCCCACCATGAGTTTCAACACCGCCTCGACCGCAACCTGGGGCGCCAGTCTGCTCCGTGTCGCCCTTGTGCTCGACAATACGGGATCGATGAGTTAGTCCGGCAAGATGGCCGCGCTGAAACCGGCGGCGCAAAGCCTTGTCTCGCAGTTGTCGGCGCTCGCACAGAACCCCGGAGACGTCTACCTCTCCGTCGTTCCCTTTACGGTCGACGTCAATGTCGGCACGTCAAATGTCGGCGCCTCCTGGCTGCGCTGGGATCTCTGGGATCCCCAAAACAAGAACTGGTCCGGCTCTTATTGCAGCCAGAGCAGCTGGTCCTGGTTCAGCATGGCCCAATGCATTGGCCACGGCTACACATGGAATCACAGTGTCGGCTCGCCGAGCACTTCGCTATGGAACGGCTGCGTAGCAGATCGCGATCAGAGCTATGACGTTAGCTCGACCGCACCGAGCTCCCTGGCGACGGAATTCTACGCCGACCAATACTCGGTTTGTCCGGCGGCGGCGTTACTGCCGCTCACCTATAATTGGACCAATGTCAACAACACCATCAACTCGATGACGGCTAACGGCGCCACCAACCAGACCATCGGCCTGCAATGGGGTTGGTTGTCGCTGTTGCAGCAGGCACCGCTTAACGCGCCGGCCGAGCCTACGGGCCTGGGCACGACCTATCAGCATATTATCATTCTGTTCACCGACGGCTTGAACACGGCTGACCGCTGGTATGGCGATGGCAGCAGTACCAGCAGCCAGGTCGACACCCGAATGAAATCTTTGTGCGATAATATCAAGGCCACCGGCGTCATCATCTATACCGTGCAGATCGACACCGACGGTGCTGGCCAATCCCCGGTGCTTCCCTATTGCGCCAGCGGCCCCGGCAACTTCTTCATGCTGACGCAAGCGAGCCAGATCTCCACGGCTTTCGCGCAAATCGGCACCTCAATCTCCAAGCTGCGCGTCATGCGATAAGCTTGGCTTTTCTGAAGACAAGAAGAAGGCCCGGCTGCAAAGGCCGGGCCTTTTTTTCAAAACGGCACGGGACTCACCGGGACCGCCGGCGGTTCAGCCGGTCGTGATATTCATGACCGATAGTCGCCATTGATCGCGACGTATTCCTTGGTGAGGTCGCAGGTCAGCACGCGATCGCGGCCTTTGCCGAGGCCCAGCGCAATCTTGATCTGGATCTTCGGCTGCTTCATCGCGTTTGATACTTCCGCTTCGTCATAGGAGGGATCGCGCGCGCCGCTCCTGGCGACGCGGATGCCGTTGAACGAGATCGAGAGCCTGTCGCGGTTGGCGGGCTCGCCGGCCTTGCCGACCGCCATCACGACGCGGCCCCAATTGGCGTCCTCGCCGGCGATCGCGGTTTTCACCAGCGGCGAATTCGCCACCGACATCGCTATCCTTCGCGCGGAAGTCTTCGACACCGCGCCATCGACGATGATCTCGACCAGTTTGCGCGCGCCTTCGCCGTCGCGCGCCACCTGTTCGGCGAGGTCGGCCAGCACGGCGCGGAAAGCCTTGGTGAATGCCTTCAAACGCGGGTCGCCGGCGCGGCTGATCCTTGGCGCGCCCTGTGCGGCCGCGGTGCCGGTGGCGAAAGCGAGCAGCGTATCCGAGGTCGAGGTGTCGCCGTCGATGGTGACGGCATTGAAGGTGTCTTCGACACCAGCCTTCAGGAGCGATTGCAGCGCGCCCGCCGCGATCGGCGCGTCGGTGAACACGAAGGCCAGCATGGTCGCCATGTCGGGCGCTATCATGCCGGCGCCCTTGGCCATGCCGTTGATCGTGACCCTGGCCTTGCCGAGCTTGACGGTCGCGGTTGCCACTTTCGGAAAGGTGTCGGTGGTCATGATCGCGCGCGCCGCGCCCATCCATTCGCCGGATGCGGCCTGCGCGGCAAGGCTGGCGAGCACGCCGTCGAATTTGGTCGCATCGAGCGGCTCGCCGATCACGCCGGTGGAGGCGAGAAACACCTCATGGGAATGGCACCCGAGCGCCCTGGCGGCGATCGCGGCCGTCAGCGCCGTGGCCTGCCGTCCGGTCTTGCCGGTGAAGGCATTGGCGTTGCCGGAATTCACCACCAGCGCGCGGGCTTTACCGCGGCCGAGCCTGGCGCGGCACCATTCCACGGGCGCCGACGGGCACTTCGATTGGGTGAGGACGCCAGCCACGGTCGTGCCCTTGTCCATGACCGCGAGCAGCACGTCGGTGCGGCCCTTGTAGCGGATGCCGGCGGCGGCGGTCGCAAGCTTGACGCCGGAAATCGCGGGCATGTCGGGGACATTGGTCGGGGCGAGCGGGGAGATCGAGGAGGACATGAGGGCTTCCGGCTTCGAGGCAAAGGAAGCGCTCTGTATCACCTCTCTCCGGCTACGGGGAGAGCCCGACTTTCTCGCGAAGCGGGAAAGTCGGGTGAGGGGGTTCGGGGAAGCGGCCCCGCTTCCGGCTCGCAAGATGCTCGCCACCTTCTCCCCGCAGGCGGGGAGAAGGAAAGAAAGCTTACTTCTTCGCGGGCGCCATCTTGGATTCGGCGGGCTTGGCATCGGCCTTCGCCGCCGCCTCGCTCGGCTGGTCCATGCGCTCGACCTTCGCGGTCTCGCGCAGCTTCGCCACGTATTCGGCTTGCGCCTTGCGCGTCACATAGGTCTCGATCTGGCTCTTGACCTGCTCGAAGTCGGGCGCCTTGCGGTTGCGCTTTTCCTCGACCTTGATGACATGCCAGCCGAACTGCGATTTCACCGGATCGGAGATCTTGCCGGGCTCGAGGGAGAAGGCGACGGCGGAGAATTCCGGTACCATCTGATCCTTGGTGAAGAAGCCGAGATCGCCGCCATCGGATGCGCCGGGATCCTTGGATTTCTTCTTGGCGAGCTCGGCAAAATCGGCGCCCTTCTTCAGCTCGTCCTCGATCGCCTTGGCGTCGTCCTCGCTCTCGACCAGGATATGCCTTGCATGAACTTCCTGCTCGCCCTCGATCTGCTTGGCGGCGTCCGCATAGACCTTCTTCATGGCGTCTTCGGTGGTCGCGGCTTTGCCTTCGACCGCGAGCAGATTGTCCATCAGCAGCCGGTTGCGTGTGAAGGCGAGGCGGGCCTTGAAGTCGTCGCGGTCCTCGATTTTCTTGGCTTCGGCCGCCTTGGCGACGATCTTCATGTCGATCAGGAAGGCCAGCACGTTTTCCTTCTTGGTCGCCGGATCCATCTGGGCGAGGCTGGGCCCGAGTTCTTCCTCGGCGAGCTTGAGGTCGCTCTGGCGGATTTCAGCGCCGTTCACCTTGGCGAGCACGGGGTTGGTTTCTTCGGCCCGCGCCGGCAGGCTGGCGAGCAACACCATCGCAAGGCAGCCGGTGGCGGCGGAGGCGAGGCGGGCGCGCATGCCGAATTTCGCGTCTGATGAAATGGTCATGGAAAATCCTTATCTTCAAAGCCGTGCGGCGGTTTGGTGCAGCAGGGGCTGTTTTTTGGGCCGCGCGACACTCGCCCAATCATGGGGCCTTGGCAACGCGAAAAGTCTGTCAAAATGATGAAATCGTTGGGAGGCGAGGGCCCCTCGTTCGAAACTCGTGCGCCGTTGCGGCGGCCTCCGACACCTGCTTCGGCGCCGTTAAGAATTAGCTGGTTCCCATGGGCTGATGATCGCCTTGAAGGCCCCGCTTCGGGGGTGCCGCAACCGCTTCAGGGGCTTCAAAACGGCGGCCCTGGCGGCGTTGACAAGCCTCTGGCCCAGCCATATCTCTGGCGAACCTAAGTCAATGGCGATAGCGCGTTTTTCGCTGCGTTTTTGGCCGTTGAACCCTGGATTGCTGAATTCCCACTCATTTGGCGCATGGTCCCCGGTTTGGGGCCGGCCAGCGATGCGTCACGATGAGTTGATAGGCAACCTGGTGGACCACGTCACGGCAGTTTTGCCGAAGCGCAAAAACAGGAATTTGGCATGATCGGCGCGCTCGCCCGCAAGTTTTTCGGTTCCGCCAATGACCGGCGGATCAAGGGATATCAGGCCCGAGTCGATGCCATCAATGCCCTGGAGCCGGAAGTATCGGCGCTTTCGGATGAGGCGCTGAAGGCGCGCACCGCCGAATTCCGCAAGGAACTCGCCGAAGGCAAGACCCTCGACGATATTCTGGTGCCGGCCTTCGCGACCGTCCGCGAGGCGGCCAAACGCACCCTCGGCCAGCGGCATTTCGACGTCCAGCTGATTGGCGGCATGGTGCTGCACGAAGGCGATATCGCCGAGATGAAGACCGGCGAAGGCAAGACGCTGGTCGCAACGCTGGCGGTCTACCTCAACGCGCTGGCCGGCAAGGGCGTCCACGTCGTCACCGTCAACGATTACCTGGCCCGGCGCGACTCCGAATGGATGGGGCAGATCTACGGCTTCCTCGGCATGACCACCGGCGTCATCGTCCATGGCCTCGACGACGTCGAGCGCAAGGAAGCCTATTCGCGCGACATCACCTACGGCACCAACAACGAATACGGCTTCGACTATCTGCGCGACAACATGAAATACCGGCTCGAGGACATGGTCCAGCGCGGGCACTTCTACGCTATCGTCGACGAAGTCGACTCGATCCTGATCGATGAGGCGCGCACGCCGTTGATCATTTCCGGGCCGCTTGATGACCGTTCGGAATTCTACAACACCATCGACACCTTCTTTCCCAAGCTCGACAAGACCGATTACGACATCGACGAGAAGCAGCGCACGGTGACGCTGACCGAAGCCGGCATGGAAAAGATCGAAACGTTGCTGCGCGATGCCGGCCTGCTCAAGGGCGATTCACTCTACGACGTCGAGAACGTCTCGGTCGTTCACCACATCAACCAGGCGCTGCGCGCGCACTCGCTGTTCACCCGCGACAAGGATTACATCGTCCGCGACGATGAGGTGGTCATCATCGACGAGTTCACCGGCCGCATGATGCCGGGCCGGCGCTATTCGGAGGGCCTGCACCAGGCGCTGGAAGCCAAGGAACATCAGACGGTACAGCCGGAAAACCAGACGCTGGCCTCGATTACCTTCCAGAACTATTTCAGGATGTACGAAAAGCTGTCCGGCATGACCGGAACCGCGGCGACCGAGGCCGACGAGCTGTTCGACATCTACAAGCTCGAGGTCGTGGAAATCCCGACCAACGTCCCGGTGGCGCGTCTTGACGAAGACGACGAGGTCTATCGCACCCAGACCGAGAAATATGCCGCGATCCTGGCCGAGGTGGAACGCGCCAATGCGCGGCTGCAGCCGGTGCTGGTCGGTACGGCTTCGATCGAAAAATCCGAAGTGCTGGCCGAATATCTCAAGAAGCACGGCTACAAGCAGATCGATTTCGGCAACGTGAACGCGATGGAGAAGCTTTATGCGGCGGCGCGCGCGGGCAAGCCGGCCAAGCTGTTCGCCGTGCTGAATGCGCGCTTCCACGAGCAGGAAGCCTATATCGTCGCGGAAGCGGGCGTACCCGGCGCGATCACGATCGCGACCAACATGGCCGGCCGCGGCACCGACATCAAGCTCGGCGGCTCGCTGGAAATGCGCATCCTGCACGAGACCGCGGGGACTACTGACGAGGCCGAGAGAGCGGCGAAGATCGAACGCATCAAGGCCGATGTCGAACGCTTCCGCGAGATCGTGCTGAAAGCCGAAGAAACCATCGAGATCGAACCCGCCAAGGGCGCGAGACCGGCGAAGACCGTGATCAAGCCGGGCGGGCTCTACATCATCGGATCCGAACGGCATGAATCGCGGCGCATCGACAACCAGCTGCGCGGCCGGTCCGGGCGCCAGGGCGATCCAGGCCGCTCGAAGTTCTTCCTGTCGCTGGAAGACGATCTGATGCGGATCTTCGGGTCCGACCGGCTCGACAGCATGCTGACGCGGCTCGGCCTCAAGGAAGGCGAGGCCATCATCCATCCCTGGATCAACAAGGCGCTGGAAAAGGCGCAGCAGAAGGTCGAGGCCCGCAACTTCGATATCCGCAAGAACCTCCTGAAATTCGACAACGTGCAGAACGACCAGCGCAAGGTGATCTTCGACCAGCGCGTCGACCTGATGAAGGACGAAAGCGTCGCCGAGACCGTCGCCGACATGCGCCGTGCCTTTGTCGAGGATGTCGTCACCAAGCATGTGCCCGAACACGCCTATGCCGAGCAATGGGACACGGCCGGTCTCAAGGAAGAATTGAAGCGCGTGCTCGATATCGACCTGCCGGTCGATCAATGGGCCAAGGAAGAGGGAATCGCCGACGAGGAGCTGTTGTCGCGCATCGAGAACCGCGTCGACGAGCACATGGCCGCCAAGGTCGCGCAATGGGGCGCCGAGGTGATGCGTTACGTCGAGAAGACGATCCTGCTGCAGACGCTGGATCATCTCTGGCGCGAGCATCTGGTGATGCTCGACCATCTGCGCCAGGTGATCGGCTTGCGCGGCTACGGCCAGCGCGATCCGCTGCAGGAGTACAAGTCGGAGGCGTTCAGCCTGTTCGAGGCCATGATCGCGCATCTGCGCGAGGCGGTGACGGCGCAATTGATGCGCGTCGAAATCGTGCCGCCGGAAGATCAACAGCCGGCGTTGCCGCCGATGGAAGTGCACAAGCTCGATCCCAATACCGGCGAGGACGAGATGGCGTTCGCCAATGCCTCACTGGTGCCGGCCGCGACCGCCAACCGCGATCCGAAAAACCCGGCGAGCTGGGGCAAGGTCGGCCGCAACGAGGATTGTCCCTGCGGCTCAGGCAAGAAATACAAACACTGCCACGGCAAGTATGCGTGAGGGCACGCGCCCTCAACGCTCCACTTTGAGCTGAGGGATGCTGTTGGGATCGCGCGGTGCCGGCATTTGCCGCACATAGGCGTAGAGATCGGCCGCGTCCTGATCGGAGAGAACGGCGGCTTCATACGGCGGCATCTGATTCGCCGGGTGGCGAAGCTGATAGAGAAAGCTCTCGAACGGAAATTCCGTTCGCGAGACCCGTGGGCCGGTCATCTGCGCGCCCTGGCCCGCGAGGCCGTGGCATTGATAGCAACCGACCTGCAGATAGAGCGCCTTGCCGTTCGCGACATTGGCCCCCGGCGCAGGAGCCTGCTGGGCGCATGCCGGGCCGAGTGCCGAGGCCAGGCCCGCAAGGGTGAATATCAGATATTTCATGCTTTTCCTCAGCGCGGCTGCGTGACGACGTCGATCAGCGCGGGCTGGCCCGCCTTGACGGCGGCGATGCCCTTGCGGAAAGCCTCGGCGAGATCGTTCGGATCGCTGATCGGCCCGATGCCGACCGCGCCATAACCTTGCGCGATCCTGGCATAGTCGATGTTCGGATTGTCGATCGTCGCGCCGATATGGGCGTTCCGGATGCCGCGATTGTGCCGGTTCGCCATGCGCTGGATGTGCATGACCTCCTGGTGATAGGCGCGGTTGTTATGGATGATCGTCAGATACGGAATGCCGTGGTGCGCGGCGGTCCACAGCGTATGCGGCGCCATGTTGAACTCGCCGTCGCCGGTGATGCTGACAACCACGCGCCCGCCGACGTCGCGATGCGCGAGCGCCGCCCCGAGCGCGGCAACCGGCTGATAGCCGACGCCATAGCCGCCCGAGCCGCCGATGAAGCGATAGTGTTTTTCAAGCGGCCACAGGCGATGCGGCCACCTGGATGAGAAGTCGCCGTCCGAGACCAGCGCCCAATCTTCCTTCCTGAGCTGCTCCCAGAGCTCCATATACATGCGCGCCGTGGAAATCGGGCTCGCGTCCCATGCCAGCGCCGCCTCCGTGCGCGCGCGTTCCGCGAAGCCATTATAGGCCTCGCGCATCTTCTCGCCGCGCATCGCGATGAAGTTCTTGCCGCCGGAGGCCGTTTCGCGCTGCACGGCTTCGATCAGGAACGGCAAGGTCGTTTGGGCATCCGCCGTGATGTTGATGTCGGCACCGACGTAGCGCTGGAAGTCCTGGTAATTGGAATGGACCAGCAAGTCGCGGGTCGAGATGCTGATGACCTTCACGCCCTTCCTGGCCCTCGAGTTCTCGGTGCGCTCCAGCTGGTCGCGCATCACGTTGAGCTGGCCGTAGAGATCGACCGGCTCAAGCGACAGGATGCAGTCGGCTTGCGCGATCAATCCGCCCGCCCGCTCCGACTGGCAGAGATAATGCGTGTTCGGCATGTTCATGCGCGAGCGGTTGTCGATCACGGGGGCCTGCAAGAGTTCGGCAAGCCTGACGAGATCGTCCATCGCCGCTTGCGAGCGCGCATAGCGATCCGCAATGATGACGGGAGTTTCGGCCGCAACCAGCATTTTGGCGGCCTCGCGCACGGCGTTCGCATCGCCCGCGGGTTGCGAGGCTGTGGCCAGACGCGGAATCCTGAGCCTGCGCTGCTCGCGCTCATCGAGCGGACCTTCTTGAAGCTTGGAATCCGCGGTGAGGAATACCGGTCCCGGAGGTTGCGCGCAGGCCAGCGCATAGCCACGCACCGTCGATTCGGCAAAATGCTGCAGCGACATCGGGTAATCGTCCCACTTGACGAAATCTCGCACGGTGGCCGCGCCGTCCTGCACGCTGTGGAACCATTCGACACCGGGCCGGCGCTCGTCGACCGCGCCGGGATTGCCCGCAAAAATCAGCATGGGAACGCGGTCGCAATAGGCATTGTAGATGGCCATCGCCGCATGCTGGGTGCCAACCGCGCCGTGCACCATCGCCGCCATCGGCTTGCCGGCGACCTTCGCATAACCATGCGCCATGCCGACCGACACTTCCTCGTGCAGGCAGGTCAGCCATTCCGGCCGCTTGTTCTGCCCATAGTTGATGAAGCTTTCCTGCAGCCCGCGAAAAGTAGAACCCGGACAGGCGGCCACGTAGTCCAGGTTGAGCGTCTTGCAGACGTCGACCATGAAGTCCGAGCCGGTCTTTTCCGTCGTCAGTCGGTCGGCCTCCGGCGGGTGTTCGCGCTCGTTTGCCCTTGCGGCTGCGGTAGGCGGCGGCGCGTTGCCGGTGGGCTTCTCCGGAGCCTGCGCCTGAACGGATGCGGGAGTTGCGATGGTTGCGCCGCCGGCAATGACCACGCCTTTCAGAAATCGACGGCGATGCAGTGCAGCCGATTCCGACTCAGCCATGATCATCCTCCCAGGTTTTTCTTGGTGCCACGAAAGTCCGCGGCCCGACGGCTTTTTGTGCCAGCGGGGAGAGACTAGGGCATCGACAAGGTCTTATCCAGACCAGCGCCGGCGCTGCCCGCCGACCCGCTGAAGCGGATGATGAAGACGACGGCACCGTCTCGCGGCCGGCCGGAAGACCGGACCGGTTGACGGGTGCGATGGCGCGATGATGTGGTGACCTGGCTTACTTGGCCGCCGAGAAGCGGCTCTCGAACGAATTCGCCGAAACAATCGGCTGCGCACCGGCGACCAGGCTGGGGGCTGCGGGCGCCGCGGGTGCCGCAGATGCGGCCGCCGCGGTATCGGCCACGGCCGGCTTCAAGGGCGGATGCGCGGCGGCCTGCTTGGTATCGGTTTTCGGTGCCGAGGAGGCCTTCGGGATCGAAGCTTCCGGGCGCGGCGGTTTGGCGTCGGCGACCTTTGGCTTGGCCGGCGCGGGCTGGGACGCGGTTGCGGTGGTGTCCGCGGTGCCGCCGAGGCCAACCTTGCGGGCAAGGCTGGAGAAGAAGCCTTCGGATTGGGTATTTTGGGATGCGACATTTTGCGCTGCCGGCGCGGCGGATGCCACGCGGGTCGCAGGCTCGGGCGAAGCCGCGGGCGCCAGCGACGCCGCCAGCGGCTCATCCGGCGAGGTAACCGGCCCGCGCGGAGGATTGACGTGCGATGGGATGGTTCCGGGCGCCTTATCCAGGGTGAGCAGCGCCAGGCCCGAACCGCCTTCCGATAGCCCGGTGTTGCCGCCGGGCAGCTTGGCGGCGAACACCCGGTGCATGCCGCCGTCGATGCCGGTATTGATTTGGGCCACCGGCGTTCCCCGCGCAACCAGTTTTTCGAACTCGGCGTGATCAGCCTCCTGCTTCTCGCGCACGGCTTCGGCGACTTCATCCGGGACCACATAAGCCGGACATTTTGCCGAGGCCTCGAAGACCGGCTCGCGCTTGGCATCCGGCGCCTTCACCGCATCGAACACGTATTTCTTCTCGCAGAAATCGACCTTCGGCTCCTGCCGCGTCACTTCGAAATGATCGTAGCCTTCCTTGATCATTTTCCAGAACGGCATGTTCGGGTTGTTGCGATGCCTGGCCATGTTGAGCGGCGTCATCCGGAACGGATAGGCCTGAAACTGGAACGACTTTTGACCGCCGAAGAAGGATTCCCGCCCCAGCGAATAGATTTCCGCGATCTGTTCGTCGGTCATGGCGTAGCAGCCGCGCGACGAGCAGTCGCCGTGCACCATCAGTTCCGAGCCGGTGTGTCCGAGCGACTTGTCATAGGCGTTCGGGTAGCCGGTGTTGAACGAAAGGTAATACAACGACTGCGGGTTCATCTGCCCCGGCGTGATCGCATAGAAGCCCTCCGGGGCCTGACGGTCGCCCTCGCGGACCTTGGGTCCGAGGTCACCCGACCAGCGGCAAATCGGATAGGTCTTCAGAAGCGCGAAGCGGCCCGAGCGATCCTGCTTCCAGACCTCGAGCTCGGCCTCCTGCTTGAACAGCCGGACCAGGATCGGCGACTGCAGGTCCATGTCCTTCGCCACCATATCGGCGAGGAGTTTTGGCGGAACGGGCTGGTTGGCCTTGGCATTATTGGCGAGTGAAATTTCGTCGCTGTTGCAGCCGGCCAGCAGTGCACCAGCCGCGAGCACGGCAGATGTGGCGAGCGCGCGAACCAGCGAGCGAAAGATCAATGCAAAGCTCCACACCCAATGGGCAAATTCGCACCCCAAGAACAGCGTCCATGCCCTGAAGCCATTGAATAAAATATTATCCTTAAGGCCCCCTGGTCGCAAGCCGAGGGGGGCGGTGCGGCAGGTAGTGCCTTGGGCATGGTGAAAATAGTTTAAATATCGCTGTCTGGGCCTAATTGCGGCCAAAACGGCCGAATTCTGGGAAAGCCGGGCTTTGGGCCGCCGACCCCGGCGTTTTCCAAAAGGGGGCGATTCACCCCAACTTTCGGCCAATATCGAGGAATTTCTGGCGCCGCCGCCTGCGGACCGCGTCGGGATCGAGGTTGCGCAGGTCGTCCAGCGCCTGCGCGATGGCGTCACCCGTGGTTGCAATCATGCTGGCGGGGTCGCGATGGGCGCCACCGGGCGGCTCCTTCAGAATCTGATCAATCACGCCAAAACGCAGCATGTCCTGGGCGGTGATCTTCATGCTGGTCGCGGCTTCCTGCGCCTTGGTCCCGTCGCGCCACAGGATCGAGGAGGCGGCCTCCGGCGAGATAACGCTGTAAATCGCGTGTTCGAACATCAGCACGCGGTTGGCCGTCGTGATGGCGATGGCGCCGCCGGACATCCCCTCGCCGGTGATGATCGCGATGTTGGGGACGCCGAGCGACAGACAGGCATCGGTCGAGCGCGCAATGGCTTCGGCCTGTCCGCGTTCCTCCGCGCCGATGCCCGGATAGGCGCCGGCGGAATCGACGATCGACAGCACGGGGATGCCGAATCGGTCCGCCATCTCCATCAACCGGACCGCCTTGCGATAGCCCTCCGGGCGCGCCATTCCGAAATTATGCTTGATGCGGGATTCGGTTGAGGCGCCTTTTTCCTGGCCGATCACGCAGATGCTCTCGCCGCGGAAGCGGCCGAACCCGCCCACCAGCGCTTCGTCCTCGCCAAACTTGCGGTCGCCCGCCAGCGGCGTGAATTCCGAGATCAACGCGTTGATGAAATCGGCCAGATGCGGCCGCTGCGGATGGCGAGCCACCAGGGTTTTCTGCCACGGCGTCAGGTTGGCGTAGAGATCGTTCAGCGCTTGCGCCGCCTTGTCCTCGATCCGCGCGATTTCCTCGCCGATGTCGCTGCCGGAAGCCGCCAGCACACGCAATTCGTCGATCTTGGAGTCGAGTTCGGCGACGGGTTTTTCGAAATCGAGGTAGCTGCGCATGTGATCCGGCATCAAATCAATATAGGGACGAACATAGGCGTGCGAAGCGGATTTGGGGTTCGCGTGAAGAAAGCGCGCGTTTTCAGCTATTTAGTGCGCATTCCGGCATCTTTGCCAGCTGGGCGGTGGCGGGAACGGGCTGTTTCGGGTGAGACGCCGCCGAAGTCAAGATGGGTCGTAACGTCTGGAGACGACCACACCTTGCTACTTCTCCGCCAGCGGATGCAGGTCGCGCACCAGGCTCTTGAGCCGTTCCTCGACCACATGGGTATAGATTTGCGTCGTCGAGATATCGGTGTGGCCGAGCAGGGTTTGCACGATGCGCAGATCGGCGCCGTTGTGCAGAAGATGGCTCGCAAAGGCGTGACGCAGCACATGCGGACTGACCAGCCGCGGCGCGAGGCCCGCGGATGCCGCCAGTTCCTTGAGGTCACGCGCAAAATGCTGCCGCGTCAAATGTCCGCTTTCGCCAAAGGAGGGAAACAGCCATTTCGAGACGCCAGCATTTGTCCTTTTCGTATCCTTGATCGCTTCCATTGCCGCGAGATAATCGGCCATCGCCCGGCGCGACGCCTCGTTCAGCGGCACCAGCCGCTCCTTGTTGCCCTTGCCGCGCACCACGATCATGCTGATGTCGCGGCGCGATGCCGATAGCGGCAGCGCCACCAGTTCCGAGACGCGCAGGCCGGTGGCGTAGAGCACCTCAAGCAGACAATAAAGCCGCATCGCGCGAAGCCGCTGCGGGGGTGAGGCTTCCGCCGCCTCGGTCAATGCTTTCGCGCGCGTCAGCAGGCGATCGACATCTGATATCGACAGCACTTTCGGCAGACCGCGGCCGCGTTTCGGCCCGGACAGGATGGCGGCCGGATCGTCGCCGCGAATCCGCTCGTTCAGGAGGAAACGAAACAGGTGCCGCATCGCCGACAGCCGGCGCGCCACGCTCGAGGATTTAAAGCCGCGGGCGTCAAGGTCGGCGAGATAGTCCCGCAGGGCTTGCGTCTCGGCACCGGTAAAGCCCGGGCCGGTCGGGCCGAGAAATTCGGAAAAATCCGTCAGGTCGCGGCGATAGGCATCGAGCGTATTGTCGCCAGCCCCCTGTTCCGCCGCGAGCATGTCGAGGAACAGGTTGATCAGTTGGGCGTCTGAGGTCTTCGAGCTTGAGGTCCTGGAGCGCATCCACCAACCTTAGCGGCCATTTCTTGACGAAGCCTATTTCCTGAGAAACTTGTCCGCCGGAACAGTGAACGTCATTTCCCGGGATTTCGGGGTAACGAAGTTCGCCAGCGCGAAAATCACGCCATAGATGATCCCGGCGATGACGGCGACAACGGTCAGAAAGCGGAACAGGCTGGGCATGCGAGAGCCTCAGGCGGCGAATTAACCATTGAATTCATCGGGAATGGCCTGATTTGACTACCACCATGTTCGCCATACCGTTGCAAGAGTTCTAGCAACGGTATCGGCGGGGGTAGTATGGTCAATGTGGAACGCCGCTTGCCGCGGCCATCGAGCGAATGGATGCCTGAGACAACTTCACCGGCCAATGCCAGCGCAACCCGGGAAGCCGAGATCGCGGCGGCCCTGGGCGCGCGTTCGGTCGTCCTGGTGGGAATGATGGGGGCCGGCAAATCCACCATCGGCCGGCGGCTGTCGGCGCGGCTGGGAATGCCTTTCCTCGACGCCGACGTCGAAATCGAGGCGGCGGCGGGCATGTCGATTCCCGACATTTTCGAATCCCGGGGCGAGCCGGATTTCAGGGACGGCGAGGCTCGGGTGATTGCCCGGCTTCTCGACAGCGGTCCGGCCGTGCTGGCGACCGGCGGCGGCGCCTTCATGCGAAAGGAGACCCGCGATCGCATCCGCGACAAGGCCGTCTCGATCTGGCTCAAGGTGGATGCCGATACCATCATGCGCAGGGTGAAGCGCCGTTCCGATCGTCCGTTGCTGCAGACCGCGGATCCGGAAGCGACCGTCGGGCGTCTGATCAGCGAACGCGAGCCGGTCTATCGGCACGCCGATCTGACGATCTGGTCGCGCGAGGTGCCGCATGAGAAGATCGTCGATGAATGTATCGAGGCCCTGCATGGCCGGCTCTGTGGCGGCGGGGCCGGTGGGGCAAACGAGACCCGCGACAGAATGGGCATCATACCATGACAGCGCCGCTGAAACATTCGGATCCGATCACCGTCGATGTCGCGCTCGGCGATCGTGCCTACGACATCATCATCGGCCGCGACGTGCTGCAATCGCTGGGCGGGCGGGTCGCCGCGTTGCGGCCCGGCGCGCGTACCGCTGTCGTTACCGATCGCACTGTCGCAAGGCATTGGCTTGAGAAGACCGAGGCCTCGCTGGCGGAGGCCGGCATCGCCGCCTCGCGCATCATCGTCGAGGAGGGCGAAGGCTCGAAGACCTATGCCGGTCTTGAACAGGTGTGCGAGGCGCTGATCGCGGCGAAGATCGAACGCAACGATCTGGTGATCGCGCTCGGCGGCGGCGTGGTCGGCGACCTCGCGGGTTTCGCGGCCGCGATCCTGCGCCGCGGCGTCGATTTCGTGCAGGTGCCGACCTCGCTGCTGGCACAGGTCGATTCGTCGGTCGGCGGCAAGACCGGAATCAATTCGCCGCGAGGCAAGAATCTGCTCGGTGCGTTCCACCAGCCGGTGCTGGTGGTCGCCGATACCGCCGTGCTCGATACCATGTCGCCACGCCAGTTCCGCGCCGGCTATGCCGAGGTCGCCAAGTACGGCGTGCTCGGCGACGACGCCTTCTTTACCTGGCTGGAGGCCAATCACGCCGATATTTTCACAGGTGGCGCCGCCCGTGAGCATGCGATCGCAACCTCCTGCCGCGCCAAGGCTGCGATCGTGGCGCGCGACGAGCGCGAGACCGGCGAGCGGGCGCTGCTCAATCTCGGCCATACTTTCGGCCACGCGCTGGAAGCCGCGACCGGCTTTTCCGACCGGCTGTTTCACGGGGAGGGCGTTTCCGTCGGCATGGTGCTGGCGGCGGAACTGTCTGCGCAGCTCGGGATGATCGCCGAATCGGACGCCGCGCGGGTCAGACGGCATCTTGCCGCCGTCGGCCTGCCGACCCATTTGCAGGAGATCGCCGGATTTGCCCAGGAAGGGCTTGCCGACGCCGACGCGCTGATGGCGCTGATGGCGCAGGACAAGAAGGTCAAGCGCGGCCGGCTCACCTTCATCCTGCTTGCCGCGGTCGGCCGCGCCGTGATCGCTCCCGACGTCGAGCCGTCAGTGGTTCGCGATTTTCTGAAAGCCAGGCTGGAACGCAGGGCGTGATCCGAAAAAGTGGGACCGGCTTTTCGAAGAGATAGGGATTATGCTCCAGCAATAAGGAGCATGATCCGGATCCGAAGGGCTGCCTCAGCGTCGAGACGGTACCGGCTTCTCGAAGGATCATTGCGTCAAGACAGATGAAGTGAATATCGCGCCATGGATTGGGTTACGTTCTCCATTGTGGTTGTCTGTCTCCTGGTCTCCGCATTTTTCGCGGCGAGCGAGACTGCGCTGATCAGTGCCTCGCGCGCCAGCATGTTGCGGCTGTCCAAGCAGGGCAATCGGGAAGCCGGCGTCGTTTCCAGCCTGGTCGCGATGCGCGAGCGGTTGATCGGCGCGCTCTTGCTCGGCAACAACATCGCCAATATCGGCGCCTCGGCCCTGGCGACGGGCATCTTCACGACATGGTTCGGCGAAGTCGGCGTGCTCTACGCCACCGGAGTGATGACGGCGCTGGTCGTGATCTTCGCCGAGGTACTGCCGAAGACCATCGCCATCAATGCGCCGGACCGGGTGTCGCTTCTGGTCGCGCGGCCGATGAAGCTGATGATGTACCTGCTGGGACCGCTGCTCGCCGTCGTCGAGGCAGTTGTTCGCGTGCTGATGAAGATCATCGGCATCAATATCGGCCATAATCAGCCGCTCCTGTCGCCGACCGAGCGGCTGCGCGGCGCGGTCGATCTGCTTCATCACGAAGGCGGCGTGGAGAAGCAGGACCGCGACATGTTCGGCGGGTTGCTGGACCTGCGCGAGCTCCAGGTCTCCGACGTCATGGTCCATCGCACCGAAATGGTGATGATCAACGCCGACCTGCCGCCGGAAGAACTGGTACGCGAGGTGCTGGCGACCGAATACACCAGGATTCCGCTATGGCGCGACAAGCCTGAAAACATCATCGGCGTGCTGCACGCCAAGGACCTCCTGCGTGCGATCCGCGCCTCCGACGGCGATACGTCGAAAATCGATGTTTCGACCATCGCGCTGCCGCCTTGGTTCGTGCCGGAGATGCGCCCGGTCTCCGAACAGCTCAAGGCGTTCCGCCGCCGCAAGACCCACTTCGCGCTGGTGGTCGACGAATACGGCGAAGTCGAGGGCATGGTGACGCTGGAGGATATCCTCGAGGAAATCGTCGGCGATATATCCGACGAGCACGACGTGGTGGTGGCCGGCGTTCGTGCCCAGCCCGACGGCTCGGTGGTGGTCGACGGCTCGGTGCCGATCCGCGATCTCAACCGCGCCATGGACTGGCATCTGCCCGACGAGGAAGCCACCACCGTCGCCGGCCTCGTGATCCACGAGGCACGCTCGATCCCGGAGCGCGGTCAGAGTTTCACGTTCCACGGCTTCCGCTTCCGTGTGCTGCGGCGTGAGCGCAACCGCATCACCGCGCTGCGGATCGTCGCCGTGCCGCGTGAGACCGAGGTCGAGGAAAAGAAGCCAAGGCGGGCCGGCAAGGCGTTTTAGAGCTGTCCAAGGCCGCCATCGCCCGCCAATGGTCGGCGCATAAGCGCCGCTCCGCTTTCGCTGGGCGGGACGGCTAGGAGCCCGCTTCCCCCGGTGCCTGCGCCCTGATAGCCAGCGCATGCACGGAGCCTGCGAGTTCCCCTGCCAGGGTCGCATTAATCATACGGTGACGTTCGATTCGGCTCTTCCCTTCGAAGGCGGGCGACACAATATAGACCCTGAAATGCGTCTCGCCGCCCGGCCTGTGGCCGGCATGGCCTTCATGAAGATGTGATTCGTCCGTGACGTCGAGGCTTTCGGGCGCGAAAGCTTCGCGCAACTTGTTTGTGATAGCGTCTTTTGTGCTCATGGTGGCGGCAATACGTCCGGGACCGCCTTTCGTCAATGGCGCATCGGGAGTGAGAGTTTCGCAATGTCAAGACTTGAAGCTTTTCGCGTTGCGTTGTCATAGTCAGCCATGCCGATCGATTCATCAAAATTCTTCGACTCCATTCGCATCAAGCCCAACAAGCTGAGCGCGAAGCAGCAGGCGCAGGCGCGTGAAGCTTCAGCGATGTGCGAATGGCCGGAGTGCAAGAACAAGGGCCCGCACCGCGCGCCCAAGGGCCGCGCCAACGACAAGGAGTATTGGCACTTCTGCCTCAACCACGTGCGCGAATACAACCAGTCCTACAATTTCTTCCAGGGCATGAATGCGGACGCGGTCGCGCGCTACCAGAAGGATGCGCTGACCGGCCATCGTCCGACCTGGAAGATGGGCGCCAATACCAGCGCCAAGAGGGGCAAGGGCAGTCCCGAGGCCGATCTCGAGGGCGCCGCCGATCCGTTCAGCATGTTCTCCGAGCTCAACGGCCGCGGCCGATGGCGGCCGGGCCCGGGGGCCGGCGCCGAGGCCAAGGCTGAAACCCGAAAGGTGTTCAACGCCGAGCGCAAGGCGCTGCAGGTGATGGGGCTTGGTTCGGACGCGACGCTTGAGACCGTCAAGGCCAAATACAAGGCGCTGGTCAAGCAGCATCATCCCGACGCCAATGGCGGCGACCGCTCCACCGAGGATCGCCTGATCGAGATCATCAAGGCGTATAATTACCTGAAGACGGTGGTGCGCGCGGGCTAGCGTCTCTCGTCGTCCCGGCAAGCGCAGGGACGACTGGGCGAGAGATTCCGTATCCCTCCTCGCGCCGTTCCCGAATCCCGCATCTCGGAATACTATCGAAAATCATTTCGAATTTGCTCGGCTGTCGGTTCGACCATGCGTCCGCCATGTCTGCGGCGGATCGTCCAGCTGGCCAGCCCGAGGATCAACGCGACGCCAGCCACCGTCAGCACCCAGTAATACTTGCCTAACCCGGTATGATGCGAAATCCCTGCGTATTCGTGCAGCGCGGATACCGCCAGGATGCCCGGAAGCACGTGTGCCGGCGCCCACAAGAGGATCGCCGGGATGTTGACGGCGTAAAAACGCAGCGGCGCCGTGCCCAGCGCCCCCGCCGTGATGGGCACGAAGGCCCTGATCGGCGGCACGAAGCGCGCGAAAAAAACCGCCAACGCGCCCCAGCGATGGAAAAAGGCTTCGCTCTGCGCGATCAGCCGCGGATAGTTGGTCATCGGCCATGCGCTGAGGATCTCGCGCTGGGCCCGATGTCCGATCCAGAACGCCGATCCGTCGCCGAGCAGGGCCCCGGCGATAGCGGCCGCCAGCACCCACTCCAGCCGCAACTCGCCGCCGGGTACCAGCGCACTCAGCGCAAGGATGATGGTCGAGCCCGGGACCACCGAGCCCACGACCGGAACCGCCTCCAGCAGGGCGGCCAGAAACAGGGTGAAATAGGCAAGTTCCGCATGCGCCGAGACGAATGCAATCAATGGGTCGATCAATGAAGCCACGAAATTCCTGTGCGGGCGAAGCGGTTAGGTCCGGGCGCAGACCTAACATAACTGGTGGCGGGAATTAAAAATGCCATCGAGGCCGGCTTTGGGCATGCCAGACCGGCGGCGCCGGGGAAAGCATGGCGTGATTCGCAGGGCAGCCTTCCAAAAACCGCGCCCAGTACCTATCTTGATGAAAAGTCGACGGAACTTTGATTGGGCCGCGGGCTTCTGCCAGCCGTTGCTCTCTGATAGGTTCCCTCGAGCACCCATCCGCAGCCACACCGCAAATCTGGTTTCGGGAACGCCCGGGACCTCGGAGGATTGATGACGACCGCCGCCATGACCAAAATTCAGGAGCCCGCCGGTATGCCCGATATGAAGGTATCGGTACGGCAGGTGTTTGGCATCGACAGCGACCTCGAAGTGCCGGCCTATTCCGAGGTCGATCCGCATGTGCCGGACATCGATTCGGATTACCGCTTCGATCGCGCCACCACGCTCGCCATCCTCGCCGGGTTCGCCAAGAACCGCCGCGTCATGGTCACGGGCTATCACGGCACCGGCAAATCGACCCATATCGAGCAGGTCGCGGCACGGCTCAACTGGCCGTGCGTGCGCGTCAATCTCGACAGCCACATCAGCCGTATCGATCTGGTGGGCAAGGATTCCATCGTCATCAGGGACGGCAAGCAGGTCACCGAGTTTCGTGATGGCATCCTGCCGTGGGCGTTGCAGCACAATATCGCGCTGGTGTTCGACGAATACGACGCCGGCCGTCCCGACGTGATGTTCGTGATCCAGCGCGTGCTGGAGGTCTCCGGCCGCCTGACGCTGCTCGACCAGAACAAGGTGATCAAGCCGCATCCCGCGTTCCGCCTGTTTTCGACCGCCAACACGGTCGGCCTTGGCGATACTTCCGGCCTCTATCACGGCACCCAGCAGATCAACCAGGGCCAGATGGACCGCTGGTCGATCGTCACCACGCTCAACTATCTGGCGCATGACGAGGAAGTCGAGATCGTGCTGGCGAAAGCCCATCACTACCGCAACCAGGAAGGCCGCGACATCGTCAACAAGATGGTGCGGCTCGCCGATCTCACCCGCAACGCCTTCGCCAACGGCGATTTGTCGACGGTGATGAGCCCGCGCACCGTGATCACCTGGGCGGAGAATGCCGAGATCTTCGGCGACATCGGTTTTGCGTTCCGCGTCACCTTTCTCAACAAGTGCGACGAACTGGAGCGACCGCTGGTGGCTGAATTCTATCAGCGCTGCTTCAACGCCGAGCTCGCGGAGTCCGCGGTCAACGTGGCGCTCTCGTAAGGCAAAGTATTTCTCGATGGCCGTCCCGGCGAAAGCCGGGACCCATACTCCGGGAAACTTCGGCAGGCGATGGGGTTCCCGGGGAAGTGATGATCAGCGGTGGTTATGGGTTCCCGCGTTCGCGGGGACGACAGGCAACGGGACTGGAATGACCACGTCGAATACCAAATTCCGCACTGGATCGAAGGAAGCGCCGACCGAGCCGTTCAAGCGCGCGGTGACGGCCTGCCTGCGCGCGATTGCGAAAAAGCCGGAACTTGAAGTCACGTTCGCCGCCGAGCGGCCGGGCCTTGCGCCGGGCAAGGCGCGGCTGCCGGAGCCGGCGCGCAAGATGACCCGGCGCGATGCCGCGATCGTGCGCGGCCACGCCAATTCGATCGCGCTGAAGCTTGCCTGTCACGACCCGAAAGTTCACCGCAAGCTGATGCCCGGCAATCCGCAGGCGCGCGGCGTATTCGAGGCGGTCGAGCAGGCGCGCGTCGAGGCGCTCGGTTCGCGGCGGATGGCGGGCGTTGCGAAAAACCTCACCGCGATGCTCGACGATCATTTCCACCGCGGCAAGTTCGACGAGATCACCGACCGCGCGGATGCACCGTTGTCCGACGCGCTGGCGATGCTGGTGCGTGAGCGGTTGACCGGGCTTGCGCCGCCGGCGGCTGCGCGCAAGATGGTCGACCTCTGGCGGCCGGTCCTGGAAGACAAGATCGGCGCGCGGCTCGACCGGCTCGATCGCCTTGCCGAGGATCAGGCGAAATTCGGCGATGCAGTGCATGATCTGCTGAGTGCGCTCGAACTTGGCGACGACCGCAACGCCGAGGCCGATGAGGACGAGAACCAGGACGACAACCGCGACGGCGAGAGCGACCAGTCCGGCGCGGAAGGCTCGCCCGACTCGGATGCCGCGCAGGAGATGAGCGCCGATCAGGCCCAGGCCTCCACCGACGAGATGTCGGAAAGCGCAATGGAAAGCGCGCAGGCCTCCACGTCGGACACGTTCGATGATGGCGAACTCGGCGACGACGAAACGCCGGGCGAAGCGACGCGGCCGAATTCGCGCGGTGCCAACGAGCCGCGCGGTCCGGAATACCATGCGTTCGCGCCGAAATTCGACGAGGTGATCGCGGCCGAAGACCTTTGCGACCATGACGAGCTGGAGCGTCTGCGCAGCTATCTCGACAAGCAGCTCG
Organism: uncultured Alphaproteobacteria bacterium; assembly: GCA_963742085.1. Lineage (GTDB taxonomy): Bacteria > Pseudomonadota > Alphaproteobacteria > Rhizobiales > Xanthobacteraceae > Bradyrhizobium. The sequence goes on along the minus strand of CAVUKM010000016.1, from coordinate 59,886 downwards.
CGCATCTGCAAGGCATCGTCGCGCGGCTCGCCAACCGCTTGCAGCGCCGCTTGATGGCGCAGCAGAACCGCGCCTGGGAATTCGATCTCGAGGAGGGCATTCTCGATCCTGCGCGCCTGTCGCGGGTGGTGACCGATCCCTATCACCCGCTCTCGTTCATGCACGAGAAGGAGGCTACCTTCCGCGACACCGTGGTGACGCTGCTGCTGGACAATTCCGGCTCGATGCGCGGGCGTCCCATCACGGTGGCCGCGACCTGTGCCGATATCCTGGCGCGCACGCTCGAGCGTTGCGGCGTGAAAGTCGAGATTCTCGGTTTCACCACCCGCGCCTGGAAGGGCGGGCAGTCGCGCGAGGCGTGGCTTGCCGCGGGCAAGCCGCCCAATCCCGGCCGTCTCAACGACCTCCGGCACATCATCTATAAATCCGCCGATGCGCCGTGGCGCCGCGCGCGCAAAAATCTGGGCCTGATGATGCGCGAGGGCCTGCTCAAGGAAAACATCGACGGCGAGGCGCTGGACTGGGCGCATAAGCGGCTTTTGGGCCGCGCCGAGCAGCGCAAGATCCTGATGATGATTTCAGACGGCGCGCCGGTTGACGATTCGACGCTGTCGGTCAATCCAGGCAATTATCTGGAGCGGCATCTGCGCCATATCATCGAGGAAATCGAGACCCGCTCGCCGGTCGAACTGATCGCGATCGGCATCGGTCACGACGTTACGCGCTACTATCGCCGCGCGGTCACCATCGTCGATGCCGAAGAGCTCGGCGGCGCCATCACCGAAAAGCTCGCCGAACTGTTCAGCGAGACTCATGGTGCTGCGCCAGCCAAAAACGGTCCCCGGCGCCGGTTGCATTCGTAATGCAGTAAGATGACCCATCGCGGACAGGAATTGCCTCCTCGCCATGAGGGGTGAAACGCAGCTCGGCCTCTCCCGCCGCCGCTTTCTCGAATCGGCGGCGGCAGGATTCTCGACCTTCGCGATGCCCGACATCGCGTGGGCGCAGCTCGCGACGCAGCCGCCGGCAAAGCCAATCCCGCCGGCGCAATTCCCGGCAAGCGAGCCCGTCTCGATCGAGGTCAATGCCCGGCCGATCCCCTCATTTGATCGCAGCGATAGCTCGCGCGTGCGGTTCGGCGCGCTGGAATATCGCAGCGGGCTGGTGCTGACCTCGCGTTTTCCGGGCTTTGGCGGGCTGTCGGGAATACGACTCGATCCCAAAGGGGAACGCTTCATCTCCTTCAGCGACAAGGGAAACTGGTTTACCGGCAGCATCGTCTATCAGGGCCGAAAGATGACCGGGCTCGCCGACGTCGAGGCGGCCCCGATGCTGGGTCCCGACGGCAAGCCGATCCTCACGCGCGGCTGGTACGATTCGGAATCGATCGCGCTCGATGGCTCCTTTGTGTATGTCGGCCTCGAACGCGCCAACCAGGTGCTGCGTTTCGATTTCAGCAAGGGCTTCACGCGCGCGCGCGGCGAGGTGGTGCCGTTGCCGCCGGCGGCAGGGAAGCTGCCAAACAACAAGGGACTGGAAGCGCTGGTGTTCGTGCCAAAGGGCATGCCGCTGGCGGGCACCCTGATCGCGATGTCCGAGCGGGGCCTCGACGCAAAGGGCAATCTCATCGCCTTTCTGGTCGGAGGCCCTTCGCCGGGACAGTTCAGCGTTCGCCGCAGCGAAAATTTCGATATCAGCGACGCGGTGCTGCTGCCCTCGGGCGAGTTGCTGATATTGGAGCGGAAATTTTCATGGCTCTCCGGGGTCGGCATCCGCATCCGGAATGTCGCGCTGAAATCGGTGGCGCCCGGCGCGGTCGTCGACGGTCCTTCGATTTTCGAAGCCAATCTCGGTAACGAGGTCGACAATATGGAAGGCATCGACGCCCATGTCACGGCAGAGGGCGAAACCGTGCTGACCATGGTTTCCGACGATAATTTTTCGCTGCTCCAGCGCACGATGCTGCTGCAATTCACGCTTGTGGAGTGAAACGGCCTTGCCGTCGGGCGATCACGGGGACGACAATTGTCAGACGGAACGGTTCTTGCTAGCAGCTGCGCGGCGGTCCGCCACGGCGGCGGATGAAACCGGAGCGGTTGATGCGCAAATCGATGCGGTTGGCGATTGTGCTGGGATGCCTTCTTGCCGCCGCCACGGCGCGCGCGGAAACCTGGCCGTCGCGGCTGATCAAGGCGACGATCCCGTTCGGCGCCGGCAGTGCGGCCGATGTCGTGCCGCGGGTGGTGTTCGACGGGCTTGCGGCCGAACTCGGCCAGTCCATCGTGGTTGAAAATCGGCCGGGCGCCGGCGGCACGCTCGGAACTGCTTTGGTGGTGAAGGCCGATCCGGACGGCTACAGCATCCTCGCCCAAGGCACGGCGCTGGCGATCGCGCCGGCGATCTATCCCAACCTGACGTTCGACGTCGCCAGGGATCTTTCCTCGGTGCTGATGATCGGCTCCAGCGCCAATGTGATGATCGTGCCGGTCACGCGACCCTGGAAAACCGTGCAGGATTTCATCATGGACGCCAAAGCCAAGCCCGGGTCGATTTCGTTCGGTTCGGTCGGCGTCGGCAGCGCGGTGCATATCAGCGCCGAGAAATTCCGTCTCGCCGCCGGGATCGAAACCACCCACGTGCCCTATCGCGGCGGCGCCGAGGTGATCGCCGACATCCTCGGCGGCCGGATCGATTTCTATTTCTGCCCGCTCGCCACCGCGCTGCCTTTGATCAAAGAAGGCCGGGTGCGCGCGCTGGTGGTCTCGACTCCCACACGCGTCGCCGATCTGCCGGACGTGCCGACGCCAGCCGAGGCCGGGCTGAAAAATGCCGAAAGCGCGTTCTGGCTGGGCGTGTTCATGCCGTCGAAGACGCCGCGCGACATCGTCGAGAAATTCCATGCCGCGGGCGTCAAGCTTTTGGCTGAGCCCGCGATGCGGGACCGACTGAAGAAGCTCGGCATCGAAGACCTGCCGATGAATCCGGCGGAGATGGACGATTTCGTCGCGCGCGAGATCTCGGACAATCTGCGTGTGATCAAGGCCGCCGGCATCACGCCCTGATCCAGAAAAGGCCATGCCAAGAGCGGTGGGCCGCCTCCCGCACTCGAAATTCGACCGCGTTGGCGTGGATAAGGTATAGAACGCTTGAACCGATCTCTCCCTCCATCCGGATATTCTCCCATGAGCGCCCTGTTTTCTCCGATCAAACTGCGTGGCCTCGCGCTGCCCAACCGCATCATGGTGGCGCCGATGTGCCAGTATTCGGCCGAAAACGGCGAGGCCAACGAGTGGCATTTCACCCACATCAACACGCTTGCGCTGTCGGGCGCGGCGATGTTCTGCATCGAGGCCACCCATGTGGAGCCGATCGGCCGCATCACGCCGGGCTGCCTCGGCCTGTGGAACGACGCCACCGAAGCCGCGCTGAAGCCGATCCTCGCCTCGGTGCGGAAGCATTCCAGGATCGCGGTCGCGATGCAGATCGCCCATGCCGGCCGCAAGGGGGCGAGCCACAAGCCCTGGAATGGCGGGCAGCAGATCCCGCTCGCCGAGGGCGGCTGGCAGACGGAAGCGCCATCGGCGCTGGCGCACAAGGAGGGCGAACTGCCGCCGCTCGCATTCGACGCGCAGGGGCTGAAGCGCGTGCGCGAGGCTTTCGTTGCGGCGGCGAGACGCGCGATGCGGCTCGGCATCGACGCCATCGAGCTGCACGGCGCGCACGGCTACCTGCTGCACCAGTTCCTGTCGCCGATCTCCAACCAGCGCACCGACCAGTATGGCGGGTCTCTGCAAAACCGCCTGCGCTATCCGCTCGAAGTGTTCGACGCGGTGCGCGCCGTGGTGCCGGACGGGAAGCCGGTCGGCATCAAGGTGTCCGCGACCGACTGGGTCGAGGGCGGCTGGGATCTCGAACAGACGATCGAGTTCGCGCGCGAATTGAAAAAACGCGGCGTCGACTGGATCGATGTGTCCTCCGGCGGGGTATCGCCGAAGCAGAAAATTCCGCTCGCGCCGGGCTACCAGGTGCCGTTCGCGCAGGCGATCAGGCAGGCCACCGGCATCACCACCATGGCGGTCGGCCTGATCACCGAAGCGAAGCAGGCCGAGGAGATCGTGGCCTCTGGCAAGGCCGACATGGTCGCGCTGGCGCGCGGCATGCTCTATGACCCGCGCTGGGGCTGGCACGCGGCGGCCGAACTCGGCGGCCAGGTCGATGCGCCGCCGCAATACTGGCGCTCGCAGCCCTCGACGCAAAAGGAACTGTTCGGCAAGACGACGTTCGGCGCGCGGTGAGGATCGCTCGCGCGGAGGATCGATCATGGCTATCGTTCATCGGCTCGGGATCGTTGCCGCGGCCTTGTGCCTCTTGATCAGCGGGGAAACCATGAGCGGAGAAGCCCCGAGGGGGAAAGTGACGGCGTTCGACATCGAAGCCCATCGCGGCGGCCGCGCGCTGTTTCCCGAAAACACGCTTGTCTCCTTTGCCAACGCGCTTTCGATGGGCGTCGACACGCTCGAACTCGACATCGGCGTGACGCGCGACGGCGTGATCGTCGTCTCCCACGAGCGCGGCCTCAACCCGGATCTCGCCCGCGGCGCTGACGGAAACTATGTCACCCCGCCCGGCATGGCCTTCGTCCGGTTGTCGCTCGAAGACGTCAGGAAATACGACGTCGGCCAGATCCGTCCGGGCAGCGCCTATGCGGCGCAATTTCCCGACCAGCGCGCGGTGCCGGGCACGAAAATCCCGACGCTGAAGGAAGTGTTCGACCTCGTGCGCAAATCCGGCAACGGAAATGTGCGCCTCAATATCGAAACCAAGATCGACCCGGACCATCCGGAGGAATTGCCGGAGCCCGCGCGCTTTGTCACGCTGCTGCTCGATCTTCTGAACGCGGAAAAATTCTCTGACCGCGTCATGGTGCAGTCGTTCGACTGGCGGACGTTGCAGCTCGTGCAACAACGCGCGCCGAAAATTCCGACGGTCTACCTGACGGTGCAGACCGGAAAATCGCCGACGGTGTTTCTCGACAAGGCCTCGGTATGGACCGCGGGCTTCAATCCGGCCGAACACGGCCATTCGCTTCCGCGCACGATCAGGCAAGCCGGCGGCGCGATCTGGTCGCCTCATTTCGGCGATGTCACGCCGGCGCTGATCGCCGAATCCCACGCGCTTGGACTCAAGGTCGTCGTCTGGACCGTGAACAAGCCCGCTGAGATGGCGCGCCTGATCGAGACCGGCGTGGACGGCATCATTTCCGATCACCCCGACCTCCTGCGCCAGGTGGCCGGCGAGAAGGGCATCGCGCTGCCGGCAGCGTCGCCGGTCACGCCGTAGCGCGATTTGCAGGGCGGGGGCCTCATCCTTCGAGACGGCGCTTTGCGCCTCCTCAGGATGAGGGTTAACCTTGAGAGGCTGACTCGAAAATGGGCCAGGCCATCTTGTCGTCATTGCGAGGAGCGAAGCGACGAAGCAATCCATGCACCGCCGTATTCTGCCGATGGATTGCTTCGCTGCGCTCGCAATGACGATTTGGCGCAATGGTGGCTTGCTTGTCATCATGCTTACGCGATCACGATCCGTCCAGCATCACCCCTTCTTCGGCATCTCGCTAAGCGCGCGCAGCGCGGCGATATAGCCGTAAGGCCCCAGCCCGCAGATCACGGCGGTGGCGGCGTGGGAAATCTTCGAATGGCGGTGGTGTTCGTCGCGGGCGTGGATGTTGGAAATATGCACTTCCATCACCGGGCCCTCGAACGCCTTGATCGCGTCGACCATGGCGATCGAGGTGAAGGAATAGGCGGCCGGATTGATGATGATGGCGTCGGCGGCCTGCCGCGCCGACTGGATCAGGTCGACCAGCTCGCCTTCATGGTTCGACTGGAAAAAGGAAAGCGTCAGCCCGAGCTTTTTCGCCTCCTGCTCGCAATTGTCCTTGATCTGCGCCAGCGTGGTGGTGCCGTAGATATGCGGCTCCCGCACGCCGAGCAGGTTGAGGTTGGGGCCGTTGAGGATCATCACTCGTTTCATGGCGTGCCTTTCGTGGGTTTTACTTCACCTCTCCCCTTGTGGGAGAGGTCGAATTGCGAAGCAATTCGGGTGAGGGGTTTCTTTCCATCGATAGACCGTAACCCCTCACCCCAACCCTCTCCCACAAGGGGAGAGGGGGCTCACTTCCGTTGCCGTCGCAGGTCGTTCCAATCTCGCCATTCCCGTCATGCACCGGCAGAAACGCCTCACATCCCGAACACCGCCACCGCGCGGATCGGCGATCCCGTGCCGTCGCGCCATTTCATCGGCAGGCCGATGAAGGTGAAGGGGCCGGCGCCGAGCAGCGCTTCGAGATTGCACAGGCTCTCGATATGGGTGATGCCGAGCTCGAAGCACGCCTTGTGGACCAAAAGGTTCTCTCTTCCTTCGGGCCCGGGCCGCATCGAATCGATGCCGAAATGCACCACGCCCTGTCTGGCGAGCCACTCGGTGGCCGCAACGTTGACGCCGGAATTCTCGGTCGCATATTCCTTGCGCGGAAAGGTGCGCGCGTGATGGCCGGTGCAGAGCAGCACGGTGCCGCCCTTCGGCACGCCATGGCCTGACTTCTTCACGGCCGCTTCCAGATCGGCCGGCGTGATCTCGGCGCGCGGCGCGATGTGGCGCAGGTCGAGGCAGATGCCCGGCACGATGCAGTTCTCGAGCGGATATTCGTTGATCGGGATGCCCCGCTTGTCGAAGTGCCTGGGCGCGTCGATATGGGTGCCGCCATGGTCGGGCATCGAAAAATACATCGACGCCAGGCCGTGCACATTGCCGCCGTCGGCAAAGGATTCCTCGTGGCTCTTCCAGACGCCGTGAATGATCGCGGAATGCCCGGGATAGCTTGGGGTGCGGTGGTAGAGCTCACGGCTGAGGTCGACGATCTTCACGAAGGGTCCTTTCTTGATTCGCGTACCGGGTCTGCCGTCATTGCGAGGAGCGCAGCGACGAAGCAATCCATATTGCGTCGCGCGGCCCGATGGATTGCTTCGCTGGCGCTCGCAATGACGGTTAGTTTGAATTGCTTCGCTTCCCGCAATGACGTCCCCATTTCACACCGGCTTGATGCCGGCCTGGGCGATCAGGTCGCGCCATTTCGGCACCTCGCGCTCGATGCGCCGGCGCAGCGCTTCCGGCCCGTTGGCGAGGACCTCGTAGCCGTTGGCGCGCAACTGCTCCACGGCCTCGGGCGCCCTGAGCACCTCGATCGATTTGGCGGAAAGCTTCGCGACGATGTCGGGCGCGGTTTTGGCGGGCGCAAAAAAGAACTGGGCGGTTTCGGCGATGAAATCCTTGTAGCCGAGCTCGACCATGGTCGGCACATCCGGCAGGTCCGGCCAGCGATGCGCGCCGGTGACGGCGAGCACCTTGATGTCGCCGGACCGGGCAAAGGGCAGCACCGGCGGCAGCGCCGAGACCGCGAGCTGCGTGGTGCCGGCGAGCAGGGCCTGGATCGCGGGCGCGGCGCCGTTGAACGGCACATGGGTCATTTCGATTCCGCCCACGATCCTGAACAACTCGCCGGAAAGATGCGGCGTGGTGCCGGCGCCGGGGCTTGCCCAGTTCAGCTCGTTCGGTTTCGCCTTGGCGCGCGCGATCAGCTCGGCGATCGAGTTGACGCCGAGTTTCGGCGTCACCACGATCGAATTCGGCGTGGTTCCGAGTTCGGCGATCGGCGCGAAATCCTTGTAGGGATCGTAGGGGATTTTCGCGTAAAGCCCGGGATTGACGACATAGGCGCTGGAGATCACCAGCAGCGTATAGCCGTCGGCTTCCGCATGCGCCGCATAGCCGATCCCGATATTGCCGCCGGCGCCCGGCCGGTTCTCGACGATGATATTGCCGGCGAGCGCGGTCCCGAGATTTTGCGCGAGGATCCGCGCGATGATGTCGGTCGGGCCCGCCGGGGCAAACGGCACGATGATCCTGACCGGCCGCTCCGGATAGCCGGCCGCGTTGGCCCGCCGGATACCCAAACGCGAAGCCGCCGCCGCGCCCGCCGCAAGGCCGGCGACGCGGAGAATCCGGCGGCGCGAGGGCAGGGCGCTTTTCGTGGGGGGCATTGCTCTCTCCCGGGGAAGCGATTTTTTTTCATCTTAGCCACAGTCCGCGATTTTATTCGAGCCCTTCATTTGGGCGCCGAAATTAAGTTGAAACAGCGGTCCTTACGCTTCACCTCGCCCCGTTTGCGGGGAGAGGTCGCGAGCCCCGGCAGCGCGCATGCGCTGCCGGGCAGCGAGCGGTGAGGGGATTCCGCAGACCTGGAGCTAACGGATAGTCCGCTACCCGGAGATTCGCTATCGCTTCGTCTCCGACCTCTTCCCGCGGGGCGAGGTAACGCGCGTCGCGCGTGCACAGTTTCGAATCTCAAACAGCCGCGGGTTGGTGGCGCCTCCGCACATTCGGGCCTCGGATTGACGCGCGGCATCACCGCGCTCCTCACCATGAGGGTCGGGGACCTCATCCTGAGGAGGCGCAAAGCGCGGCGTCTCGAAGGATGAAGCCGGAACACGCCTTCGCGTTCTCGCCGCGCGTTCGCGCGAGTTTTGCCGGGAAATATCCCGCCCTCTCCGATAGAGGGCGCAGGGAATGCCGGGCGCCTGGTGCGCCCGCAGCCGCGCGTGGTGTGTAGAAAGCACGCGCGTTAGTCACCACGGTCACACCGGAAACACCCGGCATTCCCCGCGCAATGGTTTTACGGCTTATTTCGCGCTCTCCCCAGTGACCGGGCTTTCTTGCCACTGTCGCCCGCGTGATACGAAGCTTGCTTCGTCAAGAGCTTGACGCCAGCGTCGGGGCGTCAGGACCACACGACTTCGCCGTCCGCAAATCGCGCTGTCGTCCTTCGCGCCCACTGCGTCCACCGCATCCCGTTCCCAACGTCCGTGACGATCGCGAAACGCCCCTCGAATGGGACGGGACGGCGGGGGATGTATTGCTGATTTGCGCAAAACGCGAAGCGGAATATTTTTTCGCAAAGGGCTGGACGGCGGATCAACAAGCCACAGTGATTTGCCCGTCGGGCAAAAGTGCCCGCGCTTTGTTGTTGCGCTATCGTCATTGCTTCGCTTCGCTCGCAATGACGGGAAAGGCGAAAGCGCGTCCTTCAGGATCTTGATAGCTGGGCGCGCACGGCCATCGTCGCGCGGCTTACGAAGGCCCCGGCGGCATCGGGACGATTTCATATTTCGACGGAAGATTGACGGGACGATATTTCGACACCGCCTTGACGCGCTGATCGACCGACTCGTGCACCAGGGCGCCTTCCGGAATCGGGCGCGGCTCGGCATCGGGGATGTAATGGCCGAGGAAGGACGCGCGCGATTTCCATTCCTTGTATTTGTCGGCTTTCGGGAGGAATTCGAGCGCGCGCCAGGCCAGCGACATCGAATTGTGCGGATCGCTGAGAAAATCCGGCTTGACGTAAGTGTACGGGCTGTTCTTCCTGCCGATGCCCCAGGCGAGGTGATTGACGGTCTGCCGGTTGACGGCGAGGCCGGCCTCGATCGCCTCCTCGATCATCCAGATCAGCGGATATTTCGACAGCGCGCTTTGCTTTTCGGGATAGCCGCCGCCGATATCGGCATGCACGCCGGCGAACCAGACCTGCCGGCTGTCCTGCGGCTCCGAATTATGGGTCTGGCTGAAGCGATTATACATGAAGGTGCCGCCGTCTTCCCACGGCCTGAGGCGGAACATCCGGCGCCGTTCGTCGATCGAGATCGCCTGGCGAAATATCCTGATGCTCGGATTGTTTCGCGTGAACGCGAGTTCCTCCAGGCTCGGCAGGTAGAACCGGTCGGGCCGCGGCACGATCACGCTCGCGACCGTGTCCCAGACCCCGACGAAATGGATGGTCGGCCATCGCACCGACAGGATGCGCGCGAACTGCGCCGCGCGGTCGTCCTTCGTGCCAGGCTCGCCCTGCTCGTCATCGTCGCCGGCATCGCCGAATTGTTTGAGGTCGAGCCCCAATGCCGGCCCGGCGTCGGCCATGCTGAACTGCTTGTAGGCGGTGAGGCCGGCGCCGGCGAGATTGACCTGCTGCGGCGAGATCAGCCCGGCCTTGTGGATCAGGCCCGCCAGCACGCGCACCGTGTAGGCGCCGCGGCTGAACCCGAACAGATAGATATGGTCGCCTTCCTCGTAATTCTCGACCAGGAATTCGTAGGCCGCGAGCACGTTGTCGTCGAGGCCGTAGCCGGTCGCCAGCCCGAGAATGGTGATGGTGTCCTGCCACACCTTCCGCCACGGGTCCGGCCTTGCCAGCGTGCCGACGCCGGGATCGTAGAACACGATCTGGTTCGGCTCGGTCTTGCCGGTTTTCCGCATGCAGCGGTACAGCTTGAGCACGTTGGAGATGTTCTCGCCGATCTCGTTGCCGGTCCCGTCGCAGCAAATGGCGATGTTCTTCATGGCACGGCCCTCCCACATTGATGATGCACAATTTCCACGGCGCCCGGATTGGTCAGGCGAGCCGAACCGCAACGACGGATCGAGGACTTGCAGGCAAGGGTAGAGCGAATAAGAGCGTTTGTATGAACGGCCAGAATAACCACAGGTGGTATTTTTTGCCACAGCAAACCGGGCGGGGGGAGGCGTGGATCGAGCGGCGCCGGCCGCCCTCATAGTCGTCCCCGCGAACGCGGGGATGACCGCTTCCTCCCTTCGTCGACGAGCATGCTCCCCGCCGTCATTGCGAGCGAAGCGAAGCAATCCATCGGGCCACAGCAAGCAAGAGTGGATTGCTTCGCTTCGCTCGCAATGACGACGAAGGGCTTTCCTCGCGTCTACGATAGAGGTTGTGCTCCGCGAAACCGTGTTGTCAGATAGCGCTTGCGAACAAACCGGCCTCGATCAATCGAGAAAGCACCGAACATGCTGGACAGGCTGAGCCCTGCCGCGGAGGAAATGGCGAAAGCGTGGATCGGCGCGTTTGGCGCGGCGGTGCAGGCCGCCTCCGCGCCCGCGCTGTCCGAATTGTTCGTCAGTGACTGCCACTGGCGCAACATCTTCGGCCTCGCCTGGCAATTTTCGACCGTCAGCGGCGCCGAAAAGCTCGCCGCGGAATTGCTGGCGCGCGCGGCCGAGGCCGGCGCGGGCGAATTCCGGATCGACGAGGCCGCGCTCACGCCGCGCAAGGCGCTGGTCGCCGGGCGCGAGGTGATCGAGGCGGTCTTTTGCTTTGCAACGAGCAACGGCCCCGGCACCGGCGCGTTGCGGCTGCTCGCTTCGCCGGACGGGCTTGCAAAAGCCTGGTTCATTTCCACCACGCTCGACTTTGACAAGATCTGCGAAGCCCGCGCGAGCCGTGCGGCGGCCGCCTCCCACGCGCGGGATTTCGCCGCGCCGGACTGGCGCGAGCAGCGCCGCGCCTCGGCTTCCTACAGCGATCGCGAACCGGACGTTCTCATCGTCGGCGGCGGCCATGCCGGCATTTCCGCAGCCGTCGAGCTGAAGCGGATCGGCCGCGAGGCGCTGGTGATCGACAAGGAAGATCGCGTCGGCGACAACTGGCGGCATCGTTATCGCGGCCTCAAGCTGCACAACAAGACGCCGGTCAATCATCTGCGCTACCTGCCGTTCCCGGTGACCTTTCCGGAGTACATCCCGAAGGACCAGATCGCGGACTTTCTCGAAAGCTATGCCGGCATCATGGAGGTCGATTTCTGGACCAGGACGACCTTTGAAGGCGCCGACTATGACGAGCAGGCGCAGCGCTGGACCGCCCGGCTCAAGCGCGCCGGGGAAAATCGCGTGCTGCGGCCGAAGCACATCGTGCTCGCCACCAGCGTCAGCGGCACGCCGAACATTCCCAAAATCGACGGCATCGAGAATTTCGCCGGCAAGGTTCTGCACTCCAGCCAGTTCGCGGCAGGCCGAGGAATGGACCGGCCGCTCCGTGGTCGTGTTCGGCACCGGCACCAGCGCCCACGACATCTGCCAGGAGCTGCACGCCTTCGGCGCCGCCGTCACCATGGTGCAGCGCAGCCCCACCATGGTCGTCAACGTCGAGCCCGCGCAACTCTACGACAGGACCTATCTCGGCGACGGTCCGCCCATCGAGGTTCGCGACATCCTGAACTCGGGGGTGCCGCTGCCGGTGATGAAGGCGGCGCATAAACTGATCACGTCGGAGGTGAAAAAGCTCGACGCGCCGCTGCTGGCGCGGCTGGAGGCCGCCGGCTTCCGGCTCGAATTCGGCGAGGACGGCACCGGCTGGCCGCTGAAATTCCGCACCCGCGGCGGCGGCTATTATTTCAACGTCGGCTGCTCCGAGCTGATCGCCGACGGCAAGGTCCGCCTGATTCAATCAGCCGATATCGCTGCCATCGCCGCCGATGGCCTGCGGCTCAAGGATGGCGTCGGCGTGTAACTGCGGACCTGTTCGTGCTGGCGACGGGCTACCAGGGCCCGGATCATATGCTGGAAGCGTTGTTCGGCGCCGAGGTCGCCCGCCGCGTCGGGCGCGTCTGGGGATTTGACGAGGAGACAAGCGAGCTCGCCAACATGTGGCGGCGCACCGCGCAAGCAGGGCTGTGGTTCACCGCCGGCGCCTTCTCGCAGGCCCGCATCTACAGCCGCTTCATCGCGTTGCAGATTGATGCGATCGAGGCGGGGAGGTTGGGGAAGGGGGGGTGATTCTGCGGTGAACGGGAAACGTTCCTTAGAGGGAGTCGGGGGATATGGTTTTGATTTGGCGAAGCGATAAGTGGAAAAAAGTTTACGAACAGAGCTCGACAGGGGAATCAGCAGGCTGATCATTCGGCCTGTGCTATCATCGCGCGGCATCGCCTGATGCTGCCTGTCTAAACTTGGGTTCTAATGATAGCGCGCGGCTTCACTTGGATCTCCGCAAGCACCTCATCGTAAATCTGCATTTCGCCGGGCATTTCGATCGTAACGGCAAGACCAAACGGAATAAACTCATCAATCGGCGTGCCCTGATCGCGCTCTCTCTGAATTTGAATAGGAAGCACAGTTCCTTTTCCGGCATCGCCAACTCGTGAGTCGGCCCATCTCCGATGGACGACGGTCCCGCTCTCAGACTGACTGTTCGATGGTTGATCCGTTGTTGTTGCTACCCCGGCAGTTTGCAGTGAATCGAACTCGATCGACGCGATTTTGAGCTTCACTGCTCGGTAGGCTAAATGGCCGGGTCGGATCGGCGTAAACCATGCGAGCGTGGCTCTTATTTCTCGACGCGTCGCCCAAGTGCTCAAAGCCGTTGGAATGGGTAAGTCGAACGTCAGCGATCCCTCGGGCCCAAGCGTGCCGGTTGCCCACATGGTAGCGCGTTCTGCTGCACAGGCGATTGCGTCTTCGGGATCGACAAACCCAAAACCGAGATGGCGGCAAACTTCACGTCTCCAATGCTCATGATGAAGATCGGACGTTGGATCGACAACTGGTCTAATAAAATCTTGGGACCCGCGCCAAGATGCCGAGTGCACGAGAAGTGCTTTGAGCAATACTGCCCGTTGTGATAGCGGCATTGGTCCGATTAGTTGCGGATAAGCGTCCTCAAGAGCATCAAAAATCCGATGCGCAGAATGGGTCGCAAGGGCTGTTGCTGCACTGGTGCCCACGGTGAAATGTAATTCCATTGTGCCATTTTGCGGAGGTGCAGCGACCTTCAGTCCCCAAAATCTACTGGGATATGGATGCGGTAGTAGCCTTGGGGGCGCCGCGATCGGATCGAGTCTTACTCGTTCTCGACCACCCGCGAATAGCGCTTCCGGCTTCGTGCCCCGACGCAACCCGGGTCCGAGCCGAGAGGAGAGGTTCGGCATGTCTATTCCTGAATAGGGCGGGAATGGGCTGGTGCCAGCGAATACTTCTTGGGAGGAATCCATATGCCATGCGCCGATGGTAAGCGCATTTATGCTATCGCCAGGCGCTAAAACACGACGATCTGCTTTAACGGCATCGATTCCCTTTAGGGTAGCTCTCGCTTTGTCAATGAGATCGGCACCTTCGAAACTTGGAATGTCCGGAAAGTCAGGTGGCGAAATTCCGTCTCCGCTGTTTCCTGCGCTTACCAAAAATAAAATCCCATAGGCAAAGGCGAGATGGTCTAAGGCGCGTGCCCAAGTCGATATTTTCCCAGAAAATGGCTTAGTCCGATCTCCAAGCGAAAGGTTTACCAATACAATTTGCGGTCCGCCGTTGGCGCGCATTCGTATGACCGCTTCAACGATAACGTCAATAACGAGCTTATTGCTGTCGAAGAGCTCATCACCGAACGGTGGTGCATACATGACAGGCCTGAAATAGACTTGGCGGCTGATAGGTGACGGCGAGTCGTTCAAGTCGCCGTGGAGAACTATTGATGCCATAGCCGTGCCATGGACACGGGCGCCCACAGCTCGGGCCTCAAGATCATCTGGATCGTCGATACTTAATCTTCCGGCAAGCAAGGGATGAGCTTGTACTGGTGTAGCATCGAAAACCGCAGCAATCGGCTCTGCCTTCGTTGGAAGGGGGCGAGTGGCGTCTACTGCGAGATGGTCGGCTGTCTCGATCGGTGTTCCGACACTCTGAGGGACAATCGAGGCGACGGGATCCACTCCAGCAAGCGAGGCTGGATCAAGATCAGAGATGCGGCGTACCTCGCTCGCGGGAATCTCTATGAGGAGTGCGTGATATGCGAATTCTGGACGATAAGACCGATGAATAATCCGCCCACTGCTTTCGGTAATCCGCTCACGAACTTCGTTTTCAGCCGATTGTGACGTAGCCTCTGCCAGTCTAAATACCAACTCAACTTCGACGCGAAAGAGTTCGTTATCAGGGGCGCCATCGATTATGTGGCGGAAGTAGTCGCGATTGGCTTGTGAAACACGATCAGCAGGGCCCCAAGGGCGAACAGTCCGAAGCTGCAGAAACAGATCGCGCCAGGGTGTGTAATTCCTGGGTACGGTGCCATCTCGCTGCCACCTCTCCCAAAGGGAGACGATTTCCCGTAGGGCGCCTAGCTGGGGGACGAGTAAATAAAACTCGGGATTTTTGTCGAATTCGTCTGATTCTAATTCTTCCTCGCCCGCGAACTCTAAACCAGGAATTCGCGCGGCGGCGTTTGCAAAGTTTTGGACTGAACCCGTAACTTCAAATACCAGAAGGCGTTCTGGAGCCAAGGAATTTGGGTCAGACCGGAGTTGGAGAGCAGCGTCCTGCCGATTCAAAACATTTTGTAGTTGCTGAAAAATCGGTCCATGTGAGCGTATTTGCGCTCCTCGATCAAACTGCCTTGCTTGGCCGCCGCCCCCGCCCGACCGTCGCTTTGGGACGTCTCTTGGGTCGTTCAGCCGAAGGAGCGGCTTTTCCGGATCGTGTGGCATCTGTTTTCGGCGTAACCCTAGTTGTCCATAATTCAACTTGTTCGTGCAGAATATCCTTTAACGCGCGGTTGGCGAGCGAAAGAATGTGCTGACGCCTCACAGTTTGACAAAAATCCAAAGCCTCTGCGAAGCTTATATCCCCTAACTTGTCGGCCAAGGTTTCCGCTTTGATCCCAACCGGCTCTGGCCAAGTATCGAACTGACGTTCGAAAAAGACTGCTAGCACTTTGCGAGAAGGTTGGGGCATTGCGAGTCGGAGCTGGAAGCGACGCCACACTGCTCGATCAAGCAGCTCCGCATGGTTTGTCGCCGCAACGGCAACGACGTAACTCGGGAGTTGATCGATCTGCATCAGCAAGAAGGAAACAACACGCTTAATCTCACCGGTCTCGTGGTTGTCTCCTCTCTCTTTTCCTATGGAGTCGAACTCATCAAAGAATAATACGCAAGGGACGGTTCGCGCATAGTCGAAGAGGCGCGCGAGGCGAGTGTTCGTTTCGCCGAGGAAAGAGCCGACGAGAGCATCATAGCGAACGGTAAAAAATTGAACTGCGAGAGCTTCGGCAATCGCTTCAGCTACGGATGTCTTGCCGTTGCCCGGAGGGCCTGAAAGCAAAACTCGATGGCGAGGCTGCATACCATGAGCACGGAGCAAGTCGGCCCGATGCTGCTCTTCGACTAGTTGTTTTACTTGTTGGGTGATCGGAAAAGGTAAGATCAACTCCTCGAGGCGCTTACGTGGCGTCGTCTCAAGGATCGTCTCTTTGCCGGACTGGCTATTCGGTTGCGTCGACGTCGGAGGCGTAATTGTAACGGCGCTCAATGCGCGTTGAAGGCGGTCTGCCAATATATGATGGTTTTTGCTGCGCTCTTCCGCGACGGCGGCCTCGACAGAAGAGCGCAAAGCTCCGCGATCGCCGGTCGCACCAGCGCGGACAATCGAAAGAAGGAGATCGCTTCGTGCCACCGCGCTAGTCCAAGAAAACGAAGCAGTATGCAAGAATAGTTAACACCGTCTGCACAACCTAACAATGCCGTAGAGTGGAGAAAGGGGTAATATCGCGTGGTTCATTTCGGCCGCGACGATGGCGTCGATGGCAACTGCTTTTTTCAGTTCCCAAAAACAAAAACAGTGGGGTCTTTCGACCAGGCGTTTAGAACTCTAAAGCTCTTAATCTCAGCCTGACGATCCGCTTACCTCACCTTCGCGGCCGGCGCAGCGCCCATCTTCCTTTCGACCTCGCGCTTCAGCTCCAGCGCGCGGGGCGGATAGCTCGGCCGCCTTGGCTTTCAGTCGGAAGGCATCGAAGACGATTGATAAATCTAACGAATTTCTCCTTCGCCGATTTGCCCTTGCCGGCAGGGCCTTGTATCCCGGAAAAGCCCCGCCGCCCGTGCCGAACGCCGTTTCGCCAGCCGTCCGGTCAGGCGAGATACGACTAGGTCGATACAGCCGTTCGCGATAGCGTGGGGCGCGCCCGCAAAATTCAGGGAATGAACATGAGCAACGACAATTCGCTTTCGCTATCCGAACTCAACGACCGCATCGCGGTGCTGCGGGACAATATCCGGCAACTGGTCGAACAAGCCGCGGCGTCTTCGGGCGCGCAGGATGAGGAGCGGACATCCGGGCGCATTGCCCAGCAGCAGGAAGAGCTCGACAAACTGGTCAAGGCGCGCGACGCCATGGCGAAAAAATAGCGGGTGAGCGCGGGGCCGGCGTTTCGCTGCCCGCGCGAACGGGACAGGCAGCCCGACATTCCTCGAAAACAAAACGGCCGGGTCTTTCGACCCGGCCGTTCTAAATTCCAAAGCTCTAAACGCGTGTTGACGCGAAAGCTCAGCTCGCCTTCTTCACCGGCGCGGGCTTGCCCACCTTCTTCTCGATCGCCCGCTTCAGCTCCAGCGCGCGCGGCGAAAGTTCGGTCGCCTTGGCCTTGATCAGGAAGGCGTCGAGGCCGCCGCGGTGGTCGACGCTCTTGATCGCGTTGGTCGAGACGCGCAGGCGCACGTTCCGCCCCAGCGCGTCGGAAATGAAGGTGACGTTGCACAGGTTCGGCAGGAAGCGCCGCTTGGTCTTGATGTTGGAGTGGCTCACCTTGTGGCCCACCAGCGGGCCCTTGGCCGTCAGTTCACAGCGCCGCGACATCTTGCGAAATCCTCTTCCATCCCGGCTTGCCGTCCGCTTCATACGGGCAGGCCGCCAAGGGGTCAAAAACACGTCCATCCAGGGAACCGCGGACGTATAGGGGGACAGCGGCGGGGCGTCAAGGTTTTGCGGGGTTTTTAACCCCCCGGGGACCCCCGGTTTTGCCGGCGTCTGGCGGGAATTCCGCTATCATATAAACGGCGTAATCGCAGCCGACATCGTGGTTCCACGGCGCGTATCGGCGGCCTGGCCTTCCAGGATTTCACTGAAAAAGCGCGCCGGTCCGGTTTGATGCGTTTTCCGGCCGCAGATCACTTTTGCCGGAATTCGCGTTGTTTGCCGGGTATTTCTGGTTAAATGAAGCACCGATCCCGCCGCCCGGAGGACCGCCCTTTCGTGACCACGTACCGCATGATTTCGCCCCGGCGGGCCAGCTGGTTGCTGCGGGCGCTGGGCGTCCTGTGCGCCTTCGGCTTCTGGCTCGGCGGGCCGGCGCAGCCCTCCTTCGCGCAAGGAAGGCTGGACGCGCAATATGAGGCGACGCTCGCCGGTATTCCCGTCGGCAAGGGCGCCTGGACCATCGATATTTCCGACGATCAATATTCGGCCTCCGCCTTCGGCGGCACCGCGGGCCTGCTTGAAAGCCTTCGCCAGCGGCTCCGGCACGGGCTCGGCCCAGGGCCGCGTCGTCAACGGCGCGCTGGTCTCGTCCAATTACAACGCCTCGACCACGACCTCGAAAAAGACCGAGGCGATCCGCATGGTGCTTTCGAACGGCACCATCAAGGAATTCGCGATCGAGCCGGAACCGCCGGTCGATCCGGACCGCATCCCGGTGACGGACGCGCACCGCAAGGGCGTGCTCGATCCGATGACGGGCTCGATGCTGCGGGTGCCCGGCACATCGGATCCGCTCGGCCCCGACGCCTGCCACACCGGCAACGCCATCTTCGACGGCCGCATGCGCTACGACCTCAAGCTCGATTTCAAGCGCATGGAAACCGTGAAGGCCGAAAAGGGCTATCACGGCCCGGTGGTGGTCTGCGCGATCTATTTCGCGCCGGTCGCCGGCTACATCCCCGATCGTCCCGTGATCAAATACCTCGCCGCCGCGCGCAACATGGAGATCGCGTTCGCGCCGGTCGCCGGAACCCGCATCCTGGTTCCGTTCCGGATGGTGATCCCGACCCCGCTCGGCGTCGCCATGCTGGAAGCCACCCAGTTCATCACCACGCCAGCGCCCCCGCGCGTGGCCAAGACGAATTGATGGCGTCATTGCGAGCCAACGGGTCGCGCGACTGCGCGCCCGATGACAGGCTCCGCGAAGCAATCCATGGCGCAAATCGCTGGATTGCTTCGTCGCTTCGCTCCTCGCAATGACGCGGCTGAAGCTAACGAACCATTTTCCGTCATGGCCGGGCTTGTCCCGGCCATCCACGTCTACTTCTCGTCGCGGGGCCAAGACGTGGATGCCCGGCACAAGGCCGGGCATGACGAGTTAGGGGCCGAATCCCTGTTGACTCTTGCCTGCTTCTGATTCAACTCGCCGCGCGCAAAATGTTTAAGCATTTCGTCGCCAAACCGTCGCTTGTGGGCGCGGGCTAAACTTGATCTAGTGCGCCGGCGCGCTATCTGCCCGACATGTTGCGGTGAACGAAGCAGGAGTTCATGGGAGTCACCGATTCGGGCGCGATTCGTTCCGGACTCGTTCCGAAACTTAAGCCGCGACCACACCGCCGTCGCATTATGAGACAATTGTAAATCCGCCAGCGACGCAGAAACCCAGCAAAACATGGCCTTTTCGTCATCTCCGCCCACGCTTGCCAACGGCCGGGCTCCCGGTTCCGGCGTCACCGCCGTGCTCGGGCCGACCAATACCGGCAAGACCCATCTCGCGATCGAGCGGATGCTGGCGCATTCCTCCGGGCTGATCGGCCTGCCGCTGCGGCTCCTGGCGCGCGAGGTCTACAACAAGATCGCCGATCGCGCGGGCGCAGATTCAGTCGCGCTGATCACCGGCGAGGAAAGGATCAAGCCGAAAAATCCCCGGTTCTGGGTCTCGACCGTGGAGGCGATGCCGAGGGATCTCGACGTCTCGTTTCTCGCGGTCGATGAAATCCAGATCGCGGCCGATCTGGAACGCGGGCACGTGTTCACCGACCGCATCCTCAACCGCCGCGGCCGCGACGAAACCCTGCTGCTCGGCGCGGCCACCATGCGTCCGATCATCGAGCGGCTGTTGCCGGGCGCCTCCATCGTCACGCGGCCGCGGCTGTCGCAGCTTGAATTCGCCGGCGACCGCAAGATCACCCGGCAGCCGCGGCGCACCGCGATCGTCGCGTTCTCGGCCGACGAAGTTTACGCCATCGCCGAACTGATCCGCCGCCAGCATGGCGGCGCGGCCGTGGTGCTGGGCTCGCTGTCGCCCCGCACGCGCAACGCGCAAGTCGCGATGTTCCAGAACGGCGACGTCGATTACCTGGTTGCCACCGACGCCGTCGGCATGGGGCTCAATCTCGACGTCGATCACGTCGCCTTTGCCTCCGACCGCAAATATGACGGCTATCAGTTCCGCCGCCTCAACCCGTCGGAATTCGCGCAGATCGCCGGCCGCGCCGGCCGCGCCACGCGCGACGGTACTTTCGGCACCACCGGCCGCTGCGCGCCGTTCGAGCCCGAACTCGTCAACGCGCTGCAGAACCACAGCTTCGAGAGCGTGAAGGTATTGCAGTGGCGCAATTCGAAGCTGGACTTCTCCTCGCTCGGCGCCCTGCAGGTGGCGCTGGCGCTGGCGCCGTCGCACGATGCGCTGACCCGCGCGCCGATCGCCGAAGATCTGCGCGTGCTCGAGCACGCCGCGCGCGACGCCGAGGTGAGGGACATGGCCCACGGCGCGGCCGCCGTGGAGCGGCTGTGGGATGCCTGCCAGATCCCGGATTACCGCAAGATCGCGCCGGCCGCCCATGCCGAGCTCGTCACCACCCTGTTCGGATTCCTGATGCAGAAGGGCTGGATCCCGGACGCCTGGTTCGCCGCCCAGATCGATCAGGCGGACCGGGTGGACGGCGATATCGACACGCTGTCGGGCCGGATCGCGCAAATCCGCACCTGGACCTTTGTCGCCAACCGTCCGGACTGGCTGGCCGACCCCGAACATTGGCGGGGAATCGCACGCGATGTTGAAAATAAATTGTCCGATGCGCTGCATGAACGGCTCACGGAGCGTTTCGTTGATCGCCGTACCAGTGTATTGATGCGCCGCCTGCGGGAGAATGCGAGTTTGACTACGGAAATCGGCAAGACCGGCGAAGTGATCGTGGAAGGCCATGTGATCGGCCGCCTCGACGGATTTACCTTTGCACCTGATGCGGCGGAGGCGGGCTCCGATGCGAAGGCGCTGCAGGCGACCGCGCAGAAGGCGCTGGCCGGCGAAATCGACGCGCGTGCCGAAAAACTGGGCGCGGCCCCCGACGACCAGTTCGTGCTGACCTCCGACGGCACCATCCGCTGGACCGG
The DNA here is from genome assembly GCA_963742085.1 of uncultured Alphaproteobacteria bacterium. GTDB lineage: Bacteria > Pseudomonadota > Alphaproteobacteria > Rhizobiales > Xanthobacteraceae > Bradyrhizobium. The sequence goes on along the minus strand of CAVUKM010000016.1, from coordinate 38,844 downwards.
CGATGCGGTGGCCAAACTGACGGCGGCCGACGACGCGCTGCATCCGCGCATCCGCATCATCTCCGACGAGCGGCTGAGCGGCGCGCCGCGCGAGGCGGTCGAGAAGCGGCTCGATCTGTGGCTGAAGACGCATGTCGAGAAGCTGCTGGGGCCGCTGTTCGAGCTTTCCAGGGCCGAGGACATCACCGGCATCGCGCGCGGCATCGCGTTTCAGCTGATCGAGGCGCTCGGCGTGCTGGAGCGCTCGAGGATTTCGGCCGAGATGAAGGATCTCGACCAGCCGTCGCGCGCGACGTTGCGCAAATACGGCGTGCGGTTCGGCGCCTATCACATCTACATTCCGCCGCTGCTGAAGCCGGCGGCGCGCGCGCTGGCCTCGCTGCTATGGGCGCTGAAACAGGACAATGTCGACATGTCGGCGCTGTCGGGCGCGCAGCATCTGGCGGGAAGCGGCCGCACCTCGTTCCCGGTCGACAAGGCGCTTCACCGCGACGCCTATCGCGTGCTCGGCTACCGCCAATGCGGCGAGCGCGCGGTGCGGGTCGATATTCTCGAGCGGCTCGCCGATCTGATCCGTCCCGCGCTGGCGTGGCGCGAAACCTCGCCCGGCGCCAGGCCCGCCGGCGCGTTCGATGGCCGCGGCTTCGTGGTGACGCAGGCGATGACGTCGCTGACCGGTTCGGCCGGCGAGGACTTTGCCTCGGTCCTGCGCGCGCTCGGCTATCGCATGGAACGCCGTCCGCCGCCGCCGCCGAAGCCGGCCGTGGTCGAAACGCCCGCCGCCGAAGCGGCGCCGGCAGTGGAGGCCGCGCCGGCAGAGAGCGCGGCGGAAGCCTCTTCCGGGATGGCGGCCGAGAGCGTTGCGGAAACGGCTGCCGAACCGACCGCCTCCGACGTCGCCCACGAGGCACCGCCGGCCGAAGAAATCCCGGTATCGTCGGCGGCGCTGCTGCCCGATGTCGCGTTCGCGCCGCTGCCGAGTTCACCTGAGCCGAGCGCGAGCGAACCGGCAGACGAAGCGAAGCCTGAACCGGAGAGCGCTGCCGAGGCCGCAACCGAGACCGCTTCTGCCGCGGCACCGCCGCAGGAAGTGGCTGCCGCTGAAGCACTACCGGAAACCGCCGCCGTCGGCGAAGCGGCGCCCGCGGAGGCAGGCGCTGCACCCGCCGAGCCCGAATTGGTGGAAGTCTGGCGGCCCGGCGGCCGATCGGACGAACGCCGGCCGCCGCGTCATGACCGCAACCGCCATCGCCGCCAGGATCGTCCGGTGGACGCCGCGCAACCTGCCGCGGCGGCGGGTGAGGCCTCGACCGGCGAGCCCGCCGAAGGCGCAAGACGCGAGCGGCACCGGCACGGCCGGCGCGATCGCCATCAGGATTTCCGCAGACCCGCGGCGCCGGCCGAAGGCGCGGTGGCAGCGCCTGCCGATGGCGCGCCCGCGCGCGAGCCGCGCGAAGACAGAGGCCGCCCCTCCCGCGAGCGCTTCGAGGGCAAGGGCCGCAGCGAAGACAGGAATAAAGGCAAGTTCCGCGGTGACCGCGACAAGGGCCGCGATGGCGGGCGCGACAAGGGTGGCCGCGACAAGGGCGGGCGTGATCGCGACAAGGGCGGCCGGGAGAGCGGCCCCTCGCACCGGCAATATGCCACCAGCGCGAGCCCGCGCGAGCGCGACCGCCCGATCGATCCCAATTCGCCCTTCGCCAAACTGGCGGCGCTCAGGGAACAGCTCACCGCCCGCAAGGAATAAACCCCATAGCGTTTTCAAGCGAAGTGGGCACCGGTTCGCGTCAGGAAAACGCGTCAATTAAGGGAAGCGTTTTCAAGCGAAGTGGGCACCGGTTCGCGTCAGGAAAACGCGCCAGAAAACTGCTTTCAGGCGAAAGCCTGCCTCATGGTGTTGCTTGGAGCGCCAGCGTCTCGACAAATGGTTGTGGCACGCGCGGGTGGTCAAAGCCCGCACCAGCGCTGCCGCGCTGGTCGAGGCCGGCCATGTCCGCATCAACGGCGTGCGCGAGAAGGCGCCCGGCCACGCCGTGAAGGCCGGCGACGTGCTGACGATCGGGCTCGATCGCAGCGTGCGCATTCTCAAGGTGGTCGGATTTGCGGAGCGGCGGGGTGATGCGTCGTCGGCGCGCGTGCTCTATGTCGATTTGCAGGAGCGCCGGGAATAACTATCTGCATTCAGGGCGATTCGTGCGGCGCCGGGCGGCCTGAAAAGCATGGCAGGAGGTGCTTTGCTTCACTTGCGGCTTGAGACTTCCTGCGCTACGCAAACCACGCAAAATTGACCCTCCGGAGCCCTGGATGACTTACGTCGTCACTGAAGCCTGCATCAAATGCAAATATACCGACTGCGTTGAAGTCTGCCCCGTGGACTGCTTCTACGAGGGCGAGAACATGCTGGTCATCCATCCCGACGAATGCATCGACTGCGGCGTATGCGAACCGGAATGTCCCGCCGACGCCATCAAGCCGGACACCGAGCCCGGGCTGGAAAAATGGCTCGAGGTGAACACCGAATATGCCAAGAGCTGGCCGAATATTACCCAGAAGAAGGAATCTCCGGCCGACGCCAAGGAATTCGAGGGCATGGACGGCAAGTTCGAAAAATATTTTTCTCCGGCGCCTGGCAGCGGGGACTGACCGAAGGCTCGTTTTCACTTAACCCTAATCACCGCGAGGTAGCCAAAACCCCCTCAAAACGCCCCGGAGAGGGCGTAAATCATTGATTTTTACGGAAAATGTGCTATATTGCACGTATTACAAGCCGAATCCTTGGCCATGCGTACCTTTGGCCTCGCAGGTTCCCGTGAAACATCGAACAGGGGCGTGGCAGTTCCGCGCGCAGGCTGTGTCACAAAAAACGCGTACAAAGAGTGTTTCCAAGGCCTCGAAAAAGGCCGCTGCGGTATCCAGCCGTGGCGCATCCAAGAGCCATGCCCGGGCTTCCCACAAGGATACCAGGAAAGCCACCAAGGCCCCGGCTGCCAAATCCTCAAAAAACAAAAGAAGCGCAATGCCAAACAAGACTGCCAAAACTGTCGCGAAAGCGACCGGTTCGAAGGCCACTGCTTCGAAGGTCGCTCCCTCCAGGACCGCCGCCAAAGCTGCCGCCCCCAAGACCGCTGCCAAGACTGTTGCCCCGAAGGCTGTTGCCCCCAAGGCCGTCGCAACCAAGGCTTCGGTCGCAACCAAGCCCGTCGTTGCCGCCAAGCCCGCCGCAAAGCCGGTGCCGGCCGCCGCGCGCGTCGAAGAGCCGAAGAAGCCCCTGACCCAGCGGCAGGGCTTCAAGACCAACGAATTCGTGGTTTATCCCGCCCATGGCGTTGGCCAGATCCTGGCCATCGAGGAGCAGGAAATCGCGGGTGCGAAGCTTGAGCTGTTCGTGATCAATTTCATCAAGGACAAGATGACGCTGCGGGTGCCGACCGCGAAGGTCGCCAATGTCGGCATGCGCAAGCTGTCGGAGCCGGTGCTGGTCAAGAAGGCGCTGGAAACCCTCAAGGGCCGCGCGCGCGTCAAGCGCACGATGTGGTCGCGCCGGGCGCAGGAATATGAAGCCAAGATCAATTCGGGTGACATCGTCGCGATCGCCGAAGTGGTGCGCGATCTCTATCGCTCGGAGTCGCAGCCTGAACAGTCCTACAGCGAACGCCAGCTCTATGAGGCGGCGCTCGATCGTCTGTCGCGCGAGATCGCCGTCGTGCAGCACGTGACCGAAACCGAGGCGGTCAAGGAAATCGAAGGCCAGCTCGCCAAGAGCCCGCGCCGCGGCGCCAAGGCCGAGGCCGGAGTCGAGGCCGACAGCGAGGCGGATGCCGACGCCGATGCCGATGGCGACGACGCCACCGTCGCGGACGAAGCCGCGTAAGCTGAATTCCGCAGGTTCAATCAAAAGCCCGGTCAGATGACCGGGCTTTTTTGCTGGCCGTCATTCGGACGGTGATTTTTTTCCTTCTCCCCTTGTGGGAGAAGGTGCCTTCGCGAAGCGAAGGCGGATGAGGGGTCTCTATCCGCGGAGACAAACCCCTCACCCGTCTCGAAGTCGCGGCGCTCATTCGAGCCAGGTCACCCATACAGGAGAGGATAAGAACGTTTGCCTCTCGAGATCCCCGGTTCGCGCTAAGCGCGCCCTCAGATGCGCAATGGCGCATCCGGGATGACGTGCTTTCGCACGTCAATCCACCACGATCTTGACGCGGTCGCGCGCCTTGACCTGGGCATGGACGTCGAGCCCGTTGAGAATGCGGAAGCGGTCCACCGGACGGTCGACGCCGGCCATGCGATGCGACAGCGATTCCACGGTGTCGCCGGGCTGCACGTTGATGACCTTGATGCGCAGCGGCCGCGCCGCCTGAATCTCCTCCAGCGCCAATCGGCGGAAGGAGTTGACGGTCTCGCGCGCATTGCGGTCGCTTTCGGTGGTCTTCTGCTTGGTGGCAAAGATGAAGCGATAGACGTCGCTGCCGAAGCGCAGCGCATAGACCTTGAACTGCCACTGGTCGCCATGGGCGACCGCCGAGGCCGCCGCAATACCATTGACGGTCAGATCCTCGGTCGAGGCCTTGTCGACGTTTTCCATCCAGCCGGAATTGAGATAATCGCCGAGCGTCTGTTCCGCCGGCACCCTCACGACATCGAAGCGCATCGCCTGCGTGCCGCCCTCGCGCACGCCGATCACGGCCTGCGCGGTGTTGTCGAGCGTGAAATTGTCGGGGGCGGCGAAGGTGAAGCCGAGCTTGGGATGCAGGAATCTGCGGCCGCGGACGAAGCCCTCGCTGGGATCCTCGCCGTAGACGATGTTGTCGATCGCGGCGAGATAAGTGTCGCGATCGCGCTCATTGGCCTCGGGCGAGGTGTACTGCCTGGCGGTGTTCTGCGCGTTGGCCACCCGTTCCGGCGTCGCCGGGTGCGACGACAGGAAGTCCTGCGCGCGCGGATCGACCGAGGTCTTTCCCGCCTTCAGATCGGCGTTGCGTTCCATCGCGGAGAGGAAACGCGCCGCGCCGAAGGGATCGAAATGGGCGCGCGACGAAATGCCGACCCCGATGCCATCCGCCTCGAACTCCTGGGCGCGCGAAAAGCTTGCCATCGTCAGCTTGGTCTTTGCCAGCGCCAGCGCGGTCAAATCGGGATCGCTGCCCATTTCGGTGACGACGCGGGTGACGACGGCGGCCTGGCGCGCCTGGTCCTCGCGGATCGAGGCGTGCTTTGCCAGCACATGCGCCATCTCATGGCTCAGCACCGAGGACAATTCGGAGGTGTCGCAGGCCAGCGCGATCAGGCCGCGCGTCACATAGAGCTGGCCGGTCGGAAGCGCGAACGCGTTCACCGCGCCCGAATTGAGAATCGTCACCTTGTAGGCCTGATCGGGACGATCTGACGCCGCAACCAGCCGGTCGACCGTCTTGCCGATCAAGGCTTCCAGCTTCGGATCGTCATAGGCGCCGCCATAGGAGGACAGGATCCGCTCGTGCTCTTTTTCGGCGGCGGGGCTTTGCGCAACCGTGCGGTTGGGCTTGACGGCCGGGCTTGCCGCCGGCGGCGCCGCGGCCTGGAACCGGCTCATATCGCCGCAGCCGGCAAGCGCGAGGGCAGCGCACAGCACAATGGGCGCAGCCCAAAGCCGGCCGCTTATTCCTTCCTGGCGCCGTCCCGTATCTTCCACCACGTCGCTACTCTTATGTGTCCCGTAATCCAGACCATGCTCCGATTCGGTTGAACCGGATCATGATCCCATCCCCTTATTTGAGCATGATCTCCCGGTTCCCGTTTTCCGGATCACGCTCTAATTCCCGTCAAGCAGCTCAATCTGCCCGACCCGGAGCACCTCAATCCGCGGCCCGCCGCGCGCCTCGACAAAACCCCGGACGCGAATCCGTCGATTTTCGAGAGACTTAGGCACGACCCCGGCGGCCTCGAAGACGGGTAGCGCCCGCCTTGGAATAGTCGCAGCAAAATCCCGTGTCCAGTTTCGCCCGAAATTCAGGTAAGTCGTCGCCCCCGCCTGCCGGACGGACAGAACCTTGCCCTCAACCACCATAAAACGCCCGATCCCGGCCAAAATATCGCCCGAACTTTCGGTGTTTTTTATGGCGGCGGGATCGCCCCAGATGCCACGCTTGGCCTGGCGCGCCGCCGCCTCGGCGGCCGACAGGACCGCGGCGCATTCCTTGTCGGTCACGGTGGCCGAGGCCAGCGCCTCGCCTTGGGCCAAAAGCTCCGCCTCCACCAGGGTTTCGGACCGGACCAGGAATACGAAGGCGGGCTGGCGTCCATAGCGATCGGGCGTATCGTCTTCCCCGCTCAACTTTACTTCCTGATCGGCCAGGATCGTGGCCAGCGCCAGGGCGCGGTTTGCCACTGATTTCTCCGAGACCACAGGCTCGATCCCGGCGAGGCGAACCTCGCGGCCGTCCTGCAGGCGAAAGCTGCGCGCATCGATGATTGCAGCGACACGGCCCTCGCCTTGCGGCTCAAACGCGCAACCCGCCGCGATCGCCGGACCGACGCCGCCGGCCAGCATCAGGCCGCACAACGCCGCTGCTGCAAACCGGCCGCCGCGCCGCGCCGCCATTCGCATGAGTCTCATGGCTTTGGGTCCGCTTATTCCGTCACGCGGGTAAAGTAGCATCGATCGATCGACCTGGACGGGCTCCCCCCGGTCTTCGCGGCGAGCGCCCGCTCGACGATCCGGCAGCTTATTCGGGCCGCTGGCCACCGTCAGTGCGATCACTTTTAAGTTAACTGACGAGAAAACGTCGCTCTCCGCGTGCGGCGTCCGGCCTGGGCATGGGAGTTAAGCTTGTTCCCGCATCGCGATTCCCTGTAGTTAAAAAGACGTTAAAACCAATAATTGTGGGCCGGTTGGGCTCAACTGCTGAGTGGGGGGCGCCCGGCGGGGCGTCGGTGGTGTCTTGAGTAAGCAAGTCGTTTTTATTGATTCCCGTGCGCCCGATATCACCGACCTCATCAATGGCGTTCTCCCGGACGAGCAGGTCTTCGTGCTCGATCCGGCGCAGGACGGCCTCGACCAGATCGCCGCGATCCTCCGGGCCAACGACCTGACCGGGCTGTCGGCGATCTCGATCGTCGGCCATGGCGCGCCGGGCGAAATCGATCTCGGCTCGACCGTGATCGATGACGCCAACCTCCCGGGCGAGGCCGCGGCGCTCTCGGCGATCGGGGCATCGCTGGCGCCTGGCGGAAATCTTTCGCTGTTCGCCTGCGATACGGCGGCAGGCGCAACGGGCCATCAATTCATCGCCGACCTCTCGAAATTCGCCGGTGGCGTCGATGTCGCCGCGGCGACCCATCTCGTCGGCAGCGCCGATCTCGGGGGGAGCTGGACGCTCGATGCCTCGACCGGTCCGGCCGCGGCTCCGGCCAATGTTCCGTTCACCAACCAGGCGTTGGCAAGTTTCCACGGTACGCTCGCCACCCTGGCGGTGACGGCCGGCGCGACCGCAATCTACCATGGCGGCGACGCCGCCCAGCCGCTCGATGCCACGCTGACCGTGACTGACTTTTCCAGCGCCCAGCTCGTGGGCGCCTCGGTGCAGATCGTCAACTTCGCCAGCGGCGATACGCTGAATTTCACCGACCAGAACAACATTCACGGCAGCTATAACGTCAATACCGGCTTGCTGACGCTGAGCGGCAACGATACGGCGGCGGACTATCAGGCCGCGCTGCGCTCGGTGACCTACAGTTTCGCAGGCAATGGCGACCCGACCGCCGGCGGCCATCAGCAGACTTACATCAGCTGGCAGGTCAGCGACGGCAATGCCGCCGACGTGGCGCCGGCCCCGATCAACAACGACCAGCCGACGCTCGGCTTGAATCAGCTGGTGGTGCTGGATGGAACGTTTCCTGCGAACGACGGCAACTTCGGGACAACCGACGGCGGTGGCATCCCGCTGGGCGCGATCAGGACGTTTGCCGGCAGCACCGTCTGGGGCGGTACGGCAGCCGCCGACGGCCAGATTTTGTCGATTCAACAAAACACCCCGTTGTTCGCCGTGCTGGGCCCGAATTATGGCGGTAACGGCACAACCAATTTCGGACTCCCGAATCTGCAGGCCCGGCTCGCCGTCGGTTTCGAGCAAAACTCGAGTTCGGGCGCTTTCCTGGGCCAGGCCGCCGGCTCCGACACGGTTACGCTGACGAAAGCAAACCTGCCGACAAATTGGGGTGGCGCCGATCTGCCGTTCAACAACGATCAGCCGTCACTGGGTCTCAACTATATCATCAATACCGCAGGCGCTGTCCCGGGCACTTCCCTGAGCGACGATCTGGCTGGCGAGGTGGTGCCTTTCCTCGGCCAGTACGCGCCGGCCGGGTATCTGTTTGCCAATGGCCAGTTGCTGCCCATTTCACAATACAGCAACCTCTACAGCGTCATCGGCACGACCTATGGCGGTGACGGCACAAATACCTTTGCACTGCCGGATCTGACCGGGAAAACCATCATCGGCGCCGGAACGAGTTCGCTGTCCGGTGCCCAGGTTGGGATCGGAGCAACCCCGGGCCAGGACAGCACACCGCTGGTATCGTCGAACCTGCCGGTCCCCCTGGGCGGTAGCATTCCGATCTCCAACCAACAGCCCTCGCTCGCGCTGACCTACCTGATCTCTCCCTTTGGCATCTTTCCGTCATCGTCCGGGTCGACGCCCCAGGCAAATCAGCCAGAGATCGGCGAGATCATTGCGTTCGCGGGAACCGGCACAGCTCTCAACAACATGCTTAACGCCGGCTGGATGCTGGCCGATGGCACGACCCTGGGAATCGCTCAGTACCAGGGTCTGTTTTCCGTCATCGGCACCACCTATGGCGGCAATGGCGTCAACGATTTTGTACTTCCCGACCTCGTCGGCCATTCCGTTGCCGGCGTCGGCAATTCCCTCGGCACGTCGGTCACGCTCGGCCAGAACTACGGCACTGCAAACATCACGCTTGCGTCCAACCAGGTGCCGTTGACGACCAGCACGCTCGATATCGTGCACACGGGGCCGACCGTTACCGCCGGAGCAACGGTGGCTTTTGCGGCCGGTGACGCGGCGGCGCCGCTCGACAGCGCGTTGACGGTGAGCGATCCCGACAGCGGCGGCAACCTTGCCGGCGCGACGATCAGGATCGGCAGCGGCTTTGTTGCCGGCGATACACTGCATTTCGTCAACCAGAATGGCATTTCCGGCAGCTATGTTGCGGGCACCGGCATCCTCACGCTCACCGGCAACGACACGCTCGCCCATTACCAGACCGCGCTCGAGTTCGATCGCGTTCAGCACCACCGACGGAAATCCCGGGTCGCGCACCATCGACTGGAACGTGACGGACGGCTCGCCGACCAACGGCACCAGCGCGACCGCGACCAGCACGGTCAATCTCGCACCGACGATCGGGTCGGTGACGGCGGCGACGACCGGGAACGCCACTGACCTTGATGCCGGCAAGGTCGTGACCATCACCGTCAATTTCACCGGGCCGGTGAATGTCACGGGCGCGCCCGAGCTGCAGCTCAGCGACAACGAGGTCGCGACCTATGTGAGCGGCAGCGGCGGCAGCGCGTTGACTTTCAAGTATATCGTGCAGCCGAACGACACGACCGCCGACCTTCAGGTGCAGAGCCTGCTGACGAACGGCGGCACCATCAAGGACGGCAGCGGCAACGACGCCGGGCTCGCCAATGCGGCGACCGACCTGCACCTGCAGATCGACACGACCGCGCCGACGGCGTCGTCGATCGTGGCGGCGGGCTCCAGCCCCAACGCCGGCGGCAACGAACAGTTCACGGTCACTTTCTCGGAAAGCGTCACCGGCGTCGATAGTTCCGATTTCACGGCTGTGACCAGCGGCACCACGGATACGGGCATCGCGGTCACGCCCGTGAGCGGCAGCGTCTATACCGTGACGGTCGATGGCGTTAGCGGCAACGGCACGCTCGGACTGGACCTGAAGGCCTCCGGCACCGGCATCGCCGATCTCGCCGGCAACGCGATTTCCGGCGGCCTCACCGGCGGCAGCTATACGATCGCCGGGCCGCCGCTCGACAGCGTGATGACGCATCCGACGCTGACGCTCACGCTGGACAGGGGCGCCGATCCCGACAATGCCAGTTATTTCGCGACCGGCGTGGCAGGTCTGCCGGGCGGCGGCAGCGCTGTCGTTTGGGGCGTCAGCGGCAGCGCCAAGATCGAATTTCTGTCGTTTGCGGGCGCGGTCACCCATACGGCAACGCTGTCGGACGGCAATTTCACGGGGGGCGAAGACTTTCTGACGCCGCTACCGAACGGCGAGGTCGTCCTCACCTATGACGGGTTGGACGGAAATTCCTATTTCAGCATCATCGGCCCGAACGGCGTCGCCGTCGGCCCAACCGAGGTGAGGGCAGGCGCCGACATCTTCCAGGCGGCGCAATTATCGAACGGCGATATCGAGATGCTCACGCGCGTGGGCTCGAACGGCTATTCCTACTTGAGCACCTACGACGCGACGGGTGCGGCGGTCGGATCGCCCGTGCAGATATCGAGCGCACAGCCGCAGACCCAGCCCTTCTCCATCGCGGCCAATGACCTCGGAAATTTCATTGTCACCTACACTTCAACTGTAGGCGCAACAACCACCGCCTATGCGGCGATTTATGCCAATGGCGGCACCAGCCCGACCCACACAATCTCTCTTGGCGCGCTGGGCAATGCCACCGCCACGCCGGCCGAAGCGGTCGCATTGAGCGACGGTGATTTTGCGGTCCTTACGAATACCCCAACCAGCAACATTCTGCAGATCTACGCGCCCGATGGCTCCACGGTTGGGAATGCCGTCAGCCTGCCCACCATCAGCGACGCCATTTTGACCGCCGACCTGACGCCAACGGCGCCAGGCCTCGTCATCTTCAGCGACAATGGCGGGACCGGAAATATCTATGCGGTGCGTTTCGATAATTCCGGAAACATCGTCGCAGGTGGCACGCAAACCTCGCAGGGCGTCGGTCTGTCGCTGGAGAACGGCGGTAACGGCGTCGAAGTCTATACCGGCAACGTTTATCTGCAGGCCGCCGCCGCGGGGCATTCGGCCGGCGCGATCGGCCTGTTCGGGCCACTCTCGACAGGCGCGCCCGTCATCGAAACCTTCGAGCTCGGCGCTCCCACGGTGACGTCGATTGCGGCGTCCGGCAGCAGCCCCAACAACGCCAGCTCCGAGCAGTTCGTCGTGACGTTTTCCGAAAGCGTCACCGGCGTCGTTGCCGCCGACTTCACGCTGACCACGACCAACACGCCGGGTGGCACCGCGCTTGCAACCACCGGCATCAGCTCCATCACCGGCAGCGGCAGCTCCTATACGGTGACGGTCAGCGGCGTGACAGGTGATGGCACGCTGCGGCTGGATCTGAAAGCCAACAGCAGCGGGATCACCGACGTCTCGGGCATCGGCGCGACCGCCGGCTTTACCGGCGGCGACGTCTATACGATCGAGCATACGCCGCCCGGCGTGGCATCGATCACCGCAAACGGCCCGAGCCCCAACAATGCGGCCAGCGATCAGTTTCTGGTCACGTTCTCGGAAGACGTCACCGGCGTCGTTGGCTCCGATTTCACGGCGACGGCCGGCGGCACCGTGACGGATACCGGGATTTCGGTGACGCCTGTCAGCGCCAGCGCCTATCTGGTGACGGTCAACGGAGTTGCGGGCGACGGCACGCTGCGGCTGGATTTGAAAAGCTCGGGCACCGGCATCACCGATGCGGCCGGCAATGCGATCTCGGGCGGGTTCACTGGTGGCGACGTCTATACCGTCGATCATACGCCGCCGGGCGCGTCCTCGATCACGACGAATGGCGTCAATCCGAGCAACGCGACCGCCGAAACCTTCATTGTCACCTTCTCGGAAAACGTCACCGGCGTCACTTCGGCCGATTTCACGGCGGCAACCACCGGCTCGGTGACCGATACCGGCATCACCGTGACGCCGGTGAGCGGCAGCGTCTATACGGTGACGGTCAATGGCGTCACCGGCGACGGCGCGCTGGGGCTCAACCTGAACGCATCGGGTACCGGCATCACGGACACCGTCGGCAACGCGATCTCGGGCGGCGCGACCGGTCAGGTCTACACGATTGAACACACGCCACCGGCGGTGTCGTCGGTCACGGCGCCCACCAACGGCACTTACGGCCCCGGCGAGGTGCTGACCTTCACCGCCAATTTCAGCGAGAACGTACTCGTCACGACCGGCGGCGGAACGCCCTATATCGCCGTGACGCTCGACACCGGGGGCACCGTGCATGCGGCCTATGCCGGCGGATCCGGCACCAGCCAGCTGACCTTTGCCTACACCGTGGTGAACGGCAACGACGACACCAACGGTGTCACGGTCGGCAGTTCGATCGTTCTCAACGGCGGCACCATCAAGGACGCCGCGACCAATGCGGCGGTATTGACGCTCAACAATGTCGCTTCCACCGCCGGTGTGCTGGTCGATGCGATCCCGCCCACGGCAACCGCGATCGACACGGTCGACAGCAACCCCAACAATCTGAGCGCCGAACATTTCACGGTCACGTTCTCGACGCCCGTCAACGGCGTCGATGCCAGCGACTTCACCCTGGTCGGCACCGGCACGGCATCCGGTACGATCGGCACGGTCTCCGGCAGCGGCACGAACTGGACCGTCACCGTCGACAACGTCACCGGCGACGGCACGCTGCGCCTCGACCTGAACAACACCGGCCATGCCATCACCGATAATTTCGGCAACACGCTGACGGCGGCCCATACCGGCGACCAGAGCTATACGATCGAGCACACTCCGCCTGCCGTCACCTCCGTCACGGTTCCGGCGGATTCAACCTATATCGCCGGGCAAAACCTCGACTTCACCGCCACCTTCAGCGAAGCCGTCACCGTGACCGGCACGCCGCGCATCGCGGTGACGCTGGACACCGGCGGCACGGTCTACGCCGATTATGTCGCGGGCAGCGGCACCAACACCCTGATCTTCCGGGACACCGTGGCGCCCGGCCAGCAGGATCTGACCGGGATCACGACCGCAACGGCGATCGATCTCAACGGCGGCGTCATCAAGGACGCGGCGGGCAATGCGGCCGGCGGTGCCGGCCTGAATTTGATTGGCGAACCCTCGACCGCCGCGATCAACGTCGATGCGATCCTGCCGGCGGTGTCGTCGGTCATTGTGCCCGTCAACGGCACCTACGGGACCGCGCAGGACCTCGATTTTTCCGTCAACTTCAGCAAGGCCGTTACCGTCAATACCGGTGGCGGCGTGCCTTTTATCCAGCTGACGCTGGATACCGGCGGCATCGTGGATGCTACCTATCTGAGCGGCTCGGGCACTTCTGCACTGGTGTTCCGCTACGTGGTTCCGAGCGGCGAACTCGATACCAACGGCATCACGGTCGGATCGAGCCTGGTCTTGAATGGGGCAACGATTCAGGATGCGATCGGCAACGATGCCGCGACGGCCCTCAACAATGTGGGCTCGACGACCGGCGTCCTGGTCGACTTCGATTCCGCCGACGGTGACGTCGATCAACACCGTCGACGCCAGTCTCAACAATCTGGCGACCGAACATTTCACCGTGACGTTCTCCACCGCCGTCACGGGCGTCGATGCCTCCGACTTCACGCTGGTCGGCACCGGCACGGCCTCAGGCGCGATCAACACGGTCTCCGGCAGCGGCACGACGTGGACCGTCACGCTCAACAACGTCACCGGCGACGGCACGTTGCGCCTCGATCTGAATCCCTCGGGCAGCACCATCACCGATGCGTTCGGCAACGTTCTCACCGCAGCGCATACCGGCGATCAGACCTACACGATCGATCACACCGCGCCGGGCGCGCCCATGGTGGTGCTGGCGCATGATACCGGGACATCGAATACCGACGGCATCACCAGCGATCCGACCATCACCGTCACCCCGGCCGAGAGCGGCGGCACCCTGCTGTACAAGATCGACGGCGCCACCGGCTTTTCGGCGACCGCGCCGAACTTCGCCACCAACGGCTCGGCCGATGGACCGCATACGGTGAGCGTCGAGCAGGAGGACGCCGCCGGCAACTTCAGCGCGCCGACGACGCTCAGCTTCACGCTCGACACCACCGCGCCGGCAGCGCCGACCAATGCGGTATCGCTGGCGCACGCGACCGGCGTCGCCGGCACCCATAACCTCACCAACGATCCGACGATCGTCTATGGCACGCCGGCCGCGGGCGACCATTTTCTCTTCGAGCTGGATAATGGCGGCTTCTCGGCGACGGTGCCGCCGCCGCTTGCGACCGACCATTCGGCCGACGGTCTGCACACGATTTCCGTCGAGGAGGTCGATACCGCCGGCAATATCAGCGCGCCGGAGGTCTTGGGCTTCAAGCTCGATACCATCGCGCCGCAGATCACCGCGGTCACGGCCTCGCCCGCCGGCGGGCTTGTCAGTGTCGGTCAAACCGTCGCGATCACGGTGGCGTTCGGCGAAGCGGTCACGGTGGTCGGCGGCACGCCGACGCTGTCGCTCAATGACCACGGCACGGCGACCTATGATGCCGCGGCCACCGCCGCGCTGCACGACCCAAGCAAGCTGGTGTTCGACTACACGGTTGCCGTCAGCGATACCATCACCTCGCCGCTGGCCGTCAACGGCATCAGTCTGCACGGCGCTGTCATCGAGGACCTGGCCGCCAACGCCGCCAACCTGGGCAATATTGCCACCACGTTTACCGGCCTCGGCATCGACAGTTCGCTGATCACCGCCAACCCCGACAGCAATCATGTCCTCGCGGGCCAGACCGTCACGGCGGACGCGGCGCATGGCGTGCTCGCCAACGACACCGATTCAAATCCCGCCGATCATCTGGTGGTCAGCGCGGTCGACGGACTGTCGGCCGACGTCAACCAGCCGGTCGCGGGGGCTTATGGCAGCCTGACCATGCATGCCGACGGCAGCTATTCCTACAGTGCCTCCGGCGCGGTGAGCGGAGTGGTGTTCGACAATTTCACCTACGCCGCCGGCAACGGTCACAGTCCTGCGTCGACCTCGACGCTCACCGTCGAGGTGGTCGGCGCCAACCAGAACTTCGTCTTCGTGCCCTCCGGCGGCTCGGCCACCGGCGGCTATGGCAACACCGTGCTCGACGGCAGCGCCGGCAACGCCACGCTGACCGCCGCCACCACCTTCAACGCCCATCAGATCCTGGTCGGCGGTCCCGGCGACGTCCTGAACGCCGCGAGCTTCGGCCAGGACACTTTCGTGTTCGCCAATAATTTCGGGCACGAGACCATCAACAATTTCCACCCGACGCTGGACGTCATCCAGCTGCAGCAGTCGCAGTTCGGCAGCCTCGCCAACGTGCTGGCCGATATCCATCAGGTCGGGGCCGACAGCGTGCTGACGCTCGACGCCAACCACGTCATCACCGTTACCAACACCGCCCACACCAGCCTCACGGCGGCGGATTTTCATCTTGTTTAGCGATGCGCCAAGGATCGCCAAATCTTGTTGCAGCGTGGCCAAATCGTCACAGCCGCGGGCTTCGTTGTCCCGTACAAGGAAACGATCGATTCAAAGGGGTAGGTTCATGAAATCCGTCACGAAACTGGGGCTGGCAGGCGTGGTCTCGATCGCGGCTGTTTCCGCGGGGGCTGCTGTCGCCGCCGACCTGCCGCAGGCCTACAGGCCGCCGGTCAAGGCCGTCGTTGCCCCGGCTCCGGTCCCGACCTGGACCGGGTTCTACATTGGCGGCAACGTCGGATATGGCTGGGATAACCGTTCAACCGACATATCGGCCACCTCGACCGATCCGGCCCTGGCGCCGGCGCTTGCGGCGATCCTGGCCGCAGGCTCGTATCCGGCCTCGCTGTCGCCGTCGGCGAAGGGCGCGATCGGCGGCGGGCAGGTCGGGTACAACTGGCAGGTCGCTTCGCAGGGCCTGATCGGCCTGGAGGCCGATTTGCAGGCTTCCGGCATCAAGGGATCGGCCAGCCAGATCCTGTCGCCCGCCGGGTTCGACACGACCTCGACCGGCGTGACCAGGTCGATCGACTGGTTCGGCACGGTGCGCGGCCGGCTGGGAGTTCTGGTGACGCCGCAATGGCTGCTGTATGCGACCGGCGGCTTTGCCTACGGCCAGGCCAATAGCAGCTTCACGACCACCGATCTGACCGGCGGCTGTGTTGCCCAGGGCACGCTTTGTGCGGCCGGTTCCTCGTCGGGCATCCGCACCGGCTGGACCGCGGGCGCCGGCGCTGAGGCCATGCTGACGCCGAACTGGAGCGTCAAGGCCGAATACCTCTATGTCGATCTCGGCAGCTCCACGCTGAGCATTCCGTCATCGACGATTTCGGCCATCGTGTTCAGTGCGTCGACGTCGTATCGCGAGCAGATTGCGCGGGTCGGCGTGAACTACCACTTCGACTGGACCGGGCCGGTCGCCGCCAGATACTGAGCCGCGGCGCCGGCCACGCTTCGGGCGGCGCGCCTCGCTTTTTGCGAGTTCGAGGAAATTTCCCGCCCATGCGGGCCTGCCATTCCATTTGACGGAAAAACGTGCCGCACCCCGGCTGCGGCTTGTCGCTACGCATCCCTTGCGGCATGATTGCCAACATGAAACAGCGGCCGCGGCGTCAATGCGGCTGTTCGACAGGGAGGCTTCGATGAGACGGCTACTTTCCGGCATCCTCGGCGCGGCGCTGGCGGTTGCCGCAACCGCTGCGCTGGCGCAAGGCAAGCCCCCGCTCAAGCTCGGCGGCATCCTCGACATGTCCGGGCTTTACGCCGACATCACCGGGCCCGGCTCCGAGACGGCGGCAAAAATGGCGGCGGAAGATTTCGGCGGCGAGGTGCTGGGCCGCAAGATCGAGATCCTCGCGGCCGATCACCTCAACAAGGCCGACCTTGCGGCCAATATCGCCCGCGACATGCTCGACAATCAGGGCGTCGAGATGCTCTACGACGTGGCGGCGTCCGCCACCGCGCTCGCGGCCGGCGAGATCGCCAAGGCGCGCAACAAGATCGTCATATTCAACGGACCCGGATCGATCCGCCTGAGCAACGAAGCCTGCGGTCCCTACACCGTGCATTATGTCTTCGACACCTTCGCGCAGGCCAATGTGACCGGTCTTGCCGCCGTCAAGCAGGGCCTCGATACGTGGTTCTTCATCACGGCCGATTACGCCTTCGGCCAGGACCTGGAGAAAGATACGACCAATGTCGTGCTGAAGTCCGGCGGCAAGGTGCTTGGCAGTGTCAGGCATCCGCTCAACACCGCGGATTTCTCGTCATATTTGCTGCAGGCGC
This sequence comes from uncultured Alphaproteobacteria bacterium, assembly GCA_963742085.1. GTDB lineage: Bacteria > Pseudomonadota > Alphaproteobacteria > Rhizobiales > Xanthobacteraceae > Bradyrhizobium. The sequence goes on along the minus strand of CAVUKM010000016.1, from coordinate 21,536 downwards.
AAGCCTCCAGGGCCAAGGTGATCGGATTGGCCAATGCCGGCGGTGACACCATCAATACCATCAAGCAGGCCGCCGAATTCGGCGTGATGAAAGCCGGCCAGAAGCTGTCGCCGTTGCTCGCCTTCGTAACCGATATCGACGCCGTCGGTCTTGAGACCGCGCAGGGGTTGCTGCTTTCGGAAGCCTATTATTGGGACCTCAACGACGAAACCCGCGCCTTTTCCAAACGTTTCATGCAGCGGATAGGACGGGTGCCGAGCGCGGCGCAGGCCGGCGTTTATTCCTCGGTCACGCACTATCTGAAAGCCGTGAAGGCCGCAGGGACCACCGACTCGGCCGCCGTCATGAAGATCATGAAGGACACCCCGATCAACGACATGTTCGCCAGGAACGGCCGGATTCGCGCGGACGGCCGCATGGTGCACGACATGTATCTGTTCGAGGTCAAGAAGCCGTCGGAGTCGAAAGGCCGCTGGGACGACTACAAGCTGTTGGCGACCATCCCCGGCAACGAGGCGTTCCAGTCGATCGAGCAGTCACGTTGCCCGCTGGTGAAGAAATGACGGAGTGACGAAGTCACGCAGTCATTCCTGGGCGCGCAAAGCGCGAGCCCGGAATCTCGAGATTCTCCGATGTGCAATTGCCCATCGTAGTTCGATGCTTCGCATCGCCCCGGAATGACGGTGCAAATACAATAACAACAAAGGCAACTCCCATGAACGACATCGTCCTGCAAGAACTCGATTCCGGTCTGCTCACGATCACCATGAACCGTCCCGACCGGCGCAATGCGCTCAATCCGGATATGACGCTGGGGCTGGTCGAGGCGGCGCGGCGCGCGGCGGAGGATCACGAGGTCCGCGCCGTCTTGCTCAAGGGTGCCGGCGGCACCTTCTGCGTCGGCGGGGATGTGAAATCGATGGCGGCGGGCAGGGTGCCGTTGCCGTTCGAGGCCAGGATGACCAATCTCCGGCGCGCCATGGAAGTCTCCCGCATCCTGCACGAGATGTCGAAGCCCGTGGTGGCGCAGCTCGATGGCGCGGCCGCCGGCGCCGGCCTTTCGATCGCGCTCGCCTGCGATCTCCGCGTCGCCTCGGCCTCGGTCAAGATCACCACCGCCTTCGCCAAGGTCGGGCTGTCGGGCGATTACGGCGGGACCTACTTCCTGACCCAGATGCTCGGCAGCGCCAAGGCACGCGAGCTGTATTTGCTGTCGCCGGTGCTGACGGCACAGGAAGCGCTCGCGCTCGGCTTGGTGACATCCGTGGTGCCAGACGCCGAGGTCGAGGCGGCGGCGCGTGAATTGGCGATGTCGCTGGCGCAGGGACCCTCGGTGACGCTGGGCTACATCAAGCGCAACATCAACAATGCCGAGCGCCTGTCGCTGGAAAACTGCTTCGACGCCGAAGCTTTCCATCACGCGCGCGCCGGCGAGACCGCCGACCACAAGGAAGCCGCCCGGGCCTTCGTCGAAAAGCGCAAGCCGGTATTCTCGGGCCAGTGAAATGGCCGAGGCCGCCGAGGTGACGGGCGCCGCCGGACTTCGGAAACGAGGCCCGCGCTATTTGCGGTTGCGGCAAATCTGCCTGGTGGCGCCCCGCCTCGAACCCGTGGTCGGCGACATCGCCGCCATCATGGGCCTCAGCGTCTGCTATCGCGACGGCAATGTCGGCAAATATGGCCTGGAGAACGCGCTGCTGCCGGTCGATACCATTCTCCTCGAGGTGGTCGCGCCGTTGCAGGGCGGCACCGCGGCGGGGCGTTTTCTCGACAAGACCGGTGGCCGCGGCGGTTACATGGCGATCTTCTGCTGCGACGATCCCGATGAACGCGCCGAGCATGCCAGGCGCGTCGGCGTGCGCGTCGCCAACATCATCGGTCACCCGCCCTATCACGGCGTGCAACTGCACCCGCGCGATTGCCGCGCGGCGTTCATCGAATTCAACCACACCGATGGCAGCGACGACATTCTCGGTCCGTATCCGCCGGCGGGGGCGGACTGGCAGCGATCGATCCGCAAGGACGTCACGCAGGCCCTGATCGGCGTGGAAATGCAGAGCCCGGAGCCGCAGCGTCTGGCCGGGCATTGGGGACGGATCATCGAAATTCCCGTCAGCCAAAATCAGGGGGACGAACCCGAACTCGGGCTGCCCAATTGCAGCTTCCGCTTCGTCGAGGGCGCAAGCGAGATGATGAGCGGTCTGACGTTCAAGGTCGGCGATGTCGCGGCCGTGCGCGAAGCCGCGAAGGCGAGAGGGCTTGCTGTATCGGGCGATTTGTTCGTGCTCGGCGGCGTCACGTTCCGTCTTTCGGCGTGATCGAGGGGCTCTCTCGATCCGTCGTCCTGAGGTGCGAGCCTTGCGGTGCACTTTCACCGCTGGGCGAACCTCGAAGGATGAACGGCCGAGATGTGGCCCGTCGTCCTTCGGGACGCGCGCAGGTGCGCGCTCCTCAGGATGACGGGGGATAGAGCGAGCGTGCCGCGCTAATCCACAGTCATCGAGCGCTACGCAACGAAAAAGGACCGCTTTGAATGTCACACCCGCTCGACTCGTTCTTCGCGCCCGAAAGCATTGCCCTGATCGGCGCCTCCCGCGATCACGAGAAGATCCCGGGCCGGCTGCTGTCGATGCTGCGCAAGAACGAATTTCCGGGCCGGCTCTACCCGGTCAATCCAAATTACGGCGATATCGACGGACTGAAATGTTATCCGTCGATCGTCGATGTCGGGCAGCCGGTCGATCTCGCCATTGTCATGATCCCGGCGCGGGCGGTGCTCGGCGCGCTCGAGCAATGCGCCGCTGCCGGCGTCAGGAACGCGGTGATCATTTCGTCGGGATTTGCCGAGGAGGGCGGCGACAGCGCCGCGATGCAGGATGCCATCGTCGCGCTCGCCCAAAACACCGGCATGCGAATTTCGGGTCCGAATGCGGAAGGGTTTTACAGCGAGATCCAGCGCGTCGCGGCCACCTTCAGTCCGGCCGTCGACGTCAAGCCGGGCGAGCCCCGGCTGGTCGCGACCAGGCGGCGGATCGGCATCGTCGCGCAAAGCGGCGGCATCGGCTTTGCGTTTTACCACCGCGCCAAGGCGCTCGGCATCGCGCTCAGTTACGTCGTCAGCGCCGGCAACGAATCCGACCTCGGCGCCGGCGAATTCCTCGAATATATGGTGCAGGATTCCTCGACCGACGTGATCCTGTTGTTCATCGAGGGCATTCGCGACGTCGACAGGTTCCTCGACGCAGCCCGCCGCGCGGCGGAAACGGGCAAGCCGGTGATCGTGACCAAAGTCGGCCGCTCCGGTGCGGGCGAACGCGCCGCCGCCTCGCATACCGCGAGCATGGCCGGCTGGTCCGCGGCCTATGACGCGGTGTTCGCCAAATACGGCTTTATCGTCTCCAACGATCTCGATGAGGCCATTACCATCGCGGCCGTGCTGACCACCAACCCCTTGCCCAAAGGCGACCGCGTCGCCGTTCTCACGGTTTCCGGCGGCGCCGGCATCTGGGGCGCGGACACGGTCTCGATGCAAGGCCTGCAGGTGCCGGAATTGTCGAAGCCGGTCCAGGCGGAAATCGGCAAATGGATGCCGTCCTACGGTTCGGCGCGCAACCCGATCGATGTCACCGCGCAAGGGGTGAACAGCGGCGGGCTGCAGAAGAGCATCGATCTCCTGGACGGTTCCGACGAAGTCGACGCCATCCTGGTGGTGCTGTCGCTGTCGAGCGAAATACGAATGCCGTTCAAGCAGGCTGAACTGAAGCCGGTCATCGACGCCCGGAGAAAGCCGGTCGTGTTCTACTCCTACACGCTGCCGTCGCAGTTCGCGCGCACCGAGCTCGCGGCATCCGGCGTCGTCGTGCTGTCGGGATTGACCCATGTCGGCGTGGCGCTGCGCCGGCTCGTCGACCGTTCGAAATTCGAGCTGGCGCGGCCGGCGAATAGCGGCGCGCTGCCGTCGCGGGATCTGTCGGCGTATCTGAAATCTCCCGCGATGTCCGAATTCGACAGCAAGGCTCTGCTGCGCGAGGCGGGCATCGCCTTGCCGGAGGAAGTGCTGGTCACCGGCAGAAGCGCGCTCGATGCCGCCATCGCGCGCACCGGCTTTCCGCTGGTGATGAAAATCCAGTCGCCTGATATTCCGCACAAGAGCGAGATCGGCGGCGTCCGCGTCAATATCACGACCAAGGGTGAGGCCTTCATCGCCTATCTGGCGCTGCTCGAAAACGCGCGCAAGCACCGGCCGGGCGCAGCGATCGAGGGCGTGCTGGTCGGCCCGGTGGCGAAAAAGGGCGTCGAGATCATCATCGGCACCATGCTGGACTCAACCTTCGGCCCCATGGTCATGGTAGGCCTCGGCGGCATCACCACGGAATTGTTTCGCGATGTCGTCTATCGGCCCGCGCCTGTGAGCGCGGCGGAAGCCGCCGCGATGCTGGCCGAGCTCAAGGCCGCGCCGTTGCTGCGGGGATTTCGCGGCGCGGCGAAGGCCGATGTCGCCGCGCTGTGCGATTTGATCGAGAAGGTTTCACTGCTGGCGGCGCGATTGCGCGACGAGGTCGCCGGGATCGAACTCAATCCCGTGCTGGTGCATCCGCAAGGAGCCGGCGTCACCATCGTCGACGCGCTGGTGGTGCGGAAGGCGCGCTAACTCTCACCGAGTCGTCCCTGCGAAAGCAGGGACCCATAACCACTGATGATATAGTGAACAAGGCGTCCAGCCCTTGACTAAGACGAAAGACACGGCGTATGGGTCCCTGCTTTCGCAGGGACGACGTTTTGAAAAACAGGAGACGTGACGGCGAGAAAAATCACCGTCCCTTGAAATTCGCCGCGCGCCGCTCTTCGGTGGCCTTGACGCCTTCCTTGAAATCCTCGGTCGCGCGCAGCCGCGTCTGTTCGGCGAGTTCGTGGGTGGTCGCGGCCATGACGCGGTCGGCGAGGCCGGCGCGCATCGTGGCGCGGGTCGAGAGCAGGCCGAGCGGCGAACACTCGGCGATCTCCTGCGCCAGCTTCATGGCGGCGCTGCGCACCTGATCCTGCGGCACGCATTCGTTGGCCAGCCCCATCCGGCAGGCTTCCTCACCGGTCACCCGCCGGCTGGTATAGAAGATCAGCTCGGCGTTGTTCTTTCCGACCAGTTCGGGAAGCGTCACCGTCAGTCCGAAGCCGGGATGAAAGCCGAGTTTGGTAAAATTCGCGGCGAAACGCGCCTCGGGGCAGGTGACGCGGAAATCCGCCGACACCGCAAGCCCCAGCCCGCCGCCGATGGCGGCCCCATGGACGGCGGCAACGATCGGCTTTTTGGCGCGGAAGATGCGCACCGCCTGGATATAAAGGTGGCTGATCTGGCCGAGGCCAGAGGCCGGATCGGTTTTCTCGCGCGCCTCCTGCGCCTGCCGCGCCGGATCGTTGAAATTGGCGCCGGCGCAGAACGCCTTGCCTTGCGCTGCCAGCACCGATGAACGGATTTCGATGTCGCGATCGAATTCCTCCAGCGCGTCGGCGATCTGGTTGATCAGCGAGATGTCGAAAAAATTCAGCGGCGGCCGCCGGATTTCGATCAGGCCGACGTGGCCGATTTTGTCGACGCCGATGTCCGTGAAGTTGCTCATTTGATCCTCGATCGAATTGATTTGAATTGGCGCGTCCCGTGTCGGCGCATCTCAGCGCAGACCCAGCCCGCGCGCGATGATGCCGCGCAGCACTTCGGTGGTGCCCCCCTGAATGGTGAGTTTGGGCGCGGTCTTGATCGCGAAGGCCAGCTGATCCTCCAGCGTCTCGTGGTTGGTCGCGTCCGCATCGATGAAGGCCGCGAGATCGCGGACCCGATGCGGCAATTGCTGCTCCCAGACGGTGCCGATGTCCTTGACGATCGAGGCTTCGACCACCGGCTCCTTTCCGGCCTGCAACATGCCGGCCACCGAGACCGACATCCGCCGCATCGTATGAAGCTGCGCCACGAGGCGTCCGATGCCCTCGGCGGCTCTGGTGTCGGGCGCTGGTCCCACCGCGCGAACCAGTTCGGTCAGCACATAATAGGTCTCCAGAAAACGCTCGGGCCCGCTGCGCTCATAGGCGAGTTCGCTTGTCGCCTGCTTCCAGGCGCCGTCGATCTCGCCGAGCACATGATCGTCGGGCATGAAGGCGTCGGTGAACACCACCTCGTTGAATTCGAATTGCCCGGTGATCTGGCCGATCGGATTGACCTTGATGCCCGGCGTTTTCATGTCGACCAGGAATTGCGTCAGGCCGTGGCGGCGGTTTTCCTTTGTCGGCGGCGAGGTACGGAAGATCGCGATCATGTAGTCGGCGATATGCGCCGACGAGGTCCAGATCTTGGTGCCGTTGATCAGCCATCCGCCGTCCGTTTTCGTCGCCTTGGTTTTCGCCGCGAACAGGTCCGATCCGGAATTAGGCTCGCTCATGCCAATGGCAAAACAGACTTCGCCGCGGCAGATCCGCGGCAGGATGTCCATCTTGATGCGCTCGGGCGCGTATTTCAGAAGCACCGGCCCGCTCTGCCGGTCGGCGACGAAGAAGCGCCGCGTCGGCGCATTGGCGACACGCATTTCCTCGGTCACGACGTAACGTTCGAGGAAGGTGCGTTCGTGGCCGCCATATTTCTTCGGCCAGGTCATGCCGAGCCAGCCGCGTGCGCCGACGCGGCGGGAAAATTCCGGCGCGTCGGTATCCTCGCGGTTGGGCTTGTGCGGATCGAACGTGCCGGCGGCGATTTCCTCGGCGAGGAAGGCGCGCACTTCCTTGCGCAGCTCGACGCATTCGGGCGGCAGGCGGATCGGATCGAAACGGAGGGCGGCGGTCATTCTTGAATCCCGATTTTTAACCAATCAGCGCGAGGCCACCAGCGGCCACAGTTCGTCGGCGCCGCGCGCGGCGACGCGCTTGCCGAGTTCGACCGCCCAATGGCTCTCGGAGCCGAAATCGTCACGCCACGCCAGCGCCCGCAGGGAGTAGCGATGCAGGATGTGCTCGATGGTGAAGCCGATCGCGCCATGCACCTGATGCGCGATCGCGGCGCCCTTTTCGGCCGCCTCCGAGCAGCGGATCTTTGCCGAGGCCGCCTCGAGAAACGCCGCATCATCGGACGGCGCGCCGTTGGCGAAGGTATCGGCGGCGGAGGTTGCGGCGGCGAGCGCTGCCGCCGACTCGCCGGCGAGCTTCGCCAGATTGTGCTGCACCGCCTGGAACTTCGAGATCTTCTTTTCGAACGCGACGCGCTCGTTGGAGTAACGCACGCTGATGTCGAGCATCGATTCGAGCGCGCCGGCGATCTGCAGGCTGCGCACGACGGCGCCCATCAGGAGCAGCGAGGTCTGGTCAAAGCCTGCAGGCGCGGGCTTGATGGCGATCGGGGCGACGTGGCTGAACGTCACCGTGTCGCTGCCGTCGCCGCCCAGATTGAGGCCGGCCTCGATCCGGCACGCGGCCGCATCGACCAGCGCGATCGAGAGACCGCCGGCCCGGTGCGCCAGTACCGCGATGTGCTTGGCGTCCCTGGCGAAGGGAACGCCGCGCGCCCGTCCGGACAAGGTGCCGTCGGCATCCACCGTGACGCGGTCCCTCGGGCCCACCGGGGCCACCGTCATCGCGCCTTCGGGCGATTTGATTCTGGCTTGCGACAGCAGCCATCCGGCCAGCATGGTTTCGGCAAGCGGCACGGGAAGCGCGAAACGCCCCGCGGCGCTGAGCACGCCGAAGCCTTCGGCCAGGCTCGCGCCCGAACCGCCGCAGTCTTCCGGAACCCACGACAAGGGCAGGCCGGCCTCGGTCAGCGCCTGCCAGAGCGGCGCCTTCCAGCCGCCCTTCCTGTCGCGGTTGATGGTTTGCGCGTCGGCGAGATCCGCAAATATTCTCTCTGCGGTCTGCGCGACGATATTCTCGACTTCCGCCACGGCGTTCCCCGTTTAGCCAGCACAGATCCCGCGCGCCAATTGCGCCGGACCTTGAGTGCGGTCTTTTCTTGAGCGCATGATGAGGAAAAGCAGCACGCCTGACAAGCGCCGATGTCCGCAAGGGCCCCTGCAAACGCGACATGAAGCGATGGCGCGCGCCAATGCCGGAGATTATTTCCGTGCAGCGGAGATTCGAGGGAATTTGCAGGCATTTTCCCGCGCGCTATGGTAGATCGCCGTGACCAGTGCTCCGATTCCGAAGTTCGCAAAGATTCGCGGCACCTCTGATGCGAACTTCGGAATCGAAGGAGCACTGGGAATCCAGGTTTTTCTGGTGCCGTTTTGAATTTGAGGTTCCTGTGACGGACTCGCGGCTCAACTGACAGGAACCTCAAATTGACGGCACTGGCGGAAATGCTCAAAATCACACGAGGAATGCGATGTCGAAGGATGGTCTGTGCGCGATTGTAACGGGTTCTGCGTCGGGTCTCGGCGCTGCGACCGCGGCCATTCTGGCAAAGGCCGGCGCCCGCATCGTCATCAATTATTCCTCCAGCCAGAAGGAAGCCGAACAGACGGCCGATCTGTGCCGCAGCGCCGGCGGCGAGGTGGTTGTGGTTCAGGGCGACGTTTCCCGCGATGAGGATTGCAGGAGGATCGTCGCGGCGGCGGCCGCCTGGGGGCGACTCGACGTGCTGATCAACAATGCCGGCACCACCAAGCACATGGCGCACGACAATCTCGACGGCCTTTCGGCGGAGGATTTCCAGCGCCTGTTCGGGGTGAACACGATCGGCCCCTTCCAGATGGTGCGGGCCGCGAGATCGCTGCTGGAAGCCGGCGCGAAAGCATCAAGCCGCGCTTCCTCCGTCGTCAACGTGTCGTCGGTCGCAGGCATCAGCGGCATCGGCTCCTCGGTGGCCTATGCCGCGAGCAAGGGCGCGCTGAACACCATTACCCTTTCGCTGGCGCGCGCGCTGGCGCCGCTGATCCGCGTCAACGCGGTGTGTCCCGGCTACATCGACACGCCCTGGTTCACCAAGGGCCGGGGCGTCGACGGCGCGGCCAAGGTCCGCGATGCGGTGGTCGCAAAAGTGCCGCTCAAGCGCGCCTCGACCGCGGAAGATGTAGCGAACCTAGTGTGTTTCCTCGCCACGCCGCAATCGAGCAACATGACCGGCGAAGTTGTCCGAATGGATGCAGGCCTGCATCTCATCACCTGACGCGAGATTGAGTATTCTCTCTCCGTCATGCCCGGGCTTGTCCCGGGCATCCACGTCTTCGGATCCACGTTGTAAGTAAGACATGGATGGCCGGGACAAGCCCGGCCATGGCGACTTCGGAGATAAGTCGCTCTACTTGCTGCCCGGATCTGAAATCACCTTGCTCGCCACCAGCCGGTTCCAGACGAACAGAACCACCAGCGCGCCGATCGTCGAGGTGATGTAGCCGGCGCCCTGACCGGGATCGTAGTGGCCGATGGCCTGGCCGATCGCGGTCGCGAGAAAGGCGCCGGCGATGCCGAGCGCCGTGGTCAGGAGGAATCCGCTGGGATTGTTTGGGCCCGGCGAAAGCAGCCGGGCGATAATCCCCGCGATGAAGCCGACAATAATGATGTGTATCATCGCAAACATCCTCCCTGAAAAACTGAATTGCAAAAGACCCAGGCCGACCGGCCACTCAAAGCCGGCCCGCCAATTCGCTTTCGGTCGGCAGCCGTCCGTCCGGCGTCAAATGGTTGATCACCTCGGGCAGATGCTGGCTGAGACCGTTGAGCAGTTCCTCGCGCGACAGGCCACTTTGCGACATCAGGCTGTTGATCTGATCGGCGCCGAGCGCGCTGGCGAGATCGCCGGGCGAAATCTGCTTGTTGGGGCCGGGGCCCACCCACGAGTTTGCGGTTTCGCCCTGGCCGCCCTGCTGGAACTGCTTGAGCAGGTCGCCAAGTCCGCCGCTGATGACGCTGCCGGCCGCGCCGCCCGCGAGCAGGCCGCCGAGTCCGCCCTTGAGAACATCGCCAAGGCTGCCGCCAAGGCTGCCGCCAAGACTACCACCAAGACTACCGCCAGGTCCGCCGGCCGTTCCGCTGCCGGGCGATGGGGCCGGCGCCTGCGCCGGGCTCGCGCCGGCCTGGCTGCCGGTCATGTGCTTGACCGCCTTGTAGGCGAGCAAAGCGAGGATCGCCATGGTCATCGGCGACATCCCGCCGCTCGATTGCGCGTTCGGATTGCTTGGACCGCGCGGACCGTTCTGCATTCCGTTGAGTATGTCGAGTAAGCCCATCGTCATCTCCTGCCGAGTGCCCGCCCCGCCTTGCGAAACATAACGGCGCGGTATGACGGTAACAAGGCGAGGGGACGTGGCCTGCCGCGGCGCGTGTCCGCTTCGAGAGGCGACGAGCGGTGAATTCTGCTATCGATCTTTGTTTGAGGCGGAGGCAATTCGGGATGACCCTGGATCGACCGATCGGCGTGGCCGGGGCTGGCAGTATCGGCTGCTTTGTCGGCGGGATGTATGCTGCCGCGGGTCGCCGCGTCGCATTGCTGGCGCGTCCGCGCGTGATCGATGAGATCGAAAGCCATGGCCTCAGGCTGACGAGCTTCGAAGGCTCCGACCTGAAAATCGAACCGGGCCGGTTGACGCTGTCGGACGACCCAAGGATCTTTGCCGATGCCGGCGTGGTGCTGGTAACCGTCAAGAGCGCCGATACGGCGGCGATCGCGGAAGCGATCGCGCGTCATGCTCCGCCCGATGCGGTGGTCGTCAGTCTGCAGAACGGCGTCGGCAATGCGTCGCTGCTGCGCCAGCGATTGCCCGGACGAGCCGTGCTCGCGGCAATGGTGCCGTTCAATGTGGTCGCTCGCGGCGAGGGGAAATTTCATCGCGCCACCTCGGGCGATATCGTGATCGAAGAGGACGATGCCGGCACCGCGGGCCGGCTTTCGGTGCCGGGGCTGAGGCTGCGCCCGTCTGCCGACATCGCGGGCGTGCAATGGGGCAAGCTGCTCGTCAATCTCAACAACGCGATCAACGCGCTGTCCGGTCTGCCGCTGCGCGAGCAACTCGCGCGGCGGTCATGGCGCATGCTGTTCGCCGACCAGATCGCCGAAGGATTGGCCGCGTTAAGGGCCGAAGGCATCAGGCCGGTGTCGTCGACGCCGATCCCGGCAGGCTGGACGCCGCATTTGCTGCGGTTGCCCGACGCCCTGTTCGGGATGGTGCTGGGGCGGACGATGAAGATCGATCCGCAGGCGCGCTCGTCGATGTGGGAAGATCTTGAGCGCGGCCGGCGCACCGAGATCGACTATCTCCAGGGTGTCATCACCGAAATCGCCGATCGAAGGCAGCTCGAAGTCCCGCTGTCGCGCCGCATCGTGGCGCTGATCAAGCGCGCGGAGGCCGCAAGGCAAGGCTCGCCAGGGCTGACGCCGGAGCAGATCCGTTCAGACACTATCGAGTGCTGAACTCATCGGCGGGAAACACGCGACGTTGCATCAGGCGCGCGTCGCCGCTCACATCACGAAGTGCCAATTGAGGACCAAGAGCGTCCGGGCTCTCTGGACCCGGCTTGGCGATGCGCTTCGGCTGAAGCCAACAGATCGACCGCATCTCGCGTTGGCGCGTCGTGCCTCTGGTCTGCCTCCGTTCCGCCACTCGTTGCCTCTCGCTTTGGCGACGATCCCAAGCACCGAATTGGTATACATTATTCATTGTGGCATACATTATTCCGGATTGTTGCTGAAACGACACAGCTAATTTCGCAATGCAATAGCAAGTCAGTGAAGGATGCATCCAATTGAAATTAAATGATTTTTAAGCATAATTTTTCGACAGCATTTCGCGCCTGCAGCAACTTTCGTGAACGGCGGGGCACATTGACGGTATTCCCCAACGCGGTCAGTCTCAATTCAGGTTTTTTTGCGGGGGATGACGATGAATAAATATGCATTTGGCGCGGCCGTTGTGGCCCTGGGGGTCATATCTCAAGCAATTCCTGCATCTGCCGACAAGCTCGACGATGTGCTGTCGCGGCTCGACGCGATCGAGAAAAACAACGCGAAACTCGCCAGGGAGAATGCCGAACTCAAGGCGCGGCTGAACAAGGGTGAGTCAGCCAGGAGCACCGCGCCGGCTGCCGCTACCCCCGCAGCCCGCGCGGCCAGCGTGACGGGTACGCCGACCCCGCCACGTTCGTTGGAAGCGCCGGAGATCGACGCCAACGGCCACGCTTTTCTCGAGCACAAGAAGGGTAACCCCCTCACCTTCTACACCCCCGGCGGCGAGATCACGGGTTACGGCAACTTCGACATCTCGGTCGACGACACCACGAAAGCCTTCGGCGGAAATATACAAGCCAACCCCGCCTTTACCGGTGGAAGCGAGCCGATCCCGTTGGGCAATATGGGCTTCATGCCGGCGATCTCGACCAACTCCTCTTATCTCGGTGTGCGCGGCTTCCAGCGCGTCCCCAGTCTTCCGTTTAACTTCGTTTACCAGCTCGAACTCGGCTTCGACATTTCCTCGACGCCCGGCACGAGGCAGAGCAACAGCAATCTCAGCAACAGCGTCAACGGCGCGATGTTCAACCGCAACACCTATATCGGCTTTGCATCGCCCGAATTCGGCGCCATCAAGATCGGCAAGACGAACGCGCCCTACGAAACCTCGACTGGCGGTTTCAATCCGTTCGCGGGCGAGATCGGCGACATGCATGTCATCATGGGCAATACCGGCGGCGACAACCGCGTCGAGTTCGGCTCACGGCTCGACCACTCGATCTGGTACGAATTGCCGACGATCGGCGGATTCCAGTTCAATGCGCTGTTCTCGCCGGGTCAGAACCGCAGCGTCACCAACGACAATGTCGCCGCGGGCGAATCCAATTGCACCGGCGGCAACGATCCGACCAGCGGCGGGCTCGCGCCGACAGCGTGTAACGACGGCGCGTTCGGCAACGCCGTCAGTACCAATCTGAGCTACACCAGGGGACCGTTCTACGCCACCGTCGCCTATGAACGGCACTACAACGTGAACCGGTCGAGCGACATCACCGCGATTTGGGGCACCACCTCGAATTTCGGGAACAACGGGACGTTTAATACGTGCAACATCTTCACCTGCGACCTTACATTCGCCAGCGGCTACGAGAGGAACCTGTTCTTCGCGGACGTCGCGGACGAAGACGCGTTCAAGGTCGCAGCGCTCTACACGTTCTCGACCAAGACCACGGTCGGCGGCATCTTCGAAATATTGCATCGCTACGTCGCGCCTTCGCTGGATTTCCAGAACGAACGTCAGCGAAAAGGCTCCTGGGCTGTTCCTGACCCAGCAACTAACACCGGAAGACAGCATGAGCTTCGGCTGGGCGCATGCGTTCAAGGCGGTCGGCGATCCCGGACAGCATAACGACGTTAACTTGCCGACCCTCGACGGCCAATCAGGGTATGCCAGCAACAACAACAACGCGGACATGGTCACCGCGAACTACAAGCACAAGTTCGGGCAGAACCTGGTCTGGTACACCGACGTGGCGGCGACCATGAACGGGTTTAGCGCACACTACGACCTCGGTGCCGGCGGACGCGCCGTCACCACCGATTCTCACTCCGCATTCGGTGGCACCGGCGGCCTGCTTTCGGTCCCGCATTTGTGGACCGGCACCACCCTTTTCGGCGCCTCCACCGGCCTCCAGTGGAGATTCTAAGTTGAACCGGCTGCGGGACGAGATCGATCGTCCTGCGGTCCTGATCAGGCAAACAGACAAGCGTCAACGGTACACTTTCGAGGGATAATCATGACAAAGAACATCATACTGGGCGCAGTCGCCGCTTTGGTTCTTGGTCCGACGGCGGCTCTCGCGGCTGATCTGCCGGTCAAGGCGCCGCCGCCGGTCGCGATCTACGACTGGACCGGCTTCTATATCGGTATCGCGGCAGGCGGATCCCTTGGGACCAGCGATCACATCGATCAAGCGACGGGCACCAGCAACACGACGGGGTACAACGTCAGGGGCGGTCTGGCCGGCGGCACGCTCGGTTACAACTGGCAGATGTCGAGCTGGGTGGTCGGTTTCGAGGGCGACGTGTCCTGGGTCGGCGAATATGGCAGTAGTCCGGACAATGGGGCGCTGTTGGCCTTCCCCGGGGGCAACCTCTTCACGGGCAGCAACAGCGTGGGCAACCCGGCCTTCACGAGCTTTACCAGGGAAACGTGGATGGCGAGCGCGCGAGCTCGCTTCGGGTATGCGGTCAACAACCTGCTGTTTTACGCTACCGGCGGCTATGCGGCTGCGGGCGTTGAAGCCGGCGTCAAGGACTCTCTAACCACTGGCGCTATCCTCGATTCGGCGACATCGACCCGCAGCGGCTGGACGGCAGGTGGTGGCCTCGAATGGGGGTTGGCGCCCAACTGGTCGGCCAAGTTCGAGATGCTCTACATGAAGTTCAATAGCGCAGCGTTTAATACGGTTCAGGCGGAAGGCCCTCGCACGGTCCCGCTGGACGATTTGGTTGCCCGCGTCGGCATCAATTATCGCTTCGGCGGTCCGGTGACCGCAAGATACTGATTGCTTCAACTCCAATGACTTAAAAAGCCCCGGTCGACCGGGGCTTTTTCATGCAGCCATGGCGGTTGATTTGGGCGGCGATAACCAATTTCAGGTCAAAAGCGGAAATGGCCGCCTGCCATCTTGTTGTCCGCTATTACCCCGGATCCCTCGCGATTTCCGAAAAGTGCCCGGCAGCGGACCAATGCAAACGGCATGGACGGGCCCAAAAGAAAAAGCCGCCCGAAGGCGGCTTTGCATTCAAACATGATGAACGAGTGCGACGCGGGATTGGATTGAATACCGCAGAATGCATTCTGCAACTTTTCCGCGATTCAATGCCCACCGCGGCGGCCGGAATTTTCAGAATGGGTGGTTGGGGTTAGAGATGGTATTGCCGGGATAGCGACCGTCGCCATAGAGACCACCGAAGCCCGAGGGGTAATTGCTGTATCCCTGACCGTAACCCCATCGTAAGGCGTTTTCGATGGGGAGGCGCGGCTCCGAAGACGCGTACGCATTCGCTGCGGCAGCGCGCGTTGGGTTCTTGGCATGCTTCATGTCGCGCGCCATAGCCGGGGCCGCGAGCGCAAGCGTGAGCGAAAGTGCCGTCGCTCCAATCAGCCCGAACTTGGTCATGGCATTCTCCTTCTGGGTTTCATCCGAGAGGTAAATCGAAGGCGACACGGTTCGTTCCGGAATAGCTCTCACGTTTGCGTGCCAAGCCCTGCAAAGCCATCATCAAGACATACCAGATGGCGAAGCAGATGTTATCACCTTCAGCATCTAACCCCCAATTAGGCAAATTAAACACCTGCAGTCTCTAAAATTCGATTTAGGGTCGATCGGGCCACGCCCGGGCTGAAGAAATTGCGGCTATCGTCGCACCTTCTCAGCGATCCGGGGCGAGCTGCGGCGCCGTCGAAGACGTCGGCGCGAAGGGTGTTCGCTCGCGCGCTCGTGTGGAGGTCGGTTGTTGCAGCGCGGGGTAATCGCGGGAATAATCCTCCACCGTTAACGATGTCTCCCTCGGCAGAATCCGTCATGCGAACACTGATCATCGGCAACGGCGACGGGATCGGCCTGGCGCTCACCCGGAGGCTGCTTGGCGATGGCGAGGAGGTGATCGGCATTTCGCGACGCCCGCTCGCATCGCTTGGCGATCGCCATAGCCAGCATGTGCTGGATGTCCTCGATCCGGAATTTCCCGAATTGATCGCAGCGATCGTCGCACAGGCGCAGGCGATCGACACCCTGGTCTATTGCGCCGGGATCGGCGAGCCGTTCGAGACGTCGGGGGTGGATCGCGATGGCGATACCATTCGGGTGAATTTTGCCGCATTGGCCGATGCCGTGCGCGCGGTGCTGCCCTCGATGCGGGCGCGCGGAAAGGGGCGGATCATCGGGATATCGAGCATTGGCGACAGGCCTATCCCCGAGGCCCCCGCCTATGGCGCTTCAAAGGCCGGAATGACGGCCTATTTGCTCGGCCTTCGCAGGCCGTTGAGCAAATGGGGCGTTCGCGTGAGCGCCGTTCGGCTCGGATTTGTTGATACAAAAATGGCCAAAGCAAAACTGCGGCCGATGATGATCACGGCCGATCGCGCCGCAGAGGTGATCCTCGACGTCATCAAGCGCGGGCCCGCAATCAAGACTTACCCGCTGGCGATTGGAATACTGGCGTCGATCCTCACCGCGCTGACGTCCTGGCGCTTGCGAAGATAGCGCCTGCCGTCAGCTTCGCCTGGCCTTGCTTGAAGAAGGGCCGAACAGCGCCTTCTTCAGGTCCTTGATGCCTTCGGAAAGCCGTGGCCATTCGCAGGAGAAGGAGTGCTGCGCGCAGCCCGCGGTCTTCATGCGCCTGATGTCGCCTGTCGCCGCCGCCGGCCTGGCGGTACTCCCGGTCGTTTGCGACGCCTTGTCGGTTTCATTCTTCAGGGAAACCTGTTGCAACTGCTGCTGCCGCTTCACCGCGAACGCCGCCGCGATGGTGCTGCGCCGCTGCTCGTCGAGATAGGCGGTATATTGTTCGTCGATGCGCTTCTGTTCTTCGGGCGTCGGATTCGGACCCGCGATATCGAAATTCCGGTTCTGCATGAAGTCGAAATAGGTATAGCCGCCGCCGGGCTTTCGCCGTCCGGCAAATTTGGCATTGCACTCCGACAGCGCCGCGGTCCGGGTTTCCCTGGTCGCCGCCTTTTCCGCGATGTCGGCGCAGTCCTCGAAATCGGCCGGCCCGCGCGACCCCCACCATTGCGCCCGCGCCTGCGGAATCTGCAGCACGAGGCCGGCGGCAATCGCGGCCAGCAGCAATGCGAAGGTGCGTGATGCGATCACGGACGGCGATCCCCAGGGGCGGATTCGAATGACACTGATTAGACCGATTGTCGCCATTATTGGCGGGGTTGTCACCCCGAAAAACGGACGTTTTTTTCTTGCATGCGCAGGGAATATCCTCCTGAAACATGATCAGAACCCAACGGCCGCGGCAGCGCAATGCGGGTTTTCCGAAGAGAGCACGCTCGAACGGTAAGATCGACGGCGGGCCGGGCACATTCAAATTTTGCGCTGTGCCGCGCAGCAAACATCAGGGCAGCGGCGTCGCGCCACGGTTTGCGATACGTTGTGGCTGGCGATCACCCGGCCGCTCTGGTATTTAGCGTCCAGGCGGCCGCGCCCGCCGCATGGCGGTTGCCGCGGGGATGGTCAACTCGCCGGATCGCAGGGGACAACCGGGGATGTTTCTCGTGTTTCTTCGCCATGGCAGCGTTGCGGCGCTCGTGGTCGGGGTGGTGGCCGAGACGCTGGCCTGGCTGTCCGGCGTGCTGACGCTGGAAGCCGTCCCGATCCTGCTTGGCGCGCTGCTGTTCTATCTGAGCGAATACGGCATGCACCGTTTCGCCTTTCATGCGCCCCCGCTCGCATGGCCGCCCGCGCGCAGGCTGCAGCACCGTCTCCATTACGACCACCATGTCGAGCCCAACAGGCTGGATCTGCTGTTTTTGCCGATCTGGTTTCTCGTGCCGAACCTGGCCTTCGCCGCCGGGCTCTTCGCGCTTGTATTGGGGACGCAGGCGGCGGCCTCCGCGCTGCTCGGAATGATGCTCGCTGTCCTTCATTATGAATGGGTGCATTACGTCGCGCACATTCCCTACCAGCCGCGAACGCGGCTGGGCCGCTGGATCAAGCAGTATCACCTGCGTCATCACTTCATCAGCGAGAAGCACTGGTTTGGGGTCAGCAATCCGACGCTGGACGGCGTGTTCGGCACGTTCCGCGGACCCACAGCCGCCGAGAAGAGCAGCACGACCCGCAATCTCTTTTCCTGAAGCGAATGCGGTCTCTCTGCTGCGATCAGCCGGGACGGTGAGGAGCCGGGGTTTCCGCCAGGCCGTCGCGATCAGGCGCCCGGCCTTGATCCCATCCTTGCGATCTCGCCGGCGTCGGCTAGGCCTTCGACTTTCCAGCACAGCTCCATGACCTTTGCCGTCTGCTCCCTTGGCAGGATTCCCTCGGCGAGATCGGCGAACTTTCGCTCGAGATCGGCGTTGCTCATCGGCTTCTCCAGGCTTCCGATCGCGTGCTCGATGCGCTTGCGCAGCACGCGGCCGTCGACGAGCTCGATCGCCATCTCGACCTGCTCCGGCTTGATCGCCGGATCGATCACGGGAACGACCTTGCCGCGCAATTCGATGACGGCCGGATCGCGGACGGCGCGGTCGCTGAATTGTTTTTCGCCGCCGGCGCCTTCGATCAGCGCTACCGCGACCGCATGGTAGATGCTGAACTTGCCTTCCAGTCCTTCCTGGGGAGTCTTCTTGCCGGTCAATTCGAGCACCAGCGGATGGACCTTCAACTCGATCCGCTTCACCTGGTCAGCCGTGAATTTCTGCTCGGCCCTGAGCTGGATCGCGGCGTCGATGGCCGGATGCAGGACGATGCCGCAGGCAAAGGGCTTGTAGGTGTTGAGCGCAGCCTCATAGCGCTGGCCGAGGCCCTCGGTGATCTCGCGATAGTCCTGTTTTGTGCTGATGGTATTGGCCCAGCCGCGCTTGGCCTCGATCATGCCGCCGGAACTGGTGTAGTTCTTCGCGGCCAGCACGGCGGCAAAAATGCCGTTGCTCGCGGCTCGGCCCGGATTGAAGCTCTTGTTCATCGAGCCGAAGGATTCCCGCAAGCCCACTGGCTGCGACGCCGCGAGCCCGAGCGCCCAGACCATCTGCTGCTCGTTCAGACCGAGCAGCTTGCCAACGGCCGCCGCCGCGCCGAATACGCCGGCGGTGCCGGTGATGTGCCAGCCGACATCATAATGATTGGGATAGACGGCGTTGCCGATCCGGCATTCGGTTTCGACGCCGAGCACCAGCGCGTTGAGAAAATCCTTGCCCGACACCGGCTGCATCTCCGACAGCGCCAGGATTGCGGATGCGACCGGGCCGGCCGGATGGATGATGGTTTTCAGGTGGGTGTCGTCGTAGTCGAAGATGTGGCTCGACACGCCGTTGATGAAAGCGGCGTTCATGATGTCAAAACGCTCGCGGCGGCCGAACAGCGAAGCCTGATGCGGCCCCGAAAACGGCGCGAGCGCCGACGCTGCGATGTCCACCGTCTGGTGGTGCGAGCCGCCGATGGCGACACCCACCCAGTTGAGCAGGGTGCGCACGCCTTCCTTGCGCACGTTTTCCGGCAGATCGTCATATTTGGCGCTGACGACATATTGGGCGAGAATCCTGGTCACATGCGGCGGGGCGGAAGCAGCGGCGGGCTTTTGCGCCTCGGTTGAGGGGGCCTGAGCGGACGCCGCGCCGGATGTTGCCCCCGCGAAAATCGGAAGGGTGGCTGCGGCGCGCAAAATCGCCCTGCGGTCGGTCAACGGCATGTGGAGCTCTCTGCTATTTTGTTGAAAAGATCGGTTTATTTGTACAATCGGACAATACGGAAATACATGGCCGAGTCCAACGACACGAAGCCCGGATACCCTCGACACGGCTGAGGTCTGCGCTCCACGAGGGGGAGGGGCTTCAGTGCCATTTCAATTCACGACATCGCGCCATTCGCCCGGAGGTTGCGCTTCACGTTACCGTGTAGTGGCGGGCAGCGACGCGCGAATGCCCCGCAATCGCCTTTAAGATTAACGGCAGATTTAAGAATAAATGGCAGGTAGAGATTCCGGACGCGGAGTTCTCGAATGCTCAGGCTTGGAATTGGCGCCAAACTGCTGCTGTTTTCGGCAATGATATTTGTTGGCTACGCCTTTCTCGCCGGGTTCGCGAGCCACAAGATCCACCAGACCATCAGTGACGAACGCGTCGAGATGGTGCGCCACCTCGACGAAGCGGCGGTATCCATGGTCAAGAGCGCCTATGCCCGGACGCAGAGCGGCGAGCTGACCGAGGACGCGGCCAAGAAGCTGGTCAAGGACCAGCTGCGGCAATTGCGCTACGGGAACAACGATTACTACTACGTCCATGATTATGACGGGGTCAACGTTGTGCACGGGGCCAAGCCCGAGCGCGAAGGTCAAAACTTCATTGGCTTCGTGGACCCGAACGGCAGACACATTATCAAGGAGCAGATCGAGGCCGCGCGCAACGGAACGGGCGCTGTCATTGCCCTCAGCCCTTTGTCGCGCGCAGGCTCGAATGAGCCTGTGACGAAGTTGAGCTATGCGATCGCGTTCGACCCCTGGCGCTGGGCGATCAGCACAAGCGTCTTTGTTGACGATATCGATGCGCGCTTCGCCGAGGTGGCCTGGCAATTCTTCTCTATCGCGGTCGTCGTTGGTCTGTTCATGATTGTCTGCGCCTATCTGTTGTCGCGCCAGATCACCCGGCCGCTCGGCCGCCTCGTGCAGTTTACCGAGCAGCCGCTATCGGACGCGCCCGCGCGTGAATTCGCGCGCGATCTGCAGTTGAAGGACGAAATCGGCACGGTGGCGCGCGCGCTGCAGGTATTCAAGGAGAAATCGGCGGAGGCCGAACGCCTGCGCGCCGAGGTCGATGGTCAGAAGAGCGAGGCCGAGGCGGCGCGCCGGGAAGCCCTGGTCGGCATGGTGACGACCGTGGAGACGGAAACCGACACCGCGGTCGCCGGCATCGACAGCCGGATGGCTGCGATGACCGAAGCGGCGGTGGTGATGAGCCGGTCGGCGGGCCTGGTCAGCGCCAGCTCCCAGACCGTCGCGGCGGCCTCCGCGCAGGCCCTTGCCAACGCGCAGACCGTCGCCAGCGCCACCGAACAATTGTCCGGCTCGATCCGCGAGATCGGCGTCCAGGTCACCAATGCGACCAAGGCCACCTCCGCCGCGGTTGGCCGCAGCGACCATGCGCGCACCACGATCGCCACTCTGGCCGAAGCGGTTGCCCGGGTCGGCCAGGTCACGACGCTGATCTCGGAGATCGCCTCGCAAACCAATCTGCTGGCCTTGAATGCGACGATCGAGGCGGCGCGCGCCGGCGATGCCGGCAGGGGTTTCGCCGTGGTCGCCAGCGAGGTGAAGAACCTGGCGACCCAGACCGCCCGGTCGACGGAGGAGATCAACCGCCAGATCAGCGAAATCCAGAGCATCACGCAGGAAACCGTGCGCGGCATGGACGATGTCAGCGGTACCGTGCGCACGATCGATGAAATTGCGGGTTCGATTGCCGCGGCGGTCGAGGAGCAGCATGCCGCGACCAGGGAAATCGCCCGCAACGTCTCCGAGACGGCCAATGGCGCGCGCGAGGTTTCAACCCGGATTGCCGAGGTCTCGGGCGAGGCGACGCGTTTGGGCGACGAGGCGGGGCGGGTTCGCGGCTGCGCGGCCGATGTCACCGACTCGGTATCTTCGCTGCGTCGGGTCATCGTCCACGCGGTCCGCAGCTCGGCTGCCGCCTAGCCCGATCGCGCCGTTTAACGGAGGACGATTTCTCCGATTTCGCAAGGCGTATGGCGTGGTCGCCCGGAACGGGCTGCCTGCGCGGCATTCGTGGGCTGGCGAGCGCGCCCCGGCTCTGGTATGGAAGCGCCAGGCCCCCCGCTTGCGTTGGCGGGGGCTTCGGTCCCGTAGCTCAGCCGGATAGAGCGACGGTTTCCTA
>CAVUKM010000015.1:0-561869 GCA_963742085.1 uncultured Alphaproteobacteria bacterium | reverse complement strand
CAACGGAAGATGACGAAATCGATCACCATCTACGGCATCAAGAACTGCGACACCATGAAGAAGGCCCGCGCCTGGCTCGATGGCCATGGCGTCGCGTACGGCTTTCATGATTACAAGACCGAGGGCATCGCCAGGGAAAAGCTCAAGCATTGGAGCGACGAACTGGGATGGGAAACCCTGCTCAACCGTGCCGGGACCACGTTTCGCAAGCTGCCCGATGGCGACAAGGAAGGCCTTGACGAGCGCAAGGCGCTGGCTCTGATGCTGGCGCAGCCGTCGATGATCAAGCGGCCGGTGCTCGAGTTCGGCGGCAAACTGCTGGTTGGCTTCAAGCCGGAAATTTACGCCCGGGAAGTGGCGGCGCCGGGCGGCTCTCGCGCAAAGGCCTGAGCCGGCCCGGAATGGAAGTGCGTCGATGTTGCTAGTTGAATTCGATCAGGTCACCGGACGGAATGCGGCCAGGTGCGCGGTGGAAAAGGTTGCGATCGATCACGGCCCGAAGCTTTGTCGCAGGTAACGTGTCATTTCCCCGCATCAAATTCCTGATCTCGAATCCACCGTCTTCACTGATGGTCTTCAGCGACGCGATGACGTGCGTGACATTGCCGCCATCCGAGAACGGCAGCAACAGCCGCTCATAGGCGACGAGCCGGCCATAGCTGTCGTCGATGTTGGAGACGGTGTAGACGGGAAGCGCACGCCTCAGACATTCATGGTAGACCGGCAGCACGACGGACGCGAGCTTGGCACCGAGATATTCGTCGAGATATCGGCCCTTGCCGGTGTGGCCGTAGGCGACAGACATCCGCGTGCCGTCGCTCTCGATCAATAGACGCGGCAGCGAGGCGTGTGCTGCCTCGACGGTGTAAAAGACGAGGTCCGGAAGCTCGTCGGCGATGCGTTCGGGCTGGTATTCCCCGATGCGCGGCAACAGTTGCGCGCGGGCATAAAGCCGCAGCCACGTGTTGAGGAGATCACGCTGCTTGATCGATTTGACGATCGTCGGGTTGGCGCTTTCGAATTCCAAGGGCCGCAATCCGGTCTTGATGCAAAACACCCTATCGTCACCCCATGGCGGAAATTTTTGATGAAAACCTGAGATTGCAACGAAACACCGTTAACGACTGCTTTCCGCCTCGCCTGGTTGGCCTGCCAAAAACAGCCTGCGGCAAACCGCTCAACCGTTTCCTCTTGACCGGTTT
Source organism: uncultured Alphaproteobacteria bacterium (assembly GCA_963742085.1). Classification (GTDB taxonomy): domain Bacteria; phylum Pseudomonadota; class Alphaproteobacteria; order Rhizobiales; family Xanthobacteraceae; genus Bradyrhizobium. The sequence continues at coordinate 560,667 of CAVUKM010000015.1, read as the reverse complement.
CGCCATTCGACTAATGGCCAATCGGACCGACGCAAGTTGGCGGATATGCCCAGCTTTCCGCCTTGCACAAGGCGGGCCGTTGACGGCATATTCCGGCCCGGAGGCGGCCGTTTCCCGGGGCGAATTTCAAGACGCCCGGGAGAATCTGCCGGTGAGAAAAAATCGACCACCCGCGATGGGGCGTCGCGATGATGGCCGATGGGGGAAATTTGATTGGCTGATGAGTTCATTCTCGAAACCCACGGATTGACCAAGGAATTCGCGGGATTCTTTGCCGTTCGCGACGTTGGCCTTCGGGTCCGCCGTGGAAGCATTCACGCGTTGATCGGTCCGAACGGTGCCGGCAAGACGACATGCTTCAATCTGTTGACCAAGTTCCTGAAGCCTTCGGCAGGCAAGATCCTGTACAAGGGCCAGGATATCACGGCGATGGCGCCCGCCGATGTGGCGCGCCTGGGCCTGGTGCGCTCGTTCCAGATTTCGGCGGTATTTCCGCATCTGACCGCGCTCGAGAACGTGCGGGTCGCGCTGCAGCGTCAACACGGGAACTCGTTCGATTTCTGGCGTTCCAAATCCGTGCTCGACCGCTTCAACCGCCGCGCCCATGAACTGCTCGACGATGTCGGCCTCAGCGAGTTTGCGATGACGCCCGCGGTGGAAATGCCTTACGGGCGCAAGCGTGCGCTCGAAATAGCAACCACGCTGGCGCTTGATCCGGAAATGATGCTGCTCGATGAGCCGATGGCCGGCATGGGACATGAGGACATCGACAAGATCGCGGCGCTGATCAAGCGCATCTCGGCGAAATACACCATCCTGATGGTCGAACACAATCTCAGCGTCGTTGCCAATCTGTCCGACATCATCACCGTGCTGACGCGCGGTCACGTGCTGGCAGAGGGCAACTATGCCGATCTGTCCAAGGATGAGCGCGTGAAGGAAGCCTATCTGGGGGCAGGCCATGGTTGATTCGAAAATGGCCGATGCCACCTCGAAGCCCGCGCCGGTATCCGGCGCGCCGGTGCTGTCGGTTCAGAATCTCGAGGCGTGGTACGGCGAGTCCCACGTCCTGCACGGCATCAATTTCGACGTGAAAGCCGGCGAGGTGGTCACGCTGCTCGGACGCAACGGCGCCGGCAAGACCTCCACGCTGAAATCGGTGATGGGGATTATCGGCAAGCGCACCGGCGCGATCCGTTTCGATGGCCAGGATATTAGCCGCGCCTCGTCGGACAGGATTGCGCGCATGGGCATCGCGTTCTGTCCGGAGGAGCGTGGGATTTTTGCAAGCCTGGACGTTCGCGAGAACCTGCTGCTGCCGCCGGTGGTGCGCAGCGGCGGGCTGTCGCTGGACCAGATATTCGAGCTGTTTCCCAATCTGAAGGAGCGGCTGAACAGCCAGGGAACCAAATTGTCGGGCGGCGAGCAGCAGATGCTGGCGATTGGACGAATCCTGCGCACCGGCGCGCGGTTTCTGATGCTGGACGAGCCGACCGAAGGTCTCGCGCCTGTCATCATCCAGCAGATCGGCCACACCATCAAGCGCCTCAAGAGTGAAGGTTTCACCATCCTTCTGGTCGAGCAGAACTTCCGGTTCGCCGCCACCGTCGCGGACCGCTACTACATCGTCGAGCATGGCAAGATCATTGACGGTTTCGCGAACGCGGAACTGCAGGCCAATATGGACAAGCTTCACACCTATCTCGGCGTCTGAGAGAGCAACGAGAAAAATCCGAAAGGAGCCCAATATGAAATCCAAGATTTTCGCTTCGTTGCTGCTCGGTACCGCGCTGAATCTTACCGCGGCGGGTTTCGCCGTCGCGCAGGACAAGACGGTAAAAATCGGCGCGCTGTCCGATCAATCGGGGCTCTATGCCGATCTCGCCGGACCGGGCTCGACGCTCGCCGCGCAGATGGCGGTCGAGGATTCCGGACTCGTCGCCAAGGGCTGGAAGATCGACATCATTTCCGGCGATCACCAGAACAAGCCAGATATCGGCACCGCGATCGCGCGGCAGTGGTTCGACGTCGACAAGGTCGATGTCATCGTCGACGTGCCGAATTCAGGCGTGGCGCTTGCGGTCAACAATATCATCAAGGAAAAGAACGGCGTTTACATCAACTCGGGCGCGGCGACCTCCGATCTCACCAATGCACAGTGCTCGCCCAACACCGTGCACTGGACCTATGATACCTACATGCTCGCCCACGCCACCGGGCAGGCGCTGGTGAAGGCGGGCGGCGACACCTGGTTTTTCCTCACCGCCGACTACGCCTTCGGCGCCGCGCTGGAGCGCGACACCACCGCGGTGGTTCTGGCCAATGGCGGCAAGGTGGTCGGCGGCGTCAAGCACCCGCTGAATACCGCCGACTTCTCGTCGTTCCTGCTGCAGGCGCAGTCGTCGAAGGCCAAGATCATCGGGCTCGCCAACGCCGGGGGCGACACCACCAATACCATCAAGCAGGCGGCCGAATTCGGCATCGTCAAGGGCGGGCAAAGGCTGGCGGCCCTCCTGTTGTTCATCACCGACGTCAAGGCCATCGGCCTCGAAACGGCGCAGGGGTTGAATTTCACCGAGACCTTCTATTGGGACATGAACGATCAGACCCGCGCATTCTCCAAGAAGTTCGCCGCGCGGATGAAGAACGGTGCGCCGCCGACGATGGTGCAGGCCGGCGTCTATTCGGGCCTCGTTCACTACTTCAAGGCCCTGGATTCGCTTGGCGGCAATCCGCACGACGGCGTCAAGGTCGTGGAAAAAATGAAATCGATCCCGACCGACGATCCGCTGTTTGGCAAGGGCGAGATTCAGCCCAACGGCCGCACCATCCATTCGGCCTATCTGTTCGAGGTGAAGAAGCCTTCGGAATCAAAGGCGCCCTGGGATTTCTACAAGCTGATCGGCACCGTTCCCGGCGACCAGGCGTTCACGCCGCTGTCGGAAAGCAAGTGTGCGATGCTGAAGAAGTGACGGCCTTCCTCCGCCGGCCTCGTGCCGGCGGGGGATCTCCTTAAGCTACAACGGGATTGAGCCTGAAAGATCGATCGATATGCAAGCTCTCTACGCACAGCTCCTGGTGGGACTGATCAACGGCTCGTTCTACGCGCTGCTCAGCCTTGGGCTCGCCGTGATCTTCGGGATGCTCAACATCATCAACTTCGCGCACGGCGCGCTCTACATGATGGGCGCGTTCTGCGCATATTTCCTGCTCAACGTGGCAGGCATCGGATACTGGCCCGCGCTGATCATTGCCCCCATCGCGGTTGGCATTTTCGGAATGATCCTGGAGCGGACCTTGCTGCAATGGCTTTCCGGCCTCGATCATCTCTACGGGCTGCTGCTGACCTTCGGCATCGCGCTGATCGTGCAGGGTGTGTTCCAGAATTATTTCGGCTCCTCCGGCTTGCCTTATGCGATCCCTGACGAACTGAAGGGCGGCATGAATCTCGGCTTCATGTTCCTGCCGATCTATCGCGGCTGGGTGGTCGTGTTCTCGCTCGTGGTGTGTCTCGCAACATGGTACCTGATCGAGCGAACCCGGCTTGGCGGCTACCTGCGCGCCGCCACCGAAAACCCGACGCTGGTGCGCGCCTTCGGCATCAATGTGCCGCGGATGATCACGCTGACCTACGGACTGGGGGTCGGTCTTGCCGCGCTCGCCGGCGTGCTGTCGGCGCCGATCAACCAGGTGCGTCCGCTGATGGGAGCGGACCTGATCATCGTGGTGTTCGCGGTCGTGGTGATCGGCGGCATGGGTTCCATCATGGGCTCGATCATCACCGGCTTTGCGCTCGGGGTGATCGAGGGACTGACCAAATACTTTTATCCCGAGGCTTCCAACACCGTGGTATTTGTCCTCATGGTGCTGGTGTTGCTTGTGAAGCCTTCTGGACTGACGGGGCGGGCGACCTGACATGACGGCGATGACCGACGATACGATTCCGGTGACCGGGCGCACGATCCGCGACGAGATGATTGCCTTCGGCATCATGACCGTGCTTTTGCTGGTCGTGCCGCTGACCGGCGTCTACCCGTTCTTCGTGATGCAGGCGCTGTGCTTTGCGCTGTTGGCCTGCGCCTTCAACCTCCTGATTGGCTACGGCGGATTGCTGTCGTTCGGCCACGCGATGTTCCTGGGAACCGCGGGCTACATCACCGCGCACGCCTTGAAGGTCTGGGGCCTTACGCCGGAGCTTGGAATTCTGGTCGGCACCGCCGGCGCGGCGGGGCTTGGCGTCATCACCGGCGTCGTTGCGATCCGCCGTCAGGGCATCTATTTCGCCATGATCACGCTGGCTTTGTCGCAGCTGTTGTATTTCATCTACCTGCAGACGCCATTTACCCATGGCGAGGACGGCATCCAGGGCATCCCGCAAGGATATCTGTTCGGGATCTTCAACCTCGCCAGGCCGACCGTGCTTTATTACGTCATCGTCGCCGGCTTCCTGTTCGGTTTTCTGGTCATTTTTCGTACCATCAACTCGCCGTTCGGCGAGGTGCTGAAATCGATCCGGGAGAACGAGCAGCGGGCGATCTCGCTCGGCTACCGGGCGGACCAATACAAGCTGCTGGCCTTCATCCTGTCCGGCACTTTGGCGGGATTTGCCGGCGCGCTGAAAGTGTTCGTGGCGCAGAACGCCTCGTTGACGGACGTGCATTGGAGCATGTCGGGCGAAATCGTGCTGATGACGCTGGTCGGCGGTCTCGGGACCGTGTTTGGCCCGGTGGTGGGAGCCTTCGTGATCATCGCCATGCAGCAATATTTGGCCGGGTTCGGGCAGTGGGTGACGGTGATCCAGGGCGTGATCTTCGTGGCGTGTGTTTTGACGTTCCGCCGCGGCGTGGTTGGCGAAATCGCGCATTTTTTCCGGCGGTCGCTTTAGACGAGCCGATTTCCGGGACATTTTCAGACCTACAAAGCAGTGGATGACCTCTTTCCATCAATCGCCCGCCGCGCGCTTTCTTCCGAAAATGGTCTATGACAACCATGTGACAGCCGCCTCAGCCGGCCAATTTCTGCGACAATGGACATAACCCATGCTGATGCGTTGGTTTCGCGCCTTTCTTCCCAGGGAGGAGCGGTTTTTCGATCTCTTCGCCCGGCACTCCAAGGCCGTCTTGCAGGGCGCGCTGGCCTTGCAGGGCATGCTGCAGGGCGGCGAGGACACGCCGGTATTCTGTCAGCGCGTCAACCAGTTCGAGAACGACGCCGATAACATCACGCGCGAGGTGCTCACCGCGGTGCGCCGGACCTTCATCACGCCGTTCGACCGGGGTGACATCAAGAATCTGATCACCTCGATGGACGATGCCATCGACCAGATGCAGCAGACCGCGAAGGCCGTGGTGCTGTTCGAGGTCCGAAGTTTCGAGCCGCCAATGCGCGAGATGGGAACGCTTCTGGTCGAGTGTGCAAATCTCGTCGGCCGCGCGTTGCCATTGCTGCAGTCGATCGGCGCCAATGTCGCGATGCTGACGGCGATCACCGAGGAGCTTACCAAGCTCGAGGGCCGCGTCGACGATCTCCACGATATCGGGCTGAAGGAGCTGTTCCTCAAGCACCGCGATGCCAACGCGATGGACTTCATCGTAGGCGCCGAGATCTACGATCATCTGGAGAAGGTCGCCGACCGGTTCGACGACGTGGCGAACGAGATCAACAGTATCGTGATCGAACAGGTATAGGGCAGGGCCGCGCAGTGGATGCCACGCTGGGTCTTCCGGTTCTGGTCGGATTAATCGCCGTCGCGCTTCTGTTTGACTTTCTCAATGGACTGCACGACGCCGCCAACTCGATCGCAACGATCGTGTCGACCCGGGTGCTGCGGCCGCAATACGCGGTGTTCTGGGCGGCGTTCTTCAATTTCGTCGCCTTCCTGGTGTTCGGGCTCAACGTCGCCCAGACCATCGGCACCGGGATCATCGAACCCAGCGTAATCGACGTGCAGGTCATCTTTGCGGCCCTCGTCGGGGCGATCGTCTGGAATCTGATTACCTGGGCGTTGGGGATACCATCCTCGAGCTCGCACGCCTTGATCGGGGGACTGGTCGGGGGCGGCATGGCCAAGGCCGGACTTTCGGCCGCGGTCTGGACTGGCCTCTCCAAGACGCTGCTTGCGATCGTGTTGTCGCCGCTGGTTGGATTTTTGCTGGCGCTGGTCCTGGTTGCGATCGTGTCGTGGGCGTCGGTGCGCTCGACGCCGTTCGCGGTCGACCGCGCCTTCCGGATTCTGCAGTTTGCTTCCGCCTCGCTCTATTCGCTCGGGCACGGCGGCAACGATGCGCAAAAGACCATGGGCATCATCGCCGTGCTGTTGTACTCGCAAGGGCTGCTCGGCGCGCAATTTTCAGTGCCGTTCTGGGTGGTGCTGGCGTGCCAGGCGGCGATGGCGATGGGCACCCTGATGGGCGGCTGGCGGATCGTCCGCACCATGGGCCTGAGGATCACCAAGCTGACCCCGATGCAGGGATTCTGCGCCGAGACCGGCGGCGCCGCGACGCTGTTCATCGCGACTTTTCTCGGGGTTCCGGTGTCGACAACCCACACCATCACCGGCGCCATCGTCGGCGTCGGCGCCGCGCGGCGGGTCTCGGCGGTACGCTGGAACGTGGCGAGTTCGATCGTCTACGCCTGGGTGATTACCATCCCGGCCTCGGCCGGCGTCGCGGCGCTGGCGTATTGGTCCGTGCCGTTGCTGCGATTTTCGGTCCACTGACTGGAGTAAAGCCGCTTAATCCATATATGGATGGCGCCGATCCCGCTTGATCCGGCCCGGTTTCCCTGTCAAACGCTCGAGCCCATGTCCGACCTCGCTCTCACCGCCGAATCGCCGTCCCGTTCGCCGCTATCAGCCGAAGTGGCGCGCCGGCGGACATTTGCGATCATCTCGCATCCGGACGCCGGCAAGACCACGCTGACCGAAAAGCTCTTGCTGTTCGGCGGTGCGATCAATCTCGCCGGCCAGGTCAAGGCCAAGGGCGAGCGGCGCAACACCCGGTCCGACTGGATGAAGATCGAGCGTGAACGCGGCATCTCCGTCGTCACCTCGGTCATGACCTTTGAATTCGAGGGCCTGGTTTTCAACCTCCTCGATACGCCGGGCCACGAGGATTTCTCCGAAGACACCTACCGCACGCTGACCGCGGTCGATTCCGCGGTGATGGTGATCGACGCCGCCAAGGGCATCGAGGCGCGGACGCGAAAGCTGTTCGAGGTCTGCCGGCTGCGCGACATTCCCATCATCACCTTCATCAACAAGATGGATCGCGAGAGCCGCGACACCTTCGAACTGCTGGATGAAATCGAGAAGACGCTGGCGCTCGACACCACGCCAATGACCTGGCCGGTCGGCCGCGGCCGCGATTTCCTCGGCACCTACGATCTCGCCACCGGCGGCGTGCGCCTGCTGGAAGGCGGCGGCGCCAAGACCGGCGCGGCGCAACAGATCGACATTGCCGAGCTCGCCGGCCGCAACGCCAATCTCGATGTCGGCGCGATCAAGGAAGAGCTCGCGCTGGTGTCGGAGGCCTGCAAGCCATTCGAGCTGGAAGCGTTTCGCGAGGGCCATCTGACGCCGGTCTATTTCGGCAGCGCGCTGCGCAATTTCGGCGTCGGCGACCTCCTGGAGGGCCTCGGCCGCTTCGCGCCGCCGCCGCGCGCGCAGGAAAGCAATCTGCGCAAGGTGGAAGCGGCCGAGCCGCGCATGAGCGCCTTCGTGTTCAAGATCCAGGCCAATATGGATCCGAACCACCGCGACCGCATCGCGTTCGCGCGGCTGTGCTCAGGCAAGCTCACCCGCGGCATGAAGGCGAAACTGGTACGCACCGGCAAGAACATGTCGCTCTCCAGCCCGCAATTCTTCTTTGCGCAGGATCGCGCGCTGGCCGATGAGGCTTTTGCGGGCGACGTCGTCGGTATCCCCAATCACGGCACGCTGCGGATCGGCGACACCCTGACCGAGGGTGAAGACCTCACCTTCGTCGGCGTTCCCTCCTTTGCGCCGGAAATCGTCCGAAGGGTGCGGCTCACCGATGCCATGAAGGCCAAGAAGCTCAAGGAGGCCTTGCAGCAGATGTCGGAGGAGGGCGTGGTCCAGGTCTTTCGCCCGCGCGACGGCGCGCCCGCGCTGGTCGGCGTGGTCGGCCCGCTGCAGCTCGACGTCCTGAAGGCGCGGCTAGACGCCGAATATGCGCTGCCGGTGGAGTTCGAGGTTTCCGAGTTCCAGCTGGCGCGCTGGATTTCGTCGGACGATCGCAAGAAACTGGATGCGTTCATTGCCGCCAATGGTTCCGGCGTTGCCGACGACGTCGACGGTGATCCGGTGTTCCTCGCCAAGAATGAATTCTATCTCGGCTACACCAGGGAACGCGCCGAGGGCATCACCTTCTCCAGCATCAAGGATGTGAAGAAGCAAAAGGCGTAAGAGGCGGGGCGAGCGGCCTCCGCACGCCTGGCTGTCGTACGCCGCCAACGGGTCTCGCCTTCGGCGAGCCCGATGACCGGCTCCAGCGGAGTATCCAGTTCGCCAACGGCTTCCCGGTTCTGTTACCGACACCCCGGCTCGCCCGGTCAAGCCGGGCGATGACACCGTGATACGCATCGTGGAACTGGCGGCTGCGAACGCGCGGATGTGAACGAGGCTGGCCTTGATACGGCTCACCGGGCGTATCATTTTGCGTGCATAACGCCTCGTTGTGCGGCCTTCCGAGGGCTCGTTGCATGCGTGATCGCATCGCTGTCGCTCTCATCGTTGTCGTCGCCGGATCGGTTCTGGCCGGCTCGGCCGATGCAAGGCGGCGGCACCCCATCGACGCCACCCCGTTTTCGCACGCGCCCTGCAGCGTATTGTCGGGGCGGCCGTGCACGCCATATTTCTGCAGCGTGTTCAATCGCGGGCCCTGCATTCCCGAGATCGACTACCCCTACGGCGAGAACCTGCAGTTGACGATCGAGAGCGTGCCCCAGCACGACGACGCCGCCAAATACCAAAAGCCGGACCATGATCTCGATAATATCGGCGACCTCTTTGCCGCCTTGCGGTCCTGCTGGACGCCGCCACAGCTGGAGTCGGCGAAAGAGGGCATGCAGATGACGGTGCGCTTCAGTTTCAAGCGATCCGGCGAGATGATCGGACCGCCGCGCGTGACCTTTGCCACCGCGGGGGTGCCGGCGGATGTCCGCGACACCTATTTCAGGGCGATCAGCGCCTCGCTTGACGCCTGCGTGCCGCTGAAATTCACCGGCGGCCTCGGCGGCGCGCTGGCCGGGCGGCCGATCGCGATCCGCTATGTCGACAACCGCGAGCTCGGCAAGCCGCCGGCAACGCCGTGACTGCCCCCGCCATTCCGGGGCGCGCGCGAAACGCGCGAACCCGGAATCTCCAGGTTGCGCTTGCGCGCTCACCGACTTCCGGATTCCGGGCCCGGCCCTTCGGGCCATCCCGGAATGACGGTGAACCTGGCTTCGGATTGATGCCGCCAATGGCTTGCGAGCACTTTAGCGCATTGCCGTTCGGGCCCCGAAAGTGTTACCCGATGGCCACCAAACACGGCCTGTGGAGGGGAACATCATGGGACTGGCGGTGATGATCTTGGGGCTCGTCCTGTTGCTCGGCGCCCATACGCTGCCGGCGCAACGCGAACTGCGCGCACGGGCGATCGCCTCATTGGGCGAGGGCAGCTACAAGATCGGCTATGCGCTGGTGTCGCTGTTGGGCCTCGCGCTCATCGTCTGGGGCTTTGCCCATTACCGCGCGAGCGGGTGGATCGACGTCTGGGATCCGCCGAAGGCGCTCAAGCACATCACCGTGGCCTTGATGCTGCCGGCCGTTATCCTGGTGGTGGCGGCCTTCATCCGCGGCCGGATCTACGCCACGCTGAAGCACCCGATGCTGGCCGGCGTCAAGCTTTGGGCGGCGGCGCATCTCATCGCCAATGGCGATCTCGGCTCAATCATCCTGTTCGGCTCGTTCCTGGGATGGGCGGTGTTCGACCGCATCTCGCTCAAGCGCCGAACCGACGCGGGCGCGCCCCCGATCCCGGTCGGTGGTTGGGGCAACGACCTGATTGCGGTAGCGGTCGGGACCGTCGCCTATCTGGCTCTGGCCTTCGCGTTCCATCCCGTCGTGATCGGCGTTCCCGTCGTAGGAGCCTAGAAGATGTCAGTCCAGTCCGCGATCAAGCGCAAGACCGCACCGGATATTCTCGCCCGCAAGAATGGCGAGCCCATCGTGATGCTGACGTCCTATCACGCCCATACGGCGGCTCTCGTCGATCGCTATTGCGATGTCATCCTGGTCGGCGATTCCCTCGGCAATGTGATGCACGGCTTCGAGACCACGGTGCCGGTGACGCTCGACATGATGATCCTGCAGGGGCACGCGGTGATGCGCGGCTCGCAGCACGCGCTGGTCGTGGTCGACATGCCCTTCGGCTCCTATGAAGCCTCGAAAGAACAGGCGTTTCACTCGGCGGTGAGGATCCTCAAAGAGACCCATTGCGGCGCGATCAAGCTCGAAGGCGGCGTGCGGATGGCCGAGACCATCGCGTTTCTCGTCGAGCGCGGTGTTCCCGTGATGGGTCACATCGGCTTGACGCCGCAGTCGATCAATACGCTCGGCTCGTTTCGCGCCCAGGGCCGTGAGGAGGGCAGTTGGGAGCCGATCGAGAACGATGCCCGCGCGGTGGCGCAAGCCGGCGCCTTCTCGGTCGTGGTCGAGGCGGTCGCCGAGCCCCTGGCGCGGAAGATCACGGAGAGCATCGCCATTCCCACCATCGGCATCGGCGCCAGTGCGGCCTGCGACGGTCAGGTCCTGGTGCTGGAGGACATGCTGGGGCTATCGCCGCGGGCGCCGAAATTCGTCCGCCGCTACGGCAATCTCGGTCCGATGATCGAGGCCGCGATCGAGGGCTATGCGAACGACGTGCGCTCGCGCGCTTTTCCGGGGCCCGAGCACGTCTACGGCATGAAAACCAGGAGTTGAGGGGAACCGGCCGCGCCGATCGCCGACCGGCCGGACAAGCAGTGGTGCAGTGGCTGCGGTATGGCAAAAGGCGACCCGGCTGGCGGTGGACAACCCCCGCGCCGCAACGTTAACGCTTTGATTGGGCTAGCTTTGCCTTGCCAGCGCCATATCGCTAGGGTATCGCCGCCGCCACACAGGGATCAGGGTTTTGGCAGCGCCTTGCCACGGCGTGGCCTATCGGGGATGGGATATCTCTAAGTGTCTGAATTATTTGATGAAGTTGACGAAGAGGTCCGCCGCGATCAGCTCAAGAAGCTGTGGGACCAGTATTCGATCTATATCGTTGCCGGCGCGCTCCTGATCATCGCCTCGGTGGCTGGCTGGCGCGGTTACCAGTATCTGGAGGCAAAGAAGGCGGCTGAAGCCGGTAGCGCCTTCGACGCCGCCCTTAGCCTTTCCGAGCAGAACAAGCATGCCGAGGCCGAAGCGGCCTTCAATAACCTGGCCGCGACCGCCCCGTCGGGCTATCGCATGCTCGCCCGGCTCCGTGCCGCGGCGGAACTCGCGACCCGCGATCCGCAGGCGGGGGCCAAGCTGTACGACGACATTTCGGCCGATCGCAGCGTCGGTGAGGCGGTGCAGGATCTTGCCAGGATTCGCGCCGCCGGATTGCTGCTGGAGACGGCGAGCTATTCCACTATCCTCCAGCGCCTTGAATTTGCGGCCAGACCGGATGCGACCTTTCGCCATACCGCGCGTGAAGTGCTGGCCTTGTCGGCCTGGCGCGCCAATGACGCCGTGGCGGCGCGGCAATGGCTGGATTTGATTGCCAATGACGGCGATACGCCGTCAGGTCTGCGTTCGCGCGCCGAAGCGCTGCAGGCGTTGCTTCCTCCGGTCGCGAAAAGCTGACGGCAGGAAAACGAGTTGAACGAGAGATCGACCATGCGCCGTCTGCAACGTTTGATCGCGGCTTCCGTCCTCATTGCGCTGTCGGGCGCGGTGGCGGGCTGCTCCAGCAGCATCAGCAGCTGGGATCCGATGGACATGCTCGATTGGCTCGACACCAAGAAGAAGCTGCCGGGCGAACGCAAGCCGGTTTTCCCCGATGGCGTGCCGGGTCTGGAACAGGGCGTGCCCAAGTCGCTCTACAAGGGCGCTTCGCAGCAGGAGATCGATCGGCAGAATGCCCAGGCCGCGGCGGCCGCCGCCGCACCTCCCCAGCAGGACGCCAAGCCGAAACGATCCGCCAAATCCAAAAGCAAGCAATCCGACACGGCCAGCACGGACCCCGCCGCAACGCCTGAAGAGGACGGCGCGGAGGCGGCGCCGCCGGCGCCCAAGCCCAAGAAGATCGTCCGCCAGCGCACCACCGCGCCGCCGCCCGATCAGCCGGCCGATGCGCAATCGGCCCAGCCAACGCAGCAATCGGCAGCGCCGTTCCCGGCACCGCTGCCGGGCGGCACGTTCCAGCGCTGATATCGATCTCTCGCCTCATTTGATACGCGCCTCGAACAGAGCATTTTCGGGCAAAGTCGAGTGCGGTTTGTCTCCAGGGCGTTTTCGAGCGAAGTGGGTATCGGTTCGCGTGAAGAAAACGCGTCAAAGACAAAAGACCGGGGCCCGGTGCTGATCCGATCAGAACCGAGGTTCCAGAAGATGCTCTGATAGTTTACCCGCGCGCCTGGATCGCTCATGTCATTTACGATTGCCATTATCGGCCGGCCCAATGTCGGAAAATCGACGCTGTTCAACCGGCTGGTCGGACAGAAGCTCGCGCTGGTCGACGACGAACCCGGCGTCACCCGTGACCGCCGGGAAGGCGCGGCGCGCCTTGGCGATCTCGAATTCACCGTGATCGACACCGCAGGCCTTGATGAGGGCGCCAAGGGCTCGTTGACCGCGCGAATGCAGGAGCAGACCGAAACCGCCATTGGCCTGGCGGACGCCTTGATGTTTGTGATCGACGCGCGCGCAGGGCTCACGCCCAACGATCGCGCCTTTGCCGATTTCGCGCGCCGCGCCAACAAGCCGGTGGTTCTGGTCGCCAACAAGAGCGAGGGCAAGCAGGGCGATGCCGGCGCGATGGAAGCCTACGCGTTGGGTCTCGGCGAACCGATCCAGATTTCAGCCGAACATGGCGAGGGCCTCAGCGATCTCTACGACGCGCTACGCTCCCTCATGCCCGAGCCGGCTGACGAGGGCGAGACGTTCGACGATGACGATATCATCGTATCGGAGGAGGATCTGGCGACGCGGCCGATTCGCGTCGCCATCGTCGGCCGCCCCAATGCCGGCAAGTCGACGCTGATCAATCGTCTGCTCGGCGAGGAGCGGCTGTTGACCAGCGCCGAGGCGGGTACCACGCGCGATTCCATCTCGGTGGAAATCAACTGGAAGGGGCGGGACTTTCGGGTGTTCGACACCGCGGGCCTGCGGCGGCGCTCGCGGATCGAGGAGAAGCTCGAAAAGCTTTCGGTGGCGGACGCGCTGCGCGCCGTGCGCTTTGCCGAGGTCGTGGTGCTGATGATGGACGCGCAGAACAAATTCGAGGAACAGGACCTGCGCATCGCCGACCTGATCGAGCGCGAAGGCCGGGCGCTGGTGATCGCGGTCAACAAGTGGGATTTGATGGGGTCGAAGCCCGGCTCGATTTCCGCGCTGCGCACCGAGGTCGATCACTGGCTGCCGCAGGTCAGGGGTGTGCCGATCGTCGCGGTGTCCGGCCTGATGGGCGAGGGCATCGACCGCCTGATGAGCGCGATCGAGGAGGCTTACGCGGTGTGGAACCGGCGGGTGCCGACGGCAGCCCTCAATCGCTGGTTCGAGCAGGCGGTGGACGCCAACCCGCCGCCCGCGGTCTCGGGCCGGCGGCTGAAGCTGAACTACATGACGCAAGCCAAGGCGCGGCCGCCGAGCTTCGTCCTGTTCTGCTCGCGCGCGGACGCCGTGCCGCAATCCTATCTGCGCTATCTCGTCAACTCCTTGCGTGAATTTTTCGAGCTGCCGGGAACGCCGGTGCGGATTTCGCTGCGCGAGAAGGCCAACCCGTTCGCGCACAAGCGCAAGCGGCCGTCATGAGCGAACAGGCGCAGGCAGCCACCGTCGAGGTCTCGAAGGCCGCGTCCCCGGGGCGCGGCGCGGCCGTGGCTTTCATCTTCGTCACCATCCTGCTCGACATGCTCGCGCTTGGCCTGATCATGCCGATCCTGCCGAAGCTCGTGGAAAGTTTCGTCGACAACGACACCGCACGCGCGGCCCGCATCTTCGGCCTGTTCGGCACCGCTTGGGCGCTGATGCAGTTCTTTTTCTCACCAATTCTCGGCGGCCTGTCGGACCGGTTCGGCCGCAGGCCCGTGGTGCTGTTGTCGAACTTCGGGCTGGCGCTGGACTATGTGCTGATGGCGCTGGCGCCGTCCCTGATCTGGCTTTTCGTCGGCCGGGTGATTTCGGGTATCACCTCGGCGAGCATTTCGACCGCATTCGCCTATATCGCCGACATGACACCGCCGGAACGGCGCGCCGCTGTGTTTGGCAAGATCGGCGCCGCCTTCGGCGCCGGATTCATCCTTGGCCCCGCGATCGGCGGGCTGCTCGGCAACATCGATCCCCGGCTGCCGTTCTGGGCCGCGGCCGCCTTGAGTTTCGTCAATACGCTTTACGGCTTGCTGATCCTGCCGGAGTCGCTGCCGTACGATCGGCGTTCTCCGTTCCGCTGGAAGAGCGCGAACCCGATTGGCGCGCTGCGTCTCTTGCGCTCCGACCGGGTGCTTGCCGGTCTGTCAGTGGTGAATTTCGTGGCGCAGCTCGCGCATGTGGTGCTGCCCTCGACCTTCGTGCTCTACGCGACCTACCGATATGGCTGGGATGCATCCACCGTCGGCTTGACGCTGGCGATGGTCGGTATCTGCGCCATGGCTGTGCAGGGGGCAGCCATCGGGCCGATCGTCCGGCGACTGGGCGAGCGGCGCGCGCTGCTGCTCGGGCTTGGCTGCGGCGCCGCCGGCTTTCTGATTTTCGGCCTGGCGCCGACCGGCCCGCTGTCCTGGCTCGGCATTCCCGTGATGGCGTTGTGGGGAGTATCGGGGGCGGCGCTGCAAGCGCTGACGACGCAACTGGTCAAGCCGGAGCAGCAGGGCCAGCTGCAGGGCGCCACCACCAGCGTGCAAAGCGTGTCGCAGCTCCTCGGGCCATTTCTGTTTACGCTGACATTCGCCTATTTCATCGGCGCGCAGGCGCCGGTGACACTACCGGGCGCGCCGTTCCTGCTCGCGGCGGCGCTTTTGCTGCTGGCGTTCGTGATCGCAATGCATACGTTGGCCGGTCGGAACGAGCATTCGAGTCATTCCGGGGTGGTGCGTTAGCACCAGACCCCGGATGCGCAATGGCACATCCGGGAATCCTGGGCTTCCGGGCTGATGCCTGCGCGCGCCCGGAATGATCGCTTACGCAGTTATTTCTTCACCAGCGGGCACTCGCTTTCGCTGAGCGGCCTTGCGGCCTCCTCCGCCGGGATCGTCGCGACGAGCTTGTAGTAATCCCAGGGATACTTCGACTCCTCGGGCTTCTTGACCTCGAACAAATAGGCCGGAATCAGCTTGCGGCCGTCGGCGCGGATGGTGCCCTTGCCGAACAGGTCATCGTCGCTCGGCAACTCCTTCATCTTGGCGACGACCTTGGCGCCGTCATGCGGATTGCCTCCCATAGCTTCCAGCGTCTTGAGGTAGTGCAGCACGCCCGAATAAAGCCCCGCGACCGTCATCGACGGCATCGTTCCCTTCGGCGAGAGTTTCTGGAAACGCTTCGACCATTCGCGTGTCTTGTCGTTCATGTCCCAATAGAACGACTCCGTGAACGTCAGGCCCTGCGCGGTCTTCAGCCCCAGCGAATGTACGTCGGTGATGAAAAGCAGGAGCGCCGCGAGCTTCTGGCCGCCCGCGACAATCCCGAATTCGGAGGCCTGCTTGATCGCGTTGGTGGTATCGCCGCCGGCATTGGCGAGCCCGACCACTTTCGCCTTCGACGATTGCGCCTGCAGCAGGAACGACGAGAAGTCCGAGGTGTTGAGCGGATGCTTGACCGCGCCCAGCACCTTGCCGCCGGTGGCGGTGACGACGGCGGCGGTATCGCGTTCCAGCGCGTGACCGAAGGCGTAGTCGGCCGTCAGGAAGAACCAGGTGTCGCCGCCGGCCTTGGTCAGCGCCTTGCCGGTGCCGTTGGCGAGCATATAGGTATCATAGGTCACCGAAAGCGTGTTCGGCGTGCAGGCCTTGCCGGTAATGTCGGCGCTGGCGCCGCCGGAATTGATGAGGATGGCGTTCTTCTCTTTCACCAGATTGGAGACCGCGAGCGCGACGCTGGAGGTTGGCGTGTCGACGACCGCGTCGAGCTTGTCGACATCGATCCATTGCCGGGCGACGTTGACGCCGACGTCAGGCTTGTTCTGATGGTCGCTGCTCAGGACGTCGATCTTCCAGCCCTTGGCGGCAAGGCCGGAATCCTCGACCGCCATTTTGACCGCCACCACCGAATTGGGGCCGCCGATATCGGCATAAAGGCTCGACATGTCGTTGAGCACGCCGATCTTCGCCGTCTTGTCCTGGGCCAGCGCGGGTGTCGCGAACCCAATTCCCGCAAGTGCAAAAAGCGCGGCGCAGCGCCGCGCGCGTATCGTCCTCATTGGAAAACCTCCACGTGTTGCAGCCGGGTTAACTCTCTTTGGGAGCCTTACCCATGATTTGATCGACCAGGCGGTCGTCTCCCGCGATAGTCCTCTTTCTCGCGTCCGGCGGCAATGCGCTATCGCAGCGCATCCGAGGTTAACCTGAATTTCTGGATGCGCTTTGCGTTGTCGACCTCGGCCGTATAGACGTTGCCCCTGGCGTCGACCGCCATGGCGTGGACCCAGTGAAATTGCCCGGCGTTGCGGCCGCTGCGTCCGAAACTGCCGGCCACCGTGCCGTCCTGGCGGTTGATGATCCGGATCTCGTTGTTCTCGCCGTCGGCGCTCAGGAGATAGCTCTGCTTCGGATCGGGCCAGATCGCGAGATCCCACACCGCACCGTTGCCGAGCGTGTTCTTCTCGTAGAACCACTCCTTCACGAAGGTGCCGTCCTTCCGGAACACCTGGATGCGGTTATTGATGCGGTCGCAGACATAGACCAGCCCGTCATTGGCGATCTTCACGCAATGCACGGGATTGGCGAATTGCCGCGCGACCGGTGCCTTCGGATCATAGGGCGGTTGCTTGTCATCGTTTGGCGGATTGCCGTAGGCGCCCCAATGCCGCTTGTAGGCGCCTGACGTGGCGTCGAACACGATGACGCGGTGATTGCCGTAGCCGTCGGCGACATAGATTTCGTTCGCTTCCTTGTCGATCGCGGTTTCGGCCGGCTTGCCGAGCTGGGTGGTGTCGTTGCTTCCCTTGCTCGGTGCGATCTTGCCGATCTGCATGACGAATTTGCCGTCGAGCGTGAATTTCAGGATGGCGTTGTCGTTTTCGGCGTTGCCGCCGATCCAGACGAATCCCCGCCCGTCGACCTCGATGCCGTGCTCGCGCCCGACCCATTCATAGCCTTCGCCGGGGCCGCCCCAGGCGCGCAGGAGATTGCCGTCAGCGTCGAATTCCAGCACCGGTGGTGCCGGAACGCAGCATTTCGAGCGCGGTGGCGTCAACGTGGCGCCCTTTTCATCATCGGTCAGCGAGCGCGGCCGATGGATCATCCAGATATGTCCTTGTGAATCGACGGTGATGCCGCCGACCTGACCGAGGATCCAGTTGTTCGGCAGCGGTTTTGGCCATGACGGCTCCACGGCAAAAGCCGGAATCTCGCCGGCGCGCGTCGGGGCAGGTGCGCTGATCAGAATGGCGGCAGCGATGCAGATGGCGGCGATCTTGGAAAGGCCTGCCATGGTCCGTATCAAATGGCCGCGATTCCGGCTCGGCGTCATGGCACTCTCCCGTGTATTTTCTTGCTGTTTTTCGAGCGCGGCGCAGTCAATCGTGGAGAGGTTCAGGAGTCAATTGCGCCGAAAGCTGCATGGCATTCGTCATCCTGGGGAGCGCGCTTTTGCGCGCGTCTCGAAGGATGGGCCACTTGCGCTTGCGGCTCATCCTTCGAGGCTCGCCGAAGACGGCTCGCATCTCAGGATGACGTCACGCCGGCGCGCGAAAGCTCATCAGCGTGCGGGTCTTGTAATCGTAGAACTTGCCGGTCTCGGTCCATGACGGCAGGCACATCGGGACGATGAACTCCGCGGCCTGCTCCGGTGTATCCAGCGTCATCGGATCCTCGCCGGGGAAGACCGTGGCGCGCATGCGCGTGCGGATCGGGCCGGGGCTGAACAGGTTGACGCGAAGCGCCGTCGAGCCGGTTTCGTTGGCCCACACCCGCGCCAGCGCTTCGAGAGCCGCCTTGGAGGCGGCGAAAGGGCCGAGATAGGCAAGGGCCTTGTTGGAGGCTGCCGACGTGACGAACACCGCGCGGCCGGCGTCGGACTTCTTCAACAACGGCTCCATGCAGCGGATCAACTGAAAATTGGCCGTCACGTTGACCGCCATCACATCGTTCCACGGCTTCAGCTCGATGTGGCCGAGCGGCGAGGAGGGGCCGGCGACGCCGGCATTGCCGACAAGAATGTCGAGCTTGCCGTGGCGCTCGTGCAGCGCCGCACCGAGCCTGGCAATGCCGTCGAAATCGGTGAGGTTGAGCGGCACCAGGGTGGCGCTGCCGCCGTCCTTTCTGATCGCGTCGTCGAGTTCCTCGAGGCCGCCTTGCGTGCGCGCCACCGCAACTACATGCGCGCCCGCTCTGGCGAGCGCGCGCGCGGTGGCATAGCCGATGCCGCGCGAGGCGCCGGTGACGAGAGCGATACGGGAGGTGAGGGGGAGGGTCATGGAAGTAACTCTATAGCAGTCGTCCCGGCGAACGCAGGGACCCATACGCCGGGAAGGTTATGATGTTGAAAGGTGGTCGCGCCCAATCGCGCCCGAAAAACGATGGCCTGTGGTTATGGGTCCCTGCGTTCGCCGGGACGACCCATGATGGAGTCTTACTAGCTCGCTTCCGCCAGCAGCGACAATTGCCGCGGCTGCGGCTCGACCTGGGTCTGATCGGTGAGGTGGGTCGGATAGGCGCCGGTGAAGCAATGGTCGGAGAATTTCGGATTTGCGGGATCGCGGCCGGGTTCGCCCATGGCGCGATACATGCCGTCGATCGACAGGAAGGCAAGTGAATCGGCGCCGATGATTTCGCGCATTTGCTCGAGGTTGTGGGTCGCCGCCAACAGGCCGCCGCGGTCCGGCAGATCGATGCCGTAATAATCGGGATGGATGATCGGCGGAGAGGCGAGGCGGAAGTGCACTTCGCGGGCGCCGGCGTCACGCATCATGCGGACGATCTTCTTCGAGGTGGTGCCGCGTACCAGCGAATCGTCGATCAGGATGATGCGCTTGCCTTCGATCGCCGCGCGATTGGCCGAATGCTTCATGCGCACGCCAAGTTCGCGCACGCTCTGCGTCGGCTGGATGAAGGTGCGGCCGACATAGTGGTTGCGGATGATGCCGAGTTCGAACGGCACCCCGGATTCCCTGGAGTAGCCGAGCGCTGCCGGCACGCCGGAATCCGGCACCGGCACCACCACATCGACCTCGACATGGCTTTCGCGCGCGAGCTGGGCGCCGAACGCCTTGCGGACCTCGTACACGCTTCGGCCGCCGACGATCGAATCGGGCCGCGAGAAATAGATGTATTCGAAGATGCAGGGCCGCGGCGGCTTCGGCGGGAACGGCTTGTGGCTTTGCGCGCCGTGCTCGTCAAACACGATGATCTCGCCGGGCTCGACGTCGCGGACATATTTGGCGCCGATGATGTCGAGCGCGCAGGTTTCCGACGCCAGGATCGGGCAGCCGTCGAGTTCGCCCAGCACCAGCGGGCGAATCCCGAGCGGGTCGCGCGCGCCGAGCAGCTTCTTGTTGGTCAGCGACACCAGCGAATAGGCGCCTTCGATCGCGCGCAGCGCCTCGATGAAGCGGTCGATGAAGCGGCTGCGCTTGGATTGCGCCACCAGATGCAGGATCACCTCGGTATCGGTGGTGGATTGCATCATGGCGCCGCCCCGCACGAGGTCGCGGCGCAGGGTCAGTCCGTTGGTCAGGTTGCCGTTATGGCCGACCGCGAACCCGCCGGCATTGAGCTCGGCGAACAGCGGCTGCACGTTGCGCAGGATGGTCTCGCCGGTCGTGGAGTAGCGGACATGGCCGACGGCGGCATTGCCGGGGAGGCGTTCGATCACCTCGCGGCGGGAAAAGGTGTCGCCGACGAGGCCGAGGCGCCGCTCGGAATGAAACCGGGTTCCGTCGAAGGAAACGATACCCGCGGCCTCCTGGCCGCGGTGCTGAAGGGCGTGCAACCCGAGCGCGGTGATCGCCGCGGCCTCGGGGTGGCCGAAAATGCCGAACACGCCGCATTCCTCGCGCAACGTGTCGCCTTCAAGGTCCGAATCTTGGAGGAATGTGTCTTCCGGATAGAGGGGGCCGTGGCTCGGTCCGCGTTGGTCGGCGTCGTCGGCAGGGCTCTTTATCTCGTCCATCACGCCTCTCTTTTGGCCCGGTATCAGCCGGCCAAAGCATCAGCTGCCAAGCATCAATTGGCCGAGTATGAATTGGCCAAGTATCAACGTACCGCGGGCTTCTCGATCAGCTTTTTCAAGCTGTCGCGGGCAGGCTTGCTGTAGCCATCACCTGACCCCGGCGCCTGATCGGTGTCAGTCTGCTCCTCGTCTGGTTTATTCTTCTTGAATCTCTTCAAGATGGTGTTCTCGGGGTCATCCGGCAAGAGCGCCATAAGCCAATCCCCGGTTCCCTGCAGCACCATCCGGGACTTGGCGCCGGTCACCCAATCGGGCCGTTGCTTGTCCGGGACCAGCCAGCTGAAAAACAGGAAGGCGACCACGACGATAAGCAAGCCGCGGGCCAGTCCGAACAGGAAGCCCAGCGTGCGGTCCAGCGCCCCGATACGGGAGTCGAGGATCATGTCGGAGATCCGCACCGTGATGATCGAGACCACGATCAGTGTACCGATGAATACGCCTGCGACCACGACCACGCTGGCGACCGTGTCGTTATTGAAATAGGTCTTGGCGGTCGGCAACAGCTTGGAAAAAGAATAGAGCGTGACCAGCGCCGCCGCGCCCCATGCCGCGATCGAGAGAATCTCGCGCATGAAGCCGCGTACCATCGCGAGCAGGCCAGAGATCAGCATCACGGCGAGCAGGACGAGATCGAGAATCGTTATCGGCATCGGCTGGTCAGGTCCGCTCGTAAGTACAGAACCGCAAATCGGCGTGTTCGGTGCTGCCCTAGGTGACGGTCACACGGGGCGCCCCGCAAGGTGGAAATCGCGCCATCCAGCCCCGCGCGGGGTTGTATAGCGGCGAGGGCGGGTAACGTCACGCCCGGCTAGCCTTCCTGGCGCCGGAATCTCGCGGGTGTGGCATTTTTCTCCGTACTCTCCCGGCCGGCCTCCCTGTTCCCCTCTTTGTGTCCCTCTCTGTGTGCCTTGGGCGAGCCGCGCGCGGCGATTTCCGCCACCAGGCTGGTCAATCCGCCCACGGTATTGAGGGAAAGCCCGGCATCGCCGCCGACCTCGCCACGGGCCGATTCGGGCAGCACGGCGCGGCCGAAGCCGAGTTTGGCCGCTTCCTTCAGGCGCGCCGAGGTCTGCGCCACCGGCCGGACCGCGCCGGACAGCGAAATCTCGCCGAAATACACCGCATCCGTCGGCAACGGCGCATTGACCAGCGACGACACCAGGGCGGCCGCGGCGGCAAGGTCGGCGGCGGGCTCCTGGATCCGTAAGCCCCCAGCGACGTTCAAATAGACGTCATGGCCGGACAGTTTGACCCCGCAATGGGCCTCCAGCACCGCCAGCACCATCGACAGCCGGCTCGGGTCCCAGCCCACCACCGCGCGGCGCGGCGTGCCAAGCGAGGTCGGCGCCACCAGCGCCTGCAACTCCACCAGCACCGGGCGGGTGCCCTCGATGCCGGCGAATACGGCGGTGCCCGGACTGCCGAGGTCGCGCTCGGACAGGAACAACTCGGATGGATTGGAGACCTCGCGCAGCCCCAAACCCGTCATCTCGAACACGCCGATCTCGTCGGTCGGGCCGAAGCGGTTTTTCACCGCGCGCAGGATGCGGAATTGCTGCGAGCCTTCGCCCTCGAACGACAGCACGGCATCCACCATGTGCTCGACGACGCGGGGGCCGGCGATCTGGCCGTCTTTCGTCACATGGCCGACCAGGATGATCGCCGCGCCCGATTTCTTGGCAAAACGAATAAGCGCCTGCGCCGAAGCGCGCACCTGCGTCACCGTGCCGGGCGCCGATTCCACCGTGTCGGTCCACATGGTCTGGATCGAATCGATCACGATCAGGCGCGGCACCGCGCCTTCGGACAGCGTGGAAACGATATCCTCGACCGAGGTTTCCGCGGCCAGCTGCACCGGCGCGTCCGCAAGGCCCAGCCGCTCGGCGCGGAGCCGAACCTGGGCGACGGCCTCTTCGCCGGAAATATAGACCGCGCGGTGGCCGGCGCGCGCCATCAGGCTGGTCGCCTGGGTCAACAACGTCGATTTGCCGATGCCGGGATCGCCGCCGACCAACAGCACCGAGCCGCGCACGAAACCGCCGCCGGTGACGCGGTCGAGTTCGGCCATGCCGGAGGGAAGGCGAGGGGCGTCCTGGCTCTTGCCGGTCAGGGACTCCAGCGCGAATTTGCGGCCCTTGCGCTTGCTACGGATCGAGACCGGCATGGTGGTGGCGCCGGTGGTATCCTCCTCGACCAGCGTATTCCACTCGCCGCAGGAATCGCACTTGCCCTGCCAGCGGTTATAGGCCGCGCCGCAGTTCTGGCAGACGAAGGAAAGGACGGATTTGGCCATGGGGGGCTTGGTTCGGCAATGGATTCTCGAATCCGAAGCCTTCCCATAGCATGGAATGACGGGCGGCAAGGCCGGAGATATCCGCCTCCGGCGCGTCGCCTTCGCGTTCAGCCCTATTTCACCGACACAAACGGCACTGCCGAGCCCGGCACCATGGTGGTCGGCAGCACGCCGTTCCAGCGCTCGGCCTGCACCAGCGTGACGAGGTTGGGGTTGGTGCCGAGCGCCTTGGCGCGGGCTTCGATCGCGGCGGCCTCGGCTTCGCCGGTGATCTTGATGTTCGACGCCCTCGCTTCGCCGTTCAGCCGCGTGGCGTCGGCGTTGGCCTGCGCCTCGGCGCGAACGGCGTTGGCCTTTGCGGTGGCCTGGGTGACGGTGATCTGGGCCTGCACCTTTTCACGCTCGGCGTTCTGCTGCAGCTTCTGTACCTCGACTTCCGCCAGCATGCGCTGCTCGATCGAGTGCAGATAGTTGGCGCTGAACTCGATATTCTCCAGCTGCACGCTCTCGATGATGATCATCGGGTCGTATTTCAGCGTCTCGGTGATGGCGTCCTTGATCGCGCCGTTCAGCGCGCCGCGCTCCTGGATCGCCTTCACCGCCGTGTAGCGGCCGAACACGACCTTGACCTGCTGGTTCACCACGGGGTTGACGACCTGATTGACCGCGGTGTCGAGGCGGCCGAATTTCGCGTAGAGATCGGCGACCTTGTCCGGCGAGGCGCGCAAGGTGACGCTGATCTTCAGGTCGGCCGGCTGCTGATCGTAGGAGTAGGAGTTCATCTTGTCCCACGTATAGGTCGCGGTCTTGACGCTGATCTTCTCGACACTGTCGATGACGGGGATCTTGAACCCCAGACCCGGCTGCGCGGTGCCGACGACGGCGCCGTTGCGGAGCAGGACGGCGCGCTCGGTCTGGTCGACCGTGTACCAGCTCCCGAATACCGCCAATATCGCGACAAGACCAACGACGGCGGCGGCAATAATTCCCCTGTTCATCCAGTTCTCCTGCTGATCCAATTCTGTTGGGCTCAAAGCGATTGAGTCCGGGCCACTCGATTATCCCTGGCCGGCCGGTCGCACTGCGGTGCAACGCGCTTGTCTTGGTCGGCCATTCGCTGCGGTTGGTTCAGGTCCGCGTGGCCGCGTCAGCCGGATTTTATGAAAATGCCGCGGTCCAGAGCATGGAAAGCCCGGCGGCGAGCATGATCGCGTCCATGACAAGCCGAAAGACGTCCGGATTGAGCTTCAGCAGGAATGGTTTGGCGATGAAGGCGCCGGCCATCAGCGAGGAGCCGGCGATCAGGCCCTTGAGAAACACATCAGGCGTCAATGCACCGAAGCGCTCGAAGGTCACCGATTTGCTCACATAGAGCCCGAGTGAACTGGCGGCCTCCGTCGCCAGAAACGCACCCTTGGTTAGTCCGTAGAACAGGAACAGCGGCACGCTGAGCGGGCCGGTCGAAACCACGATACCGGTGAGATAGCCAATCACGGCGCCGCCGGCCGCCAGATGCCAGAGCTGCGCCTTGCGGTGATGCCGGGTGAGCCAGTGCCGCACCGGCACCATCGCGATCAGGAACAGGCCGATCGCAACGTCGACGGCGCGCGAGGGCAACGCCAGCAGCGTGCGCGCGCCGAGCGCCGCGGCGGGAATGCCGGTGACGGAATAGACGGCGCAGGCGCGCCAGTCGACCTCGCGCCACCACGCCAGGATGCGCGACAGGTTCGCCATCACGGCCGCGATCGCCATGATCGGCACGGCCTGTTTCGGACCGTATTGATGGATCAGAACCGGCATCAGCATGATCGACGAGCCGGTGCCGACAATGCCGGAGATCGTGCCGGCGACGAGACCAACGATGAGGACGAAGAGGAAGCTCAAGGGGAAACGTCTCCTGAGAATCGGCCAGCGAGAATATGGCCAGAAATGCAGAGTGCTGGTGAAACGCATTGCGCGTTCGCCGGCGACAAAGAGGCGCCTATCGGGTTGCGTTTTGCGTGGACCCGCCGGCTATCGCGCGACGCGCTGCCTGCCTTCTTCCGGTCTCAGGCATTCCACGAGCCGCTTTGCGTGAGCCGGCAACGAGGCGAAGTTTCGAACGCAAACGGCATGGCTCCGAAGAGCCCACTGGTCGGTAAGGGAAATGATCTGGATTGCCATTGAATGCCTGGATCTTCGAGCCGTCGTCTCCGGCACCACTGCCAGACCGATCCCGCTCTCAACCATCCGGCAGATGGCGTCAAACCCGCTGAGGCGGACGCGTATCTTCATTCGCCGCCCGGTGCACCCTGCATGATTGTCTAAATAGTCCTGGAGTGCGCTGCCAATGGGAAGGCCGACGATGTCATGATCCAGGATATCGCGAAAGGCGGTTTTCCGTCGCCGGCCGAGCGGGTGGCGAAATGGCGCGATCACGACAAGGCGGATCGCTCCGATCGGAAAAGTCTCGAGCTCTTCGGCTAGGTGCATCGCGTCCGTTACAACACCAACATCTGCCTGACCCTTGGCGACTGTTTGCACGATCTCTCGGCTCGGACGATCCTCAAGTTCGACGTCGATGTTCGGGTGAGCCGACAGGAATAATGCCAATGCCGTCGGGAGAAATTCTGCGATCGCGACGGTATTCGAGAGCAGCCTGACGTGGCCTCGCAGCCCATTTGCGTAGTCACTCAATTCGCCGCGCATCGTTTCCAGTTGCTGCGTGACGATCCGCGCGTGGTGAACCAGCGCCGTTCCTACCGGGGTCAGCCGAACGCCCCGGCGCCCTCGTTCCAGCAGAGGCGCGCCGAGTGCGTCCTCCATGGCGCGGATTCGCTCGCTCGCTGACGCCAGTGCCATGTTCGAGCGGGTAGCTCCATGCGTGATACTGGCAGCTTCGGCAACGTGCAGAAACAATCGGAGGTCTGTCAGATCGAAGCGAATTGGCATTTGAGACCGCTCCCAGCCTTCGGCGGAGCCTGAGGCAAACTTAGCACCTTCCGCATTGTGTGTCTCTTGTCCTCCATGCAGCCTAAAGGGAATCCGGAACGTTTCTGGATATCGGAGGAAGCGAGGATTTATATGAAGGAATTTCAGCTTGCTGGCGCAAAGTCAGGCGTCGCTGCGTTGGCAATCGTCGCCAGCATTGGGTTCCCGGTCATGATTCGGGCGGCTAACTCGGACGCCTTGATAGGCAACTGGAAGCTTGTTTCGTGGCAGGTCGTTGTTGGAAGCGAAACACAGAGCCCCTTCGGAGAGCACCCAAGAGGTTATCTGCTCTTGACGCGCGAGGGGCGCGCGATGGCGATTACCACCGCCGACGACCGCAAACCGGGAGAGGGTATTGGTGAGCGGGCGGCGCTACAGAAGTCAATGCTTGCGTACACCGGAAAATATCGAATCGAAGGTGACGATTTCGTCACCGCCGTAGACGTCTCCTGGAATGAAATCTGGAACGGCACCGAGCAGAGGCGTCACTATCGGATCGAAGGCGATTTGCTCTTCATAGAATCCGCGCCGGCGCCGAGTATATTGTACCCAGGCAAAACCGATTTTCGCAGGATCGTGTGGGAGCGTGAGAAATAGATCAGTGCGTACGACAGGAGCGCAAACCTATCGCTGACGTTCTGACACGTCGCAAAGCCATCACGGCCGCGATCGCCATGATCGGCACGGCCTGCTTCGGTCCGTATTGATGGATCAGAACCGGCATCAGCATGATCGACGAGCCGGTGCCGACAATGCCGGAGATCGTGCCGGCGACGAGACCAACGATGAGGACGAAGAGGAAGCTCAAGGAATTGCAACTCTGATGCCGGCGGAATGTTGAGAATCGCAGTTGTGGGGGTCACGAAGCAACCCCTGAACCGGAACACGCGCCGTCGGCGGTGGCAAATGGAACTTCGAGGTGTGAGCTAACTCACATTCACGCCGCCCGATTTCTGCAAATCTGGTGTCGTCCAACGGGATCTTGGCTGGTTAAGGCGATCAGCGGCGTTACCCCCGTTTAATGCTGGTTGCCCCATGAAGGGAGACCGCAATCATGGCACACGCACGCATTACGTTACGCAATTCGTATTTGAGCTGGGTAAAACCGGGCCTGTTGGCTTTGCTTGTTACCGTGGTGACCACGATCTTCACACTGGTCGGCGCCGCGAGCAACGCCGTTCCGGTGATCATGAAAACGTTTAACCTTCCCGATTGCTTCACCTATGTCGATGTCTATCGCGGCACGCAGAGCGACTTCAAAAAGGAAGGCGACCTTTGGCGCGAATACCCACCCGATGCCGCCACCTACCAGTTTGAATTCAGGGAAGTCCGGCGCTCACGAGACGAGATCTTGTTGCGCAATCTGACCCCGCGAGAGGGGGTGGCGGATTCGGCGAGCCTGGTTGTCCACCTGCCGGTCTGCGGAGGAACCGTCAAGTTGACCGAGGGGCAGCCCGAGCACTGGACGGACCTCGAAGAGGTCTGGCGGGCGCCACGGGGGAGCTGACGCCTTCTTGCCGCAGTGCCCTCCGGTCGACGCCGGCTTCACCAATCGTGGCGCCCGCTCGGCCAGAGCAGCCAGAACCCGCGCGTCGGCATTATTCGCGGCTGCTGGATGATTTCGAGCTCGACACCGTGCCCGTAAGGGTGATCGACGGCAGGAATTTATGGTGACGGCCTCGCAGTTGCGCGCCGGTTGCCGGATGTAGACGGCCATATCCCGAAGCGCTAGCGTAGCGCGTGAGCAAAGGGGCGATCTAAAACGTCCTACCTCAGGGGAGACAGGGATGGGCAAGTCCAGATCCACGTCCGGGGACCGCGAGGCGCGCGGTCAAACCCTGGAAGCTGCTGCCGGAAACGGGTTGATCGACCGCCGCGCGCTGCTTGGCCGCGGCATGGTGCTCGCAGGCGCGATGAGCGCGGGCGTCGGCCCGGCGGCCGCGGGCGCCGAACCGCTCGCCGACGATCCCTGGAGCCTCGAAATCGGCGACCCGATGCCGCTCTACCAGGTGCCGTCGAAGTTCGAGGCGAAGGTCGTCCGCACGCTCAGTAATCCCAAACACGAGCCGCGCAATTCACATGCGCGCACGCCGCACCACCTGCTGGCGGGAACGACCACGCCGAACGGGCTGCATTTCACCATCAATCACGGCGGCGTCCCCACCATCGATCCGGACAAGCATCGGCTGGTGATCCATGGCCTGGTGAAGCAGCCGCTGGAGTTCACGCTCGAAACATTGTCGCGCTATCCGATGACCTCGCGGGTGTCGTTCCTCGAATGCGGCGGCAACAGCGCGCCGATGTTTTCACCCGAGCCGATGCAGGAGACCGTGCAGGCCCTGCATGGGCTCGTCTCGTGCGCGGAGTGGACCGGGGTCAGGCTCTCGACCCTGCTCGAGGAAACCGGCATCGATCCCAAAGCGAAATGGCTCATCGCCGAGGGCGCCGACTCGCCGCATCTGAGCCGCAGCGTGCCGGTGAAGAAGGCGTTGGACGACGCCATGATCGCGCTCTACCAGAACGGCGAGCGCCTCATGCCCGGAAACGGCTATCCGATGCGCCTGCTGTTGCCCGGCTACGAAGGCAACATGAACGTCAAGTTCCTGCGCCGCATCAAGCTCGTGGATCAGCCCGCCATGAGCTTCTATGAGGCACGGACCTACTCGCCGATCCTGCCGAGCGGCAAGGCGTACCGGTTTTATTTCCTGCAGGAGGTCAAATCCTTCATCACCAGTCCTTCGCACGGCGCGGCGCTGAAGGGGCCCGGTCTCTACGAGATTTCGGGCATCGCCTATTCCGGCACCGGCCGGATCGAGAAGGTCATGGTCTCCGCCGACGGCGGCCAAAGCTGGGCGGAAGCGGCCCTTCAGGAGCCGGTGCTGAGCAAGGCCTTCACCCGTTTCCGCCTGCCGTGGCGCTGGAACGGCGGCCCGGCCACGCTGCAAAGCCGGGCGTGGGATGAAGCCGGCAATGTGCAGCCGACCCGCGCCGAATTCGTGGCCGCACGCGGCCAGTTGGAAAAGCCGGCGCCGGTCTTGGCCTTTCCCAACCAGCACTACAATTCGATCACGAGTTGGGGCGTCGCAAGCAACGGGGAGGTCAAGCATGTTTACGCCTGAGCGCGCGATCCTTGCCGCCTCGCTGTTGCTCGCGATGATGACCGGCGCCGCACTGGCCGAGACGCCCAATCTCGGCAAGCCGATCGATGAGGCCGCCATCGCCAACTGGGACATCAGCATCCTGCCCGATGGCACGGGATTGCCGAAAGGCAGCGGTACGCCCGCGCAGGGAGCGCCGATCTACGCCGAGAAGTGCTCAGCCTGTCATGGCGACAACGGCAAGGGCGGCGCCGCCAACGCGCTGGTGAGCGATCGCAAGATCGACGGCATCTCCGCGTCGCAGAAAACCATCAAGAATTTCGTCGGGGATTCGACGACGATCTTTGACTTCATTCGCCGCGCCATGCCGTTTCAGGCGCCGCGTTCGCTCAGCGACGACGAGGTCTACGCGCTGACGGCCTACATTCTTGCCGAGAACAAACTGATCGGCGCGAGCGAGGTGATGGATGCGCAAACCTTGCCGAAGGTGAAGATGCCCAATCGCGACAACTTCATCATCCGCTTTCCGGATCGCATCTAGCGCGAGGATCAAGACTCCACCGGGCGTCGCCGGACGGCGTGATAAAGATCAAAGTGGCGAAAGACCAAATCAGGCCACTGCGGTGCCGGCGCGTGCCTTCTCGGCGGCAATTGACGTCGACCCGAACCGAATGGTCCATTGCGCCACCGAGAGTAGCAGGGCATCGAAAACCTCCCGACCCTGTTCGAGCTCGTGCTCGGTGATCGCGGGGCATCCCGGCCGATAGCGGATGATCGTGGTCGTGGTCGACCAGCTCAGCCTGGCGGCCCTGCATGCCACGATCAGGCCATACAGCCGGTCGCTCTCCATCAGGGACTCGATGACGTCGATCTCTACATCCGACATGAATGCGAGCGCGGCCACCACATTGGTGTATTTGTCCTTTACCGCGAACCGGTTTACGACCGAATCGCTCAGCTTGCCGACGCGATTGAGTATGACCACCTCGCTGATCGCCAGCGTATAGTCGATCCGCGTCGGCGGAACGACGCTGGCCGCAACCGGCGATTGGGTCTTTGGGGCCATGGCAGGCCGCGTGGCCGTCAGAAACCGCGCCCGCACCGCATCGGTGGCCATTTCAAGAAGCTCCCGCAAAAGCTTCGCGGGGATGTCCAGCCGCACGCCGAGCCTTTCGATCAGGCTTTCATCACGTTTGGCGTTTCCGACAAGCGCGGCGTAGCCATCTTCGGAGAAGCAGGCGCCGCCATTCCGGGCGAGCGCGTTGAATACGGCGGCGTCGCCGCGCTTGATCAGCGCATCGGTTAGCGTTTCGTTGAGAGCAGGTCTCGCCGAAATGGCCAGTAGATGCCGCTGGCTGAGCGTGTTGGCGATTTCGATGAGATGTTGTTCGGACAGGCGGCTGGACTTTGCCAGCACCGGCGCGGCGACCGAGGCATCTTCGTGAAACGCGAGACGGCGGACCGTCACGCGCGGAGCCGTGCCGATTTCGGACAGAATGGCGCTGAGCTGGGCCAGCGCCGGTGCATCGACCCGCTCGATCAGCCGAACGAAAACGTCATCGAAGACGCTGGTCTGGGCCTCATCAAGGCGGTCGACGTCAGCCCGGAACAGGTCCGTCACCTTTCCGAGAATTTGCGCCCGTCGCGCAGGCACCCCGAACTTGATGACGTCATCCAGTTCCGCGATCAAAGGCGTCGACGCTGCCGTAGCCATGACAATTCAGCCCCAAAATCAACCACCCGGAAATCGCCGGTGGACACGTCAAGAACATCCCACATGCTTCACGCCACCAGCGCCGCGTTCCGGAAGGCCCTGACAAGCGATCCCTCCAGCTTTCCCTCCATCCCGCACACGATCTTGTAAGCGTCCTCACGGGGCATTGGCGATCGGTACGAGCGCCGCTCAATAAGTGCTGCGAAGATGTCGGAGATGGTCAGCAATCTGACCAGGTCGGAAATCTTTCCGGCCGCCAGCGCATCGGGATAGCCGGAGCCGTCGAGGTATTCGTGGTGGTGCCGCACCCCGTCAAGGACTTCCGGGTCGACGCCTGCGAGATCCTTCAACAATTCGTATCCGATGACCGGATGGCGTTTCATGATCTCTTCTTCAAGCGGTTCAAGCCGTCCGGGCTTGTCGAGAATGGACAAGGGAATGCGGGCCTTGCCGATGTCATGCAGGGTAGCCGCCATTCCGAGGCGCTTTACATCGGCTTCAGTGAAGCGGAGATCCAGCGCGAAGCCAACCGCAACGCCTGTTACCAGCAGGCAATGCTGGAAGGTCCCCTCGTGATACCGGCGAACGTCGTCCAGCCAAGCGGCAAGCCCGTTTTGGGCGATGCAGTTGACGATCTCCGATGTGGCGTTTTCGGCGTCAGAGAGGTTGATCGTCTTGCCGTTCTTTATCGCCGCGAACATCGCCTCGAAGGCGACCGCGCCGGCCGCGACATCGGGTGAGGTAACGGCAAGATCGGTCTTCGCGGCCTTTTGCGCGGCTTCGATCTGGGTCAGCTTGACGACGGCCTCCCGGGAGCTGCGAACCACCGAGGTTGCCCCGAGCGCATAGGCCTGCGCGACCATGTGTTGAAGATGGCTCTGAACGACAAACAGCTTTTCAGTGATGGAGCGTAGCTCGCGCAACACAAGCTTGATCTGTACGACACGTTTCGCTTCGCGCAGGTCGGCGTCAACCATCAGCACGCCGTCCGAGATTTGCGTTTCACCCGCTCCCAGCAGCTGGGGGACCACGTAATAGCGCGGCTCCAGCATCGCGCGGACGGCGGGAATCTTCCCGGGTTCGTCAGTGACGAAATGAACGAGCATTAGGGGGCCATAAGAAAATGAAGTGTGGCCGCTGAATTCCAATCAAATCCAGTAACAGCCGGTCAGGATAGTGGAATTTCCCTAATCAATGGCTAAGCATGGGGGCGTTGGGTAGCTTCACCGTTTCCTGTGCCTAAGGGGGCATGGAATCTTCGGCCGCCGGGCCGGATTGCCCCGTTGCGATTGTCACCCAGGGCCAGGCGTACGGCGTTCGGTTTCTTTTCTTCGAGAAGGGGACGACATCGAGGACGGCGAGCAGGGCAATCCACTCTTCGGCTACTTGATCACAACCCACGCCGGCGCGTGGTCGCTGGCGCCTTCTTCGCCGCGCTGCGCGCGGTCGACGCCGGCTTTCGTCAGCCGTGGCGCGAGCGCGGGACTGACGAGCAGATGATCGAGCCGCAGGCCCGCGTCGCGCGGCCAGCGGTTGCGCTTGTAGTCCCAGAACGTGAACATCGGCCTGGTCGGATGCAGATGGCGGATCGCATCGGTCCAGCCTTGCGCCACCAGCGACTGGAACGCGGCGCGGCTTTTCGGCTGGATCAGCGCGTCCTTGTCCCACGATTTGGTCGGATAGATATCGAGCGCCGCCGGCGCGACGTTGTAGTCGCCTGCCAGTACCACGGGGATATCCTGTTTGATGAACTTCGCGGCGTGCGATCTGAGCCGCCTGAACCATTCGAGCTTGTAGTCGAATTTCGGCCCGGGCTGCGGATTGCCGTTCGGCAGATAGATGCTGGTGACGATGATGCCCCTGACCGCGGCCTCGATGTAACGTGCTTCCCGGTCATTCGGATCGCCGGGCAGCTCGGTTCTGACCAGCACCGGGTCGGCGTTTCGCGCGAGGATCGCGACGCCGTTCCAGGTCCTTTGACCGCGCCACGCGGCGCCGTAGCCGGCCTTTTCGATCGCCGAGGACGGAAATTGATCGTCTGAGGATTTGAGCTCCTGCAACGCGACGATGTCGGGTTTGGCCTGGTGCAGCCACCGCAACAGGTTCGGCAGGCGCCGGTTGATATTGTTGATGTTGAAGGTTGCGACTTTCATCGGCGGATCGGCTATGGTCGAATGAGCAAAACAGGAGGTTTCATGAAGGGGCTATCCATCGCCGTAGTCGCATTCGCCGCCGGATTTTCCACGATGGCTTTGGCGCAGAACCTGACCGCCGAGCAGCGGGCCGCGTGCAAGGCGGATTTTGACAAATATTGCACGGGCACCATCCCCGGTGGTGGCCGCATCATTGCGTGTCTCAACAAACAGCGCGATTCGCTCAGCGATGCCTGCAAGAAGGTTCTCGACGCCCAGAAGCAATAGGGCGAAGAAATCAGCTAGGTGGAAGCGACGACGCGATCGGCTGCGCCGTCAACCGCGCCGCCCTTGTAGACCCGCGCGTGGCGTGAACCGAGGCTTGTCAGCACCTCGTAACCGATGGTGCCGAAATGATGCGCAAGTTCGTCGACGGTGATGCCTTCGCCGATCAGCGTCACCATATGGCCGCGGCGCACGGCGTTCTTCTCGAGATCGGTGACGTCAACCGCCATCAGGTCCATCGAGATGCGGCCGGCAACGGGGCAACGTTTGCCGGCGACCACCACCTCGGCGCCGCGCGTGCCGTCGTTGCTGCCGCCGGCACGGAAATAGCCGTCGGCATAGCCGGCCGAAACGATCGCGAGCCTGGTCGGCCGCCGCGCGGTCCAGGTCGCGCCATATCCAACGCTTTCGCCGCGCTCGATGTCGCGGATCTGCGCCACACGGGCTTTCAGTTCGACGACCGGCTGCATTGGATTGTCGGCCTCCGGCGTGGGATTGACGCCGTAGAGCGCCGCGCCGGGCCGTACCAGGTCGAACTGGAATGGGGCGCCCAGGAAAACGCCCGACGAATTCGACATCGACGCCGGGACGCCGGAGAACAGGCTGGCGATCTCGCGGAAAGTCGCAAGCTGTTTGACGTTGAGCGGATGATGGAGGCTTTCGGCGCAGGCGAGGTGGGTCATGACGAGCGTGATGCCGTGATCGCCGGCGTTGATCCTTGGAATGATGCCCTGCGCCTCGGAGATCGTAAGCCCGAGCCGGTTCATGCCGGTATCGATGTGAATGGCGGTGCCGCCCGCCCAGCCGGTGCGGCGGCAAAACACGTCCCATTCGGCAAGCTCGTTAAGATCGCCGATCACGGGTCTGGCGTCGAGCTTGGCATAGGCGTCGCCGGTGTTCTGGATGAAGCCCCCGAGCACGTAGAGCGCGGCCGATGGCAGCGCGGCGCGCGCGGCGCGCGCTTCATCGAGCGTGGCGACGAAGAACGTCTTGCATCCGGCGTTGGCGAGCGCGCGGGCCACCGGTTCGAGGCCGCAGCCATAAGCGTCGGCCTTGATCACGGCCGAGCATTCGGCCGGAACGGCGGTCTTCTCGAGCTTGCGCCAGTTGGCGCAGATGGCATCGAGATCGACCGTCAGCACGCCGGTGGCGTCGGCCAGCGCCGCCGCCCTGTTGGCTTCGGGCGAAAGCACCGAACCGGCCGGGATCGATTTCGGATCGGAGGCGATGTTCATGCCGCACTTTTACGCGCAGCGGCGGGCCTGTTCAACCGCCGGAAGGTATGCGGTAGGGCAAATTGTCCTCTTCCACGAAATCACTAAATCGCGTGAATTGCCCCTCGAATTGCAATCTAACGGTGCCCGTCGGCCCGTGGCGCTGCTTGGCGATAATGACTTCAGCCTTACCGAGTGCGAGCTCCATTTCGGTCTGCCATTTTTCATGCTCGGCCGAGCCGGGCTTGGGTTCCTTGTTCTGCAGGTAATATTCCTCGCGGTAGACGAACAGCACGACGTCGGCGTCCTGCTCGATCGAACCGGATTCGCGCAAGTCCGACAATTGCGGGTGCTTGTCGTCGCGGCTTTCGACCTGTCGCGACAACTGTGAGAGTGCGATCACGGGAATATTGAGTTCCTTGGCGAGCGCCTTCAGGCTGGTGGTGATCTCCGTGACTTCCTGGACGCGGTTGTCGTTGCCACGCTTGCCCGAACCTTGAAGCAGTTGGATGTAGTCCACCACCAGCAGGTCCAGTCCTTTCTGCCGCTTTAGCCGGCGGGCGCGCGCAGTCAATTGCGAAATCGAAAGGCCACCCGTCTCGTCAACGAACAGCGGCAAGTGTTCAAGCTCGATCGTATAGTCGCGAATCTTGTCAAATTCGTCCTGGTTAATCCCGCCGCGGCGGATCAGGCTTGATGCAATGCGGGTTTGCTCGGCGAGAATACGGGTGGCGAGTTGCTCCGCGGACATTTCGCAGGAAAAGAAACCGACGATGCCGCCATTGACCGACTTCATCGTGCCGTCGGCCTGGACTTCGGCGCGGTGTGCCTTGGCGATGTTGTAGGCGATGTTGGTGGCGAACGCGGTCTTGCCCATGCCCGGACGACCGGCGACGATAATCAAGTCGGATCGCTGTAGCCCGCCCATCTTTGAGTCCAGATCGCGCAGCCCGGTCGAAATGCCGGACAACTTGCCGTCGCGTTGATAAGCATTGGCCGCCATGTCGAGTGCGATTTTCATCGCCTGGGCAAAGCGCTGGAAGCCACCGTCGTAGCGGCCGGATTCCGCAAGCTCGTAGAGCTGGCGCTCGGCATCCTCGATCTGCGCGCGCGGCGCGAAGTCGACCGGGGCGTCAAAGGCGACGTTGACCATGTCCTCGCCGATCCGGATCAGATCGCGGCGAAGCGACAGTTCATAGATTGTCCGCCCGTAATCCTGGGCGTTGATGATGGTGGTCGCTTCGGCGGCGAGGCGGGCGAGGTATTGGCCAACCGTCATGCCGCCGATGTCGGTCTCGGCCGGCAGGAACGTCTTCAGCGTGACCGGGGTTGCGACCTTGCCCATCCGGATCAGGCTCCCGGAGGTCTCGTAGATGGTTTGGTGGATCGGTTCGAAGAAATGCTTGGGCTCAAGAAAATCCGACACCCGGTAAAATGCGTCATTGTTGACCAGGATCGCACCCAGCAGGCTCTGTTCCGCCTCGATATTGTGCGGTGCGCTCCGATAGGCCGGAGTCACCTGGTCAGGGGCGAGCTTGAGAACGTTCGAATCAAGTGGGGCCATGAGGGTTGAGTGTTCTTGAAACTTTGGCGGATGAGGGGCAGCGATAAAGCGCCTGTCCCGGGGAAAGCGGAAGCGAGTGCTCGCGGCTTATGCACTGTTCAATAAAACAAGTGGATGATTTCCGGCCACAGGACGCGAGGTGCTTGACGGGTTTTCGGTGAGACGCCGGGCAACGTCGGGCGCTTTCCAATCGAACGGGGCCAAAATTTCGCGGCGGGCTGAACCTTATCCGGCGTGGACGCACTCACCTTCAAGGCGGGCGACGATCGTCAGCCCCCGGCGCCGATCAATTCCGGCTGGTCAGATCAGAACGAGATAGATCAAGGCGAGAAGGGCCGCTCCGACCGCGGTAGCGATCAGGGCGAAGTCGGTGCGGATGTCCGCCTTCGGGTCGAACGACGGTTGATGGGTTTTCCGGGCCATATCGGTGATTTAGGGCAAGCCGGTCAGGTACTTTGTGAAGCAGGTCACATCCGGCCGATTTTCTTTAGGCCATGGTCGTCCGGAACCAGTTGGCGGCGTCGGAATTGGTAGCAGGTTGGTTTCCCGGATGCGGGTTTAGGCAGGGACAGGCGATGGGCCAGCAACTTCAGTCATGGCGGTCGGGAAGCGGCCAGACTTTGTGGCTGTCGGAGCTGATCGACGCCATGGAAAAGTTTTCGCGCCCGGAATGGCGCGCGGTTCCCTGCGATGATGTGGAGCTGGCGGCGGTGCGCGCCCAGCTTGCGCTGCCGGCGGCGGCGTACATCGCATACGCTTCCCGCTTTAGCCTGCGAAACTAGAACGCGAGGCCAGCTTCGCTGATTATTCGCCTGCAATTTGCAGCCGCGGTCGTTTTCCCCGCTCTATACCGCGCAGTTTCGTTTCCTCGCTCACGAGGTAGTCACGTGTCATCGGCACCACGCTTTGGCTCCTGGTGAGCTGGATCTGGAAATTCATCAGATTTTGCTTCCGGAACGACATTTCGGAGCAGGCGAGGTAGAATTCCCACATCCTTGCAAACCGCTCGTCATAGAGCCGTACGGCTTCTTCCCGCCGCGCCATGAAGCGCTCGCGCCATGCCTTGAGCGTCTCGGCATAATGTAGCCGCAGGATTTCGATATCGCACACCAGCAGGCCGGCGCGTTCGATCGCGGGCATCACTTCGGAGAGCGCGGGGATATAGCCGCCGGGGAAAATATACTTCGTGATCCAGGGATTGGTGACGTCGGGGCCGTCCGATCGGCCGATCGAATGCAGCAGCATGACGCCGTCATCGGCGAGAAGTTCGGCGCATCGCTTGAAGTAGATGTCGTAGAAGTCGACGCCGACATGTTCGAACATGCCCACGGACACGATGCGATCGAAGGGGCCCGGAATGTCCCGATAGTCTTCGAGAAGAAATTTTGCCGACGATGTCAGGTGCTTTTCGGCGGCGCGGGCGTTCGACGCCTGCAATTGTTCGGTCGACAGGGTGACGCCCGTAACGTTGGCGCCGGTCATTTCGGCCAGGTACAGGCCGAGGCCGCCCCAACCCGAACCAATATCCAGCACCTTGTCGCCGCGCCGGATCAGGAGCTTGGCGGCGATATGACGCTTCTTGGCGAGTTGCGCATCGTCCAGCGTCGCGTCCGGTCGTTCAAAATAGCCGCAGCTATACTGCTTGTCGGCATCGAGAAAGAGAGAATACAGCCGCCCGTCGAGGTCGTAGTGGTGGGCGACATTGTTCTTCGAGCGACCGCGCGGATTGAACTGTCGGCTGTGCCTGCCCAGATAGCGCAGCCACCATTGCAACTTGGCCCATCGCGGCAATATTTCCGGCTGGTCCATCAGGATCGCCAGCGCGTCCGCAATCGAGCCGTTCTCGACGACGAAAGTGCCTTCCATGTAGACTTCGCCGAGCGCGAGTTCGGGGTTGATAAGAACCCTGCGTTCCGCATCGGCGGTCAGAAATCGCACGGAAACCGGATTGCCGGTCCCGTCGCCGCAGCCGAATTTTGCGCCGCTCGCCGTGGTGAATGTCATCGCACCGCGGCGAATGAACTGCTGCAGGAAATAACGTAACAAACGGTCCATCGAAACCACCGAAAAGAGCGATCCCGTAGAAGCTTACGTCCCGGCCGTCACAGTCAACGCGAGGGCAACCGAATGGATCCCTCCGCGTCTGCGACGGATCATAAGGGGGCTGGTACCTGGGCGCTAGTGCATTGTACACAAAGCGGTTATTCCGGAATGTCGCGTTCACGCAGTTGCGCGATAAGCGCGCTTCCATTCGCACGATAATCGGCTAAAAGATGACCGCCGCCGGTGCCCGATTGAGGGGCGCTGGAAGCGATTTCCGCATCGGGAGACTAGGGAATGTTGGGCCGAGCGCTCAGTTTAGCGGCGGTGACGCTTCTGATCGGTTGTTTTGCGGCGCCTCCGGCGTGGGCGCAGGCGCAAAATCTCGAGGCCGGCAAGAGTCCTTCCCAGATTTTCGCGGGCACCTGCAACGCCTGCCACAAGAGTCCGCGGGGCCTCCTGAAGACGGTTTCGGCCGGATCTCTGCCCGGCTTCCTGCGGCAGCATTACACGACCAGCAGCGACATGGCCTCGTTGCTCAGTACCTTCCTGGTTTCCAACGGGGCCGGCGATACCCGCTCTCAGGCAAAGCAGGGGGCCGACGCGAAACCTGGCGGCGGCACCGAACCGGTCGATCGGCAGGGCCGCAGATTGCGCCCTGGGTCCTCCCAGGAGGCTGCCAAGCCGGACGCCGATGCGCCCCCGCCGGGCGACGGACGTCAGGGCCACAGCGCCAAGCGGATGGCGCGACCGGGCGAGACACCCGACGCGGGGAGACCTGCTTCGGACGTGCAGCCACCGGCGCATGCGGCAATCGAGCGCGGTCCCGATGGCCGCAGGTTGACGGCCAAACAGCGTCTGAGAGAGCGCGGCAGGCCGGGCATTGAAGAACTGCCGACTGCCAAAGACGAGCCGGCAAAGCCTGAACCGGGAACGGATGACAAGGCCAAGGCCGAAACCGCCAAGGAGGGCAGCGGCAAACCCGAGGGCGCCGGGCCGGCTGGCGACGGCAAGTCCGAGGCCGCCAGAATAGAGATGCCCAGGGAAAGCGGCGGCGCCGAGGCCCCCGTGCTGCGGCCCGATCCAGTACCGCCCGTCACACCCGCACCGCCCGCAGCCTCGACCGCAGCGGCGCCCGCAATTGCTCCCGGCGCCGCGCCTGAGCCGGCCGTCGCGCGACCGTCCGCGGCTGCGCCCTCCGAAGCGCCGGCGGCCGTGACGGCTTCTGCACCGCCGCCCTTACCACCGCCAGCCGCCGCCGGGCCGCCCGCGCCGCCGATCTCTCAATAGGTCTTCACAAGATCGAGCCGGGCCGCTTGCCGCCCGCAATCGGCCGGCCGCATCCGGGCCCTGTGATGTTCACGAGATCGCCGGCAGGAATCCAAAGCCCGGCCTGACGTGGCCGGGCTCGGACGCCTGTCGTTGATTCAGTGTTGCATTACTTCTCGGAAGCGGCGTTTTCCTGCGGCTCTACGTCATCACGACGGGCCTCCGGATCGAAGAATTCGCCGGCAGCGGCGAGGGCTTCAGCCGCGGCATCCTGATCCTGCTGACGCGTGGAGATATCTTCGCCGCGGTTGATGCGTTCGGCTTCGTCCGCACTTCGCGCGACCGTGACGGTCACGCCGACCTCGACTTCCGGATGCACCGCGATCGCGATCTCGTGCTTGCCGATGGTCTTGATCGGCGCGTCCAGCATGACCTGGCTACGGCTGATGGTGACGCCATCGCTCAGGAACGATGCGATGATGTCGCGAACGCTCACCGATCCGAACAGCTGGCCGGTTTCGGACGCCTGGCGAAGTATGATGACGTTGCGGCCGTTGACCTTCTCCGCGACCTTGGTTGCCTCGCCCTTGGCCAGCAGGTTGCGGGCTTCGAGCTCGGCCTTCATGCCATCGAATTTGGCGCGATTGTCCGCGGTAGCGCGCAACGCCTTGCCGCGCTTGAGCAGAAAGTTGCGGGCAAACCCGTCCCTGACGCGGACGACCTCGCCCATGTGGCCGAGCTTGGCGACGCGTTCCAGCAAGATGACTTCCATATTCGTTCTCCTTTTGTAGGTGATCGGGATCCAAGGGGTTGAGTTGAAGGGCCAGGGTTCACGAGGCGGGGAGGGGCGGCGGTCTCCCTCGCAGATAGCGCTCGCGTAGTCCGAAAACGGCGTCGGCTATTCCGAGAAGGGCGATCGCCAAGACGGCCCAGGCGAACACCACGACGATGAGGTAGGCGCAGCTGAGCCAGAGCGGGCGGCTTTTCAGCGCGAGCGTCAGCGTGTGAATCACCGCAAAACCGGTCAGCGCGTAGGCGACCGTCAAGGCCGCGGTGACGATCTGTGCCACAATCGCAAGCAGGCCGCCGGAAAAACAGAAAGCGATTGCGACACACAATGCTGCGAGCGACAGCGGCGGCAAAGCCGTGGTTTTGAGGTCGGGCCAGGGGCGGTGCAATCGTCCCGATGTCTCGGTGATTTTGGCGGCGAGCCAGAGGTTGAGCGTCAACGCCATCATGATGACGATGGTAGCGGCAGTCGGCGCGATCGTTACCAAGGCGTCGAGCGCGCGATCGGTAAGCCTGGCACCCGCCGATTCCAGAACATGCGCCCAGGTCGAACGCATCGCGTCCTGGATGCTGGGTCCATCAAGACCCATGGTGAGCAGAACGGCAGTCGTCGTGATCGTGGCAAAAACGACGATCCAGAGCAGGATTCGACCGACCGGATACCATTCCGTCGCCGCGTCGTCGCCGGCAGGCGCGGTGACCGCCGCAAGCGGCCGCCCGAGCAGTGCAAGATGTCCGAGCCACCAGGCCGGCAGCGCGACGGCGACGGCGAAGCTGATGCAATAGGGAAGGTCGAAGATCAGACCGAGGACGGTAGCTGCCGTGATGCCGCCGATGGTGGCGCAGAGCGGACCCCATCCAAGGCCCGCCACCATGAGCGGCAGCGGCGCCAGGTAGAGCAGCAATACCGAGATCAGCGCGCCCGAAATGATCGAGGCGAACATCAACGCCGACGCGCAGCCGGCAGCCAAGGCTATGAGAACTGTCGCGATCATCAGCTGTCCCGCTCCTTTCGAGCGGTTAGAGGTCTTGCCGACCCCAACCATCGGCAACCGGACGACCCGGAAGCCTTATGAAGATTTGCGATCCGCGGCGCGAACGACGCGGATCGCGGATTTGTCTTAACGAATGACGTAAGGCAGCAGACCGAGGAAACGCGAGCGCTTGATGGCGCGCGCGAGTTCGCGCTGCTTCTTGGCGGAGACGGCGGTGATGCGGCTCGGCACGATCTTGCCGCGCTCGGATACGTAACGCATCAGCAGCTTGGAATCCTTGTAATCGATCTTCGGCGCGTTCGGACCCGTGAACGGACAGGTCTTGCGGCGGCGGAAAAACGGACGGCGTGCACCAGCTTCGGCCATGATTCTTACTCCTCGATCACTGCGTCGGCATCGTCACGCCCGCGGCGTGGACGGTCGCCACGATAACCACCGCCGTCGCGGTCGCCACGGAATCCACCGTCGCGGTCGCCGCGGAAGCCGCCGCCGCGGTCGTCGCGCTCGCGGTCGCGGTCAGCCTTGCGCATCATCGCCGAGGGACCTTCCTCGTGTTCTTCGACGCGAACGGTGAGATAACGGATAACGTCTTCGCTGATCCGCTCCTGCCGCTCGATCTCGGCGACCGCGGCCGAGGGCGCGTCGATATTCAGCAGAACGAAATGCGCCTTGCGATTCTTGTTCATGCGGTAGGTCAGCGAACGCACGCCCCAGTTCTCGGTCTTGGTGACCTTGCCGCCCGCCTGTTCGACGATGCCGGTCATCTGGGTGGTCAGTTCTTCGACCTGCTGGGTGCTCGCGTCCTGACGCGCGAGAAAAACATGCTCATACAGAGGCATGGGTGTCCTTTCCATGTGTTGGCGCGGCTCCCGGCGGCAAGCCCTTCGAACCCTTCGGAAAGGACTCGATATGCTCAGAAGGCGGAAGCACGGGACGACGGACCGACTGGCCCTGCCACATCAACATCGCCGATACGGTGAAATTGCTGAGACCGTCCGTTCAGCTCCCGGCCGGGATCCACGGATGGCGCGGTTTATACGGATTTTAGGCGCGGAGGCAAGGGAAAGCCGCGGCATTGGTGGACGCAGGGCCCGTGCCGGGAACCAGCGCCGGCTTGACACAGGCAGCCCCTGCGGTGTCTTTCGGCCTCGACTCGGGAGGCAATTGACAAAGGCGAATCCGGCCTTTGCCAAATTGTACCCTAAAATATTGAAATATATCATGATTTTTTCATCCATCCGCCCGCTTGGGCGGATTGTGGGTGGAGAACGGTGTCCAGGGGCATTAATGACGGCAGCATTCACTTTTCCGGGGCAGGGCTCCCAGGCGGTCGGCATGGGCAAGGCGCTGGCCGAGGCCTTTCCGGCCGCCCGCGCAGTATTCGACGAGGTCGATGCGGCGCTCGGTGAAAAGCTCACGGCCGTCATTTGGGAAGGGTCGGCCGAGACCCTGCAACTCACCGAAAATGCCCAGCCCGCATTGATGGCGGTCTCGCTCGCTACCTTGCGCGTGCTGGAAAGCGAAGCCGGATTCTCGGTTGCCTCGGACGCGGCCTTCGTTGCCGGACATTCGCTGGGCGAATATTCGGCACTCGCTGCGGCGGGCAGCCTTAGCATCAGCGACACCGCGCGGTTGCTGCGCATCCGGGGCCTTGCCATGCAGAAGGCGGTCCCGGTGGGTGCCGGCGCCATGGCGGCCTTGCTCGGCCTCGACTATGAGGCGGCGGTGGCGGTGGCAAACGAGGCCGCGCAAGGGCAGGTCTGTCAGGCCGCCAACGACAATGGCGGCGGGCAGGTCG
Organism: uncultured Alphaproteobacteria bacterium; assembly: GCA_963742085.1. Lineage (GTDB taxonomy): Bacteria > Pseudomonadota > Alphaproteobacteria > Rhizobiales > Xanthobacteraceae > Bradyrhizobium. Next base: position 517,889 of record CAVUKM010000015.1, on the reverse strand, counting down.
TGGTTTCCGGCGACAAGGCGGCTGTCGAACGGGCGCTCGAGATCGCCAGGGCCAGGGGCGCCAAGCGCGCCATGCTACTGCCGGTGTCGGCGCCGTTTCATTGCCGGCTGATGCAGCCAGCCGCCGACGCGATGGCGGAGGCGCTCGCCGGCGTCGACATCAAGCGACCGGTATCGCCGCTGGTGTCGAATGTGTTGGCCGCGCCGATCGCGGAGCCCGACGAGATTCGCCGCCGTCTGATCGAACAGGTCACGGGAACGGTGCGCTGGCGCGAGTTGGTTGCATACATGGCAAGCCACGGGGTCACGCGGTTCTTCGAAATCGGTGCGGGCAAGGTTCTTAGCGGGCTCGTCAAACGCATTGCCGATGGCGCGGTCGGGATTTCGGTCGGCGGTCCCGGTGATATCGCCGCGGCGAAAGACGCGCTGATTGCCGCGCGGGCTGCCTGAAACGGGGGAGAAATGATGTTCGATCTCACTGGCAGAACGGCGCTCGTCACCGGCGCAACCGGGGGCATCGGTGGCGCGATCGCGCAGGCGTTGCACGCGCAAGGCGCGACGGTGGCCGTTTCCGGGACGCGGCGCGAGGCGCTGGACACGCTTGCCGGGAAGCTGGGCGAGAGGGTCCACGTGCTGCCTTGCAATCTGTCCGATGCCGCGGAAGTAGAGGCGCTGGTACCGTCCGCGGAGCAAGCCATGGGCCAGGTCGATATTCTCGTCGCCAATGCCGGCATCACGCGGGACAATCTTTTTGTGCAGCTGCGTGACGAAGACTGGGATGAAGTCATCAAGGTCAACCTGACGGCGACCTTTCGGCTGGCCCGCGCCGCCACCAAGCTGATGATGCGCAAGCGTTTCGGCCGCATTATCGCGATCACTTCCGTCGTCGGCGTCACCGGCAATCCAGGCCAGGGCAATTACACCGCGTCGAAGGCCGGGCTGATCGGCATGATCAAGACGCTGGGCGCGGAATATGCCAAGCGCAACGTGACCGCCAACTGCATCGCCCCCGGATTCATCAAAACCCCGATGACCGACGCGCTCAACGACAAGCAGCGCGAAGCGATCCTTTCCAAGGTTCCGGCTGCGCGACTGGGAACGCCCGAGGAAATCGCTGCGGCGGCGGTCTATCTCAGCTCAAACGAAGCGGCCTATGTCACCGGGCAGACCATTCACGTCAACGGCGGAATGGCCATGATCTGAGGCGGCTGCCGGTCCCCTCGGGGAGGCGAAACGCCGCTTGTGGCAGCTGATCAAGGCTTATAGTCAAGGCTTGGGAAGTATGATAACCGAACCACCGGCGGATGGGCAAAGAACACCATTGCAGGATATTGAAACCCTGTATATTGGCGGTGCGGAGCCTGCCGTCGTTCGCCGGGTCCGTGTCGGCCATGACGGGGCCAAATCAAGACTATGCGCGATTGCGAAGAAAGTTAACGACCACGATGGCTCGTACGTCTTGGGTCGGGTCCAATGGAACAAGCACGAGGTTGAACGATGAGTGAGATTGGCGAGCGGGTTAAGAAGATCGTGGTCGAACACCTTGGTGTTGAGCCCGAAAAAGTGGTCGACAACGCGAGCTTCATTGACGACCTCGGCGCCGACAGCCTCGACACCGTCGAGCTCGTGATGGCGTTTGAAGAAGAATTCGGTTGCGAAATTCCCGACGATGCCGCGGAGACGATTCTGACCGTCGGCGACGCGACAAAATTTCTCGAAAAGAACGCGAAGAGCTGACGCCCCTGCGCGGTGCTGACGAAGCCGGACGGGCCGTGATCGCGCGGTCCAGCGGCTGGTTGTCGGGGGCCGCGGATCTTGGGCTGGAGTGGTCAATATGAGACGGGTCGTCGTCACGGGCCTCGGCATGGTTACGCCACTTGGCTGTGGCGTCGAGCCGACCTGGAAGCGCATGCTCAACAGCGAAAGTGGCGCCAGGAAGATCGATACGTTTGACGTCTCCGATCTCACCAGCCAGATCGCCTGCATGGTTCCGCGCGGCGACGGCACCAACGGCACATTCAACCCCAACCAGTGGATGGAGCCGAAAGATCAGCGCAAGGTCGACGATTTCATCATTTTTGCCATGTGCGCGGCGCGCCAGGCGCTCGACGATGCGAATTGGCATCCCGTCGCCGAAGAGGATCGATGCGCCACCGGCACCATGATCGGGTCCGGGATCGGCGGCTTGTCGGGCATCGCCGATACAGCGCTGCTTCTGAGCGAGCGCGGACCACGCAAGGTGTCGCCATTCTTCATTCCCGGCCGCCTGATCAATCTTGCCTCGGGTTATGTGTCGATCGAGCACGGTCTGAAGGGGCCGAATCATGCGGTGGTGACCGCCTGTTCGACCGGCGCGCACGCGATCGGCGACGCCGGCCGACTGATTGCGCTCGGGGACGCTGACGTGATGGTGGCCGGCGGAACAGAATCGCCGATTTGCCGCCTGGCGATGGCGGGTTTTTGCGCGGCACGCGCGCTATCGACCGCCTTCAACGAAACCCCGGAAAAGGCATCGCGCCCCTATGACAGGGATCGCGATGGCTTCGTGATGGGAGAGGGCGCAGGCGTCGTGGTGCTCGAGGAATATGAGCACGCGAAAAATCGCGGAGCAAAAATCTACGCCGAGGTGATCGGCTACGGATTATCCGGTGACGCCTATCATATCACGTCGCCATCGCCGGATGGTGACGGCGCGTTCCGCAGCATGAGCGCTGCGATGAAGCGCGCCGGAATTTCCGCTTCCGATATCGACTATATCAACGCCCACGGAACATCGACGCAGGTCGGTGATGAAATCGAGCTGGGGGCTGTGGAGCGGCTGCTGGGGAACGCCGCTTCCAGGGTATCGATGTCGTCGACCAAGTCGTCGACGGGGCATTTGCTGGGTGCAGCAGGCGCGATCGAGACGATTTTCAGCGTCCTGGCGATTCGCGACAACGTCGCCCCGCCGACGATCAACCTTATGAACCCGTCGGTGGAAACGGCGATCGATCTCGTTCCGCAAGCGCCGCGCAAACGCGAAGTCAACGTTGCTTTATCGAATTCTTTCGGTTTCGGAGGCACCAACGCGTCCGTAATCTTGCAGCGCGTGGTCAACTGACGCGCATCTTATAGAGTAGAAGTCCACCGTTTCGCCGCGTTTCGTTGATATTTTCAGATGCGGGCAGGCTACCGGCCGATGCAGAAAATTTGCGAGGCCGCGATTGAACCGACAGGATTCAGGTTGCATCGATGAGTGAGAGGCCGCCCATTTCGCCACGGAGCCCGCGCGCCGCGCTGGAGCCCGAGCAGGTTCCGCCGCCGCCAAAGCGATCCGATCGCGCCCGAAACCCGTTCGTCGTGGTCGGCAATGCCATTATCACGATCGTCCTGGTCTTGATGATCGGCGTCGGCGGCGCATACATCTACGGCAAGCAGAAGATCGAGGCGCCAGGCCCGCTGCAAGAGGACAAGGTCGTGAACATTCCGGCACGGGCGGGAATGACCGACATTGCCGATATTCTGCAACGCGAAGGCGTGATCGATAACAATCGCTGGGCCTTCATCGGCAGCGTGTTCGCGCTGAAGGCGCGTTCCGAACTCAAGCCCGGCGAATATCTGTTTCAGAAAAACGCCAGCCTGCGCGATGTCATAGGCACCATTGTCGAAGGCAAGGTGGTTCAGCACGCCGTCACCATTCCCGAGGGGTTGACCTCCGAACAGATCGTGGCCCGGCTTTCCGAAAATGATATCTTCTCCGGTTCCGTGCGTGAACTGCCGCGCGAAGGCACGTTGTTGCCGGAAACCTATAAATTCCCGCGCGGCACCCCGCGCGACCAGGTGATTGCGCGCATGCAGCAGGCGCAAAAACGCGTGCTCGCGGAAATCTGGGAACGCCGCAATCAGGACATTCCGATCAAGACGCCGGAGCAACTGGTAACGCTCGCCTCCATCGTCGAAAAGGAAACCGGCAAGGCGGATGAGCGCAGCCGGGTTGCCGCGGTATTTGTCAATCGGTTGCGGCAGAAGATAAAGCTGCAGTCGGATCCGACCATCATCTATGGCCTGGTGGGCGGAAAGGGTACGCTGGGCCGGCCGATCAAGCGCAGCGAAATCCAGCAACCGACGCCCTACAACACCTATGTGGTGGATGGCCTTCCGCCTGGGCCGATCGCCAATCCGGGGCGGGCTTCGCTCGAAGCGGCCGCCAATCCCGCGCGAACGCGCGATCTGTTCTTTGTCGCCGACGGTACCGGTGGCCACGCCTTTAGCGACAGTTACGACCAGCACCAGAAAAACGTCGTCAAACTTCGGGCGTTGGAAAAGCAAATTCAGAACGATACGGTCGAGCCCGCCGATGAACCCGCGCCGGCCGCCGCGGGCGCGCCGGCCGCACCGGCCGACCCCAACCCGACGGCCACGACGGCAAAGCCGGTCCCGGCAAAGAAGCCGGCGCGTAGTGCCGCCCCGGCCCGGCAGGGCGCGGCACAATCGACGGTCTCGTCCCCGGTGGTTCAGCAATAGCGCGGGCAGGCCGCCGCCAAATTCCACTTTTGCCCAATACGCGCTAAGCTCGCGCGGTTGTTGGCTTTGCGAATCTCAAGCCCGTATCCTTTTGCGGAGAATTTCAAACGATGGCTCTGTCGAGCATGACCGGCTTTGCCCGAAGCAACGGCGCCAGCGGGCCCTACGCGTTCGAATGGGAATTGAAGTCGGTCAACGCCAAGGGCTTCGATCTTCGCATGCGGCTGCCACCCGGATGGGACGATCTCGAGGCGCTCGCCAAGAAGCGCGCCGGTGAGGTGCTGTCGCGGGGCACCGTGTACGCCAATTTGAACGTCAAGCGCACCAACGCGGCGTCGACGGTTCGCATCAACGAAGAGGTGCTGGCGTCGATCGTGAGGGTCGCAGGAGTGCTTGCCGGCAAGATCGACGCGGTGGCGCCGAGCATCGACGGGCTCCTCGGGATCAAAGGCGTCATCGAAGTCGTCGAGCCGGAAAGCGATGAGGTTGAAGAAAAGGCGGCGAAGGCAGCGGCAGCGGCAGCGTTCGAGCAGGCGCTGGCCCATCTCGTCGAAATGCGACGGCGCGAGGGCGTCACGCTTGGGCAGGTCCTGTCGCAGCGGATGGATGAGATCGAACGGCTGGCGAGCAAGGCTGAGGCCGCGCCAGGCCGCAAACCCGACGCGATAAAGGCGCGGCTTGCCGAGCAGATCGCCGCGCTGCTCGAATTGGCCGACCGGTTCGACCCCGATCGGCTCAATCAGGAGGCGCTTCTGATCGCGGCGAAGGCCGACATTCGCGAAGAACTGGATCGCATTGCCTCGCACATCGCCCAGGCTCGCGAGATGATCGCCAGGGGCGGGCCGGTCGGGCGGCGCCTCGACTTCCTGGCGCAGGAATTCAATCGCGAGGTCAATACCTGCTGCTCCAAGTCGAACGATCTCGAATTGACCAATACCGGTCTTGAGATGAAGAACGTGGTGGAGCAATTCCGCGAACAGGTCCAGAATTTGGAGTGATGCATGGCGGGGGGTAATCACGGCTTTGACAGGGTTGAACGGCGCGGATTGATGTTCGTGCTGTCGTCGCCGTCGGGCGCAGGAAAGACCACGCTGTCGCGCATGCTGGTGGCGGAGACGCCGGCGCTGCAAATGTCGGTGTCGGCGACGACGCGGCCGAAGCGGCCCGGCGAAATCGAGGGCAAGGACTATTATTTCGTCGATCGGGCCCGGTTTGAAGCGATGGTCGCCAGGGGCGAGCTGCTGGAATGGGCCAACGTGTTCGACAATCGCTACGGCACGCCGCGCGCGCCGGTCGAGGCCGCCCTTTTGGCTGGACAGGACGTGCTGTTCGATATCGACTGGCAGGGTACCCAGCAGCTGCGAAGCCGATCGCCCAACGATGTCGTCAGTGTTTTCATCCTGCCGCCGTCGGTAACGGCGCTCGAACAGCGTCTGCATACCCGCGCGCAGGATTCGGACGAAGTGATCCGCGGTCGCATGAAGAAGGCGGGCGACGAAATGAGCCATTTCGACGCCTACGACTATATTGTAGTCAACGACGATATCGAGATCGCCTTCAAGGCGGTCAAATCGATCCTGCGCGCCGAGCAGCTCAAGCGCGAACGGCAAGTGGGCCTTTCGGGATTCGTGCGCGAGCTGCAACGGCAGCTGGAGAAATAGTCGAGGTCACGTCGGCGCGCGTCCGGGCATCCGCGAGAAAGACGCGGCCAGCCGGTTGTCGGGGCCATTGGCTTCACCGACATCCCGGGAAAACCGGGATCGGCGCGGGAGAACGTCCGGGTCGGGATAGTCCGATAGTACGATGCGGTCGTCATCGGTAGATTCCCAGATCGGGCCCCGGCGCGCACGAACTACTCTTGGTCGCACGTGTCGCCCGCGGCCAAATCTGAAGGTCAGCCTTGCCGTCATGCCGCCGAGCAGCAGGGCGCCAGCGACCGCGACGAGGAGTTTCGGGATCGTGCCGGGCTGGCTTTGAGATGAGGGATCGGCGGCGGCAATGGTGGCCGCGGCAACGGTGGGCGCGGGCGCGGCGGTTGAATTTGCCGGTACGTTGGCCGCCAATTGGCTGGTCGCCGGCGGTGGGCTGGATGCCTGGCTTGCGCCCGACGGTTCCGGCCAGCGCGACGCCACAACGGTTGATGCTGCGCTTGTATCCAGTCTCCGCGCACGTGAGGTATCGAACCCGGCCGCATTCGCGGGCACGGCGGCGTTTGGCCCGTCGCTGCGGTCGGTCCGCGCGGGCAATTCGGCGCGGGCGTTGGCCACGGAATTTTGCATGGCCATGTCCGGCTGCAGCGGAAGCGGCTTGGCCGGTGGCGAAGTGTTCTGAGCGGCGCCTTGCGAAAGATCGCCGCCCTCGACGCGCAAATACCAGCATTGGCGTTTGGTTGAGTGCTCGATGCGGTAGTGCCAATGGCTGCCCGGGGGCGTCTGGCCTTTCGGAGCGGAAAGGCAATTGTCAGCCGCAACCGTCTCGCCGTGTGATGCCGTCATGAGCGGGGCGCCTGCGAGAATGCCGGCGAAGATGGCCGGCATAAATTTCGCGGTTCGGCTTGGCATAAGAATCTCCAACGCAATCACTTGCAGGCCAAACCTCCTCAAAAACTTGGGTCGCAATGCGCCGCAAATCCGGACAGCATGGGGCTTAATTCGGGCTTGCCGCCGTGGCCCAGGGGAAGCGCCGCGGCCCGAAAAAAGGCTTTTTTGGGATGCCTTGAGGCGGTGTCACTCGCTTGCAAGCACGTCACTGAACAGCACGTAGCGCTCGCCGTCGAAGCGTACCAGGCGCATCTGCTTGATCGGACGCAGATCCGCGGGGCTCGTCTTCAGGCGGATTCCCGGCAACAACAACGGCAATTCCATTTCCAGGTGAGAGGCCTGTTTCATGACGTTGTCGCGCGTCAGGTCGTCGCCGCACTGCTTGAGGATCTGCACTACGGCGAAACCGATGTTGTAGCCGTAGGGTGCGTAATAGTCGCTCTTGTCGATCCGCGGGTTGTATTTGTCCATCCACACGTTCCAGGATTTCATCTCCGGGTCGTCTTTCCACTGCGGATCGGCAGGGTCCTTTTGGTAGGCCGCGGAGATTACGCCCTTTGAAGCTTCAAACCCGGCCGGCCGGATCGCGCCGGCGATCGACGAGCCCACGCCGACGACGAATTTCAGCGGGTGCCAGTCGATGTCATAGGCTTTGCGAATGGCCTGCGCTGCGAATTTCGGAACCGCTGCAATCAGCAGCGCGTCCGCGCCCGAAGCTCTCAGCGACACGATCTGGGAATTGATCGTCGGATCGCTGGTGTTGTAGGTCAAAGACGACACGATCATCGACGCGGCCTTCTCGCCGAGTCCGCGCCTGAATCCCAGCAGATAGTCGCGGCCGAGATCGTCGTTCTGGGAAATGATCGCAACCTTGGCGTCGGGCTTCACGGAGAGAAGATATTTGGCGTAGATTTCGCCTTCCGACGCATAATGGGGCGTCCAGCTCATCGTCCACGGAAAATGCTCGGGATCGTTGAAGACTGTCGCGCCTGAGCCCACAAAGAGGTGGGGCACCTTTTTCTGGTTGATGTATTTGAGCACCGCCATGTTGGTGGCGGTGCCGACGGGATTGACGAGAAACAGTACCTCGTCGCTTTCGATGAGACGCCTGATCTGCTCTACCGTCTTGGGCGGGCTGTAGGCGTCGTCGAGGCTGATGAAATTGATCCTGCGCCCGTTCACGCCGCCACGATCATTCACCATCGCGAAATAGGCAGCCAGGGAAACCGCACCGGCCGAATAGGCCGATGCAGGACCGCTATAGGGCGTGGTGGTGCCGATCTTGATTTCGGTACCGGTGGCGCCGGGACCGTATTGCTTCTGTGCGGTAGCCGGCGTCGCGGCGATCGCGAGCGCCGCCAGAGCGCCCAGTATCGAATGAATTCCGGAGGCCATGAAAGTCTCCTTCTCTTCAACGGGCGAGGCGCCGAAACCGCTCCGCGCCCTCAGTTTTTCAGCACAATACGTCCAACGACCTTTCCGGCCCGCAATGCGTCGATCCATTTCTGGACATCCACCATCGGCTCCTCCTTCATCGGCGTCGGCTTGATTTTCCCGGCGCGTGCCAGCGCCATCAGCTCTTGTGCCTCGGCCAGCGTTCCCACCATGAAGCCTTCGATGGTCATGCGCTTGTAGACCCATTGCACCATCGGCAGGGTGAAATTGCCGCCCATCAGCCCGGAAACCACGATCTTGCCGCCGCGCGCGAGGACAGAAACCGCAAAGGCCATTGATTTCTCGTTGCCGGCGAAATCGACGACTTCGTCAAAGCCCCCTTCGGTTTCCCTGATGATGCGCTTGACCACGTCTGCTTCGGAAGGATCGTAGGCGACGGCGGCGCCGTTCTGCAGCGCAGTTTCGCGCGCGGCAGGACTCAAGTCCGCCACCGAGATCTTTTGCGTGAACATGGCCTGGGCAAAAGCCAGTCCCATCATGCCGACGCCGCCGAGCCCGATCAGAAGCAGATTGCGCTGCCGCGGCCGGTCGACCAGGCGCTTCAGCGCGCCGTAGGCGGTCACCCCGGAGCACATCAAGGTCGCCGCCTGGTTGACCGGCAGCGGGTCATAATCCAGGAGGTATTTTGCGTCGGGCACCAGGACATGGCTTGCAAAGCCGCCATCGATTGCAACGCCGAGAAACCGCTGTTTGGCGCAGAGATTTTCGTCGCCCTGGAGACAGTCGCGGCACTGGCCGCAACCGATCCACGGGAACACGGCCTTCTTTGCGCCGATCAGGTCCTTTGACACCTCGGGGCCGACTTCCTCGACGATCCCGGCGATCTCGTGTCCGAGCGTGAACGGCAACGTCATGCCGCGGGTAGTATCGAGCCTCTTGCCGCCGCCGAGATCGGCGTATCCATCCTGGATGTGAAGGTCGGAATGGCAAAGTCCGCAGCGCTCGATGCGGACCAGGACTTCCCTGGCCGTCGGCTTCGGCGTCTCGGCGATGGTTTCGCACAGTGGCGCATCGAATTTGACGAGCGACTGACGGCGCATGAGCGGCATGGATTTCCTCCTCGGGGGATGGTCAATTCTTGCTGCGTATATTGGTCAATTCCCGGGCCATGGCAACAAAGCCGCTGACCGGAATTGTTTCGGCGCGCCGGGTCAAATCGACCTGCGCCGCCGCGGCCAAGCGGTCCGGATCGACCGCCAATGATTTCAGACTTTGGCGCAACATCTTCCGCCGCTGCCCAAATGCCGCCGCCGCCACCTGCTCCAGCGCGCGGCGGTCGCACACCTCCGGGGTGGGGCGGGGCACCAATCGCACCACCGACGAGGTGACCCTGGGTTGCGGCACGAAGGCGGCCGGAGAAATATCGAACAGAATTTTCGTCTCGGCGCGCCAGTTCGCGAGCACGCCCAGCCGCCCATAGGCTTCATCGTTCTCGCGCGCGACGATGCGTTCGGCCACCTCGCGCTGAAACATCAGCACCATCATGTCGTACCAGGGCGGCCACGGCTCGATCGACAGCCAGTCGATCAGCAGCGCGGTCGCGATGTTATAAGGCAGGTTGGCGACAATTTTCGCGCGGGTGGTCCCGAGCAGGGGCCGCGGATCGAAATGTTGCGCGTCGGCGCAGACGATCTCCATGCGCCCCGGATATCGTCTTGAAATCTCCTCGAGGGCCGGGATGGCGCGCTGGTCGCGCTCCACCGCGATCACGTGCCGGGCGCCGAGCGCCAGCAACGCGCGCGTCAGCCCGCCCGGGCCGGGGCCGATCTCGACGACGGTCGCATCTTCCAGGGGGCCTGCGGCACGGGCGATGCGCGCAGTGAGGTTGAGGTCCAGCAGGAAATTCTGGCCGAGGGATTTGCGAGCTGACAGGGCATGCTGGCGAATGACCTCGCGAAGCGGCGGAAGGTCATCGATCGCGCTCATGCCGGCTGGGCTGCCGCCATGCGGGCAGCCAGTCTTAGCGCCGCGATCAGGCTCGCCGGATTTGCCTTGCCGGTTCCGGCAATGTCAAACGCGGTGCCGTGATCGGGCGACGTCCGAATGAACGGCAATCCCAGTGTGACATTGACCGCATCCTCGAATGCCAGCGTCTTGATCGGGATCAGCGCCTGGTCGTGATACATGCAGATCGCGCAATCATAGGTCTGGCGCGCCGCTTCGTGGAACATGGTGTCCGCCGGCAACGGTCCCCTGATCGCGATGCCTTCGCCGCGCAGGATTTCGACGGCGGGCGCCACGATGGTTTTTTCCTCGGTACCGAGCGAGCCGTCTTCGCCGGCGTGCGGATTGAGCCCGGATATTGCGAGGCGCGGATTGGCAAGGCCGAAGCGGGCCTTCAAGGCCGCCACTACAATTCGGGCCGTCGTGACAATCAGCTCGCTCGAAAGCTGCGCGAGCGCGTCTCGCAGCGAAACATGGATCGTCACGGGCACGACGACGAGGGCGGGGGACCACAGCATCATGACGGGCTGCGGCGGATGGCTTCCCGTCGCCGCAAGCTCGGCGAGGTACTCGGTATGCCCGGGGTGCCGAAACCCGGCGCGATAGAGAACGCTCTTGGCGATCGGATTGGTCACCACCGCGCTGGCCCGTCCGGCGGTGACGTCGCTTACGGCCTGGCGTATGGAGGCGAGGGCGGCTTCGGCGCTCGTGCCGTCGGGACTACCCGGTTGCGCGGTTGCCGGATAGCCGATGGCCACCACCGGCAGAGCGTCCGGGAATGTATCGCCGGCCTCCTCCGCGCGAACCTCGGCGATCCTGAGATCGCGTCCAAGCGCCTTTGCGCGGTGTCTGAGGAAGCCGGGATCGCCGAGCAGGTAGAACGCCGGAAGCTTCAGCTCATTGCGGCCAAGCCACGCCTTGATGGTGATGTCGGGCCCGATACCTGCGGGTTCGCCTGATGTCAGCGCGAGAGGCTTTGCCATACGTCAACGATATTCGATCATCGCGGCCTTGCGGACTTCCTGCAGGTACAATTTCGACCTTGCCTCGAATTTTTCGGCAAACATCTTGTCGCGGATTTCTCGCTTTTTCGGGGTATCGACGGTGGTCGGGTCCCGTCCGCACAGCGCAACCATCTCGACGCCCTGTTTCGTCAGCTCGGGCGGGGTCAAATGACCGACCGGAGTGCTGTCGAGCACTTCACGAAGCGAGGGCGGAATGTCGGCCGAGGTTTTTACTACCGGCTCTTTTATCGCCGCGTTTTGCATCGATTTGAAAAACACATTGGCCTCGGCACAGGTCTGTATGCGTCCGCGCAGAGCCTCAGCCTCCTTTTTTCTTGTTTCGACGGCGTCGGCCGCCGATCCCCGCGGCACCACCAGCACGATCGGCTGCATCTTGTATTCGAAGCTCTGGGTGTCGGATTTCTGCTCGCCACCCTCTTCCTGGATTTTTTGGTTGACGTCTTTTTCGCCGACCTGGAGGCTTTCCTTGTATCGGCCGCGTACCAGGTTGGTCCAAACCATATCTGCCTTCAAACGCAACTTCAGCGTGTCAGGGCGAATGCCCTGGCTTTCCAGAGATTTGGTCAGCTGATCTGCCGTGATTTGCATGCGCCCGCTCATCGATGCGTAAGACTGATCGACGTCTGCCGCCGACGGGTCGATGCCGAATTTCTTCCCCTCCCTGATCTTTACCTTTTCGTCGATCAGCTCGTCGATCACCTGCTGCCGGTCCGTGGGCTTGTGTGTGCTTAGCGAGATCAGTTTGCCGCGCTGCTCGATATCAAAATTGGTGATGGGCTCGCCGTTGACCATAACGGCGATCTGCGCATGCACCGGCGACCCCAATCCCATCAGGGCGAGGGCAGTGGCACAGCACAGGATGAGAGCTGCAAGCCGACCAAAGAATGTCGCGGTCATGGTCATATTCGCTAAGTTAGCCGATCCTCGTTGTGGCAACGCTTCGCCAGGCATTCCTCCTCCGGGCGCGTGCCCGGTGCCGACCTTATTGCGTCGACGAAGTGGTATTGGCAAGGGTCCGCAAGCCGAGCTGCAGCATAAAAGCGTGGCCGAGTATGGGTGGCGAAGTTAGCGTCGCGTAGGAGAAAGACGTGACATAATTGGCCGCCAGCACGAAGCAATCGTCGACATAGCCGGCGCCGACGACGTATTGGTTGATCTGGTTGGCGACGAGATCCCATCGGGCAGCTCCGGTTGCCACCCAGTTCGAGGCTATCTTCACCGATCCGTTGACCAGGATGCCTTCGCGGCGCGTAAGATAGCCGATATCCGGCTGGGCGCTGTAGTCGCCATACAACACGCTGACCGACCAGCGGTCGAAGTTGGCTTTGCCTTCAGCCTCGAAGCGCTGGACGCTTCCGGTCGCCTGGTCGAATTGCGCGCGCGTCGAGAACGTATAGGTCCGGTTGGGCGAATAGCTGAGGCTGGCGACGTAGTCCGATTTCGGGGTCTGCAGGCCGGAATCGACCGCGGTATTGGTCACGTCGTTCACCGCGAAGGAATTCAAACCGAACAGCTGGTAGGATTGGCCGAACACCGCGGTCACCGCGCCGCCGCGGTCGAACTGGGTGGTCGCCTGCACGCCGGCATTGGCGCGGCCGCCGCCCTCGACGCGGTCATAACCCGAGAACTTGTCGACGCTGAACAGGTTGCTGGTGTCGAAGGCCATGCTCTGCGCGTCCTCGTTGGGCAGCTTGCCGGCATAGGATTCGTTGGGACGGATGATGACCTGCGCGATCGGTTCGAGGGTCGTGGTGCCCCATGGCTGAACGTTGATGAAGGGGTAGCGATATTCGAGGCCGACCGTGGGCATCACGCGCAGCGTCTGGGTGTCGCCGACGGGCAGGAAGTTGGCAACGCCCGGCTGGTTGGAGACATCGGCATTGATCGCATCGGCGCGGACGCTTGCAAACGGCGTCCAGATTTCACCGGCGGAATCGGTGAACGACCGCCGCCAATCCGCTTCACCCGTCAATCGCGTGTAGGTGCCGGGCATGCCCCGCAGCAGGCAGTTCGCAGGCACGATGCTTCTGGCCGGATCGGCTGAAACGGCCGTCAGGCAAGAGCCGTTGGCGAGCGCGGTGGTATTGATTGCATCGAAAGCCGCGTTTTCGCGCGTGAGGTTGGTGAAATTCGTCTTGTAGCTGAACTCGCCACCCAGCACCGAATGGTTGATCACGTTGGAGTAATCGATAACCGGCGCGATGACCGGCACCTGAGACTGGTTACCCGAAAGGCTGAGGAAGTAGATCGTGCGCGCGTCGAAATAGCTGCGATTGCCGACGCCCGTCAGGTAAAGCTGCGAAATGGCTTCCGTCGGCAAGGTCAGGAACGACTGCAGGGGATCCTTGTAAACGGACAGGCTGTAGTCGAACAACACGTTGGGGTCGGAAAGCGCGATGCCTTCCCAACCCCAAACCCATTTATCGTTCAGCGCGAACTCGCCCTTTGATTCGACGCCGCCGCGGAACTGGCGGTCACCGGGCTGGCCGGCGTAGGCGCCGGGATCGAGCTGGTCGATGCCATAGGCGCGAATTTGATAGGATCCGTCCAGCAGGCGCTGGCGGAATTCGCCCTGCAACAGCACGCCCTGCTGGGTCGTGAAACGTGGGTTGAAGGTCGCATCATAGTCGGGGGCGATCGCCCAGTAGTATGGGATTTCAACGCCAAGGCCGTAGGTCACATTCGTGGTGTAGCCCGGCATCAGGAAGCCCGACTTGCGCTTCACGGTCGGATCGGGTGTCGAAAAATACGGGATATAGGCGATGGGAACGCCGAAAAATTCCAGCTGGGCGTTCTCGAAGTAGAGCATCTTGTCGATCTGGTCGTGAATGATGCGCATACCCTTGACTTGCCACAGCGGCGGCTTCTTCGGATCGTCCTTGCAGGGGGCGCAGGCGGTGTAGACACCGTTTTCGAACACGGTGTAGTTGCCGCTGCTGCGGTCGGCGCGGGTCGCGGCCATTCGGGTCGCGTCGGCGGTATCGACGCGCAGCGAATTGACGAAACCGTCGCGGTAGTCGTCGCTCAGATCCATCACATTGGCGTAGGTGATCTTGCCGTCCGCATCGGTCATGCGGATGTTGCCTTCGGCATGCAGCCGCTTGGTCTTCTGATCGTAGATGACCTGGTCCGCCTCGACGCTGGTCCCGTTGTAGAACATCTGGACGTTGCCGACCGCCGACACCCGCGAATTGTTGTAGTCGTAGTCCACCTCCACCGCCTGGACGAGCATCTGTCCATCGCTGGCCGGTCGGGGTGTCACGGGCCGCGGGGGCCTTGGATTGTAGGTAAAGCCCTGCGCCGACGCGGGAAGCGCCGTCGCCAATACCAACGCGCCGGCCAGGACGAGACCGAAAAGAAGGGCGAAAAGCACTCGGGTTGCCGTGGTCAAGCGCGTCCGATAGCGGCGCGCAACGGCGCGCCGCCGGGACGCAGGCGACCTTACTCGGAGGGCGGCGACAACGGCCACTATCCGTCCTCCTGGTACAACAAGGCCAAAAAGCCGGTGAGGCCGCCCACGCAAACGGGCAGCCACGCCGAAGCGATCGGATGCATCAACTCAGCCTTGCTCAAATCCTCAGTTACTTTCGACAGAACATAGAGCAGAAAGCCTGCTCCCACGCCACTCAAAACCATCTTTTGCACGCCGCCGAATCGGAAGAACCGCAAGCTAACAGCCGCGGCCAGCATGACCATCGCCGCCAGTAAAAACGGCTGTGCGAGCAGCTTGTGGTATTGCAATCGGTACCCCGCGGTCGCAAATCCCGAACTCTCGGACGAGCGGATGTAGTCCGGGAGTTGCCAAAAAGACACAGTTTCCGGAGTGGAGAAGCTGTTGCGGACCTGCGCCGGCGTCAGACTGGTGTTGAGGGAGAAGCTGTCCTGGTCGACGGGGGGGCCGTCGAGGGTATACCGCCGCACGGTTTTGAACAGCCAGCGTCCCTCTTCAAGCGTCGCCGCCTGCGCTTCGATCCGCTCCTTGAACTGGTAATCATTATCGAATCGGAACACCGTCAACCCGGTCAGCCGCACGCCCTGCTGTTCGCTGCGGGCCGCATTGATGATGGCCTGGCCGTCGCTGTTCACCTGGTTGATCCAGAAACCCGACGCATCCTGAACGCCACCACCGGGGGTGGAGCCGAACAACTCGGCCTCCATCCGTTTGGAGAGTTCGCGCAGATTTGCAGACATCGGATTGTAGGCCGTCGTCGCCAGGACCCCGAGCAGAATCGCGCTTGCCAGCGCCGGCGCGATGAATTGCCATGCGGAAACCCCGGCGGCCCGCGCGACCACGAGTTCCAGTCGCCGCGAAAGCGCCAGGTAACAGGTCATCGCCCCGATCAGGATGCAAAATGGCATCATCTTTTCGAGCAGTTGCGGAACACGGAACAGCGAGGTTTCCGCGACCGTGATCGCGGAAGCATCGGCCAGGCCCGACGTCTTCCTGACCATTTCGATGTAATCGACCAGCACCAGAAGCATGAAGATGCTGGCAAAGACGCCGAGCGCCGATACCACAAAACGGCCGGCAAAATAGCGTCCAAGCGTGTTGGTGACCATGCTCATGCTGTGGCAGGCCGTCCAAAGAGCCGCAGCAGGCGCGCATTCGATTTGTTGATGGCTTCGATCAACGCTGCCGGCGGCTCTATGACGATACCCCCGATGATGATCCAGAAGCTTGCGCCGATCGCCGCGGCCAGCATCAGATATTGAACGATCGGAGCGAGTGGCGACTTGACCGCCATGACCGAGCAGGCGAATCCTGCCATCCGCAGCCCGAAAACCGCGAGGATTGAACCTCCAATCGAAAAGTTTCGGCTCTGGCGCGTCGTGCGCGGTGCGCCGAGAAAGGCAAAGGTGAGGGCCGCAAATGCAAACGGATAGACCGGCGCCATGAATTGGTCATGCAACTCGGCGCGAAATTGTCCGGGCAACTGTTCGTAGACCGGATCGGATTCCGGCGGCCAGAGCAACTCCCAGAGATAGCGTTCACGAATGCCCAGCGCGACGTCGTGGCCCTGGTTGGAAAATTTCGACATGTCGAATCCGTAGCGGCCGAAGGCGACCAGCGCCGGATCGCGTTTGCCGGCCTCAAAGCGCTCGAGATTCCCGTCCTCGAGGATCAGGAAGGAGCCGCCTTCGTTTTTCAGGACGGTGCCGTGGTCGGCGACAATGCTGATGCGTTCCTTTGGATCACGGCGATCGTCGATGAAGATGCCCACGAGCAGGCCGCCTGGTTGCCGTTCTCGAATTCGGATGGTCAGGTTCTGATCGAGCTGGGCGAAACGGCCGGGTTGCAGAATGTTGGCCAGCACGTCCGCGGTGATTTCGGCATCCCACTGCTTGAGCCGGCGCATGCCGTCGGGGGCGAGGTAGGAGGCAATAAAGGCGACCAGCAGCGCGACCACCAGGGTCGCATACATAAACGGGCGGAACAGCCGAATCGGGGAGAAGCCGGCCGCGTTCATCACGATGATTTCCGAATCGGTCGCGAGCTTGTTCAACGTATGCGAGATCGCGATCATCAAGGCGATCGGGGAGATGATCAGGACCAGCGCCGGAATCACCAGGCTGGTGACGCCGAGGAAGGTCAGGATGGTCTGACCCTGGCTGGTCATCAGGTCGATGCCACGCAACGCCTGCGTAATCCAGATCACCCCCGTCAGGCTGACCAGGACCAGCGCGAACGACGCAAGCGTCGTGCGAAAGATATATTTGTCGATCGACCCCATCGTTACCGCACGATCCCACCTTGCGCACTGGAACGGCGGCTCGCGACCAATCCCGAAATCGGGATCCCCTATGGTCGGGCCGCCATGGTTCCGGCTGGCTTAGTTTCTCACTAGCATCCCTTTGATCCGTCAACAAAATGGCTGGGCCATGGCACCCTTGCGATATGGTTAATAATTCCTCTTATGTGGCTCTCTGGCCACGGGGCGCTTGGCAGTGCGGCGGCGGAGGAGCCATAGTGGGCCG
The DNA here is from genome assembly GCA_963742085.1 of uncultured Alphaproteobacteria bacterium. Classification (GTDB taxonomy): domain Bacteria; phylum Pseudomonadota; class Alphaproteobacteria; order Rhizobiales; family Xanthobacteraceae; genus Bradyrhizobium. The sequence continues at coordinate 500,447 of CAVUKM010000015.1, read as the reverse complement.
AGACACGCTCTTGACGGATGCCTATTACAGCCGGGAAGAGAACATTCGCAGCAGCCCGGCGGGTCCCTGACCCCGCGACAGCCCTGATTTTGGAGGATTTGCTTATGACCGACGCCGTCAAGGTCGGCTTCGTCCCGTTTTCCGCCGCCCCGCGCGGAATTCTCGTGGTTTTTTGCGACCATACGCTGCAATTCGGCCCCGCGACCCGAAAGGCGCTGGGTAACGCGGTCGGTTTGGTCCGGCGGGCTGCGGAAACCAACCAATTCAAGGGAAAAAGTGCGGCCGCGCTCGATATTTTGGCGCCGGAGGGCCTCAAGGCCAAGCGCCTGATCGTGATGGGCCTCGGCAAACTCACTGAAATCAAGGACAACGACTTTCTCAAACTTGGCGGCGCGGCGGCCGGCAAGTTACAGGCCGGAAACGACGCCGTGACGATCATCGCGGAGTTGCCCACAGGCGCCATGAAGCCGGATCAGGCGGCCGCGATCGCGTCGGGATTAAGGCTGCGCGCCTATAAGTTCGACCTCTACAAGACCAAGAAGAAGGAGGGCGAGGAGGGAGCCTTGCGCGCCGATGTTGCGATCGCGGTCGGCGATGTGGCGGCGGCGCGAAAGGCTTTTGCTCCAGGCGCGCATATCGTCGACGGCGTCATCACCGCGCGCGACCTCGTCAACGAGCCCCCCAATGTCCTGTTCCCCGTGGAATTCGCCCGCCGCGCCGGCCAATTGCGCAAGCTTGGCGTCGGCGTCGAAGTGCTGGACGTCAAGGCCATGACGAAACTCGGAATGGGCGCGCTGCTCGGCGTCGCCCAAGGCTCCACGCGGCCCGGCCGGACCGTGATCATGCGCTGGAACGGCGGCAAGCGCGGCGATCAGCCGGTCGCTTTTGTCGGAAAGGGCGTTTGCTTCGACACCGGAGGCATTTCGATCAAACCCGCGGGAAGCATGGAGGACATGAAGGGCGACATGGGCGGTGCGGCCTGCGTCGTCGGATTGATGCACGCGCTGGCGGCGCGAAAGGCGAAGGTCAACGTGATCGGCGCCATCGGCCTGGTTGAGAACATGCCCGACGGCAACGCACAGCGTCCCGGCGATATCGTGACCTCGATGTCCGGCCAGACCATCGAGATCATCAACACCGACGCCGAAGGCCGGCTGGTGCTGGCCGACGTGCTCTGGTACGTGGCAAAAAAGTTCAAGCCGAAATTCATGGTCGATCTGGCAACTCTGACCGGTGCCATCATGGTTGCGCTTGGGACCGAATATGCGGGGCTGTTCTCCAACAACGACGAATTGGCCGAGCGGCTGACCAAGTCCGGGCTGGCGACGGGGGAACGGGTCTGGCGCATGCCGCTCGGCCCGGAATACGACAAGCTGATCGATTTGCAATTTGCGGACGTGAAAAATACGGGTAGCCGCAACGGCGGTTCGATAACGGCGGCGCAGTTCCTGCAGCGCTTTGTTGATGGCACCCCGTGGGCCCACCTCGATATCGCGGGAACGGCGATGGGCGCACCGAAAACCGAGATCAATCAAAGCTGGGGTTCCGGCTATGGTGTTCGGCTGCTGGAGCGGTTGGTCGCGGATTATTACGAAGCAGGGTGATGACGGAGGTTCTGTTCTACCACCTGCAGGACATGACGCTCGAAAGCGTGCTGCCGCCGCTGCTCGAAAAGTCTTTGGAGCGTGGCTGGCGGGTCGTCGTGCAGTCGACATCGCAGGAGCGCGCCGACGCGCTCGACGCCCATTTGTGGACCTATCGCGACGATTCGTTCCTGCCGCACGCCACCTGGCGGGTCGCCGACGCCCAGGATCAGCCGATCGTGCTGGCCGTGGAGGAAAGCAACCCGAATCGGGCCAATGTCAGGTTTCTGGTTGACGGCGCCGCGTTGCCGGCGGACTCAGGCGCTTATGATCGGGTCGTTCTGGTTTTCAACGGCGACGATGGCGACGCGCTCGCCGCCGCGCGCGGCGCCTGGACGGATTGCAAGACACGGGGTTTTGAGGTCACCTACTGGCAGGCCGACGAGAGGGGCCGCTGGCAGCGGCGCGATTAGCAGGTTCCGGCAATTAATGATAATCTATGGTTCCGGCCTGTGACCTTGTATAAGGCCACGGTCGTGCCGCAAAGTGGTGGTGGGACAGTCGCTTAAGGCGGGGATGGGATTCAGTTCAACGTGCAAGACACATACCGTCACCGGAAGACAGTGCTGGCGCTGCTCCTGTTCGCCCCCTTGGTCGCGGGCTGCGCCGCCTCGCCGTCCGATATCTTTTCGTCCGACCTTCTGTCGAAGGATGCGGAATGGTTTTCGCGCAGCGGCAGGCTTTTCATCAAGAACGTTTCGATTGAGACGCCGCCCCTGACCCCCGACAAACCCGTCACTCCCGAAGACCTGGTCAGCGCCGACGGCGCTTGCCCGGGAATGACATCGGCCGGCGTACCGGCAAATGCCAACGCACTGTCCGACGGCGCATCTGCCGCGCCGAAGTCGACCGCGACGGTAGCGCTTGGTCATACCGAATGCGATGTCGTGCGCGGAATTGGCGCTCCCGAGAGCGTAAATATCTCGAACAACCCTCGCGGCGAACGCGTGGCCGTTGTCAATTTTTCGCGGGGGCAACGCGCCGGAATCTATACCTTCACGGCCGGGCGGTTGACGTCGATCGAGCGTGGGTCCGATCCGGTGGCGGAGCCGACGGCCAAGTCGAAGACGAAGAAGAAGCCGGCTGCGACTTGATCGCCGTCGATCAGCTTCTGGCCGGCTCGGCCGGCCCCTCCTCGTATTGTGCACTGGCCGTCAGCCATTCTTCCTCGGCACGTTGCAACGCGCTCGCCGCACTCGCACGCGCCTTGCTAAGCTGGGCGGCCTGTTTCGGGTCGCGCTTGAACAGATCCGGCAGCGCGAGTGCGGTATCGATCTTGGCGATGATGTCGCTGATGCGCGCGATCTCGGCTTCGGCGTCTGAAATCTTTTGCTTCAGGGGGACGCGTTTTTCGGCCCGGTTGCGCTGAGGCCTGTCGCCTCTCTCGCTGCGCTCATTGCTTCCGCGGTCGCGGGAATTGGCGCGCAGGCCGCGCGCCGACAACACCATCCGGCGATAATCGTCGAGGTCGCCGTCATAGGCCGTGACCGCATGATCGGCGACGACCCATAATTGATCGGCGCAGGCCTCGATCAGATAACGATCATGGGAGACCATGATCACCGCACCGGGAAATTCGTTGATCGCTTCCGCGAGCGCGGCGCGGCTGTCGATGTCGAGATGGTTGGTGGGCTCGTCCAGAATGATCATGTTGGGACCGAAGAAGGTCGCAAGTCCCAGCAGCAGTCGCGCTTTTTCACCGCCCGACAGGCTTCTGACCAGCGTGTCGCCAGCCTTGCCCGAAAAGCCGATCGCGCCGGTGCGCGCGCGCACCCTGGTTTCGGGGGCATCCGGCATCAACCGGCGGACGTGATCGTAGGGTGAACCGTCGAGATTGAGTTCATCGACCTGATGCTGCGCGAAATACCCGACCGAGAGCTTCTCGGCGCGGGTGACACGTCCGGAGAACGGCGACAGCTTGTTGGCGAGCAGTTTCACCAGCGTTGACTTGCCGTTGCCATTTGAGCCGAGCAGGGCGATGCGGTCGTCGGTATCGATGCGCAGCGTAACGCGATTGAGGACGGGCCGCTTCGGGTCGTAGCCGACCGAAACGTCATCGACCGCGATGATCGGCGGCGACAGCATCTTCTCGGGTACCGGAAACGAGATGTCGTGCACGTCCTGCGTCACCAGCGCAGTCACCGGCTTCATTCGTTCCAGCATCTTGACGCGGGACTGGGCCTGGCGGGCTTTCGAGGCCTTGGCCTTGAAGCGGTCGACGAAGGCCTGCAGCCGCTTGCGCTCGTCGGCCTGCCGCTTTGCGTGCTTGGCGTCCAGCATTTCGCGCGTGGCGCGCTGTTCTTCGAACGACGAATAGGTTCCCTTGTAGAGCGTCAGCTTGCCGCGATCGAGGTGCAGGATCTGATCGACCGACGTATCGAGCAGGTCTCGATCGTGACTGATGACAATGACGGTGCGTGGATAATTGGCGAGATGATCCTCGAGCCATAACGTGCCCTCGAGGTCGAGATAATTGGTGGGCTCGTCGAGCAGCAGCAGATCGGGCGCGGCAAACAGCGTCGCGGCGAGCGCGACGCGCATGCGCCAGCCGCCGGAAAATTCCGAACACGGCCGGCCCTGATCGGAAGTGGAAAATCCGAGGCCGCTGAGGATCGCGGCGGCGCGGGACGGAGCGGAATGCGCGTCGATATCCACCAGCCGGGTTTGGATGTCGGCGATACGAATGGGATCGTGCGCGGTCTCCGCTTCGCGCAGCAGGGCCTCGCGCTCGAGGTCGGCCTTCAAGACGACCGCGAGCAGGCTTTCCGGGCCGTCGGGTGCTTCCTGCGCCAGGCTGCCGACCCGCCAGCGCGGGGGGATCGCTATGGTGCCGGTTTCGGTCGGCAATTCACCCCGGATCGCGTGAAACAGCGTTGACTTGCCGACCCCGTTGCGGCCGACGAAGCCCACGCGCGCGCCGGGCACGATCTGCACGGAACTGTGATCGATCAGAAGCCGCCCGGCGATCCGGATCGAAATGTCTGACATTGAAAGCATGCGGGCTTTTCACCGCAGCCATCAGAAAACGCAACCCGTTTATTGAGATCAGGCGAAACGGGATCTCCCGAGCGGGCCTTGTGCCGCAAGTTTTCCGCCTAGTTTGACCTCGCACGGCCGCCACCTTCGTCGCGCCTGCGCAATTCATCGATCAGATGCTCCAGATGCGACGACAGGCGCAAGGGTTCCGGGCCAAGGCTCTGCTGCAGCCGTTCTGCCACGGCCTCACAGATGGTCCGGCTGGTCTTGCCATCGATCGCTTCGCTGTCGTCGTTGGTCCGGCTGTTCATGACGAGTTCCGCTTCCTGGTCATTTCATTCAATGCGTGACGCCAGACCAAGTCACTGAACGGGAAATGGTTTCCGGTCGGGGATCGATTGCGTGCGTTCTTGGTAAAATTCGAATGAAGGCGGCGATCGGCTCGCTGACCGGAAATAGACAAAAGCCCCGGCCGCAACAGGGCCGGGGCCTTTCGACATTCAGCCCGGGTGGATCAATAGCAGCGGTTGACCAGGCGCCAGCGCGGTCCCCACGGCGTCGGAACCAGCTGCCGCACGTAGCAGCCGCCGTAACCGTAACCATTTCCGTAGTAAGCGGGACCGCCGACGAAGAAGCGCGGGCCGCCCCAACCCCAGCCGCGGTGCCACCGCCATGCCAGCCGCCGTACCCGCCCCAGGCGGAGGCGGAGGTCGGCGCCAGCGCGGCCACAGCCAGCGAAGCCGCGGCAACTGCAACAAGCGAGAGTTTGCGTAACATGGGTCGTCTCCTCGGTTTGGCGCTGTTGGCGCCATCGGTGAAAAGCCCCCCGTAGTGCCCCTGGAACGGCGGGGCGTGCGGGTTGATCGAAGCCTGCACCCTGGAGGGTGAACGAAACCGGGACGAGCGTTTCAGAGACGGTTCATTTTGGTGAAATTGTCGTAATTTCGGGCATCAAATACCCGCCGGGCGATCTGCCGCATGTCACCTGATTGCTTGCCGTGCACCGGCAGCGCCGATATAAGCCCGCAACTTCCATCAGCGCTTCAAGGACGAAATCATGGCGATCGAACGCACCTTTTCCATCATCAAGCCGGACGCGACCGCGCGCAATCTGACTGGCGCCATCAATGCCCTGATCGAGAAGGCCGGGCTTCGTATCGTTGCCCAGAAGCGTATTCGCATGACCCGCGAACAGGCCGAGACCTTCTATGCCGTTCACAAGGCGCGTCCGTTCTTCGGCGAGTTGGTGGATTTCATGACTTCCGGCCCGGTCGTCGTTCAGGTTCTCGAGGGCGAAAACGCGGTTCTCAAACACCGCGACGTTATGGGTGCGACCGACCCTTCCAAGGCGGCGGAGGGCACGATCCGCAAACTGCATGCAAAGTCCATCGGCGAAAATTCGGTGCATGGCTCCGATGCCCGGGAGACGGCGGCCATCGAGATCGCCCAGTTCTTCTCGGGCAACGAAATCGTCGGCTGATTGACACCGGCGTTGGCGCGCAATCCAGTCGACGATAGCTGCGGGGGCAGCGGCTTGCGCCAAAGGGGGTAGGCTGTGAACTGGCTGTTGCAGGTCGTCGATCCCGCAAATATCGGGGCTTTTTTCGCGCAAATTCAAACGGACATGCAAACGCCGGCGTTCTGGCTGGCGGTCGGCAAGATCATCTGGATCAACGTACTCCTGTCCGGCGACAACGCGCTGGTGATCGCGATGGCCTGCCGCGGCTTGCACGGCCGGCACCGCCTGTGGGGCATAATCATCGGCGCCGGCATTGCCGTGGTGCTGCTGATCGCCTTCACCGGCGTTGTGGCGACGCTGATGGCGCTGCCCTATCTGAAACTCGTCGGCGGCATCGCGCTGCTCGTCATCGCCACCAAGCTTCTGGTCCCCGAAGACGAGGGCGATGAAATCGCCGCGGGCACCACGCTCTGGCATGCGATCCGCATTGTCGTCATTGCCGACATCATCATGAGCCTGGACAACGTGATCGCGGTCGCGGCTGCCGCGAGCGGTCAGCTCTCGCTGTTGATCCTCGGCCTCGCCATCAGCATTCCCATGATTATCGCCGGTGCGGCGCTGATCATGATGGTGCTCGACCGGTTTCCCATCCTGATCTGGCTGGGTGCGACTTTGCTCGGGTGGATCGCCGGTGACGTGATCGAGAGCGATCTGGCAGTACAGCCGGTCCTGCATCGGCTTCTTGACGGCACCATTGCGCTCAATTTCGACGCGAGATCGGCGATTTTCGGAGTGTCGCCGCACTTCAGCCTGGAGGGAGAGCTTGTCGGATATATCGCCTCGTTCCTCGGCGCGATCACCGTATTGGTCGCGGGATCGATCTGGCGAAAGCGCAAGCTGCAGCAGCTCGAACATCTCGCTCTGCCCAATGCCGCGGAGCTGGCTCAGCCGGCGGACCGGTCATAGACCGACATCGTCGCCTGAAATCCGGCTCAACGCCTCAGGATCGATCCGGAGCGGCCGACCAGCCGTGCGAGTTGCTTGAAACGGCTGCCGACGCGGTCGGCGACCAGATCGACCAGCCGGTGCTCGAAAACCAGAATCAGCTTGCGGCCGTTGGTGCGAAAATGGGTGGCTGGCAACACGCCGGTCCGCGCCGCGGATATCAGATGGGCGACACGGAATGCGGCGCCAAGCAGGCGGGCGCGCTCCAGCATCGACGGCGGCACCAGCTCCCGAATGACCTCCGGCGGTTCGTTCTGTTCGCTCAAGCCGGCGTAGCGGTAGAACACCGACAGCGCGACAAACGCCCTGCCTTGGTGGCTGATTGAACCAAAATTGCCGTTGGTGATGAGATTGAGCGTTTCCTCGCCGCGGTGATCGGGATGCACCCGCCATCCGATGTCCGACAACAGGCAGGCGGCATGGCGCAGGCGCCGATCCTCTTCCGTCTCGCGCAATTTCACGACCCGCACCAGACGATCGGTCCATTCGATCAACTCCCGGGCGTGGCGGGCGGATCGCGACAGGAGTTCGTTCAGCTCCTGCGCGGCGCAGATAAATCCGTCCAGGGAGCGCTCGGTCTGCGGCAGCATTTCGTAGAGCAGTCCTTCGCGCACCCCGAAGGTCGAAAATACGATGGTTTTCGGCTTGGCAACGCGAATGACGTGTTCGAGAACGAGCGCGGCATAGGCCAGCAGCGGCCGCCGTGCATCGGCGATGGCTTCGATGTTGGCGAGCATGTTTGCCGATACCAGGCGGCGCAGCCGCCGCACGAAATCGAGCGCGTCCTGGGCCGGTATCGAATAGCCGTGCATCACCCCCAAAGGGTATTCGCTCTGGATGATGTGAATGCGCGCCAGCGCGCGCCACGTTCCGCCGACCGCGTAGAAGGTGCGGCCGCGGCCGGCCTGCAGTTGGGCGACGTCGGAAAGCTCGGCCTTGACGATGCGTTCGGCGCGCTTCAGCGACTTGTGTGACAGGTCCTGCAGCGCCAGGCTTCCGAGCGGCAGCGTCACGCCGCCGCGGACGCGGCTGCCGTGCACGTCGACGAGTTCCAGCGAGCCGCCGCCGAGATCACCGACGATGCCGTCCGGCTTGTGCACGCCGGAGACTACGCCGAGCGCGGACAATTTCGCTTCGCGCGGACCCGACAGGATCTCGATCGGTACGCCGCAGATGCGTTCGGCCCTGGCGATGAAGTCCGGACCGTTGCTGGCGTCGCGGCAGGCGGCCGTGGCGATCGCATATACGCGCCCCACCGTCATCACCCTGCATAGCGCGCGAAACCGCCGTAACGACGTCAAGGCCTTGTTGACGGCGTCTGGCGCCAGAAGACCGGTTGACTGGACCTCCCGGCCGAGGCCGCAGAGAGCCTTCTCGTTGAAGATCGTGATCAGGCTGCGCGCCATCGCTTCATAGACGACGAGGCGCACCGAATTCGAGCCAATGTCGATGACCGCGACGCTGGACGCGCGCTTGCGCGGCCGCTTCACAGGAGGTTCCCCTTATGAGGATGGCTGACGTTCGGTTCGGCGCGTGAGCCGCCGCGGCGATGATTCCTTAAGCGACTTTCCACGGCCTGACAGACTCGGATTGGTCATGAAATAATTATGCAGATTGAAGGGCTCCTCGCCCTTCGCGGCTTTCATACGCGTTGACGACCCATCCGGCAATAACTGCCAGCTTTGCTCGGTATCCTTGAGGTTCGCGACCATGATTTGCTCGAGAACCTGCTGATGCACCGTCGGATTCTGCAATGGGCAGAGGATTTCGACGCGGCGGTCGAGATTGCGCGGCATCATGTCGGCCGAGGAAATATACACAGCCGCTTTCGTGCTCGGCAGGCCCTGTCCCATCCCGAAGCAATAGATTCGGCCGTGCTCGAGGAACCGGCCGATGATCGATTTGACGCGGATGTTCTCTGAAAGCCCCGCTATGCCGGGTCGCAGGCAGCAAATTCCGCGCACCACGAGGTCGATGGAAACGCCGGCCTGGGACGCCTCGTAAAGGGCGTCGATGATCTCGGGATCGACCAGTGAATTCATCTTCAACCAGATCGCGGCGGGTTTGCCGTGACGGGCGAAACTGGTCTCGCCGTGAATGTGTTCGAGCATTCGCTTGCGCAGGGTGAGCGGGGACACCGCCATCTTCTCGATGTCGCTCGGTTCCGCATAGCCGGTGATGTAGTTGAATACGCGCGCGGCGTCGCGTCCGATGATCGGATCGGACGTGAAATAGGATAGGTCGGTATAGATGCGCGCGGTCACCGGATGGTAATTCCCGGTCCCGGTGTGGACATAAGTCGTCAGGCTGCCGCCTTCACGGCGCACGATCAATGACAGTTTGGCGTGGGTCTTCAGTTCAAGAAATCCATACACGACCTGCACGCCGGCGCGTTCGAGGTCGCGTGCCCAGCGGATGTTGGCTTCCTCATCGAACCGCGCCTTGAGTTCGATCAGGGCGGTGACCGACTTTCCTGCTTCCGCGGCTTCGGCGAGCGCCCGCACGATCGGTGAATTGTTCGAGGTGCGATAAAGCGTCTGCTTGATGGCGACGACGTCGGGGTCACGCGCGGCCTGTTGCAGGAACTGCACGACGACGTCGAACGATTCATAGGGGTGGTGAACGATCAGGTCCTTTTGCCGGATCGCGGCGAAGATATCGCCGCCGTGATCGCGCACGCGCTCGGGATGACGGGGTACATAGGGCACGAATTCGAGGTCGGGCCGGTCGAGCCGGGTCAGTTGCGACAGCTCGTTCATCGCCAGCACGCCATCGACCAGCAGCACCTCGTCGTCGGCGGTGGAAAGCGCGCGCTGAACGAAGGCGCGGAGTTCTTCCGGCATCTTGGCTTCGATCTCGAGCCGGATCACCGATCCGCGCCGCCGTCGCTTCAGCGCGGTCTCGAACAGGCGGACCAGATCTTCCGCCTCTTCCTCGATTTCAAGTTCGGAATCCCGGATGACGCGGAAAGCGCCCTGGCCCTTGACGGTATAGCCGGGGAACAACCGGCCGATGAACAGGCCGGTTGCCTGCTCCAGCGTGATCAGCCGCACCGCGCCATCCTTGCCCGCGGGCAGGCGGATGAAGCGGTCGATCTTGCCGGGCATGCGAATGAGGGCGTTCATCGGCTTGCCGTCGGAGACCCGCGCCAGCTGCAGCGCGACGGTAAATCCGAGGCTCGGGATGAACGGGAAGGGGTGCGCGGGGTCGATCGCCAACGGCGTCAGCAACGGGAAAATATTGTGCAGAAAATGGTCCTCGATCCAGGCGCGCTCGGACTTGGTGACATCGTGGCCATCGATGAGAATGATCCCCACCTCGGCCAGGATGCTGCGCAAATCGCGCCAGATCGCCTGTTGGTCGCTGGCGAGCTTTGAGACGGTCTCGTTGATGAGGACAAGCTGCTCGGCGGGCGTCAGGCCGTCGGGACTGCGCTCGACGATGCCCTCCCGCACCTGGGCCTTGATGCCGGCGACCCGGACCATGAAGAACTCATCAAGGTTATTGGCGGAAATCGAGAGAAATCTCACCCGCTCAAGCGCGGGATGGCGGGGATTGACCGATTCCTCCAGCACGCGTCGGTTGAAATGGAGCCAGGAAAGTTCCCGATTGATGAACCGTTCGGGGCTGCTGCCCATTCCTTTCTCAGCTGTGGAATCGCTATCTTTCTCTTTAGTTACAATGGCTTGTGCGGATTCCATAAAGCTTCAATCCATCTAGTCAGCCGTCGGCGCAGGGGCGTCGCAAACCATGTGTGATCGCGGTGACGTTTCAATGACAATGATGTTCCCGCCGTGCGCGCCGTCAAGGTGCGAAACGGGCGGCTGATCAGGTGTTGCCGCGCAGCAGTTCGGCCGCCAGCGCCCGGGTGACCGGCCTGCCGAGCCGCAGGGCTTCGCTATCCAGGAGCTCCACGGCCGCTCGTACGGCCGCGTAAGAGCGCTCGATCCGGGTTGTGAGATAGCTCACGACGGCCTCGTCGACCGCGAGTTGCCGGTCCGCGCAGAATTTGACGATCAGCGCGCGAAACAGACGATCGTCCGGCGGCAGCAGCGATACCGTCGGCACCGCGCGCAGCCGCGAGCGCAGGTCGCGCAGTTCGATCTGAAGCGCAGACGGTGGTGTGCGGGAGGTGATCAGAACGAACGCCTGGTCTTCTCGCGCCAGATTCAACAGATGGAACAATGCGCGCTCGTCGATATCGGACGATCTCAGGTCTTCGACAACGAGCGCGCCCGTCGCCAGCGCGCCCGGCACGGCGGCTGCGGTCAGCGCATGCGCCGATATCGAGCGGGCGCCGGCCTGTTCCGCCCAAATCGCGGCGAGATGGCTTTTGCCGGAGCCCTCGGGCCCGACCAGCAGCATGATCCGGTTTGGCCAGTCGGGCCAGCTATCGACCAGCGCAAGGCCAGCCGCATTGGCCGGTCCCTCAAGGAAATCCTCGCGCGTGAAGCTCTCCGCATGCGGCAGAGCAAACGCCAGCTGACGAGGTTGTACGCCGCCTGTCACGCAAGTCTCCGTGCCGGGATGGGCACACGATCAAAGAGGCCTAGCGTGCCTCGATCGTGCTCATATGCCGTACCCACTCCACGAGATAGAGGGATACGGAAACCAAAGTAAAGACCGTTACGAAGCCCATCAAAATCAGATCGTACGGCATCGGCTTGAAGCCGAAGCCGAGCGAGGCGAGGACGAGAGCCGCGAATGCCACCTGCGCCACGGTATTGAGCTTCGACACCATCAACGGTTTCATCGGGACCGGTTTGCCGAACAACCAGGACACGATCACGGCGGCAACGATCATGATGTCGCGCGAGACCACGAGAATGACGATCCAGCGCGGTACCGCGCCCCAGATTCCAAGCGCGATATAGATTGAGACCAGGAGAGCCTTGTCGGCGAGTGGATCGAGCAGCGCCCCGAGTTCGCTGGACATGTTGAAGCGCTTGGCCAGAAAGCCGTCGACGGCGTCACTGACGCCCGCGATGACGAAGATCGCAAATGCAATCTCCATCTGGCTGGAGGCGATGGCCCAGACGATAACCGGCACCAGGATGATGCGTCCCAGCGTAATGATATTTGGAATACTCAATTCGGTCGTTTCCCGGCCACCGGCCTGATTTCCCGAAATATCCGGCCCTTTGCGAGGGCGAACCGGTTCTTGTCTACATAGTATATGCCCGCAGGTGTTGCGAGCCATTGCACACAGGCGGAATCCGACGTAACCAGCCGCCATTCATCTGGAACAGGCCATGGTCGAGCGCAGGAACGGGCTCACTTACGCAGATTCGGGCGTCGATATCGATGCGGGCAATCGCCTGGTCGATCTCATCAAGCCGATGGTCCGCGCCACGGCGCGGGCCGGCGCCGACGCCGAAATCGGCGGTTTCGGCGGGCTGTTCGACCCGAAGGCCGCCGGCTTCAAGGACCCGGTCCTGGTCGCGGCGACCGACGGCGTCGGCACCAAGGTCAAGATCGCGATCGAGACCGGCCTGCACGGCGGGATCGGGATCGACCTGGTGGCGATGTCGGTCAACGACCTCGTGGTGCAGGGCGCAGAACCGCTGTTCTTTCTGGACTATTTCGCCTGCGGCAAGCTCGATCCGGACGCCGCCGCCGCGATCGTCGCGGGCGTTGCCGAGGGTTGCCGGGAATCCGGCTGCGCGCTGATCGGGGGCGAGACCGCCGAAATGCCGGGGCTCTACAAGGACGGCGATTACGACCTCGCGGGCTTCGCGGTCGGCGCCGCCGAACGCGGCACGCTTCTGCCGCGGCCCGATATCGCCGCCGGTGACGCCGTGCTCGGCCTTGCCTCGTCGGGCGTTCACTCCAACGGATTTTCCCTGGTCCGCAAGATTGTCGAAGCCTCGGGCCTTGGTTTCGATGCCCCGGCGCCGTTTGCACCGGTCATGACACTGGGCGGCGCGCTGCTGACGCCGACGCGGCTCTACGTCAAGTCGTGCCTGCGCGCGATCCGCGAGACCGGCGCGCTCAAGGGGCTTGCGCACATCACCGGGGGCGGTTTCACCGATAATATTCCCCGCGTGTTGCCAAAGCACCTTGGCGTCGGAATCGATCTTGCGCGCCTGCCGGTATTGCCGGTCTTCAAATGGCTGGCGAGGCAGGGCAACATCGCTGAACTCGAACTGCTGCGCACTTTCAATTGCGGGATCGGCATGATCGCCATCGTGAAGCCGGACGCGGTTGGGGCGGTTACCGGGGTTTTCGCGGCAGCCGGCGAGAGCGTGACGCTGTTGGGTGAGGTGATCCCCGCGGAGGGCGAGCATCGCGTGGTCTATGACGGCCATCTCGATCTCGCATGGTGAGGTCGAACCCGCATGGTGAGACCGTGAAGCGGCGCGTCGCAATCCTGATTTCCGGGCGCGGATCGAACATGGCCGCGCTGATCGGGGCCGCCGCGGCGGAGGATTTCCCGGCCGAGATCGCGGTCGTGATTTCCAACAGGGCGGACGCCGGCGGTCTCGAGAGGGCCAGGGCAAGCGGCATCCCCACGGTGACCATCGAAAGCAAGCCGTTTGGCAAGGACCGCGCGGCGTTCGAGGCGGTTCTGCAGTCGGCGCTGGAGAAACACCGGATCGACCTGATCTGCCTCGGCGGTTTCATGCGGCTTTTCACCGGCGAGTTCGTGCAACGCTGGTATGGAAGGATGCTCAACATCCATCCGTCGCTGCTGCCGGCATTTCCCGGGCTCGATCCTCACGGCCAGGCGCTGCGCGCCGGCGTCAAGATCTCGGGGGCTACCGTCCATTTCGTCATTCCGGAGACCGATGCGGGACCTATTCTGATGCAGGGTGCGGTCGCGGTCCGCGATAACGATACGCCGGATACGCTGGCCGAGCGGATCCTCAAGATCGAGCATCGTATCTATCCGGATGCGTTGCGCCTGGTTGCCAGCGGCAGGATTCGCATCGAGGGCGACATCTGCAAAATGGAAGGCGGCACGGGCCCGGGCGACACGCTGGTTTCACCGGCGGCAACGTCGTAAGGCGCGTGCAAATAACAAAATCCCCCGGCATCGGCCGGGGGTGCATCAGGATTGCTTGCGCGGATCGTGACGAGGTTTAGGAGACCTTCAGATTCTCCGCGGAAGTCTTGCCGCGATTTTCCACAAGGTCATATTCGACAACCTGATTTTCGTTGAGGGTCGTGAGCCCAGCGCGCTCGACCGCCGAGATATGGACGAACACGTCCTTATCGCCGACCATCGGCTTGATGAATCCATAACCCTTTGTCGGGTTGAACCACTTGACGGTGCCTTTTTGCATCGCCTGTCTCCTGATCTAGACGTAAAAAAGACGCGGCCACGCTTTTCGCGTGCCACGCCACAAGCGGGCTTCCGGATGTCTGCTCAATTTCCTAGTCGCGAAACGCACAGCCTATCGGCCTAATTCCGATTGTGTCAGGGATTGCAACACGAAATTTGCGCGTTAGCAAGCTTCTGGCGTGGCTCGGGAAATTGGTAAAGCGGGACGATAGCCCTGCGGCTGCCCTGTGGCCTGGGAACAACAAGGCCCGGCAATCGGCCCCGGCCGGCGGTCAAGACCGATTGACGCTTCCTCCGAACTGGGCGCAAATCGTCCCCGGGCTGGTGGCGATTTGCCGTTTTTATTGGGTTGGCGCGCCTTTTTTGGGAATGGCGTTGATGTGCCGTGCATTGCGGTCTTCGCGAACGATGGAGACCCGGTCCGGCCGGTGGCTCGCCGGCGCCTTGGCCATCATTTTCGTTCTCGTCGCGGCTGCCGGGTCGTTGGCTCAAGCACAAGCGGCGACCCTGGCCCCAACCCCGACGCCGGTCCCGTCGCCGACCCCCGTTCCGGTGCCGACCGTGATCAATTCCGACCTCTCGGCCGGAGCCGCGGCGGCCAATCTCGGAAGCAACTTTCTGGAGCGGCTCGGCGACCAGGCGAGCGGCGGATTCGGCCGGGCGTCGCGCAGCAATCCCGGCGGCGGTGGCGCCTCGGAGGCCTCGGAGCCGCCGCGTTTCCGGACCTGGGGCGAGGCCTATGGGATCTCGACCAGGACCGGCCCGCAGGCCGATTTCGTCGGTGACCGGCGCCAGACCCAGGGCGGCATCGCCGGAGTTGGCGCGCTTGTTGCGCCCGGCGTCAATGTCGGCTTGTCGGTCGACCAAAGCCGCACGGCCATCGACGTTCCGCTGGCGCTGCAGTCGGCCACGCTCGATCTCACCCAGTTCGGTTTTACCGCCTCGGTGGACAGGGGGCCGTGGACCTGGGCCGTCGCTCTGGTTCACGGTTTTGGAAAGATCAATTCCAGCCGGGACACCGGATCCGGCGCCGCCACCGCCGGCTACAACGGACAGATCGGCGGCGCGCTCACCGAACTCAGTTACTACTGGAATCTGGACCAGAGCCGAATCGTGCCGAAGGCGGCGCTCGAATTCGTTCGGGCTTCGACGGGCTCGTTCCAGGAGGTCGGCGGGGTCAATCCGGTGACGGCGACCGGCGCGACCCTGGAGCGCTCGCGGATCCTGCTCGGCGCGGAGATCGGTCGCTACTGGATCGTGGACCAGAAGGTTTTCGACTTGTCCGCCTATGGCAAGTTCGTCGACAATTTCGAGCAGAATTTCAACTCGGTCACCGTCAGCCTCGGTCCCGAGAGCATCACGGTCCAGGGCATCGGTGAAAGCAGGTATGGCGCGGATACCGGCGCGTCGGCCTCGCTCAGCCTGAGCAATACCGTGCGCCTTTACCTCAACTATGATGGCAAGTTTCGCACCGCGCTGCAGTCGCATCAGGCAACGGCGGGCGTCGAACTGAGGTGGTAGCGCGGCCCGGGCCGCTCCGCGCGGACCGGCAACCCGGGCGCTAGTTTCGGTCGACCTTGACGACCCGGCCTTTTTCGATCGCGAGCGCCAGCTGGCCATGTTTCAGCGACAGCGCGGCCTCACCGAACAGTTCGCGGCGCCAGCCGTGCAATGCGCCGACATCGGCATGGTCGTCGGCGGCAATCTGCTCGAGGTCGTCGACTGTGGCGATGATCTTGCTGGCGACGGCGTGACGTTCCGACGTCATTCGCAGCAGAACCTTGAGAAGTTCGACGATCGCGGCGCCATTGGAATTGCCGCGGGGCTTTTCGATCTTCGGCAATGACGCCGGATCGCGCGCGAGGCCGCGCTGCACGGCGGCGACGATATCGGCGCCCCATTTCGATCGATCGAAGCCCTTCGGCAGCGAGCGCAGGCCGGCCAGCCGTTCGAGGCTGGTCGGCGCGTGGGTGGCGATATCGCCGACCGCGTCGTCTTTCAGCACGCGGCTGCGCGGAACGTCCCGGCTCTGCGCCTCCTGTTCGCGCCACGCCGCGATCTCCATCAGCACGGCAAGTTCCTTCGGCTTGCGCACCCGCGTCTTCAGCCGCTCCCAGGCGCGTTCGGGGTGGAAGTCGTAGGTCCTGGGGGAAGTCAGCACTTCCATTTCCTCGCTCACCCAGTCGCTGCGGCCGCGCTTCTTGAGGTCGGCATCCAGTGCCGCGAACACGTCGCGCAGATGGGTAACGTCGGCGACCGCGTAGTGCATCTGTTCGTCGGTCAACGGCCGGCGTGACCAGTCGGTAAAGCGATGGGTCTTGTCCGGCCGGTGCCCGGTGATGCGTTCGACGAGCTGGTCGTAGGCAATGGAATCGCCATAGCCGAGCACCATGGCCGCGACCTGGGTATCGAAGATCGGATGCGGAACGATCCCGGCCCGGTGCCAGACGATCTCGATATCCTGGCGGGCGGCGTGAAATACCTTGAGCACCCTCTCGTCGGCCATCAGCGCGAAAAACGGCTTGAGGTCGATGCCCTCGGCCAGGGTGTCGACGACGACGGCTTCCTCTGCGCTCGCCATCTGCACGACGCAGAGCAGGGGGTAATAGGTTGTCTCACGCAGGAATTCGGTATCGACGGTGATGACCGGGTGCTTGGCGAGGCGGTCGCAAACGGCGACGAGTTCGGCAGTGGTGGTAATCAAATCCATGAACAGTCCATAACGCTTTCCGTGAACGGCGTTCGGCCGAAAGCGCTGATATGTCAAGGGTCTTGCGACGAATTTGAGCCCTGCTTTCGAGGCGGGAAGCGTTTTTTCGACCGGTCCTTCGGCCGGCGGAGCCACGCATTGGCGGCCGAATCCGGCCAAACCCGCGCCTCGGAAACGCGACCGGTCAGAAGTCGCTGACGCGCCGGCCCGACGGCCGCCGTGAGATAGGAACCGCCAGTACGATCACGCAAAGGCCGAGCATCGCAAGTCCCATGAATTCGAATACCAGCGCGTCCACGGTAAATCTCCCCAAACAAACCGCCAGATTTGTCGGGAAGCGCTTGATCGCCTGTTAATTTCAGGCCGCGGGCGCCAGTGGCGGCGCCCAATATTGGACGCAGGGTTAATGATTTACGTCCCGCAAAACGTCTGAAGCACGCGCTGGTTCGGCGCCGGCGCCTCCGCATAGGCCGATAGCGCCGGCTGCGCCTCATAGGGCTTTGACAGCACCGTCAGAAGCTCCTCGAAGGGCCCGAAATCGTCGCGGGTCACCGCCGCCTCGATGACCGCCTCGATCCGGTGGTTGCGCGGAATGAAGGCGGGGTTGGCCGCCTGCATGGCGGTTCGTCGCGCGTCGGCCGTTTGAGGCTCCTCGCCAATCCGTTGGTGCCAGCGGAGCGCCCATTCGTCATAGGCGGTGGGGTCGGCGAATAATTGCCGCACTTTTTGATCGTTGGCCGCATCGGGCGCGGCCTCGCCGAGCGCGCGGAAGGTGAGGGTGAAGTCGGCCTGGTTTTTGGCCATCGCGTCCAGAAGGTCCTGCACCAGCGCCGCGTCGCCGTCGCGTTCCGCGAGCAGGCCGATCTTTTGGCGCAGCCCGGCCTGATAGGCCGTCGTGAACCTCTCCGGGAATTCGCCGAGAATGACCTGCGCCTGTTCGATGGCCTTGTCCTTGTCGTCGGAAAACAGCGGCAACAGGCATTCCGCGAGCCGGGTCAGGTTCCAGAGCGCAATCCGCGGCTGGTTGGCATAGGCATAGCGGCCTTGCTCGTCGATCGAGGAAAACACCGCCGCCGGATCGTAAGCGTCCATGAAGGCGCACGGACCGTAATCGATGGTCTCGCCGGAGATCGAGGTATTGTCGGTGTTCATGACGCCGTGGATGAACCCGACCAGCAGCCATCGCGCCACCAGTTCGGCCTGCCGCGCGATCACGCCCTGCAACAGCGCGTGATAGGGGCGCTCGGTATCCGCCGCGTCCGGGTAGTGCCTGGCGATGACGTGATCGGCCAGCCGCCGCACGCCCCCGGTATCGCCGCGGGCCGCGAAATACTGGAACGTGCCGACCCGGATGTGGCTGGACGCAACGCGGGTGAGCACCGCCCCCGGCAGCGCCGTCTCGCGCAACACGCTCTCGCCGGTGACGACCGCGGCCAGCGAGCGCGTGGTCGGAATCCCGAGCGCCGCCATCGCCTCGCTGACGATGTATTCGCGCAAGACAGGCCCGAGCGCCGCGCGGCCATCGCCCCGGCGCGAAAATGGCGTCGGCCCCGAACCCTTGAGCTGGATATCGCGGCGGACCCCATCGGCGTCGATCACCTCTCCGAGCAGGATGGCGCGGCCGTCGCCGAGCTGGGGCACGAAGTGACCGAACTGGTGGCCGGCATAGGCCATCGCAATCGGCTCCGCGCCGTTGGGGATTAGCTTGCCGGCGAGGATTTCGGTGCCTTCCGGGCTCTCCAGCCGGTCGGGATCGAGCCCGAGCCGGATCGCGAGCGGCCGGTTCAATTTGATCAGCCTCGGCGAGGCCACGGGCGTCGGCGCAACGCGGGCAAAAAAGCCCTCGGGCAGCGCCGCGTAGGTATTTTGGAAGGGAAAATGCACCGTCATGACCATCAAGATAGGCGCGCCTCGCCAATAGGCAAAGGGTTCAGGTCCGATGGGCGCGAAACACCGTTTTTTACGGCCAAAACGGCCCCCGCATTGGTTGCCGCGCCGGTTCTCGTCGGGTAAACCCTGCTCCTCTTTGGGCAGGCCCTGGCCGCTCAATTCGACCCCCGACATTTATTCCTGGAATATCCATGCATCGTTACCGGTCCCACACCTGCGGCGCGCTCCGTGAGAGCGATATCGGCGAGACGGTTCGTTTGTCCGGCTGGTGCCATCGTATTCGCGACCATGGCGGGGTGCTGTTCATCGACTTGCGCGACCATTACGGCCTGACGCAATGCGTCGCCGATCCGGATTCGCCGGCCTTCAAGGACGCCGAAAAGCTGCGCTCGGAGTGGGTGGTGCGGATCGACGGCAAGCTGCGCCGCCGTCCCGCCGGCACCGACAATCCGGAACTGCCGACCGGCGCGGTCGAACTCTATGCCAGCGAGATCGAGGTGCTGGGGCCGGCAGGCGAGCTGCCGCTGCCGGTATTCGGCGAGCAGGAATATCCTGAAGACATAAGGCTTAAGTACCGTTTCCTCGACCTTCGCCGCGAGAAACTGCACCAGAACATCATGACCCGCGGCGCGATCGTCGATTCCATGCGCAAGCGCATGAAGGATCAGGGATTCTTCGAGTTCCAGACGCCGATCCTGACGGCGTCGTCGCCGGAAGGCGCCCGCGACTTTCTGGTGCCGTCGCGGATACATCCGGGCAAGTTCTACGCGCTGCCGCAGGCCCCGCAGCAGTACAAGCAGCTCTTGATGATGTCGGGCTTCGACCGCTACTTCCAGATCGCGCCCTGTTTCCGCGACGAGGACCCGCGCGCCGACCGGCTGCCCGGCGAGTTCTACCAGCTCGATCTCGAGATGAGCTTTGTCGAGCAGAACGATGTATTCGCGGCCGTCGAGCCGGTGATCACCGGCGTGTTCGAGGAGTTTGCCAAGGGCAAGCCGGTGACCAAAAACTGGCCGCGGATCCCGTTCGCCGAAGCGTTGCGGAAATACGGCACCGACAAGCCCGACTTGCGCAATCCGATTCTGATCCAGGAAGTCTCCGAGCACTTCCGCGGTTCCGGCTTCAAGGTGTTCGCGCGGATGCTGGAAGACCCGAAGAATCAGGTCTGGGCGATCCCCGCCAAGGGCGGCGGCTCGCGCGCGTTCTGCGACCGGATGAATTCGTGGGCGCAGGGGGAGGGCCAGCCGGGCCTCGGCTACATCATGTGGCGCGAGGGCGGCGAGGGCGCGGGGCCGCTGGCCAACAACATCGGCCCGGAGCGGACGGCGGCGATTCGCGCGCAACTGGGATTGAATGACGGCGACGCCGCGTTCTTCGTCGCCGGCGATCCCGACAAATTCTGGAAGTTCGCTGGGCTGGCGCGCACCAAGCTCGGCGAGGAGCTGAACCTGATCGACAGGGATCGGTTCGAACTCGCCTGGATCGTCGACTTCCCGATGTACGAATACAACGAGGAAGACAAGAAGGTCGACTTCTCGCACAATCCGTTTTCGATGCCGCAGGGCGGCCTCGAGGCGCTCAACGGGCAGGACCCGCTGACCATCAAGGCGTTCCAGTACGACATCACCTGCAACGGTTACGAGATCGCCTCCGGCGGCATCCGCAACCATCGGCCCGAGGCGATGGTGAAGGCGTTCGAGATCGCCGGCTATGGCGAGAAGGACGTCGTCGAGCGTTTTGGCGGCATGTACCGCGCCTTCCAGTACGGCGCGCCGCCGCATGGCGGCATGGCGGCCGGCGTCGATCGTATCGTCATGCTCCTGTGTGGCACCACCAACTTGCGCGAAATCTCGCTGTTTCCGATGAACCAGCAGGCGATGGATTTGCTGATGGGCGCGCCGTCGGACGCGACGACCGAAGCAATTGCGCGAGCTGCATATCCGGACCAATTTGCCGGCCAAGTAGTGTGGCGACGACGAGGCGTCGGTCTGCTGCTGCCTGCTGCGGGACCCATGGCGCGTGTGCTCGTGAAACGCGTGAGGTTGGCTCGGCCGATATCCGCCATGTGCGCCAGCACCGCGCGCAGATGCCTTCCGCTTTGCTCCCGAACTCGGTCATTGCTCGACGCATCCGCCACTTCGTCTTTGTGCCAAGAAGAGACTCGTGCATCGCAGCATCGGTGGTCCAGCTCGCGACGCATGCGCAGAACCTTGTGAGGTGATCGTGTCGGACTGCAATACGCTCTTTGAGTTAGATCAATCCGCTGTCTTGTGTCGAACCTATTGGTTGTTGGTTCCCAATCAAAAACGCGGGAGGACGCCGACCATGAAGTCAAACCCACTTAGACCGCACACCCCTGATGATGATCCGGAACCCGGAACGCCAGGTACCGCCGAGGACCTCTGTCCTGAGTGCGCGGGAACCGGCAAACTGGAAGACAAGGTGACGCGCAAGCAAAGGGCTTGCGAACGCTGCGATGGTACGGGGATCATCATCCAAGGCGTTGGATAGCGGAAACTCATTGAGCTCAGCTCACGCGACGCAAGGCCCCGGATCGCCGATGAACGACGTCATGGCAAAACTGATCCAACAGCCATTGCTGACGTTCGCGGCTGCTTTCCTATCGCTGTGGCTCGCTTCATTCATTGGCGTGTGGCTGCATAGGCTTTACCCAAGCGCGGAGGATGAGCAACACGAGGATATCGGTATCATCCTTGGAGCTTCCCTGACGCTGCTGGCATTGATCATTGGATTCAGCGTTTCCATGGCCAGCGTCCGATACGATCAACGCAAGAATCTTGAGGAAGCTGAAGCCAACGCGATCGGGACCGAAATGTTGCGTGCAGATCTTCTGCCACCGCCGGATGGTGCAAATGTCCGCAGCCTTCTCGGCGCTTACCTCGACCAGCGCATCTTGTTCTTCATCAATCAGGATGATGCCCGGCAACCGCAAATCGATCAGGCGACCCGCCAATTGCAGACAAGTCTCTGGGCTGCCGTTAGCAGTGCAGCCGCCGCAGAGCCGACTCCGATTACGGCGCTGGTGATCGCCGGCATGAACGACGTTCTCAATTCGCAGGGCTATACACAAGCCGCGTTCTGGAACCGGATTCCTCCAGGCGTGTGGTGGCTCATGGCGGCCATCGCACTTTGCTCTAACCTGTTATTCGGCTTTCGGTCGCATAATGGCAGGGCCGCGAGGACACTTTCACTCGTGCTGCCGTTTATCGTCTCGACGGCCTTCCTTCTCATCGCCGATATTGATGCTCCGCGGCACGGCTTGATACACGTAAGTTCGCAGAATCTGGAAAATTTGGCGAAATCGCTAGGGCGCTAAGGTGCGCCGCGTTGGGAACGCCGCGCATTTGTCGTCAGATGTCCGCGTCGGGTTAATCGCGTCGTTTCCGCGATGTCGGCGATGAGTCCGGTTCACCCCTGAGAGCGGACCTCATCGGCTCGATCGGTTAGATCCGGAAAGTGCCACAAGCAGACATCGGCACCTGATCGATCACCTCGCTAGCGCGCAGCAGGAACGATCCGAGCGCGTCGTTGACGACGTAAAGTGCATCCGCGCGACCACTAGGCGATGAGCGGCACCACATGCCGCAGCGGCGGTGAGGCCCGGCTCGGCCCGCGGGTGCGCCAACTCCTGCCAACCACTCAACGGAAATTTACTGGTTCGCCCGTTCGGCGTCGGCGGTCGCGGTGCCCATGTATTTCGATTGGAAATGAGCAACCCGCTCGCGCCACATTCCGACGAACGCCTCCGACGTCAGCTTCTCCACCGATTTCCACGCCTCTTTGACGGCCGGAAGCGTATTGCCCCAGATCGCGCGCCTGCACCATTTTTCGCCCTTCTCCCTGCCTTCGCTGGTGGCGCACATCGATTTCCAGGCGATGCGATTGGGTTGGTTGAGGTGCTCCGCGGCGCCTTCCCAGCCCTGCTGATGGATCAGGTAGAGATCGTTCAAGTCCGGCTTCCTGTGCGTCACCCACTCGAACAGAATGCCTTCGGTAATGATCTTGTAGGCTGCCGCAACGGCATTATCGCGCGGATTGAGAATGTCTCCGGAGCCGAATTTGCCGAACTCGTATTTGCTCAGCTGGAACAGCCCGATATACGACCCGGTGCGTTGCTTGGGGTCGAAACCGGACTCGACCTTGGCCACCGCCTTCATGAAAGTGAAATCCAGACCGAAAGCGTCGGACGCGCGCTTGATCTCTTCCACCGGCGTTCCGACCGGGATGTCCTTGAAAGAACGCAAGACGATCGCAGCCGGCTTCTCGGCAGGCGGCAGTTCGGACCAGACATAACAAATGAGAAACCGGAAATCCTGCGGCCCCGAGTTGGAGGCACCGTCGGATGCACCGCACGTTGTCGGCGCCAGTTGCGCGGCATCACGGTGGCCCGGGTCCACCGATTTCTGCACAGGCGGTAAATCGACCGACAGCGTCTGCGACGGATCGGGCAACGCGGCCACGACGATCGATTCCGGCTTATCCGAGGCCGCCGTCGTGTCGGTGGCCGTCCCCGCCGCAGGTTCGGCGGCCGTCGCCACTTCGGCGCTAGCGACAGCGGTGTTCGCGACAATGGCGTTGGCCATTGCGATTGCCTGCGGTTCATCTGCGAGCCTGGCGTTGGCGGCGAGAGAGGCTGCGCGGTCCTCGATAGGCACTGCGCCGGAGTTCTCGATACTGGCCGTAGCGAGGCCAGGAAGCCGGGCGACGACCCAGCCTGCGAGAACGACCGTTCCGCACAACGCCGCCGCCACTATCGCAAATCGCCGCGTGTTCATGATGCCGTCGCCTCCATAGGCTCCACCGGAGCCGTAGAGAAAAGCCAAGCAGCGAAGAGCCTCATTCTTGGGATCAATATGGGTCCCGCAATGGCGCAAACGGCCGCTCGTCAATTTTTCCAAAACATGTTGCCCGATTGCAACGCGTCGATCGCAAGCAATTGCGCCCGTCTCAACGGCAACTCACACCGTAATTGTGAGTACCGTCCAATTTTCGACCCACCGCGACCAGATTTGAAGACCGATGCGCGGCTCGCCATGTGAAGAGCAGGCTGGTTTCAAGCCGATGCCGCATTGACGCAAGATGCGAAATACTTGCCGCGAGCAGATGCCATCCGCTTTGCTCCCGAACTCGGACTTTGCTCGACGCATCCGCCACTTCATCTGCCATAACCGGCTGTTCTAATGAAATGGTGCGGCGAGCTACGGCCAAATTGCAAACCCCGGGGCTGCCCGGGGCTTTTTATATCCAAAGCTCACAACTTAGGGGTGGAGTCTGTAATTCAGGCCAACGCGCACGATGTCGTCGGTAAGTCGGCTGTTTGCCGCAAATGTCCCGAAGAAGGGGAATGCGAGCCCGGACGAGAAGGAGTTCCCGGAACTACCGAAGTCAATGTGCAGATACTCGAGTTTGCCGGTCCAATTGCCACCGAGAGCTGCTTCGACACCGGCTCCAAGTACCCATCCTATCTTGGTTTGGCTGAAGCTCCCGCTGGCTGTGGTTGGAGGCGGCGCCGGGCACGGGACGCCGACGATACAAGCCGCAACGGTACCCGGCACACTGAACATGGCGTCGGACCGAATTTCTCCATAAGCGAGCCCGCCCGTCACATAGACCAGCCAACGATCAGTCGGTGTCACGCCCAACCGGCCGCGTAGCGTACCGAACCAAGGCAGTTTCCGCGTATAATCGAAGGTGCCGGTCACCGGCGTGGGCGGCGGCGGGGTACAAGGGGCAATACATGCGTTATCAAGCAGAATTGTATCGCTCAACTGCGACCGGCCCTTCTGGCCGGTAATCTGGATGTCTGTTTCCACGCCGAGGACGATGGAATTGATTTGCTTGTTATATCCAGCCTGGAAACCGCCTAACGCACCATTGATGTCTTGCGATGTCGAGCCGATGGGAATCTCAGTCACCGCGCCTCGTGCCGCGCGGTCGAGTACCAGATCGGTGTTGGAATGTCCCCAGCTGTAGCCAGCGTTGCCGCCGACGTAAAATCCGGTCCAGTTGTAAACATGTTCAACGACGGCAGGTGCCTTCGTATAGACGGGAAGGTCGGCTGCGAAAGCACCCAGGGCGCTAACAGCGAGAATGGAAATCGCGAGAGCCAGTTTCTTCATGAGCGTGCCGACCTATGAAAATTGCTTAAGAACCAGATCACGCTATCTGGATTCCCGCACGGCAGCTGTCTCCCGTCGGCAACAACCGGAACTTTTGTGTGCCCGTGCCGGTCCGCGCGGTCCGGATGTCCCGTCTGCGTCGTCTTGGCTATGTCCGCGTTATGTCCGGTTCTCCCCCGATAACGGCAGAAAAGCGGACATTCCGGTTCGGCTGCGGGCTCTCGTCAACTGCGTAAGGACAGAACGAGCCGTCATTCATCCTGCTGCTCGTCCACAGCGGCAGCGTACCGCTGACCGGGGCCGCCGCTGCGGCCTAAACGCGTCTGGTCGGTCCGGACGAGGCTCCAGATCGAGGGCCGAGCTCGCGACCTCGCCATGATCAATCTGGCGATCGGCAGCAAGGGCGGATTGGAGCCGAGGGCGTAACCCGCCATCTTGGCGACCAAGACGGCGGATCGCGTCCGCCCTACGGACTATTCGATCACCTCATCGGCGCGGGCAATCAATGCCGCTGGCATTTCGAGGCCGAGCGTCCGGGCGGCCTTCAGATTGATGATCAGCAAGAATTTGGTGGGCTGATAGAACGGGATGTCGCCGGGTTTGGTGCCATTGAAGATCTGATGCACATCATTGGCCATGCGCTGGGCGAGTTCGCCGAGGTCCGGCGCATAGGTCATCAGCCCGCCGAGGTCGACATAGTCGCGGTAGGGATAAAGGACCGGAAGACGGCGTTCCCCGGCCAGTTCGGCGATCAGGGCGCGGTGGGCCAAAAAGCTGCCGCCTTCGTCCACGATGGCCGCATCAAATTGCTGTTGCGCAAGTTCGCCAAAGACGCGGCGGAGTTGCACGTCATTCACTTCGGGAAGGAAATTCCCGATTAACGCGATTCCCAATTGTTGCCCGGCTTCGCGATATAATGAGGCGGTTTGGTTATCCCATGGGTTCGACAGTAGATAGACAACCTTGGCCGCCTGCGGCATCGCGTCCTTCAGTATTTGCAGGCGCTTGGCAACGATTTCTATGCCGGGGTCGATGCTGACGCCCGTCAGGTTGCCCCCGGGATGCGCGAGGCTCGCGACCAATCCGCTCGCGATCGGATCTGCCGTGATCGCGACGATCGGGATCGTGGTCGTGGCCATCGTGAACGCTTTCACAAGACTGTTGAGGTTTGAGACGATGACCTCCGGGTTGCGGCTCACGACCTCGGCGGCGAGAGAAGCAAAACGCTCGGAACGACCTTCTGCGGAATAGCGCTCGACGACGAGATTGCCTCCCTCTGGATGGCCGAGCTCGCGCAGCGTTTCGTAGAACCGCCGCACCCAGAACGGGCCGGCGATCTCGGTCAGCTGGTCGGCAGGGATGCCGGAATGAACGAACGCGATGCGGTGCTGCTTAGCCGGTCGTTGCGCGTGCGCCGCAAGCGGCCACGCCGCCGCACCGCCGACAAGCGCGATGAACTCGCGTCGCTTCATTGCTTGTTCCGTCCCAGATGCTCCAAATGGAGCGTAAGCACTTTTCGGCACAAGTCCAAGCGGCCGGATGTCCATGGCGCGTTACGCCTTCGGCGGCAGGCAGCTCCCGCATACGCGCCATGCGCAAACTGCCCGTCGTGCCAATCTGCCGCATGTGTTCGCGCTTGCACCGTCGGGCAAATCAAAACGATCTTCTCGCGCATCCCGCCTCGATGAAGAGGGACGTACGCGCGTTCGTCACGACACGTGGGGCGGGGATGCGATGGACGCGGATGGCACGTCAGACGAACGTGGCCTTTCGCGGACGGCGAAGTCGCGTGGTCCCGGCCTCCCGACGCTGAGGTCAAGTTCTTGAGAAGCAAGCTTCTCAGGGGCGACGGGGGCAAGAAAGCCCGGTCCCCGAGGAGATCGCGATATAAGCCGTAAGCCATCGCGCAGGGAATGCCGGTTGATCCGGCCGAACCTGTGGTGACTGCCGCCTGCTTTTTTTGTTGCAGGCGGGCCATGGGTGAGGTCATCACCCGGCATTCCCTGCGCCCTCTTCGTTTCCCGAGGGCCAAGTTATTAGCAGCACCCGGGCGCGAACGCGTCGCGGGATCGCGGAGATGTGTTCGCCTCAACAACAATCGTCATTCCGGGGCGCGTGTGACGCGCGGAGCGCGGCATGTCAGCTCGAGCCTCGGAGATGTCGACGCATTCCGGGTTCGATGCCAGACCGGGCGCTTCGCGCCCCGTTGCCATCGACCCGCGGTATGACGAATGATGGGCCAACCCCAAGGATCGGTTTCATGGCGTTAATCGGACCAGATGAAGGCCCGGGTCGAGCAGCCGAGCCTGATTCGGTGGGGCTGGCGGCTATCCTTAAGGCCGGCTCATCAGATTGCCGTGATGCCATGGCCATTGTCGCAATCCTGGCTAACTGCTGCTGCTGGAGGGTGTTTAGTGGGCCGCGATCATTGACCCCGGGGCTGTTGACGTCTGCCGTTTCAGATGTTGCGCGAAGGCACCCCTGCGTGCTTCACATGCAGCTTCCATCCGCCGGAAAACCGACCCCGAGCCTGACGAAATCGAAATTTCCCGGCCGGAAATGCTGGAGCGTTTATGTCGTCCTATTCTGAAGATCTTCACGCCGCCGCGCTCGCCTATCACCGGCTGCCGCGGCCAGGCAAGCTCGAGATTCAGGCGACCAAGCCGCTCGCCAACCAGCGCGACCTCGCGCTCGCCTATTCGCCGGGCGTTGCCGCCGCCTGCACGGAAATCGCGAATAATCCGGCGGAGGCGGCTTCGCTGACGTCGCGCGCCAATCTGGTCGCCGTGGTCAGTAACGGCACCGCCGTGCTTGGCCTTGGCAATATCGGTCCGCTGGCATCGAAGCCCGTGATGGAAGGCAAGGCGGTCCTGTTCAAGAAGTTCGCCGGGATCGACGTCTTCGACATCGAGATCGCCGCCGATACCATCGAGCGCGTGGTCGAGACCGTGGCGGCGCTGGAGCCGACCTTCGGCGGCATCAATCTCGAGGACATCAAGGGCCCGGAGTGCTTCGAGATCGAGGCGCAGCTCAAGGCGCGCATGAAAATTCCGGTGTTTCACGACGACCAGCATGGCACCGCCATCATCGTCGGCGCCGCGATCACCAATGCGCTGCTGCTGAACGGCAAGAAGCTCAAGGACGTCAAGATCGTTTGCTCCGGCGCCGGCGCTGCGGCCATCGCGTGCCTCAATCTGCTGGTTTCGATGGGCGCGCAGCGCAAGAACATCTGGGTTTGCGACATCGACGGCGTC
The DNA here is from genome assembly GCA_963742085.1 of uncultured Alphaproteobacteria bacterium. Lineage (GTDB taxonomy): Bacteria > Pseudomonadota > Alphaproteobacteria > Rhizobiales > Xanthobacteraceae > Bradyrhizobium. The sequence continues at coordinate 472,085 of CAVUKM010000015.1, read as the reverse complement.
GTGCATGAGGGCCGCAACACGCTGATGGACCGCTGGAAGGCCGTCTATGCGCAGAAGACCGACAAGCGCGTGATGGCCGAAGTCATTCCCGGCGCCGATATCTTTCTCGGCCTTTCCGCGCCGAATGTGCTGAAGCCGGACATGGTCAGGCAGATGGCCGACAAGCCGCTGGTGATGGCGCTCGCCAATCCGAACCCGGAAATCATGCCGGACGAGGCCCGCAAAGCCCGCCCGGATGCGATGATCTGCACCGGGCGAAGCGACTTCCCCAACCAGGTCAACAACGTCCTGTGCTTTCCGTTCATCTTTCGGGGCGCGCTCGACGTCGGCGCCACCGCGATCAACGAGGAAATGAAGAAGGCCGCGGTCGACGCGATCGCGCAGCTTGCGCGCGATCCGCCGGTGGATGCGACGGCGCCAGGTTTCGACAGCGGCGAATCGCAAGGGTTTGGCCCGGGCTCGTTGATCCCGACCCCGTTCGATCCGCGGCTGATCCTGCGGATTGCGCCCGCGGTCGCAAAGGCGGCCATGGATTCCGGCGTGGCAACCCGGCCGATCGCCAAATTCGAGGACTACACGGCCCAACTGGAGCGCTTCGCGTTCCGTTCCGGGCTTGTCATGAAGCCGGTATTTGCCAAGGCGAAGGCCCAGCCGGTCCGTGTGATCTATGCCGAAGGCGAGGACGAGCGTGTCCTGCACGCGACGCAGGTCGTTCTGGAGGAGAATCTGGCGCGGCCGATCCTGGTCGGGCGTCCGGCGGTCGTCGAAGCGCGGATCAAGAGGTATGGCCTCGCGATCAAGGCCGGCAAGGATTTCGATCTCATCAACCCCGAAGACGATCCGCGCTACCGCTCCTATGTCCAGTCCTATATCGATATTGCCGGCCGGCATGGCGTGACCCCCGACGCCGCCCGCACGGTGGTGCGGACCAACGCAACCGTGATTGCCGCGCTTGCGGTCAGCCGCGGCGAAGCCGATGCCATGATCTGCGGTATCGAGGGCCGCTACATGAGCCATCTGCGTCATGTGCGCGAAATCGTCGGCTTCCTGCCGGGGGTGAGCGATTTCGCGGCGCTGGCGCTGATGATCACCAGCAAGGGCGCGTACTTCATCGCCGATACGCAGGTGCGGCCGAACCCGAGCGCCGAGGAGCTCGCGGAAATGGCGGCGCTGGCGGCAATCCATGTGCAGCGCTTCAATATCAAGCCGAAGATCGCGTTCGTGTCGCACTCCGATTTCGGCAGCTATGATACGGAATCCTCGCGCAAGATGCGCCGCGCCACGGCGCTCTTGAAGCAGAACCATCCGGAAATCGAGGCGGATGGCGAGATGCAGGGCGATACCGCGCTTTCGGCGGCGGCACGGAAATTGATCCTGCCGCATTCCAAGCTGGAAGGTGAGGCCAATATCCTGATCATGCCGAACCTCGACACCGCCAACGTCGCCTATCAGATGATCAAGGCGCTGGCCGACGCGCTGCCGGTCGGGCCGATCCTCATCGGTCCGTCGCGGCCGGCCCATATTCTCACCCCCTCGGTGACGGCGCGCGGCATTCTCAACATGACGGCGGTGGCCGCCGTCGAAGCCCAGGAGCGCGCCGGCCGCGCGCAACCGTCGCTGTTCGGTTAGCCACGCGGCCGCTGGTCATCACGGCCAACCGATTTGACCGTTTGAAAAGCCGAAGCGGAACGACCATAATCGCTCCGCCGTCCAGACTACCCGCGGTTGCAGCATTCAACGAGGCCGACCATGCCAGCGTTCATTACTTTCGGACGAATACTGTTTGCGGTGCTGTTCATTGTTTCGGGAGCTTCCAAACTTCTGGATCTGGCGGCGACGGCGCAAATGACGGAGAAGATCGTTTTTCCGGCGGTACTGGCAACCTACACCTCGCAGCTCGAAGGCATGACCGGGATGGCGATGCCGCAGATGCTGGCGATCGCGGCGGGTTCGCTCGAGCTGATCTGCGGTCTCATGATCGCGCTCAATTTCGGCGCGCGCTTCTTTGCGATCCTGCTGATCCTGTTCGTGGCAGGCGCGACCTTCTATTTTCACGACTTCTGGAACCAGGCCGGCGCCGACGCCCGGAACAACCTGGTCCATGCGTTGAAGAATCTATCGATCATCGGCGCACTGTTCATGATCGCAGGCTATGGCCGGCAGGCGCCGGCCCAGGAACCCGCCTACGACGTCTAGCGCTTTCTTTAGGACATGCGCCGCCACGGCGTGACGCTGACGCCGCCGGCGATATCGAGGATTTGGCTTTCGCCGGCGCTCAGGCCATGAGCAGCCAGAATTTCCTGAGGTGAATGGCCGCCGACGCCCGGAAAGCAGGGCTGGCCCCCCGGCAGCCTTACGCGGGGCGCCTGCGACAGCCAGAAGGTGTCGTAGCGGTCCATGAACATGTCGAACACATCCGGCCCGCCGATGATCGCAATCGTCCCGGAATGCACGCCGGCGCGGTCGCAGGCGGCCTCGAACGAGGCGCCGGCAGGATTCCACCGCGTGGCCCTGGGATTGGACGGATCGGGCGCGGTGCTGCTGATCGTCCTGGTGACGACAATCCGCTTCCGCCGCGGCGAGTTCGGCTGATCCTCATAGGAGTTTCGGCCATGCACGATCAGGTCGGCGCGGTCGAGGGCATCGGTGAAAAATCGCTTGTCGCCCTCGAACCTCAGTTCGTCCGGCATCACGCGATCGGCGCTCGCCAGCATCCCGTCGGCGGACACGATGACATAGCCGTCAATGTGGAGCGCCGGCACGGGCGAGTTCCCGCGTTCAAGACCTATTCCGAAATCGTCTGCACGACGCTGGAGACCGGCCGGGAACTCACCGTCGGCAGCTTGGCGTCTTTGAGGACTTCCTCGTCATATTGCGGAAGCGTCTGCACCGGCGCCTTCGCCTTCATCTGCACGACCTTGTAGCCTTCGGCCTTCAGTTTCCGCAGCAGGGCGGGCAGGGCCTCCGCGGTATGCTTGTGGAAATCGTGCATCAGGATGATACCCTTGCCCAGCTTGTCGAGCTTCTTCATCGTGACGTCGATCACCTGCTGCGGGTTGCGCGCCTTGAAATCGAACGAGTCGAGGTCGCAGGAGAACATCGCGATGTTTCGGCTGCCGAGATAGGTCACCATTTCAGGCGGGTGCTGCAGCGCCGGGAAGCGGAAGAAAGGTGAGGGCGAGGCGCCCAGCGCCCACTTCACCGCACTGAAGCCTTTCTCGATTTCTTCCTTGCGCTGATCTTCGGTCAATTTCTTGTTGGTGAGGGTCGCATGCGACCAGGTATGCGATCCGACGGTGTGGCCGGCCGCGGCAACCTGCTTCAGGATTTCCGGATAGTAGGTCGAGTGCTTGCCGATCGGAAAGAAAATGCCGGTCGTGCACTCGTCCGCCAGCGTCTTCAGCACCGAGGGCGTATTGAGCGGCCACGGGCCGTCGTCGAAGGTCAGCACCACTTCCTTTTCGCGCAGGAAGTCGAGCTGCTTGAAGTGCTCGAAACCGAACCCCGGTCCGCCGGTGGTATCGATCTCAACGACACGGCCGATCCCGAGCGCATCCGGGTTTGCGCAGGGCGCCTTCGCCGGCGCCGGCGTCGCCGCGGCGGGCGGGGCAGCTGCCGCCGCGGCGGCAGGCGCCGTTGTGCTCTTGGTGGCGGGGGCCTGCGACCACGCTGCGCCCGTCGTGCACAGCGAAACCGCGCCTGCAAAGATCAAACCTGCCGCAATACGCATCTTGTATCCCTTTACCGTGATCGCGCGCCCGGTCGCGGCGATTTTGCCGTCGCCAGAGCGGATTTCCTGCCCCAATCATCATAGCCTAGTTGGACCGGCGCGGCCACGGCAACGGCTTTTTCGCCGCAGGTGGATTTGTCGGTCGAACCGGTTAATTCCGGGGAGGCCTGAGTCTCGACGCGTTGCGTCCGGAGACGACGAGCAGCCGCGCAATTGCGGTCCTGACCCTCGTATCCAGCGGCTCGACGGTTTCGGGAAAGACTTCCGCGATATAGCCGTCGCGGCCGATCAGATATTTGTGGAAGTTCCAGCGTGGAACATCCTTCGGCCGCGCTTTGGCGGCCCATCTTTACAAGGGATGGGCATCAGCGCCTGTTACGGCGGTTTGCGGTGCGCGGGTGCTTTCAACAAGCCGTTATGAGCGGACCGCAGGACACCAGGGCAGCGGCAGCAGCGGAAGGTAGTGACGGTTCCACTCACATATCGATTCCGGCCCCCTGCGCATGAAGGCGTATTTGATCGGCTCGGCCTGGCCAACCGCAATTTGCAATCCGAACAGAACCATCGCGACTGGATAGGCCCATTTATGAAATCGCAGTTCCGCGAGGTGATCGAGCAGAATCGCGCCGGCGAGGATGATCAGGGGATCGGTGAAGATGAAATATTCGGATTTCAATCCGCGCCGCACGCCCAATGTGTCGATTCCGATGGCGGCCAACAGCAGCAACAGGGCCTGGATCGCCGCCTGCTTTTCGCCGCGTGACCACGCTAAGATGATGCCGGGCACGATCAGCCAGGTGAGAAATACGGTCGGACGCGGCGAGGAGTGCAGCACAAAGCTGTAGCGCGCAAGAACCGATGCCACCCCCTCGAGCAGGAGCCACAGGATTCCCGACGGACTGGATCCGCTCGCCGCTGCTGCTGTGTTCGCATCCGCAAAGGTCAACATTTTTTCCAGCGGATTGAACACTGCGATCACATTGCTGGCGTTGTATTCGATGTTGAGCGCGAGCAACGCAACCGACGCGCCGATTGCGATGGCGCACATCGAGGCCAGCGTTTCGGCCGCGCTGACGCGCCAGATGACGGCATAGGTGATCATGCTGCACCCGATCAGGACTAGCAGCGCGGCCTGATAGACGCCGAAGCGGCCGAGCAGCACTGCATGGAACTGCGCAGCATCCAGCAGCGCCCGATCGAAGCCTGTATTGACAAGCGGCCACGCAACCCAGGCCGCCGCCAGTGCTGCGACTGCCGCGATGATCGCCGCCGGCCAGCCCGATCGCGTATCACGCCAGAACGAAACGCTGGCGCTTTCCTCGCCTCCGAACGGCAACACCAGCACCGGCAGTGCGCCGATCAGCAGGATCACCTGCACCTTGTTCTCGAGACCAAGCATGCAAAGAGCCGCCGCAACCGCCATCCCTGCGGGACGGGCAAGATTGGCGCGGCGCCCGATTACGATCAGGATCAGCAGCGCAAAGATGACGGGACACGCCGCGACGAGTTCGCTCCGCAAAATGCGCGAATGAACGGCCACGCCGCCGGAGAAGGCGAACGCAAAGGCTGCGATCAGAGCCACGCGCCAGTCGCGCACGATGGCCCGCAGCAGCGCGGCAAAAACCAGCACGCACCCGGTCGCGACCAGAAAGGCGAGAACGCGGCCGGCGCGAACGGCAGCCGTCATGGCGGCGTCGAAGGCCATGGGGTCGGAGGCGGGCGGAATCGTGGACAGCGAATAGCCGTCGAGCAGGCCAAGTCCATGCAGCAGCTCAAACCAGACCTTCACCGACAGGATGGTGATGTAACCGGTGTGATCGAAGAACAACTGCGGCTTGCCGTCGTTGAGGACGAGCGCGTTGTAGATCACCATGAAATCCATGTCGGCGTTGCGCCAGTAAATCAGCGCGTAGCCGAACAACAGGAACGAGGCCGCCATGCCGGCGACGATCGCTATCAGCCCCCAGCGCCAGCCGAGAAATGTCAGTCCGTCGAAGGCATCTCGCGCCGCGCGGATCTGCGGTTGGGCCGTCGGGGCCCGGGTGGGAGATTGGTCCATGCCGGCGGGTCTTTTAGCCCAGCCTCCTGCCCAAAGCGACCGGCGGCTGGAACGGACAGTCACTTCCGCGGACGACTAACGCAGCGAAACGATGAAATCCGTTCCTTCGCCGGTTTCGCCGGCGGCGATGCCCTGATCCGAAACGATGATCGATCCGCCTGTCGAAAGCGCCTCGAAAATTCTTGCCATGGCGTCTGCGGGGAGGTTGAGACGATCCAGGGCTTCATTGGGACTGTCCGGTGCCGGCAACGGCTTCACCTCGATCGGGCCTGTACCGGCGATCTTGCGCCTGCGCGAACTGCGCTCGTCTTCGTCGCGGCGATCGGCGTGCCTGGTTGGCGCGGGGAGCGAGACCACCGACCAGTGCAGAACATTGGCATCTGCCTTATCGACCTGTGCGGTGAACACATGCGTTCCGAGCGGCCTGTCGCTTGGCGCGATGGTCACGGGGACGTCGAACAGCGGAGCGAAATTCTGCCGGACATATAGCTTTGAATCCTTGCGGCTGACGAATGCCGCGATCTGGCCGCTGCGCCTGGGCGCTGCCGCCGGGTCGGCCTTTGCGGCGGCGCCTTTCACTGCGTCGATCGGGCGGGTCTGATCCTTCTTCGGTTGCGGGAGTGCGGCCGGCGTTGCCACCGCCTTGGCGTTCTCGTCGGGCTTTTCGCTCGATTTGGGAGCATCAGCCTTCGGTGGCTCAATCCTGACGTCGTCTGCTCCGGCTTGGACCTTCTCCGCCTCGGCCTTGATCGCTTCGCTCGCTACGGTGTCGACCTTTACTGCCTCGCCGCCTGCGGGCCCAGCCGGCTTGGTCTCGGCGGGGGCGATTTCGGACGATTTGGCTTCGGCGGATTTTTCATCGGCTGATTTATCGACGGAGGCAGCGACCTCGTCATGCCCGGCGGTTTTCGGTTCAGCCCCTGATTTCGAAGGCTCCGATTGCGCGGACTCCGATCGCGCGGATTCGGGCTTCGCTTGCGTCGTGGGATCGGTCTTCGATGAATCGCCGGCCTTGCCGGAATTGGCTTGCTCGGCCGGTGGTGCGCTGCCGCTGGTGGACGCTGCGTCGGACATCGTGACCGAAGGACCGCTTGTCGGCAAGGCGTTGCTGGCATCTGCGGTCCGGGTCTGGGACGGCAGGGAAGTCTGTAGCGCCTCCGCCGCAGCCCTTGCACCGTCATCGTGCCCGACGGTCGGTCGCAGTTCTGCGCGCGTCTCCGCAATCCCGGATTTGGCGTCTTTCTCGGCATCCGCCGCCTTGTCGAGTTTTGCCGCCGGTGCATCGAGCTTCGGTTCGTCGGGCACGATCGGAAGGGGCGGGACCTTCAACGTCGCCAGAAGCGGATGAGAGAAGTCGGCGGGAGTGATCTCGCCGGGCGTTATGACGACGCGCGCGCCCATCTTGGTCCAGTTCCACATCTTCATGGCAAAAGCCATGGGCATGCGGATGCAGCCGTGCGAAGCCGGATGGCCGGGCAGTACGCCGGCATGGATGGCCACGCCAGACCATGTGATCCGTTGCATATAGGGCATGGGCGCGCCGCTATAGATGTTGGAATGATGGAATTTGTGCTTCTGGATCACGCTGAAGACGCCCATCGGCGTCGGGTGGCCCGGCATGCCGGTGGAAACCGGGGTTTCCGCGAAGGCCCCGTTGGCGTCGTAAATCCTCATCTTTTGCTCGGCGATCGAGATCGAGATGATCAGCGGTGCCTGCGGCTTGGCCGACTCCGCCTCGGCAACCCCGGCCTTCTTATCCGGATGATGGCGAACTCGTTGCCGCCGCTGGGGAATTGTCGGCCCGGGTTGCGAAAAGCCCGGGTCGGAATTCTGCCAGTAGAAGATTGCGGCTTCCGCCTGCGACGTGACGCCAATCACTCCAGCCGCGGCCAAAATGGCCATTCGCCAAATCAGCTCGGCCACAACGACGATCCCATGCCCGTTCACGCGTTTCATGCTCGAATCCCAGTCATCGAGATTTAGTGTTGCAGACGAGATACGCGTTCACCAGCGCCCCCCTTCTGGTACCGGCGATTTTGGGCGAAAGCGTAACAAAAAAGCCTCACATACGGTTAAAGGGCGGACAGCGCCTGGTGCCAGCAGGCTTCCCGTCAAAGCTCCCAGCGCCTACATGCATGGAACTCGCAAACGGAGATAATCCATGACACGCCAAGCCACAATCCAATGTGACGCGCGATGGGGACGCCGGGCCTTGTTCGCGCTGGTACTGGCGTTGTGGTCAGGTTCGCCCGCTTTGGCGGCCGACGAACCGGACCTGATCTTCCGTCGCTCGACGGTCTTCAAATGGCTCAGCCCGAACGACAAGCTTGCGACCTATGGCATCGACGATCCGGAGGTAGAGGGGGTGGCCTGTCATTTCACGGTGCCCGAGAGGGGTGGCGTCAAAGGCTGGCTGGGGCTTGCCGAGGAAGTCTCGGACATTTCCCTGGCTTGCCGCCAGATCGGGCCAATTCATTTCAAGAACAAGATGGAGCAGGGCGACGATATGTTTCGAAAGCGGCGCTCGCTCTTCTTCAAGAAGATGCAAATCGTGCGCGGTTGTGACGCGAAGCGGAACGTACTGGTCTACATGGTGTATTCGGACAGACTGATCGAAGGGTCGCCCAAGAATTCGACCTCCTCGGTACCCATCATGCCCTGGGGATCCGCGGATTCGGCAGTCCAGAAATGCGGCGAGTTCATCCAGTAGCCACACGTCTTCTTCATCCTGTAACCACACGTCGCGCGGGTTAAGCCTACGCTAGCGCTTCGCGGGAGCCGGCCGCGGGCGAACCCAAGGCCCGGTCTGGACCGACCCGGTCCGCGCATTTGGGTCACGGCAACCCACCAGGCGAACGAATTTTTGCGGCGCCGATACATTTCCTCCGCCACCTTCGCCGTGCTGCAATGACATGGCGCCGCAAACCCTCACGCCGTCCGCCCCGGGTGCGCCTCGGCCGTCGATCCGTAGCTCAGGGAAGCCCTCAGACACAGCCAAACCTTCAACCGTCCTCCTACCGGATTTGCGGGCCAGGCCCCTGCCAACATCGATGCTGCCGACGTTGTCCCTGGCCACGACATTGTCCCTGGTTTTGGAGTCCGTACCAACGCGCAACCCCGATAGAAGTTGCACGCGTTCTGAAAGAGTAAGCCGGCGCAGGTTTTGGTTCATTGCCAAGGGTTGCCGGGGATGCCGACTCGGCACTTGGGAACCGTCGTCAATCGGCCAATGAACGACAGGAGCTAGCCCAATGAACGACGAATGCTATTGAAATCATTGAATTTTTCGTACTTCTGTTTCGTTGGGCTACCGCGACGAAACAATTCTTCCGCTCGACGAAACCATTTTCGGTTTTGACGCAGAACTCCGGAAACGGCGGATGGTTACCAAGTGCGCCAACAAGAACGGCGGACAGCCGGCGAAGAAGAACCGGAGACAGTCAAAATGCGAACTCTCAGCTTTGTCCTCGTCTGCGCCTTTGTCCTGGCAGGTCCAACACTGGCCGGCTCGCCGGATAGCAACCTGCCGGGTATCGGCACATTCGCCTATAACAGCTCGCCGATCGTCACTGCGGCGCCCCATCTTGTTGTTGCAGCCCGCTAGGCGGGGCTAGCGCAACCTTGCATGCAAGGCCTGGTATGTTTTTTCGAACCTGTTCGGTGGTGATGTTTGCGTGCTTCGTTCTGGGCGGTCCAGCGCGAGCCGACATGCGATCGTCGACGAAACTGCCCGATCCGCGCGGAGAGTTCGTGCGCTTGTGCGCGCCCCATATGGTGGGGCGGTGGGAGCATCCCGAATCCGTGTGCGGTTGCCTTCACGACTACGCCGCCGCCGCCGTCGAAGACGAGGACTTGCGTTCGGCGCTGCTGCGCGGGATCAGCGAGACTGGCGTGCCCACCATCGAAACCGATTGGGTGCCGGCATCCAAACGATCCGAGATCGGCGAAACCTTCACAAAGGTTGCCAAGCCGACGCTGCAGTGCATGTTCGAGCCATCGAAATAGGTTCGCCTCCCGCAAGCCTTCCATCTTTGCGAGCATCGGCGCCGCGGCCATCTCGCACACGCCTATCTCTGCTTGGGTCCCAGACGCGGGATGCACTTCTGCGTCCGGATGATCCCCGTGGGGGTCATCCTGGTGCCGGAAACCTCCTTGATCTGGCCGGCGGGGCAGGTTCCGTCATCGACCTTGATGCGTTGCCCGAGTCGCAACTCGCCAATGTCCTGCTCGCGCGAAATCTGTTGTGCCAGCGCCGTCGCAGCGAGCACGGACAATCCGCAGCCGCCCAGGATCAGAAAAGAGATCGCCCCCAACGAACGACGCTTGTCGGGTGACACTTTCACGATCGGCGCATGCTGTGTCACTTGTTTTGTATCTTCAGTCCGCTCGGGCCGACATTGATCTGCAGGCCTTCCGGTTGCTTTTTTGTCTGGTAAAGATTGTAGCCGAGCACGCCGACTGCCACGATCAGTGCGCCGATGATGAGAAACAGAATATTGCGGTTACCGGCCATTCGTCTTTCCATGGGGTGTGAAGCCCCGTCGCGAAGTGTATTGGCGCGGCTGCAATTCTGAAAGCGACAACAGGAACGTGAAGCAATGAACGCAAGCGATACCAGGCGGAAAATCCTCGATGCGGTCGACGCCAGTTTCGACGCCCAGCTTGCGACCACGCGGGATTTTGTCGCGATACCATCGACCCGCGGCGCGGAGGGACCGTGCCAGGACATGATCGGCGATCTCTTGCGCGAGCGCGGTTACGAGGTCGACGACTGGCATATCGATGTCGACGACCTCAGGGATTTGCGTGGTTTCGGACAGATCGAGCATGATTTCTCGAAGGCCCGCACGGTGGTCGGCACCTACCGGCCTGCGCGCGCTATCGGCAAATCGCTGATCCTGCAGGGGCATTGCGACGTCGTGCCGACCGGACCGCTCGAGATGTGGGAGACGCCGCCGTTTTCGCCGGTCGTGAAAGACGGCAAGATGTATGGCCGCGGCGCCTGCGACATGAAATCGGGCACTATCGGTGCGCTCTACGCACTCGACGCGATCAGGGCCGCCGGCCTTCGGCCGACGGCACGGATCCACTTCCAGTCCGTGATCGAGGAGGAAAGCACCGGCGTCGGCGCGCTCTCGACCTTGCAGCGAGGCTATCGCGCCGAAGCCTGTTTCATTCCCGAGCCGACCTCGGGCAAGATGGTGCGCTCGCAGGTCGGCGTGATCTGGTTTCGGCTGAAGGTGCGCGGCCATCCCGTGCATGTGTTCGAGGCAGGCTCAGGCTCCAATGCGATCACCGCGGCCTACCATCTCATTCACTCGCTGCAAAAACTCGAGGCCGAATGGAACAAGCGCGCGAAAAGCGATCGCCACTTCAAGGCGGTCACCCATCCGATCAATTTCAACCCCGGTATCATCAAAGGCGGCGACTGGGCTTCCAGCGTGCCGGCCTGGTGCGATGTCGATTGCCGGATCGCGATCCTGCCGGGCTGGTCGGTTGCCGACTGCCAGGCCGAGATTCTCAGCCACGTTGCGGCGGCGGCGCGCGATCATCGCTTCCTTTCCAACAACCCGCCGGACGTGGAGTGGTCCGGGTTTCTGTCGGAAGGTTATGAACTGAAGGATTCCACCGCGGCGGAAACTGCTTTTGGCAAAGCCTATAGCGCGGTCTATGGCGGCGCGGTGCAGGATCTCGTCTTCACCGCGCTCACCGACACGCGGTTCTATGGGCTGAACTACAACATACCGAGCCTGTGCTTCGGGGCCAGCGGGGCCGCGATGCATGGCTTCAACGAATATGTCGATCTGCACTCGCTGCGAAAATCGACCAAGGCCACCGCGCTGTTCATCGCCGAATGGTGTGGGGTGGAGAAGGTATAGTACCGGGCCATAGTGCCGCGACGATCGCGTCAAGGCCGTCGGTGAGTGCCGCAGGACCGGGCTGCAGGATCAGCGGAGATTTGATCTCCACGATTCGATCGTTGCGGACGGCCGGAATTTCGTTCCATCCGGGCCGCTGCCTGATTTTGTCCGGAACCACTTTCTTGCCGCACCAGGAGGCCAGAATGAGGTCGGGTGCGGCGGCACGCACGAGATCGGGCGAAATGATCCGGTCTTTCGCCGCCTGCTGGAATCGCAAATCCGGCAGGATGTCTTCGCCACCGGCGATCTCGATCAGTTCGGACACCCAGCCGATTCCGCTGATCAGGGGATCGTCCCACTCTTCGAAATAGACCTTTGGTTTTGGTGAGGGCCGGGGAGCCGACGCGATGCCGGCAAGGCGCTTCTCATAGCCGGAGGCGAGGCGATCGGCGCGGTCGGCGGCGCCGACCAGCGCGCCCAGCGTGCGGATCATCGCCAGGATGCCCGCAATGTCGCGCTGGTTGAAGAGATGGACGGCGACTCCGGCACGAGCCAGATCGGAGACGATGTCGGCCTGCAGATCCGAGAAGGCGAGAACGAGGTCCGGTTCGAGCTTGAGGATCTTCGGAATGTCGGCAGAGATAAATGCCGATACCCGCGGCTTCTCGCGCCTCACCTGCGGGGGCCGCACTGCGTAGCCGGATACTCCGACAATTCGGTCCTGCTCGCCAAGCAGGTAAAGCGTCTCCACGGTCTCTTCGGTGAGACAGACGATCCGGCGGGGAGGGAATTGGCGCATGGACGGACGATATGCAGAATATCGGGCGGGTTGCCAGCGCGGCCATTACCGGCGAAGTCATTGCCAGGCATAGTCTGCAGTGCGCAGGCTGCGTAGACTTGGCCGCGCCCCGGGATTGCTGGAGCATTGCAAGATGACGCCGCTTGAAAAAGTCAATTCGATGAAAATGCCCTTTGCCGAATTGAAAGGCGTCGTCTTCACCGAAGCCGAAAGGGATCGCGTGGTCGCGCGGATGCTGGTCCGCCCAGACCTCTGTACGCTCAACCATATGATTCATGGCGGTGCGGTAATGGCCTTGGCGGATTCGGTTGGTGCTGCGGCGACCGTGATCAATCTGCCGGAGGATGCCAGGGGCACCACCACCATCGAGAGCAAGACCAATTTCATCGGTGGCGCCAAGGAGGGATCGACGGTGATCGCCACCGCGACCCCGGTGCATCGCGGGCGGCGTACCCAAGTCTGGCAGACAAGGCTGGAAACCGAGGAGGGAAAGCTGGTCGCGGTCGTGACCCAGACGCAGATGGTGCTCTGACAAATTACCAAATGATATCAAATTGTTATGTCGCGACCCTCTGCCGTGATTGAGGCTGGAATCAGCTCTTGAATTTCATGCTGCGATGCACAATATAAGTGTCCTAGGGATTCGACGCCTCCTCGAGGGCTATCCAAGAGGAGATTTGATGTGAGCTACCAAGACATTCTCCGTCCGACGGCTGCCAAGGGCACTGTACGAACGCTGAGTCGGCACGAAGAATTGCCGCTGCTGCGCGATCATCTGTTGCGGCTTGATCGGGAAAGCCGCCATGACCGGTTCCACGGTTTCATGGATGATGGTTTCATCGAACGCTATGCCGCCAAATGTGCAAGCGACGGCACCATTGTCATTGCTTATGTCGAAGATGGGGTGGTGCGGGGTGCTGCCGAACTGCATCCGCCGGATCAATCCCCGGATTCACAGCCGGAGATCGCTTTCAGCGTAGAGGCAGGCCTGCGCCGGCAGGGTGTCGGCAGCACATTGTTCCGAAAAGTGATCGCGGAAGCGCGAGCCAAGGGTTACCGCTTCCTGCGGATTACCACGGGCGCGCAAAATGAGGCCATGCGCAGCCTCGCCAACAAGTTCGGCGCGCATCTGACATTCCGCCACGGCGAATCCACTGGCAGCATCGACCTCAGGCAGCAACCACAGCCTGAACCAGCGCGGCTTGTGATGGCCACGCCGTTCGATGCCGCACGCGCGATGGTCAGCTTCAATCGCGAATACTGGAAGCTTCTGCTGAGAATGTACGGCTGGGGACGAACCGCCTGAAGCGCGGCAGCTGGCGCGCTGCCATGCTGGCCGCGCGGGCGCCGATCGCATTCACGCGCCGAACGGGCGTTTCAGGTGCCCGTCCGCTTGTCGTTGCCGAATCGCCTGACAACCCGGCGCTCGACCACGACCGAGCGCTGCGCGCCCTGTTCGCCGGCAATCACGCGCGTTGACGAACGCGCAGTGGCGCGGCTGGCCTTCCTCACTTCGGCCGTGACGGATTCGATCGGCAATCCCATCAGGGACGCGGCGATTTCCGCCTGTTCAGTCTGATCGTCGGTGATACCCGCCGCTGCGAAGATGGCCTCCTCCAGCGTCGGCGGATCGCGTCGCACGCGCCGCGGCCCATATTTCGTGTTCCAGTCCTGGCTCATCGCGGCCTCTCTTCTGATAGGGCCTATCTAGGGACCATTATGTTGCATTGCAATATGAAATTGATGTGGCAATCCAGCTATGCGTCTTCCGATTCAGAGATCTTTCGTTCTCGAATTCCGGCATCTCAGGGGACTGCATCGCCGGCGCCTGCAAAGTCGATCGGCTGCTGCGGCCAGCGCTTGAGGGCAGCGCGTCCGGCATCGGTCAACAGGTAGATGCCGCGCTCGGCGCGATCGAACCAGCCATAGACGTTGTGCAGCAGAATTTTCGGTGCGTCGGGAATCTCGGGCTTGAGGTCGCGCACCCGCCTCGGCCCCTGCGACAGCGCCATCGCGCAGGCCAGCGCTTGCTGGCGGTATGCCGTCATGATCGGAGCGCGCGTGCTGCCGCCCAGCGCCGGGTCGCCCTTGCGTCGCCGATGTTCGGCGACGAGACGCGAACGTTTCTTCGGGTTGCGGCGCGGACTGGTCGTTGGCGGCGTGACGATCACCTCGACATCCCCCGACCTGGTGACCGCAAGCATGCCAAAACCGAGCCGGCGGCAGAGATTACGATAGCGCGCGTCGCTCTCCCGTCCCTTGCCGCGTTCGGACAGTCTGGCGGCGAGCCAGACCTCGTCGCAGGCGGCCGCACGATCGACCGCCTGCAACACCAGTTCGAGGTTGAAGGACAGCTTTAGTTCGCCGATGACCACGATGGGAGGATCATCGCCGCTCAGCGCGACGAGGTCGCAGCCGCCGACTTCACCCTTGACCGTGAAGCCGAGCTTCTCGAGGAAATGTTTGACGGGCAGATAAAGCGCGGTTTCCAAGGGGACTCCCGGTGCCGTGGCTTGCGACTCACCGCCGGAGTTTATCCCGTATCGCAGCCAGCGCATGCGGTGTGATTTGATCAGGCAGGCGTGGTACGGCTATCCTTTCCCCGGGACCAGACGGCGGGCGCGATGATCAGAAACGGCCTCTACCATATCACCGTGGAAATGCTTGACGGGATCAAGGGCGGCAATCAGGGGGTCATGGTGGTGCGTGACGGCACGCTGCGCGGAGGCGACTCGTTCTTCTATGCCTACGGCACCTACACGGCGGCGGACGGCAAGTGGAAGGGCGAGGTGACCAACCAGGAGCATTCCCCGACCTTCGGCGAGCGGCCGGTTTGGGAGCGCAAGGTCGTGACGATCGGTTTCACCGGAACCTATACCGATGACTCCGCGGAGAGCGACGGCATTGCGCTCGCCGGCAAGCAGAGCATCCGATTCAAGTCGAAGCTGCGGCTGCTGGTTCCGGACTAGAAACCTTCTCCGGCGAAGGACGCCTTGGAGCCGAAAGCCCTAGACCCGACCGCTTACCGGAAGCAGCGCGCCGGTGACAGCGCTTGCCGCATCGCTTGCGAGAAACAGGATCACGTTCGCCAGTTCTTCCGGCGTCACCCATTTCCCGAAATCCGCGTTCGGCATGCTGGCGCGGTTGGCCGCGGTGTCGATGGTCGATGGCAGGACCGCATTGACCGTGATCTTGCCCTTCCATTCGGCAGCGAGCGCCTCGGTGAGGCGATGCACCCCCGCTTTCGACGCCGCGTAGGGGCCCATGCCGGAGCCTGCCTGCAGCGCGCCCATCGCGCCGACATTGACGATTCGCCCGGCGCCGGATGCGGCAAGATGCGGGATCGCCGCTCGCGACGCGTTCAGTGCAGTCAGCACGTTGAGCGCGTACATGCGCTGCCAGGTTTTTGAATCACCCTCGGCAATTGTCTCGAACGCAAAGCCGCCGGCGATATTGACCAGCGCATCGAGCCTGCCGAAATGCGATGCCGCCGCATCGATTGCCGCCCTGGCCCGGGCTGCGTCGGTCAGATCGACGCCGCCGAGTTCGATCCGGTTGGGTGTTGCCGCTTCTGGCGATGCTGCGTGGTCCACGCAGGCAAGGCGCGCACCCCGCGCCAGCGCCGATGTCGCGACGACCTTGCCGAGTGCGCCTGAGGCACCGGTCACGACAATGACTTTTCCGTCCATGATTGGTCTCCGGGCCAAGCTGGATTTGTCCACGCTACCGTCAGGCGAAATTCATTTGCAATGCTACTATTTTTTGGCGGCCGGAGCGACTGGAACGCGCTGCTGATGGGAATGCGCTCGGCGAAGCGATCATAAAGGCGCCCCCGGTAGGGGCGTGGGTTGTTCGAGGCACGGCCCCGCCGATCGCTAAAATTTGCTTGAGTTTTGTAAGCGGAATGCAGAACTGGCCAGCCTATAGTTGTGCGTCGTTCGATCGAGGGGCTGGAAATACCATGATGAGACATTTGCCTGACCACGGTTTGCCGCTTGTGCAGCTCAAGGAGCAGCGGCGGGATTTGGTTGTCGCGCTGCAGAACCGCAACGGCCCGGTCGGCGGCTGGGAATTGATACAGATCGCAGCGGTTCAGCAGGCGATCTCCGCCTTCGAGGACGTCATTGCCGATCTCGACGCCGAGCTGGAAGCGGCGGCGTAAGCGGCCCTTCGGTTTCCCCGAAGCGGCTTTTCCCCGGCGATTGGCCCGCTCCGGTCCGGGCTATACACCCGCCTCTCAGGCGGGTATTGCACAGCGCGTCCTGCGGGCCTGAACCGCGGGGGGAGAATGCGCCCGGGGGGCGAACATGACTGGGTACAAGACCGCCATTTTCGGCGCGGCACTTTTTGTTGCGGGCGCGGTGACCGGCCCGTCGGCCGCGCTGGCGCAGACATTCGAGAGCTACCGTTGCGCCGACGGCACCCGGTTCATCGTCGGCTTTTACCAGTACGATTCGCGCGCGCATTTGCAGATTGATGGAAGGGCGGTGACGCTGAAGAAGCGTCTGGCCTTATCCGGCGCACGCTATTCCGGCGGCGGCGTGACCCTGGTGATCACGAGGGCTGGCGCCACGATCCGGCACGTCAAACGGCCGGTAACCGCGTGCGAGCTGACATGAAAAAGGGCCGAAACCTTTTCGTTCCGACCCTTCGCAATTGATATCGCATCGGCGACTTCCGGTGCATCGGAAACGAGCCCGCATTTGGCATCAGCGCTCACGCGCCGGTTTGGATTCCTCGATAGCCGCTTCGTGATACCAGCTGCCACCGCACGCAGCTTCGCTGACGCGCCATGAGTCGGGATCGATCGCGGCCTTGGCTTCCTCCTGACGACGTCCGCCGAGAGCCGCGCGGCCCCCGGCGGGGAATTGGTAGATCTTGGCGGACCCGTGATTCAAGCTCGTGTTCATTGGCATCTCCATTTGTCGGCGGCGCTTTGACTCATGCTGCGCCCAACTCGTTCGCGAGTGGTTACTGAAAAGTCGATATCGGTCCTGCACGCCGGCCGTGCAACTTGATCAAAGAGAAATCATTTTATGAACAAAATATAGGCAAGTCGGCCTTTGCCTCCTGCAAGGCACGCGCAGGCTGACTAACGCACGAGCGATCGCCAAGGTTGCGGAGAGGGCCGCGTCTTCTTGCGGAATATTGCCGGCGGCTGCCACGCCATTAATCGGGGCATGGGAGACAGCCGCGGACTGCCGCGGAAACAGGCGTCGTTTGGGCACAAGTCACATCGTCCCTGCGCCCACCGGCAACTTCACCCGCGCGCCTTTGCCGCACCCGAAGCGACCGGAAGTCGGTGAGACCCAGGGCGTTTTCCAATCCCGCCGGCCCTTCCGCAATGCAGCGATTTGGCACTTTAATTGCTTGGTAATACCCGGCCGATGGTGGCCGGGTACGCGCGTGTGGTGACCAAGAGGCTTCGGTTTCACACCTTTCGCATCGTCAAATCATGAGAGGCTCAATGACAAAGTATAAGCTCGAGTACATTTGGCTCGACGGATACTCGCCGACACCGAATTTGCGCGGCAAAACGCAGATCAAGGAATTCGAAGTATTTCCGACGCTGGAGCAGCTGCCGCTTTGGGGCTTCGACGGAAGTTCGACCATGCAGGCCGAGGGCCACAGTTCGGATTGCGTGCTGAAGCCGGTCGCGGTGTACCCCGATGGCGCGCGCACCAATGGCGCGCTGGTGATGTGCGAAGTCATGATGCCGGACGGCAAGACTCCGCATCCGTCGAACAAGCGCGCTACCATTCTCGACGATGAAGGCGCATGGTTCGGCTTCGAGCAGGAATATTTCTTCTACAAGGACGGCCGTCCGCTCGGCTTCCCGGCGAGTGGTTATCCCGCGCCGCAAGGACCCTACTATACCGGCGTTGGCTACAAGAACGTCGGCGACGTCGCCCGCAAGATGGTGGAAGAGCATCTCGACCTCTGCCTTGCCGCCGGCATCAACCATGAGGGCATCAACGCCGAAGTCGCCAAGGGCCAGTGGGAATTCCAGATTTTCGGCAAGGGCAGCAAGCGCGCGGCCGACGAAATGTGGATGGCCCGCTATTTGATGCTGCGCCTGACCGAGAAGTACGGCGTTGATATCGAATTCCACTGCAAACCGCTCGGCGATACCGACTGGAACGGCTCTGGCATGCACGCCAACTTTTCCACCAAGTATATGCGTGAGGTCGGCGGCAAGGAATATTTCGAGAAGCTCATGGAAGCCTTCAAGGCGAACCGCGCCGAGCACATCGCCGTTTACGGACCGGACAACCACATGCGCCTGACCGGCAAGCACGAGACCGCCTCGATCGACACCTTCAGCTACGGTGTTGCGGACCGCGGCGCCTCGATTCGCGTGCCCCACAGCTTCGTCAACAACAGCTACAAGGGCTATCTGGAAGATCGCCGCCCGAACTCGCAAGGCGATCCCTACCAGATCGCTTCCCAGATCCTGAAGACGATCGCTTCCGTTCCGCTGGCCGCCAAGGCGGCTGCCGCGTAAGCCGTTCGACATCCGTCCCGGACCATTTTGTGGTCCTTGGGAATCTCCGTTACCGCAACCTGGTCCGCCAAGGCGCAAGCTTTGGCGGATCATTGCGTTTTGGGCCTGCTGCCGTGCTAGAAGCGACGGCCGTTGCGACGCGTGCGGGGATCAGGGATGGAGAATACGGTGCGCCTGCTTTCGACGCTCGCCCTGATGGGGGCGGTCCGAAGCCTTGCGGGGAAATATGAGACAGCAGGCGGCGCGCGCATCGATGCCGATTTCGCGCCGACGCTGCGGCTGCTCGACCGCCTGCGTGACGGCGAGGCCGCCGACGTCGTCATTCTGACCAGCGAGGGGCTTGCCGGACTTGCTGCAAAAGGAAGCGTGGTTGCGGAAAGCTGCGTCGATCTCGCGCGCTCCTTTGTCGGCCTCGCGGTGAAGGGCGGCGAGCCTCATCCCGACATTGCGACCGAGGCGGCGCTGCGCGCCACGCTGCTGGGCGCACGATCAATCGCCTATTCGGGTCTCGGCGCCAGTGGTATTTTCTTCGCACATCTGATCGCGCAAATGGGAATTGCTGCGGAGATCAATGCCCGCGCCACGATCGTTCCCCAGGGTTTTACCGCGGAGCGGCTGGTGTCCGGCGAGGCGGACCTGGCGGTCCAGCAGATCAGCGAGCTGAAGCAGGTCGCGGATATCGAGATCGTGGGCCCCATCCCGTTTCACCTGCAAAGCCCCGCGGTATTTTCCGCAGGACGCCTGGCGGCGTCGAAGAAGGTCGATCAATCCGACAGGCTGTTGCGATTTCTCGCTTCGGCGGAGGTGGCGCCGGCGCTGCGCGACTCCGGGCTGGAACCCTGCTTGGGAAAGCACGCATAACACCGAATTGCTCGCCTTGATCAAACGCAAGGTGCTTGGCAGCAGAAGCCGCTAGTTTTCCGGCAATTTCGCGCAGGCCATCGTCAGCGCGATCATACCTCAGGTAAGGAGCATCGAGATGAGATGGCGTGGGTTGGTGGTGCTGATGGTTTGCGCTGCTCCGCTGGTGGCCGCGGCGCAGTCCGGGGTCAACCTGCCGCCCTCGGAACCCTACGTGCCGCGGCTTGGCGATATCATGAACGCGGCGCAGTCGCGGCACATCAAGCTGTGGTTCGCCGGCAAGTCGGCAAACTGGGAGCTCGCGGCTTACGAGCTGCGCCAGCTCAAGGCGAGCCTGGTGGAGGCCGCCTCGCTCTATCAGGGTATCCCCGTGAACAATGTCACGACGATGGCCCAGCCGGTTCAGTCGGTCTCGGATGTCATCGAGGCGAAAGATTCCAAAAAATTCGCCAAGGCCTATGGCGAATTGACGAGTGGATGCAACGCCTGCCATCAATCGATCGGGCGCGGCTATATCGTCATGCGCGTGCCGGATGTCTCGCCCTTCAGCGACCAGCAGTTCGCGCCGCAGGGCAAGCCATGAAGGCCTGGAAACAGGAAAGGAAGACCAATGTTGTCGCGGATTTTGGGAAAGTTCATGAATACGGCCAGCACTTCGGTCATCGAACACGAGGAATTGCTGCGCGAACACCGAAGTGAGGAATACACAGTGGTAGATGTGCGTGAACCGCACGAATATGCCGGCGGGCACATCCCGGGCGCTATCAATCTTCCCTTGTCGAAATTCGATCCCGGGCAGGTGCCCAAGGGACGGCAGGTCGTGCTGATCTGTCAGGCAGGCGGGCGGTCTGCTGCCGCCCTGAAGAAGATGAAGGGTGCCGGCGTGCAGGATGTGCGCCATTACGCGGCTGGAATGTCGGGATGGCGGTCGCGCAAAGGACCCGTAGCCGCATGAGCGAGCAGGATACCTGGGAAAGCCGCTACAGCGTTCCTGAATTCATTTTTGGCAAGGAGCCGAACTATTTCCTGCGATCCTGCAGGGAGCTTCTGCCGGCGTCGGGCAAGGCGCTTGCGATTGCCGACGGCGAGGGGCGCAACGGCGTCTGGCTGGCCGAGCAGGGGTTGAACGTCGTTTGTCTCGATTTTTCCGAATCGGCGCAACTCAAGGCGACATCGCTCGCAAAAGAGCGGGGCGCCAGCATCAGTCTTGTCAGGGCGGACATCCATTCATGGAGCTATCCCACCGACGCTTTCGATGTCGTCATCGATATATTCACGCAGTTCAGCTCTCCGGCTGAGCGTCTCAAAAAGTGGCGAGGCGTTCACAATACCCTGAAGCCGGGTGGGCTTTTCATCTTGCAGGGCTACACGCCACGGCAATTGCAATTCAATACCGGCGGACCGAAGAAGATCGAAAATCTCTATACGCGCCAGATGCTGGAAGACGCTTTCGGCGATTTCCATGACGTCAGGATCGTCGAAGAAGAACGGGAGATGCGGGAAGGCCCCGCCCACAGCGGAATGTCCGCGGTTATAGGCCTGACCGCACGCAAATAGTCTGCAAAG
Organism: uncultured Alphaproteobacteria bacterium; assembly: GCA_963742085.1. Classification (GTDB taxonomy): domain Bacteria; phylum Pseudomonadota; class Alphaproteobacteria; order Rhizobiales; family Xanthobacteraceae; genus Bradyrhizobium. The sequence continues at coordinate 450,704 of CAVUKM010000015.1, read as the reverse complement.
GAATGAATTTCGGAGCACGGTGCTGCCGGAACGCGAGACGGGCGATCGGGATTATTGCTGGAGTTTGGTCAATCGAGGTCAATTTCCCATGATCCGTAAATTGAGATCGGGTGAGTACCGGCTCTATTCCCGGAAGATCAATCCGAGGACCGGTAAGCGCCGCAATCTCGGCACTTTCAGGTCACGCGCGGCGGCCGAAAAGCACGAGCGCGCGGTACAGTATTTCAAGCGGCACTAGCGGCAAGTCGAAAGATCGGCCGAGACCCGATTATTTCGTGCCGTACATGCGGTCGCCGGCGTCGCCCAGCCCCGGCAGGATATAGCCGTGGTCGTTCAGCTTCTCGTCGACCGCGGCGGTCCAGATCGGGACGTCCGGATGCTCACTCTGGAAATGCGCGATGCCTTCGGGGGCCGCAAGCAGGCAGACAAAGCGCATGTCGCGTGCGCCGCGCGTTTTCAGAAGGGAAGCGGCCGCGCAGGCGGAATTGCCTGTTGCCAGCATCGGATCCATCAGGATCACCGGCCGGTCCGACAAATCGTGCGGCGCCTTAAAGTAATATTCGACCGCCTGCAGGCTCTGGGGATCGCGGTAGAGCCCGATATGGGCGACGCGGGCCGATGGAACCAGGGCGAGCATGCCGTCGAGAAAGCCGACGCCGGCGCGCAGGATCGGCGCAAAGGTCAGTTTCTTGCCGGCAATCATCGGCGCCTTCATCGGCATCAGCGGCGTCTCGATGTCGACCATCTCGAGTGGCAGGTCGCGGGTGACTTCATAGCATAGCAGCATGCCGATCTCGTTTAAGAGCTCCCTGAAACCCTTGATGGAACGATCGCGCTCGCGCATCAGCGTGAGTTTGTGCTGCACGAGGGGGTGGCTGACGAGATTAACGGTACTTGCTGAGGTCATGTATTCTCCTGGCGAGGTGACGCGGGCCTGATCGGCCTTCCGCCGCGCGGCCCGCCTCGTCTTGCTTGTGCGTCCTTAGCACCTTGTCGAAAGGGGTTCTGCCCACACGACAGGCTATCCAATGTCGCGGAAAATGTCCCCTATTTCATACAATAGGCGACATGGTTACGGGCGTCACGGCAGGCGGACTCGGATAGGGCGGATTGTTCTTGCTTGCGTGGGCGGGCAGGGGGCCAGCGAGCTTGAGATGCACAGCCAGGGGCCGCATCAACGCGCGCCCGTGAGGCCGGTCCACTATTTTGGCTTTTTATGCGCCTGAATGGATTTCAGATAGTTCACCGCGGCCTCGGCATCGGCTCGGCTGAATTGGAAAGTCGGCATATCCGGATGGATGGTGGTCAGACCGTCCTGCAACCGTTGTCCGAAATCGTTGTCGTAGAGCTTGCTGTCTCCAAATGTGCGAAACGGCGGTGCGTCGACGTGCGGGCTCCGGCCCCGCTCGCTCACGGCGTGACATCGTCCGCAGAGGGTCTCGAGCAAAGCTTTGCCGCGGCGCTGCTCGGCATCGAGGGCATGACCGGCCGTGCTCCAGCCGCACGTCATCATGCACGCCGTCAGGAGAACGAGACAAAAGCTCTTCATGGCGAATTCCCGATATCTGCAGGCTGTCAGCAGACCCATCACGCATCGCCATCAAAGGCGAAAGGCCGTCAATCGCATTGACCTCTGTCAAGGAGCCGATGGCGGAAGCGCCGGATCGTTAGCGAAGGAAACCGCCAAGGCCGAACGGCGCGAGAAACTCGTCGAGCGTATAGCCCGCCGCGAGCCACAGGCAGATGGCGATGCCGGCGAGATGCCCGGACATGACGAGGGCGAACGTCCCTGGCTGCTCGTCCCTTTTGTAGGGAGTCCAGCCCCTGCCATAGGCGACGCCGGTCTTCAGCGCGCGCTCCTGCCCGCGAGCGCGGTCTAACAAACCTGACAGGCTCAGGCTCTACGCCCCTCAGCGCGCCTCTTCGTCCGGGGTTCGCGTGACCGACCTGTGTGGCGTCGGCGCTTGCGACGTCGGGCCCGCCTCCTGGCAGGGCAGCTGTACCCAAGCCCCATCGGGCGCTTGCTGGTAGGCGTGGCAGCCCTGCGCAACCGGCGTGTCCTCGACCCTCTGCGCATTGGCATTGGCGCCGGAATTGGGGCTGGAATTCTTCGCCGCCACCGGCGCAGCCGCGACGACGAGAGCGGCGATCGAACCAACGAAGATCAATCCGGCGATCCGCATCTGAGGTTCTCCTTCGCGAAAATGAATTCACCTGAATAAAAAAGATTTTGGCGATTTTTGGTCGCAATGATTTCCACGCGGACATTTGATTAATTTTTGGAAAATGCGCGTGCGGCTGCGCCAGGGGCAAAATCTCGCCGGGCTTTCGGGGGGAGGGGTGCGCCCGGTGCTCGCGCGCTCGCGCGGCGGCTTCATCCTGACCCTTCGCGACGGCGCTTCGTCCTCCTTAAGGAAGAGGTTCGGGGCCCGTCGCCATCTTCAGGGTGAGGAGCGCGTCATTGCGGCGCGTCACGATGGAATCACATGAATCCAGGGAATGGGCGGCCAGCGCGCCGCGCCTTAAATCGCACCAGTCTTGTTACGACGCCGATGTTTCTCGCGCCACTTCGGGCCTGGCCCTCGCATGTAATGAAGCTCGGGCCGGTAGGGATTGCAGGCAGTTTGGATAAGCTCGTGCCACCTCGTTATGATCGTATTCAGGCGCTGGAGCAGCGGCATCAATGACGTGACTAACATGACGCACTCCTAATGCGGTTTGCCGAGCAGGGAGGCGAAGGGCACGGTGAAGATCTCTTCGCCGATTTCGTCGCTGACGTGCAGGACCCAGCCGCGCCAGTCTTCCGGGGTGGGCGCCATGATGAGCGACTGCACGACGAGGGCGGCGTGCTCACGTGCCTCGGTCAGGTCGTCAATGGCGGTGCCGGATCGATCGATCCACACGCCCTTGGTGCTGGTACAATGGAAAAACACCTGAGCCATGTGCCGCATCCTTTCGGAAAGCCAACTCATGCCGGGAGGATAGCAGCGAGTACCCCGGCGGAAAATTCCGGATCATCCCGATCAGGGAAATTACGGAGAAGGCGACCGATCGCTCTCAGGTTGTCATCGGGATTGCCAGAAGGCCGTCATTGCGGAACCTGAGTTCCAGTTCCCGCCACCTGTCCCGCGCTCCCGGCCGGCCGGCGGAAAAAGATGCGAGGAACTTCACAAAAGTCACGGCGGCGTCAGCTCATCCAGAGAGCGCGATCCACCGCTCCGTCGCACGGATCGCTGCACCCCAAAGGGCGTCCGCCGGCTGCCCTCGGTGCAGCGCCTTTCCGACTTCGCAAATCGCAAGGAAAGCGCCGGATCGGGCCTCTTCAAGTTCCAGTTGCTGCTCGTGGTCTGCTTTCACGAGGCCGACGAGCCCGTTCAGTATCGACAACGCCTTTTGTGCGGGCTCTCGTTCCGCCAGCTTCAAGGCTTCCATGACTTCTCTTGCTCGCGCCGAATCGGTCATTTTCCAACACCTGCCTGACGGGAGGTTACTTCACAATTTCGGCAAACGTCACGCTCAATGGCGGCATCCGGCTGTTGCGCGTCGGATGTCTCGGGCCACGCGCGAAACCAGAACGGCTCGCGCGGAGCAAGCTGTTCGAGGGCCTTCTCGGTGCCTTCGGCGATGGTCATGCAAGACTATAGTATTTTGCGAGCGGCGCCGCCAAGACGATGGCGGTTGAAGCCGGCGAACAATCGCGTGTTATGCTGGCGGCTTGCGCAAGCCGCCCCGGCAAGGCCCAGGGGCTAATTTCTTACAGGGAGTTCCGACCACATGAGCCTGCTCGACACGCCATTCGATCCTGCGCGCGAGGCGGCACTCGTCACGGGCGCGGGCAACGGCATCGGAAAAGCCATCGCGCAAGCCCTGGTCGGCGAGGGGATCCGGACCGTATTCGCCGACGTGAACCGGGAGACAGTCACCGCCGCGGTCAAGGCCTCGCCGCGGCCGGAACTGGCGGTTCCCTTCGTCGGCGATCTCGCTCATCGCTCCGTATGCGATACGCTGCTGGCGGAGGCACGGTCCGCCGTCGGGCAGGTGACGCATTTCGTTCACGGTGCGTCGCCGCCGCGGCGCGAGGCCGATCACGCGTTCGCCGTCAGTCGGGAAACCTGGGAGCAGATGCGGGCGGTCAATGTCGATGCCGGCTTTCACCTTGCGCGCGAACTCGCGCGAAAACTCATCGCAGCGCACGAGCCAGGCTCATTCCTGTTCCTGACCTCGCTGCACGCCGGCACGCCGCGCAACCTGCCGCACTATTCGACGGCCAAGGCGGCGATGGCGATGCTGGTGAAGGAGATGGCAAAAACCTTCGGCCGCTTTGGAATCCGGGTCAACGCGCTCGTGCCCGGCGCCATCGCCGCCGGCGGCTTCGTCGCCGATCCGGCGCTCGCGAAACATATCCCGCTCGGCCGTCTCGGCCGCAGCGAAGACTTGGCGCCGATGGCGCTCGCGGTGCTGTCGAACCGGGTGTCGGCCTACGTCACGGGAGCCGCGATCGTGGTCGACGGCGGCCTGTCGCTGACGAACTGGTTCGACCCGCCTGATCTTGATGATCTGGGAAAATAGCACGCAAGGCGGGTGTACCCAAAGTGTCGACGCAAACAGCGGCACCGCAACATGTTTCGCATTTTTCATTACTGCGACATTTCCGCGTTTGGTCGCAGCACCCAAGTTGCGCTATGCTGGTCTTCCTTGGCGATGAATGAGAAGTCAGGAGCTGACGCGAGAAGTCTCTACCGAAACGGGGCGGCATCAATGATGACTTTACCGGACCTGGCGGCAGACGCCCTGGAAGAGTTTCTCGGCTCCTTCATGCGCCAACGGTTCGGGCCTTCGCAGACGCCTCTCGTGGAGATTGTGCCCGCGGCCGCGCGCGCCGCGCTCGAATGGATCGGGAACAGCGACGCTCTCTACCACAACGTCGAGCACACACTGCTGGTCACGCTTGCGGGACTCGATATTCTCCGCGGTCGTGCGTTGCACCATCGGGTGACCGCGGACGATTACGCCCATGTCATCATCGCCTGCCTTGCCCACGACATCGGTTATGTGCGTGGCCTGTTTCGGGACGACGACGCGGATGGATTCGTGATCGATTCGACCGGCAGGAAGGTGACGTTGCCGCGCGGTTCGTCGGACGCCGGGCTGATGCCTTACCACGTCGATCGATCGAAGCTTTACGTGATGCAGAGAATCGAAGGCATTGCGTCCCTCGACAAGCAGCGCATTGCGGACGCGATCGAGGGCACCAGATTTCCTGCCCCCGAGGGTCAGGAATATGACGAAGAGGCATCGATCGTTCGCGCGGCGGACTTCATCGGGCAACTTGGGGATCCCAATTACATCAGGAAAGCCAACGCGCTCTACCACGAGTTTGAAGAGGTGGGCATGAATAGCCAGCTTGGCTATGAATTGCCCGCCGACATCGTCAACCGCTACCCGCAATTCTATTGGGACATTGTGGCGCCTCATATTCAGACCGAAATACGCTATCTCAACATGACCTCGAGCGGACGCCAGTGGATTGCGAGCCTCTATGCCAATGTCTTCCGCGCCGAACGCGAGATCTCGCTCTCCGGCCCACAAAGGTAGACCTGCCGCAGCGAAGCCCGCGTGAGCGCAAGCGCGCCGCAAAAGTGCGTACGGCCCTGGGTGGAACGAGAGCTTCGGTTAGCGGTTGAACGTAACCGCAGACAGAATGGATCCCTGCGGCGCCGGTTGGCGGAACACGAGGGAGAGCGTCATGATATCCGAGATGCAGATTCACACCATCGCGCGGCAGATGTTCGAGAAGCACGGCCTGGGAGCTATCGCTCAGGCGGCTCAGAACGCCCTGGCGAGCGAAAGAAAGGGCGATGCCGACGAAGCCAGGGAGTGGCGTCACGTTGCGGACGCCATGAAGATGATGCGGGGGCCACATCAAAGCTAAGCGGCGCTTGGCCGGGAAAGCCTGCAGCGGCGCGCTGACCGAAGTTCGATCAAGTGCGCTCACTCACCGCTGGCGAACTTCAGCCATCGCTCCCGCTGCGACCGCAGCAGACCCTTTCTTTCTTCGTCAAGTTCGCCGATATGCTTTGCGGCGGCCGCCATCGCCTGAGCTGCGACATTGTAACGGTCCACGGTGCGCTGGAGCGGGAATATGAATTCGCCGTTGACGACCTTGTAGGCGCCGAATTCCCCGATCAGAAGCGCGATATAGTTTTGATAGGCACGATAAAAATCGGATCGCGCCGACGACGTCCTGGAAGTGAGGACCGCAATTTCCGCGTGACGCTTGTCGAGGTTGTCCATCAGCCTGCTGCTGGCGTCTTTTCCCAGATGGAGAGAGGCGGCGTATTTCGCCACATCGTCGCGCTCGGCTTTCAGCACAGCGGTGATGCGCGGCGCGAGTGTCGTCGCATTGGCTTCCGCCGTCTTCAAATCGCTGCGAAGGGCTTCGAGATTGCTCCGGCTCGTCGTGCCCAGGTTACCGGTTGTTGAGATCGACCGTGGCTCGACCTCGTTCCACAATTTTGAAATGGCCGCATCGGTTTCATCCGTTGCTCTGGTTGCCCTGGCCATCATCCGCAGGAATTTATTTTGTGGATGCTGCCGGAGCGCTTCGTCTATCTGGCTCGCCTCGGTGATGCCTTGCAGCGCGGCCTGGCCTTCACGCGCGGCGATACGGTCCTGCAGTTGACCCAGATCGGCAACGAAATAGACCCCGATCGAAGCAACAATCACGATAGCCGACAGCAATAGCAGGGCGGTGCGTGCACGCCTGTTGGCATTCGGATTTGAAGGCATTTCCATCGGCCTCCCGTCCGCGATACGCCCCCGTGGGCGACCGGACGGCGAGAAGTATAGATGGTTCTGTGCAACGGGAGCGGAATTCTTTCGGAAGCAGACCGCGGGCCTCGCGGTCAATCGGAGACGCGTCCCTCATTCAGCAGCCAGCTATAGATGACTTGCCACTTGTCGCCCCGGCGTGTTCGGAAATCCAGAAGCGGAGACCGCCTGTCCTGAAGCTCGCAAAAAAATTTCAGCGTATCTCTCGCGGTCGCCGCGGGTGGATCGACAGGCTGGGTCTGGATCCAGCGATCCCATTCCAGAAGAAGAAGCAATTTCCGTTCGTCTTGTCTCATTGACTGCGCGTCTCGGCTCAAGAGGCGAGGCCCTGAAGGGCCTCCGTTCGTCGCGCTGGTTTTTCGGGTATGCTGGCTCTCTTCGAGAACCGTTGGATGGGAAATCCAGAAGGCGCTGGCTACCGCCGTGCCGATTCGCACCTTCAAGGCCGAATATGCTGGTGAGGGCTTAACCGTTTCTAAATTCGTGCACCGGGTTGTGAGGTTAAACGCACAGGATTGGTAACCCGGGGGCCAATCCGGCCCCCAAGGCGCCTTTCTCAAAGCCCGCGATCGCTCAGGCCGGCGGCTTTGCGGAGCCTGTCAATTTGTCTTGGCGGCGGCACGCACGAAGGCCGCCAGTTCGGTGTTGAAGCGAGGAGCGTCCTCGTAGAAGGGGGAATGACCGATCCCCTCATGGACCGAGAGCCGTCCAGTTCCGTTTCGGGAAAGACCAGACGCAAGTATCGCGGCTGCGCCAAAAAGGCCAGTCCGGATGGACGAGGAGGGAGACTTTCAGCCTTGATCTGCATCAACGACCCTGAACGTCAGAGGCAAATAGTATCAGGGAATGTTCAGCGCGCTGGAGGCAGATCATGAATGAATTGAGGCTGCGTGACGATATCCTGGATGAACTCGCTTATGAGCCCATTGTTGATGCCGCGCATATCGGCGTCGCCGTCGACCAGGGCGTTGTGACGCTTGCCGGGCATGTCAGCAACTATGCGCAGAAGCTTGCAGCTATATCCGCAGTACGCCGGGTAAGGGGCGTCCACGGGATCGCGGACGAGATTGAAGTTCGCTATTCTCCGGACGAAAAGACATCCGACGATGAGATCGTCAAGCGGGCGATCAATATGCTGGTCTGGAACAGCATCGTTCCCAGTGACTCGGTCCAGGTTACCGTGCACGACGGGTTGGTGACGCTGACCGGCAAGGTCAACTGGCAATATCAAAAGAGTAGTGCCGAGCGCGACATCCGGAAGCTGTCGGGGGTGCGTGCTGTCGTCAACAACATCGAGATCGAGCCCCACGCGAAGGCCGAGAACGTGCGAAGCAAGATCGAAGCGGCCCTGAAGCGGCACGCCGAAGTGGAGGCCAAGGACATACGTGTTACCGTGCGAGGCGACAGCGAAGTCTTGCTTGAGGGCAAGGTCTACAGCTGGGACGAGAAAACCGCGGTCGAGAACGCGGCCTGGTCGGCTCCCGGGGTGAAGATTGTCAGGGACCGACTGACAATAGCATCCTAGCTGCGGCATCTATCGGTTGGCCCCATTCATGGGCCGGATTGCATTGAAGAAGTCCGAGCGATGCTTCTCACGTCGCGGGATACGCGCCTTACCTGTCACAGTCACACCCCCCGGAGGGTCTATGGATCTCAAGATTCCGCATGATGCATTGGTGTTCGTTGGCGACGGCCGAAGGGCCCTGTTTTTGCGAAACGACGGCGATGCGAAATTTCCAAATCTGAAGACCGAGAGGGTCTTCGTGGACGAAAATCCGCCCAGCCACGAGCAGGGCACGGAGCGGCCAGGGCGCATCAGCAAGGGATCGCGGACGGGCGGCAGAAGTGCGGTGGAACCGACTGATTGGCACGAAATCGAGGAGCATCATTTCGTTCGCTTGGTCGCCACGGCCATGGAAAGCGTTGTCCGGGCCAGCAAGGTGAAGGCGCTGATCGTCGTGGCCCCGCCGCGAATCCTCGCAGAATTGCGACTTGCATTTCACCCGGACGTGAAATCCTGCATTGTCGCGGAGATAAACAAGGATTTGACCAAGCATCCGGTCTGGGAAATCGAGAAGCATCTCACCGGTGGTGTTGCGTCCCACTAAACACGCTGGCGATACGATCGGCTCTAGGTGGCGTTCCATCTTGCACGAGACCGGTCGCGTTCCTATCGCAGTAAATCGACGAGGTTGCTGCTGGATTCAGTGGAGGTATCAATGGAAACGCCGGTCGAAGTGGAATTCCAGGATATGGTTGTCAGTCCCGTGGTCCGGGAACTTGTCGAGGGCCATGTGAGAAAGCTTGAGCAGCGCTACGGCCGCATTACGGCATGCAGGATCGTCGTGAAAGGTCCCGGCCAGCGTCACCAAACCGGCGGCCTGTATGACATTAACATACGCATGGCGCTGCCGGATGGCCGTGAAGTCAACATTGGGCGGACGCCGAAGGCAGACGAGCGGCATTCGGATGTGCCGTTCGCCATCAATGACGCGTTCAAGCGGGCACGTCGGCGGCTTCAGGATAACGCGCGGCGAATGGAGGGAATGATAAAAAGTCACGAAGGTCAGCCCGTTGGAACCGTCGTGCGGCTTGATCCGGCCGGTGAATTCGGATTTCTTCGATCAAGCGACGGCGAGGAGATATATTTCCATCGTAACAGTATCCTTGGCGCAAAGCTTTCCGAATTGGATATCGGCTCGCGGGTGGTGTTTTCGCACGAACTCGGCGAAAAAGGCCCGCAGGCCACTACGGTCAAGCTTCTCGGAAAACACGCGCTGAGGATTTGAGTTTTTTCGGAAATAAATCTGCTCGCGCGCCTTCCGCCGATCATACTGCGGCAAGCACCCTCGATCACAGGCAGTGGCGCCTGCGCATTGGAAAGGTTCCGAATTAAGCGGGGCTCGCGATTGGGCAGGGAGATTGGTTGCGCGATCGCCGAACCGCAGGGGGTCTTGACCCAAATCAAGCGCTGATTGCTTCCAATCCTTACAAAAGGCAGGTGAATGCGAAGGATGTCGCCATGCGTCAGTCAAGCGACGCCGCCCCAAAACGTGAACCGCCAAGGGAACGGCGCAAGCGGGGTTCTTATGCGGAACAGACCGATGAGGCTCCGAACTTGCTGGAAGACGAGCCGGTCGAAGTAGAGCGAGAGCTCCCTTCCGAGGATAACTCACCGATCGAGCGTACCGAGCCCCATGGTCGGCCGCCTCCGCCCTTGTTCGAAGAGTGAGGCGTGCCGCGATGGAGAAGCAGATTTGGTCGCCTTCCGCGGTCGAACCGGTTGCCGGTCGACATTTCAGGTTGTTCGCCCTGAAGGGAACGGAAGATCTCGCGCGAGATATCAGCAAATTGCTGGCGTACCCTCTCAGTGCACATGAAGAGCGGGATTTCGAGGACGGCGAGCACAAGGCAAGACCACTTGATCCCGTTGGCGGCACCGACGTTTACGTAATCCATAGCCTTCACGGTGGCCCTGACCAAAGCGCCAATGACAAGCTCTGCCGACTGCTGTTTTTTATCGGCGCGCTGAAGGACGCCGGGGCCAGACGGGTGACCGCCGTCGTGCCCTACCTCTGCTATGCGCGAAAAGATCGCCGTACCAAGGCCAACGATCCCGTGACGACGCGTTACGTCGCACTACTATTTGAGGCGATCGGCTGCGATGCGGTCGTCACGCTCGAGGTGCACAACGATTCCGCCTTCGAAAATGCCTTTCGCCGCCGCGCCGTGGCGCTGACAGCGGCGCCGTTGCTGATCGATGCCGTCAAGACGGCCGTCGGCAACGAGCCGCTTTGCGTCATCTCGCCGGATCTGGGAGGCGGGAAGCGGGCGGATCTGCTGCGGGAAGCGCTGGAAAAGGCGATGGGTCGGCCGATCGGCAAGGCGTTTGCGGAGAAGCACCGCAGCGCAGGGGTTGTTTCGGGCGACCTGTTCGTGGGTGACGTCGCCGGCGCCACCTGCATTATCGTTGACGATCTCATCAGCACGGGTGGCACCCTGATGCGGGCGGCGCGGGCCGCGCGCGCCCGTGGCGCCCGACGTGTCCTGGCATGTGTTGCCCATGGACTGTTCATGCCGGGGGCCGAAACCGCGCTTGCCGATCCGGCCATCGACCGCATCATCGCGACTGACTCGGTGCCAGCATTTCGCCTGCCGGACGGCCCGGTGCGCGACAAGCTCGATATCGTGCCGGCCGCACCATTGCTGGCGGAGGCTATCCGTCGGCTTCACGAGGATAAGCCGCTCTCCGATCTCCTGGTATTCTGAAAGCGCTTTGAAGACGCCGCCTGACCTAGCCGTTTGGCCGTCTCTTCCGATGGTCGCCGAGAATGCGGTCAAGACGCGCGGCATCGGTTGCGGCGAGTCTGAGATATGTGCGGGCGAGGCGGGGCCATTTCTCCGGGGTGCGGGGATGCGCGTCGAACAGGTGCGCGATCGACAGACGCGCGCGCAGCATCGCCCGATGACTGCGATAAAACAGAAAGAGCCCGCTGGAGGCGTCGTCATCCAGCGCCCGCGCTAGGCGTCGCCTGATCCGTTCGGCAGCCCATAGGCCACCGAGCCGTTCGCATTCCAGATGGAGGAAAGAAATTTCATCGAGCGGATCGAGCGCCCGCAGTTTTGCGTCGAATTCCAGGCAATCGATGATTGTCACGTGCTTACGCAGCCAAATATGTTCAGGGCGCAGGTCTCCATGCGCATCCACGAAACGCCTCGCGCGGATCCTTTCGCGTAGCAGGGCTGAGCATTCCATGGAGAATCGGCGCTGGACCTGCGCGATCCGCTCCACCGCACCCTGGGGAAGGTCAAGACGAGCATTGAACAGAACGCGGCAATTGTCATTGAGCGCCTTCTGCCATGTTACGAGAAAGTGTTCTGGCGCAAGCTGAACGCGAGGCGCATGGGCGTAAAATGCGCCAAGCGTCGCCGCGACACGGTCCACCTGAGACGACACTAACCAGCCTTCGCGCAAGGCCGCCTCGAGCGTCTCGTTCTCCCCAAGCCGGCGCATCATCACCAGCCAGTCCACGACAGGTCCGTCCCCGGAGATCGCGAGGCCGGAGGTCGAAAGCGTGAGCGGTACCACGCCCAGGTAAACATCCGGAGCGAGCCGCCGGTTCAGCAGATATTCCGCGCGGCAGGCTGCCTCTCGCCGATCCAGAGTTGAAAAATCGAGATAGGCGAAGCGCACGGGTTTCTTGAGCTTGTAAACGCGTTCCCCCGCCAGGAAGACCCAGGACATGTGGGTCTCGCGCGCAATGACGTGCTCGACGTTGCCTTGATAGGTTTCCGGCCGGCTGAGAAACCGGACCTTATCGTCAAGAACGGGCGTATTCTGGCCACCAAGGGATCCGCCAAGCCGCGACGGCATTTGGGAAGGCATCAACATCTAAAAATACTAGGCCTGCACGTTGGACGTCCTTTGATACCGATCAAGGCAAATTCCTCGCCTGGGGGTAATTTTCATTTTTCGAATGGAGTAAACGGGTCATGCAGCCGGTCTCCAGTCTTAGCCGTGGTGCCAGGGGCGAGGCTCAATCGAGCGCCTTTTCACGAGAAGTGCAGATCCCGCCGCTCGGTCTGGCGGGCACATTGCGACATCCGGCCGGAGCCCGGGCAATGGTCATCTTCGCGCATGGTAGCGGCTCGAGCCGTTTCAGCCCACGCAACGTCCAGGTCGCGGGAGCCCTCAATCGTCGAGGGATCGCAACGCTGTTGTTCGACCTTCTGCTGCCCGAAGAGGAGAATGACCGGAGGAATGTCTTCGACATCGAGCTTCTCGGCGAACGTCTGGTTCATACGGTGCGCTGGATTGTCGAGCAACCAGACGTGGGCATTTTACCGGTCGGACTGTTCGGAGCGAGCACAGGCGCGGCTGCAGCGCTCGTCGCCGCGAGTGCGCTTGGTGACGGCATCGGCGCGGTGGTTTCGCGTGGCGGTCGCCCGGATCTTGCCGGGGCCAGGCTGCCCCAGGTCAAGGCGCCAACACTTCTGATTGTGGGAGGTGCGGATTTCGGGGTGATCGAACTCAACCAATGGGCTTTGGAGCGGCTCGGAGGAGAAAAGAGCATCGAAATCGTGCCGGGCGCAACTCATCTCTTTCCCGAACCCGGCGCGCTTGAGGCTGTCATTGAGCTGGCCGCAGCGTGGTTCGAACGCCATCTGGCAGATCGCCCTGCAGGGGCCAATCGGGGTGCAGCGCGATGATGACGTTCCGGGACAGATCGGATGCGGGCCGCAGATTGGCCAAGGCACTTTCGAAATATAAAGGCCGGAATGCCGTCGTTCTGGCGTTGCCGCGCGGCGGCGTCCCGGTCGCGGCCGAGGTCGCCGCGGCGCTTGAGGCGCCCCTCGATCTCGTCCTTGTCCGCAAGATTGGCGTACCGACGCAGCCGGAACTTGCGATGGGAGCGGTGGTGGATGGCGCCGCTCCGATCGTTGTTCGCAATGAGGAGGTGATTGAGCTTTCGGGCACGACGGCGGACGAGTTCGACGCGGCGTGTACAAATGAGCTTGCGGAGATCGAACGCCGACGTCACCTCTATATCGGGGAGCGCGCCCGGACAGAAATCACGGACCAGGTGGTGATCGTCATCGACGACGGCATCGCAACCGGCGCGACGACACGGGCGGCATTGCAGGCGATCCGGGTTCGCAAGCCGAAAGAATTGGTACTTGCCGTTCCCGTCGCCCCCGCCGACACGATCGCGAATTTGCGCCCGGAAGTCGATGCCTTGATTTGCCTGGAGACGCCGGAAATATTCGGGGCCATTGGCTATTTCTATCGCGACTTTCAGCAGGTGAGCGATCAGGAAGTTGTGGCCATTCTGAAGCGCTTTCCGGTCAAGCGACCGGCTTCAATCCCCTGAATCGGGGTGAATGGCCGCGACCCGTTTGTGTTCGACCGGGATCCAGCGATCGCCATCCTGATGGAGTCTGGACCGGCGGTTCGACCGTCCCGCCCGCGCCTCACAAAGCGCAGGCGTTTTGACGCACATCAACGCTGTCGGACGCGGAGGAGTTCTCATTCGATTTCCCTCAGGGACTGCTGAGGGTCTGTGATCTTCAAGCTGGGTTGAACAGGAGGCGCGCCATGGGCATTGCAATTACTCTCGCACAATACCTCGCCGAACGAGGCGTCAAATACGACGTGGTGGAACATCCGCATGCGGTGACGGCTTCGGAGAGCGCCAAAACGAGCCAGATATCGCCCCATCGGCTGGCCAAGGCGGTGGTGCTGAAGGGAGAAAACGGATTCATGCTCGCGGTATTGCCGGCCTCCAGTCACATCCAGTTCGGCCAGCTCCGCAAGCAGCTCGGAGCCGATGTGGATATCGCCAATGAGGAGCAGATTGAAACGCTTTTTCGCGATTGCGAGCCGGGCGCTGTGCCTGCGCTCGGGGCCGCCTATGGGCTCAAGGTCATTGTCGACGACAGCCTGGCGAACGAGCCGGAGATTTATCTCGAGGGCGGCGATCATGCCAGCCTGGTACATATCAGCGGGGGTGCATTTCAGAGGCTGATGATTGATGCCCGGCATGCGCGGTTCACTGGATCTCCCTAGACACGCTCAGGCAGAGGACGCGGTTCGCATGGCCACGGGCACGCGGGCTTGACCCACGTCAAACTTGCCCGGGCATCCACCATGTATCCTGTTTGTATCAATTGCCCCAAGGTCAGCCATGGAATGGCAGCGGATCCGAAAGCGCCCCGAGGACTACGTCGGCGGCAAGCTGTTGGACTATGCCGAGTTCGCCCGCACATTCTCCTGGTCCCAGGCGCGGGCGCTTCTCGACGGCCTGCCGGATGGTGGGCTCAATATCGCCCATGAGGCGATCGACCGACATGTGCTGGCCGGTCGCGGGGAGAAGCTGGCGCTGCGCTGGATCGGTCGCGAAGACGAAATTCGCGACTACAGCTATTCCGCATTAAGGGCCGCAGCAAACCGGTTTGCGAACATCCTGGTGCAGCGTGGGGTGACGAAAGGGGATCGGGTTTTTTCGTTGCTCGGCCGCGTGCCCGAGCTCTACATCGCCGCTTTGGGCACACTCAAGAACGGCAGCGTCTTCTCGCCGCTGTTCTCGGCGTTCGGGCCGGAGCCGATCAAGGCCCGCATGACAATCGGCAATGCCAAGGTGCTCATTACCTCCGAGGCATTTTACCGGCGGAAGATCGAGCCTTGGCGAAAAGAGCTCGCGAGCCTGGAGCATGTCTTTCTGACTGAATGTTCGAGCAGCCTTCCAGCCGGCACCATCGATCTGGCCGCGGCGTTGCCGCAGGCGCCAGATTCATTTGAGACCGTACGGACGAGCCCCGAAGACATGGCTCTGGTTCACTTCACCAGCGGCACGACCGGACGGCCAAAGGGCGTCGTGCATGTCCATGAGGCCGTCGTCGCTCATCACATCACTGGCCAGCTCGCGCTCGATCTGCATCCGGATGACATCTTCTGGTGCACGGCCGACCCGGGGTGGGTGACCGGGACCTCTTATGGCATCATCTCGCCGCTCACCAACGGCGCGACCATGATCGTCGACCAGGCCGAATTCGACGCGGAACGCTGGTATCGCATTTTGCAAGCGCAGAAAGTCACCGTTTGGTACACGGCGCCGACGGCGATCCGCATGTTGATGAAGGTAGGGGCCGATATCGCCAAGCGGCATGATTTGTCCAAACTGCGTTTGATGGCAAGCGTCGGTGAGCCGCTCAACCCGGAGGCCGTCGTCTGGGGCGTCGAGGCCTTCGGTAAACCCTTCCACGACAACTGGTGGCAGACCGAGACCGGCGGAATCATGATCTCCAACTACCGCTCGATGGACGTGAAGCCGGGCTCGATGGGCCGTCCGTTGCCCGGCGTCACGGCTGGCGTCGTCGAGCGCATTGACGGCGGGGCCGTGCGCGAAATCACAAAGCCGATGGCGATGGGCGAACTCGCGCTGCGTCCGGGCTGGCCGTCGATGATGCGCGCCTATCTCAACGAAGAGGAACGCTACCGGAAGTGCTTCGTGGACGGCTGGTATTTGACCGGCGACCTCGCGATGCGCGACGAGGAGGGGTACTACTGGTTTGTTGGCCGGGCGGATGACGTCATCAAGAGTGCCGGCCATCTCATCGGCCCGTTCGAAGTGGAGAGCGCGCTGATGGAGCATCCGGCCGTTGCCGAGGCAGGCGTGATCGGCATTCCCGACCCGACCATCGGCGAGATGGTCAAGGCTTTCGTTGCTCTCAAGAACGGCGTCAACCCGAGCGACGCGCTGCGCAAGGAATTGCTCGGCCATGCACGCCAGCGTCTCGGCCCGGCCGTCGCGCCGAAGGACATCGCGTTCCGCCAGAATTTGCCGAAGACGCGCAGCGGCAAGATCATGCGCCGCTTGCTCAAGGCCCGTGAGTTGGGCCTGCCGCAGGGCGATATTTCGACGCTCGAAAGCGAGGAGCGATGAACGCGCCAACCGACAAGCCGCGCCTGTCGCGCGCACACATGCTGGATTTGTTGAGGCAGATGATCCGTATTCGTCGCTTCGAGGACAAATGCGCCGAGCTTTACACCCAGGAAAAGATCAGAGGGTTTCTGCACCTCTATGACGGCGAGGAAGCAGTTGCCGTCGGTGTCATCCCGGTGCTTGAGAAGCGTGATCGGATCGTTGCCACCTACCGCGAGCATGGGCAGGCGCTGGTGCGCGGCGTGCCGATGACCACGGCGCTTGCGGAGATGTACGGGAAACAGGAAGGCTGCAGCCACGGACGCGGTGGCTCCATGCACCTGTTCGACCGGGCGACAAATTTCTATGGCGGCAACGCCATCGTGGGCGGCGGGCTGCCGCTGTCGGTCGGGCTCGCGCTCGCCGATCGCATGCGGGGCAACGATATCGTGACGGCCTGTTTCTTCGGGGACGGCGCCGTGGCCGAAGGCGAGTTTCACGAAAGCATGAACCTGGCCGCGCTGTGGGGGCTTCCGGTGCTGTTCGTGTGCGAAAACAATCTTTACGCCATGGGAACAGCCTTGGCTCTTTCGGAATCGGAAATCGACATCCAGCGCAAGGCGGCGTGCTACCGGATCGCGTCCGAGGCCGTAGACGGCATGGATGTCATCGCCGTCGAGGCCGCCGCTCGTCGGGCAATCCACGCCGTGCGCGAGAGCCGCAAGCCCTATTTCCTGGAATGCCGGACCTATCGGCTGCGCGCGCATTCGATGTTCGATGCTCAGCTCTATCGCGACAAGGCTGAGATCGAGGCCTGGCGGCACAAGGACCCGATCGTGCGCTATCAGGCATGGCTGGAGGCCAATCACATGGTTCATCCGGACGATTTGGCGCGTATCGAGGCCGAGGTGGCGGCGGAGATTGCTGCGGCAGTCGCATTCGCGGAGGCCGGAACGTGGGAACCGCTCGAGCAGCTCACCCGCTTCACTTACGCGGATAAAGCGCGCGAGCCGGTTGGCGAGGCATCATGGCACAAGTGACGACGACGCAGCCTGCGGCGACCGAGATTACCTACCGTGACGCGATGCGCGAGGCGATCCGCGATGCGCTGGGCCGCGACAAGAGCGTGTTCCTGATGGGCGAGGACGTCGGACGGTACGGTGGCTGCTACGCGGTGACCAAGGGCTTGCTGGCCGAGTTCGGTCCCGAGCGGATCCGCGACACGCCGCTGTCGGAATCCGGATTCACCGGTGCCGGCATCGGCGCGGCGATGGCCGGCATGCGCCCGATCGTTGAGTTGATGACGGTGAATTTCAGCCTTCTCGCGCTCGACCAAATTCTCAATAGCGCAGCCACGGTGCGCCACATGTCGGGAAACCAGTTCGGCGTTCCGCTCGTCATCCGCATGGCGACCGGGGCCGGCCGCCAGGTTGCCGCCCAGCATTCGCACAGCCTCGAAGGCTGGTATGCGCATATTCCCGGCATCAAGGTGCTGGCACCGGCAACTGTAGAGGATGCGCGCGGCATGTTGTGGACGGCTCTGGAGGAGCCCGACCCGGTGCTGATCTTCGAAAACGTCATGCTTTACAATATGACGGGCAGGCTGGCCCGCGACGCTGGTCCGGTTGATATCGGCAAGGCCGCAGTTCGGCGTCCCGGGCGCGATATTTCGCTCGTCACCTATGGCGGTTCGCTGTGGAAGACGCTCGAAGCCGCCACGGTCCTCGCCGGCGAGGACATCGATGCCGAGGTGATCGATTTGCGCAGCCTGCGGCCGCTCGACGATGCGACCATTATGACGTCGGTCGCCAAAACACGCCGCGCGGTCATCATCGACGAGGGCTGGCGGAGCGGCAGCCTGTCGGCGGAAATCGGCATGCGTATCGTCGAGCAGGCTTTCTTTGAACTCGACGCCCCGATCGGCCGCGTGTGCAGCGCTGAGGTGCCGATTCCATATCCTCGCCACCTCGAGAATGCGGCGATTCCGCAGGTGCCAAGGATCGTCGCGGCCGCCAAGGCTGCGTTGGGGCGAACGTAGAGGGGACGCCGTGGTCGATTTCCGCATGCCTTCGCTCGGCGCAGATATGGAAGCAGGCACGCTGGTGGAGTGGCTGGTCAAGCCCGGCGATCAGGTCAAGCGCGGCGACGTCGTTGCCGTGGTCGAGACGCAGAAAGGCGCGATCGAGGTCGAAACCTTCGAGGCCGGCAAGATCGAGCAGATTCTCGTCGATCTGAACACCAAGGTGCCGGTCGGGACTCCGCTGGCGCGAATTCGGACGGAACGCGAGGGGTCACCCGGCGCTGTCACAACCGCTGCGCCGCCGGCACCGGCCGTGCCACTCGCCGCGGCGCCTTCGGCGCGGGCACCCGTTGCGCCGCCTCCGCCGGTGCCCTTAGCGACAGGTGCCGTGGCGCGCGCGCGCGTATCGCCGGCCGCGCGGCGGCTCGCCGAGGCGCGCGGGATCGATCTCTCGACGGTGACCGGAAGCGGTCCGGCGGGGGAGATTACCTATGCCGATGTCGAGCGCGGTATTGGCAAGGCCGTCGCTCCGCCGGAAAGGAAGCGAGCGCTGGGGCTTGATCTTGACGCGATGCGAACGGCCATCGCCGCCGCCATGGCGCGATCGAAGCGAGAAATTCCGCACTATTATCTCGAGCACCAGGTCGACGTCACGGCCTGCGAGCAATGGCTGACGCAAAGGAACGCGGCGCTACCACCGGACAACCGATTGCTGGTCGGCGCACTCGCCATCAAGGCGGCCGCCTCGGCCGCGCGCCGTTTCCCCGCCTTCAACGGCTTTTACCGCGATGGCAAATTCGAACCGGCGGGCGCGGTCCATGCCGGCGTCGCAATCGCGATTCGAGGTGGCGGGCTGGCGGCGCCGGCGCTGCATGACGCCGATCAAATCCCGATCGACGAGCTGATGGCGGGCATGCGCGACCTCGTTCAACGCACCCGGGCCGGCCGCATTCGCGGTTCGGAGCTTTCCGATCCGACAATCACGATTACGAGTCTTGGGGAACGCGGTGTCGAAACGCTTTACGGCATCATCTATCCGCCGCAGGTGGCGATTGTCGGTTTCGGCAAGATCGTCACTCGGCCATGGGTCATCGACGGCGCCATCGGACCACGCTCGGTGGTCACCATCACGCTGTCTGCCGACCATCGGGTCAGTGACGGACACGCGGGCGCGCTGTTCCTGGCCGAGATCGGCAGGTTGTTGCAGGAGCCAGACAAGCTATGAATGACCCCGACATTCGCAAGGTAGTGCAGGAAGAGCTCAACAACATCGCACCCGAGATTGATCCGGCGACCATCGACCCGGCCGGAGACTTGCGCGAGGCTTGCGACATCGACTCCATGGATTTCCTGAACTTCATCACCGCCATCCACCATCGCCTCGGCGTCGACATCCCCGAGCTCGATTATCCGAAGCTCTTCACGCTCGACGGAGCGGTCGCCTACATCGCGGCGAAACTCGGATCGCGCAAGACGTAAGGAAGTTGTCGACCCCGGCGGGCGGAGAACCGCGGCAGGGAGCGAGCGTCAGGCTTCGTTCTTGGGGACGTATTTGCCAATCACGCACTTGTACCTCTGCAGCGTCCATTCGCGGTATGGACCGTTGGCGAGCCAATCGGCAATGCCGATTTGTCCGTGGACCTGGCAGGCCATCATGGTGATGCCCGACTGCTCGCTGGTGGTGACGATCTTCTCCATGCATAGCTGGCCATTGCAGAGAACGGCGACAAGAGTAACAAGCATTGGTGCCCTTCGTTGGCAGGAAAAACCCGGCGGTTAGAGCCATGCAGGGTTCATGCCAGCCGCCGGGGCACAGACGTCGCGCGGCCGCCGACGCGAACGTGGTCGCCGGCGGTGCCGCTGGCGAACCGGTTTGAGCCGCTCGGGCGCGGGAGCACCACGAGTGTCCAGTTTCGACCGCAATGTTATCCAAGTTCCGGGCTAGCTTTTCCGCGAATTGAATTTGCCGACTGATTCGGCAAGGGATGGCGATTCGCGGGGGGTATTGTCATGGGCTTCTTCAAGCGTGAGCTCAGCCCGGTCGAGCGCTTTGAGAATGCGCTCAGGGACAAGCAGGCGGCGCGGCGGAAGCTGGCCGAGCGATTGAGTCTGACAGAGGCGGCGCTTTTCGAAAAGCGCGCCGCAGCCGAGCGGCTGGCGGTGGCCGGTGCGGCCAACGCACAGCTTGATCGCGCGGAGGCCAATATGCGCGCGGTCGAGGAGCGCGTCACGGCACAGCGCGCCGCATTGGCGGAATTCGATGAGCAGATCGTCGCCACCGATCGGGCCTTGGCGGAAGCGACGGCGCAACGCGACCGCAACATCGTCGCGGAGGGGATCGAGGCGACGGCTGCGGCGATCGAGCGCGCCGTCCCCGGATTTGATGCCGGCGCCGCCGCACTTGTTGAAGCCGTGACAAATGGCGTGTCGTCCGCGCCGGAAGCGAGGAGGTTCTCGGCCAGCGTGGATGCGTTGCGTCGGGAGGTTCTCGCGGCTGCGGATCTGGTTTGCTGGGAACTGCGATCCGCCGCGGTGCGCACGCGAGCCGGCAACGCCAACGACACGCTGGGCGCGCCAGCCGAGCCGGAGCAACCGCTGCCACCGGAGATCGAGCGGCAAATGATCTTCACGCTCAATCCGCTGCGCTGGCGGGAGGGCGAGGAGGCGCGCAGGGTTCCCGCCTTCGCGCTGGTGGAGCTGCCAAAAAGACTGCTGCCGGTCGCGCTGCGGCATCAGCATGTGGACTACCTGAATGCCCGGCGTGTGCAGACCCTGATGCACGTTCATGGCAGCGGACCTTTTCACAGCGAGCCCGCCGAGGACGATCCGCAGCTCATCGATCTCGATGCGCTCGTCGCGGAGGAGAGCGAGAGCGCCCGGGCCGACGTTGCGTGATTGCCGCAGGGGGCAACAGCAGGTAGCCCGCAGCAACCAACGACTTACAGCCCGTCTTTGCCTGCGACAGGGAAAGAAAGCGGCCCCCGACGAACCAGCGTCAAGGGCCGCGGACGGATAGGCACGGATAGACACCGAGCGATCAGTCTCGCTCGCACCGGCCGAACTGATCGTCGTTGTCGCCGCGAACGGAAATATCCGTGTTGGCGCAGCCGAAGAAGCCTTGCAGTCCGGGCTGGGCGGCGTAGCCGAGATGATCGAGCCCGAAAATGTCCTCCACCGTTTTCAGCATGGAATAGTGGTTATAGGGGACATTGGACACGGTTCCCGGCTTCAGGAACGGCGACAGCAACACGGCGCCGGTGCGATCGCCACCGAAGCCCTGGGTATTGAGGAAGAAGGGCGGGTTGGAGAGCTCAAACTGGAGGCTCAGCGGCTGACCTCCGGCTACCAGCGGCCCCAGATTGGGTCCGGGTTGCTGGCCGCAGCAGCTGATGCCTTGGGCGGTAATCGCATTTCCAGCGAAGGCGAGGCCCGCTTCGTCGAAGGTGATGATCAACAGCCCGTCCTCCTTGTAGGCGGGCGAGTTCATGATCATCGGGGCCACGGTTTTCAGGAATGCATCGGCCGAGACAAGGCCGCCGGGCTCTGTCGTGTTCTTGCACTTCGTCGTGGTGCCGTTTCCATCATGTCCGTCATGACAGAGATTGGGCGTGATGAAGGAGAAGTTCGGCGTGGTCGACTCGTTCATCAGGTCCTGCGCCAGATGGTCGAAGCTGACCACGTGCCTCGCGCATTCCCCGCTGTCGATCAGCGAATGGAAGTAGACGAAGGGATTGTGGCGCGCGGCGTATTGATCGCCGCCCGGGAATGCCTCGGCCCCTTGCGTGCCATCGATCTGGTTGAGGGCGACCTGGGTGACCCCGTTAAGGGTGATGAGCGGCTGGCCGCAGCTGGCCTGCTCGCGGGCCGGATTTTTGCCCATGTCCTCCATGTAGCCACGCCAGGTTTTGCCGGCCGCCTTGAGTTGATCGGCAAGCGTCTTGATCGCGGCGGGGTAGACGCAGCCGGTGCCAGCAGCCTGACCGTCCGGCGTGATCCCGGTGAGGTTGAAGTCCTGATAGAGGGTGCAATCGACGTGGGTCTGCACCGTCGACGACTGGCCGCTGATCATGGCGATGTAATTGTCGAGGCTGACATGCCCGGTGGCGTAATACTGGTTGAGCATCACGCCCTGGCTCGGCAAGGTCTTCGACAGGAAGGGCGCGAGCGAGTTGGGCCCGAAGGTGGTGTCAAAGCCTTCGTTCTCGAGCACGATGACGAAGACATGGCCGATCCGGCCGTCTCGATCGCCGTGATTGCCGTCGCGTGCCATCGCCGGCGGCGTTGCCGCGAGCGTTCCCATTAGCATGGCCGTGGCGAGCGGCCATTTGATGAAGTCGAACATGAATGATACCCCAAGAGCTGGTGACAATTGGCTTCGCGCGGTCGCATCAGCGAACCGCGCCGGGGTATCCTGCTAGCGGCCGATTATTACAGGTGCGCGACGGCAGCATGATCCCGGGCGAAGCGGCAGCCAGCTTTTTTTGCGCCTTGCGGGAATAAAAAAAGATCAGATCATACGTGCCCCAAGCCTTCCGCGCCTGACGCTTTTGCCGAAATCCGCCCCTTAGGCGGTTGCCTCTCGGCAAGGCCAGGCGGAAGATGAAGCTGGTTCGGGCAGGCAAAAACGCGATGCAAACCGGGCACTCTCGATCCTGAGCTTTGACGCGCCGGTGCAAGGCACGTGACAAGGCAGGCGACAAGGCACGCGGCAAGGCATGCCGTCCTAGCTCGGCCTGATGAGGAGATTTGAAAATGACCGGAAGCCGCGAGCTTGCGACAGCCGCCTTGGCAGTGATCTTGGCAGCGATGGCGGTGCTCATGTGCCTGGGCACGACGGCGGACGCCACCCAGTGCGGCAATGGGCCCGGCGGCTTCGAGGCCTGGAAGCAGGAGTTCGCCGAGGAGGCAAGGGCAAAAGGGATCGGCGCCGCGAGCATCGCGGGCTTGATGCAGGCGAACTATGCGACGGCGACCATCGCCGCCGATCGCGGCCAGAGAAGTTTCGGCCTGTCGCTCGATGCGTTTCTCGCCAAGCGCGGCGCCTCGGCCATTGTCTCGCGCGGGCGCGGGCTGAAGCAATCCCAGGCGGCGCTGTTCGCATCGATCCAGCAACGCTACGGTGTCCCGCCGGGACCGCTGATCGCGATCTGGGGGATGGAGACCGGCTTCGGCAGCCAGCGCGGCAATCAGAACATGCTGTCCTCGATCGCCACGCTCGCCTATGACTGCCGGCGGCCGGAATTCTTCACCGAGCAGCTTTACGCGACGCTGCGCCTGATCGATCGCGGCGTGCTTTCGCCGGGCACCCGGGGCTCCATGCACGGCGAGGTCGGCCAGACCCAGTTCATGCCCAAGAACATCCTGGCCTACGGCACCGGCAATCTCGACGTCGCCGCCAACGCGCTGAGTTCGACGGCGAACTTCCTCAAAGCCCATGGCTGGCGCGCCGGCGCAGGCTATCAGCCCGGCGAGCCCAATTTCGCGGCCATCGAGGCGTGGAATGCGGCGTCGGTGTATCAGCGCGCCATCGCGCTCATGGGCCGCCAGATCGACGGCGGCGAGTAGCGTGTCCGCGGCTGCCGACGCGGGCAACCCGGCCTGCATGCGCCAAGGGGCCGGCGCCAGCCGGTCGCGCGACCCGGGGGCTCGATCCGCGGCGATCGTCGCGACGTTCCATCCGTGGAACCGCCAAGCGGCGATGCAATCTGCAACCGAGACTGCAATCGAGACCGTGATTGAGAAATCCGGTGCATAGCGGCGCGCCAATCTTGATGGGCCGGCACTCATCTCAATACCATCCTGATTGATTCCAACGCGGTGAACCTGCGTGGTGGACGACCGCAACGCCGGTCTTTTTTGGGGGCAACGATGCGACTTGGCAAGTTCAAGGTCCGAAATTTCGCGCTCATGACCAGCCTGACGCTCTGCGTGACGATGTTGCCGGCGGCAAGCCGTGCCTTCACGCAGGATGATCAGCGGCGACTCTGCACGGGCGATGTTTTCCGGCTCTGCTCATCGGAAATTCCAAGCGTGGAACGGATCACGGCCTGCATGCACAGGCAACGGGCCAGTCTCAGCGAAGGCTGCCGCAGCGTTTTTGGCAGGCCAGCCGAACGATCGGCCTCGGTGAGGTGACGCAAGCCCGCGGGAACGAACGACAGGCGGGCCTGCACCTCCATCGAGGTTAGTCCCGGATTTCGCTTGCCGCCGTCAGATTGAAGGTCTGGCGTCGAACGTTCAGTAGCTGTGAAGCGAGCGGGCCACGCGCCGTTCGCCGGGATCGACCTCACGTATTAATGATGTGCGGAACCTGCATTGTTGCAATGCAGCAATGAACTATCGCAGTGCAGCAAATGGGCGTAGGCTTCGTTTTCGATTCCTACGAGGAGAATAATAATGAAGAAGACTTCCCTTTCAGTCGCCGCCCTTTCGTCGCCGCCGCCGCCGTGATCTCGCTGGCGGGTGGCGCTGCCGGCTTCGCTGCGGAGTTGCCGACCTATCAAGCGGCGGGTTTGCCGATATCGGCGGTGCAGGTTCGAGTGCTGGGAGCGGCGAATGTCGAGGAACAGTCGCCGGTGCCGGCCTCGGCGGTCTCTCCGCATCAGCTGAATGTCCTGAGGTCGCGGACGAAAATGACGACCGCGACGGTCGCACCAACCCGGACCGAAACCGCTCGCGCAATTCGTTGACCGAAACCTCGATCGCGGCAATCGACCAATCTGCTTCGGCGAGGTAACGTGGCCGCACGCGCGAGCGGCTGTCGGGCTATGGGCCTTCGTCGAGGCCAGTCCGGCATATCGCTTCGCTGATCCGGGCTGCGCCTGCCGTCATGATCAGGATATCGCTTTTGGCTGCGCTGATGTTTTGCGCCGCGACCATGGCGGAAGCGGCGGATGATCTTTATCGGGCGCAGACCGTCGTCACCGGCCAGGGCGAGGCCAACCGCGCCATCGGCTTCGCCGCTTGCCTTGCGGATGTGCTCATCAAGGTGTCCGGCGCGGTAAACTGGCCGATGATCCCCGGCTGGCTACCAGTCGCGCGGAGATTTCGTCAAGGCGCATCGCTATCACGACCAGATGTCCGGCACGCCATTCGCGACGAGCAGGGCACCCGCGACCGGCCCTACGACCTGATCGTCGACTTCGACGAAAGGAAAATCGACGATCTTCTCGACGTCCTCGGCCTCACACCGTGGCTTTCGCACCGGCCGGTGCTCGCGCTCTTTGTCGAGATGGCGCTCGGTGCAAGAAACTACATCGTCACGGCGGATGCCGG
The DNA here is from genome assembly GCA_963742085.1 of uncultured Alphaproteobacteria bacterium. Classification (GTDB taxonomy): domain Bacteria; phylum Pseudomonadota; class Alphaproteobacteria; order Rhizobiales; family Xanthobacteraceae; genus Bradyrhizobium. The sequence goes on along the minus strand of CAVUKM010000015.1, from coordinate 425,156 downwards.
GCTGTCGGCGGTAGCGCCGCGTCAATCGCTGCTCGCGGCAAGCGCAAGGCGCGGGGTGCCCATCGTGTTGCCTGACGATGCGGCGCTGGCGAAGTCGGGCCTCGATGGCGGCGGGCTTGCGAAGACGCCGCCTTCGGCGCTGGCCGCCCGCGCCGCCGGGCTCGGCGGCGAAGTCGCCCTGGTCGGGCGGCTCAGATGGGACGATTCCGATCTCGCCTGGATCAGCGAATGGCAGATGGAATGGCAGGGCCGGCCGCACCGCTGGCAGGTTCGCGGCGGCACCTTCGACGACGCCTTCCGCCGCGCCCTCGGCGACGCCGCGCAGATCATGTCGGGCAATGGCGATCCCGGATAGCTGGCCGCCTTGTCGGAAGCCGAACCGACTTCGTCGCGGCAGGCATGAGCGTAGGGCGCGCGGGCAGGGTACTTAAATGCGTTCTGGTTCGACCGGCTTCTCAGGCGTCGTGAGCGGACTTTCAGCCCATTTCACCGCGGGGTCTTCACAACTGATGCATTGCAGGTCGGTGCGTCCGGCGATGGTGACAACCGGGACCATTCGCTTTCCGCATTTCGGGCAGTGGGTTATTCGATCCATGGGATCCTCCCGATTGTTCAACTCCAACCTGGAACCGGAATGTTTGTTCCATTTCGGCCGAAGATCCCCCGGGAACTGGCGCGGCCACCCATCCTGCGTATTTGGGGCTACGACCGGAACAACGCGAAATAGATCACGTAAAGCCAGCCCAGGATGCCGTGGATGATCGCCCAGAGGATCGAGTGGTTGGCGGTGTAGGAGATCGCGATGGCCAGCGCCGAGCCAAAGCCCACGCCGTATTTTGCGCCCTCGACCCGCACGCCATAGAAACGGTTTCCGTTCATGTGAGTCCCCCGGGCTTTCGTTGCTGGTGTGAGGTCTATGAAAGAGGGCCGCCGGCTGCAAGGAAGTCGCCCAGCGATCGCAACAGCCGCAGCGAATGATCGACGAAGGCCCGAAACAGCGTGCGCGCGGTTGTCGGCGCGCGCGCCCCGCGCCTCTCGCCGGGCGCGAGGTGTGGCTGCCGGAACGGGAGGGCACGTTGCAACATCGGGATTTCCTCCGCGGCTTTTTTTTCAAGGCGAAGCGCGTATGGGCCGCATCATGTTTATTCCCTGCCGATCTTTCAAGCGATGTTTGGGCCGGGCAGGGAGCGGATGTGTTGCAGGGCAACAGGTGCGGCGCAACAGCACGTGAGGGCGCGGGTTGGCCTGACGGGTCCACGCGAGGCGCGGCCCCGATGACGGGCTCCGGCAGGACGCTTTCGATTTTCAAACAGCCAGGACGCCGTCATTGCGAGCGTCAGCGAAGCAATCCATTTCGCCGCACAGGGAGAGAATGGATTGCTTCGTCGCTTCGCTTCTCGCAATGACGGTGCCTGTCGGATGATGCGGGCTAATCTGCCCCGCGCGCTCGATGTTCAGATTCGATTTTCAAACAGCCAGGACGCAAAACGTTCTTTGGATCGTCATTGCGAGCGTCAGCGAAGCAATCCATTTCGCCGCACAAGGAAAGAGTGGATTGCTTCGTCGCGTTCGCTCCCTTGCGCAAACGCTTCGCGTTTGTCGCAGGCAATGACGGCGCATGTCGGATGATGCGGGCTAATCTGCCCGCGAGCGACGTGTTCAGATCCGATTTTCAAACAGCCAGGACGCAAAACGTTCTTTGGATCGTCATTGCGAGCGTCAGCGAAGCAATCCATTTCGCCGCACAAGGAAAGAGTGGATTGCTTCGTCGCTTCGCTCCCTTGCGCAAACGCTTCGCGTTTGTCGCAGGCAATGACGGTGCCCCGGCGGATGACGCGTGCTAATCTGCCCCGCGCGCTCGGTGTTCAGATCCGGATTTCAAACAGCCAGGACGCTTTGAGCCGTCATTGCGAGCGTCAGCGAAGCAATCCACTGTCGGTACAGGGCAGCCATGGATTGCTTCGTCGCTTCGCTCCTCGCAATGACGGAAAAGTCATAGTTTCGCGATCTCGCCGCGCGAATCCCGCGCGAGTTTTGCCATCAACGTTCCGCTCTCTGAATCAGAGGGCGCAGGGAATGCCGGGCGCCCGATGCGCCCGCAGCCGCGTGTGTAGTGGTAGAAAGCACACGCGTTAGTCACCACGGTCACACCGGAATCACCCGGCATTCCCCGCGCAATGGTTTTAACGGTTTCCTTCGCGCTCTCCCCAGTGACCGGGCTTTCTTGCCACTGTCGCCAGCGTGATGCGAAGCATCATCGCCGACTTGACGCCAGCGTCGGGGCGTCAGGACCACACGACTTCGCCGTCCGCCTTGGCGTCGCTCGTCTTGCGCCGCCGCCGCGTCCACCGCATCCCGCGCCCAACGTTCGTGACGACCGCGAAGCGCCCCTCTTATCAAGCGCGGGACGGCGTCAATGTGAGCTGTGTCGGGCGGGCGCCGCAAGACCGCGCCCCTGCGACCGAATAACACGACGGGCAGTTTACGCATGACAGGATTGCGCGAATTGCCCGTCGTGCAGACCGGGCCACAGCATGGGTTGAGCCGTTCGCGAAACCCATCATCTTGTGACAAATTGATGGGTATCGCTTCGCTCCACCCATCCTGCGCGACGCAAACGCTGCGTAGCAGCGGAATGTCGCGAAGTGCCGGAACGGGATATTCCTATACCTGGACCACAGCCACGATGACGTGTGCCTGAATTTTGGCGGCAACCTCGCCGTTGCCATGCCTGTCGGCAATCGCGGCTGCGGCGTAGTCGGTTGCAGCTTGCAGTTTTCCCGCGTCCCTGGCCTCGATTTCGCTGCGAAGAACAGTCCCCTGACAATAGGCAACGGCAGGAATGCGCGGCGAGGATGCACGGCTTAGTTCGGCTTTCGTCTCGATCGCCACACCGGAGAAACCCGCGTCCTCCAGCTCGCGACGGATCAGTGCCGTATCGTGGTAGCCGTGCGGCGTGCGTGCCAGAAAGCGCGGCGGATCGTCCGGAAAAATCTCTGCGAGAGCATTCGTCACATCATCCGCAAATACATTCTCCTCGATGCGATCCCATACGTTGAATAAAAAACGTCCACCGGGCTTCAGGACCCGCCTTGCTTCGCGGTAGGCCGTTGAACGGTCGGGAAAGAACATCGCGCCGAACTGACAACAAACGCGATCGAAGGCCGCATCTTCAAACGGCAGCGCCATGGCATCCGCCTGGCGCCATGTGATCCGGCTGTCGGGAGCTTGTCGCGAAGCGGCGTAGTCGAGCATCGGCTGGTTGAGGTCGGTTACGGTGTAGCTTGCGCCGGGGGACAGTTTTGGCGCCAATGCGCGGGTTACGACCCCGGTGCCCGCGGCGATTTCCAGAACGGAGCCTGGCGACAAGGCCGCTGCGCGTTGCGCAAGATCCGCGGCGAACGGCTCGAAAATCAACGGCACCATATGGCGGTCGTAGTTTTCCGGAATCGAGCCGGCGAACACCTTGTCCGTCTCCAACATTGCTGTCCCCTCCGTTTGATGGCTCGCGAGACTAGCATGTAATTGTTCGGTGAGGGTCTGACGTGGACCATCGCCCCACACCCGATTTGCACGGGACGATGCTTTCGCATCGGCAGGAGCAAATCGACCCCCAAGAAGCTTGCTTCCCGGGAGCTTGACGCCAGCGTCGGGGCGTCAGGACCGTGCGACTTCGCCGTCCGCTTTGGCGTCGCTCGTCTTGCGCCGCCGCCGCATCCACCGCATCCCTGCGGCCGAATAACACGACGGGCAGTTGGCGCATGGCGGGATTGGGCGATCTACCCGTCGTGCAAAGCAGGTGGAAGCCCGCACGAGCGCGGCGACATGCGGTATGATCCGCCGGAAGGATCAAGGAGGGATCATGCGAATTTATCTGGCCGGCCCGCTGTTTTCGACCGCGGAACTGGCGTTCAACAGCGAGCTGGCGCGCCTGCTTCGCGCGCAAGGGCACGAGATTTTCTTGCCGCAGGAGCACGAGCAGCGCAAGGATCAGCCCCGGGCGATCTTCGAGAGCGACGTCAAGGGCCTCGACTGGGCCGAGACGGTGGTGGCGTGCCTGGACGGCGCGGACCCGGACTCGGGAACGAGCTGGGAGCTCGGCTACGCCTACGCCATGAAAAAGAAGGCGATCGTGTATCGCACCGATTTTCGGCTGCTCGCAGGGATCGATCCCATCAATCTGATGATGACCGAAAGCGCCGATCACGTGATCATCATGCCGATGGCGCCGATCGCCGACCTCGCGGCCGAGATCGTAAAGCGCATCGACGCGTTATCCGGCGGGCCGAGGTGAGCGGTCCGGCGCGCAGGGCGGCCATTCGGCAGCGGTTCCATCGGACACCCATTTGCCGCGCGCCGGTCATGACTTGTGCGTCTTTGAAGGGCACACACCACCACCCCTGATTGACGAGGTGCTGTCCCGATGCCGACTGCGAAGATCCGCGCCTATACGATCCTCAGCGAATTCGAGCAGGCCCAGACCGAACTTGTCGGCAGAGCAGTCATCCTCACGGATGGAAAGGCCGGGACGGTGGAGAGCATCTGGCTCGACGAGTTCCACGGCCTGCGAATTGCGATTCGCGGCCACGATGGCAAATGGCCGATCTCGACCATCAAGTTCGCGCAGGCGGGTCAAACCCGGGAGCCCGAATTGCTGGCGCGCAGCGCGGGTTGACCCAAAGGGTCCGCGCGAGGCCCGACGCTTCCCTCGATGCAAGTCAGCGCATTTGCGCCAATACAGGTCTTGTCGCCCGCGGGAATCAATTTCAGGGTACGCCGACAAAGCCGGGCGCCGTCGTGCCGAGCAACCGCTCGGCTTCGCCGACCATGCCCAGCAACAGATCGGCCGCGGGACGCACATCGTGGATCAGCCCTGCGGCTTCACCAACCCAGACGCCGGTATTGGCCGGATCGCCATTCTGCATGGCGGACACGTAGCGGTTCATCTCGCGCTCAAGCAATTCGGGCTTGTCCAGCTCGACTTCGCGCCCATGCCAATCGCTGACGAAATTCGTTTTGATGACGCGTGCCGTGAACGGTTTGGGCCAGTCCAGCTTGCGAACGACGTCGACGACGGTCGTGCGAATGGTTGCATCGCCATCGGCACCGACTGCCGTCTTCTGGAAGGCGTCATGGACAAGCGCCTCCTTGCTCGCCCAGAATTGCGAGCCGACCAGCGCGCCGTCGGCGCCGAGCATCAGGGCTGCCGCCAACCCGCGCCCGTCCGCGACACCACCGGCGGCTACCAGCAGCGTCGCCGGCGCGGTCTTTGCCAGATAGTCGGCGACCTCGGGCACCAGGGTGAATGTCGCACGCGACAGACCGTGCCCGCCGGCTTCCGCTCCCTGCGCCACGATGATGTCGGCGCCGGCGTCGACGGCCGCGCGGGCGTGCTCGATGTTCTGGACCTGACAGATCAGCTTCGCGCCCGCTTCCCTTACAGGTTTGCCGAAGGGAAGGGGCGATCCGAACGACAACATCACGGCGGCGGGCAACCGCGTCAGCACCAGATCGAGCAGTTCGGGGCGTTTTGCGAGCGACCAGGTAATGAAGCCACAGCCAACCCGCGCATTCCCGGCTTCGGCGAACTCGCGCTTGAGCCATTCGGCATCGCCATATCCGCCACCGATCAGGCCGAGGCCGCCGGCCGCGGTCACCGCGGCCGCCAGCCTGCCACCGGCGGCAAAAGCCATGGGGGCCGAGATGACCGGATGCTCAATGCCGAGAAGTTCGGTCAATCGCGTATGCAAGGCCATCGAGGTCAGCTCCGTCACAGCAGTGGGGCAGACCAACATCTGCTCCCGACGTGACGCTAGCATACGAAAGCCTGAAGGCCAGACGCCTTCCGCAACGGGTCGGGGTGTCCGATGTGGGTCATTGCGCTGGCTCGGCCCGCCGGCAAATGGCCGATCCCGACCATCAAGCACGGAGGGTGGGTTAGCCCAACGGGTCCGCGCGAGGCGCGGCCCGATGACAGACTCCGGCGTCACCTACCTTTCTACCTTCCCATGAATGGGGGATACGCTTCGCTAATCCACCCTACGGGCTACCTCTGAGCGTTCAACCTGGCAATCGCTGCGGCTCCAGCGGCGGAATCCAGGGAATAGAACATGAAAGCCGACATCATACTGTGATGGCCGGGGAGGGGGCGACCCGTTATTCCCGCCGCGTCGCGCGCGAACAGATCGGCGTTCGTTTCAACAATCGGTCCAAGTTCGAAATAGTAGGTAATTCCGGGTTCAATCTGAATGTTGGCTTCGGACCCCGTGGAATTGACGATGCTATATGCGGTGATCTTATGCGGCCCCGGTGGACGATCGGCGGCAATGTATCGGCCTGTCGCGATCGAGCCGATCGATTTGCCGTCGATCCTGATTTCCGCCGATCCGAGTTTGCTCAGGATCGCCGAGGGCCGAATGAAGTAAAGTCGCGCCTGACGCGTATCGAGCGGCTGGTTCTGTGGTTCGAGGGCGGTTGTATTGGCGCACGCGGCCAATAGAGGGATAACGAAGACCGTAACGACAATCCAGCCACACCGCAGCATCGGCTTCCGACTATGCTTATGCTGCCCCCGCAGCGGAGGTGTTTTGCTTACAAGGAAGACGAATCGCGTGCAATATAAAAAATATCAACCTGCGGCTTTGGTGATAAATAGACGACATGGGATTCACGCGCGGTCACAAATATAGCGCGTAGGGTGGGTTAGCCCAACGGGTCCGCGCGAGGCGCAGCCCGATGACAGGCTCCGGCGTAACCCACCTTTCTACCTTCCCATGAATGGCGGATTACGCTTCGCTAATCCACCCTACGCGCTTTTAGGGGGCTATCTCCAATAACGGCACCAATTCGGGCCGTGAGTTGGGAGCGTAAGCTTTCCGGTGTGTCCCAAACGATGTGGTTATATTGGCGCGTGTCGAAGTGAAGATCCCCTACAGATCGTTGAGCTACGGTCCAGATGACTGGTATCTGTAAGCCCATGGCAAAGCCTGCCTCGAAATAAACGCCGCCTCGGACCTGCTCTTTCTCGCAGGTAAAATCGGCGACTAAAAACTTCGAGCGGCGTATTTCCGCGATGATTTCGTCGTCAATTTTATTATTGTGCTCTTTTTTATCGATACGCACCGCATGATAGCCGCAGTCGGTGATCGCTGGCTCAATGCCGTTCGTGTACGCCGCTTGCATTGCTTCATTAAACCACATTGCAACGAAGACCTGCGTGGTAGCAGGTAATCTCGTAATGAGGTCGTCTATCTTTAACCAGCCGGTCGAGGTCGGTGTAAACTGGTGCAGATTCGACATCCTGCCAAGTTCGGTAATTAGCCCCATTTCGACGAGCAGATTCATAAGCGAAATGAGTTCCTTTTTAGAAACGCACTCGGTGAGTGCTGCCAAGATCATCGCCATCTTGTCTTGGTTGTCGAACTGTTCGTTGCGCGGTGTTACTATCGTTTCGCCAACGCGTAACTCGCGAAAATGAAACAATGCGCGTTCGATACGCTCGCTTGTGGTCAATGCGCGAAACGATTTGACCGAATTCACCAAGTACGAAGTAATGGCTGGATATTCGACGCCTCCTCGTCTCTGATTGCACAGCCATGTCGTCAGACGAGCTTTAGCTGACGCGTCCAGGCTCCCGAGCATCGGAGCAGCGGTGCCAGTTATCTTGTATTTTCCACCAGCCCGGGGCGAATTGAGGTAGACGGAACTGCCGTCAGAGTCTCTCGGCATGTCGGCTGGCGTATTCCAGATATAACACTCAGTCATCGTTCAGTCCCCGGAAAACTCTATCCGCTACCATCGTGTAGCACACAGGGCAGATTGGCCCGAGGCGTAACCCGCCGTTCTATCTTCGGCGCTCGGCGGATTACACTCTGGTGATCCGCTCTACGGGCTTGTGATCGATCAAAGAGATTTGTTTAGCCATTAGAGGATATTTCTAACAAAAGAGCGGCCTTTCGGCCGCTCTTCGATAAAAGATTAGTTTCTTCGACGAAGTAGCGCAGGCATCACGAACACCCCGTCGTGCTTCCACACGTATCGCACTTCATGCAGGTGCCGTTGCGCACCAGGGTGAAGTTGCCGCACTCCGAGCACATCTCGCCCTCGTAGCCTTTTGCTTTCGCTTCCGCCCGGCGTTCGGCTTTGGAGGGCGCCGCGGCGGCGGCCGCGCCGGCCTTGCTCCATTGCAGCGCCTCCAGCTTTTCCGTCGGCGACAAATCGTGGCTCACTTCCTGCTTCAGCGCGACCGCGCCTTCGACCGCATCTGACGCGCGCGCGGTGGCGCCGTGCGCGGCCATCGCGGTGACGTTGCTGGCAGCCCGCGCGTCCGATGGCGCTTCGCTGCTGCTGCGCATCACCACGAGATTGTCGGTGCGCGAGCGGGTCAGGCCCTTCGACAGGTACTTGTTGTTGGGCTGCTCCGGCGGCCTTCCTTCCTCGACGCCCTTGCCGATGGCGTCGAAGTTGGATTCGCTGGGATCGACATGGGCGAGATCGAACCGGCCCATGTAGCTGACCGCCAATTCCCGGAACACATAGTCGAGGATCGAGGTCGCGTACTTGATCGAGTCGTTGCCCTGCACCGGACCCGCGGGCTCGAAGCGGGTGAAGGTGAAGGCGTCGACATATTCCTCCAGCGGCACGCCGTACTGAAGGCCGAGCGAGACCGCGATCGCGAAGTTGTTGATGAAGGAGCGCAGCGCCGCGCCTTCCTTGTGCATGTCGATGAAGATCTCGCCGATCCGGCCGTCGTCATATTCGCCGGTGCGCAAGTATACCTTATGCCCGCCGACCACGGCCTTCTGGGTATAGCCCTTGCGGCGATCCGGCATCCGCTCGCGCTCGCGCATCACGACGATGCGCTCGACCAGCCGCTCCACCACCTTTTCGGAGAGTGCCGCGGTGCGCGCGGCCATCGGCTTCTCCATGAAGCCGTCGATGCCGTCGTCCTCCTCGTCCTCGTCGCTGATGAGCTGCGAGTTCAAAGGCTGCGACAGCTTCGAGCCGTCGCGGTAGAGCGCGTTGGCTTTAAGGGCGAGTTTCCAGGAAAGAAGATAGGCGGATTTGCAATCCTCCACCGTGGCGTCGTTCGGCATGTTGATGGTTTTCGAGATCGCGCCCGAGATGAACGGCTGCGACGCCGCCATCATGCGGATGTGGCTCTCGACGGACAGATAGCGCTTGCCGATCTTGCCGCAGGGATTGGCGCAGTCGAACACGCTGTAGTGCTCGGCCTTCAAATGCGGCGCGCCTTCCACCGTCATCGCGCCGCAGATGTGGACGTTGGCCGCCTCGATCTCGCGTTTGGTGAATCCGACCGCGGTGAGCAGGTCGAAATTCGGCGCCGCGATCGCTTCCGGCTCGAGCTTCAGCGTGTCGCGCAGGAAGTCCTCGCCAAAGGTCCACTTGTTGAAGGCGAACTTGATGTCGAAGGCGGTCGGCAGCGCCGCTTCAACCTTTGCGAGAGCTTCGTCCGTAAAGCCCTTGGCCTTCAAGGTGGAAACGTTGATCGCGGGCGCGTTGGAGAGCGAGCCGTGGCCGACGGCATAGGCCTCGATCTCGGCGATGTCGCTTTCGCGGTAGCCGAGCGCGCGCAGCGCCTCGGGAACGGCGCGGTTGATGATCTTGAAGTAGCCGCCGCCGGCGAGCTTCTTGAATTTCACCAGCGCGAAATCCGGCTCGATGCCGGTGGTGTCGCAATCCATCACCAGCCCGATGGTGCCGGTCGGCGCCACCACGGTGACCTGCGCGTTGCGGAAGCCGTTGACCTCGCCGAGTTCGAGCGCCTTGTCCCAGGCGGCCTTGGCGTGCTCGACGATCGCGGTCTGCGGCACGCTGGCGTAATCCAGCGGCACCGGATTGACGGCGAGCGCCTCGTAGCCACGGGATTCGCCGTGCGCGGCGCGGCGGTGGTTGCGGATCACCCGCAGCATGTGCGCGGCGTTCTTCTTGTAGCCGGGGAAGGGGCCGAGTTCTTTCGCCATCTCGGCCGAGGTCGCGTACGCCGTGCCGGTCATGATCGCGGACAGCGCGCCGCACAGCGCGCGGCCTTCCTTGCTGTCGTAGGAAAGACCCATGGTCATCAGAAGTCCGCCGATATTGGCGAAGCCCAGGCCCAGCGTGCGGAATTCGTAGGACAGTTCCGCGATCGCCTTCGAGGGGAACTGCGCCATCATCACCGAGATTTCGAGCACGACGGTCCACAGGCGGCAGAGATGCTCGTAGGAATCGACGTCGAACAGCTTGGTCGTGGTGTCGTAGAAGGTGATGAGGTTGGCCGACGCCAGATTGCAGGCGGTGTCGTCCAGGAACATGTATTCCGAGCACGGATTGGAGGCGCGGATCTCGCCTGACGCCTTGCAGGTGTGCCAGTCGTTCATGGTGGTGTTGAAGTGCAGGCCGGGATCGGCGCTGGCCCAGGCGGCGTGGCCGATTTTCTCCCAGAGGTCGCGCGCTCTAAGCGTCTTTGTCACCTTCTTGCTGGTGCGGCCGATCAGGTCCCACGTCCCGTCGGTCTCCACCGCGCGCAAAAAGTCGTCCTTCAGCGAGACCGAGTTGTTGGAGTTCTGGCCGGATACCGTGAGGTAGGCCTCCGAATCCCAGTCGGTGTCGTAGATCGGGAAATCGATGTCCTTGTAGCCCTGCTTGGCGAACTGGATGACGCGCTTGATCATGCCGTCGGCGACCATCGCGCGGCGGGCGAGCTTGATCTCGCGGCGCAGCGCCGGGTTCTTTTCGGGGTCGAAGCAGTCGTCGCCCGAGCCTTCGCAGTTGACGCAGGCTTTCAGCACCGCCTTGAGATGGCGCTGGTTGAGCTTGGAGCCGGTGACGAGGGCGGCGACCTTCTGCTCCTCCTTCACCTTCCAGTCGATATAGGTCTCGATATCCGGATGGTCGGCGTCGACCACCACCATCTTGGCCGCGCGGCGCGTGGTGCCGCCGGACTTGATCGCGCCCGCCGCGCGGTCGCCGATCTTGAGGAAGCTCATCAGGCCGGACGAGCGGCCGCCGCCCGACAGCTTCTCGCCTTCGCCGCGCAAACGCGAGAAATTCGAGCCGGTGCCGGAGCCGTATTTGAACAGGCGCGCCTCGCGCACCCAGAGGTCCATGATGCCGCCCTCGTTGACGAGGTCGTCCTCGATGCCCTGGATGAAGCAGGCGTGCGGCTGCGGATGCTCGTAGGCCGACTTGGATTTTGTCAGCTTGCCGGTCTTCCAGTCCACGTAATAGTGGCCCTGGCCCGGGCCGTCGACGCCGTAGGCCCAGTGCAGCCCGGTGTTGAACCATTGCGGCGAGTTCGGCGCGACCATCTGCCTGGCCAGCATGTAGCGCAGCTCGTCATAGAAGGCGCGGGCGTCTTCCTCGCTGGAATAATAGCCGCCCTTCCAGCCCCAATAGGTCCAGCAGCCGGCGAGGCGATCGAACACCTGCTTGGCGGAGAGCTCGCTGACATAGCGCGCGGATTCGGGGAGGTGGGCGAGCGCCTCGGTGTCGGGCACCGAGCGCCACAGCCAGGACGGCACGGTCTCTTCCTCGACCTTCTTCAGGCGCGCGGCGACGCCGGCTTTGCGGAAATACTTCTGGGCAAGCACGTCGGAGGCGACCTGCGACCAGAATTCCGGCACCTCGACGTTTTCGAGGCGGAACACCACCGAGCCGTCGGGATTGCGGATTTCAGATGTCGTCAATCTGAAATCAATCTGTGCATAGGGTGACTGGCCTTCAGTCGTGTGGCGCCGTTCGATTCGCATGGTCGTGCCCCGTTCTCATTAACCGGCCGCCGCCGCGGCGCCGGGTGGTTTCCTTGAGCGAACCTCCGGACCAAAGTTGAGGACAACATTGGCCCATCCGTCCGCAAGCTCTACCGGTTGACCCGGCCCTTTTCGCTCCGGCGGCAATCCTGCCGGCAACCTGCTTGCGCCTGTTGCCTGCTCCCGGCTTGCCGCCGCATGGCCTGGACGGAACTCCCCGGTTCCGGCCAAGGCGCATGTACTCAACGCCCCAACTCTCGCCTTGAGCCATTTCGGCTCGTTTTTCGTGCTCCGAAACCGTCCGGAATTCGGGTCAAAAAAGCCCGCACCCGCTGCCTCGACCGGCTGGCGGAGTGTTCATTCTGGAACCCTTCAGGGAGCGATCAGCGGGACCCAAACACACTCGCGCCGAACAGGATGAAAGCTAGGACGACTCCATCGCGCCCGTCAAGGATTAGTACGAGTTCCTGAATCAAATACTAAATATGGTGGAAAGTCGGGGAAAACAGGGGGCCTCCGGCGCCGCTGCTGTCGCCAAGTATCAGTGAGTCCTCAGGGATTCCCAAGCGAAAAAAATCCGCTTTGCCGCGCCGTACCCGGCTTCATCCCGTTGTTCACAGGGGAACTATTTATTGTGGGTCGGACTTGCCCCGCGCAGACTCAGGTGAAGTTCAAGGAGACGTGCCGGTACTCGTCCGGTCTGGCATGTCCGCAAGCCGATGGTCGGGCAGGCGGATAAGCGGCAAGGTGGCTTTGATTCCCACCGGTCCAATCCTCCCATGACACTGCCAAACCAGCCGGGCGCGAAAGCGCGCATCGCGCCCGCGGGCCTTGCCTTCCTCGCCGTCACCTCGCTCGGCTGGGGCTTCAACTGGCCCGTCACCAAATATCTGTTGAGCGAACTGCCGCCGCTGACGCTGCGCGGCACCACCGGCGTCGTCGGCGCCAGCCTGCTGGCGCTGCTGGCGCTGGCCCGCGGCCAGAATCTTCGCGTGCCGCGCGAACTCTGGCCGAGGCTGGCGCTCGCCGCCTTCCTCAACGTCGGCTGCTGGATGGTGCTGATGGGGTTTGCGCTGCTCTGGCTTCCGGCCAGCGAGGCGGCGCTGATCGCCTATACCATGCCGGTCTGGGCCTCGATCCTGGCGTGGCCCATTCTCGGCGAGCGGCCGAACCTGTTGCGGGTGATCTCGCTGGTCATGGCGTTCGCGGGGCTGAGCGCCATCCTCGGCGGCAATGGCGTTGCGGCGAGCCTGTCAAAACTGCCGGGAATCATCATGGCGCTTGGCGGCGCGATCGGCTTTGCGGTCGGCGCGGTCATGGCCAAGAAGCTGCCCATCAACCTGCCGCCGGTGTCGGCGGCGGCCTGGCAGATCGGAATTGGCTGCCTGCCGGTGGCGATCGCGGGCTTCGCGATCGAGAAATCGAACTTCGCCGGGTTTTCCGGTTTCGACTGGGGGCTGCTGAGCTATTCGACCGTGGTCCAGTTCTGCGTCGCCTATGTCTGCTGGTTTGCCGCGCTGGCGCGGTTGCCGGCCTCGGTGGCTGCGATCGGCACCATGGCGGTGCCGGTGATCGGCGTGGTCGCATCTTCGCTGGCGTTGCACGAGCCGCTCGGCATCGGCCAGATCGCGGCGCTGATGTTCACGCTGGCCGGCGTGGCGCTGGCGACACAATCCTGAAAGCGCCGAGGGTGTGAACGGCGAAGGACGGCGCAGTGGGCGCGGCGCCGTCCTCCGCTCGAAACGATAGTGCCGGCGTTACGGGCAGGAGCGCCGCACGCCGTCAAAGGCCAGATACGTTCCCGATCGCAGATCGTAGGAGCGATAGGTTTGCATGCAGTAGGCCACCTGTTCGTCAATGCCGTCGCCCGCACCCTGGACAACCGCGGCGGTGCCGTCATCGTAGTATTGGTTATCGTAATAGCCCGGTCCGCCGTCATAGGCGTAGCTGCCCGCCGCCAGCGCTCCGCCGATCACGACACCGGCGACCGCGCCGGGGATGAAGCCACCGCCGCGATGGCCGTCGCGATAGCCGCCATGATAAACGCCGCCGCCACCGCCATATCGCGCCATCGGCGCGACGGCACCTCCGGGACGGACGCCACCGCCACCGGCGCGGAACCCACCGCCACCGCCGCCGCCAGCGCGGACACCGGCTCTGCCGCCCTGCGGCTCAGCAAAGCTTGCGGTCGGAACGGCCATCGCCAAAACGAGGGTCGCCGCAGCCGCGGCACTCAAAATCTTCAAACCAGTCATTGTCAGCTCCTTCTACGGGACACTCCAATCCCCTCGCAGGGAGAATGTTCCGGAATCCCGCACCGCTGGTGCGTGGCAGGAGGCCGCAGCAGAATGAATGCGCTGAATTGAACGGGATGGGAGCGGATTGGGCCGATTCCGCGTTTTTTGATCAGGACGGAGCGGGCATCATCCCCCCGACCAGGCCTCCAGGCCTGACTTTACTGGACAATTCGGCCCGCCGGTGGCATCAGGACCGGCAACGCCCCTCGAACCGGCCAGTGCCTATGAAACAGTTTCTGCTCAAACTATTCACGTGGTGGAACGGCCAGACCTTCGGCACGCAATTGTGGACGTGGCGGTTCGGAGAACTGGTCGGCGAGGACGAGCAGGGCAACCGCTACTATCGCACCAAGGGGCGCAAGATCGATCCGACGCTCGGCTTCGAGCGGCGCTGGGTGATCTATAACGGCTATGCCGAGGCGACCCGCGTGCCGCCGTCATGGCACGGCTGGCTGCATCACACCGTCGATGTGGCGCCGACCGAAGAGGCGTATGCGCCGCGCGAATGGGAAAAGCCGCATGTGCCGAACATGACGGGCACGCCCGCGGCCTACCGGCCCACCGGCTCGACGCTTGCGAGCGGTCGCCGGCCCGCGGCCACCGGCGATTACCAGCCATGGACGCCCGGTAGCTGACGACTGAAAGTCGTCTCAAAGCCTGTGAACAACGGGAACAGCGGGGACATCCGCCGCGGCGACGTTGCGCCCTCGGTGGGGGCATGGCTCAATGGGTCATCTTACGGAGATGGGAAACCACCGCGACGGTTCGGGCTCCAGTTCGCGACTGAACCCGATAGGCAGCGGCTTCCGATCAGGATGTGGCCGGGAGATAGGCCCCCGGTGTTGAGGTCCTGAGATCGCCCGTTAAATGTGAGGCTACCGTAGGACAGGAAAGGCCGCCCGGGAAACCAGGCGGCCTTTTTCTTTTCACCACTTTTCATGCGGCCTCGGAGGGAAGCGTCACGCGAGCCGCGTTGCGGCGCGCTGATTGGCGGCGCGGCGGCGCTGCTGGCCGGCGGCGCCTCTTTCCTTCAGGCGCGCGACAATCTCCGCCGGCGCGGTATCGGGCGAGCCTGAATTGAAGGGCGGCGCCGGGTTGTATTCGAGCCGGAGCTGGATCGCCTGCGCGGTCGGCCGGTCAACCAGGATCGAAACCAGCGTCAGCGCAAAATCGATTCCCGCGGTGACGCCGCCGCCGGTGACGCGGTTGCGATCGACGCACACCCGCGTCCTGGCCGGCGTTGCACCGTAGAGTTCGAGGAATTCCATCGCGGTCCAGTGTGTCGCGGCGCGGTACCCCTTCAAAAGGCCGGCCGCGCCCAGCACCAGCGATCCCGTGCAGACCGAGGTGATGTACTTCGCGCCCGCCGCCTGGCCGCGCAGGAATTGCAGCATCTCATCGTCATTGATCATGTCGTCGGTGCCGGCGCCGCCGGGGACGCAGATCACGTCGAGTTGCGGGCAGTCGGCAAAGGTGATGGTGGGCGTCAGCGTCAACACGCTGTCGCTTGCGACCGGCTCGATCCGCTTCCAGATCAGATGCACGTTCGCGCCGGGTAGGCTGGAGAACACCTGCAACGGACCGGTGAGGTCGAGCTGGGTCACCCCGGGAAACACGAGAAGTCCGATCTGAAGCGGCGTCGGCATGGCGGGAGGCTTTCGAGGTTTGGCTTGACGATCCCATCCTCGCATGCTGGTCTTTCGTCTGAAATGGCAGATTTCCCTCATTTTAGGACATCGGCGGAATCATGATCGGCGTGCTGGTATTTCCCGATTTCCAGCTGCTCGACGCGGCGGGCCCGATTTCGGTGTTCGAGATCGCCGGCCGCCTTGCCGGTGCGGCGTCGCCGATCAGGGTGCTTGCGCAAGTTCCGGGTCCGGCCCGCAGCTCCTCCGGCGTCGAACTGCTGGCGCGGGGTTTGCGGTCGGCGGACGCGATCTCGACCTTGATCGTCGCGGGCGGTGCGGGGGTTCGCGAGGCGGCGCGCTCGCCCAAGGTGCTGGCGTTCGTGCGCGCGGCCGCAAAGCGCGGGGTTCGCATCGCCAGCGTCTGTTCGGGCGCCTACATCCTGGCTGAAGCAGGCCTGCTGGATGGCCGCCGCGCCACCACGCACTGGCAGCGCACCCGGCATTTCCTGTCCGCCTACCCCAAGGTGAAGCTCGAGCCCGACCGGATTTTCGTCCGTGACGGCGACATCTGGAGTTCGGCCGGGATTAGCGCCGGCATCGATTTGGCGCTTGCGCTGGTCGCGGAAGATTTCGGCGAGGAGATCGCGCGGCAGACCGCGCGGCAACTCGTGCTCTACCATCGCCGCAGCGGCGGCCAGTCGCAGTTCTCGTCGCTACTGGAGTTGAAAGCACCGGCCGGGCGCTTTGGACCGCTGCTCACCTGGGCGCGCGAGCATCTCGACGAACCGTTGACGGTGGAGCATCTGGCCGAGCGGGCCGGCATGAGCTCGCGGCATTTCACCCGCGCCTTCATCGCCGAGACCGGCACCACGCCGTCGAAAGCCGTCGAGCGCCTGCGGATCGAGGTGGCGCGGCAACAGGTGCAATCCTCCACGGAGGCGATCGAACGGGTGGCGGAAGCGACCGGCTTTCGCGATCCGGAGCGGATGCGCCGCGCCTTTATCCGCGCCTTCGGCCAGCCGCCGCAGTCGCTGCGGCGCGCGGCACGGGCAGGGTAGGGTAGGGGCGCGAAGTTACATTCCTGCCGATTCTGATCGCCTCGACGGCGCGGGCCAATAGCGTGGATGGCCTGGTTACTTGGCATGGGCCGGCCGCCGTGCCACCCTTGGACACAGGCGTACCGCAACCGATAAACGTGCCATGGGAGGAGACCGCTTTGTACCGCCATGTCGTATTTTTGTGCTCGGTAGCGATCGCCGTCCTGAGCGCCGCGTCGGCAGCCGTGGCTGCCGACTCCGAACGGTGCCAGGAACTGGGTCGCCGGTTTCGCGCCGCGCAGCCGCAGATCACTGCGATCGAGGTGTCGTTGACGCTGTTTTCGGCTGCGGACAGCAATTGTATCGATCTCGCGACCGAACTGCTGGGTTACGGCGCGTCGGCTGACGCGCGCGACCGGCTTGGCGCCCGGCCGCTTAGTCATGCCGCGAGGTTCGGTCACCTCGAGATGGTCGACCTCTTGCTGGCGCATGGGGCTCCCATCGATGCACGCAATCTCGCTGGCGCCACCGCGCTCTATTATGCTGCCGAAGGCGGCCGCGCAGCGGTCGCGCAACGGCTGATCGAACGTGGCGCCGACGTCAAACTCACCGGGCGCAGCGGGATCTCTCCCGTCGCTGCCGCCGCCTATGCCGGCAATGATGCGATCGTCGAAGCGTTGCTCGCGAAGGGGGCCGACGAGCGAGCCGCCGACGACACCGGAAAGCCGCCGATCGTCTATGCCGCGGCCGGCGCCCGGCTCGACGTCGTGAAGCGGTTGCTGGCGCGAAAGGTGGATATCAACGCCCGCTACCCCAATGATCTCACCTTGCTGATGTGGGCGGCGGGCCCGGATGAAAAGGTCCCGGAAGCGCGGGCGATTGAGGTGGTTACCTATCTGCTGGACACCGGCGCGCATATCGACGATCGAGATGATCGCGGCCGCACGGCTCTCATGATTGCAGCCGAAGGCGGCCATCCCGAAATCGCCAATTTGCTGCTGGCGCGAGGCGCCGACCCGGCTCTCAAGGACAAGGCCGGAAAACGCGCCGCAGACCTCACCGTGCTGTCTTCGCTGCGTGAACGGCTGACGCCGCGCTGAGCGCCGCTTACAGACCCGACAGAAATTCCTCCAGCGCCACGAGATCGTCGGGCGTCGTGGCCAGCATCAGGTCTGACATGCCGGGATTGTTGCCACGTGTGCGGGTGCGGAAGTCGGCAATTGTTTTGGTCAGGTATTCCCTGCTTTGGCCTGCCAGCCTGGGCACGGTGCCGTCGCCCTGAAATTGATCGAGGTGACAGCCGGTGCAGCCCACCGAGCGGTCGGCGCTCAGCGCCCGTTCCCTGACGTCCTTCGGTGACCGCGGCTGGCCGAGGTCAGGCCACGGCTTCTTCGAGAAATATTCCGCAATCGCGAGCATGTCGTTCTTCTCAAAGGATGCAGCGATCGGCTGCATGATCTCGTTCTTGCGGTCACCACGTTTGAAATCGCGGAGCTGGATGTAGAGGTATCC
The DNA here is from genome assembly GCA_963742085.1 of uncultured Alphaproteobacteria bacterium. GTDB lineage: Bacteria > Pseudomonadota > Alphaproteobacteria > Rhizobiales > Xanthobacteraceae > Bradyrhizobium. Next base: position 406,932 of record CAVUKM010000015.1, on the reverse strand, counting down.
GAGTTGTTGTCCCCAGATGACGGGAATCGTCTTGTCGATCGGCTTGCCGTCCTGGCCGTGGCAGCCGGCACAGACCTCGACTTTTTCGGCGATGCCTTGGGGATTGCCTTGGGGGTTGCCTTGGGCGATGGCCGGCGTTGCGCCCAGCAAAGCTCCGAGGATGGCCACGCCAGGATAGAACCGGCCCAACTTGTCGCGTATCACTTTCATTCCAATGAAGCCCTCGATCATGATCCGATCAGGTTGAATTGGATCATGATCTCATCTCTTTGTTTGAGCATGATCTCCGCGCAAACGCTCCGCGCTTGTCGCGAGGGAAAACCGGTTCGCGCTTTTTCGGATCATGCCCTAACAGAAGCGGGGCCGCGACCGGCCCCGCTTTGATAGCCAATATAACGCCCGCGCGTTCAATTGAGCGTAAAGGCGATAATGTTGTTGCCGCGGCGGAAATTGACCTGGGTGTTGCCGCCCGCGCCGACCACGACATACTGCTTGCCGCCCACCACATAGGTCGAGGGCGGGGCGTTGACGCCCGCACCGGCCTGGAAGCTCCACAATTCCTTGCCGTTGGACGAATTGTAGGCCGCGAACTTGCCGTTGCCTTCACCGGTGAACACAAGCCCGCCTGCCGTGGCGAGAATGCCGCCGATCATCGGCTCCGGCGTCTTCACCTGCCATTTGATCTTGCCGGTGTTGTAGTTGACGGCGGTGATGTTGCCCGATTGTTTTTCGCCCGGGATCGCCGTGAATGCGCCGCCAAGCCACAACTTGCCGTTCGGATAAGGCGAGCTCTCGACCCGGTAGGTCATGGGCTGGTGCAGGTTGATCGCATAGGCCAGCTCCTGCGACGGGTCAGTGGCGATCGGTGACCATTCGACACCGCCGTTCGCACCCGGAAGCATGCGAGCCCCCTCCTTGGTGGGCAGAACCCACATGTTCTCCTGCGGTACCATGGCCTCGGAGAACCGGATCAGGCTGCAATCCTTGCGGTCGTGAACATAGACGTGACCGGTCTTGCCGGCATGGATCACGCCCGGGATGGTCTTGCCGTCCTTGCCCTTGACGTCCACCAGCACCGGCGGGCTGACGGCATCGAGATCCCATACGTCGTGGGCGATGTACTGAAAGTGGCAGACGTATTTGCCGGTATCCAGATCAAGCGCAACCAGCGAGTCCGTATAGAGATTGTCGCCGGGGCGCGTCGAACCGTCGAGATCGGGAGAGGGATTGCCGACCACGAAATAGATCCGGTTGGTGGCCAGATCGACGGCGGGATTTTGCCAAACGCCGCCGCCCAGCTTCTGGTAGGGATCGCCGGTTTTGGCGAATTGGGCCTTTTCGGCCCCGATATCGCGATGCATGTCCCGTCCCGTGGCGTCCTTGGTCGCCCAGACGCCGACCGAATTTTCGGGGATCGTGTTGAAGGTCCAGAGCAACTTGCCGGTCTTCGCATCGTAGGCCTTGACGAAACCGCGGATGCCGTATTCACCGCCGTTCGTTCCGATCAGCACTTTGTCCTTGATGACGGTCGGCGCCATCGTCTCGCTATAGCCGAGCTCCGGATCCGCAATGTCGGCTTTCCAGACGACATCGCCGGTCTTTGCATTCAGCGCGATCAATTTGGCGTCCAGCGTGGCGAGATAGACGAGGTCGCCAAGCACCTGGACGCCGCGATTATTGGGACCGCAGCAGAACGTCGTCACCGGTCCCATCTTGTGATTGTAGTGCCAGAGCTGAGCGCCGGTCTTGGCGTCGAGCGCATAGACATGGCTGAACGACGTCGTCACGAACATCACGCCATCGACGACGATGGGCGAAGTCTCCATTGATTCCTTGACGTCGGTCTGGAAAATCCACGCGACGTGGAGGTTCTTCACGTTGTCGCGCCCGATTTGCCGGGCCGGATGAAAGCGCGTCTGAGCGTAGTTGACGTTGGTCAGCAGAAAATTGGTCGCGTTCTTGTCTGCCGCGTTGAGTTGGGCCTGAGTAACCGGCGAGACCTTCGCTTCGCTCGACGCCGACTTGGCGTCCTGCTTGACTTCCTGTGCGATACCGGGCCCGCTAAGCAAGCCCGCCGCGCCGAACAATGCGGCGCATACAATAGAAATTCTATTCATGTTTCCGCCCCGACTGATTTGAACCGGCACATTTGCACGCCGGTGTCCTTCAAATCTGACTTGATTGGGCCAGTTTGACAAGAAGAAAGCCGCAAGCGGCGAGGTTGGCGGATGCAATTGCCGCCGAAACGTCAACCGTTCGCGGCCGCGAGATTGGCATCGCTACCGGCCTTGCTGCGCCCCGCGTCGAAGCCGCCGCCGAACACCGCTACGTCCGGGTCTGCGTTTCCAGAAGCCCCAGCCTGCGCCCCAGCCATTCGGTGGTCGGCGCCTGGATCAGGATCGTCATCAGAATGGCGATGAAGGTGATCGAGGCGATCATCTCCGCGCCCGGCGCCTTCATGCCGAGCAAGAGGCCGGCCAGCGCCGCCGGGATGACGCCGGTCTCGCGCGTCCAGCACATGAACAGCATCTCGGCAAAACTCCATCGCGCGCGGCGATCCGGCAGCGCGCAAAGGAATACCGTCGCCGGGCGCGCCACCAGCATCAGGATGGTGACGATGGCCACGCCGCCAAGCGCATAGCGGCCGATCAGGGTGAAATCGACCTGTGTGCCGAGCAGGATGAAAATGAAAAGACGCATGATGAAGGCGGTGGTCAACACGAATTCGTCGAGCTTTTGCGCCTCGCCGGCCTCCATCCGGAATCCGAACGCTTCCTTGTTGCCAAGCACGATCCCGAACACGAACACCGCCATGAATCCGCTGGCCTGCAGACCGCTGGCGGCGAAATAGGCGCCAATGACCGCGACCAGCGTGACCACCGGTGCGTATTCGGCGAGGAAGGCCCAGCGCTCATGCGCGATCAGGAAGGCGGCGAGATACCCGAGCGCAACCCCCGCGATGATGCCGACGACGGATTGTTTCACGAGATCGAAAAAGGACGAGGCAAGCGAAAATTCGCCGCTTCCCGTCGCGGCGGCGAGCACGGCGAAGGTGACGATCGCTGCCATCGCGTCGTTGAACGCGGACTCGCTCATCACGGTTTGCGCCACCCGGTCGCGAATATGGACTTGCCGAAAGATCGGCACCAGCGTCGCCGGATCGGTCGAGGCGAGCGCCGCGCCCAGCAGCAGCGCCATGCTTGCGGGAATGCCGAGAATGAAATGGGCGGCAAGCCCCGTGATCCCTGCGGTAATCAGCACGCCGGCCGTGGCGATCACCAGGATGGTGATCCAGACCTGTTTGAGGACATCGAAGCGCAGCGATGCGCCGCCGTCGAACAGGATGTAGCTTGCGCCGAACAGAAGGATGATCTGGTTCAGCGCCGAACCTGCCTTGATATCGATCAGCCCCAGCCCATGGGGCCCAATCGCAATGCCGGCAACCAGGAACACCGCGACGTCCGGAATCCTGATCCTGCGCGCCAACAGGCCGGCGAGGGTTCCGACGGCCAGAATGAAACCGCAGGAAAGCAGTGTGTGCCTGGCGATTTCAATCGAGGCGGATGCTTCCAATTGTCGGGCTGCCTTCGCTTGGCGGCATCGCCGCGATCGAGCGGGCTAATCGTAGACGTGGATGACGCGGCGCGTCTCGGGGTGGAAGATCACCGCGCGACCGTTCACGATCGCATAATGATGTTCGCGCACGCCATATTCCTCCGGGACGGGGTAGGATTCATAAGCCCCCGGCGGCAACTCCCTGCCGACGGCGACTTCATCATCGTATCGATAGGAAGGACGGTTCTCGCGCACGATATATTCGTGGAGCGGCTCGCGTCGTTCGTACGGGACCATGGCGCCGGTCGCGATGGCGGCACCGGCGATGGCGCCTGCGACGGCGCCCGCAACCACGTCGGCCTGCGCATGGGCGTTCGATGTCATCGCCCCGCCCACTACCAGCGTCACCGCCAAAACACGTCCCAGCATGGAAATTCTCCCTGATTCGATTGCCGAACTGTAGCCCGGATTGGCGACAGCTTCATATACCTGGCCGGGCGACAGTCGCGGTCACGCCTCACGCGTCGCCGGTTTCGTTGTCGGGGCTACGGCCTGCCGCGCCGTCAGCCTTCGCACCAAAGGCTTTAGCAGTTGCGGCGACAGATAGATCGGAAACTGGGAGAGCGCGAAGTATAGCCATGTCGCCCCCGGCAGCACGCCGTCGGTCGCCGCCAGCATCAGTCCCATGTTACGTTGCGAGACCATCAGGCCGAGCGCGACCGCACGCCCGTGACCCGCCTTGCGAAAGATCAGCGCGGTCGCGCCGAGCAGGGTGAAAAAGACGGCGAAGGCAAGCAGCGTCAACTCGATCGTTGTGACGGGATCGGCCAGAAAGCCGCCGACCACGTTGCCCATGACGGCCGCAACAAAAACAAAAAGAAACAGGACGTTCAATCCGTCGATGGGCCGGGCCTGCCGCTTGATGGCGGAAGTGCCGACACGCCAGCGGATCGCGGCTGCGACCAGCAGCGACCCCGCAAGGATCGCAACCAGCTTGAGCCCGAGCCCGAGCGGCGAGAGTGTCAGCGCCGCGCCAAAAAACACATAGGCGAACAGCGGTGCCGTGATCGGAATCAGCGCCGTGCTGATCACGAGGCTGACGAGCACCAGCGTCGAATCCAGACCCATCACGGCGGCCAGCGCCGGCGAGGCCATCATCGGCGATGCCACGGCCTGCAGCATCAGCGCCAGATACAGATCCGGCGAGCGCGTATCGAGGCCGGTCGCGAGGCAGCCTCCGCCTGATATCAGGGGGACGGCGAGCGTGGTCCATGCGGTCGCTGCGATAACGAGGCCCGGGCGGCGCAAGTGATCGCGCAGCGCGCCGAGATCGACGCGCAGGAACGAGATGCAGAGCAGAAGAAACACCGCTTCCGTGACATAGGGCTTGAGCAGTTCGCCAAGCGGCGGCAGTGCGATGCCGACGAACACCAGGGCGGCGATCGCGCGGGTGCCCTGGCCGCCGAGCCAGTCCAGCGCTCGCACCGGTATCGTGACGATCTGTAAGCTGGCAGGCATTTCGCTTTTCAGGATGGAGCGGAAGGGCGCGGCAAGAGGCGTTCGAAGTCCCGGGCTGCGTCGGGGCTGCGAACATGCGGTAACCGCCCCGCAGCGCAAAGTAACATCTGGTTACCGTCTATTTCGAGATGCTGGCTGATGATCGATGACGCGCTGCCGCGGGCCCGGCCGACGCCGCTGGGCCGGGTTGCGAAACCTGCTATAGTGGGCACAGTGGTCGGATGGTTCTGCGCGTTCGCAACTTCCGGAGCAACGGTGCCCGAGGCTTTTGCGGGGCCGGCTGTCGCGAGACCGGCAGCGTCTTGTAGAGTGAGATGACCGATATCATGACCGAGGTGAGGCTAACCGCGGAGCGCGCCCCCGGCATCGCTGACCATTCCCTGATCTGGAGGAAGTCGACATCCTGGATCGCGCGCTTCAGCGCCTATGACGTCGCCACCGTCGTCCTCATCGCCGCGCTCGTCGTCATTGCGCTGTGCACCTTCAGGGATTACGCGATTTCCAACGATGAAGGCGTTCAGCATCACTACGGCGAATTGATCATCGCCTATTATGCGAGCGGCTTTGCGGACCAGAGCGTATTCGCGTTTCAAAACCTTTATCTCTACGGCGGCCTGTTCGACGTCGTTGCCGTCATGCTCGGCCATCTGATTCCGATCGACCCGTATCATCTGCGCCATATCCTGTGCGCGCTGATCGGCATCGGCGGAATCGGCGCTGCGGCTGCGACGGCGCGACTCATCGCGGGACCGCGGGCGGCTCTGATCGCGGCGTCCGGACTCGGTGTCTGCGGCGCGTGGTACGGTGCAATGTTCAGCCATACCAAGGACATTCCCTTCGCCGCGGCGATGATGGGCGCGACGTTTTTCCTGATCCGCACCGCGCGCCGGCTGCCATCGCCCCGCGCCGGCGACGTCGTGGCATTCGGTCTCCTGGCGGGAGCCGCGGTCGGCATGCGGGTCCTTGGTTTGCTGCTGGTGATCTACGCCGCTGGCGCAATCGCGCTGTACCTGCCCTGGCCGTCGCGCGGTCGCGGCGGAGATCGGTGGCGGTGGGCGATCCAATCCTCGTTGCGGTTGGTGCCGGCGTTGCTGCTCGCCTATGTCGTCATGATCCTTGCATGGCCCTGGGCGGCGCTGGCGCCGCTCAATCCGATCCGGGGCCTGCTCGTTTTCTCCGAGTTTCACTACGGCATCCGCACGCTGCTGGCCGGCCAGGTCTACGAGATGGCCAAGGTGCCGAGACTGTATGTCCCGATCTACATTCTGATCCGACTTCCGCTGCTGACGCTGCTCGGCGCGGCGCTTGCGATCGCGTTTGCGCTGTTGCCGCGGCTTGCCGCCGGTGCAACCTCGTCGCAGCGAAGGGATATCGCGTTCGTCTCGCTGACGGTGCTTGTCCCGCTGGGCTGCCAGGTGATCTGGCACGGCCCGGCCTTCACCGGATTACGCCATTTCCTGTTCGTCATTCCCGCGCTGGCCACGCTTGCAGGCATCGGTCTCGATGCGGCGCTGACGGCGCTCGCGCGGCGCGGCCGCGAGGTCGCCTCGGGCGGGATCGCGCTGGTGGCGGCATGCCTCCTCGTCGACGCGGTGACCCTGGTCCGGCTGCACCCCTACGAGCATCTGTTCTACAACGCCGCCGTGGGAGGTCTCGAGGGAGCGTCACGGCGTTACGACCTCGACTATTGGTTCAGCAGCATGCCCGAGGCGCTCAATCAGCTCGAAGCCTATCTGCGCAGCACCGAGCCGGTCGATGCGAGCCGATCGCCGCAGGTCTATTCCGTTGCGGTGTGCGGCGAGCGCCTGCCGTTCGAGAAGACCGTGACGCTGCCGCAGCTGCGTTGGGACTTCAAGCCGGAGTGGGACCAGTCCGAGTTCTTCATCGCGCCAACCAACATGAATTGCGACGCCGATCTCGATGGCAAGATCATCGGCACGGTCGAGCGGATGGGCGTCCCCATCGCCTATGTCAAGGACCGGCGCGCGCTGGTCCGCACCACCGCAACGGCCGCGCGGTGAGCGCGCCGCTCGATTGCCGGTAGCCGGACGCGCCGGCATCGTCAGCCCCCGCCGACAATATCGGCGTTGCCGCCGTGTCCCCTTGTCCAGACCCTGCTCGCGATGTCGGAACGCTTGTACCAGGAGTTCAGCCATGCGACGGCGGTCATCAGCACGATGCCGATAAAGGCGGCGAGGAAATGCAGGGCAAGGCCGGCGGAAAGCTCGGTGAGCACGAAATAGCCGACGAAAGCCAGAAACACGCCGACGCAGAAGATCTCCAGCGAATGCTGGCCGCACAGGATCAACGGCCACAGCAAGGGTGATTTCAATCCAGGCCAGCCATTCGGCACCCATCGTACCGTAATTGCCGCCAGCGCCAGAAAATGCGCGAATCTGAGCACGTCGAGGTCGGTCTTGCTGATGGGATAAATCCATTGCTCGAGCCGGCGCGGCATCAGAAAATCGATCTGCGGGAAATACCACGTCATCGTGACCGAGAACGCCGCCACCAGATAGGCGAACGCGATCGACTGCGTGACCGGCGACAAAATCAGCCACGAAAATCGCCGCGCGCCGCCGAGCGCGCACCAGGCGCCGAATACGAACAACAGCTGCCAAAAGAACGGATTGAAGGCCCAGAAGCCGTTCGGATAGGACGTCAAGTGCAGATCGTACCTCCCGGCGAGCACATAGAGCGCGACCGACAGGGCCAGTGTGACGTCGGCCCGCCACTGCATCAGCCGCAGGATCCAGGGCAGGAAAAACATCAACACGACATAGAGCGGCAGCACGTCCATGTTGAGAAGCCGGAATCGCAGCAGCAACGCCTGGACGATCGCGATATTGGGGTGCTTGAGAAAGTCGTTGACGCCCATTTCGTCCGAGTACAGGGGATTATTGAAACTTCTTGCGGCATAGACGATTTCCGCAAAGAAGATCGTGAACAGGAATACGTTCGCCACGTAAATCTGCCAGACCCGCCGCAGGATCCGCGCGGTCGCGATCACGAAACCGGTCTCTCGCATGGCGCGGCCGTAAACGAACGCGGCGGTATAGCCGGAGATGAAAATGAAAATCTCTGCCGCGTCGCTGAAGCCGTAACTGCGGATCGTGAACCAGGTCAAAAGATCGGGCGACATGTGATCGATGAAGATCAGCCACAGCGCCAGGCCGCGGAACAGGTCGATCCGCAATTCCCGTTCGCCGGGGGGATGCGAGACCGGTATCGAGGCGTGCGCCGGCGCGGGTCTAGCGTGGATCGCATCGGTTGCGCTCGCAACGGCTGGCGCGGCAACTCGATCAGCAGTCGACACCATCTAGCCTCGTTTCGAGAAGGTCGGCTTACGCGCGCGCAACCGGGAAAGATAATATATGTCCGTGGTTTCCAGGCAAGTTGCGGTGCTGCTCGCCACCGCGGATCAGGCTACCAGGAGACGATTCTCGCTGCGATGGATGAGTCCGGTTGTGGCCGCAAACAAGCATGCCGCGACGGCCTTGCGACGTGCAGCGGCGCCTGCCAGGCCATCAACGGCGCGATGCCCGGAGGTAAACTCCGCAAATGCCGGCCAGATCGTGCGCCGGACTACGATCGATAACCAAGCGTCCTAATTCAGCGCCTTCAGCCAGGCGCCGATTTCGCTGGCCGCGACATTGGCCTGCTGAAGCAGTTTTCCCATCGTGAAGAAACCGTGGAACTGGCCGGGAAACGTCCGGTGCGTCACGGCGACGCCGGCTTCCTTCAGGCGCCTGGCATATTCGTCGCCCTCGTCGCGCAGGGGATCGGCGCCCGCGGTCAGTACATAGGCCGGCGGCAAGCCGATCAGCGTGCTCGCCCGCGCGGGCGAGGCGCGCCAGTCGTGAATGTCGGCTGCGCCATTGAGATAATGATCGGCAAACCAGCGGATGACGGAATGCGTGAGCAGGATGCTGGTCTCGGGTTCGCTGTGCGAGGGATGCGTCATCGCAAAATCGGTCGCCGGATAGATCAGCACCTGGCCGGCGATCGCGGGGCCGTTGCCGTCGCGCGCCGATATCGCGACCACGGCGGCGAGATTGCCGCCGGCGCTGTCGCCGCCGACCAAAAGCCGCGCCGCGTCGATGCGGAGCTCGGTCGCATGGGCGGCGATCCATTTCGTCGCGGCAACGGCGTCGTCTGCGGCGGCGGGGAATTTGTGCTCGGGCGCACGGCGGTAATCGACGGAGATGACGATGAGTTGTCCTTCGTCGGCCAGTTTCCGGCACGCGACGTCATGGGTGTCGAGATCGCCGATCACCCAGCCGCCGCCGTGGAAGAACGCCAGGCAGGGCGCAAGCCCGTCGGTCTGCCGCAGCTTCAGCGGGGTGTAGATCCGTGCGGGAATCAGGCCGTGCGGGGAGGGGATCGCGAGCGGCTCGACCGATTTCAGTTCGGGCGGATCGGGATTGGTGACGAGGCGCGCTTGCGAATAATAATCGCGCGCTTCGGCGGGCGATAAGGTTTCGTAAGCGGGCCGGCCGGCTTCCTGAAAAGCCTTGAAGACGGCAGCGGCGTCGGGATCGAGGGTCGCGGGCATGCTGGGGGAGACCTTTGCAGTGATTCATTCTTGTTTCTTGTCATTCCGGGGCGCGCGTCAGCGACCCGGAATCTCGAGATTCCGGGCTCGACGCTCCGCGTCGCCCCGGCATGACGATCCTAACCCGCCGTGCGTCCGCCATCGACGGTGTAGGCGGAGCCTGAGACGTAACTTGCCTCGTCGGAAGCAAGGAACGCCACGATGGACGCCACCTCGGACGCCTGTCCGAGCCGGCGGGCCGGGATGCGCTCCACGATCTTGTCATTGGCGACCGGCGCCTTGGCTGGATTGCGGCCCTCGATGATCGCGCTCAGCATCCGGCTGTCGATCAATCCGGGACAAACGCAATTCACGCGCACCCCGGTCGCGGTGCATTCCAGCGCGGCGCTCTTGGTGAGACCGATCACGGCGTGCTTGCTGGCGGTGTAGGCGGCGATCTCGGTGGCGCCGACCAGCCCGGCAATCGAGGCGGTGTTGATGATGCTGCCCTTGTTTTGCTTGAACATGACCGGCAGCACGTGCTTCAGCCCGAGGAACACCCCGACCACGTTGACGTCGAGGACCTGCCGGAACGCCTGAAGCGAATATCGCGTGATCGGCGTGATGTCGCCCTCGACGCCGGCATTGTTGTAAAACACGTCGACGGCGCCGAACTTGTCGACCGCCGCGCGGACATAGCCCGCGACATCATCTTCGCGGGTAACGTCGGCAGTGACCGCGAGCGCGTGTGCGGAAGCGGGCAGGTCGGCGGTGGCGGCTTCAAGGTCCTGCGGGTTGCGGTCGACCGCGACAATCCGCGCCCCGCGCTCGGCCAAAAGCCGCATCGTCGCGGAGCCGATCACGCCCGCGGCACCGGTGATGACGGCAACCCTGCCATCCAGTCGAATGCGATCGGGCATGCGCGGCGTTCCCCCTGGCTCGTCCGGTTTTTCGGGTGTTCTTGGGGCTTGGTCTTCGACCACGCGAGCCCCCGTTGGCCGGACTATTTCATCTGCCGCGCGGGCTGACCAGTAGCGCCGGATTTGAACCGCGGTGGCCAGCGAAGTTGCGGAATCGGGACATTAACCGCCCGGAGGAGGCCGTAAACCGCCCTTTCCCCGCCGTATTCGGCGTGTTAACCGGGGGGTCTGCGAGCGGCGGTAGCCTGTACAATGTCGCAAGCCCGATTCGCCTGTTAAAGCCGCGAGATGCTTCGAACCATTTTCCTGACCTGTTTTGCGGCGCTTGTCGCCGCTGCGACGATCTCGCTTGCGCCGCCCGCGCGCGCGCAGATCGGCAACATCTTTTCCGATCAGCCACGGCCACCCGGCAATGTTCCCCGCGGCAATCAGCAGCAGCAGCAGATGCCTGACGACGAAGAGGAAGTGCCGGAACTGCCGCAGGGCCGCCTGCTGCCAACTCCCAATCGTCCGCTGCCCGGGCAGGGCGTTCCTCCGCCGGGAAGCGTGCAGTCGCAACCTCTCGCCCCGCCGCCGGGCACCACCGTGATTCCGCAGAATACGCCGCCCGGCGTCGCGGTGGCGCCGCCACAGCCCAATCAAGGCGTCGCGGTCGCGCCGCCAGGGACCAATCCGTTGCCGGGCGGACAGCGCCAGCAGAAGGGCGTGCCGCAGACGCCGGCAACGCTGCAGCCGGGCGATGAGGTGGTCTCCGAGCCGCCGGCGCAGAAGATCGTCAACAAGAAGGCGAGCTTTTCGGGGCTGGACAAGATCACCGGCCGCATCATCAATTTCGACGAGGATATCGGCGAGACCGTACAGTTCGGCGCGCTGCGCGTGAAGACCGACGCCTGCTACACGCGCCCGGCCACCGAGGCCGCCAATACCGACGCGTTCGTCGAGGTCGACGAGATCACGTTGCAGGGCGAGGTGAAGCGGATTTTTTCGGGCTGGATGTTCGCGGCAAGCCCCGGCCTGCACGGCGTGGAGCATCCGATCTACGACATCTGGCTCACCGACTGCAAAGCCCCTGACGCGACCATCGTCAGCACGCAGCCCGATCTGCCAAAGCCGGCGCCGCCGCCGGCGGCACAGAAGCGTCCACCGCAACCGAAGCAGGCCCAGCGTCCGCCGCCGCCGCCGCAGCCGCAATTCCAGCAGCAGCCTCCGCCGCAACCGCAAGCCGCCGCAGCAACCGGGCGGCCTGTTCGGGATTTTCAGGCAATAGAACGGACGTCGTTTAACGCCGCTCCGCGATGATCTGCAGCGCCTGTGCGCCGCTCAGGGGACGATCAACCGGCAACTTCGAAAAATCCGCATCGCCCCTGATCGCCTTGTCGAGCAGGACGGTGTAACGCCGCCGCGGGATCTCGACGGCGCCAAAGCTGCGCAAATGCTCGGTCACATATTGGGTGTCGAGCAGTTCGAATCCGCCCGCGATCAGGCGGGCCACCAGATGCACCAGCGCCACTTTCGAGGCGTCGCGGGCACGGTGAAACATGCTCTCGCCGAAGAAGGCCTTGCCCAGGCTGACGCCATATAGCCCGCCGACAAGGTCGCCATTGCGCCAGACCTCGACGCTGTGGGCGTGTCCAAGGCCGTGCAGTCCCAAATAGAGATCGCGGATACGCTTGTTGATCCAGGTGTCGTTGCGGCCGGGTTGCGGCGCGGCGCAGCCGGCGATGACCGCCTTGAACGCGGTATCGACTGTGACCGTGAAGGCGTCGGAGCGCACCGTGCGTGCCAGTCGCGAGGCGATGCGAAAGCCGGGAAGCGGAATCACGCCGCGCATTTCCGGCTCGACCCAGAACAGCGTCGGATCGTCAGCGCTTTCGGCCATCGGGAAGATGCCGCAGGCATAGGCGCGTAGCAGCACTTCGGGCGTGATTTCGGAGGCGGCGGACTCGCGCGACGTCATGGGCAGCAGGATAGCAGGATGAAGGCGGCCGCCGCTAGCTTTCGGCGGCGCCGCCGGGCCCGGCCGAGGGCTCGTTGACGCGGCGAAACCGCAGCACGATCCGGGTGCCGGCATGGGCGGGATCGCGCTCGACGCTTGCCTCGAGCTTTGATGCCATGGCGGTGACGATGCGCTGTCCCATGCCGGTGGAGTGTGGGGCGGTCCTGGCGCCGAGGCCGACGCCTTCGTCGGCAATCGACACCAGGAGGTCGTCATCCTGCGCCGAAAGGTCGACATGAATGGGGCCCGCGCCGTCGGGGTAGGCGTATTTTACCGCATTCATCACGAGTTCGTTGACAACGATGCCGATCGCCACCGCGCGATCGGGATCGATCTCGATCGGTTCCGCCTTCAATGTCAGCCGGGACATTCGGTTGCCCTCGGCGGACCTCCTGAGATCCTCAAGCAAGGCGTCGAGATACTGGTTCAAGAGCACGTTCTTCAGGTCATCCGAGGTGTAGAGCCTGCGGTGAACCTGGGCGACCGCGGCGACCCGTCCCATCGCGTTGGTCAGCGCAGCCTTGACGTCTTCCTGCGTGGAGGAACTGGCCTGCAGGTGAAGCAGCGAGGCGATGATCTGCAAACTGTTACCGACGCGGTGGTTGACCTCGCGCAACAGCATCTCGCGTTCGGCGGCGAGCGCGGCAAAGCGGTCGCGCGAGGCGTGCACTTCGGCCTCGGCATCGTCCCGGGCCTTCTGGAGTTGCGCCTGCCGCAGCGCGCCATCGACAGCCACCTGGAGCAGGGGAATGAAATCGCCGTACACGTCCTTCACCAGATAATCGGCGGCGCCGGCCTTCAGGGCCGTGACGGCGATGCTCGAATCCTGCGCGGCCGTGACGAACACCACGGGAGGCGCGTTCGGCACCGCCATGATGCGCTCAAGGGTTTCCAGCCCGTCCAGGCCGGGCATGTACTGATCGAGCGCGATAACGTCGATGTCGCCCTCGGCGAGCCGTTCCAAACCCTGCGTGCCGCCTTTGGCATGGACGACCCTGAAGCCGAGCCGCGTCAGGCCGCGATCGACCAGCCGGGCCAGCGCCTCGTCGTCGTCGATATACAGCAATGTGGAAGCTGCGGGGGTCATGTGGCGGTGGGCGGCACCTGAACGACTGAAAAGAACAATCCGAGTTGGCGAATGGCGTTGGCAAAGCTATCGTAATTCACCGGCTTGGTGATGTAGAAATTGCAGCCAAGTTCATAACAGCGCTTGATCTCCTCGGAGTCGTCCGTCGTCGTCAGCACCACGACCGGCGTGGATTGCAGATACTTGTCTTCCTTGACCCGCCGCAGAACGTCGATACCGCTCGCTTCCGGCAGGTTCAAATCGAGCAGGATCAGCAATGCTTCGCCCCTGCGATCGAGGCCGGACCCGTCGCTGCCGAACAGATAGCGCGTCGCGGCTGTACCGTTGGTGAACGGCAGGATCGGGTTGTTGACGCCGGAACGGCGAATGTTTCGCTCGATCAGGCGGGCGTGTCCGCTGTCGTCCTCGATCATGATGATGGTTACAGGCCTGCTCATGGACCTTTGTTCCGGTCATTGCCTGTCCAATTGATGGGCAGCGTGATGGTGAAAGTGCTGCCATCGTTGAGTTCCGATGATACCGACATGGTTCCACCAAGCCGCCGCACCAGGGTACGCACATGGGCAAGCCCAATTCCCTGTCCCGGCCTGTCCTGCGCACCGGCGCGCCGAAAAAGTTCAAAGATGCGCTGATGGTCCCTGGGGTCGATACCGCGGCCGTTGTCGGTGATCTCGAAAACCGCAAAGCCCAGTTTGGTCCGGCCGCGGACGGAGATATCGCCGGGAATCCCCGGCTTGAGATATTTGAGCGCGTTATCGATCAGGTTCGAGAAAATCTGCTCCAGCGCGAGGCGGTCGCTGGTGATATTCGGCAGCGGCTCGATGCGAATCCGGGCTTTTGCCTCCGCGGCCTGGTGCGCAACGGTGGTGACGACGGCCTCGACCAGTTCGCGGGTGTCGATCCGCACCGGATCAAATTCGCGCCGTCCCTCACGGGTGAGGTTGAGGATCGCGGATATCAGGCGGTCCATCTTGGCAATCGAAGATTTGATGAACCCCAGCGCCTCGGAAAAATCCTGTATCAGCCGGCCGTCCTCGCTCTCCAGGGCGGCCTCGATTTCGCCGTCACCGACCGGCGCCGGAGTAGCCGCGCGGCGAAGTTCGGCGATCCGCCTGAAAATGTTGGCGCGCAGCTCCTCGAGCTCGCTGGTGAAACCCATGATATTGACCAGCGGCGAACGCAGATCATGGCTGACAATATAGGCGAAGCGCTGGATCTCGCTATTGGCCTCGCGAAGATCGGCCGTGCGCTCGTCGACGGTGGCCTCGAGATTGAGGTTGCTGTCGCGCAGCAGCGCTTCAGCGTGGTCGCGCGCGCGGGCCGAGCCCCGTACCAGAAAAATCGAGATGCCGGCCAGCAGGACAACGAAACCCGAACCAATTGCCGTCAGCGAGGCAGCCAGGGTTTGGCTGCGGTCGGCACTTCCGGTGCGAAGGCCAAGAAGACGGTCTTCTTCCGTCCGCATCTGGCGGGCGAGGTCGTCGATGTGGCTCATGGCATTGCGGCCGGTGCCCTCGCGCACGATCCGGGCGGCGTCGCTCACGTGTTCCGTCAGCGCGAGTGCAATGGTCTCGCGGAATTCCTCGATGCGCTGATTGCAGAGCGGAATCAGCTCATCAAGAATCCGCTTCTGAACGGGGTTGTCGATGGTAGACCGGGTCAGCCGCTGCAGTGCCGGTGCGAGTTGGGAAGCCGCTTCCTCAAAATCAGCCTGAAGGGCTGGGAGCAACGTTGAAAGATAGCCGCGCTGCGCGCTTTCAGCCCGGCGTAGCTGCAATTGAACCAATGATATCTGGCTCTCGACCTCGACCGTGTGGACAACCCAGCGCGCATCGTCCCGCGCCTGATTGACCAGATAGACCGAGCCAGCACTGATGACGGTCAGCACCACGAGGCCGGCCGCCAGCAGCACGATCTGCCCAATCGCGCGACGGCGCGCGGCATCAGGTGTCACAGCAATCACACGTCATCTGGCAGTGAGATTCTTGCGTTTCCCCCGGGGTAGAAAAGCTCCCCAAGGTAGCAAAACGCCCGTCGTGGTGATGGGTTCCCGACCCCAGTCGCCCGTTTTTTGCCGGGAGCGGCCGCTCAATCGGCCGGTTGGCCGGCCAGATATTGTTCCAGCCAGTGGATATGGTAGTCGCCATCGATAATGTCGGGTTCCCGGACCAGAGCCCGGAACAGCGGCAAGGTCGTCTCAATGCCGTCGACCACCATTTCGTCCAGCGCGCGGCGCAGGCGCATCAGGCACTCGGCGCGGGTCTTGCCCTGGACGATGAGCTTGCCGACCAGCGAGTCATAATAAGGCGGGATCACGTATCCCTGGTACACGGCAGAATCGATCCGCACGCCAAGGCCACCGGGGGAGTGGTATTGCAGGATCTTGCCGGGAGAGGGCCGGAAGGTCACGGGGTTCTCGGCGTTGACGCGGCACTCGATGGCGTGGCCGTTGATGATGACCTCATCCTGCGTCAGCGGCAGATCGCCGCCTGCGGCGATGCGGATCTGCTCCAGCACGAGGTCGATGCCGGTGATCATCTCGGTGACGGGATGTTCGACCTGGATGCGGGTATTCATTTCGATGAAATAGAATTCGCCTTCCTCGTAGAGGAACTCAACGGTGCCGACGCCGAGATACTTCATCTCCCGCATCGCCTTGGCGACCGTTGCGCCAATCCTGGCGCGCGCCGCGGCGTCGAGCGCGGGCGAGGGACCTTCCTCCCAGACTTTCTGATGCCGCCGCTGCAGCGAGCAATCGCGCTCGCCGAGATGGATCGCGCCGCCGCGGCCGTCGCCGAGGACCTGGATTTCGATGTGGCGCGGCTTCTGCAGATATTTTTCGAGATAGACCGAGGCATCGCCGAACGCGGATTTGGCTTCGTTGGCCGCGGTCGACAGCGCCAGCATCAGGTCGTCGGCGGTCTGCGCGACCTTCATGCCGCGTCCGCCGCCGCCCGACGCTGCCTTCACCAGAACCGGGAAGCCGATCGCCCTGGCAATCGCCATCGCGTCGTCGTTGGGACCCACGGCTCCGTCGGAGCCGGGCACCACGGGAATGCCGAGCTTCTTCGCCGTCCTCTTGGCCTCGATCTTGTCGCCCATCAGACGGATGTGCTCGGCCTTGGGCCCGATGAAATGCAGGTTGTGTTCGGCGAGGATCTCCGCAAAACGGGCGTTTTCCGACAGAAAGCCGTAGCCGGGGTGCACCGCATCGGCGCCGGTGATCTCGCAGGCCGCGAGCAGCGCGGGCACGTTGAGGTAGCTGTCCTTTGACGGCGGCGGGCCGATGCAGACGCTCTCGTCGGCAAGGCGCACATGCATCGCGTCGGCGTCGGCGGTGGAATGCACCGCTACCGAGGCGATGCCGAGTTCCTTGCACGCGCGCAGAATACGCAGTGCGATTTCGCCGCGATTGGCTATCAGGATCTTGTCGAACATCGCGGCGCCTGACCTTGACGGGTTCTATTCAATGATCACCAGCGGTTCGCCGAATTCGACCGGCTGGCCGTCCTCGACGAGAATTTGGGTCACGGTGCCCGCGCGCGGGGACGGAATCTGGTTCATCGTCTTCATCGCTTCGATGATCAGCAGGGTTTGGCCGACCGACACCTTGGCGCCGACTTCGATGAAGGGCTTGGCGCCGGGCTCGGAAGCCCAATAGGCCGTGCCTACCATCGGCGAGGGTACGGCTCCCGGATGCTTGGCGATGTCAGTCGAAGCCGCCGGTGCGGGAGCGGCCGACGCGGCCGCTTGAACGTTTGCCGGGACCGATGCCGCGATGCTGACGTTGCGCGCGACGCGCACGCGAAGCCCGGCGCGCTCGATCTCGATTTCGGTAAGGCTGGTCTCATCCAGCAGCAATGCGAGCTCGCGAATGAGCGCGCTGTCGCTGCTGGTGAACTTTGCGGCTGCTTTGTCGTCAGGCTGGCGCGCCATGATCTTGATCCGGAACTTTCTCTGGTGATGACGGGCGGATGCGTCAGGCTTTTGCCTTGACGCCGATCCTGGCCGCAAGGCCGTTGATTGCGAGCCGATAGCCATCGATGCCGAAACCGCAAAGCGACGCGAAGGCGGCTTTGGCGGTAAAGGAATGATGACGGAAACTCTCGCGGGCGTGAATATTGCTGATATGCACTTCGACGGTGGGAATTTTCACCGCCACCAGCGCATCGTGCAGCGCGATCGAGGTGTGCGAATAACCACCGGCATTGATGATGATCCCGGCGGCCTTCCTGGCATGCGCCTCATGGATGAAATCGATCAATTCACCCTCCCGGTTGGACTGCCTGCAGTCGGCTTTCATGCCGAATTGCGCCGACGTTTCCACGCACAATTTTTCGACGTCGGCGAGCGTGGCATGGCCGTAGGTTTCGGGCTCGCGGGTTCCCAACAGATTGAGGTTGGGGCCGTTAAGCACGTAAATTGTGTCGGCAGCGGTCTTGGCCATCCAAATCCCGGCAATGTGGCGGTGGGTGGCGGGGTTTATAGGTAACTACAGCGCCAAGGGGAAGCCTCTAGGCCGCGTGGACCGCTCCCCAAACGCCTCATCCGCTTGATAAAAACCTGCGCGGAACCTACGGAAACCACTCGTTAACCAAGGTTAAAGGATGGGCCTGCCGGCCGGTCCTGATCGGGCCAAAGGCGAGATTGCCACAGGAAAAAGGGCGGGCCGAAGGCCCGCCCCGGATCCAGCGGGTTTGGCCGGGATCAGGCGTCAAGGACGGCCACGATCTCGAACGTCCGCGGATCCACCACCAGGATCTGGTTTCTAACGAGGATGTACTCATAGCCGCGCCATTCCGGATAGAACGAAATGATTTCGGCCGGAAGCGGATGGAACGTGACCTCGCGGGGAACGCGGGTGCCGACCGCAATCGCGAAGTTGACATTGTTGAGCGGAGCCACGTGCTGATCCCTGATCACCGTGGTGATCCGGGTGCGCTGCTCGCTCGTGAGTCTTGCGCCGGCGCCGGCCTGTCCGACGGTCTGGGATCTGCTCTCGGTCGCGTTCCTGGAGTCGGCCTTCATGCCGTCGCGATCCTCGCGGCCTTCCGCCTTCATATCCTTGCCAGCTGCGCCCTTTTCATTCTGCGAGCTCATGCTCTTGGACTTGTCGCCCTTGATATTGTTGTCCTTGATATCCTGGGCCGACTTCTCGTCCCTGGGACCGGACTTCATGTCCTGCTGAGCGCGCTGGTTCTTGCCGCCCGGGGGCTGCATCTTCTCCTCGGACTGGGTCGACTTCCTTCCTGAAGGCGACGTCGATTCCGTCGCGTCACGATTGGTCGGGGCTGCGGAATTTCCGCGGTCGGACGACGGCGCCACGCCCTGGTTTTGTTGAGCGGCGGAACCGCCGGACGACCCTTCGCGACCCATTCCGGTTCCCTGCGCGTTGGCGAAACCGGTTCCGGCGATCAGCGCAACCGTGGCCGCAGTGATCATCAAGCGATTTAACATGGAAAGTCTCCTCACGTGTTTGTATTGCCCGGCCGACAACGAAAGGAGATGAGCGATGTTCCGCAATTTGAGCGGTTCCCTCAATTTTGTTTTATGAATGCGCGGTGAACGATCATGCCGCAAAAATTGCGCAAGAAAAAAGGGCCGGCGAGGGGAGCCGGCCCTTCGATTCGAAATGCAACGTTCAGCGGTTGAAAATGCCAGGCTCTATTTTTTGATTGACGCGTTTTTCTTCATGCGAGCCGGGCCCGACGTCGTTTGCAAGCGCTCTAGCACGTCGCCCTGCCGCAGCGGGCGAGACCGATTTTCTCCTTGAGACCTTCAAGGCCGACGGCGCCGATCACCACCTGCTTTCCGATCACATAGCTCGGCGTGCCGTTCATGCCCATCGCCTCGGCGAGCTTGAAGTTTTCCTCGATCGTGGCGCGCACCTCGGGGCTTGCGAGATCCTTTTCGATCCTGCCGACGTCAAGGCCGGCTTCCCTGGCGGCAGCGATTGCGCGCGCCTTGTCCGCCGGGCCGCGTCCGCCAAGCAGCTTCTGGTGGAAATCGAGATATTTCTTGCCACCGGGATCCTGCATCCGCACCGCGACCGCGACCTGCGCGGCTTCGACCGAACCCTGGCTCAGCACCGGAAATTCCTTGAGCACCACCTTCAATTTGGAATCTGATTTCATCAGATCCAGCATGTCGGACATCGCGCGTTTGCAGTAGCCGCAATTGTAGTCGAAGAACTCGACGAAGGTGACGTCGCCGTCCTTGTTGCCGAGCACGACGCCGCGCGGTGAGTTGAAGATCGCGTCCGAGTTTTGAGCCACGCTCGCTTCGTGCTTCTCGGCTTCGGCGGCGGCCTGGCGCTTGTTCAGTTCGGCCATGGCCTCTTCCAGCACTTCGGGGTGCGTGACCAGATAATTCCGGACGATGGTCTCGATCTCCCCGCGCTGGCTGTCCGAGAAGCCCTGTGCCGAGGCAGCAGGCGGCGCGGCGCCGAGCGCGAGCGCGAGCAATGCGGGGAAGATCAGGCGGAGCGGAGGCATCGGCAAATCCTTTGTGAGCGTGTTTCTCAGGGCAAGTTCCTGGCAGGACCGGTTCGCAAAAACGTCTTCGGTTCCGAATCGTTCGGGTCGGTGAATTTTGAGCTGCTCTTCTGGCCGGGCAGCGGCTTTGCCGCGATGATGTCGTCGGCCTTGACCCAGCCGGGCGTACCGACCGCGAAACGGGTCTTGGCGCGCGAGGCGAGATCACGCGCGGTCTTGTTGTCGCCGCGAAGAAACGCCGCCTGCGCCGATGCCAGATCGGCTTCCGCCAAATCTCCCTTCCGGCCATAGGCCATCGCCAGCTGGATATAGCCGATCGGCGCCTCGGTCTCTCGAGCCACCGCGGCGCGCAGAATGGAGATCGCCTCCTCGGTGTAGGCCTTATTATCGGACGCCACGAGCGCTTGCCCAAGTAACATCTCGATGAGGGGCGCGTTATTCGACAGTTGTACCGCCCTCCGCAACGGCGCGATCGCCTCCGTCGGCCTGCCACCTTCCATCAGCGCCTGACCGCGCAATTCGTAGAAGTAAGGGTTGTTCGGCTGCACCTGGATCAGCGCATCGATCTGGCCGAGCGCGTTGCGCAAATCGCCGTGCAGATAAGTCGAGATCGCATGCGCGTAGCGCGCGGGCAGGCTGGTGCTGGACAGCGGGTAGCGATGATAGACGGTGTCCTGCCGCTCCATGAAGGCCGAGATCTTGGCGCGCATCATGTCGTGGCGCAATTGCAGCGCCGGATCGTCCTTCTTGTCCCAATAGGGGCTTGTGCGGGCGATTTCCTCCAGCGCCGCGACGCGCTCGGCGGGCATCGGGTGCGACTGGTAGTATGGATCCGCGCCGTGGGCTGCGAACAGGCTGTCATTGGAGAACCGCTTGAAGGTTTCGTACATGCCCTTCGCGGACTGGCCGGTCGCGGTCAGGAACTTTACCCCGGCGCGGTCGGCGCTTTCCTCCTGCTGGCGCTGGTAGGAGAGCAGCGAGCGCATGATCATGTTCTGCGGTCCGGCGATCGCGGCCGCGCCCGCATTGGACAGGCCGTTACCACCGTAGGTGTTGCTTCTTGCGCCGGCCGCCAGCGCGCCGACGCCGAGCAACATGGCAATGATCATCTGCGTCTGCGCCTGCGCCAGTTGCTCGCGCAACCGGGCGAGATGGCCGCCGGCCAGATGGCCCGTCTCATGCGCCAGAACCCCGATGATCTGGTTCGGGGTTTCCGACTGCAGCAATGCGCCATGGTTCACGAAGATGCGGCGGCCGTCAGCGACGAACGCGTTGAACACGGCCTGATTGATGATCGTCACCTGGATGTTCTGTTTTTCCAGGCCGGCCACCCGCAGGATCGGCCGTGTATAGTCGCGCAAGAGCTGCTCGGCCTCGGTGTCGCGGAGGATCGCCAGGCCCTTCTCCTCCTGCGCGAGCGCGGGAATCGGCGCAAGGGTCAGCGCGATCGCGGTGGCGACGGCCGTCAAGTTCCTCGTTTTCCTGAGTAACGCTAAGCGGAGCAGCATCCAGCAGTCTTTAATGATTGGCGGCGGGTCTGATACGAGATATGCCCTACCAAACCGCCGAATAAGGCTAGTCTGGGGCACCCGGCAACATAGCAGATATCGATGCTTGATACGACACTGAGAGAGCGGGCAAAAGGCCTGTTGACGGCATCCGGGCGAAGCGACGTCCCGCCGTTCATGGTGATGGATGTGATGGCGGCGGCCGCGCGCATCGAAGCGGCCGGCGGTCATGTTATTCACATGGAAGTGGGACAACCGGCGGCCCCGGCGCCGAAAGCGGCAATACTGGCCGCGCACGCCGCACTCGAGAGCGCGCGCATCGACTACACCTCGGCGCTCGGCATTCCCTCGCTGCGCGAACGTATCTCCCGCCATTACCGTGAAAGCTACGGTTTTGCGGTGGATGCCGGGCGAATCGTGGTCACCACGGGTTCCTCAGGTGCCTTCATCCTGGGCTTTCTGGCCATGTTCGAGCCCGGCGATCGGGTTGCGGTCACGGTGCCCGGTTATCCGCCCTATCGCCATATTCTCACGGCGCTCGGCTGCGAGCCGGTGCTGATCGAAACATCAAGCGAAACCCGCCATGCGCTGAGCGGTGAAGCGCTGCTGGCCGCGCATCGAAACGCACCTCTGAAAGGCGTGCTGGTCGGAAGCCCCGCCAACCCCACCGGCACGATGATGTCCCGCGAGGCACTGACGAGCCTGATATCGGCGGCGGAAAGCGCCGGTATCCGGTTCGTTTCGGACGAAATCTATCATGGCCTCGACTACGCGTTTCCCGCGGTAACTGCGGCCGAGCTTTCGCCCCATGCGCTCGTCATCAATTCGTTTTCGAAATATTTCTGCATGACGGGCTGGCGGGTCGGCTGGATGGTGGCGCCCGAACCGTTGGTGCGCCCGATCGAGCGGCTCCAGCAAAACCTCGCCATTTCAGTGCCGACGCTGTCGCAGATTGCCGCCGAGGCGGCGTTCGAAGGCCGCCAGGAGATGGAAGAGGTGAAACGCGGTTATCTCGAGAACCGCCGCATTCTGATCGAAGGTTTGCCGCGCGCCGGCCTCACCAAATTTCTGCCTGCCGACGGCGCGTTTTACCTCTATGCCGACGTTTCGGATTTCACCTCTGACAGTTTCAAATTTGCCGGTGAAATGCTGGAGCACGCCCACGTCGCGGCAACCCCGGGCGTCGACTTCGATCCGGTTCATGGCCACAGGTTCATTCGCTTCTCCTATGCGCGTTCGGCCGACGAGATGCGCGAGGCCGTTGCGCGCATCACCCGATGGCTTCGATGAAACGGGTTTCCTCGGGTTCGAAGCGCCGTACCTGATGTTGCCGCCGGAAAATGGATCGGTGCCATTGACACCGCCGATCCAATTGATTTTGGCTGTATCCGGTAACAGGGCGGTCCGCGCAGCGAGCGACAGACCAATCGCCAAACGCCGATAGCCGAACTCATTTGGGGGGAAGAAATACATGGCCGCAACGATCGCTACCGCTGCGCCGGCCCGCGCCGCGAAACCCTGGTACAAGGTCCTCTATATCCAGGTGCTCATCGCCATCGTGCTCGGCGCCATCGTCGGCTGGCAATGGCCCGGCCTCGCGACCAATGACTGGATCAAGGCGCTCGGCGACGGCTTCATAAAGCTTATCAAGATGGTGATCGCGCCGATCATCTTCTGCACGGTGGTCTCGGGCATTGCGCATATCCAGGATGCCAAGAAGGTCGGCCGCATCGGCGTCAAGGCGCTGGTCTATTTCGAGATCGTCTCGACATTCGCGCTTGTGATCGGGATGACCGTCGGAAATCTGGTGCGCCCCGGCGCGGGCTTTGGCGGTGCCATGGCCAATGCGCAGGCGGTGGCCAACTACGCCAAGCAGGCCGAGGCCCAGAAGAGCGTCGATTTCTTCCTTCACATCATCCCCGACACGGTGGTGGGCGCCTTCGCGAGTGGCGAGATATTGCAGGTCCTGCTGTTCTCGATCCTGTTCGGCTTTTCCGTGATGGGTCTGGGCGAGCGCGGGCACACCTTGCGTTCGTTCATCGACGACGCGGCGCATGGGGTTTTCGGCGTCATCGCCATCGTCATGCGCGCGGCGCCGATCGGCGCGTTTGGCGCGATGGCCTTTACCATCGGCAAGTTCGGCACCGGGGCCATCCTCAATCTGATCGGCCTCATCGCGACGTTCTACGTCACGGCGGCGCTGTTCGTGCTTGTGGTGCTCGGCGTGATCGCGCGAATTGTCGGTTTTTCGATCTTCAAATTCCTTGCCTACATCAAGGACGAGCTGCTGATCGTGCTGGGCACATCGTCTTCGGAAAGTGCGCTTCCCTCGCTGATGGAAAAGCTCGAGCGGCTCGGCTGTTCCAAGTCGGTGGTGGGCCTGGTGGTGCCGACCGGGTACTCGTTCAATCTCGACGGCACCAACATCTACATGACGCTGGCGACCCTGTTCATCGCGCAGGCGCTCGGCTTCGATCTCTCGCTCGGTCAGCAAATCACCATCCTGCTGGTGGCGATGCTGACCTCGAAGGGGGCGTCCGGCATTACCGGCGCGGGCTTCATCACGCTGGCGGCCACGCTGGCTGTCGTCGATCCGCGCCTTGTCCCGGGCATGGCGATCGTTCTTGGCATCGACAAGTTCATGAGCGAATGCCGCGCG
Source organism: uncultured Alphaproteobacteria bacterium (assembly GCA_963742085.1). Lineage (GTDB taxonomy): Bacteria > Pseudomonadota > Alphaproteobacteria > Rhizobiales > Xanthobacteraceae > Bradyrhizobium. Next base: position 382,661 of record CAVUKM010000015.1, on the reverse strand, counting down.
CTGACGAACCTCTGCGGCAACGGCGTCGCCTGCGTGGTGGTGTCGTGGTGGGAGGGCGAACTCGATCACGAGCGGTTGCTCGCCAATCTCAACAAGGAGATCGATCCGACCGACGTCGAGACGGCGGTTACGACCGGTTAGGGCGATTTCGAGCGAAGCGGGAATCGTTCGCGCAAGGAAAACGCTCAAGAAGGATTGGAAAACAAAACCGCCCGGTCATGCCGGGCGGCTTTTTCGTCTCACAAACCGGTTTGGCTATTCGCCGCCGCCAAAGCGCCGCGACCACCATCCGGCGCGACGCGGCTGATTGTCGGTCGTCCCGGAAGCCGGCTCGGCCGGGGCGGGGGACGCCGGTGGCTGGGGCGGGCTGTGGCTCACGGGCGGGGCCACGTCGGGCTGGGCATTGGCCAGGAAGCTCACCTTCTCGCGCACCGTTGAACGCCGTCGCGCCGCGGCTCTCTCGGCCTCCTGGGCGGTCTCGGTCTCAGGCGCGGCCCGCGCCGCTTCCTGCGCGCTGCGATCGGCAGGCGGCTGTGCGGGCGATGGCGCAATGGATTCGGTCGGCGTTACCTGCGGTGACGGCACCGAAGAATACCCGTCGAAATCAGCCACCGCGCTTGACACCTCAGGCGCCGATGCCGGCCCGAGTTCATCCACAATCGATGCGGCCAGGCCGTCCTCCGGACCGCCGCGCCGGCGGCGTCCGCCACGACGTCCGCGACGGCGTGGCCGCCGCTCACCGCCCGCCGCCTGGTCGGGGCGCGCGAGGCCGGGCTGCTCCTCGGACTCGTCCTCCTCGGATTCGCTCTCGTCAGTCCCTGCAACCTCGTTCGGGATCGGCGCCGTGCGCGTCATGCCGCCGTCGTCACGTGCCGGGCCAGCCTCGCCACCGCGGCCACGCCGCCGCCGCCGCCGCTTGCGCCTCGGGCCATCGGCGCCTGCTTCGGTGCCGGTCTCCTCTCCGCCGGCGGAATCCTCGGCGAGACCCTCGGTCTCGTCGGTTTCCACTTCCGATTCGGTTTCGATGTCGAACGGCTCGTCCTCGTCGAACGCTTCCTCCGACTGCGACGGATAGGCTGCAACCTGCGCCGCCAGCAGCGCCTTGGCGGCCTCCAGCGTGTGCACCTGTTCGCCGCGATCGATGATGAACGACTGCTGGCCGCTCACGGTCGGGTCGGCGATCACGGCAAGGGTTACCTTGAAGCTGTTTTCGAGATCGCGCAGATGGCCGCGCTTGTGGTTGAGAACATACAGCGCGACGTCGGTTCGGGTGCGCACCACGAGATTGTGGGTTGCGCCCTTCATCAGTATTTCTTCCAGCCCACGCAGCAATTGCAGCGCCACCGAGGACACCGAACGCACATGGCCACTGCCGCCGCATTGCGGGCAGGGTTCGGTCGAGCTCTCCAGCACGCTGGCGCGGATGCGCTGGCGCGACATTTCGAGCAGCCCGAAATGCGAAATGCGTCCGACCTGGATTCGGGCGCGGTCCTGCCGCAGGCAATCGCTGAGCTTGCGTTCCACCGCACGGTTGTTGCGCTTCTCGTCCATATCGATGAAATCGATGACGATCAGGCCGGCGAGGTCGCGCAGTCGCAATTGCCTTGCGACTTCCTCGGCGGCTTCAAGATTGGTCTTGAGCGCGGTATCCTCGATATGGTGCTCGCGGGTCGAGCGGCCGGAATTGACGTCGATCGATACCAGCGCCTCGGTCTGGTTGATCACGATGTAGCCGCCGGACCGCAGCTGCACGGTCGGCGAGAACATCGCATCGAGCTGGCTCTCGACACCCATGCGCGAGAACAGCGGCTGGCCGTCGCGATATTGCCTGACCGCCCGCACGTTCGAGGGCATCAGCATTTTCATGAAATCGCGGGCCTCCTGGTAACCGGCTTCGCCGGCGACCAGGATTTCGTCGATCTCCTTGTTGTAGAGATCGCGCAGCGACCGCTTGATCAGCGAGCCCTCCTCGTAGACCAGGGTCGGCGCCTGCGACTTGAGCGTCATGTCGCGCACGGTTTCCCACATCCGGATCAGATACTCGAAGTCGCGCTTGATCTCGGGCTTGGTACGGGAAGCGCCCGCGGTGCGCAAAATGATGCCCATGCCCTCGGGCACGTCGAGATCCTGCACGACTTCCTTCAGCCGCGAGCGATCCTGCGCCGAGGTGATCTTGCGGCTGATGCCGCCGCCACGCGCGGTATTGGGCATCAGGACCGCGTAGCGGCCGGCGAGCGACAGATACGTCGTCAGCGCGGCGCCCTTGTTGCCGCGTTCTTCCTTGACGACCTGCACCAGCATCACCTGGCGGCGCTTGATGACTTCCTGGATCTTGTACTGACGGCGCGGCCGGAAGGCGCGTTCGGGCACCTCTTCGAGCACATCATCGCCACCGACGGATTCAACGACTTCTTCCTCGGCCTCTTCGTCTTCCTCGTCGTGATTTTCCTCGCCTTCGGCCGCAGCCACGTGCTCGTGGGTCGAAGCCGGATGTTCCTCGCCGGCGTGTTCGGCGTGCTCGACGCCCAAATCTTCGGCGTGCGCGGCGTCGTCCGCATGGGCGGCGTTTTCACGCGCATCCTGCTCGGAACTGGTTTCATCGTGGGGCTGTTCGCCGTGAGCTTGCGCGCTGGCGGCGATCTCCGGCGTCGCGGCGGCTACGGCATCGGACCCGGTCAATTGCTCCGGCGTCTCGCTCGGATGAAAATGGTCGTGCCCTTCGTCAGCATGCGCGTGCTCATCGTGGGCGTGTTCGTGATCGTGCGAATGCTCGTGGTCATGATGCCCGGCATCATCATGATGTTCCGCATCGCCATGGTGAAGTTCGGTGTCATGGGGATGGGCATGACCGTCTTCGGCGTGCTCGTGGAGATCATGCGGCTGCGCGGCCGGTGACGGCTCAACGCTCGCGTTCTCGATGACTTCGCTCTGGATACGCTCGCCGTTGCCGCGGCGGCGCGCGTTGCGGTGGCGCGGACGGCGCCGGCTCGAGCGGTTCTCGGATTCCTCCTCGGCCTCGCGATGGGCGCGTTCGTCGGCTTCGATCAGCGCCTGGCGGTCGGCGACCGGGATTTGGTAATAATCCGGATGAATTTCGCTGAAGGCGAGAAAGCCGTGACGGTTGCCGCCGTATTCGATGAAGGCCGCCTGCAGCGACGGCTCTACACGCGTCACCTTGGCGAGGTAGATGTTGCCGCGCAGTTGTTTGCGTTGAGCGGTCTCGAAATCAAACTCTTCGACGCGATTGCCGCGGACCACAACGACCCGGGTCTCTTCCGGGTGGGTGGCATCGATAAGCATTTTGTTGGGCATTTTGGAACTCTTGACGGCGGCAGGCGCGTATCACGGTGCGCGCGTCTCGCGCGGCCGGGTGACGCGACGGTCCACCTGATTCGGGGGTGAGGGGAAGGCCAAAACGCAACCCGGGGCGCCCAGCCGAACGGGATGCCATGGATGGAAAACGACGCGCAGAGCTTTCGCTCCGCATCGGCGCGTTTCTTCCCTGGATCTTGGTCGGCAACACAGTCTGGCGCATCAAGCGTCGGCCCGTCTGAACAGGTTGGCGGCAAAGGCGCCGCCTTGTCTTTCGCTGAAGGCCCGGCACGGCGCCAAAGCGCCCGCCGGCAATCGGATATCGTGGCCCTGCGGCCCGATAATCGGTTAAGCCGAATCTAAAGCCGTCCCTGGAACAAGATGGTAACCTGGGACCGGACGCCGCTCGGGCTCGAAACCGCCGCTCCTGGTCAGCCGCGCGCTGCGCTGGCTGCGGAGGGATCGGAAAGACGCCGGAATCTTCACTTTTCGAAGCTTCCTGCGCTGCACCGGGAGGCTGAACACGACACAACCGGAAATTTTAGCCGTCAGCACCTTTTACATACGTGGATTGACCGCCGCGTGCAAGGCGTCGCCGCACGGCAACAGTCGGTCTTATTCGCAGCAAAATCCTTAGGCACCGGTTAACCCTGTGGTTCTATTGCGGTAAGAGGGCTGCCCGGAGGCACAGATTCGTTGGCGAGCCGTGCAAATCATCATGTTTTGCTGAGCTGCGTGTTATTGTGCGCCGCAGCACTGCTGTGCTCCCAATTCGCCCGCGGCGGCGCGGTCGAGAGCCAGCCGTCAAAACCGCCCGGAGCGTCGAATTTCCCGGTCGCCTCGGATGTTCGCCTTGCGGGTGACAGCAAGCAGACCCGCTTCATCCTCGACCTCGACCGGCCGATTTCGTTTCATGCCTTTCCGCTTGCCGATCCCTACCGGGTGATCATCGACATACCCCAGGTCAGCTTTCAGCTTCCTGCCGGTGTCGGCGCCGCGGGGCGTGGGCTGATAAAGGCCTTTCGGTACGGCCTGGTGATGCCGGGTGGTTCGCGGATCGTGTTTGACCTGACCGGTCCGGCAAAGATCGCCAATGCCCACGTGCTTGAGGCCGCCAACGGCCAACCGCCGCGGCTGGTCCTTGAACTGGAGGAAGTGGATCGCACGACCTTCGTCCAGTCGCTTTCGGCTGAGAGCCGGCCCGAGCTTAGGCCCGCCATCGCAGATGCCAAGGAGACCGCGGTCACCGCACCGGCAAAGGCCGAGGCCCCGCCAAGGCCCCAGGCCACAGCAGCACATGATCCGCGTCCCGTGATTGTCATCGATGCCGGTCATGGCGGTCCCGACAACGGTACCCAGTCGGGCAACGAATACGAAAAGAACCTGGTGCTGGAGTTTGCGGTGGCCTTGCGCGATCGCGTCGAGAAAAGCGGCAAATACCGGGTCGTCATGACCCGCACGGACGACACCTTCATCCCGCTCGATGACCGGGTCCGTATCGCACGAAACCAGTCGGCGGCCCTGTTTGTGTCGATCCATGCCGACGCTTTGCCGCGTCACGAGGGCGATGCCCAGGGCGCCACGATCTACACGCTGTCCGACCGCGCCTCCGACGCAGAAGCCGAAAGGCTGGCCGAGGCCGAGAACAAGGCGGATGCCATCGGCGGCGTTAATCTGACCGAGGAGCCGACCGAGGTTGCCGACATTCTCATTGACCTCGCGCAGCGCGAGACCCGCACATTCTCCAACCGGTTTGCCCGCATGCTGATGAGCGACTTGAAGACGACGACAAGGATGCACAAGCATCCCCTCAAGTCCGCCGGGTTCAGGGTGCTGAAGGCTCCCGACGTGCCGTCGGTTCTTGTTGAGCTCGGCTACGTCTCGAACAAGGATGACCTCGAGCACCTGGTATCGGAGAACTGGCGCTCGCGTACCGCCGGGTCCGTGGCGCACGCCATTGACGCGTTTTTCGCCAAACGTCTGGCGACGGCGGCGCCGGGGAACTGAAAACGAGCCGGATGCTGGAAGCCCTAGTTTGGCCACAGCGGCGGCACTATAAAAAAATACCGCGAGGCCTTAAGGAATCGATCAAAATTGCCTCCGGAGAACCTATGATGCGCCTGTCGGGGGATGTCAGATCGTCCCGCACCGGGCTTCGCACTTGAGGAAATGCGCCGACTAACTCGGCGCAAGGGCTGAAACGGACGATTTATGCGCTTGCTGGTGCGGTTCTTGGGTTTCCTGTTCGCCGCCGGAACCGTCGTGTTCCTGGTGGGCGTCGCCGCCGTGGCAGGACTTATCTGGCATTTTTCCAGGGACTTGCCGGACTATTCGCAGCTTCAGGATTATGAACCGCCGGTAATGACGCGCGTCCATGCGGCGGATGGCGCGCTGTTGGGTGAGTATTCCAAGGAACGGCGTCTGTATCTGCCGATCCAGGCGGTTCCAAAGCTGGTGATCAATTCGTTCCTGGCGGCCGAGGACAAGAACTTCTACGAGCATGGCGGCATCGATTTTTCCGGCATGGCGCGTGCTGCCGTTCTCTATGCGCAGAACTTCGGTTCCAACCGCCGTCCGCAAGGCGCCTCCACGATCACCCAACAGGTGGCCAAGAACTTCCTTCTGACCAACGAAGTCTCCTTCACCCGCAAGATCAAGGAAGCCCTGCTGGCGATGCGGATCGAGCGCACCTACTCGAAGGACAAGATTCTCGAACTCTATCTGAACGAAATCTATCTCGGCCTCGGCGCCTACGGCGTCGCCGCGGCCTCGCTCGTCTATTTCGACAAATCGGTCAATGAACTCACGGTCGCGGAGGCCGCCTACCTCGCCGCGCTGCCGAAGGCGCCCGCGGCGCTGCATCCGGTGCGTAACCGCGACCGGGCGATCGAGCGGCGCAACTACGTGGTTGACCGGTTGCTGGAAAATGGCTGGATCAAGCAGGCCGACGCGGACAAGGCCCGCAAGGATCCTCTGACCGTAACCAGCCGCACCAATGCCGCCCATATCTTTGCCGGCGAGTATTTCGCCGAGGAAGTTCGCCGCGATATTTTTGAGCGATATGGCGAGAAGAAGCTCTACGAAGGCGGCCTGTCGGTCAGAGCCACGCTCGATCCGAAGATTCAGGTGATGGCGCGCAAGACCATGGCCGCCGGCATCGTCAATTACGACGAGGCGCAGGGCTGGCGGGGCGCAGGCAGCAAGCTTGAAATTACCGGCGATTGGGGCGTGAAGCTTGCCGACGTCAAATCGCTTTCGGACGTCTCGCCCTGGCGGCTGGCGGTGGTGCTGGAGACCAGCGATCAATCGGCGCGGATCGGGCTGCAGCCGGGTCGCGAACTCGGCGGCGCGGTAGCCAAGGAACGGCAGACCGGCATCATCACGCTTGACGGCGTCAGATGGGCCAGAGCCATGGCAGGGCCCGCAAAGGGCAAGACGCCGACGGCGGTATCGCAAGTGCTGTCGCCGGGCGACATCATCTATGCGGATCCGCTGTTCAAGGACGGCAACCCGGTGGAAGGCCAATACCGGCTGCGCCAGTTGCCGGAAGTGTCGGGCGCGATGGTGGTGATGGATCCGTGGACCGGCCGCGTGCTGGCGATGGTCGGCGGCTTCTCGTTCGACCAGAGCCAGTTCAACCGCGCGACGCAGGCCTATCGGCAGCCGGGTTCGTCGTTCAAGCCGATCGTCTATTCGGCCGCGCTCGACAATGGCTATACGCCGTCGACCGTCGTGGTCGACGCCCCGATCGAAATCGATCAGGGGCAGGGGGCCGGCGTCTGGCGTCCGGAGAATTTCTCGTCCGGCAAGTACAATGGCCCGACGACGTTGCGTAACGCGCTCAGATTGTCGCTCAACACGGTGACCGTGCGCCTTGCCCAGGACATCGGCATGCCCTTGATCGGGGAATATGCCAGACGGTTCGGCGTCTACGACGAGTTGCCCAACTATCTTTCCTACGCGCTCGGCGCCGGCGAAACCACGGTCATGCGCATGGTCACGGCCTATTCGATGATCGCCAATGGCGGGCGGCGCGTGAAGCCGACCCTGATCGACCGCATCCAGGACCGTTACGGCCATACCATCTTCAAGCATGACGCCCGCGAGTGTCGTGGCTGCGATGCGCCCGCCGGCTGGAAGAACCAGCCCGAACCGCAACTGATCGACCGCCGCGAGCAGGTGCTGGATACGATGACCGCCTATCAGATGACCTCGATGATGGAAGGCGTGGTGCAGGCCGGGACCGCGATCGCCGTCAAGGAGGTAGGCAAGCCGATCGCCGGCAAGACCGGCACCACCAACGAAGCGAGGGACGCCTGGTTCATCGGTTTCTCGCCGGATATCGTGGTCGGCATCTATCTCGGCTTCGACAAGCCGCGCCCGCTCGGCAAAGGCAATGCCGCCACCGGCGGCCACCTCGCGGCGCCGATCGCGCGCGACTTCCTGAAGCTCGCGCTTGCCGACAAGCCGGCCATTCCGTTCAAGGTACCGGCCGGGATCAAGCTGATCCGGGTCGATGCCAAGAGCGGCATGCGCGTCGGTCCGGGCGAAGGCGGCAGGACCATCCTCGAAGCGTTCAAGCCGGGGACCGCGCCGCCGGATAATTACTCCGTCATCGGCGTTGCCGATGCCGACGGCCGCCAGCTGCAGCCATCGCCCGATGCGGACCGCAGCCTGTTCCGTCCTGGTACCGGCGGATTGTACTAGCGATTTTTTGAACGAAGCAGGGCGCCGGCTGGCGCGAGGTAAACGGCCAAATCAAACAAGTCCCGATTGCGCTTTGCGGCGTCCGCCGCTACATCCCTCGCGGCATCATCCATCGCGGCCCCGCGCCGCAGATCAGAGAACCCATGCGCGCCGAAGTCGAACGCCTTGTTGAAGAGATCAAGCAGTCAGTCGGGCTGCTGAGGAGGCATCTTTGACGTCGATGCATCCACGGCGCGCCTTGCGGAGCTGAACAAGCTCGCCGAAGACCCCAATCTCTGGAACGATCCCCAGAAGGCACAAAAGCTGATGCAGGAGCGAACCTCGCTGGAGGATGCGCTCACCGGCATCGGCAAGGTCGAGCGCGAGCTCGAGGACAATGTCGGCATGATCGAACTCGGCGAGGCCGAGAACGATCCGGGCGTGGTGGCTGAGGCGGAGACCGCGCTCAAGGCCCTGAAAAAGGAAGTCGCCCGCCGCGAACTCGAAGCCTTGCTGTCGGGCGAAGCCGATCGCTTCGATTCCTATCTCGAGGTTCACGCCGGCGCGGGGGGCACCGAGAGCCAGGATTGGGCCGAGATGCTGCTGCGTATGTACACGCGCTGGGCCGAAAAGCACGGCTTCAAGATCGAATATCTGGAAGAGACGCAAGGCGAAGAGGCCGGCATCAAGTCCGCCACCATCCAGATCAGCGGCCACAATGCCTATGGCTGGCTGAAAACCGAGGCCGGCGTGCACCGGCTGGTGCGGATATCGCCGTTCGATTCCAACGCGCGCCGGCACACGTCGTTCTCCAGCGTCGCGATCTTTCCGGTTGTCGACGACAGCATCAAGATCGACATCAAGGAATCCGACGTGCGCACCGATACCATGCGCTCGGGCGGGGCGGGCGGTCAGCACGTCAACAAGACCGAATCTGCGGTCAGGCTCACGCATATTCCGACCGGGGTTGCGGTGGTCTGCCAGGCCGGGCGGTCGCAGCACAAGAACCGGGCGCAGGCGTGGGACATGTTGCGGGCGCGGCTTTACGAGATCGAGTTGAAGAAGCGAGAAGAGCAGGCCGCCGCCGACCAGGCCGCCAAGACCGATATCGGCTGGGGCCATCAGATCCGTTCCTACGTGTTGCAGCCCTATCAGATGGTGAAGGATCTTCGCACCGGCGTGCAGACGTCGGACACCTCAGGCGTGCTTGATGGCGACCTCGACGAATTCATGGCGGCGACGCTGGCGCAGCGCGCGTTCGGCACCGCGCCCGGCGCGGTGGAGGATGTGGATTAGGTCATCGCGCGCAGGGCGAGGCCAGCGCGTATGTCGCTGACCGTCCACTCACTGCGAGCGGCAAAGGCGCAGCGCTTTCAACCCGCACTCAGCCGCACGCCGGCGCGCAGGAATTTCTGCGGGTCGACCGCTTCGCCGTCGATCCTGGTTTCGTAATGCAGATGCGGCCCCGTCGACCTGCCGGTCGAACCAACCGCGCCGATCACCTGTCCGATCTTGATCGTGTCGCCGACCTTGACGTTGATTTCCGAGAGATGCCCGTAGCGGGTCGACAGGCCGTTGCCGTGATCGACTTCCACCATGCGGCCATAGCCGCCGGCCCAGCCCGACGACACCACTTTCCCGTTGGCGGTGGCGCGCACCGGATCGCCGGTTGCTGCGCGGAAATCCAGCCCCGTGTGCATGGCCGGGCGGCCGAGGAACGGATCGCTGCGGACCCCGAAGCCGGATGTGAATTCGACTTCACCGATCACCGGCTTTCGATACGGCACCAGCGCGAGCGTCCGGTTGAGGCGTTCGACCTGGGCGCGGGTGACGTTGATCCGGTAAAGTTGCCGTTCGAACGGGCCGGCGTCGGCGGAAAGCTTGACGGGAACGAAGGGGCCACCCATGGCCGTACGCGGCGCCGCGGCTTCCAGCTCGGCGACATCGAGGCCGAGATCGCTGAACACGCCGCGCATCCGTCGGATGCGGGATTCCAAACCGTCTTCAGCCGAGCTGAGTGCTGCGATCTGGCGTCGTTCGACCTGGTCGAGCGAGGTTTGCAGGCGGACAATCAGGCTGTCGACGCCCTGGGTCTTCGCGAACTTGTTCGGTGGCGGGTTGACGACAATCGGCGCGCGCGATTCCAGACGTGCTTCGCGATCCGGCGGCGCCACGAAGACCGCGGTATCGCTGATCGGCGAGGGTTTCGGCACGCTTGAGGCCGCCGGGTCGGTTGCGGCAGCGCCTCGGGATGGCGGACGGATCGATCCGGTGGTCTGCGTGTCCGGAAGGGCGCCGAGCGCGGTAGCGCGCGATTCAAGCGTGGTCTGCCGGCGCATGACCTGTTCGAGCTTCTGGTCGAATTGTTCCTGATCCAGCAACTGGCGGCTGGTGGTGCGGTCAACTTTCGCGCGGAGTTCCGCGATGCGGTCTTCATAGGCGTATTGCATCTCCGCCTGACGCGCGATCAGCCGGGTGAGAACGTCGTCGCGGAACGCGAAATAGGTCGCAGTCGCGGCCGACCACATGCCGAGCGCCGTCACGGTTCCGACCACGATCCAGAACGCGACCGGTCCAAACCGAACCTGCTTGCCGGCATGAACCAGCGTATATCCGTTTTGCGCGCGCTGCGCGGTGGCAGACGCGTGGCTAACCGGCTGGCGAGCGGACTGCCTGCCGTGGTCATGGTGGTGATGATGTTCGGCGTGATGACCGGAACGGTACGACATCGGCACTCCCGCGCCGGTCGGAGGTGAGTTCCTTACGGCCCAATTTGCGGGGGGTATTTGACCTCGTCATGGTTAATTTTTCGCGAACAGGGGAAGCCCTGCATCATGCGGCCTGTGCAGCGGCAAGCACCTCGTCGGCGTGGCCGTCGACCCTGACATTGCGCCAGATTCGGATAATGCGGCCGTCCGGGCCGATCAGTACCGTGGTACGAAGAATGCCCTGGAAGGTCCTGCCATACATGGACTTTTCGCCCCATGCGCCATAGGCCTGCAGCATCTCATGGTTCTCGTCCGAAGCGAGAGGAACCGCGAGCTGATGCTTGTTTCGAAAGGCTTCCTGCGCCTTGGGCGGGTCGCCTGAAACCCCAAGCACGGAGGTCTGGCTTTGGGCGAACGCGTTCGCGAGCCGGGTGAAGTCGATCGCCTCTCTGGTGCAGCCCGGCGTGTCCGCGCGCGGATAGAAAAACAGCACCAGCTTTCTGCCGGCGAAATCCCCCAGCGAGACGGTGCTGCCGCCATCGCGCGGCAAACGAAACGAGGGCGCCTTGGCGCCCTCGGCCAGAGCCGATCGGGCGGCAGCCGAGGCGCCGGCTTTTCCCGGAGAAGGTTTAGCGCGCTCGGGCTTCGATAAGGCCGCGTTCCGCCGAACAGATTTTCCGGCGCTTAACGCTTTGGACGGGGCCCTGTGCGAAGCTTTCGACGCCGAACTTGCTGTTTGCCTCTTTTTGCCGTTCTTGCTTGATTTGCTTGCACTCGGCCCGCGGGATTTCGAGGTCGGCCTTTTCGCCGAAATCATCGATTGGGCCCGGGTCTGTTTCCGGCCGGAGGATTTTGGGGATTTCTCACGCGTTTTCTTGGACATACGCCTTCCTTTCGTCGCTTTCCGCGGATCAATCATTGGGGTATTCAGGCAAGCTGGAATCAGGCCGACTGCTGGGCAAGCCAGATCGGCCCAGAGTATGCTCAAAAGGAATTCGACACGCCACCCGTCCGCTCGTTGAATGTGCCGCCTGGGCCAGATGACGAGCAGGGGTACCAGGTGAGGATTGGTAGCAATGCCGGCCAGGGAGCCCTCGTTGCGTGGAGGAGGCCCTGACGGCGATCAATCTAGCAATTTGCGCCAGCACCGAGAGGCAATGGTAAGGAACACGTCGCCCCAAGGATCAAGTCCGCGTGCTGACGTCCGGCTGTCGCAGTTGGATGATGCCGGTTGGGATCAGGATCACGACGAGGCAGCACGCCGTCGCGCACGTCGGCTGTTGTCGCGGTCGAACTCGCGCTTCTATCTGCTCGGCGATCGCATCGGCGCGGTGCGGCGCTGGCTTGCCGGCGAACGCTGGGTGAGGCGTATTGCGATCGTTCTCGCGTCGCTGCTGGCGATCTTCACGGTGTGCTTCGGCGGGCTGTGGTGGCGGCTGGGCGCCGGTCCGATCAACCTCGAAATGGCCACGCCGTGGCTGGCCGCGGCAATCGCGGAAAATATAGGTCACGGCAATACCGTCGAGGTAGGCGGCACGCAGATCGAGCGCGCCGGCAGAATTCGCATCGCCGTGCGCATCCGCGATATCATCGTGCGGGATCGCGACCATGCGATTGTGGCCAGCGCGCCGAAGGCGGAGGTGAAGCTTTCGGGCTCCGCGCTGTTGATGGGTCGTCTTCGTGCCGAGAGCCTCAACCTGGTCGATGCCGAGCTCGCGGTGCGAATCACGCCGGACGGCTACGTCACCGTCTCCGCGGGCGACACCGCGCGGCCGCTGGCGACCGGCGTCGCGTCAAAGAAGGACGCAGGTATTCCGGCTACGTTTCCGCGCCAGGTGCAACCGTCTTTGGCTCCGTCTCAGCCTTCGCCCGCCGCCCCGTCCGCCGCCGCGCCGGCAGGTCCCGATGGTACGCAAGGCGGGCTGCTCGCCGGTCTTGACTGGCTCGACAGCCTGAGCCTGACCGGCCTCGATGGACAAAACCTCAATGAAATCGGTTTGAAGAACGGCAACCTGATCGTTGACGATCAGCAGCGCGGCAACAAATGGAATTTCCAGAACATCACCCTCAGTCTGCGGCGGCCCAGTGGCGGCGGCGTGGCGCTGAGCGTCGGCGAGGAAGGCAAGCATGCGTGGTCGCTGCACGTGGTGGTCGGTCCCCCCGCGAACGGCGTGCGATCGGTGGATATCCGGGCCGACAAGGTCTCGACGACGAATATCCTTCTGGCATTGCGGTTGAAGGAACTGACCTACAGCGCGAACCTGCCGCTGAGCGGCGAATTGAAGGGTGAACTGGGCCGCGACGGCCTGCCGACCTATTTCCGCGGCAAGATTACGGTGGGCGCGGGAGACATCATCGACACCGACACGCCGGATTATCCGATGGCGATCGATTTGGCGGAGGTGAACGTCGAATGGGATTCCGGGCGACGCGTGCTGCTGGCGCCCTTCAAGATCATTTCCGGGCAGAACAGGATCACGCTGCTCGCCCATCTCGAGCCGCCCAACGACAACGTGGCCGACTGGCAGTTGGGCTTGAGCGGCGGCACCATCCTGCTGGCCGGAATCGACAACGAACCGCCGCTGATCTTCAACCGCATCTCCATCGGCATGCGCTTCGACACCGACAAGCGGCGCGTGCTGCTGACGCAGGCTGACTTCAGCAACGGCGACATTGGCGTCGCCGGAACCGGCAGCATCGACTATTCGGCCGAACCGCGCCTGACGCTGGGTTTTGCCGGAACGCCGATGACGGCTTCGGCGCTGAAGCGGATGTGGCCCACCCTGGTCGTTCCGGAGGTCCGCGAATGGGTGATCGACCGGGTCGAACGCGGCTCGGTCCAGCGCATCGAGGTCGGCGTCAACTCGCCGGTTCGAAACCTCTCGCGGCGAGGCCCCCCGATTCCCGACGACGGTCTCAACGTCAACATCGTAGCCAACGGCGTGTCGTTGCGGCCGGTGGATGATTTGCCGGTGGTGCGCGAGGCGGATTTGAAGGCGCATGTGACCGGCCGCACCGCGACCGTGACGATCGGGCAGGGGGTGGCCGATACGCCGGCGGGCCGCAAACTCAACATCTCGGACTTCGTGTTCGAGGTGCCGGATATGGCACCGAAGCCGTCACCGGCCCGGGCAAAATTCCGGATCGAGGGCCCGGTGCCGGCGGTGGCCGAGATTCTTGCGTCAGACAAGCTCAGCGAATTTTCCGGCACCCTGGTCGATCCCAATTCGAGCAAGGGAACGGTTTCCGCAATTGTCACGCTCGGCCTGCCGATCAAGCGCGAACTCACCAGGGCCGACACCGCTTATTCGATCACCGCCGACCTCGGCGGATTTGCCGCCGATCGGCTGGTCATGAATCAGAAGCTGGAGGCCAATGCGCTGAAGGTCGTCGCCAATAATCAGGGCTATCAGGTCAAGGGCGACGTGAAGATCAATGGGCAGCCCGCCACACTGGACTACCGCAAGCCGAACGAGGGCGATGCCGATATCAAATTGCTGGCGACGCTGGACGATGCGAGCCGCGCGCGCCTCGGCTTCGATCTTGGACCGGCCGTCAGCGGCGCCATTCCCGTCAAGCTGATCGGCAAGATCGGTGGTGACACCCGTGTCGGTGTCGATGCCGATCTGACCGCGCTGAAGCTCGACAATATCCTGCCGGGCTGGGTCAAGTTGCCGGGCAAATCGAGCCGCGCGACGTTCAACGTGGTTCAGAAGCCGCAGTCGACCCGGCTCGAAGACATCGTCATCGAAGGCGGCGGCGTATCGATCAAGGGCTCGCTCGAGGTCGACCAGAACAGCGACCTGATGAACGCGAATTTCCCGACCTATTCTCCTTCCGAAGGCGACAAGACCTCGCTGCGGGCCGATCGGGGCCCTGATGGTGTGCTCAAGGTCACCATGCGGGGCGACGTCTTCGACGGTCGCGGCTTTCTCAAATCGGCGATTTCGGGCAAGGAATCCGATGCCAAAAGCAAATCCAGGAATGTCGATTTCGATCTGGACGTGAAGCTTGGAGCGGTTGCGGGTCATTCCGGTGAGGCGCTGCGCAGCGTCGATGTCAAGATGTCGCGCCGCAACGGCACGATCAAAAGCCTTGCGTTCAGCGGCAAGCTCGGACGCGATACGCCGCTGACAGCGGACTTGCGCGGCCGCGCGCAAGGGCACGAGGTGGTCTATCTGGAGACCAATGACGCCGGCGCGTTCCTCCGCTTCACCGACATGTATTCCAAGGTAGTGGGCGGCCAGCTGCAATTGGCAATGGACCCTCCGACCGTCGAGCCCAGCGTCAGAGAGGGATTGCTCAACGTGAAGGATTTTACCGTCAAGGGCGAGGGCGCGCTTGATCGTCTCGCGGCGGGAGGTTCAGCCGGAGCCCCGGGCGGTATCGGCTTCTCGCGATTGCGCGCGGAGTTTACCCGGCAGAATGGACAGCTCACGATCAAGGAGGGCGTCCTGAGAGGTCCCACCGTTGGCGGGACGATCGAGGGCAGCATCGATTATATCGGCAACCAGGTGCGTATGAGCGGCACTTTCGTTCCGATCTACGGGCTGAACAACATATTCGGACAAATTCCGCTGTTCGGACTGGTCCTGGGTGGCGGCAGCAATGAAGGGCTGTTCGGCGTCACCTATGAGGTCGTCGGTACTCCCGACAAGCCGACGCTTCGCGTCAATCCGATTTCCGCGATCTTCCCGGGAGTCGCCAGGAAAATCTGGGACTTCAACACCGGCAAGCAAAACAACCCGGTCGAATTCCCGTCGAACAACAACTGACCGGCGGCGGACGCTTTCCTGGATCCCCTGGGTCGGTCAGCGCCGCAGCGCCGGCACCACCAGAAACGGGATCATGCCGAGGACCACGCTGACGAGCGCAAACGCGAGCAGCGGATTGTAGCTGTGGCTGAGATCGTGGATCAGGCCTCCGCTCCAGGAGCCGAACGCCGACCCGAGCCCGCTGCCGATCGAAATGGAGCCGTAGATCGTCCCGACCCGCTTGCCGCGAAAGATCTTCATCGCGGTCGCGCTGAGCAGCGGGCCGCGCGAGCCGATCATGCTGCCAAAGCAAACGACGAAGCCTGTGAGGATCCAGATGTTCGGATACCATTGCAGCAGCCAGAGCAGGCAAATGCCGGCGATCGACAGCGCGTAGCTGAACAGCACCGATGGCCTGCGGCCGATGATGCCGTCGAGCCAGGAGACGCCCAGCATGCCGAACAGCAGCACGACACCGGAAAATCCCCAGGCGGTCGCCGCCTGCAAGGGCGGGAATCCGGCATCGATCAGATAGGCCACGACTTGCGGCGCAATCGCGTACATGCCGATCGCGGTGAAGAAGAATGTCGAGAACAGCGCCCAGAACGCGTGGTGGCGCATCGCGTTCGAAAGCGTCCAGCCGTCGTCGGCGAGGTCGGCGGTGGCGCTCCTGGCGAGATGGGGTGAGCCGGTGGAGAACAGCCGCCATGGCAATATCAATAGCGGCACAAGCAGGACGAGCGCCGCGCCGCCGAAGATCTGGTAGGCGCCGCGCCAGCCGACGTGATCGATCAGAACCTGCGACGCCGGCAGCAGCACCAGGACGCCGGCGCCGGTCGCGGAATAGACCACGGCCATCGCGGTCGGCAATCGCGGGCCGAACCAGCGGCCGAGCAGGATGGAATTCGGTACATTGCCGATGAACGCGATCCCGAAGCCGACGCACAGGCCGAGGCCCAACTGAAACTGCCAGAGATAGCTCGCGTTCGCGGCGAACAGGAACGCCCCGCCAAGCAGAAGCAATCCGAGCGAATAGACGCTGCGCGGCCCGGAATAGTCGAACAGCCGGCCGATCAGCGGCGCCGCCAGCCCGCCCGCAAGCGCGGTCAGCGAGTAGACCGAGACCACCTGCGCGCGGTCCCAGCCGAAGCTTTCCGAGATCGGGAGCAGAAAAACGGTAAAGCTCTCGCCGAGACCGCGGCCAAGGACGGACAGGGCAAAGCAGAGCGCAAGCACGCCAAGCGCTGTGCGCGCCGGCTTTAGCGGCGTCGATCGGGTTTCGTCCCCTGGCGTATTCTGATCCATCAGAGGTCAGGGAGCGCGTTTCCGTCTCCCTGAGCAAGTGGCTAAAGCGAATGCGCCTATGCAGGCTTGAGCAGGACGTGCCGCTTTTTTCCCATCGACAGCTTGATCACGCCTTCCGGCGTGAGGTCGGAAGGCTTCAGCATCATCTTCTCGTCGGTGACGGCGGCATCGTTGACGCGCAGGCCGCCCCCCTTGATCTGGCGCCGCGCCTCGCCATTCGATGCGACAAGGCCGGCCTTGACGAACGACGCCAGCACGCCAATTCCGGCTTCGAGTTCGCCGCGGGAGACTTCCACCTTGGGCAAGTTTTCGGCGATCGCGCCTTCCTCGAAAGTCTGTCGCGCGGTCTCCGCCGCGACGCGGGCCGCATCCGCGCCGTGCAGAAGCGCGGTCGCGGAATCAGCGAGCGCCTTCTTGGCCTCGTTGATTTCAGCGCCCTGCAAGGCCGCCAGCCGCTCGATCTCGGATAACGGCAGCGTCGTGAACAGTTTCAGGAAGCGCGCCACGTCGGCGTCCTCGGTGTTGCGCCAGAATTGCCAGTATTCGTAAGGGCTCTTCATGTCGGCGTTGAGCCAGACCGCGCCGCTGGCGGTCTTGCCCATCTTCTCGCCCGATGATGTCGTGATCAGCGGGGTCGTCAGCGCGTGCAGTTGCGGCGTGCCCATGCGGCGGCCGAGATCGATGCCGTTGACGATGTTGCCCCACTGGTCGGAGCCGCCCATCTGCAGGCGACAGTCGTAACGCTGGTTGAGCACGGCAAAGTCGTACGCCTGAAGGATCATGTAGTTGAATTCGATGAAGCTCATTTCCTGGTCGCGCTCGAGCCGGAGCTTGACCGAGTCCATCGCCAGCATCCGGTTGACCGAGAAATGCCGGCCGATATCGCGCAGCATCTCGATCCAGTTGAGTTTGGTCAGCCATTCGGCATTGTCGGGCATGACCGCATCGGTCTTGCCCTCGCCGAACTTCAGGAAGCGGGAGAACACCTGCTTGATGCCCTCCTTGTTGCGCTCGATATCCTCGATCGAAAGGATCTTTCGCGTCTCGTCCTTGCCGGAGGGGTCGCCGACGCGGGTCGTTCCGCCGCCCATCAGCGCGATCGGTCTGTTGCCGGTCTGCTGCAGCCAGTAGAGGCACATGATCTGCACCATGGAACCGACATGGAGCGAGGGCGCGGTGCAATCGAAGCCGATATAGGCCACGAGTTCCCCGCGGGCCGCCAGCGCATCCAGCGAGCCGGGGTCCGAAATCTGATGTATAAAGCCGCGGCTGCGCAGCACATTAAGAAAATCAGATTTAAAAGCTGTCATCTGTATGCGACTCGGATCATGCTTGTTTTACGTTAACTTCGGGGAATTGCGGAACCCCGCGGTCCAGGCGGCTGCTTTCGTGTGCGCTGTGGCATTATAAGATGTGCTTGTTTGGCACAAGCTGAACGTCCTGGGGTAGGGCCAAGGCTGGGGCTTGATCGCAATGATGTTGACGGCAGTCGGTCTGATGAGCGGCACCTCGCTCGACGGGGTGGACGTCGCCATGATCGAAACCGATGGCAGGCGGGTGACGGCATTTGGCCCAACGGGGTACAGGCCTTACACCGAAGCCGAGCGCCGCGTGCTGCTCGGGGCCCTGATGGAAGCCGTCCACCTGCCGCAGCGCGATGCGCGGCCGGGTATCCTGCGCGAGGCCGAGCGCGTCGTCACGGTGGCGCATGCCGAGGCCGTGGCCAGCTTTACCGCGCAGAACCGCATCACCTGTGAGGATATCGACATCGTCGGTTTTCACGGCCAGACCGTGCTGCACCGTCCGGCCGAGGGTATGACCGTGCAGATCGGTGACGCCGCGGCGCTCGCCAAGGCGATCCATATTCCGGTGATGCACGATTTCCGCGCCGCCGATGTCGCCGCCGGCGGGCAGGGTGCCCCGCTGGTCCCGGTCTACCACCGCGCGCTCGCCCAGTCGCTCGGGCGCGAAGGCCCGCTGGTGGTGCTCAATATCGGCGGCGTTTCCAATATCACCTATATTGACGGCGATATCCTGATCGCCTGCGATACCGGGCCCGGCAACGCGCTGCTCGATGATTTCATGTCCCGCGTGACCGGCCAGCGCTTCGATTGTGACGGCCGCATGGCCGCCCAGGGCGCCGTCGACGAGGACTGGATTGCGCAAGCGCTGCAGCATCCGTTCTTTGCGTTGCCGCCGCCGAAATCGCTCGACCGCAACGAATTCGCCAGGCTGGTGCTGCGCGACATGCCTCCGGCCGACGGAGCGGCGACGCTGACCGCCCTTACGGCCGCGGCGATCGCCCGGGTTGTTCCGCTGTTGCCGAAGCCGCCGCGAAGCTGGATCGTGGCCGGCGGAGGCGCGCGCAATCTCACCATGCTGCGGATGCTGCGCGAGCGTCTCGCACCTGCCACCGTCGAGGCGGCCGACGGGCTCGGCTGGTCGGCTGACGCCATCGAGGCCCAGGCGTTCGGCTTTCTGGCGGCGCGCGGCCTAAAAGGTTTGCCGCTCAGCTATCCCGCCACGACCGGCGTGCCCCTGCCGATGACCGGGGGCGTGATCGCAAGACCGTGAGCCGTGCGTTTGATGCAGATGCATCGACCTTGACTGGTTGATGCAAATGCATTTAAATACATGCACCTGCATCAAGCAGCGGAGCAGCGATGGCCCCCCGCCTCAAACTGATCAGCCACAGGCTTTGTCCCTACGTGCAGCGTGCGGTGATCGCGCTGACCGAGAAGGGGGTTGCCTTCGAGCGGGTCGACGTCGATCTCGCCAACAAGCCGGACTGGTTTCTGGCAATTTCCCCGCTTGGCAGGACGCCGGTGCTGCAGGCAGGCAACACCGCGATATTCGAGTCCGCCGTCATTCTGGAATATCTCGAGGAAACCGAACCGAAGCCGCTGCACCCGGCCGATCCCCTGTCCCGCGCGGAGCACCGCGGCTGGATCGAATTCGGATCCGCGGTTCTCAACGATATCTCAGGCTTCTACAACGCGCCGAACGACACCGCCTTTCAAACCAGGACAGATCAACTCGGGCAGCGTTTTGCCCGGCTCGAGGCACGCGTCGTCGCCTCGCCATGGTTTGACGGCGAAAACTTCTCGCTGGTGGATGCGGTATTCGGTCCGGTATTTCGTTATTTCGACGTGTTCGACGAAATCGGCGACTTCGGAATTCTCGCCGGCAAACCGAAGCTGGCGCAATGGCGCAGGTCGCTGGCGGCACGGCCATCGGTGCGTGCCGCCGTTGGTGCCGATTATCCGGCGCTGCTGCGCGATTTCCTGAAGCGGCGGAATTCCTGGATGTCGCGCCTGCAGGCGCAAGCGGCGGCGTAATCGCAACGGCTGTCAGGACTCGGCAGCCATCCTGGCGAGCGTCGCCACCGTGTTCATATTGCGCGCCGTACCTGCTTTGGCGGCGGCAACGACCAGTTTCGATGCGGCCATGCCCTGGCCGTAATGGATGTAGATTTCGCGGCGTCCCAACCGGATTTCTTCGTCCTTTCGGCCGCGAATCCCGGCCAGCGTGTCCGCCGGTGGCGCGCGGTCGAGGAACACCGCCATGGTGCGGTTGGGCGCTGCGTTCGGAAATGGATTGCCGGCGAGGACCTGCGCCATCTCGGCGGCGGTGCGCACCAGCACGCCGACCGGCTTGCCGGCATAGGTTTCGAGGCGCTTTTCAAGGGCAGCCTTGATCGCGGCTTCGGACTTGCGGCTTGTGAACACGACATTGCCGCTGGCGATGTAGGTGCGGACCGTTGCGAAGCCCAGTTCCTCGCAGATGTCCTTGAGGTCGCTCATCGGCAGCTTTCCGGTGCCGCCGACATTGACCGCACGCAGAAGCGCCACGAACGAAGGCATAGCGGATCCCTTGGCCGACCCGAGACCTATCGAACGTTGGCGAGCCGCATGTCCAGATAGCCGGTCACCGTCTGCATCAACGGTTCCAGCTTGCCGTCGAAGAAATGGTTGGCGCCGGGGATAATCTGCTGGTCGATCACGATGCCCTTCTGGGTCTTGAGTTTCTCCACCAGCGTGTTGACATCCTTGGGCGGGACCACCGCATCCTTCTCGCCGTGCACGATCAGACCCGAAGACGGGCAGGGCGCCAGGAACGAGAAGTCGTAGAGGTTGGCGGGAGGCGCGATCGAGATAAAGCCCTCGACCTCGGGACGGCGCATCAACAGCTGCATGCCGATCCAGGCGCCGAACGAGAAGCCCGCGACCCAGCAGGCGCGCGCTTCCGGATTGATGGTCTGCGCCCAATCGAGCGCGGAAGCGGCATCGGAGAGTTCGCCGGTGCCGTGATCAAACGATCCCTGGCTGCGGCCGACGCCGCGGAAATTGAAACGCAGCACGGAAAATCCGCGATGCGCGAAGGCGTAGTAGCACTGATAGATGATCTGGTGATTCATGGTGCCGTGAAACTGCGGATGCGGATGCAGCACCATCGCGATCGGCGCATTCTTCTGCTTCGCCGGATGGTAACGGCCTTCGAGGCGGCCCGCGGGGCCGGTGAAAATGACTTCAGGCATTGATGGTCCTTGGCAAAATCAACCGACTTTGTGCTGGCTCCATCTGGCACTTCGGCAGACGGAACCTCGGGGAGACAAGGGGGCTGATCAGACGTCGTTGGGGCGATGCGCGAACGGCGCCTGGTGAACTGGAGGCCGCGTTCTAGCATGAGGCAAGGGGCAAAAAGCAAGGGTTTTGAGCATTCGGCTCAAAGTTCAAGAGCTTGCCGGTGCAATTGCCAAGAGACGCCGCCATCGCCAATTGGCATAACGCGGGAGGTGACCGGCAGGATGCGGTCGCCGGCGCGTGCGAACGAACGCCTCAAGTTTAAGGTAATATAATACTCTATGCCTGACCGTGTCTATCTCGACTGGAATGCGACGACGCCACTCCGCCCGGAGGCGCGCGAGGCGATGGCTGTGGCCTTGGACCTCTGCGGCAACCCCTCGTCGGTTCATGCCGAGGGCCGCCAGGCCCGGAGATTGGTCGAGGATGCCAGGGCCATCGTCGCGGGGGCGGTCGGTGCCCTGCCGAGAAATGTCGTCTTTACCTCCGGTGGGACCGAGGCCAACGCGCTGGCGCTGAGGCCAGGGCTCAGGCGTGACCCGAGCCCTGCGGTGCAGCGGCTGCTGGTTTCCGCGATCGAGCACGCCTCTGTTCTCGCCGGCGGGTGGTTTCCGGCCCAAGCGATCGACACGGTGGGTGTAACCCACGCCGGCCTGCTGGACCTGGAGCGTCTCGGCGCGATGCTGGAGGGCAGGCCGCCGGCACTGGTGTCGGTGATGCTGGCCAATAACGAGACCGGCGCGGTGCAGCCGGTCGCGGACGCAGCCGGGATCGTTCATGCCGCGGGCGGCCTCCTGCATGTCGATGCAATCCAGGCTTTTGGAAAAATACCTTTTGATATTAATGGGTTGAATGCCGATCTTGTGACCCTGTCGGCGCACAAAATCGGCGGCCCCAAGGGGGTGGGGGCCCTCGTGCTGGCGGAGGGGCTGACCGGGTTGGAACCGCTCTTGCGCGGCGGCGGTCAGGAGCTGAGCCGCCGGGCGGGCACCGAGAACGTGGCTGGAATTGCAGGGTTCGGAGCCGCCGCGAAGGCGGCCCTGGACGCGCTGGAGGTCGATTCCAAGCGCCTCAAAGGCCTGAGGACCAAGCTGGAAGACGGCTTGCGGCGGACCTCGGGCACCCTCGTGTTTTCCCATGACGCGCCCCGGCTGCCCAACACCACGCTGTTCACGGTTCCCGGCCTGAGGGCGGAAACCGCGGTCATCGGCTTCGATCTGGAGGGGATCGCGGTGTCTTCGGGGTCGGCCTGCTCCTCCGGCAAGGTGCAGCCCTCGCACGTGCTGGAAGCCATGGGATTTGGCTCCCAAATCGCCCAGGGAGCCGTGCGGCTCAGTCTCGGCTGGTCCACGACAGATGCAGACATTGATCGCTGTCTTGAGGCTTGGCGAAAGCTCGCAGGTAGCCTACTTAAGGATCAGCGACGAAACACGGCTTGAACGGTTCTAAGCAGGTGATTTCGCCCGCGAAACATCGTAATAGTTTTGCGGAATTGATCCACCGCGGTCCTTGAAACCGCGAGCGGAGGAAGAGAATGGCTGCCGTACAAGAGACGGTCGATCGGGTTCGCCAGATCGACGTCGATCAGTATCGATATGGATTTGAGACGCTTATCGAGTCCGACAAGGCCCCGAAGGGGTTATCGGAAGATACCGTCCGCTTCATCTCCGCAAAAAAGAACGAACCGGCCTGGATGCTGGAATGGCGGCTGGAGGCCTATCGCCGCTGGCTGACCATGACCGAGCCGCAATGGGCGCGCGTCAACTACCCGAAGATCGATTACCAGGATCTCTATTACTATTCGGCGCCGAAGCCGAAGAAGACGATCGGCTCGCTCGACGAGATCGATCCGGAAATCCTGAAGACCTACGAGAAGCTCGGCATTCCCTTGCGCGAAGTCGAGGTGCTCGAAGGCGTGGTGCGTCCTGAGGGCGAGCGCAAGATCGCCGTCGACGCCGTCTTCGATTCCGTTTCGGTGGCGACCACCTTCCAGAAGGAACTCAAGCAGGCCGGCGTGATCTTCATGCCGATCTCGGAGGCGATCCGCGAGCATCCCGAGCTCGTGAAGAAGTATCTCGGCACGGTGGTGCCGACCTCGGACAATTTCTTTGCCACGTTGAATTCGGCGGTGTTCTCCGACGGCTCGTTTGTCTATGTGCCGCCGGGCGTGCGCTGCCCGATGGAGCTGTCGACTTATTTTCGCATCAACGAGCGCAACACCGGGCAGTTCGAGCGCACCCTGATCATCGCCGACAAGGGCGCTTATGTCAGCTATCTCGAAGGCTGCACCGCGCCGCAGCGCGATGAGAACCAGCTTCACGCCGCCGTGGTCGAGCTGGTCACGCTTGACGATGCCGAGATCAAATATTCGACGGTGCAGAACTGGTATCCGGGCAATTCCGAGGGCAAGGGCGGCATCTACAATTTCGTCACCAAGCGTGGCGATTGCCGCGGCAACAACTCGAAGATTTCCTGGACCCAGGTCGAGACTGGTTCTGCCATTACCTGGAAATATCCGAGCTGCATCCTGCGCGGCGACAATTCGCGCGGCGAGTTTTACTCGATCGCGATTTCGAACGGCTACCAGCAGGTCGATTCCGGCACCAAGATGATTCATCTGGGCAAGAACACCACGAGCCGGATCATCTCCAAGGGCATCGCGGCGGGCGTGTCGCAAAATACCTATCGCGGCCTCGTCACCGCGCATCGCAAAGCCACCGGCGCGCGCAACTTCACCGCCTGCGACTCGCTTCTGATCGGCGACAAATGCGGCGCCCATACCGTGCCCTATATCGAGGCGAAGAATTCATCGGCGCTGTTCGAGCATGAGGCGACGACGTCGAAGATCTCCGAGGACGTGCTGTTCTACTGCGTGCAGCGCGGCCTCTCCCAGGAAGAGGCGGTCGGTCTCGTGGTCAACGGCTTCGTCAAGGACGTGCTGCAGCAACTGCCGATGGAGTTTGCGGTGGAAGCGCAGAAGCTGATCTCGATCTCACTGGAAGGCAGCGTGGGCTAGGCGATGTCCGGGAAGATCAGCCTCGAGGAGAAGTTCGCACTGTTCGCGGAGCATTGGCGACCAAAGACGATCGCATCGTTGAATGAGCAGGACATCAAGCTGGTGAAGGTTCAGGGCGAATTCCCCTGGCACAAGCACGACGCCGAGGACGAGTTTTTCCTGGTCTGGAAGGGGCGGTTTCGCGTGGAGTTCCGCGACCGGATCGTCGATCTCGGACCCGGTGAGGCCGTTGTCGTGAAACGTGGCGTCGAACACCGGACCGCCGCGGAAGAGGAAGCGGAGATCATCATTTTCGAGCCGGCCGGCGTTCGCAACACCGGCAACGTTGTGGATCAGACTTACACAGCCCCCGATGGCATCCGGATCTAGCCGGCGAGCAATACCGAGAACAGGGTTTCAGACCAATGGCACTACTCGAAGTCAAAAATCTGCAGGTTCGCGTCGATGATCGCGAGATCCTCCACGGGCTTTCGCTCACAGTGAACGAGGGCGAGGTGCACGCGATCATGGGGCCGAACGGTTCCGGCAAATCGACGCTTTCCCACGTCATCGCCGGCAAGCCCGGCTACGAGGTGACCGGCGGCGAAATCCTGTTCAAGGGCGAGGACCTGCTGGAGATGTCGCCGGACCAGCGCGCCGCCAGGGGCGTGTTCCTCGCGTTCCAGTATCCGGTCGAGATTCCCGGCGTCGCCACCATGACCTTCCTGCGCACGGCGCTGAACGCCCAGCGCAAGGCGCGCGGCGAGGGCGAATTCTCGACCCCGGACTTTCTGAAGAAGGTGCGTGAAGTCGCCAAGAGCCTGAACATTCCGCAGGACATGCTCCGCCGCGGCGTCAATGTCGGCTTCTCCGGCGGCGAAAAGAAGCGCAACGAGATTTTGCAGATGGCGCTGTTCGAGCCGAGCCTGTGCATCCTCGATGAAATGGATTCCGGTCTCGACATCGATGCGCTGCGGGTCGCCGCCGACGGCGTCAACGCGCTGCGTTCGCCCAAACGGGCGATGGTGGTGATCACGCATTACCAGCGGCTGTTGAACTACATCGTGCCGGATTTCGTGCACGTGATGTCGAAGGGCCGCGTGGTGAAGAGCGGCGACAAGGCGCTGGCGCTGGAACTCGAGGCGTCCGGTTACGCGCAGTTCGAGGACGCGGCCTGACGGCGGGAACGGAATTCAAGACGGAATTGATTGATGAATCTTGCACTGGCCAAAACCGATACCGCACGCGCGCCAAGCGATATCTTCGCGACCGCGCGCGACCGGCTGCCCGGCGCGGGCGCGGTCGCGGACGCGCGCAAGCTGGCCTTTGAGGCTTACGAGCGCGTCGGCTTGCCGCATCGGCGGATCGAGGAATGGAAATACACCGATCTGCGCGCGCTGATGCGCGAGGTGTTGCCGCTCGCCGCCGCACCGGATGCCGTCGCGCTGCAGCGCGCCGCGGCGGCGCTTAAATCGCTCGCAACGGCGGACGCCCACCGACTGGTGCTGGTCGACGGTGTACTGGCGCCGGCGCTATCTGATCTGGCGGCCCTCGAGGCCGGCGTCCGCGTGCGCACGCTGCGCGAGGTGCTGGAAGAAGCCGGCAACGAGGCGAGGGCTGATTTGCTCGACAGCGGCGCGGTCTCGGGCCCGATGATCTCGCTGAACGCGGCGATGGCGACCGATGGCGTGCTGATCACGGTCGCCGAGGGGGCCATGCCCGCCAGGGCGATTCATGTCGTGCATGTCTCAACGCGCGTGTCGGCTGCGATCTATACCCGCTCGTTCCTGACCGTCGGCAAGGGTGCGCACGCGACATTGCTGGAGAGCTTCGTCGCCGCCGACGGCGCGCGATCCTATCAGGCCAATGACGCGGTTACCGTCCGGCTCGGCGAGGCCGCCAGCCTGCAGCATGTGCGGCTGATGGCCGATGCGCCGGATGCGATCAATATATCGACCGCAATCTTCACGGTCGGCGCCAAGGCCCGTCTCAACAGCTTCAATATGACCAGCGGCGGCGGGATCAGCCGCTATCAGGGATACGTGACGTTTGCCGGTGAAGGCGCCGAGGTCAACGCCAATGGCGTCAATCTGCTCAACGGCCGCCAGCATGCCGACACCACGCTGTTTCTGGATCACGCCGTGCCCAACTGCACGAGCCGTGAAATCTTCCGCTCCGTCGTCGACGATCGCGGACATTCGGTGTTTCAGGGCCGCATCATCGTTCGCCCGGACGCGCAGAAGACCGACGCCAAGATGATGACGCGGGCGTTGCTGTTGTCCGACGAGGCCGAAGCCGACAACAAGCCGGAACTGGAGATCTTCGCCGACGACGTGACCTGCGGTCATGGCGCGACCACCGGCGCGCTCGATGAAAGCCTGCTGTTTTACCTGCGCGCGCGCGGCCTCTCCGAGAAGGAGGCGCAGGCGCTCTTGATCCAGGCGTTTGTCGGCGAGGCAATCGAATCGATCGCCAGCGACGCATTGCGCGAGGTCGCGATCTCGACGGCGCAGCGCTGGCTGGCGGCACGGGGATGACCATGCATCCGGCGGTCGCAAACGGTTCCTATGATGTTGCCCGGGTCCGGGAGGATTTTCCCGCGCTGGCGCTGAAGGTCTATGGCAAGCCGCTGGTCTATCTCGACAACGCCGCCTCCGCGCAGAAGCCGAATGCGGTGCTCGATCGCATGACGCTGGCCTACAAGACCGAATATGCCAACGTGCATCGCGGGCCTGCATTTCCTCGCCAATGCAGCGACGGAGGCCTATGAGGGCGGCCGCGCCAAGGTCGCGAAATTTCTCAACGCCGCGCGCACCGAAGAGATCGTCTTCACCCGCAATGCGACGGAAGCGATCAACCTCGTGGCGTCCTCCTGGGGCGAGCCGAACATCAAGGCCGGCGACGAGATCGTGATCTCGATCATGGAGCACCACTCCAACATCGTGCCGTGGCATTTTCTCAGGGAGCGTCATGGCGCGGTCATCAAATGGGCGCCGGTGGACGACGAAGGAAATTTCCTGATCGACGAGTTCGAAAAACTGCTGACCCCGCGCACCAGGCTGGTGGCGATCACGCAGATGTCGAACGCGCTCGGCACCATCGTGCCGGTCAAGGATGTGGTGAAGATCGCCCACGGCAAGGGCATCCCCGTGCTGGTCGACGGCAGCCAGGCCGCCGTTCACCTCGCGATTGACGTGCAGGACATCGACGCCGATTTCTATGTCTTCACCGGCCACAAGCTGTACGGGCCGACCGGCATCGGCGTGCTCTATGCCAAGCATCGGCATCTTGGTGGCGATGCGTCCCTATAATGGCGGCGGCGAGATGATCCGCGAGGTGGCCAGGGACTGGGTCACCTATGGCGATCCGCCGCACAAATTCGAGGCGGGCACGCCGGCCATCGTGGAAGCGGTGGGGCTGGGGGCTGCGATCGACTACGTCAATTCGATCGGCAAGGAACGTATCGCAGCCCACGAGCATGATCTTCTGACCTATGCCGAGGGACGGCTGCGCGAAATCAATTCACTGCGCATGATCGGTACCGCGCGCGGCAAGGGACCGGTGATCTCGTTCGAAATGAAGGGCGCCCATCCCCACGATGTCGCGACCGTGATCGACCGGCAGGGCATCGCGGTGCGTGCAGGTACCCATTGCGTGATGCCGCTTTTAGAGCGGTTCAACGTCACGGCGACGTGCCGGGCCTCGTTCGGGATGTATAATACGCGCGAAGAAATCGACCATCTGGCACAGGCGCTGATCAAGGCGCGGGAATTGTTCTCATGACCGACACGGCCGAAGTCAAGAATCCCGAAGTCAAAACCAGCAACATGGAAACCCATTCGGCGTTGCCGCCGGAGGAAACCGAGCGGCTGGCCGCCGAAATCGTCGCGGCGCTGAAGACCGTGTTCGATCCGGAAATCCCGGCCGATATCTACGAGCTCGGCCTGATCTACAAGGTCGACCTCAAGGACGACCGCAGCGTTGACGTCATGATGACGCTGACCACGCCGAACTGCCCGGCGGCCGGCGAATTGCCGACCATGGTGGAGAATGCGATCGCCAGCGTTCCCGGTGTCGGCATCGTCAATGTCAATCTGGTGTGGGATCCGGCGTGGACGCCGGACCGGATGTCCGACGAGGCCCGCCTCGTTCTCAATATGTGGTGATGCGTAAGTAGAGTGCTCAGGAAGAGTGTGACCAAGCCAGGACTGTTCACGAGAACGACAAACGGCATTGAATTGGCCATGGGACCGACCACATGAATAACATGACACCCGCCTCACCAACTCCCGCCGCCAAGGCGAAACCGCGTCCCCGTCCGCAGGTCATGAAACTGACGGAAGCCGCGGCCCAACGTGTCCAGGAACTGACCAGGCGTGCCGATTCCGAGATCGTCGGCTTGCGGGTCGGCATCAAGAACGGCGGCTGCGCCGGGCAATCCTATACGGTCGAATATGCCCACGATGTTCGCCCGACCGATGAGATCGTCGAGGACAAGGGCGTGAAGATCCTGGTCGATCCCAAGGCCGTGCTGTTCCTGCTCGGCACCGAGATGGACTACAAGGCCGACAAGATGCAGGCCCAGTTCATCTTCAACAATCCCAACCAGGTCGGCGCCTGCGGCTGCGGCGAGTCCGTGCAGCTGAAAGCGGCGAAGGCGGATGGCTAATTCGGCGCGGCACCATGGACCGCGACTTTCTGATTGATCTGTTTGCCGATTTCGGTCCGGTGACGATCCGCCGGATGTTTTCCGGATTTGGCATTTCCGCCGACGGAACCAATTTCGCGCTGGCGCTTCGGGCCGGCCTTTATTTCCGTGCCGACGAACAGACCATTCCGCAATTCGAAGCGGAGGGATCGAAACCGTTCCAGTATCAACAGAGATCGACGGCGAAGATCGTTACCGTCAATTCGTATTGGGAATTGCCGGCGCGACTGTTCGACGATTCGGAGGAATTGACCGGCTGGGCGCGGGCGGCTTTGGCTGCGGCGCAGCGCGCGGCACTCCGCAAGCCTCCGAAGGTGCGCAAGGGTTTGAAGAGGGCGGCCAGGGAAGCCGTCACCGGAAAGCCGGTGGCCGGGAAAGTGGTCGCAAGAAAGAAATCGGCCGCGCGAAAAAGGGACTAACGAAGAAAGTCCGAAGGTCTGGTCTCAGGCGACCTGGCCCTGGGTCTCGGCGGCGTATTCCGGGTCGGCTTCGCAGACGACGCGATTGCGGCCGCTGCGCTTGGCGGCGTAGAGACAGGCGTCGGCGCGTTCGATCAGTGAATTGGTATCGTCGCCGGGCTTCAGCATCGACACCCCGACCGAAATGGTGACACGGCCGAGAATTTCGCCGGTGGACTTCTTCTTCAATTCCTTCGACATCACGGCACGCCGGATGTGATCGGCGACCGTCAGCGCCTGGCGAAGCGCGGTGTTGGGCAGCACGACCGCGAATTCCTCGCCGCCGTAGCGGGCGGTAATGTCCTGGCCCTTGATGGTCTGCTTCAGCGACATGCCGACCAGCCGCAGCACCTGATCGCCGGTGAGATGGCCGTAGGAGTTGTTGAAGGACTTGAAGTGGTCGATATCGAACATCAGCAGTGAAAGCGGCTCACCGGACGTCAGCGCGTTCTGAACCGCCACCTCGATCGAGCGGTCGAAATATTTGCGGTTGCCGAGGCCGGTGAGGGGATCGGTCAGGCTTTCGGCCCTGATCGCCTCGAGGCTCTGCTGGAGATTGCCGATCTCCGTCATCGACAGCGTCAGCCGTTCCTCCAGCGCCTTGTTGATATCGCGCATCTCGCGGGTGGACTTCACCAGCGTGTCGACAATCGCGGTGATCTGATCGGGTTTTGTCGCGCTGGAGAGCTTGTCGGTCGCCACCGATAGCGTGGCTTCATAGCTGGCGGACATGCCAAGCGCGTCGCCGATCACACGCATCACATCATCGATTTCGCCGATCACGCGCGCGCCAACCTTGTCGATGCGGTCGGTGGTCTTGATGTGGGAAAGGTAGGTCTCGTAGATCTGCTCGAGATCGGCCTCGGTCAGCTTGCCGTTGCGCGCCAGGGTCTCGTTGATGATCTTGTTGAGAGGTGGATTGTAACCGGTGGCGTAGACGTACCAGATTTCATAATTGCGGGGAACGGCGGTTTGCCGCAGCGATCTGATCTGGCCCAGCGCCAGTTCGGCGAAGGCCATCGTGCGTTCATGTTCGTCGAGCACCGATCACGTCCCCAAACGGCGAACAGCGCTGGGCCGCTTGCCGCATCAATCATTAAAATATCGACGACAAGTTAATGAGGGATCGTGAACGGGCAGTAAACGGGTTCCCGCTTTCTCGCAGCTGCGAAATAAATTTCAGACGCGGGCGCGAACGGGCCGCAACAGGAACGCGGGAAGATGCGAGTGGTCCGCTGGCTCTGACGACGACGGCTCAGTCTGCGGCGCGGGTGCGCGGCCGATCGAAGGCGTGCGTGACGCCGGCGGAGCGGCCGCCGGCACGAACGCAGCCGCCGGAGCCTGCGGCTGCGGGCCGGAATGGCGGCCGCCACCGGCGCGTCGGGGTTCGCGGTCACGGCGCGGCTTGCGGCCGCCGCGTGAAGCTTCTCGTCTGCCTTCTCTTGCACCTTCGCGCGGCGGTTCGCCGCCATTGGACGAGGTTGCCGCGGCCTCGGCCGGCTGGCTTTCGGTGCCGCCATCCGCGCGGGGAATGCTTTGCCCGATCAGCTTCTCGATCGCGACGATGGACTTTTGATCGAGCGGGGTGACGATGGAAATCGCGGTGCCGGCGCGGCCCGCGCGTCCGGTGCGGCCGATGCGATGGACATAGTCGTCGGCATGATGAGGAACGTCGAAATTGAACACGTGGCTGACCGCGGGAATATCAAGACCGCGGGCGGCGACGTCGGAAGCGACCAGCAGCGGAATTTCGCCCTTGCGGAATTGATCGAGTGCGGCGGTGCGCGCCGACTGATCCATGTCGCCATGCAGGGCGCCGACGCTGAAGCCATGCTTCTGCAGCGACTTGTAAAGCAGCGCCACTTCACGCTTTCGGTTGCAGAAGATGATCGCGTTCTGGAGATCCCTGGCGTCGCGGAGCAGGCGCCGCAGCATCTCGCGCTTCTCATGCGGCTCGCGGCTGACGCTGATCTGGAACTGGGACACGCCGACCGCCGTCGTCGCCGGCCGGGAGACTTCGACCTTCTCGGGGTTATGCAGGAATGTCTCGGTGATGCGCCGGATTTCCGGAGGCATCGTCGCGGTAAAGAACAGCGTCTGCCGGGTGAACGGGATCATCTTGCAGATGCGCTCGATGTCGGGAATGAAACCCATATCCAGCATCCGATCGGCTTCGTCGATGACGAGCAGCTCGACGCCGGTGAGCAGCAACCCGCCGCGCTCGGTGTGGTCGAGCAGCCGGCCGGGGGTTGCGATCAGGACGTCGACGCCACGCGTCAGTTTGGAGTCCTGGTCGCCGAACGAAACGCCGCCGATCAGAAGCGCCACGTTGAGCTTCTGCCCGGCGCCGTATCTGTCGAAATTCTCCTTCACCTGGGCGGCGAGTTCGCGCGTCGGTTCAAGGATCAGGGTGCGTGGCATCCGGGCGCGGGCGCGGCCCTTTTCCAGCATGGTGAGCATGGGAAGGACGAAGGCAGCGGTCTTGCCGGTGCCGGTCTGGGCGATGCCGAGGACGTCTCGGCGGGCCAGAACATGGGGGATCGCCTGTTCCTGGATGGGGGTAGGGGTGGTGTAACCGGTGGCCGCGACGGCGGCGAGCACCTTTTCGGACAAGCCGAGATGGGAAAAAGACATTGAGCCTCTGGTAGAAACCGCCGCTTGGAATCTCGAAAAAGACTGTCGCGCTCAACCCCGGAACGGCACGCAGATTTGCACGGGATTTTCGGACACGCAGACAGGCGGCTTAATCAAGATATCGCGTTTCGATACCGGGCCGCGTCAAGTCCGGAACATAGGGGCGAATTGGCCAAAGTCAATGGAGCACGTGCGGGAAGCATTGAAAAAGCTTAATGTTTTTGCATCAATGCTGCCGAAATACCCTGATCCGCGCGGCTCCCTTGCCGCCCGGTTGTTGGCGCCGCTGCAGGATTTGGCCCTCGAAGGTGGCGGCGGTGGACCGCTATTGAACCGGCATGGAAGCTTTTCCGACTACCGCACAGGCGTTACGAACCGTGGATGATGTCCTTCAAGGCGGGGGATTCGTATGAAAAGCTGGCTGCCGGTCAGGGTGGTATTGGCATTGAGCATCGCGGCGTCGTTACTGACGTCCGCCGCGCCTGCGCACGCGGCAAAGCGGGTGGCGCTGGTGATCGGCAACAACGACTACAAGAACGTCCCGAAACTGCAGAAAGCCGTCAACGACGCCCGCACCATGGGCGATACCCTGAAACAGCTTGGCTTTGCCGTGATGGTGGCGGAGAATCAGACCCGGCAGGCGTTCAGCGAGACGCTGCTCGCGTTCGACAAGGCGGTCGAGCCCGGCGATACCGCGTTCTTTTTCTATGCGGGCCACGGCTTCGAGATCGCGGGCCAGAATTTTCTGCTGCCGACGGATGTGCCGGCGGCGAGCGAAGGCCAGGAAGAACTGGTGCGCGACGCCTCCGTCCTCGCCGACCGCGTCATCGAACGGCTGCAGAACAAGAAAGTGCGTACCGCGATCCTGGTGTTCGATGCCTGCCGCAACAATCCGTTCGAACGGGCAGGGACCCGCGCGGTTGCCGGCGGCGGCGGGCTCGCGCCGATGACGCAATTGCCCGAAGGCGTGTTCTCGGTGTTTTCGGCAGGGCCGCGGCAGACCGCGCTCGACCGGCTGTCCAACAACGACGACAATCCCAATTCGGTGTTCACGCGGACCTTCGCGAAGGAACTGCTGCAACCGGGCGAAAACCTGGTTCAGGTCGCCCAGCACACCCGACGCATCGTCAGCGAGATGGCGGAGACCGTGAGCCACAAGCAGATCCCGGTTTATTTCGACCAGATGGTCGACGACGTGTTCCTGAATGGCGCCGCGAAAGCGCAGGCCGAGGCAAAACAGGAAACGACAAAGCCGGCCGAGCCGCCGCAGAAAGTCGCCGCATTGCCGCCGGTGTCGGTGCCGCGCCTGCCGAAAGAGGATTCCGTCAACGCGCCGATCGCGATGTTCTCGCGCCACAATGGCGGCTGGACGGTCGTGTTCTCGATCGCCGATCCGACGCTTGGAATTTCGTGGCGGATGGGCGATGCCGGTGACTTCCGCGAAACCGGATTCCTCGACACGCTCGATCCGCGAACGCGCAAACGGATGCCCAACCCGTCGATCGAGCTGGCCGCCGACGCGCCGGCGGCGACGATTCAGGTCCGCTATGTCGACGTGTCAGGCGAATTGCAGGGGCCGTTTCCAATCAAGTTCGATCCCGAAGCGGCGTTGATCCACGACCAGCGCAAGATCCTCGACATGACCGCGACCAGCTGGCTGTCATTTCGCGAGTTCAACGGGCTTCTCGTCTACTACACGCATCTGATGTCGTATCGCTGTGCGATTCGTGAGGTGCGGATCGGCATCGACACCGCGGTGCCGGACCGGGTGCTGCAAATGCCGCCCTGCGATATGAGGGATCCCAGTGCCATTCCCTACGAAGCCAAGCCCTATCTGAAGCTGCCGCCTTCGAGCCAATTCGTGTCGGTGGAATTGACCTATCGCGATGGCAGCGTATCGGAGATCAAGAGTTTCCGGCGCTGAGGCCCCGGCCTTGAATGATTCATTCAAGGCCAGTGAAATCGGCATCTCATCGTTTCGTCGACAAGCACCCGCAATGGCTGGGCGGCGGGTGGCGGTCACCAATGGGCATTGCATGAAGTTTGAGGGCAAAGGGGTTCAACACGCTCAATATTTGTTTGACGTTGATCGCGGTTCGGTGTCGCTGGACGACAATGTCGTTCGCGTTGGCTTCAACTATCGGTTTGGCGGCCTGGCGGTAGCGAAACGAAATAATGATCTCTGTCTGATTTCGATCACTCAAAGCCCCGGCATAGCCCGGGGCTTTTCGTTTGCGAGGGATCCGAAACAGGCGCTGCTGCAATTCCCGAACGTCAGCCCATGATCGAAAAGCCGCCGTCGACGGGAATCGCGGTGCCCGTCACGAAGTCCGACGCATCCGAGGAGAGGAAGACAGCGATGCCGGCGAAGTCGGCCGATGCGCCCCAGCGCGCCGCAGGCGTGCGGGCCAGCACCTTTTCATGGAGGCCGGCAACCTCTTCACGCGCACGTCTGGTCAGATCGGTGTCGATCCAGCCCGGCAGTATTGCGTTGACCTGGATGTTGTCGGCGGCCCAGGCGACCGCGCAGGAACGTGTGAATTGCACGATGCCGCCCTTGCTGGCGGCATAGGCCGGCGCAAAGCTGGCGCCGAAGATCGACATCATCGAGCCGATATTGATGATCTTGCCGCCGCCTGCGTCTTTCATGATCGGATAGGCCGCCCTCGAACACAGGAATGCGCTGGTGAGGTTGGTCTTGATGACACTGTCCCACTCCGCAGATGAGAGCGCATGCGGGGGCTTGCGGATGTTGATGCCGGCATTGTTGACGAGGATATCGATCCCGCCAAGCTCTCGCTTGACGCGCTCGATCATCGCGATGACGGCGGCTTCGTCGGTGACATCAGCGAGGACGGATATCGCCCGCGTGCCGCTCTGACCGAGCTCGGCGGCCGCCGCGTTCGACTTCGCTTCATTGCGCCCGACGATTGCGATATCGGCGCCGGCGCCCGCGAGCCCGCCGGCCATGCCAAGGCCAATGCCACCGTTGCCGCCGGTGACGATCGCAACCTTCCCGCGGAGATCGAATGGATTGCCTGTCATTGGCGATTTTCCTAACTTGTCATGGCCGGGCTTGTCCTGGCTTGTCCCGGCCATCCATCTGTCTTCCAGCACCAGCGGCAAGAAAGACGGGGATGCCCGGGCATACGCAAGCGGAAGCGACGCCGTCCTTTGGACGGCTGTGCCCGGGCAAGACGAGCCATCAGCGCTTGCTCTGCCAGATCAGGATCAGGCCGAGGGCGGCGAGCGCCGCGCCGTATCCGGCCCACTTGATCTGCCTGATCATGAAGCTCGATTGCGGCCAATTGATCATGCCGGTGCCCTGACCGATCCAGAGAAGCCCCATGGCGAGTGCGAGAAGGCCTACGGTCAGGAGCAACGTGCGCATGGGTTTTCCTCTGTTGGCGGTTTGTTATTTTCAGTCCGCGACAGTTTCGGGACGTCTCGTGGTTGGTCCCTGGCCCTCTGAAACCCTCGCGGCGGTGGAGCGTAGCTTTCGATCGAAGGCAATACTAGCCGTGCCGGCAACGCTTGAAGCGATGCGCAGCAGTGCGACACCGCCAGACGTGCAGGTGCGGCAACACAAACGTCAGTGGCGACCCGTCGTGAATCGGCCAGCCGGAAAACGAGGCTTGGCCGAGATCTGTGCCCGTGGCTGCCAGAGTCTGGTGTGGCTTGAATTGATCCGCGGGGCATTCGAGGCACAAAAAAGCCCCGGACGATGCCGGGGCTTTTGCATGGCCGAACTCTCGGCGGAAGACTTAGTACTTCGAGACCACCGGCCCGGTCCAGTTGAAGCGGTAGACCAGCGACGTGCTGACGGTCTGCACCAAAGGTTTGAAGGTGTCGGACATGAGGGTCGGCAAAGTGGTTCCGGCAAGGGTTTCCGGAAGCGTGGCGCGATCGAAGTAAGCGGCGCGGTACTCGGTCTTCATGAACCAGTTGGGACCCAGGAAGCTGAAGAGCGCCAGCTTGTTCTCAACGCCGCCACCGATGAACCAGCCATTACGCTGGAATGATGGCGTAGTCGCGATTGGCACGCCCGGATTTACAGGGAACGCAAGCGTCGCTCCCGACCATTGCGAGCCGGTGTAACCAGCATTGACATAAGAATAGACAGTGGGAGCGACCAGATAGCCCAGTCGCGCACCAACGGCCCACGTGTCCCTAAGCTTCTCGTCTCCAGTTAGTCCCATGAAGTTATTGCTGATCGAGCCCTTGAGGCTACCGAACTGTCCGTCGGCGAACACGCCCGCAACCCAATCGCCGGAGAACTGCCAGTCATAACCGGCACCGACCGTGCCAAACCAGCCATCGCCACCCATGCGCTGACTGCTGGTGAGCGACGCCCCGCCAGGATTGGTGACGGTGTTGACTTGCGCATCCCAGACGCCGCCGCCGGCGCCGCCGAAGAGGTAGAAGCCGGTCCAGCTCGGTGTCGGCTCGACATAGACGGGAGCCTTGGAATAAGTCCGGGCGGGAAGGTCGGCTGCAAGAGCCGAACCGCTGAGCGCTGCGACCGCCGTCAAAGCCAGCACCAATCTCTTCATTTTCTATTCCCCAGACTTCCAGCGCTCGGACTTGACCGCGCGTAAGTGCAAAATGCACTGAATCTCGTCATATTTATACGCGGTTTTGCCCAAAAAGCTGTTGCCGGGCGGGCACACCTGCCGGAAAACGACCCGATGCCCAGCCCCCTGAAGTACAAAAAACGCTGCAAATTCAATGGCTGAGGCCAAGGGCGGCCGTCCGGGCCGATGGCCATGCCGCCTCTAGACATCCAGCAGGTCGTCGCTGGCAAATTCCGCCTTGTCGGAAATGAAGGCAAAGCGGGCTTCCGCCTTGGTGCCCATCAGCCGCTCGACCAAATCGGCGGTGCCCTCGCGGTCGTCGGCCAACAGCACCACCCGCAGCATGGTGCGCTTGGCCGGGTCCATGGTGGTTTCTTTCAGCTGCGCCGGCATCATCTCGCCGAGGCCCTTGAAGCGACCGACATCGACCTTGGCATTGGCGTTGAATTCACTCTTCAACAGTGCGTCCTTGTGGGCCTCGTCGCGGGCGTAGACCGTTTTGCTGCCATGGGTCAGGCGGTAGAGCGGGGGGACTGCGAGGTAGAGGTGACCCTCATCGATCAGCCGCGGCATCTGCCGGTAGAAGAAGGTGATCAGGAGCGAAGCGATATGGGCGCCGTCGACGTCGGCGTCGGTCATGATGATGATGCGGGCGTAACGCAAATCCTCTTCGCGATATTGCGCTCCGGTACCGCAGCCGACCGCCTGGATCAGGTCGGCGAGCTGAGCGTTGGCGGTGAGCTTGTCCTTGGTCGCAGACGCGACGTTGAGGATCTTTCCACGCAAGGGAAGGATAGCCTGGGTCTTGCGGTCGCGCGCCTGTTTGGCGCTGCCGCCGGCCGAGTCACCCTCGACGATGAACAGTTCGCTTCCTTCGGCAGCCGTGTCGGTGCAGTCGGCGAGCTTGCCGGGAAGGCGCAGCTTCTTGACTGCGGTCTTGCGGGAAATTTCCTTTTCGGCGCGGCGGCGCAGCCGCTCGTCGGCGCGCTCGATCACGAAATCCAGAAGCTTGTTGGCTTGCAGGGGATTGCCGGAAAGCCAGTGGTCGAACGGGTCCTTGATGGCCTGCTCGACGATGCGCTGGGCTTCGGCGGTGGCGAGGCGGTCCTTGGTCTGGCCCTGAAATTCCGGTTCGCGCACGAACACGCTGAGCATGACGGCTGCGCCCACCATCACGTCTTCCGAAGTGACGGAGGAGGCGCGCTTGCCCTGACCGACGCGTTCGGCGTGATCCTTCAAGCCGCGCAAGAGTGCGCTGCGCATGCCGGATTCGTGGGTACCACCGTCCTGCGTCGGCACGGTGTTGCAATAGGAGGACAGAAAACCGTCGGCGTCAGCGGTCCATGCGACCGCCCATTCGCAGGCG
This sequence comes from uncultured Alphaproteobacteria bacterium, assembly GCA_963742085.1. Taxonomy (GTDB): domain Bacteria; phylum Pseudomonadota; class Alphaproteobacteria; order Rhizobiales; family Xanthobacteraceae; genus Bradyrhizobium. Next base: position 344,578 of record CAVUKM010000015.1, on the reverse strand, counting down.
CCGTGGGCGCCGACGCGTCCGGATTTTCCGGAGAAGATGTCCGGATGCACCAGCGTATCGGCGTGAATCGCCGCGGCGAGATAATCCTTCAGGCCGCCGGGGAAGTGAAAACTGTCCTCGGGGGGAACGCCCTCAAGGCCCTTCAGCAACGCCGGGTCGCAGCGCCAGCGGATCTCGACGCCGCCGAACAGATAGGCCTTGGAACGCGCCATCTTGAACAGGCGTTGCGGCTTGAAGGTCGCCTTGGCGCCGAAAATATCGGTGTCCGGCTTGAAGCGAATTTGTGTGCCGCGGCGATTGTTGATCTTGCCGAGGTCTTCGAGCTTGCCCTTGGGATGGCCACGCTCGAACGCCATCCGATACAGCTTCTGGCCGCGGGCGACCTCGACCTCCAGCCGCGAGGACAACGCGTTCACTACCGAAACGCCGACGCCGTGCAGGCCGCCCGAGGTCTCATAAACCTTGGAGTTGAATTTGCCGCCGGAATGCAGCGTGCACATGATTACTTCGAGCGCGGATTTTTTCGGAAATTTCGGATGCGGATCGACAGGGATGCCGCGGCCATTGTCGGTGACGGTCAAAAATCCGTCGGCGCTCAGTTCCACCTCGATGAACGTGGCATGACCTGCCAGCGCCTCGTCCATGGAATTGTCGATGACTTCGGCGAACAGATGGTGGAGCGCCTTCTCGTCGGTGCCGCCGATATACATGCCCGGCCGCCGCCGCACCGGTTCAAGGCCTTCGAGGACTTCGATGTCGCGCGCGGTATAGCCGGCTTCGGCGCTGGTCGAGCGCGAAGCGACCTTGAGCGAGGCGCGACCTTTCGGCTTGGCGGAGCCGAACAGATCTTCGGTGTCTTTATTTTTAGCGTTTGATTTCAATGGTTTATTCATGTTTCTTCATATGTTGCGCGCGACGTCGGCGCAGCGAATCGGTTCCCCTGACTATGCCACGGATAAGCTTAAAAAGTGACGGCAGAGGGAAGGGAGGCGAGGTGCCTCCCTCAAACGCACGCCGCCGTCACGCGCGCGAAGTTCGCAACACGAGGACCGCAAACAGCGCCATCGCCGCGACCAGGATCAAGGATCCTACGATCGGCGCGATGATGAACGAGGGGCCCTTGAGAAGCACGACTGCAACGCCTGCCGGAAACAGGATCGCGCCAGCAATATGGAGCCAGCCCTGCAGCTTCGCCATCGCGCTGTTTCCCGCCGCCGGAACCAGCTTGTAAAAGAGCCCGAACAGGAACAGCAGAACGCCACCAACCAAATTGAAATGCGCGTGCGCCGGCGCCAGCGTAAAATTCTGTAAAATGCCCATCGCGATTCCCGCAAGCATGCCGACCAGCAGAATCACAACACTCACGCACATCATTAATGATCCAATCATACGTCTATCCCGTGCTTGTTCGTTGATAATTGAAAAGCGGCAGGCGAGCCTGAACTCACCAAGCCGGGCTGGCATTGTGACTTGATGTCGTCTCTCAGGCCAGCTTAAACAGGGCCTGGGCCACAGAAGGGTTTTTGAATGGAAGATTTCACGCGCGCGCTGGCCGATTTCGTGCGCGACCATCAAGCCTGGGCCTCGCCGATCGTCCTGCTGCTCGCATTCGGTGAATCCCTGGCCTTCATCTCGCTTCTGATCCCGGCCTGGGGAGCGCTGGTGGCGATCGGCGCGCTGATCGGCGTCAGCGGCATCAGTTTCTGGCCGGTCTGGATTGCGGGCGGGATCGGCGCGGCGCTCGGTGATTGGGTCTCCTACTGGTTCGGCTTTCGATACAAGGAGCACGTCGCGCAGATGTGGCCGCTGACGCGTTTCCCGGATATCCTGCCGCGCGGCGAGGCCTTCGTGAAGAACTGGGGAGTGCCGAGCATTTTCATCGGGCGATTTTTCGGACCCCTGCGGGCCTCGGTGCCGCTCGCCGCTGGAATATTCGAGATGCCATACTGGCGTTTTCAATTCGCCAATTTCATATCGGCATTGGTCTGGTCGGCGGTGCTGCTGTTGTTCGGCGACGTGCTTGCGAAGATTGCCGAATGGCTCTGGCGCGTCGTTTGAAGCCGACGATCGGCATCCGCTTAAAATCCGACGCGGAGACCTGCCCTGCCGGTGACCGTGTTGCTGGAGTCCGACATCGCCGTGTATTCGGCTGCCGCAAACATTGAGACGTTGCTGCGGATCTGCCAGTCGAGCGATGCGCCGCCATACGCGCCGGCGATGCTGGCTTTGCCGGGGGTTGCGAAGGCCAAAGCCTGGCCGAGCAGGATGGCGTTGACGTTGCCCGCGCCGGTGCGCTGCTGACCGAGCACGCCGCCGGTGAGGCCGACCTGGAACCTGCCGGCGTCGCCGGCCATCGTGCGGGTCACCGTCGCTTCGGCGCGCTCCTCGACGTCCTCGAGCGTACGGCCGGCCGCGGTGAGGTTTGCGGTCGACCCGGCCTCGGTAAAGCCGTCATAGCTCGCGGCGAGATAGCGCAGCCGCGCCGTCGGCGTCACGCTCCATCCCGGCGCAAAATCGTAGCGATAGCCCGCCGCGACCTCGGGGCTGATAAACCAGCCATCGAAGTTCGCGGTGGCGATTTCGAGACCGCCGGCGAGCAGGTTGTTGTTGACGTTGCGGGTGGTGCGGTTGCCGGTGTGGCCGCCGAGCAGGGCAAAGTCGACGAACGCCCTGCCAAAATCCTGACGGCCATAGAGCCCAGCGAATACGATGTCGCTTGCGGTGCTGCCGGAATTGAGATCGATCGAGGTGTTGATCGCGCCGCCGCCAAGGAAGCCGCCGAGCAGCAGATCCGGCCGAACGGAGCGATCGGCGCCGAGGAGGCCGCCATAAAAGTTGCTGACGTTACGCAACACCGGCCCGTCGGCCTGTTGCGTGCGCTGGCCAAAGAAGCCCTTGGCCCAGACCGTGGTGCCGTCAGGCGTGGTCATGGTCGGGTTCTTGAACACCACGGCGCTGTCGGGCGCCTTGGCATAGCCCATCGCCCGGGCGAACGGGTCCTCGAACCGCGCCGCCGAATCGTCAAAGGCGGCAAAGCCGAGCGCGCGGCCGGTCACGGGGTCCCTGTTTGTCGCGGCGTCGCTGGCGCGCCCGCCGATTGAGGCGGATACCGCGCGAGTGAAGTCCATCAGGGTGCGGTCGGTGACCGCAAAGCCGGTCGGATCGACCGAGGCGATGCGATTGCCGGAAACGACGAAAGGCACGTTGCCGTTGACGGTGACACCGGCGAGCGTGTTGAAGGTGAGGTTCTGGTTGCCGGCATTGACGTTAACCGTGTCGCCGGGGCCGATCATGTTGATGGCACCGACGATGAACGATCCGGGCTGCAATGTCAGCGTGGCAGGATCGAGCGGATTGAGGAATTCGACGGCGATGCCCCCAGGCGCGCTGATGATGCCGGAATTGACCAGCAGGCTTGTCTCCGACGAAGCAATCGAGACGCCGATATTGTTGGGACCGGTGGCGCTGATGATGCCGGAATTGATCACGGTCGAGTTGCCGGTCACCGTCCTGGTCGAGACGCCGACGCTGCTGTCCACGCCGACGACGCTGACGATGCCGGAATTGACCGTGGTGGCGGTTCCCGTGCTGGTCGTCGTCGAAATGCCCGTGCTGCCGAAACCGATGACGTTCACGCGTCCGGAGTTGTTGGTCGTTGCGTTGCCGAAGGTTGTCGCCGTCTGGATGCCGATCGCGGCGGCGCCGGTCGGGAATGCGGGCGGGCCATTGAGAGGCAGTGTAACGGGAGACGAGGTGCCGACGGTACCGTTGACGTTGACATTGCCGGAATTGTTCGTGGTCGCGTCCTGGTTCAGGGGGATGCTGGGAAAGACCGCGGGCGCGGTGCCGGATGCGGCCGCGATGGTGGAAATCCCAATGCCGCCGAGGCCGGTGACGTTGACGGTTCCGTAATTGTTGGTCGTGGCAGTGGAGCCAACGGGCGCATTGCCTTCAAGAAGTGTCATGGGGCCAAAAAAACCTGGCCCGGTGACGATGCCGGTGCTGCCGTTGCCGACGACGTTGACGGTGCCGAAATTGTTCGTCGTGGCGGTGGCATTGATTGCCGCCGCGGTGTTTGCGCCAAATTGGGTAGCGGGCGGCGCGAAGCTCGAGTTGGTCAGGATACCAATGTTGTTGGTAAATCCGGTGACGTTGACGGTGCCGTAATTATTCGTCGTGGCGTTGCCAAACGTCGAGGTCACGATGCCGAAGTTGAAACCGAAAATGGAACTGGGGCCGAAGTTGATGGCCGGTCTGGTGAAGAGACCCGTTCCGGTGACGGTGACCGTGCCGAAATTATTGGTCGTCGCGTCGCCGGTGCCGGTCACCTGGGTCAGGATACCCGTGGCGGCATTTCCGCTGACGTTGACCGCGCCTTTATTGGTGGTCGTGGCATTGCCGATGTTGGTGGTGGTCAGAATCCCGAAGCCAGCCCCGGTGGTAGTTATCGTTCCCGAATTGGTGGTCGTCGCGTTGCCATTGTTCGCAGGCGCGTCGATGCCGTCCACGCCGCTGGTGACGATGGTCCCTGAATTCGTGCAGGTAAGGTCGCCCGTGGTGTAGGGCGAGGGCGTGCAGCCGATACTTGGCGCAAGGGGAGAGCCGGTCGCCGCTGCCAACGGTACCAGCAGCGCCGAAACAAGGGCTGCACCAAAGCGGGCTGTCTTCGCCAAGGATGCGAACGACGATCGGTGGGCCGAAGGCGCGCCTGAAATGAAATCAATCATGAAAAATCCAATCTCCGACCCGCCAAAGCCGATCGAAATTGTCGGGGGATCTCACCACGGCTACGCCGGCCGGCAAGGCAAATATCGATAAAACTTCCGATTGTGTCCCAATGTGTCCTGGAGGTCACAGTCGGCAGGGAACCGTCTGTCTTGACGCCAACCGGGCGCGGCCTTATATGCCGCTGCCATGATCAACGCCGTGACCATCGCCGTCATTGCCCGCCGCCGCCGCAGCTCTGCGGTATGGGCGGACATCTGCGTTTAAGATATCGCCTCTGCCGCCGGATACGGTCCGCGGCGTCACTCTCCCAAAGCAGCGCGATCTGATCCGGTGGCTCCTACATCAAGCAGGAGTTTGAGATGTATACGCCTCCCATGTTCAAGCCCGATCGCGCCGCAAGCCTTGGCTTTGCGCAAGCGCGCGGCTTCGGCACCGTCTGCGCATGGAACGGCAACCGGCCGATCGCCTCTTCATTGCCGTTCGTCCTTACGTCAGCTGACGACGGCACGCCGCTCGCCGCGTTTCACGTCGCGCGCGGTAATCCCCTGGCGGGTCTGGCGGATGGGACTTCCTCCTGGTTGCTGGCGGTGAACGGCGCGGACGCCTATGTTTCCGCCGATTGGTATGTCTCGCCTGACCAGGTGCCAACCTGGCTTTATCAGGCCGCTCATTTGACCGGCCCGGTGCGAAAGATGTCCGACAGCGAGCTTGGTCCGCATCTCGACATGCTCAGTGCGAAATTCGAAAACTGGCTCGCGCCGAAAACGCCGTGGACATCGTCGAAAATGACGGCGGCCCGCCTCGACGCGCTGAAAAAGGCAATCGTCGGTCTGGTGATGGAGGTTGAGGAGGTCGAGGGCAGTTTCAAGCTCAACCAGCACAAATCCGATGTCGATTACGCGGCGATTGCCTCGGGACTCCTGCAGCGTGACGGCGAAGCCGCACAGACGATCGCAAAGGAGATGGTCGCGCTGCGGCCGCACCTGGACTACAAGTCATCCACGCCTGTCAGTGTATCCGCGGATTGAAGGAACACGCCATGACCCTCTCCGACACCAAGCAACCGAAAGGCCATCTCCCGGCCACCGGCGCCTCCATGCGGCCCACCATATTCGTTGATGGTGCGGCCGGAACGACGGGCCTCGGCATTCGCGAGCGCCTCAGCCTGCAGAACGACGTCATGGTCAAGAGCATTGCCGAGGATAAGCGCAAGGATGCGCAGGCAAAGCGGGCGCTGATGGAGGAAGTGGATCTCGTCATCCTCTGTTTGCCGGATGAAGCCGCGCGAGAGACGGTGGCGCTGATTGACAGTATGGGAGCCGCGGCGCCCAAGGTGCTGGACGCATCGACGGCCTTTCGCGTCGCCGCTGACTGGACCTATGGCTTTCCGGAACTCGCGCCGGACCAGGCCGCCAAGATACGGGCGGCGCGGAAAGTCTCCAACCCGGGCTGCTATCCGACAGGCGCGGTGGCACTGCTGCGGCCGCTTGTGGATGCCGGGCTGGTGCCGGCAGACTATCCCGTAACCATCAATGCGGTGAGCGGTTATTCGGGCGGCGGCAAGTCCATGATCGAAAGTTTCGAAGACGGCAGCGCGCCGGCCTTCGAACTCTACGGCCTCGGCTTCGAGCACAAGCATCTGCCGGAAACCCAGCTTTACTCAAATCTCGTGCGCCGGCCGATTTTTATTCCCTCGGTCGGCAACTACCGGCAGGGCATGCTTGTATCGGTGCCTTTGCATCTGGATACGCTTCCAGGCAAGCCCGGGGCTGCCGACCTCCACGCGGCGTTGGCGAAGCGTTACGCCGGGAGCTACGTCTCGGTGATGCCGCTCGAGAACGCGGCCACGAAGAGCGGACGCATCGAACCCGAGGCGCTCAACGAGACCAACATGCTCGAGCTCTATGTCTTTGCGAGCCACAGCTATCCTCAAGCCGTTCTGGTCGCGCGTCTCGACAACCTGGGCAAAGGCGCCTCAGGTGCTGCGGTCCAGAACATGCGGTTGATGCTGGGCTTTGGCGATACGTAAAGCTGCAATCGGCAAGGGTCGCGTCATTTCCGCGACGCGAGGTCATTTCAGCGGAGGAAGTAGAACGGATTTGGCACCTTGAAGTGGCATCCGGAATGCTCGCCCCCGAGGTCGCTCATCTGGTCTCCGACATCGGCGATGATCGTATAGCCCTCGGCTTCGACCTTGGTCCGTTCCGCGGTCTTGAACTCCTGCACTGTGGGCAAATCGTCCCGGTCCGGGCGTGTTCTAAGCTCGGTCCAACCTTCATATCCCGCGTGATCGAGGTTGAGAATGGTCACATCCCGTTGCCTGTCAGTGCGGCCAGTGATGAAAATCACCGCAACGCCCCTGGCCTTTGCCGCCTCGACCAGCTTGCGCGCCGGTTCGATCGCCTTGGCGTTGCCCTTCATGACCCATTCGTTGAACCCGCAGGGGCCCGCCGGCAGCACATCGCACGAGCCACCGGGCATGAACCCGAAATTGTCGGCAAGGATACTTGGCCAGTTGGTGAGCGACGTCTCGTCGATATCGAGCACAAGCGCGGGCCGCTTCGACTGAGCGGCCTTTTGCTCGATGTATTTTTGCGCCGAATTCGAACACCGCCGCGACGTCGATATCGTAGTATCGCTGGTGATACTCGAGCAGCAGGTCCTTGACCGTATCGATATTGAGCGGCGGCGGGGGCGGGGCGGGGATGTGATTTGGTACCGGGGCCGGGCACCCTTCCGGAGCGGACAGCGCGGGATTCGACGCAAACGAAAGCGCCGCGGCCGCGGCAGTAGCGATCAGCAGAGCCCGGTACTGGTTCGTGCGCGTCATGTCTGCCTCCGCCTGTACGGCCGCCGCTAGCCGTGCGACCTGAGGTTGCTGGCAATGTTGTCGGCGGTTCGCAGCGCCAGCGCCGAGAGCGTAAGCGTCGGATTGGCGGTGCCGCCGGTCGGAAACGTGCCGCTTCCGACCAGATAGAGGTTGTGGTGATCGTGGGAGCGCTGGGACGAATTGACCACCGACGTCTTCGGGTCATCGCCCATCCGATAGGTTCCCATGATGTGGCCGGCGCCGCCATAGGTGAGCGTGACGGGCTTGCCGTCGATGAACTCCTCGAAACGCGCGGGGCTGTCGATCGCAGGATCGGGGTCCCCATGGGTGAAGTCCGTTGCGCCCATCTTGTCGAAGATCAACTTGCGCATCCTGTAGGCGGCGACGAATCCCTGTCTCGTGTAGTCGGAGATATTGTAGGTGATCTCCGGGCGCGGCAGCCCGAGTCCATCCTTGAACTCCGACGACAAGGTCACACGGTTGTTCGGATCCGGATCCTGTTCGATCAGGAACCCGATCCGGAATTGCCGCATCACCAGGTCGTTCAGTTTGTGGGCCAGATCGGCACCGAACAGCGCGGCGTTGTCGCCGGCGAGCTGGCTGAATTCCTTGGTATTGAGCCCGCTCGAGTTCATGCCATTGACGAAATCGATGGCGGTGACGTTGGGATCGGCGCCGAACCTGGCTCCGGCGACGACAAAATTCCAGCCCTCGTTGCCAATGTCGACGCGAAATGCCGCGCGCCTGGCGCGGAACGGGCCATCGCAGAGGTCGCCGATGCCCGAGGTGATCAGCGGGCCACGATAAGGGAATACCGGCTTACCCGGCGGCATCAGCGCCCAGGCGACATAATACGGGTGATCCATCAGATGACGCCCGACCATGTCGCTGCCGTTGGCAACGCCGTTGACGGTTCGGCCCTTGTTCCTCGACATCAAGAGCAGCCTTGGCGTCTCGATGGCATTCGCGGCGATGACGTAGATCCTGGCCCTGACGCATCCTTCTCCCGTCCTGGGTCCGGACTCGTTCCTGTAGGTGATATAGTTGATCTGGCTGACGCGCCCGTCTTCGACGATGATCTCGTTGGCGACCGCGTGGTCGATAAGCCGCGCACCGCCGTTGGTAGCCTCGTTCAATGTGATGGTCGGGTCGTATTTGGCCTGGATCGGACAGATCGGAATGCAATTGGTGTTGCCGGCGCAGGCGCGGCGATTCCGGTAAGGCTGGGAATTGCGGGCCGCCGGCAGGCTTCGTACCTTGATCTCGGTGACGGGCTTCTCCATTTCGAGAAACTTCGTCTCGTCGTCCGTTAGCTTGCCAAGCGCGTTGCCAATTTCCAGGTCGAGTACCGACTGCGGAATCCGCGGCATTTTGTATTGGTAGTCCTCCGGAAAATCGATGTTGAGGAAGCGCTGCTCCTTCACATCGGCGGAAACGCCAAGCTCCACTTCCGCCCTGGCGTAGAACTGGCTCAGCTTCTGGGAGGTGATGTCCTTTGGCCAGTCGGGGAACGGAAAGTCGGGTTGGTCCTTCCCGAAGCTGGACTTCATCGTGAAATCAGTGGGCACGAGCCGCAGCGAGGTGCCGAGCCAATGCGCCGTGCCACCAGCGAGCCGCTCGTAGGTGCTGGAGAACGGCCGCGGTCCCTTCTGAACGAGATAGCTTTGCGCGGGATCCTGCCACGAAGCGCCGAGCATCGTCGTAGTCGGCCTGCCGGCGGCCAGCTTGTTGGGATCGCCAAACAGCGCCGGCGGAAAGGCGCTCTCCGGGACCTTCACCGAAGCGTTGTAGAAACGGTTCATGTAGTCGTTGACGTTGGGCGGAACGCCGGGCCCGGCCTCGAGAATGACGACCTTGATGCCCTTCTGACTCAACTCGTTGGCAATTAACGATCCGGCAAAGCCGGAGCCGACGATCGCGACGTCGCATTCGATGCAGGTGTTGGCGGCCATGGCGGGCTCCCTCAGGGAAGCGTTGCAGTGATGAAACCGAGGGGAGAATTCTTGTCGTTTGGATCAACCGGCTTGCGCGACCAATAGCCGAACTGCAGGTTGCTGTAGCCCATCGGATGGGCTTGCGCGATTTGCCAGACCAGGCCCTGAGTATAAGCCTTCGCTGAAACGACCCGCGAGGGGATAGGTACGCGAGGCGCCCCCGGCGCCGAAAAATTCTTCAAATCCACCGGTTTGTACCAGGAGCCGAGATACCACAGCAATACGATGCTGCGCGCCAGATATTTCGTATCGTCCTTTGCATTTACCTGGCTGATGATCTCGGGCACCAACTCGCGATGGTCCTTGGCAATCTGCAGCAGTTTTTCGAACGTCGCTGCGTCGCTGGTATTGATCCAGTTGAAGTAGTCGTTCTTGACGTTGATGGGATCGACGCCGGGATCTGCTTTCAATATCGGCAGCAACTTTGTGCTGTCCTTGGGGTCCCTTTGCGAGAATTCGGGAGCCAGATTGACCACATGAATTCCGGTGAGCGCGGCCGAAAGCAACAGGAAGGCCATCATATCCTCGCCCGAGTTCGGATCGGCGCTGTGCGCGTAGGCCGAACTGCTGATCGGCCCTGCGGCGGCGACCGCGCCAGTGGCCACCGTACCGGCGAGCATCGAGCGGCGGGACACTTCACCGGCCTGCCCTTGGCCCTTCGGACCTTGCGCCATTCCATCTCGTCCTTGATGCGGTGATGTGGTCATGGAGCCCCCCATCGCTTCAAAATATGTATGCGAACCAAGTTCTTGCCGGGTCTATTGCGCTTTCTCCAGCATGAACGTGAAGTCCGATTGATTCAGCCGCACCTGGCCCTGCCTGGGATCGGACGCGCCCGGCTGAAAGCCGACCGCGTTGCCGTGACAGCCGATGCAACTCGACGACGCCTGCGGAATATTTCCCTGGCTGTAGGTTTCGAGCGTGGAGTTCGCCAGGTACGTCGGTGCGGGAGAGCACGTCATATCCGGCTGCTTCAGAAAGTCGGTCTTGGGCGCGGGTGCTTCGGCGCTTTGTGCGTGCAGTACCGTGCATCCAAACACGCTCGGCCATTGTGTACTGAGCAACATGTAGTTCACCCAAACGGTGCCCTTCAGCATGCTGTGGAAGATCTTGTTCATGTTCTTGGCCGCATCCGTCAGCGGAATCTCTCGAACGATCTGGCTCCTGAACTTGTCGTCCTTGAATTTCAACTTCAGGGCCGGATCGGGCTGCCAAAACTGTCGCGGCGGCGTCGCGTTCACTTCCGGGCAATCGCCCTTGCAATTGATCTTGAAGAAATTGTACGGGCCATCGAACTTGTTGGCGGCGACCTGGTCCTTGTCCGGCACGTTTTTCACGTGTTCGAACGAGGTCCAGATCCACTGCGGACGGCTTGCGGTCTTGTGGACCGCGTGGAAGCCGATCAGGCCCAGGGTTTCAGGCAAACAAGGCCGCTTCGCCTTCGGGTCGCCCGGCGGCATCAGCACGAGCGCATTCATCATGTGGAAATTATTCGCCTTGATTTCGTCGGGCTCGAGAATCTTCCACGAGACCTTGAGCATGAAGGCCCCGGTATCGCCGGCCACCGCCTTTTGCGTCGGCGTTGCGGCCACCGGATTTTGGCCGGGCGGAAAATCGACGATGAGGTCGACCGCGCTCCGCTGGCCTTCCTTGCTGTAGAGGTGGTGACCCGCGATGTAGTCGAACATCTGCCGGTTCATCAGGATGTCAAAGATGGCATAATGGCCCTGCTGATCGATCAGCGGACCGGTCTTGAACGGCTCGTTGAAGCTCTCCTCGATCATTTTCACGATCGTCCGCTTGGGCATCTCCTTGTGGAGGGCGCGGCATTCCTCCGGCATCAGCCTCTCCCGCTCGGCTTCCATCTCGGATCTTTTGGTCGGCCAGCTCGGCGGCAGCATCTTGGTGGGCAGCATGACGTCGAGAAGCTGCTTGAAATTGTCCATGTCCTCCCACTGCGTCGGCACGTCCTGGGTCGGATGATCAATGGGACTTCCATCGGCGGGAGAATTCAGCGCGATGAAAGTCAGCCAAGAATAGAAGTCAAACCCGCGCTGCAGATTTTCCAGCCCCTCTTTCTCCACCGGCGGCGGGTTGAATCCGGCTGGCCTCGCCGATTCCTGGCACGGCAGGCCGGAACCCAGAATTTTGGCTCTGAGCTTTTCGTCGATTGGCAGCAGGCCATCGGGAAGAACCGGGCCGGCCAGCCTTCCCGCGAACGGGTCGGTCATGATGGTCTGGGCGCATTGCAGGCCGGGTGGCTTGGCCGGAGAGTTGGTTGCCGTCGGCTTGGTTTGAGCCAGGGACGATCCCGACAAACCGGCCAGTGCGACTGCAAAAATTGCGGCGGTTGCGATTCTATCGGTGAGCAGACGGCTGCGGTGCATGATCAACATCCCCAATTCGGCGAGTGGAGTGCAGAGCCAGCGAGGCGAATCCGGTTTGCAACCTGTTCCAGAAAGGCGGGATATCTAAAATCGAGATTTAAGGTGCTGCCAATAGCCGAGACAATTTCCCGGCGCGATTTGATGCCGAAGTAAAATCTTGCAACTGGAAATTGTCAACAGAAAATCCTGATGCAACGCAGCAGCGGCGCCTCGGTGCGATCGGACAAATCCGGATCGATAGCGATCAACAGAGCGATCGCATCGGTCGTTTCCGCGCGGGCCGCGCCGGAAAAATTGCGATCCAGCCAAGAAGTGAAAACGAAGCAACTGGATTTGCAACCAGAGCGAGAATTTGCATGCGGTTTTCGACTGAGGGCGATTTCCGATTGCCTGTGAGCCGCCTGTTCGGCAGCAGGCGGCTGGAATTCACTATCGAACGTGACGGGCGAGGTCATCGGCTTCCCCGGCTGGTTGGCGGAGATGCATGTCGCCGTGGCGCGGAAGAGGCCCTGACGTCGCGTTCGTCAGGACGGCTGCACGGATATTTCCGCGGGTTGTGCCGGCGCACCGATCATCGCAAGGTGCCCGGCGGCGATCCTAACGCTGCGCCATCCTTGCTGCGTGCTCCCGGCATGCCAGCGTCAAATTCGGCGCCCGGATGATGGGCGGCATGGACATGGCTATTCCGGATTTGTTGCGGGAAGGCGGATCGACCGGGCAGGGCAATAAGGACGGCTGGATGGCCGTCCTTATTGGTTCCACGTGCCCCGGGAGATTTCTGGTTTTCAAAGCACCTTGAAGATCGCCAGCGCCAGCACCGCCTGCGCAACGAACCCGACCGTGAAGGCGAGGGTGCGGAACACCGGCAGGCCGAGCGTATAGACGATCAGATGCGCGAGGCGGGCCCAGAAATAGGTCGCGCTGGCATAGACGGTCCACTTCGTTGAATAATCGAGTTGCGCCAGGATGAGCACCAGCGGCGCGAAGATGACGAGGTTCTCGACGGCGTTGTCGTGCGCGAACATCAAGCGCGTGGCCCATTCCGCGTGAGGCTTGTCGTTGCGGGATGGATTGGCCATGGCGCCGCCAAGGCCGCGCACCTGACAGCGATTGAGCACATAGGGGACCCACAGCAGCCCCGTCAAAATCACTGTCAAGGTGAGCCAGAACAACTCAGGCGTCATCAATCCAGGCGTCATCATTTCCCCCTGCTGTTTTTGCAATCCATGCCGTTGGGACGATCACTTATATCCGAGCGCCGATGGTTGCGCTATGCGCGGACACGGACGTAGCTGCCGGGCGCTTCCTCGATCGCCGGCAGTGCTGCCGCGCCAACGACACGGGCGGGCACTTCCTCCGGATCGATGGCCTGAAGCCACTCGCGCCAGTCGGGCCACCACGATCCCTTGTGCTCCTCGGCGCCCTTGAGCCAGTCGGCGAGCGTCACGTCCGTGATGTTGTCGTTGGTCCAGTACTGATATTTGCCCGCCGATGGCGGGTTGACAACGCCGGCGATGTGCCCCGACCCCGAGAGAACATATTTCACCGGGCCGCCGAAAAACTGCGAGCCGTAAAGCACCGAGTCGGCCGGCGCGATATGGTCCTCGCGTGTCGCCAGGTTGTAGATCGGCACCTTGATCTTCGAAAGATCGAGCAGCGTATTGTCGAGCACCATGGTGCCCGCCGACAACCGGTTCTCCAGATAGCAGTTGCGCAGGTAGTAGGAATGGTTTGCGGCCGGCATCCGCGTCGCATCCGAGTTCCAGTGCAGGAGATCGAATGAGGAGGGCGTTTTTCCCTTCAGATAATTGCTCACCACATAGGACCAGATCAGGTCGTTCGAGCGCAGCATGTTGAACGCCATCGCCATCTTGGCACCCTCGAGCACGCCGGTTGCCTGCATGTCGCGCTCGATCGCCGAAATCTGGTCTTCGTCGACGAACACCAGAAGATCACCGGCGTGGGTGAAATCGACCTGCGCCGCCAAGAGTGTCGCCGAGGTCACGCGCACGCGACGCTTCTCCGCAAGCCACGCCAGCGTCGTGGCGAGCAAGGTGCCGCCGACGCAGTAGCCCATGGTGTGGACTTTCATTTCCCCGGTGACCCGCTCGATCGCGTCCATCGCCGCCAGCGGACCTTCCTTCATGTAGGCTTCCCAGGTCTTCGCGCCCAGACTCTTGTCCGGATTGACCCAGGAAATCACGAACACGGTGATGCCCTGATCCACGCACCATTTGATGAAGGATTTTTCCGGCTTGAGGTCGAGGATGTAGAACTTGTTGATCCAGGGCGGCACGACCAGAAGCGGCGTGCGCAGCACGTTTTCCGTCGCGGGCGTATACTGGATCAGCTGCATCAGCTCGTTCTGGAAGATCACCTTGCCCGGCGTCGTCGCCATGTTGACGCCGACCACGAGGTCGGAGGGGTCGGACTGGCGGATGCGCAGCGTGCCGCGTCCGGCCTCGATGTCTTCCGTCAGCATTTTCATGCCGCGCACGAGATTGTCGCCGTTCGATGCCAGGGTTTCGCGCAGCACTTCCGGATTGGTCAGCACGAAGTTGGATGGTGCAAGCGCGTTGGTGATCTGCTGGACGTAGAACTCGGCCTTCTTGCGGGTGTGCGGATCGAGGCCTTCGGCGTTGCGGACCAGCTCGTGCGCCCACTGCGTCGTCAGCAGATAGAGTTGCAGCACGAAATCGAAGAACTGGTTCGATTTCCATTCGGGGTCGGCAAATCGCTTGTCGCGCGGAGATGGCGCGATCACCGGCGGCACTTCCTCGCCGGCGAGGCGGCGCACCGACGAGCCCCACAGGTCAAGATAGGCCTTGGCGATCTTCGACTGCAGATCCGACGATCGGTCGTTGTCCGACAGCCAATATTCCGCGACCGCGCTGAAGGTCTTGATGAGCTCGCTGAATTCGTTCGGCGGCTTGTCCCTCGCTTCGCCATTCTCGCGTGGCTTGAGATAGGCCGCCAGCGCCTGGCCGCTGTTCTCCATCGCCCGCGCGAGGTTCATTGCGAACGCCTCGGGGTCGAACTTCTTTTCAGTCTGGGTTTCAATCGTGACGTCAGCCATGCCGCGAGACTATAGGTTCAATTCAGGTTCGTCACCGCGCAGTTCGACGCTGACAACCCGGAAAATCAATCGCGATAATGTGTGTGTTGCGCTGCGACATGCATCTTGGTTTTGTCACATTGCGGTCTCACCGGTACTTTTGTTGTTTGGGATTTAATGATTTCGGGCGACAATGGTTTAGGTGCCGGTCAAATAGGCATTGGTGGCTGCCATATTGCGCATTTGGCGGAATGGGACTGAAGGACGCATGTCGGCGGGTCGAGGGAAAAAGGCACTTGTCCTGGGAGCGCTGCTGCTGTCGGCGCTGGCGCTGGGCGGTTGCTCGATATCGATCGCCGATCTGCCGTTGGTCGGAACGCCGGCCGATGCGCCTGCGCGGGCCAAGGAAACCGGCGCCTATCTGCCTGTGAATGATTTGCCGCCGGATCGCGATGAAGCCGCGATGAACCCGGCCGAGCGGGCCAAGATCCAGAGCGAACTCGTCGCCGCGCGGGAACGGCAGGCTTCCGCGGCCGCCGCCAAAGACCCGGCCGCGAAATGATCTGACCGCTGGCGCGACCGGGCGTCCGTGGTAAAAGAGCCCAATTCAACCGCAAATTTTGGCAAAGATACCGAATTTGCGCGTGAATTCGCACTAAATCTTTGATTTTGCGCGATTTCTGGACGAAACCGAATTGAGTTTCGTTACAAAATGTACCGGCGAATCTGTTCCAGCCGGTAGCCGGAGCAAGGTCCCATGGAAGAATTTTACCGCATCCGCCGTCTGCCGCCTTACGTGTTCGAGCAGGTCAACCGGGCCAAGGCGGCCGCGCGGAATGCCGGGGCCGATATCATCGATCTCGGGATGGGAAATCCGGATCTGTCGACGCCTCCCCATGTGCTCGAAAAGCTGAAGGAGACGCTGGGAAAGCCGCGAACCGACCGCTACTCGGCCTCGCGCGGAATTACCGGGCTGCGCAAGGCCCAGGCGGCCTATTACGACCGCCGCTTCGGCGTGAAGCTCAATCCGGAGACCCAGATCGTTGCGACCCTGGGCTCCAAGGAGGGCTTTGCCAACGTCGCCCAGGCCATCACCGCGCCGGGCGACGTGGTGCTGTGTCCAAATCCGAGCTATCCGATCCACGCCTTTGGGTTCCTGATGGCGGGCGGCGTGATCCGCTCGGTGCCCTCGGAGCCGACGCCCCAATTCTTCGAGGCCGTCGAGCGGGCGATCGTGCATTCGATCCCGAAGCCGCTGGCGCTCGTCGTCTGCTATCCCTCCAATCCGACCGCCTATGTCGCGAGCCTCGATTTCTACAAGGATCTGGTGGCGTTCGCGAAGAAGCACGAGATCTTCATTCTGTCGGACCTCGCCTATGCGGAGGTCTATTTCGACGACCGCAATCCGCCACCCTCGGTGCTTCAGGTTCCCGGCGCGATCGATGTGACGGTGGAATTCACCTCGATGTCGAAGACCTTTTCGATGGCCGGCTGGCGCATGGGATTTGCGGTCGGCAACGAGCGGATCATCGCGGCGCTGGCGCGGGTGAAATCCTATCTCGATTACGGGGCGTTCACGCCGATCCAGGTTGCCGCGACCGCGGCGCTCAACGGTCCCGACGATTGTATTCGCGAGATGCGCGACACCTATCGCAAGCGAAGGGACGCGCTGGTGGAATCGTTCGGCCGGGCCGGCTGGGAGATTCCGCCGCCCGAAGCCTCGATGTTCGCCTGGGCGCCGCTGCCTGCGGCCTTCCGCGGCGTCAGCAGCATGCAGTTTGCGACCCTGATGGTCGAGAAATCCGGTGTCGTGGTTTCGCCCGGGGTCGCCTTTGGCGAGCATGGCGAGGGCTATGTCCGCATCGCCATGGTGGAAAACGAGCAACGTATCCGCCAGGCCGCCCGCGGCGTGCGCCGCTTCCTTGAAAGCGGCATTGAAACGTTGCACAACGTGGTTCCTCTCGCCAACCGGCGGTAGGCATGATCCCGAAAAGCATGTCCTTGGGCTTGACCCGGGGATCGAAGTTCGGTTTTCGGATCAGATCATGCCTAGATCGTAATCTCTCCGGCAGGTTTTTCCCGTCATGGTCGCACCCCTGAAAGTGGGTATTGCGGGGCTCGGCACCGTTGGCGCCGAAGTGGTCCGCCTCATCGAGCAGCAGAGCCGAACCCTGTCGGCGCGCAGCGGACGCGGCGTGCGCGTTGTCGCGGTCACGGCGCGTTCGAAGGTCAAGAAGCGCGGCCTCGACCTGCGTGGCATTGCCTGGGCAAAAAGCCCGCTGGCGCTGGCGAACGACCCCGGCATCGACTGCTTCGTCGAATTGATGGGCGGGGCGGGCGAGCCCGCTTTATCGGCAATCGAGGCGGCGCTGAAGTCCGGCAAATCCGTTGTGACCGCCAACAAGGCGCTGATCGCCAGGCACGGGCTGCGGTTGGCGAAGCTGGCCGAGAGGCATGGCGGCGCGTTGAATTTCGAAGCGGCGGTCGGTGCCGCGATCCCCGTTGTCAAGACCCTCAGGGAGGGCCTCGCGGGCACCGTCGTCAATCGCATCTACGGTATTCTCAACGGCACCTGCAACTACATCCTGACCCGGATGGAACAGGAAGGCTTGTCGTTCGCCGAATGCCTGAAGGACGCGCAGCGGCTCGGCTATGCGGAGGCCAACCCGTCATTCGACGTCGATGGCCATGATACCGCGCAAAAACTCGCGATTCTTGCCAGCCTCGCGTTTGGCACCAAGGTCGCGCAGAGCGCGGTCTATGTCGAAGGTATTTCCTCGATCGCGCCGGAAGATTTGCGCGCCGCCGACGAACTGGGCTACCGCGTGAAACTGCTCGGCGTCGCGGTACGCACCGCCAAGGGTATCGAGCAGCGCGTGCACCCGACCATGGTGCCGAAATCATCCTCGATCGCGCAAGTCATGGGGGTCACCAACGCGGTGACGATCGACGGCGAGGGCATCCCGCCGATCACGCTGGTCGGGCCGGGCGCGGGCGGGGCGGCGACGGCTTCCGCCGTCGTCGCCGACATCGCCGACGTCGCGCGCGGCATCCGCGCCTTGCCGTTTGGCCGGCCGGTGGAACGCTTGCGCGCGACCAAAAAGGCGCCGATGGAGCGCCATGAGGGCGGCTACTATATCCGCCTGATGGCGCGCGATCTGGCGGGCACTGCCGCAACCATCGCCACCCGGCTGGCCGAGCAGAAAATTTCGATTGAATTGATTGTGCAGCGCCATCCCGATGGCGTTGACGCGAACGGGATGACAAGGAAAGCTGCGCCGGTGCCTGTCATCCTGATCACCTATGCCACCAGCGAGGACGCGGTACACCGCGCGCTGCAGGCCGTGCAGCGTGACAAGGTGATCAGCGGCCGTCCCCAGGTGATACGGATCGAAAAGAACTAGCGTTTGGCCGGTCAGACGATGCAGGAAACGATGATGTGCGGGTCGCAGGATCCGCGAATTGGGCTTTAAAGGAGTTCGCCGATGTCGACCCATATTTCCGTTCCGCCTCAGTTGTTGCTCGAGCGGATTCTCACGCTCGAGATCGTGCGGGTGACGGAGCGCGCGGCGGTATCGGCGGCGAGGCTGCGCGGCCATGGCAACGAGAAGGCCGCAGATCAGGCGGCCGTCGACGCCATGCGGCGTGAACTCAACAAGCTGCCGATCGAGGGCACCATCGTGATCGGCGAGGGCGAGCGCGACGAGGCGCCGATGCTGTTCATCGGCGAGAAGGTCGGGATGAACGCCGGCCCGCAGGTCGACATCGCGGTGGATCCGCTCGAGGGCACGACGCTTTGCGCCAAGAACATGCCGGGCGCCATCGCGACCATGGCGATGGCCGATGGCGGCACGCTGTTGCACGCGCCTGACGTCTATATGCAGAAGCTTGCCATCGGTCCGGGCTATGCCAAGGGCGTCGTTGAACTGGATGCGCCGCCGGCCGACAACGTCCGCCGGCTGGCCAAGGCGAAAGGCGTGGACGCGTCCGCGATCACCGTGCTGGTGCTCGACCGCCCGCGCCATTCCGATATCATTGCCGGCGTGCGCTCGACGGGGGCGGCGGTGCGGCTGATCACCGACGGCGACGTGGCGGGCGTGATCCATTGCGCCGATCCCGACAATACCGGCGTCGATATGTATATCGGCACCGGCGGCGCGCCCGAAGGCGTGCTGGCGGCGGCGGCGCTGCGCTGCATCGGCGGCCAGATGCAATGCCGGCTGATCCTCGACAGCGAGGAGAAACGCGAGCGCGCCCGCAAGATGGGCGTCAACGATCCGCGCATGATTTACGGTATCGAGGACATGGCAAAGGGCGACTGCCTGTTTGCCGCGACCGGCGTCACCACGGGATCGCTGCTGTCGGGCGTCAAGTTCCGCAAGGATGTGATCGAGACGGAAACGGTCGTGATGCGCTCGGTGACCGGCACGGTGCGCTACATCAAGGCCGAACACCGGCAGCTGGAGAAATTCCATCTCGATTGAGGGATGCGGTCATTCCGGGGCGATACGCAGCATCGAGCCTCAGATGTGAAATTGCCCGTCGCAGAATTGTCAGATTCCGGGTTCGCGCTTCGCGCGCCCCGGAACGACAAATAGACCGGGAGCGAACATGTCCGATATTTCCGCGGTGAAAGCGCTGGTGTTCGATGTGTTCGGCACCGTTGTCGACTGGCGCACCAGCCTGATTGCGGATTTCACCGCATGGGGCGGGAAGCGCGGTCTCAAAGCGGACTGGACCGCTTTGGTCGACGGCTGGCGCGCCGTCTATGCGGCGTCGATGGACGAGGTCAGAAGGCACCCCGAACGCGGCTATGTGATTCTCGACAGGCTGCACCGGCAGTCGCTGGAAAAACTGGTTGCGCAGCTGTCGATTTCCGGGCTGACCGACGCCGACCTGCATTATCTCACCATGGGCTGGCACCGGCTGCATCCCTGGCCCGACAGTGTCGCCGGGCTGACGCGGCTGAAGAGCAAATACATCATCGCGCCGCTTTCCAATGGCAATGTCGCGCTGTTGACCAACATGGCGAAATTCGCGCGGCTCCCGTGGGACCTCATCATGTCGGCGGAACTGTTCGAACATTACAAGCCCGACGCGGAAACCTATCTCGGCGCCGCGCGCCTGCTGTGCCTGCCGCCGGAACAGGTCATGATGGTGGCCGCGCACAACCACGATCTCAAGGCTGCCCAGAAGCTCGGATTGAAGACCGCCTTTGTCGCGCGCCCGACCGAATATGGCCCGCTGCAGAAATACGATTTCGAGGCCAAGGGCGACTGGGACATCGTTGCCAAGGATTTTGGCGAGGTGGCCGAGCGGATGGGGTGTTGAGGGCTTTTGCGAGCGAAACCCGGTCTTTAACCGGGGAACGACGCAGTCACCGGCTGGTGTGAAGAAAACGCGCCCGGTGATGACCGGGGCTGGCGGCCGCGCGCGAATCATTGAAGCCTTTCGCTTTGTGCTTACCTCTGGAAAGCATCATGACGCCTCCCGCAACCGCATTGCCTGTCGAAGCCCCGCCGGCGTTTCTCGGCGTGTCGCATTCGGCGACCGGAAAACTGTGGCGCGACCGGCTCGACGCGCGGGGCGCGGCAAGGGCGCTTGCAATCGCGCAACGCTATCAATTGCCGGAGATGCTGGCGCGGGTGCTGGCCGGGCGCGATGTCGAGATCGACGCCGTCGAGGATTTTCTCGATCCGACCATCCGCAAACTGATGCCCGACCCCTACACCGTGACGGCGATGGAAGCGGCCGCCAAACGCATCGCCGATGCGGCCACCCGAAACGAAAAGGTCGCGATCTTCGGTGATTACGACGTCGACGGCGCCACCTCGGCCGCACTGCTCGCCTGGCATTTGCGTCACTGCGGGCTCGACCCGCTGATCCACATTCCCGACCGGATCTTTGAGGGCTACGGGCCCAATGTCGAGGCCGTGCGCATGCTGGCGGGCAAGGGCGCCACGCTGCTGGTGACGGTGGATTGCGGCACCACCAGCCTCGAGCCGCTGGCGGAAGCCCGGCGGCTCGGGATGTCGGTCGTCGTGATCGATCACCATCAATGCGGCGACGAATTGCCCGACGTCGACGCGCTGGTGAATCCGAACCGGCCCGATGATCTCTCCGGCCTCGGCCATCTTGCCGCCGTCGGCCTCGTGCTGGTCACGCTGGTCGCGGTCAATCGCGAATTGCGCACGCGGGGTTTCTGGACCGCTGAGAAGCCCGAGCCCGATCTGCTGGGCATGCTGCATCATGTCGCGCTCGGCACGGTCGCCGACGTAGCACCCCTGATCGGACTCAATCGCGCCTTCGTCGCAAAAGGCCTGATCGCGATGCGACGCCGCGATCATGTCGGTCATACCGCGCTGATGGACGTGTCGCGGTTGAACGGTCCGCCGGAGGCCTGGCATCTCGGCTTCATGCTGGGACCGCGCATCAACGCGGGCGGCCGGATCGGGCGCGCCGATCTCGGCGTGCGGCTGCTGTTGGAAGGCGACGTCTCGGAAGCCGCCAGGATCGCCGCCGAGCTCGACCGCCTCAACAGCGAACGCCGCGTCATCGAGCAGATGGCGGAAGCGCAGGCCGAAGCCGAGGCGCTGGCCTCGCTCGGGCTTGAGGACAAGGGCTCGGTGATCGTCACCGCGTCGGAAGGCTGGCATCCCGGCGTGGTCGGCCTCGTTGCGTCGCGGCTGAAGGAAAAATTCTCGCGGCCAGCCTTTGCCATCGCGCTCGAGCCCGGCGGCATCGGCACCGGCTCGGGCCGCTCGATCGGCGGCGTCGATCTCGGCAAGGCGGTGCGGCAGGCCGTTCATGACGGCCTGTTGCTCAAGGGCGGCGGCCATCGCCATGGCCGCGGGCGTCACCTTGCGCAAGGAGAAACTCGCGGAATTCCGCGCCTATATGGAGAGCGCGCTCGCCCACGACGTGGCGGCCTCGCGCCATGTCAATGAACTCTTCATCGACGGCGCCGTCAGCGCGCGCGCCGTGACGCCGGAACTGGTCGCAACGCTCAATCGCGCCGGGCCCTTTGGTGCCGGCAATCCCGAGCCGGTGATTGCGTTGCCGTCGCATCAGCTGGTTTACGCCGATGAAGTGGGGCAGGCGCATTTGCGCGTGCGGTTGAAATCCGGCGATGGCGCGGTCGTGAACGGCGTCGCGTTTCGATCGATCGGACAGAAGCTCGGCGATGCGCTGGTAGCGCACCGCGGCCAGCCGCTGCATGTCGCGGGATCGCTCGCGGTCGATCGTTGGCAGGGCACCGAGCGCGTGCAGTTGCGCGTCCTCGATGTGGCGGTGCCGGATCAGGGGCCGGCGGTGATCAGGTAGGCGGATGTTTGTTCGTCATTGCCGGGCGAGGGGAAGCGCTGCGAGCCCGAATCTGATAATTACTCGCGCGAAGCAACCCATAGCTCGCGCCGAGGCGAAGCTTTGGATTGACAATTTCAGACGAATAGCCGCACCTCGGGCTATCCGCCCTGCCTCAGCCGCGCCAGCACCTTCAACCCGCCATAACCATCCGCCGGCGTGAGCCCCATTTTGGTCTGATAATCCTTCACCGCCTGCATGGTGTCGTTGCCGACGCGGCCGTCGGTGCCGCCGGTGTCGAAGCCTGCTTTCGTCAGCCGCACCTGCATTTCCTGAACCTCGGCGAGCGTCAACGCGCGCTCGGAGCCGGGGAACGGCTGGATGAAGGGCGGGCTGCCCAGGATACGGTCGCCGAGATGGCAGATCGCGAGCGCATAGTTCATCGAAGGATTGTAGCTGCGCACCGAATAGAAATTCGGCCCCAGCAGGAAGCTCGGTCCGCCCGGTACCGGCGTCCATAGCTGCGCCGACGCGTTGGGTTGGGGGAATGGCTCGCCGTCGGCGCGGGTGACGCCGGCGCTGGCCCACGCCGCGTAGCTGCGGCTGCCGCCGGAGGCGGCGCCGTTCGCGCGGACCTCGTAGCCCCAATGTTCGCCGCGGTGATATTTGCCGCGATTGACCAGATAGCGCGCGGTCGAACCGAGCGCGTCGTCGGGCTTGCCGAACGGCGACACCCGGCCGTCATGATCGTAGTCGATGCCGACATTGAGCCAGACCTCCGGCATCCATTGCGTATGTCCCATCGCGCCGGCCCACGATCCCCGCATTTCCTCCGGCGTGCTCCAGCCGCGATCGACGATGCGCAGCGCGTTGATCAGTTCGGTCTCCCAATAGGCGCGGCGGCGCGGCTCGTTCCAGGCGAGCGCCGCCAGCGACGGAAATACCGGCCGCATGTGGTTCTGCTGCACCAGCGGATCGCCGAAGGCGGATTCGACGCCCCACAGCGCCAGCAGCGTGCCGCGTTCGACGCCGTATTCCTGTTCGATCCGGGCAAACAGCGCTTCGTTCTTCTTCAGCGCTTCCTTGCCCGCGATGATGCGCCAGTCGGAGACGCGGCGATTGATGTATTGCCAGATCTGTTCGTTGAACTCCGGCTGGTTGCGCATCTGCTTGAACACGGACATGTCGGGCTCGATGCGGCCCATCACCCTCGTCCAGGTTGCATCCGAAATGCCCTTTGCGAGCGCGCGCGCGCGGAAGGCGTCGCGCCATTGGTCGAACCCCGCAGGTGCCGCGGCAAGTGCGGCGAAGGGAAATGTCAGCAGGCCGGCGCCACCAATGCCGGATCGCAGCAGCGCGCGGCGCGTCGTCGGGTGCGGAGAATCAGGCTGTTTCATCGAAGCATTCTAGCGGCCTCCGCAGGGCGGCGGCAAAACCATTGCCCGGCCGGAACTGGATCATGATCCGATTGGGTTGAATTGGATCATGATCGCATCTTCTTGTTTGAGCGTGAAAAACCGGTTCCCGCCTTGCGCTGACGCGGCCCTTCGGGTCCGGATCATGCCTCCTGGTGCAGGTCCGCGGCAATTTTGGCCAGCCAGCGCCGGATGGTGAGCCGTGATTTTCCGGAAAGCCCTGACTCAAGCCGCCGTTCCAGCGCCATGGCGTGATGCCGGCATTTATCGAGCAGGCTGGCGCCACGGCGGGTCAGCGTCCACTGCAGCAGGCGGCCGTGGACCGGATGCGGCTCCATCCCGATCGCGCCGTCGCGTTCCAGATTGCGGATGATGACGCCGACGGTCTGCGGGGTGAGGACGGCCACCCGGGCGAGATCGGCGCCGGACAGGCCGGGATAGGCCTTGAGCATCGTCAGCACCGCGAACTGCGGCGGCGTGACGCCGAGATCGGCCAGCGCCCGTTCCAGCGTCAGCCGCGTCGCGGCCTGGGCCTGCCGCAGGAGATAGCCGAGATAGCCCTGTTCGCCCCGCTTGGCCTCGCCCGGGGCCGGCGGACGAGCGCCCGCAAGCGCCGGCGGCGGGCTCGATATTTTTCGGCGCGCGGATTTTTTCGCCGGCCCCGATTTCCGGAATTTGGATTTTCGTGATTTTGCGGTTTTTCGGGGCGGCGGCTTTCGCGCCGTGCCCCGTCCCGCCTTTGTGAACGTCCCAGACTTGCGTGCCATATCAGAGCTCTTATAATTAATCAGAGCACTGATAGCATAGGGAAACCAAGATGTCACATGCGCGCAGCGAATATGAAGACTTCAAGGCGTTGGCGCCCGAGGCCTATGAAATCGTCTCGGCGCTCGGCAAGGCGGCCTCAAAAGCCGGCCTCGACAAGGGCTTGCTCGAACTGGTCAAGCTGCGCGCCTCGCAGATCAACGGCTGCGCGTTCTGTGTCCAGTTTCATATCCTGCAGGCCGAGAGCCTTGGCGTTGCCGCCGACAAGCTCAACCTCGTCGTGGTCTGGCGGGAGGCGCCGTTGTTTTCCTCGCGGGAACGCGCGTCATTGGCCTGGACCGAAGCGCTGACCCAGCTCGGCGGCGGCGTCAGCAATGAGGTCTATGCGCTGGCGCGTGCCGAATTTTCGGAAACCGAGCTCGTCTATCTGACGTCCGCGATCGCCTCGATCAACGTCTGGAACAGGTTCGGCGTCGCCTATCGCTGGACGCCGCCGGTCCGGCCGAAGCGGGTGGGTGCGGCAGCGTCATGAGCGCGAGGAATCGCAGGCGTTAGGGAGAGGTGAGCGATGACATCCATGACGACGACGATGGCCGCGCCGATGCGGCCCGGTATGCGACCGCTTTCATGCGCCGCGTTGGCCGGTCTTGTCTGCGCCGTGGCCGGCGGGAAGGCGTTGCCTCTGGCGATGGACAGGATATCCGACGTCCTGGTTCCGCTTTGCGCGAGCGGCGCCGCATCGAGCTCGCCGCTCGACAAGGTCGAACTGATCACCTCTCACGCCTTGCCCAATGTGCCCGGCAAGCGGGTCACGATCGTGCGGGTGTTCTATGGTCCCGGCGGTTTCACGCCGGCGCACCGCCATGCGGGCTCGGTGACGGCCTATGTCACCAAGGGCGAGATCCGTTCCCAGCTTGCGGGCGGTCCGGTCGAGACTTTCAAGGTGGGGCAATCCTTCTTCGAGCCCCCGGGCGCGACGCATCTGGTTTCCGCCAACGCGAGCCAAGCCGAGCCGGCCGAATTGGTTGCCGTGTTCGTCGCCGATGAGGGCGCGGAACTTACGACTCTGATCGAATAGAGGCCCTGAGGGGGCGGGAGCAGGCTCGCTCGCCCGGTTCTTGTTGCCGCGCAGCGATTGCAGATCGCGCCTTCGGGGACAGGGTCGTGGTCTCCGCGCGACGCCGCAGACGCGCGCGGGCAAAGCTGGTAGCATGGCCCAGCAAAAACTGACGGAGGGAGCAGCCATGGACGCCCTGACCTCGACCGGTCCGCAGACCGCCGATAGCCATTCCCATCTGGTTCGGCCTGCGAACATGGAGTGGCAGAAGACCCGCTTCCCCGGTTGCGAGGCCAAGACGCTGCTGTTCGATCGGGCCACGGGCCTGATGACGGCCTTAATGCGGTTCGCGCCGGGTGCGGTGCTGCCGGACCACGAGCACGTCCATATCGAACAGACCTACGTTCTCGAAGGACATCTGGTCGACAAGGAAGGTCCGGCGAAGGGCATCGAGGCGAGGGCCGGCGAATTCGTCTGGCGTGAGCCGGGCAGCCGCCACGTTGCGTGGTGTCCCGAGGGCGGGCTGATGCTCGCGATCTTTCAGGTCCCCAACAAGTTCTTCGAGGCCGACGGCCGGGTGGTCGACGCCGCGGGGCATGACTGGGACGAAACCTGGGGACATACCGGCAAGGCCGGTTCCTGAGGGCATCTGCAAACCGCAGGGCTTCTCGGGGGTCCGAGATCCGTCAATGCTGCGTTGCTCTGGCAACCGGAGACGCCAGGTCTGGCCAAAACCAAGGTCAGCCAACGCCTGCGATTTCAGTATTCGCCGCCTTCCTGGACGTCCAGATGGACCAGATCCGCCGGCAGCGCGTGTGCCACGGCGGCTGAAGGGGTGATCTGCGGCCCGATCTCACGACCGCGCCCACGGATCAGGCGCTCATAGGCCGAGATCAGCGTGACGTAGGGATTGACCCAGACCCAGCCGTCGCGCGTGAATACCTGCACGTCGAAATGCAAATGGCGGCTGGTACCGTTGGGATGGTCGAGATAGTTGGAGACGACGCCGATCCTTTCGCCTTCCTCGACGTGACGGCCGTTCAGAATGCCGTCGGCGTCCATGGCGGCCGGATTCATATGCAAGTAGCGGAAGCGGACATGTTCGGTGCGCGAGTTGATCTGTAACGTGGCGGCCTGCTGCTTCAGCGAACGGATCAGCACACCGTCGCGCACTGCGACGACACGTTGCTGCCTGGGGTCGCAACTGCCAGCGTCAGCCATGGGCGGGCAGGGCGCCGGGCGGATGTCCTCTCCCTGATGGCCCAAACCGCCGGAGCACTGTCCCACATTGAAACTGCGGGCCTCGCAAAAATTATCCCGCCAGGGATAGCTGGTATTTCCACCCGCCAACTCGTCGACCGGCCTGTCGCGCGACCGGCGGTTTCGGAACGACTGCGAGTGGATGAACGCCGGAGTCCGCACCAGCGGAAAGCGGATTTGCGAATAGGCGGTGAAATCGGTACGGCCCCCCTGCCTGCGGAATCCGCTATTGGTGATGATGTCGCCGGTCGGGCGATAGGTGAAATCGGGCAAAGCCGCAGGCGGCCGCTCGGCGATCTCGGAATCGATGTTCCCCTGCGGCCGTGACGGCAGGCCGCCGGCGACGCGCAGCGCTTTCAGGAACCGCTCGGCAACGGGGTAGGCCTCGCGGCAGGCCAGACGCCGCGGGCGCGGGGTGCTGTCGAGACATTGGATCGAAACCACATAGGGGACGCCGAAGCGGGTAAAGGCATAACGCACATAGCCTTCGCGGATGAAGCGGCGCAGATCGGGAAACTGCGCGGTCAATGATTTGACCGGTTCCCCCTTTCCACCGAGGGGGTCGCTGATGTCATAGGTCAGGATCGAACCTGTAATATGCACCTCGACGGGTTTGGCAAAGGTTCGTTGCGGCATGCCGTCGCCGGCGCCGGGCTCGAGCGAGAACACCGCGTCGTAGCCGGCGGGACCCGCGTCAAACAGGTCGACGGGACGGAAATCGGCCTGATAGCGCGTCACCGAGCGGCTGGCCGGCGCGCCGTTAAATTGTGCATCGAGAAATGACGCGGGGTCGAACGGCAACAACACCGGCACCGGACTGCGTCCGATCCCTGCGAAGATCTGCGACGTCACGGCATTCAGCTGCACCAGCGCCGGCATCGACCGGGGATCGAATGCCGGCAGCCGGCGCCGGCCGAAAAACGCAAACGACGGCACGACCGCGGGCCGGCTGCTGATCTCGGAGCGAAGCTGATCGAGGGCGGCTTGCCATTCGACGCGTGCTGCCGAAATCGCGGGCGTTCTGAATTCGTCGGCGGAAAGACCCGCGCTGCCGGCGATGAACAAAGAGAAAGACGCCAGCAGACGCGCAACGAACCGGACAGCCCTCGTACCCAATGCGTGGCCCCTCCGGCGCCTAAGCGTATCCGTTTGGCCTCAGTCCTTTGCGCGCTCGACGTAGGACCCGTCCTCGGTCATCACCACGATGCGGGTTCCGGTGCCGATATGTGGAGGCACGGCCGTGCGCACGCCGTTGGACAGAATGGCGGGCTTGTAAGACGACGACGCGGTCTGTCCCTTGGTGACCGGCTCGGTTTCCACAACTTCCAGTGTCGCGCGCTGCGGCATCTGGATCGCCACGGGTAAAGCACCGTGAAGCGAAAGCTTGACGGTCATGTTTTCCTGCAGATAGGGCGCGGCCGTGCCGATGACGTCCTTCGGTACCTGGACCTGGTCGTAGGTATCGGTATTCATGAAGTGAAAGCCGTCGGCGTCCTCGTAGAGATAGTTGAAGTTGTGATCCTCGATCGTCGCCTTCTCCACCTGGTCGGTGGTCTTGTAGCGCTCGGAGATCTTCACCCCGTCGCTGATTTGGCGCATTTCGATCTGGCTGACCGGAGTTCCCTTGCCGGGGTGGATGTTCTCGGCGGTCAGAACCACGTAAAGCTTGCCGTCTTGCTCAATGACGTTGCCTTTGCGAATAGAGCTGGCGATGACTTTCAAAGCTGTTTTTCCTGATATTCTGGCCCGGGACCTGTCCGGACATGGGCGTCCCGAGGCCAGCGAAGCGGTTTCGGGCTGCAACATACTGATTTTGCCGGTCGATGCTAGCGTTTTACGGGGTTGCGGGGCGGCTTGCTAATGGTTCAGGAAGACAGGCCTTCGCCATGGTGGTCCGCCGGCCGGCGCACCGATATCGCGCCCTTTTTGGCGGCACGCAACGCCATTACCAGGGCTACCCGGGCCTGGTTCGAGGAGCAGGGTTTTACCGAGGTCGAAACCGCCATTTTGCAGGTCTCGCCGGGCAATGAGACCCATTTGCATGCGCCCCGCGCGGAGCTTGTCGGCGCCGACGGCGCGCGCGCGACACGCTACCTGCGGACCTCGCCGGAATTCGCCTGCAAGAAGTTGCTGGCCGCCGGCGAAACGAAGATATTCGAGTTTGCACGGGTGTTTCGCGGGCGCGAGCGCGGCCCCTTGCATCTGCCCGAATTCACCATGCTCGAATGGTACCGCGCAAACGCGACCTACGACGCCGTGATGGCCGACAGCATCGTTGTCATCGCCCACGCCGCGCAGGCGACCGGGATCGGCCGATTTTCGTTTCGTGGCAGGACCGCCGATCCGTTTGCCGAGCCGGAACTGATGACCGTGGCGGCGGCGTTCGAGCGCTTTGCCGGCATCGACCTGCTCGCCACCGTCGTGGATGGTCAGGGAAAATGCGAAAGTCTGGCGGCAGCGGCGGGGCAGCGGGTACGGATCACCGACGATGACACCTGGTCCGACATCTTCAGCAAGGTGCTGGTGGAGCATGTCGAGCCAAATCTGGGGCAGGGGCGTCTGACCGTACTGTTCGAGTATCCGGTGCCGGAGGCGGCGCTGGCCCGCGCCAAGCCGTCCGACCCGCGCGTTGCCGAACGTTTCGAAATCTATGCCTGCGGTGTCGAGCTGGCCAACGGCTTCGGCGAATTGACCGACGCAGCCGAGCAGCGCCGCCGCTTCACGCAGGCCATGGACGAGAAAGAACGGCGCTACGGCGAACGCTACCCGCTCGACGAGGATTTTCTCGCCGCGGTCGCCAGCATGCCGGACGCAAGCGGCGTTGCGCTCGGCTTCGACCGGCTGGTGATGCTGGCGAGCGGTGCGTCCGGGGTCGATCAGGTGGTGTGGACGCCGCCTTCGGGAGAGCCATGAGCAGCATCAATTTCAAGCCGATTACGGTCCTGCGCGAGCCCACGGAACTCGTCGCCCACGGCCTCGTTTCGGTTGAGGATCTTCCCGGTCTGGAAAAGGTCGCGGCGCGCTATGCGGTGGCGGTGACGCCGGATGTCGCCGCATTGATCGACCCCGATGACCCCTTCGATCCGATTGCGCGACAATATATTCCGAGCGCTGAGGAATTGGTGGCGCAGCCGAACGAGAAACCAGATCCGATCGGCGATGAAGCGCATTCGCCGGTCTCCGGCATCGTGCATCGCTATCCGGACCGGGTGCTGTTCAAGCTCGTTCATGTCTGCGCGGTATATTGCCGGTTCTGTTTTCGCCGCGAGATGGTCGGACCGGGCAAGGCGACCGCGCTCACGCAAGGCGCCTACGACAACGCGCTGGCCTATATCCGTGCGCATCCCGAAATATGGGAAGTCATCCTGACCGGCGGCGACCCTCTGATGTTGTCGCCGCGGCGGCTTGCCGAGATCATGGCGGACCTCGCGCGTATCGATCACGTCAGGATCATCCGGATTCATACGCGCGTGCCGGTCGCCGAACCTTCGCGCATCAGCAGCGAGATGGTTGCCGCGCTGAAGGTCAGGGGCGCGACGACGTGGGTCGCGCTGCACGCCAACCATGTCAGGGAGCTGACCCGCAAGGCCCGTGCCGCCTGCGCCGCCATTGTCGACGCCGGCATTCCGATGGTCAGCCAGTCGGTGCTGTTGCGCGGCGTCAACGATGACGCGGAGACGCTGGAGGCACTGATGCGCGGCTTTGTGGAATGTCGGATCAAACCCTATTATCTGCACCACGGCGATCTCGCACCCGGCACTTCGCATCTGCGAACGACGTTGGAACAAGGACAGGAGATCATGCGGCGCCTGAGGGGGCGGGTGTCCGGACTGTGTCAGCCCGATTACGTGGTTGATATCCCCGGCGGCCACGGCAAATCGCCGGTCGGCCCGAGCTACCTTTCGCCGGCAAATTCTTTTTCCGCGGAGCGTGAACAACCCGGTGAAACGCGGTATCGTCTCGTCGACTACTGCGGTGACGTTCATCTCTATCCCCCGGAGTCATAGTCGCATTCTCTGAGATGGGAGGAGCAAGATGCGAACGATATTTCTGACGGCGACACTTCTGCTGCTGGCGGCGGGTACGGCGGCGATCGCGCAGAGCGGCAATCGCTCCGGTACGACAAATCCGTCATCGGAAAAGCAGATGCCGTGGCCGGCGCCGGTCGGTCATCGCCAGCCACGCGTCGATCAGGTGCCGTCCGAGAAAGACCTGAGCAATCCGAACGATGCCGCCAACCGCGAGGATGCGATCCTCGACCGCAAGATCAAGAGCATTTGCCGCGGCTGCTAACGCGTTTTCGAGCGAAGCGGGTACCGGTTCGCGTGAAGAAAACGCGTCAAAAAAGAAGACTGGCGTTTCGCCTCTGAACCGCCGTCGGATCAGCCATTGCGCGCGGCGAGAGCCATTCCGATCAGGGAGGCGCCGCCGAACAGGAGGTTGATCCCGACCAAGAGGCCGATGGCCCAGAGCGCCGACCCCGGCAATCCCGTGATGATGATGGCCGCGATCAGGAGATCCATGATTCCTGCGACCACCAACCAGGACCATCGCTCCGACAGTTCGCGGCGATGCTCCAGCGCGTACATGATGGTCGCGACGCCCTCGGCGAGGAAATAGGCGCCGACGACGATGGTCAGGGTGAACGTGCCCTGCACCGGCTGCGCCACCAGGATAACGCCGGCGACAATCGCCAGCACCGCCGAGATCAGGGACCACCAAAAGCCCGGCATCTGCCGCGCCCAGTAAGTCAGCGCGAGGCCGGCGACGCCGCTGACCAGAAACATCCAGCCCAGAAAAATGGTGACGGCGAGGCTCGCAAGCGGCGGCACGATCATCGCGGCCAGCCCTAAAATCACCAGCAGGATACCCTCGATCAGGAAGGCGTGCCAATGCTCGCGAACGGCGGCGTTCATTTTCGACTTCAGATCGCTGAGGTCCTGGGGAAGGGTCATGGTAAGTCTCCCGGTGCCGGCAACGCAGAATGACGCCCTGATGTGACGGCACGATATACAGATATAGCGTGCCCAACGCGGCGAAGGTCAAATTTGTTTCGCCGCGCCCCTTGCGCGAGATATTTCTTTCGCGATCGCCGGATGCCTCAGCCCTGACCGGGCATGGATGAAAAGCCCTGCGACGTCGTACGCATCCGGTCGCGGCCGAGAACATAGACCGCCGTGGTCACCACCAGCAACGCGATGCCGATCACGATCGACACGAGGCCGATGGGAACGAGAACGAGCGCCATGTTGCGATCCGGATTCACCATCCAGTGATGGATCGACGACAGCACGAAGGCCAGCCCGGCAAACCCGGCGCCGCCGCCGACCACGAGTAGCGCCCACATGCGGCGGAGCTGACTCAATCGCTCGCGGGCGATTTGGGTGCGCGGGGCATGGTGACGGCCGACCCGGCGCACCAGCCGCGCCGCAAACGCGATCGAGCTGAACCCGATAAGCACGCTCGCCGATCCCAGCAACAGCCGGGTGGAGGCCTCGATGTCCGGGTTTTTCTGCAGGGTGAGCAAAGGGAAATCAAAGGCCGCGTGCAACGCCGTCGGCGCCAGCAGGATCAGGCTTCGACTTGAGATGCGCGCCCAATCGCGGTGATGGCGGTGCGCGCCCAGCGCCGTGCCGGACCGGGCGATCGCGAGGTAGGCGCCGGCGATGATCCCGAGCGCGCCGTGGAACGGCACGGTCAGGACGCTGCGCAGCGCGGCCAGCGATTGCCACATCTCGGCATGTTGAACCAGATAAGCGAGGTTCTCGTAGGCAGCAAAGCCAAGCCCCGCCGCCGCGCCGTAAACCACCGTGCTCATTGGATCGGCGAAAGGCCGCCGCCGCGCCGAAACCGCGGCGATGACCAGAATCTTGACGGCTTCCTCGGGCAGCGCGACGCTGAAAAGCGAATGCAGGCCCTGCGCAAGCCATGGGTTGTCGGGTGCGGTAAGGACCGACAGGAATGGCGCACGCAGCACCCCCAGCAGCGAAATGCTCGCAGCGCCCAGCAGAAACGCGGTCCACACCTTGGCCGGCGGTTCCGGCCGCTCGCCAGCCGCGACCACGAGCCACAGCATCAGCAGCGCGGGCGCTATCGCGGCCGTGCCGATCACGGTCGGAAGGGATTCAAGGATGAGCATCTAGGTGGCAAATATGCCTTGTTTCATTGTTATCCGGCGTTCGAAATGCGCTTGCGGTAGGCCAGGGCATCAGCGCTCAGTTGTTTCGAATTATCCCTTGGCATTCGCGGTTCAACAACCCCTGCAGATATTTATTCGGCCGCGCATTCATCCGTTGCGTGTTCCGCGCTATCATAATCATATATTTCACCGTAGCGCGCTTTGCGACGGGGCCCTTGCGGCCGATCGATACCGCGGATTTGCCCGCGGCGGATTTGTCAGGCGACGCCGCGGACGCACTGACCTTGTCGTGACAGGTCAATCTGCCGCCGGCGTCGGGGATCGCCTAGCGTCTCATTTCGACCCCTTCCATGGCCTATTCAACCGGACCACGAACACCCGGCGGGTTCCCGAAGGTGCGGCAATTAATTAATCAAATCAACGAGTTTTGGAAATGACTTCCAGTCAAGGATATGACCGCGCGCGGTGTCCATCGATCATTTCCGCATTCGTGGAGGGCGGCCGATGACCAGCGCGTGTCGCGTGTTAGGTTGCGGCCAACAAGTTTGGGGAGGCGCGCCGGGTGATTTTGTTCCGCGGAGCAGAGACACATACAAGATCCGTTCTCAAAGCCATCAGCTGGCGCACCTTGGGAACGCTCGACACATTCGCGATCAGCTGGTTTTTCACGGGCAGGATCGAGATCGCCGGCTCGATCGCCGGGCTTGAGATCGTAACCAAGATCGCGTGGTATTACGTCCACGAGCGCGTCTGGGCGGCCGTTCCCTGGGGCCGTCGCAGGCTGGATTGAGCCCGCTTGGGCGGGGCCAATGGGCAGATAACTGGAAAACGACTCCGCGATGAATGAACGGGAGCCAGGAGAAAACCGCCGGCCGGCAATCGCAGGATTGGCGATCGCCGTCGTCCTGCTGGCGGTGGGATTGTGGCTGGCGCGCGAACTGACCGCGGCGAGCAAGATGCAGGATTGTCTGATGTCGGGGCGCACCAACTGCAACGTGATTCAGCCTGCTGGATAAGGCACGGCCTCCATCCAGAAGGCCGTGGCCGAGGTGTTTGCCGCCTCGCACCCCAAGGAAGCGCAGGCGCTCGAGGCGGCTAGGGTCTAACGCGCGATACGAGCGCGGAATCTGTCGAACTTCTTTTTCTGCTTTTCGTCGAGGCTGTTGTAGAACGCGATCAGCTTCGGATTTTCCGCTTTCAGAGCATCGAGCCGCGCTTCAAGGAAGGCCTGGCTGAAAACCAGTCGTTCCTCGAATGACGACAGATCAGGCTCCTTGGCACAGAGCTTGGCTTTCGAATTGTCGAGCGCTTTCAGGCGCGCCTGCTTGAATTCGTCGTAGGCAGCCTTCTGCGCGTCATTGAGTTTGAGATGATCCGCTAGCCGCTCACCCAGCTTGTGGTGGGGAGCCGGATTGCTCTGGTGCGAGCAAAGATGTTCGAACAGTCCGCTATGCTGATCGCCCTGCGCCGCCTGGGCTTGCCCCGAAGCTGCGGCAAAGGCCGCAAATGCCAGGATCAGCGCCGAAACTTTCACTTTCTTCATTTCATGCTCCATACCGAGTTGAGAGTAGGCGATCGCCTCCGATTTCAGATCGGCGCGATCAGAAGTTGCCTGGGTTGTGCAAATCGCCAAGTCTGAAGGACGGGCCTGAGCGGTTATCTCCTGCCACCGCCATGGCCGGCGGCACTCATATGTCCGCCACCACCAACACGACCGCCGCCATGCCAGCCGCCGCGTCCACCGTGCCAGCCTCCACGTCCATAACCGCCGCCATAGCCGCCATAATAGCCGCCACCCCCGTAGTAGCCATCACCATCGCCGCAGTCGTTGTAATAGCAGTTGCCGCCGAGAGCCCCGCCGACCAGACCGGAGATGACACCGCCGATGATTGCTTCGGGAATGGCGTCGTCATCCCGGTATTGGATTTGCTCAAGCTTCGAGTCCGGCCTCAGCCATTGCGAGCCGGCGAGAGCGCCCGGTCCTGCCATGGCCGGCCCCGCCGCGATGATCAATCCGGCTCCAACGATGGCCGCAGCGTGAATCAGAGTCATCCGCGAGATTCCTTTCGTTCCGGGAAATGCCGTTGCACGCAAACCTTGCCAGCGCGCGCCAGGCGAGAAGTCTTCTACGAACCCTAGCCGGAGAGAAACGGCAAACATAAACCCTGCCAGCCTGACTAAATAATTCTTTAGTTCAGAATGCGTTGGCGCTGGAGATTGGAACTGCGTCCGGGTTACGCGCTTCGTATTGTCAGCTGCAGCATCCGAGGTCGATGAGGCCGGTTCCGGTTCGAATATCCTGAAGCTGAAGCGGTTGCGACGCCGAGGAAGATCGGGCCCTACTTGTCCATTCCCCCATTGTCCACTATCGAAAATGTCTGCGGCTGCGCCGGCGTTCCGCGGAAATGTCCCTTGCGCCTCGGTGGCGGCGGCGGGGAAACGTGACGATCCAATGCTCGCGTCAAAGCGGGTCTAAGAATCCAGGAAAGGGAACGCCATGACTTATGAGTTTGTCGACGTAAAACACACCGGTCGCGTCACGGTGGTGACCCTCAACCGGCCCAGCGTCATGAACGCCCTGCACAAGCCCGCCCATTTCGAATTGCATGAGGTGTTCAACGCATTTGCCGCCGATCCCGAGCAATGGGTGGCGATCATCACCGGGGCGGGCGATCGCGCGTTCTGCGCGGGCAACGACCTGAAGTGGCAGGCCGCGGGCGGCGAACGCGGCTGGAATGCAAGCGGGTTTGGCGGCCTGACGATGCGGTTTCACTGCGACAAGCCGATCATCGCCGCGGTCAATGGCGTGGCGATGGGCGGCGGCTTCGAGATTGCGCTGGCGTGCGACCTGATCATCGCATCGGAAAACGCCGTGTTCGCGCTGCCGGAGCCGCGGGTCGGTCTTGCGGCGCTCGCCGGCGGTCTGCACCGGCTGCCGCGCCAGATCGGCTTGAAGCGCGCCATGGGCATGATCCTGACCGGCCGGCATGTCTCCGCGCGGGAAGGTCTCGATCTCGGTTTCGTCAATGAGGTGGTGCCTGCCGGCGAGGCGCTCAATGCGGCGGAACGCTGGGCCGGCCAGATCTGCCAGAACAGTCCGATGTCGGTCCGCGCGTCGAAACAGGCGGTGATGGAGGGATTGAACGTCACGCTCGCCGAGGCCATCGCCGCGCAAAGGGAATATCCGGCGGTGAGGGAGATGATCGAGTCCGCTGACTATATCG
The DNA here is from genome assembly GCA_963742085.1 of uncultured Alphaproteobacteria bacterium. Classification (GTDB taxonomy): domain Bacteria; phylum Pseudomonadota; class Alphaproteobacteria; order Rhizobiales; family Xanthobacteraceae; genus Bradyrhizobium. The sequence goes on along the minus strand of CAVUKM010000015.1, from coordinate 308,422 downwards.
AAGGTCCGAAAGCCTTCGCCGAGAAGCGGCCGCCGCGCTGGCAGGGGAGGTAGGTTCGCGAGACAAGCCTTGACGGTTTGAAGTTGTGCCTGGTTTCGAGCTCTACGAGCATGGTCGATCCGCCTTGTGAGAAGCGGGTCTTGCGCGAACCACACGCACGGACTGCGGCCGATTTTCGCCTGCGATCGACGAGAGCTTGTTGTTTCAGCACGCTGCCCTTTTTTTGGTGAAGCCTCAGGGCCTTTAGGGGGAGTGCCCATGCTTTGGCGTGGCCAATCGGCCACAGCTTCCGGAAAAGCAATGGGCATTCATTTCCGTTCCCTTTTTCAAGCTCGTAAATCCTGCAACTGTGCCGGATCGATTTGAGCCAATTCGATTTTGAGTCCAATTAATTGTCTCGGGGGCGTTTATGAAGCCGATTTCATCCGCGGTTACGATTTTTGGAATTGCGTTGCTTGCGAACTCAGCAGCATTTGCCGAAAGCGAAGATAGCCGTCTTGCACGTATCGCGGCCCTCGAAAAAGAGAACGCATTGATGCGCAAGGAACTTGCCGCGCTCCGACAGAACCGCGCGCTGCGGGACCAAAAGGCTGCCGTCGCCGGCGCATCCACGCAAGCGTTTGGCAAGCGCCCGAAGCAAGATCAGAATGGACTGACGCAATCGGCGGGCAGCGGAAGTCCATTGACCGCCTACGCGGCCGACCTGACCTTCAAGGCTCGCCCGATAGCGGAGGAGCGTGGTCAATTCACGGTGTGGGCTGAAGGCGGCGCGACGTGGACCGGCGGAGATCCATCGCTTCTGTTTTACACCCCGGTGAGTTTCACGCTTAACAGCCCAACCCCGCAATCTTTCGACCTGAAGCCCGGGCTTGGATGGGAAGGTGCCGGTGGTTTCGATTACCGCTTCGCCAACTCGCCCTGGCATGTCAGCGGCCAATTCCGCTATGGCGAGGGTATTGGAAAGGGATCCTTTGGTACCGCTGGCTCGGTTGATCCGTCGCTGCTGGGGGCCAGCAACATCACTGCGGAAAGCGGCAATCAGGCGATCTCGGCAGAGGGGAGGGAAAGACATTGGCTCGCCGATCTGGCCGTCGGCCGGGATGTCCTCGGAAGCGGTCCCAGCTCGATGCAGGTGAAGGCCGGGCTGAGGATTTCAGAATTTCGCGCTTCGACCAGTTCGCTTGAGGTCGACAGGGTGTCCATTACCGTTAATCCCCCTCAAGTGGTCAACGGCGTTTCGGTCTCGACTTTTGCTATTACAGACTTAACAAATCTGACCCAAGAGGCAAGGTTCTTGGGCGCCGGCCCGCGCGTCGGCATTGAAGGCTCGGTACCATTCGCGGGCAAATGGGCGTTCGACTACATGGGCGACGCCGCTGTACTGTTTGGCACGCAACGTTATTCGCAGGCTCAGAATGGTTTCTCGGTGTACAGCATAGCCGGCCTTCCAAGTCTTTCCCTGCCCGGGTTTGGGAATTCCGACGAGCGGTTAGCCACCGTCTTCAATGCCGACCTGCAGTTCGGAATTTCCTACTGGTTGACGCCCGCCGTGAAGATGACGGCGAGCTATCGGCTCGATGCTTACTTCAACGTATTGACCGGGCTATCGCTGGCAAATGACGTTACCAAGCTGCAGACGATCGACCGCTATATTCACGGGCCACGGTTAGGGGTTACTGCGCAATTCTAGGCCAGCTTCGCGGCGGCTCGGATCCGTCGGTGCTGGAGGCACGCATCATCATCGGCCTGCAAGCCGTTGTGGATTCGTGCGGGCCGCCATCCGCCTGAGGCGAGGTGACAAAAATGGACCAGGCCCCGGCGCTTATTTCGTCAGCAGGCGCCGGCAGGCCTCAACGAAGACTTCTGCGCCGGTGACGATATCGGCATCGGCGGTGTTTTCGCTCCAGTGATGGCTGATGCCGCCGATCGAAGGTACGAACAGCATGCCGGCAGGCATGATGGTGGCGAGGATCTGGGCGTCATGCCCGGCCCCGCTGGGCATGCGGACCGACTTGCCGGCGGCAAACTGCAAGCTCGCGGCTTCGATGGCGTCCTGGAATCCGGCATTCGTGATCACGGGCGCGCCGGTGCGAATGCGCTTTACCTCGACACCGCAGCGGCCCTGCGCGCTGACCTCTGCCGCCATCCTCTCCAGGTGATCCTCCAGCCGCGCGATCACGGCCGGGTCATCGTCGCGCATCTGGAACAGCAATTCCGCGCGTCCCGGGATGATGCTGTGCGCACCGGGATCAAGGGTGATGCGGCCGGTGGTCCAAACCGTGCGTGGACCGCACCAGGTGGGGAATCGCTCATCGATGGCGACGCAAAATTTCGCCAGCGCCAGGCCGGCATCCCTGCGATCGGCCATCCGGGTGGTGCCGGCGTGGTTCTGCTCACCCGTAAAGGTGATCAGGTATTGCCAGATACCGACGATGGAGGTGACGACACCGATTTTGAGGCCGTCGCTTTCGAGCGCCCGGCCTTGCTCGATATGGGCCTCGAGATATCCGATATGCCGGCCGCGCTCGGCCCCGGCGCGCGTGCGGCCGGCAAGACCGACGTCGCGCAGGGCGTCCCGCATGGTGCGGCCGCTGCTGTCGCGCGCGGCGTCGACGTCCGCTTCGGTGATGGCGCCGACATACGACCTGCTGCCGAGGAACGAGCCGAAATGTCCTTCCTCATCCGACCATGCCGCCACCTCGACCGCGCCGCCTGCGCCCGGATCGCGATTGATGACGCGGGCGGCTTCGAGTGCGTAAACGACACCGAGGGCACCATCGAGCCAGCCGGCGTGGTTCTGGCTGTCGAGATGCGACCCGGCCAATAGTTTCGGTCCCGGTTTCGCGCTCTTGCCAAGCACATTGCCGATGCCGTCGATCTCGGCAGAGAGGCCCGCCTCGGGAAGCCGCTCGGCCAGCCATGCCAGCGAGCGCATATGCGCTTCGGAAAAGGTTGGCTTGTGAACGCCGGTCTTGTAGGCGCCGATACCACGGAGCGCGTTGAGATCCGCCAGGACCCGGGCGCCATCGGCGTGCGAGCGATTGTCAGCCATGAAGCGTAACCTTGGGCAATTTAGACCGTTGGCTTACCCAAGTTCTTCAAAGGCGGCAAATATCAAGCGACGCCAGCGGCGCTGGTTCGTGACTGGCCAGCTCTCCCCGGGACAGAACGGATGATGATTGACCGAAGGTCCGGGAATCCGAAAGGCCATGTCTCCGGCCCGCGCGGATCAGGCAGGGCCGTATCCAGAGCGACTGCAAAATTGGCTTTTTGGGCGGCTGTTTGCCGCGAAAAATTCAGCAAGGCCGGTCGGGCAGGGGGTCACTTCGGCAGACGATCACCTCACGGGTGCGCCCCAAATAATACCTGGCCATGCTGATTGAAGCTGCATTCTCCCGGCACAAAGCCAGGGTTCTGCCAGCAAGCATTGTCGAGCGAACTGTCCCAAGAGCCTCGCTGTCGCCATTTGGACCATTCGAGATAATCGCAATACTTGCTGTGGGGATTTCCCGCTTCCCTGGTCGCACAAAAGATGCTCTGGGCCGGGCGGACCGGACTGGAGATTACTTGCCGGGCCATCGCGGGTCCCGCCAGCACTGAAAACAGCACCGCGGTAACGCCAATCAGTCGGAATGTCGCCATGCGTTCCTCACTTTGGTTCCGGTAGCACAAATCATCTAGTAACGGCAGCTTACGCTCTCGGCTCCTAAAAGTTAATTGATTCTGCCGTGATCCCACCGGGCAGGCACGTCTGGTTTGCCATTGTCCCCTTGAGACAGGTTGGCGACCCCGGCCTTCCCGCAAGACGGGCATCTCATGCCGGCTGGTTCAAGCGCAGCCTTTTTTAACCGACCTGGCCTAGGCTTCCGGCAATCGTGGATTTTCGACAGCGCCCAGCCAGCAAGGGGCCCAACATGGCTATTTTCATCGCACTGAAACGCCCGGGACCGCCCGCAAGGGAGGTTTTGGTAAACCTCGACCAGGTCTTGATGGTCCAGCCGGGACAGGGCAGCGGGTCGGCCATTCTCTTTGGTCGGGAGCATGTTGTGACCTTCGAAGAGGATCTTCCGACCGTGCTTCGACGGATCCAGAACGGTCCCTATGTGCAAATCGGCCAGGCATCAGCGCCGAAGTAGCGATCGGCGTCGCCTGATCACGACTGTTCGCAACTCCCGGACGGACCAGCGGCCTTCGTGGAGTCATGGGAGGGGCAGGAGAGTTCGGGGACTGCGTTACCCGCTCGCCATCGACATTCTCCTAAACGAACAAAATCTCGAATCAGGTACTCTCCATCCAAGCGCAACCTGCGGTCGTCGATAAGGTAGAACGCACGGGAAGTCGCTCCCCTGAAGGTTTGGCAATTCAGCGGACACTGCCGGCAACGGAGTGATGGGCTTCCGCCTGGTCGATGGGGCCGAGATATTTGTCCGTCAAATAGATGGCCCCGATCGAAGCCATGATCGCCAGCGCAGCGGCTAACATCGTCGGAACGACGAATTCCAAAGTAATCACTCTGTGGGTCATAGCGGATACTCGCCTTGACCTACCCCGCGCGATAAATGCCATCTTCCGCTGAGTTGTGGAATTGGAAAGCTGGAGCGCGCGAAAGCCGACCGCGAGGGCTGGGCCAGCCTTCGTGGAACGAGATGTAGCTCTTTCGGCTTGCCGTTCGATTCCGAGGCGACTTCGCTCCCCACGGCAATCGATCCGCTCAGGAGCGCCTCAATGCGCGTTCAAACCAAACCACCGCCGCCAAAGACCTTTCCGACGCAACGGCAGGATCATCTCGTCCGTGATCGCCCAATCAATGCCGCCGCAGCGCGGGCATGCGTACACAATTGCTTCTGGCTGGCTTGTCATCTTCGCAACGCGGTCGGCAAGCTCCACTTCCGATCGCGCCGCCATATTGTCGAGACAATGTCGGCAGGTAATCATGCCAGTGCCCCTCCACATCGAACGCAGTCTCTCATCGGCCTGGCTTTTCACGGAAAAAGCCTCGCGTAGATTAAAATGACATCGTTTTTCGGCAGGAAATGTTGATCTACCGCAAATCCGACCCATCGTGCTTTCAGCTTGAAATGCAATGCTTCATGTCGCCGGCCGAGCGCCAAGAAATATGCGAAGGCATACCGCGAAAATTTTGCTGATCGACGAAGCCGACGCCATCGAGATCTCGGCTGACGACGACTCGATCACGCTGGCCGGAAAGCGCACGCTTTCATCCGCAAGATCGTGGTCGGCTCGACGCGACTGGATGAAGTGACCAGCCATATCGGCAGGCTGCGGCGCGTTTGCCGAGGTCAAATGGGCTGACGTCGAATGGCCCGAGGGCGGCGGCTGGCGCTCCCTAGCGGAATCGAACCGCTCTCTCCACCGTGAAAGGGTGGCGTCCTAACCGATAGACGAAGGGAGCGAAAACGCCTGCTTTGCCACGACCGACCCGGCCGCGGCACCGCCGCTTCGCTTTGGACTCAAGAACAAATAAACCAGGCAAATCAACGTCTTGAGGCCACGTTGGCGCCGCGCCGCCGGGCCACCGCGGGTATGCGGCCGGCCAGCGGCGGGCGAACGTATAGTGGCGTTTGCGCGCCCGGGCAAGCCGCACGGAAGCGGGTTTTACCGGCAAAAATGAAGGTTTGCCGGCGAGGCCCGCGGCGGCGGTATTTACATGAGGATCGCAACGGTTTTTTAGAGCTGCCGTGGGATAGGGAGGGCTTGCGAATATTTTCCTCCGGACAGACATGGCCCTAGTCAGCAAGAAGCGCGAACCGCGCAAATCGGTGCACCAGCCCGGCTGGATCACCCTCGATGGTGGTTTTGCGGCGCGTCGCTGCGTGGTGCACAATATGTCCTCCAGCGGAGCGAAAATCACGGTGGAGGATGCAAGCGCGCTGGGGGCCAGGTTGCGGCTCGCATTCTCGCGCGACGCAAGAACGGGACGGAATTGCGAAGTGGTCTGGCGTCGCGGCAAATCGTTCGGCGTCAAGTTCGTCAGGTAGAGCGGTCGGCAGTCTCAGGGCCACGCGGCGGGTCTTGCGAGCGTCAACGTCATTCCGCGCGCAAGCGCGCCGCGCCTGTCGCCGAGCGCGCGAGCGAAACGAGCGAACTACGATGTGCAATTGCACATCCGAGGTCTGGTCCGGAGCCTGTCAACGGGCGGCGCAAGCGCCGACCCGTTGGGACCATCCCGGAATGACAATCGAAGCCTCATGACATCGGTGGCGCGATGAACTGCATGAATCCCGGCCGGCTGCCGAATTGCGCGAACCAGCGCTCCAGATGCGTGAACTTCGGTTTGCTGATGCCCTCGACGCCGAACCAGCGCCTTGCATAGGCGCCGAGCGCGATATCCGCGAGCGTGAACCCGTCACCTTCGACGTACTGTCGGCTCGCCAATTGAGCGTCGACGATGCGCCATTGTGCGGCCTCGGCGTCGGCGTCCCTCTGGATCGCCGCCATGTCCCGCTGCTCGGCCGGGGTCCGCACCAGCGCCCAGAACACCGGACGATCGACCGGCTGCAAGGTCGAAAGCGTCCAGTCGAGCCAGCGATCGACGCCGGCGCGCACCTTCGGCGCCTGCGGATAAAGCGGCGATTGCGGCCGGTAGGCGAGCACAAGATAGCGCATGATCGAATTGGATTCCCAGAGCACGAAATCGCCGTCCACCAGCGTCGGTACGCGCCCGTTGGGATTCATCGCGAGATATTCGGGCTCGCGGTTCTTGCCGAATGCCATGCCGGCATCGATGCGCTCACAGGCGAGATCAAGTTCGCGCAGGCACCAAAGCACTTTCTGAACGTTGACCGAATTGGCCCGGCCCCAGATCTTGAGCTGAGCTTGATGATTGTTCGACACGATATTTCGCTCCCGGCGATTGGCCCGCGAGCGTCATATCGGAATTTTCGAAAGAAAGCGCGTCTTTCGCGTCCGTCACGGGAGGCGGCTCAAGGGTCGTGACAAAAAAAATCAGGCCCCACGGTCAGCGGAGCCCGATTGTAACAAGATTCCGGAGTTGTCCGCAGCGCGAGCCACCGGACGCGCGTTGGCGGCACCGCCGGCTCGCGAGGCGCTTACCAGTGACCGGTGTTCGCCATCGATATCCATGGCTCCGCCGGAGGCTTCGCATCGCCCTTTTGCAGGAGTTCGATCGAATGCAGATCAGGCGAACGGACGAAGGCCATCTGGCCGTCGCGGGGCGGCCGATTGATGGTGATGCCGCGCTTCATCAGCCTCGCGCAGGTCGCATAGATATCGTCGACCTCGTAGGCGAGATGGCCGAAATAGCGGTCCTCGCCATATTTCTCCTCGTCCCAATTGTAGGTGAGTTCGACCAGCGGCGCGCCGCGTCCCTTCGACGCCTTCAACAGGCCTTCGTCTTCGGGGGCGCACAGGAACACCAGCGTGAATTTGCCCTTGTCGTTGTCGACGCGGCGAACTTCCTTCAATCCCAGCGCGTCAGAATAGAATTTCAGCGCGGCATCGAGATTGCGCACGCGCAGCATGGTGTGGAGATAACGCATGTTTCCTAACTCCCTGCAGAAGATTGAAGTGGTCGCTGTTGGTCCGGCGGAACTCAATAGCAGAAAAATGCAGCAAGGAGCAGGCGGTGCGTGGTTGGTTTGTTGCTGGCTCAATGCCGGGCACGTTTGGAATCTCGTCAACATCATCGCTTACTTCGTGTGCTTCTGATGAGAGCAAACATTGCAGCTGTTCCGCCCGTCACCACCAAAAGCAGGCTATCTAGCAATCGCGACTGCATCGCGGTTGGTGGGTTTGGTGCATAGAACGCAATAGCGACAGCGGATGGAAAAACTGCTCCAAGAGGAGACAGATAAGGCGTCTGAGCCATCCTTCACGAAGGAGCAGATGGTTGCTCACCTTGACACTCCCGACGCACTTAACATGCTTATTCGGGCGCATCTTTATTTTGAACACATATTAATCCAGGCGATAACCGAGGCATTGCCGGCGCCGTACGAAATTGATTTGCGGCGACTGAGCTTCCCGTCAAAGCTAGATCTAACGTTGGCTATGGGATTAGTGCCTCCTGGGTATCGTCGAGTCGGCACCGTTTTGAATGAGATACGAAATAAGTTTGCGCATCGGCTAACTTTCGAATTCGGCGAAGAGCACCGTCTCCTAGTATGGAGCGCTTTGCCTGATGAAATTCGAGACCATCTTCTAGCGTTTGCATCCAGTCGTGGGGAAACAGAGCTTTCGATCAAGCTGATACTTGTAGGAATTCTGATGACCGCAGAGAGCTACCGCAGAGGATCTGCACGTCAGCGCGCTCAGAGCAAGGTGGCACAGCTTCACATCACGGAAGCCATCAAGCTGGCGAGGCCCGGTATGCAAGCACGGGGGTTGCCATTGTAGTTTTTGCCAGCCAACAAAACAGGATAACGCAGTACGGATGTGAAATGAGCTAGTTCGCCATCCCATAGGCTGCTGCAAGAACTCGACGCCAATCCATTTTTGCAGACCGATGTGGTCCAGCATGGCAACAAGGTTCGTCCGCATAGGACCGGAGAACGAGGCGAAAACCTTCGCAGCGCGTAAAGCCTCGCTTTGGCCTTTGCCGGCCAGGATTTGCCTGCGCGCTTCCGCCAGTGAATTTCCGGCCTGCTGAAGGCCCGGCGTGATGCCTGCGATAATCACCTTCGCGGATGGCTGGATATATTCGAAGGGCGCATAAAAAATTGATAGGCCGCCGCTATCATACAACGTCATCCGCCCCTGAAGCGTTGGGTCGGCTTTGATCTCCTGTTCAGTAACGGAAGAAAGGACGGAAGAAAATCGAGATAGCATATCGGACATAGAGACCAATCATTCATCGAATCGCCGGTGGCGCCTCTCTAGGCGCTTGAGTAACATGCTCCACACCGATTGACAGCGAGTATCGGTGGCATCACGGGAAGACTAGGTTACGAAGAATCCGAAGCAATTGCTGGATTTCGAGGAAGCAATTGCTATCGCGGGCCTGTTCTTTTGAACCATCCTGGAATGACGCGAGAAAAAATCTCCAATTCCGCGCTTCAGCAAATTTCTGAATTTCCGAAATTTACTTGACGGCGGGGTAGACACAGGAATATTGAGTTCGCTGTCCCGCCTCCTCTGAAGGGGGCGTTTCGCGATCGTCACGGACGTAGAGGCGGGATGCGATGGACGTGGCGGCGCGCGGACGAACGCGCCGACTCACGGACGGCGAAGTCGTGTGGTCCTGACGCCCCGACGCTGGCGTCAAGCTCCAGAGAAGCAAGCTTCTCAGGGGTGACAGTGGCAAGAAAGCCCGGTCACTGGGGAGAGCGCGAAGGAAGCCGTTAAAACCATTGCGCGGGGAATGCCGGGTGTTTCCGGTGTGACCGTGGTGACTAACGCGTGTGCTTTCTACCACTACACACGCGGCTGCGGGCGCATCGGGCGCCCGGCATTCCCTGCGCCCTCTGATACGAGAGGGCGGAACGAGCCGGCCAAACCTCGCGCAAACAAGCGGCGAGATAGCGAAGCTGTGTTTTCCGTCATTCCGGGATGGTGCGCTAGCACCTGAGCCGGAATCTCGAGATTCCGGGTTCGATGTTTCACATCGCCCTGGAATGACGATCGCAGCAGCTGTTTGAAATCTAAATCGATACTGTCATCACCCGCGAAAGCGGTTGCTTCAGTATTCCAGAGGCGGCCGTGCTGGAATCGAGAGACTGCGTCGTACTGGATCCCCCGCATTCGCGGGGGATGACGAGTTCGGGACATGATGGCTTCTGGCAGAAGAGTGCGGTGCCTGATTCCGGCAATGACGTGTTGCGGACGTCGAGCGGCGATGGCCGCCTCAAGACCAGATCGGCACGCGTACGAGGACGTGGCGCGAACTCTCGCTGTGGCGCGCGTTTTCCAGCGTCGTGAAGAAATATTCCTCGCGCTCGCGTTTGAATTTTTCCTGGGTCGCCTTGAAGCTTGCCACGCGCGCCGCAATCTCTTCGCGCTCCCGAGCGCGGCGGTCTTGTTGTTCGGTCATGCCCATCCCTTTTGAGTCGTATCCCGCCTTCATTGGCTTCCCGGATTGGGGCGCGAATGCGGATAAGACGTTGCAGGATTGTGATTGTGGATAAGCACGGTGGCTTCTTGTGGCCTGCGCACCTTCCCGGTAGCCACAGGAGGAACAGGAGGCCTGCATGGCAAATATCAATCTCAACTCGTTAAGCATCGAAGAACTCGCCGCTTTGCGTGACAACGTCATCGAAAAACTTGCAGAGAAGGTCGCGGCGCGGCAGGCCGAACTTGAATCAGAGCTCGAAAAGCTGTCGCAATACGGCAAGCCCGTGAAGAAATCGCCGGGTGCGCCCGCGGCCGCCAAGGCCAAAAGGAGCGACGAGGTCGCAAGGAAGAGCGACGAGGCGAAGGAAACGGTAGCCAAAGCGGCGTGAGGGCGTCGGGCGCCATCGATTGCGTGATCGTTGGCGACACATTGATCATTGGCGAAACACCGAAATGGCAATCCGCTCGGCCGTGGTATAATTGTCACGGCTGAACCTTCGGATGACCCCAATGATCGCTTCGGACCTGCGCAGCGGTGTGGAGCGGCTCGGCGACATGATTGCCGAAGCCTCCATCATCGTTCCCTTTACCGGCGCCGGCATTTCGACCGAATGCGGCATTCCTGATTTCCGCTCGCCGGGCGGGCTGTGGACCCGCAACCGGCCGATCCCTTTTGATGAATTTGTCGCAAGCGCGGATGCGCGCAATGAGGCATGGCGGCGTCGCTTTGCGATGGAGCCGACCTTTGCCGCGGCGAGGCCCGGCCGTGGCCATCGCGCGCTCGCCTCGCTCTACAGGGCCGGCAAGATTCCCGCCATCGTCACCCAGAACATCGACAATTTACATCAGGCCTCGGGCTTTGCCGGGGATCACGTGGTGGAACTCCACGGCAATACGACTTACGCGCGATGCATCGGTTGCGGGCAGCCCTACGATCTTCCCTGGGTCAAACAGCGCTTCGATGCCACAGGCAGCGCGCCCGATTGCACGGTTTGCGATGAACCGGTGAAGACCGCCACCATCTCGTTTGGACAGGCGATGCCGGAAGCGGCGATGCGCCGCGCCACTGAACTTGCCCAGCAATGCGACCTTTTCATCGCGATCGGGTCTTCGCTGGTGGTCTGGCCGGCCGCGGGCTTTCCGCTGCTGGCAAGGAATTCCGGCGCCCGCCTGGTGATTATCAACAACGAGCCTACCGAACAGGATGATCTTGCCGATCTGGTGATCCGGCACGATATCGGGGAAACGCTTGGGCCGTTCGTAGGCAATTGATGCCCAATCGATTCGCCGCCGCGCAAGCTGTTCATAGGTTCCCCGAGATTCGATTTTTATCTATGCGCCGCAATCGGGAGTGTTATCTTTTGATTCGAGAGATTCGCGTGGCGGCATCATGAACTTTCATGGGCGGGCGCGTCTGGGTACCGTCGGTTTGGATGACGGGCCGTAGATCATGTGTGGGGTCCGGGGTCATGGGGTCGGACGGATTTGAGTCCAAGAAGCTCGGAGGTCAACCGCCCGGCGGGGCGGGACCTAACAGGCTTGGGCCGGGCGGATTTTCTGCGGGCGAACGCGACCCGGCGATAGATGCCCTTTCGGGCCTGGGCGATGCCGCGGCCAACCTCGTCGAGGTCACCGGCGTCATCAAATGGTTCGATGCATCAAAGGGCTACGGTTTTATCGTTCCCGATAATGGCTGGCCGGATGTGCTTCTGCACGTCACGGTACTCCGGCGCGACGGCTACCAAACCGCCTACGAAGGCGCGCGGCTGGTCTGCGAATGCATCCAACGGGCGAAGGGCTACCAGGCGTTCCGCATCGTTTCGATGGACGAGTTGACGGCGATCCATCCCGCGCAGATGTTGCCGCCGCGAACCCATGTCAGTGTCACCCCGACCAGCGGCCTGGAACGGGCGCAGGTCAAGTGGTTCAACCGGCTGCGCGGTTTCGGCTTCCTGACCTGTGGCGAGGGGACGCCGGACATCTTCGTCCACATGGAGACGTTGCGCCGCTACGGAATGACCGAGTTGCGCCCCGGCCAGTACGTATTGGTGCGGTTCGGACCCGGTTCCAAGGGCATGATGGCGGCGGAAATCCAGCCGGAAACCGGTTCGCCGGGTCTTTCCTCGCACTGATCGCACGAGGTTTCCACCTCATCCGGGCAGAACCGATCGATTGAGCGCCGTGGGCTGCGTCGCCGGCCCGCGCCGAAGGTCTGGCATTTGCCATGATCCTCGGGTTACGGTCGTCGCCAACGCATTTCACCTGACTTGGGTGGGCCGCTCGGGCTCACTTGCGGTGGATTGCGTGCAAGAATTTGAGCATTTTCCGGCGACGAAACCTGCTTCGGTTTGGCGGAAAAGGCCTGTCGGAAACTTCTGTGGGTGAGGCGAGCGTTGCTGATGAATGTAGATCGAGCCGTTGGTTGGCAGCGTCTGCGGGCGCGGCTTTGGATAGCCGTCGCCGTGGCGGGCGCGCTTTACGCTTTCACCGGCCTGAACGCGCGGGCGGCAAGCGTCCAGCCGTTAGAGATCGTGACGAAATCCGGTGTGCAGGTATTCTCGGTCGAGATGGCAACGACCGAGCAAGAGAAGGAGACCGGCCTGATGTACCGTAAGGAACTGGCCGACGGGAAAGGGATGCTGTTCGATTTCTCGCCCGAGCAGGAAGTGTCGATGTGGATGAAGAACACCTACATTTCGCTCGACATGATCTTCATACGGGCCGACGGCCGGATCTTGCGTATCGCCGAGAATACCGAGCCGTTGTCCACCAAGATCATCCCTTCGCGGGGGCTGGCGAAGGGGGTGCTGGAGGTGATCGCCGGAACGGCGCAGAAATACGGGATCGCGCCCGGCGACCGCGTGGCGCATCCGCTCTTCAATAGCCACTAGCCGGACCCGGGAGGGAAGGCCGGATGGGTTCTGATTGGATGAGAGATTCCGGCTGTAATCTTTTGTTTTAACGCGTTTTATTCACGCGACCCGCTGCCCGCTTCGCCCGGAAACGCTTCTTTCTTGCTGGCAGGGCCTTAAGCGTGTATCGACGACGTTTCCCAAATGATCGGGGTATAGCGCAGCCTGGTAGCGCGGCAGTTTTGGGTACTGCAGGTCGTTGGTTCGAATCCAGCTGCCCCGACCAGTTCATCATCGCGGCAACGCAATCTCCGAAGCCGTCAGGGCTTGATCACACCGATCTGTGTAGGTATGCCCCGCGGGCAACCGGAATCAGGTCCCAATGACGAGACGCGATGGCGCCCGGCATGCGATGAGGGAGAGAATCCTCGAGACGACCGACCGCCTGTTCTACGGGCAGGGCATTCGTGCCGTCGGGGTCGACACGATCGCCGCCGAAATCGGGATCAGCAAGCGCACGCTCTACAACTATTTTCCGTCCAAGGATGCATTGATCGTCGCCTATCTTTCGCGGCGCGCCGTCCCGCGCGCCGTTTCCGACCGGCCGCCGCTCGATCAGATTTTGGGGGTGTTTGATTGGCTCGAGCGCTGGTTCGCGAGCAAGGCGTTTCGCGGTTGTCCCTTCGTCAACGCGGTTGCCGAAATAGGGGAGCGCTCACACCCGGCGACCAGGATCGCCGTCGATCAAAAGGAGCGGCGGCGTGTCGCGTTCCGCGATATTTTGATCCGGCTCGGCGTTGCCGATCCCGACGGCCTTGCGACCCAGCTTGCGATCCTTGTTGAAGGCGCCATGGCCGCGGCGCTGGTCCGCGACGATCCGGCGATGGCGCGGGCGGCGAAGTCGGCGGCCTGCGTCCTGCTGGCCGCGGCCGGCGTGACCGCCGACGATACCAGCAGCCCGGCGCGGAAGCCCAGATCCCGGCATGTTGCTTCAAAACCCGCGCGCCGGAAGGAAAATCCGAACCGCCGTCCTCGCAGGCGCTGACAGGCGTCCCGGCGGCCCTTATCGCTAGCCCAACTAAAAAGAGCCGCTCGCAGGGGTTACTCTCACGGGGCCAATTTTGAAATACTGCTTGGCATAGGCCACGATTTCGCGGTCGGTGGGGTGATCGGCGGCCTCGACCGCGACGATGCGATCGCCGACGTTTGAGTGCTTTTCGCGGATAAATTTTGCGAGTTCCGTTTTCGCGCCGGCCGGGCCGATGATGAGGATTTCGCCGGCGTCGCTGACCGCGTTCATCACCTGCGCGAGAAATTCCTTGTCGAATCCGGCATGGCCGCTGCCGATCGAGTTGGCCTTGTGGTGAATGTGCCGCGTCGGCATATGCGGATGCAGGACGACCTCGTCGTCACCCGATCGGCCGATGTGAAAAACCTTGGCCTGTGAATGATCGATCCAGACGATGGCGTGAAAGTGGGTCGGCATGCTCTTCTCTCCTGGCCGGCGATCTGTTGACCAAGGATTGATCTTCCGCCAGACGCGCGGCATGTTCGTTTTCAACTTGAAAAAACGACTACCGCATCGGCAGATCAGCCGATTGATTCATGTCAATCAGGCAAGTCTACGGCGGCGCGTCGGCGGCCCCAGGGCGGCCAAGGGCAAATTGACTGACCGGACCCTCGACGTGAAATTCCAGCCCCGTCATCTTCGCGAATAGATCGATATTATTGGTTCCGACTGCGCATCCACCCAGCCCCATATCGGTCGCCATCAGGTAGAGCGTCTGGATCAATACGCCGGCGTCCTTCATGATGAGCGAGTAGGCCACCGAGCTATACTTCCATGAAACCCGGCCAAAGCGCGCCGCGATCGTGATCAGGATCTGGGGCGCTGCGGAAGCGCCCATGGCAAATTCGGCGGCCACCAGTTGCGCATCGAGTTCCTGCGCGCGAACACCGATCGGCACCAGCGCATGGAGATCGGCATCGTAATGATAAAATCCGCGCGGAAGTCCTTCGCAGTTGGCAACCGCCAGATAAAGCTCAAGCTCGTAGGCGCTGCCTCCCGACGGGTACGGCCTGGCGGCGTAGGACACTTCAGGACCTCCGCCGTCCATGTCGACGCTGCTTTTCCATTTCGAGCGGATACGCGCTGTGCCGTCGAGAAACCGTGCGAGTTCGGCAAGCGTGATCGGATGGGTATCGTCGAACTCGCGCGTCGAATGGCGTTCATGCAGGACTTTTGCGAACGTCGAGGGTGTTTCAGAGGGCGTGACCGAGACCTTGCCGAGATCGATTGCCTTGCCGGGCCAGCGCGGCCGCACAGCCGGCGGCGGAGGCATGAGACCCGCATAGGGATAGAGGCCACCGAGCGGATTGGCCTGCCGTCCCTCCGTGCTGCGGGTGTGGAACAGAAGATCGTGAAAATCCCAGAGCACGAGGTTGTCGTCGCCCTCGGACGCTCGCAGACCATCGCCCTTGGCGGTTTCGAGCTTGAAAAGAATTTGGCAATCCACCAGCAGCGCGAGAAGTTCCAGTCCGGGAAAGCCGGGCTCCCGCCGGAGCGCGCTGATCTTTTGCGGCGTGGACAACGAGGCGAGGGTGGCGGCGATCTTCGGATTGCAAATTCGGAACAAGGCGCCGGCGCGCGGCGATTCCAGCACCATCTCATTGCCGCGCCGCCGCAAATAGGCGAAGCGCGACAGCGCGATCACGTCCCTGTTGCCGAGCTTTGGCGTTCGCGGCCAATAATCCGCAACCTGCGGTTCGATGACGACCTGATCCTTGTCGGTGCGCGGTTGCCCGAAACGATATTCCAGCAGTCCGGCCTGGGCCAGGCGCCGCACCAACAGGTCGACTTCCTTGTCGGCTGCACGGCCCGTCGAGAACGAAGCCAGCGCCAAACCCGTCCGCAACTCCCGTGCACGTTCGGCGGCGCCCGAACTGAACGTCCCGAGCCCCACCGAATAGCCGTTGAAGCGGGCCACAATACCGCCGTCTGCCTTCGCTTCGAGCGTGATGTGGCCGCCGAGGCGGGCAGAAATGACGGGCGGCGCGGTCCGACGCCCTGTTTTTTTTCCGGGAGCGCGCAAGCCGGCATCTCCCTCAGCTATGGGGAAGGAATTGGGTAAGTTCGTTTTCCGGCATCGGTTGGTCTCGCAGCCCGAGTTTGACCGGGACATCGTAGAGGCGACCCGGCCCGAAGCGGCGATAGAAATGCCGCAATCCGGGAACGATCACCCTGACGACGGGGACCTCGACGTCGGGCCGCGTATGATCGAGGACAAGGAAATCGAGGCCCGCACGCCTGGCGATATCGACGCAAGCATCGACTTGTCCGCGCGTGTTGTGCAGAAAGCCGACCGTTGTGCCCGCCGCCGGTTGGTCCGCCGCATTGCCGCTTGGCGTCAGGAAAGGATGCTCGCGCAGGTGCAGGGGATTGGTCCCATCGAGGCTCGGCTTCTCCCCGGTTCCGCCTCCCATCAGACCAATCGAGAGGAACTGATTGAGCTCTGTCAACGTGCGCAGCAAAGCGATGCGGCGATCGAAGTGTGCGCCAGAGCCGAACTCGATATTCTCATGTCCGTTTTGCATCCAGTGCAATATCGCCACATAGGTGGGAACGCCGAGGTCGCTGGTGATGTCGAGCACCCACAGCCGGCGTCCGGTATCGGCGAGCTGGGTCTGCAGATCGCGCATATACGAGTTGTTGAAATGGCTGAGGTCGACTTCGGCGCGTTGCAATCGATTGTACCACCAGATGGCATACGCGTCCCGTTCCACCAGCTCGAGGAATCCCTGAACGATGGCTTCCTCCAGCGTGTTGCCGGCGGCGCAGCCGTTGGTATCCGCCGCCAAGGCCCCGGGACCGCTGTAGAAAAAATACAACAGGCTGGTCGGAAGATATTTGAAGCGTTGATCGCGTAGCGACCAGACCGGTGACCACTCGACTTTGGCCGATGGGTCGAACGGCGCCGGGACGGGATGGGAATTGTCCGGTTCGTCCGCGCGCGAGCGATATTGTGCGTCGCTGAACAACTGCACGTCATTGGGAAGAATGGCGTCGCCCGGCGGGAAATCCGTGAACCGCCGTGTTACCCGGATCTCGTCACCCTGAAAAATCCCCGAATAACGCTCGATCGCCTCCATCAGCGCGCTGGCTTCCGCCTGCTCGGCCGTAGAGCCCTTGCCGAAACTGCCGCCGGTCAGTCCCGCCCTGAGCGCGTCGAGCGTCAGCGCCGGACCCGAGAAATTGTGTGCCGCAAAGTAATTGGTATTCATCGGCAGATCGGCTTCGATCCGCTCAAGCCTCGTGAGGACGCCGGTGAGCGGGCTCACATGCTTTCGGAAGCGAGCTACCGTCGCTCGCGACGACACGGTGCGGTATCCGCCGCTCGTCATGATCAGCTTGCCCCCGGGGCCGAGCTCAATCGGCTTTGGCGCCCGGCGCGGATCCCGCAGCTTCTTGCTACCGCAGGTCGGACATTGCGGGCGCGTGGGAACATAGTGCTTCACAACACTCGAGCCCAACAGATCATGACTGACGATGTGATTGTTCAACTCGGTACGAAATCCGGTGGCGATTGCCTTGGCGACTTCGAGCGCAGCGAATTGGATGGCGCCTCGCCCGATCGGCTCGCGGGCAAGAGGTGAAACGGCGACAGCGCGCGCCGATCCGCGGTCAAGGAAACCCTTGACCTCGCGATTTCGGATCATTCGATCGAACAGACACGTCCAGCAGGGGCCGTTGCCGGGGTTGAACACCGGCCCCACCAGGGGAAAGGCGCCGGAGGGTTGCACGATGAGCCAGGGTGTTCGGTCCGCCACTCGCTGCTTGTTCAATTCGGCAAGCCGCCGTTCGAGATAGTCATTCACCAGCGTGACTGTCAGATCTGCGGCGCGTTTGGTGACGCGCACGCCGAACTCGCCGAGCGCGGCAGCGAATTCGGCAGCACCTTGCACGTCGATCGATTCAACGCGAACACGACATTTCCCGAGATTTTGTTCCGCCACTCCCGGCGGAAGGCCAAGGCTGGCCCAATATCCGGCGACGGCACCGGTGGACGACGGAGAAGCCTCGACAATATAGCGGCGCTCGATAAGCCGTTTGAGAGCTTCCTCGACCTTGTCGGGTGGAAAACGTTTCCCGAGCTCACGGACAAGCTGCTGAAGGCTCTTTCCGCCTTTGCCGATCGCGCCGGCGAGCGCGCAGTAGAGCTCGCCATGAAGAAAAAACTTCCGGTCCTCGGAATAGAGACAGACGACGTCGGGCGGTATTACGTAAGCGGTGAAGTTCGGCGCGAACTGCGCAACGTCCTTGCCGGCGCGGCGGGTCGAGCTGGTCCTGCGGGCGCCTGTCATGATTTCAGCGCGCCAAGCTTGCGTGAGAATTTGGCTTGCTGGTGCACGACGTTTTCTGGGACCACGGAAACTCCCTCGTCCAGCCGGCGCTCTGGCATTTTTCGATAAAATGGGAGACCCACTCGGCCGTCATACGCGGATCGGATCCACGCACGCCGTGGACGGCACCATAAGGAAGACATGGATTGGCCGGGTCGATTGGATCGAGCCCGGCCATGATGACCTGCATTTTTCAATGTAACCGGTAAGCGCTCTGGCTTAGCAGAGGCGGCAACCACCCCACGACAAGCAGCAACCGCCGCCGCAACCGCAGCCGCCGCATCCACCGCATCCTCTGCAACCTCGGCAGCCGCGGCAGCCTCTGCAACCACCACAGCCACGCCAGGCTACCTGCACACCGTCCTTGGCCGCAGCCGTGTTCTCCTTGTCGAAGACATAGAACGTCGCCAGACTGACGTCGGCGATTTCCTCTTCACCGAGCGTGATCGCGTGACTCGGTGAGTAATTCGGCGTCTGCGGTACATCGTTTGCCGGTGCTACCGCCGCCGAGGCGCCCCCCACCAGTGAAAAGGTCAAGCCGGCCGCACCCAACGCAGGTACGGCTTTCGTCAACTGCTTTCGTTTCGAAGCCTGCTTCACTCGTGGCATAGTCAATCCTCCATTATTCCGGAAATGGCTCGAGTTTGGAAAGTGTACTTCAACGGCTGATCACCCGCAAGGTGAGGACCCCCTGCAGGTGCGGCACGAGCCCGCAGATAACCAAGATTTCACCTTCATGAATGACCTCGATGATGCCCGTTATTCATCATTCATTCATCATCGACGTCCTCGGCAAATCGGTGGCGCCTCCAGCGACGTGAGCCTGCAGGCGGAAGGCTGGCTGGGCGAAGCGCTTCCAGTTCTGGAAACCGGAATTAAAATGCACCAAGGCTGGCCATTGAGCACAACCGCGTCATGGTGGGCAGGACGAAGTTGTTTCGCTTTTGCAGCGCCTTGCAGGGCTTTGTGTCCTGGCGGATAAGGGAGGGGCGCTGTCTTGTTCTTGCGTTCGCTCTCGCCGGTCATTATTGAGCCCAAACGATCCAGCCACTCAAATCAGGCGCCAAAAGCAGCCCGGTCGGCGAAATGTGGCGTTGCGATATCTCGCAGGCGCGAACGGAGAATCCGACTTGGTCGACTATCCCGGATGTTTCGCTTGGTATGAACTGATCACCACCGATGTGGAGGCTGCCGCGGCGTTCTACGGCAGCGTCGTCGGCTGGGGGACGCAGGACGCGTCAACGCCGGATCTGCCCTACAGATTGTTTACCGCCGGAAAAGCCAGAATCTGCGGGTTCATGAACCTGCCGGAGGAGGGCAGGAAAATGGGCGCGTGGCCGAGATGGGTGGGGTATGTCTGCGTCAGGGACGTTGCGGTTACAGCTGATCGGATCAGGCGTCTCGGTGGCGCCGTGCACGTTCCGCCGACCAACACCAATATCGGCCTTATTTCGGTTGTCGCCGATTCGCAGACAGCAACGTTTGCTTTGGTCAGCGGGCTGAAGCTTGGCCAACAGCAACCTGCCGAATCCGGCAAGCTTGGGCGCGTCGGTTGGCATGAATTGCTTGCCACAGACCGGGAGAAAGCGTTTGCCTTTTACAGCGACATCTTTGGCTGGCAAGACGCGGACGCGGGGATGAGTCCGCCCGACAACTATCAGTTCTTCTCCGCGGGCGGGCAGACCATCGGTGGTATGTTCACGAAGCGTCCAGAGGATCCGATCCCATTCTGGCTTCTTTACTTCAATGTCGAGGACATCGACGCGGCCGCGGAGCGTGTGAAGGCCGGTGGCGGCCAGGTCTTCCAGGGGCCGCTTGAATTGCCGGGCGGCGTCTGGATCGCCCGATGCAAAGATCCTCAGGGCGCCGCCTTCGCGCTGCAGGGAAGGCAGAGCCATGACCACAAAATCGGATGGTCGACGGAGTGGAGCGGGTTTTCGTCGAGAGGCCGGTTGCTGGCTCCAACACCCCGCGACCGGGCGCGAACGCCGGATTCGAAGGGTTAGGAATCAGTATCAAAAATCAGGCCGGCTTGGGCGCTGCCGGCTTGGGTAGCGGCTTGTCCTGCCTCTTTGACCAGGAGATGTAGTAGGCGACGATGGTCATGATAGCTATTCCGGTCACGCTGACGAAGATCTGCGCGAACAGCGAGCCCGAACTCATCATTAGTTCGAAATGTCCGACAAAGGACAGGAAGACGCCGACGCAGAACACCGCAAGCGACTGCTGACCGCAGACGATGACCGGATCGAACATCCTCCATTCCAGGCCGGGCCAGTCCTTCGGCACAAACCTGATGATCAGAATCACGATCGTCACAAAATGCAGAAAGCGGTAGGGCGCGAGATTGGTCTTGTCGTTCGGGTTGAAGATCGAATAGAGCCAGTCCGGGAACATGGCACCGAAATCCGGAAACTTGCCCGCCATGGTCATCACCATCGCAAAAATGAGATAGGCGACGCAAAAATAGAGGGTGAAGCGGGCATCGATGATGGAACGAGATCGCCTTGCCCCGCCGAGCGCGCACCACGAGCCGAATACAAACAACACCTGCCAGCAGTACGGGTTGAAATACCAGGTGCCGGCGGGATAGGCCGCGAAATTCCAGCCAAGCTGCCGGGCGGCGAGCCACAACACAATCGATGCAAGCATCGTCCAGTTGGGTTGGCGCAGCATGATCCACAGGACCGGCGGGAAGAACCCCATCAGGACGATGTAGAGCGGCAGCACGTCGAGATTGACCGGCTTGAATTTGAGCAGCAAACCCTGGCGCAGCGTCTCGGTCGCATGATCGACAAGGCCCGCGACATTGAACTCGCTGATAATCTCGGAATCGCCGAACCGCAGCGCGAGATAGCTGATCGAAGCAATGTAAATGACGAACAGGATGATGTGGGCGACATAAAGCTGCCAGACCCGCTTCGTCAGACGGGTGGCGCCGACGATAAAACCGCGCTCGAGCATCATCCGGGCGTAGACGAAGGAGGCCGTGTATCCCGAAATGAATACGAAGAGGTCGGCGGCGTCGCTGAAACCGTAGTTTCTCGTCGTGATCCAGTTCACGACGTTGTCGGGAATGTGATCCAGGAAAATCGCCCAGTTGGCGATTCCGCGGAACAGATCGAGCCGGAGATCGCGTCCTTTTTCCGGGAGGGTTGCGTTGATTTTCATGGGAGCCGCTTCGATGTATTGCGCCCGAAGGGACCGGGCAGCAGGGCAGACCGTCGGTCGTGCAATCCGGCAAGATTGTCACCGCGCCGCATAATGACTATACCATTCTGGAGAATATTACGTCCGAGGCCGAGAATCGCCGATTCAGTTTTATGAAGGATGTCTCTATACTATCCCGGCCGTTTCCACTACGCGCTTCCATGCCGCATTTCCTGAAAGGGGTCCGACCATCCATGACCGCACGCATTTTTAAGCCCGCCAAAAACGCGATGCAATCGGGGACCGCCAAAACCAGGGAATGGCAGCTTGATTATGAGCCGGAACAACCGCGGGTCATCGAGCCCTTGATGGGCTGGACCAGCTCCGGCGATATGAAACAGCAGCTCACCATTCGCTTCGATACCAAGGAAGAAGCGGTGGCGTATTGCGAGCGCGAGGGCATTCCCTACCAGGTCATTCAGCCGAAGGAGCCGGTCCGCCGGCAAGCCGCCTATGCCGACAATTTCGCGTTCCGGCGCGGCGAGCCTTGGACTCACTAGCCTGGACCCACTAGCCTGGACCCACCAGCTTGGACTCATCGGAGCGGGCCCGGTAGCTGCCTGGCCCGAAAGTTCCGGGTTGCCTAACGCGACGGCGCAATGACACCATGGCGCAAGCCCGTCGCGCAGACATCGGCGCACCACAAAACTGCTGAAGGCCATGCCGCTCCGATCAAATACCGATTCCGCTTCGTCTGAATTTGCCCGCAACGCCGAAGCAATGCGGGCGCTGGTTGCGGAACTCCGCGAGAAGCTCAACCAGGTGGCCGGTGGGGGCGGGCAGGCGTCGCGCGCCCGGCATACCTCGCGGGGAAAGATGCTGGCGCGTCAGCGGGTCGATCTCCTTATCGATCCCGGCACCGCGTTTCTCGAATTGTCGCCGCTGGCGGCCTTCGGCCTCTACGGCGGCGACGTGCACTCGGCGAGCATCATCACCGGGGTCGGGCGCATATCGGGACGGGAATGCATGGTTGTCGCCAACGACGCGACCATCAAGGGCGGCACCTATTATCCGATGACGGTGAAGAAGCATCTTCGCGCCCAGGATATCGCGCGGCAGAACAATTTGCCCTGTGTTTACATGGTCGATTCCGGGGGCGCATTCCTGCCCCAGCAGGACGAAATATTTCCTGACGAACGACATTTTGGCCGCATCTTCTATAACCAGGCGCAGATGTCGGCGCTGGGCATTCCCCAGATCGCGATCGTGATGGGGTCCTGTACGGCAGGCGGCGCCTATGTCCCGGCGATGTCGGACGAAAGCATCATCGTGCGCAATCAGGGCACGATCTTTCTTGGCGGACCGCCGCTGGTCAAGGCGGCCACGGGTGAGGTCGTCACCGCGGAAGAGTTGGGCGGCGCCGACGTGCATTCACGGCAGTCGGGCGTCACCGACCATTACGCGCAGAACGACAGTCATGCGATCGGAATTGCACGGCGTATCGTCTCCACGCTGAAGCAGCCCGCGCGGGCGCATCTGAACATGCGCGAACCATGCGAGCCGCTGTTTGCGCCCGAGGAGATCTATGGCGTGGTCTCCGCCGACGGCCGTAAGCCGTTCGACGTGCGGGATATCATCGCGCGGCTTGTCGACGGTTCGGAGTTCGACGAATTCAAGAAATTATACGGCCAAACCCTGGTTTGCGGTTTTGCTCACATCTGGGGGTATCCGGTGGGCATCATCGCCAACAATGGAATCCTGTTCAGCGAGAGTTCGCTGAAGGGGGCGCATTTCATCGAGCTTTGCTGTCAGCGCAATATTCCATTGGTGTTCCTGCAGAACATCACGGGATTCATGGTTGGCAAGAAATATGAAGCCGGCGGGATCGCCCGCGACGGCGCCAAGCTGGTGACGGCGGTGGCGACCGCGGGCGTGCCGAAATTCACCGTCGTGATCGGAGGCTCCTACGGGGCCGGCAATTACGGGATGTGCGGCCGCGCCTACAGCCCGCGCTTCCTCTGGATGTGGCCGAACGCGCGGATATCGGTGATGGGCGGCGAGCAGGCGGCGATGGTGCTGAGCCAGGTCCGTCGCGACAACATCGAGGCCAAGGGCGAGACCTGGTCGGCTGAGGAGGAGGACAAGTTTCGGGCGCCGATCCGGGCACAATATGAGAGCCAGGGCAGTCCGTATTACGCCACCGCCCGGCTCTGGGATGACGGCGTCATCGATCCCGCCGATACCAGACTGGTGCTGGGCTTGGGTCTCTCGGCCGCGGCCAACGCGCCGATCGAGCCCACGCGTTTCGGCCTGTTCAGGATGTGATGATGGATCATTCCGGACAGTACCGGCGATTTCGTACACTTCTGATCGCCAACCGCGGCGAGATTGCAGCCCGCGTGATCCGCACCGCCAGGGCCATGGGCCTGCGCACGGTCGCGGTTTATTCCGAAGCCGACCGCGATGCGATGCACGTTGCCATGGCCGATGAGGCGGTCCTGCTCGGGCCGGCGCGGGCGCGCGACAGCTATCTCAACATCGAGCGCGTGATCGAGGCGGCGCGCAAGAGCGGCGCCGAGGCCGTGCATCCCGGCTACGGATTCCTGTCCGAGAGCGCCGAATTCGCGCAGGCCTGTCTCGATGCAGGCCTGGTGTTCGTCGGTCCCACCGCAGCCATGATCAGGTTGATGGGCTCGAAATCGGGCTCCAAATTGCTGATGGAGCAGGCCGGCGTCCCGCTGGTGCCGGGCTATCACGGCGAAGCCCAGGATGATGCAACGCTCGCCGCCGCCGCCAACAAGATCGGCTTTCCGATATTGGTGAAGGCGTCCGCCGGCGGCGGCGGACGCGGCATGCGCATTGTGCGTTCGGCGAGCGAACTTGCGCCCGCGATCGTCAGCGCCAAGCGCGAGGCCAAGGCCGCCTTCGGCGACGATCGCGTGCTGATAGAAAAATTCGTCGAAAACCCGCGCCATATCGAAGTGCAGATCCTCGGCGACAGTCACGGCAATCTGCTGTCGCTGTTCGAACGCGAGTGTACATTGCAACGGCGGCATCAGAAGGTGATCGAGGAAGCGCCGTCGCCGACACTTGATGCCGTCCAGCGCGAGGCGGTTTGTGCCGCGGCGCGCAAGGCCGCCGCCGCGGTCGACTATGTCGGCGCCGGCACCATCGAATTCGTCTCCGATGGCAGGGATGTGTTCTTCATCGAGATGAACACCCGCCTGCAGGTCGAGCATCCCGTGACCGAACTGATCACGGGGATCGATCTCGTGGAATGGCAGTTGCGCGTGGCCTTCGGCGAAAGCTTGCCTCTGGCGCAGGACCAGATCGTGCTCAACGGTCATGCCATCGAGGCGCGGGTCTATGCGGAAAATCCGTCCAAGAATTTCATGCCTTCGGTCGGCAAGATACGCACCTGGCACACGCCGGACCCGTCGAACGGCCTGAGGATCGACGCCGGCTATCGCGCCGGCGACGCCGTCTCGCCGCACTACGACGCCATGCTGGCCAAGGTGATAGCCTGGGCGCCGACCCGGGATGCTGCGATCGATCGGCTCAATCGCGGGCTTGAGGAATCGGACGTCCGGGGCGTTATCACCAACATTCCATTTTTGTCGGCGCTGATCACGCATCCGGACGTGCGCGCCAATGCCATCGATACCGGCTTCATCGAACGCGAATTGAAGCACCTCACACCGGCTCCGCCGTCCCCTCACGATCTTGAGCTCGGCGCGGCAGTCGCGGCGATTCTCGGTGAGGAGGCGAAAGCGGGGTGCGCAGGGGGGCGTTCACCGTGGCACACGGCCGGCTGGATGCCGGTCGGCCGGCGGCAGCGGGTGTTTACGTTCCGTCACGGGGGTGCGACCGAACAGAAGGTGACGCTGCATTACGGCAGGGGTCCGGCGACGCTTTCGATTGGCGATCGCGAAATCGCTTTCACGGCCGTCGCCAATGCCGCCGGGGGTATCGACCTCACGCTCCACGGCATGAAGTCGCATGTCGTTGCTGTCATGGAAGGCCACGAATTATACCTGCGAACGCGCAACGGCCGCTTCGACCTGCATTGGGTCGATCCTTTCGGCGGTGACGACGAGGAACAGGTCGGCGAGGACAAGATCGTCGCACCGCTGCCGGGTACGGTCGTGGCATTGTTGGCGCAAGTGGGCGCCCACCTCGAAAAGGGCGCGCCGATTTTAACGCTCGAAGTGATGAAGATGGAACAGACCCTGCGCGCGCCGTTCGCCGGTGTGCTCAAGGCCATCAAATGCAAGGTCGGCGATATCGTCGGCGAAGGCGTCGAACTCGCCGAAATCGAGCCGGCAGGCGGATAAGTTGATATGAGTGACCAGGTGCGCATCGTTGAAGTCGGTCCGCGTGACGGCCTTCAGAACGAGAAGACGCCGGTGAGCGTTGCGGCGCGCATTGCGCTCATCGAGGCGCTGGTCGGCGCCGGGCTGCACACGGTCGAAGTCGGGGCGTTCGTGTCGCCGAAGGCTATCCCGCAAATGGTAGGCTCGGATCAGGTGCTGCGGGGCGTCAACCATCACCCCGACAGCGAATTTCACGTGCTGGTGCCAAACGAAAAGGGCTATGACGCCGCGCGAGCCGCCGGCGCCAAGGTGATCGCGGTATTCGCCTCGGCGTCCGAGGGCTTTTCACGCGCCAATATCAATTGCTCGGTTGCCGAATCCATCGAGCGGTTCAAGCCAGTGGTTGCCCGCGCCAGGGCCGACGGCATCAAGGTGCGCGGCTACATCTCCTGCGTGCTCGGCTGCCCCTATGATGGCGAGGTCAAGCCGCAGGCGGTGGTGGACGTTGCAAAGACGCTGTGGGACCTTGGCTGTTACGAAGTTTCGCTTGGCGACACCATTGGCGTCGGGACGCCGCTGAAGGCGCGGCATCTGCTGCGCGCGGTGGCTGGCCAGGTGCCTGCGGCCCATCTCGCGATGCATTTCCACGACACCTACGGCCAGGCGCTCGCCAATCTCTACGCGGGGATGGAGGAGGGTGTCCGCGTGATCGATTCCGCGGCCGGCGGTCTTGGCGGCTGCCCCTACGCGCCGGGCGCGACCGGTAACGTCGCGACCGAGGACGTGGTGTACATGCTCGAAGGCATGGGCGTCGCAACCGGGGTCGACATGTCAAAGCTGGTGGCGGCCACCAACGACATCAGCAAGCTGATCGGTCGGCCACCCGTGAGCCGGGTGGCGGCGGCGATCAACGCCAAGACGCGAATGGCGGGTAGCAAATAAAGCTTCGCCAGGCGCGCGCTTCGTCACCGTCCGCCATCCGGCCCCATTACCAGGTCGGGCAGGTAGGTCGAAATCCCCGGCACGAAGCATAGCACCAGCACCGCCAGCATCATCAACAGCACGAATGGCAGCGTGCCCCAGATCACGTCGCGCAAGGGAATGTCGGGGGCGACGTTGCGAATGACGAAAATATTCAAGCCCACCGGCGGGTGAATTAACCCCATCTCCATCACGATGGTCATGACGATGCCGAACCAGATGATGTCGAAGTTTGCCGCCCGCAGCGGCGGCAGGATGATCGGCGCGGTCATCAGGATGATCGAAACCGGCGGCAGAAAGAAGCCGAGGATCACGACCATGACGAGGATCGCCGCCAGCAATTCCCATCGCGGCAGGTGCATGGCGACAATCGATTCCGCCGCCGACTGCGAGATGTGCAGATAGCTCATGACGTAGGAATACAACAGCGACATGCCGATGATCATCATCAACATGGTGGATTCGCGGATCGTCGATTTCAGGATCGGCGCCAGATCGGTCGGCCGCCAAACGCTGTAGATCAGCGCAATCAACACCAGCGCGAGCAGGCCGCCGAGGCCTGCGGTTTCCGACGGCGTCGCATAACCGCCATAGAGCGCGATCATCACCCCCGTCAGCAGCAGCACGAAAGGGAGCACCCGTGGCAGCACGTTGAAGCGCTCTGCCATGGTAAACTCGTCGCGGGTCAGGATGGCCGACGTCGCGCCGGTCTTGGCGTAAAGTGCGCTCGCGGCCGCATACTCCTTGCGAAAGCGGATCACCGCATAGGCACCGAACAGCGTGACCAGCAGCAGGCCCGGTCCGATACCGGCAAGAAACAGCCGTCCGAGGGATTTTTCCGCGGCGACCGCGAACAGGATCATGGTGATGGAAGGCGGCAGCAGAATGCCGAGCGTGCCGCCGGCGGCGATGATGCCGGCCGCAAAGCCGCCGGAATAGCCGCGCTTGCGCATCTCGGGGATGCCCGCCGAGCCGATCGCCGAGCAGGTGGCCGGCGAGGATCCGGCCATCGCTGCGAACAAGGCGCAGGCAAACACATTGGCGACGCCCAATCCGCCGGGAACGCGGTGCAGCCACGCATGCAGCGCCGAATACAGGTCCTGGCCCGCGCGGGACCTGCCGATTGCCGCACCCTTCAAAATGAAAAGCGGGATCGAAAGAAGCGTGATCGAGGCCATTTCCTCGTAGACGTTCTGGGTGACGGTATCGAGCGATGCCGCGGGCATGTAGATACCCATGAACACCACCGCGACCGCACCGAGCGCGAACGCGATAGGCATGCCGGAAAACATCGCAAACAGGGTCGCGACACCGTAGCTGACGCCGATTCCGAATACAGTCATCGCCGAGCAGTCCCGGAAATCGGCATGATGACCTGCAACAGGATTTGCACGCACAACAGCGTCATGCCCGACGCCATCAGGCCGTAAGGGATCGCGAGCGGTGGCGACCACATCGAATTCGAGACCTGACCGTCAACCCAGGCCTCATGCGTCAGTGTCCATGATTTCCAGGCGAAGAACGCACAGAACAACAAGCTGGCCAAATCGACCATCCACAGTCTGATCCGGTTGGCCAGTGGCGACAGCAGCCCGACGAACGCCTCGATACCGATATGGCCGCGCTGCTGCTGCACGTAGGCCGACGTCAGGAACGTCGCGCCAACCAGCAGAAAGACCGCCGCCTCGTCCTGCCAGTAATTAGGGCTGTGGAACAAGGCGCGTCCCAGCACGCTGTAGCTGAGGATGGCGCAGGCCGCGATCAGCGCAAGGGCTGCCACGACGACGATGATGTTGTTGCACCATTTGAGGGCACGTTCGAGCGCCGCGACGAGCGTATTACCCGTCGCGGTCGTGGTCCGAATATTTTGATCCGGAAGCGGACCATGCATCATGCTGAGACGTCGGATGCGAGTTTCAGCAGGTTGGCAGACATCGCGGTTTTTGCGCCATAGTCCTTCCAGGCGGTGTCCCGGGCAATGTCGCGCCATTTGCCCACGGTCGCCGCGTCAAGCTCGCTGACCTTGGCGCCAGCCTTCGCATAGACTTTTGCAACCTCGGTGTCGTCGTCCTGCGCACCTTTCCGGCCGAATGCTTCCAGCTCCGTGCCGAGGGTCAGAATGATGTCTTGATGTTTTTTCGGCAAGCCGTCGAAAATTGACTTCGACATCAACAGCGGCTCCAGCATGAACCAGTAGGAGGCTTTCGCGCCGGAGGTCAGCGATTTCGAGACTTCCTCGAGCCGGAATGAGATCAGGCTGGTGGAGGAGGTGATGCCGGCGTCGCATGCGCCGGTCTGCATCGCCGCGTAAAGTTCGTTTGACGGCACCGACAGCACGGCGGCGCCGGCGGTCTGCAGCACCATGTCCATTTCCCGCGATCCGCCGCGAACCTTGAGTCCCTTGACGTCTTCGGGGGCGACAATGGGCCGCGAACGGCTGGCGACGCCGCCTGCCTGCCAGACCCAGCTGAGGATGATAATGCCCTTGTCGGCGAGGAAATCGCTGAGCGCCTTGCCGACCGGATTTTTCTTCCAGTTCATGCCCTGGTGATAGGTCGAAACCAGGCCGGGCATCAGGGCGATATTGGTCTCCGGCAATTCGCCGCCGGCATAGGGAAGGGGATAGAGGCTGATATCGAGCGCGCCTTTGCGCATCGCCGAGAACTGCGCGTTGGTCTTGATCAGCGAAGAGTTCGGGTAGACTTCGGCGGCAATGTCGCCGCCGCTGCGTTTCGCCACTTCGGCGGCAAACACGCGGCAGAGCCGGTCACGGAAATCGCCCTTGTCGATCGTTCCGCCGGGAAACTGATGCGAAATCTTGAGGGTCGTAGCGGCCTGGGCGGTGCCAGTCCCGAAACGCAGGATGGCGGGCGCGGCGAGCGTTGAGGCAAGGATGTAGCGACGCGTGTACATGGACAACTCTCCTTGGGAGGTCTTCATCGGGTCGTCGGACCGGGGGACTATGGCATCTTAGCCTGTCCTTGCCCCAATTTTCTCTCGTATGAAAGTGATGGCTTGGATGGCCGGGGTATTGGTGCGCCGCAAACTGTGGCAAAATTCGTGAGAGCAAGCCAGCTACGTCAATTTATTTACGCTGCGCCGCCCTGAACCCAACAGGGTTAATGCCTGTCATGCGGCAAAAGTTTTTCAATCCAGCGGTAACAACCGCGATCCCGGGATCGTCCCTATACCAGCGGCATATGTCGCTTCAGAAACCAGTTTCAAAAGGGAAGACCCATCAATGACCAACAGCACCCGCATCGCGCTTCTCATTTCGGCTGCCGCTCTTTCGCTCAGCCTGGCGCTCGCCCCCGCCGCCTTCGCCCAGGATTCCATGAAAAAGGACGACGGCATGAAGAAGGATACGATGTCCAAGGACACGATGAAGAAGGACACCATGTCCAAGGATACCATGTCCAAGGACACCATGAAGAAGGACGACGGGATGAAGAAGGACACCATGTCGAAGTAGGCGCCGAAAAAGCGTCCTCCAGCAGGCTCGCCCCGGAAGGGGCGGGCCGGCGACGTATCAGGCTGACCCGCGGCCTGATGCGGTCATTTCCGCTTCTTGCGGGCGGCATAGCGCGCGTCGCGCGCCGCCTTGCGTTCGGCCTCGAGGGCGGCTTCCCGGGCCGCAGCCTCTTCCTTCTCGCGGGCGAGTTGTGCCGCGGCGGCAGCGGCAGCCTCTTCGTCGCGCCGTTTCTGCTCCGCCTTGGCGGCCTCGCGCGCCAGTTTGGCTTTGGCGCGCTCGGCGGCCAATGCCTCGCGCTCGGCCTGCCGTTGCTTGACGGCGGGATCATCGGGACCCGGCTGGCTGCGAAACTTGTTCAGGATGTTTTGCCTGGCCTCTCGCGCCGCTTTTTGCCGGTCCGCGAAGCTAGGTTCCTTGAATCCACTCATTGAACGGGCCTTGTCCCTTTCGCTTGGGTTGGGAGACGATAGGTTTTCGCGGTCGTACCGCGCGTGAAGGCACGCCCCCACGATCGGGAGCGGTGTACAGCCGCCGACGTCAGGAAGCCACCAAAATAGGAGACCGATTTGGGGAGTGGGCAATTATTTCGGCGCCAGGGACTGCCATTCCGACGGTGCCGGGCTGCAAGGTCGCCCGATAGCTCGACAGCCCAGCTACCGAAGCGCTAAATTCACCTCAAGTCATGCAAGTCGTGTTCGGCTCTTCCCTGGCCCGCGCCGAAGCGGGCCTGTGCGTGGTGGCTTCACGGACGAACACCCAACAATTCGATAACGGCGGTAGATTGCGATATGCGGGTTCTGGTTACGGGCAATGCCGGATTTATCGGCTTTCACATCGCGGCGCGTCTCTTGCAGCGAGGAGATTCCGTCGTCGGGGCCGATGTCGTCAACGACTACTACTCCCCTGAAATCAAGGAGTCCCGGCTCGAAGTCCTGGAGCACGTAGCGCTGCAAAGCCCCGGAGACTATCGCTTCCACCGCGTGAATTTGGCCGATTCGGCGGCTGTTAAGCGGTGTTTCGCCGACGGCCCTTTCGACCGGGTTATCCATCTCGCGGCCCAGGCTGGCGTTCGCTATAGCCTGGACAACCCCCAGGCCTACGTTGAAAGCAACATCATCGCCTTCACCAACATTCTGGAGGCGTGCAGGCATGCAAAGGTTGATCATTTGACCTATGCGAGCACGAGCAGCGTCTACGGTGCGAATACCAAACTGCCGTTCAGCGAACACCGGGGCGTCGACCATCCCTTACAGTTCTACGCCGCCACCAAGCGCGCCAATGAATTGATGGCCCACAGCTACAGCCACCTTTTCAGGCTGCCGACAAGCGGGCTTCGTTTCTTTACGGTCTACGGGCCCTGGGGCCGACCCGACATGGCGTTGTTCCTGTTTACGAAGAACATTCTGGCCGGCCAGCCCATCAAGCTTTTCAACAACGGCGAACACATCCGCGATTTCACCTTCATCGACGACATCGTCGAAGGCGTCATCCGCGTGAGCGATGACATCGCCCGGCCGAATCCAGAGTGGGATAGTGACAATCCGGACCCGGCGACGAGCAACGCGCCCTTTCGTATTCTCAACATCGGCAACAACGCCCCGGTCCACCTCACGGAGTATGTTGAGGCGATCGAGGAGGCGCTGGGCAGGAAAGCCGTCCGGGAACTGCTGCCCTTGCAACCCGGCGACGTCCCCAATACGTCGGCGGATGTGAGTTCACTCATTAAGGCGGTAGGCTATCAGCCGGGGACCCCGGTGCGCGAAGGCGTGGCTCGCTTTGTCAATTGGTACCGGGATTATTTCAAGGTCTAGCGATGGAGAGCCGAATGGCCTGCCGGTTGTGCCAGACAACCAGCCGTTACGGCGCAAATCCGTCTGTTTTTATTGAAAGGCCGCGGCCCAGCTTCAGGGGGGCAAACCACTGGCGATCCCAGCAGGATTCGAACCTGCAACCCACGGAGTAGAAATCCGTTACTCTATCCAGTTGAGCTATGGGACCGTTGGCGGCTTATACCATTGCAAATATGAAAAATCCGCGTTGCCGCCAAGCCCGTTCCGAACCGTTTTCCCGGCTCCCGCGACAAAGCCTTAAGGGCGGACCATTGGCCTGGTTCGGCCCTGACGAATTACTTCGCCGCTACCGGCAGTCGGCGCGGCAAAGCGGCGGCTTCGACAAATGTTGCATGCGACCTTTTCGCCCGTTTGTTCCACCGCCACGAGTCCGTCACCTTTTAGGCACTTCGTTTCAATCCGCGGCGTCTTTCCGCGGTCCAGGGAGCTCCGTCATGATCGGTTTGGTTCGCGCAGCGACATTTTGCGCCGTGCTGGCGTTTGGCCTCGTCACGGCACAGGCGGCGGATAAGGCCTTCAAACGCGACGATCTGGCCGATTCGGCGATCAAGCTCGAGGCCCAGATCAAGAGCGAAGCCGGCGCCGTGGCCAAAACCGGCGCGACCCTGAAAACCGACGCCGACGCCGCCTTCAAACGCAACGACTTCCGGACCGGGCTCCAGATCCTCGGGCAAATCGCCGCCACCACACCTGACGACAGCGCCAACTGGCTGCGGCTTGCCCGCACCATTTTCCAGATGCGCCCCGCCAATTCGAGCGAACAGACCTTCCTGCTCGAGCGTGCCTCGACCGCGGCCTATATCGCCTATCAGCGGGCCGCCAATGCCGGGGACGAGGCCGACGCCCTGGCCGTGCTCGGCCGGGCGATGTCGGAACGCAAGCTATGGCGGCCGGCGCTCGACAGCCTGCGGCTATCGCTTGATCTGCGCGAGGTCGCCGACGTCCGTGGCCAGTATGAAAAGATGCGCGACGAACACGGTTTCCGGCTGCTCGATTATACCGTCGATTCCGACTCGGCCTCGCCGAGGGCTTGTTTCCAGTTCTCCGAGGACCTCGCCAAGCGCACCGACTTCGCGCCGTACCTCGCGCTCGCCGGCAACGACAAGCCGGCTTTGACGTCCGAGGGAAAGCAGCTTTGCGTCGATGGGCTGAAGCACGGCGAGCGCTACAACATCAATCTGCGCGCCGGCTTGCCGTCTACCGTCAGGGAAACCCTGCCCAAATCGGCTGAGTTCAACATCTATGTGCGCGACCGCAAGCCGTTCGTGCGCTTCACCGGGCGTGCCTATGTGCTGCCGCGCAGCGGCCAGCGCGGCATTCCGCTGGTCAGCGTCAATACCCCTGCCGTGTCGATCAACGTCTTCAGGATCGGTGATCGCAACCTCATCAACACGGTGATCGACGCCGATTTTCAGCGGACCTTGAGCCGATACGAGCTTTCCAGCCTCGGCGACGAACGAGGCGTGAAGGTATGGTCCGGCGAACTTGCCACCGCCACCACGCTCAACCAGGACGTCACGACGGCGTTTCCGGTCGATGAGGCGCTCGGCGTGTTGCAGCCGGGCGTCTACGTCATGACCGCGGCGGCCAAGGGGCCAGGCAGCGACGACGACGGCTCGCTGGCGACGCAATGGTTCATCGTTTCCGATCTCGGCCTGACCGCCTTCTCCGGCAATGACGGCATCCACGTATTCGTCAATTCGCTGGCCTCGACGGATGCGGTGGCGAAGGCCGAGGTGCGGCTGGTCGCGCGCAACAACGAGATCCTTGCGACCCGCAAGACCGACGATTCCGGTCACGTGCTGTTCGAGGTGGGGCTGGCGCGCGGCGAGGGCGGGCTTTCGCCGGCCATGTTGACCGTAACCGGCGACAAGGCCGATTACGCCTTCCTGAGCCTGAAATCCAATGCGTTCGATCTTTCCGACCGCGGCGTTTCCGGCAGGACGGTGCCTGCGGGTGCCGATGCGTTCGTCTACACCGAACGTGGCGTCTATCGCTCCAGCGAGACGGTGTACCTCACGGCCCTCCTGCGCGACGGCCAGGGCAACGCCGTGACCGGCGGGCCACTGACCCTCGTGATCGAACGCCCGGACGGCGTCGAGTTCCGCCGCGCCGTGCTGGCGGACCAAGGCGCCGGTGGCAGGACGCTGGCGGTGCCGCTCAATTCGGCGGTCCCGACCGGGACCTGGCGGGCGCGGGCCTTTACCGACCCCAAGGGGGCTTCGGTGGGGGAAACCACCTTCATGGTCGAGGATTACGTTCCCGAACGGATCGAGTTTGACCTGTCCAGCAAGGATAAGCAGATCAAGGCTGACCTTCCTGTAGAACTTAAGGTCGACGGCCATTTCCTTTACGGGGCGCCGGCCTCGGGCCTGCAGCTCGAGGGCGACCTGCTGGTGGCGCCAGCAGCCGAGCGGCCGGGTTTTGCCGGCTATCAGTTCGGTGTCGCCGACGAGGAAACCGCGAGCAACGAGCGCACGCCGATCGAAAACCTCCCCGAGGCGGACGCCAACGGCGTTGCGACCTTCCCGGTCAGCCTCGCAAAGCCGCCATCATCGACGCGTCCGCAGGAAGCGCAAATCTTCATCCGCATGGCCGAAGCCGGTGGCCGCGCGGTCGAGCGCAAGCTGGTGCTGCCGGTGGCGCCGAGCGCGGCGATGATCGGCGTCAAACCGCTGTTTGGCGAGAAAAGCGTCGCGGAGGGCGACAAGGCCGGCTTCGACGTGGTGTTCGTATCGCCGGAAGGCAAGCCGCTGGCGCGCGATGGCTTGCGTTACGAGCTATTGAGGATCGAATCCCGCTATCAATGGTATCGCCAGAATTCATCCTGGGAATACGAGCCGGTCAAATCGACCAAGCGCGTCGCCGATGGCGATCTGACCATCGCCGCCGACAAGCCATCGCGCATTACGCTGTCGCCGCAGCCCGGCCGCTACCGCCTCGACGTCAAATCCACGGAGGCTGACGGACCGCTGACGTCGGTGCAGTTCGACGTCGGCTGGTATTCCGACGGCAGCGCCGATACGCCGGATCTGCTGGAAACCTCGATCGACAGGCCGGAATATCAGTCCGGCGATACCATGGTGGTTTCGGTCAATGCCCGTTCCGCCGGCAAGCTTACGATCAATGTACTTGGCGACCGGCTGCTGACGACGCAGACCACCGACGTCAGGGAAGGCACGGCACAGGTCAAAATTCCCGTCGGCAAGGATTGGGGCACCGGCGCCTATGTGGTCGCGACGCTCCGCCGCCCGCTCGATGCGGCGGCTCTTCGGATGCCCGGCCGTGCCATCGGACTGAAATGGTTCGGCATCGACAAGAAGACCCGCACGCTTCAGGTCACGCTGTCGCCGCCGGCACTGGTGCGCCCCAACACCACGCTGAAGCTGCCTGTCAAACTCGGTGGCCTCAATCCCGGCGAGGACGCAAAGATCGTCGTTGCGGCGGTCGACGTCGGCATTCTCAATCTCACCAACTACAAGCCGCCGGCACCGGACGATTACTATCTCGGCCAGCGCCGCCTGACCTCGGAAATCCGCGACCTCTACGGGCAGTTGATTGACGGCATGCAGGGTACTCGCGGCCAGCTCAAGACCGGTGGCGACGGCGCCGGCGCGGAGTTGCAGGGCAGCCCACCGACGCAGAAGCCCCTGGCGCTGTATTCCGGTATCGTCACGGTCGCAGCCGACGGCACGGCCGAGATCAGCTTCGACATTCCGGAGTTCGCCGGCACCGCGCGCGTGATGGCGGTTGCCTGGACCGCGACGAAGCTCGGCCGCGCGACGACCGATGTCACGGTGCGCGATCCCGTCGTGCTGACGGCGACATTGCCGCGCTTCCTGCTCAACGGCGACCACGGAACCATGAGCTTTGATCTCGACAACGTCGAGGGCGCGCCTGGCGACTACACCATCAACGTCAAGACCTCGGGGCCGGTGAAAGTCACCGGCAGCCCCGCAACGACCGTGAAACTCGCGGCCAGGCAGCGCACCTCGATGTCGCTGGCGCTCGATGCCGGTGGCGCGGGAACTGCGAACCTCGATGTGGATATCAAGGGGCCGAACGGCCTGACGCTGGCGAGGCATTATGCGCTCGACGTCAAGGCGGCGACGCAGGTCCTCGCGCGGCGCTCGATAAGGACGCTAGCCAAGGGCGAGAGCCTGACGCTGACATCCGATATGTTCTCGGATCTGGTGCAGGGTACCGGCGGCGTCTCGCTCTCCGTCAGTCTGTCCACGGCGCTCGATGCCGCGACCATCCTGAAGGCGCTCGACCGCTATCCCTATGGCTGTTCCGAACAGATTACGAGCCGCGCCATGCCGCTGCTTTACGTCAACGATCTGGCCGCAGGCGCTCACCTGGCCATGGACACCGAAGTCGATCAGCGCATCAGGGACGCCATCGACCGGTTGCTGGCGCGGCAGGGCTCCAACGGATCGTTCGGTCTGTGGTCGGCGGGCGGCGATGACGCGTGGCTGGACGCTTACGTCACCGACTTCCTGACCCGCGCACGCGAGAAGGGATTTACGGTGCCTGATGTGCTGTTCAAGAACGCACTCGACCGGATCCGCAACTCCGTGGTGAACGCCAACGAGCCCGAAAAGGACGGTGGTCGCGACCTCGCCTACGGTCTTTACGTGCTCGCCCGCAACGGCACCGCGCCGATCGGGGATCTGCGTTATCTCGCCGACACCAAATTGAACAACCTGGCGACGACGATTGCGAAAGCGCAACTGGCGGCCGCGCTGGCACTGGTCGGCGACAAGGGCAGGGCGGAGCGGGTCTATGCCGCAGCGCTCGAAAGTCTTGCGCCAAAGCCGGCGCTGGAGTTCGGCCGGGTCGACTACGGCAGCGCTTTGCGCGATGCCGCCGCATTGGTCTCGCTCGCGAGCGAAGGCAACGCACCGCGGGCGACGCTGACGCAGGCGGTGGCGCGGGTCGAAGTGGCGCGCGGACTGACGCCTTACACTTCAACCCAGGAAAATGCCTGGCTGGTGCTGGCCTCGCGCGCGCTATCGAAGGAAACCATGGCGCTGGACCTCGGCGGGGCGCCGGTCAAGACGGCGCTTTATCGCAGCTACAAGGCCTCCGAGATGGCGGGGAAGCCGATCAAGATCACCAATACCGGCGACGCGCCGGTGCAGGCGGTGGTCTCGGTCAGCGGTTCACCGATCACGCCGGAGCCGGCAGCCTCCAACGGCTTCAAGATCGAGCGCAATTATTTCACGCTCGACGGCAAGCCGGCCGACGTGTCGAAGGCCAGGCAGAATGACCGCTTTGCGGTGGTGCTGAAGATCACCGAAGCCAAACCGGAATTCGGTCACATCATGGTGGCGGACTATCTGCCGGCGGGGCTTGAGATCGACAATCCGCATCTGGTGTCCTCCGGTGACACCGGTACGCTGGACTGGATCGAGGACGGCGAGGAGCCGGAGAATACCGAATTCCGCGACGATCGCTTCACGGCCGCCATCGATCGCGCCAGCGACGACAATTCGGTGTTCACGGTGGCCTATGTGGTGCGCGCGGTGTCGCCGGGCAAATACGTGCTGCCGCAAGCCTATGTCGAGGACATGTACAACCCCTCGCGCTATGGCCGCACCGGCACCGGTTCGGTCGAGGTGCGTCCGGCGAAATGAGCGCAGCAACGCCGATAGGCGTGGCGTCACACCGCGGTCGCCGGCCACGGACCAGGCTGCTGGCGGCCGCGCTGGTCCTGGCTTGCCTGATCCTGGCAGCGACCTTCGTGGCGTGGGTGGTTTCGCTGGGGCCGTTGCCGCTGCCGCCGGCCAGGGAAGTCTCCACGACGATCGTCGACCGCAATGGCAAACTGCTGCGCGCCTATGCGATGGCCGATGGCCGCTGGCGGTTGCCGGTTGATGCCGGAACCGGCGTCGATCCCGGCTATCTGAAGCTGCTGCTGGCATACGAAGACCGCCGCTTTCGCATCCACGCCGGCGTCGATCCGTTTGCCCTGGGCCGTGCCGCGCTTCAGCTCCTCACCCGCGGCCATATCGTGTCCGGCGGGTCCACGATCACCATGCAGCTCGCCCGGCTGATGGAGCCGCGGCGGGAGCGGTCGATTTACGCCAAGCTGCGCCAGGTGGTGCGCGCGCTCGAAATCGAGCGGGAGATGAACAAGGACCAGATCCTCGATCTTTACCTGGCGATGGCGCCGTTCGGCGGCAATCTTGAAGGGGTTCGGGCGGCGTCGATCGCCTATTTCGGCAAGGAGCCTAAACGATTGTCGCTGGCGGAATCCGCGCTGCTGGTGGCGCTGCCGCAGTCTCCGGAGACCCGCAGGCTCGATCGCTATCCTGACGCCGCCCGCGCGGCGCGCGACCGCGTCCTCGATCGCATGGTCGAAGAAGGTCGAATCTCCGAGGAGGATGCTGCCGGCGCAAAGGCCATACCGGTCCCGCGGCTGCGCAAGCCGATGCCTATTCTGGCGCCGCATTCCGCCGATCAGGCGATGGCATCCGCGAAGAACACTCCGGTCATCGCGCTGACGCTGGACGCTGGCCTGCAAAAAGTCCTCGAGGCGCTGGCGCGTGACCGCGCAGTTGCGTTGGGTCCGAATATTTCGGTCGCCATCATCGCGGTGGACAACGCGAGCGGCGATGTGCTGGCGCGGGTCGGCTCGCCGGATTATTTCGACGACCGGCGCGCCGGCCAGGTCGACATGACGCGCGCCGTGCGCTCGCCGGGATCGACGCTGAAACCATTCATCTATGGTCTGGCGTTCGAGGATGGCTTCGTTCATCCGGAAAGCCTGATCGATGATAGGCCAATCCGCTTCGGCTCTTACGCGCCGGAAAATTTCGACATGACCTTTCAGGGAACGGTGCCGGTGCGCAAGGCGCTGCAGATGTCCCTGAACGTGCCGGCGGTCGCGTTGCTTGACCGCGTTGGCGCCAGCCGCCTGTCTGCGCGTCTGAAACAGGCCGGGGCCAATCTGGTGCTGCCGAAGGACGAAGCGCCGGGACTCGCCATGGGTCTCGGAGGCGTCGGGATCACGCTGCAGGATCTTGCGCAGCTCTATTCCGGACTGGCGCGGCTCGGAAACACGCGGCCGCTGCGCGAGATGATGAACATGCGCGATGACGCGCGCGAAAGCCTGCGATTGCTGGATCAGGTCGCGGCGTGGCAGGTGGGAAATGTGCTGATAGGTACGCCGCCGCCGGAGAACGGCGTGCATAACCGGATCGCCTTCAAGACCGGCACCAGCTACGGCTATCGCGACGCATGGTCGATCGGCTTCGATGGCCGCACCACCATCGGGGTTTGGGTTGGTCGTCCCGACGGCGCGCCCGCGCCCGGAATTGTTGGCCGCACTGCCGCAGCTCCCATTCTGTTCGATGCCTTCGCCCGCACCGGAAAACTCCCCGCGCCGCTGCCGAAGCCGCCGAAGGGTACGCTGGTGACGAGCAATGCCAGGCTCCCGCTGCCGCTGCGACGTTATCGGCCCATGGGCGAGCTGGTCCGAACCGATGGAGAGCAGGCGCTACACATCCAGTTTCCGCTCAACGGCTCGCGGATTGATGCAGGCGGCGCAGATGGCGCGCCGTTCGCCGCGATGCCGGTGAAGGTCGCCGGCGGCGTGCTTCCGATGACGATGCTCGTCAACGGCGTATCGGTCGGCGAAATTGACGGCCGCCGCCAGCGCCTGATCGATCCGCCGGGACCGGGCTTTGCCAGGCTCACGGTCATAGACGCCAGGGGCGCCGCGGACACAGTTGTGGTAAGAATTCAATAGAGGCCCGCTAAGCGGTTGTCCCCATGGTGGTTTCGGCGTATGCGGAACCAATGGCCGAGACCTTTACCCGCCCCCAATTTGGACGTCCGCGCGAGCCCAAGAACCGGGTAGATCCGGGCAGCCGGCTTGTCGGCGTGCTTGATTTCGTAACGGGCAGCCACATCCGCGCCATCGCGTTTCTGACGCTCTGCGGGTTCCTGTTGTTCCTGCCCGGATTTTTCAGCATCCCGCCGGTCGATCGCGACGAGGCGCGGTTCGCGCAGGCGACCAAACAGATGGTCGAAAGCAGCGATTTCGTCGACATCCGGTTCCAGGATGATGT
This sequence comes from uncultured Alphaproteobacteria bacterium, assembly GCA_963742085.1. Lineage (GTDB taxonomy): Bacteria > Pseudomonadota > Alphaproteobacteria > Rhizobiales > Xanthobacteraceae > Bradyrhizobium. The sequence continues at coordinate 268,297 of CAVUKM010000015.1, read as the reverse complement.
GCGCTACAAGAAACCGGTTGGTATCTACTGGCTGCAGGCGGCTGCGGTCGAAACCGCCTCTGCGCTTGGCCTGCCGCGGGCACAGGTCCGGATCTGGCTGTACCGGGTTCCCTCCCTGATGGGCGCGCTCGGGGCCGTGCTTTTGACTTACTGGACCGCGCTCGCCTTCGTCACGCGGCGGGGTGCCGTTCTTGCTGGATTGATAATCGCAAGCTCGGTCCTGCTCGGGGTTGAGGCGCGGCTCGCCAAGACCGATGCCATGCTGCTTTTCACGGTCGTCGCCGCCATGGGGGCGCTGGCGCGGGTGTATCTGTCCTGGCAGCGGGGCGAGGATCCCGTCCATCCGCCGTGGGCCTGGCCGGCGGTTTTCTGGACGGCGCTGGCGGGCGGCATCCTGCTCAAGGGGCCGCTGATCCTGATGTTTGTGGGACTGGCGATCGGCACACTGGCCATCCTCGATCGCTCTGCGACGTGGCTTTGGCGTCTGCGGCCGGTCTGGGGGCTGACCTGGCTTCTGGTTCTGGTGTTGCCCTGGTTCGTCGCGATCTTCTGGCGAGCCGGCGACGCATTTTTTGCAGATTCCATCGGCGGCGACATGTTGAGCAAGCTGGCGGCGCAGGAATCTCACGGCGCGCCGCCCGGTATATATCTGCTGCTGTTCTGGGTGACGTTCTGGCCGGGCGCACCGCTGGCGGGAATGGCAGTGCCGGCCGTCTGGAGGGCGAGGCGTGAGCCGGGTGCGCAATACCTGTTGGCCTGGCTGGTTCCTTCCTGGATCGTGTTCGAGTTGGTGCTGACCAAGCTGCCGCACTATGTCCTGCCGCTCTATCCGGCGATCGCGATCCTCACGGTTGGAGCGCTCGAGCGTCGCGTCATGTCGCGATCCTGGCTGATGCGCGGAGCAGCCTGGTGGTTCGTCATTCCGGCGCTTGCTTCCGTCGCTGCCGTTGTCGGAGCGGTCAGCCTGACGCGCCAGCCGGTATTCCTGGCGTGGCCCTTCGTGGCCGCGGCCCTCATCTTCGGGCTGTTCGCCTGGTGGCTCTATGATGACAATCGCGCTGAACGTTCGTTGCTGAACGCCGTGGCCGCGGCGATGTTCCTGGCCGTGGCCATCTACGGCGTGGTCGTGCCGGCGCTGACCCCGCTGTTCCCGAGCGCTGAAATTGCACGGGCGCTGCGCAACGTCGCCTGTATCGGACCGAAAGCCGCCGCGGCGGGTTTTCACGAGCCGAGCCTGGTCTTCATGACCGGCACCTCGACGCTGCTGACGGATGGGTCGGGTGCCGCGGACTTCCTGGGCCAGGGTAGTTGCCGCTTCGCGCTGGTGGAGCAGCGTTCGGAACGTGGATTCGCCCAGCGCGCCGAGGCCATCGGGTTGCGCTACGATGTGGCCGCCCGCGTCGACGGCTATAATATTTCGCAAGGGAGGGCGATTTCGATCGCAATCTTCCGTTCCGAAGGTACCGAATAAGATGCCCGCTCAGGCCGGCATCGGCGAACCCTCAAATTACTTCGCGCGGCTTTTCGCCATGGTGCTGACGTCGCTGTCGCAACTCGTGCGGCCGCCATCTCACGCAAGACGCGCCGAGGCCGCGCGCAGATTGACGCGTTACGTGCTGCTGATGTCGGCGATTGTCGGTGTGGTCATCGTCGCGCTGATGGTCTGGTTCGATGCGTGGGAGATTGGCCTGATGCCGCCGCGCGGCACGCCGAACCTGTGGCCGGTTCGCATCCTGACCGAGTTCGGCAAGGACGCCTATGTGGTGTGGAGTCTCGCTTTGATGCTGCTTGCCGTTGGCTTTGTTGCGGCCGCATCGCGAGGCTCCTCGCAAGCCCGGCTGCTGAGCTTCGGTCTGCGCCTGCAGTTTCTGTTCTTCGCCGTGCTGGCGCCGCTGCTCGCCGGTGAAATGCTCAAATGGATCGTCGGTCGCGGCCGGCCGTTCGTGGGAGGCAAAGCCAACCCGTTCAATTTCGCTCCCTTCGCCGGCACGGAGGCCCACGCCAGCTTTCCGTCGGCGCACGCCATCACGGCTTTTGCCCTCGCTTTCGCGGTAAGCGCGGTCTGGCCGCGGGCGCGGGGCGCGATGATCGCCTACGCCCTCCTGATCGCCGTCACTCGCCTGGTGCTTTTGGCCCATCATCCCAGCGACGTGGTTGCAGGCGCGCTGATCGGCGTGGTCGGCGCAATGGGCGTGCGGTACTGGTTCGCCGTGCGCGGTCTGGGGTTCGCCATTGGCCGCGACGGCGCGATTTCGGCGCTCGCTTCGGGCCGTCTCAAAAGGGTTGCCCACGGGCCGTCAGCCCCATAAGAAGCGGGCGCCGGCAGCCTACCGGCTGCGGGCCAACTCTAACGGTGAGCGTGGATTTGCCTTCTTCCGACACAGCCGAGACGGCGGTTTCCATCGTTGTTCCCGTGCGCAACGAGGCCGACAACGTGGCCCCCTTGATTGCCGAGATCGCCGCCGCTCTCGACGGCCGGTGGATCTACGAAATCATTTACGTCAACGACGGTTCAACGGACGCGACCGGGGAGCGGCTTGTTGCAGCCATGAGGCAGCGCGGAAATCTGCGCCAAATTCGCCACGCGACATCGGCAGGCCAGTCGGCTGCGGTGCGCAGCGGAGTTCGCGCCGCGCGCGGTGCCATCGTGGCAACGCTCGACGGCGACGGCCAGAACAACCCGGCGTTCCTGCCTGATCTGATTTCGGCGATCGAAAAGGGCGGTGAGCGCGTCGGCCTAGCGGCTGGTCAGAGAGTCGGACGCAAGGACACGGGATTCAAGAAACTCCAGTCTCGCATTGCCAACGCGGTGCGCAACGCCATCCTGCGTGATGGTACCCGCGATACCGGCTGTGGCCTGAAGGCATTCCGGCGCGAGGTGTTCCTGGCGCTGCCATATTTCGACGGTCTTCATCGCTTCATGCCGGCGCTGGTACGCCGCGAAGGCTACGAGATCGCCTACGTCGACGTGACCGACCGGCCGCGGCATTCCGGCGTATCAAACTACGGTTTCTTCGACCGGCTATGGATCGGAATTCTGGATCTCGCGGGTGTATGGTGGCTGATCCGCCGCAAGAAACCGACACCTGTTGCGTCCGAGGTGCATTGATGTTGATCCAGTACGGCCAGGATCTCGGCAATTATCTCTACGACGTATTCGTCGCCAAGTTCGATTTCTGGCTTGGCTTCGGTCTGATCGCGCAATTGTTTTTCACCGCGCGCTTTCTGGTGCAGTGGATCTCGAGCGAGCGCGCCGGGCGAAGCGTGGTGCCGATGGCGTTCTGGCTTTTCTCGATGGGCGGCGGCCTGATGACGCTGGTCTATGGCATCGTCAAACGTGAGCCTGTGATCATCCTTGGACAGGCCCTGGCCACCATCATCTATGTCCGCAATATCATGCTGATCGTGAAACATCGCGCCAGTGGATCGCAGACGTTGAACAGGTAGTGCGCGGCCTGGTTTGGCGAAAATCCGGGATGCGTCGGTGTTTTCACGATACGAAAGTGTCGCGCGCGCGTGAGTGTCTTGCGCGGGTTTTTGCCGCAACCGGCAAGCGCTGGCGTTAGCGGCAAGTTCGTGTAGGTTTGGATCAACAACGGGTGGCAAACCCCGGGGTCTTATGGGGAGCAACATGAACCTAAGAAAGCTAATCCTTTCGTATTTCACCCTCATCGCAACAGGCCTTGCGGCCGCAAGCGTCATCTCGATTTTCGCGCCGGCCAAGGCCCAGCAGGCGGCGGTCGCCATCGACAATGACGACATCGGTGGGGTCGTGCGCGGTCCGGCCGGGCCCGAAGCGGGCGTCTGGGTGATTGCGGAGACCACCGAACTGCCGACGAAATTCGCCAAGATCGTCGTCACCGACGACCAGGGGCGCTTTGTCATCCCCGATCTGCCGACGAAGGTGAACTACGAGGTGTGGGTTCGCGGCTATGGGCTGGTGGATTTGCCCAAGCTGCGCGCGAAGCCCGGCCAGTTGCTCAGTCTCACGGCGGTGCCGGCGCCGAATGAAGCGGCCGCGGCCCATTATTATCCGGCGATCTACTGGTTCACGCTGCTGAAAATTCCGCCGGCCAAGGATTTCGGCGGCACCACGGATATCCCGAAGGAGATCACACAGGATATCTGGCGTCAGCGCATGAACAATGTCGATTGCATCGGCTGCCATCAGCTCGGTCAGGAATCCACCCGCACCATCCCGGCCGCGTTCGGCGAATTCAAAACGGGCGAGGAGGCATGGATACGCCGCGTTGGTTCGGGGCAAACCGGCGAATGGATGGTGAACCGGCTTGCCGGGCAGCTTGGCAGCGTGCCGTTCAAGTATTTCGGCGACTGGACCGACCGGGTGGCCAAGGGCGAACTGCCCAGGACCAGGCCGCCGCGGCCGACCGGCATCGAGCGCAATGTGGTCATCTCGTCATGGGAATGGGCCACGGAGAAGCACTTTGTCCACGATCTGATTTCCTCGGACCGGCGCAACCCGACCGTCAACGCCTACGGTCCGTTGTACGGTTCGAACGAATACTCCTCCGACAACATGCCGATCCTTGACCCGAAGACGAGCACGGTCACCTTCTTCAAGATGCCGGTCGCCGACCCAAACGCGCCGGAGTTGTTTGGACCGCCGTTGCATCCAAATGCCACGCCAAAGCCGATTGGCGCCTCGGCCTATTGGGGTGACGAGAAGATCTGGAGCCAGAAGGCGAACAACCACAACGGCATGTTCGACGGCAAGGGCCGGGTGTGGTTCGCAGCCGCCGTGCGCGGGATCCAGAACCCCGACTATTGCAAGAAGGGCTCGGATCACCCGTCGGCCAAGGCGTTCCCGCTCGAAATCTCGGGACGGCAAGCGTCGATGCTCGATCCCAAGACCATGAAGTACAGCTTTATCGACACCTGCTTTGGCACCCACCATCCGCAGTTCGGTTATGACGCCGACAATACGCTGTGGTTCTCCGGGACCGGCCCGGTGGCCGGCTGGGTCAACACCAAGGTTTGGGACGAAACCGGCGATGCCGTGAAGGCGCAGGGCTGGGCGCCGTGGGTTCTCGATACCAACGGCAATGGCAAGGTGGACGAGTACACCGAGCCCGGTGCACCGGCGCAGGCGGACAAGGACATGCGGATCGCGGGATCCGGACCTTACGCCGTAATGCCGCATCCGACCGACGGTTCGATCTGGTATGCCTTCAACGTGTTCGCCGGCACGCCCGGCTTCCTGCGGTTCGACCCCAAGACCAAGCTGTCGGAATTCTACGCCATTCCCAAGGAAGGCATTGGCATCCGCGGCGGCGACATCGACAAGAACGGCGTGCTGTGGGGCTCGGGCTCCAACGGAAGCCTGATCAGCTTCGACCGCCGCAAATGCAAGAACCCGCTTAACGGGCCCAAAGCGACCGGCAACCATTGCCCGGAAGGCTTTGCTTTCTACAAATATCCGGGCCCGGGTTTTGAGGGCTTCGAAGACTCCAGCGCCGAGGCGAGCTACTGGACCTGGGTTGACCAACACAACGCGGTGGGTCTCGGCGAGAACGTCCCGATCTCCACCGCCAACCTCAATGATGGTTTCGTGGCCTTCAAGGACGGGCAAATGGTGATGCTGCGCATCCCATATCCGATCAGCTTCTTCGCCAAGGGTCTCGATGCGCGCATTGACGATCCGAATGCCGGATGGAAGGGCCGGGGGCTATGGAGCACGAGCGGCGACCGCGTGCCCTGGCTGATGGAGGGCGGCAAAGGCTCGAAGCCGCGCGCCGTGCACATCCAGATACGCCCCGATCCGCTGGCGAATTGAGGATACCGGAAGGCTGGCGCTCGGCTCGGATGACGAGCCGTCGCCGGCGATACTTCGCCAATCGATCAGGAATGCCGTCTGCCGCGTTGCGTCGCTCGCGAGCGGCACTTCGCGGTGTGTCCGCAACGTGGTCGCTATCAAAAGCCCCTATGCGGCGTTGAACGCTTCAAACCCGCGGGCAAGGTCAGCCTTGAGGTCCTCGACATTTTCCAGCCCGATATGCAGCCTCAAGGTCGGGCCGCCAGGCGCCCATTTGGAGGCCGTCCGATAGCTTGCGCAGTCGAAGGGGATCACGAGGCTTTCGAAGCCACCCCATGAATAGCCCATGCCAAACAATCTGACGGTGTTGAGCAAGGCATCGACGGATTTCTGCGGCGCCGGCTTCAGAACAATGCTGAACAGGCCAGAGGCGCCGGTAAAATCCCGCTTCCAGATCGCGTGCCCCGGATCGCTCTCCAGGGCAGGGTGCAGCACCCTGGCGACCTCGGGCAGCGCGGACAGCCATCGCGCCATTTCGAGTCCTGATCGATGATGCTGCGCAAGCCGCACCGCAAGCGTGCGCAAACCGCGTATCGCAAGGAAGACGTCGTCGGGCCCTGCGCAAACACCGAGTAACCGGATCGCCTCGACGATCGTCGGCCAGGTTTTGGCGTTCGCCGAGATGGTTCCGAACATGATGTCGGAATGTCCGCCGATATATTTGGTGGCGGCCTGAATGCTGACATCGACGCCCTGGTCCAGCGAGCGGTGAAACAGCGGGGTCGCCCAGGTATTGTCGTCGATCACAAGCGCGCCGCGCGCATGCGCCACCGCAGCGATGGCCGGAATGTCCGGCATTTCGAAGGATTGCGAGCCGGGCGCCTCGACGAGCACCACCTTGGTATTGGGCTTGAATAATTCAGCGATACCGGCGCCGACCAAGGGATCGAAATAGGTCGTCTCGACGCCGTAGCGGGCGAGCAGGCCGTTACAAAAATTGCGTGAAGGCCGGTAGACATTGTCGCAGACCAACAGGTGATCGCCCGACTTCAGCAGCGCGAGCAGGGTAGTCGTAATTGCCGAGAGGCCTGAGGGCGCGATACCAACGCCCGCGCATTGCGGGCCTTCAAGGGCCATCAGCGCCTCCTGCAGCGCCTTCGTGGTCGGAGTTCCGTGGCGGCCATACTGGAACTCGCCGCGATGGGCATGCAGGTCGTCCGCGGTCGGATAAAGTACCGTGGAGCCATGGACAACCGGCGGATTGACGAATCCCTTCTGCGCCGTGGTGTCGCGGCCGGCGGTCACCAAGGTGGTTTCCGCCTTCAGCGACGTCGTCCGTCCGTCATCCCCTGGAGAATTCATGTTTTCTGCCGCCACCAATGGTTTCGCCGGCCGCCGCGCCGCGCGAAATCTGCTAGCCGCGGGTTGCGGCGGGATAGTTAATAGCAGGACAGGGAAGACGGACGTCAACCCCTTGACCCCGCGCTCCAGTCGTTCTGTGATGCGTCGCAACTACCTCGTCGCTGCATGTTGAGGGGCTCGCCGCGACCATCGTTCCATTGCCAACCGGATTATGGGCCACCTTGCCCAGTCAGGCTGGTATTTTGCGGTGGTGGATCATTGGGTTGGCCCGTCGTGCCTGCGATGATACGCAATCCGTTCCCGGACGACCCTTGAAAGGCTTCGCCATGAAACGTGCATCTCTGGTCTTTACGCTTGTTCTTGCTGCCGGTCTCTCGACCCAGGCTGCGACCGCGCAAACGCTCAAGACGGTCAAGGACCGCGGCATGTTATCCTGCGGCGTGAGCCAGGGACTGCCGGGATTTTCCTCTCCCGACGACAAGGGCAACTGGACCGGGCTCGATGTAGACGTCTGCCGTGCGATCGCGGCCGCCATCTTCAACGATGCGACCAAGGTCAAGTTCGTGCCGTTGTCGGCCAAGGATCGCTTCACCGCGCTGCAGTCCGGGGAAATCGACGTTCTTTCGCGCAATACCACCTGGACGCTGTCCCGTGACACTACGCTCGGCGCCAATTTTACCGGGGTGACCTACTATGACGGTCAGGGCTTCCTGGTGAAAAAATCCCTCAAGGTCAATTCTGCGCTGGAATTGAACAGCGCCTCGGTTTGCGTGCAAACCGGCACCACCACCGAGCAGAATCTTGCCGACTACTTCAAAGGCAATAACATGAAGTACGAGGTGATCGCGTTCGGCACCGCCGACGAAACGGTCAAGGCCTACGAGTCCGGTCGCTGCGACGTCTTTACCTCGGACGTTTCGCAGCTCTATGCCGAGCGTTTGAAGCTTTCAAACCCCGCCGATCACAGCGTGCTTCCGGAAGTGATCTCGAAAGAGCCGCTCGGCCCGATGGTGCGCCATGGCGACGATCAGTGGTTTGATCTGGTCAAGTGGGTGCTGTTCGCAATGGTCGACGCCGAAGAGCTCGGCGTAACCCAAAAGAACGTCGATGAAATGGCGAAATCGGACAAGCCGGAGCTCAAACGGGCATTTGGCACCGACGGCAATCTCGGCGAACAGCTTGGCCTGACCAAGGATTGGCTGATACGGATCGTCAAGGCGGTGGGCAATTACGGCGAGGCGTTTGATCGCAATGTGGGCGCGGGCTCGAAACTCGGGATTGCCCGCGGACTTAACCAGCTCTGGAACAAGGGTGGAATTCAGTACGCGCCGCCGATCCGCTGATCGCGGCGCCCACGGCGATGACCATCGAGCCCCGAAAGCCACCGTCGCAGTTTATCATCAAACTGCAGCGCGCACTCGGCGGCCAGGCAGGGTGGGGCGGCTTCGTCCTCCAACTCGTGTTCGTCGCCGTGCTTGCCTGGATCTCCTACGAAATCGTCTCCAACGCCAGCGAAAATCTGAAGGCGCAGCGGATCACCGCGGGCTTTGGCTTTCTGGCCAATACAGCAGGTTTTGACGTCAGCCAGAGCCTCATTCCCTATTCGGGGTCCGATACCTACACGCGGGTATTTTTCGTCGGTCTGCTCAACACGCTGCTGGTTTCGCTGATCGGCGTCTTCTTCGCGACCTTGATTGGATTTCTCGTCGCGCTTGGCCGGCTGTCGCCGAACTGGCTGTTGGCGCGAATCTCCGGCGGCTATGTCGAGCTTGTGCGCAATCTGCCGCTGCTATTCCAGATCCTGTTCTGGTATCTGGCGGTGCTCGCAGCGCTCCCCAATCCGCGGCAGGGCATCGCGCTGTTCGGCAGTTTTTTTCTCAGCAATCGCGGCCTCGTTATTCCAAAGCCGATCGGCGAAGCCGGTTTCGAGCCGTTCATGTTGGCCATCCTGATTGCCGTTGTCGCAGCAGTCGGCTTGTGGCGTTATTCGCGCTGGCAACTCTTCCAAAACGGCAGGATGATCAGGGTCTGGCCCTACGTGCTGGGTTCGTTGATCGGCCTGCCGCTCGTCAGTGCGCTGATCTTCGGCGTCCCGGTATCATTCGAGGTGCCGGTCCTCAAGGGGTTCAATTTTGCCGGCGGCTCACGCGTCATCCCGGAATTCGTGGCGCTGACGCTCGCGCTCGCGACCTATACCGCGGCCTTTATCGCCGAAATCGTGCGCGCCGGCATTTTGTCTGTCCATAAGGGGCAGATGGAGGCAGGCGCCTCGCTCGGGCTGCAACGCGGTTCGGTACTGCGGCTGATCGTGATCCCTCAGGCATTGCGTGTCATCCTGCCGCCGCTCACCAACCAGTATCTCAACCTGACCAAGAATTCGTCGCTGGCGGTGGCGATCGGCTATCCCGACCTGGTTTCGGTGTTTGCGGGGACGACGCTGAGCCAGACCGGGCAGGCGATCGAAATTATCGGCATTACCATGGGCGTCTATCTCCTGATCTCGCTGGTGACGAGCGCGATCATGAGTTTCTATGGATGGCGGCTCGGACGGAGCCTGGGCGGATGAACGGCAACGCGGCTCCTGCTTTCCTCCGCCAGGATCTGGTTCCCGAGCGGGACGCGCCGGTGAAGACGACCGGCTTTGTCGGCGTCCTGCGCACACGGCTTTTCAATTCGCCGACCAATATCCTGATCACGCTCGTGAGCGCGCTGTTGCTGTGGTTCATTTTGGTTCCCGCAATAAAATTCCTGCTGATCGATGCGGTTTGGAGCGGCAAGGATCGCACCGCCTGTCTTGCTGAAAATGTCGGACATGCGGTCGGCGCCTGCTGGCCGTTCATCGAGGCAAAATTCAGCCAGTTCATTTACGGCTTCTACCCGGAAACCGAGCGGTGGCGGGTCGATCTGACCTTCATCCTCGCCGCGATCCTGCTGCTGCCCCTGTTGATCCCGCGGCTCCCGGCCAAGGGCATCAACGCCGGTCTGTTTTTCCTCGCATTTCCGGCGGTCGCTTTTTTCCTGCTGCATGGTGGCGGGCTCAAAGGCTTCGGTGTGAGCTGGACCGCAGGTTTCTTGTCGGGACTAGCCACTAGCATCGCCGAAGCAGGCTCGGCTTTGTCGCGCGCTGGCATATCGTTGGCTCAGTCCAGCGGGTTTGCCGGGTCGTTACTGAAGCTCTTGGGATGGATCATCGCTCAATTCGGCTTGGCTCTCCACTATCTGTTCGCGCCGCTGACGTGGTTGCGCGAACAAATTCAGATGTCGGGCCGTCCGGTCTGGATCGACCTTGCGGTCACGGCCGCTATTGTCTCTGCGCTGCTGTTTTGGCTGAACGGCGGAACCCGCGCCGGCTGGCGTCCCCTGATCACGAGCCTTACGACCTTTGCCGGCCTTGGGATCATCATTGCGACCATGGGCCTCGACCGCGGCGGATTGCCGGTGGTCGACACGCGGCTCTGGGGCGGTCTCCTGGTGACGCTGGTGGTGTCGGTCACCGGCATCGTGGCGTCGATGCCGGTCGGGATCGCTTTGGCGCTTGGCCGGCGCTCGACGATTCCACTGATCCGGATTTTCTCGACGACCTTCATCGAGTTCTGGCGCGGCGTTCCGCTGATCACGGTCCTGTTTTTTGCGACCTATATGCTGCCGCTGTTCGTTCCAACCGGATTCAACGTCGATGGGCTGATGCGTGCCCTGATCGGCATCGCGCTGTTCGCCGGCGCCTATCAGGCCGAGGTCATCCGGGGCGGCCTGCAGGCGATCCCGCGCGGGCAGGGCGAGGCGGCGAGCGCGCTTGGCCTGTCCTGGTGGAAGACGACGGGGCTGATCGTGATGCCGCAGGCGCTGCGCCACGTCATTCCGGGGCTCGTCAACAGCTTCATCGCGCTGTTCAAGGATACCTCACTGGTCTCGATCGTGGCGCTGTTTGATTTGCTCGGACAGCTTCGGGCATCCTTCAGCGACCCGGCCTGGGCGACCCCGGCCACGCTGTTTACCGGGTTTGCCTTCACCGGATTGATTTACTTCACTTTCTGCTTCGGAATGTCCCGCTATTCCCTGTTCGTCGAGGACAGGCTGAACGCACACAGACGTAGTTGAGTAAACCATCATGACCGCAAATTCGATCGTCAGCATTTCCGGCCTCAACAAGTGGTTCGGCGATTTTCATGTGCTGCGCGACATCGAGATCGATGTCGCCAAGGGCGAGCGCATCGTGATTTGCGGCCCTTCGGGTTCGGGAAAATCGACGCTGATCCGCTGTATCAACGCGCTCGAGGAATTTCAGGAAGGCCGCATCGTCGTGGACGGCATTGAGCTTGGTCCCAATTTGCGGCGGGTCGATGAAGTCCGGCGCGAGGTCGGCATGGTGTTCCAGAGTTTCAATTTGTTCCCGCATCTGACCGTGCTGGAGAACTGCACGCTGGCGCCGATCTGGGTACGCAACATTCCGAAGAAGGACGCTGAAGCCGCGGCGATGAAATATCTGGAGCGGGTGAAAATTCCGCACCAGGCCAATAAATATCCGGGCCAGATGTCCGGCGGCCAGCAGCAGCGCGTCGCCATTGCCCGCGCCCTGACCATGAACCCCAAGGTCATGCTGTTCGACGAGCCGACCTCGGCGCTGGATCCCGAAATGGTCAAGGAGGTGCTCGACACCATGGTTGACCTCGCCAACGAGGGTATGACCATGCTGGTCGTGACTCATGAAATGGGGTTCGCCAGGGAAGTGGCCGACCGCGTCGTCTTCATGGACGCCGGGCAGATCATCGAGGCGAACACGCCTGAAAACTTCTTTGCCAATCCGCAGCACGCGCGGACCAAGCTGTTTCTCAGCCAGATCTTGCGTTGAGTGTCGGCTTGCTCACACCTTCTCGAACGGCACGTCGATCTTGTTGCGTCTTTCCAACCACTGCGGCACGGGCAGGTTTTTGGAGCGCATGAACTGCGGATTGAACAGCTTGGATTGATAGCGGTTACCGGAATCGCAGAGGATGGTCACGATGGTCTTGCCGGGCCCCAGCTGTTTGGCGAGCCGGATCGCACCTGCCACGTTGATGCCGGTCGAGCCACCGAGGCAAAGACCTTCGTGCTCGAGCAGCTCGTAAATGATGGGAACGGCTTCTTCATCCGGAATGAGATAGGCGTCGTCTACCCTGGCTTGCTTGATAATGGGTGTTACGCGACCAAGCCCGATGCCCTCGGTGATTGATCCGCCCGGTGTCGACTTGGCTTCGCCGTGTTTGAACAATTCGTACATCGCAGCCCCTTGCGGATCCGCGCAGCCGATTACGATATCCCTGCTCTTTTCCTTCAGGAAGGTGCTCGCCCCCGCCAGCGTTCCGCCCGATCCGACCGAGCAGATGAAGCCATCGATCTTGCCGGAGGTCTGCTGCCAGATCTCCGGTCCGGTCGATTTGTAATGCGCCTTCGGGTTGTCCAGATTGTTCCACTGGTCGGCAAACAACACGCCGTTCGGCTCACTCTTGCGTAGCTGATCGGCCAGCCGTCTTCCGACGTGCTGGTAATTGTTCGGGTTGGCAAAGGGCAGCGCCGGAACTTCGACCAATTCCGCGCCGCAAAGCCGCAGCATGTCTTTCTTTTCCTGGCTCTGGGTCTCCGGAATGACGATCAATGTCCGGTAACCGCGCGCGCTCGCCACCACCGCAAGACCGATGCCGGTATTGCCCGCGGTTGCCTCCACCACCAGGCCGCCCGGCCTGAGTTCACCGCGTTTCTCGGCTTCAAGGATCATCCACTTGCCGGCGCGATCCTTGACGGATTGGCCGGGGTTCATGAACTCGGCTTTGCCGAGAATCGTGCAGCCGGTTTGCTCGGAAGCCCGCTTCAGTTTGATGAGTGGGGTATTGCCGATTGCTTCGACGACGTCGTCATAGGTATTCATGTGCGAAAATTCTTGCCAGTCTGCTGCCGAATTCAGCAACGACCCTAGAGCGCGGTCGACAAAAGTGGAAGCCGGTTTCGCGCCCGATTTGTGCGGCGCGTGCTATTTTGTCTTCGCAAACACGACCTGGCGGACGTCGATATTTCCCGACAGAAAGCCGGCTTCGCAATAAGCGAGGTAATACTCCCAAAGGCGCCGGAACCGGTCGTCGAAGCCGAGCGGCGTCAGGTTCGGCCAGGCGGCGCGGAAGTTATTTCGCCATGTCGCGAGTGTCTTGGCATAATCTTGCCCGAAAATGCGCTCGCGAATAACGGGAACACCGAACCGCTCGCCGAGTGACTTGAGAATTTGCGGCGATGGCAGCATGCCGCCCGGAAAGACGTAGCGCTGGATGAAATCGACTTCGCGGCGATAGGTCTGGAACAGGCTGTCCTGGATGGTAATGGCCTGGATGCCGGCGAAGCCGCCGGGCAAGAGCCGGTCGCGCAGCTGCGAAAAATATTTGGGCCAAAACTGTTCGCCCACCGCTTCGATCATCTCGATCGAGGCTATGCGATCATACTGGTCGCGCTCGTCGCGGTAATCCTGCAGCCGGATCTCCACCTGGTCGTTGAGGCCCGCTGCCTGGATGCGCGCCTGGGCAAAATCGCGCTGCTCCTTGCTGATGGTGAGCCCGACCACCTTCGCGCCGAAGGTCTTGGCGGCATATTCGGCGAAGCCGCCCCATCCGCAGCCGATCTCCAGCAGTTTCTGGCCCGGCCGCAGGTCGATCGCTTCGGCGAGCCGGCGGTATTTGTTGTTCTGGGCAGCCGTCAAATCCGCCGTGTCATCCTCGAACAGGGCCGAGGAATAGGTCATGCTCGGATCGAGCCAGGCCGAATAGAAGGCGTTGCCGATGTCGTAATGCGCATAGATGTTACGCCGTGCCTGCCGTCGGGTATTGCGGTTGAGCCAATGCCTGATGATCTGGGCGGTGCGTATCAGCGGCTTGCCGATCTGCGTCGTCTGCATCCAGTCCTGATTGATGCAAAAGAGGATAAAGAAACTGCGTAAGGTCCGGCGTGTCCCATTCGCCGCGCAGATAGGCCTCGGCGATGCCGATGTCGCCGCTTCGCAGCAGCCGCGGCGCGAAGCCATAGTCATAGACCTTCATGGCGGCGGCGGGCCCGGGCCCGTTGTCGCCGAGTCGCACCGTGCGGCCGTCCGGCAAGGTCACCTCGAGCGAGCCGTGCTGCAACTTCGAGCCGAAGCCAAGCGCTACCCGGACCAGGCGTGGCAGTTCCGGAAGTAGGGCGTCTACGGTTTCAGACGTGACCGAAATCACCTCGGGCATGGTCGATCGACCTTGCGTCACCTTCTGGCGCGGGCAGACAACACCGGCGCAGTATACTCGCTGCCAATCCCGATCGCCAAGCCGATATCGATGGTGGCGTCCTGGCGGGGCGCACCGTCCGGACCCCGTTGAGCCGGAGCGTGGGTTAGGCCGGGAGCGTCCTGAGTGGTTGAAGCGCGAGGCCGTGCGGCGTATAGCGATCGGATGTCAAGACAATCCGAGGCTGACAACGGCCCCGCCGCGACGGAGGCGATGCCGGATTGCCCGCGTTGCCACAAGCCAACGCCGCTGTGCGTTTGCGACGGCATTACGCCGATCCAGAACCGCGTTTCGCTGTTGATCCTGCAGCACCCGCAGGAACAGGACAGAACGCTTGGCACGGCGCGGCTGACGGCGATGCACTTTGCAAACGCCGTCCTGAAAATCGGATTGTCATGGCCGAGCCTGTCCAAGGCACTGGGACGGCCGGTCGCCGATCCCTCGCGCTGGGCGGTGCTTTACCTTGGCTCCGCCAAAGTCGCCGATCTCGACGCCAACAGCGATATCGTCGCCATCAACCGCAAGGGGGAGGTCGAGGACAATCAACGCGCTATCCTGAAGGACATTGAAGGCATCGTTCTGCTCGACGGCACCTGGAGTCAGGCCAAGGCGCTGTGGTGGCGCAATGCCTGGATGCTGAAATGCCAGCGGGTGATCCTGGGTCCGTCGCGCCCGTCACGTTACGGCAAACTCCGCCGCGAGCCGCGTCGCGATGGCCTTTCCACCCTTGAGGCTGCGGCGATGCTGCTTTCCAGCCTCGAAAAGCGACCCGATATCGCGGAGACGCTGCATGCCAGTTTCGAGCGGATGCTGGCGAAGTACCGTGATTTCCAGGGCGCGCAGCCTGCGGCTGCGCTGAAACCGCGGCCAAGGCGGGATTACCGTCGCCGGCGCGCCTGACCAGAGCTTTTTTCGGGCGAAGCACGCCGGGGCGGGGGTCTGCACCCGGGGCGGCCGCCTTTGGTTGCCTATGGCTGACAGGGCGTATATGAGTTCGCCCGATGAGGCCACGTGGCGGAGTGGTTACGCAACGGTCTGCAAAACCGTGTACACCAGTTCAATTCTGGTCGTGGCCTCCATCAATGAAATCAGTTCCTTGCGCGGAATTTATGAGGAGGGGCTTTAGGGGCCCCTGCGCGCCCTTGGGGGTGGGATCGGTTATCCACAGGGCGGGGGCGGGCAGCCTCGCGATCACCCGGCTGCGGCGGTCAATTTTGATTTTCCGTATCATGACGCGGCCACGCGCCACAGATTGACCTTGCGGGGAATATTTCGAGCGGTCGGTCTCTGACAACGCCAGCCTTCCGCCCTGCTATCAGCAGGTTGCGTACCAGCCCTCGGGAAATGGAAGCAGCGGCCAAGCCAACCCATTGTCGTTGGCAGGCTTCTGCTGGTTGGACGTCGGCTGATAGCTCAAGAAGTCCTCCTGCGGGGCGGGCGCAATCGCCGTTCTTACGGCATCCAGCAATCGTTCGAATTCAGCCTCGCTCATCGCGCTCTCCTCAGGTTCAAGCGCCTAGCGTCTCAAAAGTAGTTTGTTCCCCGGTTGAACCGACGGCTCGAATTTTATCGATTGCGGAAATAATGCTCGGTTTGGTTGCCGAGGAATTAACCTAGGCGGTATTGGCTGGGACCAAGTGTGAGAAAAATCACATTTGGCGAAGAATCTTTCGCGAAATAACCGGCCTGACCGAGGCGCAGCGAGGATGCCCGCACTTTCAGGCGGACAACACCCGTGAAGGCAAGCTTTGCCGGAAAACAGATGGGCGCGCAGCGCACGCATCTTGTTTGGGCGCGCGGTCTGCCCCCTTTGGGCGGCGGCAGAAGGCTAGCCTCAGCGGCGCTTGCCGGGCCAGCGAGCGGCCGAGCTCTCGTTTTGGAGGCGGAACGCGAGCTTGGCGAGGTCGATGGCGACAAGAGCCAATCGTCGACGCCCAAATCAGCAAACGTTCGGCCCTGAAGGGCGGCAGTTCGAAGGATCTGACAGTTGCAAAAACAATGGCTCCCCGGGCTGGATTCGAACCAGCGACCATTCGATTAACAGTCGAATGCTCTACCGCTGAGCTACCGAGGAATAGGCGAAACCAAGGGGTTCGCACGCCGGAGCGTATAACAAAGGCTCTGGGCCTTGCAAAGGACGAAATGGGCCTTTTCTGGCGCATCTTCGTTCAGGAGACAAACGGCCGGGGCCACCACGAATCACGGCATATTTGGATGCGAGAGGTGCCGCAATCCGGACATTTATCGGGCGACGGCCTCCGCGCCGCGAGTGGAGCGCCAAAAGGACTCATTCGCCGAAGACGATCGGCGGCGGCGGATTTGACCGAGGTGATTCATATGCCAGGCGTCTTGATCGATCTCGAACGGCCGGTGCCGTTGACCGTTCCGAGCGACATATCCTCAATGAGCGACGACGAATGCCTGGTTCGCTTGGCCGAGGCCGTAGCGGATCTCGATTCGGACAAGCTCGGCGAAGTTGCAGGGCTGATCGGTCGTCTCGCGGTCACGATCGAATAAAGCTCGTTTCGGGCCAACGCGTCATCGACCAAATGGCGGATCGCAAGGGGGCTCCATTCGTCCTAGCTGTGTTGCGTTTTGGCTGGCCTTGTATCAAAGATGACGCGATTCTCATTACATCCTGCGGCCACACCCGCTCTCTACTGGGGTCCTCCAATGTCCGGTTTTTCGACCGCGCGCCAGAAAATGGTCGATGGTCAGGTGCGTCCCAGCGACGTCACCGATATCAGGATCATCGATGCGATGCTCACGGTGCCACGCGAGGCGTTTGTGCCCCAAAATCAGCGCGCACTGGCCTATCTCGATCTTGATCTCGATGTCAGCGAAGGCGGCGCTGCCAAGCGCTTCCTGATCAAGCCTGCGGTGATAGCGAAGATGGTGCAGGCCGCCGACATCAAGGACAGCGACGAAGTATTGGTCGTCGGTTGCGCGTCCGGTTATTTGGCGGCGCTGGTTGCAAAATTGGCCCGACGCGTGACTGCCACGGAATCCGATCCGTCGCTGGCGGCGAAGGCAAAGCAGGCCCTGGCCGGACTAGGGATTGGAAACGTCATGGTCAAGGCCGCCGCTGCGGCCGATGGCGATTCGGCCAACGCGCCCTACGACGTGATCCTCATCAATGGAGCAACCGAAATCGTGCCCGATCGGCTCTACCGCCAGCTCAAGGAAGGCGGCCGGCTGGTCGCCGTCTTTGCCATGACCCAGCCGCAGAGGGCCGTGATCGTGACGCGGTCGCATGAGGATTTCGGGAGCCGGGCTCTTTTCGATGCCGCAATCCCGGTTTTGCCTGGACTTGAGCGGCCTCCGGCGTTCGTTTTCTAGTCGCCGGCCCGCAAATCGCCATCGAAATCAGGGAGTGTGGCCCGGATGCCCCATGTCAGGAGTTTCCCACTGTCTTGCGTCTCGGGGGGTTCCTTAGCTCTTGCCCGCGGAATAAGGTGGCACGGGATATCTGTTTGGAATGACATGACAACCCGGTTCAAGGGTGCGTGAATTGGCCGAAGGCTTGAATGGATTATTGGGGATGAATGGGGTGAAGGTCGTTACCGGGGCTGCGGCTGCGGTGCTCCTGTTGGCGTTCGCGGGCAAGGCGCCAGCCCTGGCCGACACGATCGAGGCTGCGCTGGTGCGCGCCTATCAAACCAACCCGCAACTCAATGCGCAGCGCGCAACCGTCAGGGCAACCGACGAGAACGTGCCGCAGGCGTTGTCGGGGTATCGTCCGAAGGTCGCCGTGACCGCGAGTGCGGGATATCAATACGGCGATGCGCTTTCGAATTTCGGAACGGCCGTTGATTTTCACGGGGCAACACCGCCAACCAGCGTCGGCGCTACAGCTACGCAGACACTTTACAACGGCAATCAAACCGCCAACAAAACGCGCGCCGCGGAAAGTCAGGTGTCGGGCGCGCGCGAGGGGTTGCGCGTGCTCGAACAGACGATCCTGCTCGCGGCCGCCACCATTTACATGGATTACCTGCGTGACTCCGCCATCGTCGAGGTTCAGCGCAGCAACGTTCGCGTTCTCGAACAGACGCTGAAGCAGACCCGCGACCGCTTCAACGTCGGCGAGGTGACGCGGACGGACGTCGCCCAGTCGGAGGCGCAACTCGCCGCCGGCAAGACCCAGCTTTTGGCCGCCGAAGCGACACTGACGACGACAAAAGCGAATTTCCGCCGCATCATCGGCAACGAGCCGGAAGCGCTCGCGCCGGGTTCGCCGGTCGACCGCTTTTTGCCGGCCACGCTGCCCGGTGCAGTCGAGCTCAGCCTGATCGAAAATCCGAACGTGACGGCGGCCATGTTTGGCATCGACGTCAACTTTCTCCAGGTCAAGGTGAACGAAGGCGCGCTGCTGCCGACGGTGACGATGCAGGCCTCGGTGCAGCAGGCCTACCAGACAAATATTACTGCGCCTCGGACGTTTAGTGCGACGGCCCTCGCACAGCTCTCGGTGCCGGTTTACCAGGGCGGCGCCGAGTACTCGCTGATCCGCCAGTCCAAGGAAACGCTGGCGCAGCAGCGTCTCGTTCTCGAACAGACCCGCGACCAGACCCGCGCCAACACGGTCACGGCCTGGGGGCAATTGGTCGCAGGCAAGGCCCAGGTGGCGTCGGCCCAGTCGCAGGTGACTGCGTCGGAGATCGCGCTCAACGGCGTGCGTGAAGAGGCCAAGGCCGGGCAACGAACCACGCTCGACGTCCTCAACGCCCAACAGGCGCTGGTCAACGCCCGCGTCGCGCTCGTCACGGCGCAGCACGATCGCGTGGTCGCCTCCTATGCGGTTTTGACCGCGGTAGGACGCCTCTCGCCGCAGGTGCTCGATCTTCCGACCTCCGTCTATGACCCCAGCGTGCATTACCAACAGGTGCGCGACAGCTGGTACGGGGTTCGCGTTCCCGACGGCCGCTGATGGCGGTCGTCGGCGCGTCCCTGGGATAACGGACTTCGTCAGGTCATCGGCAACAAGCGCACAATCGTCCGCTGCACCGCCCGCGTTTTCGACCTGAAAGCCGGTGATCAGGCTCCCGCCGATCCTCGCCCCCGGCGTTGCTTGCAATCATCGGTTGCCCTGACGTAGCGTTTCTGGAGGCAGCAAAGCGATTCGCACCGCCGTCGGAATCCTCAAAGGCGCGACGCTTCGGCGTGTTGGGCAGGAAACATATTCCGCGCGATGCCTCGCGCGGCGTTTGATCTGGGGACAAGTCGGGCCTACGCGATGAAAATCCGAGCCCGCATCTCCGGAACCGGGCAAATTCCTGCCTTGCTTGGTGTAAAACGCTTACGATGGCGTTGATGGGGTGGAATTGGAGATGACGACGCAGCCTGCGAAGGTCCAAGAGCCCTCGATGGAGGAAATCCTGGCGTCGATCCGGCGTATCATTGCCGACGACGAAGCGAAGCCCGCGACCGCCGAGAAGCCGGCCAGCCCCGCCGCTCCAGCCAAGCCGGAAAAGCCAGCTGCCGCAGCGCCGCCCGCAAAGGCGATGAATGACACCCCGCCACCGGCAGCTGCGGCAAAGGCGCCACCGCCGCCACCGCCTGCGCCGGCACCGCCCGCACCGGCAGAGTCCAATAGCCAGGACGACATTGACGCTCTGCTCAATGGCCTCGATGAGGCGACGACCCCGGAAGAGATAAGGCCGTCTTCGCTTGACGGTGACGTGCTGGAACTGACCGACGAGATGGCGTTGCCGGATCCGCCGCAGCCTTTATTCAAGAAGGTCGAACCGGCCGATGATCTTGAGTTCACCGAGGCCGCCGCAAGGGCGGCGCCTCGGCGATCCGCGTTCGAATCTTCACCCGCCGAAGCCCCGCCCCCGCAAATCCTGTCGCGCACGACGGTGTCCGCGGTCGAATCCGCCTTCAATAGCCTTGCCCATACGGTGCTCAGCAACAACGCACGCACGCTGGAAGATCTCGTCAAGGAGATGTTGCGGCCGATGCTGAAGTCCTGGCTCGACGATAATTTGCCGGGCCTCGTGGAGCGTATCGTCAAGCTGGAAATCGAGCGGGTTTCGCGCGGCCGCTAGCGTTCCGGGCCGATTGCGGGCCCTGATTCAGCCATTACATCTGGTTTTATCCGGGCTTTTGACGTGCCTGTCGTGTTGACTCGGCATGCTCCGGCGGCTTTCTAGCGCGTACCACCCCCAAGATAGCGACGCCATGATCGAGAAAAACTACCAGCCCGCCGATATCGAAGCCCGCATGTCCCTGGTCTGGGAGGACAGCCGCGCGTTCAGCGCCGGACGCCCGGAGCGTCGCGATGCGAAGCCGTTCACGATCGTGATTCCGCCGCCGAATGTGACGGGGTCGCTGCACATGGGGCACGCGCTCAACAACACCTTGCAGGACATCCTTTGTCGCTTTGAGCGCATGCGCGGGCGGGACGTGTTGTGGCAGCCCGGCACCGATCACGCCGGCATCGCGACCCAGATGGTGGTCGAACGGCAATTGATGGAGCGGCAGCAGCCGGGCCGGCGCGAGCTCGGGCGCGCCAAATTTCTCGAGCGCGTCTGGCAATGGAAGGCCGAGAGCGGCGGCGTCATCGTCAACCAGTTGAAACGGCTTGGGGCATCCTGCGACTGGTCGCGCGAGCGCTTCACCATGGATGAGGGGCTGTCGAGGGCCGTCGTAAAAGTATTTGTCGGGCTGCACCGCCAGGGACTGATTTACAAAGACAAGCGGCTGGTGAACTGGGATCCGAAGCTTCTGACGGCGATTTCCGATCTCGAGGTGCAGCAGATCGAGGTCAAGGGCAGCCTCTGGTATTTGCGCTATCCGCTGGAAGGGAAGACCTTCAATCCCGACGACCCCAGGACTTTCATCGTGGTCGCCACCACGCGGCCGGAGACGATGCTCGGCGACACCGCGGTCGCGGTGCACCCGGACGATGAACGCTACACGCAACTGGTCGGCAAGCATGTCATTCTGCCGCTGGTCGGACGCAGGATTCCGATTGTTGCCGATGAATATTCCGATCCCGAAAAGGGTTCGGGCGCGGTCAAGGTGACGCCGGCGCACGATTTCAACGACTTTGAGGTCGGCAGGCGGCACAATCTGCCGCAGATCAATGTGTTCAATCAGGAGGCCGGGCTCGCGCTCGTAGGCAACGAAGATTACCTGCGCGGATTGCCGGAAGGCTCCAGTCAGCTTGCGGAAGAGTTGCACGGGGTCGATCGTCATGTGGCGCGCAAGCAGATCGTGGCGCGTCTTGAGGATTTTGGTTTTCTGGAGCGGATCGAGCCGAACACCCACATGGTGCCGCATGGCGATCGCTCCGGAGCCGTGATCGAGCCCTATCTGACGGATCAGTGGTACGTTGACGCAAAGACGCTGGCGCAGCCCGCGATCGCGGCGGTGCGCTCGGGCACGACGACTTTCGTGCCGAAAAACTGGGAAAAAACCTATTTCGAGTGGATGGAGAACATCCAGCCCTGGTGCATTTCCCGCCAGCTCTGGTGGGGTCACCAAATCCCGGCGTGGTATGGGCCGGACGGCAAGGTATTCGTCGCCGAAACGGAAGAAGAAGCCGTCGGCCACGCGCTCGGTTACTACGTCGAACAGGAAGTCATCACGCCGGAACAGGGGCGGGAGATGGCGCTCGATCGCAACAAGCGTGCCGGCTTCATCACCCGCGACGAGGACGTGCTCGACACCTGGTTTTCCTCGGCGCTGTGGCCGTTCTCGACGCTGGGCTGGCCCGACGAGACGCCCGAGGTGGCGCGCTATTATCCCACCAATGTGCTGGTGACGGGTTGGGATATCATCTTCTTCTGGGTTGCCCGCATGATGATGATGGGCCTGCATTTCATGAAGGAGGCGCCTTTCTCGACGGTCTATATCCACCGGCTGGTTCGCGACGAGAAGGGCGCGAAGATGTCGAAGTCGAAAGGCAACGTCATCGATCCCCTGGGCGTCATCGACGACTATGGCGCCGATGCGCTTCGCTTCGCATTGGCCCGCGGCGCCGCGCACAGCCACGATATCAAGCTCTCGCCGCAACTCGTCGAGACCAACCGTAACTTCGCGACCAAGCTCTGGAATGCCTGCCGCTTCGCCGAGATGAACGCCTGCGGGGTTTCAGCGGGTTTCGATCCGACCAAGGCCAGGCAGACGCTGAACCGCTGGATCGCCCACGAGACCGCGCGCGCCACCCGCGAGGTCACCGAGGCGATCGAAGACTACCGTTTCAACGATGCCGCGAACGGGATCTATCGCTTTGTCTGGAACGTCTATTGCGACTGGTATCTCGAATTGGCAAAGCCGGTGCTGACGGGCGAGGAGGGCGATGCCAAATCCGAAACCCGCGCGATGGTGGCCTGGGCGCGCGACGAAATTCTCAAATTGCTGCACCCCTTCATGCCCTTCATCACCGAAGAGCTGTGGACGGTGACCGCCCGGCGCGACGGCCTGTTGGCGCTGGCACCATGGTCGCGCAAGGCCGGTGCGTTGACAGCGGAGCAGCTGGCGCTGATGTCGACCACAAGCGCCGGCGATCCGATGATGCCTCCAGTCTGGCTTGCTTTCGAGGTGACCGAATTCACCGATGAAGCGGCCGAGGCCGAGATCGGCTGGCTGGTCGATCTCGTTACCGCGATACGCTCGGTACGCGCCGAAATGAACATTCCGCCCGCGACGCTGACGCCGCTCGTGCTTTCTGCGGCCTCGGTCGAAACCCGGGAACGGGCACCGCGCTGGAACGATGTGATCAAGCGCATGGCCCGGCTCGCCGACATTTCCTTCGCCGACCGCGCGCCGGAAGGCTCGGTGCAGCTCCTGGTGCGCGGCGAAGTTGCGGCCTTGCCGCTCAAGGGGGTGATCGATTTTTCGGCGGAGAAGGCGCGGCTCGACAAGGAACTGGCCAGGGCCGACGCCGATATCAGGCGGGTCGACGCCAAGCTCGGCAACGAGAAGTTTGTCGCCAACGCGCCGGAAGAAATCGTCGAAGAGGAAAAGGAAAAGCGCGAGGCGGCGGTGGCGCGAAGGGCGAAGATCCTTGAAGCGCTGGAGCGGCTCAAGAGCGCCGCCTAGCTACCCCTGCCGGGAGGAAATATGAGAATTTTCCTGGCAGGAACAACAGGTGGCAGCAGGGCCTCAAGCGATTCCGATCGGATCGAACGCCGCAGCCTTCGTAACCAGGCCTTCCGAAACGTCGGCTGGAGCGGCCGGCACTGTTGCCGCGACGGCATTGCCACGTGCCCGCCAAAGTGTGGCGCCGAGCAGAAAATATGCGGCGGCGGTCCACAAGGCCTGCCAATTGTCGACCCCTTCATTGAGCGTGGCATAAAGCGCAGTAGCGCCGAACAGGCCTGCGAAGACGGTCTCGGCAATCGGGCGCGTGCCGGATGGTGGACGGTTGAGCAGGGCCAGCATCGAAAACGGCACCACGGCCATGGTGAGGCTGGCGAACGGGAAATCGCGCCAGCGCGGGTCGAATATCAAGCCCAGCGCGGTTTCCGCGGCGATCAGTGTGGTCACGATCAGCACGCCCCCCAAAACCACCGTTGGCAACGACAGGATTTTGCCTTCGCGCGGGCCGATCAGTTCCAGAAACGTCGGAAGCGGGCGTCCCGACATCAAGGCGCCGGCGCCAACGACGGGTGAGGCGATCGCGGCCGCCAGCAGCGAACCCCACCCGAGCCAGCCGCCCAATCCGTAGCTTTCATAGATCATCTTGTCGGCGGCCACCCCCAGCAGGATTCCGGCCGCGGTCGCCGATATCCCGACTGCGATCCAGCAGGCTGGCCGCGGCGCCCAGGGTCTGCGTCTCAAAGTCAGCCACGCTGCGGCGAATACCCAGACAGCCAATGCCATGCCGCTACCCATCTGCAGCTTCCAGAGCGGATAATTGCTGACGGCGATGCCCGACGGATATTTCAGCCGGCGATGCAGTCCATCGAACAAGCCCCAATTGCCGCCTACCGTTCCCTCCCATTCACGCTTCCACGGCGCGTCGTAGGCCTCGATCAGGTTGACGTGAAAGTTTTCGCGCTTCGCCTCATCGAGAAGCTCGGAGATGACGCGGGCCTGGTTGGTGCGCGAGGGAAGCGCACCTTCACGCATTCGCCCCATGCTTGGCCAGCCAGTCTCGCCGATCAGGATCTCCTTGCCGGAAAAGGCGACGGCTACCCGCTTCTGGATAGCCATGACATGCGCAGCCGCGTCTTCGGCCCGCACCGGAAAATCTTCCCAATAGGGCAGCACGTGAATTGTAACGAAATCGACCGCGTCAGAGACTTCCCGGTAGCGCAGCCAGTATTCCCAGACGTCGGCGTAGCTCACCGGAACGTTCACGCGTGTCTTGACCGAGCGGAGGAGTTCGCGAAGATCGGATGGCGTCATTTCGCCGCGCAACAGCACCTCGTTGCCAACGATGATCGCCTTGATCACACCGGGATAATCCCTTGCAAGTGACACCGCGGTTTCGACCAGTTGCGCGTTTTTGATGCGGCCGTTACCGATCCATACTCCCAAAAGGACTTTCAACCCGACCTTGGACGCGAGCTCGGGCACCTTTTCCAATCCGTTGTCGACGGAATAGGTTCGAACACATTCCGAGATCTTGGCAAGGTCGGCGAGATCCTCCTCAATCTGTTTCGGGCTGACGATCAGCCCCGGGGTCATCGGGGTCTGGTCGTCCCTGAACGGCGCATAGGACACGCAATCCAGTTTCGCCGTGGGTTCGATTGGCGCATGGGCCAGCGTGACCGGCGCGGCCAGCCACCACCAGGCGCCGGCAATCGCACCCAGAGAGATCACGAGAAGCGTTAGCGGTGCGCGAAGGGCGATTGGTCCTGTCCTCCGGAAAGCCTGTCGATTATAATCGGTCGGCGCAGTCAGATCGGAATGGGGCGCGGCGGCGCACGGCAAGGTTCGATGGGTTCTGATAGCAAATTTGACCGGGTTCCAAAACGCGAAGCGATGTAATTCAACAACAAGTGAAGCAATGCCATTGAACAGAATTTCGCGGCGCCATTTTGCCAGGATTGCGGGAGGATCAGCGCTCGGAATATCGACGAAATCCGGCGAAGCCGGTCAAGTCGACCCGGGCAGGGAAAGCGGGTTGCCGAACCGGAGCCTCCCTGCCGGCTTTCCGAGCGACTTCCTGTGGGGAACGGCCACATCGGCCTATCAGATCGAGGGGGCCGTCAACGAGGATGAGCGAGGTCCATCGATTTGGGATCGTTTCGCTCACACCCACGGGAAGATTCTGGATCAGAGCAATGCCGATGTCGCGAACGATCATTATCACAGGTACAAGGAGGACGTTCAGTTAATCAAGGCGCTGGGCGTGAAAGCCTATCGCTTTTCCATCGCGTGGCCTCGCGTCTTCCCGCAAGGCACGGGTTCGCCAAACCCAAAAGGCCTTGATTTCTACAACAGGCTTCTGGACGAATTGCTCGCGAACGGCATCGAGCCGTTTGCAACCATGTACCATTGGGATCTGCCCCAGGCGCTGCAGGATCGCTTCGGGGGATGGTTGTCCCGGGACACATCGAAGGCGTTTGCGGACTATACCGGCTACGTCGCAGAGCGCCTGAGCGATCGCGTGAAGAACATTTTTACGATCAATGAATGCGCCAGGCTGGTGCACGCGGGCTATGGCACTGGACTGGACGCGCCAGGCCTCCAGCTATCGCAGCCGGAGATCAACCAGGTTCGTCACAACGTCGCGCTGGGGCATGGTCTCGCGGTGCAAGCAGTGCGGGCCCATGGGCGGGCTGGCACCAAGGTCGGCCCCGCTGAAAACATCGTCGTCTGCATACCCGCCATCGAAACGCCCGCGAACATACGGGCGGCGGAAAACGCCACGCGCGAACTCAATGCCGGCTACCTGACCGTGATGCTGGAGGGGAAATACACCGATGCATTCCTGGCCTATGCCGGCGAGGGTGCCCCGAAATATACGGCGGACGATTTGCGCATCATCTCATCCCCGGTCGATTTTGTCGGGCTCAATGTTTACATGCCCAACCACTACGTCGTGGCGGCCGATAACCCGAACGGCTTTGCCCTGGTGCCGTTCTCCGCATCGTTTCCGCACATGGAGTCGGATTGGCTGAAGATCGGTCCCGAGGCGATGTATTGGGCGCCGCGCCACGTGGCAAAGCTTTGGGACGTGAAGTCGATTTACATCACCGAGAACGGAACATCGGGCGCAGACCAGCCTGCCGCAGACGGCAATACCTACGACGTGGATCGGATCATGTATCTGCGTAACTATCTCACCCACTTGCAGCGCGCGACGTCCGAGGGCGTGCCCGTGCTCGGATACTTCCTGTGGAGTTTCATGGACAATTTTGAATGGTCGGATGGTTTTGAGAAGCGCTTCGGGCTCTACCGGGTCGACTTCAACACGCAGCGTCGCACGCCGAAGCTAAGCGCATCATTCTATCGCGAGATTATCGAGCGAAACACGGTGGTTTAGGGCGCGAACCGATAAATTCAAAGCGGTGGGTGGACGTCCGCTTTGGTTCGCATTCCGGACTCAATCCGGACATCGCGTCAGGTCCGAAAGGTGCCATGAAGAAACTCATGCACCGCAGCAAAAGAGAAGCGAGAAAAGTGGGTTTCCGGCAAGGCTGACGGTGGCCAAGAAAACGATCGATAATTTTATCGAGAAGGCATCTCGGCTTTATGAGCAGAGGCGGAGGACGGTGGTTTCAGCCGTCTTTGCTCTTGAGATGTACGTCAGGCGATGGCTGCGGTGGACGATGATGGCTCATGGCGAAGTCCCACAAGTCATGAAGAGGCCGGGCAGAAGCCATTCCAGAAACGTAGGTCCCCCTAACCACCAATGGACCAATGACGGTAGCCAAAGGAAGGTTCTGACGACCGTCCAAAAGACCGAATATACCATCAGCATAACGACCAAACCAAAATCTCCGCAGTTGGCCTGAGTTGCCACTCCCCAAACATAACTTAGGATTCCCAGTCCGCTAAAGACAGCACCAAGACCGAAATATATGCGTACTACCCGGGTCAGAAATTGCTTCATGGTCACCCCTTTGAGGGACTTACATAAGGCGGGGAAAAACCGCGAGTGACCGCCACAATCAAACTGACCCACTACCCGCATTTGGGTCATTCACATCACTTTGGACGCGCGCCGCTCACTTCCGCTCTTCATCCGAACTCGGAAATTGCGCGATGCAGTCGGCATGTCTCAAACGTGCCATGAAGAAACTCATGCACCGCAGCAAATGTCGTCGCTATTCGATCATCTCGTCGGCGATACCCAGCAAGTTCGTGGAGGTGTCCAGTCTTGCTCCCGCCAGTCAGCGCGTCAGCACGAGGTGGGTCGCCAGCTCCGTTGGGACGGCCTCCGACACCCGATAGCCAAGGCTTGGCAGGTCAATGCCTGCGAACAGGGATTCACCACGGCCCAGAACGACCGGCGACAGTGCCAGGTGCAACTCGTCGATCGCTCCTGCGAGCAGGTACTGGCGGACCGTCGAAACTCCGCCGCCGATCTTCACGTCCAGGTGGCCCGCGGCGGCTTTGGCCTGGGCGAGCGCCGCCTCGATCCCGTCGGTAACGAAATGGAAGGTCGTCCCGCCTTCCATCACGATTGGCGCCCGCGCGTGGTGGGTGAGGATGAAGGTCGGCGCGTGATACGGGGGATTGTCGCCCCACCAGCCCTTCCAGTCGGGGCCACCCCAATCGTCGCCGGCCGGCCCGAACATATTGCGGCCGAGAATGAAGGCGCCGAAGCCTTCCGCCGTGGCGCGGGCGAAGCGATCGTCAGTCCCGCCGTCTTTCCCGATCATCGATCGAAAGGTCCGGGTTGGGTAGAACCAATTGTGCAACTCCCGGCCCCCTTTGCCGAGCGGATGCTCGAGGCTCTGGTCCGGGCCGGCCCCGAAGCCGTCGATGGACACTCCAAAACCCGCTACGCGCACGTTGCCCATAGGGCCTCCCTTTGATTGTGAACTGACTCAAGACGAACGGGCCGGCGCAATTCCGACACCATCAGCCCCTTCCTCCTAGAATTTCTTGAATTTCCGACCTTCGGCTACGGCGCCTGCAAACCTCTTCATCCGCGTTTTTACACAGGCTGGGTCAAACTGAGAAGTTCGGATGCTCAACCAGGAGGTCGGCTTTACCCCCAACTCCGGACATGGCCTTGCACCGCGCAAACTGACGCTTTGTGCCAATAGGCGACATCGTGCCCATTCAGCCAATTATCTCGTCGGCATCTCCGGCTGCAAGTTGGGGGACAGGCCGCAGAGCATCGCCGTTGCAACAGGGTCGTCCGGAAACGCCTGCAAGATCTCGCGATAACCGTTCGCGGCGGCATCAAATTCGCCCTGCTCGAAGTAGTTCGAGGCTAACCACGTCATCGCGCTCAGCTGCTCGTCCCGATCACGTATCCGGAGTTCCGGATCGTCGCTAGCGCGTAGAGCGAGCAATTCATAGATCATGAATTCAGTCTTGCGGCCCTTCACTTGGACGCGCTTTAGCGGACGCACCAATATTTCGGTTTGCACCTTGTCGTAAATGCTGTCGCTAATGCAGATGGTTGTGCCAAACAGCTTGTTGATGCCCTCTAGTCGTGCGGCGACATTTACGCCGTCTCCCAAGGCTGTGTAGTTCAGTCGGGTTGAGGAGCCGACATTGCCGACAAGAACGTTGGCGCAATGAAGTCCAATCCGGATGCGGATGCGTGGTCGCCCCTCCACCTCCCAATCGTCGTTGATGCGCTCCATGCGTCGGGCCGCCCGCAACGCGCCGGCGCAACCGCGGAGAACGTGGTCCGGACGTTGGACCGGGGCATTCCAAAAAGCCATGACGCCGTCGCCGATAAACTTGTCAACGGTGCCGCCCTCTTCCGAAATTGCAGCCGAGACTTGCTCAAGATAGGTCGAGATCTGAATCAGCAGATCATCCGGAGCGAGTGTCTCCGAATGACTGGAGAAATTCTCCAGATCGGAAAAAAACACGGTAAGGAACCGAGGCTCAACACCCAGAGTCAGTGGAATACCGGATTTGATGAGCTGGCGAACCACATCAAGTGGAACGAAGGAGGAAAACGACTTCAGCGAAGTTCGCAGCAGCGAAGCGGCCGATTCCAGTTTTGCGATCTCCTGGATCTTCGATGGCGGCCGCGCACGGGTTTCGAAATCCAGACCTTCGATCGCCTGCAATTGGCGCGACACGTTTTCGACCGGTCGCGACAGTCGGCTAGAGGCGAAATAGATAAAAAAGAGTTCGACCATGGTGAGGATGATGATAACCAGCATCATGAGCCGATTGGTCGCCTTCAATGTGCCTATGAAATCGTCGATCGGCGTCAGCGTGACGACTTGCCAGGCCTGACCGAAACCACCGGGAAATTTGGCGAAGGCGGCGATCAAATCCTCTCCGTTTACCGGCGATCGAAAAACGAAACTTTCAGTGCCTACGAGTGAATGTTGGCGGTAAGCTTCGCGCACATTCAGATCATCAATGTCAGTCACTGTTGCGATCTTTAGCAGGCCATTCTCAATGCGAACGCCCTTCTGCTTGTCCGGAAACGCGATGATTTTTCCGCTGTTACCGTCAGCGATCAGTGTGGTGCTGTGCGCGCTGGTCCGATGCTTGTCGAGAAATCGCGAAAGAACGTCTACCGTGATGTTGGCCGATGCGCAGCCGATGAAATCGACCCCGTGAAATATCGGAACACGCAAAGAGATAACGGGAAAGCCGGTGTCGGGATTGATTGAGGGCTCGGTGACCGCGAGCGTCGCCGTTTTCTTGGCAGCCTGATAGCCGGGCAAGGTGCGAATATCGGTTTCGGTGGCTGCGTTGTAATTGCCAACCTGATGGGGCCATATGTCGAAGAATGTACGATGGCGGATCCGTCGCAACGCGTAGCCGATCGCATCAATGTAGCTGGAGTGCCAGTTCGCGCTCGCTGGAATAGCAGGGTCTGAGCGTCTGCGATCCTCGTCGATGCGAGTGACCACACGGTGATAACCATCGTCGAAGCTGACATAGACGGCGTCGATAGATGTTGCTGAGGTCAGGGCACGGTACAACAGATCGCGGCTTTGCTCGGTGCGAAAGTAGCCGGGATCGGCAGCCGCCACCTCCGCAAGAAAACTTAAAGGACCTTCGGTATTCTCGATTAAAGTTTCTGTGCGTTCCACGCTCGCCTGGCTGGTCTGTGCGACCGCTTCGTTCAAGATCGAAACCATCCCGGCTGAATTCTTGTTGTAATTATAGATCATAATAAAAATGAGAATGGGAATGCTGAGACCGATGAACAGCAACGACATAATCAAGCTCAGCCTTGGCCGTCCTATTGTGGCGAAGAACGGAAGCGCACTCAATCGAGTTAGGCCGCGCCGTAGAAGGGAACGATTTCGATGCATAACCAGAGCGGCAATCGGTAAAGCGACCGACACGAGCAGTAGGGGGATCAACCAATGCCGCTGGCTGCCATCATCTCCTTCCCAGATTAGGGCCTCGGGCAGCTTATCGTCCGCCAGCAATCCGAGCTTGCGATAGATCGCGGCAATGCGTTGCCAGCGCGCGGGATCCTGCTCACCAATCCGGCTCGGGTCCCGTCCAACCAGTGTTTCGGTGCGCTCCGCCTCAAACAGCAAAGCGCCACGGCTCTTTTTTACAGAATAATTCTTCAGGATCAGATTGACCGTTGCCTCCTTGTGCGCGAGCGCATAGGCCCAGCCTTTTACACTGGCGGTCCTGAACGCTGCTACCCGATCCGGATGGGCCCTCACCTCGGCTTCAGAGGCGCACAAATTGTCACCGTAGAAATCGATTCCGTAAGCCTCGGGCGAGAAGATGCGGTATGCCGCGCCAAGTTGATCAAGGACGAATGGCTCGTTTGTGCTGTAAGCGACCATTGCGTCGGCCTTACCGGCCAGGAGATCGCGCGGGTTACCATCGTGAGCGACGCGGGGCATTGCCTCATAACTAACACCCTCGCGCTTAAGCATGGCCTCGATCTCATCGCTGCCCGGAGAGTCCATGAGCGTTCGGCCGCGCAAATCCGATACGCTGGTGATGTCGGCCCGGCGAGGCACCAGAATGACGACCGGGGAGTGCTGGAAGATGGCTGCCAACACGACCAGCCGGCGATTAAGCGTCCATTCACGAAGAACACTGGCGCTGCAGACGCCGAAATTCGCGTTGCCGCTGGCTATCGCTTCGACAACGTCGATACCGGGACCGCCCTCGCGGATAGTAACGTCGAGGCCAGCATCGCGATAAAAGCCCTGCTCAAGCGCCGCGTAGTAGCCGGCGAATTGAAACTGATGCTTCCACTTAAGCTGCAGCGACACCTGATCGAGGGCAATCGCCTGATGGGGAGCCAACAGCACCAGGCCGGCGGCCACGATCAGCCATCTCAACACAGCAAGGTTCGACAGTCGGACCGGCAGTGTCTTTCTGCGTATCAAAGATTGCTTTCGATGAACCGGCATTGCTGCCCGCATGAAGATAATGCTGCAAGCCAATCGATTTTCCAATTTGTCTGTGTGTTGTGCGTTACGACCGAGGCCAACAGATTTAGCGCGATAGTGTGCGCGCGATTACCCGCCACAAGCGATAAAATCGTACATCTGGGTGCTAAGTCGAGTTTGACCTAGGTCAAAGGGAAATATCGCGTGAATAGACGCTAGGGAGCATCGAAACGCTGGTAGCAAATGTCCGTTAGGGGTCAGCCTGTGTGAAAACGCGCCTCAATGATATGATTCCTCGGTGATTTGCCGGGAGGATTCGATGACGCGCTTTGTCGTTGGCGATGATCGCAGTCAGAGCACGTTGTTTCCCGAGCGATTGGACGACTATTTGGGCGGGGACAATCCGGTCCGGGCGGTCGATGTCTTTGTCGATGAGCTTGACCTGGCGGGGCTGGGTTTCGGCGGTGTTGAGCCGGAGGCAACAGGAAGGCCAGCCTATCATCCGGCGACGCTGTTGAAGATTTACGTCTACGGATACCTCAATCGGGTGCAATCGAGCCGGCGCCTGGAACGGGAATGTCAGCGCAACATCGAACTGGTTTGGCTGACCGGGCGCCTGATGCCGGACTTCAAGACCATAGCCGACTTCCGCAAGGACAACGGCGAGGCCATCCGCCGGGTTTGCCGTGAGTTCGTGGTGCTGTGCCGCCGTCTTGAACTGTTCAGCGAAGCGAGCGTTGCGATCGACGGCAGCAAGTTCAAGGCCGTCAACACGCGGGATCGGAACTTCACCCAGGCCAAGATGCAGCGCCGTCTGGCGCAGATTGACGAGAGCATTGCCCGCTATCTCTCGCAGCTCGACAGCGCCGACCGTCAGGGGGAAGCGGTACCCGAAGCCAAGATCACCCGGCTCAACGAGAAGATTGCGGCGCTACGCCAGGAGATTCAACGCCTGAACGCTCTAAACAGTGAGATGATGCAGACTGAGGACAAGCAGATATCCCTGACCGATCCCGATGCTCGTTCGATGGCCACAAGTGGCCGAGGCAGCGGGATGGTCGGGTACAATGTGCAAAGTGCCGTCGACATCAAGCATCATCTCATCGTTACCCATGAGGTCACCAATGTTGGTTCTGACCGGAGCCAGCTGTCCCGTATGTCTGAGCAGGCGCGTGCAGCGATTGGTTCTGAAGCCATCGAGGCTGTAGCCGATCGCGGATACTATAGCGGCGAGGAAATTGTGGCCTGCGAGCAAAACGGCATCACAGTTTACCTGCCGAAGCCGATGACCTCGGGTCTTCTGGCGAAAGGCCGCTTCGGCAAGCAGGACTTCGTCTATATCGTCGCAGACGACGTTTATCTTTGCCCTGCTGGCGAGCAGCTAACCTATCACTACACCAATGAGGAAGAGGGCAAAACACTACGTCGCTATTGGACCACTGCCTGTCAGGCCTGCGCGCTGAAGAGCAAGTGCACAACGGGCAAGGAGCGGCGGATCTCACGATGGGAGCACGAAGCCGTCCTTGAGGCTGTGCAAGCGCGGCTCGATCGGAACCCGGTTAAGATGCGAGAGCGCCGCCAAACTGTCGAGCACCCCTTCGGTACGATAAAGTCCTGGATGGGAGCCACGCACTTCCAGATGAAAACGCTCAAGAATGTCGGCACCGAAATGGCGCTACACGTCCTGGCCTACAACATGAAAAGGGTAATCAGCATTCTGGGCGTGGGTGGTTTGATGGAGGCGATCCGGGCCTGAGCCAAGCCCGGCGTCACCATGTCGAGTTTGCCTGCCCAAAAAATCACGTTTTCACACAGGCTGGGTCATTCACGTCGATTTTCACATGTCTGCGGCATGTCCGGTTACGGAGTAATCGGACATGCTGGTTGTCCGGTTTTGCCGGTCGGCATGGGCCGGAGCTGTTCGCTCTAACCGAGACGCACTTGCAACCCGGCCCGACGGGCAAATCAGCTCGTCCTGCTAAATTTCCCTGTCCAGTGCCCGCTGCGGAAATATTTTGCTTGGTGCGTCGGGCAAATCATTTCTACAACTCGCGCCGTCCTGTCCCGAAAGAGGGGCGTTGCGCAACGTCATCAACGCGGGAGGGGATGCGGTGGACGCGGGTGGCGCTGGAGACGAGAGCGCTGCTTCCGCCTTCGCTGAGGCTTCGGCGGACTTGCACAAAGCCCGCTGTCACCTTTGGCGTTGACGGGTCGCGGACGGCGAAGTCGTGTGGTCCTGACGCCCCGACGCTGGCGTCAAGCTTGCAGGTAGTGACCTGCAGGCGACGGTGGCAAGAAAGCCCGGTCACCGGGGAGAGCGCGAAGGAAACCGTTAAAACCATCCGCGTGCGGGAATGCCGGGTGATCCCGGCGCGACCGTGGTGACTACACTCGTGTGCTACCAACACACTGCACACGAGGCTGCGGGTGCATCGGGCGCCCGGCATTCCCCACGCCCTCTTTGGGCGGAAGATTCATGTACAACTCGGGCGCATTGCGCTGCGGGGACGCGAAACTATGTTCGTTAGCCGTCATTGCCTGCGACAAACGCAAGGCGTTTGCGCAAGGGAGCCAACGGGTCGCGCGTAGCGCCGCCCGATGGCTCGCAATGACGGTATCAGGCTGCGAACGTCAAAACGGCTTGCTCAGGAATTTCGAGCCCTTCAATCCGTATCGCCAGGGCAATTCGACCGCTTTCGTAATGCCGATCCGCACGCCTGCGACGATCTCCGGCCTGGTCGTCCGCGCGTGCAGCGCGATCGGCGGCGCATCGAGCGCGAGCCCGTTGTGCCTGCCGGTGATCCCAAGCGCCTCCGTCAGCTTGCCCGGACCCGAGCACAGCGATCGTTCGTCGACCAGGTGTCGCCGTCGCCGCATCGCCGCAATGCCGTGGGTCGGTTCCAGCGCGCGGATCAGCACGGCGCTGGCGGAGCCCGCCTTTTCGCAAACGAAATTGACGCACCAGTGGATGCCGTAGGAACGATAGACGTAGGCAAAGCCGGGCGGGCCGAACATGACGGCGTTTCGCGCTGTCGGTCCCCGGAAGGAGTGCGCGGCAGGCTCCGTGTGATGATAGGCCTCGACCTCGACAATGATGCCGCCGACGCCGTTCACCAGCATCGTCGTCCCGATCAGGTCGGGCGCGACCTCGTGCACGCTGCGGGCGAAGAACGCAGGTTTGAGCGGTTTGCCGGGTAGTTGCGCGGTCGGGGTTCGGTTTTGGGCCATTTCGGGCCGGTATGCTAAGACCGAAAACAGGCCAAGGCG
Source organism: uncultured Alphaproteobacteria bacterium (assembly GCA_963742085.1). Taxonomy (GTDB): domain Bacteria; phylum Pseudomonadota; class Alphaproteobacteria; order Rhizobiales; family Xanthobacteraceae; genus Bradyrhizobium. Next base: position 233,192 of record CAVUKM010000015.1, on the reverse strand, counting down.
AGCGGTTGCGGTTCCCGGTCCACCGGATTAGCTAGAGAGAGGCTTGGTCAAATACGGATTCTCCATGGTCGTCGTCGTCGATACCGTTTCAGCCACCCCGCTACGCCCGCGTCACCCGGAAAAGGTGAACCGGCCGGACGCGTTTTCGCCGCCGAAGCCGGACTGGATTCGCGTGCGCGCGCCGACCACGCGCGGCTATGCCGATACCCGCAACATCGTGAAGGAAAACGGCCTCGTCACGGTGTGCGAGGAGGCGGGCTGTCCGAATATCGGCGAGTGCTGGGACAAGAAGCACGCCACCTTCATGATCATGGGCGACACCTGCACCCGTGCCTGCGCGTTCTGCAACGTCAAGACCGGCATGCCCGGTGGACTCGACGCGAGCGAGCCGGAGCATGTCGCGGAAGCGACCTTCAAGCTCGGGCTCGCCCATGTCGTCGTCACTTCGGTTGATCGCGACGATCTCGCCGACGGCGGCGCCGAGCATTTCGCCCAGACCATTCGCGCTATCCGCTCGCGCTGTCCGGCCACGACGATCGAGATCCTGACGCCGGATTTCCTGCGCAAGGACGGCGCGCTCGAAGTCGTCGTGGCGGCGAAACCCGACGTGTTCAACCACAACCTCGAAACGGTGCCGTCGCGCTATCTGAGCGTACGCCCAGGCGCTCGCTATTTCCATTCCATCCGGTTGTTGCAGCGGGTCAAGGAAATCGATCCGACGATCTTCACCAAATCGGGCATCATGGTCGGACTTGGCGAAGAGCGCCACGAGGTGCTGCAGGTGATGGACGACCTCCGCTCGGCGGATGTCGATTTTCTGACGATCGGCCAGTATCTGCAGCCGACCCGAAAGCATCATGCCGTGATGCGTTATGTGACCCCGGATGAGTTCGCGGGCTACGAGAAGGTTGCCTATACCAAGGGGTTCCTGATGGTGTCGGCGAGCCCGCTGACCCGTTCATCGCATCACGCCGGCGACGATTTCGCCAGATTGCAGGCGGCACGCGCCGCGAAATCCCGCTGAGCGAAGGCGATGCCAAAATTCAACTCCAGGCGCCGGGTCAACCACAGCGCTCCGCAGATGTTCGACCTGGTCGCCGACGTCGAGCGCTACCCCGAATTCGTGCCGCTGTGCCGCTCGTTGAAAATACGGCAGCGCACGCCGAGGTCCGATGGCACCGAAATCGTGGTCGCCGACATGACGGTATCGTTCAAGCTGGTGCGCGAAGCCTTCACCAGCCGGGTGACACTGGATCGTCCCAATCTGAAAATACTGGTCGAGTACCTGCAAGGACCTTTCAGCAGCCTCGAGAACCGCTGGACGTTCGAGCCGAAGTCGGACAAGTCCTGCGATGTCGGGTTCTACCTCGCCTACGAATTCAGGAGCCGGATGCTGGCGGTGCTGATGGGCGCCATGTTCGACGCCGCATTCCAGCGCTTTGCCGCAGCGTTCGAAAAGCGCGCGGACATGATTTACGGCCGGCCCGGACTCATCGGCACGACGGCATCGTGAGTCCCTGTCGCGCGGCTTCCCTATCTATGCCCGCGGCGGCCGCCGCCGCTTGATCGCGCTGCGGCGCGACGTTCGCGCCAGGCGAGGGTGGACCCGGCTGATCGCCTGGCGGCGCGGTTTTGCGGTTACCTGGGGCCCGCGCGCCAGCTCCATCAGCATGCGCAAGGCTTCCACCACCGAGCGCTGCCGTACGGCGCTGCGACCGATTGCGCCGAAGCGGCATTCGCGATGCAGAATTCTGCCGTCGCGGGCGGCGACAGCGAAATGGACCAGACCCACCGGCTTGCCCGGCGTGGCACCTCCCGGGCCGGCGATGCCGGTGATGGACACGGCGAGATCGACGCCCGCTCGCTCCAGCGCACCGATGGCCATCGCGGTCGCGGTTTCCTTGCTGACCGCGCCGAAGGTCAGAAGCGTCGTGGCCTTGACCCCGAGCATCGCGCGCTTGGCTTCATTGGAATAAGTGACAAAGCCGCGGTCGATCACATCCGAGGAGCCGGGAATATCGGTGAGCGCGCCGGCGACCAGACCGCCGGTGCAGGATTCGGCGGTGGCGATGGTGAGCTTGCGCATCCGGCAAAGATCAAGCAGCGAGCGGGAGAGGGCGCGGGCGTCGCTGCCACTCATTTTAGTCGCCCCAACCTTTGTCGTCCCGACCCTTGTCATCCCACGGCAGGCGAATGGTGGCGCAAGCCGTCGCGGCGATGCCCTCCTCGCGGCCGGTGAAGCCGAGACGTTCGCTGGTGGTCGCTTTCACGGCAACGCGCGTGATGTTCAGTCCGGTGATCTCGGCAATGCGCGCGCGCATGGCATCGCGCAAGGGGCCGATCTTCGGGCGCTCGCAGATCAGCGTCACTTCCAGATTGGCGATGCGGCCGCCGCGCGCGGTGACGCGATCGACTGCGTATTTCAGGAATTTATCCGATGCGGCGCCTTTCCATTTCATGTCGCTGGGCGGAAAATGCGAGCCGATATCGCCGTCCGCCAGCGCGCCGAGGATGGCATCGACCAGCGCATGAAGGCCGACGTCACCGTCGGAATGAGCGAGGAATCCGCGGCTGTGCGGCACGCGGACGCCGCAGATCATGAGGTGATCGCCGTCGCCGAAGGCGTGAACGTCGTAGCCCGTTCCGGTTCTGACATCGCCGAGCTGGCTGGCGAGGCGGGCTTCCTCGCGGACGAAATCTTCCGGTGTCGTCAGTTTCATGTTTGCAGCATCGCCTTCAAAAGTCGCCACCGTCAATCCCGCCCATTCCGCGAGCGCTGCGTCGTCGGTGAAATCGCTGCGGCCCTCGCGCGCAGCGCGGCGATGGGCATCGAGAATAACATCAAAGCGGAACGCCTGCGGGGTTTGTGCGATTCTCAGCCGGGCGCGCTCCGGCGTCGCCTCGACGTTTCCGCTTCCGCCAACCAGCTTGATCGTGTCAGCGACCGGTATCGTCGGAATGGCCGCGCCCGTAGCGGCAGCTGCATTGATCGCGCGCGAAATCAGCGCCGCTGAAACGAAAGGCCGCGCCGCATCATGAATCAGGACGACATCAGGCCGTCGGGAAGCGAGCGCCTCCAGTCCGGCGTGCACCGATGCCTGGCGCGTCGCCCCGCCGTTTGCGGGGGGCTCGTATCGCAGTTCGCGCACGGCCTCGTTGAACATCGCGATGTCGTCGGGATTCAAAACCGGTTGCACGGCCTCTACCTGGGAATGCCGGCAGAACGGCTCCATCGCGCGGAAAATTACGGTCTGCCCGCCGATCGAGCGGTACTGCTTCGGTCCTCCCGCTCCGGCACGAAGACCGCGTCCGGCTGCGACGAGGATGGCTGCAGTCCGCTGAGATTTCGGCATGGGGTTCGATACAGGCAAATGCGATGCTGAAGGGGAGGCTGACGCTCTGCCCTTATCATGCTCACGCTGCGAAAACAGAACGATTCCCATGAGCTGTGGGGAAAAGCATATTTTGTTGCAGTGCACTTGCAAGATCGCCAGATCTGTCTAAACTGTAGGCATGAAACTTGACTGCACAACATTTGTGCGCAAGATGGGTTCCGGCAGGTGCGATGAGGCATTTGCCGAAACAACGGGAAATCCGTGACCGGTTCGGAAGATTTACGTCTTAAACCATTGAAAATCGGCGATATTCAGATCGCCAATCGGGTTCTTCTTGCGCCCATGTCCGGCGTCACGGATGCCCCCTTTCGACGCCTGACGGCGGCACTCGGGGCCGGACTCGTCGTTTCTGAGATGACCGCCAGCGATGATCTCGTCAAAGGCCGACCCATGTCGCGGTTGCGGTGCGAGGCCGCGGGAATAGGTCCCCACGTTGTTCAGCTCGCGGGCTGCGAGGCGAGGTGGATGGCTGAAGGCGCCCGGGTCGCCGAAGCGGCTGGGGCCGAAATCATCGATATCAATATGGGGTGTCCCGCGCGCCATGTGACCGGCGGTCAGTCCGGTTCGGCGTTGATGCGCGATCTTGATCACGCTGTCAGCCTGATCGAGGCGACAATATCCGCGGTGAAGGTGCCGGTGACGCTGAAAATGCGGCTCGGCTGGGACGATCGCTCCGTCAACGCACCGGAATTGGCGCGCCGCGCCGAGGCCGCAGGTGTGCAGCTGATTTCGGTGCATGGCCGTACCCGCTGCCAGTTCTACAACGGCCAAGCCGATTGGCGGGCGGTTCGCGCAGTCAGGGACGCCATTCACGTTCCGCTCGTCGTCAACGGCGACATCACCTCGTTCGAGAAGGCGGTTGCCGCGCTCGAAATGTCGGGCGCCGATGCGGTCATGATAGGCCGCGGCGCCCAGGGCCAGCCATGGTTGCCCGGCCAGATCGGGCGCCGCATCGAAACCGGCGTCGCGGAACCCGTGCCGACGCTGGCGGAGCAGCTCAAATATGTCCGCGCGCTCTATGACGAGGTTTGCAGCCATTACGGTCTGCGCGTCGGCCTGCGCCATGCGCGCAAGCATCTCGGTTGGGCCCTGCAGATCGCGGCTCAATACAGCCGGACGCCGGCAACGAAGCTCAAGGGTTGGCGCGACAGGATACTGACGTCGGACGACCCGCGCCTCGTGCATCGATCCCTGCAGGATGCTTTTGACGACTTTGCGTGGAGCGCTGCTGCATGACTTCGGCCGCAGAACATCGCCGTCCCGCGCCATCCGAGGCCGATGCCATCCTCAACGCGTTGCCAAATCCCGTGCTGCTGGTTGCGCCCGATGGCCGGATCGTCGACGCGAATATGGCAGCCGAATTGTTTTTCGAAATTTCCACGCAATTTCTGCAACGTCAGTCGTTGAAGGAATTGGTGCCTTTCGGAAGCCCGTTGCTGGCGCTAATCGATCAGGTGCGTTCGAGCGCCTCGCCGGTCAACGAGTACAAGGTTGACCTGGGTACGCCGCGGACGGGTGGCGATCGTCTCGTCGACCTTCACGTTGCGCCGCTCACCGAACGGCCCGGCCATATCGTCGTGATGCTGCAAGAGCGCACCATTGCCGACAAGATGGATCGGCAACTGACGCATCGGAGTGCGGCGCGCTCGGTGATTGCGCTGGCCGCGATGCTGGCGCATGAAATCAAGAACCCGCTGTCGGGCATCCGCGGTGCGGCGCAGTTGCTGGAGCAGGCGGCGTCGCCCGAAGACCGGATGCTGACGCGGCTGATCTGCGATGAGGCGGACCGAATCGTCACGCTGGTCGACCGCATGGAAGTGTTCGGCGATGACCGGCCGGTGGCGCGTGGTCCCGTCAACATCCATTCGGTGCTCGATCACGTCAAGCGGCTGGCGCAATCGGGCTTCGCCCGCAACGTCCGCTTCGTCGAAGATTATGATCCATCGCTGCCGCCGGTGCTCGCCAATCAGGACCAGTTGATCCAGGTGTTTCTCAATCTGGTGAAGAACGCCGCCGAGGCGGTGGCCGATCTTGGCAGCGACGCCGAGATCCAGCTCACCACCGCATTCCGTCCGGGCGTGCGCCTGTCGGTGCCGGGGAAGAAATCGCGGGTCTCGTTACCGCTGGAATTCTGCGTCAAGGATAACGGTCCCGGCGTACCGGAGGACCTGCTGCCGAACCTGTTCGACCCGTTTGTCACGACCAAGCCGACGGGCAGCGGACTGGGTCTCGCGCTGGTGGCCAAGATCGTCGGCGATCACGGCGGCATCATCGAATGCGAATCCCAACCGCGAAAGACAACCTTCCGAGTGCTGTTGCCGATGTTCAATACCATAAAAAATTTCGATCAAAGTGACCGCGATGACGTTTCCGGGACGCCGTTGCACACCTCACAGAACTCAAGATGAGGAATAACGATGCCCGCAGGTAGCATACTTGTTGCTGACGACGACACAGCCATCCGCACGGTTCTCAATCAGGCGCTTTCGCGCGCCGGGTACGAGGTGCGACTGACAGGGAACGCGGCGACGTTGTGGCGCTGGGTTAGCCAGGGCGAAGGCGATCTGGTGATCACCGACGTGGTGATGCCGGACGAGAACGCGTTCGACCTGCTGCCGCGGATCAAGAAGATGCGGCCGAATCTTCCCGTGATCGTGATGAGCGCCCAGAACACCTTCATGACGGCGATCCGCGCCTCCGAACGAGGTGCCTATGAATATCTGCCGAAGCCGTTCGATCTGAAGGAACTGATCGCGATCGTCGGTCGCGCGCTGGCGGAGCCGAAGGAGCGGGTAGCCAACAGCGTCGACGAATCCGAATTCGACTCCATACCGCTGGTCGGCCGTTCACCGGCGATGCAGGAAATCTACCGCGTGCTGGCGCGGCTGATGCAGACCGATCTGACGGTGATGATTTCCGGCGAGTCCGGAACCGGCAAGGAGTTGGTTGCGCGCGCGCTGCACGACTACGGCAAGCGGCGCAATGGGCCGTTCGTCGCGGTCAACATGGCGGCAATCCCGCGCGACCTCATCGAGTCGGAACTGTTCGGTCATGAACGCGGCGCATTCACCGGTGCCAATACACGCGCATCCGGCCGGTTCGAGCAGGCGGAGGGCGGCACGCTGTTCCTCGACGAAATCGGCGACATGCCTATGGAAGCGCAAACCAGACTGCTGCGGGTACTTCAGCAGGGCGAATACACAACCGTCGGCGGCCGTACGCCGATCAAGACCGATGTGCGCATTGTCGCGGCGAGCAACAAGGATCTGCGCATCCTCATTCAACAGGGCCTGTTTCGCGAGGACCTGTTCTTCCGCCTGAACGTCGTGCCGTTGCGGCTTCCCCCGCTGCGCGAGCGGATCGAGGATCTACCCGACTTGATCCGGCATTTCTTTGCGCTGGCCGAGAAAGACGGATTGCCGCCGAAGAAGCTCGACGCACTCGCGCTGGAACGCATGAAGCAGCATCGCTGGCCGGGCAATGTGCGCGAGCTTGAAAACCTGGCGCGCCGGCTGGCGGCGCTATATCCGCAGGACGTCATCACGGGATCGGTCATAGACGGCGAGCTGGCGCCTCCGGCTGTGACGTCGGGGGGCAACGCCCACCACGGCGTCGACAACCTCGGCGGCGCGGTCGAAGCCTACCTGTCGTCGCATTTTTCGGGGTTTCCCAACGGCGTGCCGCCGCCGGGCCTCTATCACCGGATCCTGAAGGAAATCGAGGTGCCGCTACTCACGGCGGCGCTGGCGGCGACCCGTGGCAATCAAATCCGGGCGGCCGACCTCCTGGGTCTCAACCGGAATACGCTGCGCAAGAAGATCCGGGACCTGGACATTCAGGTTTACCGCAGCGGCAATTGAGGACTGGCGAGGCCGGAATGGCCCGCCGGCCCCTCCCTGCGGCCCGGTTTCGCCCCGGGTGCTTTGGATGAACGCCGCGGAATTGTCGCAATTTGGCAACATTGTGGTATGAATGCATCAGTCCGACCCCGCGGACGCCATTGCCTTCAGTTCACCCATTGCCGGAATGACCAGCGCAGACACCTCGGCCGCACAGTTCGACCCGTCGCTCGCTGAACCGAAGGGGTCAACCCTGCGGCGGTTTCTGGCGCCGTTTGCGGTCGGCCTCGCGCTCCTGTCGGCCTTCCTTACCTTCGTGGTGCTCACGGGTCTGACCCGCATCGAGCCGACGCCGGCCGTGGTCTATTCGTTCATCCTGATCAACGCGGCGACCATCCTGGTGCTGGTCGGCATCATCTTCCGCGAAGTCTGGCAGGTGATGCAGGCCCGGCGCCGCGGGCGGGCGGCGGCGCGGCTGCACATCCAGATCGTCAGCCTGTTCTCCGTCATCGCGGTCCTGCCGGCGGTACTGGTGGCGGTCATCGCCAATATGAGCCTCGACCGTGGCCTCGACCGGCTGTTTTCGGGGCCGACGCGCGAGGTGATACAGAACTCGTTGAGCATCGCGCGCGCCTATATGAACGAACACGCGCAGCTCATTCATGGCGACATTCTGGGAATGGCCAGCGATCTCGCCCGCGCCCGGCCGCTATACGATCAGGATCGTGGAACCTTTCGCCAGTTGCTGAGCGCGAGCGCCGTCGCGCGCAATCTGCCGAGCGCCATGATGATCGACAGGGATCGCAATATTCTGGAGACGGCGGAAACCGGCATCAAGCTGAATTTCGCTGCGCCGCCGCCGGAAGTCCTCAGCCATGTCAACGAAACCGAGCCGGAAATCTCGGTGATCCCCGAAGAAAACTACGTCGCGGCCGTGATCCGGCTGCGGGCGTTCAACGACACCTTCCTTTATGTGGCGCGCCCACTTGATCCAGGCGTGGTCGCACAACTCAAGCAAACCGAGATCGGTGTCGCTGAATATGCCGAAATAGAATCGCGCCGCCTCGGCCTTCAGGTGAACTTCGCGCTGATGTTTGCGGTGATCGCACTGACCATCCTGATGGCTTCCGTTCTGATCGGGCTGAACTTCGCCAATTGGCTGGTCGCCCCGATACGCCGGTTGATGAGTGCCGCCAACATGGTCTCGACCGGCGACCTCCACGTGCAGGTACCGGTGCTCCGCTCGGAGGGCGATCTGGCGCAACTCGGCGAGACCTTCAACAAGATGACGCAGGAGTTGCGCACCCAGCGCGACGAACTGGTGAGCGCCAGCGACCTTATCGACAGCCGGCGCCGGTTTATCGAGGCGGTATTGTCGTCGGCGAGCGCCGGCATTATCGGCGTGGATGCCTCAGGCAGCGTCGGTATTCTCAATCGCTCCGCCGAAAAGCTGATCGGTCACGCCGAATCGGAAACGCTCGATCATCCGCTGTCCGACGTGCTGCCTGAGCTTGACGAAATGATGAAAACCGCGCGCGAGAGCACGCAGCGGCTGGTGCAGGGCCAGATCACGATCAATCGCGAGGGCAATGAACGCAATCTTTCGGTTCGCGTCACCGCCGAGCAGACCAGCCAGACGCGTGACAGCTACATCATCACGCTTGACGATATCACGGAGCTCGTATCCGCGCAGCGGACCTCCGCATGGGCCGACGTTGCGCGTCGCATCGCGCACGAAATCAAGAATCCTCTGACCCCGATCCAGCTTTCGGCCGAACGCATTCGCCGCAAATTCGGCAAAGTGATCACTGAGGACAAGGCCGTGTTCGAACAGTGCACCGAGACGATCGTGCGTCAGGTCGATGATATCAGGCGGATGGTCGACGAATTCTCGCGCTTCGCGCGGATGCCGAAGCCCGTCATCGAGGGCGAAGACGTCGCCGACACCGTGCGCCAGGCCGTATTCCTGATGCGGGTTGGCCATCCCGACGTCGATATCGGCGCCGAGATCAGGGACGAGCCGATACGGGCGCAGTTTGACCGCCGGCTTATTTCACAGGCACTGACCAACATCATCAAGAACGCGACGGAGGCCATCGAGGCCGTCCCGGCGAATGAGCTTGGCAAGGGTCGTATCGACGTCATTGCCGCGCGCGAAAACGACGACATTGTGATCGACGTCATTGACAACGGTATTGGCCTTCCCAAGGTGAGCCGCGCTCGCCTGCTCGAGCCCTATGTTACGACCCGCGAAAAGGGCACTGGCCTCGGGCTGGCGATTGTCGGGCGCGTTCTGGAGGACCACGGCGGACGAATCGAACTCCATGACGCCTCGGAGATCCGGCCGGGCGCGCGGGGAGCCTGGATGCGGTTGCGATTTGCGGTGTCCGGTCACCCATCGAATGTGGAAGCGAAAGAACCGGCTCCCGAAACAAAATCCCCGGCACCTGAAACCGCCGAGCCGGCCGACATGACTAACCGACAGATAAAAATCGAAGCCGCAACAGGCAACTGACAAGACAGGCGCGACCCATGGCAAGTGATATTTTGATTGTCGATGACGAAGCCGACATTCGTGATCTGGTTGCGGGGATTCTTGACGACGAGGGGTTCACCACGCGAACCGCGCGTGACAGTGATTCAGCCCTGGCGGAAATCGCGAATCGTCGGCCGAATCTGGTGTTTCTGGACATCTGGCTGCAGGGCAGCAAGCTCGATGGATTGCAGTTGCTGGAGCAGATCAAGCGCGACCATGCCGATCTTCCGGTCGTGATGATTTCGGGCCACGGCAATATCGAAACCGCTGTCGCAGCCATCAAGCGCGGCGCCTACGACTTCATCGAGAAGCCGTTCAAGTCCGACCGGCTGATTCTGGTCGCGACGCGCGCGCTGGAGACGTCGCGCCTGAAGCGCGAGGTGAGGGAACTCAAGCAGCTTGCGCCGGCCGCGAGTACCCTGACCGGCCACTCGGCTTGCATGAACCAGCTGCGCCAGACGATTGAACGGGCCGCCAAGGCCAATAGCCGCATTCTGATCGTGGGTCCCTCGGGTTCCGGCAAGGAATTGGCGGCGCGCACGCTGCACAATGCGTCCAGCCGTGCCGACGGACCTTTCGTCGTCATCAACGCCGCGGCCATTACCCCGGAACGCATGGAAGTCGAGCTGTTTGGCGTCGAGCCATCGAACGGTGAACAACCTCGCAAGGCCGGTGCGCTGGAGGAAGCCCACGGCGGCACCCTGTTCGTCGATGAAATCGGCGACATGCCGCGCGAAACCCAGAACAAGATCCTGCGCGTTTTGGTGGATCAGACGTTCCAGCGGCAAGGGGGCACCACCAAGATCAGCGTCGACGTTCGCATTATCTCCTCGACCGCCCGCAATCTGGAAGAGGAGATCGTCGCCGGCCGGTTCCGGGAGGACCTCTATCACCGGTTGTCGGTCGTGCCGATACGTGTCCCGCCGCTGTCGGAGCGCCGCGAGGATATTCCGGAGCTGATCGACTACTTCATGGATCAGATTTCGGTTGCGACGGGCCTTCCGAAGCGCCAGATCGGCCAGGACGCGATGGCCGTTTTGCAATCGCATGTCTGGCCGGGAAACGTCCGGCAGCTTCGTAACAATGTCGAGCGGGTGATGATTCTGGCCGGCGGTGGTCCGGAAGTCATCATCACCGCCGATATGCTGCCGCAGGACGTGGGCTCGATGGTGCCGGCCATGCCGACCAGTAACAACGGCGAACATATCATGGGCCTGCCGCTCCGGGAGGCACGGGAAGTGTTCGAGCGCGACTACCTGATGGCCCAGATCAGCCGTTTCTCCGGCAATATCTCTCGTACCGCGGAATTTGTCGGCATGGAGCGTTCGGCCCTGCATCGGAAGCTGAAGGCCCTCGGCGTGGGTTGAGCACCGGCCGTGGGGCGGTTTGCTCATCCACCATTGGAAATTCCATCGCTTTCCGGGATTTTACGGTGAATTGGGTATCTGTTCGGCGAGGCGACGCGCGAACTTGCTTGCCTAAAAACCAAGCCTGCCTTCTAATCGTACGGTCGGGCTCCCCGGAGGGGGATCTCAGGGGTGCCGGCAACCGGGACGCTCCACTAGAGAGCAATCGGTTCAATAAAAAGAAGCAAACAAGACTGCGGGACAAAAACAATGGCGGCAGACCGCGCACAAAATCTACAGGACACCTTCCTTAATCACGTTCGAAAGACCAAGACGCCACTGACGATCTTTCTGGTCAATGGAGTAAAGCTGCAGGGAATTGTCACCTGGTTCGACAATTTCTGTCTGCTGCTGCGGCGCGACGGTCACTCGCAGCTTGTCTACAAGCATGCGATTTCGACCATCATGCCCGGCGCTCCGATCCAGTTGTTCGAAGGCGGCGAGGATGCGCCGGCTTGAGAGTGAACTGATTGGAACCCCGAAATCCTGATGGGGATGCCGACCGTCCGCGGTCGGTGGCGGGCAAGCAAACCGGGCGGGTGATCGTCATCGGCCCTTACGTACGGATGCGCCGTGGGGAAGCCAACGCGCAAACGGATTCCCATGCCATCCGCGGCGCGGAGGCACGGCTTGAGGAAGCCGTTGGACTGGCGCGCGCCATCGATCTTACCATCGCCGAAGCCCTGATCGCGCCGGTGAGCCAGATCCGGCCCGCGACGTATCTCGGCAAGGGAAAGGTCGAGGAGATCGTCGGCCTCGTCGCCGGTCACGAGATCGAACTTGTCGTGATGGACTGCGCGTTGTCGCCGATCCAGCAGCGCAATCTCGAGAAGGCCTGGAACACCAAGGTTCTCGACCGGACCGGACTCATCCTCGAAATCTTCGGCCGTCGCGCCAAGACCAGGGAGGGCGCGCTTCAGGTCGAGCTGGCGCATTTGAACTATCAACGCAGTCGCCTGGTGCGGTCGTGGACCCACCTGGAGCGTCAGCGCGGCGGTTTCGGTTTCATGGGTGGCCCCGGAGAAACCCAGATCGAGGCCGACCGTCGCCTGATTGGCGAGCGCATCACCCGGCTCGAAAATGAAATCAAGAAGGTTCAGGCGACGCGGCGGCTGCATCGCGCCGGCCGGCAGCGGGTGCCGTACCGCGTGGTGGCGCTGGTCGGCTACACCAATGCCGGAAAATCGACGCTGTTCAACCGGCTGACCCGGGCCGACGTTCAGGCGGCGGATATGCTGTTTGCAACACTCGATCCGACGTTGCGGGCGCTCAGCCTGCCACATGGCGGCAAGGCGATGCTGTCGGATACGGTCGGCTTCATATCCAACCTGCCGACCCAACTGGTTGCGGCCTTTCGTGCGACGCTGGAGGAGGTGCTGGAAGCCGACGTCATTCTCCACGTTCGCGATATTTCGCATGAAGACACCGATGCGCAGCAGCACGACGTCGATACCGTGCTGCACCAGCTTGGCATCGACACTGATGCAGGCGCCCGCATTCTCGAGGTCTGGAACAAGATCGATCGCTTTGAACCGGAGAGCCGCGAAAACCTGCGGAATATAGCCGCCCGCCGCCCGCCGGAACGCCCTTGCTTGCTGGTTTCCGCCGAGACCGGGGAGGGCATCGACGCTCTGCTCGCAGCGATCGAAGACAGGCTCGCGGCAACGCGGATGACGCTTGATCTGTCGATCGACGCCGCCGACGGCGCAGGCATCAGCTGGCTGCATCGCAATGCCGAGGTGCTCAACAAGCAGCTGCACGACGGACGCTTCGACATGACCGTGCGTGTCGACGAGACCAAGCGCGACATCGTGGTCAATCGCTTCGACGCCGTGCCGCATACCCTGTGAAAAACCCGTCGTATTCCCGGTCTATGCGCCGGCGCGTCCTGAGGGGAAAATCACTCTTTCCCCTTCGCCTCATCCCACAGCGCATCCATTTCCGAAAGCGATGCGCTTTCGAGCGAGCGGCCCTGCGACGCCAGCGCACGCTCGATATAGCCGAAGCGACGCTCGAATTTCGCGTTGGTGCCCCGTAGAGACATTTCCGGATCGACCCCGGCATGCCGGGCCAGGTTGACCAGTGCGAACAGCAGGTCGCCGGTTTCTGCCGCGACTTCGCCGGCATCGCCTCGATCGAGGGCCGCCTCGATCTCGTCGGCTTCCTCGTGAATCTTCCGTAACACCGCGCGCGCGTCGTTCCAGTCGAAGCCGACGGTCGAAGCCTTGCGCTGCAATTCCAAGGCGCGGGCCAGCGCAGGCTGTCCGGCCTTGATGCCCGACAACAGCGATTTGTATGCCGTTTCTTCCGACGGCCGCCGCGCGGCGCGCTCGGCCTTCTCCTCGGCCTTGATGCGCTCCCACGCGCCCTTGACCTCGGACGGCGTCAGGTTGCCGTTCTCGTCGGCGAAGACGTGGGGGTGTCTGCGGATCATCTTGCGCGTGATCGCCTCGACCACATCGCCAAACGAAAACGCGTTCTGCTCCTCCGCCATGCGGGCATGGAACACCACCTGCAGCAGCAGATCGCCGAGTTCGTCACGCAGGTCATCGAGATCGCCGCGCGCGATGGCTTCGGCGACTTCATAGGCCTCCTCGACGGTGTAGGGTGCAATCGTCGCAAAATCCTGTTCGAGATCCCAGGGACAGCCGCTGCCGGGCGTTCGCAACGCCGCCATGATTTCGAGCAGGCGTGAAATATCGCGGGAAGGGGTCATGGCGCACCGACGTCTGAGGAGATCAGACTTATATGCCGCAAGATGCGCGTCTATCCCAGCGAAACGAACCGAATGGTCGTGATTTCCACCGATTGGCCGGGGGATCGATGAGTGCTAAGGGGCCGACCATGAGCGATCGAATGCAATCCGAAACTGCGCTGGTACTGTTCTCCGGAGGGCAGGATTCAGCCACCTGCCTTGCATGGGCGCTGGAGCGTTTTGCGCGCGTCGAAATGCTCGGCTTCGATTACGGGCAGCGTCATGCCATCGAGCTCGAGTGCCGCGGGCGTCTGTTGGAAGGCATGAAATCATTGCGCGCGGACTGGGCCGCGAAGCTCGGCGAGAGCCATACGCTGGCGATTCCGACCTTGGCTGAGATTTCCGACACCGCGCTGACGCGCGACGTCGCGCTCGCGATGGGCGCGGACGGCCTGCCCAATACTTTCGTACCCGGCCGCAACCTGGTGTTTCTGACCTTCGCCGCCGCGCTCGCCTACCGGCGCGGCATCAGCCACATCATCGGCGGGATGTGCGAGACCGATTATTCCGGTTACCCGGACTGCCGCGACGAGACCATCCGGGCGCTGCAGGTGGCGATCAATCTCGGCATCAACAAAAGGTTCGAATTGCACACGCCGCTGATGTGGCTGAACAAGGCCTCTACGTGGAAGCTTGCGAATGAGCTGGGCGGGGCAGGGCTGGTCGACCTGATCCGCGACCATTCCCACACCTGCTATCTCGGTGAGCGCGGCGTGCGGCATGATTGGGGTTACGGCTGCGGCGAGTGCCCTGCCTGCGTCCTGCGCGCCAGGGGCTGGCGGGAATATGCGGCGAGCGCGACTTAGCGTGCGCGACTTGTGAACGATCAGCGGCGGGGATTGCGAGCGATTTGCAAGCGTCACCATCAAATTCACGTTGGCTGTTGCCAATTTGCACTACATTTCGCGTGCGGGAAAGCCTAGCCTCCTGCAAAATAAATAGAAAACACTCAGGGCCAAGCTTGGCGATGGAGCGGTCGGGCTCGCCGCCGGCGTTTTTTTGCAGTTTGGCTCATCACCCTGGATGGCGGGCGTTCGATGAAGCTGAGTTCACTGGCCTTCTCAGCAGTCATGGCGATAGGCCTGACTGCGGCTTGCGCGTTTGCAGTGCAGGCACAAACCGCATCGAACCCGAACGCCCCGGCGACTCTGGAAGAGCTCCAACAACAGATCGCGCGCTTGAAGGAAGAAAACGCGGCATTGCACGCGCGCGATCACCTTTACCGGGAAAACGTCCGACTGCGCGCACGTGAGGCTTCGCAAGAGGCCCAGGTCGCGCCAGCACCCCGAACCGTGATGCAGCCGACGTCACCGGGATATGCGGCCAACACGGCGATGCCGGTCTATAAGGCGCAGCCAGTTGTCGCGACGGCGGCGCCCTGGAGCGGGTTTTATGCCGGTCTAGGAGTTGGGACACGTTCGGCGGTCGTGGATAGCTCCGTGACCAGTGCCTCTCAGGGAACGCAGAATCTGCTGATCTCGCCGGGCTGCAGAAACAGTCCGCTTGGGCCCTGTCCCGGGGGCGAAGCGCTTGACAACACGGCTTTTCGCTTGAGCCCATACCTCGGGTACAATTGGCAATTCGCCCCGAAATGGCTGGCGGGCATCGAAGGCGACTTCGGATGGGCCAATGCTTCCCGGACTCTGAGCGCGATGTACTATCCTGGCGGCAGTCAGACTCTGATGCCTGGATTGGGTGATGCTTCCTTTTCCGTGAAAACCAGCTGGGATGCGAGCATCCGTGCGCGCCTGGGTTTCCTGGTCACGCCGACTTTCCAGGTCTATGCCACCGGCGGTCCGGCGTGGATCCATCTTGAACAGACCTCGGATTGTCCGACCTCGCCATTTTCCTTCTGCGGCGCGGGTACAATTCCAATTGGCAATACTGCAGTCGTTCGCCAGACCAACGGTCCGGCGTCGATCACGGACTCCACCACCCGGCTCGGCTGGACGGCCGGCGCGGGCACCGAGATGATGTTGGGGGGCAACTGGATCGCGCGGGCCGAATACCGCTATGCTGACTTCGGAACGTGGTCGCCCACCGACGTGCGCTCCTGCATCGACCCAGGAACCGTGGGGTGCAACCTTGGGGCCGCGGTGCTGACCGTCACCGACACCGTGCACGTGCGGACCCATACCGCAACGTTCGGCCTCGGCTACAAATTTGATTGGGGCGGGGGCGCAGGCTCCTCGAATGCCTATGCAGCTGATCCGATATTCTACAAGGCTGCGCCGGCGCCGGTAGCATCGTGGTCCGGCCTTTACCTCGGCGCCGGCGTGGGTACGCGGTCCTCCATCGTGGACGGTTCCGTACCGAATGCCTTTACAAGCGACGGAGTGAGGCCAGGGGTCAACTGGACCGGTCTGCCCACCTGCGGACCCGGCACCGCCCCTTGTCCCGGCGGCGAATTGTTTGACAATACCGCTTTCCGCCTGAGCCCGTACCTCGGCTACAATTGGCAAGTCGCTCCGCAATGGCTCGTGGGCCTCGAAGGCGACTGGGGATGGGCCAACGCCTCTCGGTCTCTCAACGGCGTCTGGTACCCCGGTGGTAGCCCCAACTTCTTCCAGGGCCAGGGCGACACCTCGTTCTCCGTGAAGACCACCTGGGACGCCAGCATCCGGGCGCGCCTGGGCTTCCTCGTCACACCGACTTTCCTGGTTTACGGCGCCGGCGGCCCGGCTTGGCTGCATGTCCAGCAGACCTCGACCTGTCCGACGTTCGCGCCGTCTAATTTCTGCGGCAGCGGAGTCGCCCAACCGCAGCTACCGCTGGATAACTTTACCCCGGCGTCGATCACGGACTCGACCACCCGGCTCGGCTGGACGGTCGGCGCCGGCGCCGAGATGATGCTTTGGGGCAACTGGATCGTCCGCGCGGAATACCGCTATGCCGGCTTCGGCACGTGGACGAATACGGATGTCCGCCCATGTGGATTCGCGCCGTGCGCGCATGGTAGCCTGACTGTTACCGACAGCCTGCGTCTGCAAACGCACCTGGCCACGGCGGGCCTGGCCTACAAGTTCGATTGGGGCAGATAACCCCGACGCACCCGCAAGTTTCGATTATCGGTGCGTCCCTGGGCCGGCGAAATCCTCAGGCCGCAACACGATCGGCGAGCCGTGTGGCGTACGGTCGGCGGCGTGGTCCCAGGCGTCGCGGTAGCGATGCAGGGTTTCGAACGCCGCGACGCCCTTCGCCGCGACCAGATTCTCAAGTGTCGCGAGCCAGTGCCGGTAATAGGTCGTACCATCGTCAGGATCGCCGCACGCCTGCGCGCGTTTGATTTCATCGGCAAGCGCGGCCGCCCACTCGGTCCAGGTGAACAGGCCGCGCTCATGCAGGGAGAGCGCCATCGCAAACGCTTGCGCCTCCCAGGGCTCGCGGAACACCGGTCCTTCGCCGTCGCGGGGGATATCAGGGAGGGCGTCGGTCGCCCGCGCCGCGGCACCGACCGTCATGCCCGCTCCAGATACGGTTCGAACGCGTCGATGGATATCTTCAATGCGGGATCGGCGTCCGGACCCCATAGCTCGGTTCCGTCAAACACGACGGTGTAGAGCCATTGCGGATTCTCGCCGGCTTCCATCGCCGCCGAGTCCGGAAAGACGTTGCAGCCGAGGTTGCGCTCGACCATGCCGACATGGCCGCGTGCGTAACGCGGCAGCCGCGTGTGCGTGACCGGATGCATGTTCCTGGCGCGCACGCGGTCGCCCGGCTTGAATTTGGCCGGCGCGGATGCGTTACGCCCGAATTTGCCGCGCACCATAACGCGCTCGACGTCGGCGACCGTAAACTTGCCACGTTTGAGGGGCTTCGCCGGCTCCTTCGCGTGGCCGGCCGCAACCTCCGAGACCGAGACGTAGCCTTTGTCGACCAGGAGATCCTCGAGCCCGAGCAGCCATTTCTGGTAATACGAGCTCGCGAGATAGACGTCGGGCGGCAGTGTCTCCCGATAGAAGCGCGAGGTGTCGATGTTGAATGCGCCGGCCGCTCCCATGGCGCGTACCATGGCGAGCACTCGGCCTTCCCACTCGGTATGAAACATCGGTTCGTTCGGCTCGGGCTCGACCTTGCCGAAGCCGTCCATGCCACCCATGTCATGCACACCATTCACGATCGTGCTCCCGGCGGTTTGGGGAACCCGGTGCCGATCATCGAGTCTCGCGTCACGAGCTCGGCGAGCTGCAGCTCGCTCCAGCCCTCGGTGCCTTCGGGGCGCATCGGCAGCACCAGGAAGCGGGTCTCGGCGGTCGAATCCCACACCCTTATCTCGGTCTGCTTTGGCAGGTTTACGCCAAAATCGGCGAGGACGCCGCGCGGGTCCTTGACCGCGCGTGATCGGTAGGGGGCGGCCTTGTACCAGACCGGAGGCAGCCCCAGCATTTCCCAGGGGTAGCAGGAGCACAGCGTGCACACGACCATATTGTGGCGCTGCGGCGTGTTCTCGACGGCGACGAGATGATCGCCGACCCGACTCACGTGACCGAGCGTGCCCACGGCCTTGGTGGCATCTTCCAACAGGAGCTGCCTGAAGGCGGGATCGGACCACGCCTTGGCGACAACCCTAGCACCGTTGTGCGGGCCGATCCTGGTTTCGTAGGCCTGGATGATGGCGTCGAGCGCGGCCGGATCGACGTAGCCTTTCTCGGTCAGGATGGTCTCGAGCGCCCGTACGCGCAATTCCGTCTCTGACAGTTCCGAATGGTCGTGGTGGTGATGGTCGTGTTCGCTCATGGGTCCAAAGATAGACGCAACGGTCGGGACATGTCGAGGGTGGAGGCCCGAAGCAAGCCGCCCCGCCATTTTTCCAAATTTTGCGCTATCGTTGGGGAAAATGGCGAGCAGGGAGGGGTCCAACTTTGGCCGAGTTTGTCACGATCGAAAAAGGTCTGGGTCCGGATGGTCGCATCGCCGTCGTGAGATTTGACCGCGGCGATGGCGTCAACGCGCTGTCGCCGGAAGCACTTCGTCAACTGACCCATGCGGCGTGCAGTTTTGAGGACGACGCCGACACCTCGGTCGTCGTGCTCGCCGGCGGGTCCAAGGCGTTCAGCGCCGGCTTCGATCTGAAGGATCCCGAGGGCCGATTGCGCAAAACCATGGATATCGGTTCATTGCGCCGGCACCTGAAACTCGGGCCGCGGCTGAGCCGCGCCTGGCAGGAGATGGAGCAGATCACCATCGGCGCCATCGAAGGATTTTGCATTGGCGGCGGCGTGGCGCTTGCGGTGGCGCTGGATTTTCGCGTGATGGCCAGCGACGCCCATATGCGGGTGCCTGAAATCGGGCTCGGCATGAATATGAGCTGGCAGAGCATCCCGCGCATGCTGCATTTGATGGGGCCGGCCCGCACCAAACAGGCCGTGATCCTGGCGGACCAGCGCATCAGCGCCGCGGAGGCTTACGAATGGGGTCTGGTGGAGGAGGTCGCTGATCCCGGCACGGCGTTCGACGCTGCAATGAAACTCGCAGCCAAGGTGGCTGCGCAGCCGCCGCTGTCGGTCGCCATGACCAAACTGACAATCAATCGTTTGACGCACGTGCTCGACGATCTCGCCAGCCACATGGACGTCGATCAGTTCGCGCTCGCGAGCCTGACCGATGACCACAAAGAGGGAGTAGCTGCGTTCCTGGAGCGGCGCAAGCCGCGCTTCAGGGGACGCTAGAGCATGATCCGGAAAAGGGGTTCCGGTTTTCCCTCGCGACAAACGCGAAAGCGTTTGCGCGGAGATCATGCTTAAACAAAAAGATAGAGCGAGATGACAATTCAACGAAAAGTCTTCTCGCTCTGGGACCTACGCTTCTCGCTCTGGGACCTACGAATGCAGGCCCGGTCGTGCCAGCCTCGCGCAGGACCCTGGTTTCAGCCACGAGGATCGCGCACGCCTCATGGAAGCGGTCGCCCTTGATACAGGAAGCCAAAGTGGGGTGCAGGGCCGGGATATCCGACAAAAAACGCCGGAGACAGGTTACCGCGCCGCGCTTTTTTGGACAGTGGAGGGAGCTATCCCGAAGTAATTCCTGAACACGCGGCTGAAATGTGACGAGCTCGAAAAGCCCCACGAAAATGCCACGTCCGTGATCGTCTTGCAGCCCTGGGTCTCAAGCTCCTGACGGCAATTCAGCAGCCGTGCTCGCCAGATATAGTCGCTGACGGTCATGCCCCGGTCGCTGAACAGCATGTGCAGGTAGCGTTTGGTGCATCCCAACGCCGTCGAAATCTGGTCGATGCTGAGATCGGGATCGCGCAAATGGTCGTGGATGAAGGCTTGAGCCCGCTCGTATAGCGCCACCGGCCCCCCGCGATCGAAGGTCGTACCGGCCTCGCGAAGCGGCAGCAGCAACAGGTCGATCAGCGTATCGGCCACGCCGAGCGCGGTGTGCGGCGACAGTTTCGGAGCTTCGCCAAAAGCGGCATGCATGAAATCACGCGCGATCCGGCCGGTCCCCGTGCGCGCCGAAACTTTGCAGGCTGGAAGCTTCGCGGAATGGAACCCGCGTTCCTGCAGTAATTCCGTGGGTACGATGACCACCTCGTGCCGCGTCAGCGAAGGGCTGATGATGGTATGCGGACAGGAGACATCATAGGCGAGACAATCTCCCGGCAGCAGCTCAATGCGGCGGCCGTTCTGTTCGAAACGCGAAACGCCATATGTCTGGAACAGGATCTTGACGAAGGGGTGCTCGCTCGCCCTCGCCCGCGAAACCGGGTGGGCGATGCGGTGCTGGCTCACTTCGATCTGGCAGAGCTTCAGCCGCGACACGGTCGTATAGTTGATATGTCCTTCGAGGGACGAAGCGTCGAGAGGATCGACGTCGAATTGGCCGCAAAGTTCGGTCAGCGCATCGGTCCAGCACTGGATCTGGTTCTTGGGCGTCAGTCCGGAAGTGCTAAGGGAATGCACGGAGTTTGACATGACCCAACCACATGAGTGAACCGAGATCGTAAGTAATATGACGCCTGGTGGGTAATCGGTCACCGTAAGGCGGTACTAGCCTTATTCAGAACGATCGTCGAAGCCGCGTGGTTCCAATCCTCGGACTTAGTTCGGACATCGTCAAGGGGAACCTGTCCTTTGGCGGGTCAGGGTGACCGCTCCGGCGAGGCTCCGGGGAAGCAGGCCCGATGGCAAACGGTCCCTCAAATCGCTGGCTGGCAACGGAAAATTTCGTTTGGTTTCGCTCACGAGCAAACCTCCTTCTCTCTTGGGCAAGCTTCCCCCCGCCGAAGTGAGTAGGGATATGCACGAAAAATAGAACAGAGCACGTGGACCGTCTTTTGGACGCAAACCCGAGGCTAATATCCGGGAGGAGGAAACCGCCGCAACGGCATTGGTTCACAAACCCAGCTGACAGATAGGGCACCGGGACGCTCGCGATCCGAAGCGGTCTGTCGTTCCGTTGAATGTCTTGCAGCGCTGAGGCTGTGACGGCGCTGCCAAAGCTTATCTTCGATACGAGAGTGGGCGCTGGACGAGCAAAGCCCAGCGATAAGTAAACCTAAAACACAACATGGGAGGTTTCGTTATGCGCAAGGTGCTACTCGCAACAACCTGTCTTGCCTTGGCGGCATTTGGCGCGGGCGTCGCCAATGCCAATGAGGAACTGAGCAAGATGTCGCAGAACCCGAAGGAATGGGTGATGCCGACCGGGGACTATTCCAATCATCGGTATTCGAAGCTCAATCAGATCACGGCGGCCAATGTGGGCAAGCTGCAGGTGGCCTGGACATTTTCGACCGGCGTGCTGCGCGGCCATGAGGGTGGCCCGCTGATCATCGGCGACATGATGTATGTGCATGCGCCGTTCCCCAACACGGTCTATGCGCTCGATCTTGCCCATGACAACAAGATCGTCTGGAAGTATGAGCCCAAGCAGGATCCCAACGTCATTCCGGTGATGTGCTGCGATACGGTCAACCGCGGCGTCGCCTATGGCGATGGCAAGATCTTCCTGCATCAGGCCGACACCACGCTGGTGGCGCTCGATGCCAAGACCGGCAAGGTGGTATGGACGGCCAAGAACGGCGATCCGAGCAAGGGCGCCACCGGCACCTCGGCGCCGATGGTGATCAAGGACAAGGTGCTGATCGGGATTTCCGGCGGTGAGTTTGGCGTGCAGGCTCACATGACGGCCTACGACATCAAGACCGGCAAGCAGGTCTGGCGGGCCTATTCGGAAGGACCGGACGACCAGATCCTGGTCGATGGGGCGAAGACCACCGAACTTGGCAAGCCGGTCGGCAAGGATTCCAGCCTCAAGACCTGGCAGGGCGATCAGTGGAAGATCGGCGGCGGCGCGACGTGGGGCTGGATCTCCTACGACCCCGCTCTGAACCTCATGTACTACGGTTCGGGCAATCCCTCGACCTGGAATCCGAAGCAGCGTCCGGGCGACAACAAATGGTCGATGACGATCTGGGCGCGCGATCCGGACACCGGCATGGCCAAATGGGTCTACCAGATGACGCCGCATGACGAATGGGATTACGACGGCATCAACGAGATGATCCTGTCCGACCAGCAGGTCGGCGGGGCGCCGCGCAAGCTGCTGACCCATTTCGACCGTAACGGGCTCGGTTATACGCTGGACCGCGCCACCGGCGAATTGCTGGTTGCCGAAAAGTACGATCCGAAGGTCAACTGGACTTCGGGCGTCGACATGAACAAGAGCTCGCCGACCTATGGCCGGCCGAAGGTCCTCGACCAGTACTCGACCGACAAGGCGGGTGAGGACCACAACGTCAAGGGCATCTGCCCGGCGGCGCTGGGCAGCAAGGACGAGCAGCCGGCGGCGTATTCGCCGGACACCCAGCTGTTCTACGTGCCGACCAACCACGTCTGCATGGACTACGAGCCGTTCAAGGTGAGCTACACGGCGGGCCAGCCCTATGTCGGGGCGACGCTGTCGATGTATCCGCCTCCCGGTGAAACCAACATGGGCAACTTCATCGCCTGGGACGGCAAGACCGGCAAGATCGTGTGGTCGAACAAGGAGCAGTTCTCGGTGTGGTCGGGCGCGCTGGCGACCGCGGGCGGGGTGGTGTTCTACGGCACGCTGGAAGGCTACCTGAAGGCGGTCGATGCCAAGACGGGCAAGGAACTGTACAAGTTCAAGACGCCGTCGGGGATCATCGGCAACGTCACGACCTATGAGCAGGGCGGCCGGCAGTATGTTGCGGTGCTGTCCGGGGTCGGCGGCTGGGCGGGGATCGGGCTTGCGGCGGGCCTGACCGATCCGACCGCGGGTCTGGGCGCAGTCGGCGGCTATGCGGCGCTGAGCAACTATACCGCGCTCGGCGGCACGCTGACGGTGTTCGCACTGCCGCAGTGAGCCAAACCAATCGTCCCGGCGCAAAATACCGCGCCGGGACGACCTCTCGTCATCGAATACCGAGGACATTCGCTTGCGGAAGATCTGGTTTGGAGTTGCCGCGATGGCTGTCGCGGCATCGGGAGGCATCGCTGTCGCTGAAACGGCCGTCGATCCGGCAGCGGTCAAATCCGAGAACGGCAAATATCTGGACAAGGAGGGCAACCCTACCTTCAAGGTCGCCTCCGATGGAACGGTCGACTGGTATACCTACTCCGGGTTCCGTCGCTATCACTCGGAATGTCATGTCTGCCACGGTCCGGACGGCATGGGTTCCACCTACGCACCGGCGCTCAAGGATTCATTGAAGACCATGAGCTACGCAGACTTCCTCGGGGTGGTCGCTACCGGCCGCAAGAACGTCTCTTCATCGCAGGAAAACGTCATGCCGGCGTTTGGAGATAACAATAACGTCGTCTGCTATCTCGACGACATCTACGTCTACCTGCGGGCTCGCGCCAGCGACGCGGTACCCCGCGGACGCCCCGCAAAGCATGAAGACAAGGCACCGGCCGTACAAAAAGCCGAAGATGCGTGCATGGCACAGAAATGAACATCTGGTTGCAAGTCGGCTCGCCGTACCAAAAACAAATCGTGAGGATGTCTTGAAGTGCGAAAGTGGAGTTTAAAATGAAGACCCGTGCCGCTGTCGCGTTCGAAGCGAAGAAGCCGCTTGAAATCATCGAGCTTGATCTGGAGGGCCCGAAAGCCGGCGAGGTCCTTGTCGAAATCAAGGCAACCGGCATCTGTCATACCGATGCCTACACGCTGGACGGTTTTGACAGCGAAGGGATCTTTCCTTCGATCCTCGGTCACGAAGGTGCCGGGATCGTTCGCGAGGTGGGGGCAGGCGTCACTTCCGTAAAGCCCGGTGATCATGTGATCCCGCTTTACACGCCCGAATGTCGCCAGTGCAAAAGTTGCCTGAGCCAGAAGACCAATCTTTGCACCGCGATCCGCGCAACGCAGGGCAAGGGGCTGATGCCGGATGGCACTAGCCGCTTCAGCTACAAGGGCAAGCCGATCTTCCACTATATGGGCTGTTCGACTTTTTCGAACTTCACCGTGTTGCCGGAAATCGCGGTAGCCAAAATTCGCGACGACGCCCCCTTCGACAAGAGCTGCTATATCGGCTGCGGGGTGACGACCGGTGTCGGCGCAGTGGTGAACACCGCGAAAGTCACGCCGGGCTCGAACGTGGTCGTGTTCGGACTGGGCGGCATCGGGCTCAACGTTATCCAGGGCGCGAAGATGGTGGGCGCCGACAAGATCGTCGGTGTCGACGTCAACGATGGCAAGGAGGAATGGGGCCGCCGCTTCGGCATGACGCATTTCGTCAATCCCAAGAAGGTCGATGGCGATATCGTCCAGCACCTGGTCACGCTGACCGACGGCGGCGCCGACTACACCTTCGACTGCACCGGCAACACCACCGTGATGCGACAGGCGCTTGAGGCCTGCCACCGCGGCTGGGGCGTGTCGGTCATCATCGGGGTGGCGGAGGCCGGAAAGGAGATTTCAACTCGGCCGTTCCAGCTCGTTACCGGCCGGGTCTGGAAGGGCACGGCGTTCGGCGGCGCACGCGGCCGAACCGACGTACCCAAAATCGTCGACTGGTACATGAACGGCAAGATCCAGATTGATCCGATGATCACCCATGTCCTCAAGCTTGAGGAGATCAACAAGGGGTTCGATCTGATGCACCAAGGCAAGTCGATCCGTTCGGTCGTCGTGTTTTAAATCCAAAAACATCAAACAGGAGGAGAGGCCCATGACAGTTCATATCCACCCTTCGGTTGACGGCGGGGTAAAGAAGGGCTCAGGCCATTTCGCCGGCGGAACCCTGGTCTGCAAATGCAAGGACCGTCCGGTCAAGGTCGGTATCAAGGGGGACGTCGCCCACAACCACGCCTGCGGCTGCACCAAGTGCTGGAAGCCGGGAGGTTCGACCTTCTCGGTGGTCGCGGTCGTACCGCGCGAAAACGTTACCGTTCTTGAGAACGGCGACAAGCTCCACGTGATCGACGCCTCGGCCACGATTCAGCGGCACGCATGCAAGGTTTGCGGCACGCATATGTACGGCCGGATCGAGAACAAGGGGCATCCGTTCTACGGCCTGGACTTCATTCACCCGGAGCTGTTTACGGAGGCCGGTTCGGCCGCTCCACAATTTGCGGCGTTCGTGTCCTCGGTGATCGAGTCCGGAGTCGATCCGTCGCAAATGCCGGGCATCAGATCGCGCCTCAAGGAGCTCGGACTGGAGCCCTATGACTGCCTGTCGCCGGCGCTGATGGATGCGATCGCCACCCACGTGGCGAAATCGAAGAAGGCCGCGTGAGCGTGCGGGATTTGGTGGCGGCACCTCCGCCACCAAATCGACGTGACGCGGCTTCGATGAGCGGGGGATCGGGATGAGTTAGCGGTATTTCTGACAGACCGCTGTTAAGTCTCGGATCGGCGCCGGACCGTATCTATACGGGCTCGGCGGCCGCCGTCGTCGTTATGGGCAAGCCTGGTTTCCTGCTGCGGGCATGGTCAGAAAGGTGATGGTGGCCGGCGCGAAGGTCAGGGTGCCGGCCGCGGTGCGCACGCCCGCAATGGGCGGCAGATCATCCTGCGAGCCCAGTCGAAGCGGAAGGCCATTCAGCCGCACTGCGGTGTCCCGCAGGCTCGCCGCGTCCAGCGCATAGCGCTCTGAGGCCGCAGGTAACGTCAGCGCGTGTGGCGCGCTGCGGTCGACGTTCAGGATCAGAAGGCTTACGCCGCCGGGGATGCCGCGCAGGCAGTGGGCATAGACATGGAGCCCCGCCTGCACGGTCACGTTCGGGTCGAGGACGACGTTTCCCATCAACATTCGCCATAGCAGCGCACCCCAATAGCTTGGTGTGGGTGCCAGCGTTCTCTCATCGAGCAGCCCGTAATCGCTTGCCGCGAGCGTATTGTGCATCACCACCTGAACGCCGGCCTTCGCGAGGCGGCCGAGTTGATCGAGATATCTGAACGTATCCAGGAAAGTCCTGTCCCACCGGTTTCCGCCGCACGCTGCCTCCGCCGTTTCGGTCAGCCAGATCGGCCTGCCGGGTTCGAACCTGTCCCGAAGCGACCGGTAAAAAGCGAATGCCTGATCCGTCCGGGAGAGCCATTCTTCGGAAAGTGCTTCCTCGGGCGCGCCTGCACCGCGGCATCGCTCCGACAGCGTTCCATAGTGATGATACGAGATTCCATCCAGGTTGCCGGGGCCGGATGCAGCGAGCATGTCCGAAGCGGAGGCGGCTTCACCGATCGTGCCGGGGCCGAGCACGAGAATTTCCGGAAAATTCTCTTTCAAAAGCCGGCGGAACGCCTTGAAATCGCGTGCATAGGCCGCCGCGTCGCCTCCGGCCGGCGCGCCGCCGTTCACGGCAAGGTTCGGCTCGTTGATGAATTCGGCGGCAGCAATGCGTCCTCCAACCGAGTAGGTGTAGGTGAGAAAGCGGCGAGCCTGATCAGGCAACCAAATGCCGGCCGCGTCGCGGGTGCCCGCGCTGGCGGCGAACGAAGTCACGATCTGTGCCCCGACCGCTTGCGAGAAATCGACGACCCCCCGCCATTGCCGGCGGCTGAGGACGCCATTGAATCCGGGGGGCGGCGCGGACGGTGGCGAATCCGTATCGGCAAAATAGGTGGCATTGGCCCAGCTTCCGCTGACGC
This sequence comes from uncultured Alphaproteobacteria bacterium, assembly GCA_963742085.1. Taxonomy (GTDB): domain Bacteria; phylum Pseudomonadota; class Alphaproteobacteria; order Rhizobiales; family Xanthobacteraceae; genus Bradyrhizobium. The sequence continues at coordinate 206,196 of CAVUKM010000015.1, read as the reverse complement.
GCAGGTAAGCCGGCGCGAGTGCTGCAGCCAGCTTTCGCAGCCGCGGGTTGGTCAGATCGATCGGCGGGCGGTATTCGTAGAGTTCCGACCGTCCGGCCGGCCTGTCCGACCCATAAGGTTTCCAGAATTCTCCGCCGGTCACTTCGACCATTTCGACGTTATAGGATTGGAAACGCTCGTCGACCGTGCCGATAGGCGCCATGCTCGCAGGTGTGATGGACGGGCCTCCGGCGAGCCCTCTGGCGCAGGAAAGAGCGACGAGTAATGCCGCTATCGGCCAGGGCCGACATTTGGGACAGGGCGCCTTGATAACGCGCATGCCATTCTCCGCATCCTGCCGTCATCATACCATGCATCTTGCCGGAGCATCTTCAGCCCGATTTAGCTGGCCGGGGCATCGTGGCAGGTGCTGGGTCAAGAGATGGCACTGGGCCCTGCCGATTCCAGCAGGGATATGCAAGAGCCGGTGCGACAACCCCACCGCGGCGCAGCAGGCTTGGGCGTCGGAGGCGGCGCGAGGCTGGACCGCGATCATGGAGGTGGTCGTCGCCGATTTGACGAGGCACAACATTACATATTGCTGTGAATACTTGCGTTAGGCTCGAGCTGGTTTTACGCTGGCATGCGCGCGACTGAAGCGCGTTAATACCATCCTTGGGAGGCTCGAATGACCTGGAAAACGCCGAAGATTGTCGAAGTGCCGGTGGGCATGGAAATCAACATGTACGCCTGCGCGGCGCGCAAATAGGACGCATTGGGACGATCTGCCCGGCTCTATCGGCGATCTTGCCATCGAGCCGCGGCAGGCGCTCCGGGAACATTGTCCCGTCTTGCTTCTTCCTTCCGTGCAACACTCGCAATTGATTCCTGTCGAGCCCCCGCGCTGACTTCAGACGTCCCTGGTGTCGATGAAATCAAGTTTCGCCGTCGACAAAATTTCAACGCGGCCTGCGAATCAAAACACGACGCGGCAACTGGCTGAATCTCGTCTCTTCTCCACCGATCACCGCCGTGGATAACGGCACCTGTTTACAGGTCGCGCCTCCGCCAAACATAGGCGCCCGATCCAACGTCAGGCCAGATCAGTTGGTTTGCCCGGCGAATTGGCGCCTCGCCATCGATCGTTGCGTCGTGTTAGGATTTCTCCTCGGTCAGCGATGCTGTCGTCTCATTCTTCAGCGGCTCTCGGATTGTGGATGTCTTTTGGCACAGCATGGTTTCGGACTGCGATCCTGTGTTTCGCAACGCTTGTGCCGGCCTGCGTGTATGCCGAAGAAATCGATACCGAGCATCTGTTCGGCTTCATGATCGGCAGCGATGTCGGTAGCGTCGGCGAGCGCGAATTCCAGAGCCAGACGACCGGCCGATTTTCCAAAACGGCGGGAAGCTACCGGGCGATCAACCAGGAGCTCGAACTGGAATTTGTCCCGGTCAACAATTTCAGGATCGAGGTGGGAAGCTCCTTTTCGTCTTACGACATCAACGGCGTCCCTGGTTTTGAGGATCGTAATCAACTGGATTGGCAGGGTGCTTCTCTCGATCTGCGCTACAAATTGTTCGACCGGAAGGCGGCGCCGTTTGGTCTGACATTCGCGCTGGAGACCCACGCCGACCGGTTTGACGACATCACCGCGGCACCCGCCCGGAAGTACGGTACCGGGCTGACCATGGCGGTCGATCGAGAGTTGATCCCGAACCGCGTCGTCGCGGCATTCAATCTATTGTACGAGCCGGAATGGACCCATTTCTTCGGAATGGGGGTGGCCGAACAGGAATCGACGGCCGGGGTCGCGGCCGCAGTGATGACGCAACTCCGGCCCGGATTCCTCATCGGCGGTGAGGTGCGCTATCTCAGGAAATACAATGGTGCCGGTCTCGACGAGTTAGCCGGGCAGGCGCTATTCGCCGGGCCGACGGCATATTGGCAATTGTCCGAGCGTTCGAGGCTCACCGTCGCCTGGAACCCCCAGCTGTGGGGACGACCAGCCGGAGCCGCCGCAACGCTGGATCTCGTCAATTTTGAACGCCACCAGGCCCGGGTGATATTCGGGGTTAACTTCTAGCTTCGTGCCGCCAGCGGTATCAGGAGGTGGAACCTCTCGCGGATTTGAAACTTTGCCGCGTCGTGGCCGTGACTATTTGGGGTTATATTGTCGCTGCGAAGCAGAGGATGTTCGGCATGTACGGAATCGATCTGATTGTGACGGTCTGCGCGGTGTTGTCACCAACGACCTGCGAGGAAACTCACCTGATGTTTTCCGGAGCCGCTTCATTGCGTCAGTGCGCCATGGGGGCGCCGCCTTACATTGCCCAGTGGGTTGGCGAGCATCCGAAATGGAATGCCGTGGGTTGGCGCTGCGAATACCCGCACACGAGAGACAAGGCAGGCGTGGAGGGCACCGCCTCCGCCGGATGATCGCATAGCGGCCGTCGCGAACCTTACTTGCTGCAGTCCGTCAAATCCTTGTCCGCGATCGAGAACACTGAATCTGCCTTGATCTCGATATTGCGTACCACGCATTGCCGCTTGTCGCGATAGCTGACTTTGGCGTCATAGCGTCCTGCGCCGACGCCGGTGATCCGCAGCCGCTCGTCGTGATCGACTTCGCCGTCCTTGTCGTTCAGGGTCTGGTTCGGTCCCCAGTTTTCCTTGCCGGCGGGAGAGAGCTGCAACCCCGAAACGGTCGCCGTTGTCAGATTCCAGAACCTGATGCCCTTGCCCTGAGCCGCGAGCTGGCCGGTGCTGGCCAGTAAAAGTGCCGCCAGCACAATCCATCGTGTCATTGTCAATCCTCCCGTGATGCGCTTGACCGTCAGTTCCGGATCAGACGATCGCGATTTTTCGCCTTGTCGAAATTTCTCGCCTGATCCAGGCCGATTGGAGCGATCAATTTCGCCGAAGTGAGGTCAGCACCTTCAAAATCGGTCCCAACCAACGTGACGCCCGTCAAATCGGCTCCCCCGAGTTGGGCACCCTTCAGTGACGCGCCGGACAGATCCGCGCCCTTCAGGGAAGAAAATTCGAGATCGACGCGCGACAGGTCGGCCCCGCGCGCATTCAAGCGTTCCAGATTCGCGGATTTGAGTACCGCGCGCATGAGGCCCATCGACTGGTTGCGCATGTCGGCGCCCAGCTGCGCGTCGGCGATCGAGGCGCCGACGAGGCTTGCGCCGGTAAGGTCGGCGGCAATACGCGCCTTCGAGAGGTCGGCACCGTCAAGATGGGCGCGGGCCATTTGCGCGGCGAATATGCTTGCACCTCTCAAATTGGCACCGGTCAGATCCGCTTCGAGAAGCCACGCCTGGTCGAGGACGGCATGGTCGAGATTCGCGCCCGCCAACTTCGTCTTGTTGAGCCGGGCTGCGCGAAAAATCACGCGGGCGAGGTCGAGCCCGGACAGGTCGAGGTTGGACAATCTCTTTCCAGTGAAATCGGCGGGCGCGGGGGTTGCCGTCGCAACCGCGGTCACGACCTCGGCGCGAGTCATTTCAGCCGAAACCATGTCGGGCGACGCAAGATCGACGCCGCGCATCATATCCTGCGCCGTTGCGGTTAAGGTAATGAGACCGAGGCTGAGCGCCGCACCTGCAAGAAAACACTTCATCGCCAGCTCCTCCGCCAACGCATTCTAGCATGCGCTGCAAGCGCCGCTATATGCCATCTTCCTTCGCGCGGTCGCCGTTGATCAAGTGCTCAATGCCGGCCCTGATCGCGGCGATCTCGGCCTGGCCGCGCGCGTTGCGCGGCGTGCGAATTGGCAGTTCGGCGAGAATCCTTGCCGGGCGCGGCGACAGCAGAAATACCCGGTCACCGAGGCGGATCGCGTCATCGACATTGTGGGTAACAAGCAGTGTCGTTATGGATCGGCTGTCCACCAGTGTGGCAATCTCGTCGCGCAGGCGGACTGCAAGGGTGTCGTCCAGCGAGGCCAGCGGCTCGTCGAGAATCAAAAGATCCGGCTCGACCGCAAATGCCCGGGCAAGCGCGACCCGCCGGGCAAGGCCGAGCGACAATTCGCCGGGAAAATGGTTGCGATGGGCGTTCAATTCCAGAATGGCGAACAGCATTGAAAGCTTTGCGTCGTCCGCTTGTGGCGCTGCAAGACGCACATTCTCCTCGACCGACCGCCATGGCAGGAGCCGGGGTTCCTGAAACACCATGCCGATCCGTGCATCTGCCGAACGCTCAACGCGACCCAAATAGTCATGGTCGAGGCCGACCAGGATCTTCAGCAATGTGCTTTTGCCGCAGCCGGACGGGCCGACGAGGACGCCGACCTCTCCCGCGCCGAGCACAAAATTGAAATCGACGAGCACGTCTTGCCGCTCGCCCGCCACGTTCGTAAACGCTTTGCGTGCGATGTTGACTTCAAGCTGCACGGGGGCGCCATCTCGATAGCCGGGTTTCAAACGGCTGAACCAACGCGGTTTCGATCGCGAGCACAACCGCCACGAAGGTAAGCGAATAGGCGAGCAGGCGGGGGATATCGAAGAGCTGGAAAGCGACACCGATCTCGAAGCCGACGCCGTTCGAGCGTCCGAGCAATTCGGCAACCAGCACGATCTTCCATACCAGGGAGAGACCGGATCGCGCGGCAGCCGCGATGTAGGGCGCCAGTTGCGGCAATATGACGTGCCGGAACGCTTTCCAGGGCGGAATAGCAAATACCCTCGCCATTTCGTCAAGCGATGGATCGAGCGCGCGGGTTCCCTCGCGCACCGTCACGACGGCAGTCGGCAGCTTGTTGATGGCAATCGCCGCGATCGCCGCGACCTCGGTCAGTCCCGCCCAGATATAGGCGAGCACGATGACGACGAGCGCCGGAAGGTTGAGCAGCAATATGAGCCAGGGATCGCCCAGTCGATCGGCAAGGCGTACCCGACCCATCAGGTAACCGATCGCGGTGCCCAGCGTCATCGCCAAGGTGAAGGAGAGGGCCACGCGGGCCAGGGTCACGCCGAGATTGACGAACAGCGCGCCGGATTCGGCCGCCACAACGATCGCCGCTAGCACGGCGGGCGGAGCGGGCAGCTTCGCTCCGCCGGCGAACAGCGCGGCAATCCACCAGGTCGCGAGAAAGACGGCGAAGGACAAAAGACGGAGCATCTCAATCCCCGGGGATCGCGTGATAGAAGGTGCCGGGATCGAGTTCCCTGGCCGGGCCCACAAGTTCGCGGCCCCCGAACTCGGCCAGCACGTGGTAGAGAACGCGTGCATCGGCTTCTTCGTCCGCGACCGGACGGTGGGGAATTCCCTCCCGATAGCGATCGCGGTATGCGCGCAGGGTTGCCGCGTCAGTGGCACCCGTCAGCGGCGCAATCCTTTCCCATTCTTCGTCCGAAGTCGTCAAAATCTCCTTCGCAACGCGAGTCATTGCGATGAAACGGCCAACCACGTCGCGGTTTGAGTTTCCCCAGACCTCGTCGAAGACGTAGCCGACCATTGCCGTGCGGCCCTTGGCGCCAAGCTTCGGCAGAATATCCTCAATCGCTGTGAGGCGTCGGAAGCCTTTCGCTTCCAATGCGGCGCAGAAATTCCAATAATTCAACGTAGCGTCCATTTCCCCGCTGAGCGTCTTCGCCGCCAGCAGCGGCGGCGAACCGTAGACAATCGTGGCCTCCGACTTCAGGTCAATGCCGTCCTGTTTCATCGACGCCTGCAGCAACAGCCAACTCTTGTCGATGGGCCCGCCGGCGACGGCCAATTTGCTGCCCTTGAGGTCCGCCAACGTGCGGATCGGAGAAGCATTCGATACCATTACTGCGCCGAGCGCGCTCGAATACGGATAGAATGTAAGTTTGCTGCCCAGCCCGCGCTCCCTTGCCACCCACAGCCAGTCGGAGACAATGACGTCGGCGGCGCCGCCGCGCAACGCCACCTTGCCGGCTTCCGGGCTGGCGAGCTCATCAACCTGCAGCGCGAGGTTCGCCTTCTTGTCGAGGCCGTGGGCCCGGATCACCGCAAGTTCCCAGGCGAATGTTCCGGTCTTCTGCACTGCAAGCCGAATGGTTTCCGCGGCGCGGCAAGGAGGGCCTGATGCCCCGGCAAGAACGGCAATGGCCAACAGAATGCGAACGAAATTTTTCATTTTGCCCTTGTTCGAACTCGCACGCCCGGCGGGCCAATGCAATTGGGTCGACAAATATCTAATGGGTCGTTTCCTTGTCGCGTTTCTTTTCCCTATAATAGCCGGAGTTCACCGCCTCACCAGCAGGAAGGACGCGATGACGCTTGCCGGATCGATGCGACTTATTGGCTGTGCGCTGGCCGTGCTTGGGGCCGCTGGCCTTCCCGTTCGCGCCGACGAGGTCAACGATTATCCAACCGCAGCGCGATCAGAGTATGTGTTTGGCTGCCTGAAAGCCAATGGCGAAACGCGGCAGGCGATCAATCAGTGCTCCTGCTCGATCGACGTCATTGCGTCGCTGGTGCCTTATGACCGGTACGTCACCGCAGAAACGGTCCTGAGCATGTCGCAGGTGCGTGGAAACCTCGGCGGGCAATTCCGGTCTTCCGAACAGGCCACAGGCGCGGTCAATGAGCTGCGAAGGGCTCAGGCCGAAGCCGAAGTGAGGTGTTTCTGAGGCCGGGTCGCTCGCGGCCGGGCTCCTGCCGGTTCAGGCAATTATCGCGCCGTGTCAAATGCCTGAATTCTCGACCTTCCATTCGTTCTCGAACAAATGGCCCTCGGTGTCTTTGGCCTCGACGCGGATGCGCTTTGCGCCATTCGGCACATAGGAGAAGCGAATGTTGGGATCCTCCGAAATGGAGATTCCACCTTGCATCGCCAGGACCAGCGTGTCGTCCTGCCAAATCCGCAATTCGTTGATGAAGAACGCTGGAATGTAGAGCCGGGTGACCTGGTCCATCTGGAGGCCGGAATTATTAGGGTGCCCTATCATGATCTGGGCCTCGCGGGCGCCGCTTTGAGGACCGTCGGTCGACTTTGCGAATTGCCTGAATTGTATCTGGCCTAGTCGCGCCTTTGCTTCGTCAGCGTTTTTGGCCGCAGGCGCCGAACACCCGCCAGAAGCCTTCACGAAGGTTTTCGCCATGTAGAGCTTGCCGTCGCTCAGTTCAGCGACCGCATGGACGTCGGTGTAATTATTGACCCGCACCCGCGTGGAGACCTCGGATACCGAGGAATCCTTGCCAAGGTCGAAACGCGCCGCCATCGGCGCCGGGTTCTGGTCGATGACCAGGGTGATCGCCAAGACGCGGCGGCCATCGGTTGGAGGAAGCTTGACGCGCAGCGTAACGGGAACGATCGCTGCATCCTCGGCACGGTATGGCATCTCGATGGCGACGACTCCTGCGCCATCGTCCATCGGCCGATTGTTGAAGATGTCCTGAACGAGGCCGGGCCATGGATCGTAGGCATCCGGCGTGGCGGCATGTATCGGACTCGCGCCAAGCACCATGGCCGCCAGGAGACCGGTGGCCAAGAACAAGCTGGAATGACGGCTCAACATGGGCGCGGTCCTTTCGACGACCGGAACAAGCCCACTATAGTCCACTACGTCGACTATTCCCATTCAATTTCCGAGAAAGCGGCAGTCGCGTTTCGTGCATTGTAATCGTCGAACAGCTTCCATCGTGAACGCTCGGACACGGCGGCGGTATTGGCAGCCGCCGTTATGGGTTTGCCATCGGCGACCATCGCGCGGACGTCGGCCGCCAGCTTCTCCAGATATCGGCGTTCGTCGGCCAAAGCGCCTGGCCAGTTGCTTTCGGGTCCGTGACCGGGAACCAGCCGTTGCGCGGAAATTGCGCCGAGTTCATCGATTGCCGTCAGCCAGCCACGAATGCTGCCGTCGACCACGGGTACATGATCGAGGAAGACAAGATCGCCGCCGAACAGCGTACCGGTTTGCTCGTCGAGCACGGTGAGATCGCTGTCGCTATGCGCTGTCGGCCAAGTCCGCAGAGTGAGGTTCCTGTGCCCGAGATCGAGGGTGAGTGTACCATCGACGAGAAGCGTGGGCGGAACAATGCGCACTTCGTCGATCAAATCGTCGCCCATGATCCGGCGAAAAGCATCGATGTAGAACTGCCCGCGCACAGCCAACGCCCTCGGCAAATTCCTGTGACCGACGAAACGGGTTCCGTTTTCCATGAATGCGGCGTTGCCAAAGATATGATCCGGGTGGCCGTGCGTATTTATGACGTACCGGATCGGCTTCTCTGAGCGGGAGCGAATAGCTGCAAGGAGCCGCCGGCCTTCGCGCAAGCTGCCGCCGGTATCGATGACGGCGACCGCGTCGTCGCCGATAATGAACCCGACATTGGCGATGTCGCCTTCATTTTCCCGCGTCATCAGCGCCGTTGCTCCGAGGTGCAGAAAGAGACCGGGGGCGATCTCGCTGACGGGCAAAGCGCCGTGCTGCTCCTGCGCAAATATCGGCCCGGCAAGCACTGCGACCGCGGCAAAAAAGAGTGAGTGACGAATGGTCATCTGCGCCGTCTCCATCGCCGAATTCAGCATGATGCCATGGACTGCATTGCAGCATGCGCGACAAGAGATTCAAAAGTAATTTTATTTGCCGGCTCCAGTTGACGAGCATAGCATTTGAATGATTGCCGGCCTCAATTGAACCGCGGTTGGCTGCTTACTTGATGCCGACGTCTCACAGAAGTGAGTGGATGCGGCTGCCGGATCTCGGCAACGCATTCCCTAGCCGGCGATGGGCGTTGGGCGTGTGCCCACTGCACCAAAACAGAACGTGAAAAAAACATGGGAGGTTTCGTTATGCGCAAGGTGCTACTCGCAACAACCTGTCTTGCCTTTGCGGCATTTGGCGCGGGCGTCGCCAATGCCAATGAGGAACTGAGCAAGATGTCGCAGAACCCGAAGGAATGGGTGATGCCGACCGGGGACTATTCCAATCATCGGTATTCGAAGCTCAATCAGATCACGGCGGCCAATGTGGGCAAGCTGCAGGTGGCCTGGACATTTTCGACCGGCGTGCTGCGCGGCCATGAGGGTGGCCCGCTGATCATCGGCGACATGATGTATGTGCATGCGCCGTTCCCCAACACGGTCTATGCGCTCGATCTTGCCCATGACAACAAGATCGTCTGGAAGTATGAGCCCAAGCAGGATCCCAACGTCATTCCGGTGATGTGCTGCGATACGGTCAACCGCGGCGTCGCCTATGGCGATGGCAAGATCTTCCTGCATCAGGCCGATACCACGCTGGTGGCGCTCGATGCCAAGACCGGCAAGGTGGTATGGACGGCCAAGAACGGCGATCCGAGCAAGGGCGCCACCGGCACCTCGGCGCCGATGGTGATCAAGGACAAGGTGCTGATCGGGATTTCCGGCGGTGAGTTTGGCGTGCAGGCTCACATGACGGCCTACGACATCAAGACCGGCAAGCAGGTCTGGCGGGCCTATTCGGAAGGACCGGACGACCAGATCCTGGTCGATGGGGCGAAGACCACCGAACTTGGCAAGCCGGTCGGCAAGGATTCCAGCCTCAAGACCTGGCAGGGCGATCAGTGGAAGATCGGCGGCGGCGCGACGTGGGGCTGGATCTCCTACGACCCCGCTCTGAACCTCATGTACTACGGTTCGGGCAATCCCTCGACCTGGAATCCGAAGCAGCGTCCGGGCGACAACAAATGGTCGATGACGATCTGGGCGCGCGATCCGGACACCGGCATGGCCAAATGGGTCTACCAGATGACGCCGCATGACGAATGGGATTACGACGGCATCAACGAGATGATCCTGTCCGACCAGCAGGTCGGCGGGGCGCCGCGCAAGCTGCTGACCCATTTCGACCGTAACGGGCTCGGTTATACGCTGGACCGCGCCACCGGCGAATTGCTGGTTGCCGAAAAGTACGATCCGAAGGTCAACTGGACTTCGGGCGTCGACATGAACAAGAGCTCGCCGACCTATGGCCGGCCGAAGGTCCTCGACCAGTACTCGACCGACAAGGCGGGTGAGGACCACAACGTCAAGGGCATCTGCCCGGCGGCGCTGGGCAGCAAGGACGAGCAGCCGGCGGCGTATTCGCCGGACACCCAGCTGTTCTACGTGCCGACCAACCACGTCTGCATGGACTACGAGCCGTTCAAGGTGAGCTACACGGCGGGCCAGCCCTATGTCGGGGCGACGCTGTCGATGTATCCGCCTCCCGGTGAAACCAACATGGGCAACTTCATCGCCTGGGACGGCAAGACCGGCAAGATCGTGTGGTCGAACAAGGAGCAGTTCTCGGTGTGGTCGGGCGCGCTGGCGACCGCGGGCGGGGTGGTGTTCTACGGCACGCTGGAAGGCTATCTGAAGGCGGTCGATGCCAAGACGGGCAAGGAACTGTACAAGTTCAAGACGCCGTCGGGGATCATCGGCAACGTCACGACCTATGAGCAGGGCGGCCGGCAGTATGTTGCGGTGCTGTCCGGGGTCGGCGGCTGGGCGGGGATCGGGCTTGCGGCGGGCCTGACCGATCCGACCGCGGGTCTGGGCGCCGTCGGCGGCTATGCGGCGCTGAGCAACTATACCGCGCTCGGCGGCACGCTGACGGTGTTCGCACTGCCGCAGTGAGCCAAACCAATCGTCCCGGCGCAAAATACCGCGCCGGGACGATCTGTGGATTTGACCCGCCGCGCAAAAAGCCGAAGATACACGCATGAGTAGGAAATGAGGAATAATGGCGCCAGCCAACATACCGGCGTCAAAATTTTTGCGCTGCTGCGCCAAGCGACAAGGGAGATGACGATGAACAATACCGCGTTGCGCCGATGGCAGATGATTGCAGCGCTTTGTATCGCCGCCGCGGTAATGGGCGACCGGGAAACCGCTATGGCACAGCAGCCGCCGGACAACGCAGACCTGTCATTCGAACTGGTCGACCCCAAGGTCTTGCGGGTATGTGCTGACCCGCGCAATCTCCCATTTTCCGACGAGAAGGGCGAGGGATTTGAGAACAAGCTTGCTGAACTGTTCGCCGAAAAGCTGCAGAAGAAGCTCGACTATATGTACTTTCCGCAGGCGACCGGTTTCGTTCGAATGACGCTGGCCGCTCATCGGTGCGACGTCATCATGGGTTTCCCGCAAGGCGATGAGCTCGTCCAGGGCACCAATCCCTACTATCGTACGGCCTATGCTTTGGTAGCCAAGTCTGGTAGCGGACTGGAGGACGTCGCATCGCTCGGCGATGATCGCCTGAAGGGTAAACGTCTTGGCATCGTCGCAGGCACGCCGCCCGCCACCAACATGGCCGCCAACGGCCTCATGGCCAATGCCAGGCCTTATCCGCTGATGATCGACACCCGCGTCGACTCCTCGGTGGATACGATGATCAAGGATTTGACGGCGGGAGAGATTGACGCCGGCGTGCTGTGGGGACCGATGGCGGGCTATTACGCCAAGCATGCCAATCCGCCGTTGCACGTCACGCCGCTGGTCAAGGAAACGTCGGGGCCAAAGCTGATCTACCGCATCGGCATGGGAGTTCGTCCGTCTGATCAGAACTGGAAACGGGTGCTCAACCGTTTGATTCAGGAGAACCAGCCGGAGATCAACAAGATATTGCTCGATTTCGGCGTGCCGTTGCTCGACGAGAACGATCGGCCGATCACAGCGGAGATGTCGGCGAAGCAGCCGTGAGGTTAGCACTTGCAAGCCTGATTGCGGCGATGCTCGCGCTGACAGCGTTTGGGCGCGCACAGGAAAATCCTCCAGAGCCAGAGGGATACCGCACGGATAATTATCGGGCGACGGTGCCGGCAACGCTCGCCGGTGCCCGCGTTCTTACGACCGGGCAGGCCGAAGCGGTCTGGCGTTCCGGGGCTGCCGCCTTCGTCGATGTGCTACCGCGTCCGCCGAAGCCGCCAAATCTTCCCGCCGGTACGGTCTGGCGCGATAAGCCAAGGTCAAACATCCCCGGCAGCGTCTGGCTGCCCGATACGGGATACGGAACACTGGCGCCGGCGACCGAGGATTATCTGCGCAATGGCCTTGTCCGCGCCTCCGGCGGCAATAGCGCGAAGCTTCTGGTGATCTACTGCCTGGCCGATTGCTGGATGTCGTGGAACGCGGCAAAACGGGCAATGTCCTACGGATATTCCAACATCGCATGGTATCCCGAAGGCACGGACGGCTGGCAGCGTGCCGATTTGCCGCTCGCCGATTTACAGCCGGAGCCGCGGGCCAACGAGGAGAAATCGCTCCCGCGTTAACCCACCGAAGGGGCAGGGGCGGGACCGTGCGTCGTGCGTGCTATTCCACTTCCTGCTGGATCACGCGTCCCAACGCAAACAGCCGTTGATCGATCGCGGTCGGTACCTCGCACACGAATTTGACGACACGCCGCCGGTCTTCGAAAATCCGCGTCTCCCACACCAGCTGGTTGCCGAGTTCATCTATCTTGGCCTGGTCCTTGGCAGGCGCGTCCTGCAGCGCCTGCAGCGTCAGCGTGTCGCTGCGAACCCTCTCGGCGGCTTCGCGCTGCTTTCGGGTGACGCGCTCAAGTCCATTCATCACGGTGGCGCGCTCGGCGTTGAGCGTTTCAAACAGACCGGCGAATAGAAGCTTGCCTCTGTCTTTCTTTTCAGCGGCCGATTCCGACAAAAACTCGACGATCGTTTTCTCCGCCTGATCGAGCGGCGTGCGTCGCGCCGCCAATCGTGGAACGAGCGCGCTGACCCTGGGATCATCCTTCCACTTGCTTGTGGCGTCATCGAGAGCGGGACCGTTCCAGACCGCCGCAAGCGAGACTTCCGGCACCTTGGCCTGGGCGCACGGCCAGTCCGGATAGCGCGGATCGGCGGCGAAACCTTGATCAATCGGCCCGGCCACCGCAGCCACCACGCAGAGCGTCGTCAACCATTTCATGTCTCGCCTCCAGCGGGACCGCGGCGGCTCAGCCCGCGTGACGGATCGTAGGCGAGCATCGCGCCGATCATGAAGGCGGCCGTACAGCCGCCAACAACCGCCAGCGAAATCCAGTTCATCTTTCCATACAATGCGAAGCGAATCAGCTCGACCGCATGGGTAAAGGGATTGAGCAGGCACACGTAATAAAGCATCGGGCTGCCCTCCTGCACCCGCCATAGCGGGTAAAGGGCGGAGGAAGCAAAGAACATCGGGAAGATGACGAAGTTCATCACACCCGCAAAGTTCTCCAGCTGCTTGATACCGGACGAGATCAGCATGCCCAGCGCTCCGAGCATCAGTCCGGAAAGTGCAAGCGCGGGCAACACCGTGAGATAGCCGATCGGCGGCGGTTCAATGTCCCAGAACCACGCGATCAGGAGGAAAGCGGAGACCTGGAGGACGGAGACTGCAGCACCTGCGAGAAGCTTGCAGAACAGCAGGTACCAGCGTGGCAGCGGGCTCACCAACAGGGTGCGCATGTTACCCATCTCGCGGTCGTAGACCATCGAAAGCGACGATTGCATGCCGTTGAAGAGCTGGATCATCGCCATCAGCCCCGGCGTAATGTAGACCTCGTAGGGAATATAGGTTTCGTACGGCGGGATGATCGAAATGCCGAGCACCTGGCGGAAGCCGGCGGCGAAGATGAACAGCCATACCAGCGGTCGTACCAGCGCCGAGATGAATTGTTCGCGCTGATGTACGAAGCGCAATCCCTCGCGCCAAACGATACCGTTCATGCAGGCAAGATATTGCGCGAGCGAAAATCCCGCCGGCCTGTCGTGTATGATCACGGCGCTCATGGCACGGTGCCCTCGGATTCCGGACCGGTTTCGGTCAACTCTACGAACGCAGAATTCAGGTCGCGCGTCTTGGCTTTCGCGACGATGCACGCCACCTTGCCTTCCGCGAGAATGCGTCCCCGGTGGAGGATGACAAGATCATCGCTTGGCTTGATCTCGTCGAAGAGATGCGTGGCCCATAACACGCCGATGCCTTTCTCAATTACGAGCCCCCGCACATGGCCGAGGATCTCGGTCCGGGCCTTGACGTCCAGTCCAACCGTCGCCTCGTCGAGCAGCAGGAGACGCGGCCGGTGCAAAAGTGCCCGCGCGATTTCCAGTCGCCGCATTTGCCCGCCGGAGAGATCGCGCACCTTGCTGCCGAGCCGGTCGGCAAGACCCATCCGTGACAAAACTTCGTCCGAACGCATCCGCGCCTCGCGCCGGTCGATACCATGAAGGGCGGCATGATAGAGTAGATTTTGCGTGACGGAGAGATCGAGGTCCAGCGTGCGCGGTTGAAACACCACGCCCATTCGGCGCAGGGCCTCGCCGGGCTCGCGCTGGATATCGTTGCCGAAAATACGGATATGTCCGGTCTGCATGCCGAAGAGCCGCGTGACGATTGAAAACAGCGTGCTCTTGCCTGCGCCGTTGAGGCCAAGGAGCGCCGTAAAGCTGCCGGCCGCCACGGTGAAGCTGACGTTGTCGAGCGCCTTGCGGGGGCCGTAGCTGTGGCTGACGCCTTCGATCGCCAGAGCTGCAGCCTCCGGATGGGATCGATCGTGAAGGCCGGTTGCCTCGCCGCTGGCGGCGGAAATGTCAGGTGTCATCATTGTTTCGCGATCGTGATGCCCCAGGGCAGTTCGCCGACCTGAATGGTCTTGATCACCTTGAGCGCCGCAACATCGATGACCGACACGTCGTTGGATATGCCGTTCGTGACCAGGAGCCATTTTTCGTCTGGTGTAAAGGCCATGTGCCAGACCCGTTGCCCGACCAGGAGATATTTTATGACCGTATGGCTGGTGGTATCAACGACGGCGACCCGATTGGCGGGCCCGAGCGCGATAAATGCGGTCTTGCCGTCGGCGGTGATACTGATTCCCACGGGCTGGATTGCTTCCTTGCGGAGACCCGGAATATCGAAGGTGATTTTTGTCGCGACCGTATGCTTGACCGGATCGATGATGGACACGGTACCGCCGATCTCCGAGGAAACCCACAATTCCGAGCCGTCGCGCTTGAATTCGGCAAAACGCGGCCGCGACGCGACCAGGACATTGGCCACGATCTGGCGCGTCTGGGTATCGATGAAATGAGCCATGTTGGTCGTCTCGGACGTATTGATCAGAAATCTTCCATCCGGGCTGATCGCCATGCCTTCAGGTTCGACACCGACCTGAATGTCGCCCATCCGCGCGCGTTTTTCGAGATCGATGATGGTGACGGTGTTGTCGTTCTCGTTGGCGACATAGAGAATTTTGCCGGCCTTGTCCTGAACAAACAGTTCGGGATCTGGCCCGGAGGGCAGGGTGTCGGCGACTTCCTGAGTGGCGGTATCGATCATCTGGATGGTGTCATCGTCGCCAACCGCAACCAGCACGAACTTACCGTCCCGGGTGAATTCGATCCCGCGCGGCCGCTGGCCAACCTTGATCGTCTTGATGACGGCCCACTTGTCGGTGTCGATCACCGAAACGGTGTTGCTCTTTTCGTTCGACACATAGGCGACGTAGGCGCGGGCGGGCAGGGTGCCTGCAAACCAAAGCGCAGTTCCGACGAGCAGGCAACGATGCCACATCCGGTAATTCTCCATCGCACGTCAGTGCAGCTTGCACCTGGTTTCGGGTTGATCCATGCCAAGCGTATCGAGTTCCGAGACCTGGTGCAGGAATCCCTCTTGCGGGGACACCGAAACCACCATGCGGCCATCCGCCAGTAAAATAGGCTGACGGAGCTGCAGGTTCCACGATCGCAGCGTTAGCCGCTGTCCCTTGAATGCCGCCACGGAAAAATCCGGTCCTTTGAGGAAACCGAGCAACGCCGCGCGATCGGCTGAATTCACCCGCGAGGCTGCCTCGCCGATCATGCGTGCCGCCGTCCATGCCTGCATGTCCAGGGGTGTCATGCGGCGGGAATTCAGCTTCAGGAACCGGTTTTGCATCTGCACCGCGCCCCATTGGTCCTGAGCGGCGTCCCAGCTTTTCGGAACCAGGCCGGCCGATCCCGCGACCGGCCTCGGGTCCCAGGTCCGGTAGGGCAGGTACGAGGCAAAGACCTCACTTTCATCGGAGGCGACAAGAATGTCGTAGGCGGGCGCCTGCTGAGTGAATACCGGCATCTGACGCTGGATCAGCGTCACGCCGCTGTCGGTGCGCCGCGCGCCACCCGTATCCTCGAAGACCCGTTCCTGGACGATCTTGGCGCCAAAGCGAGAGGCGGCGCGGCGCAGTGCTTCCGCATAGAGCTTGTCCTCCTCATGCGAGCCAACCACCAGTAGCCAGCGCTTCCACTGCTTCCAGACGAGATACTGAGCGAGGCCGTCAGCCAGCATCGAACGTGTCGGGGCAACGTGAATCACGTTGGGCCGGCAATCTTCCTCGCGCAGGCGATCGTCGATCGCACCGGCATTCAACAACACCGCGCCGCGGTCGCGGATGGCGTCGGCGGCCTTCAGAACCGCGTCCGCGGGAAGGTCGGCAATGATGAAAGCGATGTTCCGGTCGGCCAGCGTCCTGGCCGCGGCGGCAGGGTCGTCACCTTCCTTGAGCCGCAGCTCCTCGAGGGTGAAATGTTGATTCAGGAACTTGCCGGTCGTGTTGTTGTCTTCAAGCGCCAGCCGGGCGCCGGCAACGCCGTCATCTGCCGTCGGCTGTTCGACCAGCGACAATGTCGGCTTTGCGCCGACGCGGCGAAGATAGCCGATGCCGATTTCGACCGGATCGGCCGCAAGTGCGCTGCTACCCAGCGCGCTTATGCCGACGACGAGACCGACAAGCAGCCGGATCATTGTTTCTCCCTGAGAGTTTCTTCCGCCGGCCAGTAGTGGAGCTGGTCCCGGTTTGATACTTGGCCAAACTACCTTATACAACCCGCTGGGTGAGTTCACGGATCACGACTATGCGCATGTTCGGTCCGGTCAATGCTGCGGCGCACGCCGGTAATCCGGAGGCTTGTGGCGGCTGTGATCTGCAGGATGCACGTGAGCTTGGTGCGGATCTCGCATCAACGGCGTCGTGCAAGAGGCCTCTGCCCTCATTCTCAACATGAATATCTATTTGCGGGATGCGCATACAGGACAGTTCATCAAGGCCATGAGCGCGACTTTAGCAGCAACACCGACGATTCCTGGTCGCGTGGTATGAGCTATTTGTCGCTTAACCGGCTGCTCGGGCCCAATTGCGGCGCGCCGCAATGAGGTGGTGGGCGAGGGACTATGCCTTGAGCCGCGCCGCATGCCAGCGCAGGTGATCGGCCATGAAGGTGGAAATGAAGTAGTAGCTGTGGTCATAGCCGCTTTGCCGACGCAGATTCAGAGGTATACCTGCCTTTGCGCATGCACGTTCCAGCAATTCCGGGCGGAGTTGCTCGACGAGAAACGGATCGGCATCGCCGATGTCGACCAGCAAATCTGAAAATCGGGCGCCGTCCTCGATCAGCGCGATTGCATCATGCTTGCGCCATGCTTGCTTGTTGTCGCCGAGATAGCCTCCGAGCGCCTTGATACCCCAGGGGACTTGCGAGGGCGCGACGATCGGCGAGAAGGCGCTGGCGGCGCGGTAGCGGTCGGGGTGCGCGAGCGCTATCGTCAGCGCGCCGTGGCCCCCCATCGAGTGCCCGAGGATCGATTGCCGTTTGAAATCGGCCGGGAAATTGGCGGCGACCAGTTCGGGCAGCTCATTGGTCACGTAGCTCCACATGCGGTAATTTTGCGAGAACGGCGGCAGCGTGGCGTCGACATAGAAGCCGGCGCCAAGCCCGAAATCATAGGCGCCAGCCGGATCGCCGGGTACGTCTTTGCCGCGGGGACTGGTGTCGGGCGCGACAAAAATCAAACCCAGCTCGGCGCATGTCTTGCGATACTCGCCCTTCTCGGTGACGTTGGCGTGGGTACAGGTCAAGCCCGACAGATACCAGACGACCGGGAGCTTCGCACCGCCTTGATGCGGGGGAACA
Organism: uncultured Alphaproteobacteria bacterium; assembly: GCA_963742085.1. GTDB lineage: Bacteria > Pseudomonadota > Alphaproteobacteria > Rhizobiales > Xanthobacteraceae > Bradyrhizobium. The sequence continues at coordinate 188,345 of CAVUKM010000015.1, read as the reverse complement.
TAGACCGAAAAGGTCATGTCCGTACCGGTCTCGCGGCTGGCGTGCCTGTAGACACCCTGCGTGCCGCCGTGCGATCGGTTCAGGGAAACGGTTTCCAAGGTCATGATTTTCGCGGTTCCCGGCGTCGCTGGGATTCACGACGCCAAACTTGTCGATTCTTAGATCGCGCGTCCTTACCCCGGAGGCAAAGCGATGGCAGATATCGCGATCAGCTATTTTGCTGCTGCAATCAAAATTGCCGCCTCGCCACCGGACGACCGGGCGTTCGGCACAACTTTAACTGTCAACGAGCGGTCCACTCATCCAATTAGCCCGCGCTGAGAACAACGGCAAGACCGCCCCACTTCGCTCTCAGTCAACAAGGCACCGTCACTTCTCTCTCAGTCAAGTTCCTGAGCTAGACGAAACCTTTGGGTACACTAGTATCACCCACGCCTGACCGGCGCCCGCCACGACAGCCGGAGCGAAATGGGAAGAGGTGGATGGGCGCCCGATCGATCGTGTTTTGCGTTTTGGTAGTGCTAGGCCTGTCGCCGGGGACCAGGTCCGCGCGCGCCCAAAGCCAGCCCAGCGACGTCCAGACCTTGCCCCCCATCGTGGTCTCTCGCACGGCGACAAACCCCAAGCCGGCCCGCGCCCGCAATGCGACGCGCGCCGTCAACCCAGCGCCAACCCCGGTAGTGTACCCGACTACCCCGGTGTCGGGCTCGGGGATCGATGTGGACAAGGTGCCGGCAAGTGTCAACATTGTTGATGCAAATCAGATTGGTAGCGTCCAGTCGGCGAATATCGCGGTTGCGCTGCAGCAATATGTTCCGAGCGTTGTCGTCAACGAGGTTTCGGGAAATCCGTTTCAGCCCAACGTCCAATTTCGCGGCTTCGTTGCTTCTCCGGTGGCGGGCACCCCCCAGGGACTTGCGGTTTACCAGAACGGGGTGCGCATCAACGAGGCGTTCGGCGACACCGTCAATTGGGATCTGATCCCGACCGCGGCCATTCAGTCGGTGGCCGTGGTGACCAATAATCCGGCCTTCGGTCTTAACGCGCTGGGTGGAGCGATCAATGTTCAGATGAAGAACGGCTTCAACTATCGCGGCACCGAGATCGACACGATGGGCGGGTCTTTCGGACGTGTTCAAAGCTCGGCGCAGTGGGGCAAGCAGTACGATCAGTTTGCCGTCTATGGCGCGATCGAAGGGCTGCACGACGACGGATTCAGGAATTTCTCGGCATCCAATGTCCGCCGCTTTTACGGCGATGTTGGTTACAGAAATGATGCCAGCGAATTTCATCTCAATATGGGTGCGGCCGACAACAATTTCGGCGCAACCGCGACAGCGCCGATCGAACTGCTGCAGCAATTTTGGGGTGCGACCTACACCTCGCCGCAAACGACAAGCAACCGCGTTGGCTATGTCAATCTGACAGGGAAGGTCGACGCCACGCCGGCCTGGACGATCGAAGGATCGGCGCATGTGCGGCTTTACGATCAGGACCTCCTCGATGCCAATCCGACCGGCACGCAGCCTTGCACCGCCGATCCGGCGCTGCTTTGCTTCGGCAACGGTGTGGCCCCTGCTAACGGCCTGAATGGCGCGCAGCTCGCCAATACCTTTCCCGGCGCGGTTTTGGGAGAGAACGATCGAACGACCACCCGCTCGACGACGACGGGTATCTCGCTGCAGGCCACCAACTCCGAGCAGCTCTTCGGGCATACCAACAAATTCGTCCTCGGAGCCAGTTTCGATTCCAGCGTGACGCACTTCTCGGCCAGCGCGGAACTGGGCACGATTGGTCCGGGTTTTGTCGTCAGCGGCAGCGGAATATTTCTCGGGCAATCGGGCAACCCGGTATCGATCGGCCCGGTCGACCTTCGCGCCACCAATCAGTACAGCGGGCTTTATGTCCTCGATACGTTCGACGTCACGAGTGCATTTTCGATCACAGGGGGAGGCCGCTTTAACGTCGCGCATATCGCGCTTGAGGATCAGATTGGCAGCGCGCTCAACGGCAATGATACCTATAACCGTTTCAATCCGATGATCGGCGCTACCTACAAGATCGTTCCCGGCTTGAGCGCCTATGCAGGCTATTCTGAAGCCAATCGCGCGCCCACGCCGCTGGAACTGGGCTGCGCCGACCCGGCGCGTCCCTGCATTATCGGTGCTTTCCTCGTCTCGGATCCGCCGTTGAAGCAGGTCGTGGCCCGCACGGAGGAGGCCGGCCTGCGCGGCAGCAAGGATCTGAACATCGGCACGCTCGGGTGGAAGGCCGGGGTTTTCCGCACGAACAACACCGATGACATTCTGGCCATTCCAAGTCCGTTGCTTCAGGGATTTGGCTATTTCCAGAACGTCGGTTCGACGCGACGTCAGGGCATCGAGACCGAAGTCACCCTGAAGTCGAGACGTGGTTCAGCTATACGCCAGCTATGCCCTCGTCGACGCGCGCTTTCTTGACGCTCTGAAGGTTGGCTCCAACAGCCCCTTTGCCGACGCCAACGGGAACGTCCAGATTTTGCCGGGCAATCGGATCCCGGCAATCCCCCGCAATCGGGTCAAGGCCGGCATCGACTATTCCATCACCGATGCACTCAAGGTTGGCGGCGATGCGCTGTTCATCAGCAGCCAGTATTTTGTAGGCGACGAATCCAACCAGGCGCAGCGGGTGCCTTCCTACGCAGTTTTCAACCTGCATGGATCCTACCAGATCGACAAGACGTTCCAGATCTACGCCCGGGCCGACAATGTCCTCGACAACCGTTATGCGACGTACGGAACGTTCTTCGATACCGGAGCCGTCCCCAATTTCGCCAATGGCGGCGCACCGTTCACCGATCCTCGATCGCTCAGTCCGGCGCGACCACGCGCCTTCTACGCGGGCCTGAAGGCAACATTCTGAAATCACTTCAAGTCGTTAGATAACAACCGGTTAGGCTCAGATGCTTACAAAGGACGTCATTCAGGCGCGGTGAGGCAGGGCGACCGCGGTTGCCCGCTCATCGTCGCCGTGCGCGGGCCGATGGGCGAGTCAGGCGTATCCTGCCGTGGGTTCTCGGGAGAAACCGGGCGCCTTTGGCGCTCAGGAATTCCAGCATCGCACGCGCGGGCGGCATCAGCACCTTATCCTTGCGGCAAAGCACGAACCATTGCCGTACGATGGGCAGGCCTTCGACATCGAGCGTCACGAGGCGGCGCTCGTCGAGCTCCGTCGCCACGGTGTGGGCGGAAATGAAAGCAATTCCAAGACCGGCAATCACGGCCTGCTTGATGGTCTCGTTGCTACTCATCGTCATGCCGATCTTCGGCCGCACGCCGGCAGTTTCGAACAGGTTTTCCATCAAACCGCGGGTGCCGGAGCCGGGCTCCCGCGTCAGAAAAGTCTCGTTGGCAAGGTCGGCCAGCGCAAGGCGGTGCTTCCGCGCGAGGGGATGGGCGGTCGGTGCGACGATGACATGAGGATGATCGCCGATCAGGTGTACATCCATGTCGATATCCGTCGGAGGACGGCCCATGATCGCGAAGTCCAGTTCATAGCCCCGCAGCGCCTCGACGGTCTCCTGCCGGTTGCCGATCGTGAGCTTGATATCGATGTCGGGATGCAGCTTGGAAAAACCGGAGATCGCAAACGGCACGAAATATTTAGCGGTGCTTACGGCTCCGATCGAAATGCGGCCAGCGGTTCTGCCTGCGATCATCTCCAGTGACGTCGCGCAGTCCGCAATCGCCGCTTCGATGCGCTCGCAAAGCGAAAGCACCTCCCGGCCGGCATCGGTCAAGAGCATGCCGTCGCCGGTGCGCTGGATCAGCGGCAGTCCCGCAAGCTCCTGCAAATTGCGAAGCTGAAGGGTGACGGCCGGCTGGGTGAGATGCAGCTGATTGGCCGCGGCCGTCACTGATCGGGTCTTCTGAACGGTCGCCAGCGCGCGCAACTGACGGAGGGTTAGCTCGCGGACAAATCGGTTCGACATGACAAGCCTCCAATTATAAGAAAAACTTTGCCGATACCAAAGATAAGAAAATTTTACTAATTTTGCAAACTGGGTTCTCATTTGAAAACGCGTCGCCTGCCATCCGCGGTATCGCCGTGAAGAGCGCGTACAGGGGAAAATGCCATGGAGGAGCGCAAAACGTTGCGTTCGTATCTCGACCGCTCGGCGTCGCAGACGCCACTGGGACCGGCGATCGCTGCCGTGATCACCGCGATCGCGACGGTCGCGATTGATCTTTCAGCCATCATTGCAGACGGGCCGCTCGGTGGCATTACCGGGGAGAACCGTGGCTTCAATCCGGATGGCGATCAACAGAAGGACATTGATCTCGCGGCTGATGCGATGATGCGCCACGCGCTGCGCGCGTGTCCGGTTGCGGCGATGCTGTCCGAAGAGTTGGCGGTACCGGAATTACTGAATGCAGACGCGCCGCTCTGCGTCGCAATCGACCCGCTCGATGGATCGGCAAACCTCGCGAACAACATCTCGGTCGGCACCATCTTTTCGATCCGTCCGGTTGGAAACGACGTGCTGTCGACCTTCTTTGAGCCAGGTACGGCTCAGTGCGCCGCGGGATTCGTGGTTTATGGCCCGCAAACCACGCTGGTTCTCGCACTCGACGGCAGCGTCGATATCTTCATTCTCGACGTGAGAATGGGCGAATTCCTGTTGATTAGGCAGGGCGTACGGATTGCGCCCGACACGCCGGAATTTGCCATCAATGCGTCCAATCGCCGGCACTGGTACGGTCCCGTCCGCGCCTACATCGACGAGTGCCTTGCCGGCGCCGACGGCAGTCATGGCGCCGACTTCAACATGCGGTGGATCGGTTCGCTGGTCGCCGAGTTGCTTCGCATCCTGGTTCGTGGCGGCGTGTTTCTTTATCCCGCCGACGCTCGGCCGGGCTACCGCGAGGGACGCCTGCGTCTGTTGTACGAGGCGCATCCGATGGCTCTGGTGATGGAATGGGCCGGCGGCGCGGCGACGACAGGGCGCGGTCGTGTTCTCGAGCTTTCCGCGAAATCGCCGCACCAGCGCGTGCCGCTGATCATGGGCTCGGCGCGCGCCGTGCGTGATGTCGTCGCGATCCACGAGCGGGTTGAGCCGATGTTCGACAACAGCAACGCTCCGCTCTTTGCGCGGCGCGGCCTGTTTCTCTGAAGCTGGACAAGGCCGATGTCGCGCAGTCATCCCATCATATCGATTACGGGTTCGTCAGGGGCCGGCACGACGTCGGTCAAGAAGACGTTCGAGAACATCTTTCGCCGCGAGAAGGTCTCGGCTGCCTACATCGAGGGCGATGCGTTCCATCGTTACAACCGCGCCGAGATGCGCATTAAAATGGGCGAGGAGGGCGAGCGTGGTAACAGGCACTTCAGCCACTTCAGCCCCGAAACCAATCTCTTTGAGGAGCTGGAGAAGTTATTTCGCGACTACAGCGAGGTGGGCTGCGGCACCACGCGTCACTATGTCCATGATGACGAGGAGGCCAGGTTATATGGCGCGGCGCCTGGAACCTTCACCGAATGGGAGCCGATCCCGCAAGGCTCCGATCTCCTGTTCTACGAGGGGCTTCACGGCGCTGTCGTAACTGACAAGGTCAATGTCGCCCAGTACGCCGACCTCAAGATTGGCGTCGTGCCGGTAATCAACCTCGAATGGATTCAGAAGCTGCATCGTGACCGCGGCGACCGCGGTTATTCGACCGAAGCGGTCACCGACACGATCCTGCGGCGGATGCCGGATTATGTGAACTACATCTGCCCGCAGTTCGCCGAGACCGACATCAACTTTCAGCGGGTGCCGACGGTCGATACCTCGAATCCATTCATCGCGCGCTGGATCCCGACTCCCGACGAGTTGATGGTGGTGATCCGGCTGAAAAACCCGCGCGGGATCGACTTTCCGTACCTGCTATCCATGATTCCGAACAGCTTCATGTCGCGCGCCAATTCGATCGTGATCCACGGCGCGAAGCTCGATCTTGCAATGCAACTCATCCTCACTCCGCTGATCCTGCAACTGATCGAACGAAAGAGGCGCACGGTATGAACATTCAAGCCCAACCTTCCATCGCCGGTCGCGCGGACGTCGCACATGCGGACACGGCGAACGCGATTCGGTTTTTGGCCATTGACGCGGTTGAGAAGGCAAAATCGGGCCACCCCGGCATGCCCATGGGTATGGCCGATGTGGCGACCGTGCTGTTTTCGCGCTTTCTCAAATTCGACGCCGACGACCCGACGTGGCCGGACCGGGACCGGTTCGTTCTGTCCGCCGGCCACGGCTCGATGCTGCTGTATGCGCTGCTTCACCTGACGGGCTACCGGGACATGACGCTCGATGAGCTCAAGGCGTTCAGACAATGGGGGTCGAAAACACCCGGCCATCCCGAATACGGGCATACGCCGGGCGTCGAGACGACGACCGGTCCATTGGGGCAGGGGATCGCCACCGCAGTCGGCATGGCGCTGGCGGAGCGGCTGCTGAATGCGCGTTTTGGCAACGATTTTGTCGATCACTATACCTACGTGATCGCCGGCGACGGCTGTCTGATGGAAGGGCTCAGCCACGAAGCGATCTCGCTCGCCGGTCACCTCCGGCTTGGCAGGCTGATCGTGCTGTTCGACGACAACCAAATCTCGATTGACGGATCGACGTCGCTGTCGTGTTCGGACGACCAGCTTGCGCGGTTCAAGGCATCGGGCTGGTCGGCCCTGCGCATCGACGGCCACGATCCCGAGGCGATCGCGGCATCGATCGAGCAGGCGCGGCAAAGCGACCGGCCCTCATTGATCGCTTGCCGGACCATTATCGGTTTCGGCGCGCCCAATCGCCAGGGTACCGAAAAAGCTCACGGTGCGCCGCTTGGCGCCGACGAGATCGCGAAGACGCGTACCGCGCTCGATTGGCCGCATCCGCCCTTTCAGATCCCGGCCTCCATTGCCGAGGCGTGGCGCAAGATCGGCGCGCGGGGAGGGCGAACGCGGCGATCCTGGATCGAGCGGACCAGGCGTCTCAATTCGGCGCCACGCTCGCCGTTTCACGACGCGCTGAATTGAAATCTGCCCTGCGAATATGCCGCGGCGATGGCGCAGACGCGTAATCGCTTCGGCGCCGAACGGCCAACCATCGCCACCCGGCAGGCTTCTCAGCTGGTGATCAACGCGATTGCAGAGGTCTTGCCGAATTTGCTGGGCGGCTCGGCTGATCTGACGCATTCGAATCTCACGCAGGCCAAAACCCAGCAACCGGTGCGGCAGGGTGCCTTCGAGGGTCGCTATATCCATTACGGTGTGCGCGAGCATGCAATGGCGGCTGCGATGAACGGCATCGCCCTACATGGTGGATTTATCCCCTATGGCGGCACATTCCTGAGCTTTGCCGACTATAGCCGCCCAGCAATCAGGCTGGCGGCGCTAATGGGCATCAGGGTCATCCACGTGATGACGCACGATTCCATCGGACTGGGCGAAGATGGCCCAACCCATCAGCCGGTCGAGCATCTTGCGTCGCTGCGCGCGATTCCCAACCTGCTTGTGTTCCGGCCCGGCGACGCTGTCGAGACCGCGGAAGCCTGGGATTGCGCACTGCGCGCCGAAGCAAGCCCCTCGGTGTTGTGCCTGTCCCGGCAAGCGCTTCCCACATTTCGTGACGCTAGCGGCGAGGCAAATCTGGTCGCGCGCGGCGCCTATGTGATTGTCGAACCGGAGGGCGGCCGCGACGTCACCCTGATCGCGTCGGGCTCGGAAGTGGCCATCGCGATTGAGGCGGCAAGACTACTCGCGAAGGACGGCGTCGAAGCGGCGGTTGTCTCGGCTCCCTGCTTCGATCTGTTTCGCCGGCAGCCGCAGGAATACCGGGCGGAAGTGCTGGGCCACGCGCCACGCGTCGGCGTCGAGGCCGCGGTCGAAGGCGACTGGTCGCGGTGGCTTGGCGATGCCGGCGAATTCGTCGGGATGACCGGGTTCGGTGCATCCGCGCCGGCGGAAGTGCTCTATCGCGAATTCCGCATTACGCCGGAAGCCGTCGCCCTGGCAGCGATGCGATGCATGGCTCGATCGAGGATGCGGACCCGCGACGGCGACGTCTTGCATGACGCAAAGGTTTGAACGGAGGCACCGATGGCGCGAATTACACTGAGGCAACTGCTCGATCATGCCGCCGAATACGGCTACGGCGTACCGGCATTCAATATCAACAACATGGAGCAGGGGCTTGCCATCATGGAAGCCGCTGCTGCGCTCGATGCGCCGGTGATCATTCAGGCTTCACGCGGCGCACGCAGTTACGCCAATGACATCATGCTGTCGAAGATGGTCGACGCGCTGGAGGAGATGTATCCGCAGATTCCGCTTTGCCTGCATCAGGATCACGGCAACGAGGAGGCGACCTGCGCTACCGCGCTTCAGTACGGCTTCACTTCGGTGATGATGGACGGCTCGTTGAAGGCCGACGCCAGGACCGCCGCTGATTACGGGTACAATGTCGATATTACGCGGCGCGTTGTCGAAATGGCGCATTGGATCGGCGCATCAGTGGAAGGCGAACTCGGTGTGCTCGGTTCGCTCGAACATGGCGGCGGCGAGCAGGAGGATGGCCACGGCGTCGAAGGAACGATCAGCCATGACCTGTTGCTGACTGATCCGGACCAGGCGGTCGATTTCGTTCGCGCCACCAGGGTCGACGCGCTGGCGATCGCGATGGGAACTTCGCACGGCGCCTACAAGTTCTCCCGCAAGCCGGACGGCGAGATCCTCGCCATGAAAGTAGTCGAGGAAATCCACCGCCGGCTGCCGAACACGCATCTGGTGATGCATGGCTCGTCGTCGGTGCCGCAACCCTTGCAGGACGCATTCAATGCTTATGGCGGCGAGATGCCGCAGACCTGGGGTGTGCCGGTCGAGGAAATCGTCCGCGGTATCAGGCACGGCGTCCGCAAGGTCAATATCGACACCGACTGCCGGCTGGCGATGGCCGCGGCGTTCCGCAAAGTCGCCAGCCTGAACAAGAGCGAGTTCGATCCGCGCAAGTTCCTGAAACCCGCGATGGACGCGCTGCGCGACCTGTGCCGCGAACGCTTCGAGCAATTCGGCACCGCGGGCCATGCTTCAAGGATCAAGGTAATCCCGCTGGCAGAGATGGCGAAACGCTATCGCTCGGGCGCACTCGATCCGCGTATCGGCGAGATGGCGGTCGCAGCCGAATGACACGAGAAGTCCCGACGATCCGCGCCGGACTGTCCAACCGAGGGAGACCACTATGAACAAGCACTCCATTACACTTCATGGCAAGGATCGCTACAAATCCGGCGTCATGGAATACAAGCGGATGGGTTACTGGGAGCCCGACTACGAGCCCAAGGAGACCGACATCATCGCGCTGTTCCGGGTGACGCCGCAGGACGGCGTGGATCCGATCGAGGCCTCTGCCGCTGTGGCCGGGGAATCGTCGACCGCGACCTGGACAGTGGTCTGGACCGACCGTTTGACGGCGGCGGAAAAATACCGCGCCAAGTGCTACCGCGTCGATCCCGTGCCGAATTCGCCGGGGCAATTTTTCGCCTATATCGCCTACGACCTCGACCTGTTCGAGAGCGGATCGATCGCTAACCTGTCGGCATCGATCATCGGCAACGTGTTCGGATTCAAGCCGCTGAAGGCGCTACGGCTCGAGGACATGCGGCTGCCCGTGGCTTACGTCAAGACGTTCCAGGGGCCGGCCACCGGCATCGTGGTCGAGCGCGAACGCATGGACAAGTTCGGCCGCCCGCTGCTCGGCGCCACCGTCAAGCCGAAGCTCGGCCTGTCCGGCCGCAATTACGGCCGCGTGGTTTACGAGGCGCTGAAGGGCGGACTCGACTTCACCAAGGACGACGAGAACATCAACTCGCAGCCGTTCATGCATTGGCGCGAGCGATTTTTGTATTGCATGGAAGCCGTCAACAAGGCCCAGGCGGCGTCCGGCGAGATCAAGGGCACCTATCTCAACGTCACCGCCGGAACCATGGAGGACATGTACGAGCGGGCCGAATTCGCCAAGGAACTCGGCTCGATCGTCATCATGATCGACCTCGTGATCGGCTATACCGCGATCCAGTCGATGGCCAAATGGGCCCGTCGCAACGACATGATCCTGCACCTGCACCGGGCAGGGCATTCAACCTATACAAGGCAGCGCAGCCATGGCGTTTCGTTCCGAGTGATCGCGAAATGGATGCGGCTTGCGGGCGTCGATCACATCCATGCCGGAACCGTGGTCGGCAAACTCGAGGGCGATCCGGCGACGACGCGCGGCTACTACGACATCTGTCGCGAGGATTTCAATCCGGCAAGGCTAGAGCACGGCGTGTTCTTCGACCAGAGCTGGGCAAGCCTCAACAAGCTGATGCCGGTGGCATCGGGCGGCATTCACGCCGGCCAGATGCATCAGCTGCTCGATCACCTCGGCGAAGACGTGGTGCTGCAATTCGGTGGCGGCACCATCGGCCATCCCATGGGGATTCAGGCGGGCGCCACCGCCAATCGGGTAGCGCTGGAAGCGATAATCCTCGCCCGTAACGAGGGCCGCGATTACCTCCACGAAGGGCCGGAGATACTCGCCAGGGCGGCGCAGACCTGCACGCCGCTGAAATCGGCGCTGGAGGTCTGGAAGAACGTCACCTTCAATTATGAATCCACCGACATGCCCGATTACGTCCCAACCGCCAGCGTCGCGATGTAAGGAGATCCAAGATCATGCGCATTACCCAAGGATGCTTTTCGTTTCTCCCCGATCTCACCGACGAGCAGATTGCCGCCCAGGTTCAGTATTGCCTCGGCCATGGCTGGGCGGTGAACATCGAATTCACCGACGACCCGCATCCCCGCAACAATTTCTGGGAAATGTGGGGATTGCCGATGTTCGATCTCCGTGATGCGGCAGGCGTGCTGATGGAGCTGAACGAATGCCGCAAGGTTTATGGCGACCGCTATATCCGGTTGTCGGCGTTCGATTCCAGCCATGGCTGGGAATCGGTGCGGCTGTCCTTCATCGTCAACCGCCCGAAAGACGAGCCGGGGTTCCGTCTCGACCGGCACGAGGTCGCGGGCCGCCGAATCCGCTACACAACAACGTCCTATGCCGCCGATCGGCCCGAGGGCCGGCGCTACGGTGCATCATGAGCCTGCCGGCTGCCGCGCCGAGCCTGGACGAGACGGCGCTAACCGGGCAGGCTGACGTGCAGGTTGACCTGCGCCGCGAATTCAACGAGGTCGGCATCGGCGAGGTGCTCGATCAGCTCGATCGCGAACTGATCGGGTTGAGACCGGTGAAAACGCGGATCCGCGAGATTGCGTCGCTGCTGCTGATCGAGCGTATCCGCAAGCGAATGAACCTGACTTCTGACGTGCCGACGCTGCACATGTCGTTTACCGGCAATCCAGGTACCGGAAAGACCACCGTTGCGCTGCGGATCGCCAGCATCCTGCACAGGCTCGGCTACGTGCGCCGCGGGCAGGTGGTATCGGTGACGCGAGACGAACTGGTGGGACAATATATCGGCCACACGGCACCGAAGACGAAAGAAATATTGAAGAAGGCCATGGGCGGTGTGCTGTTCATCGATGAAGCGTACTATCTGCATCGCCCGGATAACGAGCGCGACTATGGACAGGAGGCGATCGAGATACTGCTGCAGGTGATGGAATCGCAGCGCGAGGATCTGGTGGTGATCCTGGCCGGCTATGGCGCGCAGATGGACAAATTCTTCGCCAGCAATCCTGGCTTCCGCTCGCGGATCGCGCATCACATCGATTTTCCGGACTATAGCGAGGATGAGCTGCTTCGCATCGCCGATTTGATGCTGCGCGACATGAACTACAAGTTCAGCCCGGACGCCCGTGATGCCTTTGTGCGTTACATCGGCCTGCGCAAGACCCAGCCGCTGTTCTCCAACGCGCGCTCGATCCGCAATGCGCTGGACCGGATGCGGCTGCGGCAGGCAAGCCGCCTTGTTGCCGATCTCGATCGCGTGCTGACCGCCGACGACGCCATGTCGCTGGAAGCCTCTGATGTGCTCGCAAGCCGGGTATTCCCGAAGGGTACCGGCGACTGAGCTTTTCGACCGTGTGGGAGGAGGAGGGCGCCCGCGCCAAACTCGAGCCCGGCAGGCTCGCGGCTCGCTCGGTTTGGACGCGGACCACCGGCGCGGCGCTCCCATCTGAGCCAGCCTTTTGGAGCTCTACGCGGTTGCAAGCGGACACCCGCAACTGACGAGCCAGCAGCCGGAACTCCCAAAGAACCTCACCAAAGAACCTCAAAAGGAAGAGAAGCTCTCTTCGAATTGCTGCTCCGTCCAATCTGGACCCCCAGCCAATGCAGGCCCGCGATGGAGTGGGAGGAATGGTGTGCCCTAAAGCGAACTGCGAGTTTGGTGAGCTAAAAGGGTCAATCATTTCAATACACATCGGAAAGTGGATTTCGAGTCAGGTTGAAGTGAATTGCGAGTCCCGGGCATTTGACCCTATCGAATTCCGAGTCCCGTCGGGCCCAGCGTACGAGTGGGAAAACCCCCGAAAAGCCGGCGAAGCGGCGGCCTGCCCACAAACAGAAGACTGGTAAGCAGCGTTCTTATCGCCGGCCGGCGCCGGGGCTGACTCGGCCGCGAAAAGGGCCGCTGGGACGGTCAGGAGTGGGGGGTGGAAGATTTCTAAGGCCATCTGAGCCGGATCAGGATCCAAGTCGGGGCACCCTGGAGCGCGGCGAGCGGCCTCGCGACGTTGAAGCGCTTTGCGGACGAGGGAGCGACCGTCGTCATGGTCGACCAGCGCGTGGGCGACGTCCGGTGCGCGGTCAATGGAGTGGGACAGGGCTTCGATTCGATCGACGCAGACATCACAAGAAGCGCACCTTGCCACACTCCGCGACCACGTCGCCCGCCACATGGCGGGCCGGCATGCTGTTCGCCAACGCGGGCGTCGCCACTTTCGCCCCGTTCGCCAAAGTGACCCGCCGAACGTGGCCGCCGGCATGTCAGGCACTTCTTCAGCCCTTGATACCCGGCTCGGCCAGTCCGGATACGTCGCAGGTAATCGATTCACAGTACATAGCGGAGCAGAGCCGGTCTTGGCGGGCGGCGAGTGGCGAGCGTGAGGTTATGCGCGGTTCTTGAAGCGCCAGCTTTCGTTGCCGGTCTCGATGATGTCGCAGTGGTGTGTCAGCCGGTCGAGCATGGCGGTGGTCATTTTGGCGTCGCCGAAGACTTGCGGCCAATCTGCGAAAGCGAGATTGGTGGTTATCAGCAACGACGTGTTCTCATAGAGCTTGCTGATCAGGTGGAACAACAGCTGGCCGCCGGATTGGCTGAACGGTAGGTAGCCGAGTTCATCGATGACGATGAGATCGTGGCGCAGGAGCTTCTCGGACAATCGGCCACTGCGACCGGCGGCCTTTTCCTGTTCTAGCTGATTGACCAGGTCGACCAGGTTGAAGAAGCGCCCCCTGGCGCGGGTGCGGATGACCGCCGAGGCTACAGCGATGCACAGATGGGTTTTGCCGGTGCCGGTGCCGCCGATGAAGATTGCATTGCGCTTAGCGTCCAGGAAGGTGCCGGTGGCGAGTTCGCGAACTTGCCCTTCATCGATCGGCGTATCGGCGAAGTTGAACGTGTCGATATCTTTGAGGACCGGGAACTTGGCTCCTCCGATACGATAGCTTATCGAGCGGGCCTGGCGGTGGGTGCGTTCGGCCCGGATCAGGCTGGCGATGAGGGGATAGATCTCATCGCGCCGGGCAAGACCCTTGCCGGCAATCTCATCGAAGCTGGCGCGCATGCCGTAAAGCTTCAGTTCGCTCATGGCTTCCAGAATCTCGTGGCGTTCCATCAGGCGATTTTCCTTATGCTGTCGTAGCGGCCACAATCGGCCGTGGGCTCGATCTTCAGGCGAAGCGCGTCGGGCGTAGTGATGCTGGGCGGGGTCGCGGGCTGACGGCGGCGCGCCAACACTGTCAGGATCACATCGCCACTAGCGATGCCGGCCTCCAGCGCTTCCGCACAGGCGGCCTCGACCGCGGTCAGGCCGTGATCGAGCACCGCGCCTAACACCTTGACGAACTGTCGATCCCCGTCGGTGTGTTGCTTCAGCTTGGCGCGAACCTGGGTCAGCGCGGGCGGCAGTGCCCAGTCTTTGAACGGAGCACCGTTACGCAAGGCGCCGGGCTTCTTCATCAGCACCGGCAGATAATGCCAGGGATCGTAGATGATCTGGTCGCGCCGGAAGTGGCGTGGATGATCGGCGACGACCTCGTCCCCCATTAGCACGACGATGCGTTCGGCATGGGAGCGCACCAGCACCATCCGGCCGGCGGCCCGCGCATCAACGCTGTAGCGGTTATGATCGGCCATGATCAGGCAAGTGGTGCTGGCCCTGACTGCCTTCTCGACGAACCCGTCGAATGGGCCGCGTAGCGCCATCAGGCTCACACGCTCTTCTTGGAATACGTCCCAGACGGTCCGATCCTTGAACTCTGGATGCTTGGTTCGCTGGGCGTAGGCGATGCACTGATCTTCCAGCCACGCATTGAGTTCGGTGAGACTCTTTACCCGCGGTTTGGGCCGGAACATTTGGTCGCGCAGATTGCCGACCTGGTTCTCAACCTGACCCTTCTCCCATCCCGACGCGGGGGTGCAGGCTACCGGTTCGATCAGATGGTGCGAGCACATCTGCAGAAAGCGGCGATTATACCGGCGCGCCTTGCCGACGAAGATCGCTTCAACCGCCGTCTTCATGTTGTCGTAGATGCCACGTCGGCAGACGCCGCCATAGAACCGGAACGCCTTGTCGTGGGCGTCGAACACCAGCTCTTGGGTCTCCCGGATGTAGACGCGCACAAACGGCATGCGACTGTGCGATAGTTTCATGTGCGCCGCCTTGACCGTTAGCGGCAGGCCCCGAAGCGTGATCGTCTCGTGGCTCCAGTCGAACTGGTAGGCCTCCCCAGGCGCGAAGCTCATCGGCACATAGGCATGGACCGGGACCCGAGCGCGTTCGTCGCGCCAAGCCTTCACGAACCGATGCACGCTGTCATGGGCGCCGTCATACCCTCGCCCACGAAGTTCCTCGAACAAGCGTTGGGTCGAGCGGCGCTCCCGCTTCGGCAGCTTGGCTTCCTTCTCGATGATCTCCGTCAGATCCTCGACCCAGTCGCCAAGCTTCGGCGTGGGCTGGACTCCACGCGTGTACTTGAACTCAGTCTTGTGGCTGCGGATGACCTTGCGCACCGTCGCGCGCGACACCGACAGCGTCCGCACGATCTCCTTGATGGAGCGGCGTTGCTCAAAATAGGCGCGTCGTATCTCCCCGATCTTGTCCACGCCAATCATTCCCCAAAGTCCTCCCCAGCCCATCAGGGCTAAAGGGAAGGACGCTGACACAAGACGTCAGAAGGGGTCGGAATTGGATGCGATAATCCCCCTCAGGGGGTCACTATTGCCCGCGAATTTGCAGCCGGCTCGATTGGACCCGGTTGAGATAGCCGTAGATGTAAAGCTTGAGCATCGGCGAAGGATGATACGCGGGCCGGCCGGTCGCTGCCGGATCGACGCCATCGAACCCGAGGTCGCGGAGTTCCAGCGCATCGACGAACACATCGACCGCGCGAACAGGATTGCTCTCGTCGACCCAATCATCAAGGCATTCCGGCAACAGCGTCGTCTGCTGGCGATCCGCCCCTTGAACGAAACCCTTCATCATCCCCCCGCGATTCAGCAAGGGAACCATAGCATCGATGGGGTTTTCACACGGCCTGGACCCATCTCGGAAGTCAAACGGCCAACCTCGGCACTCATCACCCACCACACAATTCCCTCCCTTGATCCAAATCAAGCCACGGCTTGCCGTGTCATGCGATTGAACCGAGCGTCGGGTAATGTCGCCAAACTTGATCGGGCAAGTGTCTGCTCGACGTCGCTGAACTCACGAAGTTATTGAACTCAATCAGCTTTGGAATGGAGTGCCTATGAAGGAAATGAAATGGCTTGGCCTGTTGGCCACTTGTTTAGCCGCTGCAACAATCGCAGGCGCACCAGCCGCTGCACAGCAGTCAAAGCCCAACATCGTCGTTATCATGGGTGACGACATCGGCATGTGGAATATCGGCGCTTATCATCGCGGTTTGATGGCAGGCCGTACACCCAACCTGGACAAGATCGCCAAGGAAGGCATGTTGTTCACGGACTATTACGCCGAGGCGAGCTGTACGGCGGGTCGCGCGAACTTCATCACCGGTGAGTTGCCGATCCGCACCGGCATGACAACGGTCGGCCAGGCCGGCGCGTCGGTCGGCCTGCCGGCGGAAGCGGTGACCATCGCAACGGTGTTGAAGTCGATGGGCTACGCCACCGGCCAGTTCGGCAAGAACCACCTTGGCGACAAGAACGAGTTCCTGCCGACCGTCCACGGCTTCGACGAGTTCTTCGGCTATCTCTATCACCTCGATGCGATGGAAGATCCGGCGCATCCCAATTATCCGCAGAACCTGCTGAATGTCGTCGGTCCGCGCAACATGGTTCACAGCTACGCCACCGACAAGGATGATCCCACCGAGATGCCGCGCTGGGGCAAGATCGGCAAACAGAGGATCGAGGACGCCGGTCCGCTCTATCCCAAGCGCATGGAGACGGTCGACGACGAAATTCGCGATCTCGCCATCAATTTCATGGACAAGGCCAAGAAGGACAACAAGCCGTTCTTCGTCTGGCTCAACCCGACGCGGATGCACATCGTCACCCATCTCTCACCGAAGTATGAAGCGCTGCGCAATGCAGAGAACGGCTGGTCGGAAGAAGAAGCCGGCATGGCCCAGCTCGATGACGACATCGGTCTGGTGATGAAGAAGCTCAAGGACATGGGCGTGGACGACAACACCATCGTCGTCTTCACCACTGACAACGGCACCGAAGTCTTCACCTGGCCCGATGGCGGTCAGACCCCGTTCGCACAGTCCAAGGGAACCGTGATGGAGGGTGGCTTCCGCGTTCCGGCGATGATCCGCTGGCCCGGCAAGGTGCCGGCGGATACGGTCCAGAACGGCCTCTTCTCCGGACTTGACTGGTTACCGACCTTCGCGGCCGCAGCCGGCAATCCGAACATCACCGAAGAACTGCTGAAGGGCAAGGAGATCGCTGGCCAGACTTACAAGAACCACCTCGATGGCTACAACCAGCTGGCCCCTCTTACCGGTAAAGGTCCTTCTGCACGTCACGAAATCTTCTACCTCGGTGAAAGCACGGTCGGCGCGGTGCGCATTGACGATTACAAGTTCCGGTTCATCGACCAGCCCGCGGGCTGGCTGGGTGAAAAGACCAAACCGGACGTGCCCTACATCACCAACCTGCGGCTGGATCCGTTCGAGCGGACGGGCTGGCCGAACAGTGGGACGAAGGAAGGCGGCCAGCAGTACTTCGACTGGTTCAAGTACCAGTTCTGGCGCTTCGTGTTCGTTCAGCAGGTGATGGGCAAGGCACTCCAGACCTTCATCGAGTATCCACCGATGCAGCGGGGCGCGAGCTTCAATCTCGACGCCGTCAAGGCGGAGATGACGAAACGGATGGAGCAGGCCCAGGCGGCGAGCAAAGGCCCTGGCCAGTAAGCGCAACAACGTTCGCGGCGGGCGGCCTTCGAAAGGTCGCCCGCCGCAGCTTTGTCGATTGACCGAGAATTCGATTCGCAGGGCGCCGTGGGACAGCCTTGGGACAGGAGTGCCCATCATGGATTCAAGCGAAACATTTCACCGGATCAGCCGCCGCACGATGCTGGCGGCTTTCGCCGCGCTTCCGGCATTGCCGGTGATCGTTCCGGTCGCGGCGTCGGCGCAACCGGCCGCGGGTGATCCCCTGCCATCCTGGAACGATGTCGCTTCAAAAAAAGCCATCGTGACGTTCGTGGATCGGGTGACCAGGCAAGGTTCACCCGAGTTCGTACCGGAGGCCGAGCGGATCGCCACCTTCGACAATGACGGTACGCTGTGGGCCGAGCAGCCGATGTATTTCCAGCTGCTGTTCGCCCTGCACCGCGTCAAGGTGCTCGCCCCGCAGCACCCGGAATGGGCCACGACCGAGCCCTTTGCCTCGCTGCTGAAGGGCGATGTGAAAGGCGCGCTCGCCGGAGGCGAGCCAGCCCTCTTTCAGATCGTCATGGCCACGCATACAGGCATGACCAGCGCGGAGTTCGACCAGATCGTTTCCGACTGGATCGCGACTGCGAAGCATCCGGTCACCGGGCGGCTCTATACCGAGATGGTCTATCAGCCGATGCTGGAACTGGTCGCCTATCTGCGTGCGAACGGTTTCAAGACCTTCATCGTCTCCGGCGGTGGCATCGATTTCATGCGACCGTGGACCGAGAAGGTGTATGGCATTCCGCCCGAGCAGGTCGTCGGCAGCAGCGGCAAGGTGAAGTTCGAGTTGCGCGACACCAGGCCGGTGCTGATGCGTCTGCCCGAGATCGATTTCATTGACGACGGTCCGGGCAAGCCGGTTGGCATCCATTTGCATATAGGCCGTCGCCCGATCGCGGCGTTCGGCAACTCCGACGGCGACCTGCAGATGCTCGAATGGGCAAGGGGAGGAGGCGGCGTCCGTTTCGCCCTCATCGTGCACCACACTGACGCCGAACGGGAATGGGCTTACGACCGCAAATCCTCCGTGGGCAAGCTCGACAAGGCACTCGACGCCGCGCAAGCGGAAGGCTGGACCGTCGTCGACATGAAAAACGATTGGAAAAAGATATTCCCGTTTGGCAACAAGTGAGGAGACTTCTCCACGCGAACGCTGCTCTCCACTATCTGAAATGTCGACCCGTTCCGCAGGCCAATGGGGATTGAGATGATGAGAGGAGCCCGAATTTGGTTTACTCTGACGGCTGCGCTGATTGGCGGGATGATGACGGTTACGCCTGCGTCGGCGCAGCAGCCGAAGAAACCCAATATCGTCTTCATGCTCGCGGACAATTTGGGTTACGGCGAACTGGGCGTCTATGGTGGCGGAATACTTCGCGGCGCAGCCACCCCGCGCATCGACGCGCTCGCTGCTGAAGGCATGGTCCTGCTCAACTTCAACGTCGAGGCACAATGCACGCCATCACGCTCGGCGCTCATGACTGGCCGCTTCTCCATCCGCTCCGGCACCTACGAAGTCCCGATTGGCGGCGTCCCCGACGGATTGACGCAGTGGGAGGTCACCATTGCGGAGCTGTTGTCGGCGCAGGGTTACGCCACCGGCATGTGGGGCAAGTGGCATCTCGGCAGCGCCGAAGCGAGGTTCCCCACCAATCAGGGGTTCGATGAATGGTACGGCATCCCGCGTACCTATGACGAGGCGATGTGGCCATCGCTAAATGAGACCAAAAGCATGTGGCCGTCGGTTGGCGACAAGCAGGGTTGGAACACGAAACGTGTCGAGCCGGAGCCGATTTACGAAGCGCGCAAGGGTGAAAAACCTCGGGTGGTCGCGAAACTAGACGTGGACAATCGTCGAACCATGGAAGCGGAGATTACGAGCCGTGCCGTACAGTTCATCAAGCGCAACGCAAGTGCAGGCAAACCCTTCTTTGCCTACATTCCGTTCTCGCTGGTTCATATGCCGACACTGCCAAATCCGGAGTTTGCCGGCAAAACCGGCAACGGCGATTGGGCCGATTGCCTGGCCGAGATGGACTACCGTACCGGTCAGATCCTCGACGCCATCAAGGAGGCCGGCATCGAGGATAACACGCTGGTCGTCTTCACCAGCGACAACGGTCCGGAGGCGACCCACCCGTGGGAGGGCGACAGCGGACCCTGGCGGGGAACGTACTTCACGGCGATGGAGGGCTCGCTACGCGCGCCGTTCATCGTTCGATGGCCCAGCAAAGTACCCGCGGGTCGCGTCAACAACGAGATTGTTCACATCGTGGACATGTTCACCACCCTCGCGCGTGTTGGCGGAGCAGCGACCCCAACCGATCGTCCGATCGACGGCGTGGACCAGCTCGATTTCCTTCTCGGCAAGCAGGATGCTTCCAACCGCGAAGGATTCCCTGCCTACGTCGCCGACCGCCTGTCGGCCGTCAAGTGGCGGAACTGGAAAGCGCATTTGATCTGGCAAGAGAACATGTACGCCCCGCCTCAGACGCTACCGTTGCCCAAGATCATCAATCTGCTTACTGACCGGAAGGAGGAGCGCGATGTTGGCGCATATAACAGCTGGGTTGCCGATCCGGTGGTGAAAATCGTTGGCGAGTTCGAAGCCAGTCTGAAGAAGTATCCACCGATCCCACTTGGCACGCCCGACCCTTACATGCCGCCGCCGCTGAGGTGATCGAATAATGGCCATGTCCGTTCATGGCAGATATTGTTGCAAAAGTCCCAAAAGGCGTAGCGGCAAATTTTCCGCCAAAGAACGAAACAAGCGACAATCGCCGATCAATAGGGCTTCAAACGCGCTACCCGAATCGCCTGTGAGTTTGGCGCTTTGCCACGTGGTCCCCCACATCATTATTCAATCGCCGCACCTACGGGTCGGAGAATTTGAGTCCCATCTCGCAAAAAGACTTTTGCAACAATATCGGCACTTGCCGGACGTGCGTGGCCAAGCTGACGATGTCGGCTCCTGGGAGCAAAGCAGACCTCGCGGTTACAAGCGCCGATTTCCGAAATTGACCCTAAGCGCAGGACTTCCTGCAGCATGCAAAGTGCATAACGCGTTGCGGGAGGAGGGTGGTGCGGCTGTCTGGTATACCCTAAGGGCCTGTCGATCTGCGGTTCGCGCTTGCTGCGCAAGAAACACAGCCTACTATGCGTAAAGCAGTCCAGGCATCAGTGACCCGGACGCGAGCGGGAGGGACATCATGCTAACACGTCGAGGTTTTGCGGGCTTAGCGTCGTGTGCAATTTGCGGACTTGCGGGATTCTGTAGCTACGGATGCTTCTGCACAGGGTGCTCAACCGGCCTCCTCTGGTGGGGTGACGCGCAAGATCTTGTCGCAGATTGACGGTCCGGTCCCGGGCTACACAACCATCGTCATGGACGTGACGATACCGCCGGGCGTGACAATCGCGCGCCACACGCATCCTGGAATTGAATTGAGCTATGTCATGGAAGGTGGTGGCTTCGAGATTCCAATCGAGGGGCAGCCGACGCGCATAGTCAAAGCTGGAGAGGCATTCCAAATCCCGCCCGAGACGCCCCACGCTGGAGGCAAACCCGGCGATACGAAGTCCAGGTTATTGATCAACTATATCGTGGAGAAGGACAAGCCGCTCGCGAAGCCTATCTGATTGGATGGTCGACTGAAGGGACCACTTCCGAAATTGGTGGCACTTAGCGGAAATGACCGGTCACCCTGACGACGTCCGCTCGTGTGGGGCAAAGCGGACTTCCTGATCTTGTCGCAGCTGGTTGCTATGCTGCACGAGTGGAGAGGGCCTACTAGGGTCAGAACTCATTAATTTTTCTGTTTGAACAATACGATGTTGATTCGTATTGGGGAAGAATTGATGAGCAGAAATCTGTTCTGGCTAAGCGACGAGCAATGGGCACGGATTGAGCCGCATTTGCCGAAGGATGTGCGTGGTGTCGAGCGCGCCGATGACCGACGCGTGATCAGCGGGATCGTGCACGTGCTCAGGTGCGGCTGCCGCTGGTGCGATTGCCCGGAAGCTTATGGTCCGCCGACGACGATCTATAACCGCTTCGTACGCTGGGCGCGGCGTGGCATCTGGGAAAGCCTGTTCCGGGAGCTTGCTGGGAACGGACGATCCACAGACACGCAGATGATCGACTCCACACACGTCAAAGCGCACCGCTCGGCATCGGGCGGAAAAGGGGGGAGCAGAAGCAGGCTGTTGGCCGCTCGCGCGGAGGGCGCAACACGAAGATCCACGCACTCGCAGATGCTAAAGGACGCCTCATCGCCATTCTGTTGACCGGAGGTGAAGCCCACGACTGCCCGTCGCAGAACGCCTGATCCGCAGGGTAAAGTCGCCGAAACGCATGCTTGGCGACAAGCTTCAAGCGCCGAATTGCGCGAGGAACTGGATGAGCGCGGAACCAGGCCGGTCATTCCAAATCGCAGCAACAGGAAGCAACCGTTCCGCTTCAGCAAGCGCCTCTACAAGCTTCGCTGGCGCATCGAAGCTGCATTCAACAGGCTGAAGGACTTCCGCCGTATCGCAACACGTTATGACAGACTGGCTCGAAACTACTTGGCCTCTGTCTGTCTGATCGCCGCTCTTGTATGGTGGATTTAATGAGTCTCGACCCTAGCACTACTTTGGCAGATTTTGGCGATTGATTGGCGAAACTGGATTCCCGAATCAGATTTTCAATGATTCATGGGTGGTCGGCTTTTGGAGGGCCGACCATGGTGAACACGACGCCGAAGTGGGAAGACGAGCTTGGACGCTGGCTCAAGCCATTCTCTGGATCGCTTGGGTCACAAGGCTCGGCGACGGATGTGTCCGCTTTATATCTCGGGACTGATTGGACCAGGCGATCGAAAGAGCGTCCAGCCGATGGCAGCACGTCTGGCACCGGGCGACTATGACCAATTGCACCATTTCATCGCTGATGGCGTCTGGGATGCGGCGCCGTTGGAGACAGAACTGCTGGTTCAGGCCGATCGCCTGGTCGGCGGCAAAGATGCGGTGCTGGTCATCGACGACACAGCGATGCCGAAGAAGGGTGATCGTTCGGTTGGTGTCGCTCCGCAATATGCCTCGTCTCTCGGCAAGACGGCCAATTGCCAAACATTGGTGTCGCTGACGCTTGCGCGGGGTGAAGTGCCGGTAATGGTGGCATTACGTCTCTTCGTTCCCGAGAGTTGGACGAGTAATCCGGTGCGTTTAAAGCGTGCGGGTGTTCCGGTCGAGCACCGCGCAGCGCGGACCAAGCCAGAGATCGCCTTGGCGGAGATCGATCGCGTGATGGCAGCCGGTATGCGTTTTGGCTGTGTGCTGGCGGATGCCGGTTACGGCCTCAGCGCGCCGTTCCGTCAGGGGCTCACGACACGCGGCCTGGCCTGGGCCGTCGGTATCCCTCGTCACCAGAAGGTTTATCCGGTCGGGGTAAAACTGATCTGGCCGGTTGCCGGTCGGGGTCGTCCCCGCAAGCGGCACATTCCCGATGTATTGTCGACGGCGGCCGAAGACATGCTGGCCGATGCCAAGTGGCAAAATGTGAGTTGGCGAAACGGCACCAAGGGCCGGTTGGAAGCTCGCTTCGCCGCGGTTCGCGTGCGGACCGCTGATGGACCTCCGCAGCGGATCAAGGACAAGGGCCAGCAGCATCTTCCGGGGGACGAAGCCTGGCTCATCGGTGAACACAGGGCGTCGGGAGAGAGGAAATATTATCTCGCCAATCTGCCGGCCAAGACGGATCTGCGCACGTTAGCTGCCACGATCAAAGCGCGATGGATTTGCGAACAGGCCCATCAGCAGTTGAAAGAAGAACTCGGGCTTGATCACTTCGAGGGACGATCCTGGCAAGGCCTCCATCGTCATGCCCTCATGACCATGATCGCTTACGCATTCCTCCAGCATCGCCGTCTCGCACAAGCGGGGCGGAAAAAAAAATCAACGGTCCACCGCCTCAGCCGAGCCTGCCGGCCGTACGCCACGCCATCGTCGAACTCATCGTTCGACCACGACCTCAGCGATGCCCGTACTGCAGACGACAAATCGGCGAAAAGCAACGGCGTGAATAAATCTGCCAAAGTAGTGCTAGTTATTCCTAAGCTTCCGAGCCGGGACTAACCATTCTCCAGCCTGAAGGTGAGACCCGCCTTGGCTTGCAGGTGGCCGATGAGCCGCTCTCCCATCGCCGAGGCCGTCGTCCAGAATCCTCCGCCCACCGCATCATGCGAGACGTCGCGCGCCAGGCAGATGCCGCTCTCGGCGATCATCTTGGACGTCGAACCGTAGCCGGGATCCTTGTCACCCTTGACCGAGACCTTCAGGCTGTGGCCCTCGCTGGTCTCGCCGATAAACAGGATGTCGTAGAAGCCGGCGTCGCGGGCCGCCTTGGATGGGCCCTGGCCGGGCTTTGGCAGC
The DNA here is from genome assembly GCA_963742085.1 of uncultured Alphaproteobacteria bacterium. Classification (GTDB taxonomy): domain Bacteria; phylum Pseudomonadota; class Alphaproteobacteria; order Rhizobiales; family Xanthobacteraceae; genus Bradyrhizobium. The sequence continues at coordinate 164,287 of CAVUKM010000015.1, read as the reverse complement.
ACAAAACGACGGATCAAGGCGCGTGTCGGCGCAAATCCGATCAGGGCGTTCTGGACCGCCTCGCGGCGTGCCAGCGCTTTGGCGCGCTTCTCGCCCTCCGGGCCGGGGCCGGTCATCATCATCTCGTCGTAGACAAAATCCCGGCCATAGGCGTAGTTCAGTAACTGGTTCGAACGATGCACCGCTTTGGTGTTGATCGTCGCCATCATGAAAGGGGCAACCCACGAGCCCGCGACGATGTCCTCGCCGACCTCGTTTCCGCTGGGCTGAGCCGCTCCGACAAATCCCGGCGTCAGGGCGAAGGGATCGGACAGACACTTGCGCACTGCATCCTCTCGCGCGGCGGCTTCGACAGTCGCGATCAGGCTTGCCGCAGTGCCGCCGGAAAAATCGCCCTTCATTTTGCGCACCCGTCCGCGCACCCGCGCCGCGGGCCTCCCGAACCTGGCTCGCGCCTGCTGCTCGAGAAAGAAGACTCCCAGATCAAAAGGAATGGAGTTGAAGCCACATGAAAAAACGATGCGGGCGCCGGATGCTTTCGCGGCGTCGCTGTATTTGCGGATCATCGCCGCCATCCAGGCCGGCTCCCCGCACAGGTCCACATAGTCGGTTCCGGCCTCGGCACAGGCCGCCACGAGGCCCTCGCCGTAAAGCTGGTAGGGCCCGACCGTCGAAATGATCACCTTGGCGTTTTCCGCCATGGCTTTCAGTGAAGCTGGATCGGACGCATCGGCGGCGATCAGCGGGAGACTGGATGGTCCGCCGATGAGGTCGCGTACCTCGGCGAGTTTCCCGGTGTTTCGCCCGGCCATCGCCCACTTGATTTCGCCCGTGGCGCCATAGGTGCCGAGCAGATGTTCTGCCACCAGACGGCCGGTAAAGCCGGACGCGCCGTAGACGATAAGATCGTAGGCGCGCGGGAGTGCTTGTTCGGCATGGGCCATGATGGTGTCCTTCTCGTCGCGGGAGATTGCTGCGATTGGCCCTAACGACCCCCAGCGTTCAGCGTCTCTCTGTTGAAGGGTGGTCCACCGCTTCAGGCGGGTCAACCGGCGACGTGCTCCCAAGCTCTCTTGGAGATGTGCAAAAATCATGATTTATGCACAAACTCGTTGACCCATATAAAATGCGGCTTTATGTTGTGCATATTATATGTGCGAAATGGAGGGCGATATGGCGGTTTATGGATACGCGCGGGTGAGCACCGACGGGCAATCCTTGTCCGCCCAATTAGCCGAACTGAAAGCGGCGAAATGCGAGAAGATATTCCAGGAAAAAATCAGCGGTGCTCGGTCCGACCGCAAGCAACTTGCGAGACTGATGGCAGCTCTTGCGAAAGGCGACGTATTGGTTGTCACCCGGCTCGATCGCCTGGCGCGGTCCACACGCGACCTACTCAACCTGCTGGGGACGATCGGAGAGAAAGAGGCGGGCTTCAAATCGCTTAGAGACACTTGGGCCGATACCACGACGGCGCACGGTCGTTTGATGCTGACCGTTTTGGGTGGTCTCGCCGAGTTTGAGCGGGAACTGATCCGGACGCGAACCGGGGAGGGCCGCGAGCGGGCGAAGGCGAGGGGGGTGATCCTCGGTCGTAAGCCCAAGCTGACCGGCCATCAGCGGAGGGAGGCAATCGCTCGCCGCGAGGCAGGAGAGGTTCTGACCGATATCGCTCGATCGTACAATGTCAGCCACAGCACGATCAGTCGGCTGGCACCCGTTTAGCGCCGCCATCGTCACTGAATCCGATTGCCTAAATTGTGGGTTCTAATACCTTCAATTTCCGCGCGTTTGTTTTTCTGCGTTGCAGCAACATGGGCAAGCAATTACCGATGCCGACAGTTGGGTGGATACTGGGAGCAGCTATTCTCACAAGAAAAACTCATCTCAGTGCAAGCACGGCTCCCTGACAAGATTATAACATCTTGATTGCTTGCGTACGAGCGTGTCCGCCTTCCTCAGTACATCTGGCTATCGGAGCCGCCGTCGTAATCGTGATGATTGTCACGCTTGCGCTGCGAGGTCGTGCCTGACGCCTATTTCCATATTTGCCAAAAAGTCTCGGTGCTTTTCTTGTGGGCCGGCAGTTGGGATTCCCGAGATAATGTCACTACCGCTGTAGCGAGTGCGAGCTTTGCGAATGTCTCTGCTGTTAGTTTGGAAAGACCAATAACATCCTCGTTTGTAGGAATAGGTATGTCGGCATCTGGCGCTCCTAGGTGAGCGAGATACTTATCCCTGAAGTGTAAGAAGGCCTGAAGACGATGACCACACGGAAAAGCCTGATGACCGCCGCTTGGTTGGTGGTGATGCTGTAGAGATTGCACATCCGGTCGGTCCTTCGGGAACTTCAAGATTTCGGCGGTTTGCGGGCAGTTGCTCGCCCAGGCTCCCGATCCGGCCGGGCATAGGTCAGCCCGAGGATGTGGGCTCGCTGCCGGCGGCTGTAGTGGCGACCGGCGCTACACGGCTCGCAATACAGTGCCGCCTCCAGCTTCCAGACCGGCGTTTCCGGCGGGTGCTTAGGGCGTGCAGCGGCACCAACGAGACACGGTCGCACCGGTTGCACTTGGCCTCCAGCAGGTCAAAGCCGCCGTTGATGGATTTCGCGATCGTCGGCTCGGCTTGGGGATCGCCGGGCGAGGGCATCGCCGGACCGCCCGCCCACATGATCGCGTTCCAGGCTTCGCACTCCAGCCGATGAGGGGCACGCCATGAGTGTCCTCGGCGACGTTCCCTGTGGCCCGTGCCGGGCCTGCCGCCGGTCTGACCTGATCCCGCTGATGCCGGAACGCGGTGATCTGGTCTGGCCCTACGAGCATGATGTCATAGCGACACCTGGCGGACCCGCCGCGGTCCTACGTGCGTTGGAAGCGGCGATTGCATTTACCTCGGTCGGGACGGCTGAGCGCCCTCAGCATCCCGACGCGCGCGAACCATCGTGGGATTTATCTTGTCGGCGACCGTGAACCTTGCCGCGGCTCGTACAGACACAATTGTGCTGGGGATTTTGAGGGCCCAGTAGTTAGGGCCAACGCCGCCGAGCGATCATATTCCGCTGGGCGGCGTTGTGCGTCGCGGGGGCGGGCGATCGACTGGATCGCGGCCGAACTTGGATCGCAATTCCACCAGATCGGTGAAGACGTCGGCCTGGCGCCGCAATTCGTCGGCGATCATCGGCGGATGGCTCGAAATCGTCGAGACCACGGTCACGCACACCCCGCGCCGCTGCACCGCTTCGACCAGGGAGCGGAAATCGCCGTCACCGGAGAACAGCACCATCTGATCAACATGCTCGGCGAGCTCCAGCGCATCTACCGCGAGCTCTATACTCATGTTGCGTTTGATTTTGCGACGACCTTCGCCATCGTCATACTCTTTCGCGGGCTTCGTAACGACGGTGTAGCCGTTGTAATCGAGCCAGTCGATCAAGGGACGGATCGACGAATATTCCTGATCTTCAAGGATCGTGGTGTAGTAAAACGCGCGCAGCAGAGTTCCTCGGCTTTGGAATTCCTTGAGCAGGCGCCTGTAGTCGATATCGAAACCGAGTGTCTTGGCGGTCGTATAGAGATTATTGCCATCGATGAAGATCGCGATTTTGCTTTCCAAACTAACAATCCTTGCTCGCCCGATCGGGCGCCAAAAAAGAAACGGCCACGATGAAGTAGACCGCCGGGGCCATCTGATCGGGACGGCAGGGGCGGCAGGATTTTGCCTTAAGCAACCACCGCTCTAAAAACTCTTAACGCCGCGCAGCAAAAGAATAGCATGGACCCAATTGCTTGAGCGATCGAGGGCGGGTGAGAGCGGGCATGCCATTGAAGCGCGGCCCGAGTTTTCAGGCAAATCATGTTTATCGGGTCGGGGGAACACTGTCCAAATTCCGGTAGTGGATCAGTTTGATTGTGGCAGCGTTCCTTACTGGAAAAGTTGCCATTGGCGGCGCATATAGCGGCATGTCAGAATCCGGTCACCGATCCTGTAAATGCGGCGCTGTTTATGACCGCAGCGAGCACATTGCAGAGGCTCGCGAGATCAGCAGCTTTGAATGCGCCGTGTGCGGCAAGACCATCGAGAATTGGAACTCCGCTTGGGTGCCTCGATATCGGTTTATCGCCTGCCCAGCTACGGAATCCGAATGACAGCCATCCCAAAAGCCATAGCGACCTGGCAATTTAGCCGCGTCAGGTCGCCGGCGGTTTGTTCTGGAACTTGATGCTGCAGTTCTTGGCAATCGACGCCTGTTCACCCGCGACCATCTGCCCTTTCATCTGGGCCAATTCAGCGGCCCGTCCGTTTGTTCAGCGGCCGTCTGTTTGTCACCGCCCACGAGGAACGCAACGGGCCAGAAAATGACCACCGCGGCCGCAGTCGTCCATTTGTCCTTAGTGCGCGGGCTATCTTGTACGCCCGACAACGAAGCGGCCCTCGTCGAAATGGATTGAGCCTCAAGCGCTAGTGTCCTGACCAGGCGCTGGACCGCAGCCAGCCGATGCTACCCATGCGACCTGGCCAGGCGGCGCGCCGTAGTCACGACTACAAGCGTCATGGCACCACATCGCTGTTTGCCGCCCTCGACATCGCAACCAACGGCCAGTTTTCCGAACGCACGGCTGCTGCGGCGGTAACGACCAAGGAGCGGGGCATCGGTCCCGCGTCGCTCTTTGAACCACGCCGTTTCAGTGGTGCAAATCGCCTTGAAGCCAGCGTCCAAGGGCCTTGGACCTCATAGGATCTTCATACGCGGCAAAGGTCAGAAGCACCTGATTGCAGACAGCGCATTCGAACGTATGTAAGTCGACGACACAGGCGCGTACTGGCTCGATGTTGACGAGCATCATTTGGGCCTGACACTTCGGACAGGCGGGGCGCTCAATCGCAACGAATGGAATGGCCGACGACAGCTGTTGAGACTGGGGCATGGTGCTTCCCCTCGAACAGGCGGGAGCGCAACACTCTCTGTCACCGATAATGCCTGGGAGGCGGAGCGGTGATTATTCACTGTGCGCCACGGAGCGCGAAAAGCTAGTTAATTCCGCAGCGAAACAGCGGCGGAACCCGGAGAGGGATTTTGTCCGGGTCCCTGACCTACCGAAACATGGCCGCTAACTGAGGGTGGCCTCAGCTACAACATGCGCCTTTGCCGTTCTCCTGAATCGGCGGGCACGGAACCGAGCCGTATGAGCAGAACACGCAGCAGTCGCCTGCGAGCGGCTTGAGCCGCTCGCCGCAGCCCTTGCAGTCATAGAAGAACTGGCAGGCATCGGTCGGCATTGTCTCGACGGCCCGATGGCCGCATTTCGGACAGGTGATGGTTGATTGCAGGATCATGCCGAACCTTACTCGTCATTCTGACCTAATAGCTTGCCGGTCTTTCGGTTGAGAAAATGCAACCGAGTGCAGGCGGGGCAGATGATCCCCTCATATTCGTTTTCTCGCACATCATCGTCTTCGTCCGACCAATGCTGGACGTTCATCGATGTCGCCGGGCACCTGAAAACGAAATGGACCATCTATCAGAATATGACGGCACCTCAAGCCAGACCATGATGATCTAGCGCAAGGTCCGCCGGGTGCCCTTAAACCCGGAAGTCGCCCTTTCAAGTTCTGGTCGTGGATCAGTTCGATTGTGGCAGGATGACTGGCTTGAACCGCGGCGCCGTAGGCGCATCTTTCAAAGATGCCGGAGCAGCGACCAACTTTCGGGGTGCGGAAAAATCCCGGATCTGGCTGGGAGGTCGATATTCTATGGCCCGATGGCTAATCAGTGACCATCACGTCGTGCCGAACCAGTGGAGCGACTGTCCATGTGGCCCAGCCCACGCGACTGGCGTGCCATTCAATGAGATCAGAAAGCGTCCTCTTGCAGGCGAAGGCGGAGCCCTTCTTGCGATGGATGGGAATACGCCGGGAGCTTCGTTGCTGATCCATTCGGCTCCGGTTTCCTTCACGGTTGCGGCAAACTGCTCGCGCGCTGACTGCGGCACAACGTATCCGAGCACCGCGGTATGAAAGACGACCACCGTTGCGTCCTTCGGTGCCGTTGCGACCAACTGCGCCAGGTCTGTGAGCAAATCACCTCTAATCACATTCGGCGGATTGCGCCGCGCGATGTTGATGGCGGCATGCAGTCGCGCTACTCGCGCATCCTGTCCCGGCCACACGAGTGTCTCAAGCCATGCCGCGTCGCGCTCAGATCTCACATCGATTGGGTTGAGGTCTAATCCAGCACGCCAAGCGATGCGAGGGATCGCAGTCGGAATGGGAACGCTGCCGGAAACCTCACAGGTGAATACCGGCGCGTGACCGTCATCGGACACGGCCGGCTCGATTCGCGCTTTGTCGTAGTCGTATCCATAATGATCCATCAGCAAGCACAGCCCGGCAGATGCACCGACCTCGATCAAGGCGAGCGGTTGCGCAAGTTGCGCCAGTAGGGGGAGCAGCACAGCGCACCGAGCAGGTTCGTTGGTCTGTGTCGTCCGCGACAGCATGACCTCGCGGATTTGCCCCTGGCTTGTGTGCACGAACTGTCTCAAATCGTCGACGTTTCGAGCGATGCCACAGACGTGCCGAACGGCTGCGAGAAACAGATTCGGCCGACGCCTTTCGACCGGAAGGGTGGCGATGAACTCGAGCAAATCGTCGGATTGAGACGCGGCAAGCGCGAGTCTCTCATAGGCTTCTGACGAGCCGCGAGCCTCGTCGGCTGCAAACGCCGCATATTGATCAGAGATACCCTTCAATTCGGCTTGCTTCACCAGGGTGCCCACCTCGTAAGATTTCGGCGGAAGCCATTGTGTCGAGTCTCGCGCTTATTAGGCGACATCATTTTGTAGCTTTCCCACGGCCACTTCTCTGACATTAAATTCTTTCCAGCCGGAACATCGGTTCGTAGTCCGGCTCGATCGTGACGCGGCCGACAGGCATCACCGGCCGTGTCCCGACCACTGCGATCCGGTACCGTGAAAGCAGGTGCGCTAACACGATTTGGGCTTCCGACAATGCAAAATGCAGTCCGATACAGATGCGTGGGCCGACGCCAAAAGGGATATAGCCGGGCATTTGCACCCAGGGCGCTGACTTGCCGGCGAACCGGTCGGGTATGAAGGCCGTTGGGTCCTGCCAGAATTTGCGATGCCGGTGCATGATCCAGGCGCTGGCCCAGATCTGGTCGTCGGCCGCCACGCTCATGCCGCTGATCGTGTCGGGACCGTTGGCCTGCCGTATGATATGCGGCACTGGCGGATAAAGCCGAAGTGTCTCCAGCAGCACATTGCGTAGGCGCGGCCAGTTCGCCAGATCCTCGAGCGTGCGGACATCGTCGGGCGGAAAAGCCGTTATCTCGCTGGAGAGCCGCTGTTGTTCCTCCCTGTCGAGCGTCAGTAGGTGCGTAGCCCAGAACATCAGCCGCGCAGTCGTCTCAGAACCAGCGAAAAACATGGTCGCGGACTGATCGCGAATTTCGTCGTCCGAAAGCATCTCGCCAGTGTCAACATCCTTCAATTGGAGCAGCAGATCGAGAAGGTCGCGATGGTCCGCCGACCTCGGTTCAGCCTTACGCTGGGCGATGATTGCCGCGATGGCATCGAACCATTTGGATTGAAACCGCCTGCGCTTTCCGAGCGCGAATCCAAATGAGTTCCTCGCGCGGGGCAAAACCGTCGAGGAGACCGGGACGTCCGGCACCTTCGACGTAGCCCCGCACCAGCGCACTCAACTCCTCACGCGACTGGCTTTCGGGCATCGAGAACAAGGCGCGCAGCACGGCTTCGAGCGCAGTATCCCCGAACGCCCTCGAGAGATTGACGCCCAGCTTGCCTTCGATACCGTGCAGCAAATGCCGCGCCGCCTCGTGGAAATGCGGCACCAACAGGTTGATGCTCGATGGCGTGAAGGTCGGCGCCAGCAGTTTGCGTTGGCGCCGCCATTCGGTCCCTTCGGCCAGAAAAACGCCGGAGCCGCCGAGCGGAATGGTGACACGCCGGACCGACGACGGTCGCCGGTAATTCGCGGCGTTCGCCGCCAGAAAGTGGCGCACACCCTCAGGATCGTTCACGAGGAGCGAAGTGATACCCAGCATGGTGCGCTTATTGACAAGAATGTCGAAGGCAAAGTTGGGCCAAATCGAGAGGGTCGAACGCGCGACGGCGGGAAGCAGCCGCCACGCCGGCAAATCCGCCGCATGCACCTTGGGTGCAGGCGGGAAAACTCTCGGTGCGACGGTTGTCGTCATGGACCAGCGTATCACGGTTTGGAGGCGTACATGCCAGCCGCCGCTTGGCATGTCCGCTCAGCGAAGAAGACCGGAAGTGGTCAGCCGATAGCCAAAATGACGCGATTGACAGAAGCCTTTAACGAGCCTTGATATGGCTTAACTGGTTTCGTGCGACCATTATACCCGCCGCCGCGATGACGAGCGCCGCGGATACGACGAGAAAGCCACCGGTGAAGCTGCCCGTCGAGTCCTTTATGCGTCCAATCGCAATTGGAATAAGCGCGCCTCCGATACTTCCAACCATTGCTATGAAACCAATTGCACCAGGAGCACTATCGCGGGAGAGGTACGATTGCGGGATAGTCCAGAACACCGCCTGGGTTCCGTATACGCCGACGTTTGCGACCATAAAACCGATGATGATCAGCGTCGGATTCGGGGCGAACGCGGCGCTGGCGAAGCCGGTCGCCGCCAGAAGCAGTGTGCAGAAGCTGTAGGTGAACCTTTCGCGGAGACGGTCCGAGTGGCGGCTCAACAAGATCATACCGACAAGTCCCGCCAATGGCGGAATCGCCGTCACCACCCCGATCTCAAAATTCGGCAAGCCAAATGTTTTTATGATCTGAGGGAGCCACGCAAAGAGCGACGCAAGGCCGCAAAACAGTCCGAAATTGCATAGCGCGAACAACAGCACCATCGGCTTGATCAATGTCCTAAGCAGGCTTCGGTCATGAATGACTGCCAGACCCTTTGCGTCACGTTCGATTTCCGCCGCAAGCCAGAGTTTCTCTTGGTGTGCCAACCAGGTCGCTTCGAGCGGCCGGTCGGTCAGATAGAAAATGCCCATTATTCCGAGAACAATCGGCGGTGCACCCTCAAGGATGAAAAGCCATTTCCATCCGGCTATGCCGAGGGTGCCATCCAAATTCAATACTGCTCCGGAAATTAAGGAACCAAAAATGTAAGAGATGGGCACAGCATAGTTGAACATTGCATTATATCGAGCGCGATAGGCGAACGGGAACCACAGGCTAAGGAACAACATAACGCCGGGGAACAGGCCTGATTTTGCAAAACCAAGGAAGGCTCGAAACGCGTACAGACTCCATGGCCCTTGCGCGAAAGCCATCAAGACGGTCGCAATTCCCCACAGGATGGCAATTCTCGTTAGCGTCACACGAGCCCCAAAACGTCCAAGAATGAGGTTGCTCGGAATCTCGAACATCGAATAGGTGAAGAACATGACCCCGACGGCGATGCCGAACATCTGCGCATTCAGACCAAGGTCTTTGTTCATCGAAATTGCAGCAAATGAAATATTTCCGCGATCCAAAATCGCCAAGAAATAAAGGGCCATCACGAACCACATCAGGCGCCGCGCAACTTTTCGTACGACAGCAAGCCCGACGATTTCAGACTTGGACTCTGCTGAGGTTTTCTCCGCTACCGCCAAATCGGACATATCTCTCTTTCCTCTGTCGTCTTACTTTCCTCTATCGTCTTATTTGGCATCCCGACGTTCGGACTAGATACTGTAGAAATCAAGTGCGGCCGGAACCTTGTCATTCACCAGGATGATCTTCTTTTTTGCGATCCGCCACGTGTCCAGTTCTTTGGAAATGACATGTTCATAGCGTCCAAATCGCGTGTGTTCCTTCGCCGTCCGCGGATCGTAGACATGCACCGCGAAAGTGGCTTCCGTCTCAATATGCGCTGGACTCACTGTGCGTAACTCCACGTTGCTGATCTGGTGCAGCGTGCGCGGAAGTGGCAGGGCCGTGATCGACTTGCGGGACTCGATGCGGGCGATACGTTCCTCAAGCCCCAGACGCTTGTTGTGAAAGATCAACGAGACTTCGGTCTGCGGATCTGCCGTGGTTTCGTACTCATCGCGCCAAGCCGGCAGCCAGTAAACCGCATCCTCCCGGTACATCGAGACCCACGCGTCCCATTCGTGCTTGTCCAGGTGGCGCGCTTCCTGGAACAGGAATACCGCAGCTTGATCAAGCTCTCCCATCAGATGGCTTTCGCAGCTGCGCGTTCCATGAGGCGTCGCCATTCCCGATAACCGGCGTAGAAATTCGTCTCACCTCCAAAGGTAACGGCTCCGAAGGTCCACTCTGCTGGGGAAATGCCAAGCTCGGCCGAATGTCGGCTGGCCCCGATGCCAGGACCGACTGCGCCGCGCAGATAACCTTGCGTGTAGCCCGCCTGCTCGGCTTCGTAGCCCGATTGGCAGAATTCATACATGACGTTGTCGTCCGAACTCGCAAGTCCGGTGGGATTGAAAAAATCCTCATAATTGCGGATGCGCAGGGCGCGCGCCGCTGCCGGCTCTCCCACGGGCGCGAGGCAGTGCGATACCATTTCGGTCTTGTTGGCTGCGATCGGACGCCAGGTGCGAAGCTGCGCCGACGAGATGTCGATGACTTGAAGATTCGGAAAAATGGTCAGATTGCGTTGTCGCAGCATCCATTTCACGCGCTCCGGTCCGACGCGGCTTCGCGCAGCTTGCAAAAGCTGCGGATCGGATGCCAGCGGCCGGCCGTACAGCGCCGTCTGCTTGATCGACCAATTGACGGCATGTCCATGGTCGAAGTTGAAGCTTCCCTGTCCCTCGCCTTCGGATGCATCTTCTTTAGTGAAGCCTGCATCCGATGGGGCAACAGATGCACGCTTCTTTAGGATGTCGACATATGAGGCGTGCGTGGCTCCGAAGTGGTAATAATCCAATCCATTCTCGAATTGCAGCTTCCAATTCGCGTCGAACGTGTAGGTAATTTCACCCGGCACAACTTCAACCTGTCCCGTCGGGCTCTGGTCGATGACGAGGTCAAGAAATGGTTTTGTTTCGCCGAGAAAATCATCGAGCGCTGGAACATCCGCAGAAAGGCTCGCAAATATGAACCCGCGGTAGCTGTCGAGCCGCGCCACGCGTATCAAGTCGTGATCTTCATCGTCAAATGCCGTCGGATATTGACCAGCGGCGCGTTCTGGAAATGGCAACATTGCGACCACCACTATCATACGACCAGGCATGATAGCGACAGACGTGCAATTTTCTGTTTCCGCTTTTGAAGGGACACACGAGGGTGCCGCGATGACGGCAAGTATTCAGAAGGCAACAAATCTTGTTGTCTTTGTCCCGAGACAGTAACACCGGATGGCGGCCGATATGGGTTGTTATGAAGTCATGTGGCTTTGGGATCTGAGACTCAAGACCTACGAAAACCCAGGTCGCCTCAAATATGTGTTTCATCTCCACTTCGTAGACTTCAGGATCGAAAAAGACGCGGCGGTTAATCCGGAAAACATGTTCCGCAGGCCGATCATCGATCAGCCCGGCTATTGCGTGCAAGTTCGCGTCCTGACGAATGGGTAGGTTCATAACCTCCTCCACTTGGCTCATTGGCAACACGCGACGGGCCCGCCCTAAGCCACGAAGCGATCGAGCGCTCCGGCAATCATGTGAAACGTGTCCGGCGCGAGCGGACGACGGAGGTCAATGCCCGATACCTCACCGACGAAGAGCGGATGCACCTTTTATTGCGATTGTCATTGTAGAACTCCGCAAAGCTGGACATTGAAGGCATAGGCCGATGCGCTATAAATGGAATCCCTAAAACTGCGCTATCCCCTTAAGGAAATAGTTATGGCGACCTCCCTTGAGCATTGGGAGACGCGCATTGGGCGCCGTCTCCGCCTTCGGGACCTGCACGTATTACTGACAGTCGTCCATTGCGGCAGCATGGCGAAGGCGGCCCAGCGCCTTGCCATTTCCCAGCCGGCGATCTCGAAAGCGATTGCCGATCTGGAGAGCACGCTGCATGTGCGACTCCTGGATCGGGGGCCACGGGGTGTTGAACCGACCCTTTACGGCAGCACATTGGTCAGGCGCGGCTTGGCCGTATTCGATGAGCTGCGCCAGGGTGTGGGCGAGATCGAATTCGCCGCGGATCCCAGCGTGGGAGAGGTCCGAATCGGGTGTTCCGAGAGCGTCGCCGCGACTTTGCTTCCGATGGCTATCGAACGACTAGCTCATCGGTATCCCAGGCTGGTCTTGCATGTGGCTCAGGTAAATCCCACCACATTGGAAATCCGCGACCTGCGCGAGCGCAATGTCGACCTGTTGGTAGGCCGGGTGGCGCCGGCATTCACGGAAGATGATCTCCGCGTCGAAATCCTGTTCCACGAACGGCTAATCGTTGTGGCGGGAGCACAAAGCGTATGGGCGAGGCGCCGCAAGATTGAACTGGCGGATCTGGTTCATGGAAAGTGGATATTATTCCCACCCGGTCAGGCGCCGACTTTGGTTGTGGACGAGGCGTTCCGGGCGCAAGGTTTGGATCCGCCGCAGCCGAGCATCATGACCTACTCGTTTTATCTTCGCGAGAAGCTGTTGATGACTCGCGACTATCTCTCTGCGGTTCCGGCTTCGATGCTACGTGCCTTCAACTCCAGGGGAGTGGCTGTAAAGGCATTGCCTGTTGATTTGGGCGTCAACTCGCGGCCCATGGCGATTATCACGTTGAAGAACCGTACCCTGAGTCCGGCCGCGGCGCTGTTTATCGAAGCCGTCCGCGCGGCGGGAAAGGCGATGGCGATCCATTCGAAGTAACGGCGTCGCGGCGAAGTTCAAATGCGATCCTTACCAAACAAGGTCGGCTCCTGGCACCTTTGCGACATGCCGACTGACCCTGAGAATGTCTGTTGATAGGGGTGGACCGGAAGTGGTCGATGCACCGTCAAAATGACGAGTTTGACCCGTTGCGGACGTTAGGCGTTCGGTCGGCCGCTGGTCTAATGTTGGCCTTTTTCAGGAAGTCTTGGCTTGAAATACTAAGAAATATTGCCTCGGCAAAAATTGATTGGTCACAACCAGTGTATAGCCGGCAGCTTCCAGTTCTGAGATTACTTCCTCGGGTGGGATGCGGTGTTCAGGGGGCGGTCCCTCCGGCGAATTCGCCTTGAAATCCACGATGGCAAGCCGTCCATTAGGCCTAAACGACGCTTTCAATTTGGAAAAGTAAGCAATGCGGTTGTCGATGTGGTGGTACGTGTCAACAACAAGAACGAGGTCCACCGACTCGGGAAGATTGGCGCTCTCGGCGCTCGCGAGTATGGGAACCAACACGCTGAGATTTTCATGGTGCGCGCGCTCACGAAGGTAACGGAGCATGTCCGGCTCGATATCAATGGAAAATAGCTTTCCTTCGGGTACGAGCTTGGCGATCCGGACGCTGAAATATCCGGTGCCAGCACCTAGATCGGCTACACGGTCTGTTCGCTGTAGGTGAAGCGCATTCAAGACCTCGTCGGGCTTTTGCCAAGCATCGCGCGCAGGGTCGTCAAACGCCTTAGCCCATTTTTCGGCATCGCCAAAGGAGTGCTGATAGCCTTGCCCGTGCTTGTAATTATCCTGCGGATCGGGAACCGTTTGCGCACGTATACCACCTAGCCCTGCGCTCCCAATAACAAGCACAAAAGCAACAAATATCCATATCGCTACATTGCGCATCAGACACCTCTCTTTCCCTCAAGATTTTCGGAGCAAATCAAACCCTGTACTTTGATCTTGATCATACCAAGACGGACCCGCCAATTTGGTCGAGAATGACCCCGATCGACAATGCTCGACCTTTGACTTTCAGCGCCCTCGCGCCAGCTGGGCGCTGACGCAGCCGCAACGGATGTTCTTGTGCCGTTGATACAGGTCAACAAGGAGGTCTGATTGGGCCCATAAAATGCTAGTCAGGCTGAACTTTCCGAGAGTGACCATGGATTTTCTTGTCGATGCCGTGCTTGCGCCCGCAATTCAGGAAAGACATGCCGCATGAGCCTAAATTCCGTTACCGAACATGCGCCGGACACCGGGCCTTCGCCCGTAAAGTGGATCGGATGGACGCTCGCTGCTCTGGTCGTTTGGGGCATTGTCTATGGAGAGCTCGTCGCTCTCTCGGATTGGGTGGTCGCATTGACCCAGGTCGATCCAAAAAGTCATTTGGGGGAGGCCGTCAGCTTTTTTGCTTACGACACACCGAAAGTTCTTATGCTTCTCACCTTGGTCGTATTCGGGATGGGCGTTGTACGAAGCTTCTTCTCAGCCGAGAAGACTCGGGCGCTTCTTGCCGGGAAACGTGAAGGCGTCGGAAACGTGCTGGCTGCATCGCTCGGGATTGTTACCCCGTTTTGCTCGTGCTCGGCCGTGCCGATGTTCATCGGCTTCGTCAGCGCGGGCGTGCCACTCGGTGTGACATTCTCCTTCCTGATCTCGGCACCGATGGTGAACGAGGTGGCGCTGGGGCTCCTGTTCGGGCTGGTTGGGTGGAAAGTAGCGCTCACCTATCTCGTCTTCGGCCTTGTCGTCGCCATCGTCTCGGGCTGGACCATAGGCCGTTTGCATCTTGAGAATTGGCTAGAGGACTGGGTTCGCAATATCCGATCTGGTGCGGTCGATCTTTCACCGGAAGACTTCACAGTCGTCGATCGAATCAAAGCGGGCATCGAGGCGGTGAAAGAGATCGTCGGTAATGTCTGGCCGTGGATCATCGCCGGCATCGCCGCCGGAGCCTTCATCCACGGTTACGTGCCGGCGGACCTGTTGGCGTCGATCATGGGGCGGGACGCTTGGTGGTCGGTGCCGGCGGTGGTGCTGATCGGTATTCCGATGTATTCCAACGCCGCGGGGATCATCCCCGTGGTCACCGCGCTGCTCGCAAAAGGCGCCGCCCTCGGAACCGTGCTCGCGTTCATGATGTCGGTGATCGGGCTGTCACTCCCCGAGACTATCATCCTGCGCAAGGTTCTCAGCGTAAAATTGATCGCGGTATTCATTGGTGTTGTCGGCACCGGCATCCTAGCGGTAGGTTTCCTGTTCAACGCAGTGTTTCAATGAGCTACGGAGAAAAGTTATGAGGGACATCAAAGTCCTCGGCCCCGGCTGCAAACGCTGCGTTGCCACGGCCGAGATGCTGCAGGCGGAGGCCGACAAGCTTGGTGTTACGGTCAAGATCGAGAAGGTGACTGACTATGCGGTGATCGCGGGTTACGGCATCGTTTCGACGCCGGGCATCGTCATCGACGGCAAAGTGGTGCATGCGGGCGGTCTGCCCAAACCGAACGATTTGGCGCGCTGGCTTGCGGTCTGAGACGGGACCGACCAGCAGAGCGATAAAACGAATGTCTGTTCTTGGCGGATTGTGTTGAAAAACTCGAAAATCGCGGGCTTCGAGAATCTCGCAAATGATGCATGTTGGCGATTTCAGCCGCTGCGATGCTCTGTAAAATCGATACGAACGCCAGCAGCCGGTTTTGCTGTATTTGATGTGGTCCCTCGCATCGCGGTGAGCGAGACGCACAAGCGGTCCTGAGAATTTTCAATCGTCGCGAAAAAGGACTTTTTCAACACAATCGGCACGAACCGGACCAAGCGGGCCGACCTGATGATGTCCGTTCCTCGGGGTAACGCGGAAGTGGCGTTTCGCGGCCATCAGGACCGTTTTTGTGAAGGTTTGCGGATGGCGGCCCCATGACGGTGGCGCGGCGTGCACCGGGGGCCGGCGTACGCAAACCTCCAAGGGAGGAAGCCGCGAGAGGAGGACGTGGGTGTCGCGGCTTGGGCTATGGGGATTTGAGCGCCGCGGATGAGGTGGGTGAATGGAGTTGAGGCGCTCCAGCAAGCTGGTGGATGGTGAAACGGCTGCTGGATGAGCGGCGGGTCGCGTCGAACTCGGTAAGTTGTCGGACGATCTGTGACGACAGGCGGATGTCTGGACGCGCTCTGCCGTGGCCGGTTGAGAGGCAGCGCGTGCGACGATCGGATTTGCGGGATTGTGATGTCGTCATGAGGTGTCGACCCTAATTGCGATGGGTGGAGCGGTCGGCCGATGCCGTGGCGTGGCAGCGCGCTCGAAGACCTCGATGATGATCATGCGACCGCCGCAGCATGGACACTTCGGCTTGCCGGCATCGACGGCGGTAGCGGTGGGCTGGCCTTCAGAGTTTGAAACGGCCAACAGTTCACGGGCGCGGGCGATGTTGTCGGCGCGGGTACCGCTCGCGAGCAGACCATAGTGACGGATGCGGTGAAAGCCGGACGGCAGGACGTGGATCAGGAAACGGCGGATGAACTCGGCGGTTGAGAGTGTCATGACCTTTTGGCGATCACGGCCTTCGGCACGGCAGTCTTTCCATCGGAAAGTGACAGCACCGCGGTCGCAGGCGATCAGCCGGCTGTTGGCGATAGCGACGCGATGGGTATAGCGCGACAGATAAGCCAGCACGGCCTGTGGTCCGCCGAACGGGCGCTTGGCATAGACCACCCATTCGGCTCGGCGTATCGGTGCCAGATAGGCCACGAACGCTGGCGCATTGGCGAGAGCGGCGTGATCGCCGAAGAACTTCAGGCGGCCGGCCTGGTGGGCGGCGAGGAGCTTCTCCAGGAACAGCCGTCGGAACAGGCGCGAGAGCACGCGCACCGGCAGGAAGAAGCCGGAGCGGCACGCTACCCAGCGCTCACCGTCGAGCGAGATGCCGCCGCCCGGCACGATCATGTGGACGTGCGGGTGATGGGTCATCGCCGAACCCCAGGTATGGAGGACCGAGGTGATGCCGACGCGGGCGCCGAGGTGTTTTGGGTCAGCCGCTATGGTGGTCAGGGTCTCGGCCGAGGCTTTGAACAGGACGTCGTAGATGACGGCCTTGTTCTGGTAGGCAATGTCGGCGATGGCCGCCGGCAGTGTAAACACGACGTGATAGTACGGCACCGGCAGCAGATCGGCCTCGCGCGCGGCCAGCCAGTCCTTTGCCGCCGCGCCCTGGCACTTCGGGCAATGCCGGTTGCGGCAGGAATTGTACGAGATCTGGCTGTGCGCGCACTTCTCGCAGCGCGCGACATGACCGCCGAGCGCCGCCGTGCGGCAGTTCTCGATCGCCGACATCACCTTCAGTTGGCCGAGGCTGACATGGCCGGCATTGGCCCGGCGCCACGCCGGGCCGTGGCCGCGGAAGATGCCCGCGACCTCCAGCGATGGACGCGACACGCGCGAGTTCGTGTCAGGCGGGCGGTTCAGTGGCCTCCTTGAGCTTGGCCGTGATGCGATCGAGCGGGCTCATGATCTCCCGGATGGTCTTGGTGACGACACGCGTATAGGGCGCCGTGGTGTCGAGCTTGGCGTGCCCCAACAAGACCTGGATCACCCTGATATCGGTGTTCTGCTCCAGCAGATGCGTCGCAAAGCTGTGACGAAGGGTGTGCGGGGAAACCGGCTTGTCGATCTCGGCCATCTGGGCGGCGGTATCGCAGGCGCGCCTGAGCTGGCGCGCCGACATCGGGTTGACCGGGTTCATTCCGGGAAACAGCCAGCCCTGGGGGCGTGCCGCCTTGTACCAGGCGCGCAACAGCTCGAGCAGATGCGGCGACAACATCACGTAGCGATCTTTGTGGCCCTTGCCCTGCTCGATCCGGATCACCATGCGCTTGCTGTCGATGTCGGATATCTTCAGCGCAACTACCTCGGACACGCGCAAGCCGGCCCCATAGGCCACACTCAATGCCGCCTTGTATTTGAGCCCTGGCGCCGCATCGAGAAAACGTGCGACTTCCTCCGGGCTCAGGACCACCGGCAGCTTGCGTGGTTCGTGGATGAACTGAGTGTGGTTCACGATGTCGGCGCGCCCAAGCGTGATCCTGAAAAAGAACCGCAGTGTCGAGACGCTTTGGTTGAGGGTCGGAACGCCGGCGCCACTGGCTATCAGATGAAGTTGATAGCGACGCACGTCCTCGAAGCTCGCAGTATCGGGCGAGCGGCCGAGGAAGGTGGCGAAGTTCTTGACCCGCTGCACATAGTCACGCTGAGTCTTCAGCGTCAACTTGCGGATCGTCATGTCTTCGATCATGCGCTGCCGCAGCGGGCTTGTGGCCTCATCGGTCATGGGGGATGCTCCTGTCTTGATGAAGGTTGCGAACCCCTCATCTCAAGACAGGACGCCCCACCGCGCTATCCCATTGGCCGTGTCGCCCGCAGCAGGGCCCTACCGCGCGAGCGGTTTAGTCCTGTGACCCACAGCAGACATCGACAACAGCACTGATCCGCCGGCGTTAGCCTTTCAACGCGCCAACCAAGAACTGACATTGCTGCTTACTGGCCTGCGCGAAAATTTCGCTCGGATAATAGAGCAGCCCGAAGTGTCCGCCATCGATGTCGGCCCATTGTTTCGGGCAACGCATCAATTCGTAAGTTGCCTGCGTCACGTCCGGATTGCAGTGTGCCATCTCGTCGTTGCGACCAACCATCATGAAGGTCGGCACCTTGATATACGGTGCTGCCAGATAAGCACTGAACGGCACCGGCGTCGGCGGGACGACGCGGGTCACGCGGTTTTCCCAAAGTGACCCGTGTCGGCCGCCATAGTCTATAAACCACCGGAACGCCTGGATCGGCTTGAGCAAAGAAGGCGACCCCGCCTGATCGAAGGACACGACGGGCATAGGGCCGATGGTCGTTTCGGGTGTTCCCCGCACGTCCCCGCCGGCAAAGACCGCCTGCATCATCTGGAAATGTTCATCAGACGGTTCAACGTTTGGCTTTTCTATGCCGCATGTGGGGCATTGCACGGCCACGGCGGCAAGGCGCGGCTCTAGCGCGCCGACTACAAGTGTGATCATCCCAGAATAGCTGTCGCCCCATGCTGCTATGCGGTCGGCTCGGACATCCTGACGTGTCAGCAGGTAGTTCACGGCGTCGCGGTAACCGCGCGCTTGTGTCCAGGGGTTGATCTGCTGTCGGGGCTCACCATCACTCATGCCGAAGTTGCGATGATCATAAAGCAAAACAGCCAAGCCAGCCTGACAGAAGACCTCCGCATAGTGGTCGAGTGCCATGGTAATAGTGGCGGTCGTCCCATGGGTCATTATGACGACCGGAAACGGTGCCGTCCGCTCCGGACGGTAAAAACGGCCGCGCAACAGAGCGCCCTCGGATGGAAATTCTACAACTTCAAACATTTTTCGCCTCCAACGGACCTAGCCTAATCGGCAAACTATCGTGCTTCGGCGTGTCTGCCCATCTGATAACTGGTGTCCGCTCTTGATGCTGTGGACGGCTCCTCCACCGGCACGTGAGGGCCATAAAGTGGGGTGCTGTTATCGCTTATCGAAAAAAATTGCTGCGGTGCATTGGTCGCTTATGGCACGAAACCGACATGCCGATGCAGTCGCTGCATGTCTGCTCCTGAGGCATGAACGGACCTGACCCGGACGCGGCCCGACTTCCGAAATGACCCAACTGTATGGACCGGCCGTGCGTTGCAAGCCGAATGTGAATAAATGGAGGGGGTTGGTCTTGCGCATCTGTATCCGGCCCTTGCATGGAGCGTTTGTACTCCTGGCCATCATATGAGATCGGGTGCGCTACCCTAAGGTGGCGCGGATGTCCCGCAAGCGCAAGCGACGCGTCAGGCCGTTCCCCACGTTTTGGCTGGAAGAAAACGAAACAGATGACAGCATCTGCCTCTTACTTGCTGTACGCCCAAGCGGGTCCTTCTAAGGCAAGCTATATGCGGGGAAAAACTCGCAGAATTTCAATGACCGCGCAAGATCGTTGCTGAGTGTCCGCTTTGGAGCGGACTTAAAGTCGGACATAGCGCAATGTCCGAGATTAGTCGGCCAAAAAAAGTGGAAGTTCCCTTGCACCGCAG
The DNA here is from genome assembly GCA_963742085.1 of uncultured Alphaproteobacteria bacterium. Lineage (GTDB taxonomy): Bacteria > Pseudomonadota > Alphaproteobacteria > Rhizobiales > Xanthobacteraceae > Bradyrhizobium. The sequence continues at coordinate 144,369 of CAVUKM010000015.1, read as the reverse complement.
GACGCAACGAACGCTCAATCAGTTACTTGATGGTCTGCGTCATGTGAGGACGTCGAGCGGACTTGATCTAAATCATGTCTGGAAAAGTCAGAAAAAGCGATAATTGCATGATCGTTGTTATTCTTGGTGGTTGCACGCTTGGCCTTGACTTTCAGTGGGAGGCGTTGAAATGGCCATTTTCAGCATGTCCGACGACGAAATTCGTTCCGCGCTGAAGGAACTCGATCAGGCTACCTATAATCATCTGCAATGGGCCGAGACGCTCAACAGCACGTTAATCTGCCGCACGGCGGTGGATCCGCGAGATTTGAACGGCGATGCGCATCACAATTGCCGGTTTGGGCAATGGTATGACAAAGCCGGGTTCGGCGCGCTCGAACACGTTATCGGATTTGAAGCAATGGGGATCGAGCATGAGCGCATGCATCAATGTGCGGCGACTTTTTTCGGTCGTTGGTGGATGTTACTCCGATAGCGGTCGCGGACTACCAACGCTTCGTGACCGCGCTCAAACAGTTGCAGCTGCAAATCGCGACCGTTCAGCGAGAACTCACCGATGCGCTGTACAACCTCGATCCGATGACAGGGGTCCCGAACCGCACCGGAATGCTGACGACCCTGCGCCAGCAGCAAGCGTTGGTAAAGCGCGAAATGCGCCCTTGTACCATTGCGATGATGGATTTGGACGATTTCAAGGGCGTCAACGATAAGTACGGCCACGTCATCGGCGACAAGGTCTTGATTGCTTTTGCGCGCTACGTCATGGAACACCTGCGCCCCTACGATAAGGTGTTCCGATATGGCGGAGAGGAGTTCTTACTTTCCTTCCCTGACACTGACCTGAGAGAAACCTATGAGATTGCTGAGCGGCTGCGAGAAGACCTTTCGTCGTTAGGGCACAGAGCCCCCGGCGAGGAAGTATTTCACGTCAGCGTCTCGTTTGGACTGGCGCTGATGGACCCGGACGTGCCGCTACAAGAGTTGCTCGACCGTGCCGATAAGGCTCTCTATGCGGCCAAGGCGGCGGGCAGAAACCGCACGATCAACTGGGACGCATCGATGCGTTCATGGCTCAGGCCGGAGGTTCAACGGCCCGCACCACCCACCCCCTTGGGCGCAGGTCGATCATAGGTCGCTCTGGGTCACAGAGGTGAGTTTCCATTTTTTAGGTATACTGTCCCGCATTGCGCCTGATGGCAGACCTCCCGGCAGGACGCGCCAAACAGCGGAAAGCAAAGTGGTCCGCGTCATCGCCAAGCGAAAGCAATCGCTGCCCGACTGGATCGAAGCCAGCGTCGTGTTGCCCGAAGGCGTCACCGCCAAGTCGAGACCGATCAAGCTGTTCGCCTATCAGCGCGGCATTGCCGACGCCATCGGCGATCCGGCGATTGAGCGCGTCTCGGTCCTGAAATCGGCGCGCATCGGCTACACCGCGGCGTTGATCGGCGCGCTGGCGCATTTTGTTGTCCGCGCGCCGTCGCCGATCCTGATCTTGATGCCGACCGAATCCCGCCCCGAACATAGGGGCGTTTTTCAGAACCGGTAGCGTTTTTCGCTTCGGCAACGCAATGCTGCGGGCGCTGAACCGGAACGTCGAGCGCGTGTTCGCCGACCGGAAGGATCATCATTGGGGGCGTCGGAAGCTGGCGCGTCCCGCTTAAAGTTGCGTTTTGATACCACCTCGACAACTGCGAATGCGTCGTTCAAACTCTCGTCGGTTTTTCGCGGGGAGGGGGCTATGCTGGATAGGAGAGCTTTTCTAACGGCGGCCGGGGCGACGTTGGTCGCCGGTCCCACGGGATTATTCGCCCAGACGTCTCCCGGAAAGCCGCTCCGGATCGTCGTCGTAGCAAATCGCTATCACGAAGCGGATGGACTCATGGCCGCCGTCTGCAACCAGATGGCACGCGGCTCCTATCTCAGTACGCCCTACAGCGTCATCTGGCCTCGCGCTCCGAAAGATCCTCCTTCCGACAGCGACAAACCGCGCTGCCTGATGGACGTCCGCAAGAACCCATCGGACAAGACCCCCTCGGCGACGATGGAGATTTGGTGCATCGACGATCTCGCCAACACGAAGGGAGAGAGCGGCGCCAAAGTGACTGCCATGGACAAGATCACGGCTTACGGGAGCACGCCCGATGGGGTCGTTGCTTTTGGCACAGCAGGTTATCCGGGGCTTGCCTCGAATGACGGTTGTGCGACGATCGGCGGCACGATTTTCATCCACGATGCGTCCAACGACGCCGACGGCATCCACGGAAACTGGTCGTGGCCAGGCCATATGGAAACGCTCGTTCCGAGCAAAACTCCTTCCTCCTTCTTTTCGAGTTCTGGCCGCCGACCAAAAAGCGCTTAACACCATCAGTCTCGAAATGATCGCGCCCCAAAACCGGCCTGCGAACGTGCTTCAGCTTATTGTGGCGGCCGACGCGGTCGGTATCAGCTCTGTTAACATTCCGGCTGGCGCTCAGTATTGCGATATCGATACGGGAGCTATCGCGAAAGCACAGGCGGCCGGAGCCAAGAACGTCACCTCCGTCGAAACGACGCACGGCGTCATTCGCTCCAAGTGGCCGGATGCGTCATTCATCTACGTTACGGCCATACCCAACCGGGTGTGTCATTTCCCAGACGAAGCCATGAGCATCTATGCGCAGGAATTTCCATCTTCGCACAACGCTGGCGTGGCGTTGAAGCACGTGATCCCATATTTCGTTGCCGCCATTGCAGCGTAGTCGAGGCCGGCTGGTTCGAACATTTCGATGTGGCATGGCCGGGCATCAAACCGCAGCCCGCCGTCGGTCACGTTGCCGTTCCCGCCGGGTCTTCCTTGACGCCGCGGGCGACGATCCTGAGCGTTCCGTCCGGCAGCGGCCGCTGCAGCTTGAGGGCCTCGTCCGGAGGCGCCGTCATCCAGGTCTCGACTTCGGCCGACGTAGTCAGGATCACCGGCATCGCCTTGGGGTGGATCGCGCCGACCTCGGCGTTCGGCTCCGTCGTCAGGAAGGCGTAGAGGTCGTTGGCGGTCTCGCCTTCCTTGACCTTTCGGACGGACGTCCAGTTGGTCCAAAGGCCGGCGAAGCAGGCGAGGGGGCGGCTGTCGCCGAGCGCAAACCAGATGTCGCCGCCCTCGGCCTTGTTGAACTCGCTGAACGAGTTGAACGGAACGACGCAGCGGCTCCCGGTGCCAAGCCATCTCGTCCAGTGCTTGCTCTTCACGTTGCGGATATTGGTCGTGCCGCCGTCCGGCTCCATCCGGAGCAGTTCCTTGAACTCGACTGGCTTGCCCTTGGCCTGCAGCTTGTCCGCCCGTTTCTTGGTGGCATCCATCAACGCCTTTGACGACGATGGCATGCCCCACCGCGCCGTGGCGAGCTCCCGGCCCTCGGCTCCGGTGCGCACAATGGGCGCCTTGTAGTCCGGAAACACCCCGGGCATCGGCGCGAGATTGCCCACGTATCGGTTCACGACGCGGAACAGCGCGATGATGGCGGCCTGGTTGGTCGTGATCGAATAGAGATTGCACATCGTTCAGGCTTCGGTTCGAGGATGGCGCGGCTGCCAAGCCAGTTGTAGCAGGGTCGCCGCGGGACGTCGGCCCGCCTTGGCGCATTTACGGCAGCGCAGCCGGCTGGCGAGATCATGGACGAAGGTGGTCGGCGGATGCTTCATTGCCGCGAGGTCGACGTCGCTCGGCGTCTTGCACCGAGCGCACTGGATTTCGAGCCAAGGGAAGCCGCCGTTCACCGCCTGGTCAATCGTCGGGGATGGGTCGATCGGTTCGCCGTTGGACCAAATTCGCTCGTTCCAGCTTTCACAGAGCAGCTTGTCGGCCTGTTGGATCATCGCGTCACCCTTGGCCCGCATCTCCACCGACTGCGAGGCGAGGATGTTGGCCATCGCAAGCGCCTTCCCGAGCTCCTTTTTCAGAGCCCTGCGGTCGCTGCCGGAGAGGGGTGTCGGGTGATATTTCGGGGCCATCCGGACATCCAGACAAGATCGACAGGCTTTTCGTGCGGCGCGACGAGCTGTCAGTCAAGCCGGGTCAGGGCAGGGACAGCCAGCCCAGTCCGCGCCATGCTCACGAACCGCAAATGGCAGCAAATTCGAGTTTGCTACCCATCGCACTCAAACGATCTTGGAAATCTGTGGTCGCGATGCAGAAGGTCCAAAACCGCTGATCCGACCCACGCGGTTGGTCATAGCTTGTGGGTACCGCGTGGTGTCCCGAGGCCGCGCAATGACTCGGCGTGCTCGACTCCGAATTGCCTTAAACAGACTCGTTTCTGCTCTTAGGGAACAAAATGGGTCAATCGGCTGAAGATATCTGTTATTCGCATAAGGTATATTATGGAATATTCATGGGCGATGTTTCACTTCCCATACCCAGCTACAATAATGTCGATAAATCAGCAAGTTAAGCCGTCGACTTAAATCTGGCTATCGGCATCCGCGTTTGCAGCGCGTTACTCGAACGCGTTGTCCGCGCCCTTGGCTGCCTCATCGGCCTCAGCCTCTTTGGCGGCGTCTAGTAACCGCTTGGACTGTTCCGGATCGCCAGGTTGTTTTTTGTCGTCGTCATTGCCTGGTCCCAGCAAATGGAAAAACGTTGGATCGCCAGCCCCGCGAACGGTCCCGTACACCTCAATGCACCGCCGCGTAGAGGATCTTGTCCTGAGTAGCCTCGGCTGCATCGAATTCGGCGACAATGCGACCGGTGCGGGCGACGAGGATGCGATCGGATACGGCCAGAACCTCCGGCAGGTAGGAAGAGATCACGACCACCGCCTTGCCTTCGTCGGCAAGCCTTCGGATCTCCGCATGGATGTGCGGAATGGTGCCAACGTCGACGCCGCGCGTCGGTTCGTCGAGGATGATGATCGAGGGGCCCTGCACCAGCGTTTTGGCCAGCACCACCTTCTGCTGGTTCCCGCCGGAGAGCTCCATGATCCGCGCCTTCCGCTGCAGCGCGCTGATCTTCAACCGATCGACCCAATAGTTCGCAAGCTGGCTGCGCCGTGCGCGGGACAACAGGAAGCTGAAGCCTTTCTTCGTGGCAAGCTTGCCAAGATAGACATTGTCGTCGACGACCATGGTCTCGAAGAAGCCGTTCGCCTTGCGGTCTTCGGTGATGTAGGCGATGCCGTCATTGATCGCCTGCCGCGGCACACGATAGCGGATCGGCTTTCCCCGCAGGCGGATGGTCCCGCCATTGACTAGATTGCGCTTGAGCGCGCCATAGATAACCTTGGCGATCTCGGTGCGACCCGATCCGATCAGGCCGGCAATGCCGAGGACCTCGCCGGCATAGACCGAGAACGACATGTTCTTGACCGCCATGCCCATGGTGACATTTTCCACTGAGAGCACCTTCTCTCGCCGGTGGTGCATCGCCTTCCTGCCGCCATAGACCGCCTGTGCCACCTCGCGTCCCACCATGTGCTGCACCAGGCTGTCGCGCGTGAGCTGCTTGGCGGGTGCTGTGATCACCAGCCTGCCGTCGCGCAGCACCGTGATGCGGTCGGCGATCTGCAGCGATTCTTCCAGCGCGTGCGAGATGTAGATGATCGAGACGCCGCGGGCACGCAGGTCGCGCACCAGATGGAAGAAGTGGACGATTTCCTCCGGCGTCAGACTCGCGGTCGGCTCGTCGAAGATGATGATGCGCGCCTTGTTGTAGATCGCGCGCGCGATCTCGACCATCTGCTTCTTGGCGGTGCCCAGCATCGCGACCGGGGTCGCTGAATTGACATGAAAGTTCAGTGATTGCAGGAGTTGCTGGGCCTGGATGTTGAGGGTTCGAAAGCGCGTCAGCAGCCTTTCGTTGCCGAGCTCGATGTTCTGCGCCGCCGTCATGGTCGGGACCAGGCTGGTCTCCTGATAGACCATGCAGATGCCGGCGTTCAGCGCATCGCGCGGCTGCTCGAATTGGACCTGCTTGCCGTCGAGCCGGTACTCGCCCGAGGTCAGCTGGATCGCGCCCGCGATTGCCTTGCACAGCGTCGATTTGCCGGCGCCGTTCTCGCCGACCAGCGCATGCACCTCGCCGGGATAAAGGTTGAAGGTGACGCCTTCGATGGCGTGCACGCCGCCATAGATCTTGCTGCCGCCCAACACCTCGAGCACCGGCTCGGTCGCGCTCCGTTCAGCGAGATTTGCGCCATCGCTCATTGCAGCTCCCCCGTATAGAGCAGAAGGCGCCCGCTGCCGCGGGCGGCGACCACGACGCCCTGCCGTACCTTGCAGGCGCCGGTAACGCCGTGGAAACGGCCGCCGGCCCGGCTGTGCAGGCTGTCGGTGACCTCGCCTTCGGCATCGAGATGGACCAGCAGCCCGTAGGAGCGCGGCGGTGCCCAGGGTTTCTGGATGCCCAACGCCTTAACCGCGCCGATCTGCATCGGCTCCAGACAATCGGATCCGCCGGCAAGGGCTGGCGCGATCCAGTAGTCCGGCGGCATGGTCTGCATCATCTCTTCGCGAAAATCGTCTTCCTTGAGCACGAACTCGATCAGATGCGTCCGCCGCGCAAACAGGCCGAGCAAGAAACCTCCATTGCCGTCCGGATGCAACCGCGCCGGATAGCCCGGCAGGTTGCCCGCGATGACGTCGCCCTGCCCCAAGCCGTTGGCGGTCAGTTGGAATCGGCTCAGGCGATGGGCCCAGCTCTCGGTCAGCCACAGGCTGTTGCCGTCAGCGGCGACTGTAACCCCATAGGGATAAGGCAGATCGCGCAGCAGGACCGTGGCGTCCTTCAGCTCAGGCCCGCAGACGACGAGCCGGCCGCTGCTTCGCTTCTCCATCAAATCATGTCGCCACTGGTCGGGCGTGCGGCCGGTCGAGCCTTCGACCGCGAAGATGCGGCCGTCCGGGCTTGCGCTGACCGACGTTAGCCCGACGAAAGCGTGGCCATCGGCGATCTCCAGCCAGCGCGGATTGGGGTCGGCCGGGTCGATCGCGGCGAGACCGCGACCGGCCACGCAGACGAGCAGCCGGCCGTCGGGGTGGATCGCAAGGCCTCCGGCCTCGCCCTCGAATTCCGCGACCAGTGTCCGGGTCGCGAGTTCATCGCCGGAGATTCTTAGCACCCGATTGCCGGCGGAGACGTATACCGTGCCGTCGCTCGCGGCGACGACATCGTCGACATCGGGCAAGGGTTCGCCGAGGACGGTGCAGCTATCCAACCTGTCGTTCGGACTGAGCGCGCCGTCGAGCGGTGGAATCGCATTCTGGCCGCTGTTACGATCGGTGACGCTGCGGATATCGCGCAAGAGATGATCGAACAATCCCATGGGATGTTACCTCGCCGCCCGGGTCTTGTTGCCCCAGTAGGCGTCGTATCCGGTCCAGCTCTCGTCCACGCCGTCGAGCTTGATACGGCCGATGCGGTTGTTCTCAAGGCCGCCGAGATAGAGATAGCCCTTGTGCTCGCGCATTGAGGTCAGCGTCGAGTGCGAGATGCCGGTTGGATCCCACCAGGACTCCAGCGCCTCCCCCTTTTCGTTGAACTTCAGCACGCAGCCATGGTTCAGCGCCGGCGCCAGCCACTCGTCCGCCGGAACCTGCTTGACCATGCGCCGCCGGAAGCCCGGCTTGCGTGCGGAAAGATCAAAGGTCGGCGTGCGGATGCCGACCAGCGCCAGCCAGTAATTGCCGTCGGAGGCGCGGTTGATGTTGTCCGGATTGCCAGGCAGCTCGTCGATCAGGACTTCGGTGCGCCCCTTCTTCGGGCCATCGATCCAGTAGCGGAAGACCTTGCAGAGCGAGGTGCTCGCGATCAGCACCGACTTGCCGTCATGGGAGACGCAGACGCCGTTCGGGAAATAGAAGTGATTGATGACGGTCTTGGTGGTCTTGGTCGCGGGGTCGTAGCAGACCAAGCGGCCATTGGGGCGCGCCTCGAGAATGTCGAGCGTGTTGGTCGTCATCTCGTAACGCGTGGTGCAGTCGCTGAAATAGATCTTGCCGTCGGGGGCGATGTCGAGATCGTCGGCCATCCGTAGCCGCGAGTTGTCATTGAGCTTGTACCAGGTGCGGTTGGTCTCGTCGGTGACCTTGAACACCCGGCCATCGGGCGCGACGCCATAGACGCCCATGCCGGCGACGGCGACGATGAGATTTTCGTCACGGTCGAATTGCATGCCGAGCGGCCGGCCGCCGATATGCGCGAAGACCTCACGTTGTTCGAAGTTGGGTCCGGAGAAGCGGATCACATTGCCGTCGCGCGTAGAGCCATAGACGCGGCCCTGCCGATCAACGATGACGTCCTCGGGTCCCTCGACGAGGTCGAGGCCGATCGCCTGGGCACCAATCAGCCGGTCATTCTGGGCATAGGGAGATGCGGAACCCGGCTGCACGGAAGGAGCGCGCGACAGCGCCACAAAGGCCGGATTCACATACATCTTCTGGATCGCCTTGCCGCGGTTCTTCGACCATTTGACGTCGATGCCGACCGCCGCCAGCAGGATCGCGCCGGTCACCGCCGAGGTGACGTAGCCCGGAATACCCATGCGCACGAGGCCGTTGATCAGAAGGAAGATGATCAGCGCGCCGATCATCGCCCGCCACACCGTGCCTTTGCCGCCGGCCAGCGAGATGCCGCCAAGCACGACTGCGGTCAGGGCCTGAAACTCCCAGCCGACGCCGGTCGTGGAATCCGTGCTGGCTTGGCGTGCGGAATAGAAGATGCCGCTTGCCGCGCACAGCGTCCCCGAAAGCACATAGGTCAGGAACAGCATCAGGCGGACGCGGATGCCGGCATGCCGCGCCGCCTTGCGGCTCGCACCGATGGCCGTCAGGTGCCAGCCATAGCGCGAGCGGGACAGGAATATGTGGCAGATGAGGAGGACGACAAAGAGGGTAGCTGCGTTGATGGGGATGCCGAGCAAGCTGCCGCCGCCGATATAATCCCAGGCGTCGCTGTCGACCGAACTGGTGGCAAACACCTGGGCATAGCCGGTATTCAGAAGATTGACCGAAGCGCGCAGGATGATCAGCGTCACCAGCGTGGTCAGGAAGGGTCGGGTTTTCAGAAAGCCTATCAAAAAGCCGTTGATGCTGCCGAGCGCGGCGCCGATCGCCAGCGTTGCCACGACAACCAGGCCGACCGGCCATTCCATCACGAGCAGGAAGAACAGCGCGGCAAAATTGCACAGCGCGAAGATCGCACCGACGGAAAGGTCAATGCCGCCGGTGACCAGGCAAAATCCCATGGCGAGCGCCACGAAGCCGAATTCGGCGAACAGCCTGAGCAGCGACAACGTGTTCTGGACCGAGGCGTAGTCGGGGATAGTGGCTGCGAAATAGAGCCACAGTCCGATCATTACCGTGAACGGCACGACGGGCTCGAACCATTGCTTCAGCAGGAGTTCTGACAACAACAGGCGGGGCGAGAACCGCCGCGCCGACATCGCAAGGGACTCGATCGTCGACATGGTCGTGGCACTCCGAAGCGACCGGCGTGCGAAAGGCACGCCGGTCGATTTTCTTCGTTAGCTCTTCTTGGGCAATGCGAAGCAGTTGGCACCGCTTGCGTTGGTCTTATCCAGCCAGATCGGCCGCGTGTAGTATTCGAGGTTCTTCGTTCCCGCCTTCTCGCCGGACATCAGCAACGTCTCCGCCGCCATCATCAGGTCATGGCCCTGCTCGGTCGCCTTGTAGCTCAGGAACTTGTAGAAATTGCCCGAGTTGACCTGGTCGCAATCGAGCTGCGAGCCTTCGCCCGAAGCGAACACCCTCACCTCGTCGATCTTGCCCGCATTGCGGATGGCCTGCGCGGCGCCGGATTCCATGATCCCCCAGAAGCCAATCGAGGCGCAGAGGTCAGGATGCTGCTGGATCACGGTCGCAGTGACGTTGAGCGCCGTGTTGGCGTCCCAGTTCGCAGCCTGGTTGGAGACCACCTTGATATTGGAGTCCTTGTTCAGGATCTCCATGATGCCGCCGACCTGGTCGACGCTGGCGGCCGCCGTCAGTTCGCCCTGCACGATCTGAACCTTGCCGGACTTGCCGGTGCCGGTGCCGCAGGCCTTGACGACTTCAGTTGCCAGCATCTTGCCGATTTCGCGCCAGTCCGCCCCGACGAAGGCGCCAGACTTGTAGTTCGAGGACATGTTGATCTGGATGACGTGGGTGCCCTGGCTCTCAGCGCGCTTCAGATCCTTCATCAAGAGCGTCACACTCGGGTTCTGCACGATCAGCACGTCCGGCTTCTGATCGACCAGCGCCGTCAGGGCCTGCTGCATCGCGGACGGGTTGTTGTTGGGGTCGCGGACAATGAACTTCATGCCGCGCCACTCGGCCTCCTCCTGCACTACGCGGCCCCACTCATCGGAGAGCGGAACGCCCAGCGCGATCGGCAAATACGCGACCGTCTTGCCCTGCAGCGCCTTGTCGTAGGAGGCGCGTAGCTCGCGGGCGGTCTTGGTGCCGCCCTCCTCCTGTGCACTCGCCAGCATGGGCAGTGCGGCAAGCGCCAAGCCGGTGGCCGTGATCGTCCAGAACGTCCTGATATTCATGGGGTCCTCCACATTATGTTGTTCTCAGTGCGAAATCGGTCGCCGTTTTCGGCGTTCCTCGTCAGTCTCCCTGGCGCGCGGTCTCCTCGTCGCGGGGGTGCAGCCAGTTGTCGAGCACGATTGCCGCGAGCAGCACCACGCCCTTGATGATGTTCTGCACCTCGCTGTTGACGTCCATGATGGTGAAAGCGTTAAGCAAGGTACCGATCAAGATGCAGCCCACCACGACACTAAATACGCTGCCCCGGCCGCCGATCAGGCTGATTCCGCCGATGACGACGACCAGCACCACATCGAAGATCATGGTGCCTTGCGTGATGGCCATTTGCATGCTGCCGGTCGTGCCGACCCACACCAGTCCGGCAAGCCACGCCAGGAAAGCCACCAGCGCGTACTCGAGGACGATCAAGGGCCGAAGCGGAATGCCGGTCAGCCGCGCCGCCTCCGAATTGTCGCCCTGGGCATAGATGAAGCGGCCGATGGAGGTGCGCGACAGGAACAGATGCATGGCGAGCGCCGAGAGCGCGAACACCAGGATTGGAACGGGTATGCCGAGCGCGCGCCCGGCGCCGAGGAACATCAGCCCGGGCGCATCCCTCGGCGCATAGACCACCCATGCGGGCGCCAGCCAGAACGCCAGGCCGTAGATCACGAAGCCCGCCGCGAGCGTCACGAATAAGGGCGGCGCTTCGACAAAGGCGATCATGATGCCATTGATCATACCGATGAGCACTGCAATCACCAGCGCCAGCACGATGGCCGCCGCAATTGGCATGCCGCGCTGCATCTCGATCAGCCCGATCGCCCAGGAACCCGCCATGATCGCGACCTCGCTGAGGTCGATGCCGCGGCTAATCACGATCAGCCCCATCCCGAGCCCGAGTACGCCGAGAATGGAAATACTCCGCAACAGATTGAGCAGGTTTGAAACCGTGGCGAAGCCGTTCAACGTGAAGCCGAAAACAATGAGCAGCACGATCGTTATCAGGAGCACAATCTGCTCCTGGTTGGGCTTGGCGATACTGAAGGGGATGCGAGGCGCAGCCGGAACGGCAAGACTGCGCGACGCCAAAGGCCACCGCATTGCTTCCTCCAGATCGAACTTATTTGGTCGAGAGTTTAGGAGCGCGGATCAGCCTTCGTCAAATGTATTTCTCGGACCCGAGCCGATCCAACGAGCCTCTTCGGGGGCGTGTTTCAAAAACTGTTTGAATTGCGCATCCCGTTCCCGATCGCGCGGTCCGCGTCAGAGACGCGCCGAAGCATTAATGACGTGGAGCTAATTCAATTCCAGACATCAGGGAAGATTACGCGCTCAAGGGGTCGATTTCGGCAACAATCTGTCCGGTCGTCACCTGTTCTCCCTCTGTGACAGCGACGGTGGAAATCGTGCCTGAGATCGGCGCGGAATGAACGTGTTCCATTTTCATGGCCTCCAGCGTGACGATCGGCTGACCGGCCGTAACACTGTCTCCGGGCTTAACCAGAACCGCAACCACGCGGCCGGTCATCGCGGCGCGGATCCGGCCGTCGCTGCTCGTTGTGGACGCCGATACCGGCGCTGAAAGCGTGAGATTGCGCGCCGAAATCGTGATGCCATGGCGCAAACCATATAGACAATTCTTGTCTCGGAGGAATCTTGCCGATTCGGCGAGGCCGCCGCTGCGGAAACGAATGACTTCGCGGTTGAGTTCATCGATCTCGAACCTGTGCTCCGTCCCATCCAGGCGGGCGACATAACCGCCGTCGCGCTCGCGCATGATTTCGATATCGTAGACGGCATGATCAAGCTCCGCGTGGACAGGAAGCGGAAACGTCGCCGCCAGCGACCGCCCGTTCCGCCATGGCGGCGCGAACGGATCCGTAACGTAGAGCAGCAAGGCCGCGAATGCTGCATCCGAATGCACGTCGTTGCGCGGGGCAAGCAAATCGGCTTGGTTGCGTCCAATGAAAGCGGTGGTGGCCTGCCCTGCCGCAAACTCGGGATGCCGCAGGCAGGCGGCAAGAAACGCCTGATTGGTTGTGACGCCGAATGCGGCGGTTTGTTTCACGCCGCGAATAAGGCTGCGCCGTGCCTCGTCGCGGGTGGCGCCGTGGCTGATGAGCTTGGCGATCATCGAATCATAGAACGGCGGGATCTCCGAGCCCGATTGCAGCGCATGCTCGACGCGAAGGCCGTCCGGCATCTGCCACAAGGCCATCCGACCCGACTGCGGCATGAAGTCATGGGCCGCATCCTCCGAGCAAAGTCGTACCTCGATGGCGTGGCCGGAGAATTGGATATCCTCCTGCTTCAGGCCCAACGGCTCGCCGCTGGCAACGCGCAACTGCAATTCGACCAAGTCAAGCCCGGTGATCGCCTCGGTCACGGGATGCTCGACCTGGAGGCGCGTATTCATTTCCATGAAATAGAATTCACCGTTTTGGTCGAGCAGGAACTCCAGCGTGCCGGCACCCTCATAGCCAATCGATTTGATGGCGCTAACCGCAACGGCACCCATACGCGCCCGCAAATCCGGCGTGACCTTCGGCGATGGCGCTTCTTCGATCAGCTTCTGGTGCCGTCGTTGCACCGAGCAGTCGCGCTCGCCGAGATGGATGGCATTGCCGAGGCTGTCGCCGAATACCTGAATTTCGATATGGCGGGGGTCGATGATCGCGCGCTCCAGAATCACGGTGGCGTCACCGAACGCGCTTTGTGCCTCGGAGCGCGCTCCGCGCAAGGCATCAGCGAAGGAAGCGGCGTCCGCGACCAGCCGCATGCCGCGCCCGCCGCCGCCGGCTACGGCCTTGATCATCACGGGGAAGCCGATCCTGTTGGCTTCGATCAGCATCGCAGCGTCGCTCTGATCGGCGCCCTGATAGCCGGGCACACAGGGAACGCCGGCGGACTGCATGATCTCCTTGGCGCCGGCCTTGTTGCCCATCGCCTTGATGGCTTCCGGCGACGGCCCGATGAACACCAGACCCGCATCGCGACAGGCTAGCGCAAAATCCTCATTCTCGGCGAGAAAGCCATAGCCCGGGTGAACCGCGTCCGCGCCGCTTGATTTAGCCGCCGCGATGATCGCTCCAATGTTGAGGTAGGATTGGGCCGGCAGCGCCTCGCCGATCCGGACGGCTTCGTCCGCTTCGCGAACATGCATGCTTTCCCGGTCGGCATCGGAATAGACCGCAACCACACCGTAGCCGAGCCGGCGCGCGGTGCGCATGATCCGCAGCGCGATCTCGCCGCGGTTGGCGATCAGGATTTTGCAGAACGCCTTAGCCTGCGTCGGTCTCGTCATGGCCGCGCGACCGAAAACTGCATGCGTTGCGGGATTCGCGTCTCAGCCTCGCGGCAGATCGCCAGCACCTCGCTCAATATCGCCCTTGTGTCGCGCGGATCGATCACGCCATCGTCCAGCAATCTGCGCGCTGGTCGAAAATACGTCCATCTGGCCATCGAACACCCCGATGATCTGTGCCTTCATCGCATCGAGTTTTTCCTTTTCGATCGGCTTGCCGCGGCGAGCCGCAGCGGCCTCGGTCACGATCGCCATGGTTTCGGCCGCTTGTTCGCCCCCCATAACTGCAGTCTTGGCATTCGGCCACGAGAAGCAGAAGCGCGGGTGAAAGCCGCGTCCACACATGCCGTAATTGCCGGCGCCGAAGGAAGCGCCACAATAGATCGTGATCTGCGGCACGGTGGCTGAGGTGACGGCCTGGATCATCTTCGATCCGTGTTTGATCATGCCGGCTTCTTCATAGGCCTTGCCTACCATGTAGCCGGTGGTGTTGTTCAGATACAGCAGCGGCGTGCGCGACTGGCAGCAAGCCTGGATGAAATGCGTGGCCTTGTTCGCGCCATCGGGATCGAGCGGGCCGTTATTGGTGATGATCCCGATCGCCTGCCCCTCGACGCGGGCCTGGCCGCAAACGGTGGCAGGGCCGTAATTGGCGCCGAACTCGACGAAATCGGAATCATCGATGATGCGCGCGATCACCTGTCGCATATCGACCGGCCGCTTGTGGTCCATCGGCATGATGCCGAGCAGTTCCTCCGGATCATAGCGCGGCGGACGATGCAAGGCGTCCCCCTTGGCCGGCCGGTCCCATTCCAGGTTTGCCATGATGTCGCGCGCGATGCGCAACGCATCGCGGTCATCCTCGGCCAAATAGTCGCCCAGCCCGGAGATGCTGGTGTGCATTTCCGCGCCGCCTAGTTCCTCTTCGGTGGCGATCTCACCGGTCGCGGCCTTCAACAGCGGCGGCCCCGCGAGAAACGCGCGCGTCCTGCCGCGCACCATTATGATGTAATCCGACAGCCCGGTCTGGTAGGCACCGCCGGCCGTGGACGAGCCATGTGTCACCGTGACCACCGGCAAGCCTGCCGCGGACAGCCGCGCCAGATTGCGAAAGATGTTGCCGCCCCTGACAAAATCCTCGACCCGGTAGCGCAAAAGGTTGGCGCCGGCGCTTTCGACCAGTTGCACGTAGGGCAGCTTGTTCTCCAGCGCCAGTTCCTGCACCCGCAGCGTCTTGTCGAGGCCGTAAGGCTGCAATGCGCCGGCATCGATTCCGGCATCGTTGGCGCTGACCATGCAGCGGATGCCGGCGACAAACCCGATGCCGGCGATTACGCCTCCGCCGGGCACGCTCTTGTCGGGATCGGGCACATCGAACCTGTAGCCCGCAAGCGTGGAAAGCTCGACGAAGGGCGCGCCGGGATCCAGCACCAGCGCGACGCGCTCACGCGGCAGCAATTGCCCGCGCTTGTGAAAGCGGTCCTTGGCAGCGGCCGAAGCCGCGCGCGTTCGCTCCTCCAGCGCGCGCATCCGCGCAATCAACGCCAGCATTCCGTCGCGATTATTCTTGTAGGCGTCGCTGCCGGGCGAGATCGTCGATTCAATGACGGCCATTTCCGATTACACTTTCCGCGGCGACGCGCCCTCTTTCGCGAAGTGTTCGGCAAAAGCCTGACGCAACTCGACCTTGCGAAGCTTGCCGGTCGCGGTCATCGGCATTTCGTCGACAATCCTGATGAATTTTGGCACCTGGAAGCCGCCCAGGTGCTTGCGGCAGTGCTCGGCGATGCCGGCTTCATCGGCCTTCGCACCCGGCTTCAGTTTGACGAAGGCCGAGACGGCCTCGCCCCATTGCGGATGCGGCAGGCCGACCACGGCGGCGTTCTGCACGGCGGGATGGGCAAGCAGGGTTTCCTCGATCTTGACGGAAGCGACATTCTCGCCGCCGGATTTGATCATGTCCTTCTTGCGGTCAAGGAACAGCACTTCGCCGTGCTCATCGATAACAGCGAGATCGCCGGTGTGATGCCAGCCGAATTTGCGTGCCTCTTCGGTCGCTTTCGGGTCCTTGTAATAGCCCATCATGACGTTCGGTCCGCGATGCACCAATTCGCCGGGCTGGCCGCGCGGCAGGAGATTGCCGTGTTCATCCATGATTGCGGTCTCGTTGACGAACAGCGACTCGCCCCAATAATTGCCGAAACGCTTGAGCTGGACCTCGGGGCGCGACATCGTGGTGGCCGGATACATTTCGGTCTGACCGCTGGTGAGGACGAAGTTCGGGCACATATCGGCGATCGCGCGCTCGAGCAGCGGCCGGCCCATCGGCGCCATGGTGTAGATGCAGGTCCGCAGGCCGGAGAGATCGAACTCCTTGCGGCGCGGATGGTCGAGGATCGCCTGATACATCAGCGACAGGCCGACGAAGACCGTCAGCTTGTCGCGTACAATGGCTTCCATACACACCACCGGATCAAAGCCGCGCATCAGCGCCATGCGGCCGCCGACCGACAGATAGCTCAGGAGCAGCACATGGCCGGCGCAGTGGAACAGCGGAAATTGCCCGGTAATGCCGTCGTCGCGGCTAAGCTGCATCTCGATGGCATTGCTCATGACAGCCATGACCACGGCGAGGTGGCAATGCATCGCGCCTTTGGGCCGCGAGGTAGTACCCGATGTATAAATGATCATCGCCAGATCGCGGTCATTGATGTCGATCTCCGGTTCGAGCTCGGAGCGGCCTTTCAGCAGATCGTTGAAATTTTCCAGGCCCGCCGCGGCGGCCGTGCCGGCCAGGTCAACCGTGATCAGATCGATGCCGCGTTTTTGCAGCGCCGCGCGCCGGTCGGGCTGGCCGTAGAGATTGTCGTCGATCAGCGCGAAACGCACCTCGGCATGATCGAGGATGTAATCCATATCGGCGGGCCCGAGCATGGTGTTGATGGGCACCCAGACGAGGCCCGCGCGATGAATGCCGAACAGTGCTTTGACGAATTCGACCGAATTGTTGCAGATAGTGGAGATCTTCTCGCCGGGCTTGAGGCCGCGCGCGACGAGATAATTGGCAAAGCGATTGGCGTCGCGCTCGAGTTCGGTGAAGGTCACACGCCGCGCGCCGTCGGTGACGGCGGTTCGATCGGGAAAGCGCGCCGCCGCGCGTTTCAGGAGATCGCCGATCGCCACCCGGCCGATCCGGCCCGGACCGGGTACGCCGCCGGTTGCCGCGAGATTGGTCATGACGTCACACTCCCTCATCTGCGTCGCTCCGGGTTCGCGCTATGCGTGCCGCGGTCTGACGGCCTAGTGAAGAATTCCAAAAATCCGCCGTGCCTCGACCGGAGTCGCTATTTCGCGACCTGCCCGGCGTGCGCAGGACGCAATGCTTTCGATCAGCTGGCCGTTCGACGTCACCTTGGTCCCATCGGGCTGGTAGAAGGTGTCTTCGAGCCCCGTGCGCAAATGACCGCCAAGCTCGGCGCAGCGTTGATGCAGCGGCCAGATTTCCGCCCGGCCGATCGCGGTGACCTGCCAGTGGGCTTCGGGCTGTTTTAGTTTCAAAAGGATCGGCAGCAACTCGGGATCGGCCGGCATGCCGGAGGCGACCCCCATCACGAAATTATATTCCAGCGGCCCGGAATACATGCCGGTCTGCCGGTACATCCCGACACAGCGCACGATGCCTACGTCGAAACATTCAAATTCGGGGATCGTGCCGACTGCCTTCATCACGTCGAGATAGGCCTGCACCTTCTCGACCGCGTTATCGAACATCATCGGCGGCCAGGCCCAGGTGTTGTCGGCCTTCACCTTGAGATAGTTCAGCGAGCCGGCGTTGCAGGCGGCCATTTCCGGCCTGGTCTCGCGCACGCAATCGAGCGCGCCCTGATAGTTGGGCCCGGACGTTCCCGTGGTGTGATTGATGATCACGCCCGGGCAGGCCTCGCGGATCGCCTGCTGGATCTCGCGGGAGACGGCTACCTCCCAGGATGGCAGGTGTCCCTTGCCAGGTGCCTGCTGGCGCAAATGGATATGCATCACGCTGGCGCCGGCGTTGAAGGCGGATTTCGCCTCGCGGGCCATCTCCTCAGGGCTAACCGGGACATGATGCTGCTTCGGGTCGGTCAGCACGCCGTTCAGCGCGCATGTAATGACAGCCTTGTCGTTCATAGAGCCGCCTTGATTCTGTTGAGGTTTCCACCCGAGATCCGGCGGATCATGCGTCCGGTATCATCCGGCTTCTTGCGTCCACGCGCTATCGCCCGCTCCTGCCCGGTCATAGATCGCGAGATCGCGGGAGCCCGAGAAAATCGCGCGCGGCTTCAGCCCGTAAAAGCGCCGGATCGAGTGGCTGAAATGGGTCGAGTCGGGATAGCCGATTTGCTGCGCCAGATGCGCCAGATTGAGGTCCTGATTGGCGAAATGCAGCAGGTGCCGCGCGCGTTTCCAGGCCCGGAAGGAACGAAACGAGATGCCGGTCTCCTGCTTGAACAGGTGCAGGAAGCGCGACGACGATAGTCCGGCCTCCGCCGCGCAGCTTGCCGCCGTCACCGGATCGCCGGAAAACCGGCCGATTTGCGCGATCGCCCGCACCACGCGCGCATCGACGGTACGCCGCGGCAGCGCTTCGCCAAAGCACATGATGTCGAATGCGGCACTGACGATATCGCCGCCGTAAGGCTGATGCTGCAACTGCTCGTAAGCCGCGCGGATGCGGTCCACGAAGACTTGGCGTTCAGTACCCGACAGACGCCTTGCAAGCAAATCGAACGCGCCGGCGCAGACGGTTTCGGGCTCGATCAGGACGCAAATCACCGAGCGATAGTCGCTGGCGATGGTGTGCCGCAGATTCGGCGGCACCACAGCCAGTTCGCCGAAATCCTCGATCGCGCCTTCGGCTGCCAGCCGAAGACCACCCCTGATCGCAACATAGACGTGAAAAGCGCCCGAGCAGCGTTCGCGAGGACGGCCGAGCAGTCCGGCGTAAAACACACGTTCGGGGGTAATCAGCATCAGATGGCCGGATTCGCGGCCTTTGTCGTCCATGGTCGAACCTCCTCGCGCGGCTCTTTTCGGCCGCTGTGCTGGGTGCGACCATAGCGCCATTCCGGGGCAATGCGAAGCATCGAACCCGGATAACGGCTATCGGTGGGATCAGGCGCGGACGCGGGGAACCACCTTCTGCTGCTCGCCGGCGAGCTCTTCCGCGGCGACGGCCCTTTTGTAACCGTCGCGATGCCGCAGGCGTTGCCAATAGGCGGCGACGTTGGGGCCGAAATCTTTCGCCAGCCCGATATTTTCGGCGAGCCGCAGCGCATAACCTACCACGATGTCGGCCGCGGTGAAGCGGTCAGCAGCAAGCGTCTCCGAGTTGGCGGTAGCGGCCTCGACCGCCCGCAGCCGCCCCAAAAACCATTTAGCGTAGTCGGTCGCGACCTGCGGATTGCGCCGTTCTTCCGGTTCGAGCTGGGTGTAGCGCAGCACCAGCGTTTGCGGAAAAGTCAGCGTGGCGTCGCTGAAATACATCCAGTTCAGGAACGCGCCATAGGCCGGTTCGTCAACGCCAACGATCAGCGGCGTCGGACCATGTCTTGTGCCGAGATAGTGACAAATGCCGGATGACTCCGTCATTCTGGTCTCGCCATCGATCATCAGGGGAATGGTGCCGAGCGGGTTGAGCGCGAGGTACTCCTTGGCGAATACCCGCGGCGGGAACGGCAGCATTTTTAGATCATAGGGCAGCCCCATCTCTTCCAGCATCCATAGCGGCCGGAACGAGCGCGCGGCGTGGCAGTGATAAAGCGTGATCATCGGTCGTTCCCTGGTTCCCAGTCAATGCAGAGTGGAACACCGGAAATTTGTCTGCAACGATAACTTTGCGTCCCGGGGCCTGCAGCTCAGAGATTTGCCCCTTCGATGATATTGCCGAACCTGACATAGCCCTGCCCCTCCCACCGTTGCAGCTGCATTTGCTGCAACGGATGGTGGTTGGTCGGACTGGTGTTGACACGGACGCCCGGCAACAATGTGGGAACCACGACGTTCCTGAGATTGTTGGCTTCCCGCATGATATTTTCGCGAGAAAAGTTCCCGTTGCACTGCTCAAGCAACCTGCGCAGCACCGAGGTGACCGTGTACCCGTAAGTATTGAGCGCCTCCTTCGGGTTTCCGTCACTAAAATACTTCGCCATGAACGCCAGGTACTCCTTCATCCCGGCGTCATCGGCCCACGCCGAATCGGAAGGGTCCTTGATGTAAACCGAAGTGATCAGACCCTGGGCGCGCTCCGGTCCGACCGGCATAATGGTGGAGGATACTGACGATGCGCCGCTGGTGACGCAATGGATCGGCTTCCAGCCCAGTTCGTAGACCTTGCGTATGGCCTGGGCAGCGAATTTTGCCGTGACGCCGGAGATTAGTGCGTCGGCGTTGGTCGCGCGCAGCGCCACGATTTGCAAATCGAGCGTCGGCTCGGTGACTTCATACGAGGCCGCTGTCACCAGGGATTCGTAGCGCGCGCCCAATACGTCGCGCAAACCGTAGACGAAATCCTTGCCGAGATCGTCGTTCTGATACAGCAATGCAAACTTGGCGTCCGGCTTTTGACTCAGCGTGTATTTGGCAAAGATTTGGGCTTCGGTTCTGGAGCTTGGAGCAAATCCCATGGTCCAGGGATAGTTCTGGTAATCGCCCCATTTGTCGCCGTTAACCGACAGGAACAAATGCGGGACCTTGTTTGCGTTGATGTATTTGACCACTGCCGAATTCGGTGCCGTACCGAGCATTGAGAACAGAAAGGCGACGTTGTCGCTTTCGATCAACCGTCTTGTCTGCTCGACCGTTTTCGCCGGGTTGAAGGTATCATCATAGTAGATGAAGTTGATCTTGCGGCCGGCAATGCCGCCCTGATCGTTGACCATCCGGAAATAGGCATCCTCGCATTTCGCTATGGTGCCCAATGCCGAGACCGGACCGCTCAACGAAGTGGTACAGCCGATTTTGATCTCGGTGGCCGTGACGCCGGGGATTTCTTCTGCGAGGGAACCCCGGGCACCTGCGAAGGCCGCCACGCTGGCCGCAGCCGAGCCTGCCAGAAGCGAGCGTCGATTGAGCGATGCCATGCTTGCCTCCCAAGGTTACGTTAGGCAGAAAACTCCGTACATTTGCTAAATTCAACAAGGTGCAAGGCGATCTCGCCGTCTTGCGTCAATGCGCTGACTACCGCTGATTTATTCCGGGCAGCGTGCCCATCATCTTGCACAGCACCGACAGCATCACCTCATCGGCGCCGCCGCCAATCGAAGCCAGGCGGGAATCGCGGTAGGCGCGGCTGACGGGGGTCTCGTTCATGAAGCCCATGCCGCCCCAAAACTGCAAACAGGCATCCGTCAGTTCGCGCCCCAGCCGGCCGGCCTTCAGCTTGGCCATGGTCGCAAGCTTCGTGACGTCCTCGCCTGATATCAAAGCCTCGGCGGCCCGATAAATCAGCGCGCGCAGCAGCTCGACCTCGGTCTGCATCTCCGCAAGCTTGAAGTGAACGATCTGATTGTCGAGAATGCTTTGGCCGAATGCCTTGCGGTTGCGGGTATATTCGATGGTCTCGTTGATGATGAACTCATGAGCCTTGAGGCAGGCGGCCGCGCCCCAGAGCCGCTCTTCCTGGAATTGTATCATCTGGTAGGCAAAACCGTGACCTTCCTCCCCGATCCGGTTGCGCTTTGGCACCCGGACATCGTCGAAGAAAATCTGCGCGGTGTCGGACGAGCGCATGCCCATCTTGTCGAGCTTGCGAGCGACCTGCACGCCCTTGGTCTTCATCGGAACGCAAATCAGCGACTTGTTTCGATGTTTTGGCGCATCGCCGGTGTTGGCGAGCAGGCATATCCAGTCAGCCTGGACGCCGTTGGTGATCCACATCTTGCCGCCATTGATGACGTAATCGTCGCCGTCGGAGCGCGCGCTGGTCTTGATCGAAGCGACATCGGAGCCCGCGCCCGGTTCGGAGACGCCGATGCAAGCCACGGCGTCGCCCGCGATGGCGGGGGCCAGAAATTCGCGGCGCACCTCATCGGAGCCAAAGCGGGCCAGCGCCGGCGTCGCCATGTCAGTCTGCACCCCGATCGCCATCGGCACGCCGCCGCAGCGGATGGTGCCGAGTTCTTCCGCCATCATCAGCGCGTAGCTGTAGTCGAGCCCTTGGCCGCCGAATTCCACCGGCTTGTTGAGGCCAAGAAAGCCGAGTTCGCCGAGTTTCTTGAACAGTTCATGCGCGGGGAAAATACCCGCCTCCTCCCATTCATCCACAAAGGGATTGATTTCGGCGGCTATGAATTTCTGCAGCGCGCGGCGGACTTCTTCGTGGTCGGCAGTGAAGAGCATTTTATCTCCTTGTCATAACCCCATCTGCCGGCTCGCCAGATCCTTCATGATCTCCTCGCTGCCGCCGCCGATCGCGTTGACCTTGACCTCGCGGTAGATGCGCTCGACCTTGATGCCGCGCATGTAGCCGGCGCCTCCGAAAATCTGCACGGCTTCGGAGGCACAGAACGCCATGGTCTGCGTCGCCTGGTTCTTCAGCATGCAGATCTCGGCGACCGGACTGTCGCCCTGATCGAGCCGCCACGCCAGCAATTCAAGCATCGCCTGCGACGCCGCGACCCGCTGAGCCATGTCGACCAGCTTGTGTCGGATTACCTGATGCTGCGCCAAGGGCTTGCCGAAAGTGTGTCGCTGTTTGGCGTATTCCATCGCCTCCTCGAGGCAAACCCGCGCCGCGGCGGTGCAGCCGGCCGCCATCGTCAGCCGCTCGCTGTTGAAATTGTGCATGATAATCTTGAACCCGCCGCCCTCTTCCCCGAGCAGGTTTCCGGCCGGCACGCGGCAATTATCAAAATGCAAGGTTGCAGTGTCCGAGGCCCACCAGCCCATTTTCTTCAGCGGTGTACGCGAGAGCCCGGGCGTTTCGCCCTCGATCACCAGGAGGCTGACACCGCCGGGCCCGGGCCCGCCGGTGCGTACTGCGGTGGTGATGTAATCGGCGCGCATTCCCGAGGTAATAAAGGTCTTCTCGCCCTTGACGACATAGACATCGCCGTCGCGACGCGCCGACGTGCGCAGGTTGGCGACGTCGGAGCCGCCGCTCGGCTCCGTGATTGCGAGCGCGGAAATCTTCTTGCCCGACAGGATCTGTGGCAGCACCCGCGCCTTGAATTCCGGGGTGCCGGCGCGCGCGATCGGCGGCGCGCCAATGGAATTGCTCTTCAGGCTGGCACTAACGCCGCCGGCGCCGGCCCGCGCCAGTTCCTGCACCGCGACGATCCACATGAAATTGTCGACTTCGGTGCCGCCATACTCTTCCGGAAAGCCCAAGCCCAATAGGCCGATTGCGGCGGCCTTCTCGTAGAGCACGCGCGGAAATCCCGCCGCCTCGTCCCATTCATGGGCGTAGGGCTCGATCTCCTTTTCGACAAAGCGGCGCACCACCTCGCGATAGGCCTCGTGTTCGGCGGTGTAGAATGGGCTGGCCATTCGTCGCGCTCCCGAATGCTTTCGTCGTGACAACGTAGGATGTTCCGAAACCTCACGCCGGACTTGCGTCAACTGGCTGGCCGCCGTCAGGCGAGCGCGGTAGATTGGGCCACCATCGCGTACCATTACCTACAAATAGACGATCTGGTGGCGCATCACGAAAGGGGCGAGCATGGTATCGACTTCGTTGGCGATTGCCTCGCGCTTTTGCTCCGGGACATGGGCGATCGTGACCGTTGCGATACTGCCGTGGCTGCCATGTGGTCCCACCTGAACGGTACAGCTGATGCCTCTTTCTGCGAGAGACGCGAGAACGCCGGTGAATACCCGTTTGGCGGCGTCCCATCGAAGCTGTGGCTTGAACACCTTGCCGACGCCGGTAAGCGGCATCGGATCAATTGGGATAATCTGCGCGGGAACGGCGGCCCGCTCGGGCGTGCGCTCCCGGACCCACGCTTCCAGCTCACCCGGCTGGACAGTCGCACCTTGCTTCAGTTGCACGTAGCCCACCGGCAACTCGCCAGCATAGGCGTCCGGCTGACCTACGACGGCAGCAAAGCCTACGGCGGGATGCTGGAACATAATCTCCTCGATCGGGGCGGGGTCGATGTTGTGGCCGCCACGAATGACGAGATCCTTGGCGCGGCCGGTGATCCAGAGGTAGCCATCCTTGTCAAGACGACCTAGATCCCCCGAGTTGACCCAGTCCCCGTCCACGAACGCACCCTCGTTGTGTACCGCGTTGAGATAGCCGCGGAAGACACCGGGTCCAGCCATGACCACGACCCCGATCTCGTCAGGTTCGCAATTGCGCTCGACGCGATTGTTGGCATCCAACTTGACAATGCGAACACGGCTATAGGGTATCGGCAGGCCAACAGATCCGAGGCGGATGGGGCGATCCGGGTAAGCCATGGTGTGGACGCTGGAGGTTTCGGTCATGCCGTAGACTTCGACAACCGGGATTTTGAACCTCTCCTGGATCGATTTACCGACGGCAACGGGTATGGCCGATCCGCCGCCAGCTGCGTATCGCAAGCACGATAAGTCAGCATTGCCGGGCGGAATCGAAAGCGCTGCGGCCAGAACCGTCGGGACGCTGCTGAAAATTTCGGGTTTGAAGCGTTCGACAAGACTCCAGATATTCTTTACAGCCGCGGGATTGCGCCATCCGGAGGGCGACAGAACGACCAGGCAATTACCCCCTGACAGGTTGCTCAACGCCTGCGTGAGCGAGCCGCCGACGTGGAAGAGCGGCATGCCAAAAAGCAGATTGGTTCCTGCTTTCGATTTGAGCAGTAGATTGCAGGCCCAGGCCTGATAGACCTGATTGGCGTGGGTGTGGCAGACGAGCTTCGGGGTGCCGGTGGTGCCCCCGGTGTGAAAGTAAGCTGCGGTCTGCTCGCCGGAGATCCGCCTGTTGCTGACAAGCCGGTCCGAAGGCTGGTCCTTCATGAGATCGCCGAAGGAATAAATCCCATTCGCGGGATCGCCGGGACCATGGACCTGCACAATGGCTTTGAGGTGCTTCAGCTTGCCGCGAATTTGCTCGACCTTCTTCCATATGTCCGTTCCGGGCATCGGGCCGAGGGCGACAAGGATCGTGGTTTTCGCGGCCTCCAGGATTTCCGCGATTTGATGCGGCTCCAGAAGCGGGTTGATGGGATTGGCGATGCCGGCAGCTTCGGCGCCGAACAGGGCGATAAAAGCTTCCGGGAGAAGCGGAAGCATTAAGCTCACCACATCATCATCGCCAACTCCCAGCGCATGGAACATATTGGCGGCTTGCGTCACTCGCGCGACGAAATCGCGGTGGGAAACTACGACCGGCGTGTCTGCCGGATCGGCGTTGGCGAGGAATTGGATAGCGGGAGAATCTGGATTCCTGGCAGCCCCGAGCCTGATGGCCTCATACGTGCTTTGGGCAGCGATGCGCTCAGCGAAGGGAACCCGTTCGAAGGCTCGGACGTCGGCTTCGGTGGCAAAAATCGGATATTCGTCGCCGATGAGTTGATCGAGCGAATGTATGCCCGCCATTCTCCGCCCTCCCTCGTATCATTTCCCCCGGCTGTTCGCTTTAAGAGCTATCTTTAGGCCGAGGTACGATCCCGCGTCGCACATTTCCAGAACCGCGGCGGAGCGGGACCGCGTCAACAGCATTATCGATAATTTGCATTGCGTCTAGCGGAGAAGTTTGACCAAGCCCCGCGCCGACTTTGAAGCCACATGGAAACGGACTTGTCTCGATTGTTTTCCATCCACCGCCACGCCGGAACCAGTCTCCTCTATTGAAATTATTTTGAAATTGCCAGTCACCTGTTGCGGGCACGAATTTATCGGAGGTTTCCTAGCCACCGCTCCACATCATCAACCGCGCTTGTCAATTCGACCGCGAGATCGCCTGCGAAGCTTCGCCATGCTCCGAGGTTGCTTTTTGGCACGCCGATGATGACGGGGATCCCGCGATCGATGGCGTTCCCGATGAGGTCGAGCAATCCGCGGCCGTCGCATTCGGCTTTGCCGAACTTGTTCAGCGCAAGCAGGTCCGGTCCATCTTCGAGATTGCCTTCGATCCTCGCTGTGGCTTCCGCCAACGCTGCCTCGTCGAGCCGGCACCCTTCGGCACCGGCGCCGCGATCCTCGAATATCGCCGTACGATGGCCGGTGGTCAAATCCTCCAGCACCACATCGCATCGGCGGTCAACCGTCTCGAAAATTCGATGCTGCAGAACGCCGGCGAGCGACAACCCCCGCTCACGGCTTCGCTTGACGAGCGTCTCAAAGGTGACATCAGGATACGCGTTGTCCGGATAGACGATCGCCGCGACAGACGCGTGCGAAGACGAAAGCTTATGCGCCGGGGCGGAAGGCGTGACAGACATCGGGGTTCACCTCTATTGGACGGGCGCCTATCAGGTCGAGACAATAAGGGATCGCCGGGAACACGGCGTTGAGGCAGACGTCGATCGCCGACGGACGGCCCGGCAGGTTGACGATCAGGCAATGTCCACGCGTTCCCGCGGTCTGGCGCGAGAGAATGGCGGTCGGTACCTGCTCCAGGCTGACGCGGCGCATCATCTCGCCAAACCCCTCCAGCTCCCGCGTGATCACCATCCGCGTTCCCTCCGGCGTCAGATCGCGCGGCGACGGCCCGGTGCCGCCCGTGGTCAGCACGAGGTCGCAGTCTTCGCTGTCGGACAGTTCGACCAACGCGTTGGCGACGCTGTCCATTCCGTCCGGCACGATCTTCATCACGGCGATCCAGTTGGATCGCACCGTTCTGTTGAGAAAATTGTTGATCGCCTTGCCGCTCTCGTCGTCATATTCGCCGCGGCTGGCGCGGTCGGAGATTACGAGGATGCCGACCCGGGCAAGGCCGCGCGAGTCCACCGCAGCGGCGTCGAGGTTGCGCCCGCTATTCAAGAGCAGCCCCCATTCCCTCCGCAGGTGCACCCCTGATGCACCGGTGCCGGCGGCGCCTCATCCTGCTTCAGCGACCACTTGACCATGTAGGTCAGGCAATCGATTCCGGGATCGCTGGCGCGCTCGATCACATTCATGAGCCCAAGCCAGTCCTCACTCAAGGCCCGATTGGCAAAACGCCGCACCGCGCCGGCCGCGTATTCGCCGACCGTCTCTTCATAGCGGCCCGCGGCTTCGCCGACCTGCGCGAACAGCACGATGTCGTTGCAGGCGAGCAGCGCCTCGCTGGCGGGCGCTTCCTCGCTGAAGCTGCGGATGATTTCGCCGAGCTGCATGAGTCTCTCCTATTGCAGCAGCGGCGATGCCGCTGCCGCGAGCGCAATGCCGGTGATTTCGGCGCGGCCGGCCAGCACCGAGACATATTGCGCCAGTGCACGATGCTGGACGCTGGTCGCGAGATAGTCGGCGATGCGGTCGCGGGCGAGTTCGAACGGCAGCGCCTGCCCGGGCGCATGATGGTCGAGCCGGATCACGTGAAAGCCGTAGCGGGTTTCGGCGACGGCGAATTCGCCGGGCCGCATGCGCTGTAGCGCCGCCTCGAATTCCGCCACCGTCTGGCCGCGCGTCAGCTGGCCGAGCCGGCCGCCATTATCGGCCGAGGTCTTGCAGTCGGAATGACTGCGCGCGAACTCGGCGAACAGTGGGGGGTCAGCCCGGACGGCCAGCAGGATCGCATCGGCTGTCGCCCGCGCCGCGGTCCGCGCCGCCGGATCGCTGCGCGGAGCGGCGATCAGGATGTGCGCGGCCTCATAAAGGTCGCCGGAACGAAAGCGCGCGCGGTTCTGCTCATAGAACCGCAAACACGTAGCCTCGTCGGGTTCGGGCGTGATGACCTCGCGTTCGATCAGGGCACGCATGGCCGCTTCTTCCGACGTCTCGGTGCGCCCCTCGGGATCGCGCAGCGGCTCGCCCTCGATGCCGAGACGCCGGGATTCCTGCAGCAGCAATTCGCGCACCACCAGCGCCCGCGCCGCCGCCTGCCATGCCAGGATCGGCTTTTTCGCCGGATGGTTCTGCACCTCGCGCGCGATGATCTCGCGCGCGATCACCACGCCGTTGACACTAATGGTCTTCGGCTTCGGCAATGTATTGGTGACCGAGCAATCCATGGCCTACTCCGCGGGCTGAAGCGGACGGACGGCGCGCCCGTCACGGCTGCGCACCACCTGATAGCCGCGGCGGCCGAGGTACCAGACCGGCGCGCTCCAGACGTGAACCAGCCGGGTAAACGGGAACAGAAGGAAGATCGTCATGCCCAGCACCAGGTGGGCCTTGAAGATCGGGTGGACGTCCAGAATGTTGACGGCGACGCCGGGCTGCAGCGTCAGGATGCCCTGCGCCCATCCCATGAACTTCACCATTTCATGGCCATCGAGGTGACCGAGCGAGACCGGGATGGTCGCCAGTCCCAGCAGCAATTGCGCGAACAGCAGGAGCAGGATCGACGTGTCACCGAACGAGGAATTGGCGCGAATGCGCGGATCGAACAGCCGCCGGTGCGTCAGCAGGGAAATCCCGACCAGGCACATCAAGCCAGCAACGCCGCCGGCGACGATCGCCAGCATCTGCTTGAAGCCGTGCGATACGCCGAGCATGTCGAACACCCAGATCGGCGTCAAAAGCCCGACGAAATGGCCAACGAAGATAAAGAGGATACCGACGTGGAACAGGTTGGAGCCCCACATCAATTGCCGCCGCCGCAAGAGCTGGCTCGATCCGCTCCGCCAGGTATATTGCTCGCGATCGAACCGGACCAGGCTGCCGAACAGGAACACCGTCAGGCAGAGATAAGGATACCAGCCGAATACGATTGAATTGAGCGTTTGCATGGCTTCGCTCCTCACTGCGGCGATGATGGCGCGGGGTCGACGGCGCGCCTGGCGTGGCGAAGTTTTGCAATCAGGCCCTCGTGCCCGCAGGCGCCTTGCCCCTGTGCACCCGGGCCGAACCGCACTTCTTCCTCTTCCCAGGCGGCATCGAGCGCCACCAGATCCATTGGGTCGGTGTCCGGGGCCTTCAGCAATTCATCGACGATATCGCGCCGCGGCGCTTCCGCAGGGATCGCCACCAGCGTATCGAACACCGCCTTGTAGCTCGACTGCCGCCGGCCAAGCCGTTCGGCCAGCGCGGCGAAGATATGCGCGGTCTGTCCAAGCAGTTCGCGCGCCTCCGCGACCGGCCGGGTCGACAGGAATTCGAGGAATAGCGGCACGTAGTCAGGCAGTTCGTTCGCCGCGATCGTCAGTCCGGCCCTTTCATACATCGCTTTCAGATCGACCATGGCCTGACCGCGGTCGCGGCTTTCGCCATGGACATGCTCGAACAGGTGCAGGGCCAGCGTCTTGCTGCGGTCGAACAACAGACCATAGCGCTCCTGAAGGTCATAGAGATCGCCGACGGCGATTTCCTCGATCAGCGCATCAACGGCGCCGCGGCAGGCCGCCGGCATCAGTTTCTCGGCGTCGAGCACCGCGGGAAATTCCGGCGCGGCCTCGATCAGCGCCTCGGTCGGGTAGCTCAGGAGAGCCGACAACACCTTGAACGTTCTCATCATGCGATCTCCATCGGGTTCCTGACCTTGCGCGGCGAGCCGAACAGGTTGGTCTCGCTTTCGCCGCCGGAGCAGCCATTGCCGAACGTGAAGCCGCAGGAGCCGCGCAGGTCGTAGGCGTCCGCCCCGAGTTCGCGATGGGCGGTCGGGATGACAAAGCGGTCTTCGTAATTGGCGATTGCCATGATCTGGTACATCTCGTCGATCTGAGCGGGATTGAGGCCGACGCGTTTGGCAATCGCTTCATCGACGACGCCGTCGATGGTTTTCGCCCGCATATAGGCGCGCATCGCCAGCATCCGCTCCAGCGCCAGCGTCACCGGCTTCTCGTCGCCCGCCGTCAACAGGTTGGCGAGATATCGCATGGGAATGCGTAAAGACTTGACGTCGGGCATTTCGCCGTCGAGCCCGATCTTGCCGGCGGACGCCGCCGAGGTGATCGGCGACAGCGGCGGCACGTACCAGACCATCGGCAAGGTGCGGTATTCCGGGTGCAAGGGAAAAGCGACTTTCCATTCCATCGCCATCTTCCAGATCGGCGAGGCCTTGGCGGCATCGAGCCAGGCATGCGGGATGCCCTGCCGCTCGGCTTCGGCGATCACTGCGGGGTCGTTCGGATTGAGGAAAACATCGAGCTGGGCCTGATAGAGATCGCGCTCGTCAGCCTTGCTTGCCGCTTCCGCGATCCGGTCGGCGTCATAGAGCACGACGCCGAGATAGCGGATCCGTCCGACGCAGGTCTCCGAGCACACCGTCGGCTGGCCAGCCTCGATGCGCGGATAGCAGAAGATGCACTTTTCCGATTTGCCCGACGACCAGTTGTAATAGATCTTCTTGTACGGGCAGCCGGAGACGCACATCCGCCAGCCGCGGCACTTGTCCTGATCGATCAGGACGATGCCGTCCTCCTCGCGCTTGTAGATGGCGCCCGAGGGGCACGCCGCGACGCAGGCCGGGTTGAGACAATGCTCGCACAGCCGCGGCAGATACATCATGAAGGTGTTTTCGAACTGGCCGTAGATTTCCTTCTGTACACCTTCGAAATTATAATCCTTCGACCGCCTCGCGAATTCGCCGCCGAGGATTTCCTCCCAGTTCGGACCCCACTCGATCTTCTCGATGCGCTCGCCCGAAACCAGCGAGCGCGGACGGGCCGTCGGCATCGCCTTCATTTCCGGTGCCTGCTGCAGGTGCTGGTAGTCGAACGTAAACGGCTCGTAATAGTCGTCGATCTCCGGCAGATCCGGGTTGGCGAAAATATTCGCCAATACCCGCCACTTGCCGCCGATCCGCGGCTCGATCGAGCCGTTGCGCTTGCGCTTCCAGCCGCCCTTCCAGCGCGCCTGGTTTTCCCAATCCTTGGGATAGCCGATGCCGGGCTTGGTCTCGACATTGTTGAACCACGCATATTCCATGCCTTCGCGGCTGGTCCACACGTTCTTGCAGGTGACGCTGCAGGTGTGACACCCGATGCACTTGTCGAGGTTCAGCACCATGGCTATTTGAGCGCGGATTTTCATTCTGCGGCCTCCAGACGGGGCGTGCCGGGTTGATCTGATGTTGGGGTATCGAGCCAGTCGATCTTCGACATCTTGCGGACGATGACGAATTCATCGCGGTTCGAGCCGACCGTTCCGTAGTAATTGAAGCCGTAAGCCTGCTGCGCATAGCCGCCGATCATGTGCGTCGGCTTCAAGACAACGCGGGTGACGGAATTGTGGATGCCGCCACGCTGGCCGGTCTGCTCGGAGCCCGGCACGTTCACGATCTTCTCCTGCGCATGATACATCATGCACATACCCTGCTTGACGCGCTGCGAGACCACCGCACGCGCCACCAGCGCGCCGTTGCTGTTGAAGGCCTCGATCCAGTCGTTGTCGACGATACCCGCGCCCTTGGCGTCGATCTCGCTGATCCAGACGATCGGTCCGCCACGCGATAGCGTCAGCATCAGGAGATTGTCGGTATAGGTGGAGTGAATGCCCCACTTCTGGTGCGGCGTGATGAAGTTCAAGACCACCGAGGCATTGCCGTTCGGCTTGCGGTCGATCACCGGCTTGACCGTCTTGGTGTCGATCGGCGGCCGATAAACGCAAAATCCCTCGCCGAAGGCGCGCATCCACAGATGATCCTGATAGAGCTGCTGACGGCCGGTCAGCGTGCGCCAGGGGATCAGTTCATGGACGTTGGTATAACCGGCGTTGTAGCAGACTTTTTCCGATTCCAGTCCCGACCAGACCGGCGAAGAGATGATCTTGCGCGGCTGCGCCACGATGTCGCGAAAGCGGATCTTCTCGTCTTCCTTGGGGATCGCCAGATGGGTGTGGTTTCGCCCGGTGAACCCCTCAAGCGACGCCCATGCCTTGACCGCGACTTCGCCATTGGTCTCCGGCGCGAGGCTCAGGATCACCTCGCAGGCGTCGATGGCGCTGTCGATGCGGGCAAGCCCCTTGCTGGTGCCCTCCTCTGTCACGATGCCGTTGAGCTTCTTGAGCAGGTCGACCTCATGGTCGGTGTTCCAGCTCATGCCCTTGCCGCCGTTGCCGAGCTTGTTCATCAGCGGACCGAGCGAGGTGAAGCGCTTGTAGAGGTTCGGATAGTCGCGCTCGACCACGGTGACCGCCGGCATGGTTTTGCCGGGGATCGGATCGATCTCGCCCTTCTTCCAGTCCTTCACGTCGAAGGGCTGCGCAATCTCGCCGGGGCTATCGTGCATGATAGGGGTGAGAACGACGTCCTTCTCCACGCCAAGCACTTCCGGCGCGACCTTCGAAAAAGCCTCGGCGATACCCTTGTAGATGTCCCAGTCGCTGCGGGACTCCCACACCGGATCGATCGCCGCCGACAGCGGATGGATGAACGGATGCATGTCGGAGGTGTTGAGATCGTTTTTCTCGTACCAGGTCGCGGTCGGCAGCACGATGTCGGAATACATGCAGGTGGTCGACATGCGGAAGTCGAGTGTCACCAGGAGGTCGAGCTTTCCTTCCGGCGCCTCGTCGTGCCACTTCACCTCGGCCGGCTTCTTCTTGCCGTCCTCGCCGAGGTCCTTGCCCATCACGCCGTGCTTGGTGCCGAGCAGATGCTTGAGGAAATATTCGTGCCCCTTGCCGGACGCGCCCAAAAGATTCGAGCGCCAGACGAACAGGTTACGTGGCCAATTCCTGCCGTTGTCGGGATCGTCGCACGATAATTTCAAATCACCCGACTTCAGGGATTTGGCGACATAATCCTTGGCCTCCAGACCCGCCGCCGCCGCGAGTTTGGAAACCTCGATCGGATTGGTTTGCAGCTGCGGCGCGGAAGGCAGCCAGCCCATGCGCTCGGCGCGCACGTTGTAGTCGATCAGCGCGCCGTCCCACGGACCGGCTGGCGCCGTCGGCGACAGGATCTCCTTGATGTCGAGCGTCTCATAACGCCACTGGTCGGTGTGGGCATAGAACGCCGACGTCGAGTTCATCTGGCGGGGCGGACGTCCCCAGTCGAGGCCGAAAGCGAGCGGCGTCCAGCCGGATTGCGGCCGCAGTTTTTCCTGGCCGACATAGTGCGACCAGCCGCCGCCGGATTGTCCGACGCATCCGCACATCACCAGCATGTTGATGATGCCGCGGTAGTTCATATCCATGTGGTACCAGTGGTTCAACCCGGCGCCGACGATGACCATGGAACGCCCGCCGGTCTTCTCGGCATTGCTTGCGAACTCGCGCGCGACCGTGATGATCTGGTTGCGCGGCACGCCGGTGATTTTTTCTGCCCAGGCCGGCGTGTATGGCTCGGCATCGTCGTAGCTCTTGCCGAGATGATCGCCGCCGAAGCCCCGGTCGATGCCGTAGTTGGCGACGAACAGATCATAGACGGAGGCTACCAGCGTCTCGCAGTCCTTCAGCTTGATCCGCCTGGCCGGCACCTTGCGCGTCAGAACGTCCGGGTGGTCGGTTCCCTGGAAATGGTCGTGCTCGCGATTGCCGAAATAAGGGAAGGCGACGTCGGCCAGTTCGTCTTTGACATCGGCAAGCGATAGCCGGAGTTTGGTCTCCCGGCTCTTGGACTCCCGCTCCTCCAGGTTCCATTTGCCCTTCTCGCCCCAGCGGAAGCCGACCGAGCCGTTCGGCACCACGATCTCGCCGGTCGCCTCGTCATAGGCCACCGTCTTCCATTCGGGGTTGTTGGTCTCGTCGAGCGAAGTGGCGAAATCCGAGGCGCGCACGAACCGCTCAGGAACGAGCCGTCCTTCGGATTTCACCAGGCGCACCAGAAATGGCATATCCGTATACTGGCGCGCATAATCGTGGAAATATTTGGTCTGACGATCGACGTGGAATTCCTTCAGGATGACGTGGCCCATCGCCATCGCCAGCGCGGCGTCGGTGCCCTGCTTCGGCGAGACCCAGAGATCGGCAAACTTCGAAGCTTCGGAATAATCCGGACAGATCACGACGCTCTTGGCGCCCTTGTAGCGAACCTCGGTATAGAAATGCGCATCCGGCGTTCGGGTCTGCGGGACGTTCGATCCCCACAGGATGAGAAAGCCGGAATTGTACCAGTCGGCGCTTTCAGGCACGTCGGTTTGCTCGCCCCAGGTCTGCGGCGAGGCCGGCGGCAGATCGCAGTACCAGTCGTAGAACGACATGCAGACGCCGCCGAGCAGTGACAGATAGCGGGCGCCGGCGGCGTAGCTCACCATCGACATCGCCGGGATCGGCGAGAAGCCGAACACGCGGTCGGGGCCATAGGTCTTGACGGTGTAGGCGTTCGCCGCGGCGACGATCTCA
Source organism: uncultured Alphaproteobacteria bacterium (assembly GCA_963742085.1). Classification (GTDB taxonomy): domain Bacteria; phylum Pseudomonadota; class Alphaproteobacteria; order Rhizobiales; family Xanthobacteraceae; genus Bradyrhizobium. Next base: position 110,234 of record CAVUKM010000015.1, on the reverse strand, counting down.
TTGACCTCGGCCCAGCTGGCGCGAACGAAACCGCCGAGGCCGCGCTTTTGCACGTAAGATGCCCGCTTCCCTGGATCCTCGACGATCGACTTCCACGCCGCCACCGGCGTCATCAGCACCCTCGCCTCGCGCCAAAGCTTCAGCAGCCGCGAGCGCACCAGCGGGTATTTCACGCGGTTGCCGGAGTACAGATACCAGCTATAGCTGGCGCCGCGTGCACAGCCGCGCGGTTCGTGATTGGGAAGGTCCGGGCGGGTGCGCGGATAGTCGGTCTGCTGGGTTTCCCAGGTGACGATACCGCCCTTGACATAGACCTTCCACGAACAGGAACCCGTGCAGTTCACGCCATGCGTCGAGCGCACGATCTTGTCGTGCTGCCAGCGCTTGCGGTAGCCGTCCTCCCAGGAACGGTCCTCGGTCGTCATCACGCCGTGGCCGCCGGCGAATTCCGCCTTGGCACGGGTAAAGAACGACAGTCTGTCCAGAAAATGGCTCATCCGCGGTCTCCTCGTTCTTATTCGGCGGGCTGGGCAGCGGGAGAAATCCGGCCGCCGCGTTCGATGTCGTGAAGCAGGCCACCCTTGCGCGTGTAGACGGCCCAGGTGATCACGATGCAGATCACGTAGAAGATGAAAAAGCCCCAGAGCGCGGCCTGTACGCCACCCGTGAGATCGATCGACGTCCCGTAGGATTTCGGAATGAAGAACGCACCGAACGCCGCGATCGCGGAGGTGAACCCGGTGATCGCAGCCGATTCCTTTTCGGCCTGCCGCTGGCGGGTGACAGCGTCAGCGCCCGGCATCAACCGGTCGATTTCCTTGCGCATGATGTTCGGTATCATCTGGAAGGTGGAGGCATTGCCGACGCCGGTCGCGAAGAACAGCACCAGGAACATGGCGAAGAATCCCCAGAACGCACCCGGCTGATCCTTGATGCCGAGGAAATAGAGAATCCCGAGCACGCCCACCATCATCAGGCCGAACACCCACATGGTGACGCGCCCGCCACCCCATTTGTCGGAAACCCACCCCGTGGCCGAACGCGACAGCGCGCCAACCAAGGGTCCGATGAAGACAAATTGCAACGCATCAACCGTGGGAAACTGAGTCTTCGCCAGCAGCGGAAATCCCGCGGAGTAGCCGATGAACGAGCCGAAGGTGCCGGTATAAAGCCAGCACATGATCCAGTTGTGCTTGCGCTGGAAGATAACCGCCTGATCAGCGAATGATGCCTTGGCGGATGCGATGTCATTCATGCCGAACCATGCGGCGAACGCGCTGGCTGTGATGAACGGCACCCAGATGAAGCCGGCGTTCTGCAGCCAGAGCGGTGCCTGCTGCGTTCCGCTCGCAACCATCGCGGGATCGCCGCCGAACCAGCCGAATACGCCGGCCGTGATCACGATCGGGACCACGAATTGCACGACGCTGACCCCGAGATTGCCGAGTCCGGCGTTGAGCGCGAGCGCGTTGCCCTTCTCGGCCCGCGGAAAGAAGAAGGAGATGTTGGCCATTGAGGAGGCAAAGTTGCCGCCGCCGAGGCCGCACAGCAATGCCAAGGCAAGAAACACCGCATATGGCGTCGACGGCGTCTGCACGGCGTAGCCGATGCCGACGGCGGGGATCATCAGCGACCACGTTGCCAAGGTCGTCCACAGTCGTCCGCCGAAGATTGGCACCATAAACGAGTAGAAGATGCGCAACACCGCGCCGGAAATGCCAGGCAAGGCCGCCAGCCAGAACAGTTCGGCCGTGGAGAACTTGAAGCCGACCGCGGGCAGCTTCGCGACCACCACCGACCAGACCTGCCATATCGCGAACGAGAGCAACAGCGCCGGAATCGATATCCAGAGATTGCGCCGCGCGATCGCGCGTCCCTGGGTGTCCCAGAAAGTCTTGTCCTCGGGACGCCAGTCGGTCAGGACGGCCCCGGACAAGGCGCCGACATGCTCGGGCTTGTGGATTTCCTCCATTTCCGGAAGTTCGGGAAGCTTCTTCAGCGCCTCGCCGACGACGCCGCGTTCCATCTGCCGGATCGAAACGTGCATCCAGATCAGGGCGCCTGACACCAGCAGGAACAACAGCATGAAGCAGCTGGTCCAAAGCCCGGTCAGGTCAACCAGCGCGCCGAAAGCGATCGGGAGCACAAAGCCGCCAAGGCCGCCAATCATGCCGACGAGGCCGCCGACGGCGCCGACGCTGTTCGGATAGTAGACCGGGATATGTTTGTAGACGGCTGCCTTGCCCAGCGCCATGAAGAAGCCGAGCACGAATACCGTCACAGTGAATGGCACCAATCCCATTTCCAGATGGAATCCGACGGTGCCGTTGACCGTCTTCACCAGATAATCTGTCGGTGGATAGGACAGAACGAAGGTGGCAACGACCGCGACCAGGAAGGTCCAGTACATCACGCGCCGTGCGCCATAACGATCGGAGAGATGGCCGCCATAGGCGCGGAATACGCTGGCCGGAAACGAGAACATCGCCGCCATCATGCCGGCCGTCTTGATATCGACGCCGTAGACCTTGATCAGATATTGCGGCAGCCATAGCGACAGCGCGACGAACGCGCCGAACACAAAGAAATAATAAAGCGCGAAGCGCCAGACCTGTACGTTCTTCAGCGGCTCGAGCTCCAGCCACGCGCTTTTCGGCTTTTCGTTTTTCTCGCGCCGCGCGCGGACGACCGGGTCCTCCTCGGAGAATAACCAGAAGGTTATGCCCATCACACCGATAACGAGCGCCCAGACTTGCGCCACCGCCTGCCAGCCATAGGCAACCAGCACGAACGGCGCGACGAATTTGGTTACGGCGGCGCCGACATTGCCGGCGCCGAAAATGCCGAGCGCGGTGCCTTGCCGGGCTGTCGGGTAAAAACGCGAGACGTAAGCGACGCCGACCGCGAACGAACCGCCCGCGATGCCGACGAACAGTGCCGCGATCAGGAATTCGGGATAGGTGTGCGCCCAGGTCAGCAGGTAGGTGGCAACCGCTGCGGCGAGCATGACGACGGTGTAGACCCGCCGGCCGCCATACTGGTCTGTCCAGATGCCGAGCACCAGGCGGATCAATGATCCCGAGAGGATGGGGGTGCCGATCAGCAGGCCGAACTCAGTGTCATTAAGCCCGAGTTCCTGCCTGATCCGGATGCCGATGATCGAAAAGATCGTCCAGACTGCAAAGCAGATCGTAAAGGAAATGGTCGAAAGCCAGAGTGCCCGGCCTTGATGTACGGTGCTTGATTCCGTCGTGACCATGAGAATCCCCGAAAGAGAGCGCGTCGGGGAAGACAAATGACCGAATTGGCGAGGATCAATTTGTGCTGGATCAAATGGAACGCGGTCAGTGACGTATTATAAGGTTTGTTGCAGTGCAATTTGACCGGTAACGCGCCAATGATTGATATTTATCAAATCTTTGTTTGATAGATATCACAGTTCCCCGCGTTGTTAGAAACCAGGAGCAAGCTTGTTGCGCCCTCACGAACTGGCCCAGTTGAAGGCACTGCCGCTGTTTTCCGAAATGAAAGAGGAAAGCCTCGCGAGCTTGCTCGACGCGGCGCTGCTGCAGCAATTCCCGAACGGAGTCATTCTGATCCATGAAGGCGATCACGCCGACTTCCTGCATGTCGTTGTCGAGGGCCTGGTCGAGATCTTCACCGAGCAGAACGGCGTGGAATGGGGGATCTCCTTGATCACCCCGGTTTCGACGTTCATCCTGGCCGCGGTGGTCAGCGATCAACCCTATCTGAATTCCGCCCGTACGCTGGCCGACTCGCGCATCTTGCTGATTCCAGCGCAACGCGTCCGCGATATTTTCGACCGGGACGTCGCGTTCGCGCGCATCGTGGCGCGCGAGCTTGCGCTGGCCTATCGGTCATCGATCAAGAAACTGAAGGGCTACATGGCCCGGTCAAGCGTTGAGCGTCTCGCCAACTGGATCCTGGCCGAGGCGCACAAGGAAGCCGTTCAGGCAAATATCGTGATCCCGTTCGATCGCGGCACGCTGGCCTCGCACATCGGCACTACGCGCGAGAATCTGTCCCGCAGCCTGGCACTGTTGACCGAGCACGGCGTGCGCATCCGCGGCCGCGAGATCATCATCGACAGTAAAGAGCAGCTCGAGGCCTTCGCGCGTCCCCAGCGGTTTATCGATGATCCAACTTCTTGAGCCCCAACGTTTGTCGACTCATCGCGGAATTGCACCGCGGGTGCGCGATCTGCCGACATTGCGTTGCCATCGCTATCTCGAAACGTCCGCAATCCGCCGAGCCTTCCCGAGAAGATGCGCGGCAGCGACCAACGCACAGACATCAGTCGCGGCACGTTCGAACAATGCGAGCCAACGGTCGGAGTGTCTCACGATGAATGCCTTGGACGGGTCAGTTTGTGTTGATTTGACCGAATTGCGGGCTTTTTCTGATGGCAACACCCAAACAACAATTGCCGGAACCGCTGGCTATGGAATGATTTATTCATGCGTTTTTTCAGATACTTACATCCATCTTCTGATGCTCTTGTACACTTTTAGCCGCGAATTCGCGCGCTTCCACGTGGCGTCAGCGCCGCTGCGTGAACTTGCCACATCCGGGGCCATGGACGGGCGCCATCGGCGCCCCGCCGGAGCCAGCCGAAGTCGGCAGCGGACTGTGACGCTCTTTGGTGGACCGAGCCACGAGCTCGTGGCAACGGAACTCGAGGCCGTGAGAGAGCCTCGCGCGCGGTCGTTCTGGACGAACTACGCAGCCAGCCACCGCCGCAGGTCCCGGCGAAGCCGGATGGCGCCTTTGAAGCGAAATTCGCAGCAAAAAGCCGATCGCGGAAGGCTTGGTATTTTCATTGAAAGCGGGCAATAAGCCGGCCGAGACGACTGATGACCCGGCGGCGCCGGGTCCGTATGATGTAATTTATAAGAATAATCGGGGAGACAACAAATGGGCTTTTCGCGACGGACGTTATTGAAGGCATCCGCGGCCTCGGCTGTGATGGGCAGCGTGGGCGCACCGTTCGTCGCACGAGCCCAGCAGGCTGAGTTCGCCTACAAATTTGCCAACAACCTGCCGGATTCGCATCCCCTGAACATTCGTTCCAAGGAGATGGCGGCGGCGATCAAAACCGAAACCAATGGCCGCTTCGATCTTCAGATTTTCCCAAACAACCAGCTCGGTGCCGACACCGACGTGTTGAGCCAGCTCCGTTCCGGCGGCGTCGAATTCTTCACGATGTCCGGCCTGATTCTGGCGACCCTCGTCCCGGCCGCCTCGATCAACGGGATGGGTTTTGCGTTCCCCGATTACCCCACGGTCTGGAAGGCCATGGATGGCGATCTCGGCGCCTTTGTGCGCAGGGAGGTTGCCAAGGCCAATATCGTGGCGTTCGAAAAGATCTGGGATAATGGCTTTCGACAGACCACCTCCTCGACCAGACCCATCAACGGGCCCGCCGACTACAAGGGCTTCAAGATCCGGGTGCCGGTGTCGCCACTGTGGACCTCGATGTTCAAGGCGTTTGACGCGGCGCCCGCTTCGATCAATTTCAACGAGGTCTATTCCGCGTTGCAGACCAAGATCGTCGAGGGCCAGGAAAATCCGCTGGCACTGATTTCCACTGCCAAACTGTACGAGGTCCAGAAATATTGCTCCCTAACGAACCACATGTGGGACGGCTACTGGTTCCTGGCTAACCGCCGCGCGCTGGAAGCGCTGCCCGCCGAGGTGCGAACGATCGTGGAAAAAAATGTCAACGCCGCGGCGCTTAAAGCCCGCACCGATACCGAGAAGCTCAATGCGACCGTACGCGAGGACCTGGCAAGCAAGGGGTTGATCTTCAATCAGCCCGATGTGGCACCTTTCCGCGAGAAGCTCCGTTCAGCCGGGTTCTATTCCGAATGGAAGGGAAAATACGGTGAAGAGGCGTGGGCGATCCTGGAAAAATCCGTCGGCAAATTGTCGTAACGGACGACCCAGGGAATTATCAAGGGGCGATGATGGCTCACGCCGAGGCAACGCAGGCGGCGACTGGCGAGGTGATGTCCCCTCGCCGCCGCTCACTTGCGGTGAGGCTTGAAACCCGGCTCGGAATGCTTGTCGAGATTCCGGCGGCGCTGCTGGTGGTTGCCGAGGTCGTCACGCTGTTTGCGGGCGTCGTGGCACGTTACGGCCTGCAACGGCCCTTGATCTGGTCGGACGAACTGGCATCGATCCTTTTCCTCTGGCTGGCGATGCTGGGCGCCGTGGTGGCATTTCGCCGCTCCGAGCATATGCGGATGACGGCCGTGGTAGCCAACGCGAAGCCCGCCATGCGGGCCTATCTGGATGTCGTCGCGACCTGTGCCGCGCTGGCTTTTCTGCTGCTTATCGTCGCTCCGGCCTATCACTACGCCTACGAAGAGAGCTTTATCACCACACCCGCGCTGCAGATATCCAATACCTGGCGTGCGGCGGCGCTCCCGGTCGGCGTCTGCCTGATGGCGCTGTTTGCATTGCTGCGGCTGGTGAGGGTCGGTGATACCGCGCTGGTGCTGCGCGCGGTGCTCTCGGTAGCGCTACTGGTAGCGGTTTTCTGGCTGGCGACGCCGTGGCTGCGTCCGCTCGGCAACCTCAATCTGGTCATTTTCTTTGTCGGCGTGGTCGGCTTCTGCGTTTTCGCGGGCGTACCGATCGCCTTCGCGTTCGGGCTTGCGATTTTCGGATACCTCGCGCTGACCACGCGCACGCCGCTGATGGTGCTGGTCGGGCGCATGGACGAGGGCATGAGCCACCTGATCCTGCTGGCGGTGCCGCTGTTCATCTTCCTCGGATTGCTGATTGAAATGGCCGGCATGGCCCGCGCGATGGTGGCCTTTCTGGCGAGCCTGCTCGGCCATGTGCGCGGCGGCCTCAATTACGTGCTGGTCGGCGCAATGTACCTGGTCTCGGGCATATCCGGCTCAAAAGCCGCCGACATGGCGGCGGTGGCGCCGGTGCTGTTTCCGGAAATGAAGCAGCGCGGCGCCCGGCCCGGCGATCTCGTCGCTTTGCTCGCTGCCACCGGCGCGCAGACCGAGACGATCCCGCCAAGCCTCGTCCTGATTACCATCGGTTCGGTGACTGGTGTTTCGATTTCGGCGCTGTTTACCGGCGGGTTGCTGCCGGGTGTAGTACTGGCCATCACATTGTCGGCGCTGGTGTGGTGGCGCTATCGCGGCGAGGATCTGAGCCACGTCAAGCGCGCCAGCGGCTCGGAGATCGTCCGCACCTTCGTTATCGCCCTTCCCGCGCTGGCGCTGCCGTTCGTGATCCGCGCCGCGGTGGTCGAGGGGATTGCGACCGCGACCGAGGTTTCCACGATCGGGATCGTTTACGGCTTCGTTGTCGGCCTGCTGATTTATCGACAATTTGACTGGCGGCGGTTGCTGCCGATGCTGATCGAAACCGCCTGCCTGTCGGGCGCGATCCTGCTGATCATCGGCACGGCAACCGGCATGGCCTGGGGATTGACCCAATCCGGATTCTCGCGCGCGTTGGCGGCCGCCATGACCGGCCTGCCCGGCGGCCCGGCCTCCTTCATCGCGGTATCGATCGTGGCCTTCACGATATTGGGCAGCGTGCTCGAGGGTATTCCTGCGATCGTGTTGTTTGGCCCGCTCTTGTTTCCGATCGCACGCGCGGTCGGCGTGCATGAGGTCCATTATGCGATGATCATCATCCTCGCCATGGGCATCGGACTGTTCGCCCCGCCGTTCGGAGTGGGATATTATGCCGCCTGCGCCATCGGGCGCGTCGACCCGGCCGAGGGCATTCGCCCGATCTGGGGTTATCTGCTGGCGCTGATGGCCGGGTTGATCATTGTTGCGATTTTTCCGTGGATATCGATCGGGTTCCTCTAGTTGATATAGATAGGAAGGTGACCGATGGTTGGGAAGCAAAACCAGTACAGCATCGGCCTCGAGAAAACGCCCGCCAATTTCGTGGCCCTGACCCCACTGAGTTTCCTGGCGCGCACCGCCGCCGTCTATCCCGGTCACACCAGCGCCATCTACGAGGACCGGGTCTTCACCTGGTCGCAGACCTATGCGCGCTGCCGGCGCTTTGCGTCATACCTCGCGCGCCGAAACATCGGCCCGGGTGACACGGTCGCGGCTATGCTGCCGAATGTCCCGGCGATGAACGAGGTGCATTTCGCGGTCCCGATGGCCGGCGCCGTGCTCAACGCTCTCAACATCCGGCTTGACGCCGCCTCGATCGCTTTCCAGCTTGATCACGGCGGCGCCAAGATCATCCTGGTCGATCCGGAATTTTCGGGCGTGATCGCAGAAGCTCTCACTCTCATGAAGGGCGAGAAGCCATTTGTCATCGACGTCGATGACAGGGCATTCGCGGGCGGAAAGCGGATCGGCGAGATCGAATATGAGGAAGCGCTGTCGCAGGGCGACGAAAGTTTCGTCGCCCGCTTGCCACAGGACGAATGGGACGCCATCGCGCTGAGTTACACGTCGGGGACAACGGGAAATCCCAAGGGCGTCGTCACGCATCACCGCGGCGCATACCTCAATGCGGTCAGCAACATCCTCGCCGCCAATCTCGGCCAGAATCCGGTCTATCTGTGGACCCTGCCGATGTTTCATTGCAACGGCTGGTGCTTCCCCTGGACCGTTGCGGCAGCGGCCGGCATCAATGTCTGCCTGCGCAAGGTCGATCCCACTAGGATTTTTGAATTGATCGCAAAACATGGCGTCACCCACATGTGCGGCGCGCCGATCGTTTATAATACGCTGATCAATGCGCCCGATGCGCCGAAGAAATCCGACGCGCGCCCCGTCGTAGGTTTGATCGCAGGTGCCGCGCCTCCGGTTGCTGTGCTCGAAGGCGCCGAAAGCATCGGAATCAGGCTGACGCATGTCTACGGCCTGACCGAGGTTTATGGTCCTGCGTCGGTCTGCGCGGAACAGCCGGGCTGGGACGCCCTGCCCGCCGATCAGCGCGCCCAACTCAAGCGCCGCCAGGGCGTTTCCTACCCGCTCGAGGAAGCCGTCACCGTGATCGATCCCGAAACCATGTGCGAAGTGCCGCGCGACGGCGAAACCATCGGCGAGGTGATGTTCCGCGGCAATATCGTGATGAAGGGCTATCTCAAGAACGAAAATGCCACCAGTGAAGCCTTCGCCGGCGGCTGGTTCCATACCGGCGACCTCGGCGTGCTCGACGAACACGGCTACGTCATCATCAAGGATCGTTCAAAGGACATCATCATTTCCGGCGGCGAAAACATCTCCTCGGTCGAGGTCGAGGATGTACTCTACAAGCATCCGGCCGTGCTGTTCGCGGCCGTGGTTGCGAAACCGGACGGGAAATGGGGCGAGGTGCCCTGCGCTTTCGTCGAGCTGAAAGAAAATGCCAACGCGACCGAAGCCGAGATCATCGCGTTTTGCCGCGCCCAGATGTCGGGCTTCAAGACACCGAAGGCGGTGGTGTTCGGCCCGATCCCAAAGACGTCAACCGGCAAGATCCAGAAGTTCATGCTGCGCAATCAGGTCAATTCGGCAAAGGCGATTTCGGCGTGAGGATCCCGGGTTTGAACGACCAAGATTGAAAGAGGGATTTGTATGTTGTCTCGCCGGGAAGTCGTCACCTCCACGCTTGCCGCGGGTTTGGCGATGGCATCGCAAAAGGTAGCGGCCCAGTCGGCCAAGCGCACCATCGTCGATGCCCAGGTGCATCTATGGAAGGCGGAATCCGAGGATTGGAAGTGGGTCCCCGGCATGAAGCCGCAGATGCCGGAGCCGTTTACAACCGAGAAGCTCGTGCCGCTGATGGATCAGGCTGGCGTAGATCGCGTCGTGGTCGTGCCGCCATCATGGCCGGGCGACCGCAACGATTACGCCCTCGATGCGGCCAGGCGTTATCCCAATCGGTTTGGCGTCATGGGGCGCATCCCGTTGAAGAATCCGCAAGCCGCGGCACTGCTGCCGCAATGGAGGGAACAGCCGGGCATGCTCGGCGTACGGCTGACGTTCCTCGGTCCGGCCCAGGCATGGCTGACCGATGGCACGCCCGACTGGTTCTGGCCGGAGGCAGAGAAAGCCGACCTTCCGGTCATGTTCCTGACCGATGGCCAAAATGCGCAGCTTGCCCGCGTGGCCCAGCGTTACCCGCATTTGCAGCTGATTGCCGACCATATGGGCATCGGTGGCAACACCCCGAGGGAAGGCCGGATTGCGGACGCGGTCAGCCAGACTGTTTCGCTCGCCAAATATCCAAATGTCTCGGTCAAGCTGTCGGCGGCGCCAAACTACTCGTCGGAAGCCTATCCGTTCCGCGATTTCACGCCGCATATCAAACGGCTTTTCGATGCCTACGGTCCGAGGCGATGCTATTGGGGCTCTGACATGACCAATGGCTTCGACAAAGCCACCTACAGGCAGCGCATCACCCATTTCACCGCCGACTTGTCGTTCCTGTCCGAAGAGGACAAGGACTGGGTGATGGGCAAATCGATCCTCGAACGGCTGAGGTGGGGATAGCCCTGCAACAGCTTTGCGCCACAGGCAGCGCGTGTCGCAATCCAATTCAGGTGGCCATCGATCGGTTCTGCGCGGCCTTCAGCCAAAGGTTCCAGGCGCGATCTATTTGCGTGTTGTTGGTGTTTGTCGTTGCGATGGCCTCACCCTCGGTCAGGTAGGTGACCGGCCCGAGCCTCATCGCTTCCGTTTGCAGGCGCGCGCCCACTTCCGTGTATACCGCCCGGAACACGGCTTGACGCAAGGTGCTGCCGACCACGGTTGAGCCGTGGCCACGCATCAACACTGCCGGGCCCTGATCGAGGCTTTGCGCGAGCGCTGCGCCAAGGCGGGCATCGCTGATCAGGAGATCGCTCGCTGGCCCCGCAAAATCGCGGATCTCGAACACTGGTGTTCCCGCGCCGAGAAAGCCGCACATATGGAAGATCGGCCGCAGCTTCGTGCCGGGCACGGCGCTGAATGGGACGACCGCGGGGGAGTGGCTGTGCACGACAGCAACCACATCCGGACGCTTGCGATAGATCTCGCTATGGATGAACCGCTCCAGATAGACCGCCGGTCCGCCCGCCTCGACCGGAGCCCCATCGAGATCGAATGCCAGCACGTCCTGGGCGGTGACAAGCCCCGGCGCCATGCTTCGGGAAAGCAAAAACTGCTCGGGCCGAACCGGATGACGCACGCTGACATGGCCGAACCCGTCCACCACGCCTTGATCAAACAGAATATGGTTCGCGTCCACCAATTCGCGGATCGCAGATGAAACCGGCGCGGGTGCAGTATTGGACACGGTGGGCCTCCCTTCCCGTCGATGACGTAGCTCTTGCGCGGGATAGTATGGGCCCATACGATACTTCGCAAGACAGAGCCATCGAACCTCCCGGGGGTCCGCGAATGCCGTCCACAGCCACGCGATCGGATTCGGCTCGCCGGCGTTTGGGCGTCGTCCAGCACCCCTACGGGCTGACGGACCGCAGCCTCAGCTTTCTTGTTCGGCGGGCCCATCGGGCGTTTGTAGCCAGGCTTGCCGACAGACTGGTGCCCCACCGCGTCAGCGCCGCGGAATGGGCTGTGCTTCGCAGGTTGTGGCAGCAGGAAGGGTTCACCCAGGTGGCCCTCGCCGATCGCATGCGGGTCCGCAAGGCATCGCTGACCTCGGTTCTGGCGAGTTTGGAGCACAAAGGCTTCCTGCGCCGGATACGGCGCGGGGAGGATCGACGAAAATACCATCTCTTCTTGACGAAGCGCGGACGAGACCTCAAGGAGGAATTGCTCCCGATCGGCGTTGCCATCAACCGAAAGGCGGTTGCCGGCATTGATCCGGGAGATGCGGGTTTGGTCGTGCACCTTCTCGAAAAGGTCATCACCAATCTTGAGGGGGTGTGACCTAATTTCAAAAACCATGGCGGACAACCGCCGGGCCAAAAAGGGGGAAACATGGCGGAACGGGTTCTGGATGTTGGGGCGTTGATCGAGAAGCGGTCGATCGGTCGTGCGCAATGGATCGTCATCGGGCTCTGCGCGTTGGTGGCGATGCTGGATGGACTGGATCTGCAGTCGATCGGTTTGGCTGCCCCCGCGATGATCGGACAGCTTCACATTGCCCCCCATGTCTTCGGCTACGTCTTCAGTGCTGCGCTGGCGGGCCTAGCGCTTGGCGCCTTTCTGCTCGGGCCGCTCGCCGATCGGGTCGGCCGCAAGCGGGTGCTTGTCGGCGCCACTCTCTGCTTCGGTTTTTTTACGCTGGCGACGGCTTATGTGGGCGACCTTCCGCAGTTGCTCGCTGTCCGCTTTCTCGCCGGTTTTGGCCTCGGCGGGGCGATGCCAAGCTTCATCAGTCTCGCGTCGGAATATGTTCCGAAGGCACGCCGGGCCACGGTAGTTAGCCTGCTTTGGGCCGGCTTTCCGCTCGGCGGCGTCATTGGTGGGCTACTCGGCTCGAAGATCATTCCCGCGTATGGCTGGCAATCCATTTTTATCGTAGGCGGAGTCTTGCCGATCCTGCTGTCGGCGATCCTCGCCATCGTGCTTCCGGAGTCGGCGAGTTTCCTGGTCGCGGCCGGCAAGTCGAACGAGCGGATTGGCCAAACCCTGCGCCGCATCTTCCCTGACGTCCCGATCGTCGGAGACATAAAGTTCGAGTTTGCGAGAGAAGTAGCACCAAAGACGACGGTGCTCGAGCTGTTCAGGTCCGGGCGCGCCGCCGGTACGTTCCTGCTCTGGGTCAGCTTTTTCTTCGCTTTCATGATCCTCGTTACCAATTCGGCCTGGAGCCCGATCCTGCTCCGCCGCGTGGGCATCGCGACCGAGCAATCCGCGCTGGCGCTGGCGCTGTTCAATTTCGGCTCGTTGTTTGGTTCGGGGGCGGCCGGAATGCTGCTGAACCGTCTTGGCGTATTGCGCGTGCTCCCGCCAACGCTCGCGCTCGGTGCGCTCGCTTACATCATGGTCGGATGGTCGGCACCCTCGTTCGACGCCGTCCTGACGGCCGAGGGTCTGTTTGGACTTCTGCTTGGCTGTGCGAGTTCCGGTCTGATCGCGCTATCCGCTGACTACTATCCCGTCACCATCCGTTCCACGGGCGTCGGCTGGGCCACGGGGATCGGCCGCCTTGGATCTGTCACCGGACCGCTCGTCGTTGGCCTGATGGTCGGTGCCCAGTGGGACGTGCCAACGACCTTCGCGGTCGCGGGCGGATCGGTACTGATCGGCGCCGTCGCGAGTACGGTGATGGGCCTGCTTCCGCGTGCCGGTGCCGGGCTTGCGCTGGAAGCCACAACAGCCACTTCCGTGCAGGCCTGACTTCGAAGGAGATCCGCATGGGCAAACTGCAGCTCTCGGTCGCGATCGGCGACTATGACCGGATGCGTCCCCTCGTGGACGGCCTGGTCCAGATCGATGGCGTCGATGCGCAAATCATGCTGCTTGAGCCGGAGGAGATTTTCTTTCGAGCTTTCAGGCACGTTGATTTCGATATCTGCGAGTTGTCGCTCTCCAGCTACAGCGTCAAGACCGCGGCAGGAACGAGTCCCTACGTCGCCGTGCCGGTTTTCCCTTCCCGCGCGTTCCGGCACACCTCGATTTACGTCCGCACCGACCGCATCAAGTCGCCGGCTGACCTGAAAGGGCGCCGCGTCGGGGTACCGGAATATCAGCTCACCGCGAATATCTGGGTCCGCCTCTTCCTTGAGGAGGATTACGGCATTCGCCCTTCCGACATCACCTGGGTCCGAGGCGGCTACGAGCATCCTGGTCGCGTCGAGAAGATCAATCTCAACCTGCCGGCCGACGTTGTCGTCGAGAATGCGAGCCCCGACGTCACCATTTCCGATCTGCTGGCAAACGGAGAGCTGGACGCGGTGATCGGGCCGCGCGCGCCCTCCTGCTTCGACCGCGGTCATCCCAATGTTGGCTATCTGTTTGCCGACCCGCAGCAGACCGCAACCGATTGGTATCGGCGGACCCTGCTCTTCCCCATCATGCACACGCTCGGAATCCGCCGCTCACTTGCCGAAAAGCATCCGTGGTTGCCGGTCGCGGTCTTCAAGGCGTTCGAGCGCTCCAAGGCGATCGCCGTCTCGAAGCTGGCCGATACTTCGGCTACCAAGGTGACGTTACCCTTTGTCGAGGAACAATTGCGGGCAGCCCGCCTCCTGATGGGGGAAAATTTCTGGTCCTACGGATTGGAGCCGAATCGCCACGTGCTGAGCCGTTTTCTCCAACGCCACCATGCGGAGGGGTTGTCGGGTCGATTGCTGACTCCGGAAGAACTGTTCCATCCCGCCTCTCTCGAACTGCACAAGATATGAAATCTGGGCGTCGCCTCCGCTTCAGGCCGCCTGCTCCAGCGTCAGCCGCATGCCGTCATAGGCCGGGACGACGTGCGGCGGCAGGCTTTGGCGCAGCACGTCATAGTCGAGGTCGGAATGCATGTTGGTGACCACGGCGCGGCGCGGCCTGAACCGATTGATCCACGACAGCGCGTCGTTGACGCTGAAGTGGCTGGGATGTCCGGTATAACGCAGCCCGTCGATAATCCAGAGATCGAGATTTTCGAGAAACGGCCAGCTCGCTTGCGGAATGTCGTTGACGTCGGGCGTGTAGGCGGCATCGCCGATACGATAGCCGAGCGCTGAAATACTGCCGTGCTCCAGGTTGAATGCCGAGAGCGTCACCGGACCGCCCTTCCCTTCGACGGTTCGGCTTTCGCCGGCCTCGATGGCGTGATGATCCAGGATCGGCGGATATCCGCTGCCCGGGGGCGACACGAAGCAATAGGAGAACCGGAGCAGGATGTGCTCGGCGGTGGAGCGGTTCAGATAGACTGGAATTCGCTTGCGCTGGTGCAGCACCACCGAGCGCAAATCATCGATGCCATGGGTTTGGTCGGCGTGCTCGTGGGTCAAGAATACCGCGTCGATATGATCGACATTGGCGTCGATCAACTGCTCGCGCAGATCAGGCGAGGTGTCGATCAAGACCCGCGTGATGCCACCATCCTCCTTTCGCTCGGCCAGCAGCGAACAGCGGCGGCGGCGGTTCTTCGGATTTTTGGGGTCGCACGCACCCCAGCCGAGCGCCGGACGCGGAACGCCGGCGGAAGATCCACAGCCGAGGATCGTCAGGCTCAGCGTCATGCCGACGCCTGCGGGGTCGGCACTTTGCTGAACAGACGAAAGAAATTCGCCGTGGTCTGTCGTGAAATCTGCTCCAGCGAGACCCCGCGCGCCTCTGCCAGCACCTTGGCGGTTTCAACCACATAGGACGGCTCGTTGCGCTTGCCGCGAAACTTGCCAGGCGCCAGATACGGCGCGTCGGTCTCTACCATGATGCGGTCGGCCGGCAATTCGGCTGCAAGGTCGCGCAGGGCCTGCGATTTCTTGAAGGTCAGAATTCCCGTGAAAGAAATCGAAAGACCCAGCGAGATGGCCTTTATCGCGAGGTCCCGTCCGCCAGTGTAGCAATGCAGCACGGCGCGAAACGATCCCTTTGCCATTTCTTCTTCAAGGATGCGGCCGCAGTCATCGTCGGCATCGCGGGTATGAATCACGAGCGGCAGGCCCGTCGCGCGGGCGGCCGCGATGTGGGTCCGAAAGCCGCGCTCCTGCGCTTCGCGGGAGCCATGCTGGTAGAAATAATCCAGCCCGGCTTCGCCAAGTGCCACGACCTTGGGATGGGCGGTCCGTTCGATCAATTCGTTCGCCGAAATACCGTCTTCTTCATCGGCTTGATGCGGATGGGTGCCGACCGAGCAGTAAACATCCGGAAAACGCTCCGTGATCGCCAACAGCGCACTCAGCCGCCTCACCCGCGTCGAGATGGTGACGATGCGCCCGACGCCCGCGGCTGCGGCCCGCGCGACGATGCCGTCGAGATCATCAGCGAAATCAGGGAAATCCAGATGGCAATGGCTGTCGACCAGCATTGGCTTCAATCCACTCACCCCGCCGTTGGCTCGATATAGCGCGGAAAGACCGGCGCGGGTGCTGGAAGCACGGTGCCCGGCTTGATCCGCGAACCAAGCGCCGCAAAGTTACGCGAGTTGGGCTCGTTGGGAACGCCGAGGATATCGAGCAATTTTGCGGACGCTGCCGGCATCGCCGGCTGCGCCAGAATGGCGATCTGCCTGACGACCTCTGCGGTCACGTACAGCACCGTGCGCTGGCGCGTCGGGTCGGTTTTCGCCAGGGCCCACGGCGCTTCGCCGGCGAAGTAGCGATTGGCCTCTGCGACGACGGCCCAGACGGCGTTGAGCGCTTGATGAATCTGCTGGGTCGCCATCGCGGTTCGCGCGAGCGCGATCATGCCGTCGGCCTGCGCCAGAATCGCCTTGTCGTTGTCGGTGAATGCGCCAGGCTCAGGCAGAATGCCCTGATACTGCTTGGCGATCATCGACAGCGAACGCTGTGCCAGATTGCCGAGATCGTTGGCAAGGTCGGCATTGATACGCGCGACGATGGCCTCATGATTGTAGCTGCCGTCCTGTCCGAACGGCACCTCGCGCAGGAAGAAATAGCGCGTCTGGTCGACGCCGTATTGATCGGCGAGATTGAAGGGGTCGACCACATTGCCGACCGATTTCGACATCTTCTCACCCCGGTTGAACAGGAAACCGTGGGCATAGACGCGCTTCTGGACGGGAATACCCGCCGACATCAGGAAGGCCGGCCAATACACCGCGTGAAAGCGGATGATGTCCTTGCCGATGATATGAACGTCAGCCGGCCAGTAACGCCAGTTCGGATCGTTCTCGTCGGGAAAGCCGACGCCCGTGATGTAGTTGGTGAGCGCGTCGACCCAGACATACATGACATGCTCGCCGTCGCCGGGAACCCGGACGCCCCAATCGAAGGTGGTGCGGGAAATCGACAGATCCCTCAATCCGCTTTTGACAAAGCTTATGACTTCGTTCTTTCGCGAATCCGGGCCGATGAAATCCGGCCGTTCGGCATAGAGCGCCAAGAGCCTGTCCTGGTAGGCAGACAGCTTGAAAAAATAGCTCCTTTCCTCGACCCACTCGACCGGGGTGCCCTGCGGACCCCGCCGCACATCATCCTCGCCGACAACGGTTTCGTCTTCGGCGTAGTAGGCTTCATCGCGCACGGAGTACCATCCGGCATAGCTGTCGAGATAGATGTCGCCGTTATCGGCCATCCGCTTCCAGATCTCCTGGCTGGAACGGTGATGCTGTTCCTCGGTGGTGCGGATGAAACGGTCGAACGAGACGTTAAGGCGCTGGTCCATCTCCTTGAACCGCTGCGCGTTGCGGGTCGCGACCTCCATCGTCGGCAGCTTTTCCGCTTCCGCGGTCTGAATCATCTTCAGGCCATGTTCGTCGGTGCCGGTCAGAAAAAACACGTCCTTGCCATCGAGACGCTGGAAGCGCGCCAGCGCGTCGGTCGCGATCGCCTCATAGGCGTGGCCGATATGCGGCACCCCGTTAGGATAGGCGATCGCGGTCGTGATGTAGAAGGAGTTTCTTGACGACGTCTGCGAGCGGGGTGCTTTGGCGGCACCTGCTTTTGCGCCTTTGCCCTTTCTTGCTGCCGATCTGGGTCTGGTTGTCTCGATTTTCTTGGCCGTTTTCTTCGAAGATTTTCTCGTCTTTTTGGCAGCCTTCTTCGCAGGCGGCGTTTTTCTTGCGGCCTTCTTGGCTTTCTTCGCCGAAGCCATGGCGCGTTTCTTCGTGGTTTCTTTGGCGGAGCCGGCGCGCGAAGAGGCGCGAACCTTCTTCGCTTTTGGTTTCTTGACGGTCTTTTTCCCAGGCGTTGCCACCACGAATTCCTTATGGCTCAAACAAGATTGTCCGGATTGATACTGCGTAAAGCGCCTAGCGCGTTGCCTCCGCAAGCATCCCAAACACCGAGAAAACCAGCGGCTTTCGCTCGAGATTGTATTCTGCGGTGTCGCGCGCGGCGCGGCTGATCTTTTCCCACACCTCCGCCAGCCGTGCAAGGCGCGACAGGTTGGCGTTGGCATCGTCGGCGTGCAGGCGCTCGCTTACCCAGCGTTCGACGCTGTCGATGAAGGTTGCAAGCGCGACCCGGTCGCTGCCGCCCAGTGCATCGCCAAGGGCATGGAGCTCACGCGGATCGACCCGGGGCAAGGTGGCCAGCAGGGCTGCGGTCCGCTGGTGAAGTTTTACGGCGTCGCCACCGAGCAAGGTCAGCGCGCGTGCGACACTCCCCTCTGCCGCATCGGCGGCCTCGATGAGCGCGGGATCGCCGATCGCAAGGCCCGCCGCATGCGCTGTGGCCTTGATCACGTCGGGGGTGGAGAGCGGCCGCAACGCCAATCGGCGACAGCGCGACAGGATGGTCGGCAACACCCGTCCCGGTGAATGGCTGACCAGGAGAAACAGCGATTGGCGCGGCGGCTCCTCGAGAATCTTCAGTAGCGCGTTGGCGGCACTTGGATTGAGCTCATCGACCGTATCGACGACGCAGACTCTCCAGCCTTCGGCCGCTGCGGTCGAGCCGAAAAAGGAGATCGTTTCCCGCGTCTCGTCGACCGTGATCACGGTTCGCATCACACCCTTGTCGTTCAGTGTCCGCTCAAGGGTGAGCAGGCCTCCATGCGCTCCAGCAGCGATATGGCGTGCGACCGGATCGGACGGATCGACGTCGAGCGTCTCGGCGCGCTGCACGTGGGGGGCGAAGGGGTCGCGGTGGGCGAGTACGAATCTCGCCATACGGTAGGCCAGCGTAGCCTTGCCGATGCCTTTTGCTCCCCCGATCAACCATGCATGCGGAATGCGTCCGCTGCGATAGGCGTTCAGCAAGGCGGCTTCCGCATCGCGATGCCCGAACAGGATAGTGGTTTCGCGTGGATGCGGGGCCGATATCTGCGCCTCGGTTTGACGGGCGCTCATGCCGAACCCGCCACGCTGCCGGCACCGGCCGCGAAGAAGCGGTCGCGCAAGGCCGACCATATGCTCGCGGCAACCGTATTGGGCTCGGCGGTGGCATCGATCAAGACGCAACGTTGCGGTTCGGCGGCAGCGATCCGCCGGTACGCGTCGCGCAGTTGCTGATGAAACCTGATGTCTTCCGCCTCGAACCTGTCCGCTGCGCCGGTGCCGCGACGGGCGGCCGCGCGCCGCAGGCCGACCTCCACCGGGACATCGAGAATGAAGGTCAAATCCGGCATCAGATCGCCGATGGTGACCCGCTGCATCGCGTTGACAATTGCGGGATCCACCTGTCCCACGCTGCCCTGATAGACGCGGGTCGAATCCGAAAAACGGTCGCAAAGCACCCATATTCCCTGCTTGAGCGCCGGTTCGATGACGTTGCGAACATGGTCATCGCGCGCGGCCGCAAACAACAGCGTTTCCGCGTCCGGTCCCAAAAGCTTGCCCATTCCGGACAATACCAGGTGCCTGATGATTTCGGCGCCCGGCGATCCCCCGGGCTCGCGCGTGACAATGGCGCGCAATTTTGCGGCAGTGAGCCGGTCCGCAAGCGTCTTGATCTGCGTGGATTTGCCGGATCCCTCGCCGCCCTCAAAAGAGATGAATCGCCCGCGCCCGGGAATTCGTTTGACCGCTGCCTCCGCCATCGTCAGAGCTTCTCGGCGCCCAGGCGAAACACCCCGATCACCAGTTCGCTCGCGCCGTCGATAGCCCGCCGCATCGTCGATCCCCTGTCGACCAACTCGGCCGCATAGACGGGCGCCTCCATGGCGATGTTGCCGCCGCGCCAGACCTTGACGAGGCCGACTTGCTGGCCGGATTCGATCGGGGCGCGCACTGGCCCACTATACACGACCCGCGCAATCAATTTGTCGGTGCCGTTTTTCTGCACCATCACCTTGACCGGTTCGCGGCCGACGAGCTTCACCGAACGGCTCGCGCCGCCAAATACCTTGGCGTAGCCGATCGGCTGATCGGCGGCGAACAACGTCCGCGCCTCGAAGTTGCGGAATCCCCACTCAAGCATCTTCTTTGCTTCCGAGGCGCGGTCATCGGGATCTTCGAGGCCGTTGATGACCACGATCAGCCGCATGCCGTTTTGCACGGCGGAGCCGACCATGCCGTAACCGCCCTCTTTCGTATATCCGGTCTTGAGGCCGTCAGCTCCCTCGAGCGAGTTCAGCAACGGATTGCGGTTCTGCTGCCGGATCTTGTTCCAGGTGAATTCCTTCTCGCCAAAGAGCTTGTAGAAATCGGGGTAGGTCTGAATGATGTAACGCGCGAGTTTGGCCAGCTCACGCACGGTCATCTTGTTGCCGGGATCCGGCAGGCCGTTGGAGTTGGCAAAAGTCGATCGGGGCATCCCGAGCTCGCGCGCACGCTTGGTCATCATCTCGGCAAAAGTGCGCTCGTTGCCGGCAATCCCCTCCGCCAGCACCATACAGGCGTCGTTGCCGCTTTGGATGATCGCGCCGTGGAGGAGATCGTCCACCGCAATCTTGCTGTTGATGGCGGCGAACATCGTCGAGCCGCCCGCGGGCGCCCCGCCCTTGCGCCAGGCGTTTTCGCTGACGCGGTATTCATCTGTCAATTTGACATCGCCCTGCTTGATGGCATGGAAGACCACTTCGGCGGTCATCAGCTTCATCATGCTGGATGGCGCCCGCAATTCGTCAGCGTTCTTCTCGAACAGGACGCTGCCGCTCGATGCGTCGATCAGGATCGCCGTCGGGGCGTCGCCGTCGAACCCGCCCTCCTCCTTCTTGGCGCCCTGCACGCTGTTGTTGGCGGCGTAGACGATGCCGCCCCACCCGAGCGCCAGCGCAACGACGGCCAGGATCAGGCGGCGCGAGGAGGTTGCGGTCGCGGACCTCGATTTGCTGGATGTGGTGACTGTCATAGCGTTGCCTTGAGCCGGCGGTTCTAACAGTTGGAAGTACCGCAAACAACACGGGTTTTACGCGCCATCATGGTGCCGGTCCGGCGGTTATCCCCGCAGCCTGGAAGTCAGACCGACGAAAAAAGGCGGCTCAATAGAGCCCGCGTCCGGCCAGCAATTCGCTCGGTCCTTGCGGGTCGATCGGAGCGTAGGCCGATACGGGCCGGACGCCCGAGGGATAGCGGTCGTCAGGCTCATAGGACACCGCGCGCGGATTTTCCAATATACGTCCGTCCGGGCGCGAACGCGCAGACGCGGAAATTTCGGTTGTGGCCGAGATCGACGCCTGATCCGAGGAAGTATTGCCGAGGTTGTAGGGCCTTCCCTCCGGCAGCGGAACCTCACCGCGGATCGGACGTGCCGATGCGGAGATTTCCGGAACGAACGGACGGGCAGAGGCCACCCGGACCAGCGACGGCGATGGCGCCGGAGCGCCGGTGCGCAACGTGGCCACGAGCTGGCGGTCGTCGGAGCCCTCGAGCGGCGCCCGGCCAACATATTCCACCCGTACCCGTGCCACCCCGTTGCTCTTGAACTCAAGCAGTTCGGCAGCCCGGCTGGACACGTCCATGACCCGGTTGCCATGGTACGGCCCCCGGTCATTGACGCGGACGATTAGCGATTTGCCGTTGCTGAGATTGGTCACGCGCGCGTAGCAGGGCATGGGAAGCGTGGGATGCGCCGCACTCAGCGAAGCCATGTCAAAAATTTCGCCATTGGCGGTCAGCCGGCCATGGAAGTCATCGCCGTACCAGGAGGCCAGGCCCTCCTCGCGATAATTGACGTCTTCCTCGGGGACATAGACCCGCCCAGCGACGGTATAGGGTTTGCCGACGCGGTACGTGCCCCCGCCCTTGGGCACGGGATCACCGAGCGCTACGACGCGCGGGCTGGAGGATACGCCATATTTGGGATCGATCCGGCTGGAGAGACCCGACGAGGAGCAATTGGCGAGAACGAGGCATGCCGCGACGGCTGCCACGCCGCGTGCCGCCCCGAAAACAGGATCTGACCGTCGAATCCCCATCCGCCCCAATTACCAATTCCGCCCGCCGCGTGCATGGTTTGTGCGCTTGGCGGCCGTGTGTGCCCGATGCAGCCCGCTTCCGCATCAATCAACGAACATACCGCAGCTTGAACACGGCGGAAATGGGGTGAGCTCCGGGGTAGTAAACCAATCGTTGCCTTTTTGCGGGCGACGGGTTCCCCATGAATACGCCTCGGGGTCGGCGCGAGCGAGCAGGAGATTCGAGCCTTCCCTTGCAATCCGCCACGCCTTCGCCCATGAGGGACGCGATGGAAGGGTGGCCGAGTGGTTTAAGGCACCGGTCTTGAAAACCGGCGTGCCTGCAAGGGTACCGTGGGTTCGAATCCCACCCCTTCCGCCAAACAAAGAGATAATAAAATCAATCTCTTATATAAGAGAGTGCATCTACTGGTTCGCCAAGCCTAACCAGTCCCTGAAGGTGCTCCTCCAATGTGTGGGACGGCCTCGACCAGTTCCCGCGTGTAAGCCGTCTGGGGGTTATCGAACAGCGCCCGACTCTCGCCCTGCTCGACGATGCTGCCGTTGCGCAGGACGATGGTGTAATCGCACATCATGCGAACCACGTTGAGGTCGTGACTGACGAAGAGCAATGCCAGATTGTCCTCGCGCCTCAGCCTGTCGAGCAATTGCAGCACAACCGCCTGCACCGAGACGTCGAGCGCGGCCGTCGGCTCGTCCAGTACCAACAGGCGCGGCCGGCACGCGATGGCCCGCGCGATTCCGACGCGGGCCTTCTGGCCGCCAGACAGCTGATGCGGGAAGCGCGGCAAAAGCTCCGCCGGCAATCCCACACGCTGTGCGCACTCCTCGACCCGCTGCCGCAAGGCGTCGCCCTGGCGCATGCCGGCAAGCCGCAACAGCGGATGGGCAATACAGTCAAAGGCCGTGAAGCGCGGGTTCAGACTTTCGTTGGGATCCTGAAAGACGATCTGGATGTCTTTTCGCACCGGCGAGCGGTGGAAATCCCGCGCGGCCAGATGGCCGATCGATTGCCCGTCGAACAGGATGTCGCCGTCGCTGGGGTCAATCAGCCGGCAGATCATCCGCGACGTCGTCGTTTTGCCGGAACCGGATTCGCCGACCAGCCCGACGCTTTCTCCGGCCGCCAAGGTCATGGAAAAGTCGGCGACCGCCGGTGAACCCTGATCGTAGCGTTTGGTGAGGTTTTTCACATCCAGCAGCGGCGGAGTGCCCGGCGGCGGCGCAGGCCGGGGTTTGCACCCTGCCAGCATGGCGAGGTAATGACTTCTCTCCTCGTCCGCCACCAGATCCTCGATCCGCGACGTCGCGGTAGGCGACGCGGCAACCAGGCGTCTGGTGTAGGGGTGCCGCGGATTGCGAAAAAGGTTCTGCGGCGCCGCTTCCTCGACCAGTCGGCCCTGTTCCATCACCACGACACGGCGGCAATATCGAGCGGCAAGGCCGAGGTCATGGGTGATCAGGATCGTCGCCATCCCGCGTTCAGCCGCAATCCTGGCCAGCAGATCCATCACCACCTTCTGCGTGGTGACGTCGAGGCCGGTCGTCGGCTCGTCCGCGATCAACAGCATCGGGTTGCAGGAAATCGCGATGGCGATCATCACCCGCTGACACATCCCGCCGGATAGCTCATGCGGATAAGCTGTCATCCGCTTTTCGGGATCGCGGATTTGAACCGCGCGCAGGAGGTTTAGCGCTTCGTCCGCGGCCTCCTCCCTCGACACGCGCTTGTGGCTGAGGATCGCGTCCGCGATCTGAAGGCCGACGGCGCGGATCGGGTTGAGCGCGGCGCGCGGGTTCTGGAAGATCATCGACATCGCAGCGCCATGCAGAG
Source organism: uncultured Alphaproteobacteria bacterium (assembly GCA_963742085.1). Lineage (GTDB taxonomy): Bacteria > Pseudomonadota > Alphaproteobacteria > Rhizobiales > Xanthobacteraceae > Bradyrhizobium. The sequence continues at coordinate 86,525 of CAVUKM010000015.1, read as the reverse complement.
CGCGGAAGTCGCTGTCCGGTATCTTCGTGATGTCCAGACCGCGATACAGAATCCGGCCCGCGGTCACCCGACCGGCCGCGTCCAGCAGCCGCGTGGTCGCAAATCCCGTGACGGATTTTCCGGAACCGCTTTCGCCGACCAGCCCGAGCATTTCGCCCTGATCGAGCGAGAGCGTCACTCCGCGAACCGCTTCGACAAGGCCACGGCGTGTCGAAAACGTAACGTGAAGGTCTTCTATCCGCAGCAACGGCCCCGTCATGTCCGCATTCGGGGATCGAGAATGTCCCGCATCCCGTCGCCGAGCAGGTTGAAGCACAGTACCGCCAGCATCAGCGCCAACCCCGGAAACGCAACCAGCCACCATTTCCCGGTCGAGATGAAGCGTGCACCCTCCGCGACCATGATGCCCCATTCCGGGGTCGGCGGCTTGACGCCAAGGCCAATAAAGGAGAGGCCGGCGGCGTTGAGGATGGCCCAGCCGAGGTTGAGCGACATCTGCACCGCCATGGCCGGAAGCACGTTCGGCAGCAGAAAGCGTAGCACCACCGTCGCATGACTTTCGCCGCTGGCACGGGCCGCCTCCACCCAGCCGACATTACGGCGGATGTTGACCTCGGCGCGCGCGAAGCGAATGTAAAAGGGCAGATTGATGATGGCGGTCGCGATGACGATGTTCTCGACGCGGTTGCCGAGCGCCGCGACCATCGCCATGGCCAGCACGAAGAGCGGAAACGCCATCATCACATCGACGAAACGGCCGACCGCGCGATCCAGCCTGCCGCCGGCATAGCCGCAAAAAGCACCGATCACGGCACCGAGCACGAAGGAGATGCCTACCGCCGAGACGGCGATGACGAGATCAAGCCGTGTCGCGACCACGAGCCGGCTGAACGTATCGCGGCCGAGTTGATCGGTGCCGGCAAGGTGCGAGGCGCCTGGAGGCATCAGCGCCTGCGACACGTTCGAGGCGATCGGATCGTATGGCACGATCAACGGTCCGAAGATGGCGATGAGAACCAGCAGGGCGACACCCGCCGCAGCTATCCCCGTCAACGGATTGCCGCGCAGGATCCAGGCCGCATGACGGAGTGTTGCGCTGGCCATCAGATCGACACCCGCGGGTCGGCGATACCATAGAGAACATCGACCAGCAGATTGACCACGACAAATATGGTTGCCATGAGCAGCACGAATCCCTGCACCGGCGCATAGTCGGACGACAGCAGGGCATCCAGCGCATAGGAAGCGACACCGGGCCACGAGTAGACCTTCTCCACCAGCACGTTGGCGCCGAGCATGGTCGAGAATACGATTCCGGCAATGGTGATGACCGGCAGGATCGCGTTGCGCAAAGCATAGGTCACGACAATGCGCCACCAGGAAAGCCCGACTGAGCGCGCGGTACGTACGAAATCGCTACCGAGCGAGACCAGCATCGACGCGCGGGTAATTCGCGCAAGCGGTGCGATCACGAACAATGCCATGGTCGCGGCGGGCAGTATCAACTGTCGAAAGGCCGCCCGCCATCCATCGAGATCTCCCGCCAACAGGAAGTCGATCGTGAGAAAACCGGTGCGCGCGGGGGGTAATGTCGTAAAGACGTCGATGCGCCCGGTCGGATCAGGCGCAAGGCCGAGCAGGTAATAGAAAACATAAATCAACAAGAGGCCCGAAACGAAGGTCGGCACGCATACGCCGAGCGCGCAAAACAGCCGCACGCCATGATCGATCAAAGAGCCCGGCTTCAAGGCCGCCAGCACGCCGAGAGGGATCGCGGATACCAGTGCGATCAGCAGTGCGGTCAGGGTCAGTTCCAGCGAGGCCGGCAGGCGATCCCTGAGGTCGGTCGTAACCGGCTGCCCGGTCATCAGGGACCGGCCGAGATTGCCCCTGCCGACATCGTACAGATAAAGCAGCAATTGCTCGGGCACCGGCTTGTCCAGTCCCATTTGCTTGCGGATGACCTCGATTTCCTCCTTGCCGGCGTTTGGTCCGGAGGCAAAGAACACCGCGGGATCGCCGGGCAATACCCGCATCAGGAGGAACGTAAAAACCAGCACACCGAAGAGTGCAGGCAGCGAGGACATGAAACGCCTCCCTGCCCGCACCGTCGTTGCAACAAAGCTCTTCATGGCGCCCGACGGGTCACTTGCGACGGAGGTCGCGATAATCGACCTGGCGATGAAACTGGTAAGTGTAGCCGTCGAGCGAAGCTGCCATCACGGCGTCCTGACTTGGTTGCCAGAGCGGTATCTGTGGCATCTCGGTGAAATGAATCGCATTGAGCTTCCTGCCGTCTTCGTCGTATTTGGCCTTGTCCGGCTCGAAACGCGCCTCCTGGGCGATCGCCGTCAGCTCCGCATTGTTGATGCTGCTGTAGTTCCAGCGCTGATTGCCGGTATAGAAATTACGGTAGAAATAGTCGGTCGAGGGCAGCCAGGCGACAATCCCCTCGGTGAAGAAGGGCAGCTTCTTCTCGTTGATCTGCGTCGACATCTGCGCGTCCGGCAGCTTCTGGATATCGACCTTGATGCCGATCTTGGCGAGCGATTCCTTTACCAGCGCCGCCATCGGTTCGGCGGTCGAGGCCTGGCCGACATTGAAGCTGAACGTCGTCGAGAAGCCGTCCGGCATTCCGGCCGCCTTTAGATATTCCCTGGCCTTGTCGAGGTCGAGCTTGATGGGTTGCGGGAAAGGAAAGGCGCTGGTGGTCGGCTTGCCGTCCGCCCAGGTGGCGTCGAACAGCGGCGTTCCGCGGCCGAACAAAGCCGCCTTGAACATGTCGTCATAAGGCAGCGCGTAGGCGATGGCGCGGCGCACATTGATGTTGTCGAAAGGCGGGATCGTGTTGTTCATCGAAATGAAGGTGACGGAATTGTATTGCGGCGTAGAGATCACCTTGATGGTGCCCTTGCTCTCCAGCGACTGGATGTCGCTGGCCTGCAGATCGACGGTGATGTCGGCGTCACCGCGCTCAACCAGGTTGGCGCGTGTCGCAGGCTCCGGCACCGTCTGCACGATCACCCGCTTGAAGAACGCGGACTTGTCGGGCGATCCGCGGTTCCAGGCCTCGTTGCGCTTCATGATCACCTGCTCGCCGGGCTTGAAGCTCTCGATCACATAGGCGCCGCTGCCGGCGGTGTGCTCCTTGAGCCAGGCGATCGCCCAGGGATCTTCCGCTGTCGCATTCGCCTTCGCGACCTTCGAGTTGATGATGATTGGATAGACGGTGGCCAGATTCGGCAGCGCGAGCTTGTCGGGCTTCGGTAGCGCCACCTCGAAGGTCAAGGGATCGATCACCTTGAATTGGTCGGCGCTGGTCAGGGATCCCGTCAGAAGCTGAGCCTTGCCGAGCACTGGCGCCGTGACCGCGCGGTCGAGCGACCATTTGACGTCTTCCGCGGTGACCGGTGTACCGTCCTGGAACCTGGCATCCTTGCGCAGATGAAAAGTGATCTTCATTCCATCGGGGCTGACGTCATAGGATTCAGCGAGTTCGCCCGTGATCTTGTCTAGATCGAACACCCACTTGCCGTTTAATTGCTTGCGGCCGAACGACACCAGCCGGTCATAGGTACTGAGGCTGACCGCGAAGGCCTCGCGGGTCGTTCCCGGCACGTTCGGATCGAGCGTGTTGACGGACGCGCCGGTGACATAGCGCAACGTCTCGGCACGAGTCTGCGCCAGAGCCGGCCCCGCGGCGAGCAAGAGCAACCAGGCGGCGACCGCGCCAAACAAAGGCCTGCAATAGCGAATTCGCATTCTTCTACCCTCTGAATTCAACAAGGAAGCCTGCCCGAGGCTCGCGAGTCTGACCGGAGATGCCGCCGGCAAATTAACGACGCCCAGGACGTTATTCCGGGGCGATGCAAAGCATCGAACCCGGAATCTCGAGATTCCCCGATGCGCAATTGCGCATCTGAGGTCTGGTGCTGCGCACCATCCCGGAATAACGCCCACCATCTGCATTTCCATTCAGACTCCAAGGACCATCTTAAGCAAATTCTGCGCCAAGGGAGGTTTTTCTGAGCGATTCAGGCGCCGGCGCGGGTCGATTCAAGGTCAAATACCCGGATATGTCCAGCATCCAAAATGGAGCGCTCAATTCACCGAAACGGGCTCGTTCAAGCGGCAAGCCAGCCACCGTCAACCGCCATGACGGTCCCTGTCGTGAACGAAGACGCATCGCTGGCCAGATGCAGCGCTGCCTCGGCGATCTCCTCCGCCTTGCCAAATCTTTTCATGGCATGACGGTTTCTCGTGGCTTCACGAACCGGTTCCGGATCCGCGTGCCGGGCGAAACTCCGCCGCAACATTGGCGTGTCGATGGCTCCGGGCGCGATGGCATTGACGCGAATTCCGTCCGTTGCAAAATCCACCGCCATCGTCCGCGTCAGGCTGATGATCGCGCCCTTGGCGGCGATATAGGCGCTATTTCCTCTACCGCCGGCGATTGCGAGTTGGGAGGCAAGCGTGATGATCGAGCCCTTGCCCTGCCGCTGCATTTCCGGAACGGCCGCGCGCGACCAAAGCCAGGTGCCGCCGACATTGGTGCGGAACACCGCATCCCAATCGGCGGGATCGGTCGTCACCACCGTGCCGCCACAGGAAAATCCGGCGGCGGTCATCAGCACGTCGAGCCGGCCGCGTTGCGACGTGATCTCCGCGACGCTTGCTTTCGCGAAATCCGCATCGCCGACGTCACCTACATGTTGCGAGCCATCACCCTTGGCGTCGCGAATGGCGGCGAGTGTTTCCTGCATACCGGCCTGATCACGATCCACCAGCGCCACGAACGCGCCGTGTGTCGCGAACAGCAGCGCGCTGGCGCGGCCGATACCGGAGCCGGCACCCGTGATAACAGCGATCCGATCCTTCAGCCGCATGTCACACCCCTTCCCCATGATGCGCCCACCAATTGTCGAGATCGGCGACGGAGTCGGCGCAGCCAAAGCGGGCGCGCCAGCCGAATTCCTGTTCCATGCGCGATACCGACAACGGCGCACGATCGGCTTCGCTATGCAGATCGATCGTTGGCGCCTCGCCGGGTTCGGCCAACCTGCAGACGAAGCCGTGACGGCGGGCAGCCAGATCCTGTCCCCATTGTAGCGCGGACCATTCTCGCCCTGTCGAAATATTGTAAAGGCCATGTTTGGGCTTTGCAGCTTCGATTAGCAACGTCACCGCATCCGCGACATCCGGCGCGTATATCCAGTCCCTGATTCCCGGACGGGACAAGACGGCCTCGTCCTGCCGCTGTAGCGCCGCGACTATTTGCATCTGCGGGCTTGGCGTGTCGCGCACCCCCGTTGCCCGCTCCCATGGCCCGAACGCAGCGCTCAGCCTCACACTAATAATGTCGGATTGCCAAAGTGCGGCCAGACGCGCGGCTACTCTTTCTGACGCATATTTGGTGATGGCGTAGAGCGAGACAGGATCGCAGGCGGTGTCCTCGTCCAGCAAGGGATGCCGGAAGGCGGCAGCGCCGTAGGCTGCGGCAGACGACAAATTGATGATCCGCCCAACACGGCTGTTCCGCGCGGCCGACATCATCGGCAACTGAGCCATCAGGTTGACTTGCAGGATCGAATGCGGGTCGGCCGCATCACGCACGGGGCCTGCGGTGATCGCAGCTCCGAGAATGATCGCATCGTAGCCACTGGCAATAACGCTCTCGACTAATTGCGGCTCGGTAACGTCTCCTAGAACGACGGTCAGCAAATCTCCGTAGCCGGCGAAAACCTGCCGCGCGCCGCTAGGCAAGTTCGTGCGGTCGAACAAGGTCACGCCGTGCCCGCGCGCGAGCAAGCTGGCGGCGATATTGATCCCGACGAAACCGGTGCCGCCAAAGATCAGGATTTTCAAATGCTCAGTCCCCGCGCTGTTTTTTTGAAAGCCGCTCTGGATCGACCGCGATCATTGTCAACGCCTTCATTTTCGTGCTGTGGCGCCACGCCTTCACAGCAACGTCGCGCCGAAATTCCGTGCCGGATCCATATCCGCGACCAGCCGGCCCGTGGGTTTTGCCGCTTCGCCGCCTGAGCGTGCGAGGAAACGGCCGGAGCCGGGCTCGGCCGTCCGCTTGCCATCGGCGACGATTACCCGCCCACGCGATAGCACGGTAACCGGCCAGCCACGGAGCGTGCGGCCAGCGTAGGGCGTATAGCCGGCAAGGTCGTGCATCATCGCATCCGTCAGCGTGACTTCGCGCGCCGGGTCCCAGATCGCAATATCGGCATCGGCCCCGACAGCAATCGTACCCTTGCGCGGATGCAGATTGTAAATCTTCGCTGGCGCCGTTGCGGTCAGGTCGACGAATTTTTCAAGACCCAGGCGGCCCTTTGAAACCATCGCGTCAAAAAGTAGCGGCAGTCGTACCTCCAGTCCCGGCAATCCGTTCGCCACCTGCTTGAAGTTTGGGGTGGGGCCAGCGCGCAATTTCCCGCTCTCGTCGAAGCGATACGGCGCGTGGTCGGACGAAACGGTTTGAAGGTCGCCGAGCGCGAGGGCCTGCCAAAGCGCTTCCTGGTCGGCGGCGCTGCGCGGCGGCGGGCTGCACATCCATTTTGCGCCCTCCACACCGGCCTTGTCCAAATCCTTCGCCGTGAGAAAAAGATATTGCGGGCAGGTCTCGGCGAAGACCTTCAGGCCCTCCCCTCGCGCGTCGCGGATCACCCTTGCGCCTTCCGCCGTCGAGACGTGAAAGATCATGATCGGCTGATCGACCAGCGCCGCCATGCCGATCAGGCGGTTGAAGGCGTCTGCTTCGGAAAATCGCGCATGGCTGATGGCGTGGTATTTTGGATGGGTGTAACCGCGCGCGAGCAAGCGTTTCACCATCCATGCGATGATGCCGTGGTTCTCCGCATGGGCGCACAGCATCGCGCCGGATTCGCGCGCCGCGACCAGAATGTCCAGCAAAGGCTCGTCGTCGATCTTCAGCCGGTCGTAGGTCATGAAGATCTTGATCGAGGCGTGCCCCTCTTTCACCAGCGCCGGAATATCGTTGGTCAGGGTCTCCAGGGTCGGATCGGCGATGATCATGTGGAAGGCATAGTCGATGACCGCGCCCTTCCTGGCGAGCGCATGATAATCCGTCAACACCTGCGGCAGCGCCATGCCGACATGCTGGGCCGCGAACGAAATCACCGTCGTGGTTCCGCCGAAAGCGGCTGCGGTCGTGGCGCTTTCGAAGGTGTCGGCGTTCATGATGCCCGCGGCCGAGAGCTGCTCGATATGCGCGTGGCTGTCGACGCCGCCGGGCAGGACCAGTTTGCCGCGAGCATTGATCTCGCGCTTGCCGGCCGGCAAGCCGCGGCCGATGGCAGCGATAGTCTCGCCCGCGATGGCGACATCGGCCTCGAATACATCGGTAGCGGTCGCGACGCGCCCACCGCGGATCACGATGTCGTAGGCGGGTTCGGTCATGTAGTCCTCCGGGGCGTTATGCGGCCGCCAAAGAGTAATGGCAGCTACGATGAGACGCGCGAGAAATCGCTGGACGGCGCATGACCCGCGTTCAAAACTATGCAAACTATACCAATTGCCGCAAGCCGTGCTGAGTTGCAAGGAACAGACCATGTCCCGTCCGCGGATCCTCGTGATCAATCCCAATTCCAACGTCACCGTGACCAGGGGACTTGAAGAGGCCCTGAAGCCGCTTGATTTCATGGACGGGCCGGAGATCGTTTGCACGACGCTGGCCGAAGGACCTTACGGGATCGAGAGCCAGTCTGATGTCGACAGCGTGGCGATGCCGCTGCGCCGGCTGATCGAGAGCGATAACAGCGCGGCAGCCTTCGTGATCGCGTGCTACAGTGATCCCGGTTTGCACGTCTGCCGGGAAGGCACCGATCGGCCGGTGTTCGGCATTGCCGAATGCGGCGTGCTGACCGCGATGACGCGCGCAGAATCCTTTGGCGTTATCGCCATCGCCCAACGCTCGATACGCCGGCATATCCGTTACCTGCGCCAGATGGGACTGATGGACCGGCTGGCCGGCGAACGGCCGCTTGATATGAGTGTGGCGGAGACGGCGTCGGGCAGCGGAACGCTGGCGAAGATGATCGAGGTCGGCCACGCCCTCAAGGACGAGGACGGCGCCGGTGCCATTGTCCTGGGCTGCGCCGGCATGGCTCGCCTGCGAAGTCAGCTGGAAGACGCGCTCGGCATTCCCGTGATCGACCCCACGCAGGCCGCCGCGACCATGGCGTTGGGCGCGGTCCGGTTTTCGCGGCACTAACGCCCCTTCAGCGGCTTGTCTACGCCGTTACCGGCGTTTACGCGCGCGCTCCATGGCGCATGGCTGTCGCGATCCAGGCATCGGCACCGGAGCCCTGTAGCAGTCCCTTCGAACGGCTTAAGTCTCACGTTTCCGGCGGCGGGACGGCGCCGACACGGCTGGTAATCAACCCGTAATGCTCGATCCGACGGTGACGGGCGAAGTCGAAGATGGTTTGCTTACCGAAGACGGTTGCGTCGAGATCGCAGGGATGGACCAGGAGTTCGTCGCCTTCGGTCTTGGCCTCCGCGACGATCTCGCCGTTGGGATCAACGATCAGGCTGCCGCCGATCAGCGGGAAGCCGTCCTCGACGCCGGCCTTGGCGACGGCCACGACCCATGTCGCGTTCTGATACGCGCCGGACTGCACGGACAGGCGGTTGTGAAACAGCCGCTTCTCGGGACCTTCCTCGCTCTTCTGGGAATTGACCGAGGGCGTGTTGTAACCGAGCAGCACCATCTCCACGCCTTGCAGGCCCATCACGCGATAGGTCTCGGGCCAGCGCCGGTCATTGCAGATCGCCATGCCGAAGATGCCGCCCATCGTGCGCCAAACCTCGAACCCGGTATCGCCGGGTTCGAAATAGCGCTTTTCAAGATGCTGAAAGGCGCGTTCGGTATCGAATTCCGAATGGCCAGGCAGGTGCACTTTGCGATACTTGCCGACGATATTCGCTGATCTATCCGTGAGGATGCAGGTGTTGAAGTGATGCCCGTCCGGCGTCAGCTCGGCATAGCCGAAGCTCATCGCCATCTGATACTCCGCCGCACGCGCAAACAGCGGCATCGTCGCCGCGTTCGGCATCTCACGCTCGAACCAGGTATCGACCTCGGCCTGATCTTCCATGTACCAGCGTGGAAAAAAAGTAGTGAGCGCCAACTCGGGATAGACGATGAGATCCGCCCCGCGTGCCTTGGCCTCGTCCATCAAAGCGAGCATGCGCGGAACGACTTTTCCACGACTGTCGGAGCGCTGGATCGGACCCATCTGGGCGGCGGCGACATTAATGACACGCATGAATAAGTTTCCCGGCTGCCTGCATTTCGCGCTGCACTGACCAAAAACCGAGCATTGCGAGAAGCACAGGCTCTCGGCATTCTGTTCCGTTGACTACCTGACTAATAGAATTTCGATTTATCCGGAGTCAATCATTTCGCGCCTGCGCGGCCTCTAACGTTGCGTCTCTAGGTCGTCTGCGCGACCGTCGAACGGAAGCGCTGGATGGCAAGAGCAAAGAACAAGGCGCCGATGATCGCAACCGCGAGGAACTGTGGCCACACCACGTCGAGCCCGGCACCGCGATAGAGGATCGCTTGTGCGAAGGCAACGAAATGGGTCGACGGCGATATCTGCATGAGTTCGGCGAGCCAGGGTGGCATGCTCTCAAGCGGAGTATTGCTGCCCGAGAGCATGTTCATGGGCAAAAAGACCAGCATGTACAACAAGCCGAGTTGGGGCATCGACCGCGCAACCGTGCCCAGGAAGAGTCCGATCGCAGTCGCGAAGAACAGGTAGATCACGACGCCCAGCATAAAGAGCGGTACGGAGCCCGCGACGGGAATGCCAAGCATCATGCGCATCACCAAATAGAGGGAAAGGCCCACCGCGACTGCGATCACGAGGCCATTTGCCCAGACCTTGGATAGCGCGATCTCGAACGGCGTCAGCGGCATCACCAGCAGATGATCCATGGTCCCGTGCTCGCGCTCGCGCACGACCGCGGCACCGGCCAGAATGATCGCCAGCATGGTGATATTGTTGATAATCGCCATCACACTCATAAACCAGGCCGTCGTCAGGTTGGGGTTGAACGCGATGCGGACAGCGAGATTCACGGGCGACGGCGCGGTACCCTCCGCACGGGAGACGAAGTCCGAGATTTCGGTGCTGATGATCTGCTGCGCATAGCCCGAACCTAGTCCCGCCTGCACCATCGCAGTCGCGTCGACGTTGATCTGCAACTCGGGCCGCCGTCCCGCCAAAACGTAGCGCTGGAAGTCCGGCGGGATATCCACCACGAAGGTGAATTTTCCGCTGTTCATCGCAGGAATGATATCTTGCTCGGCGATCTGCTTCGGCGATTGGAACAGTGGCGGGAAGAAGGCATGGGCAATTCGGCGTGAAAGCTCGGATTGGTCCTCATCGACGATCGCGATCGAGGCATTGTGCAGCTCCTGCGAATTGCTGCGGGCCTGCAAGGTCACGGCCAGGGAAAATGAATAGACCACCAGTCCCAAAAGGACGAAATCACGCAGGAAACTGCGCAATTCCTTGACGCCAAGCCAATAGATATTTGCGGCCTTTTGCATGATCGGAACGCTAACGCTCCTGCTTGCGGAGCAGCAGAATGCTGAACCAGGTCAGAACCGGGACAAACACGATCAGCGCGAGCAGATCAACGCCGAGGTCCCTGAAACCGAGCCCCTTGGTGAAGGTACCGACGCTGATTGGCACGAAATAGGTCATGGGAAATCCGCGCCCCATGATTTGAGCACCGATCGACAACGACGAAACCGGTGTCATCATGCCCGCAAACTGCGTTGCGGGCACAACGGTCAAAATGGCCGTACCGAAAAGTGCTGCGATCTGGGTGCGCGTGAACGCTGAAATCAGCATGCCGTAACCAGTCGTCGCCGTCACATAGATCACCGCCCCTGAGAGCAAAGTTGGAAAGCTTCCCTTGAGCGGGATCTGGAACACGAACAGCGCCAACAGCAGCATCAGGGTGAAGTTGGCCATCGCCACCGCGATATAGGGCAGCTGCTTGCCGATCAGAAATTCGAGCCGGGTCACTGGCGTCACATAAAGGTTGATGATTGAGCCGAGTTCCTTCTCCCGGACAATCGCCAGCGCCATCAGGATCGCTGGAAACAGTGCGAGCATCAGCGACATCGTTGAAGGCACCATCGCATAGATGCTGTCGAAATCCTGGTTGTACTTGAACCGGGTTTCGATGGTCGCGGGCGGGGATGCGGCGGCTTGCGTCGTCTTCACCGCCGGATCCCGCAGGTATAATTGGTGCATACCCTGAAGATAACCGCGGATGGTTTCAGCGCGAAACGGCATCGCGCCGTCGATCAGGGCGCTGACCCAGACGGGACGACCGCGCTTGATATCGACGCCGAAGTTGGGTGGGATTTCAATCGCGGCCGAAATGTCTCCGCTCTTGAGGCGCCTGTCGAGTTCGTCATAGGTGCTGAGCGGCGCCTTTTCCACGAAATAGGTCGAGCCTCTGAGTTCTTCCAGATAGGCGCGGCTTTCGTGACTTTGGTCGCGATCGAGCACCGCAAACGACAGGTTGTTGACGTCAGTCGAAACCCCGAATCCGAAGACCAGCATCAAAAACGTCGTTCCAAGCAAGCTGAACCCGAGCCGGATCGGGTCGCGCAATAACTCAAGGGCCTCGCGGATCGTATAGGCGAGCAAGCGCTGCAAGCTGAAGGCAGGATGATCTGGCGTCGTGGGTCGCGCCTGATCAGGGACGGTGTGCGGTTTGGCGAATTCCCGGATCATGGAAGCGCGCGGTCCCATTGCCGCTTCGAGATAGCCGATGAAGGCCTCTTCGAGGGTAGCGGCGCCGCGGGCCGCGATCAGCTCCGCCGGCGTTCCCGTTGCCAGAACGCGGCCGGAATCCATCAACGATATCCGATCGCAGCGTTCGGCCTCGTTCATGAAGTGGGTCGACACGAAAATCGTCACGCCTTGATTGCGCGAGAGGTCGATCAATGCTTCCCAGAAACGGTCGCGCGCCAGGGGATCGACACCCGAGGTCGGCTCATCAAGGATGAGTATCTCAGGCTTATGGACGATGGCGATCGCCAGCGAAAGCCGCTGGCGAATTCCCAATGGCAAATCCAGCGTGTGCTGATCGAGATAAGGTTCGAGGCCGAATTGTCGTACCAGTTCCGCGATCCGCAGCGCCGCCTTTTGCGCCGGCAGTTGAAAAATACGCGCATGAAGATCGAGGTTTTGCCGCACCGTAAGCTCGGTGTAGAGGGAGAACGACTGCGACATGTAGCCGACGCGATAGCGCGAACTCATGTCGCTCGCGTCTAGCGCCTTTCCGAACAGAAGCGCCTCGCCGGCCGAGGGCGGCAGCAGCCCTGTCAGCATTTTCATGGTCGTGGTTTTGCCGCAACCGTTCGATCCGAGAAAGCCGAAGATCTCACCGCGCTCGATCGTGAAGTTTACCCGGTCGACGGCGGTGAAATCGCCGAACCGGCGGGTCAGGTCGCGGGCTGTGATTATCGGCTCGTTGTCGAAAATCCGAAGCGGCGGTATCCGGAGAGCTTGCGAACCGTTGCGCTCCGTTTCCGGGAGTAGCGCAATGAATGCATCCTCGATCGTTGTGGTCGCGGTGCTCGTCCTCAGTTCGGCCGGAGAGCCGGTTGCCAGAACCTTTCCGCCATTCATCGCCGCCAGCCAGTCGAAGCGCTCGGCTTCTTCCATATACGCTGTCGCCACGATCACGCTCATGCCCGAGCGGCGCGAACGTATGCGCTCGATCAGCTCCCAGAACTGGCGGCGGGACAGCGGGTCGACGCCGGTGGTCGGTTCATCGAGAATGAGCAAATCGGGATCGTGAATGAGCGAGCAGCACAGGCCAAGCTTCTGGCGCATGCCTCCGGACAGTTTTTTCGCCGGCCGATCCTGAAATGGAGCCAGCCCCGTGCTGTCGAGCAGTTCGGCGATGCGCCAATTGCGCTCGTCGCGGGATTGTCCGAACAGCCGGCCAAAGAACTCGATGTTCTCGCGGACGCTTAGGTCGGGGTAGAGATTTTTCCCCAACCCCTGCGGCATATAGGCGATCCTCGGACATACCGCGGCCCTGTGGCTGCCATCGGAGATGTCGCCGCCGAGGATCGTGGCACTGCCGGATTGATTTTGACGCGCGCCCGCGACGATGCCGAGAAGCGTGGACTTCCCCACCCCATCGGGACCGATCAGCCCGACCATGCAATCGGCCGGTATGCTGATCGTCAGATCATCCAGTGCTGTGACCTTGCCGTATCTTTGCGTCAGGCCATCGAGTACGGCAACGAAACGGCTCTGCCCGGTCACGGCGAGCCTTGCAGGTTCTCAGGCCAGGCGACATTCGGATCGGCGCGGAGGTAGGCGATCCCTGGCAATCCGCTGCGCACCGATCCGGCGTGAATGCGGGACCGCTCCGGATCAATCCGCACGCGGATCCGAAACATCAGCTTTTCCCGCTCGCTCTGGGTTTCCACCGTCTTCGGCGTAAACTGCGCCTGGCTCGCGATAAAGGAGACTTTCGCCGGAATCGGTTCGGTCGGGTAGGCGTCGAGCAGGATTTGTGCATCGGTGCCGACCTTGATCTTTCCTGATTCCAAAGTCGGCAGGTAGATGTCCATGTAAACGTATGAGATATCCAGCATCGTGAACACCTTGCCGCCGGCCGGAAGCACCTCGCCGATATTCGCCAGCCGATATTGCAGCCGGCCATCGCGCGGGGCCACCAGGTCATTGTCATTGATGTTGACGGTGGTGAGTCCGACGTCGTGCTGAAAGGCTTCGAGCGCGCGTTCGGCTTGTGCGACCCTGATGGTTGCGGCGCTTACTGCCGCGTTTGCGCTGTCGAGGGCCTGTTTGCGCTGGTCGAACAGTTCCTTTGTCGCCCAGCCGTTTGCCAGCAGGCTCTGGGTTCGTTCCAGTTGCTGCACAGCCAACGTTTGCTGCGCAAGCTGTTGCTCCAGGTTCGCCCGGGCCTCTTCGATCAGGCGTCGCGATTGCTCCACTTGCGCTTGCGACTTCTTGAGCATCTCCTGAAGGTCTCTGGTGTCCATGCGCGCGACTACTTGCCCCGCCGTGACCATGTCGCCAATTTCGGCGCGTATTTCCGCGATCCTGCCCGCAAACTTCGTGCTGATATCGATCTCGTCGGCTTCAAGTCGGCCATTTCCCCAGCTTATGCCGGGAGGCAATTGCGGATGGGAGTGCTTCCACCAATAGACCCCACCGCCTCCCGCCGCGAGAACGATGGCAAGTAGCGCGACAAGGAACCGTCGCCTGTTCGGCGCGGGCGCAAGAGGGATAGTCGCCGGCAGGCCCGGCGGGGTGACGGCAGGGCGAGGTCTCTCATCTGTGGCAGCGGCTACTTCGCCTGCCCGCCCATTTGCCGGCGGTTTCCTGTCGATATTGTCCACTAAAGGCTGCAACTTCGTCTCCGCAAACCTGCTATTCTCGCCCGAGGAAAATTTGGCATTGTTCGATCGGGCGGGTATTGAGCGATATCAACGGGCGGGTATTGAGCGATATCAAACGAAGCCTGAGCCACAGGCCTTATGCAGAGCCTGACTCAACCCAAATGATCGGCCTTTTGCCCCCAAAACCTATGGAAATTTCTATTACGGGGCTTTCCGGCGCCGAGGCACAGCGCCGGCTCGGCCAGTTTGGCCCGAATGCCACGCCCGATGTCTCGGTGCATCCGCTGCGTTTGATTCTGAGCAAGTTCCTCGCGCCGGTTTCCATCCTGCTCGAGATCGCGATCGTCCTTCAATTGGCGCTTGGCGAGTATATCGAGGCTGCCATCATCGGCGCGCTTCTGATCTTTAATTCGGCCATCGGCTTCTTTCACGAGAACCGGGCCCAGGCGACCATAGCCGCACTCAAATCGGGGCTCGCACTGAGAGCATCAGTGCTGCGCAACGGCCTTTGGACGATTTTGCCTGCTGTTGAACTGGTCCCCGGGGATATCGTCAAGCTCAGTCTCGGCGTGGTGGTCGCCGCCGACGTTCGTATTCGCGAGGGTTCGATCCTGCTTGATCAATCCATGCTCACCGGGGAGTCGCTGCCGGTCGAGGCCGGGCCATGTGCCGAAACCTATGCGGGCGCGCTGGTTCAGCGCGGCGAAGCGATTGCGGAAGTGCTCGCCACCGGGGTTCGCACCAAATTTGGCCGCACCGCTGAACTCGTCCGCACGGCCTATGTCGTCAGCACGCAGCAGAAGGCCGTGTTTCGGGTTGTGCGCAATCTTGCCGGCTTCAACGGCGCCGTTACCGTGCTGCTGATGGTCTACGCCTACCACATCGGGATGCCGTTGACGGAGGCCGTTCCCCTGTTGCTCATCTCCGTTCTTGCCTCCGTGCCTGTGGCGCTGCCCGCGACTTTTACGCTTGCGACGGCGATCGGCGCGCAGGCCCTGACGCATGTTGGCGTGCTTCCGACCCGCCTCTCCGCGGTCGATGAAGCCGCCAGTCTTGACGTCCTTTGCATCGACAAGACCGGCACGTTGACGCGCAACGAACTCACTGTAGCCGCCGTGCAGGCGATGCCCGGCTTCGATCAAGGTTATGTTCTTGCGCTCGCTGCGCTCGCCAGCGCCGAAGGCGGCCGGGACCCCGTCGATGCCGCCATAAGGGCCGCCGCATTCTTGCGCCAAACGAACTTACCGCAAATCGATCCGGGCCTCCCTACCGTCACCAGCTTCACGCCGTTCGACCCCGCCACCAAGATGTCGGAGGCACGCGCGCTCGGTCATGACGGCAATTCGCTTCGCATTGTCAAAGGCGCTTTCGCCGCGGTGCACAGGCTCTCGCAATCCGCGCCGGTGGCGGAACTCGCCGCCAATGAACTGGAAAAACTTGGTCACAGGGTTCTCGGGGTCGCGATCGGGAGCGACGGCGCCATGCGCATCATTGGACTCGTGGCGCTTAGCGATCCGCCACGAAGCGATTTAAAGGGAATGATCGATCAATTGCGCGCGCTTGGGGTTCACACCGTCATGGTGACGGGAGACGCCGCGACGACCGCCGCGTTTGTCGCGGACGCTGTTGGGTTGACCGGCGCCGTCTGTCCACCGGGCGGAATTAGCGATTCGCTTGGCCCCGAGGACTTCTCGGTCTATGCGGGCGTCCTGCCCGAAGACAAGTTTCGCCTCGTCAAGGCGTTTCAGAACGGCGGCCACACCGTTGGCATGTGCGGTGATGGTGCGAATGATGCCCCCGCGCTGCGTCAGGCCCAGATCGGCATAGCGGTGTCATCGGCCACCGACGTCGCCAAGTCGGCCGCGGGTATCGTCCTCACGAAGCCCGGGCTTGCCGGCATTGTCGCCTCGGTTCGGGAAGGCCGGATCACGTTCCAGCGTATCCTGACCTACGCGCTGCGGTCGATCGTTCAGAAATCGCGGCAGGTGCTGTTTCTCGGATTTGGTCTGATATTGACCAAGCACGCGATCCTCACACCGATGCTCATGGTCATTTCGATGATCACGGGTGATTTTCTCGCGATGTCGTCAACAACCGACAATGTTCGTCCCTCGCCCATGCCTAACTCCTGGCGGATCGATCATCTGACCATTGTCGGCATTATCATCGGACTTTGCGATCTCGCGTTCTGCGCGGGCATACTGGTATTTGGTTCGAGGGTGATGCATCTCGACATCGACTCGCTGCGCACGATGACGTTCGTCACGCTGGCATGCAACGGCCAGGCCGTGTTCTATGTCGTCCGCGAGCGAAAACGCATCTGGTCATCGCGGCCGAGCCCGCTGGTCGTCCTTTCAAGTATCGTTGACGGCTTGATCGTCGGCACGCTGGCGCTTGGCGGAATCATGATGGCGCCGCTTGCGCCATCGGTTGTCGCGGGTATTTTGATCGCAGCTATCGTCCTTGCCCTGGTCATGGACCAGGTCAAAGCCTGGCTCTTTGCCCGACTCAAAATGGTCTAGTTGGTCATAAGCGGGGATTGGCAGGCGGCAAGCCTGTTTCAGCGGTGGGCTACCGGACTCACTCGACCGTTGCGTTGCCTAGCGGCATTGCGCCGAAAGTCACGCCAATCCGCTTTTGCTGTATCCACACGATCCTGCATTCGTGGATTGAGGAGTCGCTCGCCATCACCAGGCGAAAATGGGGAGGCACGAAGGCAGGATTCTCGACATCGATGGCGGCGCCCTCCGGCGAGATATTTCGTACCATGCAGCTCATGACCGAGCCCGCCGACGACACGTAGGCCGGTTCGTTGATTTCGGTCCGCTGGTACTTCCGCTTCTCTTCCATCGGCGTTGACCTTCATCCCCACTCGCAGCGAGGCTAATCCCAAACCTTAAATAAATTGGCCGCTGCTGTTCCCGTTCGAGCAGATCAGACGTCGTAGCTCATTTTTGCCAGTCTTTTGCGGCGTTTGGCGTGAGCCCACATATGCTTTCAATTAGGGGTAGATAGGTTCCGGCCTCCCGATCAACGCCGGGTACTTGCGGCAAAAAATCGGAAACCGAAGGAGCCAATCGTCTTTTTTGCGCGGGTACCCCGCGTCCCGGCGGGCTTCCGCTCGCAGTACGGTGAAGGTAGCCTTCCCGTTACCGCCGGTGCGTAGGCGCGACCCCGGCCCGAGACGAATATGCGCCAAGGGAAAGACGCCATGTTCGAGGTACTCGATCGACGCACGACTCTGACCGCTAACCAGATCAAGATCCTCATTGCGGCCATCATCGGCGATGCGCTCGAATTCTTCGACTACTTCCTGATCGGATTTGTGCTTGCCTTCCTGATAGGGCCCTGGAAGCTGACCTTCGGCCAGTCCGCCACGGTGCTGATGAGTTCCGGCATCGGCGCGATCATGGGCGCCTATGTCTGGGGCTGGCTTGCCGACCGCATCGGCCGTCGCAAGGTCTTTATCGGCACCGTGCTGAACTTCTCCGTTGCGACCGGCCTGTTGTACTTCACGCCGGACAACGGCTGGATCTACCTCTCCGTGATGCGTTTTTTCGTCGGCGTCGGCGTCGGCGGGCTCTATTGCGTGGATCTGCCGCTGGTGCAGGAATTCATGCCCTCCTCCAAGCGCGGCTGGGTCGGCGGTCTCGTGACCTGCGTTATCCCGCTCGGCGTCGGTCTCGGCGCTGTCCTGGGCTCGCTGGTCGGCAGCGGCGAGTGGCGGCTGTTGTTCGCCGTCGGCGTGCTGCCGGCACTGCTCGTGTTGCTGGTCCGCGTCTGGGTCCCGGAGTCGCCACGCTGGCTGTGCCGTCAGGGCCGCTACGAGGAAGCGCGCAAATCGCTTGGCTGGGCGCTGCAGATGGCGCCGGCGGCACTACCTCTGCCCACCGCCGCCGACGCCGGCCCGATTATCAGGAGCAACTGGCTCGACCTCTTCAAATACCCCCGGAGCCTGTGCGTTTCCTGGCTTGGCAATGCCGGCGCGCAGACTGGCGTCTACGGCATCACGCTATGGGCGCCGGCACTGTTTGTGGTGTTGCTGAAAGTCACGCCTCAGGAAGCCGCCAAGATGATGATCCTGCTCAGCGTCTTC
Organism: uncultured Alphaproteobacteria bacterium; assembly: GCA_963742085.1. Classification (GTDB taxonomy): domain Bacteria; phylum Pseudomonadota; class Alphaproteobacteria; order Rhizobiales; family Xanthobacteraceae; genus Bradyrhizobium. Next base: position 67,983 of record CAVUKM010000015.1, on the reverse strand, counting down.
GGCTTCGTCGGACGGTTGTCATTCTCGTTTTTCTCCGAGCTGATGGGCCGGCGCAATGCGGGCGGCCTGCTGGGCTTCGGTGCGGGGCTGTTGACCATTATCGCCGGGTACAATTACGACGCCATGTTGATGGGGGTATCGGCGTTCTGGCTGCTCCTGGCAGTCGCGTTCTTCTTCGCCGACGGCGGGTTTGCGATCGTAGGCCCCTATGCGGCCGAAGTCTGGCCCTCGCATCTACGGACCTCGGGCATGGGGTCGGCCTATGGCTTCGGTGGCATCGGCAAGATCATCGGGCCGGTGGGCCTCGCATTGATCGTCGGTTCGGGCAATTATCTCAAGCCAGACGTGCCTTTACCTGAAATTCCTCTCGCTTTCGTTTATCTCGGCGGCTGGTTCTTGATGGCCGGCACGGTGTATTATTTCTTCGGGATCGAGACCCGGGGCAAATCGATCGAGCAGATCGACAGGGAACTGGCGGTTACCGCCTGAAAGAGGCCCTTCAAATCCGTCGGCGCCCGGGTGACGGGCACCGACCTCACCTTCTTCTCAAGGAGAAAGAACATGCCGCTCGGCGGACTGCAACACTACACGATCGAACCAGCGGATCTTGAGCGCACCAAGGACTTCTACTGCGATGTGCTCGGCCTGGAGAATGGCGACCGCCCGCCGCTCGATTTCCCCGGCTATTGGCTCTATTCCGGCGGGGTAGCCACCGTGCATCTGATGGGCACGCGCAAGCCACGCGAGGGCATCGTGGTGCGCGGCACCGAAAGGAAATACGAGGACACCGGCCGCCTCGACCATATTGCTTTTGCGGCGACCGACGTCGACGGGGTGCGCAAGCGTTTGCAGTCCAGGAACGTCAAATTCCGTGAGAGCATTGTACCTCGCACGGGCGATACGCAATTTTTCCTTTACGATCCCGATGGCATCGGGGTGGAGCTGAATTTCCCGAAAACCTAGGGCCGTTCCATTGTGCGACATCGCTGCCAGCGACCACTGGCAGCAATGTCCTGGTCGGACCCGCTCCTCAGGCCAAATCCCGACAAGGTCATGACCCGGCCATATCTCGGGCGCGAAGCGGCCAGCTTTTCTTCAATATTGCATGAGGAGTTGAGGGGCCGCACCGCTGCGGCAGGATAGCCGGGTGCCTCGCCTTCCACCTACCCCAGGGCCTGTGTGCCCGGCTATCCGCGGGCGGCGCACTGGCCAAGCGCCAATGTCAGCGCCGGCACATTTATCGCCTAGTCAAGCCCACGCTCGTGGCTCAGGCGCACCATTTCCTGAATGAAGATGGTCTTTTGCTTGTCGTCGAGGCTCATATAGAGCGGTTCGGCCGCATCGGCGACGGCGCGTTGATCCACGGCGCGATCGTTGAGAAACTGGGCTTCATTCCGCATCTGCTCGACGATGTCATCCGGTGGATCGCGCTTGGCGCGTGCAATTCGAAGATTGAGGCGGTCGGCGCCGTTGTGGCCGAGATAGTGCATCGCGCTGTTGAATGCGGTCCAGTTCTTTTCCTGTTCGGGCGTCAGATTCAATTCGGCTTTGATCCGGTCGATGTACGCATCACTGTTAGCGACGATCTGTTCGGCGGTCAGCTCCGGCTGGCCCGGCTGCGTCAGCACCACGGGGTTAGCGGGTGCCTTCGCGCCCTTGACGGCCTTGGCGGTTTTCGAGGAACCGGTTTGTTTGGCCTCCTTTGCCGGGGCGGCTTGCCCTTTTTCTTCGCCGACACCGAGCACGCCGGTAAACACGCCAACCACCCCGCCGATTGCGCCCCCCAGCACGCCGCCGACCGGCCCTGCCGCCTTGTTACCGGCCTCGGCTCCTTGCTGGACTCCCTTGACGAGCCCTTGCGAATCTGCCGCCTGGGGGATGCAGAGAAGCGTGACAACCAATGCCCCAAGCGCAAGGCGCAATTTCGGTTGCACGCGCGCGGCCGGTGTCGGGCTGATCATTTGCGGGGCCTCCTTGGGCGATATTGGTAGGGTAACGGCGCTCTCCCAGCGAATCCGCACATTATCGTTTTCGCCGCAGGCAAGTCTACCGCCGCGCGGGCCGAGCCTGCGCCCCAAGCACCTGTGATTGCCAGTGGACCACAACAATCGGCTCCTGCTAAACGCATTGCCGGCGCTGTCTCCTGACGGTGGTACAGGAAGGAAAGGCCAGGGGTCTGGGCGGGGAACCGGGAATGTCGGCCAACAAGAAGAAAATCTTCATCACCGAATCGATGTCGTTGCCAGGGCGCGCCCTGCTGGGGGAACGCGGCGACATCGAACTCGTCGAATTTCCTAACTTGATCTCGGCCCGGGACTTCGAGGCGCTTTTGAAGGAGCATGCGCCGGTTCACGGCGTTGCGCTCGGCGCCACCCGTTTTGGTGACCCGGAACTCGATGCCTCGAAGGATATGAAGGTCGTGACCCGGATCGGCGTCGGTTACGACGCCGTCGATGTCGCAGCGCTTAGCCGCCGCAAAATCCCGCTGATGGTGGCGGGAACCGCCAATTCCCCGTCGGTGGCGGAGCAGGCGCTGTTCATGATGCTGACTCTCGCCAAGCGCGCCGTTGAGATGCACGCGCTGGTAAAGGACGGCAAGTGGAGCGCCCGGCTCGGCAAACTGCCCTACGATTTGTTCGGCAAGACGGTCCTGATTGTCGGCTTCGGCCGCATCGGGACGCGAATCGCCAAGCGTTGCCTCGCCATGGAAATGAGTGTCCTGATCTACGATCCCTATAAATCGTCCGAGGAGATCAAGGCCGCCGGTTGTCAGGCGGTCGCCGACCTCGATGCGGCGCTGCCACGCGCTGATTTTGTCAGCATCCACTGCCCCAAGACGCCGGAAACGGTCGGAATGTTCAATGCAGCGCGGCTGAGGCGCATGAAGCCTTCGGCCTATCTGATCAACACCGCGCGCGGCGGAATTGTCGACGAGGCGGCGCTTTACGATGCGCTTTCGTCCGGCAAGCTCGCCGGCGCGGGGCTGGATGTCTTCGAACAGGAGCCGCCGGCCGTTCCCCATTCACTGTTCGAGCTTCCCAATGTCATCATTGCTCCCCACGTGGCGGGCGTGACCCGGGAAGCAGTCGACCGGATGAGCGAACAAACCGCGCGCAACATCCTGAGCGCGCTCGACGGCGAGCCGATACGCCAGAACGTCATCAATCAGGACGTGCTCGGCTGATCGAGGAGCAATTGCCCGAGGCCGTTGCCGGCGAAGCAGCCGGCTCACGCGCCTCGGTTACCCCGGAGCAAGGCCATGGCCTTCAAAGAATATGGCAATTATGACGCGGTCGGTCTTGCCGACCTCGTTCGAAATAAGCAGGTCAGCGCCGGCGAATTGCTGGATGAGGCGATTGCGCGGACCACCAAAGTCGATCCCAAGCTCAACGCGGTGGTCGTAAAGCACTACGACTATGCAAGGCGACAAATCGACCAGGGACTTCCGGACGGTCCGTTCACCGGCGTGCCGTTTCTGCTGAAGGATCTGGAGTATCTCGAGGGCACGCGCACCACGTCGGGTGCAAGCCTCTACAAGGACCATATAGCGGCCCATACCGGCACCCTCGCCCGGCGCTTCCTCGACGCGGGCCTGACGATCTTCGGCAAGAGCTCGAGCCCGGAATTCGGATTGATGCCGACCACGGAATCCCGCCTGTTCGGTCCGACGCGAAATCCATGGAATATCGAACACTCCTCGGGTGGATCTTCCGGCGGCGCCGGTGCGGCCGTTGCAGCGCGCATCGTTCCGGTTGCGCATGCGAGCGACGGTGGCGGTTCGATACGTATTCCGGCCTCTGCATCAGGCGTATTCGGATTGAAACCGACCCGCGCACGCAATCCGATCGGTCCCGAGCGCGGCGAGGGTTGGGGCGGATTATCCTGCGGTCATGTGCTGAGCATCAGCGTGCGCGACAGTGCTGTGATGCTCGATGCCATTCACGGACCCGAACCGTCGAGCCTTTATGTGGCGCCAAAGCCGGAGCGGCCCTTCGCCGAGGAAGTCGGTCGCGATCCCGGCCGGCTGCGCATCGCCTTTACCGACAAATCACCCTATGGCGACACCATCGATCCCGAAATTGCGGCAGCGGTTCGGGAGGTCGCCAACCTGCTGGCGGGTCTTGGCCATCATGTCGAAGAAGGCGCGCCGGCCCTGGCCGCCGATCCGGCGGTCGTGATGGCGACCATCGTCAGTGCCACCACAGGGCTCGCGGTGCGGCTGGCCGAACAGCAGTTCGGCCGCGCCATGACGGACCAGGATTTCGAGATCCTGACGCTTGCAACCGCGCACAATGCGAGCAAGACCACCGCGATTGATTATACGGGGGCGCAACTCGCCGCGTTCCGCATTTCGCGTGGCCTGGCAAGCTTCTTTGAGACTTATGACCTGTTTCTTTGCCCGACGCTTTGCTCGCCGCCCCTGCGGATTGGCGAAATCAATCCGATGTCATGCGACCTGTCGCATATTTCACCGATCCTGCGGCGCTATATGCCGGCAACCTCCCTGTTCAACATGTCTGGCCAGCCGGCGATGTCGGTGCCGCTGGCTTGGAGTGCCGCCGGATTGCCGCTCGGAATGATGTTCGCCGCACGCTTCGGCGACGAGGCGACGTTGTTCCGCGTGGCGGCCCAGCTCGAACAGGAGCGGCCCTGGAAGGCGAAAATACCGCCGGTTTGCGCGTAAATCGACAAAACTCAGCCGCATTCGGGGACGAGGAAGGCGTATTGGCGCGGACAGCGGGATTCCTTTCCGGCGCAAAGCGATACTTTTGGAGATTGCAATATTGAGTCAGAGCGACCCAACCGATCATGCGCTGGCGACCATCGCCAGCATCCTCGATCACCCGTCATCCCATCGCGAGCCTGAAAAGGCTCCGGTTGAAGCAAAACCTGTACCCGCGGAACAGGTTGAGGCTGACGGCTATTCGAAACTCGGTCCGGGTCCCATGGAAGGCATACGTTTCAAATGGACCGTGCGCCGCGACGGCGATGACCACTATTTTGTGGACGAGACCATCGGCGAAAATTCACGGCCGATGAGCAGCGGACCGATGTCGGCGGATGCCGCAATCGGGTTCGTCGACGATCGCGAGCGCGAGGCGCGAGAGCGATTTGAGACGCTCAAGAGTGAAATGACCGGGCGCGCCTCTGCGGCCAATATGGTTCGGAACGATGACGGGGAGATATAGCGCGGTCGATCCTCCGGAACTTGACGGCGCCAGACCCGGTCTTCCTAGCGATTCGGCTTTCCCAGAAAATCCTTCTTGACGAGATCAACGCCGCAATGGCGCAGGATATCGTAAGCCGTCGTTACATGAAAAAAGAACTGCGGCACGCTGAAAGTCAGCAGCAGGGAGCGGCCGTCAAATTTTCGCGTCGAACCGTTGCGAAACGTGAAGACGACTTCCTTCTCTTCAGTGCCGTTGATTTGTGCGGGTCTTATGCTCCCCACGAAATCCCTCGCGGCCGCGATGCGCGCCTTGAGTTCGGCTATGTCGGGCGTGGTATCCGGAAATGCCGGCGGATCAACCCCCGCCAGCAGAGCGCAGGCGAGGACCGCGTGCCTGTTGGCTTCTCCGACCTGGCGCGTCAGATTGTACATATTCGGATAGAGGCGCGCATTGAGGAGAATCGAGGGATCGATTTTTCGCAACTCGGCATGAGCGGCCGCATGGTCAAGCAGATCGGAGAGACTGCCTAGAAAATGGGTGAAGACCCCAACGGACGATTGGTGCATCGAGATAGTCACGGTCGCGATCTCCTCCCCGCGGCGGGTCTCATAGGCTGGAATTGGCGGGAAGTCTATCTACGGTACATCCGGAAAGGGCCAGTCGACTTTGCGGAGAGGGGCCTGCTGGCCGCAATGCGATGTCGCGGCTTGCCTTTAATACCGTACGCGCGATCCCTAACTGGATTGCCGACCGAAGCTGCGTTGAACCAAAAACAACCGGCTCGCAACTCATGCGATGAACGTGACGTAGCTCACGTTTGCAGAATGGCCGACGCGCAGGATCGGGACAACAGCTCCGCCCGCTCAGGAGGTGAGTATGAAATGCCTTTTTGCAATCGCCGCATTGTTAGTGGCGAATACGGCCGCTCAGGCTCAGTACACATTCGAATATGACGGACGGACCATTCGTATCGATCCCGATCGCGGGACGGTCTCGATACCCGGCGTCTTTGACAATACCGGGCGACAAAGCAAGAAGCGCTCGCGCAACGATCAGGACGTCTCAGGCAAGCAGACGCCCGAGCAGGCGAAAATCGATCCGCAAACACCCGCCACAGCAGCGCCAACCGAACCAGCCGCCGCGCCCGCCACCAAGGATTCACCTGTGCCTTCGATGGCGACCGTCAAGGTTGCGCCGACGGACACTTCGACACCGCCCCAGGCGCCGGCCGCCGCGCCCTCACCGCCGCTTCAGAAGGACGAAACCCCCGTCGCCAAACCTGTAACGCCCCCGGTTGTTGCGACCGCTCCTCCATCGGCGCCCGCCGCCCCGACCGCTCAATCGGCGAATTCGCCGCTTGGCGTTTGGCTGACCGAAGAGAAAGAGGGCAAGGTCAGGATCGAGCAATGCGGCGCCAACCTCTGCGGATACTCCGTGGATTCGAAGTCGAACAAGAACGGCGAGCAGGTTCTCATCAACATGAAGCCCGGCAAGGATGCCAAATGGAGCGGACGGATTTTCGACCCGAACACCGGTAGTACCTACAACTCCACGATCGCGTTGAAAGGCTCGGACACCCTGCGGGTTCAGGGCTGCGCCTTTGGAGGCATGTTCTGCGGCGGCCAAACCTGGAGCCGGCTGAACTGAGGGCGCGCCGCCGCCTATTCGCCAAGCTTCGCGGAAAATTCCGCGTCGGCGACCGGTTCCATCCAGGTCACGTAACTTCCGTCGAGCAATTCCTGCATCGCGATGTGGGTCATGCCGCTGGTCGGAGAGCCACCATGCCAATGTTTTTCGCCCGGCGGAATCCAGACGACGTCGCCGGGCCGGATCTCCCGCACCGGCCCGCCCTTGGTCTGAACGCGTCCCACGCCTGCGACGACATACAGCGTCTGGCCAAGCGGATGCGAATGCCAGTTTGTCCGCGCGCCCGGTTCGAAGGACACGCGGTTCGCAACAACCCGCGCCGGCGCCGGCGCGGCGACGATCGGGTCCTGCCAGACCGTGCCGGTGAAATACTCCTTGGGCGCCCGGCGTGTCGGCCGAGAACCGGCGAGATGGATTTCCATAAGCGTCCTCCTGCGATCACTCCGTTCGGCATTGCCATTATTTTTTCGAGGCCGCGTAGCGCGCCTTGGTCTCGGCGTTCATGGGGTAGAGGCCGGGCAGCACCGCACCGTTGTTGACCTCTTCGACAATCCAGGCCTCCATCCGCTCCTGCTCGGCGCCTTCGGCCAGAATGAGGTCGAGAAACGCCTTTGGAATCACGACGGCGCCGTCCTGATCGGCGACGATAATGTCATCCGGGAAGATGGCAACGCCGCCACAACCGACCGGCTCGCCCCAACCGACGAATGTCAGTCCGGCGACCGAGGGCGGCGCGGCGTAGCCGTCACACCAAACGGGCAGGCCGGTTCCAAGCACGCCTTCGAGATCGCGCACCACGCCATCGGTGACCAGCGCCGCGACCCCGCGCTTGACCATGCGTGCGCACAAAATATCGCCGAAAATGCCGGCATCGGTGACACCCATGGCGTCGACCACCGCAATGCAGCCCGCAGGCATGGCTTCGATCGCCGTTCGGGTCGAAATCGGCGACGACCACGATTCCGGCGTCGCCAGATCTTCCCGCGCGGGCACGAAACGCAATGTAAAAGCCGGCCCGACCAGCCGCTTTTGTCCCGGCCGCAGCGGGCGGGTACCCCGCATCCAGACGTTTCGCAGGCCTTTTTTGAGAAGGACCGTGGTGATGGTGGCGGTGGAAACGCGGGAAAGCGTCGCGATCGCTTCGGGGGTCAGGGACATCGAAAAAACAACTCCGGTGGGGATGGATCGGGCCGGCATCTTGCGGGGCACGGCCATCGCGTCAAGGGCTGTCGCGGCCTGCCGCCAAAATCATGAATCGCAACTTAGTGATCAGCGCACCTTATCACGCAACTCCAGATTAATTTATTGAACCCGCAGGCTTATTTCTCAAAGCGAATTCCACTCCGCAGCAAAACGCGCTACAGCAGGATGCCAACCGAACTGTCATGAGGCCATGGCCGCGACACCCTCCCCACCCCGCCTCTTGCCGAGTGGCGACAGCGCCATCACGGTAGAATTCAGCCGCAATATCGATGACGCCGCGAACCGGCGGGTGCTGGCGCTCGACCGCACGCTTGCGCGTGAGCCGGTGTCCGGCGTGACCGAAACCGTCCCGACCTATCGCTCCCTGTTGGTTCACTACGATCCGACCCGGATCGACTTCGATACGCTGGGCAGGAAACTCGTCGAGCTTGCGCAACAGCCGGTTCCGCTCACGGAAAGCACGCGGCGCTGGCGAATTCCCGTGGTGTATGGCGGCGAGCATGGCATCGATCTTGAGGATGTCGCCAAGACGCTGGGCACGACGCCCGATGAAATCGTTGCCCGGCACATCGCCGGCGACTACCGTGTCGCCATGATCGGCTTTACGCCGGGCTGGTCCTATCTCAGCGGCCTGCAGCAGTCGCTTCATATGCCGCGGCGACAAAATCCACGCCTGTTGACACCTGCCGGGACGATCTCGATCGGTGGCGTGCAGACCGGCGTGCAATGTCTGGCCGGCCCCAGCGGCTGGCATTTGTTGGGCCGCACCGCCGTCAGGACCTACCAATTGCATCGCGATCCAATCTTCCTTCTGGAACCCGGCGATCGCGTGACGTTTTCCGTGATCGATGCCAAGACGTTTTCGGATCAGGATCGCGCCGCAGAGCACGGCGAGATCGTCGCGGAATTGATGGCCGCATGAGTAAACTCGTCATTTCGGCCATTGGCCCCGCAAGTTCGGTGCAGGACGGCGGACGCTTCGGTGCCCAGCGTTACGGTCTGACGCCGAGCGGTGCGATGGATCGGCTTGGGCTGGCTGCCGCGAATTGCCTCGTCGGAAACGCATTGTTCGCCCCGGGGGTCGAGATCGGTCCGCTCGGCGCTGCGCTCACTGCGCGCGACGGCGCCGTTCGCGTAGCGCTTTCGGGCGCACCGCGCAGTGCCGACGTCGCGGGTCGGGCGGTTGCATGGAATACATCCGTCACGATCGCAGATGGCGAGACCCTGAAGCTCGGAATGGCGCGTGGCGGGTCTTTCAGCTACCTCGCGATCGAGGGCGGTATTGCGGGTGAGCCAATGTTTGGCAGCCTCGCGGTGAATGCACGCGCCGGGCTCGGCAGCCCCTATCCTCGCCCGCTGCAGGCCGGCGACGAATTGCAGGCGGCGGCTGGGAGCGGCGCCGCCGAGCGGCGGATCGAGCTTCCCACCGCGGTGGCCGGGCCGATCCGCGTGGTCATGGGTCCGCAAGACGACGAATTCGATGACGACGATATAAAATTGTTTCAGGACAGTGAGTGGAAGATATCGGCGACCAGCGATCGTATGGGGTACCGGTTGGAAGGCCCTGGCATGAGACATCTGCACGGCCACAATATCGTGTCCGACGGTACCGTGAATGGCAGCATTCAGGTGCCCGGCAACGGCCAGCCGATAGTCCTGATGTCGGACCGCGGCACCAGCGGCGGCTATCCCAAGATCGCGACCGTGATAACAGCCGATTTTGGGCGGTTCGCGCAGATTGCGGCCGGAACCGCCTTCAGGTTCAAGGCGGTCAGCATGGCCGAAGCGCAAGCCGAGGCGCGCAAATTCGCCGAACTGCTGCGCACCCTGCCCGACCGCCTTCGTCCGGTCGAGAGTTTTGAACTCAACATCGAGGCGCTGCAGGATGCTAATGTCGCCGGCGCCGCCGTCAGTGCGGTCGACGCCAGAACGTGGCAGATTTCGTCGTCTGCCGATGTATTGATTGATCCGGGCCACGCCCAACCAGCAAGCGGACGAGAAACATGAAAACAATCGATCTTAACAGCGATCTCGGCGAGAGCTTTGGTGCCTGGGAAATGGGTAATGATGCCGCCATGATCGACGTCGCCACCTCGGTGAACGTCGCCTGCGGCTTTCACGGCGGGGATTACGACACCATGCGCAAGACGGTGGAACTGGCGAAGGCCCGCGGCGTCAGCGTTGGCGCGCATCCCGGCTACCGTGACATTCATGGATTCGGCCGCCGGCCGTTCTACGGCATGAAAGCCTCCGAGATCGAAAATCTCGTCGCCTACCAGATCGGCGCGCTGCAGGCGATCGCGACCATGGCCGGCTACAAGGTCACCCATGTCAAGGCACATGGCGCACTATCGAACGTCGCCTGCGAGGAAGAGACGACCGCCCGTGCGATTGCCTCCGCTATCAAGGCGGTCGATCCCAATCTGATCTTTGTCGTGCTTGCCAATTCCAAGCTGGTGCAGGCAGGCGAAGCGGCAAACTTGCCGATGGTGCACGAGGTGTTCGCCGATCGCGCCTATGATGACGACGGCATGCTGGTTTCGCGCAAGAAGCCCGGCTCAGTGCTGCATGACCCGAAGCAGATCGCTGAACGCGTGGTGCGGATGGTGCAAGACGGCGCTGTCGTCTCAGTCACCGGCAAAGTAATCAAGATGCGCACCGACACGGTTTGCGTTCACGGCGACACACCGGGTGCCGTCGATATCGCGCGCGGCGTCCGCAAGGCGTTGAAGGACGCAGGCATCGAGGTGGCGCCGTTCAAGAAGGCGAGATGAATCGGACCTAGAACGGGTGAACCGATAGCGTGCCGAACAAAATGGCCGCGATGACGGCGAACGCGCCATATAGTGCAGCCGCATGAAATCCTGTCCCGGTTTTTCGGGACAGGGAACGCGCGTAAAGGTGAAGGCGGGCTTCCGCCGAGAGTTCCCGCATCGTCGATCTCCAACCCAGCATCGACGATAAGCAATACCGTTCACGGCTGGATGCAAGGCGGCCGGAAAAATAGCGATACCAATGCTCCGGCAGACTCCAGTCGCAGGCAAAAATTCTCCACGACGGATACGGCCGGGAATTTTATTCGTTCAAATTTTCCTCAACTGGAACCGGTTCCGGCCGTCAGTAGACGTCCTGCTGGAACCGGCCCTTCTTCTTGAGTTCCAAGACAAAGCTGACCGCCTCGTCGGTTGAACGTGCGCCGTGCTGCGCGACGATATCCACCAACGCGCGTTCGACGTCTTTCGCCATTCGCTTGGCGTCGCCGCAGACATAGAGGTTCGCGCCCTCGGCGAGCCACGACCACAATTCACGCCCGACCTCGCGCATGCGGTCCTGCACGTAGAATTTCTTGTCGCCGTCGCGCGACCACGCCAGCGACAGCCGCGTCAGGAGCCCGGCGGTTTTCATGGCGTTCAACTCGTCGGCATAGAAGAAGTCACAGCTGCTGCGCTGGTGACCGAAGAACAGCCAGTTTTTGCCAGGAGCCCCGGTGGCCTTGCGGTCCAGCAGGAATGCCCGGAATGGCGCAACGCCGGTTCCGGGCCCGATCATGATGATCGGCACCTTTGGATCCTGCGGCAGCGCAAATCCGTGTGCCTTCTGGACATAGACCTTCACCTGATCGCCGGGCTGGATCCGTTCGGCTAGGAATGTTGAAGCCAGGCCAAGCCGCTTGCGCTTGCCTATCATGTACCGCACGCAGTCCACGGTCAGCGACAGCTTGCCCGGGGTAGCGTTGTGCGACGAGGAGATCGAATAGAGCCGCGGCTGCATCGGCTCCAGCGCTTCGACGAACGCTTCGGGATGCGGACGCACTCCGGAGAATTTCTGCAATGCCGCCATGACATCGAGCGTGGCGGCGTCCCCGTCGGGATCGTCTCCTTGCGCCAGCGCGCGCGCCTTCTCGCGCTGCGCGCCGCCCGTGATGAAGGAAATCAGCTCGAACAGCGAATCCGGCGCGGGCGCCAGCGATACCTCGTCGGTCAGGACTTCGCGCAGCGTCTTGCCTCGCACCTTGGTTGTGTGGGAAGCGCCGAGCAAGGCAATGATCTGGTCGACGTGGCCAAGGTCATTGCACGCGAAGATGCCGAAGGAATCGCCGACGACATAGTCGAGGCCGCAGCCGCTGAGGTCGAAATCGATGTGCCAGGTTTCCTTTTCCGAGCCGGGCTTGTTGAGCAGGCGCCTCGACACGAACGTCGCCGGCGCAGGATTATCGCGTGAACGTCCTCGCTCGGCGGTGGACGCCGGCGTCACCGCGGCCGGGGCTGCCGGCGCGCTGGGCGTGGCCGCCGGCGCCTTGTCCAGTTCCTCGTAGAGCGACTTCAGCATCCGGGCGGTTTCCTTGCCGCCGGGTACGCACAGGTTCAGGCGGGCTTCCGCCTTGCTCGCGATCGCCTCGGAATAGTTGTGGCAGTCATAGCCGCATTGGCCGCAATCCTGCTGCGCCATCGCGGCCATCATGCGCCGGCGCAACGGCCGTCCCTCCGCAAGCTTCATGCGGTCCGCGATTGGCATGGTCTGGTCGTGCCAGGGAGCTTCGCCGTCGTCACCGTCACCGGTGGGGCCCTGCATCACGGCGGCGCCCTGCTCGGCCGAAAGCGGTGTCGGACCATCGGTGAACAGCCCGGCAAAGAAGCCATTCAGCCACGAGCGCTGCGCCTCCGAAAACGGCGCGCTCGAGGGAATGATCTCGACCCTTGGCGGAGGCGTCAGCTGGTTCATGTGGAAGTCTCCGCATCGGCAAGCTTGCGCAGCGTCTCGCCGTCATGGCGGCGCGCAAATGTAAGAAATGTTTCGTCAGGCGATGTGCGATGCGCGAGATACGCCTTGAGCAGCTTCTCAACCGTCTTCGGTGTGTCCTCCGCTGTGAGGTCGCGATAGACCTCCTGCCCGATATCGGCATTGGGGCCGAAACCGCCGCCCGCGAACAGGTGGTAGCCCTCAACCGTGTCGTCCTCCTCGCCGGCCGGAACCTTGGCGGCGATCAGCCCGATATCGCTGATGTAGTGCTGGGCGCAGGAGTGATGGCAGCCTGTCAGGTGGATATTCAGCGGCGTGTCAATTTCGACCCGCGGATCGCACCAGTCGCCGATCGCTGCGGCGTGGCGCTTGGTGTCGGAGGCAGCGAACTTGCATCCGGCATTGCCGGTGCAGGCGATCAGGCCGGCGCGGATTTGCGACGCCTTCACCGCGAGCCCGATCGCCTCGATGGTCGCAACAGCAAGGCCCACATTCTCGTCGCGGACGCCAGATATCAGCAGGTTCTGCCAAACCGTCAGGCGAATTTCACCATCGCCAAGATCGCGAGCGATTTTGGCCAGGCCACGCATCTGCTCGCAGGTTACCTTGCCGAGCGGCAATGAAACGCCGATCCAGTTGAGACCTTCCTGCTTCTGCCGGTGCACGCCGATATGTGCCATGCGATCGAAGGCCGGGCGTGGCACCAGGGCCTCCGCCGGCACGCGGGTGAAGGCGTGGCCAAACTTTTCCTCGACCAGAACCAGGAACTTTTCCATTCCCATTCCGTCGATGACATATTTCATGCGCGCCTTGAGGCGGTTGGTGCGGTCGCCGGTGTCGATGAACGCCCGGACAATGGCGTCTGCGACCTTCGTCGCCTCCGACGGCCTGACGATAATGCCGGTCGCCTTGGCAAAATCCCTGTGGCCGGTGATGCCGCCAATCCCGAGGCGAAACCAGACGCCGGGTTCGACACCGAAGCCGTCCTTCACTTCCACGGCCGCAAACGCGATATCGTTGGTGTCCTCGAGCACCGCGATCTTGCCCGCACCGTCGAACGCGACATTGAACTTGCGCGGCAATCCCGTCAGGGAGCGGTCGTTGAGAATGTGGAAGTGCCATTCGCGGGCGTATTCGCGGGTGTCGATCAATTCCTGCGGATCGATCCCCGCGGTTGGCGTGCCCGTGACGTTGCGAATGTTGTCGGCGCCCGAACCGCGCGAGCAGAGACCGAGGTCCTGAATGCCCTCGATCAGGGCGACCGTGTTCTTCGGCGGAATTTCACGCAGCTGCAGGTTGGCGCGGGTCGTGACATGGCAAAACGGCCCGCCCAGGCGTTCGGCAAGATCGGCCATCCCGGCGAACTGCCAGTGCTTGAGCACGCCGTTGGGGATTCGCAAGCGGCACATATAGGAATCCTGCGCCGGTGCGACGTAAAACAGGCCATAATAGCGCCAGCGAAAATTATCCGCCGGCGGTGGCGGCGCGTTGGTCAGCGCCTGTTGCTTTAATCGCGGATAGGCATCGAACGGATGCTCCTCGCGTTTGAACCTTTCCTGATCGGCCAGCTTCTTGCCCGACGCCAGTACCCTGTCCTGCGCCTTGAAGTGCGCGGCGTCAGGCCCGATGGGCTCGGCGGCGCTGCTCTTGCCAGGGGCGGTGCCAGCCAGGCCACGTCCGACTTTGCTGATCTGCAGGCCGGTAGCAAAACCCTCGAGGTAGCGTTTCTGCTCTTCGGTGAAGTCGACTGGGAGAGTTTCTAGTTTCATTGTGCGCAACGATGCCGTTAGTTATTCAGCGGGAATTTGGGGCGCCAGCACCGACGGCGCCGGTATGGACTGGCTCGCCGGCCTGAAGGTCGCGTAGAGAGCAAGGCCGGTGAAGGCGAAGCCGCCGACAAAATTGCCGAGCGTTACCGGAATTTGATTCCACGCCCACCACTCGTAGAAGCTCACCTTGGCGCCGAGCATCATGCCGGTGGGAATGATGAACATGTTGACGACCGCGTGCTCAAATCCGAGCGCGAAGAACATGAAGATGGGCATCCAGGTCGCGACAATCTTTCCGATCGTCGAACTGGTCGTCATGGCCATAACGACGCCGAGACAAACCAGCCAATTGCAAAGGACGGCCTTGACGAAAACGCTGACCATTCCTGCGAGGCCGATCGCCTCGTTGGCCACCGTCTTGGCTTCGGCGATGCTGACGATGCGCGCTGCGATGCCCGCGGGTTCGACCTTGCCCATATTGGTGAGAGCGATCGCGAGCAGGCCGCCATAGACGATGCTGCCGAGAAGATTTCCGAGATATACCCACGACCAATTCACGCCGATCTCACTCCAGCTGGCCTTGCCTTCGAGGCGTGCGAGCGGCAGCAAGCCGAAACTGCCGGTTACAAGTTCCAGTCCGAGAAGCACGATGATGATGAGACTGACGGGGAAAATGATCGCGCCGACCAGCGGCTGGCCGGTCGTGACGGCGCCCATAAAGGCCAGGCTGGTGGCGGCGCCCAGCAACGCACCCGAGAGCGCGCCACGAATGAGCAGGTCACTTGGGGCAAGTGCCAGTTTTTTCAAACTGACATCAATCATCGAGGCGACAACGTCCGCGGGTTTGGCGTAATCCATGTCGAAGCTCCAGCTGCCACGCACAGGCGTGGCGACAACGAGGAAAGGGCGTTCGATCGCTCGGAAATTTGGTTCGAAGGGCAGCGCCGTATCGGAAATTTCTGGCGATCCGATCAGCTTCGTTGCTGCGGAAATCCATCTTGGACGGTGGCCAGCGGGCGACTACGGCGGCTGGCTCGCAACCACCTATTCAATTAGTGTGCCAGCGCAACAAATCGCGTAATACTATTTAAAATCAATTAGTTATTGTTTCTGCAATGCAGCATTTTCCGGATCTCCGGTGCCCCTTCGAAGGGCATGAGCCTAAAGAATAGGCTTCGAATCAGGGTGCCTAATATTTCATCTGCTGGATTTTCGGTTCAAGGAACCCGGCGGGAGACCTTAAACGACGCCAGATACCCGGCCACATCCGCTGGATCGAAGGTTGGTCCGGCGAACGCCCCGACTGAGTCGACCGCGCGGCGATCCGCCTCCCCGCGCAGTCCCAGGGCGGCATCGTAGAGGTCCGGCCTGAACACCGCCTTCGCGACGGCGAGAGCTTCACGGCTGATCGCCGCCTGCCCCCAGCGGACCATCTGTGCGTACAACCAGGCGGCTTGCGCGGGATCCGGTCGCGGCGCCCCTTCTCGCCCCACCAGCAGATAGCGACTGCTTTCGCGAATGGTTCCGTCAGGGGATATCTTGAGGCGGCCGTCCAGGGTTCGCTGAATGACATCCGCATCGACCCCGATGCGCTCGGGCCGCGCCAGAACAGCCGCCACTTCGGCGCGATTTTCCGGCTGCTCAATGAATTCGGCCGCGCGAGAGGCGGCACGGACCAGTGCCGCAACGAGTTCCGGATTCTTCTCGGACCAGCCCTGCCTGAGAGCAAGCAGCTTCTCGGCGGCGCGAACCAGAATGTCCGAGACGAAATGCAGGATCTGACCAACGCCGCGATCCACTGCGATCGAGTTCCAGGGAGCTCCGACGCAGAATGCATCGATCTGGCCGCCGGCAATGCTGTCCACCATGTAGGGCGGCGGCAGTACGACGAGACGAACATCCTCGTCCGGGTCGACCCCGCCCGCGGCCATCCAGAACCTCAGCTGGTAATTGTGGGTCGAAAACGGAAAGGTCATTCCGAACGTCAAGGGTTCAGCCCCGCTTCGGCGCCGCGCGGCGACGACGCGCGAAAGCGCCAGCGCGGTCGCCATCGGATCGAAGCGGTCGCCGTCGATTTCTGCCATGATCGCCGCGTGCAGGGCCGGTGAAACCGTGATCGCGTTGCCGTTAAGGCTCAGGTTGAACGGCGCAACGATCGGAACCCTGATATGTCCGAGCCCGAGGCTTGACGCGATCGCAACCGGCGCCAGCAGGTGTGCGGCATCGAACAGGCCGATGTTGAGCTTGTCGCGGACGTTCGACCATGACACTTCCCGCACCAGGGTGACGTCCAGCCCCTCCGCCGCGGTGAAACCCTTGTCGACCGCGACGATCAGGGCGGCGGCGTCGATCAGCGGAATGAAGCCGATGTGGAGCGGTTTGGTCATTTCAGCAACTCCGACGCCGTCAGGATCGACTGTGCGATCTCGCCGATCTTCTTTTTCTCGCGCATTGCCGTCGATCGCAGCAGGACATAGGCCTCTTCTTCGGTCAGGCCCTTCAGCTTCATCAGAATTCCCTTGGCCCGGTCGATGACCTTGCGGTCTTCCAGTGCGGATTTGGCGCGATCGAGCTCATCCTGCAGCCTGGCGAAGGCGTTGAAGCGGGAAATGCAGAGGTCGAGGATCGGCTTGAGACGCTCTTTTTTGAGGCCATCGACGATATAGGCGGAGACGCCGGCATCGACGGAAGCCTGGATCGAGGCGGCATCGCTCTGATCGACGAACATCGCGATCGGCCGTCGTACCGCACGGCTGACCTGGAACATCTGTTCCAGAATGTCGCGGCTGGGGTTCTCCAGATCGATCACGATGACGTCGGGATCGAGCGCATAGATGCGACTCAGCAAACTCTGCATTTCGCTGATACGCACGACGTCGGTAAAGCCCGCCTCCCGCAATCCCTCCTCAAGGATCGCGGCACGGATCGGGCTTTCGTCGACTATCACGATTTTAGGAGACGACTCAGCGCCCATCGATCACCCGCATTCCGGCGCGCTATTGATAGCACGCCGCCGGCCCTCTCAAAGCCTTGTAATTATGAGAAATTGGGATTAGCTCCTGCCCAATAATCGGACAAATCAGACATGCAACAGGCGGCTGCGCCCAAAGTGAGTTTTGTTTCGCTGGGATGTCCCAAGGCGTTGGTGGATTCCGAGCGCATCATTACCCGTCTGCGCGCGGAAGGTTATGAACTGGCGCGCAAGCACGATGGCGCCGATATCGTTATCGTCAACACCTGCGGCTTTCTCGACAGTGCCAAGCAGGAATTGCTCGGCGCCATCGGCGAAGCCATGGCCGAGAACGGCAAGGTTATCGTCACCGGCTGCATGGGCGCGGAACCCGAACAGATCGAGGCCGCCTATCCGGGCGTATTGTCGATCACCGGACCGCAGCAGTATGAAAGCGTGCTCGACGCGGTGCATCGCGCGCTGCCGCCGGTGCACAATCCGCACCTCGATCTGGTGCCGCCGCAGGGCGTCAAGCTGACGCCGCGGCATTACGCCTACCTGAAGATCTCTGAAGGCTGCAACAACCGCTGCAGCTTCTGCATCATCCCGAAACTGCGCGGCGATCTGGTGTCGCGGCCCGCCAATGACGTGCTGCGCGAGGCCGAGAGGCTGGTCAGCGCGGGGGTGAAGGAACTGCTGGTGATTTCGCAGGATACGTCGGCTTACGGCGTCGACCTGAAATACGCCGATAGCCCGTGGAAGGATCGCCAGGTCCGCGCCAGGTTTTTCGACCTGGCCAAAGAGCTCGGTGAACTCGGCGCCTGGGTACGGCTGCAATATGTCTACCCCTACCCGCATGTCGATGAGATCATCGGCCTGATGACCGAGGGCAAGGTGCTGCCCTATCTCGACATTCCCTTCCAGCACGCGAGCCCGGAAATCCTGAAAGCCATGAAGCGCCCGGCGGCGCAGGAGAAGACGCTGGCGCGGATCAAGAACTGGCGCGTTCAATGCCCGGATCTGACGCTGCGTTCCACCTTCATCGTCGGTTTTCCCGGCGAAACCGATACCGATTTTGCCTATTTGCTGGACTGGCTCGAGGAAGCCGAAATCGATCGCGTCGGCTGCTTCAAATATGAACCCGTTGCGGGGGCCTCGTCGAATGCGCTCGGCAATGCCGTGCCCGACGAGGTCAAGCAGGAGCGCTGGAACGCGCTGATGGCGCGGCAGCAGAAAATTTCCGCGCGCCGGCTGAAGCGCAAGATCGGCACGCGGCAGCAGGTTATCATCGATGAAGTCGGTCCGACCGTTGCGAAGGGCCGCTCGAAGGCCGACGCGCCGGAGATCGACGGCGCGGTCTATGTTTCAAGCCGGCGGCCGCTGCGGGTCGGCGACATCGTCACGGCGAAGATCGAACGCGCGGATGAGTACGATCTGCACGGCAGCGTCGCCGGCTTCTGAGCCGTTGGTCGCGCGTTTTCTTCACCCGAACTGGTGCCCGCTTCGTTCGAAAACGCCCTGCGCCTTGACAGCGCCGGCCGTTCCGCTGTATGGGCCAGCGCCATGAAGCTTAACCGGACCCAACTCCGCGCCACCTGCCGTCGTCGCTCGTTCGACGATGATGGGTCGCGCCGTGTCCGACGACAACGCTGAACAACTGGATCAGCAACGTTCTCGAGAAGGCCGCACCCTCAAAAGTGCGGCCTTCTCGCGTTTCGACCTGCAAATTTCATCTCAACCTGCCGGGAGTTCGACATGACCAACGCCACGCATCCGTTCGACGCGCTGATGGAGATCACGGCCCGCCCGCCGACTGTATTCGTGCGCGGCGAAGGTTCGTTTCTGTGGGATGACAGCGGAAAGCGTTATCTCGACTTCATCCAGGGGTGGGCGGTCAATTGCCTCGGTCATTCCCCGCCTGTTATCGCCGATGCGCTCGCTGCGCAGGCGAAAGAATTGCTGACGCCAAGTCCGGCATTTTTCAACGGCCCCAGCCTCGATCTGGCCAAGGCTCTGGTCGATCACAGCTGTTTCGACCGGGTGTTTTTCGCCAATTCCGGAGCGGAGGCGAACGAGGGTGCCATCAAGCTCGCGCGCAAGTTCGGCGCCGGGCACAGAAATGGCGCGTACGAAATCATCACCTTTGAAGGCGGTTTCCACGGTCGAACGCTGGCGACGATGTCGGCGTCGGGCAAGAAGGCTTTCGAACCGCTGTTCGAGCCCAAGGTGTCGGGCTTTCCCAAGGCCCGGCTCAACGATCTGGCGTCGGTGGAACGCCTGATTACCGACAAGACCATCGCCGTGATGCTGGAGCCGATCCAGGGCGAAGCCGGGGTCTGGCCCGCGACCGACCAATTTCTGCGCGAGCTGCGTGACCTGACCAGGGCTCATGGCCTGTTGCTGATCGTCGATGAAATCCAGACCGGCATCGGCCGCACCGGCAAGCTCTTTCACTATGAGCACGCGGATATCGTGCCCGATATCATGACGCTCGGCAAGGGAATCGGCGGCGGGGTGCCCCTCGCCGCGCTGCTGGCAACGGAGTCGGCATCCTGTTTCGAGTATGGCGACCAGGGTGGCACGTTCAACGGCAACCCGCTGATGTGCGCGGCCGGGTTAGCGGTCTTGCGGAACGTTGCTGCCCCGGACTTCCTGAAATCGGCCGCTGATTCCGGTCTCTATCTCGAAAGCGAGCTGCAGCGGATATCCGCGCGCCACGGTCTCGGCGAGGTCCGCGGCCGGGGGCTGCTGCTTGCGCTCGATTTGAGAATTCCGATTGCCGGATCAATCGTTGCGCAAGCCTTTGACGATGGCGTGCTGCTCAACGCGCCGAGGCCCGACACGCTTCGCTTCATGCCGGCGCTGAACGTCACGCGTGAGGAGATCGGTCTCATGATCGATTGCCTCGATGCGGTTCTGACCAGGACGGGAGCGGCAAGACTTGTCGCGTAGCGGAGCAAGTCATTCCGGGATGGTGCGCTGGCACCAGACCGCAGATGCGCAATTGCGCATCGGGGAATCCCGTGATTCCGGGTTCGATGCGGCGCATCGCCCCCGGAATGACGGCTATCAATCTACGGCTTCAGAATCGAGGCGCCGGTCGTCGCCCGGCTTTCCAGATCGATATGCGCCTTCGCCGCATCCTTCAGCGCATAGGCGTGGTTGATCGGCACGTGCAGTTTGCCGTTGATGACGGCGGCAAACAGGGTGTCGGCGCCTTCCAGCAGTTCCGAGCGCTTGCCGATGTAGTCGTTGAGTTTCGGCCGGGTCGCAAACAGCGAGCCGTGATTGTTGAGTTCGGCGATCGAGAATGGCGGCACCGGGCCTGAGGCGTTGCCGAAGCTCACGAACAGCCCGCGCGGCTTCAAACAAGCGAGCGAGCCTGGAAAAGTGGTCTTGCCAACGCCGTCATAGACCACGTCGCAAAGTTCGTTGCGGCTGATCTGCTTCACCCGCGCCACGAAATCCTCCTCGTTATAAAGGATGACATGCTCGCAGCCATTGGCGAGCGCGAGATCGGCCTTGGCCTTGGAGCCGACGGTGCCGATGACGTGTGCCCCCATCGCTCTTGCCCATTGGCATGCGAGCAGGCCGATGCCACCGGCAGCGGCGTGAATCAGCACCCGATGGTGCGGTTCGACCTTGAATGTCTTGTGCAGCAGGTACCATACCGTCAGCCCCTTGAGCATCAGAACGGCGCCTTGCTCGTAGGTGATGTGATCGGGGAGCTTGACGAGCTTTTCGGAGGGGATGTTACGCTCGCTGGCATAGGCGCCGAGATTGAAATAATAGGCGACGCGATCGCCCGGATGAAAATTCGTCACGCCTGGGCCGACCGCAAGAACCTCGCCGGCGGCTTCATTTCCGGCGATGAACGGCAGTCCCGGCGCCTTGTAGAGGCCGGTGCGGTAATACACGTCGATGAAATTCAGGCCGACGGCATGCTGCCGAATGCGAACCTCGCCGGCGCCCGGCGCAGGCACATCCACCGATTCATAAACCAGGGCTTCGGGGCCCCCAACCTTGTGCACCCGCACGGCCTTGGTCATATCGAAAGCTCCCTCAGCATGTCGCTCGCCCCTAAGTTCTGCGATTGAGCGAAAGCCATCGAGGTCGCAATGTCAACTCGGTAGCCCCAGCGAGCCCAGGGGGATCAATTAGTTAACGGCCTTTTTGCGGCTCCGCCTGGCAAGGACATTGAAGAGTTCGACCGCCGCCGAAAACGCGATGGCAAAGTAGATGTAGCCGCGCGGAATGTGAAACTTGAATCCGTCCGCGACCAGTGCGACGCCGATCAATACCAGAAATGCCAGCGCCAGCATCTTGGTGGTCGGATGCTCCGAAACGAATCGCGCGACCGGACCCGCCGATACGTACATGATGATAATTGCAATGATGACGGCCGCGATCATGATCTCGAGATCCTGCGCCATGCCGATCGCGGTGATGATGGAGTCCAGCGAGAACACGATATCGATGACGATGATCTGGACGATCACCCAGAAGAACGCGCTGCCCCTGGGCGCCGCGTCGCTCTCGCCGTCACGCGCTTCCACCTCGGCATGTATTTCGTGGGTCGCCTTGCCGATCAGAAACAGCCCGCCGCCGATGAGAATGATGTCGCGCCACGAAAACGCCATGTCGCTCAACGTGAGCAGGGGCTGCGTCAGGCCGATCAGCCATACCAGCAGGCTGAGCAGCAGGATGCGGAACAGCAACGCCAGCGCCAGCCCGATTTGCCGGGCCCGTTTCGCCTGCTGCCGCGGGATGCGCGAGACGATCACCGAAAGAAAAATGACGTTATCGATGCCGAGCACGATCTCCAGCGCGGTCAGGGTCAACAGCGCCGCCCAGGCTTCCGGGCTGGTCAACAACGCGATCATGCGTTGAGCGATCTGACGAGCCGGATCGCCGCGTCGCATCCAACGATATAGACGGCGATAGCGCAAAGCGCAGCCGTGACGGGCATGCTGACGTGGAAATCGTTGACCAGAGCGACCATGACGAGCACAGCCCAGAGGCCGATCAGCGACAATGTCAGCCGGCGCAGGCGTACCACCCGGATCGGGTGAAGGACATTGAAGGGAACAAACGTCAGCACGATGAGGATGGCCACCCCCAGGCTCGACAACATTGGCGGCAAATTCAGCAGGAACAGATAGAACGCCGCGATGTTCCACAATCCGGGGAAACCGCGAAAGTGATTGTCCGCGGCTTTCATGCGGCGATCCGCAAAATAGAGCGCGCCTGACACGGCGATACCGATACCCAATATTGGCGCCGCCAAGGGTAGCAGCAGGCCACTCGCGGTGATCGCGTAGGCGGGCACGAAGACATAGGTGACGAAATCGACCACGAGGTCGAGCACCTCGCCGGACCAGTTCGGTTGCAGGCGCATGACATCCAGTCGTCGCGCCATCGGACCGTCCACGGCATCGATCACGAGCGCTACCCCAAGCCACCAGAACATCGCGGCCCAGTGCTCGCGTACCGCTTCAAGCAAGGCGATCAGGGCGACGCCGGCTCCCAATGCCGTGAAGATATGCACGGAAAACGCAGCCGCCCGCGTTAGCGGCGGCGCCGACAAAGCCTCCTGCTGATCTGCCTGATCCATTTGCGATGCAGTGCTATCAGGAATCGCCTCGATTTGTACATCCGCGGCTGCGGCGCTTCGCCGCCGATTTTTCGTGGAAACAGGGCAGCCGCGACGGGCTTGAAAATGCCGCCGGGAACGTCAATTGTCCCGATATGAACGATGCATCCATCACATACGATGTGGTTGTGGTCGGTGGCGGGCCGACGGGACTGTCGGCGGCGACTGCGCTGGCGCAAACCGGCGCGCGCACCGCCCTGATTGCCCGGCGTGCGCCTTACGCCGACAATCGGACTACGGCGCTTTTGGGCGAGTCGGTCGATTTTCTGCAAGGACTGGAGGTCTGGCCGAATTGCCGGGACCAGGCGGCCGAGTTGCGCGTCATGCGCCTCGTCGACGACACCGGTCGTCTCATTCGCGCCCCCGAAGTGCGGTTCTCCTGTGACGAGATCGGTCTCGATGTGTTCGGCTATAACATCGAGAACCGGCTGCTGGTTTCAGCGCTGGAAACGCGCGCCGCCGCGCTTGCCAACCTGACGCGGTACGATGACGAAGCTGCCGCAATCAGCCCGGAGGACGGAATTGTCGCGATCCGCATGGGGAAAGGCGGCTCG
Source organism: uncultured Alphaproteobacteria bacterium (assembly GCA_963742085.1). Lineage (GTDB taxonomy): Bacteria > Pseudomonadota > Alphaproteobacteria > Rhizobiales > Xanthobacteraceae > Bradyrhizobium. Next base: position 44,296 of record CAVUKM010000015.1, on the reverse strand, counting down.
TTGTCCGCGCGCCTTGCGATCGGCGCGGACGGACGGCAATCGCTTTGTCGCGAGGCCGCAGGTATCAGCGTCAGTCGCCGCGAACTCGGCCAGGCGGCGCTGACGTTCAACGTCAGCCATTCGCGGCCGCATCGGAATGTCTCGACGGAATTTCATACGCCGCAGGGACCTTGCGTCTTCGTGCCCCTGCCCGGCGACCGCTCCAGCGTGGTGTGGGTATCTGCGCCGAAGGAGGCCGAACGCTTGATGGCATTGAGCGACGAGGAATTGTCGCAGGCCGCGGAAACCCAATCGCACTCCATTCTGGGCCGTCTCGAAGTCGAACCGGGACGCCATATGTTTCCGCTGGCGATCGAGCAGCCCCGGCAATTTGCAAGAGCCCGTATCGCGCTGGTCGGCGAAGCCGCGCATGTGGTGCCGCCGATCGGCGCGCAGGGCCTCAATATGGGGCTGCGCGATGCGGCCGATATCGCCGATCTCGTGCGAGACGCCCTGGCCTCAGGTCAGGACCCCGGCGCGGCGGAAGTACTCGATCGCTACGCTTCGGCGCGGCGCGCCGACGTCGCCAGCCGGACGTTCGCCATCGATGTCGCCAACCGTTCGTTGCTCAGCGCGTTGTTGCCGATGCAATCGCTGCGCGCGGCCGGGATGCATCTGATCGGCTCGTTCGGTCCACTTCGCCGCCTTGCCATGCGCGAAGGCCTGGCGCCGTCATGGCGGACGTCGCGGACGCATTCGCCCGCTACGGAAACGCGAGCCGCCCGGTCTGAATGAACCACATCGCGGCGGTCAGCGTGACGACCGATGCGAAGGTTCCGATCAGCACGGCGACGGAGGCGGGCTCAATCCAGGTGTCATTCTGGCGAGCGATGACGAACACATTCAGCGCCGGCGGCAGCGACGCCATCAGAACGGCGGTGGCCGCCCATGGCTGCGGGAACGGCCCCAGCGACAGCATCAGCCCAAACACGACCAGCGGATGGACCACGAGTTTTACCGCAACCACCGCAGGCACCTCCCAGGGCACACGGCTGAACGGGCGCAGCGCAACGGTCACGCCGAGCACAAACAGCGCCGTCGGGGCCGCGGCGTTTTGCAGAAACAGCAGCGTATTGTCGACCGCAACCGGCGGATGGATGTGCAGCGCCGCCGCCAGCGCCCCGGCGCAGGCCGACATGATTAGCGGGTTGAGGACGATCTGCCGTACCAAGGCACCGAGCGTGTGCAACCAATGCCGGTCCTTGCCATCGGTCAGCGCAATCAACAGCGGCACGATCGAAAACAGGAAAATGCTGTCGCAACAGAAGACCAGGGCGGTCGGCGCGGAAGCCTTGGCGCCGAGCACGGCCAGGGCCAGCCCGGGCCCCATGTAACCGATATTGCCGTAGCCGCCGGAAAGGCCGGCCAGCGTCGCTTCGCGCAACGAGAGTCGTCCCACCAGCCGTCCCGCGGTCATGGCAAGGGCGAAGGCGATGGTTGTACCAAGGGTTGTCGCAATCAGGAACGGCGGGTTGTTGAGTTCCTCAAAAGGCGTTTTTGCCATGATCCCGAACAGCAACGCCGGCAGTGAAACATAGAGCAGGAAGAAGTTCATCCACGCCAAACCCTGCTCGGGAAGTTCCTTGGCCTTGGCACAGGCGAAGCCGATGAAGATCAGCCCAAAATAGGGTAGTGCGAGGTTGAGGATAGCGACCATGGGGGATGTTTCTTTTCATGTTTGTTGGCCCCGATTTGGCGCTTGATTTGGCACTTGGGACGGACCAGCCACTGCAAAGGTTAATTCGACCGTTTGCCTCTAGCATCGGCCACAATCATGGTCTATTCGACGAGACATGATAAAAGCGCGGACCGCCAAATTTCAGATCGGACAGATCGTCCGCCACCGGATTTTCTCTTTCCGTGGCGTGATTTTCGATATCGATCCGGAATTCAACAATACCGAGGAATGGTGGTTGTCGATCCCCGAAGACGTCAGACCCCAAAAGGATCAGCCGTTCTATCATCTGCTCGCTGAAAATTCGGAATCCGAATACGTCGCCTACGTTTCCGAGCAGAACCTGCTGCCCGACGATTCAGGCGAGCCGATCCGGCATTCGCAGGTCGCCGAGATCTTCGTGAAGGACAAGTCGGGCGGCTACCGTCCGCGCAATCCGTCGTTGAACTAACGGGTTTTCTTAAGCGCGGCACATAAAGTAAGTTTTGAACAACAAAAAAGGCGCTCGGTTCGAGCGCCTTTTTGTTCATCTGGACGTGCCCGGAATTACTCGGGAATTACCCGAAATTACTTGGCGGCTGGATTGGGCGCGGCGCCGCCGGCAGGCTGATTGGCCTCCAGCTTCTTGCGCGCTTCTTCCGCACGCTTCTGCAGCTCTTCCTGCAATTTCTTCTGGGTTTCCTCGAACACCTTCGGGTCGGTCGGCGGGCCATCATAGGCCTTGGCGAAGTCCCCCAGCGGCAGCGGCAGGGTAATCGGCGCGTTGTTGGAGTTGATCGCCTGAATTACCAGATTCTGCCCCTTCTTCATGTTCGCGAGCAGTTCGGGGGTCACTTCATAATCCGACATGCAACCGTTCTGGAAGCAGATCACATAGGGGCCCTGCGCCGGCGGGTTGTTATCGATGATGATGCGCGTGCCGTGGCCTAGCAGCATGCCGAGCGGAAGCGTCACGCGAAGGATCTTCTTGGTCTCGCCTTCGGGCTCGATCACGACCGCGGCAACGACCGGCTGGCCGGACTCGATACGGCCATCCTTGCCGGTAAAGCAAACCTGCTTGGCATTGGCATCCTGGCCCTTGAGGCAGAATTTGGTCCAGGGCGCGTAAATCAGCTGAACCTGCTGATCGGCCTGCTGGGCCGGCGGAGCCGCGGGCGGGGTCTGCTGCGCCGTTGGTGCAGGTGCCGCAGGCGCGGCCTTTGGCGCGGCCTTCGGGGCTGCCTTGGCCTTCGGCGCGGGTGCGGCCGGTGCTGGAGCCGGCGCCTGGGCCCGGGCGTCCGGGGCCAGCAATGTGGCAGTCAAAGCCGTCGCCGCCAGCAAGGCGAAGACCCGCCCACGCGGCCAGACAGGCGCGGCCAAGATACGGAAATTCATTGCGGAAAACCCTTTCTGAACGGGAGCGCCCGAAACCGCTGCAGGCACCGAAACCTAGCCGTTTGGGCGGCTGTCTCCTTGCCAATTGAGGCGGATGCGTGACAGGCCCTGCCCCCTCGGTCAATTGCACGCCTTCATACAGGCACGGGCGAAAAGATCAATGCCGACGGGCATCTTTGGCGCATGTCACAGACCAACCCGACGCCTATGGTAAAATGCGCCAGTGAGCCAAACCGAATCAAATCAGCCCACCAGATTGCGGGTTCTGGGGCGCAGGTGCGCCGGCACGCTGGCTTGCGGCCTGCTCGGCCTCGGGCTCTCGGTTGCGAGTGGCATCAACGCGGCCTCTGCGGGACCAAGCTACGCCATCGCCATGCATGGAACGCCGGCGCTGCCAGCCGATTTCGCCCACATGCCCTACGCCAATCCGGACGCGCCCAAAGGCGGCCGGCTGGTTCAGGGCATTCTCGGAACCTTCGACAGCCTTAACCCCCTCATTGTCAGGGGACTGGCGGTGCAACAGGTCAGGGGCTTTGTTGTCGAGAGCCTGATGGCCCGAGGCAATGACGAGCCTTTCACCCTGTACGGCCTGTTGGCCAAAAGCGTGGAAACCGACGATCGCAGGAGTTACGTCACATTCCGCATCGACCCGAGGGCGCGTTTTTCCGACGGGCACCAGGTCAGCGCCGAGGACGTTCTGTTCTCGTGGGCGCTGCTGCGTGACAAGGGGCGTCCCAACCATCGCCAGTATTATTCCAAAGTCGTAAGGGCCGAAGCGATCGACCAACTCACGGTGCGTTTTGATTTTGGTGGCGCCCAGGATCGCGAGCTGCCGCTCATCCTCGGCCTGATGCCGGTATTGCCCAAGCACGTCGTCGACGTGACGACTTTCGAGGAAACCTCGATGACGGCTCCGATCGGTTCCGGTCCCTACCGTGTCGGCGCCGTGAACCCGGGTGCGAGCGTCACGCTGACGCGCAACCCCGACTATTGGGGGCGCGACCTCCCGGTCAACAAGGGCTTGTGGAATTTCGACGAGATCAGGCTCGACTTCTATCGCGAAGCCAACGGCCAGTTCGAGGCGTTCAAGCGCGGCCTCTATGACTTCCGCGTCGAGACCGAACCGCTGCGCTGGCACGACGGATACGATTTTCCGGCCGCCCGCCGCGGCGAGGTGATCCGCGACACAATCAAGATCGGGGTGCCCCAGCCGTCCGAATTCCTGGTTTTCAACACGCGACGGCCGATGTTCTCGGACATCCGCGTACGCCAGGCCTTGACGCTGCTGTTCGATTTCGAATGGATCAACCGCAACTACTTCTTTGGTCTTTATGGCCGCTCGGCGAGCTTTTTCGCAGGCTCCGAACTCTCGGCCTATGGCCGGTCCGCCGACGAACGCGAACGCGAGCTTCTAAAGCCCTTTGCATCGCAGATCCCGGCCGACATTCTCGAGGGCAGTTACCGCCTTCCAGTCACCGACGGCTCGGGGCGCGATCGCGCCACGCTGCGCGGCGCGCTGAACCTGCTCTCGCAGGCCGGTTACGATCTCGATGGCACGGTCTTGCGGCAGCGCTCGACCAAAGCGCCCCTCACCTTCGAAATTCTGGTGACCACCCGCGATCAGGAACGCATCGCGCTGGCCTATGGGCGCGATCTCAAGCGGGCGGGCATCGAGGCGTCGGTACGCGCGGTGGACGCCGTTCAGTTCGACCAGCGCCGCCTCGGCTTCGATTTCGACATGATCCAGAACCGCTGGGATCAATCGCTTTCGCCGGGCAACGAACAGTTCTTCTATTGGGGAAGTGAAGCGGCGGACAATCCGGGCACGCGAAACTACATGGGTGTCAAGGACCCGGCCATCGACGCGATGATCGCGGCCATGCTGGAGGCGCGGGAACACCGCGGTTTCGTCTCGGCGGTGCGGGCGCTGGACCGCGCGCTGATGTCGGGTTTCTACGCTATCCCGCTTTTTAACGTTCAGGAGCAATGGATCGCCCGATGGAATCGGATAGAACATCCTCAACCCACCGCCTTGACGGGGTATCTTCCGGAGACCTGGTGGCAGAGGCCCCTACCCCAACCCAAGTGATCCAGAATCGAAGCGACCCAGTGATCCAGACCAACGCATCGCCGACGCTCGATGGATTGTTTCGCCGGATCCTGGCGCGGCATCCGAACGCACTGGCGTTGCTCGATCCGATCAACAAGCAGCGCGTCACCGGCACAGCGCCAAAGCGATTGACCTTCGCGCAGGCCGATCAGGCCATCTCGGCGCTGTCGGCTCACTTCATCGAAGCGGGTTTGCCGGCCAATTCGGTTATCGGAATCCAGCTACCCAATACCGTCGAATTCATGCTGACGGTGCTTGCCGCACATCGGGCCGGGTTGATTGTCGTCCTGCTTCCGCAGCTGTGGCGGCAGGCGGAATTGACGATGGCGCTCAATCGCACGGGCGCGCGGGCGATCGTGACCATGAGCAGGATCGACGGCGTCGACCATGCCGACCTTGCCATGAACGCCGCGGCCGAAGCATTTTCGATACGCCACGTCTGCGGCTTCGGCGATGACTTGCCGGAAGGAATGGCCTCGCTCGACCTTGCCGTGACAAGCGGATCGGCAACCACGCGCGCCGTCACGCAGGACGGCCGCCGGGCGGCGCTCATCTCGTTCGACATGACTTCCGACGGTTTTCGCGCTGTTCCGCGGACGCATCTCAATCTGATCGCCGGGGGGCTCGCAGTTTTCCTCGAAGGCCGCGTGCCCCAGGGGGCAACCCTGATGTCGGCTTTCGCGCCTTCGTCATTCGCCGGACTGGCCTCCTCGCTTATCGTCTGGCTGCTGTCGGGCGGCCGGCTCGCCTTGCATCACCCCTTCGACGGTGACGTCCTTGTACGGCAGATCGGCGATGATTCCTGCGATACGTTGATCGCACCTGCGCCGATGGCGCTGCGGCTGGCGGAGATGGATCTGCCGTCGCACCTGCCGTCATTGCGTAATGTGATCGGCCTGTGGCGGACGCCGGAACAGGTTTCATCGAGTGGCCTCTGGACTCCCGAACAGACGAGGTTCACGGACGTTTATCTGTTCGGCGAGGTCGGTTTGTTTGGCGTCTGCCGTTCAGGGGACGGAGCGCCAGCGCCGATCATGCCGGGGTCGCACGGCGCCCCCGGCGAGGTCCCGGGAACGTCGGTTGCGGGTGGGACCCTGCTGACCCCGAGGGGAACGCTGGCATTGAGAGGCCCGATGGTTGCCGTCGCGGCTTATGCACCGCCGGCGCCGCCGAGCGATTCACTCCTGCCGCCTCAGCCGCGCGACTACGTCGACACCGGTTATGCGGCCCGGCTCGACCGTTCGAGCGGCGCGATCTCTATTACATCGCCGCCCTCCGGAATTGTCGCAGTCGGCGGCTATCGGTTCTTGTCGCAGGATCTTCAGGAATGGGCGAAGCGGCTTGGACAGGGCGCGCTGCTGACGGCGTTGCCCGACCGATTAAGCGGCTACCGCCTTGCCGGACGGTCGCAGGACAATGCGCGCGGCCGTGAAGCGCTGAACGAGCTCGGACTTAACCCTCTGATGGTGGAAGCATTTCGAGATCGGGCGTTGCCCGCTTGATCCACATTCGGATGGTTTCGTTGACGCGGCATTAAGGCCCCCGAACTAGGATCGCCGCTCCGATCGATCGTTGATCCGAGTTCCCTATGTCGCTGCAAGGTCCGATCATCGTCGTGTCGTCTGCCGGGCAACCTGTGTTCACGGCGGCGCTTGACGATGCGAAGGTGTTTCCGGTCATCGATACGACCTGGGCCGACGCATCGCGCGCCGTCGCCGAGCTGCATCCGGCCGCAGTCCTCGTTGCGATGTCCGGGCATTCCGAGCAGGGTCTGGAGAGCCTCGCAAGGCAAATCGTCGCACGGCAGCCCTATCTTCCCCTGATCGCGATCGATCCCCGGTCGTCGCTGCCGGACAATGCCATCCCGTTCGCGCAAGGAGGCGGCAGTCCGGATCGTCTGAACGCGCGCCTGCGCGCCGCGCTGCGAGTCCAGACACTGCATGCGACCGTGATGCGCCGGCTTGACGATCCAGCGGTTGCCCGACCGACCATCGCCGAGACCGATCCCGTTCGCGACGCCACCGTGCTCCTGATCGGGCGAGGCGCGGGCTATCCGGCGCTCTCCGTTGCGCTCGGCGAGCGGATGGGGATCGTCGGTGCGCTCAGCATTGAGGCCGCGGCGAAGCATCTCAATACGCGCGATATCGACGGTATCGTGCTCGGTGAGGGGTTCAGCGCGCGCGTGGTCGATGCCTTCCTCACGGTGCTGGCCGAGGATTCACGTTTCCGCAATCTGCCGGTGGTCGTGACATCGGAAGGGCTGGTGCCGGCCTTTGACCTGCCGAACCTTGAGATCATCCCGGGTGATCCCGTCCGCGTTGCCGCCAACGCCCTGCCTCTGATCCGCCAGCATGCCTTCGAGGCCCATCTGAGCCGCACGCTCCGCTCGATCGACGCCGGTGGCCTGCTTGATCCGCAAACCGGCCTGCTGACGCAAGCTGCGTTCAACCGGGATTTCGCCACCGCCGTGCAGCAAATGCTCGCGCGCGGCGGCGGATTATCGGTGGCGCGCTTTGCGTTCGATCCGGCCCATGCGCGTGCGCAGCATGACGGTGCGCGGCTCCTGAGCCGCCTGATGCGCCAGATGGATTTCGGTGCCGCGCGGAACGACGGGTCGGTTATCGTTGTGTTCCCGGGGACCGATCTGCGCACGGCGCACGCGGTCGCACGGCGGCTGTCCGCCGTGATACGGCATACCGCCCACGGCAAACGCGAAGCGCGGTCGGAGCCGATCGTCACGCTCGCGAGCCTGCAGCCGACGGATACGGTGCAATCCCTGCTCGCGCGGCTGCACGACGAAGGCCGCCGCGCGGCGTCGTAAATCAAGCCGCCTTGCGGTCCTCGGCGAGATTGGCGAGCTGGCGCAGGATTTCCGTCGTGCCGATCAGGCGCTCTTCCGGTGTTTCCCATTCCTGGAAGAACACCACCTTCATGTCGGGCCGCACCCGCGCGGCCTGGCCGTGCTGGCGAATGAAATAGACGAGCCGATCCGGCTGCGCGAATTTGTTGTCGCGGAAGCTGATCACCGCGCCCTTCGGCCCGGCATCGACCTTCTCGACATTGGCTCTTCGACAATAGGCCTTGATCGCGGCGACCTTGAAAAGATAGCGCACTTCATCGGGCAACACGCCGAAACGATCGCGCAGTTCGGCGGCGAAATTGTCGATCTCCTCGTCGGTATCGAGATCGGCCAGCCGGCGGTACAGCGACAGCCGTACCGAGAGGTCGGCGACATACTCTTCAGGGATCAGCACCGGCATGCCGATGGTAATTTGCGGCGACCAGCGATCCGCCGCCGGCTCGACCACGCCGGCCTTGAGGTTGAGGATCGCTTCCTCCAGCATCGACTGGTACAGCTCGAAGCCGACTTCCTTGATGTGGCCGGATTGCTCCTCGCCGAGCAGGTTGCCGGCGCCGCGAATATCGAGATCGTGCGAGGCGAGCTGGAACCCGGCCCCCAGGGTCTCCAGCGATTGCAGCACCTTCAGCCGGCGCTCGGCTTGCGCGGTGATCTTCTGCTGTGCCGGCAGTGTGAACAGCGCATAGGCGCGCAGCTTCGAGCGCCCCACCCGCCCGCGCAACTGATAGAGCTGCGCCAGCCCGAACATGTCGGCGCGGTGCACGATCAGCGTATTGGCGTTGGGAATATCGAGGCCGGACTCGATGATCGTGGTCGAGAGCAGGATATCGTATTTGCCGTCGTAGAACGCCGACATGATGTCCTCGATCACGGTCGGCGGCATTTGCCCATGCGCGACCGCAACCTTCATCTCGGGCACGTTCTTGTCGAGAAAGTCCTTGACGCCTGCCAGGTCTTCGATCCGCGGCACCACGTAGAAGGCTTGTCCACCACGGTAGCGTTCGCGCAACAGCGCTTCGCGGATCATCAGGGGATCGTGCGGTGCGACGAAGGTGCGGACCGCCAGCCGGTCGACCGGCGGCGAGGCGATGATCGAGAGCTCGCGCACGCCCGTGAGCGCCAGTTGCAGCGTGCGCGGGATGGGCGTGGCGCTCAAGGTCAGCACGTGCACCTCGGCCCGCAATTGCTTCAGGCGTTCCTTGTGGCTGACGCCGAAATGCTGCTCCTCGTCGACGATCAGAAGACCGAGGTCCCTGAACTTGATCGACTTGCCGAGCAGCGCATGGGTGCCGACCACGATATCGATGGAGCCGTCCGCGAGGCCCTTCTTGACCTGCGTCAGTTCCTTGGGCGCGATCAGGCGCGAGGCCTGCGCCACGTTGACCGGAAACCCGCGAAACCGTTCGGTGAAGGTCTTGGCGTGCTGGCGCGCGAGCAGCGTGGTCGGTACCACGACGGCGACCTGCTTGCCGTCGAGCGCGACCGCGAAGGCCGCGCGCAGCGCCACTTCGGTCTTGCCAAATCCGACGTCGCCACAGATCAGCCGATCCATCGGACGGCCGCTTTCGAGGTCCTTCAGGGTGGCCGTGATCGCGCCGAGCTGGTCCTCGGTCTCGTGATAGGGAAATCGAGCGCAGAACTCGTCATAGACGTGGGGCTGCACCGGGAGTTTCGGCGCTTCGTGCAGATGACGTTCGGCGGCGATCTTGATCAGTTCGCCGGCGATTTCGCGGATACGGTTCTTGAGTTTTGCCTTGCGCGCCTGCCAGCCGCCGCCGCCCAGCCGATCGAGCTCGACATTGGCGTGGTCCGAGCCGTAGCGCGACAACAGCTCGATATTCTCCACCGGCAGAAACAGTTTCGTCTCGGCGGCATAATGCAGCTCGAGACAATCGTGCGGCGCGCCGGCGACCTCCAGCGTCTGCAGGCCGACAAACCGTCCGATACCGTGCTCGACGTGAACCACGAGGTCGCCGGCGGCGAGACTGGTGACTTCGGAGATGAAGTTGTCGAGCTTGCGGCTCGCCTTGCGTGGCCGCACCAGCCGGTCGCCGAGGATGTCCTGCTCGCTGATGACGGCAACGTTGTCGGTCTCGAACCCGGATTCCATCCCGACCACCGCCAGCATCGCCTCGTTGCGCGGCGTGGCCTGCACGGTGCGCCAGGAGTTGACGCTGGTCAGATTGAGCAGCTTGTGATCGCGCAGCATGCTGCCCATGCGGTCGCGCGAGCCTTCGCTCCACAGCGCGATGACGACCTTCTTGCGGTTCGCCTGCAAGGCCCCGACATGGGCGACCACGGCTTCGAACACGTTGACGGTGCTGTCATTGCGCTCCGGCGCGAAATTGCGTCCCAGCCGCGCGCCGGCGTCGACCATCCCCGTGCTGCCCTCGGGCATGGCGAACGGCGTCAACCGCGCCAGCGTGGATTCCTCCAGCCGCCTGGACCATTCGTCTTCGGTCAGATAAAGCCGGTCGGGCGGCAAAGGCTTGTAGATCGCGCCGCCGCCCGGATGCTCCAGCGCCTCGCGCCGCGCTTCGTAATAATCGGAGATCTGCCTGAAGCGCTCGCGCGCGGCATCCTCGCCTTGCGGCTCGATCGCGATCGGCGCGTCCGCGAGGTAGTCGAACAGCGTATCCATCCGCTCCTGAAATAGCGGCAGCCAATGCTCCATGCCTGGATGACGGCGGCCTTCGCTGACGGCCTCATACAGCAGATCGTCGCGCTCCGGCGCGCCGAACGCTGCGACATAGCCCATCCGAAAACGTCTGATAGTCTCGGTGACCAGCTGGAATTCCGAGATCGGAACCAGGTCGAGCGAACGCATGTCGAGCAGCGTGCGCTGGGTTTCGGCATCGAAGGTGCGGATCGATTCCAGGCTGTCGCCGAAAAAATCAAACCGGACCGGCTGATCGAGACCGGCCGGGAACAGATCGAGGATGCCGCCGCGCACGGCGTATTCGCCGGGTTCGCGCACGGTCGAGGAGCGGTTGTAGCCGTTGTGCTCCAGCCAGGCGACGATGGAATCCATCGGCACGACATGGCCGGGCGCGACCGACAGCGCCTGCGCGGCGATCGTTTCACGCGCCGGCACCCGCTGCACGATGGCGTTGACCGTCGTCAGCACGATCAGCGGCTTGTCGCTGCCGGCAAGGCGCGACAGCCGCGCCAATGTGGTCAGCCGTTGCGCCAGGATGCCGCCATGCGGCGACACCCGGTCATAGGGCTGGCAGTCCCAGGCCGGAAACTGCAGCACCGGCAGATCGGGCGCGAAGAATTCCAGCGCGCGGGCCAGCTGCTGCATGCGCGGGCCGTCGCGGCACACCACGGCGAGGCTGACGGCCGGCGGCTTTGGCCGCGCGGCGACGGCGCGCGCAAGGTCCGAGACAACGAGACCTTCGGCGCCCTCGGCGACATTGGCAAAGGTCAGCGCGCGGCCGGGCGCGAGCAATTGCGCGGGCGATTGGGTTGGCTGCTTCATGCCTCGTGATCCGCTGCGCGAAACGATTTGATGCGGTCGAACAGGCGGTGGGTATAGTCCGGCGCCGGCGGCATTTTGCCGGTCAGCGCGGCATAGAGATCCGGGTCGGGCACATCCATCAGATATTCAAACTGGGCCAATTCGTCCTCTGAGAGATTTGCGATCTCGGCGTCGGCAAAGCGGCCGAGGATGAGATCCATCTCGCGGGTGCCGCGATGCCAGCAGCGAAACAAGAGCCGCTTGCGGCGGTCGTCGAGGCCGCCGCTCGATCGTGTCGATCCCGTCATCCTGCAATCCCAGATCCAAACGCCGAAAGCCCGGACGTGCCGGGCGGGTTGATATAACGTCGGGATCGGCTGTTGTCAGTAGCTGTTTTCGATGCATATCAGACCGTCATTGCGAGCGGAGCGAAGCAATCCACACTTCGCGACTTCGCGCCGAGAAAGGAGCCTGTCCTCGGGCGCGCATTCGCGCGACCCGTTGGCTCCTCTCAAAGACCTGACCCCAATCTGAAGACGCGCGTTCGCGCTCCGCGACGCCAGTGCGCCCGGGCTATGCCAAAACCATTCGCCCAATCGAGGGCGTGGGGAATGCCGGGTGCCCGCTGCACCCGTAGCCTCGTGTGCAAAGAGTGGTGGCACACGAGTGTAGCCACCACGAGTACACCGGGAACACCCGGCATTCCCGCACGCGGATGGTTTTAACGGTTTCCTTCGCGCTCTCCTCGGTGACCGGGCTTTCTTGCCACCGTCGCCTGCGGAATCGCTTCCACAAACTTGACGCCAGCGTCGGGGCGTCAGGACCACACGACTTCGCCGTCCGCAAGATAACGCGCTCGTCAGCCGCGCCGCTTGCGTCCACCGCATCCCGCACCCAACGTCCGTGACGATCGCGAAACGCCCCTCATGTGAGGCGGGACGGCTCGATTCATGAAGTGATTTGGGTCGGGCGCAAAAGGAAATATTTTTGCAAACGGGGCTGGACAGCCCAACCGCCGAACAGCCCGTCGGGCAAATCAGCTGTCCGCGATAGCTCGAAGAGCGACGGCGAATGGCCCACCGCGACTCTGATTCAGGATTTGTGATCACCGCAACCTTCTTGCGTGCTCGCAGTACTGGCCCTACGCTCTTCGATGGCTCCAAGGGAGGCCAGCGCGCCAAGACGCAGGCCGATGGGACGGCCTTATGCGAACGATAATTGCCCTTTGTTCGGCGCTTGCCGTGGCGAGTTTTGGCGCGTCAGTTGCGACCGCGCAGATTTCCGACGATGTCGTCAGAATTGGCGTACTCAACGACCAATCCGGCCTCTATGCCGATCTGGGCGGCCAGGGCTCGGTAGTCGCCGCACACATGGCCGTCGAGGATGCGGGGGGCATGGTGCTTGGTAAACCCATTGAGATCGTTTTTGCTGACCATCAGAACAAGGCGGATGTCGGGGTGGCCGTCGCACGCCGCTGGTTCGAAACCGCCGCTGTCGACATGGCGATCGGATTTGACAATTCCGCAGTGGCGTTGGCGGTTGAGCAACTTGCCGCCGACCATAACCGGATCGTCATTGCCGGCGCAGTGGGGAGTACCACCTTTACAGGCAAGGCCTGCACGCCGACCGAAGCGTCTTGGGTCCATGATAGCTATGCGCTTACGACCAGCCTGGCCAAGTCGATCGTGGCGGAAGGCCGCGACGCCTGGTTCTTCATCACGGTCGACTATGCATTCGGCCATTCGCTCGAGGCGGACGCGACCAGCGCGGTGCAGGCCGCCGGAGGCAAGGTACTCGGCAGCGTTCGGCATCCGTTAAATACTTCCGATTTCAGCAGTTACCTACTTCAGGCGCAGGCGTCGGGCGCAAAGGTGGTGGCCTTCGCCAACAGTGGCGGAGACATGGTCAACGCCGTCAAGCAAGCTAACGAGTTCGGACTGACGAAAAACCAGACCATTGTCTCGCTGTTGGTGTTCATTTCCGACGTTCACAGCATGGAGCTCCAAGCCGCGCAGGGGTTGAAGTTCGTAACTGCGTTCTACTGGGATCGCAACGACGAGACCAGGGCGTGGTCGAAGCGTTTCTTCGAGCGGCACGGAAGAATGCCGACCATGGCGCAAGCCGGCACCTATTCGGCCATTCGTCACTATCTCATATCGATCGGCGCCGCCGGCACGGACGAGGCGAAGGCAGTCATGGCAAAAATGCGCGAGATTCCGGTGAACGATTTCTACACAAGAAACGGCCGTGTCCGGGAGGACGGCCGGATGGTTCACGACATGTATTTCGCGCAAGTGAAGAAGCCGTCGGAGTCGACCAAGCCCTGGGACTATTACAACATCCTGGGCGTGATCCCGGGTAACCAGGCATTCCGTGCGTTGGCGGACAGCGGCTGTCCACTCGTGGCGCGCTGACTTTGATCGAACGGGTCTAGTTGCCGGCCGTCAGTACCGGGCGGACATTGTCGATCTCCGCAATGATGAAATCGAAGAATGCGCGGACGCGCGGCATATGCCTGAGGTCGGGGTGGGTCAGCAGGTATATCGGCGAATAGAGTCCTGGCATTGGGCCCAGCACGGACACGAGGTCGGTCTCCCGCACCGCAAGGGGTACGGGGAGAGGTGCAAGGCCCGCGCCTGACTTCACGGTCATGAGCAGCCCAGGCACGGTATCGCTTCGCGCGACTACGCGCGCCGTGGGAGCGACCGACCGAAGCCATTTGGCGGCGTGGTGATCCCTGATGTCGCCGTCGAACTCGATCACCGAATGCCCGGCGATGTCTTCGACCCGTTCTACACGGCCGTGACGCGCGAGGTAAGCACGGCTGCAATAGAGCGCCCAGGGCACATCTGCAATCTTTCGTCCCACGAGCGTTTCTTCGTTCGGGACGCCGGCGCGGATCGCGACATCGGCTTCGCCCTTGGCGATATCAAGGAAATGGTCGCTCATGATCAACTCGACCCGCAAGCCGGGATGACGGCTGTGAAAGGTCTCTAGCAGCGGCGACTGCATCAACCGGTAGCCGATGGACTCCGAGCATGTCACCCGGACCGAGCCGGTCGGCGTGTCATCTGCCGCAACCAGATAGCGCTCAAGCGAGCCGACCGCTTTTTCGACCTGTTCTGCCCAGGGCTGCAGCCCGGTGCCGAACTCGGTCAGCCGATAACCCGTCGCATGCCGGATAACGACATTGCGCCCGATACGCTTTTCCAGTTCAGCCAGCCGGCGGTGAACGGTTGATTGGCTGAGATTGAGCGCCTTCGCGGCCGCGATCGTGCTGCCATGACGGGCCACCGCCAGAAAATGCCGAAGATCGTCCCAGTCAAACATGAGCTATTCACTCTTGACTTTGCGCGACGCAATCTTGCGGCTGCCGCTAGTGAGAAATTACGCCTAAGCCGGCCTCGTTAACAATCGAATCTGAGGGAGGCAGGCGGTCATGGTCAGGAATTCTTTACGTTTATTCGCTGCGTCAGCCCTGGCTGGCGCGCTCTTCAGCGGCGAAGTTGCGGCGCAAGAGGCCATCAAGATTGGACTTGTCATGCCGCTCACCGGGGTTTTAGGCCCGGTCGGAAAACAGGCCGTAGCCGGCGCCCGCCTCTATATGGCGCAGCATGGCGACATGGTTGCCGGTCGCAAAATCGAGCTGATCGTAAGGGACGATGCCAGCGTTCCCGACAATTCGAAGCGGATAACCCAGGAACTGATCGTCTCCGATAAAGTCGCCATTCTGGGCGGCGGACTCACGCCGAACGTGCTGGCCATCGCGCCCCTCGTCAACGAGAGCAAGACGGCGACGGTCGTCATGGTGTCGGGTACATCGATCGTCACGGAACGATCCCCCTATTTCGTCCGCACGAGCTGGACCCACGCCCAGCAGGCCAGCGTGCTTGCGAACTGGGCGGCGAAGAACGGGTCGAAGCGCGCTACCATAATCGCTTCGGACTGGGCGCCTGGGCACGAGGCCTCCGGGGTCTTTTCCGCCACCTTCACCCAGGCCGGCGGCGCCATCGTGGAAACACTCAAGGTGCCGCTGGCTAACCCCGACTTCGCCCCGTTTTTGCAGCGCGCCCGTGACGGCAATCCGGATACGCTCTTCGTCTTCGTCCCTGCCAGCCAGGCGGCCGTTCTGGCGAAGCAATTCGTCGAACGCGGGCTGGACAAATCCGGCATCAAGCTGATCGGCCCAGGCGACATCGCCGACGACGAAGACCTTCCGGGCATGAGCGATGCGATGATCGGCACTGTGACGGCCGGCTTCTATTCCGCCCATCACCCCTCGGCGATGAACAAGGAATATGTCGCGGCTTTCCAGAAAGCCAACGCCAATGTGCGGCCTAACTTTATCAGTGTCAGCGCCTACGACGGCATGCACCTGATCTACGAGGCGTTGAAAAGGACCGAAGGCAAGACCGACGGTCCAGCGCTCGTGGAGGCGATGAAGGGAATGACGTGGGAAAGCCCGCGTGGCCCGATTTCGATCGATCCAAGGACCCGCGATGTCGTTCATGACATCTATATTCGCCGGGTCGAGAAGGTTGATGGCGCGCTGTACAGCGTCGAATTCGAGACATTCAAGGCGATCAACGACCCAACCAAGCTTGCGAATAAGTAGGACCAGGGAATCTCCGACCTCTGCGGGGATTCGTCCCCGCGCTAAAACCCAGGTGAGCAACCAACCCATGATCGCGATCGACCAGCTTCGATACGTCCGCCTCGGAACCCGCGACCTGCCCGCGGCAGTCGATTTCGCCGAGCGCATGCTCGGGCTACAGCTGGTCGACCGGACCGGTCAGGCTGCCTACTTTCGCTCCGACATGCGCGATCACACGCTGGTCTTCTTTCTCGGCGAGCCCACCGAAAATGCTGTTGGCTTCGAAATCCCCAGCCGGGCGCAATTCGACGCCATGATCGCCGAGCTGTCGCGGCACGGCGTTGAAGCTGTCGTTGGCTCGGAGCTTGAGTGCGCGGCGCGCAAGGTGCGCGCGCTCGCGAGCTTCCGCGATCCCGGGGGCAATTCAATAGAACTCGTCCTGAGGCCGCTGCATTCGGGTTGGCGAAATTTCCCGGCGCGCGATGCCGGTATCGTCGGTTTGACGGCGGTCGCCCTTCGGAGCCGGGACGTCCCGGCGTGCGAGGCGCTATGGACGACCCTATTCAATGGCCGCGTCAGCGATTGGGTCGGCGAGACGGCATTTCTCCGGTTCGACCAGGCCCACCATCGGCTCGCTTATTACCCTTCAGTCAGCAGAGGGCTTCTCGCGATCGAGTTCGGCGTCGAGAACGTCGATCTCCTCATGCAAAACAATTATTATCTGCAATCGGCGCAGGTAAAGATCGTCCACGGCCCCGGGCGGCGTCCGACGTCGAACCAGATGTTCCTGACTTTTGCCGGTCCCGACGAGACGTTGTTCTCCTTCGTTACCGGGGGTGACGACGTCGCGGACGAGGCGACCCATCGGCCGCGTCAGTTCCCTCGTACCCATACGTCATTCTGCGCCTGGGGCAGCGAGAGCGACGTACCTGAGTTCTGCTGACTGGCGAGAAGGGGAGCGATCCATGATCAGCCTGCTGGACGTGAGCTATGTCAGGCTCGGAACCCGTGATCTGGAAGGAGCGGCACGATTTGCGGTCGACTATCTTGGTCTGGAAATTTCCGAGCACCGCAAGGGGACAGCTTGCTTTAAGTCCGATGCCCGCGAGCATACGCTCTGCTATTTCGAAGGTGATCCCACCGATCAGGCGGTAGGCTTTGAGGTCCGCGAAAAGGATGACCTGGACGCGGCTGCGTCCGAGCTCGAACGGCTTGGACATGCCGTCAGGAGCGGCACCGAGAGTGAGGCCGCCGCGCGCCACGTCAAGGGCTTCATTGCATTCAGGGATCCCAGCGGTAACTGCATTGAACTCGTCTATCGGCCCGCACATTCCGGCAGGCGCCACCACGGCAGCCGCGACGCCGGGATTACCGGCTTTAGTCATGTGGGCCTCTGCTCGTCCGACGTGATCCGCGATGAACGGTTCTGGACCGATGTCTGCAACGCCCGCGTCTCTGATCGTATCGGCGACGCCGCGCTGTTGCGGATCGATGAGGTGCATCATTCGATAGCGTTGTTTCCATCCGACCGTGCTGGAATCCAGCATATCAACCACCAGGTCGAGACCGGTGACGACGTGATGCGATCCTTTTATTTCCTGAGGGAACGGGGAGTCACGATAACATTCGGCCCGGGACGGCATCCGTCCTCATCGGCCCGCTTCCTCTATTTCCAGGGGCCCGATGGCATGGTGTTCGAATATTCCTCTGGAGTGAAATCGATCGCCGACGAATTGCTCTTTCGCGAAAGGCAGTTTCCCTTTGATCCCAAGGGATTTTGTCATTGGGGTGCAAAGCCGCAGATCCGACAATTTCAGCAATAGGGGTGAAGCAACCTCAGGCCTCAACCCCAGTGGCGACAAGCGCGTGTTTGCGCGTTTCGAACCGTGAGGCCAAGACAGGCGGCAAGGAGTCGACCGGAGCGGAAAAACGTCTTAAAGCCGGGCACGACACGCACGACTGCGCTCGGGTTTTCAAGGATGCGCCCTGCTCTGCTCAATCCGCTGTTTGCGCCGGTCACGAGCCTCAGTGGCGTCGGGCCGAAACAGGACAGGCTGTTTCGCTATCTGCTCGGCCGCGACGAGACGCCGCGGCTGGTCGATCTCTTGCTGCATCTGCCCTCGAGCGTGATCGATCGCCGCGCGCGGCCGAAAATCCGCGATGCGGTACCCGGAACCGTCGTGACGCTGGAAGTGACGGTCGACCGGCATCGGCCGACGCCTGCCCGCAATTCCCGCGCGCCGCATCTGGTCTATGCCAGCGACGACACCGGCGACGTGGTGCTGACCTATTTTCGCGCCCAGCCCGGTTACGTCGAGAAACTCTTGCCGGTCGGCGCGAAACGCTACGTCTCCGGCACCTTGCAGATGTTCGACGGGGTCCCGCAGATCGTGCATCCCGACCGGGTGGTCGACGAGGCAGGTTTTGCAAGACTGTCGGGCATCGATCCCGTCTATCCACTCACGGAGGGGCTGGCGCTAGGCTCGCTCAAGCGCGCGATGGCGCAGGCGCTGCAAAAGCTGCCTCCCCTCCCGGAATGGATCAGTCCGGAGGTAATGCGCCGATGCAAATTTCCGCCGATCGCCGAAGCGCTGAACCGCGTGCATATGCCCGTCGAACTGACGGATATCCTGCCCGATCATCCCTATTGGTCCCGGCTCGCCTTCGACGAACTCCTGGCCGGTCAACTGGCGCTGGCGCTGGTGCGCGCGCAATTGCGCCGGCCTGCGGGCGAGCGCAACGCCGGCGACGGCCATTTGCGCAACAAGATCATCGACGCGCTGCCCTATGCGCTGACATCCTCGCAACGCCAGGCGGCGGCGGCGATCGCCGACGATCTGCGCCAGCCGATCCGGATGTTGCGGCTGCTGCAGGGCGATGTCGGCTCGGGCAAAACCGTGGTGGCGCTGCTGGCGGCGGCCGCCGTCACCGAGGTGGGCAAACAGGCCGCGCTGATGGCCCCGACCGAAATCCTCGCGCGCCAGCACATCAAGACCATCGCGCCGCTGGCCGAACGCGCCGGCTTGCGGGTTGCCATTCTCACCGGACGCGAAAAGGGCCGGGAACGACGCGATATCCTGGCCCGGCTTGCAGAGGGCGAAATCGATCTTCTGGTCGGCACCCATGCGCTGATCCAGGACGACGTGATCTTCAAGGCGCTCGCGCTCGCAATTGTCGACGAGCAGCACCGCTTCGGCGTGCGCGAACGCCTGGCCTTGACCGCCAAGGGCGAAGCCGTCGACGTGCTGGTCTTGAGCGCGACGCCGATTCCGCGCACGCTGGTACTGACCTATTTCGGCGACATGGATGTCTCCGAATTGCGCGAGAAGCCGGCAGGTCGGCAGCCGATCGATACCCGCGCGGTGCCGGACAGCCGCCTCGACGAAGTGACGGACGCCGTCGGGCGCGCGTTATCGGCGGGCAAGCTCGTGTACTGGATCTGCCCGCTGGTGGAGGAATCCGAGGCCGAGGGCACCGGCCACCTCACCAACGCCACCAGGCGTTTCGAGAACCTGCAGAAGCGGTTCGGCGACAAAGTCGGCCTCGTCCACGGCCAGATGAAGGGCACGGCGAAGGATCGCGTGATGGCGCAATTCGCCGCGCACGAGATCGGCGTGCTGGTCGCAACAACCGTCGTTGAAGTCGGCGTCGACGTGCCCGCCGCGACCATCATGGTGATCGAGAACGCCGAGCGTTTCGGGCTCGCGCAATTGCACCAGTTGCGCGGCCGGATCGGTCGGGGCGCGGAAGCCTCGACCTGCCTGCTGCTTTACCACGAGCCCCTCAACGAGATGTCGAAGGCCCGGCTGCGCGTGATCCGGGAAACCACCGACGGCTTTCGTATTGCCGAGGAGGATCTGAAACTGCGCGGCGAAGGCGACGTGCTCGGCATCAGGCAAAGCGGACTGCCGGGTTACCGGATCGCGCGCTCGGACGTGCACGCCCAGCTGATCGCACAGGCGCGCGACGAAGCGCTGCGCATCATGAAGGACAATCCCAAACTGGGCGGCGCGCGCGGCGAGGCGCTGCGCTGCCTGCTCTATCTGTTCGAGCGCGATGAAGCGATACCGTTGATTGGCGCGGGATGACCCGTCATGGCGAGCAGCCAGGTCAAGCGAATGCTCGCCCGACGACAGGCCCAGCGAAACCGTCTACTGCTGTCACGGAAGGGTGGTTTGGACCGCTTCGTCGCTCCGCTCCGGCTGCAGTGAGGCTGCATTTGCCACCCGTGCCGCATTCGCCATCCCGGCCAATGCGGCAATCTTTTTCTGCCCATCAGAGCCGGGCTGCACCACGCCGCAGGACATGATCAGGGTCGCGGCGTCTTCGGCGCTCATCTCGACCTCGATGATCTTGCTCTTGGGCACATAGAAAAAGAACCCCGTCGTCGGGTTCGGCGCGCAGGGCAGGAATACGGAGATGTGCTCCTCCTCGCCGGGAAGATTGTTGGCGATCTCCACGCTTGGCGCCTGCGAAATCAGCACGATCGACCACATGCCCGGCGAGGGAAATTCGACCAGCCCCACACGGCGAAAGCTCGATCCCTGCCCCGAGAACAGTGTTTCGAACACCTGCTTTAGACCGCGATAGATCGCGCGGACCACCGGCATGCGCCCGAGCAGCCGCTCGCCGAGATCGACCAGCGTGCGTCCGATCAGATTGGCCGTGAGGAAACCCAACAGCGTCAAAGCGATGACGGCGACGATCAACCCCGAGCCCGGCAAGCCGAATGGCAAATAGGTTTCCGGCCGGTAAGCGATGGGAACGAATGGCCGCACCAGGCCGTCGACCCAGGTAACGAACCACCAGGTCAGGTAGAAGGTGATCGCGATCGGGCCGGCGACGATCAGGCCGGTGAGGAAATAGTTCCGGAATCGAGCCATCAAGCCGCTATGGACCTCCGGCGGGGGGGCGGCCGGCGGCAGAGGCGGTGGCAAATCGTCGGGGTTCATCGGGGTTCCAGATCAGTCGAAGTCAGTCGAAGCGGCCGCTGTCATACGTCAGCTAAGCCATCCTAGCAGATTTTTGAAGGCCCGACGCGATCCTCGCCGGTGCGCGGGCTCAGAAGTTCTCTTCGACAATGCGGCAAGCCCGTCACGAGAACTTCCGAACCAAAACTACACTGGAATCATGGATTTCAAGCGTTCTTTCGACCCGAAGTTCGAATAAGACGGCGCTGCAAGGGGACGCGAACTTCGGACTCAGGGCACCAGGCAGAGATCATTCTACCGTCACCGATTTCGCGAGATTTCGGGGTTGATCGACATCGGTGCCCATGACCACCGCGGTATGATAGGCGAGAAGCTGCACCGGAACGGCATAGACCATCGGTGCAAAGGTTGCGTCCATGTCCGGCAACAAGATCGTCACCAGCGACTCGATCGTGGCTTCCGCAGCTCCCCTGGCGTCGGTCATCAGGATAATGGCGCCGCCGCGGGCCGCCACCTCCTGCATGTTGGACACGGTCTTCTCGAATACCCGGTCGTGCGGTGCGATGACCACCACAGGCATGTTCTCATCGATCAGTGCGATCGGCCCATGCTTCAGTTCGCCGGCCGCGTAACCCTCGGCGTGGATGTAGGAGATTTCCTTCAGCTTGAGCGCGCCCTCCAGCGCCAGGGGATAGCTGGTACCCCGGCCGAGGTAGAGCACGTCCTTCGACTTCGCGATCTCGCGGGCGAGCTTCTCGATCTGCGGCTCGGTCGCAAGCGCCGCCGCCATCAGGCGCGGAATTTCAACGAGGCCATGCACGAGCCTGGCTTCGTCGATGTCGGACAATTCGCCGCGCGCCTTGCCGGCTGCCACCGCGAGCGCCGCAAGTACCATCAGCTGGCAGGTGAAGGCTTTGGTCGAGGCGACGCCGATTTCCGGGCCGGCCAGCGTCTGCAGCACGGTCTCGCTTTCGCGTGCGATCGTCGAAGTCGGCACGTTGACCACGGAAAGCGTGTGCAACCCTTGCGCCTTCGCATAGCGCAGCGCCGCAAGCGTATCGGCGGTTTCGCCCGATTGCGAAATGAAGATCGCAAGATCGCCCTTGCGTAGCGGCGCCTCGCGGTAACGGAATTCGGACGCGACGTCGAGTTCGACCGGCACACGGGCCAACCGCTCGAACCAGTATTTGGCGATGAAGCCGGCGTAGCTCGCGGTGCCGCAGGCCGTGATCGAGATCCGTTGAATGTCCTTGAAGTCGAACGGCAATTTCTGCGGCAGCGCCACGCGCTCGGTCGCCATGTCGATGTAGCGCGCCAGCGTGTGGCCGACCACTTCCGGCTGCTCGTGAATCTCCTTGGCCATGAAGTGGCGATAATTCGCCTTGTCGACCATGAAGGACGACGCGCCGGATTTCAGCACCTCGCGATTCACCATCGCACCCTGCGCGTCGTAGATCACGCCGGCTTCCCGGGTCAGAACCACCCAGTCGCCGTCCTCGAGATAGCTGATGGTATCGGTGAAGGGCGCGAGCGCGATGGCGTCCGAGCCCAGATACATCTCGCCGTCGCCGTGGCCGATCGCCAGCGGCGAACCCTTGCGGGCGCCGATCATCAGATTTCCGTGGCCCTTGAACACGAAGGCCAGCGCAAAGGCGCCGCGCAGCTGCGGCAGCGATGCCTTCACCGCATCCTGAGGCGAAACACCCTTGAGGAGGTAGGAATTGACAAGATGAGCCACGACTTCGGTGTCGGTCTCGCTGGCGAATTCTGCGCCCTGCTTTTCCAGCATCTGGCGCAGTTCGCGAAAATTCTCGATGATGCCGTTGTGAACGACCGCGACGTTGTCGGTGGCGTGCGGATGCGCATTGCCCTCGGTCGGTTTTCCGTGCGTGGCCCAGCGCGTATGCCCGATGCCGAGATGACCGGCGAGCGGCTCGGCCTTCAATCGCGCTTCCAGATTCCTGAGCTTGCCCTCGGCGCGACGTCGCTCGATGTGGTCGCCCTCGAGCGTCGCGACGCCGGCGGAATCATAGCCGCGATATTCGAGGCGCTTGAGCGAATCCACGATCTGGTCCGCGACCGGTCCGCGCCCGAGAATGCCGACAATGCCGCACATGCGGGTCAATATCTCCAGATAAGGCAGGATACGCCTGCACCACTTAGCGAAATTCGGCCCAGCCGATACACTCAATAATTATTGCCGATTGAAACAGCGTTAAGCCGAAAGCTTAATGGGGCCGGCGGTTAACCGCCTTTCGGCGCCTTGCCGCGCGTCTTTATCTCGCGGTATCGCTTGGCGCCGCCTTCGCGGTTGGTCTGCTGGCTACGCTCCACGGCCAACGCATCGTCGGGTACATCGCGGGTGATCACCGAGCCCGAACCGATATAGGCCCCCTTGCCGATCCTGACCGGCGCCACCAGCGAGGAATTGGTACCGACGAAAGCGCCGGCGCCGATCTCGGTCCTGTGCTTTCCAAAACCGTCATAGTTGCAGGTGATGGTGCCGGCGCCGATATTGGCATTGGCGCCGACATGGGCATCGCCGACATAGCTGAGATGATTGACCTTGACGCCGGCCTCGAGTGTCGCGGCCTTGGTCTCGACGAAATTGCCAATCCGCGCGCCCTCTCCCAGCGACGTCCCTGGCCGCAAGCGCGCATAGGGGCCGACCGAAACGTTCTTTCCGATCGACGCCTGAACGATATGGGAGAAGGAGTGGATCACCGCGCCGTCCGATATCGAGACGCCGGGACCGATGACGACAAAAGGCTCAATCGTCACGTCCGTGCCGAACGTCGTGTCGGCGGCGAGGTAAACCGTCTCCGGCGCAACCATGGTCACGCCGGCGTCGAGCGCGGCCTTGCGCAGGCGTGACTGCATGACCTGCTCGGCCTCGGCGAGTTGGGCCTTGGTGTTGATGCCGCGCACCTCGTCTTCGCTGGTTTCGATCACAACGGCCTCCAATCCCAGGTTCCGAACGATGGTCACCGCGTCGGTCAAATAATATTCGCGCTTGCTGTTGGCATTGCCGATCTTCCCGAGGATTTCGAGCGCCCTGCGGCCGTCAAAGGCCATCACGCCGGCATTGCAGAGCGTGATCGCGCGTTCCGCCGCGCTGGCATCGGCCTGTTCGCGTATCGCCGCCAATCGGTCACCCTCGACCAGGAGGCGGCCATAGCCGGTGGGATCGGCGGCGCGAAAGCCGAGCACGGCAAGCGCGGCGCCGTTTTTTAGCGGCGCGCGCAGGCGCTCGAAGGTTGCCGACGAAATCAACGGCGTATCGCCGAACGCAATGAGCAAATCGTCGGCGCCGCGGGCGATGACATCGCGGGCGGCCAGCACCGCATGCGCGGTGCCCAGACGCTCGCGCTGGACCAAGATCGCGGCATCCGGCCGAACGCGCCGGACATCGTCGGCGACCGCCTGGTGATCCGGTCCGATCACCACGGCGAGCGAGGCAGAACTTCCCTTCGGAGCAGCCGCAAGTACATGGGACAGCAGCGACTGGCCGGCCACCGGGTGCAGGACCTTGGGCATCGCGGACCGCATGCGCGTCCCCTCGCCGGCCGCGAGCACGATGGTCAGGCTGGTCCTGCCAGTCATTCCGTTCCCTTGTTGCCGCGGCAAATGTTGCGCCGCCGTCCCTCGTGCCGTCCTCATAGAGCGTTTTTGTCCCACATGGAAACCCGGAATAAGTCCCGGCGGGGCGCCCATGGAATTCAAGATGGAGGTAATTTCCTGTTAATGTTGCTATCGTGATTCGGTTTGGGGGGCGTCAAGGGGGACCGAAAACTTCGCATGGCAAGGGATTCCGACAATCTGGCAAGCAAATTCGAGGCCGGTAATACCGGCGGCTTGATGTCCGGGTTTTTGGCCGACGAGGATGAATTCGACCGGCGCACGCTTTGGCGGCTCGGATCGTGGGCGGCTGGGTCGGTTGGCGCGGTCGTCGTTGCGCTGTTTGCCAGCCAGTCTTCCACGCGGCACGAACAGGTCGCCTCGACCGATCTGGCGCGGCAGTCGCTGCAGATTCAGTCGGTGGCCAAGGAGAGCCAAAGCGAAGCCCGGCGTCTGGCCTCCGCGATCGAGACATTGAACAACGATCGCGACCGGCTTTACGCGCGCGTCGGCGTTCTGGAACAGGGCCTGGATTCGGTCACGGGTGCCATCGCACGGCAAAATTCCGCGGCGACCTCGCCGCAAGCCGCTTCGCCCGCGGCCTCTCCGGCTGCAACCGTCACAGCCGTGACTGCCGCGTCGGTGGAACCGCCGGCGATGGCGCAAAAGTCGCCGCCCGCACCCGTCGTCGCCGCCGTGACCGCAACGACGCCCGCCACGGCCGCCGCGCCCACCACGGCAGAAAAGCCGCTCGTGGTTGCCACGGCGGCAGCGCCCGGTCCGGCTCCGGTGTCATCCGGAACGCAACCGGCTTCCAACGCCGCTTCCAATCCCGCTTCCAATGCCTTGGCCGCAACGCCAGCAACGCCGCTGGTGGCATCGAAATCGATGATGGCGCCGCCTGATCCGGCGGCCGGCAAGTTGATCGAACCCAGCCCGCCGCCAAAGGCGGTTACCGCTGCGCCGATGCCGGAGGTGGTGGCTTCAACGACGCCGGCCGAAGATGCGGACGAGGCCGATACCGCGACGACTGCGCCCAAGCTAGCGGTCCAGCGTACCGATTTCGGGGTCGATGTCGGCGGCGCCAATTCACTCCCGGGCCTGCGCGCGCTCTGGCGTGGGCTTCTCAAATCACGATCCAATGCGGCTTTGACCAAACTGCGCCCGATCATCGTGATCAGGGAAGGCCACAACGGACTTGGCATGCAGCTCAGGCTGGTGGCTGGACCGATCGATGATGCGGCGGCGGCCGCGAAAATCTGCGCCGGCATGGTCGAAAATGATCGGCCTTGCACGACGGCGGTGTTCGAAGGCCAGCGCCTGACCATGAACGCCGATGAGCCGGTCACTGGTGCCGACGCCAAGCCTCAAGCCGCCGATATCAAGCCTGCTTCCGCGGCTAACCCCGCCACGCACCGGCACTACACCCCCAAGCGGACTGCCGAACCGGCCCCAAAACCGGAGCCGTCCGCGCTGTCGAGGCTTTTCAGCGTACGTTAGCGCCTGACCGATTATCTGTCATTATTTCAATGGTTTGAGACCAGTTTTTCATGTATTTTTGGGACGCAGGGTTGGCGCACCGGGCGTCGTCTTGACCGGAATTGCGCCGCATATTTGCTTGCGCGGGTTGCGCAAAACTGGGTACCGCTTTGGTGGACAGATGACGTGATTGGTCAGTCGCATTTTCCGCGGGCTGGCCGCGATCCACTTGCCGGGGAAACAACCCAGTGAAAAAAGCTCCGTTTCGGCTGACCCCTTATCAGGTGCAATGGCTGCTTGTCGTCGGCTTCGTCACCGTCGGCTACGCGCTCTATCTGCGTTACCTTGCGATCGAATTTTCCGGCGTGGCGCTGGCGTGTGACGCCGGCCTGCAGACCATGCTGTGCAAGAGCCGGCTGCTCGCGACCTACCTGTTTCGCCATTCGGTGTTCGGCATCGTGGCGCTGATCATTGCGACGCTTCACGTCATCCGGCCGTCGATCGTTCTGCTTACTGCCGGGCTGATCGCGGCCGGCCTTGGGATCGTGCTGTACAATCTGGGGCTATCGGGTATTGCGGTCGGCCTGCTTATTCTGGGGTTTGCGCGGCCCGCGCCTGCCACAGCGTGATGGCGAGCAGGAAGTAGACGGCGCAAGTCCACAGCGACTGCCAGTTGTCGGATCCTTCGTTGATCCCTGTGTAGAGCGCCGCCCCCGCAAACAGCCCGGCAAACACCGCCTCGGCGACCGGGCGGGTCCCCTCCTTCGGGCGGTTGAGAAGTGTCAGCGCGGCGAACGGCACCACCGCCATGCTCAGCGCAGCAAAGGGAAAATCCTTGTAGCGCGGGTCGAAAACAAAACCGAGCGCGGTCTCGGCGCCGATCAACGTAGTCACGATCAGGGCCACCCCCCCGATGATCGCCAGGGGCGATCGGGTGCGGTAGCCGCGGGGACCCAGCAACTCCAGGAATGTCGGCAGCGCGCGCCCTGACATCAAAGCATTGGCGCAGAACAGAGGGGAAGCGGATGCGGCGACCAGCAGCGAACCCCATGCGAGCCAACCGCCCACACCGTAGCTCTCATAGAACGCCTTGTCGGCGGCTACCCCAAACAGGGTTCCGGCCGTCGTCGCCGATATCCCGACGGCGATCCATGAGGCGAGCCGCGGCGTCCAGGGCCTACGTCGCAAGGTGAGCCAGGCGGCGCCGAATACAAGGATCGCCAAACCCATGCCGCTTGCCATCTGCAGCTTCCAGAACGGGTAGTTGCTGATGGCAATCCCGGGCGGATATTTCAACGCCCGCTGCACGGAATCATACAGGCCCCAATAGCCGCCGACCGTGCCCTCGAGCTGACGCTTCCAGGGCTGGTCGTAGGCTTCGATCAGGTTGACGCGAAAGTTTTCGCGCTTGGCGAGGTCGAGGATTTCCGAGACGACACGGGCCTGATTTGTGCGCGAGGGCAACGCCGCGTCGCGCATCCGCCCCGTGCTCGGCCAGCCGGTCTCCCCGATCAGGATTTCCTTGCCGGGGAACGCCACCGCCATCCTTCTCCTGATGGTGTCGACATGGGCAGCGGCAAACTTCGCGCGAACCGGAAAATCCTCCCAGTAAGGCAGGATATGAATGGTGACGAAATCGACGGCCTCATAGACTTCCCGATAGCGCAGCCAGAATTCCCAGACATCGGCATAGGTAACGGGAACGGTGACCTGCGCCTTGACCGAGCGGATTGTGGCCGCAAGGTCGGACGAAGTCATTTCACCGCGCAACAATACCTCGTTGCCGACCACCAGCGAGGTAATGGTGGCCGGAAATTCCTTGGTCAGCCGCACGGCGGTCGATATCTGCGCCAGGTTCTTCAGCCGGCTGCTGCCGAGCCATATTCCCTGGATGACCTTGAGGCCCACCTTCGCCGCGAGTTCGGGGACCTGGTCGAGGCCGTTCTCGATCGAATAGGTCCGCACGCAATCCGATATTTTGGCGAGCTGCGCCATGTCCTGGGCGATCTGTTCGGCCGAGACATGCGTGGTTGGCGACAGTGGCGTTTGGTCGTCGCGAAAAGGGGCGTAGGATACGCACAGCAGCTTGGCGTTGGGATCGATCGGCGCGCGCGCCAGCGCGATCGGCGTGGCCAGCCACCACCACACCGCGAAAATCGTGCCGGTAGATATCAGGAGAAGCGCCAGCGGCGTACGAAGAGAAATCGGTTCCATCCTTCGGGCGGGGATCGTCGATTAGCCCGTCACCGGCCGTCTGCCAAGAGCGGGAATTGCGCAATCGCCCGGCCGCCTCAGCCCGGCGATTTTACCACAATGCGATAAAGTTGTGAGTTTGCTGGACAAAATCCGAAATGTCCGTCATGGGAATCCGACACCCCCGCCGCCGTATTGGGGACCTATTTCAACGGCATCAACCAAGCGCGTCCCGGACGAGACGCGAACAGGAACAAAATCGGGGAATTTATGCGTCAACGGGTGCTAAAATTTCGAACTGCGGTCTTGCGCCACCTTGCCGTCCCCGGACTTGCCCTCGTGATCGGTATTGGAAGCGCGGTCGCCCAGAGCGGCGCCCCTGCCACCCCCGCGGATCAGTCCGGCAAGGCTGCCGCCAATCCAGCCGATGCCGCCAAGGACAGCCAACGCAAGACCGACGAGTTCGTCGAAGCGGCGCAAGCGATCAATGGCCCCGCGGGGAACCCGGAATGCGTCTGGCTCGGCCGGCGCGTCGTCCGCCTGATGTGGCGCGACGACCTCGACACCGCCTTTCGCCACCTCGACCTTTACGACCGGTTCGGCTGCCCCGGCGGGCACGTTCAGGCCACGTTCCGTTGCTTGACCCGATTTGGTGCGCAAATCGACGACAAGGTGCAAAGGAGCCTGGACGACCGGGTTCACGCCTGCTGGATCAATCCTGGCGCCCAGCCCCAGGCTGCTGCCGCGCCGCCCCCCGCGCCGGCATCCTCGACCGCCGGGAGCGCTGCCTCGGCGCCGGCGGCTCCGCCCTCCCCGGTGCCCGCCTCCGCACCGGCAAAATAGCTGCCTGCGACCCTTGTAACCCTGCGATTTTTCCAGTCGTGAGACGCTGCGCCCTTAAAAACGCCATGGCGTCATACCAGTTGTTAAATCACGTGGCAGGATTATCCTCAGAATCGCTCCCGTGTCGGTCGAACCTAGGGGACGGGTTCGCTTTCTTTCAATGCAGGCCCCGTATGGTCGAGTTGCGATGCGCGCCGTCGTCGCCGTTTTGTTGTTTGTAACCGCTGCT
Organism: uncultured Alphaproteobacteria bacterium; assembly: GCA_963742085.1. GTDB lineage: Bacteria > Pseudomonadota > Alphaproteobacteria > Rhizobiales > Xanthobacteraceae > Bradyrhizobium. Next base: position 14,891 of record CAVUKM010000015.1, on the reverse strand, counting down.
CACGCCGGGCTTTGGGGCTTATTCCAGGAAAAGCAACAGGCCCCCGATTTCCGCGGCATTCTGCCAAGCGTTTCCTACGCCCCGTTTGAGGGAACCGCCCATCCCGACGTCGACAATATCCCGACCGTCGAGAAGATCCGCGCCGATCTGAAAAAGCTGTCGACGATCACGCGCGCGATCCGCCTCTATTCGTCCACCGGCGGCGTCGAGCTCGTCCCGCCGATCGCCGCCGAATTCGGCCTCAAGGTCACCGTCGGCGCCTGGATCGACAAGAACGCCGATCGCAATGAGCGCGAGATCGATGCTGCCATCAATCTTGCCCGGCGCAACAGCAATGTCATCGGGGTCGTCGTCGGCAACGAAACGATCTATCGCGGCGAGCAAAAGGTCGATGACCTGATCGAGCTCATCAAACGCGTCAAGAAATCGGTCAACGTTCCCGTGACAACGGGCGAAATCTGGAACATCTGGCGCGACTTTCCGCAGCTCGCCTACTCCGTCGATTTCATCGCCGCGCATGTGCTGCCTTACTGGGAAAACTTCACCGACAAGCAGGCGGTGGACCAGGCGGTCGCCATGTTCCAGTTGCTGCGGGATCAGTTTCCAGGCAAGCGGATCGTGATTGCCGAGTTTGGCTGGCCGAGCGCCGGCTATAATTTGCGGAATGCGGTTCCCGGTCCATTCGAGCAGGCTTCGGTGCTGCGTAACTTCGTGACCCGCGCCGAAGCCATCGGAATGGATTACAATATCGTCGAGGCGATCGACCAGCCCTGGAAGTTCTTCGAGGGCGGCGTGGGCCCCTATTGGGGCATTTTGAACGCGGCGCGCGAGCCGAAATTCAGCTGGACGGGCCCGATCGTCAACCCGGACTACTGGAAGCTGGCGACGATCGCCGTTCTGGTCGGTATCCTGATGTCGCTTCCGATCCTGAGGCTCGCCCAGCCGACCGTGCTGCAGTCGCTGATGCTGTCGACGGCGGCAAACGGCATCGGTGCATGGGTCGCCACCGTGTTCGCCTATTGGGCAGGCCACTACTTCATTTTCGGCTCAGCCTTTGCCCTGACGCTCGGACTGATCCTGCTGGTTCCGCTGATGTTGATCGCGATGGCCAGGATCGAGGAAATCGCCGCGATTGCCTTTGGGCAAAAACCCCGCCGCTTGCTCGTCAAGGGCGCGCCCGTGGTGCCCGCCACGATCGGCGACAGCATAACCTTCCCAAAAGTCTCGATCCATGTCCCGGCTTATTTCGAGCCGCCGGAGATGCTCAAGCAGACGCTCGATGCGGTGTCCCGGCTCGATTATCCTAATTTCGAATGCGTCGTTATCATCAACAACACGCCCGATCCTGCGTTCTGGCAACCGATCCAGGATCACTGCCGCGCGCTCGGGGAACGTTTCAAGTTCATCAACGCCGAAAAAGTTCAAGGCTTCAAGGCCGGCGCGCTTCGCATCGCCATGGAACGGACCGCCGCCGACGCCGAGATCATCGGCATCATCGACGCCGACTATGTGGTGGAGCCGGATTGGCTGAAGGATCTGGTTCCGGTTTTCGCCGATTCCCGTGTGGGTCTCGTCCAGGCGCCCCAGGACCATCGCGACGGCGACCTTTCGCTGATGCACTACATCATGAACGGTGAATATGCCGGGTTTTTCGATATCGGCATGGTCCAGCGCAACGAGGCCAACGCCATCATCGTTCACGGCACGATGTGCCTGATCCGCCGCGCGGCGATGGATATGGCCGGCGGCTGGGCCGGCGACACCATCTGCGAGGACACCGATCTTGGGCTGGCCATCATCGAACATGGCTGGCTGACGCACTATACCAACCACCGCTACGGTCACGGCCTGCTGCCGGACACCTACGAGGCTTTCAAGAAACAGCGCCACCGCTGGGCCTATGGCGGCTTTCAGATCGTCAAGAAGCACTGGCGCCGCTTCCTGCCGGGCGCGAGCCGGCTGACACCCGACCAGAAGCGCGAGTTCTCGCTGGGTTGGCTGAACTGGCTTGGCGCCGAAAGCCTCGGCGTGCTCGTGGCCATCCTCAATCTGATCTGGGTGCCGATCGTCGCCTTTGCCGACATTGCCATTCCCGACAAGATCCTGACGCTGCCGATCATCGCCGCGTTCGTGGTCTCGCTCCTGCATTTCGTCATCCTCTACCGGCTGCGCGTGCCCGTGAAATGGGGACAGATGCTGGGCGCCATGGTGGCGGCGATGTCGGTGCAGTGGACGGTGTCGCGCGCGGTGGCCAACGGACTGATCACCGAACATCTGGCCTTTGCCCGCACCTCCAAGGGTGGTCTGTCGCGGATGTCGATCGAGTTCCAGGCGTTCTGGGAGGCCGTGATCGGCGTGCTGCTGCTGGTTGGAGCGGTCGTGCTCGTCGTCACCAACAATTCCAAGGAAATCCGCGAGATCTATATCTTCGCGGCGGTATTGGTTCTCGAGAGCCTGCCGTTCCTCTCCGCGGTAGCGATCGCCATCCTGGAGAGCTCGCGGATCAACTCGTTCACGTTCTGGCGCGATACCGGGATCAGGACGGCCGAGCTGATCGGCCTTCGCCCGGTGGCGCTGCCCACCGTGGTGGGCTCATCCCAGCCGGTGGCCTCGGAGGTTCACCGCGAAGCCAGTTGATGCGGGGGCGTTCCCGGCAAGCGGCTAGTTGAAGAAAGCCGGTTAACCGGCCGAACCGCCGAGAAAATCCGCTTTTTTTATCGACATGTTTGGGTTTGCCGCGCTATTGACCCGCACCCGGCCGCCCCCTACACAGCGCGGCAAGTGAGCGCGTAGCTCAGGCGGTAGAGCACGTGACTTTTAATCATGGGGTCGAGGGTTCGAGTCCCTCCGCGCTCACCATGCCCATTTTCGCCTCCTGGTACCGCTGAGTTTTTTAGCCAGATCCGCGGGATGGGGCCAACGCATCCTTCGCCATCTCCGAAGCTGAAGACGCAGCACGACATGATGCACGGGCCGTCCTGCGATCTGCCGGATGGTCGCGTGATAACGAGCGTGGACTTATCTCGGTGCGAACGCGCATCCGTGAAAGCTGGCTTCGCAGAAGAGCCAGTCAGCCAAACCTCTTCCCAAAGACAGGGGCTTCCGCCTGATCGACCTTCCAGTCGAAGAAGTCATAGTTGCCGGACCACGTGTGAACCTTGGTCCCGCAAACCTCGCAGCTGAAACTGCCGGAATGCTTGTTCGAATGATGCTCCCTGATCGCGGTATAAGGCAGCCCGCAATTGGGACAGCTAAAATATTCGGTCGTCCATATCTCGCTTGCCATCCCGCAACTATGCGACACACCAAGCACCGTGTTCCAGCCCAGAAGTCTGCCACCATCAATGACTTGCTACTCGAACCCAAGAATCCGCCGGCTATCCGATAGCGATTTCTTAACTCCGGAGATTCTCAAGCCGCCGCGGCGCCGACGTTAGGCCCGATTGGCAGTCGGTTTGTCGAAAAAATCGCCTGGCGGAAGGCCCTTATCCGAAAGCATTCAGTCGGGTATCGGACAGATTGCCCCAGATCAATGTGGTAAGCGATGCGAGGTGTTGGTTAGCGCGATGATCGCGTGCGAGATATTGATGAAGCTGATTTCCGGCAATCCCCGGTTCGTTCCAGCGAAACCATCTGGAAAAGCATTCGTGATTGGTGGGGCAAAGCCCTCCATCAAGTAGAAGATGTACCAAGGGCGAGACATTGTTTTGGCGCAGTCGGCTGGCTTCCGATGGTCCACGTTGTATTTCGTTGTTCAACCACTGGCATGAACGTCCAACATTGGGTGGACGACGACGACACGTCGCGGCGCGAGGCCACCTCGGACTATGATGCCGTAAGTTGTCCGGCTTGCGCCCGACTGCATTTCGTTCACAGGGTTACCGGAAAGACCTTGGGCCAAAGAGACAAGCAGGATTAGCTGCTACCCTGCGGCAAGCCATCTCACGACGAAATCGACAGCGGCACGGCAACGGAGCCCGCCGGTTGCGGTTCCCTCAGTTCATCGTTTTGCCGAGAGGCCTCGCCGTCGACGACGCCGCCTTTTTCCGGAGACAAGGGAGCGCTCGGTGGCGAGCAACAAGCCTCATGCTGGGGAACCGCGGTGAGATCAGGCAAAGAAGGTTGCGGCCTGGCCCAGACGATCCCATCGAAGCTCGTGCCGCGCCTGAGCATCTCGGCCTCCAGATCGGCCGCGTGCTTCACCCAGTCCGGAGTTTCGCGGACCCGAAATCTTGCTTGCTGACCCAGTTGGCTCAGTTCGTCATCAACGGCCAATGCCCCTCGGGCCGCGTGATGCATCATCAAAAGGCTCTCATTCGTGAACGCTTGATAATCCATGGGACCCCCATCCAGAGAGTTGTCCCGCGCTGTTGGGATAGCATTTGTCGGCAATAATTTAACGACCTCTTAAAGGCGCGAATGAGGCCGGAGAAAAACCGGGTTCCACCAGCCCGCTGGGGACGTTTGTGTTGTGGATGGGGCGTTTCGCGTCTGACTGGCTTGTTTGCCGGTCCGCGTGTTCAACCCCGACGGGAAAGATCCACATTGGAGACAGCGGAACCTGGCAAGCGATCGATGATGGCCCCGGTGAGCAAAAGGGGACAGCGCCGCCCGATAGAATCTGATCCGCTGACAACGGAACGCCGCGTGACCACCCGCGTTCGTTCCCGGCCCCGGCGTATCGTCCCCAGAACTCACAGCGCTGGGGCCGTTTGTTTTTTGGCCTCGCCGTTTTGTAGCGCGACGAGATGTGGCTTTGAGCCGCTGCCGCCCGCTTTGTTGGAACCCGCTTCGCCACCGACAGCGAACAACGCCCTTCCCCGCATGGCGGCCCATGGGCGAGTCTTCCAACGTCACCGTCGCAGCTGGCGCGAGACGTGCGACCGAATGTTCCATTGGGAGCAGGAGGCCCGACGCGCGACGATGTCCGGACGACACGCGTCGGGCCCGACCAAGACCGTTGGAATCACATCCCCATAGGCATGGCCGAACAGAACCTGGCGATGATTCGTGGCAAAAGTTCTGACGAACGTATAACCCGGCGCCAAGAGACCTGCCTTTGGACCTCCGCAAGTCGTGCGCGCCTGCCCTTGCTGTCCGGCATCGGCTGCGTCTAGGATTCGATTTTCGGGAGATCGAGCTAATGCGTAATCTGGCGATCCTTGCGGCCCTGGCTTTGGCCGGCTGCTCTGTCGGCACCCTCAATTTGGGGAGCAACAATTACAAGGGGCAACCGCTTAGCGCCGTCACGGCCAGGCTGGGCTCGCCAGAAGAACAGGAAACGATTGCGGGACAAAAGACCTACACATGGGTCAGGGGTAACGCTCTATATCAATGCCGAATCCGGGTCGTTATGGCCGGCGATGTCGTCAACTCCTATGAGGGATCGGGCGACGTTGGTGTTTGCTCGCAGTACGGCGCCGTTTCCGGCGGGCTAAAGGGCTACGGGGGCTAGACGAGACCCGTTTCGGCATTTTCAGCGTACTGCGCGGCCCACCGTCGAGGGTGCGGAGGAAACAACGGTCTGCGGCATAACCAGATGAGCCGGCGGTAGGGACGGTGTCGCAATCGCGCCGGCCCGCGACACGACTGCGGACGTGATCATGCCGTCGGCACCACCCAGCGTATCGTTTCTGAGGTCGGACCACAGGCAAAATGCGCCGATCGCCGCGACAATGGCGGCAATGATCACCGGGACTAACTCTCGACGCTCGTCCATGGCTGGCATTCAGCTCACTCTTCATCGAATTCAGGCCTCTTCTTTGCCGGAATTGGTTTCGCAGCCGTTAACGGCCGTCATCTCGACCACGATCCGACTGCCGCGACGGATTTTTTCAAAGAACAGGCTGTGGATCACGTTTGCGAAGCGCAAAAAACCGCGGCCCTACTCCGCCGCAATATGGTCGGATGACTTCGGCTGCTCTTGCGTCACTGCAGGCCGTTGTTCGTTCAGCGGGCGTGATCCCGGCCGCAGCCGTTCGCGGATGGCCTGGAACATCACGTAAAGCGGCGGGATCGCGAAGATGCCGATGAATGAGGCCAGGATCATGCCGCCGAACACCGGCGTGCCGACGCCGCGCCGCGCAAGCTCAGAGGCGCCCGATGCGACCACCAGCGGATAAAGCCCGAGAATGAAGGCGAACGACGTCATCATCACGGGGCGGAAGCGCAAGCGGGCGCCTTCGGTCGCGGCTTCGAGCAAGGGAACCCCCTGCTCGCGCTTTTCCTTGGCGAACTCGACGATCAGGATGCCGTTCTTGGCGGCCAGCCCGATCAGCACCACCATGCCGATCTGGCCATAGAGGTCGAGCGTGAGCCCGGAAACGACGATGGCGGCAAACGAACCGAGAATGCCGATCGCGACCGATAGCAAGACCGGCACCGGAATGCTCCAGCTTTCATAGAGCGCCACCAGGAACAGATAGGCGAACAGCACCGCAAAGCCGAGAATGATCGCGGTCTTGCCCTCGGCGCGCTTTTCCTGAAATGCCGTATCGGTCCATTCGCCGGCGTAGCCCTGCGGAAGCGTCTTCGCGGCCACCTGCTCGAACGCGTTCAGCGCCTGTCCGGACGAGATACCCGCGGCGGGCCCCCCCTGAATGGTCACGGCACGGAGGTTATTGTATCGAATCAATGCCGGAGGGCCGACGATAACGCGCGTCTCCGCGAGGCTGCGCAGCGGGATCATCTTTCCTTCCGCGGTGCGCACATTGATGCGAAAAATATCGTCGATGCCCGACCGGTCGGCGGCCTCGGCCTGAACCTGCACCTGCCAGGTGCGGCCAAACAGATTCAGGTTGTTGATGAAATAGCCGCCGAGCGAGGCCTGCAACGCCTGGAACACATCCTTCAGCTGGACACCGAGGATCTGCACCTTGTCGCGGTCGATGTCGAGATAGATCGACGGATTGGTCGCCGAGAACGTCGAGAATACGCCGCGCAGCTGCGGATCCTGATTGGCCGCGACGATGACGCCGCGCAGAACCTGCGCCAGTTCCTTGGGATCGCCACCCCGCAGGTCCTCGAGCACATACGTAAAACCTCCGCCGGTGCCGAGACCGACGATCGGCGGCGGCGCCAGCGGCACCACGGTGCCGCCCTGGATCTGGCGAAATTTGGTACGTAGCCGTGCGATCACCTCGCGAACGCCGAGGTCGGCGCTCTTGCGCTCCTCGAACGGTTTGAAGGTCACGACCATGAAGCCGGCATTGGGCTGCGAGTAGTTGTCGATGAAATTCAGTCCGATGATCGACGTGTATTCGGCGACCGCGGGATCTTCCTTCACGATCCCTTCGGCCTGGCGCATCACTTCCGACGTTCGTCCGACCGATGCGCCGCCCGGCAATTGCACCACGACGAAGATCGCGCCCTGGTCGTCCTCCGGCACGAACCCCGTCGGCGTAACCCTGGAGAGGGCAACGGTCCCTGCCCCCGCCACCACGACCATCGCCAGGCCGATGACCGAGAACCGAACCAGCCGCGCGACGGCGGCGCCGTACTGGTCGCGCACCCAGTCGATCCCCCGCATCAACTTTCCGATGATGCCGCGCTTCGGCCCGTGATGGGGACTGAGCAGGATGGCGCACAGCGCCGGAGAAAGCGTCAACGCGTTGATGGCGGACAGCAGCATCGACACCGCGACTGTCACGGCGAACTGGCGGAACAATTCGCCGGAAATGCCGGGAATGAATGCGATCGGCACGAAGACCGACAGCAGCACCAGCGTGATCGCGATGATCGGCGCGGTTATTTCCGCCATCGCGCGCTTGCTCGCGTCCGCGGGCGACAGCTCGGGATGTTCTTCCATCACCCGTTCGACATTTTCGACAACGACGATGGCGTCGTCGACGACGATTCCGATCGCGAGCACGATGGCAAGCAGCGAAACGGTGTTGGCGGAATAGCCCACGGCCTTGAGCACGATGAAGGTGCCGATCAGGCTTACCGGCACCGCAAGGGTCGGAATCAGGGTGGCGCGGACATTTCCGAGAAACAGGAAGACCACCAGCACGACGAGAACGAAGGCCTCGAGCAGCGTCTTCTTCACTTCGTGCACGGTATCTTTCACGAAGATCGTCGGATCGTAGGGGATCGTCCAGGCCAGATCCTCCGGAAAACGCTTTTCCGCCTCGGAGAGCTTCTTCCGCAATGCATCGACGGTATCGATCGCGTTACCGCCGGGCGACTGGTAGATCACGATCGCGGCGGCGTCATCGCCGTTGAACCGGGTATCGCGGTCAAGATTGGCGGCCCCCAATTCGAGGTTCGCGACATCGCGCAACCGCAGTACCGAGCCGTCCGGATTGGTCCGGATGACGATGTTCTCGAAGTCCTCGACCGAGCTCAGCCGCCCCTTGGTCTGGATGTTGAGCTGCAACTGCTGATCGCTGAAGATCGGCCGCGCCCCGATGCGACCTACCGCAGCCTGTACGTTCTGGGACTGAATGGCGTCGATAACGTCGTTGACGGTGAGATTGAGCCCGGTCAGGCGCTCCGTCTTGACCCAGGCGCGCATCGCATAGTCCTGGGCCGCGAACAGGTACGCGTCGCCGACGCCGGGCGTACTCTTGATCGAATCCAGAAGGTTGATCGTGACGTAGTTCGAAAGAAAGAGCGGATCGTGGGTGTGTTTCGGCGAATAGAGCGTGACGAACGCGAGGATCGCAGTGGACTTCTTCTTGACGTTGATCCCCTGCCGCTGGACTTCAGGTGGCAACTGCGCCAGGGCGATTTGCACACGGTTGTTGACGTTGACTGCATTGATGTCGGGATTGGTGCCGAGTTCGAACGAGGCGGTGAGCGTGTAACTGCCGTCGTCACCGCTCGTGCTCTTCATGTAGATCATCTTGTCGACGCCGACGACCTGCGCTTCGATCGGCTGGGCGACGGTCGCGTCCACCACGGCGGAATTGGCGCCGGGATACATCGTGGTGACGGAGACCTGCGGCGGCACGATGTCGGGATATTGTGCAACCGGCATCGCCAGATATGCCAGCGCGCCTGCGATCGTGGTGACGACGGCGATGACGATCGCTAACCGTGGACGGTCGACAAAGATCGCGGAGAACATGCCTCAGCTCCTGTCGGGCGATGGCGGCAAAGGCGTCGCGCGGACCGGCACGTCCGGGCGTAGCCCCTGAATTCCCTCCACGATGACCTGTTCGCCCCCGGTCAGACCCTGCTCCACCACCACGCCGGTTCCACTCACGGCCCCCGGCTTGATCCGCCGTACCGCTGCCTTGCCGTCGGCGGCAATGAAGACGTAGACGCCCTCCTGATCGGAAATGAGCGCGGCCTGCGGAATGACGATCTTTTCCTCGGAAGTGCTGCCCTCCAGCGCGACGCGAACCAGCTGGCCGTCGATCAAGGCAGAATCGGGATTCGGGAATGAGGCGCGCGCGAGAACCGTGTCGGTGGCGCGATCGACGGTGACGTCGACAAAGTTGATCTTGCCCGATTGCTTGTAGGCGGTGCCGTCGGAAAACCGCAGGGTCGCCTTGATGCCCGTCATTCCCGTCGCGTCGACACTCTTGCCAGTTTGCTGGGCGCGCAGGAATTCGCGCTGGCTTACCGGAAAGGTCACGTACATCGGATCCTGACTGACGATGACGGTAAGAGCCTCGCTTTGCGGCGTTACGACGTTACCTTTCGTGATGCTTGTCTTGCCAACCTTCCCCGAGATCGGGGAAGCGATACTGGCATAGCCGAGATTGATCCTGGCGGTCTGAAGGTTGGCTTCATCGACCAGAATGGCGCCCCTTGCCGATTGATCGGCCGCGAGCGCCTGGTCGCGGGCAACCTGAGTGCCCGAACCTTTGGCCAGAAGCTCCTCCGCTCGCTGCAGCTGAACTTCCGTCAGCACCTTCGCAGCCTTGCTTCGCTCCAGTTGGCCCTCGGCCTGTTCGACGGCCGCCTGAAAGAGCCCTTTTTCGATGCTGTAGAGCGGCGCTGCTTCCTTGATCAGATCGCCTTCGTTGAAAAGGACGCCCTCGAGATACCCGGTGATCCGCGCCCTTACCTCGACGCGCTGAATTGCTTCCACGCGTCCGACAAAATCGAGCGTCCTGGTGACCGACTTGAGCGCGGCAGTGACGACGCCAACCGGAATGGCTGCCGCCTGCTGCGCCGGCTGAGCGCCGGCGGGCGGCGAAATTCCCCACAGCGCCAACAAGATGCAAGCAATCCTGCGCATCGCAGCCTCCTTTTCCCGGTCAGGCGTCGCTAACGGCTTTCGGCCAGTTAACATGACAATGCGCGTGCGCTTTTTAAGCTAGATCAAACAGTCGCGCCTGTTGCCGACCCTGTCAATCGATGATGTGGTAGCCGCCATCGATGAAAAGCGTGTCTCCCGTCATCAGCTTCGCGCCATCGAGCGCGAGGAAAGCAACCGCTTTTCCAACGTCGTCAATGCTCACGAGGCTTCGCGCGGGCGCCTTTGCCTGCGCCTTCGCCAGCAGTTCATCAAATTCCGGAATTCCGGAGGCCGCGCGCGTCGCAAGCGGACCCGGCGAGATCGCGTGGACCCGAATGCCCTTTGGCCCGACTTCAGCCGCAATGTAACGCACCGCGCTTTCCAGCGCTGCCTTGGCGACACCCATGATGTTGTAATTCTGCACGACCATCTGGCTGCCGTAATAGGTCATCGTGAAAAGGGTGCCGCCGTTCTTCATCAGAGGTTCCGCCAGATGCGCCATGCGCAGGAACGACCAGCATGAAACGTCCATGGTCGCCAGGAAACCGTCACGTTTCACGTCGATCACCCGTCCCTGGAGGGCCTCCCTGGGTGAAAATGCGATCGAGTGAACGAGAAAGTCGAGTTGCCCCCATTCCTTTTCAATCCGCTCGAAGACCGCTTCCGTTTGGCCGGGAATACCGACGTCGAGCGGCATGAAGATGGGAGCCTCGAGCTCGCGGGCCAGCGGCTCGACATATTTCTTCGATTTGTCGTTCAAATAGGTAACGGCCAGGTCAGCCCCCAACGCGCGGAACGCCTTGGCGCATCCCCATGCAATCGACTGATCGTTGGCGATGCCGACGATCAGACCCTTGCGGTCCTTGAGCGCGACCTTGGTGTCCTTGTAGACAGGAATTGTCATGACACCCTCTCCGGTCGTGGAGCGTTGGTCGGCTTCTTCGACAGTAGTGACCAGGTGTGCTGGGCAATCATCCGCTCTTCGTCGGTCGGAATCACGTAGACGGCGACACGGCTTTCTGGCCGCGAAATCAGGCGCGCGTGTCTTGCGTTGGCCTCCGCATCGACGGAAACCCCGAGCCAGGCGAGCTTGTCAGCCATCGCCTTGCGAACCCGGGCGGAATTCTCGCCAACGCCCGCCGTGAATACCAATGCGTCCAACCCTTGCAGGGCCGCCGCCAGCATTCCCGAGAACAGGCTCGCGCGATAGACAAAATAGTCGATGGCAAAGGCGGCCCTCGGATCATTGCTCGCTTCAAGCTGCCGCATGTCGTTGCTGATGCCCGAGAGACCCTTGAGGCCGCACTCCCGGTACAGAAAATCCTGGACGTCGGCGGCCGACATGCCTTTCTCGGAGATCAGATAGAGCACGACCCCTGGATCAATCTGGCCGGGGCGCGTGCCCATCGGAAGTCCATCAAGTGCGGTAAACCCCATGCTGCTTTCGACGCTGCGGCCATCTTTCAGCGCACACATGGAGGCGCCGCTGCCGAGATGGGCGACAATCACCCGCTTCGATGCAATGCCGGGCGCGACTTGCGGCAGCGTGCTTGCGATATATTCATAGGAGAGGCCGTGGAAGCCGTAACGCCGGATGCCTTCGCCGTATAGATGTTCCGGAATAGCGTAGTGGTCGGCAAGCGCGCCGTGGCCGCGGTGAAAGGCGGTATCGAAACATGCGACCTGCGGGATATCCGGAAAACGCGTCAGGATGGATCGGATCGGCGCCAGATTGTAGGGTTGATGCAGCGGCGCCAGCGAAATGTAACGCTCCAGCCGCGTCAACACGTTTTGATCGACCCGGACCGGCTTGTCGTAATCCGGACCGCCATGCACGACGCGGTGCCCGATCGCAACCGGATTGATCTTCAATTCGTCGCGTAACCATGCGCCTGCCGTCGCAAGCGCCACCGCGACGTCGGGAATGGTTGCGCTCTCGTAGCTGCGGTCGACCAGCGCCGCGCCATCGACGGCGGTGACGCGCAGCCGCGGGCGGCTTCCGATGCCGTCCACCTGGCCCTTGATCTGCCGCTTGAGGCCGCCGTCCGCCTCGATTCCGAAGATCTGGAATTTCACGCTCGACGAGCCTGCATTGGCGACGAGGATCGTATCCATGACGTTCACGCAGCCGCAACGGTCGAGGCGCGGCGGCGAGCGTCCGCATACAGCACAGCAATCGCGCACGACGCCATGCGGGCTCGGGTGGAATCGGCGCGCGAGGTCAGAATGATGGGAACGCGCGCGCCGAGGACGATGCCAGCAGAATCGGCTTTCGCCAGGAAGGTCAGATTCTTCGCCAGCATATTGCCGGCTTCGAGATCGGGGACGACCAGAATCTGCGCCTGACCGGCGACCGCCGATTTTATGCCTTTGATTCTGGCGGCTTCCATGTCGATGGCGTTGTCGAACGCCAGCGGCCCATCAAGCAACGCGCCCGTGATCTGGCCCCGATCCGCCATCTTGCATAACGCAGCCGCATCGATGGTCGAGGGAATTTTCGAAGTTACGGTCTCTACCGCGGACAGGATGGCCACCCGTGGCACGCCAAGGCCAATTCCCGCGTAGAGATCGATCGCGTTCTGCACGATGTCGCGCTTGCAGTCGAGGTCCGGGAAAATATTGATCGCCGCGTCCGTAATGAACAATGTCTGGGCGTAGCCCGGAACGTCGATCGCAAAAACGTGGCTGATCCGCCGGTCGGTGCGCAGACCGGTCGCTTTGGCGGTGACGCTGCGCATCAATTCGTCGGTATGAAGGCTTCCCTTCATCAACAACTCGCCCTTGGCCTCATGAATCAGCTCGACCGCCTTTGCCGCTGACGCCTCACTGTGGACCGCATCGACAATTTCGAAGCGCGATATATCGAAACCGAATTGCGCCGCTGTGGCCTTGATCTTGCCAATCGGACCTACCAGAACCGGCTTGATGAGGCCGGCGGCGGCAGCCTCGCAGGCACCGCGCAGCGAGACCTCGTCGCACGGATGCGCGACGATGGTCACGGCTGACGGCACCAGCTTGGCCGCTGCGACCAGGCGTTCATACTTCGCATGGGCCTGGCCTTCACCCGCGTCGATCGGAATTACGCTCATGGCTCCACTCCCGACTGGTTCGCCTGCATACAGGCTACGAGGCTTTGGCTCGCTCGATCGCCGGAAATCCGGCGTCGTTGGTCTCGAACAGCGCCGTGACCTTCTTCAGTCGCTCCGCCACCTCGCCGGAGATCTCACCGCTGGCGCTCAGCACATTGCGAATGGCGGCAAGGCCCTTGCGGCGTTCGGCCAGGTCTGCCGGCAGCATTTTCGGAATCGCCGCAAGCGTCGCCTCCGGATCCAGCTGCAGCAGGAAGAACTGCTCGCGCGCTATCGCCTTGAACTGCGCCAGCGTCAGCCGCGATGCTTCTTCGGTCAGGCGGATTCGACGCAGTGCCGCGACGCCGCGTTCATCGACCGACCCGCGAGCCAAGCCAGCATAGAGCAAGCCGCGAATGGCGCATTCATGGAGGCCGCCGTTGGTGATCTGCGATCTCAGTTCCGCAATGCGTTTGTCCCTGAGCTCATCGTGCAACAGTGACTTCCCCGGCCTGCGCGGCCGGGCGGCTTCCGGGTTGATACCGACCGCAGCCTGAAGTGCCGGCGATCCATAGATGGCCAGGAATATCTGTTCGCAGAGTTTTTCCTGGGTTTCCCGCCAGCCATCGAGCGACTTGACGATCTGCTTCGAGAGTTTTTCTTGCGCCACGATGAAGGGATTGTCGGCTGATGCGGGCTTGCGGCGCTCCCGAACCTGTTCGGCGGCCTTCGCGACCGCAGGCATGAGCGGATTGGCGTCGGTGAACGCCTCGTAAGACATCCGAGCCGGATGCCAGCGCTTGAGAAGTTCCGCCACCTGCGGAGTGACCATCGCCTTGACCATCGGCTGCACGAACGCGCGGTAAAGCGACAGATTGATCTCCGACACACGCGCCGCGGTCGCGAATCGCCGTTCGTCCTCCGGCGAATTGCCGCCCATCGCGCGGATGTCATCCAGCGTCCGCTGTTCGCAGCGCATGACCCATTCACCCGACACGAGGTCGGGATTGGTGGTGTCGCCGGATTTGCGCTCGAAAGTCGCCTCGTAGAGACCGGGAGGCAGCATATCTATCAAATCGATATTGCTGGAAAATTCATTGTGTTCTTTTTTGGCGACTCCGCCGGAGACGAAGATCCCGAGGTGGCCGACGCTCTCGTGCACGGTGTAAACGATGGTCTGGCCGAACGACCGAATTTCGTCGACATTGTCGTAGAGGTCGAGAATCCAGCCGAGCGCCTGCTGCGGCGGCGTAATGTTGTCACCCTTGGAACAGAACACCACGATCGGCGAACGAATGTTGCGAAGGTCGACGGCGGTGCCGTCCGATGTCTCGATGCGTCCGGCGGCCAGCTTGTTGCCGACGAACAGCTCGTCGACGATGAACTGGATTTCCTCGGCATTGAGGTTGACGTGCCCGCCCCACCAGCGCTCGAATTCGAGGTATCGGGGGCCTTCTGTGTCGACCTTGGAATAGACGTTATATTGCTTGCTCCACAGCGTATTGGCCGGATTCTGGTTTTCGAAATTCTGCACCAGCCAGCCGCCGTCGAACTTGCCGCCGCCCATGTCGCCGGTAAGGGCTGTCAGCCAGGTCCCGCCCAGCAAGCCACCGGAATACCGCATCGGATTT
>CAVUKM010000014.1:0-16551 GCA_963742085.1 uncultured Alphaproteobacteria bacterium | reverse complement strand
GGCGCTGGTGATGTGGGCGCCGCGCTCTTCCAGTGCGCCGGTGATGCTCTTGGCAACCTCGTCGACCCGCGATGCGATCGCATCCGAAATCAGCGCGATGTCGTGTCGCAGGTCGATCTGCACGCCGGAGATGGCGCTGCGAACCTGTTCGGCCTGTCCGACCAGATTGTCGCGCTGATGGGCGATGTCCTGCAGAAGTGCGCGGATCCGCACCTCGTTGTCGCTATAGGCGCGTTCGAGTGCCGCGACCTCATTGGCCACGAGGGTCTCAAGTTCGCCGGCGCGCGCAATGGCGCGTTCGACACCGTCGCCCATCGCAGCGACTTCGCGGCGGATCGCCTGACCGACCGTCACCATCAAAAATGGCGGTGGCACCCTCGGGCTCGGAGAAACGGATGGCGACCTGGGCCATCGATTGCGCGATCATCCGCATTTCCTGGCCGCGCCAGGCAAGGCTCGCAAGGAAATAGAACAACAGGACCGGCACCAGGAACAACGCCGCCAGGCCGCCGAGCACCAGCACGCCGCCGCTCTGACCATCGCCGCCTGAAGCGCGGGCAGGAAGCTGACGGTCAGAAGAATGCAGCCGACGATCCAGAGGCCGGCGACCGCGGTGGCAAACGTGTAGACGCGACGCGCGGGGCGTCCCTTCTGAATGGCTTGAAGAATTTGGCCGATGGTTTCGCGGTCGTCATTGGCGGCGCGACGGACAGCGCGCGGCTCGTTGACGGGTTCGAAGACCGCCCGCTCGCTTCCGGGCCGGGTGTCGAATGACGGCTCGCTGTAGGCAGGCGTGGCAGAGGCATTTGCCGGTCCAGCATCACTGTGGGCCGATCCGTCGTTATCGGTCGCGGAAACATCGCTGATGTTCAAGGCTTCCTGGATCGCAGAAAGCGCGACTTCGGTAGGGTCTTTGACCTTTTTGGGATTGTTCGCCATGTTCAGTCTGAGCCCTCGTTTAATTTCTTATGCATCCCGGACAAGTCTTGCGCGCGCGCAGCAAGCTCGAAACCGGCGTCATACCCCTGCAGCGCCAAGGCGCCCCATCGAGGTCGGCTTGTCCGCTGGTCCGTCGAACATCCTATTGGCTAGGCGGCGCGAATGAAATGGCTGCGATTAATACAATCTTAATCATCGTTAACAGCCCTCCGCCCTAAGGCCTTACCAGCCTTCGAACTTCCCGCGCGTGAGGGTTAATTGCGGCGGCTCTTCGCCGAAAACAAGGCGAACTTGCGGCCGTCCGCATAATGTTCCCTTAACTATTTGGGTGCTTGGCTGGCGACAACCTCGCCCGCCGGATCGCCCGGGCGGGGAGGACCTCGGATGATCGCCATGCCGCTTCACCTGGACGGGATTGACTGGATGCCTTCGCCGCCGCTTGCTCCCGATGACGGTCCGATCGATATCGTCCATCTTCGGCGGATGACGCTCGGCGATACCCGCCTCGAGCATGAGGTGCTGGCGATGTTCTCGGCGCAGGCTGTCGGTCTGGTCGCCGCTCTGGCCACTCTACCCTCAGACGCCGGCGTGCTCGCGCACACGCTCAAGGGATCGGCGCGCGCGATCGGCGCGTTTGGCGTGGCCGATGCCGCGGCCAGCCTGGAGACCTGATTCGCAGCGGCGGTGATTTGGCCCAGGCGATGGCCGATCTCGACGATGCGGTGGCGCAGGCCCGCACCGCCATCGACGCGATCCTGCAACGGTCCTGATCCGAACGCGATCTGCTGCGCGGCAAGGCGCTCCGAGAAGGCGCTCTGAGGATGTGCGAGGGGCGAACCACACCCTCAAATCCTGGATTTGGCATTCGCAGCCGGACTCGCGCCGTTCGCGGAATGCGAGGTCCCGCGCACTAGCGCAGAGCGGATCGACCCGTTATAGGACAGCCCGGACCTTCCTCATCCGGCAGCACGAGCGAACATGGCCAAGATTCACTTTGTCGACCACACCGGCGAAACCCGAACTGTTGACGTCGAAAACGGTGCCACCGTCATGGAAGCGGCGATCCGCAATTCGATCCCGGGCATCGAAGCCGAGTGCGGCGGCGCCTGTGCTTGCGCCACCTGCCACGTCTATGTCGATGAGGCCTGGCGTGAAAAGGTCGGCCCGCCGTCGCCGATGGAAGAGGACATGCTGGATTTCGGCTTCGACGTGCGGCCGAATTCGCGACTGTCGTGCCAGATCAAGGTGAGCGACGAACTCGATGGCCTCGTGGTCTCGACGCCGGAGCGGCAGGCCTAGAGTTCCTCCGCCCCGCGATCAGGTCCGTGGGTCTGCGCGGCCCGGAAGCGCTCTAAAACTTCGGCTGCTCCACTTCCACGCCGCGACGCAGCCAGGGCTGAAAATTCCTGACGATCTCGGGCGTCAGCGGCGTCGGCTTGCGCGTCGCCTCGTCGATCAGCACCGTCACGCCTTGCGCCGAAGCCACGCACCGGCCTTGCGAAAACACCACCTGATCGAAAGTGACGGATGTTCGGCCGAACTTCGAGACGCCGAGCCCCATCTCGATGGTGCCGGGCCAGCGCAGTTCGGCGCGGAAGTGGATATCAAGCCGCACCATGATCCAGGCGAGGCCATCGGGCATCAGTCCGTAACTGCGGTCCTTCATCAGGGTGACGCGGCCGGTCTCGAAATAGGTCGCATAAACCGCGTTGTTGACGTGCTGATTGGGATCAAGATCGGCAAAGCGCACATTGTCGGTCAGCCGGTAGGGAAAATCCTCAAGGCGCGGTGTTGAATCCAGACGGGCAGGGGCGTTCACGGCGACGATCTCCAAACTTCATGTCCTTACACCGCAGTTGCCGAGTGCCCGCAAGGGGTTGCCGCGGTCTCCGCGAGCCATATTATGGCTTTCCTCTCCCTTCCGTGTTGGCTAGACAGGCGCAGCCACAACGCGCCTGCCGGCCCTGTCCAACCGAAAAGAAGCGATATGAGCGAAGCGATCAAAACCGACGTTCTGATTATCGGCGCGGGCCCGTGCGGGCTGTTTGCAGTGTTCGAACTCGGCCTGCTCGACATGAAGACGCATCTCGTCGACATCCTCGACAAGATCGGTGGCCAATGCGCCGAGCTCTATCCGGAAAAGCCGATCTACGACATCCCGGGAATTCCTTTCGTCACCGGCCAGGGGCTGACGGATGCGCTGATGGAGCAGATCAAGCCGTTCAATCCGACCTTCCATCTCAACGAAATGGTGGAGACGATCGAGAAGATCGGCGATCCCGCCTTTAGGGTCACGACCGATGCCGGCAAGGTATTCGAGTGCAAGGTGGTGGTGATCTCCGCCGGCGGCGGTTCGTTCCAGCCCAAGCGCCCGCCGGTGCCGGGCATCGAGGCCTATGAAGGCACCTCGGTGTTTTACTCGGTGCGCAAGATGGAGCAGTTTCGCGGCAAGGATCTCCTGATCGTCGGCGGCGGCGATTCTGCACTGGACTGGACACTCAATCTGCATCCGATCGCCAAGCGGGTGACGCTGCTGCACCGGCGCGACGAATTCCGCGCAGCGCCCCACAGCGTCGAACAGATGCGCGCGCTGGTGGCTTCCGGGAAGCTCGACCTGAAGATCGGTCAGGTTACGGCGCTGGAGGGCGAGGGCGGCGTGCTGACCGGCGCCACGGTAAAAGGCAACGATAACGCCGTCTCGAGAATCGCATGCGATACCATGCTGCCGTTCTTCGGCCTGACCATGAAGCTGGGGCCGGTTGCCAACTGGGGCATCGCGCTCGAGCACAACCTCGTGCCGGTCGAGACCTCCGCCTTTGAAACCAGCGTGCCCGGAATTTTTGCGATCGGTGACATCAACACCTATCCCGGCAAGCTCAAGCTCATCCTCTGCGGTTTCCATGAGGGATCGCTGATGGCCCAGAAGGCGCACCGTTACGTCTATCCGGACAAGCGCCTTGTATTCCAGTACACGACCTCCTCCTCGAGCCTGCAGAAAAAGCTCGGCGTCAATTGAGCGGCGGAGCGCGGCTGCCGCGGTGATGTTACGGCAAATTTGGGGCGGTGCCGGGTCGCTGCGGAGGAGCGCTCGCCATGCGACGCCGAGGTACTGGAAGCCCCGGCGAAATAGCCGTACTCTCCGGCATCGTTGGATAGCTGATCAGGTGATGACGATGTGGAAGGTTTTATCCAGATTGCGACCGAAGCTTCCGATCGTGACCGGCCTCGCCGTGTTGTTCGCGGCCGCGATTCCGGGACGGGCCGCCGAGCCGACCGCCGCGGGGCTGTGGCAGAAGCTCGAGGATGGCAAGCCCGTGGTGTGGGTGCTTATCGTCGATCATCATGACGGCTTCTTCGAAGGCCTGATCGCCAGGACATTTCCAAAGCCCGGCGAAACTCCACACGAGATTTGCTCGAAATGCACCGACGATCGCAAGAACGCGCCGGTGCTCGGAATTTCCTTTATCCGGAACATGAAGCGCAACGGCCTCGAATACGAAGGCGGCAACATACTGGACCCGCGCGACGGTGAAGTATGGAAGGCGAAGATGACCGTCAGCGCCGACGGGCAGGATCTCATACTGCGTGGTTACGTTCTCACTCCGATGTTCGGCAAGAATGAGACCTGGCACCGTTTGCCGGACACCGAGCTCGCTTCGGTCGATCCCGCCATCGTCGCCAAATACCTGCCGTCGCAGGCCCCGGCGGTGAAGCCGCCGCCTGCGAGCGCGAAGAAGCCCGCTACGCCCGCGCGCTGAGACGAATTGCTCTCATCGGCATGTGGCTCGCGTCATCCGCGCGATCCGGGCTGAATCATGCGGCAGGCGTTCCGACTATTGACGTGAGCGACGGCGAGAGCGGTGCGCGAAAGGCAACGTGGCTTTCACCTCGGCGACCTCAGGCCTTCGGCCGGGGTCGGGGCAAGCCTCGCTCAGTCTGCGGCGTTTCTGCCAGGGCAGCACCACATTGAGCCAGAGCTCGCGGGTGCCCATGATCGAGATCGCGATACCGAAGGGGATCATGAAGTAGAGGATGCGAAACACCACCAGCGTCGCCAGCAATTGCTCCCTGCCGAATTGAGGCAGCGCGACCAGCATCGCGGCATCGAACACGCCGATCGAGCCCGGGGCATGACTGGCGAAACCGAGCAGGGTGGCCAGAATGAACACCACCGCCAGCGAGATGAAATCGATGCTCGGCTGCGCCGGCATCAGCAAATACATGGCGATCGCGCAAAATCCGAGATCGAGCACGCCGATCAGGATCTGCACCAGCGTCAGCGGGGCCGAAGGCAACCTCACTTTCCAGCCGTTCTGCCCGAGCTCGCGCCGCTCCTCGCCGAGGCTGAGCCAGACGAAGTAGGCGACGATGGCGCTGATGACGCCGATCGCGATCAGCCGGTTGATCGCAGGCGGCAGCTGGTCCATCGCGGATGCTGCCCAGGGATGCCAGGCCATGCCGATGCCGAGCACGAAGGTGTTTCCGAGCCAGAATGTCAGGCCGGAGAGGAAGCAGATCTTGGCGACGTCGACGGCGCTCAAGCCGTAGTCCGAATAGATCCGGAAACGTATCGCGCCGCCGGTAAAAACGGTGGCGCCGATGTTGTGGCCGATCGAATAGCTGGTGAAGCTCGACAGCGCCGCGATCCGGTACGGCACGTGTTTCTTGCCGATCGTCCGCAACGCGAAGAAATCATAGAACGTCAACGTGCAGAATGCGCCGACCACGCACAGCGCGGCGAGGGCGATGTGATGAGGCGGGTATTTCAGTCAGCGCAACCAGCATCACGCCGGTATCGACGCCCTTGAGGGTACGGACCAGCGTCGTGATCGCAAAGGCGATGATGAAGAGGCTTGCGGCGATCCCGAGCCGTTTCCAGCCGATCCGTTCCTTGAAGCCACGCCGCAGCGTGGTCAGCAGTCGATACATTCGTCCTCCCGGCAGGGCGGCAACAGGTTGCGGGCCTCTTGAAGCGATCGTCGGCAAGCGGCCCAGATCGCCGTGGATGCGAAGACCCATAAGGCAAAAACGTTCTGTTGTGCAGTCCTTGACATTGCGAGCTGCGGTCCCGGATCGGCGCCGCCGTCATACGCCGTACATATGCTGCAGCGCGGGGAATTCGAGCCCCGAATTGCGGCCTGGCCTCGGCCGCGGGTCGGTTCCATCGTGCCGTCGAGCTTGAGTCGACGCGCTAGGCGGATGACCTCGAAGGGGCGGCCGACATCTTTGCCGCCGGCGGAGGCTAGTCCTTGGGATGCAGGCCGGTTGAGACAAAACGTCGCGTGGCGGCGTCCGCGCGACATCTTGCATTGGCGCGATCGCCGGGGAAACGCGAAATTGTTCCAAATCCGGCGCCGCCGCCCGATAATTCCACAACATTCGGTTGCCGCGATCGGCCGGGGATCGTGTACAAGACGCATATTGCGAGGCAGGGCATCGGATGACAGGAATTTGGCAACGCCGACACAGGTTTCGTCGCGTCGCGGGCGCAAGTCCCTGCCGCTTCCGATCGGTGCAAGCGAAAGACGGATCAATTGGCGATATGCGTTCGCGGTCGGGACCTACCACCTGCTGGCGCTGTTGGCCTTCGTCCCCTGGTTTTTCAGCGCGACCGGCGTGACGATTGCGGTCATCGGGGTCTATGTCTTCGGCGCCGCGGGAATCAATCTTTGCTATCACCGGCTGCTCACCCACCGCAGCTTCAGCTGCCCGCTCTGGCTTGAGCACACATTGGCGATCATCGCGGTTTGCTGCCTCGAGGACACCCCCGCCCGATGGGTGGCGACGCATCGCCTGCACCATCATCGTTCGGATGATCGGGCGGACCCGCACAGTCCGCTGGTCAACCTGTTCTGGTCCCATATCGGCTGGTTGTTCCTGGAAAATACCGACTTCGGCCGCAACGTGGCGTATGACCGCTATGCGCGCGATATCTTCCGCGACAGCTTCTATCGATGGATCGAGCGCTTCGTGGTGGGGATCACGCTGGCCCAGTCGGCGGTGTATTTTGCGGCGGGCTTTTTGATCGAACTGGCTCTCGGCGGCTCGACAGGTGAAGCGGTTCAACTCGGTGCGAGCGTCTGGCTCTGGGGCGTGGTCGTCAGAACCGTTCTGGTCTGGCATATCACCTGGAGCGTGAAATTCCTTCTCCCATCTGTTCGGGTACCGCAATTACGACACCAACGATAACAGCCGCAACAATGTGTGGGTGGCCATCGTCACCAACGGCGAAGGCTGGCACAACAATCACCACGCCGAACCCAACTCCGCCTGCAATCAGCGGCGCTGGTGGGAGATCGATCTGACCTATCTGTTGTCTGCGTCGGCTGGTTCTGTTGGGTCTCGCCTGGGACGTCCAGTTGCCGCAACGCCCTGTTTCGGCGCCGGCGACCTGAGCCTGTGCAGGCGGTGCGCGCGGGGTCAGGCCTTGCGCAGCGCAAAATGCGCGCCGCAGAACGCCATCACGGCGCCAAGGCCAAGCGCCGCCAGCCCCGCGAAGACACCTGAAACCGTCGGAATCGGACTGGGCGCCGAGGCGGCCTGGCCGGCGCCCGCCAGCACCAGCACGCCGACCGCGATCAGGAACTGTCGCATCCGCAGCGGAATTTGGCCCGATACCGCGCTGTCCATCAGCGTCGCGGTGAAATAGCCGCCGCAAAAGCCGACGGTTGCGATCAGCCACCACGCCAACGCCGCGCCCGCGGGCATGAATTCACCCGTATCGGATCGCCACAGGCCGCCGAGATCGAGTCCGAAGCGCGCGCCGAGCATGTGCACGGCCAGCGCCAGCAGCACTCCTGAAATCGCGGCGCCGGCCAGGATCAGGCGGCGCGGAAAATAGGTCGTCTCGGCCATGCTCCGCTTGTAAGATAAAGTCGGCGATGGGCGCAAGTCGACGCGAGAGGCTGATCCGCTTTGGCCGATCAAGCACCACCGTGACCGGGAAGCATCGGATTGCCACAGCCGCAACAAGACCAGGCGACGATACCGGCGGAGCCCGCGCCGTCACCCGTTACGCCTACAAGGCATCGCTGATCGGCGCGGCGCATCAGTTCGAACTGACGGAGCAGGGGTTGTCGTGGCGCGTTGCCGGCAGGTCCGGGATGTGGCCTTACGCCGACATTGCAACCGTCAGCTTGTCGTATCGCCCGGTGTCGATGCAGTCGCGCCGGTTTCGCGCCGATATCGGCAACGCCGATGGCGCGCGCATCGTCATCCTTTCGACCAGCTGGCAGACCGCGGCCCTGATGGCGCCGCAGGACCGCGACTACCGCGCCTTCATCGACGCAGTTGCATGCGCGCATGGCGACGCGCCGGAAGCAGGGCTGTGCTGGTCGGCGGTCTCGGGCCGCGGGTCTATGCCGCGGCGATTGTAGGCGTGATGCTGGTCGCAATTGCGATGGCCGGACTTTTTGTGCGGTCCATCGCAACCGGCGAATGGGCGGGCGCGCTGTTCTTGATCGGCTTCACGGCCTTGTTTGCGTGGCAGGTGGGCGGCTTTGTCCGGCGCAACCGGCCGCTGGCCTACGCGCTTCGATCATTTGCCGGAGGCGTTGCTGCCGTGATCTGCTCACAGCTGTCTACGCTGTCCACCCGAGATCAAGCGCGTTCCGCAACTCCGCGATATGTACCGGGACATGCGTGTCGTTACCCGGCAACGTCCAGTACTTCGTGTGCGTGAAGCTCCATGACTGTCGACGGCGAAGCGTCCTTAGATTTCGATCGATGATGGCAGGACCGAAAACCGGGGCGAGCGGCCCCGAAATCAGATCGCCGAACGCCACAAGGACCGCGGGATCGTAAATATTGGTCCAGCGCACCGCCGCATATGGCGAGGCGTGATGGAGCTGCCATTCGTTTCCGCCGAACGGGAAGGCAAGGAGTTTGGGCGGAGTCCCGACTGGAAATCCGGCCCTTCGCGCATCTTCCAGATTGTTGGGATCGAGCAGTTCGCGGAGCGGTGGCGATGTCGGATATTCCCGATCCTGCTGGCGCTTCTCGAGGTCCTGCTTGCTCGCCGCCATCAGAAATTCGGCATGGGTCAACGGCGACCCAAGCGTAATCAAGTCGGTGATCAGCCAGCGGGTGTCGACGGCGTTGCCGACGGGTTTCGGGCGGAGGCGGAGCAAATGCGCAAACTTCGTTTGCGCCGCATGGTAGGCCGCCATCGCCCGTTCAGCAGGCCATGCGGGATCGGCGAGCGCCGTTTCGATTTCGCGGAGAGCTTCGAATTCCGGCGTACCACTGAGCGACGATACGCGCACCTTGATGCTTGGCCCAGAAATAGCTGATCAGGTCATAGGCCAGGATCGAACCCAGGCTGTGGCCGACAACAATGATGCGCACGTATTCCTTGTCGTGCAGCTCGGACAGCAACGCCAGTCCCCGCTCGCGAATATTCTTTCGGGCGGCAATATTGTCCGGCTTCGCCCGCGTGTAGCGAACCACGCGGCCGAAATAAGGCACGATGAAACTGGTTGCCACCCAGCCAAGCGCTGCGATCACGACTCCAAGCTGCCACCCCTTGTAGCCACGCAGATATTTCAGAGGCGGATAATCCCACAAATGTACCGAACCGATCGACGCCGTCTCCGGCAGCGCGGCGGCGATCGAGAGGATGATGACCGTCAATGCGATGAGCCATAAAACGACCCAGGCGAGGAATACGTCGCGCGGTACTCTGGTGAAGGGATTCCGAAGCAATAGCCCCCCAATCCAGTCCTGCACCTGATTCCAGGTCGAGCCGCCGGAGAGGTCCGCCCAGTACATTTCGTAGAAGTCCGATCGAACTCCGTCGGCAAAGGTCGGCGTTGGTATGGTTTGCCGCGTCGTGGTCCGGCGCAACTCCAGCGAACCGGTTCGCCCATCCGGCTTGCTCCATACTTCCGTGGGGTTTGGAAGCTTGTCGGTAGCCAAACCGGTCACTGTCTCCCACGCTGCGCGAACGAATCCCTTGATGGTGTCCATCGGCATCTGCTCGCCCATCCCGTGGATGACAACAATTGCCTGTTTGGGGAAATTGGCGACGGGCAGTCCTGCCGCGGCGGCTGGCTGGGGTTGACCGCTATTCATGGTGGCACCCAAATGAACGAGTGGTAAGTCGGCTGAAAAGAGATTCCGGCTGTCGCCCCGCCGTCGGAAAAATTGCAGTCAATATTTCATGCAACTTGATATTGCATCAACGCGCAGCAAAAGGAAAGAACATCCCTTGCGCCGGCAGTTCGTCGGTTCGGCCCGGATGGACAGTCTGTCGAAAGCCCACACCTAAATCATGATCCGATTAGGTTGAATCGGGTCATGATCTCATTTCTTTGTTCGAGCATGATCTTTTCGGAAAACCGGTCCCCACTTTTCCGGATCATCCTCTAATGCCGCACCACCAGCACCGAGCATTTGGCGTAGCGAACGACGTGGCCGGCATTGGAGCCGAGAAAATAGGTCCGCATCGCCGGCCGGTGCGACGTCATGACGATCAGGTCGGCCTTGATCGAGGCGGCCTCTTCGAGGATCTCGTGATAGATGCCGCCCTGCCGCACCGCAGTGGAGATGCGATGGGGATCGATGCCGGATTCGCGCGCCACGATCGCAAGCGCCTCCTCCGAGGTCTGGCGCTGCTGGGCATCGAAATCGGCGGGCACATATTCAGCCAGCATCACCGGCGTCATCGGCAGCACGTTGAGCAGGCGCACCGTGCCGTTCCAGGTCCGCGACAGCGTCGCCGCGGTGGCGATCGCGGGCTTCGCCAGGTCGGTATCGGCGAGGTCAAGCGGCACGAGAATGGAGTTGAACATCTGCACCTCCGTATTGACGACCGGCCTGGAGCCTCTTCGATTCAGGTCGGACCAGAACCGAGGGCTCCAATCTTTTGTTTTAACTCGTTTTTCCCGCTTCCCTCGAAAACGCTTTAACACAGTTTGGGCCCGATGGCCGCCAGCGGTCAGTTGCCCGAAGTTTGCTTCAATAGTTTGGGGCTGACGAACTGCACGAGATGCCCGCGACGGAATGCCACGTCGGTCCAGTCGTCGATCTCAAAGTCGAATACGGCAAGACCGGAGGTCGGCAGATTGTCGATGAGCGCCTTGCGCCCGGCGGGATCCCCGCTGCCGGCCAGCGCCAGGGCCAGCTCGTGCATTCCCGGATTGTGCCCGACGATCATCAGCCGTTGCGGATCGGCTGAACATGCGTCACGGATGGTTTCGAGCAACTGCGACACGTCGGCGCCATAGAGTTCCGGCGTCAGTTCGACCTGCGGCTCCGGAACCAGATCCTTCATCGCCTCCCAGGCGATTTCCCAGGTCTGGTGGGCCCGGACCGCGTGCGAAACCAGCACCAGATCGGGAAAAGGCGGATGCCGGCCGATCCAGCCACCGATCTCGGCGGCATCATGACGACCGCGGTTGTCGAGCCGGCGGTCCTGATCGCGGCCGCTCGGCGCGTCATTTTCGGTCTTGGCGTGCCGCAGCAGCATCAAACGGCGCATGGCGTATCTCAATTCGGTTCAAGCCTGCCGGATTAATGTACAGACTGAGGCTTTGGACAAGGTGACAAGCGCCGGATCGGTCCGTAAGAAAACGATATGGACGAGATTTCTACAAGCATGGACCAACGGACAAGACGCCGGAACGACGCACGAGCGCTCGCGGCTTTCATTCGATCTGGACGTCGACATCTGCGTCGTCGGCGCGGGCCTTGCCGGCCTGACGGTCGCTCTGGAGGCTGCCCGGCTCGGCGCGAGCGTCGCCGTGCTCGAAGGCAGACACGTCGGTTGGGGCGCATCCGGCCGTCAGCTCGGCACGGTGTTGCCGGGCTATGGTCTTCCGATCAAGGACCTGGTCGCCCGCATCGGTCTCGAGGACGCAAGGGAGCTCTGGGCGCTGTCGAAGGAAGGCGCCGAATATGTCCGGACCAATGCCTCGGAACAATTGATTCCAGGGATTGCGCTCAGCGAGGGCGCGCTTGAAGTCTCCAACGTCGATGCCGGCGACCGGCTGATAGGTCAGCTGCAAATGCTGACCGAGGATTTCGAAACCGAAGTCGAGGGCTGGCAAGTCGATCGCGTTCGCGATCACCTCAAGACCGACCGTTATTTCCACGGTGTGTATTTCCCGAAGGCCTTCCAGATCGACGGACGCAAATATCTCCACGGGCTGGCGGCGCTGGCGAGGCGCGCGGGCGCGCGCATCTTCGAGGATACGCCGGTGGTCAGCATCGATGCATCGGGCATACGCAAGCGCATCGTCACGCCCTCGGCGCGGTTGCGCGCTTCGCACGTCGTGCTTGCCGGCAACGTCCATCTCGGCGCGCCCTCGCGGCGGCTGTCGGAAACCCTGCTGCCGGTCTGGCGCTACGCCGCGATAACGGCGCCGCTCGGCGAGCGCCTCGCCGAGACGATCGCATTCAAGGGGTCGGTGACCGATACCGACGGCATCGATCATTTCCGGATCGTGAACGGCGACCAGTTGATGTGGGCGAGCCCCGAAACCACCTGGGACGCCCGGCCATCGCGTTTCGCGTCCGCCATCGCGCGCCGGATCCGCACGATTTTTCCCCGGCTCGGACGGGTCGAGATCGCCGAGGTGTGGGGCGGCGCCGTGGGCCAGACCGTGCATGGCATGCCGCAGATCGGCCAGCTGCGTAAGGGCCTGTGGGTCGCCAGCGGCTTCGGCCGCCAGGGGTTGAACACAACGGCGATGGCCGGGCAGTTGATTGCCCGCAGCATTCTCTGGGGTGACGAGCGCTGGCGGCTGTTTTCGCCGTTCGAACTGGTGTGGGCGGGCGGCGCGACCGGCCGGGTCGCCGGACAGTTGATCGGGATGTGGGGGCGGGGGAGTTCGGCCGCCGCCGGCGCACTGGCCCGTTACTGGGAGAGGGCGCGGACCCAGCAGCGCATACGCGATGCGCGTCTGGCCGAGGCCAACCGGATGGCCGGAACCCGGCCACCGCGGCCCTTTCCGTCGCCGGGCCGCCCGGTTCGGAAGCTTTCCGGCCGGAACGTTCGCGCGCCGAACATGTCCGGCCTCCTGCCGCGGCGAAGCCCGGCGAAGACGATGCCGCTTCCTGACCTTCTTGCCCGGCTTGCGGTACCCGAGGAGAAGAACGGCTGCAGTTAAAGCTCCTCGCAAGAAAGTGAGCCGGTTCGCTTGAGATCCGTGTAACTTTCACCTTCGCGCCCCGTATTTGAAAGCGAACGCCCCGCGATTTGCTTTGCACGGAGACCATCATGATTGACCGCCGCCGCATCCTTCTCGCATCCACCGCTTCCTTGCTTGGCTTTGCGGCGCTGCGCTGGCTGAGGGGCGCACCTGCAAGGGCGGCGGGGAAATTCGAGATCGAAAAGACCGACGCGGAATGGCGCGCCCAGCTTACCCCGCAGCAGTATGAAATCCTGCGCAAGGAAGGCACCGAGCGTCCGTGGTCGAGCCCGCTGCTCAAGGAGCACCGCAAGGGTACCTTTGCCTGCGCCGGCTGCGATCTGCCGCTGTTCGCGTCGGAGACGAAATTCGAGAGCGGCACCGGCTGGCCGAGCTTTTATCAGCCGCTCGCAAATGCCGTCGGCACCACCGAAGACCGTACCTTCGGAATGGTGCGAACCGAGGTTCATTGCCGCCGCTGCGGCGGCCATCTCGGCCACGTGTTCGACGACGGGCCGAAGCCGACCGGCCTGCGCTATTGCATGGACGGCTACGCGCTGGTGTTCCACCCGGCGGCGCCGTCAGCGAGCTGATTTCGGACTTTTGTCCCCGGCAATTGTTGCCCGCCCGGCAATTGTGCCCCGGTCTCCGGACTGCGGTATTTCATTTAAGTATTTGAAATAACTAAGTTATCGTATTTGGCACGACGATTGCGATGTCTCCTTCGATGACGGCCATGCCTGGCAATGCGCCCTGGCCGGTGGAATCGAATGTGGAGACAAGGTTATGGGTATCTTCGACGCGCTTAATACCTCGGTTGCCGGCCTGCAGGCCCAATCCTTCGCGTTGCAGAACATTTCCGGCAACATCGCGAACGCCTCAACCGTCGGTTACAAGGGCATCAGTACCACCTTCGAGGATCTCATCCCGGACGCGCTGACGCCCAACAAGCAAAATGCCGGCAGCGTGACCGCCTTCTCGCAAGCGACGATCACATCGCAAGGCACGGTTTCGGGTTCGACGGTTGCGACCAACATCGCGATCAATGGCGACGGCTTCTTCTCGGTGCAAAAACCAACCGGGATCACCGACAACGTGCCGGTATTCTCCGGCGTCGTCGACTATACGCGCCGCGGCGATTTCCAGGTCAACGCCAACGGCAACCTCGTCAACGGCGCCGGTTACTTCCTGATGGGTGTCTCGGTCGATCCAAAGACCGGCAACCCGCTCGGGAACGTTCCGCAGGTTTTGCAATTTCAGAACAATTTCGTTCCGGCGCAGGCGACGACCAGTATTCAATATTCCGCGAACCTTCCGACCTCACCGGCCACGGGAGCGAGCGCGCGGCGCTCGCCGGAACGATCACCGCCGCGGGCGGCCTCAACCCCGGTGATTTCATCGGAAACAATCCGGTAGTGGCGGGCACGCCGCCGCCGCCCTTCGTCAACGCAGGTGTCACGGGCCAGATAGCCCTGGACAACAACGGGGTTGCGATTACCGGCGCAACGGACGTTAAAGCGGTAGCGCCAACCAGCTCGTTAAACCCGCCCATTGCCGCGACCGACACCATGACGGTCAACGGCACAACAATTACCTTTACGGCTGCAGCCACGAGCCTCACCAATCCTCCGGGATACAACATCAGCACCGGCGGTACCCCCGGCACTGTTCAAAATTTGCTGACGGTGATCGACACGATCACAGGCAACACCACGAACCCCAGCACCATCTCCGCGACCGGTCAGGTCACTCTGAATACGGGTCTAAATAACAACCTCAGCATTACCGATCCGAATAACGTATTCGCATCGCTCGGCTTCCTGACCACGCCTGCCGCGACGCGGACCGGCGGCGGTACGGTCGGCACCGGCTTCGTGATCGGCAACGACCTCACGGCTTTTGACAACGAGAGCATCAGCGGCGGCGCGGTAACGATCTACAACGCGGCGGGAACGCCGATCAACGTCCAGCTTCGTTGGGCCAAGACCGACAGCGCCAGCCTGGGCGCCGGGCATACGGACACCTGGAATCTGTTCTACCAGAACAATCCTACCGCCAGCGGTACCACCGTTGCATGGACCAACGTCGGCCAGAACTTCGCTTTCAACTCCAACGGGGCCCTGACGAGTCTCCAGCGGGCGGCTCCGTCTCGATCCCGACCCTCACCGTCGGCGGCCAGTCGGTCTCGAACGTAACGTTCACTATTCCGGCCGGTACCCTCACTCAATTCGCCACATCCGGCGGCGCGGCAACCATTGGCGGCATCACCCAGAACGGTTTTGCCGCCGGCCAGCTTCAGTCGGTGGCGGTCAACGACAGCGGTCTGGTGGTCGGAACGTTCTCCAACGGACAGAACATCGATCTCGCCTCGATCACGCTGTCGCACTTCAACGGCACCAACTTCCTGAAGGCGCTCGACGGCGGTGCCTATGCCGTGACCGATAAGTCGGGTCCCGCGATCATCGGCGCGTCGGGATCAATCTCAGGTTCGTCGCTCGAAGGTTCGAATACCGATATCGCCGACGAATTCACAAAACTGATCGTGACCCAGCAGGCCTATTCAGCAAACACCAAGGTGATCACCACGGCCAACGACATGGTTCAGAGCTTGCTGAACGTGCTGCGCTGATCGGCGCCGGCAAGAGTCAGTATGACCTCATTCAAGGCGGGCAACAAAGATGGGTTTGAGTTCAGCCCTTGCTAGTGCGCTGTCTGGCCTGCGCGCCAACCAGGTCGCGCTTTCGATCACGTCGTCGAACGTCGCCAACGCCAATACGCCGGGCTACGTCACCGAGAGCGCCAACCAGATCGACGTACCGAGCGGCGGTACCGGCTCGTCCGTCCTGGTCACAGGCGTTACCCGGGAGCTCGATACATTCATCCAGAACCAGTTGCGTACCGAAACCGGCGGCGGCGGTTTTGCGGACCAGACGTCCAATATTCTCGGCCAGCTGCAAAGCCTTTATGGGACGCCTGGAGGCACCGGGACGCTGGAGACCGCGTTCAACAATTTTACGACGACGCTGCAGGCGCTGTCGACGAGTTCAACCGGCCTGTCCGCGCAGACGACGGCACTGGGCGCGGCACAGGCGCTGGCGCAGCAACTCAATACAACCTCGCAAGGCATCCAGACACTTCGCTCGAACGTCGAACAGGACATCGGCGCGTCCGTGGGCCAGGCCAACGCGGACTTGAACCAGATTGCGGCGATCAACACCAAGCTGCAGGGTTTGAGTCCGACCGATCCTTCCGCAGCGGCGTTTATTTGATCAGCGCGACACCGCGATCAATGGTCTGGCGAAGTTGATGGATGTCAAGGTTGTCCCCGACGGCGGCAACCAGGTCAATATCTTTACCAATAGCGGCATTCAGCTTGTCGGCGTCGGGCAGGCCTCGCAGTTTACATTTACATCGGTGGGGACGCTGACCCCCAATTCGCTCTACAATACCAATCCAGCCAAATCCGGCGTGGGGTCGCTCA
>CAVUKM010000013.1:0-10585 GCA_963742085.1 uncultured Alphaproteobacteria bacterium | reverse complement strand
CTCCTGCTTCTCGCTGAAGGTCGCGCGGAACGGATGGGCGGGATAGACGCCGACGATGCGAAACTCGCGCGAGAAGAATTTCAGCTCCTCCAGCGCGAAAGCCAGATTCCTGTCGTCGGGATGGCCGTCGACATCGGCATAGAATTGGGTGGCGAAGAAATTGCCATCGATCATGTAGCTTTCCAGCTTCGTCATGTTGACGCCGTTGGTGGCGAAACCGCCCAACGCCTTGTAGAGCGCGGCGGGCAGGTTGCGGACCCGGAAAACAAAAGTGGTGACGAGCGGTCCCGAGCCCTGTTTGGCCCAGTTCGCCTCGCGCGCCAGCACCACGAAACGGGTGGTGTTGTGGGCTTCGTCCTCGACGTCCTCGGCCAGGATGTCGAGGCCGTAGATGTCGGCGGCCAGCCTTGAGGCGATCGAGGCGCAGCTCTTGTCGCCGCGCTCGGCGACGATGCGCGCACTTCCTGCGGTATCGCCTGACACGATCGGCTTGATGCCGAGTTTGCGGATGATGCGGCGGCATTGGCCGAGCGCATGGACGTGGCTCTCGACCGTCTTGATGCTGGCCAGTTTGGCGCCACGCGGGGCCATCAACTGGTGATGGATCGGCAGAAACCATTCGCCGACGATGAACAGGCCGGATTGCGGCAAAAGGTGATGGATGTCGGCGACCCGGCCGGCGACCGAATTCTCGATCGGGATCATGCCGAGGTCCGCCTCGCCCGAATCGATCGCGGCGAGCGCGTCTTCAAAGGTCGGGCAGGGCAGGGCTTCCGCCTCGGGAAAAGCCTCGGCGATGGCGATGTGGGAATTCGCGCCCGGTTCGCCCTGGAATGCGATTTTCTTGCGTTTGGGGGTCGTTTTGATCATGACGCGCCTTGTATCAGCCGCTCAGCTTTTGGCCAGTGCCGCCGATTGGGCCAGCAGTATCTGGCGGGCAGTTTCGAGGTCGGCCGGCGTGTCGACGCCGCGCGGCACGGTGTCCACAATCGTAATGTCGATCCGCAATCCTGCCTCCAGCGCCCGCAATTGTTCCAGCTTTTCCTGCAGTTCGAGCGGCGAAGGCGGCAGCCGGACAAAGCTTTCCAGCGCCGCGCGGCGGTAGGCATAAAGGCCGATGTGGTGGTAGCGCGGCCCCTCGCCCCAGGGCGCGGTGGCGCGGGTGAAATAGAGCGCGCGCAGCCGTCGCGGGCCGATCGGAGAGCCGACCGCCTTCACCACATTCGGGTTCAAGGCCTCTTCCTCGGTGTGGATTTCCGCGGCCAGCGTCGCGATATCGACCGCGGGGTCGGCAAGGGGCGCCAGCACGCTGCGGATATTGTCCGGCAGGATGGTCGGAAAGTCGCCTTGCAGGTTGACGACGATGTCGGTGCCGCCCTGGGGGTCGAGCTTGCCGAGCGCCTCATGGATACGGTCCGATCCGGAAGGATGATCGGCGCGGGTCATGACGGCCTCAAAGCCATGCGCGGTTACCGCCGCCGCGATCTCCGGCGTGTCGGTGGCCACCGCCACGCGGCCGATCCCTGCGGCTTCCGCCCGGCGCAGCACATGGACGATCATCGGCAGGCCGGCAATATCCAACAGCGGCTTGCCCGGCAGGCGCGTGGCGGCCATGCGGGCGGGAATCAGTACCAAAATACGGGGTTCGGTCATCAGAGTGAGGTCTGGACCCGGTCGATAACAAGCCGGAAATGATGGGGATGGGTCGAAAGCCGGCGCATTTATACGGGTTGCCAGAGCACGGGCAAACCGATATCTGATCGTGGCTCGGGGTGCGGTGCGAAAGCCTGATTCCTGACGCTCATCCGCGGCCGTTCCTCTCCGGCCTAAAGTCGACATTTCCGGCCTGGAGCCTGATCCAAAATGGACTCCTTCGAACTCAATAAAATTATCGGTGCCATTCTGGGCACCTGCCTCATTCTGCTGGTGACGAGCTTCACCGCCGGTGCGCTGTTTTCTCCCAAGATGCCGGCCAAGCCGGGTTTCGAGATCGCGGCGAAGGAAGAGGCGCATGGCGGCGGCGGCAAGGAAGCGCCCGCTCCCTCCGAGCCGATCGAGAAGCTGCTGCAGACGGCGTCTGTCGAGAAGGGGGCCGCTTCGGCCAAGAAATGCGGCGCCTGCCACGACTTCACCAAAGGCGGCCCCAACAAGGTCGGCCCGAACCTTTACGGCATCGTGGGGCGCGAACGCGCCAGCGAGCCCGGCTTCAATTATTCCGCCGGCATGAAGGCCAAGGCGGGCAAATGGACCTATGACGATCTCAACCAGTTCATCGCCAATCCCAAGGGCTTTGTCCCCGGCACCGCGATGGGTTTTGCCGGCATCCCGAAGGACACCGAGCGTGCCGACGTGATCGACTATCTGCACACGCTCGCGGATAAGCCGCTCCCGCTGCCGACGGCCGCGAAATAGGCGCCCCGGTTTCAAATGGATTTTTCGCGGCAAACGGCCGGGCTCTTGCCTGGCCGTTTTTGCATTCCGGCCGCGGCCGGACGAGGCCGGTTCCGACCCAGGGGCAGGGCCAAGGGCTTGCTTTGGCCGGTAGCGCTTTCGTTACCGGGACGTTTGGCCGCACGGATGCCCGGCAACGGGTGCTATCATGAGCAAAAAGCAACTTAATCGGTCGAAACCTTGCCTTATAGTGCGCCCTCAATAGCGCACCGAGCCACAGGAATTCTTCATTTGGCACTTACCCGACGACATCTCTTGCAGGGCGGCGCGCTTGCCACGATCGCCCCGGCGCTGGGCGCTGCAACCGGCCTCCCGGCGATCAATCCAGCGCATGCCCAGACGCCCGCGAGCGGGCCGGTCTGGCGGCACGCGCTGTCGCTGTTCGGCGACATCAAGTATGGCGCCGACTTCAAGCGCTTCGACTACGTCAATCCCGATGCGCCCAAGGGCGGCGTCGCGCGGATGATATCGCTCGGCACCTTCGACAATTTCAACATCGCGGTCGCGGGCGTCAAAGGCTCGCTCGCGCCGGCCGCCGCCCTGATTTACGAAACACTGATGGCACGGTCGCATGACGAGGTCGCCACGGAATATGGCTTGCTCGCCGAAGCAGCCATCCATCCCGACGATTTTGCCTGGGTGACCTATCGTCTTCGCAAGGAAGCCCGCTGGCACGACGGCAAGCCGGTGACCCCCGAGGATGTGATTTTTTCGATCGAGGTGCTGAAGAAATACAGCCCGATGTACGCCTCGTATTATCGCCACGTCGAGAAGGTCGAAAAGACCGGTGAGCGCGAAATCAAATTCGCCTTCGACGTCTCAGGTAATCGCGAAATGCCCACCATCATCGGCGAGTTGCCGGTGCTGCCGAAACACTATTGGGAGGGGACCGACGGCGGAGGCCGCAAGCGCGACATTTCGGCAACGACGCTCGAGCCCCCGCTGGGCTCCGGTCCCTATCGGATCAAGGAGTTCGTCGCCGGCCGATCGATCAAGCTGGAGCGGGTAAAGGATTATTGGGGCGTGAACGCCCCGACACAGGTGGGCCAGTATAATTTCGACGAATTGCGCTACGAGTTTTTTCGCGACAATCTGGTCGCGCTCGAGGCGTTCAAGGCGGATCAGGCGGACTGGATCGCCGAAAACTCCGCCAAGCAATGGGCCACCGCCTATGACTTTCCGGCAGTGACCGAAAAGCGCGTGATCAAGGAAGAGTTTCCGATCAACGATTCAGGCCGGATGCAGGCCTTCGTTCTCAATCTTCGCCGCGAACAATTCAAGGACGCGCGGTTGCGCCGGGCCTTCAACTACGCCTTCGATTTCGAGGAGATGAACAAGCAGCTTTTCTTTGGCCAGTACAAGCGCATCAACAGTTACTTCGAGGGGACCGAACTTGCTTCGTCCGGTCTGCCGCAGGGGCAGGAACTGGCGATCCTCGAATCCGTGCGCGACAAGGTGCCGGCCGAAGTCTTCACCACGGCCTATCAAAATCCGGTTGGCGGCAATCCCGAAGCGGTGCGCGCCAATTTGCGCGAAAGCGCGAGGTTGCTGAAGGAAGCAGGTTACGAGGTGCGCGACCGCAAGCTGGTGGATCCCGCGGGCAAGCCGGTGACCGTCGAGATCCTGGTTCAGGATCCCTCTTCCGAGCGGATCGTGCTGTTCTACAAGCCGTCGCTGGAGCGCATCGGGGTGACGGCATCTATTCGCATCGTCGACGACGCGCAGTATCAAAACCGGCTACGCAACTTCGACTACGACATCATCATCGATCAGTGGGGCGAGTCGCTGTCGCCCGGAAACGAGCAGCGCGAATACTGGGGATCGCAGGCCGCCGACCAACCCGGATCGAGAAATGCGATCGGCATCAAGAATCCCGCCGTCGATGCGCTGATCGACAAGATAATCTTCGCCAAGGACCGTGCCGAGCTGGTGGCCGCGACCAGGGCACTCGATCGCGTCTTGCTCTGGAATTTCTACGTCGTGCCGCAATTCACCTACGGTTTTTCGCGCTATGCGCGCTGGGACCGCTTCAGCCACGCCGAACCGTTGCCGAAATACGCGCGTTCCGGCCTGCCGTCATTGTGGTGGTTCGACGCCGACAAGGCCGCCAGGATCGGCAAAAGGTCTTGAGGGATTTTCCGCTGATGGCGTTCTTCTCCCGCCGGCATGTGCTCGGTCTTGGCGTGGGCGCGTTGGGCGGGTCCTGGCTGCGGCCGGCGGTTTCCGCGGATGCCGGCAGCGAGGCGCACGGGATATCGGTGTTCGGCGACCTGAAATACCCGGCCGATTTTCAGCATTTCGAATACGTCAACGTCGCCGCCCCGAAGGGCGGGATGTTTTCGCTGATCCCGTCGGTCCGCGCCTACAATCAGTCCTATCAGACCTTCAATTCCTTCAACGCCTATATCCTGAAGGGCGAAGGCGCGCAGGGCATGGACATGACGTTCGCGCCGCTGATGGTGCGCGCCGGCGATGAGCCTGATGCGATGTATGGCCTCGTCGCAAAGTCGGTGCAAATCTCTGCCGACAAGCTGACCTATCGCTTCACGTTGCGGCCCGAAGCGAGATTTCACGATGGCTCGAAGCTGACGGCGCACGACGCGGCATTCTCGCTGACCGCGCTCAAGACCAAAGGGCATCCGCTGATCCTGCAACAGATGCGCGACATGGTGAAGGCGGAAGCCGCCGACGACGCCACGCTGGTCGTCACCTTCGCCGAAAAGCGCGCACGCGACGTGCCGCTCTATGTCGCGGGCCTGCCGGTTTTCTCGAAGGCCTATTATGCCGCGCGGCCGTTCGACGAATCGACGCTCGATATCCCGCTTGGATGCGGGCCGTACAAGGTCGGGAAATTCGAGGTCAACCGCTATATCGAGTTCGAGCGGGTCAAGGATTGGTGGGCCGCCGACCTCCCGGTCGCGCGCGGCAGCTACAATTTCGATGTTGTGCGGTACGAGTTCTACCGGGATCGCGACGTCGCGTTCGAGGGCTTTACCGCAAGGAGCTACCTGTACCGCGAAGAATTCACCTCGCGGGTCTGGGCGACGCGTTATGATTTTCCCGCCGTGAAGGACGGCCGCGTCAAACGTGAAACCTTGCCTGACGATACGCCGTCGGGAGCGCAGGGCTGGTTCATCAACACCCGCCGCGACAAGTTCAAGGACCCTCGCGTCCGCGAGGCGCTGATCCAGGCGTTCGACTTCGAATGGACCAACAAGACCATCATGTACGGCGCCTATGCGCGCACCCATTCCCCCTTCCAGAATTCGGACATGATGGTGAGCGGTCCGCCGTCGCCGGAAGAGCTCAAGCTGCTCGAGCCTTTTCGTGGGCAGGTGCCGGACGAGGTGTTCGGCATGCCGTTCGTGCCGCCGGTGTCGGACGGATCGGGACAGGACCGCACGCTGTTGCGCAAGGCGTCGCAATTGCTTCTGGACGCCGGGCTCGTCGTCAAGGACGGCAAGCGGCTGTTGCCGAACGGCGACGTCTTCAAGATCGAATTTCTGGTCGATGAGCCGAGCCTGCAGCCGCATCACGCGCCCTATATCAAGAATCTCGGCACCATCGGCATCGAGGCCAACTTGCGGCTGGTCGATCCGGTGCAATACCGCGCCCGCGTCGAAGACTTTGACTTCGACATGACGATCGAGCGCTTTTCGATGTCGGCGACCCCAGGCGATGGCATGCGTCCGTTCTTCTCCTCGCAGGCGGCCAGGACCAAGGGATCGTATAATCTGGCCGGCATCGCCGACCCCGTCATCGATGCGCTGATCGAAAAGATTCTCGGCGCCGACGACCGCGCCGATCTGACGGTCGCCTGCCGCGCCTTCGATCGGGTGTTTCGCGCCGGACGCTACTGGGTGCCGCAATGGTATGCGCATACGCATCGGCTGGCCTATTGGGATCTGTTCGGACACCCGGAAAAGCCGCCGCGCTACGCCCAGGGCGTCGGCGCGCCTGAAAACTGGTGGTCCGACGCGAGCAAAGTGGCCAGGGCCGAGCAGGCGAAATAATTCATGAGTGCTTACATCGCACGGCGCATTTTCCTGATGATCCCGACGCTGTTGGGGATTATGTTCGTATCGTTCGTGATGGTGCAGTTTGCGCCGGGCGGCCCGGTGGAACGCGTGATCGCGCAGCTGTCCGGCGCCGACACCGGCGGCACCTCGCGGATTTCGGGCTCCTCCGGCGGTGATTTCGGCGCGCGCAGCCAGGTCGGCGCGTCATCCGACGCTGTCAATTCGAAGTACCGCGGAGCGCAGGGGCTCGATCCCGATTTCATCAAGAGCCTGGAGAAACAGTTCGGCTTCGACAAGCCGGCGCCCGAACGCTTCGCGCTGATGGTGTGGAATTTCTCGCGGTTCGATTTCGGCAAGAGCTATTTCCGCGATGTCAGCGTCCTGCAGCTGATCAAGGAAAAGTTGCCGGTCTCGATGTCGCTGGGAATCTGGATGACGCTGTTGACCTATCTGATTTCGATCCCGCTCGGGATTCGCAAGGCGGTCATGGACGGCTCAAGGTTCGACACCTGGACCTCGGCGGTGATCATCGTCGGCTTTGCGATACCCGGGTTCCTGTTTGCGATCCTCCTGATCATCCTGTTTGCCGGCGGCTCCTTCTTCAACATCTTCCCGCTGCGCGGCCTCACCTCGGATGGCTGGTCGGAATTCCCCTGGTACTGGAAGATCCTCGACTATTTCTGGCACATCACCTTGCCGCTGGTCTCGATGGCGCTGGGCGCCTTCGCCACCATGACGCTGCTCACCAAGAACTCGTTCCTCGATGAAATCCGCAAGCAATACGTAATGACCGCGCGCGCCAAGGGTTGCAGCGAAACCCAGGTGCTGTACAGCCACATTTTCCGCAACGCCATGCTGATCGTGATCGCCGGATTCCCGGGGGCGTTCATCCACGCTTTCTTCTCGGGCTCGCTCCTGATCGAGACCATCTTCTCGCTCGACGGGCTCGGCCTGCTCAGCTTCGAGAGCGTGCTGAACCGCGATTATCCGGTGGTGTTCGGAACGTTGTTCATCTTCTCGCTGGTCGGTCTCGTCGTCAACCTGATCTCCGATCTCGCTTACATGTGGGTCGATCCGCGGATCGATTTCGAGGCGCGGGAGGTCTGATGACAATCAGCAACGCCGCCGAGCTGAAGTTCCTACAGCGCTTGCCGCAAAGTTCTCTTGGGAACTTCAGCTCGCCAAGCGGCCCTGGAATCATGGATTTGGCGGTGTCCTTGGCTTTGCGAAGTTCGTACAGGCGGGTGCGGCAATGACCTACGAACTTCGCAAAGAGGACACCGCGCCGCCGCCGGCCGAGACCACCACGCGGCAGCCGCCCGGCGCGGAGGTTCCGCTCCCGCGGCATCGGTTCAGCCTGTCGCCGCTCAATCGGCGCCGCTGGCAGAACTTCAAATCGAACCGCAGAGGTTACTGGTCGCTGTGGATTTTCCTGCTTCTGTTCTTCGTGTCGCTGTTCGCCGAGCTGATTGCCAATGATCGTCCGTTCCTGATCAAGTTCGACGGGCACCTGTATTGGCCGGCCTTCGTCGGCTATTCCGAAACCACCTTTGGCGGCGACTTCGAAACCGCGGCCGACTACCGCGATCCCTACTTGCAGAAGCTGATCGCGGCCAAGGGCGGCACGATCGTCTGGCCGCTGGTCCGCTACTCCTACGATACGCACAATCTCGATCTGCCGACGCCGGCGCCGTCAAAGCCGACCTGGATGCTGACGGAGGCACAGTGCAGGGAGGTGGTGGAGAAAAAGGGCCTCAAGAGCTGCCGCGATCTCGAATACAACTGGCTTGGCACCGACGATCAGGGCCGCGACGTGGTCGCGCGCCTGATCTACGGATTTCGTATTTCTGTGCTGTTCGGCCTCAGCCTGACCATCATCTCGTCGATCGTCGGCGTCGCCGCCGGCGGCGTGCAAGGCTATTTCGGCGGCTGGATTGATCTCGGCTTTCAGCGTTTCATCGAGGTCTGGAGCGCGATTCCCTCGCTCTATCTGCTGTTGATCCTGTCGTCGGTGCTGGTGCCCGGCTTCTTCGTCCTGCTCGGCATACTGCTGTTGTTCTCGTGGGTCTCGCTGGTCGGTCTTGTGCGTGCGGAATTCCTGCGCGGGCGCAATTTCGAATACATTCAGGCCGCCCGCGCGCTCGGCGTCTCCAACGCGGTGATCATGTTCCGGCATTTGTTGCCGAATGCCATGGTGGCGACCATGACATTCCTGCCGTTTATCGTTTCGGCATCGGTGATGACGCTGACGGCGCTCGATTTTCTCGGCTTTGGCTTGCCGCCGGGTTCGCCTTCGCTCGGCGAATTGCTGTCGCAGGGCAAGGCCAACGTCCAGGCGCCGTGGCTCGGTTTTACCGGCTTCTTCGCGGTCGCGATCATGTTGTCGCTCCTGATTTTCATCGGTGAAGCGGTGCGCGACGCGTTCGATCCGCGCAAGACGTTCAGATAGGACGCGCGCATGGACGCCATCAACCAGCCTCTGCTCGACGTTCGCGACCTGTCGGTGGCGTTCCATCAGCCGAGCGGCACCTCGATCGCGGTCGACCATGTCTCCTTTGCGATAAGGCGCGGCGAGTGCGTGGCGCTGGTCGGAGAATCCGGTTCCGGAAAATCCGTCAGCGCGTTATCGATCCTCAAGCTGCTGCCCTATCCGACCGCGTCGCACCCGTCCGGCAGCATTCTCTTCAATGGCCGCGAACTGCTGACGCTGTCGGAGCGCGAGATCCGCGGCATTCGCGGCAATGACATTTCGATCGTCTTTCAGGAACCGATGACGTCGCTCAATCCGCTGCATACGATTGAGTCCCAGATCGTCGAAATCCTGCAGCTTCACAACGCCGTCAGCGGCGAGATGGCGCGGGCGCGCACGCTCGAACTGCTCACGCAGGTCGGTATTCCCGAGCCGGAAACACGGCTTGCCAGCTATCCGCATCAATTATCCGGCGGTCAGCGCCAGCGTGTCATGATCGCGATGGCGCTCGCCAACGAGCCCGATCTCTTGATCGCGGACGAGCCGACCACGGCGCTCGACGTCACGGTGCAGGCACAAATCCTGGCGTTGCTTGCGGAGATCCGCGCGCGGCTCGGCATGAGTCTCCTGTTCATCACCCACGATCTCGGCATCGTGCGCCGCATCGCCGACGTGGTCTGCGTCATGAACGGCGGCAAGATCGTCGAGCAGGGGCCGGTCGAGCAGGTCTTCACCGCGCCGAAGCATCCATACACAAAGGCGCTGCTCGCCGCCGAGCCGAAGCCCGATCCGGCGCCGCCGCGGCCCGAATCTCCGGTCGTGATTTCGGCGGCCGATCTGAAGGTCTGGTTTCCGGTCAAGCGTGGCCTGCTGCGTTCCACGGTTGGGCACATCAAGGCGGTCGATGGCGTCAGCCTGTCGGTGCGCAAGGGCGAGACGCTCGGCGTTGTCGGTAAATCCGGCTCCGGCAAGACCACGCTCGGCCTTGCGCTGCTGCGGCTGATTTCATCCGACGGCCCGATCGTGTTCCTGGGCAAGGAAATCCAGGGCTTGCGCTTCAAGGCGATGCGGCCGTTTCGCCGTGACATGCAGATCGTGTTTCAGGATCCGTTCGGGTCCCTGAGCCCGCGCATGTCGGTCGGCGACATCGTTGCCGAGGGCCTCAGCGTACATCAGAAATCGCTTACGGAATCCGAGCGCGAGGCGCGCGTGATCAAGGCGCTCCGGGATGTCGGCATGGATCCGGCGACACGGTTCCGCTATCCGCACGAATTCTCCGGCGGCCAGCGTCAGCGCATCAGCATTGCCCGCGCCGTGGTGCTGGAGCCGAATTTCGTCGTACTGGATGAACCGACCAGCGCGCTCGACATGCTGTTTCAGGCGCAGATGGTCGATCTTTTGCGCGAATTGCAGCGCAAGCGCGACCTGACCTACTTGTTCATCTCGCACGATTTGCGGGTGGTCGCCTCGCTCGCAAGCCACCTGATCGTGATGCGCCAGGGCAAGGTGGTGGAGGAGGGGCCGGCTTCGGAATTGTTCAGGAATCCGAAGACCGACTACACCCGCGCGCTGTTTGCGGCTGCGTTCCGGCTGGAAACCGCGAACGGCGCCGCCGTCGCGGAATAGGCTCTAGCTCAATCGCTTG
>CAVUKM010000012.1:0-471560 GCA_963742085.1 uncultured Alphaproteobacteria bacterium | reverse complement strand
CGAGCGAGATCAGCCGCCAGATGGCGCTGTAGTTGGCGTGTAACGCGGCCGACCAGGGTCGCGCGCCCTTTTGGGGCAGGTTGGGGGCGAATGCGGAGCGACAGCACGAGCGCGACTTCGGCGATCTTCGCGGCCAACCGCGCGCAAGGCGCGGTGGCCTTCGACGTGCAGCAGGTCGAAGGCGTTACCCGCCGCCGCCACTTGCATGAATCCGGATCGCTGCGCGTGCGTTTTCCTTCACCCGAGGCGGAGGGCCTTTCGGCGGTATTGGTGAATACCGCAGGCGGCGTCGCCGGCGGCGATCGTTTCGACATCGATATTGCGACCGGAGAGGGCGCGCGTCTCGCGGTGACGACGGCGGCTGCGGAAAAGATCTACCGGGCCGAGGGCCCCGCCGCGCGGCTCAGTATTGCGCTGAAGGCGGAGGCCGGCTCGCATCTCGCCTGGTTGCCGCAGGAGACCATTCTGTTCGACCGGGCGCGGGTGTCGCGCCGGTTCGACATCGAACTATCGGAAAGCGCCTCGCTCCTGCTTTGCGAGATCGTGGTGTTCGGCCGCGCGGCGATGGGCGAGCGAATGCGGCACGGCGAGTTCGTCGACCGCTGGCGGCTACGCCGCGGCGGCCGGCTGGTGTTCGCCGAGAACATACGTCTCGATGGCGATATCGGCGAAAAGCTCGCAAGTCCCGCGGTCGCAAGCGGCGGCGCGGCGATCGGAACAGCCCTGATCGTGCCGGGCGACGAGGCGCTGGTGGAGCGAATTCGTGGGGTGACGAATTCGTTCGGCGGCGAGGTCGGGATCTCCGCATGGAATGGGTTTGCAATGGCCCGCTTCTGTGCCCAAGATGCGGCGCGGCTGCGCGCCGATATGGTGGCGGTGCTTGGCCGCGCCAGCGGCTCGGCGTTGCCGCGGCTTTGGCTCAACTAGGCGGATCAACCGGAATGTCAGCTCAACCAGATCAGTTCAGGTCAATCAGAGTGCGCGCATGAATCTGTCTCCCCGCGAAAAGGACAAGCTCCTGATTTCAATGGCGGCCATGGTGGCGCGACGCCGGCTCGAACGCGGCGTCAAGCTCAACCATCCGGAAGCCATCGCCATCATTTCGGACTTCATCGTCGAGGGCGCGCGTGACGGCCGCACCGTGGCCGAGTTGATGCAGGCCGGCGCGCAGGTGCTGACCCGCGCCCAGGTGATGCCGGGTATTGCCGAGATGATCCATGACATCCAGGTGGAAGCAACGTTTCCGGACGGCACCAAGCTTGTCACCGTGCACGAGCCGATCAGATAGGAGCATCCACATGATCCCCGGTGAACTCTTCATCAAGGACGGCGAGATCGAGCTCAATGCCGGCCGCAAGACCGTGACGCTGACGGTCGCCAATTCCGGCGATCGCCCGATCCAGGTCGGCTCGCATTACCATTTCTTCGAAACCAACCCGGCGCTGAAATTCGACCGCAGACGCGCGCGCGGCATGCGGCTCGACATCGCCGCCGGCACCGCGGTGCGGTTCGAGCCGGGGCAGACCCGCGACGTGCAGCTCGTGGCGCTCGCGGGAAAACGCACGATTTACGGCTTCCGCGGCGATGTGATGGGGAAGCTGTGAATATGTTCGAAGCAGCCGGAGCCAAATCATGTCCGTAAAAATCAAACGTTCCGTCTATGCCGACATGTTCGGGCCGACCACCGGCGACCGGGTGCGGCTCGCCGACACCGATCTCATCATCGAGGTCGAGAAGGATTTCACGACCTACGGCGAGGAAGTAAAATTCGGCGGCGGCAAGGTGATCCGCGACGGCATGGGCCAGTCGCAGACCACCAACAAACAGGGCGCGGCCGACACCGTCATCACCAACGCGCTGATCGTCGACCACTGGGGCATCGTGAAGGCCGACGTCGCCATCAAGGAAGGCATGATCTCGGCCATCGGCAAGGCCGGCAATCCCGACATCCAGCCCGGCGTGACCATCGTGATCGGCCCCGGCACCGACATCATCGCCGGCGAAGGAAAGATCCTCACCGCCGGCGGGTTTGACAGCCACATCCATTTCATCTGCCCGCAGCAGATTGAACATGCCTTGATGTCCGGCGTCACCTCGATGCTCGGCGGCGGCACCGGGCCTTCGCACGGCACCTATGCGACCACCTGCACGCCCGGCCCCTGGCACATCGCGCGGATGATCCAGTCGTTCGACGCGTTTCCGGTCAATTTGGGCATTTCCGGCAAGGGCAACGCCTCGCGCCCGGCTTCGCTGGTGGAGATGATCAAGGCCGGCGCCTGTGCGCTCAAGCTGCACGAGGATTGGGGCACGACGCCGGCCGCGATCAACAATTGCCTTTCCGTCGCCGACGATTACGACGTCCAGGTGATGCTGCATTCGGATACGCTGAACGAATCCGGCTTCGTCGAGGATACCGTGAAGGCGTTCAAGGGCCGCACCATTCATGCCTTCCATACCGAAGGCGCCGGCGGCG
This sequence comes from uncultured Alphaproteobacteria bacterium, assembly GCA_963742085.1. Taxonomy (GTDB): domain Bacteria; phylum Pseudomonadota; class Alphaproteobacteria; order Rhizobiales; family Xanthobacteraceae; genus Bradyrhizobium. Next base: position 469,087 of record CAVUKM010000012.1, on the reverse strand, counting down.
GCCACGCGCCTGACATCATCAAGATCGCCGGCCTGAAGAACGTGCTGCCGTCCTCGACCAATCCGACCCGGCCGTTCACCCGCAACACCATCGACGAGCATCTCGACATGCTGATGGTGTGCCATCACCTCGATCCCTCGATTGCCGAGGATCTCGCCTTCGCCGAAAGCCGTATCCGGAAAGAGACGATCGCGGCGGAAGATATCCTGCACGATCTCGGCGCGCTCTCGATGATGTCTTCGGATTCGCAGGCCATGGGCCGGCTCGGCGAGGTCATCATCCGGACCTGGCAAACCGCCGACAAGATGAAGAAGCAGCGTGGGAAGCTCGCCGAGGACAAGGGCAATAACGACAATTTCCGCGTCAAGCGCTACATCGCGAAATACACCATCAATCCCGCGATCGCGCACGGCGTCTCGAAGCTGATCGGCTCGGTGGAAAAGGGCAAGCTCGCCGATCTCGTGCTGTGGTCGCCGGCTTTCTTCGGCGTCAAGCCGGAATGCATCATCAAGGGCGGCTCGATCGTCGCCGCGCCGATGGGCGATCCCAACGCCTCGATCCCGACGCCGCAGCCGGTGCACTACCAGCCGATGTTTGCCGCCTTCGGCAAATCGCTGACGGCATCTTCGGTGGTGTTCTCCTCGAAAGCTGCGGTTTCCTCGGGACTGGCGCGCAAGCTCGGCATCGGCAAAAAGCTCTACGCGGTCCAGAACACCCGTGGCGGCATCTCCAAGAAGAGCATGATCCACAACGGCGCCACGCCGAAAATCGAGGTCGATCCCGAAACCTACGAGGTCCGCGCCGACGGGGAACTCCTCACCTGCGCGCCCGCCGAAGTGCTGCCGATGGCGCAGCGCTATTTCATGTACTAGGGTCATTCCCGGCGGTTCAAGCCACAACAAAAGACCGGGAGGATATCGTGATTTATGTTGTCGCCACTCTAACCATAAAGCCTGAAACGCGAGCCGAATTCATCGCGGGCGCGATCACCTGCATCGCGGAAACCAGGAAAGAAGCCGGCAATATCGCCTATGACATGCATGAAAGCGTCACCGACTCGACCAAAATGGTGTTCGTCGAACAATGGGAAAACGCCGAGGCCCTTGTTCCGCATCGGCACGCCGAGCATTTGAAGGCCTTCGGCCGCATCGCCGCGAAATGCATGTCCGCGCCAACAAAAATCGAGATCATAACACCCGCCAATGTCGAAGTCCGCTGATCAAAAGAAAGGTCTCTCATGATCCGCGCCACGCAGGTTCGGGGACAATATCGCTGGAGCGAGCCGGCGGCCGATACCGTCGTGCTCGATTTCGACGATCGTCACCGGCGGCGGATGGCGATGACGGGTACGCGCGGGCTCGCGTTTCTGCTCGATCTGGAGAACGCAATCGCGCTGCGGGGCGGTGACGCGCTGGTGCTCGACGATGGCAGACTGGTCGAGGTGGTGGCGGCGCCGGAGCCGCTCGCCGAAATCCGCTGCAACGACCCGCAGCATTTGGTTCGGGTCGCCTGGCATCTCGGCAACCGCCATTTGCCGACGCAGATCACGGGGAGGGGTCTGCGCATCCGGCGCGATCACGTCATCGAGGCGATGGTGAAGGGGCTCGGCGCGCGAATCATCGAGATCGAGGCGCCGTTCGATCCGGAAGGCGGCGCCTATGCCGCCAGCGGCCATGCGCATGCGCCGGCGGGCGAAGCGCATGACCACGCCGGGCATGATCATGCATCGCACGCTCATGGCGGTCATCATCACCATGACCCCGGTCATCACCATGACCATGGCCATCGTCACGACGACCATCACCATGACGAGCATTGCGATCATGACCATGACCACGGCCATTCCCATGCTCATGACCGCAAATAAACCGCCGGCAAAGCCGCGGCGCCGCGCGGCGGTGCGAGGGGATGCGACTGGCGAGGGCACCGCGCCGGCGCCCGGCAGCCCGATGCAGGAGAGCGAAGCCGCGGCGCTGTACCGGCTGATGACCTGGCTGTCGCCGTCCTTTCCGGTCGGCGCCTTCTCTTACTCGAGCGGCATCGAATGGGCGGTGGAGGCCGGCGATATCGGCGACGCTGCATCCTTGCGGGGCTGGCTCGCTTCCATGCTGGCGGACGGACCGGGCTTTTGCGACGGCATCTTTCTCGCCCATGCTCACCGGGCCGCGTCGTCCAATGACGATGCGGGACTTGCCGACATCGCCGAGCTCGCCGCGGCCTTCGTGCCCTCGCGCGAACGCCATCTTGAAACCTCGGCGCAGGGACGGGCGTTTGTCGAGATCGCGCGCGCGGCATGGAATTGCGCTTCACTGGACCGGCTGGCTTTGTCGTGCGGGGGCGCGATCGTCTACCCCGTCGCGGTCGGTCTCGTCAGCGCCGCGCATGCGATACCGCTCGCCTCCACGGTTCATGCTTTCCTGCATGCGGTGACCTCGAACTGGATATCCGCCGGTGCGCGCCTCGTTCCTCTGGGACAAACCGACAGCCAGCGCGTGCTGGCGCAGCTGGAGCCGGTCGTGGCTGCGACGGCCAGGCGCGCGCTTGCGGCTTCGCTCGATGATCTCGGCAGCGCGACCTTCCGCGCCGATCTCGCCAGCATGCGGCACGAAACCCAGTACACGCGGTTGTTCAGGTCATGAGGACGCGGTCTGCTCCACACAGCAACCCGTCGCCCCTGCGAATGCAGGGGCCCATACGCTGCGGCCTGTCGTTAGGGCACGAGGGCAGAGGCCCTGGTTCACCACGGGCGATGGCGGTTATGGGTTCCTGCGTTCGCAGCGACAACGATAAACAGGGAAATCCTTGACATGTCCAAATCGCACGGCCCGCTTCGTATCGGCATCGGAGGTCCCGTCGGCTCGGGAAAAACCGCGTTGATGGACCTGCTCTGCAAGTCGATGCGGGAACGTTACGACATCGCCGCGATCACCAACGACATCTACACCAAATGGGACGCCGAATTTCTGGTCCGTTCCGGCTCGCTGACCCCCGATCGCATTGCCGGTGTCGAGACCGGCGGCTGCCCGCACACCGCGATACGCGAAGATGCCTCGATGAATCTCGCGGCGGTTGCGGACATGCGCGCCAAGTTTCCTGACCTCGATGTCGTGCTGATCGAATCCGGCGGGGACAATCTCGCCGCCACCTTCTCGCCCGAGCTCGCCGATCTGACGATCTACGTGATCGACGTCGCGGCCGGCGACAAGATCCCCTCCAAGGGAGGTCCCGGCATCACCCGGTCGGACCTTCTTGTCATCAACAAGATCGACCTCGCGCCGCATGTCGGCGCATCGCTGGAGAAGATGGATACCGATGCCCGGCGCATGCGCGGCGAGCGGCCGTTTGTCATGACCAATCTCAGGAAAAGCGAGGGCCTCGAGCGTATTATCGGCTTTATCGAGGCGAAGGGTGGTCTCGGCTCGCCGGCGCGGGCCAAGGTGAGCTAGAGGCGAGCCAATACCAAAGCGTTAACACGGTGATAACCAAACAGGCTTCGCCAGATAGCCAGGCTTCGTCATTCCGGGGCGATGCCAACGCACCATTCCGGAACGACGGGGTCCGGAGTTGCGGCCGCTCGCTGCCATCGGGACAAGAACATCTGCATCGGTCCGGGAACAAAATCCGACTTGCCGCAGTTAGCATTCTCTGGTCCTGCCAGAGCGTCACGCGTGGCAGCCCCATTGCTCTTCGCGCCAAATCCGCCGACTGCAGTTGCGTACCGATGATCGCTCCTCCACAATGCCAAACGATTGGCCTTCATTTTACCTCGGTTCATGGCCGTCCCCGCGGTCGCCAATTGTTTGTTCACCTTCGTTGCCAACACCTCTTTTTTGAGTGAGCGAGTGGTTCGCTTAAGTCTCATCACCGGTTTTATCGCGCTGATCGGGGTTTTGCTCTCCGGTCTTGCGGCCTATCGCGTCCATGATCAGGAACTGACGGTCGACAGGATCGCGCTGGCGCGGGCGATCGACGTTCACGCCAGCCTGGTTCAGGACCGGCTGACGGAACGCGAACTGCTCGCGCGCGTCGCTTCGGGCCTGTTCCGTTCGCCCTCCGTGATCAAGGCCAACATGCTGCAGCCGCTGCGATCATCGATCTATGCCTTCAAGACCGATTTCGTGCTTGCAGGCTGGGTCGCGCGGCTCGATCCGAACGAGCTGGAAGCGGCGCATACCGAACTGGCGGGGGCGGGATTTCCGAACCCGGTGATTCGCGGTTTTGACGATGCACCCCTGGATGTGGGTTCGCTCAACCGGCCGGTCGACGTGTTGATGGATGTCGAGCCCCGCAGTGAAGCGATGAAGGTGTTTTCGGGCCGTTGCCTGGACCAGCATCCGATTATGGGACCGATGCTGGCGCGCGCCTTGGCCGAGGAAAAGCCGATCGCTTCCGATCCGCTTCCGCTGTTGCGTCCGGATGGGCCGATCGGCCTCGTGCTTGCCGCGCCGGTTCTGCAGGCAGGCGATGTTCAGCCCGCGGGCTTTGTGACGTTCTCCTATGAACTGGCGCCGCTGATGCTGGCCAATGACGACCTGTCGCTGTTCTCGGTGGTGCTGAAAGATCCGCGCACCAATAATGGCGAGCTGATCGCCAACGACCGCGGCACCGTGATCTCGAGAAAGGCGAGCCCGGAAGGCCCGGTGCCGTCTGTGACAAGGACGGTTGCCTTCGGAGGGCGCGACTGGTTGCTCGGCTATTATGCCAAGTCGAACGCGATGATGCGGGCCGAGCAGACCGCCGCGATCGTGGCGGCCATCGGGTTTGCGCTGACCACCATCGTCTGCGGGCTGTTCGGATATGTCGCCTACAACAACCTGCGGCTTAGCCGCGAAATCCAGGTTCGGATCGACTTCGAGCGCCGGCTGACCGCCGTCATCGACGAACTCAATCACCGCGTGAAAAACATCCTTGCGGTGATCCAGTCGATCGTGACCCGCACGTTGCGCCATGGTTCGGACATCGACGTCGCCCGCGAACTTCTGATCGGCCGGATTCACGCGATGTCGAACGTGGTTTCCCTGCTTAGCGAAAGCCAGTGGCAGGGCGTGAAACTGAAGGGGCTGTTCGAAGCGCGCGCGATACCGCATGCCGAACGTATCGCGGTCTCCGGCCCCGAGATCACCGTCAGTGCACGGGCGGCGCAGTCGCTTTCGCTCTTGTTCTTCGAGCTGGCGTCGCATTCCGATGAAGGGCTGTCGCTGGTCGGCAAGCACCCTCACATCGTCGCGCATTGGGAAGTGACCGGCGAAGAGCCCGACACCATCTTTTACTTTCGCTGGGAAGAGTTCAACACCAGCGCGGCGACCCGCCGCGCTGACAGCGATTTCGGCGTCATCCTGCTCGACCGCGTCGCGCCGGAGGCGCTTGGCGGAACATCGAAGCGATACTTTACCGATGTGAGCTATGTGTACGAGCTCACCGCGCCGATGCAGACGGTGGTTGACATGTCGGAGCGAGACCGGACCGAACAGTTCTCGGCGCCGTTGAAGCAGCTGCGGTAGCGACCGATCTGGCAACCGTCATTCCGGGGCGCGCGAAGCGTGAACTACGATGTGCGATGGCTCATCTGACGCCTGCGCCTCGGCGTATCCCGGATTGACGCGGAGTGAGCCGGAAATCGAACAGGAACTAGCCGCCGCTGCCGCCGATTACCGCGCGCACGGTCTCATCGGGGCCGAAATCTTCGGCGCCATCGACATAGAGCATGGCGGAGAGTTTCGATCGCGCCCGGTTGACCCGGCTCTTGATGGTTCCGACCGCGCAGCCGCAGATCGCGGCCGCGTCTTCATAGGAGAAGCCTGAAGCGCCCACCAGGATCAGCGCTTCGCGCTGGTCCTGCGGAAGCTTGTCGAGTGCGGCACGGAATTCCTCGAACTCCAGATGCGCGCTCTGCGCCGGCTGGGTTTTCAGGGTCTTGGCATAGCTGCCATCGGCATCCTCCACCTCCCGCCGCCGCTTGCGATAGTCCGAGCGGAACAGGTTGCGCAGAATCGTGAACAGCCAGGCCGGCAGATTGGAGCCGGGCTGGAACGAGTCGATGTTGGCGAGGGCGCGCAACAGCGTCTCCTGCACCAGATCGTCGGCGCGGTCGCCGTTGCCGGAAAGCGAGATCGCGAAAGCGCGCAAACTCGGCACCGACGCCAGTATGTCGTCGCGGAGTGAGTCGGTGAGAGGCATTATTCCCCTCCGTCATTTTTGTCGCCCGCAATCCTAAGTTGGGGATTGGCCTCGGGCACATCAAGTTTCCGTATCAGCTCCACGAACCGGTCGGGAACCCCTTGCCGGACGATGTCGTCGTACATGGCGCGCAGCTGGTGGCCGATCCTCGACTGAATCTCGGCATTCAGGCCGCCTTGCTTTTTTGCTTCCTTCATGACCTGTTCACCGCTTGCCCGAGTGTTAAGCTTCTGTATCTTCACGGCTATTCCCCGAAATTGCCCTGCGCCAGCGGGCTCCTCGCAAATGCCTAATTCAATGTTGACGGAAAAGTTCCGCGCAAGTGACGGAACTTTTCCCGGCCCACGGCGTAATTCACGCTACGCCGGGGGGACACCGGGCCGCCCCCGTCGAACGTTTGTTGGCCAAGATGGCTCAAGACAAGGATGGAGTGGGGATGTCCCGATCACAGGTTGTTGCCGAACATTTACCGTTGCTGCGACGCTATGCCCGTGCGTTGACGGGAAACCAGGCATCGGGCGACGCCTATGTCGGGGCCATGCTCGAGGCCCTGCTTCAGGATCCCTCTCTGCTCGACGAGCGCCACGGACCCCGTGTCGGGCTTTTCCGGCTCTTTACCCAGATCTGGAATTCGGTTTCGCTCAACGACGATCCAGACGTGACGGCATTGCCGATGCCGCCCGAGCGGCGGCTTTCGAACATCACCCCGCTGCCGCGCCAGGCCTTCCTGCTGCTGTCGCTCGAAGGCTTCTCGGAGGAGGAAGTCGCGTACATTCTCGGAACCGACGTCGCGGAGACCCGCAAGCTTGCCGATACCGCCGGCCGCGAAATGGCGGCGGAGATCGCCACCGACGTGCTGATCATCGAGGACGAGACCTTCATCGCGATGGATCTGGAAAGCCTGGTGAAGAACCTCGGCCACCATGTGATCGGCGTCGCCCGCACCCACGCCGATGCGGTTGCGCTCGCCAAGAACAGGAAGCCCGGCCTCATTCTGGCGGATATCCAGCTGGCCGACGGCTCTTCCGGTCTCGACGCCGTCAACGAGCTGTTGCGGACCTTCGAGGTGCCCGTGGTGTTCATCACCGCCTACCCGGAGCGTTTCCTGACCGGCGAGCGCCCGGAACCGGCGTTCCTGATCTCGAAACCGTTCCAGCCGGCGATGGTGTCCGCGGTTGCGAGCCAGGCACTGTTCTTCCAGCGCAACTCGCGCAGCCGGACGCCAAGGGTGGCGTAGGACGCGCTACGAAATTCCGGAGCTGTTGCAGTGAAATGATCCGACGCGTTGATGGCGCGTCGGATCATTTTGTAGCAGCGACATTACTACTCAGATCACCTCGGCGTATCCGCCGACGGATTGAACAACCGCTCCCCGTTGACCTGATAGGCGCCGATAGCCTGCTGCCCGTCGCGCGACACCAGCCAGTCGGCAAAGACCCTCGCCGGGCCGAGTTTTGCGCCCGCGTGTTTTTGCGGATTGAGTTCGATGACGTCGTACCGGTTGATCAGGCGCGGGTCGCCTTCGACGGCGATGACCAGCGATCCCTTGTTCTGAAAGCTGAGCCAGGTGCCGCGGTCGGTCAGCGTATAGGCGTCCATTGCGCTGGCGGCGTTGAGCGCCTGGCCCATGCCGCCGCCGATGTCGCGGTACCATTTTTCCCTGTCCGGCGTGCCAGGGGTCAGGCCTGCGATTTTCCAAAGCCGCAGCTCGGCGGCGTTGGTGCCGCTGTTGTCGCCGCGCGACACGAAAGCGGCCCGCGCGGAAGCAATGGCCTTCAACGCCGCGACGCTGTCGTTGCCTCCGCGCACATGCGCCGGATCGGCGGAGGGGCCGACGATGATAAAATCGTTCCAGGCGATCTGCCGCCGGCGGACGCCATGGCCCTCGTCCATGAATTGCTGCTCGGCTTCGGGGTCGTGCACCAGCAACACATCGGCATCGCCACGCCGCGCGGTGTCGAGCGCCTTGCCGGTTCCCTGCGCGACGACATGGACCGTGATCCCGGTCTTCGCCGTGAATTGCGGAAGGATTTTTGTCAGCAGCCCCGAGCTTTCCACCGACGTGGTGGAGGCCAGCATGAGGGATTGCGCCGCGGCGGGGCTGCAAGGGAGGGCGATGACGGCCACCATCAGCCCAAGCAGTGATCGGACACCAATCATGCTTCGTCGCTCCCCGCCGTTTTGGCACTGCCGGCCAAGGCGAAGACCGTCGCGCTGATCGAGATACTGATGCCGATCAGCACGGCGCCGAGCGCGAGCGCCAGCGACAACTCGCCCTGGCTTGTCTGCAGCGCGATGGCCGTGGTCATGGTTCTCGTCAGCCCCCGGATATTGCCGCCGACAAGGATAACCGCGCCGACTTCCGATATGGTCCGGCCGAAGCCGGCGAGGACGGCCGTCAGCAGTTCCGCGCGGATGATGTGAAGAATTTGCGGGATGGCCTGTACACGTGACGCTCCGTCGCAGATCAGCTCGTCGCCGTAGCGCGCCCAGGCCCGTTCGCTGGCGCGATGGATCAGCGCGGTCATGATGGGGGCGGCCAGGATCGCCTGCGCGATCACCATCGCGGCCGGGGTGAACAGCAATTCGAGGAAGCCGAGCGGGCCGGAGCGCGACAGCGCAAGATACAGGACCAACCCGATGACGACCGGGGGCAGGCCGAAAAACGCGTTCACCAGAACGACAAGCAACCGCCGCCCGCGGAAGGAAAAGATGGCGAGGGCAGTCCCCAGCGGCAGGCTGACGGCCGCCGCGACGGCCGTCGCCGCCAGGCTGACGCCGATCGATAGCCCGACAATCCCGAGGAAATCGCGCAAATAACCCCACCGTCCCAATGCAGTCGGCTGTTGCTGCACGTGGATGACCCGCGCGTCAATCTCGCCCCCGGCGCGGTCGAAGGCTCACCGCCCCCGGGCCGCAGGGGGAAGCGGACGGACGAGGCGCTTATTCGATTAGAAATCAACCGGATAACAGGCAAAAAGCAGGGCGCGACTGGCATCACCACAGCCGCGCCCTGCATCGCCGGTCAATGGGGCAGGGGGGATAACCGGCTGTCGGAATGACGCACAGGCCCCGGCTGACGTTCCGCCTCCGCGACATTTTTTCACACACAGTTAAGTGATGGCGTTTTCCGCGAAACCTTGTGGTTGCGGCCGCGTTGTCCGTTTGGTCGCCATGGGGCGATGGGACAGCGGGCAAAAGCATGTCACGGCTGGCAACTCTGGTTTTCGGTGCGATCGCCCTTTCGCTGACGTTAGGCATGGCGCAATTTGCGTCAGGCCGCGATCTCTCTGCTGCGGCGCAAGACCGCCTGGAGAACGCCTTTCAGGAGCCTTTGGCCGCGGTCGGGGTCGCCGTCAACCGTGTCGCGAAAGCCGACCGCGTGGCCAATGTCGCGGGATCGCCGGCACAGACGCGGACGATTTCTGTCCGGCTGGATGGCTTCTCCGATACGTCCTTCCTGATCCGGGTCCCCTTGGCCAACGGCGTCGGCAGTTCTTCGTCCGCGCCCTCCGGGACGATGCCGGGGAATCGCAAGCTGACGGTGGCCTGCGAGCCCGTCGTCAGCGTGTTGACCGAAGTCGCCAAGCTGCTTCAACCCGGCCGCTGCGTGACGTGAGGCTTTCTCCGTCGTAATTTTTAGCGTCCGTCATTCCCGGGCGATGCGCAGCGTCGAAAACCGGAATCTCGAGATTCCCCGATCCGCAATCGCGCATCCGAGATCGGGCTTTCTCCAGATTCACTCCGCCGGCGCTTGATCGACCGAAGTGTCGCGGCTGGCCAATAGTCCCAACGCCAATCCACCGACCGCCAGTATCGGGACCAGCTTCTTGACGCCGATGGCGCGGATCACCTGGATGCCGACGGCCACCAGCATCGGATCGGCAAGCGCGGTGTAACCTGCGGATTTCGCAGCTTCCGCCGCCCGTGCCCGAGCTCGGTTCTTGCGCGTGACGTAAAGCGAGGCCGCGATCAGTGCGAGACCCAGGAAGATGCCGGCGCCGGTCAGGCAGGCCTCGATCAGGCCATAGGTCTGCAGCACGTAGACGAAGGCTGCCGCGCACAAAAACGAGATCGTGATGAACACGGCGAGCGCCACCACTGCGGCGAGCGAGGTCAGCCGCAAGGCGGCGCCGGTGGATTCCTTGAAATCATCGATCATGCGCGCGAACATCGGGGTGCCTCATTCGAAAATGCAAAAATTGATTCCGGCGAGGCGGTCATCCGCCCGGCGCTAGCGGCGCCACGTCATGCCGATCAGAAGGCCGAGGCCGAGCGCAAGCCCGACGGTCGCGAGCGGACGCTGCGTAATCACGTCCTCCAGCGTTTCCTCGATCGATGTGGCCGCGTTCTGGGCGGCGCCCATCACAGCGCTGCCGCGCTCGGAAATGTCGCCCACCGCCGAATCGACATTGGCGCGCGCCTGCTTGTAGCCGCGGCGCGCCTGCTTTTGGGCGCTGCCGGCGAATGAATTGAGCGCGTCGGTAATTTGTTCGGCGAGGGCTGAGATATCGTTTTTCACGGCGGCTACATCCTTTTCAAGGCGTTCATGTTGGACGCGTTCCTGCGCCGCTTTATCCGGCAGATCTTTCATTCCGATTTCGCCGTTTGTACTCGACATCAAGAGCTCCTGGCACCCAAAGTAAGATACGGACAAACGCCCCGCGTCGCGGGAAGTTCCGAAGCGAACCGGCCAGCCTGCGCCCGGTCAGCCCGACGGCAATTGAGCTGAGGCCTGCGGCCACAAATGATCTCTGAGGATCAGCGCCACGATCAGAAGCGGTGACGACAGGAAGCCGCCCATCGGTCCCCACAGCCAGGTCCAGAACGCGAGCGCGATGAATACGGCAAGCGCGTTGAGTTCGAGCCTGCGGCCGATAATGGTCGGGGTGATGAAATGGCCTTCGATAAAAGTAAGTCCGACAAAGGCTAGAGGCGCGATCAAGCCCGCTCCGATGGTTGAGAATGTGACGACGCCGACCACCGTCAGGATCACAAACATCGCGACCGGACCGATGATTGGAAAGAAATTCAAGGTCGCGGCCAGCGCGCCGAGCCCGGCAGGATTGGGCATGCCCGTGATCGCACAGATGATGCCGGTCGCCGCGCCGACGCCGAGATTGATCATTGTGACCGTCAAAAGATAACCGCCGAGATGCTCCTCGATGGCGTTGATAATCCGCAAGGTTCGCAGCCGCAATTCATGCCCGGTGAAGGTCATGATCAGCGCCCGCCGCAGGTCGCGCCAGCTCGCGAGGAACAGTACGAGCGTCGCAAGGAACAGCAGAAACTCGGTGAAGGTCGGCGACAGGAACTCGACCGTGGGCTGCACCCATTCGAATTTCGGCATCTGGAACGGCGCGGCCGGGAATGCGTCGGATACGCCAAGCATGTTCTGGAGATCATGCCACAGCCCGAGCGGCCGGTCGAAGACATGCAATTTGTCCTTCAGCCTCGCGCCGAGCTCCGGCAGGCGCGTGCTCCATTCCATCAGTGGCGAAGAGATCAGGCCGACAATCAGCGTCACTCCGGCGCCGACCGCGCTCACGATCAGAACCGCCGACAGCGCCCGCGGAATGCGGTGACGCTCGAGAAATCCCGCCGCCGGCGACAGCATGGTGCCGACGATAAAGGCCGCCACGACGGGCAGGAAGAACGCCTTGGCGACATAGAGAGCGGCGACCACGCTGATCAACAGCAACGAGATCAGTGCAAAGGCCACCAACTCCGTGCGGCCAATGACCGGCGGAAGTTCGGCGTTGCTGTCAGGCATTGGCTTGGCGGCCGTTTCTTTGGAAAGCGCATCTTTGGAAAGCGCACGTTCGCTGGGCAGGACACGCAACAGCCTCTCCCCCTGTTACGGCGAACATGGACGGTGAGCCCTGACATCGCGCGGCGAGAGGCTCAGGCACGGATAACCCGCAACGGCCCAAAGAGTTCCATCGCGGAAGTTTGAAGGACGGTGTTCTTGACAGGGCTTGGCCTATTTGGACCGCGGCGGAACTGCAGAGCCCTGGCCGCGTTTGTTGTGGTGACAGGCATCAGCGTGATGCGCATCGCATCGGGGCAGATCATGACGCAGGCATATGCTCGCAATCGCCATACGGCCACGGCCGCGTTGATGGTCACGAAGACATTCTGCATGCCCGATCCGCAAAGAAATGCCGAATCGGCGGAGATTTCTTGCGATGGATCAAGAGGGCCTGGCCCGAACGGGTCTACCAAACATCCAATATTTCAGCGTTGCCGCAGGACTCTAAGCGAACTTCTGAACCAGGCATCGTCGCATGCCAGTGAAAGGGGGCAGGTCATGGCACAGGGAATTTTCCAAAATCGCAAGCAGCGGCTGCGTGTCCTCAACGCGCTCCTGGTCGTCGGCGCCGTCGCACTTGCGCCCGCGCTTGTTTCAAGCAAGGCGAGCGCGCAGGCGCTCGGCTATGCGCCCGCGCCGCAAACCTCGTTTCCGTCAGACAATTTCATGACGGCGCCGGCCGACTCCGCCGTGGCGGGTGAAGGCGCAAGCACCTACGTGCTGCCGGAAAGGCTGCGCCGCGCTGTTGTGGCGCTTGCCACGAGCGAAGCGCCGGGCAGCATTATCATCGATACCGGCAACACCGTGCTCTACTACGTGCTCGGTCAGGGCCGGGCCATTCGCTACGGCGTCGGTGTCGGCCGCGAGGGCTTCACCTGGTCCGGCGTGCAAACCATCAGCCACAAGGCGGAGTGGCCGGATTGGCATCCGCCGGCGCAGATGATTGCGCGTCAGCCTTATCTGCCCCGGTTTATGGCGGGCGGCCCCGGCAATCCGCTCGGCGCCCGGGCGATGTATCTCGGCTCCAGCGAATACCGCATCCACGGCACCAACGATCCCTCGACGATCGGAAAGTTTGTCTCCTCGGGGTGCATCCGGCTGACCAATGAAGATGTCGCCGACCTGTTCAGCCGCGTCGATGTCGGTACCAGGGTGGTGGTCCTGCCGAAGAATGCGCCGCATCTTGAAGCCAGGAGACCGATCACGGGAACGATCACGGGAGCGGCTGACGTTCAACCGGCGGCGTCGCGACCGCGTCCGGTCGTGACGACGCTGCCGTCGGGCCGCCAGGCGATGAATCTTTCGGCGTCATCGCTGTACTGAAGTTAGACCCCCGTTCCGGAGACGAACATGGTCACGCGATCGGGCAGGCTGGCATTTGGCGCGGCGGCGGTCATGCTCGCGGTGGCGCTGGCACCGGCGGTGCAGGCAGAGGATTTTCTTTCAGCCCTGTTTGGCGCATTCGGCGGCGGCCGGCCACAGGCGCCGGTGACGTCGCTGCCCTTTGCCGGCGAAGGCAATCATCCGGGAGGTCCCGAAAACGACCTCGGGCATCCGCGCCCCCTTTATTCCAATTCCAGCGGTTCGCAGGCCTATTGCGTGCGCACCTGCGACGGTCGCTATTTCCCGATTGCGGCCACCGGCACCCAGAGCAAGGCGGCATCCTGCAACAGTCTTTGCCCGGCCGGCGAGACCAGGGTGGTGTTTGGCGGCAATATCGATAGTGCCGTCACCGAAAGTGGAAAGCCCTATTCCGAACTGCCGAACGCGTTTCGTTACCGCAACGAACTGGTGGCAGGCTGTACCTGCAACGGCAAGAACCCGACCGGTCTTGCCCAGGTCAAAATCGAAGACGACCCGACGCTTCGCAAGGGCGACATCGTGGTGGGCAGCGGCGGGCTGATGGTCGCCGGCCGCGGTGCCGATCGACGGGGCGCTGCGCTAAGTCTCTCGCCCGCGCCCGAAGCGGTGCGCTCGCACCATCGGCGCGTGCCGGTGGTGGCGTCGGAATGACGCCAGCCGCCTGGCCCATTTGCGGGATCAGGCCGCGCGGATCTTGCCCAGGAATTCAGTAACCTGGTTGCCGAGCGCAAGACTCTGTGTTTCCAGCGTCTGCGAGGCGTGCTTCACGTTCTCCGCCGCCGCGGCGCCGGCATCGGCGTCGGTTTTGACGCCCGTGATGTTCTCCGAAACGTTCCTGGTGCCTTGCGCGGCCTGCTGGGTGCTGCGGGTGATTTCCTGGGTGGCGGCGCCCTGCTCTTCGACCGCGGCCGCGATGGCGGTCGCGACCTCGTTCACCTCGCCGATGATGCCGCCAATTCCCTTGATGGCCTCGATGGCGTCGCCGGCCACCTTCTGAATGTCGGCGATCTGCTCGGAGATATCGTCGGTCGCCTTGGCGGTTTGGCTGGCCAGCGATTTGACCTCGGACGCCACCACCGCAAAGCCCCGGCCGGCTTCGCCCGCGCGGGCCGCCTCGATGGTCGCATTCAACGCCAGCAGGTTGGTCTGGGCGGCAATGGAATTGATCAGGCCGACCACCTCGCCGATGCGGGCCGCCGTTTTCGCCAGTCCCTGGACGGTGTCGTCGGTTTCCCGGGCCCGGCTGACCGCGCGTTTTGCTATGCCGGCGGCGTGCGATGCCTGCCGGCTGATGTCGTCGATCGAGGCGCTCAGTTCCTCTGCGGCCGAAGCTACACTCTCCACGCTGAGCGAGGCCTCGCCCGAGGCCTTCTCCGCAATCTTGACGCGCGAATTGGTCTGGCTCGAGACCGACGTTAACCCCGCCGAGGTCGTCCGCATCTGGCCGGAAGCGTCGCTCAACTGGCCCAGCGTCTGGCGCACCAGGTTTTCGAATTCACCGACATAGCCTTCGATGGCCCGCTGACGCGCGGCGGCGCCGGCGTTGCGTTCGCGCTCCTGATCCTCGATCCGGAGCTTGTCCATCGCCTGTTGCTTGAAGGTTTCCAGCGCCCCGGCCAGCGCCCCGATCTCGTCGCGGCGCTGCGCATATCCGGTATCGACGGCGAGATCGCCGGCGGCCACCTTCAACATGGCATCGCGCATGGTGTGCAGCGGCCCGATAATGCGGCGGCTCACAGCCGTCATGGTGCCGAAGGTCAGGACCAGCGCCGAAGCCAACAGCACGAGCTGGAGCGTCAGCGAGCGCTGGGCTTCGGCATGCTGGGCCAGGGCATAGTCCTTGGCGGTATCAAGCGCGCGTTCGGCGACCTTCACCGCTGCGGTCATGTGTTCGACCGAGAGCGGGCTCCACTCGTTGGCCTTCATTTCGGGTTTCTCGCCCGTCAGCAGGGCGTTCACCAATCGATCCCGAAGTGCAAGAAACTGCGGGTCGAAATACGCGGTTTTCGCTTCGGCCATCGCCCCGACGAGGCCCGCGGGCAACTCGCTTGCCGCTGCCTCGACCTGCAGCGCAGCCCACGCTGATTTCGATACCGCCGACCAGCTTGGTGTAGGCCTGACGGAGATCGGGCGCCACGTGGCCGGACGCAATGCCATTTGAAACCAGCAGCGATGCTTCGCCGGCCGTGTTGCGCATCAGCCAGGCGAGCTGCTTGATCATCAGCATCTCGTCGATCACCGGGTCGTTGTGATTCACGGCCGCGGCAATCCGGGTCGATATCTTGTCGAGGGTCTCGAGCAACGCCGCTGTATTGTCCATGAATTCCTTGCCGAGCGCCGGGCGGCGCGAAGCCTTCGGCTTGCCGACGGCGTCCCATGTCTCCGCTTCAAGCGCGGCGAACGCCTGTATCAGCCGGTTCAACTCCGGAAGCAGTGTCTTTTGGTCTGGAAACTCGATCGAAGCGAGCACGCCGGCCGCCGACCGCATCGCCGGCAACTCCGGGTCGCGGGTGTCGCGCAGATATTTCTGCATCTCCGGCGACAGCGCCACCTCATCGTTCAGGCTGCGGTTGGTGGTCGATCTGTCGCTGCGCAGATTGTGCATCGCCTTGAAAAGATTCGATGAAGCATCGGTGACCACCGAAATCCGGCCCGTCATGGTGAGCCGTTCCCACGAATTCCAGGCGCTTA
Organism: uncultured Alphaproteobacteria bacterium; assembly: GCA_963742085.1. GTDB lineage: Bacteria > Pseudomonadota > Alphaproteobacteria > Rhizobiales > Xanthobacteraceae > Bradyrhizobium. The sequence continues at coordinate 453,045 of CAVUKM010000012.1, read as the reverse complement.
CGCAGAGCAAGGCCGTCATGCAGGTGGCCATCAGGACGATGACCGACTGGATCAGCGAAGACACGGTGAGACGATTGAGCATGAGCGGCCCCCAGGAAAGTTCGTCTACTTAGCCAAAAAAGGGTAAATTTTTAGACAGCAGCCCTGCCGTTGTTCCGTCGGGAGGAGGGTCCGCACAGCCGAATTTCTGGGCACCCGACGGGACGTTCACCCCGGGGGCGGTTCCTCGCGGGAACCGGGGCGGCTTTTGGTGCGTTGAGGCGGGCCTCCGTCGCTTTTCCCGCAAGTACAAAAAGGAACCTCAATGCTCGTAAGTGTACTCGTGACCTTTCTGGTCGTTATTCTGATTCTCTATCTGATCAACCTGTTGCCGCTCGACGGGCGCGCCAAGCAGATTGTGCGCGTTATCGTGATTGTTCTCGGTGTGATTTCGCTCCTCAAATATATCGCGGTGTTCTAGGAGCGTTTTCGAGCGAAGTCCGCACCGGTTCGCGTGAAGAAAACGCGTCAAACCAAAAGGCTGGAGCGTCGGTTCTGATTCCATCGGAGCCGATCGTGCACAAGCGACAAAAAAGCCCCGGCGAAAACCGGGGCTTCTTTCGTCGATCAGGAACACCTATTTCAGCGACTTGAACCAGTCGTCCACATCCCTGTGAACCTGATCCTTGGCGAAGCCGTAGCGCTGCTGCAGCTTGCCTTCGAGCTGTTCGCGGCGGCCCTCGATCACGTTGAGATCGTCATCGGTGAGCTTGCCCCACTTCTCCTTCGCCTTGCCCTTGATCTGCTTCCAGTTCCCTTCAACCCGGTTCCAATCCATGTCATCTCCTCCTGATGGATGATGACAACGGGCAGACGGTTCAGGCGTTCCGCAGCGCAATCAGCAAAGGTGGGCCTTGCACCTCGCCAGCAGCCGATCAGCCCGCCGCCTTGGCCTCGCGGCGCCGCGCGGTCAGGATGTATTCGGTGTAGCCGTTCGGCTGTTCGCGCCCCTTGAAGATCAGATCGCAGGCCGCCTTGAAGGCGACACCGTCGAAGGAAGGCGCCATCGGCCGGTAAAGCGAATCGCCCTTGTTCTGGCCGTCCACCACCACCGCCATCCGCTTCAGCGATTCCATCACCTGCTCCCGGGTGATAACGCCCTGATGCAGCCAGTTCGCCAGGTGCTGGCTCGAGATGCGCAAGGTCGCACGGTCTTCCATCAGCCCGATGTCGTGGATGTCGGGCACCTTGGAGCAACCAACCCCCTGATCGATCCAGCGCACGACATAGCCGAGAATGCCCTGGCAGTTGTTGTCAACCTCCTGCCGCACATCGTCGGGCGCCCAGTTCGATTGCGATACCGGGATGGTGAGGATGTCCGAAAGCCTGGCGCGCGGGCCGCCCCTGGCCAGCTCCTGCTGCCGCGCCAGCACGTTGACCTGGTGATAGTGCAGCGCGTGCAGCGTCGCCGCGGTCGGCGAGGGCACCCACGCGGTGGTGGCGCCGGCCTGCGGGTGCGCGATCTTCTGCGCCAGCATATCCGCCATCATGTCGGGCGCAGCCCACATGCCCTTGCCGATCTGGGCGTGGCCGGGCAGGCCGTCGATCAGACCGATATCGACGTTCCAGTCTTCATAGGCCTTGATCCAGGGTTGGGCCTTCATGTCGTTCTTGCGGATCATGGGCCCTGCTTCCATCGAAGTATGGATCTCGTCGCCGGTGCGGTCGAGGAAGCCGGTATTGATGAATACGATGCGCTTCAAGGCTTGCTGGATGCAGGCCTTGAGATTGACGGTGGTGCGGCGCTCCTCGTCCATGATGCCGACCTTCATGGTGTTTTCCGGCAGCGCCAGCATCTTTTCGACCCGGGCGAACAATTCGCAGGTCAACTGAACCTCGTCCGGGCCATGCATCTTCGGCTTGACGATATAGACCGAGCCGGTGCGGCTGTTGCGCACCTTCGAATTGCCGTTGAGATCGTGGATCGCGAGCAGGCCGCTAACGGCGGCATCGAGCAGGCCTTCCGGAATTTCCCCGCCGGCGGCATCGAGCACCGCATCGGTGAACATGTGATGGCCGACATTGCGCATCAGCAGGAGGCTGCGGCCGTGCAGCCTGAGCTCCTTGCCGTCGGGCGTCTTGTAAATGCGATCGGGGTTGAGGGCGCGCGTCAGCGTCTTGCCGCCCTTTTCGAAGTCGGCCGACAACGTGCCGTTCATCAGGCCGAGCGTATTGCGATAGACCAGCACCTTGTCCTCGGCGTCGACGGTGGCGACGCTGTCTTCCATGTCGAGGATCGTGCTGACGGCCGATTCCAGGATCATGTCGGCGACGCCGGCCGGATCGTCCTTGCCGATCATGTGGCTGCGGTCGATCCTGATTTCGATATGCATCCCGTTGTTGACCAGAAGGATGGCCGAAGGCGAGGCGGCGTCGCCGCGGTAGCCGGCGAATTGTGCGTTCGATTTCAGCGCGGTGGCGTTGCCGCTCTTCAGTTTGACCGCAAGCTGGCCGCTGACGACGCTGTAGGAGGTTACGTCAGTGTGGCTGCCGGTCGCGAGCGGGACGGCGGCATCGAGGAAGGCCTTGGCTTTCGCGACCACCTTGTCGCCGCGGGCCTTGTTGAAACCCTTGCCGCCCTCGCTTGCCTCGTGCGGAATCGCGTCGGTGCCGTAAAACGCGTCGTAAAGACTGCCCCAGCGGGCGTTGGCGGCGTTGAGCGCGTAGCGGGCGTTGGTGAGCGGTACGACCAGCTGGGGTCCGCAGATCTTCCCGATCTCTTCGTCGACATTGGCTGTCTCGACCTTCCGGGTCGCGGGCTCCGGCAGCAGATACCCGATCTCCTTCAGAAATCCCGTGTAGGCGTCGAGATCGACGGGTTTGCCCTTGTTGGCGCGGTGCCAATCGTCGATCTTCGCCTGCAGGGTGTCGCGGAAGGCCAGCAGTTCGCGATTTCTCGGCGCCAGATCACGGACGATGGCGGCCAGCCCTGCCCAGAACGCGTCGGGCGAAATCCCCGTTTTCGGGGTCGCTTCCCTGGCGATGAAATCAACCAGAACAGGCGCGATCTTTAGTCCGTGGACATCGATACGATTCATGATGGAATTTTCTCACGCGAAACGGCGCTCGAGCGCGGTTTTCAGGTTAAAAAGGAAAAAAGGCGCCGTTAGGCGCGACGTTTGGGGGCCTTTTAGCGCCAAAGCCGACCCTAAGAAAAGCCCTACGATTGCCTATTGCGGCGGCGCCGGCCGGCTCAAATATTGGCAGCCAGATCAACCACTTCGTCGAACAGAACGCCGGTCCTTGTCAGCATTCGTTCGATCTCGTCGGTCGCCTCGCCGACCGGGCGCGTCGAGGTGTCGAGCGTCAGCTCGTTATCCGTCGGCGGCTGGTAATCGGTGCCGGTGCCGGTGAACGCCGGCAGGGAGCCTGCGCGCGCCTTGGCATAATGGCCCTTGGGATCGCGGCTCTCGCACACCTCGGCAGGCGTTGCGACATAGACCTCGCGGAATGCGCTGTCGGCGATGCGCCGCGCCGCGGCCCGGTCGTCGCGCGAGGGCGAAACCGCGGCAACGATGGCGATGTGCCCGTTGCGGGCAAGATGGGTGGCGACTTCGGCCAGCCGGCGAATGTTCTCGGTGCGATCGGCCGCCGAGAAGCCGAGATCGCCGTTGAGTCCGGCGCGCAGCGTATCGCCGTCGAGCAGGACCGGCGAGCCGCCATTGCCGAACAGCTTGCGTTCCAGCGCGCGCGCCAAGGTCGATTTTCCGGCACCCGGCAGTCCCGTCAGCCAGACCACCGCGCCGTTGTGGCGATAGCGCGCCGAGCGTTCGTCGGGGCGCAGCGCGGATTCCACCGGCACGATATCGACCGGAATGGCGCGCTGTCCGGCGTCGACCGACAGCACCAGCCCGCCGCCGGCGATGCGGCCGCCGACCTCGATCACCAGCCGTCCGGTGCGGGGATTGTCGGTATGGGGATCGGCGGCGATCGGTTGCGCCAGCGAGATGTCGATCTCGCCGACATGGTTCTTCGCGATCGATTTGTTTTCGACGCTCGACAGTTCGCCGGGATCGACCGCCTTCTCGATCGCGACCACGGTGGCGCGGACCTCCCGCGTGCCGAGCCGGACCAGGATTTGCTCGCCCTTGGCAAGCGCCTTTTCGTGCAGCCAGAAGATCCGGGCGCGCAGCCGGCGCGTGTCGCGCGGGCTGGTTCCGGCGTGGGCGATGACGTCGCCGCGTTCGATGAACAGTTCGCGGTCGAGCGTAATGCCGACGGAGCGCCCGGCCGTCCGGGAGCCCTTGAGCGGCGTCACCGGCCAGCCCTCCACGCTCCGGACCTTCGCGATCTTGCCGGCGGGCATGATGACGATTTCGTCGCCGGCGGCGAGGCTGCCGGATTCGATGCGGCCCGCGACAATGCGGCGGTCGTCGAACTTGTAGATCGCCTGCACCGGCAGCCGCAGCGCCAGCTGCTCCAGCGGCCGCGCGGGCTCAAGCGCATCGAGCGCCTCGACCACGGTCGGGCCGCTGTACCAGGCCATTCTGCGGGTGCGCTCGGCAACGCCGTCGCCATCGCGTGCGGAAATCGGAACGACCGCCAGAGGCGTGACACCGAGGCCGGTCAGATGCGCGGAGATCTCGTCGCTGATTTCGGCAAATCGCGCCGCGCTGAAATCAACCCGGTCCATCTTGTTGACGACGACCGCAACCTGTCTGACGCCGAGAAGATGCAGGAGATAGCCGTGGCGCCGGGTCTGGTCGCGCACGCCTTCCAGCGCGTCGATGATCAGCAGCGCGCCGTCCGCCTGCGAGGCGCCGGTGATCATGTTGCGCAGGAATTCGGCATGGCCCGGCGCATCGATCAGCACGACGTCGCGCGATTTGGTGCGGAAGCGGATCTGGGTGGTGTCGATGGTGATGCCCTGGTCGCGCTCGGTCTGCAGCGCATCGAGCAGGAACGACCATTCAAACGGCATGCCCCGCCGCGCGCTGACGGCCTTGAGCATTTCGAGTTTGCCTTCCGGCAGGCTTCCGGTCTCGTGCAGGAGCCGGCCGACCAGGGTCGATTTGCCGTGGTCGACATGGCCGACGATGACGATGCGCACCTGCGGGCGCGTGGTGCCGTTGGGCGTGGCCGGGATCGCGACGGGGACGGTCATGTTCATTGCTGCGCTCAACCCATTATCCGTCAGAGATAGCCGGCCACACGCAGCCGCTCGAAGGCGTCTTCGGTTTCGTGATCCAGCGCCCGTCCCGCGCGTTCCGGCACTTTGGTGCGGTCGAGTTCGAGGAGGATTTCCTCGATGTTCGATGCGGTCGAAGCCACCGGATTGGTGATGTCGGCATCGCCCAGCGAGCGATAACGCTTGCCGTCCTTGGCGAGATACAGCGGAATGATCGGGATGTTTTCGCGCTGCGTGTAGGCCCAGATGTCGGCTTCGGTCCAATGCAGGATCGGATGCACGCGCAAATGCGCGCCCGGTGGCGGCGAGGCGTTGAACTGATCCCAGAATTCCGGCGGCTGATCGCGCACGTCCCATCCGCCTTCGGTGCCGCGTGGCGAGAACACCCGTTCCTTGGCGCGTGTGGCCTCTTCGTCGCGGCGAATGCCGGCGATCAATCCGTCGAAGCCGTATTTGGCGAGCGCGAGCTTCAACCCTTCGGTCTTGCGCGCGGCGGATCGCGCGGCTGGCGGCAGGGTCGGGTCGATGGTCTCGAGCGGCGGGCACGGTTCGATCCGCAAGTCGAGTTCCCATTCCTTGCCGTAGCGATCGCGGAATGCGTACATCTCCGGAAATTTCTTGCCGGTGTCGACATGCAACGCCGGAAACGGCACGCGGCCGAAGAAGGCCTTGCGCGCCAGCCAGATCATCACGTTGGAATCCTTGCCGAGCGACCACAGCAGCGCCAGCTTCTTCAGCCGCGCGAAGGCCTCCCGGAAAATGTAGATGCTCTGGGCTTCCAGCGCGTCGAGGTGGTCCATCGAGGGCGTCTCGGCGCGGTCGTCGGTTGAAATTTGCGTGAGCGTGGGCTGCGTGATCGGGATCGCCCGGTGCAGCCGGTCATTGGCGTGGTCCTTGTCGAGAAGATGCATCTACCGGCCCTTGGCCTTGGGAGGCTAAAATTCTATAGTTGCACTGCAGTAGAGAAGAAATAATTTTCTCTTTGCGGGCGTTGAACGAGACATATATAGAAAATAATTCCAGTCAACCCCGTAAGTTGGGGAAGCGAGCATCGCATGCGATTCCTGCCGGTATTCCTCGATCTGCAAAGCGGCGTGGTGTTGCTCGTCGGAGCAGGCGACCTGGCGCGCGCGAAGTTGCGACTGCTCGCGGCCACGGGTGCGCGGGTTCGCTGGTATGCGACCGATGGCGACCATGATCTGAGCCTTCCTGGCGCGGACCAGACGGCTCGAATTGAGCCCGCCGCAGGCGATCCGTTGACCGCCGATCTCGGCGGGGTGATCGCCGTTCTTTGCGCGGGCGCAGGCAGTGTCGGGCCCGCGATGTCCGCGCGGGCGAAGGCGGTGGGTCTGCCCGTGAACGTGATGGACGACGTCGCACATTCGACTTTCATCTTTCCCGCCATCGTCGATCGCGGCGATGTGGTGGTGGCCGTCGGAACCGGCGGCGCCTCGCCGGTGGTGGCGCGTCGCGTACGCGAGCGCATCGAGGCGGCGCTGCCCGCCCGCATCGGCGATCTCGCCGGCTTTATCGGCCGCTGGCGCAAGACCATCCATGAACGGATCCCCGAATTTGCGTTGCGCCGCCGCTTCTGGGAGCGCGTGGTCGATGGCCCGATTGGCGCGCTGGTTCTCGCCGGGCGCGCCGGGGAAGCGGAAGCGGCGCTGAAGGAAATTGGCAATCCCTCTGACTTCGCGGGTTCGTTGCCGTCAGGCGGCGCCGAGGGCAGGGTGACGCTGGTCGGCGCCGGTCCTGGTGATCCGGATTTGCTCACGGTCAAGGCACTGCGCGCGCTGCAGGACGCCGATATCGTTTTCTACGATGAACTGGTATCGCCGGAAATTCTCGATCGTGCGCGGCGAGATGCGGCGCGCGTCCCGGTTGGCCGCCGCGTCGGCAGGCCCGGCATCGGCCAGGACGCCATCAACAGCCTGTTGATCGAAGCGGCGAAGTCGGGACAGCGCGCGGTGCGGTTGAAGGGTGGCGATCCCTTCGTCTTCGGCCGCGGCGGCGAGGAGATTGAAGCGCTGCGCCAGGCCGGCGTCGCCTGTTCGGTGATTCCCGGAATTACCGCGGGCCTCGGCGCGGCCGCGCAATTCGAGGTGCCGCTCACCTTCCGGCACGAGGCGCTGCGCGTCACCTTCCTGACCGCGCACAAGGCCAGCGACGCCGAAGCCGTCGATTGGTCCGTCCTCACCGACGAGAAGATGACGATCGTCGTCTATATGGGAATGACCGCGGCGCCTTCGGTGCGCGCCGGCCTCCTGGCCGCCGGGCGTTCGCCGCAGACGCCGGTCGGCGTATTCGCGCGCGTGACCCGGCCGGACGCCCAGGCTGCCGTCGGAACCCTCGAAGGATTGTGCGATCTCGTCGAAAAGATCGACGGCGGTCCTGCCATTCTCATCATTGGTGACGTGGTCGCGCACTCCGCGCCCTGGCGCCATCAGAACCTCGCTCAACTCGCCTCATATTTTCAGGTCGCTGCCGAATGACATCTCCGCTGGAACAAAAGATCAAGATCGCCGGTCCCTCCATCGTCACCGCCAACCGCACCTGGGATGGCGCGGTGGTTTATCGTACGGCCGCAAAGGACTGGTCGACCGACCTGTCCGATGCCGCGATCGTCCGCACTGCCGACGAAGCTCGCACGCTGCTCAACGAATCGGTGGCCGACGATGTCGGCGCGGTCGGCCCCTATATCGCGCCGGTCGAAATCAAGGACGGCGACAAGATCAAGCCCGGAAATCTGCGCGAACATATCCGGTCAAGGGGCGTCACCATCGATCTTCCGGTTCCGGCATAAGGCCAATCCATCATGTACGCATATGACGAACTCGACCGCACGCTCATCAATGAACGCGTCGAGGAATTCCGCGACCAGGTGAAGCGCCGGCTGTCGGGCGAACTCACCGAGGACGAATTCAAGATGCTGCGGCTGCAGAACGGCGTCTATCTGCAACTGCACGCCTATATGTTTCGGGTCGCGATCCCCTACGGCACGCTGTCGTCGAAGCAATTGCGGCGGCTGGCGCATGTGGCGCGCCGCTACGACCGCGGCTACGGGCATTTCACGACGCGGCAAAACATCCAGTTCAACTGGATCAAGCTCGCCGAATTGCCGGATGCGCTGGCCGATCTCGCCGAGGTCGGCATTCACGCCATGCAGACGTCAGGCAATAACACCCGCAACGTCACGTCGGACCAGTGGGCCGGAGTAGCGCCCGGCGAGATCGAGGACCCCCGGATCTGGTCCGAGCTGTTGCGGCAATACACGACGCTGCATCCGGAATTTTCCTTCCTGCCGCGCAAGTTCAAATTCGCGATTACCGCCTCCGCGCACGATCGCGCCGCGATCAAGATTCACGACATCGGCCTGCGCCTGCACAAGAATGCGGAAGGCGAAACCGGCTTCGAGGTGCTGGTCGGCGGCGGATTGGGCCGCGCTCCGTTCATCGGCAAGACCATCAAGCCATACGTCGCGGGCCGCGACCTCCTGAGCTATGTCGAGGCGATCCTGCGCGTCTACAATCAGTATGGCCGCCGCGACAACATCTACAAGGCCCGCATCAAGATCCTGGTGCACGAGCTCGGCATCGAGAAATTCGCCAGGGAGGTCGAGGACGAATGGCTGGCGCTGCGCGACAGCGCGCTGACGCTGGATGACGCCGTCGTCGAGGACGTCCGCTCGCGCTTTTCCTATCCGGCCTACGAAAAGCTCCCGCACATGCCGGAGGAATTGAAGAAGGCGGCGCACGATCCGCTTTTCGAGAGGTGGCGCAAGAACTCGGTGTTCACGCACAAGGTGCAGGGATATGCGATCGTGACGCTGTCGCTGAAGCCGATCGGTGGACCGCCCGGCGACGCCACCGCCGACCAGATGGATGCGATTGCCGATCTCGCCGACAAATATTCCTTCGGCGAGATTCGGGTCGGGCATGAGCAGAACCTGGCACTGCCCCACGTCGCAAAACGCGACCTTCCGGCGCTCTGGGAGGCGCTCGACAAGATCGGGCTGGCGACGCCGAACGTCAATCTGGTCTCCGACATCATCGCCTGCCCGGGACTGGATTATTGCTCGCTCGCCAATGCGCGCTCGATTCCGATCGCGCAGGAATTGACCCGGCGCTTTGCCAATCATGACACCGCCGAGCTGATCGGCCGGCTGCACATCAATATCTCCGGCTGCATCAACGCCTGCGGCCATCACCATGTCGGCCATATCGGCATTCTCGGTGTCGAGAAGAACGGCGTGGAATACTATCAGATCACCATCGGCGGCCGCGCCGACGAGAACGCCGAGCTTGGCGTCCTGATCGGACCCGCCGTGCCCTATGGCGAAGTCGCCGACGTGGTCGAGGATATCGTTGAAGCCTATCTTGCGCTGCGCGCGCGCCCCGACGAGCTTTTCGTCGACACGGTGAAGCGGCTCGGCGTCGAACCCTTCAGGGAGCGGGTCTATGCCACTCGTTAAGTACGGAAACATTGCCACCGACACCTTCGTCCACGTACCGGATGGTGCCGAGTGGCCGGGCGACGGCGCGGTGCTGGTTTCGGCGGCGGTATTTCTGGATGATCCGGAAGCGTCGTTGCGGCGCGCGGGCCGGCTGGGAGTGATCTGGCCGAACAATCGCGACGTCGACGATCTCGTGCCGTTCCTGGACCGGCTCGCGATGGTCGCGCTGGTGTTCCCGACCTTCCGCGATGGCCGCGCCTACAGCCAGGCGCGGCTGTTGCGCGAGCGCCATGGCTATGGGGGTGAATTGCGCGCCACCGGCCAGGTGCTGCGCGACCAGTTCGTGTTCATGCTGCGCGCCGGTTTCGACGCATTTGAAGTGAAAAAGGAAAGCGACGCGGAAGCGTTCGCCGTGACATCGAAACGCTACTCGGTGTTCTACCAGCCGACCGGCGACGGCCGCATCACCGCGCTTCACCGCCGGATGCAGCAGCGCCATTCGGAGAGTGCCGGATCGTGAGCGATCTCGGGCAGTCCGTGCTGGCCGAGCGGATACCGGCCGCGCCCGATCTGCCGTCGGCGGAGGAGCTCAATCACGCGCTGCGCAATGCCACGCCGGCAGAGGTCATTGCTGCGGCTGTGCGCAGCGTCGGCCGCGAACGCCTCGCCCTGGTCTCCTCGTTCGGCACGGAATCGGCGGCGCTGCTCAAGGTGATGGCCGACGTCGATGCTTCGATCCCCGTGATCTTCCTCGACACCGGATGGCTGTTTGAGGAGACGCTGGCCTATCGCGACACGCTGGTCGCGACGCTGGGCCTTGGCGATGTCCGCTCGATCAAGCCAGAGGAGGCGACCCTGGCCCGCGAGGATCCTGATCGCGAATTGTGGTTTTCCGATCCCGACGCCTGCTGCCGGATCCGCAAAGTCGAGCCGCTGAAGCGGGCGTTGGCGCCTTTCAGCGCATGGATCAACGGCCGCAAGCGCTTTCAGGGGGGCTCGCGCGCCGCGATCCCGGTGGTCGAGGAAGACGGTATCCGGCTGAAGTTCAACCCGTTCGCAAACACCTCGCGCGAGAAAATCGAAGCAATTTATGCGCAGGCAAAACTGCCGCCGCACCCGCTGGTCGCTTCGGGTTTTCTCTCGGTCGGATGCATGCCCTGCACCAGCCGGACTTCACCGGATGAGGACGCGCGCGCCGGCCGCTGGCGTGGCCGGGCCAAGACGGAATGCGGCATCCATACGGTCAAGACGTCATAGGACGTTGCGTTCCGGTCGGGCATGACCGCGCGATAAACAACCGCCGTCATGCCCGCGAAAGCGACAATACGCTGCGGCTTCTCCTGCCTGCCGCCGACATCTCCGGAATACCGGGTCAGCGCTTTCGCTTGTGACGACAGCAGTGTTGCGCCCAAAAAAGCCCCATTGTTCACTATTCAGCCACGGTTGGCATGCAACAACCATGGGCAATCTGGGGAACCTTCAATCATGCGCGCGTTGGCCGCGACTATCGGGCTCTTGGTGCTTGGCGGCTGCGCGGCGGATGTTCCGCTTGAACAGCCGAGCATGTATCTCAACATGGCCGAGGGCAGCGCCAAGCTCGATCCCCAGGCCGCGGCTACGATGATTTCGCTGTATCGCCAGAACAACGGTCTCGGCGCCGTCGTGGTCGACCCGCAGCTGATGAAGGTTGCGGAAGGGCAGTCGCAGGCGATGGCCAGCCGCAACAAGCTCGACCACGACGTCAAGGCGCCGTTGCCGAAGCGCCTGCAAGCCGCCGGATACCCCGCGACGCTGGCGGTGGAAAATGTTTCCGCCGGCTACCACACGCTTGCCGAGGCGTTTTCCGGCTGGCGCGACTCGCCGCCACACCGGGCAAATATGCTTCAAAATGGTGTCACAAAATTAGGCATCGCGGCGAGTTACGCTCCGAATACCAAATACAAGGTGTTCTGGACGCTCATTCTTGCATCGACTGAACCGCGCGATCAATTGGGCGTGAGGATCCCTTCGGCGGCCCTCGCTGATTGACGCCACCGCGAACTGACGCCACGGTACACCCTCAACTTCCTGGTCGATCCGAGGCCGATGATGAATTCTGCCGATGCAGCGCCAACCAGGACTCCCGCGACGGCACAGCGGGTGCTCGTTCTGCAAGGCGGCGGCGCGCTCGGCTCCTATCAGGCCGGTGCCTACCAGGCGCTCTGTCATTTTGATTTTGAGCCGGACTGGATCGCAGGCATCTCGATCGGTGCCATCAATGCCGCGATCATCGCCGGCAACGAGCCGGCAAAGCGCGTCGACAGGCTGAAGGAATTCTGGGAGATGGTGTCAGCTCCGGCGCCATGGGTTCCGGTCACCAACGGCATCCGTGAACGTTCGCTATTCAACGAAACCAGTGCCGCGCTCATCGCTACCTTCGGAGCGCCGGGCTTCTTCACGCCGCGGGTCCCGCCCGCGCCGTTGTGGCCGAACGGAAGCCCGGAGTCGCAGAGTTATTACGACACCTCGCCGCTGAGGAAGACGCTGGAGCGTCTCGTCGACTTCGACCGCATCAACGATCTGAAGACCCGTCTCAGCGTCGGCGCGGTGGGGGTGACCTCGGGCAATTTCAGATATTTCGACAATGTGGAGTTCAACAGGATCGGCAAGAGAATTGGCCCGGAGCACATCATGGCGTCCGGCGCGCTGCCGCCGGGCTTCCCCTCCATCGTCATTGATGGCGAGCATTACTGGGACGGCGGCATCGCCTCCAATACGCCGCTCGATTATGTGCTGGATGCCGAGACCACCAATGACCTGCTGATCTTCCAGGTCGATCTCTTCAGCGCCCGCGGATCGCTGCCGCAGACGTTGCTGGAGGCCGCCGAGCGCGAGAAGGATATCCGCTTCTCCAGCCGCACGCGAATGACCACCGACAAGAACCGGCAGCTCCACAATGCCCGCAAGGCGCTCCGCGACCTGATCGGCAAGCTGCCGGACCATCTGAAGGACGACCCGTCGGCAACCTTGTTGCGCGATGCCACGAGGGAGAGCACCGTCACGGTGGTGCACCTGATCTACAAGAGCAAGAACTACGAAACCTCTTCCAAGGATTACGACTTTTCCCACGTTGCCCTGGTCGAGCATTGGGAGGCGGGCGTTCGGGACGTTCATTGGTCGATGCGTCACAAAGAGTGGCTGGAACGGCCGCAGTCCGGCGAAACCATGGTGACCTACGATCTCTCGGGGGAAGAAGGCCCCGTAAAAAAGGAGTGAAGAAATGGCTACGTTGACAGGCAAGACCGCGGTAGTGACCGGCTCGACCAGTGGCATCGGATTGGCCTATGCGCGCGCTTTTGCCGGTGCCGGCGCCAACATCGTTCTCAACGGCATGGGCGCGCCCGCCGACATCGAGAAGGAACGCGCCGCGATCGAAAGCGACTTCAAGGTCAAGGCCATCCATTCGCCTGCCGACATGACCAGGCCCGCCGAGATCGCCGGCATGATCGCGCTGGGAGAAAAGACGTTCGGCTCGGTCGATGTCCTCGTCAACAATGCCGGCATCCAGTTCGTCTCGCCGATCGAGGAATTCCCGATCGACAAGTGGGACGCCATCATCGCGATCAACCTGTCGTCGGCGTTTCACGGCATCCGCGCCGTGGTGCCCGGCATGAAAAAGCGCGGCTGGGGCCGCATCATCAATACCGCCTCGGCGCATTCGCTGGTGGCCTCGCCGTTCAAGTCGGCCTACGTCTCGGCCAAGCACGGCATCGCCGGGCTCACCAAGACCGTGGCGCTGGAGCTTGCGACCTTCAAGATCACCTGCAACTGCATCAGCCCGGGTTATGTCTGGACGCCGCTGGTCGAGAAGCAAATTCCCGACACCATGAAGGCGCGTAACCTCACCAAGGAGCAGGTCATCCACGACGTGCTGCTGGAAGCGCAGCCGACCAAGGAATTCGTCACCTCCGAGCAGGTCGCCGCCCTGGCGCTGTTTTTGTGCGGCGACGACGCGGCGCAGATCACCGGCGCCAACCTCTCGATCGACGGCGGCTGGACCGCGGAGTAGGGGGACGCTTCGACGTCGTGATGCAAGGTACCGTCATGGCCGGATCAAGTCTGATCAAGTCCTGGCGTGACGAACTCAGCCGCTTTTCCCGAACGCCAGCACGTGCAGTCCGAGCCGCCGGCGCACGATCCAGAACAGCAGCACGGTCTCAAACGCAAGCGAGATCGAGGTCGCGGCCGCCGCGCCGTGACCGCCGAACCGCGGCACCAGCGCGAGGCAGAGCGCCACATTCATGACGAAGGCCAGCGCATAGGCCAGCGCGCAGATATATTGGTGGCCGAGCATGTTGAGCAGCCGCTCGACCGGGCCGATCGCGGAGCGCACGACGAGGCCGATGGCGGCAACGTACATGATGTCGTAGCCGATCACGAATTGCGGCCCGAACAGCCACAACAGCGGCTTGCCGAACGCCAGCAGCAGCACGGTCGCGGCGAGCGAGGGCCAGAACGTCCATTTGATCGCATGCGCGACATAGGCCGACAGCCGCGCCCTGTCGCCGAGGGCGTGATACTCGGCAAAGCGATGCGCCGTCGTCGCCGACATCGCGTAGTGGATGAAGGAAACCAGCGCCAGCGTCTTCACCACGGCGAAATAGACGCCGACCTCCTGCGAGGAGCGAAACTGCTGCAGCACCAGCACGTCGGTGTAGGACAGCAGCAGGTAAAAACCCTCGACCATCAGGATCGGCAGCGAGACTGAAAGCCAGCCGCCGATATCGTAGGCCTTCGGGCCGGGCTCGACGTGACGGCCGAGGCGGCGGTTCAGCGCCACCATCTGGCCGATCATGGCGATCCAGACCGCGGCGGCGCTTGCCAGCATCGCCGCGGTTGCGCCGAGGTTGAAGCCGAGCACGAACATCCCGGCGGTGACGCCGATGATCAGGGACTGGCGAACGATGAATTGCGGCATCAATCCGAGCCGCATCCAGTCGTGCGAGCGCGCGATGCCGTCCTGGGTATTGGCCACCACGAAGGCCGGCAGCGTGGCGCAGCCGACGTAAAGCGGAACGACCGCGCCGGCATCGATCCACGGCGACAGCAATTTCACAACGCCGGCGAGCAATCCCGAAACGATCGAGGAGACGACAAGGGTCATCCAGCGACTGCCGGAGAGAAAGCCGCGCAGCAGCGCGTGCTCGCCGCGGGTGCGATATTCCGGGATGATCTTCTGCGCCGACGCCGAGATGCCGAAATCCATCATGCTGCCGAGCAGCAGCACCCAGGTCCAGACGTAGACATAGACGCCGTAATCGGAGCCGCCCATCCAGCGTGCGAGCAGGATTTGCGAGAGATAGGCAAGCGCCGCGCTGGCGACGCGGATGATGAAGATCGTGCCCGCAAGCCGCCGGGTCACCGAGGCTTCGCTGGTGCCGCCAAGAGAACTCCCGAGGAAGCCGCCAAGCATCGAGCGCAGCCGCGCTCGCAGGCCGGTGGGCAGAGGTGTTGCGGATCGGGCGTCCATCACGGCCAAAGCAGGAAATCCTCAGCTGCCGCAGGCGATGCAGCGATGATTTCGGCCTATCAACGATTCGTTAAGATTCGGTTGGGTGCGCCAATTCCACGCCGTCATTCCGGGGGCGGCCAACGGGTCCGCGCAAAGCGCGGCGCGATCACAGGCTCCGCACGAACCTCAGATGTGCAATTGCACATCGGAAAATCTCGAGATTCCGGGCCCACGCGAAGACGCGTGGACCCGGAATGACCGGGTCACTCCAGATTGATGTTGAATTCGTAGGAGCGTTCGCCGTTGACCAGCGTCAATTTGAGGGCCGCGCCTTCGGCGTTGGTTCCCGGCGGCACGCCGTCAAGCTCGAACGCAAAGCGTTTGACGCCGGGCGGCCCGTGCTCGAGCAGTTTTGGAACCGGCAACGCCCAGTCCGGGGTTGGTCCCTCGACAAACAGGCTCACCGTCCTTGCATCAGGCGCGACCACGTCGACGAGAACGGTGGATTTGCCGTCGCGCTTGACGTCGCGAATGGTCAACGGGTTGGGGTCGCCGACGCTGGCGGGCTTTGGAACCGTGTCGAGCGCCGCGAACAGCACGCTGTCTTCGGTGCTCGCCACACTGGCGAAGGCGAGTTCAGCGCTGGCTTCGACCGGAATGCAGATTTTTTCGCAGACCGCGTAGCTGATTTCGGTGCGAAGCGTCACCGGCTTCTCGGAATTCTTCGGAACGATTCGCAACGGCAGCACGACCTGGTTGTGGTAGCCCAGCGAGGTGCCACCGGCGCCGTCGTCGAATTTCGTCGGCGCCGGCCACAGAACGGTAACAGCCTCGATATTGTCCGATTTGGAGAAGTCGAAACGCGGCGGAACCCCGGAATCGCCCGAGGTTCGCCAGTAGGTCTTCCAGCCCGGGTCAAGCTGAACCGAGATACCGCCGAGCAGCACGGAACCGCTGCGCGATCCCGCAAGCAGCCGGACAGCGGAGTGCATCCCCCGTTGCCAGGGCGAGGCGTCCTTGGGTGAAGCATCCTGGGCGCGGGCCTCGATCGCCAGGGACGACGTCAGGGCGGCCAAGGCAAAGCCGAGCGCGGCCCGCAGGGGAATTGCGACGATCATGGGGCGTTCCTTACAGCCAAGCGAGATCGTAAGCCATTGAATTGCTTGTGATGCGTTGCCAAACTTCCCGTGGAGCTTGATTGACAGAACCGCCACCCAATATCAGGATGTACGACGATATGAGAGTCCCTTGCGGATGGACCCTGAAGGCAAAAGACCGAAAAGGTTTCGCCACAATCCTGCTGGTGCCGGCGGTGAATTGGCGGATCACGGCTATCTCGACGGTCAGTTGCTGATCGCCATGCCGGTGATGGGTGATCCGCGCTTCGAGCGTTCGGTGATCTATCTCTGCGCGCACTCGGCCGAAGGCGCCATGGGCATCATCGTCAACCGTCCGGCGGGCAGCATCGACTTTCCAGGACTGCTGGTGCAGCTCGACATCATCAAGAAGGCCGACCAGATCAAGCTGCCGGAAAATGCCGAAACCATGCGTGTCCTGAAGGGCGGCCCGGTGGAGACCGGCCGCGGCTTCGTGCTGCATTCGAGCGATTTCTTCATCAAGGACGCGACGCTGAAGATCGACGACGAGATTTGCCTGACCGCGACCGTCGACATCCTGAAGGCGATCGCGAAGGGCGGCGGGCCGAAGCACGCCATACTCGCGCTGGGCTATGCCGGCTGGGCGGCCGGACAGCTGGAAAGCGAAATCCAGGACAATGGCTGGCTGCATTGCGATGCCGATCCGGATCTGATCTTTGGCGGCGACGTCGAGGAGAAATATGTCCGCGCGCTGCGCAAGATCGGGATCGATCCGGGCATGTTGTCGAACGAAGCCGGCCACGCGTAGGCGTAAGTACTGGCACCGGGGACAACCACGACGTCGTCCCTGCGAACGTGTTTGATCCCGGGAGATTGGCGAGTGCTTCGAGGGGCGCCAGGTAGTCGAGGCATTTGAGGCGCGTCCGATTGTAGTCGGCGACAAAGCGATTGAGGAAGGCGTCGCGGTCGGCTTGGCAGGGGAAGGTGCGCCGTGCGCTGCCCCGCTTGGGTTCGCGGCCGATGGCTTCGGCGATGCGGCGGTTGAAGCGCTCGACCAGACCATTGGTTTGCGGGCGATAAGGTCTGGTCAGGCGGTGATCAATCTTGTGCTTGGCGCAGAGGAGATCGAACGGGTGATTGCCGGAAGGCCGGCCCTGCGGCTTGTTCTTCATATCGACGGCGAAGCGATCGGTGAACTCGGCGCCGTTGTCGGTCAGAATGGTGTGAACGCGATGAGGGAAGTGAGCCAGGAATTGCGCGAGGAAAGCCGCCGAAGTCTTGGCATCGCGTCTGCGGTGGATTTCGACGTAGACATAGCGGGTGACGCGGTCGATCGCGACGAAGACATAGCTTTTGCGTCGCTCCAGGGCCGGCAGATGCTTCAGATCCATGTGGATGAAGCCGACGGTCGTCTGCTGAAAAATGCCGACGCCAGGCCTGTCGGGCTTCTTGCGTTGGCTGATCGCATGGCGATGCAAGCAGCGATGGATGGCGCTGCGGGACACCTTCGCGTTGATGCAGCGCCGCATCACCTCGACGATATCGTCCAGCGGCAACTGTAGCGATGTTCGCAATTCGCAGACCAGCGTCTCCTCCACGACCGACAGGCTGGTCATCAGCCTGTTCGGCCGGTGCGACCGGTCGCCGACGGTGGTCCGGCTGCGCCAGCGACGGATCGTGGTCTCGCTGACGCCGAGTTCCGCCGCCAGCTCGCTCACCGGCCTCTTACTGCGCTGGATGTAGGCCCTGACCTTCGGGGTAGTGGTGGCATTGGCATGCAGGTTCAGTTCCATGACGCAAGGCGCTCCCTGAGATACGAGATGCCTTGGTCTACACCGATTCCATCCACCCAATCTCCCGGGACCAAACACGTTCGCAGGGACGACAAGGCCCCTTACTCGGCCGCCTGCTGCGCGACCGTGGGCTCGGTGCCGGCCACCGTGGCGCGGCGCATGTCGCGCGGCTGCGACTGGTCGTAGCGGCGCACGCGGTGCATGGTCTGGCGGTTGTCCCACATCACGAGGTCATGCAGCGTCCATTTGTGGACGTAGACGAATTCGCTCTGCGTGGCGTGCTCGGTGAGGTCGCGCAATAAGAGCCGCGCCTCCGGCACGCTCATGCCGAGGATCGAGCCTGCATGCGACGACAAATAGAGCGACTTGCGGCCATGCCCAGGATGGGTGCGTACCAGCCGTTGCAGCACCGGCTTGAACATCTGCTTCTCTTCCTCGGTGTAGTCGAGGAAGCCCAGCGATCCCCGCGAATACATCAGCGAATGTTCGCAGATCAGATCCTCGATCTCCGCCTTGGTCTCCCCGTCGAGCGCGTCATAGGCCGCGCGCATGTCGGCGAATTCGGTGTTGCCCCCCTTGGGGTTCACCACCCGCGCCGAAAGCAGCGAGAATTTTGCCGGGATGGGGCGGAACGAACTGTCCGAATGCCACAGGCAGTTGCCGAGGTTGAACAGGTGGGTGCGGTGATCGCGCGGCAGCGGCTTGCCGTCCTTGCCGAGGTTGGAAACGTCGTTCAGTCCCGAAGACAGTCGGTAATCTTCCTTCTTGGTCACGGTGCCGCCGCGTGCATTCTCGCGCTGGCCGAAGTTCAAGGCGAAAGCCAGTTGTTGCTCGTCGGTGATGTCTTGATCGCGGAACAGCAGCACGGCGTATTTATCCATGCCGGCTTCGATGTCCCGGGCCTGCTGCGGCGTCAGCGGCTTGCGCAAATCGACGCCGGAGACCTCGCCGAAAAAATGCGGGTGAAGCTGCCGGATCGTCACGGTCATGGCCTTCCTCCTGATGGTCGCAAGCGGCTGGTCCCGCTGTATTTGGGGCAAAAAGCTACTCGCTGACATCGTGAAGTCAACGGCGCGGGGCCATCCGGCAGGAGCGGTACGGCGAATCCGGCAGAGCAATGCTGCGCGGTTAAAGACGTGCAATTGCACATCTTGTTGAGGCTCGCGCCGACGCGCGCCGGAACGACGGGTGATTTTATCGCGTGATGTTGCCGGGCGGCGCCGCGGCTGACCGCCCGACATTAGCCGGCGGTCGCGGGGCGCCAGGCGCGCGGGGCGGCGGTTGCACCTGGCGCGGCGGCGGCGGACTTCCAAGGCCAAAGAAATTCCGAAGTGCCGGCAGGGCCGCCGGCGGCGGTGTGCCCGGTTGAAGCGGCGCGCCGGGTTGGACCGCAACCGGCTTCTTCGGCTTCGGCGGTCCTGCGGGCGCCATGGCGGACGGTGTTCCATCCGGAGAAACCGCGGCCACCGGCGAGTCGCCCCTGGCCTGCTCGCGTCCGACCTCGCGGCGCGGCCAGACGAAATCATCGGCACGGCCGGCGGGTGGCGCGAGCGGTTCGCCCTTGACGAGCGTTCGCGCCACGAGCGCATCGACCGCGGCCGGTCGCGATCCCGGGCCGCCCAGCAATTGATCGGTGCCGACGGAAGAAGCCACCAGCGGCAGGATCGGTCCTGCCAGCGGACGCGGCGCCGGCTGGCCAGGCTGCGCGTTGGCATCGGGGATTCCGGGCTCGCTTGGCAGCGTGATCGGCGCGGAACGCGACGCCAGCAATCGGGTGATCTCGCGCTCGACATAATGCGCCAGCTTGCGCGCGCCGGGCTTGGTGAAATACACGCCGTCATAGGAACGCAAGCGGCGGATCTGACCTTCGAAATCGGGGCCTTGCTGCAGGAAGCGGCCGGCCTCGTCGACAAACCCGTCCCAGACGTCGACATAGGTGATACCGGCCCTGGCGGCGCCCTCGCGGTACAGCGAATCCAGAAACAGCATGTCCGAGGTAGCCTTGGCGCCGCGCACCGCGGGAAGGCCGACCCACAGCACCGGCACGCCCTTGGATTTCATGACGGCGATCATCTCTTCGATTTTCTTGGCGTAGAGTTCGACCCATCGTTCCTCGCGGAACTCCACCAGGCCGGTCGGCGAACGCGCGCTCTTTTCCGGCGTGATGATCGGCGGAACGTCGCCATCGGCGGCGTCGTCCGGGGACAATTCGGCATCGGTCGCCTTCTCGTCGGACTTTGCGGCGTTATCGGCCGCGTCGTCCGCTTTCGCTCCGGGCTTCGAATCGCCGGGCTTGCCATCCGGCTTCGTCCGGGCGTCCTTCTTGTCGCTCTTTTTGTCCGCCTGCTTGCCCTCGGATTTCTCCGCCGCCGGCTCCCGCATGGCGACGCGGTCGTTGAGGCCGAGCATGACGACGATGGCATCCGGCTTTTCGGTGGAAAGGATGGCCCTGGCCGCGGCGGCCCAGTCTGCCGGATCGCCCTTGGGCTGATACCTGATCAGGCCGGAGACGGTTTTGTGCCGGCGGATCACGCCCATGTCCGGCTGCTCGACATAGGCATCCTCAAGGCCGTAGGCGAGCCAATCCGCCATGGCGTCGCCGAGCACCAGCACGTTGCGTTCCGGTATGGTCTCGCGTTTTCCCGGCGGTGGCGCCCTGGAGAAATCCTGAACCGGCTTCGGCGCCTGCTGCTGGAATGGCGCGAACAGGTCGCCGCCGAACCAGCCGCCCAGTCCCCGGCCGCCCGGCGGCGGCGATTGCGGTTGGGGTTGCGGCCGCGGCGGCCCGCCGAAATTGAAAAACTGCGCCGACGCCGGCCCCACGATCCCGACCAGCAGCGCGACCGCGACGGCCAACACGATCAGCGGGCCGGTCTCGGTGAACACCCGGGAAAAGGATTTTGTCTTTGGCATGCGGTTCGGTCGCAATGGGGTCGTTTGCGTGGTCAATATAATAGCGGAATCAGGCCGCAAGCGGGCGAATTTCCCGCCATCAACCGGGCATTGCCCGCTGCCGTCAAGAACCAGCGGAACCTCGTAGAACACGATCCACAGGGGCTGGGAACCCGTTTTCCCGCTTGCGCCTGTTTGGGCGCAAACAAGGTTACTTTCGGGGTGGGATCGCCCGGAATCACCGCCCGCGCAGCCGCTCCAGCATCTCTGAGGAGGCAAATCCATCCGCGGGCGCCCCGATCGAGGCCTGGAAGCCTCGCAGCGCCTCCCTGGTCTCGCCGCCGAACTGGCCGTCCGGGGTGCCGCGATAGAACCCGCGCTGGGCCAGAAGCTGCTGCAGTTCCAGCCGCTCGGCCCGCGACAATTCCCGTTCCTGCCGCGGCCAGGGCTGCACGAAGGGGGCGCCGCCGCGCAGGCGGTCGGCGAAGTGGCCGATCGCCAGCGCATAGGCCTCCGCCGGATTGTACTTCATGATCACGCGGAAATTCTGCAGCATCAGAAAGCCCGGCCCTTCCGCGCCGGCGGGCGCCAGCAGATAGGCTTTCTCGGCGGAAGGCGGCAAGGGCTGATCATTGGCGCGCTTGAGGCCCAGATGCTCCCACTGTGAAATCGTCATCGCTTTCGCGCGGTCCGCCAGCATGTAGTTGAAGCCTTTCGGCACCACGACTTCATAGCCCCAGGTCTGGCCGGTCTGCCAACCGTCCTTCTTGAGATTGTTGGCGGTGGAGGCGATCAGGTCGGCCGGATCATCGACCACGTCGCGGCGGCCGTCGCCGTCGGCATCGACCGCATAGCGCTTGAAAGCCGTCGGCATGAACTGGGTCGGTCCGAACGCGCCGGCCCAGGAGCCCCGCATCTGTTCGGGGCGCAGGTCGCCGTGGTGCAGGATCTCCAGCGCCGAGAGGAACTCGTCCTTGAAATATTTCTGGCGGCGGCCGATGCAGGCGAGCGTCGCCGTGGATTGCAGGACGCTGCGATCGCCGATCTGCGTCGAATAATTCGATTCGATGCCCCAGATCGCCGTGACCACGTAGCGGTCGACGCCATAGGCTTTTTCCGCCGCGTCGAACTGCGGCTTGTACTTGGCGAGAATCTCGCGGCCTCTGGCGAGACGGTTGTCGTTCACGAGGATGTCGAGATAATCCCAGATCGACTTGGTGAATTCCGGCTGCGAATCCATCAGATCCATGATGCGCAGGTCAGGGGTAAGGCCCGCGGTGAAGCGCTGAAAGCTGTCGCGCGAGATATTGCGGCGCGCGGCGTCCGGCCACATCGCGGCGACACAATTGTCGAAATTCGCCGCCGCCTCGCGGATCGCACTTGCGGTCATCAGCGGGTGGCCGGAGGCGCCGTCCTCGCCGCTCCATGGCAGCGGCGCGCCACTCGCGGCTTGTGCCGGTTGCGCCGGTGCGGCCGGCGGGGTTTGGCCGCCCTTCGAAGACGAACCGTTGAAAATGTTGCCGAGAAAGTCGAGCGGACCGCCGCCCGTGGATTGCGCGCATGCCTCGCCGCACCAGACGAGCGCCGCGGCGAGAATTGCCGTGCCCATCCGCGCTATCGCCATTCGTCCCGTTGGTCGCGTCATGTTCCACCCGCAAGGCCCTGAAATAACCCGCGTTCAGGAGGCCCGGTCACCGTTTCCAATAGCTTAACAATTGCAGGATTGTTGCGTTAGGGATTTCGTCAAAAAGGCAACAAGGCGGGCCAAGACGCACCACACATCAGCCTTTGTTCCCGGCCGCAAACCGGCTACCAACAGGGATCAAGATGCTCTTTCCGCCAGCTTTCTGAAGGCAGCCCGATACCCCATGAAAATCCGCAAAGCCGTCTTTCCGGTCGCCGGTCTCGGTACCCGCGTCCTGCCCGCCACCAAGGCGATGCCGAAGGAAATGTTGACCATCGTCGACAAGCCGCTGATCCAGTATGTGGTCGATGAAGCGAGGGAAGCCGGCATCGAGCATTTCATCTTCGTCACCGGCCGCAACAAGGGCGTGATCGAGGACCATTTCGACCGGATGTACGAGCTCGACGCCACGCTCGCCGCGCGCGGTAAGAAGGCGGAAATGGAGATCCTGGCCCGCGATCAGCCGGAAGCCGGCGCCATGAGCTTCACGCGGCAGCAGGCGCCGCTGGGTCTTGGCCACGCGGTGTGGTGCGCGCGCGATATCGTGGGCGACGAGCCGTTCGCGGTGGTGCTGCCGGATGAGCTCGTGCTCAACACCCCGGGTTGCCTTGCGCAGATGATCGAGGCGGCCGGCAAGCTCGGCGAAAAGTCCAACCTGATCGCGGTGGAAGCCGTGCCCGACCATCTCACCCACCAATATGGCATCTGCGGCGTCGGCAAACGCCACGCGCAAGCCAACATGTTCGAGGTCGACGGCATGGTGGAAAAGCCGCCGAAGGGCACCGCGCCGTCCAACCTGTCGATCACCGGGCGTTACATCCTGCAGCCGGAAATCTTCAAGATCCTTCAGACCCAGGAGCGTGGCGCCGGCGGCGAGATCCAGCTCACCGATGCGATGATCGGGCTTTCGAAGACGCAAGGATTCTATGGCGTCGAGTTCAGGGGCGAGCGGCACGATTGCGGCTCCAAGGCCGGCTTCCTCCGCGCCAACATCGCCTTCGGCATGGCGCGCGCCGATCTCCGCGATGGCCTGCGCGCCGAGATGAAGAAGTATCTGGAGAAGTGACGGCGGAAAGGTTGCTTCCGCCGTCATGGCGAGGCGCGAAAGCGACGAAGCAATCCAGTCTTCGCCGGCTTATGGATTGCGTCGCTTTCGCTCGCAATTGACGAGGCCGCAAGAGGTCGTCAAGCCACCAGCGACAGCTTCGAGGCGCCCGCCAGCACGCAGCAATTGCGGCCGCCGGCCTTGGCCGCGTAAAGCGCCTTGTCGGCGGCGTGCAGGAGCCGGTTCCAGTCCGTGGCAGTGTCGGGCACTGCGCTCGCGACACCGATGCTGACGGTGGTGATCGATGTGTCGCCGGACCATCGCTGGACCTTCAGCCGGATCGTTTCGGCTACCCGAAGCGCTTCCGCAGGCGCGAGCCCCGGCAACAATACGGCGAATTCCTCGCCGCCGTAGCGCGCGGCGCAATCGCCGGTCCGCCGCACCGAATCAGAAATGCAGATCGCGATGCCAACCAGCACCTCGTCGCCGGCCTGGTGCCCAAACGTGTCGTTGTAGGATTTGAAATGGTCGGCATCGATCATGAGCAATGTAAGCGGCATCTTCTGGCGCGCCGCGCGCCGCCATTCGGTTTCGATGGCGGCGTCGAACTTGCGCCGGTTTCGCAAGCCCGTGAGCGCGTCGGTCGTGGCAAGCTCCTCGAGCTTGTCCTCGGCCGCCGCGCGGCGGCCGATTTCGCGCGCCAGAAACAGCGTCACGCCGAGCACGAACATGATAAGCGCCACCATGATCGCGCCGATCCGTGTCACCTCGATGCGCCATAGCGTGAGAATATCGCTCCAGGGCTTGCCGACCAGAACCACGAGTGGCTTCGTGCTATCGCGCCAGATATAGAGCCGCGGGTCGTGATCCGCCGTGGCGACCCCCGAATATGATCCGCTCGGCTCCGACAGCACCCGCTGCACGCCGGGCAAGTGGCCGAGATTCTGGCCGATCACGTCGAGGTCGAACGGCGTCCGCATGATCACGGTGCCGTCGCGGCGAAACACGGTGATGATGTCGTTGTGGCCAAGATGCAATCGGCTGAACAGGTCGTGAAAATAGGAAAAGCGGATCGAGCCCGCCACCACGCCGAGAAAGCGTCCGTCTTCGCCGGTAATGCGGCGGCTGAGCACGACGGCATAGGCGCCATGGTGCAGCATCGGGCGGCTGATGAACAGGCCCACGTCCGGCCGATCGCGGTGAACCTTGAAGTATTCCTCGTCGCTGCGATCTTCGGGCACCGGGTCCAGCGTCGATGCGTCGATGGTCAGCCGTCCTGCGGCATTGAATATCTGAATGGCGCCAAAATGCTTTGCGGTCGCGGCGTGATCGAACAGGATCAGTTGCCGGATCGGCTTGGAGACCTCATGGATTTCCGGCGCCACCATGTTGCTGGCGGCGGCGCGCAGCGACAGGTCGTAAAGCTCGAGGTTGCTGCCGATGTCGGCATCGATGCCGGATGCAAGGTTCTCGAGGGTCTGGCGCGCCAGTTCTTCCTCGCCGCGGCGCATGTCGAGCATGACGCTGGCGCAGATCGCGGAAAAGCCCATAACCGTGACCACAGACGACAGGATCAGCAGCTTTGCTGATAACCGCCAGGGCCGGCTGGCCTTGTCCTTGCGCCGTCCTAATCCCATCACTCGCTCCCGATGCTGCGGCATGCGCCCGGAATGGTTGCTGCCGGCTTAAATGGCGAGCGTTCGTGTACTAATGAGTTAACGCTTGGTTGCCGTGGCCGGATGAATGCATCGAAGGCGACGGCTTCGGGCGACGGCGCAAGCTTCGACCGCGATTTTGCGCGCGATCTCGCCCTGAACCGTCAAAGGACCTATGATTTGTGCGCCAGGGCGCTTACCCACTGGATCGCGACCGGGAACGTGCCCGGGCGGATCATGCGCTGGGAGGAAAAGTGAACGATTACGACGCGCTTCGCGATTACCTGAAGCAACAGAAGCTCCCTGAATTCGTGCTGAGCTTCGAGCAGATCGAAGCGATCATCGACGCCGCGCTGCCGCGCGCGGCCCAGCGCGCGTCGTGGTGGGAGACCTTGCGCAGCCCGCAGGAAAAGATGCCGCAGCGTGAGGCCTGCCTCGCCGGCGGCTACGTCGCGACCCGGCTTGCGGAGGGCAGACGCGTGCGGTTCAAGCGGATGAAGTGAGAGACGGGTTTGCGGAGCGCACGACGCACTCAAGCTTCGTAGCGCGCCACCGGGTCCTGACCGGATGGGCAACCGATTGAAAGCTCACATCTAGCTCGCCGCCTCGAGCCGCACTTCCGTCAACAGCCGCATCGCGGCGTCGGCGTCCATCGGCTCGCCGAAGGCAAAGCCTTGCGCATATTCGCAGCCCAGCTGGTAGAGCTCGACCGCGTCGGAATCGGTCTCGGCGCCCTCGGCGACCACGTCCATGCCGAGGTCGTGGGCGAGCGCGATGATCGATTTGAGGATCACCGGCCTGGTGCCGCGGCTGGTGGTGCGCACGAAGGACTGGTCGATCTTGATGGTGTCGAACGGGAAGCGCTGCAGATAGGCCAGCGAGGAATGGCCGGTGCCGAAATCATCCAGCGACAGCCCGGTGCCGAGCTCGCGGATCCGCGTCAGCATCTGGGCGGCGTGTTCCGGATTCTCCATGACCAGGGATTCCGTCAATTCGAGCTTCAGCGTGCCGCGCGCCACCGAGGAGCGCGACAGCACGGTGCGGATGTCGTGGATCAGGTCATGCCGCAGCAATTGCCGCGAGGAGACGTTGACGCTGGCGAAGATCGGCTCGCGTGAACGCATCGCGCGCTGCCAGATGGCAAGCTGCCTGGCGGTCTGGTCCAGCACGAACATGCCGAGGTCGACGATCAGGCCGGTCTCCTCGGCGATGCTGATGAATTCCATCGGCGACATCCGCCCGAGCTTCGGATGATCCCAGCGCGCCAAGGCCTCGAAGCCCGCGATCGAGCGGTCTTCCAGCCGCACGATCGGCTGATACAGGATGGTGATTTCCTCGCGCTCGATGGCGCGGCGCAATTCGGATTCCAGCGTCAGCCGGTCGGTTTTTCGCGCGCGCATGGCCGGCTTGTAGACGTCGATGCGGTCGCCGCCGATGCGCTTGGAGTGATACATCGCAAGCTCGGCGTCCTTGATGATCTCGTCGGAAAGCTGCGTCTGCGGATCGGAGAGCGCGAGCCCGATCGAGGCGGTGAGAAATATCTCGCGGTCGTTGAAGGCGATCGGCGCGCGGATGGTCTTGCGAATGGTCTCGGCGAAGGCGGTGATGCGCGCCGGGTCCTGCTCCGACAACAGGATCAGGCCGAACTGGTCGCCGGCCAGCCGCGCCACCGTGTCCTGGGGCTTGAGGATTCGGGTCAGCCGCCGCGCCAGCGTCAGCAGGATCGAATCGCCGACGGCGATGCCGACGGAATCGTTGACCTGCTTGAAGCGGTCGAGGTCGATCACCATCAGCGTCGGCCTCAGGTTCGGCATGGTCTTGGCGAAATTGGCGACGGCCCCCAGGCGGTCGATGAACAATTGGCGGTTCGGCAGGCCGGTGAGGTTGTCATGAACCGAATCGTGGAGCATGCGCTCCTCGGCGTTCTTGGCCTCGGTGACGTCAGTCAGCGTGCCCACCACGCGCGAGACCTCGCCGTCGGAGCCGACCACGGGGCGCGCCTTCAGCGCGAACCACATGAAGTGTCCGTCGGGGGTGCGCAGGCGGAAATCCTGCACCAGCCGGCCGCGGCGCTGATCGAGCACGCTGTCGAGCGCCGCGCGGAAACGGTCCTGGTCGAGCGGATGCAGCACCTCGAGCCATTTCGCGGCCGGGCCTTCCAGCGTGCCGCGTTTCAGGCCCAGCAGGCTTTCGGTCTCGGGGCTGGTAAAGACCTTGTCGGCGGAGACGTCCCAGTCCCAGATCAGGTCGCCTGAACCGGTCAGTGCCAGCGCCCGGCGCTCGACATCGGAGACGACGCCGGTGGTGGCGCCGCCGCCGGCGAACGCGTGCTGCATGACCGTGAATCCAATGAGCATCACGATCAAGACCAGGCCGCCGAGCAGCGCCGGGCCGACGATGTCGTTGGTGACGCTGCCCGCCACCGTCATGCCGGCGGCGATCACCCAGACCACCAGCAGGAACCAGGTCGGAATCAGCAACACGGCGCGGTCGAAGCCGTGGGTCGAGAGATAGACGATGAGGGCAAAACCCGCGAACGCGATCAATACCAGCGACATCCGCGCGATACCCGAGGCGACCGCGGGATCGAACAGGGCCAATGCCACCAGCGAGCCGAGGAAGGCCAGCCAGCCGACGGTGATGTGGGAATAGCGTACATGCCAGCGGCTGAGATTGAGATAGGCGAACAGGAACACGAGTAGCGTCGCGGCCAGGATGGCTTCGCCGCCTGCGCGCCAGACCCGCTCGGCATTGTTCGACATGTCGAGCACCTTGCCCCAGAAGCCGAAATCAACCCCGATATAGACCAGCACCGCCCATGCAAGGGCTGCGGCGGCGGGAAACATGATGCTGCCCTTGACCACGAACAGGATGGTCAGCACCAGCGCCAGCAGGCCGGAGATGCCGATCACGATGCCCTGGTACAGCGTGAATGAGTTGACCTTGTCCTTGTAGGCGTCGGGCTCCCACAAATAGAGCTGCGGCAGTTTGTCGGTGCGCAACTCCGCGACAAAGGTGATGACGGCGCCGGGATCGAGCGTGATGCGGAAGATGTCCGCGGTCGCGCTCTCCTGCCGCTCCGGACGGTCGCCGGTCGAGGGAGTAATGGTGGCGATGCGCGACAATCCGAGATCGGGCCACAACAGTCCTGACGACACGATGCGGTAATGAGGCGCAACGATCAGACGATCGAGCTGGTCGTCGGTATTGTTGGCCAGCGCGAATACCACCCAGTTCTGCCCGCCTTCGCGGGCACGGACTTCGATGCGACGGACGATGCCGTCGGTGCCCGGCGCGGTGGAGACCTGAATGCGGTCGGTGTCGCTGCGCTGATGATCAAGCACCGCGGTCAGGTCGATCGCGGGCGCGTCACTGCGGACGCTGACAGCGTCGATAGCCCGAGCCGGCGCGGCCGCAAAAATCATGAGGCCCAGCGCGAGTGCCGCCGATTTGAAGTCCCTGCAGCGCAAGCGGCGAGTTCGAACCAGGGACTTCAAATCGAGAAGCGGCACTCGAATGGTCTCTTTGCTAGTGCCCATGATTTTCCGAAGTCCGCAAAATGCGGGTGCAGCGACGGCGTGCGAACTTCGGAAAGTGGGCACTAGCCGGCGCAAGGCACCTGATCAGACGCAATGTCGGTTCTCCGCGATCAACATCGTTTGCGGGCGATGCCAGCCGCCCGACGTTGCCGGATAATTGACATGAATACGAAGGAAATCAAAGGGTTTCCCGCCGGAGATCGCTCGCGGGCGTTAAAGGGTCAACACAATTTTGCCAATATGTGCGCTGGTCTCCATGCGCCGATGCGCATCCGCGGCCTTTTCCAGCGGGAAAGTGCTGTCCATCAGGGGTTTAATTCGCCCTTCGCGCAACAGCGGGATCACCTTGGCCTCGATCGCGGCGACCATCGCCGCCTTGTCCGCATTACTACGGGGCCGCAGCGTCGAGCCGGTGTGGTGCAGTCGCTTCACCATCAGCTTGGCAAAGTTGGCCGTTGCCTTGGGCCCGCCGAGCAGCGCGATCTGGACCACGCGTCCGTCGATCGCGGCCGCGTCGTAATTGCGTTCGATGTAGTCGCCGCCGACCATGTCGAGAATGACATTGGGGCCGGTGCCCGCGGTCGCGGTTTTTGCTGCGGTGACGAAGTCTTCGGTCTTGTAATTGATGGCGTGATCGGCGCCGAGTTTGAGGCAGGCGCTGGCCTTTTCCTCCGATCCGACGGTGACGATCACTTTGGAGCCGAAAGCCTTGGCCAACTGGATCGCCATGGTGCCGATGCCGGACGAGCCGCCGTGGATCAGGATCGTCTCGCCTGGCTGGAGCCGGCCGCGCTCGAACACGTTGTGCCAGACCGTCATCAGCGTTTCCGGGGTGGCGCCGGCCTCGAGCATCGACAGCGCCGCCGGCACCGCCATCGCCTGGGCATCCTGTGCGATGCAATATTGCGCGTAGCCGCCGCCGGCCACCAGCGACATCACCTTGTCGCCGAGTTTATGCCTGTGACTGCCGGCGCCGAGCGCGACCACTTCGCCTGCCACTTCAAGGCCGGGCAAATCGCTGGCCCCGGGCGGCGGCGGGTAGGAGCCCGATCGCTGGGCGACATCGGGACGGTTGACGCCGGCGGCCGCGACCTTGATCAGGATTTCGTCCGGTCCCGGCGTCGGAACGCTGCGGGTTTCGGGCAGGAGCACTTCCGGACCGCCGGGCTTGCTGATGCCGATGACGGTCATTTGCGCGGGCAGTTTTTCCATGATTTGTCCTTGGCCAAACGCTAAGAATTCAAAAGAGGCACCTGATTAGCCAGCGGCGTTCGCCCTGGCAACCGCCTCACTGCCGCTCGATCGTGGAGTAGGACACATGGCCATCGAGGACGACGACAAGCCGAGAAAGAAAATCACCCACGAGATCGGGCAGGACCTTTCACTGCTCTCGGTCGAGGAACTTGGCCAGCGGATCGCGCTGATGACCTCCGAGATCGAACGGTTGCAGGCGGCCATGACCAGGAAACGCGCCTCCAAGGAGGCCGCCAACAGTTTCTTCAAGTCGTAGGGATTTGGGCGCGATCCCATCCTCCACGTCGTCCCGGATCGCGTTCGCGGGGACGACAACGGAGAGTGTGGCCCGAACTCGGCCAATGGCCGACATGGCAAACGAAACCTGAAGAAAACCGTTCGTTTACGATCAATTAAGCTTTCTCGCTTATGACTTGGAGCGTCCTCTTTGGACACCGAGTGGCTCCTGTCCACTCTGTTTGACGCCTCCCTGTTATCAACTTCAAAAGCCGCCGGAAACGGCGGCTCTTTTTTTGGCGTCCTTTATTCCGTCACCGCGCTGGAAACCATAAAAGCGCTTGCGGCTGGACTCTCGACCACGGGCGCGCAATGATTTGTTCATCATAAGTCGGCGTTTCCCAAGCCGGCAGCGTAAGTAAGTGGCGTGAGGGCGTTAACCATGTCGGACCGTGCGCAAGGCGAACCCGCACTTGTTCAATTCAGCGAACGGCTGACCAATTCGGCGGCGTTCGGAACCCTGTTCCGGGAGGGCATGGACCTGGTCGAGGAGACCGCCGCCTATCTCGATGGCGCCGGCCGCACCGAGGCCAAGGCGCTCGACCGCTCCGTGAGCCTCACCTACGCGACCGAAAGCATGCGTCTGACCACCCGCCTGATGCAACTGGCGTCATGGCTGTTGCTGCATCGCGCCGTGAAGGAAGGCGAGATGACCCTGACCCAGGCCAATCGCGAAAAGACCAAGGTCAAGCTCTCGGCCGCCGATCCCGGCTCGAACGAGATGGTCGAAAAGCTGCCGCAGCAATTGCAGGACCTGATCGCGCGATCGATGGCGCTGCAGGCCAAAGTACGCCGCCTCGATGCGACGATCCACGCGCCGGCCACCGATCGCCCCCCGATCGGCAATCCGCTGGTGCCGCAGCTCAACCGCCTGAAGGCCGCGTTCGAGCAGTAAGGTTCCGACCCGGCGACCCGTACGCCAAAATAAAAACGCCCCTGATCGAGCAGGGGCGTTTTTTTGCGTCGAACGGGAAGCCCGGAACGCTTCAATCCTTCTTGAGGAACCCCGAGAATTTCTTCTGGAACCGCGAAACACGGCCGCCGCGATCGAGGAGCTGCTGGGCGCCGCCGATCCAGGCCGGGTGCGACTTGGAGTTGATATCCAGGTTCAATTTGTCGCCGGCCTTGCCCCAGGTCGAGCGCGTCTGGTACTCGGTGCCATCGGTCATGACCACCGTAATCGTATGATAATCCGGGTGAATTTCGGCTTTCATGGCAGATCCTTCGGCGCGCCGGCGCCTGTGTTTCGGGTATCGAGGTGACGGATTTTGGCGGCTCTATAACGCAGCCCGCCCCTCAAAACAAGCCAAGTATCTGCCGAACCGGGCCTGGCCTGGATTTGCCAGTGGTGGCCGTGGGGCCTATCTGGGGGGTGGCAAAGCGATTGGTTGAGATCTCATGAGCGCAGTGGAACGGCTTGAAGACCGGCGTGGCGATTTGGCGCCCGCAGCGACATCCTCCATCGAACCCGCCCTGACCTCATCGCCGGCCAGGAGCAATGCGCGGCTTCGTCCGCTGCTGGCGCTGGCACCCTACGTCGGACGCTATCGCGGGCGCGCGTTTCTCGCCTTTATCGCGTTGACGGTCGCTGCCATCACCACGCTCGTGGTGCCGATCGCGGTGCGGCGGATCATCGATTTCGGATTTTCTCCCGAAGGGATCGCGCTGATCAACAGCTACTTCAGCGTGATGATCGCGGTGGTCGCATTGCTGGCCGGTGCCAGCGCGTCGCGATACTATCTGGTCATGACCATCGGCGAGCGCATCGTCGCCGATCTCAGGCGCGACGTGTTCGCGCACCTGATGTCGCTGTCGCCGGCATTTTTCGATTCCGCGCGCAGCGGCGAACTGATCTCGCGGCTGACCGCCGACACCACCCAGCTCAAATCCGCGGTCGGAGCCTCGGTCTCGATCGCGCTGCGCAACCTGATGCTGTTCATCGGCGCCACCGCGATGATGGTGTTCACAAGCCCCAGACTTTCCGGCTTTGTGCTGCTCGCCATTCCGGTGATCGTGATTCCGCTGGTGGCGTTCGGGCGCTGGGTGCGGCGGCTGTCGCGAAACGCCCAGGATACGCTGGCGGAGGCCACCGCCTACGCCTCCGAGCTGGTCGGCGCGATCCGCACCGTGCAGGCCTATACCAGCGAGCGGCTGGCGAACGCGCGCTTCGGCGGCGAAGTCGAACAGGCATACGAGGCGGCGCGCACCTCGACCCACGCGCGCTCGGTGCTGACCGCCATCATCATCTTCATCGTATTTTCCAGCGTGGTGGCGATCCTGTGGATCGGATCGCACGACGTGCTGACCGGCTCGATCAGCCCGGGCCGGCTCGGCCAGTTCGTGCTGTACGCGGCCTTTGCGGCCGCGGGACTCGGGCAGCTCAGCGAGGTCTGGGGCGAAGTCTCGGCCGCCTCAGGCGCGGCCGAACGGCTGTTCGAGATCCTGAACGTCAAGTCGCAGATCGCGGCGCCGGCATCGCCGCGCGCCCTGCCGCTGCCCGCGCGTGGCGACGTCAGTTTCGAAAATGTCAGCTTCGCCTATCCGACGCGGCCGGACGCGCTGGCGGTCGATGGCGTTTCGCTGTCGGTGCGCGCCGGCGAGAAGGTCGCGATCGTCGGCCCGTCAGGCGCCGGCAAGAGCACGCTGTTTCATCTGCTGCTGCGGTTCTACGATCCGGCCTCCGGCTCCATCTCGTTCGACGGCGTGCCGGTCAGAACCGCCGATCCGGGCGAGGTGCGCAAGCGGATCGCGCTGGTGCCGCAGGAATTGGTGGTGTTCGCCGCGACCGCGCGCGAGAACATCCGCTTCGGCCGACCCGAGGCGACCGACGCCGAAGTCGAGCGCGCCGCCGATCTGGCGCACGCCAGCGAATTCATCCAGCGTCTGCCCGGCGGTTTCGATGCGCAGCTCGGCGAGCGCGGCGTCACGCTGTCGGGCGGCCAGCGCCAGCGCATCGCGATTGCGCGGGCGATCCTGCGCGACGCGCCGCTCTTGCTGCTCGACGAGGCCACGTCCTCGCTCGATGCGGAATCCGAGACGCTGGTGCAGACCGCGCTGGAGGAATTGATGCGCCACCGCACCACGCTGGTGATCGCGCATCGGCTTGCCACCGTCCTGTCCTGCGACCGGATCATGGTGCTGGACCAGGGCCGCATCGTCGAACAGGGCACCCATGCCGCACTCGTCGCCGCCAACGGTCTTTATGCCCGGCTGGCGCGGCTGCAGTTCGAGGGGGCGTGAAGCGTTTTCGAGCGGAGCGGGTCGCTTCGCGCGAAGAAAGCGCGTCAAGACCGAAGATCAGAGCGTCGGTTCTGATTCAATCAGATCCGATCTTGCTCCGGGAATCAGCGATCCGGCCCGCACTTCGGTGAAAGCATCGGCACGTTCGCCCATACCCAGTTCTTCCAGGAGCCATCCTCGCCGACGCAGGCCGCCGATGAAGTGGACGGCGCCTGCCGGGCCCCGTCGACGGCAACGGCGGCATAGTGCCGATCGACCCACATCGCTGAAAGAAATCCGGCGACGATCACCGCGATGAAGCTCGCCGAGCCCATTGCCAATTCGGTTCGCGTCATTGGGCCACTCCGTTGTTGGGGCGGGCTGTCAGGGCTGCGGCTTCCACTCCATCCTGGCGACCGGCCTTCCCGATGTCGGGTTGACGTCCTCGCCGGCGTGAAAAAAGCCGTTGCGTTCGTAAAAACGGATCGCGCGCATATTGTCGGCGTTGACCAGGAGCGTGATGCGATCGGGCGAAAGCCGTTTCGCCTCATCGACCAGCAGTCTGGCAAACGGTGAGCCCCAGCGGCCGGGAGCGACCACGAGCTGGTCGAGATAGCCTTTGGCGTCGATGGTCACGAAGCCGACCAGTTCTCCCGCTTCTTCCGCGACGATGATCGCCGCGTTCGGCACCAGTTCGTTGCGCCAGCGCTCGCGCCACCAGGGTACGCGCGCGGCAAAATCGATCGAAGGATAGGCCTGCTGCCAGGTCTTCAGCCACAGCGCGATCGCGTCGTCTTCGTCCTCGGTGCGATAGGGACGAAGCTGAAAGGGCTCCGCCATCATCGCTTCGCATTTTTCTTTTTGGGCATGATCTGATCCAAAAACCGGTTCCCATTTTTTGGGATCATGCCCTCAGCGTTCCGTCAGCTTCAGCTCGATCCGGCGGTTGCGCCGGTAGGCGTCTTCAGTCGCGGCGGTGTCGAGCGGCTGGAACTCGGCGAA
Organism: uncultured Alphaproteobacteria bacterium; assembly: GCA_963742085.1. Classification (GTDB taxonomy): domain Bacteria; phylum Pseudomonadota; class Alphaproteobacteria; order Rhizobiales; family Xanthobacteraceae; genus Bradyrhizobium. The sequence continues at coordinate 418,478 of CAVUKM010000012.1, read as the reverse complement.
GCCGGCCGCGACCAGCCGCTGCGCCGGTACGCCGAGCGAAATCAGATATTGCACCACCGAGATCGCGCGCGCCGACGACAGCTCCCAGTTCGACTTGAACAGCGGGCTGTTGATCGGCCGCACATCGGTATGGCCGTCGACCCGCAGCACCCAGGCGATTTCGCCGGGAATTTGCCTGTCGAGATCGATGAGCGCGGTTGCCAGCTTGTCGAGTTCGGCGCGGCCCTCGGGCAGCAGCAGGGCCTGCCCGGTGTCAAAAAAGACTTCGGACTGAAACACAAAACGGTCGCCGACGATCCGGATATCCGGCCGGTTGCCGAGAATGGCGCGCAGCCGCCCGAAGAATTCGGAACGGTAGCGCGACAATTCCTGCACCCGCTGCGCCAGCGCGACGTTCAGCCGCTGACCGAGATCGGCGATCCGCCCCTGCGATTCGCGGTCGCGTTTCTCCGAGGCGTCGAGCGCTTCCTCGAGCGCGGCGAGCTGGCGGCGCAGCGCGCTGATCTGCTGGTTCAACACCTCGATCTGCGCCAGCGCGCGCGCCGACACCTGCCTTTCGGAATCCAGCGCCCTGTTGAGCTCGCCGGCGCGGCCGGCGGCGTCGCTGCCCGCGCCGGCGAGGCCTTCGTAGAGGCCCTTGACGCGGTCACGCTCGGTCTCCGCGGAGGCTAGCCCGGCTCGCACCTGCGTGATCTGGTCTTCGAGATTGATCTTGCCGAGTTTCTCCAGCGAGAGGAGATCGTTCAGTTCGGCGATCCTGGCGTTGAGTTGTTCCAGCGCCTTGTCCTTGCCGGTGACTTCCTGCGAGAGGAAGAATTGCACCACCAGAAATACCGAGAGCAGGAACACGATCGAGAGCACCAGCGTCGACAGTGCGTCGACGAAGCCCGGCCAATAGTTGAATCCGCTCTCACTGCGGCGCGCGCGGGCAAGGGCCATTTAAACTTTCTCCGTCAAAGCATTCTCCAGTTCAACGGCTTCATCCTTCGAGACGGCGCGGAGTTTATCATCGGGCCGCGTTTTGCGCGGACCCGCTGGCGCCGCCTCAGGATGAGGTCCTGGACCCTCATGGCGAGAAGCGCGGCAACGCTGCGCGTCTCGAACCATATGGCCGGGGAAGGTGCCGGGGCACGATTCCTAACTCTTCTCCGGTTGCCGCGCGATCTTCTCGAGCAACCGCTTGATCTCGCGGTTCTGCTCGCCCTGGCCGTCGGCCCATTCGCGGATCATCTGTTGCTCGGTGCGCATATGCGTGACCAGGCCCTGAATTGCTTCGGCCAGATTGGCCATCGCCGCGGTGGTGGCGCGGCCCGCGCCGCCTTCTTCCATGGTCAGCCGCAGCCGTTCGACGGCGGCCTGCAATTCCCCGCCCGCGCCGGTCTCGCCGGAATAGCCGCGCACCGTGGAGGCGAGCCAGTCTTCGAGGTCGGTATAAAAGCGGTTTTGCGCCTGGCTCGATTGCAGGTCGAGAAAGCCGAGGATCAGCGAACCGGCAAGGCCGAACAGCGAGGACGAAAACGAAATGCCCATGCCGCCGAGCGGCGCCGCCAGGCCTTCCTTCAACGTGTCGAACAGCGCGCCGGCGTCGCCGCCGACTTTCAGGCCGTCGATCACCTTGCCGACGGAGCCAACGGTTTCGATCAGGCCCCAGAAGGTGCCGAGCAGCCCGAGAAACACCAGCAGGCCGGTCATATAGCGTGAAATGTCACGGGCCTCGTCGAGGCGGGTGGCGATGGAGTTGAGTAGATGCCGCATGGTCTGCTGCGAGATGGTCATTCGCCCGCTGCGCTCGCCGCCGAGGATCGCCGCCATCGGCGCCAGCAGCGTCGGGTGTCGCTCGATCGCAAGCCCGGGATCGGCGATGCGGAAATTGTTGACCCAGGCGACTTCCGGATAAAGCCGGATCACCTGGCGGAACGACAGGATGGTGCCGATCAGAAGCACCAGGCCGATCAGCGCGTTGAGACCGGGGTTGGCGAAAAAGGCCGTGATGATCTGCTTGTAGAGCACGACCATCACCAGCGCGCACAGCACAAGGAATACCACCATTCGCACCAGGAAAATCCGTGGCGAGGACAACTTGGCCAGTTCGATCTCCATGGCGGAGCGGGAGGAGGGGCCTGGGGGCATTGCCGATGTCATCCGTGCGAGGAACCGCTTTTTCGGGGCTCCAATATGGCACAGCGAGCCCGAGAAAAAAGGCCGGTTGCATTCAATCGGAAGCGGAAAAGGGAATTTCCGCGTGAAATCCGGCCTGGGCATCGGCGTATTTCTACAAAACTTTGACGCCTCAGGCAGTTAACGGGGATTTTCGAGGATTTCGTATTTTGCGGCGCTTGCCGCGATCGCGGCGTCCCGGCAGCGGGGTCCGCAACCGCCCACTGTTCGTGGTGCCGTCAGGTTCGGCCACGCGCGGCAGGGTCACGAACAAACCCGCGATAGGTCGCAACCAGCGTGACGATCGGCGTCAGCTCTTCCGGGAACATCTTCCGGCCAGCGGGGCGCGTCGATCGAGCGTCGGCCAAGTGTCGGTCAAGTGTCGGTCAAGTGTCGGTCAAGGCTCATCGATTGGGGACATCGATCGCGCCAAATTCCGTGACCGGCATAATCCAATAGACGAGTCTCGATCCGGCGAATGCCGTCTTCAGCCGCTCGATCAGCAGCACGGCATCCCCCGCCTGGAGAATTGTACGCACCATGACTTCGTCGGCATGGCCTTTGACCAGCTCGGCCGGTGTCTGCAACCGCACGTCGGGGCCGTGTCCCGCAGCGTCGGAGGCGGTGAAGCCGGATACCAGATCGCGCTGCTCGCTGAGGTAATCGAACAGCTCGTCGCGCAGAGATCGCGCGGTGATCAGGGTCAGGCAGACGTTCCCGGCACTCATTTGACCTCCTTCGCGACGCCGCCAAACCGACGGTAGAGGATCGGCAAGAGGATTAGCGTCAGAGCCGTCGAGGAAAGAAGTCCGCCTATCACCACGATGGCGAGCGGGCGCTGGATCTCCGATCCCGGGCCGGTAGCAAACAGCAGCGGGATGAGCCCCAGTGCAGTGATGCTGGCCGTCATCAATACGGGTCTAAGTCTCCTCTTGGCGCCCTCCACGACAATGCGCCCTTCCGGCACGCCGTGCGCGCGGAGCTGATTGAAGTACGAGACCAGCACGACGCCATTCAGCACCGCTATACCGAGTAGCGCGATAAACCCGACCGACGCCGGGACCGAGAGGTATTCGCCTGTCAGCACCAGCGCAAAGACACCGCCGATCAGCGCGAAAGGAATGTTGACTAGCACCAGCAGCGCCTGACGGATCGAGCCGAAGGTGGTGAACAGCAGCACGAAGATGAGTCCAAGGGCAACCGGCACGACGACCGACAGACGGGCCGCGGCGCGTTGCTGGTTTTCGAATTGGCCACCCCAGGTGAGCCGGTAACCCGGCGGCAATGGCAGCTCGGCCACGACCTTCTTCCGGGCCGCTTCGACGAAGCCAACCATATCCCGGCCGCGCACGTTGGCTCGAACGACGCTCATCCGGCTTCCGTCCTCCCGGTCGATCTTGACCGGACCGTCGACCCGGTGAATGCGCGCTACCTGCGAAAGCGCGACGTGCTGGCCGGAGGCAAGCGTCAGCGGCAGGCTTGCCAGCAGCGTCGGCGTTTCCCGGGTCGTTTCGCTGCCGCGAACCAGGATCGGGGTCCGGCTCCCTCCTTCCAGCACCGTACCGATCGTGCGGCCTTCGATCTGGGTGCGCAGCGAGTTGGAGATCGCGTCCACTGTCAGGCCGAGGCGCCCCGCCTCCATCCGGTTGACGGCGACCGTATAATACTGCGCGCCCTCGTTGAGGGTGGTGTATACGTCCTCGGCGCCATCGATGCTGGACAGGATGGTCACCAGACTGCCCGCGATCTCGTTGAGCCTTGTGATGTCCGGTCCGAAGATCTTTACCGCGACATCGCCGCGCACACCGCTGATCATCTCCTGTACGCGCATGTCGATGGGCTGCGTGAAGCTGAGCGACAGTCCCGGAAAATCGCCCAGCACACGCCGAAGCTCTTCGATCAGCTCGGATTTGGAGGCGGTTTTTCTCTCGCCCACGGGCTTGAGAACCAGAAATGTATCGGTCTGGTTGGGTCCCATCGGATCGAGGCCGAGCTCGTCGGAGCCGGTCCGGGCCACAATTCCCGCGACATCGGGCACCTTCGCAAGGATTTCGGACTGAAGCCTCGAGTTGATCGCGATCATTTCGTCGAGATTGATGGATGGCAGCGCCTCGACGCTGACGATGATATCGCCTTCATCCATCGTCGGCAGGAACGTCTTGCCGAGTTGAGTATAGGCGTAACCCGAAGCAACGAGGGCCGCCGCGGCAGCGATGATCACCTTTCGCTCGTTGCTCAATGCCCAGTCCAGCGCGGGTGCATACAGGCGCGATGCGGCCCGGATCAACCACGGCTCGCCGTGCGAGGCCGTCTTGAGAAAAAACGAGGTGGCCACCGGGATAGCCGTGAGCGCCAACAGCAGCGAGCCAGCCAGCGCGAAGATGATGGCGAGCGCGACAGGGATGAACAGCTTTCCCTCAAGCCCCTGCAGCGTCAGCAGCGGAACGAACACGATGATGATGATAAGCACGCCCGACGCGACCGGCTGCAGCACCTCGCAGACCGAGCGGAAAATGATATGGACGAGCGGCGCCGATTTTCCCCGTGTCTCCTTGCCGAGATTTCCCACGACGTTTTCGACCACCACCACCAGCGCGTCGATCAGCATTCCGATGGCGATGGCGAGGCCGCCGAGACTCATCAGGTTCGCCGACATCCCGACCACGCGCATGATGAGCAGCGCGATCACGATCGCGAGCGGCAGGCTCAAGGCGATTACCAGCGATGCCCGCCAGTTGCCGAGGAACAGCAGCAACAGCACGACGACCAGCACCGTCGCCTCGCCGAGCGCCCGAATGACGGTTCCGACAGCCCGGTCGACCAGCCGGCTGCGGTCGTAGAACACATTGATGCTGACGTTCCCGGGAAGCGACGGCTTGAGTTCCTCGAGGCGTTCACGCACGTCGCTGACCAGCTGGCGGGCATTGGCGCCCCGCAGGCCAAGAACGAGCCCCTCGACGGTTTCGCCGCGGCCATCGGCCGTGACGGCGCCGTAGCGCGTCAGCGAACCCACCTGGACGCGGGCAACGTCCTTGACCCGGATCGGAATGCCGTCCTTGGTGCCGACAACGATCTGCCTGATATCCTCGATGGAGCGGATGCTGCCTTCGATCCGCACAAGGGCACTGTCTTCACCCTGGTTGACGCGACCTGCGCCGTCGTTGCGGCTGTTTGTTTCGATCGCACGCCGAAACAGCTCGGACGAAATGCCGCGAGCCGCCAGCGCATCGCTGAGCGGCACGATTTCGAACGCGCGGACATAGCCGCCCAGCGCGTTGACGTCGGCGACACCCGGAACCGTCCGCAGCGCGGGGCGGATCACCCAATCGAGCAAGCTACGCCGCTCGGCCAGCGAGAGATCCGGGCTGTCGATGGTGAACATGAACACTTCGCCGAGCGGGCTCGTGATCGGAGCGAGCCCGCCGCTCACCCCCTCCGGCAGGTCGCGTGCGATGTTGGACAGGCGCTCCGAAACCTGATTGCGCGCCCAATAGATGTCGGTGCCTTCCTCAAAATCCACCGTAATGTCAGCAAGCGCGAATTTGGTCGAGGAGCGAAGGATCTTCTTGTTAGGCAATCCAAGCAGTTCAAGTTCGACCGGGACGGTGATCCGCTGTTCAACCTCCTCCGGGGTGAGACCCGGCGCCTTCATGATGACTTTCACCTGCACAGGCGAGACGTCGGGAAACGCGTCGATCGGCAAACTCGGCAGAAAGACCAATCCGCCGCCGATCAACAGAAGCGCGCCAAGCGCAACGAACAGCCGCTGCGATAGCGCAAATGCCACCAGGCGTTCGAGCATGATTAGCCGGCTCCGAGCCGCAACAGGATTCCACGCAGCGCTGAAATGCCGCTGACCGCCACTTCGTCCTTATCCGTGATCGCGCCCGAGACCACGACATGGTCCTGGTCTTCCTCAAGCAGGGTAACCGGGACCAGACGGAAGCCGCCTTGCGTCGCCATGAACACCGAAGATTTTTCGCCACGCCGTATCAGCGCGCTATAGGGGATTTCCCAGGCGCTCTCGCTCGAGGAAATAAAGCCGACGCGCGCCTCGGTGGTCTGTCCGGGCCGCAATTCGCCGCTGTTCGCCACCTCTGCCCGCACCAACACGGTTTGGGTCGCGGGATCGGCCGTTTCCGAAACCAGAACTACCTGGCCCGGAGTGGCATAGCCTTCGATCTCCACCTTCGCGCCTGGCCGGATGGCCTTGATGCTCGACGCCGGAATTGCAATCTCGACCCACAGCGGATTCAGCTGTGCGAGCTTGATGAGCGGCGCCGATTGCTCCACACGCTGCCCCGGAGAAACCGTGATTTCGACGACGGTTGCCGACTGCCGTGCGGCGACCGAAAGGGTCGTGCTGATGGCGGCCTCGCTGGTCAGCTTCGAGAGTGCCTCATCGGAAAGGCCGCTGAGCCGAAGCATTTGCCGCCGTTCCGCGACAGCGATGCTTGCCAGCCGGGATTCGGTCTGGCTGGCGTCGAATACACGTTGCGGCACCGCGTTGCTCTGGAGAAGCTGGGTGTTTCGGTTGAACTGCTGGGTGGCAAGAAGGTCCTGCGCGACCGAATTGAGATACTCGCGCTGCTGCGACACGAAGCTTGGGCTCTCCATGACGGCGAGCGGCTGGCCCGGGTTGACCCGGTCGCCTCGCGCGACCGAAAGACTGGTCACCATGCCGGCCACGGGAGCGCTCACGACCCACAATTGCGGCGTCGGGATCACGATCTGGGCGGGATAAGGCAGCGTCTTGTCCGTCGGGCTCGAAACCGGATGAACGGTATGAACTCCCATGTTTCGCGCCTGCTCGGGGCTCAGCTTCACCTCGTCCTGGGCCATCGAGACAGATGGCAGGCCAATGAACGCCAATGCAGCGATGGCTCGAGCCCAACTCGGCCACGAAGAAAGACGCAAGCCCGTCCGATAAGGATGCACAATCAATCCCTCCAAGCGTCCGTTGCTCGACCGAATTCGGATTTCTTGTATTTTTATTCCGGTCGACGTCGCGGGACTTGATCTCTGTCAAGGGGGTCCGCTGCGGGGTACGTGATGAGGTTCCAGAGCACGCGCCGGAACCCTCGGCCCGCGCTGGCCGATAATATCGATCGGGGAGTCAGTTGGCTCGCTTGAGGCGATGCCCGCTACCTCTTCAACAAGGGAAAAGGGAAGAGCGAGCCGAACGGTGCAAATCTATTGCCCCAGCGGCTTCAGAATCTTCACGAGCTCGGCGTGGATGAATTCATTGCCGCAGATCACATTGCCGGTCTTGAGCGGGTCGTCATCGCCCGCAATGCCTGAGACGGCACCGCCGGCTTCGCGCACCATGATCTGCCCGGCCGCCATGTCCCACGGTTGCAGGTTGCGTTCCCAGTAGCCATCGAGACGGCCGGCCGCGACAAAAGCCATGTCGAGCGAGGCCGCGCCGAAACGGCGCAGGCCCGCCACCCGGTTCTGGATTTCGGCCATCTCGCGGCGCGACAACTCGTGGTCGCCGCGTCCGATATGCGGCAGTCCGCAGGCGATCACGCAGTCGCTGAGCTTACGCCGGCCGGCGACGCGCAGGCGCTGATCGTTGAGGAAGGCGCCCTTGCCGCGTTCGGCGGTATAGAGCTCGTCATTGGCGGGATTGTAGATCACGCCGGCGATGATCGTGCCCTCGCGCTGCAGGCCGATCGAAATCGCAAATTGCGGAATGCCGTGCAGGAAATTGGTGGTGCCATCGAGCGGGTCGACGATCCAGGTATGGGTCTTGTCCTCGCCGATTCGGTTGCCGCCTTCCTCGCCGATGAAGCCGTAACCGGGGCGGGCCTTGGCGAGATCGGAATAAAGCATCTCCTCGGCGCGCCGGTCGGCCATGGTGACGAAATTGGCCGGCCCCTTCATCGACACCTGAAGGTTTTCCACCTCGCCGAGGTCGCGCTTGAGACTGCGGCCGGCGCGGCGCGCGGCCTTGACCATGACGTTGATAAGGGCTGAATGCAGCATGATCTCGGCTTGCGGTTTCGACGGTGACGGTGCGCTCCCTCTCCCGTGGGGATTAGGGTCGCGGTGAGGGGTTACGGTGTCGGCGAGGCGCTAGCCTTCACCCGGCGTTTCCAGACGACGCTTTCCGCGTCGCTGTCAGCGTCGACCTCTCCCCCGGATTGCCCAACGCGGGTAAACCCGAGTTGGGTGGGAGAGGTGAGACAACAGTGGGTGCCCTGCGGTTGCGGTGGCGTCAAGGCGGATCATTTGGTGCCCAGCCATTTGCGCACGGCGGCTTCCGCCCTGGCGCGATCGCCCGGGCTCAGATTCGCCAGGGCTTCGTCGAGCGCGGGGTCGCCCTTTCCGGCGGTTTTGGCGATGGTATGCCATTTGAGGGCTTCAACCCTGTCGACCGGCGCACCCTGTCCGCTCGCCAGCACGCGCGCGAGGCGGTTCTGGGCGATCGGGTTGTTTTGCCTTGCCGCCTTGCGCAACAGCGCGACCGCGGCGGGTTCGTTCTTTGGTGTGCCGGTGCCGTTAAAGAGCGCAATCGCATATTCGACCTCGGCGTCGACATTGTCGGCCAGCGATGCCGTCTGCAGCAGCCGAACCGCCTTCTCGATGTCTTTCGGGACGCCGGTGCCCTCCTTGTAGAACGTCGCAAGCGCGTATTGGGCTTCCGGACTGCCGGCGTCGGCGGCGAGGCGAAGCAATTCCGCCGCGCGCTTCAGATCCTGCGGCAGCGTCTCTCCGCCGAGATAGAGCAGCGCGAGATTGTACGCGGCCTTGGGGTTGCCGAGCTTGGCCGAGGACGCCAGCAATTTCGCGGCTTCCTCCCGGTTGACCTGGCCGCCACGGCCGGCGAGGCGAAGCATCGCCAGTTCGAACATGGCCTCGCGGTCACCCCCGTCAGCCGCACGCTTGTACCACTCGGCGGCTTTCGCATCGTCGCGCTTGACGCCGAACCCGTTGGCGTAGAGCTCGCCGAGCATCGTCATCGCCTTCGGATCGCCGTTCTGCTGCGCACGCTTGGTCGCGAGATCGAATGAGGTCTTGTAAAGCCCGCGCTGATAGGCGCCGTACACCAGATCGACGTTGGGATCATCAGGCGTCGGTGCCGGCGTGACCGTCGCGGTCGGCGGCAGCGCAGGGCCGGGGGGCGCGGCGGGAGCGGCAGGCTTTTTGGCGATCGCCTTTGCCTTCGCTTTGGAAGCCTCCGGCGTCTGCGCGGCCGGCGGCGCCAGCGAGACCTGCGCCGCTGCGTTTGCCGCCAACGTCGGAATACTCGCCAGAATCAAGATTGAACGCAGGATCTTCATTTCCGGCGTTATCCCTGCTCGGCTTTGGCTTTTCCGGGCGTCGCGGCACAGGCCTGCCGGATTGCCTGCCCGGCCTCCATCAGCGCCGCCTCCGCGCCACGCGGATCGGCCCAGATGAAATCGCCGACCAGGACAAAATCCGCACCTGCGGCGGCGAATTCGCCGACCTCGTCACGCGAGGTTGCGAAGCCGACGCATGGCGGCTCGAACAGTTCGTCCCACCATTGCAGGCGCTCGGAGATGGCTTCGATCGACGGCCGCTGTCCATCTGCGTCGGGCTCGCCGAACAGCACATAATCCGCGCCCAGCTCGCCCGCCGCCATCGAATCATGACGGGTCCTGAGTCCGCCGACACCGGCGATGCGCTCGGGCTTCAACGTCGGCAGCGCATCCTCCAGCGCCGCGATGCCGCTCAGGTGCGCCCCATCGGCGCCGGCGCGCGCGACCAGTTCGACATGGCCGTCGAGCAACAGCGCCGCGCCCTTGTCCTGGATCGCCGGCGCCAGCGTCTTGACGCGCGAGATCATGGTGCGCTGGTCCACCGGCTTCAGCCGCACCAGTACGGCTGCGACATCGGCCACCGCAAGCAGGCGCGGCAGGCTCGCCAGCAGGGCCTGCGGATCGTCCACGACCGGCGTCGCGAGATAGAGACGCGGCACGGGGCGCGGCGGTACGGGTTTCGTGGCCAAATCTATGCCGCCTTCTTTGCTTCCAGGTCCGGCTTCCATTCGCCTTTGGTCGCAAGCGAATTCATTCGCGCGCGGTGGTCAAATGCCCGCTGGCCCGCGGCGACGTTCTCCGCCTTGCCCGACCAGGCCTTCTGCGGCGCCGCCTGCAGCGCGCGTCCGTAGGAAAAGGTGAGACGCCATGGCAGGTTGCCGATCCGGTTCATGGCGTCAAGATGCGCGGTGGCGTCCACGTCGGACTGCCCGCCGGAGAGGAAGGCGATACCGGGCACCGCCGCGGGGACACAAGCCTTCAACAGCCGAATGGTTTTCTCGGCGACTTCCTCGACCGAGGACTGCGTTGGGTTTTTCTTGCCGGGGACAACCATGTTCGGTTTCAGCACCATGCCTTCCAGCGCGACACGCTGGATCCGCAATTCCTGAAACGTCTTGTTGAGAACACGCTGGGTCACTTCATAACAGCGATCGATGTCATGATCGCCATCCATCAGCACTTCCGGCTCGACGATCGGAACGATCTGCGCGGCCTGGCACAATGCCGCGTAACGCGCCAGCGCGTGGGCATTGACGTGGATCGCGGTCATGGTCGGGATGCCCGGGGCGATGTCGATCACCGCGCGCCATTTTGCGAAACGCGCGCCTCGATCGTAGTATTTCCTCAGACGTGCGGCGAGATTGTCGAGCCCTGCGGTGACCAGTTCACCCGGGCAGCCCGGCAAGGCCTGCGTGCCCTCGTCGACCTTGATGCCGGGAATGGCGCCGGCCTGTTGGATGAGGTTGATGAGTGGCGTGCCGTCGCTGGCGTTCTGCCAGATGGTCTCGTCGTAGAGAATGACACCGGAGATGTACTGCGTCATCGCCGTACCGGTGCGGAACAGCATTTCGCGATAGTCGCGGCGCGTTTCCTCGGTCGATGCGACGTTGATGGCGTCGAAGCGTTTCTTGATCGTGCCGGAGGATTCGTCGGCGGCGAGCAGGCCCTTGCCCGGTGCGACCATGGCGAGGGCGACCTTGTTGAGATCGGCGAGATTCATCGATGCCTTCTCCGAGAAGCGCTGCATCCCTGCGGCTTAAAATAGACGGTTCTCGGGCAACGACCAAGGAAACGTCTCAAGGAAGCGCAAGAAAAGCGCGAAGAAAAAGCGCGAAGGGAACGGGGGAGGCCGGCCGGTTTGCCCGGGAGCAGCCTTCGTTCACGCGACTTTCGGATCGAGTTCGCCCTTGACGTACCGCCTGGCCATCTCGGCGGTGGTCAGCACTTTCTTGATCTTGCTGGCTTGCCCCGCGGTGTTGAACTCCTGCAGCCTTTGTTTGCAGAGCTTGGCCATCGCCTCCATCGCGGGCTTGAGATATTTGCGTGGATCGAATTCTTCCGGATTGTCCTTCAACACCTTTCGGATCTGTCCGGTCATCGCCATCCGGTTGTCGGTGTCGATATTGATCTTGCGGACGCCGTTCTTGATGCCGCGCTGGATCTCGGAAACCGGCACGCCCCAGGTCGGCTTCATCCTGCCGCCATTGGCGTTGATGATGTCCTGCAGGTCCTGCGGCACCGAGGACGAGCCGTGCATCACCAGATGCATATTCGGCAGCTTGCGGTGAATCTCTTCGATCACGTTCATCGCCAGGATGTCGCCATCCGGCTTGCGGGTGAACTTGTAGGCGCCGTGCGAGGTTCCCATCGCGATCGCCAGCGCGTCGACTTTTGTCTCTTTGACGAACTTCACGGCCTCGTCGGGATTGGTCAGGAGCTGGTCGTGCGAGAGCTTGCCTTCGGCGCCGTGACCGTCCTCCTTGTCTCCCATGCCGGTCTCGAGCGAGCCAAGCACGCCGAGTTCGCCTTCCACCGAGATGCCGCCGAGATGGGCCATGTCGGTGACCTTCCTGGTGACGCCGACATTGTAGTCCCAGTCGCCCGGGGTCTTGCCGTCGGCCTTCAGCGAACCGTCCATCATGACGGAAGTGAAGCCGGCCTGGATCGCGGTCATGCAGGTGGCGGGTTCGTTGCCGTGATCGAGATGCACGCAGACCGGAATCTGCGGATAGATTTCAGTGACCGCATCCATCATGTGCTTGAGCATGACGTCGTTGGCGTAGGACCGCGCGCCGCGCGAGGCCTGGATGATGACCGGCGCGTCCAGGCTGGAGGCGGCTTCCATGATCGCGAGCGCCTGCTCCATGTTGTTGATGTTGAAGGCCGGCACACCGTAGTCGTGCTCCGCCGCATGGTCGAGCAATTGACGCAACGTGATCCGAGCCATGGGTCCTTTTCTCCGTGTTGGGGCTGCAATGCCCGATCCAGCTTCAAATTAGAGCATGATCCGGAAAAGTGGGATCCGGTTTTCCGGACAAATCACGCTCAAACAAGCAGCGGGAATCATGGTCCGGTCCAAATCCAGTCGGATCACGACCTAGCGTATTCTCAAAACCTCGACGCCGGGCAGCGGTTTTCCTTCCATCCATTCAAGAAACGCGCCGCCCGCGGTCGAAACATAGGTGAAATCGCCGGCCACGCCGGCCTGGTTCAGCGCCGCCACCGTGTCGCCGCCGCCGGCGACCGAGATCAGCTTCTTCGTCTTGGTCCGCGCGGCCGCGTGCTTCGCCGCCACCATGGTGCCGCGGTCGAACGGCGTCATCTCGAACGCGCCGAGCGGGCCGTTCCAGACCAGCGTCGCGGCGTCGTCGATCGCCGCATGGATCCGCGCGACCGACTGCGGCCCGACATCGAGGATCATGCCGTCGGCGGGAATCGCATCGATGCCATAGGCATGCGACGGCGAATTGGCCGCGAAGTGATACGCCACCACGGCATCCACGGGAAGAATGATGGCGCAGTTGGCGGCTTTCGCCTTTTCGACGATGCGCAGCGCGGTCGCCGCGAGGTCTTTCTCCGCCAGCGACTTGCCGATGCCGATCCCTTGCGCATGCAGGAAGGTGTTGGCCATGCCGCCGCCGATCACCAGCGCATCGACCTTGCTGACGAGATTTTCCAAAAGGTCGATCTTGGTGGAAACCTTGGCACCGCCGATGATCGCGATCACCGGCCGGGCCGGCGCCTCCAGCGCCTTGTTCAGCGCGTCGAGTTCGGCCTGCATGGTGCGCCCGGCATAGGCCGGCAATTTGTGGCCGAGGCCTTCGGTCGAGGCGTGCGCGCGGTGCGCCGCCGAGAAGGCGTCGTTGACCCAGATGTCGCCGAGCTTGGCCAGTTCGGCGACAAAGGCCGGATCGTTCTTTTCTTCCTCCTTGTGGAAGCGGGTGTTTTCCAGGCAGAGGATGTCGCCGTCCTTCATCGCGGCGATGGCCGTTGCGGCGACTTCGCCGATGCAATCCTCGGCGAAAGCGACGGGCTTGCCGATGACCTGCGACAGCGCGGCCGCGACCGGCTTCAGCGACTCCTTGGGATCGGGTCCCTTGGGCCGGCCGAAATGCGCGAGCAGGATGACCTTGCCGCCCTTGCCGGAAATCTCGAGGATGGTAGGCGCAACGCGCTCGAGCCGGGTGGCATCGGTGACGCGGCCATTTTCCATGGGAACATTGAGATCGACGCGCAGCAGCACGCGCTTGCCCTTTACGTCGACGTCATCGAGGGTGCGGAATGTTTTTGTCATTCATGGTCTCGCGAACCATCCTTCGAGACGCCTCGCTGCGCTCGGCTCCTCAGGATGAGGTTTCTCCCTCACGGTGAGGAGCGCGCCCTTGGGCGCGCATCTCGAACCGCGAGGTCACAAAATCAGAGCAGTTTCCCCATCGCGACCGCGGTGTCGGCCATGCGGTTGGAGAAACCCCATTCATTGTCGTACCACGACATCACCCGCACCAGCGTGCCGTTCTGCACCTTGGTCTGGTCCATGTGGAACGTGGAGGAGTGCGGGTCGTGGTTGAAGTCGATCGAGACGTTGGGCGCGCTGGTGTAGCCGAGGATGCCCTTGAGCTGCTGCTCCGAGGCGCGCTTCATCGCCTCGTTGATCTCTTCCTTGGTGGTCTTGCGCGAAGCGACGATTTTGAGATCGACCACCGAGACGTTCGGGGTCGGCACGCGGATCGCGACGCCGTCGAGCTTGCCGTTCAATTCCGGCAGCACGAGGCCGATCGCCTTGGCCGCGCCGGTGGAAGTCGGAATCATCGACATCGCCGCCGCGCGGCCGCGATAGAGATCCTTGTGCAGGGTATCGAGCGTCGGCTGGTCGCCGGTGTAGGCGTGGATCGTGGTCATGAAACCCATCTCGATGCCGACGGTGTCGTTGAGCACCTTCGCCACCGGCGCGAGGCAGTTCGTCGTGCAGGAACCGTTGGAAACGACGAGATGGCTCTTGGTCAGCTTGTCGTGGTTGACGCCGTAGACGATGGTCGCATCGGCGTTTTCGGCCGGCGCCGAAACCAGCACGCGCTTGGCGCCGGCGGTCAGGTGCAGCGAAGCCTTGTCCTTCGCCGTGAAGATGCCGGTGCATTCCAGCGCGATATCGACGCCGAGTTCCTTCCACGGAAGTTTCGAAGGATCGCGCTCGGCGGAGACCTTGATCTTGCCGCTGCCGACGCTGATCGAATTGCCGTCGACGGTGACGGTGCCGGGGAAGCGGCCGTGCACGGAATCGAAACGCAGGAGATGGGCGTTGGTCTCGACCGGGCCGAGATCGTTGATCCCGACCACCTCGATATCCTTGCGGCCGGACTCGGCGATCGCCCGCAATACGTTGCGGCCGATGCGGCCAAATCCGTTGATCGCGACCCGGATTGCCATGCTCGTTTCTCCTCTAAAGCTGATGCCGTCCCCGCGGGATGCACTGCCCCGCGGAGATTTGGACGGCGGATCGCCCGGTTCGGCCGGGCGAGGACGGACTAGATGGCTTTTTAGCTAGCCCTTTTTCCGGTCAAGCTCAACCTTCAACCCAGGCGCTTCAGGGCAGCGTTAACCGCAGCCTCGGCGGTAATTCCGAAATGCTTGTAAAGATCCTTGGCCGGGCCGCTTTCGCCGAAACCGTGCATCCCGACAAATCCGCCATCCTGGCCGATCACGGCGTCCCAGCCCCACCGGACCGCGGCTTCGATCGCGACCTTGACCGGGGCCTTGCCGATGATGGCCTGAAGCCGTTCGGCCGGCTGTGCCAGCAGCAATTCGAGCGAGGGCACCGAGACCACCCGCGTCGCAATGCCGCGCTCGGCCAGTTGCTTCTGCGCGGCCACCGCGATCTCGACCTCGGACCCGGAGGCAAACAGCGACACCTTGGCTTCGCCCTGGGCGGCGACCAGCTCATAGGCGCCATGGCTGCAGGGATTGTCCGCTGGCGCTGACATGCGCAATTGCGGAAGGTTCTGGCGGGTCAGCGCCAGCACCGTCGGCCCGTCGGTGCGGTTGAGCGCGAGTTCCCAGCACTCGGTGACTTCGACCGCGTCGCAGGGACGGAACACCCGCATGTTGGGAATGGCGCGCAGCGCGGCCAGATGTTCGACCGGCTGGTGCGTCGGGCCGTCCTCGCCGAGCCCGATCGAATCGTGGGTCATCACATAGACGACGCCGGTGCCCATCAGCGCCGCGAGCCGCATCGCCGGACGGGCATAGTCGGTGAACACCAGGAACGTGGCGCCGTTCGGCGCGAAGCCGCCATGCAGGAAGATGCCGTTCATGGCGGCACACATGCCGTGCTCGCGGATGCCGTAATGGATGAAACGGCCTTTCGGGGTCTTGGCCGAGAAGGCGACCGCCGATTTCGCCTTGTTGTTGTTGGAGCCGGTGAGATCGGCGGAGCCCGCCAAAAATTCCATCGGCATCACGGCGGCGATCGCCTCGATCGCGGACTCCGACGATTTGCGGGTGGCGATATTCTGCGGGGTCTCGAGCAGCGCCTTCTTGTGGTCCCTGAGCGCTTTCGCAAGCGAGGCCGGACGCTCGTGACGCAGCCGCCGCTCGAACTCGGCCCGCTTGCGCGGGCCGAGTTCAGCGAACCGGGCTTGCCATTCCTTGCGTGCCGCCGCCCCCCGGCTGCCCGCCTCGCGCCAGGCTTTCAGGACGTCGTCGGACACCGAAAACGGTTCCGGCGAGATGCCGAGTTTTTCCTTGGCGCCCTTGAGCTCTTCGGCGCCGAGCGCCTCGCCATGGGCTTTCGCGGTGCCGGCCTTGGTCGGCGCGCCGAAGCCGATCGTGGTCCTGCAGGCGATCAGGGAGGGCTTGTTGGATTTTTGCGCGCGGGTGATCGCGGCGGCGATCGCTGCCGGATCATGGCCGTCGATCCGTTCGGCCTGCCAGCCGGCGGACTTGAAGCGCTTCACCTGATCGACCGAATCGGCGATCGAGATCGGACCGTCGATCGAGATGCCGTTGTCGTCGTACAGCACGATCAGCTTGTTGAGCTTCCAGTGCCCGGCCATGGCGATCGCTTCCTGCGACACGCCCTCCATCAGGTCGCCGTCGGAGGCGAGCACATAGGTGTGGTGATCGACGATCTTCTTGCCGTATTCGGCGGCGAGCATCCGCTCCGCCAGCGCCATGCCGACCGACGTCGCGATGCCCTGGCCGAGCGGACCGGTCGTGGTCTCGACGCCCCGGGTGCGGAAATTCTCCGGATGGCCCGGGGTCAGCGAATCGACCTGGCGGAAACGCTTGATCTGATCGAGCGTCATCTCCGCATTGCCGGTGAGATAGAGCAGCGCATAGAGCAGCATCGAGCCGTGGCCGGCCGAAAGCACGAAGCGGTCGCGGTCCGGCCATTTCGGATCGGCGGCGTCGAATTTCAAAAATCGCGTGAACAGCACCGTGGCGATGTCGGCGGCGCCCATCGGCAGGCCGGGATGCCCGGATTTCGCCTTCTCGACGGCGTCCATCGCGAGCCCCCGGATTGCATTGGCCATACGGGAGTGATCGACATGCGACATGATGAAAATCCGCCTGAAATGAGACGCTTGGTGGCGATCCGCGGCAATGCGAATTGCCTCCGGCTGGCGCCTGATGGCAATGGGAAGTCAGGGCTGGATAGCACCTCACTTCCCGGAGTCCAAGGCGGTGGAATGCCCTGCGGCGGGGAAAAGCCGGTTTGCGGTGCATAGTTCCGAAGCGGCGTTGCGCTGGCCTCGCTTGCCACGTAAATTTCGTCGTCTAAACGCTTGCCGAACCGCCGGTTTTGCTGTGCGTCCGGCTTACGGAAGGTGCGCGCTGTGAGCGATCATCCCGCCAACGGTTCGGGCAACGCCGAGCCGGTCTTAGTTGAGATCGATGCCGCGACGCGCCGGCTGATGACGGCGCTCGACGCATTGGAGCGCGCGGTCGAGCGGCGGCACGAAGCCGACCGTGACGAGGATGAGCTGGCGGCCCGGATCCATGCGCTCGGCGCGGATCGATCGCGATTGGCCGATGAGCTCGACGGGTCGCTGGTGAAATCGCGCAGGCTGGAGCGCGCCAATCGCGAGATCGCCGAACGACTTGACGCGGCGATCGGCACCATCCGTTCGGTGCTCGACGCCGGGGGGAGCTCATGAGTCATATCAACGTCACCATCAACGGTCGGCAATACCGGATGGCCTGCGAGGAAGGGCAGGAGGTACGGCTGCTCAAGCTTGTCGAGGGTCTCGAAACGCGAATCGAAAGCCTGCGCGGCAAGTTCGGCGAGGTCGGCGACGCGCGCCTGACCGTGATGGCGGCGCTGACGGTGTGCGACGAATTGCTCGACGCCAGCAACCGGATCCGCAGCCTCGAAGAGGAGATCGCGGCGCTGCGCGACGTCCGCACCGCCGCGGCCGATCGCGCCAGGGTGACGCAGGTCGCCGTGGCCAACGCGTTGAACGCCGCCGCCGACCGGATCGAGAAGACCACCCAGGTGCTGAACCGCACCATCGGCGGCGGGGTCGCGATCGGTTGACCATTGCCCGCGTTAACGCTGGCGGTTTGGTGCCGTCATGGTTACATTGGCTCTCGCGAGGCTGCGTCGCGCGTCAGGAGCCATATATCCCCGGGGCCTTATCGATCCTTTAGGGAACTGTCCCTGGCCGGGTCCGTGGACCCGGACATATGGTGCCCACCTACTTTCGTAGGGAACTCCGGGATCGAGCGCTCCAACGGCCATTGCGGCTTCGCACTTTTATTTTTCCATGGTTGCCGAGGATTTGCTCGGTGGCCCTCGTGCCATTCCCCCATCGGGCTTGGCGTATCGGCGATACCCATGGCTGCCGCGAGCGCGTGTTCGGTACCCCGCGCCTTCGCGTTTGATCGCAAGTCCGCTAGCTTACCGGCTCAATCCGCTTTCGGGAGCGATGGCCGCAAAACGGGATGTAGCGCAGCATGTCCGATGCTCCATCGAAAGCCGAACTTCGCGCCAAAGCGCTGGCTGCACGCGACAGGTTGAGCAGCGTGCAGGGTCTCAAGGCCGCGGCAGCCATTGCCGCGCGGGGGCTGCCATTTGAGTTCACCCCCGGCGCGATCGTCTCCGGCTATTCGCCGATCCGCGGCGAGATCGATCCTGCTCCCTTGATGCTCGCGCTTGCCTCGCAAGGCGCGCGGCTGGCGCTGCCTGCCGTCCTGTCGCGGGGCAAGTCGCTGGCATTCAGGGCGTGGTTGCCTCAGGACCGGCTGATGATGGGACCGCTGGGTATTCTCGAGCCGTCGCCGGCCGCCCATGAGGTCATCCCCGACATCATACTGGTGCCGCTGGCGGCGTTCGACCGCCTCGGTCACCGCATCGGATATGGCGCCGGCCATTACGACTACACGCTGGCGAATTTGCGCAAGACCAAACCGATCGCCGCCGTTGGCCTTGCCTTCGCCGCGCAGGAAATCAAGGCCGTCCCGGCGCTGCAGCACGACGTGGCGCTGGATTTTGTGCTAACGGAAACGAAAGTGTTCGATTTCCGGAGTTCGTGACTTGCGCATTCTTTTCGTTGGCGACGTCGTCGGCAGGGCCGGTCGATCAGCTGTTTCAGAGCATCTCCCCGGCATGATCCGCGACTTTCGCCTCGATCTCGTCGTCGTCAATGGCGAGAACGCGGCCGGCGGCTTCGGCATCACCGAGGCGATCTACCAGGAATTCATCGACGCCGGCGCCGACGCCGTCACGCTCGGCAACCATGCCTGGGACCAGCGCGAGGCGCTGGTGTTCATCGAGCGCGCGGGCCGGCTGGTTCGCCCTGCGAATTTTCCCAAGGGAACGCCAGGCCGGGGGGCGGCGCTGGTCGATGCGAAGAACGGCCAGCGCGCGCTCATCCTCAACGCCATCGGCCGCGTCTTCATGACGCCGTTCGACGATCCGTTCGCGATCGTGGCCCGCGAGCTCGACGCCTGTCCGCTGCGCATGGCGGCGGATGCGATCGTGGTCGATTTCCACGGCGAGGCGTCGAGCGAAAAGCAGGCCATCGGATTTTTCTGCGACGGCCGCGCCAGTCTCGTGGTCGGCACCCACACCCATGTGCCGACCGCCGACCACCAGATTCTTCCCTCGGGCACCGCGTACATGACCGACGCGGGCATGACCGGCGATTATGATTCGATCATCGGCATGCAGAAGGACGAGCCGCTGCGGCGCTTCACGTCGGGAATTCCTTCCGCGCGGTTCGAGCCGGCAATGGGTGCTGCGACGCTGAGCGGCGTCGCGGTCGAGACCGACGATGCGACCGGGCTCGCATTGCGGATCGCGCCGGTGCGGATCGGCGGCCGGCTGGAGCCGGCGTTGCCGGGGTTTTGGGTGGGGTAGGTAGGCCTACCCGCCCGGATTGCGCAATCGACGGTCCTGCGCCAGCAAGAGCGTGTTCACCGTTGCCGCCACCAGCACCAGCAGCAGCGTGACCGACATGATCACCTCGATGTTCTGCAATCCGATGGCCGTCATCAGCAGATAGCCGAGGCCGCGCTGGGAGCCGAACATCTCGCCCAGAATGGTGCCGATCAGGGTGAGCGAAAAGCCGATGCGGATGCCGGAGAAGATATCCGGCAAAGCCGACGGCAGCAGCACCGAGCGGATCGTGTCCCAGCGCGTCAGCCGCATCGCGGAGGCGGCACGGAACAGGATCGGTGGCACGTTGCTGGCGGCGGTAAGCGTGAAGATCGCCACCGGCACCACGCCATGAATCGCGCCGAAGGCAATCTTTGCCGGCATGCCGATGCCGAAGATCAGCAGCACGATGGGGTAGAGCGCGATTTTCGGCACCGAATTGCCGGCGAGCAGGAATGGTTCGAAAACCTCTGCCGCCATCCGGTTTACCCCGAGCGCCAGGCCGATCGCCAATCCGGCCACGACCGAAATCACTAGTGCGATGACAAATGCCATCCCGGTCTCCGCGATATGGCCCCAGAAGCGCGCCGTTTGCAGCAATCTGGCGAGATAGAGAATCGTCTCGAGCGGAGGCAGCAGGGCATTGCGGCCGACCAGCCAGAAGGCGATCTGCCAGAGCACCAGCAGCACAATCACAAGAAACAGCGACGGATTGGCATGGATTTTCCGCCGCATCACGCGCTCCCCCGCCGTGCCCGCAAGCCGCGTTCCCAACGGTCGAGGCTCACGTTGACCGCCACCGCGACGAGCAGGATCAGAAGGATCAACGGGTACATCACGTTGTTGTCGAGATTGTCATAGGCAAAGCGGATCTCGTAGCCGAGCCCGGTGCCGGACATGATGAACTCCGCGCCGATGACCCCGATAAAGGCATAGGCGACCGCGAGCTTCACGCCGGTGAACAAATAGGGCGCCGCATAGGGCAGCGTTACGCGGCGCACGGTCTCGACCGGCCCGAGCTGCAGCACGCGGGCAGTCTTGCCCAGCACGGATGGAACGCTGTCTAGTCCGGCGAGCGTAGAGACAATCACCGATACCACCGCCAGCATGAAGCCGATCAGCACCTGCGGCGCGTCGCCGAGGCCGAATACGACGATGAACAGCGGGTAGAACGCGTAGATCGGGATGGCATAGTAGGTGGAGAACAGCGGCTCCAGCAGCGCACGCAGCAGGCGGGCGCGATGGATGGCGGCCCCCGCGGCAATCCCGACCACCACCGACAGCACGAGCGCCAGACCGACATTGGTCAACGTCTTGAGGATCGCCGCGTTGAATGTGCCGTTCTCCATCATCGCCCACAGCCCAAGCAGTATCCGGCTCGGCGCGGGCAGGGTCAGCGGGGTGATGACGCGATCGCGGCAGAGGATTTCCAGTAACGCCAGCGGCAGGAACACCGCCAGCAGCCGGTAGAGGGCGATGCGCATTTCTAGACCGCCTCCGGTCGCAGCGCCTGCATCGATTGCGCGCGCAGCAACGTCCACAGCCTGGCGGTGATCTTGCCGAATTCCGGAACCGAGACGATCTGGCTGTCGCGTTCGCGCGGCCAGCCGGTCTCGATCACTTCCAGTATCCGCCCCGGCCGTGCCGACATCACCGCCACCCGGTCCGCCAGCATCGCCGCCTCATCGAGTGCGTGGGTGATCAGCAGTACCGTGGCTCCCGTAGCCCGCCATATGCGGAGTAGTTCGTCGCCCATCAGAAGACGGGTTTGCTGGTCGAGCGCACCAAACGGCTCGTCGAGCAAGATCAGCCGTGGCTGCATCACCAGCGTGCGGGCGATGCAGACGCGCTGACGCATGCCGCCGGAAAGTTGGGCGGGAAAGGCTTGGGCGAAATCCTGCAAACCCATCAATTGCAGCGCGTAGTGCAGCCGCCGCGCGATTTCCGCCCTATCGACCGGCTGCCGGCGCAGCCCGAAGGTGATGTTGTCGGCGACGTTGAGCCAGGGGAAGCTGGCATTCTCCTGGAACACCACACCGACGCCGTCCGGCACGCTGTTCCCGATCGGCCGTCCCTCGAATGTCACGACGCCCTCGGATGGCGGAGCCAGCGCGGCGATGACGTCGAGCAACGTCGACTTGCCGCAGCCGGATGGACCGACCACGGCAAAGAACTCGCCCCGGCGCAGGTCGAGATCGATTGGCCCGAGGGCGTGGGTGCGACCAAGCTTCGAGTCGAAGACCTTTGTGACGCCGCGCAGCGAGACGTGGATCGGAGGTTCAGGTTTCACTAATAGTCTTTCTTGAGATCGTCGGCGAGAAAGCTGCGGTCGATCATCTTTTCCCAGTCCGGCGTGCCGGAATACGCCCCCACGCCACGCTGGGCGGCGATCATGGCATCCATGCCCTTGATGTCGAATCGTCCCGGGCCCCAGTAGGGCAGGGTGGCGCCCGGTGCCATGGTGGTGAGATTGCGCACCGCCTGACGGGCAATTGCGGGGTCGAGATCATAGACCCTGGCGACGATATCGCCGGCTTCGTCAGGGTGGGCATACATGAAATCGACCGCCTTGTGCCGTGCCCGCAGCACGGCGCGGAGGAAATCGCCGTGCTCGGCAATCGCCCTGCCGGTGGCGACCCCAACCACATTGCACAGCGGCGGCAGTGCGTCGGCGGCACGGACGACCGTGCGCAGCTTGGCGCTGTTCTTCGACCACACCGGATCGGCCAGGGTCGCAACATCGATGGCGCCGAGATCAAGGGCCACCACCTGCTCGCCAAAGCCGCCGGCCTTGATCGGCTCGACGTCGTCCTTGGTGAGCCCGATGGTCTGTATCAAGAGAATATTGAGCGCCTGGCTGGTCGAGCGCGGGTTGGTGTAGCCGATCTTGTGGCCCTTGAAATCTTTCAGGCTCAGAATCGGCGAAACCGGCTTCACCGCCCAGACGAATTCGCCGACAGTGAGCACGTTGTCGCTGATGATGTGCAGATCATTGCCCTGCTCGATGGCGGCCACCGTACCGGCGAGGTCGACCTCGCCATAATCGAGGTTGCCGCCGAGCAGGTTGCGGATCGTGGTGCCGCCGCCGCTGGAGGAAAGGATGCCGGAGACGTCGGCGCCTTCCTGCTTGAAGAGGCCCTTCTCCATCGCAATCGCGTACGGCATGCCGTTGGCGGCGATGCCGTAATTACTCACCACGATCTGCGCTGCCCGCGCCTGGCCGGTGAATGCCAGGCCGGCAAGGGCCGCCGCCAATATCAGGCTCCGTCGCATCGTCGTCATCAGGTGCGCCTCCCGGTCCCGGCCCTCTGTGGGGCCTTGTTGTTGCGGCAGGCTAACCGACGGCTCTCGCCGAAGCCTAGAACAAAATTGGGGGACGGGGCCACGATTCGCCGCGCAGGAAGACGGATGGCCGGCCCCATGGGGTTGTCCAGGACAATGACGCCATGGTCGGCGTGGCCGCTGCGCTGATGCGGGCTGCCGTGACGATATCTAAATCGCCCGCCCCCCTGATTTGCCCGTCGGGCTGTTTTCCGGAATTTGCTGTCTAGCCGTCTTCGCAAAAATATTTTGCTTCACCGATTGGTAGACACAGCTTTATTGATTCCAGTCGTCCACCCCACGAGAGGGGCGTATCGCGATCGTCACGGACGCGGGGCTGGATGCGATGGACGCGCGAACGTCAGGCGCAATGAATTGTTGCGCGGACGAATGACGCTGGCGCGGACGGCGAAGTCGTGTGGTCCTGACGCCCCGACGCTGGCGTCAAGCTTGCAGGTAGTGACCTGCAGGTGACAGTGGCAAGAAAGCCCGGTCGCTGGGGAGAGCACGAAGGAAACCGTTAAAACCATTGCGCGGGGAATGCCGGGTGTTTTCCGGCGTACTCGTGGTGACTAACGCGCGTGTTTTCTACACCACGCGCGGCTGCGGGTGCGGCGGGCACCCGGCATTCCCTGCGCCCTCTGTCTTTCAAGGGGCGATGTCGCAGCAGAGCTCGGGCGCCATCCGCGTCGCGAGAAGGCGAACCCATGTCCAACGTCATTGCCGGCGACAAACGCGAAGCGTTTGCGCAAGGGAGCGAAAGCGACGAAGCAATCCATGCTTTCTTTTGCGCGTCGAAATGGATTGCTTCGCGGAGCCTGTCATCGGGCGGCGCTCCGCGCCGACCCGTTGGCTCGCAATGACGGTGGCTATTTGAAAATCGAATCGGAAACGAGCAACTCTAAAACCCGAAGAACTTCTCTCGCAATGCGTCTTCGTAGTTCGCCTTCGCGTCCTTCACCTTGGCCCGCATCTCGTCCTCTTCGAAATGCGCGGCCTCCCACTTGTCGACGTCGGCCACATCGTGGTTCACGGAAGCAAGCTGCTCCTCCCTGCGAATGGCTGATATCCAGGCCTCGACCGCTTCCCTGCAGGCGGCCTGCAGCTCGTCGAGTTCCGGATGCTCACCGCTCCTTTCAAACTCCCGACTGGTAAATTCGCCAGTTCCGGCATTTATAGAGCGCGCGAATGAACAAACGACGACATCGCGTCCTGTGTCTGGATTTGTCCTCAACCCCGGCAAGCGGGAAGCCATGGTGAACAACAACAGCCATCACGCCGAGCCCCGGTTTTCCCGGCTTCGCGAAATTCCGAGCGCCGTGTGGGCGCTCGGCTTCGTCTCGCTCCTGATGGACACTTCCTCCGAGATCATTCACGCGCTTCTGCCGGTCTATCTTGTCCAGGTGCTGGGTGCCTCGATGGTGACGGTTGGCTTTATCGAAGGGATCGCCGAAGCGACCGCCTCGATCACCAAGGTATTTTCCGGCGCGATCTCGGACTGGCTGGGCAAGCGCAAATTGCTCGCCGTCATCGGCTATGGATTGGCGGCATTCACCAAGCCGGTCTTTCCGCTCGCGCCGTCGGTCGGCTGGCTGGTCGCCGCGCGCTTCGTCGACCGCATCGGCAAGGGTATCCGCGGCGCGCCTCGGGACGCGTTGATCGCCGACATTACCCCTGCGAATTCGCGCGGGGCGAGTTTCGGGCTGCGTCAATCGCTTGATACCGCAGGCGGCTTTCTTGGCCCGGCTTTGGCCATCGGCCTGATGTGGCTGACGGCGAATAATTTTCGCACCGTGTTCTGGGTCGCGGTTATTCCGGCGTTTCTCTGCGTGGCGCTGCTGGTCTTCGCGGTCGATGAACCGGAGCGGCCGGCCGGGCTCCGCAGGGTTCGCTCGCCTTTGAGTGCCGCCGAGCTGAGGCGCCTTGGCCTGGCTTACTGGTTTGTTGTCGCCATCGCGGTGGTGTTCTCGCTGGCGCGGTTCAGCGAGGCCTTCCTGATCCTTCGGGCCCAGGCTGTCGGTCTGCCGGTGACGCTCGTGCCGCTGGTTCTGGTGTTGATGAATCTCGTCTACGCATTCGCGGCCTATCCAGCCGGCGCGTTGTCGGATCGCGTCAATCGCATCACCCTTCTCAGCGTGGGCTTCGGCTTCCTGGTCGCGGCCGACCTTGTGTTCGCGTTCACGAACGGTCTTGCCGGCGTTGCCGCCGGCGTAGCCCTGTGGGGATTGCACATGGGATTCACGCAAGGGCTGCTCGCCACTCTGGTGGCGGACACCGCTCCGGCGGAGTTGCGCGGCACGGCCTATGGGATGTTCAACCTGCTCGGCGGACTGGCGCTTCTGGTCGCCAGCGTGCTCGCGGGAGAATTGTGGGAGCACATCGGGCCCGAGAGCACGTTCCTCGCGGGCGCGGTGTTCACCATCCTTGCGTTGGGCGGTCTTGCGGCCGCCCACCGGATCGCGCCCGCCATCGGCGACGGCGCCAAGTCTGGCTAGGGCGTTTTCGAGCGAAGTGGGTACCGGTTCATGCAAAGAAAACGCGTCCAGGCAAGGAGAGCCGAACTTGCCCGGCTCACGACTGCCGAAAGCCCATGCGGAACGCGCCCCAGTGGCAGCCGCGGACGTAGATCGGCGACGAGAGGTCCTTCATCAGGACGAAATTGCCGCCGCCCATGTCGCGCCGGTAGGTCTGCAGGAGAAACGGCTTGGTGTTCGCCGCCACCTTCTTTACCGCCCGATCGTTGAACAGCCGCCGGTTGCGGCAGTTCGCGTTGTTCCAGACCGGGTCGGGCCCCTGTGGCAGCCGGTAGTTCGGATTGTGGGTGGGAAGATAGCCGCCCTTGGCCCACGCCACGCAGAATACGATGCGTGGGTCGGCCTTCTGAAGCGGATCCTGGATCGGCGGCAAGATCCGGTCGGTGAACTCGACATAGGCGGTCAAGTATTGCTTGGGGTTGGTGCCCGGAATTTCGCGGTAGTTCTCGTCCATCAACTGATCGAGGCGGATGTCGCCGCGTTCGATCGCCGCCTCGAAGGCCGCCGAAATTTGCTTCGCGGTGTCGACCACGACGCGGATCAGTGGCGCGTCCGACGTTTCCACGCCGCTATCGGCGATCAATTCGATGAGGTTCTCGGACAGGTCGAGCAGCCTGGCGACCCGGTCGTCGGCGTGCTTGAGATCGATCGAGGACAGATCGACGCCCTTGGCGAGATTGCCGAGTTCGTCGATCACCATGTCGCAGTGGGCGAGATTGGAAGTCGCCGCCTTGGCGACCCCGTCGATCTCCTGGCCGACCGCGGTGAAGCCGTCCTGAACGCGAATGATAATGCCCTGGATCTGCCCGGCGCCCTCGCCGGCGTTCTTCGCCCGCAGCGAGGCATCGCCGCTCTCGCCGATCAGACTGCCGACCTGACCATCGAGATCGCGGACGGTGTTGCCGATCAGATGCGTCGCCTGGCGCGTCGCTTCGGCCAGCGCCTTCACTTCGCTGGCGACGACGGCAAAGCCCCGTCCGGCATCGCCGGCGCGGGCGGCCTCGATGGTCGCGTTCAGCGCCAGGAGGTTGGTTTGCTTCGCAATCGCCTCGATCGAGCCCGACACCTTGGCGACCTGCGCGAGCGCGGTTCCGACCGCGCCGAGGCGCTGCTCGATGCGGCCAACCGCTTCGATCAGTTCGGCGATATGCTGCACCGCCGTCTCCACCACGGCGCGCGACTGCGTGATGTCGCCGACGGCGGCGGATGTCGCGGTTTGCACCGCCTGCGATGCCGTTGCGATAGCGTGGTTGGCGGAAACCATCGTTTCGGCGGTCTTCTGCAGATTCCCGAAACGGCCGGATTGGGTCGAAACGCGGCCGGCTACTTCCTGCAGGTTTCCTGCGACGTCCGCGAGTTCGACCCCGAGCCCGCCGATCCGGTTCGAAAGCTGATCGACGAGGTGTTCGGCGTCCGAGGGCACGGTTGCCGCGCTTTCCAACTTGATTGGCTGTGCGACCGACATTGCTGCAAATCCTTCGGGTCAATCATTCGATGATTAATTCATGCTCAAAGCTTGTATGCTGTGCGGAACCCGCCCCAGTGCCGGCCATTGACGCGGATCGGCACATCGATCTCGCGCATCATGACGGTTTTGCCGTTGCCCATGTCGCGGGCGTAACTCTGGATCAGATAGGAGCGCTGGTTGCGACCGGCGGCCAGCCCGGCCGGATCGTTGAAGATGCGGCGGTTGCGGCTGTGGGCCGTGTTCCAGGCGACGTCGCCGGGACGTTGTGGATGGGAATAGATCTTGTTGTGCACCGGCAGGTAGCCATTGCGGTCGATCATCACGCAGAACACCATCCGCGGATCCCTGGCGAGGAAGGCCTCCTGAAACGCGGGCAAGGTGCGATCCGCCCAGTCCAGGATGCGGGTGCGGTGCTGCAGCGGGTTGGTGCCTTGTATCTCGACGTAATCGGTGTCGAACATGTCTTCGATCGAGATGGCACCGCGGGCGACGGCGTCCTCGAACATCCTGGTCAGCGCCGTGCCGGCTTCCATGGCGCGGGTGACGAATTCGGTATTCTCGTCGTGGATCGACCACAGTCTGTCTTCGATTTTTTCCGTCAGCTGGGCATCCGGCGCCTCGAAAACCGCCTGCACGCCCGCTTTCGATTTCTCGCCGGTGCGAATCCTGCACGCGCCGATGTTTTCCACCGTGGCATTGAGGGTCTGGTGCAGCGGCAGTGTCTCCGCTTCCGCGCCGCAGATCAGGATGCTTTCAAGGGAAATCTCGTAGACCGATGCAGCGACCGGACCGCGCGCGGTCTGGATTTCAATCTTGAGATTGCACGGCAGACGTTCGCGCTTGCGCCGGCTGGCGTGAAGGTCCTGGCCCAGCAGCACCGCGCAGCGGGCCTTGAGTTTTTGCGCGAACATGGTGACGGCCTTGCCGGCGCCGGCGACCTGCTCGCCATGGACCTCGGCTTGCCTGGCCGCACTGTCGATCTCGGCGGCACTGTCGCCGACCGAGACGATGAAATGCGACGCGGTGGCGGCGTTGTCGGAGATCTCGCTGGTGGTCTGGTTCTGCTCGGTCACCGCGCCGTTGACGTTCTCGAAAACCGGGCGGATCGCCTCGATCGCCTGCGAGATCCGGTGCACGGCGTCGACCGAGCCGGCGGCATCCTTCTGAAGCGCGTCGATCTTCTTCTTGATTTCTTCGGTGGCGTCCTGGGTTTGCACCGCGAGCGCCTTGACCTCGGAGGCGACCACGGCGAAGCCGCGCCCGGCGGTGCCGGCCCGCGCCGCCTCGATGGTCGAGTTGAGCGCGAGCAGCGTCGTCTGCCTGGCGATCTGCGAGATCAGGTTGACGACGTTGCCGATGGCGGCCGAGGACTCCTTGAGCCGGTCGACATTGAGGCTGGCTTCCCGGGCTGCGGCGCTCGCCTGATCGGCGAGTTGGCTCGCGTCGCGCACCTGCGATCCGATGCCTTCCGCCGAATGGGTGAACTTGTCGGCGGCGTGCGAGAAGGTGGTCGCGGTGGTTTTCGCGGCGCTGGTGCGTCCGCTGAGCGCGTCGGTACGTTGGCGAATGGTGGAAAGCGTCGCCGCGGTCGCTTCGGCGCCGCCGGCGACCGAACCGGCCGCGCGCTCGAGCTGACGGATCATTCCGCCGAGTTCCAGCTCGAGCAATTCGAGAATCTGCCTGGCGGAATCGGCGTCCGAACCGCCGGCAACCTCGGCAATCGCCGCGGGCTTCGCCGTCTGCGGCTCGAGAGCCGGCGCGGGCGTTTCCGGCCGGCGCTTCCTGAACAAACCAAACGCCATGGGTTCTCCCGGCAAAATTTCAAAATGCAGCCGGTATCGTCCCATTGCGTCATGAAATCAGGGTTAATAATTGCCTCTTTTGAGGGCAGCGGGCACTACTGCATTACCGAAAACGCAGGCAAATCTTTGATTTTGGCAAATCACCGGCCTATAACGCCGCGCTTTCCACCCAAACCATCCCGGACGAATCCCGAAAGAAACGCATGGCCGGACATTCCCAGTTCAAGAACATTATGCACCGCAAGGGCCGGCAGGATGCCCAGAAATCGAAAGTGTTCGGCAAGCTTGCGCGGGAAATCACGGTAGCTGCGAAACTTGGAACGCCCGATCCCGCCATGAACCCGCGCCTGCGCGCTGCCGTGATCGCGGCGCGCCAGGAGAACATGCCGAAGGACAATATCGAGCGCGCCATCAAGAAGGCGATCGGCGGGGACAGCGAGAACTACGACGAGATTCGTTACGAGGGCTATGGTCCGGGCGGCGTCGCCGTGATCGTCGAGGCGCTGACCGACAACCGCAACCGCGCCGCGTCCGACATCCGCTCCTACTTCACCAAGTCGGGCGGCAATCTCGGCGAATCCGGTTCCGTCGCGTTCATGTTCGATCGCACCGGCATCATCGAGTACGACGCCAAGGTTGCTTCCGACGATGCGATGCTGGAGGCGGCGATCGAGGCCGGCGCCGACGACGTCGTGTCAAGCGAGAACGGCCACGAGATCTACGCCTCGCAGGAAACCTTCCGCGAAGTCGCCAGGGCGCTGGAGGCGAAATTCGGCGAGGCCCGCAAGGCGGCGCTGACCTGGAAGCCGCAAAACACGGTTTCGGTCGACGACGAGACCGGCGAGAAGCTCTTGAAGCTGATCGATTTGTTGAACGAGCATGACGACGTGCAGAACGTCTATGCCAATTTCGAGGTTTCGGACGCGCTGGTCGCCAAGATGGGCGGGTGAATAGTGTCCCGTGTGTCGCGCCATTCTCCGCAGTCGTCGCCCGGCAAAAGCGCGAAGCGCGTCTTCTCCTCTGGGTGACCGGGCGATCCGGCATTCCGCGAATTCGAGATTTATCGCAGCCGTCTCGGCGTACT
The DNA here is from genome assembly GCA_963742085.1 of uncultured Alphaproteobacteria bacterium. Classification (GTDB taxonomy): domain Bacteria; phylum Pseudomonadota; class Alphaproteobacteria; order Rhizobiales; family Xanthobacteraceae; genus Bradyrhizobium. The sequence goes on along the minus strand of CAVUKM010000012.1, from coordinate 388,451 downwards.
GGACACCCCGCTTTCGCGGGGTATGACGACGAGGTACGCTAGGCGTGAGACTCCGGCATGGGGTATAAATTGCCCCATGACATCCCAGCCGATTCGCCAGCCCGTCCGCATTCTTGGCATCGATCCCGGCTTGCGCCGCACGGGTTGGGGCGTGATCGAGATCGAGGGCAACCGTCTGGTCTATGTCGGTTGCGGTTCGGTGGAACCGCCCGACGGCCTGCCGCTGGCAAGCCGCCTGCTGGCGATCCATGAGGGGCTTGCTACCGTGCTCGGCAATTTGAAGCCGGCCGAAGCCGCCGTCGAACAGACCTTTGTCAACAAGGACGGCGTCGCCACGCTGAAGCTCGGCCAGGCGCGCGGCGTGGCGATGCTGGCGCCGGCGATGTTCGGAATCTCGGTGGCGGAATATGCGCCGAACCAGGTGAAGAAGACCGTGGTCGGTGCCGGCCACGCCGACAAGAACCAGATCCTGGCGATGCTGAAAATATTGCTGCCGAAGGCCGAGCCGAAATCTCCCGATGCCGCGGACGCGCTCGCCATCGCCATCACGCACGCGCATCACCGCCAGAGCACGGCACTGCGATTGAGGGTGGTGGAGGTATGATCGGCAAACTCAAAGGCCTGATCGATTCCTACGGCGAGGATTTCGTCATCCTCGACGTCGGTGGCGTCGGCTATCAGGTGCATTGCTCAGGCCGTACGTTGCAGGCGCTGCCGTCGCCCGGCGAGGCCGCGGTGCTCTCGATCGAGACCTATGTGCGCGAGGATCAGATCAAACTGTTCGGCTTCAGGAGCGATGTCGAACGTGAATGGTTTCGGCTGCTGCAGACGGTGCAGGGCGTTGGTGCCAAGGTGGCGCTTGCGGTGCTCGGTACCTTGCCGCCGGCGGAACTTGCGAATGCGATCGCGCTGCGCGACAAGGCCGCGGTGACGCGCACGCCGGGCGTCGGCCCGAAAGTGGCCGAGCGCATCGTCACCGAATTGAAGGACAAGGCGCCTCACTTTGCCAATGTCGATCCGGCGCTGGTGCATCTTTCAGGCGCGATCGACAATGATCGCGCGCCGCGCCCGGTCACCGATGCCATCTCGGCGCTGGTCAATCTCGGCTACGGCCAGCCGCAGGCGGCGGCCGCGATTGCCGCGGCCTCGCGCAGCGCCGGTGAAAATGCCGAGACCGCGCAACTCATCCGGCTCGGGCTGAAGGAGCTGGCGAAGTGACCCCGCCCTCCCGCATCGTGACGCCCGAGCGCCGCGCCGATGATGTCGGCGATACCGCGCTGCGCCCGCAATTGTTGTCGGAGTTCGTCGGCCAGGCGCAGGCGCGCAAGAATCTCTCGATCTTCATCGAGGCCGCGCGGAAACGTAACGAGGCGCTGGACCATGTGCTGTTCGTCGGCCCTCCCGGTCTCGGCAAGACCACGCTGGCGCAGATCGTCGCGCGCGAACTCGGCGTCGGCTTTCGCGCCACCTCCGGGCCCGTGATCGCCAAGGCCGGCGATCTCGCCGCGCTCCTGACCAATCTCGAAGAACGCGACGTCCTGTTCATCGACGAAATCCATCGCTTGAGCCCGGCCGTGGAGGAAGTGCTGTATCCGGCGATGGAGGATTTCCAGCTCGACCTCATCATCGGCGAAGGACCGGCGGCGCGCTCGGTCAAGATCGAGCTCGCAAAATTCACGCTGGTCGGCGCGACAACCCGCGCAGGGCTTCTGACCAATCCGCTGCGCGACCGTTTCGGCATTCCGGTGCGGCTTAATTTCTACACCGAGGAAGAACTGGAAAAGATCGTGACCCGTGGCGCCCGCGTGCTCCAGATCGGCATGACACCGGATGGCGCCAACGAGATCGCCCGCCGCGCCCGCGGCACGCCTCGCATCGCGGGACGGCTGTTGCGGCGGGTGCGGGATTTCGCTTCGGCGGCGGATGCGGCCTCGATCGATCGCGCGATTGCCGACAACGCGCTGAGCGCGCTGGAGGTCGATGCCGCCGGCCTCGACGCCATGGACCGGCGCTATCTCACGACCATCGCGATGAATTACGGCGGCGGTCCGGTCGGCGTGGAAACCATGGCGGCGGCGCTGTCGGAACCGCGCGATGCGATCGAGGACATCATCGAGCCGTATTTGATTCAGTGCGGCTATCTGCAGCGCACCCCGCGCGGGAGGCTGTTGACTTCGCATGCCTTCCGGCATCTCGGCCTGGCCGAGCCCGTGCGCGACCCGGCGCAATTCGGATTGTTCGGGAGCGGGAGCGAGGACGAGTGATGGATACCGGCACGATCAGGATCGTCGCGGCGCTGATAAGCGATGATGCGGGCCGGGTGCTTTTGGTGCGCAAGCGCGGTACGGCTGCGTTCATGCAGCCCGGCGGCAAACGCGACGCGGGCGAAGATGACATCGCCGCGCTCTCGCGCGAGATCGCGGAGGAACTCGGATGTGGTGTGGTTCGAAGCTCGATCCGGCCGCTCGGCGAGTTCGACGCCATCGCCGCCAATGAGCCGGGCTATCGGGTGCAAGCAAGCCTCTACGGGATCGATGTGACCGGCGATATCACGCCGTGCCGCGAGATTGACGAGACGATCTGGATCGATCCCTCCGCGCCTCCCGATATCCTGCTGGCGCCGCTGACCCGCGACCATGTATTGCCGCTGGCCTCCGCGGGGAGGGGCGCGGGAAATGGCTGAGGCAATGTTGCCCCTCGACGGCGAGATCCGCGACGGCCGTCATCATATGCAGGTCCGCGTCTATTACGAGGACACGGACTTCTCCGGTATCGTCTATCACGCCAATTATCTGCGCTTCATGGAGCGCGGCCGCACCAATCATCTGCGGCTGATGGGCGCCGAGCAGCATGCGTTGTTCGCGGAGGCGCAAGCCGAGACCCCGGGGTTTGCCTTCGTGGTGCGCTCGATGCAGATCGACTTTCTCAAGCCGGCGCGGATGGACGACGTGCTCGACGTGGTGACGTGGCCCGTCGCGGTGAAGGGCGCCTCGATTACGCTGGCGCAGGAAGTGCGGCGCGGCGAGCATGTACTGGTAAAGGCGCAGGTGCGTGTCGCCTTCATCAGCGAGGGGCGGGCGCAGCCGATCCCGAAATCGCTGCGGCAGTTGATGAAGGCTGATTTGACATAGCGCGAAAGCCAGCCCCGCACTTGATGCGGGGTGATGCCGGTTCACGTCAAGAAAACGCGTCAAGACGAGAACCAGAGCCGATAGGCTCCAGCTATCGGCCGATAGGCGGACGGCCATCGACTCCGCGACGCTCTGCGATAGACTGGCGGCATCATCAACAGCTGAGGTCACCATGTCGCGCCCGCCGCTGCCGCCATTCACCCGGGAAACCGCCGCACAAAAGGCCCGCATGGCGGAAGACGCCTGGAATTCGCGCGATCCCGAGCGTGTCGCGCTGGCCTATACCGAGGACAGCCGCTGGCGCAACCGCTCCGAATTTTTTCAGGGGCGCGCCGCGATCGTTGCGTTCCTCACCCGCAAATGGGCGAGGGAACTCGACTATCGCCTGATCAAGGATCTCTGGGCGTTCGATCAGAATCGTATCGCGGTGCGCTTTCAATATGAATGGCACGACGGTGCCGGGCAATGGCATCGTTCCTACGGCAACGAGCAGTGGGAGTTCGACGAACATGGCCTGATGCGCCGGCGCGAGGCCAGCATCAACGATGTCGCCATTGCTGAAAAAGACCGCCGCTTTCACTGGCCCGCACCCGGCCCGCGGCCGGCCGATGTGCCGGGATTGAGTGACGGCCCATTTTGAAGAATCGACAATGTCGCTATATCCGCGCCTTCGTGAGTTTCCCCCTTACCGGGGAGGGATTGGGTAAGCGCGTAGCCGCGAGGCCGATGAAAATTTTCCGGTTCCTTTCGCCTCCCGGAGGTGGGGTTTTCACCGGAGCCTATCCATCCAGAACAACTTACTCGTGATGAGCACGGGTCTTCCAATTCTGAAGATCCAAGACCAGGTGTTGGCGGAATGTTTTTGCCGGCCTTGGAGCACACGTCATGGGCGACGTCATACAGTTTATCCCGAAATCCGCACTCGAGCGGATCCGTCTAATTCGAGAGGCACGGGCGATATACGAGAGCATATTTCCGACCGAGAAGGGCCCCGCCAGTCAGCAGCGGAACGTCTAGGACGGCGACCCCGGCCCTACGACTTCCCGCAAAGAGAGGCGAGAGGAAGCCAAGGGAGAGAGAAAGAGAAACGATTCGTGTGGACCTACGCCGCCGCCTTGTGGCGCGCGATTTCGGCCTTGTACAATTCGAACTCTTCGGCGACTGCCTTGGCGATGCTCGGACGTGCGCGCAGCCGTTCGTAATACGCCTTCACCGTCGGCCACTTCGCCAGTTCGATCGGCGGGGTGGCCATGGTCCAGTTGATGATGGTGACGAGATAGGCGTCCGCGACGCTGAAATGGTCGAGCAGGAATTCGCGGCCCTTGAGGTAGTTTTCGAGATAGTCGAGCCGTGAAAGGTTCTTGCCGAGGATGTAGGTCTTCACTTCCGGCGGCGCATTCCTGTCGAGCACCGGCACGAACAAACCCTTGTGCAGCTCGGTGCCGATGAAGCAGAGCCATTGGTGCAGCCGGCTGCGCTCCATGCCGGGTCCCGTTGAGATGCCGGCCTGCGGAAAGCGATCGGCGACATATTGCAGGATGGCGGCGTTCTCGGTCAGCACCAGCCCCTCGTCGGTGCGAAGGGTCGGCACCAGCCCAAGCGGGTTCACTTCGCGAAAATCCGAGCCGTCCTTCTGCACCACCTTGGTCTTCGGATCGACCTCGAGGTAGTTGGCATCAGCTCCCGCCTCGTAAAGTGCGATTCTTGTCGCCAGCGAGCAGGCGAGGGGCGAGAAATACAGGTCCATTGGTGCCTCCTTGGCGGTTTGGCATGGGAATTTTCGCGGGCGATTGTTTTTTATACTGTTTCGCATAATATATCTTGCGTCAAGGATTATTTGCGAAATGGTACAAAAAAGGAAAAAGCCGCCAGCCTCCGGGCCCGATGCGCCGGAGCCGAAGCGCCGTGGGCGTCCGCGCGCCTATCAGCCTGAAATCGCACTCGGCAAGGCGCTCGATTTGTTCCGGAAGGATGGGTTTGCGGCGACTTCGCTCGACGATCTCAGCGCCGCAACCGGCATGAACCGCCCAAGTCTCTACGGCGCGTTCGGCGACAAGCGCGAGCTCTACATCAAGAGCTACCAGCGCTATCGCGACGATGCCCGCGCCGCGATGCGCGATATCTTCAGGCAGGAGATGCCGATCCGCCGGCGTCTGGAACGGATCTATGCGGTGGCGCTCGACATATATCTCTCGGGCGAAGCGGGCCCGCGCGGCTGCTTCACCGTGATGACGGCGGCCTCCGAGGCCGTGGCGGATGCGGAAATCCGCGCGATGGTGCTGGAGGGATTTGCCGAACTCGACCAGGCCTTTGCCTCCTGCTTCCGCCTTGCCAAGGAGAAGGGCGAATTGCCTGCGGCCGCCGATCCCGAAGTGCTAGCGCAACTCGCATCCGCAACCATCCACACCATCGCCATCCGCGCGCGGGCGCGCGTGCCGCGCAAGGAGCTGGAAGCGATCGCGAAGGGCGCGATTGACGTGATATGCGGAGCAACCAGCCACTAATACCCGCGCGCGGGATCGACGACATTCTCAAGCGTGCCGCCGGCTTCAAAGCGCGCGATCTGGCGCGCGACGTACCGCGATATTTCGTCGGGATCGGTGTCGGCGGCGTTGTGGGGTGTCAGCACGACCCTCGGATGCGTCCAGAACGGGCTATCGGGTGGAAGCGGCTCGGTGGCGTAGACATCGAGCGATGCGGCGCCGAGCGTTCCGTCATCGAGGCACGCCAGGATGTCGGCCTCGTTCTGCAGCCCGCCCCGTCCGGCATTGATCACGACCGGCGCACCCATCGGGCCGTTTCGGTTCAGCTTGCCGAACAGATCGCGATTGAGGATGTGCCGCGTATCCGGCGTCAACGGCAACAGGCAGACCAGAATGTCGGTCCGCTTCAGGAATGCATCGAGTTGGCCCTTGCCGTGAAAGCATTCGATGCCGGCGATCGTCTTGGGACTGTTGCTCCAGCCCGCCATGCGAAAGCCGAGCCGTCTCAATACGCCGGCCGCATCTGATCCGAGCGTGCCAAGGCCCATGATGCCGACCGAAATGGCGCCGGCCGGCCATTGAAATTTCGGCTGCCAGCGTTTTTCGCGCTGGCTGGCGCGCAAGTAGAGTTCCTGCCGATGGTGCATCAGCACATGCAGCACGACATATTCCGTCATCCGATGGGTAAGATCGCCGACCGCGACGCGAACCAGCGGCACTTTCGGCAGCGACCGGTCGGCCATCAGCGCATCGACGCCCGCGCCCAGATTGAAAATGACGCGCAGGTTGGGGAATGCCGCAAGCTCGCCCGGGGACGGCTTCCAGACCGCGGCGTAATGGACATCGGCGGGGTCGCCATTCCCCTCCGGTAGCAGCCAGACCCTGCGATCCCCGCAGGCCTCGTCAAACCGGCGCTTCCAGCGTGCCGGCGACCAGTTTTCGGTCCCGCCGTGAATGAGCAGGGCGAGTGTGCCTTTATTCATCGCAATTTTGCCTTCTACCGGGAAACTCGGGGCGACTTTACCGGCCCGTGCTTCCGGCACAAAATATTTCCGTTCAGCCGTCGGGCCCGGGCATACTCGTTCGTCATAGTACCAAAGAGGAAACCTAGCCGATGCTTTACGCCATCCTTTGCTACCACGATGAGGACCTGGTCGGTTCCTGGACCAGGGAACAGGACGCCGCCGTCATGACCAGGCTCGCCGTCGTGCAGGACAAGCTGCAAAAACAGGGCCGGCTCGGCCCGGTGGCGCGGCTGTTGCCGACCACCGCGGCGACGACGCTGCGCAAGGACGATCCGCCGGTGGTGCTCGACGGCCCCTACGCCGAAACCAAGGAGCAACTGCTCGGCTTCTACGTCGTCGACTGTGAAAGCCTCGACCAGGCGCTCGAGGTGGCGCGTGATCTCGGCGCCGCCAATCCCGGCGGGGCCTACGAGATTCGTCCGGTCGGCCTGTTCAACGCCGGGAGCGTGCAGCCGTGACCGATACCGCCTGGGTCGATGCCGCGCTGACCTCGGCGCGTCCCCAGGCGGTCGGCGCGCTTTTGCGTTATTTCCGCAATCTCGATACCGCCGAGGAAGCTTTCCAGAACGCCTGTCTTCGCGCGCTGAAGAGCTGGCCGCAAAACGGCCCGCCGCGCGACCCGGCGGCCTGGCTGATCATGGTCGGACGCAACGTCGCGATCGATGAAGTGCGCCGGACCCGCAGGCAGGAGGCGTTGCCCGAGGACGAGGCGATCTCCGATCTCGACGATGCCGAGGAGGCGCTCGCCGAACGGCTCGATGGCTCGCATTATCGCGACGACATCTTGCGGCTGTTATTCATCTGCTGCCATCCGGACCTGCCGGCGACGCAGCAGATCGCGCTTGCGCTCCGCATCGTCTCCGGCCTGACCGTGAAGCAGATTGCGCGTGCCTTCCTGGTCTCGGAAGCCGCGATGGAGCAGCGCATCACCCGCGCCAAGGCGCGCGTGGCGGATGCCGGCGTGCCGTTCGAGACGCCGGGCGCCGTGGAACGCTCCGAGCGACTGTCCGCCGTCGCTGCGATGATCTACCTGATTTTCAACGAGGGTTATTCCGCCAGCGGCGATACGTCCGAGATTCGGCAGCCGCTGTGCGAGGAGGCGATACGGCTCGCGCGGCTGCTGCTGCGGCTGTTCCAGAGCGAGCCCGAGATCATGGGCCTGACGGCGCTGCTCTTGTTGCAACATGCCCGCGCCGCGGCGCGGTTCGACGCGGTCGGCGAACTGGTGCTGCTCGACGATCAGGATCGCACGCTCTGGAATGAGAAAATGATCGCGGAGGGACTGGCGCTGATCGACAAGGCGATGCGCCATCGGCGCAGCGGACCCTATCAGGTTCAGGCGGCGATCGCCGCCCTGCATGCCCGTGCGGCAAAACCCGAAGACACCGATTGGGCCCAGATCGATCTGCTCTACGGGACGCTGGAAATCATGCAGCCGTCTCCGGTGGTCACGCTCAACCGTGCGGTCGCGGTGTCCAAGGTGCGCGGGGCCGGAGCGGCGCTCGAAATGATCGAGCCCCTCGGCGAGCGCCTCTCCAACTATTTTCATTTCTTTGGCGTCCGCGGCGCGTTCCTGATGCAACTGGGCCGCAACGAGGAGGCCCGCGTGGCGTTCGACCGCGCCATCGCGCTCGCCAATACCTCGGCTGAGGCCGCCCATATCCGGATGCATCTCGACCGCCTGATCCGCGACAGCCAGCCGCGCGGAACAAGCGCCGCAAAAAAATAATTCGGCACTTGTCGATTCGCGCCTCCTCCGTTCGTCTCTAGGTCATGAACGCGCTTTGACGAAGGGCACGAGAGATGAACATGCAGACCATCCAGATTTTATTCCTGCTGCTTGATGGCATCATCAAGCTGGCGCCGTGGCGGATTGTCACGGAAGCGATGGATCGGATCGGCTATGGTGCGAGCGAGGGTCTTGCGCGGAGTCTGGGCGTCATCGCTGTTTTCTGCGCCGGCCTCTGCGCGCTCCCGCCGACCCCGATTATCGCGCCCTTGCTGCTGACGGGCTACCTCGCCGGCGCGATGGCGTCGTTCGTACGGACAGGCAGTCCGTTGTTCAGCCACATTCTGTCCGGATTTTATCCCGGCGTGACGGTGAGGGGCGGGCTCTGGTTGCGCTACAGAAAAATGCGCGGATTAACGCTGCTGCGAAACTGACTGATAATCACGAAAAGAGGGAACCACTCATGTTCGAGAGCATTACCATCATCGCCATCGTGCTTGCGATCGCCATCGTGATCATACTCGTCCTCGCCGCGACCAAGCCGGATACTTTCAGCGTCCGGCGCGCGGCCGTGGTGAAAGCATCCCCGGAGAGACTTTTCCCGCTGATCAGCAACTTTCATCAGTGGGGAAGCTGGTCGCCCTGGGAAAACAAGGATCCGGCGATGAAGCGCACCTTTAGCGGGGCCGAAAGCGGCAAGGGTGCCGTCTACGCGTGGGACGGAAACAAAAATGTCGGCTCCGGCCGCATGGAAATTCTCGATGCGTCGTCGCCGTCCAAAATCGTCATCAGGCTCGACTTCTTCAAACCGTTCGAAGCCCACAACACCGCCGAGTTCACCATCCTGCCACAGGGCGATGCCGCTACAACGAACATCAATTGGGTCATGCATGGCCCTGCGCCCTTTATTTCCAAGGTGATGCAGGTGTTCATGAACATGGACAGCATGATCGGCAAGGATTTCGAGATCGGCCTCGCCAATCTGAAAAAGCTTACCGAGAAATAGCCGGACCTATTCCAGGCATTCATCACCATGGAGGAAGAGATGCAGGTCAATCCCTATCTGTTCTATGACGGCAATTGCGAAGCGGCCTTCAAGTTCTACGAAAAGGTGCTCGGCGGCAGGATCGAGATGATGTTGAGAAATGAAGAAGCTCCGGAAGAGATGCCGACGCCGCCGGAACGCAAGAAGAAAATCATGCACGCCCGGATTTCGATCGATGGCGAGGTATTGATGGCGTCCGACGCGCCTCCCGAACACTTCCATAAACCGCAGGGCTTTTCGGTTTCGCTGACGGTCAAGGATCCCGCAGACGCCGAGCGCAAGTTCAAGGCGTTGTCGGAGGGCGGCAGCGCGAACATGCCGTTCGGCAAAACGTTTTTTTCCAAGGGATTCGGCATGTGCGTCGATCAGTTCGGCATCCCCTGGATGGTCAACTGTCCGCTGGAGGGCCATTAAACGGAACGCGACTCGAGATCCAATCGGCGCGCCGTGCGGGGTTGGCTTGGATTACCGTCATCGGCACGTTGGATAGATCGCTGCGAGTTCGCGTCCGCGCAGCAGCAGCAACCGCGAGGTCAGTCCGCCGCGGTGGCGAATCCAGCCCCGCACCGCGGCGGGATAGGCCTGCAGCACAAGTTCGGAAGCCTGCGGCTCGGCATACATCCGGCCGCGCCGGTCGATCGACCGCGCGGCATGAAATCCCAGCACCGCCCGGCGCGTCACGCAGATGCGCTGGTTCGGCACCAGGCTCAGCACCAGCGTGCAGGCCGAAAGGCAGGGACCGTCGATCACGACGCGTTCGCCCGAAGCGCGCACCTGCTCGAACAGGTCGAGAAACGGGCCGACCTGTCCGCCGGGGCTCGCAAGGATGCGCACCTCTGCCTGTGCCGGCGACAGGACGAGCGCGCAAGCGACCACAGCGAAAAGGATAGCTCTCAGGATTGCCATTCGTGGCATCGGCGAAGCCTCCGGATGCGTTTGACCGGGCCAGCTGGTCAAACGGCAATTGGTGCGCCAAGGTTCCATCACTTGTCTGCGCCGGAAACGCCGGCCTCGGTGAAGGTCGCCATCCCGGTGTGACAGGCAAGCGCCGCGCGGAGCAGGAGGATGGCGACGCCCGCGCCGGAGGCTTCGCCGAGCCGCATGCCGAGATCGAGCAGCGGCTCGAGCCCGAGTTCGCCGAGCAGTGCACGATGGCCGGATTCGGCCGAAACGTGCCCGGCCTGGCAATGATCCAGGATGCCGGCGTTAATCCGCGTCAGCGGAAGGATCGCCGCGGTCGCAACAAAACCGTCGAGCAGCACGGGAATTCGATGGCGGCGCGCCGCGAGGATTGCGCCGATAATTCCGGCGAGCTCGCGTCCGCCCAGTGCCGCCGCCACATTGAGCGGATCGCCAAGGATATTGCGGTGAAAATCAAGTCCCGCATCGATTGCCGCGCGCTTGCGCGAAAGCCCCGCCTCGTCAACGCCGGTGCCGCGGCCGGCCCAGCGGGCCGCGCCACCGCCCAGCAAGGCCGCGCATAGCATCGCCGCCGTCGTGGTGTTGGCGATGCCCATCTCGCCGACCGCGAGCAGGTCGCAATCGGGCGGCACGGTCCGGTATCCGATGTCGACGGCGCTCAAGAATTCATCGCCATCCATCGCCGCCGCCACCGTGAAGTCGCCCGTCGGACGATCGAGCTCGATCGGCACCACGCGCAGGTCGGCACCGGCCAACCGGGCGATCTGGTTGATCGCCGCGCCACCGCGGGCAAAATTCGCCACCATCTGTTCGGTGACCGCCTGCGGGTAAGCCGAGACGCCGCGTGCGGCCACGCCGTGATTGCCGGCGAAGACCGCGATCGTCACGAGATCGAGCCGTGGATTGTCGCGGCGCTGCCAGTGCGCAAGCCATATCGCCAGTTCTTCGAGACGGCCGAGACTTCGCGGCGGTTTTGTCAGCACCAGTTGCCGCTGGGCGGCGCCTTCGGCCGTGCGTGCATCGCCGCCGGGCAGGTCGCGACAGAAGGCGCGGATATCGTCTAGACTGTCGAACTGCATGCGATTCCCCTCTCGATCGCGTCAGCGAATCTGTAATTTCCGAAACTCCTTATCATGCCGGTGATCGATCATGAATGACTGGCTCGACGATCTCAGGACCGCGGTCGCCTTTCTGACCCGGCTGCCGATGCCGCATCCGCAAGGCGCAGCACCCCAGAATTTCGTCCGCGCCCACCGGATGTTCCCGGTGGTCGGCGCGGCCATCGGCGGCGCGGTGGGTCTCCTCTGTCTCGCCTTGCGCGCGGTCGGCCTGCCCGACCTTGCCGCGGCGGCACTGGCGCTCGGGGCAAGCGCGCTCCTGACCGGTGCGCTGCATGAGGATGGCCTGGCCGACGTCGCCGACGGCTTCGGCGGCGGCCGCGATTCCGCGGCGAAACTGGAGATCATGCGCGACAGCCGGCTCGGCACCTATGGCGCGCTGATCCTGATGGTGGGCTTTGTCGCCAAACTCTCCGCGCTCGCGGCGCTGCCGGATGGCGTTGTCGTGCAAAGCCTGATCGCGGCACATGCGCTGGCCCGCGGCGTGTTGCCGTTCATGGCGATGAGTCTGCCGTATGCGCGCAAGGATGGACTGGCGGCCAATGCCGGCCGGCCGGAATCCGCAACGGCCATGACCGCGGGCGCGTTTGCGCTTCTCATTGCCCTGCTGGTGCTGCCATGGCGCGAGGCGCTCGGCGCAGCGCTGGTGGTGGCGGCTTGCGCGATCGCCATGGGGTGGCTCGCGCAGCGGCAGATCGGCGGCCAGACCGGCGATGTGCTCGGCGGCGCCGAGCAACTCGGCGAGACCGCGATCCTGCTGCTGCTCGCCGCGCGGTGGGGCTAGCCCGTGGTCCGCCAAATGGGCGCCGAGACAAATCTCTGGCTGGTCCGTCATGCCCCGGTCGACGGGCCGCGCGGCGCCATCCATGGTCCGGATGCGCCGGCGGACGTCGGCGATACGGCTGCCTTCGCCGCGCTGCAAGCGAGATTGCCGGCGAAGGCTCACGCGGTTTGCAGTCCGGCGCGGCGGACCCGCGAGACCGCTGCCGCGCTCGGACTCGACGCGGTCCGTCAAGACGCCTTACGCGAACAGGATTTCGGGGCGTGGACCGGGCGACGCCATGACGATCTTGTTGCGGAGCTTGGCGATGCCTACCGGGATTTCTGGAAATCGCCGGCGAGCAACCGCCCGCCGCGCGGCGAAAGTTTTGTCGATCAGATCGGCCGTACGGTCGACGGCCTTGCTTCCTTGCCGGCGGGCGACGTGGTCATGGTCGTGCATTCCGGCACGGTCCGTGCGGTGCTCGCCATCGCGCTTGATCTTTCGCCCGACGCCGCTCTGCGCTTTGTGATCGATCCGCTGTCGCTGACGCGGATCGACCGCCTCGACAATGGCTGGCGGGTTGTCGCGGTGAATCTCCGCTGATCGAGCTACCCGTTTCGCCGCGCGCCGCGCAGCGTCGGCAATCCGATGCCGGCGGCGTCGAAGCCGCCGTCAACAGCGAGAATCTGCCCGGTGATGTAGCTCGCGCGATCGCTGCACAGGAAAAACACGGCTTCCGCCAGTTCTTCCTCGAGGCCGTAGCGGTTGAGCGGGATGGCGTCGTGATAGTCGGCGCGGATCTCCGGGGTATGGACGGCTTTTGCCATCGCGGTGTCGACAGGGCCGGGCGCGACGCCGTTGACGCGGATGCCGAGCGAAGCCAGTTCGACCGCGAGCTGTTTTGTCAGATGCGCAAGCCCGGCCTTGCTGGTGCCGTAGGCCGAGCGCAGCGTGGAAGCGCGCACCGCGGAAATCGAAGTGATATTGACGATCGCGCCGCCGCCATGTTCGCGCATCAGGGGCACGGCCGCCTTGGTACACAGGAACGGCCCGGTGAGGTTGACCTCCAGCACCCGGCTCCAGTCGGCGTCGGATGTTTCCAGAAGCGGCGCGAACACCGCGATCCCGGCATTGTTGACCAGCGCATCGAGCCGGCCGAACCGGCCCTCGATTTCCGCGAACGCGCGCCCCACCGCCTTCGCATCGGAGACGTCACAACGCAGCGAGAGTGTACGATCGGGAGCCGCCAGCGCTTCCACGCTCTTGCCCAGCAGTTCGGCTTCGATGTCGAGCAGTGCTACGCGCCAGCCCTCGGCGAGGAAACGCCTGGCCACGGCAAGCCCGATGCCACGCGCGGCGCCCGTCACCAGGGCAACTCTTTGTGGGGCGGTGGTCATGCGTGTTCCATCGTGTTTGATTGTTGCGTGGTCTCTGGCACGGAAGGCGAGCGTCTGCCTTCATAGCCGCACAATCCCGGCAACACAAAGGGCCGAATGTGATGACCTTGAATGACCGCAAGGATATCCCGATCGAACAATGGCGGCCGGGTGTGGAAAGGCGGATGCTGGTCTCGGCCCGCAACGGTGCGGCGCAATTATGTATGTTCGAACAGTGGGTCGCGCCGGGAAGCGGCGCGCCGACCCATTCCCATCCCTGAAGGGTAGACCATCCTGCGCGCGCGTCCTAAAGGAGGCGGAGCCATACCTTGCAATGTTCCCGAGAGAAGGTTGATGTTGATGACCAGCGCGGACGGCCTTTCGAAGACCCTCAATCGCATTCACGCCGTCATGGCCGGCCATGTCGAGAGCGGCGACATGCCTGGCCTGGTGACGCTGGTGAGCCGGCGCGGCGAAGTTCACATCGATGCGATCGGCCGCCTCGCATTCGATGGTCCGCCGATGACGCGCGACAGCATTTTCCGCATCACCTCGATGACCAAACCGGTGACCGCGGCTGCCGCGATGATCCTGGTCGAGGAAGGCAAATTGCAGCTCGATGATCCTGTGGATCGATGGTTGCCGGAGCTCGCCAGGCGCAAGGTGCTGGTCGCGGTCGATGCGCCGGTCAACCAAACCATGCCGGCACGACGCGCGATCACGCTTCGCGATCTGCTGACGTTCCGGTGTGGCTACGGCATGATTCCGGTGTTTCCGGATCGCTACCCGATCCAGAAGGCGATTGCCGAGGCGGGATTTGCGCCAGGGCCGGTATTTCCATCCTTTCCACCGGACGAACTGATGCGGCGCTACGGCAGCCTGCCGCTGATCTATCAGCCGGGCGAACGCTGGCTGTATAACGCCGGAACCGAGATCCTTGGCGTCCTGATTGCGCGGGTGGCCGGCGTGACGTTCGGGGAATTCCTGCGCGATCGCATCCTCGTACCGTTGGGAATGAAAGATACCGGCTTCTACGTTCCCGCAGACAAGCATCATCGGTTCGCGACCAGCTATGCCCGCGACCCTGCGACGCAAAAGCTGAAAGTCTTCGATTATCCGGTGACCGGCAAATTCTCGAGCCCGCCCGTCTTTGAAAATGGCAGCGCGGGGCTGGTGTCGACCGCGGACGATTTCAATGCCTTTGCGCAGATGCTGCTGAACGGTGGCCATCTTGGCAGCCAACGCATCCTGTCGCCGGCGTCGGTGGAGTTGATGACGACGGACCAGATCTCGTCGGAAAACAAGCAGGAATCCCAGTTGTTCCTGGGCGAGTCGAGAAGCTGGGGTTTCGGGATGTCCGTCTTCAAGAAGCTCGACGAACGCGATGCCACGCCCGGCCGGTTCGGCTGGGACGGCGGGTACGGGACCTCCTGGTATTCCGACCCCGGAGAACAACTCACCGGCATCCTGCTCACCCAGCGGATGATGGATTCGCCGCAGCCGCCGCGCGTATTCGCGGACTTCTGGAGCTCGCTCCATCAGCCCGCTGAGGATTGAGCCTCGCCTCGCATCCCCCCTGCAATTCGCCACAACGTTCGACCCTCCCCACCGCCCGCAAACGCTGGCGGGAGGAGGGTGAGCCTGTACGCCTGGACGCGGAGGCCATTACCTCCAAAATAATTCCAAAGGGCATGTCGGTGCCGCAAACTCCTGTTCGTCTTCTTTGAGGGCACCGGCTCGTCCGGGGCCCGTCGAACTGAACCAGGAACGGAGAGCGGAATGCGGTTCATGATGCTGATGATTCCGAAGGGCTACGAGACCGCCGCGCCGGGCGCCATGCCGCCCGCGGAGGCGGTCGCCGCGATGATGAAGTACAACGAGGCATTGAAGGAGGCCGGCGTGCTGATCACGCTGGATGGGCTGCACCCACCCTCGATGGGCGCGCGGGTTTCGTTCGCCGGCGGCACGCCCGTCGTGACCGACGGTCCGTTTGCCGAATTGAAGGAAGTGCTGGGCGGCTACTGGATGATCGACGTGACGTCGCGGGAGGAAGCGATTGCCTGGGCCAAGCGTTGCCCGGCCTCCAGCAACGAGATCATCGAAATCCGCCAGGTGCAGGAAATGTTCGACTTCCCGGCCGACGTCCAGGAGGCGGCTGCGGGGTTTGCCGAACTGCAGCAAGGCGCGGCCACGCGCTAACTCAGGAAATTCTTCCAGATCCAAGCACTGCAAATGTGAGGAATCCGATGAGCACGAATGACACGTTCCTGGCCGTCTTCCTTGGCGGCAAGACCAGCGCAAAAATGACTGCTTGGAACGCGCTTCCGGAAACGGAGCGCAACGCAAGGCAACAACAGGGTATGGCGGCCTGGAAGGCGTGGGCCGAGAAGTACCACGCCGCAATCGTCGAGATGGGCGGGCCGCTCGGCAAGACCAAGCAAGTCGATTCGCAGGGCGTTACCGATATCACCAACCTGTTAACCGCCTTTACCGTTGTCCGCGCTGCTTCGCACGAGGCCGCTGCGAAGATGTTCGAGGGTCATCCGCATTTTTCGATCTTTCCGGGCGAGGCCATCGAGATCATGCCGGTTCTGCCGATACCGGGCGGCTAGGGCGCCGTTCCGGCTTCCGGTCCCGTTTTAGGCCGTGAAAACCCCGCTGGTGCCGGTTTTCGATTTGAAATCCGGGGCTTGAACTCGCGCCTGCGGTTCGCGGGCTTCAAATCAGCGCCGGCTTCATGTAAAAGCCTTTCACATGAGCTGGCGCAAGGAACAGGGCCGCGCCGAGCGCGGCTATCACCACGGCAATCTGAAAGAGGCGCTGCTGCAGGCAGCCCTCGGCTTGATTGCGGAAAAAGGCGCGGCCGGCTTCACCTTTGCCGATGCCGCGCGTATGGCGGGCGTCAGCCCGGCGGCGCCGTACCGGCATTTTCGCGACCGTGATGAACTGCTTTCGAGCATCGCCCAGCGCGGCTTCGAGCAATTCGAATCGGCATTGTCGCAGGCCTGGGATGACGGCCGCCCGGACACCGTCACGGCGTTCGAGCGGGTTGGCAAGGCCTATCTCGCCTTCGCGCGCGAGGAGCCTGCATTCTATTCGGCAATGTTCGAATCCGGGCTTCCCGTCGATGTTAATCCAGCCTTGCAGGCTGCGGCCGAACGCGCTTTCGCAGTGATCAGAGCAGCCGCCGAGCGACTCGCCGCGCTGGCGCCGCCCGGCACCCCGCGGCCGCCGGCGCTGATGATGGCGCTGCATATCTGGTCGATGTCGCATGGCGTGGCGTCGCTGTTCGCGCGCGGCGACGCGGCTCGCCGCAAACTGCCGATGTCGGCGGAAGATCTGCTGGAAGCGGAAGTGCTGATTTATCTGCGCGGGCTCGGCTTCCCGACCGATCGCGGGTCGTCGGGCCAGGGGTCGGCCGATAAAAAGCCGGCTGGTCAGCCGTCCGGTCCGTGGGGAACCCCAAAATAAATCCACCGGCATGGCTTGCGCCCGGCTTGACAAAAATTCGCGATGGTTTACGTATGTAAATGTTATTTACATTCACAACGGCGTGATGCCGTCATGGAGAAGGGAAATGGCCTACACCGCAGATGTCAATCGATGGCGCGGCCCCGCTGAAGAACCCTACCGCCCCCATATGCTCGATTCCCCATGGCACCCCGGCTGGATCGCCGTGACCGTGCTTGGTTTCATCATTTGGTGGCCGATCGGCCTCGCCCTTCTCTTTTTCACACTCGGGAGCAGAAAAATGGGTTGCTGGAGTCATCACGACCGCTGGTCGAACAAGATGGAGCGGATGCAGTACAAGATGGAGCGGATGCGCAATCGCATGGAGCGCCGCGGCTTCCCGTTCGGTCCGCCGTCCAGCGGCAACCGCGCCTTCGATGAATACCGCATGGAGACCTTGCGGCGCCTGGAGGAGGAGCAGACCGAATTTCGGGACTTCCTCGATCGTCTGCGTCACGCCAAGGACAAGGAAGAGTTCGACCAGTTCATGGCGCAGCATCGCACCCGCCCGACACCACCGCCCTCCGACGGCCAGCCCCAAGCCTGAGGTTACAGGCCCTGAGGTCTCGAGCCCGAGGTTTAGACCGCCTCACAGCCGCAGCCGCCCGTTTGCGAAAGCAGACGGGCGGCTTTGCCGTTCCGGCCACATTCCGGGCAGGTTCCGGGTTCCCGTGGCCGGCATTTCCGGCAGCCAAAATCCCCTTTGGTAACCAGACGTTAACTATGATTAGCGTCTCGTCAGTGGCGTAAGGACGCGCGGATAGCCCTCGTTTTGACACGTTGGCAGGGGATGCAAGCCTCGGCTTTGGACGGGCCTCCCATGTGACACAATACGGCTCCCGCGCTGGCGCTTACCGCCGCGCTTTTTGTGCGGCCGTGAAACGGGCCGCCACTGCTTCCTGAGCATTTGGCTCCCCAAGGATCGGGACACTTGCGTTGAGAGGACACCGCTTATGAATCCGGCCGACGTGGCGCAGTCTGCCTTGCCGCTCCCATCCGCTGACGTTTCGCTGATCGCCCTGTTTCTGCAGGCTCACTGGATCGTGAAGGCGGTGATGCTGGGGTTGCTCTCATGCTCCATCTGGGTCTGGGCGATCGCGATTGACAAGATCATCCTCTATTCGCGCACCAAACGCGCCATGGATCGCTTCGAGCAGGCGTTCTGGTCCGGCCAATCGATCGAGGAACTCTATCGCGCGCTCTCGGCCAAGCCGACCCAATCGATGGCGGCCTGCTTCGTCGCGGCGATGCGCGAGTGGAAGCGGTCCTTCGAAAGCCAGGCGCGATCCTTCGCGGGCCTTCAGATGCGGATCGAAAAGGTCATGAACGTCTCCATCGCCCGGGAAATCGAGCGGCTGGAGCGTCGGCTCCTGGTGCTCGCCACGGTTGGCTCGGCGGGCCCGTTTGTCGGCCTGTTCGGCACGGTTTGGGGTATTATGTCGAGCTTTCAGTCGATTGCAGCTTCCAAGAACACCTCGCTGGCGGTGGTGGCCCCCGGCATTGCCGAGGCGCTATTTGCCACGGCGATAGGCCTTATCGCCGCCATTCCGGCGACTATCTTCTATAATAAATTCACTTCGGAGGTGAACCGGCAGGCCCAGCGGCTGGAAGGGTTCGCAGACGAGTTTTCAGCCATCCTGTCCCGGCAGATCGACGAGCGTGCGTAAGGGCCGATATCGGGATATTATGAGCGCATTGTGAGCACCAGAACATGGCGATGAACATGGCAGGCTCGCCGGGCGGTGGACGCCGCGGCCGGCGTCGCGCCGTGATGGCGGAGATCAACGTCACGCCGATGGTGGACGTGATGCTGGTGTTGCTGATCATCTTTATGGTGTCGGCGCCGCTGCTGACGGTCGGCGTGCCGCTTGACCTGCCGCAAACTCAAGCCAAGAGCCTGGAGCAGGACAAGACGCCGTTGCAGCTTTCGGTCGACGTCAAGGGGCGGGTATTCATCAACGACACCGAAGTCGCCATGAATGAACTGATCCCGAAATTAAAGGCGATCACCGACGCCCGCGGAGGCCTGGACGAGCGTATATTCATGCGGGCGGACAAGAAGGCGGATTACGGAACCGTGGCGCGCGTGATGGGACAACTGTCCGGGGCCGGGTTCAAGCGGCTGGCACTGGTCACCGAAGTGGAGCAGGGGTCCTAGGGCGTGAAGGTCGACAAGACACTGGTTGCGTCTGTGGCCCTGCACGTCCTCGTGATCGGGTGGGGAGTGGTGTCGTTCTCCTCCAAGGTGTTCGAGTCCGTCCCGGAAGAATCCCTGCCGGTCGACATCATCTCCGCCGATCAGCTTGCCAAGGTCGCCGCCGGCATGAAATCCGGCAAGAAGGAAAATCCAAAGCCGCTGGTGGAGAAAGTCGCCGAGGCGAAGCCCGTCGACGACGCCGTCGGCAAGATCACCGAGAAGGCGCCGGTGGTGACCGACACGACGCCACCGCCGCAGCCGAAGGTCGAGGAAAAGCCCGTCGAGAAGAAGCCCGATCCGCCCAAGCCGGTTGCCGAAGCCAAGCCGAAGGATGAACCGAAGCCGATCGAGAAGAAGCCGGATCCGCCCAAGGTCGATCCGATCGCGGAAGCCTTGAAAAAGGAAGAGAAAAAACCTCAGCCGAAGCCGGAAGCCAAGGCCGCAACGCCGCCGCCGCAAAAGCCGAAAGAACGCACCTTCGATCAGTCGAAGATCGCGGCGTTGCTCGACAAGCGCGATCCGGCGCGGCAGGCGACCACCGGCGACACGCTGAATTCCAACGCCGCGCTTGGCCTGGCCAAGGGCAAGGCCGCCGACAATTCCGCCACCTGGGGCTCCATGTTCCAGTCCCAGGTCGAGCGCTGCTGGAAGAAGCCCTATGGCGGCATCGAGAGCCAGAATCCCGAGGCCGCTTTTACAATCAGGCTGAAGCGCGACGGTACGCTCGAAGGGATGCCGGCTCCTGAAGGAACGCCGACTACGCCTTATCTTCGCGTCTACCAGGAGAGCGCTCTACGCGCGATCATCGAATGCCAGCCGTACAATCTGCCGGCGGCGTATTTCGAGGAGTGGAAATTTTTTACGCCTGTGTTCACCGAACGAAAGACCTGAAGGCGGTCGCGTCTCACGATCGCGGACATGAAATGAAGCCCCTGCAAATGATCGACAAAAATAAATCGCGCGAGATCTCGTTTCGCCTGAGCCGCCGCCAAATCATTTCCGGAATGGCCGCGCTCGGCGTGCTGGCCGGTAGTCCCGTCCGCCATGCTTTCGGACAAAAGCGTTTGATCATTCCCGAAGGCGACTTCGCGCCATTGCCGATCGCGATACCCAATTTCGCCGCGGGCACGCCGTCGGACGGGGAAGTCGCCGTTGGCGTGACCCAGGTCATCACCAACAACCTCAAGCGCAGCGGGTTGTTCGCGCCGATCGACCAGGCCGCCTATATCGAGAAGGTCGTCAACATCGACACGGCGCCGCAATTTGCGAACTGGAAGACCATCAACGCCCAGGCGCTGGT
Source organism: uncultured Alphaproteobacteria bacterium (assembly GCA_963742085.1). Taxonomy (GTDB): domain Bacteria; phylum Pseudomonadota; class Alphaproteobacteria; order Rhizobiales; family Xanthobacteraceae; genus Bradyrhizobium. The sequence goes on along the minus strand of CAVUKM010000012.1, from coordinate 367,853 downwards.
GACCGGCCGCATGACTCGCCAGTCTGACGGACGCCTGATGGCCGAATTTCGCCTCTGGGACGTCGCCACCGGCCAGCAACTGACCGGCCAGCAATATTCCACCTCACCCGAAAACTGGCGGCGGATTGCGCATATCATCTCCGACCAGATCTACGAGCGCCTCACCGGCGAGAAGGGCTATTTCGACAGCCGTGTCGTGTTCGTCGACGAAACCGGCGCCAAGGAGCGGCGCGTCAAGCGGCTGGCGCTGATGGACCAGGACGGCGCAAACGTCCGCTACCTGACGCGCGGCAGCGATCTCGTGCTGACGCCGCGGTTCTCGCCCTCGACCCAGGAAATCACCTATATGGAATTCGGTCAGGGTGACCCGCGCGTCTATCTGCTCAACATCGAGACCGGTCAGCGCGAGATCGTCGGCAATTTCCCCGGCATGTCGTTCTCGCCGCGTTTCTCGCCCGATGGCCAGCGGGTGATCATGAGTCTGCAACAGGGCGGCAATTCCAACCTGTTCGTGATGGATCTGCGGTCGAAATCGACCACCCGTCTCACCGATACCCCGGCGATCGATACCTCGCCGTCCTATGCGCCCGACGGAACGCGCATCTGTTTTGAGTCCGACCGCGGTGGAAAGCCGCAGATTTATGTAATGCCGGCGACCGGCGGACCCGCCCAGCGCATATCCTTCGGCGAAGGCAGCTATTCGACGCCGGTGTGGTCACCGCGCGGCGACTACATTGCTTTTACCAAGCAGGGCAGCGGACAATTTTCCATCGGCATCATGAAGCCCGATGGCTCGGGCGAGCGGATTCTCACCTCCGGATTCCACAACGAAGGACCGACGTTTGCACCGAACGGCCGGGTCCTGATGTTCTTCCGCGATCCCGGCGGCAATGGCGGACCGTCCCTGTTCACCGTGGATATTTCCGGGCGCTACGAACAACGGGTTTCAACCCCGGGATTCGCGTCCGATCCGGCGTGGTCACCGCTGCTTTCCTAGGACTGACATCGCGACTGCGGACAGGGCGGCCATCGGGCCGGCAAACCTTGCCTAGCCTGCTGATTTGGCGGGAAGATTCTCGTTTTTCGCGCCAAAGAAAACGGCCCGGTAACGATATTCCCTCAGAAAGACTTCATCTGGGCCGGCTACAACGGCTGGTCTCAAACGACGTGCGCCCGAAAATGCAGCTTGCCAATCAGCGGGAAATACCTAACCGGGAGATCTCGCCGTCCATTCGCGCGGCGTTGATCGATTCGCTGTTCGAAGCTCCCGGTCCGCTGTTCGCGGGTATCGTCTTCGTGGCGATCGCGGCGGCCCTGACCGCGCTGAAGACCGGAGCAGATCTGATCTGGGCGTGCTTCGCGCTTCTCGTCGTGGCCGGCGCTATTCGGGCGTTCGACCTGGCGCAGTACCAGGCGCGCAAAGCCACGCTGACTGACGATGAAGCTGCGCGGTGGAAGAAGCGCTACCAGATCGGGGCGATGGTCCAGGCGGCTGCGATCGGCACATGGTGCTCCACCACGCTGTTGAGCAGTGACGACGCCGTTGCCCATATGATTTGCCTGTCCGTCACCACCGGGATCGCTGCGGGAGGTGCGGGGAGGGCCTATGGACGGCAGTGGATATTCCAGCTGCAGGCCGCACTTTGCTTCGTTCCAACGGTGATCGCGCTGGCATTGCGAGGCACGCCCTACTACATCGCCATGTCAGTCATGAGCGCCGTATTTCTTGTGGCTCTCACGCAAATCTCGGCTAACCTGCACAGAATTTTCATGCAGGCCGTGGTGGCGCGCGAGCGCGAAGCGGCCCTGGCAGGCCAGTTCGATAGTGCGCTGAACAACATGCCGCACGGCCTGTGCATGTTCGCCGCCGACGGGCATCTCGCGGTGATGAACCATCGTTTCAGCGCGATGATGAATCTGCCCGACGATCTCGTGAATCGTGGCGCAAGCGCGTCCCAGATCGTTGACGCCTGCATCGGCGCCGGGTCGGTCTCGGCGGCGAGCGGAAGTGTCATCCTCTCGGAAATCGAGAATTCGCAGGCAAAGGATATCATCACCACCGATCCCGACGTTGTCAGAGGCCGCTCGCTTTCCTGGACATTCCAGCCGATGGCCGGCGGCGGCGCGGTCGTGCTGCTCGAAGACATCACCGAACGGCGCAACGCGGAAGCCAGAATTACGCATCTGGCGCGGTTCGACGAACTGACCGGGCTTCCCAACCGGGTCAATTTCCGCGACGAAATCGAGCATCTTCTGGTGGCTCCGCGTGATGCCGAGCAATTGTCGGCATTGCTGTTTGTCGACCTCGATCAATTCAAGCAGGTCAACGACACCTTGGGCCATCCCTGTGGCGACCAGCTGTTGTGCGCGGTCGCCGAGCGCTTGCGTACCGTTCTCCGCCCGGAGGATTTCGTGGCGCGGTTTGGCGGCGACGAGTTCGTTGTGTTTCAGCAGAACATCAAATCGACCGACGATGCGGCCGGTCTCGCCCGCCGCATCGTCGATCACCTGAGCGAGCGCTACAAGATCGACAATCATCTGGTCGAGATCGGCGCCAGCGTCGGGATCGCGATCACGTCGCCGGAAGGCGTCAGCGCAGACACGCTTTTGAAGAATGCGGACATGGCGCTCTATCGCGCCAAGGCCGGTGGCCGCGGCACCTTCTGCTTCTTCCGCGACGAGATGGCGCAAACCGTCGAGGCGCGCCGCATCCTGGAACTCGACCTGCGCAAGGCGCTGGCGCATGAGGAATTCGAGCTGTTCTATCAACCCCTCGTCAATCTCCGCTCGGGGCGGATATCGACCTGCGAAGCGCTGCTGCGATGGAATCATCCGGCAAGAGGCACGGTTTCGCCGATCGACATCATTCCGGTTGCCGAGGACATGGGGTTGATCGTCGACCTCGGCCGCTGGATCCTGCGCAAGGCGTGCATGGAATGCATGCAATGGCCGGAGGCCGTCAGCGTCGCGGTCAATTTTTCGCCGCAGCAGTTCCATCAACGCGACGTGTTGAGCGAGATCCGATACGCGCTCGAAGTTTCCGGACTGCCTGCCGGTCGTCTCGAAATCGAGATCACCGAATCGTCGCTGTTGCGCAACACGCAGCTGACCCACGACGTTCTCTCCCAATTGCGCGCGCTTGGCGTGCGAATATCGCTGGACGATTTTGGTACCGGCTATTCAAGTCTCAGCTATCTGCACAATTTCCCGCTGCAGAAGGTGAAGATCGATCGCTCGTTCCTCGAGGGAATAGATACCGATCGCCCGCTGACGCTGTTGCGCGGCGTGGCGCGGCTCAGTGCGGATCTCGGCATGTCGGTCGTGGTCGAAGGCATCGAGACCAACGAGCAACTTGAGCTGATCAACGCCGACGGCACAGTCACCGAAGCCCAGGGCTATCTTTTCAGCCGGCCCGTTCCGGCGCTGCGCGTACGCCAGCTGCTGAATGCATCCCACGGCCGCCGGCCGGATGGGGGGTATCTCGCGGGCCCCTCACGCTCGATCGCCTGAGGCAATTACCGTAATTCCGCCGATTCAAATGCGCGCCGACGGCTACGAAGGTTAACCCTAACGTGCCGGCAGCTTTGCAATTTCGTTAGGGGACTGTTAATCTTTCCTCCACTCGCGCAAGTTGTTTGTCGGTGGGGAGTATCAGATGAAGTCCGGAGCCGAGCCGCGCACGCCACTCTCTGTGCGCGGATTGAGGCTGTTTGATCGCGTCGACTACCGTCTTGTCGAAACTCCCGAGGAAAAAGACTCTGTCTATTTGATGCGTTACAGGGCCTATCTACACGGCGGATTGATCCTGCCGTCAGAGTCTCTGCGCGTCAGCGATGCGTATGACGATGCGCCCAATGCCTGGATGTTCGGAGTCTATGTTGACGGAGAACTCTGTAGTGCTCTTCGCATCCACGTCCTGACGTCGGAGTGCCGGTCGTCCTTTGCGACCGAATTGTTTGGCGATGTTCTTCACCCTCGCCTCGATCAAGGTGAAGTTCTCATCGATCCGGCTCGTTTTGTTGCAGATCCCGAAAAGGCCCAGCAGTTTCCCGAGCTTCCCTTTGTGACGCTGCGGCTGGCCTATCTGGCATGCGAGCATTTCAAAGCCGATTCCGGGCTCGCGCTGGTTCGTGCCGAGCACCAGGCGTTCTATCGCCGGGTCTTTCTGCACGAGACCATCGCCGAACCGCGCTCGTTTCCGAACGTGTTGAAGAAGGTCGCATTGATGGCGTCCGGTTTCCGGAGCCTGCGGGGACAGGTCTTGACCCGTTTTCCCATCATGCGTTCAAGCGCGTTCGAGCGGCGGATGCTGTTCGATCGTGGTGGCGAGCGGTTGCCGGGGATCGACTTGCCGGAACTCGCCTTCGAGCGCGCAACGATGGTTCCGCGCTCCTGACGGACGGTCCGGCGGCTGGAGCCAATGGAAGGGTGGTTTCGCGGACTTTCTTGCGGTCCAGCACCGCGGAAGGGCCCGGATGCCTGGGAAAACAGCCGATTTCGGCCCCAACTCCCGCTTGCCTTCACCCTCGTGCCACATTTACAACTGATTAACCATCGCGGTTGCTTTTCACGGCTTGCTGGCATTTGATCGGGTTTGGCAACATCCCATCAAGGTTGACGGAACGTTCGCTTAACCATCGCCCTGTAGACCGGATGACAGTCGAAAAACGCGAGCGTGGAGGCTCCGGAATGAAATACCAGATGCGTATCCTCCAGGGATTGAAGCTGGCCGCGGTGCTCGCGGTGGCGCTCTCGATGGGCGCTTGTGCGAAGAATCCGCTTGCCGATGGCGCGATGGCCAGCTCCGCTACCCCGGGCAGCCAGCAGGATTTCGTGGTCAATGTCGGCGACCGCGTATTCTTCGAGAGCGACCAGACCGAGTTGTCGCCGCAGGCGATCACGACCCTGGAAAAACAGGCGCAGTGGCTGCAGACCTACAACCGTTATTCCTTCACCATTGAAGGCCATGCCGACGAGCGCGGCACCCGCGAATACAACATCGCGCTCGGTGCGCGGCGTGCCCAGTCGGTGCGCACTTTCCTCGCCTCGCGCGGCATCGACCCATCGAGGATGCGGACGATCTCTTACGGCAAGGAACGCCCGGTCGCGGTTTGCAACGACATCTCCTGCTGGTCGCAGAACCGTCGCGCGGTCACGGTGTTGAACGCCAGTTCCTGAGGCGTTCGATTTTCCAGGGCCTGCCTTTTCAGCAAGGCCGGCATTCTCGACAAGGTTTCGCCGGCGCCCTCGGGCGCCGGTCTTGTTTTGGGTGCTTTGCGCGAAGTCCGGCTTCCAGTCCGGGCCCCTGCGTGACGCAGCTGTCCAGGCGTTTGTCTCAGTCACATTTTTGGCGTACTCCCTCTCTCAAGGTGATCCCTCGATTTCGTTCGTCAGGCCAGAATGTCATCCAGATTTCATAAAGTTACGCGTGCTGCGGCATTGTCCGCGATGCTGGCGTTGTGCACTCAGGCCTTCGCGCAGCAGGGCTTGGCGCCGCCCGATGATGTCGACCCGGAAATCCGGATTCAGCAGCTCGAAAACCAGCTGCGGCAACTCACCGGGCAAAACGAGGAACTGCAATACCGAAACCGGCAGCTCGAAGAGCGCCTGAGGCTGCTTCAGGCAGGCGTGCAGGCCGCTCCCGGCGGCCCGCCGGCCTCCCAGCCCAATGCCGCCGTGCTGCCACCGGTGCAGCCGAATCCACCGCCCCGGCAGCCACAGCCGCAGGGAGGCTATGAGCCGCAGATCGCCGCCCCGGCGCCGATCGTCCAGGAACCTGCCGGAGTGCCTCCGGGGGTGCCGCCGCAAGGCCGCCGCCGCGGCGATGCCTTCGATCCCAGCCAGAACCCGAACGCGCCCGGGGCGCCGCGTGCGCTCGGTGGGGGGCAACTGCCGATCCCGGCCGAAGCGCCGATCGGCGCTCCCGGCGGACGAGGCGCAGGCGAGCCGCTCGATCTTGCCAACACCGGCGGGGCCGGCAATCCGCAGGGCGCGCTGCCGCCACCGCCGCCGCGCAATACCAATGGCACCGGGGCGCTCACCACGTTGCCGCCGTCGGCAACGCCGAAGGACGAGTTCGATCTCGGCGTCGGCTACGTGCAGCGCAAGGACTATGCGCTGGCCGAGGAAACGATGCGCAACTTCGCGAAGAAATATCCGGGCGATCCCCTGATCGCGGATGCGCAGTATTGGCTGGGGGAGAGTTTCTTCCAGCGCCAGCTCTATCGTGACGCGGCCGAATCCTTTCTGGGCGTGACAACCAAGTTCGACAAATCGGCGAAGGCCCCTGATGCATTGCTGCGGCTGGGCCAATCGCTGGCTGCCCTGAAGGAGAGGGAGGCCGCCTGCGCGGCGTTCGGCGAAGTGATGCGGAAATATCCGCGCGCCTCGGCCGGCGTCAAGCAGGCCGTGGAGCGCGAGCAAAAGCGGGTCAAGTGCTGAGGCATGACCTGCCAGGGCATGCCCGCGGGAATGCCTGCCTTCGGTTAAAGCTGCGAATTAGGTCTTCGCGCTGGATCACCCCGGGGTATCATAAGCACCGATTTCGATATCAGGGCGCGAGCGGACGCGGAACCTGCGTCCAGCTCAACTGACGGCGTTTTCGTACCGCGCGAGTCCTCAAGACAGGCCATACATCAGCCGGCGGCACCATGCCTGACGATGAAAACTCCCCGATCTCGGTGCAGCGCGCGAAAGGCCTGTTCGCGGACTGGAAGGGCGCGCCTGCGATCGTTCTTGCCGTTTCCGGTGGCCCCGATTCGATCGCGTTGATGTGGCTTGCGGCCCGTTGGCGGCGCGCGCTGGCGCGCGGGCCGCGCCTGATCGCGGTCACGGTCGATCACGGTTTGCGCGCCGAGGCGGCGGGCGAGGCGCGCGACGTCAAGCGCCTGGCGCGCACGCTGGATCTGCCACATCGCACGATGCGCTGGACCGGCGCCAAACCAAAATCCGGCTTGCCGGCCGCGGCGCGGGCCGCGCGCTACCGCCTGCTCGCCCAGGCTGCGCGCGAGAGCGGCGCCACGCATGTCCTCACCGCGCACACCCGTGACGACCAGGCCGAGACGTTGCTGATGCGCTTGCTCCGCGGCAGCGGTATTGCGGGTCTTTCGGCGATGGCGCGGGTCACCGAGCGAGAGGGCGTGCTGTTGGCCCGTCCGTTTCTGAATGTTTCGAAATCGCAGCTCATCATGACCCTCGGCAAGGCGAAGATCGGCTTCGCCGACGATCCGACCAATCGCGATCCGAATTTTACCCGGCCCCGCATCCGCGCGGTGATGCCCCTTCTCGCGGCCGAGGGTGGCGACGCGCGCAATCTGGCGCGGCTGGCGTCGCGGCTGGCCCGGGCCAATGCGGCGATAGAAGTTCTGGTCGACGGCGCCGAGCGCTATCTGGCGTTCAGGGATCGCGCTGCGTCACATCCGGGGATCGGCGCCGGGGGACCTGATGCCAAGACCGTCGAGGCCAAGATCTTCGAGGCCAAGACCTTCGACGCCAAGACCTTCGACGCCAAGGCGTTTGCATCGATGCCGGAGGAAATCCGTCTGCGGATGCTCAAGCGTGCGATCGACCGGTTTGGTCATGAGGGACCGGCGGAACTCGGCAAGGTCGAAGCCCTGCTGTCGGTTTTGGACCGGGCGCTGGCGGAATCAGGTCGGAGGCGCCGACCGCGGCTCAAACAGACCCTTGCGGGCGCGCTGGTCAGTCTGGTTGACGATCGGATCAGCATCGCGCCCGCGCCGCCCCGCCGCCGCCGGGCCGATTGAGGCCGGGACATCTTGTCCCGATCCATTCGCGGTCTTAACCACCCCGGAAAACACCCGTTTCCGGCGCCATGATTTGAACCGGAATCACGCTAAGATGGGCTAAATAGTCCTATGTGGTTCCCTTGGCAGCGACCGCGTCGGCACCTAGATTGTAACGCAGTCGGCCTTTGGGGATTCTTCGGGGATTCCCTTGCGCCTGCCCAAGGAAATAAGGCCGCGATCCGCGCGACCACGAAGGAAGATCGATGAACGCCAATCTGCGCAATTTCGCCCTCTGGGTCATTATTGTTTTGCTGTTATTGGCATTGTTCACGCTCTTCCAGAATCCTGGCCAGCGCGCGTCCTCGCAGGACATCTCCTTCTCGCAGCTTCTGACCGAGGTCGACCAGAATCACGTTCGCGACGTCGTCATCCAGGGGCCGGAGATTCACGGCACCTTCACCAATGGTTCGAGTTTCCAGACCTATGCGCCGAACGACCCGACGCTGGTCTCGCGCCTGTATAATGGCAAGGTCTCGATCACCGCGAAGCCGCCGGGCGACAACGTGCCGTGGTTCGTGTCGCTGCTGGTCTCGTGGCTGCCGTTCATCGCTCTGATCGGCGTGTGGATCTTCCTGTCGCGGCAGATGCAGGGCGGTGCCGGCAAGGCGATGGGCTTCGGCAAGTCGCGCGCCAAGATGCTGACCGAGGCGCACGGCCGCGTGACGTTTGAGGACGTCGCCGGCGTCGACGAGGCCAAGCAGGATTTGCAGGAGATCGTCGAGTTTCTGCGTGACCCCGGAAAGTACCAGCGCCTCGGCGGGCGGATTCCGCGCGGTGTGCTGCTGGTCGGTCCTCCCGGCACCGGCAAGACGCTGATCGCGCGCGCGGTCGCCGGCGAGGCGAATGTTCCGTTTTTCACCATCTCGGGCTCGGACTTCGTCGAGATGTTCGTCGGCGTCGGCGCCTCGCGCGTCAGGGACATGTTCGAGCAGGCCAAGAAGAATGCGCCCTGCATCATCTTCATCGACGAAATCGACGCGGTCGGCCGCCATCGCGGCGCCGGCCTCGGCGGCGGCAATGACGAGCGCGAGCAGACGCTGAACCAGCTGCTGGTCGAGATGGACGGCTTCGAGGCCAACGAAGGCGTGATCCTGATCGCGGCCACCAACCGTCCGGACGTGCTCGACCCGGCGCTGCTGCGCCCGGGCCGTTTCGACCGCCAGGTGGTGGTGCCGAATCCGGACGTCGTCGGCCGCGAGCAGATCCTCAAGGTTCACGTCCGCAAGGTGCCGCTGGCGCCGGATATCAACCTCAAGACCATTGCCCGCGGCACGCCCGGTTTCTCCGGCGCCGACCTGATGAACCTCGTCAACGAGGCGGCGCTGACCGCGGCGCGGCGCAACAAGCGCATGGTGACGCAGGCCGAATTCGAGGAGGCCAAGGACAAGGTCATGATGGGCGCAGAGCGCAAGTCGCTGGTCATGACCGAGGAAGAGAAGATGCTGACCGCCTATCACGAGGGCGGCCATGCCATCGTCGGCCTCAACGTGATCGCGACCGATCCGATCCACAAGGCGACCATCATTCCGCGCGGCCGCGCGCTTGGCATGGTGATGCAGCTGCCCGAGCGCGACAAGCTGTCGATGTCGCTGGAGCAGATGACCTCGCGGCTCGCCATCATGATGGGCGGCCGCGTCGCCGAGGAACTGGTATTCGGCCGCGAAAAGGTGACCTCCGGCGCGGCCTCCGACATCGAGCAGGCGACCCGCCTGGCGCGCATGATGGTGACGCGCTGGGGCCTCTCCGAAGAGCTCGGCACCGTGTCCTATGGCGAGAACCAGGACGAGGTGTTCCTCGGAATGTCGGTGTCGCGCACCCAGAACGCCTCGGAGGCGACGGTGCAGAAGATCGACAGCGAGATCAGGCGTCTGGTCGAGGAGGGTTACAACCAGGCAACCAAGATTCTGACCGAGAAGCGTTCTGATCTTGAGGCGCTGGCGAAGGGTCTGCTCGAATACGAGACCCTGAGCGGCGACGAGATCCAGGATTTGCTCAAGGGCAAGAAGCCGAACCGCGAGTCGGTGCTGGAGCCGACCACGCCGCGCACCTCGGCGGTGCCGCCCGCCGGCAAGCCGCGCCCGCGCCCCGACCCGGATCCCGGACTGGAGCCGCAGCCGCAGGCCTGACGCACGCGGTTTCGATGGCTGGTTATTCCGGCAAATCTGTTGTGCAGAAGCTCGGCATAAAGCCGGGCTTTTGTATTTTTGTCGACGGCGCACCGTCTGCCTATGGTGACATGATCGGCAGACTGCCGGCCGACGTGACCATTGCGGCCCGGCCGAAGGCGCCGCTCGACATGGTGCATGTGTTCGCAACCAAAGCTGCCGGGCTCGCCGGCAAGCTGCGCGGCTACCGCGCCGCCATCGCGCCGGACGGCATGATCTGGGTGTCGTGGCCGAAGAAGGCTAGCGGCGTTGCCACCGACCTCACCGACATCGTCGTGCGCGACACCGCGCTGCCGCTTGGCCTCGTCGATATCAAGGTCTGCGCGATCGACGAGATCTGGTCCGGACTGAAATTCGTGATCCCGAAAGACCGGCGGAAGGCCAAGCAGCCGGGCAAAGCCGATCGGCGGAACTGAGGACCGGCAATCGACGCAAGAAAGCAACAACGGAGGTTGACGGAGGTCAATTCCGTTTCGTGCGGGCGCTTCTAGACTTGATCAAATAATTATCCGAGAGCGCGCCATGAACCGCAGGACAGCTCTGATCGGCGGCGCGGCGGCGGTCGGCGCGGGCGCAGCGGGTTTTGGCCTGTGGGCGCGGCAGGACAGCGGCGCCTGGCGCGATGCGGTCACCGCGATACGGCGACCGCCGGTCGCCGGAGTATCGGGCCGCGCGGCGCTGGGCGAACTTGTCCGCTTTGCCACGCTTGCGGCGAACAGTCATAATGCGCAAGCGTGGCGCTTTGCTCTCGGCGAGTCCGCCATGACGATCGTTCCCGATTTCTCGCGGCGCACGCCAATCGTCGATCCCGATGACCACCATCTGTTCGCCAGCCTTGGCGCCGCGGTTGAGAACGTCGTGCAGGCCGCGCCGATCTTTGGCCTCACCGCGAAGCCGCGGTTCGATCCAGGCGACGATGGCCGTATCGTCATCGACGTCGGCTCCGGCGATACCGGGGCATCGGAGATGGCTGCTGCGATCGTGAAGCGGCAGTGCACGCGCGCCCTCTATGACGGCCGCGCCGTTCCGGATTCCGGCCTCCGGTCGCTCGCCGCGGCAGGGTCCGACGATGGCATCGCTATCCTGTTGCTGACGGAGCGACGGGCGATTGATGCAGTCGGGGCGCTCGTCATCGAGGGAAATACCCTGCAACTGCGCGACAATGCCTTCAGGAACGAGTTGCAGCGTTGGCTGCGTTTCAGCTACGCGGCGGCGCTGTCGACGGGCGATGGCCTGTTTTCTGTGACGTCCGGCAATCCGGCACTGCCGAGCCCGGTGGGCAGATTGTTGTTCGACCTGGTGGTTTCCCCGGATTTCGAAAACAGGAAGAATCTCGCCCAGATCGCGAGTTCGGCGGGCCTCGCGGTGTTCGTCTCCGAGCGCAACGACAGGGCGCATTGGGTCGCGAGCGGCCGCGCTTACCAGCGCTTCGCGCTGCAGGCGACTGCGCTCGGCATCAAGCATGCGTTTCTCAACCAGGCCGTCGAGGTGCCCCAGGTGCGGGGGCGGCTGGCCGAGCATCTGGCTCTCGGTGGGCGGCGGCCTGACCTCATTGTCCGTTTCGGCTACGCCGACGCGATGCCACTTTCGCTTCGTCGACCCGTGGCTGCGGTGCTGGCGTGACTGCGCCTTCCGGCAGGCAGACCGGCCAAGGCGGCCTGCTTTTTGGCGCGGGACTTGCTTGAAAAAATCTGCCAGTCTCCATTGTCGAGCCGCAGGAGCCGTCGATGTCAGGTCACTCGAACCCGTCGCCCGCCATTGCCATCCCGGGTGCGGACCCGCGGCTCTATAACCATGATCTGGCGCCGGTGGCGCCGGAGGGCCGGACCTGGGGCGTCTTCAGCATCTTCGCGATGTGGATGTCGGACGTGCATTCGGTCGGTGGCTATACCTTCGCTGCGAGCCTGTTCTTCCTCGGATTGACGGGGTGGGAGGTGTTGCTGGCGATGGTGGCCGGCATCACCGCGGTCTACTTCCTGATGAACCTGATCGGGCGTCCATCGCTGAAATACGGCACGCCTTTCCCGGTGGTGGCACGGATGTCGTTCGGCGTGATGGGCGCCAACATCGCCGCCAGCCTGCGTGGCATCGTTGGTATCGTCTGGTATGGCGTGCAGACCTATTTCGCGTCCAAGGCCGTGCAGGCGCTGGTGCTGACGTTTTATCCGGCCGCCGAGGCGTTCACGCATTCGGACTTTCTCGGCCTGTCGGCGTTGGGGTGGTTTTCCTTCCTCTTCATGTGGCTGTTTCAGCTTCTGATCTTCCTCAACGGCATGGAGACGATCCGCAAGTTCATCGATTTCTGCGGGCCCGTCGTCTACGTCGTGATGTTCGCGCTGGCGATATGGATCGTGGCGCAGACCGGCACATCCAGCCTGTCGCTTCAGCTCAGCCCGCGCGCCGAAGGCTCGGTGATCGGCCACATGGCGAATGCGTCCATGCTGATCGTCGCCTATTTCGCGGCGCTGCTGCTCAATTTCGGTGATTTCTCCCGCTTCGCGAAAGACGAGAGGGCGATGAAGCTCGGCAATTTCCTGGGCCTGCCGGTCAATTTCATCGTCTTCGCCATCATCACCGTCATCGTCACCGCGGGAACCGTGGACGTGTTCGGCGAAGCGATCATGGACCCCGTCGCCATCGTCAAACGCATCGGCAATCCCTGGGTGGTGGCGCTCGGCGCGATCACTTTCATCGTCGCCACCATGGGCATCAATATCGTCGCCAACTTTGTTTCGCCGGCCTACGATATTTCCAATCTCTATCCGGAGAAGATCGATTTCCGCCTCGGCGGGCTGATCACCTCGATCCTGTCGGTATTGGTGTGCCCGTGGATTTTCGTCTCAAGTCCGCAGGCGATCACCATTTTTGTCAGCATCTTCGGCGCGGCGCTGGGGCCGATGTTCGGAATCATGGTGGCCGACTACTATGTCGTGAAGCGGCAGCAGATCATCCTCGAAGATCTCTATACGATGGCGGCGGACCGCTCGCTCCATTTCGAGAGCGGCTGGAACCGGATGGCGCTGATCGCGCTCGCAGCTTCCGCCTCGACGTCGATCGGGCTGTCGCTGCTTGGCGCCTACGGGGTCATCACCAACATCGGGGACTGGGGGTGGCTGATCGGCGCCTCCCTCGGGGCTCTGTTGTACACGGCGCTGATGCGCCGTCGCGAAGCGCCGTCCATGTCGCGGCCCGGCGTCGTTGCCTGATGGCGCCGTTCTCCGCGAGGGGCGCCAGATCGTGAAACGCTACGCGTTTGTCGCGAGCGCAAACCGGTTCCCACTTTTCCGGATCATGCTCTAGCCGAGCTTGCCGACTTCGGCCTCAACCAGCGACCAGCATTTGGTGCCGAGCTTTTCTTTCCAGGTCGCGTAGACGCGTGGAAGCCTGGCGCGGAACGCGGCCTGGTTGACCTCGTTGAACACAAGCCCGCGCCGGACGAAATCTTCGCGCAAGGCTGCATTGAGCGCGGCCTGGTCCTGGCGCTGCTGGCGGACATATCTGGTGTAATTGCGCTCGATGACGTCCCGGATGTCGGCGGGCAGGGCGTTCCAGGTGGCGCGGTGCGCCATCGCGTTGAAGCCGGACCACATGTGATTGGTCATGCTGACATACTTCACGAGCTCGTAGAGTTTGAATCCCTCCAGGATCGCCAGCGGGTTTTCCTGCGCGTCGACCTTGCCGAGTTGCAGCGCCTCGTAGATCTGGTTGGCGGTGGTGGTCACCGGCTCGGCGCCGAGCGCGCCGAACGTGTCGAGCATCATCTGCCCCGGCGGAACGCGAATCTTCATGCCGGAGAAATCCTGCGGCCCGGCGACCGGACGCGAGATCGAGGCGACCTGGCGCATGCCATTGTCGAAACCGGCAATCGGAAACAGGTGCATGCCTTTGGCGGCCATCTCTTCGCCGATATATTTCCCGAGCGGGCCGTCGATCGCCTTGTGCGCTTCCGCGGCGGAGGCGAACGCGAACGGCAATTGCTGGGCTTCGGCCACCGGCACCACGGTGCCGATGATGCCGCCCATCAGGGTGAAGAACGCGATCTCTCCGGCGAGCAGCATTTTCAGCGCATCGCGATCCCCGCCGGGAAGCTTGTTGTTCTCGGCGTAAACCGTGGTCTCGACCCGGCCGTTGGTCTCGGTGCGTATCGCCTCCCACATCGCGGTGAGATTCTTGTGTAGCGGGCCGGAAGCCGCCTGATTGTGATACTGCGAGAATCGGTATTCGGCGGCGAGCGTCGGCTTGACGATCAGGGTCGATCCCGCCGCCGCTGCCCCCATCAATACCGACCGTCGTGTCCAGTCCATCGCCTCGTCTCCTTGTCCCGCCTCATGCCGGGCGGCGTGCTCGGCGGCCGCAATGTCGTCGATCTCAGGCGCTTTCGCCACGAAAAATCCCGCCTCGGGCGCCCTCGAACTTAAGATTTCCTCAAGCCCGTCCGGCCTATTGCTGGAGGGTGCGCGTGCCGCGACGGCGCGCGGTAGGACTTCGCATGGCCACGCCCATACCGGCCCCGACGGTTGCCCCGGAGCGCAGCGCGGTCCCTCCCGCGCTGGTGATCGTGTGCCTCGTGCTGTGCGTCATCAACGCGTCGCTTCTTCAGTCCGGGTTCCTCGCCCATTGGTGGATTTTCGACGAAAAGGGTCTGGGCATCCCGACCGACTTCGTCAACGTCTGGTCCGCTGGCCGCCTCGTGCTCGATGGCCATCCCGCGTTGGCCTATGACTGGGACATCCAGAAGCAGGTTCAACTCGCCGTCCTCGGCCAGGGCTATGACGGCAACTTTGCCTGGCATTATCCGCCGCCGTTTCTGTTCGTTGCGGCCGTGCTGGCGCATTTTCCTTATGGCGTGGCCTTTCTCGGCTGGGCGGCGGTCAGCTTCGTGCCCTACCTCGCCGTTATGCGCGCAATCGTCGGCCGCAGCTTTGGCCTGTTGCTGGCATTGGCGTTCCCGGTGGTGTTCACCAATGCTCTGGTCGGGCAAAATGGTTTCCTCACCGCGTCGCTGATTGGCGGTACGCTCTTGCTGATGCCGACCCGGCCCGTGCTTTCCGGCATTTGTCTGGGGCTCTTGAGTTACAAGCCGCAATACGGATTGCTGTTTCCGCTCGCGCTGATCGCCGCTTCGCAGTGGAAGGTGTTTTTCACGGCCGGCGCCGTCGCGGTCGCAATGGCATCGCTGTCGTGGCTCGCCTTCGGCACGGAAAGCTGGCAGGCGTTCTTTCACTGGATGCCGATGTTCTCGCAGGCCTTCCTCACCGAGGGGCGCGCGCCCTGGGGGAAGATGCAAAGCATCTTCGCGCTGGTGCGCTATTTCGGCGGGACCGAACAACTGGCCTGGGTATTCCAGTGGATCATGAGTGGCGCCGTTGCGGCCGTGCTGGCGCTGATGTGGCGCAGCCGCAATGTCAGCTATCCGTTGAAGGCCGCAAGCCTCGCGGCCGGCGCGCTACTGGTGACACCCTATCTGTTTCTCTACGACCTGATGGTGCTGGCCATTCCGGTGGCGTTCCTGGTCCGCATCGGGTTGGAGAAGGGCTTTGCGCGGGTTGAATTGCCGGCGTTCGGGCTGGTCGCGGCACTTCTGATGATCTTCCCGCTCTTGGGCGCGCCAACCGGCTTCGGCGCGACGCTGATCGTCACCGCCTTGATCGCACGCCGCGCCGGTCCGTGGTGGCGAGGTGAACCGGCCCCGTCCCTGGTCGCCGCCGCAGAGGCGCGTTAGCGACCTTCTCGACTAACCTATTTGCTTCTTGTCATCAGTCCTGAATTATTGTTCAGTTCTTCAAGGTGATTTGTGATATCGCCCAAAAACTGAACAAGCGCCTTACCGAGCCGGCCAGGCCCGAATGCGCGCCAGGGATGAAAAGCGCGCCCATGGTCTACCGGCGGACCCATCAAGTCGTAAAACGCCTCGCGGCACGCCGCAGTGCCATCCTGACGGCGGCACGGGATGCCGCCGCCGAGGGCGGCATGGCCGCGGTCCAGATTGCGCCGATCGCGGTTCGCGCCAACGTCGCCGCCGGCACCGTCTATCGCTACTTCCCCTCCAAGGCGGATCTGATTTCCGAATTGATCGCGGAAGTCTCGCGCGACGAACTGGCCGCGATCCGCCGCGCCGCGGACGCGGCCCCCGGGCCGTCCTCGGCGCTGGCGGCCGCCGTCACCACGGTCGCGGTGCACGTCCTGTCGCAGCGCAAGCTCGCCTGGGGCATCCTGGCCGAACCGGTCGATGTCGACGTCACGGCATCAAGGCTGGCGAGCCGCCGCGAGATTGCCGGCGAGATCGCCAGCCGGATCGAGGCCGCGGTCCGCGCCGGGCATCTGCCCGCCCAGGACACCGGATTGGCCGCGACCGCGCTCCTGGGCGCGCTGCATGAATCGCTGGTCGGACCGTTGGCGCCGGACAATCTGGACGATCCCGGCAGGCTGCGCGATGCCGTTCAAACCGTGACGCTGCTTGCGCTGCGCGCCGTCGGCGTGATGGACGCCCGCGCCCGCGGCCTGGTGGTGCAGGCGGTGCTGCCGGCGAAGGCGCTGGTCGGGGCTTAAAGCCGGCGCAAATTCAATTCCAATCATCGTCCGGGGAGCCGCGCCAAACGGGTCGTTCCTGAATGAACCCGCGCGGCCGATGTCCCGCAGCGGCGGGCACTGGTTTGGCGTCGAAACCGGCGCGGTCAAAATTGTAAAATCTTAACATTTCTCTGCGTCTATTCGGATCGGATTCGCGGGGACGCAGAAGCCTCCATGATTGCGCGCAAGAACGTTGCAATGCCGGCCGTGATCCTTGGATCGCTTCTCGGCGGTGCCCTTTACACCTGGTTCAGCGGTGAGGACATCAATTGGGACTGGCGAAACTACCATGAGTACGGCGCCTTTGCCCTCCTGAATGGCCGGTTCGACGTGGATGTCGCGCCGGGTGGCTTCCAGACATTTCTAAATCCCCTCGCTTACCTGCCGGCCTATCTTTTGCGCCACCATGTCGGCGCGCCATTCTGGGGCATGCTGCTGGGCGCCGTTCACGGCCTGAACCTCGGACTCGTCTATTGGCTCTCGCGCACGGTGCTCGAAAGCGCCGCCGGCCGCTGGGGCATTTTGTCATCGCTGGTCATCGCCGCATTCGGGCCAATGACATTATCGGAGGTCGGAACGAGCTTCGCCGACATTCTCACAGCCTTGCCGATCATCGCAGGCATTGGCCTGATCCTGTCTGCAAACGAACAGCCGCCAAATCGCAGCCAGCCGGAAGATCACCATTTGAATCGCATCGCGGTTGCCGGCCTGCTGATCGGCGGAGCGGTTGGACTGAAGCTGACCAACAGCACTTTCCTCATCGGCGCCGGGATTTCGTTGCTGTTAACCGCCCGTCCTCTCGCAGCAATGGTGTCGTTTGCCGCTTGCAGTGTGGTCGGCGCGCTTGCGACCGGCGGGGCGTGGGCCTGGACGCTTTGGGAGCAATTCGGCAATCCGGTCTTTCCATATTTCAACACGATCTTCCGCTCTTCCGAAGCTCCATCGGAGCCGTTTTTCGACGGCCGCTTCATGCCGCACGGCCTGCTGGACGCTGCTGCCTACCCGTTCTACTGGCTGGTCGGGGATCATCGCTCCTCGGAGTGGGCGTTCCGTGATCCGCGCTTCGCCGTCATCATCGTTCTGTTTGCGGCGACGGCTGGCGCAAGCCTGCTACGTAAAACCCAGGTGTTCCGGCAACGGGACAAACAATTCCTGCTGTTTTTCGCAACCACCTATGGAATCTGGCTGCTGACCTTCTCGATCCATCGCTATGCGATCGCGCTCGAATTGCTCGCCGCACCGCTCATCGTGCTGTTGCTGTTGCGGTTGATCGAAGCGCTATACGGCCAGACCGGACCGCGGACGTCATCGGTCGCCGATGCCTCGGCCGTCATCGCCGCATTGGCGATCGCAATTTGGTCGCAGCCCGCCGATTGGTCGCGACGCCCGTGGTCCGATCCCTACAGGCCGCAACTCGCCGGCAGCTTGCGGACGCCGGCGACATATCTGTTGCTTCAAAAGCCGACTGGATACGTTGTTCCATTGCTGCCGCCCGCCTCACGCGCCTACCAGCTGTCCGATATCATGATGCCCATTGTGCCGGACGGGTTGCTCGACCATCGCATTCGCTGGGGGCTCGCCCATCCGCTCGCGGGGGGAGTGTGGGCGCTTTACCTTCAGGGCAGCGCGCCGCGAACGGAGCTGCTCGATGCCTATGGTCTGGAGTTTGATGCATCGCGCGCGTGCGAACGCATCCCCGGCGTCGAGGGCGTGGATGTCGAGGCATGTCACCTGGTCGAGAGGTCGCGGGCCTCGCTTGAAAACCGCTCGTGAAGGCGGCGGCGCCGGGGCTCATGCCATCCTCGTGAATTGACAAATTCCGCCGCGGTGGTCGCCTGGCAACTCCTTCACCTCAACCTGTGGAGCCTCGCATGACGACGACATCCGGATCGGCCAAATGGCAGGGCGGCATCAAGGACGGCAAGGGCGCAATCTCGACCAAAAGCGGCGCGCTGAAAGACTATCCCTATGGCTTCGCCAGCCGCTTCGAGGGCAAGCCGGGCTCCAACCCGGAAGAACTGATCGGGGCGGCGCATGCCGCCTGCTTCACCATGGCGCTGTCGCTGATATTGGGCGAGGCCAAGCTCACCGCTGAGCAGATGGAGACCAGGGCCGACGTCACGCTGGAAAAGCAGGGCGACGGCTTTGCCATCACGTCCGTGCATCTCACGCTGAACGCCAAGATCCCCGGCGCCGACAAGGCGAAATTCGAGGAGCTTGCGGGCATGGCCAAGGCCGGCTGCCCGGTGTCGAAGCTGCTGAATACTAGGATCACGCTGGAGGCGACGCTGCTTTAGTTGATCGGCGTCGTCATTTGGTCCCGCGGAGATTTGCGTTAAAATTTGAGCGGTGTTCTCGCTCGAAGCGCGCGAAGGCCGCGATGTGTAGCCGCTCGGCAACACAAGCGCCAATCCGCGCCGCAGCCGGTTGAATTCTATCGGCCGGCCTCCGATAATGCCGGTGGGGCGATCGCGGCGTGGGTATTGATTCCCGCGAAGTCATTCTGTGTCGTGCAATGGTCCCATCCATTCTATGGGGGGCTCGCGATGCCGAATCTTCGGGGTAAGCGGCACGCAGCGCGCGTGCTCATCGGTGCGATTCTGACAGTTGGGGGACACGCCCTGATGGCGCCGCGCGAGGCCGCGGCGCAGTTCATTTGCGCGGATACTGCCGCCTCGGGCCAGGGCGCAATCGCCGCCATCGGCAATAATTTTGCCTGCGGACCGAATGCAAACGCATCCTCATTCGACCCGGCTTCCTTCAATACCGCGATTGGACGCAACTCAGACGCATCCGGACCAATTCAAACCGCCAACACCGCTATCGGAAACGGCGCGCTGGCGTCCAGTTTTGGAGGTTCGCAAAATATCGCGATCGGCAGCGGCGGAGTTATTGGCCTTCCAGGAGCACCCAACGCCACCGGTTCTTTCGCCGAGAATATAGCGATCGGTTCAGGCGCCAATGCCAGCGGAGACGGCCTCGGCATCGGTCAATCCCTGAACGTCGCGGTCGGAACCAGCGCCAATTCCGGCGGCAACAACGGCCAAAACGTTGCGATGGGCTTTAACGCCAACGCCAGTGGCGCTGGCATGGCCAATACCGCGGTCGGCTCCAACTCGATCGCCACCGGCACCAATTCTTCGGCGTTCGGCAATTTCGCGCGGGCGACCGGCGCCTCCTCGGTCGCGATCGGCGACCACGCCCAGACCAGCGGTACCAACAGCCTCGCCGTCGGGGCGAGCAACATCGTCACCGGCAATAACAGCGGCGCTTTTGGCACCAGCCAGACGGTCAACGGCAACGGCAGCTTTGGGGTCGGCGATCCGAACACGCTCAACGGCAACAACAGCTTCGTGTTCGGGGACGGCAACACCGTCAACGGCGGTAATACCGCGGGCTTTGGCGACAACATCCAGGTGACCGGATCCAACAACATCATTGCGGGCACCGCCGGCGCGGCCGGCTCCTCGGTGTTCGGCTCCGGCAACACGGTGAACGCGACCAATGCCGTCGTGATGGGCAACGCCAGCACGGTGACCGGCGCCAACGGCATCGCCATCGGCAACAATGTCTCGGTCACGGGCGCCAACGCGGTCGCGATCGGGACCGGCACCAGCGCGAATTTTTCGAACTCCGCCGCCATCGGCAATGGGGCGACCGCGACGCGCGCCAACCAGCAGGTGTTCGGCACCGCCAGCAATACCTACACCATGGGCGGCATCACCTCGTCGGCGAGCAAGGCGGCGCAGAGCGGACCGGTGCAGGTCGTCACTTCCGACATCGGCGGCAATCTCGCCACCAGCACGCTCGCGGGTCTCGGGCTGGCATCGACCGCCGACGTCGGCGCGATCAACTCCCAGCTCTCCGCCATTAACGCTCATTTGAGCGACCTCGACATGCGGACCAGCCGGGCCTACACCGGCGTCGCCATGGCTTTTGCGATGGCGGGCGTGCCGACGCTATTGCCGAGCGAGAAATTCGCCGCCACCATGAACCTGGGCACCTTCCTGGGCGGCAATGGCGTGGCGGTCAACGGAGCATTCCGCATCGGCAACAACATGCAGCTCAACGGCGGCGTCGCCTACGGATTGGATGGAAGCGTCGCGGGCGGCCGCGTCGGCCTGCGGGTCGGGTGGTAGCCCCGGCCGACTTCACCGGGCGACGCCGCATGACGCTGCGCAGGCGGATCGTCGCGGGAGCGCTGACGGCTGCGATCGCGCCATTTGCCCTGGGGGGGACCGCGACGGCGCAATCGCAGCCGCCGTTCGGCGAACGCTGGCAAAACATTCCGGCCAAACCGCCGGCGCCGCCTGCCGAGAAGCTGCCGGTCAGCGTCGAGCAGGCGTTCTATCTCATCCGCTCGACGCTGCTCACGCTCAACGACGCCAACCGTTCCGGCAATTACACCGTGCTGCGCGATCTGGCCGCGCCGGATTTCCAGGCGAAGAACAGCGCCGCCGACCTCGCGGACGGTTTTGCCGACCTGCGGCGTCGGAAATTCGATCTGTTTGCCGCCGCGCTGGTCGCGCCCCAGCTCACCGCGGCACCCGCGCTCGACGCCAGGGGCATGCTGCGGCTGACCGGCTATTTCCCGACCCGCCCGCAGCAGATCGACTTCGATCTGCTGTTTCAGAACGTCGGCGCGCAATGGCGGCTATTCGGCGTCTCGGTCGCGACGCCTTCTGCCGCGGCCGCGCAGGCGCAGCCCGCCGGGCAAGCCAAGGCACCGGCTCCGGCGCATTGATCGATCGCGCAGGCTGGCGCCGCAGCTCACATATCCGCGTCGTCGTCCGGGCCCACGGAGGCGATGCGCAGCATGTTGGTGGTGCCGGGAGAGCGCAGCGGCACGCCGGCAACAATGATCACACGCTGGCCGGCCCGCGCAAAACCGTCGCGGAACGCAATGCTGCCGGCGCGGCTGACCATGTCATCGAGGTCCTTCGCGTCTTCGGCGACCACGCAATGCACGCCCCAGACCGCGGACAGCTTGCGCCCGGTGGCAAGGTTTGGCGTGATCGCCACCACCGGCGGTTTGGGGCGTTCGCGCGCAACCCGCAACGCGGTCGATCCCGAACTGGTCCAGCAGATGATCGCGGTCAGATCGAGCGTTTCGGCGATTTGCCGCGCGGCGTCCGCGATCGCGTCGCCGACGGTCGGCTCGGGTTCGGCGCGCTGCGCATTGAGCACGCCGCGATAGGTCGGGTCGCGCTCCACCTCCTCGCCGATGCGGTTCATGGTCGAGACCGCTTCAACCGGAAATTTGCCGGCCGCCGATTCCGCCGACAGCATGATGGCGTCGGCGCCTTCATAAACCGCGGTCGCGACGTCGGAAACCTCGGCGCGCGTCGGCACCGGCGACTGGATCATCGATTCCAGCATTTGCGTTGCGACCACCACCGGCTTGCCGGCCCGCCGCGCCAGCCGCGTCATCTGCTTCTGCAGGCTCGGCACGCGTTCGAGCGGAAGTTCGACGCCGAGATCGCCGCGCGCCACCATCAGCGCGTCGGAGGCTTCAAGGATTTCGGGGAGGCGGTCGATCGCCTGCGGCTTTTCGATCTTGGCCATCACGGCGGCGCGGCCGCGGATCAGTTTCTTGGCCTCAATGACGTCTTCGGCGCGCTGCACGAAGGAGAGCGCGATCCAGTCGACCCCGGTGACCAGGGCTGCTTCAAGATCGGCGCGGTCCTTTGGCGTCATCGCGGAGACCGGCAGGTCGGTATCGGGCAGGCTGACGCCCTTGCGATCCGACATCCGGCCGCCGATCACGACCCTTGTGACGGCGCGCTGCGGGGAGGTTTCCTCCGCGATCAGGCGAACCTTGCCGTCGTCGAGCAGCAACGCGTGGCCGGGCTTGAGGGCAGCGAGAATTTCCGGATGCGGAAGCTGGACACGGCTGTTGTCGCCGGGTGTCTTGTCGGAATCGAGCACGAAGCTCTGGCCGTTGTTGAGTTGCACCGCGCCTTCGGCGAACGACCCGAGCCGGAGCTTCGGCCCTTGCAGGTCGACCAGAATGCCGATCGGCCGGCCGTAACTCAACTCGACATTGCGGATGGTCTTGACCAGTTCCCGCATCTTGTCGTGCGGGGTGTGGCTCATATTGATGCGGAAGACGTCGGCGCCGGCCTCGAACAGCCGCCGGATCATCGCACTGTCTGAAGAGGCCGGGCCGAGCGTGGCGAGAATCTTGATACGGCGCAAACGCCTCATGGTTTGCTTCCGGGCGCCGTGGCTGGTGGCAGACCAGTCGCGCCCGGGGGCAACCCGCCCGGCGAATTGGACATGCCCGGAATGTTTCCGGCTCCGCCAGGCCCGATCGTGCCAGGAATACCCGGCACGCGCTGCACAGGCTGTTCGTTGGACTCGGTGAGCTGCACGGTCCAGGCGCGCTGCTCGCCGGTGTCGACTTCAAAGAAGCCGGTCCGGTCGAACCCGCGTGCGAGGCAGTTGTCGGCGCCCCTGATGGTGAATTCCTTGTCGCGCGAGCACATAAAGGCCTGTCCCGACCATTCGCCGCCACGGTCGTAATCGAGGGCGTAGATATAATAGAACCGCGCGACCAGCGTGCCGCGCAGCAGGGTTTCACAGCTTCGCGAGGACACGTTCCACCAGCCCTCTGTGGTCCAGCCCTCGGCGTCCTTGTAGCCGAGCGCGATCCCGACCCGGCTCGACGTGTTGTTGCAGAGGCGAAAGTCCGCAGCCGCCGAACCGTTCCACAGGCAGCTCACCGCGAGCGCCAGCGCCGGCATCAAGGCGGCGGTCACGCGCCTGGAGGGTCGGGCGGGACGATGAGAATCTTCTGGGGTCATTCGGCGAGGCTATATCAAATTATTGACGATTTCGCGTGGGCACACCGGGGCTGTCAACGGCCAAGGCGGCACTTTCAGGCCATTGGGGGGAGCCCGAATCCTGCCGGCCGGAGATATGTTTGAGGCGCGATATGGAAAAATCTGTGACGGTTTCCCAACTATTACCGGTATTCTCTGTTGTTTAAGCATGATCTCCGGGCAAACGCCTTGCGTTGGTCCGGAGGGAAACCGTGCCGAACCGTAGCTATGGATCATGCCGCAAAATAGCGAGACCAGATCATGACGATTGACGACAAAACCAGAACGGAACTCGAAGCCGCCGTCTTTCGGCGCCTTGTCGAGCATCTGCGCTCCCGCACCGATGTTCAGAACATCGATCTGATGAATCTCGCCGGCTTCTGCCGCAATTGCCTGTCCAACTGGCTCAAGGAAGAAGCCGACGCCAAGGGGGCGGTCATGAGCAAGGATGAGAGCCGCGAGGCCGTCTACGGCATGCCTTACGAGACCTGGAAGGCGACCTACCAGGGAACGGCCAGTCCCGAGCAGCTCGCGGCGCTGAAAAAGGTCCATCCGGGGCACTGATGCCCGGCGGTTCCGTTCCCGCGCCCTGAAGAGCGCGCTTTTCGCGCGTCTCGAGGGATAAGCCTCATTTCGACACGAGGGCGCAGCCATGTCGATGCAGACTGCGTAACACCGGCCGGCGAGCATCGGCTCGGCGTGGCGAACGCTTTCTTCTGTGGGCGCGCTGTGGATGAGCGCGATGTTGCCTTGACGGAAAGCGCGCCACTCTTGAGGGTCATTATCCAAGGATGCGGTGCGTGATGAAGCGTGCGGCGCTTCCTCCGCCCCAACCCTCAAGTTCATTCAGGAGTACCCGATGGCCACCTCTGCTGCCGCCGTCAAGGAAGAGCCGGCGACGAAATTTGCCAAAGACCAGCTCAAGGCCATCATCGAGCGCATCGAACGGCTGGAAGAAGAAAAGAAGACGATCTCCGACGATATCCGTGACGTCTACGCCGAGGCCAAGGGCAATGGCTTCGACGTCAAGGCGCTGCGCACCATCGTGCGCCTGCGCAAGCAGGACGCCAACGAGCGGGCGGAAGCCGAGACGATCCTCGAAACCTACATGCAGGCGCTCGGAATGCTGTGAGGCCCTAGCCGCGCGGCCGTTTCCGGCGCTCGCAAGCTTGGGCAAAAGCCTTTCGCCTGCTAGACTGCTTCGGCAAGGGAACCGAAGAGATGTCTGTTCAGGGACCAGAGCGCAGGCTCGCAGCGGTCCTCGCCGCCGATATGGTCGGCTATAGTCGGCTGATGGAGGTCGACGAGAGGGGAACTCTCGCTCGGCTCAAGACCCATCGGATCGAACTCATCGATCCCGCCATAGCGAAAAACAACGGCCGCATCATCAAGACCACCGGCGACGGCATGCTGGTCGAGTTCCAGAGCGTCGTGGACGCGGTGATGTGCGCCACAGAGGTTCAGCGCCGGATGGCGCGACGGAACGCGGACGTCTCGCCGGCGCGGTGGATGCAGTTTCGCATCGGCATCAATCTGGGCGACGTGATCGTTGAGGATGGCGATATCTTTGGTGACGGGGTCAACATTGCGGCGCGTCTCGAAATGCTTGCCGAGCCGGGCGGCATCTGCGTCTCGGCCGCGGTGCGCGATCAGGTCGATCACCGACTGGACGACGTCGCATTCGAGGATCTGGGCGACCAGAGCGTCAAGAATATCTCCCGTCCGATCCGCGTCTTTCGGCTCCGGCTTGAGCCGGACCCAACGATCCCGGCAGAGCGCGTGAAGGACGCTACGGCGACGACGGCGGCCTCCAAGAAACCGTCCATCGCCGTGCTGCCGCTCGTCAACATGAGCGGCGATCCGGAGCAGGAGTTCTTCGTGGACGGTCTCAGCGAGGACATCATTACGGAGCTGTCGCGCTTCCACGAGCTACTCGTCATCTCGCGCAATTCGACCTTCGTGCACAAGGGCAAGGCGGTGAAGGTGCAGGAGGTCGCGCGCGAATTCGGCGTGGATTATGTCCTCGAGGGGAGCGTCCGAAAGTCCGGTGACCGCATTCGGGTTACCGTTCAGCTGATCGACGGAGAAACCGATCGGCATATCTGGGCCGAGCGCTACGATCGAGAGCTTGAGGATATCTTCGCCATCCAGGACGAGATGACCCGCGCGATCGTCGCGACGCTCCCTGGGCGCGTAGAGGCCGCCACGCATGACCGCGCGAAGCGCAAGCACACAGACAACATGGCGGCTTATGAGTGCGTCCTGGCCGCCAAGGTGCTGCACCACCGATCGACCCGGGAGGATAACGCCGAAGCCCAGCGGCTGCTCGACCGCGCCCTCACGCTCGACCCGAACTATGCCCATGCTCATGCCTGGAAGGCTTGCGTGCTGGGCCAGTCATGGATCTATGGGTGGAGCGCGGATAGCGAGGTTACCCTCCAGCAGGTGGTCGCTGAGCTGGAGATCGCACTGGTGCTCGATGACAATGACAGCGACGTGCACCGGATCCTCGCCGCCGTGAACCTGACGCGCGATGACCATGACAAGGCCATGTACCATCAGGAGCGGGCGCTGGCGCTCAATCCCAACTACGACCTTGTCGTCGTGCAGCAGGGCGAGCTTCTGACCTGGCTTGGGCGGCCGGAGGAGGGTATCGACTGGATCAGGAAGGCGATGCGCCTTAACCCGTACCACCCGGAGCGCTTCTGGAACCACCTCGGGCGCGCCTGCTACTGCGCCGAAAAATACGCCGAAGCCGCCGACGCCTTTTCGAGGATTACACGACCTGACCACACCCATCATGCGTTCCTCGCAGCAACGTTCGCCCAGATGAGCAACGCGGTTGCGGCCGCCGCGCATGCGGCGGAGGTCCTGAAGCGCGAGCCAGGATTTTCGGTGGCCGCCTGCCTCGCCACCCAGCACTACAAGCTAGAATCCGACCGCCAGCGCCACGAGGCCGGCCTCCTCAAGGCCGGCCTGCCGGCTTGACCCGGCGCGGATTGGAGAAGGACGCAAGGGCTCAGCGCAATGATGCCGTCCGCAGCACGAAGGATTGCGTCGCAAGCGTCGCTATGGCCGATCCGCTGAATTGATCGCTGCTCAGGCCCATCTGCGGATCGTCCGAGAAGCTCATCGCGATAACGGTCTGCGGCTTGACGAAGTGCGGGCTCATCAGCGTCAAGTCGGCATCCCCCAGCACGGTTGCGGACATCGACGTGCTGGCGCTCGGCGCCAGTATCATGACGCGCATCCAGGCATCGTTGGCCCTGGAGGCGGCGATCCGCGTCGCGGTCGCCACCACGCCGCCCTCAGCCTGGGCATCCTTGGCAACCACGGTGGTAATATTGGTCAGAGCCATGGAATTGTGCGGTGAAGCTGCCTGCCGGGCACTGCGGGGGATCGGCGCGCTCGCCGCGACGATATTGGCGCGGTCAACCGGCGAGTTGGAGGCCGGCGCGTAGGCCAGCGCCTGATATGCGGCGGGAACACTGGCGGTCGGTTGCGGATCGGCGGAAGCAAATGCCTGGCGCGCGTTGATGGCCGCGACCTGCGCCGGCGTGGCCTGCTTCGGTTTCTCGGGCGTATCGCCCCAGAACCCGCGGGCGTTGATGATGTCAGCCGGCGTCTGCGGTTTCGCTTCGGCTTTGTCGGCGGTTGCCTGTTTCGATTTTCCGGGCTGCACGGTCTGCATGTCGGCCGAGGCCAGTTGGAAGGTCGAGCCCGCCGGCTTTGCGCGCGGGACGGGCATCGGCTCGGCGGGCCTGGCGGCCGCGACGACCGGAGCCGGCTTCTCCCTGGCGGCGGGAGCGGTTGGGCCTTCATCCTCTTCGTCGTTCGATTTGCCGCCGAACAGGCGGGCGAACAGGCTCGGCTTGCTCACGGTCGAAGCATCGTCACCGCCGCCGCGCTTTTCGATGTCGGCGCGGGCAAGTTCATATCCCTTCAGCGGGGTACCATCGGAGGGAATATGCACCGTGCGTCCGTCAGGGAATACCCGCGCCAGCTGATCGTGGGTCATGCGCGGCCAGTGACGGATGCTGCCGGTATCGAGATGGACGAAGGGCGAGCCCGACGTCGGGTAGAAACCGACGCCGCCGCGCTGCAACCGAAGGCCGGCGTAGCGGATCTGTTCGAGCGGGACGTCCGGAATGAAGAAGTCCATCGCATGGCCGAGCATATGCTGGCTGAAGCGTGCCACCCCTGACGAACGGCGGCGAAGCATGGCGTTGGTGGCGGGGGAGCGGTAGGAGGAGATGATCTGGATCGGCTTCTTGCCGTCGACGTCGCGGTAGACTTCCCAGAGGATGTCGAACAGGTGACGATCCATCGTGGTCTGATCCTGGCTGCGCCAGTCGCGGAGATAGCGGTTGAGCTGCTTCAGCGCCTCTTCGTCGTAACGGCCATCGCGCTTGAAGGTGACCGTGAGATCTTCGTCGGAGTGGGTGTGGTGGAACGAAAGGGTGCGGGTCTCGTTCAGCGCGGTCGCGTCATGGACGGAACCGGCTCCGGCCAGGAGCAACAGGGATGACAGACCGAATTGACATCCGGCCTTGGGCAGAGACGACAATTTTAATTGGCGTGCGAAACCAGTCAGCACGTATGAGCCCACCCCAAGACGACCGAATCGTGGAACTCTTTCGCTACCCCGTGTGGCGAAAGAGGGTAAATGCACTCTTAACGCGGGAGGGTTAATTGAGATTTAACCCTTCCCCCCAAAATCGAACGATAAACTAACCCGTCGAGTGTGGCGAAAAATAGCCCATTGGCTAAATCGGGGTGGAGAATGGTTAATGTCAAAGGCCCCGTCCGTACCGACGAGGCCTTTGATTTTCCTTAAGAATCCAGCGCGCTTGGCCGCGTCGGCGCGGTTAACGGTCATACACCCGCCGCTGCAGGCGCCGGCCCGCGGGCCCGGGAGCCGGCGTCGGCGCGCCAAACAGCCGCTCGAAGAATGAGGGGCCCGACGACCACGAATTGTCGCTGGCAAACCGGACGCCGTCGGGCAGGCTGCCGGCCGGCCGGACGTAGTTCGGCTGGGAATGGGCGATCACATTCTCCAGATCCCTGTTCTTGCCGCCGCGCAGCAGCGACAGCATGGTGGCGTCGCGGCCATAGACGTCCTTGCGGAATTGCAGCGTGCCCGCGTCATCCACGAACGCCGTCTGGTAGGTGATGTTGACCGGAATGGGCGTCGGGAATTTGAGATCGATCTCGCTTTGCCCATACATGCTGCGGATCTTTTCCGGCGAGTAATGCCCGCTCGGCTCGGTGATGTTGAGCAGGACCGAGGCATACATATCCGGATTCTGCACCCGCATGCAGCCGTGGCTGAACGCACGGTCTTCCTTGGCGAACAAATTCTTGTCCGGCGTGTCGTGCTGATAGACCAGGAACTTGTTCGGGAAATTGAAGCGGATGCGGCCAAGCGCGTTTCGCTCGCCGGGCGGCTGCGAAATATGGATGCTGCCGTCGCGGGCGTGCTCGAGCCTCAACCCCATGCGCTCCAGCACGGTCGGGTCCTGCTGCAACGCCGGCAGGTATTCGTTGTAGATGATCGACGGCGGCACGTTCCAGGTCGGATTGACCGTGATGAACTTCATCGTTTCCGTCAGAAGCGGCGTCGCGTGAACGCCGGGCTGGCCGGTCACGACCCTCGTGGTCCAGACCTGCGCGCCATTCTGCATCACCTTGAGCGTATAATCGGGGATGTTGAGAATGACATAGGCGTCGCCGATCGCGTGCGCGCCGAGATCGCGCGGCAGCCAGCGCCAGCGCTCCATGTTGACGATCACGGTATCGATCTGGCGGTCGCGCTTCGGGCTGTTGATCGCCTTGATGGTCCGGTCATCGAGCATGCCGGTCGGCTTGAGTTCGGCACCGGCCTGGAACTTGCGCACGGCCTCGGCGACGGTGGCATCGTAATGGGTATCGTCGGCGTTTTCGGTGATGCCGAGTTTCTTGCGCAGTTGCGGAACACGCTCGTCTTCCACCTCGATGGCGGGTTGCTTCTTGCCGCGCGCCGGCGTGAATTTGAGAACCGGCCCATCGGCGATCTGGACGACGGGTCCTTCACCCTGGCCACGCAACTCGGCAAGCTTCGCCTTCAATTCGCGATAGAGCTTGTGCGGCGGGTTGTAGCTGTCGAGCGCCGCGGACGCATCCCTGGCGGCCGTGACGTTGCCCAGCACTTCCGCCGCATCGGTCGGATGGTCCGGATACTGAATGTCGCCCGAGACCTGCGACCAGTGCATCCGGCCGCTTTGGGCCTGACGTGCGTAATCGAGCATGCTGGCGGTCAGCTTCAGGTCGGCATCGGCAAGCGCATCCGGCGTGGTCGCCAGCGCGAAATCCGGAACCGGATAGTCCGATGCGTTCAAGCCTTCGGACGCGGCGTCCTTGAGGCGTGCGATGACGCCCTTGCCGCTGTCGGTCAATTTGCCGGCTTGCGTCCACACCGGGGCGAATTCACGCGCGGTGTAGAATTTCTCCACCGCCGCCCGTTCCGCCTTGCGGTCGAAATAGCGCAGCGATTTCGCGCCCAGCATCTCGTGCAGCCGGTCGGCAACCGGTTGGTCGGCCGGCGCGACATTGCTTGCCGCCTTGGTCGGTTCTTTGGCGGGCTCAGGCGAGGCTGCAGTGGCCGCCGGCGGCTGGGCGGGAGCGACGGTCGCGGTGTCGTTGTTGCCGGGTTCGCTCTTGGCGGTGTCGGTCTTGCTGGTTTCGCTCTTGGCAGGCTCGGAGGCCGGAGCAGTGACGACATCGGCGGGCTTTCCCGCCGGAGCAGGCTTCTCGGTCATTTTCGCCGCGTCGGGTGCGGCGGTGGAGCTGTCCAGCTTGAAGTCGTTGGGGGTCGGGGGCGGCACATTTGCGGGTTCGGGGCGGGGGATCGCCGCGTCGATCGCAAGTTCCGCGGCGCTGTTTCGAGCCTGATCACCCTGCGCCAATGCCGAGGTTGCCAATGCCGAGGTTGCCGACACCGTGAGGAACGTCGCCGCGACGGCCATCAAAACGCGGTCATATCCAGCACGGTTCTTCCAACAGTCACGCATTGTCACACCCCTTGGGCGAACTGCACCGGCGAGGAGCAGCTTCTGGTTGGGCCGTCATGGCTTTCGCGAAAGCGCCGGCCTGGTCGGGTCTTGAAGCGCATTGAGGTACAAACGGGCTCCAAATCCCCAAGTTTGGCACGCCTGCCGCAAAGATTCACACGCAGACGATACACGCGCGCCCCTCACGCAGCCAGCGGCAGGGGGAGCAACTCACGACAAACTGACTTTACCGTGTCCTTTTGCATCGAATTGCCTGTTTTTGCCACGCGCGCCTGCTTTTGTCTGTCACCTCCGGGCAACGGTTCAAATGTTCCGGTTTGGCCGACATTTCGATCACTTCTGGCTGGGCACCAGGGTGCCCACGACCAAGGTGTCAATCCTTAGCCCGCCCCGTCCGTTCCGCCGGCGGAGGGATCGGCCGCGGCCTCGTCGAGCTTGCGATAGAGCGTCGAGCGACCGATCTTCAGCCGGCGCGCCACCTCCGACATCTGGCCGCGGTAATGCGAGATCGCAAAGCGGATGATTTCGCTCTCGAGCTCTTCGAGCGGCCGGATTTCTCCGGCATTGGTCAGCATCGCCAGCGTTCCTGCCGAGGGCAGGGGTGCGATTGGTATTTCGTTACCTGAAACCATGGCCGGTACGGTCGCATGAAATGCCGGGCCGACGATCAGCGGTTCGCCGTGCGCTTCCGACATTGACGGCGACGACAGGCTGGCGGCTTGCGGGAAATCGGAAAGCCCCAGCTGGTCGCCTTCGCCCATGACCACGGCGCGGTAGATCGCGTTCTCCAGTTGCCGAATATTGCCGGGCCACTCCAATTGCGACAGGTGCGCCATCGCCTCGCCGCTGATGCCGCTGATGTGACGGTTTTCCTCGGCGCAAAACCGCGCCAGAAAGTGCCGCACGAGATGCGGAATGTCCTCGCGGCGCATCCGCAACGGCAGAATCGTCAGCGGCAGCACGTGGAGGCGATAGAACAGGTCCTCGCGGAAATGTCCGCTTTTGACATGGTCGAGCAATTTGCGGTTGGTCGCGGAAATGATCCGGACGTCGACTTTCACCGGTTTGCGCCCGCCAACCGCCTCGACCGCGCCCTCCTGCAGCGCGCGCAGCAGTTTGACTTGCGCCGCCAGCGGCAATTCCGAGACTTCATCGAGGAACAGCGTGCCGCCGGAAGCTTCGACGAATTTACCGGTGTGGCGTTCGGTGGCGCCGGTGAAGGCGCCCTTCTCGTGGCCGAACAGGATCGACTCCACCAGATTGTCGGGGATCGCGCCGCAATTGACGGCAACGAACGGCCTCGATTTGCGCTCGCCGCTGCCATGGATGGCGCGCGCGAACAATTCCTTGCCGACGCCGGACTCGCCCTCGATCAGGACCGGGATCGTGGAGGTGGCTGCCTTCTGCGCGGTGCGCATCACGCCGGCCATGGCCTCGCTGCGGGTGATGATGTCGGCAAAGGTCAATCTTCCTTCGCGGCTGTGCCTGATGCGCTGCAGCTCGCCTTTCAGCGCGCTGGTATTGAGCGCATTGCGCAAGCTTACCTGCAACCGTTCGATGCCGGCCGGCTTGACGACAAAATCCTGCGCGCCGGCGCGCATCGCCGATACGACATTGTCAATGCCGCCATGCGCGGTCTGCACGATCACGGGGATGGAAATACCGGCTTCGCGGATTTTCGCCAGCACCCCCATGCCGTCGAGGCCGGGCATCACAAGGTCGAGCAACAGGGCATCGATCGCAGGCGCGTCCGGGGCGGTCAGAACGGCGATGGCAGCGTCGCCGGAGTCGACGACGGTTGTCTGATAGCCGCATTTCTGCACCATGTTCTCGACCAGGCGGCGTTGCACCGCATCGTCGTCGGCGATCAAAATGCTGGCAGCCATGGCGTTCCCCACTCGTTACTACTATCTGTCTCGAATCGGGGCACTCTGGCCGACGCCGATTAACGCCCGCTTAAACCTTGACGACCCGCCTTCGCTTCGCATCCGCAACCGTTCTGACTGAACCCAGGTTTCGAACAAGATGACTTCGCGCTCCTCGTCCGCTCTCCGCAAATCGACAGCCCAACGCAAATCCAGCCCAAGGAAATCCAGATCAAGGAAATCCAGCTCAGGCAAATCCGCCGCCAGGCCAAAGGCCGGGAAGCTGCCGGAATGGAACCTTTCCGACCTCTATCCCGGGATCGACGCGCCGGAAGTCACGGCCGACCTGCAAAGAATGGATGCCGAATGCGTCGCGTTTGAGACGGACTACAAGGGCAAGCTTGCGGAACGGACGGCGGCTGACGACGGCGGCAAATGGCTCGCCGGGGCGGTGCGGCGGTATGAAGCCATCGATGATCTCGCCGGGCGTCTTGGGTCATACGCCGGCCTCGTCCATGCCGGCGACAGCCTCGATCCCGCGATCTCCAAATTCTACGGCGACGTTTCCGAGCGGCTGACGAACGCCTCGGTGCACCTGTTGTTCTTCGCGCTCGAACTCAATCGCATCGACGATGCCGTCGTCGAGCGCGCGATGCAGACGCCTGAACTGGCGCATTATCGCCCGTGGATCGAGGATCTGCGCAAGGACAAGCCGTACCAGCTCGAGGACCGCGTCGAACAGCTGTTCCATGAGAAATCCCAGAGCGGTTACGCCGCCTGGAATTGGCTGTTCGACCAGACGATCTCGGGCCTGCGCTTCAAGGTCGGGGCCAAGGAGCTTGCGATCGAGCCGGCGCTGGCCCTGCTGCAGGACCGTGCGGGCGAGAAGCGAAAAGCCGCAGGTCAGGCACTGGCGAAGACGTTCAAGGCCAACGAGCGAACCTTTGCGCTGATCACCAATACGCTGGCCAAGGACAAGGAGATTTCCGACCGCTGGCGCGGTTTCAAGGATGTCGCGGATTCCCGCCATCTGAACAACCGCGTCGAGCGCGAGGTGGTCGACGCACTGGTCGGTTCGGTCCGCGCGGCCTATCCAAAACTGTCGCATCGCTATTACGCCTTGAAGGCAGCCTGGTTCAAAAAGAAGAAACTCGCCCATTGGGACCGCAATGCGCCGCTGCCATTTGCCGCTACCGGCAGCATCGCCTGGCGTGATGCGAGGAACATGGTGCTGACCGCCTATCGCGGATTCTCGCCGGAAATGGCCAGCATTGCCGAGCGGTTTTTCACCGATCGCTGGATCGACGCGCCGGTGCGGCCGGGCAAGGCGCCGGGCGCCTTCGCGCACCCGACCACGCCGTCGGCGCACCCCTATGTGCTGATGAACTATCAGGGCAAGCCGCGCGACGTGATGACGCTCGCCCACGAACTTGGCCACGGCGTGCATCAGGTGCTGGCGGCGAAGAACGGCGCGCTGATGGCGCCGACACCGCTGACATTGGCGGAGACCGCCAGCGTGTTCGGCGAGATGCTGACCTTCAGGCGGCTGCTGGCGCAAACCAGGAGCGTCAAACAGCGCCAGGCGCTGCTTGCCGGCAAGGTCGAGGACATGATCAACACGGTGGTGCGGCAGATCGCGTTCTACACCTTCGAGCGCGCCGTCCACACCGAGCGGAAGAACGGCGAATTGACCGCCGAACGCATCGGCCAGATCTGGCTCAGCGTGCAGGGCGAAAGCCTGGGGCCGGCGATCGACATCCGTCCGGGTTATGAGAATTTCTGGATGTACATTCCGCACTTCATCCATTCGCCGTTCTACGTCTACGCCTATGCCTTCGGCGATTGCCTGGTGAACTCGCTCTATGCGGTTTACGAAAATGCCCAGGAAGGTTTCGCCGAACGCTATCTGGCGATGCTCTCGGCCGGCGGCACCAAGCATTATTCCGAGCTGCTCAAGCCGTTCGGGCTCGATGCCAAGGATCCAAAATTCTGGGACGGCGGGCTGTCGGTGATCGCGGGCATGATCGACGAGCTGGAGGCGATGGGCTGACTGGCCGGAAGGCAAAACCAGCTCCACCCGGGACAATTGGCATTCGGAATGACCCGATAAGCCGGGCAAAGCCGGCCGTCCGGCGTTGCCCTGCCAACAGGATTGCGGTAATTCCCACGGCAGAGCCGAACATTGACTGGGGAGACCGATGGCAGAACATAGCGAAGTGGCCTACACGACCGCTGACGGCAACGATTATGCAGCCCATGAGCAGACCTATGAAGGCTTCATCAAGCTGGTGAAGTATGGCACCGCCGCAGTGGTCTTCATCGTCGCCATGATGGCGATTTTCCTGACCTGATGCACCGACGTCCGCGCCGCCCGCCGGCAGCGCGATCTTGCGATACTCGCCGCGTCCCGGTCGCAAGACCGGTTCCATCCTTGCGAAATTAGCGCTAGTTGCGCGCGCGAGCTTGCCGCGCCGCCGGAGGCCCCATGAAGATTGCCATCGCCAAGGAAATCGATCCGTCCGAGCCGCGGGTCGCCGCTTCGCCTGACACGGTAAAAAAATTCAAGGCGCTTGGCGTCGACGTCGTCGTCGAGCCGGGCGCAGGGCTCAAGTCGGGGCTGCCGGACGAGGAATTCACCGCCGCCGGCGCCACGGTCAGCGCCGATGCGGTCAAGGACGCCGACATCGTCATCAAGGTGAAGCGGCCCGAGGCGTCCGAGCTTGGCCGCTACAAGCGCGGCGCGCTCGTCATCGCCATTATGGACCCCTACGGCAACGACGCCGCGCTCAAGGCGATGGCGGACGCCGGCGTCTCGGCCTTCGCGATGGAATTGATGCCGCGCATCACGCGCGCCCAGGTCATGGACGTGCTGTCGAGCCAGGCCAATCTCGCCGGCTACCGCGCGGTGATCGAGGCCGCCGAAGCCTTCGGCCGCGCCTTTCCGATGATGATGACGGCGGCGGGCACGATCCCGGCGGCGAAGGTGTTTGTGATGGGGGTCGGGGTCGCCGGGCTGCAGGCAATTGCGACCGCGCGGCGGCTGGGCGCCGTGGTCACCGCGACCGACGTGCGGCCCGCGACCAAGGAGCAGGTCGAAAGCCTCGGCGCGAAATTCCTTGCCGTCGAGGATGAGGAGTTCAAGAACGCCCAGACCGCCGGCGGCTACGCCAAGGAAATGTCGAAAGAGTATCAGGCCAAGCAGGCCGCGCTCACCGCCGAGCACGTCAAGAAGCAGGACATCGTGATCACCACGGCGCTGATCCCGGGCCGTCCGGCGCCGAAGCTCGTCAGCGCCGAGATGGTGAAGTCGATGAAGCCGGGCTCGGTGCTGGTCGACCTTGCCGTCGAGCGCGGCGGCAATGTCGAGGGCGCACAGCCCGGCGAAGTTGTCGATGTCGGCGGCATCAAGATCGTCGGCTACACCAATGTCGCCGGCCGCGTCGCCGCCTCGGCCTCGAGCCTCTATGCGCGCAATTTGTTTTCCTTCATCGAGACCCTGATCGACAAGGCCAGCAAATCTCTCGCGGTGAAATGGGACGACGAACTGGTCAAGGCCACGCTGCTGACCAAAGACGGTGCCGTCATTCATCCGAACTTCCAGCCGAAAGCATAAGGAGAGCCGCCATGGATCATATCGCGCAGGCCGTCGATCCCTTTGTGTTCCGGCTTTCGATTTTCGTGCTCGCCGTGTTCGTGGGCTATTTCGTGGTGTGGTCGGTGACGCCCGCGCTGCATACGCCGCTGATGTCGGTGACGAACGCGATCTCCTCGGTGATCGTGGTCGGCGCGCTGCTCGCGGTCGGCGTCGGACTGGTTTCGAGCGGCAGCGGCTGGGCGCGGGGCTTCGGCTTCGTCGCGCTCGTTTTTGCCTGCGTGAATATTTTCGGCGGCTTCCTGGTCACCCAGCGCATGCTGGCGATGTACAAGAAGAAGGCCAAGTGAGCGGCGTGCACCTCGGGGTGACGAAGATAAATGGGGGCCTCTAGATGAACGCCAATCTGTCTGCAGTGCTGTATCTCGTGGCGGGTGTTCTGTTCATCCTGTCGCTGCGCGGTCTGTCGAGCCCGGCATCGAGCCGCCGCGGCAATTTCCTCGGCATGGCCGGCATGGCGATTGCTGTCGGCACGACGCTCGCGAACCACCCGCCCTCGGACGGCATCGCCTGGCTCCTGGTCGTGCTTGGCGTCGCCATCGGCGGCGGCATCGGTGCCGTCATCGCTCGCCGCGTGCCGATGACGTCGATGCCGGAACTGGTCGCCGCGTTCCACTCGCTGGTCGGCATGGCCGCCGTGCTGGTCGCCGCCGGCGCATTCTACGCGCCGGAGGCCTTCGACATCGGTACGTCCGGTCACATCCATCCGCAGAGCCTGGTCGAGATGTCGCTCGGCGTCGCCATCGGCGCGCTGACCTTCACCGGGTCGGTGATTGCGTTTGCGAAACTGTCGGGGCGCATGAGCGGCGCGCCGATCATCCTCCCCGCCCGCCACATCATCAACATCGTGCTCGGCCTGGCATTGGTGTTCTTCATCGTCCACATGGTGCTCTCGGTCAGCGCGCTCGATTTCTGGCTGATCGTCATCCTGGCGCTCGCGCTCGGCGCGCTCCTGATCATTCCGATCGGCGGCGCCGACATGCCGGTCGTGATTTCGATGCTGAACTCCTATTCCGGCTGGGCCGCCGCCGGCATCGGCTTCACGCTCGGCAATTCGGCGTTGATCATCACCGGCGCTCTGGTCGGCTCGTCGGGCGCGATCCTGTCCTACATCATGTGCCACGCGATGAACCGCTCCTTCATCTCGGTCATCCTCGGCGGTTTTGGCGGCGAGACCGCGACCGCGGGCGGGGCAGCCGCAGAAGCGCGGCCCGTGAAACTCGGCTCGGCGGACGACGCCGCCTTCATCATGAAGAACGCGCAAAAGGTCATCATCGTGCCGGGCTACGGCATGGCGGTGGCGCAGGCGCAGCATGCGCTGCGCGAGATGGCGGACAATCTGAAGAAGGAAGGCGTCGAGGTGAAATACGCGATTCATCCGGTCGCGGGCCGCATGCCCGGCCATATGAACGTGCTGCTCGCCGAAGCCAACGTGCCCTATGACGAGGTGTTCGAGCTCGAGGACATCAACTCCGAATTCGCGCAGGCCGACGTCGCCTTTGTGATCGGCGCCAACGACGTCACCAATCCGGCGGCGGAAGAGGACAAGTCATCGCCGATCTACGGCATGCCGGTGCTGCAGGTGTGGAAGGCGGGCACCGTGATGTTCATCAAGCGCTCGCTCGCGTCCGGCTATGCCGGTATCGACAATCCGCTGTTCTATCGCGACAACACCATGATGCTGCTCGGCGATGCCAAGAAGATGACCGAGAACATCGTCAAGGGGATGTAGCGGCCTTACGAAAACCCGGGACCTGCGAGGTCCAATGACCGTCCTGAAATGGCTCGTCGTTCTCGCATCGGTCGGTTATCTCGTCGGTCTCGCTGCGCTGTTCTTCGCACAGCGGTCGTTCATCTTTCCGGTCCCGCAAACCGTCCGCACCGCGCCCGAAGCCGCCGGCTTTGGCGTGGCCGAAGAACATCTCCTGACCACGGCCGATGGCGGGAAGATCATTATCTGGCACGTGCCGGCAAAGCCTGGCCATGCGGTCGTCATTTATTTTCACGGCAACGGTGATTTCCTCGCCGGGCTGGTCGGCCGCTTTCGCGGCATCATCGCGGATGGCACCGGGCTCGTCGCGCCGTCGTACCGCGGCTATGCCGGCTCGAGCGGGCGGCCAAGCGAGCACGGACTTCTCCGGGATGCCGCGGCGGCCTATGCGTTTGCATCGGCGCGATACAGCGCGGATCGGATTGTCGTCTGGGGTTTTTCGCTCGGAAGCGGGGTTGCCGTCGCGTTGGCGGCCGACCGGCCGATCGGAAAGCTCATCCTGGAGGCGCCTTTCACCTCGACCGCCGATGTCGCCGGCGCGGCGCTCCCGTTTCTGCCGGTACGCTGGCTGATCAGGGACCCGTTTCGCTCTGACCGGCGCATTGCGCGTGTGACGGCTCCCCTCCTGGTCATGCATGGCGCACGCGATTCCACCATTTCGATGGATCTGGGCGAGCGGCTGTTTGCGCTCGCCCACGAGCCGAAGCAATTCGTGCGGTTCGCCGAAGGAAGCCACAACGATCTGGACAACCATGGTGCCATCGAAACGGCGCGGCACTTTATTGGAACTTCAAATTAGTTGACAGACGGCCGTCGTATGGTGCGCGGCCCGTCGCCGTGGTTTAAGGATTGGGACACATGAGTACGCATGGACCGATGCCGCGATCGGCGTGGATTTTCCCCGCGCTTGCCGTCCTGCTGTTCGCGGGCGTGACCGCGCTTCACTACACCTTCGCGCCATCGGGTGCCGGGTTCGTGTTCGCGGCGGTGCTGCTGGTGATCCTGTTCGGCACGGTGTTCGCCGCCGTTCATCATGCCGAGGTGATCGCCGAGCGGATCGGCGAGCCCTATGGCACGCTGCTGTTGACGCTGGCCGTTACCATCATCGAGGTGGCGCTGATCGCCACCATCATGCTGGGCGAGAAGACGGTGACGACGCTGGCGCGCGATACCGTCTTTGCGGTGGTGATGATCGTCTGCAACGGGCTGGTCGGCATCTGCATCCTGGCCGGCGGCCTGCGTTACCGCGAGCAGGATGTTCAGGTGACCGGGTCCAGCCTGTATCTCAGCGTTCTGGCCGTATTGGCGACGATGACGCTGATCCTGCCCAATTATACGAACACGACGCCGGGGCCGGTCTATTCGGCGGGCCAGCTCGGCTTCGTCAGTGTCGTCACCATCCTGCTCTATGGCGTGTTTCTCTATACCCAGACCGTCCGGCACCGGAATTATTTCGTCAGCGAATTGACCGGCGCTGCGGACGGCGGGGCGCATCTTTCGAACCGGACGATGTTCTTCAGCACCATTTTGTTGCTGGTGTCGCTGTTGGCCGTGGTGCTGCTGGCGAAGAAGTTCTCGCAGGTGGTCGACGCCGGTGCTGCCCTGATCGGCGCGCCGCCGGCCTTTGCCGGAATTCTGGTGGCGCTGCTGATCCTGCTGCCGGAGAGCGTCGCGGCGGTCGCCGCCGCGCGCAAGAACGATCTGCAGAAGAGCATCAATCTTGCGCTCGGCTCCTCGCTCGCAACCATCGGGTTGACGATCCCGGCGGTGGCGGTGGCCGCTTACGCGCTGGACAAGCAGCTGGTGCTCGGGCTGCCCGCCCAGGACATGGTGCTGCTGGCGCTGACATTCGTGCTGGCCATGCTGACGCTGGGCACCGGCCGTACCAACATCCTTTTCGGGCTGGTCCACCTCGTGGTATTTGCGGTATTCATGTTCCTGGTGTTCGTACCCTGAGTCCTCGGGAGTAAATCGGCAATGATCAGCGCCAAATCCGACGTTCAGGTCGACACGCCGGAGGTCCGCGTCACCGAATGGCGGCTGGCCCCGGGCAGTGCCACCGGGCATCACATTCATGAGATGGATTATGTGATTGTTCCCGTGACCGCCGGCGAAATGACCATCGTGGCGCCCAACGGGGACCGCTCCAGGGCGCAGCTTGGGCCCGGAAAGTCCTATTTCCGCAAGGCGGGGGTGGAACACGACGTACTCAACGAAAGCGCGAGCGAAATCGTCTTTCTGGAAGTGGAGTTGAAGCCATAACCCCGCCGTTTACCCAATTGCCACCGATCTGCCTCAAAGCTCCGGCATCAGAACCTGCGCGGGAGTGGTCGGCATGCTGAAACTGGTTTCCAAGTTTGCCATGGATATCTTGCCGTCGGTGATTGCGACCATCATCGGCGCCTATATCGTTAATCATTACATCAACACCAAACCCGCCGCCGACGCCTCGGCCACCGCGGCCGCGGTCTCGTCTGTCGATCCGAAGAAGGCCAATTCGAAGGTCAGTTCCAGGGGTGATTCCAAGCCGGCCGAGAAGTCGGCCGATCTCGGGAACATTCCCGAGCCAGGCGTGAGGGCAAAGGGCATTAAGGCACCGGCCGAGACCGACAAACCGGCCGCCGAAAAGCCCGTGGAGAAGCCCGCCGACAAGGCCGACAGGCCGGCGGAGACCGCAAGTATTCCCGCTGTTGCTCCCGCTATCACTCCGGCGGAAACCCGCCGTCATCAGCCGCGCGACAAGGCCGCCGCAAGAACCGCTCCCGCGACGGTTTCGGCGCCTGCCGCCGAGCCGGTGGTGGCCGCACCAAATACCGTCCCGCCGGCTGAAACGGCGGTTACGCCGGATGCCAACGATCTGGCACGCGCGGCGATCGAGCGCCTGCGCGGCACGACCGAGACTCCGCCGCGTGTCCAGGAAACTCCGCGCGAAGCGGTGCGCGCTCCCGAAGTACCGCGTGAAGCGCCTCGTGTGGTGGCCGCGCCCGCCCCGGCACCTGCGATGGTACCGCCGGTTCAGCCGTTGCCGCCGCCGATTCTTGTCTCGACGCCTCCGGCCGAATCCCCGGCGAAACCGCCTTATCCGGCCGCGGCGGGGGCCGACGATGCGCGTCGTCCGACGCCGCCGGCCGATATTCCCGACCCGCGGCCGCCGCTCGACCTGCGGGCTGAAGCGGTGGATTCCCCCGCCCAAGGTCGCACGTCGGTTGCCGAAGACGTGCTGTCGGCCGCGAAATCCATGTTCCACTCGGTCTTGCCGAAATAACCCGGTTGGCGCGAAGCCTCCGACTGCACCGGATCCGGCGTGGGCAGGCCTGCGCTGGAACGCCGGCTAGAACGTATCGTAGCTCTGGCCGGGCTTGCCGCCGACGCGGGCAAAGCCGCTTCGCGCGGCTTCATCCTTGGGGCGCAGGTTGATGGCGCGTCCGTAGGAGCCGGCGGCCTTGGTCTTGTCGCCGAGGCGTTCATAGGCGAGGCCCCGGGTAATCCAGATCTGCGCGTTCGGCGGATCGGCCTGCACGGCCTCGTCGAGGTCGGCTGCGGCCTCCTTGGTCTTGCCCAAAGCGAGGTAGCTGAGCGCGCGGCCCAATAGCGGCTCGGCCTGTTGCGGGATGAGACCGTTCGCCGTCGTGAAGTCGTCGATCGCGAACTGGTGCTGCTTCTCGCTTTGATAGAGCAGGGCGCGATTGTAGTAGGCCTCGGCGTCATCGGGACGAAGGCCGATCGCCTTGTTGAAATCCTCGAGTGCTTGCGGCGCCTGGTTCCGCGCCTTGAAGACCATGCCGCGGCCGAGCCAGGCCGGCGCGTAGTTGGGATCGAGCGCCAGCGCGCGCTCGTAGTCGGCCATCGCCTGATCGAGCCGCCTGGTCTTGCGATAGATCAGGCCGCGGTTGGCGAACGCCTGACCGTAATTGGGATCGAGGCTGATTGCCTTGTTGAAATCGGCAAGCGCCTCCTCGGTCTTTCCGGCTTGCGCCAGTACCGAGCCGCGCATGTTGTAGGCCTGCGGATCGTTGGGGTTGTTCTTGATGGTCTCGGTGAGCGAAGCGATGTTGCTTGAGGCAGCCAGTTGCGCGGGTTCTTCCCGCGGCTCGGAAGAGGACGTCAGCGATCCCAGCGTCATCGAACAGCCGCCGAGCGCGATGGCGATCAATGCGATTCCCGCGGACGCTTTGGGGCGAAGGCGCAAAGCTCCAGAAGAGAATTCGGGACCCGGGATGGGCATATTGCAGAACACTCAAGTATTTGCGCGGTACTGGTAACCCGCCGCGCCGCCAAATACATCGTTGAAAATGCTGTCGCTGGCAATGGTCGCCGCCGATCCGTTCCCTTTTGTCCCAATGCGACGGCGCCACCGTAAGGGCCGTGCGGGAAAAACCTCCCAAGGAGGAACCGCTGCGCGGCAGCTATGGGCGAAAAAAAGCGCGGGCACCAAGGCCCGCGCTTTCGGATTCACATCCAGCAAAGTGAGAGATCAGCGCGACCCGCGCGGTCCTGCGCCGGGGCCACCACGGCCGCCGCCGGGACCGCCGCGCTCCGCGCCGGGACCGGCGCCGAACACCGGCTTCGGCTTCATCGGCAGCAGGCCTTCGCGCTGCAACTTCTTGCGGGCGAGCTTGCGCGCACGGCGCACGGCTTCGGCCTTTTCGCGGGCCTTCTTCTCGGAGGGCTTCTCATAATGACCGCGGAGCTTCATCTCGCGGAAAATACCCTCGCGCTGCATCTTCTTCTTCAGCGCCTTGAGGGCTTGATCGACATTGTTATCGCGAACGAGAACCTGCACGCGGCATCCTCTTTCCATTGATCGGATTGGATTCTGGTAAAGTCAAAGGGCTGGCAAAGGGCCTGGCTCTCGACCTTGAGCGCGCGGATGTATCAGACAAAGGTGGGAATGTCCACCGGCGGATGCGCAAATTGGCGTGCTGAAACCAGCCAAATCCCGCCTCGGGCACCCATTCAGGCGGTTTTTTGGTGCCACCACCGCCCGGGCCACGTCGCCCTGGTCAGGTCGCCCCGGTCAGGTGGTCCTGGTCACGTGGACCCGGTTGCGCGGACCTGGGTCACGTGGCCCATCTTGCGGCCCGGCCGCGGCCGGCCCTTGCCGTAAAGGTGGACGGTGGCGCCCGGCACCGTCAGCCATTGCTCATAGCTGTTGATCTCATCCCCGATCAGGTTGGTCATGGTGACCGCGCCGTGGCGGACGGGCTTGCCCAGCGGCCAACCGGCGATGGCGCGGATGTGCTGCTCGAACTGCGAGATTGACGCGCCGTCCAGCGTCCAGTGCCCCGAATTATGCACCCGCGGGGCAATCTCGTTGACCAGGACCTTCGGCCCGTCGTCCCCCTGCACCACGAACATCTCGACCGCGAGCACGCCGACATAATTCAGGGCGGAGGCGATGCGTTGCGCCACGTCGCGCGCCTGCGCCGCCAGCGTCTCGGGGATTGCCGCCGGCGCCCGCGAGATCTTCAGAATGTGATCCCTGTGTTCGTTTTCGGTGACGTCGAAGCATTCGACCTGTCCATCGGCCGACCGCGCGGCGATCACCGAGATCTCGCGCTCAAATGGAATGAAGGCTTCGAGGATCGCTGACTTGGTACCGAGGTCCTGCCAGATCTGGTCCGGATCGTCACCGTCACGGACAATCGCCTGGCCTTTGCCGTCATAGCCGAAGCGGCGGGTTTTGAGCACGGCGGGCAGGCCGATGCGGGCGATCGCGGCACGCAGGCTGGCCGCCGACGAAACGTCGGCATAGTCGGCAGTTCCGATACCCAGTCGTTTTATAAAATCCTTTTCGACAAGGCGGTCCTGCGTGGTTTCCAGGACGACCCGATCGGGCAGCACCGGACGGCGCGCCGCCAGGATCATCGCCGAGGCGGCCGGCACGTTCTCGAATTCGTAGGTGATGACGTCGACGTCGTTGGCGAACAGCTCGAGCGCCTCGACATCGGCATATTCGGCGCAGGTCGCATTCAGCACGACATCGAATGCAGGCGAATCCGGGTCCGGTGAAAACACCTGGCATCGCAGGCCAAGCCGTGCCGCGGCCATCGCCAGCATCCGGCCCAATTGTCCGCCGCCGAGAATTCCGATGGTGTCGCCGGGCTTCAGCTTCACCTGACTAGTGCCCCATTTCCGAAGTTCGTGGTTCATCGCGGCGACCTCTTACACGAACTTCGGAAATAAGAGGGGCACCGGTAAATTCATAAAACCAGTGCCGCTTATCGATTTGAAGTTCCCGGTATGAATGTGCGGAAGC
Source organism: uncultured Alphaproteobacteria bacterium (assembly GCA_963742085.1). GTDB lineage: Bacteria > Pseudomonadota > Alphaproteobacteria > Rhizobiales > Xanthobacteraceae > Bradyrhizobium. The sequence continues at coordinate 323,893 of CAVUKM010000012.1, read as the reverse complement.
CGATGTGGGAACTTCAAATCGGCGGCACTAGCCGCCGTCACGCAGATTCCTCCGGAGCCTCGGCGACTGCCTTGGTCTGCTGCTTGCGCCAGCTGGCAAGTCTTTCCGACAGCGCCTTGTCGTGCAGCGCCAGAACGCTGGCGGCAAGGAGCGCGGCATTGACGGCGCCGGGCTTGCCGATCGCCAGCGTTCCCACCGGCACGCCGGCGGGCATCTGGACGATGGAATAGAGCGAATCGATGCCCGATAGCGCCTTCAATTCAATGGGGACGCCAAAGACAGGAAGCTCCGTCAGCGACGCGGTCATGCCCGGCAGGTGCGCCGCACCGCCGGCACCGGCAATGATGATCTTGAAGCCGGCCGCCTTCGCGCCCTTGGCAAAGGCGAACAGCCGGTCCGGGGTGCGATGGGCGGAGACGATGTGCTTCTCGCTGCCGATGCCGAGCATATCCAGGGTTTCGGCGGCGTGACGCATGGTGTCCCAGTCAGACTGGCTTCCCATGATGATGGCTATCGGGGCGCGCATGCGATCAATTCTTTTCGGGAAACCAAAAACATAGGACGGATTATAGGATCGGCCCCCGGTTCGGCAAGGCGTGGCAAGGGCTCGGGAATGGACTATCCTGTCTTGGTAACGACCGGCAAGCCTTCTTAGGGCATGATCGCGAGCCAAAGCACCGCGTTAACGCAAGACGCGAAGGCCGGCTTTCGGAAAATGTTCATGCTCCGACAAAAAGACAAGCGAAGGGTGTGATTCGAGGCCGGATCAGCCCCAAAAGAGGCGCATGAAGAATAAACCCAGGACCGCGGCACCGAAGCCTGCGAAACGCCGCAAGGGTGCCGCGGCGAACCGCAAGCCTGCCCCGCAACGCGCCGCGTCGGCGTCGGTGCCCCGGCCCTCGGCCGCGTCCAGCGAAGCCAAAGCCGAGATTCGCCGGCTCAGGCAGGGGCTGATGCAGGCGCAGGCGCGCATCGAACAGCTGGAGGCGTCGGCCGATACCGATTTCCTGCTGGAAATTCTCAACCGGCGTGGCTTCGAACGCGAGCTCCACCGCTCGATCGCCTACATCAAGCGCTATCACGCGAGCGGCGCGGTGATCGTGCTCGACGTCGATCGTCTCAAGCCGATCAATGACGCCTTCGGACACGCCGCCGGCGATCAGGTGCTCAAGGCCATTGTGGCTGCGCTCGCGCGCCAGATCCGTTCGTCCGACGTGATCGGGCGGCTCGGCGGCGACGAGTTCGCGCTCCTGTTGTGGAATCTCACCGAGACCGACGCACACGCCAAGGCGGTGGCGCTGGAACAGGCCGTGGACCGCCTCAGCTTCGTGTTCCGTGGCGGCACCGTCACCGCCGGGGCATCCGCTGGCGTTGCCGTGCTGGGGCCGCATTCCGAGGCAGGTCGGGCGCTCGAAGAAGCCGATTGCGCGATGTATCTGCGCAAGGCGCAACGACGCCACGAAGCGTAAGGTGCAATCGTTCTACAATCTGGTTTCGCCGCTCCCTCCAACCAGCCGAGCAGGATCATGACCAAAGCCACGCCGTTTACGCTTCGCGTCCCGGACGCCGATATCGCCGACTTGCGCGATCGTCTGACCCGTACGCGCTTTCCCGATTCTGCGCCCGGCGAGCCGTGGGCCTATGGCAGCGATGTCGCCTATCTGCGCGGGCTCGTGGAATATTGGCGCGACGGGTTTGACTGGAGGGCGGAGGAAGCCGCCCTGAACGCGTTTCCGCAATTCCGCGTCCCGATCGATGGCATCGACCTGCATTATCTGCACGTGCCCGGAGTTGGCCCGGATCCCATGCCGCTGCTCTTGCTGCACGGCTGGCCCGGCTCGGTGTTCGAGTTCCTCGAGATCATTCCGCGGCTAACCGATCCCGCGCGCTTCGGTGGCGACCCCCGCGATGCCTTCACCGTGGTGGCGCCGTCCTTGCCGGGATACGGGCTTTCTTTTCAGCCCGGCCAGAAACGGTACGGGGTGCCAGAAATGGCGGACTGCGTTGCCGCCCTCATGCATGACGTCCTCGGCTTTGCCCGCTTCGGCGCGCAGGGCGGCGACTGGGGCGCGGCGGTTACCAGCCGGCTCGGCTATGCGTATGCGGAGCGGATGATCGGCATCCATATCAATCTGATGATGGCCGCGGGCCGCGATCCCAAAGCCTTTCCCAATCCGACCGAGGAGGAGCAGCGCTATCTCGGCGAACTGGCGCATTGGATGCGCGAGGAGGTTGGCTATCAATGGATCCAGGGCACCCGCCCGCAGACGCTTGCTTTCGCGCTGACGGATTCGCCTGCCGGGCTTGCGGCATGGATCGTGGAAAAATTCCGCGCCTGGTCCGATTGCGGCGGCGACGTCGAGCGCGCGATCAGCAGGGACCGCATGCTCGCCGACATTTCGCTTTACTGGTTTACCGGGGCGATCGGTTCTTCGTTCTGGCCGTACTATGCGAGGCTTCACGGCTCGGCCATTCTGCCGGCGGGGGAAACCATCGCGGTGCCGACCGGCTACGCGCAATTCCCGCGCGAAATCCTCAAGCCCCCGCGCAACGTCGCCGGGCGCGTGTTCACCGATATCCGCCGCTGGAGCGTCATGGAGAAGGGTGGACATTTCGCGGCCCTTGAACAGCCGGAGTTGCTGGCCACCGAGGTACGCGCCTTTTTCAGGGAATTGCGCTGATACAAGCAAGTGCGTCCTCGCCCGGCTTACGATCGCGGATGCTACAGCCCGCTCAGATCGTCCGGCACCTGGCCGAATTTCCTGAGCAGTTGCGCATCGCCGAATTCGCCGATCATGGGATCGCCGGTGCGGCTGAAGGCGACCGCGCCGATGCTGCCGGCGGCGCGCGACAGGGCTTCCGCGCGCCGCAAGGCGCCCGACGAACTCTGGCATTCCTCCGCGGCTCCCGCGACCGGCGAGCCGGTTTCATCCTGCAGAAATGGCATTGCGACATAATAGGTGACGTCGGCCATTTGCATTGCTCCTGTCCTGGTTCGATCAGGCGGCCTCACCGCCCGTTCGCGGCCGCCGTGCCGGCGCGTGGCCGGTCGAGGCCGCCTGCAATTCCATCAATTCGATTTCCAGATACTCGTTCGCCATGATGAGCGCCTTGATCGTGCTCCGCAGGTTTCCGTCGCACATCGCGATGGCCTGGTCGCAGGCCCGTTCGTAACGATCGGTGTCGGACAACGAAGCAGCTTCGGACATGATGAACTCCTGAGAGAGGGCAGCACCCAGGGGAATGTTCCTATTTTGTTCTTTCCGAGTCAAGTGCCGGCGAGCTGGTCGATCCGGGATCATCACGGGCCTCGAACGGCCTCGCCAGGGGTCGGGCGCAGCCGAACGGCCGGCTGCCGAAACAGGCCGACGTGCGGGAACGAAAACAATTTCCGGCGCTTAATGCCTATTAGCAGGGAGCCGGGACGAATGGATCTAGCAACACCCAACAGACCCGTGGTGTTGGTCGTCGAGGACGAGTTCCTGGTGAGAATGGATGCGGTCGACATGATCGAAGGTGCCGGCTTCAAGGTCATCGAAGCCGTAAACGCCGACCAAGCCATCGAAATACTGGAATCTCGCTGTGACATCACCGTGGTCTTCACCGATATCCAGATGCCGGGTTCGATGGATGGCTTGAGGCTTGCCCGGGCGATCCGAGGACGCTGGCCGCCGATCAAGATCGTGGCGACCTCCGGTCGCCCCATTCTGGGGGAAACGGATTTGCCTGAGGGCGGACGGTTTCTGCCGAAGCCTTACAGTCTGCTCCAGGTGACGGACGTGCTGCACGAGCTGACGGACGGCGAAGCCTGAATTTCAGTTGCCATGTCCGGGGTGGGAGCCCGGCGAGCTACACAGTCACGCAATGATGTCCGGCGTGATCTGGTCTTCGATGAAGGCGATGCGGTCGCGCAACTGCAGTTTGCGTTTCTTCAGCCGTTGCAGCCGCAACAAATCCGGCGCGGGCGATTGGTGCAGGGCATCGATCGCCGCGTCGAGGTCGCGGTGCTCCTGCTGCAGCCGGGCGAGCTCGGTTTCGAGTTCGCGCTCATCTTCGTCGGTCATGGTGTACTTAATGGAAAACGCGGATGAGAATGCGAAAGGTTGCGGAATCCGAGCAGGGAATATCCTCCCTGCCAGCCCGGTCCGCAAGCACGTTCGCGAGACGCCGGCGAGGGCGGAATTGGCGCGCGAGAATTCCGCAGCGTCGGCGGGTTCCCTACTCACGATTCGTTACAGATGATACCGAAATATGAGGATGCAGTTTTCTATACCCATCGACAGATTCGGGGCTTCGTGTACACTTGCTGGTCCGGATCGAATCTGAGGTCTTAATCCAACCGAGGAGGTTTCGAATGGCAATTGAGGCGCATCTCGTTGAACTGGAACGGAAACACCGGATTCTCGAAAACGAATTGCACGAAGCTCTCGTGCACCTTTCAACGGACGATCTGCAAATTGTCGAGCTAAAGCGCCGGAAATTGATGGTTAAGGATGAAATCGAGCGGTTGAGACATACCGCGAGCGAAACACTGCACTAGCCAAAAGCACAGGCCTGTCGCCTTCGTCATCCGCCAGCGGACCGGCGCGTGCAGCGCTGTTTGCCAAGGCGGATGGCTGTTTGCCAGACGGATGAGAGTGTATCCCGCACGACTGCCACTTTTTTCCCGCCAACGCATCTTCATGCCGGGCGGTATTTCTATGTCCAGTCGAGGCCCGCAGTACAGATAACGGCGCTCACAACCCGGCCAGTTCGCCGACATAGTCGCCGATTGCCAATGACGATGTCAGTCCGGGCGATTCTATTCCAAACAGATTGATGAGCCCGTCGATGCCATGATCCCGCGGCCCCTGGATCAGGAAATCCTGTACTGCAACCGCCGGCGGCACGATCTTCGGTCGTATTCCCGAATAGCTCGGCATCAGCGCGCCGTCCGGCAGCGTCGGCCAGTATCGCCGGATCGCCGGATAAAATCTTTCCGCTCGCGCCGGATCGACGGCGTAGTCGATATGATCGACCCATTCCACGTCGGGACCGAACCGGGCCTGTCCCGCCAGGTCGAGGGTGAGGTGCACCCCCAATCCGCCGGGCTCGGGCACCGGATAGATCAGGCGTGAAAACGGCGCCGCCGCGCTGCAACTGAAATAGTTGCCCTTTGCCAGATAGGCCGGCGGGATCAGGTCGATCGGCATGCCGTCGATGCTGCGCGCGACCGCCGATGCGCCAAGCCCGGCGGCGTTGACGAGAAGCCGGCACTCAAGCGACGTCGGCGCGTCGCCACCGGCATCGAGCTGGATGCGCCCGTCATGCGCCCTCGCGCCCAAAAGGGGCGTGTGAAAGGCAAACGCCGCGCCCGCGTCTTCGGCGTCACCGCGCAGCGCCAGCATATAGGCATGGCTGTCGATAATGCCGGTGGAAGGCGAGAGCAGCGCCGCATCGCAATTCAGCGCCGGCTCCAGCGCGCGCGCGGCATTGCCGGTGAGGGTTTGCAGGTCGGAAACGCCATTGGCTTCGGCGTGCGACCGGATCGATTGCAACTTTGCGGTTTCCTGCGGCGTCGTTGCGACGATCAGCTTGCCGCAATTGCGATGAGGGATGCCGTGATCGCGGCAGTACTCATAGAGGGCGCGCTTGCCGCTGACGCACATCCCGGCCATCAGGCTTCCGGCCTTGTAATAGATGCCGGCGTGGACCACCTCGCTGTTGCGCGATGAGGTGACGGTACCGATACCTTCGGCCGCCTCCAGGATGACCACCTCGCGGCCGCTCTGCGCCAGCCTCCGGGCGACCGCAAGACCGATCACCCCCGCTCCGATAACGACGCATTCGACCTTTTCCATTCGCAGTTCGGATCCGGGATTGGTGGCTGGTTGGCCCTGCACGGGCTTTGTCTGGTTTATGCGCGCTCACGGACACCGCGCTCGTCTACTATCGCTTCGGTTGTGGATTTTCACTTCTCACAACCCTTTGGATTCGTTTCGGAACTCTGCCGGTCAGGTTGTTAGTGCAGCATTAATCATGTCAGGGTAATTGCCATAATTCGAGGTCGCATTTTCGGGTGGTGTGGGTAGGCGTTTACCCGATCCAAACCCGTCAAGCCAGACACTCCGCCGCAGAATCCGCGGGTGACTAATGGCTGACAAGAATTGCCAGGCAGGCGGCAGGAACATGATTCCCGCAGGAATCGCGGTGTGCCTTCTTGCCATCGTCGCGCCGTTCGGGGCCGCCACGGCAGCCGGCCCGGAATCCGACCTGGCGGGTTATCTCGGCAATGCCGATCCGGGCTTGGTCTGGGAAACGCTGATCGGCGCCATCGTTGTCTGCTGTTTCCTGCTCTCCGTCACGCTGTGGATGCTGTCGGCGGTTCGCACGTTCAAGCGGTCGCAATTGCGCAAGAATGCATTCGTCAGTTCCGCCCTGAACAATCTCAATCAGGGCGTGGTGATCACCGATCAGCGGCATCGGGTCGTGTTCCTCAACGACCGCTATCTCGAGATCTACGGCCTCGCGCGCTCGGATATCATCCCGCAGATGACTGGCCCGGAACTCCTGGAGATGCGGCGCAAGCGCGGCGTCCTCGGCGTCAGCGTCGAGGATTTCTATGCCCAGGCCAGCAGCCCGGAGGGCATGATCACCGAGCTGCCCGGCGGCCGCGCCGTTCTGGTCAGATATTTCGTGCTGCCGAACGGCGGTTCGGTGGCGACGCACGATGACTGCAGCGAGCAACGCAGGCTCTCCAGGCAATTTGCATCGACCAAGCAGTTCCTGGAATTGGTGCTCGAGAATGTTCCAGTATGCGTGGCCGCCAAGAACATCGAGGATGGCCGCTATATATTCGCAAACCGCGCATTCGAACGTTTCTCGCGTTTTTCCCGTGATTATATCATCGGCAAGCGCGCCGACGAGATCTTCCGGCCCGAGACGGCGGCAAGCATCGAGGCGGCTGACCGGGCGGCGCTCAACGCGCCCGAAGGTCAGTATCGTAACGAATTTACCGTCGAGCGCGGTTCGAAGAAGCGCGTGCTTGCGAGCAATCGCGTGGTCGCGCGCAACCACAAGAACGAGCCGGAATTCCTGGTCGCGCTGTTCGACGATGTTACCGAACGCCGGTCGCTTTCCCATGAGCTGGAAAACACCAAGAAGTTTCTCGAGCTGGTCGTCGACAACATCCCGGTCTCGCTGATCGTCGAGCGCGTCAGCGACGGACGATACCTTCTTGCCAACCGCAGCGCCGAGACCATCCTCAATCGCAGCCGCGAGGAAGCGACCGGGTTGACGGCTGCCGATATTTTCAATCCGAAGGAAGCCAAGCTCATCATTGCGCGCGACGAGGCGGCGATCAGGAAACGCGGCCTCCTCACCGAGGAGCACCCGATCAGCACCAAGGACGGGCTGCGGCTGTTTCTGACGCGCCGCATGACGGTGCTCGACGACGCGGGCGAGCCGCAATATCTCATCAAGACCCATGAGGACGTCACCGACCGTCGCCAGACCGAGTTGCGCATGGCCCACATGGCGTATCACGATGGCCTGACCGATCTGCCGAATCGCGCGGCATTCCTGCAGGCGCTGGCGCAGATGATCGAGGCCTGCGAAGGCACCGACGAGGAGTTCGCGGTGCTGTCGATCGACCTCGACGGCCTGAAAGAGATCAATGACGTGTTCGGCCATGCGACGGGCGACAAGTTGCTGATCGAGGTGGCGCACCGCCTCAAGGCGTCGGCACGCGGCGGCGTCGTGGCGCGGCTTTCCGGTGACGAGTTCGGATTGATCATCGACGGCAAGCAGCCCGTCGCCGGGATGCTGCTGGCCGAACAGCTTGCCGAAACGCTGGCGAGGGAATTCCTGATCGACGGCAAATCGGTTCGCACCGGCGTGACCACGGGTATCTCGATTTTCCCGCATAATGGCGCTGACGCCGCCTCCCTGCTTGCGAACGCCGGCGCGGCACTGTTTCGCGCCAAGGCGAAATCGCGCGGTTCGATCAGCATCTTTGAGCCCGAAATGGACCAGCAGATCCGTGACCGTCGCGTGCTGCACCAGGACCTGTCGGCTGCGATCAGGAACGGCGAACTCTCGCTGTATTATCAGCCGCAAGCCAAGGCGGGTCCGACCGCCGCCTCCAGCGAAATCATCGGTTTCGAGGCGCTGGCGCGATGGTTGCATCCGGTGCGCGGCTTCGTACAGCCCTCCGATTTCATTCCGCTCGCGGAAGAGAGCGGCCTGATCGTCGAGATGGGCGAATGGATCCTGCGCGAAGCCTGCCGCGAGGCCGCCTCGTGGCCGACGCCGCTGCAGGTCGCGGTCAATCTGTCGCCGGCGCAATTCATGCACGGCGACGTCGTCAGCGTCGTACATTCGATACTTCTCGAAACCGGTCTCGCGCCGGGCCGGCTTGAGCTTGAGATCACCGAGGGCGTGCTGATCGAGGATTTCGATCGTGGCCTGGCGCTGCTGCGGCGGCTGAAGGCGCTCGGCGTGCGCATCTCCATGGACGATTTCGGCAGCGGTTATTCCTCGTTGAGCTACCTGCAGGCGTTTCCATTCGACAAAATCAAGATCGACCGCGCTTTCGTCATAAATCTCGGGCGCAATCCGCAATCGGCGGCGATCGTCCGGGCGGTCATCGGCCTCGGCCACGGTCTCGAAATGTCGATCGTCGCCGAGGGCGTCGAAACCGTGGAACAACTCGCTTTCCTGGCCGAGGTGGGCTGCGACGCGGTGCAGGGCTATTTCATCGGCAAACCGCTGCCGATCGGCATGTACGCCGCGCTTGTCGGTCGCGACGATGGCAATGCCGTGGAGCCCGCGCGCAAGACCGGCTAGGTCTTTTCGGTTTTGATGCGTTTCCCTTGCCGGAATCGGCGCCCCTCCCGCATCAAATGCGGGACAGGCTTCGCCGGAAAACGCTATAGCTAGCGCATGGCGGATTACGACCTTGCGATCATCGGCGGCGGTATGAACGGCGTCAGCGTCGCGCGCGACGCCGCGGGGCGCGGTCTCCGGGTCATCCTGCTCGAGCAGGGCGACCTCGGTGGCGCCGCCTCGTGCGCCACGCCAAGGCTTATCCATGGCGATCTCAGGGTGCTGGAGCGCAAGGCGTTTCGGCGCGTAAGGACGGCTTTGGCCGAGCGTGACACCTGGCTGCGGATCGCGCCGCATCTGGTGCGACCGGCCCGGTTCGTGATCCCTGCGCATTCCGACGAGCGCCCGCCCTGGCTGCTCCGGCTGGGGCTGTTGCTCTACGACCGGCTTGCCCCGCGGAGCAGCCTGCCGGCGACGGCCACGATCGATGTCACGCACCACCCGGTCGGCAACGTGCTGAAGCGGCCGTTCGGGACCGCGTTCGAATATTCCGATTGCCTGGTGGACGATTCGCGGCTGGTGATCGCCAACGCCGTCGATGCCGCGGAGCGGGGCGCCACGATCCAAACCGGCGCGCGCTGCGTTCGCGCCGACCGGCTCGATATCTGGCGGCTGGTGGTGATCGATCGCGGCCATCGGCGCGTGATCACGGCGAGGTCGCTGGCCAATGCCACGGGCGCCTGGACCTCCTCGGTCGCGGAAACCGTCCTGCGCACGCCGCCGCGGCGGGCCGCCGTCATGGTCAAGATGAGCCAGATCATCGTCAGGCGCCTGTTCGAGACCGACCATGTCTACGTTTTCCAGAACCGTGACCGGCGGTTGATCTTTGCCAGCCCCTATCAGCGCGATTTCACGCTGATCGGCACCGTGGCGAGCCCCTTCCGGGGCGACCCGGCGGCGGTGTCGGCGGGTGCTGACGAAGTCGCCTATCTCTGTGACGCGGCCAACCGGTATTTCCGTGAGCGGGTCGATCCATCCGACGTGATCAGGGCCGTTTCCGGCGCCAATATGCTCGCGCCGCCTGCAGGCCGGCGGCTTGCGCGCGACGGTTCGATGACGTTCGACGCGCGGCGCGGCAAGGCGCCGCTGCTGACGATCTTTGGCGGCGACGTCACGACCTCGCGGCTGCGTGCCGAGCGCGCCGTCTCCCGTTTGACGCCGTTCTATCCGATGTCGCCGCGCTGGACCGCCGACGCAGCGCTGCCGGGCGGCGAGTTTCCGTGGACGCAATTCGAGACCGAGGTCGATCGCGCGCGCGAACGCTGGAAATTCCTGACCGAGGATCAGGCCGGGCGTCTGGTCTCGGCCTACGGCTCGCGCCTCGAGGCCGTGCTTGGGGACGCCAGCGACCGGGCCGACCTCGGCCCGGCCTTCGGCCCGGAACTGACGGGCGCGGAAGTGCGCTATCTTGTTTCACGCGAATGGGCGCGTTTCCCGGACGACATTCTGTGGCGGCGCTCGAAACTCGGCCTGACCATGGGGCCCGCGGATCGCGACGCACTGACCGCGTTCATGGCGACGGTCGCGAGACGGGCCGATAATAATGCGGTCATCCACAGCACCGCGGGTTGAGCCGGGGCTGTTCCGAAGCTAGCTTGCGGCAACGATGGGGCAGGCTGGCATCATGACCGAGGAGGCAGCGAAGGCCGCGACGAACGCGGATTCGCCAACAGCAGAACCACGATCCGAACCGCAACCTGCGGCCGATATGCCGCTGTTGCGCATCGACGCGGTGGTGAAAAAATTCGGCGGCTTCCGCGCGGTGGACGGGCTGTCGCTCGATATCCGCGCCGGCGAATTCTTCGCGCTGCTGGGCCCAAGCGGCTGCGGCAAGACCACGCTGTTGCGGATGCTGGCCGGCTTCGAGACGCCGGACCAGGGCCGCATCCTGCTCGACGGCAGGGACATCGCGCAGATCCCGCCGCATGAGCGCCCGATCAACATGATGTTCCAGAACTACGCGCTGTTTCCCCATCTCAGCGTTCGCGACAATATCGCGTTCGGGCTGAAGCGCGCCGGTATGCCGCGTCCCGCGATCGATACCCGCGTCGCCGAGATGGTTGCCCTGGTCAAGCTCGAGGGGCTGGAGAAACGCAAGCCCGATCAGCTCTCCGGCGGTCAAAAGCAGCGCGTGGCGCTGGCGCGTTCGCTGGCGCGGCGTCCTCAGGTCCTGCTGCTCGACGAGCCGCTTGCCGCGCTCGACAAGAAGCTGCGCGAACGCACCCAGCTCGAATTGATGGAGCTGCAACGGCGTCTTGGCCTGACGTTCATCATCGTCACCCACGATCAGGAAGAGGCGATGACGGTGGCCGGGCGGATCGGGGTGATGGATTCGGGGCGTCTCGAACAGGTTGCGACCCCGCGCGAGCTCTACGAGGCGCCCCTCTCGCGCTGGGTCGCCGAGTTCGTCGGCGACATCAATTTGTTCGAGGGACAAATCGGGTCGCGCGAGGTTGGCCCGGCGATGGCGCCGCGGCTGGCGATCGCGACGCGTGACGCCGGAACCGTCCATGTCGCGGAGCCGCGCCAGCCGCTCACGAAGGCCAACGTCTGCGTCGCGATCCGTCCCGAGAAGGTCAAGCTGTCGCGCCGTGGTCCCGTATCGTCGGACAACACGAATGCGCTGAACCGGCTGGAAGGGGCCGTGACCGCTGTCAGCTATCTCGGCGGCGTTACCACCTACAAGGTAAGGCTCGACAGCGGCGCGGTGCTGCGCTCGTCGATGGCCAATACCGTGCGGATCGATCTCGACGCCTATAGCGTGGGCCAGCGCGTGGTGGCGTGGTTCACGCCCGACGATTGCCTGGTGCTGGAGCAATGAGCGCGCCATCAATCTTCACGCGCCCGGCGCGGTTCGCCGCGGTCGCGCCCTATCTGTGGATGGTGCTGTTCTTCCTGGTGCCATTCATTTTTGTCCTGAAGATCAGCCTGTCGCAAACCGCGATCGCGCAGCCGCCCTATGCGCCGGTGTTCGATTTCACGGCGGGGTTGGCGGCGATCAAGGCGGCATTCGCGGCGCTCTCGGTCGATAATTTCAGGCTCCTCATTTCCGACGATCTCTACGTCCTGTCGTATCTGCGCAGTCTCGTCGTCGCACTGGTCTCGACGTCGATCCTGCTGATGATCGGCTACCCCGTCGCCTACGGCATGGCGCGGCTGCCGCGCGGCTGGCAAAGCGTGGCGATGATGCTGGTGATCGTTCCGTTCTGGACCTCGTTCCTGATCCGCATCTATGCCTGGATCAACATCCTGCAGCATGACGGCCTGCTCAACCAGATCCTGCTCAAGCTGCATCTGGTATCGGCGCCGGTGGTGTGGCTTTCGACCGACAGCGCGATGTATCTCGGCATTGTCTACTCCTATCTGCCGTTCATGATCCTGCCGCTTTACGCAACGCTGGCCAAAATGGACCGCTCGCTGCTGGAAGCCGCAAGCGATCTCGGCGCTTCGCCGGCCCGCGCATTCTGGCTCGTGACCTTCCCCCTCTCGCTGCCGGGCGTCGGTGCCGGCGCGCTGCTCTGCTTCATTCCCATCGTCGGCGAATTCGTGATCCCCGATCTCCTGGCGGGTTCCGGTTCGCTGATGATCGGCCAGACCCTGTGGCTGGAATTCTTCACCAACAAGGACTGGCCGGTGGCTTCCGCCGCCGCGGTCGTGCTGCTGCTGTTGCTGCTGGCGCCGCTGCTCCTGTACGACCGCCTGCAGCGCCGCCAGCTCGAGGCCGCGCGATGATGGCGTATGCACCGAACAGGCTTTCCCGCTTCAACGTGACGTCCCTCGCGCTGGGGTTTGCGTTTCTCTATCTGCCGATCGTGATCCTCGTGATCTATTCGTTCAATGCCTCGCGGCTGGTGACGGTGTGGGGCGGCTGGTCGCTGCGCTGGTACGCTGAATTGTTCAACGACCGCGCCATGCTGGATGCCGCCTGGATGAGCCTGCGCGTCGCGGCGACCTCGGCCACTTTGGCGACGCTGCTCGGTACGCTGGCGGCGGTGGCGCTGTCGCGGGGAGCGGACTTCAAGGGCCGTACGCTGTTTTCCGGCATGCTGTATGCGCCGCTGGTGATGCCCGAAGTCATCGCCGGGCTGTCGCTGCTGCTGCTGTTCGTTGCGCTCAACGCCGAGCGCGGCTTCTGGACCGTCACCATCGCCCACACCACGCTGACCATGTGCTTTGTCGCGGTGGTGGTGCAGTCGCGGCTCGGCGCGCTCGATTCGACCCTCGAGGAGGCGGCGATGGATCTCGGCTGCGATCCCTTGCGCGCGTTCCTGGCGGTGACGCTGCCGCTGATCTTGCCTTCGATCGCGGCGGGCTGGATGCTGGCCTTCACGCTGTCGCTCGATGATCTCGTGATCGCCAGCTTCACCACGGGGCCGGGTTCGGCGACGCTGCCGATCCGGATCTATTCGGAAGTGCGGCTCGGGGTGAAGCCCGAGATCAACGCCATCTGCGCGCTGGTGATCGCGCTGATCGCGGTGGTGATCGTGGTCGCGTCGTTTGCCTCCAGGCTTTCGAATGCGCGCGGCGAGAGCGCGGCGCCGCTGTAGGGATTCGTCATTGCGAGCCAACGGGTCGGCCTGAAGGGCCGCCCGATGACAGGCTCCACGAAGCAATCCATGTCGCCACGCGGGGATGGAATGGATTGCTTCGCTTCGCTCGCAATGACGGCAAAGCATTTCGACCTCGCTGTCACGACTTCACCGCGCCCGCGGTGAGCCCGCCGACCATGTAGCGCTTGAAGGCGTAGTAGATCGCGGCCGGCGGCAGCGCGTAGATGAAGCCGGTGGTCATCAATAGTTCCCACGGCGAATCGTCGGCGGAGAGGAAGTTGCCGAGCGCGACCGGCAGGGTGATGTCCTTGTCGTTCGACAGCAGCAGGAACGCGTAGAGATATTCGTTCCAGGCCAGCAGCACGGCATAGGTGCCGATCGCCACCAGCGAGGGCATCATCAGCGGCACATAGACCAGCCGAAAAAGCTGCAGCGTGGTGGCGCCGTCCATGACGGCTGCCTCGTCGAGCTCCACCGGCAGCTTGTCGGAGGCCTGCTTCAACACCCAGATCGCGTAGGGCGAGGCGATGGTCACCATCGCCAGAATCAGCGCCCAGTGGTTGTTGAGCAGGCCGTAATTGCCCATGGTCCGGTACATCGGCACGGCGAGGAACGCCGCCGGGATGAAGTAGGTGAGCAGCGCGAGATTCATGACCCAGCGGCCGCCGGGCACGCGCAGGCGCGAGATCGAGAACGCGGCCGCGGTCGCGATCAGCAGCGTCAGCGCGCCGACGGCCGCCGCGATCACGAGCGAATTCCAGAACTGGACCCAGAAATCGCGCAGGAAATAGTGCTGCTGGTAGAACACGATGTGGAAATTGTGCAGCGTCGGATGCGTCGGCCACAATTTGCCGGAGAAGGCGTCTTCCTTCGGCGAGATCGCGAACACGAACATGTGGTAGATCGGAATCATCGTCCAGATGAAGACGGGGATGCCGATCAGGAGCAGTCGCGCCTCGGTGCCGATTTCGCGCCAGCTGATTCCGCGCCAGTTGATTTCGCGTAAAGAGGGAAGCTTCATCGCGACAACCGTTTCATCATGAAGTAGATCAGCGGCGCCACCAGCGGCATCGCGCAGACGATCGAGGCCATCGCGAGCGACAACTGGTCGAGCCGGAGATAGCGGATGCCGAGCGTCGCCAGCACATGGGTGAGGTCGGCGGGCCCGCCGCCGGTCAGCAAATAGACGCTGTTGAAGTCGCCGAGCGTCCAGATCATCGAAAGCAGTGTGCAGGTGACATAAAGCGTCTGCATCGACGGCCAGGTGATGAAGCGGAATTTCTGCCACCAGCTCGCGCCGTCGACCTCGGCCGCCTCGAACAGGTCCTGCGAGATGGCAAGCCGCCCGGTCATCAGGATCAGGGTCCAGAACGGCAGCGATTTCCAGATGTGCATGCCGATCGCCATCGTCAGCGCCACCGCCGGATCGTTCAGCCAGTTCGGCCCGTCCTCGCCGGTGAAGCGGAAGATCAGCTGGTTGACCATGCCCCATTCCGGATTGAGCATGAAGCGCACCGACAGGATGGTCGGGATCGACGGCACCGCCCAGGGCAGGATGAACAGCACCGACAGCCATTTGATCCAGGAGCGCGACTGCACGAAGAAGCCGGACAGAAACAGCGCGATCAGCATTTTGATATTGATGCCGATCACCAGAAATATCAGCGTATTGACCGCGGCGCGCGCGAAGATCGGGTCATGGTAGAGCGCGACGTAGTTCGATGGCTGCGCGCGCCAGCCAGAGCCCGTAGCCGACCGGATAGACCACGAAGGCGAGGAACACCAGCAGGTAAGGCGCGAGCATCACGATGCCCCAGACCTGCGGCGTCGACAGCCGCGCCGCGCGCGGCGCCGAGGCTATGTCGGATGCGGAAAGCGTGATCGCCATGTTTTGTTACTCTTGATATTCACTACTCTTCAGTGCCGCTGACGCGAGGTCGGTGCACCTCGCCCCGCTTGCGGGGAGAGGTCGGTGCGTAGCGCCGGGTGAGGGGGACTCTCCAGGAATCGCGCTCGTGGAGACTCCCCCTCACCCCTACCCTCTCCCCGCAAGCGGGGAGAGGGAGCGCACTTCCGCACTTCCGATGCCGCGCCGGGATCTATCCTTTTCGTCATTGCCTGCGACAAACGCAAAGCGTTTGCGCAAGGGAGCGGAGCGACGAAGCAATCCACACTGCCGTTTCCGCGCGGTGGATTGCTTCGCTTCGCTCGCAATGACGGTTCCAAGGGCCGGGTCCTTTGGCTGCAGGCCAGCATTCACATCACCCCGCGACTTCCTTGATGCGGGCGATCAGTTCGTCGACGGCCTTGTCGACCGGCACTTTCTCGCTGACCACGCGGTTCATCGCCTTGGCCCAGACGTTCTCGTTGTTGAGGATGGTGAACTTCCAGTTCTTCGTAAAATCGAACGGCGTGGTGCCGCCGGTGAACTGGGTCCAGACCGCCTTGCGGTGGCGGTCGGCCTGCCAGAACGGGCTCGCCTGGCTCGCTGATGTCACCGGGAACCAGCGGCCGAGCGCGCCCTCGACATAGGGCCTTAAGTTGTCCTCCTGCATCATGAACTTGATGAACTCCTTGGCTTGCGCCTTGTTCTTCGCGGCGGTGAAGATCGAGCCGGTCTTGACGTCGGAGCGGTATTTGATCGGCGTGCCGTCCGGCTTGTTGGGGAAGGAGGCGGTGATGATGGTTTCCTCATACGCCTTCTTGCCGGCGGCGCGCTGCTCGTCGGTGAGCGCCGGATTGGTGGAATCCTCGAACCACTTCGCCGCGATCGAGATCGTGAAATTGTGCGTCATCACGATCGTGCGGTTGTGGAAGGCGACGTTGTTGTCCGGGTCCTTCCAGGTGGTGGAGGAGGGCGGCGTGCAGCCCTTGAGGTAGGTGTCGGTGTAATCCTTCAGCGCGCTGATCAGCCCCTGCCCGCACCTTGGGATCGTCGACCAGAAGCTTGCCGTCGTCATCGACCAGCCTGACGTTGTAGGCGTCCATGAAGGTGTAGAACGACTGGAAACTAGTCAGTGGATTCCACGCCCATCGGCTGGCCGATGCCGTAGATGCGCTGGCCGGTCGCTTTCCGGATCGCCGGCTGGACCTTGTCGCACCAGAACGACCAGTAATCCTCCCATTTGGTCGGGATGTCGCTCTGCTTGAAGCCGGCCTGCTCCAGCAGATCCTTCCAGATCTGCACATGCATGCTCTGCTGCTTCATCGGGAAGCCGTAATAGGCGCGCTTTTTGGTCTGGTCGTTGTAGAGATAGGTGGTTTCCAGCACGTTCGGCGCGAACGCTGATTTCATCGGCAGCAGGATGTCGGAGAGATCCTCGAGCTTGCCTTCGAACGCCCATTTGCCGGACGCCTGCACGTCGTAGCTGTCGGAGAAGGCGACATCCGGCACGGTGCCGGAATCCAGCGCCGCCACCGTCTTCGGGATCATGTCCTGGATGGCGTATTGCGACAGCTCGACCTTGATATTGGTTTTCGCCTCGAACTTTTTGATCGCCGCGATCAGCGCGTCGTCCTCGGACCTGTAGAAGCCCTTGCTCCACCAGACCGTGATCTTTTCCTGCGCCGCCGCCGGCACTGCGGCGTAAAACAGCCCGACTGCCACAAGCGCGATCGAAAGCGCAATCTTCCCCCTGAATCTCACGTCACTCTCCCTTTTTCTCGCCGATTTTTTTGACCGGTTGGGTGAAAGACTAGACCATGGAAGCAGGCCGATCTAGCGGGATGTGCCGGACCGAAGGCGGGCGGCGGAGATCGCTTTCCTCCGTCGTCATTCCGGGATGGTGCGCGAGCACCAGACCTCAGATGCGCAATTGCGCATCGGGGAATCGAGATTCTCCGATGTGCAATTGCACATCGTAGTTCGATGCTGCGCATCGCCCCGGAATGACGGTGTCTGGATTGCTTCGCGGAGCCTGTCATCGGGCGCGCGTTCGCGCGACCCGTTGGCTCGCAATGACGTGCAGACACACCTCCGCATTCCCGCGGCATGATCCGCCCGGGTTATGCTCGTATCGTCCGCCCTGAAAAACGAGGGCGTGGGGAATGCCGGGTGCCCGTTGCACCCGCAGCCGCGCGTGTAGAAGTAGAAAGCACGCGCGTTAGTCACCACGGTCGCACCGGGATCACCCGGCATTCCCGCACGCGAATGGTTTTAACGGCTTCCTCCGCGCTCTCCCTGGTGACCGGGCTTTCTTGCCACCATCGCCGGTGAAGTTGCCTTCACCGGCTTGACGCCAGCGTCGGGGCGTCAGGACCACACGGCTTCGCCGTCCGCTTTGGCGCCATTCGTCAAGAGCACCGACGCGTCCACCGCATCCCGTACCCAACGTCCGTGACGATCGCGAAACGCCCCTCTCAGTGAGGCCGGGATGGCGGGAAATATGGAAGTGATTTGGGGGAAGCGCGAAGGGAAATATTTTTGCGGGAGGGGACTGGACAGGTAGCATCAGCCTGATCCGGTTCAGGAAATTAGCCGTTTGGCGCAGGGACCAAACGGAGGCCAGAGCCGAAACCGTCATTGCGAGCGAAGCGAAGCAATCCATCGCCGCCCGACGGCTATAGACCGCTGGATTGCCCCGTCGCTCCGCTCCTCGCAATGACGTTGTGATTTTGGAGGCCAAAAAATGTTATGGTTCTTACGAGGAAACTCATGATCGCACGCACTGAAACAGTATTCGCGAGAACTACGCCGCGGCCTACATCCGTGGGCTCGCGGCGCAGCTCATGTCACCTATGTCCAAACTCCCTCCAATCGGCTTGCCCTGAACATGACGCGGCTTGCGGATGACGCGATCCGGCCCGACGCGATCGAGTGCATGCTGTTTGCCTTGCATCGCGCCGGCCATCTCAGCCGACGGCAGCTCGGCCATCTTCAAGTGCAATATCTGCGCGAAGCCAAGCCGTGACCTTCAAGCACCTGCTTTGAGACCATGACAAAGACACAAGTAAAACGACTGGTCGTCTGTGTGGAAAACGATGGTTATGCGGTCTCGCTCGAGAAACGCAAAATCTACGTCGCGCTGCGCGATGCGGCGGCCGAGAAACACAATATGCTGCGGATCGTCGATGAATCCGGCGAGGATTACCTCTATCCGAAAGTATTCTTCCGTTCGATCGCGCTGCCGCAAGCTGTCAGAAGGGCCGTGCTGGCGGCGTAGAAGCCTTCTCGTCATTGCGAGCGAAGCGAAGCAATCCATCCCTCCGCAGAAAATGAGTGTATCACTTCGCTCCCTTGCGCAATCGCCTCGCGTTTGTCGCAAGCAATGACGTGGTGGGTTTGGCGCATCCCCGGCGAGCCCTGAGCAACCCGGCGGCAATCTCGAACTCCGGCGCGAGTGCGTCATACTCGGCCTTGACCTTGGGCTTGGCGAGCAGCCGGGCTTTAAGCTTTTCGAACTGGATCGTCATTTGATTTTCCCTTGCCCGCCGTAGCTACGCATGAGCGCAGCGATATGCGGGGTTTTAAGGCGTTATGGAAATCCGCAATGTTGCTTCGCTCATCCGGGCTACGCTTGCTAAGTCTTAGGTCTGATCCGAGTCGAATCACGCGCGTGGTACCCCATCAGGTTGGCCTTTTTCGAGACCCTTCTCGATATAGATATTCTCGAACAATTGGATCGCTTGTTGCACCAGCAACTGAACCCTATCAATTGCGATCTTAATACGCGGAATTGTGGTTCTCACAGCCGTCTTGTTAAATTTTCCCTTCGATTGCCGTTATAGCCTGAAATCGAATAGATGATTATTTTTATGGTCTGACATTATCGCCATCAGACCATGTGCCATAAAGTTCCGAAACGTGTCGTGCTTCAATAACTCGTCACAAATCGCGTTCATTCTCGCGTAGGCTTGTTAGCCGGGTGCTGACCAATACGCTTGGCCGCTATAATGCGGTCCCTGACCAGGTACGGAAACCTAACATCGAGCTTTACAGAGATATCTGCCAGCAAAAATTCAATTGTGGAATACGAAGAGATGACAGTCCCACGCAGGAGAACCATCTCGTCTATTGCAGCTTTTTGAATTTCTGTCGGCTCTATCATCGCCGGATCAGCTCGGGTGGTAGGCGAGGGCGAAATCCGCCTCTTTATCATCGGGGATCGTGGATTTACGCTTCGTTAATCCGCCCTTCGGCTCTTGTCATGGCAATCACCATATGACTGTCTTAGATATTCAGGACAAGACATTCCCAGGTTACGGCTGCTGCATTTACTGCGGCTCGGATGGAGGTGCCCTTGGACTAAGCCACGCACATTCATGCCTATTCTCTGCATGGTACACCGTCATTCGGCGGGCAAGTTGCGATGTCTGCAAGAGAAAAATTGATCCGATTTACCGCCATCTGGGATGAAGTGTCTTCGGTCAATATCGAGATGTATGCCGGAATTCAAACCCGCGATCGTAAGCAGAGATCGAAAATTCTTCTGCTCGAATCTCGTAGTAATCGGAAATAATAGCGAAGGCCTTGCCGGTCGCAGAGCATCCCTATTCTTAGCAATGCCAGTTTGGGGATAAATTCACTGTTTCATTTTAGCGGCCTTTCGTTGGCGATGTCTTCCTTTGACAAGTTTCATTTCTTCACTATGCTCAGAGTCTTCGCAACCATACGTAACCGCTGATTAAATGCGCGATTTCGGTAGTAAACGAACGCTGATTGTTTTTGTTCGAATCCAGTCGCGTGGTGAAATATCTGATAGAGCCGCCGATCCACGTAGGCCCAACTCCCGATGCACATTCCAAGCCTCCGAAAGAATTCAATTGCCTCTTTCGAGTTAGGATTGGGATGCAAACTTATGGTCACAGGATGAGGATTGTCACCCATAAGGAAATCCGTTGATAGCGCCAGCCCTCAATTCGGCTTCCCGTGCCAACCGCCGCCGGTGGGGCCGGCCGTGCGGGCGCGGCGCCCACGGCTCCGGGGCGCTCGCGGCACGCCGGTGATGCGCTCCAGCACCGATTTCACCGCATCCCGCGTCTTGCGATCCTTCACCGCATCCAGCAGCGGCGCCGAGGCCGGCGAGCGCTTGATCAGACTTTCCGGGTCCGGAAAGATCAGCGGATCGTCCCACGGGCCCTGCACCACGAACGGCAGGTCGAAGCCGGGCGCGGCGTTCGCGGCGGTGGTCAGGCTGGCGGTGCCCTTGAGGTCGAATTCGCGCGCCGGCACGGAAGCCGTGCCGGTCATGGTCACGCGCGAGGCGGGGCCCTCGATGCGGACATCCTCGGCGGTGGCGATGCCTTCGGAGAATTTCACCGCGACCGTCAGATTGTCGTAAGGCGTCGAGCCCGAGCGCAGATTGCCGCCGGACAGCGGCCGCCGCTCCAGCCGCTTGAGCAATTGCTCGACATTGAAGCCAGAGATCGCGCCGTCATGGCCGGTCAAGCGTGGCGGTGCCGTCGAGCGATTGCGCGAGGCCGAACGGCGACGAGCCCGAGGCCGTCAGGGAGACGCCGAGATTGCCGCGGCCGCTTAGCTTGTTGAAGCCGAACAATTCGCCGACGCAGGCCTGCAGGTCGACGTCGGTGAACTGGAACTGGGCCTTGACGTCGGCCACCGTGTCGGCGCGCGCAATGCCGAACGAGCCCCTGGCGATGCCGCCATAGACCTGCGCCTCGCCGACCGAGAGCGCCAGCGCGCCGCCGCGCAAATTGGCGCCAAATGCCGTGCGCCCCAGTTTGGTCGGGCCGACCGTGACGCGCGCCGCTGACAATCGCATGTCGAGATCGGTGCGCGACAGCGAATCCAGGTCGAACAGCTGCCGGTTCCAGTCACGCGCGCCGCTGCTGGCGAGCAGGCGGAAGGTGGAAATATAGGGCGTGAAGTCGAGGCTGTCGGCGGCCAGCGTCGCCTGCAGCGACAGCCGGCCGCCGCTATTGGCATAGGTCATCACGCCCTCGGCGACGTTGCCGTCGAGCTCGACATTGACGTTGGTGAGCGCGATCGACGGCCCGACGACATTGGCGCGCGCCTTCAGCGCGAAGCGGCCGAAGCCGCCGGCGCCCGGCGGCGCCTGGCCGGTCCAGCGCAGCGCGTTGCGCAGCGACGACGAATCCACCGTCATGGTGCCTTCCATCATCAGGCTGGTGCGGTTGGCCACCGTGCCGTCGAAGGCGAGTTTCAACGGCGCGCTGGCGATCCGCGCCTTCAGCCCGGAGCGGTCGCCCGACAAAGCGGCGAGGAAGTCGCTGATGCTGACGGAGCCGTCGACGCGCTCGCCGCGCCAGTCGAATTGCCCGGTCGCGGCGAAGGAGCGCGAGATCGACGGCCAGGCCAGCGACAGGTCGATATCGTCGAGCTTCTCGGTCTGCTGATGACCGATATCCTCGTAACTGAGCGTGCCGTCCTGGATCCTGATTTCCGAGAACGACACCTGGTTGTCGGCGCCGGGCTTCATGGTGCGCGCGATCGTGGAGATGAACGGCGTCCAGTTGCTGTCGCCTTTGGCGTCGCGGACGACATGGATGTGGGGGCGCAACATCATGACGTCGGATATCTCGAAGCGCTGCAGGAGCAGCGGCAGCAGCCGCAAATTCGCGGTCAGCACGTCGACGGCGAGCGCCGGGTCGGCCGCCGCCCCGCCTTTCAGCCCGACGTCATGAAAGGAGACGTAGCTTGCCGGGAACACCGAAATCTCGGTCGAGCCCGCGATCACGAGGTCGAGCCCGGTCACGGCGCGGATCTGCGCCTCCACGGCGGCACGGAGCGAATCCCGGTTGAGCAGCCACGACGTCGCGACCAGGCCGATCACCGCCACGCCGAGAAGCACCGCAATAGGCATCCCGAGGCGCTTTATTCCTTGGGCCATCGTCAATGACATATCCAGGTTTGGTTGAACCGCGTCGGTTTGATGTCGCAGGGCTCGCTGCTGACAGGCGGGCAAGGGCGCGCCAACCCCCGCAACTTGAAGGGTTTTCTTGACGCTTTCAAGGCCGTTGGTAGTGGGCAGGATCCGCCGCCCGCCACTGCCGAGGGCTCTTTTGAGCGAATGACCGCGCATCCCGTGGCCTCGTGGTTCGAGACGCACGGCGTTGCCGCGCTCCTCACCATGAGGGTCCAGGGCCTCGTTCCGGGGAGAAAATGCCAGACCTCATCCTGAGGAGGCGCCAACGGGTCGCGCGATTGCGCGCCCGATGACAGGCTCCGCGCCGTCTCAAGGATGAAGCCACCGAACAGGGAAATGCCTCCAGCCCCCGTCATTGACGCATTGCGGAAAAGTCGCCTAATAATCCCTCCGAAAGCGTGCGCTCCAGCACCTCCCTCCATCAGGTCGCATTTCATGAACAAGGTTTACCCCGACGCCAAATCGGCCCTCGACGGCATTCTAAGGGACGGCATGATGATCATGTCCGGCGGCTTCGGCCTCTGCGGCATCGCCGAGAGCCTGTCGGACGCCATTCGGGACTCCGGCGTGAAGAACCTGACGGTGGTCTCCAACAACGCCGGCGTCGACGGCATCGGGCTCTCCCGCCTGCTCGAGACCCGCCAGATCAAGAAGATGATCTCGTCCTATGTCGGCGAGAACAAGCTGTTCGCCCAGCAATACCTCGCCGGCGAACTCGAACTCGAATTCAATCCGCAGGGCACATTGGCCGAGCGCATCCGCGCCGGCGGCGCCGGGATTCCGGCCTTCTACACCAAGACCGGCGTCGGCACCCTGATCGCCGAGGGCAAGGAAGTGAAGGAATTCGACGGCGAGAAATACCTGATGGAGCGCGGGCTGTTCGCTGATCTCGCCATCGTCCACGCCTGGATGGGCGATACCGCCGGCAATCTCGTCTACCGCAAGACCGCGCGGAACTTTAACCCGATGATGGCCACCGCCGCCAAGATCACGGTCGCCGAAGTCGAGCATCTGGTGCCGGCGGGCCAGATCAACCCCGATCACATCCACACCCCCGGCATTTTCGTGAAGCGCATTGTCCAGGTCGGCACCGGCAACAAGCGCATCGAGTTCCGCAACACAAGGCCGCGCCCCGCCGCGACGGCAACCGGAGTTGAAATCTGATGGCCTGGACCCGTGAACAGATGGCGGCGCGCGCCGCCAAGGAATTGCGCGACGGCTACTACGTCAATCTCGGCATCGGCATTCCGACGCTGGTCTCCAACTACATCCCGGAAGGCATCGACGTTCAGCTGCAGAGCGAGAACGGCATGCTCGGGATGGGGCCGTTTCCCTATGAGGACGAGGTGGACCCCGATCTCATCAACGCCGGCAAGCAGACGGTGAGCGAATTGCCGTCGACCAGCTATTTCTCCTCGGCCGAATCCTTCGGCATGGTCCGCGGCGGCCACATCGACCTCTCCATTCTCGGCGCCATGCAGGTGGCGCAGAACGGCGACCTCGCCAACTGGATGATCCCCGGCAAGATGGTCAAGGGCATGGGCGGCGCGATGGACCTCGTCGCCGGCGTCAAGCGCGTCGTGGTGGTGATGGAACATTCCGCCAAGGACGGCGCCAAGCTCCTGAAGACGTGCAACCTGCCGCTGACCGGCGAGCGGGTGGTCGACATGGTGGTGACTGATTTGGCGGTCTTCACCATCGACAAGCACGGCAAGGACGGCATGGCCCTGATCGAACTCGCCGACGGCGTCACGCTCGACGAGGTGAAGTCGAAGACCGAAGCCGAATTCCGCGTGGCGCTGAAGAACGCGTGAGATAGACCCTTCGCCTCTTCCCATCGTCATTGCGAGCGAAGCGAAGCAATCCATAGAGCCGCAACAAGACTGGATTGCTTCGTCGCTTACGCTCCTCGCAATGACGGAGAACTACCCCTTCGCCGTCGCCACATCCTCCAGCCCGCGGTTGCGCGGCTCGACGCCCCAGGCCCACACCACCACGATCTGCACGACCACGAGGGCGATCATCAGCCAGACCACGCCCGGCAGCTGGTAGGACGCCATCAGGCTGCCTACGATGAACGGCGAGACCACGGTGGCGCCGCGTCCGAAGGTGTTGCAGATGCCGTTGGCGCGCAGCCTGATCTCGGTCGGGAACAGTTCCGGCGTGTAGACACCGAACAGGATCGCGGTCTGCACATAGATCGCCGTGATCAGCACGAAACCGATCGTGAGCACGATCGCGGGATCCGACGCCGCGTTGAAGCGGGCATAGATGTAGCCGGCAATGATGGTGAGGATCGAGGCGCCGATGATGCTCCAGCGCCGGCCGATGGCATCGGAAAAATAGGCGCCGAGCGCGCAGCCGACCAGCGACGCCGCCGACAGCACCAGCGTATAGGCCAGCGAATTGGTGATGGTCAGCCCCTGGCGCAGGAAGAACTGCGGCAGGAAGATCACGAAGCCAAAGATAAGCGTGTTGATCGTGATCAGCACCCAGGAGCCGACGAACAGGCGTTGCAGCAGCGGCGGCTTCAGCATGTCGGCCGCGGCCACCTGCGCCACCGGGGCGGGCACCACCACCGGCGGCAGCGTCATGCCGCCGGCGGATTCCGTCTCGATTTCCTGCATCAGGGCTTCGGCTTCGGCGGCGCGGCCCTGCGATTCAAGCCAGCGCGGCGATTCCGGAAGGTTCTTGCGCAGGTACCAGACGATCAGCGAGCCGACGGCGGCGATGACGAACATCGGGCGCCATCCGAAGGCCGGGATGATCAGATAGCCGAGCAGGGCGGTGACCGGGAATCCGGCCACCACCAGGAACGCCATCATCGACAGCCAGCGCCCGCGCGTCTTCGGCGGCACGAATTCGGTCAGCGTCGAATAGCCGACCACGATTTCGGCACCTAAGCCGAGACCTTGCAGGAAGCGGCAGCCGATCAGCTGGTTCATGTCCTGCGCGAAGGCCGCCGCCAGCGACGCCAGCCCGAAGATCAGCAGATTGATCTGGTAGGTGAAGCGCCGCCCGTATTTGTCGCCGACAAATCCGGTGATCAGCGCGCCCAGCGTCATGCCGACAAAGGTCAGCGAAATGAATTGCAGGTTTTGCGGCGCGGTCGAGAATTTGGTCTGGATCGCGGACGCCAGCACGCCGCCGGCGACATAGAGATCGTAGCCGTCGAAGAACATGCCGGCGCCGACCAGCCAGAAGATCCGGTAGTGAAACGACGAGATCGGCAGCCGATCGAGCCGTGCGCCGGCGTTTACTGCGGTAGCCATGTGAAGTTCCCCCCTTTTGAAATTCGAACGCGGCGCCGGCCTTCTGCTGGATCCGGTGTCGCCGCCGGTTATTTGTCTCGGTTCTTGAGCATGATCTTTTCCGAAAACCGGTACCCGCTTTGCGCTGGCGCGGCCCTTCGGGTCGGGATCATGCTCTAATTCAATCTCCGCTGGGTCGCCGTGTCGCGGTACCAGTCGAACGGTTGGTTATGGGTCGCGACCATCACGCTCTTGGTGTTGAAATGGTCGTCGAAACTCTCGGTGCCGAATTCGCGCCCGACGCCGGAATCATCGACGCCGCCCCAGGGCGAGGCCGGGTCGAGCCGGTGATGGTCGTTGACCCAGACGATGCCGGCCTTGACGTGGGCCGCGACGCGGTGGGCGCGCGCCACGTCGCGGGTGCGGATCGCGGCCGCCAGCCCGAACGGCGAATCATTGGCGAGTCTCAGAGCGTCCGCCTCGTCCTTGAACGGCGTCACCGAGGTGAATGGTCCGAACACTTCTTCCTGGAAGATGCGCATATCGGACTTGACGTCGGCAAACACCGTCGGCTGTACGAAGTAGCCGTTCTCGTGGCCCGCCACCTTTGCGGCCGCTCCGCCGGCCACCAGCCGCGCGCCGTCGTCGCGGCCGAACCGGCAATAGGACAGCACGCGGTCGCGCTGCCGCGCCGAGATCACCGGCCCGAGCTGGGTTGCGGGATCGAAGGGATCGCCGATGCGAATGCTTTGGGTTTTGGCCTTCAGCTTCTCGACGAACTCGTCATAGATCGAGGCCTGCACGATATGGCGCGAGGCGCAGACGCAGGTTTGCCCCGCGCCGATGAAGGCGCCGAACGCCGCATAATTCACGGCCTGGTCGACGTCGAAATCGTCGAACACCATGACCGGCGTCTTGCCGCCGAGCTCCATGGTCTGATGCGCGAATACTTTCGCCGCAGCACTTCCGGCGATGCGGCCGGCCTCGGTGCCGCCGGTCAACACCAGCTTGTTGATGTCACCGTGCTCGGCAAGCATTTTGCCGGTGGTCTGGCCGAGGCCGAGCACGACGTTGAACACGCCGGGCGGCAGCCCCGCCTCGGTGAAGATCTGCGCCAGCCGCAGCGTCGTCAGCGGCGTATATTCCGACGGCTTCACGACCGTGACGCAGCCGCTGGCCAGCACCGCCGCCAGCGACTTGCACATGATCATCAGGGGGTGATTGAACGGTGTGCAGTTGGCGACGATGCCGATCGGCGTGCGCAAGGTATAGTTCAGATAGGAGCCCTCGACCGGAATGACCGCGTCGCGCCGCGCCAGCGCCAGGCCTGCGAAGTAGCGGAAGAAGTCCGGCAGCCGCGACAGCTGCGCGCGCGTCTCGTTGAGCGGACGACCGTTGTTGAGCGTCTCCAGCCGGTACAGCTGCTCCAGGTTGGCCTCGAAGGCGTCGGCCAGGCGGTTGACCAGCCGGGCGCGGGCGCGAATGTCCATGCCGCCCCAGGCGCGGCCCTCGAAGGCCGTGCGCGCGCTTTTCATCGCGCGGTCGACGTCCTCGGCGGTCGAATTCGGAATCCGCGCGATCACCTCGCCGGTGGCGGGATTGCGCACATCCAGCATCTCGCCGGTTGCCGCCTCGATCTCGCGACCGTCGACGAAATTGCCGTGGATTTCGACCTCGATGGCTTTTGCCGGAATGTTCATGCATCTCTCCCTTCGATCACGATCCCCGGGGCAACGCTTCGCGTTTGTCCCGAGCGCGGATCATGCTTCAGATAACAACGGCGTTGCGCTTGAGCGCCGGCAGCACGCGCTTTTCGGTCTGGTTGATATGGGCCTTGATGAAGCGCCTGGCGCGCCGCGCATCGCGCTGCTGCATCGCCTCGATCAGCGCGGTGTGCTCGGCCACCAATTGGGTCGGATCGTGATCCCTGATGTTGGCGACGCTGACGCGCACCAGGCGGTCGGCCTGTCCGATCAGGTCGCACAGCGCCTGTGCCATGCGGCGGTTGCCCGAGGCATGCGCGAGCGCGCAGTGAAAGGCGCGGTTGTAGGCGATGAAATCCTCGTGGTCGCCCGAAAAGCATCTGAAATCGTCGAGCGCCGCAAGCACGCTGTCCGCGGCGCTTTCGATCGCCTCGGCGACGCAGGCGGGCTCCAGCGCAAACCGGAAACGCAACAGGTCGCGCGCATCCGACAACGAGATCGGATTGACCCGGTAGCCCTGGCGCGGCTGCACGGTCACGAGGTGCTCGCGCTCCAGTCGCAACAGGGCGTCGCGCACCGGCTGGCGGCTGACGGCATAGCGCTCGGCAAGCTCCTGCTCGCGCATATCATCGCCCGGCGCGAGCCGGCAGCTCAGGATATCAGCGCGGAGGTTTTCATAGACGTTATCGCGCAAAAGCATGGAAGTTTGCCTGGCATTTTCCCGGAATTTTCCCGGAATTCGTCTCCTTTCTTGCAGCCGTGAAATATCACGTCAAGCGACCAAGGCTTGAAATACCCGAATTTTGATTTATCAATCGGTCCGCATCACCGGACCCCACCCCCGCCGGGGTCACTTCCAACCGCAGCTTGAATTCCAACCTCACCCCGAAAGAGAGAGACCGGCATGGACCGACTTTTCGCCAATGGCACGGTCAACGCAGCGCAGATGGGCCAGGGATCGGGCCAAGGATCTGGCAGGATCCGGCAAAGGATCTGGCAGCGCGCCGGCGCTGTTTTTGTTCCACTCGCTGCTGTCGGACCGCGCGAGCTTCGATGCCATCACGCCAAAGCTCGCGAAATCGTTCCGGGTGATCGTCCCGGAATTGCCGGGCTTCGGTGCCTCAAGGGCCGTCAGCGGCGGCCTCGCCGCGGTCGCCGACCGCATGGCGGAGGCGGTGAAGGAGGCGGCCGATGGCGCCGAGACCATCGTACTCGGTAACGGCTATGGCGGGTTCGTGGCGCTGCAAATGGCGATCCGCCATCCCGCTATCGCCAGCCGGCTCATCCTCGCCGATTGCGGCGCGGCGTTTTCCGAACCCGGCCGCGAAGCCTTCCGCAACATGGCGGCGGCGTCCAAGGCCAAGGGGCTGGCTGCGATCACCGATGTGGCGATGCGCCGGCTGTTTGCGCCGGAGTTTCAGGCGCAGCATCCCGATCTGATGCGCGATCGCCGCGAGGCGTTCCTGAAAACCGATCCCGAAGTGCTTCAGGCCGCCTGCGCGCAGTTGGCCGAACTCGACCTTCGGGGAGAGCTCTCGCGCGTGAAGGTGCCGGTGCTGGTATTGGTCGGCGAACATGACGAGGCGACGCCACCGCCGATGTCGCGCGAACTGGCCGCTCTGCTTCCGAACGCGCGCCTGAAGATCATCGCCGGATGCGCGCACGTCCCCCAGCTGCAATCGCCTGAGGCGTTTCTCGACGCGATCGGCGATTTCATGCCGGCGTCGCATGCGGCAATCTGATTGCGCCGGCAGGAAAGCGCCGCCGATACGCGGCTGATCAAACCCGCTATCCGAATAACCCGTCAGATGCCTAACGTTAGCCCGCGCGTCGCTATTTCTTCTTGCCGGAAGCGAAGCTCGGCTGCCAACCCGCGTTCTTTTGGCTCGGTGCCGCGGCAATTGTCTTGATCTTCTCTTTCTTGGGCTTCTTGGCCTCCCGATTGCCTTTTTGCTCGCCTTTTGCCATGCCGGCCTCCTCTGGGTTGATGATGGCGCAACGATCGAAATTGGAATTTCACACTGACGCGTAGCGCACCGCATTTTCTGTCTTGGGCGCGCTCTCGGTCGCGTCAGCTAATTCGGCTTCCCCGGTTTTGCGAGTTTCAGGAGACGCTTCCGCCTGCCTCAGCTTTTTGGCGGGCTGACGTCCTCTCCGCCGATGGCGCGGTCCAGTGCGTCGATCACCGCCTGAATCTCGATGAATTTGTTGCGTGCTCGCTCCGCCTTGTCGCGGTCAAAAGGAGCGGCCAGCACCTTCACATGCGTGTCCCTGTCCTCGATCATGCGCAGACGGGCTTTCTTCAGAGTCTCAAGCCGCTCGCTCATTTAGGTTGCTTCGCCCAAGAGGGACGAGCGCCCTGCCAGGCAGGAAGCGCATCCCATTCGGCCCATCGCATTCGGCGCTCCTCATCCCCGACCCGGATAAAAACAAAGGCAGCATCATCCTGCCCGGTCTTTGAACCGACAAACATTGCCGGAGCTCCGTAGGCGTCCCTGATGATTGCTGTATTTGCCATTGCTGATCCTGCTCTCCATTAACCGCCTGGATTTGGTCGCCGGCATTTCAGCCGCGGCGGACTAGCGCTGGATAACGACCGCGGCAGCCATCAGCAGCGCAAAAAAGACCGGGACCAACACCGGGGGTACGAACCACTCGCGAAATCAAATCTGCGGGTATCAGACATGTGACCGCCTTTCATGGTTGAGGCGGGAGCGCGACAATCTCAGTCACCGATAGCAGCCGGGGAAGCGCGATGATGCAGGAAATGTAGCAGTTCCCTCGCCAAATAGCGAGGCGAATCGCGTTTCGCCGCACGCAAGCCAGTCCAGTGTCGCCAATCCGAAGTTCGCGCTCCCCTGCAGCACCCACTGCCTGACGCGCCGCTTCCGTGAGAAAGCGGTAGCTAATCCGGTCAAAAGAGCGCACGGTGAGGCATGCACAACAACAGAGTCGGCGCCGAGCTGTTTGCGATGGGCAAACCGGCATGACCATGCGCTCGCGTCGGGAAACCATCACGTTTCAGCATCCCTTCCAGATCAGGGGGATCGATCGTCTACTGCCGCCGGGGGCCTACGAGGTCGTCACCGATGAAGAGATGATCGAAGGATTGTCGTTCGCGTCATTCCGCCGGGTTGCCACCATGATCATGGTGCCCGCGGCGCCGCCGCGCAGTTCGACGATGGAGATGATTTCCATCGGTTCGGTCGATTTGGCCGACGCGCAGCGCAACGATGCGAGCGAGCCTCGTGAGTGACAAGCCGCTCGATCTCGACAAACACCGCGGCATGGCCGCGCAAAAAGCGACCGACATCAGGCGTATTCTGGCGAACGCCGAGAACAACGCCAGGGATCTGCGTGATCGGCAGACCGCACTCGAAAGCCAGCTTCTGTCGGCTCCGGCTGCTTCCTGGCCGGACGCAGCCGCCAAGGCGCGCTACGTCCTGAATTTATACGCGGCGGGTTTGGCAATGGCCGACACCCATCATCGCGATCTCGTCGCGGCCGTACTCGCCGACTTTGCCCGGCTCTCCTGCGAGAGCTGAGTGAATGGTTGTTCGCCGAACAACCGGAAACTTCACCCTGCGGTCGATCGAAGATCGAACGCTTTTTTTGAAAGCATATTTCATGCAGAATCTATCGCCGCGCCACGTCCTGACGGAAGAGTCGCTCCGGCTCGGCGTTGTGTCGGGCTGGTACAGCACAAAAGTCAGCGGAACGTTTGTTTCGGGGCCGCACGATTCCGAGGCCGATTGCCTTCGCAAGATCGCGGAGATCAATCCGCCGCCGAGAAAAGTCCCAAAAGCCGGACCCGTTGCGTAACCGTCAACAAGGGACGGCGCATCGCAGAGCCGATCAGGACGTCGCCGCGAAGGCTGCGGCGTCCTCCAGGAGGCAAGTCAAATGGCACTGACACGCGGCAGCTTTGGCGGTTACGAATTTGACCGGATGGTGGTGCTGTTTTCGATGCTCGACGGTCAGAGGGAAGTACCCTGTGCCGTCAGCACCTCTGCCATGGATGATTTGGAAAAGCCGGAGCGGACCAAGCCGGACCAGCGCGAAGCGCAATTCATGCGGTTGCGCGACCGGATCGAAGAGCGTGCCGCCTGCAAGTTTCTCGCAAAGGAATTCGAAGGCACTCCGCCCGGCATCATCTTGCGCAGCATCGATTTTCGAAACCAGTTCTGAAAATCGGACTTTTTCCCGAGGCAACCGCCGTGCGTCGGCTTGCAGTCAGGCAGTCATGAGCAACAGTGGCGCGAAGACCCATGGTGCCCCTGCGTTGCTGAGCTCCGAGGAATTCGATTCCTTGCTTGAGGTCAGCCGGGGCGATGCCCGATGCGATATACCCCAACTTCACTGGGAGCGTCTTGTCGCGCTTGGTTTCGCGCTGAGGCGACTTGGCGTGCTCGGGCTGACAGAAGCCGGCATCCGCCGCCTCGCGGCCGGCAAGTAGCCGTGGCGTTACTCATGCCCGTCACCTGACAATTCAGGTATCGAGGCGTTCAAAGCCCCTGGCATCGGGCGGACGCGCGGGATGGCCTACAGCGATCTGATCGCCAGCCAGACGGCCGCCCACACGACCAGCGACAGCAGCGCGGCGACGAGGGCGAAGATCGCCAGTATCTGCATCAACCTGCCGGTATTGGCGGCAAGCGACGATTTGTTTGGACCCGCGGGGAAGTCATCGTTTCGGGGGATATGGCCGCGGATCTCGAAAATCCAGAGAATTGCGTCCAGGACGAACAGGCTCATGGCCTCGGCTCCGATTTATCGCTTCATGCCCCAGTATTGCCCCGAATTGCCTGTCGCTCTTTGAGCGAGCGCAAAGTCGCCGCCCCTCCCCTGGGTTATAAAATCTGCAAACTGGGGCGGACGTGCCCCCTTGAAGCCATTCATTCGAAAAGACGGTACGAAATGAGGCCTGATCTTGCTGCCTGCTACGGACAGGAGCGGTTGCCGAGATATACCAGCTATCCGACCGCGCCGCATTTTTCGGCCAGGATCGGCCCTGAAACCTACGCCGAATGGCTGAAGGCGATTCCGCGGTCCGCCAGCGCTTCCCTTTATCTCCACGTCCCGTTCTGCCGGTCGATGTGCTGGTATTGCGGTTGTCACACCACGATCGCCCGCCGCGACGAGCCCATCTCGACCTATGCCGCGGCGCTCCGCTGCGAACTCGACCTGGTGTCAAGGCGGATCGAGCGGCGCATCAAGGTCAATCACATCCACTTTGGTGGTGGAACGCCGACGATCATGGCGCCCGAGTTGTTCGCGGATCTGATCGGGGCGATCAGGCACGCCTTTTTTGTAGTTCCCGCCGCCGAGATCGCCGTCGAGATCGATCCGCGCACGCTGACGGGCCGGATGGTCGACGCGCTTGCGCTTGCCGGCGTCAACCGCGCCAGCCTCGGCGTGCAGAGCTTCGATCCCGTTGTCCAGCGCGCCATCAACCGGGTGCAGAGTTTCGAGGAAACGGCGCAGGCTGTGACAAGCCTGCGGCAAGCCGGTATCGCCGGTATCAACTTCGATCTGATTTACGGACTGCCGCATCAGACCGTCGCCTCCTGCCTCGATACCGTCAGGCGATGCGTCGAGCTTCGCCCCGACCGTTTTTCCGTTTTCGGCTACGCTCACGTCCCGACCTTCAAGAAGTATCAGCGCAAGATCGCGGAGGCGTGGCTGCCCGACAGCCTGGAGCGGCTCGACCAGTCCTGTGCGATCGCCAACGCGCTGAAGGAAGCCGGATATCTGCAGATCGGGCTCGATCATTTCGCGCTGCCGGGCGATGCGATGGCCGCGGCGCAGCGGGAGGGCAGGCTGCGCAGGAATTTTCAGGGCTACACCACTGACTCCAGCAACGTCCTCCTGGGTTTCGGCGCCAGCGCCATCGGCCATCTGCCGCAGGGCTACGTACAAAACGAAGTCAACATCCACGCCTATTCCGAAGCGATCGCCGGCGGCAGGCTGGCGACGGTCAAGGGATATGCGTTGACCGCCGACGACCGGCTGCGTGCCGAGATCATCGAACGCATCATGTGCGATTTCGGCGTCGACCTTGGCCCGATCTGCGCGCGGCACGGATCGGCGCCGCAGGAAATGCTGAAATCGTCGCCCCGCCTGGAGGATCTGATTTCCTCCGGCGTCGTCGAACTCGACGGCGCTTCGCTGGCGGTGAAGGACGATTCGCGGTTTCTGGTCCGCAGCGTCGCCGCCGCCTTCGACGCCCATCTCGACGGATCGAAGCAGCTTCATAGCCGGGCGGTGTGATGCGTGGGCGCACTAACGCGCAGCCTAATTCGGATTGACGCCGTTGCCGTCAACCCGAAACGGCCGGCTCGGCCCCGTCGCGAATGAGCCAAACCGACATGGGTTCGGAACCAGCTCACGGTTTCAATTCAAACGCTTTGAGTTTTTTCGCTGCCGTGCCGAACTGGCCAAGCTGGAAGACGGCCGCGCCGGCGGGCGAAAAGGTGAATGGCTCAAACGGTTCGGCGAGCAGCTTGTCGAGGTAGGTCCGGGGTGCAACGCCGGTAGAGACATGCGGATTGAAACGGTCGCCGGAGTATTTTGGAACAAACACCGAAACATATTCGATGAGCAGAGGGTCAATGACGCGATCATCGGGTGTCGTGACGAACGCGGCTGACGTTCCGCTCGGCTCCGTGAACGGCGCAACGGCGGCGATTAAGTCATCTTGCAGCTTGATCAAATCAGGCGCCGGCCGCGCGACAATACCCGAAACACCCAGTTCGCTGGCGGGAGCGTAGTAATATTTGAAGGCTTCCAGTTTCATCCCGGCCAAATTGACGCGGGCGAACACCTTGCCGGCGGCTTCATAGACCTTGTCGAGGTCCGCCGTGCGGACGAAACGCTGGATCATCGTCACGTGAGGGCGGTGAGCCGCATCGAGCGCAAACCCCTGGGGGAATATTTTCAGGTGGTTGGCGTTCACGGCTTCGGCATGGCGCAGCATGACGGCATCCGGTTCCAGCAGAATGTCGATGGCCGTGACCGCTCCGGGTTCAAACGGAAAGACGAGACCCCAATCGTTCTTCATGCTCGCGACGGTCCAGCCTGCCTGTCTTGCCTGGTCGTAGAGGGCTTGCGGGAACGCCCCCAGTCTTGGTTCGGGTAATCCCAACGCCGGACCATAGGCGTATTCGCGCTTTCCGTCGTCATGCAGCACGAGGAGTTCGAACCGCGCGCCGCTGCCAGCCTGTGCATATTCCAGCATCTCCTTGTCGCCACGGGAATTGCCGAACGCGGCGATGGGACGGCGGCCAATGTGCTGATTGATGCCAACGGGCTTGTCGCCGCGGTCGTCATTGAAGTTCAGTTCCGGCAAGCGCACGAGAACGGGCTTGCCATCGCGCATCTCAAACTTCGTTTTGATGCTGCTGCCGACAATTTGTTCGGGCGGGATGCCATAAACCCGGCTTGCCCATGGCCGCATGAACTCGATGCCGCCGCCAGAAACGATGTAGTTCTTGAAGCCGTTCGCCCGGAAGTAGGAGAGAACTTCGAGCATTGGCTGGTAAACCATGTCGGTGAAGAGCTGGCCGCTCTTCGGATGCCTCGCCGTGGCGATCCAATCCTGCACGATCTGCTCGAATTCCGCCGTGGTCATGCCCGCGTGCGTGGCCATGACGATTTCGAGGAGCGCGTGCTCGCCGCCGGCCAATGCAGTCTGCACATCGCCTTTGAGCAGTGAGGCGAATGGCTCGGTCGTGGCCCATTCCGGGTGCTGCGGGGCAAGCGCCTTCACGCGGTCGAGCGCGAAATATAACTGCACGGGCAGAGGCTGCTCGCACCACAGCGTGCCGTCATTGTCGAAGGTTGCAATGCGCCCGGAGACGGGCACGAAATCCGGCGAACGCGGCTCGGTGATCCTCTCGACAAAGGCGATGATGGATTGTTTCGCCGGTCCGTCATTCCACGACGGCAAGGGGTCGGCGCACTGCGCCGCGACGGTGCTGAATGCCAGCGCGCCAATGAGTGCGGCGACTATCAGAATTACCTTTGGGGGTATCCGGCTCCGGCGGAGGACAGGCATGATCAATTCCACCCGTTCAAGGCTTGCTGAAGTTGGGTGACGTGATCACACCCCGGCTTCATCGGATTGATTTGGCTCAATTCGGGATCGATGAAATGGCAGTCCGGAAATGCAGCGCGCGACGTCTCGATTGGCAGTGCACCAACCGGATCAGGCAAATCGCGTCGACACCTCGGCTATGGAAGCGCTACGTCGATCATGCCCAGATCTACCAGTGTGCGGTGGAAGCGGCGTTTGCGTTCCGAGGACGACGCGAAGTAGGCTTCGCCGCAATGCTCGAGAAGGCTCGCTCGCGTGGCAAATATCTCGTCAAGAGGCAGACCGGCCTGCTGCAGGGCAACGGTACCAAGAAAGGCAATATCCAGGTCTCGGCCCCGCCCGGAGATAAGCCGACCGGGGCAGTCACTCAAAGTTTCCATGGCATAGAAGGTGCGGAACTGGCGCCGCGCGTCCGCGGGGAGCCTGAGTTTTCCCTCGATCCGCCGTGTCATTACGGGCTGATGATCTCCGTAGTGTACGATCAGCGTTGGACGTTTGGGAAAACGGGTGGAAAGCTCGGACTTGAGCCTGTGCCAGGTCACGGCGGTCTCTACAAGTCGCGCATAATATTCAGCATAGCAAGCGTCCGGGAGGCTTGCGGCAGCAAAGGCACGCTCGCTATCAAAGCGTTCTGGTGCAACCAGCCTTCGATTGTGAGGGCCGTGATTGAAGTTGGTCAGCACATATAGAAATCGCGGTGCTGGATCGCCGGCAATCCCTTCCATGTGAACGCTGAGTGCGGCTTCCAGAAACAGTGCATCGGAATTTGTCGTTTCGAATTGATTGACATCGAAGGGCGGAGGAAAATCATCTGCGAAAATACGTTCGCTGATGCCGATTGAACGGTAAAACTCCTCGTAGTTGAGAAAGCTGCGACGGCAGCTCGACGTGAGCATTGTTCTGTACCCAAGCGCGGTTAGCGTCTTTGGAAGACTGGCGTGGAATCTGCCGACGCCTCGTCTTGAAAAGAAAATAGGCGTTTGAACCGAAGCTTGCGCTTGAAAGGCCCGTTAGCAGGCTAAATTCAGATTGCCACGATCCTCCACCAAAAATGTCAACGTTGAGCCTTCCATAGAGACCTTTCTTGGGGGACAGAAATGCTTCGACAATCGGCTCAACCGGGAGCCCAAAAACGCGCGGATCGAAGATCAACTCGTGCTGGATGACGATAATGTCCGGATAGTCGAGGCTGCGCGCCGGTACGGCCGCCATCAGCGGCAAAGGGTCTTTGGCTATATCGCTCAGTGTCAGCCCGCTGAACTGCCGCCAGGATAGTGGGTTGAGAAGCGAGGCTATGAAGGTCGAAAAAAAGCAACACCGCAGGGCCGCTATTCGCTGCAAAGAAACGGCCCCGCCGCTCGCCCTGTAGGCTGCCACCAAATTAATGCATGCGACGCTGAATAGAAGAACCTGGAGCGCCAAAGAAACCGGCGGTCCGCGCACGTAGATCAGAGTCGCGATTGCGGCCAGCATGAGTGCAATCGCCCCAGCGAGAGCAGCCATTACTGCGAGCGGATATTGCACGACAAAAAATGGAACGGTCCCCGCAAACGCCAGCGGAAAATCTGTCACGGTCAGTTTTAGGCCGCTGTGATTATATTTTATATTCGAAGCTCCGAAGATTGCCGCTGCCAGGATGGACGATACCAGAATGGCTCTTTCGAAATCGGCAACGAAGAACAGCAGCGTCGCGGCGCTAAAACAAAGCGCGGCAATAGCCAATTTGAGGTGCGCTACGCTACGTTCTGCAAGCCAAATGACGGCGGTGGCTGCCAGAATTGTCAAGGTCAATGACATATCGATCGGACGCAAGCTGCGGGTGTAATTCCATATCCAGCCTATCACGGCTGCCGTTTCAATTGTCTTGACGTCTATCAAGACCCGCGGTCGTAAAAGGCACATCGCGGCATTTCGCTGCGCCGCGGAATTTGGCCGCCATCGGAGCATGGCGGATATCGATCAGCCACACCGATCAAGGTTCGATTTACGGGCGCGAGCGCCGGGAACCTGCGCCAAACTTGCGCCGGGACAAACAGGCTCCGGGACAGTCGCGTTAGCGTTCACCTCGGAACGGAGGTGCGCATGCGCGTTCAATTTGACGATCTGGTCGACGACGTCATGAGCCGTTCGCCGCAGACGATCAGGGTATTCCTTCAATTCAAGATGCGTTGCGTCGGCTGTCCGATCGCCTGCTTCCATACCGTCGACGATGCCTGCCGCGAGCATGGCGTCGACCGCGACGCCTTTATCGAGGCGCTGCGCGCCTGCGCGTGATCCGCCGGTGTCCCGAATCCGAACTTCGCACGCGCTTGCGGTCCCCCTCTTGCGAGCTTCGGATTTGCCGCGCGGCTGCGGGCAGCCGATCGCAGTCCGGGCCGCCTTGCGGGCGCTGCTCGCCGGTGCCACACTTGCCGTCAAGTTCGGCGGCAACGACCGGGCAAACGGACATGCGGGACGACAGAGGGAACGATGAAGCTCGCAGCCAACCTGTTCGTCGCCCTGCTTGTGCTGCTTGCGGCGCAGACGGCATCGGCGCAATCGGTTTATCCGAACCGGCCGGTGAAAATCCTGGTCGGCTTCACACCAGGCACGGCTCCCGACCTTGCGGCGCGCATTCTTGCCGACCGGTTTGCGGAAGTCTGGGGCACGCCGTTCGTGGTCGAGAATATTCCCGGCGCCGGCAGCAACATCGCCACCGAACGCGTCGCCAAGGCGGCCGCCGACGGCTACACGCTGCTGATGGGCGGCAACTCGTCGCTGGTCATCAATCCGAGCCTGTATGAAACACTGCCATTCGACCCGCTCAGGGATTTCGCGCCGATCTCGCAGGTATTCATCGCGGCGAACGTGCTCGCCGTTCCGCCCGAGGTGCCGGTCAAGTCGGTGGCGGAACTGGTGGCGCTCGCCAAGGCGGAGCCAGGCAAGCTTTCCTACGGCCATGCCGGCGTGGGCACGTCGCAGCATCTGGGCGCTGAATTGTTCAAGTACAGGGCGCATGTCGATATTGCAGCCGTGCCCTATCGCGGCACCACGGCGTTAATGCCGGACCTGCTCGCCAACCGGATCACCATGTCGTTCGCCAATATCGTGAACGTGGTGCCGCTCGCGCGCCAAGGCAAATTGCGCGCGCTGGCCATCACCTCGATCAGGCGCTCGGCCCTGGCGCCCGACCTGCCGACCATGGCGGAATCCGGATTTCCCGGTTTCGAGGCTGTGCCGTGGTTCGGCCTGCTTGCGCCGGCCGGCACGCCGAAGGATGTTCTGGATAAACTGCACACTGAGACCGTCAGGGCGCTGGCGGTACCGGAGGTGCGCAAGAAGTTCGACGAGCTTGGCCTCGATCCGGTCGGCAACACGCCGGCCGAGTTTACCGAGATCATCAGGAAAGAAATGCCGGAGTGGGCAAGAGTGATCAGGGATGCCGGCATCAGGCTCGGCAACTAGGGTCCGGACTTATAACCAGTAGGAGACAGCGGCTGCGATGCAGACCGCAGCGAGGAAGGTCACGGCGTTGCGGTCATAGCCGGTTGCGACGCGGCGGAAGTCCTTTAGCCGACAGAACATGCGTTCGACGGCGTATCGGTTGTTATACACTGATGGTACATCGTAATGGAATTGCCAGGAGATAGGATCCTATGACAGGAAGAATCACCATGGCCGAGTCATTACCGACAACCGCCGTCGTCCGCGTCTCGCGCGCCAGCTACGACCCGAGCCGGTTCGCCGAGGTCGACGCCGCGAGCAAGAAGACCTCGGAGTACATAATCCCGGCCATCAGACGGCTGCCGGGGCTCGTTCACTTTTATGCGGGCGTCTCGCCGAAGGGCTCGATCGTGCAAGTTAGTGTCTGGGACACCGACGAGCATGCGGCACAGTTGGACCGACTGAAGGAGATGGTCGTCGACGGCCGCAGGGATATGGAGGCGGTCGGCGTGACGTTCACCCCGATTTTCAACTACCCGATCGACTGGACCTGGACCGTCTGACACTAGCTCGGCCTTCCAGGCCCGACACTTTGGAAGATTGTCGACGCGCCGCAAATTTGTCGGGCGGCCCGGCCGGGGCAAAGCGGATTTTTCAGCAGGGCCGCTTCCGGCCCAACGCGGTCGTTTCGCAAGCGAGCCGGAAGCGGTTGCGCTGGATGGTGCGCCCAGATTTGAATCGCCTCCCAACGGCCGGCCGTCTATGGTGTGCTGATGTCGCGCCTCGTGTTTCTGTCGATTGCTGTCGTGCTGTCGCTGCTGCCGGTCGTCGCGCCGGCTGCGCCGGCCCATAAACGTCCGGCGCCGCGCTGGCACGGCTACGGCTTCCTGCCGGGCTATCATCAGCCACCGAACAACAGCCTTCCACCTTACGCCCAGAAAGCTGCGGTTTTGCGCGCGGCGCGCAGCAACCGGCGTCCCTGGTATATTGATCCGGTCCCAAGTTATTACGGGTACGATGGCGACTGGCACTATTTCGGCTGGCCCGGCTTTTACGGCGGTCGCTACAATGGCGGCACCTTCGGCCCTTGCTGGACGCGGACGCCGATCGGGCCGGTCTGGAATTGCGGCTGATTGTAGCCGTCACGTCCCTCGAGGGTCGCTTCCGCCGGGAGTTTCCTCCGCCAGCACGATAAGCTTGTGAGGCTCGCGCAGCACGATGCGCTGCCGTCCGCTTTCGACCAGCCCGCGTTGCTCCCAGCCGCTCAGGATCCGGCTGACGGTATGGAGCGTAGTGCCGGTCATCTGCGCGATGTCCTGGCGGCTGATCGGAAAGTCGATCTCGACGCCGTGTTCGACCTTGTGTCCGGATTGCCTGGCGAGCCGAAGCAGCGCGTTGGCGACGCGCTGCTCGACCTGCTGGGTCGACATCTCCACCACGCGGGTATGGGTTTCCTGCAACCGGTTGCCGACGGCCTGCAGCGTGTTGGTGGCAAGTTGCGGAAATCGCGACACCAGCCGCGGCCATGTCGCCGACGGCCAGGCCAGCGCGACGCTGTCGTCGACGGCCATGGCGGTCGCCGGATAGCGCTGCAGCCCGATCGCCATCGCAACGCCGAAGGTTTCGCCGGGCGCGACGTAACGCACCACAACCTGCTCGCCCATCGGCGTGGTCTTGCTGGCGCGCACATGGCCGTGCAGCAGCACGAAGAAGGAATGCGCGTCTTCGCCCTGCTCGAAGATATTGCGGTTCTTGGCGAACCGCAGCGAGCGGGCTTCGCGCAGGATCTCATCGAGCTCTTCGGTGCTGAAACCTGCAAACAGCGGCAGCTTGGCAACCAGCGAACGATCGACCGTGGCCATGTTTCCCCGTGCGTTCCACGAATTTCAGCCGAAGCTAGACTGCGATTGCGGTTCCCGATCAAGCGGAACTTTGTGCTGGCGCAACAATCGTCCGCCGAAATACCCCCAGAATGGGTGTACACAGACTCTCGATCGGGGAGAAACAGCCATGACGACAACTTCGCGCCAGCGAACCTATGATGGACCACCCCTGTTCTCGTATGGCTTCCGGCCGTTCTTCCTGCTGGGGTCGATTTATGCGGGGCTGGCGATTCTGGTCTGGCTGCCGGTGTTCCATGGCGAGATTACGCTGTCCTCGGCGTTTGCGCCGCGCGACTGGCACGTGCACGAAATGCTTTTTGGCTATCTGCCGGCGGTGATTACCGGGTTTCTGTTCACGGCCATCCCGAACTGGACCGGACGATTGCCGATCCAGGGCAGGCCGCTGATGGGGCTGGTCGCGGTCTGGCTGGCGGGGCGTATGTGCGTAACGTTCTCGGCGCACACCGGCTGGCTGGCCGCGATGATGGTCGATGCGAGCTTTCTGCTGCTGGTCGCGGCGGCGGCCAGCCGTGAAATCCTCGCCGGCCGCAACTGGCGAAACATGAACGTGGTGATGCTGCTGGTGCTGTTGCTCGCGGGCAATATCGCCTTCCACCTCGAGGCGCATTTGCACGGCGCGGCCGATATCGCCATCCGCATCGGCATCGCGGTGGTCGTGCTGCTGATCTCGCTGATCGGCGGCCGCATCGTCCCGAGCTTTACCCGCAACTGGCTGGTGCGCGAAAATCCCGGCCGCCTGCCGGTGCCGTTCGGCCGCTTCGACATCATCGCGGTTGCCGTCGGCGCGCTGGCGCTGGCGTCCTGGGTTGTCGATCCGGTCGGCGATCTCACCGGCAGCGCGCTCGCATTGGCGGGATTGCTGCATCTGGTGCGGCTCGGACGCTGGGCGGGGGATCGCTCGGTGCGCGAGCGGCTGCTGCTGATCCTGCATGTCGGCTACGCCTTCATACCAATTGGCTTCCTGCTGGGTGCCGCGGCCGCGTTCGGGCGCGTTGCACCGGGCGCCGGCATTCACGCCTGGATGGCGGGGGCCGCGGGCATCATGACGCTCGCGGTAATGAGCCGC
Organism: uncultured Alphaproteobacteria bacterium; assembly: GCA_963742085.1. Classification (GTDB taxonomy): domain Bacteria; phylum Pseudomonadota; class Alphaproteobacteria; order Rhizobiales; family Xanthobacteraceae; genus Bradyrhizobium. The sequence continues at coordinate 282,190 of CAVUKM010000012.1, read as the reverse complement.
GCGACGCTCGGGCACACCGGCCAGCCGCTCACCGCTTCGCGCGCCACGCAGGCGATCTATGCCGCGATCATCGTCGCGGCCCTGTCGCGCGTGTGCGCGGTGCTGGAGCCCGCTCACAGCGAGCCATTGCTGCATCTGGCCGTGTTCGCCTGGGCGGCCGCCTTCTTCGGATTCGCGATTGCGTTCGGGCCGCTGCTGGCGGGCCATGATCGGCGCGCGAAATCGGCGCAGAAGGCGGTGGCGTGAGATTAAAGCTGGCGAATTGTTCCTGTCACCTGCTATTGAAGGCGCAATCGGGCTTAGCGGACATGCGTGTTGCAGACGAAGGAGCCGTCCATGGGTGATGTCGGCAGAAAATCCCATTGGGAGAATGTCTACGCCACCAAAGGCGAAAGAGACGTCAGCTGGTTCCAGGAGAATCCCGCGCCTTCCCTTGAACTGATTGCACTCGCCGGGCTTTCCGATGGTGCCTCTATCATCGATGTCGGAGGCGGCGCATCGCGACTCGTTGATGTCCTTGCCGAACGGAATCTCGGGCAGATCACGGTTCTGGATCTTTCCGCCGCCGCTCTCGATGCGGCCAAGACACGTCTTGAGCAACGTCTTGGCGACAAGGCGGCCGCAGTCCAATGGATCGCGGCCGATATCACCACCTGGGAGCCAACCCGGACCTACGATCTGTGGCACGACCGTGCCGCATTTCATTTCCTGACCGATCCGGCCGATCGATCCGCCTATGTCGGGCGGCTGAAAAAGGCGCTCAAGCGCGGAGGGCATGTCATCATCGGCACCTTCGCCCTCGACGGTCCGGAGAAGTGCAGCGGGTTGCCGATCGTGCGCTACGATGCAGCCGCTTTGTCCGCGGTCCTCGGGGACGAATTCAGCCTGATCGATTCGCGGCGGCACGATCACGCCACGCCCTGGGGCGCGGTGCAGCGATTTCAGTTCAGCACCTTTCGCCGGAACTGAACAGCGCTGCGGCTTGATCGACCGGCCTCACGCCCTCATCATCGCGCGGGAAAATACCACCTCGATCAGCGTGCCGGAATGCGCGCCGGTCTTGATATGGAATTGCGCGCCATTGGCCTCGACCAGCGCCTTGGTCAGCGAAAGATTGACGGGCGAGCCGTCCGCGGCCTGATCCGAGGGGGCTCTGGTGCGGAACGGTTCCATCGCGGCGGCGACTTCATTGTCGTTGAGCCCATGGCCGGTATCGCGGACCCGCAGCACCACCTCGCCGAAATCCGTCAACGCGGTGGAGACGATGACCTGACCGCCGGCATTGGCGAGATGGATCGAATTGCCGATCAGGTTCAGCGTGATCTGGCGCAACGCGCGCGCATCGGCGACCACCTGCGGCAGCATGTGCGCCAGCGAGGTGCGGATGATGATGCGCTCGCGGTTGGCCTGCGGCTGCATCACCGCCACGCAGCTCTCGACCAAATCGTTGAGGTTCTGGCTGGTGAAGGTGAGGTCGAGCCTGCCGGTCTCGATGCGGCTGAGATCGGTGAGATCGTCGATGATGGCGACCACGCGTTCGCCGGAAGCGCGAATGTCCTTCATGTATTCGAGGTAGCGCTCGTTGCCGAGCGCGCCGAACCGCTCGCCGGTCATCACCTCGGCAAATCCGATGATGGCGTTGAGCGGCGTGCGGACCTCATGGCTGATGCGCGCGAGCAGATCGGCCTTGGCGTTGGCTGCCCGCTCGGCCAGCCGCCGGGCCTCCCGCAGTTCGCTTTCGCTCTTCTTGGTCTGGGAGAGATCCCGGAACACGGCGAAGAAATTCGGACCATGGGCCTGCGTCCGTCCCATGGTCATCGACAGCGGGACCAGGCCGCCGCCGCGCACGCGGCCCAGCACCTCGCGACCGTGGTCGAGCAGGCTGGCGACGCCGGAGCTCATGATGCTGCCGAGATAGTCCAGAACCGCGGGCTGGCTCTCCGGCGCGAACAGGTCGGCGAGGCTGCGCCGCTCCAGCTCCTCACCGTCATAGCCGAACAGCGCTTCGGCGCTGCGGTTGCACGAATTGATGACGCCCGCGGCATCGAACATCACGATGCCTTCGGCCGTCGTATCGAGGATGGCGCCGAGCTCCTCGGCATTGGCGTGACCGGCGGCGGACGGCTCCGACGCGGGGACCGCGTGAGCGATCGCGGCGGCGACGCTTGCGCTTTCCAGAGCTGCGCTTTGCAGAGCTGCGCTTTCCGGGCCTGCGCCCGAGAAAATCAAGGCCAGCGCGGCGTCGTCGTCCCAGCTGATGGTGTAAAGACGTGCGTCGATCGCCGACGCCGGCGTATGTTCGCTCGAGGTTTCCGGCGCCGAAATCGTCACCGGCGTGCCGGTGTCCGACGTGCTGCTGGCGCTGGAAACGCCGGGTTCGACATAAAGCGCGTCGAGACCGCCAGCCTGCTCCAGAACATGAAGGCTCGGGTAGCCCATGCGTTCAAGAAACGCCGCGTTGGCATAGAGCAGCCGGTCAAGCCGATAGATCAGGATGCCCACGGGCAGAAGGTCGAGCAGCACCCTGTCACGCCGGGACTCCCCGCGCGCCGGTGGTTCGGGGGGCGTCAGCCAGCCCGGTTGCTCGGCGATCCTCCCGGGAGCTTCAGGCAAGGCCTCCGGCCCGGCAACCGCTGCGGTGGAAGCGTTTGCCACGGCGGGCGCGCCGTTCTCGTTCTCGAGCCGCGCCGACAATTGCCGGGCGAGTTCGTTGAACGCGCTGTTTTCCACCGGCGTCAGCACCGGCGCTCTTGGTTCGCCGATCGGTCGAAACGGAACGACGTTCTTCAGCGTGTCCTCGGGTGTTTCCACGGGGGTTTCCAAATTGGTTTGTCCTGAAGTCGCGGGAGCGGCGGGGGCGTCAACCTCGTCGACCGCGGGCGGCGCCGCGGCAGGCGAGAGCTGGGCAGGGTCGGTAGCAGCGGAGCGAGGCGAAATTGTATCCGCGCTCGCCGTGTCGTCGAACATTTCGTGACGGCGCAACGCGTCGAGCCGGGCCAGGCCGTCGAGATCGCGACAAACGCCGAAGCCCCGATAACCGGCAAAATTCCGCGCGCGGTCATAGAGCGGCAATCCGGATAATTCCACCGGCAGGCGGCTGCCGCCATCGACGGGCCACTGCAAGGTGATGCCGCTCCAGGTGTTGCGCGTCGCGATCGCCCTGGCCACGCGGCCGTCCGGATCGAGCGCGAAGGTCGCGGCGATTTCGTCCCATGGCCGTCCGAAGGCGGCGGCGGTGCGAACACCGATCAGATGGGTGAATTCCTCGCGGCTGATGGAGAAACGGCCCTCGGCATCCATCTGCCACATGAAGCGAAGCGGATACTGGCGCGGCTGCGATGACGAGGGCTCGCTGGACCAGGGCAGCGCTGCGGCCGGCGGCCGCGCGATTGACGCCGGTGTCTGCGCGGCCGGAGCAGGCGCCGGCTCGTCGGCCACCGCATCGACGTGAGGCCAAGGTTCGTCGCGATGAAAAGCTTCGTCGTGATGAGGCTCTACCGCCGCGGCAACCGCGTCTCCCGTCGCCTCATGCTGTGAAGCGTCGGCAGGAGGCAGGTCAGGTTGTGGCGCCGGCGGCTGCTCCGGCCCGGCCGGTTGTTCGCAGGCGACAGGTTCGAGGGCGGGCTCGTTGGGCGTTTCGGCGAATTCGTCGATCAGCGCAAACTCGGCCGGGGCTTCGCCCGACATCGCGGGTCGCTCATATTCAGCGGTCCGCAGCTCGCCCGGCGGAGCGATGGGCGGTGGCGCGGCGGCCACATCCGCCGGCGAAGGCGGCGCGGCATGCCTGACATGCGCGGCCGCCGTTGCGCCGGGCGCGATCATCGCGACGAGGCCGACATCGGCGCCGGCGCCGACGCGCTGCAGTACCACGTGGCCGATGCCGACAGCGGTTTCGGAACGGCCGTGCTGCAGCGCGTCGTTGCGCGCTTCTTCCAGTCCGGCTTCGGAAAGGTCGCGAAAATCGAGCAGGGATCGCGCGGCGTCGCTGGCGCCGACGAACATGCCGTCGCTTGCGAATGCCGCGACGGGGGTGTCGATGCCTTCGACCAGAAGCTGCAGCCGCTCGACCAGCGGCATTGCGCGGCCGACCGGCTGGGTGGCCACGATCAGGATGCCGTGGCTGCCATCGGCAAATTCAAGCCGCCCGCAGCTGCAAGTCATGAGCGTTCCGAGCGCCGCGCCGAAGCCGCGCAGACGCTCCAGCCGGTGCGCACCGGTCGGCGGCAGCCGGGGGGCCAGTCGCGCCACCAGCCGGCGGTGCGAATCCGCCGGGCCGAACCTTTTCTTGGAGAGGCTCGCGCCATTGGCCGCGCCAAACAGCCGGGCGCCGGCGGGGTTGGCCCACAGCACCCGCGTGCCGTCGGTCGACCAAAGCCATGCGGGGAGGGGGCTCGTTCCATGCACGGCCAGTCGCGGATCGCCGATGCCTTGCAACTGGGAATCCGCGTTGTTCATCGTGGTGACATGACCGGCCGGTTTGGCTGTTACTTGAATTCTGGCGTCGGATATCGGCGGCCAAACGATGACAGCCTTAACGGATCGTTAGCCCGTGGGCTACGGCAGGTCCACGGCCTGCCGGCGGCAGGGGCTCCGAAAGCCGCGATAACCTTAATCGGCGTGGACCTTGCTCCCGGGTCCGGCGTTGGGTTGCGGAAGCCTGTCGAATGTCCGCGATGACGGCGCCGCGTCAGGCCGGCGATGCCTCCCGGCGACAGGCCGGGCGAGCCGGGAACCGGCGCGGTGATGCCTCGAACGAAACAGGAGTTGGACCATGAGCGAACAAGCAGGTGATCGTTTCGAGATTCCAAAGGAAATGCGATCGATGGCCGAGGCCAGCTTCGATCAGGCGCGCAAGGCTTTCGAGAAATTCCTGACCAGCGCCCAGGCCACCGCAGGCTCGCTCCAGGAGCGCGGCGCGACGGTTCGCGCCGGCGCCAAGGACATCGGCGCCAAGGCGATATCCTACGCCGAAAAGAACGTGCAGGCCTCGCTGGACTACGCGCAATCGCTGCTGCACGCCAAGGATCTGACCGAGGTCATGCGGCTGCACAGCGAATATGTGCAGGCCCAGATGCGCTCGCTGGCGGAGCAGGCGAGTGAAATGGGCCAGATTGTCAGCCGTGCGGCGCTGGATGCGGCCAAACCCAAGACCTGAAAAGACCCGAAGAGACCCGAACCAGCTGCGAAACCGAAGGCTTCCAAAAACCTTAGGTTTTTCAAGGCCTGAAGCAAGGCCTCCAGCCCCGGCGAGCGCGGCCGTCCCTCTCTGAAAGGGGGAGGAGGACCTGGTGCACCGAGGCTCGGACCTGTCCGCAGTGGCGTACCCGGCCAGCGTGCATGATGTGGCACTGCACCTTATTTTGGTTGCGTTGCACAAAATTGCCATGATAAGGATATACAAAGTCCACAGCCCGACGAAGGGCATTTCCGACAGGTGATCCAAGTCGACGTTCCCGACGGTTGCCGGGCGCGCAAGGGGTCACATCTTTTCACCCCCGTTGCGAAGGATACATGCCATGGCTAACCCCACCGATCCTTTCTCCGCTTCCATCATACCGTTCGAGGTCCCCGAGCAGATGCGTGCGTTCGCCGAGAAGGGCGTTTCGCAGGCGCGCGACAGCTATGCCAAGTTCAAGGATGTTGCCGAAAGCCACAACGGCACCATCGAGGCGGTGTTCGCAAACGCGAGCAAGGGCGCCAGCGAATACTCCGCCAAGCTGATGGAAATGATGAAGACCAACACGTCAGCGACGCTCGACTTCGCGCAGGAGCTGATCGGCGTCAAAACGCCGGCCGAGGCGCTGGAGTTGTGGACCTCTCACGCCAAGAAGCAGTACGAGGCCTTCACCGCCTACGGCAAGGAACTCGCCGAACTGTCGCAAAGGGTTGCGACCGAGACCGTCGAGCCGATCAAGACCAACGCGTCGAAACTGTTCAAGCCGGCGGCGTGAGGGCTTTCCGGTTTTGCGCGTAACCTGATCGCAAAACCGGTATCCACATCTTTGCGGAATAAGCGCCAGCCAGCGCTTTTCCTCCAAAAAGCCCGGGCTTTGCGCCCGGGCTTTTGATTGGCGGGTCAAGGCGCAAGGTGTCCCTGTCGCCGCCGAAACGGCGCGAAGTTGACGCCCGCCCGGCCTTGCCAAACCGCGGCGTTGCACCTAGTTTCCGCCCCGATCGCGGCCCCTTTTCGGGGCCGTCCAAGGATGCAGTTGTAGCTCAGTTGGTTAGAGCGCCTGTCTGTGGAACAGGAGGTCGGTGGTTCGAGCCCACCCAACTGTACCACTTGCCCTTCTCCCCGAAATGACGCCCTCCCCGAAATGTGACGCCTTTCGGTCGTGACGTTGGACGCTCGCATGTTGGCTGTGGAAGCGAGTCCGCTCGTGCTGTCCGCTACAGACTGACGCGTCCCTGCTTCTTGCTATCCCCCCTCCATTCACCCACAATTCGCGAATTGACGCTTCGAGGATTCTTGGGGGGATTCATGTTCAGCTTTGCCACCCGGTCCCAGGATTTTCGGCTCGGTTTGCTGCTGGCGATCGCGCTTGCATGTTCGATATGGCCCGCGGCAAGCCAGGCTTACACGCCCGAACAGGAGCAGGCCTGCAGCGGCGACGCGCTGCGCCTCTGCGGCCCCGAGGTTCCGGATGTCGACCGCATTACGGCCTGCATGATCAGGAACCAGTCCCAACTCAGTCCAGGTTGCCGCGTGTTCTTCAGACCCGATCCCCCGGACCCGCCGGTACAGGCCGGGATGCCGCTCAGCATCAAGCCGGCCCACATGCGTAAACCGCGCAAGCCCAGGAAGCCCGAATAGCGCAGGCGTCACCGAAATCGCGGCGTTGTCATGCATTCGCCGTCCGGACTCGGTTTGTTCACGCTGAAGAATATCGCCCGGCGATTCCCGCAGGATGCCTCGCGATTCAATCTGGTCCGGCCATGGCGCCGGGGTGTGACTCGGAATCAACCTCGGCGATTAATCGGTGGCCCCGCCTTAATTGATTGTAGATTTTTCTTCCACGAATCAGTGCGCTGATTCATTTTGCCGTTCTGGGGTCAATCTGGAGGCGAAAGTATGAACGTCATTGTTTTCGCATCGCGTAAAGGCGGCTCGGGAAAGAGTACCCTGGCCGCCCATCTCGCTGCGCATGTCCACAAGACTACGAAGCCATGTCTGCTTGTCGATGCCGACCCGCAGGGATCGCTCACGCTCTGGCACAAGCTGCGCGGCACCAACGAGCCGCCGATCAAGACGGCGGTCAATTCCGTCAGCGGTATCGTCGCAGCGGCCAAGCGCGACGGCTTCGAATGGGTGTTCATCGATACGCCGCCGAATCTGTCAGCGGTCGTGGACGATGCGATCAAGAACGCCACCATGGTGGTTATTCCGGCGCGGCCGGGGGTCTTCGACGTCAACGCCGTGCAGGAAACGATTCAAATGTGCCGCGCCGCGCGCAAGCCCTATGCGGTCGTGCTCAACGGCGCCCCGGCACGGCGCGATGAGGCGGAGAGCCGCATCGTCACCATTGCGCGGGAAGCGCTGGCCAGGTTCCGCGCGCCGGTGTGGGGCGGTCAGATCACGAACCGTGCCGATCTTCTGATGGCACTCGGCAAGGGCGAAGGCGCCCGCGAATATTTTGCCGAAGGCCGTGCGGCGGCGGAGATCGGGCGGCTATGGGCTGCGATCGAACGTTCGGTGAAGGCGATCCGCGGCACGGTGTCAGCATCCGGCGCGATGCACAGGCAGGCGGCATAATTCGCCGCGCGGCCGATGGAAAGAAACGCGCGCTTCCCGCGTTTCATGGAACGTCATCCCGTGTCAGCCATTGCGCTGACGCGGGATGACGTTGCATGTTCGCGGCCAAGGGCCGCTCAATTCACCATCAGCACATAGAACAGGACGACCGGCGACAGGCTCAGGATGACCGACCAGATGCCGACCGCCCAGAGAATGTCCTGGATGCTGAAGCCCGGATCCTTGGGCAATGCACGGTTCTGAATGTTCACGACGCCCCCTGATTCTCTTGTTTTTGCAGCGGCGTTGATACGCGACGAATTTTAAAAAGCCGCTCGCAGGTTCGCTCGCATTTTGAATCCGGGTGCTACCGTGGATTAACCACAGAGGTAGCGTTTTCGAGCCATGGGGCTGGCGGTTCGCGTCAGGAAACCGCGACAAGAAATCGAGCCGATCGCTGCAGACGCGCCCGGACCCGATCGGGCGCCTGGCCTCTCAGCTTCCCGTCAGCAGACGAAAGGCCAGCACCGGCGACAGGCCGAGCACCGCCGCCCACAGCCCGAACGAGGACACCAGAAGAAGATCCTGCATCCTCTCGGTCCATTCGGAATTCAGATATCGTTTGTTCCGGACGATCTGAGTGGTCATTGTTTCCCCCGCCCTTTGTTGTTGGGCAAACCAGTAGGCGGCAACCCCTAAGATACGGACCGGCGCATGGTTTGGATTTTAGGTGCCGGTTTTACCCCGCATTAACCGCAGGCGTCGTCGGCCCGGATGGCCGGTAGCGGACGATCTGCCGGCGCCCGTTCGGGCGATCCCGCTTGATCCACGTCAAGGCGGTGGCGGCCAGATCTGCAACGCTGCTTTAGATTTCCTATTCTGCATTGCCCAGCGCGGCCGGACAGGTGTCCGCTCTTGAGCAATCGGCAGCCGCCAGGCATGGCCCCCGCAACGATTGTGAGGGATTCCGGCCGTCATTTTTTTTCAATGCAAAGCTGGCGGTGAAGGCAGCGCTTCATATGGATATCCCTGCATATTTGAGATCATTCGGCAGAGACGAAGCCGATTTGCCGAGAACAGTTCTCGCCGAGCTTGTCGATAGCCTCTACGGCCCCCTGGGTTCCCTTGTGGTTGCATCGACGGCGGGGGCCGCGGTCGCGATCGGCGTGAGCTGGTGGAACGACAGCCTTCCAGCCGATGTATTGGCCGGCATGTTGGTGGCCGTTGCGATCGGCCGCATCGTACTGGCGCTGGCGTATCGCCTTTCGCCGCGTGATGACGATCCCAAGGTGTCGCGTCGCTGGGAATGGCGCTACGCGATCGGGGCCTATGCGTTCAGCGGATGCCTTGGCAGTTTGGGTTTCGTGACGTTTGCCTGGACCAGCGACCCGGTCGGCCACTTGCTGCTGAACTCGATGGCGATAGGGCACACGGCCGGCATCACGGGCCGCAATTCGAACCGGCTTCGAATAGCCCATCCGCAACTTGCGCTGATCTTGCTGCCCATCGCGATCGGCGCGGCGCTTCGCTTCGAACCCGCCTATCTCCTGCTGTCGGCGATAACGCTCCTTTATTTTCTCGCAGCCATCGAGATCTCGCAATATTTGAGTGCGAACTATTTGCGCCTGTTGTTGACGACCGTGGAAAAGAGCGAGCTGGCCCATTCCCTCGAAGAGCAAAATCTCCGGTTTGATGCTGCACTCACCAACATGTCGCACGGCCTGTTGATGCTTGACGCCGAGCGCCGCCTGGTGGTCTGGAACGCGCGGTTTTGCGAGTTGTTCGGCATTCCTCCGGATATGGTCAGAGCCGGCGAAACGGTGAGAGAGTTGGTCACGCGCAGCGTGGCGCTTGGCAATCATCCGGGCTGGGGCGCCGCCGAGATTGAAGCCACGGTATCACGTTACGAGCAGAGGCTGGCGGGCCGGATTCCAACTCAATCCAGGACCCAATTGGCCGGCGGCCGGATAGTGGCACTCTCGCAACGGCCGATCGCCAACGGTGGAGCGGTGGTGATCCTCGAGGATGTGACCGAGCATGATCGCGCCGAGGAGAAATCCCGCGAACAAGAGATCATGTTTCGCGGCCTCGTTGAAAACGGAATGTCCGGCATCATCATGCTGAGCACCGACCAAACGATTGCCTATGGAAATCCCAGGTTTGCGGCGATGCTGGGATACGACGTGCTGGACGAGGCGATCGGTCGTCCGCTGCTCGACTTCATCACCGACACCGACAAGCCCAGGGTGCGCAATGCGATCGAGAGGGTCATTTCGGGAAGGCAAGCCTCCGCCGATGTCGCTGCCACGTTCCAGCAGAAGGGCGGCGGCACGATCGACGTGTTGGGCCAGGGTAACATCGCGACCTTCCAGGGAAAACGCTGCATCGTCATGGTGATGATGGATATCACGGAGCGGAAGCGGTCGGAGGCCAGGATCGCCGAATTGAATGCGCAGATGCAGGCAAATCTTGCCGCGATGCAGAGACACGTACGGGTCCAGGCGGAGATCGCCAAGCTGAGCGACTTGCTGCAGTCGTGCAGCACGACCACCGAGGCCTACCCGATTATCGCGGCGGCTGCGAAGCTTGTGTTTCCGCAGGCGAGTGGGGCCCTGGCGCAAGCGGAGACGGGAACCCATGAGCTGACCCGCGTGGCCGCCTGGGGCGCCAACCAGTTGACGCCGACGGAATTCCTCGTGGAGGATTGCTGGGGGCTGCGCACCGGACAGCGCCGCGAGGTCGCAGGGCCGGAAGATGCCGTCCAGTGTCGCCACTTCAGCCGGACCCCGCCGGGACCCTACATATGCCTGCCGCTCATGGTGCAGGGCCAGACCCGCGGATTGCTGCACCTTGGCCTCGGCGCGGGAGGCGTTATCGACGACGACTTGCGCCAGTCCATGCAATCGTTCGGCGATGTGGTGAAGCTGTCGCTGGCCAACATCAATCTGCGGGAACGCGCGGTCCACCAGCCGTCCGTGACCGGCTGATCTGCCGGTTCAACCGGCGGTGGCTGGTCGAAACGCGCGCGAGGCCCGCCGCGGGCGACGAAGCGGATCGCCAGCCCGGCCGCAGCCGCCTTCGGTCTTGATTCATGTCAAAATCAAGTCCGGGATGCGTGCGATTCTGCCAACAATGGCGGCACGGTCCACGCCGCCCGAACGGTCGACCGAAGGGGACGCCAATGCAGTCCGTTGTCGACGTTAAGGCAACGTCCGGTGACAACGAATTGATCGTACGCGTGGAGTTGGTCCGCGCGGTCTTTGGTTCGTCCATCGTCCCGCTCGTCAACGTCGTGACGGCGGCCATTTCGGCAGCGATATTGTGGCCGATCTACCCGTCCTGGGTGATACTCGCCTGGCTGGGCGCCATGATCGCCATCGTGGTGTTCAGGCTGCTGCTGTGGCTGCGCTTCAAGCGACGGCAACCCGACGCAGGGGCCATCCCGCGTTGGGCTCTCGCTTTCACTCTCGCGGCCGCCGTTACCGGCTCGCTGTGGGGCTTGCTGGCTTCGTCGGTATTCGTGACCGTCGACCCGGTCTACATGCTGCTTGCCGCCTTCGTGCTGGGTGGGATGGGTGCAGGTGCCGCGACGAACAGCTCGCCGCATCTGCCGGCGTTTTATGGATTCGTGGTTCCCTCCGTCCTGCCAATGATCGTCGCGCTGCTGACGCGCGGTAGCTCTGTGGCAACCGGAATGGGCCTGATGCTGCTGGCGTTCGCCGGCGTGCTCACCCTCATTGCCCGCGACAACAATCGGCGGCTTGCCGATTACATAAGGATGAAAATCGAACAGGACACGCTGAATGAAAGCCTGCAAAGGACGGCTCGCGACCTGACAACGGAGGTCGCCGAACGACGCCGGATCGCGGTCGAGCTGGAGGAAAGCAGCCAGCGGTTCCGCGCCATCGGTGATCATGCGCAGGACGCGATCATCATTTCCGGCCGCGAGGGCGACGTGGTGTACTGGAACGCCGCCGCCGAACGTACCTTCGGCTACACGGCAGGGGAGATCACAGGCCGCAGCATCCACAGGATCCTGGCGCCGGAACGCTATCGGGAGACGGCGCTCGATCGCTACGCACATTTTTCCCGCACCGGGGAGGGCGACGCTCTCGGCAAGACCGTGCCGCTCGCGGCTCTTCGCAAGGACGGAACCGAATTCCCGATGGAGCTTTCGCTCTCCGCCATGAACCTCGGCGGGACCTGGCATGCGCTCGGGATTGCCCGCGACGTCAGCGAGCGCGAGAGGTTCGCTGAAATCCTGAGCGAGCGGGAGGCCGCGTTGAAGGAGGCCCAGCGGGTCGCCCATGTTGGAAGCTGGTCCTATGATCCGCACAGTGGCGACAGCGTGTGGTCGGAGGAACTCTATCGGATATTCGAACGCGCCCCCAAGCTGCCCGCGCCGAAGCCGGCAGAATTTGCAGGACTGCTGATGCCGGGGAGCGCTGCGGCGATGACCGCGGCCCTGAAGGCGTGCGCCGAAACCGGAGAGCCCTTCGAGATCGATCTCAAGCTCATGCGATCGGATCGCGAAACGCGTTGGGCATCGATGCGCGGTGAGGCTCGCCGCGACGGGAGTGGCAAGCTGCGGCTGAGTGGCACCATCCAGGACATTACCGTTCGAAGGCGCGCCGAGCAGATCGCCCGCGAAGGGGACGCCATGTTCCGCAGCCTGGTGGAACAGAGCACGTCAGGCATCTTCATCATCGCCGAGGATGCCTCCATCGTCTATCTGAATCCCCGCGCGCTCGACATGCTCGGCGCGAGCGATGTCAACGCCGTGATAGGGCGGCCTGCCATCGACCTCGTCGTCGATACGGATCAGCCGGTGGTTACGGCGAACATACGGGCCCTCCTCGACGGGCAACGGGATTTTGCCGAAGTTACGGTGACGCTTCGGAGGACCGACGATGTGACCCTTGCCGCCCTGGTCCAGGGTGCAATCGGAAATTTTCGCGAAAAACGCGTCGTTATCGCCGTCGTCGTGGATATCACCGAGCGACAGCGCACGGAGGACAAGGTCGCCCGGCTTAACGAACAGCTGGCCGCTACCGTGGTTGCGCTGCGTCGTCGCGAACATGACCAGGCGGAGCTCGCCAAGCTCAGCGACTTGCTGCAATCCTGCGGCACGGCCGCCGAGGCCTATCCGATTATCGCCGCGACCGCGGCCCTTGTGTTCCCGCAGGCGAGCGGAGCCCTCGCGGAGGCGGAAACCGGAGCGCACGAGCTTGCCCGCGTGGCTGTCTGGGGCGCCAACCCGTTGACGCCGACGGAATTCCTCGTGGACGATTGCTGGGCGTTGCGCACCGGACAGCGCCGCGAGGTCGCAGGGCCCGAAGATGCCGTCCAGTGTCGCCACTTCAGCCGGCCGCCGCCGGGCCCCTACGTCTGCCTGCCGCTCATGGTCCAGGGTGAGACCCGCGGATTGCTGCACCTTGGCCTCGGCGAGGGAGGCGTTATCGACGACGACTTGCGCCAGTCCATGCAATCGTTCGGCGATGTGGTGAAACTGTCGCTGGCGAACATCAATCTGCGTGAGTCGCTCGGCCAGCAGGCCCTGCGTGACCAGCTGACCGGCCTGTTCAACCGGCGGTACCTGGTCGAAACGCTGCCGCGCGAGGTTCGCCGCGCGCAGCGCGGCGGATCGCCGCTGACGGTCGCAATGCTGGACATCGATCTCTTCAAGCGCTTCAACGATGTTTACGGCCACGATGCGGGCGATCTGGTGTTGTCGGAGCTCGGACGTGTCCTGAAGGACAGCCTGCGCGCGGGCGATGTCGCGTGTCGCTATGGCGGCGAGGAATTCCTGGTGGTGCTGCCCGACTGCGACCTTGTGGCCGCGCGGGCGCGCCTTGCGGATATCTGCCTGCAGGTAAGGAAAAAGGCGCATGTATTCCATGGCAAGGCGCTGCCGAGCGTGACGCTGTCGGTCGGTCTGGCCACCTTGAGCGAGACCCTGCCCACCAGCGAGGCCCTGATCACGGCAGCCGACAAGGCGATGTACTTGGCCAAGACCAACGGCCGCGACCGGATCGAGGATTTTCGGACTGCCGCGGCCGGAGGCCCCGAAGAGGCGCCCGGCAAAAGAGTGTCCGCCTGACGACACGGTTCGTCTCGACTTCACCGTCCTCGACAGACCCGTTCACCCGCCTCGGACCATGTGCGATATCCGGCACAATGCGCTGCGGCTGGCGCGGACGAAGCCGGACGAGGACGCCACGTCCGATTTGTGTCGGCGACGGCATCGGGCTATGACGGCCCGGAATGTGCATATCCGGAATGCGCAAATGAAGCCGTATCTGGGTGGGATCTAACTCCGATTTCGCTTAGGTGCTTCCTCCCGAAACCTGACCCCCGCGGATCCCGACCGGGCGCCCCTTATCCGGTTGCGCCGGCCCTTGCCAAGCGATGACTTTCCAATGAACGATTCAAGCTCTGCTCCCGTCAACGCGCCGCCATCCGCGAAGAGATCCTTTGCGGCGATGCGCCACGGAGGCTTCCGCGCCCAGTTCATCACTTACGTGCTCGCCATGATGGCGGACAATATCGAGCACGTGATCAGTTACTGGATGGTGTTCCAGAAATTTCATTCGCCGGCATTGGCGGGTTTCGCCATCGTGTCGCACTGGCTGCCGTTCCTTATGTTCTCGGTTGCCGCCGGCGCGCTCGCGGACCGCTTCGACCCGCGCCGGATCATCCAGATCGGCATGGGTCTTTTCATCATCGCGTCGCTGAGCTGGAGCTATTTCTTTGTCACCGACACCCTGCAGATGTGGCAGGCCATGGTGATTTTGGTCATTCATGGTTGCGCCGGGGTGCTGTGGCAAACGCCGAACCAGATGCTGCTCTACGATATCGTGGGGCCGTCGGATCTGGAGAGCGCGGTGCGGCTTAACGCAATGGCGCGTTATCTCGGTATCCTGGTTGGCCCGGCGGTGGGCGGCGCTATCCTGCTGGCGCTCGGGCCGGCGCCCGGCATCATGGTCAACACCCTGTTCTATCTTCCGCTGGTGATTTGGCTCGTCAATGCGCCCTACGGTCCGCGCTATCGCGCCGGGGCGCCCGCGCCGCGCCGCGCGGTCCGCGGATTTGGCGACATCGTGCAGACGATACGCGATATCAGGGGGCATTCCGTCATCGTCTCAATGACGTTGCTCGCCGGCGCGGCGTCGTTCTTTGTGGGTAACGCCTACAGCTCGCAAATGCCGGGACTCGCGAATGATCTCGGTCACGGCGATCCCGGTCTGTCCTACAGTCTGCTGCTGGCCGCCGACGCCGCCGGCGGCTTTCTTGGCGGTATCGTACTCGAAGGCAGGGGATTGCTGCCGCCGCGTCCGCGCACCGCGATTGTGCTCGCCATATTGTGGTGCGCGGCGCTCGCGACCTTCTCGCTTGCGGAGAGTTACGCGCTGGCTCTCGGTTTCCTGTTTGCCGCGGGATTCCTCGAATTATCCTTCAACGCGATGGCGCAGAGTCTCGTCCAGATGGATGCTCCGCCCGACAAGCGCGGGCGCGTCATCGGCCTGTTCAATATGGCGAGCCTCGGCCTGCGCGCCTTCAGCGGTGTTTCCGTTGGCCTGCTCGGCAGCCTGATCGGCGTGCACTGGTCGCTCGCGCTGTCGGCTCTCGCCACGCTGGCGATCGCCAGTGCACTGCTGGCTCTCCCTTGAGACTTGGCCCTCCCGTGAAATCGTGACAACGCCGGGGCCCGCTCCGGGTCAGCGCGCGTGCGTGCGCAGTCCTGCGGCTTCTCGTAACGGCGGTAACGCGCGCCGCTCGATTTCCGCATCCAGCCGCGCCGCCAGCTCGCGGCTCACCTCCACCATCGGCAGGCGGACTTCCGCGCTGTCGATCAGGCCCCTGCGCCATAGCCAATATTTCGCCGCGGCCGGGCTTGGCTCGGCGAACAACAGCCGGGTCAGATCGGATACGCTGTTCCAGCGCGCACGCGCGGCGTCTTGATTTCCTTGCTTCAGGAGCGCGCGCACCGCCGCGAAAGTCTCGGTCTCGATATGGGCCGACAGCAGGATCGCGCCATCGGCGCCGTCGGTGAGCGCCTCGTGGTATTGTGCGTCCTCTCCGGTCAAAACCCGAAAGCCGGCCGGCCGCCGGCGCAACAGATCGAGCGTCTGTCCGCGGTCGTCGCTGCAATCCTTCAGGCCGGCGATGTTCCGATGTTCGGCGAGCTCGAGCAGCGTCTCGTTCGTCAGATTGACCGCGCTGCGATAGGGAATGTTGTAGAGGACGATCGGCCAGGAGGCGTGATCGGCGAGCGCGCTGAAATGTTGCAGCAAGCCGCGTTGCGATGGCCGCGTGTAATAGGGGCTCGCGATCAAGTAGCCGTCGATCGGCCAGGCCGCCGTCTCGTCCAGGGTGTGGCACATTTTCCTCGTATGGCTGCCGGATAGTCCGAGACAGATCGGCATGTAGCGCTTGCGTCCGGCAATCTCGTCGCGCGTCAGCGCAACGATCCATTCAAGCTCGGCCATGCCGAGGGTAAGGCCCTCGCCCGAGGTGGCGGCAAGGATCAGCCCGTCGACGGGCAGCGCCGCGTAGTGCCGCACCAGCCGCCGCAGCGAGATCTCATCGACGATACCGTCGCGAAACGGCGTGACGAGCGGCAGCCAGAGGCCGTGCAGCAAAGATCGAAGGCCGGTAGATCCGAGGTCAGTCATGGGTCCATCTCCTCAAGGGATTGAGCCGGAGACGGGACAAGAAAAAACCCCGTACCTCGCGGCGGGGTTTTGCAGATCGGGCTGAAGCGAGAAGTCTATCGCGCGCGTCGATCCGAAGCCCCCGGGAGGGGGGCTTTTTTCGACAGCGCGGCTGTGCACGAATTCGTGATCATGGGTGAATGTTGGTTGGCGACGGCGATTCTGTCAACAGGCGACGCTCTCGCCGCAAACCCGCAGGCGCCGGGAAGCATTTTCGCATGGAGAAAGTCGGGGCCCGGGGAGCATTTAACATGAAAAAAAGCCGGGCTCGTGGGAGCCCGGGGAGCATTTAACATGAAAAAAAGCCGGGCTCGTGAGAGCCCGGCTTGAGGTATTGGCCACGTGAGGCCGACACAATCACCTTCCAAGAGGGATAACTGAACGCCCGCGCCACTGGAGGAGGGGGACATGCGCAGCACGAATGCTCAGCGTGGAAACATTATGGTCCTCGTTGGTGCCTTGCAGCAACCGTCCATGCCGCATGTCAGTCATGCGGTGTCCGAGGGGTTATCGACCGATAATTAGGAAGGCCAGCGCTGCGCCTTGCTTACCACGAAGTCGCGGAACACCTGGACCCGCGCCACCGTCTTCAATTCTTCGGGATAAACGAAGTAGGTGTCGAGCTGAATAGAATCAGATTCTCCGAACAGCTGGACCAGGCGATTATTTTCCTCGACCAGGTAGTCCGGCAGCGCGGCGATGCCCAACCCCTGCTGGCAGGCGCGCACCAGGCCGAGGATGTTGTTGACCTTGAAATAGGCCTCGCGCGGACCCGAGCCGTTGCGGCCGGCCTCGATCAGCCAGTTGCGGTTCTGCAGGTGCGGCGCGACCTGCGTGTCGCTCAGCGTGATGATGCGGTGCGCGTCGAGCTCGTCGAGGGTGCGCGGCGTGCCGAAGCGCTTGATGTATTCCGGCGAGCAATAGGCGTGGAAGCCCATCGCGAACAGCTTGCGCTGGATCAGGTCGGGTTGCGTCGGCTTGCGGGTACGGATCGCGACGTCCGCTTCGCGCATCGAGAGGTCGAGTTCCTCGTCGGTGACGATCAGCGAAATCCGGATCTCCGGATAAAGCGCGGTGAATTCGCCGAGCCGCGGGATCAGCCAGTTGATGCCGACGCCCTGGGTGGTGTTGATCTTGAGATCGCCGCTCGGCCGCTCGCGGCTGTCGGTCAGTTTGGCGCGCGCGGCCTGCAGCTGCATGAAGACGTCATGCGCGGTGCGGAACAGCAGGTCGCCTTGTTCGGTCAAGATGAGACCGCGCGCATGGCGATGAAACAACGAAACCGAGAGCTCCTGCTCCAGCGCGCTGACCTGCCGTGAAACGGCCGATTGCGAAAGGCCGAGCTGCTCGCCCGCATGCGTGAAGCTTCCCGCCTCGGCCGCCGCGTGAAACACCTTCAGCTTGTCCCAGTCCATATCCGTAAATCCGTCGCGGGTTCGTGCCATGATTATTCCGCCGCTGCGCGGTCGCTGGCGCGAAGCGCCAGGAAACGTTCGGCTTCGAGCGCGGCCATGCAGCCCAGGCCCGCCGCCGTGACCGCCTGCCGGTAGGTTTCGTCCGCGACATCGCCGGCGGCGAACAGGCCCGGCACCGAGGTCGCAGTCGAGTTTGGCGCCACCTCGACATAGCCCGACGGTTTCAGCTTGATCTGGCCGGCGACGAGGTCGGTCGCCGGCGCATGGCCGATCGCGATGAAGACGCCATCGGCCGGCACTTCGACAAGCGAGCCGGTCTTGACGTTTTTCAGCCTGACATGGGTGACCTTGCCCGGGTTCTCGGTGCCGCAGATTTCATCGATCGCGCTGTCCCAGACGACCTTGACCTTGGGATGCTTGAACAGACGCTCCTGCAGGATGCGCTCGGCGCGGAAATGATCGCGACGGTGCACGATGGTCACTTGCGAGGCGAAATTGGTCAGGAACAGCGCTTCCTCGACCGCGGTATTGCCGCCGCCGACCACGACGACTTCCTTGCCGCGATAGAAGAATCCATCGCAGGTTGCGCAAGCCGAGACGCCAAAGCCCTTGAATTTCTCTTCCGACGGCATGCCGAGCCATCGCGCCTGCGCGCCGGTGGCGAGGATGACGGTTTCGGCGAGATAGACATCGCCGCTGTCGCAGGTCAGGCGGAACGGCCGCTGGGCGAGCTCGAGTTTGGTGACGAGATCGGTGACGATCCTGGTGCCGACATGGGCGGCCTGCTTCTCCATCTGCTCCATCAGCCACGGGCCCTGGATCACGTCGGCGAAACCCGGATAGTTTTCCACGTCGGTGGTGATGGTGAGCTGGCCGCCGGGCTGAATGCCCTGGATCAGCACCGGCTCAAGCATGGCGCGGGCAGCGTAGATCGCGGCGGTGTAACCGGCCGGGCCGGAACCGATAATGACGACCTTCGCGTGGATGGGGGCAGGCATGTGCAGATCCCTCTCTTAAGGGAATTTGGTCAGCGCTTGAGCGGAAGGCGCCCGGAAAGGCATCGCGGCGGCGCCGAAAGTGTCAAATCCAAGTCTAGGATATCTGGCGAGCTATGCAAGAATTGCAATCCAAATCAGCAAAATTTCCCGTGAGCGGAGAAAATGGCGCAGCGCACGCGCAATAAAATTGCGTCCCTGACCGGAGCTGCGCTAAGAGTGTTGCCGTTGCAACCCGAAAGCTCTCTCAGCCCAGGACCGGGACCCGCGTGTCGAAGAATCTTGACGAGATCGACCTCAAAATCCTCAGCGAAATTCAGGCCGATGGCCGAATCACCAACGTCGAACTGGCCAAACGCGTCGGCATTTCTCCGCCGCCCTGCCTGCGCCGGGTAAGAACGCTGGAGGAGGAAGGCTATATCCAGGGATATCGCGGGCTATTGGATCCGCGCCGGCTGGGTTTCGACGTCACGGTGTTCGCATCGGTGCATCTGTCCAGCCAGGCCGACGCCGATTTGCGCGCATTCGAGGATTTCGTGCGCGCTGAGCCGTTGGTGCGGGAATGCTGGATGTTGTCGGGCGAAGTCGATTTCATCCTGAAATGCGTGGCGCCCGACATGGCGACGTTCCAGGATTTCGTCACTCACCTGACGGCGGCGCCGCATGTTCGCAACGTCAGGACATCGCTGGTATTGCACAATTCGAAATACGAAGCCGCGGTGCCACTTGATTTGAAAGTGCCGCATTGACGCTTTGTCGCAAGGCCGTCATTGCCTGCGACAACGCGAAGCGTTTGCGCAAGGGAGCATCAGCGACGAAGCAATCCATCCTTCCTTGTAGGCCCGATGGATTGCCTCGCGGAGCCTGTCATCGGGCGCGCATCCGCGGCACCCGTTGGCTCGCAATGATGATTTAGCCGTCAGCTCTTTTTACCCATGACGGCGTCAAGGCCGAACGGGCCGCCGCCTGCCGTCGCCAGATAAAGACACGCGAAGCAGAACAGGATCGCCGCGGTGCCATTGTTGAGCAGCGGAAAAAAGCCGCGCGGAAAATGCCCGATGAAATAGGCAAATGCCATTTCGCCCGACAGGACGAAGGCGACGATCCGCGAAAACAGGCCGACCATCAGCAGTCCGCCGAGCACCAGTTCGAGTCCGCCTGCGGTCATGATCAAGGGAGGAGGGTCTGCGAAATTGGGTAGCACAGGAAATTTCAGGATCTTGGCGACGCCGTACTGAAACAGCAGCAGTCCGGTAACAAAGCGCAGCAGGCTGAGAGCAATCGGCTGAAATTTGGAAAACATTTGGTCCATGTCATATCCCCTGTTTGACACTGGTATCTTTTGCAGTGCACGCAACCCCACCGTTGCCCTTGCAGCCGGAACACTCTTACATGAAAAATATTCCGGCGGGAAACGGCGTGCGCATTCGCAGCGCAGCGAGAAAGCCGCGCAAGCTGCGCGGCTTTCTGCAATGCCGGTCCGTTCAGTTCAATTGAGCAGGAATCAGCGCCACTCGACCTTGGTGATCTCGTAGGCCTTGGCCCCGCCGGGGGCCATGACTTCCACGGAGGCGCCCTTTTTCTTGCCGATCAGCGCCCGCGCCAGCGGCGAGGTGATGGAGATGCGGCCTTTCTTGGCATCGGCTTCGGGTTCGCCGACGATCTGCCACACCGTCTTCTTGTCGGTGTCCTCGTCCACCAGCGTCACGGTGGCGCCGAATTTGATGGTGTCGCCGGAGAGCTTGCTGATGTCGATCACGTCGGCCCGCGCCAGCTTGTCTTCCAGCTCGGCGATACGGCCTTCATTGTGCGACTGCTCTTCCTTCGCGGCGTGGTATTCCGCGTTCTCCGAAAGGTCGCCATGCGAGCGCGCCTCGGCGATATGCTCGATGATGCGCGGACGCTCCACCGACTGGCGCTGCTTCAACTCGACCTCGAGGGCGGCATAGCCGCCTGCGGTCATTGGAACCTTTTCCATCATTTGTCTTTATCCTTCAACTTCATGCGGACCAATCCGCGGCACGCACAAACGCCGAAACAGAACACCCTCATGACGGACGGGTTCCGGTCACGAGGGCTTCATTGCCGATCGATTGCCGGACGCGAAGGCCCGGCCCAGGGATCAGGTTTCGGAAAAATAACTCTGCAGGGTGCGGACCTCAAGGTCCCCGCCCAGATAGGCGCGGATGCCTTGGGCAGCCGCCACGGCACCCGAAAGAGTGGTGTAATATGGTACTTTATGCAAGAGGGCAGCCCGCCGCAATGAGCGGCTGTCGGCCAGCGCCTGCGGTCCTTCCGTGGTGTTGAAGACCAGCTGGATGTCGCCATTCATGATGGCGTCGACGATATGGGGCCGTCCCTCCAGCACTTTGTTAACTTTTTCGGTCGGTATCCCGCTATCGGCGAGGAAACGCTGCGTGCCCGACGTCGCCATCACCTTGAAGCCGACGGCGGACAACAGCCGCACCGCCTCCGCGATCCGGGTCTTGTCGGAATCGCGCACCGAGACGAACACGGTGCCCTTGCGGGGTACGCGGGTGCCGCCGCCGAGCTGGCTCTTGGCGAACGCCACTTCAAAGGAGCGGTCGATGCCCATCACCTCGCCGGTCGATCGCATCTCCGGGCCGAGCACGGTATCGACGCCGGGGAAGCGGGCGAACGGAAATACCGACTCCTTGACGCCGACATGGCCGAGCTTGCGCTTCTTCAGATCGAAATCCCCGAGCTTCTCGCCGGCCATCAGCCGCGCCGCGATTTTCGCCACCGGCATGCCGATCACCTTGGCGACGAACGGCACCGTGCGCGACGCACGCGGGTTCACCTCGAGCACGTAGATCTCGCCGTCCTTGATGGCGTACTGCACGTTCATCAAGCCTACCACATCGAGCCCGAGCGCGAGCTCGCGGGTCTGCCGCTCCAGTTCGGCGATCATCCGGGCGTCGAGCGAATGCGGCGGCAGCGAGCAGGCGCTGTCGCCGGAGTGAATGCCGGCTTCCTCGATATGCTCCATGATCCCGACGATGAAGGTGTCCTTGCCGTCGCAGAGGCAGTCGACGTCGATCTCGGTGGCGTCGGACAGGTAGCGGTCGAACAGCAGCGGATTGGTGCCGAGCACCGTGTTGATCTGCCCGGTCTTGTCGTTGGGATAGCGGGCCTTGACGTCACCCGGCACCAGCTCCGGCAAGGTGCCGAGCAAATAGTCGCCGAGCTGGCTTTCCTCGCGGATGATCTGCATCGCGCGGCCGCCGAGCACATAGGACGGGCGCACCACCAGCGGCAGCCCGAGGTCGGCGGCGACCAGTCGCGCCTGCTCGACCGAATAGGCGATGCCGTTCTTCGGCTGTTTCAGGCGCAGCTTGTCGAGCACGCGCTTGAAGCGGTCGCGATCTTCGGCGAGGTCAATCGCATCGGGCGAGGTGCCGAGGATCGGCACGCCGGCGGCTTCCAGCGCGTGGGCAAGCTTGAGCGGGGTCTGGCCGCCGAACTGCACGATCACGCCGTGCAGCCTGCCGTTCTGCCGCTCGGTCGCGATGATTTCCAGCACGTCTTCTGCGGTCAACGGCTCGAAGTACAGTCTGTCGGCGGTGTCGTAGTCCGTCGATACCGTCTCCGGATTGCAGTTGATCATGATGGTCTCAAAGCCGGCGTCGTGCAATGCGAAGCAGGCGTGGCAGCAGCAATAGTCGAACTCGATGCCCTGGCCGATCCGGTTCGGCCCGCCGCCGAGAATGATGACCTTGTTCTTGTCGGACGGAGCGCTCTCGTCGGCGAGTTGGCCCGCGAACGGCGATTCGTAGGTCGAATACATGTAGGCGGTCGGTGAAGCGAATTCGGCGGCGCAGGTATCGATGCGTTTGAACACCGGGCGAACGGCGAGCGCGTGACGGCGCGCCTTTACCTCGGCATCGGTCGTCTCGGCGAGCACGGCGAGCCGCGCGTCGGAAAAGCCCATCGCTTTCAGGGTGCGCATGCCGAACGCGTTCGCCGGCAGGCCGTTCTTCCTGACCTTGTCCTCCATCTCGACGATGCCGCGCATTTCGCCAAGGAACCAGGGGTCGATCTTGCAGGAGGTGAAGATCTCCTCGTTGCTCCAGCCCAGCCGCATCGCCTGCGCCACCTGCAAAAGGCGGTTCGGCGTCGGCGTGCCGAGCGCGGCCCGAATCGCATTCTTGTCGTCGCCGCGGCCGAGCCCCTCGATCTCGATCTCGTCGAGGCCGGTGAGGCCGGTTTCGAGACCGCGCAGCGCCTTTTGCAGGCTCTCCTGAAAGGTGCGGCCGATCGCCATCACTTCGCCGACCGACTTCATCGAGGTGGTCAGCGTGGTCGAGGCGCCGGGAAACTTCTCGAAGGCGAAGCGTGGAATCTTGGTGACGACATAATCGATGGTCGGCTCGAAGGAAGCCGGCGTCGCGCCGCCGGTGATGTCGTTGGCGATCTCGTCGAGCGTATAGCCGACGGCCAATTTCGCGGCGACCTTGGCGATCGGAAAGCCGGTGGCCTTCGAGGCCAGCGCCGACGAGCGCGACACCCGCGGATTCATCTCGATCACCACCATGCGCCCGTCGGCGGGATTGACGCCGAACTGCACGTTGGAACCGCCGGTCTCCACCCCGATCTCGCGCAGCACCGCCAACGAGGCGTCGCGCATGATCTGGTATTCCTTGTCGGTGAGCGTCAGCGCCGGCGCGACCGTGATGGAATCGCCGGTATGCACGCCCATCGGGTCGAGATTCTCGATCGAGCAGATGATGATGCAATTGTCGTGTCTGTCGCGCACCACCTCCATCTCGAACTCTTTCCATCCGAGCACCGATTCCTCGATCAGGACCTCGTCGGTGGGGGAGGCGTCGATGCCGCGCTCGACGATCTCGATGAACTCGGCCTTGGTATAGGCGATGCCGCCGCCGGTGCCGCCCATGGTGAAGGAGGGGCGGATGATCGCGGGCAGGCCGATTTCGTCGAGCGCGCGCAGCGCGTCGGGCAGCGTCTTGGTCTGCATCGAGCGCGGGGTTTCCAGCCCGATGCGGGTCATGGCCTGGCGAAAACGGCCGCGATCCTCGGCCTTGTCGATGGCATCCGCGGTGGCGCCGATCATCTCGACGTCGAATTTTGCCAATGTCCCCTGCTTGCGCAGCGACAGCGCGCAGTTCAGGGCCGTCTGCCCGCCCATGGTAGGCAAGAGGGCAAAGCCGCCGGGAATGACGTGACGTTCCTTCTCGATGATCCTGGCGACAATCTCCGGCGTGATCGGCTCGATGTAGGTGGCGTCGGCCAGTTCCGGGTCGGTCATGATGGTCGCCGGATTGGAATTGACGAGGACGATGCGGTAGCCCTCATCCTTGAGCGTCTTCACCGCCTGGGTGCCCGAATAGTCGAATTCGCAGGCCTGACCGATCACGATGGGACCGGCGCCGATGATCAGGATGGTGGAGATGTCGGTTCTTTTGGGCATCAAGTCTCGCGGAAACAGGAAAATGGGCACAAAAAAAGGGCGCGCCTACCGCGCGTCCCTCAAAGCCGGCGCTTGGGATCGACCTCGCGCGCGGGTGGTCTTTAGACCAGATTCCGCAGCCGCGAAAGGGCTTTGAGACACCCCATCAACCGCCATTTTGAGGCATTCGGACGTCGAGGGGCGGGCGGAGCCTGTTAGAGCGTTTTCGAGCGACGCGGATACCCGTTGGCGCGAGGAAAACGCGTCAAACCAGAAGATTGGAGCCCCGGTTCTGCGTCAACGAGAGCGGGGCGGGCTCGGGCCCGGAATCGAGGGGGAAGTGGCCCGTCAAAAGGCTGGAGGCCCGGCCTGGACTTGAACCAGGATAAAGAGCGATGCATTGCTCTCGCGTAGACGCTTTCCGCCACCGGGCCGGCCCCATCATGGTCGATCGTCTCGCGGTGGGCCACGCCGAGCTGGGGTTAACCCTAACCGGCAAGGCGCGATCAGCAAAAGTGGAAGTCCGGTTTTGCGTCCGATCGCGCCCGAACGACCGGGTTGCGATCAGCGTCCGATCGCGCCCGAACGATCACGGCGAAAATGCATGCCGCGCGATGAACGTCATCCGCCACGGGTTATGCCCGATATTGGATAGCGCGCGCGAGGCGGTAAATCCGGATCGGGCGAGTTTCGCGATCATGTCGGCTTCGCTGTAGCGCTGCAGGCCGACGCGTGAGCGCAATTGCCGGTAGTCCGACAACGCGGTCGAGATCAGCCCGGTCAGCGCGTCCCTGAAAAAACCGTGGGTGAGCGCGAAGCGCAACAGCGCGATGACGTCCCTGACGATGCCGACATTGGGTCGCAGCACATCGCCCACGATCAGGCGGCCGCCGGGCTTGAGCAGCCGCCGGATCGTCGCGAAGGCGGTATCCAGTTCGGCCGATGTCATGTACTGGGCGACCGAATTCATGATCACCAGATCGACCGACTTTTCGGCCATTTTCCGCAAATCGTCCAGTGAACGCACCCGGATCTTGGTGTTCGGGGCAAAGCGCGCGATCAGCCGGCCGCGCACGCCCGGCGCGGGCTCGGCCAAATACAGCTTGCCGCAGGCGTCCGCCACCTCGGCTGCCGACAGCGCCTCGCCGCACGCATAATCCAGCACCACCGCCCCGGGCGAGGAAATGTAGCCGATGATATCCCTGGCAATAAGCTGGAAATGCAGGTCGCGGTGCAGCCTGCTCGCATAGATTGTATGCGTGGAATTGTAATACTCGATCCAGTCGTCCATGGCTTCAGGCGTCCGGCAAATGGGTTTCCGGTCGTCGGAACCGGGGCGCGCAAGATGCGTTAAATGGTCCGGCGGCCGATGTCCATTGCCGCCACGTCCGGTTTCTTGATTTCCGGTTGCCTCACAGGAGGGTCCATCGTGAGCAAAGCCAGGCCCGACGACAGGTGCGAGAAAATCTCCCCTGTCTGACCATTCAACCGAGGTCGGCGGCTCACATTCCCTTCGGGGTATCCGTGGGAAGCTCGAAGACCAGGCAGGTCGTGGTGGCGTGCGCCAATAGTCGACCCTTGGTATCGGTGATGCGCGCCTCGGCGGTGGCGGCGCGGCGGCCGACATTGAGCGTGCGGCCCTCGGATCGCACCACGCCGGTATCGCTGGTCATGCCGCGGATGAAACTGATCTTGAATTCGAGCGTGGTGTAGCCGGTGCCCGCCGGCAGCATCGAATGCACCGCGAGCCCCATCGCCGAATCCAGCAATATCGCGGCATAGCCGCCATGCACCGAGCCGATCGGGTTGTAGTGCCGAAAGCCGGGGACGCTGTGGAACACGACGACGCCCGGTTCGGCGGTGGAATTGAAGGGTTCGACGGTCTGCATGATCGGCGGCGACGGCAGTCGGCCGTCGAAAATGGCGCGGACGAAATCGATGCCCGCCATCGACGCCATGACTTCGGTCGGCGTCACTCCGTATTCAGCCTTGGGGGTCGGTTGGTCGTGCATGGGAGGCCTGCGGCTATTATGATGATAGTCATCATACTAAATGATGCGCCGGGACGCCAGCAGTTGCGTCATTGCGCGCCCGATGACAGGCTCCGCGAAGCAATCCAAGGCCGCGCAAGAAGGAGTGATTGCTTCGTCGCAAAGCGCCCTCGCAATGACGGAGAAAGCCACATCAAGCGGCGTGAAGCCCGGCAGTTACAGAAGACACCTACGCGCGCTTCTTCTCGCGCATCAGATCGGCAAAGCGCCTGAACAGGTAATGCGAGTCGCGCGGGCCGGGCGAGGCCTCGGGGTGATACTGCACCGAGAACACCGGCTTGTCGTCGAGCCGGATGCCGCAATTGGAGCCGTCGAACAGCGAGATGTGGGTCTGCGTCGCGCCCTTCGGCAGCGTCGCCTGATCGACGGCGAAGCCGTGGTTCATCGAGGTGATTTCCACCTTGCCGGTGGTTTCGTCCTTGACCGGATGATTGGCGCCGTGATGGCCCTGATGCATTTTTTTCGTTTTGGCGCCGACCGCCAGCCCCAGCATCTGATGACCGAGGCAGATTCCGAAGGTCGGTGTGCCGGACTTGATGACCTTCTGAATCACCGGCACGGCATATTTGCCGGTTTCGGCTGGATCGCCGGGGCCGTTCGACAGGAACACGCCGTCGGGCTTCATCGCCAGGATGTCTTCCGCCGAAGTGGTCGCCGGCACCACCGTGATCTTGCAGCCGACGCCGGCCAGCAGCCGCAGAATGTTGCGCTTGATGCCGTAGTCGATGGCGACGACGTTGAACTCGGGTTCGGTCTGGCGGCCGAACCCTTTTTCCCAGGCCCACGGCGTTTCGTCCCAGGTGAAGCGCTGCGCCGAGGTCACCAGCGGCACCAGGTCCATGCCCTCAAGCCCGGGCCATTCGCGCGCCTCTTCCTTCAACCCGTGCAGGTCGAACGCGCCGTCCTCGGCATGCGCGATCACGGCATTGGGCATGCCCTTCTCGCGGATCAGCGCGGTCAGCGCGCGGGTGTCGATGCCGGAAAGGCCGATGATGCCGCGCGCCTTCAGCCATTGGTCGAGATGGCGCGTGGCGCGGTAGTTCGAGGGGTCGGTGATGCCGGCGCGCAGGATCACCCCGCGCGCGCCCGGCGTCGCCGCCATGTTCACCGTCTCGATGTCTTCGTCGTTGGTGCCGACGTTGCCGATATGGGGAAAGGTGAAGGTGATGAGCTGTCCGGCATAGGAGGGATCGGTGAGGATCTCCTCATAGCCGGTCATCGCGGTGTTGAAGCAGACCTCGCCGACCGCATGGCCCTCCGCGCCGAGGCCGAAGCCTTCCAGCACGGTTCCATCGGCCAGCACGAGGAGCGCGGTCGGCTTGTGGTCCGGCCAGGCTGAGGCGTTTTCGGTTCGGGTCATGAGCGCACTACATAGTCTTCGCATGCGCGGGCGTCAAAGCCGGAAGTGGCCGATTCACATGCAGTTTGCGCATATTTGACAGGCCACGCCCCGCTCTTAATCTGCCGGCCACCGCTATCCGCCGATTTCCCCGAGATTTCCCGATTCCGGAGCCTTCGAATGCACAACACGATGCCGATTTTGCTGGTTCCGGGTCTGGTGTCGTCGCCCCGAATCTACGCCCCCGTGGTCCCCGCATTGTGGCGGCTCGGCCCGGTCACGGTCGCCAACCATATTCGCGACGACAACATGGCTGCGATCGCGCGGCGGATTCTCGCCGAGGCGCCGCCGCGTTTCGCGCTCGCCGGGCATTCGATGGGCGGCTACATCGCGTTCGAAATCATGCGACAGGCGCCGGAGCGGGTGGCAAAGCTGGCGCTGATCAACACCCAGGCACGCCCCGACACGCCGGAGGTCACCGCCCGCCGGCGCGGCCAGGTGGCGCGGGCGCAGGCAGGCGAATTTCGCGCCATCCTCGATGAATTGTTCCCGGGCTTCGTGCATCCGTCACGGCGCGACAACGCCGATCTGCGCCAGCTGGTATATGACATGGGTGAGGACGTCGGCGCCGAGGCTTTCGTGCGTCAGCAGACCGCCATCATGGGCCGGCCGGATTCGCGCCCGATGCTGGCATGGATCAAGTGCCCGACACTGGTCCTGACCGGCGACGAGGACAACACCATCCCGAACTCGCTGTCGAAGGAGATGGCGGACGGCATTCACGGGGCGAAGCTCACCATCCTTTCGCACTGCGGCCACCTTCCACAGGTCGAGCAGCCGCAGCCGACCGCGGATGCCCTGGTCGAATGGCTGCGGATTTAGCGCCGCCCTGCGGCACAAGAGTTGTCTGATCGGTGCGAAGCGCATAGATCAGGAGTTTCCAGTGTAGCGGCCTCGGGGCCGGCGAGAGGGCACAGACGATGCTGCGCGACGACATCAACAATGCGGTCAAGGAGGCGATGCGGGCCAAGGACGAGCGCAAGCTCTCCACGCTGCGGATGGTCAACTCGACCATCAAGAATGCCGACATCGCCGCGCGCGGGGAAGGCAAGCCTCCGCTCAGCGACGCGGATCTCCTTGGCGTGTTCCAGAAAATGATCAAGCAGCGCCAGGAGTCGGTCGAGCTCTACGACAAGGGCGGCCGTGCCGAGCTCGCCGCGCAGGAGCGCGAGGAGATCGCAATCATCTCCGCCTACTTACCGAAACAAATGTCGGAAGCCGACGTGAACGCGGCGATCGCTTCCGCCATCGCGGAGACCGGCGCGGCCGGAATGAAGGACATGGGCAAGGTGATCGGGGTCTTGAAGGCGAAATATGCCGGCCAGATGGATTTCGGCAAGGCCAGCGGCCTGGTGAAGGCGGCACTGACGGGGTGATTCAACAATAACGGAGGTTGATATGGCAGATCAGCAAGCTTCACCCGCCGGTCCCGATCTGTCTTTGGGTGTCGCGCTCTCCGAATTCTCCGGCGCGATCCTGCTTGGGCATGTCGGCGACGAAGACGTGCTGCTGGTGCGCTCGGGATCCGAGATTTTCGCCATCGACGCCCATTGCAGCCATTATCATGGTCCGCTCGCCGAAGGCCTCGTGGACGGCGAGAGCATCCGTTGCCCCTGGCACCACGCCTGTTTCGATTTGCGAACCGGGGAAGCGACCCGCGCACCGGCCTTCAATGCCCTGGCGGTCTGGAAGGTCGAGCACGAAGGCAACCGGATTTTCGTCCGGCAAAAGCGCGAGCAACCCAGGCCCCGCGTCAAGGGTGCCGTCGATGCGCCTGCCAGAATCGTGATTGTCGGCGGGGGTGCTGCGGGGTTTGCCGCCGCCGAGATGCTGCGACGGCAGGAATATCGCGGCAGCATCGTGATGCTGAGCCAGGAGGGGGCGGCGCCGGTGGATCGGCCCAATCTTTCAAAGGACTATCTTGCCGGCAGCGCGCCCGAGGACTGGCTGCCGTTGCGCCCCGACGACTTCTATCGCGCGGCCGATATTGATGTGCGATTGGGAGTGGAGGTCGCCTCGATCGACACCGGGGCCAAAACAGTGATCCTCGCCCGCGGCGAAGGCATTGCCTACGACCGGCTGCTGCTCGCGACGGGTGCGGAGCCGGTGCGCCTGCCGATCCCGGGCGCCGACCAGCCCCACGTCCACGTGCTGCGCTCGCTGGCAGATTGCCGCGCGATCATTGCGTCGGCGGACGGCGCGCGCCGCGTCGTTGTGATCGGGGCGAGCTTTATCGGGCTTGAAGCGGCCGCGGCATTGCGCGCCAGGGATATCGAGGTGCACGTCATCGGTCTGGAGCAGCGGCCGATGGAGCGCGTGCTCGGCGCGGAAATGGGCGATTTCGTTCGCGCGCTGCATGAGGAGCACGGCGTCATCTTTCATCTCGGCGATACCGTAACCTCGATCGACGGCAAGCGCGCTGCGCTCAAGAGCGGCGGCGCGATCGAAGCCGATGTCGTGGTGGTTGGTGTCGGCGTGCGGCCGCGTCTGGCTTTGGCCGAAAAGGCGGGGCTGACAATCGATCGCGGTGTCGTGGTGGATGCCTATCTCGAAACCAGCGTGCCCGGCATCTACGCCGCCGGGGATATTGCGCGCTGGCCCGATCCGCATTCCGGCGAGAACATCCGCGTCGAACACTGGGTGGTGGCCCAGCGCCAGGGCCAGACTGCCGCGCGCAACATGCTGGGACAGCGCGAGGTCTTCGATGCCGTGCCGTTCTTCTGGAGCCAGCATTACGACGTGCCGATCAACTATGTCGGTCACGCCGAGAAGTGGGACGAAATCGCCGCAGACGGCAATATCGCCGCGAAGGATTGCCTGCTGCGATACAAGAGCCGCGGACGCGTGCTCGCGGTCGCTTCGATCTATCGCGATACCGCAAGTCTCGAGGCGGAACTGGCGATGGAGCGGGCGGCGCACTGATTCCCTTCCGGGGGGCGGATGGTGTTTGTGCTGCAACGGCAATGGTCTAGTCTCTTCTCATGCTCACCGAGACCAACGACTACGCAAAACTCACCCGCGATTTCCGCTGGAACATCCCGGCGCGCTTCAACATCGCTACCGCCTGCTGCGACCGCCATGCCGACGGCAGCAATCGCCTGGCGCTGATCTATGTCGACGAGGACGGCGGCAGCTCGCGCACCTCGTTCGACGCGTTGGCCGCGATGTCGCGCCGCTTCGCCAATGTACTGAAGGCCGGCGGTCTTGAGCGGGGCGATCGGGTCGCGGTATTCCTGTCGCAGTCGCTGGAACTGCCGATCGTGCATCTGGCGGCATGGCGTTCCGGCCTGGTGTCGATCCCGCTGTTTGCGCTGTTCGGCGAGGACGCGCTGGAATTCCGCCTGTCGAATTCCGGCGCAAAGGCCATCGTCACCGACGAGGCGGGCTGGGAGAAGATTGCAAAGATCCGCGACCGGCTGCCTTCCCTGAGGGATATTTACGTCACCGGCGGCGCTGCTCCAGCCGGCGCCAAATCGTTCTGGTCGCAGGTCGAAGCCGCATCCGAACAATTCGCGACCCTCGATACCTCGGCCGAGGATCCCGCCATCATCATCTACACCTCGGGCACGACAGGGAATCCGAAGGGCGCGCTGCATGCCCATCGCGTGCTGCTCGGCCATCTGCCGAATGTCGAGATGGTGCATGATTTCATGCCCAAGCCCTTTGACGTGATGTGGACACCGGCCGACTGGGCCTGGATCGGCGGATTGTTCGATGCGCTGTTTCCGGCCTGGTATCATGGCGTGCCGGTGGTCGGGCACCGTGCCCGGAAATTCGATCCGCAGGCGGCGATGCAGCTGATGGCGGATCATGCCGTGCGCAACGTGTTCCTGCCGCCGACCGCGCTGAAGCTGATGCGTCAGGCCGAGGTCAAACATTCAGGCGTGAGGCTGCGCAGCATGCTCTCGGGCGGCGAGTCGCTCGGCGCCGAACTTCTGGAATGGGTGCGCGCGACCTTCGGCATCGATGCCCACGAGGTCTATGGCCAGACCGAGTGCAATCTCGTGGTCGGCAGCAATTCAAGACTGTTTCCGATCCGGCCGGGCTCGATGGGCAAGGCCACGCCCGGTTTCGACGTCCGAATCGTCGACGATAGCGGCCATGAATTGCCGCGCGGCGAACGCGGCATCATCGGCGTGCGCCAGCCGAACCCCGTCACCATGATCGAATACTGGAAGAACCCGGAAGCCACGCGCAAGAAATTCGCCGGCGAGTTCCTGCTCACCGGCGATCTCGGCCGGCAGGACGAGGATGGCTATTTCTGGTATGTCAGCCGCGAGGACGACGTGATCACCAGCGCCGGCTATCGCATCGGGCCCGCCGAGATCGAAGATACCTTGCTGAAACATCCGGCGGTGGCGATGTCGGCGGTGGTCGGAATTCCCGATCCCGTTCGCACCGAATCGATCAAGGCGTGGATCGTGCTGCGTCCGGGCTTTGCGCCCGGTGACGCGCTGGCGCGCGAGATCCAGGATTTCGTGAAGGTACAGCTTGCCGCGCATGAATATCCGCGTTTCGTGCAGTTCACTGACAGCCTGCCGATGACCGCCACCGGCAAGGTGCTGCGGCGTGAACTGCGGGGGCGGGGGTAGGTGCTGTCGTCCCCGCGAAAGCAGGGACCCATAGCCCCAGTCGACAATTTTTTGCGCGCTGGCCGTTGTCTTTCTTTTCCGCCAACCGTTGCCGCGGAGTATGGGTCCCCGCGTTCGCGGGGACGACCCGAGAGATTTTGACTCAAATCAACACGCCCGCGCCGCAGCCCTGCGTGAATGCCGAAAATAATTGGGAGGTGCTGCCAATGACGTCCATCTCCGGCAAGGTTGATCCAGTGGTGCGCCGGATCGCGGCCGCCGACATCGCCGAGGCGCTGGGGCAGGGGCTGCGTGATTTCCAGGCCCTGCCGCTGTACGGCCTGGCGTTCGGCGCGCTCTATGCCCTCGGCGGCATCGTCATCCTGCTCAGCCTGACCGCGTTCGGCATGGTCTATCTGGCCTATCCGTTGGCGGCCGGCTTTGCGCTGATCGGTCCGTTCGTCGCCATCGGCCTTTACGAGGTGAGCCGCCGGCGCGAGGCCGGGCAGCCGGTCTCGATGGCCGGCATCTTGTCGACCGTGACGTCGCGCGGCGAAATCGGCTGGATGGCCTTTGTCACGCTGTTCATCTTCGTGATCTGGATGTACCAGGTCCGCCTCCTGATCGCGCTGTTGATCGGGCTCAATGCCTCGTTTTCCAGCCTGCACGAATTCATCGCGGTGGTGCTGACCACCAATGAAGGACTCGTGTTCCTCGCCATCGGCAACCTGGTCGGCGCGGCGCTGTCGCTGATTCTGTTCTCGCTGACGGTGGTGTCGTTCCCGCTGTTGCTCGACCGCGACGTCGATTTCGTCACTGCGATGGTGACGAGCGTGCGCGCCGTCGTCACGAGTCCGGTGCCGATGATCGGATGGGCCGCAACCATCGTCGTGCTCTTGATCGTGTCGGCGCTGCCCTACTTCCTCGGCCTCGTGGTAACGCTGCCGGTGCTCGGCCATGCGACATGGCACCTGTATCGGCGTATCGTGAAGCCGGTGGCGGGGTGAGGGCGCTTCACCTCAAGCCGTCATTCCGGGATGGTCCGAAGGACCAGACCCGGAATCTCGGCGTAGGTAGAGGGACGCAAACCAATTTCGAGGTTCCGGGTTCGCGCTCGTGCGCGCCCCGGAACGACACGATGCCTACGGCGTCTTGATCCCCATCTGCCTCAGCGCCGCCAGCATACGCTGCGGCGGCGCCATCTTGACGACAAGGGCGTCGCCGGTTTCCAGCAGGCTCTTGAGGCTCGACAGGATTGCGGGCCAGCCCTGGCGGCCGCCGGAGAGGATGTCGTCACTTAGCGGCCGGTCATGGGATTCGGTCATCGTCAGCCGGACGGCGTCGCCGGCGGGCTCGATCTCGTAGGTGACGAGCGTAGGTCCCAGTTTTTCGATCAGCTCCGGCCAGTTGACGTTGAAAGTGATCGAGAGCTTTTTCGGCGGATCGCATTCGAGCACCTCGCCGCTGATGTGCAGCGCGCCGTCCGGCGTGCGCATGATGTATGCGCCGCCGATTTTCAAATCGACTTCGACCGCATTACCGAAGAAATATTTCCGGCTGAACTCGGCCGAAGTCAGCGCTTCCCACACCCTTTCGGGCGTGGCGGCGATGTAGATCGTGTAGACGATCGCTGGCTTGAAGTGATCGATGTTCATCACATCCTCAGCTGTCGAGTTTCAGCGCGGCGTACGGGATCTCGAGCGGCTGTCCGGTTTCAAGTATGCTCTTGAGGCTGGACAGGATGGCGGGCCACCCCTTGGAGATGCCTTCGAAAAACTTGCTGCCTTCCGCAAAACCTTCATGCGTCAGCGTCAGCTTGACGAGCTTGCCATAGGGCTCGAGTACGAACGTCGCGAGCGCGGGGAATTCGTTTCGATACCTGTCCGATTGATTCACGAACGTATAGGCCAGCCGCCGCGGCGGGTCGCATTCGACGACCTTGCCGGCATCGGAGACGGTGCCATCGCTTCGCACCATCTCGAATGATGAGCCGACCTTCCAGTTCGACCTAAGCCGGGCGCCGAACCAGTAGCGTTCGGTGAAGTCGCCGTCGGTCAGGGCATGCCAGAGTTTTTCCGGCGTGGTCTCGATATAGGTGACGTAGATGAATTCGGGCTTAGGCACGGACTGGCTCCCTGGCGCAATTCGACGGCAGGTCGGCCGGCAGCGGGCGGCCGGTTTCCAGCAGGCTCTTCAGGCTTGCGATGACCATCGGCCAGCCGCCGGAAATGTCGCGGAAGGTCTTGCCGCCTTCGTCGAGATTGTCGTGCGTCACCGTCAATTTGACGACATTGCCGCGCGGCTCGATATCGAACGTGACCCGCGAGGTCCGCTCGCGTTTCGCCTCGACCGCGCAGGGGTCCCAGGTGTAGGCGAGCTTCGTTGGCGGATCCGAGATCAACACCTTGCCCTCGACGCTGGGCTTGCCTTGCTTGGCGAAACAGTAGGTCGAGCCGACCTTCCAGTCGGAAGCGGCCTTGTGCCCGAACCAGTAGCGCTCGTGGAAGTCGCCGTCGGTCAAGGCATGCCAGAGTTTCTCGGCCGAGGTCTCGATGTAGGTGGTGTAGACGAATTCCGGTTTACTCATCGCGCTTCTCCAGTTGCTTCTTCAGTTCGCTGAGCGCGGTGAGCTTGCCGCGCTCGAACTTCTTGATCCACCGCTCGCCGATCTGATGGATCGGCACCGGGTTGAGGTAGTGCAGCTTCTCGCGGCCGTGCCTGAAGGTGGTGACGAGGTTGGCGGCCTCGAGAATCACAAGGTGCTTGGTCACGGCCTGCCGCGTCATGGCGAGGCCGTCGCAGAGTTCGTTCAGGGTCTGTCCGTTTTTGGCGTGAAGCCTGTCGAGCAGCGACCGTCTCGATGCATCGGCCAGTGCCTTGAAGACGTCATCCATGGGCAACATCCATGAGGAGGATAATAGGCAACCAAATGGTTGCATGTCAAGGGGGGTGTTTTGGCGGGCGCAATGGGCTGTGCTAGCGTTCGCGGGATCAGCCAACACAGATTGGTTTCGACAGCCCGGGTGGACAAAAACATGAACCGTTACGTCAAATCGGCAGCTTCTCTTTCGATCTTCTTCATTCTCGGCGGCGCCGCCGTCGCCCAACAGCAGGTGATCGGGGCTCCGCCCGAAGCCTCCAACATGAAACTGGTCGGGTATAACGACCTGCAGGCGCGCAGCGCCTATCAGCCGACCATCCATCGTCAGGGCGACCGCTGGATCGCCTATATCGGTCACCACGGCGGAACCGACGAGATTCCCGATCCGGTCAATCCGATGACCGGCAAGGCCGAGCCGAACGGCACTTCGATCATCGACGTCACCGATCCCGCGCAGCCGAAATATCTGCGTCATATCCCCGGACAGGAAGGAAAGTACGAAAGCGGCGGCGCGCAGATGGTGCGCGTCTGCGACGGCAAGACCTTGCCCAAGGGCGATCCCAACGCGGTCTACATGCTGCGCACCTTCGGCGGCGAGGCGCATGAAATCTGGAATGTCGCCGACCCCGGCAATCCGGTTCTCATCACGCGGATCGGCGGCTTGAAGGATACGCACAAGAACTGGTGGGAATGCGAGAGCGGCATCGCCTTTCTGGTGTCCGGCTTGCCCGACTGGCGCACGCGCCGGATGACGCAGATTTTCGACCTCAGCGATCCCTCGCATCCGGTAAAGATCCGGGATTTCGGCCTTCCCGGCCAGGAGCCCGGCGCGACCGGCGCGGTGCCGACCGAAGTGCACGGCCCGATCTCGGCGGGCCCAGAAGGCAACCGCGTCTATTTCGGCTACGGCACCGACAAGGGCGGCTTCCTGCAGATCGTCGATCGCGACAAGCTGCTCAATGGTCCGAAAGAGCCGACGCCGGATAATCTTCGCTATCCGGAAATCTCGCGCCTGGCGATGTCGGCCTTCAACGGCGCCCACACCACCTTTCCGATGCTGAAGATGCCGATTGCCGAATTCGCTCACGACAAGGACGGCAAGAGCCGCGACATCGTCATGATCGTCGATGAGGAGATCCTGAACGAATGCGCCGAGCCGCGGCAGATGGTCTGGTTCGCCGACGTCACGGTCGAAAATCGCCCGATGATGATTTCGAGCTACACGGCGAAGGAATCCAGCGGTTCGTTCTGCAACCGGGGAGGGCGGTTCGGCGCGCACTCCTCCAACGAAAGCATGGCGCCGGTCTTCTACAAGAAGATGGCGTTCATCTCGTTCTTCAATGCCGGCGTGCGCGCGATCGACATCCGCGATCCCTATCATCCAACCGAGGTCGGATATTTCATCCCCTCGATTACGGCTGCGACCGACAAGCGTTGCGTCAAGATCGACGGCAAGGATCGCTGCAAGGTCGCGATCCAGACCAACAATGTCGAGACCGATGAGCGGGGCTACGTGTACATCGTCGATCGCGCCAATACCGGCCTTCACATTCTGGAACTGACGGGCCCGGCGCGCGGCGTGGCCGGTCTGCCATGAGTCGCTGAGATGAAGAGGCGTGGACTGCTGATATCGGCGTTGGCCGTGGCGATTTGCGCCGCGTCCGGCGTCGCCGGTTATCAGCATGTCCGCACCACAGACGCCGGCTGGCGTGAAATCGCCTGGCCGTTTCCGCGCGATGGATGGCCCGCCGGGCGCGCCTTCCGTTGCGAAACGGAAGCCTGCGGCGGCGAGGTCGAAATGTATGTGCGGCCCAAGATCGGCTTCTGCAATTGCGACACGGGCGTGGCCGATGACGACGAGGTCGACCGCGTCGCCGATCTCGATTTGATGAGCGAGCGCTTCGTTCCGCTTCAAGCGGGCCAGGTGACGCGCGTCGCCGGCATGGAAGGACGGTTGCGCGCCTATGATCTGCATCTGGCCGACCGATCGCGGCACACCGCTGTTGGCATCGCGGTATCGCGCCGCTGCGACCTCCTGGTCGCGGTGGCGAAAGGCACGGGTGCTGCGCCTGACGTCCAGCGCGCGGCGCTGGATTTTCTCGGCTCTCGCGAGATGGCGCGCTGGATGACGGCGGCGATGGATGGCGGTTGAGGCAAGTTTAGGAAACCGCTCCCTCAATTCGGTCGTCATGCCCGGGCTTGACCCGGGCATCCACGTCTTCTTATCTGGCTGCATTCCGAGCAAGACGTGGATGGCCGGGATAAACCCGGCCATGACGTAATTCTAGGTGCGAGTCCCCCATGTCCCTTCAACTCTACTTCGCCTTTGTCGCCGCCTGCGTCGGGCTCGCGCTGCTGCCGGGCCCGGTCGTGACGCTGGTCATCGCCAACGGCCTGCGGCACGGCACCCGCGCGGCGCTGACGAATATTGCCGGCGTGCAGGCCGGTCTTGCCATCGTGATCGGCATCGTCGCGATCGGGTTGACGTCGCTGATGGCCACCATGGGCTACTGGTTCGACTGGGTGCGCTTTGCCGGCGCCGCCTATCTGGTCTGGCTTGGCGTCAAGCTGATCCGCGCACCCGTCGAGGGCGTCAAGGCCGAGGCACCGCCGCCGCCGCGCGGCGGGTTCTTCCTGCAGGGCTTTCTGGTGCTGCTCAGTAATCCCAAGGTGCTGGTGTTTTTCGGCGCCTTCATCCCGCAATTCATGGACATGAGCCAGGACCATATCTCGCAGGTGGCTTTGCTCGGCGTCACCTTCATGATCACCGCGGGAATGACCGATGCGGCCTATGCGCTGCTCGCCGGCCGGGCGCGGTTGTTTTTCTCGGCGCGGCGCACGCGGCTGCTGTCGCGCGTCTCCGGCGGCTTCATGATCGGCGGCGGCATCTGGCTGGCGCTGACGCGGGCGCGGTGAGCGTCGTTAATCCGGCAGCAGCCGTTTTACGCGCAACGCCGCTTCGATCTCACCGAAAATATTCGCCAGCCGATCGGCCCATTGTTGTTCGCCGGCCTGATCCGCAATCAGGTCCTGGCGGATCTCGATTCCCGTATTCATCAGGCCGCGCGCCTCGCCGTGCACGGGAATGGTGTAGTCGGTCTCGTCGCTGACCGCATAAGGCTTGTTGTCGCCGACCACCAGATCGCCTGCCGCGCGCAAGCCCTTGAGCAACAGCAGCGGCAGGCGGGTGTCGCGCTGATAGAGCGTGCCGACATGCCAGGGCCGCGCGATCCCGGCATAGACCGGCGTGAAGGAGTGCAGCGACACCAGCACGGTCGGCATATTGTGACGAAGGCGGTTGTCGATCACCTCCGCGATGCGGCGATGGTAGGGATCGAAGATCTGCCGGCGCCGCGCCCCGGCAGCACCCGGGGTGAGGCCTTCATTGCCGGGGATGATCGTGGCTTCGCTGATGTGCGGGATCGAACTCGGCGCCTCCGGCGGCCGATTGCAATCGATCACCAGCCGCGAATAGCGCTGCGCGATCAGATGCGCGTCAAGATGTTTCGACAGCGCGTCGGCGACGCCGGCGATGCCGATGTCCCAGGCGATATGCCGCGCCATCTCGCTCTCCGGCAGGCCGAGATCGCGAAGCGCGCGCGGAATGGTCCGGCCGTAATGGTCCGAGGTTAGAAGGAAAGGCGAACGGCCCGCGGCATTCTGCTCCAGAACCGGCGGAACATCCTCCTTGCCCAGGAGTAATGATGTGTCGCCAGCGTCGTACAAAACCATCTTTCGTTGCCCGTTTTGCCCAGGGAAGCGGCATGTCGATTTAGAAATAAGCAGGGATCGGTGTAGATTACACCGTACAAAGTCATAATGATTGCATCAACGATGCCGCTCCTGACGATTCATCACAAGACCGAATATCGCTATGCGCACCCGGTTGCGTTTGGCGAACACCGGATCATGCTGCGCCCGCGCGACGGGCATGACCTGCGCGTGCTCGCCGGCGATCTCAAGATCGAACCGCAGCCGATGTCGTTGCGCTGGATCCACGACGTGTTCGGCAACAGCGTGGCGATCGCGACCTTCGACGAGCGCGCCGAAAGTCTCATCTTCACATCGACCGCCACCGTCGAACACAATCCGGCCGAGGAGTTCGCGCTGACCCCGGACGACCCGGCCTATTTCTATCCGTTCCTCTACGACGAGGAGGAGTTTCCCGACCTCGTCCAGTTCATCACGCCGCAATATGGCGATCCGCAGGGCGAGCTGACGGCATGGGCGCTGAATTTTCTCGACGCGGAGGGGCCGACGCCGACGTTCAGGATTCTCTCCGGAATGACCCACGGCATCCGCGAGGCCTTCACCTACCGCAAGCGGCATGAGCAGGGCACCCAGCATCCGCTCGATACGCTGCAGACGCGGTCCGGCACCTGCCGCGACTACGCGCTGTTCATGATCGAGGCGCTGCGCCGGCTCGGCATCGCCGCGCGCTTCGTGTCGGGCTATCTGTCGATTCCCGGCGACCGCGCGCAAGGCTATGTCGGGGGTTATGTTGGCGGCGGCTCGACCCATGCCTGGGTCCAGGTCTATCTGCCGAGCGCCGGCTGGATCGAATTCGATCCCACCAACGGCATCGTCGGCACCCGCGACCTCATCCGCGTCGCGGTGGCGCGCGACCCGCGCCAGGCTGTCCCGCTGCACGGCACGTATCTCGGCTCGGCCGACGCCTTTGTCGGCATGGAGGTCAGCATCAACGTCTTCCCTGGGATGGTGGAGGCCTGACCATGCAGATCAAGGTCGGCTTCGAGATCACCTACGCCGCGGTGGCGCCGACGCCGATGGTGATCATGCTCAGCATTCACCCCTCGCGCCGCCACGACATCGTCGGCGACGAGAGCATCGTCGCCGAACCCGGCGTGGCAATCGGATTCTACCGCGACAGTTTCGGCAACATCTGCGGCCGCCTGGTGGCCCCTAGCGGCGGCGTGACCTTGCGCGGCCACGCGCTGGTGCGCGATTCCGGATTGCCCGATATCGTGGCGCCGGATGCCCGGCAGGCGCCGATCGATCAGCTGCCCGACGACGTGCTGCTCTATCTGATGGCGAGCCGCTATTGCGAAACCGACAAGCTCACCGACATCGCCTGGTCGCTGTTCGGCAATAGCAGGCCGGGCTGGGAGCGGGTGGCCGCGATCTGCAGCTTCGTGCACGATCACGTCACCTTCGGCTATCAGCACGCGCACCATATGAAATCCGCGCTCGACGTCTACCAGCAGCGCGCCGGCGTGTGCCGCGACTTCGCCCATCTCGCGCTGACCTTCTGCCGCTGCATGGGCATTCCGGCGCGCTATTGCACCGGCTACATGGGCGACATCGGCATTCCGCCGGAGCCCGAGCCGATGGATTTCTCCGGCTGGTTCGAGGCCTATCTGTCCGGCCAGTGGTACACCTTCGACGCGCGTCACAATCACCCGCGGATCGGCCGCATCCTGATGGGCACCGGCCGCGACGCTGCCGACGTGGCGCTGACCACGAGCTTTGGCCGGATGGATCTGAAAAAATTCGTCGTCATCAGCGATGAAGTGGTGGCGGCTTGAGCTGGTGTTGTCCCATGTCGTCATTGCGAGGAGTGAAACGACGAAGCAATCCATTTTTCCTTGCGGCCCGATGGATTGCTTCGCTTCGCTCGCAATGACGGTTATAGGAATCCCATGACCTCCGATCACCTCTTCGTCTACGGCACGCTGATGCGCGGCTTCGATCATCCGATGGCGCAGCTGTTGTCGCGCGGCGCGGATTTTCTGGGCGAGGCGCGCTGCCGCGGCCGGCTTTATCTGGCGAAGCATTATCCGGGCCTGGTTAAGTCGGAGGATGCCGACGATGTCGTGTTCGGCGAATTGTTCCGGCTGCGCCAGCCCGCCGAATTGCTGCGCGAATTCGACATGTACGAAGCCTGCGGCGAGGGTTTTGCCGAGCCGACCGAATATGTCAGGCAAAGGCTGCAGGTCGTGTGCGAGGGCGGCGCCGCGAGCGAGGCCTGGACCTATCTCTACAATTGGCCCGTCGCCGGCCTGCCGCGCATCGCTTCGGGAAGGTTTCTGGAGGGATAGGCTTCGCATGCGAGCCCAGATCACCTCGCCCCGCTTGCGGGGAGAGGTCGGCGCGCAGCGCCGGGTGAGGGGGAGTCGCCGCGAACTGAGCTAGCGGAGGCAGCCCCTCACCCGCATTTCTCGCTACGCTCGAAATCCGGCCTCTCCCCGAAGCGGGGCGAGGCAGAAACCCTCCCTGTGAATAGCGGCGAGAAGGCCAATAATCTTCGTAATTTCCGCCTGCCGCCCTATATCCATGATCGGTTGGCAGCACCCCCAACTCACCGCAAACTCCGGACCAATGCGCTTTACGCCCCAATTCCTCGATGAGCTGCGCGCCCGGCTTCCGGTTTCGGAAGTCGTGGGCCGGCGCGTCAAGTTGAAGAAGGCGGGGCGCGAGTGGAAAGGCCTGTCGCCGTTCCAGCAGGAAAAATCGCCGTCCTTCACCGTCAACGACCAGAAGGGGTTTTACCACGACTTCTCCTCCGGCAAGCATGGCGACATCATCTCCTTCCTGATGGAGACCGAGGGCGTCGGCTTCACCGAAGCCGTGGAACGCCTCGCCGCGATGGCGGGCGTGCCGCTGCCGGCCGCAACCCCCGATGCCGCGCGCCACGAGCAGCGCCGCAAGACGCTGTACGACGTCATGGAACTCGCCGCGAAATTCTTCGCCGACACGCTGGCCTCGCGCAATGGCGCCAAGGCCCGCGGCTATCTCGCCGACCGCGCGATTTCGCCCGCCACCCAGTTGCAGTTCCGCATCGGCTATGCGCCGGGCGAGCGTTTTGCGCTGAAGGAATATCTGGGATCGCACGGCATTCCGGTCGAGGACATGGTCGAAGCCGGGCTGTTGATCGCCGGCGACGATATTCCCGTGCCCTATGATCGCTTTCGCGACCGCGTGATGTTTCCGATCACCGACGTGCGCAACCGCGTGATCGCGTTCGGCGGCCGCGCGCTCGAAAAGGACGTCGCGGCGAAATATCTGAATTCGCCGGAGACGCCGCTGTTTCACAAGGGCGACAACCTCTACAACCTCGCCGCCGCGCGGCTCGCCACTCACAATGGCGCGCCGCTCGTGGTGGTCGAAGGCTATGTCGACGTCATCGCCATGGTCGGTGCGGGCTTTCCCGCAAGCGTCGCGCCGCTCGGCACGGCGCTGACCGAAAACCAGCTCGCGCTTTTGTGGAAGATGGCGGACGAGCCGATATTGTGTTTCGACGGCGACCGCGCCGGGCAAAAGGCGGCGTGGCGCGCCGCCGACCTGGCGCTGCCGCATCTGTTGCCGGGAAAAAGCCTGCGGTTTGCGATTTTGCCGGAGGGGCAGGACCCCGACGATCTCGCGCGCTCGGGCGGGCGGGCCGCGATCGAGGAAGTGATCGGCGCCGCGCGCGGCCTCGCCGACGTGATCTGGTCGCGCGAAATCGAAGGCGGCACATTTGCCACCCCCGAGCGGCGCGCGGCGCTGGAAAAGCGGATCGGCGAATTGGCCAACGGCATCCGCGACGAGGTGGTGCGGCGTTATTACCGCCAGGATCTCGGCGAACGCCTGCTGCGGACCTTTGCGCCGGAAGCCGGCCGTGGCGGCTATGCGAGGGGCGGATATCGCGGGCCTGCCGGCAATTATGGCGGCGAATCAGGCCGGCGTCCTGGCTCCCGGGGCCCCTTTACGCCGGGGGCGGCGGGCCGATTTGATTCGCGCGGCGGCCGGGGCGCGGCGTCGGCCGGCAGCCAGACCATCAACCGCGGGCCCTACCAGGCGGCGAGCGCCCAGCTCGCGGCCAGCCCGATCATGCGGGGCCAGCGCAGCGCGATGTCGCGCCGGGAGGCGCTGATCCTGCAATCCCTGATTAACCACCCCTGGCTGCTGCACGACCATCTCGAGGAGGTGGCCGCGCTGGAGCTGGTCCACCCCGAAGGGCACAAGCTGCGCGCCGGCATCATCGCGGCCTTCGCCAACGACCACCATCA
Source organism: uncultured Alphaproteobacteria bacterium (assembly GCA_963742085.1). Classification (GTDB taxonomy): domain Bacteria; phylum Pseudomonadota; class Alphaproteobacteria; order Rhizobiales; family Xanthobacteraceae; genus Bradyrhizobium. The sequence goes on along the minus strand of CAVUKM010000012.1, from coordinate 238,992 downwards.
CTCTCCGGAGCCGTCGGAACAAAGCGAGAAGATGCGCGCCGACCTCGAAGCAGGCGGATTTTCACAAGGACTTCAAAGGGTTGAGGGCGCCATCACGACCTCGGCGGTGTGGGGCGCGCAAGCCGGCGCGGCGCGGGATGATGTTCTTGCCACCTGGCACCAGCTCGTCTCCTTGCATCGCCAATGGCACTCATTACTTAGGGAGCTGAAAGATGCCGAACTCGCCTTGGGTGAGGAGGCAAGCGAGGCAAATCTGGCGTGGCTGCGGGACGTCAAGGCCCGGATGGCGGAGATGGACGGCACCGAGGCCCTGATCGAGGGGTTCGGCGAATCCTCCGGACGGTTCCAGCGCAGCGTCTAGAGGTGCGAGCCTGAAAAATGCTGCGGACGGCCCCGGCCGAAGCCGCGAAAAAACTCGCCAAATCCATGATTTGGCGGCAAAAACAGAGTTAATCGAAGCTTAACAGGTCCATAGCATTTTCAGGCGAAGTGGAGGCCGGTTCGCCGTTGGAAAATGCGTCAGAAAATAAAAATGACGCGTATTCCGATCGAAAAACCGGTACCCACTTTTTCGGAATACGCGCCGGGCTAAGAGTTCGAAACCGGCGAAAAAGAATTCGGGGTGGCGATGGTTTGCGCCGCCCTTTGCGCGTCGTAAGTGACACGGGATTCAAAAGCGGGCGCGGCGACGTACCCTGCGTAAGCGCGTTTCAGGAGCAATGAATGGCCAGCAAGGCAAAGACGCTGCAGGTTAAGGACAAGGAAAAAGACGACAAGGCAGCAGACGCTCCCGAGAAGGATACGGCCGAAGCGCCCTCGCCGTTGCTCGACCTGTCGGATGCCGCCGTCAAGAAGATGATCAAGCAGGCCAAGAAGCGCGGCTTCGTGACCTTCGATCAGCTCAATGAAGTGCTGCCTTCCGACACCACCTCGCCCGAGCAGATCGAGGACATCATGTCGATGCTCTCCGACATGGGCATCAACGTCACCGAGGCCGACGACGCCGACAGCGAGGAAGAGAAGCAGGAAGAGGCCGAGGACGAGACCGACAACGAACTGGTCGAGGTCACGCAGAAGGCCGTCACCGAAGTCAAGAAGTCCGAGCCCGGCGAGCGCACCGACGATCCCGTCCGCATGTATCTGCGCGAGATGGGCACGGTCGAATTGCTGTCGCGCGAGGGCGAAATCGCGATCGCCAAGCGCATCGAGGCCGGCCGCGAGGCGATGATCGCAGGCCTGTGCGAAAGCCCGCTGACCTTCCAGGCCATCATCATCTGGCGCGACGAACTCAACGAGGGAAAGATCTTCCTTCGCGACATCATCGATCTCGAAGCGACCTATGCCGGGCCCGACGCCAAGAACAACATGAACCCCGCGCTGCTCGGCGCGGCCGTCGGCCCCGACGGCCAGCCGCTCGCCGATCCCCCCAACGGCAATGGCGCGGCGATGCCGGCCGCGGTCGCGCCGCCCGCCGCACCGCCGTCGCCGACCCCGTTCCGTCCCGCGCCCGCCGCTGAAGCCCGATGGCGAGGAGAAGGACCCGGCCGAGGCCGCCGCCGAAGGCGACATGGATGACGACGAGTTCGAAAACCAGATGTCGCTCGCGGCCATCGAGGCCGAGCTGAAGCCGAAGGTGGTCGAAACCTTCGACAAGATCGCCGACAACTACAAGAAGCTGCGGCGTCTTCAGGAACAGGACATCTCCAACCAGCTGCAGAACGAGACGCTGTCGCCGGCGCAGGAGCGCAAATACAAGAAGCTGAAGGACGAGATCATCGTCGAGGTGAAATCGCTGCGGCTGAACCAGGCGCGCATCGATTCACTGGTCGAGCAGCTCTACGACATCAACAAGAAGCTGGTGTCGTTCGAGGGCCGCCTGCTTCGCCTCGGCGACAGCCACGGCGTCGCCCGCGAGGACTTCCTGCGGAATTATCAGGGCTCGGAGCTCGATCCGCGCTGGCTCAACCGCGTCTCGAAACTGTCCGCCAAGGGCTGGAAGAATTTCGTCCAGCACGAAAAGGACCGCATCAAGGAGCTGCGCCACGAGATCCAGTCGCTGGCCGCCCTGACCGGGCTTGAGATCGGCGAGTTCCGCAAGATCGTGCACGGCGTGCAGAAGGGCGAGCGCGAGGCGCGCCAGGCCAAGAAGGAAATGGTCGAGGCCAATCTTCGCCTCGTGATCTCGATCGCCAAGAAATACACCAACCGCGGTTTGCAGTTCCTCGACCTGATCCAGGAAGGCAATATCGGGTTGATGAAGGCGGTCGACAAATTCGAATACCGCCGGGGCTACAAGTTCTCGACCTATGCGACGTGGTGGATCCGGCAGGCGATCACGCGAAGCGATTGCAGATCAGGCGCGCACCATCCGCATCCCCGTGCACATGATCGAGACCATCAACAAGATCGTGCGCACCTCGCGCCAGATGCTCAACGAGATCGGCCGCGAGCCGACGCCCGAGGAACTCGCCGAAAAGCTCGGCATGCCGCTCGAGAAGGTGCGCAAGGTTCTCAAGATCGCCAAGGAGCCGCTGTCGCTCGAGACCCCGGTCGGCGACGAGGAAGATTCGCACCTCGGCGATTTCATCGAGGACAAGAACGCGATCCTGCCCATTGATGCCGCGATCCAGTCCAATTTGCGCGAGACCACGACGCGGGTGCTGGCCTCGCTCACCCCGCGCGAGGAACGCGTGCTGCGCATGCGCTTCGGCATCGGCATGAACACCGACCACACGCTGGAAGAAGTCGGCCAGCAGTTCTCGGTGACCAGAGAGCGCATCCGCCAGATCGAGGCCAAGGCGCTGCGCAAGCTGAAGCATCCGTCACGGTCGAGGAAGCTGCGGAGCTTTTTGGATAATTGATCCCCTCATCCTGAGGAGCCGCGCAAGGCGCGGCGTCTCGAAGGATGGGGCGGCCGCATGCTTCGAGACGCGCGTTCCGCGCTCCTCAGCATGAGGTCGAGACCCGGGCATCCATCAAAACGAAGCGGCGGGCGAAAGCCCGCCGTTTTTGTTTTTCTCGGTCACGGCCCCGTTGCCGCACTAGGGTCGCGAACTTGTCCGCCGCAAAGCTTGACCTATCTCCTGCGCCACCAGCCGCCTGCCGCCGCGCGGCGCGTCATCATCCGCCTCGCGCTGTCCCATCGCCATGATCGCGCTGCCCATGGCAGTCGACCCAAATGTGACGATGAAGCCGAACAGCAGAAGCCCCAGCGCGACGCCGGGCGAGCGGTCGGTGAAGATCAGATGGCGCAAGCCGCCGGGATCGAGCCAGAGCAGCCCGCCCACGAGAAAGACCGCCAGCGCGGTTCCCATCGCAAGGTTGATCGCGAGCAGCCGGAACAGCGGCGTTCGCAGGAGTTTTGGTCGGCGTGGCTTTATGCGTTGCATGTGCTGGCTCACGGATTGTCTGCGCTGGCTTTAGGCCTTGAATCTAGCGTCGCGCAATGGTCGTTCAAGGCCTGCGGCCAGAGTCCGACGAAGTGAGTTTAGCCGGCTTCTCTGCGGATTCCGTTCGCCTCTCCCGCTTGCGGGGGAGGTCGGCGCGCAAAGCGCGGCGGGTGGGGGAAAGTCTATCCTCTCGACCAGCGTGTTTTACGGAAGCACCCCCACCCAACCTTCCCCCGCAAGCGGGAGAGGGAGCGCACTTCCGTTGCCGCTGGCACAAACCGCTACGCCGCCGCGCTGCTCGCGGCCGGCTGCTGGCTGGCGATCACGCTCTGCCAGAGCGCGGCGATGCTCGCCTGGGTTTCCGGCGCGATCAGGCAATGGCCTTCATTGTCGTAGCCGCAGAACCGCGCCGTGGGATCGCGGCGCAGCTGCGCCAGCGCCTGGTTGATCAGGTCGAGACAGGCCATCACCTGGCCGACGTTCGAAAGCCGGGTGTGATGCAGGATGTCGATCAGCCGGAACGCCATCACGGCGGGCTGGCCGAAGGAGATGCCGGGCCGGCCGAATTCGAAGAACACGTTGACCGCGGCCATCATGCCCTGGATATGCGACAGCACGGCGGCGGCCTCATCCGCGCTCAGGGCGACGAGATGGGCGGTTTGCGCCGGCACGGCGGCCACCGGCGGCGCGTCGGCGGCAATCCCTAAAGACGCGATCACCTCATGCTCGATCCAGCGCCGCACGTCGGCCGGCGCGTTGCGAATCTGGTCGGTAGTCAGGGTAATTCCGATCATGGGGGCTCTCCTTTTGCCGCACCTTAAGAGAGGAAGCCGCGAGCGGTATTGATGCGGATCAATGGCGGCCTGCGGCGCGCCCCGGATGGCAACAATGCCGTTCATTTTTGACGCGCCGGTTTTCCCCGTGCCATGATCCTCGGCAACTCGAAGGGAATCCACCATGCTCAACCCCCGCCTGGCCGTATGCTCCTGTTTGGCTGTTGCCCTGGGCGCCTTTCTCGCCGCCAGCCCGGCCCACGCCGCCCGCTGCGGCGGCGATTTCAACAGCTTCGTGCAGAACATCTCGGCGGAGGCGGCAGCCGGCGGCATCTCCCAGGGCGTGATTTCACAAGCGCTCGGCGGCGTGCAGCAGGACATGGCGGTGCTCAATTTCGACCGCCGCCAGCGCGGCACCTTCACCAAGACGTTCGAGCAATATGTCTCGACCCGCGTCGGTCCGGGGCGGATCAATGGCGGCCGCGCCATGTTGCAGCGCTATTCAGGTTTGTTGTCGAGCATCGAGGCCAAATTCGGCGTGCCGCGGCAGATTTTGGTTGCGATCTGGGGGCTGGAAACCGATTTCGGCAAGGGCGACATGGGCAAGCTGCCGGTGTTTCGCGTGCTCGCGACCATGGCGCATGATTGCCGCCGCACCGAATTGTTCCAGGGCGAACTGCTCGCGGCCCTGAAGATCGTGCAGCGCGGCGACCTGCCGCTCAGCCAGATGATCGGCGCCTATGCCGGCGAGATCGGGCAGACGCAATTTCTGCCGTCGTCCTACATCAAATACGGCGTCGATTTCGACGGCGACGGCCGCGTCGATCTCCGCCACAGCGTTGCCGACGTGCTCGCCTCCACCGCCAATCTGTTGCACACCAACGGCTTCAAGATGGGCGCGCCCTACGGCGAGGGCAGCGCCAATTTCGAGGCGATGCGTGAATGGAACCACGCCACCATCTACCGCAAGACGATCGGCTATTTCGCCGATCAGTTAGTGGGGCGGTGACGACGACCGCGCATTTGACCTGCGAACGCAGGGACCCCATAACCACCGTCGTTTATGAGAGCAAAAGCCGTCAGCCACTGCGTAATAAAGCGGAGCCGCGGCGTATGGGTCCCGGCTCGCGCTTTGCTTGGCCGGGACGACCGTTGATAGGCCAGTTGTCATTTCGTGGCGCCGATCCATTCGCCCGCGCTGACGCACTCAAGCTTCCTTCTTCCCCGCCTTCTCCGTCTTCGCGATCCGGCGCGCCATCACGCTCCAATAGGTGGCGGGCCGAAAGCGCTGCAGCAGGTCCATGAAGCGGGCGTCGCTGCCGATCAGGATGCGCGGCTGGTTCTTCTCGATGCCCTTGATGATCGCAAGCGCCGCCTCCCTCGGCGTGGTCCTGGCGATCGCGTCGAACCGCTCGATGGTTTGCGCGCGGCGCTCGTTGTCGGTGACGCCGACACCGTCGCGGGAGTTGCGTACGATATTGGTCAGGACCCCGCCGGGATGCACCACCGAAAGCCGTATCGGGCTTTCGGCCATCTGCAGCTCGTGGCGCAAACTCTCCGAAAAACCGCGCACGGCGAATTTCGCCGCCGAATAGGCCGTATTGCCCGGCGGCGCGATAATGCCGAAGATCGAGGAAAGGTTGACGATATGGGCCTCGCGCCGGGTTGCGAGGTGAGGCAAGAAGGCGCGCGTCGAATGCACCACGCCCCAGAAATTGATGTTCATCAGCCAGTCCATCTGCGCCTGGTCGATCTCGTGGAACTGGCCGAGCAGCGCGACGCCGGCATTGTTGACGAGAATGTTGAGGCCGGGATGGGCCGCGATCGCGGTCTGCGCGAAGTCGGCGATCTGGCCGGGCTCGCTGACATCGACGCGGTGGATGCTGACCTTTTGTGAACCGGTGCGGCCGATCTCGGCGGCGAGTGCCTGCAATCCGGCCTCGTCACGGTCGGCCAGCGCCAGATCGCAGCCGCGCGCGGCCAACTCGATCGCCAGCGCCCGGCCGATGCCGCTGGCGGCGCCGGTCACGGCTGCGGCGGCTCCACGGATCGCGGTCATGGGTGTCAGCTCCAGGTGGGGACAGGGAATGCGCTTTTTGCGGGTTCGCCGCGCGCGGCGCAAGAGCTGCAATGGAGAAGCGGTGCCGACCCCTCATGGTGAGGAGCGCATCTTGCGCGTCTCGAACCATGAGGCCCCGATCCGGCCGCATCCTTCGGGACGCGGCGAAAGCGCCGCTCCTCAGGATGAGGACAGGCGATGACGCTACCCCGAAAATCAAAAGGCGGGCTCAAGGCCCGCCGTTTTGAAACACTTCCGCCCGCTCCGGGTGCCCGGGCGGAGCGAAGCTCCACCCGGGCTTGAACGTTACTTCTTCTTCGACTTCTTGGCCTTCTTAGCCTTCTTCGCCTTCTTCGCTTTCTTAGCCATAGCATCCTCATTTGGGTTAATGGATTGAAACGCGACACGAGGCATGCTCGGCGGAGGGCCAACCTCGCAACATCCTCAAATGCAATCCCAACAGATTCGCAGGCCGCTGCCCCGCACTGTCACGCAGGTGTCATTGCGTTATCCACAACTGTTATGCGTTTTGACGCGTTTTTGACGCCGCAATCGGCTCGCACGGGCAGTCCGCGCCGTCATCGCGCCGCCCAAACGGGCTCGCCAGGGTTAACGTTGCGCCAAAGCGGCGGCGTTTTCGGTGTCGATCGAGGGCGGCCGCGCGCCATCTTCATCAATTCACAACCACGGCGCGGATTGCACCGCGGCAGGTGAGAGTCCGTTAAGCGACACGGCGGCATGCTGTCCGCAAGACTACGGGGATAGTCATGGGTGGGCTGTTGGATAACAGGGGAGACAGGCCCGTGGGCGCTCTGGTTTCGCGATGTTGAACGTTCCGACGCTGTGGACGGCGTTCGTTGTCAATTTTCTCGCGCTGGGCCTGATCTGGGCCTACGTCATGCGCAGCTATCCGACCTTCGAGGCGGCGCGGTTCTGGATGGGCTCGGCCTTCGCCGCCGCCATTGGCACGGCAGCCGCAATGCTGGTCATGGTCACGGATTCGCTGATCCCGCTCCTGGCCGGCGGCACGATCGTGATTTTATCCACTTGCCTCGCCGCGATGGGGATCAGGCGGTTCTACGACCAGCCGGTCGGATGGCGCGGCACGGCGCTGACGATCGGATCGACCTTCGCCGGTTTGGCGTTTTTCATTTTTTTCTATGACAGCCCGACGCTGCGGATCGTGATCTATTCGATCGCCCAGGCGGTGCCGCTGGCGCTGACGATCAGGCTATTGATGTCGCGGCAGGATGGCCGCACCAATCCCGGCGCCCGGCTTGCGGGCATTATCGCCTCGCTTACGATCGGCATTTACGCCTTTCGCGCCCTGGGCAAGATTTTCCATATCGGCGGCGACTTCTCGTTCGTTCAATTCAATCTGCCGCAGTCGACCGTGATGCTGGCGCTGATGTTCCTGTCGATGGCCTTCAATTTCGGCTTCATGCTGATGGCGATCGACCGGTTGCGCAACGAGGTCGCCGATCTGGCGCTGATGGACGATCTCACCGGCGTCGGCAACCGGCGGCACCTCCTGCAGCGGCTGGCCGAGGAATGCGCGAGGTCGGAGCGCAGCAACCAGCCGTTCGCCCTGCTGGTGATTGATCTCGACGGCTTCAAGACGGTCAACGACACCTACGGTCACGCCGCCGGCGATGCCTGCCTGCAGCACTTCACGCTGATGACGCAAACGAGGTTGCGGACCGGCGACATGCTGGCGCGCACCGGCGGTGACGAGTTCTGCGTCGTGCTGCCCGCCTCGACGCTGCGCGAAGGCGCGATGATCGCGCGCCGGATCATCGACGTGTGCCGCGACGACGCCGCCGCCTGTGTCGGAAAGGATATCCCGATCGCCGTCTCGATCGGCGTCGCGCAATGGACCCGGGAGGTCGGCACGTTCCCGGACCGGCTGATCGCCGCCGCCGACCAGGCGCTCTACGTCGCCAAGAAGGAAGGCAAGAACCGCCACGCGGTGTACGATCTGTCGCCGCCGCTGGCGCCCGGGCCCGAGGCGGTGCCGGACCGCGCCTCACGCAAGCGCGCCTGAAGCGTGCTAGGTAGAGGGTCCACCGGGCCTTGAACCATGAAGTTCCGTCTGCCGGCGATGGCGCTTGGCGCGGTCGCCATTCTTTCTTCCGCGGCCGCACAAACCCCTGAGCTCGCGACGGTCGCGAAACAATCGGGCGCGCCGGAGATTCCGGGGCTGAGGATGGTCTGGCTCGCGCCGTGGGGCGATGTTGCCGAGGCCCATCCCTGGCGCAACATCATCGTGCACCAGACCGAGGGGCCGGCCGGCTCGGCACGCGGCGGCGCACTGGAGCAGGCGAAGAATCCGACGCGGCGCGGCGTCACCGTCTGGGTGGAAACCGACGGAGCGGTGTACTGGGCGGTGCCGGAGACGCTGGTTCCGACCCATGGCGATGGCGCCAACCGCAACGACAACAGGTACATCGACAACAAGGCGACCTTTCACCAGGTGGTGCGCGACAATTCGATCGGGGTGGAATTCGCCGGCAACTATCCTGACGTCACCCGGCCCGCCACCGAGGCGCAGATCGCGGCGTGGCGGATCCTGGTCAAGGTGCTGCGCGCGCGCTATCGCATTCCGCTCGAGCGGGTCTATGCGCATAACTGGATCGACTTCAAGGACGCGCGCTATTGCGAAGGCTGCGCGCTGGCCACGCTGGCAAGGCAGTGGGGGGAGTAGGGCCGCGCGCGGCAATTCTTGCTCGTCATTCCGGGCCGCGGTCAGCGCAAACCTCAGATGTGCAAATTGCACATCGGGAATCTCGCGCTTGTAACTTCCAGATTCCGGGTTCGCGATGCCCCGGAATGACGGCTACATCTCAAATCGGCTGCGCCATCCAGCTGAAGAACCGGTGGATCAGCCCGCGCCTTCGCCGGGTCGTCTCCGCCGACAGATCCTCATCCTCGGCGATGCAGCGCTGGTAGAAATAATCCAGGAAGACGGCGTCGTTGGGCTCGGTGACGGTGAAGTTCTCCTCGCCGACGAACACCGTGTAGTCGTAGAAGAACGGCCCGATGAAGGGCACCGAGGGCGGCGTGGCGCGGTCCTTCGAGATCACGAATTGCGAGGGCTCGAGCCCGTGCGCGATCATCGCCTGTTCGAGCGCGGGCAACCTGCGCATGAACTCGGCGGAAAATCCGCCGACCGTTGATTGCAGCGTGATCGACACGGCTATCCCTCCCGCCTCTCTCGTCTTGGTCGATTGACCCCGCCCCGTGGTTCAAGCAATCTTGGCCCGCGGTCCGGCGGGGTACGATGTGCTTTCGAGGGAGAACACACCATGGCCGAGTTCACCGTCAATACAACGCGCTTCGATCCCTACAAGAACTTCAAATTCCGGGTGAAATGGGACGGGCGCTATGTCGCCGGCGTCTCCCGGATCAGCGCGTTGCGGCGCAGCACGGAAGTGATCGAACACCGCGAGGGCGGTGATCCCTCCACCTCGCGCAAGTCGCCCGGCCGCACCCAATTCGAGGCGATCACGCTCGAGCGCGGCGTCACCCACGATCCGGCCTTCGAGCAATGGGCCAACAAGGTCTGGACGCTGGGAGCGGGGCTTGGGGCCGAGGTGTCGCTGAAGGACTTCCGCAAGGACATCGTGATCGAGATCTACAACGAAGCCGGCCAGTTGGCGCTGGCCTACAAGGTGTTTCGCTGCTGGGTATCCGAATTCCAGGCGCTGCCCGATCTCGACGCCAATGCCGAGGCGGTAATGCTCCAGCACATCAAATTGGAAAACGAAGGCTGGGAGCGTGACGCTTCGGTGGGTGAGCCGACGGAGCCGAGTTTCGGATGAAGTTTTCTGGACGCCCGACGGCCACAAGCTTGTCGCCGAGCGCGTTCTCCGCCTGCTTTCCGAAAACGCCGTCCTGCCTTCCGTGGTCGATTGACCGCGCCGCTGGCTTCAAGAAGCCCGGGGTTCAATCGGCGCACAAAAAAGCCGGCGTTGCCGCCGGCTTTCGTGTCTTGCTTCGATCCGCCATTTTATTCGCGCATCATCAGGTCCGAAAACCGGGGTCCACTTTGCGCTAGCGCGGCCCTTCGGGTCGGGATCACGCGCTTAATGCGCGGCTTCCAGTGCGGCCGCTTCCTGCCGGGCAATCGTGCCTTTGACGGCCGACTGCACCTTCTCGAAGGCGCGGACCTCGATCTGCCGCACGCGCTCGCGCGACACGCCGAATTCGGCGGCGAGGTCTTCCAGCGTCATCGGCTCTTCCGCCAGACGCCGCGCCTCGAAGATGCGGCGTTCCCTGGGGTTGAGCACCTGGATGGCGCCGTTCAGCGCCTCGCGGCGATGATCGAACTCCTCGTGCTCGGCCATCAGGGCTTCCTGGTTGGGCGCGGTATCGACCAGCCAGTCCTGCCATTCGCCGGCCTCGCCGTCGTCGCGGATCGGCGCGTTGAGCGAGGCATCGCCGCCGAGACGGCGGTTCATGTCGACAACGTCCTGATCGGTCACGCCCAGGCGCTTGGCGATCAATTTGACCTGGTCGGGATGAAGATCACCCTCGTCCAGGGCGGAGATCTTGCTCTTCGCCTTGCGCAGGTTGAAGAACAGCTTCTTCTGGTTCGCGGTAGTGCCCATCTTCACGAGCGACCAGGAACGCAGGATGTACTCTTGTATTGACGCCTTGATCCACCACATGGCGTAGGTAGCGAGTTGGAACCCCTTCTCGGGCTCGAACCGCTTCACCGCCTGCATCAGGCCGACATTGCCTTCCGAGACGACCTCGGAAATCGGCAATCCGTAGCCGCGATAGCCCATGGCTATCTTGGCCACGAGCCGGAGATGGCTGGTGACAAGTTGATGGGCCGCGTCGCGATCGTCGTGCTCGCGCCAACGCTTGGCGAGCATGTATTCCTGCTGGGGTTCCAGCATCGGGAATTTGCGGATCTCGGCGAGGTACCGGGAAAGGCCGGATTCTCCGTTGAGAATCGGCAGGGTAGCTGTACGGGCCATTTAGCGCCCTCCAGTGGTTCAGGCCCCCGATAGCGGCGGGCCAGGCAGACGGCCGCTGTGTTAAAGCCAGTCGCTCTGCGATGTTCCGCGTTGGATATTCAACGCAGGTGCAACATACACCAAATCGCCGGGCATTTGGAAGGATGGCCGCCGTCACGTCCCCGTGTGGCAGCCATAACCTTTTGTCATAACTTAACTTTTTGTAACCGCCTGCGTCATAGCGCCGCTCGCAGGCAATCCCGCAGGCGGGCGAGGTCTTCCGGCAAATCCGAGATCCATTCCAGAATCGCCCCTGTTTTGGGGTGTTCCAGGGTCAGGAGGTATGCATGTAGCGCTTGGCGGTCGAGGCCAGCCAGGGCCGCCTGGGTCCGGGAACCGAGGTGGCTGGCCTTGGTCTTGAAGTGCGGGCCGTAAACCGCGTCGCCCATCAGGGGGTGGCCGATATGGGCCAGATGCACCCGGATCTGATGGGTGCGCCCGGTCTCGAGCTGGCAGGCGAGAAGGGCTGCGACCGGCTTGCCGTCCCGGCCGTTGAAGGACTCCTCGATTTCCCAATGGGTGATGGCCTCGCGGCCGCCTTCGCGCACCGCCATCTTCTCCCGGGCATGGGGATGCCGGTCGATCGGCGCGTCGATGGTGCCGCGCTGCCGGTTCGGCACCCCCCAGACGAAAGCCATGTAGCCGCGCCGCATCGCGCCGGTGCGGCCATGGTCGGCGAATTGCGCGGATAGCGATTGGTGGGCGCGGTCGTTCTTCGCCGCCACCAGCAGTCCGGTGGTGTCCTTGTCGAGCCGGTGCACGATGCCCGGGCGCCTGACACCGCCGATCCCCGACAGGCTCGCGCCGCAATGGGCGATCAGCGCATTCACCAGCGTGCCGGTTTCGTGGCCCGCGGCCGGATGCACAACGAGGCCGCTGGGCTTGTCGATGACGATGATGTCGTCATCCTCGTAGACGATGTCGAGCGCGATAGCCTCTGGCCCAGGCTCGGCCGCGGTGGCTTCCGGAACGTCGATTGTGATCGTATCGCCAGCGGCGACATGATAAGCGGGGTCGCGAACGGCGGCGTTCTTGACGGTGACCTGGCCCGCGAGGATCAGCGCCTTCAGCCGCGATCGTGACAGCTCGGCAACGCGTGTGGCAAGCACGCGGTCGAGCCGGGTCGATCCCTCGTCGCCTTTGACGATGACCTCCAGCCTTTGACCGCTATCTGCGCCTTGTTGCAAAGAAGAGCCAATCCCTTGAAGAGTTTCAAATGACCGAAACAGTTGCGCCCGAACCGACACCCGAGCAGGCCGCGCTGTTCGCGCGGGTGCGGCGCATGATGTTGATTGCGGGCCTTACCACGGCCTTGGCGGTAGCGGCCGTTCTGATCGCCATCGGCTACCGTCTTTTCCGCACCGAGGGAAGCACCAACGCCACCGACATCACGGCAACCCTGCCGAAAGGCGCCCGGATCGTCTCCACCGGGGTCGCCGGCGATCGCCTCGTGGTGACGCTGGATGTCGGCGGGGCCACCGAAATCCGCACCTTTGACGCGCATACACTGAAGCCCGCCGGCCGGCTCAAGTTTGTTGGCGAGCCCTGAGGCCGCCAACGCATAGGCGGTTTGGCCGAAAAGGCCCAAACCCGCCTTGCGGCGCGCCGATTTCGAGGTTATTCCCTAAACCCTATGCTCCCATCGTCTAGCGGTTAGGACGCGGCCCTCTCAAGGCTGAAACAGGGGTTCGATTCCCCTTGGGAGCGCCATTTTGCCACCATTTGGAATACCGTCAGCGCCTGGTCAGTGCGAACGCTGGCTTTGGTCTTTGATGATTGCTGGACCAGCCTGACCGGTACTGATGTTTCAGTTGGAGAGGCTGTCTTGGAATCAATAAGGGATGATCTCGAAAAACTGGGGCTGCGCGCGGGAGATACGGTGCTGGTCCGCAGCGCCACGAGGGGAATGAAAGCGGAATCCGGGCGTCCGGCGCAAGCCCTGTTCGACTCTCTTCTGGAGACGCTCGGTCCGTCGGGAAATCTCGTCACATTGTCGTTCACGAGCGACTATTATCCCTGGCAGAAAAGAGCGGCGAAGGAAAACGCGTTCAAGCCAAACACAAAATGTGTGACCGGAGCCCTGGCTCAAATAGCGCTCGACCACCCCGGCTCGGTCAGGAGCAAGCACCCGACCAACTCCTACGTCGCCATCGGTCCGGACGCGGAAGAAATCGTTCGAGGACATGACGAATCCTCAACCGCGTTTTTCCCGATTGATAAGCTCATCGGGCTCGGCGCGAAGATGATACTCGTGGGATGCACGAGCTCGAGTCCCGGATTCAGTACCGTCCATCGCGCCCAGGAAAAGCTCGGGCTGGCGGAAAAGACGCTGCTCAGCGGCAAACGGATCTGCGCCGTGGCGACGCCCGAAGGCATTCGCTGGTTCGCTCGAAAGGATATTTCGGGATGCAGCGCGGGGTTCGGAAAATTCTATGACCTCTACGCGGCCCATGGTGTTCTCAAGACTTCGGAAGTCGGCGGCGTCAAGTCGATGCTTGTCGATGCGGCCAGTGCGTACCGGATCGAAATGAGCGTGCTCGAAAAGGATCCGACGTTCGCCTTCTGCGACGATCCGATGTGCCTGTCGTGCGGTTCGCGAACCTATGCCCCGAAACGGATGGCCCGTTTCTTTCTCAATATCCCGCGCAAGATTGCCACCAGGCTGTCTCGGCGGCGATGCTCGGGTTCGTCGCAAGTCACGTTCTGATCGCTCCGCCATTGATTCTGGTCAATTCGCCGGCGCCAAAATTCTGCAACATGCGCAGTGGCGCGAGAAACGTGCGCATGGCGCCGCAATGGTGAGGGCATCGGATCATGTTCCTTGATCTGGCGACCCTGATGACAATGGGGAGCTTCGTTGCGGCCTGTGCCGGCGCGATCCTGTTCATCGGCTGGTTGCAGAATTGAAAAGAACCCGCATTGGCGATATTGGGGCTCGCCAACATCGTCACTGCCGGCGGCATCTTCTCCCTGATGCTGGGGGCGGCTTTGCAAGAGCGGCGTGGGTCGATTCTCGGCGGCATCGTGCTGGCACTCTCGGCGGGCCTGACCTGGAAATCAGCGCGGGCCCTCGATGCGAAGCCGGCGCCGCTCGTTCTCGCGCTGGTCGGAATGATGGTCGTAGTGACGGTCGTCGGACTGGCGAGTGCTGTTCCTGCCATGCGGGATTTTACCGCGTCGGTGGGCATCAGTGTGAGTGCCGCCTATTTTTTTGCCGCCGCGGCCACTCTCTGGTTCGGTCGAGCGGACGGACTGGTCGCGCGCTGGCCGATCATCGTCTTTGTCGCGGCGCATGCGACGGTCCTGTCGATCGGCGCCTATGGGAGTCTCACCGGCTCTGTCAGCCCGGATCTGGCACCGTCGCTGATGAGCTTGTTCGGCATGATTTATTTTGAAGGCATCATCTTTACGCTCGGCACGGCCGTGTTCTTTCTCGCTCTGGTCAAGGAACGTAGCGAGGCCGCGAGCACCATGGCTGCGCACATCGATCCGCTCACGGGGATACTCAACCGGGGCGCCTTCATGGAGAGCGCCAGGCGGATCGTGGAACGATGCCGGCGCGACGGCGCGCCGGTTTCGGTGATGATGTTCGACCTCGACCTGTTCAAGGACGTCAATGACAGGTATGGCCACGCGGCCGGCGACGCAGTCATCCAAAGGTTTTGCCAGGTGACCGCCTTCGCGCTCCGGCCGAACGACATATTCGGCCGAATCGGCGGCGAGGAATTCGCCGTGGCGTTGCCGGCATTGGGTATCGAGGCGGCCTACGCTCGCGCTGACGAGATCCGTGTCGCTTTTGCAAGGAACTGCCGCTTCATCGGTGACGTGGAGGTCGATACGACGGTGAGCGGCGGCGTATCGACGAGCGTTGACGGCAAGCAGACGCTGAGCGCGCTGCTTGAATATTCCGATGCCGCGCTCTACCGCGCCAAGGCCGGGGGGCGGAACCGCGTCAGGCGCGCCGATCAGCCCAATCCGCAAGGCTGATCCGTTCGCGATCGTTGCCCGGATGGCTTGGCCATCGGTTTCGATTCGCATCGATGATCAAATCCGCAAGACTACCGGACACGCCGCTCCCGCGTCTCGTGCGCGATCCGCATCGCGCCCGCCGCTTCATCCGGCGACAAAAACCAGCAGGGCGCCGTTGGCGTCGGCGGGAGCGACACAAAGTGCGGCGCCGCTGCGAATGCCGGCCGGGCCGACCGCTTTCGCCGCAGCGGTGAGATCGGATGTGGCAAGCACAAGGCCCGCGCCGCCGTTCTCGGGAAGTCCAGCGAGCGAGACCCCGGGATATCGCCCTGCCAATTGGGTCCTGGTGAGGAAAATGAAATCGGCCCGGTCCGAGCCGGACGGCACGGCAAAACCGCCGTCAGGCTCGGGCCTGACCTCGCCTTCGATCATGCGCGCCAGATGCGCGGCATCCCTGGCGGGCTCGGCGGAGATCACCACGGCCTGCTTGAGGCGCTTCGCGCCATTGGCGTGCTTCATGAGTTCGGGAATCCAGACCGTTTCACGCGTCTTGTGCTGACAGGCGAAAATGCGCAGTCCAGCCGGCGCTTCGGTTATGGGCCACTGGAAAATCCTGAACCTGGCCGCGGCCTGGCTGCCGTTCGGCATCGTTACCGGCCGTTCGAAATCGATCGGGCCGACGGCGTCGTAACCGTGCGCGCGAATTTCATCGGCGCCCGCGGCGGAATCGACCGCCGTGAAGGCTACCCGCTCGATGCCTTCGCCGCGTTTCGCCAGAAACGCACGGGTCGGGGCATTGTGTTCCGTCTCAACGAGTACGCCAAGCAATTCAATGTAATCCGGATCGAGCATGATGGTGTAATTGCCGGATCCCAGTCTGGCGCTGTGCGTGCCGCGCGGCGATACCGTGAAACCCAGGCGCTTCCAGTTCTCGGCGGCCCTGTCGAGATCCTTGACGACGACGACAGCGTGATCGATTCCGATGACATTTTTGAGCGGCACGCTTTTATTTCCCCGGCATGTTTGGTCATACTAGAGCATGATCCGGAAAAGTGGGTACCGGCTTTCCGAAAAGATCATGCTCAAACAAAAAGCTTAGAGCGAGATGACGATTCAACGAAGGGTCATCTCGCTCTAAGCTAACCAGATCGATCAGGCGTCGGCAAGGCAGCCTTGCCGTGGTGGCGCAGCTGCGGTCTATTCGATCGGTCTCGAAAGGATGACGATGGATACCATGAATGTCCGATGGCCTGATTCGCTGTGGGTAGCGTCGACGCCGCCCGGGCCCGATCTGCCTGAGCTGATCGGGTCGACGCAAACCGATGTCATCGTCATCGGCGCAGGCTTCACCGGCCTTTCAACCGCGTTGCATCTGCGCGAGGCGGGTGTGGACGTCGCCATTGTCGAAGCCGTAGAACCGGGCTGGGGCGCGTCCGGCCGCAACAACGGCCAGGTGATTCCGACGCTGTCGCGACCTGATCCCGAAGATATCGTCGCCAGGCACGGCGCGGTGGGCGAACGCTTCGTCGGCCTGCTGCGCGACAGCGCTTCGACGCTGTTCGATGTGGCGCGGCGCTATCGGATCGAGGCCGAGCAGGAGCAGGCCGGATGGGTTCAACCTGTGCATTCGCCCGGCCGGATAAGGATCGCGGAGCGACGGGTCCGACAATGGTCAAAATTCGGCGCCCCCGTCGAACTGCTGTCGCGCGAGCAGGTGCGCGACATGCTTGGCTCGGATGAATGGTTTGGCGGGTTCTGGAACAGGTCTGGCGGTCACATCAATCCGCTCGCGCTGTCGCGCGGCCTCGCGCGTGCGGCGCTGGACCTGGGCGCGCGGATCTATGCGCGTTCACCGGCGGTCAGCTTTGAACGCCGCGATGGCCGATGGGTGGTGAAGACGACGAGAGGCGAGATCAGCGGACGTGCGCTGATCGTGGCGACCAATGCCTATAGCGGCGAATTCTCCAGGTCGCTGGTGCCCCGGATCGCGACGGAAGTGATGCCGGTGCTATCCTGGCAGATGGCGACGCAGCCGCTGTCCGATAATATCCGCAAGTCCGTCATTCCCGGCCGGCAGGCGATGTCCGACACCCATGGCGAACTGTATTTCGCGCGCTACGACGCACGCAATCGTCTCGTCACCGGTGGTGCCGTGATCGGTCCGGGCAACAAGGTGGCGAGGTTAAGAGCGCGCGTGGCCGAGCGTCTGCAGCGGCTGTGGCCCCAGATTGGCGAGGTCAGCTTCGATTATGTCTGGAACGGCTATGTCGGGATGACGACGGATTTCCTGCCGCGCATTCACCGGCTCGGGCCTGACGCCTATGGCTGGACCGGCTGCAACGGCCGCGCCGTCGCGCTCGCGATTGCGCTCGGCAATGAATTGTCGAAGGCCGTCCGTGGCGTGCCGCAGAAGGACCTGTCGCTGCCGTTCACGAAGCCGGCGCCGATCGCGGCGCATCGCCTGCTGCGCAAGCTCGCCCCGCTGATGCTGGCGGTTTACCGCTGGCGCGATGCGCGCGAAATCGCCTGACGACGATCACACGATGGCCGCGTCGCGCTTGCGTGTGAAATCGCCTCCGGGGATCGAATTCAACAGCGCCCGCGTATAGGGATGTTGCGGGTTGTCGAAGACGTCAGCCGCGAGCCCTTGCTCCACGACGGCGCCATCTTTCATCACGGCGACGAGATCGCAGATCTGGGCTGCGACCCTAAGGTCATGCGTGATCAGGACGATGGAGAGGCCGAGCCGCTGACGCAGCTCGGCGAGCAGCTTCAGCACCTGGGCCTGCACGGAGACGTCGAGCGCCGAGACCGGTTCGTCGGCCACCAGGACATCCGGCTTCAGCGCGAGCGCGCGCGCCAGCCCAATGCGCTGCCGCTGCCCGCCCGAAAATTCGTGGGGAAACCGGTTGGCCGCGGACGGGTCGAGGCCGACAAGCGTGAACAGTTCCCTGGCGTCGGCGATGGCGGTGGCGCGCGGCGTGCCATGCACGATCGGTCCTTGCGCGACCAATTCGGCGGCCTTGCGGCGGGGATTGAGCGAAGCGAACGGATCCTGAAACACCATCTGGATGTGACGCGTCTCGCGCCGAATCTCCTCGCGCGGCAGCGTCGCCCAGTCCTTGCCTCCCAGCACGATCGATCCGGCGTCTGGATCAATCAGCCTCACGATGCAGCGTGCCAGCGTCGACTTGCCCGAACCGGATTCGCCGACGATCCCGAGTGTCGCTCCCCTGGGAAGGCTGAGCGACACCCCCTTGACCGCCGGGGTGACGCGCGCGCCACGCCCGAGAAACCCGCCGGTGCGATAGGTCTTCGAGACATCGGAGATGGTGAGGATATCCACCTCCGAGAGCGCGCGCGGCGGCGGTGCCTTGAGCGGCGGCACGGCCGCAATGAGCTGTTTGGTGTAGGCATGCCGGGGATTGTCGAGGACCGCTGCCGCGGCGCCTTGCTCCACCACGACGCCATGCTGCATGACGATCACGCGGTCGGCGATCTCGGCGACAACGCCGAAATCGTGGGTGATGAAAAGTACCGCCGTCTTCCGGCGTTGTTGCAGATCGCGGATCAGTTTCAGGATCTGCGCCTGGGTGGTGACATCGAGCGCGGTCGTGGGCTCGTCGGCGATCAATAGTTTCGGGTCGAGCGCGAGCGCCATCGCGATCATGGCGCGCTGCCGCTGGCCGCCGGACAGTTCGTGCGGGTAGGCTCTTGCCGCGACTTGCGGATCGGGAATGCGCACGTCCGCGAGCAGCGCCAGCACCCTGGCGTCGATCTCCGCCCTCGATAGCGTGGTGTGGATCGAAAACATCTCGGCGATCTGGTCGCCGATGGTCCGCAGCGGATTGAGCGCGGTCATCGGCTCCTGAAAAATCATGGCGATGCCGGCGCCGCGCACCCTGCGGATGTCGGCCATCGTCGCCAGAGCGAGATCGCGGCCTTCGAACATGACCTGGCCGCCGTCGATTCTGACGTCGTTCGGCAGCAGCCGCATGATGGCGTTGGCCATCATCGACTTGCCCGAGCCGGATTCGCCGACCACGCAAACGATTTCGTTTGGCGCGATCGATATCGAAACATCCGACAAGGCGTGCGGGCGGTCGGCGCCGGCGGGCAGGCGTACGCTGAGACGATCGAGCGAGAGCGTGATGTTCCTTGGGTCGCTCATCGCCGCTTCAGCCTCGGATTGAATGCGTCGTTGAGGCCCTGGCCGACCAGCGACACCGCCAGCACGGTGAGAAGGATGGCGATGCCCGGAATCGCAGAGACGTACCACTGCACGCGCAGCACGTCGCGGCCAAGCCCGATCAGATTGCCCCATGAAGCGACGTTGGGATCGGAGAGGTGAAGAAAGGCGAGAGCGCTTTCCAGCAGTATCGCCACAGCCATCACCACGCTTGCATAGACAATGACGGGCGGCAGGGCGTTGGGCAGGATCTCGCCGAGGATGAGCTGGACGTCCCTCATGCCAAGCGTGCGGCCCGCCTGGACGAATTCCCGGCCTCGCAGCGAGAGGAATTCGGCGCGGGTCAGCCGCGCCGTTGCCGGCCACGACACTACGCCGACGGCGATCGTGACCGTCGTCAGGGTCGAGCCGAACACGGCCACCAGCACCAGGAGCAGCACAAAATTGGGCAAGGTCTGGAACGCTTCGGTGATCCGCATCAGGACATTGTCGATCCATCCGCCGTAGTAACCGGCGAAGGCGCCGATGATAATTCCGATCAGGATGGCGATGGCGGTCGCCACGCCGCCGATCAGCAGCGAAATTCGCGCGCCGTGGAAAATTTGCGCGGCGATATCGCGGCCTGAATTGTCGGTGCCCAGCAGAAACCGGGGATTTGCGAACGGCCAGATCAGCGGCCGGCCCGCGAGCGCCAGTGGATCGCGCGGGTAGAGCCAGCCGGCGCTGATCGCCATGACGATCACGATCAGCAGCAGCATCAGGCCCGCAACGGCAGCCGGACTGCGGAAATAGCGCCTTGCCGCGTCCATGCCTCAACCCTCGGCCGTGATGCGCGGGTCAAGCCGCGCATAGATCAGGTCGACCGCAAAATTGACGAGGATGACGAGGAGGGCGGAGACGAAGACGATGCCCAGAAGCGTGTTGAGGTCGCGTTGCACCACGGATTCATAGGCAAGGCGTCCAAGCCCGGGCAGCGAGAACACGCTTTCGACGACGACGGAACCGCCGAGCATCGTTCCGGCCTGCAGCCCGATCAGCGTTACCATGGGCAACAGCGCGTTGCGCAGGACATGGCGCGTGATCACCCGGGTTTCGTCCAGTCCCTTGGCGCGGGCTGTGCGGACATAGTCGAGATTGAGGACCTCCAGCATCGATGCGCGCATGATGCGCAGATAAATGGCGAGGAAGATCAGTCCCAGTGTCACGGTAGGCAAGACGAGGTGGTGCGCGATGTCGAGCGTGCGCATGAAGCCGGTCTGGACCGCCCCGATGTCCTCGAAGCCGCCGGCGGGCAGCCATTGCAAATAGATCGAGAACACCACGATCGCCATCAGGCCGAACCAGAACGAGGGGGTCGCGTAGAAGATCAGGCCCAACGTCGAAATCAGCGTATCCGGCCACCGGTTCACGCCGCGCGCGGCGATCACGCCGAACAAAAGGCCGAAGAAGAACGCGAACGACAGCGACGCCGTCATCAACAGGATGGTCGGCGGCAGCCGCTCCAGGATCACGGTTGCGACCGGCTTGCCGTAAATCGACGAGAAGCCGAGATCGAGGCGGACGAGACGCCAGAGATAGTTGCCGAGCTGCATCGGGATCGAGAGGTCGAGGCCGTAGAAACGGCGCAGCTCGCGGGCGGTTGCGGCGTCGCCGCCGCCCATCTGCGCCATCATGGCGTCGACTGTGTCGCCCGGCGCCATTTGCAACAGCAAAAACACGCCGACCAGAACCAGGAACAAGGTGGGAATCGAGGTGGCAAGACGCCGCCCCGCCAGGCTCAAGATACGCATCGGATCATCTTGCCGGATATCACGTCAGGCGGAAAGCCAAAGATCGTGCCAGCTCGTCGAGCCCCAGCGCGGGGTGTTGGAGTGGTTGCGCGCCCTGGCGCTGATGACGGTGACGAAGATCTGCTCGATCGGCATCCATACCGGCAGCTCGGTATTCACCTCCTTGACGAACTCGGCATAGAGCGCCTTGCGCCTGACCGGATCGACTTCGGTCGCCGCGTTGTCGATGGTCTTGTCGACCGTCGCATCCTCCCAACCCCACTGGTTGGTCCAGGGCGCACCCTTGGGCTGGCCGGAGCGATACCACACGGTGGTCGAAACCGCCGGGTCGTTGCGATACTGGTGCCATCCGGTGGCGAGATCGAAGGCATGATCGTCGTAGACCTGCTTGAGAAATCCGCCGCCGTCGTTGCGCACGATCTCGACGGGAATGCCGACCTCGGAAAGCGATTGCTGGATGAAGGTCGCCCACAGCGAGATATCCTCGCCCCAGGGCGCCGGCAGCAGGCGCAGGGAAAAGCGGGTGCCGCCAGCGCCGGCCTTCAAACCGGCCTCGTCGAGCAGCGCGGTCGCCTTGGCCTTGTCGTATGGATACTGGGGCGTGGTCGGGCCAGGATAGAAGTCGGTCGAGGTCGAGGGGATGGGCCCGGTTCCGACCTTGGCGAAATCGCCGAGGAAGTTGTCGATGAAGAACGGCACGTTGATCGCGTGCGCGATGGCGCGCCGGACGCGAATGTCTGACAGCTCCTTGCGGCGGAAATTGAATTCGATGGTATTGGTCCGCGCGTTGCCTTCGTTGCCCCTGGTCGAGACGATGAAGCGCTTGTCCTTGCCGAGCCGCGCCATGTCCGAGATGGTCAGGCCGGAGAACGGGCTGTAATGCAGTTCTCCCGCCTCCATCTGCGCGGCCGCAGCGGCGCGGTCGGTGATGACCCGCCAGACGATGCGATCGAGATAGGGGGCGTTCGGCCGCCAGTAATCGGGGTTGCGATCGGCGATGATGTATTGCCCGCGTTCGTATTTGACGAACTTGAAGGGGCCGGTGCCGACCGGCGACAGATTGGCAGGGTTCTGGCGGATGTCGCCGGACTCATAGAGGTGCTTCGGCGAGACGTAGCCGAGGTCCGGCAGCGCCCGCAGCAACAGGTTGAGCGGCATCGGCCGCTCGTAGCGGAAAACCGCGGTTTGCGGATCGGGCGTATCCACCGCGGTCAGGAAAAGCTGAAGCGTCGAGCCGTAATTGAGGATCTTCTTCCACATTTGCATGGCGGTGAATTCGACGTCCGCCGAGGTGAAGGGCTTGCCGTCATGCCAGGTGATGCCCTTTCGAAGCTTGAACGTGATGGTCTTGCCGTCGGGAGAAGCCTCCCAGCTTTCCGCGAGCACTCCGACCGGCTGCCCGTTGCCGTCAAGATCGACCAGATTTTCCTGGATCTTTCCGCCGATGATGTAGACGCCGGTGGATGCCTGAATACTCGGATTGAGCTGACGCTGCTCGGCGCCGTAATGCACATTGAACACGCCGCCCTTGCGTGGCGCCTCCTGCGCGAAGGCGCGCATCGGATTGACGACGTTGGCGGCAATCGCCGCCGACGTGAGAAGCGCGGTACGGCGGTTAATTTCAAGGCGAGTCGAATCCATACGATTCTCCAGACAGATAACTCCACAACCAGCTTGTCGAGAAGCTACGACGCAATAGCAACTGAGTCATTTTAATTTTTGTGATCAGGGAGAGTGCTCCGAACTTGCGAAATATCTGAACGATAGCGCCCTCGATGTTTTCCAGCGGGCACGGAGCAGCGGCCGCGGGGCTTTCTCATCGGCGCCGGGTGAACTATAGAGAGGCAACAATTACACGGCGTTCGGGCGCCGTGCATGGCGGGACCTGCCCCAGATCATGGCTGATTTCCACGGCGTCTTTCCTTATCTGGTCTCGCCGGTCGATCCCGGCGGGAAAATCCGCACCGAGGTGCTCGGCCGGCTCTGCGACGATCTCATCAAGTCCGGCGTGCACGGGCTGACGCCGCTCGGTTCGACCGGCGAGTTCGCTTATCTGAACAACGCACAGCGCGCCGCCGTGGTGCAGGCGACGATCGAAGCCGCCAGGGGCCGCGTGCCGGTGGTCGCCGGCGTCGCTTCGACGTCGACGTCAGATGCGGTGGCGCAGGCGAAGGCCTATCAAAAATTCGGCGCCGACGGCATCCTGGCGATCCTCGAAGCGTATTTCCCTTTGCAGGACGCGCAGGTCGAATCCTATTTTCGCGCGATCGCGGATGCGGTCGATATCCCCGTCGTGATCTACACCAACCCGCAATTTCAGCGCTCCGACCTGACGCTGGATTGCATCGCGCGGCTGTCGGCCCATCCGCGCATTCAATATATCAAGGATGCCTCCACCAATACCGGGCGGCTGTTGTCGATCATGAGCCGCTGCGGCGACAGCATCAGGGTCTTCTCGGCATCCGCGCATATCCCGGCCGCGGTGATGCTGATCGGTGGCGTGGGGTGGATGGCGGGACCGGCCTGCATCATTCCGCGGCAAAGCGTCGAACTCTACAATCTTTGCAGGGCCAAACTCTGGGACGATGCGCTGGCGCTGCAACGCAGGCTGTGGCGCGTCAACGAAGCCTTCGCGCGCTACAATCTCGCGGCCTGCATCAAGGCTGGGCTTGCGATCCAGGGCTACGACGTCGGCGATCCCGTTCCGCCTCAGGCGGCCTTGACGGCGGACGAGCGCAAGGTTGTCGAGGCGGTGTTGCGGGATTTGGAGTGATGGGCCTGTGGCGTGACAAAACGTCACTGCGGGATCAAGCGAAGCCTCGATCGCAACCAGGAGCCACCATCATGGTGCGGCCGGGTTCCACTCAGCGATTGATCAATTTGGAACGGAATAAGCGCTGCCAGCGCAGCCTGGTCCGTTAACAGCAAGCTATTCGAGTTCCCTGCCACTGGTGATCGTGTCATCCGCCCGCGTGAGCCACTAGGCAAGCGCGAACAGCACGTCGCATCGGCCGTCGTGGAACCAGGACTTGTCGCGCACGCGGACCGTCACGGCGCGAGCGGCAACAAGCATTCGCTTGCCCGGCAATCATGGTCCTCGTTCGCGCGAAGGCGTATGCTGATGCCCGCCGGTAATCCGGCGGGGCCCCCCGAGGGCGAACCAATGCCGACGCTGACTGGCAAGAACCTCTTGTCTGGGTCTCAAATGGGCGGGGGCTTTGTCGCGCTTGCGCTGAACCTCGTCATCGTGACGCCGGCGGCGGCCCTGCTGTGCAGCACGGCCGCCCCGACGGTCGTTCCTGGCGGAAGCGTGCTGAACACCATCGCAAGCGACGTCATCAACAGCACGCTTGGTCTCACCGCCACGCCGCCCTTCCTGGTGGGGAGCACATCCTACACCTTGACCAATTCGGAGCCCTTCATCGCCGCGCGCACTTTCGTGTACGATCCCAGCAAGCCGCAATTCGGCTCAATCGGCTCGTTCACCCTTCCGCTCGCCCAGTTGCGCGGTCTGACACGCCAACAATACAACGACTTCTGGGCGCTGCCGAACCTGCCGAACACGCCGCGCAACAACGCCATCGCCCTGGTCATCATTCCGGCCGGGACGCAATTCTGGAGCGGCCCCACCGGTCCCATTACAGATCCAAGCACCGGCCTGTTCTGGGGCAATGGCGGCGGCTTGCAGTACTATGTAGGCAACAAGGTCATAGGCAAGTTTCAGGTCCCGCCCACCAACTACGTGCTTCAGACCCCCGACAATGGCGGGCCGGTCCTCGCATACGGGCCGCGTCTGTCTGGCAACGCGGGAGCAATCGGCAGCTATCTCGATCAGAAATGCGTCGCGGCCTACAGCGATCTCGACCACGTGTTGACCTCGCTCGATGTTCTCAATCTCGCCAACCCGGTCAACGCGGGACCGCTCGCGGCCGCGGTCGGCCAGCTCAGCCCCGATGTCTATGGCGCGCTGCCGTTGATCATCGGCCGCCAGCACACCATGATCCTCGATGCCTTCGGCGGACGCATTGACGCCACCCGGTGGCCCTACGGCGACGCCCAGGTGACCCAGTACGCCATCGCTTCCGGCGTCATGGCATGGGCGCGCGTGTTCGGCGACTTCGGCAAGCGAGACGACAGCAGCACGATGCCGGGCTACCGGACAAACACCGGCGGCGGACTCGGCGGGCTCACTTACGACGGCAGGGATGGTCTCGTGCTTGGGATTGGTGGTGGCTTTCTGACGACTAGCGCGAACTGGAACGATCTTGGGGGCAGCTCGGGCGATATCAGGACCGGCGTGCTCGGCGCTTACGGAGGCATCACGCTCGGCCGGCTGCTGATCGACGGCGCGGTGGCCGGGACCTACTCGTTGATCAATGTCAACCGGCAGATAGCCATCGCGGACGGCGGACTGGGAATTCCGGGCCTGTCGACCGCCATATCGCGGAGCGCGAACGGATCGACGGCGGCGCCGGGTATAGCGACGCGGCTGGATTTCGGGACGAACCTGCAGGCCGGCAGGGCTGCCGTGAAGCCCTTTGTCGGACTGTCGTACGGTTGGCTCGACCGGCGCGGCTTCACCGAGAGCAATGCCGGCAGCATTGATCTGACCGTGGTCGACCAGGTCAGCGATGGCCTGCGCTCGCGGCTTGGCGCACTGGCCTCCTACGAGCTGACGGCGAGCGGTCCACTTGCATGGACATTGCAAGGGAATTTGATTTGGACCCATCGCTTGTCGGCCTCATCGGGCGACATCGCGGCCGGACTTGTGGGCCAGCCAGGGAACTTCACGGTCGCGACCGCGCTGGAGGACCGGGACAGTCTGCAGCCCGGGCTTGCAGTGATCGGCCGCTTCTCGAGGGGGTACCTGTTCGCCCGCTATGACGGGGACTTCAGCACCGGGTTTGTGGCCCATTCGATCACGGGGGGTGCGGCTTTCAAATTCTGAGTTGACCTGGGAAGGCATATGTCGGCGATGCCGCTGCCGGCGGGTGTCTTGGCCGGCGAACCCGTTTCCACTAGGATGCCATTTCCGTCTTGGCCCGGGAAAGGAAGTCTCATGACCCATTACCATCGCCTTGGCGTGTTGGCCGCTGCGTTCCTGTTCGCACTGTCGCTTGGCGTCGGCAGCGTTCTTGCTGCGGGCGATCCCGAACCCAGGCCGATGCCCGAACCAAAGGGCGGGAGCAAACCGCCATCCCAATCGAAGGGTCAGAAGAAGACCAACGGGGACAAAAGCAAAACCAAATCCGAACAGGAATTCCGCGACAATTATCGCGCAGCCTATGTGACGATCTACGACCGCAACGACTATGCCGCTGCGATCGAGCAGCTCAAGGCGCTCGGTCACGACGATCGGGCCGAGGTCGCCAATCTGATCGGCTACTCCTACCGCAAGCTCGGCGACTATCGGCTGTCGCAGGTCTGGTACGAGCGCGCATTGAAGGCGGACCCCGGCCATGTCCGGACATGGCAGTATTACGGATTGTGGCAGATCGAGCAGGGCAATCGCGAGCAGGCGCAGTATCATCTGGCCAGGATCGCCGCGCTTTGCGGTACCGATTGTGCCGAGTACCGCTCGCTTGCCGCCGCGCTGGACGGGCCCCCGGGCACCGGCCTGGTTTACTGAGATTCTCTCGCCGCCGTGTCAGCCGGTGCCGGCTTCGCACCGGCCTTTCCCCTGAGCGCCCCTGCGTCCCGGGCATCCGCTGACGTCAAGAACGGCCTGGACGGCCCGGTCGTAGGCGATGATTCCTTGTGCCGCAGGCTTGGCCTGTTCCTTGCCTATCGGCTAGAACACCAATCGATCCAGCAAGAGACTCGAAGGACCAACTCATGAACATACTTCCCGGCAATATGCGTTTCGGTGCGGGCCAGCCGGTCAAGCGCCTCGAGGACCAGCGGCTTCTCACCGGGAAGGGTCAGTTCATCGACGACAAGCCGGAAGAGGGCGCGCTGTGGCTGCACGTGCTTCGCTCGCCGCATGCCCATGCCAAAATTGTGTCCATCGACACCAGGGCCGCCGCCGGAATGACCGATGTCGCGGCCGTCTACACCGGCGCGGATCTGGTCGCCGGCGACATCG
Source organism: uncultured Alphaproteobacteria bacterium (assembly GCA_963742085.1). GTDB lineage: Bacteria > Pseudomonadota > Alphaproteobacteria > Rhizobiales > Xanthobacteraceae > Bradyrhizobium. Next base: position 211,714 of record CAVUKM010000012.1, on the reverse strand, counting down.
GCACGCTCCCGACGCTGTTGGTCTTCCCGCGCCCCGATGGCAAGCCGATGACGGTGCCGCCGCGACGGTTGCTGGCCCATGAGGTCGTGCGCTTTGCCGGCGAACCGGTGGCGGCCGTGGTGGCGAAATCGCGCGTTGCCGCGCAGAGCGCGGCCGAAGCCATTGCGATCGAATACCAGGTGCTGCCGTCGGTCGTCGATCCCGTTGCCGCGACCAAACCGGGCGCGCCGGTGGTGTGGGCGGAGGCGCCCGACAACATCGTGGCGGCGATGAGCTATGGCGATGCGGCCGCGGTCGAGGCGGCGTTCGCCAAGGCCGCGCATGTGGTTTCGCTCGATCTGGTCAGCCAAAGATTGGCCCCCTCCGCCATGGAGCCGCGCTCGACCATCGCCGAGGTCGAGAAGAAAACCGGACGGCTGATCCTGCATGTGCAATCGCAAACACCGGGCTCGACCCGCGACATTCTCGCCGAGGCCGTGCTGAAGCGGCCGAAGGAAAGCGTGCGGGTGCTGGTCGGCGATATCGGCGGCGGCTTCGGTCAGAAGACCAGCCTCTATCCGGAGGACGGCATCGTGGCCTATGCGGCCGTCAAGCTGAACCGCAAGGTGCGCTGGCGCGGCGACCGCAGCGATGAATTCCTCGGCGGCACCCATGGCCGCGATTTGACCTCGACCGCCGAGCTCGCGCTCGATGCCAAAGGCCGCGTGCAGGCCTATCGGGTGCGCTCGGTCGGCGGCACCGGCGCTTATGTCAGCGGCACCGGCGCCCTGATTCCGCTCGTTCTCGGCCCCTTCGTGCAGACCGGCGTCTACGACCTGCCGCTGGTGCACTACGAAACCAAGGCGGTGATGACCCACACCGCGCCGGTCGGCGCCTATCGTGGCGCGGGGCGGCCGGAAGCGGTCTTTATCGTGGAGCGACTGATGGACGCCGCCGCCCGCCAGATCGGGATGGACCCGCGCGCCATTCGCAAGGTGAACTACGTCAAGCCGGCGCAAATGCCCTACACCAACGCCGTCGGCCAGGTTTATGATTCCGGCGCGTTCGCGCACATGCTGGAGCGCGCTTCCAAGCTCGCGGATTGGGACGGCTTCGCCGCGCGCAAGAGGGCCGCGAAGAAGAAGGGCCTGCTCTATGGCCGCGGCCTGACCAGCTACATCGAGTGGACCGGCGGAACCGTGCATACCGAAAAGGTCAGCCTGCATGCGACGGCTGAAGGGCGCGTCATCCTGAATGCGGGCACGCAGGCGATGGGGCAGGGGCTGCAAACCTCCTTTTCGCAGATGGTGGCGGCAGCGCTCGGTATTCCCATCGACAAGATCGACGTGGTGCAGGGCGACACGGATCTCGCGATCGGATTCGGCAGCGTCGGCTCGCGTTCGCTGTTCGTCGGCGGCACCGCGGCGGTGGTGTCCGCCGGCGACCTGATCGCCAAGGCACGCGAAAAGGCCTCGCACATGCTCGAAGCCTCGGTCGAGGATATCGAATATCGCGAGGGCTCGCTCACGGTGGTCGGCACCGACAAGCGGATCGGCCTGTTCGAGATCGCCAGGAAGGAAAATGGCGGACGCCTCAGCGTGGACAGTGAAGGCCAGGTTGACGGGCCGACCTGGCCGAACGGCACGCATATCTGCGAAGTCGAGGTCGATCCGCAGACCGGCGTCACGCGCGTCGTGCGCTACACCACGGTCGACGACGTCGGCGTCGCCATCAATCCGATGCTGGTGACGGGACAGGTTCACGGCGGCGTCGCGCAAGGCATCGGTCAGGCGCTGTACGAGGGCGTGGCCTACGACGCAGAAGGCCAATTGCTGACCGCGAGCTATCAGGATTATTGCATTCCACGCGCCGACGAGATCCCGCCGATCGAGGTTACGCTGGATGGTTCGGCGCCGTGCCGCACCAATCCGCTGGGCGCCAAGGGATGCGGCGAATCGGGCGCGATCGGCGGTCCGCCCTGCATCACCAATGGCGTGATGGATGCGCTGAGCGAGCTTGGCATCAAGTCGATCACCACCCCGTTGTCGCCGCTGAAGGTCTGGAAGGCGATCGAGGAGGCGAAAGCGGCGCGGGCGTAACGCAAGCCCAACCAACCGCCGCCGTCATTCCGGGATGGTGCGTTAGCACCAGACCTCAGATGTGCAATTGCACATCGGGGAATCTCGAGATTCCGGGTTCGCTCGCTTCGCTCCCGCCCTGGAATGACGGTGTTCCCTGTCACATCGATCTGCTACCCTGCGGCCCGACCACAACGGGAGGATTCGATGCGCAGACTTTTGACCGTGCTGGCGGCGTTGGCGTCGTTGAGCCTCACCAATTGCGGATACAACGCGATCCAGACCAACGACGAGCAGGTCAAGTCGGCCTGGTCCGAGGTGCTGAACCAGTACCAGCGCCGCGCTGACCTCGTGCCCAACCTCGTCAATTCGGTGAAGGGCTTCGCGCAGCAGGAAAAGGACGTGCTGCTGGGGGTGACCAATGCGCGCGCCAAGGTCGGCAGCATCCAGGCGACGCCGGAACTCATCAACGATCCCGGCGCGTTCGCGAAATTCCAGGCCGCCCAGGGCGAACTCTCCAGCGCGCTGTCGAAGCTCCTGGTGGTGACCGAGAACTATCCGCAGCTCAAATCCGACGCGCTGTTTCACGACCTGATGTCGCAGCTCGAAGGCACCGAAAACCGCATCACGGTGGCGCGCAACCGCTACATCAAGGCGGTGCAGGACTATAACGTCGGCATCCGCACGTTCCCGAACAACCTGACGGCGATGATGTTCGGTTACAAGGAGAAGGCCAATTTCACGGTCGACAACGAAAAGGCAATTTCGACCGCGCCGAAGGTGGATTTCAATCCGGCGCCGGCGCCTGCAAAGTAGTTCCGGCAAACGGACTGGCCCCGCGATGATCGCTGCAAGAGCATCCCTTCTTGCGCTTTTGGTGTGCTGGGCCTTCGCAGCCTTAGCCGACGTCGCGGTGCCGCCGCTGTCGGGGCGGGTGGTCGATCAAACCGGCACGTTGTCGGGCAGCGACATATCCGCGCTGAACCAGACGCTTGGAGATCTCGAAACGCGCAAGGGCAGCCAGGTCGCGGTGCTGATCGTCCCGACGACTGCGCCCGAGACGATCGAGCAATATTCGATCCGGGTCGCCGAAGCCTGGAAGGTCGGACGCAAGAAAATCGACGACGGCGCGGTGCTTGTCGTGGCCAAGAACGACCGTCACCTGCGCATCGAGGTCGGCTATGGTCTCGAGGGCGCGCTGACGGACGTCACTTCAAGGCGCATCATCGACGAGATCATCGTACCGAGATTCAGGAGCGGGGATTTCGCCGGCGGGATCTCGGCGGGCGTCAACCGGATCGTCGCGGTGATCGACGGCGAGCCATTGCCGGCGCCGCAGCCACGGCAAGGTCCGGGCCTGCTGAGCCATCTCGATCCGACCAATCCCTTCGTGATCTTCGGCCTGATTATTCTCGGCACCATCCTGCGGGCCACGCTGGGAAGATTGATCGGCTCGGCCGCCACCGGCGGCGTTGTCGGAATGCTGGCGTGGTTCGTCGCGGGATCGCTGGCGGCGTCGGTCATTCTCGGCGGCGTTGCCTTCCTGCTCACGATGTTCGGCGAGACCATCGCCTCATCCGGCGGTCGCGGCTGGTCGGGCGGCGGCGGCTCGTGGTCCGGAGGTGGCAGCAGTTCGGGCGACAGCGGCGGTTTCAGCGGCGGGGGCGGCGGGTTCGGCGGCGGCGGCGCGTCCGGAAGCTGGTAGGTCTGGAGCTGATAGGCAAAGACATGGGCATCAAGCGCATCGGCAAGCATCTGCTCGAGCACCACTGGCGGGTACGGCGCGTTTTCCCGCCGGAAGCACTGGCTGTGATCGAGCGGACGATCAAGGCGGGCGAGGCCACGCATGCCGGCCAGGTTCGCTTCGTGGTCGAAGGCGCGCTGGACGGCAAGCCGCTGTTCCGCGATCAGCCGGCGCGTGAGCGCGCGCTCGACATCTTCTCGCAATTGCGGATCTGGGACACTGCCCACAACAACGGCGTGCTGATCTATCTGCTCCTGGCCGATCGCAAGGTCGAGATCATCGCCGACCGCGGTATCGATGCCAAGGTCGGCGCCGCCGGTTGGGAAAAGATCTGCAAGTCGATGGAGACCGATTTCAAGGCCGGGAATTTCGCCGGCGGCGTCGTCAATGGCATCCAGGCGGTCTCGCAGCAGCTGGCGGCGCATTTTCCAAGGCACCGGGCTGGGCCGAACGAACTGCCCGACAAGCCGGTCGTGCTTTGAAAAATCGCAAGGCATTCCGTGCGCGCGTGCAGCCGGACGGAAATCCGGGATTCACGATGATGAACCGTTCGTTCGGCGTTGGTTCAGACTGACTACCCATTCTCTCGCGCACCGCCGGAATGCCGGTGGCATGAGAACGGAGTGCCAATAAGAAGCACGCCTACGCCTTCACCGAAGGCCGCGCGCCGACCCGGGCGAACCAGGCGGCGATATTGGCGTTGGCGGGATCGAGCGGCTGGCCGACCTGGTTGCCGAAATCGATCCAGCAATAGAGCAGTATATCCGCGAGCGTGAAGCGCTTGCCGCACAGATACTCCTTGCCCGCGATTTGGCCGTTGAGCCATTGCAGGCGGTTGGCCGCGATCAGCTTGAGGCCGGGAGAGGCTTCCGGCGCCACCGGAATCCGCTTTTCGAAGAATTTCAGCGCCTCGCCGAAGCGATAACCGTTGGCGAGCGGCTCGCAGATGTTGAGATCGACGCGCCGCGTCCACATCCGGCATTCGGCGCGCTCTTCCGGCGTTTTTCCGATCATCGCCGGCTCCGGTTTCTTCTCTTCGAGATATTCGCAGATCGCGGTGATCTCCGAGAGATAGCTGCCGTCATCAAGCTCGAGCGTCGGCATCTGGCCGTGCGGGTTGCGCTTGAGATGCTCGGCTTGCCGATTTTCGCCGCCGCGCAGATCGACGGTCTGCTTGGGCATCTCGATGCCCTTCTCCGCCATGAACATGCGGACGATGCGCGGGTTAGGTCCGATCGAGTTGTAGAGTTTCATAGGTCACGCCTCCCCAAGGATTGTATCGGCATTTTGTTGATGCTTTTGAGCAGACCGTCCCCCGGTTTGTCAAACCGACGAGCGATGCACGGGCGGCATCGAGCTTGTTGAGGCTGTGCGCCGATCGCGTGATCGGCTCGAAATTCGGTCGCGCATCGCGCGCGTTGAACGTGGCGCAGGCCCGACAAAAGGGCCGGCGAGGGGGCCGCGCGGGCCAGGCCAAAACCCGCACCCGATAATTTGCTAAAATTTCGGTAAGGCGGCGGGCAGGTAACGATTTAGCAAGAATTTCGGTTACCAAATGGTCAACCCATATTGGAGATTTCGATCGTGAGCGAACAAGAGGCCGAAAAGACCAGCGGCGAACCCGGTTCCCTCAGTGCCGGGCAGGCCGTTCTCCATTCATCGGACGCGCAAAACGAGCCGGTTGCCTTCTCGGCGCAGGAAGCGATGCAAGAGCCAGAGCCGGCGCCGGCCAACGTCGAAACTCCCGAACTGGTGCCGGAGCAGTGCGCCGCCGCCGAAATGCCTGAAGCGGAGGCGGCCAAAGCTGACCCCGCCGCCGCTCCCAATTCCGGTGCCGCCGAGGCTGAGGTGCCGCGTATCCCCGGCAACGTCATCATCATGTCATCCGGCGATCGCCCCTGGGCGGACCGCGACGCCGGTTCGGAATCGAAGCACGGCGAGAGCCAGGGAGTGTTGGGCAAGCGCCGGGTCGCGGCCCTTGCGGCCGTGGTGGTGTTGGCGGTGATGGTAGGCGCGCTTGGCGGCGCGCTCGCTACCATCGCATTGACGCATGTTGCCGGCGACGAAGCCGCCGTGGCCAGCAGCAATCACGCGCTCGACGCGGCTGTGGCGCGGATCGATGCCGATATCCTGGCGCTGAAGGCCGGCGTCGAACATACCTCCAAGCTCGGCATGAGCCAGTTCAACAAGACCAGCGACCGCCTCGACAAGCTCGAGAAAGCGCAAGCCGAGCCTGCCGCCAAAATCGCCAGGCTCAGCGACGCCGTGGACAAGCTCCGCGCCGCGCCCGCCGCAGCGCCGGCGCCTGGCGCAGCAGCGACGGCTGCGGCGAAGGATGTCACCGGTTCGGTTTCATCGTCTGCAACGGCGTCCAAGGCCGAAGTGGGCAGGTTGCCGACGGTTGAAGGCTGGGTGCTGCGCGATGTCGCCCGTGGCGGCGCGCTGATCGAGGGCCGGCAGGGCATTTACGAAGTGTATGCCGGCGATCCCGTGCCCGGCCTCGGCCGTATCGACGCCATACGGCGCCAGGACGGCCGCTGGGTGGTCGTGACCAGCAAGGGCTTGATCGTCGCGCGCTGAAACCTTTTCATGCGCCGCATGCCCCCGGATTTGATCCGGGAGCGGATACCGGTTCACGCAAGGAAAACGCGCGCTTCACCGTGTCGTGAGGGCAGGCCGGCGATTGTGATGGCGATGCGGCAGCCCGTTCGCTTTTCGGCTATTTTCCTGAAATAGAAGCACAGCCCGCGCAAGGCCCGGAATGGGGCCTCTGGCGCGGGGTTTGTCGGGATATGGGCCGTCCGTTGCGATTTCTTGTCACCATCCTTGCTCTCGTCTGCAGTCTCCTTCCGCTACGCCACGCGCAGAGCGCGCCGGCGCTGGAACGTGGCGTCGCGATTACCGATCCGCTTGCATTGCGCGAACTCGATCGCGGAAGATTTGGTCTCTCGCGCTTGCTCTCGCCGGCGCGGCCGGCGGATGCGCCGTTCACCAGCAGCCAGTTGTTCGCGCTGCCCTCGATGGCCCCCGTCCGCACCGCGCTCGACGCCGAATTCGAGCGATATACCCAGAAACACAAGGCCGATCTTCCGAACGAATCCATCGGCGTTGGAACGGCCTTCGACTTTCAGCTGTTCGATCGCACGCTGCTCTATTCTCCCGATACGCGCTTCGTGCTGGCGGGCATCGTCAACCGGATGGATCGCGCCTATCTGTCCGAGGCGAACTGCGGTGAAATCCGTCTGATCTATCGCCTGACGCGGACCGATGCGCCCGCGGCCGATGATCACGCGGTTTCGCCGCGACTGCCGATGACCTTCAACCTCGTGCTGAAGGCGAGAGGCGACCATGCGATCGGCGGCCACACGGTCGGCGGCGAGGGCCCGGCAGCTGGCTGCGCCGAAATCGCGCGCCGGTGGCTGGCGGCTGGCGATTGGCCGCTGACCGGGGCGGCGCTTGCGGAAAAGCTCGCATCCGAAAGTGGCCCGCTGGATTCGATCGGGCCTGAGAATATCGATCGCATCGAGACCAATCTTCAGATCGCGCATGCGCCGAAATCGCCGATCCGCGAGTTTCGCACGGATTATCTCCTGAAAGTTTTTGACTACGACGCGCGGACCAAAACTTTCGAGGACGCGACGCTCGAGAACCAGATCGATCGCGAGCGTATCCTGGCGGACGACAAGCTCAGGCAGGGCTTCAAGGCATGGTTGCTGGATCCTGCCCATTTCAGCGAGCTTGATCGCGGCACAATCCTGATCCCGAAGGAATATCTCGCCAACCGCGCGATCGCGCCGACCCCGGTCGGGTTTTCGTCCTCCGGTCTGCAGCCGGCGTTCGGCCTGGTGGAAGGGGATGGAGCCGCTGCCGGTCCCGTATTCACGAAAAATGATGTCGTCGCGGCCCTCGAAAGGGCGGCAAAGCGCGGCGTCAGCCTGCGGAATATCCGTTCGGTCGCCGGCTTCGAGCGCCGGCTCAACGACATCACATGCGCGGGCTGCCATCAAACGCGCGGCATCGGCGGGTTTCATTTCCCCGGCGTCGACTGGATGACGGCCCATCCTTCCAATTCGACCGTGGTGCCGGGCTCGCCGCATTTCTTCGGCGACCAGGTCCGCCGCCGCAGCATTCTGACATCGATGCGCGATGGCGAACGCCCGGACTATTCACGCGGGTTTTCCAGCCGGCCGCAATTGCGTGGCAGCCATGAACTCGCCGGGACCGAATATGACGACGGCTGGGGCGCGCATTGCTACAGCCAGCGCGCCAACGCGGACAATGACCGCAGTTTCAAGTCATGGACCTGCGCCAGGGGGCTCGCCTGTCAGGTCATGAGCGATGCCTCGCGCATGGGAATGTGCTTCATCGGCAATCGCTAGAACGGCGTGGGTCTTGATTGAAGTCCGCCGGCCGGTTCACTTCACCTCTCCGGCCCGGGAGAGGTCGATTTCGTGTCCGGGCCAGATTGACAGTAAGCTCACCAATCTGTTTCATCACGGCAACCGCGTTACAAGAAATGCCGGGAAGGAAACATGGACGACATCATCATCGTCGGCGCCGGCATTGGCGGTCTGACGCTCGGGCTGACGCTGTACGCGGCCGGAATCCCTTGCAGGATTTTCGAGTCCGCGCCTGAAATCCGGGCCGTCGGCGTCGGAATCAACCTTCTCCCGCACGCTACCAGGGAATTGGCCGCGCTCGGCCTGGAGGCCGCGCTGGCGCGGGCCGCGATCGCCACCCAGGATGCAACCTTCTTCAACCGCTTCGGCCAGTTGATCTATCAGGAGCCGCTGGGCCGCGCCGCGGGCTACGACCATCCGCAATTCTCGATCCACCGCGGCGATCTGCAGATGGTGTTGCTCGAGGCCTTTCGCGCGCGCGCCGGGGCCGACCGGCTCCTCACCAACCATCATTGCATCGGCGTCGAGCAGGACGAGACGAGCGTCAGCGTGCATTTTTCGGCCGGGCCGGGCGGCACCACAAGCCACACCGTTCGTGGTCGCGCCGCGATCGCCTGCGACGGCATCAACTCGGCGGTCCGCAAGCAGTTTTTCCCGGACGAAGGCGATCCACGTTACTCCGGCGTCAACATGTGGCGCGGGGTCACGCGATGGAAGCCGATCTTGTCGGGCGCGAGTCTGATCCGTGCGGGATGGCTGTCGCACGGCAAGATGGTGATCTATCCGATCCGCGCCGCGGACAGCGACGGACTGCAGCTCGTCAACTGGGTCGCCGAAATCGAAACGCCGGTCTATCGCAAGCGCGACTGGAACCGGCCGGGCGTGACCGATGATTTCATCGGCGCGTTTGCCGACTGGCATTTCGACTGGCTCGATGTTCCCGCCTTCATTCGTGCCGCCGACAGCGTGCTGGAATTCCCGATGGTCGATCAGGACCCGCTGCCGCGCTGGAGTTTTGGCCGGGTGACATTGCTCGGCGACGCGGCCCACCCGATGGTGCCGCGCGGCTCCAACGGCGCCGGTCAGGCGATCCTGGATACGCGGGCGCTGACCTCGGCCCTAACAGCCACCGGCGATCCGGTTGCCGCGTTCGCCGCCTATGAGAAGCAGCGCCTTGAGGCGACGACACGCGTCGTTCTGACCAACCGCACCAATCCGCCCGATGCGATCCTGCGCGAGGTGTTTCAGCGCACCCGCGACCGGCCTTTCACCTCGATCGACGACGTCATCAGCCGCGACGAGCTGGTCGCCCTGTCCGACGGTTACAAGCAGATTGCCGGCTATTCGAAGGAAGCCCTGCGGGCGTGACGAGAGGGTTTCGGAGAGACGAATGGCGGTCACAAGAGCTGAAACAAGTACATCGCCCGTCGATGTCGCCGAATTCATCGATGCGCAGCCGGTCGGCGGGTTTCAGGTCAGGCTGCTGCTGACCTGCGCGGCGGTGCTTTTTCTCGATGGCTTCGACACCCAGGCCATCGGCTATGTCGCGCCAGCGCTCGCCAGGGAATGGGGCCTGACCAAGGGCGCGTTGGGACCGGTGTTCAGCGCGGGGTTGTTCGGGCTCATGATCGGCGCGCTCATCTTCGGGCCGCTGGCGGACCGCGTCGGGCGAAAGAAGATCATCATATTGTCGACGATCGCCTTCGGCATCGGTGCGCTGATCACCGCCTTCGTCCGGGACGCCAACACGCTGCTCGCCGTCCGCTTTCTGACCGGCCTCGGTCTTGGCGGCGCGATGCCGAATGCGATTGCGATGACGTCGGAGTTCAGTCCGCATCGCCGCCGCGCCACCATGGTGATGATCATGTTTTGCGGGTTTTCGACGGGCGCGGCTCTCGGCGGCCTGCTGGCGGCGGCGCTGATTCCGCATTTCGGCTGGCGATCGGTGTTTGTGGTCGGCGGCGCGGCGCCGCTTTTGCTGGCGCCGATCCTGGCGATGAAATTGCCGGAATCGGTGCGCTTTCTTGCGCTCACCGGCCGGGCGAATGACCGCGTCGCGCAGCTGCTCGGGTACATCAATCCGAAGGCCTTGTTCGCCCCGGCGGCCAGATTTGTCGTGCATGAGCCGGAACTGGCCGGGATTCCGGTCAAGCATCTTTTCAGGGACGGACGGACCCCCGCCACGCTGCTGTTGTGGGTGGTGTTCTTCATGAGCCTGCTCGACCTTTTTTTCCTCGCGAACTGGCTGCCCACGGTTCTCAACGATCTCGGTGCGTCGGTTCCGCAGGCCGTCGCGATCGGATCGATGCTGCAGGTCGGCGGCGTCGTCGGAACGCTGGCACTCGGCAGCATCATCGATCGCTTCTCGTTTCGCGCGCTGGCGCTGGTTTATTTCATCGGCGTCTTCGCGGTCGGCGCGATCGGCCAATTCGGACATTCGGCCGTCTTCGTCACCATGGCGATTTTCGCGGCCGGGTTCTGCATTGTCGGCGGCCAGACCGCCGCCAACGCGCTGGCCGCGGGGCTATACCCAACCTCGGCACGGGCCACCGGCGTCGGCTGGGCGCTCGGGATCGGCCGGGTCGGCTCGATCGTCGGGCCGCTGGTCGGCGGCGCCCTGCTGACCATGAAATGGAGCGCAGGGGAAGTGTTCGCCACCGCCGCGTGCGCTGCCCTGTGCGCGGCGCTGGCGGCGTTTTCGCTGAGCCGGCTCGCGGGGCAGGGAGGAAGCGGCAGGGGCGTTGCCGATTCCCAGGTCACGCGGGAGGCGACCCTGCGTCAGTCGATTACGCGTAATGCGTGAGGCGTTTGCCGGGCAATAGATCGTAGGCTGACCGCCAGCCCGGCAAGCCGGCGACGCGGCCAAGCCAGGCGCTCACCGCCGGGTGGCTCACTGCAAGATCGTATCCGGTTTCGTCGCCCGGATAGGACAGATAGGCGATCATCGAAAGATCGGCCACGGTCGGCTGGTCGCCGATGGCGAACGCGGATCGCTGCAGATGTTGCTCCAAAATCCCAAGGAAATCGTCGAGACGCTTGCGATAGTGAGCAAGTACATGCGGATCGGGCGACGGCGTGAACGTCCGATGATACCGATAGGTCGCCATGTAGCCGGTCAGTTTGTGGTTGTCCCAGAACAGCCAGCGCAATATTTCGAATTTTTCCGCGGCGGTGTCGCCGCCAAACCGGCCATATTGCTCGGCGAGTTTCAGCAGGATCGGCGCGGTCTGGGTGAGGCGCACGCCATCTTCTTCCAGCACCGGAATTTCGCCCATCGCGTTGACCGTCCGCCGCCACTCCGGCGTCCGCGTCACGCCGCCGCCAAAGTCGGTCCAGACCGGCTCAAACGTCTGCCCACAAAGGGTGAGCATCAGCGCCAGCTTGTAGCTGTTTCCGGACTCCGGAAAATAATGCAGCCGGTATGTAGCCATCCCGATTTCCTTATCCGTTCTGTCGCGCGACGATACCAGTGACTTCGGCGTGTCCTGCGGCCCCGATCACGCCACCGCGCCTGACGCCCGCAATTTCTGGATGGTTGCCTCGTCGTAGCCGGCTTCGCGCAGGATCTCGTCGCTGTGTTCGCCGATCCCGGGCGGGTGCCGCGGCTTCACCTTGTTACTGCCGTCGATCCAGATCGGACTGTTGACCGTCAGCATGGTGTCGTTCGCGAACGGCACCAGCACCTCGTTCTCGATCATCTGCCTGTCGTTGGGGATATCGTCCAGAATGCCGACCACGCCGAACACGAGGCCGTTGCCGTCGAGTATCCCGCGCCATTCGGCGAGCTCCCTTGTGGCAAAGATTTCGTCGAAGATCCTGATCAGCTCCAGCGAGCGCGCATGACGGTCCGGCCTGGTGGCGAATCGCGCGTCGTTGATCAGGTCCTCCCGTCCGAGGCAGCGGGCCAGCGTCGGCCATTGCCGGTCCTCGTTGAGCAGCGACAGGATGAGCCAGCGCCCGTCCTTGCATCTGTAGTGGTTGGTGACCGCGTTGAGCGCCCGCTCGCGCGGACGCCGCTCCTGGAATTTCGCGCCGCATAATTTGGCCTGGGCAAGCACCCCGGCGGCCCAGACGCCGTTGGCCATGAGGTTCGAGCTCACATGCGAACCCTTGCCGGTGCGTTCGCGCTTGTAGAGCGCGGTGACGATCGCGCCGTAAAACGCCATCGCGCAGGGGTGGTCGCCCATGCCGGCGACCGAGCGCGCCGGCGTTGTGTTTTCATCCGCCCGCACCAGATCCATCAGACCCGAGCGCGCCCAATAGGCATTGCTGTCGAATCCGGGCTTGTTGGCCTCGCTGCCCTTCTCGCCATAGCCGGTGAACGACGCATAGACGAGGCGCGCATTCTTCGGCGCGAGGTCCTCATAGGTGATTCCGAGCCGCTGGCGCACGCCGGGCGGAAAGTTGGTGATGAAGACGTCGGCTTCGCTCACCAGCCGGTAAAGCACCGCCTGACCCTCCGGCCTGGAGAGGTCGAGCGCAAGGCTTCGCTTGTTGCGGGATTCCAGCAGCCAGGCGAAATTATGCGGGCTTATCGGATATCCCGGCAGGTTCGGCAGGTTGCGGTACGGATCGCCCGATCCCGGCGGCTCGATCTTGATCACCTCGGCGCCGAAATCCGACAACACCGTTGCGGCCGCGGGCGCTGCGATGAAGCTCGCGCAGTCCAGAACCTTGAGGCCTTCGAAGATGCCGTCTTCCATCGTGAGATCGCTCCCGTCTTGTTGTTGATCTTATGCCGCGCTGTGGAATTTCTCCCGGTGCGGCAGGCGGATTCGCGCGCATTTGACCGATGTTGGCGACGCGGCGCAACGGCAGTTTTTACGTCATTGCGAGCGAAAGCGAAGCAATCCATGAGCGGCGGAAAACTTCGATCATTCGCTATCCGACAGCAGCGCCGCGTTGCCCCCGGCCGCCGCCGTGTTGATGGTCACCGTCTGCTCGGTCGCAAAACGCGCCAGATAATGCGGCCCGCCGGCCTTGGGGCCGGTGCCCGACAATCCATGGCCGCCGAACGGCTGCACGCCGACCACGGCGCCGATCATGTTGCGGTTGACATAGATGTTGCCGACCGAAAGCCGGTCGACCACCGCCTCGATCGTATCGTCGATCCGCGAGTGGATGCCGAGCGTCAGCCCGTAGCCCGAGCCTTCGATCGACCGCAGCACGCGGTCGAGCCGGTCGGCGCCGTAGCGCACCACATGGAGCGCCGGCCCGAACACTTCCTCGGTCAGCCGGTCGGCGTCCGCCAGTTCGAAAATATGCGGCGCGACGTAAAGGCCGGCGGGCGCGCGTCCTTCGAGATGCGTGCGGGCTTCACGCTTCATTCGCGTGATATGCCCCTCGAGCCGTTGTTGTGCCTCGGCGTCGATGACGGGTCCGATCTGGACCGAGGGATCGCGGGGATCGCCGATCCTGAGTTCGCGCGCCGCACCCGCAATCATCTCGATCGTGCGGTCGGCGACGTCGTCCTGCACGAACAATAGCCGCAGCGCGGAGCAGCGCTGGCCGGCCGAGCGGAACGCCGAGGTCACGACATCGTCGGCGACCTGCTCGGGCAGGGCGGTCGCATCCACGATCATCGCATTGATGCCGCCGGTTTCGGCGATCAGCGGCACGATCGGACCGTCCTTGGCGGCGAGGGCACGGTTGATGGCGCGCGCAACCTCGGTCGAGCCGGTAAAGACGACGCCCGCCACGTCGGGATGGGCCGTCAGTGCCGCGCCGATGCGGCCGTCGCCGGGCAGCAGATGCAGCGCGGACGCCGGCACGCCCGCCTCGTGCAGCAGGCGAACAGTCTCGAACGCGATCAACGGCGTCTGCTCGGCCGGCTTTGCCACCACCGCATTGCCGGCCATCAAGGCCGCCGTCACTTGCCCCGTAAAAATCGCCAGCGGAAAATTCCACGGCGATATCGCGACGAACACGCCGCGGCCGCGCAGCCGCAACATGTTGCTCTCGCCGGTCGGACCCGGCAGGGCCTTGTCGGCGCCGAACAGGTCGCGGCCCTGCATGGCGTAATAGCGGCAAAAGTCCGTGGCCTCGCGGACCTCCGAGAGCGCGTCGTCGAGCGTCTTGCCGCCCTCGCGTTGCAACAGCGCGACGAAGCGCGCCGCGCGCTGCTCCAGGAGGTCGGATGCCCGTTCCAGGATTTCGGCGCGCGTCTCACCCGGGGTTCGGCTCCAGCTCCTGAAACCATCGCGCGCGGCTGCCATCGCCGCGTTCGTCTGTTCTGCCGTCGGGTCGATCACACTTCCGATCGGCGTGGTCCGGTCGATCGGGCTGACGATCGGCCGTGCGGCGCCGGCGCCGGTCAGGCCGTTGATGATCGGTGCCGCCGCAACGGCAGCGGTCTCCGCCGCGACCGCGGCAAGCAACTCGCTCAACGCGGCGCGGTCGCCGAATTCGAGGCCGCGGGAATTCCGCCGCCGCGGCTGATAGAGATCGCACGGAGCAGGGATGTTCGGATGGCGCGCGCTTTCGGCTGACCCGATGATGTCGGCCGGGCGCCGCAACAGCGTCGCAACCGGCACCGCATCGTCGGCGGCAAGTGCCACGAAGGATGAATTGGCGCCGTTCTCCAGAAGGCGCCGCACCAGATAGGCGAGGAGATCGCGGTGGGTGCCGACCGGCGCATAGGTCCGGTAGGCCAGTTTCGGGTGGTCCTTGCTCAATTGCGCGTAGAGCGCCTCGCCCATGCCGTGCAGGCGCTGGAACTCGAAGCCCGGCTCGCCCTGCGCCAGTTCGAGAAGGGTCGCGACCGTCAGCGCATTATGGGTCGCAAATTGCGGGAACAGCCGGGGCCTCAAGCCAAGCAGTTTTTGCGCGCAGGCGATGTAGTTGAGGTCGGTCATCGCCTTGCGGCTGAACACCGGATAATCGGCAAGGCCGCGTTCCTGCGCGCGCTTGATTTCACTGTCCCAATAGGCGCCCTTGACGAGGCGCACCATCATCCGCCGGTTCAGCGTTCGCGCGAGCTCGTCCGCATAATCGATCACGGCGCCAGCGCGCTTCTGATAGGCCTGGATCGCGAGGCCAAAACCGTCCCAGCCTGCGAGCGAGGCGTCGCCGAACGCTGTGGCGATCACTTCCAGCGACAATTCCAGCCGATCCGCTTCCTCGGCATCGACGGTGAAATTCAGGTCATGCGCCTTGGCCCGCCGTGCCAGATCGAGCAGCCGCGGAACCAGTTCGGCGATCACGCGCCCGCGGCTCAACGCCTCGAAACGCGGATGCAGCGCCGAGAGCTTGACCGAGATGCCGGGCCGGTCGGGCAGCGGCCGGTCGTCGGTGGCGCGGCCGATGGCCTCGATGGCGCTGGCGTAGGAACTGAAATAGCGCGCCGCGTCGGCTGCGGTGCGGGCGCCTTCGCCGAGCATGTCGAAGGAATAGCGCGGCGTTGCGTGCGAATGGGCCCGTGCCAGCGCCGCCTCGATGGTTTCGCCAAGGACAAAATGGCTGCCCATCAGCCGCATCGCCTGCCTGGTGGCGGCGCGTACCGCCGGAACGCCAATTCGTTTTGCCAACCGCCCGATCGTCCCTTGCGGGGTTTCGCCGGGTTGAATGACGCGCGCCGACATCCCGAGCGCCCACGCCGAGGCGTTGACCAGGAAGGCGCTCGACTTGGTCTCGTGGTGCACGAAGTCGCCCTCGCCGAGCTTGTCCTCGATGAACCGGTCGGCGGTGCGGGCGTCAGGCACGCGCAGCAGCGCTTCGGCGAGCACCATCAGCGCCAGGCCTTCCCTGGTGGACAACGCGAATTCGCGAAGCATGTCCTCAACGCCGCCGAGCCGGTCGTCGTCAGCGCGAATGGCGGCGATCAGGCGCGTCGCGGTGCGGTCGATCCGCGCTTCCCGCTCCGCGCTCAGGTGAGCCGCTTCGAGAAGTCTCGCTGCGATGGCGCCGTCGTCCGGCGCGAAAGCCGCGCTGAACGGGGGAACGGAAGGGGGATCGAACTTCATCGCATGCCCTGGCGCATGATCCGCCAGAGCATACAATCAAGCCGGCCTCAAAGGAATCAGGGGTTTGGCGTAACGACCGGGCGCGCGCCCGTCATTTGGGGCGCCATTGGATGAAAATGCCGTTCACGCGGTGCGTCGCTGGCTGTCATGCCGATCAAGAAGTGGTTGACGGATGATGGAGCTGCCGAATCAGGAGCCGCCCGCCCGCCGATATGGTAACCTACCGTATTGGTTGTAGGGGTAGGGTAAAGCCGTCGATCGGTGCGAGGGTCAGGAAGAATGATTTCACACCCGGACTCCCCTTCCAGCGCAAAGCCGGCGCGGGCTCCTTCCTCCGATCCCGGCTGGCTGCGTGCATTGCTTTTGACCGCCGCGCTGTCTGCGGCACCGAACCTGGCCCTTGCCGGCGATCTGGAAGATTGCAATGGCGCGGTTCCCGAAAAGATCGAGTCGGCTTGCGGTGCGGTGATTGCCGATGCGTCGCGTCCGGTGGATGACCGTTTGAAGGCTTACACCAACCGCGCGCGCTTCAATACCGGCCGTTCGAAACTGAACCTCGCCTCGAATGACGTCGAGGCCGCGCTTGAGCTGAATCCCAGATTTGTTCCCGCCCTGCTGTTGCGCGGATATTTGCGCCAGAGAAGCGGCAGCTTCGACCTGGCGCGGGCCGATCTGGACCTGGCGATCGAGATTGAACCGAAGAATGCTGGCGCGTTCGTTGCCCGCGGCAATCTCAGAAGCGATCAAAAGGCCTGGACGGAAGCGATTGCCGACTTCGACCAGGCGATTGTGCTGCGGCAGGATCTGGCATCGGCCCATGTCGGACGCGCGCGCGCCTTTACCGAAACGGCGCAATTCGATCAGGCGCTTGGCGAGCTCAACACGGCGCTCGCGCTCAACCCGAATGTTCCAAACGCATTCTACTGGCGCGGCCAGGTCTATCGCCGGAAAGGCGATATCGATCATGCGATCGAGGATTTCTCGCGGGCCATCGCGCAGTCGCCTCAAACGGAGCGCGCATCCTACTTCTTCCGCGGCCAGCTGTTCGTGGCCAAGGGCGAATATCCACGCGCCATTGCCGATTTCGACAAGCTGTTGTCGCTGGCGCCCGATAACAAGGAGGCCCGGCAACAGCGTCAATCGGCAATCGCCGCGCAGGCGGAACTTGCCAAGGTTGCAACAAGGCAGCCCCCGACAACGACTCCGGGGACAGCGGCGGCGCTGCCGTCGCAGCCCGCTGCTCCCGCGGCTCCATCGCTCAACCAGCAGATCGAACAGGCCAGACAGCTTTTCAATCAGGGAAATTTCGCGGCGACGGTGGAACGCCTGAATCGAATGCTCGCCGCCGATGCAAGCAACGAGATGGCGCTTCGCCTGCGCGCCGTCTCCTATATCAGGCTGGGCCGGTTCTCCGAAGCCCGCAACGACCTGAGTGACCTGCTCAAGCTTCGACCGGACGAAGCGCCGTTATTGGCGCTGCGCGGGATAACGGCGGCGGGCTTGAAGCAGTACGATCAGGCGATGGCCGACGTCAACCGCGCGATCGCGCTCGACCCGAACAATGCCACCGCCTATCTCGGACGAGGCGTCATCAAGGTTGGCACCGGAAAGGTTCAGGAGGCTCTGGCTGACTACGACCGTTCGATCAGCATCAACTCGAAAGATACGCTGGCGTATACCGAGCGCGGCCTGGCCTACGTGTCTCTTAACCAGATCGACAGGGCTTTGCTGGATTTCGATCAGGCCCTGGTCCTGAACCAGTCGAATGATCTCGCGAAAGCCTGGCGCGGATTTGCCTTGCTGTTGAAGGGCCGGACCGGGGAGGGGTTGGTCGATATCAACGGCGCTCTCGACAAAAATCCGAACAACCAGGCAGCACAGCTCGGCCGGGGTCTTGCGCTGCTGACTTCGGGTCAGTTCGATCGCGCGGTTGTCTCGTTCGATCAAATCGTCGGGAAGATGCCTGACGATACGGTTGCGCGGATCCTGCGCGCACGTGCGTTTGTGGCCTTGAACAAGCCGGCCAATGCGATGTCGGACCTCAACTACGTGCTGAACCTTCGTCCCAATTTTCCGGACGCCCTCGCGTTACGCGGTATCGTCTGGTCTGCGATGACGGAGTATGGCAAGGCACGGGATGATCTCGACCAGGCCATTTCGCAAAGAGAGACCGTCGAGAGTTATTTTGCGCGCGCAAAAGTCCATGAAGCGCAAAACAATACGAAAAAGGCGACGGACGATTATCGCCGCGCCACCGAACTAAAGCCTGCCGGCGTGTTCGATGTTCTTGCCCAGGCTGAATCAAAACGAAAAATTCAGGAGCTTTCGAAGCGGCTGCCCTGTGGCAGCAGCGGGCAAACAGGTACCTGTCTGTGACAGCACTTCCTGTCGATCGTGCGGCTTCGCAAAAGCGCTGCCGCTCGAAGGTCTGAAATCTTACCTGAAATCTCTTGGAAAGCCCCACCCCCGGATTTCTTCCGAGAGTACGCTGCTATCGCTCGCGCGCTCGCCTCAAACCTTCAGGTTTTCGGCCGAGGTCTTGCCGCGATTGGCAACCTCTTCGTATTCCACCGTCTGTCCTTCGTTGAGCGTTGAAAGACCAGCTTTCTCAACCGCCGAAATATGAACAAAAACGTCTTTGCCGCCACTCGAGGGCTGGATGAATCCAAAGCCCTTGGTCGGGTTGAACCACTTTACCGTGCCTTTAGCCATAACGTCGTCTCCGCGGGATCCAAAAAACAAAACGGACCTGCCGGTCCCCGCAAACCGGCACGTCCGACGGGTACACGATACGCGGTATGGGACCCACTTGGTAGCTTAAACGACATAGGGATTTCGACGGAAACGATCATTATCGCGGCGCATTCGCAGCTTTTGGCCTGTTTCGCGGTGATTTGCCGCGGGCGGACGCCCGGAAAAAGCGTCCGGCCCGGGCCCCTTGCGGGTTGGGAGGCTTCGGCATGCCGGTTGCGCCGGCAGCAACGGCTTCCGTCAATTCGGCATCAAGATCTCACCGCGATGAGCGCATGAGCGGGTACCGGCCCGCCACCGGCGCGGCGGCCGACAATGTCGGTTCGCCCGCCTGAGATGAAGGCTTTCGCGTGGCCCGGCCCGGAACCGGATGGTCCTGCCGCTTGGACCAGGAGATGTAGCCGGCGACGAGGGTCATGATCGCGATGCCGGAAATGCTCACGAAAATCTGCTCGAGCGGCGAACCCGAACCCGTCATCAGGACAAAATGGCCGGCGAAGGAGAGAAAGACGCCCGCGCAAAATACCGATAGCGATTGCTGGCCACACAGGATGACGGGCCTGAAGGCGAGCCATCTCAGTCCGCGCCAGTCCTTCGGCATGAATCGCATCACGAGCAATGCGAGGATGACGAAATGCAAGACGCGATACGGAGCGAGATTTGTCCGGTCGTTCGGATTGAAGGCGTCGAGCAGCCGGCCCGGGAACATTTGTCCGAAATCCGGGAAGCGGCCCGCCATCGTCATCACGAGGGCAAAAATCAGATACGCCACCCCGAAGTAAAACGGGACCGGTGATTTGAGGATGGATTGGCGATCCCAGGTTCCGCCGAGCGCGCACCAGGCGCCGAGCACGAAGACGAGCTGCCAGCAAAACGGGTTTAAATTCCAGCTTCCATCGGGAAAGGACGATAGGTTCCATTCGAACTGGCGTGCAGCGAGATAAAGCACAAGCGATCCGGCCATGGTCAGGCCGGGCTTGCGCAACATCGCCCACAACACCGCCGGAAAGCATGCCATCAACACGACGGAGAGCTGCAACACGTCGAGGTTCAGCGCCCTGGATTGCAGGAGCAGCCCGTGAGTGACGGTGCGCACCGGTTCTTCGACGAGGCCGGCGATGTTGAATTCGTAGATGATGTCCGGAACGGCGTAGCGGGCTGCGACATCGCCGATAGCGACAATGTAGATCGCGAACAAAACGACAAAGGCGGCATAGAGTTGCCACGCCCGCCTGAGCACCCGGGTCGCGCCGACGACGGTGCCGCGCTCCCGCATGATCCTGGCGTAGAAATTCGCCGCGGTGTAGCCGGAAATGAAAATGAACGCGTCCGCGGCGCCGCTGAATCCGTAATTTCTGAGCGTGATCCAGTTCACGATGTTGTGGGGAATATGGTCCAGAAACATGAACCAGTTCGCCAGTCCAAGAAACAGATCGAGTCGCGTATCGCGCGCGTTGCGCGCGAGAACTGCTTTGGCATCCATAGCGGCTATTTCGTGTGATGGGAGATGTCGTCGGAATCCATGATTCCGGAAGTACGAATCATATAGTGCAGATGTTTCTGCGGCCCCAGTAGACTTTGCGTGAGCGGATCGTGACCGCGGGGCCACGTCTGCCGCACATCGATATGGTTATCGATGCGGATCTTCGCAACACATCTGGTGTCGGGAACCGGTCTCTGACAGGAAAAGAGGCACCCGGGTCGTGCGCCTCTTTTTTGCACTCGAATCTTATTCTCGGCGCGGGAGGCGGGTTCTCCGCGCAAACGCTACGCGTTTGTCGCGAGGGAAAACCGGTTCCCACTTTTCCGGATCATGCCCTAGTACGTCGCGGCGAGATATTCGACGATCTTGGGAACGTCCGCATCGTTGACCGGCGCGCCGTAGACCTTGATCATCTTGTCGACTTCGGCCTGCCAAAAATCCGTCTTGTATTTCGGCCCGCGCGGCTGGGTGGCGATGTAGTCTGCGGAGTGGCAGCCCGTGCAATTGTTCTGCACCACTTCCAGATTCGGTCCGGGCTTGAATACGGCGGTTTCGTCCGGAAGCTTGTAGGAAACCGGCGCGGCGGCCACCGAAGCGAAGCCCAGGGCCGGGATGGCGGCGGCCGCGAGCAGCGAGGCGAGGGGAAACCGGCGTATCATGATTGCTCTCCTCACGCCGCGGTGACGCGAACGGTTTCGACGACGTTGCGCAAATAGCCGGCCGGATTCCAGCGCGGCTCCATCGGTTGCGTGTCGCCCGCATTGTTGGTTGCGCGAACCCGCAAGTCGTAAATGCCCGGAACGAGTTTCACCGGCAGCGTCCATTCGCGGAACGAATATTTGCCGAGATCCTTGCCGAGCGTCGCCGGTGCCCAGGTCTGGCCATTGTCGATCGAGACCACGACTTCCTTGATGCCCTTGCCGCCGTCGAAGGCGATCCCCTTCAGTTTCGTGGTCTTACGCGCCTTCACTTTTGCGTCGTCGGTCACGCTGGTGATGAAGGAGCGGACCGTGAAGCGGTTGATCGGGATGGTTGCCTTCGGCGAGGTGCCCGGCTCGACGCAGTTGCACGGCGTTTCCGGAATCCGGTAGCTGGATTTCATCCAGAAGCCGTCGAACGCGTTGTCGATCACGGTGATTTCGTTGAGGTGCTTGACCCAATAGGTGCCGTAATAGCCGGGCACCACCAGGCGCAGCGGAAAGCCGTTGAGGACCGGCAGGTCCTCGCCGTTCATGCCGTAGGCCAGCATCACCTCGCCGTCGCGCGCATGGTCGATATCGAGCGCCTTGATGTAATCTGGCGTGGTGTCCATGACCGGTCGGTCCATTCCGTTGAGGGTCACCTGCCTTGCGCCCTGCTGCACGCCGGCCATGTCGAGAACGGTCTTGAGCGGCACGCCGCGCCAGCGCGCATTGCCCATCGCGCCGTTGCCCAATTGACCGCCGGCGACGCGCGGCTCGAAAAATCCGCGGCTGTTGCCCGAACATTGATTGACCGCGGCGAGTTCGACCGCGGGAAGCTTCCGTATTTCCTTCAGGGAGAGATTGAGCGGACGATCGACCTTGCCTTTGACCGCCAGCGTGAATTTATCCGGATCGATATTGTAGGGGATGTCGGCCAGATGATAGCGGACGAAAAAGGCATCGTTCGGCGTGATCGGGCCGTCGTTGAACACGGAGAATGGCGTCTCAAGACCCGGCGGCCGGCTGGTCACGCCGATCATCGGGCGCTTCTGCGGGTATTTCACCAGTGGCCGTTTGCCGTTGTCGAAGGGCAGCACCACGGTATCCAGCGCGAACGCCCCGCCCGAACCGAGACCGGTCGTAAGCGCCGCCATGCCCGCGCGTTTGAGCAACTCCCGTCTGTCGAGCATCGCATTCCCCCGAAACGTTTCTGTCCAGACCGGCGGTGCCGGACCCGGTCATTTGGGCCTATTCCATTTCGCCAAACCGGCAGTCGATTTTGCTAAATGGGCCCGCCGCGATAGTCGCATTGGTGCGGCCCAAGTCAATTCCCGGTCAATATTTTCTCTCGGAGCCCGCGCGGGACGCTCGAATGCAGCAATCCAGCCAGGTAAACTGAATGAGACGTGGCGCGTTGGTCGGAGACCAACACAAAACCCCGGCCGCTTGCGCGACCGGGGCTGTGTTCGAACGAAGCAAGCTTCGATCAATAACCGCAAATATTGACGGTGCGCAGGCGATAGCCGAACCGGGTCATCACGGGGCGCGTCACATAGCATCCGCCGTCATCATAGCCGCCGACATAGCCGATGCCGAAGCCGTGGCCCCAGTGATGATGAAAGCCGCCACCCCAGCCCCATCCGCCACCAAATGGCTTCGCGGAAGCGGCCGAGGGAGCCAGCGCCACGGCGCCGAGAGAAGCAGCAGCGACAAGCGCGAGAGTCAATTTACGTAACATGGTCGTTCTCCTTTAAGCGATGCGCGAGAGGCGCGGGTTGTAGGTTGCAGTCTTACCCATCGCCCATCAGTCGCATCCCCGGGACGCGGGGTTCGAGAAGATCGAAGGCGGTCGAGGGAGAATTTCCTGAACGGTTGTTCAGATGTGCGCCAAGTCACATAGCGGCGTGGCGTCGTCAGGCAACCGCGGGCTTTGCGTCGTCGAGCAACGCGGACAGCACGATCGTGCTTGCGACGGTACGAACAATCATCGCCTCGTTGCGGCCGCGGATTTCGACTTCCCGCCGCGGCAGCGCATCGGCCGCGAGGCCAGCCGTCGCGAGGACTTCCTCCGACAGGATGGCTTCACATCCGATGCTCTTGGTCAGGTCCTGCAGCCGCGCGGCGACATTGACCGCGTCGCCGAGCGCGGTGAACACCATGTGATCGCGGTAGCCGATGTCGCCGACGATCACCTCGCCGCAATGAATGCCGATGCCGAAACGGATCGGCTCGCGCAGATCGTGCCTGAGAAATTGATTCAATTCCTCGACATTGGCGGCAATCATCGCGGCCGCCCTGAGCGCCTGCCGGCAGGCGGATTGCCGGTTGGTGGCAAGGCCGAACAGCGCCAATTGTCCGTCGCCAACAAACTGGTTGGGCTGTCCGCCGCATTCGATCACGGCCTGCGACACCGCGCCGAGGAAACGGTTGACAACGAACACCGTGTCAAACGGCAGCCGGTTTTCCGCGAGCCTGGTCGATCCGCGCATATCGACGAACATGCTGACGAGGTAGCGCTCCTCGCCGGTGTGCGAGGGGCCTGCGGAGCCTCCTGCCGCGGTCTGCGGCAGAAATATCTGGAAGAAGGAAATATCCGTCTCCGGCCTGAGCTGACAGGCGAGGCGGATCGCCGGATCCGATCCGGTCCCGACGCGGTTGAGCACGAAGGCCTCCCGATTGGACGGTTCCGGCAGCGCCGCGCAGTCTCCGATCACGCGAATGCGGCAGGTGGAACAGCGGGCGCGACCGCCGCAGACGCTCGCATGCGGGACCTGGTGGCGCAGGCTCGCCTCAAGCACGGAAAGACCTTTCGGGACCCGGACCGTGCGGCCGTTGCCATAGGACAGCGTGATCATGCCGCCCCGCCGCTCGTTGAGGGCGCGCACGCCCCTTGCCGCGACGACAAATCCGATCAGGCCGAGATAGCCGATCAGGAAATATTCCGTGATGCTTTCCAGGATGTTCTGCGCGGCTGGCGTTCCGACCTTGTCTTGCCCGAGATTGGCGGCGCGCCATTCGGCGCCGGCGCTTTCCTCGGCGACGTTTCGCCCGCCCTGGTAGAGGCCGAGCAAGGCCAGCGTCGGCACCAGCACAGCCGCGGCAAGCAGAAAGGGCGCGGCGGGTTTGAAAAATGCTTTCATCCGCAGCCAGAAATAAATGCCGATGCTGCCATGGATCCAGGCGACGATCAGGACCGATAAAATCAGCCAGCCTCTGAAAGGCCACACCACCCAGTATCCATACAGCACTTGCGGATAGAGCTTTGCCTGCCCGAACAGGGCCTGGCCGAGCCGCACACCGACGAGGTGGGCGATGACAAGCGCCGGAATGCTCAGGCCGAGCACGAGCTGGAGTGGCTCGACCGCCTTCCAGCGAAATTGCCGGCGCTCGTAAAGCGCCCAGATCCCGAGGCCGGCGTGAAGCAGGGCGGCGGTGTAAAACAGGATCGCGACCGGGAGGAACTGCCAGAACAGGACATGGTAATGAACGCCCCAGGCGAGGGCATCGAGCGAGATATTGCCGAGCGCGTGGTTGAGGAAATGGCTGACCAGATAGGCAAACAGCACCAGCCCGCAGACGAAACGGACCTGCCGGAGGCCGATGCCGCGAATGAATCTCTGGAACTGGGCCCGGGGAAGTGCGGTCATGCGGATCCGTTGCATATCCGATAGAACCGCGAAAGTACCGTTTAATTCCGCGAGCGAGAAGTGTCCCGGCGCTGGCCGGGACAATGACGAGGGTGTGAACACGTTGACACCTCCCGGGTGTTCGGGGAGAAAGCACCGTGACGATTTCGCCCCACGATATTAGCTCCGCTAAGCAGGTCCAATCTGCCTTTCGGCAATTGCTTGCCGTTGCCGCCTTGATCGCAGCGATGACGGCATTGCGGGTGGTTTACGCAAGCCTGCTCGATCTGCGGACGGACGAGGCCTATTACTGGACCTGGTCGAAGGAAAACGTGCTTTCCTTCCTCGATCACCCGCCGATGATTGCGTGGTTCATCCGGTTCGGCACCGCGATCTTCGGCGATACCAATTTCGGGGTGCGGTTTGCCGGCGTGCTGGCGATGCTGGTGACGCAATTGCTGCTCGCCGATATCGTCCGGCGCGTGACGCACGACGTTCGCGCGGCGATGATCGTCGTGCTGTTGCCGGAGGCGGCGCTCTATTACGGCCTGCTGATGGCGAAAGTCTCGCCGGATGTCGCGCTGATTCCGTTTGCCACAGCCATGGTGTGGGCGCTGATCCGACTTTGGGAGAGCGGTGATGCGCGCTGGTGGCTGGCTGCCGGCGTGTTTGGCGGGCTGGCGCTGTTGTCGAAATTCACCGCCGTGTTGCTGATCCCGGCGGTGCTGGCATTCATGCTGATACCGGATTGGCGCCGGCGCTGGCTGCGCAGCCCTTATCCGTGGGCGGCGGCGCTGATCGCGGTCGCGCTGTTCCTGCCGGTCCTGATCTGGAATGCCGGGCATGACTGGGCGTCGTTTCGATTCCAGCTCGTGCGGGCGATTGCGACCCATGGATGGTCGCTGCGCACCGTGGGCGATTTTGTCGGCCTGCAGTTCGGGCTGGTCGGATTCATCTCGTTTCCGGTGGTCTTGTCGGCGCTGGCGCTGACGGCATGGCGGGGATACCGTCGGTTTGACGCCGTCGCCATTCTGCTGTCGACCTGCGTGATCGTTCCCTTCGCCTACTTCTTCTGGAGATCGCTGACCCTGCGGGTCGGCGACACCTGGCCGATGTTCATGTGGCCGGCCGGATTTGCCGCCGCCGCCATCAATGTCGTGATGTTGCGGCGCGAAGGCCGGTCGGAGGCGACGATCAAGTCGGCGGCCTCATGGCTGGTCGCGGCGATTGCCACCGGTATCGCCTTCGTGGTCGTGGTTTTCTTCTATTATACCGTGACCCCCTGGAATTTCATCGGCAAGGCCGACCCGATCGGCGGTGAAGCGGGCTACCAACAGGTCGCGGACCGGGCAGCGGCCGAGTTGCAGAAGACCGGCGCGAGCTGGATCGCGACCACCGATTATCGGACCTACGCCATGCTGCGATGGTTTTTCAACGGTCGCGTGCCGGTGGTCCAGATCAATGAGCGCGGGCGGTATATCGGCTTTCGCGACCCCGGCATGAATCTGATCAGAGGTCACACCGGCCTCTATGTCGGGCGCGAGCCCGACAATCGCAGCACCAATCCATTCTGGGCTTCGACGACGGCGATCCGGGAGCCGCTCGAACGCGTCGAGCGCAGCTGGCGCGGGAGCATCATGGATACCTATACGCTGGAGAAACTGACCGGCTGGACACCGGAACTTTCGCCGCCGCCGGATTCGCCGCTCTATATCTGGCGCGTGCTGGCGGGGGATGTCGGAAAGTTGCGGATCGCGCTGCTGGCTGAATCCGATTGAAGCATTCAGCGTATCCGCGACGGCGGTGAGCTCCCTCTCCTATGACGGGAGGGGTGAAGGACGCGGATCACTCCTCGCCCTCGCGCTTGCGCAACAGGTCTTTCGCGAGATCCGTGAGCGCGGGCCGCGGCAGGGCGGTGAACGGCAGCGGGCGGGTGACGTCGATGGCAGCGAGCCCGAGCCGCGCCGTCAACAGCCCGTTGAGAACGCCTTCGCCGAGCCGCTGCGACAGTTTTGCCGCCAGCCCGTGGCCGAGCACCTGCTGGATCAGGCTGTCGCTCGCCGCCATGCCGCCGGTGATGGCGACATGCGAGATGACATGGCGCATCAGGCGGATCATGCCGAGCGCGCCCGGCCGGCCGCCATAGAGTCGCGCCAGCTGCCTGATCAGACGAAGCGATGCCGCGAATACGAAGAGCACGTCGACCAGGGCGCGCGGGCTGACGGCGGTGACGATCGAGACGCGCTGGGCGGCCTGCGAGATCAGGCGCCGCGCCTCGGAATCGAGCGGCGTCATCAATTCACGCTCGGCGAGGCGGATCATGTCGGCGCCGTCGATGATGTCCTCGGCGTGGCCCTGCAGCGCGGCACGGGCGCGGGCCAGATGCGGATTCTGGTGCGCCACCTTCAGGAGGTCCCTCACGACGGCCCGGCTTTCCGCGCGATCGTCGCTTGCCAGCACTTCGATCGCGCGCAGATGCAATTTTTCGATCGTCGCCAGCCGCATAAGTCCGAAGGCTTCGCGCGCGACGACGACGACAAGGGCGAGCGCGGCGACGAAGGCAAACGCAAGGCCGAGAAAGCCGAGGCCTTCGCCGCGCGCGAACAAGTCCTCGATCAGCCGGGTCACGCCGAGGCCGACGCCGAGCAGGGTCAGTCCGCCGACGGCGCTCCAGAACAGCAGTCCCCAGCGGAACCTCCGCTGCGCGGGGAGGACCTCTGCCTCGACCGGGACCGGCAGCAGTGCAGGGTCGGATTCCGGCGTGACGTGGACCGTGCCGGGGGCGGGATGGCCGACATCATCGGGATCCATCACGACCACCCCGGGATCGTCGAGCTTGAAGGTCGCAGGCCGCCGGTGCCGGGAGCGCTCGCTCATTGCAATTTGTCTCCGATCAGGAACTGCAGCGCCCGGTCAAGGCGGATGTGAGGCAGTGCGGGCTCATCCTGCCCCTCATGTTCGAGCAGCGGCGGCCGAAAGCGCAGAAACCGAAAATCGGTTTTCTCGGCGCCGGCGCTGGAGAGACCGCGAAATGCGGTTTCGCCCCTGAACAGGTCCTCCGGATCATCCGGCAGATCGCCGGGAAACGTCGCGACTTCGGTGTCGCCGCCGAAGATCTCGCCTCCCGCGCTCTCGCCCGAGATCGGCGTTCCTAGAATGGAAGGCAGCTTTTCGCGGCCACGCGCCACCATCGCCTCGCGGGTGGCGCGGACCGCGGCGAGCGCGACGACGTCGATGTCGGCACCGGTATCCTCGGCCTTTACCACCGCCCTGGCGACGGCCCGCCGCAGCACCGCCTCAAGACGGTCATGGCTCGAATGATGCAGGTGGTCGGCCTTGGTCGCGGCAAACAGGATGCGGTCGATCTTCGGCCGGAACAGCGCGCTGAGCAGCGTGCCGCGGCCGATCCTGAAGCAATCGAGAATTCCCGAAAGCGCAGCCTCGAGGTCGTGCAGCGCCTCCGGTCCGGAGTTGAACGCGGCGAGCGCGTCGACCAGGACCACCTGGCGGTCCAGCCGCGCGAAATGATCCCTGAAGAACGGGCGAACCACGATGTCCTTATATAACTCGTAACGCCTGCGCATCATGGCCCACAGCGATCCGTCGGGCGCGGCGCCATGTTCAGGCAGCTCGAGCGGCGCGAAGGTCAGCGCCGGCGATCCCGCCAGATTGCCCGGCATCAGGAAGCGGCCCGGCGGCAACAGGCTCATGGCGAAGCGCTCGTCGCGGCAGTCGCGCAAATATTCGGTGAACAGCCTTGCCGCCGCGAGCGCGGCCTGTTCGTCCTCGTGTCCCGCGGCGTCCAGCGTGGCGAGATGCGCGTGCCAGGGCGCGGCGAGCGGCGCGCGGGGGCTTGCCCGCGACAAGGCCAGGCTTTCGTTCGACCATTGTTCGTAACTCTTGTTGAGCAGCGGCAGATCGAGCAGCCACTCGCCGGGATAGTCGACGATGTCGAGGGTCAGCGTGCGGTCCGCGCCATTCTGCCGCTGGTAATCGATCACGAGCCGCAATTCGCTGATATCGACCGTGGAGTTCGGCCAGTGGCGCGCCTCGATCAGGGTGCGGACGTGGTTCTCGTAGTCGAAACGCGGCACCGCGTCGTCCGGCTGCGGCTCGAGCCGGGCGCGGGCGATTCGCCCGGTCGCGAACGGCTCGAACACCGGAAAGCGACCGCCGCGGGTGAGGCCGTGAATCAGCGCGGTGATGAACACGGTCTTGCCGGCGCGTGACAGTCCGGTGACGCCAAGCCGCACCGTCGGATTGAACAAATGGTCGCCAAAATCCCGCAACGCCCGCGCCGTCAGCCGTGCTTCCTCGACGATATCGGACAAACGGTGGGCCATGCGGGGGGTGAAAAACTCGATTTGGGCGGGCAATTGGTGGCGGAACTAACCGGAAAGTGGCGATTGGTTGACCAAAATCAAGTTTCACACTTAGGGCGCTATTAGAGTTTTATGGTTCGTTGACCTCCTCGGGGTATCCATCATCGTCGTTTTGAGGCCTGCCGGACCACCATGACCGTTTTCAAACTGAAGCAACTCGCCTCGACATCCGCCCACGCGGCGGCCGGCGCGATCCGCTGGAATTACGATCGGGCTGAATTGATCGCCGACGGTATCGTGCACGGCATCGGCGTGTTCGGTGGATTGATCGCCGCCACGGTGCTGATCGTGCTCGCCGGCGTGTTCGCCTCCGCCTACCAGGTCGTCATGGTGTCGGTGTACGCGGCGGGCCTGCTCGCCATGCTCGGATTCTCGGCGGCCTACAATCTCTGGCCGGCGTCGTCGCATCGCAAATGGCTGCTGCGCCGCTTCGATCACTCCGCGATCTACGTCCTGATCGCGGCGACCTACACGCCCGTATTTGCCCAGCTGCAGGACCGCGTGTTCGCGATGTCGCTGCTGGCCGGCGTCTGGAGCGTGGCCGCGGTCGGCATTCTGCTGAAACTGTTTTTCCCGGGTCGCTTCGACAGGATATCGGTCGGTCTCTATCTGGCCATGGGCTGGAGCGGGATCGTCGCCTACGATGCCGGCCTGTCGTCGCTGCCGCAACTGGCGCTATGGTTTATTGTTGCCGGTGGCCTGCTTTATAGTTTCGGGGTAATCTTTCACGCATGGCAACGGCTCCGCTTCCAGAACGTGATCTGGCATTCGTTCGTGCTGCTCGGCGCGGCCTGCCATTACACGGCCGTGCTCGATCTCGTTTTGGCCTGAGATTTATTTCGAACGAACGGATCTGGCGATGCAGGTGAGCGGCAAAACCGTGGTTGTCACAGGCGGCGCCAACGGCATCGGCCGGGCGCTTTGCGAATCCTTTCATCGCGCCGGTGCGGCGAAGGTCGTCGTGGCCGATATCGATAGCGCGGCTGCGCGTGTCGTCGCTGCCTCGGTCGATGGCGCCGCCTTCAAATGCGATGTCGGGAAGGAGAACGACATCCTCCACCTCATCGATGAAACGGAGCGGCTGTTCGGTCCGATCGCGTTGTTCTGCTCCAATGCCGGTATTGGCGGCGGTTTCGATCCGCTGTCGGATAATGCCGGCGGGACTTCCGATGAGCCGTTCGCGAGAAGCTGGGCCGTCCATGTCATGGCGCATGTCTACGCCGCGCGGCATCTTGTCCCGCGCATGAAGGCGCGCGGGGCGGGGTATTTCCTCAACACGATTTCCGCGGCCGGGCTGCTCTCGCAGGTCGGCAGCCCCGCCTATTCGACGACCAAGCACGCGGCAGTGGGATTTGCGGAAAGCCTCGCGATCTCGCACAAGGACGATGGCATCAAGGTTTCAATTCTCTGCCCGCAGGGCGTCGACACCAACATGCTGCGCTCGATCCCGAGGGGCCCGCAATCCGGCGACGGCGATTTGACGCCGGAGCAGGTGGCAAACGACGCGCTCGCCGGCATCGAGCAGGAGACGTTCCTGATCCTGCCGCATCCGCAGGTGCTGGGCTACATGCGCAAGAAGACCGAGAATTACGACCGCTGGATCTCCGGCATGGCGAAGATCCAGGCGAAGATGCGGGAAGAGCACGGGAAGTAGGAAAGCCCGAGTATCAAATGCAGAGCCTACCCGATCTCACGGACGAATGGGTTATGCGCGATGGAAAGATGGTCGCCGAGGGCGACTCTATATTCATCAATACATTACTCGTCGACCTTGAACGGGTTGCGGATAAAGAAGGCGGCTGGACGATCCTCTACCGGCATCGCAAGACCGGCGAGTTTTGGGAACTCAGCTATCCGCAGAGCGGAATGCACGGCGGCGGTCCAAGGCGGTTAAGACAGATGAATATCGCTGGACCGGGCGATTGGTCAAAAGACTAGGGTTGGAACGAAGCGCGCTCTCCCACGTCATTGCGAGCGAAGCGAAGCAATCCATGGGGCGGCAAAAGAGGTGGGGATTGCTTCGTCGCTCGCGCTCCTCGCAATGACGGTGAGGGCTCTCACTGGCCCCTCTGGCTATAAAGCAGCGGCACCGACGAATCCACCATCACCTCGATCAGGCTGGTGCCGTCATGCGCAAGGCCGCGCTTGAGCGCGGGCGCGAGTTCGGATGACTTCGCCACGCGCACCGCGTCGCAGCCCATTCCCTCGGCGATTTTGACAAAATCGATATCCGGCAATTCGAGGCCGGGCACGTTGCGCACCTGCATCACCTGGCTGAACGAGCGCATCGCGCCATAGCCTGAGTTGTTGAGTACCACGACCGTCAGCGGCAGCTTGCGTTGCGCCGCCGTCCACAACGCCTGGATCGAATACATCGCCGAGCCATCGCCGACCAGGCACACCGTCCTGATGCCGGGACGGCCGAGCGCCATGCCGACCGCGGCCGGCAGGCCGTAGCCAAGGCCGCCGCTCGCCATGGTGTAGAAACTGTCCTGCCCGCGCATCGGCATGAATTTTTGCATCGCCGGACGATGCGAGGGCGCTTCCTCCACCAGCACGGCGTCGCCGGGCATGGCTGCCGACAGCGTGTGCAACATCCACTCGGCAGGGATAGGATCTCCCGCTTGCGGGGCTGGCGGCAGGATCCGGCCCGCCGCCTTCGCGCGCCGGGTTTCGGGCAGCATGTCAATCAGCATCGCCAGCGTCGGCTTCATGCCCGCGATGATGCTGGTGCCGACCGGCGTCACGGCCGCGGCATCGGGGTCGTCGGTGATCTGGAAGATCGTGGTCGCGCCGTCGAAGATCGAGGCATGGCCCTCGACGTGGAACGTAAAGACCGGCGCGCCGATCACGACAACGAGATCATGTTCGCGCAGCGCGTCCGACAATTGCGCCGGCGAGGCGTGAAGGAAGCCCGAGAATAGCGGATGCCGTTCCGGAAAACTGCAGCGCGCCGAAAACGGGCTGACCCAGACCGCGGCGCGCGCCTTCTCCGCAAGGCGCACCATCAGGTCGACGGCCTGCGCACGGTCGACGCCGGGACCGACCACAAGCGCCGGGCGCTTGCTTGCCGCGAGCGTGGTGGCCAGCATCTTCATGGCGTCGCGATCAGGCCCCAACTCGCGGGTGACGCTGCGGGCTTCCACCGGCTGGGTGGGATGGTTCCAGTCGTCGATCGGCACCGAAACAAAGGTCGGCCCGCAAGGCGGTTGCATCGCCACGTAATAGGCGCGCGCGATCGCGGCCGGAACGTCCTCGGCCCGCGCCGGCTCGATCGAGAATTTCACATAGGGCCGCGGAAATTCCGAGGCGCGCTCGGCATAAAGAAACGGCTGCAGCGGCAGGATCGAGCGCGCCTGCTGGCCCGCGGTAATCACCAGCGGCGTCTGGTTGCGGTGGGCGGTAAAGATGTTGCCGAGCGCGTTGCCGACGCCGGCCGCGGAATGCAGATTGACGAAGCCCGCGTTGCGCGTCGCTTGCGCGTAACCGTCGGCCATGCCGATGGCGGAAGCCTCCTGCAGGCCGAGCACATAATCGATATCGTCGGGCCAGTCGCCCAGGAAGGGCAATTCGGTCGAGCCGGGATTGCCGAACACTTTCTTGATGCCGAACGCGCGCAGCAGATCGAGCGTGGCCTGCTTGACGGTGACGGCGGCGCCGGAGGTCTTGGTGGGTTTGCGGGGCAATCTATGTTTCCCCGCGCTATGAGCCACGAGTCGTCTTCACCTCTCCCAGGGGGAGAGGTCGGCGCGTCGCGCCGGGTGAGGGGGCAAGGTTCAACGATAGACCGTAACCCCTCACCCCAGCCCTCTCCCTATGGGAGAGGGAGCAGAGTCTCGCTTGCGCGGATATTGTGCGCCTCACCACGTCGCGATGCCCTTCATTGTCGGCTGGCCTTCCGAGTTCGCCGTCCACAATTCCATGCCGGCATCGGTTTGGCTGGCGTTGACGGAAAATTCCGAGCCTTCGAACAAGGGCTGCACGCCGCGATAGCTGAATTTCTTCGGCGCCGCGCCGCCGTGTAATTTTGCTGCGAATTCCACCAGCAGCGCCGCCTGCATCGGGCCGTGGAAGATCAGGCCGGGATAGCCCTCGACCCTGGTGACATAGTCGCGGTCATAATGGATGCGGTGACCGTTGAAGGTCAGCGCCGAGTATCGGAACAAGAGGACGGGATCGGCCATATGGCTTTCGCGATGCTGCGCGGTTGGCGGCGGCATCACCGGTTTGGCGGGCGCGAACGGCGACACATCCCGATAGACTATATCGTGCCGTTCGCGGATGGCGGTGCCGCGCGGCGTCGTCACCAGATGATCGACGGAGACAAAACATAATGTGCCGGTCGAGCCGGTCTTCATCGTCACATCCGATATGCGCGAGGTCCGCGTCATCTCGTCGCCGACGCGCAAGCTGTCGAAGAATTCGAGCTCGCCGCCGGCCCACATCCGCCGCGGCAGCGGCACCGGCGGCAGGAAACCGCCGCGGGCGGGATGACCGTCGGGACCAAGTTCCGCCATCGGGGCAACCGGCGGCGCCAGGCACCAGTGCACGGTGAAGGGCGCGGCATCGCCCGGCTTCGGCTCGCCGATGGGCAGGAACAGCGTGGCGCGCAGGCCTTTTGTCAGTTGCGCGGTGACGATGTCGGAAACCTGCGTGCTGCGGCCGATCCATTGCCGCAGATGGTCGAGGTCGGGCTTGTCGGTCATGACGATTTGATCCGTGCGGGTGATTTCTTGACTTTGGCCCCGGCTGTGCCCGCGGCTTCGCCGATCCCGGGCACGGCGCCATAGTGGCGCTTCTCTCCGACGACGATGGCGGCGGGCGCCGGATAGGTCACCGGTCCTTTCGGCGTGTCGACCTCGATGCGGCGCAGATGCGGGTGGTGCGCGAGATCGGCCATGGTGTTGACCTCGGCGAAGGCAATGTCGGCGTCCGACAGGCGCTTCAGCAGCACCTCGCGCGTCATGGTGGCAAAGCCGGCGCCGACGGTGGTGTCGGTCAGTTTGCGGTTGCGGACGCGCTCGACCATGTTGGCAAACCGGGGATCATCGGGCAGATCGGGCTTATCAAGCACATCCGCGCAGAGTTTTTTCCATTCGCGTTCGCTCTGGATCGAAATCAGGATGTCCTTGCCGTCCCTGGAACGAAACACGCCATAGGGTGCGATCGAGGGATGGGCGAGGCCCATGCGCTGCGGCGGATTGCCGGCTTCCGAATTGAGCAGCGGCACCGTGAGCCAGTCGGCCATCACGTCGAACATCGAAATGCGGATGTCCGCGCCCTGGCCCGAGCGTCCGCGCGCGATCAGCGCCTCCAGGATGGCGGCGTGCGCGGTAGCTCCGGTGGCGATATCGACGATCGATAGCCCCACGCGCGAGGGCCCGTCCGGCCCGCCGGTGATCGAGGCGAGCCCGCTTTCGGCCTGGATCAGGAGATCGTAGGCCTTCCGATCGGCATAGGGGCCGTCGTCGCCATAGCCGGAAATGGTGCAAGAGATCAGCGCCGGATAATCCTTTTTCAGGCGCTCGATCGAAAAGCCGAGCTTGTCCATCGAGCCGGGCTTGAGGTTCTGCAGCAGCACGTCGGCGCCGGCGATCAGTTGTTCGAGGCGGCCCCGGCCTTCCCTGGTGGCGAGGTCGATGACTTCGGAATCCTTGCCGCGGTTGAGCCAGACGAAATAGCTGCTTTGTCCGTTCGCCGCCGCGTCATAGCCGCGCGCGAAATCGCCCTCCGGCCGCTCCACCTTGATGACATGCGCGCCGGCGTCGGCGAGCCGCGAGCTGCAGAACGGCGCGGCGACCGCCTGTTCGACGGCAATGACGGTTATTCCTTCAAGCGGCAGCATATTCGGTTCTCAATAGGAGCGGGGCATGCCCAGCACGTGCTCGGCGAGGTAGGACAAAACCAGATTGGTCGAGATCGGCGCGACCTGATAGAGCCGCGTCTCGCGGAACTTGCGCTCGACGTCGTATTCCTCCGCGAAGCCGAAACCGCCATGGGTCTGCACGCAGGCGTTGGCCGCTTCCCAGGAGGCGTCGGCGGCGAGCATCTTGGCCATATTGGCCTCGGCGCCGCAATCGAGCCCGGCTTCATATTTGCGCGTGGCTTCCTTCACCATCAGTTCGGCGGCGCGCATCGCCGCGTAGGCTTTTGCGATGGGAAACTGGATGCCTTGATTCTGGCCGATCGGACGGCCGAACACCGTGCGCTCTTTGGCATAGTTCGATGCCTTGGCGATGAACCATTTGGCGTCGCCGATGCACTCGGCCGCGATCAGGATGCGCTCGGCGTTCATGCCGGAGAGAATGTAGCGAAAGCCCTTGCCTTCCTCGCCGATCAGGTTCTCCGCCGGTACCCTCAGATCGGTGAAAAAGACCTCGGTGGTGGAATGATTCATCATGGTGCGGATCGGGCTGATCGAAAGCCCGTTATTTTTCGCGGCCTTCATGTCCACGATGAACACCGACAGGCCGTCGGTGCGCTTTTTGGCCTGCTCCTTCGGCGTGGTGCGCGCCAGCAGGATCATCAGGTCGGAATATTCGGCGCGGCTGGTCCAGATCTTCTGGCCGTTGACGATATAGCTGTCATTGCCCTCGCGCCGGGCAAAAGTCTTCAGCGACGAGGTGTCGGTGCCGCTGGTGGGCTCGGTGACGCCGAACGCCTGCAGCCGCAATTCGCCGCTGGCGACCTTCGGCAGCCATTTGGCCTTTTGCGCCTCGCTGCCGTGCCGCAGCAGCGTGCCCATGGTGTACATCTGGGCATGGCAGCCGCCGCCATTGCACCCCGCCCGCTGGATCTCCTCGAGGATCGCGGCCGCGGCGGACAGTTTCAGTCCGGCGCCGCCATATTCCTCGGGGATCAGCACCGAGAGGTAGCCGGCTTCCGTCAGCGCATCGACGAAAGCCTTCGGGTACGCCATCTCGCGGTCGAGCTTGCGCCAATATTCGCCGGGGAATTGCGCGCAGAGCTTCGCAACGGCTTCGCGGATGTCGGCATATTCGTCGTGGTCAGTAACGGTCATAGGCACTCGGCTGGCAGGTCAATGGCGCGCGGAAATTCGCGGATCGGATGTCCGTCGGGGATAGGCGGGACGGAGGCGGCGTTCAAGGGGCTGGTCTGTTCACGCAGGTATGCGCACCGGCAAGGACTCGATGCCGCGCACGAAGCTCGAATATACCCGCTTCGGCTCGCCGACCACCTCTATCCGGTCGAACCGCTTCAGGATCTCCTGCCACACGATCTTCAATTGCAGTTCGGCGAGCCGCATCCCGACGCAGCGGTGGATGCCGAATCCGAACGACAGATGGGTGCGGGGCCGGGCGCGGTCGATGATGAAATCATTGGGATTTTCGATCACCTCTTCGTCGCGATTGCCGGAGACGTACCACATCACCACGCGATCGCCCTTCCGGATCGTCTTGCCGCCGAGTTCGGTATCCTCGCGCGCGGTGCGCCGCATATGCGCAAGCGGCGTTTGCCAGCGAATGACCTCCGGTACCATGGAATCGATCAGCGCCGGATTGTCGCGCAGTTTTTGATACTGGTCGGGATGTTCGTTCAAGGCCAGCACCGAGCCGCTCATGGTGTTGCGGGTGGTGTCGTTGCCGCCGACGATCAGGAGGATGATGTTGCCCATCAGGTTGTCGGGGTCCATGTACCTGGTGGCCTCGTTATGCGCCATCATCGAGACCAGATCGTTTCTCGGCTCGGCGTTGACGCGTTCGTTCCAGAGTTTCGTGAAGTAGGCCGCGCACTCGTCCATCTCGGCCCGGCGCTGTTCCGCCAATTCGACGACGCCGCTTTTTGGCAGCGCGGTCGAGACGTCGGACCAGCGCGTCAGCTTGCGGCGCTCTTCAAAGGGAAAATCGAACAGCGTCGCCAGCATCTGCGTTGTCAATTCGATCGATACCCGATCGACGAAATTGAAGGTCTCGTTGCGGGGCAGTGAATCGAGCACCCTGCCGGTGCGCTCGCGGATCAGGATGGCGAGTTCGTCCAGATGCGTCGGCGTGAACATCGGCGACACCGTCTTGCGCTGGGCGGAATGCCGCGGCTGGTCCATCGCGATGAAGCTCGGCCAGTCATAGCCCGGCGGCACGTCCCGGATCGAGATACCGCCGAGCGAGACATCGGAAGAGAAAATGCCGTGGTTGGTGTCGACATGCATGATGTCGTTGTATTTGGTGACCGACCAATAGGGCTCGATCGGCGAGCTCGTGCAGTAATGGACCGGCTCTTCCTTGCGCAGCCGCTCGAAATACGGCCACAGCGTATCGTTGCGAAACAGCTGCGGCGCGCCGGGGTGAAAATCCTTCAGCGGCGTGGAATAGGCTGCTTCGCGCGCGGCGCGCTGCAACGCTTGTCTATCGGTTCTCACGGATGCCTGGACGTTCATCGTTAATCAATCCCAAAATCAATCCCAAAAACAATCCCAAGAACATGTCAGCCGGCGATGCGCGCCGGCACGTCGACGCGCAACTTCTTGCGGGGGATTCTGACGAGATCGATGGTCCCGCGCATGGTCGCTTCCCCCAATGGTTCCCCTCCATGGCTGGTTCCGGAGGGCGGTTATTGGCTCGAATTACATCCCCTTGCGCGCGTCAGGGCAAGAGCGAGTTTCTGTTCATTCCGGCCCGTTCGAGCCAGCCTCCGGGCAGTCCGGCGGAAGCCTCTTCTCAGCCCTGGTTGCCCGTGACAAGCTTGCTGCCGAAGCATAAGGAAGGTGCGCGAGAGCCGCAGTCTATTGTCCGAAAGGCCATGCTACCATGATTCCCAACGCGCACCGGATGTTCAATTTTGATCTTGGCGAAACCGCGGACGCGATCCGCGACACCGTCCGCGATTTCTCGACGCACGAGATCGCGCCGCGCGCCGCCGACATCGACAAGAGCAACCAGTTTCCCCGCGACCTGTGGCCCAAACTCGGTGCGCTCGGCCTGCACGGAATTACCGTCGAGGAGGAGTATGGCGGCTCGGGGCTCGGCTATCTCGATCATTGCGTCGCGATGGAGGAGATCTCGCGCGCCTCGGCCGCGGTCGGCCTGTCCTACGGCGCGCATTCCAACCTTTGCGTCAACCAGCTGCGGCGCAACGGCAACGATGCGCAGAAGCGGAAATACCTGCCCGGGCTGATTTCCGGAGAAAATGTCGGCGCGCTGGCGATGTCCGAACCCGGCGCCGGCTCCGACGTGGTGTCGATGACGACCCGCGCCGAGAAGAAGGGCGATCGCTACGTCATCAACGGCGCCAAGATGTGGATCACCAACGGTCCGGTCGCCGAAACCCTGGTGGTGTACGCCAAGACCGATCCGGCCGCGGGGCCGCGCGGCATCACCGCCTTCATCATCGAAAAAGGCATGAAGGGATTTTCCACCGCGCAGAAACTCGACAAGCTCGGCATGCGCGGCTCCGATACCGCGGAGCTGGTGTTCGACAATTGCGAAGTGCCGGTGGAAAACGTGCTCGGCGAGGTCGGCCGCGGCGTCAACGTGCTGATGTCCGGTCTCGATTATGAACGTTCGGTGCTGGCCGCGGGCCCGCTCGGCATCATGCAGGCCTGCCTCGACGTCGTGATGCCCTACGTGCACGAGCGCAAGCAATTCGGCCAGCCGATCGGCAGCTTTCAGCTGGTGCAGGGCAAGATCGCCGACATGTACACGACCATGAATGCGTCGCGCGCTTACGTCTATGCCGTGGCGAAGGCCTGCGATCGCGGCGAGACCACGCGCGAGGACGCCGCCGGCGCCATCCTCTACGCCTCCGAGAAGGCGACGCAATGCGCGCTCGACGCGATTCAGTTGCTCGGCGGCAACGGCTATATCAACGACTATCCGACCGGAAGATTGCTGCGCGACGCCAAGCTCTACGAGATCGGCGCCGGCACCAGCGAAATCCGCCGCATGCTGATCGGGCGGGAGCTGTTCGAGAAATCGGCGTGACGACCTGCCCCGTCATTGCGAGGAGCGAAGCGACGAAGCAATCCAATCTGCTTTTGTGGCTCTGGATTGCTTCGCTTCGCTCGCAATGACGGCCGAGCCGTTCTACTCCGGAAGATTGTTCACCTTCCTCACCCAGGCCCGCACGTCGGCGAGCACTTCCGGCAGCACCGCCTGGACTTCCGCCATGGTCATGCCGGCCTTGATGCGCGGGTCATAGAGGATGTTCAGCAGGTACTGGTCGTAGACGTCGAAGAATCCCATCGACACCTTGTCGTTGAACATGGTCCACGGCACCGAGCTCGTATCGTTGATCGGCCCCAGCGCCTGCAGCAGCTCTTCGTAGGCGCAGTCGAGGAAGGTGAAATCGCCGTTGTCGACGGTGAGAATGACGTCGGAGTGCTCGATCTCGAATTTCTCGC
The DNA here is from genome assembly GCA_963742085.1 of uncultured Alphaproteobacteria bacterium. Taxonomy (GTDB): domain Bacteria; phylum Pseudomonadota; class Alphaproteobacteria; order Rhizobiales; family Xanthobacteraceae; genus Bradyrhizobium. The sequence continues at coordinate 172,270 of CAVUKM010000012.1, read as the reverse complement.
TTTTGCGGAAACCCGACAGGCATTGCGGGTCGAGCGATTTGCGAATCTCGCGCGCCCGTTCCTCGCCGTAGAAACTCCTGATGGTGCGAAACAGGTCGCGGTCGCGCACCAGCGTGACCCGGACATTGGCGGCCTCGCGCGCATCAGCCATGGCGATGTCGAGATGCTCGATCCGTCTTCCGATATCGGCGACGACTTTCGCAAGCTGCGCCTTTCGAACCGGATGATCGACGCCGGCCGCGAGCACGCGCACCGGCACGTCGTATTTCCGGATGCGGTCAACCCGGCCGGCGAGGTGATATTCGGCGCCGAACGCGACCTTGAAGAAGCCGTCGGCGATCTCGCGGTCGGTGAAGACCTTCCTTTCGGCGCGCTGGCGCGACGCGAGGGCGGGGACTTCGGCGGACGCAGGTGGCACGGTTGCGTTGCCGAGCGCAGCCGCTACCAACGCCGCCGCGACTATCCGTAAATGTGAGGATCGGCTCATCGCAGCAGTACCATCGTCCCCGCCTAGCGGCAATTGCGCACGGGAGCGGAGACCCATAACCACAGGCTTTAGTTATTGCGCGAATGCCGTCAAGCAGCGTCTCTCAAAACAATCGCCGCGGCGTATGGGTCCCTGCTTTCGCAGGGACGACAATTGGTATTGCGTAGTATTGCGTTGGCTCTATCCGGGCCACGATGTCTGACGTCGCGTAAGACCTAGTTCCTCACGATCACCGTGGCGCCGACGGCGACCCGATTATAGAGGTCGGTGACGTCTTCGTTGGTCATGCGGAAGCAGCCGGACGAAACAGCCCGGCCGATCGTCTCCGGCTCGTTCGATCCATGGATGCGATAGAGCGTCGAGCCCAGATACATGGCGCGTGCGCCCAGCGGATTTTCGATGCCGCCGGGCAAATAGCGCGGCAAATCGGGCCGCCGCGCCCGCATCTGCGCCGGCGGCGTCCAGCCCGGCCATTCCTTCTTGGCCGAGATGCGGTGGGTGCCGGACCAGCGGAAGCCGTCGCGGCCGACCCCGATGCCGTAACGCAGCGCCTCGCCGTTGCCGAGGATCAGGTAGAGCCGCCGCTCGGCGGTATTGATGTAGATGGTGCCCGGGGCGAATTTGCCGGGAGAGCTCACGACCGAGCGCGGGATCGGGCCCGAGCCGCCGCCGTAATAATCGGAGCCGCCCCCATAATTGGGGCTACTCCTGTAATTGGAGCCGCCACGCCCGAAGAAGTTGAAAAAGTCGTCGTTGCTGGTTTGGGCTTGCGCCGGACAAACGCCCGCCAGCACCATCGCCGCCAGAGCCAGGAAAGCAAGAGCCCGGGTCATTTCGTGCCTCGCAATTAAAGCGATCTTCACCTTCAGTCAGGCCATACTTGGCGGGTTTTCGCAAGCAACTAGCGTGTGAGGCCCGCGGTTTTCATGTCTGGGCGCGTCATTCCGGGATGGTGCGTTAGCACCGGACCTCAGATGTGCACCTGCACATCGGGGAATCTCGAGATTCCGGGTTCGATGCTTCGCATCGCCCCGGAATGACGGCGTCTGTATTGCTATGATGTCAGGCCCGCAGCGATGGCAGCAATGCATCGCGAACCCTTTGACGAAAGGCGCTGGGGATGATTGATCTCCACCGCGCTTTCGAGAAAAGCGGGCGAATTGGAGTGGAACGATGAACGGTGCGGAAAGTCTGGTGCGGACCCTGGTGGCGGGCGGTGTTGACGTCTGCTTCGCCAATCCCGGCACTTCCGAGATGCATTTCGTCGCCGCGCTCGATCGCGTCGAAGGCATGCGCTGCGTGCTCGGCCTGTTCGAGGGGGTGGTGACGGGCGCCGCGGACGGCTATTTCCGCATGAAGGGCACGCCTGCCTCGACGCTCTTGCACCTCGGCCCCGGTCTCGCCAACGGGCTGGCCAACCTGCACAACGCCAAGAAGGCGAGTTCCGGCATCGTCAACATCGTCGGCCAGCATGCCGTCTATCACATCGGCTATAATGCCCCGCTGACTTCCGACATCGAGGGCCTGGCGCGGCCGATGTCGGCCTGGGTACGGACCTCGCCGGACGCCAAGTCGGTCGCCAAGGACGGCGCCGCCGCCATCGCGGCGGCCAGGAGCTCGCCGCCCCAGATCGCCACGCTGATCCTGCCCGCCGATACCGCCTGGAACGAGGCCGACGGCATTGCCGAGGTGCCGGTGGACTCCCAGCGGGCAAGCTATTCGTCGCAGGCCGTGGACAATGCCGCAAAAGTGCTGCGCGGCGGCGGGCCGACGCTTCTGCTGATGACCGGCGGCGCGCTGACCGAGCAGGGGCTGGCGCTGGCGGCGCAGATCGCCGGCAAGACCGGCTGCAAGGTGATGGGCCAGACCTATAATCCGCGCATGGCGCGCGGCCGCGGGCGGTTTGCGATCGAGCGGATCCCTTATGTGATCGAACAGGCGCTGCCGATCCTTCAAGGTTTCAGGAATATCATTCTGGTCGAGGCCAACGATCCGGTGGCGTTTTTCGCCTACCCGAACAAGCCGAGCCTGTTGAAGCCGGAAGGCTGCGAGGTCCACCGCATGACCGCGGGCGGCGAGAATTCGGTCGCCGCCCTTGAGGCGCTGGCGTCGGCGCTCGGCGCCAGGCCAACCGACGCAAAACCGCAGGCGATGGTCGAGCTCAAAAGGCCGACGGGCGCGCTGACGCATGCCTCGATCGCGCAGGCGATCGCGATGGCGATCCCGGAAAACGCCATCATGGTCGATGAATCCATCACCACCGGGCGCGGCTTCTTTCCGCCGACGGCCGCGGCCGCCCAGCACGACTGGCTGCAGAACATGGGCGGCTCGATCGGGTTTTCGACGCCGGTCGCGACCGGCGCGGCGGTCGCATGCCCCGACCGCAAGGTGATCTGCATGGTCGGCGACGGCAGCGCCATGTACACGCTGCAGTCGCTGTGGACCCAGGCCCGCGAAGGCCTCAACATCACCACGATCGTGTTCGCCAATCGCATCTACCAGATCTTGCGCGGCGAATTCGATGGCGTCGGCGCCGGCGAACCGGGACAGCGCGCGCTCGACATGCTGAAGATCGACCGCCCCACGCTCGACTGGGTCGCGCTCGCCAAAGGCATGGGCGTTGCCGCGCGCGCGGTCACGACGGCGGATGAATTCGTCGCGGCGCTTTCGGAAGCGATCCCGGAGCGCGGGCCGCGGCTGATCGAGGTGCAGATGTGAGGGTGGGCCGGTTTGTGAGGTGACGGCCGAAAATCGTCATTGCGAGCGCAGCGAAGCAATCCATAGAATGTATCCGGTAGTTCTGGATTGCTTCGTCGCTTCACTCCTCGCAATGACGAAATGTTATCGGAGGCCAGATGCAAACCGAGCTGGACAAGGTCGTCGCCGCGCTTTCGGAGTTTTACGCGCGCGAGACATTCCTGTTTGAGCACGATCTCGGCGAGCGCGCGCTGACGCACCGCCTGGCGGTGCATCTGGAAAGACAGTTTCCGGGCTGGGACGTCGATTGCGACTACGACCGGCTCGGCGCGCGCACCTTGCGGCTTCCGCATGGAACCATCGTCTCGACCGACGATCACCTCGGCAAATCGATCTACCCCGATATCGTCGTGCACCAGCGCGAGATCCCCAACAACCTGCTCGCGATCGAGGTCAGGAAGGCTTCCAACCATCTGCCGCCGGAGCACGACCAGCAAAAGCTGCGCGCGCTGACCGACCCGCATCTGTGGTTCGCCTGGTGGATCGGGGTCTACCTCGTGCTGGGAAAGAGCCGCGTCGTCGCGGATGTCTATGTCGCGGGCCAGCTCGAGCCGTCGCTGTCCCGCTGGTTTTCGGGGCGGCTGAAGCAGGCGGGGTTGGGCGGGTAAGCGCCATGCGGATTTTGGCCAGGCCGCTTGATGCCGCGGTTGCGGCGCAAGGTTGCCATTTGCTCCCGGCGGGAGGATGCTCTCAGGTCATCGGCATGATGGAGAGTACCATGAGCAAACCGGGTCTCGACAATCGCCATCGCAACAAGGACGGCGAAATCAGCCACAAGCACGGAAACACGCTCGTCCGCACCTTGCGCAAGATCTACGGACCGGGTTTCGCCGCCGGTTATCCTGAAACCGAGAAACTGAGCGAGGTCCTGCTTCAGCTCAACGAAACCTCACTGAGCCAGCTCCGCCGCGATCATGAGACCGGCCACCTCGAGCACAAGATCGCGAACGCTTCGAAGTGAGGCCGCGGCCTCAACGGCAAAGACCGTTGCGTTCCCAATCGGATCACAATCTACGGCTTCCCCAGCAAGCTCGATCGAAACCGGTCGGCAAGCCAAACCAGGAAAATTGCAACGAACGAGAGACAAAATATCTCGCCGGTATACAGAAAAGCCTGCATTGCCATCGACATAGGTCTCTCCCTGTCACTCATAATTCCCGAGTTGATCCGGCAGGTCTCATCCACACCGGAAAACCAGATCAGCGCACGATTGCCGACACCCGTCATTGCGATGGATCAACTGTGGCACACATCCCGACCGCTTTCGGCCGCGTCGATGGCGAGCTGACGCACCGGCCTGAAGTTGCCCGCGGCGCGCCACCGATCCACCTTTATCTCATCGCCTGATGCGCGCCGTTTTGGACAAAACCGCATCGCATCGAATGCAAACGGCGCCCATCCACAGATCAATTTGTTTCGTCCCGCGGGTTGATGGAGCCGCCGGCGATGGTCCATAAGCGTCCTCCCGCGGCCGGCGATTCACCCGCCGCGACGGCTTCAGAAAGATCGCGCGTGGCAAACATCTATCGTCAGATTGCGGAAGAGCTGGGTGTTCGCGAACAACAGGTCGAGGCGACGGTGGCGCTGCTCGACGGTGGCGCCACGGTTCCGTTCGTGGCGCGCTACCGCAAGGAAATCACCGGCGCGCTCGACGATGCGCAGCTCCGCACGCTGGAGGAGCGCCTGAATTACCTGCGCGAGCTGGAAGAGCGGCGCACCGCGATTCTCGATTCCGTCCGCGAGCAGGGCAAGCTGGACGCCACGCTCGAGGCGGCCATCCTGGCGGCCGACAGCAAGGGCCGCCTCGAGGACATCTATCTTCCGTTCAAGCCGAAGCGCCGCAGCAAGGCCGAAATCGCCAAAGAGGCGGGGCTGGAGCCGCTGGCCGACTTGCTGCTGACGCAGCCCGAGAACGATCCGCAGGCCGCGGCCGCGCCGTTCGTCGATGCCGGCAAGCAGGTGGCCGATGCCGCGGCCGCGCTGGAGGGCGCGCGCGCCATTCTGGTCGAGCGCTTCGCCGAGGACGCCGACCTGATCGGCACGCTTCGCGAGCAGATGTGGTCGAGCGGCCTGATGGCCGCCAAGGTGCGCACCGGCAAGAAAACCGAGGGCGAGAAGTTCAAGGACTATTTCGATTTCAGCGAGCCGCTCACCAGACTGCCGTCGCACCGCATCCTCGCACTGTTCCGCGGCGAGAAAGAAGAGATCCTCGACCTGCAGATGCTGCCGGAGCCGCCGGCTGCGGCGCCGGCCGCGGTCAGTTCCTACGAACTGAAGATCATGCAGCGCTTTTCGATTTCCGATTCCGGCCGCCCCGGCGACAAGTGGCTGGCGGAAACCGCGCGCTGGGCCTGGCGCACCAAGATCCAGGTCCATCTCAACGTCGATTTGCGGATGCGGCTGTGGACCGCGGCCGAGCAGGAAGCGGTGCGCGTGTTCGCCTCGAACCTGCGCGACCTCCTGCTGGCGGCGCCGGCCGGCGCGCGCGTTACCATGGGCCTCGATCCCGGCTTCCGCTCCGGCGTCAAGGTCGCCGTCGTCGATGCCACCGGCAAGGTGGTTGCCACCGCCACGATCTATCCGCACGAGCCGGCGCGGCGCTGGGACGAGGCGCTGGCGATATTGGGCAAGCTCGCCGTGCAGCATCGCGTCGATTTGATCGCGATCGGCAACGGCACGGCGTCGCGCGAAACCGACAAGCTCGCGATGGATCTGGTCAAGCTGCTGCCGGACCAGAAGATGTCGAAGATCGTGGTGTCGGAGGCCGGCGCCTCGGTCTATTCGGCCTCGGCCTTTGCGTCCGAGGAATTGCCCGAGCTCGACGTCACCTTGCGCGGCGCGGTGTCGATCGCCCGGCGGCTGCAGGATCCGCTGGCCGAACTGGTCAAGATCGATCCGAAGGCGATCGGCGTCGGGCAATACCAGCATGACCTTGGCGAGAGCAAGCTGGCGCGCTCGCTCGATGCGGTGGTGGAGGACTGCGTCAACGCGGTCGGCGTCGACGTCAACACCGCCTCGGCGCCGCTGCTGGCGAGGGTATCGGGGATCGGCACCGGGCTGGCGCAAAGCATCGTCCAGCACCGCGACGCCAATGGCGCATTCAGGTCGCGCAAGGCGCTGAAGCAGGTGCCGCGGCTCGGGCCGAAAGCGTTCGAGCAATGCGCCGGCTTCCTGCGCATCACGGGCGGCGAGGATCCGCTCGATGCTTCCGGCGTCCATCCGGAGGCCTATCCGGTCGTGCGCAGGATTCTTGCCGCGACCAAGAGCGACATCAAGGCGCTGATCGGCAACGCCGAGATTTTGCGCGAGGTCAGGCCGCAGAGCTTCGTCGATGACACGTTTGGTTTGCCGACCGTGACCGACATTCTGCGCGAGCTGGAAAAGCCCGGCCGCGATCCGCGCCCGGCCTTCAAGGCGGCGGTGTTCAAGGAGGGTGTCGAGACGCTGAAGGATCTCAAGCCCGGCATGATTCTCGAGGGCGCCGTGACCAACGTCGCGGCGTTCGGCGCCTTCGTCGATATCGGCGTGCATCAGGACGGGCTGGTGCACATCTCGGCGATGTCGAAGACCTTCATCAGGGATCCGCGCGAGGTGGTGAAGCCGGGCGACATCGTCAAGGTGAAGGTGCTGGAGGTCGAGGTCGCTCGCAAGCGCATCGCGCTGACGCTGCGGCTCGACGACGAAGTGGGCGGCCGGAGCGAGCGCCCGGCGCAAGGCAAGCCGCGCGACAATTCCCGCGCGTCGACGGCATCGCCGGCGCCACGCAAGCCGCAACCGCCGTCCGCTGGCGGCGCGCTCGCCGAAGCCCTGCGCCGCGCCAGCGAGAAGAGCGGCAACGGCAAGACCAGGGGTTAGTTCCACGCGCAGCCAGCTAGATCATGATGAGATGAGATTGAGCCGGCGCGGCAATGGAAGCGCGCTCCCTCTCCCGCTCGCGGGGGAGGGTTGGGGTGGGGGTGCTTCCGCAAATGCGCTGGTCGAGCGGATAGGCCTTCCCCCACCCGCCGCGCTCTGGACGATGCTTCGCATCGCCAGCAGCGCGTCGACCTCCCCCGCAAGCGGGAGAGGTGAAGTAAACGCGTTGACAGATTTAATCAGAACCGGTCCGGCTCCGGCTTCAGGTTCCCGGGGGATTGAGATCCGCGTCTTCGCCGCCCACCCTTGACGGGTCCCTTCCGCTAAAACCAAAGCCGTTGCTGTCCGGACGGTCAAGCGTTCGCGGGGCTGCATAGATTGGCCCATTGAACTGGTCGTATGCCCCGCGAAAATTCCGTTGATCGTGGGTTCGGCCATGATGGATCGGCTTCATCATCCCGGTGTCCTGGGCGAACGCCGGGCCCGCGAAGACCGCGGAAAGAATGGCGATAGCGCTGAGTGTCTTGGTCATTGGATCGGTTTCTCCGTTAGGACTGGTGAAACCCTTCCCGTGACGTTTCCTCATCGCACAACCCGCGCCTGGGAAGAACGTTCCGGCATTCAAGGGAACGTGTCTTCACGTGATGCGCGGCCACGCAGGGGCAGCTCATTGGTGATTTAATCCGGAAGCTGCAAAGTAGTTCGAAGCACTCACGTTCGTTTGAAGTTGCGGAACGTTTTCGTGACAGCGGGTTTCCTGACCACAGCATGCGGAGGAGAGGCCCATGAGAAAACTGAAAATGACAAGACTGAGAATGACAATGCTGAAAATGACAAAACTGAAAGCCCTGTGCGCCGTCGTTGTTCTTGCGGTCGCCGCCGCGAGCCCGGTGTTCGCCAGGGATGCATGGCAACCGCGAAGCCGCGCGATCGTGCAACAGCAGCCCTGGCCATATTACTTCCGCAGTTGCTTTCAAGGTCCCGGTTTCGGGGCGTGCCCGGGCGTGCTTTACGGCTGGAGCATCGGCAGGGATCGGTCGAGGGTAGGGGGCGTGGCGCCATCGCTCCGGCCGTCCGGCAGCTAGTGCCGGGTCGAGAGTCCACAAGCGCCTGACTTTTTCAGCGCGTCACCGCCGGGTGCTCACCCTGAACGGGATTGCGGGTGAGGCTCACGACATGGCGCCCAGAGATCACCATGCAGCGTTCCAGTCATCGTGAGCATTTGCGCCGTGCCGGAACCTGCGGGTTCCATTTGAAGCTCTCTTGACAGGTCAGGTCGAACGCCACAGCTTTGAAGATGAGCCAACGATCAGGTTGGCTTCAAGCAGAGGAGGTGTAATGACTCCACCTGCAAAGTTTGCCGCAATGACCGTTGCAGCAATGTTCGGGCTGTAACGCAGCGGCCAAAAACACGAACAACGTTCCGGGAGCGGCCTATCGGCCTTCAGTCAGTAGGGCATGGGCCAACCTGGCCCCTCCCGGAGCGGGGCACGCCTCGCTGATCTCCGGCGGCACCGTGTACCCATCCAGAAAATAACTGATTTCATTGACGCTGATGGTGGGCGCACAAGGGATCGAACCTTGGACCTCTCCCGTGTGAAGGGAACGCTCTCCCGCTGAGCTATGCGCCCGGGATCCTGATGCCCGATCGAAGGCCCTCAAGCGGGGGTCAGATCGGGTAACAGACAGTGCCAGAGCCCGCGATTTACGAAGTGCGGGCTATGGGTGTCAAGCTGCCCGCGCCAGGAGTTTGCGCCAAAACGCTGATTTGTTGAAGCGGATCAACGTGATTTGGGTAGTCCAGTCCCGATTGCAAAAATATTCCACTTTCTCGCATCCCCAAATCAGCAATACATCCCATGCCGTCCCGGCTCCTCTCGAGGGGCGTTTCGCGATCGTCACGAACGTAGAGTGCGGGATGCGGTGGACGCGGCGGCGCTCTTGACGAATGGCGCCAAAGCGGACGGCGAAGTCGTGTGGTCCTGACGCCCCGACGCTGGCGTCAAGTTCCTGAGAAGCAAGCATCTCGGGGGCGATGGTGGCAAGAAAGCCCGGTCACCAGGGAGCAACTGTATTTTGAAGTAGACCTGTGATCGGTTGGCCTCAAGGCTGGCGCTGCGCCCCACCGCCTCCGGCGGCTGACGGCCTTGACCCCATCCGCTCACTGGTCTGCTGGGCCTTGCAAGCGCTCGGCCGAATGCCGAGCGCGGGCGTGGCGCGCTCGTTATCCCACCGCGTAGCGATTGGTATCCCATTTCTCGCCATGGGCGACCATGATGTTGAGAATGACGATCAGCTTGCGCATGCAGGCGACCAGGGCGACCTTTGGCTTTTTGCCCTTGGCGATCAGGCGACGATAGAAAGCCTTGAGCACCGGGTTGTGCCGGGTCGCCGCTCCCAAGCACGCCATGTAGAACAGATTACGGACCTTGCGGCGTCCTCCCTTGATCTGGCGCTCGCCCTGCCGTTTACCGCTGTCATCATCGTAAGGCGCGACGCCCAGCAAGGCGGCGGCGACCTTGTTGCTCACCTGGCCCAGTTCCGGCATGGCTGCGATAAGGCCGGCGGAAGTCGTGGCAGCAAGCCCCGGCACACTCTCGATGATCTCGGCGAGCTTGGCAAAATGCGGCGTGACCTTGATCATGGCGGTGATCGCCGCCTCGAGATTGGCAAGCTCGACGATAATGGACTTCAGCAGTCGCGCATGGCTTTTTTGCACCGGTTCCGGCACATCCTGGTCGACTTTGTTGCTCAGCATGGTCTTCATATCGAGCAACCCCTGGCGCGCATTCACCATCTGTTGAAGCCTCTCGCGCGCGGCATCGTGGGCCTGGCTTGGCGCCTCGCCGAATATCTCGGCAAACCAGGCGATCGTATCAGCGTCGATGACGTCATTCTTGGCTAGTCGTCCAGCAGACCGGGCGAAGTGGCGCACCCGCTTGGGATCAACAATACGAACTTCGATATCCTTCTGGCGCAGCACCCTGGCCCATTGGCGTTCGTATCCCCCGCTTGCCTCCATTACTGCCTTGGTCACCCTGTGCTTGCGAAGCCAAGAGATCAACTGCCGACGTCCCTCCGCGGTGCTCGGGAACGTTTGTCGTTGAGACAGCGCGCGAATGCTCACATCCGCCTTGTCCTTGGCGATATCGATACCGGCGACAACCAAACCGTTTTGTGCCATCATCCAGCTCCCTTCCTTGCTCGGTCCGGGCTCGAAGCCCATGCAACTGTTCGGGTTGAGGAAGACACCGGATCTGTCCCACGCTCCCCGTCAGGCTCTTGCGGCCTTTGAGCACGCACGGGCTCAGATCCAGCGACGGGCGGTTGCGTCAACAGCCGCCCGTTCGCGCATTCTGGCAGATCTTGCGGACACAAGAGCGCGAAGGAAACCGTAAAACCATTGCGCGGGGAATGCCGGGTGTTTCCGGTGTGACCGTGGTGACTAACGCGTGTGCTTTCTACCAATACACACGCGGCTGCGGGCGCATCGGGCGCCCGGCATTCCCTGCGCCCTCTCATCGGGAGGGCGGAATGTTCAAGAGCATAACTCGGACGCGTTGCGCCGCGAGAACGCGGAGTTGTATCCCGACGTCATTGCGAGGAGCGACCCGCCGTAGCTCAACGAGCGAAGGCGGAAAGCGACGAAGCAATCCAGCCTTTGCAGTCATTCCGGGGCGATGCGAAGCATCGAACCTCAGATGCGCAATTGCGCATCTGAGGTCTGGTCCTTCGGACCATCCCGGAATGACGGTGGATGGATTGCTTCGCTAACGCTCGCAACGACGGCTTGAATGACGCCCTGGAGTTGGCTGTTTGAAAACTGCAATCCGTCGCTGCGTCAAACCGGGTGAAGCCGCCTCATGCCCCCTGCTGACGGGCGCGGGAGGCGTGGGACTGCAACGCGCGGATGCGCTCGGCCAGCGTTCCACCACCCTCGGCAGCGGTGTCATGGCCGGCGGCGCCGTTCGCCGCACCGTTGGACGGTTTCGCCGGCTCCGCCGCCAGCAAGGCCTCGATCGGCGAATTCGGCCCTTCGAGCTGCATCGCGAGCTTGGCGACTTCGGCGGCGATGTCGTTGATGCGCTCGCGCAGCAATGCGTTTTCCATGCGCTCGGTCGCCCAGGAGCTTTCGGCCTGCTGCTGGATCGCGCTGATGTCGCGCTGCAGCTTGGCGCGTTCGTCGCGCGCAATCCGGAGCTGTTCCTCGGCGGCGGCCTTCTCGGTCTTCAACTTCTCCAGCGCCGGCCACGAGCCGCTGTTGGTGAGGTTGATCTCGTCGCGCAACTCCTTGATGGTGCGCTCGGAGACTTCCTTCGCCTGGCGCAGCTGGTTGTTCTCGTAGTCGCGCTCGGCCAGAAGCTTGCCCTGCGTCGCCAGCCGCGCTTCGAGGTCGTTGACGCGGTTGCCCAGCAGTTCGGCCTCCTTGACCTGGACGATCAGCTGGCGATCGAGATCGGTGACCCGCTGGCTCAAATTCTCGACCCGGCTGCGCGCCTCGTTGAGCTCGCGCGTGGCGGTTTCGGACTGGCCGCGCTCCTGTTCGAGCCGCGCCTGCGTGGTGGCGAATTCCTTCTCGGCATCGCCGACGCGGTCCTTCAGCGCATCGATCTGGGTATGCACCGCCACCAGCTCGATCTTGCGGCTCTCGGCCATCATCGAACGGTCGGACAGCTCGGTGTTGAGTTTCGCAAGCTCGGTCTGCTTCTCGCTCAGCGCCTTTGCCGCCTGACGCAGCTCCTCGGTCCGGGCGGCGAACTCCTCCTCGGTGGCGCGCAGCTGGTCTTTCATCGCCTTCTCGCGCGCTTCCAGCGAAAAGATCGTGGCGTTCTTTTCGCCGAGCTCGAGCTTCATGCGATTGATCGCGTCGGATTTCTTGCCGAGTTCGGCGAGCTGGCTGGTGGTCTTGTGCTTGAGCTGGTCGACGCTCATCTCGAGCCTGCGCGCCGACATCGCGAACTCCGCGCGCAGCTGGTCCTTGTCGGCCTGGATTTCCGCCATCGACATCGGCGTCGCCGCTTCCAGCCGTCTTGTGGTCAGCCGCACCGCGCGGTTATGCACCAGCGGCAAGATCATCAGACCGAGCAGCATCGAGACCAGAAAACCGATCGACAGATACATGATCGGTTCGACCATGGATGGATACTCCCCGCAAAAATTCTTCTATTCACAATGCCATGGCCGACGGTGGAAAGGCCAGCCCATTGCCGCGTTATCGTGAATCCGGCAAGGCCGGGCCGGGGACGTGCGGCGCAGCTGCGCTCAGAACGGATTCCACGTCGCGTGCGGGGTATATTTCAGGTAGCCGATATTGGCGCCCAGCCGCAGGCCGAGACCGGAGCGGATCGGCACCAGCACGATGTTGTTGGCGGTCAGCGCGGTCATCCCGAAGCCGCCGATGATATAGGCGGAGCCGTCGATGCCGCCAAAGCGCTGGTAGATCGCGCTCGTCGCCGGAAGATTGTAGACCAGCGTCATGGTGCGCGCGCCGTCGCCGCCCCAGTCGAAGCCGACCGACGGCCCCTGCCAGTAGACCCGCAAATCGCCGGCGTTCTTGGTGTAAAGCGTGCCCTCGCCGTATCGCAGTCCGGCGACAAACGCGCCGGAGCCTTCCTCGCCGAGGATATAGCCGTTCGGCAGGCCCCATTGGCTGACCGCGCGCTCGATCACCGAGGCGAGGCCGCGCGAGACGTTGCCGAAGAACTTGTGACCGGCGCCGACCAGCTCGTCCGGCCCGTAGGTGTTGGGGCCGGGCTGGCGTTGCGGCGGCGGCAACTGCGCCGGAGGCGGCGCCTGCTGCGCGGAGGCCGGCACCGACCAGCACATCATGGCGGCAAGCGTCACCGCTGCAAGGCGTGAGGCGAAGATCATGAAAAAACCCCTGGGTATTGAAAACCCGGCCGCCGCCTTAACCTGACGCTGACAAGCATGGCTTTAGGCTGCACCGGTTTCCCCCGACTCGGATGTTATCGGAACCAACTATGACGGCACAACGGCAGGAAAGAAACGGCAGCCGGTCCCGAATACATTTTCGCCCCGGAATAGCCGTTATCGGCCTGCTGGCAAGCCTCTTGCCGGTGAACCCTGGCGAACCCGGCGGTTCGGGGCTGGCGGCCTGGGCCGCGACCACCGAACGCGTCGTCGCCAACCGTTTCAGCGGTCTGGCGATCGAGGGTTACGACCCCGTGGCGTATTTTGTCGATGCCCGCCCCATGGTCGGCCTGCCGGAGTTCGAGGCGTCCGCAGCCGGCGTGGTCTGGCGCTTCCGCAACGAGGGCAACCGCGCGTCCTTTGTCGCCCATCCCGACATTTACGGTCCCCGGTTCGGCGGCTACGACCCGGTCGATCTGGCGCGCGGGGTTCCGGTTGCCGGTAACCCGCGGTTCTGGCTGGTTTCCGGCGAACGGCTCTATCTGTTCGGGCGCGAGGAGAACCGGGACGCCTTTGCCGCGGATTCGGAGCGTCTCCTGAAACTGGCGAATTCGCGTTGGCCGGCGCTCGAGCGGGATCTGGCGCAATAGGGATGTCGCCGCGCTCAGCCGGCCGCCGAGGGATCGCCCCAGGCGATGAAGCCCGGGACGATGAAATCCTTTTGGCCTTTGCCGAACCGCAGGCCGGCCCCCTGCGGGTCGGTGATCTTGCCACCGGCCGCGATGACGATGGCGTGTCCGGCGGCGATGTCCCATTCGTGGGTCGGGGCAAGGCGCGGATAGATATCGACCGTACCTTCGGCCAGCCGGCAGAATTTGACCGACGAGCCGAGCGTCTGGCGGATGGCGCCGGGCCTGCCCGCTATAAAGGCTTCGGTTCTCGCATCGCCATGCGAGCGGCTGACCGCCACCATCCAGGGGCTGCCGGGCGGCGGGAGGGGGCGGGTATGGACAGGCTCGGCCCGCATGGTCCCGGCCTCCATCGTCAGCCGCTCTGCGCCGCGACCGACGAGGCCGCGCCAGATCAATCCAAGCGCGGGGGCGCCGACAATGCCCAACAGCGGCGTTCCATTCGTCGCCAGCGCGAGATTGACCGTGAATTCGGAACGGCCTGCGACAAATTCCTTGGTGCCGTCGAGCGGATCGATCAGAAAGAAACTGCCTTCGTAAGGCGGCGTTGCCAGGTGCGCGCGTTCCTCGGACAGGGCCGGGACCCCGGGGGCGAGCCGCGCGAGGCCGTCGCAGATGATGCGGTCGGCGGCGAGGTCCGCTTCCGTCACCGGCGATCCGTCGGCCTTGCCGTCGACCCGCATGGCGGCGCGGTTGACGGCCAGGATAGCCGCTCCGGCCCTGGCGACGAGTTCGGTCAGCGGTTCCATCAGCGCGGCCGCGGTGTCGGCCTCGATCAACGGACCGGACGAACATGCCTTATTCATTGGCGGGCCTCATATAAGCCTGTCTCTGCCTGCAGGTTTTCGCGCCAGCATGGCGGCGTCCGCCCTGCCGTGTGTTGGCAGCACGCGCGTCCGCAGTGTATCAAGCGAACCGAGCATGCGTGATTCGCCATATCCGCGCTTGTCATCGATTTTCAGGAACATCTTATATGTCTGGTGCCCCGTCTCCCGGTCCCGCCCCCGATGCCCTCGAGCTGGCGGCGTTGCTATGTTCCCGGGTCTGCCACGATCTCATCAGTCCGGTGGGTGCGATCGTCAATGGGCTTGAGGTCCTTGACGACAATCCAAAGCCGGAAGACCGCGAATTCGCCCTCGATTTGATCCGCAAGAGCGCCAAGACCGCGTCGGCACGCCTGCAGTTCTGCCGCCTGGCATTTGGGGCCGCCGGATCGTCGGGCGCCCAGATCGATCTGGGCGACGCGCAGGCGATGGCGCGAGGGCATCTCGAGGACGGCAAGACGACGATTGCGTGGAATCTGCCGCGCCTGTTGTTGCCGAAAAACAGGGTCAAGCTGCTCCTGAACATGATGGTGATCGCCCAGCAGACGATACCGCGTGGCGGCGTGCTCACGGTCGATCCGATCGGCGAGGGCGATGGATTGGGCTTTCGTGTCGTCGCCAGCGGGCTGAATGCCCGCATGCCGCAAAATATTGCCGATCTCCTGAGCTCGGGCCATCTCTCAACGATCGATGCGCATGCGGTGCAGCCCTATTACACGCGGCTTTTGGCCCAATCTTGCGGGCTCGGCGTGAAGCTGGCGCCCGAAGGCGATGCGGTGGTGGTGACCGCTTCCTGAAGCGCAGTCGTTGGGTAGGCGGTATTCTGCTGGGGCAAACCGGAAATCGTGCTCCCAGAAACTGCTCCAGGGGCGGAATGATGGTTAACCAATGGTTTACCGGTTCCCTCGGATTGAACCGAGCGCTCTTATCTATTTGTTGAACCCGTTCTTTTCCATTTGCTCAACCAATATTAAACGCTTTGCATAGAAGCTGGCCAAACTCGGAATGGCGTGTCGACGTCGCACGCCCGTGGGGTGAAGGCCAGATTTCATGGATGATTTATTGCGAGAGTTTTTGACGGAGACCAGCGAAAGCCTGGACACCGTCGACAATCAGCTGGTGCGGTTCGAGCAGGATCCGAACAACGCCAAGATCCTGGATAACATCTTCCGTCTTGTTCATACCATCAAGGGAACTTGCGGTTTCCTGGGCTTGCCGCGCCTCGAAGCGCTGGCTCATGCCGGCGAGACGCTGATGGGCAAGTTCCGCGACGGAATGCCGGTCACGGCGGAAGCAGTGACGCTGATCCTGAGCAGCATCGATCGGATCAAGGAAATTCTCGGCGGACTTGAAGCCACCGAGGCCGAACCGGAGGGCAACGATCAGGATCTGATCGTAAAACTTCATCAATTGGCCGAGGGCGGCGGCGAGGCCATGCCGGCGCCGGCAGCCTCCGAGCCGGTCGCCGCCGCGCCGCCTGCCGCCAAGCCAAGCGTGCAGGGCACGCTGGCATTCCAGGTGCTGGAGCGCGAACTGCGACCTGGCGAAGTGTCGCTCGACGAGCTTGAGCGCGCCTTCCGCGAGACCGAGGCCGACCTCGCCCCGCCGTCGGCCCCCGAAATTGCCCCGCCGCCCGCGCCCAAGGTCAGTGCCAAGCCGTCGCGTGAGCCGGAGCCCGAACAGCGCGCGGCGCCTGCGAAAGGGTCGAAGCCGGCTGCGAAAAAAACAGCTGTCGAAGTGGAGGCCACTGAAGGCGATCGGGTCGCCAACCAGTCGATCCGGGTAAACGTCGACACGCTGGAACACCTGATGACGATGGTGTCGGAGCTGGTGCTGACGCGCAACCAGCTTCTCGAGATCTCGCGACGCAACGAGGATACCGAATTCAAGGTTCCGCTGCAGCGGCTGTCGAACGTCACCGCCGAACTGCAGGAAGGCGTCATGAAGACGCGAATGCAGCCGATCGGCAACGCGTGGCAGAAATTGCCGCGCATCGTCCGCGATCTCTCCAGCGAACTTCACAAGCAGATCGAACTGGAGATGCACGGCGCCGACACCGAACTCGATCGGCAAGTGCTCGATCTGATCAAGGATCCGCTGACCCATATGGTGCGCAACTCGGCCGATCACGGGCTGGAGACCCCGGCCGAGCGGGCGGCCGCCGGCAAGCCGGAGCAGGGCACGATCAGGCTATCCGCCTATCATGAAGGCGGTCACATCATCATCTGCATCGCCGACAATGGCCGCGGCCTCAATACCGAGAAGATCAAGGCCAAGGCGGTTGCCAACGGCCTGGTCAGCGAGGCCGAACTCGAGAAGATGACGGAAGCGCAGATCCACAAGTTCATCTTCGCGCCCGGCTTCTCGACCGCAGCCGCCGTGACCAGCGTGTCCGGCCGCGGCGTCGGCATGGACGTGGTGCGCACCAATATCGACCAGATCGGCGGCACCATCGACATCAAGTCGGTGGCCGGTGAAGGCTCCTCCGTCACCATCAAGATCCCGCTGACGCTCGCTATCGTTTCGGCGCTGATCGTCGAGGCCGGCGGCGACCGCTTCGCGATCCCGCAGCTTTCGGTGGTCGAACTGGTGCGGGCGCGCGCCAATTCCGAACACCGCATCGAGCGGATCAAGGACACCGCGGTATTGCGGCTGCGCAACAAGCTGTTGCCGCTGATGCACCTGAAGAAGCTGCTCAAGATCGATGACGGCTCCTCCTCCGACCCGGAGAACGGCTTCATCGTCGTCACGCAAGTAGGCAGCCAGACCTTCGGCATCGTGGTCGATGGCGTGTTCCACACCGAGGAAATCGTGGTCAAGCCGATGTCGACCAAGCTGCGTCACATCGACATGTTCTCCGGCAACACCATTCTGGGCGATGGCGCGGTCATCATGATCATCGATCCCAACGGCATTGCCAAGGCCCTCGGCGCCTCCGGTTCGGCCTCCCACGAAATCGCCGACGAGAATGCCGCGATGCGCGCCAATGCGGCCGAGCAGCTGACCTCGCTGCTGGTGTTCCGCGCCGGCTCCACGCAGCCCAAGGCCGTGCCGTTGGGCCTGGTGACCCGTCTTGAAGAGATCGCCGCCGACAAGATCGAACTCTCCAACGGCCGCCATATGGTGCAATACCGCGACCAGCTGATGCCGCTCGTTCAGATGAACGGGGTCAGCGTCCAGACCGCGGGTACCCAGCCGATCCTGGTGTTCGCCGACGACGGCCGCTCGATGGGGCTGGTGGTCGACGAGATCATCGACATCGTCGAGGAACGCCTCCACATCGAGGTTGCAGGCTCGGACGAGGGCATCCTCGGCTCTGCCGTGATCAAGGGACAGGCCACCGAGGTGATCGACGTCGGCCACTTCCTGCCGATGGCTTTCTCCGACTGGTTCAGCCGCAAGGAGATGCGCCCCTCGCTAACCGCCCAGTCGGTGCTGCTGGTCGATGACTCGGCGTTCTTCCGCAACATGCTGGCGCCGGTGTTGAAGGCGGCGGGCTACAAGGTGCGGGTTGCGACCAGCGCGCAGGAAGGCCTGGCGGCGCTGCGTTCCGGTCAGCCATTCAACGTGGTGTTGACCGACATCGAAATGCCCGAGATGAACGGATTCGAATTCGCCGAGACGATCCGGGCCGACGCGCATCTGAGCTCAATGCCGATCATCGCATTGTCCTCGCTGGTATCGCCGGCGGCGATCGAGCGCGGGCGGCAGGCCGGCTTCTATGATTACGTCGCCAAGTTCGATCGTCCCGGCCTGATCGCGGCGCTGAAGGAACAGACCGCCGAGATGAACCGGGAGGCGGCATGAGTCAGCCGGGGCATGAAAAAGTTGAGACGGGGCACAAGGATCAAAGTATGACCAGCAAAACCGAAAACATCGAAGGCGCCGTCGCCGAATACGTCACCGCCCTGATTGGAGGCCAGCTGTTCGGCCTGCCGATCTCGCGCGTGCAGGACGTGTTCATGCCGGAGCGTCTGACCCGCGTTCCGCTGTCGTCGCGCGAGATCGCAGGCGTACTCAATCTGCGCGGCCGCATCGTCACCGTGATCGACATGCGTGCCCGTCTGGGCCTGCCCAAGAACGACGACGGCAAGCCGCCGATGGCGGTCGGCGTCGACCTGCGCGGCGAATCCTATGGCCTCCTGATCGATCAGATCGGCGAAGTGCTCAGGCTGCCCGACGACGGACGGGAGGAAAACCCCGTCAACCTCGACCCCCGCATGGCCAAGCTCGCCGGCGGCGTACATCGCCTCGACGGGCAGTTGATGGTCGTCCTTGACGTCGATCGGGTCCTCGAACTGGTGCCAGACATGATGGCGGCATGAAATCAACGGCAGGTGGGGCGCGACGCAAGCATCATGGAAATGTCCCGTAGGGATATCTAGGAGCAGAGGCAAAAATGAAAACATGTCTAGTCGTGGATGACTCCAGCGTCATCCGAAAGGTCGCAAGGCGTATCCTGGAAGGACTGGATTTCCAGATTGTCGAAGCCGAAGACGGCGAGAAGGCGCTCGAGGTCTGCAGGCGCGGAATGCCCGAGGCGGTCCTGCTCGACTGGAACATGCCCGTCATGGACGGATATGAATTCCTCGGCAATCTCCGCCGCATGCCGGGCGGCGACCAGCCCAAGGTGGTGTTCTGCACCACCGAAAACGATGTCGCTCACATCGCGCGCGCGCTTCATGCCGGTGCCAACGAATACATCATGAAGCCGTTCGACAAGGACATCGTTACCGCCAAGTTCCAGGAAGTAGGTCTGATCTGATTTGACCTGCTCCATCCGGAGGCTCGCGAGCCCTCGGCGATATAGTTTCCTTAGTGCCGCTTGAGTTCCTGGTGAGTAATGAGTGTTGCGTTGACAAGTTCTGCGACCCCGCATCCGATGCAGCAGGAACCGCTGCGGGTGATGGTGGTCGATGACTCCGTCGTCATCAGGGGGATGATCTCCCGCTGGCTCGCTTCCGAACCAGACATTGTCGTCGCGGCATCGTTGCGCACCGGTCTTGACGCCGTCAACCAGATCGAGCGCATCAATCCCGATGTCGCCGTGCTCGACATCGAAATGCCGGACCTCGACGGCATTTCGGCGCTGCCGTTGCTGCTGGCAAAGAAACGCAACCTCATCATCATCATGGCGTCGACCCTGACCCGCCGCAACGCGGAGATCAGCTTCAAGGCGCTCTCACTCGGCGCATCGGACTACATTCCCAAACCGGAAAGCACCCGCGAACCTGCCGCGGCCGAGATTTTTCGTCATGATCTCGTGCAGAAGATCCGTCATCTCGGTGCCAAGGCTCGCCGCGCTGCCGCGGCTCCTTCCTTGCACCTGGCGTCAGTCCTCGATCGTGGCCGCGAGCCGCAGTCCCGGGCGCCGACCCCGAGCCCGCCGCTGTTGCGGCGCAGCTTCAGCACGCAAAATCCGCGCGTGCTATTGATCGGTTCTTCGACAGGCGGTCCGCAGGCGCTGATGAGCCTGGTCGGCGAGATCGGGGCGGTAATCGACCGGTTCCCCGTGCTCATCACGCAACATATGCCGCCCACCTTCACGACGATTCTCGCCGAGCATCTGGCGCGCGCGAGCCATCGGCCGGCGCGTGAAGCCATCGATGGCGAGGTTGTCAAGGCGGGCCATATCTATCTCGCGCCTGGCGGCCGCCATATGCGCGTCACGCGGCATGGCACCGAGGCCGTGATCGCCCTCGACGACGGGCCGCCGGTCAATTTCTGCAAGCCTGCCGTCGATCCGCTGTTCGCCTCGGCGATCGACGTCTGGCAGGGCGCCACGCTGGCTGTCGTGCTGACGGGCATGGGCTCGGACGGGATGCGCGGCGGCAGGGAAATTGTCGCCGCCGGCGGAAGTGTGATCGCCCAAGATGAAGCTTCCAGCGTAGTCTGGGGAATGCCGGGCGCGGCTGCGAATGCCGGCATTTGCGCGGCCGTTCTGCCGCTCGGTCAGATCGCGCCGAAGCTGGTTCGCTTGTTCGCAGGAGATCGCTCGTGACGCCGTCGGATTACGAGTTCCTGCGCAAGCTTCTGAAAGAGCGATCCGGACTGGATCTGTCTGCCGACAAGCAATACCTGGTCGAGAGCCGGCTGCTCCCGCTGGCACGAAGAATGGGGCTGCCGGGAATCAGCGAACTCGCCCAGAAGATGAGGACCGGATCGGCGGAGGCGCTGACGGCAGAGGTGGTCGAGGCGATGACCACCAACGAGACCTTTTTCTTCCGTGACAAGATTCCGTTCGATCATCTGCGTGAGACGATGCTTCCGGCGCTGCTGCAGGCGCGTGCGAACCGGCATACCCTGCGCATCTGGTGCGCGGCGTCATCGACCGGACAGGAGCCCTATTCGATCGCGATGTGCCTGAAGGAGCTGGGCGCGACGCTGGCGGGTTGGCGGATTGAAATTGTCGCGACCGATTTGTCGCAAGGCGTCCTGGAGAAATCCAGGGCCGGCCTGTTCAGCCAGTTCGAGGTCCAGCGCGGGCTGCCCATTCAGTTGCTGGTAAAGCATTTCACGCAAGTCGGTGAGCTGTGGCAGCTTAATGCGGATATCCGCGCCATGGTGCAGCATCGTCAGCTGAACCTGCTTCACGACTTCGGCCATCTCGGAACGTTCGACGTGGTCTTTTGCCGGAACGTCCTGATCTATTTCGACCAGGATACCAAAGCCGGCATCTTCGAGCGTCTTGCGAAGGTAATCGAGCCCGATGGCTTCATGGTGCTCGGCGCAGCCGAATCCGTGGTCGGCATTTCGGACGCCTTCAAGCCCTATTCGGAGAAGCGCGGACTTTATCGCCCGAACGCCACCCGTACGGCGAAGCCGGGCGTCGCAATGGCCATGGCACAGCCGGTGAGGGCGGTCGCCCTGGCGTCGCGATAGAGCGCAGCCGCCGATTTCCGCGACGCGAAAAGACCGCGCACTTCGTTTACAGGATCGCGTGCGGCAGGAAGCGCGACGTGTTGCCGGTGATCGGATTTTCATCTTCGCGGATCGATAATCCGCACGGGGTATGATCGACCAGCCAGCTCCCGAGCACGGGGTATTGACCGGAAAAATTCGGCAGCGGCGCCAGCGCCTGGCGAATGAAACCTTCGGCACCATAGGGGCCTTGCTGCTCGGCGACGGTCACGCCTTCGCGGACCAGCGCGGTGTTGGCCCCCTCCCGGGAATACAGCGGCTTGCGCACGAAGGAGTTGCCGAGGCTCGCGCTGTTCGGATCGTCATCGAAGAATGCCGGCAGCAAATTGGGATGACCGGGAAACATCTCCCACAGCAGGGCCAGCACGCCCTTGTTGGAAAGGATCGCCTTCCACGGCGGTTCGATCCAGCGCGTTGGCGCCGCCGCGAGCTTCTCGCCAAATGCGTCGCGAAACATCCACTCCCAGGGATAGAGCTTGAACGCAAGCTTGATCTCGCGATTGTCGAGATCGACGAAGCCGCCGCCGTTGCGCCAGCCGATGGCCTCGATATCGAGCAATGTGGTCTCACGGCCGGCTTGTCTTGCCGTATCCTCTAGATAGGCCAGCGTGCCTGCGTCCTCGGTGTTGCCGGTTGTTCCGGTCAGGTGAAGGTGGGTTCCGTTGGCGAGGGTCTTCCAGGCGTCGATCAAACGCTCGTGGATCGAATTGAACTGGTCGGCATCGGGCCTGAGGATATGCCGCTCGACCCCTTGTTCGAGCCACGTCCATTGAAAGACCGCTGCCTCGAAGATCGAGGTCGGCGTATCGGCGTTATATTCCAGGAGTTTGGCAGGGGTGCGCCCGTCGAAGCTGAGGTCGAGCCGGCCGTAGAGGCTGCCGTCGTCGCGGTGCCAGCTATCGCGGATCAGCGGCCAGAAGGTTTCCGGTAGCCTCAGCCGGCGCAGGTACGTTTCGTCCTTGATCGCGCGGCCGACGAGTTCGAGGCACATCGCATCGATCTCACCCGTTGGCGCCTCGATTTGCTGTTCGATTTCGTCGAGCGAGAATGCGTAAAAGGCGCGCTCGTCCCAGTAGCGCTCGCCGTCCATGGTGTGAAAATCAAACCCGGTCGCCTCGGCAGTGGCCCGCCAGTCGTCGCGTTCATGGCAGGTGATGCGCTTCACCGACGGCGCTAACCGCAACCATGGGCATGGCCATGCCCATGGAACCGATGCGGCCGGCGGCCGAAGCCGCCATGGGAGGCGCCCAGGCAAGTCGCGACGGGGCGACCGTCGATGCCGCGCGTCACCTCACGAAGGAATCCGGGGCCGCAGTCGCGTCGTTCGACAAATCCCATCGATCCAGCGCCCATGGCGCCGCTCCCCATCATCGTCAGGACGGCGCGGCGCGAAGGTTTCATCTGACGGCCTCGGAGCGGATTCGCTGTCGGATTATCGCGTAACATTTAGGCATGCGCGCCGGCGCGCGGCAAGCCAAAGCCGCAAATCCCGCAGGATCGGGCGGCGCACGAAAGTATCGCTAGCCTCAGCCACCGGAAAAATGCGCCGCGAACGCCCGCGCAAACCCGCCGAATCCGCCGCGCGTTACGCCGCCCGAACCGGACTCGGCGGACGTGCCGGATGACGAATGGTTTGATGCGGGGTCGCCGCCGTAGAAGCTGCTGCGCGACCACGATCCGCCCGAGCCGCCATGGCCCCCGCTGGAGGATGATCCCCGCGGCGGGCACGCCGTGCCGGTCTGTGGCAATGCCGGCCCTGCCATTCCAGCGCCCGCCGGTTCGCAATTCTCTCCCGGCATCAGCGCATAGGCGCCGCCCCCGACCGCCAGCGTACCCATCAGGAGAAGCGCCACATGCCGGGAGCGTTTGACCGGTTGAGCCGAGGCGAGCGCGACCACTGCCGGTCTGCGCTTGCCGAATTCCCGGTTGGGTTGGCTTGCCATGATCAGTAGATCATCGAGGCGGCGTTGAGCGCGCCGGCGGCGAGCGAGGCGAGCCCAAGCCAGATCGCCGCCGCGAGTTCGCCCGCCGCGATCTTCGCCGACAGGTTCGGCACCGGTATCTTGACGACATAATAGACCACGATCTGGACGATCAGGGCGATCAGGCTCCAGATCAGGCAATCCACCACATTGGCGGAATGGGCGATGGCGCTGACCACCGGCAGCACGAAGCCGAGCAGGCTCAGGCCAAGTGCGATCGCGGCCGCCGGATCGTTGTCGCGGATCAGCTTGAATTCGTCGTGCGGCGTGACGCGGGTATAGGCGAAAAGATAGACCACGACGACGAAAATGGCCGTACAAAAATAGACCAGGAACGCCGGTAGTCCGGCCAGTGATTGAAGGATCATCGAAGGCCCCCGAGTCAGTCCCGCGGCAGCGTGGCATGAACTTTCCGTCGGCGCACGCGACAGCCGCTTCAATCCACAAACAAAAACCCCGCCATTTGCGGCGGGGTTCAGTCTGGGAGGAGTGAGCCAAACAGGCTCCGCACTAAGAGCTGATCAGGCGGGAATGCGTTCCTCATGCTCGTGCGGCTCGCGCAGCACATAGCCGCGGCCCCACACGGTCTCGATGAAGTTGCGGCCTTCGGAGGCGTTGGCGAGCTTCTTGCGAAGCTTGCAGATGAAGACGTCGATGATCTTCAGTTCCGGCTCGTCCATGCCGCCATAGAGATGGTTGAGGAACATCTCCTTGGTGAGCGTCGTGCCCTTGCGGAGCGAGAGCAGCTCCAGCATCTGGTATTCCTTGCCCGTCAGATGCACGCGCTGGCCGCCGACCTCGACCGTCTTGGTGTCGAGATTGACCACGAGATCGCCGGTCTGGATCACCGACTGGGCGTGGCCCTTGGAGCGGCGCACGATCGCATGGATGCGCGCTACCAGTTCGTCCTTGTGGAAGGGCTTGGTCATGTAGTCGTCGGCGCCGACGCCGAGACCCTTGACCTTGTCCTCGATGCCGGCGAGGCCGGAGAGGATCAGAATGGGTGTCTTGATCTTCGATACCCGCAGCTGCTTGAGCACGTCGTAGCCGGACATGTCGGGCAGATTGAGATCGAGCAGGATAATGTCGTAGTCGTAGAGTTTTCCGAGATCGACGCCTTCTTCACCGAGATCCGTCGTATAGACGTTGAAACTCTCGGATTTAAGCATCAGTTCGATAGACTGCGCGACGGCGCTGTCATCTTCTATCAGCAATACGCGCATGCCAGTCCCCTATAGTCGCCGCTCCGGGCGTCAGGTCGGCCGCACTTGCGGCACTCAAAACGCCTTTGAACAACTGATTCGGATCCTGACGGCATATGGTTAACAAAATCTGATTCCGGTTCGCAAGCTCTATCAGTGCAATTTTTTACGAATCGCCCTAAGATATTGCGTCGAGGCAGCTTTTTGTATCCGTTTCCGTTCAAGTTCTACATTAAGAGGCGGGCCTAACCAACTCTTACGACTCGACCTTCGTTCTGACGGTCAAGCGCGCTCAGTCACCAAAGACAGTGTCGTAATGATTAACGATGCGGGTAAACACCAAGTTAAGGGACGGTTCCAAATGCGCGAAAACTTAAGGTTTTCGCAATGAAGGCGCTTGCCGAACAGATCAGCGATATCGATGGCGTCAATATGTATGGCCGTGTGGTGGGCGTACGCGGCCTGATGGTCGAGATCGCCGGACCGATTCACGCGATGTCGGTGGGCGCCCGCATCGTCATCGAGACCGGCGGCAACCGCTTTATCCCCTCCGAAGTGATCGGCTTCACCGGCGACAACGCCGTGGTGATGCCGTTTGCCGGCCTTGAAGGGGTCAGGCGCGGCTGTCGCGCCGTCATCGCCAACGCCGCCAGCCAGGTGCGGCCGTCGCCGCTGTGGCTTGGCCGCGTGCTCAACGCGATGGGCGAACCGATCGACGGCAAGGGGCCGTTGCCGCAAGGGCCGTCGCCGATACCCTTTCGCAACGCGCCGCCGCCGGCGCATTCGCGCAAGCGTGTCGGCGCTCCGCTCGATCTCGGCGTGCGGGCGCTCAATACCTTTCTGACCTGTTGCCGCGGCCAGCGGCTCGGCATCTTCGCCGGCTCGGGCGTCGGCAAATCGGTCTTGCTGTCGATGCTGGCGCGCAATGTCGATGCCGATATTACCGTGATCGGTCTCGTCGGCGAACGCGGCCGCGAGGTGCAGGAATTTCTGCAGGACGACCTCGGGGAAGAGGGATTGGCGCGCTCCGTCGTGGTGGTGGCCACCTCCGACGAGCCGGCATTGATGCGGCGGCAGGCGGCATATTTGACGTTGGCGATATCGGAGTTTTTTCGAGATGAAGACAAGGATGTGCTTTGTCTGATGGACTCGGTGACCCGTTTCGCCATGGCCCAGCGCGAGATCGGCCTGTCGGCGGGCGAGCCGCCGACCGCCAAGGGCTACACGCCGACCGTGTTCACCGAACTGCCGAAGCTGCTTGAGCGCGCCGGCCCGGGGACCGGCGCCGGCACCATTACCGGAATCTTCACGGTGCTGGTCGACGGCGACGACCACAATGAACCGATCGCGGATGCGGTCCGCGGCATTCTGGACGGCCATGTGGTGATGGAACGGGCGATCGCCGAGCGCGGGCGTTTTCCGGCGATCAATATCCTCAAGTCGGTGTCGCGCACGATGCCGAAATCGGCCGATCCGGCCTACCTGCCGGTCATCACCAGGGGGCGTCAGGTGATGGCGACCTATGCCGATATGGAGGAACTGATCCGGCTGGGGGCCTATCGCGCCGGCTCCAGCCCCGAGGTCGACGAGGCGATCCGGCTGCACGAACCGCTGGAAGGCTTTCTGCGCCAGGCCAAGGACGAAGTGACTGGCCTCAACGAGGGTTATCGTCAGCTGGAGCAAATCCTTAGGGATTTGGAAACGGAACGCTAACTTTGTCAGGCCATCATCCGCGCCACATAAGCTGCAATGCCGGCGGGGCCCCCGGGGGAGCCGGCGCCATCCCGTATCCAGATAGGGACTTCTGGGGAGTATGAGTTGATGAAGTCACGCGAAACGCTGATCCGCCTGAAGAAATTTCAGGTCGACGAAAAGCGCCGAAGGGTCGCCCAGATCGAAGGCATGATCGCCGATTTCCAACGTATGTCGGTCGACCTGGAGCGCGAAATTCAGAGCGAACAGGAGCGCGCCGGGATCAACGATCCCACGCACTTCGCCTACCCGACCTATGCCAAGGCGGCAATCCAGCGGCGGGAAAATCTGACCCGTTCCGCCGACGAACTGCGTGTTCAGCTGGAAGACGCAAAAAGCCTCCTGGGTGAAGCCTTCGACGAACTCAAGAAGGTCGAACTGCTGGACGAGCGCGATCAGGCGCGCGAGCGGGCTGAAGAGAACGCCCGCGAACAGGCCGATCTCGACAGCATCGGCCTGATGCGCGCCCGGCTTGGAGTGGCCTGAAGCCTTCTTCTTTCCTCAACGATGCCAGGATTGCCAAAACCCGGACCGCGAGGTCCGGGTTTTTCTGCGTGTTTTCCTGGCGACTCCAGGGCCCTGTCCACAGGGCTGGCCACCGCTTTCTTGGTGGACCGATTTGGCCCAAGATATGATACGACACCGCATGTACTGCCGCTCCGTGAACAGAGGCGATGAGGTATCGCGATTTTGGGGACGCTGAATGCTGACGCCAGCTGAGCTGGTTTGGCTGATTGCCGCTGTTGCGAAGGGGGATGAGGCCGCTTTTGAGCGCCTTTATGCCGCCACGCGGGCGAAACTCTTTGGCGTGGTGGTTCGTATCTTGCTGCGTCAGGATCTCGCGGAGGAGGTCATCCAGGAGGCCTACGTCAAGATCTGGAACAGCGCCGGACAGTTCAATCCCGGCCTGTCTTCGCCGATCACGTGGATGGCGTCGATCGCAAGGAATCGCGCCATCGACGTCGTACGCAAGCGCGGCGAGGTTTCGATCGAAGAGGAACCGGCGGCCATGGAAGTGGCTGCCGACACGCCCGATCCGCTGGCACGTCGCGAAATGACGGAAGAGTTGAAGCGGCTTCTGGAGTGCGTCGGCCGTCTGGAGCCGGATCGGCAGAAGCTCGTGTTGCTGGCCTATTACAATGGCTGGAGCCGCGAGCAGCTGGCGGCGAAGTTTGAGGCGCCGGTGAATACGGTGAAGACGTGGCTGCGCCGCAGCATGGCGGACATCAGGGAGTGCCTCGGGCTTTAAATGATGGCCTACAGCGACGACCATATCGCGCTCGCCGCGGAATATGCGCTCGGCACTCTCGATGCCGATGAGCGCGCGCAGGTCGAGAGCATGATGTCCGTCGACAAGGACTTCACGATGATCGTCGAGGCGTGGCAGCACAAGCTCGGCGCCCTCAACCAGATGGTCGGATCGGTCGAGCCGCGGCCCGAGGTCTGGGAAAAGATCCGAACCGCCGTGGGCCATTCCGAACCGCAGGCGCCGATCGTGCTGCCCGAGCCGCCTCCGCCACCCGTCGCCGCTGCCGTCGAGGAGCCGGCCGCCGTGGTCGACAATTCCAGCATCATCCGCCTGACCGCGAACGCCAGGCGCTGGCGCAGGGTTGCGAGCGTCACTTCAGCCATCGCAGCAGTTCTGGTGGCGATGATCGGGGTCGGGCTCATGATGCCGGATTTGCTTCCGGACCGGATGCGGCCACGGCCGCGGACGCAAGTGGTCGAGGCAAAGGCCCCGCCGGCCCCGGCGCTTTCGGCCCAATATGTTGCGGTGCTGCAGAAGGAAGGCGGCTCACCCGCGTTCATTCTTACGGTTGACGGCGCCACCAGGAGTTTCACGGTTCGCAAGGTCGGCGCTTTCGCCGAGCCCGGCAAGAGCTTCGAACTCTGGCTGATCTCGGACAAGCTGCCGCGGCCGCGCTCGCTGGGCGTGATCGGCGCGGGCGACTTCACCTCGCGACCGGGGCTGGCGTCGTTTGATTCCGGCATGGTCAAGGCGGCGACCTTTGCGGTCACGGTCGAGCAGGCCGGCGGATCGCCGGACGGCAATCCGCATTCGGCGCCGGTTTTCAGCGGCAAGCTGATCGAGGCCGTTCCGCCAGCGGCGCCGGCATCCGGCCGCTGAGCCCCTGCTTTCAGCTTCGGCAGGCAAAGCGAGCGCGCACTTGCGTTGCGGCGGTTACGATCCCCCAAAAAGAAAACGCCCGTGGGGAGCGGGCGTTTTCGGTCGTCTTGGCCAACTTGGGGGTAGTTGGGTCTTCTAGTACTCACGCGGCCTTTGGGGGGCTGGTAAAGAGCCGCGTGAATTCGCAAAAATCATCAGCGCACAACCGACGCGCCAGAACTGGTAACGGCCACAGGCTTGCCGGCCTTGATGACGCGCGCGGTCTGCGTATAGCCGTCATCCGAAATGCTGCGAGCCGAGATGCCGAAGCCCAACACCGCGATGCCAGCCACGAGCGCCACCACCACGATCTTGAGGTGGGTCGAGCGATCTGCGCTGTAGATCGAGTGGTTCATCGAAGCCTCCTGCGACCTGCTTCTTGCGGATTGGTCTTGATGGCCCGCCGGCAGGTTCAACATCTCACGACAGGAAACGTGGGGATTCGGCTTTGGGTTCCTAAGGGGCGATCACAAAGCAGTGATCATACGTGATTACCCGCGACCGGGGTTTTCGGCTGGAAACTCGAATATTACAAAAAAATGTAATTATTTCAATATTGTACGGTCAAAATTGGCTTTCCGTTCCCAAATGGCACGGGAACCCGCAAATCAAGAAATCATTTGCCTGTGGCGAAAAAGCATGCCGCCGGCGGCACTGATTTGCTCCCGGTCGGACCAGACGCCCGACCGGAAGCGACGGATCGCCGCCGAGGCACCAAAACGATGGCTCGCCTTCCGCGGGTCAGGATCGGACATCTGTATCGAGGACGGACCAGCCGTGGCCCGGCCGGCCATGGTGGAAGCCATTCGAAAAGGGTGCATCGATAGGCAATTCCTCGAGACGCGCCAATGCCTCCCCGGCGGCCAAGGTCCCGTCAAGGGCGCTGCGAAAGGTGTTTGCGACCTGCACCATGTCGCAGCTGTGCGGGGATAGCCGGTACCGAAGCACGCCGGCCGCCTTGAGGGCCGGGATTTCCTGCACAAGATTGAGATACTCGTAGGACAGTGTCTGCACGCCATTGGCGACAAGAAAGGGGGTTCGCTCGAGCGTCGTAAGCACCAGTCCGTCCGGATCATTCTCGCAGACAAACCGGCAGGTATCCTTGGTGCGGCCGTGCGCCCGGGCATGATAGCACCGAGCCGAAAGCGCCAGCGACTGACGGCCGAAGACCTGAACCTCGATCGTCACCTTCTGCGCTGCCGCGGCGGCGCAGATCACGCGGGTTGCTGAAAACGGCAGTTCGATCGGGAGGCAGATATTCCGTGCGCCCTTGCCCGCAAGAAAGCGCAAGGTTTCCTCGTTATAGACGTTCATCAGCGGGCCGATGTGGTGCGGCCGCCCGCGCAGATGGAACGCCGCCGATGCGTCGTTTGCCTCGATCAGATCAGACGTTCCCTCGCAGACATCGCTGACCAGCCGGCGATCGACCCGTGAAGCGGTCTCGCCAAGCGTCGAATGCACCACGATCTTGCCCGCCGCGCCAAGCCGTTCGCCGACCGCCGCATAATAGTCAGTGAACAGCGGCGCGCGTTTGGAGCAGATGGTTTCACCGAGATAGACGACGCCCACCGGCGCTTCGTCGGCGATCCGGAAATAGAAATCGCGCCATCTCTCGGGCGTCCAGTTGAACAGGTTTGGGCCAAGCGTCAGCTCGGTTCGCGCGCCGCTCATGCTCGATTATCTCCAGCTCTTGCTCTGAAAGGCGCCCTGGGTCTCCTTATGACCCTCGGTGAGCGCGATCAGATCGGCCAGCGCCGGTTCCTTGCCCGCCATGATCTCGTCAACGGCCTGGCGAAAGGCCGCAACGACGGATTTCACATAGGCACGGCTGCGCTGGCGTCCTTCAATCTTCAAGGCCGTTACGCCGGCTCGCATGAGATCAGGCAACAAGGCCGAGAGGTTCAGCGATCGCGGCTCTTCGAACGCGTAGTAGGGCTCGCTCTGGGCCGAACAGCCATATCGTCCCTTGCAGATGGTCGGATAGCCGCCGCTTTCGCCGCATTGGTATTGGTCGATGACGAACGACCCCAGGCGGGTGGTCAGCGTGCCGTCGGCGTCCTCTTCATAACGGACGTCGGCCGCCGGCGAGCACACGCCGTCCATATTGGTCGAAATACCCGTGACATAGTTGGTCAGGCTGCAGCGCCCCTCCGCCATCATTCCGATATTGCCGAACACGAAAGCCTCGATCTCACAGGGAATCTGCCGGTGGACGTCGGCGATTTCGGCGACCGTCAAAATACGCGGCAGCACCACGCGCTTGATGTTGAACTCTTCGCAATGGAAGCGGATGGCTTCCGGCGACGATGCGCCGGCCTGCACCGACAAATGCACACGTAGTTGCGGATATTCGCGGCAGGCATAGGCCGCAACCCCCATGTCCGCGACGATGATGGCATCCACCCCAACCGACGCGGCGATCCCGACGGCGTCCTTCCAGAGCTGGAATTGGCCCGCGGGAGGAAAGGTGTTGACCGCCAGCAGAACCTTGCTGCCCCGCGCATGGGCATAGTCGACCGACTTTCGCAGTTCCTCGGGCGAGAAATTCAGTCCGGGAAAGTTTCTGGCATTGGTCGCATTCTGCAGGCCGCAATATACCGTGTCCGCGCCGGCATCGACCGCGGTGCGCAGGCTGGCCGGCGTGCCGGCCGGGCAGACCAGTTCGGGGCGCCGGGGTGCGACATCGTCATTCATGATTTTTCCCCTGCCGCCGAGCCTGCGCAGATGTGAGACCGTGATCGCGGCGATGGGCGCGATCGGACCGAAAGCCTTGGTGATGCTTTCCACGACCCCGCCGTCAACGTCGTCGAGCGCGTTGCGCAGCGCGACGATGGCCTCGGTGTCGCCGGTGACGCGCAGCTTGCGCGAGAAGAACAAGGCATCGCCGTCGAGCGAACCATCGATCAGGTCGAACAGATCTAGGAAGGTGCCTGCGATGCGGGCATGGGAATAGGGCGCGTCATCGCGGCGCCAGGCGCTCAGCGACGGCGCCTCGGGTTTCGGCTTCAACACCAGCACGAATGGAAGATCGGTGGGGTCGATGATGAAAGACTTCAGCGCGTGTGGCCCGAGCCGCAAGAAGACATCGGGCTGGGCTTTGGCGACCTGCGTGCCGATGAGAGTGAGAATAGGTTGCAGAAGCGGAAGAGGCAGGAAGCGGAGAAGCGGAAGAGGCCAGGGGCGATCGGATGCGGCAGGCGAAGCAAGCATGGCATCTCAGTAGCGCCGCGACAGTTCGACAGCAACGGCGTCACGCGTAGTCTTGAACAATTCTTGAAAGGCTCTTGCTGCGCATGACACGCAACTTCAATTGCGCGGGATGAAAGCTGCGATCAGACGCTGCCGACCGTCTTCAGCCGCGCCCTGGGGTGGATTTCGGCCTGCGACAGTACCGTCGTTTGCGCCCTGAAGCGCTCCACCAGCGAGCGCACGAAGGGACGAATCGCCGCCGAGGTCACCAGCACCGGCGCCTCGCCTTCGCGGGCGGCCTGTTCGAACCGTTCGCGCACCACCGTCATGAATTCCGACAGCCTGGAAGGCTGCATCGCCAGACTTCGTTCCTCGCCCTGGCCGATCAGCGACTCGGCGAAGGCCTGCTCCCATTTTGCCGACAGCGCGATCAGCGGCAGGTAGCCGTTGGCCGAAGTGTTCTGCGCGCAGATCTGGCGCGCCAGGCGGGCGCGGACATGTTCGACCATCGTTGCCGGGTTGCGCGAGAAGGCCAGCGCGTCGGCGATGCCCTCGAGAATGGTGGAGAGATCGCGGATCGAGATGCGTTCGGCCAACAGAAGCTGGAGAACGCGCTGGATGCCGGAAATCGTGACCTGCGCCGGCACGATGTCCTTGACGAGTTCGCCCTGTTCCTTCGGCAGATCCTTCAGCAGTTTCTGCACCTCGCCATAGGACAGCAGGTCCGACATGTTGCTCTTGAGAAGCTCGGTGAGGTGGGTTGAGAGCACGGTCGCGGAATCGACGACGGTATAGCCCTTCAACGAGGCTTCTTCCTTCAGGCTGGCGTCGACCCAGGTCGCCGGCAGTCCGAAGGTGGGCTCGGTGGTGTGAATGCCCGGCACGTCGACCTGGCTTCCGCCGGGGTCCATGACCATGAACTGGTTCGGCCAGATCCGCCCGGTGCCCGCGTCCACTTCCTTGATCTTGATGATGTAGGTGTTCGCCTCCAGCTGCACGTTGTCGAGAATGCGCACCGAGGGCATCACGAATCCCATCTCGATCGCCAGCGAGCGGCGCAGCGCCTTGATCTGTTCGGTCAGCCGGTCGGTCCCGTCGGGGCCGTTCACCAGCGGCAGCAGCGCGTAGCCGAGTTCGATCTTGAGGTCGTCGATCTTCAGCGCCGTTGAAATCGGCTCGTCGGCTGCTGCAGCGGCTGCCGCGGCCGCGGCGGGAGCCGCCGCCGCCTGTGCCGCGGCCGCGGTGGCCGCGCGCTTGTGTTTGCGTGCCGAAATCGCCAGCGCCGCCGCGCCGCCGCCGAGCGCCAGGAACGGGGCCATCGGAATGCCCGGCAGCATGGCCAGCACCAGCATGACGCCGGCCGACATGCCGAGCGCCTGCGGATAGCCGGAGAGCTGCTTCATCAGCGCCTTGTCGGCCGCGCCGGTGACGCCGGCTTTCGAGACCAGGAGGCCCGCCGCGGTCGAGACGATCAGCGCCGGGATTTGGGTGACCAGGCCGTCGCCGACGGTCAGCAGCGTGTAGGTATGCGCGGCTTCGGAAAAACTCAGGCTCTGCTGCGCCACGCCGATGATGATTCCGCCGACGATGTTGATGAACACCACGAGCAGGCCTGCCACCGCATCGCCGCGCACGAACTTCGAGGCACCGTCCATGGCGCCGAAGAAGCCGCTTTCGTCTTCGAGTGCCTTGCGTCGCTCCTTGGCGATTTTTTCATCGATCAGGCCGGCGGAGAGGTCGGCGTCGATCGCCATCTGCTTGCCCGGCATGGCGTCGAGGTGGAAGCGGGCGGCGACTTCCGCGATGCGCCCCGAACCCTTGGTGATGACGACGAAATTGACGATCACCAGGATCGCGAAGACGATAATTCCGATCACGAAATTGCCGCCCATCACGAAATTGCCGAAGGCCTCGATGACGTGGCCGGCGGCGTCGGTGCCCTCGTGGCCGCGCGACAGGATCAGCCGGGTGGAGGCGAGGTTGAGCGACAGCCGCAGCATGGTCGAAATCAGGAGGATGGTCGGAAACGAGGAGAATTCCAGCGGCGCCTGGATGAACAGCGACGTCATCAGGATCAGGATCGACAGCGTGATCGAGATCGCCAAAAAGAGGTCGAGCACGATCGAGGGCAGCGGCAGGATCAGCACGACCAGAATGGTGAGGATGCCGAATGCCAGCGCGAGATCGCCGCGCTTCAGGATGGTGCCGATTTCACCGAGACTGGGGAACCCGGTTCCCGGCGACGCGCCGCCCTGACCTGCCGTGATATCGACCATGGTACTTGCTTCCCCCCGCGAATGCCGTTCGCGGTTGCCAAACGTCTGCGCGACGGCCGAAGGGCCGCCGTTCCGAAAGTGAGGCACCGCACTGGCGTCCACGGGTACTCCCCCGTTCTACGCGGCTGACGACACTCAACTTCTTCACTGGGCAATTTTTGCCCGGTTTATGGTTAGGAAAGGGTTAATGGCGGCACCGAGCGCCGTCATTCCGGGGCGATGCGGCGGGCATCCAGCCCGGAATCTCGATTTGCCGCGAGATTCCCCGATGTGCAATTGCACATCTGAGGTCTGGTCCTTCGGACCATCCCGGAATCACGGCGGAACCCGTTGTCGTGCATCTGCATGCCCAATATCGCGCCATGTTGCTTGACCCGAAGGCTGCAGGCGGGGAAGTTGCCGCCCGTGCACGCGCCTTCCGACTCACCCAGAGGTTCCATCGCATTCATCCCGGACTCCGGTCAGGCCTGGGTGAGGCTCGCGCTTGCGGTGGTGATCGGCTCGATCGGCAGCGTCGGCATGTGGTCGATCGTGGTCGTGCTGCCGGTCGTGCAGGGCGAATTCGCCGCCGCGCGCGGGGCGATATCGCTGGCCTTCACGCTCACCATGCTCGGCTTCGGCCTCGGCGGCGTCGCGACCGGGCGGATCACCGATCGCTTTGGCATCGTGGTGGCGATGGGACTGAGCATCGCCTTCCTCGGGCTTGCTTATGTGGCCGCCGGGCTTTCGACCACGTTGTGGCAGTTCATCGCGGTGCATTTCCTGATCGGGCTGGGGACCTCGGCGACCTTTGCCCCTTTAATGGCGGAGGCCTCGCACTGGTTCGAACGCTATCGTGGCCTCGCCGTCACCATCGTCGCCAGCGGCAATTATGTCGGCGGCACGCTTTGGCCGCCGCTGGTCAATTGGGGAATCCAGACGGCCGGCTGGCGAACCAGCTATATCGCGATCGGGATCTTCTGCGCGGTGTCGATGACGATCGTGCTGGCGCTGCTGCGCGCCCAGATCGGCGCGGAGAGCCGGCGCAGTCACGAGAACGCAGCGCCGCCGCGGGTCGACCTGCGGCTCTCGACCAACACGCTGACCGTGATGTTGTGCATCGCCAGCATCTCCTGCTGCGTGGCGATGGCGATGCCGCAGGTTCACATCGTCGCCTATTGCGGCGATCTCGGTTACGGCGTGGCGCGGGGCGCGGAAATGCTGTCGCTGATGATGGCTTTCGGCGTCGTCAGCCGCATCGGCTCGGGATTCCTGGCCGACAGGATCGGCGGTATCCGCACGCTCCTGATCGGCTCGGTGGCGCAGGGCATTGCGCTCTTGTTCTATCTGTTCTTCGACGGCCTTGCCTCGCTCTACATCATCTCGGCGATGTTCGGCCTGTTTCAGGGCGGCATCGTGCCGAGCTATGCCATCATCGTCCGGGAATCGATGCCGGCCAGCGAAGCGGGGACCCGGGTCGGCCTCGTGATCTTCGCCTCCGTATTCGGCATGTCGTTCGGCGGCTGGGTGTCCGGCGTGATCTTCGATGCGTCCGGCTCTTACGCCGCGGCGTTCCTGAACGGGCTAATCTGGAATGCGCTCAACATCGTCATCATGGCGGCACTGCTGATCCGCTCGCGCTCGCGGCTGGCGATGGCTTGATCCGGGGCCTGCCTCGCATCGTTTGGGTTGACGGATTGTGTTTGGCTCTCACGCCCCCCGGCCGGCCTTGACCAGGACGCAGCCGCTGATCTTGAGACTGCCGTCGGACTCCTGCTCGAGCGTATACAGTGCGTCCCATGGCACGCCGTCGGCGTCGACGATGCGAACCAGCTGGGCGATCTTGCCGTCGGCGGCGCGACCTTCGCCAAATTCAAAACTCTTGTGGCGATAGACCGGGGCGTAGCTGTGCTGGACCATGCCCAAAAAAATATCCGCCTGCGGAAATATCTCGTGAATTCCCGGTGCCGCGTAAGAGTAAGCGGTTGCGGCATCGTCGCGGGCGAACGCCTCGGCCTGCGAGCGGATGATACCTTGCGCGGTGGCGACGTCATCCCCGGCGAAGGCGGGCGAGGCGAGGCCGAGAAGCAGGGTGAGAAGCAAAAAAACGGCGCGCATGATTGGCTCCGGTCCATGCTGGTCCTGGTTGACTAACTCCAAGCAAAAAACAAGCCAGCTGCACCGGCGGAGGCGCGCTTCTTTCACTTTGCCGCGAAACCTGACGTTTGCCACGCGCTGCGCTTGCGGGGCGGCGTGCCCTGGGCGAGCCGCGGCTTCTCAGGTCAGTTGCTTCTCAAGTCAGTTCGCGCGCCGCGCTCGCGCCGAACGACAAGCCTGAAGATATTTTGGCATTTGCGGCATTCGTACTCCAGCATCTCGTGCCGGTTCCTGACCGGCGTGACGCCGATCAGCGCCCTCTCGACGTTGCATACGATACAAATGGGCTCTGCCTTCATGGCAGCCGATCCTTTCCGGTGCCGGTGGACTGACACCCAGTTTTACGGCGAGCGCGCTGGCGTGCTGGTTAATTTGGCGGGCCGTACGAATACGGGGGATGCAACGCCTCTTGCCAACTTGTTAATCAGGTTCGCAGATCGGCCGTTGACCGGTGGCGTGCCGCACATGATTTGGTGCGGTGAAGCGCGGCTTTGGAATCAAGACATTTCAATGGCGGCAGACTGCTGGTCTCTCCAGCCTTATTTCAGGCGCACTTCGCCTCGATCAAATGGACGCAAGTTCTTTTCCCTGAGGATTTTTTAACGTGTCAAATCCAACGCCGCCGGCGGTGCCCGACACCGTGGAAATCGTGAGATTTCTGCACAGGTTTTCCGATTTGATGTCGACCGGCGCCAATTCGGACAATCTGCTCCGCGCTGCGCGACTTCTCGAAACACGCGAGGATACGATCAGGGAGTCCAACGAGCTGCTTCAAGTCGAACGGGCTCGAAATGATGCCAGCCTGGAGCTGCGCCAAACACTCGAAGGCAGGATCACCGGGCTCGAAAGCGAAATCGCAGACCTCAACTCGCAACTGTCAGAGCAGCAGGCGAAGTTGAGCGAAATGATTTTGGAGGCGGAAAGACGGCAGGAGGAGCTGTTGCGACGGGCCGAGGGCGCGGAAGCCCAGTTGGCGGCGATTGAAAATAGCCCGGCCCTTCCGGTTTCCAGCGACACCCATGTTCTCGTGCCGATTACGGCACTGCGGCTTGCAGAGGCTCAATTTGCCTCGCTCGCCCGCGCATTTGAGAAATCCGGCAATATCGTCTCGCAAGTCATGTGCGAGGCGAGCGCATCCAACCTCGACCGCACCATCCTTGACGCCCGCGCACCAAAATCGGCGGATCGCTCGATGCACGCCGCCTAGAGCATGATCGGCTCTGATTGAATCTCCGGGGCGGCCTGTCAGCCGATCAGCCCCCCGCGCGGCCGGCAATTTCTGAAATCATAGGGTGGGCTTGGCAGGACTGGATCGCCTCGGCCTAAGCCAGCCTGGACGAGTCGCGTCAAGGATCTTCCTTGCGATAGCGCGACTGGCCGCGATGCGTCGCGCGGAAATTCGGCTGGCGCCGCGACATAGTCGAACGCATCCTGCACGGTGATCAGCATGTTTTCGTCGAGCGTGCGATAATCGAGATCGAAGACGCGTTGAAAGCGGAGCTCGACCATCT
Organism: uncultured Alphaproteobacteria bacterium; assembly: GCA_963742085.1. Taxonomy (GTDB): domain Bacteria; phylum Pseudomonadota; class Alphaproteobacteria; order Rhizobiales; family Xanthobacteraceae; genus Bradyrhizobium. The sequence goes on along the minus strand of CAVUKM010000012.1, from coordinate 134,651 downwards.
CCTGCCTCGACGCCGCCGCCTACCGGGCGGCGAGCGCTTCGTGTTTGGCATTTTTTGCTAGAGTCTGCTCGATCATCTTGCCCATCATGATGCGCATGATCCTGGTCGGCACGATTCCGGAGAAGAACCGGTTGAGCGCGCCCGGCAGGCTTAGCGATCGTCCCTGCTTGAAATGCCGCAGGGCCTCGGAAACGCACTGTTCGACGCTCATTGGCTTCATTGGCATGTCGGCAGGATCGAGCCCAAACTTTGCGATAATGGCCGTGTTCGTGGGCGGTACGACGAGGGTCATCACCTGAATGTTCTTGCGCTTGAGTTCGACATGCAGGGATTCGCCGAGGCTCTGAACCAATGCCTTCGAGCCAGCGTCGGTCGCCGCAAAGGGAATGCCGTCGGCGGCACCCATGGCTCCGCCGAGAATAAGTCCGCCGCCACCTCGCTGCGCAAACCGCTCGCCGAACGTATAGGCGATGTTAAGATGCGAAAGCGCGTTCAGGCGGAAGCGAACCAGTTGTTCGCGATGGTCTTGCCCGAGGAAATGCCCCGGCTGGCCGGTGCCGGCATTGGAGACCACGAGCGCCACATCAAGATCGCGCAGCTGTGCCGCGAGCGTTTCGACGGCAGTCTCCTCGGATAGATCCACGACCACGCAGCGCGTGGCTGTCCCGAAATCCCGCGCAACCTCCTCGGCAAGCGTTTGCAGCAAATTGCCGCGCCGCGCGGCAAGCGCGACATTAAATCCTTCCGCCGCCAACTGGCGTACGAATTCGGCGCCGATACCGGACGATGCCCCGGTCACGAGCGCCCACGGTCCGAATTGCTTGGCGAATGTCGAAGGTGTCTTCATGAGTTCCATCCTTGAACGATGTGTGCTTAGGGCCGGCGCCGCCAAATGGCCTCGCCGAATTCGGCGTTGGGCGGCGTGCGCGCGAGGGCGTTTGTGTAGTTGGTGAGAGTCTTGAGCGAGAGACCAAGAATGACCTCAAGCGCCTGGCGCGGCGTATAGCCAGCTTCAAAGAAAGCCCGCTTCTCTTGGTCGGATACCGCGCCGCGCTTTTCCAGCATTGCGATGACGAAAGTGCGCAGAGCTTCGAGCTTCGGCTCGTTAAGCGGTCGTCCCTCGCGAAGTACGCTGACAACCTGCTCGTCGATCCCTTGGCGTTGTGCACCCCAACTGTGGGCCGTGACGCAAAAATCGCAATTGTGCCTGTAGCTCGCGACCAGAAAGACGACCAGCCGTTCCGTCGGATTGAGCGAGGCCTTGTCGAAGAATGGCGCGAGTGCCTGGTAACCCATCAGCAGGGGTGGTGCCTCCGCGAATTTCGCGAGCATGCTGGGGATGAAGCCCAGCTTCTCCTGCGTCGCCTACAACGCCGGGCGTGCTCCGTCGGGCGCGGTTTCGATTGTGTGCGCCGGAAAATACTCGGTCATTTTCTACCTCCGTCTTGCTTTAGGTAGCGCGATCAAAGCTTCCGCGCGGGCGGACGCAGCGCCCAGGACGCAACCACCAAACTACCGATGACAAGCGGAAAGAGGATCTGCGGCGGCGGATCACTCACAGCTGCGCGCGAATAAGCGGCGAAAACCATATCGAATACCATGCCCGGCGTAGGCCCATTCCTTGAATCGAGGAAAGCCGGGCGCGAGGATTGTTATGGCACCGAGATCTTGAGGAGTCCGAAAGGCAGAGGAAGTAGCCGGGGTAGCCAAGCCGCGCCATTTCGGTCGCGAAGTGCGGGGCGCTCATCAGCAGCGCTGCAGCCCGGAACGGCGAACAAAAGAGCCACTGCAACGCTTGCCAGCCAATACAGGACGAATGTCCAGCTTTCCGATTTTTGTTGCCAATTTCAGTCTCTTGCAGTATGAGTTAGTTAACTAACTTATACTGATCGGCCGGATTGGAGTCAAGGGTACAAATGTGGCATGCACGCTCTACATTGCCGAACGCACCTATGGCTGGAGCTAGATGGGAATGACAGAAAAGCCGATCGCTGGTGACGATAAACGCAGTCGGCTTACGCGCGCCGCGGCGGACCTGACCTACGCTCGGGGTTTCGGCAAAGTCTCGCTGGCGGAAATCGCGGAGGTTGCCGACGTACCGGTGGGCGGCGTCTACTATTATTTCAGAACCAAGGCGGCGGTTGGGGAGGCCATCGTTGCCCAGCGCGCCGACGAGTTTCAACAATTGCGCGCGCAATGGGAGCAGGCGACTACACCAAAGGAACGTCTCAAGGCCTTCGTTCAATCCACCGCCGATAATCGCGAAGCTTTGGTGCGCGCCGGGTGTCCTGTCGGGAGCCTGTGCGCAGAGCTCGGCAAGGAAGATACGGCCCTTGCGAAGCACGCCGGGCGTCCGCTGCGTCGATTGTTGAACTGGACCGAAGTCCAATTCGCTGCGCTTGGGCGGGAGCGCGAAAAGGCCGGACTGGCGCTCCACCTCCTGGCCGCGCTGCAAGGCGTGTCGTTGCTTGCAAACTGCTTCCGCGATCCAGGCGTGGTGATCAAGGAAGCCAAGCGTTTGAGCACGTGGATTGACAGTCTCTGAATTCGGGACGTTCGTGTTCCGGTTGGTACCACAGGGCAGGGATTTAGAATTGTGGTGGCTGCCGTTTTCCACCTGTTCCGTCGGCGTGCCGGGATTTATCTCGCCCCGCTCGCTCGGGGGCGGCGCAACGTGCTCACCAATCCGGCAATCAACGTCATCGAAGCGCCGACGGCGAGGCCTATGGAGGGTGCTGTCTCGGCTGAGACGAGTGAAAAGAGCAAGGTCATCACGACCGCGCCCGTCGTCTGCCCGGTCAACCTGGCCGTACTCTGCATGCCTCCGGCGGCGCCGCTGCGATCGGATGGAGCGCCGAGAAACATCTCGCGATTGTTGGGTACCTGGAACAGCCCGAAGCCTGCGCCGCAGAGCATGATGAACGGCACCAGCGGCAATGGCCCTCCCTCCACTGGCCATGTCGCCACCGCGGCGAGACCGAGCGCGAGCACCGCCCCGCCGGCCGCGCAGAGCAAGGCGCTGGATACCCGATCGGCAAGGCGACCGGCCAACGGCGCGGTGAGCGCCACGGTCAATGGCCATGGAGTGACGAGGAGTCCCGTCATCAGGGCGGTCTGGTGCAGGCCGTGCTGCAGGTGGAAGGGCAGCGCGATCATACCCGCGGTCTGGCCGATGAAGCAGCAGACCGAGGCGATCACGGATACGCGGAACGGGCGCGAACGCAACAGATCGACGGGGATCAGCGGAGCTTCCCGGGGCAGCTCTCGCCGAACCAGGATCGCGAAGGAAGTTGCCGCTACGACGAGCAGGACGGCAGCCGCTGCAGGCCGCGCCGGCAGCAGCTCGGCGCCGAGCACGAAGGCGCCGAAGCCGCTCGCGTTCAATGCCATGCTCGGCAGATCCAATCGGCGTCCTGTCCCTGCGGACTCGGGCAACGCCCGGCTTGCGATCAGCGCCACGGCGCCAAGGGGCAGGTTGATCGCGAACAGCCATGGCCACGACAGGGCCGAGAGGACGAGCGCGCCGACGGCGGGACCTGCGGCGGACGAGAGCGCGACGGTGAGCGCGTTCCAGCCGATGGCAGTTCCGAGTTGGGAAGGCGGAACGACCTGGCGCAGCAGCGCGACGCCCAGCGACATCACGGCGGCGCCGCCCAGTCCCTGGAGGAAGCGCGCCGCCACCAGCCACGTCAGCGATGGCGACGAAGCGCACAGCGCGGAAGCCACCACGAACAGCGCGACTCCCGATGTGAAGATCCGGCGATGTCCGACGCTGTCCCCCAGCGTCGCACACGGCAACAGGGCCATGACCAGCGCCGATTGATACGCCGTCACGACCAGCACCGACGCAGCGGTCGTCACGTTCAGGGAACGTCCGATCGTCGGCAGCGCGACGTTGGTGATGGCTGCATCAAGCACAACCAACGTCATCGCCGCCAGCACGGCGAAGATCGCGCTTCGCCGGCGGATGGTGGGATCTTCGGTCATGGCGCCACCCAGGCGCCGTCGCGTTCGACGTAACGCGTGATGTGGTGCTTCTGGCCGTCTTCCTTCTTCAGGTCCCGCTCGGTGAAGCGGTAGATCAGCGCCGGACCGGATGTGCAGCGCGTGTCGTGGATGTCGCCGGGCAGGTAGACCTGGACCTGGCCGGGGCGCACCGTGCTGCTTTCGCGCCTGACCAGACGGACGGTGCCGTCCGGGTCGGTCACCCGGGCGTAGGTGGTCATCACGCTCTCGCCCTGCTGGACCCCGTAGATCACCCAGCTCCGGCCGTGATCGTGGGGCGGGCGGTAGAGGCCCGTGGGCTCGGTGTGCGCCAGCAGCATGAAGCCATGGCCGGGATCCCGGTAGAGTTCGCGGCTCGGGGCCGCATCGCGGTGCAGGGTCTCGAGCCAGCCCTCCGCCGCCGGCGTATGGAGCAGTCGTTTCAGATGCTGGCGGACGGCGTCGATCAGTTCGGTCGACAGCGGGCCCCAGTCGGCGCTGACCGCATGGGCGAATGTTTCCAGGGAATTAACCATGTCTCGTCTCCTTTCGTGATCGGATCGAGACCGGAAGCTAGAGGTAGGGGAGACATGGCGGAATACGCAATGATTGCACTTTATTCGTGCGTTTGACGCCATATATCAGGAGAGCCCGTATCCAAGGACTTGAGATGCATCCCGACCTGAACCTCCTAGTCACCCTCGACGTCCTGCTGGCCGAAGGCAGCGTGGCGCGCGCGGCCAAGCGCCTGCAGCTCAGCCCGTCGGCGATGAGCCGTGCGCTCGCGCGGCTGCGCGAAACGACGGGCGATCCGTTGCTGGTGCGGGCGGGGCGCGGCCTGGTCGCCACGCCCCGAGCGCGCGAGCTGCGCGAACTCGTCGGGCAACTGGTGCAGGATGCCGAGGCGGTATTGCGTCCGGCGGAGAAGATCGACATCGGGAAGCTCGCGCGAACCTTCACCCTGCGGACGAGCGAGGGCTTCGTTGAGACCTTCGGTCCCTTCCTTCTGGCGCGGGTCGCCAAGGAGGCACCCGGCGTGACGCTGCGGTTCGTTCAGAAGACGGACCGTGAGAGCGTGGGCTTGCGCGACGGCTCGGTCGATCTGGAGACCGGCGTGGTCGCTCGAACGACCGGACCGGAGGTGCGCGCCCACGCTCTCTTCCGCGACCGCTTCGTGGGCGTCGTGCGCAAGGGGCATGAGTTGGCGAAGGGCAAGGTGACGGCGCCGCGGTACGCGGCGGCCGCGCACGTCGTGATATCGCGCGAGGGCTCCAGTCAGGCTCCGGTCGACGAACCCCTGAAGCTGTTGAAGTTCGAGCGGAGAATCGGAACGGTCGTCGGCGGATTCGCCACGGCTCTGGCGCTGGCGCGCAACTCCGATCTGGTCGCCACCGTTCCCGAACGCCATACGGCCGCGTTACGCGGCGGGATGGTCAGCTTCGGGTTGCCGTTTTCCGTGCCGGAGATCTTGGTCTCCATGATGTGGCACCCGCGGCTGGACGCGGATGCCGCTCATCGGTGGCTGCGCGGTTGCGTCCGGGAAGCCTGCGAACGGGTTCGTTAACGTTCGGGACGGGACCAGTGGGGTCGGACCTCCTCTCGTCGGCAGAAACGTGCCTCCGGGCAGCGAGGTTGTGAAATCCGACCCCGAGCACGCCGAACTGGTTTCGCCGCCTGGCGCACGGCCGACGCCGACTAGCCCTCCGCCGGCTCCGGCGCCGCCTTGGCCCAGGAGCCTGTCGGATTGACGCGGTCCAGGAGCTCGAGAGCGACGGCGCCGAGGCCCGCCGCCTTCAGTACGCTCATCTGGAACGCGTCGCGGGCGGCAAAATCGTCATCCGAGAGGTTCTCGTCCAACGGGCTGAGCGGCGTGCCGAGGTCCCGACGGAGGTACTGGTACCAATTGTCGAATCCGAACAGCCGAGCCGCGAGCTCGAGGCATTGGGTGTACGGGATGTCGATTCCGTGTTCCTGCAGGATCCTGCGGAGCCGTTTCGCCGACCCCTTCACCCAACCCATTGGATAACTGGTGGGCCCGGCAGGACTCGAACCTGCAACCAGACCGTTATGAGCGGCCGGCTCTAACCATTGAGCTACAGGCCCCGCCGCGAACCGCCGCTCTCTGCGGCAGGCAACGGTGCTGGCACCCCTTACAATGTGGTGGGCCTCACGGCAATGCCGGCTTCTCGCGGGCTCGCTTTTCAAGCGTTTTGCTGGCCGCCAAAGCGCGATGTGCCGGCCAACTCCCGTGGCTAGTCCACCGAAACGCCCGCGAATTCGACCACCTTGCGCCATTTCTCGGTCTCGACCTCAATCAGCTTGCCGAACGCGGCGGGCGTCATCGGCTTGGGGATTCCGCCGATGGCTGTCAGCCGTTCCACGACCTTGGGATCTTTCAGCGCCTCGCCGACCGCCTTGTTGAGAATCTCCACGATTTCCGGCGGCGTGCCCTTCGGCGCCGAAATGCCATAGAAGCCGACCGACTCGAATCCCGGCACGGTTTCGGCAATGGCGGGAATGTCGGGCACGCCGGGCCAGCGCTGCGGCGAGGTGACGCCGAGCGCGCGCACGGTGCCGGAACGCGACTGTTCAAGCGCCGACGGCAGATTGTCGAAGATCAACTGCACCTTGTTGGAAATGATATCGGGAAAGGCGATCGCCGAGCCGCGATAGGGCACGTGGACCATGTTGATCCCGGTCATCGCCTTGAACAATTCCGCCGACATATGCACCGAGGTGCCGTTGCCCGACGAGGCATAGGAGACCTTGCCCGGATTGGCCTTGCAGTAGTCGATGAATTCCTGAACGGTCTTGACCGGCATGGCATTGGAGACGACCAGCAGGTTGGTCAGCTGCATGATGCTCGCGACCGGCACGGTGTCGCGCATGAAATCATAGGACAAATGCTTGTAGAGCGACGTCGAGATCGCATTGTTGGGCGCGACGAACAACAGCGTATAGCCGTCGGGCGGCGAATTGATCGCGGTTGCCGCCGCGATATTGCCGCCGGAGCCGGTACGGTTCTCCACCACGAATTGCTGGCCGAAATGCTCCGACAGCCACTGGCTCATGATGCGCGCCACGACATCGACCGGGCCGCCGGCGGAAAAGCCGATCAGCCAGCGCACCGGGCGGTTCGGATAGTCGGCCGCGGACGCCGGGGCGATGCCGCCCGCAAGGCTCAAAAGGCAAATCATGCCAATGACAGCCGCGCGCAAGATACTCATGGGCCACTCCAGGAAACAAACCTCCGGCATGCTTTCATACAAACCGGGGTTTGCCTACATTGCGTTTTGTCCCATCTTCTTGCATGGGGATTGCGATGCGCTTCGAAAGACGCGAGAGGATCGTAAATGAAGGTCACGCGTATGATTTGCGCCGGCGTGCTGCTGCTGGCGGGCAGTGCTGCGGCGCAAGATGGAGGAAGGCCCATCCAGAAGACAACCATCAGCCTCGGTACGGCGACGCCTGGCGGCGGCTTTCCGCTGTTCGGCAACGCTTTCGCGCAAGTCTTGAACGACGCCGACCCGACGCTTTCAATCGAGCCGCGCAACACCAAGGGCAGCTACGAGAATATTCCGCTGCTTGAAGCCGGACAGCTCGACATCGCGCTGGTTGCCGGCGAGCCCGCCTACGAAGCCTTCAAGGGCATCGGGCGGCCCGCTACCCGCCTGAAGATCCTGACCGCGATGTACTCAAGCCCCGGAATGTTCGTGGTCCGCGCCGACAGCCCGTACAGGACGATTCGCGATCTCGTCGGCAAGCCGGTCGCATTCGGCGCAAAGGGCTCCGGCCTTCCCGTCATGTCGCGCTTCATGCTCGACGGGCTCGGCCTGAAGCAGGATGAGGATTTCCAGTCCATCTATCTCGACCATGCCGGCGACGGACCGGCGATGGTGCTCGACGGGCGGGTCGCGGCGCTGTGGGGCGCCGGCATCGGCTGGCCCGGCTTCACCACGCTGGCGGCAAGCGCCGGGGGCGCGCGTTTCATCGCGCCGGATTCGGCTGAGATCGCGCGCATCAGGGCCAGGCACGCCTTTCTCAAACCCATGACGATTCCGGCCGGCAGCTATCCGAACCAGAATACGGCAATCGAATCGCTGGGATCATGGAGTTTCGTCCTGGCGCGCGCCGATCTCGATGACGACGTCGCCTACCGGCTGGCGCGCGCGCTGCACGGGGCTGAAACCGCCTTCTGCAAAAAGCTGGCGCAGGCCTGCGAGACCACCGCCGCAAACACGGTCGCGGCGGCGCCGGATGTGGCGCTGATTCATCCGGGCGTGATGAAATATTTCCGCGAGATCGGCGTGGCGAAGTGACCGTCACCCGAAGGTGACGGTCATTCCGGGGCGCGTCGAAGATGCGAACCCGGAATCTCGAGATTCCGGGTTCGATGCTTCGCATCGCCCCGGAATGACCATTCCTTGCTCGCTATTCCCCACCCGCCATTCGTCTACTTCTTCACCATCGGGCACGCCGGGTCCGGCGGGCCGAACGCGTCCTCTCCCGAGATCTTCGCCAAAATGTTGTAATAGTCCCACGGATATTTGGACTCTTCCGGCTTCTTGACCTGCACCAGCATCAGGTCGTGCACCATCAGATTGTCCTCGCGCAGCTTGCCGTTGCGGGCAAAGAAATCCTCGACCGGCTTCTCGCGCATTTTTGCCGCCACCTTGAGCGGCTCGTCGGTGCCGCTCTCCTTGATGGCGTTGAGATAATGCATCACGGACGAATAGACGCCGGCCTGCCACATCGTCGGCATCCGGTTCATCTTGGCGAAATAGCGGACCGACCAGTCCCGGGTTTTTTGGTCCATGTCCCAGTAGAACGATGTCGTCAGCAACAGGCCCTGGGCAGCCGGCAGGCCGAGTGCATGAATGTCGGTGATCAGCGCGAGCAGGCCGGCCATTTGCTGGCCGCCCTTCAAAACGCCGAATTCGCCGGCGGTCTTGATTTCGTTCATATTGTTGGGCGGTCCGCCGGCGATGCCGATGATCTTTGCTTTCGAGGCCTGGGCCTGCAGGATGAACGATGACAGGTCGGGCGTGGCAAACGGCGGGCGAACCGAGCCAAGCACCTTGCCGCCGTTCTTGACGATCACGGCCGAAGCGTCCTTTTCGAGCGAATGACCGAACGCATAATCGTCGGTGATGAAGAACCAGCTGTCGCCGCCGCGCTTGACCACTTCCTGCGCGGTGCCGACCGCGAGCGCGCGGGTGTCGAACACCCATTGCATGGCATAGGGCGAACAGAACTTGCCGTGGAAATCGGCCGTGCCGGTCGAGTGCGCGATGAACATCCGCTTCTTTTCGTTGGCGACGTTCTGCACCGCGAGACCCACCGCCGACACCGGCACGTCCACGATCAGGTCGACCTGCTCGGTGTCGTACCAGCGCCGTGCGATGCTGGCGCCGACGTCGGGCTTGTCCTGATGATCGCCGACGATCACGCTGATGGGCTTGCCCAGCACCTTGCCGCCGAAATCGTCCACCGCCATTTGCGCCGCGGTCACCGATCCCTGGCCGGTCGGGGTGGAGGCCGGTCCGTTCATGTCGGTGAGAACGCCGATCTTGACCACGTCGTCCGATACCTGCGCCAGCGCTGTTTGGGTCAGCACCGAAGGCGACGACAACAGCGCGGCAACGACGACTCCGGCGGCGGTCAAGTTTCTGTTCAACATCTCGTTCCTTCCATTACCACTGGCGCTTTGGCCGTATCGTTAGCCGGCAGCTTGACGCGGCCGGCCGGTCTTTTTGCCTTCATTTGATGGATGCCGTCAACGCGCGCCGCAGGCTCGGCGAAATGCAGCGCAGCATTTGGCTGTAGATTTCAGGCCTGATTCCGTGAACAGGCGGGCCATGGTTCTGCACGGTCGGGGGTTCGGCCAGTGTGCCCCTCATGGTGAGGAGCGCGTCTTCGCGCGTCTCGAACCATGAGGTCATTCGTGGCGCATCCTTCGTGACGCGGCCTCGCGGCCGCTCCTCAGGATGAGGGCGGAGTATGAGACTTAACCTCCGTCCAGCGCCGCCAGCCGCTCCGCCTCCGCGATGTCGTCCGCGGTGTTGGCGTTGAAGAACGGATCAAGCGGCTCGGCCGGCCATTCCACGGTGGCGAGCGGATAGCGCGCGGTCCAGCGGTCGATCTTGCGGATGTCTTCCACCACAAGCGCGTGGCGAAGCTCCTCGCGCAAGGCAACGCTCCATAGTCCGATGACCGGATGCGATTGTCCGCCGGAGGCTGCGACCGCAAGCTGCGCGTTTTGTTCGCTGCGCGCCCGGTGCAGGCGCGCGACGAGATCGCGCGGCAGGAACGGACAATCCGCCGCCGCGCTCAACAGAAAGGAAACCTCGGGCCGGTTCGCGGCCGCCCAGTCCAATCCGGCGAGAATGCCGGCCAGCGGACCCGGAAAATCCGCAACCGAATCCGGGATGACGGGCAGGCCAAAACCGGCGAACCGCGCCGGATCGCCATTGGCGTTGAGGATGAGCCCGTCGCATTGCGGCTTTAACCGCGCGATCACGCGCTCCAAGAGGGTGCGGCCGCCGATCCGGCGCATCGGCTTGTCGCCGCCACCCATCCGCCGCGCCAGCCCGCCGGCCAGCAGCACTCCAGGCGTTGCCGGCGCGTCTCTTGACGTCGCCGGAAATTCAGTCGTCACGCTCGGTGCCCTTGCGTTTGTGCCGCGCCGATTCTTCTTCGACGAAAGCGAGATTCTGGTCGTAGACAATGCGCTGCTGGCCGGAGAGCGCGATAAACCGCTTTCCGCGCGCGCGGCCGATCAGCGTCAGTCCGACCTGCCGCGCCAGATCGACGCCCCAGGCGGTGAATCCCGAGCGCGAAACCAGGATCGGAATTCCCATGCGCACCGTCTTGATGACCATTTCGGAAGTCAGCCTTCCCGTGGTGTAGAGGATCTTGTCGGCAGGATCGACGTCGTGGCGATAGATCCAGCCCGCGATCTTGTCGACCGCGTTGTGGCGGCCGACGTCCTCGGTGTAACAGACGGGCGTGCCTTCCTTGCACAGCACGCAGCCATGGATGGCGCCGGCTTCAAGGTAGAGCGAGGGCATGGTGTTGATCGCGTGCGTCATCTGGTAGAGCCACGAGGTGCGCAGTTCGGCCCTCGGCAGCGCGACGCTTTCCACCGCTTCCAGGAGATCGCCGAACGCGGTGCCCTGCGCGCAGCCCGAGGTCTGCGTGCGCTTTTTCAGCTTCTGTTCGAAATTGGTGTGGTGCTCGGTGCGCACCACCACGACCTGCAGATCGTCGTCATATTCGACCCCGGTGACGACGTCGTCGTATTTCAGCATGTTCTGGTTGAGCAGATAGCCGAGCGCGAGATATTCCGGGTAATCACCGATCGTCATCATGGTGACGATCTCCTGCGCGTTCAGGTAAAGCGTCAGCGGCCGCTCCACCGGCACGTTGATCTCGACGGCCGCGCCGGTCTGGTCGGTCCCGGCGACGCGTTCGGTCAGCCGCGGATCGTGCGGATTCGGCAGGATCAGAGGGGCGGGGGCTTTGTCGATCTTCATCATCCCACGCAGGCTAGCATGACTTTTCCTCAAGCCCGATATAAGCATCTCCGGGTACAAACGAAATGGCCAGGATCGTCATTGCGAGCGAAGCGAAGCAATCCATTAATTCGGTAAGCGGCTGGATTGCTTCGTCGCGTTGCTCCTTGCAATGACGACCAGGATACTGGTTCGGAGAAAGTGATGAAGGTGATTGGCCTGGCAGGATGGAGCGGCGCCGGCAAGACGACGCTGTTATCGCGTGTCATTCCGCATTTTCTGAAAGAGGGGCTCTCCGTCTCCGTCATCAAGCATGCCCACCACAGCTTCGATGTGGACGTGCCGGGCAAGGATTCCTGGGTGCACCGGCAGTCGGGAGCGGAAGAAGTGCTGGTGTCGTCGGGCAAGCGGTGGGCGTTGATGCACGAACTGCGCGGCGCGGCGGAGCCGCGGCTGCCGGACCTGCTCAGGAAGATGTCGCCGGTCGATCTCGTCGTCGTCGAAGGCTTCAAGTCCGAGCCGTATCGCAAGATCGAGGTGCATCGAAAGGCCAATGGCAAGGCGCCATTGTTCCCCGAGGATCCCGCCATTGCCGGCATTGCAACCGACGCAACCCTGGAAACCGCGCTGCCGGTCGCCCATCTCGATGACATCCCGGCGGTCGCGGCTATGATGCGAAGGTTCGCGATCTCTGTGGAAGAGGTGCTGGCGGCAAGCGTCAGCGAGGCCTGAGAGACGAGATGGCCCAGTTGTCCGACGATTGCTTTGCCTTCGGCGGACCGATGATGTCGGTCGATGAAGCTGTCGCGATCATTGCGACCCGGGTCAGCGCGGTCCGTGAAGTCGAGGCCGCGCCGCTCGAGAAGGCCGACGGGCGCATTCTCGCCGGTGATATCTCCGCTTGCCTGGCCCTGCCGCCCTTCACCAATTCCGCCGTGGACGGGTATGCGGTGCGCAGCAGCGATCTTCCGCTTCGGGAGGACGTGGCGCTTCCCGTGTCGGGACGCATCCAGGCGGGCGCCTTCCCGCAAGGGCCGGTCCAGCCGGGCCACGCCGTGCGGATCTTTACCGGCGCGCCGATGCCGGAAGGTGCCGGTACCGTGTTCATGCAGGAAGACGTGCGTATCGATGAAGCCGGCAGGGTGGTTCTGCCGGCGGGTTTGAGGCCCGGCGCCAATGTGCGGCCCGCGGGCGAGGATATTCCGTTGGGCTCTGCCGCGCTTGCGAAAGGCCTGCGGCTGCGGCCGCAAGATGTCGCGCTCGCGGCCGCCTTCGGCCTGACGCAAGTCGAGGTGCGCCGGCGTATCCGCGTCGCGGTGTTCTCGACCGGCAATGAACTGGTGTCGCCCGGCAAGCCGCGCCAGTCGGCGCAATTGTTCGACTCCAACCGCTTCATGCTGATGGCGATGCTGGCCCGGCTCGGCTGCGAGGTCAGCGACCTCGGCATTTTGCGCGACGATCGGGCGGCGCTGGCGCAGGGCCTCAAGAAAGTGGCCGGCACCCATGATTTGATCCTCACCAGCGGCGGCGTGTCGACCGGCGAGGAAGACCATGTCAAGGCTGCGGTGGGAGATGCCGGCACGCTTGTGCTGTGGCGGATGGCGATCAAGCCCGGGCGTCCCGTCGCCATGGGCATCATCGGCGGCACGCCGTTCATCGGCCTGCCCGGAAATCCGGTGGCGAGTTTTGTCACCTTCGTCCATGTCGTGCGGCCGACCGTGCTGGCGCTGTCGGGCGCCCAACCGCAGCCCTTGATTCCGATGCCGGTGCGCGCGGCGTTCACCTACAAGAAGAAGATCGCCCGCCGCGAATATGTGCGGGTCAATCTGCGCAAGGCGCCCGACGGGGTCGGGCTTGAAGCGGTCAAGTTTCCGCGTGAGGGCGCGGGCCTGTTGTCGTCGCTTGTGGACACCGACGGATTGGTCGAGCTTGGCGAGGAGATCACGCAGGTCGCCGCGGGCCAGACGGTTGGATTTCTCGGCTATGCCAGCCTGATGTGAGATTTGCGTGGCTTCTTGGTCCGTTGACGATGCGAGACCGCTTCGCCATGTATGGGTCATGACCACGACGAAACTCGACCTCACCGGCCTCAAATGTCCGTTGCCGGCCCTGAAGACGCGCAAGGCGCTGAAGGCGTTGTCACCGGGCGATGTTCTGGAGGTTCATTGCACCGACCCGCTGTCGGTGATCGATATCCCGAACCTGATCCGGGAGACGGGCGACAAGGTCGAGTTCGGCGAACGCGAGGAGCGACGCATCGTGTTCATAATTGAAAAGGCCAATGGTCCCATCGAAAAAGCGAATGATGCTTCGCCTGCTGGCTCGAGGCTGCCCCGAGACAGTTAGACGCACCCTTCCGCATCCGGCACCGGTTCGAACGGCGGCAAGCGCTACCTTTTGCCTATCGACATAAGCCCGGGCTTCTGCCCCAATTCGTTATGCCCGTGGGCGGTCTCGGAGGTCGAGAAGCGCCTCTCGGGCGCGTGCGATGACCTCGTCAATCAGCGCCTGTGCCATAGTGGGCATATCGTGTCGCTGGTGGGGTTGGAATTTATGGATGCGCTTTTACGATCCCGGCGCCTCCAGAAATTGTGCGAAGCAGCAATAGGTGGTTGGCACGCTGCGGTGGAATTTAGGGTATAGAACGACGGGAAACGTGGACGGCAGACATGCCCGGCAAGGGTGGCTGCAGGGGGAGGACTAGATGGCGACAATTAGCAGCGCAGGGACGGTGTCCGGCGGTGGGTTGGGAATTCTCGATCGCGAGCACACGATAGCAAAGGCCGGCTTCAATCGCTGGCTGGTGCCGCCGGCCGCGCTTTGCATTCATCTGTGCATCGGCATGGCCTATGGCTTCAGCGTGTTCTGGCTGCCGCTGTCGCGCGCGATCGGTCTGACGGCGCCGAAGGCCTGTCCGGACATGTCGCTGATGCAGGAATTGTTCACCACCACCTGCGACTGGAAGGTGGCGAGCATGGGCTGGATGTTTACGCTGTTCTTCGTGCTGCTCGGTGTCTCGGCCGCGATCTGGGGCGGCTGGCTTGAACGCGTGGGGCCGCGCAAGGCCGGCGTCGTCGCGGCGCTGTGCTGGGGCGGTGGCCTTATTATCGGTGCCTTCGGCGTCTACGTGCATCAACTCTGGATCATGTGGCTTGGCGCCGGCGTCATCGGCGGCGTCGGTCTCGGTCTTGGCTACATTTCCCCGGTGTCGACGCTGATCAAATGGTTTCCCGACCATCGCGGCATGGCGACCGGCATGGCCATTATGGGATTCGGCGGCGGCGCCATGATCGGCGCGCCGCTGGCTAACATCCTGATCAACTACTTCAAGACGCCGACCGATGTCGGCGTCTGGAAAACTTTCGTTGTGATGGGTGTGATCTATTTCGTGTTCATGATGATAGGTGCGTTTGCTTACCGGGTTACGCCGGCGGGCTGGCGTCCCGACGGCTGGACGCCGCCGAGCGAGAAGAAGTCGATGATCTCGGAGCATCACGTCCATCTCGACAATGCGCACAAGACGCCGCAATTCTGGCTGATCTGGTGGGTGCTGACGCTGAATGTTTCCGCCGGTATCGGCGTGATCGGCATGGCCTCACCGATGTTGCAGGAGATCTTCGCCGGCAAGCTGATCGGAATGCCCGATCTGAACTTCGGCGCGCTTTCGGCCGAGCAGAGAACGTTGATCGCGGGGATCGCGGCCGGCTTTGCCGGTCTGCTGTCGCTGTTCAACATCGGTGGCCGTTTCTTCTGGGCGTCGCTGTCGGACTATATCGGCCGCAAGAACACCTACTATACGTTCTTCGTGCTGGGCATCGCGCTCTACGCGCTGGCGCCGACGTTCGCCGCGATGGGGTCGAAGCTGCTGTTCGTCTCCGCCTTCTGCATCATCCTGTCGATGTATGGCGGCGGCTTCGCCACCGTGCCGGCCTATCTCGCCGACATGTTCGGAACGCAGTTCGTGGGCGCTATTCACGGGCGGCTGCTGACGGCATGGTCGACCGCCGGCATCATCGGTCCGGTTGTCGTTAACTATATCCGCGAAGCGCAACTCCGCGCCGGCGTGCCACGCGACCAGCTCTATAACACCACGATGTATATCCTGTGCGCCATGCTGGTGGCCGGCATCATCTGCAACTATCTGGTTAAGCCAGTCGACCCCAAATGGAACATGAGCCCCGAAGAGGTGGCCAAGCTGCAGGCAGCGAGCGCGAAGAGCGCGGGCGCGGTGCAGTCCGGTTCATTCGGTATCGGTAAAGGCGGACTTGACGCCAGGGCGGCAATGTTCTGGGCCTTTGTCGGCATCCCGCTCGCCTGGGGCGTGTGGAAGACGCTGGAAAGTGCGGGCAAGATATTCTGATCGCCGCTCCAACACCGCGGGACGCGCCTTGGGGATTGCGTCCCGCGCATTTGCCTTTGCCATCAATCAAAGAAATTTCTTGAGGGGATTCCCATGCTTCGCACCACTATCTGTCTCGTCGCCGCGCTGCTTGTCGCGGGCAGCGTTCACACCGCTTCTGCCCAGACGACCGCGACGCCGGCGGCCAGTTCAACTCCAGCCGCTGCAAAGCCTTCGCGAATGAAGCTCACCTTCGAAAAGCTGAAGGAAATGAAGGCCAAATGGGCAGCCAACAAACCTAAGCTGAAGGAGTGTCGCAAAGAGGTGAAGGCGAAGGGACTGGTTGGCGATGACCGCTGGTTCTATATTGAGGAGTGCATGGAAAAGACCTGAGGCCGGCGAGCCGGCAGCAGCGACTGGCGAAGGGGCATGACAGCGAGGGCTGCGTGCCCCTTAAATGCTTTTGGCAATGCAATTGAACTTGGCATCTGGCATGCCACCGATTAGGATTGTACGGCTCAAAAGAAGACCACCGATAGTCACGGCAAGAACGGGACATTTCGATGAGTCATGACGCGCAAAAAGTTCGCCCGTTCGAACATCCCGGCGAGGGACGCAAGCGGGCGAAGTCTACGCCGAAGGGACGCCAGATCGATCCGGCCGCCGCGCACGAGATCGAAGTCTTGCTCGGCGACCGGCCGCGGCGGCGCGATCTCCTCATCGAGCATCTGCATCTCATCCAGGATAAATATCATCAGATTTCCGCGGCCCATCTCGCAGCCCTTGCCGACGAGATGAAGCTGTCGTTTGCGGAGGTGTTCGAGACCGCGACCTTCTACGCTCATTTCGATGTGGTGAAGGAGGGCGAGCCCGATATCGCGCCGCTGACCATTCGCGTCTGCGACTCGCTCACTTGCGCGATGCTGGGCGCGGAAAAGCTGCTGCATGAATTGCAGAACGCCGCGGGTCCCGCCATTCGCGTGGTGCGCGCCCCCTGCGTCGGGCTGTGCGATGTGGCTCCCGTGGCGGAGGTTGGCCATCACTACGTCTTTCAGGCGACCGCTTCCGAAGTGCTGGCGACGGCGGCGCGCGGCGAGACCCATCCCGATATCCCGCCCTATGTCGACTACGACGCCTATGTAAAGGACGGTGGCTACAAGCTGCTGAACGACCTGCGTGCCGGCCGCGTCGGCAAGGAAGACATCCTGAAGGCGCTTGACGATTCCAGCCTGCGCGGGCTCGGCGGGGCCGGATTTCCGACCGGCCGCAAATGGCGCGCGGTGCTCGGCGAGCCCGGGCCGCGGCTGATGGCGGTCAATGGCGACGAGGGCGAACCCGGCACCTTCAAGGATCGCTTCTATATGCTTCGCGATTTGCACCGTTTCCTGGAGGGCACGCTGATCGGTGCGCATGTCGTCGATGCGACCGACGTCTACATCTACCTCCGCGACGAATATCCGGCGGCGCTCAAGGTTCTTCCGCTCGAACTCGCCAAGCTGCCGCCCGGCGGCCCCATTGTGCACGTCCGCCGCGGCGCCGGCGCCTATATCTGCGGCGAGGAATCCTCGCTGCTGGAAAGCATCGAGGGCAAGCGCGGCCTGCCACGGCACAAGCCGCCATACCCGTTCCAGGTCGGGCTGTTCGGGCTGCCGACCCTGATCAACAATATCGAGACGCTGTTCTGGGTGCGCGACATCGTCGAGAAGGGCCCGGCCTGGTGGAATTCGCACGGCCGCAATGGCCGCCATGGTCTTCGCAGCTACTCGGTGTCAGGCCGCGTCAAGAATCCCGGCGTGAAGCTCGCGCCTGCCGGCGTCACCGTGCGCGAATTGATCGACGAGTTCTGCGGCGGCATGGCGGACGGCCACAAATTCCACGCCTACCTTCCGGGCGGTGCATCCGGCGGCATCCTGCCGGCGTCGATGGACAATATCCCGCTCGATTTCGGCACGCTGGAAAAATACGGCTGCTTCATCGGCTCCGCCGCCGTCATCATTCTGTCCGAGCAGGACAGCGTGAAGGGCGCGGCGCTGAACCTGATGCGCTTCTTCGAGGACGAGAGCTGCGGCCAGTGCACGCCCTGCCGCGTCGGCACCCAGAAGGCGGCGGTCTTGATGGAAAGGCCGGTCTGGAACCGCGAACTGCTCGAGGAATTGAGTCAGGCGATGCGCGATGCCTCGATCTGCGGTCTCGGCCAGGCGGCCTCGAATCCGCTAACATCGGTCATCAAATACTTTCCGGGAGAATTCCTGCCGAAAGAGGCTGCGGAATGACAAAAATCCAGTTCGAGCTCGACGGCCAGCAGGTCGAAGCCAGCGCAGGCGAGACCATCTGGCAAGTTGCAAAACGTCAGGGCCGCGAAATCCCGCACCTTTGCTATTCGCCCCAGCCGGATTACCGGCCCGACGGCAATTGCCGCGCCTGCATGGTGGAGATCGAGGGCGAGCGCGTGCTGGCCGCTTCCTGCAAGCGCACACCGAGCGTCGGCATGAAGGTGAAGTCGGCAAGCCCCCGCGCGGTCGCGGCGCAAAAAATGGTGATGGAACTCCTGGTCAGCGACCAGCCGGCGCGCGCGACCTCGCACGATCCCGATTCGAAATTCTGGCACTGGGCGGAAAAGGTCGAGGTGACCGAAAGTCGTTTTCCCGCGGCCGAGCGCTGGCAGGGCGACGCCAGCCATCCGGCGATGCGCGTCAATCTCGACGCCTGCATCCAGTGCGGCCTGTGCGTGCGGGCCTGTCGCGAGATCCAGGTCAATGACGTCATCGGAATGGCCTATCGCAGCCACGACGCCAAGATCGTGTTCGATTTCGACGACCCGATGGGGGAATCGACCTGCGTGGCCTGCGGCGAATGCGTGCAGGCCTGCCCGACCGGCGCGCTGATGCCGGCGGTGATGCTTGACGAGCACCAGACCCGCGTCACCTATGCCGACAGGAAGGTCGACTCGCTCTGCCCGTTCTGCGGCGTCGGCTGCCAGGTCACCTATCAGGTCAAGGACGAGAAGGTGATCTACGCGGAAGGCCGCGACGGCCCGGCCAATCATAACCGGCTCTGCGTCAAGGGCCGCTTCGGCTTCGACTACATCCATCACCCGCATCGTCTCAAAAAGCCGCTGGTACGTTTGCCGAACGCGAAGAAGGACGCCAACGACCAGGTCGATCCGGCCAATCCGTTCACGCATTTCCGCGAAGCGTCGTGGGAAGAGGCGCTCGACATCGCCGCCAGGGGCCTCGTGAAAATTCGCGACCAGAAGGGCGTCAAGGCGCTGGCCGGTTTCGGCTCCGCCAAAGGCTCCAATGAAGAGGCCTATCTGTTCCAGAAGCTGGTGCGCACCGGCTTCGGCTCCAACAATGTCGATCACTGCACGAGGCTGTGCCATGCCTCGTCGGTCGCGGCTTTGTTCGAAGGTCTGGCCTCGGGCGCGGTGTCGGCGCCGTTTGCGGCGGCGATGGACGCCGAGGTGATCATCGTGATCGGCGCCAATCCGACGGTCAATCATCCGGTCGCCGCGACCTACATCAAGAACGCGGCCAAGCGCGGCGCCAAGCTGATCGTGATAGACCCGCGCAGGCAGACGCTGTCGCGCCATGCCTATCGGCATCTGGCGTTCAAGCCGGGCAGCGACGTCGCGATGCTGAATGCGATGATCAACACCATCATCACCGAGGGGCTCACCGACGAGCAGTACATCGCCGGCTACACCGAGGGCTATGACGACCTGAAGGCCAAGATCAAGGAGTTCACGCCGGAGAAGATGGAGCCGATCTGCGGCATTCCGGCCGAGACGTTGCGCGAAGTGGCGCGGATATATGCGCGCGCCAAGGCATCGATCATCTTCTGGGGCATGGGCATCAGCCAGCATGTGCACGGCACCGACAATGCGCGCTGCCTGATCGCGCTCGCGCTGATTACCGGCCAGGTCGGCCGCCCCGGCACCGGACTGCATCCGCTGCGCGGCCAGAACAACGTGCAGGGCGCGTCCGACGCAGGCCTGATCCCGATGTTCCTGCCGGACTATCAGCCGGTCGGCCGCACCGATCTGCGCGAGCCGTTTGAAAAGCTCTGGCATCAGGAGCTCGATCCGGTTCGCGGTCTCACCGTGGTCGAGATCATGAACGCGATCCATGCCGGCCAGATCACCGGCATGTATATCGAGGGCGAGAATCCGGCGATGTCGGATCCCGACCTGCAGCATGCGCGCGAGGCGCTGGCGAAACTTGAGCATCTGGTGGTGCAGGACCTGTTCGTCACCGAGACCGCGTTCCACGCCGACGTGATCCTGCCCGCCTCGGCGTTTGCGGAAAAATCCGGCACCTTCACCAACACCGACCGCCGCGTCCAGCTCGCGCGCGAGGTGATCAAGCCGCCGGGCGACGCGCGGCAGGATCTCTGGATCATCCAGGAGATCGCGAGGCGCATGGGGCTGCCATGGAACTACAGTGGTCCGGCCGACGTGTTTACCGAGATGACCGAGGTGATGCCTTCCTTGAAGAACATCACCTGGGAGCGGCTGGTGCGCGAGGGCGCGGTGACCTATCCGGTCGACGATCCCCACAAGCCCGGCAACGAGATCATCTTCACCACGGGTTTCCCGACCGAGAGCGGCCGCGGCAAGATCGTGCCGGCGCATGTGATTCCGCCGGACGAATTGCCCGACGACGCATATCCGATGGTGCTGTCCACCGGCCGCGTGCTCGAACACTGGCACACCGGCTCGATGACGCGGCGCTCGCATGTGCTTGACGAGATTGAGCCCGAGGCAGTGGCGTTCATGTCGCCCAAGGACATGCGGCGGATGAGCTTGCACCCGGGCGATTTCGTCCGGCTGGAAACGCGGCGCGGCGCGGTCGAGATCAAGGTACGCTCCGATCGCGACGTGCCGGAGAACATGGTGTTCATGCCGTTCTGTTACGCGGAGGCAGCCGCCAACCTGTTGACCAATCCGGCGCTCGATCCGTTCGGAAAAATACCGGAATTCAAGTTCTGCGCGGTCAAGGCCGAACGCATCGAAATGCGCACCGCCGCGGAGTGAATGGGATCACGAGCTTGTTGACCGTGCGGCCGCGCTTCTGTTCGACGGTCCCGTCAATTCATGGCGTGTGATGATCTCTGAAGCGGCGTTCGACCGCTTCGGTGATCTTGCCGACCAGGTCAGCCGTTCGCTGCCAACAGTACGTCGCAAGGCGCATGAATGGCGGAAGATACCTGATCAACGCATTACCCTGATTTTTGACATCGAGTTCGAAGCGCTCGGACGGAAATATCGTCGCGCATCCCGATTGCCGGGAATTCCTTCTGGCAAATGCCAGGGCCGAGTTTTCAAACAGGAAAACTCCACCGATCTGTCCTTTGAGGTCTCGGACAAGCCAAAATCCTTCCTCGTCGCGGCAGATGAAGAATGCCGGAATGGCCGCATTGACGATATCGGGATCGAGAGGCTGGAACGGCGTGGCGACGGTCGCGGGCTGATCCGGCGCCGGGCCAGAGCACTGGCTGTTCAGCTCGATGGCGGCGGCCGAATCTCTCGGCAGCTGAGGGTTCGGAACATCTGGGCAGGTCAGCGACATTGCGGTCATGGCGCCCTTCTGGCTGGTCGCGAGTCGCGAATACCAGGACATCATGTGCCGAAGACGCCATAGGAATGCGAGCGAGACCGATGCGGCATCGCATAAGAAAAAAATAGGAATTCGGCGGCCGAAAATAGTCTCGTTCCCGTCTCGGTGGCGTCTTTGACGCGCCTGCGAGAGGGAGCTGAAGGCCGTCTCGATTCTGGCCCGCCCGCCGATAGCCCCCCTCAGAAAATGTGGCTCCCCGCAAAAATCGTCCCCCACGGGTATCCAACTGTTCCGGTACCTGCAAAAGTTGTTGTCAGATTGCAACAGCGGCGCACAACCTTTTGGATGAATGCCGATTTGGACTAAAAAATATGCAGATGATTACATTTAATGCTTCATCCTGTCGGCCGGCCGTACCAGATTGCCTCCCGGATCTGGGATGCCGTCGTCGTCCTGTCCTTCGGACACCGGACCGGCTTTGGAAAGTGATGGGGGTTTTGATGAAGAAGATGGTTTTGGCCGCCGTGGTGCTGGCAATGGCGGGTTCGGCTTTCGCGGCGGATATGCCCTTGAAGGCGGTCAAGGCGCCCCCGCCGGCGCCGTTCGATCCCTGGGATATCGCGTTCGGCGGCGCAGTCACGAACGACTACCTGTTCCGAGGCGTCACCCAGTCCAACCACAATCCGTCGGTCGCGGCCTATTTCGAGCCGCGCTATAACGTCAGCAAGGACTTGCAGCTCTATATCGGCACCTCCTCGGAGAGCATCTCCTTTGCGAATCGCGCCGCGGCCGAAGTCGACGTTTATGGCGGCATTCGACCGACCTTCGGCGCCTTCGCTTTCGATTTTGGTGTCTGGGGTTATCTCTATCCGGGCGGCATTTGCGCCGACAACGTTCTTACCGGCGGAATTCCCGGCGGCAATGTCTGCCCCGTCAGCACCAGCACGATCTTCCTCGGCAACGGAAACGTCATGAAGAAAGACGTCAGCTTCGTCGAGGTCTATGGCAAGCTCAATTACACCGTCAACGACAACTGGCAGTTCGGTATCAACGAATACTACACGCCGAATTTCCTGAACTCCGGTGCCTGGGGGGACTACGCGTCGATCACCGGCAAATACACCGCGCCCAGCACGACATTCGGCAAGAGCGGCGTCGGCATGTACGTGTCCGGCGAATTCGGCCGGCAGTGGCTTGGGACTTCGGATTCGTTCTACGGCGTCGTCAGCGCCCTGGGTAACTTCGCAGCCGGTATCCCCTATGCCAGCTACAACACCTGGAACATTGGTATCGGTTTCACCTACAAGGTGTTCACCCTGGATCTGCGTTACTCCGACACCAGCCTGTCGAAGGGTGATTGCAACGCGTTCACCAGTGCCTTCAATGCCTCCGGCACGACCAATGTCACGCCGATCAATCCTGGCGGCGCAGGCTCCAACTGGTGCGGCGCGGCCGGCGTCGTCAGGCTCTCGGCCGACCTGACCGCGATGACCAACCTGAAGTAACTATTCTCCCAAGACCGGGACAAAGAGCGGCAGAGCGATCTGCCGCTCTTTTTGCGTGTGCGGGGGAGCCCGACGTTCCGCGATGGGGTGCCTTAAAGCCCGCTGGATGCTTGCGCATTCAACGGCAATTCCAGCCTCGGCATCGCGCCGAATAAGGCCGACGCGATCATAGGTGCGGCTGACTTGATTATTCGCTTCTGAGATGTGGGCTGATTTTGCGGCCGCTTGACCAAATGGAAGTCCTCGCGCTGGGCCACTTCCTGAAGTTGAAGGAAAAATCGCGGTCGCTGTCCTGTCTATAACTTTCGCTTTTGCTTGCCGATGTCGGGGCATCAGAAGAATATCCGGGAAAATCCGCCGGTTTCGTTCTGGATTCGGGCTAGTTTTTCCTATTGGGGAGAAGCACGTAAGGTTAGCGTAAGCGCATTGTTGTAACGCAACAAAAGCCGTTGTGCTGCTTGCACGGCAGCAGTCGACACGGCTTCGACCGGGACGGTACGATGGTGCGCAAAAATAGCCGATTTGGCGCGCTCCGGTCGAGAATCAGGGAAATTGACACCGGCATGTCTCAACGAGGCAAACGAGGTCGTTTAGGTCAATGGGCGCAAACTCAATATGACAGCCGCGACGAATTGGATAACGCGACGGCTGGCTGTCGCGCTCGCGGTGGCCGCGATGGTCGGCCTCGGCGTGTTTGGCGCCACGCGGATGTTGATTCCGCACGCGAAATCCGAAACCACAGGTCCTGCCAAAGCCCAGCTTCCGCGCTACATGCCGAGCGCGGCGGAATGGGCCAGTCTTACCGTTGAGCCGGTCACGGAGCGCCCGTTTCGGGCCGAGCACGCCACCGAGGGCAAGATAGCGGTCAACGAAGACAGTTCGACGCCGATATTCTCGCCGTTTGCGGGCCGCGTCACTAAACTACTGGTAAAACCAAGCGATGTGGTCGAGCGCGGACAGCCGCTTTTCATTGTCGAGGCCACCGATACGGTGCAGGGACTGAACGACTTCGTCGCGGCCCTGAGTGCCTTGAACAGCGCGCGCTCCAAGCTCAACCTGGCGCAAATCGTCGAGAAGCGGGCCAACGATCTCTATGCCGGCAAGGCGGTGCCGCTCAAGGACTGGCAGCAGTCACAGAACGATTTGACCACCGCGCAGAACGACGTGCGTTCGGCCGAGACGGCGCTTGAAGCCGCCCACAATCGCCTGCGAATTCTTGGCCGCTCGGAAGAGCAAATCTCGAAATTCCAGGAAACCCGGCAAATCAGCGCCGACACCCCGATCTATTCCCCGCTCGCAGGGACGGTGGTCCAGCGCAAGGTCGGTCCGGGTCAGTTCATCAGCAGCGGCGCGAGCGACCCGGTATTCGTGATCGGCGATCTCTCGACGGTGTGGCTGTTGGCCTTTGTCCGGGAGACCGAAGCGTCCGGCGTGGCGGTGGGCCAGGAACTCACATTCTCGCTGCTCGCAATGCCGGGCAGCCAGTTCACGGCGCGCATCGACTACGTCGCGGCCGCGATCGATCCGGCGACCCGCCGGCTTCTGGTCCGCGCCACCATCGACAACAAGGACGGCCTGTTCAAACCCGAGATGTTCGCCAACGTGACCATCTATTCCGGCGGTGATCGTCCCTCGGTTGGCGTGCCCAAACAGGCACTGATCTACGAAGGCGATCGCGTGCGCCTGTGGGTCGCTCACGACGATAAATCGATCGAGCTTCGCAACATCCAGACCGGCTTGACGAACGGCGATCTCGTCGAGGTCCGGACCAACCTGAAGGCCGGGGAAAAAATCGTCACCAGAGGCAGCCTGTTCATCGACCGGGCGGCCTCCGGCAGCTAACCGTCTCAACGTATCGTTTAACTGTATCCGGATCGAATGGATCGCCTCGTCGCCTTTGCTGTTGGTCGTCGGTTCCTGATGGTAGGGCTGTTCGCAGCCGTTCTCGTCGGGGGACTGATCGCGTTTCAGGAATTGAACATCGAGGCTTATCCCGATCCGACGCCTCCGATGGTCGATATCGTCACCCAGAGCCCTGGGCTATCGGCCGAGGAGATCGAGCGCTACATCACGATTCCGCTGGAGACGCAGGTCGCCGGCATCAAGAATCTCAAGGTCATTCGCACGATTTCGCTCTACGGCCTGTCCGACGTCAAATTGCAGTTCTCGTTTGACTACACCTACGACCAGGCGCTGCAGCAGGTGCTGAACCGGCTGTCTCAGCTGGCGCCCTTGTTGAACAATGCCCAGCCGCAGATTTCCCCGCTCAGTCCGATCGGCGAAATCTTTCGCTATCGTCTTGTCGGTCCGCCCAACTATTCGGTACTCGATCTCAAGACATTGCAGGACTGGGTCCTGGTGCGCCGATTCAAGGTCGTGCCCGGTGTGATCGACGTCACCAGCTGGGGCGGCCGGACCAAGGTCTATGAGCTTCAGGTCGATTTCAACAAGCTGGTAGCGAATGGGCTGACACTGCCTCAGCTGCTGCAGGCGGTAAGCAATTCGAACGTCAACGTCGGCGGCAACACCGTCAATATCGGTGCGCAGTCGGCGGTTGTGCGTGGCGTCGGTCTGATCCGTTCCATCGACAGTCTCGCCAATACGATGATTTCGTCGAATGCCGGAACCGCGGTGCTCGTCAAGGACGTCGCGACGGTCACGGTTGGAGAACAGCCGAGACTCGGAATCGCCGGCGAGAACCAGGACGACGATATCGTTCAGGGCATCGTCCTGATGCGCCGTGGAGAGCAAAGTTCACCGACCATTACCAGGGTCGAAGAACTCGTCGCGACCATCAACAACTCCACCATTCTTCCGCCTGGCGTGCGGATCGAGCGCATTTACGATCGAAAGGATCTGATCGAAACCACGACAAAAACGGTGCTGGAAAACATGGTGCTCGGCATCGTGCTGATCGTCGTCCTGCAATGGCTGTTCCTGGGCGATCTGCGCAGCGCCGTCATCGTGGGTGCGACGATTCCATTCGCGCTGTTTTTCGCGGTCAGTATCCTCGTGCTGCGCGGAGAATCCGCCAATCTATTATCCGTCGGTGCGATCGATTTCGGCCTGATCGTCGATGCCACGGTCATCATGGTGGAAGCGATCTTCCGCCGGTTGGCGCACACCAATCGCCTGTCTGAAAGCGAGCAGGCCGCGAGTTCCGCCAAGACCATCATGGACATGAAGCAGCACGCCATTCTCACTGCGGCGGCTGACGTGTCCCGGTCGATCTTCTTCGCCGCCGCGATCATCATCGCGGCGTTCCTGCCGCTTTTCACCCTGAGCGGCGTCGAAGGCAACATTTTCAGCCCGATGGCGCGCACCTATGCCTACGCGCTGGCGGGTGGCTTGCTGGCGACCTTTACGGTCACGCCGGCACTGTGCGCCATCATCCTGCCGGCCCATGTCGAGGAAACCGAAACGCTGATCATGAGGTTCCTGCACCGACTTTACATGCCTGTGCTGGCACGTTCGCTTGCCAACCGTCGACTTGTCCTTGTGGGAGGAGCGGCGCTGGTCATCATGACGGTCATCGCCGTGCGTCTGCTCGGTCTGGAATTTCTGCCGAAACTCGAGGAGGGCAATCTCTGGATCCGGGCGACGTTGCCGCCGACGATCTCGCTTCAGGAAGGCAATTCCTACGTCAATGAGATGCGCAAGCTGATCGCTGCACGGCCGGAGGTCGTTTCGGTGGTTTCCCAGCACGGCAGGCCCGACGACGGTACCGATGCGGCAGGCTTCTTCAACGCGGAGTTTTTCGCGCCCCTCAAGCCGGCGAGGGACTGGCCCGACAAGGAAGACAAGGATGAACTGACGGCCAGACTGCTTGCTCAATTGCAGGAGAAATTCCCCGGCGTCGAGTTCAACTTCTCGCAGTATCTTCAGGACAACGTCTCCGAAGCGGTATCCGGCGTGAAGGGAGAGAACTCCATCAAGCTATACGGCAACGACCTGCAGGCGCTTACCGATACCGCCAACAAGATCAAATCCGTGCTGGCCACGGTGCAGGGAATTACCGACCTCGCGGTCTTCACCTCGCTCGGCCAACCCACCATCCAGATCGATATCGACCGCGCACGCGCGGCGCGTTACGGCCTTTCGCCCGGCGACATCAACACCACCATCCGCACCGCGATTGGAGGCGACAGCGCCGGCGACCTCTATGAACCCGGCAGCGACCGCCATTTCCCGATCATTGTCCGCCTGGCGCCGCAATACCGCAGGAGCGCCGAGGCAATCCATAATTTGCGGATCGGCGCGCAGGGGCCGAACGGCATCACGCAAGTGCCGCTCAGCGAGGTCGCGACGATAAAACTGGTGTCGGGCGCGGCCTACATTTACCGCGAACAGCAGGAGCGCTACCTTCCGATCAAATTCTCGGTACGCGAGCGCGACCTGGGCGGCGCCATCCAGGAAGCGCAGCAAAAGATCGCCGCCCAGGTGCAATTGCCTCCGGGCTCGCGCGTCGAGTGGGTTGGCGAGTTCGGCAATCTGCAGGACGCCATCAAGCGATTGTCGATCGTGGTGCCGATAAGCCTGGCGCTGATTGCGATGTTGATCTGGTTCAATTTTGGATCCGTCGTCGACACGGTTTTGACGATGAGCGTGATCCCGATGGCGGTATTCGGCGGAATTCTCGGACTGCTGCTGACCGGCATCCCGTTCAGCGTCTCCGCCGCGATCGGATTCATCGCCCTGTTCGGCATCTCGGTGATGGACGGAATTATCATCCTCTCCCAGTACAACCAGCTCATCGACGAGGGCATGGAGCGCGGCAGGGCGATCCTGCGCACCGGGGAACTTCAGCTACGGCCGGTGTTGATGACGTGCGTGGTCGCCGGCATCGGATTGCTGCCGGCGGCGGTGTCGTCCGGAATCGGTTCACAGGTGCAAAAGCCGCTTGCGATCGTGGTGGTGGCGGGCATGATGCTTGCCCCCGCTGTCATCCTGATCACGTTGCCGGCGCTGATTTCGATGTTCTCGCGGCGGAGCCGGTCGGATCTGTCTGCGGAAGGCCATCTGGCACCTGCGGAATGACGGGCCATCGTAACGGTCGAGGGTGGGTTGTGAGTGACGTCGCTGTCAGATGCGCTCCGGGTTCCCGAAGGAGGGGGATCCACCTCGCTTGGCCAGCGCTTGGCGTCGTTGCGATCGCCAATCTGGCGATGGTCGATCTGTCCGCGGCAGAGACTCTCCAGGAAGCCCTCGTCAAGGCCTATCAGACCAATCCGCAACTCAATGCGGAGCGGGCCAGGCAACGCGGGACGGACGAAAATGTACCGCAGGCGCTGGCGGGCTATCGGCCGCAGATCGTGGCGAGCCTGAGTGCGGGACTGCAGGCGGTTCGCAACCTGTTGCCCGACAATACCATCCAGAGCGCAACGTTGCGTCCGTGGACCATCGGCGTGACGGTCAACCAGATCCTGTACAATGGCAACAAGACCGCAAACAGCGTTCGTGTCGCCGAGTTTCAGGTCAAGTCCGGGCGGGAGGCTCTCCGAAATGTCGGCCAGGGCATCCTTCTGGATGCCGTGACCGCCTATATGAACGTGCTTGCCAATCAAGCTCTGGTGGAGGCGCAACGCTCCAATGTTGCGGTGCTGCGTGAAATCCAGACCACCACCAAGCGGCGCCTGGATGCCGGCGACGTCACGCCAACCGACACGGCGCAGGCCGAATTGCGGGTGAGTCGGGGATTGGCCGATCTCAACGCGGCGGAGGTCGCGCTCGCCATAAGCAAGGCGACCTATACGGAGGTTATTGGGCAACCTCCGTCTCAATTGATCGCGGCCTCGACCGTCGATGGCTTTTCGCCGAATGCGCTTGTCTCGGCAAAGGAAGCATCCAGCCACGAACATCCGGCCATTCTCGGGGCCGCTTACGATGTTGACGTCGCTCAAACCACCATCAAGGTCGCGGAAAGCAGCCTGCTGCCGACCGTATCGGTCCAGGCAAGCGCCAGCCGCGCTGTTCAGACCGATCAGACGCTCTCCACAACCACCACCGATCAGGCCTCGGTATTGGGCCAGCTCAACGTGCCGATCTACGACGGCGGCACCGCGGCTTCGCAAACAAGGCAGGCAAAGGAACTGTCATCGCAGAGCCGCATGGTGCTCGAGCAGGTCCGAAACCAGACCCGGACCGCCGTCACCAGCGCCTGGGTAAGCAACGAGGGCACCAAGGTAGCGCTCACGGCGGCGGAGTCCGAAGTCCGCGCGGCCACCATCGCACTTCAGGGCGTACGGCGCGAGGCGGCGGGAGGACAACGCACCACGATCGACGTTCTCAATGCCCAGCAGGATCTGACCAATGCGCGCACGAGGTTGATTGCAAGCCAGCGTGACCGCGTGATCGCGTCCTACACGCTATTGAGCGCCGTCGGACGCCTCGACGTTCATGTCCTGAAGCTCGACACGCCGGACTATCTGCCGGAGGTTCATTATCATCAGGTGCGAGATGCCTGGCACGGGGTTCGCACCCCCTCCGGCCAATAGGGCCTTAGCGACCTTGAGAGATGCTTCGAGGACCCGCTCCGCGCGCCTGAGAAATCGCAGCGGGAAGACGCTTACCAGACGACGAAAGCGCAAAGCACCGTTAGCGGCAGAACCGCAACGCCGAGATACATCCAGGTCCGGTACGCACCAGCGTCCTTGGGCAGGATGAAAAGATTGGCGATAAGCCAGGAGCAAACGCCAAGGCCTAGCAGCACGCGGATGAGATCGCCCGGGGTTTCGTAGGCCGATGTGAGGTGTTCAATCTGGGGTCTTGCCACCCGCGCCGTCATGACCGTCAGCACGATCAGAAAAAGTGTGCGGACGGCAACGCCGCCAAACCAGACAAGCACCGGCGGTTGACCGGATTTTCTGGCCGCGTTTGCCTGATCGACTTCAGGATTCATGTTGGCGCGAATCGCACGTTCCACATCAACCTGTCGAAAAGCGTATCTTTGATCGCCAGGCAGCGGCAAGTGGCAATTCCTCAAGGGAAAAATATGACAGTAATGCTTACGCTTTTCGGCGAGCATGGCATTGGCGGGATCGGCGCCTGACCTCCGCGTCAATGGTGAACAAAGGCGCGGAACATGGATTGCGCGACATTTACTGCCATGATGGTAGCGACGGCACATCCAGATGTCCGCCGGCCAGAAGCAGCTCCACCGTAACCCCGATCCTGCAAATCGATTTCCTGCGCGACAAAATCTCTCTCCTGTTTCCGGGCCCGCGGCTAGGGACCCCTGACGGATGTTGCGCGGATCATGTGCCGAGGGTGCCATAACAAATCGATATGAATCGGCGGTGCATTTCATAGCAAAAACATAGCAATCATCGCGATAGCACTGGTTGCAGGCGGGGTCGATAAGTCCACGCGGCGACCTTGAACCTCAGGCGTGCGGTCCTGGCCCTTTAGGTATCTAACGATTGCTGGATAACCTTGACCTGCGCTCAGACTTGATGCGCAATTGACTGAAGCCTTTCAGCTATCTCAAGGCAATCCGTCGGGCGTCGCCCGGCTCAATCAGGGAATCGGTCTGTCGCCTGCAATGCGCTGCCCGAAAACCCGGCGGGCGAGGCAAAGCATCTCTGAAAGCAAAACGTCAATTCCTCAGTCGCTCCGGGTTCGGTCGAGTTGCATCGAATATGTCCGATCGCGCATCCGGAGCGAGTCAATGATGAACCAGGAGCGGAAGATAGATCGCGATCTTCAGCGCCATGATGGCAGCGACGGCAGCGCCTGCCGCCAAAACCGTAACGACGCCTGTACAGAATCGCTTGATCATCGCCAGATGCGCTGCCGCGCTAACCGGCTTAGCAGTGTCCCGACCTTCAGATGAATAGAAAGCGCGTTTGAAGGGACCGCGAGTATGCGTCAGCATCGTCATATCAAAAATCCTTCAGCAGCCGTTTGACCGCTTTCGCCATTTTGTCAACGAGGATGGCTATTCGCTCCCGGCACCGCCTCGCAAAGCGGATCAGCAATGCAAGCTGCGCGACAAGCGGATTGCCCTTGTTTTCCAGGTCGAGTTCGAACCTCTCGGACGGGAATATCGTTGCGCATCCCGCCGGGCGGCTATGCCTCCTTGCGAATGACAGTGCCGAGTTCTCGAGCAGAAAGATTCCGCCGATCTGTCCCTTGGCGTCACGAGCAACCCAGAAGCCCTCCATGTTGCGGCCGATAAAAAACGCCGGGATCGCCTCGTTGAGGATGCCGGGATCTAGCGGCCGAAATTGCGCGGTGACGGTTGCAGGCTCATCGGTCGGAAAGATTCCGCTGCGTTCGGCTTTCCGCTCGATCGCAGACGTCGAGCGTGTTGGCGCACGTCGCATAGGGTTTGGGGTCATCCGTTGAACCGAAATCATGGCGCGTTCATCTCTTGCGATCGGTTTTCCGGGATGTACCGCGCGCGAACCTGCTCGGCCTCCGCTGCAGCGTGCCGCATCCGGTTACTGACGAACGCATCGAGCATTTCGCGGAGAACGGTGAGAGCGGTTGTGAGCTGTTCCCGAACGTGTTCTCTCTGATGTGCAGCATTGAAAGCGATCGCGGCCATGGCGGCCTCCTCACGACTCTAACGGCCATGATGTGCCGACGAGGCCATAGGAATGCCAGATGGCCCGGTGTTGCCTCTCATAGGAGAGATATAAAAGTCCTGGAGAGGAAATAACGCCGCCGCAATCCGCTCAGGCCACTTATGCCGCGCCTATGAGAGAGAGCTGTCAGGCCGTCTCGATTTCCTATGCTGTCATCGGCATCTTCGAACCGATAGCTCGCAATCCGAGCTGACGGTGGAGATCGAAGATGTCTCACTATCTTACCAGCGACGATAAATACCGGGATTTGATCTACGACGATGATTATCGATCGTATCTTACGGCCCGGAGCAAATCGCCTGATGGCTACAAGTTCGGCAGGATCCAGGGAAAGCGCGTTCGCGTCCACGCACGCGGCGCTTTGGGGCGCGTCAACGGCTACTTCAGGAGCATGATCGAGGCGATCGCCAATTCGAAGCTGCGCCGCATGGAGCGCGAACTGGAGCTCCGCGGCATTCGCTTCGACCGGTCGAACGAGAGCTGGGCAGCGCGCAAATCCCGTTCAACCGAGCGCTAACGATGAAAAAGCGGGCCATCCGGCCCGCCTTTTCGCATTTACCTCTTTATGCGGAGCGTCACATGCGACAGCTTTCGTTTACCGCATCCGTTCTGGCTTCCCTGCTGCGCAAAGTCATCAACGCCGTTCTGACGTTTCTCGGCCCATCCTGGGACGGGCCGCGCAGGAAATATCGGCCGCACGATCACTACATGCGCGGTCCCGGACCGAAATGGCGCGAAAAGCACCTTCTCGATCGCACATCCGCGAGCAACACCTGAATTCTCGGCGCTGCAATCCTGGGCGTCCTGCGCAACCCCTAGAGCGGCTGGTTGCCCCGAGAGGAAAGCCCTTTCCACAGGCCGTTGTCACGTTTGAACGGGTTGCTGACCGAAGAGGCCTTTGGCCGGTCCGATTCTATCGCCGCGGCGAAAGCGCGCCGCAGCCGGCCATCGTCGATCCGCGCAAGGTATTGCCGCAAGATCGCGGCGCTAAGTTCGTTCGGCTGCAGAATGGCGGCGCATAGCTCCCCACTGGTCCGCCGAAAAAAGCCGAAATCCGGCTTGCCCGCGCGCTGCGGGCCAAGCCTGTCGATCTCGCCGGCGATGGCCATTACGGTCAATCTGTCGGCATTGTCCAGGGTCACCGCGAAGCGCAGCAGCGCGAGCTGCCAGGCGCGCAGTGTTCTGGCGTGCCATTCAGCTCCGGGAACGCTTGAACTCATGCGAGCTGCCTCTACGACGTAGCGGCCGAACCCTTGGGAAAGCAGCGACCGTGCCAGCTCTCGATCGGACAGGCAATATCCTCGTCGCCGATCCCGGCGATCGCGCTCGCGACCTCGGGTTTCGCGGCATCGGCCAATTCCACGATCGGCAGCCGGGTGTTTGGCGACATATAGCCGAGCAGGCACAGGGCATATTTCAGGGCAGCGGGGTTCTCTTTGGTGAGCGCGGCCGTCAGCGGCGCCAGCCGGCTTTGCAAGTATCGCGCGGATTGCAACCGCCCCTGCCTGCAGCTCGAAAAAATAACCTGGCACAGATCCGGTGCGATGTTCGATACCAGCGATATGCAGCCATCCCCGCCATTGGCGATAAAGGCCAGCGCGGTTGCGTCGTCTCCGGACAACAGCCGGAACCCGGGCGGCAGCTGCGGCCGCAGGCGCATGGGGCGGGTAATGTCGCCGGTGCCATCTCTCAATCCGATGAACTGCTCTGATTTCGCCAGCCGCGCCAGCGTGTCGTCGGATAGATCGCGGATGGTTCGCGAGGGAATGTCGTGCAGGATAATGGGCAGCGAGGTCCCGTCGGCGATCGCCCGAAAGTGCGCGAAAATGCCGCCCTGCATCGGTTTGTTGTAATACGGGACGACCGAGAGCACCGCGTCGGCGCCGGCCGCCTCGGCTCGCCGCGTCAGTTCGACGGCCTGGCTGGTCGAATTCGATCCGGCACCGGCAACGACGCGGACGTGGCCGCGCGCTATCTCGACGGCGGTGCGGACGATGCTGTCGTGCTCGTCCGGCGTCAGCGTGGAGGCTTCGCCGGCGGTTTCGCCGACGACGATGGCCGAGACTTCGGCCTCGATCAGGCGCTGGCAAAGTTTTGCGAATGCCGCCAGATCGAGTTCACCGTTCTCGTCGAAGGGCGTGGGAAGGTCGGGGATGTAACCCGTCAGCCAGGTGGCGGGATGTACGCGGTGTTTCATCGGATTTCACGCTGCATTTTCCATCTGGGCGAAGCCTTGCCGATAGGCGGAGAGCACAAGGCCCTGCTGACACCTGACGCCGGCCTCGATCCGAAAGCCCATCTGCTCCAGCAGGGTGCGGATCTTCAGGCAAAAGCCGCTTTCGCGGGAGTTGATCAGGACAGCAATGGCCGCGCTGGTGGAGAGAAATGGTGAGATCTGGGCGAGCGCTGCCTCGACGGCCGCCAGCGAGTTATGCCCCGTGATCAGTCCGACCGCGTGTTGCTGCTTTGGGATGCGGCAGGTTGCGGTGGTGGCCACGCGAATGAATCCGCGACGCCGCAGCGCAAGATAAAGTTCCAGGCAATCGCTGCCGGCGACGATGGCGCGATGCAGATTGGACAGGCGGGTCAGCCCGATCATGGTATCGACGACCTGCTCCCGGTTTGGAACGGAATGAGGCTGAACCATCTCGCTCTCCTCGGTGGCCGCTGGCCGGTTAGTCATGCGACGCGCCGTGTAACGGCGGCGGGTATCTGATCGGAGGAGGGGAGCTTGCCGCCCATGTCGAGTTCGATTTCGCGCGGCAGCTCGATGATGGTTTCCGGGTGATGGCCGTTCTCGAACAGCGCGTACTTGATGGCTTGCGCACGGTTGACGAACAGGCCGCCGTAGAGACCGTTCTGTTCCTGGGCGACCCAATGGCCGCGGCTGTTCTTGCCAATAAAGACGACGGTAGATGCAGAGCTACACGAGGGAGGTTCGACGAGCTTCACGTTAGTATTCCTTCTGGTGACGAGTAGCGCGTGATTCCGACGCCGCGGACTCATCCGTCGCTCTGTATTCCTGTGCGATTGTTCGGACGGTCTTGGGCGGTCGGGAGACGGCTTAACTCATGCGCCCGAATATCTTCCCGGCCGGATATGAATTCGAGGGCGACGGGGCGGCGATCTCATAAGCGCCGTATAGGATCGTCGCCGGGCTGTCTCAGACCGGGACGAAATGATCGAAGCTGCGGGCCAGGGCAAACAGAGCCGCATAGGCGACCGTCTCGTCCCAATGGTTGAGAACCGCGCCGAACGGGGCCTCGCGCCTCATCGCGCCGATGACGGCGCAGAGGATGATCCACATCCACAGCAGCGCGGTCAGGCCCCTGGCGAAGCCGATGTTGGCGAATGCAGCGAAGACGACGAGGATGCTAACGCGCAGGCAAAAGCGAGCGATCACCTGGATCGAACTCAGTTCTCGCGACAGGTTCGGAAAATGCGCCAAGGCTGGAAGCTCCGACGCCGGTTCGATCCCGGCGTTACGTGAAATTGTCGCAGCAGACCGGCTCGTAGAGCGGTTTGGCGTCGCGCGATACGGCTGGAACGCTCGGACGGCTCGACGGCGCCGCGATACGCTGCGCCTCGACGAACGCGCTCAGGATTGCCAGCGACAGATCCGCATGACGGGCTTCGATCGAGCGGTCCAGCCAGTCGGGAAGCTCGCGCTCGCGCGACAGCGCGCAGTACCACTCGCCCTCGTCATAGGCGATGCGGCGGACCTGCCAGAGCGGCAGTTCGAGGTCGATCAGCGCCAGCGCGGCATCGGTCCAGGCTTCCGACCCGAGCAATCGTTCGATCCGCGCCGTCTTCTCGCGCTGCCCCGTGGACGGAAAGCGCCGGCAAGCCTCGCCGATAATCTCCGACATCAGCTCGGCCGTCACGGCATGCGCGGTGTAAAGCCGGTCGCTGAGCCCTGCATGGTGTTCTGAAAGGAGCGGCATGGTGCATCTCACGCAAAGTGCGGCCGCGATCGGCAGCCGCTGCCTGCCAAGATGGCGAAAACGCCATTTGAAAACGAGATGGACGGGGGACTCCAGAAATAAGGATGTCATAAATGCTGGAGCGGAGGGGGCTATCTGCCCATGCCCTGCGCCTCGCCCCGGCAAGGCGGATGGAGAGAAGCGCAGGAAGGGCCCTACGCCTTGTATCCGCAGCCAGGCAGTGTGACAGAGTATCCGCAGCCAGGCAGTGTGACAGACGCCGTAAGCTGCCCATGGAGTCAAAGGCTTACGGGGTCCGCCCGCACCCCGCGCGGCCGGGAGGCGCGAGGCCTCTTATACGATTCCTATAACGTTGCCGGGGCTCTCGTCTCGAAAACCTATGCGCCGGGTGGCACTTCAGCGCCACTGAGATACGGGCAGGGTCAGGGTCGCACTCCGATCGCTGGATTGATTTATCGCAATACACCTTCCCGCAAACGCGCAGAAGTTACGCACCGGAACAAGCGCGACAAGGAGCAGTTTCATGTGGGATGTCGTCATGCTGGCCCTCGGCCTCGGCCTCTTCGCGGTGGGCATAAGCTACGCCTACGCCTGCGAACGGCTTTGACGTTTGACGCGTTTTCTTCACGCGAACCGGTACCCACCTCGCTCGAAAACGCTTTTGAGAGGAGAGCGACCATGATCTTCGATTATTCACTCGCCGCCATCGTCTCCGCAGGCCTGCTGTTTTACCTGACCTACGCCCTGCTGCGGCCCGAGCGGTTCTGACCGCCAAAACAGACTGCCCCGGATTCAGTCCGGGGCGGCACCGATTCCCGAAAAAGATCACGTCCAAACCCTGGGACATACGACCATGACCGCCATCGGCTGGATTCAAATCATTCTTTACTGCGCCATCATCGTCGCGCTGACCAAGCCGCTCGGCTCGTACATGACGCGCGTCTTCAACGGCGAGCGCACTTTCCTGTCGCCGATCCTGCGGCCGGTCGAGGCCGGGATCTACTGGATCGGCGGCGTCGACGACAAGCGCGAGCAGCACTGGCTGACCTATACGGTCGCGATGCTGCTGTTTCACGTCGGGGGTGTTCTCATCATCTATGGGCTGATGCGTTTGCAGGCATTCCTGCCGTTCAACCCGGCGGAACAATCCGCGGTCGCCGAAGACTTGTCGTTCAATACCGCGATCAGCTTCATCACCAACACCAACTGGCAGAACTACGGCGGCGAAAGCACGCTGTCCTATCT
Source organism: uncultured Alphaproteobacteria bacterium (assembly GCA_963742085.1). Taxonomy (GTDB): domain Bacteria; phylum Pseudomonadota; class Alphaproteobacteria; order Rhizobiales; family Xanthobacteraceae; genus Bradyrhizobium. The sequence continues at coordinate 97,974 of CAVUKM010000012.1, read as the reverse complement.
CGTGCAGATGCTGGGCCTGACCCACCAGAATTTCCTGTCGGCGGCGACCGGCATCGCGCTGGCGGTGGCGCTGATCCGCGGCTTCGCCCGTTCGTCGATGCGCACCATCGGCAATTTCTGGGTCGACGTGACGCGTACCACGCTTTATGTGCTGCTGCCGATCTGTGTGGTCTACACGCTGTTTTTGGTCTGGCAGGGCATGCCGCAGACGCTCGGCGCTTACGTCGATGCCACGACGCTGGAAGACGCCAAGCAAACCATCGCTGTTGGTCCTGTCGCCTCGCAGGTCGCCATCAAGATGCTCGGCACCAATGGCGGCGGCTTCTTCAATGCCAATGCCGCCCATCCGTTCGAGAACCCGACGGCGTTGTCCAATTTCGTCCAGATGCTCTCGATCTTCGCGCTCGGCGCGGCGCTGACCAACGTGTTCGGCCGCATGGTCGGCAACCAGCGCCAGGGCTGGGCGATCCTCGCCATCATGGGCGTGTTGTTCCTGTCGGGTGTCGCCGTTACCTACTGGGCCGAAGCCAATGGCACAACCGCGTTCGATGCGCTCGGGCTCTCCGGCGGCAACATGGAAGGCAAGGAAGTCCGCTTCGGCATCGTCGCCTCCTCGCTGTTTGCCGTCATTACTACCGCGGCCTCCTGCGGCGCGGTCAACGCCATGCATGACAGCTTCACGGCGCTGGGCGGCATGATTCCGCTGATCAACATGCAGCTCGGCGAGATCATCGTCGGCGGCGTCGGCGCCGGCCTCTACGGCATGCTGATCTTCGTCGTCATCTCGATCTTTGTCGCCGGCCTGATGGTCGGCCGCACCCCGGAATATGTCGGCAAGAAGATCGAGGCGCGCGAGGTCAAGATGGCGATGCTCGCCATTCTGGTGCTGCCGCTGATGTATCTCGGCTGGACCGCTGTGGCCGTGGTGTTTCCGCCGGCAGTGGCGTCGATGGCCAATGCCGGTCCGCACGGCTTCACCGAGGTGCTCTATGCCTACACCTCGCAAACCGGCAATAACGGCTCGGCATTCGCCGGCCTCACCGGCAACATCTTCTTCTACAACCTCACCGGCGCGGTAGCGATGTTCGTCGGCCGCTTCTTCATGATCGTGCCGGCGATGGCCATGGCCGGTTCGCTGGCCGGCAAGAAGTCGATCCCGCCGTCCGGCGGCACCTTGCCGACCACGGGCGGCCTGTTCGTCGGCCTGGTCGTTGGCGTGATCCTGATCATCGGCGGTCTCACCTTCTTCCCGGCGCTGGCGCTCGGCCCGATCGTCGAGCACCTCGCGATGACCGCCAACACCCTGTTCTGATCGAACTCATTTCGGAGTCACCTCCATGGAAGTCGTCCAAAAATTGAACAAGCGGATGCCGGTTTCGGCGATGCTCGACCCGAAGATCGTAATGCCCGCGATCGGTTCGGCCGTCGCCAAGCTCGATCCCCGAGTGATGATCAAGAGCCCGGTGATGTTCGTGGTCGAGGTCGTCGCCGCGCTGACCACCGTGATCTTCCTGCGCGATCTCGTGACCGGCGGCGAAAGCCTCGGCTTCACCTTCCAGATCATCCTGTGGCTGTGGTTTACGGTGCTTTTTGCCAACTTCGCCGAAGCCGTCGCCGAAGGCCGCGGCAAGGCCCAGGCCGAATCGCTGCGCAAGACCCGCACCGAGAGCCAGGCCAAGCTGTTGACCGGCTCCGACAAGACCTATCGTCTGGTGCCGGGCACGAGCCTGAAGGTCGGCGATATCGTTCTGGTCGAGGCCGGCGACAACATTCCCTCCGATGGCGAAGTGGTCGAGGGCGTGGCCTCCGTCAACGAGGCCGCGATCACAGGCGAATCCGCGCCCGTGATCCGGGAGTCCGGTGGCGACCGCTCGGCGGTGACCGGCGGCACCCAGGTGCTGTCGGACTGGATCCGCGTTCGCATCACCGCGGCGCAGGGCTCGACCTTCATCGACCGCATGATCAAGCTGGTCGAGGGCGCCGAGCGGCAGAAGACGCCGAACGAGATCGCGCTCAACATTCTGCTCGCCGGCCTGACCATTATCTTCGTGTTCGCGACCGTGACCATTCCGAGCTACGCCGCCTATGCCGGCGGCCAGATCTCCGTGGTCATTCTGGTGGCGCTGTTCGTCACGCTGATTCCGACCACGATCGGCGCGCTGTTGTCGGCGATCGGCATCGCCGGCATGGACCGGCTGGTGCGTTTCAACGTGCTGGCGATGTCGGGACGCGCGGTCGAGGCCGCCGGCGACGTCGACACCCTGTTGCTCGACAAGACCGGCACCATCACGCTCGGCAATCGGCAGGCGACGGCGTTTCGTCCCATCCGCGGCGTGACCGAGCAGGAACTGGCGGATGCGGCGCAACTCGCCTCATTGGCCGACGAGACGCCCGAGGGACGTTCGATCGTCGTCCTGGCCAAGGAAAAATACGGCATCCGCGGCCGCGACATGACGGAGCTCGCCGCGGCCTTCATTCCGTTCACCGCGCAAACCCGCATGAGCGGGGTCGATGCGCATGGTTCATCGGTGCGCAAGGGCGCGGTCGATGCGATCCTGAATTATGTCGGCAACGGTGGAACCCAGGCGGTGGCGTCGGGAAACACGGTTCGCGCGATACAATCCACGGCGAATTCCGACGCGGCGCGCGAGATCACGGCGATCTCGGACGAAATCGCCAAGGCCGGCGGCACGCCGCTCGCGGTCGCCAGGGACGGCCGCCTGCTCGGAGTCGTGCAGCTCAAGGATATCGTCAAGGGCGGTATCCGCGAACGCTTTTCCGAACTGCGCCGCATGGGCATCCGTACCGTGATGATCACCGGCGACAACCCGATGACGGCAGCCGCGATCGCCGCCGAAGCCGGCGTCGATGATTTCCTCGCCCAGGCAACGCCCGAGGACAAGCTGAAGCTCATCCGTGACGAACAGGCCAAGGGAAAACTGGTCGCGATGTGCGGCGACGGCACCAACGACGCGCCGGCGCTTGCGCAAGCCGATGTCGGCGTCGCCATGAACACCGGTACGCAAGCCGCGCGCGAGGCGGGCAACATGGTCGATCTGGACTCCAACCCGACCAAGCTGATCGAGGTGGTCGAGATCGGCAAGCAGCTATTGATGACCCGTGGCGCGCTGACCACGTTTTCGATCGCCAACGACGTCGCCAAATATTTCGCCATCATTCCCGCGATGTTCCTGGCCTTCTACCCGCAACTTGCCGTGCTCAACGTCATGCATCTGGCCAGCCCGCAAAGCGCGATCCTGTCGGCGATCATCTTCAACGCGCTGATCATCATCGCGCTGATTCCGCTGGCCCTGAAAGGCGTGGCCTATCGCGCCATCGGCGCCGGCGCGCTGTTGCGCCGCAACCTGATGATCTATGGGCTCGGCGGCATCATCATTCCCTTTATCGGCATCAAGGCGATCGACCTCATCGTCGCCGCATTGCATCTGGCTTAACCGTCATTGCGAGGAGCGGAGCGACGAAGCAATCCGGTCTTTCTGAGGTTCGATGGATTGCTTCGCTTCGCTCGCAACGACGAAAATACAGGAGACACACCATGCTTAGAGAAATTCGTCCCGCCATCCTCATCCTTGTCCTGCTGACGCTGATTACGGGCCTTGCCTATCCGCTCGCCATGACTGCGATCGCCGGCGCGATCTTTCCCAGGCAGGCGCAGGGCAGCCTGATCGAGCGCGAAGGCAAGGTCGTTGGCTCCGCTCTGATCGGGCAGGAGTTCAAGGGCGAGAAATACTTCCATGGCCGGCCCTCGGCGACGACGGCGCCGGACCCGGCCGATGCCACCAAGACCGTGCCGGCGCCATACAATGCCGCTAATTCGGGCGGATCCAACCTCGGCCCGACCAGCAAGGCGCTCAATGACCGGGTCAAGGAAGACCTCGACAGGCTGAAGACGGAGAACGCTTCGGCCCCGGTCCCGATCGATCTCGTCACCACGTCGGGCAGCGGCCTCGATCCGGATATCTCGCCGGAGGGCGCGCTTTTCCAGGCGCCGCGGGTGGCGAAAGCACGGAATATGCCGGAGGCTCGCGTGCGCCAGCTGGTGGCGGAAAACACCCAAGGCCGCCTTGCGGGACTGCTCGGCGAGCCCAGGGTTAACGTTTTGGCGCTCAACCTGGCGCTGGACGCGGCTGCCGGGAAATAGCAGCGGCTAGGCCTGACGTGGCCCGAGGACTATATTGCCCATATGGCCCAGCAGCAGCGCCGCGACCCCGAACAACGCCCCTCGCCGGAAGCCCTGCTGGAAGCGGCACGGCGCGAGAACAGCCAGGCTGGCCGCCTCAAGATCTTTGTCGGCGCCGCTCCCGGCGTCGGCAAGACCTATGAGATGTTGCAGAGCGCGCGTGCCAAACTGAAGGCCGGCGCCGATGTCGTCGTCGGCGTGGTCGAGACCCACGGCCGGGTAGAGACCCAGGCGCTGCTGGAGGGCCTCGAAGTCCTGCCGCGCAAACGCCTCGAATACAGGGACCAGATTCTCGAGGAAATGGATCTCGACGCGCTGATCGCGCGCCGTCCGCAGATCGCGCTCGTCGATGAACTCGCCCATACCAACGCGCCCGGAAGCCGCCACCCGAAGCGCTATCTCGACGTCGAGGAATTGCTCGATCGTGGCATCGACGTCTACACCGCGGTCAATATCCAGCATATCGAGAGCCTCAACGACGTGGTCGCCCAGATCACGCATGTGCGGGTGCGCGAGACCGTGCCGGATTCCGTGTTCGACCGGGCGGACGCGATCGAATTGATCGACCTGACGCCGGACGATCTCATTCAGCGGCTGAGGGAAGGCAAGGTCTACGTCCCCAAACAGGCCGAGCGCGCACTCGAGCATTATTTCTCGCCGGGGAATCTGACCGCGCTGCGGGAGCTGGCGTTGCGGCGGACCGCCGAGCGCGTCGACGAACAGCTTCTCACGCATATGCAGGCCAACGCGATTGCCGGCCCCTGGGCAGCGGGCGAGCGCATCCTGGTTTGCCTCAGCGAGGATCCGCGGGCGGCGGGGCTTGTGCGTTACACCAAGCGGCTGGCGGACCGCCTGCACGCGCCCTGGACGGCGCTGAGCATCGAGACCCGGCGCAGCCTGCAATTGACCGACGAGCAGCGCGACCGGCTTGCCGATACGCTGCGGCTGGCCGAGGCGCTGGGCGGCGAGGCGATCACCGTTCCGGGCGTCGGGCGCCGTATTGCCGAGGACATCTTGAGCTTCGCGCACGCCAACAATGTCACCCAGATCATCATCGGCAAATCGGCGCGCTCCTGGTGGTTCGAGCTCAGACGCGGCTCGGTGGTGCATGACCTGGTGGGGCGCGCCGGCAATATCAGCGTCAACGTCATCGCCGGCGAGGAACTCGCGGCCGACCCGGTTCCGCGAAAGACCGTGCGCGCGGCGGAACGGCCCGAGCCGTTCGATGCGCGGCCGTACCTGATGGCGCTGCTGATCGTGGCGATCGGTCTTGGTGCGGCTGAACTGATTCAGCCGAAACTCGGCATCGAGAATGTCGACCTGGTGTTCCTGACTGCGGTGGTGACCGTGGCGGTCCGCTACGGCTTGTGGCCGTCGCTGCTGGCGAGCCTGGCGGCCTCGCTTTGCTACAACTTCTTTTTTATGCCGCCAGTCTACACCTTCACCATCGCCGACCCGACCAATATCGCGGCCTTCTTCTTCTTCATGCTGATCGCCATCCTGGTGTCCAATGTCGCCGCGCGCGTGCGCACCCAGGCTGACTCCGCGATCGGCAGGGTACGGACCACGGAATCGCTTTACGCCTTCAGCCGCAAGCTCGCGGGCACCGCGACGCTGGACGACGTGTTGTGGGCGACCGCCTATCAGATCGCGTTGATGCTGAAGGTGCGGGTGGTGTTGCTGTTGCCCGAGGCCGGCGTCCTGACCGTGAAGGCGGGCTATCCGCCCGAAGATGAGCTGGACAAGGCCGATCTCGCCGCCGCGAACTGGGCGTGGGGCAACGACCGATCGGCCGGGCGCGGCTCGGATACGCTGCCGGGCGCCAAGCGCCTGTTCCTGCCGATGCGAACCGGGCGCGGGCCGATCGGCGTCATCGGCATCGACGACGACAAGACCGGGCCGCTGCTGACGCCGGACCAGCGCCGCCTGCTCGATGCCCTGGTCGATCAGGGCGCGCTTGCGATCGAGCGCGTGCTGCTGGTGGAGGACATGGACCGCGTCAAGCGCACCATCGAGTCGGATCGCCTGCGCTCGGCGCTGTTGACCTCGATCTCGCACGATCTCAAGACGCCGCTGGCCTCGGTTCTGGGCGCGGCTTCCACAATGCGGGATCTCTCCGGCGGCCTGACCGATGCCGAAAAGCGCGATCTGCTTGCCACCGTGATCGACGAGTCCGAGCGGCTCAATCGATTCATCGCCAATCTGCTCGACATGACCAAGCTGGAATCCGGCGCCATCAAGCCGAATACCGCGCGGCACGATGTCGGTGAGATCGTCGGCAGCGCGTTGCGCCGCGCCAGCAAGATTCTCGTGCATCACAAGGTGTCGCTTGAGCTGGACGCCGAGTTGCCGATGCTGGAGCTGGACGCGGTTCTGTTCGAGCAGGCGCTTTTCAACCTGCTGGACAACGCCGCCAAATATGCGCCCGCGGACACCACGATCGCGATCAGGGGTTGGCGGGACACGGATTTTGTTACCCTGCAAATCGTCGACGAAGGCGAGGGCATTCCGCGCACCGAGCTGGAGAGCGTGTTCGACAAGTTCTATCGCGCGCAAAAGGGCGACCATGTCCGCCCCGGCACCGGCCTCGGGCTTGCGATCGCCCGCGGCTTTGTCGAGGCGATGCACGGCAAGATTTCCGCGGATAACCGCACCGACCGCAGCGGCGCGGTGCTGACCATCCGCTTGCCGATCCCGGCGGCGTCAGAGGCACTGGACACCGCCGCATGACCGCTACGCCGATCAAGGTCCTCGTCATCGACGATGAGCCGCCGATCCGCAAACTCCTGCGGATGGGATTGAGCACGCAAGGCTATGAGATACTGGAAGCCAGTAACGGCAAGCTTGGGCTCGAATTGCTGGTGCAGAATCCGGCGCTGATCATCCTCGACCTCGGCCTTCCCGACATCCAGGGCCATGAACTGCTGCGCATGATTCGCGGTCGTAACGACAGCATCCCGATCATTGTGCTGTCGAGCCGCGGCGATGAAGCGGGAAAGGTCCAGGCGCTCGATCTCGGCGCCGACGATTATCTGACAAAACCGTTCGGGATGGATGAATTGCTCGCCCGCATGCGCGCCGCGCTGCGGCATCAGTTGCAGGTCCATGGCGAGCGCCCGGTGTTTAAAACCGGCGATCTCTCGGTCGACCTGGTGCGCCGCATCGTCAAGGTCGGCGACAGGGACGTCAAGCTTTCGCCCAAGGAGTACGAATTGCTGCGCGTGCTGGTGCAACACGCCGGCAAGGTGCTGACCCACAGGTTTTTGCTCAATGAGCTGTGGGATGAGCTGACCGACGCGCAATATTTGCGGGTCTATGTGCGGCAACTCAGGCAGAAGATCGAAGCCGACCCGGAGCGCCCGCAATTCGTCCTGACCGAAACCGGGATCGGCTATCGGCTGCGGGCGCCGGATTAGGGTTTGCTCCCGTCGGAATCGGTGGACCTGGCGGCGGCGGTCGGCTCCAAAACTGCAAAGAATGACAATCGGATGCAGTTGCCACTGGAATGTTTGTTCCGGCGCGGTGTATCATCAATGAGCCTCCGCATGCCTTGCCCCACCTCAGGAGGGACGCGTGAGCAAATTTGCGATCCAGGTTTTGACACTGGCCATCTATGCGACGCCGCTCGTGGCGGTTCCGATGGTCGCGCCAGCCAAGGCCGAGACGAGCAGGGGCAAGCATATCAAGAAGTATAAGAGGAACATCCAAAGGGGCGCTGGCTTTGGCGATCCCTGGTCTGCCGGCCAGGCGTGGCCTGCTACCAGGCCTCCCAGCCAGCCAGCCTGTCCAGGGAACGCCCGAGGCATCGATTGCAGGATTTGGCCTCCTCCGATGGATGAGGATCCTGATCGAAAAGTTTCGGGCACCGATGGCGGCTGAGCGGTTCGTCCGTCCGCCGGCACCGTATCACGCTCTCTCTTATCGTTTTCACGAACTGATGAAATCTTTCGCCGACCCTCCGCCCGCGCATGCGCTCCACCCGCCGGAGCGCATGCGCCTGGACCTTCCGCTTCGGTGCAGGTGCGGGCGCATGCGTGGCGTTGCAAGCAACGTCTCGCCGTCCAGCGGCTTCCGCTTCGTCTGCTACTGCAGGGATTGTCAGGTGTTCGCGCGTTTCCTCGATCGGGCGGACGTACTCGACGCCGCAGGCGGAACGGACATCTTCCACATGCCGCCCGGCCGCGTGAAAATCACCGCGGGCAAGGACGCCATGCGATGCCTGCGTCTCTCTGACAAGGTCTTGCGCTGGTACACCGAGTGCTGCCGGACGCCGATTGCCAACACCCCGGCTCGCCCGGGCTTCCCGGTCATCGGCGTGGTTCATTCCTTCATGGACCACGAGGCCGACGATCGTTCCCGGGACCAGGTGCTCGGCCCGCCGCTCTGCTGCATCTTCGCACGCTCCGCCCTCGGGCCGCTTCCGCCGAACGCGCCCGGTCCGCCGTCGGTCGGGGTTTTCGCCCGCCGCGCCTCAAAAATGCTCGGCTGGTGGGTGCGCGGGCTCAATCGGCCCACGCCGTTCTTCGATGATCGGACGAAGGCTCCGTGCGCCGCGCCGCGCGCGCTCACACCGGACGAGCGCGCGGCGCTGTCGTGACCTTCTGTCATCTTGCTTTCCTGTTCTCTATCGCTGGCGGGTTACGCCTTCCCCTAACTCGCCCTGCGAGCTGATTTGCCCGTCGGGCCGTTCGTCGATTTTCGTGTCCAGCCCATCCGCAAAAAATATTTCGCTTCGCGCTTTGCTAGAAACAGCTTTATTGATTCCAACCGTCCCGCCTCGACAAGAGGGGCGTTTCGCGATCGTCACGAACGTGGGGCGGGATGCGGTGGACGCAGGTGGCGCGGCTGACGAGCGCATCATCCTGCGGACGGCGAAGTCGTGTGGTCCTGACGCCTCGACGCCGGCGTCAAGCCGATGGAGGCAACTCCGTCGGCGACGGTGACAAGAAAGCCCGATCACCGGGGAGAGCCCGAAGGAAACCGTTAAAACCATTGCGTGCGGGAATGCCGGATGCTTCCGGTGGACTCGTGGTGACTAACGCGCGTGCTTTCTACACACCACGCGCGGCTGCGGGTGCACTGGGCACCCGGCATTCCCCACGCCCTCATTTTCGGGGCGAAGGATTTATGCACAATCCGGGCGCTATCCGCGCCGCGGGATCGCGGATGCGCGCCGTCCAGGAAGCCCAAGAGCGGGAACTATCGCCGCCTGCAACGATTATTTTCCCGCAACCGGAGAAATCTCATGGCACGAAAATATTCGAAGAAAGCATCCGCCAAGGTCGAGCGCGCGATGAAGGAACGTAACGCCGGGACCTTGAAGAGCGGACGTTCGGGGCGGAAGGTCAGGAGCCGCAAGCAGGCGATCGCCATCGGTCTTTCCGAGGCGCGAGCGGCGGGAATGAAGGTCCCGACGAAGACCTCGAAGAAGCGGGCTACCCGGAAATCGGGGCGCAAATCGAAGACTTAGCCGACATTTTACCTGCTTGGGATTGTTCCGGGCGCTGGCCGGTGCGTGATAGGCTGCGGGTGACCTGACCAGTGCGGGATCGATCGTGTCCTTGAGAAACCTCTCCACCTACCGGAAGAAGCGGAATTTCGAGAAGACCGCGGAGCCGAGCGGCGATGCGGCGATCAGGCCGTCAAAGCAGCGCCGTTTCGTGGTCCAGAAGCATGCCGCGACCCACCTGCATTACGATCTCAGGCTCGAGTTTGACGGCGTCTTCAAATCCTGGGCGGTCGCCCGGGGTCCCTCGCTCGATCCGCACGACAAGCGGCTCGCCGTGGAAGTCGAAGACCATCCGCTCGATTACGGCGATTTCGAAGGCACCATTCCCAAGGGCCAGTATGGTGGCGGCACGGTGCAGCTCTGGGACCGCGGTTTTTGGGAATCCGACGATCCCGAAAAGGGTTTCAAAAAGGGCGACCTGAAGTTCACGCTGCGCGGCGACAAGCTGCGCGGCAGCTGGGTCCTGGTGCGGATGCGCCACGACCGCGACGGGGGCAAGCGCACCAACTGGCTCCTGATCAAGCATCGCGACGAATATGCCCGCGAGGGCAAGAATAACAACGTGCTGGAAGCCGATCGGTCGGTCGCCTCCGGACGCAGCATGGATCAGATCGCGGCCGGCAAAGGCAAGGCGCCAAAGCCATTCATGACCGCAAAATCCAGCCGCGGGAAGGCCGACGCGGTGTGGCATTCGAACCATGGCGACGCCGCCGATGCGCGGGCCGAGAGGATGACGGGGGCCGCGAAAATTGCCGACATGCCGGATTTTGTCGCCCCCGCACTCTGCACGCCGGTCGATCGGCCGCCGAGCGGCGAAGAGTGGTGCCACGAGATCAAATTCGACGGCTATCGTGTGCAGTTGCGCGTCGAGGATGGCGAGGCCCGGCTTCGAACCCGCAAGGGCCTGGACTGGACGGGCAAGTTTGGTTCGATCGCCAAAGAGGGGGCCGCGCTGCCCGATTTGCTGATCGACGGCGAGATCGTCGCGCTCGACCATAACGGCGCACCGGATTTCTCGACGCTGCAGGCCGCCATTTCCGACGGCAACACCGACAATCTGATCTTCTACGGATTCGATCTGTTGTTCGCCGACGGACGAGACCTTCGTCGCCTGCCGCTTCGCGAGCGCAAGGCGCGATTGAAGGAGTTGCTGGAAGCGCGCCCCAGGGCAAGAGCCAGATCGATCCGCTATGTCGAGCATTTCGAAGCCGACGGAGAGGCGGTGATGGAATCGGCGCGCAAGCTGTCACTCGAAGGCATCGTCTCCAAGAAACTCGGTGCGCCCTATCGCTCCGGCCGCTCCGAGAGCTGGACCAAGGCGAAATGCCGCGCCGGGCAGGAGGTCGTGCTCGGGGGATGGAAGACCACCAACGGCAAATTTCGCTCGCTGATGGCCGGCGTCCACCGCGACGGCCACCTCGCCTTTGCCGGGCTGATCGGCACCGGCTTTGGGCAGGATACGGTGAGGCGGCTCATGCCTGCCCTGAAGGCGGCGGCGTCGGAGGAAAATCCGTTCGGCGGCAAGGATGCGCCGCGCAAGACCCGCGACATCCACTGGCTGAAGCCGGAGCTCGTCGCCGAAATCGAATTCGCGGGCTTTACCGACGGCGGAAATATACGGCAGGCGGCGTTCAAGGGACTGCGCCTGGACAAGCCGGCCGACGAGATCGTCGCGGAAAGGCCGGTCACGGTTGGAATTGCCAGGGCTGCGGGAAGGCCTGCGGGAAAGATTGCGGCTAAATCCGCAGAGACGGTGCGAGGCAAAACCTCTGCCATGTCGGCGGCGAACCGGTCCACCGAGGTCATGGGCGTCGTCATTTCCAAGCCCGACAAGGAGTTGTGGCCCGACGCCGGCGATGGCAGAGGCGTGACCAAGCTCGATCTTGCGCGCTATTTCGAGGCGGTCGGCGACTGGATGATCGGATACCTGAGGGGAAGGCCGTGCTCCATCGTCCGCGCGCCTGACGGCATCAAGGGCGAGAAGTTCTTCCAGCGCCACGCGATGCCGGGCACCTCAAATCTTCTGGAGCTCGTAAAGGTCTCCGGTGATCGCAAGCCCTATCTGCAGATCGACCGCGTCGAGGGACTGGCGGCGGTGGCGCAGGCGGGCGGCCTCGAGCTGCATCCGTGGAATTGCGCGCCGAATGCGCCCGACATACCCGGCCGGCTGGTGTTCGATCTCGATCCCGCGCCGGAGGTTGACTTCGTTGACGTCATCGAGGCCGCCAGGGACATGCGGCGGCGCCTCACCGAAATTGGCCTTGAAAGCTTCTGCAAGACCACCGGCGGCAAGGGCCTTCACGTGGTGGTGCCCTTGGCGCACGGCGCAAGGGACAGAGTGAGCTGGAAAGAGGCCAAGGCATTCGCGCTGGGTGTCTGCCAGTGGATGGCCCGTGAGAACCCCGAGCAATATCTGCTCAACATGTCGAAGCAGCTGCGCAGGGGAAAGATCTTCCTCGATTATCTCCGCAACGACCGGCTGGCGACCGCGGTCGCGGTACTTTCGCCGCGGGCGCGCGACGGTGCAACGGTCTCGATGCCGCTGACCTGGGCACAGCTGCGGGGCGATCTCGACCCGAAACGCTTTACCGTCCGCACCGTGCCGGCGCAGCTCGCCAGGACCAAGGCATGGGAGGGCTATGATGACGGGGCATCCTCGATCAAGAGCGCGATCAGAAAGCTCGCGGCGCGAAAATGACACCGGTGCGGATCTCAAATCTTTCCGAGCAATAGCAGGATCAGCAGAATAACGACAACGAGCCCGAGCCCGCCGCCGCCGTAGTAGCCGGTGCCGTAGAACGGTCCGCCGCCGATGCCGCTGAAGCCGCCAAGCAATGCGATAATGAGAATAATCAGAAGGATGGTTCCGAGTGACATCTACGTCTCCTCCAGCCGGTGGTCGGCTGCTGGTTGCTCTGCATTCAGCCGGGGAAACAAACAGGAACCTGGATAGTTCCGGTGTTCCGTGGCGGCGGTGCCGCGCTCTTTTTTCTCCAGAAGGCGGAACTACATGCTGTTAGGCAGAAGGGATCCGAACATGACCGCACCTCTCGTCGTTTCGATTCCGCACAGCCTCGGCCGCGAGGAGGCGATGCGCCGCCTCAGGGCAGGGCTCGGCCGCGCCGCCTCCAGCATTCCGGTGTTGAAGGTCGACGAGGAGAGATGGGAGGAAAACCGCATGGTCTTTCGCGTCCGCGCGCTTGGTCAGGCAGCATCGGGCCACCTCGACGTGGCGGAGGACCACGTCCGGCTGGAAGTGACATTGCCGTGGCTGTTGCAGCGATTTGCGGAAGCCGCGCAGGTCGCGATCCAGAATCGGGGCAAGCTGCTGCTGACCAAACGCTGAACGCGGCCCGATCCCGTTATCCCGCGGCGATGCGCCAGAACACCGACCAGGGGGAGATGACATCTCCGGGCACGCCACCCCAGATCGGGACGCCGTTTGCTTCACGTGGCGTTCCGGGGATATCGCGGTTCGACAGGCTTGCCGTCAGCTCCAGCCTCGCGCCGTCAGCCAGGTACCAGTTCGCTGTCAGCAATTTGCTGTCCGCTGCGCGCGCCTGGCCGAAGGCAACATTCGCAAGCCGGGGAACGATTTCTCGCCGGCGCACCTCGAGAAGCGCTTGCACCAGCGCCAGCCGTTTGCGTCCTGCCGGTTCGTCGCAGGATTGCCAATCCAGCACAGCGGCCCGAAACGTCGCGGGATCGAGCGGATCGGGCACCTCGTCGCCATGTTTCGCATAGGCCCAGCCATATTCCGTTCGCCGTCCCTTGCGGACGGCCTCTGCGAGACCGCCCTTGAAATCGCAGAAGAACGGAAAGGGCGCCTTCGAGCCCCATTCTTCGCCCATGAACAGCATCGGGATCGCCGGCGCGAGCAGCGTGATCGCCAGCGCCGCCTCGACCGCTTGCGGGCTCACATGGTCCTCAAGCCGGTCGCCAAGGGCGCGGTTGCCGATCTGGTCGTGGTTCTGCAGAAAATTGACGAAGGCCGTGGGCGCAAGCGTGCCGCTCGGTTCGCCGCGCAATTGCGCGCCGCGATGGGCGGAGGCCTCGCCCTGATAGACGAAGCCGGAGCCGAGCGCGCGCGCCAGATCCTGCATCGGCGACTTCGTGTAGTCGCCGTAGTAGCCCTGTGTCTCGCCGGTCAACAGCACATGCCATGCGTGATGATAATCGTCGTTCCACTGTGCGCGGTATTTGCCGGTCGGCGGATCTTGCACTGGATCCAGCAGGCTCGCACGGTTGTCGCCGTTTTCGAGCACCAGATGGATGTGACGTCGCGTTGCCGCAGCAAGGTTACCGACGGCGATGCTGAGGTCCCGCAGAATCGGGATTTCGCCGGGCTCGAAGATGGTATTCACCGCATCCAGCCGCAGCCCGTCGAAGCGGTATTCGTGCAGCCAGTACAGCGCATTTTCGATGGCGTAGGCGCGAACCTGCGGCTTCCGGTAGTCGATCGCGCTGCCCCAGGGCGTCTGCGCCTCCGTGAAGAATTGGGGCGCATAGCGGCCGAGGTAATTTCCCTCCGGGCCGAAATGATTATAGACCACGTCGAGAAACACCATCAGCCCGCGAAGATGGGCTTCATCGATCAGGGTTTTTAGATCCTCCGGCCGTCCATAGGCGCTGTCGGGCGCATACCACAGCACGCCGTCATAGCCCCAGTTGCGCGCGCCGGCGAAATCCGCAAGCGGCAGCAGCTCCAGCGCGGTAATGCCGGCGGCAACGAGGTGATCGAGCTTGTCGATCATGGCGCGGTAAGTGCCTTGCGGCGTGAAGGCGCCGACATGGGCCTCCAGCAGGACGGTTTCGTGCCACGGCCGGCCGCGCCAGTTCGACGCGCGCCAGCGATAGCCCGAATGATCGATCACTTCGCTCGGGCCGAAGACGTCCTCAGGCTGGAACGCCGCGGCCGGGTCGGGCACGTCGAGCTCGCCGTCGATCCGGAACTTGTAGCGCGCGCCGGCTTTGGTGCCGGAGATGTCGGCGGAAAACCAGCCGTCCTCGCCGCGCGTGAGCGGGTGCGGCCTGTCCAGCAGGACATCGACGCGTTTTGCCGCAGGCGCCCACAGGCGAAACGACGCGCCGTCCCTCGTCAGCCTCGCGCCGAAGTGCCGCTCATTCATGTCGAACCCGAAAAGGCAAGCACCGAGCGGGGAGGCGCCGCGGCCTCGCTTCCCGATGCGAAATCCGCGACGGTCTGCTTAGCATCCGCGGTGTTCAATAATCGCCGCCAGTTTTTGTATTCCGGCATCTTCGGAAGCCTGAAGGTGATCGCTTCGGGAGCGGCGTTGAGCACGATGAAGATCGGGGGCTGCCCGTGATCGATCGGCCCGAGCACATAGGCGAGAAAGCGGCCTTCCGGGAATTTCCAGTCCTGCTCCTTCATCTCTTCGGCGGCGGGCGTCAGCCACAATACGCCGTAGGATCCGTCCGCGCGCCGCCCGTCGAGCCAGCGGCGGGCGCGGATTTGCGGAAAGCGCCGGCGGATCTCGGTCATGTGACCGACGAAGCCGGTGAGATCAAAGCCTTCGCGCTTGAGGCCCTCCCAGCCGACCCAGCCGGTTTCGTTATCCTGGCAATAGGCATTGTTGTTGCCGTTCTGGGTATTGCCGACTTCATCGCCGGCCAGAACGAGCGGCACGCCCTGCGCGAGCAACAGGCAGGCGAGCTGGTTTCTCCGCAGCTGATGGCGAAGCGCCGTGATCGCCGGATCGTCGGTCGGGCCTTCATGGCCGCAATTGTTGCTGTGGTTGTCGTTGGCGCCGTCGCGGTTGTCTTCGCCGTTGGCCTCGTTGTGCTTTGCATTGTAGCTGAACAGATCGGCAAGCGTGAAGCCGTCATGCACCGTGATGTGATTGATGCTGGCGCGCGGGTTGCGGCCGTCGCGGTTGAACAGGTCGGACGAGCCGGTCATGCGGCCGGAGACTTCGCCGATCAGGCTGCCTTCGCCGCTCCAGTAGCGGCGCATCGCGCTGCGGTAGCGGTCATTCCACTCCGACCATTGCGACGGAAAGGCGCCGACCTGATAGCCGCCCATGCCGAGGTCCCAGGGCTCGGCGACGAGCTTGACCGGGGCCAGTACCGGGTCCTGCCGGATCGCGGTGAGAAAGGCGGCGTTGCGGTCAAAGCCGCTATGTCCGCGCGCCAGCGTCGTCGCCAGATCGAACCGGAAACCATCGACGTGACAAACCTCGACCCAATAGCGCAGCGAGTCCATCACCATCTGCAGGACGCGCGGATGGGTGAGATTGACCGAGCTGCCGCAGCCGGTGAAATCGTCGTAGTATCGCGGGTTTTCCGGCTTCAGCCAGTAGTAGGAGGCGTTGTCGATGCCGCGGAACGACAGCGTCGGGCCCATATGGTTGCCCTCGGCGGTGTGATTGTAGACGACGTCGAGTATCACCTCGATGCCGGCATCGTGCAGCCGCGCCACCGTGGTGCGAAACGCGTCGAGCGGATTGTCCTGCGAATAGCGCGCTTCAGGCGCGAAAAACGAGAGGGTATTGTAACCCCAATAGTTCGAGAGCTTCTTTTCGACCAGCGTCCGGTCGTCCACCAGGCCGTGAATCGGCAACAATTCGACGGTGGTGACGCCAAGCCGCTTGAGATGCTCGATCATCGCCGGCGAAGACAGGCCGCCATAGGTACCGCGAAGATTCGGCGGCACGTCCTCGCGCTTCTGCGTCAGTCCCTTGACGTGGGCCTCATAGATGATGGTGTCTTCCCAGGGGACGTTGGGGCGCATTTCGCGGCGTCCCCAGTTGAAGGTCTCGTCGATCACGACGGCCTTCGGCATGCCGCGCGCGTTGTCGCGGCGGTCGAACGAGAGATCCTCGCGCGCGCTTCCGGTGCGATAGCCGAAATGGGCATCGCTCCATACCAGCCGTCCGGCAAGCCGCCTCGCATAGGGATCGAGCAGAAGCTTGTTGGGGTTGAAGCGGTGGCCGCGCTCGGGCTCATAGGGGCCGTGCACGCGATAGCCATAGAGCTGCCCGGGCGACACGTCGTTCAGATAGCCGTGCCAGATATCCTCGGTGCGCTCGGGCAATTCGATACGCTCGAGCTCGCGACGGCCTTGGCCATCGAACAGGCAGAGTTCGACCTTCTGCGCGTTGGCGGAAAACAGTGCGAAATTTGTGCCCCGGCCGTCCCAGCTTGCACCGAGGCGAGAGGACGATCCGGCGGACAGTCGCATGCTCAGTCTTCCGGTACGAGAAAGACGGCGGCCAACGGCGGGACGGTGAGGTTGAGCTCGGGCACCGAGCCGTCCAACGTCCGGACTTCACCAACGTTCCCGACATTGCTGCCGCCGTAATGGGCGGAATCGGAATTGAGAACCTCGCGCCACGTGCCGGCGAACGGCACGCGGATGCGATAATTGTAATATACATTCGGCGAGAAATTCACGACGACGAGGCAACGTGCCCGCGCATCCCTGCCTTTGCGGATCCAGGCGAACACGTTGCCGCCGGCGTCGTCGGTCACGACCCACTCGAAGCCCAGGTGATCGCAATCGAGCTCATGTAGCGCCGGCAGCGTCCGATAAAGCTTGTTCAAATCGCGGATCAGGGACTGGACGCCGGCGTGCCCATCCCGTTCGAGCAGATGCCAGTCGAGCGAGCGATCGTGATTCCATTCCCGCTCCTGGCCGAACTCGCAGCCCATGAACATCAGCTTCTTGCCGGGGTGGCCGAACATGAAGGCGTAATAAGCGCGCAAATTCGCAAAGCGCTGCCAGTCGTCACCGGGCATCCGCCCGAGGATCGAGCGCTTGCCGTGAACAACTTCATCATGTGACAGCGGCAGGATGAAATTCTCCGAGAATGCATAGTGCAGACCGAACAGGATGTCGCCGTGATGATATTTGCGGTGGATCGGGTCCTTGCTGATGTAATTCAGCGTGTCGTGCATCCAGCCCATATTCCATTTGTAGCCGAAGCCGAGCCCGCCATATTCGACCGGACGCGACACCTGCGGCCACGCGGTTGACTTTTCCGCCGCCGTCGTGGCCAGCGGAAAGCGGGCGAATACCTCGGTGTTGAAACGGCGCAGGAACTCGATGGCGTCGAGATTTTCCCGGCCGCCGAACCTGTTCGGCACCCATTCACCGGCGGGCCGGCTATAGTCGAGATAGAGCATCGAGGCGACGGCATCGACGCGCAATCCGTCGATGCCGTAACGCTCCAGCCAGAACAACGCGTTCGACACCAGGAAATTGACGACTTCGGTGCGGCCGTAATTGTAGATCAGCGTGCCCCAGTCGAGGTGGCGGCCCTGCAGCGGGTTGGCATGTTCGTAGAGCGCGGTGCCGTCGAAATTGCCGAGCCCGTGCGGGTCGTCCGGAAAATGCCCGGGCACCCAGTCCAGCATCACGCCCAGACCTTCGCGGTGGCAGGCGTCGACGAGCGCGGAAAAATCCTCCGGGCCGCCGAACCGGCTGGTCGGCGCGTAGAGTCCTGTCGGCTGGTAGCCCCATGAGCCATCGAACGGATGTTCGCTGACCGGCAGAAATTCGACATGGGTAAAGCCAAGATCCCTGGCGTACCGCGGAAGCTGCTCGGCGAGATCGCGATAGCTCAGCCACTCATTGTTGCCCTTGCGCCGCCAGGAGCCCAGGTGCACCTCGTAGATCGATATCGGGGCGTTCAGCGAGTTGACGTCGGCAGGTGCGGGGGTTGGCCGCGGCAGCCTGGCCTCGTCGAACACGACCGATGCGGTGTTCGGTCGTATTTCCGCGGCGAAGGCCAGTGGATCCGACTTCAGCGGCAATTGCTGGCCATGCGCGTCGATGATATCGAATTTATAGCGGTCGCCGGGCGTGGCATGGGGAATGAACAGCTCCCAATAGCCGAGGCCGCGCACCCGCATCGGGTGTCGCCTTGGATTCCAGAAATTGAAATCGCCGACGACGCTGACCCGCTGCGCGTTGGGCGCGAGCACGACGAAAGCCACGCCTGTTACGCCATCCAGCACCACCGGATGCGCGCCGAGCTTGTCATAAAGCCGCTGATGGGTGCCTTCGCCCAAAAGATAAAGGTCGAAATCCGTCAGCACGGGAGCAAAGCGGTAGGGATCGTCGAGATCGACGACGGTCTCGCCGAAACGGGCGCGCAACTGGTACCATCTGGAGCCGTTCGGAAGGGGACCTGCGAACAGCCCGTCATTGTGAATGCGCGTCAGCGCCGCGGCTTCGCCGTGCTCGTCGACCGCGTCGACCTTCGAGGCGTCCGGCAGGAATGCACGAACCACGGTCATGTCGCCCTCGAGATGGGGGCCGAGATAGCGAAAGGGATCGGAATGGCGACCTTCAACGATCGCAACGGCCTCGGCGGAAAGCTTGGTCATGAGGCCTCGTTCTCAAACCGGGACAAGAGCCGGAGCACGCCGGTCAAAGGGACCCGCAGCCATTCGGACCTTTGCGCCAGCTCGTATTCGATCTCGTCGAGTATTTTTTCGAACAGAAAGAACTCCAGCATTTGTCCCTTGGCCTGACGACCCGCCGGCCAGAGCGACGAATTTGTCATGCTTTCACGGTAGGCGACCAGAAGAGCCGCACTCGAGCGGGCGACCCATTCCACGAGTACCGTGCCGAGCCTGTCGTGTTCATCGGGCGCGAGCTTGAGCGCGCGCTCCAGCGCGGCTGCGGCCGAATATTCGATCGACCGGATCAGGCTGGCGAGGTCGCGGGCGGCGGGTGCCTTGCGCCGCCGCTGCTCAAGTGGCCGGCGGAGGTCACCCTCGAAGCCGGTGATATAGATGTCGTCCTTGACGATCAGCATCCGGCCGAGATTGAGGGCGCCGTGATAACGAATGCTCGTTCCGCCGATATCAGGCGGAATAAGCGCTCTCAGGCGATCAAGTAATGTCGCGCGTCGTGAAAGCACCTTGTCCACCAGCGGGCGATCGGCTTCGCTGATCGAATCCCGCTGGCATTTCAGGGCTTCGAGGACGCGTTCGGCTTGGGCGGCGATGTCCTCGGTCCAGCCCCGCACATCCGCGGGCCGGATCGGTTCGGGAGCAAAATCGGCAAGCCCGGTGGCGGTGGCGAGGGCGATGTGCATTTCGGCGGTGCGTCTTCCGATCTGCGACATGTAGCGCAGATAGGGCACCTGCTCGTCCCTGTCGCCGGGATGTGCGCTTGCCGTGAGCAGACGTTGCTCCTCGAGAAAGCGGTCAATATATCCCGCCGTCACGGTCCAGGCGTCACCCTGATTTTCGACCCGGGCATGAACGATGGCGATCGCGCTTCGGGTCTCGCCCTCGGCCAGCTCCACGCTGCCGAGCATGGCGGGCGTGTTGGCGAAGCCCACGACCTCGGTCAAAAACCGGCCAACCTCGATCTCGGGATTGATGCCGGACTCGAGTTTTCGGTAAAGCTTGACGACATAATCGCCATCTACCAGCACGGTGCTGTTGAATTGATCGTCTTCGACGGCGACGATACGTTCTGGTTCTTTGACCTGCCTGCCCGAGAACCTGTGGGTCGGCCTGAATTCAAGGCTCAGGCCGTTTTCCTCGATGGTCAGGGCTTCGCTGAGATTGCGAAGCAGAAGCGCGATGAAGATGCGGTCGGCGGCAACGTCCAGCAGCGTTCCTTCCCGCGCGCCCTGGCGTACCGCCGCAAGCGCATGGGGGTTATAGCGCTTGCGATCGAAGCGAACCCACTCGATCTGCATCGGCAATACGTAACGCGTTGTCTCGCCGCGCTCACTATCCTCAAAGAAGGCGAGCCACGGCCGGTTGTCGCCGACGTCGCAAAACGGGATGGCCGAGGTCAGGGTCGGATGAATGGCCGAGGCCGCAGGTTCGGGATACCAGCGGGTTCGTGCCAGATGCCCGGGCAATACGTCGCGTTCGAAGACGCTGCGAGTGCGGGCCAGCGACACCCAGGTAGCACCGAGCGGCACGACGAGGGTTTCGAATTCGGGAACCACGGATGGCGCGATGTGTTCCGACTTGTCGCGCTCCTGCAGCTGGAACCAGTAGAAGCCATAGGGCGCCAGCGTGATCATGTAGGGCAGTTCGCCGATCGCCGGGAAATGGGTGCGGCCCAGCATTTCCAGGGGAACGCGGTCCTTCCAGGCCGACAGATCAAGTTCGGTGGCCTGTGCCGATCGCGACAGGTTGGCAACGCAGAGAATGACCTCGTCACCAAGCTGCCGTACATAGGCAAGCACTGCCCGATTGACCGGGCGAATGAAGGCCATGCTGCCACGGCCGAACGCCAGCGTCGACTTGCGTACCGAAATCAGTCGCTTGGTCGCACTTAGCAACGACGACAGGCTGCGCGACTGTGCCTCGACATTGACCGCTTCATAGCCGTAGACCGAATCCATGATGATCGGGGCATAGAGTCGCGCGGGATCGGCGCGCGAGAAACCGCCATTGCGGTCCGGCGTCCATTGCATCGGCGTGCGCACGCCGTTGCGGTCGCCCAGATAGATGTTGTCGCCCATGCCGATTTCGTCGCCGTAATAGATGATCGGCGTGCCCGGAAACGACAGCAGAAGCGAATTCATCAGCTCGATCTTGCGCCGGTCGTTGTCCATCAGGGGGGCGAGGCGCCGGCGAATTCCGACATTGATGCGCGCGCGGGGATCGTTGGCATAGGTCGACCACAAATAGTCGCGCTCGACGTCGGTGACCATTTCCAGCGTCAGTTCATCATGGTTGCGCAGAAACAGGGCCCACTGGCAATTGGCCGGGATATCCGGCGTCTGACGCAGGATATCGGCGATGGGAAAGCGGTCTTCCTGCGCGATCGCCATATAGATCCGCGGCATCAGCGGGAAATGATAGGCCATATGGCATTCATCGCCGGTGCCGAAATATTCCTGCACATCCTCCGGCCATTGATTGGCTTCCGCCAGCAGCACCTTGCCCCTGGCATAGGCATCCAGCTCTGCGCGCAGCCGGCGGATGATGGCGTGGGTCTCCGGCAGATTCTCGTTGTTGGTTCCGTCGCGCTCGCACAGATAGGGAATGGCGTCGAGACGGAAACCGTCGACGCCGGCGTCGAGCCAGCGCTTCATCACCTGGACAATCGCGCTGACCACGCGCGGATTGTCGAAGTTCAGGTCAGGCTGGTGCGAGAAAAAGCGATGCCAGTAGAATTGCCCGGCTTCGGGATCCCAGGTCCAGTTGGATTTCTCGGTATCGGTGAAGATGATTCGCGTACCCGCATACTTCTGGTCGGTGTCGCTCCAGACGTACCAGTTGCGGGCGCTCGATTTCGGGTCGCTGCGGCGGGCGCGCTTGAACCAGTCGTGCTGGTCGGAGGTGTGATTGATGACGAGTTCGGTAATGACGCGCAAACCCCGCCGCTTGGCTTCGACGATAAAACGGCGAAAATCCTTCATGGTCCCGAAATCGGGATTGATGGCGCCATAGTCGGCGATGTCATAACCGTCATCGCGGCCGGGCGAGGGATAGAACGGCAGCAGCCAGAGCGTGGTGACGCCGAGGTCTTGCAGATAATCGAGCTTTTCGGTGAGGCCGGCGAAATCGCCGATGCCGTCATTGTTGCTGTCGGCGAAAGCCTTGACGTGAAGCTGGTAGATGATGGCGTCCTTGTACCAGAGCTCGCCGCCGTCCAGCGCCGCCGTCGGCATTCTCTTGGCATCGATCGATGACATCAGATTCATTATAACGCCCCGCACGCCAGACAGCGAAAGAGCAGGGCTGTATTATGGGTATCTTCATGCCGAATGGTAGCGCTGCTCGCAGCGCTCTCGACAGTTTGAGTTGTTTTGTTCACTGTGATGCCGTTGGCACGAAAATAACGACGTCCAATTTCGTTTGCGCGAGGGGAGATGCTCGGGACATATATAGAAAGCCGGTCCCCTGGCATTGGTTCCCGGGGAACGGCGGGGAGGTCTGAGCGTTAAACACGGCTATCCTCTTCCTATATCTATGGAATTCGCGACGGTGCCCTCCCGTTGTGTGCAAATGGCGTGCCGAATGGACCTTTTTTCCAGAGCCAAAGAGCTGGGTATCCAGACCGAATTTGTCGACGGTCAGGGTCACCGCCATGTGACGGACGCCGTGGCATTGAAGATTATCCTCGATGCCCTGCCGGTGCGGGCGCCGTACCGCTTTCTTGGCGAGGCGGTGGTGGTCCGGTCCGGTGAGCAAACGCGGACCGAGCTCAAGGAGGCCGCAGCGTTGCCGCTGCACTGGAAGATCGTCGCGGGCACTACGGTTATCGCCGAGGGAAAGACTGGTGATCGCCAGAGCGACACCGGTGATCGCAGCATCCTGTGGCCTGCGGGTTTGCCCGAAGGCACTTACCGGCTGGATCTGACCGACGCTTCCTCGTTCACGGAACAAGCGCCCCTGATCGTCGCGCCGCCCAGGGCATATCGGGGCGATTTCGACCGCGGCTGGCTGGTGGCGGTCCAGCTCTATGGCGTCCGCTCGGCGCGTAACTGGGGCATCGGTGACTTTACCGATCTCGAATCGCTGATCGAACTGGCCGGCCAACTGGGGGCCGATGGCGTCGGTCTCAATCCGTTGCACGCCTTGTTCGATGACCGGCCGGCCGATTGCAGTCCGTATTCGCCGAACAGCCGGTTGTTTCTGAATGCGCTCTATGTCGATGTCGAAAAAATCCCCGAATTTCGTTCGAGCGCTTTCGCCGGGGGCGCCGGCGCGGCTGCGCGCCTGCGGGAGGGTTACATCGTCGACTACAGGGGCGTCGCCGAACTGAAATGGCGCGCGCTGCGCGCTGCCTATGAAACATTCAGGGCGCATCCGTCAGTCAAGCGCAAACGGGATTTCGATGCGTACCGCGCCGAACGTGCGCCGCTTCTGTCGCGCTTCGCCTGCTTTGAGGTGCTGCGGCACAAATTCAACAAGCCGTGGTGGGAATGGCCGGAGCAGTGGCGACGGCCTGACGAGGTCAAATGCGCCGAATTGCGTCAGGGACCTGATGCCGCCGAGATCGAATTCGTCGAATTCGTGCAATGGACGGCGGACCGGCAATTGCGGTCCTGCCGGAATCTCGCGCGCAGGCTCGGCATGAAGGTCGGTCTCTATCTCGATGTGGCGGTCGGGGTGCAGTCCGACGGCTTCGATGCCTGGAACGAGCAGGCGGCGATTTCGCGCCATCTCGCCGTCGGCGCGCCGCCGGATCCCCTCAATCTTGCCGGCCAGAACTGGGGGCTCGCCGGCTTCAACGCCGCCGGCCTCGAATTGCAGTCGTTCGAGCCATACCGGGAAATGCTGCGGGCCTCGATGCGCTATGCCGGCGCGATCAGGCTCGATCACGTGCTGGGCCTGAAGCGGCTCTATCTCGTGCCGCACGGCTTTGCCGCCAATAACGGGGTGTATGTGCAAATGCCGTTCGAGGCGCTGCTGGCGGCGACCGCGCAGGAAAGCGTGGCGCATCGCTGCGTCGTCATCGGCGAGGATCTCGGCACCGTGCCCGAAGGCTTTCGCGCGAAGATGGCGGAATGGGGCATCTGGTCATATCAGGTGATGATGTTCGAGCGCGACGATCGCGGCGCATTTCGCGGCATCGACCATTATGCGCCGAACGCGCTCGTCACCTTCAATACCCACGATCTCTCGACCTATGCGGGCTGGCGCTCCTTCAGCGATCTCAAGCTGAAACGGTCGCTCGGGATCGACCCCGGCGAGAGCGACGACGCCCGCTGGCATGCGCTGACGATGCTGAGCGATGCGCTGCGTCATCATGCCATCGACCGTCATGATCTCTATGCGGTCGCGGGATTCCTGGCGAAAACCAGATCCCGCCTGCTGGCGATTTCGCTGGAGGATCTGTTGGGCGTGATCGAGCAGCCCAACATCCCCGGCACCGTCAACGAGCACCCGAACTGGCGGCAGCGGCTGCCG
Source organism: uncultured Alphaproteobacteria bacterium (assembly GCA_963742085.1). GTDB lineage: Bacteria > Pseudomonadota > Alphaproteobacteria > Rhizobiales > Xanthobacteraceae > Bradyrhizobium. Next base: position 73,402 of record CAVUKM010000012.1, on the reverse strand, counting down.
ATTGCGATCGACGAGATCGCCAACGCGATCGATGTTTCCGCGCTCAAGACCGCCACGCACGAGAGGGCGCGCGCCACGGCATGAGGCGTCGCTTTTTGGCCGGTGAAGAATGTGTCGAGCAGAATTGAAGACTATGGACTGATCGGCGACTGCGAAACCGCGGCGCTGGTCGGCCGAGACGGTTCGATCGACTGGCTGTGCTGGCCCGCGTTCGATTCCGAGGCGTGCTTTGCGGCCCTGCTCGGCTCGCGCGAGAATGGCCGATGGTTGATCGCGCCTGCGGAAGATATCACGCACGCCTCGCGCCGCTACCGGGACAATACGCTGATTCTTGAGACGCGTTTTGAGACCGCAAACGGCGTCATCGCCGTGATCGATTTCATGCCGCCGCGCGGCAACGCCTCCGATATTGTCCGCCTGGTGCGCGGCATCGCCGGCAGTGTGAAAATGCGGATGGAGCTGGTGATCCGCTTCGGCTTCGGAGCGGATATTCCCTGGGTCAAGCGCGCCGAGGGTGGCGCGCTGCTCGCCATTTGCGGGCAGGACATGACGGTGCTGCGGACGCCGGTCGAGACGCGCGGCAAGGACATGACGACGGTCGCCGAGTTCGTGGTGAACGAAGGCGAGGCTGTTCCCTTCGTGCTCACCTACGGGCCTTCGTACCTTCCGCTGCCAAGCCCGATCGATCCCGCGCAGGCATTGCAGGATACCGAGGATTTCTGGATCGAGTGGTGCAGTCATTGCACCTATGAGGGCGATAGCCGTGACCTCGTGATGCGCTCGCTGATCACCCTGAAAGCGCTGACGTATGCGCCGACCGGCGGCATCGTCGCCGCGCCCACGACATCACTGCCGGAAAAGCTCGGCGGCAGCAGGAACTGGGACTACCGCTTTTGCTGGCTGCGCGACGCGACCTTCACGCTGCTGGCGTTGATGAACTCGGGTTATACCGGGGAAGCTTCGGCCTGGCACAACTGGCTCTTGCGCGCGGTCGCAGGATCGCCGGCAAACATGCAGATCATGTACGGCATCTTGGGCCAGCGCCGCTTGCTGGAGTGGGAGGCGGGCTGGTTGCCGGGCTATGAAGGCGCCAAGCCCGTTCGGGTCGGCAACGCCGCACATGCCCAGTTGCAGCTCGACGTCTACGGCGAGCTGATCGATGCGTTCCACCAGTCGCGCATGACCGAGTTGAAACTCGACGACGGGACGTGGGATCTTGAATGCACCGTGCTCGAGCACCTGGCAGAGGTATGGGACAAGCCGGATCACGGCATCTGGGAGCGCCGCGGCGAGGGCAGGCATTACGTCTCATCGAAGGTGATGACGTGGGTCGCCTTCGATCGCGGCGTCAAAAGCGCCGAAAAGTTCGGCTTCAAGGCGCCGCTCGATCGCTGGCGAAGCTTGCGCGATACCATCCACCGCGACGTCTGCGACAAGGGCTTTGACGCCGCGCGGAACACCTTTGTCGAATCCTATGGTTCGCAATGGCTCGATGCCAGCATACTGCTGTTGCCGTCGGTGGGGTTCCTTCCGGCCTCGGACCGGCGTGTTCGCGGCACGCTGGCCGCGATCGAACGGGAAATGATGCGGGGCGGATTCGTATTGCGGCATGATCCCCGCGAAATCTCCGATGAGCGGCAGCCGATCGAAGGCGCGTTCCTCGCCTGCACGCTCTGGCTTGCCGACGCCTTCGTGCTGGCCGGCGAAATCGACAGGGCGCAGGCGTTGTTCGACCGCGTCGTCGCCGTGGCGAACGATCTCGGCTTGCTGGCGGAGGAATTCGATTCAGGCGCCGGCCGTCAAACCGGCAATTTCCCGCAGGCCCTGACCCACATCGCGCTGATCAATACCGCGCACAACCTCAGCGATGCGAAGAGAACGAATCAAAAGCCCGCAGTGCAAAGATCGAAGTGAGGGGCGGGCGCTCGAGCTTGTCGTCGTCCCTGCGGAAGCAGGGACCCATAGTCACTGGCGTCAATTATAAGAAAAGACAACTACCACAATGCGGTAACGAGAGTTCACGGCCTGTGGGTCCCGGCTCGCGCTATGCTTGGCCGGGACGACGAAGATCACCTCTCAATCCGTCCCGTCACCCCTCAAAATCATCTCAATCGCCCGCGCAAAGCCCTCGTCCTCGTTCGAGGCGGTGACATGGGTCGCCAGCTTCTTGACGTCGTCGGTGGCGTTGCCCATGGCGAAGGAGACGCCGCTCGTTCGGAACATCGCGAGGTCATTCTGCATGTCGCCGATGGTGGCGACGGCCTCCAGCGGGATGCCCAGTCGTCGGGTCATCGCCTCCACGAAGGTGCCCTTGTTGCAGCCGGGCGGGGTGACGTCGAGATAATAGCTTTGTGATCGCACCGCGGTTGCCTGCGCGCCCAGCGCCCGCTGCATCGCGACTTCGCAGCGTTGCAGCAGCGTCGCATCGGCGCTGGCGCCGACGATCTTGCAGGCTGATGCCAGATAGGGCCTGAAATCCGTGACGATGGTCGGATCGGCCCGGATGGCGCGTTTCTCGTTCGGGACGTATTCGCCGCTGCCATTGCGGGTGAGCCAGAGATCGCTGGTGAACAGCCAGATATCCGCGCCGAATTCGTCGAGCACATCGAGCGCGCGTTGCGCCGCCGCCGCCGGAATCAGGTGCTGCTCGATCGGGTTCAGTTTGGGGTCGACGATGCAACTGCCGTTGAAAGCCCCGATCGGCAGCGTGATTTGCAGCGGCTCGATCAGAAACCCCATGCCGATGGTCGGCCGGCTCGAGGTGATGGTGAAGCCGATGCCGGCCGCGTGCAGCCGCCACACCGCATACCTGGCGCCGTCGGTCAGCGTCTTGTCCCCCGTCAGGAGCGTGCCGTCGACGTCGGAGACAACAAGGGCGATCGGTTTCATATGCGGTTCCTGGCGGGCCGCCCGCCATCGGCAAGCCCGAGCTGGCGGACGATGTCTTCGACGATTGTCTCGACTGAAGCATCGATCGGTACGATGACGGCGTTTTCGTCCGCGGCCGGCGGCTCCAGCGTCTTGAACTGGCTGTCCAACAGCCCCGGCGGCATGAAATGGCCTTTGCGCCGGGCGAGCCGGTCGGCGATCAAGGGCTGCGTGCCGCTGAGAAAGACGACGCGGACGTCGCGCCGGTCATGCACGAGCACGCTGCGGTAGGCGCGTTTCAGCGCCGAGCAGGCGATCACGGTATGGCCTCCGGCCCGGCAGACCCTGTCGATCTCGTCGGCGATCGCCTGCAGCCAGGGCCGGCGGTCTTCGTCGGTGAGGGGCTGGCCGGCACTCATCTTGGCGACGTTGCTTGCGGGGTGAAACCGGTCGCCGTCCTCGAAAGTCCAGGATAGCCGCTCGGCGAGCCGGGCCGCGATGGTGCTCTTGCCCGAGCCCGAGACGCCCATCACGATCAATGCGCATGGCGGTTCATAGGTCTTATCGTTCACGAGAATTCTCCGCCGAGGGCGGCCTGATCCGCCAGCAAGACCGTTTCGCCGACGGAACGCGCGCGGTTCGCCGGCAGGTTCTCGCCCGCGAAAAGGCGCGTCAAGATCGCGCGCTTGCCCGTACCTGCGACCTCGAACAGCATTTCGCGGCAGGAGCCGAGGACCGGCAACGTCAGCGTGACCCTCGGCACCAACGGCTCGACATGCGCCTGCGGCACGCCGACCACCCAGCGCCGGGTTTCCTCGATGGCCGGATCGTCCGGGAACAGCGACGCGGTATGGCCATCCGGCCCGACGCCCATCAGCACCAGATCGAACAACGGCCGGGCGGGATCAAGCTCGCGCGCGCCGTAGAACGACTGCAGCTCGCGCTCATAACGGCGCGCGGATTCCCCGGGGTCAACGGTATCGGTCGGAATCGGGTGGATGTTGCCGGCAGGCGCAGAGCGGCCCAGAAAGATTTCCCGCGCCATGCCCATGTTGTTGAGGGGGTGGTTCGCTGCGACGAACCGCTCGTCACCGATGAACCAATGTACGCGGTCCCATGGAATCCGGCCGCGATAGGGATCGCTCGCAAGCAACCGGTAGAGCTGTTTCGGGCTCGAGCCGCCGGTCAGGCAGATAGCAGCCCGGCCAGCGCTCGCGCCGATCCTTGCGAGCAGACGCTCCGCGGCTGCTGTCGCGAGCGCGGCCGGATCGGCAACAACGATCTTTTGAAGATAGCCGTGCGGCGACATTCCGGACTAGCCGAGCTTGCGCCAGCTGCGGCCGTCGCGCTTGAGCAATTCCTCAGCATCCGCGGGACCCTCGCTGCCGGCCTTGTAGGTTTGCAGGCCCTTGGCGCCGGCCTTCTTCCACGCATCCAGGAAAGGTTGTACCGCCTGCCAGCCGGCCTCCACGCTGTCGGCGCGCTGGAACAGGATGTTGTCGCCGATCATGCAGTCGTAGATCAGGGTCTCGTAACCGGTGCTCGGCTCGGCCTTGAAATAATCCTTGTAGCGGAATTTCATCTCGACGCCGTCGATGTCGATCGTCGGCCCCGGCACCTTGGTATTGAACTGGAGCGTGATGCCTTCCGTGGGGGCGATGCCGATAACGAGATAATTTTCCGACAGGCGATCCACCGGGGTACTGCGGAACATCGCGAACGGCGCCTGCTTGAACTTGATCGCCACTTCCGTTCGCTTGATGCCGAGCGCCTTGCCGGTGCGCAGATAGAAGGGAACGCCGGCCCAGCGCCAGTTGTCGATGGCAAGTTTCAGTGCGGCATAGGTTTCCGTCGTGCTGCCCGGCTTGACGTCCCTGGTCTTGCAATAGTCTGATATCTCGGTGTCGTCGATCCTGCCGGCCTGGTACTGGCCGCGTACGGAGTTCTGCAAGGCGTCTGACTCGCTCTGGGTCTGGATCGCGCCGAGGACATTGGCCTTCTCCGAGCGCACCGAATGTGCGTCGAACCGGATCGGCGGCTCCATCGCGACCAGCGAGAGCAACTGGAAAAGATGGTTCGGCACCATATCGCGCAGCGCGCCGGTCGCATCATAGAAGCTGCCGCGGTCGCCGACGCCAATTCTTTCGTCGACCGTAATCTGCACATGGTCGATGTGATTGCGGTTCCAGATCGGCTCGAACATGCCGTTGGCGAAGCGCAACACCAGGATGTTCTGCACCGTTTCCTTGCCGAGATAATGATCGATCCGGTAGATCTGATGCTCGTTGACGATGTTGAGCAGCTCACTGTTCAGGGCTTTCGCCGAGGCGAGTTCGGTTCCGAACGGCTTTTCGATCACCAGCCGCCGCCAGGCGCCGCTCTCCTCCCGGAGCAAACCGGTGCGGCCGAGTTCTCTCGCGATCGGCGCGAAAGCGCCGGGCGGCGTCGCCAGATAGAACAGGCGGTTGCCCCCGGTCGAGCGGTTCGCTTCCAGTTTCTCAAGCCGTTCCTGCAATGCATCGAAGGAGGCCGGATCCTTCGGATCAGCCTCGATGCTGGTGACGCACTCCAGAAGGCGCTGGGCGATGGCGTCGTCCACGGGGCGGGTCGCGAACTGACGCAGTCCCTTCAGCAGGCTGTCGCGCAGTTGGGTGCTCGACATGCCCTTGCGGGCTACGCCGACCACACATAATCGGTCGGGCAGGAGATCGGTCGCGGCCAGGTTATAGAGCGCGGGAAGCACCAGCCGATGCGTCAGATCGCCGGTGGCGCCGAAGATGACGAAGGAGCAGGGGTCCGGCTTTCGTTGTTTGGCGGAGATTTCTGTCACGCAGGTCCGGCCTTTGGCTTGACGTTGTCAGTCGCGTTTTGCCGCGCCGGGTTGGGCTGCTGCTGCGGCTCCTTGTGACCGCCGAAACCATCGCGCATCGCGGAGAGAATTTTTTCGGCAAAGGTGTGTTCCTTGCGCGAGCGAAAGCGCGCGAACAAGGCGGCCGTCAGGACCTCGGCCGGCACCGCTTCGTCGATCGCGGCGTTGACGGTCCAGCGGCCCTCGCCGGAATCTTCCACAAATCCGGAGTAGCTCTCCAGCGTTGGATTTTTCGCAAGCGCCGAAGCCGTGAGATCGAGCAGCCAGGACGGGATCACGCTGCCGCGCCGCCAGACTTCCGCAATGTCGGCAATGTCGAGATCGAAGCGATGCTCCGCCGGCAGCGCGTCGATATTGGCGTTCTTCAAAATGTCGAAACCCTCGGCATAGGCCTGCATCAGGCCATACTCGATGCCGTTGTGAACCATCTTGACGAAGTGTCCGGCGCCGACGGGACCAGCGTGGATATAGCCCTGCTCGATGCGCGGATCGCGCCCCTCGCGCGCTTGCGTGCGCGGGATATCGCCTGATCCCGGCGCCAACGCCGCGAAGACCGGATCGAGCCGGTCGACCACTGCCTTGTCGCCGCCGATCATCATGCAATAGCCGCGCTCGATTCCCCAGACGCCGCCTGATGTGCCGACGTCGATGTAATGGATGCCGCGCTCCTTCAGGGCCTTGCCGCGACGCACGTCGTCCTGCCAGAAGGTGTTGCCGCCATCGATGATGACGTCGCCGCTCTCCATCAGTCGTGCCAGCGCCTCGATGGTTGCTTCGGTGATCTTGCCCGCGGGCAGCATCACCCATGCGGTGCGTGGCTTCTCGAGCTTGCCGACAAATTCCTCCAGCGTACCCGCGCCGAGCGCGCCATCGGCCGCGATCGCGGCGACGGCCCTGGGGTCCTTGTCATAGACGACGGTCGAATGTCCGTGTCGCATCAGCCGGCGGACGATATTGCCGCCCATCCGCCCCAGGCCGATCATGCCGAGTTGCATTTTCTTGACCCTTTAATTCAGTGCGTACCTGATCGCGGTATTGAGCGCCTTCAGGCCGGCTTTGAGGTCGCCCTTGAGATGCACGCGCAGCGCGCGCCGGCCGCGCTCGGTCAGCACGTCGAAATCACCGCGCGCCTGCGCCGCCTTGATGATTCCAAAACTCGCCTTCTGGCCGGGCACCGGCAAATCGCTGGCGTCGTCGGATGTGATCTGCAGGAACACGCCGCTGTCGGGGCCGCCCTTGTAGGCCTGGCCGGTCGAATGCAGGAACCGCGGGCCGAATTCCGCGCAGGTCGCGACATGGCGTTTGTCGCGCACCGCAAGCCGCATGGCCTGCAGCGCGTCGATATGCGCGCCATCGCGTTCGATATAGGCGAGCAGCGCGACATAGTCGCCGGCAGCGGTGCGGGAGAGATGGGCTTTCAGCCACGAGCCGAGGTCGCCATTGGCGCCGGCCTTGCGCAAGTCGGCCGCGTTCCTGTCGTCGGTGTAGAGATCGGCCTCGACCGACGACATGACAGGCGCTTCCGCGGGCAGCGCGCCGGATTTCTCGAATGCCCCGGTCAACTCGCGGGTCTTGATCTTGGCGGCCTCGACGTCGGGCTGGTTGAACGGATTGATGCCGAGCACCGCACCCGCCACCGCGGTCGCGATTTCAAAGCGGAAGAATTCCTGGCCGATATGCTCGATCGATTTCAGGACGATGCGCACCACGGGATGCCCGGCCTTTTCCAGCGCGGTGAGCTTGTCGTCATGCGCGGCGTCGCTTTCGCCTTCGGTGCGAAGATCGATGAAGAAACGGTCGTTGCCGTAAAGTGCCACGTCGCCCAGCGGTTCGCCGTCGATCGGGATCAGGCCCTTGCCATCCTTGCCGGTGGATTCGGCGATCAGCTGTTCGGCCCAGGCGCCGAAATCCGAAATCTTCTCCGAGGAAAGGATCGTCACCTTGTCGCGGCCCTCGAGACCCGCAAGCCCCATGGCGAGGCCGAGCTGCACGCCGGGATTTTCGTGCGGTGGCACATCCGGCCCGCAGGAGCGGAGCATCGCCAGCGTGTGCTCGACGAGGGTGCGGACATCGATGCCGGCGGTGGCGGCGGGCACCAGGCCGAACGGCGACAGCACCGAGTAGCGGCCGCCGATCGAGGGATCGCCGTGGAAGATGCGCGCAAAGCCCTGCCTGGTCGCGACTTTCTCCAGCGACGAGCCGGGATCGGTCACCGCGATGAATCGGTGCCCGGCCTTCTCGGTGCCGATGGTCTCGGCGACGCGCGCGAAGAAATAATCCTTCATCACGTTCGGCTCGGTGGTGCCGCCGGACTTGCTGGAGACGATGAACAGGGTCTTTGCGAGGTCAACCGCCTTTTCCATCGCGCGCACCTGCGCCGGATCGGTGGAATCAAGCACGTGCAATCTGGGGAAGCCGGCTTTCTTCGGGAAGGTCCCGGCCAGCACTTCGGGGCCCAGGCTCGACCCGCCCATGCCGAGCACGACGGCATCGGTGAAATGCTGCCCCTTCACGCGCCGTGCATAATCCTCGTAGTCGTCGATATCGGCCTTGGCGGCGCTGTCCAGCCAGCCCAGCCATTTGTGCTCGTCCTCGCCGGTCCAGACCGAATTGTCCTTCTGCCAGAGCCTGCGGATTTTTGCCGATGCGCGCCATTCCTCGGTGCTGTTTTCGACGGCTTTGCTGATGCTGGCGCCGAGCGCGAGCTTCTGCCGGTCGATACCGGTGCCGAGCACCGCCGCGCGCTTTTGCGCCACGGCGCCGTAAAGCTTGTCGGCGGCGTCCGCGAAAAGCTTGACGCCGTCCTTGACCAGCTCGGCGGTGATCGCGTCGAGCGAAATGCCGGATTTTTCGAGCTCGGCGAGGACGTGCCTGGCGTCTTCGATATTTTCCTCAAGGCTGTCGCGCGGCTTGCCGTGATCGCGGAAGGCATCGAGGGTTGCCGGCGGCACGGTGTTGATGGTGTTGGGGCCGACCAGCTCCTCGACATAGAGCACGTCGCTGTAGTCCTTGTTCTTGGTACCGGTCGAGGCCCACAGCAACCGTTGCGGTTTTGCCCCTTTTGCCTTCAGCCTTTCCCACCTCGCGCCGGAGAACAGGCGCTTGTAGTCCTGATAGGCGAGTTTGGCATTCGCGATCGCGACCTTGCCCTTCAGTGCTGCCAGCCGTTCCTTTTCGCCGGGGTCATTGGCACGCGCGATTTTCTCATCGAGCTGCTTGTCGACCGCGCTGTCGATGCGGCTGACGAAGAAACTCGCAACGCTGGCGACGTGGGAGGGATCGCCGCCGGCGGCGACATATTGTTCGAGTCCCGCAAGATATGCCTCGGCGACCTGCACATAGACCTTTTGCGAGAACAGCAGCGTGATGTTGATGCTGATGCCGGTGCCGGTCAGGTGTTCGATTGCAGGCAGGCCCTCGGGCGTCGCCGGCACCTTGACCATCAGGTTCTTGCGGTGGACTTTTTCCCAAAGGTGCTCGGCCTCGGCAATGGTGCCTTTGGTGTCCATCGCCAGGTATGGCGATACTTCGAGGCTGACGAATCCGTCTTCGCCCTTCAAATGGTCATAGACCGGGCGCAGCACGTCCGCGGCGTGCTGGATGTCCTCCACCGCCAAGTGCTCGAACAGCTCGGCCACCGGACGATCGCCGTTTTTCAAGGCGCTGCCGATGGCGCCGTCATATTCGTCCGAGCTGCCGATCGCCTTCTCGAAGATCGATGGATTCGACGTCACGCCCTTGACGCCGTCGCTATCCATCAGCTTCTTCAGGTCGCCCCTGGCGACGAAGCCGCGGGCCAGGAAATCCAGCCAGATCGCCTGGCCGTGCTCTTCGAGTGCTTTGACGGGATTCATGATGCCTTGTTTCTGTTCAATCGGGTCTGTTGTCGGCTTGACCGCAACCTTCTCTGGCGGGATGCCGGATTGTCAACAAATAGACGGTTCTGATGGCGGGAATAAGCGTATCTGAACCGGATAACGCCAACGCCGACATATCGATCCCCTCCGAACCCGCCTGTCCGGTGGCGATCTCGGCGATGTGAAGGGCAGGGCCTTCGGCTAGCCCCCTCATGCAAGGATCGGCGGCGGAAGCGCATGTCTGGGCTGCCGGACATCGCGACGCCTTCCGAGCGACCGGCCCGGCTGCTATCGTCCCCCCACAAAAAGAATAGTTGCAGGGGAGGATACTCGAATGACGTCCGGAATCGTTCGCGCCACCAGCCGCCGCCGTTTTCTGCAATATCTCGCGGGGAGCCCGCTGCTGGCATCCGGCACGCTGGCAGCCTACGGCATGGAAGCCCCGTCCAGGCTGCCCGATCCCATGATATGGGCCCCGCCGGGTAGCGGCGAATTGATCAAGGGCCCGAAGGACGCGATCAACGTGTTCGACTTCGAGCCGGTAGCCCGCAAGAACGTGCCGCCGGCGCATTTCGGCTACATGGCCTCGGGCATCGACGACGAGGTCACGCTGCGCGCCAACCGCGAGGATTTTCTCAAATTCCAGCTGATGCCGCACCGTCTCAACGACGTCTCCAAGGTCGACACCAGCATCGAGCTTTTCGGCGCCAGATATGATTCGCCGATTTTCGTGTGCCCGACCGGCGCCAACCAGTTCTTTCACCCCGACGGTGAGCTTGCCGTCGCGAGAGCCGCGCGTGCCGGCAATCATCTGCAAATGCTGTCGACGTCCTCAAATTTTTCCGTTGACGACGTCACCAAGGCGCGCGGCGCGCCGATCTGGTTCCAGCTCTATGCGTCGCCGAGCTGGGAGGTTGCGCAGGCGCTGATCAAGCGCGCCGACGGCGCCGGCTGTCCGGTCCTGATGGTGACCGTCGATCGCATCGCAGGCCGCAACCAGGAAACCCTGTTTCGCCTGGTGCGCACCGACACGCGCGAATGTTCAAATTGTCACGACCGCAGCAGTTTTGCGGCGCGGGCGGCCCGCCGGCACAATTACGACGGCATCGACCTCACCGCCATCAAGGGAGGCGGCGAGTCCTCCAATCTGAACTGGGATACGGTCAAGCGCATGCGCGACGTCACGCGCATGAAGATCATGCTCAAGGGCATCATCACGGCCGAGGATGCCGATCTGGCTGCGCAGAACGGGATCGACGGCATTCTCGTTTCCAACCACGGCGGCCGCGGCGAAGACAATGGCCGTTCCACCATCGACGCGCTGCCGGAAATCATCGCGGCGGTGAAGGGGCGGATGCCCGTCATCGTCGACAGCGGATTCCGCCGCGGCACGGACGCCGTCAAGGCGCTCGCGATGGGCGCGCAGGCGGTCGGTGTCGGCCGGCCTTATCTCTGGGGGCTGGGGGCCTTTGGCCAGGAGGGCGTGGAGCGGGTGCTCGAAATCGTTCGCACCGAAACCCGCGCGGCGATGCAGCAATGCGGCGCGCGTTCGGTGAAGGACCTCAATCCGGGCTTCGTGCGCCGCGCGAGCTAGGGCGCGGATCGGACGCGATAGGGGCAGCGACATCGTTCCAGCCGGGGAGCAGCAAGACAGCGGCTCGGCGTGAATTTTTGGCCACGACGGAACGGGCGCCGCCTTTTCGCGGCAAGCGTGTTTGCCGGTTGGCCCACAAGGCGTGTCAATGGTTGCGGGCGAAAAGCGCCCGACCCCCGCCGGGGAATAAAACCGTTCATTTGCCCTTCACGAGCCGAATGTTACGGTCCTGCTGATTTTCCGGCCCGATCGGTAAATCGTTGCAATTCAAATCCAGAAGGGAAGAGGTGCACGATGATTCGGACAATTCTTATTGGGACTGCATTGGTGTTTGGTCTTGCCACCGCCGCGAGTGCCGCGGTTACCCCGGCGCCCGTGGGCATTTCCAATAGCCCGGTGGTCAAGGTTGCGGAAGGATGCGGGCGGGGCTTCTGGCGCGGTCCGGGTGGCGCATGCCATCCGATGTTCGACGGCAGGGCTTGCCCTCCGGGATACCACCTTGGGCCGGAACGCCGGCGCTGCTGGCCCAACTAGCTGGTTGAACGCAGATCGCGGCTGGGCCATATGGCCCGGCCGTTTTCATGCCTACCGCAGACTGGCGTTGATCTTGTCCAGCGCGGCCGAGCCGGGGCAGAGCTCCTTGGCGTTGAGCGTGTTGAGCGGCTGGTCCACGGTGTTGAGATGGCTGTGCAGGTCTTCGGCGTCCGGATCGACGTAGAGCAGGCCGGTGACGATCTGGCCCTTGGCGGCGTGCTTCTGCAGGAATGACATCGCCCCGACCCGATCATGCGGATCGTAGTCGGCGTCGATCTTGCGCAGCGCGATTCTGGAGCCGTCGTGCTGTTCGACGACCTGCACCGTGCCCGGCGCGTAATCGACCGCGATCGGCTCGCGGCCGGTAAGGACGTCGAGGCGGTTCACCGCATCGTTGTGCTCGCGCACATAATCGAAGCTCTTGGTCGAGCCGGCATGGTTGTTGAAGGCGATGCAGGGGCTGATGACGTCGATGAAGGCCGCGCCCCTGTGCTCGATTGCGGCCGCGATCAGCGGCACCAGCTGGCTCTTGTCGCCGGAGAAGCTGCGCGCCACGAAGCTCACGCCGAGCTGAAGCGCGATCGCCACCAGGTCGACGGCGTTGTCGGTGTTCATCACACCCTTCTTCGACTTCGAGCCGCGGTCGGCGGTGGCCGAGAACTGGCCCTTGGTCAGGCCGTAGACGCCATTGTTCTCGACGATATAGGTCATGTTGACGCCGCGCCGGATCGAATGCGCGAACTGGCCGAAGCCGATCGAGGCGGAATCGCCGTCGCCGGAAACGCCGAGATAGATCAGGTCGCGGTTGGCGAGGTTGGCGCCGGTCAAAACCGACGGCATCCGGCCATGCACCGAGTTGAAACCGTGTGAATTGCCGAGGAAGTAGTCGGGGGTCTTCGAGGAACAGCCGATGCCGGAAATCTTGGCGACGCGGTGCGGCTCGATCGACAGCTCGTAACAGGCCTCGATGATCGATGCGGTGATCGAATCATGGCCGCAGCCGGCGCACAGCGTCGAAATCTTGCCTTCGTAGTCGCGGTGCGTGTAGCCGAGACTGTTCTTGGGCAGGCCCGGATGATGGAATTTCGGCTTGGCGATATAGGTCATGATTTTACCTTGCGCAGCGGGGTCAGTTTGAGCTGATCCTGATGGTCGCCGATGGCACCCGCAATGAAGCGGGCGGTGATCGGCGTGCCGTCATAGTGACGTATCGGAACCAGCCGCACCGGATCGATGCCGTTCTCGTTGACGATCAGCGAGCGAAGCTGCGCGTCGCGGTTCTGCTCGACCACATAGACAAAGTCGTGGTCGGCGATGAAGCTTGCGACTGAGGAATGGAACGGGAAGGCGCGGATGCGCAGGCGATCGAGCTGATGCCCGCGCGCCTCCAGAAGCTGGATCGCCTCGTCCATCGCCGGCGCGGTCGAACCGAAATAGATCACGCCGTATTTGGTGGGCTTGGCGGCGTTGGCCTGCAGCGGCCGCGGCACCATGTCCTGGGCGGTCTCGAATTTGCGAACCAGCCGCTGCATGTTGTCGGCGTAAACGGAGCCTTCCTCGGAGTAACGCGCGTAGCGGTCGCGCGAGGTGCCGCGGGTGAAGTACGAACCCTTGGTCGGGTGGGTGCCGGGATAGGTGCGGTAGGGGATGCCGTCGCCGTCGACGTCGAGATAGCGGCCGAAATCACGGCCATCGTCGAGCATTTCCGCCGTCATCACCTTGCCGCGGTCGTATTGGCGGGATTCATCCCACTTCAGCGGTCGGCAGAGCCTGTGGTTCATGCCGATGTCGAGATCGAGCATGACGAAAATCGTGGTCTGCAGCCGTTCGGCGAGGTCGAAGGCGGCGGCTGCGAATTCGAACGCCTCGGCCGGGTCTTCAGGGAACAGCAGCACGTGCTTGGTGTCGCCATGGGAAGCATAGGCGCAGGCGAGAATGTCGCATTGCTGCGTGCGGGTCGGCATGCCGGTCGACGGTCCGGCGCGCTGCACGTTCATGATCACCGCCGGGATCTCGGCGAAATAGGAGAGGCCGATGAATTCCTGCATCAGGGAAATGCCGGGACCGGAGGTGGCGGTGAAGGCGCGCGCGCCGTTCCATGACGCGCCGATCACGATGCCGATCGAGGCCAGTTCGTCCTCGCCCTGCACGATGGCGTATTTGGCCTTGCCGGTTGCGGGGTCGTGCCGCAGCTTCTTGCAATGGCTCGAGAAGGCATCGGCAAGCGACGACGACGGCGTGATCGGATACCAGGCGCAGACCGTAGCGCCGCCGTAGACCGCACCGAGCGCGGCCGCGCTGTTGCCCTCGATGAAGATACGGTCGCCGACCTTGTCGGCTTTCCTGACACGCAGGCCGATCGGGCATTTGAGATTTTGCAGCGCCCAGTCGCGGCCGAGATGCAGCGCGTGGACGTTCGATGACAAGAGTTTTTCCTTGCCCTTGTACTGCTCGCCGATCAGCTGCTCGATCAGCTTCGGATCCATTTCAAGCAGCGCGCACAGCGCGCCGAGATAGATGATGTTCTTGAACAGCTGGCGCTGCCGCGGATCGGTATAGGTGGAATTGGTGATCGCGGTCAGCGGCACGCCGATCACGGTGATGTCGCTGCGGAATTTCGATGACGGCATCGGCTTGGTCGAATTGTAGAACAGGTAGCCGCCCGGCTCGATCGAGGCGAGATCCTTGTCCCAGGTCTGCGGGTTCATCGCCACCATCATGTCGACGCCGCCGCGCGCGCCGAGATGGCCGTCTTCGGTCACCCGCACCTCATACCAGGTCGGCAGGCCCTGAATGTTGGACGGGAAGATGTTGCGTGGGCTAACCGGCACGCCATGGCGCAGGATCGAACGGGCGAACAGCTCGTTGGCGCTCGCCGAACCCGAGCCATTGACGTTGGCGAAGCGGACGACGAAGTCGTTTACGCTGCTGATCGGGCTTTGGACGGGCATGATGTACCTGCGTGGGTCATGTCGATGAGATATTTCTGCATGTCCCACGCGCCGGTGGGACAGCGTTCGGCACACAGGCCGCAATGCAGGCAGACGTCCTCGTCCTTGACCATCACCCGCCCGGTCTTGAGGCCGTCGGCAACGTAGAGGTCCTGGTCCGGATGCAGTGAAGGCGCCTTCAGCCGCGCCCGCAGATCGGTTTCCTCGCCATTCTGCGTGAAGGTGATGCAATCCATCGGGCAGATATCGACGCAGGCGTCGCACTCGATGCACAGCGGCGCGGAGAACACGGTCTGCACGTCGCAATTCAGGCAGCGATGCGCCTCGCCGAGCGCGAGCTTGACGTCATAGCCGAGTTCGACCTCGGCGCGGATGTCCTTCAGCGCGATCACCTTGTCGCGATGCGGCACCTTGTAGCGCTTGTCGACCGAGACATCGTTGTCGTAGCTCCACTCATGGATGCCCATCTTTTGCGAGGAGACGTGCACTTCAGGAAGCGGCCGCTCGAGGATGTCCTCGCCGGACAGCAGCCTGTGGATCGAGAGCGCGGCATCGTGGCCGTGCGCCACCGCCCAGATGATGTTCTTCGGGCCGAATGCGGCGTCGCCGCCGAAGAAGACCTTCGGATTGGTCGATCCCATGGTTTTGGCATCGACCTTGGGCATGCCCCATTGGTCGAATTCGACGCCGCTGTCTTGTTCGATCCAGGGAAAGGCGTTCTCCTGGCCTACCGCCACCAGCACATCGTCGCAGGCGATGGTCTGGTCGGGTTCGCCCGAGGGCACCAGATTGCGCCGGCCTTTCGCATCGTACTCGGCCTTCACCTTCTGGAAGGTGACGCCGGTGAGCTTGCCGTTGTCGTGCACGAATGCCTTCGGCACCATGAAATTGAGGATCGGAATGTCCTCATGGATGGCGTCCTCCTTTTCCCAGGGGCTCGCCTTCATCTCATCGAAGCCGGAACGCACGATCACCTTGACGTCCTGGCCGCCGAGGCGCCGCGCGGTGCGGCAGCAGTCCATCGCGGTATTGCCGCCGCCGAGCACGATCACGCGTCTGCCGATCTTCTCGACATGACCAAACGACACGCTGGAGAGCCAGTCGATGCCGATGTGGATATTGCCGGCGGCTTCCTTGCGGCCGGGGATATCGAGTTCGCGGCCGCGTGGTGCGCCGGAGCCGACGAAGATCGCGTCGTAATCTTCGCCGAGCAGTTTCTTCAGGCTGTCGACGCGCTGGCCGCCTTTGAACTCGATACCGAGATCGAGGATGTAGTCGGTTTCCTCGTCGATCACCGAATCCGGCAGCCGGAATTTCGGGATCTGCGTCCGCATCATGCCGCCGGCCTTCGGGTCCTGGTCGAACACGGTGCAGTGGTAACCGAGCGGCGCAAGGTCGCGCGCCACCGTGAGGGAGGCTGGGCCGCCGCCGACGATCGCGATGCGCTTGCCGTTTTTCGGCGCGGGGCGCGGCATGCGGTGCTTGACGTCGTCCTTGAAGTCGGCGGCGACGCGCTTGAGCCGGCAGATCGCCACCGGCGTCTCCTCGACGCGGCCGCGGCGGCACGCCGGCTCGCATGGGCGGTCGCAGGTGCGGCCGAGGATTCCCGGAAACACGTTGGACTTCCAATTGATCATATAGGCGTCGCTGTAGCGGCCTTCGGCGATCAAGCGGATGTATTCTGGAACGGGCGTATGTGCGGGACAGGCCCACTGGCAATCGACGACTTTGTGAAAATAGTCGGGTGCCGAGATATCAGTCGGTTTCATTCCTACCTTGTCCGCGCGAGAATTCGAAAACGGCGCGGCCTTATCCTTGCCTGCGAACGCTCAAATGGCGTTCTTGTGGTTTTTGAATTGCATCATCGGCTTATCGTATTAAAGCCATTCAAGATGATGCACAAAGGCAATTTTGCTTGATCTCCAGCTTTCACGCGCCGAACGCAGCAAGGTAAGATAAAATCGTGTTTATGCGGCAGTGCAGCATGATGCCGCTTTAGGCAGGGATGTCGCTCTTTGCGAGATCCCACATCAGGCGATAGGTGCCGGTCGAAATCACCGACGATTTGAATGGGGCGCCATCGGCAAAGCGTACTGCGATAGCCGCCGACGCCGCCTTCACATCGGTCGCGTCGATCAGCACGAACCAGTCGCCGGCACCGGCGCCCGCCGCCGACGGAATTTCCGTGGTCGGCCCTGACAATCCGCGATCGCTCTCGATCAGATGCATTGAAATGATGCCGTCGAATTCCAGCGGATCGAGCGCCTTGCGAAGTGAAGCGCGCAATCCGTCCTCGTCGGCGGATCCGGGGCGAAGCCGGACGATGCCGAGCGCCGCACCGCGGCCCTGTCCGCGGCTGACGGTGATGCGCGCAACCGCGCGGATCATGTTCCTGAAGCCCGCCATGGTCTTCTTCGACCACTCGGTCGGGTTGGCGAGCCGGGTCCGGTAGGCGGGGCTATCCAGTGCGTCGATCGTCCTGGTCGAGTAGAGGCAGAGATATTTGGGGGACGCTTGATGGGCGATGTAGCGGCGGGCTTCGAGGAAACCCTCGATCGCGACGCGCTCTTCCAGATGTTCGCGGTCGTACCAGCGATTGAATTCGGCTTCGTCTAATGCGTCGATGTCCATCGACGTCAGCAGCATGCCTTTTCCGGCCATCGGCATTCTGTGTTCCTTTCGCAGCGCTTCGGACCCTCATGGTGAGGAGCGCGGCACGCGCGTCTCGAACCATGAGGCCCGACTATATTCCGGGGCCTGCATCCTTCGCGAAGCCTGTTTCGCAAGCTCCTCGGGATGAGGGGGGATAAACCTCTTAGCTCGTAATCTTCGACGCCAAATCCGCAATCGCCTTCATCACTGCGTCCCTGACGCCGGGATCATACAGCGTGTGGCCGGCGCCTTCGACGATGCGAATTTCGGATTGCGGCCAGCGCGCGGCGAGCGCGTGCGAGGTCGAAGGCGGACAGAGGAGATCGTAGCGGCCTTGCACGATGACGCCTGGAAGCCCATCGAGCTTTTCGGCTTGGTCGAGAAGCTGGTCCGGGGTCATGAAACAGTCATTGGCAAAATAATGCGCTTCCATGAACGGCGTCGCGGGCAGGGCTCCACTTGTTTTCAGCGACGAAAGATCGAGCCGGGTGCGTGAGGGCATGTGCTCGGAGAGTATCCGTTCGGTGTCATGCCAGGCGCGGGCGAACGGACCATGCACGGCGGGATCGGCGTCGAGAATCCGGCGCCAGTACGCATCAAGCGGCTTTGCGCGTTCCGTTTCGGGCAGCAGCCCGACAAAATCCTCGCTGAGGCCGGGATAGAAGCGCGGAAGGGCGTCGAGAAACGCGCCTTCGAGCTCACTGCGGGTGCCGAGAAAGGTCGCGCGCAAGACGATGCCGCTGACGCGATTGGGGTGGGCCTGCGCATAGGCGAGCGCTAGGGTTGCGCCCCAGGAGCCGCCGACGATCATCCAGCGCGAAATATCGAATTGCTCGCGGATCATCTCCATGTCCGCGATCAGATGCGGCAGCGTGTTGTCCGCGCGGCGGCCCTTGGGGCGGCTCTTTCCCGCGCCGCGCTGGTCGAACAGGATCGCATGGAATCGTTCGGGATCGAACAGCCTGCGGTGATCCGGCTGGCAACCGCTGCCGGGCCCACCATGCAGATAGACCGCTGGCACTCCGTCGGCGCGGCCGACGCTTTCGACATAGACCTCGTGGCCATCGCCGACGGTGAGAAGTTGCGATGTTAGTGGCGCGAACGGGTCGGCACGGGCACCAGACGATTTTCCTGCGCCAGCGCCAGCGTCAGGTGGCATCGCCGTCGTCCGTCTCCGGTGTGCCGCCTGCAAAATTGCGATAGATGAAACGATTGTTATCGCCGGCCGCTTCCTGTTCCGCCATCTTGAAGATCTTCTCGTGCAGGGGCGACAGCGTACAGGCCGGATCGGTATTGCCGGCATCGCCCGTCAGCGCAAACGCCTGGCAGCGGCAGCCGCCGAAATCGACTTCCTTGAATTCGCAGCTCTTGCACGGCTCCGGCATCCAGCCGGTGCCGCGATAGCGGTTGAAGGCCTCGGAATTTTGCCAGATCCAGGCGATCGAATGATTTGACCGCACCGATTCGAATTCGAGCCCGGTGATGGTCTCGGCGGCGTGACAGGGCAGAATCTTCCCGGCCGGCGAAATGTTGAAGAATTGCCGGCCCCAGCCGCCCATGCATTTCTTCGGCCGCAGCGCGTAATAGTCCGGTATCACATAGTCGATCGAAAGCGTGCCTTTCAGCCGCGCTTGCGCTTCCTCGACGATGCGGCTGGTCTCCTCGATCTGCGCGAGCGTCGGCATCAGCGCGGCGCGGTTCTTCAGCGCCCAGCCGTAATACTGCACGTTGGCGACTTCCAGCCGGTCGGCGTCGAGCTCGACGGCCATCTGGATGATGTCGGGCAGTTGGAACAGGTTCTGGCGGTGCATGACGGCGTTCACCGTCAGCGGCAGATCCAGCTCGCGCGTCCATTTTGCGACTTCGATCTTCTTGGCATGCGCGCCCTTGAAACCCGCAACCCGGTCGGCCACGACAGGCTCGTTGCCCTGGAAGCTGATCTGCACGTGGCACAGCCCGGCATCGGCCAGCGCGGAAAGTTTTTCGCGCGTCAAAAGCACCGCCGAGGTGATGAGATTGGAGTACAGCCCGACATCGCTGGCATGCCGGACCAGTTCGACCAGATCCTTGCGCGCGGTGGGTTCGCCGCCGGAGAAATGAATTTGCAGCACGCCGATTTCGGCCAACTCGGAGAGAACCTTCTTCCATTCCGCGGTCGTGAGCTCTTGGCCCGCGCGATCGAGTTCTACCGGATTGGAGCAATAGGGACATTGCAGTGGGCAGCGGTGCGTCAGTTCGGCGAGCACCGCCAGCGGAATACCGAAGGTTTCCGCGGTCGAGCGTCGTGACTCAAGCGCGGCGAGGCCGTCATTGGGGACAGTTGCGGTTTTGCCGTCGGCGAGAATGTCACTCATGGCGTCCTCTCGCGCGCTTCTGTGAGGAAACCCTTGTCGGCAAGGTCCTGCAGCATGGCGATGACGTCCATCGCGATCGCGCTTCGTTCGGCCGCGTATTTGGCGGCGAGCTGATCGACCATATCGGCCACGCTGCGGGCGCCGTCGCAGAGTTGCAGCACCTCGACCGCGATCTCGTCGGGCGCCAGCACGCGTTCCGGCGCCAGGATCACCCAGACCTGCCGCGTCTCATCGAATTTCAGCCGGGTGTGACGCGGCAATTTCGGCCGGCTCGCCTCGCTGACACTGATGTTGCGCGGTCCCGCCATCGCTTCTTTCCCGGCTGGCCTTTTAACTGGTCTTGGGCACGAACGCGCCCGGCGGAACGTGGCCCTCGACATAGGCATGATACAGCGCGTCGAGCTGAACCCATAGCACATTGGTCTTGAAGATCAGCGCATTGCAGACCGCCTCGCGCTCGGCCGGCGTCTTCGCATGGGTCCTGACGTAGCCGAGCGCGAAGTTGGCATCGCGCGGCGCCTGCGTCAGGCGGCGCTTGAAATAGCTCATGATGTCGGGATTGACGAAATCGTAATGCGCCAGCATTCCCGAGATACGCTCCTCGTGCAGGTTCGGCGCGAACAGTTCCGTCAGCGAGGAGGCGATGGCCTCGAGCGGGCTCTTGTCGCGCACGAAATGAACGTAGGCTTCCACCGCGAAACGGGTTGCCGGCAGGATGCCCTCGGTGGATTCGACATAGGCGCTATCGAGCCCCAGGCCTTCGGTCAGTTTCAGCCAGCGCTCGATGCCGCCTTCGGAGCCGATGTCGCCGTCGTGATCTTCGATCCTGTGCCGCCATTCGAGGCGGATGCCGCGGTCGCGGAATCGCGAGATCACCACGGCGTCCTTGATGGGGATCGTGCTCTGGTAATAGTAGCGGTTCAGCGCCCAGGCCTGCACCTGTCCCTTGTTCAACTTGCCGCCGTGCAGCAGGCGGTGAAAGGGGTGCAGATTGTGATAGCGCGTGGCGCCGATCTGGCGCAGCGCCGCTTCCAGCTCGTCGGCGTTGTTCAGCGTGGTTTTGCCGCCCAGTGAAAGCGCGGTCATCCCGTCTAGCGTCATGGCGTTCACAGCGCGATCTCCGTTCCATCCTCAGGGATTTGCCACCCCGCCCGCTCGGCTGCCTTGCGTTCCGTGGAATCGCGCAGCAGGGCCGGGTTGGAATTGTTGATATGTAAAAACACCTTCCTGTCGATACCAAGACCGGAAAGCGCCGCGATCGCGCCGCTATCCCCGGACATGGCGATGTGTCCCATGCTTTGGCCGGTCTTTTTGCCGAGGCCAGCCGAGATCAACTCGTCGTCGCGCCACACGGTGCCGTCGAAGAAGACCAGCGGCGCGCCGGCAAGCCGCGATCGGAGGTCGTCGGTCACCTCGGCGCAGGCGGCGAGGAAATAGAAAAACTTGCCGGTCGCCTTGTCGCGGATCCGAAGCCCGAGCGTATCGCCCGCGCCGGTTTGTCCTGCCGGGTGGACTTTGCCCTCCAGGTACCACGCGCCTTTGCCGGCGACGGCGAACGGCAGGATCTCGATGCCGGAGGGCGAGCCGTCGGGAAGCCGCGGCTCGAAGGCCTCGTCCACCTCGATCGGCTGCCGTCGGACGTTCTCTTCGCTCAGCACGTTGAAGACGCTGTTGGACTTCAGGATCGCCAGCACCCTGTTGTGCGCGTAGATCGTGAACGGCCAGCCTTCGCGCATCGACAAGAGCCCCGCGACCGCGTCGATTTCACCATTGGTCAGGATAACGCCCGCGATCGGGCTGTGACGAAGCTTGCCGGGGGCGGGGTGAAGCTGCGGTGTCGCGATCAGTTGCTGGCGCAGATCGGGCGACGCATTGATCAAAAACCAATGATCGCCGTCGCCGCTGACCGCGATCGAGGCCTGGGTGCTCCGAAGTTCAGGATGTTTGGTTCGCGCGGCCTGACATACCGGACAGCCGCAATTCCACTGTGGAACGCCACCACCTGCCGCGGCGCCCAGGACGACGACGCGAAGCATGATCCGTCTCCTGGAAATTCCCGGGCTTGGATTGCCAAGCCTCGATACTGATACTTGAAAAAAGCCTCAAAGGTGGACGCGGGCATAGACAACATTCCCGGTAAGGAATGTGTCACTCCCGGCGGTCCACCCTAAGTCAGAAATGAAGCCGTCGCAGCCGCTTACTTGCGGGCGGCGCACGCATACATATTGATTTCCATGCCGACCGGCACTTCGACGATCTTCGGTGTCTTCCAGGCCATTTGGCTCTCCTTGTAAAACCGGACGAACTCCGCCCTGCCCGATAAGGTAATACGGAACCAAAAGTTCGCCAGCGAAATCTTTTTTATCCCGAAGCCCCGTTTTATGTTGCGATGCAGCACATGTTCACGGGCTTGTGCGAACGCGGGCTCAAACCAATGAGGGATCAATAGGTTCATATGGCGGGTATCAGAATGCCAAGGCCGGTCCGGCCCGCCGCGGCTAACTTCAGATAAAGCACTTGTGAGAAACAGACGGCGCCCGGCCGGGCTCCGCAACCGCAACAGGTTTTGACCAATGCCGCGATATTTCTTCAATACGCAAATCGGCGACGAACTGATCGCCGATCCTGAGGGTGAAGACCTGCGGGATCCCGATCGCGCGTGGGAAGTTGCCCGCACCATGATCGGGGAATTGCTGAAAACCGAGGGGACCGACGGCCTCCTGGGGGCGGTCCTCGAAGTGACGGATGATGAAGGCGAGATCGTGCTTGAGTTTCCGTTTACGGAGGCGCTCCTGGACCTCTCCGACGTTCCCGTCACAAAGCACTGATATCAAGCCAGCCGCGGCTGGAGGAACCGCGCAATCGCGTTGCCTCTTCCATCCATGCGGCTCCGGATTCCAGCCGTGCGGCCCCGCGCCACCGGCTTGTCGGGATGTTTCCGATTGCGCGCGGACGGAAAAATATTCAAGAGTGTGCACTTGAAGGCCACCCGGCGAGGCAGGGACTTGCCCATGCACGGATCAAAGGCCTCGACAAAGGGGAGAACACTATGAGGATCTGCTCATCGGCGCCGCGCAGCCTGCTGCTGGCTGGTGCCTGCCTGGGAATTTTGACCTATGGCGCAGCCGCGCAGCAGCCGGCCAGTCCGCCAGCCGCAGCCGCCGCAAAGCCGCTTCCGCCGGGCTCACCCCTGATCGGGCGGCCGGACAATGAAGCGGCGCAGAAGCTTGCACCTGTCGCACCGCCGCCGCTCGCCGCCGCACCTGACAAATTGCCGTTGGCAAAGCTGAAGGTACCGGCCGGCTTCAATATCGAAGTCTATGCGTCCGGCATGGCGAACGCGCGTTCGCTGGCGCTGGGTGACAAGGGCACGGTGTTTGTCGGCAGCCGTCTGCTCGACAAGGTCTATGCCATCGTCAACAAGGACGGCAAGCGCGAGGTCAAGGTCATTGCCTCGGGCCTCTATCGGCCCAATGGCGTCGCGTTCAAGGATGGCACGCTCTATATCGCGGAGCTCTCCAAGGTCTCCAAGATCGAAAAGATCGAAGACAATCTCGACAACCCGCCGAAACCTGTCGTCATCTACGACAATCTGCCGAAGGATGAAGCCCACGGCTGGAAGTTCATCGCCATCGGGCCGGACAACAAGCTCTATGTTCCGGTCGGGCAACCCGGCAACAACGTCTTTAGTGACGATGCCCACGGCCAGATCCGGCGGATCAACCTCGACGGAACCGGTGCCGAAGTGGTCGCACGCGGTGTCCGCAACACGGTCGGTTTCGACTGGAATCCGGAAACCAAGCAGCTCTACTTCACCGATAACGGCCGCGACTGGCTGTCGGAGGACGTTCCCAATGACGAGCTCAATCGCATCACCAAGGTCGGTGAGCACTTCGGCTCGCCCTACTGCTATCAGGGCAATATCCCGGATCCCGAATTCGGCTGGGGACGTTCCTGCAGCGAATTCACCCCGCCGGTTGGCCTGATGGGGCCGCACGCGGCCGCGCTCGGAATGCGGTTCTACACCGGCAACATGTTCCCGAAGAGCTACAAGAACGT
Organism: uncultured Alphaproteobacteria bacterium; assembly: GCA_963742085.1. Classification (GTDB taxonomy): domain Bacteria; phylum Pseudomonadota; class Alphaproteobacteria; order Rhizobiales; family Xanthobacteraceae; genus Bradyrhizobium. The sequence continues at coordinate 49,664 of CAVUKM010000012.1, read as the reverse complement.
CGCCATCATCGCGCGTCACGGTTCCTGGAACCGGTCCAACAAGTTCGGCGGCGATGTCGTCGCCGTTCATCTGAACAAGGATGGCACGGTCAAGACCATCGAGCCGTTGATCACGGGCTTCCTGGAAGACAACAAGTATATCGGCCGGCCGGTCGACGTGATGCAGATGAAGGACGGGTCGCTTCTGGTCTCCGATGACTGGAACGGCGCCGTCTGGCGCGTCAGCTACGGCAAGCAGAAAGTCGCTGGCCAGTAGATTTGCGGACAACAATCGGGGGCAGCGCTCGCTGTCCCCGATTTTCGTTTTTTGGAAGCTGTTCGTCAGGATCTGGTCGATGCGAAGAATCATTGCGGCGCTGGCGCTTGCATCGCTGGCTTGTTCGGCGAACGCGGAAACCGTCGAAGAGCGCGCGGTTGCCTGTTTTGGCTGTCATGGCGAGCACGGACAATCCGAGACCGCCTACACGCCCTCGCTCGGCGCCCAGCAGGCGCCCTATGCGCTGATCCAGCTGTTTATGTTTCGCGAAAAGCTGCGCAGCTTCGAGCCGATGAACGACATGACGAAATCGTTCACCGACGACGATCTTCAGAAGTTTTCCGATTTTCTCGCCAAACTGCCGAAGCCGGCGCCGCCGGCCGATACGGGGGAGCCTGCGCGGATGCAGCGCGGCCAGGCGCTGGCTCATCAGTACCTCTGCAATAACTGTCACAACGCGGATTTTTCCGGCAAGGAAAACGTCCCCCGGATCGCCGACCAGCGCGAGGATTATCTCGTCAAGACGCTGGGCGAATACAAGGATAACAGCCGCCACGGCTATGACGCCACCATGGCCGACGTCATGGGGTCGGTCACCAAAGAGCAGATCGCCGATCTTGCCTATTACATCGCGCGCGTCCGCTAGGCCGCGAAGCGGTGCTATGGCGTCGCGGTCGCGGCGGCGCTACAACTTGGCTCGATAAAAGGGAGTTGATCATGGACGACCTCTGGCGCCTGTCGGCGGTCGAACTTGCAGATCTGGTCAGGTCGAAGAAGGTTTCGGCGAAGGAGGCCGCTTCAGCCGCGCTTGCCCGACTGGACGCGGTCAATCCCGGGATCAACGCGGTGATCGACCATCGGCCGGACGAGGTGCTGGCCCAGGCCGCCGGTGTCGATGCGGCGATCGCGCGCGGCGAGGATGCCGGGCCGCTCGCAGGTGTGCCTGTTACGATCAAGGCCAATATCGATCAGGAAGGTTTTGCCACCACCAACGGCCTCAAGCTGCAGCGCGACGTCATCGCTGCAACCAACAGCCCCGTGGTGGACAATCTGCGCAAGGCAGGCGCGGTGGTTCTCGGGCGCACCAACTGTCCGGCATTTTCGTATCGCTGGTTCACCACCAACCTGATCCACGGCGGCACGAAGAACCCGCGCGATCCCGGCATCACGCCGGGAGGCTCCTCCGGCGGCGCCGGTGCTGCGGTCGCGTCCGGCATCGGCCATATCGCGCATGGCACCGATATCGCCGGTTCGATTCGCTACCCCGCTTATGCCTGTGGCGTTCACGGCCTGCGGCCGACCGTCGGCCGCATTGCCGCCTACAACGCGTCGCTGCCCGAACGCGCGATCGGGCCGCAGATATCGGCGGTATCCGGTCCGCTGGCGCGTACCATCGGCGATCTCCGGGTCGCGCTTGCCGCGATGTCCGCTCGTGACGTGCGCGATCCCTGGTGGGTGCCGGCGCCGCTCGAAGGGCCGGCCGCGCCCAAGCGCGCCGCGCTTTGCCTTCAGCCGGATGGACTTGAGACCGTCTCCGAGGTGAAGGCGGCGGTGGCGGATGCCGGCAAGCGCCTGGAGCGTGCGGGATGGAAGGTCGAAGAGATCGCGACCACGCCGCCGCTGCGTGAGGCCGCCGACCTTCAGACCAAGCTTTGGCTCGGCGACGGCTATGAAGCCCAGCTCGCTGCCGCCGAGCGGGAAGGCGATCCCGGCGCGCTGGCCTGCCTGCGCGGCAACCGGGCCAAGGTCTTTCCATTCGACGCCGCCGCATTCTCCAGGGCGCTGACGCGGCGGGCGACGCTGGTGCGCGAATGGTCGCAGTTCCTTGAGACCTATTCGGTACTCTTGCTGCCGGTATCGGCGGAGCTGCCGTTTCCCGACGGGCTGGACATGCGCGATGAGGCCTCCTTCACGCGGGTATGGCAGGCGCAGCTGACGCAAATCGCGATTCCCTTCATGGGCCTGCCTGGGCTAACGGTATCCACCGGATTGGCGGGGCGGATTCCGGTTGGCGTTCAGGTGGTTTCCGGTCGCTTCCGGGAGGATCTGTGCTTGCTCGCGGGCGAGGCGATCGAAGCCTTTGGTGCGCCGTCGGCGCCGATCGATCCCGTCAGCAACTGAAGGGTTGAAGGGCACCCATGACCAGCATTTACGATTTCACGGCAAAATCACTGACCGGCGAGGATGTGCCGCTGAGGCGGTTCGAGGGACAGGTGATGTTGATCGTCAACACCGCCAGTGCGTGCGGCTTCACCCCGCAATACAAGGGCCTCGAGGCGCTGCAGCAGGCGTTTGGTCCGCGCGGCTTTTCGGTGCTCGGATTTCCATGCAACCAGTTCGGGCGCCAGGAACCGGGCGATGCCAAACAGATCCAGCAGTTCTGCGCCACCAACTATGCCGTCAGCTTTCCGATGTTTGACAAGATCGACGTCAATGGCGACACAGCGCATCCGCTGTATCAATATCTGAAGAGCGAGAAATCCGGGTTGCTCGGCTCGTCGATCAAATGGAATTTCACCAAATTCCTGATCGATCGTTCCGGCAAGGTAGTGGCGCGGCACGCGCCGACCACAACCCCGGAAGCACTCACAAGGGAAATCGAGGCGCTATTGTGAACGACAAGAACGAAGCCATGACGAGCGACCAGCTGCCGGACCGGCTCTCGAGCGATCCGAAAAGCCCCTACTACAATGAAGCGGTGCTGGCGCGCGATGTCGGCATTCGCTTCAAGGGCATCGAGAAGACCAATGTCGAGGAATATTGCGTCAGCGAGGGATGGGTTCGCGTGACCGCGGGCAACGCCAAGGATCGCTACGGCAACCCGCTGACCATCAAGGTCCACGGCCCGGTGGAGCCGTATTTCCGCGACAAGGGAACGTCCTGAAGTCTTTCTTCGTCATTGCGAGGAGCGAAGCGACGAAGCAATCCAGTCTTCGGCTTTGTGGCGCAGCGCTGGATTGCTTCGCTTCGCTCGCAATGACGATATAGCTGGTGCCAGCCATCCTCCGAAAGCCCAAACCAATGTCCGTCCGCATCGTCGACATCTGCGAAGTGACAAAACCGATCTCCTCGCCGATCCGCAACGCCTATATCGACTTCACCAAAATGACGACGAGCCTGGTCGCGGTCGTCACCGACGTCGTGCGCGATGGCAGGCGCGTGGTCGGCTATGGTTTCAATTCCAACGGCCGTTACGGGCAGGGCGGATTGATCCGCGAGCGGTTCGCGCCGCGGCTGAAGGAGGCCGATCCGAAGGCGCTGCTCAACGAGGCCGGCGACAATCTCGATCCGGACAAGGTCTGGTCGACCCTGATGTCGAACGAAAAGCCCGGCGGCCACGGCGAGCGCTCGGTCGCGGTCGGCACCATCGACATGGCGGTGTGGGATGCGGTGGCGAAAATTGCCGGCAAGCCGCTGTTTCGATTGCTGGCCGAGCGCCATGGCCTCAACGCCAATCCGCGCGTCTTCGTCTATGCCGCCGGCGGCTATTATTACCCCGGCAAGGGCCTGTCGATGCTGCGCGGCGAGATGCGAAGCTACCTCGACCGCGGCTACAACGTCGTCAAGATGAAGATCGGCGGCGCGCCGATCGCGGAAGATCGCATGCGCATCGAAGCCGTACTCGAGGAGATCGGCAAGGATGCGCAACTCGCCGTCGACGCCAACGGCCGGTTCGACCTGGAAACCGCGATCGCCTATGCGAAAATGCTGCGCGACTATCCATTGTTCTGGTACGAGGAGGCCGGCGATCCCCTCGACTTCCAGCTTCAGGCGGCGCTGGCGGAATTCTATCCGGCGCCGATGGCGACCGGCGAGAATCTGTTCAGCCACCAGGACGCGCGCAACCTGATCCGCTACGGCGGGATGCGGCCCGATCGCGACTGGCTGCAATTCGATTGCGCGCTGTCCTACGGGCTTTGCGAATATCAGCGCACGCTTGGCGTGCTCAAGACCCAGGGCTGGTCGGCGAGCCGGTGCATCCCGCATGGCGGCCATCAGATGTCGCTGAATATCGCCGCTGGCCTCGGCCTCGGCGGCAACGAAAGCTATCCTGATCTGTTCCAGCCCTATGGCGGTTTCCCCGACGGCGTTCGCGTCGAGAACGGTCACATCACCATGCCGGATTTGCCGGGCATCGGCTTTGAGGGGAAGTCCGACCTCTACAGGGAGATGAAGGCGCTGGCGTCGTAGATTCCTTAAGGAGTCATTCCGGCGCCTGCGAAGCAGGAGCTACGATGTGCTATTGCACATCGGAGAATCTCGAGATTCCGGGTTCGCGTTTTCAGCGCGCCCCGCGGAATGACGATGTTTCGGCAAGCCGCTACGACAGCCGCATATCCAACAACCGCCGGCCTTCGTTCTTGAGCAGCTTCTTCACCGCGCCGGACGCCGCGACCGTGCCCTCGTTGGCATAGGCCTCGTGATTCTTCTCGATGTCCTCGAGACGATAGAGATAGTTGACCATGATGCCGGCGGATTCGCGCAAGCCTTTCGGCGAAACGTCGCCAAGCCAGTTGATCCGCTCGAGCCGCGCGCCGTTGCCAAGATGGAAGCGCGCCACCGAGTTGATCAGCCGGCCCTTGGGTGTGCGCGCTTTCAGGAAGTAATACGCCGCGAGCGGCTCGACCACCGGATGCAGCTGATCTGCGAGCTCGGCATTCTCGACCCAGTCCGGATTATCCAGATGCGCCAGCAGCGCTTTTTCCTCGTCGCTGGCCGGAAGGTAGGGTGTCTGCTTCAGCCATTGCATGAAGCCCGGCACCGGCGACAGCGTCACGAAATTTTCAAGTTTCGGCAATTCGCGGCGCAACTCCTCAACCACCTGCTTGATCAGGAAGTTGCCGAAGGAAATCCCGCCGAGGCCGCGTTGGGTGTTGGAGATCGAATAGAACACCGCGGTGCGGGCGCGCTCGACCGGCACCGGCTGGCGGTCTTCGGCGAGCAGGGGTGCGATCGCGCCGGGTATGGATTCCGTGAGCGCCACCTCGACGAAGATCAGGGGTTCGTCGACCAGCGCTGGATGAAAGAAGGCGTAACAACGCCGGTCGACGGGGTCGATGCGCCGGCGCAGATCGTTCCAGTCGCGGATCTCATGCACCGCTTCATAGCGAATGATCTTTTCCAGAATGTTCGCTGGCGTCGACCAGTCAATCCTGCGCAGCACGAGAAACCCCCTGTTGAACCATGAGGCCAGTAGATGCACGACGTCGCGGTCCAGCGCGGCAAGGTCCTTGTCCCCGTTCATGAGGTCGAGCAGATCGGCGCGCATCGCCACGAGCTCGCTGGTGCCGCTGGGTGCGCGGTTGAGCCGGCGGATCAATTCCTGCCGCCGCGGCTCGGAGGCAAAATGCAGGTCGCTGGCGTCGGCGTCATTTGGCTGCGTGCGCCAGCTCTCGATCGCCTGCGCCAGCCTCTCCCGGTCCGGCCCGTAATTGCGGGCGAGGTTGTCGAAGAACGAACGCCGGCCTTCCGCGTCGAGGTCATGGTAGCGATCCAGCACCTCGCGCGCCATCGCGGTGCCCGAGGCCTCGCCCCGACCCGACAGCAACGCCTCGCATAATTCGATCAGGTCGGATGCGTCCTGTTTGTGGTCCGATGTCCCGGTGCGGCGCAGCAAGGTGCGGCCACGCTCGGAAATCGAGGCGAGAAGATCGGAGAAGAAGGCGTTGTTCCTGGCGGGCATGTCGAATCCGAGACGGCGCGAAATAATGACATGGATTTAAGGCAAAGCCGATCACAATCAAGCGCGCATGACGTGGTAGCGCAAAAAAGTGGCATGCCTTGCGAAAGCCGTTATGCCGCGCAAGCGGGCAATGACGGCCTGATTTTGGCGAGGGTTCTCTTTTCCCGATATTCTATTTCATTTCCGAAAACGCGGTGGGCGTCTTGCCGGTCACCTGCCGGAACGCGTGCGAGAAGGCCGGCACGCTGGCATAGCCGAGCCCGGCAGCGAGTTGCTTGACCGGGACATCCGCCTCGGTGGACAGACGTTCGATTGCCGCTGCAATGCGCGCGCGCTGGCACCAGCTCCTGAAACTCAGTTGTGTTTCCGTCGAAAACAACCGTGACAATGTCCGCGCCGACGTGCCGACCTTGCGCGACAGCGTCTCGATCTCGTGCGAAGCGGCGGGATCGCCGAGCACGATCTCCGCCGCCCGCCGGCAGCGCGGCTCCTGCGGCAGCGGGATGAAGGTGGCGGAATCCTCGGCGCGATGCAGTTCGAGCACGGCCAGCCGGACCAGCAGCGCGGTGCGGTCGGGGTTCGGGCTTTCGTCGAATAGCGCGAGGATCGATTCGTGCAGCAGGCGTGACACCCGCACCACGAATTCGGCATCGAGGCCAGCGCTGTGGTTTTCGCGGCCCAGCCACTCCAGATCGAAATACAGCGTGCGCATGTCGATGTCCGCGACAACGTCGATGGCGTGTTCGAGTCGCGCCGGCACCCAGACCGCGCGGTCCGGCGGCACCAGCCAGCGCCCTTTCGGGGTTGTAACCTGCATCGTTCCCCTGGCCGCATATACCAGTTGCGCTTCGCGGTGCATGTGGGTGTCGAGCCGAACGCCCTTCTTGTAGTGACGCGCGACGAGATGAACGCCGTCGCCGGTCGCACGGTGGCTTCCCCTGATGGCAGCGATTGGCGTTTCGACGATACCCATTGGCCGCTTCCCGTCAGCACAAGACCCTATAACCTACTTCAAACGCCAAGGGGATTCGACCCAAGGATTTCGAAAATGAACAGCCCGGCCCGGGTGATCGGTTTTGTCAACGTCGCCCACTTCATCGACCATTATTCGATGCTGATCTTTGCGGCAGCCGTGATCGTGATGGGGCCGGCGCTCGGCATGGCCTATTCGGAGCTGTTGCCTTACGCGACGCCGGGCTTTGTCGCCTTTGGCGCAGGCTCGCTCCTGACCGGCTGGCTCGGTGACCGCTGGAGCCGCCGCCACATGATGGCGATCTTCTTTGCCGGCATCGGCGCCTCGATGATCGCGGTCGGCCTCGTGCGGACGAAGCTCGAGCTCGGCGCGGCGCTGCTATCGATCGGCATGTTCGCCTCGATCTATCATCCCGTCGGCACCGCGATGATCGTGTCCTATGCCGAACGGCTCGGCCGCGAGATGGGCCTCAATGGCGTCTGGGGCAATCTTGGCGTGGCGTCGTCGGCGCTGGTCACCGGCGTGGTCGGTCAATATCTCGGCTGGCGCTGGGCCTTTATACTCCCGGGCATCGTCACCTTATTGATCGGCGCAGCCTTCATGCGGACGGTGGTTCACGAGGATCGCCTGGGTGTCAGGCAGGCCGCGGCGCAGGCACGGGTTGCCAGGCAGGACATGTGGCGGGTGATCGCGGCGCTCTTGATCGTGGTGATCGCGATTTCCACCACCTTCAACGCGGTGACGGTGGCGCTGCCCAAATTGTTCGCGGAGCGATTGAGCGGCCTCACCAACAGCCCGGCGCTGTTGGGTGTGATCGCGGCCGGCGTCTATGTGTTCGGCGCGATGACGCAATACACCATCGGCAAACTGATCGATCGCCACTCGCTGAAGGCGGTCTCCTTGCCGCTGTCATTCGTGCTGGCGCCGTTCCTTTACATGGCGGCCGAGTTGTCGAACCTGCCGCTGATTGTCGCCGCGATCGGCATCGTAATGGGCGCATTCGGCCAGGTGACGGTCAACGATGCCATGGTCGGCAAATACACCAGCGAAGAATGGCGCTCGCGCGCCTATGCGGTGCGCTATTTCGTCGGCTTCACCGCCGCCGGCGCGTCGGTAGGCCTGGTGGCATGGCTGTATCAGCAGGGCGGTTTCGTCACCATGCTGCATGCGTTTGCCGCGTTATGCCTGCTGGTGATCGCGGCCGCGATCATTCTGCCGGCCGAGATCAAGGTGCCGGCCACGGGCGCCAACTGAACGACGGCAGATCGGATTTGGGCGCGCGAATCCCCGCCGGCCGACGGTCTTGCCGTCATTTTCATTCGCGATTCCGGACCTGCTGTGAGGTAACTCACATACGGGCCGTTGGTGGAGATTTAAAAAAGCCGGCATCATGCGGTGCATTATATTGCGATGAGGTGTCATCATGCGACGTCCGGCTTTTCGCGATTTGTTGCTTTGGTCTGCCCTTTTGCTGTTTTTCCAGATGCCGACCCCCCATGCCGCCCCGGCGGAAAGCCGCGTTGCGCTGGTGATCGGCCAGTCGGCCTATCGCGCGGTGCCGGCGCTGCCCAACGCCGCCAATGACGGCAAGCGGATGGTGGAGTTGCTCGGCAGCGCGGGCTTCGACGTGACCGCGGCTCCCGATCTGGCGCAGACCGACATGCGCCAGGCCATCAGTGATTTCGCGGCCAAGGTGGCGGCGAGCGGACCCGATACGGTTGCGCTGGTGTTTTACGCCGGCCATGGCTTGCAGATCGACGGCGAGAACTATCTGGTGCCGGTCGATGTCGATCCGAAGCGCGAAGCCGACATTCCACTGCAGGCGGTCCGGCTCAACGATCTCATGAACACGTTGGGCGCGTTGCCGGCGCGGATGCGCATCGTCATGCTCGATGCCTGCCGCAACAACCCGTTCCCGGCGCTCAACCAGACCGCTGGCCACGGGCTTGCGGTGGTCAATACCAAGGCCGGCGCACCCGGCTCGTTCATTTCCTTCTCGACCTCGCCGGGCGCGGAAGCGGAAGATGGCAACGGCGACGACAGTCCTTACACGACCGCGGTGCTGTCGGTCGCAAAGGAGCCCAATCTGCCGATCGAGGAAGCTTTCAAGCGGGTCCGTGTCTCGGTGAGCCAGGCGACCGAGGGCCGACAGATCCCCTGGGAGAGTTCATCGCTGACCAGCGATTTCAGGTTCTTTCCGGACGGCCAGGGTTCGGGCGCAAGCGCGGAGGCGCCGAAACCGCAGGCGCCGCTGGTGCGGACCGCGGACGACTGGCGCCGCGATCTCGGCGGCAAGGATCCGAAGATCGCCTATGAGCTGGTGATTGCGGACGATTCAGTCGCGGCCTATGAGGCCTTTACCGCGCTGTTCGCGCAATCTTCGTACACGCCGCGGGTGCGCTCGCTGCTTGAGCGTCGCAAGGAAATGCAGGCGTGGGAAGTCGCGGTCGCGACCAACACCGCCGCATCGTTCGAGGCGTTCCTGGCGAGCTATGCGGGTAGCGATCTGGCGGCCACCGCGCGCAAGCTGCAGATGCGTGTCTTCAACCGCACGCTCCCCGGCGCGCTCGCTCCGACCAACGTTGCGCTGGGGCCGACCTGCCCCTGCACGACGCCGGTTCAGCCGCTGCTCAAGAAGGTTGAGTCGCCGCCGCCGACCAAGCGCGTCGATACGACCCTGCCGAAGCGCAGGAAGCCGCAGGTCTATGACGACGACGATGTCGTCGTCGAACGCGGTCCGCCGGTCTATGTTTCGCCGGGCGCCGTCCTGGGAGGCATCGGCATTGGCATGGGCGGTTTTGGAGGCGGCTATGGTGGCGGCATGCGCGGCGGTGGCATGGGAGGCGGCTATAACGGTCGAAGATAGCTACACTTCAAAATCGTTTGCCCGCGGAACGGCTTGCCGCGGGCGGTAAGACAAGGAAGCCCCGTCGATTGCAGCGCTCAACGCCGCGGCAAGACGGGGCTTTCCTATCGCACGCGGACGGTCTCGCCGGATCGTTTTGGTACAGGGGAGGCGATATCAGCGCGCGTCCGTCCCATCTTGGGATAGAAGAGGGGGCAGCGGTCCGGCATGCTGCTTGCATTCATTTTGTCATTCTCCCCGCCCTGTGGGGTTTAGTGCATTTGCCGGAGGCCACATGACGATGACTGCCGCGGCGCCGATCGTCGGCATCGAGCGCTCGAAAATGAATTCGATCGTGTTCGCAAGCTGCTTTGGAACCATCATCGAATGGTATGATTTTCTGATCTACGCCACCGCCGCAGCGCTCGTCTTCAACAAGGCGTTCTTTCCGACCTTCGATCCGCTTGCGGGTACGTTGGCCGCGCTCGGCAGCTATGCGGTCGGATTTCTGGCGCGTCCGCTCGGCGGCGCGTTGTTCGGCCATTTCGGCGACCGGCTTGGCCGCAAATCCATGCTGGTGATAACGCTGTTCATCATGGGGCTGAGCACCTTCTGCATCGGGCTCTTGCCAACTTATGCCTCGATCGGGGTGCTGGCGCCGATCCTCCTGATCCTGCTGCGCATCGTCCAGGGCATCGGGCTTGGCGGCGAATGGGGCGGCGCCTCGCTGATGGTGCTCGAGCACGCGCCCTCCGAAAGGCGCGGCTTCTACTCGAGCTTCGTTCAGATCGGATTCCCGATCGGACTCGTGCTGGCCACGCTCGTGTTCGCGCTGGTCACCAAATTGCCCGACGCCGATTTCACGGCCTATGGCTGGCGCATCCCGTTCCTCGTCAGCATCGTGCTGCTCGGGGTCGGTACCTTCGTCCGGTCGCGGGTGCCCGAGACGCCGGTCTTCGAAGGGCTCAAGCGGCGCGACGGCCTGTCGAAAAACCCGGTTGTCGAGGCCGTAGGCAAGAACACCAGGACGTTCCTCGTCGCCGTCGGCCTGAAACTCTCGGAAGTTTCCTGGGTCTACATGCTCACGGTATTCGTCGTGGGCTACGCAACCACCAGGCTCGGCCTGCCGAAGCCGATGATGCTCGACGCCGTGATGTATGCCGCGCTGCTGGAACTTGTCAGCCTGCCGCTGTTCGGCTGGCTGTCCGACAAGATCGGCCGGCGGCCGCTCTATATCCTCGGCGCGCTGTTCACGATCGCCTTTGCGTTTCCCTTGTTCTGGATGGTGGAGAGCAAAAGCACGGTGTTGATCTTCGCCGCGGTCATGATCGCGATGAATTTCGGCCACGGCATGATGTTCGGGCCTGAATCCTGCTACTTCCCCGAACTGTTCGGCTCCCGCGTCCGCTACAGCGGCGCGTCCTTCGGCTTCCAGGTTTCGGCGGCGATCGGCGGCGGCTTCGCGCCGATCATCGCCACCGCGATGGCCGGATATTTCGGCGGCACCACCGGCGTGTCGATCATGATGATCGTTCTCGCGCTCGTTACGCTCGCCGCAGCACTGGCGGCGCCCGAAACCAGGGGCGGCCCGCTGGCGGATTAGGGCATGCAAGACAGGTTGGAGACGCCGTGCAGTTTGGCATTTTCATCTATGACGGCGTCGAACCGATCGATCTCGCAACCTTCGGCGTGCTGTCGATGGCGCGCCGGATCGCACCCGAAATCGCGATCTGCACCATCGCGCCCCGCGCAGGACCGGTTGCGCTTGCCAACGGGCTGAAGGTAACGGCCGATTTCGGTATCGACGATGCGCCTGTTTGCGATCTCGTCATCGTCACCGGCGGACCCGGCTGGAGCGCGCAGGCGAAGGCGCCCGCGACGCTCGACTATATTCGCCGCGTCCATGCCTCAGGCCGCGTCGCATCGGTGTGTACGGGCGGCATGATTCTGGCCGCGAGCGGGGTGCTGGACGACGGACCGGCCACCACCAAGCGCGAGGTGGTGCCGCCGGAAACCTCGCCGCTCGAGGTCATGCGCGCGACCTATCCGCGGATCGATGTGCGCGAGGCGATGCTGGTGGAGCGGGCCGGGGGCGTGGTGACCGGCGGCGGGGTGACGCTCTGCATCGACACCACGCTGCATCTTCTCGCCAGCATGCTCGGCCCGCGCGTTGCCGATGAAACCGCGCGCATCATGGAATATCAGCGCGCCTGGCGCGCCAACCGAGAAGCCTTGGCGCCGGTCGTGACCGCGAACTAGAGGGCAGGCACGGAGTCGGCCGTGGTGCTCCCGAGCCGACGGCCCTCACCAATTTTTCATCCAGATTTTGGTGTCACCCCTTGCGCCAATCGACCATAATGACCTCTGAAGGCTCGATGGCCTGACAAGGAGCCGATGGGAGCAAGAGTTGGAGCAAAAGTTCATGTCTGGTCTGTCGTTGCCGCGGTTCACCGGCCTTATTCTGGGAGTCTCGATCATGATGGCCGGTCCTGTTTGTGCCGATGCCTTGAAGGATGAAATCGCGCCGACCGGCAAGCTACGGGTGGCGATCGGGATCAGCCCGGCCGGCGGCGCCTACTGGTCGACCAGGACCGAAGCCGGAGGTTTTGCCGGGGTGCCGGTCGATCTCGGCAAGGCAATGGCGGACCAGCTCGGCGTCCCCGTCGAATATGTCGCCTACCCGAATTCCGGGCAGATCACGGACGCAGCTTCGACAGGGGCCTGGGACGTCAGTTTTCTGCCGAAAGACCCGGAGCGGGAGACGAAGATGATGTTCGGGCCGATCTATGAGGTCACGGACGCCACCTACATCGTCAAGCCGGGGTCTGCGATCACGAATTTCCAGACGCTCGATCAGCCCGGCGTCAAGGTCGCGGCCGTCAATAACACCACCACCATGCGCGGCGCGATGGCGCATCTGAAGAACGCCATGGTTACGGGTTATCAGACCTATGACGAAATCTTCAACCTGCTCAAGAATGGCGCGGCCGATGCCTTCGCGTTGTCGCGCGGTCAGCTTGAAGCCATGGCGAAGAAGATTCCGGGAACGCGCGTGCTGGATGAAACCTTCAAGCAGACCGTGACCGCGGTCGCGGTGCCGTTAAATCATCCGTTGGCGCTGGCGTATGCGACCAAATTCATGACCGAGGCCAAGACCGACGGCACGTTGCGGAAGGCTTTTGACAATAACGGCCTGAAGGACACGCCGCTGCGGGCGCAATAGAAAGAAGCGCCTGCGCCCCCTCGGCCTCATGGTTCGCCCGGCGCTGCGAAGCATCGTCCGGAGACGCGCGGCGTTGCCGCGCTCCTCACCTGGAGGGTTTAGGGCCCCTCATCCTGAGGAGCGGCCCCCTGGCCGCGTCTCGAAGGAGCAGACCACCGCTTCCGAAAATGCGCTAGCGCATGATGAGGTTAGATTGCAGCAACGGCGGAGGTGCGCTCCCTCTCCCGCGTTTGCGGGGGAGGGTTGGGGTGGGGGTGTTGCCGCAAACACTTTGGCCGAGAGGATAGACTTTCCCCCACCCGCCGCGCTCTGGCGAGCGCGTCGACCTCCCCCGCAAGCGGGAGAGGTAAGGTGGGTTCGCTGACAAGCCGCTTCGGTCAAAAGTCACCCGGCGTTAATTCGTCCCGCCCGCCGCGATCGGCTCAAGGCCGCTCTTGATGATCGTATCGCGCGCCGCCGGCGAGGCCAGGAATTTGATCAGCGCCTTGCCGGCGTCGGGTTCTTTCGACACGCTGGCAATGCCGGCGGAAAACACCGTGACCTTCTGCAACTCCTCCGGCAGCGGCCCGACAACGTCGATGCCGGCGACGGGTTTCAGTTCACTGATTTGCTGCATCCCGATCTCGGCGTCGCCATGCGCCACGATTTCAGCCACCGGCGTGGCGGGAATCTTCCGGGCCTTGTCCTTCATCTCGTCGGCGATGCCGAGCTTCTGGAACATCTCGGTCGAGATATAGACGCCGCTGGCGCTGTCGGAATAGGCGACCGACTTCGCCGCCAGCAGCGCGCGCTTGAGCGCGTCCGGCGAACTGATGTCCGGCTTCGGCGCGCCCGATTTCACCGCAACCCCTATTTTCGATTTGACGAGGTCGACGCGGCTGTCGGAAACGACCTTGCCCTGCTTGATCAGGTCGCCAAGCGCATAGCCAACCAGGATCAGGACGTCGGCGGGTTCGCCGCGCTCCAGCCGCACCGGGATCGCGTTGACCGTGGTTCCCATCGATGGCCCGTAGGCGGTGATCACCTTGTGGCCGGTCGCGCGCTCGAAATCCGGCACCAGCGCATTATAGGCCGCCGACAATCCGCCCGAGATCATCACGCGTACCTCGGCCGCGCTGGCTGTGCCTGCGAGCGAGAGGGCGGCGGCAATGCCAAGCACAAGCGTGCGCAATTTGGCGGATATGAAACTCATGACTATTCCTCCCGGGAAGGCTCTGGATTGGCCGAGCACTATTACGGGGACGATCGTATCGTGCCAAGGGGGATAGCCCAGGGCTGGCCAGCATCCTGGTCATTCCGGACGGTCCGCAAGGCGGACCGATCCGGAATCTCGAGGTGATGTGCGACTCATGAATTCCGGATCGCCGCTGCGCGGCGTCCGGAATGACGGCGCTGGTGCTCACGAATTGAAGTGCACGAAATCCCTCAACAGCGGATAGATTTCGTTGTTCCAGCGGCGGCCCGAGAACACGCCGTAATGCCCGACGCCGGCCTGCATGTGATGCACCTTGCGATAGGCGCGCACCCCCGTGCAGAGGTCCTGCGCGGCGAGCGTCTGGCCGATCGAGCAGATGTCGTCCTTCTCGCCCTCGACCGTCATCAGGCCCATCCGCTTGATGGAGGCGGGGTTCACCGGACGGCCGCGATAGGTCATCTTGCCCTGCGGCAGCAGGTGTTCCTGAAACACGTCGCGGATGGTTTCGATGTAGAATTCCGCCGGCAGGTCCATCACCGCGAAATATTCGTCGTAAAAGGTCTTGATGGTTTCGGCCTTCTCCTTCTCGCCTTTTGCCAGATGGGTGGCGAGATCGATGTGCTGCTTGATATGGCGTTCGAGGTTCATCGACACGAAGGCGGTGAGCTGCACGAAGCCGGGATAGACCTGCCGGAACGCGCCCTTGCATTGGACAGGCACGTAATTGATCAGATTGTCCTCGAACCATTTGAGCGGCTTGCTCTTGGCGAATTCGTTGACCTTGGTCGGCTGGATCCGGGTGTCGATCGGGCCGGCCATCAAGGTCAGCGTCGCCGGCCGCGCCGGGTGATTGTCCTCCGACATGATCGCGGCGGCGGCAAGCGCCGACACCGACGGCTGGCAGATCGCCACCATGTGCGCGCGCGGGCCCAGTCGATCGAGAAAATTGATGAGGTGCTCGGTATATTCGTCGAGGCCGAATTTGCCCTGATCGCGCGGAATGTCGCGCGGGTTATGCCAGTCGGTGATGTAGACGTCGTGATCCTGCAGCAGGGTCTGCACGGTGCCGCGCAGCAGCGTCGCGAAGTGACCGGACATCGGCGCCACCAGCAAGAGGCGCGGCTGCTCCGGCGCGTTTTCCTTTTTGAAATGCAGGAGCGAGCCGAACGGCGTCGCGTAGGTGACTTCCTCGGTCACCTGGAGTTCCTGATTGCCGACCAGCACCTTGTCGATGCCGTAAGCCGGGCGGGTGTAGGTGAGGGACGTGCGCGAGATCAGCTCGAGGGCCGCGGCGAGCCGCCTGAACAATTTGTCGGACACGCCTTGCGGAACCAGATTGAGGAATTTCAGCCCGTGCGCAGCCCCTGTCCGCCACGGCGCCGTCAGGTCCATGTGGTTCTGATAGGCTTGATACAGCATCGACATCATCCGGATCCGCCCCCGCCCCGTGCTGCTATGCAATATCGAAGCCAAACCGGAGTCAAACCGCCCAAGAAACTGGCACGTCGCTTGCTGTTGAGAAGTGGAGCAAAGTCGGAAAGCAAAGGTACGAAGCCTGGATTTTGGGCACTTTGCGGCGGACCGTCCTGGCAAGGCGAGGCGCCGCCGGCGTTCACGCGTTAAGGGAAAAGCCATATGGCAAAGGCGACACTGACCATCAGCAGCAAGAACTACTCGTCATGGTCGCTGCGCGGCTGGCTGCTGACCAGGTTTTCGGGGCTGGAATTCGACGAGATCGTCACCGCGCCGGATGATCCGTCGGCGCGGGCCGAAATCCTGCTGCTGTCGCCGACGATCCTGGTGCCGTGCCTGCGGCATGAGGGGGCCACCGTGTGGGACACGCTGGCGATCGCGGAATACCTCAACGAGGTCATGCCCGATGCCGGGCTCTTGCCCAAGGACCGCATCCTGCGGGCGCATTGCCGGGCAATCTGCGGTGAAATCCATTCGGGATTCACGACGTTGCGCGCCTCGCTGCCGGTCAATCTGAAGGGGCACTTCCCCAACTTCAAGATCTGGTCGCGTGCGCAGGCCGATATCGAACGGGTCTGCACGATCTGGCGCGAGTGCCTCGCCAAGTCCGGCGGCCCGTTCCTGTTCGGTGAACGCGGCATGGCGGACGCCATGTATGCGCCGGTCGTGACCCGCTTCATGACCTACGATGTAAAGCTGGAGCCGAGGCTAAGGGAGTACGCGAGTGTGATCATGGGGCTCCCGGAAATGCAGGAATGGATCGAGGCCGCCAAGGCCGAGCCCGCCGACATCGAAGAACTCGAGGTGGATTATTAGGCAGTGCAGGCAAGGAGTGCCCGTTTGCAGGGCTTGCGCATCAGGCACGCGCTGCTCAACTTGATGCCATCCGGGGCGGCTTTTCGATCCGAAGCGATGCGTCCGCGACGACACGCAAAAGATCACCCGACCGAAATTCCAGACCGCCTCCAAGAGCTTCGACGACTTCGACGCAACGATTGCCGGAATCGCCGCGGTGCAGCGCGGCTGGCGTGATTTTCGCATGGCACCATCAGGCTTCGAACGCGCCGATCCGCGCTGCCAAAAAATTGGACGCCGGCGATTGTCGCGATCCACGCGAAAGAACGGTGGAGGCTTCAACATGAATCAGCATGCGGTCGTCAGCAAATTTTCCCACGTCAAACCCTCCGATACCGAATTCAGGGGCGGGGGCCTGCGCGACTTCTTCCTGTATCGCGATCTCGGCATCGCGGCCGCGACCGGCGGTCAGGTGATCTGCCATCTGGTCAAGGCCAATGCCGACATGCCGCCGGAAGACGGCACCGGCTGGCACCGCCATGACTGTGACTTTCAGATCGTGATCATGATGAAGGGCTGGGCGCGGTTCATGTACGAGGACAAGCCGACGCTGGTGCAGGCCGGCGACGTCGTCCATCAGCGGCCGGGGATCGTGCATTACCTGTTCGATTACTCGCCGGACATGGAGTACCTCGAAATCGTCAGCCCGGCGGACTTCAAGACCGTCGATATGCCGCCGGCCACCGACAAGGTGCCCCCGGTGACGCCCTGGAAGTAGCGCCTCGCGCGATCGTTGGAGGCATTAACGGTTTCCGGGCGGTCGCTGGCAGCGCCGGGGTTGAGCAGGGCTGGATGTAGTGCGGCGTACGCCGTCCGGACCGATATCTAGCCGTGAACATCGGCGTACGTGAGGGATTAGGTGATTCGGGCGCGATTCGTTCCGCGCGCGTTCCAGATCTTAAGATGAGCGCCGGCCGTCGTTGCATTTTGGCACAGTGCGAGGAGGTCTTTTCACGGCCGCCGCAGCCGCCAGCCGACCACGGTCGCCTCGACGGTGCCGCCCGATTCATGGTTGCGCCAGGCGCCGTCGATGAAACGGCAGGCGAATGGCAGCTGGTAGGTGCCGCTGTGGTCTTCGCACAGCACCTGGACCGGTTGATCCGGCGGCGGAGCTCCTTCGCCGTTGAATTCAGCCAGCCGTTTTTCACGCGTCGCCATTTCTCGTCCTTCTCCGTCACTTGCGCCAAGCGCCTCGCTCGCAGATCCGGCCGAATCGCTTCGAGCCCGGATCGGCTCGATAAAACCTCTACGCGCGAATGAGGTTTCAGTGTGGTATCCTCATCGTCTTACAACCGGCTCGCAACAATTTGACCGGACGGTGCAAATTCAATGAGGCTGTTGGTGATCGGCCGGAACGTTCTCGCGCTGGCGAGTATAGCTGGGCTCCTGGTGCCGTGGGTGTTGCCATCCATGGCCCGTGCGCAGGACGTTCCCGGCATCGAAATCTGCACCGCCGAAAAGACCATGGAGCGCCGCACCAGTTGCCTGCAGAGCAATGTCGATTTCCTGCAGAAGACGATCGCCAGGCTCGCCGCCGACCATGCCCAGAAGCTCGATGCCGCGAACCGCCAGATCGAGGCTTTGAAGGCGGCCGTCGTCTCCCTGCAGAAGATCGTGGACGAGCTGCGGGCGGCGCAGAAGAAAACCACGGAGGATACGAAGAAGGCCGATGCGCAGCCGGCCAAGGATGCGCCGCCGGCCAGGGAAGGGGCGGCTGCGACGAAGGAGGGCGGAAAGTAAGGTGCGATAGAAAGCCGTCATTCCGGGGCGATGCCGGCGTCGAACGACGATGTGCAATTGCACATCGGAGAATCTCGAAATTCCCGGATGCGCAATTGCGCATCTGAGGTCTGGTCCTTCGGACCATCGCGGAATGACAATGTCTGGCTAGAGCGCTCAGCCGTTCTTCCCTCGGGTTGCATCGGAAGAGAGCGCAAGGACTGTCAAACGTGGCGCGCGCGAAGCCGTCATGATACGCGCGCTTCGAATGAGGGTTGTCGTCCATGAATCCTGCCCAGAAGGCGCTCTGGTTTATCGAAAGCCATCTGGCCGGTGAATTGACGCTCGACGAGATCGCCGATGTCGCCGGGATCTCGCGCTTTCACATGGTTCGGGCGTTCGCCGCCGCGACGGGGTTGCCGGTCATGCGCTATGTGCGTGCCCGCCGCCTCAGCGAAGCGGCGCGCGCCCTTGCCGCCGGCGCGCCCGATATACTGACGCTCGCGCTGGATGCGGATTACGGCTCTCACGAAGCATTCACCCGCGCGTTCCGCGACCATTTCGGGGTCACGCCCGAAGCGGTCCGCGGCCTCGCGCGTATCGACCACGTCAAGCTTCAGGAGCCGATCCAGATGGACTCAACCTTCACCGACAATCTTCAGGCGCCGCGTTTTGAAAGCGGCAAGTCGTTCCTCGTCGCAGGTCCGGGCGAGCGCTATTCCTGCGAGAACGGCGCCGGCATCCCCGGCCAATGGCAGCGATTTCACCAATCGGTCGGGAACATTCCCGGCCGGATCGGGAAGGTGGCCTACGGCGTCTGCTGCAACGGCGACGATGCCGGAAATTTCGACTACATCGCCGGCGTCGAAGTGTCCGACTTCTCCGATCTGCCGCGAGAGTTCTCCCGCGTCCGGATTTCCGAACAACGCTACGCGGTCTTCACCCACAAGGACCACATCTCGACCATTCGCCGCACCGTCAACACGATCTGGAATGACTTTCTGCCGGCGTCTGGGCTGAAAGCCGCCGACGGGCCCAACTTCGAGCGTTACGACGAAAATTTCGATCCGCTCACCGGCAATGGCGGGTTCGAGATCTGGGTGCCGGTCAGGGAGTAGGCTCCTGTGACGCGTTTGCTTTGCGCGAACCGTGGCCGCTTCGACCGAAAACGCGCTTGAATGCTTGGCAGCCCTGCGCGGCCGTAGGCGTGGTGATTGCTTGCAAGCGATGGCGACTTTGCCATAACGTCGCGCAACGAAATTGTTGCGCGCGGAAATGAACATGAAATCCGCCTGCGCCCAAAGAAAAGCAGGGGGAATTCATGCCCGAAATTCGCGTTCTCGCCACCGGTCTGGAATTCCCGGAAGGCCCGGTGGCGATGCCGGACGGATCGGTGCTGCTGGTCGAAATCCGCGGGCAGCGGCTGACGCGGGTGTGGCCGGACGGCGCCAAGGAAGTGGTCGCGCAAATTCCCGGCGGCCCCAACGGCGCGGCGATCGGTCCCGACGGCAAATGCTACCTCTGCAACAATGGCGGCTTCAGCTGGATCCCCTCGCGCGGCACCATGATGCCTGGCGCGCCGGCGCCCCATGAATATATCGGCGGATCGATCCAGCGCGTCGATCTCAAAACCGGCAAGCTCGAAACCCTGTTCGACAAATGCGGCGAGCATCCGCTGAAGGGGCCGAACGATCTGGTGTTCGACCGTCATGGCGGGCTCTGGTTCACTGATCTGGGCAAGCGCCGCGCCCGAGACATGGATGTCGGCGCATTCTATTACATCAAGCCCGGCATGAAGGAGATCGTCGAAGGCTCCTTCGGCATGCTGCCGGCGAACGGCATCGGCCTGTCGCCCGACGAAAACACCGTCTATGTCGCGGAGACGCCGACGGCGCGGCTATGGGCCTTCGATCTCGCCGCGCCCGGGGCCGTCAGGCCGCGCGACGTGATCTATCGCGGCGAGCGCGGCAAGCCGATCGCGGGACTCGGTGGCTATCAGATGTTCGATTCGCTCGCGGTGGAGGCTTGCGGCAATATTTGCGTGGCAACGCTGATCTCGGGCTGCATCACGGTGATCGCGCCGGACGGCTCCATTGTGGAGCAGGTGCCGACCGGCGACCGCGTCACCACCAACATCGCCTTCGGCGGACCGGAGCTGAAGACCGCCTACATCACGCTGTCCGGCAAGGGCGAGCTGGTCGCGATGGACTGGGCGCGGCCCGGCCTGCCGCTGAATTTTTTGAACAAGTGATGGCGGGCGGGATGATAGCCTCCGTCATTGCGAGGAGCGAAAGCGACGAAGCAATCCAGCCTTCGAGCCCGCGGCTTTCTGGATTGCTTCGCTTCGCTCGCAATGACGGCTGGGGCGCGCTTCTCAGAATAAAGGGAAAGGATGTTTGATGCCCTGGCTTGAACCGGTAACGCTGAGCGGCCCGCATGCGCAGCTAAAGCCGCTGTCGCACGATCATATCGACGGGCTGACGGAGGCCGTAAAGGACGGCGAGTTGTGGAAGCTCTGGTACACCTCCGTGCCGAAGCCTGAAGACATGCGCAAGGAGATCGACCGGAGGCTCGCGCTACAGGCGGCGGGCTCGATGCTGCCATTCACCGTGTTCGATGCGGAAGGCCAGATCGCGGGCATGTCGACCTATATGAACGTCGACGCCGCCAACCGGCGCGTCGAGATCGGCTCGACCTGGTATGCCAGGCGCGTGCAGCGCAGCGCGCTCAATACCCAGTGCAAATTGCTGTTGCTGACGCATGCGTTCGAACAACTCGATTGCATCGCGGTCGAATTCCGCACGCATTTCTTCAATCACCAGAGCCGGCGCGGCATCGAGCGGCTGGGAGCCAAGCTCGACGGCATCCTGCGCAGTCATCAGATTGCGGCCAACGGCACGTTGCGCGACACCGTGGTCTACAGCATCATCGCCGCCGAATGGCCGACGGTGAAAGCGCATTTGAATTATCAATTGAACGACAAGCCGCGGTCATAAACCGCGCCAAGACCAGGAAACGCCGAAAGCGAGACGATGGATACATTCGACTATGTGATCGTGGGCGCGGGCTCTGCCGGCTGCGTGCTTGCGAACCGGCTGAGCGAGGATGCTTCCACCCGCATCTGCGTGCTCGAAGCCGGCCCAAAGGATTGGCATCCCTACATCCATCTGCCGGCGGGCTTCATCAAGACCTTTCATATGCGGAGCATCAACTGGGCCTACCAGCAGGAGCCCGGTCCCTGGACCGGCGGCCGCAGCATCTATGCGCCGCGCGGCAAGACGCTCGGCGGCTCCTCCTCGATCAACGGCCACATCTACAATCGCGGCCAGCGTCAGGATTTCGACACCTGGGCGCAAATCGGCAATCGCGGCTGGGGCTATCCGGATGTGCTGCCCTATTTCAAGCGGTTGGAGCGGCGCGTCGGCGAGGGCGAGGACGCCTATCGCGGGCGCGCGGGCAACCTCACCGTCACCACCATGGACTGGAAGGACCCGCTTTGCGAGGCGTTCATGGCGGGCGCGATCAGCCTCGGCATTCCGCGCAACCCCGATTACAACGGCGCGATCCAGGAGGGCGTCTCCTACGCCCAGCGCACCATCAAGAACGGTCTGCGCGTCAGCGCGGCGACCGCCTTTCTGCATCCCGCCGTGAAGCGGGGGAATGTCGACGTGCGGACGCGCGTGCATGCGACCGAAATCATCTTCGAGGGCAAGCGCGCGGTCGGCGTTCGGTACGTCAGGGGCGGCAGGGGCGGCACGCTGCACGAGGTGCGCGCGGCAAAGGAAGTCATTCTCTCCGGCGGCTCCTACAATTCGCCGCAGCTCCTGCAATTGTCAGGCGTCGGCTCGCCGGAGCTTTTGGGCTCGCTCGGCATCGAGGTGCGTCATGCGCTGGCCGGCGTCGGCGAGGGATTGCAGGATCATTATGCGCCGCGTTCGGTCGCCCGCGTCAAGAACATCAGGACCATCAACGAGCGGCGGCGCGGCCTCAGCCTGGTGGGCGAGGTGATCAAATGGGCCACGACCCGCCGCGGGCTGCTCTCGCTGTCGCCGACCATGGTCTATTGCTTCTGGCACTCCGGCGAGACCACCGAGAGCTCCGATCTGCAACTGACGTTCACGCCCGCGAGCTACAAGGAAGGCGTGCAGGGCCAGCTCGAGGATCAGCCCGGCATGACGGTCGCGTCCTGGCAGCAGCGGCCGGAGAGCCGCGGCTATGTCCGTGCCCGCTCGGCCGACCCGTTCGAGCCGCCGATCATTCAAACCAATTATCTCGTCGCCGAACTCGATCGCCGCGTCGTCGTCGCCGGCATGAAGCTGGCACGGCGGCTGCTCAAGTCCGATCCGCTTGCGCCCTATTACGCGTATGAGGATTTCCCCGGTCCCGACGTCCAGACCGACGACGAATTCCTCGAAGCCGCCACCAAGCGCGGCACCACGACGTTCCATCCCGGCTGCACCTGCCGGATGGGGCCGGCCGATAGCTCATGGGCGGTGGTCGACGACCAGCTGCGGGTCCACGGGCTTGAAGGCTTGCGCGTGGTCGATGCTTCCATCATGCCGCGGATGATTTCCGCCAATCTGAACGCGTCGACCATGATGATCGCCGACAAGGCGTCGGATATGATCCGCGGCAGGAGCGCGCCGGAGGCGGCGGTCGGGTCGATAGCTCGCTAGGGCGCGGACTCATACCGGCGCCTTGCAGAGCGGTAGAATCAGACGGGTGGAGGTAGGCCGGTGAACATTCTTGGAATCAACTCGGTGTATCACGAGTTGGCCGCCGCGCTGCTCGTTGACGGCAAGCTCGTCGCCGCCGTCGAGGAGGAACGGTTCAATCGCATCAAGCACGGCAAGCAGGCGGAGTTCGACAATCCGCATCAATTCCCCGAGCGCGCGATCCGTTTCTGCTTGAAATACGCCGGGCTTACCGCCGACGATATCGATCACGTGGCATATTCGTTCAATCCTAAGCTGCGCCGGACGCGATATCGCGCCGAGTGGTGGGATCCGCGGTTAGAGGAGACGTTCCGGCTACGGCTTGGGCAGGTGCCCGGCGTGGCCGAGGAGCTTCTTGGACGTTCGCTTCGGCAAGGATTTCATTTCGTGCCCCACCATATGGCACATGCCGCTTCGGCGTTTTTCCCGTCGGGCTTCGATCGCGCGGCCATCCTCACCATCGACGGAATTGGCGAGACGGCCGGTTCCTCGCTGGCGAAGGGCGTCGGTACGCGCATCCAGTCCGTCGAAACATTCGAGTATCCGCATTCAATTGGCTTCCTGTGGGAGGTGTTCAGCGGTTATCTCGGCTTCTCGCACTACGACGCTTCGAAAGTCATGGGCCTGGCGGCGTACGGCAATCCCGAGGTCTTCCGTCAGGAATTTCTATCGATCCTGCGCGCCGACGAGGTGAACTACGGGGTGTCCCAGGAGTTTCTTGGTGTTCACCCGGACAGGTTCGCCAGAATGGAAGCCATGTTCGGCCCGCAGCGTGACGCCGAGGCTGAAATTCTGCCGCGGCATGCCGATATGGCGGCAGCACTGCAGGCGGCGACCGATGCCGCGGTCACGGCGCTGGTGCGACGCGTCAAACGCAGGGTGCCGTTCGACAATTTGTGTCTTGCCGGCGGCGTCGCGCTCAATTGCGTGACCAATGAACTGGTCAGGCGATCCGGTGAATTCTCCAATGTGTTCATACCATCCGCGCCACACGATGCAGGCACGGCGATCGGCGCCGCCTTTGCCGTGCATTGCGCAAAGCAGAAACGTCCGCCCCAGCGCGGCAACTCCACGCCGTATCTGGGGCCCGCGTTCAGCCGGCGCGACATTCTGGCGGCGGTCAAGTCGGCCGGCCTCACGGCGCGGCGAAGCAAGTCCCCCGCGCGCGATGCCGCGAAGATGATCGCCGACGGCAAGATCGTCGCCTGGTTTCAGGGCCGCATGGAGTTCGGGCCCCGCGCGCTCGGCAACCGTTCGCTCCTCGCCGACCCGCGCCGGCCGGACATGCGCGATATCCTCAATCAAAAGGTCAAGCACCGGGAAGACTTCCGGCCGTTTGCGCCGAGCGTCCTGGCCGAGCGCGCCGACGAATGGTTCGAGGTTGGCGCACATTCGACCAGCCACGAGTTCATGCTATTTGCATGCGGGGTCAAGCCGGAGCGGCGGGATCACATCCCCGCGGTGCTGCACAAGGATGGCAGCGCCCGGGTGCAGCTCGTAAGCCGCGAATCAAATCCCCGCTTTCACGAGCTCATTTCCTGCTTCTTTGCGCGAACCGGCGTGCCGGTCGTCATCAATACGTCGTTCAACGACAGCGAGCCGATCGTTTGCACGCCCACCGATGCGATCGTGACATTCCGCAAGTCCGGCATTGACGCGTTGTTTATGGACGATGTGTACCTGACGGCGCAGACCTGACCGCCTGCTTGCGGGCAGGCCGGTTAGCAGGCCCGCTGTTTGCGGCGGCTCATACTTCCCTGCGGCTCAAAAACGCCAGCCGCTCGAACAAATGCACGTCCTGCTCGTTCTTCAACAACGCGCCGTGCAGCGGCGGGATCAGCTTGCGCGGGTCACGCTCCCTGAGCATTTCCGGGGTGATGTCCTCATTGAGCAGGAGCTTCAGCCAGTCCAGCAGCTCCGACGTCGAAGGCTTCTTCTTCAGGCCGGGCACCTCCCGCACCTCGAAGAAGATCCGCAACGCCTCTTCCACCAGGCGTTTCTTGATGTTGGGAAAATGCACATCGACGATCCGGCTCATGGTGTCGGCGTCGGGAAACTTGATGTAATGGAAGAAGCAGCGGCGCAGGAAGGCGTCCGGCAGCTCCTTTTCGTTGTTCGACGTGATCATCACGATCGGCCGCAGCTTGGCCTTGATGTTCTCGCCGGTCTCGTAGACGAAGAACTCCATGCGATCGAGTTCGAGCAGAAGATCGTTGGGAAACTCGATGTCGGCCTTGTCGATTTCGTCGATCAGGAGCACCGGGCGCTTCTCGTGGGTGAAGGCCTCCCACAATTTTCCGCGCTTGATGTAATTGCCGATGTCGGAAACCCTGGAATCGCCAAGCTGGCTGTCGCGCAGGCGCGACACCGCGTCGTATTCGTAGAGCCCCTGCTGCGCCTTGGTGGTGGACTTGATGTGCCAGGTCAGAAGCGGGGCGCCGATCGCCTTGGCGACCTCCTCGGCCAGCACGGTTTTGCCGGTGCCGGGCTCGCCCTTTACCAGCAGCGGCCGTTCGAGCACGATCGAGGCGTTGACCGCGACCTTGAGGTCATCGGTGGCGACGTAATCCTTGGTGCCGGTAAATTTCATCGAATACTTGCCTTGTTGCTTGTTCTTGAGCGCAAGCGAGCGCCTTGGTCGAACAGGAAACGACCGCCGTTGCGGCGGTCGTTCTCGGGAATTGGGATATTGATCAAACGCGTTTGATCAGCGTGAGGATGACGAGAACGATGACTGCGCCGACCGTGGCGTCGAGGATCGAGCCAAGCATGCCCGACGCAAGCACGATGTGCAGTTGCGGCAACACCCAGCCGGCGACGAGCGCGCCGATGATGCCGACGACGATGTTTCCGATCAGCCCGAAACCGGCGCCGCGTACGATCAGGCCGGCCAGCCAGCCGGCGATTGCGCCGATGATGAGCGCAGCTAAAATACCCATGGATGCAGCCCCGGTTCGAACATTGACGGCTTAATTCTAGTTGAAAAACGCTTCAGGTCCAGCCTGCCGGACGGCTCATTTGACCAATCAATGCCGCCCTGATCCGCGTCTGCGGCCCTTGACGGGGGCGGACGGGCGGGCAATCTGTGGACCATGTTCCTGCAATTCTTCACATCGCTGCGCGACGCCCAGGTCCCGGTGACCTTGCGCGAGTATTTGACGCTGATGGAGGCCCTCAACGCCGACCTCGCGGAGCAGACGGTAGAGAATTTCTATTACCTGTCGCGCGCGGCGCTGGTGAAGGACGAGCGCAATCTCGACAAGTTCGATCGGGTGTTCGGCACGGTGTTCAAGGGGCTCGAGAGCCTGCTCGACGCCATGGAGAAGGCCGACATTCCCGCCGAGTGGCTGAAGAAACTCGCCGAAAAATACCTGACCGAGGAAGAAAAGAAGCAGATCGAGGCGATGGGCTGGGACAAGCTCATGGAGACGCTTCGCAAGCGGCTTGAGGAACAAAAGGGCCGTCATCAGGGCGGCAATAAATGGATTGGCACGGCGGGAACCTCGCCGTTCGGTGCGCACGGCTACAACCCCGAAGGCATCCGCATCGGCCAGGAGAAGAACCGCAATTTCCGCGCCGTGAAGGTGTGGGACAAGCGCGAGTTCAAGGATCTCGACGGCAATGTCGAGCTCGGCATCCGCAACATCAAGATCGCGCTCAGGCGCCTGCGCAAATTCGCCCGCACCGGCGCGCCTGATGAACTCGATCTCGACACCACGATCCGGGAGACCGCCAACCACGGCTATCTCGACGTGCATATGCGTCCCGAGCGGCGCAACGCCGTCAAGGTGCTGGTGTTCTTCGACATCGGCGGCTCGATGGATTCGCATATCGAGCAGGTCGAGGAGCTGTTCTCGGCGGCGAAGAGCGAGTTCAAGCACATGGAGTATTTCTACTTCCACAATTGCCTCTATGAGGGCGTGTGGAAGCAGAACCGCCGGCGCTTCACCGACCGCACGCCGACCTGGGACGTGCTGCATAAATATCCGCACGACTACAAGGTGGTGTTCGTCGGCGACGCCTCGATGTCGCCCTACGAGATCATGGTACCCGGCGGCTCGGTCGAACACGTCAATGAAGAGGCGGGATCGGTCTGGCTCGAGCGCATCACGCGCACCTATCCGCATGCGGTGTGGCTCAATCCGGTGGCGCAGCGGCACTGGGATTATTCGGAATCGACCACCATCATTCGCCGGCTGTTTTCGGATCGCATGTTCCCGATCACGATCGAAGGCCTGGAAGGCGCGATGAAGGAGCTGGTGCGCTAATCGACTTCCTCGTCATTCCGGACGGTCCGCAGGACCGATCCGGAATCTCGAAGTGATGATATTCGGATCGAGATTCTCCGATGTGCGATTGCACATCGTAGTTCGATGCTACGCATCGCCCCGGAATGACGGGTCAAGAAAATTGAGAGGAAAGATCAATGCCCCAGACCATCCATCGCGGCATCAAGTCGTTGATCGACGAGGCCAACGCGGAGATCGAAACCTTGAGCGCGGCGGACGCCATCAAGGCCTCGCAGGACGACGAGGTCGTGATCGTCGACATCCGCGACCCCAGGGAAATCGAGCGTGAGGGACGGATTCCCGGCGCGTTCTCCTGCACCCGCGGCATGCTGGAGTTCTGGATCGATCCTTCGAGCCCCTATGCCAAGCCGATCTTCCAGGAGGACAAGAAATTCATCTTTCATTGCGCCGGCGGCCTGCGCTCGGCCCTGGCGGCGAAGACCGCGCAGGATATGGGCCTGAAACCGGTGGCGCATATCGCGGGCGGATATGCCGCCTGGCGCGACGCCGGCGGCCCGACCGAGAAGTTCGAGCCGAAGAAGAAGGGTTGACCTCGCTCCGTCATTCCGGGCGCAGCGTGAGCTGCGAACCGGAATCCAGAAGTTGTTATCTCGAGATTGCGGGTTCGCAGCTCAAGCTCTGCCCCGGAACGACAACAAGGATCAATCTCCATGACATCACCTGCCGACGATCCGCTGGTTTCCACCGATTGGCTCTCCGCCCATCTCGACGATCCCAAGGTGAAGATCATCGACGCAACCTTCAAGTTGCCCGGCGTGTTGCCGCTGCCTGTGGAGGACTATCTCGCCGCACATCTTCCGGGCGCGGCTTTCTTCGACGTCGATCATATTGCCGATCAGAACGACCCGCGGCCGCACATGTTTCCGGCCGCCGAGCAGTTCGCGCGCGATGTTGCTGCGCTCGGCATTTCCTCAGGCGATACCGTGGTCGCCTACGATGCTGGTGGCTGGGTCGCCGCACCGCGGGCGTGGTGGATGTTCCTGTCGTTCGGTCATCCCAATGTGAAGGTGTTGGACGGTGGGTTGAAGAAATGGTTGCGCGAAGGTCGCCCAACGCATTCGGGCAAGGTTGTGCCGAAACCCGGAAAATTTCAGGCCAGGCTCGATCCAAGCTATATCCGCAGCCAGCAGCAATTGATCGGTAATCTGGAGGCGCATGCCGAGCAGTTGGTCGACGCGCGCCCGCGCCCGCGCTTTGAAGGCACCGTTGCCGAGCCGCGGCCGGGCCTCCGTCCTGGTCACATCCCCGGCAGCCGCAGCGTACCCTATGCGGAATTGTTCGATGCGAATACCGGTACGATGAAGCCGCTCGACGAATTGCGCAAAGCCTTCACGGGCGCCGGCGTCGACATGACGAGGCCGATCGTGACGACCTGCGGCTCCGGCGTTTCCGCGCTGGTGCTGACGCTCGCGCTTTATCGGCTGGGCGTGCGCGGCACCGCGCTTTACGACGGCTCTTGGGCCGAATGGGGCCTGCCCGACGGACCGCCGGTCGCGACCGGTCCGGCCTGACACATCGCGTTTTCAAGCGAAGTGGATACCGGTTCGCGTCAAGAAAACGCGTCCACCCGATTGAAGGCCTTAGCGGGTTCGGGTGGCGGGCGCCGGTTGGCCGAACGGAAAGGCCGCAAGTGTCTGCGCCGCCAGACGTGCGCGCGCCGCCGCAAGCCGTCGGTGCTCTGCCGCGCGCCTTGCCTGCTGCTGTTTCTTGATGGCGCTTTGATCAGGCTTTGCGTCGCTGAGCTTTGCCGGCAACCGTGTTTCGATTCTGACCGGAGGTCCGCCCGGCGTTGCAATGTTCGTCGCGGTGATGTCGGCACCGGGCGCAACCTGCAGGCCCATTGGTTCGGGCTGAGCCGGGACCGCCTGGTTCTCGCGCAACGGGACTTCAGCTGTCGCGATTGTTGCGACCCTGGTTTCGTCGCCGGAAACCGCGATCTCCACCGGGGCCGGTGCGGCCTCGCTGGCCACCGGACTTTCCGCGACCGCGACTTCGGCGTTCACCGTCTCGCCCGTTGCGGTCTCTCCCTTCGAGATTTCCGTCGCCGAAGCGTCCTCCGGCTTCAGCGCCGCGATCCGCTCGGGTTCAGCCGTTGCGGAGGCCGCTTGCTCTGCGGGCGCCATGGTCGCCGGCGTCTCGTCCGGCAGCTTCGTCGCAGCCGGCATGTCGACGCGCAACATTGCCAGCACGGGCCCTGCGGGTTCGTTCTGTTGCGCGAACATCACTTCGGGAGCGGCGCGCCATGACGGGTTGGAGGCAAATTCTTCGTGGGCCGCGCGCAGCAACGCCGCGGCGCCCAGTCCAAACACCAGGAGCGCCATCGACAGCATGATCGCGGCGAAAAGGAAGCGGAAGCCGGGGAGCATTTGACGCGAGTTCTACCTTGGCGGGATTTTTGGCAAGGACTCTTGAGACAAGCGGGAACGCGGTGACCACCATACTGGCCGCCTTCGCGACACAGCGGGCACGCGGCGCGGCGAATCAGGCTGGTTCAAGAATACCGCAACTGTTTCCGGAGGCTCGATAAATATCGGCGGCGTGCCAGACCCGCCACCCGGCCGGAAATTGCCTCAAAAAGGCGCTTTCGGGCTTGTCACAAACGCCCAAATCTGGCTCGAATCGGCCGGATTTGTCTTGAATGCGCCGCTATCTTCCGCCATCTGGCGTTAACGATCCGGTGTCGGCTTGGGGCTATACAAGAGCAATGATGACCAAACGCATTCTGACGATTTGTGCTGCCGTTTCTGCTGCTTGGGCGGCAGTGGCGGTGGGAACCTCGCTTGCGTCGGCGCAGGGCTATCCAGTCGCCCCTGGCCCGGTCTATTCGCCGTCGCCCTATCCGCCGGGACCGGCCGATTATCGCGCTCCTCGCCCGATGGATTTCGACGTCCTGGAGGACGATGACGGACCGAATGTTCGGGGTGCGACGGCGCTGCCGCCGCCCGGCCCGGTGCTCTCGCCCGACGATCCGCGCTATGGCCGGCCGATGATCGCGCCGCCCGCATATTCCGAGCGGGGGCCCGTGCTTTCCCCTGATGATCCCCGCTATGGCCGGCCCGCCGGCGCTCCGCCAGTGTATTCCGACCGCGGACCGATCCTGTCGCCCGATGATCCGCGCTATGGTCGCCGGGATGAACCGCCGGCGGTAATCTATTCCGACCGGCCCGCCGGTCCTCCGCAACAGGCCTATGGCGACAATCGCATCCCGGGATCGGGCTATGTCTATCCCGACGAGAACAATGCCGCGCCTCGCCCGCCGGGAGCCATCGCCGCGCCGGGCAGCGTCACCGGAACCCTGCAGCAGCAATCGCCGGGGGGCCAGCCCCCCGGAGCGCAGGGGCCGGATGGCCGGCCGATGGTGCTGTCGGCGCTTCCGCCGGAGGAACAGCCGGAATCGGCGCCGGCCAATCTGCCGCCAAACCTGCGCCGGCAGGAGGTCAAGTTCCCGACCAAAGAGCCGGCGGGCACGCTGATCGTCGATACGCCGAATACCTATCTCTATTACGTGCTGGGCAATGGCCGCGCGATCCGCTACGGCGTGCGCGTTGGCCGTGACGGTTTCACCTGGACCGGCGTGCAGAAGATCTCGCGCAAGGCCGAGTGGCCGGATTGGCATCCGCCGACCGAGATGATCGAGCGCCAGCCCTATCTGCCGCGCTTCATGGCCGGCGGCCCCGGCAATCCGCTGGGCGCGCGCGCGATGTATCTCGGCAACACCGTCTATCGCATCCATGGCACCAACCAGCCTTCGACCATCGGCAAGTTCGTCTCCTCGGGCTGCATCGGCATGCTGAACGAGGACGTCTCGGACCTGTTCGATCGCGTCAAGGTCGGCACAAGGGTGGTCGTACTTCCCGGCGGTCCGCCGCCGGCGTCGACCACCACCGCCTCGGCAGCGCCGCTGCCAGCACCCGGTGCTGCGCCGAACGCCGGACCCCCGCTTCCTCCGTCGAACGTTCCCGGCATGCAGCCGACCGTGGTGCCGCCGCTGCCGCCGCCGGTGATGGTGCGCTAGGGCGCAACGATCAATCAAGAACATGATCCCGAAAGGCGCGCAGTGGCGCGCCTTTATTGCGTGCGCAATCGACTTGATCGCGTTCGTGAGACGCGATTAACCGTTCGTTCATAAGAGTCAGATTGTCTGGTTTTTCCGCAGATCGCGGAACCAAGGCTGACCGTATCTCGCGGGGCCGGAAGGAGCTGGCGGTGAGTACAATCGCTGCGACCCAGGGCGCTAGTCGGATTTCGCCCGTGAACGAGAAGCTCTATCACCAGAGCAATCTGCTGGGCGATTGGAAAGGCTCATTCTCGAAAACCCATCAAGCCATCGAACTCAAGGTCGTGAGTATCAACGGTAGCACGGCGCAGGTGGAGTATACGCATAACGGGCGTACGGAGAGAGGCACCGCCACCGTCGATCAGAACTTCATCACTTACGGCAATGTCACGATCGCGACCCGTGATGGAAAGAAGGCCGCGCTGGAATTTTCATTCGGGACGGTGAAACAGACCGCCCTTCTCGACAAGGCCGCTGCCGCCGCCACGGACCAGAACCCGCTGGTCGGCAGCTGGATCGGCAGTTCGGCCACGCAGACCGTCTCGTTCAAGGTCGTCTCGATCAACGGGCGGGATGCCCAGGTCAGCTACAACATCAATGGGCAGAGCGGGACGGGTGTCGGCGACGTCGACAAGAATGCCATCATACTTGGCAAGGTGCTGCTCTCGGTCCCCAATGGATTGAACGGGACGGTGACATATTCGTCCGGAGGGAAGACGTTCTCGCTCGCCGTCAAGAAGTTCACGCCGAAAACGGCCTGATCGCCCGGGCGGCGCGCCAACGCGCATATCCGTTGTCCGACGCCGCGAACGAATTTGATGGCGGTTGAATTGTCTTACGCCAGCCTTCGCACCGGCTCGCCCTTGAACCAGGCGTCGATGCCTTCAACCATCTGGCTATAGTGGGCGACAAAGGTTTCCCGCGTGACGTAGCCGAGATGCGGCGTCACCACGAGGTTGTCGAGCTTGCGGAAGGGATGATCGACCGGCAGCGGCTCGACCGAGAAGACATCCACGGCCGCGCCCGCGATCTTGCGCGCCTTCAGCGTTTCCAGCAGCGCCGTTTCGTCGACGATCGGCCCGCGCGCGGTGTTGACGAGGTAGCTGGTCGGCTTCATGCGGGCGAGATCGGCTGCTCCCACGAGGCCCCGCGAGCGCTGGCTCAGCACCACATGCACGGTGATGACGTCGGCGGTCGAGAACAATTCTTCCTTGGTGGCGTAGCCGACGCCGACTTCCTTGCAGCGCTCCGGCGTCAGGTTCGGGCTCCAGGCGATCACGTTCATTCCGAACGCCTTCGCCAGTCCCGACACCTTGGCTCCCAGCTTGCCGAGCCCGACCACTCCCAGCGTTTTGCCCTCGATCTCGATGCCGACGAACTTCTGCAGGTATTCGCCGGCATGCATGCGGGCGCTCTCGCGGCCGATATTGCGGGTCAGTTCCAGGATCAGGCCCATGGTCAGGGGCGCGGTGGGATCGCGGGGCCAGTGCGTCCCGCACAGCACCACCTGTTGGTCCTTGACGGCCTCCATATCGATCGAGTTGTTGCGCATCCCCGAGGTGATCAGGAGTTTCAGCTTGGGCAAGGCCGCAAACATCGCGCGTGGAAACGGCGTGCGCTCGCGCATCGCGCAGATGATCTCGAAATCCTTCAGGGCGCCGGCGGCTGCCTCCGGGGAAGCAAAGGGCTGGTTGAAGACGGTGACATCGACGCGGTCCTGGATCTTCGACCAGTCTGCGAGCGAGAGAGCCAGGTTGAGGTAGTCATCGAGAATTGCACAGCGCAGCCGCGTCATGGATTGGTCCGTTTCTTGGCGAAGATGACGGCGCTTGAGGCGCGCCGTCTACGATAGCGCCCATGGTCGCGCGCCGCGCTTCGTCGCGCAAGCGCCCGGGCCATCAAAAATGCGGGCGGACATGGTTGTGGCTCCCCGCGGACCTCAAGGCACCCGCGGGAAAATATCAGGGTAATCAGCCGGCGCGTCGGCGCGCAGCCGCCGCCGCTTGCTTGGCGCGGCAGGCAGGACCCGGTCCGCGCATGTAGTGAAGCTCCGGCCGGTAGGGATCGAAGGTCCTGGCAAAGAACTGGCGCCAGAAGGCGCGGATTTCGGCGAGGGGGCCCGACCGCCCGTCGCGGTTGCGGGTAGGGGAAGCCAGGGAGCCCGAGGTGATGGTCGCCATGACGAATCCTGTCTTTTTTCGGCGACTTCTGTCGCGCGGAGCGCTTTCTTGGGCGCTGACGGGAGTTTCGGGCGCGAGTCATTAAAAGAAGGTTTCAATTGTCAGCATCCGTGTTCCTACTGGTGAACAGATGGAAAACGCAGGGCGCGCGGTTGCCCTTTGGAGGCCGTGCCGCTACATCAGCCCCAGCCAAATTTCCTCAAATCCTCTCGTTTCCAGGGATCGCGATGGCCCGCCAGTTCGTCTATTTCATGCAAGGCCTCTCCAAGACCTATCCGCCCAACCGCAAGGTGCTCGATAACGTTCACCTGTCGTTCTATCCGGACGCCAAGATCGGCGTGCTAGGCGTCAACGGCTCCGGCAAATCGACGCTGCTGCGGATCATGGCCGGCCTCGACAAGGAATATACCGGCGAGGCCTGGGTGGCCGAGGGCGCGCGCGTCGGCTACCTCGAGCAGGAGCCGCAGCTCGACCCCGCCAAATCCGTGCGCGACAACGTCATGCTCGGCGTCGCCAAGCAGAAGGCGATCCTCGATCGCTACAATGAGCTCGCGGTCAACTATTCCGACGAGACCGCCGACGAGATGACCAGGCTGCAGGACCAGATCGAGGCTGCCGGCCTCTGGGATCTCGACAGCAAGGTCGATCAGGCGATGGATGCGCTGCGCTGCCCGCCCGACGATGCCGACGTGACCAAGCTCTCCGGCGGCGAGCGCCGCCGAGTCGCGTTGTGCCGGCTGCTGCTCGATCAGCCCGATCTGCTGCTGCTGGACGAGCCGACCAACCATCTCGACGCCGAATCGGTTTCCTGGCTGGAAGGCCATTTGCGCAACTACCCCGGCGCCATCCTGATCGTCACCCACGACCGCTATTTCCTCGACAATGTGACGGGCTGGATTCTCGAACTCGACCGCGGCAAGGGCATTCCCTACGAGGGCAATTATTCGTCCTGGCTGGTGCAGAAGCAGAAGCGGCTCGAGCAGGAGGGCCGCGAGGAGGCCGCGCATCAGCGCACGCTCGCCCGCGAGCAGGAATGGATCGCGGCCTCGCCGAAGGCGCGCCAGGCCAAATCCAAGGCGCGCTACCAGCGCTACGAAGACCTTCTGAAACTCGCGAGCGAAAAGCAGACGCAGACCGCGCAGATCACGATTCCCGTGGCCGAGCGGCTCGGCCAGAACGTGATCGACTTCGAGGGCCTGACCAAGGGATATGGCGACCGCCTCCTGATCGACAACCTCACCTTCAAGCTGCCACCGGGCGGCATTGTCGGCGTGATCGGTCCCAACGGCGCCGGCAAGACCACGCTGTTCCGGATGATCACCGGACAGGAGAAGCCGGACAAGGGCACCATCACGGTCGGGGAGAGCGTGCATCTGGGCTATGTCGACCAGTCGCGCGACAGCCTCGACGGCAAGAAGACCGTGTGGGAGGAAATTTCCGGCGGCAACGAATTGATTCTTCTCGGCAAGCGCGAGGTCAATTCGCGCGGCTATTGCTCCTCGTTCAATTTCAAGGGCGCCGACCAGCAGAAGAAGGTCGGTGCGCTGTCAGGCGGCGAGCGCAACCGCGTGCACCTGGCCAAGATGCTCAAATCCGGCGCTAACGTGCTGCTGCTCGACGAACCCACCAACGACCTCGACGTCGATACGCTGCGCGCGCTCGAAGAGGCGCTGGAGGATTTCGCCGGCTGCGCCGTGATCATCAGCCACGACCGCTGGTTCCTCGACCGCATCGCCACCCACATGCTGGCCTTCGAAGGCGATAGCCATGTCGAGTGGTTCGAAGGCAATTTCCAGGACTATGAAAAAGACAAGATGCGAAGGCTCGGCCAGGATTCCGTCATTCCGCATCGGGTGAAATACAAGAAGCTGACGCGGTGAGTTGCCGCTCGATTCGGTGACGCAACCATCGCGCTGTCCTACAAACCGCCCAACAATCTATAGCCAGAGGTGTGGCAGGCGTCGGCGCCGCACTGAAGGATGACCGAGCCAAAATTGATCAGGGCAATCGCGACCACATAAAGGCTCAAGAGCTTTGCAAGACGGCCGAGCGCGGGCGATGGCCGTCGGTCGCGCAGATGTTGGCCGCCGAGGATCGCAAATTTGACCGCGAAAGCCAGCAGGATCGCGAAGGCGATCACGATCGACCACACCGGCATGTGCAAACCAAGGACTGCGCTGCCGATATAGCTGTGGCCGGGCCTCGGGTAGATGTCGAGCAG
Organism: uncultured Alphaproteobacteria bacterium; assembly: GCA_963742085.1. Taxonomy (GTDB): domain Bacteria; phylum Pseudomonadota; class Alphaproteobacteria; order Rhizobiales; family Xanthobacteraceae; genus Bradyrhizobium. The sequence goes on along the minus strand of CAVUKM010000012.1, from coordinate 13,959 downwards.
GGTCTGGCGCGCCGAGACGATCAATAAAAATAGCGCGAACAGCATGCTGACGCCGTCGTTGCGCGCGGAATAGCCGTGGCGAAAATGCATGATGATGCCGAAGCAGACACCGAACATCGCCACCCGTTGCAGCAGGCACAGCGGGCAGGGGATTTCGTTGCCGTAATATTGCAAGACCATCGCCGCCGTCAGGATGGCGGCCATCGCCAGCATCATCGCCAACTGAAAGAGATCGTTGAGCGTCGCGGGCCAGCGCGGGCCTGTTGCTGAATTCATGCCCGGCCTCCGCGCGACCAGAGATGCGGGAGGCCATCGATCTGCACCTGCAGCCACGGCATGCGGAAGCCATATTCCGGGCTGTAGATTTCGAACAGAAACAGTCCGATCGAGAGGGCCAGGCATGCGAGCATTGCCGTCGTGGCGAGCCAACGCGGCCCGCGATAGGCGGCGAGAAGCGAAAGTGACAGGGACGCAAACACGACAAGCATCATCTCAAGCGCTCCATTGCCGCCCCGGCCAGGGCAGACATCACCATGAGTCCGGCATTGGCCTTCGCACTTTGCCCGCAAGACGATATACCAGCACGCCGGGAGATGGATATGTCGTTTAACGCGAAAATCATGGCGGTTGCGATTGTCCTGCACGCGATCGCAACGCCGTGGGCTGCCGGCGCACCCGACGCCGGCTTTACCGCATTCATCGCTTCGCTCTGGCCGGAAGCGCAAGCCGAAGGTGTCTCGCGCGCCACGTTTGATGCCGAGACGCGCGGCCTTGAGCCGGATTACAAATTACCCGATCTGATCCTGCCGGGGCGGCCTGCGACTGGCGCGCCGTCGCAGGCCGAGTTCGTGCAGGTGCCGGCCGATTATGTGAAGGAAACAAGTATCGGAAGGCTCGCCGAAGAGGGGCAGCGGTTGATGGCGAAGCATCGCGCCGCGCTGGCCGGCATCGAGGCGCGATTCGGCGTGCCCGCAACAATCGTGCTCGCGATCTGGGGCCGCGAAACCGACTATGGCCGTTACACGCTGCCTTACGACGGCTTGCGCGTGCTGGCGACGCAGGCCTATGTCGGCCGGCGCAAGGACACCTATCGCACCGAGTTCATTCTGGCGCTGAAGCTGATCAATGACCGCGAGGTGACGCGCAAGGACATGCGGGCGTCATGGGCGGGTGCCACGGGGTTGACACAATTCCTGCCGTCTGAGTTCTACAAGCATGCGGTGGATTTCGACGGCGACGGCCGCAAGGACATCTGGCATTCGGTACCGGACGCGCTTGCCTCCGCCGCGCAGCAACTCGTCAACAAGGGTTGGCAGCCGGGCGTGCGCTGGGCCTACGAGGTTCGTGCGCCGGCCGACGTCGATTGCACGATGGGCGTGCCGGAGGTGACCAAGCCGATCGGTGAATGGTTGCGCGAGGGTTTTGCGCCGGTGCGCGGCGAGAGGTTGAACGCGGCCGAGCAGGCCCAGCCGGCCTCGCTGTTGCAGCCGGAGGGGATCTACGGTCCCGCGTTTCTGACCACCAAGAATTATTTCGTGATCAAGGAATACAATTTCTCGGATCTCTATGTGCTGTTCGTCGGCCATCTGGGCGACCGCATGCTGAGCCCGCTGGGCTTTGCGACGCCGTGGTCGGCATCAACGCAGTTGCGCACCGTCGACGTCGAAGCGATGCAGCGTCACCTCACGCGCATCGGTCTCTATGCCGACAAGATCGACGGCAAGGCGGGAATGAAGACCCGCGCCGCGCTTGGCGCCTACCAGAAGAAGGCCGGCCTCAAGGTGGATTGCTGGCCGAGCGAGGCGGTGCTGCGTTCGATCAGCGCGGCGCGCTGAGACGTCTTGCGATCGGGTCGACCCTCATAGGTGAGGCGCGCGGCACGCGCGTCTCGAACCATGAGGCCCCTTCATCCTTCGAGACGCGGCCGTAGCCAGGTGTACGCAGGTTACGTAAGCTTGCCTGCGTGGCCGCTCCTCAGGATGAGGAAGTGGAAAAGAAAAAACCCGGCCGAAATATCGGCCGGGTTTCTGAGATCAAAGGTGGTGATCCTGGCGCTGAACCTTGCGCCGGTCAGATCAGTCGCAAACCTGGATGCGGCGGAAGTGCCAGTCGTAACCATCCCAGTAGCGCTGGCGGACCCAGCGGCAAGGGACCTCTTCCACATATGCCGGGCCCGGCTCCACATAGACCGGGGCCGGCCGGCTGGCGGCAACCGCTCCGCCGACAATCGCGCCGCCGATGATTCCGCCCGCAATCGCCGCGCCGAGGCCGCGCTGGGCGCTGGCCGGCGTCGCGGCAAGCGAAGCCGCAATCGTTGCAACCGCGACAAAGGCGGCAAGTGTCTTCTTCATGTCTTGGGCTCTCCTGGAGATGACGGCGCCCTCAATCAGCGCCAGTTAACAAGATGACTCACACGCCGAACTCGAATTTCACCTTGTCGTTAAAAAAGCGCACAATGGTCAATCCAAAGTAAACGCCCTCAACGCATTGGCCCGAAAAAAGGTCTTTTTCGGGCCAGCGTCAGAAGGCGTTTTGGAAAACAACCGGTTCAGGGGATAACCGGGCTTGCTTTTAACGGAGATGAACGGGGGTCAGCCGCAAACCCGCACGCGGCGAATCCGCCAGCCATAACCATCCCAGAAGCGCTGCCGCTGCCAGTAGCAGCCGTAAGGATCATCCACGACATAGGCCGGGCCGCCGTAATATCCGTAGCCGGGCCCATAATAGCCGGGTCCATATCCGTAGGGATACGGGCTTGCCGCGATCGCGCCGCCGACGATGGCGCCGCCGATCAGCCCGCCAGCGACAGCCGCGCCGAGACCGCGTTGGGCGTGGGCGGGCGCCGCGGCCGAAAAGGCCAAGGTGGCGACGGCGGCCAGTGCCACCAATGTTTTCCTCATGGCATCACCTTTCTGATTGAGCAAGACAGCGGAAAAAGCAGTCTTTCCGCGCAAAAGTTCCATATTTCACTTGAATGATCAATGAACGAGATCGCCATATTTGGCGACGAATCATGGCGGTTACGGGTGCTTTTTTTGCAGCGCACAATGGACCGCCGGAGGGAGCGGGGCCGATGACGAGCACGCTGACGGCCTTTGCCATCGCGGTTAGCGGCACATCGCTGATTTGCTTCGCGCTGATGACCCGCGCGGAGCGCCGCCGGAACAGGCGGAGGACTTCGTCCGACGGCGGCGGATCGCACGGCGGCACGCATGTCGGCACCGAATCCGGGAGCCACTTCTGGAACTGGTTCGGCAGCGACCATTCGGCATCCGATAGCTCCGGCCATTCGGGAGGAAGCGACGGCTGGGGAGGCGGGGACAGCGGGGGAGGCGACGGCGGCGGTGGGGGTGATGGCGGAGGCGGCGGTGATTGATGCCGCCTGACCGGGAAAAGATCGGCTTTTTGATTTGCCGCAACGAGGGTTCTTTAGAGTCGTTCCAGTCTGAATCAGGGATCAGTTTGGAATCGCTTCAAAGAGAGGTTTTTCCTTTTGCATCCTCGAGGGCTCTTCAATATCGAATAGCTCCGCATCACCGATGGGCCTGCCGTTCTTATGATTGTCTGTTCCTGCAACGTCCTTAGCGACCACGATGTCCGCAGTGCCGTCGAGTCAGCGCAAGACCTTCCCCGCAGTGCCAAGCAGATCTACGGCTGCCTCGGCTGTAGCGCGGAATGCGGCCGCTGTGCGCGCACCCTCAAGACCATCATCGACGAGGCTCTGGGGGCGTGCGCCGAGGCCTGCTGTGCCGGCTGCCCGCACAGCCAGACCGCTGAGCATCAGCACGTCTACGGCGCGCTGGCGCTGGAAGTCGCCGTCTGAACTCTCAGGAAACGTCAAACCGCTTACACTTTGGCGGATCATGCGCTAGTAGCGTTGCAGGTCAACGTACATGGGCCATCCCCTGATGGCCCCGGCAGCGAGAGTGCATCATGCAGGGCGACGTAAAGGTCATCGACTACCTCAACAAGGGTCTGCGGCACGAGCTCACCGCCATCAACCAATATTGGCTGCATTACCGGCTGTTGAACAATTGGGGCCTGCTGGAGATGGCCAAGACCTGGCGCAAGGAATCCATCGAGGAGATGGAGCACGCCGACAAGTTCACCGACCGCATCCTGTTCCTCGACGGCTTTCCCAACATGCAGGTGCTCGATCCCTTGCGGATCGGCCAGAACGTCAAGGAGATCATCGAGTGCGATCTGGCGGCCGAGATCAGTGCCCGCAATCTCTACCAGGAAGCGGCGACCTACTGCCACAGCGTCAAGGACTACGTCTCGCGCGACCTGTTCGAAAGCCTGATGAAGGACGAGGAGCATCACATCGATTTCCTCGAGACCCAGCTCGACCTGATCGGCCGGATCGGGCTTGAGCTCTATACCCAGAAGCATGTCGGCGGGCTCGAGAGCTGAGAGCTCGAGACGCCGTCATCGCCCGGGAAGGAGCCGATCCAGTATCCACCATTGTGGGACTAAGCCGCAGGGCTGCGGCGTACTGGATACCCCGCTTTCGCGGGACATGACGATCAACTTCGCGGCGGCGCAGAGGCTCCCCTCACAGCTGCGTCTGGTAACGCGCCTCGACTTCGGCCTGGGGTTCCGGCTCGCCCAATTTGGTCTGGTCGTGGATCACCTGGCTGATGCTCGGAAACACCGCGCGCTCGACCTGTGTCTCCCTTGACCACAGGCGCGCGCGCATCAAGGCTTTGCCGCAATGGAAATAGGCCTCGTGCACGTCGATGCGGAGCACCGCGCGCGGCAGCTTGCCAAACTCCTCCATCGCGGCCAAGAGCTCCGGCTCCGCCGACAGCTTGCCAGTGCCGCCGACGCGCAGTGTCTCGTCGATACCTGGCACGAAAAATATCAGCTGCACGAAGCCCGAGCCCTCGACGATGTTCCTGAAGCTGTCGATCCGGTTGTTTCCGGCGCGATCCGGCATCAGAATCTGGTTCGGTCCTGCGACGTTGACAAAACCGGGATGGCCGCCGCGTGGCGAGGCATCGACACTGCCGTCGGTGCCTGAGGTGGCGAGCACGCAGAACGGCGACATCGCGATGAATTTCTTCGCGTGACCGTCGATTTCCGGGCGGGCCTTCGCGATCACGCGCGGCGTCGGTTTTGGATAGATAGCGGTGAGATCGTCGGCGGCGAGATCGGCCATGGCGCTTCTCCGGGAGGTTTCGGACAGCGTATCATCCCGTGGGACTGACGTCAGCCGGCCGAAGTATTCCTGTTCCGGTCATTCGCCCTGCAACGACATGCTTTCACACCGCGTCGGCCGGCACAAAACAACTGATAACGATGCTGCCGCGGTGGTGCACATACCACACCACGGCTTCGCCGACCGGATTGCCGCGGTCGCGGATGACGGCATGCGCCGGGACTTGCATCCACTGGCCCTCGATCGGTACCCAATAGGCGCCCGCGCGAAAATCGTATTCGGTGCGGTGGCCGTCGGAGATGTCGCAGCAGGGCACGCCATTCGGCGCGATCACGCCCTTGAACCAGGCGCGGATGTCGGCCGGGACGTTTTCGTATTGACCGTTGTCGAAGGCGAGTGCCGCGCTCGCCAGCACGCAACCTGACGCCAGCAAGGCGATCTGCGCGAACCTTCGCATCCGATCCTCCACCGCGTTTGGCCGCATCATCGTCGCGCGCCGCTGTCGCGGCAAGCCACGAATTAACAATTGAACGCGATTAGGCCCGAGCTGTCCTTCGGATGCATGCTCAAAAAATATGCGGACCGCGCGGCGCAGCAAATTGATGCGATGCGAAATCCCTGTGGCGTCACATCGTTCGCTGCGGCGCCGTCTGCAGCAATTCCCTGAGCGGTTGCGTGTAGAACGATGCGTTGCCGGTCGTGAGGTGCCCGCGCGTCTCGGTGCTGGCGGGGATCAGATAGAGCTTGCCGTTCTTGACCCGCTTCATCGCCGCAACGGTCACGCCGGTTTCGGGCGGATTGCGTTCGTCGTCGGCGGCATTGATCGCGAGCAGCGTGGCCTCGATCCGCTCCAGCCCTGCTTGAGGATTGTAATCGTGTGAAGCCTGCCATTGGTAGATGAAGTCGTTTGCGTCAGCGGTGATCGGTGTCGCCAGCCGGTCCTCGACCATCTTGTCGGCTTTTTCAGCCGTCGGCGCCAGCATCTGATAGGCGAGCGTGCCGCCGCCTGTGGCAATGCCGTAAGCGGCGACGGCATATTTCATCATCCTGGGCTGGGTGGTGTAGTTGCCGGCATTGTAATCAGGATCGTTGCGGATGGTCTCTAACATCATCCGCCGCAGCATCCAGTTGCGCGACGCCATCTCGGTCGGCTGCGCCGCCATCGGCACCAGCGCATCCATCAGATCGGGATACTTCACGGCCCAGATCCAGGTGTGCATGCCGCCCATCGAATTGCCGATCACGAGCCGCAGATGGGTGAGACCGAGGCCTTCCCTGACCAGGCGATACTGCGCATCGACCATGTCCTCGTAATTGTATTTCGGAAACGCCGTCTTCATGCCGTCCGACGGTTTTGAGGATTTGCCGTGGCCGATGCCGTCGGGGATGATGATGTAGTATTTCGACGCATCGAGCGGCTGGCCGGGCCCGAACAATTCACCAGCGAAGGCGGGCGTCAGCATGCTCGCGGCCGAGCCGCCCGACCCGTGCAGCACCAGCACCGGCTGGCCGGTCGGCTCGCCGACGGTGGTGTAGTGAAGCCTGAGCTCCGGCATCGTCTCGCCGGTGTGGAATTTGAAATCCCTGACGATGAAGTCGCCTTGCTTCGGCGCGGGATAGTCGGCCGCCACTGCGGCAAAAGAAGTCATTGCAAGGATCACCGCAAGGATAACCGAAAGCGCCGCGCGCGAATATTTCATGGTGCATTTCCCCAAGGTGCGGCCGCCTCGTCCGGGCCGCTTTCCGCGCGACGAATCTATCACGCTGCGCGAGACGATCCGAGCATCCGCGGCCTGGGGTGCGAGGTCAATTTTCCGGCAAAAGCGCGGCCGCCTACGGCTTGTCCTCGACCTCGGTTTCGGGGCGGTCGCTGCCGGCGGCGGTCTCGGTGTGCCACTTCCCGTCGGCGGTCTCATACTCGATCGCTTCGGTGCGCCCGGGCACGCGCTGTTCGGTGGCGGCGCGCTTGGCGGCGGCAAGGGCCGCGGCGTGGGTCGGAAAGGCTTCCGAAAACACGCCATTGACGGTGTAGGCCCAGCCGCCATCATGCTGGACGATCTTGTAGGTGATGTGGCTCATCGGGAACTCGCTTTTTGTGGGCGTTTTGCCGGCTTGGTCACCGCGACAGGGGTGAACGCCTCACTTATTCTATGACAAAATCAGCCGCGATACATGCATTTCCCGATCACCGGCCCAATGCGAACGGGCGCGGTCCCGGGGCAAGGAGAAAAAAATGTGCCGCAACATCAAGACGCTGTTCAATTTCGAGCCGCCCGCGACCGAGGAGGAAATCGAGGCCTCGGCGCTGCAATTCGTGCGGAAACTCTCTGGTTTCAACAAGCCGTCGCAGGCCAACGCCGAAGCGTTCGACCGCGCGGTTGCGGAGGTCTCGGCTGCGGCAAGGCGGCTCCTGACCTCGCTGCATACGCATGCGCCGGCGCGGGACCGCGAGATCGAGGCCGAGAAGGCAAAAGAGCGCTCGCGGCTGAGGTTCGGGTGAGGGAAGAGCATGATCCGGACCCGAAGGGCCGCGTTAGCGCACAGCGCAAAGCGTTTGCCCGGAGATCATGCTCAAGCAACTAGCTGATCTAGCGGACGGCGACTTCGGCGTCCGATGCGACGATCGCGGGTTTGCCGGCCTTGATGATGCCGATGTGCTGGGCCTGCTCGGTACCGCCGCCCCTGGAATGCGCGGCGATGCCGATCACGGCCACCGCAGTGGCGCAGATCAGCGCGACAACCACGATCTTCGCATGCGTGGGTCGATCGGCACAGTAAAGGGAATGATTCATCCGAGCCTCCGCCTGGGGCCGATTGCAGATTTGCACACCACTCTTCCAGTGATGGTCTAGGCGGGATCGGCCGGGACCGAAATTTCGGCCGATATCTTAAGGGGGATTACTTAAGTAGTTCACCGGAGATCGCGATTGGCGCCGGGCGGGCCCCGGTTCGCGACGGCTTGCCCGGCACTCCGGCGAGGCGGGATATCGCTGCCGGACCCCTGCCGATCTACTTCTTGTGCTTGTCCTTGTTCTTCTTCTTTTCCTTGCGGCGATTTTTCTTCTTCTTGCGGTGCTCTTTGTCGTCCTCGTCCTCGGCGAACAAGTCGCCGTGCTCGTCCTCGGCCATCGCCGCGTGGGTGGTGGCTTCGTATGCGGCGGCCTCGGTTGTCTCGCGCTCGCGCCGGCGCCTGTAGTCTTCCCACGCGTCGAACAACAGATGCAGCCACGGCAACACTTGTTCGATCGACGGCAACTGGCCGGGCGGACCGGGCTCGCCGCGCGGGCCCGCTTCGCCCCTCGCGCCGGGCTTGCCCTGGGGGCCGGCTTCGCCGCGTTTGCCCTGCGGCCCCGGCTTGCCCTGGGGGCCGGCCTTGCCGCGCGCTCCGTCAGGTCCGGGTCTTCCGGGATGGCCCTGCGGTCCTGGCCGTCCCGGCTCGCCGGGGCGCCCGCGGAGACCCTGCGGCCCCGGTTTTCCTGTGTCCTTCGCCACCTGCGCGCACTCCCGGTGATTCCAGAGGGATTCTTAGCAGAGGATCGACGACCGCAGCAATTGCGCGGTCCCCGTGCGCGGATTTGATCAACATCAATCGCGGATCAGGGGCACCCCGTCATTGCGAGCGCCGGCGAAGCAATCCAAGGCGCGGCACGAAGGCTGGATTGCTTCGTCGCTGACGCCCCCTTGCGCAAACGCCTTGCGTTTGTCGCAGGCAAGAACGGAGACAATCACGCGGCGCTCAAATCGCCCGATAGCCGCCGTCGGCCATCACGATCGATCCCGTCACATAGGCCGAGAGATCGGAAGCGAGGAAGATCGCCGGGCCGACGATGTCTTCGGGTTTTCCGGCGCGTCCGAGCGGGGTGTGGTCCATGAAGATCTTCACGAGATCGGGGCTGTTGGCGCGGACCTGCGCATTCAGCGGCGTTTCGATCAGGCCGGGGCCGATCGCATTGACGCGAACGCCGTGCTTGCCGAGTTCGGCCGCGAGCGCGCGGGTGAAGCCGAGCACGCCGTGCTTGGAGGTGGTGTAGGCGGGCGAGTTCGGCGTGCGCACATGCACGAAGGACTGGATCGACCCGATATTGACGATCCGCCCCCTGGTCGCGCGCAGCTGTTCGAGGAAAGCGTGCGTTACGTTGAACGTGCCGTTGAGGTTGATGGCGATGATGTCGTCCCAGTCCTTGATCACGGAAGCGGCGTCGCCGGTGAACGGATTGCGGCGGTTGATGCCGGCATTGTTGACCAGGATCGAGACCGACCCGACCTGCGCGGCAACGCGCTTGGCCACGGCGACGCAGTCCTCGCGTCTGGTCACGTCGAGCGCGAAGCCTGCGGCCCGGCCGCCGGTCTCGCGAATTTCCTGCGCGGCTTCCTCGGCCGCCTTGGCGTTGATGTCGAGCAGGGCGACCTGCGCGCCCTCGCGCGCGTAGCCCAAAGCGATCGCGCGCCCGATTCCGGACCCCGCGCCGGTGACGACAGCGATATGGTTTTCGAGAAGGGGCATGGCGGTTTCCTCGTGTTCCGGATCTAGGGCTTTCGATGCAAGCTAGTTCAAATCGAGGGAGACAGAAACGAAAACCGTTACCCGCGCTCGACTTTCCGAAACCGAAATCCACCGGGCGTACAAGCGTGTTGCCAAGCGCGCGCACCCGGACGCGGGCGGCAATGTGGAGGCATTTCTGGAGCTGTCCGCGGCGCGGGATGCGCTGATGAGCGAGCGGCGAGCAGGGCCGCGAAACTGACCCAACGTTAAATCAAATCGGCGACCTCAGTTGTAGCGCGCATTCCGGTCATAGAAGGGCGGGCACGCCTTCCTGATCTCGGCGTCCCGTTCAACGCTCAGAAAAACAATGTCGAGATGGGCCCTGGTGTTGAAGAGCGCCGCGAAGGCCTTGCCCACCTGACTGGCCAATTTCGCACACTCTTCGCCATTGTCCGTCAGCACGCCGAGCATCACGCCGCTGGTCGTGCCGTCGTAGAGAACGCGCGCGAGGTAGGCCCTGATCACGGTCGCGTTGAGACGGAGCAAGACCGCAAGCGCCTCCTTCAGGCGCTGCTCGGGCGGGCCGTCCTGTTCGCCCAGAAAGGTAATATCGGAAGTGGAGAACTGGTGGAGCAATCGAACCTCCCGCGCATAGGGAGAGATGGTGGGCACGGTGCCTAACGCGCGCGCCGTGCCCACCGTTCCGCCGATCGATTCAAATTCTAGAAGGCGCAGACGTGCCTGCGCAGCAGCATATTCTTGACCGCCAGTGCCCTGGCGAAGGTCGGCTGCGGGTGGGTGACGGTGGTATAGTTCGACGGCCACGGCGTGGTGGGGAAGCCCTGGTCCCAGACCTGGCAGAAGCCGGTATCATGCCAGCGGATCACATGGAAGGCGGCCTCGGCCGGGCCCGTGGCAGCGAGCGCGGCAATGGCAATGAAGGCCGTGGCGCAAAGAACGGAAAGTCGACGCATGTGGCTAGTATCTCCTGGTGAGAAATATTGTTTTGCTTCCGCAAGATATCCTTGCGGAAATCGGGCGCCGGGCAGGGGGATGTTCCCGGACATGGTTGAGTGTCCGGGAAGGGGAAACGGGTTCAATCGAGGCGGTTGCAAATCCGCCCGTGGAAGAGCATAGGGCGGGCAAAGGCGACCCGCCCGCCGCGGCCCCGCAGGCGGACCTGTCCCGCCACAGCCCGGAAAGCGAAGGCGGATTGGGAGGATGCAGATGAGTTCGAGCAGCGAAGAGAGAGTGAGCCCCGTCGATCCCGAGCGGTTTCATCTGGCGTTGGGCGTCTATCAGGCGGCGCTGGTCGCCGCGGGCGCCGAAGCGAACGCGCGCAAATCCTCCTCGCCCCCGGCCGGAATGGACGGCTCCGCCACGCCGGCGCCACCGGCTGATATTCCCGCCAGTCGCGCGATCCTCGCCGTGAAGAAGGAATTTCCCGACACCGGCGAATTTCAAAGCATGAGCCGCCGGCTCCAGCGAATCTCCGAAATCGTCGGAGACAGGAAGCTGATCAAGTGGGGCATGGTCAAGTATGACGAGGCCGGCGGCTTTGAAATCCATGATGCGGTGATCAACGCGCTCGCGACCGCGCCATTCCGGAAATCCGGCGTGCTCGACAAGCCCGCCTTTCACGACCTGGTGAAGGCGGAATACACCAAACTGGAGGCGGCGGAGAAAGCATAAGGCCCGCTGCCGCGCCGGCGAGCGTTTTCGAGCGAAGCGGATACCCGTTCGCGCAGATCTTGCCCTGGATTGATCTTGCCTAGAGCGTGCAGTGCCGCTGCTGCCGCATCTTTTCCTGCACAGCCGCCGCGGCGGTGAAGGTCGGAACCGGCTTGCTGACGACCTTGTAGTCCGAAGGCCATCGCAACGGCTTGGACGACATCTCGTCACTCCAGATCTGGCAGATTCCGGTGTTGTCCCAGCGGATCACGTAATAGCCGGCTTGCGCGGGACTGATGACGGCAAGGCTGGATGCAGCGATGCCGGCGGCGGCACAGAGAGCGGTAGCGCGACGCATGACACATCTCCTGTAGGAAAAACATGATGCCAACCCCGCGACGTGCGTCGCGGTGGCGCCCATCTTTTGCAATGGCGCGGATATGCAAGCGGTGCGGCAAAAGCGTGGCGGCGGCAGGTCGAAGGGCCGCGATCGTTCGCCAGTGTGGCAAAAACGAAACGCCTTTTTGCGCTTCCGCGCAGCGGCGGTCGCGGCCGGATCACTGCCCCGCCAGCGACGCGACGCATTCAATCTCGATCAGCATCTTCGGATCGGGCAGCGCCTGCACCACGCAAGTCGTTCGCGCCGGATAGGGCGGTGGCCCGAATGCGCCCGCATACAGCGCGTTCATCGGCGCGACGTCGGAAGCGCGCGTCAGGAGCACGTTGACCTTGACGAGATCGCGAAACGAACTGCCGGCCTCATCGAGCACGCGCTTGATGTTTTTCACGACGAAGCCGAACTGCGCCTCAAAGCTGTCGGGCAGCGCGCCCTTGTCGTCAAAGCCGGGGATGCCGGAGACGAACAGGAGATCGCCGACGCGGGTCGCAAACGAGAGCGGCGGGGCCTTGATGGCGGCGGGCGGAGGGAAGTGTCGGATCGGGGCCATGGCTGTAACCTTTGTCATTTTTGGGGCGGCTGAACTCAAGCCCGCGCGAGATATCGCTTCGCTTGTCCGGGCCATGCTTGCTAAACCTTATGCCTGCTGAACATCGGCAGGGTGCAGCATTAGGTCTGCGCCGCAACGCCCGCCTGCAAGGACTCCAGGGAGATTTCGCCAATGAAAATTTCATCCGCCATTCGCGTCGCGCTGCTGGCGCTGACGGCACTCGCCGGCACCGCGCTGCCGTCCGCCTCTTATGCCGATGACGGCACCGTGACGCTTGTGATCTACAAGGCGGGATGGATCATCGGCGGCTCGGGCGGCGGCGGCACGCTGTACTTCCGCGGCAGGGCCTATTCACTTTCCACCGGCGGACTGGACTATGGCTTCGTGTTCGGCGGATCGAAGACGGTGCTGCACGGCCGGGTGCACAACATCTGGCGGCCGTCGGATATCACCGGCGTCTACGGCGCGGCGGGCGCCGGTCTGACGATCGGTGGCGGCGCGCGCGCGATCGTGCTGGCCAACCAGAAGGGCGCGGTGCTGGAATTGTCGGGCCAGCAGGTCGGACTGATGGCGAATGCGGATCTGAGCGGGCTCGCAATCACGATGCCGTAGCGGGTGGGCTTGTGCTATCACCCGGCGCGCCGCCATGCCGAAACAGGCTGGCGTCAGGGAGTACCGGCATGAGCAGGTCAGGTCGAGCGAAGGCTGCGGTTGCGGCGATGTGCGTTGCCGTCGCGATGTCGTTGCCGGCAGGCCCCGGCCTCTCAGCGCCGCTCACGATCGCGGTCGCCGATTTCGACTATGTCGATACGTCCGGCGAGGTGAAGGACCAGCGCGCGGAGCATCGCTCCCGCGTGGCGCAATTCGCCGAGCTCGTCCGCGAAAATCTCGGCGCGGGAGGCGACTATCGCGTGCTGCCGCTTGACTGCCCGGAACATCCCTGCACGCCGGTCAGCATGCATCCGGACGATTTCATCGCGGCGGCGCGCCGCTCCGGCGCGGGGCTCGTGGTCTATGGCGGCATCCGCAAGATGAGCACGCTGGTGCAATGGGGCGATGTCGAGCTGCTCGACCTCGACAACGAAAAATTGCTGCTGAAGCGGACGGTGAGTTTTCGCGGCGACAACGACGAAGCCTATCGCCGCGCCGCGGCGTTCGTCGGCGACACCGTCAGGGACGCGATCGCCGGGAGGTGAGGGTAAGCGCGCAGCCTGCGAGCTGTCCTGCCCCTCGGTGTCGTCCCTGCGAAAGCAGGAACCCACAACCACGGGGCGTTGTTGTTGCGCGAAGCCGGCGCCCCGGCGCGCCCAGACAATCACGGCCGGTGGCTATGGGTCCCGGGTCGCGCTTTCGCTTGCCCGGGACGACATCGGCGTTTTCGGATTCAATTGTCAAACAGCCATTGGACGTCATTGCGAGCGCCAGCGAAGCAATCCAAAAGCGCAAGCAAACAAGCGTGGATTGCTTCGTCGTTTCACTCCTCGCAATGACGTTGGGATACGCGAACGCATTCTCGCGGCACGATGTGCCCGAGTTTTGCGAGAACCTCACCCTCCCGAGATCGGAGGGCGCAGGGAAAGCCGGGTGCCGATTGCACCCGTGGGTCCCGTGCAAAAAAAAGCACGGGGGTAGGACCACAGGTTCAACCGGAAACATCCGGCTTTCCCTGCGCGATGGTTTACGGCTTATAGCGCGCT
>CAVUKM010000011.1:0-227580 GCA_963742085.1 uncultured Alphaproteobacteria bacterium | reverse complement strand
TTAGTGAGGGAACCGGCGCGATCGTGGCCGACGTGCCGGTCGGAACGCCGAATGCAAGGGCGGCCGCGGATGCATTCCGGGAAGCCCAGGCGCTGCTCTCCGCGGCCGGCGTGCCGCCGCGCGGCGTCACCGTCCACCATTACCATCCCGATGATCCGCGCCAGCTGGCGACGATACGATTGAACTATCCAAAGATCTCGGCCGTAGCCGGGCCGTGTGGGTTATGGCCCGAGGATCTCGGTCCCTCGATCAAGGACAAAAGCTATTTCGAAAACAAGCCGTACTACAATCTCGGCTGCGCCTATCAGCGCAATATGGCGGCGATGATCGACAATCCGGCAGACTTCGTCCAGCCGCGTCCTGAAACTCCCGCCTATACCGCGCGGCGCACGCAAGGCTTTGAAAAGTATCGCCAGGGCAACTCGACCGCGACCACCTATCCCGAAGGCGAAAAGGCCAAACTCAGCGATACAGGCAAATGATCAGCTACGCACGCCAGAACCCCGAAGCACAGCCTGACGTCACTGCGACGCCCGTGGACGAGCACATCGCCCCGGCCCCGCGGGTGTCGGTGCAGGCCTTCTGCGAAACCGTGGAAACCGCCGCGGCGGTGCAGTCAGCCGGCGAAGATCGGCGCCTCGGCAAGGCCCATCTCAAGATCCAGATGGGCGGCATGGCGGCTGCCACCGAAGCCTATCGCAGCGCGCCTACTCCGAACGTGATCATCCTCGAGACCGAAGGCCGCAACGACATCCTCACCGGCCTCGATCAGCTCGCGACCGTGTGCGACTCCGGAACGCGTGTCATCGTGATCGGCCGCATCAATGACGTCACGCTCTACCGCGAACTGGTCCGTCGCGGCGTAAGCGACTATGTAATTGCGCCGGTCAACGCCATCGACGTCGTGCGTTCGATCTGCGGGCTGTTTTCCTCTCCGGAAGCAAAGGCCGTCGGCCGCATCATCGCAGTGGTCGGCGCGAAAGGCGGCGTTGGCGCATCCACGATCGCGCACAACGTGGCCTGGGCCATCGCGCGCGATCTGGCGCTGGATTCCGTGGTGGCGGATCTCGACCTTGCATTCGGCACCGCCGGCCTCGACTACAATCAAGACCCCCCGCAGGGGATCGCCGACGCGGTATTCTCGCCCGATCGCGTCGATACGGCGTTTATCGACCGGCTGCTGTCGAAATGCACCGACCATCTCAGCCTGCTGGCGGCGCCGGCGACGCTCGATCGTGTCTACGACTTCGGCGTCGAGGCCTTCGACGCGATCTTCGATACCCTGCGCACGACGATGCCATGTATCGTCCTCGACATTCCCCATCAATGGTCGGGATGGACCAAGCGCGCCCTCGTGGGTGCGGACGATATCCTGATCGTCGCGACGCCGGACCTTGCAAACCTGCGCAATACCAAGAACATCTTCGACCTCTTGAAGGCATCGCGGCCCAACGACCGGACACCGCTTTATTGTCTCAATCAGGTGGGCATACCCAAGCGGCCGGAAATCAATTCGGGCGAATTCGCCAAGGCCATCGAAAGCGAACCTATCGCGTCGATTCCGTTCGACCCGCAAATGTTCGGCTCAGCCGCCAATAATGGTCAGATGATTGCGGAAATCTCCGCAACCCATCGCAGCACCGAAATGTTCCTGCAGATCGCCCAACGGCTGACAGGCCGCGGCGAGACCAAAAAGCCGCGGGGTTCGTTCCTGTCACCCCTGATCGAGAAGCTGCGGGCGAAGTAACTTGACCCGCTTGGAGTATAGTCGTGTTTGGTAAGCGTAGCGGAACAGAAGGCGATTCGAGGGTCATGCGACCTCCCGTCAGCGCGCCGGAAGCCCCTTCCGGCGCGGCGCCTGCTCCACGTATTGCATCGCCGCCCACCGTTGCTTCCCCGCCCTTGTCACCGGCGAAACCGGCGCCGCCCGCGCCCGCCGTCGAAGCGCGGCGCTCGGACACCTACTATCAGGTCAAGGCGACGATCTTCGGCGCCTTGATCGAGGCGATCGACCTTGCCCAGCTCGCCAAACTTGACGGCGAGTCGGCGCGCGAGGAAATCCGCGATATCGTCAACGAAATTATCGCGATCAAGAACATCGTGATGTCGATCGCCGAGCAGGAAGAGCTGCTCGACGACATCTGCAACGACGTCCTCGGCTATGGTCCGCTTGAGCCGCTTTTGGCGCGCGATGATATCGCCGACATCATGGTCAACGGTGCCGGGACGGTGTTCATCGAAGTCAACGGCCGCATTCAGCGCACCGGCATCCGCTTCCGCGACAACCAGCAGCTCCTCAATATCTGTCAGCGCATCGTCAGCCAGGTCGGCCGGCGCGTCGACGAATCATCGCCGATCTGCGACGCACGCCTCGCCGACGGCTCGCGCGTCAACGCCATCGTTCCGCCTCTGGCGATCGACGGCCCCGCACTGACGATCCGCAAGTTCAAGAAGGACAAGCTGACCCTCGACCAGCTGGTCAAGTTCGGCGCGATCACGCCCGAAGGCGCGGAAATCCTGCAAATCATCGGGCGATGCCGCGCCAATGTGCTGATTTCAGGCGGTACCGGCTCCGGCAAGACGACGCTGCTCAATTGTCTGACCAACTACATCGACGACGACGAACGCATCATCACCTGCGAGGACGCAGCCGAGCTTCAACTGCAGCAGCCGCACGTGGTGCGGCTGGAAACCCGTCCGCCCAACATCGAGGGCGAGGGCCAGATCACCATGCGCGAGCTGGTCAGGAACTGCCTGCGTATGCGGCCTGAACGCATCATCGTCGGCGAAGTCCGCGGACCCGAAGCGTTCGATCTCCTGCAGGCCATGAACACGGGTCACGACGGATCGATGGGAACGCTGCACGCCAACAATCCCCGCGAAGCGCTTTCACGTTGCGAATCGATGATCACGATGGGCGGGTTTTCGCTGCCCTCGCGGACGATCCGCGAGATGATCTGCGCCTCGATCGACGTCATCATCCAGGCCGCCCGTCTGCGCGACGGCTCCCGGCGCATCACGCACATCACCGAGGTGATGGGCATGGAAGGCGACACCATCATCACCCAGGACGTGTTCCTGTACGACATGATCGGGGAGGACGCCAGCGGCAAGATCATCGGCCGGCATCGCTCGACCGGCATCGGACGGCCGCGGTTCTGGGATCGCGCGCGATACTATGGCGAAGAGAAGCGGCTCGCCGCGGCACTCGACGCCGCCGAAGTCGCCGGGGAGGTCTGAGGAGCCCGCCATGAAAATGCAAACACTCGCACTGGCCTTTCTCGCCGCCGCCGCCATCGGCGGCATTGCGTGGGTTTTCATCTATCCATTGCTTTCGGGAGAGAAGAAGGCCGAGAGCCGCCGCGCGTCCGTGGCCAAGGCCGAGCCGGTTGCGGCCCGCCAGGTTCAAAAGGACCAGCGCGCCCGCCGCGAACAGATCGAAGGATCGTTGAAGGAAGTCGAAGCCCGGCGGGCGAAGGACAAGAAGGTCTCGCTGACCACCCGTCTCACGCAAGCCGGTCTGAACTGGACACCGCAGAAGTTCATGATCGTTTCCGGCATTATGGCCGTCATTTGCTTTGGGCTGGCGATGTTCGCCGGAGGCGGGCCGCTTGCGGCCATGGGCCTGGCATTCGCCGCAGGCTTCGGAGTGCCGCGCTGGGGCCTCAGTTTTCTCAAGAAGCGGCGGGAAAAGGCCTTCCTTCGCGCGCTGCCGGATGCCGTCGACGTGATCGTTCGCGGCATCAAGGCCGGCCTGCCGCTGTTTGAATCCCTCAAGGTGGTCGCAGCCGATTCACCCGAACCGCTCAGGAGCGAGTTCCTGGCCATCATCGAGACCCAGGCCATCGGCATGCCGCTAGGCGAAGCGTGCGGTCGCCTGTTCGAACGGATGCCGGTACCGGAGGCGAATTTCTTCGGGATTGTCATCGCGATCCAGCAAAAATCCGGCGGCAACCTCTCCGAGGCCTTGGGAAATCTTTCCAAGGTGCTGCGGGACCGCAAGAAGATGGCCGAGAAGATCCAGGCGATGTCGATGGAAGCCAAGGCTTCGGCGGGCATCATCGGCGCGTTGCCACCGATCGTCATGCTGCTCGTCTACCTCACCACCCCCGATTATATCTCTCTGCTATGGACGCATCCGACCGGCCAGCTGATGCTGGTCGGCTGCGTGATCTGGATGTCCATGGGCATCCTCGTGATGAAGAAAATGATCAACTTCGACTTCTGACGGTGCAGCATGATTGGATTTCTAGTCGATAAACTCCACGACCCGCGGTTCATGGCCATGCTGCTTGCTGCGATCGCCGTGAGCGCGACGGCCTATACGCTGATCATGCCGCTGTTCGCAGGCGAAGGGCTGGCAAAGCGCATGAAGGCGGTCGCCAGTGAACGCGAGCGGATCCGGGCGCGGGAACGCGAACGTCTCTCCAAGACCGAGAAGGTGTCGCTGCGCCAGACGCCGAAACAGCTCGTCTCCAAGGTGGTGGAAGATTTCAATCTCGGAAAATGGCTTGCCCAGGAAGCCGCGCGCGAAAAGCTCATCATGGCGGGCTATCGCGGCCATGCTCCTTACGTCACATTTCTGTTCTTCCGCCTGGTGACGCCCATCGTGCTGTTCATCGCAGCGGTGCTGTATATATTCGTGATCTCGCATCTGGAAAAGTCGGTCCCCGTCAAGATCGGCATGTGCGTCGGCGCGGCCTATCTCGGCTTGCAGGCACCGATGCTGTTCCTGAAAAATGCCATTTCAAAGCGCCAGCTCCAAATCAGGCGCGCCTTTCCCGACGCGCTCGATCTGCTGCTGATCTGCATCGAATCCGGCATGTCGATCGAAGCCGCGTTCCGCAAGGTCAGCGTCGAAATCGTATCGCAATCGGTGGCGCTGTCGGAGGAGTTCACGCTGACCACCGCGGAGCTCTCCTATCTGCAGGATCGCAAGGTCGCCTATGAAAACCTGGCGAAACGTACCGGCCTTGAAGGCGTCAAATCGGTTTGCCTGGCCTTGCAGCAGTCGGAACGCTACGGAACGCCGCTCGGTCAGAGCTTGCGCGTCATGGCGCAGGAAAATCGCGACATGCGCATGAACGAGGCCGAGAAGAAGGCCGCCGCCCTGCCGCCGAAACTGACGGTGCCGATGATCCTGTTCTTCCTGCCGGTGCTGTTCGTCGTCATCCTTGGACCGACCGGCATCAAGGTCGCGGCGATGCAATGACCTGATCGGGCGGCAAGCCGCCCGGTCGTCCTGGCCGCAAATCCTGCCATGAGGGCCTCGGTTCTGGTCGAACCAGAACCGAGGCTCTCATTTTTTGTTTTGACGCGTTTTCGTTGCGCGAACCGGCATCCACTTCGCTGAAATGCGCTCTCGCCGCCCGCGGCGGACTACCGCCGGCATTCGTCCCGACGATCGCGTGGGCGAACCGTCATTCGGGACGGTTGAGAGCGGCAACGGGCGTTCTGGATGGGGTAACTTTGCGCGGATCGTCCTTGCGATTCAGCACCTGCTTGAGATAGGCGACGTTGGCCGCCGCCTCGTCCGCGGGCAGATCGGCCCGGACGATCTGCTCAGCCTCGGCAAAGCGACCCTGCAGGCCGACCACCAGGCCCAGATTCTGCCGCACCCGCGCATCGGCTCTGGTGCTGGCATAGGCCTGGCGAAGAATCTCTTCGGCCTTCGGCAGGTCCTTCGAAAGCACATAGGAAAGACCGAGATTGGAAAGCACCGACGGCTCGTCGGGCACGATCTTCAGGGCGCTCGCGTAATATTGGCGTGCTTCCTCGTGCCGGCCAAGCTGATCGAGCGCCGCGCCCTGGACCGAAAGAATTCGCCAGTCGGGGTTATCGGGCGTGTGGGCGCGGCTAAGGACGTCGAACGCCTGCTGGAACTTGCCGTTGTCGGCAAGCGCCCTGCCGTAGCCGGCGAGCAGCGCCTTGTCGCCGGGGT
Organism: uncultured Alphaproteobacteria bacterium; assembly: GCA_963742085.1. Lineage (GTDB taxonomy): Bacteria > Pseudomonadota > Alphaproteobacteria > Rhizobiales > Xanthobacteraceae > Bradyrhizobium. The sequence goes on along the minus strand of CAVUKM010000011.1, from coordinate 221,639 downwards.
GTGCGAGGGTGGCCTGTTCGAGCACCGCGGCGGCCTGGCTGCGCTGCCCGGCGGCACGCAACGCCTGGCCATAGGCCAGGGCAGCCTCGGCATTTTTGGGATCGGCGCGGTAGCGTTCGCCGTAGACTTCCACGGCGCGATGCGGGTTGGCGTCGGGGCTGGCCTCAGGCTTCGGCGTCAATGATCCCGTGATATCGGACGTGGTCTGGCAGCCGCCGAGGCCCACGGCCAAGAGTGTCGTCAAGGCCGCCGACGCAAGAAGCCGGGCAAGACTGGACTGCTGGCGCATGACACGTTGACTCACGGGTATCTGGCGACGGATCGAGCCGAATTCGTCCAGCAATAGTCTGTTAACCCTAACGCGGGGTTAACGCCGCCTCCCGGCGAAGGATTTCGATTGCCATGCGGATCGAGACTGCCGGCCGTCTCCGCAAGCTGCCGTGGCATGACGGGGCCGCAGCTGCGACGGACATGCCTCTTGGCCGCCGGCGACGCCCGGACCGGCGCCGACCTTCCGGCGCACCCGTCAGTCAGGGTGCAACGGCGAGGGGCTTCCTGACTTCGCACAGGCGCTTTTCCAGATGTCCCAGCGGTGACTCTTCGCGGAATGCTCGCCCGAGGTCTTTCGCAGTGAGCCAACGCGTCTATTGCCACGCTTCCAGGGCCATCAATCGGTGTTCCCTGATCGCCGAAAGGTGGCGACGGACCGCGCGGCATTCAGGCTGGTTTAGCATTATGTGCCATTGTAAAACGTCAACGCGCTTGCGACGTCGGCCCTTGGCCCGGCCGTTTCAGTTGAAGACCGAGAGAAGCATGCTATCAGTGTTCGAAACCGCACCTGCGACGCCGGCTATTCCCATTACGTTTGCGACCAAGGCGACGTGGAACGCGATCTCGGCCGATCTTCCCGCGCCGGCCCGGCAATTCGCGCTGGCCAATGGTTTTGCGGCCAAACCCGGTGCATGCCTGACGCTTCCTTCCGCGAATGGCGAGATCGCGCAGGTCGTGTTCGGCGTCGACGGCGAGACCGGCAAGTTCCGCGACCCGTTCAGAGCCGGTCAGCTGCCGGGCCTGCTGCCGCCAGGGGTCTATCGTTTCGCCAACGTTGCACCGCAGGGAGCACGCCTCGCCGCGCTCGCCTTCGCGCTCGGCAGCTATCGCTTCGGCCGCTATCGCAAGACTGATACGCCGGAGGTCAGACTGGTGCCTCCGGATGGCGTTGACGTCGCCGAGATTGCGCGGATCGCCGAAGCGGCAACGCTCGCCCGCGATCTCATCAATACGCCTTCCAACGACATGGGACCGGAGGAACTGGCGCTTGCGGCGCAAAACCTGGCAAAGCGCTTCGGCGGGAATTTCAACTGCGTGGTCGGCGACGATCTGACGCGACAGAATTTGCCGCTTATTCATGCGGTCGGCATGGCGTCGTCGCGCGCGCCCCGGTTGATCGACTTCACCTGGGGCGATCCCGCCCATCCCAAGGTGACGCTGGTCGGCAAGGGCGTCTGTTTCGATACCGGCGGACTCGACCTGAAGCCGTCCAGCAGCATGCTTATCATGAAGAAGGATATGGGCGGCGCCGCCAATGTGCTGGCGCTGGCGCTGATGGTGATGGATGCGAAACTCAAGCTGCGCCTGCGGGTCTTGATTCCCGCGGTCGAGAACGCCGTTGCCGGCAATGCTTTCCGCCCGCTCGACATCTTCCCTTCGCGCAAGGGTCTCACGGTGGAAATCGGCAATACGGACGCCGAGGGCCGGCTGGTGCTGGCCGATGCGCTTGCGCTCGCCGACGAGGAGAAGCCCGATCTCCTGATCGATCTCGGCACCCTGACGGGGGCGGCACGGGTGGCGCTCGGTCCGGATTTGCCGCCTTTTTACACCGACGATGAGGGGTTGGCGCAGGAACTCGCAGCTTGCGCGACACAGGAGAACGATCCGTTGTGGCGATTGCCACTCTGGCCGCCTTACGACAGCTGGCTCGATTCGAAAGTCGCCAACGTCAACAACGCGCCCTCAGGCACGTTTGCCGGTTCGATCACCTGCGCGCTGTTCCTGCAGCGCTTCGTCGAAGCCGCCAAGAGCTGGCTGCATGTCGATATCTATGGCTGGACGCCGTCAGCCAAACCGGCGCGGCCGGAAGGCGGCGAATGCCAGGCCGCACGCGCGATCTACAAACTGCTGAGCGACCGCTATGGATGATCCGCGCCTGACGCCGGCACGGGCAGACCTTGCCGCGAAATATCTCGAAGGCAAGGTCGAAGCGCAGCGTTTTGTCAGCGGCGAGGAATTCGAAATAGCGGAGGCCATCGCGCCGCTGCGTTGCGCCCCGTCCCCCGACGCCGAGCTTGCGACGCAGGCGTTCAAGGGCGAGCGCGCGATGATCTATGACCGCAACGGCGAAGGCTGGGCCTGGGGTCAGCTCAACGGCGATGGTTACGTCGGCTGGCTTCCGGATCGCGCGCTCGCAAAGCCCGGCGCGAAGCCGACGCACAAGGTCACGGGCCTGCGGACCTTCGCCTTTCCCGGTCCCTCGATCAAGCTGCCGCCGGCCGATACGCTGGTAATGGGAGCGATGATTACGGTGCTGCGCGAACAAGGCTCCTTCGCCGTGACGCGCGAGGGCTGGTATCTGCCGCGGCAGCATGTCGGCCTGATCGACAGCCATGTCCCGGATTTCGTCGCGGTCGCCGAGCAATTCGCCGGAACGCCCTATCTGTGGGGCGGCAAGAGCAGCCTCGGCATCGATTGTTCCGGCCTCGTGCAGGTATCATTGAACGCCGCCGGCACCGGCTGCCCGCGCGACAGCGACATGCAGCAGGACGGCCTCGGCAGGGCACTGGATCCGAGCGAGGCGAAGAAACTCAGGCGCGGCGACCTCATTTTCTGGAAAGGCCATGTCGCGATCGTGCGCGACGCCGGCACCATCGTTCACGCCAACGCCCATCACATGGCCACCGTGATCGAAGGCACGGGCGAGGCGATTGCGCGCATCAAGGCCACGGGCAGCGAGATCACGGCGATCAAGCGGCTGAGCTAGCTTTCTTATTATTTTCTAATCATACTTTTCTTATTTACATTCTGCTGTTAATGATTCTATCATTTATTTGACTATCTTACTCAAATGACTTTCTAGAACTGGTAGTAAGGGCTGTCACCAAAGGTGGCTTGTCGCGCCATCAGGCAGCGGCGCAGTTTGGCGTGGCCATCAGTACGGCGATCAACTGGGTGCGGCGCTTCCACGAGACCGGGAGCGTCGGCGGACAGATCGGCGGCTATCGGCCGAAGAAGATTGCGGGGCGCACCGCGATTGGCTGGTGCAACGGTGCCGGAAGGCGGATTTCACCTTGCGTGGGCTGGTGGCCGAACTCGCCGAGCGTGGCCTGAATGTCGATTACGCACGGTGTGGGATTTCGTCCACGCCGAGAAGCTCATCATAAAAAGACGCTGATTGCCGCGCAGATCGTCCCGACGTGGCCCGCCGTCGGGCGCAATGGACCAAGTTCGGAGCGGGTCGACCCCTCCCGGCTGGTGTTCATCGACAACCTCCAACCAACATGGCGCCGCTGCGGGGCTGGGCGCCGCGTCAAAGGATCAAGGCCAAGGTGCCGCATGCCGCTGGCAGACCATGACCTTCCTGGCCGCCTTGCGCCACGATCGCATCACCGCCCCGTGGTTCTTTGACGGCCCGATCAATGAGGCCTTCAGGCTTTACGTCGAAAACCCTGCCCGACACTACAGCCCGCGATATCGTGATCATGGACAATCTCGCTCGCACAAAGCGTGCTGTCCGCCGCGCTATCGTGCCGCGCGCGCACCTCTCTCCTGCCGAATACTCGCCCATGAACCCATCGAACAGTTCTCTCCAAACTCAACAGCTGCGCAAGCTGCAAGCACCACCACCCTACAAGCATCTCCACCCACACCCTCCATATTCTGGAGCGTGACCCGCCCTCTCGCCGCGAGCGGGGAGAGGTAACCGATGTCACTGACTTAACTTGAGGCTAGCGGCCTCAAAGGCGAGCTATTCCGCGACGGCGGCGCCGTTCGCGGTTTCCAGCCGGAACGCAGCCGCAAACAGCGCGCGGGTGTAGTCGGTCTTCGGATTCCTGAACAATTCCGAAGCCGGCCCCTCCTCCACCACCTTGCCCTGGCGCATCACGATCAGGTGGCTTGCGAGCGAGGCGACCACCCGCAAATCGTGCGAGATGAACATGTAGGTCAGGTCGCGCTTGCGCTGCAATTCGCGCAAAAGATCGACCATCTGCGCCTGAAACAGCATGTCGAGCGCGCTGGTCGGTTCATCCAGCACGACGAAATTCGGCTCCAGCACCACGGCGCGGGCAATGCTGATGCGCTGACGCTGGCCGCCGGAGAATTCGTGCGGATAGCGGAACCGTGTCGCCGGATCCATGCCGACATCCCGGAGCGCCTTGATCACGCGCGCCTCGCGCTCGGATTCCGTAAGCGATTTCTGATGTACGCTGAGGCCCTCGGCAACGATGTCGCCGACCGACATGCGCGGGCTCAGGGACCCGAACGGATCCTGAAACACGATCTGCATGTCACGGCGAAACGGCCGCATCGCCTTGAAGCGCAAGCCCTGGATTTCCTTGCCCAGGAACACGATCGGGCCGTCGGATGAAATCAGCCGCAGCAGCGCAAGGCCGAGCGTGGTCTTGCCGGAGCCGGATTCACCGACAACGCCGAGCGTCTCGCCCTTGCGCACCGACAGGCTGACGCCATCGACCGCCTTGATGTGCCCAACCGTGGAACGCAGCAGGCCACGCTTGACCGGAAACCAGACCTTCAGATCGGCCGCCGAAATCACGACCGGAGATTCGGGCCGCGGCGGCGCCGGATCGGGCTTCGGCTCGGCGGCGAGCAGCGCCTTTGTGTATGGATGCTTCGGCGCGGTGAAGACCTGCTCGACCGGCCCCTGCTCGACGATCTTGCCGCCGTTCATGACGCAGACCACGTCGGCGATGCGGCGCACGATGCCGAGATCGTGGGTGATGAACAGGAGACTCATGCCGAGCCGCGCGCGGATCTCCGCAAGCAACGCCAGGATTTGTGCCTGCACCGTGACGTCGAGCGCCGTGGTCGGCTCGTCCGCGATCAGGAGATCGGGCTCGTTGGCGAGCGCCATCGCGATCATGACACGCTGGCGCTGACCGCCGGATAATTGATGCGGATAGCTGGCAAGCCGTGTTTCCGGCTCGGGAATACCGACCTGCGTGAGCAGTTCGAGCGTGCGCGCCCGCGCCATCTCGCCGCTGACGGCGTTGTGAAGCTGCAGGATTTCGACGATCTGGGACTCAATCGTATGCAGCGGATTGAGCGACGTCATCGGTTCCTGAAAGACGATCGAAATGTCATTGCCGCGAATGCCGCGGATCTCGCGCTCCGACAACGTCAGCAGTTCGCGGCCATTGAAGAGAATGCTGCCGGACGGGTGCGACGCGGTCGGATAGGGCAGCAGCTTGAGGATCGATAACGCGCTGACGGATTTTCCGGAACCGGATTCTCCGACCAGCGCCACGCACTCGCCGCGCCTTATCGCAAAGGAGACATGGTCGACCGCGATCGAGGTGCCGCTCGGCTGATGGAACGCCACCGACAGGTCGCGAACGTCGAGCAGAGGCTGGTTGATGGCGTCCATGCGCGCGTCCTATCTGAACGTCTTGCGCGGATCGAACGCGTCGCGCACCGCTTCACCGATGAAAATCAGGAGCGACAACATGATCGCGACCGCGAAGAAGCCGGTAAAACCGAGCCACGGCGCCTGGACGTTGGCCTTGCCCTGCGACAGCAATTCGCCGAGCGAAGGCGAACCCGGCGGCAAGCCAAAGCCGAGAAAATCGAGCGCCGTCAGCGTCATCACCGATGCCGAAACGATAAACGGCAGGAATGTCATGGTCGCCACCATGGCATTCGGCAACAAATGCCGGAACATGATCACCGCGTTGGAGACGCCGAGCGCGCGGGCGGCCTGAATGTATTCGAAATTGCGCCCGCGCAGGAATTCCGCACGCACAAGACCGACCAGCGAGACCCACGAGAACAACAGCAGTATGCCGAGCAGGACGAAGAAGCCGGGCACCAGCACCGACGACAGGATCAACAGCAGATAGAGCGAGGGAATCGCGCTCCAGACCTCGATGAAACGCTGAAAGCCGAGATCAATCCAGCCGCCGAAATAGCCTTGCACGCCGCCGGCGGCGACGCCGACGATCGACGAGATGATGGTCAGGCTGAGGCCGAACAGCACCGAAATACGAAATCCGTAGATCAGGCGCGCGACCACGTCGCGGCCCTGATCGTCGGTGCCGAGCCAGTTGTATTCGAGGTCGCGGCAGCTCTTGAGGCCCTTTTTCTCCACCACCTCCCTGCACTGCGCCTCCGTCAGCATCCAGGTCGGCTTTGACGGCGCCGGCGTCGGCAGATCGAGATTGTGCGTATCGTAGGAATAGCGGATCAGCGGCCAGACGATCGTGCCGCCCTTGTCCGCGATCAGCTTCTGCAAGTAGGGATCGCGGTAGTCGGCCGCGGTTTCGAAGTCGCCGCCGAAGGTGGTCTCGGAATAGCTGACGAAGGCCGGCCAATACAGATGCCCGTCGAACTTGATCAGGAACGGACGATCATTGGCAATCAGCTCGGCGAACAGCGACACGAAGAACAGAAGCAGGAAAATCCACAGCGACCAGTAACCTCTGCGGTTCGATTTGAAATTCTGCCAGCGGCGCCGATTGAGCGGCGACAGCGCTGAACCGATGCGCGGGAGCGGAACGCTCCGCGCCGGGCGGCGATGCGCGGGTGGTCTCGACCGGCGGCGGCACTTCGCTCGGCGGCGCGGTGATTGTCATCAGACCTCCCGCGCCTCGAAATCGATCCGCGGATCGACCCACATGTAAGCGAGATCGGAGATCAGGTTGACGACGAGACCGACCAGCGAGAAGATGAACAGCGTTCCGAACACCACCGGATAATCGCGGTTCAGCACGCTCTCGAAGCCGAGCAGGCCGAGCCCGTCGAGCGAGAAGATGGTCTCGATCAGGAGCGAGCCCGAGAAGAAAGCGTGGATGAACGCCCCCGGGAAATCCGGCGATCACGATCAGCATGGCGTTGCGGAAAATGTGGCTGTACAGCACCTGGGTTTCGCTGCAGCCCTTGGCGCGCGCGGTCATCACATATTGCTTGCGGATTTCATCGAGGAACGAGTTCTTGGTGAGCAGCGTCATGGTGGCGAAGGCGCCCAGCGCCATCGAGACCAGCGGCAAGGTGATGTGCCAGAAATAGTCGAGGATCTTCCAGTACCAGGGAAATTCCGACCAGCCATCCGAGGTGAGGCCGCGCAGCGGGAAGATGTTGAAGAAGGAGCCGCCGGCAAACAGGATGATCAGGAGGATCGCAAACAGGAACCCGGGTATCGCAAAGCCGACGATGATCACCGCCGAGGTCCAGGTGTCGAACCTTGAGCCGTCCATGACCGCCTTGCGAATCCCGAGCGGGATCGAGATCAGATAGGTCAACAGCGTCATCCAGATTCCCAGCGACATCGAGACCGGCAACTTCTCCTTGATCAGCTGCAGCACGCTGACATCGCGGAAATAGCTCTTGCCGAAATCGAACCGCGAGAAATTCCACACCATCAGCGCGAAGCGTTCGGGCGCCGGCTTGTCGAAGCCGAACTGCTTCTCCAGGCTCTTGATGAAATCGGGATCGAGCCCCTGCGCGCCGCGGTACTTCGAATTGACAGCGTCGGATGACGCGCCGACCTGGCTGCGCGCGCCGAAATCACCGCCGGAGGAGCCCGAAATCCGCGAGGTGCCGCCGGTGTCGGCGCCGGACAGCTGCGCGATCACGCGTTCCACCGGCCCGCCCGGCGCAAACTGCACCACCACGAACGATACGAACATGATCCCCAACAGCGTCGGGATCATCAGGAAAATGCGGCGTGCGATGTAAGCGCTCATGAATTATTTCGCCTGCTCGGCCCTGGCCACTTTGCTCGCGTCGGACCACCAGTTTTCCGGCGCGCCGACGCCCTGGGCGTAGCGCGGCGGCTTTTCCGGATGTCCGAACAGATCCCAATAGGCCAGCCGATGCGTATGCGCATACCATTGCGGCACCCAGTAGCGTCCGGCGCGAAACACCCGATCGAAGGCGCGGCAGGCGACCGTCAGATCGGCGCGGTTGTCGGCGCCGAGAATCTTTTCGATCAGCGCATCGATGACGGGGTCGGCGATGCCGGCCAGATTATACGATCCCTTGGTCCTGGCCGCCTGCGAGGAGAAGAACGGACGCATGCCATCGCCTGGGGTCGCCGACATCGAAAAGCGCTCGATCGTCATGTCGAAGTCAAAATCTTCGACGCGGGCGCGGTATTGCACCGGATCGACCAGCCGCAAGTTGGCCTCGATGCCGATGGTGCCGAGATTCTTGATATAGGGCGCGTGATGCGGCTGCAGGCTCGGCTCATCGACCAGAAATTCGATCTTGAAGACGTCGCCGTTCGGCAACAGCCGCTTGCCGTCCTTGATGACGAGCCCGGCATCCAGAAGCAATTGCGACGCCTTGCGCAACAGCGTGCGGTCCTGTCCCGATCCGTCCGACACCGGCGGCACGAACGGCATGCCGAACACCTCGTCCGGCACCTGCCCACGAAAAGGCTCGAGCAGCTTGAGCTCTTCCGGCGACGGCGGACCGCTCACCATCATGTCCGAATTCTGGAAGGGCGAATGGGTGCGCGCATAGGCGCCGTACATGATGGTCTTGTTGGTCCATTCGAAGTCGAACGCCTGGATCAGCGCCTCGCGGACGCGAGGATCCTTGAACTTGTCGCGGCGGGTGTTGATGAACCAGCCCTGCGCTCCCGACGGCGTATCGTCAGGCAAGGTTTCACGTTTGACGCGGCCGTCCTTCACGGCGGGAAAATCATAACGCGTCGCCCAGACCCGCGAGGTGAATTCTTCGCGGTACAGGTAGCTCCTTGCGGTAAAGCCCTCGAACGCGACGTCGCGATCCCGGTAGAACTCGTAACGCACAACATCGAAATTGTAGCTGCCGCGCGCGACCGGAAGGTCGGCGGCCCACCAATCCTTGACCCGCTCGAACTCGATATAGCGGTTGACCTCGAATTTCCCGACCTTGTACGGCCCGCATCCAAGCGGGATATCGAGCGTCGATTCGTCGAACGGCCGCGCGGCATAATAGGCCTTCGAGAAAATCGGCAGGCCCGCGACATAGAGCGGCACGTCGCGCGCGCGCTTTTCGGCGAAGGTGACGACCAGCGTGGCGTCGTCGGCGGCTTCCGCCTTCACCATGTCGCGCATCTGTTGCAGGATCAGCGGATGCCCTTTGGTCTTGAGCGCGGTCAGCGAGAATGCCGCGTCGTGCGCCGTCAGCTTCGAGCCATCGTGAAATCTCGCTTCGGGCCGCAACGTGAAGCGATAGGTCAGCTTGTCGGCAGAGATTTGCACCGACTTTGCGACGAGGCCATACATCGCATCAGGCTCATCGCCGGCGCGCACCATCAGCGGCGCGAACGTCATGTCCATGCCCTGCGCGCCTTCGCCCTTCAGGATATAGGCGTTGAAGGAATTGAAGGTCTGGTAGGACTGATTGTAGGCGCGGACCGACGGGATCAGCGAAAACATCCCGCCCTTCGGGGCGGCGACGTTGACGTATTCGAAATGCTGAAAATCGGCCGGGTATTTCAGGTCGCCGAACACCGATATCCCGTGCGCCTCGGTGCCGGCATCCGCGGAAACCGCCGGCCGCAGCCAGGACGCGCCCAGCGCGCCCACGCCAAGACCGAGCACATGCCGGCGGGAGAAGAGCGCCATGCGCGGAAAATCCCTCAAGACCTTTTGCCGATCCTGGCGGCCTTGTCGGCGTCGAACCACCACAATGACGGCAGGCCGGAACGCGCGTATTTCGGCAACGGCTCGGCGTGGCTGAAGCGGTCCCAGCGCGCATAGCGCGAAAAGCCGTAGGTGAATTGCGGCACGACGTAGAAATTCCAGAGCAAGACGCGATCGAGCGCCCTGGTCGCGGCCACCAGCTCGGCACGGTCCTTGGCGAAGATCATCTTGTCGATCAGCGCATCGACGGCGGGATTCTTGATGCCGATGGCATTTCTCGATCCGGGTTGGTCGGCGGCCTGCGATCCCCAGTATTCGCGCTGCTCGTTTCCGGGCGACAGCGACTCGCCCCACTGATCGATGATGATGTCGTAGTCGAAGTTGCGTAGCCGGTTTTGATACTGCGCGTCGTCGACGATGCGAATAGATGCCGTCACCCCGATGCGCTCCAGCGACGGCTTGTAGAACAGCACGATCCGCTCGGAAGAGGGATCCTGAACCAGGATCTCGACGGTCACCGGCTTGCCCGCGGGATCCACCAGCTTGCGGTCGCGCACCTCGTAACCTGCTTCCTTCAGCAACCTCGCGCTTTCGCGCAAATTGGCGCGCACCGCTTCGGGATTGCCGCCAACCGGATTTTGATAGGGCGTGGTGAAGACTTCGGCCGGCACCTTGTCGCGCACGGTTTCGAGGATCGCCAGTTCCTGCCCCTGCGGCAGACCGGACGAAGCAAGTTCGGTCCCCTCGAAGTAACTGTTGATGCGCTTGTACTGGCCGAAGAAAAGCTGCTTGTTCATCTCCTCGAAATCGAAGGCGTAGTTGAAGGCCCGGCGCAACCGCGCGTCCTTGAATTGTTCGCGGCGCAGATTGAGAACGAAGGCCTGCATCCGGCCGGAATCGTTGATCGGAAACTCTTCCTTGATCACGCGCTTTTCGGTCACTGCCGGAAAGTCATAGGCGGTGGCCCATTGCTTGGCGGAGTTTTCGGCGATCCAGTCCGCCTGATCCGCCTTGAACGCCTCGAGCGCGACCAGATTGTCGCGAAAAAACTCGTAGCGCAATTCGTCGAAATTGTTCTGGCCCACCTGTGTCGGGGCGTTCGCGCCCCAATAATCCTTTACCCGCTCCAGCTTGATCGATCGGCCGGCGACGAACTCCTTGATGCGATAGGGACCGGAGCCCAGCGGCGGCTCGAGCGTCGTTGCCGAAATGTCGCGCTTGCGGCCTTCGCCGTCGGTCCCCTCCCAATAGTGTTTCGGCAGCACCGGCAACTCGCCGATGATGGTGGGCATTTCGCGATTACCGGGGACGTCGAAGGTGAATTTGATTTCGCGCTCACCGGTCTTTTCGACCTTCTCGACGTGGCGATAATACGAGGCGTACATCGGGCTGTATTTCTTCAGCACCTCGATCGAAAAAATCACATCCTCGGGGGTCACCGGCTTGCCGTCGTGCCAGCGGGCTTCCTTGCGAAGACGATAGGTCACCCAGGCAAAATCGTCGGGATGGATGGCTGCTTCGGCGAGCAAGCCATATTCCGTGGCGACCTCGTCATGCGACCGTGCCATCAGTGTTTCGTAAATCAGGGCGGCGGCCGGCGCGAGCGAGCCTTTGACGCCCGCGACCGCGATGTTGAAATTGTCGAAGGTGCCGAGCGATATCATGCGCGCGACGCCGCCCTTGGGCGCATCGGGATTGACGTAGTCGAAGCGCTTGAAGTCGGCGGGATACTTGATGTCGCCGAACAGCGACAGCGCGTGCCGCCAGACCGGCCCGCCGCGGGCGTCTGGGCATGCGCTGGATTGATCGCCGGGAGGCCGGTTGCAGCGCCCAGCGCCGGGGCGATCGTGGCAAGCGCGCCGCCCTGCAAGAGATGTCGTCGGGTAAGTGCCAAATGAAGAATTCCTGTGGCTCGGTGCGCTATTGAGGGCGCACTATAAGGCAAGGTTTCGACCGATTAAGTTGCTTTTTGCTCATGATAGCACCCGTTGCCGGGCATCCGTGCGGCCAAACGTCCCGGTAACGAAAGCGCTACCGGCCAAAGCAAGCCCTTGGCCTGCCCCTGGGTCGGAACCGGCCTCGTCCGGCCGCGGCCGGAATGCAAAAACGGCCAGGCAAGAGCCCGGCCGTTTGCCGCGAAAAATCCATTTGAAACCGGGGCGCCTATTTCGCCGCCGTCGGCAGCGGGAGCGGCTTATCCGCAAGCGTGTGCAGATAGTCGATCACGTCGGCACGCTCGGTGTCCTTCGGGATGCCGGCAAAACCCATCGCGGTGCCGGGGACAAAGCCCTTGGGATTGGCGATGAACTGGTTGAGATCGTCATAGGTCCATTTGCCCGCCTTGGCCTTCATGCCGGCGGAATAATTGAAGCCGGGCTCGCTGGCGCGTTCGCGCGCCGACGATGCCGTAAAGGTTCGGGCCGACCTTGTTGGGGCCGCCTTTGGTGAAGTCGTGGCAGGCGCCGCATTTCTTGGCCGAAGCGGCCCCCTTCTCGACGGACGCCGTCTGCAGCAGCTTCTCGATCGGCTCGGAGGGAGCGGGCGCTTCCTTGCCGCCGCCGCCATGCGCCTCTTCCTTCGCCGCGATCTCGAAACCCGGCTTTGCCGGCATCTTGGGAGAAAACAGCGCGCCGGCGGTGAAGCTCGTCACCAGCAGAATGAGGCAGGTGCCCAGAATGGCACCGATAATTTTATTGAGTTCGAAGGAGTCCATTTTGGATCAGGCTCCAGGCCGGAAATGTCGACTTTAGGCCGGAGAGGAACGGCCGCGGATGAGCGTCAGGAATCAGGCTTTCGCACCGCACCCCGAGCCACGATCAGATATCGGTTTGCCCGTGCTCTGGCAACCCGTATAAATGCGCCGGCTTTCGACCCATCCCCATCATTTCCGGCTTGTTATCGACCGGGTCCAGACCTCACTCTGATGACCGAACCCCGTATTTTGGTACTGATTCCCGCCCGCATGGCCGCCACGCGCCTGCCGGGCAAGCCGCTGTTGGATATTGCCGGCCTGCCGATGATCGTCCAGGTGCTGCGCCGGGCGGAAGCCGCAGGGATCGGCCGCGTGGCGGTGGCCACCGACACGCCGGAGATCGCGGCGGCGGTAACCGCGCATGGCTTTGAGGCCGTCATGACCCGCGCCGATCATCCTTCCGGATCGGACCGTATCCATGAGGCGCTCGGCAAGCTCGACCCCCAGGGCGGCACCGACATCGTCGTCAACCTGCAAGGCGACTTTCCGACCATCCTGCCGGACAATATCCGCAGCGTGCTGGCGCCCCTTGCCGACCCCGCGGTCGATATCGCGACGCTGGCCGCGGAAATCCACACCGAGGAAGAGGCCTTGAACCCGAATGTGGTGAAGGCGGTCGGCTCTCCGATCGGCCCGCGACGGCTGCGCGCGCTCTATTTCACCCGCGCCACCGCGCCCTGGGGCGAGGGGCCGCGCTACCACCACATCGGCCTTTATGCCTACCGCCGCGCGGCGCTGGAAAGCTTTGTCCGGCTGCCGCCTTCGCCGCTCGAACTGCAGGAAAAGCTGGAACAATTGCGGGCGCTGGAGGCAGGATTGCGGATCGACATTACGATTGTGGACACCGTGCCGCGCGGCGTCGACACGCCGGCCGACCTCGAAACTGCCCGCCAGATACTGCTGGCCCAATCGGCGGCACTGGCCAAAAGCTGAGCGGCTGATACAAGGCGCGTCATGATCAAAACGACCCCCAAACGCAAGAAAATCGCATTCCAGGGCGAACCGGGCGCGAATTCCCACATCGCCATCGCCGAGGCTTTTCCCGAGGCGGAAGCCCTGCCCTGCCCGACCTTTGAAGACGCGCTCGCCGCGATCGATTCGGGCGAGGCGGACCTCGGCATGATCCCGATCGAGAATTCGGTCGCCGGCCGGGTCGCCGACATCCATCACCTTTTGCCGCAATCCGGCCTGTTCATCGTCGGCGAATGGTTTCTGCCGATCCATCACCAGTTGATGGCCCCGCGTGGCGCCAAACTGGCCAGCATCAAGACGGTCGAGAGCCACGTCCATGCGCTCGGCCAATGCCGCCGCATCATCCGCAAACTCGGCATCAAGCCGATCGTGTCAGGCGATACCGCAGGAAGTGCGCGCATCGTCGCCGAGCGCGGCGACAAGAGCTGCGCCTCGATCGCCTCAAGGCTGGCCGCCGACATCTACGGCCTCGACATCCTGGCCGAGGACGTCGAGGACGAAGCCCACAACACCACCCGTTTCGTGGTGCTGGCGCGCGAGGCGAACTGGGCCAAACAGGGCTCGGGACCGCTCGTCACCACTTTTGTTTTCCGGGTCCGCAACCTGCCCGCCGCGCTCTACAAGGCGTTGGGCGGTTTCGCCACCAACGGCGTCAACATGACGAAGCTGGAAAGCTACATGATCGATGGCAATTTCTTCGCCACCCAATTCTATGCCGATGTCGACGGCCATCCCGACGACAGGAATCTGGCTTTCGCGCTGGAGGAGCTGAAATTCTTCTCGCGCGAGTTTCGCATCGTCGGCGTCTATCCCGCCCATCCGTTCCGCGCGACCTTCAGCGAGAAGCAGGAGTGACGGCGGAGCCCGCAGATGGCTCTTGGCCTCCCGGCGACACGCGCTGGCAACGTTTGCCTCACCTCAGTCCCGCGCGGAATCTCGCGCACGCGCCGCGCGCCGCGCTGGTGGTCAGCGCGGCATAGGCCTTCAGCGCCATCGACACATTGCGCTTGCGCGGCTTGGCCGGCTTCCAGGCATCAGCGCCCCTTCTGCTCCATCGCGGCACGGCGACGCGCCAGTTCTTCGTCCGAGACGACAAGCTTGATGGAGCGGGCCGGAATATCGATCTCGATCCTATCGCCCTCCTCGACCAGCCCGATCATGCCGCCCTCGGCCGCTTCCGGCGAGACATGGCCGATCGACAGGCCCGAGGTGCCGCCGGAGAAGCGCCCATCGGTGATCAGCGCGCAGGCCTTGCCGAGGCCCTTCGATTTCAGATAGCTGGTCGGATAGAGCATTTCCTGCATGCCGGGCCGCCGCGCGGCCCCTCGTAGCGGATCACCACCACGTCGCCGGCCACCACCTTGCCGCCCAGAATGCCGTCGACCGCGTCGTCCTGGCTTTCGAAGACGCGCGCCGGGCCGGAGAATTTCAGGATCGCTGGCGTCGACGCCGGCCGTCTTCACGATGCAGCCGTCCTCGGCGAGATTGCCGTAGAGCACGGCGAGGCCGCCATCCTTGCGAGAAGGCGTGCTCGACGTCGCGGATGCACGCCCTTCTGCGCGGTCGTCGTCGAGCGTCGTCGTAGCGCGCGCTCCTGGCTGAACGCGATCTGCGTCGGCACGCCGCCCGGCGCCGCGCGAAAGAATTCGCGCACCGTCGTCGCTCGGCGTCGCGCTTGATGTCCCAGCGCTCGAGCGCCTCGCCGAGCGTCGCGCATGCACGGTCGGCAGCGTCGCCATGGATCAGCCCGGCGCGATCGAGTTCGCCCAGGATGCGCCATGATGCCGCCGGCGCGATGCACGTCCTCGAGATGCACGTCGGGCACCGACGGCGCGACCTTGCACAGCACCGGCACGCGGCGCGACAGCCGGTCGATGTCGCGCCATGGTGAAATCGACGCCCGCCTTCATGGGCGGCGGCCAGCAGATGCAGCACGGTGTTGGTCGAGCCGCCCATCGCGATGTCGAGCGTCATCGCGTTCTCGAAGGCTTCGAAGGTGGCGATCGCTGCGCGGCAGCACGCTGTCGTCGTCCTGCTCGTAGTAGCGGCGCGCGAGATCGACGATCAGGTGGCCGGCCTCGACGAACAGCCGCTTGCGGTCGGCATGCGTCGCCAGCGATCGTGCCGTTGCCGGGCAGCGCGAGGCCGAGCGCCTCGGTCAGGCAGTTCATCGAATTGGCGGTGAACATGCCGGAGCAGGAGCCGCAGGTCGGGCAGGCCGAGCGCTCGATCACCGCGACATCCTCGTCGGAGACGCGCTCGTCGGCGGCCGCCACCATCGCGTCGATCAGATCGAGCGTCCTGATCTTGCCGTCGACGCATGACCTTGCCGGCCTCCATCGGGCCGCCGGAGACGAACACGGTCGGGAATGTTGAGGCGCAGCGCCGCCATCAGCATGCCCGGCGTGATCTTGTCGCAATTGGAGATGCAGACCAGCGCGTCGGCGCAATGGGCGTTGACCATGTATTCGACGCTGTCGGCGATGATCTCGCGCGAGGGCAGGCTGAATAGAGCATGCCGTCATGGCCCATCGCGATGCCGTCGTCGACGGCGATGGTGTTGAATTCCTTGGCGACGCCGCCGGCCTTCTCGATCTCGCGCGCGACCAGCTGGCCGAGGTCCTTCAGATGCACGTGGCCCGGCACGAACTGCGTGAAGGAATTGGCGACGGCGATGATCGGCTTGCCGAAATCCTCGTCCTTCATGCCGGTCGCGCGCCACAGGCCGCGCGCGCCCGCCATGTTGCGGCCGTGGGTGGTGGTGCGCGAGCGATAGGCGGGCATGGGACTGGACCTTGCTAGGGGGCGGCAGGTTGCGGAAGCGGTCTTTTCGCAAATCGCGCCGGCACGCAACCGGCGAACGCAACGTTCCGCGCGGAAGGCGACCGGGCGTTGCTGATCAGGCCGCCGCCCTGTTGGCCAGCCCGAACGCATCCGCCAGCAGGCTGTAAGACTTCTTGCGCGCATCATGGTCGTACACCGCGGTGATGACCATCAGCTCGTCGGCCTGGCTCGCCGTGATCATCGGCTGCAGCTTTTGCAGCACCGTGGCGGGGCTGCCGACAAACAGCCGCGCACGGTTACGCGCGATCGAGGCGCGCTCGCTTTCGGTGTAGGGATAGGCCAGCGCCTCCTCGACGCTCGGCAGCGGCAGGTATTGCCCGCGATCCCGGCGCAGGCGGTTGAGGTCCATCGAGGAGGCGAGCCGTTCGGCCTCCGCGTCGGTCTCGGCCGCGACCACCGCGACCGCCAGGATGCCGTGCGGGGTCGAGCGCCAGCCCGATGGCTTGAAGTGGGTGCGATAGTTCGTCATCGCCGCCACGGCATCAAACGACGCGAAATGATGCGCGAACGCGAATCCCATGCCGACCTGCGCCGCCAGTTCCGAGCTGTAATCGCTGGAGCCGAGCAGCCAGATCGGCGGCAGCGGCGTGTCGTCGGGCATCGCCACCACATTGTTGTAGGGATGGCCGGGCGGGAAATCGCGGGTCTCCCACAGGGTCAGTTCGTGCAGCCGCTCGAGGAAATCGTCGCCCTCTCTGGCGTCGAGCCGGCTGCGCAAGGCATGCGCGGTGGCGCCATCGGTGCCCGGCGCGCGGCCGAGCCCGAGATCGATCCGGCCGGGAAACAGCGCCTCCAGCATCTTGAACCGCTCGGCCACCACCAGCGGCGCATGGTTCGGCAGCATCACGCCGCCGGAGCCGACCCGGATGTTTTTCGTCACCGCCGCGATCTGCCCGATCATCAGGTCCGGCGCCGGGCTCGCCACCGATGCGAGATTGTGATGTTCGGCGAGCCAGTAGCGGACATAGCCCAGCGCATCGACATGGCGCGCCAGATCGATGCTGTTGCGCAATGCCGCGGCCGGCTTGGTGCCCGTGGTGACGACGGAGAGGTCGAGGACGGAAAGCGGGATCATGCGTCTAACCTAGTGCGGCAGGTCGTGGCCACAAAGGCCTCGGCTGCGCAGATCAGGCCCGCGGCCGCGGGCCCGGAGGAGGCTCGGGAGCTTGCTGAATGGGCAGAATCTGTCTGTTTTTCATAATTCTTTCATTTTGCCCACCACCATACGCTCACGCAGACCCCGGGCTAAATATAGAATTTTTCCCATAAATACCTACTTTATCGCCGAGATAACCCCAACACCCCGTCTTGCCCACTATTTGTAAAAATGGACGATAAATCCAAATTTTCTGCAATAATTGGGCAATTTCCCATCGATGATGGGCTATTTGGGCGGTCCCGTTTCGCCTATTTTAGCCCTCCCAGAACCGGACCTGATGCCGTCCGTCGCGGCGGAGCTTGTGAGTGCCATGACCGAGACTACGCCTCCCATACCGGATGGACAGCGCGTGCTGAAGCAGCCTGCGATCTCCTTTGAGTTCTTCCCGCCGAAGACCGAGGAGATGGAGAAGAGTCTGTGGGACACCATCAAGCGCCTGGCGCCGCTTGCCCCCAGTTTCGTGTCGGTGACCTATGGCGCCGGCGGATCGACCCGCGAGCGCACCCATTCCACCATCGCCCGCATTCTCGCTGAAACCGATCTTCTGCCGGCCGCGCATCTGACCTGCGTCGGCGCGACGCGCGGCGAGATCGACGAGATCGTCGGCCGCTATCACGACATCGGCGTCCGCCATATCGTGGCGCTTCGCGGCGATCCGCCGGGCGGCATCGGCACGCCTTTCTCCGCCCATCCGGATGGCTATCAGACCTCGTTCGAGCTCGTGGCTAGTATCAAGAAGCGATATCCGGACATTGAAGTCTCCGTTTCGGCCTATCCGGAAAAGCATCCCGAAAGCCCCGACTTCGACGCCGACATCGACGTCCTCAAGGCCAAGGTCGATGCGGGAGCGACCCGCGCCATCACCCAGGTGTTCTTCGATAACGACCTCTACTTTCGCTATCTCGACCGGGTCCGCGCACGCGGCATCTTCATTCCGGTCGTGCCCGGCATCATGCCGATGCACAATTTCAAGCAGGCGAGAGCCTTCGTGACCCGCGCCGGCACCAGCGTGCCGGACTGGCTCGCCGCGAAATTCGAAGGCCTCGACGACGACGCCGAGACCCGCAAGCTGGTGGCGGCGACGGTGGCGGCGGGCCAGGTGCAGAAACTCAACAAGCACGGCGTCGACAGCTTTCACTTCTACACCATGAACCGCGCGGACCTCGTGTTCGCGATCTGCCATTTGCTCGGCATCCGCCCTGCGGGCGCACAGAAAGCCGCCTGATCCGATGAACGTGCCCGTCTCCCCCAAGCGAACCGCCCTGCTCGCGGCAGCCCAACAGCGCATCCTGGTGCTCGACGGCGCCATGGGCACCATGATCCAGGGGCTCGAATATGACGAGGCGGGGTTTCGGGGCGCGCGTTTCGCCGATTTCCACCGCGACGTCAGGGGCAACAACGACCTGTTGATCCTGACCCAGCCAAAGGCGATCGAGGATATCCACGCCGCCTACCTGCGCGCCGGCGCCGACATCGTCGCCACCAACACGTTTTCCTCGACCGCAATCGCGCAAGCCGACTACGAGATGTCGCACATCGCCTATGAGCTCAATCTCGAAGGCGCGCGCCTTGCGCGCGCCGCCGCCGAACGGGTGAGCGGTGGGGACGGCAAGCCCCGCTTTGTCGCCGGCGCGATCGGCCCGACCAACCGCACCGCGTCGATTTCGCCTGATGTTTCGAATCCCGGCTACCGCGCCGTCACCTTCGACGACCTTCGCTCCGCCTATGGCGAGCAGATCAAGGGCCTGCTCGACGGCGGCGCTGATTTGCTGCTGGTCGAGACCATATTCGACACGCTGAATGCCAAGGCCGCGCTCTACGCCATCGCCGAGATTGTCGAGGAACGCGGCATCGACGTGCCGGTGATGGTCTCCGGCACCATCACCGACAAGTCCGGCCGGCTGCTGTCGGGCCAGCTCCCCGAGGCGTTCTGGAATTCGGTGCGCCACGCAAGACCCATCACCATCGGTTTCAACTGCGCCCTCGGCGCCGAGGACCTGCGCGCGCACATCGCCGACATCGGCCGCGTCGCCGATACGCTTGTGTGTGCCTATCCGAACGCCGGCCTGCCCAACGAATTCGGCCAGTACGACGAGAGCCCGGAATACATGGCGCGCCTGATCGGAGAGTTTGCCTCCGCCGGCCTCGTCAACATCGTCGGCGGCTGTTGCGGCACCACGCCCGATCATATCGCCGCGATTGCCGCTGCCGTCGCCCCGCACACGCCGCGCGCGATCCCCGCGATCGAGCCGCGCTTGCGGCTCTCCGGGCTTGAGCCGTTCGCGCTGACGTCGGCCATTCCCTTCGTCAATGTCGGCGAGCGCACCAACGTCACGGGTTCGGCGAAATTCCGCAAGCTGATCACCGCGGGCGACTACACCGCGGCACTTCAGGTGGCGCGCGACCAGGTCGAGAACGGCGCGCAGATCATCGACGTCAACATGGACGAGGGGCTGCTTGATTCCGAGAAGGCGATGGTGACCTTCCTCAACCTCGTCGCCGCCGAGCCGGATATCGCCCGCGTCCCCGTGATGGTCGATTCCTCGAAATTCAACGTGATCGAAGCCGGCCTGAAATGCGTTCAGGGCAAGCCGGTGGTGAATTCGATCTCGATGAAGGAAGGCGAGGAGAAATTCATCCACGAGGCGAGGGTGGCGCGGCGCCATGGCGCGGCCGTGGTGGTGATGGCGTTCGACGAGGCCGGCCAGGCCGACACGTTTGCGCGCAAGACCGAGATCTGCAAGCGCGCCTACGACATTCTCGTCAACCAGCTCGACTTCCCGCCGGAAGACATCATTTTCGACCCCAATATTTTCGCGATCGCGACCGGGCTCGAGGAGCACAACAATTACGGCGTCGATTTCATCGAGGCAACGCGCTGGATCCGCCAGAACCTGCCGCATGCGCATATTTCCGGCGGCGTCTCCAACCTGTCGTTCTCGTTCCGCGGCAACGAGCCGGTGCGCGAGGCCATGCATTCGGTGTTCCTCTATCATGCCATCAAGGCCGGCATGGACATGGGCATCGTCAATGCCGGGCAGATGATCGTCTATGACGACATCGACCCCGAGCTGCGCCAAACTTGCGAGGACGTCATCCTCAACCGCGACGCGGGCGCTTCCGAGCGTCTGCTGGCGCTGGCGGAGAAATTCCGTGGCAAGGAGAAGAAGACGGAAGCGCAGGACCTCGCCTGGCGCGAATGGGCGGTAGACAGGCGGCTGTCCCACGCACTGGTGCACGGCATCACCGAATATATCGAGGCCGACACCGAGGATGCCCGCAAGCTCACGACGCGTCCGCTCGACGTCATCGAGGGCCCGCTGATGGCCGGCATGAATATCGTCGGCGACCTCTTCGGCGACGGCAAGATGTTCTTGCCGCAAGTCGTGAAATCGGCGCGGGTGATGAAGCAGGCGGTCGCCTATCTGATGCCGTTCATGGAAGAGGAAAAGGCGAGGAATCTCGCCAACGGCATCGCCGGTGACGGCCGCAACTCCGCCGGCAAGATCGTGCTCGCCACCGTCAAGGGCGACGTCCACGACATCGGCAAGAACATCGTCGGCATCGTGCTGCAATGTAACAATTTCGAGGTGATCGACCTCGGCGTCATGGTGCCCGCCACCAGGATCATCGAAACCGCCAGGAGCGAGGGCGCCGACATCATCGGCCTCTCCGGCCTGATCACCCCGTCGCTCGACGAAATGAGCTTCCTCGCCGGCGAGCTGGAGCGCCAGGGCATGAATGTGCCGCTCTTGATCGGCGGCGCCACCACCAGCCGCGTCCACACCGCGGTGAAGATCGACCCGAACTACCGCGGCGGCCCGGTGGTGCATGTCAATGACGCGAGCCGCGCCGTCGGCGTCGCCTCCTCGCTGCTGTCGCCGGACAAGCGCGAGGCCTATGCCGCCGAGGTGCGCGCCGAATACGCCAAGATTTCCGCGGCGCATTTCCGCGCCCAGGCCGACAAGAAACGCCTGAGGCTCGCGGACGCCCGCGCCAACGCGGTCAAGATCGATTTTGCCAAGACGCCGCCGAAGAAGCCGGCGTTTCTCGGCATCAAGTCGTTCCGGGATTACGACCTCGCGGAACTGGCCGAATACATCGACTGGACGCCGTTCTTCCAGACCTGGGAATTGACCGGGCGTTTTCCTGCCATTCTCGACGATGAAAAAGTCGGCGACGTCGCGCGCTCGCTCTATGCCGATGCGCGCCAGATGCTGGAGCGCATCATCAAGGAGAAGTGGTTCACGGCGCAGGCGACGATCGGCTTCTGGCCGGCCAACGCGCAGGGCGACGATATCGTGGTCTACGCGGATGAGGCGCGCCGCAGGGAGATTGCGACCTTCCACACGCTGCGCCAGCAGCTCGAAAAACGCGAAGGCCGCTTCAACGCGGCGTTGTCCGATTTCATCGCGCCGGCTTCCTCCGGCGTGCCGGACTACATCGGCGCCTTCGTGGTCACGGCGGGGATCGGCGAGGATGTCGTCGCCGACCGCTTCAAGAACGCCAATGACGATTACTCCTCGATCCTGTGCAAGGCGCTGGCCGATCGCCTCGCCGAAGCCTTCGCCGAGCGGATGCATGCCCGCGTGCGCAGGGAATTCTGGAATTATGCGCCGGATGAGGCGCTTTCGCCCGATGACCTTATCCTCGAAAAATATCAGGGCATCCGCCCCGCGCCCGGCTATCCCGCGCAGCCCGATCACACCGAGAAGGCGACGCTGTTCGCGCTGCTCGATGCCGAGATGACCTGCGGCGTGAAGCTGACGGAAAGCTTTGCGATGTGGCCGGGCTCCTCGGTGTCCGGGCTTTATTTCAGCCATGCGGAAAGTTTCTATTTCGGCGTCGGCAAGATCGAGCGCGACCAGGTGGAAGACTACGCCGCGCGCAAGGGCTGGAGCGTCGATGAAGCCGAGCGCTGGCTGGCGCCGGTGTTGAACTACATCCCGACGCAGGACCGGTCCGCGCAGGATCGCCGCGTCAAGGAAGCGATGCCGACCCAGGCGCCGTCCTCCGCCGCGCCCGCCAACGATGTCCTGTCGAAAGAAATGCTGGCGCACCCGCCGGGCTGCAACTGCGCGGTGCATCTGGCCTGGCGCAAGAAGGCGGCAAGGGCGGGGTAGGCGAGCTGTCTCTCATCCCTCCCCTCGCGAGCCCTTGCTAGCGGCAGGGACGGATGGCTGGCCGAAAGGCCAGTCGGGTGGGGAGCGCTTCCCCAACCGCCCATGCCGATAGACCCTCCACCCCCGACCGCTCCCCGCCGCAAGCGGGGGAGCGGGTGAAGCATCGCGCGCAAGCAGAAGGAGCCACATCGAGCATCCACGCGGCAATTTCCAATTCAATTTTCAAACAGCCAATCGTCATTGCCAGCGTTAGCGAAGCAATCCATGCACCAGCTAGCACAGCAAAACGTGGATTGCTTCGTCGCTCTCGCTCCTCGCAATGACGCTGGGGCACGACTTCCGCATCCTCGCGGCGCGAAACGCCCGAGTTGTGCGTGAACCAACCGCCCCGAAAGAAAGAGGGCGCAGGGAATGCCGGGTGCCCGCCGCACCCGCAGCCGCGCGTGGTGTGTAGAAAGCACGCGCGTTAGTCACCACGAGTACGCCGGAAAACACCCGGCATTCCCCGCGCAATGGTTTTACGGCTTATAACGTGATCTCCCCGGTGACCGGGCTTTCTTGCCACCGTCGCCCCCGGGAAGCTTGCTTCTCAAGAGCTTGACACCAGCGTCGGGGTGTCAGGACCACACGGCTTCGCCGTACGCATCAGCGCCGTCGTCTTGCGTCGCCGTCGCGTCCACCGCATCCCGCACCGCGTTGATGACGTTGCGCAACGCCCCTCTTTCGGGACGGGACGGCGGAATCAATAAAGCTGTTTCTACCAAACGGCGAAGCGAAATATTTTTTCCGGAAGGACTGGACAGCGAAATCGAAAAACTGCCCGACGGGCAAATCAGCTCGCTTCACCTCGCCCCGCTTGCGGGGAGAGGGTGAAGCTGGAGCGCAGCGAAGGCTTCGGGTGAGGGGGACTCTCCGCATATGCGATAGAGGATTTCCAGGTCATCCGATCGCGCCGAATATCTCTGACCAGAGATTGCTGCGAGTCCCCCTCACCCGGCGCTGCGCGCCGACCTCTCCCCGCAAGCGGGGCGAGGTAAGAAAGCTCAATCCCCGCTCGGCGGAATCAACGGCTGCACGATTTCCTGGAACACCGGCAGCGCCTCGCAAGCTCCGGCGTGGGCTTTCAGCGCCGGATAGCGCGTGGCATCGAACAGCGCCGGATGCGCCTCGGCGGTGAACCGCAGCACGCAGGCGACCGCGATGTCGGCATGTCCAATGCGCATTCCGAACCAGTATGGCGAGGCGACGCCGGCGCGTTCCCTTTCCAGCACGTCCAGCACGCCGCCGATTTGTGCCTGGCAACGCTCGACCCAGATCTTCGATTGATGATCCTTCCGCAGCACGCGCTCGTAAACCAGGCTGACCGCCTTGTCGCCGAGCCCGGTCGCCAGCGCGCAGATTTTCAGTGCATGACGGCGCTCCGGCCCGCTTTCCGCGATCATCGCCTTGTCCGGTCCGACCAGTTCATCGAGATAGTCCAGGATCGCCGTGCTCTCGATCAGCGCCTCGCCGCCATCGAGCACCAGCGTCGGCACCCGCCGCAGCGGATTGAAGGCTGCGATCCTGTCGCCGTCGCCGAAGGTCGACCACGGCCGGTGCTCGAAGGGCAAGCCATAGAGCCGCATCGCGATCGCGACGCGGCGGACGAAGGGGGAATCATATTGGCCGATGAGGATCATGGTTGGTCACGCCTTTCTATCTTCGTCGTGGC
Source organism: uncultured Alphaproteobacteria bacterium (assembly GCA_963742085.1). Taxonomy (GTDB): domain Bacteria; phylum Pseudomonadota; class Alphaproteobacteria; order Rhizobiales; family Xanthobacteraceae; genus Bradyrhizobium. The sequence goes on along the minus strand of CAVUKM010000011.1, from coordinate 197,215 downwards.
CGGGCAAAGCGCCAGCGGGTCCGAACAAGGCGCGGCCCGATGACGGGCTCCGCGCGTCTTTGCCGGCCGTCGACGAAGAAAGATAGTAAGACGCGGATCACCGGCACAAGCCCGTGATGACGGGAGCATGGCAGCGATGCTTGGTGGTCACCGGCGCATTATTTCGCCGCCGGGATCGCGCGCGGCTCAGCGACAAAGCCTTGCCGAGGATCCACAACGGACGTCGGGAGGTAGCCGCCAAACAAAAGCCCCGGACGATGCCGGGGCTCAAGTTTGCTCGAGATGGAAGTCAGATCAGTAGCGAGCGACGACCGGGCCGCCGAAGCGATAATTCACACGCACGGTGAACAAATCGACGTTCTGATGGATGCTGTCGATGCCGGAGAGTGATCCCGGCGGCTGGAGCAAACGCTCCAGTCGCGAACAGACTGACGTCGCGGGTGCCCATGAACAAGTGATCATATTCAAGAGCCAACGACCAGTTCGGGCTGAAGCCGTATTCGACGCCAACGCCGATCACGCCACCCCAGCGGGTTTCCGTGGCTCTGTCGAAAGCGATACCGGTCGGGATATCAAAGCCGGTATACTTGTCACTGGTAACGGCGGCACCGCCCTTCACGTACAGCAGCGCGTTGTTCCAGGCGTAGCCGATCTGACCGGTGAACAGGCCAAAGGCGTCGATTTGCGAGTGGTTGCGCGTGCCGAGCGGATCGTCCAAGCTGACGTTATCCCCCCGCAAATTCGCCCAGTTGCCCTGTGCTTCCAGGCCGAACACCCAGGGACTCGCCGCCTGCCAGCGGTAGCCGATCTGGCCGCCGAACGTGCCGCCGGTTGCGTCATGACAACCTTCCGGAGCTAGCCGGAATGACGGGTCCTCCAACATCGTTGATCAGATCCCAACATTTATGACCCCAGCCGCCACCACCGTTGAGACCGATGTAGAAGCCGCTCCAGTTGTACATGGGCTCCATGATCGGAGGCGGAGCCTTGGTGTAGGGCCGCGCGGCAAGATCAGCGGCCGAAGCGGGAGCACTGATGCCCAACGCGACCAGACCGACAGCACTCAGCAAAAACTTCTTCATCTTGAACCTCCATCTCCGTCGCGATTGGTGTTCTGTCTGAAACGACAGATGCACTCGCGACCCGCCGACAAAAACTCTGTTGCAGACTTTCGCCTGATCTCAATTCCGTCGACAAATCTACGCGAACTGGCCGCGATATTGCGTACCTTTAATGCAACAAACGATTTTTCAAATGTGACGGAGAAATGGCGGGTTCCATTGCAGAAACTCGAGTTCCATCAGAGAGCGCCGAGTTCCATCAGAGAGGGTCAGGTCAGCTGACCTTCCAAAGCAAAACGCCGACCAGTGAATACCGCACAAATCAATCAATGCACGTTCATGAGAATGATCGAATCACGATGCTGATTGCTGCGCTCATCATGGGTTATTGAGAAAACAATCCCTCATCGAGATGGCTGAAGCGAACTACCCTTCGCCTTCATCGCTCGCCAGCAATCCCTTCACCGCCCGTGCCCAGCCTTTGAGCTTCCGCTCGCGCGTGGCCGCGCTCATCGCCGGCTTGAAGCGATGTTCGAGCCGCCAGTTGTCGGCGAATTTTGCAGGCTCGGGATAGACGCCGGCCGAAAGGCCGGCGAGGTAGGCGGCGCCTAACGCGGTGGTTTCCTGGATCATCGGGCGATCGACCGGCGCGTCGAGCAAATCGGCAAGGCGCTGCATGGTCCAGTCCGACGCCGTCATGCCGCCATCGACGCGCAGCACGACATGAGCGGCCTTGGCTTCCGGCCAGTCGGCGCGCATCGCCGCCCAGAGGTCGAAGGTCTGGTAGCAGACGCTTTCAAGCGCGGCATGCGCGAGCTCGGCGGGGCCGGTGTTGCGTGTCAGCCCGAACAGCGCGCCGCGCACGCGCGGATTCCAGTAGGGCGCGCCCAGGCCGACGAAGGCCGGCACCAGGTAGACGCTTTGGGTGGAATTGGATTTGTCGGCGAGCGGGCCGGTCTCGGCCGCCTGCTTGATGATGCCGAGCCCGTCGCGCAGCCACTGCACCGCGCTTCCCGCGACAAAGATCGAACCTTCGAGCGCGTAGGTACGCTTTCCCCCGAGCTGATAGGCGATGGTGGTCGAGAGCTTGTTCTTCGAGTTGACCGGCGTCGCGCCGGTGTTGAGCAGCGCAAAGCAGCCGGTGCCGTAGGTCGACTTCATCATGCCCGGCGAAAAGCAGGCCTGTCCGATGGTGGCGGCCTGCTGGTCGCCGGCAATGCCTGAAATCGCGATCGCGCCGCCGAACAGGTCGGGCGCGCTGTCGCCGAAATGATGCGAGGAATCCTTCACCTCCGGCAACATCGAGCGCGGCACGCGCAGGATCCTCAAGAGATCGTCGTCCCACTCGCCGCTGTGAATGTTGAACAGCAGCGTGCGCGAGGCGTTGGTGGCGTCGGTGGCGTGCACTGTTCCGCCTGTCAAGCGCCACAGCAGGTAGCAATCGACGGTGCCGAACAGCAATTCGCCGCGCTCCGCGCGCTGCCGCGCGCCGGGCACGTGGTCGAGAATCCAGGCCACCTTGGTGCCGGAAAAATAGGGATCGATGATCAGGCCGGTTTTCGCCGAGATCGCCTTCTCATGGCCTTCACTCTTTAATCTGGCGCAGATGTCGGCGGTGCGGCGGTCCTGCCAGACGATGGCGCGATGCACGGCCTTGCCGGTGGCGCGGTCCCACACCACGGTGGTCTCGCGCTGGTTGGTGATGCCGATTGCCGCGATGTCCCCGGGCGTGACGTTCGCCTTCTTCAGCGCCTCGCGGCAGGTGGCGATCGTCGAAGTCCAGATGTCCTCCGGCTCGTGCTCGACCCAGCCCGATGCGGGAAAATGCTGCGGGAATTCGGCTTGCGCGACGCCTGCGATCGTGATGTCGCTGCGAAACACGATGGCGCGCGAGGACGTGGTGCCCTGATCGATGGCCAGCACAAAGGACATGATGTTTTTCCTGGCAGGTTCTTAGGCGTTGCTTCCCGGGTGTTTGTGGTTGCGTCAAGGCAAGCGGATCGGGAGGGGAAGGTCAATATCTACCGTCGTCCCTGCTTTCGTGTTTGATCCCGGGAGATTGGCGAGTGCTTCGAGGGGCGCCAGGTAGTCGAGGCATTTGAGGCGCGTCCGATTGTAGTCGGCGACAAAGCGATTGAGGAAGGCGTCGCGGTCGGCTTGGCAGGGGAAGGTGCGCCGTGCGCTGCCCCGCTTGGGTTCGCGGCCGATGGCTTCGGCGATGCGGCGGTTGAAGCGCTCGACCAGACCATTGGTTTGCGGGCGATAAGGTCTGGTCAGGTGGTGATCAATCTTGTGCTTGGCGCAGAGGAGATCGAACGGGTGATTGCCGGAAGGCCGGCCCTGCGGCTTGTTCTTCATATCGACGGCGAAGCGATCGGTGAACTCGGCGCCGTTGTCGGTCAGAATGGTGTGAACGCGATGAGGGAAGTGAGCCAGGAATCGCGCGAGGAAAGCCGCCGAAGTCTTGGCATCGCGTCTGCGGTGGATTTCGACGTAGACATAGCGGGTGACGCGGTCGATCGCGACGAAGACATAGCTTTTGCGTCGCTCCAGGGCCGGCAGATGCTTCAGATCCATGTGGATGAAGCCGACGGTCGTCTGCTGAAAAATGCCGACGCCAGGCCTGTCGGGCTTCTTGCGTTGGCTGATCGCATGGCGATGCAAGCAGCGATGGATGGCGCTGCGGGACACCTTCGCGTTGATGCAGCGCCGCATCACCTCGACGATATCGTCCAGCGGCAACTGTAGCGATGTTCGCAATTCGCAGACCAGCGTCTCCTCCACGACCGACAGGCTGGTCATCAGCCTGTTCGGCCGGTGCGACCGGTCGCCGACGGTGGTCCGGCTGCGCCAGCGACGGATCGTGGTCTCGCTGACGCCGAGTTCCGCCGCCAGCTCGCTCACCGGCCTCTTACTGCGCTGGATGTAGGCCCTGACCTTCGGGGTAGTGGTGGCATTGGCATGCAGGTTCAGTTCCATGACGCAAGGCGCTCCCTGAGATACGAGATGCCTTGGTCTACACCGATTCCATCCACCCAATCTCCCGGGACCAAACACGAACGCAGGGAGACGGCTGGGAGATTCACACCGCCGCCGTCGTAACCCCGCCGTCGACCACGATGGTCTGGCCGGTCATGAAGCTCGAGGCATCGGAAGCGAGATAGGCGACCGCGCCGGCGATCTCGTCGGGTTCGCCGATCCGGCGCAAGGGCGTGGTGGCGCAGCGCTGCTTCAGGCGCTGTTCGTCTTCCCACAAGGCGCGGGCGAAATCGGTCTTGACGAGGCCGGGCGCCACGCAATTGACGCGCACGCCCTTCGGGCCCCATTCGCCGGCGAGGCTGCGGCACAGCGCGAAATCCGCCGCCTTGGAGATTCCGTAGGCGCCGATCACCGTCGAGCCGCGCAGGCCCCCGATCGAAGATATGATGACCACCGAGCCGTTGCCGCGCGCGGCCATTTGCGGAATGGCCAGCGCACAGAGCCAGATGTTGCTCTTGACGTTGGAGGCCATGATCTTGTCGAAGGCCTCGTCCTTGATGTCGAGCAGCGGGCCGTAATACGGGTTGACCGCGGCGTTGCAGACGAGGATGTCGACCTTGCCGTAATGTTGCGTGGCGCCCGCGATCAGCGCCTCGACCTCCGGCCGGCGCGAGATGTTGCAGGCAATGACATGGGCGTCGCCGCCGGCCTTGCGGATACCGTGAGCGACTTCCTCGCAGGCGTCGGCCTTGCGGCTCGAGATCACCACCCTGGCGCCGAGTTTTGCGAGCAGCTCGGCCGAGGAACGGCCGATGCCGCGGCTGGAGCCGGTGATGACGGCGACTTGGCCTGAGAGATCGAACGGGGTGTTTTTCATGATTTGTCCCCTTCGAACGTCATTCCGGGGCGATGCGACAGCATCGAACCCGGAATCTCGCGCAATGAATTTCTTCGCTTCGCGCAATTCCGGGTCTGCGCCTCACGGCGCATCCTCGGAATGACGAAGGAGAGGCCTACACCAGCCCGCCGCCCTCGGTGACGCGGCGCAGATGGTAGTCGGTATCGCCAAAGGTATTCTCGATCATGGTCAGCCGCTTGAAGTAGTGGCCGATCCTGGCCTCCATGGTCATGCCGATGCCGCCATGCAGCTGGATCGCCTGCTGGCCGACGAACTTGGCTGATTTGCCGATCTGCACTTTCGCCGCGGCAACCGCGGTCGCGCGCTCGCTGGCGTCGCCGAAATCGGCAGCCATGGTCGCGAACATCGACATGCTGCGGGCCTGTTCGACCGCGACGAACATGTCGGCGGCGCGGTGCTGCAAGGTCTGGAAGCTGCCGATCGGCACGCCGAACTGTTTTCGCGTTTTCAGATATTCGACGGTTTCCCTGAGCGATTCATCCATCAGGCCCACGGCTTCGGCGCACATCGCGATGCGTGCCTCGTCGACCACGCGCTCGATCAAGGCAAGGCTGTCTTCCGGATCGCCGATCACGGCATCGCTGCCGACCTCGACGCCGGTGAAGGTGATGTCGGCCGCGTGCAGGCCGTCCTGGGTCGGATAGCCTTTCCTCGCCACGCCCCTGGCGTTGCCCGGCACCAGGAACACGCCGATGCCGCTCGCATCGCGCTGGCCGCCCTTGGTGCGCGCGGTCACGATCAGGGTGTCGGCGGCCTCGCCGTTGAGCACGACGAACTTCTCGCCGTCGAGGACGTAAGCCCCACCCTTCTTCTTGGCGGAAGTGGCGACGTCCTGCAGGTCGTAGCGCGAATTCTTCTCCAGCTGGGCGAAGGCAAAGGTCTTGCTGCCGTCGATGATGCCGGGAATGTGCGCCGCCTTCTGCGCGGCCGAGCCGCCGTGGCGCAGGAAGCTGCCGCCGATCACGACGGTGGCGAGATATGGCTCGAGCACCAGCGCCTTGCCGAGCGCCTCCATCACGATCATGGTCTCGACCGCGCCGGCGCCGAAGCCGCCATCGTCTTCGGAGAACGGCAGGCCGAGCAGGCCCTGCTCGGCGAACTTGCTCCAGATCGCCTTGCTCCAGCCGCCCTTCTCCGCCATGTATTTCTTGCGTGCGTCGAAATCGTAGGAGTCGCCGAGCAGACCGTCGACGCTTTCCTTGAGGAGGCGCTGCTCCTCCGACAAATCGAAATCCATTTTGTTTATTTCCCCGGAATCTTTTGCAGATACTCGCTATGCCGTCATGGCCGGGCTTGTCCCGGCCATCCACGTCTTCGTTGAGGTCCGTCAAGAAAGACGTGGATGCCCGGCACAAGGCCGGGCATGACGGAAGATTTAAATCACAGTCCCAGCACGGCCTTGGTGATGATGTTGCGCTGGATCTCGTTGGAGCCGCCGTAGATCGAGACCTTGCGGTTGTTGAAATAGCTCGGCGCGATCTGCGCGGTCCAGTCCATCGTCTCGTTGCTGCCGTCGTCGCCGTGAATGTCGTAGGGCGCGGCGAACGGCCCGATCACTTCCATCAACAGCTCGGTGGTGGCCTGCTGGATCTCCGAGCCCTTTATCTTCAGCACCGAGGATGCAGGATTGGGTTTCCCCTTGCCGTGCTTGCCTTCATCGGCGACGACGCGCAGCTGCGTCAGCTCGAGCGCCTTCAGCTCGATCTCGACCGCGGCGAGCTTTTCGCGGAAACCCTGGTCCTGCATGACCGGCTTGCCGCCGGATTCGACCTTGGAGGCGAGTTCCTTGATGCGGCGAATCCGCTCCTTGGAAACGCCGACGCGGGCGATGCCGGTGCGTTCGTTGCCGAGCAGGAACTTGGCGTAGTCCCAGCCCTTGTTTTCCTCGCCGACAAGATTTTCAACCGGCACCTCGACGTCGTCGAAGAACACCTCGTTGACCTCGTGGCCGCCGTCGATGGTCTGGATCGGACGCACGGTGATGCCCTTCGACTTCATGTCGATCAGGATGAAGGAGATGCCGGTCTGCTTCTTGGCCGCGGGATCGGTGCGGCACAGGCAAAAGATCCAGTCGGCATATTGGGCGAGCGTGGTCCAGGTTTTCTGGCCGTTGACGATGTATTTGTCGCCCTTGCGTTCGGCCTTGGTCTTCAGCGACGCGAGATCCGAGCCCGAGCCGGGTTCGGAAAATCCCTGGCACCACCAGTCGTCGACATTGGCGATGCGCGGCAGATAGCGTTTCTTCTGCGCCTCGTTGCCGAAGGTGTAGATGACGGGCCCGACCATGCTGACGCCGAAGGCGAGCGGCGCCGGCGCCGGCGCCATCTGCAGCTCCTCGTTGAAGATGTAATGCTGCACCGAGGTCCAGCCGGTGCCGCCATGTTCCTTCGGCCAGTGCGATACGCCCCAGCCCTTCCTGTTGAGGATGCGCCACCAGTCGACCATCTCCTGCTTACTGAGATGACGGCCTTCCTGCAGTTTCTGCCGCGTCGCCGCCGGTACATGGTCCCTGAAGAAGGCCCGCACCTCGTCACGAAACGCCACTTCTTCCTTGCTGAAGCTGAGATCCATCGGATCCTCCTGTGAGCGAGATCATTTTTCCTGTCGTCCCTGCGAACGCAGGGACCCATAACCACCGGCGTCCGTGAGTAGCAACGCCGTCTGCCAAAGCGCCAAAACAGCCACACCTCGCGGTATGGGTCCCCGCCTTCGCGGGGACGACGGCTGTCTTACTGCACCACCTCGAACAAGCCGGCCGCGCCCATGCCGCCGCCGACGCACATGGTCACCACGGCATATTTGGCCTTGCGGCGACGGCCCTCGATCAGGGCATGACCGGTCAGCCGCGCGCCCGACATGCCGTAGGGATGGCCGACCGCGATCGCGCCGCCATCGACGTTGATCTTTTCCGGGTCGATGCCGAGCTTGTCGCGGCAATACAGCACCTGCACCGCGAAGGCCTCGTTCAGCTCCCAGAGACCGATGTCGTCGACCTTCAGCCCATGACGCTTGAGCAGGCGCGGCACCGCGAACACCGGACCGATGCCCATCTCGTCCGGCTCGCAGCCGGCGGCGACGAAGCCGCGGAAGATGCCGAGCGGTTTCAGCCCGCGTTTGGCGGCCTCCTTGTCGCTCATGATCACCGACGCGCTGGCGCCGTCCGACAATTGGCTGGCGTTGCCCGCGGTAATCGTAAAACCCTCGCCGCGTACCGGCTTGAGGCTCGCAAGGCCTTCGGCCGAGGTTTCCGGCCGCGGACCTTCGTCCTTCGACAGCGTGACCTCCTTGAAGGAGATCTCGCCGGTTGCCTTGTCGGCGACGCCCATCATGGTGGTGATCGGCGCGAGCTCGTCGTTGAACTTGCCGCCCTGCTGCGCGGCCGCGACGCGCCGCTGGCTCTCCAGCGAATATTCATCCTGCCGCTCGCGCGAAATGCCGTAGCGCTTGGCGACGATTTCGGCGGTATCGATCATCGGCATGTAGACTTCGCCCTTGATCTTCAACAGCGCCGGATCCTGCGCGTGGAACGCATTCATCTTGTCGTTCTGCACCAGCGAGATCGATTCGCCGCCGCCGCCGACCGCGATCTCGACGCCGTCGAAGATCACCGAGCGCGCGGCGAGCGCGATCGCCTGCAGGCCGGAGGCGCATTGCCGGTCGATCGTGGTGCCGCCGACCGTGACGGGAAGCCCGGCGCGCAACAGCGCCTTGCGCGCGATGTTGCCGCCGGTCGAACCCTGCTGCATGGCCGCGCCCATCACCACGTCCTCGATCTCCCCGGGATCGACCTTGGCGCGCGCGACCGCCTGGCCGATGGCGTGACCGAGCAGCGTCGCGCCCTCGGTGGCGTTCAGCGCGCCGCGATAGGCCTTGCCGATCGGGGTACGGGCGGTGGAGACGATAACGGCGTCGGTCATGAGCGACCTCCTGTTGCGAGTTGCTGTGGTCTGGATTGTGCTGGCTGCGGTGCGGATTGCCGGGTGCGCAATTCATGGCGCGAGAGTTTACCGACCGGCGTGCGCGGCAATTCATCGACAAGATCGAGCGCGGCGGGAATTTCGTGCTTGCCGAGCTTGCCGGCGAGGAACGCCTTGAGCTCATCGAGCGTGAAGGGATTTGCGCCGGCGCGCAATTTGACGAAAGCCTTCGCCGCCTCGCCGCGGTAATCGTCGGGAATGCCGATCACGATCACTTCCTGCACCGCGGGATGTTCATAGATCGCCTGCTCGATCATCTGCGGATAGACATTGAATCCGCCGGAGATGATCATGTCCTTCTTGCGGTCGACCAGATAGAAATAGCCGTCACTGTCCATGTAGCCGATATCGCCGGTCAGGAAGCGGTCGCCGACAAAGGCCTCCGCGGTTTCCTTCGGCCGGTTCCAGTAACCCTTGGTGACGTTCGGCCCGCGTATCCTGATCTCGCCGACTTCGCCCGGGGACAACACTTTCGCGGGATCGTCGAGCGCGACAACGTCCATTTCGATGCCGGGCAGCATCAGCCCGATCGAGCCCGGCTTGTCCGGCCCTTCTTGCGGATGGCCGGTGCCGGGCGAGCAGGTCTCGGTCATGCCCCAGCCGCTCTTCAGCTTCATGTTGGTCTTGCGCTCGAAGATTCTCGCGACCTCGACCGGCAGCGGCGCGCCGCCCGATCCGCAACTGACCAGCGACGACAGATCGCGGCTCTCGAGGTCGGGAAGGCTTGCGATCGCAATCCACATCGTCGGCACGCCGGGGAACACGGTCGCGCGCTTGACCTCGATATCGCGCATCACGGCCTCGACCTCGAAGCGCTGGTGCAGCGAGATCAGATCGCCGCGCGCGAGACTCCGCAGCATGATCACCGTCAGGGCAAAGATGTGAAACAGCGGCAGCACACAGATTACGCGCTCGATGGCATTGCGCTCCAGCCGGGCCGGCCTGGTCCAGACATCGTAGATCGACACCGCCGAGGTCAGGTTGCCGTGGCTCAGCATCGCGCCCTTTGGCAACCCCGTCGTGCCGCCGGTATATTGCAGCAGCGCGACGTCATCGGGCGAAATCCGCGGCCATTGCGCCGGCCCGGTGGCGCCTTCCACGAATTTCCGGAACGTAATGATCGCGGCGTGATCAGGGATCGGCGTATGCGGATTGCCGACCGCGCCCCAATGGTCGTCCTCGCAGACGATCAGGCGGTCGAGCAGGCCCTTCTCGAGGAATTTCAGCGCCGTCGGCAACAGCGCCGCGAGATCGCTGGTGACGAGAATGCGCGCGCCGCTGTCGCTCAATTTATGGGACAGCGCGCGCTCGCCGTCGAGCGGGGAGAGATGCACGATGCGGGCGCCGGCCTTCAGCGCGCCGAAGAAATTCACGGGATGGTCGGGCGAGTTGCCGAGGAACAGCGCCACGGAAGTGTCCCTGCCGAAACCGGCGCGTATGAATGCTGCGGCCGCGACTTCGGCCATCTCTTCCAGCCCGGTGTAGCTGATGACGCGATCGCGAAATTCGATCGCCGGCCGCGAGCCGAATTGCACGGCGGCCTTTGACAGCAGGTCCGGCAGCGTTCCGCGCGCGAGGGACGCGTCCCAGCGGACGCCTTCCGGATAGAACTGCTCGCCGGGATGGGTCATCGGCTTTTCCGCAAGCCAGGCGCGGCACCGTCGCTCCGCGCGTCGTCCCTGCGAACGCAGGGACCCATAACCCCTGACCCCGGTACTAGGAAAAGACGTCTGCTGCCGTGCCCAAATCTGAAACCACGCGGTATGGGTCCCTGCGTTCGCAGGGACGACAAGTTGAGCAGGGAGCCAGAGCCCAGCCGGTTCATCTCCATCACGCCGCTTTCGCCGTCTGCGCCAGCGACGCGAAGGTCTTGCCCTCGGCCGCCAGACGCTTGAGCAGCGGCGCCGGTTCGAGCGAGGGATCATTCGTCTCCTTCGCATAGTACGCCAAGCGCTCGGCGATCTGCTTCAGGCCCACCTGGTCGGCATAGAACATCGGGCCGCCGCGATAGACCGGCCAGCCATAGCCATAGAGCCAGATCACGTCGATGTCGCTCGGACGCGCCGCGATCTTCTCCTCGAGAATCCGCGCGCCTTCGTTGATCATCGGATACATCATGCGCTCGAGGATTTCCTCGTCGCTGACCACGCGGCGCTTGCGCCCGAGCCGCAGCAAGGTCTCGTCGATCAGCTTCTCGACTTCGGGATCGGGCAGCGGCGCGCGCGAGCCCGCCTCGTATTTGTAATAGCCCTTGCCGGTCTTCTGGCCGAAACGGCCGGCCTCGCACAGCGCGTCGGCAATTTCCGACTTGATGCCGCGATCCTTGCGCGAGCGCCAGCCGATATCGAGGCCGGCGAGATCGCCCATCGCGAACGGCCCCATCGGCATGCCGAATTTGGTCACGACGGCATCGACCTGCTGCGGCAACGCGCCCTCGAACAGCAATTTCTCCGCCTGCTTGCCGCGCTGCGCCAGCATGCGATTGCCGACGAAACCGTCGCAGACGCCGACCACCGCCGGCACTTTGGCAATCTTGCGCGCGACCGCGACCGCGGTGGTCAGCGCGTCCGGCGCGGTCTTTGCCGCGCGCACGATCTCGCACAGCTTCATCACGTTGGCCGGGCTGAAAAAGTGCATGCCGAGCACGTCCTGCGGACGCTTTGTCTCTTTCGCGATTTCGTCGATGTTGAGATAGGAGGTATTGCTGGCAAGCACCGCGCCGGGTTTGGCGAACTTGTCCAGCGCCCCGAAAACCTCCTTCTTGATCGCCATGGTCTCGAACACGGCCTCGATGATCAGGTCGGCATCTTTCACGTTCTCAAGCCCGACCACGCCGTTGATCAGGCCCATGCGCTTGGCGGGCGCGTCGGCCGGAATGCCGCCGCGCGCGGCGGTCGCCTCGTAATTCTTCTGCATCACGCCCATGCCGCGCTTGAGCTGCTCTTCGCCGGTCTCGATCAGCGTCACCGGGATACCGGCGTTGGCGAACGACATGGCGATGCCGCCGCCCATGGTGCCCGCGCCGATGATGGCGACGCGCTCGACATTGCGCGGCCTGGTTCCTTCCGGCACGCCGGCGATCTTCGCGGCCTCGCGTTCGGCGAAGAACGCGTAACGCTGCGCCTTCGACTGGTCGCTCGACAACAGCTTGAGGAAGCCCTCGCGCTCCTTCTTCAAGCCTTCATCGAACGGCAGGTCGATTGCCGCGCCGACCGCGTCGGCGGCGGCGAACGGCGCTTCCAGCCCGCGCGCCTTCTTGGTGAGGGCCGCGACCGCGCTGGTGAAGATCGAACGGTCGGCTTTCGCCGCCGCGAGCTTGCTGTCGTCGTCCCGCAATTTGCGCAAGGGGCGCTTCTCCGCCAGTACCTTGCGGGCGAACGCCTCGCCGCCGGCGGCGGGACCTTCGACGATTTCCTCGATCAGGCCGTTCTTCAATGCGTCCGGGGCGCCAATCGGATCGCCACCGACGATCATCTTGACGGCTAGTTCCGGACCGACCGCGCGCGGCAGCCGCTGCGTTCCGCCCGCACCGGGCAGCAGGCCGAGTTTCACCTCTGGCAGGCCCAGGCGCGCGTCCCTGGTCGCAACCCGGAAGTGGCAGGCGAGCGCGACCTCGAGGCCGCCGCCGAGCGCGGTGCCATGAATCGCGGCAACCACCGGCTTCGGCGAATTCTCGATTTCGACCAGCACCTCATGCAGGCCCGGAGGCTTGGGCGGCTTGCCGAATTCGGTGATGTCGGCGCCGGCGATAAAGGTGCGACCCGCGCAGGTCAGCACGATCGCCTTCACTTCCGGGTCGGTGACGGCGCGCTTGACGCACTCCAGAATGCCGCCGCGCACCGCGGCGCTCAGCGCGTTTACCGGCGGACTGTCGACCGTGACGATGGCAACCATGTCATGACGTTCGAGCCTGACAACTTCGTTCACGGCGCTCTCCCTCAATCGTCTGTTCTGTAAATTTCGCACTGCGGAATTCAATTCCGCATCTTGACAGCGAGGGTTATTTTGAAGCACGTCCCTTGTCAACGAGGGTCCGCGCAAGGACGGCAGCAGCAGCGGGTAATGAGGCGTCCAGGCAAGAAAGTGGCGACCGATCGCAGCTTCGTCGTCGCGCTCTCCCGCGGCCTTGATGTGTTGCGCGCATTCCAACCCAACGACGGGCTTCTCGGCAATCAGGAGATCGCGGCCCGCACGAACTTGCCAAAGCCAACCGTCTCCAGGCTGACCTATACCCTGACCAGACTGGGCTACCTTACGCCGGTTCCACGGTTCGAGAAATATCAGCTGGCGCCCGCGGCGATGGCGCTCGGCTATGCGGCGCTCGCAAATCTCGGCGTTCGGCATTTGTCCGAGGCCTATCGCGAGGAATTGATGCGCGAGACCGGCGGAGCGGTTGCGATCGGCGGCCGCGACCGCCTCAGCATGATCTATTTCGGCCAGAGTCGCGGCATGACGCTGGGCGTTCAACTTGACGTCGGCTCGCGGATTCCGATTGCAACCACCGCGATGGGGCGAGCCTATATCTGGGCACTGCCGGAGGAGGAGCGCGCCTCATTGTTGCGCGAACTCCGCGAGCATTACGGCAGCCGCTGGGCCAGGATGCGCGACGGCATCGAACGCGCTGGCGAGACCATGGCAAGACACGGTTATGCGATCTCGGCGGGGGAGTGGCACGACGACATCCATGCGGTCGGCGTAGCACTAAAGCTTAATGACGGAACCGGCCCTTATGCGTTTAACTGTGGTGCGCCCGCATTCCGTTTCACGGAAGATCGGCTGCGCAACGATATTGGACCGCGCCTCGTGGCGATGGTAAGGAACATCGAAGCCGCGCTCGGCGGAATAGCGCCACAATCAAAAAAAGAAGAAAGCAAAAAAGTGAAAGCAGGAGGGAAAGTTGCACGTGTGGTCGAGGGGATCCGATAGCCTTCACCGTCGCTGCTCAACATGCCGGCGTGGTTGCTCCGGCCCAGTGAGCAATCCGGGCAGGGCGAGATGACGCAGACCCAACTGGCGCAGGGAACATCGCCTCTGCTTGCGGTCAGCAACGTCAGCGTCGTGTTCGGGGGCATCGTCGCGTTGAATGGCGTATCGTTCGACATGCGTCAGGGCCAGATCCTGGGCCTGATCGGACCGAACGGCGCCGGCAAGACCACGCTCTTCAACTGCCTGAGCCGGCTCTACCAGCCGAGCGCCGGCGACATTCTGCTGGCGGGCGAGAGCATCCTGCGGCGGCCGCCGCACCGGATCGCCGAAATCGGCATCGGGCGCACCTTCCAGAACGTCGCCTTGTTTCCAAATCTTTCGGTGCTCGACAACGTCCGGGTCGGCGCCCATTCCCGTACCAACAGCGACATCGTCAGCGACTCGCTGAGACTTCCCTGGATTCGCCGCGGCGAGGCCGCGCTCAACGAGCGGGTTCACGAAATCATCGGCTATCTCGAACTCGACGCAGTCGCCCACGTCACGGTTTCCGGCCTGCCCTTCGGCACCCAGAAACGCGTGGAGCTGGCGCGCGCGCTCGCGGCCGATCCCAAGATCCTGCTGCTCGACGAACCCGCCGGCGGTCTCAACCACGAGGAAGTCCATGCGCTTGGCGATCTGATCCGCCGGATTCGCGACGACCGCAAGGTGACGGTCCTGCTCGTCGAACATCACATGGGCCTCGTAATGTCGATCGCCGACCACGTGGTGGCGTTGAATTTCGGACGCAAGCTCGCCGAGGGACCGCCCGCCGCGGTGCAGTCCGACCCGGATGTCATCAAGGCCTATCTGGGGAGCAAGGATTCATGACGGCGATGCTCAACATCCGGGCTCTCAACGCCTATTACGGCCAGGTCCAGGCGCTGCACGGCCTCGAGTTCGCCCTCAATGAAGGAAGCGTGACCACGCTGCTCGGCGCCAACGGCGCCGGCAAGACCACCACCTTGCGCGCGATCTGCAACATGGTGCGCACCACCGGCGCGATCGAATTCGACGGCGCTCCCCTTTCCGGCCGCTCGACCGAAAATATCGTCCGCCTCGGCATCGCCCATGTGCCGCAGGGCCGCGGCACGTTCACGACCATGACGGTGGAAGAGAACCTTCAGCTCGGCGCGATCACGCGGAGCGACCGGGCCGGCGTCGTGTCCGACATCGAACGCATGTACGAGCATTTCCCGGTCCTGAAGCAGCGCTACACGCAGCAGGCAGGCACGCTTTCGGGCGGCGAGCAGCAGATGCTCGCGGTCGCCCGCGCGCTGATGCTGCGGCCGCGCCTGATGCTGCTCGACGAGCCGTCCTTCGGCCTGGCGCCGCTGATCGTGCGCGACCTGTTCAAGATTCTCGGCAAGATCAATCGCGAGGACAAGGTCACCATTCTGGTGGTCGAACAGAACGCCCAGCTGGCGCTGGAACTCGCCGATCAGGCCTATGTGATCGAGACCGGACGCATCGTGATGTCGGGCAGCGCCGTCGAGATCGCGAACAATGAAGACGTCCGCAAGTCGTATCTGGGTTATTGAGGAACACGGCCATGGAGCTCTTCACCAATCAGGTCCTGGCCGGCATCGCCACCGGCGCGATCTATGCCTGCATGGCGCTCGCCGTCGTCATGATCTACCAGGCGATCGACCATCTCAATTTCGCCCAGGGCGAAATGGCGATGTTCTCGACCTTCGTTTCCTGGCAGCTGATGCAATGGGGCGTGCCGTACTGGGGCGCCTTCCTGCTCACGCTGGTATTCTCCTTCGCAGGCGGCATCGCGATCGAACGGTTGCTGTTCAAGCCGCTGGCGAAGGCGCCGATCCTGACCAACGTCGCCGGTTTCATTGCGCTGTTCGCGATCATCAACAGCGTCGCCGGCCTGATCTGGGACTTCACCATCAAGCAGTACCCGACGCCGTTCGGATCCTCGCCGTTCCTCGGCAGCCAGCTGATCTCGACCCACCAGGCCGGCATGATCGGCGTCACCGTGCTGCTGCTGGTCGCGCTATACCTGTTCTTCCAGTTCACGCGGATCGGCCTTGCGATGCGCGCGGCCGCCTCGGTGCCTGAATCGGCGCGGCTGGTCGGCATCAACACCTCCTGGATGATCGCGCTCGGCTGGGGCATGGCCGCGGCGATCGGCTCGATCGCCGGCATGCTGATCGCGCCGGTGGTGTTTCTCGAACCGAACATGATGGGCGGGGTCCTGCTTTACGGATTTGCCGCCGCCGTGCTCGGCGGCCTGACCAGCCCGTTTGGCGCGGTCATCGGCGGCTTCCTGGTCGGCATCATCGAAAATCTTGCCGGCACCTATATTCCCGGCGTCGGCAACGAACTGAAGCTGCCGATCGCGCTGGCGCTGATCATCACCGTTCTGGTTGTCAAACCGGCCGGGCTGTTTGGCCGGCCTATCGTGAAACGAGTTTGATCATGAGCGCAGTTCAGGAAGCCGTCACCGAAGTCTCCGCCGTCGAGGCCGTACCCAAGCGGGCCATGACGCTCGGCGCCGGGACCTCGCTGGTGGTGCTGGCATTGCTGATCGTGGCGCCGCTGTTCGTGAAGAACTTCATCATCTTCCAGCTGACGATGCTGCTGATCTACGGGCTGGCCGTTCTGGCGCTCAATATCCTGACCGGCGGCAGCGGGCAGTTTTCGCTTGGACAAAGCGCGTTCTACGCGGTCGGCGCCTACACGTCGGCAATCCTGATGGAACATGTCGGCATGAACTACGCCTTGACGCTACCGATCGCCGGTATCGTCTGCTTTGCGTTTGGCTTCCTGTTCGGCCAGCCGGCGCTGCGTCTGTCCGGCGTCTATCTGGCGCTGGCGACCTTCGCATTGGCGACCGCGATGCCACAGCTCCTGAAGCTCGGCTATTTCGAGCAGTGGACCGGCGGCGTGCAGGGCCTGGTGGTGACCAAGCCGGATGCGCCGTTCGGCCTGCCGATGTCACAGGACATGTGGCTGTATTACTTCACGCTGGTGATCACGATCGCGATCTATATTTTCTCCGTCAACCTGCTGAAATCGCGCTCCGGGCGCGCCTTCATGGCGATCCGTGACAACGAAATCGCGGCGTCCGCCATGGGCATCGATGTCGCGCTGTACAAGACGCTGGCGTTCGGCGTCTCGGCCGGCATCACCGGCGTGGCCGGCGGCCTGGGCGCGATCGCCGTGCAGTTCGTCGCGCCCGACGGCTACACCATCACGCTCGCGATCTCGCTGTTTCTCGGCATGGTCGTCGGCGGCGTCGGGTGGTTGCCGGGATCGATCGTCGGCTCGGCATTCATCATCTTCGTGCCGAACATCGCGGAAGGTATCTCCAAGGGTCTTTCCGGCGCCGTGTTCGGCGTGCTCTTGTTCATCGTCATCTTCCTGGTGCCGCACGGCGCCAGGCAGGTCGCCATGGTCGCCCAGCATCTGCTCGGCAAGCTCAAAAATCGTTGAAAAAAAGCCTCAAGTCAAAAAACTCGGAGAAAACATGCGTTCACGACATAACTTGCTGATTGCCGCGCTCTCGACGACCGTCATTGCTTTGGCCGCCACCACCGGCAGCGCGTTCGCGCAAAAGAAATACGACACCGGCGCCACTGACACCGAAATCAGGATCGGCAACATCATGCCCTATAGCGGCCCGGCCTCCGCCTACGGCGTGATCGGCAAGACCGAGACTGCCTATTTCAACATGATCAACGCCGAGGGCGGCATCAACGGCCGCAAGATCAATTTCGTCAGCTATGACGACGGCTACAGCCCGCCGAAGGCGGTGGAGCAGGCGCGCAAGCTCGTGGAAAGCGATGAGGTGCTGGTGGTCTTCAATCCGCTCGGCACGCCGTCGAATACCGCGATCCAGAAATATCTGAACGCCAAGAAGGTGCCGCAGCTGTTCGTCGCGACCGGCGCCACCAAATGGAACGATCCCAAGGACTTTCCGTGGACCATGGGCTGGCAGCCCAGCTATCAGAGCGAAGCGCGGATTTACGCCAAGTACCTGATAAAGGAGAAGCCGGACGCCAAGATCTCGGTGCTCTATCAGAACGACGATTTCGGCAAGGATTATCTGAAGGGCCTGAAGGACGGGTTGGGGGCCAAGGCTTCGATGATCGTTGCCGAGGAAAGCTACGAGACCTCGGAGCCGACGATCGACAACCACATCGTCAAGCTCAGGGCCTCGGGCGCCGACGTCTTTCTGAGCATCACCACGCCGAAATTCGCGGCGCAGGCGATCAAGAAGATGGCCGAGATCGAGTGGAAGCCATTGCATATCGTATCCAACGTCTCGGCCTCGGTCGGCGGCGTGATCAAGCCGGCGGGCTTCGAGAACTCGCAAGGAATCCTCTCGGCCGCCTATGCCAAGGACGGCGCCGATTCGCAGTGGGACAACGATCCCGGAATGAAGAAATTCTATGCGTTCCTCGGCAAATATTATCCGGAAGGCAACAAGCTCGACGGTTCGGTCGTCTACGGTTATGGCGCAGCGCAGACCATGGTGAAGGTGCTGGAAATGTGCGGCGACAACCTGACCCGCGAGAACGTCATGAAGCAGGCCTCAAGCCTGAAGGACTTCACGCCCGACACCTTGCTGCCCGGCGTCAGGATCAACACCTCTGCGACCGACTTCGCCCCGATCGAGCAGCTTCAGATGATGCGGTTCAAGGGCGAGAAATGGGAGCTGTTCGGCGACATCATCAGCGGCGAACTCGGCAACTGATGCGCCTGCCGGGCGACATCCCGCGCGGACGCTGACGGTTAACGCCCCGGTCCCGGGGTTACCTGACAGCACCACCAACAAGACTACTAAAGAAGCAGCCCCCCGCGCGGCGCACGGGGGGCTTTTTCTTGTGAGAAACCGGGCAAAATGGTACTCAAACCGCTGGGTCAGAAGAGCTTTCGATCAAGAAAGCCGGGACACTTGCACCCATCCACGTGCAAAACATCACCGGACCAGAGGGAGGTCGTCATGCCCGTTTTCGTCAACAGAATTGCAATCGTCTCGGCTGCCGCGTTCGCGTTGCTTGCCGCATCCGGCAGCGGCGCGCTCGCGCAAAAGAAATACGACACCGGCGCCACCGATACCGAAATCAAGATCGGCAACATCATGCCCTATAGCGGCCCCGCATCCGCCTATGGCGTGATCGGCAAGACCGAGGCCGCCTACTTCAAGAAGATCAATGATGCCGGCGGCATCAACGGCCGCAAGATCAATTTCATCAGCTATGACGACGGCTACAGCCCGCCGAAGACGGTGGAGCAGGCGCGCAAGCTGGTGGAGAGCGACGAGGTTCTGTTCATCTTCAATTCGCTCGGCACCCCGCCGAATTCGGCGATTCACAAATACATGAATTCGAAGAAGGTGCCGCAGCTGTTCGTCGCCACCGGCGCCACCAAGTGGAACGATCCCAAGGATTTCCCGTGGACGATGGGATGGCAGCCCAACTATCAGAGCGAGTCGCGGATCTACGCCAAATATATTCTCAAGGAGAAGCCGAACGCCAAGATCGCGGTGCTGTATCAGAATGACGATTACGGCAAGGACTACCTCAAGGGTCTGAAAGACGGTCTCGGCGCCAAGGCCGCATCGATGATCGTCGCCGAAGAAAGCTATGAAACCACCGAGCCCAGCGTCGACAACCACATCGTCAAGCTCAAGTCCACCGGAGCTGACATCTTTGTCGACATCACCACACCGAAATTCGCCGCCCAGGCGATCAAGAAGATCGCCGAGATCGAGTGGAAGCCCCTGCATTTCCTCAACAACGTCTCGGCGTCGGTGGGCAGTGTCATCAAGCCGGCCGGCTACGAGAGTGCGCAAGGCATTATTTCCGCGGCTTACATGAAGGATGTTTCCGATCCGCAGTGGGACAAAGACCCCGGGATGAAGCAGTTCCTCGACTTCCTCGCCAAGGACTTCCCGGAGGGCAACAAGCTCGACGGCTCGGTCGAGGTCGGCTACGGCGTCGCGCAGACCCTGGTTCAGGTGCTCAAGCAGTGCGGCGACAACCTCACCCGTGAAAACATCATGAAGCAGGCCGCGAGCCTCAAGGATTTCCGCACCGAAGTCCTGCTGCCCGGCATCAAGATCAATACCTCGGCGAGCGACTTCGCCCCGATCAGCCAGCTTCAGCTGATGCAGTTCAAGGGCGAGCGATGGGTGCTGTTCGGCGACATCATCAGCGGTGACGTCGGCGGCTGACGGCGCATAAAGCATCCGGCAACAACCCCCGCGGCATGCCGCGGGGGTTTTCTTTTGCCGCAATCGGATGGATAAGGGCGTGGCGTGTTTTCATGCCAAGTCCCCGTGAAGCCGGATTGTTTGACGCCAAAATTCTGGGAAGTAATGACCGACAGACGCCCTCTCCTGCGCGCGATTTTCGACGCCGCCGTCGCCGCCGCGCATCCCGATGTCGTGCTGGCGGCGCATCTGCGCCCCGTTCCCAGGGGCAAGGTGATCTGTCTTGCCGCCGGCAAGGGCGCCGCCGCGATGGCGGCTGCCGCGGAGCGGCACTATCTCGACGCACTCAAGCTTGACCCGGCGCGGCTGTCGGGGCTCGCCACCACCCGCCATGGCCATGGCGTGCCGACCCGGCGGATCAAGGTGATCGAAGCCGGCCATCCCGTGCCCGACGAGGCCGGGCTGAAGGGAGCCGATGAAACGCTGCGGCTTGCGCGGGAGGCGGGCGCCGACGATCTCCTGCTGGTGCTGTTGTCGGGCGGCGGCTCGGCGAACTGGATCGCGCCGGTCGAGGGCGTGTCCTTTGCGCAGAAGCAGCAGGTGACGCGGGCGCTGCTGCGCTCGGGCGCGCCGATCGGCGAGATCAACACCGTTCGCAAGCATTTGTCGCGGATCAAGGGCGGGCGGCTGGCGCGGGCCGGACAACGCGCCGAGATCGTGACGCTGGCAATCTCGGATGTGCCGCACGACGATCCTTCCGCGATCGCGTCGGGACCGACGGTGCCGGATCCGACGACGCTTGCGGACGCCCGCGCCATCGTCGCGAAATATGGCCTTGATGTCGGCGACGCCGTCCGCCGCGCGCTCGACGATCCCGCCAACGAGAGCTGCAAGCCCGGCGATGGCGCCTTTGCCCGCGCGCAGTTCGAATTGATCGCGCGTCCGAAAGCCTCGCTTGCGGCCGCGGTCAGGGTGGCGACGAACGCCGGATACGCGACCATCGACCTCGGCGCCGATCTCGAAGGCGAGGCCCGTGACGTGGCGGCCGATCACGCCCGGCTTGCGCTTAAAGCGCGCGCCGAAGGCCGGCGGGTCGCGATCCTTTCGGGCGGCGAACTCACCGTAACCGTGCGCGGCAACGGGCGCGGCGGCCCCAACCAGGAATATGCGCTGGCGCTGGCCGGCCTGCTCAGGGACACGCCGGGCATTTCCGCGCTCGCCGCCGATACCGACGGCGCCGACGGCGGCGCGGGCAGCGCCAGCGATCCCGCCGGCGCGATGATCGACCAGGGCACGTTCGCGAAGATGAAATCGCTTGGCCTCGATCCAAAAGCCTATCTCGACAACAACGACGCGACCGCCTTCTTCGCCGCGACCGGCGATCTGCTCCTGACCGGTCCGACGCTCACCAACGTCAACGACGTCAGGGTGATTTTGGTGGATTAGAACGTTTTCGAGCAAAACGGAGGCCGGTTCGCGCAAGGAAAACGCGTCAAAACAGAAAATAGACCCTCATGGTGAGGAGCGCGTCTTCGCGCGTCTCGAACCATGAGGCCGTCTCAACTCATCCTTCGAGACGGCGCTGACGCGCCTCCTCAGGATGAGGAAATGTCTCAAAACTCCCGTGCGATTTTTGCCAGCATCTCAAGCAGGGCGGCGCGGTTGGCGGGGCCCAGGAGCTCGTTGAGGCGCGCTTCGTGCTTGGCGGCGACGAGCTTTTTGGCGCGCGCCAGCACCGCCCGGCCCTTGTCGGTCAGGACCAGGATATGCGACCGCCGATCGTTGGCCGAACGCATCCGCGCGCACAAATCGCGGCTTTCCAGGCTGTCAAGCATCGCCACGAAATTCGGCCGGAGGATTCCAAGCGTATTGGCGATTTCGGTCTGGTTGCGCCCGGGATTCCTGTCGAGCAGCAGGAGAACCGAGAATTGCGCCGGGGTAAGTTGCAGTGGCGCGACGCAGCGCAGAAAGTCCTCGAAGATCTTCAACTGCGCCCGCTTGAGCGAATAGCCGAGCAACTCGGACAATTCGCCCAACTGGAGAGTGGCGCCTTCGGGCCCGACGTCCGCCGGCTCCTTGCGGGCGGAGCGAGACGCCCTGGTGACATCGGCGGCGGCTTTGGAAACGGTCATCGCTCGGTGCTCGCAATCCCGCTGGATCATGATCCGGCCGGGTTGAATCGGATCACGGTCTCATCTCTTGTTTGAGCATGACCTTTTCGGAAAAAGCGGTTCCCGCTTTTCCGGATCGTGCTCTAGGCTGGAAAACGCCCGGCCAGAACGAGCCGGGCCTTGAGATTATATTTGATAATTGTTATCCACTATATCAAATTTCGGCAGCCGGTTTCAACTGCTGTTGAAGGACGGTCGGGCGGCGCCTGATGGCCGCGCGCGGCCCGGCCTGTGAGGGGGAGCGCCCGGTCTTGAACACGACGATCATGCTGTTCCTGCTGCAGGACGGCATTACCAACGGCGCGATCTACGCCCTGCTCGGGCTTGCGCTGGTGCTGGTGTTCGCCGTCACCCGCGTCATCCTGATTCCGCAGGGCGAGTTTGTCACCTATGGCGCGCTGACCTACGCCACGCTGTCGTCAGGCCAGATACCGGGCACCGCGCGGCTGGCGCTCGCGATGGGTATCGTCGCGTTTGGCCTCGACCTGTTCGCTGGCCGGCGGTCGCTGCATGCCGCCCTGCTCGGACGGGCCTTCGCGATCAATATCCTCCTGCCCGCGGCGATCCTGGCCGCGACCTATTCGCTCGCCGGCCGCCCGCAACCGATTGCCGTCAACATCGCGCTGTCGCTCTTGATCGTCGGGACTATCGGGCTGTTTCTCTATCGCATCGCGTTCCAGCCGATCGCACACACCTCGGTGCTGGTGCTGCTGATCGCCTCGGTCGGCTGCCATCTCGCGCTGCAGGGTTTTGGGCTGGTGTTCTTCGGCGCCGAGGGCCAGCGCGGCCCGGCCCTGTCGAATGCCTCCTTCACCGTCGATCCGCTGCGCTTCACCGGCCAGAGCATCGCCGTCTACGCCATCACGCTCGCGCTGATCGCGGGGCTCTGGCTGTTTTTCGGCTTTACCCTTACCGGCAAGGCGCTTCGCGCCACCGCCGTCAATCGCCTGGGCGCGCGGCTCGTTGGCATCCGAACCGCGCTGTCGGGACAGATCGCGTTCCTGCTGGCTTCCGTCATCGGCGCGATTTCGGGAATCCTGATCGTGCCGATCACGACGCTGTATTACGACACCGGCTTCCTGATCGGCCTCAAGGGTTTCGTCGCCGCGATCATCGGCGGCCTGGTCAGCTATCCCCTGACCGCGGTCGCAGCGCTGCTGGTCGGCGGCGTCGAAGCCTTCTCCTCGTTCTATGCGAGCAACTTCAAGGAAGTCATCGTCTTCACGCTGATCCTTCCGGTTCTGCTGTTGCGATCGCTGGCCGCGCCCGCGGTCGAGGAAGAGAAGGATTGAGCGCGATGGGCCAGCGGCTACCCATCATCGGGTTCGCACTCGCGATGGCAGCGATCCCGTTCATCCCCGGCATGCCGCCGTTCTGGATTGTGCTATTGGACAATATCGGGCTTTCCGCGCTGGTGGCGATGGGACTGGTGCTGCTCACCGGCGTCGGCGGCCTGACATCGTTTGGCCAGGCGGCGTTTTGCGGCTTCGGCGCCTACACCACGGCCGTGCTGACGACGACTTATGGCCTCTCGCCATGGGCGACGCTGCCGCTCTCGCTGTTGGTGAGCGGCATCGCCGCGGTGGTGCTCGGCCTCGTCACCGTGCGGCTGTCGGGTCACTATCTGCCGCTCGGCACCATCGCCTGGGGGCTCGGCCTGTTCTATCTGTTCAGCAAGCTCGAATTCCTCGGCCGCAATGACGGCATCTCCGCGATCCCGCCGCTTTCGATCGGCTCGCTCCGGATGATCGACCCCGGAACGATCTATTTCGCGATCTGGATCGCGGTCCTGCTTTGCGCGCTGCTCACGATGAACCTGCTGGACTCGCGCACCGGACGCGCGATCCGCGCGTTGCGGCGCGGCCATGTCGCCGCCGAAGCCTTCGGCATCCAGACCCCGCGGGAAAAACTTCTGGTCTTCATCTATGCCGCCGTGCTGGCCGGACTGTCGGGCTGGCTCTATGCGCATTTCCAGCGCGCCGCCAACCCCACCCCGTTCGGGGCCCAGGCCGGCATCGAATATCTGTTCATCGCGGTAGTTGGCGGCGCCGGCTATGTCTGGGGCGGCGTGCTGGGCGCCGCGATCGTCGTCATCCTGAAGGAAGTTCTTCAGAGCTATTTGCCGCTTGTGTTTCACGGCGAAGGCCAGCTCGAGACCATCGTGTTCGGCATCCTGCTGGTGATCCTGCTGCAGCTGGCGCCGACCGGCGTGTGGCCGTGGCTGACGGCGCGACTGCCCTTCAAGCCAAACCGCAAGCGGCCCGATCCATCGCTGACCTTGCCTCCCCGCGCGCGGGACAAGGCCGCTCCCGACGTCCTCCTGCAGATCGACAATGCCCGCAAGCAGTTCGGCGGCGTGATCGCCGTCAACGACGTCTCCTTCGACGTAAAGGCGCGCGAAATCGTCGCCCTGATCGGCCCCAACGGCGCCGGCAAGAGCACGACCTTCAACCTGATTACCGGCGTGCTCACCGCCTCCGGCGGCACGATCTCCGTGCTCGGCAGGAAGCTCGACAACGCGCCGCCGCAGCAAGTCGCAAGGCTGGGCATCGCCAGAACCTTCCAGCATGTCAAACTGGTGCCGGACATGACGGTTCTGGAAAACGTCGCGATCGGCGCG
The DNA here is from genome assembly GCA_963742085.1 of uncultured Alphaproteobacteria bacterium. GTDB lineage: Bacteria > Pseudomonadota > Alphaproteobacteria > Rhizobiales > Xanthobacteraceae > Bradyrhizobium. The sequence continues at coordinate 172,351 of CAVUKM010000011.1, read as the reverse complement.
CATCTGCGCGGACAGGCCGGCGCGCTCGCCAGCATGTTCCGCCTCGACCGGTCGGACGAGGCAAAGCTGCTGGCGGAAGCGGCGCGCCAGATCGAGCGGGTGGGCCTTGGCGGGCAAATCGACGCGCTGGCCGGCAGCCTGTCGCTTGGCCAGCAGCGCATCGTCGAGATCGCGCGCGCGCTCTGCGTCGATCCGATGCTGCTTTTGCTCGACGAGCCGGCCGCGGGCCTGCGGCATATGGAAAAGCAGCGGCTCGCCGGCCTGCTGCGCGAGCTTCGCGACGGCGGCATGTCGGTGCTGCTGGTGGAACACGACATGGGATTCGTGATGGATCTCGCCGATCGCGTCGTGGTGCTCGACTTCGGCACCAAGATTGCGGAAGGCACACCGGAGGCGATCAAAGCCAATCCAGAGGTGATCAGGGCCTATCTCGGAGCCGTTGCATGAATTCCGGACCGCCCGCGCTATTGCAGGTCACCGAGGCCCACATCGCCTATGGCAAGGTCGAGGCCGTCCGCGGGGTCTCGCTCGATGTCGCGGCGAACGAGATTGTCACGATCATTGGCGCCAACGGCGCCGGCAAGACCACGCTGTTGAACGCCATCATGGGGATCCTGCCCGTCAGCGGCCGCGTGAGGTTTGCAGGCCAGGACATGGCGCGGCTCGAGATCGAGGACCGGGTCGGGGCCGGCCTGAGCCTGGTGCCGGAGCATCGCGAATTGTTCGCCACCATGAACGTCGAGGACAATCTCAGGCTCGGCGCGTTCCGGATCGCCAAGCATATCGCCGCGACATCGATCGAGCGCGTATACACGCTGTTTCCGCGGCTGAAGGAGCGGCGCAGGCAGCTCGCGGGAACATTGTCCGGCGGCGAACAGCAAATGCTGGCGATGGGCCGCGCCTTGATGGGCGCGCCGAAGCTGTTGATGCTGGACGAGCCGAGTCTTGGCCTGGCCCCGATCATCGTCGCCGACATCTTCCGCACCATCGGCGAGTTGCGCGCCGGCGGCGTGTCGGTGCTGCTGGTCGAGCAGAACGCACAGGCCGCGCTTCAAATCGCCGACCGCGCCTATGTGATGGAACTCGGCGAATTCATCCTGAATGGATCGGCAAGGGACGTCGCGGCCAATGCGCGCGTCGCGGCGAGCTATCTCGGCTTTGCGCAGGAAGCCGCGAGCGGAAGTTAGATCGGCCCTTGCTCCAGCGACGCGCCCCGTCTGGAACAGCTGCTTTTGATTTCATCCAGCGCTATTGCCGCTGGAAAATGATCTTGTGAAGCTGTTCGCGGAAGCTGGGGCTTGCGGCAACCGCCTCGCGGAAGTCGTCCTTGCCGAGCGTGTAGACCTCCAGATCCTCTCGCGCGACAACGGTGGCGTTGCGGGGCTCATCGGTAATAAGGGCCTGTTCGCCGAAACAATTCCCCTGCCCGAGCAGCGCCAGATTGTCGGTGGACCGGGTTGCGATGGACGTCCGCGAGACGTCGACCGATCCGCTCCGGATGAGAAAGAAGTCGGTTCCCGGATCGCCCTCGCGAATGATGACGTCATCTTTCGCAAAGCGAACATGCTTCATCTTGGCCGCGACGTGGGTCAGCTCCGCTGGCGACAGCCTGTCGAACAACGACAGACCGCGGAGGAATTCGCACACGACGACCGCTTCCGTCAAAACGACATTCGACGCGATGGCTCCGTCAACCATGTTGACGACGCGATCGGCGAGTTCGATCAGTCGCGTGTCATGCGTGACCATCAATACCGTACAATCATGCTCGACCGTCAGCTCCTTCAGGATTCCGGTGACGATGCGGCTCGATTCCTTGTCGAGGGCCGCGGTGGGTTCGTCGGCGAGGATCAATCCCGGCTTGTTGACGAGAGCCCTCGCGACGGCAACGCGCTGCCGCTGTCCTCCAGACAGCGCCCGCGGCTTGTAGCCGCTGCGATGCGCCAGTCCGAGACGGTCGAGTGTTGCCATGCAGCGCTGGTGCATTTCCGGTGCGGGACAATTGCCAAGCTGCAGCGCCAGCTTGACATTCTCGAGTGCGGTCAGCGACTCGAACAAATTGTGCATTTGAAAGATGAAGCCGATGTTTCGGCGCACCGAGACAAGCTCGTGCGGCGACAGCGACGACAGGTCTTTGCCCATGACCTCGATTTGACCGCTTTGAACCGAGCGCAGGGCGCCGATTAACGTAAGCAGGGTCGTTTTTCCGGATCCGGAGGGACCGGTCATCACCACGAGCTCGCCGGCCTTGATGTCCAAAGAATTGTTGAACAGAACCTGGTTGCGCGCATCGCCCTGGCCAAAATAATGGTCGACCCGCGAGACCCTGACAACGCTGGGCTTGTCGAGCGTAGCCGCCTTCGTGCCGGACCAGTCCATCAGAATACCTCGGCCGGATCGGCGTTGATGACGCGCCTGACGGCCACCAGAGCGGAAAGCAGGCACATCAGGATCGTCAGCGTCGCGCTGGTGGCAACGAGACCGAACGTCATGCGCATCGGCAGCAATGCGATCTCACCGATGATATGGTAAAGTAACAGCGCGATCGCCCATGCCGGCAGCAGGCCGGCCAGCGCATACAGGCCCGCTTGCTGCAGCACGCTGCGCACCAGGTAGCCGCGTTCGAAACCTATCGCTTTCAAGGTCGCATACTGCGTAATCTGGTCACTGAGGTCGGTGTAGAGAATTTGATAGGCAATCAGCATGCCGACGACAAAGCCTATGACCGCGCCGAGATCGAATATCGGCCCTACCGACGATGTCCTGATCTGGAAAGTGGTTTCGAGCGCGACGAGCTCCGCCTTCGTCAGCGTCCGCACCGCGGGAGACAGTGCGCGGCGCAGCGCGGCCTGAACCTCGGCGACGTCAGCACCGCGCGCAACCTTGACGACGCCAAACTCCACATCGGCCAGATCGGCCGGCGCCAGCTGGTGATCCGCAAACCACTTCAGAAAATTGCGGTCGCTGGTGATGACGGTGCCGGCGGCAAGGAAATCCGGCCCCAGCGGGAACGTGCCCACCACATGGACTGTCCGCCCGCCGAGTTCGGTTTCGGTACCCGCGCCGGCGTAGCCGAGAAAGCGGCGCGCGCGGCTGTCAAACAAGACCGTGTCGGGTTGCCTGAGGGCATCGAGCCGTTCGTCCAGTTCGGGCCAAATCCAGGGTGGCGCGTCAGGATCGAAACCGAAGACGGTTACCGCAAAACTCCGCTGCGTCTGGGGATTTTTCCAGGCCGAAACATTGCCGTAGATCGGTCGGACGGAGGCGACGCCCGATATGGCGCGCGCCTCGTAAAGCTGCCGCCGCGAGAACGCATCCTTGCGGCCGGTTCGATATTTGGTGGAGCTTACGATGACGATGTCACCGTCGATATGGCGGATGACCTCAAGGGCACTGTCGAGGAAGGCGTTGCGGAATCCGAGTTCGACCAGCATCAGCACCACCGCAAACGCGATGCCGCCCGCCGAGCGCGCCAGGCGGCGCTTGTCGGAAGTAACGTTGCGCCAGGCCAGCGGGACCGGGCCCATGGCCAGCGCGGTCTGGATTGCCCGAAGCCGGCGCCACATGGCTAAAAGAGATCCACCGGATCCGCGCGCTGCAAGACGCGAACGGACATCAGCGCCGACACGGCCGACATGCCCCATGCGATGCCAAGGACCATCGCGATCCGAGTGAGCGTCATGTCGATCGGAAGCAGGGTCGCATGCCGCAACAGCGCGTAGATCACGAGGGCGAACAGCAGCGCGGGAAAATAGCCGATCGTCGCCATGGCGGAGGACAGAACCAGCACGATCCGGCGCAGCTGGCGATCCGTGTAGCCGATAGCCTTGAGTGTCGCATATTGCGGGAGCTGTCGGAGGATTTGCGTCGCAAGGACCTGGTTCATGATCACCAATCCGACGACGAAGGCAATGACCGCGCCGAACCCGAATAGCAGCCCGGTTGACGTCCGGGTCGTCCAATACTCCACTTCGCGCGCCGTCAGCTCCGCCCTGGTCATTGGCATGGTGTCGGCGGGCAGGATTTGTCGCAACCTCGCGGCGACATCATCGGGGTTCGCGCCGCGCCTTAGCCTCAGCAAGCCAAGATTGACCTCGGCGAGGCTCCGGCCCGGAAATATCCGCGTGAAATTGAGGTCGCTGGTGATGACGGCGCCAAGTCCGACGAAGCCAGTGCCAAGTCTGTAGGTGCCCGCGATCTCCTCGGCTCGCCGTTCAATTTCAACGATCCTGCCGGTTTTGAGCTCCCCGAATTCCTTGCGCGTTGCGCTATCCACCAGCACGACGTCGGGACGGCGCAGAACTTCGCTCTGCCGATCGATGTCGGCGACGTCGAAGACCGATTTATGGGGATCATAGGCCATGACGAACACATCCCGGGCAGTGCCGCGTGCCGCGTCCATCCACTCGCCGCTGGCCTGGTAAAATCCGATGGCCTCGGTCACCTCCGGCAGCGACTGCGCCTGAAACAGGCGGCGGCGCGGAAAATCCGACGTCTCCGACTGATAGACGTAGTTTTTCGAAACGAGCAGAATGTCGAAACGCATCGAATTGTAGATCAGCATGCCTCCTTTCGGCACCGAAAAATAAAAACCGAGTTGCAGGAAGACGAGGAGGAGCGCGACCGTGATGCCGCCGATCGCCAAGGCGCTGCGGCCCTTCTCATGACCCAGCATGCGCAGCGCGATCACGAGGCTCATCGCGATTCCGAGATTTGCGTGCCTGAAGGGTTGATGACGACGTCGACCGTCAGATTTGTCATGTTCCCGGTAGCCGTCGCGTCGTCCAGCTCGATCCATACCTCGACCACTCGCGCATCGGCGCGAGCCGCAGGATCAACATTGAGAACGTCGTTCTTGAATATCATGTTGCCGATCCGGACCACCTTGCCGCCGACCGGATTTGGCAATGCCCGGCTGTTGACGATGGCCCGCTGATCGAGGCGCACCCGGGCGATATCGGTCTCGTAAACTTCCGCCACCACGCGCATCGTCGTCGTATCGCCCATGGAAAGGATCGCCCCGGTCCCTACCTGCTCTCCGGGCTTGACGAGAATGTTGAGGATACGACCGCTGATCGGCGCAACCAGGGTGAGTTTGCCGGCGCGCGCTTCGGCAAGCGCGATTTGCTGCTTGAGCGAGTTGATCGGAATATCGGCCTTTGCGCGCAACAGCGTGGCGCGCGCCAGTTTGATCTGTGTTTCGGCGTCCGCCTTGTCGAGTTCGAACTGCCGCGTGAATTCGGCAAGCCGCGCGCGCGCGATATCCAGATCCGCTTGTCCCCGGACTACCTGCGTTTGCTGATTATCGCGCAATCGCACGGTGGTCGCGCCCTTCTCCGAGAGCTCAAGCTGGGCCGCCAGAATCTCCTTGTCGTTCTTCAGCACCGCTTCCAGGTTCGCTACCGTCGCCTCCTGCGCATCGATCCGGAGCGGCCCGATTTCCTGGACCTGCCTGAGTTTGATTTCGGCGCTCTCGATCCGGGCCTGATCCAGTTCGGTCTGGGCCGCAAGCTTTGCGGTCGCCTCTTCAAGCTGCGCCTTGAATACATCGCGCTGGGCGATCTGTTCGGAATAGCCGCCGAGATAGCCGAGCACTTGCCCGCTGCTGACGAAGTCTCCGCGCCCGACCAGCAGCGCGACCAACCGCTCGGGCGACACGCCCGGCCCGAGATTGATGATCTCGCTTTGGGGTTCGACGCGTCCCAGCGCGGCGACGGCAATGGACGACATGGCGCCAGGTACCGGAGGTTGCCCCCGGCCCGACCAATCCGCCATTCCAAAATGAAACGATGCCCCCACGGCGACCGCCGCCGTGCCGCAGGCAAGGGCCGCGAGCGCCAGGATTTTCCAGGGTATCAAGGCCGTTGCCCCCGTCGAGCAAACCTGCGCAGAGGTGATTAATTTAGCAGCAACCCAAAGTATCAATCAAGGTTCTTGAAACTGGACGGATGGTCAATCGCGCCGGTTCGGCGGCATCCGCCCGGTTGCCGCCGCGCCTCCGCGCTTGGCGAAGCAACAGAGACACGCGCTGGACGCCCCGGGAAACCCCCGGCGTCATCACAGCGCACGGGCCGCGCCTGGCACGGACCGTGCGCGCTCCTCCTGCCAGGCCATGACGGCTGCGGCAGGTCTGTCCCCTCACATCGCCGGCACGTATTTGCCGTCCTTCACCGTCAGGATGATGCGCGAGCGATCGTCGAGGCCGGAGCGGTCCTTTTCGGTCCAGTTGTAGACGCCCTGGCTGGCGGCGAGTTCGTGCTCGCTCAGCAAGGCCTGACGGATCGCCTCGCGGAATTCCGGCGTCCCGGGCTTGGCGGTCTTCAAGGCGACCGGGATGACGCGCTTGAGGACTTCGAACGCATCGTAGGAATGCCCCGCGAACTGGCTGCGGCTGTTGGGGCCATATTTGGCTTCGTAAGCGGTGTTGAGCGCAAGACCCGGCTTCTTGGTCAGCGCGCTGTCGGGCTGGCCTTCCGGATTCATCACCGGACCCGACGCCATGATCACGCCTTCGGCCGCAGGCCCGGCAATCCTGATGAAATCCATGCTGGCAGCGCCATGGGTCTGGTAGATCAGCCCCTTGTAGCCGCGCTCGCGCAGCGCCGTCTGCGGCAAGCCCGCCGCGGTACCGGACGCCCCGACCAGGATCGCATCGGGATTGGCGGCGACGAGCTTCAGCACCTGCCCCGCGACCGAGGTATCAGGCCGCGCAAAGCGCTCTTCGTCGACCAGCGTCATCCCCATCGGCACGGCTTGCGTCTTGAAGTCGTTGAACCAGAGGTCGCCGTAGGAATCGGAGTAGCCGATATAGCCGACGGTTTTGACGTTGTGCGCCTTCATGTGCTGGTACAGCACCTTGCCCATGATCGGAACCGGCTGCGGCATCACCACCGACCATTTCGCGCGCTCCGGCGAGACCGGGAACGGCGCCAGGCCGAAATGGGGAATGCCTGCCTCGTTGGCGACGTTGGACACGGCGATGGTCGGCGGCGTCGTCGACGAGCCCATGATGATATCGGCCCTGGATTCGGTGACGAAGCGCCGCGCATTGGTGGTGGCGTTGGTCGGGTCGCCGCCGTCGTCGAGAACGATCACCTTGAGCGGCACGCCGCCAATCTCCTTCGGCACGAACTCAAGCGCATTGCGCTCGGGAATGCCTAGCGCCGCCGCGGGCCCGGTGGTGCAGATCGAGATGCCGATGGTGATCTCACTGGTCTGCGCGCCCGCGGGCAACGCCGGCAACGCGAGCGCCACCGCGACGAGCGCGGCCGACAGACAGAGCTTCTTCATGGTTTCCTCCCGTGGATGTCATTCATGGTCTAATCAAAATCGGCGGACGATTCAGCCCCTTCTTTAGATCATGCGCCGGCTGCGTTCAGCCCCGCATGAATTTCGCAATGATTTCCTCCGGCACCGCGGCCGATTTCAGCCGCGCGGGATCGTCCGGGTGACGCCCGACCAGCACGCGGGTCTCGAAGGCCTCGATCGCCAGCGCCTCGCCCTTGAAGACCTTGTGGGTCACCTCGAAGCTCGAGCGCTTGAAACTCTCGACCCGGCTTTCGATCGTGATCCAGTCGCCGTGGGTCGAGGCAATATAGAATTTCGCCCGTGTATCCACCATGGGAATGCCGACAAGGCCATACTTGCCGATGATGTCCTGCTTGGAGAAGCCGGCCGCCTCGAACATGATCGAGGTCGAGTTGTCGAACATCTCGAAGTAACGCGGGTAATAGACGATGTTGGCGGGGTCGCAATCGCCCCACTGGATCTGCACGTCGCGGCGATGGACGAACATGCGCTCTCCCTAGCGCGGCGCCATGCGGAGCGAGGCGTCGAGCCGCACCACCTCGCCGTTGAGATAGGGGTTGTCGATCATGTGCAGGACCAGCGAAGCAAATTCGTCGGCATGCCCGAGCCGGCGCGGGAAAGGAATCGCCGCGGCGAGCGAGTCCTGGGCCTCCTGCGGCAGATTGGCCAGAAGCGGCGTCAGGAACAGCCCCGGCGCGATCGTCAGCACCCGGATGCCGAACTGCGCCAGTTCGCGCGCGATCGGCAGCGTCATCGCGACGATGCCGCCCTTCGAGGCCGAATAGGCCGACTGCCCGATCTGGCCGTCATAGGCCGCGATCGACGCGGTGGAGATCACGACGCCCCGCTCGCCGGTCGAAAGCGGCTCCAGTTTCGACATTTCCGCGGTCGCAAGCCGCAGCATGTTGAACGAGCCGATCAGGTTGACCCTGATCACCTTGTCGAATTCGCCGAGCGGCATCGGCCCGTCGCGGCCGATCACCCGCTTGGCGATGCCGATGCCGGCGCAATTCACCAGGATTCGCGCCGGACCGTGGGCCTTGGCGGCAGCAGCGACGGCGGCTTCCGCCGAGGCCGCGTCGGCGACGTCGCAGATCACGGCCACGCCGCCGATTTCGGCGGCGACGGTTTCGGCGAGCTTGGCGTTGAGGTCGCACACGGCAACCCTGGCACCCTGGCTTGCAAGCCTGCGCGCGGTGGCAGCCCCCAATCCCGATGCCCCACCGGTGACGATGGCGGCCTGATCCTTCAACTGCATGGTGTCCTCCTGAATGCGAATGCTCTTGCTGGTTAAGCCGTTATCACGTCTGCGGCCGGCGTTGGCGAATAAAGCGCGTCGATCAAATGGCTGCGGTGATCGAGCACCGCGCGCTGGTTGATCGAACCCTTGTCGGTGACTTCGCCGCGATCGATCGACAGCGGCGCATCGAGAAGAAGCGCGCGGGTAATCCGCGTCGAAGAACCTGTCGAAGTCGCCAGAAATCTTGCAAATCGCTGGCGGAACGCTTCGCGGATCAGGGGATCGGAGGCGGTCGCGGCGAGATCGTCGAGCGGAAGCGTTGGATTGACGAGACGGCAGCCGTCGAGATCGAGGACGATCAGCGCCGATACCTCGTCGCGGTTGATGCCGGCGATCACGACATCGCGCGCCAGCGGCGCGCAGGCGGCGATGAAGCGCGCGCGCAAGGGTCCGACGCTGACCCAGGTGCCGCTGGCCAGCTTGAAATCCTCGGCGATGCGGCCGTCGAAGTCGAACCCGGCGTTGAAATCCTCCGGCACGGCCGGCTTGATCGCATCGCCGAATTTATAAAAGCCTTCCTCGTCGAAGGCGGCAGCCGTCAGCTCAGGCTGGCGCCAATAGCCCGGCGTGACATTCGGTCCGCTGGCGCGAACCTCGAGCTTGCCGTTGTTGGGAACGAGCTTTGCATCGTTGCCGGACACCGGAAGCCCGACATGGCCGGAGCGGCTGGTGGCGGGGTTTGCCGACATGAAAAACGGCGCGGTTTCGGTCGCGCCTAACCCGGTGAGCATCGGGACGCGAAAGCCCGTCTCCTGCACCGCCAGTTCGTCGAGGCTGTTCCAGACGAACGGCGACAGCGCCGCACCCGAGAAGAACATCGCGTGCAGCCGATGAAAGAATTTCGCGCGCAGCGCGGCATCATCCCGCAGATAGGGCAGCAGCGCTTCATAACCCTTCGGGACGTTGAAATAGACCGTCGGCGAGATCTCGCGAAGATTGCGCACTGTCTCTTCAATGCCGCCGGGCATCGGCTTGCCGGCATCGAGATACATCGAACCGCCATTGTAGAGCGTCAGCCCGATATTGTGATTGCCGCCAAAGGTGTGGTTCCACGGCAGCCAGTCGACGATCACCGGCGGCTCGTCCTTCAGGAACGCCATGGTTTCGCGGATCATCACCTGATTGGCGCAGATCATCCGCTGGGTATTGATCACCGCCTTCGGATTGCCGGTCGAACCCGACGTCAGCAGGAATTTCGCGATTCGCTCCGGGCCGATGGCCCGATGCGCCGCATCGAGGCCGGGATGCAGCGGGCTCGCCATCAAATCGGCGAGCATGGTCACATCGCGGCTGCGCAGCGCGCCAAAGGAGGCGGCGATCTCGGTTCCCGCCGGAACGTTGGCTTCAAGCGCGTCGGCGAACTTCTCCGCGTCGTCGGCGAACACCAGGCCCGGGGTCAGAAGCTTCATCAGATAGGAAAGCTTGCCGTAATCCTTCGACACCAGCGAATAGGCCGGCGACACCGGGCAGAACGGAATCCCGGCATATAACGCGCCGAACGCCACCAGCGCGTGGTCGATCGAATTGCCGGAGAGGATGAGAACCGGCCTCTCGGCGGAAAGATCGCGCGCGAGCAGGCTGGAGGCGATATGCCGGCTCGAGGCCAATAGTTCGGCGTAAGTGATTTGCCGCCAGCCGCCGCCCGGGTCGCGCTCCGCCATAAAGATACGGTTCGGCGCGGCCTCCGCCCAGTGAAGCAGCCGGTCGGTCAGCCGGGCCGGATAGTCGCCCAGCGCCGTTTTTGGCCGGAGATAGATCGTGCCGTCGGCGCGGCGCTCGATCGACACTGCGGGGTCGCAGAACGAAATCGCGCGCAGCGGACGTCCCTTGCCGCCGGCCGCCGGCGCGGCGCCTTCGGGCAGTCCAGCGATGTCGGGTTTGGCGCTCATGTCAGGTGGGCTTTACCTTGGCGGTCTTGCGGTCGAGGAATGCGCGGATCCGCAGCTTCGCCTCCTTGTCGCTCTGCGCCACCGTTGCCATCAGGGACTCCATCAAGAGGCCGGTTTGCGGATTGGCCTCGGCGATCATCGGCAGTGCCTGCAGCACCGCAAAATTCGTCAGCGGTGCGTTCTTCGCGATTCCTGCGGCGAGCTCCATCGCCTTGGCCAGCGCCCGGCCCTCCTCGACAAGATATTGCGCGAAGCCGTAAGCCGCACCCTCGGTCGCCGAATAAACCCGCCCGGTGAGCATCATGTCGGTCATTCTGCTGACGCCGATCAGGCGCGGCAGGCGCACCGATCCGCCGCCGCCGACAAAGATGCCGCGCTGGCCCTCGGGAAGCGCGAAATAGGCGCTCGGCTCGGCGACGCGAATATGCGCGGCGCAGGCGAGTTCCAGCCCGCCGCCGATCACCGCGCCGCGAAGCGCGGCGATGACGGGCACGCGGCTATATTGAATGCGGTCGAATACCCGATGCCACATCTGGGAATGCCGCAGGCCATCCGTCGCATCGTGCTCGGTCAGTTCCGACAGATCGAGACCGGAGGAGAAATGATCGCCGATGCCATGGACCACCACGGCCCCGATTCCTTCCGGAAGTTTCGAAAAGCAATCCCCGATCGCAAGGATAATGCCGTCGTTGAGCGCGTTGCGCTTGGCCGGACGGTTGAGACCCACGGACAGCACCGCGCCCGACTGCTCGATCCTGAGCAGTTCGGATGAACCGGTTGCGGCGGAAGCGGCGTTTCCCATGGGCTTATTGGTTCCTGCGCAGAATAGTTATGTTTTATAACTAATTGGGATGGAGTCAAGAAGGCCCACCCCTCCAATGCCGCCATGGCGAGGAGCGCAGCGACGAAGCAATCCAGACTTCCTCGCCGATCGATGGATTGCTTCGCGGAGCCTGTCATCGGGCGCGCATTCGCGCGACCCATTGGCTCGCATCGACGGAAAATCGGTCTTGGCTGCTGCCCTCGGACGCTTCACAACACCTGATGCACGTCGATGACGACGCGGTCGGCGTGGCGCGCCGCGGATGCGACGAACAGGCTTTCCATCAGCCAGCGGTATTTTTCAGCCCCCGTCTCGAACCTCGGTACGGTTCGGAAATAGATCAGCCCGGGATCGACGGGTTCGCCGCGCTTCAGCTTCTGCAGCAGTTCGACGGGGCCGAAACGGATACCCCTGTTCTCGACGTAGATCACCGCGCCGTCGTCGGTCTGAAACGCGTATTTCGCCTCCAGCTCGATCAGCTCGTTGGGCCGGACGATCTGGAAGTCTGCGCCGAACGCGCAGACCTTGCCGTTGACGTCCTTGCCCCTTACCTCGCCGCCGGTGATCGGAATGATCCGGCGCACGCCGGTGCCGATGTCGCCGGCCGACGTCACGCTGCCGATGTGGGCGGTGATGGTGAAGACATATCTGGTTTGAAGCGCAGGTTCCATGGATCACCCGAACCTTCTTGTTCGCAAGGGGACAGGATTAGCGAACCATCATCTGTTGCGGCAACCAGGTCGCCAGCAACGGAAATACAATCAGAATCACCAGACGGACGATATCCGTCGCCACGAACGGGATCACGCCCTTGAAGATCGTGGTGAAGGACACGTCCTTGACGACGCTCTTGATCACGAAGACGTTCATTCCGACCGGCGGATGGATGAGCCCAAGCTCCACCGTCATCACGATGATGACGCCGAACCAGATCGGGTCGAAGCCGAGATGGGAGATCACCGGAAAGATGATCGGTACCGTCAGGATGATCATCGCCATCGCGTCCATCAGGCAGCCGAGCACGAGATACATCACCATGATGACGGCAAGCACGCCGTAGCTGCCCAGGCCAAGCCCGGTGAGAAATTCCGTGACCTTTTGCGGGGTCTGCGTCACCGTGAGGAAATATCCGAAAATCAACGCGCCGATCAGCACCGTGAACACGGCCGCCGCCGTGCGCGTCGCCTGCAACAGCGAGGCGAGGATCTTGTCCTTGTCCAGTCGTCCGGTGAACACGCCGATCAGGAACGCGCCGGTGGCGCCGACGCCACCCGCTTCGGTCGGGGTGAATCGCGGCAGAAACGGCAGGCCGTAAAGTCCGCCAATGACAAACACGAACAGCAGCACCGGCGCCCAGATGTCTCTCAGCCCGGCGAACCGCTCGCGCCAGGTGGTTTGCGCACCGGTCGGCAGGAAACCCGGCCGGAAATAGCCGATCAGCGCGATGGTGATCATGTACATGGTCATCGCGAGCAGGCCGGGAATGATACCGGCGATGAACAGCTTGCCGATGTCCTGCTCGGTGATGATGCCGTAGACCGCGAGCACGGTCGAGGGCGGCAGCATGGCCCCGAGCGTGCCGCCGGCCGCGATCACGCCGGTGGCAAAGGATTGCGGATAGCCGAAGCGGCGCATCTCCGGATAGGCCACGGCCGAAAATGTCGCCGCCGTTGCCACCGACGAGCCGCAGATCGCGGCAAAGCCGCCGCACGCCGCGACGGTCGCGATCCCGAGGCCGCCGCGCAGATGGCCGACAAAACCGTTGGCGGCGCGGAACAGGTCGCGGCTCATGCCGGAATTGGAGACGAAGGTCCCCATCAAGAGGAACATCGGAATGACGCCGAAGGTGTAGTCGGTGACCGTGCGCATCGAGGTCTGGCCGACCAGTTTCAGCGCCGGCGTGCCGCCGACCAGATAGCCGAAGCCGGAGACGCCGACGAGGCCCATCGCCATGCCGACCGGCACGCGCAGCAACATCAGCGCGAACAGCGCGACAAACCCCAGGATGGCGACCGCATCGGTGCTCATGCCGCCCTCACTCCGTGCCCGTGATCTTGGGGTCGTGCATCTCTTCGGGATGGAAGATCAGCCGCCAGGTGCGGATCGCGATCAGAAGCACCGCGGAAACATCGCCGGCCCACGCCACCGCGAAAAACGGCCAGGTCGGCATGTGCATGTCGAATGTCGTGACATTGTCGTTATAGGTGCCGCGCACCTTGTCGAACAGCGTCCAGGTCTGCACCGTCACCACGAACAACAGAACCAGCGTCGCAAAAACGTCGATCATCCGCTGGTATTTCGGGCCGACATTGCCCCAGATCAGGTCGACGGTGATGTGAGTGCCGCGGTAGCTGGTGGCGGCGATGCCCCAGAAAATGAGGATGCCGAGCAAGAGACGCCCGATGTCGAAGGAATCAGGGATCGAATAGCTGAAGAGATTGCGCAGCAGTACCGCGATGAAGATGTTGGCGGCGACGATGCCGACGAATCCGGCCGCAATCCATTCGATCGTGTCGATGAAACGATCCATAGACGTGCGCTTCATTTCCGCTCCACACGAATTTCGGGATTGCAGGGGAAGAGCACGGCGGCGAAAGAAAATCGCCGCCGTGTCACTGTGCAAGGGGTTGTTACTGCGTCAAGGCGTTGTACCTGGCGAGAGCGGCCCGCAGTTCGGCCATCGCCGCGTCCGGATCGGTTCCGGTCTTCTTGACGCTGTCACCCCAGGTCTTGACCAGCGGCTCGGACGCCTTCTTCCACAGCACCGTCTGCTCCGGCGTCAACGTGTAGACTTCCTGACCCGCTTCCGCCTTCACCTTGTCGAGGCCCGCGTCCTCGAACTTGCCCCAGGGTCCGCCGACGCGGCCGGCGGCTTCCGTATTGCAGTTGTCGTCGATCGCCTTCTTCTGGCGGTCGGACATCTGGTTGTATTTGTCCTTGTTCATGACGAAGGCGAATGTCGTGACATAGAGCGGCGCGTCCATGTGATACTTCGTCACCTTGTCGATGCCGAACAGAACCAGCGATCCCCACGGGAAGGTAACGGCGTCGGCAACGCCGCGCTCGATGATGTCACGAACCTCCGGCGCCGAGGACTGGACGTTGGTGCCGCCGAGCAGCGTCACGAAATTCGCTATTGTGGCGTCGGCGGGACGGACCTTCATGCCCTTGACGTCGTCGGGCACGAGTATTTTCCTGGTGCGCGAGTGGAACGATGACGGCGCATGGATGAAGGCCAGGCAGAACTTGACGTCCTTCATCTCCTTCTCGGCGTATTTCCGGTACCAGGCATCCAGCCCCATCGAGCCGCCCTTGGCGTCCGACATCAGGAAGGGAAGTTCGCCGGCGCCGATGATCGGGAAGCGGCCGGGCTGATAGCCCGGATTGATGTAAGTGACGTCGGCGATGCCGTCGCGGGCCATGTCGTAGTGGTCAAAGGCCTTGCCGAGTTGCTGCGCGGGAAAAACCTTGTACTTGATCGTGCCGCCGGATTCCTTCTCGACGGCGGCGCCCCAGTCCTCAAGTGCCTTTTGCAGCGGATGCGATGCCGGCACCCAGTGCGACAATTTCAGTTCGAAGGTCTTTTCCTGCCCGAACGCGGGCGACACGCTGGCGGCCAGTAGCAGCGCCAGGAGCGTCTTCCTCATTGACATCATCTCCCCTCCAGGAAGCGGGGCTTCGACGGCCCCTTGCAGATATTGTTATATGATATAATTATCATTTCAAGCTGCACGCGGCCACGTCCGCGAGCGACCAAGTTCAAGCCTAAAATAATCAAGGGAGCAAGTGTTGCGGACAAAAGTAGCAATCGTTGGCGCGGGGCCGGCGGGATTGCTGCTGGGGCAACTGCTTCACACCTGCGGAATCGACAACGTAATTCTGGAACGCCACACGCCGGAGTATGTGCTCGGCCGCATTCGCGCGGGTCTTCTTGAGGAAGGTACGGTCGCACTGCTCGATGAAGCGGGCGCCGGGGCACGCGCGCACCGCGAGGGCCTTGTTCATGCCGGCATCGAGCTTGCCTTCGGCGGGCGACGCCACCGGATCGATCTGAAGGCGGCCACCGGCAAGACGATGATGATCTACGGCCAGACCGAAGTAACGCTCGACCTGATGAATGCGCGGCGTGCGGCCGGTCTGACCACGATTTATGAGGCCGCCGACGTCAAGCCGCATGATTTCGACAGCGATCGCCCGCGCGTGTCCTACGTGAAGGACGGCGTTGCCGGCGAGATCGCCTGCGACTTCATCGCCGGGTGCGACGGTTACCATGGTGTCAGCCGCGCCAGCGTCAAGCCCTCCGCGATCGAAACGTTCGAGCGGGTCTATCCGTTCGGCTGGCTCGGGATTTTGTCGGAGACCCCGCCGGTCTCCCACGAACTGATCTACTCCAATCATGCGCGCGGATTTGCGCTCTGCACCATGCGTTCGATGCGCCGCAGCCGTTATTACGTGCAATGCAGCCTCGACGATCACATCGATCAATGGCCGGATGACAGGTTCTGGGATGAACTGAAGCGCCGGCTGGATCAGGAGGCGGCGGACAAGCTCGTCACCGGCCCCTCGATCGAAAAGAGCATCGCGCCGCTGCGTAGTTTCGTCGCCGAGCCGATGCGGTTCGGGCGGATGTTTCTGGCCGGCGACGCCGCCCATATCGTGCCGCCGACGGGCGCCAAGGGGCTGAACCTCGCCGCCAGCGACGTGCATTTTCTCGCACACGCCTTGCAGGAGTATTACGACGAGAAATCCTCCGCCGGCATCGACGCCTATTCGGAGAAAGCGCTGGCGCGGGTCTGGAAAGCGGTCCGTTTCTCGTGGTGGATGACCGCGATGATGCACCGGTTTCCCGACACCGAAGGGTTTGGCGCGAAAATCCAGCTTGCCGAGCTGAATTATCTCGTCAACTCGAAAGCGGCGTCGGCCTCGCTGTCGGAAAATTACGTCGGCCTGCCGTATTAGGGCAGCGCGCCTTATCCACCGAATGCCCGGCCCTTGTGGCGATATGCCATGAAGCCAAGGCTTGCGAAGGGTCAATCGACGACCAGGATCGCGGCGACCCTATGAGTAAAAAAGTAAGCCGCAGCCGAAATCTGTTTTAAACTTTGTAAGCGGTGCAATTCGCTTCCCAATCGCGTTCAATGGCGTGCATCGCCATTCACGGAACGCTTCGAATGATCGCTTCCGACATCCCCGAGGGTTTCGAGCGGCAAACCCGGCGTAGCCCGCTCACCGATCCCTGGGAGCCGATCTATTCGAAGCAAACGCCTGACGCGATCATCCTGGGACTTCGGCTCGCCACGCCGCATACCAACGCGCGCGGCTTCGTCCATGGCGGGTTGATTGCCGCGCTGACGGACAAGGCCATGGGGCACAGTTGCGGCCACAAAATGCGCGGCGCCCATTCGCTGGTGACGGTCAGCATGTCGATCGATTTCATCAGCAGCGCCCAGATCGGGCAGTGGCTCACGGTCGAGACCGACGTGATCAAGACCGGCGGGACGCTTTGCTTCGCGCAATGTCTTGTCACTGCCGACGGCGCCGCCATCGCGCGGGCGAACGGGACGTTTCGCGTGGTGAAGAAGAAGGAGTGACGGCGCCTACCCAAAATGCCAGTCGCTGACCTCGACCACGAGATCGATGAAGGTGCGCACTTTTGCCGACAGCAGCCGCGACGTCGGATAGACGACGTGGATCGGCAGCACGGGCTGCTCGAACTTCGCCAGCACGATCTTCAGCCGGCCGCCCTTGATGGCGTCCGCCGCCTGATAGGCCATCACCCGCGTCAAGCCGCCGCCCTGCGCGGCATACTGGATCGCGGCGTCCGCGCTGTTGGTGGCAAAGCGCGCCATCGGCGCGACGCGAATTTCGCTTCCATCCCTGACAAAACGCCAATCCGGCCCCGCCGTCATCCCGCCGAACTGGATGGTTTGATGCGATGAGATCGCCTCGGGCGTTTTCGGTTCGCCATGGGCTTTGAGGTATCGGGGAGACGCGACCACGATGCGCCGCATCTCGCCGACATGGCGCGCCACCAGGCTTGAATCAGCCAGGTGACCAACTCGAACCGCGAGATCGACGCCATCCTCCACCAGATTGATCATGCGATCCGACAGCCGCAGATCGCAGGAAACCTCGGGATAACGCTTCAAATATTCCGACACCACCGGACTGACATGGAGGCGGCCGAATCCGATCGGCGCCGAGATCACCAACCGCCCGCTTGGTCGCGAACGCTCATCCTGAATGGATGTCTCGGCTTCCTCGACGTCTGCCAGGATGCGCTTGGCCCGCTCCAGATAGCGCGTGCCGGCATCGGTCAACGCCACCGATCGCGTGGTCCGCTGCAACAACCGCGCGCCCAGTCGATCCTCCAGCGCCGCGATCAGCCGCGTCACGGCCGACGGCGAAAGCCCGAGTTTACGCGCCGCCGGCGCGAACCCCTGGAGGTCGGCGACCGCGACAAAGGCCTGCATGGCATCGATGCGATCCATGGCATTATTTCATATACTGCAATGATAAAGTGTCAATTGAGCAGATTGTTTAAATTCCGATAAAGGCCATTTTGGCCGGTGGGGGCGGCGGATCGCCGCCGGAGCCCGAGACAATGCCCCGGAGAGCTTCCGATGACAGACAGCCACGCCTATTCCAGCGACGTCGCGTTCACCCCGGCCGTGAAGGCCGTCCAGACCCGCAAGGGATCGCGCGCGGCCTATGCCCATGTCGAGGAACGCGGCGGCTGGCGCACCGAGGTCGACGACAACCTTGCGGCGTTTCTCACCGGGGCCAACAGCCTGTATTTCGCGACCGCCTCCACCGATGGCCAGCCCTATATCCAGCATCGCGGCGGCCCCAAGGGGTTCATCAAGGTGCTGGACAAGACGACGCTGGCGTTCGCCGATTACAGCGGTAACCGGCAATACATCACGCAGGGCAACCTGTCCGAAAATCGCAAGGCCTACATCTTCCTGATGGATTATGCCCATCGCCGCCGGGTGAAGATCTGGGGCGAGGCGCGCGTGGTGGAGGACGATTCCGCGCTCCTGCAATCGCTGATGCCGCAAGGCTACAAGGCGCGCCCCGAGCAGGTGATCCTGTTTCGGATTTCCGCATGGGATACCAACTGCCCGCAGCATATTCCGCAGAAATTCGACGCAGCGGACGTGGCGGCGGCGCTCGCCTCCCGCGATGCGCGCATCGCGGAACTGGAGGCGGAGCTGGCGGCGTCGAAGGGCGCTGCCGCTTCCTCCGGTTGAAGTTCACGCGGCCTGCCGCAGCGGCGCCCAGGCGAACTCCGGATAATATTGCAGCATCATCCGGTCGACATAGGCCGTGAGATTTCCGAATTGCTCGGCTCGCTCCCGCAATGGCGAGGCGAAGAACGGCGTCAGGATCCCGGCGAGCGCGCCGAACGCGGTGGCATCGGTGCCGCAGGGCTCCCCGCCCATCAAGTAAGGCTTGTCCCCGAGCTGGACCGACAGCGCAAACAGCGAGCGCGCCGCAAGATCGATGTCCTCGTCCGGAGCGTGACGCCCGAGGCCACTCAGGAGATAATTCTCGGCAACGCGGAATTGCGCGTCTTCACGAAGCTTTTCGCGCAAATGCTCCGGCGCCGTATCGAAGAAGTGCGCCGGCCCCTTGGCAAAATTTTCGGAATCGACCCAGCGCGCTCCGATCATGGCCCAATAGAGATGGTGCTCGATCATTCGCTCGAACGCCCAGGCTTGCGCGCGCGCCTGCAAACTGAGCGGGGCATCGAAATCGAAGCCATACTTGCCTTCGAGGTGCGCGCGAATGAACGTGGAATCGGCAATCGCCTCGGCATCATCCTCGATGTAGGGCAGTTGCCCCTTGGGAGAGGCCGTCGGCTTCGCCCTTTCCTTGCGATAGGCGAGGCCCGCCATCTTCAGCTGGACTTCGGTCTTGGTCACAAAAGGGCTGATTTCCGGCAAGCCGAAGCCGGGGCCAAAGCCATAGACAGTGATCACGAGCGCACTCCCGATTTTCCGAGCAGGCGTTTCAGGCTAGCCATCCCCTGCTGCCACCGTGGTGTCAGCAGCGGCGACATTGTGGTCCAGAGGTCGAGGCCGTAGAGAATCATCATGGACAAAATCCCCTTGGTTGGATCGTTGTCCCGGTATACTTGCCACCTGCTGCCAACATGCTGTCAGCATCGGATGGCGGCCGCGAAAAAAGACACGAGACGCCCATGCGACGAGCTGACCGTCTGTTCCAGATCATCCAGGTGCTCCGGCGCACCCGAAAGCCGCTGACGGCGGACGCGATCGCCGCCGAGCTCGAGACCTCGAAGCGAACGATCTACCGCGACATCGCGACACTCATGGAGCAGCGCGTACCGATCCGCGGCGAGGCCGGCATGGGCTACATTCTGGAGAAGGGGTTCGACCTGCCGCCCCTGATGCTCACCCCCGATGAGATCGAAGCGGCGGTGCTCGGCGCGCAATGGGTCGCCGGTCATGCCGATGCTGTCTTGTCCCGCGCGGCCGCCGATCTGATCGCGAAAATCGCCGAAACCGTCCCCGAACGCTTGCGGCCTTTTGTGCTCGAGCCCGCCAGCCGCGCCCGCCCGGGCTGGAAGAGGGAGCCAGATCGCATCGACATGGCGCGGACCCGGACGCAGATTCATGAAGGAAAGAAAATCACGCTGCGCTATCGGGACGAACACGGCCGCGACAGCGAGCGCACGATCTGGCCGATCGCGATCGGCTATCACGAAGCGGTACGAATCCTGGCCGCATGGTGCGAGCTGCGCCGCGATTTTCGCAGCTTCCGAACCGATCGCGTCGTCGACGCCGTCTATCTCGACGAGAAATATCCCGAACGGCGCGACCTGCTCAGGGCAAAATGGCGAAGAAGCCTGGTTTGGGAGCATCCGAGCGATATCTGACGCGCATTGCAGGCGCGAACTGGCCGACCGCGCCTTTCCGCGCTAAACCCTGACCATGGAAACAGGCAATCCGGCCACCACCGTCGAAAGCCCCTGCCAGGCATGCGGGGCCTGCTGCGCCTATTCGCAAAACTGGCCGCGCTTCACGACCGAGGACGACGCCGCGCTCGATCTCATTCCGGAAAAATTCGTCAACGAAAGACAATCGGGGATGCGCTGCGACGGCGACCGCTGCTCGGCGCTGTCCGGCCGGGTCGGGATCAAGACCTCGTGCGCCGTTTACGCCGTTCGCCCGGAGGTGTGCCGAACCTGCATGCCCGGCGATGTCGAATGCGGCATGGCGCGGCGCCGGCATGGGTTACCGGCTCTCAGCTGGTCCCGGGTCGTCCCTGCGAATTCAGGGGCCGATACCGCCTGATCTATCAACAAGGCGCCCTGGCGGACGTCTTCCAAGACAATTGAAATTAATGGTTATGGGTCCCCTGAGTGCGCAGGGACGACAGCTACGATGGTTACGCCGTGACCGATTCGACGAAATCTTCGTCAAGCTCGTCTTCGACCGGCGCGAACGTGGAGAGCGGCTTGGTGGACAGCGTGATCGGCTTGCGGTTGCCATACGACGACGACGGCATGGCACGCGCGGCCGGTTCGCGGGACAGCGCGTAAAGATTGGAGCCGACGTGTCCGCCGAACTGGATCAACTCCTGTTCATTGCAGCTTGCGGCGATCGAGAGCGCCAGCGAATAAAGGTGACTTCTGCGATAGCAAAACAGCGCCAGCATCGCCCGCACGTCGGAAGAAACGCTCGCCACCAGCTGCGGCAGACCGTTTTCGTTGGCGCGGTACATTTCACCGAGCAATTCGTCCCGGACCGGGCAGAAATCGTTCTCGAAGGCGTCGCGGCTTGAAAACATTTGCATATCCCCCGGAGCGCAGGATGCAATGCGACTCTCTAACGAAAGGTTAACCACGGCAGCCGGTAATCCTGCGGACGGCTTGAACGCGAGGGCCTGATCGGGCAGCGGCGAGCGCCCGAATTTGATTCGGCCGGATCATTTGTTCGGGTATGCTCTACAGCGCAAACGCTTCGCATTTGTCGCGTGGGAAAACCGGTTCCCACTTCGTGCTAACGCGGCCCTCCGGGTCCGGATCGCGCTCCAGGTGCGAGCGGTTGTTCCCTCATCGGCTTCTTCCCTCTACGGTATAACGAACATGTCGCGCGACGGCGCCGGGCGCAAATCGATGTCCTTGCCTTTCACCATCTCCGACCTGCGGCAGCGCCCGGAATTCTTCGACACCGTGGCCGACCGCATATGGCAGACGTGGTGGAAGGCGGATGGTCATCCTCTTGGCCATATTTCGGGCCGTTTGCGCGAAAACCTGAGCGGATCGCCGATCCCGTTCGCACTGGTCGCCCATGACGGCGCGGCATTTCTCGGCACCGCGTCGGTGATCGCATCCGACCTTGCGGAGCGGCCGCAATTGACGCCTTGGGTCGCAGCGGTGTGGGTCGAGCCGGGGGCGCGCCAATGCGGCGTTGGCGGCGCGCTGGTCGACCGCGCGACGCGGGACTGCTTCGCGCTGGGCGTGAGCCGCGCCCATCTATGTGCGCGGCCGCAATACTCGGCCTTTTACGAAAGACTGGGCTGGACCGCGATCGAGCGGGATGTCGGGCCACGCCGTCTGGGCGTCTTTGTCCGGAATGCCAGTCCGCAAGCCGGGCCTGTCAACCGTTCGCCGCCATGAAAATCGACAGACCGAAGCCGGTCAAATGGTGCAGCGCCTGGTCCACCCCGATCAGCGTCCAGAACCAGGGATGCTTTTGTTCCTGCGTCACGCCAAATCTCGATGCAATAAGTCCCTTGGCGCGGTCGACCGTGATGTGAATGGCAAAATCGATCAGGGCGACAAACCAGAACCGCGGCGCGACGATCAGGATCAGCGCCATTGCAACCGCCAGATGCACAAGACAGTGGGCCAGGAGCGGCAGCGCCCACCCCTTCCTTTGGTCCTTGCCGATGGCCATCCACGCATTCTGCAGGACAAAATCGGCGATGACGTGCTTGACGGTAAGCAACAGCATCCATCCGATCAGCGCACCAACCGGAACCGACGCGGACATAGGGGGAAACGACAAGGCCGACGCCCTCGCTAGACTGACATAGAATGGAAAGGACAGGAGGCGTTCAGCGCAACTTCCTCTTAGAGCCCGGACAAATCATCGGCCTTTTATGACATCTCCCGGCCCGGATTGCACCTGCGCGGAACCCGAAAAACGCCGGATAACGCCAGGTTTGGCCCAAGGGCGACACACCGTGGCTTCGACCGCGTTCCACCGGCCGGGTTTTCGGGGGCGCCATATTTGCATTCCGCCCGCGGGCGGATATCATCGACGGACAGGAAAATTATCGTTCTTTTTTAGATATTTACGATTCCGTTCAGGCGACCCTCGGCTTCCGCCAAGGCGGCGAGAACGCCTCGGTCGCGGGTATAGGCCATGAGTGCTGAAGTCCCAACGCCAGCCTCGGACAAACCGCTTCCTCGCTCCCGGCTTCTCGCCAGCAATCGCGGGCAGATGCTCCTGTTTTCGATGCTGACATTGATTTTAACGGTCGCGACGGTTTGGAGCGGCCGCGTTTGGCTGAGGAATTCCGAAACGCTGACCTTCGCGGTCGGCAATGCCAATGGACCCGAGGCCCGTTTCGCCGCCAAGCTCGCCGCCATGCTCACGAACACCTCTTCGCGACTGCGCCTTCGGATCGTGCCCGGCGCGGACAATTCCAGGGCACTGGCGCTGTTCGATCGCAAGGGAGCCGACCTTGCGGTACTGCGCACCGACGCCAGGATCCCGCCTCGCGCCCGGGCGCTGGCGATACTGGAGCATGATGTCCTGCTGCTGATAGGTCCCGGCACGAGGAAGATCAAATCGCTCGCAGAGCTGAAGAAGAAGAAAATCGCGGTTCTCGCCGACGGCGACAACAACGCCGCGTTCGTTCGCAATATCCTCGAAATTCCAGACGGCTCCGAAGCCGCTGCGCGGGTCCAGATGGCGCCGTCGAATTCGACCCTCGACAGACTGTTCGCCTCGGGCGGTTATGGCGCGGTGGTCGCGATCGCCCACGCCTCCGCGATCGTCAAGGACAAGACCTTCGAACAATACGCCAGGCAAGGCAAATTCACCTTGAACGCGATCGACGAAGCGAAGGCGCTCGCCAGAAGAAATCCGGGCATTTCGGAGGAAACGCTGGCAACGGGCATGCTGTCGTCGGCGCCCGCAATACCCGATGACGATCTCGATACGATCGGGCTGCAATGGCTTTTGGTCGCCCAGTCCCGCATGTCATCGACCTCGGCGGAAGATCTCGCGCGCGCCATCTACGAGAACAAGGCCGATCTCGCGCTCGAGAATGGCTTCGCTTCCAGGATCGAGCCGGCCAACGTCGACAAGGACGCCTTCATCGTTGCCCATCCGGGTGCCGCCGAATACATCAACGACGACACCAAGTCGTTCATGGAGCGCTACAGCGACCTCATGTACCTCGGCGCCGGCGCGCTGAGCATCATCGGCTCGATCTTTGTCGGGATCTACACCAAGGTGACGAGGATTGCGCCGGAGAAGGCCAGCGAGCTGGCTACCGCCATTCTCGACATCGGCGAGCGGATCGCGCGTGCCGGCTCGATGGAGGCGCTCGACGCCCTGCAGGACGAGCTCGAAAGCATCCTCCGGGGCGCGGTGATCGGACTGCGCGACGGCACCATCTCCAGCGACGGACTGGACACGTTCAAGCTCGGATATGAATTCGTGCGCGACGAGATCGGCATGCGGCGCGAGAGCCTGAAGCGCCAGGGCGGCCAAGACGACAAGGTCGTGATCGTCAAGACCGCGCAAAGCGCGTAAGGGAGTTTACGGCTGCGGGCCTGCCGCGGCTGCCGACCAGACCCGGTTCGCCGCGATCCGGAAGCCCCCTTGCGTCCGGGACCGCTCGGATGGCGAGCCCGGGGGCTCCATTTCTCGGACCCCCCTTGATAACGCTGTTTTCCGCATTTCGTTGACGGCCTCCCCCCGCACGGGCACTTTGTCGGACCCGGTCACGCCAGCCATGGCCGGGTCAGGTTCTTTCCAGCGACAGGCTCCCGCGTCCCGATGTCCAAGCCGCGTGTTTTCCCTGCCCTTGCGCAATTTGTGGCCGCAACCGCCGGCCGCGACATGACCAGGGTGGCCTATGTCGCGGTCGCCTCCGGCGTCGCGATGATGGTTCTGCTCACGGTCGATCCCGCCTACGAGGTGTCGCATCACTTCGTCGACGTCGTGCTGTGGGCGTGCCTCGCATACTTCGTATTCGAATGGGTGGTCAGGCTTCACCATGCCTTTCGGGCGGGTCGCGAACGGGCTTACGCGTCGTCCTTCCGGGGGCTGGTGGACGCCGCCGCGGCGGTCGCCGTGCCGCTCGCCATGATGCTTGGCGTGAACCCCAAATCCGCCTGGCTGTTTGGCGTGCTGTGGATATTCAAGGTGGTGCCGGGAATTCCGGGATTGCGGCAGCTGCGCCGGGTGCTGGTTCTGGAATCCGGGCCGCTTCTCAGCGTGCTGGTGATCTTCCTGATGGTGCTGTTCCTGGCCTCGGTGGCGGAATATTTTCTGGAGCGCGACGTGCAGCCCGCCGGATTCTCCAGCGTGCCTGCGGCGCTGTGGTGGGCGGTCGCGACCCTGACCACGACCGGATACGGCGATGTGGTGCCGATTACCCCGCTCGGCCGGGTGATCGCGGCGGTGGTCATGATCTTCGGCCTTGGCGTGTTCGGGCTCTGGACCGGCATCCTTGCCACCGGATTTGCGGCGGAAACCCGCCGTGACAATTTCCTGAAGACCTGGGAGTTGGTGAGCAAGGTGCCGTTCTTTGCTGCCCTTGGACCGGCGGCGATCGCCGACGTCACCGGCATGCTGCGCACGATGGACCTGCCGGCGCGCACCACCATCATCCGCAAGGGTCAGGTCGGCGACTGCATGTATTTCATCGCCGCCGGCGAAGTCGAGGTCGATTTGCCGGGCAAGAAGGTGACGCTCGGCGACGGCGCGTTCTTCGGCGAAATGGCGCTGCTCGGCAACAATCTGCGTTCGGCCAATATCACTACGACACGGGTGTCGCAGCTATTGGTGCTCGATCTCGTGGATTTCCGGCTGCTGATGGCGCGGCATCCCGATCTCGCCGAGACGATCGACGCCGAAGCCAAACGGCGCGTGCTGGAAAACAAATAGCGCATGGTCCGCAGAAGCGGGAACCGGTTTTCCCTCGCGACAAACGCGTAGCGTTTGCGCGGAGATCATGCTCAAACAAGGATAAACGGAGAGAATAATGTCGGAAGCCGCGGCAAGCCCGCCCTTGCTTGAACTCAACGGCGCACGCGCCACCATCCGCCTCAACCGGCCGAAACATCTGAACCGGCTGCAGGCCGACGATCTCGATGCCGTGATGAAGCTGTTCGACCGGATCGAGGCCGATCCCGCGATCCGGGTTCTGGTGCTTACCGGCACCGGCCGCGCCTTCAGCGCCGGCTACGATCTCAACTCGGTCGCCGAGCGCGCCGCCAGCGCCGTCGAGGAGCGAAGCGCCGGATCGGCGTTTGAAGTCGTCGTCAACCGGCTTGAGGATCTCGGCGTTCCCACCATCTGCCGTCTCAATGGCGGCGTCTATGGCGGCTCGACCGATCTGGCCCTGGCCTGCGACTTCCGCATCGGCATCGACAGCTGCGAGATGTTCATGCCGGCGGCGCGCCTCGGGCTGCATTATTACAAGAGCGGCATCGCGCGCTACGTGGCGCGCCTCGGTGTCGACAATGCCAAGAAGCTGTTCCTGACAGCCGAAAAGATCGGCGCGGCGGAGATGCTGCGGATCGGCTATCTCACCGCGGTCGTGCCGGCCGAGGCGCTCGACGAAGAAGTCGACAGGCTTGCCACCATCCTTGCCGGCAATGCGCCGGTCGCGATGCGCGGCATGAAACGGACCATCAACGAATTCGCCCGCGGCAAGCTCGACGAGGAGGCCGCCGACCGCCGCCATCGCGAAAGCATGCGCGGCGCCGAGATCAAGGAAGGCATCAAGGCGTTTTCGGAAAAACGTCCGCCGCGGTTCTAGCGCGCCGCTCTTCTGCCGCGTCAGTCCTCGACAAACGTCACGGTATCTGGAATGCCGGCGCGCGATGTCCGGTAGCTGTTGATCCGGTGATCGCGATCGGGAAAGCCAAACGATATCCCGCAGACCACCCGCCGGTCGTCGCCGAGCTTGAAATGACGCCGGATCAGGCCGGACTGACGCGCAAGTGCCGCCTGCGCGATGGTGCCAAGACCGAGGGCCTGCGCGGCCAGCATGAAATTGCCCACATAGGCGCCGCAGTCGATCGCGCCGTAGATGCCGAGCGCTTCGTCGGTGTGAATGACGGCGACGTGCGGCGCGCCGAAGAAGTTGTAATTCTCCAGCGCCTGCTTCGCATAGGCCGCCTTGTCGCCGCGCGCGATGCCGAGCGTGTTGTAGAGCTGGAAACCGCTTTCGCGGCGGCGCTCCAGGTAGACGCCGCGATATTCGCGCGGAAACGCAAAATCGCCGTTTTCCGGTGCGCCGGAACTGACCGTGGCGTAAATCTCCTTGCGGAAGCGCTCCTTGGCTTCACCACTTGCAATCACGATCTGCCACGGCTGGCTGTTGCACCAGGATGCGGTACGCTGCGCCGCCTTCAAAATCCGCTCGATGGTTGCGCGCGGCACCGGGTCGGGCCGGAACGCGCGGCACGAATAGCGCTCGTCGAGCAATTCCTCGAGCACGCCAATCCGCTGCTCGATGCCGTGCCGGCCGGCCGGTGGCGGTGCAACGATGTCTGGCATGTTCACCGCCCCTTTGTCGGGATCTTGTTGAAGGGCACATCCTTGTCGACGCGGATGTCGCCGGGCAGCCCCAGCACACGTTCGGCGATGATGTTGCGCAGGATCTCGTCGGTTCCGCCGGCAATACGCGTTGATGGCGACGACATCAGCATGGCCTGGAACTGACCGGCGGCCTCGGCGGCTTCAGGGTCGGTCAGCATGCCGCTCGCGCCCTGCAGATCCATCGCATACATCGCGATATCCTGCAGCATCGAGCCCGCGACCAGCTTGCCGATCGAGTTTTCCGGTCCCGGCCGCTCGCCCCTGGAAAGCGCCGAGATGGCGCGGTAGCTGGTGTATTTCAGGCCGCTGTTTTTCACCGCCCAGCTGGCGAGCTTCGAGCGCGTGGCGCGATCGTCGATGGCTAGCCCGTCTTCGGTCATCAGGTTGCAGCAGAAGGCGAACAGCTCGGAAAATCCGGTCGAAAGCCTTGCACCGATCGTCATCCGCTCGTTCATCAGCGTGGTCAGCGACACGTTCCAGCCGTCGCCCACCGCGCCAAGCCGTTGCGTATCCGGAACGCGCAGGTTGGTGAAGAACACCTCGTTGAATTCCTGCATGCCGTTGGCCTGCTTGATCGGCCTGACCTCGACGCCCGGACTTTTCATGTCGATGTAGAACATCGTCAGGCCCTTGTGCTTGGGCACGGTGGGATCGGTGCGGGTAATGAGGATGCCGTAGTCCGAGTAATGCGCGCCCGAGGTCCAGATCTTCTGGCCGTTGATGATCCAGTGATCGCCGTCGGCTTCCGCGCGGGTGCGCAGGCCGGCCACGTCGGATCCGCCCGACGGCTCCGAAAACAGCTGGCACCAGATTTCCTCGCCCGAGGCGATCTTCGGCAGATAGCGCCGTTTGTCGGCTTCGCTGCCATAGGCCATGAGCGTCGGTCCGCACATGCCCTCGCCGATCTGGAACGGGCTCGTGAGCTTGAAGTAGACGCCCTCCTCCTGCTGCCAGATCACGCGCTCGACCGGTGTAGCGCCGCGCCCGCCATATTCCCTCGGCCAATGCAGGCAGACCCAGCCGCCGTCGGATTTCCTTTTCTGCCAGGCTTTTGCCACTTCGACGATGTCATGCTTCTTCAACTGGATCCGGCCAAGCGAGGCTTTCGAGAGCTCCGCCGCGAATTCGCTGGGCGCGTTGGCGTCGATCCACGCCTTCGCCTCGGCGCGGAACGCGGCCTCCTGCGGGGTGTCATCGAAATTCATGGCGGGTTCCTTTCACCGTCCCCTGGTCGGTATCTGGTTGAACGGTACATCCTTGTCGACCCGGATGTCGCCGGGCAGGCCGAGCACGCGCTCGGCAATGATGTTGCGCATGATCTCGTCGGTGCCGCCCTCGACACGGGTTCCGGGCGCGCGCAGCAGCATCGCCTGGAATTTGCCGGCGGCTTCCGCGTCCTCCGGACCGCTCAGCGCGCCCGCCGCACCCTGCAGGTCCATCGCGAAAGCCGCGATATCCTGGATCATCGATCCCGCGACCAGCTTGCCGATCGAGTTCTCGGGCCCCGGACGCTGGCCTTTGGACAGCGCCGAAATCGCGCGCATGCTGGTGTATTTGAGCCCGCTGGCGCGCACCGCCCAATGGGCCAATTTCGAGCGAACATTGCGGTCGTCGATGGCAAGCCCATCCTCGAGCATGAGGTTGCTGCAGAACTCGAACAGCTCGGGAAAGCCGGTCGCAACGCCCGCGCCGATCGACATGCGCTCGTTCATCAGCGTGGTCAGCGACACATTCCAGCCGTCATTGACCGCGCCCAGGCGCTGGGCGTCCGCAATCCTGACGTCGGTGAAATAGACCTCGTTGAAATCGGAGGCGCCGTTGGCCTGCTTGATCGGCTTGATCTCGACCCCCGGGCTCTTCATGTCCAGGAAGAACATCGTGAGGCCCTTGTGCTTGGCCACGGTCGGATCGGTGCGCGTCAAGAGGATACCGTAGTCGGAATAATGCGCCCCCGAGGTCCAGATCTTCTGGCCGTTGATGATCCAGTCGTCGCCGCTTTTCTCCGCGCGCGTACGCAGGCCCGCGACGTCCGATCCCCCGGCGGGCTCGGAAAATAACTGGCACCAGATGTTCTCTCCCGATGCGAGCTTCGGGAGAAGGCGGCGCTTATGCTCCTCACCCGCAAACGCCATCATGGTGGGGCCGCACATGCCGTGGCCGATGATGAACACGTAGCTGAGCTTGCCGAACGGGCCTTCCTCCTGTTGCCAGATCACGCGCTCGATCGGGGTCGCGCCCCGCCCGCCATATTCCTTCGGCCAGTGCAGGCAGGCCCAGCCGGCATCGGCCTTCTTCTTCTGCCAGGCTTTTGCCACCTCGAGGATGTTGGCGCCCTCGAGCTGGGTGCGGCCGAGCGAGGACTTTTTCAGCTCTTCTTCATATTGCTTCGGCGCGTTCGCAGCGATCCAGGCTTTCGCCTCGGTGCGGAACGCGGCCTCTTGCGGGGTGTCATCGAAATTCATGGGCGTGGTTCCTGGTCGGGTTTCGCTATCGAATGTCGGCAATGTAGGCGGCCGGCAGCCCCAACCGGGCGGCGACGGTTCGCAATTTCTCGGCATATTCCGGATTCGCCTGTTCAGTCTCGTTTGACGGCGGAAGGTTGAAGCAGAGCGCAGGAATAGACGAACGATCCGCAAGCCTCGCGATCACGGCTTCCGGCCGGTATGCAGCCACGCTCGGCTCCTGATAGAGCTGATCTATTTCGTGGTGCGACAAGCCGAATACGACGCCGTAGACAGACTTGGCCGGATCAGGAACGAGCGTGGCGCGACGGCCGATGCGGAGCGACATCCCCGCAACGCTGGCCTGGCGACCGTTGGCCGGGTTAAGAGCCTTGGCACGTAACAGTTCCGCGTCCATGAACAAGCCGTAAAAGAAGACGTCGATGGTTCGAGTTTCCATTATTAAGCCGCGTTCCGCTTCCGCATCCGGTCGATCAGCGCATCTTCCCAATAAGAGAGCGAGCCGAGCGCCAGCGCGGTTGCGTTAGCGCGACGGTAGTACAGGTGGCAGTCGAACTCCCAGGTGAACCCCATGCCGCCATGGACCTGGATGTTGTTCTTGGCACAATGCTGGAACGCCTGCGTCGCGCTGATCCGCGCGGCGGCCGCGGCTTCCGGCAACTCGGAAGCGTTGGTGGAGAGCGCCCAGGCGCCGTAGTAGCAATTCGAGCGCGCCAGCGTCGCCGAGACGTACATGTCGGCGAGCATGTGTTTCACCGCCTGGAACGAGCCGATCGGCCGGCCGAAGGCGATACGGTCGAGCGCATAGTCGCGGCCCATTTCGAGCGCGCGGTCGGCGCCGCCAACCTGCTCGAACGCCATCAGTACCGCGGCGCGGTCCAGCACTTGCGAAACGATGCTCCAGCCTTCATTGGCCGCACCGAGCGGCTCCGCCTTGCAATTCTTGAAGGTGAGTTCGGCTTGTCCTCGCGACGGATCGACGTTGGTCAATGCCTTTGCCTCGACGCCGCCGGCCTTCATGTCGACCAGGAACAACGAGATGTCGCTGTCGCGCCCCGTCGAGCCTGTGCGCGCGGCGACGATGACAAAATCGGCGACCGCGCCGTCGGGCACCGGCTTTTTCACGCCGCTGAGATTGTTGCCCGACGCAGACAGCTTGATCGCTTCCGGCGACGGATTGCCCTTGCCTTCGAACAACGCCAGCGTGCCGATCGCCGAGCCCCCGGCAATCAAGGGAAGCCATTTCTGCTTCTGCGCCTCATCGCCCGCGATCAGAATAGCTTCAGCCGCGAGATAGACGGTCGAGGAAAACGGCACCGGCGCCAGCACGCGGCCCATTTCTTCCGCGATCACGCAGAGTTCGAGATGGCCCGCGCCCGCCCCGCCATAGGCTTCCGGGATCGCGACGCCGAGAAAGCCCATGCCGGCGAGGCCCTTCCACAATTCGCGATCATACGGCGCGCCGCCGTCGAGGACGGTGCGCACCGCCTTGGGCGGGCACTTTTCGGCGAGAAATTTTCTCGCCTCGTCGCGAAGCTGCTTTTGTTCGTCGGAGAAATCGAAATTCATGGCGCTACTCTGTTGGGTGATGCAAAATTCGATACGTCGCCCCCCGCTTTCGCGGGGACGACAGAAAGCTATCTTGGCGCCATGCGGATTGCGCCGTCGAGACGGATCGTCTCGCCATTCAGCATCGCGTTCTCGACGATGTGGACGGCGAGATTGCCGTATTCGGAGGCATCGCCGAGGCGCGCCGGATGCGGCACCTGCGCGCCAAGGCTCTTCCGCGCTTCCTCGTTCAACCCCATCAACAGCGGCGTCAGGAACAGGCCGGGCGCGATGGTGTTGACGCGGATCTTGTGCTGGGCGAGATCGCGCGCCGCCGGCAAGGTCAGGCCGACCACGCCGCCCTTGGAAGCCGAATAGGCGATCTGGCCGATCTGGCCTTCATAGGCGGCGACGCTTGCGGTGTTGATGATGACGCCGCGCTCCTCGCCAACGGGCGCCTCCGTCAACAGCCGCTCGGCAAACAGCCGCAGCACGTTGAAGGTGCCGATCAGGTTGACGTTGATGATGCGCGCGAACTTGGCCAGCGGATAGACCCCGTCCTTGCCGACGATCCGCTGCGATCCGCCGATCCCGGCGCAGTTCACAAGCACCCGCGCAATCCCGTGCGCGGCCTCGGCCCTGGCGATCGCGGCCTTGACCTGCTCCTCGTCGGTGACGTCGGCAACGACGGCGATGCCTTTCACCTCGGAAGCGACCTTCTCGGCATTCTCCTTGCTCTGATCGAGCACCGCGATGCGAGCGCCTCTGGCGGCCATCGCACGCGCGGTCGCGGCACCAAGACCGGAACCACCGCCGGTAATGAGGACGGCAACGTCTTTCAACTGCATGAGTACTCTCCCTGGGCGTTTCTTCTGATGTTGAAGTGTTCTCGTGAATTTCCAGCGGGTTGCGACCTTCATCCCGATGTCGCGACCGCCTTCTCCGTATTCGCCGTCAGCATGCCCCCGCAAATCAGCGCTTCGATATGCCGGATGTATTGGCGGCAGACTTCGTCGGTGACCGGCCCGACGCCGGTGGCGCGCGACATCGCGTGGCGGGCGAAAAACAGGTGGTCGCAGGCGCCGATCAGGCTGGTGTAGAACAGCACCGGATCAACTTTGCGGAACTCGCCGCATTTGATCCCCTCCGCGAGCAGACGGCGGTGGAAGTCGAGCAGGGGCGCCACAAAGAATTTCGAGACCTCGTCGGCGGCCTCCGCGCTGCTTTCATGCAAGAGATAGTGGATCAGCCGGTTCATATAGGGGAACTGGTGATACGCCCGGATGATGCCGGCGATATGCAATTTCAGTTTCGCGGTCGGCGTGATCGGCTGGGCCAGCAAATACTCAAGCTGCGCCATTTCGGTCGCGGCATCGCGCGCCAACAGCGCCAGCAACAGGCCGTCCTTGTTGCCGAAATGATATTTCACCAGCGCGGCGTTGACGCCGGATTTCTGCGCGATGTCGCTCAGGGACACCTCGATCGACGCGCGCGCGATCATCAGTTCGCTGGCGGCGACGAGCAGCTTGTCCGCCGTGCTGCTTCGCGCAGGCGAAAGCCTGGTCGGTAACTCGGTATTCAACGGTGAACCCATGGCCAGCCTGCCCGGAACGATCCGCGCAGCTAACCCCATGGCGCGGGCTCACTCAAGAGTTAATTGACTGATTGACTAAATCCGGCGGCGCCACTTAAATCCACCCCATCAATCAAGCCCACCGATAACAATCAGGGAGAACACCCATGGCCGAGGCCTATATCGTCGCCGCCGCGCGCACCGCCGGCGGACGCAAGGGAGGCCGTCTTGCCGGCTGGCACCCGGCGGATCTTGCGGCTTCCGTGCTGGATGCGCTGGTCGAGCGCTCCGGCGCCGCGCCCGACCAGATCGAAGACGTGATTATGGGCTGCGTCATGCAGGTCGGCGAACAGTCCAACAACGTCGCGCGCAACGCCATCATGGCCTCGAAACTGCCGGAGAGCGTGCCGGGCACGTCGATCGACCGCCAATGCGGCTCCTCGCAGCAGGCACTGCATTTCGCGGCGCAGGCGGTGATGTCCGGCTCCATGGATGTCGTGATCGCCGCCGGCGTGGAATCGATGACCCGGGTGCCGATGGGTCTTTCGTCGCAACTGCCGGCGAAAAACGGCTTCGGCACCTATAAGAGCCCGAACATCGAGCAGCGCTACCCGAACATCGTGTTCAGCCAGTTCACCGGCGCTGAAATGATGGCGGAGAAATACGGCCTCTCCAAAGACGATCTCGACAGATTTGCCTATGAGAGCCACCAGCGCGCGATCGCCGCGACGCAGGGAGGCCGGTTCAAGGACGAAATCATTCCGCTGCAGATCACCCGCGCGGACGGTTCGACCGACACCCATTCCGTCGACGAGGGTATTCGTTTCGACGCCAGTCTCGACGGCATCAAGGGCGTCAAGCTGATCGCGGAGAACGGCAAGCTCACCGCCGCCAGCTCCAGCCAGATCTGCGACGGCGCCTCCGGCGTGATGGTCGTCAACGAGAGAGGCCTGAAGTCGCTCGGCATCAAGCCGATGGCGCGGGTCCATCACATGACCATGATGGGCGGCGATCCCGTGATCATGCTGGACGCGCCTTTGCACGCCACCGAGCGTGCGCTGAAGAAGGCCGGCATGGGAATCAATGACATCGATCTGTTCGAGGTCAACGAGGCCTTCGCCTCGGTGCCGACGGCGTGGCTGAAGACCACCGGCGCGGACCCCGCCAAACTCAACGTCAATGGCGGCGCGATCGCGCTCGGCCATCCGCTCGGCGGCTCCGGCACCAAGCTGATGACCACGCTCTTGAACGCGCTGAAGCAGCGCAACAAGCGCTACGGCCTGCAGACCATGTGCGAGGGCGGCGGCATGGCCAATGTGACGATCGTGGAGCGGCTGTAAAAAAAGAGCGGCGATTGGCGGGTAGCAAGTAACGAATGGATACGGATTAACGTCCTTCTATTCGCGGCTCGCTACCCGTCGTTCGCACTCGCCACTCGCTCAAGGAAACTCCCATGACCCATCCGTCGATCCACGCCCGCACCCAGCCGAACAAGGTCGCCTATCAAATGGCCGGCACCGGCCAGACGATCACCTATCGCGAGCTCGACGAATTGTCGAACCAGGGCGCGCATCTGTTCCGCTCGCTTGGCCTGAAGGCCGGCGATCACATCGCATTCCTGATCGAGAACCGGCTGGCGTTCATGGAAATCTGCTGGGCGGCGCAGCGCAGCGGACTGTATTACACCGCGATCAGCCGTTACCTCACCCAGGACGAAATCGGCTACATCGTCAAGGACTGTGGCGCGCGGGTCGTCATCACCTCACCGAAATGCGCCGAGCAGATCAAGGGGCTGGTCTCGGACGCCCCGGGCGCGCCGCTGTTCTACATGATCGACGAGCCGCTGCCGGGTTTCCGCTCCTGGGACAGGGAACTGGCGAAGCAGCCGACCACGCCGATCCCGGATGAAGAGGCCGGCTACGACATGCTGTATTCGTCGGGCACCACCGGCCGCCCCAAGGGCATCAAACGGGAATCGGAGCACAATCCGATCGACCTGCCGAATCCGTTCCTGAAAATTCTCTGCGCCGACATGTGCGGGATGAACTCCGACAGCGTCTATCTGTCGCCGGCGCCGCTCTATCACGCAGCTCCCCTGCGCTTCAACATGATGGCGATCACGCTAGGGGGCACCTCGATCATCATGGAATCCTTCGACGCCGAAGAGTTCCTGAAACTGGTCGAGAAGCACAAGATTACCCAGTCGCAGCTGGTGCCGACCATGTTCGTGCGCATGCTGAAGCTGCCGGAAGAGGTGCGCAAACGCCACGACGTTTCATCGCTGAAGGGCGCGATCCACGCCGCTGCGCCCTGCCCGATCGACGTCAAGGCCAGGATGATCGAATGGTGGGGGCCGATCCTGATCGAGTATTACGCCGGCTCCGAAGGCAACGGCATCACCGTATCGACGTCGCAGCAATGGCTGACGCATCGCGGCACCGTCGGCCGCGCGGTGGTCGGCAAGGTCAAAATCCTCGACGAGAACGATCAGGAACTTCCGGCGGGGCAGATCGGCACCGTGTATTTTGCGGATGCGCCGGTGTTTTCCTATCACAACGATCCCGAGAAGACCAAGCGCGCCTACAACGCCAGGGGCTGGTCGACGCTCGGCGACGTCGGCTATCTCGACGACGAGGGCTTTCTCTATCTCACCGACCGCAAGTCCTACATGATCATTTCCGGCGGCGTGAACATTTATCCGCAGGAGACCGAGGATGTGCTGATCACCCACGCAGATGTCGCCGACGTCGCGGTGTTCGGCGTGCCGAACGAGGAGATGGGCGAAGAGGTCAAGGCGGTGGTGCAGCCGCACGACATGGCAAGAGCGGGCAAGAAGCTGGAGGCCGAGCTTATCCTGTTCTGCCGCAAGCATCTGTCGCCTATCAAATGCCCGCGCAGCATCGACTTTGCAGCCGAATTGCCGCGCACACCCACCGGCAAGCTGGTGAAGCGGCATTTGCGCGACAAATATTGGCCGAAGACAGTGGTGAGGGTGTAAGGCGCCGAATCACATTGTCGTCGTCCCGGCGAACGCCGGGCCCCATAACCACTGGCGCTAGCTGTGATAAGGATTGCGGCCACAGCTTCGTAGAACATGGACATTCGTGGTTATGGATCCCGGCTCGCGCGGAGCCTGTCATCGGGCGCGCATTCGCGCGACCCGTTGGCTTGGCCGGGACGACGAGAGGAGCGCGCGACCCATGACAACTACCACCCTCCCCGCCATTCCGCTGCCCTCCGGCATCCGCTCCCGCTTCGTAGAAGACATCAACGGGCTCTCCATGCACGTGCTGGAGGCCGGCTTTGAAAGCAAGGGGCGGCCATGCGTGCTGTTGCTGCATGGCTTTCCCGAACTCGCCTTCAGCTGGCGCAAGGTGATGCCGACGCTGGCGGAGGCAGGCTATCACGTGATCGCGCCGGACCAGCGCGGCTATGGCCGCACCACCGGCTGGGACGCGCGTTACGACGGCGACCTGAACTCGTTCCGGCTACCCAATCTGGTACGCGACGCCCTCGGCCTCGTGTCGGCGTTCGGCTATCGCTCGGTCGCCGCCGTGGTCGGGCATGATTTCGGCTCTTCCGTCGCCGCATGGTGCGCGCTGATCCGGCCGGACGTGTTTCGATCGGTCGTCCTGATGAGCGCGCCGTTCGCGGGCCCGCCGCAGCTTGCCTTCGATACCGCCGACGCACCACCAAAGCCGAAGCGCGAAGATCCCGTGCATCGGGAGCTCGCGGCGCTGCCGCGTCCGCGCAAGCATTATCAATGGTACTATTCGACGCGCGAAGCCAATGCCGACATGCAGCGCGCACCGCAGGGCGTGCATGATTTCCTGCGGGCCTATTACCATCACAAGAGCGCGGACTGGAAAGCAAACCAGCCTTATCCGCTGCGATCATGGTCGGCGGGCGAACTGGCCAAGCTGCCGACCTATTACGTGATGGATCTCGCGCGCAACATGGCCGAGACGGTGGCTGCGGAAATGCCGTCGGCGCAAACGATCGCCGCCAACCAATGGCTGCCCGACCGTGAGCTCGCCTTCTACAGCGCCGAATATGAACGGACCGGATTCCAGGGCGGACTGCAATGGTATCGCTGCGGTACCTCGGGCACATTCACCGCGGAGCTTGAAACCTGGTCCGGCCGCAGCATCGACGTGCCCTCCTGCTTTATCTCGGGCAGGCAGGACTGGGGCACCTATCAGCGCCCCGGCGTCTTCGAGGCGATGCAGACGACCGCCTGTACCCACATGCTCGGCTGTCATCTGGTCGACGGCGCCGGGCATTGGGTACAACAGGAACAGCCGGATCAGGTTTCCCTCCTGCTGCTGCAGTTCCTGAAGCGGGCCGCAGAAAATGGCCGATGAACCATTTTCGGCCCAAATCCGACATAAGATGGTCGCGGGAACCATTTCCAGATATCAGCGTTGCTGGCTGCCGGGTATTACTCCCGGTGCAGATCGTGAAGGAGAGAATATGGAAAAGAAGATCGCTGGACTTTTGGGGGCGATGGCAACGCTTGGAGCATTTAACGTCGCCCAGGCCGCACCGATCCCAACGCCGGCCCCGAATGACGTCTTGCGGGCAAATTCCTTCGCCGAACTGCTGGAGCCGATTCCGAACGCCGCAGCGCTGTTAAAGGCGGTCGATGAATCGCGCCCGATCCCGTCGGCGGACGAGAACGTCCAGCTTGCCCAATATTATTACCACCATCACCACCACCATCACCATCATCACCACAGCTCTTATCCCGGATATGGATATGGACCGGGGTATGGATATGGACCCGGTGTCGTGGTCGTGCCGGGGTACCGGCGTTATTACCACCATCATCATCATCATCACCATCACCACCACAGCTTCTACCGCCGCGACTATTGGTGAGCTGCGGGATGACCATCAAAACAGGACCTTGGGGTCCTGTTTTTTTGCGCCGTTGAGTCCTGCGCGCTTGAAAGCGCTTTGGGCATTTTTCTGACACTACTCC
Source organism: uncultured Alphaproteobacteria bacterium (assembly GCA_963742085.1). GTDB lineage: Bacteria > Pseudomonadota > Alphaproteobacteria > Rhizobiales > Xanthobacteraceae > Bradyrhizobium. Next base: position 134,640 of record CAVUKM010000011.1, on the reverse strand, counting down.
TGGCGGGATTTCTCCTTGGCCGCGCGATGCAGATGCCGGTAGGTCCCGTCGAATACGGTATCCGTCGAGGAGGTCCACTCGGTCCCGGCCGACAGCGTCGGCCGGCTGCTATAAATGCGGCGGGCCTGAAGTTCGCGTTCCGCGAACTCTTCCTCGTTCATCGGCTCGAGCTCGAAGTTGGCTTCCTCAGGGATGATGATGATCTGCGCGAACGGTTCTTTCGGCCGGAAGATGTGGGTGCGACCCTCGGCCGGCGCCTTGAACACGCAAAAGAACAGCATCGGCCACCAGTTTCGGATCAACGCCGGCACCGCGATCGGCACGGTATCGCTACGGTCGGTGTAGAACCGCGGATGCGGTTCGGTCCGGATCGCCATGCCCTTTTCAACCTTGAGGTCGAGAAGAATCTGGTAGGTATAGAAAGTGTCGCCGAAATTCCGGAACGGTGGCCACTGCACACCGCCGTCCGGCGGCGGGCCCCAATCCGCCTCCATGATCAAACGGCCGTCTTTGGTGCTGACGTGCAGTTCATTGTCGTAAGGGTAAAACAGCTCGATCCCGTATTGCGCGCCTTCCGAAAATGGAACGCAATGCCACACCTGTTCGCGCGAACCGTCGGCGCGGGGTTCGCGCTTTCCTGCCCAGCCGGGAATCTCAAGCTTGGTTCGACGCGGTGCGAGCCGCGGATCGTTCAGGCGATATTTGACCTTGTCCATACTTGCTCCACTGCGATGGATCGGAAGATAGAGCTTTTTCGAGCGAAGTGGATACCGGTTCGCGCCAGGAAAACGCGTCAAAACAAAAGATTAAAGCCTCGGTTCTGACCAGGCTCCAACGAACTCGAACGTACACCTACCGCAACAGTTCCGATTGCGAGAGGCGAAGCGTATGCGCTGGCACGCGGCTGAATAATTTGACCTTGCATCGGGCTACAGCTATACGAAATTTAGAAGCATTCTAAATCTTCCGGGAAGGCCCTGCTGTGAAGAATTTCGCCGATTTGACCGAGCGGGAAGTGCTGGCGGTTGCGATCTCCGCGGAAGAGGAAGACAGCCGCATCTACATGACCTTCGCGGAAGACCTGGCGGAGCGTTATCCGGAATCGGCGAAGCTGTTCGAGGAAATGGCCGAGGAGGAAAAGACCCATCGCCACATGCTGCTGGAGATGTACGAAAAGCGTTTCGGCCCGAACCTCCCGCCAATTCGCAGGGACAACGTCAAGGGATTTCTGCGCCGCCGTCCGATCTGGCTGACCAAGAACCTGTCGCTCGATGCCATCCGCAAGGAAGTCGGGACGATGGAGTTCGAGGCCGAGCGATTTTACATCAAGGCTGCCGAACAGGCCCAGGATGTCGGTGTCCGCCGGCTGCTCGGCGATCTCGCGGAAGCGGAAAAAGGCCACGAGAAGACTGCGGCCAAACTGACCGATGAGATCCTCAAGCCCGATGTGCGCGCGGAGGAAGAGAAGACCCGCCGGCGGGTGTTCGTTCTGCAATATGTGCAGCCGGGTCTTGCCGGATTGATGGACGGGTCGGTGTCGACGCTCGCCCCGCTGTTCGCCGCGGCCTTCGCGACGCATCAGAACTGGCAAACCTTCCTTGTCGGTCTTGCGGCCTCGATCGGCGCCGGCATCAGCATGGGTTTTGCGGAAGCGCTCTCGGACGATGGCTCGCTGACCGGACGCGGTTCGCCCTGGCTGCGCGGCGCGGCCAGCGGCGTGATGACGGCGCTCGGCGGTCTCGGACACTCCATGCCGTATCTGGTGCCGGACTCCTGGGCCAACGCGTTCTGGATCGCGACCGCGATTGCGGGAATCGTGGTGTTTTTCGAACTGTGGGCGATCGCCTATATCCGGGCGCGCTATATGGACACGCCGTTCCTGCACGCGGTGTTCCAGATTGTCCTCGGCGGTGTCATCGTGCTCGCGGTCGGCATTCTCATCGGGGCTGCCTAGAAAGCCTTGCGAAGATGCTGGAGCGATATTTGAAATTTGGCGGACTTGGCGCATTGGCCGGCGCGGTCTTGTCGATTCCGCTTGGACAGCAGGCCTGGGCCACCGTCCCGCGTCACGACTCGAAGAAGCCCTGCCAACGTCGATGAAGGAAAACGCATGACCGTTCGTTTGCAATACGGCACCACTGCGAAGGTGTTTCACTGGCTCGTCGTGGCGCTTTTGCTCGTGCAATATCTGATCGGCTGGCTGATGCCGGACATTCATCGCGGCCAGAGCCCCGGCGCCCCCATGACATTCCATGTCTCGTTCGGGCTCCTTATCCTGGCGCTCATCATTGTGCGGTTCGCCTGGCGGCTTTCCCACCCGGTGGCGCCGGAGAGCTCGCTTCCTCCCTGGCAACGGCTGACGTCCGGGACCGTGCACTGGGCGCTCTACGCGCTGGTGCTGGCGACCACCTTCACCGGCTGGCTGTTCGCGTCGTTTCGCGGCTGGTCGCTGTCTTTCTTTTATCTCGTGCCGCTGCCGATGCTGGCCTCGGATAACGCGGCGGCGGGCAAATTCATCGACGGCTGGCATCAGGCGATGGAATGGACTCTGCTGGCCTTCATCGGCATTCATGTGGCGGCGGCGATCGTCCACGTCTTCTTCTATCGCGACCGCATCATGCAGCGAATGCTCCCCGGATAATCTTTTCGTCAGCGTAGCAACAACGATCTAGCGGTCACGGCGCCGACCAGGTCAATCTTCAGGTGAGAAAGCACATCTGGAGGACAACGTGGCGAAATCGCAATGGAGCTACAAGACAGCGATTGAAATATCGGCAGCCCTTGCGGCAAGGAAAGTGTCAGCCGTCGAACTGGCGCAGGACGCAATCGGCCGCATCGAGCGTCACGACGCAAAAATCAATGCGGTCTGCGTCCGCGATTTCGGCCGCGCGCTCGACGCCGCCCGCGCCGCCGACGCGGCGCGCGCACGGGGCGAGACGCGGCCGCTGCTTGGCATTCCCCTTACGGTGAAGGAATCCTACAACGTCGCGGGGCTGCCCACGACCTGGGGCATGCCGGCGCAGAAGGATTTTCGGCCGCCGGAGGATGCGCTGGCGATCTCGCGCGTCAAGGACGCGGGCGGTGTCATCCTCGGCAAAACCAATGTGCCGCTCGGGCTTGGTGACTGGCAGAGCCACAACGATATCTACGGCACCACCAATAATCCGTACGATCTTGGCCGGACGCCCGGCGGCTCCTCCGGCGGATCGGCGGCGGCGCTGGCGACGGGTTACGGGCCGCTCTCGCTCGGCTCGGACATGGGCGGCTCCTTGCGCGTGCCGGCGTTTCACTGCGGCATCTATGCGCACAAGCCAACATTCGCGCTGGTGGCATCCCGCGGTCACCTCCCGCCGCCGCAGCCGCCACTTCCAACGGACCGCGACCTGGCGGTGATCGGACCGATGGCGCGGTGCGCGCTCGATCTTTCGGTCTTGCTCGACGTCATCGCAGGTCCGGACCCGCTGGAGGCCGGCAAGGCCTACCGACTTGCATTGCCGCCGCCGCGCCACGATGACCTCAAGGGCTTCCGCGTGCTCGTGATCGATACCGATCCGGTGATGCCAACCGGTGCCGTCGTACGGAGCGCCATCGACAGGCTTGCCGCCGACCTCGGCAAGGCCGGCGTCAGGATCGAACGCGAAAGCCGCCTGTGGCCCGACTTTGCCGCTTCCTCCCGCCTCTACATGCGAATGCTCTTGTCCTTTCTCTCCGTCGGGTTTCCGCCGGAAATCTATGCCGCGGCCGTGGCGGCAGCGTCCAACCTGCCTGCGCATGACATGAGCCTGCAGGCCGAACGGCTGCGCGGCATCGCGCTAAGCCATCGCGATTGGGTGATGGCCGATGGCGCACGCGCACATTTGCGGGCGCAATGGCGCGTGCTGTTCAAGACCTTCGACGCGGTGATCTGCCCAATTATGCCGACACCGGCCTTTCCGCACGATCATTCGGCCGAACAGGAAACGCGCCGCATCAACATCGACGGCAAGGATCATGCCTACCCCGACCAGCTGGCATGGCCCGGCATCGCCACCTTGCCCGGTCTGCCGGCCACCGCGATACCGACCGGCCTGTCGCCGGAAGGCCTGCCGGTCGGCGTCCAGATTGTCGGACCGTGGCTGGAGGATCGAACGCCTTTGAAACTCGCCGAGCTGATCGAGCGCGAATTCGGCGGCTTCGTGCCGCCGCCCGAGTTTGATGACTGAGCTTCGCCGTGCCGGGACGTCAAGCGTCAAACATGATCACGCTGCGTACCGTCTTGCCGGCCTTCATCGCGGCAAAGCCCTCGTTGATCTCCGAGAGCTTCAGCCTCGCGGAGATCCAGTCCTCCAGATGCAGCTTGCCGCGCATGTAGAATTCGACCAGCCGCGGCATGTCGACGCGGAAATGATTCGAGCCCATCGACGAACCCTGGATCTTGCGTTCGCGCAGGAAATCGAAGCCGTGCAACTCGATCTTCTGGCCGAACGGAATCATCCCGACGATGGTCGCGGTGCCGCCAGGCGCCAGCATCGCAAACGCCTGCTCGGCGGTCTCCTTGCGGCCGAGCACCTCGAAGGCATGGTGTACGCCGCCATTGGTCAGATCGCGAACCTGCTTCACCACGTCGCCGTTCTTGGGATCGATGATGTCGGTTGCCCCGAGCTTGGTGGCCAATTGAAGTTTCGCCGGATTGGTATCGACCGCGATGATCCGGCCGGCGCCGGCGATCTCGGCGCCATTGATCGCGGCCATGCCGACCCCGCCGCAGCCGATCACCACGACGGTTTCGCCCGGCGCCACCTTCGCGGTGTTCGCTACCGCGCCATAGCCGGTGATGACGCCGCAGCCGATCAGCGCCGCCAGATCAAGCGGCATGTCCTTGCGGATCTTCACGATCGCGTTCTCATGGACCAGCATCTGCTCTGCAAACGACGACAGGTTGAGAAACTGGTTCAGCTTCTCCGATCGCGCCCATGACAGCCTGTTGGATACGCCCGGCAACATCTTCACCGTGGTATCGGTGCAAAGCACCGGCCGCCCGGTCGAGCAATTGTCACAGGTTCCGCAAAACACCGAAAGGCAGGTCACGACGTGATCGCCCGGCTTCACATAGGTCACATCCGAGCCGACCTGCTCGACGACACCGGCGGACTCGTGACCAAGCACGGCGGGCAGCGGATGTGGATAGAGCCCTTCCATGAAATGCAGGTCGGAATGACATAGCCCGGCGACGCTGGTACGGATCAGCACCTCGCGCGGCCCGGGTTTTTGCAGGCTGACGTCCTCGATCACAAGCGGCTTGTTGACTTCGTGCAGCACGGCGGCCTTCATCGGATACTCCCCTGTTCATCCATGTATTGTCGTTGCAACCGGCGTGCGCGGCGCATCGCGCCTATGCCGCCGCAACCAGCTCGGCGGCCTCGGCCATGCCGACGGCGCGATCGCCGAGCAGAAGGTCGGTGATGGCCCGCTGCGTCGCATTGTCGGCAAGGTGGAAGGGATCGCTCGCGAGCAGGCGGTGATCGACCACCATGCGGGACAGCAGGAGCCTTCGGGCATCGCCGCGCATCTCGTGAATACGTCCGGCTTCCCACGAAAGCGCGACCGCGCTTGCGACATGATAGAGCAGGCTGGTGGCACGCCGCGCGTCGGCTTCATGGTCGTGTCGCCCCGCCACCTCGCGCGCAAAACCGACCGCGCGATCGGTGAGCGCGCGCAGGCGATCACGATAGGCGCCGGGTACGTTGGTGCTGTCATCGAGCCTCGCATGCAGGTCGGCGGCCAGCGCTGCGTCGGCGCCATGGCGGCCCACCGCCCGCGTGAGCGCGTCGATGGCGACGATGTTGCCGGTGCCTTCCCAGATCGAGCCGAGATGCGCGTCGCGCAACAGCCTGCCGGTTGCAAATTCCTCGATATAGCCGATGCCGCCGCGCATCTCGAGCGCGTCACCGCAGACCTTGCGGGCGTCGCGCGTGGCGCGGAATTTCAATGTCGGGGTGAGGATGCGCAACAGCGCCGCTGCATCCTGGCTGCCGGCCTCGGCGCGGTCGAGCGCGTCGGCGGTCAGGAAGCTCATCGACAGCGCCTGCTCGGTGGCGAGCATGATCTTCATCAATTGCCGGCGCGCCAGCGGCAAATCGATGATGCGGCTTCCGAACACCACGCGATTGGTGGCAACCGTCATCGCGTCGTGATGGGCGCGGCGCATCAGCGCGGTGGATTTCACGCCGTTGGAAAGCCGCGACGAATTCACCATCTCCGCCATCTGCACGAAGCCGCGATCGAGCCGTCCGACGGCGTAGGCGATCGCGCCTTCCAGCTTGATCTCGCCGGAGGCCATCGAGCGGGTGCCGAGCTTGTCCTTCAGGCGGACGATCCGGTAGTGGTTGGGCGAGCCGTCGTCGAGCCTCCGCGGCATCAGGAACAGGCCTACGCCGCGCGTGCCGGGACCTGCGCCTTGCGGCCGGGCCAGCAGCATCACCACCTCGGCGTCGGCGTTGGAACAGAACCATTTCTCGCCCGACAGAAGCCAGTGATCGCCTTCCTGCAACGCGCGTGTGGTGAGCGTGCCGACGTCGGAGCCGCCCTCCTTTTCGGTCATGAACTGGCCGCCCTGCGTCAGCCTGTTCATGTCGGTCTGGGTGAGTCCGTCCAGGTATCGCGCCTTCAACGCCTCGCTGCCGAAATTGGCGAGCAGCTTGGCGCAGCCATCGGTGACATTGATCGGGCAACCCAGCCCGAACTCGGCCTGGTTGAACAGAAACGTGAAGGCGTGCTTGGCAACGACGGGGTATTTCTCCGGCCAGCCCATAATGCCCTTGCGAAGCGACATCGCATGAATGCCGAACTCGCCGAACGCGGCGCGCTCGAGCTCGCGATAGGCCGGATGGTATTCGATCCACTGGACGTCGCGGCCGAAGCGGTCGCGCTGATGCAACACCGGTACATGCCGGTCGGCGAGCCGGGCACATTCGTCGAGACGACCGCCGGCGAGCGCGCCGAGCCGGTCGAGATGCGGCTCGATATGGCGGAACAACGCGTCGGGAAGATGGATCCGAAGCAGATCCGTCAGCGCCGGATCGGCGCGGTAAAAGTTCATCCCCGAGGTGTCGGGGGCAAGCAGTCCCGGCCGGTCGGCGGAATATGCAGTGCGATCATGCTTGAGCGGCTGCATTGAATTCCCCCGTTGGCTTCCTCATCTGTTGGGTGGGAGTTATCGCACATCCCCCCGGCCGACACCAACTCCGACCGATCAAGGAAACCCTCCGATGGAAACACCAAAATACAGGAATGCCCTCGTCGTCGGCGCCGGCGAAGGCCTCAGCGCGTCGCTGGCGCGGCTATTTGCCCGCGAAGGCATGGCGGTCGCGCTGGCGGCACGCCGGATCGAAAAGCTCGGCGCGCTCTGCACGGAGACCGGCGCGCGGGCCTTTGCCTGCAATGCCACAGATCACGACGAGGTCGAGCGTCTGTTCGGCCTGGTCGAGCGCGAGATCGGGTTGCCGGACGTGGTCGTCTACAATGCCAGCGCGCGGGCGCGCGGCGCTTTCGTCGACCTGGTAGCCGCTGACGTGGCGCAAGCGATCGCGGTGAGCGCCTTCGGCGGCTTCCTGGTGGCCCAGCAGGCCGTGAGGCGGATGCTGCCCAACAAACACGGCGCCATCCTGTTCACCGGCGCCTCCGCAAGCGTCAAGGGCTATCCGCAATCGGCGCCGTTCGCGATGGGCAAATTCGCGCTGCGCGGGTTGGCGCAGAGCATGGCGCGTGAACTATCGCCGCAGGGGATTCACATTGCGCATTTCGTGATCGACGGCGGCATTCGCAGCGCAGGCCGCGCCGAGCCCGCCGACCGGCCGGATTCGATGCTCGATCCCGATGCCATTGCCTTGAGCTACTGGAACGTGTTGCAGCAGCCGCGCAGCGCCTGGACCTGGGAGCTGGAATTGCGGCCCTGGGTCGAGAAGTTTTGAGAGATCAATGTCATTCCGGGGCGATGCGAAGCATCGAGCTACGATGTGCAATTGCACATCGGAGAATCTCGAGATTCCGGGTCTGGTCCTTCGGACCATCCCGGAATGACGGAATCTCAAGCGCGCGCCTGCTCTGCGACCTGCTGCGCCGCCAGCCGCCAGCTCGCGCAGGGAATCTCCTGTGGCGCCGCGTCGATCCACTTTTCGAAACGTACCAGCTTCCAGTCGTCGGGATGACGCGATGAAGCCAAAGCCGGACTTGCGCGCGAGGCCTATCATGACGTCGTTGGAGCGCAGCGTATCGCCGAACACGCGCTTCGCCCCGAGCGCCGCCGCCCGGCATTCCAGATTCCGCAGCAGCGCCGAACCGATGCCTTGGCCTTGCCAGCGATCGTCGACCGATACGCCAAATTCGAAACTTGCCGTGTCAATCTCGAAACCGTAGCGGGCTTCACCGACGATGGTCTCGACGCCGTCGATCGTCATGACCGCGATCACGCTGAAACGATCGCGCTCGCCGACATGGATGAAATGATCGAGTTCGGTTTGCGGCAGCTCGCTCATGGCGCCGAGGAAGCGATTGTAGCGGGAGCGGACGGAGAGCGAGCGGAAGTAACCCTGCAACGCTTCGGCGTCGCCAGGCTCGACAAAACGCACGGCCAAGCACTTGCCGCCGCGCAGCCGCAGCATGTCGGTGTGCTGCCGGAGGTCATCGAGGCGAAGCGCGGTCATTGCAGGCTCCCAATGGTCCCGAAAGAGATTGGCTGGCGTCCCCCTCAAGAGGCGGCGCCAGCGGGGCGGCGTTCAAGCCCGCCAAAACGGCTTCTCGGCTTCGCGGACGACATCGCTCCACGAAAGCCCGACATCGTGCAGATCGCGGTCTTTCCACTGGGCCAGTTCGTGCCGTTGACGCCAGCGGTTGCCCCAAAGGTGCAACGTGCCGCCAAGCCGGGCGAAAAATCTCTTTTCATGATGATTTATCATCATTTCGTGTGAGCAGGTGGACATTTCGGCCTCCTGAAGTTACGCTCTTAAAGCCAATATCGAGGCTAAGCGGACTTTCGACAAACGACACTTTGTATCGCTTCAAATGACATAAACTCATGTATTGGGACGCCAGAGGATGACCGCCCGACTGCCATCGCTCAACGGCTTGCGCGCATTCGAGGCCGCCGCCCGGCATCTGAGCTTCACCGTTGCCGCCGCAGAGTTGAACGTCACCCAGACCGCGATCAGCCATCAGATCCGGCGGCTCGAGGAGGAACTCGGAATTCGCCTGTTCGTCCGGCAGAACCGCGGTCTGGCCTTGACGCCTGAAGCCAGGGATTACCTTCCCGGCATTCGCGCGGCGTTCAACGATCTGCGGCTCGCCACCGACCGGCTGTTGCGCAAGGAAAACGATCGCGTGCTGACGGTCTCGACGCTGGCGTCACTGGCCGCCAAGTGGCTTTTGCCAAGGCTATCCACCTTCCAGCGGGCGCACCCCGGCGTTGACGTGCGCATCACCACATCGACCAGTCTGATCGACTTCCAGCGCGACGACGTCGATGCTGCGATCCGCTATGGCCGCGGCCATTGGCCCGGCCTGCGCGCCGACTGGCTGATGGCCGATGAATTGTTTCCGGTGTGCAGCCCGGCGCTCCTGAAAGGCGACAAGCCGCTGCGGTGCCCGGAAGATCTGGCCAATCACACGCTGCTGCATTCCAGCGGAGGTTATGACGACGACTGGCGGCTGTGGCTGACCGCCGCCGGGCTACCGTCGAACATCTCGAAACAGCCGGGATTGAGCTTCGATCTGATCCTGATGACGGTGCAGGCCGCGATCGACGGGATCGGCGTTGCGATGGGCCGAACCTCCTATGTCGAGGCCGATATCGCCAAAGGACGCCTGGTCGTTCCGTTCAGGATTACACTGCCGGCCAACGCCGGTTTTTATCTCGTCTCACCCGAGGCGAGAGCCGAGTTGGCGAAGCTGTCGGCGTTTCGACAGTGGCTGATCGCCTCGGTCCAGGCCGGCGCCGGAATCAACTAGGCGCTGCCGCCGCCGAGAGCCCCTCCCCCCGCGTTTTCTGGTTGGTCACGGCGCCGTGACGTGGCAGAAGAATACAAACTGTCCCGGCCGGCGCAGAGGGGCTGCGCCAGGCGCGGGACAACAGGGAGCATTTCACAATGTCGCATTCGACCAGTTCGCCGCCGCCTCAGATCAAGTCGCGAATTGGCGCCATTCTCCGGTCGACCAGCGGCAATTTCCTCGAACAGTTCGATTTCTTCCTGTTCGGCTTTTATGCGCCCTACATCGCCAAGGCGTTCTTTCCATCCGAAAACGAGACCGCCGCGCTGCTCAACACGTTCGGCGTTTTCTGGCTCGGAGCCTTGATGCGTCCCGTCGGCGCCATCGTGCTCGGCGCCTATATCGACCGGATCGGCCGCCGCAAGGGCCTGATCGTCACCTTGGCGATCATGGCGATCGGCACGGTGACGATTGCGGTATGCCCGAGCTATGCCAGCATCGGCGTTGCCGCGCCGATCATCGTTTTGGTCGGCCGGTTGCTGCAGGGCTTCTCCGCCGGCGTCGAACTCGGCGGCGTCTCGGTCTATCTCGCCGAGATCGCGACACCGGGCAACAGAGGCTTCTATACTTCGTTCCAATCCTCCAGCCAGCAGGTCGCGATCTTCGTCGCCGCGATCATCGGATACGTGCTCAATCAAGGCTTGACGGGCGATACCGTCGCGCTTCTCGGCTGGTTCGAATTCGCCAAATGGCGAATCCCTTTCTTCGTCGGCTGCCTCATCATTCCCTTCATCTTCCTCTTGCGCCGGACGCTGGAAGAAACGCCCGAATTCCTGGCGATGAAAAAACATCCTTCCACGTCGGAGGTCTTCCGCTCGGCCGCCGCGAACTGGAAAATCATCGTGCTTGGCATGATGGTGGCGGTGCTGACCACCACGACCTTCTACTTCGTCACCGTCTACACGCCGACCTTCGGCAGAACCGTGCTGAAGCTCTCCTCGCAGGACGCCCTGCTCGTAACGCTGCTGGTGGCGGTAAGCAATTTCATCTGGAATCCGGTCGGGGGCGCGGTCTCCGACCGTCTCGGCCGAAAGCCGGTGCTGCTGACGATTGCATGCCTGTCGCTCGTAACCGCCTACCCCGCGCTGCACTGGCTGGTCGCGGCGCCCACCTTCGGCAAGATGCTGGCGGTCGAGATGATGTTTTCGTTCTATTTCGGCGTCTACAGCGGCACCATGCTGGGCGCGCTGGTCGAAGTGGTGCCAAAACATGTCCGCACCACCTGTTTCTCGATGGCCTTCGCGCTGGCCGCAGGCCTGTTCGGAACGTTCACGCCCTTTGCTGCGACATGGTTGATCGATCACACCGGTGACAAGGCCTCTCCCGGCTTCTGGTTGATGTGTGCCGCCGTCCTCGGCATCTTCGCCGCGCTCACGATCTATCGTGGCGGTAAGGCCATCGCCACCCGCGAGGCCGTCGCGACCTGAGGCCTCAGGCATGTGCGGGCGGCGCATCGCGCCTGCCCGGATGCCGGTTTTGATTTCCATGCAAACCAGATAGCAACACGGCATGGTCGATTTAACCCGTAAATACGACGTGCTCGTGATCGGCGGCGGCAACGCCGCGCTGTGCGCCGCGATCAGCGCGCGGCGGGCCGGTGCCTCGGTGCTGGTGCTGGAGGGCGCACCGAAATTCTATCGCGGCGGCAACACCCGCCACACCCGCAATATGCGCTGCGCCCATGACGCGGCAACCGAGATCCTCACCGGGCCCTATACCGAGGAGGAGTTCTGGGAAGATCTGCTTCGCGTCACCGGCGGCCAGACCGACGAGGAACTGGCCCGCCACATGATCGCCGAGTCGAAGGACATCCTCGGCTGGATCGTCGAACAGGGCGTTCGCTGGCAGCCATCGCTCGGCGGCACGCTGAGCCTGGGGCGGACCAATTCCTTCTTCCTGGGCGGCGGACGCGCGATGCTGAACGCGCTGTACCTCACCGCCGAGCAGCTGGACGTCGAGGTTCTCTACGACGCCGAAGTGCTCGACCTCGAAATCGCCGACGGCATGTTTCTTTCGGCCGTACTCAAACAGGGCAACGGCCGCGCCACGGTCGCCGCCTCGACCCTTGTTGCCGCCGCCGGCGGTTTCGAGGCCAACATCGAATGGCTCAAGCAATATTGGGGCGAGGCCGCCGACAATTTCCTGATCCGCGGCACGCCCTATAACCGCGGTTCGATCCTGAAGATGCTGCTCGAAAAGGGCGTGCAGGAAGTCGGCGATCCCACACAATGCCACGCGGTGGCAATCGACGCACGCGCGCCGAAATTCGACGGCGGCATCATCACACGGCACGATTCCGTGGTGTTCGGCATCGTCGTCAACAAGCACGCCCAGCGTTTCTACGACGAGGGCGAGGATATCTGGCCGAAGCGCTACGCGATCTGGGGACGGCTGGTGGCAGCCCAACCCGACCAGATCGCCTATATCATCTTCGACGCGAGCTCGCGCAACAGCTTCATGCCGACGCTGTTCCCGCCGATCGAAGCCGGCAGCGTTGCAGGCCTCGCCTCCAAGCTCGAGCTCGATCCCGCCGCGCTCGAAAAAACCATCGCCGGCTTCAATGCGGCCGTGAGGCCCGGCACCTTCGATCACACCATCCTTGACGATTGCCGCACCGAAGGACTGACGCCGCCGAAGACCCATTGGGCGCGGCGCATCGAGACATCGCCTTATTATGCCTACCCCGTACGGCCGGGCATCACCTTCACCTATCTCGGCACCCGCGTGAACAAGCAGGCGCGCATGCTGATGAAGAATGGCAAGCCGGCCGCCAACATGTTCGCGGCCGGCGAGATCATGGCCGGCAATGTGCTCGGCAAGGGCTACGCGGCCGGCATGGGCATGACCATCGGCAGCGTGTTCGGACGGATAGCGGGCCAGGAAGCGGCGAAGAATGCGAGGAATTAACTGCGACCAGAGGGAGGAGCCATGTCACGCCCTGCGATTGCTGCGGCCGCTGCCGCGCTGATCACCACCGCTTCGGCGCAAGCCGCCGAACCCATCGCGCTTCGCGACATGGGCTCGTTCCATGTCGGCGGGCGCCTTGTCGAAATCAGCGGCAAGCCGGTGAAGGAAGTCGTGTTCACTCCGGGCGGCGTGCCGGCGAAGGTCGATCCGAACGGCACCTACCAGGTCGAGCAGATGTATGTGCAGTACTTCCTGCCCGCCAACGAACACGGCGCCTATCCGCTCCTGATGTGGCATGGCGGCGGCTTGACCGGCGTCACCTGGGAGACCACGCCCGACGGCCGCGAGGGCTGGCTGAATTATTTCCTGCGCAAGGGCTGGAGCGTCTACAACTCCGATGCGGTCGAGCGCGGCCGCGCCGGCTGGGCGCAATATCCCGACATCTTCAAGAGCGAGCCGGTGTTCCTGACCACCGCCAACCCGTTTCTGCGCTTTCGCATCGGCGACGGTCCGAACTCCTTCGATCCCGATCCCGCCAAGCGAAAGCTGATGCCGGGCAGCCAGTTTCCGGGCGAAGGCTATGACAATTTCGTCAAGCAGGGCGTGCCACGCTGGACCACCAATGATGAGGCGACGCTTGCCGCCTATATTGCCGAGATCGATCGCGTCGGCCCCTGCATCATCATGTTCCACAGCCAGGCCGGCTTTTTTGGCTTCAAGGTCGCGCAGGCGCGGCCCGACAAGGTCAAGGCGCTGATCGCGGTCGAGCCGGCCGGCGTCGGCGACCCCGCGAAGATGGATGCGCTGAAGAACATTCCGACCCTGATCATCTATGGCGATTACATCGAACGCGACCAGCGCTGGCCGAAGATGCGCGCCACCGGCATCGCGTTTGCGGAAGGTATCAAGGCTGCCGGCGGCAGCGTCGATGTCGTCGATCTGCCGCAGGCCGGCATCAAGGGCAATTCGCACATGATCATGATGGACAAGAATAATACCGAGGTCGCCGGCCTGATCCAGAAATGGCTGGAAGGCAAGGGCCTCACCAAGTAGCCATGGCGCCTTCAGGCGAAGGGGCTACCGGCGGGCGTCAGGAACAAACAGGTCAAGCAGAGAGAAAATAGCGCAATATGCACGGAACGAGGATCTTGGAGGAAGCCGACCGCCTGATGACGGTCTGCAATTCCTGCCGCTATTGCGAGGGGCTCTGCGCGGTGTTTCCGGCGATGGAGATGCGCCGTTCGTTTTCCGACGGCGACCTCAATTACCTCGCCAATCTCTGCCACGCCTGCGGCGCCTGCTACACCGACTGCCAGTTCTCGCCGCCGCACGAATTCAACGTCAATGTGCCGAAGACACTGGCCGTCGCGCGCGCCGAATCCTGGGCCAACTATGCCTGGCCGCGCGCCTTGTCAGGCCTGTTCGCGCGTAACGGCGTTGCCATCAGCCTCATTGCCGCCCTCAGCGTCGCCGCCTTCATTTTCGGCTTTGCGGCTTTTACCGACCGGCAGGTGCTGGTCGGTGTCCATACCGGTCCGGGCGCGTTCTATGCGCTGATGCCGCACAACACCATGGCGGCGCTGTTCGGCGTGGCCTTCCTCTACGCGATGACAGCGCTGGTGATGGGCGTGCGCGCGTTCTGGCGCGATATCGGCGAACCGATCGGCAGGCGGATCGAACCGGGCTCGCTCTGGCAGGCGATGAAGGACGCCGCAGGCCTGCGCTATCTCGACGGCGGTGGCGTCGGCTGCTTCAACGAGGACGAGCGCCCGACCGATCGTCGCAAGATCTATCACCACCTGACATTCTACGGTTTCCTGCTGTGTTTCGCGGCCACGTCAGTCGCAACGCTCTATCACTATCTTCTGGCGCGCGAAGCGCCGTACCCATGGTGGGACCTGCCGGTGGTGCTCGGCACGCTTGGCGGCATCGGGCTCCTGATCGGGCCTGCGGGACTGCTCGCGGAGAAATTCAGGCGCGACCCCGCGCTGGTCGACGAGAAACGCACCGGCATGGATGTCGCGTTCATCGTCATGCTGTTCCTGACCAGCCTTACCGGTCTCGCGCTCCTGCTCTGGCGCGATACGCCAGCGATGGGGCCCTTGCTGGCGCTGCATCTCGGCGTGGTGTTCGCGCTGTTCATCACGCTGCCCTACGGCAAGTTCGTGCACGGCCTGTATCGCTATGTCGCGCTGGTACGCTACGCGAGGGAGCGCCGGATGATGGGGCATACCACATAGCATCGTCATTGCGAGCGCAAGCGAAGCAATCCAGAAGCCGTGCACGCTGACAGCTGGATTGCTTCGTCGCTTCGCTCCTCGCAATGACGAGGTAGAGTTCCGATTCGAATTTCAAACAGCAAATGTGCGTCCGCATTCTCGCGGCATGACTTTGCCCGAGGTTTGCATGTCGTTGTCCCTCGAAAGAAGAGGGAGCAGGGAATGCCGGATGCGCGCTGCACCCGCGGTCTCGTGCGCAAAATGGACAAAGGAAAACGCACACGAGCATACAGGTTCAGCGGAGGCACTCCGGCATTCCCTGCGCAATGGCTTTACGGCTTACTTCGTGATCTCCCCGGAGAATCGGGCTTTGTTGTCTCCGTCGTCCGCGAATAGCTGGCTCATCCGCGCCCGGTCGGGCCGACTTGCCTTCCGCAGACTTGACGCCAACCGCTGAGGCGTCAGGACCACACGACTTCACCGTACGCTTCGGCACCGCTCGTCTGCCCGTCCTGGCATCGCTCACGAGCCCTCAAAGCCCGCCCTGCCATCCCATCGCGCGCACGACGCCGCCGCGTCCACCGCATCCCATCCCAACGTTCGTGACGATGGCCAACGCCCCTTCCTCCGGGACAGGATGTCGGGAGTTCTAAAAGTGATTTGCCCGACGGTGAAAGCGAAAATCTGCCCGTCGGGTTATTTTGCCGCAGCCACGGCCCGCCATCAAGGCGTGAACCCATGAATTCGCATTGTTGGGCGGGCGTCCGCTTTGCTGTGCATCCCGGACTCAAGTCGGACGTCGCGTGATGTCCGAAATGTGCCATAACCGGACGTTCAGTGCGCTCGCTTACGGCAGAACCTCTGTGACGAGGAACTAGTGCTCGCGTTCAAAAATGTTGGTGCCGACAATCTTCTTACCGGGTAGAGCGGCGCTACTAATTTCGGGTGTCCGGACAATCAGCTTTTCTCCATCGAGCTTGAAGAATCTCGTCTGAACCTGGTTCGCTCCGGTAAAAACCTCGTTCCCAGACATATCAACCCGGACGGTGATCTTGTCTCCCTCGATGGTGTACTTGCCCGAATAGGCAAGCACGGAATCGAACAGAGCTATTTTCTCTTCGGCAGTTCTCGCGGGATGGCGATCGGCTCCCGTGATGATCACGATCCAATAACCGTCCGGTGTCATCACCAGCCTTCCTTTCGGATTGGAACCAAATGGCTCCTTATCTTCCGTTTCGCCCACAACGCGTAGCGTCCAACCGGTGAGCTTCCATGTTCCTGCTAGCGATTTCTCGTCGGCCCATGCGGCAGGAGCGATCGGGCCGGCCAGGGCAGCCAGAATGCCAAGAAATAGGATGCGTCTGGTTCTATCTTTCATTTTAGCCCCTATCGCTGAGCCCAGGACGACCCAACCTCACACGCAAGTTAGAGCAACACTCCTTTGTAGCAAAATTCCTCAGGGTCACACCTCAGCTAAAGATTAGCACTTTGCCACCGATCGACGAGTGGAAAACGGCACCCAACCGGCCTGAGACGCGAACAAGCTCGATGTCTCAGTCGGGTCAATTTCAGACTTCGAGCCGGGTCCCAGCTAGGTCCGTTCGTACCTCAACAACAGACATGTCGCGACTGCATCGGCATGTCGGTTTCGTGCCATGACCGGACGTTCCTCATCCGCCGGACCACAAGATCTAATCAGATCGGGAGCCGTACCGGTCCGCCCCGTTCGATCGCACGCTTGTAGGCGGGGCGTTGCTCAAGTCGCGCCATCCAGGCTTCCAGGGACGCATACGGTTCGTGCAGCTTACCCATGCGGGCTATTTCGACAACGTAGGACATCTGGATGTCCGCGCCGGTGAAGCCCTCTGCCATCAGGTAGCCGTTTCTAGCAACCTCGGCGTCAAGGTATTTCAGGATCTTGGCAATGTCCGGCGTGATGAACCCCTTCAGACCATCGGAGAGTCCGCCGGTGAACATGCCGAGAAGGTGGACAAGCAGAGGAAACATGGCTGATCCCTCCGCGAAGTGAAGTAGTTCGATATACCGCGCCCAGGAAGACCCGCCCGGCGCCGGCGCGAGCTTGCCGCGGCCATAGGTCGAGATGAGATACTCGATGATGGCGCCGGACTCCGCGAGCATCAGGGGGCCGTCTTCGATCACCGGGGCCTTGCCGAGCGGATGCACTCGTTCGAGCGTCTGCGGTGAGCGGAATGTGTTGGGATCCCGCATGTGCTGCACAATCTCGTAGGGCTCGTTCAGTTCTTCCATCAACCAGATGACCCGGGTCGAGCGCGAGTGGTTGAGATGATGGATCTTGATCACGGTTTCCTCCTCTGAAGCAGATTCGCCATCGGCGTGAGCTTTGGACGCCGATAGGTTGGCGTTACTTCTTTTCCTGCATGTCGAAGCCGAGGAATTCGAACGGCTTGTCGCCGTTGATCCAGCCGTGCCACGTATGCGGGTGGAATAGGAGGATATCATCGGGCTTGTAGGTGACTTCGCCGTACTGTTTGCCATCCTTGTCGTTCAGGGTCATCTTGCCAGTGCCGCTGATGACGTAAAGAACGTATCCCTGTTCCGCAGGTCCCTCGTGAAGCGCGATCGAGCCATTGGCGTCGACGTGCCCGCGCATCACATTGATGCCTTTGCTGATATCAATGCTGTTCGGCGGCACTTGATGGATTGCCGCATACTCAAAACCCTTGTTCGGCTTGCCGGCAATGTCCGGAATCGGGGCGAGCTTTCCCGGCTCTTTTTTTAACGCAATCGCCCTGCCGCTGGGATCGAGTTCAATGCTCGTCAGATCGCCGGCAACTGCCGGAGCAGCAATTGCGAGTGCCACCACCGCACCCAACCCATAGATTGGACCGCGCATTCTTCCCTCCCTGTTGCCATATTTGCTTTGAATTATCGATCGAGTGTTGTTCCGGACTGCTGACGGAAGCAGCGCCCCGCCGTTGGGTGATATTCAGCAGACCTTCTGCTTAGCCGCCCGTTCGCGCGTCGAGGAAAAGCTGAGTGAACGGCTTTGCGAGAACGGGCTCCAGCTTTGGCACGATGGCCTTGATGTCAGGCGTGACCATATGGGCATCGAGCGCAGCCTTGTCCTTCCAACGCTCGAACGTCAGGAAGCGGCCCGGCTCGCCAATGACTTCCATCAGCGTGTAAACCAGACACCCCGGCTCCTTGGCGGACGTCTCGGCGAAGGGAACCAGTAGCGCGCGGAGATCATCCGCCTTGTCCTTTTTGGATACGATTTCCGCGATCACGAAGTAGCCGGACTGTCCCGCCGCCATGGCGGATGAAGCAGCAAGAACGGCAGTCGCCACGCCGCCCACAGCGACGGCGCCAACGAATGCACGGCGATCCACATGAGACATGGCAATTCCTCCCCTGTCAGTTCGTTTTCATTTGTAGTCCAGCGGCTGAACGCGGGCTGGCCAAGCCCTCAGGCATTTACCTAAGGTACAAATAGTTTGCATGCGATATAATAAGAGTCAAGCACCTCTGATATGATATAATGCAGCAGCAGCAAATTGGGCCGGGCGGCTTGGCTTGGCTGGCGCGAAGGCTAACGATAGGATTCGGTTCGACGAACGGCTCGTCTTTGCCAGCGGCGGACTGACGAAAAGGCACGAACAATGAACACGCGACGCGAGGCAAGGAATCGAAGCGGTGATAGCCTTATCGCACCGGTCGAGATGCCAGGGCTCGACAATCATCTTTGTTTTGCGCTCTATGCTGCGAGCAATCACATGACGCGGCTATTCGTACCGTTCCTCAAGAAACTCGGCGTCACCTATCCCCAATATCTGGTTCTGGTAGTGCTTTGGGAACGTGGGGCGCAAGGCGTCGGAGAACTGGCCTCAGCGCTGCAAATGGATCTCGGCACGCTCTCGCCGATGCTCAAACGTCTCGAGGCCAAGGGATTGGTGACACGGCGACGGCAGGCAGAAGATGAGCGGCGCGTGCTTGTCGATCTAACCCCGAAGGGGGGTTCGCTGCGGAAACGGACGGAACAGATGTTGGGAGAGTTTTACTGCTTCCTGAACATGCCCCTGGAAGAACTATTCGACCTGAAGGACCGGCTTCGCCATTTCGTAAATTCAGCGGGTCCTAAGGAAGCGAGGACTACCCTCGTTAGGTTGCCAGCGCGAGCCCCGTGAGTTGGTAAGCTGCGGCAAACTGGCGACGCGGTTAGGATTTAATCGGTCGACTGCGCCTCGAACTGTCTTCGGGCGCCGCGCTCAAGCTTGGCAAATGATTGGGCAAAGGGCACGGCATCATGACGTCTGCAGCGGGTCATGTGTGGACGACGCCCGCATTGCAAGAAGAATCTGACGTCCGGCTTGCGGTCGGGTGCAAGTCATGTGTCCGGCCTGTTTGCGCGGCACCATAACCGCTGGCCCTGATGTAATCCGCGGATCGGGTCCCAATCAATCGCACGGGCTTTTATGCCCATGACCCTAAGCGGGTTGTCCCAATCGACGGCTCGACCGTTTCGCATCACGCCATCATCACCCTCGCAATTCGATTGTCTTGCACCGCCGTCGCCTTAAGCTCCCATTGCCAAGCCCTCTTCAGGCAGCTGCAGCAAGCTCGGGCGCTCGATAGTGTCCTCCCTTGGCCATGATCGCCCAAGCGATGCGCGCCATCTTGTTGGCGACGGCAACGGCGACGAGCTTGGCTGGTTTCTTGGCCAGCAGCCTCATGATCCAGGGGTGCTTTTGCGGATGCAGCCGGGCTTGTCGAACAACGGCTGTTGCACCGATGACGAGCAGCCGTCGGAGATAGCGATCTCCCTGCTTGGAGATGCCGCCGAGCCGCTCCTTGCCACCCGTCGAGTGCTGCCGCGGCACAAGTCCGATCCATGCTGCAAAATCCCGACCGGATTTGAAGCCACTCGGGTCTGTGACAGTGGAAGCGATGGCCGTGGCCCCGATCACGCCTATCCCGGGTACGGTTTCGAGGCGGCGGCTCATATCATTGGCACGATGATGTGCGTGAATGGCGCGATCCAGAGCCCCGACCTGCAATTCCAGAGCAGCGAGTTGATCGACAATAGCCTGCAGCGCCTGTTTCATCGCAGATGGAAGAGCTTCGTGATTACTCTCGTCCGTGATGATCGCGCCGAGTTGCGCGAGTCCTTCGCGTCCCGTCTCCGCAACGAGGCCGAACTCGGCAAGGTGGGCTCGCAGTGCATTGATCAGCTGCGTGCGCTGACGGATCAAAAGATCCCGCGTTCGATGCACCATAAGCAAGGCTTGCTGATCGGCCGATTTGATCGGCACGAGCCGCATCGATGGGCGTGTCACGGCCTCACAGATGGCGGCTGCGTCGGCGGCATCGTTTTTCGACCGTTTGACGTAACCCTTTACGTAGCTCGGAGGCATCAGACGCACGGTGTGACCGAGCTTGGAGATTTCACGTGCCCAATGATGAGCGGTTCCGCAGGCTTCCATACCTACCAGGCAAGCGGGAATTTTGCTGAAGAAGTCCAACACTTGTTTGCGCCGCAACTGACGGGTGATGATAACCTTACCCGCACTGTCCACGCCGTGAATTTGGAATACGTTCTTGGCGAGATCAACGCCGATGGTGTTAACATGCATGTGGACGACCCCCTCCGGTGATTCGTTGTTCAACGATCACCCCTTTTGGCACATTCGATGCCTGGAGCGGGCGTCGTCCACCACATCAATCGCGTCGATCTGCCATGTCGGCGGGATGTCCGGTTTGCGGGCAATAGCAGAAATACCGACACGAGCTATGAATCGGGCTGTCGGTAAAAGTCAGCCAACCCCTACAAATCCACCACCACGTAGTCGCTTTCCACCGACACCTTGACCGTCTCCGCCACATAGGGCCCCTTCACCACGCTTGCGCCGCGCTCGACGTTGACGGGATAGGCCTTTGCGCGAAACCGTTTCGGGTCGCAATAGGATTGGCCGGTGCGGATATCGAATTCCCAGCCATGCCAGGGACAGCGGATGATCTCGCCCAATCTGGTGTATTCGATCTCGCCGGGATCGGACGATTGCGCGAGGCCGATCAGCGGGCCCTCACATAAGGCTGCACCCTGATGCGGGCAGCGGTTCAGAAGGCCGAAGAATTCGCCGTTGATGTTGAACACCGCGATCGGGCGCGCATCGATGGTGAGGAATTTTCGCGTGCCCGGCGGCAATTCGTCCACCGGCGCGATGACGTGCCGCACCATCAAGCGAACCCGTAGAGCTTCATTGCATTATTCAGATAAAACGCCTCGCGGTTGGCGTCGCTGACGCCGGCCGGCAATACCCGCGACGGCTCGTCGAAATCCCAATGCGGATAATCGGTGGCGAATAACAATTTGTCCCAGCCCACCCAGTCGATCACGTCGAGCAGATGATCGCGCCTTTCGGGGTCTTCCATCGGCTGCGTGGTGAAGTAGATATGGTCGCGGATATATTCCGACGGCGGCCGTTTCACGTGCGGCACTTCGCTTTTCAGCCGCTGCCAGTTCTTGTCGAGCCGCCACGACAGCGACGGCGCCCAGCCGAAGCCCGGCCTCGATCATGATCATCTTGAGTTTCGGGTGCCGCTCGAACACGCCCTCCAGCACCAGGCTTGCGAGCACCGCCTGCTGGCATTGCGAATGGCCGACCATCTCCTCGATGTAAAAGCTCGGCCAGCCGGACGCCGTGATCGGATTGCCGCCGAAGCCGAAGGCGTGCACGCCGACCGGAAGCCCGACCTCTTCGGCCGCCTCGTAGATCGGCCAGTAGCGGCGCTGGCCGAGCGGCTCGACCGTGCGGCTCAGCAGCAGCACCTGGACGAAATTGCTGTCGTGCCCGCGCCTGCGAATTTCGGCGGCGGCAGCCTTTCCGTCCTCGTTGGCGACCACGATGGAGCCTTTCAGCCGGCTGTCCTTGCTGGTCCATTTGTCGATCTGCCAGTCGTTGATCGCCGAACAGACCGCACCGGCGAGCTCGTGATTGCGGAGGCCCTGCCCGGTGGCGAGCGGATTGAGCACGCCCAGCACGACATTGTTCGGATCGAGATGCTGCCGCTGCATGAACGACAGCGACGAGCCCTGCTGGCCGCCTTCGGGCGGCCAGGCGTCGCGGCGCGCCGCGTTGGGCTGCGCCTTCGGATAGGGCGGGCCTCCCAACATGCCTTGATAGGCATGCTTGTCGTAAGTCTCGATATGATCATGCCAGCGCCTTGCCAGATAAGGATAGAGTTCGGTCGCGGTGGCGCGCGCCGGATGGATGTCGCAATCGGCAATCGCGGTCTTGGCATGAACGGAAGAAGCCTGCTCCGGGATCTCGCGGAATTGCACGTTCATCGCGTCGTCTCCTCTTTAGTTTAGGCGTGATCTTTTCCGAAAACCGGATTCCACTTTTCGGGATCACGCCCTCACCGGCTGCTTCAGGCGGGTGTAGGTCGCATAGGGGTTATCGATCATGATCTTGCGCACGAGATCGGGCGACATCCCCTCGGGCAACGCCGCATCGCCATCATACTGCCAATGCGGATAGTCGGTCGAGAATAGGAGCAATTCGTCCGACTGCATATGGTCGAACAGGCGATTTAAGATGTGGGGATCCGGCGGGGCGTCGATCGGCTGCAATGAAAACCGGATGTTGCTGCGCACAATTTCCAGCGGCGCGCGATCGACCCAGGGCGTTTCCATGCGGATGCCGCGCCAGAACTTGTGCAGCCGCCACAAATAGGATGGCAGCCAGGTGAAGCCACTTTCCAGCATCACCATTTTCAGTTTCGGGTGCCGGGCGAACACGCCCTCGACGATCAGGCTGGTCAGCTGCGTCTGAAACGCCTGCGCCTGCGCGACATAATCCTCGATGTGATAGGAACCCCAGCCGACCGAGGTCGGCGGGTTGTGATAGCTCGATCCGGCGTGGATGCCGATCGGCAAACCCAGCCGCTCGGCGGCGGCGTAAATCGGCCAATAGGCGCGTTTGCCGAGCGGCATGTCGCCCATGACCAGCATCAGCACCTGGACGAAGCGCTCGTCCTTGGCGCAGCGCTCGATCTCGGCGACCGATTTTTCAATGCTCTGGACGGGAATTACGATCGAGCCGCGCAAGCGCGCGTCCCTGTCGAGCCACTCCTTCACCAGCCAGTCGTTCAGCGCCCGGCAGAACGCGTCGGCCATGTCCTCGGAAAACACCATCTGCACGCCGAAAAGCGGATTGCAGATGCCGTAACTGACGCCGAAAGGGGCGAGCGCCTGCGCCTGCATGTCCGCAAGGTTCGAACCGGGCTTTCCCTTCGCCGGCCGCCAGTCCGGCCGCGCCGAGATCGGCGAATTCGGCGGATAGGATTGCGACACCAGGTCGGTCATCCCCCTGGTGGTGACCTGATCGCGCCAATAGTCGTTCAGATAAGGCAACAGGCTCGTCAAATGAGGAACGGCAGGATGCAGATCGCAATCCACACCACCCGCGATTGGTGACGTCATGGCGCTGGCTTCCTCTCTCGCCCCGCAAGCCTTTTACTTGCAGCGTCCTGTCCATCGCCGCCTGCCTGCTTGGGACCCGCATTGAAGCAGGCCGGCTCGGCGCCCGCAACTGGCGCAAACGCGGGAGCTGTGTGCTAGAAAGGCGTCGAACGCCGCGCAAGGGAGAATTTCATGCTTCGGACCGGGAGCTGAAAAACGATGAAGGAACTCATTGCGATCGCCGAGCAGATCGCCGCCAGACTGGTTGCGCGGAAACAAACCATCGCGGTCGCGGAATCCTCGACCGGTGGCCTGATTTCCGCTTCCCTGCTCGCCGTGCCCGGCGCGTCGGCCTATTTCCTCGGCTCGGCGGTGGTCTATACCCGCGACGCGCGGCGGATCCTCGTCGACATTCCCGATGAGGCGATGAAGGGAATCCGTTCGGCCTCGGAGCCCTATGCCAAATTGCTCGCAGGCCGGATCCGAGATCGCTTCTCGACCGATTGGGGCTTGTCGGAAACCGGCGCAACGGGGCCAACCGGCAACCGCTACGGCGACGCCGCCGGTCACAGCTGCATGGCGGTGGCCGGTCCCGAGTCTTCCGTGATGACGCTGGAGACCGGCAGCGCCGACCGGCTCGGCAACATGCACTGTGTTCGCGTCGACGGCGCTCAATCTGCTGCTGCAGAATCTGTCGCAGTGATGTTCCATAGTCCGTCGTCCCTGCGAAAGCAGGGACCCATACGCCGTGTCGTTTGCTTTGAGAGACGCTGTTCGACGGCTTTCGCGCAACCACTAAGGCCTGTGGTTATAGGTCCCTGCTTTCGCAGGGACGACCGGAGGCAGCCCTCACTTCTCCCGGAACGCGCGCATCAGCTGATCGCTGAGCGGCTTGATCAGGTAGGACAGCATGGTGCGGTCGCCGGTCTGCACAAAGGCTTCCACCGGCATGCCCGGGATCAATTTGACGTCGCCGAGCCGGGCGACCTCTTCCGGCGGCATCGAGACGCGGATCGTATAGTAAGATTGTCCGGTGCGCTGCTCGGTGGTGACGTCGGGCGAAACGCGGGTGACGACGCCGTTCAATTCCGGCGTGGTGCGCTGGTTGAACGCCGACAGCCGCAGCAGGGTCTTCTGGCCGATCTGCAGCTTGTCGATGTCCTGCGGATTGACCTTGGCCTCGACCTGGAGGTCGTCGGCCTGCGGAACGATCATCATGATGGCGTCGCCGGCGGTGATCACCCCGCCGACGGTATGCACCGTGGATTGCAGCACCATGCCGTCCTGCGGCGCGCGGATATCGACCCGACGCAGCTGGTCTTCGGCGGTAACCTTGCGCTCGACGAATTCGCCGATCTTGTCGTTGGTCTCGCGCAGATCCTTGGAAACGTCGCTGACCATGTCCTTGTCGACCTGGATGATCTGCAATTCGGTTTCGGTGATCTTGCCCTTGGCCTGGGCCCGCGACGCGATGTACTGCGCCCGCTCGCCCGACAGCCGGGCCGCGTCGCGCTCGAGCGTGGTGAGCCGCGTCATTTGCACCAGATGCTTGTCGTAGAGATCGCGAACCCCGACCAGTTCCTTCTCGACCAGGGCGATTTCCTGGTCCTTCGCCTTCTCCTGCGCAGTGAGGCCCGCGATTTCCTCGTTCAGCTGGGTGATGCGTTCGCGCAATTGCGCCTTTTGCCCGATCCTGCCGTTGACACGAACGTCGAACAGCTTGGTCTCGCTCGCCATGACGTTCTTGACATCGGGGTCGTCGGCGCGATCGAGCAGCATCGGCGGAAATATGATCTTGTTCAGACCGCGTTGTTCGGCCTCGAGCCTTGCGGCCCGCGCCCACAGGCCATCGAGGTTCTTGGTGACGATCGCAAGGCTCGCCTTGGTGACGGTGTCGTCGAGCCGCACCACCACGTCGCCGGCCTTGACCAGATCGCCGTCGCGCGCGCGCACCTCACCGACAACGCCGCCGGTCGGGTGCTGCACCTTCTTGACGTTGGATTCGACGACGATCGATCCCGGCGCAATCAATGCGCCCGATATCTGCGCCGTCGAGGCCCAGCCGCCGAGCCCGCCGGCCAGCACGACGACCACGGCCAGACCGATAATCAGATGCAGCCTGATCGATTGGCGCGCGCCCTGCAACTCGGTGCCCGTCATGATTTGGAAACTCCGCCTTCGGAGACGATCTTGATCGGCGAAGGTGGCGCGACCCGCTGCTGCAACACCTGCCCCAGCACGGTTTCCTTGGGCCCGAAGGCCTGCATGCGGCCGTCCTTCAGGACCAGAAGCTGATCGACCGCCTCGATCCCGATCGGCCGGTGCGCAACGATCACCACGATGGCGCCGCGCTCGCGCGCCGCGCGGACGGCCCTCGTCAAGGCCTCGTCGCCTTCGGTATCAAGATTGGAATTCGGCTCGTCGAGAACGATCAGGAACGGGTCGCCGTAGAGCGCCCTCGCCAGGGCCACGCGTTGCGCCTGGCCGGCCGAGAGCGCGGCACCCTGCTCGCCGATCTGGGTGTCGTAGCCATCGCGCATCTTGATGATCATTTCATGGACCCCGGCTTCCTTCGCGGCCGCGATGATGCTCCGGGAATCGGCTTCGGGATCGAAACGGCAAATATTCTGCGCAACTGTGCCGGCGAACAATTCGACATCCTGCGGCAGATAGCCGATATGGCGGCCGAGCACGTCTGACGACCATTGATCGATCGCCGCGCCATCGAGCCGCACTTTTCCGCGCGCCGGCTGCCATACGCCGACCAGCGCGCGCACCAGCGATGACTTGCCGGATCCGCTCGGCCCGATGATGCCCAGTCCGGTTCCGGCGGAAAGCGCGAAGGTGACGTCCTGGACGATGACCCTCTGATCGCCCGGCGGCACGATGCTGACCGCCTCGACCGAGACGCGGCTCGACGGGCTCTGCAGCAAGGTCGGGACCGTGCGGGCAGGCAGGGTTTCGAGCAGCCGGTTCAGGCGGTGCCAGCTCTGGCGCGCGGCAACAAAACTCTTCCAGTGCGCGATCGCCAGATCGACCGGCGCCAGCGCCCGCGCGCTCAGGATCGATCCCGCGATGATAATGCCGGCGGTCGCTTCCTGATGAATCACGAGATAGGCGCCGACGGCGAGCACGGCCGATTGCAGCATCATCCGCATGACCTTGGCGGCGGCGCCGAGCCCCCCGGCGACGTCGCTCGCACGCTGGTTGCCCGCGAGATAATTCTCGTTGGCTTCGCTCCAGCGCCGGTTCAGACGTCCGGCCATTCCCATCGCGACCAGCACTTCGGCGTTGCGCCGGCTGGTGGCGGCCAGGTCGTTGCGGCGCGCCGCAAGGCCCATCGCCTCCCGCGCCGGCGTGCGCGACAGGAACTCGGTCAGGATCGTGAGGGTGACCAGGATGATCGCGCCCACCAGCGCCGTCACGCCGATCAGGACATGGAAGGCAAAACAGATCGCCAGATAGAACGGCAACCACGGCAGATCGAAGAACGCGCCCGGCCCCTGACTGCCGAGGAACGAGCGAACATTGTCGAGATCGCGAAGCGGTTGAAGGCCCTCATTGCGACCGCCCACGACCAGCGGCAGGCGCACGACGGTATCGAAGACGCGGGCATTGAGCGCCTCATCGAGCGAGGTTCCGATCCGGCCGAGGATTCGTCCCCGGATCAGGTCGAGGACACCCTGGGCGATGTACAATCCGCAGGCGAGAATGATCAGGCCCACAAGGGTCGGAATGCTTCGGCTCGGAAGCACCCGGTCGTAGACCTCCAGCATGAAAATGGACCCGGTCAGATAGAGCAGGTTGATCATGCAACTCATGATGCCGACACCGATGAATGCAGTGCGGCAGGCGCGCAGTGCTTCACCGAGTTCGGAACGCCGGACAACGGGAGCGGCTGCCATCTATCCTGATCTCTGTCTCTTCATGAGGGGTCGCCGCCCCAATTCAAAAAGGGGGGTGCGCAGCGCCAATATTACCGATTATTGTCGCTAACGTCTATTGAAGTCGGGTTAACCTAAACGCCGCCGGCGCCTCGTGGCGGGCGCCAAAACGGGCCGCGTCGGCCCCGGACCATCGCCAATGGTCCGCCCGGGAACGCCCGCGATCAACAAGACTGCCCGGCAGCGCCGCCAAGAGCGCTGCCGGGCCCGTTTGCCAGCCGGATTCGTGCCAAATGGCCGCCCGAGGCAGCTGTCGCACCGATCCGAATGCCGGGTCGCAGCGTCAGAAACGGCCGCCGGTTCGAACCAGCCGCACGACCAGCAGGAGCAGGACGGCGCCGATCGCCGAATAGATGATTTCCGACACAAGCCCGGTACCGATATGGATGCCGAGCTTTGGAAACAGATAACTGGCGACCAGCGCGCCGGCGATGCCGACGAGAATATCGCCGATAATGCCAAAGCCGGTGCCGCGCACAATCTTTCCGGCCAGCCAGCCCGCGACCAGACCGACGAACAGGATAACAAGAAGGCCTTCGTTCGAAATTCGCATAGCAATCCCCCCGGTTTGCGCGCGCTGATCCTGCCACGCTGGACGGAAACCTATCCATAATTGCCGGACGTGACGACTCTAATCTGCGGGATTCCGGCGCGGGCGAGTTTGCTGCGCGTCGAACGAGCGGGCGTCTTACTTCGCGACGATCGCCTCGGCGCGCTCCGCCAGGATGCACCGTGCAATCCTGTCCGGGCCGATTTGCACGACGGGCGGCATCTGCTCGAGGCAACGGGTTTCCGCAAAGCTGCATCGCGGTGCGAAGGAACAATTGGTCGGCGCCTTGTCGAGCGAGGGTGGCGTCCCCGGTATCGTCTCCAGCCGCTGGCCCCGTTTGGCGCCGTGGACGGTGGAAGCCAATAACCCCCGCGCATAGGGATGGACAGGCGAGCGCACGATCTGGCCGAGCGTGCCCTGCTCGACGATCTGGCCCGCATACATCACCGCAACGCGGTCGCAGATTTCGATGGCGACACCGATATCGTGGGTCACGAAGATGACGGACATGCCGAACTCGCGCTGCAATTCGCGCAACAACAGCAGGATCTGGATCTGCACGGTGGCATCGAGCGCCGTGGTCGGCTCGTCCGCGAGCAGGATTTTCGGCTTGCACGCCAGCGCCAGCGCGATCATGGCGCGCTGCCGCATGCCGCCCGACATCTCGTGCGGATAGGCCTCCAGCCTTCGCCTGGCGGAGGGAATGCGCACCACCTCCAGCATCTCCAGCGCGCGCGCCATCGCTTCGCTCCGGCTCTTGCCTTCATGGCGCACCACGGTTTCGGCGATCTGCGTCCCGATGGTGTAGACCGGGTCGAGCGCCAGCGCCGGCTCCTGGAAGATCATCGAAACGGTCTGGCCGCGGAACGCCGACAGTTCCTCGTCATCAAGCGCCAGCACGTCGCGCCCGAGCACCCGAACGCTGCCCGATATCTGCGTCCGCTTCTTCGGCAACAGCCGCATCAGCGCGCGCAAGGTGACGCTCTTGCCCGAACCGGACTCTCCGAGCAACCCCAGCACCTCCCCCTCGCCCAGGGAAAAGCTGAGATCGTTCACGGCATGGACGGTACGCTCGCCGGCAAAGCGGATGTTGAGGTTATTGACTTCGACGAGATGGGTCATGGGAGCTGCGGCAGCCTTTGATGGAAATCGGTGGCGCGCTGGAACGCCGCGCCGATTTTCAGCAGCGTGGCTTCGTCGAAGGAGCGGCCGACCAGCTGCATGCCGACCGGAAGACCGCCGCGGGTGAATCCGGACGGGATCGAAAGCGACGGCAGGCCGAGATAATTGATCGGGCGGGTAAACCGCGTCAGCCGCTGGATCACGGCTTCCGCGTCCGGACTGTTGCCGACATCGCTCTCGGCGATAGTGGGGGCTGCGACCGGCGCCACCGGCGCAATCATCGCGTCGACATCGGCGACCGCCGCGAGAAAAGCGGCCAGCGCCGGTCCGCGCCATCGCATCGCTTCGAGATAGGACACGCCGGGTATCGAAAGCCCGTTCTGCAGCCGCATCAGCACCTGCGGGCCGTAATCCTGCGGCCGCTCGATCATCCATCGCTTGTGAAAGGCGGCGGCTTCGACGGCGAGAACCAGCTGGCACGCCGCGGTGAGCTGGCGCTGGTCCGGCAGTTCGACCTGAACGACATTGGCGCCCTCGCGCTTGAGCACCGCGATCGTCGCATCCAGAATACCCGCGACTTCGCCATCGAGGTCGTCGACATAAAAGGCTGTCGGCACGCCGATGGTGAGGCCCTTGATCGTTCCTGCCGTGGCCGCGATGTAGTCCGGCAGCGGTCCTGCGGCCGCGGTTGGATCAGCGGGATCGGCCCCCGCCATCAGGCCCAGCAGCAGCGCGCAATCCTCGGCGCCGCGCGCCAGCGGCCCGACGGTATCGAGCGATTGCGACAGCGGCATCGCGCCGGCGCGGCTGACCCGGCCGACGGTCGTCTTCAGCCCTGTGACGCCGCAGAAATGCGCCGGCACCCGGATCGAGCCGCCGGTGTCCGAACCCAGCGCGGCAAACGTCAGCCGTGCGGCGACCGCCGCACCCGAGCCCGACGACGAGCCGCCGGTGATGCGATCGAGCGCGAAGGGATTGTGCACGGGACCATAGTGCGAGTTGTGACCGGTCGGCCCATAGGCGAACTCGGCCATCTGCAACGAGCCGAGGCGAATCGTGCCGGCGTCCTTTAACCGCTGCAACGCGGTCGCGGTGGTCGTGGCGACGAAATCGCGGCGAATGCGCGAGCCGCAGGTTACGACCTTGCCGGCCTCGTAATACATGTCCTTGTGCGCCAGCGGCACGCCATGCAGCGCGCCGCGAAGGGTGCCTTTCGCCAGCGCGGTATCGGCGGCATCGGCTGCCTCGAGCGCAGCCTCCGCCTCGATCGCCATGAAGGCATTGAGATGAGGTTGCCATCGCGCGATCCGGTCGAGACAGGATTGTGTCACCTCGCGCGAGGACACGCGCTTGTCCGCGATCGCTTTCGCGACCACCGTCAACGACATCATGGCCGGCTCGGTGCTCATCTGTCGGCCTTGGCGGTTTGCACGACGACGAACGTCGAAGGCTCGAGGTCGAACGGCAGCGTGCCGGCGATCGCGGCAAAGCCGTCGAAGGCAGGTCCAATGGAATTGGCGATGCGCGCGGCAACTTCGGCCTCGACCGGCACGCCGGCGACGTCGGCCATCGCCTTGATCTCCCTGGCCGTCGGTCTTGTCATGTGGAAGCTCCCTTTGCCGGCGCGAGGCTGTGACCTGAACCTGGTATCGCCATGTAACAGGCCGCCTGATGGCCCATTTTATCGAGCGCGGTGAGTTTGGGTGTGACCCCTGCGCAGAGCGGTTCCGCGAACGGGCAGCGGGTATGAAAGCGGCACCCCGAGGGCGGATCGATCGGGTTGGGCGGATCGCCCGATATCGGCGGCGTCTGCGTTCGCTGATCGGGATCGGAAGACGGCATCGCCGCGAGCAGCGCCCGTGTATAGGGATGCGCCGGGGCGTCCCACACCCGGTCCACCGGCCCAAGCTCGACCACTTCGCCGAGATACATCACCAATACGCGGTCGGAAATGTAGCGCACGACGTTAAGGTCATGGCTGATAAAGAGATAGGTCAGTCCGAACTCGCGCTTCAGATCGGCGAGCAGATTGAGCACCTGCGCCTCGACCGACTTGTCGAGCGCCGAGACCGCCTCGTCCAGGATCACCAGGCGCGGCGATAGCGCCAGCGCGCGGGCAATATTGACGCGCTGACGCTGCCCGCCGGAAATCTCGTGCGGATAGCGATTGGCAAAGGTTTCCGGCCGCAAGCCTACCTTGCCGAGCAGCTCGCGCGCCAGCACGCGTGCAGGCGCTTCCGCCATGCCGTGAACCTTGGGGCCGAAGGCGATCGATTCCTCAATCGTCAGGCGCGGGTTGAGCGAGGCATAGCTGTCCTGGAACACCATCTGCATGCAGCGGCGCAGCTCGCGCAACGACAAGGCGTGCCCGACCTGCATGCCGTCATAGATGATCTCGCCGGCGTCGCGCTTCATCAGGTGCATCAATAGCCGCGCGGTGGTCGACTTGCCGCAGCCGGATTTACCGACGATGCCGACAGTTTCGCCCTTGGCGATCGAGAACGACACATCGTCGACCGCGCGCACCGTCTTGCGCGCGCTGAACAGATCGCCGCGGACCGGGAAATGCTTGGTCAATCCGTTGACCTGGAGCAGCGGCTGCGCGGCGCCGCCGCGATCCCCGACCGGCTCGAGCAATTCGACTGACGGGGCGGTCTGGTTCATCGCATCAGTTCCGGATGTCCATGGCGCTGCGCATTCCGTCGCTCAGCAGGTTGAAGCAGATCGATACCGCAAAGATCATGACGCCGGGCAATGCGGCTACCCACGGATTGATGTAGATCGCGGTGCGCAGCGTGTTGAGCATCAGGCCCCATTCCGGCTCCGGCGGTTTGGTCCCGAGGCCGAGAAACGAAAGCCCCGCCGCCAGAATCATCGACACCGAGATCAGGCCGGTGGCGTAGACGAAGATCGGCCCCAGCACATTGCCGAGCATGTGAACGCGCATGATGGTGAAGGGACCGGCGCCGGAGGCCCGCGCCGCCTCGACGAAATCCATGTTCCGCACCCCGGTCGTGACGCTCTCGGAAACGCGGGTGATCTGGGGGACGAAAATGATCGTCAGCGAAACGATGGAGTTGACGATACCCGCGCCCAGCGCGCCGGAAATCGCGATCGCCAGCAGCACCGAGGGAAAGGCATAGAACACGTCGACCGTGCGCATGATCGCGGTGTTGATCTTGCCCCCGACATAGCCCGCGACCAGACCGAGCGAGGTCCCGATCACGAAGGCGAAGATGACCGGAAGGATGCCGACGATCAGCGACAGCCGCCCGCCATAGACGAGCCGCGCCAGCATATCGCGGCCAAGTTCGTCGGTGCCGAGCGGATAGCCCGCGGCGCCGATATGACGCAACCTTCGAATCATCGAGCCCTGATAGGGATCCGCAAGTCCGAGCCACGGCGCGCACAGTGCCGAAAGGAAAATCGCGACCAGAACAAGGGCGCAGACCATGCTGACCTTGTCGCGCAGGATGCGCCGTCCGACCGTGGCCCAATAGCCGCGCGGCTTGCTCGCGGGGGCTGCCTGGAGGGCCGCGTCTGCAATCGCGCTCATCGACAGATCCTCATCGGTTCAGCTCCGCTTGATCCGCGGGTCAATCGAGGCCTGCGCGATATCGACCATCAGGTTCAGAAACACGAAGAACAGCGCCAGCACCAGGATCGTGCCCTGCAAGAGCGGCAGGTCGCGCTGGAAAATCGCCGAATTGAGCAACAGCCCCGATCCCGGCCACGAGAACACGGTTTCGATCAGGATCGAGCCGCCGAGCATGTATCCGAGCTGAAGTCCCATCACGGCCATCGCCGTCGGCGCGGCATTCTTGATGACGTGGCGGAAAACATCGGTTTCGCGCAAACCCTTGGCGCGCAAGGCCTCGACGAAATCCTGGCTGAGGATGTCGCCGGTCAGGGCCCGCACGGTGCGCGTGACGATGCCCATGGGGATCACCGATGTGGTGATCGCCGGCAGGATCAGGTAGCGGAGGTGTTCCCAGTCCCATCCCCAAGCGCCGGAACCACCCGGACCGGCGCCGACGGCGGGCAACCAGTTGAGCTGCACCGAGAAGATGATCACGAGCACCATGCCGAGCCAGTAATGCGGCACCGAAACGCCGGCGATCGCGATCGAGGTTGCCACCTTGTCGATCCAGGTATCGCGGAAATAGCCGGCGATCAGGCCAAAGAACAATCCGAGCGTAAATCCGATGAGTGCCGCCGCGATCGCCAGAGTGACGGTGTTGCCGACCGCGCGCATGACTTCCGTCAGCACGGGGCGGCCGGTCGCAATGGAGTGGCCGAGATCGCCATTGACCGCCTTCCACAGCCAGAGCCCGAACTGCACCGGCAGCGGACGATCGAAGCCGTAGGCAATGCGCATCTGATTGGCGAGCTCCTGCGACGCGTCGGCCGGCAGGATCGCGACAAGCGGGTCACCCGGCGTGATATGCACCAAAAGAAAGCATACCAGCGCCACGCTGACGACGATGGGGATCACATAGACGATGCGCCTGAGAATGTAGACGAGCACAAAATTACCCTTGGTTCTTCCGCCATCTTCCCCGGAGAAGGTGACCGCAGGCCGCCTTCGGCCGCCGTTCGACTGATCAGGACGCCGAAGCCTTGCGTCGGCTATGCGAAGTCCATGCCGGACGAGGGGTCTGCCAATGTGGAGAGGAACCCCTCACCCGCCCTCACTTCGTCATAGCCGATGCGGCGCATCGGCGTTCTCCCTGTAACGGCGGCCGGAGGCCGTCTGTGCCCCCTCCCCCACGCGGGGAGCGGAGTCCCGCCCGCCGGTCATGGCGTCATTGAAATCGGCGAGAAGTCCACAAACCAGCTCTTCGGCTGCACGAACCCCTTGACCTTCGGGCTCATGGCGCGGGGCGCGACGTCGTGGGCGACATAGAGAAATGCCGCGTCGTCGACGGAGGCCGCATGCAGTTCGGCCAGCGCCAGATCCCGCGCGGCCGGATCGAAAGTCTGCCGCGCCTTCGTCACCAGCTCGTCGAATTTCGGGTTGTTGATAAAGCCCCAATTATTCGACACCGGCGGCGCCATCGACGACTGCAGGAAGCGCACCATGGCAAAGAACGGATCCATCGCCGCATAGGTGACGTTGGTGGCGTTGGCGCCGTTGGCGGAAGGATCCTTGGCGCCGCGCCGCCAGTTGGTGAACAGCGTGTTCCATTCGATGACGTCGAGCTGAACATCAAAATAGCATTCGGCGAGTGCCTGCTGAAGATACTCGTTCATCGGCAATGGCAGCATCTGGCCCGATCCCGACGCCGAGGTCTGGATCTTGACCGTCAATTTCCTGTTCGGACCAAATCCCGCCTCCTGCATCAGCTTCTGCGCGGCGGGCTTGTCATATTTGATCTGGAAGGTCGGTTTTCCCCGCCAGGGATGCCCCGGCTCGAAGGTGCCGGTCGCCGGCACCATCAGGCCTGCAAGCAGACCATCCCTCAGGCCTTCGCGGTCAATACAGAGATTGGCGGCCTTGCGAACGCGGATGTCGTTCCAGGGCGAGCCTTCGACGCGCGAAAACTGCCACGGCCAGACATGCGGCTCCTCGTTGGAATAGATCACAAAGCCGCGCTGCCTGATTTCAGCGACCGCATCCGGCGCGGGCGCTTCGATCCAGTCGACCTGGCCGGAAAGCAATGCTGCGGTGCGCGCATTTGCCTCCGGCATCGGCAGCAGCAACATCTTGTCGACCTTGGGAACGCGTGCCTTGTCCCAATAGTTTTCGTTCTTCACCAGTTCGAGCCGTTCGCGCGGCGTGAAGCTCGACATTTTCCAGGGACCGGTACCCGAAGCATCCTTCGCGAAGGCGGCCCAGGCGGCTTGCGATTTCGCCTTGGCATCCGCGCCTTCGGCAGCGTCGAACAGCTTCTGCCACTTCGCCGGGCTAGCCATGAACAGATTGGTGAGGTTGATGGGCAGGAAGCTGTCCGGTTCCTTGGTGGTCAATTCCACCGTCATGTCGTCGATCTTGCGGGCCGAAGCCAATGTCGGCATCCGCGACGCGGTCACGCCGACCTGGCTCGGATCGAACTGCGGTGCATCCTGCTTGAGTACCTTTTCGACGTTCCAGACCACGGCATCGGCATTGAATGGCGAGCCATCATGGAACTTGACGCCCGGGCGAAGCTTGAACGTCCACTTCTTCTTGTCGGCATCGTCGACGGCCCATTCGGTTGCAAGCCCGGGAATCATCACGCTCGCCTTCTCGGCGGACGACAGGTCCCACATCGTCAAGGCGTCATACATGGTGAGGCCGGTGAAACGGTTGCCCTCAAAGCCCTGATCGGGCTGGCCGAGCGTGCGCGGAATATCGGCCGCGGTCATGCCGATGCGCAGGATCGTTTCGGCGCCGGCGATCTGCGGCTGGGTTACGACTGCGGCAATCCCCAGCAGCACCGCTGCCGCCGCGGCCCGGCCGTTTCCGGATTTCTTACTCCACATCGCAACCAATCCTCTCTCGATCTTCTCAATGGCTATTTCTTATGCAATCTTATGCAACGGCTGTGCCAGTGGCGGCAATAGCTCGCTCCATTGTGATTGCCGTTTCAGCGCTTTGTCGCACCCCCACGTGAAAAGGTGCAGTTGCCTAATCTGGCATCAACCTTGCAGGTTATCCTCAAAAGCCGCAGTGCGGTATTTTCCAGTGGAGCCTAATTCATGCGCGTTCGAAATTCGATCCTTGCTGCCCTGGCCCTCGCTTTCGGCGTCGGCCTGCCGGTGCTTTCCGCGCGGGCCGAGACGGTGGTGCGATACGGAATTTCAATGGCGGATATTCCCCTGACGACGGGCCAGCCCGATCGTGGCGCGGGCGCCTATCAGTTCACCGCCTATACGATTTACGACCCGCTGGTGGCCTGGGAAATGGACGTGTCGGACCGGCCGGGAAAACTGGTTCCCGGCCTCGCCACCGAGTGGAAAGTCGACGACAACGACAAGACCAAGTGGCGATTCACGCTCCGCAAGGGCGTCAAATTCCACGACGGCAGCGACTTCAATGCCGACGCCGTGATCTGGAACCTCGACAAGGTCCTCAACGACAAGGCCCCGCAATTCGACAAGCGCCAGAGCGCACAGGTCAAAACCCGCCTGCCCTCGGTCGCGGGTTACGCCAAGATCGACAACTCGACGATCGAGATCACCACCAAGACCGTCAACTCGTTCTTCCCGTATCAGATGCTCTGGTTCCTGATCTCCAGTCCCGCGCAATACGAAAAACTCGGCAAGGACTGGGATAAATTCGCAAGCCAGCCGTCAGGCACCGGCCCGTTCAAATTGACAAAACTGGTGCCGCGCGAACTCGCTGAATTGTCGAGGAATCCGGATTACTGGGACAAGAAGCGGATCGCGAAAGTCGACAAGCTGGTGCTGATCCCGATGCCGGAAGCGTTGACCCGAACCAACGCGCTGCTCGCCGGGCAAGTCGATCTGATCGAAACGCCGGCGCCCGACGCGGTGCCGCAGCTGAAATCGGCGGGCATGCGGATCGTCGACAACATCACCCCGCATGTGTGGAACTATCATCTCAGCGTGCTCCCCGGTTCGCCCTGGACCGACATCCGCCTGCGCAAGGCCCTCAATCTCGCCATCGATCGCGACGGCGTCGTCGGACTGATGAACGGCCTTGCAAAACCCGCCAAGGGTCAAGTCGATCCGTCGAGCCCATGGTTCGGCAAGCCGAGTTTCGACATCAAATACGATCTCGCCGCCGCCAGGAAGCTCGTCGAGGAGGCCGGCTATTCCAGGGAAAAGCCGCTGAAGACCACGTTCATCATCGCGCAAGGCGGTACCGGGCAAATGCTGTCGCTGCCGATGAACGAATTCCTGCAGCAGAGCTTCAAGGAAATCGGCATCGATATCGACTTCAAGGTGGTCGAACTGGAGACGCTCTACACCCACTGGCGCAAGGGCGCCGCGGATGAAATGAACGCGGGCATCACCGCCAACAACATCGCCTATGTGACCTCGGACCCGCTCTATGCGATCGTTCGCTTCTTCCACTCAAGCCAGGTCGCGCCGGTCGGGGTGAACTGGGGCGGATACAAAAATCCGAAAGTCGACGCGTTGATCGACGAAGCCAAGCAGACGTTTGATAACACCAAGCAGGACGAATTGCTGGCGCAGGCGCATGCCTTGATCGTCGATGACGCCGCGCTGGTGTGGGTGGTGCACGACACCAATCCGCACGCGCTCTCCCCCAGGATCAAGAAATTCGTGCAGGCGCAGCACTGGTTCCAGGATCTGACCACGATCGGCGTGGAGTAGGAAATCGAGAGTCCGCTCACACAATTAAAAGGTTTTAGATCGTCATTGCGAGCAAAGCGAAGCAATCCAGAAAGCCGCGAAGTCGAACTGGATTGCTTCGTCGCTTCGCTCCTCGCAATGACGACTTCTCGCCGTTAGTGGCCGAACAGCCGCAACGCCTACTTCGTCAGCAGCGCATAAGCGCCGTTCCAGTCTTCGGGCGGCGGATTTTCCTGATAGCCGCGAATGCGCGCTTCATAGAGATCATAAAGCAGTTCCAGCGCATTGGCGTCGTCGGTTTTCCGGCCGCGTTCGATCGCGGCCAGCGCGCCCTCCCAGTCGCGGCTGCGATAGCAGGCGAGCATCTCGATCGTCAGGTTGCGCAGGCGCTGAAAGCGGCCGGATTGAGCGGTATCCTCGCGGCCGGCGATGGCATAGATGACCTCCGGCTCCTTCTTGCCTTTGACCATGATGAAATCGAGCTCGAGAATCGCGAACTTGTCCTTGACCGCGAGCGCGGTCCTGGAACCGGCGATGATCGGAAAGCCGTATTCCTTGGATTGTCCTTCGAGCCGCGACGCCAGATTGACGCTGTCGCCGAGCACCGAATAGTCGAAGCGCAGGTTGGAGCCCATATTGCCGACGACGCAGGTCCCGGTGTTCAAGCCGACCCCGACATTGATCGGAATATAACGGTGGCCACCGTTCTGCGCCTCGATCTCGCGTTCCTTGTTGAGCGCGTCGATCCGCTCCAGCATGTCGAGCGCGGCGTTGCAGGCATTGATCTCATGCTGTTTGTCGTCGAGCGGCGCGTTCCAGAACGCCATGATGGCATCGCCCATGTATTTGTCGATGGTGCCCTTTCGCGCCAGGATCGCGTTGGTCAGCGGCGTCAGGAACCGGTTCATCAGCGCGGTCAGTCCCTGCGGATCGCTCTTGTAGGACTCCGAGATGGTGGTGAAGCCCCTGACGTCGGAGAACATGATGGTCAGTTCACGCTCCTCGCCGCCGAGCTTGAGCTTCTCCGGCGACTGCGCCAGCTGTTCGACCAGTGCTGGCGACAAATACTGGCTGAAGGCGGAGCGAATCTGCCGCCGCTGCGCCTGCTCTCTCACGAAGCTCGCGAAAATCAGGGTGAGATAGATCACCGTGGTCGACAGCAGCGGATACGTGAAATCCACGAGCAGCCGATGTTGCGTGTAGAAATACCAGGATGCTCCGACCAGTACAGTCGCGAACAGAGCGCCGACGGCAACAAGGGTAATCGGCCCAAATCGCGGAGCGAACGCGATCACCAGAATTCCAAGGATCAGGGCAGAACCGAATTCGAGAAGCGGACCATAAGGCGGTTGCGCCAGCAGCGATTTGGTCAGCGCCGCTTCGAGCACCTGGGCATGGATTTCGACCCCCGGCATCGCCGCAGACACCGGCGTGGTCTTGATGTCGTTGAGCCCGACCGCGGAGGTGCCGATCAAAACCAGCTTGCGGGCGATCTTTTCGGGCGCGACGCGTCCTTCGAGAACGTCGACCGCCGAAACATAGAGCGAAGGATCGTAATGCGCAAAATGAACCCACAGCTGGCCGTTGCGGTCGGTCGGCACCTCGAAACCCTTCACCGCCACGCTCTTGATGCCCACGACGTCCGACTTGATGAAGATTGTGTCGGTGCCGGTCGCCAGCCGCAGCATTTCGAAGCTCAGTGACGGCATCATCTCGCCCTGCGCCCGCATGATCATCGGCACCCGCCGCACGATACCGTCGCGTTCGGGATTGATCGTCAGCAGGCCATGCCCGCCGGCGGCAGTCTCCAGAACATGGGTGTTGCGCAGCAAGCCCGGAAAATCGAACATGAACCGCTGCGGGTCTCCGCCCAGCATCGCCATTCCCGTCACGGGAACCGTCTTGTCGAGTTCCGCGACCACCTCGGGAAGTCCGGATTCGCCGAGCACGACGCGCGAGCGCCGCATCGCATCGGCGAAAAGCTGATCGTTGCTCGGCAGCGCCCGCAACCTGGTCTTGGTGTCCTCGTCGAGATTGCGGAACGTGTCGGCCGCGGCATCCGGGTTGAGCCGGTCGGGCTCCGAGAAGATGACGTCGAAGGCGATCACGACGGCGCCGAGATTGGTGAGATTGGTGACGAGATCCGCGATCCGCGTCCGTGGCCAGGGCCACTGGCCAAGTTTCGCCAGGCTCTTTTCGTCGATGTCGACGATGGTGACCGGCCGCGCCGTCTTCACCCGGGGATCGAAGCGCTGGAAGCTATCGAATACCCTGACGCGAAGCTCCTCGATCGGCGCGAAATCGGCGATGCGCAAGGCCGCAACGCCGATCAGCAACGCAAGGCACAACAGCCTCGCATAGCCGAACTTCCGCCCAAACCAGCGCTGAATTCTCTTGAGCCGTTTCATGCTGCCCCGATATCACGACGTGCCGGATAGATCACGTCTCTTGTTCCGCAGAAGAGACGGGCGCGCCTGGTCTCGTGGACACGGCCGTCTCGGAATCGCCAACGGCTCGGGCCAGACTGTTCGGGTGGAGAAACGCGTCAGGCGAAGGTCGAGGGTCCCGGTTTTGCCTCACTCAGGACCGCTCTAGACGACGTGGAAATCGCTGGCGTGCAACTGCGCCTTGTGAACGCCGTTCAAGGTAATGGTGTCTTGGGCATCGATGGCGATGACCGTATTCCCGTGACCGTCATCGAGCGCCGCGTTGAAGGCCGCCAGCGCGCTCGCAAAGATCGGGCTCTTGAACTGCAGCGTATCGGAATCCGGGTGGAAGTCCGTTACGGTGGTATGGCCGACCCCGGCAAAGTTGAAGACAAAGTTGTCGCTGGCGGCAAAACCGGTCAACGTCTGGTTCGGCGCGCTTGCGACGATCGTGCTGCTCGCGGCCGGACCGGGATCCTGCATGATGACGCCTGCCAAAGCCTGGCCGCTATCCACCGGCGGATCGTGGATCAGGATTCCTCCATTGCCATCGGCAACCGGCGCGCTCCAGCTGGTGGAATTCGCGCCAACTTGCAGCTTCACAGTCGTGTGGCCCGCTTCGCTGATTGTAACAATGCCGCCCGACGTCGTCCCGGAATAGCTCACCAAAGCGCCGGTGTCGAAACCGGCCACGTCAATCAGATCCGTGGGGGTCATGCTACCCCCGCTGTCGGAAATGATTCCGCTGAAATGGGTCGGGTCCTGAAGGATTAGCTCGCCGGGGCCGGCAAAAACCACACTCGCCGTCGAGGATGATTCAAAATCGAGGGTGCCTCCGCCGTCGATCTTGGCGATGCCGTCTCCGCTGACGGCGCCTTCAACGGTAAGATTGGCTCCGTGGGCCCACAGGATGCCGGAATTTGCGATTGAACTTACAACCGTCATCCCGCCGCTTCCTGACGCTTCCAACAACCCTGAATTCAACACCATATTTGCGCCGGTATCGATCACAAGGGCATGGGTGCCCGTGGCGTCGATTGTGCCGGAGTTGATCAGGCTCAGCTCGCCATTGCCCAACTGGCCGGCCCCGGAAATCGTGTTGTCTTGGTTGTTCAACGTGACGCTGGAGCTGGTTCCAGAAATGATGTTTGCGTCACTATCGGACAGCACAATCTGGCCACTACCATGAAGTGTCGCGCCGCTTTGAATTAGCTGGAGATTGGTTTCCTCACCCGTCGAGTTGAGTTCGATCAACCCGGTGTTTTCGATCATGCCACTCAGCGGCAGCTTGGCACCGTCGCCGATGATG
This sequence comes from uncultured Alphaproteobacteria bacterium, assembly GCA_963742085.1. Taxonomy (GTDB): domain Bacteria; phylum Pseudomonadota; class Alphaproteobacteria; order Rhizobiales; family Xanthobacteraceae; genus Bradyrhizobium. Next base: position 93,435 of record CAVUKM010000011.1, on the reverse strand, counting down.
ATATCGGCGGAATTTATCAGCACGGTCTGCTGATCAAACTCAAAATCGCTTGCGCTCAGAGAAGCAGCGCTCACTCCATGCAGGGTTACTGTTTGGTCGGGCCCAAGCGTGAGCACCGTATTGCCGGCGCCGTCATCGCTGAGATGTGCGGTAATATCGCTAAAGCTCGAAAATCCGGCAAAGCCGACCAAATCGATTTTGTCCGATGCGACATCGAAGCTGTAGATAACGTCATGGCCGATCGGTTGAGCAAACACAAACTCGTCCGACCCGCCGCTTCCCGTAAGATAATCGTTGGCCGCCAAGGCAAAGATCGGCGACCCGACCGCGTATGATTCGACGTTATCGGCGATCAGTGCCGAGCCTATAGTACCGTCCGGGTTGATCCAGCTTTCCGAAACTTGCAGCACCACGGCGCCGAGGCTGGCGGATGACGTGGTTACAGCCAGAGATTGCAGATCGCTCGACTGCACCGTCCAAATATGGTCGGCAACCTGAACGCCTCCCTTCAAGCTCCAGCCGGAGGGAAGGTCGGCAACCGTCACAGTGACCAGACTTCCCGGATCGGGAGGAGCAGTGGCCGCGAGACCCAGGTTAACCTCCGAACCAGCGACACCCGCTGGGTTACTATCGTTGTTATCCGCAATCGTGCTGGTCGCATTGCTGGTGGCGCTGACCAGGGTGCCGCCGGTCGTATCGGTGGCGGTGGCGACTACCTTGAGCGTGTTAAACTCGTCGGTCTCCTTCAAGAGGTAGCTGGAGCCGGAGCCAATCGCACGGGTGTAACCGTCGACCGAACTGAACCACTGATAGGTCACGGTGGCGTCGGGATCGTTGGCGGTCGCCGACGCCGTCAGGGTGTGGCCCTCGATCGCACTGCCGGTGATGATCGGCTTCGCCAGCGTGGCGGTGGCGTCGGTGACCGTGGCGGTCGCCGCGCTGGTGGCGCTGACCAGGGTGCCGCCGGTCGTATCGGTGGCGGTAGCGACGGCCTTGAGCGTGTGGCTCTCGTCGCCCTCCTGCACGGTATAGCTGGCGCCGGTGCCGATCACCGTGGTGCTGCCCAATCTGAACCACTGATAGGTCACGGTGGCGTCGAGATCGTTGGCGGTCGCCGACGCCGTCAGGGTGTGGCCCTCGATCGCACTGCCGGTGATGATCGGCGTGCTCACCGAGGCGGTGGCGTCGGTGACCGTGGCGGTCGCCGCGCTGGTGGCGCTGACCAGGGTGCCGCCGGTCGTGTCGGTGGCGGTGGCGACGACATGGAGCGTGTGGCTCTCGTCGCCCTCCTGCACGGTATAGCTGGCGCCGGTGCCGATCACCGTGGTGCTGCCCAATCTGAACCACTGATAGGTCACGGTGGCGTCGGGATCGTTGGCGGTCGCCGACGCCGTCAGGGTGTGGCCCTCGATCGCACTGCCAGCAATGGTCGGCGTGCTCACCGAGGCGGTGGCGTCGGTGACCGTGGCGGTCGCCGCGCTGGTGGCGCTGACCAGGGTGCCGCCGGTCGTATCGGTGGCGGTGGCGACGACATGGAGCGTGTGGCTCTCGTCGCCCTCCTGCACGGTATAGCTGGCGCCGGTGCCGATCACGGTGGTGCTGCCCGATCTGAACCACTGATAGGTCACGGTGGCGTCGAGATCGTTGGCGGTCGCCGACGCCGTCAGGGTGTGGCCCTCGATCGCACTGCCGGCAATGGTCGGCGTGCTCACCGAGGCGGTGTCGTCGGTGACCGTGGCGGTCGCCGCGCTGGTGGCGCTGACCAGGGTGCCGCCGGTCGTATCGGTGGCGGTGGCGACGACATGGAGCGTGTGGCTCTCGTCGCCCTCTTTCACGATGTAGCTGGCGCCGGAGCCGATCGCGGTGGTGTAACCGTCGGCCGAACTGAACCACTGATAGGTCACGGTGGCGTCGGCATCATTGGCGGTCGCCGACGCCGTCAGGGTGTGGCCCTCGATCGCACTGCCGGCAATGGTCGGCGTGCTCACCGAGGCGGTGTCGTCGGTGACCGTGGCGGTCGCCGCGCTGGTGGCGCTGACCAGGGTGCCGCCGGTCGTATCGGTGGCGGTGGCGACGACATGGAGCGTGTGGCTCTCGTCGCCCTCCTGCACGGTATAGCTGGCGCCGGTGCCGATCACGGTGGTGCTGCCCGATCTGAACCACTGATAGGTCACGGTGGCGTCGGCATCATTGGCGGTCGCCGACGCCGTCAGGGTGTGGCCCTCGATCGCACTGCCGGCAATGGTCGGCGTGCTCACCGAGGCGGTGGCGTCGGTGACCGTGGCGGTCGCCGCGCTGGTGGCGCTGACCAGGGTGCCGCCGGTCGTATCGGTGGCGGTGGCGACGGCCTTGAGCGTGAAGCTCTCGTCGCCCTCTTTCACGACGTAGCTGGCGCCGGAGCCGATCGCGGTGGTGTAACCGTCGGCCGAACTGAACCACTGATAGGTCACGGTGGCGTCGGGATCGTTGGCGGTCGCCGACGCCGTCAGGGTGTGGCCCTCGATCGCACTGCCGGCAATGGTCGGCGTGCTCACCGAGGCGGTGTCGTCGGTGACCGTGGCGGTCGCCGCGCTGGTGGCGCTGACCAGGGTGCCGCCGGTCGTGTCGGTGGCGGTGGCGACAGCCTTGAGCGTGAAGCTCTCGTCGCCCTCTTTCACGACGTAGCTGGCGCCGGAGCCGATCGCGGTGGTGTAACCGTCGGCCGAACTGAACCACTGATAGGTCACGGTGGCGTCGGGATCGTTGGCGGTCGCCGACGCCGTCAGGGTGTGGCCCTCGATCGCACTGCCGGCAATGGTCGGCGTGCTCACCGAGGCGGTGTCGTCGGTGACCGTGGCGGTCGCCGCGCTGGTGGCGCTGACCAGGGTGCCGCCGGTCGTGTCGGTGGCGGTGGCGACAGCCTTGAGCGTGAAGCTCTCGTCGCCCTCTTTCACGACGTAGCTGGCGCCGGAGCCGATCGCGGTGGTGTAACCGTCGGCCGAACTGAACCACTGATAGGTCACGGTGGCGTCGGGATCGTTGGCGGTCGCCGACGCCGTCAGGGTGTGGCCCTCGATCGCACTGCCGGTGATGATCGGCTTCGCCAGCGTGGCGGTGGCGTCGGTGACCGTGGCGGTCGCCGCGCTGGTGGCGCTGACCAGGGTGCCGCCGGTCGTGTCGGTGGCGGTGGCGACGGCCTTGAGCGTGAAGCTCTCGTCGCCCTCTTTCACGACGTAGCTGGCGCCGGAGCCGATCGCGGTGGTGTAACCGTCGGCCGAACTGAACCACTGATAGGTCACGGTGGCGTCGGGATCGTTGGCGGTCGCCGACGCCGTCAGGGTGTGGCCCTCGATCGCACTGCCGGCAATGGTCGGCGTGCTCACCGAGGCGGTGTCGTCGGTGACCGTGGCGGTCGCCGCGCTGGTGGCGCTGACCAGGGTGCCGCCGGTCGTGTCGGTGGCGGTGGCGACGGCCTTGAGCGTGAAGCTCTCGTCGCCCTCTTTCACGACGTAGCTGGCGCCGGAGCCGATCGCGGTGGTGTAACCGTCGGCCGAACTGAACCACTGATAGGTCACGGTGGCGTCGGGATCGTTGGCGGTCGCCGACGCCGTCAGGGTGTGGCCCTCGATCGCACTGCCAGTGATGATCGGCTTCGCCAGCGTGGCGGTGTCGTCGGTGACCGTGGCGGTCGCCGCGCTGGTGGCGCTGACCAGGGTGCCGCCGGTCGTATCGGTGGCGGTGGCGACAGCCTTGAGCGTGAAGCTCTCGTCGCCCTCTTTCACGACGTAGCTGGCGCCGGAGCCGATCGCGGTGGTGTAACCGTCGGCCGAACTGAACCACTGATAGGTCACGGTGGCGTCGGCATCATTGGCGGTCGCCGACGCCGTCAGGGTGTGGCCCTCGATCGCACTGCCGGCAATGGTCGGCGTGCTCACCGAGGCGGTGTCGTCGGTGACCGTGGCGGTCGCCGCGCTGGTGGCGCTCTCGATATTACCCGCAGCATCGGTGAACGACGCCGTCACCGTCAGCGTCTTGCCCTCGTCTACCTCCGTGGGCGTATATTTGTTGCTGTCTATCGCCTGGAAAACCTGCTTGCCGTCGGCGTACCAGGTGTAGGTGACGCCGGAAGCCGGCACGTCGCCACCCACCGCATTCGGATCGGTCACCGAGGCTGCGATTTGCTTTCCCTCAACCGGCGAGCCGTTGATCGTTACTATAAGGGCTTCGTGCGACATCTCCGCAACCGTGCCGGCCGACACCGAGCCGGATTCGACATTGCCATGGATGTCGGTGAACGACACGTTGACCGTGATGGCCTTGCCTTCGTCGGCCTCGGTCGGCGTGTAGGCGTTAAGACCTTTGCCCGACGCCATCGTCGTGCCGCCGACATTCCAGGTGTAGGTGATTTGGCTCGAGGCCGGCGCATCCAGGTCGGTCACCGTTGCGGTGAGAAGCGTGCCCTCGACCGCGTGGCCGCTGGTCAGGCCTGCGAGCGAGATCGAAGCTTTCTCCGCCGAATCCTCTGCAACCGTGCCAAGGCTAAAGGTATCGCTCTGGCTGGCGTTCTTCACGACCAGCTGCAGCAGTTTGCCCTCGTCGTTCTCGGTCGGCGTGTAGGTAGCGTTGGTGCCCACGGTAGTCCAGCTCAGACCGTTGTCAGTGGAAACCTGCCATGCGAAGCCGGTAATACCGCTGCCTGTTGCATGGATCGCCGCACCTTCCTTGGCGGTCGAATGGTCGAGCGTAACCTGCAGCGGCAAAAAGAAGATTGTGGGGGCAATGTTTGGAGTGTTGTCCGAGGACGACTTGTCGTTGAATGCAAAAACCTGGAACGAGATCGTTCCATCAGGCAGGTGGAAACCGAGCCTCCCGTCTACGGGGACGATGCTGTCGTTCTGAACGACTGTCGTCTTGGTGTTCGAATTGTCGGTGAACTTCAGCGAGAACACATCGTCAATGAGCTTTTGCATCTCAGGCGACAGCTGAGACGGCGATTGGGTGACGTTGCCACTGGTGATGTTGATCTGCAGCCCGGGCGTGTCGACAATCACAAACGGGGTGAGCGTCGTCTTGTCGAACAGAATGTACTTCCCAGTCGTCCCGTCCGGCTCGATCACGACCTGGAATTCGCCCTCAGGCCGGGCATCGGGCGGGGGATCCTGGTCGTCCGGCACCGGAACACCGTTGGGCAACTTGAAGTGGACCGCAAACAGAACCGCGGTGCCGCGGATGCCCATGGTGGCTACCGGCGTATCGACCTTCATGTCGCCGTGTTTTGCGGTCTCACCAGCGACAAACGTAGCGGTCCCGGCCACCAGGCTGAGCAGCGACGAATTGTTCGACCCGTTCGGGTCGTAGACCATTTCGTTGAGCACCATCCGCGCGTTCGACGACAGACCGAACACGGTACCGTCGATAAAGGTAATGCCGAGCGTCGAGTTCGATCCGGACTGGACCACGTCGCCTTTTTCGACGTTGTCGCCATTGTTGAGGATGATCGAGACGCCGTTGCGGATCGCGGTCGCGGTGCCGGTGAGCTTGCTCACGTGACCGATAACATGGCTGACGCTCGGGTTGCCGTCGGCCTGCGCATATTGAACATGGCCGGCCAACGCATTGACAAGATCACCAGTGAGATGCGCGCCGTCGGGAGAGGACAGCGCGGCGCGCTTCTCGCCCTTGAAGTAGTCATGCAGGACGAGTTCTCGATCGTCCTTCGAAAGGATCAGATCGACGCCGGACCGCTTGAATTCTCCGTTGAAAAGCAGTTGCGCGTCCGGGACGACGATCGCACCCGCTGGAGCGTGAGTAGCGTGAACCGTCTCGGCGTGGATAGGGCCGCTCGAGTGCAGACCCAATCCGTCAGCGAAAACTTTGGCGTCAAATTTGCCAGAGTAATTCAAGAGCCCACCGCAATGGTTAATATTTATATAATTTCAATAGTCTAAGCTTCCTTATCATCGCGAACCGCATTGCGAAACCATCCAATGCTTGCAAACCAAGTTCTTCGGCGGTGGCGGCACAGGAAAATTCTCGACCGAATACCCGACGATTAGAGTATTTGATGCCACATCTGCAGCAACACCAAAGTACTTTTTCAAAAAATCGAACGACTTGTGTATTCCAATGTATAGAATCAAAATCTGATACTTTTAATATCCTCGCTCCGTGGTTCTACGGGAAATATTGTGTCAATTTTCTAGTTTAAACTGTGATCTGGATAACAATCCAGGCAACTTTCGGCGAATTAGCCATATCCTGCGGAAAAGCAGCGTCCAACACAATCGTGGCGCGCATTTTTTTAAATTTCTCGTCTTGGAAGGCGACGTCCGTAAAATTTTACGCAACGCAGCGAGGCGGATTTCAGGCTGTTTTGCACTTTCCGACCGGCAGCGCCCGACTTTAAGCGAAATAAAAGTCCCGCAACCCATCATCCCCCGATTGCAATGATCCGGTCGCGAGCGGGACACCGAGCCTCGCCGATGCCCGGACAGGGGGTATCCGATGGGGTTTTTCGGTCATTCGCAGACATGGCGTGTCGTTGTGCTCGCCTTCGGCATGGTCTGGTTCGGACCCGCGGCACCGCTCGCCGCAGGCAACTTGATTTCGCCCGGCGCACTGGATCTGATCCGCAAATCCGCTGAGCCCTTCGGGCTGTTCGTCTCGAGACTGTCCGGCGGCGCGTTGCGGGTAAAATGGCTGGGCGTCGAGCATAAACTCGACGACGAGCGGGTGCAACTGGCGCTTTGCGACGGCGACCGCGCGCGCTGCGCATCGCCGGCGGCCCTGCAATTCCTCGCCATCGTGGACAATGCAAGAGCCCGCGAGGGACGTGCCCGCCTCGGCGAGATCAATCGCGCCATCAATCTGGCGATCAGGCCGATGAGCGATATGGCCCAGTATGGCCGGCTCGACGTGTGGAGCTCGCCGCTCGTCACCTTCGCCACGGGCGCCGGAGACTGCGAAGACTATGCCATCGCAAAATTCGTAGCGCTGCGCATGGCCGGTATCTCGCCGGACGATCTCAGGATCGTTGTGATACGCGATACCATCCGCGGCGAGGACCATGCCGTCGCGATGGCGCGGCTCGACGATCATTGGCTGATGCTGGACAATCGCCGCATGGCGATGGTGGAGGACGCCGATGTCAGGAACCATCGGCCCCTGTTTGTCATCGGTGACAGCGGCGTCATGCGGTATGAAGACGCTGCCCCGCCCGCCAGCGCGGCCGGCAAGGAGTCCTCGCCGGCAATGACCGTAAATTTTGTCACCCCGACCGGCCTGACAGCGCCATCCGACTAACGATCCCAATCCGGGTGGCTGTGGACGGAATAGCCGTTCAAACGGACCGATCCATGCGCGACCGGTAAATCCTCGCTGGCCGCAAATTCAAGGCCGGCCTCAATGAGCCCGGCCCGCGCTCACTTGTCGAGACATGCAGTTATGTGGGCGGCTCGATCGCGGCGCGATACATTGGCCTCGTCTGCCTTCTTTGTGCATTGAAGCAACTTGAGTTGCTCGGCGCGCCGCTTTTCGGCGTCTGCGCGATACTCGGGTGCGACCGCATTGGGATCGACAAGCTTTTGCGCGGCATTGGCACCGAACCACGACGCAAAGATCAGGACCATGCCGATTTGCAAGGCAAATCCGGCCGACCGTCTACGCATATGCGGGATAACTCGATGGATATTCATGAATGCCCGAAATCATCATTGATTCAACACCAGACCTTAAATAGCTGGCCGCCCCTTCGGTAGCTCACCAATACACCCATCGTACCACAGCTGCTGCCGGCATCAAATTTTGACCGGTAACACCAATTGTGGGGCAATAATGTCGTTTCGCTGCGACGTTCGAAAAGCTACCATGGCTGGCACGATCATTTAGTCTTTTCCCTGGAGGCCGGGATGCGGGCAATTGGGCTGGCTGTCATGGTAATCCAGATCGGGCTGATGCACCCTGTGCGTGCAGAAAACCCGACGGATTCGGACCGGTCGATTACCGATATCCTTCCGCTTTTCGTCAAAAACCATTGTGAGGAAATCAAGGACCCCGCGGATCAAATGTTCTGCGGCGATCCCGAACTCAACGCCGCGGCCTCCAGGCTCAGCAGTGCGATCGCCGAAAGGCTGAACAGGCTTCCGAACCGCCGCCTCGCGATCGAGGAAAACGCTGGATGGATCAGGGACCGCAACTCGAGCTGCGGCATTTTTGGCAGGCAAAGCGTTACGGGCCGGAACATCAAACCTGTCAGGGACTGTCTGTTGAAGGAAACCAACGAGAGAATTGAAATACTGGCCGATCCGAACTTCGATTGCCTCGCGACCAACACGACCGCCGGCTTGTTGATTTGCAGCGATCCCTCCCTGGCGCTCGCCAAGACCGAGCTCAACGAGCTTGTCGTGGGGTTGATCGCACGGTTGAAGGAAAACGAGGCCCGGGAAGCGTTCGCCGAATTCGAACGATGGACCAGGGAACGCGACCGGAAATGCGGCCTCGAAGACAAGGATAACGTGCCGCTCCAGGAACTGTCGTCGTCGGAAAGCTGCCTGGCGGATTATTTCACCCGGAAAATAGCCGAGCTCGCCGCAGCCAAGGGAGACCCGAAAAAGGTCTTCGGACGGCATGCGGTTTCGTCCTTTCCGGACGCCGACGCGGTCGACTTGTGCGTGGCGCAAATCCACATGGCCAATGCCTGCGAGAACTTCCTTGCGGTAAATCGTGTCTTTCAGATCGACAGCGAGACGGCCGAGAAGGACGCCGAAGTGATCGCCGAGGTCGAAATGGTCGTTCTCGCTCCCTTTACGGCCTGCAGTCCGGTCGCAACGAGTTGCACGGGCACCTGCTGGGATTTGAGTTCGGGCAAGCCAAGATCGACGCCCGGCAGTCGCGACAATTTTCTGGTGGGGTACCGGTTGAGAATTGAAAAGTCGTTCGCGTTTCAGAAAGCCGACAGCAGCAGCTGGCGCTGCAATTCAAACGCACTGCAACCGGTAGAGGTCGGAGTTACCTCGAGGGGCGGTCCCTAGACGTCGGGAGCAAGGCGCTGCAGTTCGACTATTCCGGCGCGCGGCAAGTTCCCTGAACTCCCTGGGACGCCAACGCGATCCGTTGCCTGTTCGCCAATCCAGACAATTCGAGGCGTTATTCGATGTTGCGCCGCATAAGAATGCGGCCTGCATTTCGTTTGGCGGAAAAAGCGAGGGCACAGGTGTTTCTTTTTTGTGCCATTCCAGATCAAGCGCCATTGCGTCGAGATGCCCGCACGCCTTTCCTGTTTTCGTATTGACGCTTTCCGAATTCAGGAAGATGGTTGACGCGCAGCGTCAGAAAATAGACGCGCATACATTGGAGGGAACGCATGAAACGCATCGCGCTTGTCGCAGGCCTCGTTATGCTCGCCCCGTTTGGGGCGAGTGCCCAGACCAACGATCAACTGGTCAAGGGTGCGACTGACACGTCGAACGTGCTCAATTACGGCATGGGATATAACCTGCAGCGGTTCAGTCCGCTCACGCAGATCAACAAAGACAACGCCAAAAATCTGGTTCCGGTATGGAATTACAGCCTTGCTGACGACCGCAGCGAGGAGTCGCAGCCGATCGTCTACAAGGGCGTCATCTATATCACCACCCACGCTGCCACGATGGCGGTCGACGCAAAGACCGGCAAGCAGATATGGAAGACCAAGGTCGAGTATCCGGCCGAAACGCCCCGCATCGTGTGCTGCGGCATTATCAATCGGGGTGCGGCGATCTACGATGGAAAGCTGTTCCGCACCACGCTCGACGCCAACGTGATCGGGCTCGATGCCGCGACAGGCAAGGAGCTCTGGCGTCAGAAGGCGGCCGACATCAAAGAGGGCTATTCGATGACGGTGGCCCCACTCGTCGCTGACGGTGTCGTCTTGACTGGCATCTCCGGGGCCGAGTTCGGCACCCGCGGTTTCATCGACGGCTGGGATCCGGTAACCGGCAAGCATCTGTGGCGGACCCATACCATCCCCACGCCGGACGAACCCGGCGGCGATACCTGGAAGGGCGACACCTGGAAGCTGGGTGGCGGATCGACCTGGATCACAGGCTCCTATGATCCTGAGTTGAATACGGTCTATTGGGGCATCGGCAACCCGGGACCGTTCAATTCGGCCATGCGCCCGGGCGACAATCTCTACACCTGCTCGGTCCTCGCACTCGAACCGAAGACCGGCAAGATCAAATGGCATTACCAGTTCTCGCCGAACAACCCCTTCGACTATGATTCAGTCGCCGAGATGGTGCTCGCCGACCTCAATGTCGGCGGCAAGCCGACCAAGGTGCTGATGGATGCCAATCGTAACGGCTTCTTCTATGTCCTTGACCGGACCAACGGGAAACTGATCGCGGCCAATCCCTATGTGAAGGTCAACTGGGCTTCCGGCATCGACATGAAGACCGGTCGTCCGATTGAGACGGACGTCGTCAAGGACGCGCGCGAAGGCAAGAAGGTCACCGTCTATCCGTCCATCCTCGGCGGCAAGAACTGGGAGCCGATGTCGTTCAATCCGCAGACCGGGCTTGCCTACGCCAATACGCTCGCCTTCGGCGGCCACTACAAGAGCGAGCCGGCAACCTACAAGGCCGGTGAATGGTACGTCGGCATGGATCTTACCGACGTGTGGGATTGGGGTAACGGACCGCGTGGCCACCTCAAGGCCATCGATCCCATGACCGGAAAGACAAAGTGGGAAGTGCCAAGCGATATCCCGCGCTTCTCGGGCGTGATGTCGACGGCCGGTGGGGTCGTGTTCTCCGGGCAGTTGACCGGCGAATTTGAGGCCTTCGACGCCAACGACGGCAAGAAGCTGTGGAGCTTCCAAACCGGCTCGGGCATCGAGGGTCAACCGGTGACCTGGCAGCAGGACGGCGTGCAGTATGTCGCTGTCACCAGCGGCTATGGCGGCGTCTACTCGATCTTCTCCGGAGATGAGCGGCTCGCCAAGGTGCCGGCCGGCGGTTCACTGTGGGTGTTCGCGGTAAAGAACTGATCGCGGCTCGCACGTGACGGAGAGAGTACACTTGTGGACGGCGGCGATTTACGCCGCCGTCGCGGCAGCGTCTATCGCCGCTATGACGATACCGGTCGCCGCGCAGCAATCAGACAACGGCGATCAGGCGCAAGTCGACCTCGGCAAGAGAACCTATGCGCAAAACTGCTCGCATTGCCACGGGCCCAACATGGTCAACGCCGGCACCATCACGCCCGACCTGCGCAGATTTCCGGAAGACCGGGATCGCTTCTTCACGACGGTGAAGTCGGGCAAGAATGGCAGGATGCCGCCCTGGGGTGACATCCTGAGCGAAGAGCAGATCGCCGAGATCTGGGCCTATCTGTCGAGCCGGAGGAATCCATGAGAACCTGGCTTGCGGCGCCGGCTGCGGCACTTCTCCTTTCGGTGACGGCCACGATGGTGCAGGCGGCTGAGGAGCCGCTGAAAATCTGTCTGGACGAGGATCTGCCGCCGATTTCCGCGCATCATCGCGGCAAGCCCGACACCGGGTTTGACGTCGCGCTCGCGAAAGCCGTCGCCGACCGGCTCGGCCGGCCGCTGAAAATACAGTGGTTCGAAAGCAAGCTCGACGAGGATTCGAGCCCGGCTCTCGAATCCAACGCGCTGCTTTCGGACGGTCGCTGCTCGCTTGTCGGGGGTTACGCGCTGACGAAGGACTCCCTGGTTGTTCCGGGGGTCAAGACCGCAAAGCTACCCGATTTCGAGGGCGCCACACGCGACGATCGCAGGCGCCGCGTGCCGCTCGGCGTGCTTGCGCCAAGCCAGCCCTATGTTTATTCGGCGCTGACGATTGTTCTTGGTCCGAAGGCGCCCGAAAAGGCACGCGAGCGCCGCATCGCCGGCGTCGGCGATCTGGCCGGACTGCGCATCGCCATCGAAAGCGGGACGCTTGCCGACGCCATTCTGATGACGTTCGACAAGGGTCGGTTGATCGACGACATCACGCATCTGGTCCCGGGCCGGGACGATCTCCTGGGCGCCGTCGATCGCGGCGACTTCGACGCCACCTTGCTCGACCTGCGCCGGCTCGATGCCTATCGCGCCGCCCATCCCGACAGCAAGCTGGCCGCCTCCGGTTACTATTATCCGATCGGCGCCAATCGCGCCTATGTCGGCCTCGCCGGCGATCCGGAGCTGCTCGCTGCGGTCAACAAGGTGCTGACCGGCTTGCAGGCCGACGGAACCATCGCCGACCTGGGGCGGGCGGCCGGCCTTACCTATCTGCCGCCCCGTGAACCGGCGATCCTGGGCGACGTGTGGCAGCAGATACTTCACAAATGATGTGGGGGTCCGTCGCGTCGGCGCAGCCAATGTCGGCGGCTTGCACGTATTGACGGGATTTGCGGTCGCCGATTCACCGCGCCATAATAGTTTGGGTCCATGATTCGTTTCGGCTGCAAACCAGGATCGTCCCGAAATCATGAAGCCTGATCAATCCGCCCTGCAGATACGAGGGTTAACAAAGCGTTTTGACCGCCTTGCGGTCGACGCGCTCGATCTCACCGTTCGGTCAGGCGAATTCTACGCTCTGCTGGGGCCGAACGGCGCCGGCAAGACGACGACCCTGCGGATGGTCGCCGGGCTGTTGCGGCCCGACGCCGGCTCCGTCTCGGTATTCGGCATCGACGCGCTCAGGGACCCGGTCGCCGCAAAGCAGATCTTGGCATGGGTATCGGACGAGCCGATGATCTACGACAAGCTGACCCCGCTGGAATACCTCGAATTCGTCGCCGGGCTCTGGGGCATCGCCCCCTTGGTCGCCGAGGCGTCCGCGCGCGAACTACTTGCCTCGCTCGGCCTCGAACCGAATCTCCACGAGCGCTGTGAGGGATTTTCCAAGGGCATGCGCCAGAAAGTCGCGCTGGCGGGAGCGCTGATACATAATCCTCGCCTGATCATCCTCGACGAACCGCTCACCGGCCTCGACGCGGTGTCCGCGCGCCACGTCAAGGGATTGCTCGGAGAGCGCGTTCGCGACGGCTGCACCGTCATCATGACCACGCATATTCTCGAAGTTGCCGAACGCATGGCCGACCGCATCGGCGTCATCGCCTCGGGCCGGCTCGTCGCCGAAGGCACGCTGGCGCAGTTGCGCCAGCAGAACGGGAGAAACGACACCAGCCTCGAGGACATGTTCATCGCGCTGGTCGATACCGAAGCCGCCGCGGCATGATGTCGACCGCGCTGACCTGGTTTGCCCGTCACGAAATCCGGCTGGCATGGCGCGAATGGCTCGCGATGATGACGGCCGGCCGGCGCAGGCGAAAGCGCGCCGCGATCATCGGCCTCCTGATCTTTGCCGCGCTGATGCATCTGCCGGCCTATGCCGTGATCGGAAGATACGCCAACCTGCGGGCGCCGCTCGACAAATCCGCGCTCATTGTCATCACGGCGACGATATTCCTGGCGTGGGCGCTGATGTTGTCGCAGGCGATCGAATCCGTGACGCGGGTGTTTTACGCCCGTGCCGATCTCGATCTGATCATGTCCTCGCCGGTCCGGCTGGCCGGGGTATTTTCGGTGCGCCTCGCCGCCATCGCGTTGTCGGTCACCGCCATGGCGCTGTTGTTCTCGACACCGTTCATCGACGTTCTCGTGCTTGGCGGCGGCATCCGATGGCTCGCGGCCTATGGTGTCGTCGCTGCCATTGGCGTGAGCGCCGCGGCGATTGCGATCGCGGTGACCATCATGCTGTTCCGGACGATCGGTCCGAGCCGAACCCGGCTGGTCGCCCAAATTCTCGCAGCCATCATCGGCGCCGGCTTTATCATTGCGCTGCAGGTCGCAGCGATCCTGTCTTACGGAACGCTGTCGCGGTTTGCCGTTCTGACTTCGGACGCGGCCGCGGCGCTTGCACCTGATCCCGACAGCCTCATCTGGTGGCCCACGCGCGCGGCGCTTGGCGACAGCGAAGCGCTGCTGCTCCTGCTGGCTTGCAGCCTTCTGCTGCTTGGCGCCGTGATGGTGGTCTTCTCGCCGGGATTTGCCGACACCGCAGCCCTCGCTTCGGCCAATACCGTGTCGACCCAACGCGGCTCCCGTGCCCGGGCATTTCGCCTGGGCTCGCGGCAACAGGCGCTGCGCTGGAAGGAACTCATGCTGCTGCGGCGCGACCCCTGGCTGGTGTCGCAGAGCCTGATGCAGCTGCTTTATCTGGTGCCACCGTCGCTGTTGCTGTGGCGAAGTTTCAGCGACAATTCGGTCGCCATCGTGCTGATCACTCCCGTAGTCGTGATGGCGGCGGGCCAGCTCGCCGGCGGCCTCGGCTGGCTTACGATATCAGGCGAAGACGCTCCCGATCTCGTGGCGACCGCGCCGCTGCCATCCTCGCGCGTGACCCGCGCCAAGATCGAGGTGGTGATGATCGTGATCGGTGTCCTGTTCGCGCCGCTGGTCGCGGCATTGATCTTTGCATCGCCGCTGCAAGCGGCGGTGACCGCGGTCGGCGTCACCGCCGCTGCGGCTTCCGCCACTGCGATCCAGCTCTGGTTCCGGGTGCAGGCCCGCCGCAGCCAGTTTCGCCGCCGCCAGACGTCGTCGCGGCTGGCGACATTCGCGGAAGCCTTTTCCTCGATCGGCTGGGCCGCGACCGCGGCGCTCGCGCTGGCTGTCCCCTCAGCCGCGCTGGTCAGCGGTCTCATGACCGCTGGCATCCTGGCGGCAACCTGGAAACTGAGCCCGCGACGAGAGTAGCGGCCGGGTTCCTGCGCCCCGACAAATTCTCGTTGGAAATTTCCGGGGTGGTAATGCAAATCATCCGGTGCTCCCGCCGGCGGCGTCAGCACAGACATGCGCGATCGTCATCATGACGCGCAGGTGATTGCGCGCTACACTGTCATTCCGGACGTCACCGCACGCGGGCGCGCCATGCTGCAATTCCTTGCCGTTGTCCTTGGTTTGCTGGACATCCTCATCACGCCGGCCGCCGCGCAGAGCGCCCTGCGCAGCGAATGCCTCGCGATGTCGGAGGCGCCGCCCCGCGCCACGCCGGTGAGCCTTCGCCGACTGGCGGCGAAGGCGGAGGAAGTCGCGATCACCTATGCCGGCCATTCGACCTATTACATCGACACGCCCGGCGGGTTGCGGATCGCGACTGATTTCAGCGGCGCCTACACGACCGGCCGCTTGCCCGATGTCGTCACCATGAACCGGGCGCACAGCACGCACTACTCGCTGTTCCCCGATCCGCGCATTCCCCACGTGCTGCACGGCTGGGGCGATGACGGCAAGCCGGCACAAATCGCCGAGCGCATCGGCGATGTCTTCATCCGCAATGTGACGACCGACATCCGCCGCTATTTCATGGATGATTCGAGCGCGGAGATGATAAAGGACGGCAACTCCATCTTCATCTTCGAGGTCGCCGGCCTTTGCATCGGGCATCTCGGCCATCTGCATCACAAGCTCGACGAAAGCCACTTCGCGGCGATCGGCCGGCTCGACATCGTGATGGTGCCGATCGACGGCACCTATACGATGTCGCTCGACGGCATCTCCGACATCACGCGGCGGCTGCGCGCCTCGGTCGTGCTGCCGATGCATCGTTTCATGACGCCGCTCGACGAGTTCATGCGCAGGATTGGCCAGCAGTTCGAGATCGATATGCGATCCGAGCGCACGTTGACGATCTCGCGGGATTCGCTGCCGGGCACGCCCACGGTAATCATCCTCAGCGGGGTTTGAAGCAATTTTTTCCAAGTCGGCACGCCGCGAAGCGTGCTTGTTCCGCTGTGTCGAAGCGGAGAGACGAACATGAATCCCCAATTGGCCGGTTTTGCAGCGGTGCTGCACGCCAAGGCAGCCGATCCCGGGCGCGCCGAGGCGCTTCAACTCTACGGGCGTTTCGTCGGCGACTGGGACACCGAGATCATCGCCCACGGCCCGGACGGCGCACGCCACCATGCGCTGGGTGAAATTCACTTCGGTTGGATCCTCGAGGGCCGGGCGATCCAGGACGTCTGGATGATCCCGCGCCTGGCGGACCGCGCGAGCGCGCCACCGTTCCCGATCGCGGGCAATTGGTACGGCACGACCATCCGCGTCTACGACCCGACCATCCAGGCCTGGCGCATCTACTGGATCGATCCGGCGAGGAACACGTTCCGCCAGCAGATCGGCCGCGCGAAAGGCGAGGACATCGTGCAGGAAGGCACGACCGAGTCCGGTGCGCTGTCGCGCTGGAGCTTCACCAAAATCACCGCGGACTCGTTTCACTGGCTGGGAGAGGGCAAACCCGCCGAAGCCTCGGCCTGGCAGCTCGTCGTGGAAGTACTGGCGGAACGTCGCAAATTCTTCTGACGGCCGCGGCAATCCACGACTGCGGACTCAGGCGCTCGGGGTGCCCGAACGTGCCGGCTTCCGCAGCGCCGCGACGAAATCGGCAAGTTGCGGCCCCTCTCCGCCGGCCGTCACCTCCCGCGCGGTGATGGCGCAGGTGGCGCGAGGGGGTTTGCCGATGACGCCTTGCATCTGTGCGAAGGCCGTTTCGCTGCCTTTTCCGCCCAGCGTACAGAAAAACGCAACCGCAGGCAGACGGTCCTTGTTTGCTGTCAAGTAGGCCCGAACCGGCGAGGAGACCGACCAGGCCCAGACTGGCGTGCCGATCACCACCAAATCGAAGGATGCCGGATCATTCCTGGCAGGCAGAATGCCGGGCAAGTGCTTGCGCCGGGCTTCGATAATCGACCTCCAGTAGCCGAGAAAGCCATCACGGCCTCGGCTCTCGACGATTTCCTCGACGCTGCACCCGAGCGTTGCCGAAAGGGCCATCGCGATCCGGCGCGTCGTTCCCGAACGAGAGTAGAAGATGACAAGCGTTTTCGGCGCAGACATAGCGTTCTCCTTGCTCGAAAAATCGGGATATACGTACCGTGAATTGAACTTCGCGGACTGATCTGGCTCAAGGCCGGCATTTTTCTGCCCGGCTTGCAGCGGTCCACCACAAACGCCTAACTTGGAAACAAGCTCGACCACGCGGAAGTGAGGGAGTGAAGACATGGCCGCCAACGGTCTGCCTGCTGCAAAAAGCGGCCTCTACGCCGATCCGCGGCCAGACTGGCTCGCTTTGCGCAAAGAGGAAGTTCTCGACCCCGCGCGCCCGATCGTCGATCCCCATCATCATCTGTGGGATCGTGGCGGCCAGCGCTATTTGATCGAAGAGATCACTTCCGACATCGCCTCCGGCCACAACGTCATTGCCACGGTTTATGTCGAGGCTCGCTCGATGTACCGCGCCGAGGGGCCGGAAGCGCTTCGTCCCGTCGGCGAGGTTGAGTTTGCCAACGGTGCTGCGGCGATGAGCGCGAGCGGAGGCTACGGACCCGCCGCCGTCTGCGCCGGCATTGTCGGCCACGTCAACCTGTTGCTGGGCGACGGCGCGCATGCTGTGCTCGAGACGGAAATCGCCGCCGGCCAGGGTCGCTTCCGCGGCATCCGGCATTCTTCCGCCTGGGACGCGGACGCCAATGTCGCCGGCATGTACGCCACGCGACCGAGAGGCCTGCTGCTCGATTCCACTTTCCGAAAGGGTTTTGCCTGCCTCGCGCCGCTGGGCTTGAGTTTCGATGCCTGGCTGTTTCATCCGCAGATCGGCGAACTCACCGATCTTGCCCGCGCCTTCCCCGATACCAGAATCGTGCTCGATCATTGCGGCGGCCCGGCCGGCATCGGCAGCTACGCCAACCGGCGCGAGGAAATTTTCGCAACCTGGAAGGCCTCGATTCAGGAAATCGCAAGATGTCCCAACGTCGTCGTGAAGCTCGGCGGACTTGCCATGCGGCTGCTCGGCTACGATTTTCACGAACGTCCGTTACCCCCATCGTCGGAGGAACTGGCTGCGGCGTGGCGCCCCTATATCGAAACCTGCATCGAGGCTTTCGGCGCGGCGCGAGCGATGTTCGAAAGCAATTTTCCGCCCGATAAGGGCCAGTGCAGCTATCAAGTGATCTTCAACGCCTTCAAGCGCATCGCCGCATCATGCAGCGAGGCGGAGAGGACTGCCTTGTTCTCGAAGACTGCGGCGGATTTTTACAGGCTGAAGCTCGGCTGAGATGTGTTGACGCTCGGCGAAGCGTATCGCGCGCTGAGAAGCAATGACGCGGGCGGCGAGCTCGTCGTCGACATCGGTAAACAGGGAATTTCGCGCCGGCGCCGGCTACCGTCAGGCTTCGACCTGCCCCTCTCAGGCCGAGCCAGCCAGGCTCGCCGACTGCCGCTTGTCGGATGGCAGCAGGGTTCGCTTGATCCTGTTGATCGCCCGCAGCGCGAAGCCAAACAGCAACGGCTGGGTGGTCCGGCAGAACGCCAGCTTCCGGACATGGCCATCGACATGCCACCTGGCATGCGCGCCGTGTTTGAAGAAGATAACGTCGCCGACGCCGTAGCGGGTCGGGCGCATGGTATCGTTTTCAAGAACGACCGAGCCCTCGAGGATCAGGATCGTCTCGTCGAAATCATAGTACCAGTTGAATTTTCCTGCGCTGCATTCCCAGACCATGGTGGAGGCCATCCCGTCCGCGCTTTTGGACAGGACGCACCATTGCGCAACCGGATTGCCTTCGATGACCCAGGACGGATCGATCGGCTTCGGTGTGAAATTCACGGCGAGACTGGCGGCTTCAATCAGGGCGCGAGACATCACAGACCTCAAGCGGAAAATTCAAATCGGCTCAGATGCTTAAGGTTGCAACCTGGCGAACCTGGACGCCAAGCTAGTAACAATCTTTTAAACTTTCCTTACGGTTATCGATTCAAGACCGCAGGAGCCGGAGTGCCAAAGCCCTGATGCAGCAGACCCGGCGCTCCAGCCTTTTTCTGGCGCGTTTTCTTTACACGCGCCGGCGCCCGAAAACATCCCGGTGTCAGGCCCACTCGCCCTTGCGGAACACGGGCACGCGCCTGCCATCGGCGTGAAGGCCGTCGATGTCGATCTTGTCCGAGCCGATCATCCAATCGATGTGGATGAGGCTCTTGTTGCCGCCCTGTGCTGCGATCTGCTCGGGCGTCAATTTCGCACCGTCGACGAAGCATTTCGAATAGCACTGGCCGAGCGCGATGTGACAGGCGGCGTTCTCATCGAACAAGGTATTGAAAAACAACAACCCGCTTTTCGAAATCGGCGAGGAATGCGGCACCAGCGCCACTTCGCCGAGCCGCCGCGCGCCCTCATCGGTATCCAGGACCTTGTTCAGCACCTCCTCGCCGCGGCTGGCTTTCGCATCGACGATGCGTCCTTCCTCGAAACGCACCGCGATGTTCTCGATCAGCGAGCCCTGGTAGGACAACGGCTTGGTGCTGACGACGTGTCCCCAGACACGCCTTGCGTGCGGCGTGGTGAAAACCTCCTCGGTCGGGATATTGGCGTTGCAGGTGATCCCGTTTTTCGCCGTGGAGCCGCCACCCTGCCATTCGTGACCATGGGCAAGCCCGATCGTCAGGTCGGTGCCGGGTCCGGAATAGTGCAAGGCGTCGAACCGCTGCCCGTTCAGCCATTCGGTCCGGGTGCGCAGGCTGGCATTGTGCTTCTGCCATGCGGCGATGGCATCGTCATGATCGACCCGTGAAGCCGAGAAAATCGCGTCCGCGAGCTTTGCGACGGCGACGTTCTCTTCGTCTTCGGGAAAGACCAGCTTTGCCCATGACGGCGACGGATAGGCGATGATGTTCCAGTTGATGTCGAAATTGACGATTCGCTCGAGTGCCGGCTTGTAGGCGATGGAATTGGCCTTGTTGGCGCGCGCGACCTTGGTCGGATCCTCGCCCGACAGCAGCATCGGATTGTCGCCAACGATGGCAAGCCGCGCGGTGTTGCCGGCGAAGGCCTTGGCCATCCCGTCATAGAGCCAGCCGGCGGCGCGGTCGAACCCGGCGTCTTGCCCGAAGCGGTAGCGCGACAGCGTGACCGCTTCGTCGGACAGGATCGGAGTAACGAGGCCCGCCCCCGCTTGATAGGCATGCTCGGCGATCTTGCGAACCAGAGGCAGCGCCACGGTCGGCGCGGTCACCAGCAGGTCCTGTCCCGGCTCGAGCCGAAGTCCGACCTTGATGGCGACTTCGGCGAGCCGGTCGAGTTTGACGGGATCGATCGGTGCCGGGACATTGGTTTCGTGGGCGTTCATGAGGGACGGCCTGTTGTTCGGTGGAATCTTGATTGTAGCTTCTTTCGGCGCACAGCGCTCGAAATCAACGCCGTAAGTCACAATAGAAATGGTGAGCCACGCCGAATTTATCAACGGGCGCGCCAGCGCGACCCGCTGCTTTCCCGCCGGGACGTCCTTGATGGTGTTGTGTGGTTTTCAAGCCGATTTGAAAGGCGGCGGCAGGCGGTTTCGATAGTTGCCGCCTGCCACCCGCAAACGGTCTACTTCGCCGGATCCGTGGTCATCCACAGCACTGAACTGGCGCCCTTCTCGTATGCCATGCCCTTCGGGTAGCTGATCAATTCCATCTGCAGGCCCCATGGCGTCAGGAAATAAAGGATCGACTGTCCGGCCGCCGGCCCTTCCTTGACCGGGATCGGCCCCTGCATCGTCTGGACATTCTTGGACTTGAGATATTCGGCGGCCTTGTCGATGTCGTCGACATAGAGCGCTATGTGATGTCCGCCGAAATCGCTGTTCTTCGGCAAGGTCCTGGCCTGATCGGGCGACTGGTACTGGAACAGCTCGATGTTGGAGCCGTAGCCGCAGCGGATCATGCTGATCTCATCGATGACGGCGCGCGGGTTGACGTTGACGACGTCCTGCATGAACGTTCCCTTGTCATCCGAGAACGGCCCGAACGACATCGCATGTGAGCAGCCAAGCACGTCGGTGAAGAAGGCCGTGGCCGCCTTTACATCCGGCACGGTGATGCCGGTGTGATCGTGGCCGCGCAGGCCCGGAATCGCATCCGCCGCCGCCAGCCGCGGCAATAGGCCCATGGCAAGGGCGGCAAGTCCTGTCACCAAAAGTCTCGATGTCTTCATGATACTTCCCCTTTGCTTACGTTCGACCTGTCATGAAACCCGGCTTTTCCGATATGCTCAGCCCGGCGACGCCAGCTGGCGTTCGACGGCCTTCGGATCGTGGGCGAGCCCCTCGGCGATGCCGCGCGCCATTTCGCCGACATAGATCTCTTCCTCGCCGGCCTCGAATCCATCAAGGATTTCGGTCGCGGCATCGGCCGGGGTCATCTTCGGGATAGGAAGTCCCGCGGTCATCCGCGTATCGACCGCGCCAGGCATGGCGCCGGCGATATGCACACCCTTCGGCGCCAGCTCGCCGCGCAACCCCTGCGTCAGGCTGAGCGCCGCCGCCTTGGAAGCGCAATACGATCCCATGAACGGCAGGTTCACGCGCGACAATATCGTCAGCAAATTGAGCACGGCGCCGTGATTGGCGATCAGCGCCGGCGCGAACGCCCGCGTCACGCGAAGCGGCCCAAGATAATTGGCCTCGATTTCCTGGGTAGCGATTGCCAGATCGGGGGCGGTCATGAAGCTGGTGTTGCGATTGACGCCGGCGTTGTTGATCAGCAGCGTGACGTCGGTCGCGACGGCCGCGGCCTTCCTGACGTCGTCGTCGCTGCTGACATCCATCTTGAGCGGCACCAGGCGGTCGGAGGCGACTAGTCCGGAAATATCGCGCGCAGCGGCATAGATCTTGGCGGCGCCGCGCGCCGTGAGCGCGGCGATCAGCGCCTGCGCGATCGCGCCGCTGGCCCCGGTGATGAGAACGACAGAACCCTTGATGGTTTTGGTCATGCGGCTGATCCTCGCTGATGAGTGAAAAAAAAAGGGCTGGAGTTGTCCAACCAGCCCGGCTCGACGTCAGGTAATGGAATCGCTGACAGCAGCTGCCGCGTATAGGGATGCTGCGGAGCGTTGAAGATCCGGGCGACCGGCCCGTATTCGACGACCTCGCCATGCTGCAGGATCGCGACATCGTCACAGAGCACGCGGACGACGGACAGATCGTGGCTGATGAACACCATGGTCAGGCCGAGCCTCGTGCGAAGCTCCCTGAGCAGCAGCAGGATATGCGCCTGCGTCGACACGTCGAGGCCGGACACGATCTCGTCGGCGACGATAAAGTCCGGCTCGAGCGCCAGGGCACGCGCGATCCCCGCGCGCTGGCGCTGGCCTCCCGACAGCTCGTGCGGATAGCGGTCAATGAGGCCGGTCGGCAGCCCGACCAGATCGAGCAACGCCGCCGCGCGGTCGCGCTGATCCTGCCGTCCCTTCAGGCCTCCATGGATCTGCAGCGGACGCGTCAGCGTCACGCCCAGTCGCAACCGGGGATTAAGCGATGATTGCGGATCCTGGAAGATCATCTGGATCCGCTTGCGCAGCGGCCGCAGCTCGGCCTCGCCAAGGTTGCCGATTTCAACGCCGTCGAACTGGATACCCCCGGACGTCGGCTGCAACAGCCGCACCAGAAGCCGGCCCAGCGTGGTCTTGCCTGAACCGGACTCGCCGACGAGACCAAGCACCGAGCCGCGCGGCACCGCGAGATCAACCCGCTTCACCACCTCGCGCATCGCGGGCCGCCTCAGCAGGGAAGACGATCGCTCCGGATAGGCGAAGCTCAATTGGCCGGTTCGCAGCAGCATATCGGTCATGCCGGCCCCGCGACAGCAAGCCGGTCCAGGCGGTGCGCTTCCGACCACAGGCTTTCGATCAAGGCCGGCGGCACCGGGCGAAGCGCTTCGGCCGGCCGATCGGCGCGCGGCGTCGCCGCCAGCAGCGCGCGCGTATAGGGATGGCGCGGCCTGGCCAGCACTTCGGCGGTCTCGCCCTCCTCAAGCACCCGCCCGGCATGCAGCACGGTCATGGTCCGGCAGATTTTCGCGACCACGCCGAGGTCGTGCGTGACGAAAAGCACCGCCGCGCCATGGCGCTGCCGCAGCCGTTCGACCAGCTGCAACACCTGGCGCTGCACCGTGACATCGAGCGCGGTGGTCGGCTCGTCCGCGATCACGAGGCTGGGATCGCAGGCGAACGCCATCGCGATCAAGACGCGCTGCCGCATTCCGCCGGAGATTTCGTGCGGGTAGAGCTCCAGAACGCGCCGCGGTTCGCGGATTGCGACTTCGGCGAGAAGTTCCGCCGCGCGTTCCAGCGCGGCTCGTCTGGACAGGGCAAGATGATGCCGCAGCACGATCGCGATCTGCGCGCCGACCCGCTTGACCGGATTGAGCGACGTCATCGGATCCTGCGGGATCAGCGCGATGCGGCGGCCGAGCAGGCCGCGTCGCTCCGTCTCCTTCATTGTCAGGAGATCACGGCCCTCAAAATGGATGGTACCGCGCGCAATGACCGCATTCGCGGGCAGCAGGCCGAGTACGGCGCGCCCGAGCATCGATTTGCCGGCGCCGGATTCGCCGACCAGTCCCCTCACCTCGCCCGCGCCGACCTCCAGGCTTGCGCCGCGCAGTACATTTGCCGCACTGCCGCGCTCGCCGATCGCGACGTGCAAATCCTGGATGGCAAGGACGGCGGTCATCGGCGCTGCACCGGGTCGAGCGCGGCGCGCAGGCCGTCGCCGAGAAGATTGAACCCGATCACACTGAGAATGACGCTGCCGATCGGCAGCGCCATGATCCACGGCGACTGGTAGACGATCTGCCGTCCCTCGACGATCATCCCGCCCCAGGTCGGAACGTCGCCGGCGACGGAGATGCCGACGAAGGACAAGATCACCTCGACAAGGATCGCAATTCCCATTTCGACCGCGAGCAAGGTGACGATCAGGGGAACCAGATTTGGCAGGATTTCGAGCCGCAGGATCTGGCTGCGGCTCAATCCGAGCACGCGCGCGGCCGCGGCGTAGTCGCGCTGCAGCTGCACCATGGTCTCGGCGCGGACCACCCGCGCGAACCGCGTCCAGTCGACGACGACGATCGCGGCGATGACCGAAGTGAGGCCGGCCCCGATCACCGCCGCCAGCACGATCGACAGCAGCACCGGGGGAAATGCCATCCAGACATCGATCAGGCGCGAAACCCCCTGATCGATCCAGCCGCCGAACATGCCGGCGATGAGGCCGAAGGCAATCCCGATGATGGCCGCCAGCGAGGCCGCGACAAGCGCCACGGCGACTGCGGTTCTTGCCGCAAACATCAGGCGTGACAGCACGCAGCGGCCGAGGCTGTCGGTGCCGAGCGGATAGGCCTGCTCACCGCCCTGCATCCAGGCCGGCGGCAGTTGCGCCGACAGCAGATCCTGCTCGATCGGGTCGTGCGGCGCCAATAGCGGCGCCAGCAGCGCGACCAGGAACAGGATGCCGACTAACACGCCGCCGAACCAGAGCCGCGGCCCGCCGCGCGCAAGGGAGGTCAGCCACCGCGATGGACCTTCGATCGAAGCGCTGACGGTGAGATCAGCCATGACGCAACCTCGGGTCCAGCAGCCTTACCAGCAAATCGACCGCGAGGTTGAGCGCGATGAAGAGGATGGCGAAGGTCAGGATCAGCCCCTGGATCAGCGGAAAATCGCGGTTGATCACCGCGTCGATCGCCATGTTGCCGATTCCCTCATAGGAGAAAATGCGTTCCACCAGCACGGTGCCGCCAAGCAGCAGCGTGACCTGAACGCCACCGAGCGCGACGGTGGGAATCAGCGCATTGGGAAACACTTCCCGCAACAGGATGGAGGGGCGCGAGAACCCGCGGGCGCGGGCGATCTGCGCATAGTCCTGATCTTCGGCTTCCGCCAGCGACGCCTTCAGAAGGCGGGCCACCAGCGCTGCGAACGGCAGCGCCAGCGCAATCGCGGGCAGGATCATGTGCTGCAGCAGGGCAATCGCAACATCGTGGCGTCCGGTCAGCAGGCTTTCGACCAGATAGAAATTGGTCTGGAAGGGAACATCGAGTTGCGGATCGATGCGGCCGGAAATCGGCAGCAGCGGGATCAGCACGCCAAACAGCAGCAGCAGGATCAACGCCCAGAGAAAATCGGGAATCGCGAGAAGGACGCCGATGCCGCCGTCGATAGCCCATTCCATACGCCGGCCACGGACGTAGACGCCGGTCAGCGCAACCGCGACGCCGAGCGCGACCGCGATCAGCGTCGCCAGCAGCGACAATTCGAGCGTTGCCGGCAACCGCGCCAGCACCAGTTCGAAGACATTCTGGTGCAGGCTGATCGAGCGACCAAAATTGCCGGTCAGCGCCTGGCCGAACCAGGTGATGAATTGCTGAAGGATGGACTGATCAAGTCCGTAGAACGCCCGCAGCCGGTCGATGTCCGCCGGCGATGCTCCCGGCGGAATCATCATGGCGATCGGGTCGCCGGGCACCACGCGCAGCAGGATGAAGACGATAACGCAAACGCCAAACAACGTGGGCGGGATGAGGACGAGTCGCCTGATGATCTCGCCCCACCTCATACGCGCCTCGCCTTGCCTTAAGCCTTACGCAGACGTGATCAATTGCGGAAGAATCATGCCATTGGCCTGCGACACGACCTTCAGCCCCTTCTTGTGAATGATCGGCTGCACGTACTGGAACAGCGGGATCACCTCGCCTTCCTCGGCGATGTATTTGTCGACAGCCTTCCAGCCCGCGATCCGCTTGGCTTCGTCCTTCTCGCCCCACAAGGGCCCGATACGCTCGATGGTGTCCTTGCCTTTCCAGGCGCAATGCGGCGAGGGCCCGAACATCGCAAAGCCGGTCGAGGTCGAGGGATCGCCGATCGCATTGCCCCAGTTGTAGAAGGCGGCCGGCGCCAGCGCGTGGCGCGCGCGCAGTTCGAAATGCTGCGCGATCTCGTAGACCTCGATGGTGGCATCGATGCCGACCTTGCGCCACATTCCGACGATCGCCTGGATCATCTCGTAGTCTTTCGGCTTGAAGCCGCGCGTCGTCTGGATGGTGAACTTGACCGGCTTGTCGGGCGAGAAACCGCTCTTGGCCAGCAGACTTTTCGCCAGTTCCGGATCGTAGGATACCTTGATCGAAGGATCGAAGGCGGCGTAGCCGGGCGCCTCCAGCGTTGAGATCGGAACGCCATAGCCCTTCAAAAGCCGGTCGACGATCGCCTTCTTGTCGATCGCGTGATTGGCCGCGAGACGCACATTGCGGTCGAGCATCGGCGCAATGTCGGTGATGAAGATCATCGCGATGTCGGACACCGGCTTGGTCTGGCCGGCGAGGCCCGACTTCGCCTTCAGGCGGTCGAACTCCTCATACGGGATTTCAAATGTGATATCCGACCCGCCGGATTCGATCTCGGCGACGCGGCTGGTGGGATCGGTGACGAATTTGAACACCACGGTTTCGAACGCGGGCTTGGGCCCCCAATAGCCGGGATGCGCCTTGAGCCGCAGGAACGCGTTGCGCTCGAAGGCATCCACCTTGTACGGGCCGGACCCGACCGGCGCCTTCTCGAATCCTTCCGCGCCGACCTTTTCATAATAGGCCTTGGGCAGCACATAGCCGGTGAGGAAGGCCATCCACTTGAACAAGGTCGGCTCGAATTCCAGCACGTCTCCGGTAATGGTGTTGCCGTCGATCTTGTAGTTGCCGACCTTTGCCCAGACGAACTGGATCGGGTTGCCGCCCTTGGGATCGGCGGCGCGCTGCAGCGACCAGACAATGTCCTCAGGCGTTACCGGCGACCCGTCATGCCAGGTCGCTCCCTTGCGCAGCTCCATGGTCACCTTGGTGCGGTCGGCGTTCCAGCCCCATTTCGTCAGCAGGCCAGGCTTGAACGACAGATCCGGCGCCTGACCGATGTAGGGATCGAAGACCGCCTGATAGATCGACTGGATCGTCGGATTGACCGCGGACAACCCGACGGTCGGATCGAACGAAGGTAGATTGACGTTATAGGCGATGGTCAGCGTTCCCGGCGCGGCGGCTTGCGCAGATCGAGAGAGAACACCGGAGGAGAGAGGCAACGCGGCCGCGCCGGCCAGCTGCAACAATGTACGGCGAGAAAGTGCGGAAGAATTCATGGCAAAATACTCCACAGAACGAAACGGCGCCCGGGACGGGCGCCGTGGTTGAAGGCAATCTATTCAGCGGCCCGCGATGCACTTTCGGCCCATCGCGTCATCAGCGTGTTCGACGGCAGCGTTTCGTCGACAAGTTTCTTC
This sequence comes from uncultured Alphaproteobacteria bacterium, assembly GCA_963742085.1. Lineage (GTDB taxonomy): Bacteria > Pseudomonadota > Alphaproteobacteria > Rhizobiales > Xanthobacteraceae > Bradyrhizobium. The sequence continues at coordinate 66,330 of CAVUKM010000011.1, read as the reverse complement.
GCCGTCGCCACGCCGGCCACGGGGAGATGCGCGGGATCGAGAACCCCGATCTGCACCAGCACCGAAGCCTGATCCCAGTAGATGTGTTCGTTGTAAAGCTTGTCGCCGCGGAACCGGACGATCGCGACCAGCGGGATTTCGACATACTTCCCGGTCGGGGGAACGCCGGGCAGCATCCAGTCGATCTCGATGTCGTGGGTAAAGCAGAACAGCATCTCGTCGACGACGCGATCCGCGCCGATGGTGCGCGAGATCGGGATCAGCTTGGTGTCCTTCGGCGTCTTCGGGATAAAATGGTTCTTGTAGAAGCGCAGGAGATCGCGATAGCCGACACCGCCGGTCATGGTCGGAATGTGGTTGACATAGGGCGCGGCGACCATCGTCCCCATGGTCTCTTCCGCCGAGCGCACCGCAAATTCCAGCTCGGTGTGGCGATCCCAGAGCGCCGAAAGATCAAAGTGAGGCCCCAGCACCTTGCGGAACAAGGCGATCGAGCGCGAATGCGCCATCAGGGTCGCGGGCTTGTTGAAGCTGACGCGTTCGGGCGCCGCGAAGGCATGGTCGCAGCCGGGATACAGATACAATTCGACGTCGGGGCGTTTGGCGAAAGCCGCCTTGACCTGCTCGCGCGCTTCCGCCGGCGCGTATTTGTCGAGTTCGGCGAAATGAAACACCATCGGGCACTTGACCTGCGCGGCCTCGCCGATGTCGGCCTCGATGCCGACCCCGTAATAGCTGACCGCGCAGTCGACGTCGGTGCGCGCCGCGACGAGATAGGCGAGCTTGCCGCCGAGGCAGAAACCGAGCGCGCCGACCTTGCCGACGCATTCGGGGCGCGCACGCAGCACCTTCAATGCATCGGCGGAGTCCTTGATCGACTGATTGGCGTCGAAGCGCTGATAATAGCCGAACGCCTTGTTGAAATCGGCTTCGGAGTAGCCGAGGTCGACGCCGGGCTCCATCCGCCAGAACAGATCCGGGGCCAGCACAACGTAACCTTCCTCGGCATAATAGTCGGCGGTTTCGCGCATCGAGGAATTGACGCCGAAAATCTCCTGCAGGAGCAGGATACCCGGACCTGATCCCGATGCCGGAATGGCGAGATATCCCTTGAACGAGCCGCCGTCGGCGGCCGCGATATCGATCCACTGTCCTGCCATTTATCGCCCCCTGTCCGGAACGTATCCACCGAAGTTTGGCATGCGCCTTGCGTTTGGCACTTGAAACTTCATCGTGTTTTCTTAATTGTATTTTTAATGTAAGAATCGGGATTGTAAATAGCATTGATTGAGCAGGGCTTGCCCACGCCTTGAGCGAACCCGCCATCAGGAGACCCGTTTTGAAGACGACCGCAAAACCCGCACCGAGGAAAACCGGCGGCGCGGCGAAGCCGAAAGCCCAACCCGCCGCCATCGAGCAGCCGGGGTCCTGGCATCTCGCGCGCACCGAAACCGAGCGGCGGTTATCCGACTTCGAGTTCGGGTTGGAGCGACTGGCGCAAGCTTATTACCGCTGGAAGGCCTCTTGCCTTGCCGCCGTCTGCGACGTGCCGCTGACGGGCGACGATGTGGCCGTGCTCAATGTCGTCCGGATGGGCGATGAGCCGAAGCGGCTTTCGGAGGTCGGACAGTTGCTCAACCGCGTCGATGTCCCGAACCTTCAATATGCCACGCGAAAACTTGTTCGCGCCGGCTTGATCGAGACCGAGGGCAGTTCGTCGCGCAAGGAAACGCGCTACCGCGCCACCGCAACCGGGCGTTCCGTCACCGAGGCATACGCCGCCTTGCGTGCCGCGACGTTGCCGCCGATGCTCGAAGCGCTCGACGACTGGGCGACGAAATCCGAGACGACGCGCATCCAGCTGGATTTGATCGCGAGCCTTTATGCCCAGGCGGCGCAGGTCGCGATCACCCGGCGGCATCAGCCCTGAAAGCAGGGGCCACAGCCCCGAGCGAACCGCCTGATGTCAGCGCGAAATTTCCTCCAGACGGAGGTTACGCGTCTCGATCATCCGGGTCGCTGCCAGCAATCCCACCACGGCTACGCCTGCAAACATCAGGAATACCGAATCGACGCCGCCCTTGCCGAGCATGAATCCGATCAGCGTCGGTCCGATCGCCGAAGCGATCCGGAGCCATGAGGTAGCGACACCGGTTCCGATCGCGCGCATCCGGGTCGGATAGATTTCGGGCGTATACAGATAGACGACCGCGGCAATCGATCCGATGAGCCCGTAACTGAGGGTGCTGAAGACGATAACCCACGAGACGTCCTGCGTGCCGCCGAACGCCAGCACGCCGAGCATCGCCGCGCCGAGGCCGAAGGCACCCATCATCCAGTATTTGCGGCCGGTCCGATCGATCACCATGGCGCATAGCAGTACCAGCAGCACCTGGGCGACGTTGGTCATCGAGGCCGCCCGCAGCGCCTGGGGAAGGCCGAGATGATAGACGGTCGTGTAGAGCGTGGGCATCCAGTTGTTGAGGCTGTTGGCGATCAGGAACGCGCAGGCCCACAGCACCCAGACAACCAGCGTGCGGCCGCGATAGGCGGGCGACAGCAATTCGCTCCACTTGCCGCGCGAACGTTGCGCGACCGGAACCGGCGCCGGCAGCGTCACGGCCGGCAACGCTTCCCTCGTCATTGCGCCGGCGCCGCCGGAGGCCGCCTCCAGCCGCATGACCACCGCCTCGGCCTCGGCCAGACGTCCCTTGCCGATCAGCCAGCGCGGGGATTCCGGCAGCCGCAACAACATCAACGCTATCACCAGTCCCGGAATGCCGCCAATCAGGAACATGATCTGCCACCCCAATAGCGGCACCAGCAGCGCGCCAACCTGGCCGGTCACCATCAGACCGATGGGGAAGATCATCTCGTACAGCAGGAAAAACCGGCCGCGGCCGCGGGCCTTGGAAAGCTCGCTGATATAGGTGGCGGCGACGGGCATCTCGCCGCCGACGCCGATGCCCTGAATGAAGCGACACGTCAGGAGGATGCTGAAGCTCCAGGCCCCGGCGCAGAGGAGACTCATCAGCGCGTAAATGGCGGTTGCCGCCGCGGCACACGGAATCCGGCCGTAACGCTCGGCCGCCCAGCTGAAAGCGAGCGCTCCCACGACCTGGCCCGCATAGCTGGCACCGATCATGATGCCGACTTCGGGTGCCGTGATGTGCCACAGCGGCACCAGGATCGGCAGAACGAAGGCGATCGACAGTGCATTGAACGCGTCGAAGAAAGTCGCGCTCCCCATGACCACGCGGGCAATGACAAACCAGCGCGACGTCGGCACCTGCTCCATGCGCGTAATCAAGGCGGCAGCGGCATCTTCGGGCGCGAATGTCGGCGCTGGCGACGAAACGGCGGGAGCCTCGGGCCGCGACCCCGCGTTGACGAGTGACAAAGGCTCTCTCCCGTTCCTTGTTTTTCGGCCCGCTCTTTCAGCCTGCATGAATAACATGCAGGCCGGCCCGACGGCAGGCTGGATGGTTGGATCAGCTATCGCGCGTCCGCTCGATCAGAGCCAGAATTTTTTCCGCAATCACCGCCGGGCATTCGATCGGCGTCAGATGCCTGACATTGCGCAACACCGACAGCGTCGCGTTCGGCAAGGCCTTTTGGATTTGCTCCGACATGGCGACCGGCGTGGCGTAATCCTCCTCGCCGACGATCACGCTGGTCGGCACCCGCATGGCCGATTGATAATGCCTGAGATCGGCATCGCCCAGCATCTCGCAAGTGGCCGTATAGCAATCAATATCATTGGCGAGGAACACATCGAGCTTCGGGCGGATCACCTCCGGATGAGCCTCGCGGAATGTATCGCTCACCCAGCGGGTCGCCTGGAATGCGGACAGCGCCTGGAATCCCTTGGCAGCCGCCGTCGCGGCTCTCTCGCGCCAATCCTTCGGGGCGTTGGGTCCGTACCAGGCCGTGGTATCGATCAGCGCGAGCGCCCGCACCCGGTCGGGATAAACCCCGGCAAACGCCTGCGCGATGCAACCGCCCATGGAGCAGCCGGCGACCGTGACCCGAGGCCAGTTCACGTGGTCGAGCAGCCCCGCAAGGTCGGCGGCGAACAGTTCGGGCGTGAATTTCATCTTCGGACGCCCGGACTTGCCGTGGCCGCGGCAGTCATAGGTCAGCACATCGGCGTGTTCGATCAATAGCGGCACCACGCCGTCCCAGATGCTCTGGTCGAGCGCCAGGGAATGGATCAGCGCGATCCGCGGCCGGGCCGGCGATCCACCGGGCCGCGATACGGCGTGCAGCGTGTAAGCGATCGAAAGCCCATCAGGCGCGGTGAAGCTTCCCACGGTAGAGGTCATGGAGCCGCTCATGCCGCAGCCGACTTCCGGGACGAACCCGGCGTCGGCGCCGGCTCGTCCAGTGAAACGTTCCAGGCGTCGTAGCCATAGAGCCAACCGGGATCGTCATTGCCGCCACTCATCCAGGTGTTGGCGCTGGAAATCTCCTGGATCCTGGAGGTGCGCGGTTTGCGATGGGCCTCGAAGCGCTTGAACGCTGCCTCGATTCCGTCGACCGGCACGTCCTTCAGGCAGCGCGCCAGCACTGCGGCGTCCTCGATCGAGGTGGCGGCGCCCTGCGCCATATAAGGTGTCATCGGGTGGCAGGCATCGCCGATCAGGACGATTTTTCCCTGGCTCCAGGTCGGCAGCGGATCGCGCTCCAGGATCGCCCATTTGTGGCAATCCGGGCAGGCATCGAGCACCATCCGAACCTCGGGATGGAAACCGGCATAGGCGGCGCGCAGTTCCTTCACATCGCCCTTGGCCGACCACGACTCCTTCGTCATCCAGTCGGCCGGCTCCGGCACGCTGGTCACGAAGTAGAGCTGGCTGCGATCCCTGGTCGTGTAATAGATCACGATATGGCGATCCTCGCCCCACCATTTGACGCGGGAGCGGGAGACTTCCTTCGGCATCAGGCTGGAATTGAACACCGAGCGGTACGCGATGCGGCCGCGATGCAGCGGCTTGTCGGGCCCGATGATGATATCGCGCACCACCGAGTGGACGCCGTCGGCGCCGATGACCGCATCCGCCTTCGCCGTCGTGCCGTCGGCAAAGGACAGCGTCACCGGTCCGCCGTTCTGGTCCAGTCCAACCAGTTTCTTGTTCAGGTGGACGACCTCGCTGGGCACGATCGAAGTCAGCGCCTCGTGCAGGTCCGCGCGATGCATGCAGAGGAACGGCGCCCCGTAAAGGTCCTCCGGCATCGGCAGCTCGCGCTTGAGCTCACCGGTGTCGCCGACGCGGTTGAGGTGGGAGTATGGCGCGAAGGCGCGCTCGCGCAGCATGGCCTCGACACCGATGCCGCGCAGCACCTTCATCGAATTCGGCAGCATCTGGATGCCGGCGCCGATACGGCCGAACTGATGCGCCTGTTCGTACACCACGACGTCGATACCCGCCTGCCGGAGCGTGCCGGCCGCGGCCATGCCGCCCATCCCGGCGCCGACGATTGCAATCCTGGGTGACGCCATGAATCCGCTGCTCCCTACCCTGAAAACAAAGGAGACCTTGCAGGTCTCCTGCCGCGACCGACATCGGCGCGTTTGTCGCGTGTGATATATCTTTTATGTCCGGGGCAGGACAAGGACCTCACTGCTGCGTGAGGGCATGCACGCAATTCAACGGCCGTTGTCGCCTGGCGGAAGCTCACTGGCCGGCGCACCGCCCCGATGCCACCGCAAGGTTGGCAACGTCATTTGACAAATTGACGATATTTGTCAAAATTGTCGGATGGGCTCGTCGGATCGCATCTTGTCGGCTGCGGAAAACGTCTTCGCCAGGTTCGGCTATCGGCGCGCGTCGATGGGCCAGATCGCCGAGGAGGCCGGCCTGACGCGGCAGGCCCTCTATCATCATTATGCGAGCAAGGAAGCGCTGTTCCGGGCCGTCGTCGAGCAGTTGCATGAATGTGCCTACGAGGCCGAGGCCGCAGCCGGTCTCGATCAGGAAGAGGCCGGTCGGGGCCTTGCGGATATTCTCGCCGCGCAGATCGGCGCGCGCTTTCGTTACCTTCTTGAATGCGTCGAGGAGTTGCCGCAGGCCGAAGAGCTTTTGTCGGAGCACCAGCTCCAGACCCGCGATCTCTATCAGAGCTTCATCGAGCATAACGCCGACCTGAGGGCCGAAACCATCGATCGCGTATGCGAGAGGCAGAATCTTGTCCTGCAGAACGGCATGACATCGCGCGATCTCGCCCGATGTATCCAGATTGCCATCCGCGGGTTCAACGATCTGCGGCTGAACATCGGCGATCTGCGTGAACTTGACCGGATCGTCCGCCTGCTTGTGGCTGGCGCCATCGCGCCCGCCGCGCCCCAATCCCGCACCAAGAGGAGATCGCGATGAGTACAGTGACGATCAATGCTCGCGTCGAAACCTTGCCCGACGATCCCGAAGCACTCCTGGCCGATGTCATCCGCGACAAAATGAACCTGACCGGAACCAAGCTCGTCTGCGGAGCCGGGGTCTGCGGCGCCTGCACCGTATTGCTTGACGGCGTACCGGTGGTGAGCTGCCTGATGCCCGCAAGCACGGTCGCCGGCAGGACGATCACGACCGTCGAGGGAATTGGCGGTGCAAAGCTGCATCCGATGCAGAAGGCGTTCATGGCGCTCGATGCCTTGCAGTGCGGGTTCTGCACGCCGGGATTCGTCGTCGAGGCGGTCGCCTTCCACGACAGCTGGCGAAAAGCCAAGGGCTATACCGTTCCCTCGCGCGAGGAGATCGGCGCGGCGCTGTCGGGGCACCTCTGCCGCTGCGGCGCCTACGACAATATTCTGCGCGCGGTGGCCGAGGCCTGCAGCGGCCGCTACGACGGCGAGGAAAGTGTCCCGCCGCGGGTCGAGGCCCGCGACAAGGTGACGGGTACCGCGAAATATACAGCCGACATCCACCACGACGGTCAGCTTGAAGGCGTGATCGTCCGGTCGCATATCGCCCATGGTCGCATCATCGAACTCGACCTTGCGCCGGCGCGCGCGATCCCGGGCGTGATGGCGGCGATCTCGCTGCTTGGGGACGACAGCACCGTTCGCTTTGTCGGCGAGCCGATCGCCGCGATCGCCGCCAAGGATCGCAGGATCGCGCGCGAAGCCGCCGCGGCGATCGGCATCAAATGCGAGCAACTGCCTTCGGTCGTGGGAATGGATGCAGCGCGCAAGCCGGCTGCCGCGGTGGTCTTTGGAAAATCGAACCGCAAGAAAGCCGGCAACGTCTCGGAGGGTTCGCCGGCGCCGGCGGCGTGGAAGCAGAACGTGCGCGGCCCGTCCGCGGCATTTTCGCACAAGGCCAGGAAGGTACGCAGCGCGATCGCGGCGGCGGCGGAAACGCATGATCCGCTGCTGGTCGAAGGCGTCTTCCGGACCGCGGGTCAGTCGCATAGCTGCCTCGAGCCGCATGTCACCGTGGCGCGTTTCGACGGCGATCGCTTGACGCTGCACGTCTCGACGCAGGCGGTGTTTCATTTGATGGAGCTGATTGCGAAGCGATACGGGCTCGACCGCGACAAGGTGCGCGTGATCGCCGACCATGTCGGTGGCGGGTTTGGCTCGAAGGGTACTCTCGGCATCGATACCATTGCCGCGATCGAGCTCGCGCGCGAGGCCAAGGCGCCGGTTCGCGTGGCGCTGGACCGGCACGACGAGCAGTCGGTCACGGGGTATCGTCCAGCAACGGAAATCGAGATTGCGCTGTTGCCGTCGCGCGAAGGCAGCCTCAAGGCGCTATCGCTGAAGGCCTATTCCGACAATGGCGCGGCCATCAATTCCACCATCGCCGCGCTGGCGCGCCTGATCTACCCTGCCGAGGCAAAGGAGCTGGTCGACTTCGACGTCGTCAGCAATTTGCCGCCGGGCGCGCCGTTTCGCGGGCCGGGTGGACCGCCGATGGCGTTTGCGCTGGAACAGGCGGTCGACGAAGCCGCGTTGCGGATGCAGATCGATCCGATCCAGCTGCGCAAGCGATGGGACACCGATCCCAATCGTCAACGGCTCTACGACTGGGCGGCGGGGCTCGAAGTCTGGCGCAACGCCAAAGGAGCGGCGGCGCAGACCGGTCGCTATCGCCGCGGCGTCGGCGTCGCCACCGGGTACTGGCTTTATCTGTGGCAGCCGGGCTCGAAGGTCGAATTGGCGATCAAGGGCGGGCGCCTGGTTGCGAGCACGGCGATCCAGGACATCGGCACCGGCAGCCGAACGGTGATCGCCAACACGGTGGCGCACGAATTCGGGCTGGAGCCGCACGAGGTCGAGGTCCGGATCGGGGATTCCGATCTCATTGAAGGACCGGGCTCCGGCGGCAGCCGCACCACCGCTTCGGTAATTCCGCCGGCGCTGCTCGCGATCGGGAAGCTCAAGGGCATGATCGAGAAAAACGCGAAACAAAAGCCCGCGCCCGGCTCCAATGCACCATGGCGCGAACTGATCGCGGCATCGCCCGATATCACGGTGTCTGCAACCCGCCCGGAGGACAGCAGGCAGATGCCCCCCGGCGTGCGCTCGCCGCTGAAGGAGGCGGGCCTCATGGGAATGATCTTCGGCTGGATGATGCGCCGGTTCTCGAATCTCGCCATCGGCGCCGGCGTGCCAAGCTCGGTGCAGGTGATCGAAGTGGAGGTCGATACCTGGCTTGGCCATGTGCGGGTCCTTGATGTTCACACCGGAATTGCGGTCGGCAAGCTCGCCGCACCGGCGCTGGCGCGGAGCCAGGCGGCAGGTTCGGTCATCCAGGGCATCGGCTACGCGCTTTACGAGGGGCGCGAAGTCGATCCGGCAAGCGGCGAAATTCTCACCGCCGGGCTTGAGGATTACCGGATCCCCGGCATCGCGGATACGCCCAACATCGATGTGCATTTCGATGAAGCGGGCTTCGATCACGTGCTCGGCGGCAGCGTCGGCATCGGGGAGGTCGCGACCGTGCCGACGTCGCCGGCGATCGCGAACGCCATCCGCAACGCAATTGGCGTGCGCGCTTACGAACTTCCGATCCGGCCCGGCCGGCTCGTCGCAATCCTGAACCAGAGGAGCGTGGCATGACCAGCACATCAGCACCGGCCACGGCACAAGCGGCCGAATTCCGCGCCGCCGGCACCGACCTTTCGGAGCGGCGGCGCAGCGGCGTATCGCGCGGGCCGCTGCTCGATCTGGTGCGCCCGTCCGGCATGCCCGACGTCGAGTGGGATGCGAGTGGCGCGGCGCGGATCAGCGCGTTCACCAGCATCGCGGCAATCGCAGCCGATCCGAAACTGGGCGCAGCCTATCCGGGTTTCACCGCGGCGGCCGCCGGCCTTGCCACGCCGCAGATAAGACACGTTGCGACGCTCGGAGGCAATATCGCCCAGCGCTCGCGCTGTTGGTACTATCGTGACCCGCAAATCGCCTGCCTCAAGAAAGGCGGCTCTCATTGTCCGGCGCGCGAGGGCAATCATCTCTATGGCGTCGCCTTCGATCTCGGACCCTGCGTTGCGCCGCATCCCTCCACACTGGCCGCAGCACTCTTGGCCTATGACGCAACGGTCACGACTACTCTTCGCCCGCGTCTCACCTTGGGCCAGGTGCTCGGCGATGGCTCCAGCGGCAGCGTCGACCATACGCTGGCGCCCGGGGAAATCATCGAAAGCATCGAACTCGGCATTCCCGTCGCGAACGAGCGGGCCCTCTACCGGCGGGCGATCAGCCGGAGCTATGCGGAGTGGCCGCTGGTGGAGGTCGTCGTCCGTGCCGTCATCGCGGACGGGACGTTCAAGCTCGTCCGCATCGCGGCCGGGGGAATCGCTCCAGTGCCGCTTCGTCTTCTGGCCGCCGAATCCGCGGCGCAAGGCGCGGCGGTGAACGCCGTGACCATCGCCAGGGCGGTTGCGCAATCCACGCTTGGCGCAAAGCCGCTTGCCATGACCGGCTACAAGCTCGATCTGCTTCGAGGGCTGGTGCATGACCTGCTCGAAAGGGTCTCCGCCTAGAGCGGTACCCGCAGGGCGGCGCCGGCGCAAAAACCGGGAACCGGTTCGCGCCGGACAGGCGGCAACGTTCTCCCGGAGAAGAGGTAGACCTTGATCTACCTCAACGTCGCCGCCGCAGCGGCGGACTACTGATATATTTTGCGCACAAAACTGGCAGAGCGGCACGATCGGTGCGTGTCTCATTCTGGCAAGTTAGTATTGCGATGATCATTCCACGATTTCCAAATCAACCCAGGCAGCAAAACGCCCCGATGCTCGATACCGATCTCGCCCGCATCAAGTCAATGTCGCGAATCTTTTTTGACGGCATCGGAGTTGGAGCAACGCTCTCCGAGATCCAGTCGACCCGCATATTGTTTGCCAACACGGCCTTTGCCCGGCTCGTTGGCTATACCGTCGATGAACTTACCGCCGGCATGACTTTCCTCGAACTCACCCATCCCGAGGATCGCGAGCGCAACTTCACCATCCACAGCAAGATGACCACCGGGGCGATAGACCACTACCGCATCGACAAGCGTTATGTCCGAAAGGACGGCGCGATCGTTTGGGGCCGGATAACCGGCACGGCGATTGCCGATGAATCCGGAGAATTGCGCTGGTCGACCGGAATCATCGAGGACATCACCGAACACCAGCTGCTGAAACAGCGGCTGGCGCTATCCGAGCAGCTCAGCGGATTGGCCGCGTGGCGGTGGGACGTCAAAACCGGTACGGCCGAGTTTTCGCCAGCCTACAGGAACGTCCTGGGACTCGGTCCTTCCGCCTCCTCGCTTTCGATCGAGGACTTTATGGAACGGGTACACCCCGACGACAAGGCGTCCGTGTCGGAATTCCTGACGGATGCCTTGAAAGGCAATGTCTATGCGCGGGAATACCGGATCGTCAGACCGGATGGCAAAATTCGCTGGCTGCGCGGGATGGCAAGTTGCGTATTGGACAGCGCCGGGGAAGTCACCGAACTGGTCGGGGCGACGCTCGATATCACCGATGTCAAATTGCGGGCCCAGGCGCTCGTCACCGATAACAAGCTGCTCGCGATGACCCGGTTTCTCGAAGACAACTGGGACAAGAAGCTCAAGGTCGAGGAAATCGCCGCAAAATTCGGGGTCAGTTCGAGAAAGATCTTTCGGCATTTCGCGTCGCGCGGAACCACGATGATGGATTTCGTGAAGGACACGCGGCTGCAGAAAGTCCGCCAGAGACTGGTGGCACCCGGGTCCAAAACGACCGTCACGGCCGTCAGTCTCGACTGCGGATTTAACAATCTCGGTCATTTTGCGCGAGACTACCGGAAGAAGTTCGGCGAATTGCCCTCTCAAACCTTGCGCCGCCATCAGCAGCAATGAGCTGAAGCCGCCGAACCCGGGACCGGCAGCGGCCGCCGCTGACTTCATTGCGGGCAAACATGTCGGCTGAGGCGAAACTTTCGATGCGTTACAACGTGATCGTCTCATGACGGCGGCGTTCGGATGCCTTCGCCACGGCCTCGGTCCTCGTGCGCGCGCCCAGCTTCCGGAACAGGGATTCAACGTGGAATTTCACGGTATGCAACGAGATATCCAAGCGCCGTGCAATCGCCTTGTTGGTCATGCCTTCCGCGAGCGCCGCAAGCACTTCGAGTTCACGCGGCGTCAGAAGTGCATGAGCTTCGGTCTCGCGCATCGCGCCAAAGCCCCCTTCCCTCGCCCCTCGCAAGCGGACGATCAGGCCGGCCGCAACGGCGCGAATGGCGGCATCGATCTGGCTTGCATCGGCGTCGCGCGGCAGCACACCCTGGAAATCATCGTCGGCGCCGCCGAGTGCGACGATGGGGCGGGTTTCACCCGGCGGGCAGTCGCCGTCGGCCAGGACAACATCGGCAGCATCCTGCGTGCCGACGACTATATGCCCGGCTTCGGCGACCACCCTGCCGAGCGCGGCACGGCGCACCGCATCGACGGCGTGGACCGCCACGTGCAGCTGCTCCTTTGGCACCGGTCTGCTGGCCGCTTGCCTCATGCGGCCTGCCGTTTCGCAATGGTGGTCTGCACCGTCATCACCGCACCACTCCTGATGAGGCGAACATCCGCCCTGCGCCCGATGCTGTCGGCGCCGAAATGCCTGGCTATCTTCCGGAAGCGATGAGCCGACGTCCCGTCGACACTCAGGATGATGTCGCCGGCCAGTATTCCCGCCTGCGCCGCCGGGCCGTTCTCGACGACCGACATCACCATCATGCCGCTGGATTGATCGGCGCTCTCGCGCAACGCGTCGGGTACGGCGACGGCTTGCAAAGCGACACCAAGCCATCCGCGCGCGATGTGGCCGTCCCTGGCGAGCTGCGGTACGACGCGCGCGATGGTTGCGGCCGGGATCGCAATGACCTGGCCGCGCGGCCCGAAGGTCGACATGCCCAAACAGGCGCCGGCGGCGTCGAAAACGGGTCCGCCCTCCTCGCGATGGGCCAATCTGACATCGAGCACGATGCGCCGGTCGATGAGACCGCCGCGGCTGGAATGCCATTCGGGGCCGGCGAGATTGACTAACCCCAGCCGCGCGCTGGCGCCGCCCGTTCCGTCAGCTCCGACCGCAAGCGCAACCGCGCCGGTACGCGCCTCGCCCGCGGCGATCGCCGGCGCGGCGACCGACGCCGCTGGCTTCAGGATGGCGATGTTCGTACTGGGATCGCGTCCGGCAATCCTGGCCGTCAGGATCGAGCCGCCCGGCGCGACCAGTTCAAATTCATCCTTGCGCGGCAGCGCCTGCTCGGAGGTGACGACAATCCCGGATTGCCACAGCATACCCGTCACATGCCGCTCATGCGCAAGGCGGATGGCGACGACGGCGCTTTTCGCGGCTTCCGCGCGCGCAGCCAAGGCATTCGAGAATTGGCTTAAGAGATCGGTTTGATCGGACATGGGTAACTCCTATCGGCCTAAGATAGGAACAAATCTGGACAATTCAGCATCGGCGGACTATCGGCCGGACAGCCGGGTTCGCCCCGGCCATTTGACCGGGGGTAGTGGCGGGGCGGCTTACCCGAGACCACCTCAATCCGCTCTTCCGCTCCGCCAGATTTTGAATTTGCGCGCCGCCAGGCCTTCGATCTCGGCCAGTTCGCGGACGCCAAAGATTCGAAGGAAAACCAGATAGGTGCCGACGCCGACACCGCACAGCGTCACGGCGCGCGTGACAATCTCGACGAGATGCGCGCCGGGCAGCCAGCCAAGCAGCAGAATTCGCACGCCCCACCCCGCGCCGATCGCGATTAGGGCCGCGGCCGCCATTTGCACCGCCGCTCCCAGCATGCCGGGCGTATCATCCAGCGTAGAGTCCCGCGCGGCGGCCTCCCGCTCGAAGCGGCGAAATTGCAGCCACCCCAGCAGCAACACGTAAGCAAGAATTGCAGCCGAGCTTGCGATCGCAAGGCCGATCGCGCCGCCATACTGGCGCAGCACGACATAGAGCGGCACCATCGCGAACGCGACGATCGTGCCGACGATCGTTGGAAGCCAGGTGCTACCCAGTGCGTAAAAGCCACGGCTGATGACGGTCTGCGCCGCCCAGCCCGCCAGACCGAGGCAGAGAAACCCGAGAACGGTCGCCGTGGACGCCGCGTCGGCGACAGTGAAGCGGCTGCTGAATGATGCCCAGATCAGGTAGGCCGCCTCGAAGCCCGCCAATGTCATGCATATCTGCGCGGCGAAGATTGCGATCAGCATGGAGCGCACGGCGCGACACAGTACCGCGTAGGCTTCCACCACGTCGCCGTCTGCGACCATGCGGCTCAGCGTCGGATAGGAAGCGACCCCGGCTGCCATGCCGAACACGCCGATCGGCACCTTCATCAGCGTCCGGGCGTATTGCAGATGCGACAGCGTCCCTTCGGCCAGATACGAAGCCTGGTTCTTGATGATCCACTCGTCCACCACGACGATGGAGAAACCGATCATGATGGGAAACGACAGCCAGAGATACCGCCTCAGGTCGCGGTTATAAAATGACAGAATCGGGTACCAGCGCATGCCCGTTCGAAGGCAGCCGTACAACGGCAGTCCGAAAGGCCCCAGGACAGATCCCGCCAATACGCCCCAGGCGAAGCCTTCCGCCCCCAGTCCGGCTTGATACGCACCGGCCAGGCCGCCGGCAATGATGCAGGCAGAGTAAACGAGCGGCGCCATGGCCGGCAGAAGGTGGCGATCCCGCGCCTGCAGCGCGGCCGATAGCAAGCCTCCAATAACGTGAAAGATCTGCGCCGGCAGGATAATGCGCATGAGCCGCACCAGCGTGTCCACCGCGGCCGGATCGGTGAACCCCGGCGCGACAATCCCTGCCAGCGGCCGCGCAAACACCATGAGCAGCACAATCCCGACGGCGCCCGCCACGAGAACAAAATTTGCAATGACGCTGAACGCCTGCCAGCCCCCCTCCTTGTTCCCGCGCTCGAGATATTCAACGAACATTGGAATGAAGACGATCGACAGCGCTCCCGCAGCAAGCAGATAATTCAGAAAATCCGGAAGCGTGAAGCTGGCGAAATAGATATCCGCTTCACGACTGGCGCCAAGGGTGCGGCCGATGATCTGCTCGCGAACAAGGCCCATGACACGGCTGAGAAAAATCGAAACCGCCCAGATCACCGAGGCGATCACGATTTTGCGCGTTTCTGTCGTGCCGTGCTCGCGTGCGGACGTCAAATTCGTCGGTCCCGCCCTGGCGATCTGCGGGAGAATGGCGGCACGGCTGACGCCTTGCCTGGCTTTGCCATTCGAGCTGGAGACAACTTATTTCTCCTGGATTTGAGCGAGATAATCGACAATAGCCGAAATGCGCGCTCGAATGCGCGCTTCTGAATCGCAGGAGAGGTCGAGCAGCGAATCGAGCGGTTTCGGCTTGTTCGCTCTTCCCTGCGGGTTTGGCGGGGCCCCCTGCCTGCATCCCCAAATCGGCATCGCGCTGCCCGGCGGCGATCCAACGCCGTAGCGACCGTCAATTCTCCGGTAGATCTCGCTCGGCACAAACACGCCGTTGTTTCTCCTGGCCAGGATCGTCAGATTGGCGGGCTTTATTTTGAGCTTGCCGCCCATCGAACCTCCCCCCTTGCC
This sequence comes from uncultured Alphaproteobacteria bacterium, assembly GCA_963742085.1. Taxonomy (GTDB): domain Bacteria; phylum Pseudomonadota; class Alphaproteobacteria; order Rhizobiales; family Xanthobacteraceae; genus Bradyrhizobium. The sequence goes on along the minus strand of CAVUKM010000011.1, from coordinate 51,256 downwards.
GTCGGCGCCGTGGCACTGCGCGCATTTCGACAGGAACTCGGCCCTCCCTGTCTCGAGCGTTGGCGCATCGTTGTCAGCCATCGCGATACCGGGCACCGACAGCACCAGCACGGCTCCGGCAACACGCGTCCTGGCATTCCGCCAAATCATTTCGCGCGAATATCGAACAGGCATCAGATACCCCGTCTTCGTCACGCAGAATCCTATTTCGGCATTGCTCCCCGAAGCTGCTGAACAAGCGCCGCCAGATCGCGGTCATCCGGCGCGATGGCGGCCAACCGCTCCGCATAAGCGAGCGCAGAACCGATGTCCCCGGCTGTTCGATTGAACGCTATCAGCGCCGACAGCATGTCGCGATCCCCCGGATGACGCGCGAGGCCCTCTTTCAACACCGCCATGGCCAGATCGCCCTGACCGCCGGAATTCAGCGCGACCGCGTAGACGTAGGCATATCGCGCTCCATCAGGATCAAGCTCGGCCGCGCGCCGAAATTCGGAAAGCGCGGCGTCCGGCCTCTTGAGCCTGGTGAGCGTCAGGCCGAGCCCGTAATGCGCCGCGGCGTCACGCGGCGAAACGGCGATCGCGGCACGAAGCACGGCCTCACCTTCGTTGTCCCGGCCGAGTTGCCGGTAGAGGTCAGCCAGATTGATTGACGCCGCGACATATTGCGGGCTGAGTTGCAGGGCCGCCTTGTACTCGGTCTCGGCACCGACCGGCTGTCCGCGCCGCGTTAAAAAACTCCCCAATGTGGTGCGGGCTTCGGGGCGATCGGCGTTGGCGCGCTGCGCGGCGATAAATTCGGCGGCGGCACGCTCAAAGCGCTCACGATCCGGTGGGGGCTGGCTCGCGGTCGGAACGGCTGCGAGCAGCGAAGCGGCTCTGATCCGGACGCCGCGCACCGGGTCGGACAAAAGCGGAGCTACCAGCGGCCAGATCTGACCGCCAGGCAGGTTTTCGAGCATGTCGAGCGCGCCTATCCGCACCACCGGATCAGGATCGGTGAGTGCGCCTCTGGCCACGCCGATGTTCGCAGGCGAGACGCGGGGCGCAAGTTCGGCCAGCGCGCCGGCGCGCGCAACGGCCGGCGCCTTTTCGTCCGCCGCGATGATGGCAAGGAGCGCAGCAGCATCGGGCTGGTCCGTGCGCGAGGCATGGAAAGCTGCCCCGTAGGCCTGGAAGCCCTTACGGTTGGGGCCGAACCAGTCTTCGACCGCAGCGGCAGCCCATTGTGGCGCCTTGTCGCTGTGGCAATCGTTGCAAGCATTCGGGGTGCCGAGCTTGACGGAAAGATCGGGCCTCGGAATGCGAAAACTGTGGTCATGGCGCGGGTCGACGACCATATAGGTGCGTGCCGACATGTGGCACGACATGCAAGTAGGCGCCGGTTCGACCCCGGCGTGATGGCGATGGCCGACACCGGCATATTTTTCGGACGAATGGCATTGCAGGCAGACGCCTTCGCCCGCGATCCGAAGCCTTGCACTGTGCGGCTCGTGGCAATCGCTGCAGGTGACGCCCGCGGCAAACATCCTGCTCTGTTTGAACGGGACATAGTTATATGCCTCTTCCACGTCGCGGATCTGGCCGTCGACGTGATAGGTGTTGCGCGTCAGCGGTTCGACGACATGGGTTTGCGATAGCCACCGGCCGGGGATCCAGTCCTCGTGAAACCCGGCGCGGCGCGCGTGGCACAATCCGCAGGTCTCGACCTCCTTGCGAAGCGTGACCGGCGCGGCGCTGCGCCGTGCGGTTCCGGTCTGCGGATCGATCGGCCAGGTCACGTCGCGTCGCTCGTCGAAACGAACGAGCAATCCCTTGCTTGCATCCTCTCGCTTGCCGAACGGCCACCAGCCCAGTTGAGCTCGCGCCCAGGCGGCGTGAGCTGAACCCTGTCCATGGCACGCCTCGCAACCAACGCTGATTTCAGCCCAGCTGGTGGCGAAGTGATCCGTCACGGCATCATAATTCTTGCGCAAACCGGTCGAGTGACACTCCGCGCACATGAAATTCCAGTTCTGGTTCAGCCTGGTCCAGTGCAGGATATCGTCGTGCTTGATCTCCTCGTTCGGGTAGATATGAAACCAGCGCTGGCCGCCTTTTTCCGCTGGCCTTGAGTCCCAGGCGATCGACAACGCCTGAATGCGGCCGTTGGGGAATTCGACGAGGTATTGCTGCAACGGATCGATGCCGAACGTATATTTCACCTCGAACACCGCAAGCCTGCCGTCAGACCCGTCCGTCTCGACCAGAAACCTGCCGTCCTTGCGGAAGAATCGCGAATGCACCCCGTAGTATTCGAAGCTTGCGTCGTTGAAATTACCGAGCACGGTCTTGTCGGTCGCGTGCTGCATCGCGGCCTTGTGCTGCGAGGCACCCCATAATTTCGCTTCGGTTTGGTGGCAGCCGGCGCAGGTCTCGCTGCCGACGAAACTTGCCGCCGGCGCGATTCCGCTGTCGTCGCGCAGGTGGAAGCCAAGGCCGGCGACGGCGGCGGCTATCACCGCGGCTGCCGCAGCCATCCAGATCAGGCGTCCCGACAGCCTGGTCCTGGCAGGAACGGTCTCATGCAACGGCGTAACCTGCGACGGCTCTCCGGAAGGCCTCTTTCGCAATCCATCTGCATGACCGGATTTGCGTCGCTTGCGTGCCAACGGCCTAGCCCCTCAGTGCCGGGATCGCAAAAGGCGATCGAGCAATCCTCCGTCAGGACCACCATCCATCATCATCTCATCAAGTCAAGTGAGAGACTGGATCGCGGAGCGGGCACATCAATTCGGGCAGCGCGAATACTTCATGCCGAGCTCGTCCCCCATTCCGGGAAAAATCCGCATGATGGTATTGTCGTCGATGACCCTTGCGCTGAACTGAACGTTCGACGCCATGATGTCACTGGCGCATGCGGCAATAAAATTGACGACGTTGCCATCTTCTTTTCGCGTCTTGATCGTGCAGGTCTGCAGCTGACCACGGACCTTGTTTCCATCCACGATGAAGCCGCCGCCATATTGGTCGGAATCCTGGACGAATGATACCGTGTCACCTTTCTTCACAAAGACCTTGCCGCATACCGAGACGTCCGTAGCCCACGAGCCATTCAAATCGGCCGCGAGCGCCGGACTCCCGATTGCCGTCCAACTCGCAGCAAATATCGTAACCAGTGTCGACCGCTTGATCTTCATTGTCTTCTTCCTGTTTCCGGCAAATCGCAAAAAAATCATCCCTTTTTCCTCGCACGCGAGGTCGCGGAAGCGGTTGATCTCAGTCAAGTCCCTCCACCCAAACCCCGACATTGGCCCGGGATCGGCATAAATTGTCAGTGTTGCTGACAGAACAAGCGGCCGATCAATTGACTTGAAGTCTCATGAATGGATGGATGACGGCCATGAGTTCATTGCAAACGTCCCTGGTGGCCTTCGCCTGCATTTTTGGCGGCACGTTTTTGGGCATATTCGTTCGCCACAAATTGCCGGATCGGCATCTCAGCGGAGACACCAAGGATATTGTGAGGCAAGGCACCGGGCTGATCGCCACGCTTGCCTCTCTCGTTCTCGGGCTGCTGATCGCTTCAGCCAACGGAAAATTCGAGACCGAAAGCAGTCAGATCAAGCAACTGACGGCCAACATCGTCCTGCTGGACAATACCCTGGATCTGTATGGGCAGGACGCGGCGCCGGTTCGCGCCCTGCTGCGGAAGGAGATCGACCCGTTGGCCGATCGAATCTGGGGAGAGAACCGCCCGAGCCTTGGCAAGCCGAAGCCTTTCGAGGCCACCAATCTTGGTTTATCCGTCTACACTGAGCTGCTCACGCTCGCACCGAAGACAGACGCGCAACGCTTCCTTCAAGCACGAGCTACCGACACCCTCATCGATATAGGCAAGACGCGTCTGATGCTGTTCACCAGCGCGGGCAGCTCCCTTCCTGTCCCCTTCCTGATCGTGCTGGTGGGCTGGCTTGCGCTCATCTTTGCGAGCATCAGCCTTTTTGCGGAAAGCAACGCAAGGACGATTGCCATACTCTGTGTTTTTTCGTTTGCGGCATCGGCCGCGATCTTCCTGATATTGGAGCTTGGTCAGCCTTTTTCAGGACTGATGATGATTTCCGATCAGCCCTTGCGCGACGCGCTGCCAGCCTTGCCCGGCTAAGTGTCGCGGCAACGTGTCATTGTGTATTTGCGGGGGCCTGGGCGATTCCGGCACTATGAGATCCTCAATTTATGCTCGTGGCTGGTCAATATTGACCACGACTCTGGAACCCCAGGCCTCATAATGCTTTTTCGCGTTTCCTGCCCGTGAGGGAGGCCGGTATGGAAGACTACATTCACCGCGAAAATCTGAACCTGCTAAGGAAGCGCCTCTCTGAGGCCCATGACGATGCCACGCACAAAGTTCTGTTGAAACTGCTGGCGGAGGAAGAGGCCAAGGAATCCGTTCTGCCGAGAAACAGAGAGCCGCTTTGATCGCGAGACGACGCAACGCCTGCTCCGGACGGACAGCGCGCGGCGACAAACCTGAGCACGAGGCGCGCGTGGCAGCGGACTGACTTCCGTGCTTCGCGGCTCAACAGGGTCCGTGATCGCACATAACCCGCCGGTACCGGGCAATCAGAAATTGATCGATTCGATGGTGACGTGGGCCCGGCTTGCCACCGGGATCAAGACAGACGTTTCCCCGTTGCCGTTCCGGGCCAGGCCAGTCGGTCAATCATTGATCGGTCTTTGATCCAAATCGATGCAATCAACGGAAGCCTGCACGCGCTTGCCGAGCGGGTCGCTCGACACGCTTCAGCTTGCTTTGGCTCCGGGACAAGAAGAAGCCCCGGTATTATTTACCGGGGCTCAAGTTTGGGGAGGCTCAGGAAGAACTCAACATCGGCGGACAACCGGACGACCGAGCCGAAAATTCACGCGCACGGCGACCGTATCAACGTCCTCGCTGATCCGATCGAGAGCCGCGGCAGCGCCGGCCGGAGATGAGAAGGAATTGTTCACGCCGACTGCGACAACCATCACAGGCGCCTCCACGCAGGTCGGCGCGGGCAAGTCAGATGCGGCCGCGGGTACCGCAAGCCAAAGGACAAATGAGGCTTGCCGTTCGCGGCAAGGGCTTCTCATGTCTCCATGCAGTGATATCTAGTAGAAAGGATAAGACTTTGCGGTTCGCTGTCTTTGAGATGGATCAACAAACTGCCGAGCAGGCCGGTGCGAGCTGGAACCCGATTGACCTGCGTCAACCAGGCTTATCGCCTGCTCGATATGAGTTTCCATTGGGTATGTGCCAGGATCGCAGCCGATCGGTTGCCAAGGAGTTGATTTCCGGCATTGGAGGCGATGTTCATGATCCCGATAAGAATGCCGCTCTGGCTTCGCATCGTGTCGCTCGTCGGCGTGATTATTCTTGTGACCGGCGCAAGCCTGCTTGGCTATCGTTGGTATGCCCATCCGGTGACGCTTACGCTGGCCGTCGGCTCGATCGACGGCGAAGGGGCCAAGGCAATGTCCGCGATCGCCAGCCAGCTCGTCTCGGACGGCGCGTCGGTGCGACTCAAGGTAATCGACACCGGCACGGCGCTTGAATCAGCCAGGCAATTTGCCGCGGGCGATGTGGATCTCGCGGTCGTTCGCGGCGACGTTGGCGACTTGTCGCAAGCCCAGGCCATCGTCGTTCTCACCCACGCGACCGTCCTTATCATCGCACCGCCTGGATCATCCATCGACAGCATCGACAAGCTCAAGGGCCGCACGGTGGGCGTGGTCGGAGGAGAGACAAATGCTGGGGTTGTTGACGTATTGAACAGAACCTATGACCTTGCCCGCGCCAAGGTGGTCTTCAAGAACCTTACCTTGCAGGAGGCAAGACAAGCTATTCAATCAAAGCAAGTCAGCGCCCTGCTGGTCGTGATCCCTCTGACAGAGAAATATTTGTCGCGCGTAAAGGGCTTTTTTCAACAGGGCTCGAAATCGTTGCCGGTCCTGATCCCGATCGAGTTGGCCGCGGCAATTGCCGACGCCAATCGCGCCTATGAAAGTTTCGACGTACCGAAGGGCACCTTGCGAGGAGCCCCACCGGTGCCTGACGACGATCTGACGACCTTGAGGACTTCCCTGTATCTGGTCGCGAACAAGAAGCTCAGCGCAGACCGCGCAACCAACCTCACGCAGGCCATCATGAAGGTCCGCAGAGAGCTGCTCGGCGAGCACCCTCTCTTCGCGCAGATCACCGCCCCGAGCACCGACGCCGATGCCTACCTTCCCGTCCATCCCGGCGCGCTGGCCGTCTACAACGGCACGACGCAGAGCTTCATGGATGAGTACAGCAATTACATCTATTTGGGCCCCATGATGCTGGGAGGTATCGCCTCCGTTCTCGCGGCGGCCTGGAAGTTTTTGGGCATCGGGCAACCCGAAGTCAGGGAGGGTCCTCTGGATTCGCTTTATTCACTGGCGCGGCGGATACGAGGCGTGAATACCGAGACCGAACTGTCAAGCATCGAGGAGGAAATTGACAACATTCTCAGGGCCGAGCGACTCAAGGCCGAGGGCGGCGAAGAAAATGCGGTCGACGCGGGCACATTGAACGTGGTTGCCCATCGTTTGGAGAACCTGATCCATGATCGCCGGGCGATTCTTGCGGCAAGACCACCGGTCTCTTCCGTGGCGTAGGCAAGCGACCGGGACGACCAAACCCTGCGCCGGAGAACCGGCCGCCGAAGCTCAGTAGGTTACATTAAGTCTGACTTGCGTCTTTATATTATAGACCGGGTAGTCCTTGATGATGGGCACGCCGAGTTCGAATGAGAGTGAGGCATTGTCCGACAGTTTGCGCCCGATTCTGGCGTCGAACGGAAGGAACAGCCGGCCAGTTTGGCCGGTGATCGGATCTCCCAGATTTACCCGGATATCTGCGCTCGGATAGAAGGTAATGAACCATCGGTCCGGAAGGCCCAGGTTGAGGGCCGGCGCGAATTGCAGATTGCTGATACTTCTCCTGGTCGGATCGCCGGCGAAACTGGCGTCGTATCGAACAATCGGCTCGAAATAGCTGGATGAATTGATCTCCGACAACGCGTAACGCGCGCCGACAATGGGCATGATCTGCCATTTTCCCGAGCCGAGCGTATCTCCACCGGTGGGCGCTATCAGCCGGGCGCCAAAGCCGACCGCCAGGCGTTCGCTCAAATTGTGGATCGCGGCGGCCTGGACATCGGCATCGCCGACGCCATGCAGGTAATCGCCATCGGGATTGTCGGACGTGACGGGATTCTTGGCCCGCAGAGGCAGATCGGAGCGCATCGCCAGGATCCACATCGGCGCCAGATCCAGGGAGTGATCATAGCGCAGATTGAGCGTCTCGGTCGTGACGCTGCGAGTGGATCCCGGCGTGCTGCCGCTTCCAGGCGCCGTCCTGTATCCTTCCAGCAACTGAAACATGTTCGCCGGAGGCCGGAAAAAGTCATCGCCGGTATTTGGCCTTGATCGCGGGACGACGCTGCCTGCGCACTGCGACAGTCGGCCGCAGGATCATCACGACGAGGAGGCAAGCACCGAAGAGGGCGCGGGCAACCATGACGGCGGCATCGCGCCTTCCCACCCAACGAAAACTCCCGCTTCCATGGCGATGCTCCATATCAAGCATTTGGCCGCAGCCGTGCCTGTCGCATCCGTCGTTGCCGGCGCCGGCCGCAGATGTGCCACCACAGCCTATGCTTAATCCTTCGCCGACGTCTCCTGCAGCTTCTGCATCACTTCATCCATGTTGAAGCTGGCCGCCTTTTGCCGCTGCGGATAGTCCTTGAAGGTCATCAGGAACTGGCCAACATAGGCCTGTGCCGGGACAAGCTGGAAGGCATGATCAAGCATCCAGTCGTAGTACGTGTTCGACGTGATATCGGCGCGCTCGTACGGGTCGGTTCGAAGATTGAACATCTTCGGAATCCGCAAGTTCGTGAACGGCTCCGACCAGACGCGCAGCGTTCCCGGTGCGCGCTGTTCCATGAACACGAGCTTCCAGTTGTCGTAGCGCAGACCGGTCAATTGCTGGTCGTCGTTGACGTAGAAGAAGGATTCCCGCGGGCTCTTCGCCGCCTGTCCGGTCACATAAGGCACCAGATTGTCGCCGTCGAGATGAACCTTGTAGGTCATGTCGCCGACCTTGTAGCCCCTGAGCGAGCTTGTCCTTGACTTCGGTGTCGCCGGCTACCGCCAGAAGTGTCGGCAGCAGGTCGAGGTGAGCCACGATATCGTTGGCGACCTGGCCCGGCTTGATCTTGCCCGGCCAGCGGAACATCGCGGGCACCCGGTAGGCGCCTTCCCAGTTTGAGTTCTTCTCGTTGCGGAATGGCGTCATCGCACCATCCGGCCAGGAGTTCATGTGCGGGCCGTTGTCGGTCGAGTACATGACGAAGGTGTTGTTGGCGATGCCCTCGTCGTCGATCGCCTTGAGCACCGTGCCGACATTCCTGTCATGGTCGATCATGGTGTCGTGATACGGGCTTTGCCAGCGTCCGGACTGGCCGATGCTCTCCGGCTTGGTGTGGGTGCGGAAGTGCATGTGCGTGAAGTTCACCCAGACAAATGCCGGCTTGCCGGCCTTGTTCATCCGCTTGATGTAATCGGCCGCACGGTTGGCGATGTCATCGTCGATTCCGACCATTCGCGCTTTCGTCAGCGGGCCGGTGTCGACGCATACCTGTTTGCCGACCCGTCCGAAGCGCGGATCGATGGTCGGATCGTCCTTGTCCGACGCTTTGCAGTCCATCACGCCGCGCGGTCCGAACTTGGCGCGGAATTCGGGGTTCTTCGGATAGTCCGGCAGTTCGGGCTCCTCCTCGGCATTCAAATGATAGAGGTTGCCGTAGAACTCGTCGAAGCCGTGCACGGTCGGCAGAAATTCGTTGCGGTCGCCAAGGTGGTTCTTGCCGAACTGGCCGGTCGCATAGCCGAGCGGCTTGAGTAGCTCCGCGATCGTCGGATCTTCCTTCTGCAGACCGAGCGTGGCGCCGGGGAGACCGACCTTGGTCAAACCGGTGCGCAAGCCTGATTGCCCGGTGATGAAGGAGGCCCGGCCGGCCGTGCAGCTTTGCTCCGCATAATAGTCGGTGAACATCGTTCCTTCATTCGCAATACGGTCGATGTTTGGCGTCCGGTAGCCCATCATCCCGCGCGAATAGGCGCTGATATTGGATTGGCCGATATCGTCGCCCCAAATAATCACGATGTTGGGCTTTTGTGGCTGTTGCGCGTTTACCGGAATGCCCATCGCGGTCAGGGCCGCGAGGGAAACCAGCGAGCCCAGCAAAATGGTCCTTGTCGCTCCCATGATCGGTCCTCCCGTGGGGTCAGACCGGATTGTCTAGATGGACTATCGGCTATCGCTTTTGATCTCGATCAATTGCCGGCAAGGACCATGTTCCCACGCGGAAGCGGTTGCGTCAGGCGGCGACCGGGCGCCGGTTGGCGAACAATGCGACGACGTCCGCCGCCGGTTTGGCCGGGCTGAAAAGATAGCCCTGCATTTCGGTGCAGCCGAGCGTACGCAGCAATTCCCGCTGCAGCTCCGTTTCAACGCCCTCGGCCGTCGTCGTCATGTTGCGCGCGGCGGCAATGTTGACCACTGCCTGAATGATGACGCACGATCCGTCGGACTCGACGATGTCGTTGACGAAGGATCGGTCGATCTTGATCTTGTCGAACGGGAAGCGCTGCAGATAGCTCAGCGAAGAATAGCCGGTGCCGAAATCATCGAGCGCGACCCGCACGCCGATGGCCCGCAGCTGATGCAGGATCGCCAGCGCCACCTCGTCGTCGCGGATCAGAACCGCTTCGGTAATTTCAAGTTCGAGCCGGCTTGCCGGAAGGCCGGATTCCGCGAGCGTCGAGGCGACCTTCAGCGCAAAAGCATGATTTCTGAATTGAACCGGCGACACGTTGACCGCCAGTTTGATGTTTTCCGGCCAGGTCGCTGCCTCGGCGCAGGCCTTGGTAAGTACCCATTCTCCAAGCTGGCTGATCAGGCCGCTGTCTTCCGCGACCGGAATGAATTCGGCGGGCGAGACCATGCCGCGCACCGGATGCCGCCAGCGCAGCAGCGCTTCGCATCCTGAAACCTCGTTGTCCCCGAGATTGACGACGGGCTGGTAGTGGATCTCGAAGCCGCCTTCGGTGTACCTGCCGTCGGCGATGGCCTGCCGCAGATCCTGTTCGAGCATGCGGCGCAATTTGATGCGGGCATCCATGTCCTGCTCGAAGAAACGGTAGGTCCGGCGGCCGTCGGCCTTGGCGCCGTACATCGCAAGGTCGGCATTCTTCAGCAGTTCATCGAGATCGGTTCCATCCTGCGGTGCCAGCGCGACGCCGATGCTGGCGTCGGTGGAAAGTTGATGGCCGAGACACTCGCAGGGCTCGCGCATCACCGAATAGATCCGGGAGATGAGATCGGTGACGTCCTCGGGTTGCTGCACCGAGGTCTGAACGATCGCGAATTCGTCCCCGCCCAGACGCGAGACAAAGTCTGTCTCCCTGACGCAGTGGCGCAGCCGGGCCGCCACGGTCTTCAACAATTCATCGCCGACCGGATGGCCCAGCGAATCGTTGATGCTCTTGAATTCGTCGATGTCGATATAGAGCACCGCGAGCTGGCCGCTCCGCCGAATGCGCTTGAGCTCCAGTTCGAGCTGTTCGCGAAACAGGACGCGGTTTGGCAGATCGGTCAACGTGTCGTAGTGCGCCAGATGTGCGATCTTTTCATCGGCTTTTCGGCGCTCTGTGATGTCTTCATGCGTGGCGACCCAGCCGCCATTTACGGCCTTTTGATGCGTGATCTGGACCCAGCGCCCGTCTCCGACGCTGGCGACATAGACCTCTTCCGACGCAACCCTGTCCAGCACACGCGTGCAATACGCGTCAACCTCTGCCTGCAGCGATCCGGTGTCCTTGTGATGCTGGAGAAGTTCGCGAAGATCTAAGCCTCGCCTCACGACCTCGGGAGACAGGCCATACATGGCGATGTATCTGTGATTGCAGACGACAAGTCTGTTCTCCGAATCGAACAGCACCAGGCCCTGCGACATCGCGTTGATTGCCGTATCAAGGCTCACCTTTTCAAGTGAAATACGCCGTTCGGAAGCGCGGCGTTGCCACAGCAAGCGCTGGACAATCAGGAACAGGATGGAACCGATCAGGACAACCGACAGCGTGGCAACGCCGATCATCAGCCGGGTTTGCTCGCGCCAGTCCGCCAATGCCGCGGAAACCGACATGGTGGCCAGCATCACGATCGGGAAGTTTTTCAGCGGGAGCGAGGCCCCCAGCCGCTCAATTCCATCGGTCAGAGCCGTAAACTGAGCGGTTGCACGCCCACCCTGGGCTATGGCGCGCCCCATCATCGGGCTGGAACTGAAATTCTGTCCGATCCTGGATTCCAGATGGGGGAACCGGGCGATCAAGGTCCCGTCCCCAAGCAAGATCGAAATTGCCGCGTCTTTTCCAAGCGTCAGGGATTCGAAGAATTTCTCGAAATCGATCGGCTCAACGCCTCTGCACAGAACCCCGAAGAATTCGCCGCTTCGTCCCACCAGCTTGCGTGACAGGATCGTCGTCCAGCGACCCGACAGGCGACTGCGCACGAAATCGATGTATTTTTGATCCGGCGAAGCGTTCGATTTCAAAGCCTGGAAATAACTGCGATCGGCGAAATTGATTTTCGGAACGGGCGAGCTGCGGGACCAATTGATCAGATTTCCCTCGGAATCCAGCAGCGTCAGGTTTCCCGTATGGGAGAAGGCCCCCGTCCTCCTCTTGAGCATCTGGTGGGCATCGTCGCCGGACATTTCCAGCTTGAAGTCTTCGCGAGAGGCGATCCGCCCCAGATTGAATCGGTTGATGATGTCCTGTTGAACGAGGTCGAAATCGTCGAATTGCTGGTCGAAATGACGGGCAAGCAGCAGGACCGTATTTTCCAGCTCGCGCGTGCTGCTTTGCAGCGCCCGTTCGCGAAATCCATAGATCATCATGCTGGTGCCGACGGCGATCGCCGACATCAGGAACACGCCACACAGGATCAGCGCACGGATCGGATTGCGTTGGGGCTGCGAGTTCGCATGGGTCAAAACGACATCAATTGCGGCGCCCGTCGCGACGTCGCCGTTTTTCAACGTTGTCCTTTCCATCGGCCTCAGCTCCCTTGGGGTAACGGTTACGTGACAACCGTGGAGAGCCAGTTACCAATCTCAGTTACCCAGGACTTAATCTAACCAGGACTTAACCTGCTCAAGACTTAACTTGCCCAGCACTTAACGCCGGCGACGAAGCAAGCTTGTCAAATCACGAAGAACCCGTGGGTTGCGTCGCGCCGCAGCTGTGCGACCAGGCCATATTCCCAATCGAGATACGCCTGCATCGCACCCGCATCGACCTCGGTGCCTTCGTAAGGACGGCGGTAGCGGTGTGACGGATCGGGCTTCGGCAAATCCAGCGGCGGCCCGACTTCAAGCGCGCGATCATAGCCGCCATCAAGTACGTAGGTCTCCCACCCCATTTGCGCGAGCCAGGACGCCGTCATGTCGGCGCGGACACCCATATTGTCGGTCAGCAGGATGCGTGCGCCGCGCACCGGTGCCGCCATGTCGACTTCCTGGACCAGCTGCCCGCCCGGATAGTGACGAAAACCTCCGATGTGACCGGCCGCATATTCCTCGCGCGAGCGGACGTCGAAGCGATAGAGCGTGCGGCGGGTCTGCTTCTCGAGCGCGACGGCTTCGTCCGGGCCGATATGCCGAACGCCGGCGCGGTAGGCGACTTCGCGGGCGTTGGCTTTCGCTCCCTCGAACAGGCCGATCTCGCCGCGCCGGTCCGCGCCATGCTCGAGCTCCTGCCGCGCGAGAGTCCAGCCGATCGTCCCGTTTCGGAGCGCCACCACCTTGTTGGCGACCCCGGCGTTGATCAGCGACTGGGTGCCGATGATCGATCGGGTGCGGCCGGCGCAATTCACGATGATGGTCGTCTCGGGATCTGGCGCGGCGCGGCCCGCGCGCAGCACCAGTTCCGCGCCGGGCACGCTGACGGAGCCGGGAATATTCATGGTCGCATATTCGTCGAACCGCCGAACGTCGAGAATGGCGATATTGGCCTTGCTCGCAATCAGCGCGGCGACCTCTTCCGCAGGCAATGAGGGCGTGTGCCGGCGCGACTCGACCAGTTCGCCAAACGCCTTGGCGTAGGAATTGACATCCTGGAACAGCTCAAGGCCCGCGCGCTTCCAGGCCTGGAGCCCGCCGTCGAGCTGACGAACGTGCGTGTATCCGAGCGCCTGAAGGCGATCCACAGCCCGGGGAACGAGACCCTCGCCGGCATCGTAGACGACAATCGGCACATCCTTGCGCGGCAGCCGCGTCCCGGCTTCGAGCCCGATCCGGTCGGCCGCCATGTTGGCGGCAAACAGCGGATGGCCGGTGGCAAAGGCGGCCTCGTGCCGCAAATCGAGCAGGGCGATTTCTTCCCGCAGCAGGAGCGCAGTGCGGACTTCCGAGGGCGTGACGGATGGTGCGGTCATGGATGGCGGATCTCGATGGAGATGCAATCAACTTTGCACGGTTGCGCCTGCCGATTCAACTCACGGCGATTGCGGGCTCGCGCGAGATTTCCAATCTAACAGCCAAATGCACAATGTTTCGATCGTCACCGTCATTGCGAGCCAACGGGTCGACGCGAAGCGCCGCCCGACGACAGGCTCCGCGAAGCAATCCATCGCGCCGCAGCGACAGTATGGATTGCTTCGTCGCTCACGCTCCTCGCAATGACGATGAATACACACGCTCTCGCATTCCCGCGGCGCGGATCGCGCCCGAGCTGTGCATGAACCTTGTCCCTCCTCAAGAAAGAGGGCGCAGGGAAAGCCGGGTGTCCGATGCACCCGCAGCCGCGTGCGCAGTGTAGAAAGCACACGCGTTAGTCACCACAGGTTCACCGGAAAACGCCCGGCTTTCCCCGCGCAATGGTTTTAACGGTTTCCTCCGCGCTCTCCCCGGTGACCGGGCTTTCTTGCCACCGTCGCCCCCGAGAAGCCTCCTTCTCGGGAACTTGACGCCAGCGTCGGGGCGTCAGGACCACACGGCTTCGCCGTCCGCGGGTCCGCGCTCTCGTCGAAAGCACTGACCGCGTCCACCGCATCCCGCACCCAACGTTCGTGACGACCGCGAAGCGCCCCTCTTGGCGAGGCGGGACAGCCCAACTCATGAAGTGATTTGGGTCAGGCGCAAAAGGAAATATTTTTGCAAACGGGGCTGGACAGCCGTCCTGCGAAACTGCCCGTCGGGCAAATCAGACAGGCCCCGCGATCGCGCTGTTCGGCATCGTGTGGGATCACCCGCGGCCGGTTCCCTCGCCCGGAGAGGCGACGTCCGGCACCAGTGTCAGCTCCGCGTCGTCGATCACGTAGCGGACATACTTGTAATCGCGGATGAAGCTGATCCGGCCGTCGCGCCATTCCAGCCACATCATGTAGCTGGGCTTCTCCGCTTGAGGATCCTCGTAGACCGCGATCACCTCGCGGCCATCGAGCAAGGCGGCGACGAGCCGCACCGGGGCGCCGCGCGAATAGATGCCGAAGAACATGCCCACATCGGCGGCGCCGGCGCGCAGCGGATAGGTCGACTGGATCAGCCGCACGTCGTCGGCCAGCATCCCGCGCAGCCCGTCCCAGTCGCGCCGGTTGAACAGGGCGACATAGCGGGCCAGGTCGGGTGATGGCGGGCGCGGCGCGGGCTGCGCCGGCGCCTGGGCGTTGACGGCCTTGAGCCGGGTCCGCCCGCGTGCGAGGTGGGCCTTCACGGCGTTGACCGTGAGGTCGAGCATCGCGGCGATCTCTTCCAGGGATTGGTCGAGCACATCCTTGAGGATCACCACGCTGCGCTGCACGGTCGGAAGTTCCACGAACCGCGACACCGCCGTTTCGACCGCCTCTCTTCGCATCAGCAGCTCCACAGGATCCGGGCTCTCCGGATCGGCGACCTCGTGGGCCGCCTCTATGGGTTCAGCCGCGCGGATTGCGCGGCTGCGCAGCAGATCCAGTGCGCGGTTATGGGCGATCCGGAATAGCCAGGCGCGCATGGGCGCGTCCTCCTCCAGTTCATTGACGGCGACGAAGGCCCGCGTGAAGGTATCCTGGACCACATCCTCTCCATCGATCACCGAGCCCATCAGGCGCGCGCAATAGCGGTGCAGCTCCGGCCGCAGCTTATCGGCGAGTGCCAAAAGCTGGGCGTGGCGCGCCGAAGGCGGCGAGGATGGGCCTTCGCTCAAGCCGCTTCTCCCTCAAGCATGGTAACCCCCGTGTCGCCCTTGAGCCCGAATGCCAGGCCCTCAGCATATTTTGGCTCCAGCAGCACCGAAACCACTTTCTCGCCGAACTCCCGCGGCGGCATCGGCGCGCCAAACCGGGCGAGGAAATCTTCGCGCTTGAGACCCAAAGCGCGCGCGTAGGCATTGGCGCCCACATCGCCCACGCCGGTATCGCCGATGATCTGCTGCGGCACAATCGCCTGGAAGCGGATTCCGAGACGCTTCTGCTCCGAAACGCCGCTGGCATACTTCGTCATGAACCAGAGCATGCGCTTGGCACCGGCGTAGCCGCCCGAGAGCGGTGAACCGTTCACGGCCGCGCCGCTCGATCCCACCAGCACGCGACTTCCCGGCCTGAGCGGCAAATTGAGCGCCGCCTGCAGCCAATACAACCCGGCCTTGACGTCGGTCTCCCAGGGCGCGGTGAAATCCGCCCAGCTCAGCTGGTCCAGCCGGCCCATCGGCGGCTTCGCGCCGGCGTTCAGCACCAGAATATCCGGGCGAACCTCGGCAAGGATGCGGTGGGCGGCGGCCTCGTCCGTCACGTCGGCCGAGATCGTGGCAACGCCCAGCCGGGCGCGAACGGATTCGAGCGCATCGGCGTCGCGGGCAACGACCGTCACGCCGGCGCCGTGCGCGACCAGAGCCTCGACCAGTCCAAGGCCAAGGCCACGGCTTCCGCCGGTAACGACGATATTCTTGTCTGTGAGGCTCATGAGTGCCGCTCCTGCGTCTGGTGTCTCGGTATTACTGAGACGATCCGGGTTCGGAAAAGGAGTCAGCCCCGTACAGCCCGATCTGCGTTTTCTTTCTCGTTGGACTGCCCATTGCCTGTCGCAATCAGGCTCCGCAAACTGCCGTTGATATAGGAGCCCCATGCGCTTGAGCAGGCGTCATAACATTCGCGCTCGGGGGCCAGGCCCTTATGGGTGAAACGGACCTCGGTCTTGTTACCCTTTTTGGCGATTTCAAAAACGACTTCGGTGCCGTTCCACTCGCTCTTGTCCTCGATAAAACCAAGGTGGCTATCCAGAACAAGCCAAACGACTTTTTCGCCGGGAATGAATTCCGTTATCTTCTGCTTGGAAAAATGGAGGTCCTTGTAACGATAGGTAAACTCGTCACCGAGTTTGTCGGTGCCACCCTCAATTTCTCCCGACCACCAGCCACGAACATTATTGATGGCGATGAAGGCTTCTTCCGGAGTTTGGCCTACCGTAAAGGCAGTCGTGAGATTTTGATTTTTCATGATTCTCTCCCGTTTTGCGGTTTCATGCGTAGCGTTCAGGGGCTCATCGGTTCTGCTTCAGGTCCCGCCGGAGCCAGGACGATCGAGACGCTGAAAAGGATTAAATCAACGCCGCTACGCCCCATGCGGCGATGGGGTCCCGTCACCGGGACTGCCGCGCCCGCGATCTTGATTTTGCTCCAGCAGCTTCCTGGCCGACCCGCGAATCAGGTTCAGCCAGGGCGGCGAATGGAACGCGCTCATCAGCAGGTACATCGAGGTCATTCCGCCCAGCAGCGCCCCGTGCCCGGACGAACAGAGCCCGTCCATCGGGCTCCCGGCCAGACCCGTCAGCACGGCCATGATCGCAAAGGTCGGCGTGGCGGCCAGGCACAGCCATTCGGCCAGGCCGGGCGGCGCCGTGGCACTTGCGTCATCAATCGAATGGGCGGGATGAGCCTCGCTCATGCTTTCGAACTCGGCGCCGCGTTCCCGGAACGCGGCTTCTCCAGCGTCGGACACCTCGACCCACTTCGGATTAGGCGAGGCCTCGGCGTCGTAGTTATCGTGCCAGTTCCACCACTTGTACGGCGGGGTCTGGGGGTAACCCTCTGGCGATTTTTCCCAGGTCTCCTGGCGGCCGAGCGGCGTGATGTCGAGGTAGCTCCAGGTGGTCCCCATCGCCTCGTCGCCGCGACTGTTGATGAAGTATGTGCGAAACACCTGCTCGCCGTCGCGGAAGAACACGTTGTGGCCGTGCCATTCATCGACGCCGAAGTCCGCGTCGAAACTATCTGTGATGGTGTACCAGGGCATCTCCCAGCCCATCCGCGCCTTCAGTCGCGTGATATCCGCCTGCGGCGCGCGCGAGACGTAGACGAGCGTGGTATCGCGGGCGTTCAGATGGGACAGGTGGGCGACCTGATCGGCGCCCAGCGAGCAGCCGCGGCAGGCGTGCCCGGGCCAGCCGAACACGCCGGGCTCGAAGAAGGCGCGATAGACGATCAACTGACGACGGCCCTCGAACAAATCGCGCAGGCTTACCTTGCCCCTGGGTCCGTCGAACTCGTACCGCTTGTCCACAGCCAGCCAAGGCATCCGCCGGCGTTCGGCCGCCAGCGCGTCACGGGAGCGGGTCAAGGCCTTTTCCTTCACGAGGAATTGCTGGCGCGCCGCCTCCCACTCCTGATGCGACACGATCGGGGGTGTGTTCATCGCGAGATGCCCGTTGCCGTGTTCCTTTTCTCTCACCTTGCTAGTTGCCATCTTATTTCTCCCATGTTTTCATGAAACATACCGAGACGATTGGTTCTGAAATAATCTTCTCGAATTTGCCGATACACGCGGCCGGAATTCCTGCCGTGGACCAATCGCTCCAAAGGTTTCGCTCCCGGCGAGCCAAATCCAGAACGTTCGAGGCTGCGAAAAAGAGTCACCGCGACGCCGTAACCATCGCGCGCGCCGCGAGCGCCCGCGATCCTCCGGCGCATCCGCCTGGCCGGTTTGACCGCGGCCCACGGCAGGCTAGGATTGGCGAAAACAGGAGACGCTCCATGGAGGACATCGCGGCCCGGCGCGCGGCCGAAAAGCTGCTCGCCGCACACAAGGCCAATTCGCGCTTCAAGACGCTCAGCCCGCCGGACGCGCCCGCCACCATCCCGGACGCCTACGATATTCAGGACAAATACGTGGCGCTTCTCCACGGCGAGCACGGCGGCGCCGTCGGCTACAAGGTCGGACTGACGTCGGCCACGATGCAGGCCTTTTGCGGAATTGACCATCCGATCGCGGGCGTGGTGCTGGCAAGACGCGTGCATCGATCGGGAGCGGCGGTCCGGCGTTCCAGTTTCGGGCGGCTGGGCCTGGAATTTGAAATCGCCGTCCGCCTCAAATCGGACGTCCCGGTCGCGGGCACGCCGCATACCGTTGAGACGATCCGGCCTCATATCGGCGGCGTTTGCGCGGCCATCGAACTCGTCGATGATCGCAGCGCCGATTATGCCAGCCTCGATGTTCTTTCGCTGGTTGCGGACAATTCCTGGAACGGCGGCATCGTGCTGTCGGAATTTGCAACGACATGGCCTGACCTTGCGAGCGTGCCCGGGCGCGCAACGAAGGACGTTGCTGCGATCGGCGAAGGGCACGGCCGCGACATTCTCGGGCATCCCTTCAATTCGGTTGCGTGGCTGGCCACGCAACTGGCCTCAAGGGGCGTCGGGCTGAAGGCCGGCCAGGTCGTGATGACCGGAAGCGTGATGAAAACCGTATTTCCGGATCAGGACGCCAACTATCGTTTCGACCTCGAGCAGATCGGCTTTGTCGAGGTGCAGGTCAAAGAGGGATGAGCGCTGGATGACACCGGTGGCCCGGACGCACGCGGCGGCACGGCCGCCGGCTCCAGCACGAGTTGCTCCGGGCATACGCAAGTTCGGAACCTTTCGCACGGCAGCCCTTGAACGCAATTAAATTCCGCTTGCGTACCAAAATCCACGCGCCGGGATCGGCTTGCTTGAAAGCTGCGCAAAACCTGTCGCGGGATTCTGATAGAATGAACCCGGTTGCGGCGCAGCTTCGATTCGGCCGTGCGCGAAAATTCCGCGGCACGCCGGCCGGTCGCCGCACCGCGAGGAGGTCGAGATGGACGATCGCGCGCAAGCAAAAACATTATCCGAACGCGCCGATGCGCTCGAAGAGCAGATGATGCACGAGCTCGAACACATCGTCGTCAAGTCGGCGCTGTTCGATCTGGCCGACGGCAAACTGACCGACGACACCGCCGCCGTGCTGGCGCGCAATCCCGGCAAATATCTGATCATGAAGGAGGACCCGCGCCTTCCAAAAATGCCGGCCAGACCCACCTTGATCGACTATTTCAAATGCCGGTTCGCGTCGACTTCGCATCTGCTGCAGAGTGCCGCGCACGCCAAAAAGGCCGGCCACGGCGAGAAGGTCATCATGGCGTGCCTGCTGCACGACATCGCGGTCGCGAGCTTCATCAGGTGCGACCACGGCTACTGGGGCGCCCAGATGATCGAGCCTTATGTGGACGAGGAGGTGAGCTGGGCCGTGCGCGCCCATCAGGCGCTGCGCTTCTTCCCGGACGAATCCGTCGGCTATCAATATCCCGAAGCCTACACGAAATGGTTCGGGGCCGATTATCGGCCCGAGCCCTATATCGTCGAGGAATACAAGCGCGCCCGCGATCACAAGCATTATATGACGGCGCGCCTGATCACGCTGCACGACCTCTATTCGTTCGACCCCGATGCCAAGGTCGACCTTGACGACTTCACGGACATCATCGGCCGTCATTTCAGGCAGCCGAAAGAAGGTCTCGGCCTCGACAGCAGCCCGTCAGCGCATATGTGGCGCACCATGCTGTGGCCGACGCGGTTCCTGTAATCCGCCGGCCCGGCGGCGTTGACCTAGATCAACAGGTGTTCGGCCTCTCCGGGATAGATTTTTCCTGATTTTCGCGGCGCGATTGCGGCCTTCACGGGCGCTTGTCGATGCCGGAAGTTTTTTGGCCGGCTCCGTGCGGCGGTCGTGAGGCGCGTACGCATTATTATTCTCGACCGTTGCTGGCCCAGGCTGCAAGGCGACGCAGCCGCAGTAGGTGTATCGAGATGCTTAGCTGGTTCACCGCCCTCGCTTCGCGATTTCGCCGGTCCCAGGACGGCTCGGTTGCCATTCAGGTGGGGCTTCTGGCGGTCGTGTTGATCGGCATGAGCGGGCTGGGTGTCGAAATCGGCTATGCCTATTTCAAGCAGCGCCAGATGCAGACGGTCGCGGATGCTGCCGCGACCGGTGCCGCCGCCGCCCTCTCCGATTCGTTGCAGATCCGACCGGCGAGGCGCGCTCGATTGCCGGAAACCTTGGCTTTGTGAACGGAACCGGTGGAGTTGTGGTCACCGTCCACAATCCGCCGATCCACGGCGAGCATATCGGCGACACGGGCTCGGTCGAGGTGATCGTCCAGCAGCCCCAGACCCTGCTCAACGTGACCGTTGACGCATTCAGTGGTGTCAACCTGGTCGTCAACGGGAATTATGCAGTAAATTTCGGAAACAAAGCGACCCTCAACATTACGGCGCCCACCACCGGCACCACCAAGGGCATTGCCATTGCCCGCATCCGAACCGCCACCTCGACGGTGACGCAAGCATTCAGCAACAATACGACCCTGAACACCTCGGGCGCGATCCATTTTCCGAACCAGATCGCCCCGTTCGACAACAACGTGACCATCGAGGTGACCAACTGTAATAGTCAGGTCTAACCAGGCCATGGTGTGCTCCCCGCGAATTTCATTCATTTTCGGCCGGCGCGGGGCGGCCGCAATCGAGTATGCGATCGTGCTGCCCGTGCTGCTCCTTCTCGTGCTCGGCATCATGGATATCGGACGCCTGCTCTGGACTTATGCTACGATTTACCGCGCGAGCGAAGCCGCTGCGCGATGTGCGGCCATCGCGGCCGCAGTCCCTGCGGTTATGACCTGCTCGACCTCGGCTAGAACCCAAGCCTATGCAGTCGCCGCGGCGTGGGGGCTTACCATCAATACATCCGCATTCACGGTCAGCAATCCGGCGTGCGGGATGCAGGTCGATGCAAGCTATAATTTCAACTTCGTCGTTCCGGTTCAGAGCGTGACGCTGACAACAACGGTGTGCTATCAGTTCGTGCCTCCGACTTGAACGGCAATCGACGTTACCGTCGCCCCAGAATATCGATCAGCTGTAGCGCCGCCGGGCCGCCGACGACCAGAAATATGGTCGGCATGATGAACAGCATCATCGGAACGGTCAGAAGGGCCGGGAGCTGATTGGCGCGCTCTTCGAGCTGAATCAGCGCGTCATCCCGCATCTGCGCCGCGATCACGCGAAGCGCCTGGGCCAGCGGCGTACCGAACTGAAGCGTCTGGGCCAGCGTCGTCACCACCGACCTGATGCTCGGCATGTCGACACGCTCCGCCATTCGCATCAGGGCTTCGTTGCGGCTGGGCAGGATTTGCAAGTCCGCGGACGTCAATGCCAGTTCGTCCGCCAGCGCGGGCCGCGACTGTCCGAGTTCGGCCACCACGCGGACCAGCGCGTCCTCGAGCGAAAGGCCGGCATCCACGCATATCACCAACAGGTCGAGAGCCTCAGGCATTGCAGCAGCGACTTCCTTTGCCCGCTGCCGGGCACCCATTCCGATCAGCATTCCCGGGAGCAGCCAGCCCGCAACGGCCCCAACCGCCGCGGCCACCAGCATGGCAGGGTAAGAGTTCGCGATCCCGGCAATATGTCTCGCCACGAGCGCCGTGAGCAGACCGAGAACCACTGGGGCGAGGACCCTGCCCGCAGCAAAAACCGAAGGCGCGTAGTCGGCCGGAACGCCGAGCATGGACAATCTTCGGATGATTTCCCGCTGGTCACGCTCCGGAACACCTCTGCCTTGCTGACCGCAACTTTCTCTAACCTGCGCTGCGCTTTTTCTGGTGCCGGCGCCGCGCGAGGTCTGACCAGGTCGACACGCCGCGCCACCGCTTCGCGGCCGTGGCGGACGCCGCTCAAGATCAACGTCGCGCCGCTGACCACCAGCGTGGCCGCCGCCAA
Source organism: uncultured Alphaproteobacteria bacterium (assembly GCA_963742085.1). Taxonomy (GTDB): domain Bacteria; phylum Pseudomonadota; class Alphaproteobacteria; order Rhizobiales; family Xanthobacteraceae; genus Bradyrhizobium. The sequence goes on along the minus strand of CAVUKM010000011.1, from coordinate 29,098 downwards.
AATCGCCAGCACTGCCGGCGTCGGAGCGAATACGACTGCAAGGGACGGCGTCATGCTCGCTTTCTTCTTCCTTTTGTTTGAGCACGATCTTTTCGGAAAACCGGTTCCCACTTTTCCGGATCATGCTCTAGGCCGCCGTCACCCGGCGCATCAATTTCCGCATGGTGAAGATGGCGAGCGCAAGAAGCCCGATAGTCGCCCCCAGGATGTATTTTCCGCGAGGATCGTACAGCAGCGGTGCGATATAGTCGGGGTTCACAACGAGCAGGGCACCGATTGTGAAGATCGGCAATCCACCGAGCACATAGGCGGAAATCCGGACTTCCGCCGTAGCCGCGATCCCCTTGAGGCGCACCGCCCGGCGTCTTCGTATGATATCGGAAAGATTTTCCAGCGTGGCTGCCAGGTTTCCTCCGGTCGCATACTGCAACGTCACGGCAACGGAAAAAAAACGGAAATCCTGCAATCCCATCCGTCCGCTCACCATGTCGAGCGCTTTTTCGAACGGGATGCCGATTTCCACCTGGCCGGCGACCTCGGCAAAGACGGTACTGAATGGCGGAGGCGACTCGTCGCCGACAGCGCGGACCGCCTGGGTGATCGGCAAGCCAGCCCGCAGCATGCGAACCATCATCTCGATGGCATTGGGAAACAGTTCCATAAACTGCCACTCGGCGTTTCGCTGCTCCCGTACCAGAAGCCGACGGGGAACCAGGAAGAGCGCAACCGCACCGAGCAAGCTTGCAAGCCATATTGAATTGCCGAATATCCGGTAGGCCAGAAGCCACACGACAACGCCGGAGACCGTCGCAGTCGCCAGGAGCATCAGCGGTCCAGCTCGCATGCCCCACCGATACGGGACGCCGATGCAAAACAGACCCCGGACTGCCTCGTCGATCCAGGCTGGTGGAGCAACGCGCTTTGAACTTGATTTCGGCTTGCTCTGACCTGGCTCCGTGCCGGCAATCATGTTGACATGATGTTCCAGATTCAAACGCGCCGTGCGGGTCAGCTTGAGGGCGCCAACCAGCAGGATGCCGCTTGCGAGCAAGATCAGGACAATGGCAATCTGGAGTTCGATCATGCGATCAGGCCTCCTCTGCTTCATGAGCGCCAAGCGTCTCCAGGAAAGCGGTCGCCAAACCGAAATATTCGAGCCGTTTCATAAAACGCGGCCGTGCCCGCGACGGTTCGAACGCACCGTGGATAGTGCCGTCGGGATTATCGCCGAGATATTTGAATAAAAACAGGTTGCCCAGGGAAATGATTTCCTCTTCCAGCCCGGCCACATGGGCCACCTCGGTCACCCGGCGAACGCCGTCGCGCATGCGCTCGGTATGAACCAGCAGGTCGACGGCACTGACGATCTGGCCCCGGATCGCAAGTATCGGAAGGTTCGCGTTCGCCATCAGGATCATGTTTTCGATGCGCGCAAGCGCGTCGCGCGCCGAATTCGCATGGATGGTCGACATCGAGCCGCTGTGGCCGGTATTCATGGCTTGCATCATGTCGAAGGCTTCGCTGCCGCGAACCTCGCCGACGATGATGCGGTCAGGCCGCATGCGCAGGCAGTTTCGCACCAGCTCCCGCTGGGTGATCGCACCGTGCCCTTCGATATTGGGAGGACGCGTCTCGAGCTGAATCACATGAGGCTGCTGCAACTGAAGCTCGACCGCGTCCTCGATCGTGATGATGCGTTCGCCCGGATCGATCATGCCGGACAGCGCGTTGAGGACCGTGGTCTTGCCCGAGCCGGTGCCCCCGGAAATAATGATATTGAGGCGGCAGCGGGCCGCGATCTCGAGCGCCCGCGCGAGTTGCGGCGACACCGTTCCGAGTTCGGTAAATTGCGAAAACTGGACGACGCTGCGCGAGAACTTGCGGATCGAGACGCAGGTGCCCCTGATGCTCAACGGCGAAATGATGACGTTGACCCGGCTGCCGTCCGCCAGGCGCGCATCCAGCATCGGACTCGATCCGTCGACACGCCGTCCGATGGATGACGCGATGCGTTGCGCAACGTGCAGGACGTGGGCATCGTTGCGGAACCGAAGCTTGGTCAGCTCGAGCTTGCCGCGGCGCTCGACGTAGATCATGTTGGGACCATTGACGAGGATGTCGGCGACGGTAGTGTCTCGCAGAAGCGTTTCGAGCGGTCCGAGCCCCACCATCTCGTCGACGATCTGGATCGCGAGGTTATCCTGCTCTTGCTGGTTCAGCGGCATTCTTTGATCGCTGGCGATTTCCGCCACCATGTTGTGGACACGGTGCCTCAATTCTTCGCGGCTGAGCTGCACCGCGACGCCCGGCTCGATCTTCATCAAGACCTGTTCGTGAATGGAGTCGCTGATGCTCGGCCGGCCCGGGCAGATTCCGCGGCCGGTGGGACCGGGACCTTCCCTGGAATGGCGCGCTCGCCTGGCCCGGCTTTTTCCGGTTTCCGCTCAGCCTCGCCTCTTTTTCTTCCGAAATCGAACATGCATTACCCGAATAGTCGCTGGAAAAGAGAAGGCGGTGCGATTTCGACCTCGCCGACCAGTTGGCGCAGCAGAGGCGCCAGCGCGCGTCCGAACGCCGCGCTGTTCTGGATCCCCTTCACTCCAAGATTCGAGCCGGCTGCGACGTCCCGATAATAGGGAATGATGATGTCGGGTGCTTTCCCGGCGGCCCGAACGAATTCCGCCTCCGGCAGGCTGCCGACCGCACCGGCCTGGTTGAGGATATGGATCGTGGATCGCTCCGCCGTATTGGGTCCGATTTTCTCGTACCACCGGCGAACGTCTCGCGCGCTGACCAGCGTCCCGTTGCTGACCAGAATGCACAGGCTCGGCAGGTGAAACACCTGGTTCAGCCTGACCGCCTGCACCGCCGAAACGTCGACCAGCACATAGCGATAACGACGCAGAAGAGTTTCGAGAAGCGAAAGCAGGGCGGGTTCTTCCATGACCACCGGATCGGCAAAGGGCTCCAGCGATGCGAGCAGGTCGAGACGGGGCGCGACGTGGATTGCTCCGCGTTCCAGGAACAGCTCGTCGACCCGGTCCGGACGCATGATGGCCTCGGCCAATGCGTGGCTCGGGGCCATGTCGAACTGGAGCGCCGCGTCGCCGCTGCAAAGATCGGCGTCCAGCAGCATCACCCAGCGTTTGTGCACTTCTGCCATCTGCCAGGCTGTCGTCACGGCAATTGTCGTGGCCCCAACCCCGCCCCGCACGCCAAGCACGAGCACAAGTCGGCCGGTGTTTGCGGCCGACGAGGTGCGTGACTGCCCCTGCCCTTGAGAATGCCATCACATGCGCGAGCGACAACATTTCTCACCAGCGGCTTGAAGAAATACTCGGCGACACCGGCGGCTTTCAATCCGCGGTACAGCCTGATGTCGTTGTCGGCGCCGACCACGATCACGGCAACCCCGGGTTCGCACACTTCGGCAAGTTCGGTAATTCGTGCACTCGGGTCGTCGACCTTGCTGATATCGACGATCAGGATTCGAGGAGATGGCCCCTGGGCCATGGCCGCCGTCGCGGTCCTCACGTCACCGGGGACAAATGTTACGTTTTTCAACCCGACATCGCCGAGCGATTGGCGGATGACTCCCATGGAATCCTCATCGGATACGAAGACCATCACCTTCGGCGAATGATCGGGGCCATTGACCGAGTTCGTGGTGACGTCGTTCACTGAGAGCCTCCTTCCGCCCTCGCGGGTACGCGGTCTCCCGGGCCGGCGGCGGGAGCGCTGGTGCTTACCTCCGCCGCAGCGGGAGCGCTGATCGTCGTTCCACGCGGCGGCACGGTGCGGATCGACTTTTCGATGCTGCTCCCGGTCGTGAAAGTAGCGGTGCCCTGCTGACGTCTTGCCCAATTGTCTTAAGGGCCGGCGATACGTCGGAGGCCCAGGTCGGACCGACGCTGGCGCCGGTTCCCGCCTCCGGGACGCCGGAGCCCTCAAGGGCACGCACCGACACCCCGAGCCGGCCGAGCTGGCTTGCAACGAGCAGCACCTCCGCCTGCCGCGGAGTGACCTCGAGGGTGACCGTCTTGGGAAGCTGCGATTCCGGACTGCCGACACGCCGATCCGCCGGTGCGGCTTTGACTGCGGCGCTGAGCGACTGGTCGACCGCGATGGCACGCACGTCAACCAGCACCGTTTCGGCCACTTCCTTGCGCGATGGCTCCGCCGTATCGCCGAAACTTTGCATCAGGATGACGTCGATGCGGTCACCCGGCAGCATCAAGCCGGACGAGCTTTGCGAAGCATCCACCGTTATTGAAACAGCCCGGGTCCCCGGCTTCAGGACCGCAGCCAGGAAGCCCCTTTCGTTGGGCTTGACGAAATCGCTGGCAATCAACGGTTCGCCCTGGCCAAAATCGCGCCGGGCCACCGCGCCCATGAACTCCGATTCCTGCACCTGGCCCCGCACAAGGCTTCCGACCCGAACATCGGTTCGCCCCACATCCCGCCAGGCGATATCCTCCGCACGCAGCAACGCGCCGGTGGGGATCGGCCGCGCCGCCACCAGTATCGCCGGTTGAACAACGGGAGGTGGGGCTTGGGCTTCCGTGACCGGGCTGCGATCGCTCTGGATGTACCAGACCGCGGAGAGCGCAAGCCCGGCGACCAGCGTGACGATGCCTAGAGCGAGCAGGAGGTTGCGGACAAGCATTGGATTGCCTCACTGACGATCCGGTAGACGACTCCACCCAGTACAGCCAGCGCATACGGCATCGGCTCGCCGGCCGCGATCCGCATGCGTTCGCCACTGAGCAGATGTTCGAGGCCCCACGGCGTATCCTGGGTATCCTCCCGAGGATCCGCGGGGTAGTACCCGGGCTTCGGAATTCTTGTCACGGTCCCGCGGATCGCCAGATAGGCAACGCCCATAAACCCGCCCGCCACAGCAATATCCAGCAGCACCGCACCGACATCGGATAACGGGAAAAGCAAACTCACAGCGCCGATCAGCTTGACGTCGCCGCCGCCGATCCATTCGTGATGAGCAAGAAGGCCCAGCGCGACGACAATCGACGCCGCCCCAAGAAGATCGAACCAGATCAACCCGGGCGCCGACAAGAGACGACGGCCGACACCGCACGCCGCGACAACAAGCACGAGGCGATTAGGCACGATCCGGTTTCGAAGATCGACCAACGCGACCGCGAACAGTGCTGTCACGCTGACGGTCAAGAGCGTTGCAGACATCGCGGACAACGTCACGGCACTCATGAGACTCTCAATTTAGTTGCGGGTAGCGAACCCCAATTCCCGGCGCACCAGACGGCGCCGCGGAACTCTGCCAACTTCAGACGGAATTACTATGGAGCTACCAGCTTGGTTGAGACATAACTGAAAATTGCGGCCAGGTTGGTGCCGACAAGGGTGATAGCAACAATGATGGCGACGGCAATCAGCGACGCGATGAGTCCGTATTCGATCGCGGTGACGCCCTTCTCCGAATCGATCGACAGGTACTTTGGCAGTTTTCAAGGCTAGCTTATGCATGGTCCTTCTCCGTGATAAGATGATCATAATTTATTCCAATTTAATCCTACCTTCCCGCATCGACTCCATCTTGACCTGCATCAATGAGGGATTGAAATTTTTACTGATTTCCGCTCGCCGCATCTGATCTGCGATGGTGCCTGGCGCATCGCTAAGAGTCGTAACAACCCAGGCCTGAAAGCCGCCGATGGCGGCGGGGCGGATCGTATTCGAGCGGTATCATGATCTGTCGGACGTCATTCAACGACAGGAAGCTCAGCCGCGCGTTGGTGCATAAGGTGAGACTGACTTACCTATTTGCTCGACCCCCGTTGCCAACCCGGCAAGTCGTGCCGGTCAATTGTTTCCACTTTTTCAGCTTGATGCGTTCGCCAGAAAACGCCTTCGCGCCGGTCTCCTTTCCAGAGGCGCCGCTTACGGCCGCGCCGGCGAAACCAGCGAGTTGATCAGCGCGATGTTGGCGGTGATGGTCGGATCGCCGGGCTGCCGCGCGTAGGCTTTCATGAAGTACTTGCGCGCGATCGCGTAATGGCCGCGCAGGATATAGGAGTAGCCCATATTATTGAGGATTTGCGGCGTCTCGCCCGCGAGTCTGATCGCCATCCGGTACGCCCGATCGGCGAGATCGAAGCGCCCGATGTGGTCATAGCTCCCGGCCAGCCCGATCCAGGCATCGGCGTTGTTTGGATCCTTTTCTACGACATCGCGGAAATACCGCTCCGCCAGACCGTAGTTGCCACGGCTGAAATGCTGCAGGCCGAAGCGGAATGGCTCGCTCGCCGGAACATAGGCCAGCTCCAGGGCTTGCGGCACGGGCGAGGTGCTGGCGACACCCTGGACTTCCGCGGCGGCAGGAGCACCACCGACGGTTTCGCACGCGGCCAGTCCCGTCGCAATCCAGGCGACCATGAGACAAAGGAAAATACGCGCAAAATTGAATCCAGCCGTCATCCGCTCTTCCCGTTTGCCGGCAGCCGATGCCGCAATCTTGTCCACGTGAGACCTCCAGGGCAACGGAGTTCAGCGAATGGTCACTGTCCGGTCGATGTCGTTGTACCGCCGCCCCCACCGCCACCCGAGGTCCCTGAAGACTGGGACAGAGCCCGTTGTGTTGTAGAGCGGCGTAATTGGCGGCGCCGCGAATTGCAGTCTTCCGCGCCGATAGCGCTCGACCGCGCCAACCATGCGCTCGCCGTTCGCGGGGATACGACGGTTTCGAACATTGCGCGGCCATGGATCGATCATGTGCGTCACCGCGTTGATGTCCTTGGCATTGCCCGCGCTCGTGGTGACGCCCTCGATTCGCTCCAGATATGGCTCGAAAAATTCGTACCGGAGGTCGTCGTCACGAAGGCCGAGGAGATCGCCGGCACGAACGCCAGGGCTCGCAATCAGCGCGGCGAGGGCGATCGATCCGGCGGTCGTCATACGAACGAGCCTGCGCATGGCGTCACCTCATTTTGCATCGACCGGCATGATGTAGCCAGTCGGGAGACGATCGCTTCCTCCCGGCGGTCCGACAACGTCGTCGCTCTTTTTCTTGCGTACGTCGGTCTGGCCGAGCAGGAACAGATCGACGTCGTTGCTGGGCGCGCGCGAATCCAGCGGCGAGGCCATCTTCTGGCCGGGAACGCCGGGTGCGACAAGGTGCGCCGTCACGATCACCACCAGGTCGGTTTCGCTCTGCTGATACGACGAACTGCGGAACAGCGAGCCCAGCACCGGCACAGAACCGAGCCACGGCACTTCCGATATGTTTCGCAGACCATCGCTCTGCAGCAGGCCTGCAATGGAAAAACTCTGCCCGTCGCGCAACTCGATCGTGGTGCGCGCTTCGCGCAGGGTCAACGCCGGGATGCGGAGTCCCGGAAAGGACAACAGCGTTGGCAAAGTCGAGCTCACTGACCGATGGCGTCAGGCGCAAGTTGATGGTGCCGTTGGCCAGCACGGTGGGAACGAAGGTGAGCTGAACCCCGAAGGATTTGTAGTCGACCGTGATCACAGGGGCGGTGCCCGAGGAGGACTGTACCGACGGAACGGGGATTTGACCGCCGGCAATGAAACTCGCGGTGTCACCGGAGAGCGCGACAAGGTCGGGCTCCGCCAGTCGGCGCACCAGTCCCTTGGTTTCCAGCGCGGAGATCAGGACGTCGATGTTGCCGGCGCCACTATTGAGGACACGGGCAAGCGCGACGCCGAAAGGCGCGGAAAGTGCAGTTCCAGCAAAGGTCCCGAGGGTCTGGAACAAGGGGACCCCGCCAGACGTCGGCCCTCCAAGGTCACCAACAACCTTGGGCTGAATCGTAGTTCCCGCCTGCGTCAGCGGTCCTGGAAGTACGCCTCCCAAGCCAGTGTTGACTCCCCGATTTCCGGCGCCGTTGGAAGCAAACCAGTTCACGCCCAGATCGCGTTCGGCGTTGCGGGTCGCTTCGAGGAAGCGAACCCTCAGCATGACCTGCTGCGACGAAGCGATGCTCATCGCATTTGTGACGGGAATGGTGCCTGCTATCGACCTGGCCAGCGTCATCGCCTGGTCGGCGATCATGGCGTTCTGCACCTGCCCGCCGAGCACGACCTGGTTATTGCTGCTCGAAACCCGGATGCCCCTGGCGCCGGTACTCGACACGATCTGTTCACGCAGGCTCTCGGTGTCGAGCCTGACATCTACATCGATCACACTGACGAGTTTCTTGTCCGCATCGAAGATCGACAAATTGGTCGTGCCGACCTTCTTTCCCTGAATGTAGAGCGAATGCTCCGACATCGGCAGCGCCTCGGCAATGTCGGTCGCCCCGACGATCGCCGACGCAAACGGCTTGACGATGCGGATTGTGCGCGACTTGTTGACGGTCACCACGAGCTGGCGGCTGTCCACGCGTTCGTTTTCCCAGATACGCTCCTGCGCTTGTGCATGCGGCATGGCCGCGAAAAACCCCGGGCCGCATGCCCATGCGAGCAGCGAAAGGAATGTAACGGCCGAGCGGAGGTCAGAAACAGCCGGCCTTCGCCCGATATCCGCTAACACTTTCAGCCGCATCACTCCCGCTCCCCTGCCGCAATCGCATTGCGGCCTCACGTCGACCCCACGTTCGCAAGCATTGCTGTCCACCCTGGTTTGGCGAAGAAAACGGCGCACCGGCCACACACGGCCGGCCGTCATTGCGTCCACCGAGGATGCTCCATTTTTTCATAAACCGGATGCCGCATAAAAGCTGCACCAGCTTCGCCGCCCTCTAACGATACGTCCCCTGAACGATGGTGTGCTCTTCAATAGCAACCTGAGAGTCGAGACTTGTCTCGACTCTCGCCAGTCATCATCGGCGTCGCTAGCCCGACTGTCAAACCGGATGGCAAGAATCGTACCGGCTTGCCATCAACGAAGTGCAACGTGTTGCTGTAACCACACGTCAGCAGCCTGGCGCTAGTTCCGACTCGCCTTTGGCAGTCTACACGTCAGTCGACGGAACCACCTGAGCAAAATTGAACACCCCGCCTGACAAGTGAATGGAACCCAGGATTTGCGCACGCTATCGGCATGATTCAAAACAGCTTAATGCGATCTGGATGGGGCTCGTTGTCGGAACAGGAAAAGTCCGGCAACAACGCAGACCTGCTCCAGAGATATCGGACGGAAGGGTTCCGCTGGGTCTTGCTGGAGATCCCGTTTCATAAGGACAGCTATACTGACCAAACAAGGGCGCACTGGAAAGTTGCGTTCGATCAACGGGCAATACCGAGCGCTACGCCAAGGTCGCGCCAGCTCCAGGGTTCTCGATGGATTGGCAGATGCGACCGTCACGGTGCAAGCAACCTAATCTCAACTTCGGGATCGCCTGGAGCGCGCCAGCCACTTTTGTGGCCGCCGATGTTGTCATGTTGCCGTATTCACGACTGACGTTTGCGCCGTCGAATGTGTCGCATCTGCTCACCGCCGCCGTGACAGCTGGCGTTATCATATCGATCATGATCGCTATCCGTTATCGGCTGCGCGCGGACACCTCGGCAGCGGGCCGGTTTCTCACCAGTTGGGCCGAACGCGCCGGCCAATTGGCTAGCACGGCCGCGTTCATCGTTGCGCTGGGCACGACCGCGATTACATTTTCCTATCTCGCAACCGGCCTCGGGTGGCCGTTGCGCGACGCCGATCTCGCGGCCGCAGACCGCGCCTTGGGCTTCGACTGGTTGGCTTTCCTGGCCTGGACGAATGGTAATCCCCTTTTGGTGACCACGCTGCGCGTGGCCTATCACAGTGCCGGCATGCAGCTCCTTCTGGTGCTCTCGATATTATCGCTCGCCCGCCAGCGTATCGGCCTTAACGAATTTCTCGCCGTGCTCTCCGTAGTCTCAATGCTAACTGGTGCCGGCATGATCCTGATCCCGGCCGAGGGTGCCTACGCGTATTACAAACCGCCATCAGAAATATTCGCCAACTTCAGCGCCAGCTCTGGCATGTGGCATCATTCGACTTTGGTTGCGCTGAGGACCGACCCGATGCCGGTCCTGGATTTTGCTTCAGCCCAGGGCCTGGTAACTTTTCCCTCGTTTCATACTGCGTTGGCCATCATAACGACCTATGCAGTGCGTGGATGGCGACTGCTCTTGATTTCAGTCGGCCTCCTCAACGCCGTCGTGATCGTCTCGACCATCACTGAAGGCGGGCACTACCTCGTAGACATCGTTGCTGGTGCATTAATTGCAGCGGCGAGCATCGGTTCGGTTCGGTTCACCACCAAAACGTGAATGGATTCCTCCACGGGCCTCGGTGTCTCGATCCGCCGCGTTCCGCACTCGCCGACCTGAAGGCGCGCCTGGAGCGGGATGGCTTTTCCTTTTTGTTTGGGCGTGATCTTATCGGAAAACAGGTACCCACTTTTCCGGATCATGCTCTAACAGCTCGCGGCGCTCAGTGCGCAGCGATAAAGGCTGGTTCATGTATTTGGCTATCAGTAGACGCCCGGTAACAGCCGTGCGGTACGCGCCATGTAGTCTGCGTAATCTGGAAAGGCTCGAGCCAACACGCGTTCCTCGTTTTTCATGCGCTCGAACTGGAATACGCATTGGAGCCCAAGCAGCAGCAGCGACCAGGGCATTGAGTGCTGCAGAGCAATTCCGAATAATACGACAAACTCGCCAAGATAAAGCGGGTGACGGACAACTGCATAAGGCCCCGAGGTTACCAATCCTCGCGCCTCCGGCATGATGCTGATCGAACGAGCGAGCGACAGCGTCGCCCAGACCGCAAACACAGTGCCGCCGATAATCAAAAGCAAGGATACAAGGTAGATCCCGGAGGAAAGTTCTGCAGGCGCCAGCGTTACAATGCCAATACCGAGAAACGTGCCGGCACCAGCGACAAAACGCGGGTAGAATGCAATCGGGTAGTCCAGGGGTACGCGGCGCGCCACAAACATCACCACCAGGAGCGCAAAGAAAGCCATGGTGCATATGCCAGACACGATGCCAAGCACGAGAACCGGGGGAAGCGCGGAGGGATCCGTCCGTAGGAACTCCTTGGCTTCTGAAGTCTGCAGAGCCAAAGGCGACAGCATTTGGGTCAGGCTAAATAAATACAATGCAATAAGAGGCACCGCGGCCAATAGATCATAAAGCTTACGCCGCAACGGTTGGATGTTGTTTGGAGCCAGTTGGTTCATTTCTCCTTCGTCGCAGCGCTCGCCCCTTATTCTATGATATATTGACTTCTTTCCGTTGGGCCATCCATATCAGCCTGCAATGACATCGTCGGCCTTGCCTCGTTCTGTCCAGGGAGCGGGGCTTCCAGGCTGAAAGCGGAAAACAGATGCCTGGTCCCCGGCCCTTTTCGCAGCCTGACCCGCATCACCATGGCGGCCCTATACCGTGCCGTTCGGGATCAACCGCGAGTTCAGCAGGCTGAGTCCAATATTCTGGAAGATACTGCTGAGGGCAGAGATTGAATTGGGTGAAGTGCAGCTTGATGGGTTGTCCGAGTAGAACTTCGACGAAGTCGAGGCCATTTGCTGCAGGGTGCTGCATGCGGATATGTGAGGCGTGTCCGTACTGCAGCTGCCCGAACTCGACGTCGAAGCGCCATAGGCGACCGAGTACACCCAGGTTCCGGCTGCCGTGGCAGCCTGCGCGGCGGTAATTGCTTGACGGCACTGGTTAAAGGCTGTCGGGTTTTGGCTCGCGCTAGACTTACCATTCCCCACATATTGGGGAGCGGCATTCGAGTCGCCGTCGCCGATGAAAATGAGAACATTCTGCTGACCCGTCTGATGGCTGGCCGTAAGGGAGGCCTGGGCCGCGGTGATGGCGCCAGCGAAGTAGGTGTTTATGGCGGGGGAGGAGGGGGCGACACTCAAACCTGAACAACTGGAACCTGCCACCCCCGGGATCGAGACTGCTTTCGTGAGGTTCGAGCTTTGGTTCAAACTGGTGGACCCGCTGGCGCGGTAATCGGTCGATGATGAAATGATCCCGTAAACCGCATTCGACGATGTCTTGTAATCCGCGATCGTTGGGACGGTGCTGGCCGAACAATCATATTCCTTCGCGACCTGGCTGGTATTTTTAAGCCCCGGGAACACCATCAGGCCCACCTGGTCCACCGACGACGACAATATACCCAGGAGAACCTGGGCTCCGTAGGTGGCACAGTCAAGTCTCGATGGATTCGAATGCCCCGGGACGGAGCAGTGGGTGTCTGCAGTGCCCATGGATGGCGTCGTGTCCAGGACGATCATCACGTTTAGCGGCGGCGTTGTGCCGCCCTTCGAGCTCGCAGTCGCCACCGCCGAGACCGGCACGGTAGTGAAGCCGAGCACCCTGGCGAAGATTGTCGGTACATCCGCCGTCTGCGTCACGACAATGGCGTTTGCGGCGGCCTGGCTTCCGTAGGCGAGGCAAGGAATTCCCTGGTTCGTCCCGAACCAGTTAACCAGGGTAGTCAGGCAGGCCAATGTGGGCGTCGTCGTCACTGTCTGCGGAGAGAAGACATTCTTTTGTCCGGTCTGGGCTCCATAGGAGATCGCCGAAGCAAGCGCTGTCCCGGAAGGAATGTTTTGCCCTCCCGCCAGCGCAGCCGCATTAGCGGAAGCCTGGAGATTGGCCTTGACATAGAACAGATGGGCGACGTCAACCGAAAACGCGGCGAATCCGAAGAATCAGGACGATCAAGAGCGCTACGACGATCGCAACGACGCCATTCTGGTCCCGCCCCAGCCGGCGAAGAAAACCCGGAGTTTCGTATCTCACATCACATACTCCGTCACCGTCACCTGCAGGGGGCAAAAACTGGTGCTGATCCCTAACCATTGCAGACCCTCTGCACCCAGGATCAATGGGCAGGGGTATGATACGGTCACTGCCGCAGACCCCCCCGGATAGGCACTTGCAAGCGCAGTCAGGCATGCAGCGTCACCAGCGCAGTTCGCGCCCTGGACTGACGTTGTGATAGTTAGATCCGCTTGAACCAGGGACCCCGCCGCCTGCTGAACCTGGGTCACGGCGGTGCTACGGGGTGAAGCGAGCGCGCGGCCTTGCGAAAACACCAGCGCACCGCTGGACGCAGCGTTCGTCAGCACGGTGATGTTATTGAAGATCAGCGAAAATTGAATGATGCCCAACACTATGGCGAGCAGCATAGGAAGAACCAGAGCAAACTCTATGGCGGCGGTTCCGTTGCAATCCTTCACAAGATTGCAGTTCCGGCAAATCAAGGCGCAAATCGACCGTTTGTGGAGAACCTCGAGCGTGAACAAAACCCGAGCCTTCCTCATCTCGTGTCCTCTCCAAAGAGCAAATAAAACTAATTCTAGTGTCCGGTAGCGACATAAGCTTGATTTGAATCAAGCGGTCTCTCAGAGATTTGCGCGCTATCGGCATGATTCAAAACACCTCAACGCGATCCGAACCAGGGCTGCTCCACAGGTGTCGGGCGGCAGCGTTCTACCGGGTCTTCCTGGTTATTCTTTTCATAACGGTCGAATCCATATCGCTCGCTCCTTGGCCGCCGAAGAGGCCTCTTGGGTCCCATCCATTCCTTCTCCGGGAACCCTGGAAAAAGGAAACATCGCTGACCTTTCTCGAATTTCGACCTTGACGCGGATCAACAAGAGATCGTTGCGGGGATATCAAGATGATTTCCGGGATCATTCAAGCCGCGGCAATTGCCGCAATCAGTGGAAGGCAAGATCGAGATCCAGGAATCCAGGAACGATCCTTCACGCCGACAAAGGCAAGCAACGGTGAGATCGATTTGGGAAGCTCTGCGCCCCAAGGACGTTGACGAGAGCCCTTCCCCACGACGGTACTGAGATTCGAAAATACCTGACACGCGCCTACACTTCGGATTGCAGATGCAACGCGGATGTCGCAATGGCCATGGCCAATTCAACGGCGCAAGCGAAACCCGATCCCGGCAGCGCCGAGATAGAGGTGTCCGTGCGCGCGGCACTGATCGGACAACTGTACAACACACCGCCGTTCGCGCTGCTGCATCCCATCATCGCGGCGATTGCCGCGCTTGCGCTGTGGCCGGTCTATCCGAAATGGGTCATCGCGTGCTGGTTCGCGCTGGGGTGCCTGGTCACTGCGGTTCGCTTCGTTGATCGCCGGCGATACCTGCGTCGAACTGATCAATTGCGCGAAGCTGAAACCTGGGGCCGGCATTTCACGCTTGGTGCCGTCGCGGCCGGTTGCCTGTGGGGCGCGATGGCCTCGACCGTGGTCCTTACGGCGAACACCGAATACCATCTATTCGTGTTCGAATTGCTCGCCGGCCTGGCCGCAACCGCGGTCGCCACAATGGCAACTCATCTGCCGGCCCTGCTTGGATTCGTGGTCCCGATATTCACGCCGCTCCTTGTCGCCACCTTCATAAGGCCGGGCAGCGCCTCCATCTATCTGGACCTGGGCCTGGTAGCGTTCGCAAGCCTGATCGTCATGATCGGACGAACCGTCAATCGCCGCACAGCCGATATGCTCCGGCTTCAGGTCGCCGGGCGCTCTCTGACCGACAACCTCGAAACGGCCTCCGCCGAGTTGCGGCGGCGCGATACCATCCTTGGCGCGACGCTGGCCAGCGCTACCAAACTGCTGCGCTCCTTCGACCTCGAGCAATCCCTGGACGCGGTGCTGAAGCTCGCCGGCGAATCCACGGACGCCAGCCGGGTCCGCATCCTCCAGAACTCGCGAGGTCCCGATGGCGGACTCATCGCCTCGACGCGCTACGAGTGGAGCGCTCCCGGGATCACGCCAGGGTTGGGCAACCCGCTCCATCCTGAGGTGCCAGACATCGATTTCAGGGCGATGGGTCTGGAGGACTGGGAGCGAACGATGGGCAAGGGAGAGGCCAGGACGGCGATCACCCGGCTGCTCGAACGCCCGGCGAGGGAACTTCTCGAACAATACGCAATAAAGTCGGTTCTCGCGGTGCCGGTGTTCGCCCAGGGCTGTTGGTGGGGCGAAATAAGCCTTGATGACTGCAACACCGAACGGAGTTGGTCCCCGGTTGAAATCGACACGCTGAAAACGATCGGAGAGCTTGTCGGCGCCGCAATCGGCCACGGGCAGGACCTCGGCGAGATCGAGACGGCGGCGCGCATCATCGAGAACAGTTCCACCATACTGTTCCGGATGAAGCCCGCCCCGCCCTACGAGCTGACCTACGTATCGCGAAATACCGATCGCTACGGCTACGCGAGGGAGCAGTTTTTGACGCAACCCGCCTTCTACATGGACATCATTCATCCCGAGGACCGCGCGAACGTAACAAGCGACGTATTGCGCCTCGCCCAAAGGCAAGACGGCGTCGCAATCGCCAGGGAGTACCGAATCCGGAAAACGGACGGCACTTACGTCTGGTTCGAAGGCCGCTTCCGCGGCATCTACGACAAGAGCCTTCGGCTGACGGAAATCGAAGGCGTCCTGATCGATATCAGCGAGCGCAAGACGATCGAGGCGACGATCACGCGATTCGAGATGACCGATCAGCTCACGGGGCTCGCGAGCCGAAAGAGTTTCATGGAGCAGCTCACGCATGCGTTCGTCGCGGCGAGGCGCGGCGCGACCGGGTTCGCGATCCTCTATCTCGACCTCGATCGCTTCAAGGACATAAACGATGTGCTTGGCCACACCAAGGGCGACGAATTGCTCATGGTCGTGGCGGACCGCCTCCGGGAGGTTCAACGCGCAACCGATGACGTCGCGCGCTTTGGCGGCGACGAGTTCGCGGTGCTGCAAAGGGACGTGTCCGATCCATCCGATGCCGGCGCGCTGGCAAGCCGAATCCTGGCGGCGCTGTCCGCACCCTACGATATCGGAACCGAGGTCCACATCACCGTCAGTATCGGCATCGCGGTCTACGACGCAGACGTCGCGGGAGCGGAGGAACTGATGAAGCGGGCCGATCTCGCGCTCTATCGCGCGAAGGACGCGGGCCGAAATCAGTATCATTTCCATTCCGAGGCGCTCGATATCGAGGTGCGCGAGCGCGTGATCCTTGGCGAGGAGCTGCGCACGGCTCTGGAGCGCAATGAGCTGGAAATGTATTACCAGCCGCAGGTCGCGGTACCCTCGGGAATAATCAACGGAATTGAGGCGCTGGTGCGCTGGAACCACCCCTCGCGCGGGGTGCTGCTGCCCGGCAGCTTCATTCCCGTCGCAGAGAAAGCCGGAACGATCGTCCGGCTTGGCCTCTGGGTCTTCGACGACGTCTGTCGGCAGGTTGCGCTTTGGCGCGCGGAGCTTCCGAAGCTGCCGGCGGTCTCGATCAATTTGTCCGCCGCCCAGCTGACGCCTGCGCTCGAATTCGATCGCGAATTGGCGGCAATTCTCCGCAAGCACGGTCTCGATGGCACCGCAATCGAGCTTGAGCTCACCGAAACCGTGCTGATGCAGACGACGCACGAAAACAGTCAAATGATCGATCGCCTGCGTGCGCTCGGTGCATCGATCGCCATCGACGATTTCGGGACCGGCTACTCCTCGATGGAGTATCTGGGCACGTTTCGGGCCAGCCATATCAAGATCGCGCAGGAGTTTGTCCGCGATCTCGGTTCCGATCCGGGGCATGTCGCGATCGTGCGCGCCACCATCAGTCTCGCGCGCGAGCTGGGGATCGAGGTTATCGCCGAAGGCGTTGAAACGGCGCAGCAGCTGGATTTTCTGATCAAGGCAGGATGCGGAAACATCCAGGGTTTCTATTTCAGCCGCCCGGTTCCCGCCTCGGAAGCCGGCCGAATGTTGCGCGAAGGCCGGCTGGAACCGGCCCAGCCGGCGCGCGGCCAGCCAGCGCCGAGCATTGCGGCCGGCGCCGATGCGCACGCAAGTGATGTGGTTTCAAGTTGCCCGGGAGGCCTGGCCTGAGCGCGCCTATCGCTCCAAGATCATTCTCAGACCGGCAACCGCGCAATGGTGGGGGCAATCACCGGCATTGCGCGGCCTGTACCTTGATCCTGATCAAGGCCGCGTTCGCCAATTCCGATTGTAATTGCCGATGCGCACGCTCTGGTCTGCGTGATGCGGGCCGTCTGCCGAAGCCCCCATCCTGATACGGCGACGCCAGTTCAGAGAAATCAGACCCACTAGAACGACCCAAGGTGTGCTGCTGCGCCAGGCCTAGCAACGGGGTGGAACGTGGCTGATATGATTGCACGGCTGTTCGCTCTCGCATTCGCCGTCTTGCCGGCCGTAGCCGCGGCTGAGCCGATTACGCTGAAGCTGTCGTTCTTCAGCTCCGACCGCTCGCATCTCTTTCTTTCGGGCGCCAAGCCGTTCGTGGATGCCGTCAATGCCGAAGGCACCGGACGCGTGCAAATTGAAACCTATTTGAGCGGACGGCTCGGCGGCCTGGAGCAACTATCGCAATTGATCCGCGATGGCACCGTGGATATCGGCTACGTCATCCCGCCCTATGAGCGGGCGGTCTTCCCCGATGCTTCCGTCATGGAACTTCCCGGCCTGTACAAGGATGCCGCAGAAGCGACGCAGGTTTTCTCGCAACTCGTCGAGGCTGGTTCGATCCGCGGCTTCAATGACTTCTACGTGATCGGAACTTTTGCCAGCGAGCCGGAAAGCATCCATGCCCGCCCGCCCGTTGCCTCCCTCGCCGATTTGAAAGGCAAGAGCATTCGCACCAACAATGAGACCGAAACCGACGTTCTCAAGAAGCTCGGCATCAAGCCATCCATCATGCCGATCAACCAGACCGCGCAGGCGATCAGCAGCGGGCAGATCGACGGCGCTTTGGTGCCGCCGGTCCCGATGATCGAGTTCGGCATCGGCCGGGTGGCGCCATACCACTATTTCCTGCGTACCTCGTGCGTACCGCAGGCATTGTTGATGAACCGCGAGAGATTCGACAGCCTGCCGCGCGACGTGCAGGCCATCATCCGCAAGTACAGCGGCGTCTGGTTCGTGGACAGTTACATCCGGGTCAACGGGGACGCCACCTCCCGGATCATGCGGCAACTGGAATCCGATCCCAAAAGGAAAGTCACGTTTCCGTCGCCGGCCGACACGCAGACGGCAGACGCCGTTTTCAAATCGGTGGTCGACGAATTCGCGGCGATGAGCCCCCATAATGCCGAACTCGTCAGCGCTGCCCGCGCCGTCGTTGCAAAACTTCGCGCCACCCGGTGAGGTCAATCCGATGACAGGGGTTACAGGATTTCCGGCTCGCGCAATCGCGAAATCAAATCCACGCCGGAATGCCGCGGCGTGGATCCTCGGCGATGATGATCGCCCTGCTGCTCTCGTTCGCGGCCGCCGCCGAGCCGATCACGCTCAAACTGTCGTTCTTCGGGTCTGAGGACATCAGGATCTACCAGTATGGCGTCAAACCGTTCGTGGACGGGGTCAATCGCGAGGGAAATGGACTTCTCAAGATCGATGTCTATCCCAACGGCACTCTCATCAAGGCATTGGCCGAGCAGCCGCAACAGGTTCTCGACGGAGTGGCGGACATCGCATTCGTCGTTCCCGGCCAGACGCCCTATCGGTTTCCCGACAACGTGCTGATCGAGCTGCCTGGCCAGTTTCGCGACGCGCGGGAGGGAACGCTCGCCTATAGCCGCCTGATCGCCGCCAATGCATTGCGCGGGTATCAGGAGTTCTTCGTGATCGGAGCCTACACGGCCGACCCATCCACCATCCACAGCCGCAAGCCGATCGACTCGCTTGCCGCCCTCAAGGGGCAAAAGCTTCGCGCCAACAATCAAACCGAGGCGGAAGCCCTCGCGGACCTGGGCGCGTTGCCCACCGTTCTGCCGGCGATCGCAACTGGCCAACGCCATCGACGGTGGCGCCATCGATGGCGTTGCCATGGGCCCGACGGCTCTGTTCGATTACGGCGTCGGGTCGCGGGCGAAGAACCACTACCTCCTGCGTGGCGGCGCGTCGCCGCTGCTGCTGGTCATGAGCCGCAGAAAATTCGACGGCTTGCCCGAAGCGGCGCAGGCGCTCATTCGCAAGTTCAGCGGCGAGCGATCGGCCGCGACCTGGATCGAGTTCTACGCGTCCTCCGAAACGCAGGCCCTCGACAAAATCAAATCGGATCCCGAGCGGAAGGTGATCGAACCTTCGCCATCCGACCTGGAAGCCGCGCAGCGAGTCTATCGATCCCTGATCGACGCCTGGGCAGCCAAAAGCCCCCACAACCGCGAGCTCCTGAAACTGGTCGAGGCGGCACTCGTGACCATTCGGTCAGACAGTCGGTAGGCCCACATGACAACGCTCGAAAATACATCGGTCTGGCGCTACGTCGTAATGCTCGTCGCGACCCTCGGCCTGCTGGTCGCCGGAACATGGATCTCGGTCAAGATCACGACCGACCATCTGCTCTATCGGAACGCAACCCGCGCTGCGCAGAACTGGGCGCAATATCTGGCCCGCAATGTCAGTGACCTCGAGCAGATCGCGGCCGGCGAAACGCCGTCCTCCGCCAGCATCGCGTTTTTCGAGGCGACGCGCACTGCCGGCGGGGTGTACCGCTATACGATCTTCAATCGCTACGGTTATTCGGTGCTGGTCTCCGACCGCAACAAGATCACCCCGGTCGACGTATCCGACTTCAACGCCGCCGCCGCCGCCGCGATCAAGGAAGACAAGCCCGTCGTCGATGCCAAAAAGGGCGACGCGCCCGGCGAACCGGAATATTTTTCGGAAGCCTACGTGCCGGTTCTGGTCGGCGAGCGTCCGGTCGGCGTCGTCGCCGCCTATGTCGACCAGACCGCGGAACGTAACGATTTCACCGGGACCTTTCTGGTGGCAGCGCTGTCGCTCTGCGCGTTGACCGGGTTTTCCTTCGGCCTGCCGGCCATCGCGTGGTACCGGCGCACCCGGGAGAAGCAGCAAGCCGATCGCCGCATCCGGTTTCTTGCCCACCATGACGTTCTGACCGGCCTCGCCAACCGCGCGCGCATGATCGAGCGGCTGGAAGGGGCGCTCGCGATATTGCCGTCGATGGACGGCCACATCGCCGTCCACTTCATCGATATCGATCACTTCAAGCAGGTGAACGACACGCTCGGCCATGACGGCGGCGACTTTCTGCTCAGAACCATAGGAGAGCGGTTGCTCGCGATGACGCGGCTGGAGGACATAGTGGGGCGGCTCGGCGGCGATGAATTCATCGTGGTGCAGACCGGCCTCGCGAACAGGCACATGGCGGAGGAATTCGCAAAGCGGATTGCCTCGGTACTGAGTGCGCCGGCTTATTTCAGGGAGCAGGAAATCCGCCCGACATTTACCATCGGCATTGCCCTCGCACCCTCCGATGGTGTCACCGCCGAGCGCTTGCTCAAGAGCGCGGACCTCGCGCTCTACAATGGCAAGCAAGCCGGCCGCGATTGCATTCGCTTCTTCGAGCCGCAAATGGACCAGGCGATGCAAACGCGCATCAAGCTCGAACGCATTATCCGCGATGCCGTGGAGAAAGACCGTTTCGAGGTGTATTATCAGCCGATATTCGAAATGAACAGCAAACGCCTTGTCGGATTCGAGGCGCTGGCGCGGCTGAAGGCGCCCGATGGAACACCGATCCCTCCGGACACCTTTATCCCGATCGCGGAGGAACTCCGCCTCATCGACAAACTCGGAGCCTGGGTGCTGAACGAGTCCTGCCGCACGGCAACGTCGTGGCCCAACGAGTTGACCATCGCGGTCAACCTGTCGCCGGCCCAGTTCGAATCCGGCCTGATCGAGAAGACCGTCGCCGACGTGCTGAGAAAAACCGGGCTGAAACCGCACCGGCTTGAGCTGGAGATCACCGAGATATTGCTGCTGCGCAACAGCGCATCTGTCATGGAGACACTCAAGCAACTCAAGGCCACGGGCGTTTCGATCGTCATGGACGATTTTGGGACCGGCTATTCGAGCCTGAGCTATCTCTGGAAGTTTCCGTTCGACAAGATCAAGATCGACCGCAGCTTCATGCAGAGCTTTGAAAAATCGGGACGCGACGTCGAGACGGTGGTGAAGACCATCATCGCGCTCGGGCGCGAACTGAATATGCGGGTGACCGTGGAAGGCGTCGAAACCGCCGGCCAGGTTGACTTTCTCTACAATGCCGACGCCGATCAGGTGCAGGGCTTCTTTTTCGGGCATCCGGAGCCCGCGTCCAAGATTGGCGGCGATATTCTCAAGAAATCTTCCAAAACCGGCCTGGCCGAAGCGCTGGCGGATACAGGTTTGCGCGCGGTCAAGCCACCACAGGGCGCCTGATGCCGCGGACAAATGTGTGCTCTTTTGCTCGACGGCGCGCCATTCAGAGCAAAACCGCGAATCTCCTATACCGTTGAAATGGCGCCATAATTAATGTTCGACGCCGCCGCAATACCCGGTCCGGCAAATGGCACCGCCGGCGGAAACCTTTTGTTAACCATGAATTGACGTTTCCCGCTTAACGATAGTTAATGGGCGATGATACACGCACCATACGAATGAGCGCAGGTGCGCCCATGACCGCGTTATCAGGCTGCCGCTGGCGCAGAATGGCTTGTGCTACGTCCGTCGCGGTCGCTGCGCTTTTCTCGTCTCCGGTGATCGCCCAGAATGACGACCTCTCCGGCCCGGCATGGGATTTTGCCGATCGAGCCTATAAGGCCTATGCCCTAAAGGAATATCAGCAAGCCGTCAGTGCGGCGCGCCAGGCAGTGACGCTGCGTCCCGATCTCCCCCGGTTGCGCATGCTTCTGGTCAGTTCGCTGGCTGCGGCCGGCGACCTGGCGGGCGCCGTCACGGCGGCGGACGAAGCGATAGCTGCGGGCATCGTCAACGACGAACTCCGAAGCATTCGCGATCGGTTGAAGGCACAGATCGTTCCGCAAACGGCGGAGCCTGCGCCCGTTGATGCGGCCTATCAGGCCGCCGATGCCGGCTATAAGGAATTCGCCAAACGGGACTTTGCGGCCGCCATCATTAGCGCTCGCCGAGCCGTCGCACTTGATCCCGGCAAGACGGCGTATTGGCTCTTGCTCGTGAACGCGCTCGCGGCGGCGGATCGCGTGGCGGAAGCGGAAACGGTTGCCAGCAGCGCGCTCGACCGTACGCCGGATGACGTGAATCTACGCCTGCAGCGCGGCTATCTCCGCCAACGTCTGGGCCGCCTCGGGCCAGCGATGGACGACCTGTCCTGGAGCTTGAAACAACCGGGGTTGACGGCGGTCCAGAAGAGAAGCGCCAGGCTGGCCCTGGCCGATGCCGCTCTGGCGGCGAAGAATCCGAAGCGCGCGCTCGACGTGCTGTCTCCCCTTGCCGGAGAGCGCAGCTATGATGTGGCGGCGCGCCGGGGCTTCGCGCTGCAGGCTCTCGACCGCCAGGCCGAAGCGCTGGACGCGTTCAGACTGGCATTGTCCAAGACAAGAACGCCGTCAGAGCGCGTCACGATGACTCGCGGCGAGATCTCGGCCCTCGTCGCGTTGGGACGCAAGGACGAAGCCAAAGAACGATTTGCCGCCGCGCGGTCGTCAGGCGATCTGAGCGGCCTGAAGAATCTCGACATGGCCTATCTCGCCAACCAGGTCGGAGATGACCAGGTCGCCGACGACTATTTCAACCGCGCGGACCTGGCCGGGCAGCTGAAGGGCCAGGCGCTGCTCGACGCCGCGTATGTCGCCAAGCGCCGATTTAACAACGCGAGAGCCGTAAGTCTTTTCAAGAGGGCCATCGACGCCAAGTCGGAAGGCCAACTTTCCCTCTCTCCGCAGCGAGAACTGGAGATTCGCCGCGATGTTTCAAATGTAGACCGCACATGGGGTGCCTATGCATCCATGCTCTACAGTCCCATCGGCATTGCGCCGTCGGGTTTGCCGATACCGCCATCCGGCGGCAAGACGCTGCAGACCGGCGGCGAAATCTATTGGCGCCCGCCGGATATCGGGTATCGCAACGGCGCGACGGTTGAATTGTTCGCTCGCGCTTTCGAAACGCTCCTCAGCAAGCCCATTGGCGCCGTCGGCGAAGAAACCATCCAGGGCAGCGCGGGCGCGCGCTGGAAACCCTTCTCCGAGCAGAACCTTGTTTTTGAAGTAAGCCGCCTGATTCCGGTCGGCAGCGTCTCGCGATGGGATTGGCTGTTGCGCACGGCCTACTCCAAGGGCGAAGGCGGCGATTTGCGGCTCGATACGACCCATTGGTCGTACTGGCAGGTTTACGCGGAACTCGATCGCTTCACCGAAGTCCATCAGACCCTGGGGCTTGCGGAGTTCCGGCTCGGCCATTCATTCCGTCTTCCCGGATTTGACGACAAGATTGTTTTTACCCCGTTCGCGGTCGTCGGTGCAGCCTACGATTCGCTGCTTCCAATACCGGACGCTTTCGGAGCGGGTGCCGGCGTCAATCTCAGATTCTGGTTCCGCCAGGATCAATATTCAGGACCGGCATCCTTTCTTGATCTGAACGTCCAATATCGCTTCAAGCTCGCCGGCGACGACCGCGCCGCGGGATGGTTCGCCGGAGCCTCGGTTTCCTATTGAAGCGGGACCGCGGGGGCAGTCACGCAACCCGCTGCCGGCGTGGTCCAGTCGGAGAATGCCATCCACCTTATGATGAGGCCACGAACCCTTCGCCGACCGGTATCGGATAGGTGTGATGTGTCTTGTCCCACACGATGGGCTTTCCGGTCAGCTTGTGCTGCGCGAAAATGGAAATGGCCCGCATGGTGGCGAAGAAATTCAGGAAATTGGAGACGATCATGCGCGGTCCGGCCATCAGGCCAGCCGTCAGTCCATAGATTTGCGTGGTGAAGAATGTTCGCTGAACAAGACGGTTGAGAAGAAAGATGAAATTGAGGCCGAGAATTATCCGATAGCCGGTCGTGTTGAGCAATGTATATTGCATTACCTGATTGCCCGGAAAATAACGAAATAACAGATCGATCACGATCAGATTCGTCATCACGAAATACGCCATCAGCGCACCCGGAGCCGTGACCAGGCCTTTCCGGTCACGCAAGAAGAAGTATTTGGCTCCCGCCCCGCCTATCCAGCCATGGTGCGACCATCCCTGAAAGATGATGCCGATCAGCCAGCGCGCCCTTTGCCTGTACGCGGCGCGGAAATCCGACGGGAAATATTCGCGCGTTGCGATCGGCAGCCGCTTCGCAACAAGGACCGGCTGCGCCGCTTCGTTAAATATCCTGACTGTGAACTGAATCGGGAAGCGCACGAAGATCTCGCGCATTCCAAGCTTGTGAAGACGGAAGGCGATGTCGTAATCCTCCGTCAGGCTGGCCGTGGAGAAAAATTCACCTTCGCGTTCGTCGCGCAAGACCATTACGGCGCGGCGGCTGAAACAGGCGGATACGCCGGCACAGGGAACGACACCGGTCATGCTCTCGCGGACGACGAGATCCTTCGAATGCCATTCGGCAAATTCGTCCATATAGGTGCCGGCGACGAATTCATCCAGGCCTCGGTGAAGGGAATAGACCGGCAACTGAATGAGATCCATCCGGTCGAGCAGATAATTGAAGAGCTGCAACTCGTAAGGATGAATGACGTCTTCGCTGTCGTGAAGGGCAATACCGACGAATTCCTTTCCGGCCCTTCGTTCGTATTCAACAATCTGGGCCAACACGACATTGAGACAGTCAGCCTTGTTGGTCGGGCCATCTCGCGGAACGATTGCCATATTGACATTCGGAAGACGTGCCGCCGCGGCCTTGACCTGCGCGATCGTTTCCGGATCGTTCTGATAGACACCGACGAAAAATTGATAGTCCGTATATCGCAGGAATTTGGCATTGGTATTCAGCATGGCCGCGATGACATCGTACTCCTTCCAGGCCGGGACCATGATCGCAATGGGGCGTTCGGGCTTGGCTTCGAGCGCCTCGACCTTGAGAGCCGGATGTTGGGCCTTGATCCAGTACCATCGGTACAATTCGCGCAGCCAATACCAGCCATCGACGAACAGGTCGTCGATGCTGGACACGAGGATAAGGACCGTCACGCCATATGTCAGAATTTCGGAAATCTGCTGATAGGTGACGAGTGTGTAGAGCAGCTGGCTCATCACCCGGCCTTGTGGCGGTTCCGATGGAAGATGGTCTTGACGATGGCGCGGCTGCCCAGCAACAGGCCGAGCAGACCGATGGCCGCAAGCGCGATTGCGAGGCCTTCCTTGCTGAAGATGTCCGCGCCGAATTTCCGGATCCTGTCGACAACGGACGGGCCGACGCCGGGAGCGCTGTTCTGCCAGACCACCCCATTATTGGCGATCAGCGCCTTCGAGCCGTCGCCGAGATAGAGCGATCCGGGTTGAGGCAGATTCCGCACATCGGTCAATTGAACGAGCAGGGTTCGTCCGTCGTCTTCGGCGGACAAGCCCGCGAGGGGGGAGTTGACCTCGTAGCGGAGGTCCCTTCCCTCGATCTGGTCCGCGATCGGCAGGATGAGCCCGCCAGGACCCACGGTTTCGAAGCGAAGCATCCCGCCGGGGCCAGACGCGGCTGGTGTCCCGAACTCAACGGATATTGCTCCGACACGAGGTCCGAGCGACGCCAGGAGCCGTGAAGCCAACTGCAAATAAGATCCGATGCTGGAAGAATCGGCCGCGCTCTGCGGAAGTACCACCTGCCCGCCGCGGCCGAAGGCATGGGCGATATGGGCGAAACCCTCGCCATTGCCATCGCCGAGGACCAGGCCGGAGCCGGGAAGTATCTGCGCTGCCTGTCCTCGATCGGTTGCCGCGCAATAGTGCTCACCGCCGGCGCGCTCCAGGGTCACACGAAGCGTGTTCGTTAAACGCAACAGCGATGCCGGCAATGGCACCGACATGCTGCTTTCGCCGAGATCGGCCCGCGCCACTGCGACAATCTGTTCATTGAGATAGGTCGTGGCGATGGGCCGCTCGTTGGACCAATCGGGTGCGATGAACAATTTGAGGAGAGCGGAGTCCGCCAGACGGCCGTTGCCTGCAACAAGGGGAAAATTGAGGCGCCACTCGCCAAACCGCCGGATGCGCTGGGCCGGCGGCGGCGACGAAAATGCCTGAAAATCGTCGACTGCCGGTTGCGATCGTGTCTGGGTGCGGGAGATTGCAGCTTGTTCGCCCACGAGGGCGTCCGGCGCGGCCTGCAACAGAAGCCCAAGCGCGATGAAATCGCTGTTCGGGTCGACCAGGATGTCGAGCTTGTTATCTTTCCGTTCGATCCGGATAGTGGGGGAGCCGGGTGAGCGATTGTGGCCCGCATCGAGGCGGATGGCGACTATGTCGTCGCCGCGGGCAGAGGCGAAGCGAGGCTCCTGTCCGCGCGCGGTCAGGAGAACACCGAGCTGAAGCGCGGCCGCGGCAATTTCGGCCGACACCGAAGGCTGCGCCGGCAACTGCACAAGCGGACGCTGCGGCAGCAGCGCGATTGCGTCCGCGATGGACCGCACTTCATCAAGGTTGACGTCGAATGCAATCCGGGTTTGTGGAGAAATAGTAACGGAATTGGCGGGATCGACGTCATCGGTACATGGATCAGTGGTCGCTCGCAGGTCGGCTTCAAAGCGGATACTCAGGGCATCGAAGCCGCTCAACCTGTCACCGCGAACCTCAATTGAGCGTTGCAGGGGAACAAGGCCGCTCTTGCCGTTCAGACTCACGGCATCGACAGGCTGGCCATTGACGGTGGTCGAGAAGCTGCCGCGTTGCAGTGTCGGGGTCGTGGATTGCCCGTCGATGATGAGGCGGGCATTGGTCACCCGCGCCCCTCGAGGCAGCGCAAGGAATACGCTCGATGCCGCGCGTCCTTGCAATACGATACCTTCCTTGAATCCGTGATCCTGTAGCGTCGATTCGAACGTCACGGTTTGCGCGAATGCGCACGCGGGAAAAAGAACGGCGGCAATCGCGGCGCAGGCATAGAGTCTCGAGGTCGATTGCCGCGGTTGCACGGCGTATTTATGAGGCTTGTCGGTTCGTTGATTTGACGGATCGCTTCGCACCGGTCCGCTCCGGCCACGCATGCTCGCGGTTTGGTCTCCCGGCATCAGTCGCCGGCGCAGCGCATCGACAACGCGTTTGGCGGCATGGCCGTCCCCGTAGGGAAAGACGGGACGCGCTATGCTCCGATACGCTTGCGGGTCGTCGTGCAGTTCGGAGATCGCCTGCATGATGCGGTCAGGATCGGTTCCCACGAGCCTGACCGTGCCGGTGTCCAGCGCCTCGGGGCGTTCTGTGGTCTCCCTTATCACCAGGACCGGTTTGCCCAAGGCGGGTGCTTCCTCCTGCAAACCGCCGCTATCGGTAACGATCAGCCAACTCGCCTGCATGGCGGCGACCAGCGGCGAATAGCCCAATGGTTCGCTCAAGACGATGCGCGGATGCTCACCCAGGAACCGCTCTGCCACGCTCTTTGTGTTGGGGTTGGGGTGGATGGGAAAGAAGATCCCGACGTCCGGATAACGATCGACCACAGCACGCAGGGTCGAAAATGCGTTTTCCAGCGGCCGGCCGAAATTTTCGCGACGATGCGCGGTCAATAGAATGGTCCTGGCGGTGGCCGGGAAGCCTTTCGGAAGCTCCGGCTTTCGTGCCGCCGTCTCCAGCAGGGCGTCGATCACGGTATTGCCTGTCACGAGGCAGTCCGCGGCAGGAATGCCTTCCGCGACCAGTGCAGCCATCGCCCCTGCGGTCGGCGCGCAGTGAAGCGAGGTCGCCAGCGTCACCACGCGGCGGTTAAATTCTTCCGGGAACGGCGCATCCATGTTGCCCGTCCGCAAACCGGCTTCGACGTGCACGAAAAAAATCCGGCGATGGAAGGCGACCAGCCCGGCGGCCAGAACCGTCGTCGTATCGCCCTGCGCGATAATGCAGGCCGGATCGATGGATTCCAGCCTCTCATCGAGACTATCGACCACGCGGGCCAGCAGTTCGGCAATCGATGAACGCGAGCGCCCGATCTCCATGCGCTCGTCGATGTCGATATCGAAATCCTTGATTGCCAGGTCGAGCAGGTGGGTGTGTTGACCGACGGCAATGACATAGGGTTTTGCCCAGTCGCTCTCCATCAGGCGCCGGATGATCGGCGCCATTTTAATCACCTCGGGCCGCGTGCCGATGATGCAGACGCACAAGAGACGGCCATCGTCCGAACGATCAGCAATCCGTCGTTTGCCTGTGATGCGCATCTAGCTTGTCGACACTTTATTTACCCATGATGTAAGCGGTCGCGAGAAACGAAGACCCAAGGCCCGCCAGGAGGCCCATCAATGCGCCGGCACGGTCCGCCGACCAGGCGCCGAAAAGACCGAGCACTATGGCGAAAACGAAACCGAGAAAGGTAAACAGAACGGCTCTGAGCATTTAACCCTCGGAACTGTTGCCGCGAGGAACCGGGCTCGATTGCGCATCGCCAGGCTGGCGCAAACGTAAGCCTCAATGAAGACTACGAGCACGGCGACGTATTGATCTGCATCAATAAAACGGATGCGGCTTCGGCTTTGATAAACTGATTGGGCGGGCTGGGCTTCCTTCGCGGTTCCGGCACGCGGCGCTTGATACGCTGGCGTACCTGGCCTACGCGTCATCGAGCGCGCGGAGGACGCGCCGCTGCGCGCGACCGCGACAATTTATTTCCGTCTTTGGCAAACAAGCGTCGGCGTCTCACCCGTTGCAAACCTGCCGGAAGCGATTCTCGATCTTCCGATTTTTTCGCGAAGCTACATTTCATGGACGGCCATCACCTGATGCTGTTCGCCTGATCCGCGTCCGTGTCGGCCATCTGCTTCGTGGACACGATCATCGCGCCAGTACGTCACCGCGTTCAGGCCCGCCAGCGGAAGCCGCGCACCGATGGTGCCGATCGGCATGCTTAACAAATTGAATGATTAGCCACTCAAATTGACGGTCGGGTTTCAATTCGATCCTCAGCGCTGGTCCTTAAGAGTCGGATCATCGGTCTTCGATTGCGGGACGTTGAGATGGCTAGCAAGTGCGCCACCGTATCCACGTTCGAATCCCTGATCGCCGATGGCGATCAGGGTTGGGACGCTCACGCGCGGCCCGATATTCGTGGCTGGCATGTCCTGTTGATCGTTGCAGCCTGGGCCGTGCTGGCGGGTTGCATTTTGTTCCCCGCGCTTCAGATGGCAGCCTTGGGCGCGTCTGCGTTGGCCGCATCGGT
>CAVUKM010000010.1:0-648511 GCA_963742085.1 uncultured Alphaproteobacteria bacterium | reverse complement strand
AGGAGCTTGCGATGAAAGTCGGAGACATCCTGCGCAAAAAGACCGCGCGTATTGCAACAATTCGAATGAATGAAACCGTGGCCATTGCGGCCCAATTGATGCGCGCGAGCAATGTCAGCGCGCTTGTGGTCAAGGACGTTGTCCGGACCGAAGGCAATACTGCTGCCGGCATGTTCACCGAGCGCGACGTCGTCCGCGCCATCGCCGAGCACGGCGCGGCCGCCATCAACATGAAGATCTCGCAGCTGATTTCAGTGCAGCAACTGGTTTCCTGCAGTTCGACCGATTCGCTCGAAGACGTTCGTCATCTCATGAACAGGCACCACATCCGGCATCTGCCGGTCATCGACGACTATAGTCTGTGTGGCGTGATCAGCATCCGCGATATTTCAACCGCGTTCGACGATGAGGCGATGGCTGCGGCGCGAGCCGTTCCTGCCTGACGAGCACTTTTCCTTTCGGCGACGATCACTCTGGCTTTGAAACGCGTTTCCGAGCCAGCAGATAACTCGTGCCGACACTCCACCACTGGTCCCCAGGGAAGCTTCATGAAGATCTCCGGGGCGCCCTCCCCGGCGTTTGCTTGATCATGCTGCCCTGACCGGCGGCGCGCAGCGCCCCCCGTGGACATTTGCCGTTCCCGGCGGCATCCTGCCCTTTCCGAAAACCAAGACAAATCAGGGCGCGTTTATCACCGCCTGAGGAAGCGGTTCAGGGGCAGTTGATGATCAAGACACGATTTACCGAGCTCGTCGGCGTCGAGCACCCGATCGTCCAGGGCGGGATGCAATGGGTCGGCCGGGCCGAGCTGGTCGCGGCCGTCGCCAATGCCGGCGCGCTCGGCTTCATCACCGCGCTGACCCAGCCGACGCCGGAAGATCTGACAAAGGAAATCGCGCGCTGCCGTGGCCTGACCGACAAGCCGTTCGGCGTCAACCTGACCATTCTCCCCTCGATCAAGCCGCCGCCATACGCGGAATATCGCCAGGCGATTATCGAGAGCGGCGTCAAGATCGTCGAGACCGCCGGCAACAAGCCCCAGGAGCACGTCACCGAATTCAAGAAGCATGGCATCGTGGTCGTGCACAAATGCACCAGCGTCCGCCACGCGCTGTCGGCGGAGCGCATGGGCGTCGATGCGATTTCGATCGACGGTTTCGAGTGCGCGGGCCATCCCGGCGAGGACGATACGCCCGGGCTCATCCTGATTCCGGCGGCAGCCGACAAGGTGAAGATTCCGATGATCGCATCCGGCGGCTTCGGCGATGGCCGGGGTCTGGTCGCTGCCCTCGCGCTGGGCGCCGAAGGCATCAACATGGGCACCCGCTTCATGTGCACCAGGGAGAGCCCGATCCATCAACGGATCAAGGAGAAAATCGTCGCCAATGATGAGCGCGAGACCGAGCTGATCCTGCGCACCATGCGCAACACCTCCCGTGTCGCCAAAAACGCGGTCAGCACGAAGGTGGTTGCCCTGGAGAAGGAAGGCGCGACCTTCGAGCAGGTTCGCGAGCTCGTCGCCGGCGCGCGCGGTAAAATGGTCTACGCGACCGGCGACGCCGACGAAGGCATCTGGTCCGCCGGACAGGTTCAGGGATTGATCCATGACATCCCGAGCTGCGCGGAACTGGTTTCCCGCATCATGCGCGAGGCGGAAGCCATCATCCAGGGCCGGCTCCAAGGCATGATATCCGGCAACCGCCGTCAAGCCGCCGAATAGGGCATGATCCGGAAAAGTGGGAACCGGTTCTCCGAAAAGATCATGCTCAGGCCAAGCGATGAGATTATGATCCGATTCAATCCAATCGGATCATGATCCAGACGGCTCGACGTCACCACCAGACAGGAATGATCGTATGAAGGCCTATGTCTACGGCGCCAGCGGCGCCGCTATCACTGAAGTAGCCAAGCCGTCGCCGAAGGGCACGCAGGTTTTGGTCCGGGTGCGCGCGTGCGGTCTCAATCGCGCCGACCTCGGCATGACCAAGGGTCACGCGCATGGCAGCGCCGGCGGCGCCGGCACCGTGCTGGGGATGGAATGGGCGGGCGAGATCGCCGAAATCGGCCCCGACGCCAGAGGGGTCAAGGTCGGCGACAAGGTGATGGGCTCGGGCAGCGCCGCTTTCGCGGAGTATACGCTGGCTGATCACGGCCGGCTGTTCCGCGCGCCGTCGAACATGAACTTCGAGGAAGCCTGCACCCTGCCGATCGCAATCTCGACCATGCACAATGCGGTCGTGACCGTCGGCGCCTTGCAGCCCGGCCAGGCTGTCTTGATCCAGGGCGCCAGTTCCGGCGTCGGGTTGATGGCGCTGCAGATCGCAAAGCTCAAGGGCGCGAGGCTCGTGATCGGCTCCTCGACGGACGCGATGCGCCGTGGGAGGCTGAAGGAATTCGGCGCCGATCTGGCGGTGGATTCCAGCGATCCCGGCTGGGTGGATCAGGTGCTGCAGGCGACCTCCGGCGAAGGCGTCGACCTGATCGTCGACCAGGTTTCGGGCAAGGTCGCCAGCCAGAATCTCAAGGCCACCAAAATCAAGGGCCGCATCGTCAATGTCGGCCGGCTCGGCGGCACCCATGCCGATTTCAACTTCGACCTGCACGCCGCGCGCCGCATCAGTTATATCGGCGTCACCTTCCGCACCCGTACGATCGAGGAGATCCGCGAGATTTTCGACGAAGTCCGCAAGGATATTTGGCCGGCGGTGGAATCACGCAAATTGCAATTGCCGATCGACAAGGTGTTTGCCTTCAACGACATCGGCAAGGCGTTCGAGCACATGGAAGCCAACAAGCATCTCGGCAAGATCGTCGTGACGCTGTAAAAAATGGATATTGGGTTTCGCCGCGCGACGGTGCGCTCGGTCGTCAATTCCGCCGAGTTCGCCGTCGCGAAGCGACAGGTTTCTAGTGCGACTAAGTGGCGATTGTGCCCCGCCCAGCGTCTTTAATGTTCCATGACGGGCTGCTAAACCCTCGCCCATGGACCATCCTGCTCACACGGCCAAATCGCGCGTCGCGGCGATTTCAATTTTCGCCAGCGCCGGCATGGCGACGGCCAAGTTCGCGGTCGGTATCGCCATCGGCAGTCTCGCGCTGATCTCCGAAGCGCTGCACTCCTCCGTCGACGTGGTGGCGACCGTCGTCACCTGGATGGTGGTTCGGGTTTCCGACCGCCCCGCAGATGAGCAACATCACTACGGCCACGGCAAGCTTGAAAGCCTGTCGGCGCTCGGTGTCATCGCGATGCTCTATGTGCTGGCAGGCGGAATCCTGGTCGAATCCTACGGCCGTCTTCGCGAGGGCACCCCGCCACCCACGCTGTCGGCGATCCCGTTCATCGTGCTGGTCCTCGACATCGCCGTGAATTTCTGGCGCGCCCGCGCGCTGCATCGCGCCGCCCGCGACACCAGGAGTCAGGCGCTGGCGGCCGACGCCCTGCATTTTGGGTCGGACGTGCTTGGCTCGGTCGCCGTCATGATCGGACTGGCGCTGTCGGGATTGGGCTATGCCTGGGGCGACGCCGCCGCTGCCGTGGGCGTGGCGGTGATGATCGCGATGCTGGGCCTGCGGCTGGCGCGCTCCACCGTCGAAACCCTGATCGACCGCGCGCCCGAAGGCGCGGCGGAAAAGGCCACCGCCGCGATCAGGGCGGTGCCCGGGGTGGTCGATGTCGAGCGGCTGCGGGTCAGGATGGTTGGGTCGACGCACTTCATCGACGCCATCGTGGAAGTGCCGCGCACCTACCCCATCGACCGCGTCGAAGAGGTCAAGCTAAAGGCGCAGGCGGCGGTCGCCAAAACGCTCGGGGATGCCGACCTGACCTTCACCGCGGTGCCGGTCGCGCGTGACAACGAGAGCGTCCGCGAGCGGATCATGGTGATCGCCCGCAATTCCGGTCTCGCCGTTCATCATGTCACCGTGCACGATCTCGGCGGCAAGCTCACCGTCAGCATCGACCTCGAAGTCGACGGCAACATGGTGCTGACGGCGGCCCACGACATCGCCCACGGACTGGAGCGGAGCATTCGCGACGAATTCGGCGAGGATGTCGAAGTCGACACCCACATCGAGCCGCTTGAGCCGGAGTTGCCGCTTGGCACCGATGCCGCACCCGACCGGGTCGAAGCCATCAAGGCCGCGCTGGCGCGGTTCGCCGCCAACGGCGCAATCCATGACATACACAGCGTGCGGGTGCGTGATACCGATGCCGGCGAAATCGTGAACTTTCATTGTCGCGCCGCGCCGTCGATGAGCGTGATCAAGGTTCACGAGAATGTCGACGAGATCGAGCGCGCATTGCGGCGCGCCTTTCCGACCGTCAAGCGCGTCATCAGTCACGCCGAGCCGCCGGACGCGTAGCCGCAATCTGAAACGCCGCGCGCGTTCTCCTTTCGGACTCGTTTCGCAGGTCTTTTTGCGGGAATTCCGGAGATCTGATTCGTCGTGGACAAGATTTATTTGCATTAACGAATCGTTGACTCTCGACAGTTCGCAAAAACTGGATTCAAATATCTCTGATTCGGAAGCAGAGCTGGGGTTCTTCCGAATGGGGTACAGAAAAGTCTTCCAAGGGGGCCAAAGGCATGGCGCGCGCACACGCGGCGAGCGCGTGCGTCCAATCCGATTCGATCAAGGGATTGGCGCAATCGATCGCAAAACCAGCCTACCACAGGCTGCTACTGGCGGAGCCTGCGCTCCGCCGAGCTGTGCCCACCCTGATCATCGCGTTCCTCATCACGATTTGCCTTGGCGCAATCGTGCAGGTGATCGATCAGAACCGCCAAAAGCGCGCGTCAATCAAGCGCGACCTGGCCGCGGTCGCCGAACTGCTTGCCGAACGTCTCGACCGCATCACCTCGGTTCGACAGGATCGCGCGACGTCGTTTGAGCGCCTGCAGCTCCTGCTTCCCGGCCTCATTCCGTCCTGGGCCATCGCGGCCGGCAGGCACGTCATCGTCACGGGCATGGACCAGCGTATTCTCGCCCGCATTCCCATTGAATCCGGGATTGGCGACACCAATCGCATCCTCGATGTCATCAGTGCGGTGCTGCCGCTGGGTGCGCCGGGGCAGCAGGCCGCCGTCACCGACATCACCTTGCCGAACGGCAGCGCGGCGCTCGTGGTTCGGCACGTCATTAAATCGCTGCCCGGTCAGGTGGTCGTCATTCAGGAAAAAGTCGATTCGATCTGGCGCTCGGACGCAGCCCTGTCGGTGACGCTCTCGGCCACCACCGGTTTTGTCGTCTTGATCCTGGGCTTCGCGTTCCACTGGCAATCGACCCGCGCGCGTGAGGGCGATCTGATCAATGACGCCGTGCGCGGACGCATCGATACCGCGCTCAATCGCGGACGTTGCGGGTTGTGGGACTGGGATCTCTCTCGCGGCAGAATCTTCTGGTCGCAGTCGATGTTCACGATGCTCGGCCTCGAGAACCGCAGCGACCTGCTGACCTTCGGCGAGGTCAATGCGCTGGTGAAATCCGACGACGTCGACCTGTTCGAGATCGCCGATCAGCTCATTTCGTCAAAAATAAACCACATCGACCGGACCTTCCGCATGCAGCACACCGGCGGTCACTGGATCTGGCTGCGGGTGCGCTGCGAACTCAGCCAGGGCACGACCGATGCCGGCCTGCACCTGATCGGCATCGCCGTCGATATCACCGAGCAGAAGAGCCTCGCGGAGAAGACCATCGAAGCCGACTTGCGGCTGCGCGACGCGATCGAGACCATTCCGGAAGCCTTCGTATTGTGGGACGCAGGAGACCGGCTGGTGCTCTGCAACTCGCACTTCCAGCGGCTGCACAAGCTGCCGGATTCGGCCGTGACGCCGGGTACCTCCTATGAAACCGTGATCGAAGTCGGCAGCATGCCCGAGGTCCGCACCCGGCTGCACGGAATCGCCAACCAGGCGCCGGGCGCGCGAACCTTCGAGGCGCAGCTCGACGACGGAAGCTGGCTGCATATCAGCGAGCGGCGGACCAAGGACGGCGGCTACGTCTCGGTCGGAACCGACATCACCCGCATCAAGGAACACGAACAGAAGCTGGTCGAGAATGATCTGCGGCTGCGCACCACGGTGGTCGACCTGAAACGCTCGCAAGGCGAGCTTGAGCGGCAAGCCATCGAACTCGCCGATCTCGCGGAGAAATACTCCAGGGAGAAGACCCGCGCCGAGGAAGCCAACCAGACCAAATCGAAATTCCTCGCCAATATGAGCCACGAATTGCGTACGCCGCTCAATGCCATCATTGGATTTTCCGAGATCATGGAAAGCGGCATGTTCGGAGCGTTGGGCTCGGAGAAATATCAGGAATACTGCCACGACATCCTTACCAGCGGACATTACCTGCTCGAAGTGATCAACGACATCCTGGATATGTCGAAGATCGAAGCCGGCAGGATGAAGCTCGACATGGAGCAGCTCGATCTGTCCAGGACGCTGGCGGAATCCCTGCGGGTGGTGTCCGGGCGAGCCGACGACAAGAACCTGCTGCTCGATGCCGATATCGACGGCAGCATCTCGGTCGTGGCGGACCGCCGGGCGATCAAGCAGATCATCGTCAATCTCTTGTCCAATGCCGTCAAGTTCACGCCCGATGGCGGCAAGGTGGTTGTCCGCAGCCGGCTGGTCGAGGACTCGATCGTTCTGATGATCGCCGACACCGGCATCGGCATCGCTCCCCAATCGCTGCAGCGACTGGGCCGGCCGTTCGAGCAGGTAGAAAGCCAGTTGACCAAGACCTATCACGGCTCGGGGCTGGGATTGGCAATCGCCAGATCGCTGACCAATCTGCATGGCGGATCGATGCGGTTGCGCTCGAAGCTCGGCACCGGCACGGTGGTCCGCGTGTCGCTGCCGCGCGATGCGGGTAAGGCGAGAGAGAAACTGCCGGCGGCCGCCTGATACCTGATCGGGTTCTGATCGAATCAGAAACGAGGCGTGGCTCTATCCTTATTTGGCAGGTTGCTTCACGCGAACCGGTATCCACCCCCCGGATCGAGTTCGAGGGCGGGCTTCGCGCGAAAACGCGCTGCAAGCGGTACGGAAAATCGCCTTCAGGAAGGCTCCAGCATCGGGGCCACTTCGCGCGCAATCTGAACCAGCGCCGCAATCAGCGGCGTCATCGGATCGCGCTGCGGAATTACCATCCCGATGCTGTAGGTGACCTCAGGATCGACAATCGGAATGCTGCGGACGGCATCCGCCAGCCCGAGCGTTTCCGCAAGTTTGGCCGGCATCACGCTTGCCCAGCGGCCGGTCTTGACGTGGGTATAAAGAACCAGCAGCGAGTTCGAGGTCAGTGTCGGCTTCGCCTCGGCTCCCACGGAGCGAAGGGCGCGATCGATGATGCGCCGGTTCTGCATGTCCGACGTCAGCAAGCACAGAGGAACCTGCCCGACCTCGGCCCATGTGACCTGTTTGCGATCGCCGAACATGGCGTCGGGCGAAGTCAGCAGGCGATAGCTCTCGTTGTAGAGCGGAATGGTGCGAACCTTCCCGATCGGCTCGTTCTCGATGTAGGTCAGGCCGGCGTCGACCTCCAGATTTTCCAGGAGGCCAAGCACGTCGGCCGAGGTGCAGGACTGGATACGAAAGCGCACCTCCGGATGGCGCGCGCGGAACGGCGTCGTCAGTGAAGCCACCATGCCCAGTACCGTGGGAATCGCCGCAATGCGGATCTCGCCGGAAAGCTTGTCCTTCAGTGAGTTGATTTCCTGGCGCATCGCGCGGGTGTCGCCGACGATGCGCCGCGCCCAATCAAGCGTGCGCTCGCCTTCGGGCGTAAAGCCCTGAAACCGCGAGCCGCGCTGCACCAGCATCACGCCGAGGATTTCCTCGAGCTGCTTGAGGCTCGTCGACATCGTCGGCTGCGTGACGCCGCATGCCTCCGCGGCCCGTCCGAAGTGACGTTCCTTGGCCAGCGCGAGCAAGAGTTCAAGCTTTTCGATCAAGAAGAGACCCCCACGGTTTCAGGGTAACAAGTATCACGGTCCGCGCGGTGCAAAGAGGCAAAAAGCCTCGGCCGGCGGCGGTATAAGCTTCCTTCCATTTTAGTTTCATATTGATCCATATCATATTCTTATTAATCGCCTTTCCCTATCGCCACATGGGACGGCTTTATTGATTTTCCGAACGATTCCGCGTCTCATGACTTGGTAACAGGCCTCCGATAGAGAGTGCGGATCATGACAGCCTACGAACCATGGAATGCCACGCGCGGCGCCGAAATCATCGCGGAGCACACACATCTTGAAGGTGCAACGCTGGTGATCCTGCACGCACTGCAGGAAGCCTTCGGCTACGTGCCGGAGCCCGCGATACCCATGATCGCTTCCGCATTGAATCTGTCCCGCGCCGAGGTCCACGGCGTGTTCACCTTCTACCACGATTTTCGCCACAAGCCCGCGGGCCGGCACGTCCTGAAGCTGTGCCGCGCCGAGGCCTGTCAGGCCGCCGGCGGCGATGCGCTCGCCGCGCGCGCGGAAGCCAGACTCGGCGTTGCGATCGGAAATACCACGCCGGATGAACGGGTGACGCTGGAGCCGATCTATTGCCTCGGGCTCTGCGCCACCGCGCCCTCGGCGATGCTGGACGGCCGCGTGGTCGGACGTTTGGACGAGGCGCGCATCGACGCGCTGGTCGCGGAGGCGCAACGATGAGCTTGCGTATTTACGTTTCGCGCGATGCGGGCGCCATCGCAGTTGGCGCCGACGAAGTAGTTGTGGCGCTGGAGCGGGCCGCGGCGAAACGCGGTGCGGCCATTGAAATCATCAGAACCGGTTCGCGCGGCCTGTATTGGCTGGAGCCGATGGTCGAGGTCGCAACGGCGCAGGGGCGCGTCGCGTTCGGTCCGGTGACCGAGACCGACGCAGCATCGGTGCTCGACGCGATGCTCGCCGATGGCCCGCATGCCCTGCGGCTTGGAATCACCGAAGATATCCCCTGGCTGAAACGACAGACCCGCCTGACCTTCGCGCGATGCGGCGTGGTCGATCCGCGTTCCCTGGAGGACTACCGCGCCCACGGCGGTTACAAGGGCCTGGAGCGCGCGCTGACGTTGACCTCTGATGCCATTCTCGCCGACGTCACGACCTCCGGATTGCGTGGCCGCGGCGGCGCCGGTTTTCCGACCGGAATCAAATGGAAGACCGTGGCGCAGACCAGCGCTGACCGGAAGTATATCGTCTGCAACGCCGACGAGGGCGACAGCGGCACTTTCGCCGACCGCATGATCATGGAAGGCGATCCCTTCGTGGTGATCGAAGGCATGACCATTGCGGGCGTCGCGGTGGGCGCCACCAAAGGCTACATCTACATCCGCTCGGAATATCCGCACGCGATCGAGGCGATGAACGCGGCCATTGCGGCGGCGCGGCGCGGCGGCTATCTCGGCACCCGCATCGGCGGCGCCGCCCACAGCTTCGATCTCGAAGTCCGGGTCAGGCGCCGGTGCCTATGTCTGCGGCGAAGAGACCTCGCTGCTGGAAAGCCTGGAAGGCCGCCGCGGCATCGTCCGCGCCAAGCCGCCTTTGCCGGCGCACAAGGGCCTGTTCGGCAAACCCACCGTGATCAACAACGTGCTGTCGTTCGCGGCGATCCCCTTCATCCTTGCCGGTGGCGCGAAAGCCTATGCCGATTTCGGCATGGGCCGCTCGCGCGGCACCATGCCGATCCAGCTTGCCGGCAATGTCCGATATGGCGGCCTGTTCGAGGTCGCCTTCGGCATCACGCTCGGCGAATTGATTGACGATGTCGGCGGCGGCACGTTTACCGGACGTCCCGTCAGGGCCGTGCAGGTCGGCGGCCCGCTCGGCGCCTACTTCCCGCGCGCGCTGTTCGATACGCCGTTCGACTATGAGGCCTTTCGCCGCGCGCGACGGCCTGATCGGCCATGGCGGCATCGTGGTATTCGACGACAGCGTCGACATGTCGAAACAGGCCCGCTTTGCGATGGAGTTTTGCGCCATCGAATCCTGCGGCAAGTGCACGCCCTGCCGGATCGGATCGACCCGCGGCGCCGAGACCATCGACAAGATTCGCGCCGGCGACCGCGTGGCGGAGAATATCGCCGTCGTCGAAGACCTCTGCAACACCATGAAATTCGGCTCGCTCTGCGCGCTGGGCGGATTTACGCCCTACCCCGTGATGAGCGCGCTGAAACACTTCCGGGAAGATTTCGGCCCGGCGCCCACGAAGCTTCAGGCCGCGGAATAAAGGAGATCGCCATGTCGCTGATCCAGGAAACCGATTTCGGAACGCCGCGCTCCAAATCCGAGGCCATGGTCACGCTCACGATCGACGGCAATAGCGTCACCGTGCCGGAAGGCACCTCGATCATGCGCGCGGCGATGGAAGCCGGCACACAGATCCCAAAACTTTGCGCCACCGACATGGTGGATGCTTTCGGCTCCTGCCGGTTGTGCCTGATCGAGATCGAGGGCCGCGCGGGAACGCCGGCTTCCTGCACGACCCCGGTCATGCCGGGCCTTGTGGTGCACACCCAGACCGAGCGGCTGAAGAAGCTGCGCAAGGGCGTGATGGAGCTCTACATCTCCGACCATCCGCTGGATTGCCTGACCTGCGCCGCCAACGGCGACTGCGAATTGCAGGATATGGCGGGCGCGGTCGGCCTGCGCGATGTGCGCTACGGCTATGAAGGCGAAAACCACGTTTTCGCCAGGGCCGATGGGGCTGCGAACGCGGCCTGGATGCCGAAGGACGAATCCAATCCGTATTTCACCTACGACCCGTCGAAATGCATCGTCTGCTCGCGCTGCGTCCGCGCCTGCGAGGAAGTCCAGGGCACTTTTGCGCTGACCATTTCCGGACGCGGCTTTGACAGCCGGGTCTCGCCCGGCATGAGCGAAAGCTTCCTCGGTTCCGAATGTGTGTCCTGCGGCGCCTGCGTGCAGGCCTGCCCGACCGCCACCCTCACCGAAAAGTCGGTGATCGAAATTGGCCAGCCCGAACATTCCGTGGTGACGACCTGCGCCTATTGCGGCGTCGGCTGCTCCTTCAAGGCGGAAATGCGCGGCGAGGAAGTGGTCCGCATGGTGCCTTACAAGGACGGCAAGGCCAATCGCGGCCATTCCTGCGTCAAGGGCCGCTTCGCCTGGGGTTACACCACCCACAAGGAACGCATCCTCAATCCGATGATCCGTGAAAAAATCACCGATCCCTGGCGCGAAGTGTCGTGGGAGGAGGCATTCAACCACGCGGCCTCCGAGTTCAAGCGCATTCAGGCCAAATACGGCCGCGATTCCATCGGCGGCATCACCTCGTCACGCTGCACCAACGAGGAAACCTATCTGGTGCAAAAGCTGATCCGCGCCGGCTTCGGCAACAACAACGTCGATACCTGCGCCCGCGTCTGCCATTCGCCGACCGGCTATGGGTTGGCCACCACCTTCGGCACCTCGGCCGGCACCCAGGACTTCGACTTGGTCGAGCATACCGACGTCGTCCTGATCATCGGCGCCAATCCGACCGACGCGCATCCGGTGTTCGCCTCGCGCATGAAGAAGCGGCTGCGCGCCGGCGCCAAGCTGATCGTGGTTGATCCACGGCGCACCGACATCGTTCGCTCCGCCCATGTCGAAGCCCAGCACCATTTGCCGCTGTTGCCGGGGACCAACGTCGCCGTGCTGACCGCGATGGCGCACGTGATCGTCACCGAGGGTCTGGTCAATGAGGCCTTCGTCCGCGAGCGCTGCGACTGGAGCGAGTTCCAGGATTGGGCGCATTTCGTCGCGCTGCCAAAGAACAGCCCGGAAGCGACGGCCCTTGCGACCGGCGTCGATCCCGGGGAGCTGCGTGCCGCGGCGCGCCTGTATGCCACCGGCGGCAATGCTGCGATCTATTACGGGCTCGGCGTCACCGAACACAGCCAGGGCTCCACGAC
Source organism: uncultured Alphaproteobacteria bacterium (assembly GCA_963742085.1). Lineage (GTDB taxonomy): Bacteria > Pseudomonadota > Alphaproteobacteria > Rhizobiales > Xanthobacteraceae > Bradyrhizobium. Next base: position 636,601 of record CAVUKM010000010.1, on the reverse strand, counting down.
GGTCATTGCGATCGCCAATCTCGCGATGGCTACCGGCAATATCGGCAAGCCCGGCGTCGGCGTGAACCCGCTGCGCGGCCAGAACAATGTGCAGGGCTCCTGCGACATGGGTTCCTTCCCGCACGAGCTGCCCGGCTATCGGCACATCTCGGGCGATGCGGTGCGCGAGTTGTTCGAATCGATGTGGAACGTCAAGCTCAACAAGGAACCGGGCCTGCGCATTCCCAACATGTTCGATGCCGCCATCGAGGGCACCTTCATGGGGCTTTACGTGCAGGGTGAGGACATCCTGCAATCCGACCCCAACACCAAGCACGTCGTTGCGGCGCTATCGGCGATGGAATGCGTCATCGTCCACGATCTCTTCCTCAACGAAACCGCCAACTACGCTCATATCTTCCTGCCGGGGTCGACCTTCCTCGAGAAGGACGGCACCTTCACCAACGCCGAGCGCCGCATCCAGCTTGTCCGCAAGGTGATGACGCCGCGCAACGGATTGGCAGACTGGGAGGTGACGATTCGTCTCGCCAAGGCGATGGGCTTTGAGATGAACTATACCCATCCGTCAGAGATCATGGACGAAATCGCGGCGCTGACCCCGACATTCAGCGGCGTTTCCTTTGCGAAGCTCGATGAGCTCGGCTCCGTGCAGTGGCCCTGCAACGAGAAGGCGCCCGAGGGAACGCCGGTAATGCACATCGGCGGCTTCGTGCGCGGCAAGGGCAAGTTCGTCATCACCGAGTATGTCCCCACCGATGAGCGCACCGGTCCGCGCTACCCGCTGCTGCTGACGACGGGACGCATCCTCAGCCAGTACAATGTCGGCGCCCAGACGCGGCGAACCGAAAATATCGTCTGGCACGAGGAAGACCGGCTCGAGATGCATCCGCACGACGCCGAACAGCGCGGCGTACGCGACGGCGATTGGGTCAGGCTTGCGAGCCGCGCCGGGGAAACCACCCTGCGCGCGCTGATCACCGAACGGGTCGCCCCGGGCGTGGTCTACACCACGTTCCATCACCCGGACACGCAGGCCAACGTCATCACCACGGAATATTCCGACTGGGCCACGAACTGCCCGGAATACAAGGTCACGGCGGTGCAGATATCGCCCTCCAATGGCCCGTCGGAATGGCAAAAGGCCTACGACGAACAGGCCCGCCACTCCCGGCGCATCGCGCCCGTCGTGGAAGCCGCGGAGTAAGGGAATGCGCGAGCCGGTGCGCACGGTTGATCGTCAGATCTGGCGCGACGGCGGCCTGGGCACCGGCATGCGTACCATTCCGGAGGAGACCGCGATTGCGCTCACCTACAATGGCGGCACCTATGCCGTGATGATGGGCACCCCGCAAAATCTGGCGGATTTCGCGGTCGGGTTCAGCCTCAGCGAAGGGATCGTGCAATTCCCCGACGACATCCGTTCGCTCGATATCATCGACCTCGACGACGGCATTGAGCTGCGGATGTGGCTCACGCAGGCAAATGCTGATCGGCTCCACGAACGGCGGCGGCACATTGCAGGCCCCACCGGTTGCGGCATATGCGGGATCGACTCCATTGCCGAAGCCGTTCGCCCGGCGGCCATCGTCGCCCAGGGCCGGCACTTCTCGTCGCAAGAGGTGACGGCGGCGATGCAGGGCATTCCACCATTGCAAGCCATCAACATCGAAACCCGCGCAGTACACGCCGCGGCGTTCTGGATGCCGGGGCGCGGTATTGTTGCCCTGCGCGAGGACGTCGGTCGCCACAACGCACTCGACAAGCTGGCCGGCGCGCTGGCGCAGGACAGGATTTCCGCCGCTGATGGCATGGTGTTGCTGACCAGCCGGGTCTCGGTCGAGATGGTGCAGAAGACGGCGGCGATGGGTGCGCCGGTCCTGGTTGCGGTTTCCGCTCCCACCGCGCTGGCGGTGCGGATGGCGGAGGCAGCCGGCATTACCCTTGCCGCCATCGCACGCGCCGACGGATTCGAGATCTTCACCCATCCGGGCCGCATTACGTCCGCGGCCGTCACGCAAGGAGCCGTCCATGTCGCCTGACCGGCTGGTCTACATGGCCAATCAAATCGGCAAGTTCTTCCAGACCCAGGGGCACGACAAGGCGGTTCCGGGGATTGCCGAACACATCCGGAAATTCTGGGACCCGCGGATGCGCACGGCGATCCTGGCCCATCTCGACGCCGGTGGCGCGGGCCTCGATCCCGACGTGCGGGACGCCATCGCGAAGCTCAAGGCGGCCAGCGCCGAGCTGCAACGATAGCCTGGAGCGAGATGAGATCAGATTGAACTGTCACGGCAACGGAAGCCCCCTCTCCCGTGGGAGGGGGTTGAGGTGAGGCGTTACGCTCCCTCGTAAAGCAGCCCCCCTCATCCGATTGAACGTTTCAATCAAAGGCCATAGCAGCTGACGGAGGCTATCGCTCCGAGGGTGGCGCCAGCCCGGCCTTCAGGATTACCGGCACCGCCTCAGGCGAGGCGAGGAATCGGATCAGCGCACTGGCCGCCTCGGGCTGGCGGATCGTATTCGTGAGCGCGCCCGCGAAAGAAAACATCGGCTGGAGCTCGGCCGGAATCGCGCCGACGAAGGTAATTCCCGGGACGTGGATCAGCTCGCTGACCTGCTGGAAGCCGATCTCCGCCTCGCCACGCGCGACGACCGCGGCGACCGGCTCGCCGGACGGCGGTCCTCGCACCTTTCGGCTTTTGCCCGCGATCTGGTCTGCGACGCCGAGCTTGGAGAACAATTTGGTCGACAGATAGGTGCCGCTGCCGCTGTCGGAGTACGCGATGGACTTTGCCGCCAGCAGCGTGTTCCGGAAAGCCTCGACGCTGCCGATGTCCGGCTTTGCGGCGCCTTCGCGCACGACCATGCCGATCAGCGAGCGGGCGAGCTCGGTCTTGCTGTCGGCGCGCACCAACCCTCGCCGGCCCAGCTCGTCGGCTGCCCCTCCATCCAGAATTACGACGTCGGCAGCCTCGCCGCGCGCGAGGCGCGCGGGAATGGCCTCCGGAGAGTCCCCCATCGATGGACCGCGGGTCGTGACCAGATGGTGACCGCTCGCGCGCTCGAAAGCCGGACCCAGCTCGGAATAGACCCCGAAAAAGCCGGACGAGATCATCACCTGCACGTCGGCGGCGGAAGCGGCCCTCACCGCCAACAGGGCGGCCATACCAAGCACGGATAACCAGAGAACAAGCGACTTCGGTTTCATAAAGCTCCTCCTGCCCCGCGTTCAGGCCAACACCGTATCGCGTCAGGAGAGCCGATTGGAAGGGGGCCGAGCGAGAAGGACCTTGCTTTCAGGCCAGACCTGTTTGTTGAAAGTGGCAAATCATCTTGAGGGTGGCGCGCTGCTCACATTCCGAATGTGCCGATGACGGCGGCATGTGTCACTTCACGACCAGGACCGGACAGTGGGCGAGTTGCATAATCCGATCGGCCCGGCTGCCAATCAATCGGTCGTAGAGCGCTGAATGGCCGGTCGCTCCGATAACCAGCAGGTCCACCTTGAGTTCCTTCGCAAGCTCGACGATGTCCCGCACAGGATGCCCGGCAACGACATGGGTTTTGAGTTTGACACGACTCTCACCGGCCATTTCGCGCGCGCGTTGCAGAACCTTGTGGAAACGCCGCGCGGCCGTACCCGTCTCCTCCCGAACCTCCTCGATGAATTCGGGCATGTAGTCGATCTCCTCCACCGAAATCATATGAAGGTCTGAATTGTTCTGCTTCGCCATCGCAAGCGCCATCGCGAATGCGCGAAAGGCATGCTCTGACCCGTCATTGGCGTGCAAAATTTTTTCGAACACCGGCCCGCTCCCCGTTATTCGGCTTTTCGTGCGATCGGACGAAGCTGCGTCACTTCCCGGCGATCCCCGGATGCTCCCTCCGGTTCGGCCACCGGCAAGAGGTGGCGCGGGAGGTAGAATGCATTGGCGATTACCGTGGGGATCACGGCGCTGGCGATTACCGCTGCGACAAGCGCCGAATACTGGCTTTGGTCGATTATTCCATGCGACAAGCCGAACAGTGAGGAGATGGTGCCGAATGTCAGCCCTGTCGACATCAGGAGGGTTGTGTACATGGCTTCCTTGTTCGGCGAGCCGAACCATTTGGTCACCGGATAGACGCCAGCTAATTTTGCGGTGATCTTGACCACCAGAAAGACGATGAAGGCCGAAGGCGCGGCGACAAGAGCGGTTATGGAGACGAACGATCCGGCGCGAATAAAATAGAATGGCGTCAGCAGCCCGAACGTCAGCGTGCGCAGCCGTCGCACAAGCGCGTGATCCTTGCCCACGGTCCCCGCAAGCACCATTCCTATGAGATAGGCGGGAAGCACCGCCTCGCTGTCGGCCCAGGTTGCCAATGCGCCCATGCCCAGCAGACAGAGGAGCAGAAATTTGGTCTCCAGTTCCGAGGGCCGACCTCCATATAGTCGAAAGAAACGTGGCGTGAGCCATGGCAGGACGATGAAGACCACCACACCAACGGCGAGGAATGTCAGTGTCTTCATCGTGAATGGAGCGAAGATCAAGCCCAGCGCGACCACAGTGCCAAGGTCGGTCACGAAACACGCGGCCAGTATAGTCTTGCCGTATTCGGTCGTGTTGAAACCGAACTCGATCATCACGGCATAGACGACGGCGACGGACGTCGTCGACATCGCGACGCCGGCAAGCCAACTCGGCATGACTTCCCATCCGAGCAAATAATGAGCTACCGCCGCGCACCCCAAAAATGGAAAAAAGAAGCTCGCGAACCCCACCGCAGCCGCCTCCTTCCACTTCAGTTTGAACACCACCGGATCAAGCTCCGCGCCGGCGAGGAAAGTCAGAACGATCGCGCCGATGCCGGAAAGAAACTTCACCCACGACTTGTCCGTTCCCAGTACCGCCGAACCGACGGCGGCGCCGATGATCAATTGGGCGATTGTCCCGACGACAATCTCCGATAAAGCCGTGGAAATGCGAAGCCAGATCGAGAGCAGGCTTGCTATCAGCGCAAGCCCCAACCACAACGCCGCAAGCGCCCAAACTCCGGTCATCTGAAACTCTCCTGCTCGTTAGCGCAGTTGCTCTCGTTTCCAGTACGCGTGCGAATCGGGGTTGTGGCTGTCGCGGCTAGCGCTCCGAATTTGAATGGAGGATATTTCGGCTACGGCGGGCAACATGCCCGGAACCAGCAGTGCCACGGCGAGCTCCTGAGAGCCCGCGGCGAGGACGGAAATCGTTAAGCCGTGATTTGTCAGCAGCGCTCGCAAACGATGCTCCTCGGGAGACCACACCCGTGACCTGCCTACGCAACCTCCTTGGCTGCCTTGGCAACAGTAATGTTTGGTGTCGTGGAGCTCGGCAAGCTCCTACCGACGCCAGGCGTCCGGTAGGAGTCATCAGCCTCATCGGCGGTTACGGGGGACCCCATCCCCTACAAGCTGCTCAATTGTAGCGAGTAAATGCAGCGGGGCAAGCGCAAAGAACCCCACTCCCCGCCTGCGCGGCGCGCGATCAAGCCCTGAATATCGTGGCGGGCTGCTTCTTGGAAACGAGCTTTCGCAAGTCACGAAGCAAATCGTCGCCCAGTTCCGAGAGGCCGTTGATTTCCTTTTGCGCGTCGATTGCGTGTTTCCTGCACAACTCCGTTGATTCTTTCCTGGTCGTCGCGAGCGCGTGAAGGTGGCCGGCAAGGCTTCCGGCGCTCGTGAAGAAATAGGCAATCTGTCGCTGAAGCGCCGCGTCGAACAAATCCAGCCGACCCGCATTTGATTCGTAAACCGAGAACCTCGGCAATGTAAAAGCGCCAAGCTCGTCGAGGCTTTCCTCGGCCCCTGTCTCCATATCCTCAAGCTTCCGAACTTCTTCAAAGCGCTCCATACCATCGATGACGGCTGCGATCTCTCCGATCAGAGCCGACGCAAGGCCTCGTCTCGAACGCGTACGTCCAAAAGGAAGCATGGTTTCCTCCCGCTTTGATTTTTTTGGCGATCCGAGCGCGCGCGGGAGCGGGCTCAGGGCTACCTTAGCAGAAAAACCGAGTTACACGCCATCGCCACAGCGCCGGTTGGCGACGCCCCGCCGCCGGACTGGTAAGTTATCCTTACATATGAACCGGCAAAGGCGGAGCAGTGGACCAGCGCGAATGTTCACTCAGGGGCATGCGACATCGAAATTCAGTATCCACGCAGAACAGGCCTTCACTCCGCGCCGTTGCCGATCAACATCCGAAACACCCGGCGTACCTCGGCTTGCGTCTCCTTCACCCGCGCTTCGAGCGAGGAAAAGTCCGGCGCATCGCCGGCCCGCGCCATGATCCGCAAGAGATCTTCCCCGGAGGTCTCCGGATTGAACCTTTCACTGACGCAGAGCCGCAGGATCTGCGTCAGGTCATGATAGAGCCGCGCCGCTGCGCGCAGGATTTCCGCCGACGCGTGCGGCAATACGCCGAGCCGGGCGGCATTGTCGAGCACGTGAAGGGTGCTGACGTCGAGGATATCAGGCTTGTCGGCGGCATGAACGAGCTGCAGATATTGTGCGATGAAATCGATATCGACCATGCCGCCGGCGGCATATTTCAGGTCCCAGATATCGTTCTCGCCCTTTTCCAGCGCGATGGCGCGGCGCATGTCCGCGACATCGCTGGCGACGACCGCAGCGTCGCGCGGCCGCGTCAGGACCTTGCGGATGATCTCCTCGATCTTGCCGCGGAAGTCCGGGGACGCCGAAATCACCCGGGCACGGGTCAGCGCCATGTGCTCCCAGGTCCAGGCTTCCCGATCCTGATACTCGGCAAACGAATCAAGGTGCGAAGCCACCGGGCCGGCCCTTCCCGACGGCCGTAACCGCATGTCCACCTCGTAAAGCACGCCGTAATTCGTCCGCGTCGTAAACGCGCTGATCAGCCGCTGGGTGAAGCGGGCAAAATATTGCGCCCCATGCAGGGATTTCGCGCCGTCGGAATCCGGGTGTTCAGCCTCGAATTCGTAGAGCAGGATCAGATCGAGGTCGGATGCGGCCGTCATTTCGCGGCTGCCGAGCCGGCCCATCGCCACGATCGCGGTCTGCTGCCCCTTGATCCGGCCATACTGGGCGACGAATTGCTCCGTGACCAGGCCGTGCACCGTATGGACGATGCCCTCGGCGACGTCAGCGAAGGCGATGCCGGCCTGCTGGGCCGAGACCGTGCCGGACAAAATGCGCGTGCCGATCAGGAACAGGCTTTCCCGGCCGAATAATCGCAATCGATCGAGAAACTCTTCGTAGGAACGGGCATCCGCCAGCGTCGCCGCCAGCCGCGTGGACAATTCGCGCCGGTCCGGCATCGCGCCAAAAAAACGCGGATCAATCAGCCCATCCATGATCTGCGGCTGTCGCGCCAGCATGTCGCCGAGACGCGGCGCGGCACCCAGGATCAGCGCCACCAATGCGACGAGATCGCGGTTCTGACCGAGCAGCAGGAACAGCCGCCCGCCGCGCTGCAGCGCTTGCAGGAAGCGGTCGAAGACCGCTACCGCGTTGTCGGGCTCTTCGGCGTTGGCGAGGCCTGCGATCAGCGCAGGAACGAACTCGACGAACGCGCTGCGCGTGGCCTCCGCCCTGAACACGCGATAGTCGCCGTCCAGCCATTGTTGCACGGTCTGTGCCACCATGATCGGCTTCTTGAAGCCGAGCGAAGCAAGGTGGTCGATCAGACGCGGATCGTCCGGACCCGCGGTATAATTCACCTCCGGCAATTTCACGGTACCGGCCGGGTCGCCTTCGAACAGCTTGGCATAATGCCCCTGCACGACATTGAGATGGCCAAGCAGGTCGCGCGCGAACGCGGCGCGGTTTTCGTAACCGAAAAAGCGGGCAAATCGCTCCACCGCCTCGATGTCGTCGGGCAGCGCGTGGGTTTGCTCGTCAGCCATCATCTGCAGCCGGTGTTCGACCCGGCGCAGGAACTCGTAGGCCGCGGTCAACTCATCGCGCGCGGCAAAGGTAATCCAGTTGCTTGAGGCCAGCACGTTCAACGCCTCGAGCGTCGGCCGCACCCGCAATTGGCGATGCCGGCCGCCGGCGATCAATTGCTGGGTCTGGGCGAAAAATTCGATTTCGCGGATGCCGCCGCGCCCGATCTTGACGTTGTGGCCCTCGACCGCGATTTCGCTTTGCCCGCGATAGGTCTGCATCTGCCGCTTCATGTCATGGACGTCGGCAAGGGCTGCAAAATCCAGATGCTTGCGCCAGACGAAGGGGGCGAGTTCGGCAATCAGCGCCTCGCCGGCCCTGAGGTCGCCGGCGCAGGGTCGCGCCTTGATCATGGCAGCGCGCTCCCAGGTCCGCCCTTCCCGTTCGTAATAATGCAGCGCGGAGGCGGTCGAGATCGCCACCGGCGTCGAGGCAGGATCTGGCCGCAGCCGCAGATCGACGCGGAAAACGTAACCATCGCCGCTTCGTTGCTGCAATATTCGCGATAGCCCCTGCGTGACACGCACGAAGAACGGCTGCGGCTCGATGTCGGCCGCAAGCGTGGACGCTTCGGCATCGAAAAACACGATAAGATCGATGTCGCTGGAAAAATTCAGCTCGCCCGCGCCCATTTTGCCCATCGCGAGCACGATCAAGCCGCTGCCGTCCTCGGGACGATCCGGATTCGGCGGCGACATCTTCCCGCGCGCGGCTTCCTGCTGCAGCAAGAAGCGCAACGCCGATTGCACCGAAGTGACTGCAAGATCGGTCAGCGCCGCCGTCACCCGCATCACCGGCCAGACGCCGCCGATGTCGCACAGCGCGATCAGGAGAGCTGCTTCCGACTTCAGGCGGCGGAGCATGCGCATCACGTCAGCTTCGCCTGCTGCCGCCAGGATCCCGCCTCTGGTTTTCTCGATCAGTTGCGCGAGGTGCCGCTCGGGTTCGCACTGAAGCACCCTGATCGTGCGCGCGCCGTCGGCACGAACAAGATCGAAAAGATACGGGGAGGCCTCGGCGATACCCAGCAGAATGGCCCTGGCTCGGGGAAATCGCGCCAGCAGATCATCCATCACGGCTGCCTGTGCCGGCGCAAGATCGGTCAGCCAGCCATTCAGCCGCCGCCCGGCTTCGTCAGGAACGGAAACATGCGGTCCATCCAGGAACTGCGCGGCCAGGGAGCCGGATTTGACATTCGCTTCGGTGCCTTCGCGAATTGTCATAATGAACGTCGAATCCAAAAACCGCGCAGGAATCGTCCCCTTGCCCGTCTTCCCGGGTTCCGACGTCTCCCAGAGAGCGCGCAGCTATTGGATACGAATCACCACCGGAACCTGGACGATGTTGTGCCGCGTCGCCCTGCGCGGATGAAATTCATGCCGCCTTCTGTGGCACATCAGGCGTTTGAACCGCAAGCCCATCGCCGGCGCCTGACAGCGCCGGAATCGCCAGAGTTGCGATCAGGCCCGGATGAGCGTCCTCAAGCCGGAGGTCGCCGCCATGCAACGTTGCGACCGCCGATGCCAGGCTTAGTCCAAGACCGGAACCGGGCTGGGTTCGGCTCGCCTCGAGCCGGACAAACCGCTCCACCGCGTGATTGCGATCGGCCAGCGGAATCCCTGGTCCATGGTCGGTGACGCTGAGCAGCACCCGATCGCCGGCGCGCCGGGCCTCGATCAGGATCTCTCTCTGGTCGGTAGCTGCATTCGCACCGGCGATCGGCGGCGGCGGCGCAGAGACCGGCTTGCCATATTTGATCGCGTTCTCGACCAAATTCGCCAGCGCCTGGCTGATCAATTCGCGGTTGCCGTGAAGCGGCGCCGATTCAGTCTTGACATGCAGCGTCATGCCTCCGTCTTCGGCAAGCGGTTCGTAAAGTTCGTGAATGCCGTTGGCAACGTCGGCCGCATCAAAATCATCCATGTTGCCACGGGCCTGCCCGGACTCGGCGCGCGCGATCATCAAGAGCGCATTGAAGGTCCGGATCAGGCCGTCGGATTCCTCGATCGTCCGTTCCAGCGCGGCGCGGTACTCGGCCTCGGTCCCGGATCTTGCCAGCGCCTCCTCGGCGCGATTGCGCAATCGCGTCAGCGGTGTCTTCAGATCGTGGGCGATATTGTCGGAGACTTCCTTCAGGCCCACCATCAGGGCTTCGATGCGTTCCAGCATCGCGTTGAGATTCTCCGCCAGGCGGTCAAGCTCGTCGCCGCTGCGACCGACCGGCAGCCGGCCGCTCAGATCGCCCGCCATGATGCGCCGGGTGGTGCCGGTCATGGCATCGATCCGCCGCAGCACCCGCCGCGCGACAAAGATACCGCCGCCAAGGCCGAGCACCACTACAATCAACACCGACCATTGCGCGGCCTTGGCGACAATCCCGAACAGCCGTCGCCGCTCCTCCAGATCTCGCCCGATCAAAAGCCGAAAGCCGCCGGAGAGTTCGGTCACCCGCACCAGCGCGTAATGATCGGCGCGGTCCTGATCGTCGAGCCGCCGGTAGGCGGTCTCGGACCATCCCGATGTCGCCATCACGCCCGGCGCAAGCGAACCGACATTGCCGGCGATGGCCTGCCCCGCCGGAACGGTCACGACGAGGTAGAGATTGGCGCCGGGGCGCAGCGCGCGATTGTCGATGGTGCGCACCAGGCCGAGCAGGCCGCGCCGCCCGAAAATATCGCTGATCTCGCCGGTCTCGGCGTTCACCGTGGTGGTGATCTGTTCGGTAATCAGCCTTCGCGTATTCCAGGCAAAATAGCCCAGCAGCGACGCCGCAAACAGCGCGAACAAGAACAGATAAACCAGCGTCAACCGGAACGCCGTGGTTCGGACCAACTTACCGAATGCCGTCACGGATCATGTTCCTGATTTTATTTCTGCCACGCCCGTCAAGTGACAGGAAAACGGCTGTCCAAAAAACTGTAAAACGAAAGAAACGCCCATTTTTATTGCGCTTTTTGCATACCATCGCGGATCATGTATCCCGCGCCGCGAATGGTATGAAGCAACGGCCGCTCGAAGCCCTTGTCGATCTTGGAACGCAGCCGTGAAATATGCACGTCAATGACATTGGTCTGCGGATCGAAATGATAATCCCAGACATTCTCCAGCAGCATCGTCCGCGTCACCACCTGGCCGGCGTGCTTCATCAGATATTCCAGCAGCCGGAATTCACGCGGCTGCAGCGTCAACTCGTCCTTGCCGCGCGTCACCCGATGCGACAGCCGATCGAGTTCGAGATCGCCAACGCGATAGCTGGTTTCCTCCGCCGGACCGACGCGCCGACGCGACAGCACTTCGATCCGCGCCAGCAATTCGGCGAACGAATAGGGTTTTGGCAGATAGTCATCGCCGCCGGCGCGCAGGCCCTTGATGCGGTCGTCGACCTGTCCGAGCGCCGAGAGAATCAAGACCGGCGTGCGGTTGCCCTTCTCGCGCAGGGAACCAATCAGCGACAGGCCGTCGCGCTTCGGCAGCATGCGATCGACCACCAGCACATCGTAATCACCGCCCTCGGCGAGCGCCAACCCTTCCTCACCGTCACTGGCGAGATCGGCGACATAGCCGACTTCGCGGAACGCCTTGACCAGATAGTCGGCGGACTCACGGTCGTCTTCAATGATCAGGAGGCGCATCTGGGTGTCGGTCAAGGTCAAGTGAGGCAGCTTTCTATCACCATGGCGCGGCCGGCGGCCTCATGCAAGGCGACCCGGCGCGCCCTTTTGAGCCAAAAAAGCGGGCGGTGAAGCTGGGGAACCTCACCGCCCTTTTGACCTTCCGACGGAGGGGGGCGTTTTCCATCGAAAGGCAATTGAGGGGAGCGGGCTTTCGACCCGCCCCCCAGGAAAGAGCCGTCGGCGGGGGCGACTGATGCCGGCGACACCCTCCATCCCTTCGTTCATGACCCGAACAGCCTCGCCATCCGGATCACGTCCATGCGCCCGATGCTCAGCCTTTCGCAAGCGGGATCGCGACGAAGCGCGACGACCCACCGCTCTTGACCCGCATCAGCACGCTGTTCTTGTTGTCGCTGCGCGCGGCATTGATCGCTTCGCGCACATCGCCCACATTGGCGACGCTCTTTCCGGCGACTTCCAGAATAACGTCGCCTTCCTTGAAACCGCGCTCGGCCGCCGCGCTCTTCGGATCGACGTCGGTTACAACGACGCCCTCCTTGCCGGCGCCGGCCACGCTGTTGGCGGGCGCGAGCGTCAAGCCGAGTTTCGGCACGTCGGTACCGCGGGTCGCGCCGCCCTTGTCGCCATTGTCGGTGTCGGCCTTGGCCTCCACCGCGTTCGGCAACTGGCCAAGCGTAAGATTGATGACCTTGTCCTGGCCCTTATGCAGCACGTTGAGCTTCACCGCGTTGCCGGGTGCAAGACCGCCGATGGTGCGCGCAAGCTCACGGGCATCCTTCACCGTCTCGCCGTTCACCGCCGTGATCACGTCGCCGGATTCGATGCCGGCCTTGGCCGCCGGACCGTTGGCCTGGGGTTCGGCAACCAACGCGCCTTCCGCCTTTTTGAGGCCGAGGCTGTCGGCGATGTCCGGCGTAACCGGCTGAATCTGGACACCGATCCAGCCGCGGCTGACCGAGCCCCTGTCCTTCAGCTGCGCGATCACGTTCTTCACGGTCGATGCCGGGATCGAAAACGCGATACCGACGCTACCGCCGGACGGCGAGTAAATCGCCGTGTTGACGCCCATCACTTCACCTTCGGTATTGAAGGCCGGGCCACCGGAGTTGCCCTTGTTCACGGGCGCGTCGATCTGAATGAAGTCGTCGTACGGACCGTTGCCGATGTCGCGGCCGCTGGCCGAGACGATGCCGGCGGTGACGGTACCGCCGAGGCCGAAGGGATTGCCGACCGCGAGAACCCAGTCACCAATTCGGGGCTTGCCGTCGGACAGCTTCGCGAACGGGAAGTTCGAACCACCCTCCACCTTGATCAGCGCGAGATCGGTGCGCGCATCGGTGCCGATCACCTTGGCGCTGAAGGTCTTGCCATCGTCGGTCGTCACTTCGACCTTGTCGGCACCATCGACCACGTGATTGTTGGTGACGGCGTAGCCGTCGGCCGAAATGAAGAAGCCGGAGCCCTGGCCGGTCACCACGCCGCGTCCGCCGCGCGGTCCGCCGCGCAAGCCGGGCGGCAAGCCATCGGGTCCGCCGAAGCGACGGAAGAAACGTTCCATCGGCGATCCCGGCTGGAACGGCGAGTCGTCATTGTTTTCGCTGGTGTCGTTCTTGGCGATCTTCTCGTTGATATTGACCTTCACCGAGATCACCGACGGCTTCACGCGCTCGACGATATCGGCAAAGCCGACCGGCTTCTCGACCTTGCGAACCTCGTTGTTGACCTGTGCGTGCGCGCTGGTGCTGAAGATATCCGCCGGACCGGAGGATGGGCCGAAGCCGTACACGGCGACGCCAAGGCCGGCGACGACCGAGGCCATCAGCGCGAACTTGCGCGCCGAGAAAAGCGAACGGCGGGGCGCTCGAAAGGATGGAAGGGCGGAAAGATCGATGGGGCGGTCGGTCATGCAGATGTCTCCAGAGCCTGAATCGGTGGTGCGGGGGGCGTGCACCCTGTAGCCCTGAAGATGGGGATATCCGCCTTACGGCAGGCTGGCGGCGGAATTAAACTTTTGTAATGAACCCAAGACAAAATGCGGCGGATTACCGCAGGACGAAATCGGCCTGTCGGGAGGCAAAATCGGCCCGTCGCAGCGCTAAACCGACTTGTCCGGCGACGGCTCCGCCCCGATCAGCCGTTCCAGACGCGCTTCCTCGTCCGCCGTCAGCTTCAACAGCGAAGCATCGTCGCGCGCGCCGGACTTCGTTCGCCGCCGGCCGTGGGCCCACAGCGCGAACCCGCCTCCGGCCAACGCCAGCGGCGGCAGCAGCCAGAGCAACCAGGTGTGCGGGTTCAATCGCGGCTTCAGCAGCACGAACTCGCCATAGCGCGCCACCAGAAAATCGATCACTTGTGCGTCGCTGTCCCCGGCAGCGATCCGCTCACGCACCAATAGCCGCAAGTCGCGCGCCAGCGGTGCTTCGGAATCGTCGATCGACTGGTTCTGGCACACCATGCAACGCAATTCGCGCGACAAATCCCGCGCCCGTGCCTCCTTTGCGGTATCCGACATGATCTCGTCGGGCTGGACGGCACGCGCCGGGGAGGCTGCCAGCACGGCGACCGCGAACGCGCAGGAAAGGATTCGTTTCAAGGCATCACTCCGCCGCCTGCAATCCGCGCATGGATTTGGCGGGCTTTGGCGCGCCAACCCGCAACCGGCGATCTGACAGCGACAGCATGCCGCCGAACGCCATCAGCACCGGACCGAACCAGATCAGCAGCACCAGTGGCTTGTGGTAGATCCGCACGGCTATCGCGCCGTCGCCAGCGGTATCTCCGAGCGAGATGTAAAGCTGGCTTGCGCCCCGCGTCAGCAACGCAGCCTCGGTTGTCGTCGATCCGCGCGTGGTAAAGCTGCGTTTCGACGGCGTCATGGTGTCGAGAGGCTTGCCATCGAGCCTGACGCTGAACTGCGCGATCATTTCGCGATAATTTGGCCCCTGGCGCTGGTTCACGCCGTCGAGCTTCAACTGGTACCCGGCGAGGCCAGCGACATCACCGATTTTCATCGATCCGATATATTCGCTGTTCCAGGTGGTCTCGCAGACGATCCCGATCAGGGCGATGCCGACGCCGGCATGGGCGAACATCGTGCCCCAGTTCGAGCGCGGCAGCCCGCGCGCGCGCCGCAATACGGTTCCCGCTGGCATACGAAACAGACCGATGCGCTCGGCAAGATCGCTCAGCGCTCCGGCGATCACAAAGATCGCAAGTCCAATCGCGAGCGGCGCGAAGCTGCTGCCGCCGTGCGTCCATGCCCACACGAGCGCAATCGCAACCAGCGCGGCGATGCCGGCGCCGATCAGGCGCTGGGCGGCGCCGAGAAGATCGCCGCGCTTCCAGGCCAGCAACGGCCCGAAGGGCACCGCGATCAGCAACGGAAGGAACAACGGCCCGAAGGTGAGATTGAAGAACGGCGCGCCCACCGAAATCTTGTCCCCGGTGATCACTTCCAGCGCCAGGGGGTACAGCGTTCCCACAAACACCGTCGCGCAGGCCGAGGTCAGGAAGAGATTGTTGAGCACGAGCGCGCCTTCGCGCGAGATCGGTGCAAACAAGCCGCCCTGCTTGAGCGCGGATGCCCGCCAGGCGTAGAGCGAAAGACTGCCGCCGATAAAGATGCAAAGGATCAGCAGGATGAAAACGCCGCGCGTCGGATCGCTGGCGAACGCGTGGACCGAAGTGAGCACGCCCGAGCGCACCAGGAAGGTGCCGAGCAGTGACAGCGAGAATGTCAGGATCGAAAGCAGGATGGTCCAGACCTTCAGCGCATTGCGCTTCTCCATGACCACCAGGGAGTGCAGCAGAGCGGTGCCCGCAAGCCATGGCATCAGCGAGGCATTCTCGACCGGATCCCAGAACCACCAGCCGCCCCAGCCGAGTTCGTAATAGGCCCAGTAGGAACCCATGGCGATACCGAGCGTGAGGAATATCCAGGCTACCAGCGTCCAGGGCCGCACCCATCGCGCCCATGCCGCGTCGATCCGGCCTTCGATCAGGGCTGCGACCGCGAAGGAAAATGAAATCGAGAATCCGACATAGCCGAGGTAGAGCATCGGCGGATGCACCGCGAGCCCGATGTCCTGCAGGACCGGATTGAGATCGCGGCCTTCGAGCGGCGGATTGGCGATGCGCAGGAATGGATTCGAGGTGATCAGGATGAACAGATAGAACGCGCTGGCAACCCAGGCCTGCACCGCCAGCACATGGGCGCGCAGCGACAGCGGAAGATTGTTGCCGAAGATCGCGACCATGCCTCCGAACAATGCCAGGATGGACACCCACAGCAGCATCGAGCCCTCGTGGTTGCCCCAAACGCCGGTGATCTTGTAGATCAACGGTTTCATCGAATGCGAATTCTCGAACACGTTGACGACGGAAAAGTCCGAGGAAACGTGCAGCGCGACCAGGGCCGCGAAGGACGCGGCCACGAACATGAGCTGGGCAATCGCGGTCGAGCGCGCGACATTCATCAGCGCGAGATCGCGCCAACGCGCGCCAAGGAGCGGCAGGGTCGACTGGATCAGCGCCAGTCCAAGCGCCAACACCAGCGCGTAATGTCCGGCTTCCGCGATCATCGCATCGCCCCCTGCCCGGTCTGCGGCGCGCCCTGCGCCGCGCGCGATGCTCCGGGGCTCTCCCCGGATTTTGCGTTGCCGTTCGGCTTCGCGCCGTATTCGTCTTTCCAGTGCCCCTGCTTCTTCAGGGCGTCAGCGACTTCCTTGGGCATGTAGTTCTCGTCGTGCTTGGCAAGCACGGTGTCGGCCTTGAACACACCCGAGGCGTCGAGCGCGCCCTCCGCGACAACGCCCTGGCCTTCACGAAACAGATCCGGAAGAATTCCCTGGTAGGAGACCGGCAAGGTGGCGCTGTTGTCGGCAACCTGGAAAGTGACGACCAGATTGTCGCCGCGCACCAGTGACCCCGGCTGAACTAGTCCGCCGAGCCGGAAGCGCTTGCCCGCCTGAATATGCTTTTCCGCGACCATCGCCGGCGTCGAGAAGAAAACGATAGAGTCGCGCATCGCGTTCAGCACCAGCGCCGCCGCAATCCCAAGCACCGCGAGCGAGCCGCCGATGATCGTCAAACGCCGCTGCTTGCGCGTCATGCCTGGCCTCTGTTTCTGCGCATGATGTCATCCGAAAACCGCTTCACACTTTTCGGCATCATGCGACTGTTTCTGCGCATGATGTCATCCGAAAACCGCTTCACACTTTTCGGCATCATGCGACTGTTTCTGCGCATGACGTCATCCGAAAACCGCGTCGCACTTTTCGGCATCATGCTCATCCATCAAGCCCGAGATTCTTCAGGCCCTCGTTCAGTTGTCGCAGCCGTTCCGGGTCGTTCGCCACGGCCTGACGCGCGTTCGTCAGCGCGCCCTTTGCCTTGTCGGGGTCGCCCATGACCATATAGGCCCTCACCAGCCGCAGCCATCCCTCAACGTCGTTACCGTTCTGCTTCAATCGGGTGGCCAACCGGTCGACCATGCCACGGATCATGGCGGTGCGGTCGGCCTCATTCATGTCCTTTGCCGCAGCCACCGCATCGTCCGACGGCGCCGGAACGGGGGAACCGCCGACCCGCACCAATGCCGCCTGAACCAGCGGACGCCACGGCGCATCCGCCGGCGCCTTCGCGAGCATCGCGCGCCAGATCGAAGCGGCCTCGGCGGCGCGGCCGTCCTGCTCGGCGGCAAGGCCCAGGAAATAGCTCGCCTTCACCTCGCCGGCGTCCAGCGCAATGGCGCGTTCGAATTCGGCCTTGGCTTCGGCAGTAACGATGCCGCCGGCGGCGGCAACAACGGCTTCACCAAGATCGGCCCGGCGCTCGGCGCTGTCGCCATTATAGGTGATCGAATTGCGAAAGGCGCGGACCGCATCGTCGTATCGGCCGAGCCTCGCCAGCACCGGCGCAAGCACATTCCAGCCCTGTCCGTCGGTCGGATTCTTCTCGAGGTGCTGCTCGACCTGCGCCACCAGATTATCAAGCGGCTGGGTCGCGTCGGGCGTGCGGACGCGCTGGGCCAGCGGAAAATCGCCAAGGCTAGGCGACCCGAGCGGATAATAAAGCGCAACCGCGAGGACTGGCAGCCCGGCAAGGGCAATGATGGCCGCCGCACGGCGCAACCTGACATTGGACCCCGACGGTGGATCGCGCTGATTGTCCGCCGCAGCCAGCAGCCGGCGGCTGATCTCGACGCGCGCAGCCTCCGCCTCGGAGGCGTTAATCAGGCCCGCGGAAACGTCACGATCGATCTCGGCAAGTTGATCCCTGTAGACGGCCGCCTCGCTGCCACCACCTTGGGGACGGCTGGCATGGCTCAACGGCCAGAGCACGGCGAAGATCGCCGCGACCGTCATCAGCGCGAACACAAACCACAGCATCATCACGCGGGTTCCGGTGGAACGGCGCTTACCAGCGGCGCCATGGCGCCGCTTTACACCACAGGCGGCAAGCCGGGCAATTGACAATTGTCAAATTCCCGGCAGGGCCGGAGAATCCTGAAAAGCTAGATAAAATCGGGCGTTAGCCGATGTGAAATACGACACTTTGCGCCGCAAATTCGCCATGCCCGTTCAGCGCTCTCAAAAAGTAATCCCCGGCCGCGACGGTGGCCGGCAGGCTGATCCGCAGCGAGCCGCTGGGCACGGGAGAGGTAATCGTGGTCACCGGTTCCAGCAAAGGTTCCCCGCTGGCCTTGTCGACGAGCTGGACCTTTGCCCCGATCATGAGGTTTCGATAGGTCGCAGAGACCACGCGGTTCTCAAGTTCGACGAAATTGATGACCGGATTCATGCCCAAACGCATACGTTCCGGCTCGAAGCCCGTCAACCAGAAATTGTAGACTGGGCTTTCACTATCCCAATAATATTGTCAGGCCCGCGAGGATTTGCGTTCGCCCGCTACCGCGTTTTCGGCCGCCCTGCTCATCAGCGATGCGTAATCGGGACCGAATAAGACGTCACAGAAGCGGATTGCTGCCGTGACCTGCATCTGGCGATAGGCCCGGTTCTTTCCCTCGCTGCCACGCAGGGATTGCACCAGCGCCTCGGTGGATTGCTCGACATAATGTTGCAGGTCGGAAAACGTCCGCAGCGTCACCTCGTTGATCGCCAGTTCGCTCGCATAGGTGCGGCACACCGCGACGAAATCGATCAATGCGGCAGTCTCGTTGACTTCGCCGGCATCAAGCTGGGCGCCGACGGGGATATCCTTGTCAGCACGCTGGCGCAGCAGGCGCCGGACACGGCCGGGCACGCTGTCGATTTCCGATTGCAGGGAATTGGAAATCTCGGCCCGGATCGATGCCAGCTGCCTTCCCCAGGTGGAATCGTTGCGGAGATCGAGTTCGGTCCGCAGGCCGCGCACGCCGTCGTGAAGGATTTTCAGATGCTCGCTTACATTGTCAAAATGCCCGCGCCTGATATCGGTTCGCAGGGTCGACGCCCGGCAAGACAGATCGTGCAGCACGATGGTGACGGCGATACCATACGGGGTCGCGGCAACGCGGAGTTCATCATCGGACACGGCCATCTTGACGGCCAGCCGGATGATTTGCCACGGCGCGGTCAGCCGCTGCATCACCAGCGACAGCGCGAAGGGCAAAAGCTGCGGCGTTTGCAGCGTGGGAACGTTGAGCGCTGCTGTCACCGTGACGATCTGCGGATCGTTGAAAACCCGCAGGAAGCTGGGAAGCCGGCCGTTGAGCGCGTCGATCGCTTCGCGGGCCTGTAACAGCAAGGCGATCGGTTGCAGATCCTCGATCACGTCCGGTGGACCCACCCGCGCGAGCGTGCGTCGCTGGTCTCCTCCCCGCGCGGTAATGTTAAGGATCGCTTCGGTCGCGGCGAGCTGAAGTTTCCGGACCGCGGCTTCTATCTCCGAGCTGGCTCCGGTTTCGGAACCTCGGGACAGCGCCTGCTCGAATTCCCGCGCCTGGTCGGGCGCGCCTTCGCGGATCAGCCACTGCCATACCGGCGGCAGGGACGCGCGGCGAATCTGGCCTGCCCGCGGCGCAACACTGCCGTCGACCAGAAACGGCTCAAGCGGCTGGAACAAAAGCCTTGCCGGATTCTCGGTGCGCGGTCGCGCCTGCTTGTCGGGTCCGCGCACGATCTTGCGCAACTGCTCGAGTACGAAGGTGGCGACCGTCGTGTCCTCGCCGCGTTCGATGGCGCGCTCGAACTCCCGCATCAGCAGCGCCTGCGACTGTGGCGGAAGCTGCGCGAGATAATCCCTCAGCCGTTCGGTTGGTGTCTGGCTCATGCGCCCGGATTGCACGTTCTTGCCGCGCGGACGGCAAAATCCGTCCACCGGGTATCTTAAAAGCGCCGACGTTAAGAAGTCGTTTAGGATGATAAATCGGCCGGGCCCCTACAGGACGGCGTTCGCAGCCAACACAACCGCTTCCGCCGAGTGAAGACCTATGTCCCCGGCAGCAGCAGTTCCGCCCGCAGCCCCCCGATGGGCGCGCGGCCGAGCGAAAGGCTGCCACCATACAGGGCCGCAAGGTCCACCACGATCGACAGCCCCAGCCCGGAACCCGGCTTGGACTCGTCGAGCCGCTGACCGCGGCGTGACACCTGCGCGCGCTCGGCCGCCGAGAGCCCGCGCCCGTCGTCGTCGACGATGATTCGCAGCACCGGGCCGGCGCCGGGCGCGACCGGCCGTTCCACCAGCACCTCGATGAATACCCGCGAGGCCGCCCATTTGCAGGCGTTGTCGACGAGATTGCCGGCCATCTCCTCGAGATCCTGCCGCTCGCCGCGAAACTTCGCTTGTGCGTCCGCGTCGACCTCGATGACGATGCCGCGGCCGCGATGGATCTTCTCCATGGTCCGCCGCAAGGCGTCGATGACGGGGGCGACCTCGGTGACGGTGCTGATCACGGTGAGACGCGCGGCGATGCGCGCGCGCTCAAGGTGATGGGCGACCTGGTCACGCATCACATCGGCCTGTTCCAGAACCTTCGTCGCGAAGGGATCGGCGGTATGCGCGGCAGCCTCGTTGACGATCACTGACAGCGGCGTCTTGATCGCGTGGGCAAGATTCCCGACATGGGTGCGGGCGCGCTCGACGATTTCCCGGTTGGCGTCGATCAGCGCATTGGTCTCGCGCGCCAGCGGCGCGATCTCGACGGGAAATTCACCCTCGAGCCGTTCGGCGCGGCCGGAGCGAATATCGGCGATCGCATCTGAAATTCGCTTCAGCGGCGCAAGGCCAAAGCGGACCTGGAAAATCGTGGTCAGGACCAGAACGATCGAAAGTGCCGCGAATGTGCCGCCGAGATAGTAGTCGAAGCTGCGCGTTTCGTCGAAAATTTCCGTTGCGTCGCCGGCCACGTTGACGAGGAACTTGCCGTCGGCACCGAGATCGACCGGCCGTTCCACCATCCGCAGGTTCTGGCCCTCCGGGCCCTCAACGTATCCGAGGCGGATACCGGCCGCGGTCAACTCGGCGCCGTGCTCTTCGAGCTTCGGCAGCTTCTTGTCCCACAGCGAGCGCGACGCGCGTACCTCCGGCTTGTCGGAATCGGTGCGGGTGATCTGCCAGTACCAGCCGGACAGCGGCAGTTCGAACAACGGCTCGCCGAGCGACTGGAACTGGTGGTCGGGCGGTTCGTCCGGCGTTGCGACTTCGGCAACCAGGGTGCGCAGATAAAGGTTCAGGCGGCGGTCAAAAGCGCGCTCGGTGGCGTCGCGGTACACCGACGACAGCACGACGCCGGTGATAGCCAGGATTACCACCACCCAGGCGGTCGCGGACAGGAACAGCCGGGTGGCAAGTGAACTGCCTCGCATCAGGGCGTCATCCCGAAAGGCATCCCATCGGGGCGCGACCCGATGGATGAATGCCGCTCCCCGGAAAAGCTCATGCCGGAACCAGAGCACAGGGCCGGGTAGCTGATCAACAGCGCTGATCAGCTACCTGGCGATGGTGGCGTCAGCAGATAGCCAAGCCCGCGCACGGTCTGGATGATGTCGACATCGAGCTTCTTGCGGATGCGGCCGACGAACACCTCGATGGTGTTTGAGTCGCGGTCGAAATCCTGGTCGTAGAGATGTTCGACCAGTTCGGTGCGCGACACCACGCGCCCGGTATGGTGCATGAGATAGGCAAGCAGCCGATACTCATGCGAGGTCATCTTGATCGGATTGCCGGATACGCTGACCCGGCCGGTACGGGTATCCAGCGAAACCGGGCCGCAGGTCAGCTCGGATTGGGCGTGGCCGGTCGAGCGGCGGAGCAGCGCGCGGATCCGCGCCAGGATTTCCTCGAGGTGAAAAGGTTTTGCCACGTAGTCGTCGGCGCCGGCGTCGAAACCCTGCACCTTGTCGCTCCAGCGATCGCGTGCGGTGAGGATCAGCACCGGCATTGCCCGCCCGTTGCGGCGCCACGCTTCCAGCACCGAGATGCCGTCCATCTTCGGCAGCCCGATGTCCAGCACGACCGCGTCATAGGGCTCGCTGTCACCGAGATAGTGCCCCTCTTCGCCGTCGAACGCGCGATCGACCACGTAGCCGGCATCCGCCAGGGCCGTAGTCAGTTGACGATTGAGATCCGGATCATCTTCAACGACAAGCAGGCGCACGTTGGTCTCCGAATGTGAGCATTACAACTTCAGATATCAAGATGAGCCCGGCCGGCGTGAATGGGCTATGAACGGAGCAAATACCCAATATTACTTTTTCTTCATGACCGCGTTTGCCGGCGTCTCCCATCAGATCGACACTGGCGCGCGGTCGCGGAGCCCTTTCAGGGTTGGAGCCGCGACGCCAAAGGCCTAACACGCCGAACCACAAGCCCCAATAGGAGCGGCCGCCGCCCTCTGCCTAGCGCCCCGCCGGCGCTCCCCAGATCACGATAAAATCAACGGGACCGCCCGGTCTGTCGTCGTCGAAAACGCCGATCGTCAGCCGTCCCGTCCGCCAGGCGAGCGTATCCAGGTTGGTGCGGCCTTCGTATAGCAGCGGGCCGTCGGGGCAATTATCGTGGCCGTGGACGACGTGGAGCTTGCCGAAACCGCCGGAAAATCCCTTCGGATAGCGTTTCCATAACAGCGTCGCTTCGCCCTGCCGGTCCAGGGGAATTTCGGGGTCGACGCCGGCGTGGACGTAGAGGCGGTGCGCGTCGACATGCATCAGGCGCAGTCCGTCGAGCCAGTCGATATGGATTTGCGGCACGGCGGCAGGATCGCCACCATAGGATGCGAGCGCAGCGTCGCCGCCCTTTGCGATCCACGCTGCCATCTTCGAGGGATCCCGCAGCGCATCCACCATCAAGGCGTCGTGGTTACCCTTCAAGGCGACCAAACTGAACCCTTCACCAGCGCCCGACAGCAGCCGGTCCACGACCGCCCTGCTGTCCGGCCCCTTGTCGACGTAATCGCCAATCGTGACAATGGCACCGACCTTGCCCCGGGAACGGACGGCAATTTCAGCCAGACCGGCGCTAAGCAGATCATATCGGCCGTGGATGTCCGGGATGACGTAAGTCAGGCGCATGGGGCTGCTGCGGTACCGGTGCGGATCGCTCGGGTTAACGATATTCAACCGATCATCTTGCGGAACCAACCTGTTCGATCGTGAAAAGGTTGAGATCAAATCGGTTGTAGCTTACCTAGCTGGCATGGTTCAAAGGGTAGCCAAAATCGCTGGCTGGCTGGCACTCGCTTTTATCGTCTACGCGACGCTGTCTCCGATTGACGCCCGACCGGCACTTGCCAGCCCTCACCTTGAACATTTCGCGGCATTTGCGCTGATGGGACTTGCGTTCGGCCTGGCTTTCCCCAGCCGCGTGTTGCTTGTTGTCGTCATCGTCGTGGCAGCCGCGGCCGGATTGGAGGCGCTGCAAGTGCTGACGCCAGATCGTCATGGCCGCGTCATAGACGCGCTGGTGAAGGCGCTGGGCGGCATCTGCGGGGTCAGCGTCGGTCAGCTGATGTGGCTTCTTTGGCGGCTCAAATCGGCCCGATCAGATCATCCAATCTGAGTTTGGTTCCGCGAAGCCTTCCTCGCCGCGTGGGCGCCGACTTGCGCGGCACCGCGATTTCCTCGCTGACCGCGGCGACAGTTCCCGCGGGCTACGGATTCTCAGCAGCTCTTGACCAGCAGCGGGCCTGTGAAAACGTCATCGGTATAGAATTGGCAGGCCGGGGCCGGAGCATCGACGTCACGAAGTTCGATCGCGACCTTCAAATTGAGCGGCATCCCGAGCAGGTTTGCGCTCGCCGGGTGCAAGCCCATGCAGAGCGCCGCGACAGCGGCCGTCACGATGGAAACGTTCTTTTTCATGGTGGCTCTCCCCGTCTTGGCTGAGAACGAAGATAGCAACAACGAATTGCCGCTTTGGCCTGCAGCTGGATCAAATGCCGTGTTTGGGAGTGTCGATTTGTTAACCCTCGCTGAAGGCCCGGTCAACCGGCATGGTTGGGCCGGTCAAGCGCAATTGGGCGATCGCGTTCGGCAGTTCGGTTGTCAGGTGCTGCCCGGCACCGGCTTGCAGTCCGGAAACCTGCTCAGCGTTGCGGCCTTCAGGAACTTGAAATGCGTGATCGCGGTCGCGATCTCGTTGAGGCGACGTTGTCCGTTGGCGATCTCGGCGCTGAACAAGTCCTGATGATGGCTATCGAGCGGCTCGCGTTCCAGGTACTCGTCGGTTCCGTTTCCCATGGTAACGGCGGCGCGTGCCAGCACATCCTCAACCCTGCGGTTAAGGCCCGATTGCTCCTGCTCTGCCTCGTGCAGAGCATGTTCAATGGCCTCCAGAATTGACCCGACGCGCGACCGGTCGGTTTCAGCATCCCGTTCGGCCGAGCGGGCTCTGAAATTCTGATCGCTCCGCCGGGCTCTAAGGTAGTTGTGCGCGCGCGCCCGCAAGAAAAGCTGAAACATGAATGTATGTCCGGTCCAAGCCGCGGTCGTAGACCCAATATGCTCCACGTCACGCTATCTTGGTTAAGATATCCTAAACTTCCGCGACGGCTTGCGGGTTCGGACTACCTGCAGGCATGCCTGCCGATCGTCCCGGACGCCAAAATTCCGGCCGCCTTGCAGTCCGCGTAACACCCGCGACCTGCCCGAAGCGCCTGGCAACAGACTTAAAATGCGCGGCGAGCATGCCCGAACGTCGAGGTGTGCGGCCGGGCATCGCGAGACGCATCGCTCAGGTGTTGCGTACGGCGCCTGTGCGACCGCCATGCACAGGTGAGGTATCCAAGACAGAAACCGACGGTGAAGATCGGGATGAGGAGAATAAGCATGGGATTCGTCCGCTTGCCGCCCCGGCAATATTTTCATTGCCTGGTTATGACAACATCATGAATCTAAACGCCGAAAAACTTGGCTACTTGCGAAAATCTTTGGGCAGCGAAGCTGCCGCAGAACTAATCAGCACGCGTTCTCGCGCGCCATCATGCGCGATTCGCAACTGCGGAAAAACACCAAACCACGCTCTTTGGAAAAATCGCGCCGGGCAAAAAGATCCATCAACAGCACCTAGCGACGCCCTGTTGATCGGCTCCGGTAGCTCCAGCCTTTCCCCCTGCCGGCGGGCCGGTGCCATCCTTGTGGCGGCCCAGGAGGGCGAGCACCGACGGGCCCAGGCTCGGTCTGCCGCGCTTCGGTCGGGGTTTCGACGGTCTGATGGCGCTGTCGCGTTGCCATGCTGGCCTCAATTGCTTGATCTGGCGCCAGATCATTGGCGCGAGATACCGAAGCAACGCATGATTTTCCGATCATGTTCCGGATCTTGCTGCGATCTGGTGCCGCGTCGCATGAAGAAGGATATTGCCGTTCCCGACCGCTTCCCCTCGCCTACGCCCTCCTGCCCTGCCCAGACAGCCCGAACCGGCAGCCCGCCACGGTTAACGCCGTTTGGCGATTCCCGAAATGGCTTGCTTGAAACCGGGTTCGCCGGTGGTATCCTCGGTTTTTCGTCTGTAGCGTTCTGGGAGTATCCTATGGCCCCCCGCGCCAACTGGAAAGGTTTCCTGCGCCTTTCGCTCGTGACCTGCCCGGTCGCGCTGTATCCGGCGACGTCGGACACCGAAAAGGTCAGCTTCAACCAGATCAACCGCAAGACCGGTCATCGCATCAAATATGCCAAGGTCGACGCCGACACCGGCGAGGAAGTCGCCTCCGAAGACATCATGAAGGGCTACAAGATCGACACCGACACCTACATCGAGGTGTCGAAAGAAGAGCTTGACGACATCGCGCTGGAATCGACGCATACGATCGAGATCGACGAGTTTGTGCCGAGGGCCGATATCGACATCCGCTACCTGATCCGCCCCTATTATCTCGTGCCCGATGGCAAGGTTGGCCATGATGCCTTTGCGGTGATCCGCGAAACCGTTCGCAGCATGAACAAGGTCGCGATCGGCCGCGTCGTCCTGACCAACCGCGAACACATCATCGCGCTGGAGCCGCTCGGCAAGGGCTTGATGGGCACGCTGCTGCGCTACCCTTACGAGGTACGCAGCGAAAAGGAATATTTCGACGACATCCAGGACGTGAAGGTCACCAGGGATATGCTGGATCTCGCCAGGCATATCGTCGAGAAAAAGTCGGGGACGTTCGAGCCCGACAAGTTCGAGGATCACTACGAATCCGCGCTGATCGATCTCATCAACAGGAAGCGCAGCGGCATTCGCACCACGGCGAAAGCCGCGCCGAAAACAGCCGGCAACGTCATCAATCTGATGGATGCGCTCAAACGTAGCCTCGCCAACGAACGGCAGGCGCCTCCTCCCGCCCGGGTCAAGGGCAAGAAGCCGAAGAAACGCATCGAAGGTCAGCGTGAAATGCTGCTGCCGATCAGCGGCAAGCGCGCTGCCAAGGAGGAAGCGAAGGCACCGACGCCCAAGAAGGCCGACAAACCGGTGCGCGCACCCGTTCGATCGAAAAAGGCCGGGTAGCGCCGTTACTTCAGCGACGAATTGATCGAGGCGAACGTGGTGTTGAGCTGGGGTCCGATGCCCTGAACCGTCGCGATGATCGCCAATGCGATCCCGGCGGCGATCAGACAATATTCGATAGCCGTGGCGCCGGACTGATCCGCCAGGAACGTTGAAATCAGCTGCCGCATTCAAAACTCCTGTCGAAAACCCCGTAGAATTTTGCCAGCCCCGAGGCCCGGCGGGAATCTAAATATCATTGGTTGCGGGCACATTGATAAACACGCTGAAAGATAGGTTAACCAGACGGGCCGCGATTTCATGCATCTTTCGCCCGGACGCACGGGCCGCGCTGGAAATCATGATTTGGGTCAAAGGCATTGGAGCAAAAGCGCCCAATGTGGTTTGAATGATCACAACCACCGGTTTGCCAATGGACCCAGCCGACACAACCCGCCCGCAACTGAAAATTCGAAGCGTCAATCTCGATACCGGACGGGAGAACGTGGTCGTCATTTCGCGGCAGTCAAAGGCTCTGCGCGCGGAAATCTTTCGTGGGTTTAGCCGCGTCGAACTGCGCCGCAATTCGAAAGTGCTGCTCGCCACCCTCCTGATCACCGACGACGACGCCCTGGTGGGCCCCGACCAAATCGGGCTCTCCGAGCCGGCATTCCGGCGCTTCGCCGAACCCACCGGCAATCTGGTGACGGTGACGCCGGCGGCTCCGCCGGAAAGCCTCGAAGCCGTGCGCGCCAAGATTCGCGGCCAGACCCTGAGCGCCCAGGAGATAACCGCCATCGTCAGCGATCTCACGCACTATCGGTACTCCGACATGGAGATCGCGGCGTTCCTGATCGGCTCCGCCAGTTTCATGACCAGCGACGAATTGATCGCCCTGACCCGGGCAATGGCCGAGGCGGGAACGCAGCTGAAGTGGACCGAACCGGTCGTGGTCGACAAGCATTGCATTGGCGGCATTCCGGGTAACCGAACTTCCATGATCGTGGTGCCAATCGTGGCTGCTCACGGCCTGCCCATTCCGAAAACCTCTTCACGCGCCATTACCTCTCCCGCCGGCACCGCCGATACGATGGAAGTGCTGGCCCGGGTCAATATCGGCGCCGAGGAGATGAAGGCCATTGTCGCGGCCTGCAACGGCTGTCTGGTTTGGGGCGGGCACGTCAACCTGTCGCCCGCCGACGATATCCTGATCTCCGTAGAGCGGCCGCTCAGCCTCGACACCCGCGAGCAGATGGTGGCCTCGATCATGTCCAAGAAACTCGCGGCCGGTTCGACCCATCTGTTGATCGACTTGCCGGTCGGACCGACCGCCAAGCTCACCAACGGTGCGGAAGCCATGCGGCTGCGCAAACTGTTCGAGTTCGTCGGCGACCGCTTCGGAATAGCGGTGGAAGTAATCACAACCGACGGCCGCCAGCCGATCGGAAACGGCATCGGGCCCGTGCTCGAGGCGCAGGACGTCATGGCCGTCCTGGCCAACGATCCTGGAGCCCCGATAGACCTGCGCGAAAAGTCGCTGCGGCTTGCCGCCCATTTGCTGGAATACGATCCAAAGCTGCGAGGCGGTACCGGCTACAGGCGGGCCCGCGAGCTGCTCGATAGCGGCGCGGCGTTCAAGCAGATGCAAAAGATCATCGACGCACAGGGGCCGCCGAACTGCCGCACCGAATTGGGGGATCTGACCTTCGACGTGCTGGCCGGCAGCGATGGCGTCATCTCCGGCATCGACTGTCTGCAGATGAATCGCCTGGCGCGGACCGCCGGCGCTCCGCTCGACAAGGGCGCGGGCATCCGGCTGTTCAAGAAAATCGGCGACCGCGTCGAAAGAGGCGAGCCGCTCTATCGGATATTCGCTTTCGATCCGTCGGAGCGGGATCTTGCGGCCGCGAGCGCGACGCTCGATACCGGCTATGCGATCGAAAATCCGTCATTGCTTCAAAGCCAGACGAAGCCGTGAGCAACCTCGCCATTCAATGCCTGCCATCCGGTGCCAGCGACGCAAGGCGACTGGCTTCGCGGCTTGGCCTTGCCTTGCGGGAAATCGAATTGCACCGTTTCCCCGACGGGGAAATGCGCGTGACGGTCGGCCCTGCCGCCGCGACGACGATCATCTATGCCCCGCTCGACCAGCCGAACGACAAGCTGATTGCCATTCTGTTCGCCGCGGAAGCGCTGCGGCGGGCGGGCACAAAGCGGCTCGTGCTGCTCGCGCCGTATCTCTGCTACATGCGCCAGGACGCAGCCTTTGGCGAGGGCGAAGCGATCAGCCAAAGGGTGATCGGCCGGCTCATCGCGGGGATTGTCGATCGCGTGATCACGGTGGATGCTCACCTGCATCGTACGCCCGACATCAAGGAGGTATTTCCCGGTATCGAGGCGGAAAACCTCTCTGCCATGGCAGCGATCGCGAATTCGCTGCGCTCGGGCGGGATCGATCCCGCCACGATCGTGGTCGGCCCCGACGAGGAATCCGGGCCATGGGTGAGCGATCTCGCCGGACGGCTGGGGCTTGCCCATCTGGTCGCCCGCAAGATTCGCCGCGGCGACCGTTCGGTCGAGATCGGCTTCACCGACCCGACAGCGATCGCCCGCCGGCCGGTGCTGCTCGTTGACGATATCGTCTCAAGCGGCGGCACCCTGACGGCCTGCGCCAAGGCGCTTACCGCCGCAGCCGCCTTGACAATCGACGCCGTCATTACACACGCATTGTTTCCACCCGAGATGGCAGCCGAGTTTGCGAATGCCGGCATTCGTTCCGTCCGCTCGACTTCCAGCGTGCCTCACCCCACCAATGCGATTCCGCTCGATGATCTTTTCGCTGCAGCCCTGCGCGGCGAAGTGAACGGCAGAATTTCCCCGGAGATGACAACATGAGCGTGACCGTTCGATTTTGCGGCGCGGCGCACACGGTGACTGGTTCGTGTCACCTGCTCGAAACGCCATCGGGACGATTCCTGATCGATTGCGGCCTGTTCCAGGGTCAGAAGACCCTGAAGGAACTCAACTACGGCGCCTTTCCATTTCGGCCCGCCGATATCGATGCCGTACTTTTGACGCACGCCCATATCGACCACAGCGGATTATTGCCGAAACTCGTGCGCGACGGCTTCGGTGGCAGGATCCTGGCGACGCGCGGAACGATCGACCTTTGTTCCTATATGCTGCCGGATGCCGGAAGCATTCAGGAATCGGAGGTCGCTGCCCTCAACCGGCGCAATTCGGCGCGCGGGAAATCGGAAGTCACCCCCATCTACACCCAAGTGGACGCGGTCGCGTCAATGCAATCATTCCAGCCGGTCGAATACGAGACCTGGGTGGAGGTGATACGGGGCGTTCGCGCACGCTACTGGAATGCCGGCCACCTGCTCGGCTCGGCCTCGATCGAACTTGAGGTCGAGCACGAGGGCGCGGCCGGTCAACCGCTGCGCCTGCTCGCATCAGGCGATATCGGCCCCGACGCCAAGCTGCTGGAGCCCGATCCGACGGCGCCAGCGGGGTTCGACTACGTCATTTCGGAATCGACCTATGGCGACAGGACCCGCGCTGCGACGACGCCGCAACAGCGCCGTCAGCGTCTCGCCACGGAGGTCCGGGACGCCGCGGCGGCCAAAGGCGCCCTGCTGATCCCCGCCTTCGCGGTTGAACGCACCCAGGAATTGATCGTCGATCTGGTCGATCTGATGGAGCGCGGCGAGATCCCGCCGGCGCCGATATTTCTTGATTCACCGCTGGCGATTCACGCAACCGAAGTCTTCCGCAAACACGCCGCGAGCCTTGACGTGGACATCGACGTCAATCGCCTGTTCGGCTCGTCGCATCTGCGCTTTACCGAGACCGTCGACGAAAGCAAAGCGATCGCAAAACTGACCGGCTTTCATATCATCATAGCCGCAAGCGGCATGTGCGACGCCGGGCGAATCCGGCATCACCTCAAACACTGGCTCTGGAACAGTCGGGCGACCGTGCTGCTGGTCGGCTATCAGGCGCACGGTACCCTTGGCCGATTTCTTCAGGAGGGCGCCAAGGCGGTCCGGATCCAGGGCGAGGAGATCAAGGTGACCGCCCGCATCCGCATGATGGATGAATATTCAGGCCACGCCGATGCGTCCGAAATTACACGATGGATCGCCGCGCGCCGTCCGATCGAAAGAGGCCTCTTCCTCGTGCATGGCGAGGAGCAGGCGATCGCCGGCCTGGCCGGGCGCCTCTCCGAACGGATTGTTCCGGCGGCAAAGCTCTTTCAGCCGATGCTGGACGACATTTACGGACTTTCGACGCCGGCGCCTGCGCTGCTCGACGTCGCCCATCGCCGCCGCCTCGCCCCCGAAGCCGTCACCCATCTCGATTGGCACAATGAAATGTCGAGGCTTGTGCTCGACATCAACGACCAGATCGCGGCCGCGGCCGATGACCGCGCCCGCGGCGTCGTTATCCGCCGGCTGCGACGCGCGCTTGAAGGATCCGGTTGAGCCTGCGGCCTGGAAATCGGCCGAGTGGTTTGCCGACCAAGCAGCTCGACTTTGCCGTGCTGCGGGAGCAAATCGACGCCGGGCCGCAGCAGGCCAGTTGGGCCGCTATTCTACGGCTTGAAGAAAGCGGGATCGTTCAGCGCCTTGATCATGGTGTCCACCATGTCGGCGGCGCCATGGTCCTCGCGCTCCTCGAGAAGCTCCCACATCTTGCGCAAATTGGCCCGCATCGGCGCCTTCAGCGAGGGATCGCGCTCGATCAGGGTCCGCGCGATGCAGAAGGCAATGCCTTCGGTACCCAGCCGGATCTGCTCGACGGAAGGTTTGCTCATGGCGGGCTCCTTGCAGATTTCAATGTCAGACGGGGTTCAGGCTGCTGTTAAATGAATTTCGAGCCGATGGATAGGCCGCGGCCGAAGGAACAGGCGGGACTCGCCGCTCGGGCGCCCTACTCCGCCAATTCGACCGGCCTGGCGGGACCGGCGAGCGGCTTTTCCTCCATCAGGACCATGCATAGCGACGCACCGACCATCATGGCTGCGGCGGCGCCGAACACATAGCGGAAGGCGGCGACCATGTCGGCGACCGGGATCGAACTCACCGGACCGCGGTGCTCGCCGGCGAGCGAGATATCCGCGCCAAGCGACATCAGCAGGATCGCGCTGAACACGGCCACCGTGAACGAGGCCATCAGTGCGCGGAAGAAGTTTATTGCCCCGGTAATGGTGCCGACTTGCGACCGGGCCACCGCATTCTGCGCCGAAACGGTGCTGACCGGAAACGCGGTGCCCAGGCCCAGCGCGAACACCGACAGCAGCACCAGCAGCACCCACAGCGGCATGGCAAAGAGCGCAAGCGCCGCTCCCGCCAAGGCTGCGCATAACGTCCCGACGAGGGCTACCCGCTTGTAATGTTTTGCGCGCGCCATGGTTCGGCCGGCAATCGTCGCTCCGCCGGTCGAAACGGCCGCCAGCGGGATCAGCGCAAGCCCGGCCTCGCTGGCGCCGAGATGATAGACCACCTCGTAATAGAGCGGCAGATGCACGGTCAGTCCGAGCATCGCGCCCATCGCGAAGCTCCCGCAAGCCATCGCATAGGGCACGACCGTTCCGCCCATCAGCGGCAGCGGCAGGAAAGGCTCTTCGGCATTCCCGACATGCCACACGAACGCCAGCGCAAGCGCGACCGACGAACCAACCATCGCCATGATGACCGGCGACAGCCAGAGATAGCGGTTGCCGCCCCATGTCAGCACCAGCATGAACACCACGGCAGCGGCCATCAGCAGCACGCCGCCGGTCCAGTCGACCTTTCGCCTTCGATGGAATACCGGAATCTTGCCCATTTTCGGCAGCAGCATGCCCAGCGATGCGAGCCCGAGCGGCACGTTGATCCAGAAGATCATCGACCAGTGCAGATGCTCGGCGAAGACGCCGCCGAGGACGGGTCCGCCGATACCGGCCGCCATCCATACGCCGCTGAAATAGGCCTGGTACTGGCCGCGCTCGCGCGGCGTCACCACGTCCGCAATCACGGTCTGCACGATCGGCAAAATGCCGCCGCCGCCGAGCCCCTGCAGGCCGCGCGCCAGGATCAGCACCGGCATGTTCGGCGCCACCGCGCACAATATCGAGCCCGAGATGAACAGGCTCATCGCCGTGATGATCATGGCGCGGCGGCCGTAAATGTCGCTGAGCGTACCGAACACCGGAGCGACCGCGGTCGATGCCAGGAGATAGGCCGTGATCACCCACGACAGGCTCGATACATCCCGGAATTGCCGGCCGATGGTCGGCAGTGCGGTGGCGACGATGGTCTGGTCGAGCGCGGCCAGAAACATCGTCAGCATCAGGCTCATCAGGATGGTGCGGACTTCGCCCGGCGTCAGCGGCGCGCGCGGCTGAATCGGAGGGGCGTCGCTGACGTCGATGACCTCGGTACTCACATGCGCAAGCTCACCCGCGATCGCTTCGGGCAATGTCTGTTGGTCAGCCGGTTGACGGCTCTGCCGTTCGAACTTGTTCATGAGGAGCGGTGTTTTGGACAACGCGACCGGAGGCGCCCGGGGATTTGTTTGCTATTTAGGCGGCAAACCGGCGTTGCGGCAGCGGGTTGCGCGCATGGGTGCGTCCCGCGGAAGTACCAACGCAACCGATTGACCGCCTTCAGGAGGCCGGCCGCTTCTTGAGTCGGGCCCGCTTCGGCAGCAGCGACGGCCATTGCACGATGTGGTCTTCGAGATCGGCGTCCGCGATCTCGTCCTCGGTGCCCTGCACCCGCCCGCGCACCGAGACGCCGGCCTCGTGAACCGTGTCGGGGTCGCCCGAAATCAGCGGATGCCACCAATAGAGGTCGCGGCCTTCGGCGACGAGCCTGTAACCGCAACTGGGCGGCAGCCAGCTCAGGGTACGGACGTTTTCGGGCGTGAGTCGGACACAGTCCGGAACCCGGTCGGACCGGTGCGCATAGTCCTTGCAGGCGCACAGCCCGGCATCGAGCAACTTGCAGGAAACGTGGGTGAAATAGATCTTGCCGGTATCCTCGTCCTCGAGCTTTTCCAGGCAGCAGCGCGCGCAGCCGTCGCACAGGCTTTCCCATTCAGCGTTGGACATTTCTTCCAACGTCTTGGTTTTCCAGAAGAATCCCTCCTGTTCGGAGGGCGGTTTGGACTTGGTGGTCATGAGACCTGGGTTTTTCCGGAGGGCTAGAGGATGTGGGCGCCCTTCTAGGGGCTGCGACGGCAGGGGTGCAAGTAGCATGGTACGGCGTGATCCGGAGGCCGGGACGGCGTTATCCCAACCTATCGAAATCGCGAGCGCGACCATTGGTTTATGGCCCCTGCTCGGTTAGATAGGTACTGAGTCCCCACGGGTGCAAATGCGCCTTGGGTTTGCCGCAACATTCCCGCAAGACGTCTCGACGGTGCCCAGCCGGGCGCTTGGAGCGCTGTGGATGGACCAAGGGTCCAAGAGCATGATCCGGAAAAGTGGGAACCGGTTTTCCGAAAAGATCATGCTCAAGCAAAGAGATGGGATCATGATCCGATTCAACCTAATCGGATCATGATCTAGTGCCGCCGATTTGAAGTTCCTGCGCCACCAGCGGCAAGCTCGACCAGGAATTTCAAATCGGACCGCGGCACTGGAATCTGAGATTTACGAGTGCCCCTTGTTTTATGAAGTTCGTACAAGGGGGGCTCAAGCGTGTTTCGAACTTCGGAAAACGGGCACTCGTGCGCAGGATCGTGCCAAGGGAATTGAAGAAGAAAATCCGGCACTGGATGCTGGATCTCGACGCGCGCATCAATTCGACGCTGTTCTCGTCCGGCAAGGGCGCGCGCGAACTCTACGAGCGGTACTCGACCTTCATGGACCGCTTTTATGTCGGCCGCTGGAAGCGCTGGGTCTTCATCGAGCCGCTGTCGGAAGCCGCCACGATCGGGCTCGGCGGTCTGATCCTGATGCTGGCGCTGGCGGTGCCGGCCTTCCGGGAAACGGCCGACGAGGACTGGCTGAAGAAATCCGATCTCGCGGTGAGCTTCCTCGATCGCTACGGCAATCCGATCGGCAGCCGCGGCATAAAGCACAACGATTCCATTCCGCTGGAAGATTTTCCTGACAATCTGATCAAGGCAACGCTCGCGACCGAGGACCGGCGCTTCTACGACCATTTCGGCATCGATATCGCCGGCACCGCGCGCGCGCTGTTGACCAATGCGCAGGCCGGCGGGGTGCGACAGGGCGGCTCGTCAATCACCCAGCAGCTCGCCAAGAACCTGTTTCTGAGCAACGAGCGCACCATCGAGCGCAAGGTCAACGAGGCGTTCCTCGCGATCTGGCTGGAGACGCGGCTCACCAAGAACGAAATCCTCAAGCTCTATCTCGATCGCGCCTATATGGGCGGCGGCACGTTCGGCGTCGACGGCGCGGCGCATTTCTATTTCAACAAGTCGGCGCGCGACGTCAATCTGGCGGAAGCCGCGATGCTCGCCGGATTGTTCAAGGCGCCGACCAAATACGCGCCCCACATCAACCTGCCCGCCGCCCGTGCGCGCGCCAACGTGGTGCTCGACAACCTCGTCGACGCCGGCTTCATGACCGAGGGCCAGGTGTTCGGCGCGCGGCGCAATCCGGCCAACGCGGTCGACCGCCGCGACGAGAACTCCCCGAACTATTATCTCGACTGGGCGTTCGACGAGATGCGCAAGCTCGTGGATACCTTTCCGAAATCCTACAACGAGCGCGTCTTCGTGGTCCGCGCCGCGATCGACATGAACGTACAGCGCGCCGCGGAAGAGGCCATCGAGAACCAGTTGCGCCAGTTCGGCCGCGACTATCACGCCACGCAGGCCGCCACCGTGGTCGCCGATCTCGACGGCGGCGTGCGGGCGATGGTCGGGGGCCGCGACTACGGCGCCAGCCAGTTCAACCGCGCGACCGACGCCTACCGGCAACCTGGATCGTCGTTCAAGCCATATGTCTATACGACGGCGCTCCTCAACGGCTTCAAGCCGACTTCGATCATCGTCGACGGTCCGGTCTGCATCGGCAACTGGTGTCCGCAGAACTACGGCCACTCCTATTCCGGCGCGGTGACCCTGACACAGGCGATCACCCGCTCCATCAACGTCGTCCCGGTAAAGCTGTCGATCGCGCTCGGCGGCAAGTCGCCCAATCCGGCCAAGGCCGGTCGCGTCAAGATCGTGGAGGTCGCGCGGCGCTTCGGCATCAAGGCGCCATTGCCGGACACTCCCTCATTGCCGATCGGCGCCGACGAAGTCACGGTGATCGAGCATGCGGTGGCTTATGCGACGTTCCCCAACAAGGGCAAGTCGGTCACCCCGCACGCGGTGCTGGAAGTTCGCACCGGCGCCGGCGATCTGGTCTGGCGGTTCGACCGCGACGGCAAGAAGCCGCTGCAAGCGATTCCGGCGTCTATTGCCGCCGATATGGCGGGGATGATGAGCCACGTCGTCAGCGAAGGCACCGCGCGGCGCGCGGCGCTCGACGGCATTCCGACCGCGGGCAAGACCGGCACCACCAATGCCTATCGTGACGCGTGGTTCGTCGGCTATACCGGCAACTTCACCTGCGCCGTCTGGTACGGCAATGACGATTACTCCCCGACCAACCGCATGACCGGCGGCTCGCTGCCGGCGCAGACCTGGCACGACATCATGGTCGCCGCCCATCAAGGCGTCGAGATCAAGGAGATTCCGGGGATCGGGATGGGCACCAAACTGCCCGGTCCGGTCGCCTCCGCCGCTGTCGCGACCAATGGCCCGCAAAAGCCGGCGGACATCAAACCGCCGCCGCCGGTCCTCACCAAACGCGGCGCGGACATCCTGGTGCGCGTGGAAAAACTGCTCGACGACGCGGCCAAGACCGCCGGCGACCCCGTGAAGCCGGTCAAGCCGGTGTCCTCCAGCTCCGCGGCGTTTACGGATAGCTTTGCCGCGGCAGTGCCGGACCCTCCGGCTGCGCCTGTAGCGCGCAAGAACTAGTGCGGCGAACTTGAAGTTCCTACCTGTGTCGCTGCAACTCCATCATAGGAACTTCAAGTTCATAAGCCGCACGAGCGGATATATATTTGCCAGTGCTCCTTTGATACCGAAGTTCGCATCAGAGGTCGCCGCGATTATTTGCGAACTTCGGTACCGGAGCACTGGCCCGTGCGGCTGATCTTCATCACCTTGCTGGCGCTGATTCTCGCCACCGTCGTTGGCCTCGGCGCGACGTGGATGACGGCGACGCGCGGCACCGATCTCGGCACTCTCACGATCGGCGCCTGGACCGCCCGGCCCAAGACCGGCACCGCCGACGTCGATCCCTATTCACGCGCATCCATTGCCCGCAGCGGCGAGCTCCCGGTCGGTACCGGCGACGGCGTGGCATTCTCGGCAACCGCCGACGATCGCAGGCGGCCGCTCGATGGTCGCTGCGACGTGGTCGTGAGCGGCGTCACGCCGGCGGCACGATTCTGGACGCTGACGCTCTATGACTCAAAAGGACGCCTGGTTGCCAATTCGCTGCAACGTTATGGCTTTACCAGCCAGGAAATCATCCGCGGCGCGGACGGCGCGTTCGAGGTACGGGTGGCGGCGAGATCGCGCGCCGGCAACTGGCTGCCCACCGGGGGAATCGAGCGCTATGCGCTGGTACTGCGGCTTTACGACACGCCGGTCGGCGTGGCGACGCGAACCCAGCGCGATGCGCCGATGCCGTCCATTGCGACCGCGGGTTGCCCATGATTCGCATCCTGTTCACGATCATCGCAGGCGTGCTGCTCGGCGGCATCGTGCATCTTGTCAGCGTATTGGCGCTGCCGCGCATTGCCACCCAGGACGCCTATTCACGTCTTGCGCCGATCACAAGCCTGAACGGCGTTACTTCGCTGCCGCTGCCGGATCCGGGCAACGCTCCGCTGCCGTTCATGGACCCGGCGTTTGCCGTCGCGATCTGCCGCTACGACCTCTCCGGAGGACCGATCAAGCTCACCGTCCCGGTCAGCCAGGCCTATACGTCGGTGTCGTTCTATACGCGCAATGAAGTCGCCTATTACGCCATCAACGACCGGTCCGCCGGGCGCAAGGTGATCGAGCTCGATCTCATGACCGAAGCCCAGCACGCCGAATTGCCTGAGGACGAGGATGTAACCGCGGCCGACCGGTTGATCATCGATTCTCCAACCACGGCCGGGTTGATCGTGATGAAGGCGCTCGCGCCGGAACCCGGCCTGATGCCGCAGGCCCAGGCTTCGCTGGCCGCATCGAGCTGCAAGGTGCAGACGGAGCCGGCGCCAGCGAAGCGCTGATGCTCCCCCTTCTTCCGGCCGCCGCTAGCCGCGCACGCTGACGGCGTGCCCGATGACCGGTTGCGCGGCAACCGGAGGGTTGGCGGTTTGGGCGGCGAGCTCGCCGATCAACCGATCGGCGTCGGCCGCCATATTGTCCGGTGCCTGGACCACCAGCCGTTCCAGCGCCCAGCGGTACGAGGAAATTCGCCGCTCCAGGCATTGCTGGACCCACTGCACGATCAGGGTGTTCTCTTCCATGCGAGCCACCGCGTCGGCGCGCTCGCGCGGCGACAATTGCGAGACGTGCGCAAGGCTTGCATTGCGTTTCCGGTCAAGTTCGAGCACACGGATGGCCGCCGCATAGAACGGCTCGAAGCGGGTAATGTCGTCGCGCACATCGTCCATCAGCTGCGAATAGCGCGAGGTATGCGAGCGGTGCGGCTCGTCGATCAAGAGACGCCCATAGGCGGTACGATCGAACACGACCTTCTGCCGCCACGGCGAAGGCAGCGCCTGGTAATCGCCGAACACGCTCTTCCAGGCAGGACGCGAATGCGGCGGTTCGATCAGCGGATAGGCCAGATCGCGAAGCTGGCGTTCGCCATCGGTGAGCTGGAACTGCGACGCCGGCATCCCAACGCTGCCGGTTGCCTCGGCGCCGATCCAGCGATGCATGTCGTCGTTGAGGAAATCCTGTCGGGTGCGGCCGAAATCGCCACCGCTGCACCCTCCGAGCGCCAGGCCGATCGAGAACAACATCAGGACCGATGCAGAGCCGGCGGTCCGCGGTCTGGTCCGGATCGGAAAACACGTCTCCGGCATATCGAATGTCCGATGTCAGCGCCTGCGACGGCGGCGGCCGGGAGCAGTACCTTCTTCCGGTCCGCTGCCACCGCTGGTTTCCTCGGGCTGGCGCTCGATCCGGACGACGGGAAGGATCAGGACGGTACCCAACCCTGTGTACGGGGCGCCATCCATGGTTGAGCCCGGCCGTCGCGATGCCGCATCCGCCGGAAATTCAATGATGGTGCCCATGCCAAACTCTCTCTGCTGACGCGATTTGCCGGCGACAGGCCATCATTAAGAACAGGACGTGGTTAACGGCATCTTAATGCCTTGCGCCCGGTCCGGTTTGGCGCAGACATGCCCCGCGATGGCGCAAATACGACGATGCCGGTTCACAGATTGTTTTCCTTAACGCCCTGTTAAAGCAAGCCGACTAGGCTGGCGCGAAGAAAATTACTCAGTCGCGTACCCTGACATGACGACTTCTCCGCTGTTCCCCGGCTTCGACGGGTTGATGACACTCTCCCGCCGAGAGGGCGTCGATATCCGCCCCACTTTGCTTCGCGTGCTTACCGATCTCTATGTTCAGGCCAGCACGCACAGCGAGGAGGAAGCGCGGCAATTTGTCGAGCTCACCTCCCGCCTGATCGATCAGGTTGACGATGCCACGCGCGCGGCCGTGCGGGCGCGGCTTGCGGTCTATCCGGACACGCCGATCCCGGTGTTGAGGCAGCTCGGACTGAAACCATCTCAACCCGATCCGCGCGTGCCGCCTGCCCGGGAGATTCCTGCGGGCTCTGATCCTGCAAGTCCTTCAGCGGCGCCGCAGGTGGTCAAGGCGCTGAGCGATGCGCAACTGCGGATAGCTACGAATTTGTCGATGCAGCCCGCGGACGCCGCCGAAATCACCAGCCTGTTTTTTGGCACCGGCCCCAGCGAGCGCGCCCTGATCCTGCACAATCTTGCCGACACGCCGTTGAAGGCTTCGCCGCAAATCCCGGCCTCGCGCGCGAAACGCGCCATCGAGACGCTGGAGATGGCGGCGTTTGCCTCCGACGTCGAAAACTTCACCCTCGAACTCGGCGAAACCCTGATATTGCCGTGGAAAGTCTCGACCCAGGTGGTCAACGATCCCGGTGGCGAGCCATTGGCCTGCGCGGCCAAGGCGCTTGGCATGCCGAGCCCGGTTTTCCAGCGGGTGTTGCTGTTTCTCAAGCCGGAAATCGGTACGTCCGTTCACACCGTCTACCGGCTGTCACGTCTGTACGACATATTGAGTGAGCGATCCGCGCTGGTGATGCTGGCCGCCTGGCGCGGCTCGACCATGGTTGTCAGCCGTGCCAAGTTCCGTCCCTCGCTCTACGACGACGAACGCCATCGCTCGCGGCCGGCGACCACCCAAACCCGCCCCGCGGCGCAAACATCCGGTACTGGCGTGATCCCACGGACGGGCTCGCAGGGCTCGCGACGATAGATTGTCCGAGCATGATTTCCGGGCAACCGCTTCGCATTTGTCTTGAGGGAAAACCGGTCCCCGTTTTGCGCTAACGCGGCCCTGGGGTCCGGATCGTGCCCGGGATTCTCAGTCTCGCGCCAAATCGAGAAAATGCCGCCCTGCCCGGTCCTCGGTCTCCACGATCCAGGCGTCGGGATCGAACCGGATTTCCTTCTGGAGGCGTTCTTCGACCGACTGTTCCGCCACAGGCTCTTTCGATGTCGGCATGAAAAACCGCTCGATCGGCCGGCTGTCGTCATAAACCGTCTGCGGCGCCGGCACGTACAGCATGGCACTGCCGTCGAGCAGCGCCACCTTGACGAACACGGCACCGGCTTCCTCCGCGCCTCGCCGGCGCACGGCGCCAAAGACGCCCGCGGTCTGGCAGCGGCGCAAATAGGCCGCCACCCATATGCTGGATTTCAATCGCATGCGATCGACGATAGGCCAGCCGCTTGTATGACGCTAGTGCGGTGAATTTGAAGTTCCTATCGGTTTCGCGGCCAGGTTCGCCATAGGAACTTCAAATTCGAAACCGCACTGGCAACTATATTTTGCTAGTGCTCCTTTGATTCCGAAGTTCGCATCGGAGGGTGCCCGGCAGGTTTGCGAACTTCGGAATCGGAGCGCTAGTCGATCGGGTGGCCAATCATCGCCGTTAATTCGCGCACCAGCCGATCGGATACCTGGCCCGTCACCGGAAGTTTCCGCGCCCGTTCGAATTTCTGAATCGCGGCCTGGGTGTCCGAACCGGCGGTGCCGGTCGGCTTCAACTGGCCATAGCCGTATTCCGTGAGCGCACGCTGCACCGCGGCCACCCGCCGCGGGCCCGTGCCAAGGATAGCGGCGGGGTCGTTGTGGGAGGACACCGGAATAGTCGCGGGCGGCCGCGGGACCGCGGCCGGCATAACCGGCGCGGTGCCGGTCGTCTTGATCGCATTGGCCAGTGGATCGGCGGCTCGCGGCTCCGCAGGTCTGGAATCGGATTGCGCGGTGTCGGCATCCACCGGGCGCGGACGCGGCAGTGGATTGGCAGCCGCGGCTACCGCCGGCATGGCGGTGACCGAGCCGAACATTGGCGCCGGATGGCGCCCCGCCTGCAGGAACAGGGCGTTGGCGACAATGGCGCTGACGGCTGCGAATGCGAGGGCACCCGCAATCATGTCTTTCGGACTGTGCAGCAAGATTCGCATCACCAGGCCGCGCTCCGCCCCCGCGTCAACCGCGACCGCCTTGGCGCGGCGACGGCGGCGCGGCATATCGTCGTCCCTGGAAATTTGTCTAGGCACTTTTCTTCACCTGGAAAGCTTGGTCTGGAATGGCGGACCGCAACGGCGGGGCGAGCGTCGCGACATTGCTTGAGGGCTGCGCCGCCTGCGCCGCGAACGTCAGCGGCAGCGCGACCGTAACCGAGGTGCCTTCATCAATCTTGCTTTGCACGGTCATCTCGCCGCCATGCAGCCCAACCAGGCTTTTCACGATCGACAGCCCGAGGCCGGTACCTTCGTGCCGCCGCTGGTAGGTCTTCCCGGCCTGGAAGAAGGGATCGCCGATCCGCTTGAGGTCCTCCGCGGCGATGCCGACGCCGGTATCGACGACGCGAAGTACCAGCCGCGGTCCCTCGACGCCGGCCGAAACCGTTACCGAGCCGCCGCGCTCGGTGAACTTGATGGCATTGGAGACCAGATTCAGCACAATCTGCTTGAACGCGCGCGGATCGCCGCTCATGACCGGCAGATTGTCCGGCGCGCGGGCGACGAGGTCGATCGCATTCTCCCGCGCCTTCAGGGCCAGGAGATTGCAGCAATTGAGAAGCGCGGCCCGCGGCGCGAACGGCTCCGGCGAAATCTCGAAATTGCCGGACTCCATCTTGGACATGTCGAGAATGCCGTTGACGACGGACAACAGATGCTGGCCCGAATCATGGATCAGTTGGGCATATTCCTTGCGGCGCGCCGAATCCAGCATCAACGCGTCTTCATGAGCGATCATCTCCGAGAAGCCGATAATGGCGTTGAGCGGCGTGCGCAGTTCATGGCTCATGGTGGCAAGGAAGCGGGTCTTGGACGCGTCCGCATTCTCGGCAGCGGTCCGCGCCAGATCGAGTGCCTGCTCCTGGTTTTTCCGGTCGGTGACGTCGCGCATCACCGCGACCACCTCGGCTTCGGACGGGGTCGCCGTCCTGGGCGCCTGTTCGAGCGGCCGGCAACGCATTTCCACCCAGATGAAATCCACCTGGCTGCCCTGACCCCGCTCGCGGCCGCCCGGCGTATCCCGCCTGAGACGAAATTCGACGCTACGCGCCTCGCCGCCGCGCGCGGCATCCGAAAGCGCGGTGAGATAGGCTGGACGATCAGCGACATGGACGCGGTCGAAGAGACCGTGCCCCAGCAGCAGCGGAACCGGCATTCCCAGCATCAATTCAGCGGCAGGCGAAATGAACTGCACCTCGCCGTTGCGGAGATGGCGTGAAATCACGTCGCTCATATTTCGTGCCAGCAGGCGGTACCGATCCTCCTCGACATTGAGCAACGAGACGCTGGTGTGCGCCAGCGATTCGGCACCGAATGCGAGCCCGGCGGCGTAGAGCGTCGCCGACGCGACACCCGCCGCCACGAAGATGGCGCGCAGGCCCGGATTTGCTTCCGGCGCCGGCAACATCTGGAAATGCCCAAGCACGATCAGCAGGGAAGCACAGCCCAGCGCCAGCGCGGACGCAAACGCAACCGCCCGGCGCGAGCCCGAAAGCGCAGCCTCAAGCGGGACAACGACAAGCCAGATCGCGGCAAAGGATTCGATGCCCCCGGTCGTCGTTGCCAGCGTCATGACCAGACCGGCGAGCGCCAGCGACGAAAGAACGCAGGCTCCCTCGTAGCGGCCCGTGCGCGACAAAAACCACGACAGTAAAATGGGAGCGATCAGCCAGGCGAAGGCCGCAACCTCAAGGGCGGTAGGCGCGCCGCGCATCGCCAGATAGACCGGAAACGCCGCGAAGGCCGCAAGGCTTCCCAGCAGTCGCGGCGCGATGAACGCGCGATGCCGGGCGCGGGTCAACGCATCATATCGTGCCGAAGGATGCAGCAGCGCATCGAGACAATCGTGGATGATACTCAAAACTGTCACGGATCTCGCGCCCCGGCTTGTGCGTGGAACAGACGCGCCGAAACGCCCCTTGTCGTTAACCCACCGTGTCAGAGCGAAATTAAGCGAACGCTAAGGCGCGCAGATTTGCAGCCGAACACGGTAGCATCGCGAGCCTTTCGAGCACCGCGAAGCCGTTCAATCAACGCAGATGGTGAACGCCGGGTTTCCGGCAATGATCCGGTATGGTTTCGAAATGGTGGATGCGGCCCGGGCCGCCGGTTCCTCACCCAAAAAAACGTCGTCAATCGAAAATTTACGCCGAATCAAAACATTGGAATTTTTTGCGAATTGTCAAAGATTTAACTTCAATGCAAATACTTGCGATTTATCGACGGTTGTCGATTGCAACACGATCGAAGAGGCGGCCGGAGTCGCGAGATGTTTTTTCTGCTTCGCTTGGTGTTCTGGATCGGGCTCGTGCTCGTGCTGTTGCCCAGGGACAAGACCCCCGAATCGAACAAGCTGCCGCAATTGGGCGCGTCCGAAGCCGTGTCCGCTGCCACCGCGGCGGTCTCCGACATGAGCCAGTTCTGCAAGCGCCAGCCGGCGGCATGTGAGGTCGGCGGCCAGGCCGCGACCGTGATCGGCCAGCGCGCCCAGGCCGGCGCGCGCAAGCTATACCAGATCATCCTCGACAAGCGTTCACCCGACGACAAGCATTCACCTGACGACAAGCGTCCACCCGACGACAAACATTCCACCGACGACAAGCGTTCGCCCGACCATACCGGCTCGATCGCCGGCATGGAGAATGCCGAAACTGCGCTTGTGGAAGGTTCGCCGCGCGACACACTGACGCCTGATGACATGCAGGTGGAATGGAGGGGCGGACCAGCGCCATTGCCCTGAAACAAGGCGGGAACAGGTTGCCTTTTTGGTCTGGCAATATCGCTTTCGTCCGCCTTCGGTCCTATATATTGATCTTGGGATTGAGCGCGGGACACGATGACTATCGACGAAATCCGGGAAAACTTTGCGTTGCTGGACGACTGGGATGACCGTTATCGGTATGTCATCGAGCTCGGCCGGACGCTCGATCCGATGCCGGAAGCCGAGCATTCCGCCGCGAACAAGGTGCATGGTTGCGCCAGCCAGGTCTGGCTGTCGAAGCAAATCGACCGCGGCGCGACCGGCGAACCGTTACTAAAGTATCGGGGCGACAGCGACGCCCATATCGTGCGCGGATTGATCGCAATTCTGCTGACGCTTTATTCGGGCCACACGCCGCAGCAAATTCTTTCGACGGATGCCATTGCCGTGTTCGACGAATTTGGATTCCGCGAGCATCTCACGCCGCAACGCTCCAACGGCCTGCGCGCGATGGTCGAGCGAATTCGCACCGACGCTCGCGAAACGCTCGCCACGACGTCCTGATCTGCGGGGATCACATCCGGCATTCACGAAGCCGTGATTGATAGGGGCCGCATGCGCCTGAACATTTGCGCCGGTGGCGGCCACCGGCGGTCAACCTGTCCTTAAGGCATTCATCGCATCATCCGCGGACAACCAAGAGTTGACGGATGATTACGATTCCAGCTGTCTGGCGCTTCGTGCGATCGCGATCGGGTCGCGGCTTTTTTCTGCACTTGAGCATCTGTGCAGTGTTGTCCGTCGCGGTCGGCTATGGATTCTATTATTTCAGCCTGAACTGGTTCAAGGACCACAAGAGCAGCGA
Organism: uncultured Alphaproteobacteria bacterium; assembly: GCA_963742085.1. GTDB lineage: Bacteria > Pseudomonadota > Alphaproteobacteria > Rhizobiales > Xanthobacteraceae > Bradyrhizobium. Next base: position 591,730 of record CAVUKM010000010.1, on the reverse strand, counting down.
AAAGATCACCGCGCTCCAACTGGTCGACGCCTTCGTCGCCAACTATTCGGCGATCCGGTCGCAATTTGGAGGAGACGCACCGGTTCCGGCGTCCTTTCGAGCTCATGCGATTGAAGCTTTCAACAAGCGCAACGGCGACAATGCCGAGTTTCGCCTTCGCTCGGTTGGCATGCCGGGACGGGAAATCTCGACGCCGCCGACGGACGGCCGAATGGCCGAGACCCTCACTGCCTTCGCAACGATGCCAGACCCAAAACCGGTATCCGAACTGCTCGACATCGGCGGCGAACTGACATTCCGAACGGTCTATCCGACCATGGCGCAGGAACAGAGTTGCGTGAGCTGCCACAACGCGCTGCAGCCCGACAAACCGCAGTGGCATCTCAATGACGTCATCGGCGCATTTGTAATCGACGTGCCCGTGTCGCCCTTTCAGCGCAAGGCGATCTGGCTGAGCGCCGGCACCGGATTGGGTCTGTTTCTCGCGCTGGCGTTTGCCGGCCTGATGATTTCGCTTATCCATTTTCGGCAGCTGGAAGCCCTCAATGCCTCCAGCGCAGAGCTTGGCCGCACCCAGAAATTCCTCGACAGGATCATCGAGAACATGCCTGTTTCGGTCGCGGTCAAGGATGCCAGAAATCGATGCTACGTCCTCATCAATCGCACCGCCGAAGCCATTTTCGGGATCGCGCGCGGCGATTTGATCGGCAAGCAGGTCAACGGCTTTTCCAACACGGACGCCTCAAGCGACCTGTTTCCGCTCGCCGACGAGGCGGCGCGCACCCGCGACTTGCAGACCCTCGACGAGCATATCGTCCATACCCGCCACAACGGCACCCGCATCCTGACAACCAGGAACCTTTCGATACCGGACGAGACCGGCGAACCGCGCTACCTCCTCAGCCTTTCGGAGGATATTACCGAGCGCAAGCAGGCCGAGGCCCGAATTGCGCACCTGGCGCACTATGATGCTCTCACTGATTTGCCCAATCGCGCCGCGTTCGTCGAACATCTCACGCACACGATAGATGCAGCGAAGCAGAGCCGGGAATTGCTGGCCGTGCTGAGCATCGACCTCGATGGCTTCAAGGAGGTCAACGATACGTTTGGTCACGCGGTCGGCGATGACGTGCTCCGCAAGCTGTCGCAACAGCTGCGCGCGTTCGGCGGCGACGCCTATCTGGCGCGGATCGGGGGCGATGAGTTCACGCTCATCACGCCGAACGGTGATCAGCCGGCACTCGCAGAAATTCTCGCCCGGCGTCTCCAGGCAGCCGTCGGTACCGATCTGGAACTGAACGGCCAGCACTTGCGCGTCGGCATCAGCATTGGCGTTGCCATTTTCCCGGCCGACGGCGCCGACGCAACGTCACTGCTCAACAATGCCGATGCAGCACTCTACCGCGCCAAGACCGCCGGCCGCGGCAACACGCGCTTCTTCGAGGTCGAAATGGATAATCGGCTGCGCGAGCGGCGCACCATCCAGCATGAGCTTGGCTCCGCGGTCGTCCGGGACGAGCTCCGTCTGGTCTATCAGCCGCAGGCGAAGATCGACGGCACGATAACCGGATTCGAGGCATTGGTCCGCTGGCACAATCCGCAGCGGGGCATGGTTTCGCCCGCCACGTTCATTCCGGTCGCCGAGGAAAGCGGTCTCATCGTGCAGATTGGCGAATGGGTGCTCCGCGAGGCCTGCCGCGAGGCGGCATCGTGGTCGCGGCCGCTGCAAATCGCGGTCAATCTGTCGCCGATTCAGTTCCGCCACGGCGACCTCGCGGCATTGGTTCATTCGGTGCTGCTCGAAACCGGCCTTGCGCCGACGCGTTTGGAGCTCGAAATCACCGAAGGCGTATTGGTCGATGATTTCGCCCGCGGCGTCTCCATCCTGCGGCGCCTGAAGGCGCTCGGCGTTCGCATCGCAATGGACGACTTCGGCACCGGCTATTCGTCGCTGTCCTATCTGCAGTCGTTCCCGTTCGACAAGATCAAGATCGACCAGTCGTTCATCTCCAATGTGAAGAGCAATCCCCAGTCGGTCGCCATTGTGCGCGCGGTGATCGGGCTGGCACATGGGCTCAGCCTGCCGGTGCTGGCGGAGGGGGTTGAGACGAAGGCGCAGCTTGATTTTCTCGCCGATGCATCCTGCGATGAAGTGCAGGGTTACCTGCTGGGGCGACCGCGTCCGATCGCGGAATATTCCGAGCTCATCGGCCGCCATGAAACGGCCGCGGCAAAGTTGCGGAGCGCCTGAATTGGAGCTTCGCGCCCGAGCCGTGAGAATGCCTGACTATTTGCGCCGCCGCTGCTGGCCGAGCCCCATCTTCTTGGCGAGCTGCGAACGCGCCACCGCATAATTCGGCGCAACCATCGGGTAGTCCGGCGGCAGCCCCCATTTGTCCCGATATTGCTCCGGCGTCATGTTGTATTGCGAGCGCAGATGCCGCTTCAGCGATTTGAAGCGCTTGCCGTCCTCGAGGCAAACCACATAGTCCGGGGTCACCGATTTCTTGACGGAGACCGCGGGCTTGGCGGGTTCCAGAGACGTCTCGACCCTCCCGGTCGAAACCCGCAGCAAGGCCGCGTGGATCTGGCTGATCAGGGCAGGAATCTCCGACGCCGGCGTCGGATTGTTGCTGAGATAGGCCGACACGATGTTCGCTGTCAGGTCGATGAAATTCTTGCTCGCACCGTCGGTCATGGCCTGAACCTTCTGCAGATCGCTATTTCACAAGATATCATTGATGTCGTACAGCAACCCGTAGCGCCAATACACTTCCGGATTCGCATACTACTTTGGAATATGAGCGGATTACTCAGACGGTGACAAGAACAACGGCGGGTATTTTTCGGGCCGGGCTTGTCTTGAAATTCGGGCTGCTCAGGGGCGCTGGTCGAGGTGCGAACGCAGCTCGTCGATCGACGCGAACCTCATCATGCCCTCCGGCATTTGTGCCTCGATCGAACCGTCGGAATACAACGAGTAAGCCATTCCATCGACGACGCCTGACTTGAGAACGGTCACCGGCGGCGGCTGATCCTCGGTTGGCAAGGCCGGCGGATGGCGATCCGCCGCAGCCGCGACGGAGGTTGCCTCGCTAAACGTCGATGGCGTCCGTCCACTGCGCCGCTGGACAGGCGCTTCGGTGGATCTTGAGCGATCCAATTTTGGCCAGGCGTCATCGAACGTCGCCGCTGGCATCTCGCTGATTTCGGGCAACGGGGTGGCCGTCGTGGGACCAGGCTCGTTTGTGGATGCATCGGCCGATCGCGCCTGGGCGCGCTCGCGTTCCCTCCGCGACGTGGAGGAAAACATCAGATTACGCCGCGGTTTGACGGCGGGCGGGGCCTCGGCTGGCTCCGGCACTGGCGGCGTGTCGCCGCGAGCGCTGCGCGCCGCCGCCTCGTCGCGCCACGGCGCCGAGGGGCGCGCATCTGACCCGGCGCCTTCGGCACCTTCCGCTGCCGGCTGATCGCGGCTGAACAGGAAGCCGCCATCGTCCGGCGCATGGCGGCGCTGCGGCGTTGCGGCCGCCGGTTGTGTGGCGGTTCCCGCCCAATCCGAGGACGCAGCAGGGCCAAGCCGCTGCGCAATGCCCTTCAACTCCCGAACGACGACCCACAGCGCCAGGATAATGAGCCCCGTGCAGGCAGCGACAGCGCCCGAAAGGATCAGGGTATTGCCGAAACTGAATTCCTTTACCGGGATTCCAAAACCGATCGCCAGGAGGCCCGCCAAAAGGCAGCCAATCCCGGCGACCAACATCACAAGCATCATCAAACTTACCCCCGGGCCGCGCTCAAAATACTCGCAAGCCACAAAAGCCACGATACCGTCATATTGTGCGCCTCGCCAACCAGCAATTGCCCAAGTAGTTCCCCCGGGGAAGCCGCTTGAGCCGAACAAACCATACCATTGCTGCGCTGCATCAGGGAAATTGCGCCACAATTCCCAATTACTTGGTAATGGAACTGCGCTATATGGATGCCGGGGATGAGGCCCAAGAGCGTCAGCTGGGCCACAGGGGACCGGGTTACCAATAGCCATGTCATCGATCACTACCTCGGCTCTCGATACGCCTTCGCGGCGCTCGTTGGAGCGGACGTGCGACGAATTTGCAATCATCGTGCTGGCCGCGGCCGGATTGATCGCAAGCCTCACGTTTCGTGACTATGGATTAGGCTGGGACGATTATACCCACGCCGAATATGCCGATCTGCTGCTGCGGATGTACGGCTCCGGTTTCAAGGATACCGGCGCATTGTCGTTCGCCAACCTCTATATGTATGGCGGCGGCTTCGACATGGCAGCGGCCCTGCTGCACAAGGTGATTCCGCTCGAGCTGTTTGAAACGCGCCGCCTGCTCGGCGCCACCGTCGGCATCATCGGCCTCGCGGTCACATGGCGGCTCGGCCGGCGTGTCGGTGGTCCCCTTGCCGGGCTTGCAGCCTTGCTGATGCTGGTGCTGTGCCCGACCTTTTACGGGCACATGTTCATGAATCCGAAGGATGCGCCGTTCGCCGTGGCGATGGTGATCCTGATGCTTGGCCTGGTCCGCGTTGCCGAGGAATATCCGTCGCCCTCGCCGCGGACGATCCTGATCGTCGGCCTTGGCGCCGGCCTGTCGATCGGTTCGCGTATTCTCGGCGGGCTGGCCCTGATTTATGCGGTGGTCGGCTTTTTACCGATGTTGCTCGAGGAGATCCACGCGCAGGGCGCGCGTGAGGCCGTCCGGCGGTTCATAGGCGTCGGCTACGCGCTGCTGCCGGGCCTGATCCTTGGCTACCTCGTCATGGGGCTGATCTGGCCGTGGTCGATCATCGAGCCCGGCAACCCGTTCCAGGCCGCGACTTATTTCTCGCACTTCTTCGAGAAGCCCTGGAAGGAAATGTTCGACGGCGCGCTGGTATCGGTGCCGGACATGCCGTGGTCGTATCTTCCGACCCTGTTCGCCCTGCAACTTCCCGAAGTACTGCTTGGCCTGTCAATCGCCGCTGTCGTAGCCACGCTGCTTGCGTTGCCGCGCGCCGATGTGTCGGGCCGCCGCAAGACCATCCTCCTGATGCTGACACTGGCGGCCGTACTGCCGATCGCGGTTGCGATCGTGAAGCGGCCCGCGCTTTACAACGGCATTCGCCATTTCATCTTTGTGATTCCGCCGATGACGGTGCTCGCGGGCACCGCATTCGCCTGGGGAATGAACTGGCTCAGGGAGAACCGCCGCAGCTGGCAGCCTGCCGCGCTCGCCGTCTTCTCGTTCGGCTTGCTGTTGCCGCTTGGCGAAATGATCCGGCTGCACCCCTACCAATACACCCACTTCAATCACATCGCGGGCACGGTGCGCGGCGCCGACGATTACTTCATGCTGGATTACTGGGGCCTCGCGCTGAAGCAGGCGTCCGATGGCCTGCGCGAAGAACTAACCGAGCGGCAGGAAGTCCCCCCACGCGGACGCAAATGGAAGGTCGCGGTGTGCGGTCCGCAGCGTCCTGCCCAGGTCGCGCTCGGCCCCGACTTCACCATCGGCTGGGACAGCCATGCCGCCGATTTTGCGATGACCCTTGGAGAATTCTACTGCAAGGGCCTGACCGCGCCGGTGATGGTGGAAATCAAGCGTGACGACGTGGTGTTTGCCCGCGTCTACGATATCCGCGGTCGCAGCATCTCCAGCCTGCTGGCGATTCCCGCCCCCTGAAGCGGAACCGTCCCTACAAGAGCATAACTGCCACGCCAGTGCCGCGGCTTGCTGCGATCCTGCCGCGGGAATAGGCTTCAACATCATCAGCCAAACGGGAGAAACCGGTCATGTCGCCTGCGGAAGCTCGCCTGAAGGAAGTGCCGTCGGAAATGACGGATGGCGAATGGAGCCAGCGCGTCAATCTTGCCGCCTGTTACCGCCTCATCGCCCATTACGGCTGGGACGATCTGGTCGACACCCACATCTCCGCACGGGTGCCGGGTCCGGAACATCATTTCCTGATCAATCCGTACGGGCTGATGTTCGACGAAATCACCGCTTCCAGCCTGGTCAAGGTCGACCTCGACGGCAACCAGCTCACCAAGAGCCCCTACAGCATCAACCCGGCCGGCTTCACGATTCATTCGGCGATCCATGAGGTTCGCGAGGACGCCGGCTGCGTTCTGCATCTGCACACGCCCGATGGCACCGCGGTGGCAAGCTGCATGGAAGGGCTGCTGCCGCTGAACCAGACCGCGCAGCTTGTGACCTACGATCTCGCCTATCACGATTATGAAGGCATCGCGCTCGACCATGACGAACGCCCGCGCCTGCAGCGGGACCTCGGCAACAGGAACCACATGCTGTTGCGCAATCACGGCACGCTGACGGTCGGCCGCTCCGTCGCGTCCGCCTTCGAGCGCATGTTCCACCTGGAGCGGGCCTGCACCATGCAGGTGCGCACCCGGATGCTCGGGCCTACTGCCTATCCCGTCGATCCGGCGGTGGTCGACAAGAACACCAGCCTGCTCGCCAACCCCGAGCGGCAGGAACTGCGCTCGACCACGCTGGTATGGCCGGCGTTGCTGCGCAAGGTCGAACGCCTCGATCCCGGCTACAAGAATTGAAAAATCTGGATTTCAGTGTAGTATCGAATTCAACAACCTCTGCACACCGAATCAAAACGCCGCCCAATCCCGGGCGGCGTTTTTATTTTGAGCGCCCGTACTGCGCCTTTGATCGGGCGGCGCGGTCCCGCAAGGGTGCCCGCGATCAGCGCGGGGATTCCGCGAGCGCGGCAAGAATCCGCGCCCACGAGCGAATGCCCTTGTGAAAGCTCTTGAGGTCGTATTTCTCATTCGGCGAATGGATGTTGTCGTCGTCGAGTCCAAAACCCACCAGCACCGTATCAAGGCCGAGGGTACGCTTGAAATCGGCGACGATGGGGATCGAGGCGCCGGAGCCCATCAGGACGGCCTCCTTGCCCCACTCATCCGTCAATGCACGCCTTGCGGCGGCGAGCGGCTTCATGTTCCAGTCGAGCGCGATCGCCGGCGCACTGGAATGACTGGTGAACTCCGCCTTGCAATCTCCGGGGAGCCGCGCGGTCACGAAGTCGCGAAATGCTTTTCGGATCTTGTCGGGGTCCTGCCCTTCCACCAGCCGGAACGATACCTTCGCAGAGGCCTCGGCCGGGATCACCGTCTTTGACCCTTCCCCGGTATAGCCCCCGACGATCCCGTTAATATCGCAGGTCGGGCGCGAGGAGATTTGCTCGATCAGCAAACGCCCCTTCTCGCCGGCGGGAAGCGAAAGCCCGATCGGCTTGAGAAAGGTGTCAGCCGTCAGATTGAGCTTTTCCCACTGCGCGAGAATCTCGGCAGGCGGATCCCTGACGCCATCATAGAAGCCAGGGATGGTGATGCGGCCGTCTTGATCGAAAATGCCGCCAAGGATGCGCGTCAATACCCGGATCGGGTTTTGCGCGCCGCCACCGAAGATGCCGGAGTGCAGATCCCGATTGGCGGCCTTGATCTTCACCTCGTCGTAAACAAGTCCACGCAGCGAGGTGGTGATCGCAGGCGTGTTCGGGTCCCACATGCCGGTGTCGCAGACCAGCGCGTAGTCCGCCTTGAGGTCGTCCTTATTGCTCTCGAGAAACGGAACGAAGTGCTTCGATCCGATTTCCTCCTCGCCTTCGATGACGATGGTCACGTCGACCGGCAGCGAACCCGTCACCGCCTTCCAGGCGCGGCAGGCTTCGACGAAGGTCATCAACTGGCCCTTGTCGTCCTCGGCGCCGCGCGCGACGATGATTTTCCGTCCGTCGGCATGATCGGTAACGGCGGGTTCGAACGGCGGGCGATTCCAGAGATTGAGCGGATCGACCGGCTGTACGTCGTAGTGACCGTAGAACAGGACGTGCGGCCGCCCGCCGCCATTTCCCTTGCCGTTGCTCTTGTCGTTGCTCTTGACGTTGCTCCTGGCGACGATGGCCGGATGACCCGCGGTGGGCCTGACCTCACTGGCGAATCCGAGCGTCGCAATATCCCTGGCAAGATGATCGGCCGCCGCCTTGCAATCTCCGGCAAAGGCCGGATCGGCCGAGATCGACTTGATCCGCAACAGGACAAACAGCCGCTCAAGGCAGCTATCGAAATCGGCGTCGATGCGGTCGAGGACCGTTTGAAGTTGTGGCGCGTCGGACATGCCTGTCTTCCCTTGGGTTAGGGTTTCTTCTTGATTTCAGCTTGTAGCGTGCCGGCCGCGGGAGACAAGGAGCTGACCGCGCCATTTGTCGGCGGGTGCAGGATGTGCCACACCAGCGCCCCGGCAATCGCGGCGGTCGCCACCAGGTTGTTTCCGTAGGCCTGCAGGTCAGTCGGGAACACCGGAAGCGACAGGCAAGCCACAACACCGGCGATCGCCAGCGCGACCCAGGTTCCGCTGCGTACGGCGGCACGGGGATCATAGGCTGCCCGGTGCATCAGGATGGTCACCGGAAAGAACAACCACATAAAATAATATTGCCGGGCCAGCGGCGACGCCACCGTCATCAGGCAGAACAGGATACCGAGTTCCTCGGCGTCGGACAGAGGCGTCCTGCGTGAACGCGCCGGCATCACGGCGATAAATCCAAGGCCGATTGCGATCGAAACTCCGATCACAACCCAATTGGCCGTCTTGAAATCGAGATCGACCAGATTCATGTAGGCGGGCGGCCTGGCCGGATTGTCCTGGTTGTAGTTGACCGGCCGCGTCAGCCGATGCGTCACGGCGATGATGGATTGGTTGACCCACGACCAGTTCTGCTCACCACGCTGTCCGAAGCCTTGCTCCGAACTCGACCCAATCATTCCCTGATACCAGGTCTTCAGCTCGGAAATATTGTGCTGGAATCCGCGAACGGGCGCTGGAACAACGAACAGAAAAACTCCGAGGAACACCGCCATGCCCGCCGCCGACGCCCACTGCCTTCGCCACAGCAGATAAGGAAACACGGCTATCGGGAAAACCTTGATCGCGGTCGCGAGCGCAAACATGCTTCCCGAGGCCCACGGGCGGCCATGCTGCAGCAGCCAGAACCCCAACAGCATCATCGCAAGCAGAATCAGGTTCGGCTGGCCGAGATCGAACATGTCAAAGACAAAGGATATCGAGACAATGGCCGGCAGTGCCTCCAGCCATGGATTCGGAATCCTGCCGGACCCCGTCATCGCGTTTGAAAGCTGCCCCGTCATCCACCACGCAACCGCGTTGAGGACTGACAAGCATAAATAGAGCGGGATTTTGCCGAAATAGCTGGGGATCGCGAGCAAGATCGCCGACAGCGGCGGATAGATGAATTCGAAATACGTGTTGGGGTCGCCGGGATAGAGATCCTTTCCGTGCAGGACCTGCTGCCCGGCCCAGAACCAGAGCGGATAGTCCTTTGTCTTTCCGCTCCCGAAGAGTTCCGGACCGAGAACGTCGGCGGTCAGCACGATGCAGCAGACCAGGAAAAGAATATCGAGCGGCGCTCGCAACGACGGATATCTCAGCACACGTCACTTTCCAAAAACCGGAGGCGAGACTACGCGCCGCCGCAAGGAGGAAGAATTCTATCGCCGCAGCAGTCCGCCGAGCGCGCCGCGCACGATGGCCCGCCCGACCGATCCGCCGACCGATCCACCGACCGACTTGCCGAGATCGGCGGCTACCCCGCCGACCACCTTGTTGGTGACCGAGCGCGTCACGTTTCGCGCGATAAGCTGGCCGGTCGACAGTCTGCCCCTGGACACATTGGTGCCGAAAATCGTCCCGACGATTCCACCAATCTGCGCCAGAATTCCTTCGCCTCCGGCGCTGCCCGCCACGGTTCCGGACACCCGCTTCTGCAGCACCTCATAGGCGGATTCGGAATCGATCGTGGTGTCGTATTTCCCCTTTACGGGGCTGTTGTCCATGATCGCCTTGCGTTCCTCAGGCGTGATCGGTCCGATCCGCGCCGTCGGCGGCCGGATCATGACGCGCTCAACCATCGCCGGCACGCCGTTGCCTTCCAGAAACGATACCAATGCCTCGCCCTTGCCGAGCTCCGTAATCACCTTGGCGGTGTCGAGCTTGGGATTGGGCCGGAACGTCTGGGCAGCCGCCGCGACCGCCTTCTGGTCGCGCGGGGTAAACGCGCGGAGCGCATGCTGGACACGATTGCCCAGCTGGGCGAGCACCTTGTCCGGCACATCGACCGGGTTTTGCGTGACGAAATAAACGCCGACACCCTTCGAGCGTATCAGCCGCACCACCTGTTCGATCTTGTCCATCAACGCCTTGGGCGCATCGTCGAACAACAGGTGCGCTTCATCGAAGAAGAACACGAGCTTGGGTTTTGGCGGATCGCCCGCCTCCGGCAGCTCCTCAAACAGCTCAGACAACATCCACAGCAGGAAAGTTGCGTACAGGCGCGGGCTCTGCATCAGCCTGTCTGCCACCAGAATGTTGACCATGCCCCGGCCGTCACGGTCCGTGCGCATGAAATCCTTCAGCGCCAGCGCCGGCTCCCCGAAGAACTTCGCGCCGCCCTGATTTTCCAGCACCAGAAGCTGACGCTGGATGGTTCCCACCGTCTGCTTCGAGACGTTTCCATATTGCGTGGTCAGCTCGGCGGCGTGCTCGGCAATGAAAGACAGCATCGCCCGCAGATCCTTCATATCCAGCAGCAGCAACCCCTGTTCATCGGCGACCCTGAACGCGATGTTCAGCACGCCCTCCTGGACGTCGTTCAAATCCATCATGCGCGAGAGCAAGAGCGGCCCCATTTCGGAGACGGTTGCGCGCACCGGATGCCCCTGCTCGCCGAAAACGTCCCAAAACACGGTCGAAAACTGGTCAGGCTGGAAGCGAAGGCCCATATCGCCGGCTCGTTTGAGGATAAAATCCTTCGGTTCGCCCGCTTCGGAGATGCCCGATAGGTCGCCCTTGATGTCAGCCGCGAATACCGGAACGCCTGCACGTGCAAATCCCTCGGCCATCACCTGCAGCGAGACGGTTTTTCCCGTACCGGTCGCGCCGGTGACGAGGCCATGGCGATTGGCAAGCGCAAGCGTCAGCCACGCCGGCTGCTCGCCCTTGCCAATAAAAATCCTCTCGTCGGTGTCGACCGTCGGAGTATCGGATGTCGCCATTGCATCGCCTCGTCGGGCACATCTGTGCCGCAGTCGCCAAGCACCGGAATTATACAGCATCTTGCAAGCCGATTGAAATCGGTCAACGCCCCGGCCGGTCGGAAAACCGCTCGGTCGACGCGCGTGCGACCGATTTTCCGTGGTTGAGCCCATGAAAATTGAAACGAAACTCACCCTGCGACCGCGCCAAACTCGCGCGTGCTCTTGCATTGCTGCAACACTTCTCAGGCGATCGTGGTTGAATCGCAATTTCGAATGCGGTCATCGCTTGTAATTCGCATCGCATCAGATCAAGATAAATTCACAAGCAAGGATCCGGCACGTAACCGGCTGAGGGGCGGGGCACGATGGACGAATTGATCGGACGGCTGGCTGCAAAGGCCAGCATCAGCGATGTTGTGGCCGAAAAAACCATCGGCATTATTTTAGATTTTCTTCGCAAAGAGGGGCCGTCCAATTCGGTCCAGGCCTTGATTAACGAGATTCCTGGCGCAGAGGCCGCGATCTCCGCCTCGGACAACGGTGGTGGTCTCGGAATGTTGATGGGCGGGGGACTGATGGCGCTCGGTACCAAACTGATGGGACTTGGCTTGGGAATGAGCGAGATTCAGAGCGTCGCACGTGAACTTTTTCGGTTCGGCCGAGACAAAATCGGTGCGGATCGAATGGGCGAGATCATCGCAGGGACCCCGGGCCTCAGTCAGTTCGCTTAAAGCACCTTTCACATCGAGTATCATGACATACCCAATCTCCAAGATTGACGGCTTACCCACCTACGCCGCTTCCAAACTGAAATCGCTGGGCATTCGCACGACGGACGGGCTGCTTGAGGCGGCGCGGACCGTAAAGGGGCGTAAGTCGCTTGCGGCGAAAACCGGCATCAGCGAGCAGCAACTGCTCGAATGGGCGAACGTTTCGGACTACATGCGGATTCCGGGCATGGGCAAGGCAAAGGTAGGCCTGGTGCGTGCCGCGGGCGTCACCACGGTTCGCGAACTCGCCCTCCGTAACCCCGCGCGCCTGGCCCAGAACATGAAGGAAGTGAATACCAGGCGCAAACTCGTCCGCGTCCTGCCCTCGGAAAGGTCGGTCGAGCAGCTGATCGAAAAAGCGCGCAGGCTGCAGCCCAAAATCACGTACTGACCGGGATCTGCCGCAGGCCTACCCCCGGCAGCGGTGCGACCTCAGCGCTGCTCGCATCTTGACTCCCCTGCCCCGACCGCGCAAAGCGACCGGATGATCGCGACCTCGCCCAGAACCGCCCCCGCGGCCGCCTCGGCCGATCATCTGACGTGGCAGGCGCTCTTGTCCCGGCCATATCCGGCCGTGATGGGGGTCCTCAATATCACGCCGGACTCCTTTTCGGACGGCGGACAATTCATTTTACCGGAGCATGCGCTGGCACAGGCCCGCCGCATGATTGCCGAGGGCGCCGACATCATCGACATCGGCGCCGAGTCCACCCGCCCCTATGGCGCGGAGCCGGTTTCCGCGGAGGAAGAGCTGCAACGTTTGCAGCCGATCCTGGCCGATGTTGTTTCCCTCGGCATTCCCGTCTCGATCGACAGCATGAAATCGGCCGTCGTCGCCTGGGCGCTTGACGCGGGGGCAACCATCGCCAATGACGTCTGGGGTCTGCAGCGCGACCCCGACATGGCCAGGCTCTTGGCCGCGCGCCATTGCCCGATCGTCATCATGCACAACCGCGACCGCGCCGATGCCGGCATCGACATCATGGCGGATATTGCCGGATTTTTCGCGCACTCGCTCGAGACAGCCGCGAAGGCCGGCATTTCAACGGAAAATATCGTGCTCGACCCCGGCATCGGCTTCGGCAAGACACCCGAGCAGAGCATGACGGTGCTGGCCCGGCTGGACCAACTCGGCAAATTCGGCCTTCCGCTGCTGGTCGGCGCATCGCGCAAGCGCTTCATCAGTTCGGTGTCGCCGTCCGAGCCGCATCAGCGGCTGGGTGGCTCGATCGCCGCCCATCTGATAGCAGCCAGGGGCGGCGCACGGATCATACGGACCCACGACGTTTCGGAAACGGTACAAGCCTTGCGTGTGGCCACCGCGATTTGGGACAAGGAATGAGCGATACGATCTTCATCACCGGCGTCGTCATCCATGCCCGGCACGGCGTCATGGACCATGAGACCGAGGTCGGGCAGCGTTTTGTCATCGATCTCGAGCTCTCCGCCGATCTGTCGGAATCCTCGCGCACCGATCGTCTCGCCGATACCGTCTCCTATTCCAATGTGGTGGCAACGGCGACCTCGGCCTTCAAGGATGCCAACTACAAATTGCTGGAGCGCGCGGCCGGCGCCGTCGCCGATGCCGTCCTGGCGGCATTTCCGAAGATCAGCGCCATCAAGGTCACCGTCCACAAGCCGCATGCGCCGATCGCCGCGATCTTCGACGATGTCGGCGTGGTCCTGACCCGCACCCGGCAATCCCAGCCGCATGGCTAACGCCCTGATCGCGCTTGGCGGCAATGTCGGCGATGTCCGCGCGACGTTCCAGAAGGCGATCGCCAACATTTGCGGCATGACGCAGGCCGTGCTGCTGGCGCGGTCCTCCGATTATGCCACGCCACCCTGGGGTGACGAGCAGCAGGCCCGCTTCATCAATGCCTGCATCGAAATCGACACCAGCCTTGATCCCCACGCGCTGCTGTTCACGCTGCACAAGATCGAGACGAAATTCGGCCGCGATCGCGCCAACGAGAGGCGCTGGGGACCGCGCACGCTTGACCTCGATCTGATCGCCTATGACGATGTTTCGATGCAAAAGCCGGAACTGACGCTGCCGCACCCCCGTTTGTTCGAACGCGCCTTCGTACTGGTGCCGCTGGCGGAGATCGCGCCGGACCGCGTGATCACGGGACGCAGCGTCGCATCCGCGCTGGCGCAGCTCCCGGCCGAAGGGATCGAACGATTACCCGGCCTCGTTTGAGCGCGTCGGGGAGTGAAATTGCCTGCGAGCCGGTCGCGACGGGCCAGGGCCGTTTACCGTGGCGTTTCATCGCGAAAACAACCGTTTGGCTTGGCGGTCGGCCCGTGGCAATTTCGGCGGCGAATAACGGCGCCCGGGAGCGGCCTGCGAAATGACATCTGAGACCTCTGACCTGCCCCTCGCCGCGGATTTCGCGCCCGCGAGCTTTGACGACTGGCGCAAGCTGGTCGACGGCGTGCTGAAGGGCGCGCCGTTCGAGAAACTCGTCGGCAAGACCTATGACGGTTTGCGGATCGAGCCGATCTACCGCCGCGCCCGCGATGCCGCCCCGATCGCCGGCCGGCCTGCGGCCGCGCCCTGGCGGATCATGCAGCGCATCGATCATCCCGACGCCGCAGCAGCAAACGCGCAGGCGCTCCACGATCTAGAGAACGGCGCCAACGGCCTGACGCTGGTGTTCGCGGGCGCCAACGGCGCTTACGGTTTTGGGATGGATCCAACGGCTGACGCGATCGAGAAGGCTCTCGACGGCGTTTTTATCGATGCTGGCATTGCGATCGAGCTTCAGGTCGGCCCGCAGTCGCGCATGGCGGCGATCCACCTGGCCGAATACGTGCAGCGTAAAGGCATCAGCCCTGCGGCGTGCGACATCCGCTTTGGCCTCGATCCGATCGGCGCCTGCGCCGTCTGGGGGTCCAGTCCTTATACCTGGCCTGAAATCGTGCCCGCGGTCACCGGCGCGATCAAGGGCCTCGCCGCGATGGGATTTAAAGGCCCGTTTGCGGTCGCCGACGGACGGGTGATCCATGATGCCGGCGGATCGGAAGCCCAGGAACTGGCGTTCGTGCTGGCGTCCGCCCTCGCCTATCTGCGCGCGATCGAGGGTGCCGGCGTTGCGCTGGAAGCGGCGAGGAACATGGTCTATGCGCGGCTCAGCGCCGATGCCGACCAGTTCCTGACGATGGCGAAATTCCGCGCGCTGCGTTTGTTGTGGGCGCGCGTCGAGCAGGCCTGCGGGCTTGCGCCGATGCCGTTGATCGTCGCCGCCGATACCGCTTGGCGAATGCTCACCCGGCGCGATCCTTACGTGAACATGCTGCGCGCGACCATGGCGACTTTCTCAGCGGGACTCGGCGGCGCCAACAGCATCAACGTGCTGCCGCACACGCTGGCAATGGGATTGCCCGATCCGTTCGCGCGGCGCGTGGCGCGCAACACGCAACTGGTGCTGCTTGAGGAATCCAATCTCGCCAGAGTATCCGATCCCGCGGCCGGCTCCGGCGGCATCGAAGCCCTGACAAGCGAGCTTTGCGAGACCGCATGGCAAACGTTTCAGGAAATCGAGAAAGCCGGCGGCGTGTTCGCGGCGCTGGAGCAGAACCTGATCCAGCGCAAGGTGGCAGCGACCCGCGCGGTGCGCGAAGCCAACATCGCCAGGCGCAAGGAAGTGCTGACCGGCGCCAGCGAGTTTCCAAATCTCCACGAGGCTCAGGTGGCGGTGCTTGATGCAAAACCGGTTGCGCTTGCGCCCTACGGCGAGGCCAAATTCAAATTCGACGCGTTGCCGCCGATCCGGCTGGCGGTGCCGTTCGAACGCCTGCGCGACCGCTCGGATGAAATCCTGAAAGCAAGGGGGGCGCGGCCGAGGGTCTTCCTCGCCAATCTCGGCACATCAGCCGACTTCACCGCGCGGGCGACGTTCGCCAAGAGTTTTTTCGAGACCGGCGGGATCGAGGCCGTCGAGACGGAGGGATTTGCCGATCCCGTCGCATTGACCACAGCCTTCAAGGCGTCGGGCGCGGCGCTGGCCTGCCTCTGCTCATCCGACAAGGTTTATGCCGCGCAGGCCGCCAGCGCCGCCAAGGCCCTTCAAGCCGCGGGCGCAAAGCATATCTATCTGGCAGGCCGGGCGGGCGAGCAGGAAACCATGCTTCGCGCCGCCGGTGTCGATGATTTCATCTTTGCCGGCGGCGATGCCCTGGCCACGCTGCAGGAAGCCTATTCCCTGGTGGAGTCAAAATGACCACGGCTGCGAAACCCGTTCTGACCGGCGGCTGCCAATGCGGCGCCATTCGCTTTGCGCTGTCGGCGGCGCCCGGAAAGGTCAGCATCTGCCATTGCCGGATGTGCCAGAAAGCCTCCGGCGCGCCGTTCGCATCCTACGCCGAAATCGAAAAAAGCGACTTCGCCTGGACCCGCGGCAAGCCGGCCGCGTTTCGCTCTTCCTCGATCGCCGAGCGCGACTTCTGCAGGGATTGCGGCACCCCGCTCAGCTTTCGCCGCGTCGACGGCCCAAGGATCGAGATCATGACCGGCGCCTTTGACCGGCCGGACCGGGTGGCGCCGACGACGCAATATGGCAGCGAATCCCGCCTCGGCTGGGTGGTGGCGATCGCCAACCTGCCGAGCCAGACCACGCTGCAGAATTACGGTCCGGAGAAGCTAGGCGGCATCGTCAGCCACCAGCATCCGGACCATGATTGAGTGGGGCAGACCCCTGGGGCTGGTTTGTGATATGGTGAAACAATGACCCGCATACCGGACTTCGCGAATATCGCCTTTGAAAGAGCGGCCAGCGCGCAAGCGGCCGGCGGCGCCGAGCCGTGGCTCACGCCGGAGGGAATCCCGGTAAAGTCGGCCTACTCGGAAAGCGATCTCGAAGGCATCGATTTCCTCGAGACCTGGCCCGGCATCGCCCCCTATCTGCGCGGCCCCTACCCGACCATGTATGTCAACCAGCCCTGGACCGTCCGGCAATATGCCGGATTTTCCACGGCGGAGGATTCCAACGCGTTCTACCGCCGCAACCTTGCCGCCGGACAAAAGGGCCTGTCGGTCGCGTTCGACCTCGCCACCCATCGCGGCTACGATTCCGATCATCCGCGGGTGTCCGGCGATGTCGGCATGGCGGGCGTCGCGATCGATTCGATCTACGACATGCGAACGCTGTTTGCGGGCATCCCGCTCGACCAGATGAGCGTGTCGATGACCATGAACGGCGCGGTGCTGCCGATTCTTGCGCTGTTCGTGGCAGCCGCCGAGGAACAGGGCGTGCCGCCGGAAAAACTCTCAGGGACCATTCAGAACGACATTCTGAAAGAGTTCATGGTGCGCAACACCTACATCTATCCGCCGGCGCCCTCGATGCGGATCATCTCCGACATTTTTGCCTACACCTCGCAAAAGATGCCGAAATACAATTCCATCTCGATCTCCGGCTATCACATGCAGGAAGCCGGCGCGACGCAGGACCTCGAACTCGCCTATACGCTGGCCGACGGCGTCGAATATTTGCGCGCCGGGCTCAAGGCGGGCCTCGACGTCGATCGCTTCGCGCCGAGGCTGTCGTTCTTCTGGGCGATCGGCATGAACTTCTTCATGGAAGTCGCCAAGATGCGCGCCGCGCGGCTGTTGTGGGCAAAGCTGCTCCGCCAGTTCGATCCGAAAGACCCGCGCTCGCTGTCGCTCCGCACGCACTGCCAGACTTCGGGCTGGTCGCTGACCGCGCAGGACGTTTTCAACAACGTGATGCGCACCACCATCGAGGCGATGGCGGCGACGCAAGGCCATACCCAATCGCTCCACACCAACGCGCTCGATGAGGCCTTGGCGCTGCCGACCGACTTCTCGGCCAGAATTGCGCGCAACACGCAATTGTTCCTGCAGCAGGAGAGCGGCACCACCCGCATCATCGACCCCTGGGGCGGCTCTTACTATATCGAGCGGCTGACCCGCGATCTCGCGGCGAAAGCCTGGGGCCATATCCAGGAGGTCGAGGCGCTCGGCGGCATGGCGAAAGCCATCGAGGCCGGCGTCCCGAAACTGCGGATCGAGGAAGCTTCCGCCAAGACGCAGGCGCGGATCGACGCCGGCAAGCAGGCGGTGATCGGGGTCAACAAATACAGACCGGTCAACGAGGCGCCGATCGACGTGCTGAAGGTGGAAAATTCCACCGTGCGGCGCCTGCAGATCGACAAGCTCAAGCGGCTCAGGAAAGAGCGCAACCAGAAGGACGTCGACGATGCGCTGAAGGCGCTGACGCGCTCGGCCGGCGAAGGCAACGGCAACCTTCTGGCGCTGGCGATCGACGCCGCGCGCGCCAAGGCCACCGTCGGCGAAATTTCCGATGCGATGGAGAAGGTGTTCGGGCGACACCGCGCCGAAATCAAATCCATCACCGGCGTCTACAAGCGGGAGGCCTCCACCATGTCCAACCGGGTCGAAAAGGTGCAGGCGCTGATCGATGCATTCGAGGAGGCGGAAGGGCGCCGGCCGCGCATCCTCGTCGCCAAGATCGGCCAGGACGGCCACGACCGCGGCCAGAAGGTGATCGCTTCCGCCTTTGCCGATGTCGGTTTCGACGTCGATATCGGCCCCCTGTTCGCCACCGCCGAGGAGGCGGCGCGGCAGGCGGTGGAGAACGACGTTCACATTCTCGGCGTGTCGTCGCTGGCGGCAGCGCATCTGACGGCGGTTCCGGAATTGAAAGCCGCGCTGAAAAAGCAGGGCCGCGATGACATCATGATCATCGTCGGCGGCGTGGTGCCGCCGCAGGACTATGACGCGCTCTACAAGGCCGGCGCCGAGGCGATCTTCCCGCCGGGCACCGTGATCGCCGATGCCGCCGAGGAACTGATCCACAAGCTCAATGCCCGGCTGGGCCATAGCGAGGCGGCGGAGTAATTCCGCGTTCGACAACATTCGTTCGGAGGGATTTCGCTTGCGCTCCGCTGCAGCAATCGCATTCAACTGCAGGGCAGGCCTCATCGCCGTCGCATGCCTCGCCGCGGTCGCGGCCTTTGCCGCCGAGCCCAAACCTGACGCCGCACTCAAGAACAGGAACGTCGACGCCAGCGTCTTCCTCGACGACAAGATCAAGGCCGACGCGGCGCTGTCGGCGGACTGTCTCACCGAGGGCAGGAAGTGGATCGGCAAGAATGCGACAGAAGCGGCCGCCTCGCGCAAGCAGGATCCGGTCATGTTTCAGAACGGCGCCTGGACTTTTGAGCGCAAATACGCCGTCCGCTCCACGGTCGACGGACATTACCTCAGCATCGTCAGGTCCGATTACATGAACACTGGCGGCGCCCATCCCAATTCGGATGTCGACACCATCCTGTGGGACGCGACCGCGAAAAAGCGCATCAGCATCCGTCCGTTCTTCACCGAGACCGCCGACAACGGACCGACCATGAAGGCGATGCTGGAGGGCGTGATCGCCTCGCTGAACATCGAAAAGAAGAAGCGGGATGCCACGGAAACCGCGACCGCCGAATGGTACAAGGATCTTGAGCCGAAACTGCTCAAGATCGGCGCGGTGACGCTGGCGCCTTCGACCGAAGCCGGCAAGAGCTCCGGCCTGACCTTTCACTATCCGCCCTATGCGGTCGGCCCCTACGCCGAGGGCCAGTACGTTGCCTTTGTGCCCTGGGAGACCCTGAAGCCTTATCTGACGCCGGAGGGTGTGAAGATCTTCGGCGGTGCGCGGCCCAAGGACGACGATGACGGCACGCAATGACCGGCCGCAGTGAGCCCAATATCGGAAAGCTGACGGAAGAGCTGCGCGCCGGCCACCGCGCGGCGCTGGCGCGCGCGATCACGCTGATCGAAAGCCGGCGCGGCGATCACCAGGCAGCAAGCCGCGATCTGGTGCAGAAGCTATTGCCCGAAACCGGCAAGGCCGTCCGCGTCGGCATCACCGGCTCGCCCGGGGTCGGAAAATCCACCACCATCGACGCGCTCGGGATGTTCCTGATCGAACGCGGCCACAAGGTCGCGGTGCTTGCGGTAGACCCCTCCTCCGCCCGCACCGGCGGCTCGATCCTCGGCGACAAGACGCGGATGGCGCGGCTGTCGGCTTCCGACAGCGCCTATATCCGGCCATCGCCCGCCTCCGGCACGCTTGGCGGCGTCGCCGCCAAGACGCGCGAGGCGATGCTGTTGTGCGAGGCCGCCGGCTTCGACGTGGTGCTGGTCGAGACCGTCGGCATCGGCCAATCCGAAACCGCGGTTTGCGACATGACCGATTTTTTCCTGGCGCTGATGCTGCCCGGCGCCGGCGACGAGCTGCAGGGCATCAAGAAGGGCCTGGTCGAACTCGCCGACATGATCGCGATCAACAAGGCCGACGGCGACAACATCAAGCGCGCCAATCTCGCCGCCGCCGAATACCGCGGCGCACTGCACATCCTCACGCCACGTTCGGCGCACTGGCATCCGCCAGTCCTGACCTATTCGGCGTTGACGGGTACCGGCATCGATACGCTGTGGCAAAAAATTCTCGACCATCGCACGGCCATGAACGCGTCGGGCGAATTCGCCGCGCGGCGGAGGGAACAGCAGGTGAAGTGGATGTGGTCGATGCTGGAGCAGCGGATGATGGCGCGGCTGCGCGCCGATCCCGCGATCCGCGCCAGGGTGAAGCGGATCGAATCCGAGGTGGCCGATGGCCGCGTCACACCCGCGCTTGCGGCGGAGCAGATCGCGGAAATGCTGAAGTGAGCGCGGATGAACATCACATGAGAGCGTCATCGTCCGCGAAGGCGGACGATCCAGTATTCCAGAACCGCTACCGGGAACCACAGGACCGTCGGCGTTTACCGGATGCCCGCTGGAGCCTGTCATCGGGCGGCGCATTCGCGCCGACCCGGTGGCGGGCATGACGATCGGGGGATTGGCCAAATTGAGTGATCCCCTGCGCATCCTCATCACCGGTTTCGGTGCATTTCCCGGCGCGCCGTTTAATCCGACGGAACCGCTGGTGGCGCGGCTGTTGCAGCTGCGCCGCCCCGCTTTCGGCGAGGTCGAACTATCCGGGCATATCTTCCCCGTCACTTACAGCGACGTCGATCGCCAATTGCCCGATCTGCTCGCCATGCATCGGCCGCATGCGCTGCTGATGTTCGGCCTTGCCTCCCGCACGCCGCATGTCCGGATCGAAACCCGCGCCCGCAACGCCGTCACCATGCTGTGGCCCGACGCCGCGCACGCGCGGGTGCGCAAGGGATCGATATCCGGCGGCGCCGACGCCCTGATGTTCGGCCCGCACACCGCAAAACTTCTGCGCGCGGCTGACAGCACCGGCGTCGACGCACGGGCCTCGCGCGATGCCGGAAGTTATCTCTGTAACTATTTGAGCTGGCGCGCGATCGAGGCGACCTGTGCACGACAGACGGTCCGCGCCTCGCCGCCTTCGTGCATGTGCCGCTGCTCGCGCGCGGCGGCGCTTCCCGGCGCAAAGGCACGCCGCACCGCATCACGCTGGAGGAACTGGTCGATGCCGGCGAAGCCATGCTGCTGGAGATGGTGAAGCTGACCCGACAGACGGCACGGAATCGTTAAGTCGCCTTCCTCAACGATTAACCCTACCTCCAACAATCGCCCTCCTCCGTCTTCCGCGACACCCTGCGCGACCGCATTCTTGCGTTACTCCAGCAGTGCGGGCGCCGTGTGCGCCTCGCCGGAGACGCGATCATGGACGTCAATCGCCGCCATCTCATCGGAGCATCCGCGGCCGGCTTTGCGGGCGCGCTCGCGATGTCGCCCGACGCTGCGCGCGCCGCTCCGCCGACGTCGGCGCTCGGGCGCGACGCCACCCAATATGGCGTCCGGCCCGGCAGCCCCGACGACCAGACCAAGGTCTTGCAGCGCGCGATCGACGAGGCCGCGCGCGACGCAGGTGCCGCTGGCGCTGCCGCCGGGCGTCTATCGCGCAGGCCAGCTTCGCCTGCAAAGCGGCACGCAGCTGATCGGCGTACGCGGCGCGACAAGGCTCGTCTTCAACGGCGGCGCATCGATGCTTGCAGGCGAAGGCGCCAGCAGCATCGGTCTCGCCGGCATCACGCTCGACGGGGGCGGCATTCCCCTGCCGACGCGCCGCGGCCTCGTGCATTGTCTCGGTGGCCGCGACATCCGTATCGCCGATTGCGAGATATCAGGCAGTGGCGGCAGCGGCATATGGCTGGAGAATGTTTCCGGCGACATCAGCGGCAACATCATCACCAGGTCCGCCACGACGGCGATCGTGTCGTTCGACGCGCAGGGCCTGCAGGTCGCGCGCAACACCATCCAGGGCACCAACGACAACGGCATCGAAATCCTGCGCAACGCAATCGGCGACGACGGCACGCTGGTCGCGGACAACCGCATCGAGGACATCAAGGCCGGCCCCGGCGGCTCCGGCCAATACGGCAATGCCATCAACGCGTTTCGTGCCGGCAATGTGATCGTGCGCGGAAACCGGATCCGCAACTGCGACTACTCCGCCGTGCGCGGCAATTCGGCCTCCAATATCCAGATCACCGGCAACAGCGTCAGCGATGTCCGCGAGGTGGCGCTCTACTCGGAATTTTCGTTCGAGGGCGCCGTGATCGCCAACAACACCGTGGATGGCGCGGCGCTCGGAGTTTCCGTGTGCAATTTCAACGAGGGCGGGCGCCTCGCGGTCGTGCAAGGCAACATCATCCGCAACCTGTTGCCGAAGCGCCCCATCGGCACCGCCCCGGATGATGACGCCGGAATCGGCATCTATGTCGAGGCCGACACTTCCGTGTCAGGCAATGTGATCGAGAATGCGCCATCATTCGGGATCGTCGCCGGCTGGGGCAAATATCTGCGCGACGTCGTGATCTCGGGCAATGTGATCCGCAACGCCTTTGTCGGCGTCGGCGTGTCGGTGGCGCCGGGCGCGGGTACGGCGCTCGTCAACAACAACATGATCTCGGAAGCGCCGCGCGGCGCCGTGGTCGGGCTCGATCACGCGCGTCCCATTACCTCCGATCTGACAGCCGAAGGCGCGCAGCGCTTTGCCCAGGTGATGGTCGGGACCAATGCGGTGCGGCGGTAGTCCCTAAAGCGCGTTGTGCAGCAGCGGATAGCGTTCCGCGATCGTGGCCATGTTCGGCGTCAACTCTGTCGCTGTCTTGCCCGCCGCCGGCGTGGAAATCACATCCTGCACCAGCCGTCGGATCGGGCCGTCGGGACGATCGAATTCTCGAGCGGCGGTCCGGCCGAAATCTCCGCAAGCTGCGGCGGCAGCAGCGAACCGGACCGCGCCAGCTCTCGCCGCGCGGTAACGCCGCCCTGTTACGACCAAGCCAGGACACGTCGATGGCGGTGTTGTTGCGCGACGCCTCGCGCGACAACAGATCGCGCCAGGTTTTCACCGCGGCCTTGGCTTCATGGATATTTTCGAGAAAATCGCGTTCGCTGTGAAAGCGGCGCCAGCGGCCGCTTTCGAATAATTCGGTGAGGTATCCGAGCCGCTGCTCGGCAAGTGCGCACCAGCGCGCGACAATGTCGCGGCCATCCGCCACGTCCAGTTGATGTGTCATGAACCAGCCCGCTAGGAGAAAGACGGACGCGAACGCAACCGGACGAATCATCAAAGGTGACAGATATATTTTGTGGAAAACCTCTATAAAGTCTAGCCAGCAACACGTCGCCGACACAGCCATTCGAGCGAACATCGCAGAGTGCGGGTTTTCTGCCGATTCCACAATCAAGCGATGCGCCGGCACGACGGCGCCCGGGGTTGCAGGGGTCTCGAAATTCGCGGTCGAATGACGTTCGCCTCGCGAAAGTGCCGCCAGAAACGAAAGACCCGTCCGGGGGGACAACCGGACGGGTCAAGCCATATGGGCGCTTTGGGTGGATGGGCGCTCGCGCCGAATATAGCCTCGATGGGGAGGGATTACCGCTCCCACACCTTATTGAGTCGCGGGAGGAGCGCCGGACGTTCAAAGCCGTTTGCGATTTTTTTAACTCTTCAGGCCGGCCCTTGGACGAGAAAATTACTGCGCGGCGGGCTTGGTTTCGCCTGCGGCGGGCTTGATTTCGCCTGCGGCGGGCTTGGTTTCGCTCCGTACCACCGGCCGGCGGTTCCGATGCCATGGCGGCGGCCGGCCGGTTCAGCGCCCTCGTCGGGGAAACCTCCTGCCGGTCGGACACGCTTTCAGTGGCAGGCCGGTTCGAAACCTCGGCGACCGGTACCGACCTGCGAGGTGGAGGCGGCCGACACCGCCGCAAAGGCATCCGCTTCGCCGGCCCCGAATTGATCGTCCCGGCCGGGTGGGCCGAGATCGCGGGCGGTCTTCATCAGGATTGTCCGCACTTCGTCCGGCTTCAATGCTGGATTGCGTTCCAGCATCAGGGCGGCAAGACCGCTGATATAGGCAGCGGAAAACGAGGTGCCCGACGTCATCTGGTATTTTTCGTCCGGGCGCCGGCAGGAAGATCTCCACGCCCGGCGCCGAGTGCACTCATCGCGACTAGCCGCCCCGGTTCGATGCGGCAAACAACTTGTCCTGGGCATCGGTAGCGCTGACCGCAATCACATTCGTGTTGGCGGCGGGATATAGCGGCGGCGATTTCGGGCCGGCATTGCCGGCGGCCGCCACCATCACGATGCCCTTCCCCGCCATGGCTGCGATGCCGCGCTCTATCAGCGCGTCCTTGGGGCCGGCAAAGCTCATATTGACAATCTGGGCGCCATGCGCGGCCGCGTAGTCCAACCCCTTCAGGATCACGTAGGAGGTGCTTTCCGCACCCTTTGGCGCCGCGCCGAAGGCGCGGATCGCCAGGATCCGCGCCGCCGGCGCGCTCCCCATCAGCCGCGCATGCGACACGATCGCGCCGGCGACGCCGGTGCCGTGGACATGCGGACCTTCCTTGCTGCCGAGCGCATCGAAGGAGGCGACCATCGCACCCGCGAACTCGGGATGGCTGACGTCGATTCCGGAATCGATCACGGCGATGGTGACGTTGGCGCCGTGGGCCAGCGCATGCGCCTGAGGCAGACGAAGTTTCGCGTTCGCGTATTGCGCCGGATCGCCCTCGGTCAATTCCGTGTTCTGGTCCTGCAGGACATAACGGAAGTTCGGCTGCACCGAGCGGACGCCCGCGTCGGCGCCAAGTTCGCGGCTCGCCGCCTCCACCGTCCTGCGGTTGTCGATGCGAAACAGGCCGATGGTGGCGCCGACAAGCGGAAAATTCTGCGATTCCAGACGGGTCAGGCCGTGGCGCCGCGCCATCGCGTCGGCCTGCGCATCGGACAGCGCGCCATCGATCTCGGCGACGAGTTCATTGGCGATCGCGCGCGAGTTGAGCGCGGTCTGCGCCGTATTGCGACGCGCATCATTGCTCCTGTTTTTGCCCGATCCGCGGCCGCTGCCGCCATCCGCCGAATTGACGGGCTGGCCCGAACAGTCGCCGCTGCTTTCGCGATAGGCGTAGCTGCAGGCCGGGCGAATCCTCGTGCATCGATCCGCCGACGCCGGTAACCGCCCTGCCCGCGAGGTTGGGGTCGATCCGTGGCGCCACGTTCGGATTGACGCTCGGAAGCCGCGACTGGATGTTGATGCTGGGCGAGCGCATGATGCTTTGCGCGTGCCCCGACCGAGCTCCCGAAAGACGCAAGCGGCAGGATTGCGGCGATCAAGGAGAGGGCCGCGCGCCGCATCTTCATCCGCCAATTGGCGCCATTGTGGATCATGAGACCTCGGGTTCACGCAAGCTGCGCGTATTCAGCAAAACGGCGGATTTGCGATTTCGATGCGCGCAAGCACGGACGAACCGCCGCGGCTCTAAGGCGTCGCCACCGCGAGACTGACGATCTTCTCATTCTGCAGCCTGCCCAGCAGGCCGGCGACTTCGTCCTTGCTCATCGCCCTGTTGCCGAACTGCAGCCGGAACATGCCACCCTTGGCGCCGTCGACGATCGAGGCCTGATATTTGTCGAGCAATGCCGTGATGTCGGCGACGCGCGCGTCCGGCGTAAACCGCACCAGCGCGCGCGGCAGCGCTACCGCTCCGAGGTCGCGGGTGACTGGGCTCGTTGGTGCTCAACGACGCGGTCTCGAACGAGGCGGGCCGGTTGTTCATCAGCACCGCGCCGATCACGCCGGCCTGCAACAGAAGCGCCAGCGCGCCGAAGCTTGCCGACCAGGCCAGCGTCCGCGGCGAGAGCGTCGCGAAGAAGCCGGTAAACCGCGCGGCAACATTGAGCGAGACGTGCGGCTTGCGCGCCGGCTCCGCGTCGATCGCCGCGAACAGCTTCTGCATGGCGCGCGCGGACGGCGCACCGAGGCTCTCGTTGAGATGGATGGTCTCGGCGTATTCTTCGCGGATCACGGCATATTGCCTGGCGAGTTCGGGATCGCGGGCCAGCGCTTCGTCAACGCGGCGGGAATCGCGCGCGTTCAACGTGCCAGCCGCATGCCAGGGCAACAGCATTTCGATTTCACTGGGCTCTCGCTCCAGTATTTTCTTGCTTGTCGCCATCATGGCCAGCCTCGCTCCACGCCGGCTGCCTTCAGCAGTTCGGCCAATTTCTTGCGCGCATAGAACAGGCGCGTCTTCACGGTGTTCTCCGGTATGCCGACGATTTCTGCTACCTCTTCCACGGATTTCTCATGGTAGTAGACGAGATCGACGATCTCCCGATGCTCCGCCGTAAGTGCGGTCAGACATTTGCGCAACGCGTCACTGGTATCCTTCTTCTGCACCGCCACTTCCGGATCGTCGGACGCATCCTCGATCGCATTGGCGGCCTCGTCATCCAGTTCAACGTCCTTCCTGCGGCGCAGCGCAGACAGGGCCTTGAATCGTGTAATGGCCAAGAGCCAGGTGGAAACGGCGGATCGGCCTTCGAACTTGCCGGCCTGACGCCACACATCGAGGAACACCTCGCTGATGAGGTCTTCCGCGACCTGTTCGTCCCGAACGAGCCGAAGCCCGAAACGGAACACCCTGACATGGTGCCTTCCGTACAGCACCTGCATGGCGAGCCGGTCGCCTTGAGCGATCCGAGCGATCAGGACGTCGTCCGAAGCCGCCTGTGTCGCACTCAATGGCCGTCTCGCAAGGTTGGTCGGATTGGGGTGGCGGGTGGTTCGATTGGAAAGGCAAAATTCTTTAGATTATGGCAATGGCCCGCTTGAAACTGTGATCTACCGCACAGAATGCGTTTGCTGGCAGCCGATGAGCCGGAAGGACGAACAGGCCTGCGATTTAGGTACCATAATACAGTAATTAGCCTACCGGCCCGCAGCCTTGTCAAGGCTTGGCGGACAAAGCAGCGCCCGGAGGATCGGTCCGCCGCCTGCGTCGCAAGGGATCGTTCGACGCACCGTTCCCACGGATGCCGCACCGGCCAATTTCCACAACCAAACAAAGACAAAGCCGGCCACCGGCGGCCAGGATTCGGCTGGAAAGATACCAAACCTAAAGGCTTTGCCTCTTAGATTTTTCCGGCATGTTTCCACCAATGGCGAGATCATGGGCACCGCAGCGTCGCCTTTCCTGAATCCAATTGCGGACAAACTGGAAGGCGCAGGTCCCAAACCGACGGCGGCAGGCGCTCTGCGCCGGGCGGCCATCGCCGGCAAATCCTGGCGGATGATCGGCATCAGCTATGTCATCGATGCGCTGCCGTCCTGCTGGTCTATGCGCATGCCGGCACGATTCCGACGACCATCGGCCCGGCCTTCTTCCTGTGCGGCTCTGCCCTGATCGGGCTTTTTCGCATCCTGTCCGAATCGCGTTTCAACGACCGCTTCGAGGATCACTATCTGTCGCGCCTCAGGTCGCCGGCCATGTCGCGATCCAGCTGGGTTCATGCTGGCCGCGCCCGAGATCGGCGTACGCTTTCTGAGCGTCCTGTTTCTCGATTTTCGGACTTCAGCTCGCTGCGAATGACGCCGCGGCAGGCGGCGATTGTCTGGACTTTCGATGGCGTTGGGCCTGGCCGGGCTTTTCTGCTGACCAACAAGCCGATCGGCATGCCGGTCGCCACGCTACCTCGAACGCCTTGCCGCGATGTCGTTGTTCGTTCTCACGATCGGGCATTGCATGTTTGTCGGACTTTACGGCAACTCGCTGCGGAAGATACTCTACAAGCGCAGCCCGGAGCTCAAGGAAGCCTACAAGCGCATCGAGGAGCTCGCCGAACTCGACGAGCTGACCGGTTCGTTCAATCGCCGCTGCATCATGCGGATGCTGGATGAAGAGATCTCGCGCGCCCACCGCACCAGGCACCCTGTTCAATCGCGCTGATCGATCTCGACTGGTTCAAACGCATCAACGATACCTACGGGCACCCGACCGGCGACGAAGTGCTCAGGACATTCGCCATCACCGTTTTCGCCAACGTCCGCAATTTCGACCATTTCGGCCGCTTCGGCGGCGAGGAATTCCTGCTGGTGCTTCCCGATACGCCCCATGACACCGCCGCGCGCAGCGCTTGACCGGCTGCGGGCGATCATTGCCGATCTGGACTGGAGCGCGTTCTCGCCAGGCATGCGGGTGACTATTTCAGCGGGCATCGCAACGCTGAAACCGGACGAAACGCCGGACACTTTTCTCGCGCGCGCCGACTGCGCGCTCTATGAAGCCAAGGCACAGGGACGCAACCGCATCGCCAGCGCCTGATCCGATCTTTTCCATTTCCCGTGGACGAAGAAGCCGTCGCCGGCCACTACGCCAGTCACTCCAGGACAGAGTCATGAGTTCGAAATCCGCCTCCACTTCAGAAAGCCTGCTCGACGAATTGCAGGCCACGCTCGCACATGGAACCGTCGCACGCCGGGTCGAAACCCTGCGCCGCGTCACCGATCTCTTCATCAACGGCGCGGTTGATTTTTCGGACGACCAGATCGCGCTGTTCGACGATGTCTTCCAGTGCCTGATTCATCACATCGAGAGTTCCGCCAAGGCGCTGCTCTCCAATCGCCTGGCTCCGATCGACCGCGCGCCGCCGCTGACGATCCGCGCGCTGGCGTTCGACGATGTGATCGAGGTCGCAGCGCCGGTACTGTCCCAATCGGAACGGCTCGACGACGACGCGCTGATCGAGACCGCGCGCAACAAGAGCCAGGCGCATCTGATGGCGATTTCGACGCGCAGGGTGCTCAGCGGCGCGGTCACTGACGTGCTGGTGCTGCGGGGCAATGACGAGGTGGTCCAGAGCACCGTCAACAATCCCGGCGCGGAATTCTCCGAGCGCGGATTCACCCGGCTGGTCAATCGCGCGGAGGGCGACGACACCTCGCGACCTGCATCGGCCTGCGCCCGACATATTCCGCGGCACCTCTACCTGAAACTGCTTGCAAAGGCCTCCGCGACGGTACGGGCCCGGCTCGAGGCCGCCAATCCTCCGCTCGCCAGCGAAGTATCGACCGCGGTGCGGGAAGTGACCCGGAAGGCCCGCTCGGCGCCATCGGCCATCACCGAGGAAACCGCCATCGCGCATGCGCTCGTAAAATCCCTGTACGAAGACGGCAGGCTTGACGAGCATCAGGTGGCGGCGTTTGCCGAAGCCGGCAAATTCGATGAAGCCAATGCCGCCATCGCGGCGCTTGCCAACGTGTCGGTGTCGATTGCCGAGAATATGATGGTGGAAACCCGCGCCGAGGGCGTCATGATCCTGGCAAAGATTTCCGGGATGTCCTGGTCGACCGTCAAGGCGATCATCAACATGCGCGACGATCTCTCGGGCAAGGAACCGTCCGATCTTGATGCCTGCAAGGCCACCTACGAACGGCTGCGGCCCTCGACCGCGCAGCAAGTGCTTCGCTTCCATCGTATGCAGCAAATGTCGGAACCCGCTCCGGCGGCGTGACCAGGTCAATGAGGCCGCGCGCCCGCGGTGCGCTCACGCGCGATGACGCAGCGCTCGCTGATCCCGGGGCCGACGCGAGTGCTAAAACCTCAGCACCCTCGATCCCGCCAGCGCGCCGATGGCGGTCACAAGCGCGGTGGCGATCGTGTACCAGGTCGCCACGAACAGCGGTGAATCGTCGGTACAGTGCGAAGCATATAACGTCGCCGCCAGTCCTGCCGACAACAGTCCGGCGATGGCGCCTGCGACCGCGGGCCGCGCCGGCGCGCCGTGACGCAGGCCGATCAGCGCCCCCGCCAGCAACGGCAGCGACATCAGCGGAATAGCCGTCATGCAAATCCGTGAATTGCTGCCGATCAGGCGCGTCATCATCGGCAGGCGTTGCGGCATCATCATCTCGCCTGCGATCCCGGCGGCGAGAATTCCGGCCGGAATCAGCAGCAACCACGCCCAGCCCCTCAGCGACGCCTCCGGCCGCGACAGATGCAGGCTCACCACGATGGCCGAGATCGCCAGCGCCAGCGTGACGACGAACTTCAGGTCGAAGAACGGATTGTGCATCGCCGTCATGACGTCCGGCCGAACGCCCAACCCCGCCAGGAACATCGCCATTGAAACCGGCGCCGCGGCAAGCAACGCCAGTGCCAGCACAAATCCGACCGGGCGCGCGCGGTGCACGTTGTCGGCAGCCAGGGTTCGAATGAGCTGTTCGGTTTCCATTCCCATTGCTCCCGCAGTCTGGCGGTGAGGCTCGCGAGCGCGCGATGCAGCGCCACACGAACCGCTCCCTCGCTCATCGCGAATTTCGCGGCCGTATCCTTGATCGACGCGCTTTCGACGGCGATCGACTGCAAGACGTCGCGCTGGCGGGCAGGAAGGGACTGGAGCTGGGCCGCGATCTCGCTCGCGGAGGCGGTCTCCGCGGCAGGTTCGTCCGGGATCGTTTCGGCGAAATCGTCGATGTTGACGAAAACCCGGCGGCCGCGGCGACGCAGCGCATCGATCAGTTTGTTGCGGGCGATCGCAAACAGCCAGGGTGCGAACGGCGCGTTGGCGTCCCAGGTATGCCGCTTCAGATGCACCGCCAGCAAAATGTCCTGCACGACGTCCTCGGATTGATCGACCGGCTGGCCAGCCCGCGCCAGCCCGCGGCGCGCCCCGGCCCTCAAAACCGGCGTGACGGCCTTGAGCAGACGATGATACGCCGCACTATCGCCGGAAATGGCCAGCCGCATCAGGCTGGTCCACTCGTCTTCAGTTTCGCGCACGCGCGCTCCCAAACTTCAATTCGGTCGATCTTTCAATTTGTTACGCCACCGAAATCGATCACGAATTCGTGATCGAAGTGTCCGGAAGACGCCGGAATTGCGGGCATCCGGATCGGGAATCGCAACAGCAGGCTTGCATCGGCAAGGCTCATAACACCGATCGATCCGGCTGACACCCGCCCGCATTGCTCCGAAGGGAATTCGCACAGCCGGCGGCCGGGAACGACCCCGGAGGCGTTGCCCCGTTTTCGCCCGGACTTGTCCGAAGATTCCCTTTTTTTGCCCCGCTGCGGACATGCCCTGAGTTCTCATTTCGCCCCGGGGGCTGGCAAATGGGGAGATTGCCAAATGACAATCAAGGCCAGCGGACGCTCCGCGTTGATCCTGGCAACAGGGCTCCTTGTGTGTTTCGCCGGCCCGTCGCAGGCGGCGGCAGGCGCGGACAATGCGACCACCAATTCGAAATCGGAAAAGCGCGGCGGCACCGGTTGCCCCCACAAGAACCTCAGACACAGCTCGCATCACCGGAAAAGCTACGCGCACCGCAAATCCACAGGGTTGCATTGAAGTCCGCCGAAGACAGGAAGGCCGCGACCGCCGTGTCGCCGCCGACAACGACCGGCTTCGTCGGACCTTCCGCCATCGGTAGCCAACGCCAACGCGCAAATGCCGTCCCCGGCGAGCCGGGCGGCAACGCCAAGGCGATGCCGGCGTGGGCGAACGATCTTCCGCAGGCCGCGCCCGACAATCCGGCTGACGCGAAGGCCGACAACGAGACCCAGCTCGTCGCCGCGGACCAACTCAACGATGTCGATCGCGCGTTGCGCGAGGGCAATGCGCCGGCGACGACCGTCGGCGGTGGCCCCGGCAAATCCGCCGCGCCCGCACCCGCCGCGGCAAGCAGCCAGGAAAGCTCAACCTGGGACCAGACCTCCCTGATCGGGAAAATCTTCATCGGCTTCGGCGCGCTGCTGACGATGGCCTCGGCCGCGCGCATGTTCATTGCCTGAGCCGGTAAAGCCGTCATCCCGGCGTAACGCGCAGCGCGTTGCACACGGGGATGACGCGGTGCTTGCCGAATCCCCCACTTGAAGCCCACCCCGCCAGCAGGCACATTGCCGGCGAAATCAAGGCGCGGGGTGGATCATGAGCACGTTCGAACACATCATTGTCGAAAGCAAAGGCGCGGTCGGCATCATCACGCTCAACCGCCCGAAGATGCTCAACGCGCTGTCTTTCGGCGTGTTTCGCGAAATCGCGGCGGCGGTCGACGATCTCGAGGCGGACGAGGGAATCGGATGTATCGTGCTGGCGGGCAGCGAAAAGGCGTTCGCGGCGGGCGCCGACATCAAGGAAATGCAGCCGAAAAACTTCATCGACATGTTCGCAAGCGATTTCCTCACGATCCGCGGCGACCGCGTTGCCAACTGCCGCAAGCCGACCATTGCCGCCGTCAGCGGATATGCGCTCGGCGGCGGCTGCGAACTGGCGATGATGTGCGACATCATCATCGCAGCCGACACCGCGAAATTCGGCCAGCCGGAAATCACGCTCGGTACCATTCCCGGCATCGGCGGGACGCAGCGGCTGACGCGCGCGGTGGGCAAATCCAAGGCGATGGATCTGTGCCTGACGGGGCGAATGATGGATGCCGCGGAAGCGGAGCGATCCGGCCTGGTCAGCCGCGTCGTGCCTGCGGATAAACTGATGACCGAAGTGCTGGCGATGGCGGAAAAGATCGCCTCGATGTCGCGCCCGGCGGCGGAGATGGCCAAGAGCGCCATCAACCGCGCCTTCGAAACCCCGCTCGCCGAAGGGCTCAACGTCGAACGTGACCTGTTTCATTCCACCTTCGCGCTGGAGGATCGCTCCGAAGGCATGGCGGCATTCATCGAGAAGCGTAAGCCGGTGAACAAGAACCAGGTAGAGCGGCGCAACGCTTCCTATCGGGATGACGTGCGCCCGGCTTCCCGCCTGCTCCGCGCCAGCGCCGCGCTGACCAGTGCGCGGTAGGCGCGTTCGGGCCATGTCGCCGGCTTGTCGAGCCCGAGCCGTGCCAGGCATTCATGGTCGGCCGCGCTCGGGGTGTGCGTCAAACCCTGCCACAATAATCCCGCCAGATGCGGCAGCGCACGTTCCGCGTCCTGCAGGATGAGCAAGGCCGGAAGCAGGCGCTGCTCGGCGTCGGTGAAATCGCTGCCGAACGGAAACGACGGCAGCAACCCGGCCTCGCGGGCAGGTTTGAGCGCGCGCGCAATCCGGCCGGGGTAATTCTCGCGATGCGCCGCTGGAATCTCATAATTCTTCGGCAGCTTGCCGGCATCCTTGGCGGCGCGCGTCAGTTCGTCCTGAAAGCGCAAATCCGCAACCTGCAGCATCGCCGCGATCACGTCGGCATCGGACTTGCCCCTGAGATCGGCGACGCCGTATTCGGTGACGACGATATCGCGCAGATGCCGCGGAATAGTCTCGTGGCCATAGCTCCATCGGATATTGGACTGAGCTTTCGCGCCGCCCTGCCGGGTCGCTTCGAGCGTGAGTATCGAGCGCGCGCCGTGCAGCGCGAACGCCTGCGCCACGAAATTATACTGACCGCCCACCCCGCTCACGACCTGTCCGTTTTCGAGGCCGTCGGAAACCGCCGCCCCCATCAAGGTCGCCAACATCCCGCTGTTGACGAAGCGAGCGTCGACACGGGCGGCGCGTTTTCTGTCCTCGTCGCCATAGAGCTCGTTGGTGAAGGAAACCGGCATCATCTGGATCCGGGCGATCTGCTCCGGCGTCATTTCGCGCAAGCTCCGGTAAAGCGATTTCGGCCCGAGAAAAAATGCGCCGTGCAGCACGACGCCATCGACCTCGCGCTTGAGAATGCCGGCGTCGATCAGGCCGAGAAACGCCTCGAACAGCATTTCGCTGACGCCATAGAGCCCCTTTTCGAACGGGCCGGTTTCCAGTGCCTGGAGCTGTTCGGCCGCCGGCGCCAACCGTTTCATGGTCGCGTGAAAATGCCCGTTGTCGCGGTGGCGAAGGATCAATCCCTGCGCCAGCGCGTCGCCGACCTGCCCGATGCCGATCTGCAGCGTGCCGCCATCGCGCACCAGACCTGCGGCATGAAGACCGATGGCGTATCTGGTATCGGTGATCGGCTCGGCCGGCGGCGCGAACAGCGGAAAATCGGTCGCGGGGCTATCGAGCACCGCGCTGAATTCCTCCCCGGGCAGATCGCCCGGCCCCGGCATGAACGGCAGTTCGGAATTGACCTGCCCGATCAATTTGAACGAGGCGCGGCCCTCGTTGCGCGCACGCAGGATATCCAGCGTGGTGTCGGTGTTGCAGCTCAGGCTGTAACGGGTCACGCCATCGACAACGCGCCTGGCCACCAATTGGGTGACGACGTTCAGCCCGCGCTCCAGCAGATACGACGAAGCATGGGTATAATTGGCGGAGATGTAATGCTGCTGTGCGAACGGCACGTGCAGCCACCTTCCTGCCAGAAAAAAGAACTCGATCACCCGAATATTGGGCGGCAGCGCATTGGCACGCACTGCATCGGCATAGGTGAGATCGGGATAGCCGCCAAACAGACGGTCGATCACCGGCGCGATGAAGCGCCACTGCACCAGAGTTCTTCGGTTTCGGCTTTTCCAGCGTCAACGCGGCGAAGAACGTCAGATTGATCGACCGGTCGGCGCTGGCCCGCGCATAGAGCGCGTTGGCGACATGATTGGCCTTGCCGAGCCCGAGCGGCAAGCCGACCACCAGATTGGTCCCGACGTCGCGGATGATATCCTCCGCGATGGCCTCGGGATCGGAGAACAATTTCGGCATGCATGTTCCTTACGGGGCAATAAAAACCGAAAAATTGCCCGCGGTTCCGAAGAATCGCGTGTCAGGGTGTGAGGCTATTATACTTCATTCCCCCGGCATCCAACATTTTGCCGGGGTCGCCGCTGATCGCGAAGCGATCTGCGGCAGACCCGACAATATCCCGGCTGGCCGAATTCGCATCGTTGCGATATCAAATTTGTCAACGGATCGCGTTGAACCAGGCCAGGAATTCCGCAATACGCCTGAGGTCTCGACGGGGAAGGTCACGATGATGAAACTGTACTACGCGGCTCACACCTGCGCGCTGGCATCTCACATCGCACTGGAGGACGCCGGCGCCGAATACTCGACCGTGCGGATCAGCTTCGCCGCCGAGGAGCAGCGCAAGCCGGAATATCTCGCCATCAATCCCAAGGCGCGCGTCCCGGCTCTGGTAACAGAGAAGGGAATACTGACGGAGACGCCCGCGATGCTCGCCTTCATCGCCCAGAGCTTTCCAGCGGCGCATCTGGCGCCGCTGGATGATCCCTTTGCCTTCGCCGAGGTGCAGGCCTTCAACAATTATCTGTGCGCGACGTTGCACGTGGCCCATGCCCACCGCATGCGCGGGTATCGCTGGGCCGACGATCCGGCGGCGATCGAGGCGATGAAACGCAAGGTGCCGGACTCCGTGGGCTCCTGCTTTGAGCTGATCGAGCAGAAAATGCTGCGAGGGCCCTGGGTCATGGGCGACCGCTATACGATCTGCGACCCTTATTTGTTCACGATAGCGCAGTGGATGGAAGGAGACGGCGTTGACCCCGCGCGGTTTCCGAAGCTCAGGGATCACCGAACCCGAATGTCCGAAAGGGCCGCCGTCCGCAAGGCCATTGCAGAGGAGCTTGGCTAAAGCCGCACGATCCAACGCTCGCCCGACGCGAAGTTGGGAGCGTCAACTAGTCCTTCACAACCGTCTTGCGGGCGGGTTAGGAAAAGTTCACGCTGTCGACGATCAACGCGCGGAACAAGCGCGAAAACGGGAGAAGTCTTTATGGCCACTGCGCAGGGTACGCAGGCAGTCGAACGCCGGACAATTGCAAAGGTATCCTGGCGGCTGCTGCCTCTGGTCGCGCTGGCCTATTGCATCGCCTACATCGATCGCAGCAACATTTCCTTCGCCGCGTTGACCATGAACAAGGACCTCGGCTTCACCGCCTATATCTACGGCTGGGGTGCGGGAATCTTCTTCTTTGGCTATTTCCTGTTCGAGATCCCGAGCAATCTCGTTCTGGAAAAGGTCGGTGCGCGGATCTGGATCGCGCGGATCATGATCACCTGGGGGATCATCTCCGGCCTTACCGCCTTCGTGACGGGGCCCACGAGTTTCCTCGTCATTCGCTTCCTGCTTGGGGCGGCGGAGGCCGGGTTCTTCCCCGGCATGATCCTGTATTTCACCTACTGGTTTCCCTCCGAATATCGCGGCCGGGTCATCTCGACGCTGTTTATCGCCCAACCGGTCGCGAACGCGGTCGCCTCCGTCGTCTCCGCCGCCATTCTCGAAATGGATGGCGTGCTCGGCATCAAGGGCTGGCAGTGGATCTTCATCATCGAGGCACTGCCCGCCGTGCTGCTCGGTCTGGTCATACTCAGGGTGATGACGGATCGGCCGGCGCGCGCCGACTGGCTTGCGGCCGAGGAAAAAACCTGGCTGCAGACCCGGATTGACGGCGAAAATCGCCAGGTCGAAAGCACCGGCCGCCTGACCTTGACGCGGGCACTGGCCGACCCCCGCGTCCTCGC
The DNA here is from genome assembly GCA_963742085.1 of uncultured Alphaproteobacteria bacterium. Taxonomy (GTDB): domain Bacteria; phylum Pseudomonadota; class Alphaproteobacteria; order Rhizobiales; family Xanthobacteraceae; genus Bradyrhizobium. The sequence goes on along the minus strand of CAVUKM010000010.1, from coordinate 555,165 downwards.
GCTTTCGGCCATTTACCTGATGAGCGTCACCGCAAATTACGGCATCGTTTTCTTCATGCCGCAAATCATCAAGGGGATCGGCCTCACCAACATGATGACCGGCCTGGTGTCGTCGGTACCCTACATCATCGGCACCATCGGCCTGATCGCGTGGGGCTGGTCATCCGACCGCAACAAGGAGCGCCGCTGGCATCTGATCGTGGCCTCGACCGTCGGCGCGCTTGGTCTGGCATTCGCGGCCTGGTCGGGCGCTTCCTATTGGGCGCTGCTCGGAATGTCCGCCGCCACCATCGGCATTTACGGCTCGCGCGCCGCTTTCTGGCCGATGCCCTCGATGTTCCTTACCGGCACGGCGGCGGCGGGCGCGATCGCGTTGATCAATGCCACGGGTAATCTCGGCGGTTATTTCGGCCCCTTCGTCGTCGGCTGGATCAAGGATTCCACCAAGAGTTTCGAAGCCGGGCTGTATTTCCTGGCCGCCTGCTCGCTCGCATGCGCGGTCATCACCTTCTTTGCCGCACGCGCCGCGGGCGATCCCGCCGCCATGGCGCGCGCGAATGCAGCCGCCGCCGAATAAAACCCATTAAGGAACAGAGGAGACGACCCCATGCTCAACAGACGCGACCTTCTGCTTGCCTCAATTGCCGCCGGAGTAGCCATGCCCGACCGAACTGCGCTTGCAAAGGCGTCCCAACCCTCGACGCCGGTGAACTTCGACGTTCCCGCCGGGGCCTGCGACTGCCACACCCACATTCACTTGCCCGAAAAATATCCGTTCTTCGCCGGTCGCGTCTACACGCCCGAGCCCGCATCACCTGAGGAGATGGCGGCGCTGCACAAGGCGCTTCACATTGAACGCGTCGTGATCGTGACGCCGAGCGTCTATGGCACCGACAACCGGGCCACCCTGGAGGGCATCAAATTCCGCGGCGACACGGGGCGCGGCGTTGCGGTGATCGACGAAAAGACGCCGGAGAGCGATCTCGACGCGATGGGAAAAGCAGGCATCCGCGGCATCCGCGTCAACCTCGCCACCAGCGGTGTCAACGATCCGAGCATCGGACGCAAGCGCCTCGAGGCCGCGATCGAACGCGTGAAGGGACGCGGCTGGCACGTCCAGGTCTACACCAACCTTCCGCTGCTCTCGTCCATCAAGGATGTGCTTGCCTCCTCGCCCGTCCCTGTCGTGTTCGACCATTTCGGCGGCGCAGATGCAGCGCTTGGCCTCGAACAGCCGGGTTGGGCGGATCTCGTCGAGGCGGTGAAGAGCGGCAAGGCCTATGTGAAGATCTCCGGCGCTTACCGCCTGTCGAACAAAGGTCCCGACTATCCCGATGCGGTGCCGTTCGCGAAGGCCCTGATCGCGGCGAACGCCGACCGCCTCGTCTGGGGCACGGATTGGCCGCATCCGAATTCGGTGACGCCGCCGGACAGAAAGCCGACCGACCTGACGCCGTTGTTTCAGATTGCTGACGCCCGTCTGTTCAACCAGCTCCCGGTGTGGGCGCCGGACGCGGCAATCCGCAAGAAGATCCTGGTCGACAATCCGGCCAAGCTTTACGGATTTTGAGAATCGGCGCGCGATGCCGCCTGCTCCACTTGCCGGAGCATTTCCTGAGGAAAGGCGCGCAACCAATTGGCGGCCTTGCGCAATCCGCCGAAGGGAAACAGATGGAATCCCGCAATCGGCGCCGTCGCGGTTCTGGGCGCCGATTGCAAGCCGCGCACGACGTCGTCAGGCCCGGTATCCGTCAATAGCCGGCCGAAGCGGCCGATCTGGCCACGCAGCGCCCGCATTGAGTTGCCGATGCCGCAACGGAGGGCAAATTTCGTCAGCGTGGCAGGGCTCGCCGGACCGGCAAGACCGACGATGACGGGAAGGTTGATGCCGCCTGCATCGAGGTCGCCGATCCATCCGAGGATCGGCGCGCTTTCGAAGCAAAACTGCGTCACCACATCGACGTGGATTTTTGCCTGCTGACCCCAATCGCGCCATGCCTCGAACCCCTTCAAGGCCGCGGCCGCCGACAAATAGGGATGGCCTTCGGGATGGCCGGCAACGCTCAACCGCGCGATGCCGCGCCGCTCGATCAATCCGCTGGCGCAGACGTCGAGGGCCGACCGATAGGGGCCTTTCGCAGCCGCGACGTCGCCGGCGATCAGGAGAATCCGCGTGACGTCCGCCTCGCCCCGCGCCCGCGCCAGAAAGTCGTCGAGCGCCTCACGCGACGGCATTTCCCGCGCGGCGACATGGGGCACCGGATTGAAGCCGGCGCGGCGTAGCGCGGCGGCCGTCTCGACATTGTGGCGATAATTGTCGCCGGGCAGAAAAGTGATCGTCACCTCGGTACCCGGACGGAAGTTGTCCGCCAACTCCGCCAGCTGATTTCCGCGCGAGGAAACCTCGACGGACGCCGCCGGCAGCAGCGCGGCGAGTTCGCCGGACGAAGCATGATCAGGTGCGGTCATGGCTCACTCCCGGGATCAGGCCTAGGCGCGGCGCTGCGAGATCACGTAGGTTTCATCGTTGAACCACAGGCCGCCGTATCTTTTCAGCACCCGGTCGGTGGCCTCGAGGTAGCGGCCATCGCGAACGACCTCCGACAGCCTGACGTCCTCGATCTGCGCGACGTAGATCGCGGCATTCCAGGCAGCGAACAGGGTTGACGTTCCGATCGGACCACTGACCTCGTCCGGAAGCGTGTGCATGTGATAGCGAAAGATCGAACGGGCGTCGGAGGAAGCGTTGAAATTATAGTGCCGCGCCGCCGCGCCCAGCTCGTGCTTGACCTGGCGCAGGATGGCGTAGCGATCGGTCTTGAAGGGATCGTCGCCCGGCCAGACCTCTTCGATGATCTCGATGCCGGGGTCGTGGCCGTGCGAATGGATGCCGACCAGCCGGCCGCCGGGCCGCAGCGACCGGACCAGCGGGGTCACCACCTTCGAGGCCTTGAATTCGACGCTCGCCCGCGCCCGATACGGCTGCGAGGCGATGACCAGATCATAGTCGGCCATCACCCGGCCCGGCCGCGGCATGATCGGGTCGAGCAGAAACGAGTGATCCTCGCGCCGCAATGTCAGGATAATGGGACGCGTATAGACCGGATTGCCCGTGGCCGGACTGATCCCGGCGCGCCAGTTTTCGGCCAAAAACCCTTCAAGCTGTCCGATCTGTTCGGCAAAGCCGTGGGCGGTATTGCCCGACAGCGCGACGTCCTTCCAGATCAGGCTTTGCGCCGAGGTCGCCGAGCGCGGCGTCAGCCAGGGCGCCTCGGCATAATAGAGATTGGTGATGACCAGCACCGTGGCCGGGTGCTCGAACAGGCGGTCCGCCATCTTTTCGAGCATCAGCCGCACGTCCTCGTAACTGATCTCCTTGGCAACGACATAAAGCGGCATGGTCGGGAAGCGGGCGTGCACCGCCCGCATCACGCGCGACAGCACGGTGCCGTCGCCGACGCCGGCGTCGAAGATCCGAAGCGCCGGCGGTGACGGCTGCAGATTGCCGAGTTCGAGCGAGACGCGATTGGCGATCTCGGTCTTTTCGCTGCAGGTCGACACGAACAGAAGATATTTCTGCCGGTTGTCGAAAAACCGGAAACCGGGGGGCACGATGCCGGCCGCAGCGGTTGCGCCGTCGACGGGCCTGTTGGCCGCGGACGGCTCGCCTGGTGCCGACAAAGACGCGCCGCGACGCTCGGACAGATAGGCACGGACCTTGTCGAGCGTGCCGGTGGTGATCCTGGCACCGTCGCGCAATCGCGATACCAGCTTGCCATCGTTGACGACCAATCGTCCGAAGGTGGATTCGGCCGTTTGCGTCGCGCGGCAATAGTCCCGGATTTCTCCCAGGATCTGATCGGAAGTCCTGGTTTGAGTTTGGCGTTCCACGATCCGCATGGCGACCTCCTGCGGTTTCATCCCTGGATGCAATCAAGGGACCGCCGGCTCATTGCGTCAACCACAATCAGAGTGGGCAGGATTTGTGGGCACATGCCCATATCGAGATCCGCCGGTGTACGGCCCTCGCCGCTTCGTTCAACGGCGCGCCGGCCATTGCGGCGGGTGACTGCCGAGCGGCATCGCCGGGCGCGCCCAGAATGCCGGCGTTTTCGACAGCTGCGCCGCGTGACGGATCGACCGCAGCGGGCCGAAGCCGGAAGCCACCTCTTCCACAAAGGGGCTGACCGCCTCGCCCCGCAAATCCCCGGTCTTGAGACCGTCGGCGACGCGGCCGAGATTCCACAGCCAGCGTCCGGTCTGCGCCAGCGACACGCGAACGTGCCAGCTGCCGCCTTCGCGGCCCTGGCGCGCCTTCGCCATCATGGCGCCGAACGCCATCAGATAGCCGGTGGCGTGATCGAGCATCTGCGCCGGCAATTCCTTCGGCCCGTCGATACCGGCGGCCTGCCCTTCGGCATGGTTGAAGCCGGTCGCGGTCTGCACCAGCGAGTCAAATCCGCGGCGCTCCGCCCACGGCCCGGCGTGGCCATAGGCCGAGAGCGACACGAAGACGATGCCCGGATTGATCCGCGCCGCCGCCTCCGGCGAGAAGCCGAGGCGAGCGAGCGAGCTCGGGCGATAGCCTTGCGAGAAAATATCCGCGCTCGCCAAAAGATCGCGCAAGGCCGCCCGCCCCTGCTCGCTCTTGAGCTCGACAAAACTCGTCAGCTTGCCGCGGCCGGTATCGATCGTCAGCCAGGGAATCGCCGGCAGATCGGGGCCCGAAATCAACAGCACGTCGGCGCCGTGCGCGGCGAGCGTGCGGCCCGCGACGGGGCCGGCGATCACCCGCGACAAATCGAGCACGCGCAGCCCCGCGAGCGGGCGATCCCCCTTAGGCCACGGTTTCGGCGCGGCCTCGCCGATTTTTTCGATCGTGATCAAAGGCAATGCCGCCAGCGCGCTCGCGTGCGGCAGTTTGGACCATTCGTCATGTGAGCGCATCATCGCGACCACGCCGCCCGCGGCATAGGCCGCGGTCTCGAACGCCTCGGCGTCCCACTGCATCAGCGCGGCCTGAACGTCGTCGCGTTCCGCCTTGCAATTCAGGACCCTGCACACGGCATCGCGGTGATGGGGGAAATTGGTATGCAGCCGCACGAAACGCCGGTCGCGGGTCTTGTAGATGCCGGCGATGGCATCCCAGGCCGGCGGAGGCGGCTTGCCATCGACGCGCAGGTAACGTTCGCTGCGGCATTCGACCACGGCGTGACGCATGTCGACCGCGACATTCTGGCCTTGTCGGCTGCGCAATTTCCAGATCTGCGCAGCGGCAAGCCCGGCCGCGGCGATGCTTGTCTGCGCCGCGGCGGCGATGCGGAACGACGACGGCAATTGCGGTTCCTCGCCGGTCAGCGTGACGGCGTCGAGCGCGGCCGGCTCGCCGCCGGCCTGAGTCCAGATATCGGTGAGAATTTCGCGGGAACTTTGCACGGCCGTCACTCAGATTTTATTTTGGCATAGACCGGTGCCTGCAGCAATGTTGGCGAAGAGGACGCATTTTATGAAACCTAACCGGGTCCGGGAAATATTTCGTTCGGCGGCTCTATCCCTGGCCATCACGCTCGCCACGTTGGCCGCGCTGGAAATCTTTCTTCGCGTTGCCGACTTTCGAGAGCTGCGCGACGTCTTGAGCGAGCGGTCGCTCCGTTACGCTTATGACGCCGAGCTCGGCTGGTCGCCGACGCCGAATTCTTCATCCCGGAGCACGACCTTTCGCACCACACATTTCACGCACAATAGCCTCGGTCTGCGTGATGAGGCATTCAGCCTGGACGCCAAGCCGACAATCATGTTCCTGGGAGACTCCTTCGTCTGGGGCCTCGATTCCGAAGCAGACGAGCGCTTCACCGAGCTATTGAAGCCGAAGATCCCCGACTACAAGATCCTGGCGGCGGGGGTTGGGGGATACGGCACCGATCAGGAGTATCTGCTGCTAAAGCGGTTGTGGCCGAAGGTCAAACCGGCTGTCGTCGTGCTGATCTTTTGCTCGCAAAACGACCGGTTGGATAACAGCACCAATCGCCGCTACGATAGCTACCAGAAACCTTACTTCGCGACCCAGCCCGACGGGTCGGTGGTGCTGATGGGACAGCCGGTCCCGAAATCTCAACTCCTGTACATCAGGGAATACTGGCTGGTACGAAACCTCTGGCTGGCGCGGCTGGCGACGAATGTCTATGTGCGGCTCAGGTATCCGCAAGTGTTTGTGCCGGACCCCACCGAAAAACTGGTGGGGATGATCCGCGAATTCGTCGAAGGGAACGGCGCCAAATTTCTGGTTGGGATCCAACATCACGACGAGGCGTTGGTCCGCTATCTGGAGGCGGACGGGATCCCGTTCGCGAAACTCGAAGGAGCCGAGTTCTATGCGGGCGGAGGGTGGGGCGAGCATTGGACGCCCGCGGGGCATAAATTTGTCGCGGAACGCATTCTGGAGCTGCTGTCAGCCAATAATATTGTCCCCCATGACGGCCGCCGCACAAAATAATTGGTGCATCGCCGGTCACGTTCCGGGAGTCGATCTGATGGTCTATCACCGCGATTGATTGACTAGTCCACGCGCTAATGAAAATCCCGCGAGGGCGGCAGGATGCGCACGTTGCGGGGATGGCGGATTTTCTGGGCCGGATGGTCCAAATGATCGCGAGGATCGTCGTTGAGCGGCTCGATCAGCGCCGGCCCCGCCGGCACCGGGTGTTTCCGGCCGAGCGCGTCATTGGCGAGGCTAACGAGATCGCGGGAGCGGTCGAACAGTCTTTCGGCGACGAGATGCACGACCTTCTCGGGGCTGCCTTGAATATAGCCTTCGACCAGCACCAGCCGCGCGCCCATCACTTCCTTTCGAAAGCGTTCCATCACCTTCGGCCACACCACGATATTGGCGATGCCGGTTTCATCCTCCAGCGTCATGAAGACGACGCCCTTGGCGCTGCCCGGACGCTGGCGCACCAGCACCACGCCGGCGCAGCGGACATATTGCCGGTCCCTGGCGTCGGACACCGACGCGCAGGCGATGACGCGTTCGCGCTCAAACCTTGCCCGCAGAAATTCCATCGGGTGCCCCTTCAGCGACAGCCGGATGGTCTGATAATCCGCCACCACATGCTCCGACAGCGGCATCGACGGCAGCGGCTCCGCCGCTTCATCCGGCTGCTCGCGCGCGGCCGCCGTCTCGAACAGCGGCAGCGGGATGTCGTCGGGCAAACGCCGTACCGCCCAAAGCGCCGCGCGACGGTCGAGCCCGAGGGAGCGAAACGCGTCGGCGTCCGCCAATAAGATCAGCGCACGCTTGGGCAAACCCGTGTCGCGGGCGAAATCCTCCAGCGAGGTAAAGGGACGACGTTGCCGGGCGGCGACGATGCGCTCGGCCCAGTCGTCAGCTTCTTCTCCACGGTCATTCCGGGATGGTGCGTTAGCACCAGACCTCAGATGTGCACTGCACATCGGGGAATCTCGAGATTCCGGGTTCGTCGCCAGCGCGACGCCCCGGAATGACGATGGTAAAAAAATCGCACCATCCCGGAACGACGCCTGCACCCGCTTCAACCGCGCCTCGTCCGGGTCGTTCCACCTGAATCCGTCGATCTGGCGAAAACCGAGCCGCACGGCGTGATACGTTCCGCTTCGCTCCTCCAGCGTATTCTGGGCATGGCTGAACGACACGTCGATCTCGCGCACCTCGACGCCGTTCTTGCGCGCGTCGCCGACGATCTGCGCCGGCGCGTAAAACCCCATCGGCTGCGAATTCAACAGCCCGCAGCAAAATGCGTCGGGGTGAAAATGCTTCAGCCATGACGAGACATAGACGAGCTGCGCGAAACTCGCGGCGTGACTTTCCGGGAAACCGTAAGAGCCGAATCCCTTGATCTGGTCGAAACAGTTTTTCGCGAATTCCGGGGCATACCCGCGCGCGATCATGTTGTTGACCATCTTGGATTCGAATTTGCCGATGGTGCCGACATTGCGGAACGTCGCCATGGCGCGGCGCAGGCCGTTGGCCTCCTCGGAGGTGAACTTCGCGGCCTCGATGGCGATCCGCATCGCCTGTTCCTGGAACAGCGGCACGCCAAGCGTCTTGTGCAGGACCCGGCGCAATTCATCCTTGTCGCCATGCGCCGGCGATGGCGACGGATAGACCACTTTCTCCTGGTTATTCCGCCTGCGCAGATAGGGATGCACCATGTCGCCCTGGATCGGGCCCGGACGCACGATGGCGACCTCGATCACGAGGTCGTAAAACACCCGCGGCTCCAGGCGCGGCAGCATGTTCATCTGCGCGCGGCTTTCGACCTGGAAGACGCCGAGCGATTCACCCCGGCACAGCATGTCGTAGACCGGCGTCACGTCCTGGGGGACAGTCGCCAGTTCGTAGCGCTCGCCCTTGTGGTCCGCGATCAGATCGAAACATTTGCGGATGCAGGTCAGCATCCCCAGCGCCAGCACATCGACCTTCATCATGTTCAGCGCATCGACATCGTCCTTGTCCCACTCGATGAAGGTGCGATCGTCCATCGCGGCATTGCCGATCGGCACGTAACTATCGAGCCGGTCCTGCGTCAGCACATAGCCGCCGACATGCTGCGAGAGGTGCCGCGGAAACTCGATCAGCTCGGCGGCGAGTTCGACGGCGCGCTCGACCATCGGGTTTTGCGGATCGAGCCCCGCCTGCTTGACCTGCTTGTCGTCGAGGCCCTTGCCCCAGCTCCCCCACACCGTATCCGCCAGCGCCGCGGTCACATCCTCGGTCAGCCCCAGCGCCTTGCCGACGTCGCGGATCGCGCTGCGCGGCCGGTAGTGGATGACGGTGGCGATGATGGCCGCGCGGTGCCGGCCGTATCGCCGGTAGACATACTGCATCACCTCCTCGCGCCGCGAATGCTCGAAATCGACGTCGATGTCGGGCGGCTCCAGCCGCTCCTTGGAAATGAAGCGCTCGAACAAAAGATCGACCTTGGTCGGATCGACCGAGGTCACATCGAGCACATAGCAGACGGCCGAGTTCGCCGCCGATCCCCGGCCCTGGCAGAGGATTTTCTGCTCGCGCGCATAACGGACGATGTCGTGCACGGTGAGGAAATAATGCGCGTATTTGAGCTTCCTGATCAGGCGCAATTCCTTATGCAAAACCTTTTTGGTCCTGGGTGAAATCCGGACCGGAAATCTCTTGTGCGCGCCCTGCCAGGTCAGATCTTCCAGATGGCGCTGCGCGGTCTTGCCCGGCGGCACCGGCTCGTCGGGATACTGGTATTTGAGCTGATCGAGCGAAAAACTGATGCGGCCGGCCAACCGCATGGTTTCGGCAACCGCCTCCGGCGCGTCGCGAAACAGCCGCGCCATTTCTTCCGCGGGCTTGAGGTAACGTTCGGCATTGGCTTCAAGGCGCTTGCCGGTGGTCTCGATGGTGGTCTTCTCGCGGATGCAGGTGAGGACATCCTGCAACGGCCGGCGCGACGGATGGTGATACAGCACCTCATTGGTCGCCAGCAGCGGCACGCCGGCGTGAGTTGCGATGCGCTGCAGCCGCGCAAGACGGCGCCGGTCGTCGCCCCGGTACAACAGGCTCGCCGCAAGCCATACGCCATTCGCGCTGGCTTGCCGCAACCGGTCCAGCACCTCAGATGCCCCGGCTTCCTCGAAGCGATGCGGCAGCGCCAGCACCAGAAGCTGCCCTTCGGAAAATTCCAGGAGATCGTCGAACCTGAGGTGACACTCGCCCTTCAAGGTATCCTCGCCGCGCTTGCCGCGGGTGAGCAACTGGCATAGCCGGCCGTATGCCGCGCGATCGCGCGGGAAAGCCAGGATATCCGGCGTATCGTCGATAAAGACGAGCCGCGCCCCGATCAGAAGCCTCGGTTTGTATTTGATGGCGGGATTATCGAGCTCCTTGTAAGCCCGCACCACGCCGGCCAGCGTGTTGTGATCGGCGATGCCGATGACGGGAAGACGCAAGTGGGCCGCCTGATGCACGTAATCCTGCGGATGCGAGCCGCCGCGCAGGAATGAAAAATTCGTCGTGATCCCGATTTCCGCGTAAGCAGGTGTCGTCATGCGAACAATCCATGCATGAACCAGTTCGGCTGCACGGCCCTGCCCTCTTGCTGCGCGATCTCGCGGTCGTAAAGCCCGTCGCGATAGAGCCAGAACCGCAAACCCGCCTCGTCCTCGACGCGGAAATAATCGCGCGTCAATCCTTCCGCGCGCCACCATTCCATGGCGACGCGCTCGGGACCTTCGGCGCGGACCACGGCATGGCTGGCGCGGCGCCAGACAAACCGCGCGGGCGGCCCATCCGGCACCTGCGCGACGACTTTGATCTGTTCCGGCCGCTCGAACAGCCGCAACGGCCGCAATGGCGGCTCGCCCCCGGCGCGCGCCGGCCAGGCGGCATGCGCGGCCGCGGTTAGATGCTGCTGCGCCGGCACTGCCAGCATTGCGCGCTCCGGAATATGGGTGTCCTGCGGCAGGTGCACGACCACGCGTTTGCCGCCGATGCGCGCGGCGATGCGATCGATCAAGGCGGCCAGTTCGTCATTGTCGTGCACATTGGCGTCGAGATCGCGCTGCTGCTGCACGACGATTTCGGTGCGGCTGGCGGACAGGCGAATGAGATCGAATCCGAAACCGGGATCGAGCGGATCGCTCAACGCATCCAGCCGCTCGCGAAACAGCCGGTCGATCACCTCACCCCTGGTCACGGGCTGTCCGGTATCGACCGCAATGGTACGGACCGCGCCATCGGTGCGGAAGAAATGAGCCTCCAGCCGCCGCGCGCCCTTGCCCTGCTGCGCCATCGCCGCGACCAGCATCGAGGCCAGCCCCGACAAGGTCGCCGCGATCACCGCTTCGGTCGCCACCGGCTCGGCGAAACGCTTTTCCACGATGTAATCCGGCAGCGGCTGGCGCGGGCTGATCGGCGCATCGCTTTGCCCCAGCGCCTGCTCCAATAGCGTCGTGAAACGAGCGCCAAATCTGGCGGTGATTTCATGCCGCGCGCGGCCGGCCACATCGCCGATGGTTTTCAGGCCGGCGCGGCGCAGGCCCGTGACCACGGCCGCGTCAGCGCCGAGCGCCGATACCGGTAGCCGCCCGACCGCATCGGCCTCCTCGCCGGCGCGGATAATGTGGCCATGGGCATGACGGGTCAGCGTCCGCGCGCATACGGCGGTGCCGGCGATGGCGGCGCTGACCGCAAACCCCTGCGCGGTCAGGACGCCGCACAACAGCCGCATCATCGCGGCCTCGCCGCCGAACAGATGCGCGCAGCCGGTGATGTCGAGAAACAGGCCGTGCGGGGGATCGAGCGCCACCAGCGGGGTGAAACGGTCGCACCAGCAGGCAATGGCGTTCAGCGCGTTGCTATCTGCGGCCTCATCGGCATCGTATACCTGCACCTCGGGGCAGATGGCGCGGGCATTGGCGAGCGGCAGGCCGACATCGAGGCCGAAACGCGCGGCCGCGTCGTCGAGCGCAAAAATCTGCAGCGCGTTGTTTTGTTTGGCGACGACGATGCTGGGAAGATTATCCGGCCGGCGCTGTCGCGGATGTTTTGACGCGTTTTCTTCACGCGAACCGGTAGCCCACTTCGCTTGAAAACGCTTTCGCGGCGCTGTCGCGGTAAAACTGGCGCTTGATGCGGTCGATGGGCAGGCGCGGCAGCCACAGGCTGAGGATACGCCGCCGGTTTTCCGAAAAGGCACTCATCACATTTCCATTCCATGATCCAGCGGCCGACAGGGCCATGACGGTTGCGGACAAGTTGCGCATCGAGCAGCGGCGCGCCCCACGCGCTGCAAGGCGACGCAGACGACGAAGATATGGCCGCCGGCGGCGAATGCGCCGCGCGCACGATCCATCTTGTCTCGGCCGTCGAGGGCTCAGGCTCCGCCGCCATCCGCAGCACCAGGCCGGTCGCGCCCGAGGCCTGCGCCGCCAGCGTCAGTTTGCGGCTGGCAACGAGGTCGAGCTGTCGCGCCTCGCCCCAGACTTCCAGCACGACGACGCCGACCGCATCGCAGGCCAGCGCGTCGGCGGCCGTCCGCAACGCATCGTCCACATCGGCCGCGCGCACCGTCACGAAGAGGCGCGGATCGAGACCGAGTTCGGCCAGCCCGCTCATCGACAGCGCGCCCGATTCAATCTCGGTGAAATCCTGCCGTATCCACACCATTGGCCGCTTTGCGGCGATCCTGCCCGCGAGCCCGGCGACAAAACCGGTCGCAGCAGTGCCCTGCCGGCCGGCGTCCGCAAACACTTCGTGCATCGCCCCCAGAGCGAGACCGCCCTGCAGCGTCGCGTCGGCATCCGCATGCCCGAGCGCCACCCGGCGCGGCGAATACGCCTCGCCCTGCGCCTCGATGCGCTCGATACTGCCGCGCAAACTCGCAAGCGTGCTCGTGCGTGCGGCGCATGATCCGCCAAAGTGTGAGCGGTTTGGCGATAAGATCATGCGCTTTTCTCAAAAAAAGAGCGCGCGACCGGACGCAAAACCGGCTTCCACTTTTGCTGGTCGCGCGCCCGCATGCGCCGCTCCTGAGAAAGGGTTGGGCCGCTTTCTGGTTCACAAGGGAGAACCAGAAGCCGGCTTATTTGTTCATGATATGTTCTAATATAAAGCTAACATCGGCGGGAAGAGTCAACCGGGATTGCAGGTTTGTTTTTCATTAGTAATCCCAATGGGATCGAGGGAACCTTCAGCGGCCTGCCTGCATTGAGCCACGCCCGCGAAGACTGATATTCCAAACAGGCGGAAATCCCGGAATGACGCAAAGTCATTGGGCGGTTCAATTGAACGCTTGGACGGCTTGGACTGCGCTAGGAGTTGCATTCGTCGTCGGCACAATTACCCTCAGTGTGGTGGACATAGGGAAAAGTGAGACTTTGGGGAATCCGAGGATCGTAAACAAATGGATCCCCGCCTGGGAAAATCTGCCAGCAAAATCTCGTCATATGCTGTGGGGTATTGGGGAAGACATCGAAGTATCTGGCCCAACCCCAGAAATAGAGAAACTTGCGGCCAGCCTGTGCATCCACAATATCTTGTGGCGTGATGGCCGAACGCGGGTAGAGCGGAGCAAGGCCTCATCCAGTTTCGGTATTGGGAGAGATAAGAGCGGTGCCGATCTCTGCGGTCTGATAGTTGTAATCGAATCCGCTCGGCAGCGGCGTATCTCGCAGTACGCATTCGCTATGCATGGTCATGCGTCTAGTCGGAGTATCGCCACTGTTTTTCCAATTTGGTCTGAATCTCCAATTATAGTTTCTTGTATCGGGGTCGATTTCCCAGAATGGCGCGATCCCCGTGGCGAAGACAAAGGCCCTCTCACCAGCGATCATCGCATCGCGGGCTATGTCCGCAGCTTTCTCGGAGGCGGCTATGGATGCCTTCATGTCGCGAGCTTGCGAGGCGCTAGCGCGCCAAGTGACGATCCAAAGACCTATCGTCGATACGGCAAGAACGCCGGTAAAGCCGACCAGCCACAGAGTGAAATAAGCAACAGGATCGTCGACCGCCTTTTCCCAAAAGCCCTCTTTGTGTTCTTTCTGAGCGGAGCCATGTTCGGCTTGCTCTTTTTGGGCTGCGTATTGTTGTGGGGGCACATACGCTATTCCTCAAACAAAACTGCCTCCCAATACCAAATCCCATAATCGACGCGAAGAGCGGCCAAAATAAATATCGCTGAAGCAAACCACAACCCCGCCGCTAAATATCCTCCAATACTACCCCTTCTAATTCCATCGCCGCAAGGCACCTCGAAGTGCCGCATCTTCTCCGCCAGAACTCTCATGCTCCTGCCGGTTCTCAAGTGTCTTACCACCCGCCTAGCTCGGAATGGAGCCGTATTGATGGCCGGGCGGGTGTAGGGATCTTTAGTCGGTCTGCCGCGCATGTGTTCTCTTCTGAAGCTAGCAGCGATGGAGGCTACTTCTATCTTCAATTGCTTGTGGCATTCTGCGCCTTCATAGCACCGAAAATCCCCATGGCAACAGCCTCACCCAGCCTCCAGACCCTGCGCGAAGAGGCCGCCCATTGCCGCGCCTGCCCGCTCTGGAAAGACGCGACCCAGACCGTGTTCGGCGAAGGCCCGGCGCATGCGCCGGCGATGCTGGTCGGCGAGGCGCCCGGCGACAAGGAAGACCTCGCCGGCAAACCGTTCGTCGGGCCGGCCGGGCTGATGCTCGACCGCGCGCTGGAACAAGCCGGCATCGACCGCGGGAAAGTCTACGTCACCAATGCGGTCAAACATTTCAAGTTCGTGCCCCGCGGAAAAATCCGCCTGCACCAGAAGCCGACGACGCCGGAAATCAGGGCATGCCGGCCATGGTATGAACGCGAACTGGCCGCGATCAAACCAGCGCTTGTGGTGGCGATGGGCGCCACAGCCGCGCAAAGCGTGTTCGGGAAAATCACGCCGATCAACAAAAACCGCGGCCGCCTGATCGATCTCGATGACGGGATCAAGGCGCTGGTGACGGTGCATCCGTCCTATCTGCTGCGGCTGCCGGATGAAGCCGCCAGGGCGCGGGAATACGAACGTTTCGTCGGTGATCTCAGGATTGCCGCCGCGCTGCTGCGAAAATCGGCGCACGCGGGGTGACAGCCCATCGATCGCAATTCCGGTCGTCATGCCATGACGTTGGGTGCAGCGCCCGCATAGCCGTCGCGAATGCTCACGGAGCGAACTGATGCCGGACCTACGAAGCGGGTGCAGCTAATACGGCCACGAAGCCGATCGAAGGCAAGCACGCTTGGTCGCTCAATTGGACGAATCTTTGAACGCTTTTGGGCTTTTCAACAATCGGAGGTAATCCTTCGAAGCATGCGTTATGATGCATAGCCTCGCTTGAGAAGCATGTTTGCAGCACGTTCGAACTCTTCGGGTGTTGGCATCGCAAAGTCGAGCGCATCCGCATACCGCGTGACGATGCTAAACAAAGTCCCGACCGCGATTGCGTCAATCAGAGCCTGGCGGCTTACGCCCGCGCTGAGCGCGGCCTTTGCATGCTCTGCCTTCAGATCATTGGGGCGCAACGTCATGACCTCAAGGAACGCCAACGCTGACTTGAGGCGTCCTGAAATCGGTGCCGTGCGAAAATCGGAGATTACTTCATCGACTGCGAATCTTTGCATTTCTTTCGCCGCGACGGCGCCGTGGGCGCCCACGCAGAAGGCGCACGCGTTCCATTTCGCCACCATGCATGCCATCAATTCACGCTCGGCGATGCTCCACTGGCTTGGCCCTCGCATTGCCGCCTGCGTCCAGGCCCCCATCGGGACGCCGAAAAACTCCTTGTGGTAAAAGGCGACACGAGCGGCATCGGGTAGCCGCATTCCCGAAACCATCGAAATGAAGCTTATGAGCAGGCGGTTGGCGAATCCGACCCCACGTTCAATTTCAGGCAGGCGCATCGGTCACCTCATCCAGCACCTTCATCGCCTGCTCCCAGCGCAACAGGCCGGCCCCCAACGCAGCAGCTGCGATGATCTCGAACGTCGCCTTCTCGCTTCCCGTCGCCGTCAGGACGCTCGATACTTGTGCGTCCGTTACATGAGAAGCGGCCTCGCCTATCTGGCGGGCCAGGTCGTCATAGGGAACCTCTGCGGCCGGCCCGCCGGCAGCCCGCTCCGCCGACGCCTGGCGAAGTCCCGGACGTGTCTCGCCCGGTCCTTCGAGAACGCGCTGGCGAAGTGCTTCAGCCAGCGCGCGATGATCCGGTCCGATCAATATCTTCATCTCGGCGTATGACCACGAGTCGTGCAGCCCTTACGGTGTTGAGGCAGTGGAACATCGATGCATGATAGCGCAGCTCTGGGCAAAATCGAGACTGCTGGTTCGCCTCGGTCGGAAACACTGCGCCGGCTCCTCCGCCAACGGGAGCGCCAATGAACTCTCATCGCCGCGCGTCTGCCGCCAAAGAATCGAAATTTGGCAGGGTAACTGTCCCATAAAACATGTTTAGTCGTTGTCGATGACCGAGTTGGGTCAAAAGCCGAATTCAGCCAAGTGACGGTGCATCCATCCTATCTGTTGCGGCTGCCGGATGAAGCCGCGAGGCTGCGGGAATACCAACGCTTTGTCAGCGATCTCAGGATTGCCGCGGCGTGGCTGCGAAAATCGGCGCACGCGGCGTGACATCCCGTCGATAGCAATTTTGGCTGTCATGCCATGACGTTGGGTGCAGCGCCCGCCTGCCGCATCGCATTATATCGTTGACACATATCAAGAAGAAAAACGGGAGGCATGTTAATTGGGCCGAAAGGGCAGAGTCCGTTTATGGAGATGAGCAATGCAGACGCAAAGCAATATCCACTTCTATGTAAATTGGGCCAAGGAACGACTCGATGAAATGGAGGCCGTACTGACATCGCTTGAAAGCAAAACTGGCGAGGTGCAGGCCGATGCCCGCGACAAGGCCAACAAGGCACTCGCTGACCTGCGCAAGGCCCGTGATATTTTCCGGGACACCGTCAAGAAGCAGGCGGAGGCCAACGAGGCCACGTGGACCAGCGCAAAGGCAAAACTTGAGCCGGAGTGGAATACATTCGAGGCCGAGGTCAAGAAATACGTCGAGAACTTCAGCAAGCAGGTCGAGCAGCAACGGTCGACATTCAAGCTTCAGTCTGCGGCGCAACTGAAGGCGTGGCGAGAAGCCGCCGACAAACTTGCCGGCGATACCAGGCAATTCACTACCGGGCGTCAGGCCGAAATCGATACCGCCGTGAAGCGCATGCAGGCCGACGCCACTGCAGCGGAGGAAAAACTCCAGAAGCAGATGGAGCAGATGGGGACCCAGTCATGGTCCGCGCTGATGGCGGTCTTGACGGAAACCCGCGCTGCGTTCGATCGTGCCAACCAGGCAGCGCGCGACGCGTTCAAGCGAGCTGCCTGATTTCAAAACAGTCCATTGGTCGGAGAAGCCGCCGGGAGGCGGTTTCCCCCTCCATAGGGCAAGAAAGATTCGACAACTGAGAACAACCGGAGCGGAGCAGCCGGCATGAGCAGCATGGATGCGGACCCCCGGGATGGGCGATCAGGCCCGCAAACCGCCGTCAGCAACGGGCCACACGTCAGCTTCTGGATCAGGGAGTTACCTTTCAGCCTTGTGTTGATCCTGACCTTGCTGGGCGTTGCCTATACCAGTTTCTTGAAACAACCGATCATGGGCTATTGGGAGCTTTTGGCGCCGGTAATCGGATTAGTCTGTGTCGGCTCCGGATGGTCCAGCGCCAACGACAGAAACGCGAGAATGAAATTGATAGGTACGCAGGCGCTGCACTGGGCCGCGTTCCTGCTCGTGATGAATATGATCCTGTTGCCTAGCGTCCAGACCATACTCAATGCCAATGCAACCGGGCTCGCCGTTCTCATGTTATTGGCGCTCGGCACCTTTACCGCAGGTGTTCATATCCTTTCCTGGCAGATCTGTCTTCTCGGGGTCATCATGGCGCTCTGCGTTCCGGCGGCAGCGTGGATCGAAGCTTCAGCTCTGATTGTCGCGTTGGTCTCGATAGCGGCGCTCGGAATCGGCGTTGTGCTCTGGTGGCACTGGCACGAGAGCCGCGCCCAAAAAGCGTGAGCGAACGGACCGATCAGGCGCCGACCTTCGGCGAAGTGCTGAAAGAGCGCAATTGCATCGCTTCCGTGCTGTCGTCTTTCTACATGTAACGCCGCAGCATCGGCGAGGTCCCGCAGACGATTCGGCTGGATTCCGGCCTCGGTCAACGCATCGATGGCGCCGATATGCGCCCATCCGCGGGCATCGCGCGAGTTCACGGAACGAACTGATTTGCCCGACGGGCTGATTTGCGATTTTCGTGTCCAGCCCCCGCGCGAAAAATTTTCCGCTGGTCCCGTCGGGCAAATCACCTTTACGAACTCGCCCCATCCCGTCCCGCCAGAGGGGCGTACGCGTCGTCACGAACGTTGGGTGCGGGATGCGATGGACGCTTTGGCGACGCCAGACGAGCGGCGCCTGAAGCGGACGGCGAAGTCGTGTGGTCCTGATGCCCCGACGCTGGCATCAAGTTCCTGAGAAGCAGGTTTCTCAGGGATGACGGTGGCAAACAAGCCCGGTCACCGGGGAGCAACTATATTTTGAATATACCTATTATCGATTTGCCTCAATGCTGGCGCTGCGCCCCACCGCCTCCGGCTGCTGACTGCCTTGACCCCATCCGCTCACTGGTCTGCTGGGCCTTGCAAGCGCTCGGCCGAATGCCGAGCGCGGGCGTGGCGCGCTCGTTATCCCACCGCGTAGCGATTGGTATCCCATTTCTCGCCATGGGCGACCATGATGTTGAGAATGACGATCAGCTTGCGCATGCAGGCGACCAGGGCGACCTTTGGCTTTTTGCCCTTGGCGATCAGGCGACGATAGAAAGCCTTGAGCACCGGGTTGTGCCGGGTCGCCGCTCCCAAGCACGCCATGTAGAACAGATTACGGACCTTGCGGCGTCCTCCCTTGATCTGGCGCTCGCCCTGCCGTTTACCGCTGTCATCATCGTAAGGCGCGACGCCCAGCAAGGCGGCGGCGACCTTGTTGCTCACCTGGCCCAGTTCCGGCATCGCTGCGATAAGGCCGGCGGAAGTCGTGGCAGCAAGCCCCGGCACACTCTCGATGATCTCGGCGAGCTTGGCAAAATGCGGCGTGACCTTGATCATGGCGGTGATCGCCGCCTCGAGATTGCAAGCTCGACGACAATGGACTTCAGCAGTCGCGCATGGCTTTTTTGCACCGGTTCCGGCACATCCTGGTCGACTTTGTTGCTCAGCATGGTCTTCATATCGAGCAACCCCTGGCGCGCATTCACCATCTGTTGAAGCCTCTCGCGCGCGGCATCGTGGGCCTGGCTTGGCGCCTCGCCGAATATCTCGGCAAACCAGGCGATCGTATCAGCGTCGATGACGTCATTCTTGGCTAGTCGTCCAGCAGACCGGGCGAAGTGGCGCACCCGCTTGGGATCAACAATACGAACTTCGATATCCTTCTGGCGCAGCACCCTGGCCCATTGGCGTTCGTATCCCCCGCTTGCCTCCATTACTGCCTTAGTCACCCTGTGCTTGCGAAGCCAAGAGATCAACTGCCGACGTCCCTCCGCGGTGCTCGGGAACGTTTGTCGTTGGACAGCGCGCGAATGCTCACATCCGCCTTGTCCTTGGCGATATCGATACCGGCGACAACCAAACCGTTTTGTGCCATCATCCAGCTCCCTTCCTTGCTCGGTCCGGGCTCGAAGCCCATGCAACTGTCGGGTTGAGGAAGACACCGGATCTGTCCCACGCTCCCCGTCAGGCTCTTGCGGCCTTTGAGCACGCACGGGCTCAGATCCAGCGACGGGCGTGCGTCAACAGCCGCCCGTTCGCGCATCTGGCAGATCTGCAGAACAAGAGCGCGCTATAAGCCGTAAAACCATTGCGCGGGGAATGCCGGGTGTTTTCCGGCGTACTCGTGGTGACTAACGCGCGTGTTTACTACACCACGCGCGGCTGCGGGTGCGGCGGGCACCCGGCATTCCCTGCGCCCTCTGATGTGAGGGCGGAAGGTTCAATGGCATCACTCGGACGCATCGCGCCGCGGGATCGCTAATGTGCGTCCCGACGTCATTGCGAGCGAAGCGAAGCAATCTACTCTTTCTCTGTTGTTGCTCCATGGATTGCTTCGCTTCGCTCGCAATGACGGTCGTCTTGGCTCTTTGAAAATTGAATCCGTGGGTGACGCGGGCTTTGTACGCGGAAATACAATTGATGTTGCGCCGAGAGGCTTCACGCCGCCAGCGTGTTTTCGACCAGCTTGATCCAATACGACGTGCCGAAAACGATCGCGTCGTCGTCGAAATTGTAGGCGGGATGATGAAGGCCCGCGCTGTTGCCGTTGCCGCAGAAAATAAACGCGCCCGGCCGCTGCTCCAGCATGTAGGCGAAATCTTCGCCACCCATCAAAGGCGGCATCTCGTGAACGTTGGCGTCGCCGGCGACTTCCTTCGCCACCTGGATCGCGAAATCGGTCTGCCGGGCGTGGTTGACCACGACCGGATAGCCGGGTTCGTAAGTGAGATCGATCCTGGCGCCGGTCATCTGCGCCACGCCGTCGACCACCTCGCGCACGCGCTTCTCGACCAGCGCGCGCACCTCCTTCGTCAGGGTACGGACCGTGCCCTTCAGCTCGGCGGTCTGCGGTATCACGTTGCGCGCGTTGCCGGCGTGGAATTCGCACATCGAGATAACGGCGGATTCCAGCGGATCGACGCTGCGCGATACAATCGACTGCAGCGCGGTGACCAGCTGCGCGCCAACCATGACGGAATCGATCGAGATATGCGGGCGCGCCGCATGCCCGCCGCGTCCCTCAATCCGGATGTCGACCGCGTCGGTCGAGGCCATGATCGGACCGGGCCGGATCGCAAACGAACCGACCGGAATGCCCGGACCGTTATGCATGCCGTAAACCTGATCGATGGTGAAGCGGTCGAACAGCCCATCCTTGATCATCGCCGCGGCGCCGAAGCCGCCCTCTTCCGCGGGCTGAAAGATGACGACCGCATCGCCCGCGAAATTCCTGGTCTCGGCCAGATAACGCGCCGCGCCGAGCAGCATCGCGGTGTGCCCGTCGTGGCCGCAGGCGTGCATCTTGCCCGGCGTCCTGGAGGCGTAAGGCAGTTCGGTCGCCTCCTCGATCGGAAGCGCATCCATATCGGCGCGAAGCCCGATCGCCCTGACATCGCCCTTGCCGGCGGGCTTGCGTCCCCTGATGACACCGACGACGCCGGTACGGCCGAGGCCGGTGGCAACTTCGTCGCAGCCGAACTCCCGAAGCCGCTCCGCCACCAGTGCCGCGGTGCGATGAACGTCGTAGGCCAGTTCAGGGTGTTCGTGGATATCCCGGCGCCAGGCCTGGATGTCGGGTTGCAGATCGGCGACGCGATTGACGATGGGCATGGGAAATCTCGGTCCAAACTTCGGGTGATGCCCCTGTCTAGCACGCGGCCCCGGCCTGCCCAATACTGCTCCGGCATTGACAAAAGTCGCCAAGGCCGGGCATCCACCTTGTTTCGGGCGGAAATCGAGAAATGACCCAGCGGCTTGAAGGTGATTTCGACTATATCGTCGTCGGCGCGGGTACCGCGGGCTGCATCGTCGCCAACCGCCTGTCGGCCGATCCCGGCAACCGGGTGCTGATCCTGGAGGCCGGCGGCAGCGACAACTGGATCTGGTTTCACATCCCGGTCGGCTATCTCTTCGCCATCGGCAACCCGCGCTCGGACTGGATGTTCCGGACCGAACCCGAGGCCGGTCTCAACGGCCGCTCGCTGGCCTATCCCCGCGGCAAGGTGATCGGCGGCTCATCCGCCATCAATGCCATGATCTCGATGCGCGGACAGGCCGCCGACTACGACCATTGGCGCCAGCTCGGATTGACCGGCTGGGGCTACGACGACGTGCTGCCGGCGTTCCGCCGGCTCGAGGATCACTTTCTGGGCGAGAGCGAACATCATGGCACAGGCGGCGGCTGGCGGATCGAGGCCCCGCGGCTGTCCTGGGCCATTCTCGATGCGGTCGGGGACGCGGCGGAGCAGATGGGAATCCGGAAAATTCCGGATTTCAACACCGGGGACAATGAGGGCGTCGGCTATTTCCACGTCAACCAGAAGCGCGGACGCCGCTGGTCTTCGGCGCGCGGCTTCCTCAAGCCCGCGTTGAAGCGCGCCAATCTGCGGCTCGAAAAGGACGTGCTGGTCGACCGCCTCATCATCGAGAACGGCCGCGCCACCGGCGTGCGCTTCGCCAGAGGCAACGAAATCATCGAGGCCCGCGCCAGGCGCGAAGTGATCCTGTGCGCCGGCTCGATCGGCTCGACGCAGGTGCTGCACCGCTCCGGCATCGGGCCGGCCGAATGGCTGACCCCGCTCGGGATCGAAAGCGTCCTCGACCGCCAGGGCGTCGGACGCAATCTGCAGGACCATCTGCAGCAGCGCGCGATCTACAAGGTTCATGGCGTGCGCACGCTCAACGAAACCTATTACTCTTTGGTCGGGCGCGGCCTGATGGGGCTCGACTATCTATTCCGCCGCCGCGGCCCGCTGACCATGGCGCCGTCGCAGCTCGGCATCTTCACCCGTTCGGATCCGCATCGCGAACGCGCCAACATCCAGTTCCACGTGCAGCCGCTCTCGCTCGACAAATTCGGCGATCCCCTGCACCGCTTCCCCGCGATCACGGTGAGCGCCTGCAATTTGCAGCCGACCTCGCGCGGCACCGTGCGCATTCGCGCGGCCGCGCCGGATCAGGCGCCCTCGATCGCGCCGAACTATCTTGCGACGGGCGAGGATCGTCAGGTCGCCGCCGACGCAATCCGCACCACGCGGCGCCTGATGAAGCAGCCTGCGCTTTCGTCCTTTCAGCCTGCGGAATTTCTGCCGGGCCCGTCGGTCGGCGACGACGATGCGTCGCTGGCAAAAGCCGCCGGCGATATCGGCACCACGATTTTTCATCCCGTCGGAACTGCGAAGATGGGCGCGGCGGGCGATCCGATGGCCGTCGTCGATGCGCGCCTGCGTTTTTACGGAATCGCTGGACTGCGCGTCGCCGACGCCTCGGTCATGCCGACGATCACCTCGGGGAATACCAACACGCCAACCGCGATGATCGCCGAGAAAGCCGCAACGATGATCCTCGAGGATTCACGCTGAACCCGCAAATGCAGCCGTCTTGTCCGCAAATGCCGCGCGCGGGCGATGGCGCCGCGAGCTGTGCGATGAGCGAGGAGTGGAAAGGAGAACGGGAAGACGTGGCGCTAGGCGGACCTGCGCACGGCGTTGTCGACCAGCGTCTTGCCCAACGACCAGATCGCGCCGGGAACCTTGTGGCTCGACGCGATGACCTGGTCGAACGCCGTCTCGATCCAGTTGCAGTCCTCTTCGGTGATGGTCAGCGGCGGCAACAGCTTGATGGTGTGGCTGCCGTGGCCGGAGACCTGGGTGAGGATCTTGTGATCCTTGAAGAGAGGCACCGTGATGAGCTGGCAGAACAAGCCCTTGTTGGCGGTTTCGAGCACGTTCCACGAAGCTTTCAACCGCAGCGACTTCGGCGAGCCGAACTCCAGCCCGATCATCAGTCCCTTGCCGCGAACTTCCTTCAGGAGCTCATAGCCGGGAACCATCCGGTTCAGCGCGAGCCTAAGCTCGGCGCCGCGCTTGGCGGCAGCCTCGATCAGCTTCTCCGACTTCAGAACCTCGAGCGTGGCGATCCCGGCGGCCATCGCCAGATCGTTTTTCGCAAAGGTCGATCCGTGCACGACCGCGCGGTCCATTTGATTGAAGATCTTGTCGAAGATGCTCTTGCGCGTGAGCAACGCGCCGACCGGAACATGGCCGCCCGACAGCGCCTTGGAGAGCAGAACGATATCGGGCTCGACGTTCCAGTGTTCGACCGCGAGGAACCGACCGGTTCGACCCATTCCGGTCTGGATCTCGTCCGCCACCATCAAGGTGCCATACTTGCGGCAGAGCGCGGCGGCGCCCGGGAGAAATTCGTCGGTGGGCATGTTGACGCCCTTGCCCTGGATCGGCTCGACGATGAATGCGGCGACTTCGCGCGAGGACAAGGCCTGTTCCAGCGCGGCAAGATCATTGAACGGCACGGAAGTGCATCCGGGCAGCAACGGCTGGAATCCGCCGCGGAAATTTGGATCGTCGGTCAGCGACAGCGCGCCGTAGGTCAATCCATGGTAGGCATGCGCGCAGTAGACGATGCCGGGCCGGCCGGTGGCGCCACGCGCGAATTTGATCGCAGCTTCGACACATTCAGCGCCGGAATTGGCAAAGAACACCTTGTCCAGATATGGCACATATTTGAGCAGGCGTTCCGCGAGCACGCCGGCGAGAGTCGAGACGTCGAGCTGCACAAGATTCGGCAAATCGCTGTCGAGAACGCTCTTCAGGGCCTGGCGCAGGGCCGGATGATTCCGCCCGATCGCAAAAACGCCAAAACCGCTGAGTAGATCGAGGTAGCGAGCGCCGTCGCGGTCGAACAAATACTGGCCCTGGCCCTTCTGAAAGCCGACATCATAGCCAATCGTCTTTAGAACCCGTACCAGCTGTTCGTTCAAGTGGCGCGCATGCATGGAACTGCGCTGCGACTGCCGGTCCACAAACATCTCGGAAACGTCTAGATTTGAATATGGCATCAGCTACATACTTCGAATGTTGGCCGTTCCGTCAACTGAAAACGCCAAATGCGGCGTTTTGCCCTTCTTCGGATCATCCATCTAAGCACAGGTTCAAGCCATGTTGCACTGCCCACGACACATCATGCGCAAAGTAATATTTTCTGCGATATTTTTATCGGCGGGTCCTGGGTCAGCGCTGGCGGCGGATCCGACGGGCGACTGGCGGGTTGCGGACGGCGTCGCCAACATCCGTGTCGCAGAGTGCAACGGCAGCATGTGGGGCGTCGTGGCCTGGGAGAAGTCCCCGGGCGGGCGCGACATCAACAATCCGGATGTCTCAAAAAAGAACAGGCCCACGCTGGGAATGACGATCCTGATCGACATGAAGCAGAAACCCGGGGTCGATCAGTGGGAAGGCCAAGTCTATAACGCCAAGGACGGACAATTCTACAGTTCGACGATCAAGCCCGCCGGCTCCGATCAGCTTGAAATTCAGGGCTGCGTGCTGGGCTTTCTCTGCGGCGGGGAAACCTGGACCCGGGTAGCGGGTCCTATCCCTTCAAGCCCCTCAAACACGATGGCCAAGGGCGCGCCAAAGACTCAAGCTGCGCCCAAGACATCGGGATCCGCTAACCCGGCTGCGAAAACGACAGGTCAAAAGCAGGCGACGGCCGCGGCGACCGATCAGGTCGGCGATATCTGCCTACTCCCCGACATCGCGCGGTTTGCCCATTAGCGCCGGCTGAAACAACAACACCGCGGCGAGCGTCGTGACGAGCGAGAGCGCCAAGAGCTTGCCCATGCTCGCAGTTCCCGGATGACTTGAAAGCCACAGGCTGCCGAACGCCGTGGCTGTCGTCATCGCGCTGAAAAATATTGCTCGCGTCAGGCTCGACTGCAGCAGATTTGTTTTTCCGGCGCGCCATGCGGTTACGTAATAGATCTTGAATGCCACACCGACGCCGAGGAGCAATGGCAGCGCCACGATATTGGCGAAGTTGAGCGGCAGCCCGATCAGTACGCAGATTTCCATCGTCACCGCGCCCGCCACCAGGAGCGGGACCAGCGTCAACAGCACGTCGGTGACGCGCCGCAAGGTGAGCCAGAGCAGAAAACTGATCACGAGCAGTGCCCAGAGGCCGGCATGGATGAACGCCTTGACGACGGTATCACCGGATTTGAGAATCGATACCGGCCCGCCGATCGCGGTCGGCTCGGCCGCCAGAACGGCGCCTGCAAACTTGCGCAGCGTATCATTGTCATTCGGATCGCCGCGCGGCTGCGCCTCGACGCGCATCAGGCCGTCCTTGGTTTTCCAGCCACTCACCAGATCGGCCGGCAACGTCTTCAGGCTGACCGGCCTGGCCTCCAAGGTGTTCTTGAGTTGATCGAGCACCACCTTCAACGGGGTGACGAAGATAGCTTGCGTCTTGTCCCGTACGGCCTCGCTCGAATCGGCGAGCCGCGACAAGGCGTCGGCAAGACGGCGCGACGCCACCGCCCCCGGCCCCTTGGCGTCCCCGGCGTTCTTCCGCAGACTTTCAACGGTTCCCTTCAAGGCCTCGACATTTTCCGCATCCGACGGCGCGGCATCAACGGATTCGGGATTGAGCGCGGGATTTAGAACCTTGGCGCCCTGGGCGATGAGCTTCAGCTTTTCCGGCTGATCTTCGGGCACAAAGCTGTCCAGGGACATCACGCGGAGAACTTCCGGCACCTTTTCAAGCCGGGCTTCAATTTTCTTCGCATCGGCCTCCGAATGCGTCATCACATTGATGGCGTTGGCGCCGGTGTTCGGATCCTTTCTCAGATCGAGAAAGGTGGCGATCGATTCGACATTGGGATTGCGCAGATTGATCGGGTTGAAGTCGAATCTGAGGAAATAAAGCAGCGGCACGCCGGCAACCGCAACCAAGAGGGTGCCGACGATGATGACGACGCGATGCTTCTCGAGGAAAAGATCGACCGGCGCCAGGAACGCGTAGCCAACCGGCTCTTTTTCCCCGGGCGGATTGAGCAGGCTGAGCAAGGCGG
The DNA here is from genome assembly GCA_963742085.1 of uncultured Alphaproteobacteria bacterium. Taxonomy (GTDB): domain Bacteria; phylum Pseudomonadota; class Alphaproteobacteria; order Rhizobiales; family Xanthobacteraceae; genus Bradyrhizobium. Next base: position 528,963 of record CAVUKM010000010.1, on the reverse strand, counting down.
GCAGCACGGTGATGCTGCTGAAAAAGGCCACCAGCATGCCTACGCCGGCGATCTTGCCCAATTCCGAAACGCCCTTGTAGTCGGTCGGCAGGAACGAGAGGAATCCGGCCGCCGTCGCCATCGCAGCGAGCGACAGCGGGATTGCGGAATATTCGGCCGCCTTCTCGAGCGCGGTCTGCAGATCGTTGCTCTTGAAGCGCTCCGAGCGGTAGCGGACGCTGAACTGAATTCCGAAATCCACGCCCAATCCGACGAACAGCACGGCGAACGCAATCGAAAGCAGGTTCAGCGACCCCACCATCCACAGCCCGATGGCCGTGGTGATCGAAAGGCCGATGAAGAGATTGGCGAACACTGCGGAGATGATCTTCACCGAATGCAGTGCCATCCAGAGGATGATCAGCACGACGAGGACGGTGCCGATCCCGTTGACGACAGCACCGTCCGCAACGGTGGCGAATTCCTCGTTGGCGATCGGAACCGGTCCGGTCAATCTGACCCGCGCGCCATATTCGCTTGCGAAGTTAAGCTCGCTGGCGGCCTGCCTGATGGCGTCGGTTGCCGCTTTCCCGGGCTCCAGCGCATTAAAGTCGAGAATCGGCTTGAGCTCGATAAAGGCCCGCCGATCAGCATCGGTCAAAGGTTTCTCGCTGGTGAGTTCGCGCCAGGAGAAAGTCGCGTTGCCATTTTTCAGCACGTTCTCGACGGTCTGCGCGATCTGGTTGAACGGCCGCTCGGTGCTATCAAGCTTGACCTGCCCGCGCTTGATACCGGCCAATCCGGTCTCCAGCGCACCGGTCAATCCGCGCAAGGATGGATCGCCGGCCATAATTTCGATCAGGGGTGCTGCGGATTCGAACTGGCTGGTGAAACGGGCAACCTGGTCCACTGGAAGAAACAGGAGTCCGTTTTTTTCAAAGAACTCCCCCGAGCCAAGCGCCCGGACCGATTCAAAGTGTTTGGTATCGCCGGCCAATTTCCGGTGGAGCGCGGCGCTCGCGGCGTTCGTCAGTTCCGGTGTCGGCCCTTCGACCACGGCCAGGATCATCCTGTCCCGGTCGAAAGCGTCGTCGAATTGAATGTCACGCTTGCGCCAATCAAGATCCGGCGAAATCAACGTGTTGATATCGGTGTTAATTTCGAACTTTCGGGCAGTATAGAAGCCTGCCGCGATCGCAAGAATGAGCGCGATCAGAACAGTGGTGGCGGCAAACCGGGTGCAGGCTTTGACAATCGATACAACAATACTTGTCAGCACATTTTCTCTTTCTAAAGTTAACCGCCTGCCTAAAGTTAACCGCCTGCCGGAAACGCCCGCTATCTAGCGGAGTTCCGAGGGCCGACCTAATGTTGTTTTTGAGCTTTCTTTCTTCGGGACGCGCAAAAACAGCTCGAATCGTGCCAAAATCATGCCGGAGGCGCCTTGGCGTGGATTTTGGCCGCGCAAAGTGACGAACAAGTGAGGCGGAGGGGTTTACCCGCTTTGGCTTGCGAATCTGCTGTATTATGATACCGAAATGGGTGCCCGCGCTGCCTGACCGCACCACTCACGGCAGCCCCTTTTTTGCGATCCCGCCTTTTCTACCCGATCAATTTTTGACACAAAGCGCTGCGCCTCCATGTCATCAGGAGGTTGGTGCGGATATTGCAGCTATCCGGGCCAGATGGAGACACAGAATGAGAGTGGTGCAACTTGCGTAACGGGCGTCCCATGGAAGTCTATCTCGCGCAACCCCGCGGCTTTTGCGCGGGTGTCGTGCGTGCGATCGAGATTGTCGAGCGCGCCCTCGAAAAATATGGCCCGCCGGTCTATGTGCGACACGAAATCGTTCACAACAAATACGTGGTCGAGAGCCTCAAGAACAAGGGTGCGATCTTCGTTGAGGATCTCTCCGAAGTGCCGCCTCTCGCCGTCACCGTCTTCAGCGCCCACGGCGTGGCGCGGAGCGTGGAGGAGGAGGCCGCGGCGCGCGGGCTGCCGGTCCTCAATGCGACCTGCCCGCTGGTGACCAAGGTACACAACCAGGGCAAGCGCTATATGTCGAAAGGCCGGGCGCTCATCCTGATTGGCCATGCCGGCCACCCCGAAGTCGAGGGAACCATGGGCCAGGTTGCCGGCCCTGTGCTGCTGGTCCAGAACGTCGACGACGTCGCGGCCTTGACGATGCCGGCGGACACGCCGGTGGCCTATATCACCCAGACGACGCTCAGCGTGGACGACACAAAGGACATCATTGCGGCCCTCCAGCAGCGATTTACGGATATTCAAGGCCCGGACATCCGGGATATCTGCTATGCGACACAGAACCGCCAATCTGCGGTAAGGGACCTGAGCAAGCTCGTAGACGTTATCCTGGTGGTTGGCGCCAACAACAGCTCCAATTCGAACAGGCTGCGTGAAATCGGTACCGAAGTCGGAGTTGCGAGTTACCTGATCGCCGATGGCAGCGAGTTGAACCCGGATTGGCTGAAGGACGCCAAGGCCGTCGGCATTACCGCCGGGGCCTCGGCACCGGAAGTGCTTGTTGACGACGTGATCGAGGCCTTGAGGCGCATTGGACCGGTGGCGGTGTCGGTGCTTCCTGGCCGCGAAGAAAATATCGAATTTCGGCTTCCGGCAGAGCTGACGGCGAGCTGATCCACTCCACTACCCGAATCCAGAAAGAAACTTGTGATGGCAATACCGTTCTTCAAGGAAATGCGTATCGGCAGCTATCTGATGAAGCAGAAGCTGCTCGGCCGGAAGCGTTTTCCGCTGGTGCTGATGCTCGAGCCGCTGTTTCGCTGCAACCTCGCATGCGTCGGCTGCGGGAAGATCGACTATCCCGACGCGATCCTCAATCGCCGCATGTCGGCGCAGGAATGCTGGGATGCCGCAGATGAATGCGGCGCGCCGATGGTGGCTATCCCCGGCGGCGAGCCGCTGATCCACAAGGAGATCGGCGAGATCGTTCGCGGCCTGGTGGCGCGGAAGAAATTCGTGTCGCTGTGCACCAACGCGCTGCTCCTCGAAAAGAAGCTCGATCTGTTCGAACCGTCGCCGTATCTGTTTTTCTCGGTGCATCTCGACGGCTTGAAAGCGCATCACGACAAGGCGGTCTCGCAGGAGGGCGTGTTCGATCGCGCGGTTTCCGCGATCAAGGCCGCCAAGGCCAAGGGATTTGCCGTCAACGTCAACGCCACGATCTTCGACGGGCATGCCGCGGAGGACATCGCCAAGTTCCTCGACTTCACCACCGAACTCGGTGTGGGCGTTTCAATGTCGCCCGGCTATGCCTATGAACGCGCGCCTGACCAGGAGCACTTCCTCAATCGCACCAAGACCAAGAAGTTGTTCCGCGACGTGTTCGCGCTCGGCAAGGGCAAGCGGTGGAATTTCATGCATTCGGGCCTGTTCCTGGATTTCCTCGCGGGCAACCAGAGCTACGAATGCACGCCATGGGGCATGCCCGCACGCAACATCTTCGGCTGGCAGAAGCCCTGCTATCTGCTTGGTGAGGGCTATGCCAAGACCTTCAAGGAGCTGATGGAGACGACCGACTGGGAAACCTACGGCACCGGCAAGTACGAGAAGTGCGCCGACTGCATGGCGCATTGCGGCTACGAGCCGACCGCGGCCGAGGCAGCGCTGAGAAATCCGTTGAAGGCGCTCTGGGTGGCAATGCGCGGCGTACGGACGACCGGCCCGATGGCGCCGGAGATCAGCCTCGAAAACCAGCGGCCGGCCCAGTACATCTTCTCGTCGGAAGTGCAGAAGCGCCTGTCAGAGATCCGCCGCGACGAGGCCCTCGCCGCCCAGCAGAAAGCCTCGACAGCCGCGTAGGCTGCGCAGCGCGCGATTGAAATCGATCCCGGTCGAGACCAACGCGCGCAGCGTCAGCGGATTGCGCGCGATCCCGCCCAGCACCTTGCGCAGGTCGATGTCGCCATTCGGTTTGATCGCGGCCATCGCCAGCGGCGGCAAAGCCCGCGTGGCGGGGTCGCTGATGACGCGCAAGGCTGCAAACGGAAGGCCGGCTTCGGCGGCATAGGCGGCGGCGATATGGCTTTCCATGTCGACGGCGGCCGCCCCCGTCTCCGAGTGCAGCGCGGCCTTGACGTGCCGCGCCACGACCACTTCCTCCGCCCCCGCCAGACGCCCCCTGACGATGCGTCTGCGGCCGAGCGCAACGCTTGCGATCAGGTCTTCGTTCAGTTTCAGGCCGGCCAGCCAGCGGGCGTCGCCCGCCATGACCTCGGTCGCCACAACGACGTCGCCCGATTTCAATGAGGGATCCAGACCCCCGGCAACGCCGAAGCTGATGACGCCCCTGATCGTCGTGGGGTCAAAAACCGTAAGCAGCGCGCGCAGTTGCTGCGGGTCGCTGGAGCTGCAGATGACGGTCATACCGGGCCCAGCCGCGATGCGGGCCTCCTGGACCAGACCAGTCACAATAAGTACCGGCCGCGGGTCAATTCCACTCCCCGTGGCCATGCCGTTTCTCGCCCCCAATTTCACATCCCGACCCCTGCCACCCTGCTGTTGGTCTTCCTCAGATTTCGATACCGCGCCAACGCCCAGAGCGGAAAGAACTTCGGATACCCATGATAGCGCAGATAAAATACCCGAGGAAAGCCCGTCGCCGTGTAGCGCTGCTCGTCCCACAGCCCTTTTTGGGTCTGTGTGGCTATTAGGTACTCCACGCCACGGGCGACCGCCGGATGCCCGACCTCCCCCGCCGCCATCAACCCAAGCAAAGCCCATGCCGTTTGCGAGGCGGTCGTCGGGGCCCCCTCAAATCCCTGATAGTCGAGCCGGTAGCTGGTGGCGTCCTCGCCCCAGCCCCCGTCGGCGTTCTGGATCGAGATCAGCCATTCCGCGGCCTTGCGGATCGCGGGGTCCTGGCGATCCACGCCCACGGCATTGAGCGCACAAAGCACCGACCAGGTGCCGTAAATGTAATTCAGCCCCCAGCGGCCATACCACGACCCCTCCCCCAACTGGGTCCGCCGCAGGTATTCCACCCCGGCCGCGACCGCCGGGCAGCTCACCGTGGTTTCCCCGAGTTGGGCCAGCATCGAGATACAGCGGGCCGTGACGTCCTCGGTTGGCGGGTCGAGCAGCGCGCCGTGGTCAGAGAACGGGATGTTATTCAGGTAATATTCGAGATTATTGACGTCGAAGGCGGCCCAGCCGCCATCGCGGCTCTGCATGCCCTCGATCCATTCGCGGCCGCGGGCGATCGCCGCATCATAGGCGGGGTTTGGCTCGGTGCGACGCGCACGGTCCATCGCCATGACGACCACCGCGGTATCGTCGAGGTCGGGGTAATGGGCGTTGTTGTACTGGAACGCCCAGCCGCCGGGACGAACCTCCGGACGCTTCGCGGCCCAGTCGCCCCTGACGTCCAGCACCTGCTTGGGCACCAGCCAATCCAGACCCTGTCTGGCCGGTGGCAATGCCTCCTCGCCGCCGACCTCGATCAGCGCCTGGCAAGTCAGACAGGTGTCCCACACCGGCGACACGCAGGGCTGGCAATAGGCCTCGTGCTCGCCGATCACCAGAAGCTTGTCGAGCCCCTCTCGCGTGACGGCGCGGGGTGGAAAGTCCGCCGGCTTGCCGAGCGCCTCGTACATCATCACGACGTTGGCCATCGGCGGATAGATCGCGCCCAATCCATCTTCGCCGTTCAGCCGTTCTTCAATGAAGGCGACCGCGGCATCGATCGCGCGCGCCCGCAGTTTCTTCGGAAACAGCGGCTCGATCGTCCGCAACACGCCGTCCAGTCCGCGAAACAGCAGAAACCAGCCCCAGCTCTGATGCGGCGCCTTGGCCGTCATGCCGATCGAGCGCGGATCCTGCAGGAACAGCTCATCAATGCCGACGCCGCTGGCATTCTTCGCCCGCGGTTTCAACGCCGCCAGGACCATCAGCGGCACGATCGTGGTCCGCGCCCAGTAGGAAATCTTGTTGAGATGAAACGGCGACCACATCGGCAACAACGTGATCTCGACCGGCAGCACCGGCACGCTGCGCCAGGTCGTCACGCCGAACATGGCCAGCATGAAGCGCGTGAAGACGTTGCTGTGGACGGCGCCGCCGCGCGAACGGATCGCCTCCCGCGCACGGACCATGTGCGGCGCGTCGATCGAATCGCCGATCATCTTCAGCGCGAAATATGCTTTCACACTGGCGCTCATCTCGAAATCGCCGTCGTGTACGAGCGGCCAGCCGCCATGGGCGCCCTGAACCCGGCGCAGGTAATTTGCGATCTTGGCTTCCAGTACGGTGTCCACCGGCTCGCCCAGATAGTGCCGAAGCAGCACATACTCCGCCGGAATGGTGCAATCGGCTTCCAGCTCGAACACCCAATGTCCGTCGGCCTGCTGGTAGCCCAGCAACGCGCGCGTCGCCGACGCGATACCCGCCTCCAGGGCGCCACCGCCCTCGATTCCGACCATCCTGATTCCGGGATCCATGTCGCCTGACCTTCCCGCCTTGTTTTGCGTCCGGTCTCAACCGGGCCTGGCCATCCGATCAAGCCCGCGGCATGGCGAGGACGAGATCGGCGGCGCGGTTACCCGACCGCACCGATCCCTCGATGGTTGCCGGCAACCCGGTATCGGTCCAGTCGCCGGCGAGAAACAGATTTCTAAACGCCGTCGAAGCGCCCGGGCGGAGCGCATTTTGCTCCGGCGTGGCCTCGAATGTCGCCCGGCGCTCGCGCACGATCTGCCAGGGCGGCAGTTCTCCCTGCACGCCAGAGACTTTGCAGATATCCCGCCAGATCGCCTGCGCCAGTTCCTCGCGCGGCATATCCACCAGCCGGTCGCCATTGCTGATGGTGACCGACAGGCGCTGCGGGAAGGCGAACAGCCATTCCACCAGTCCGCCGACGACCCCGATCAGCGGGGGCATGTCCTTCGGCGGATCGAAGCGGAAATGGGCGTTCACGATTGCCCGGAATTTGGTCGGCGTCTTGAGGCCCGGCAAGAGCGACGCCGCCGGGCGCGGCGGAACAGCCATGATCACGGCATCGCTGGGCGCGATGGTGACGGTGTCGGTCCCGAACTTCAGTTCGCCAACGCAGCCTGCGGCAAGCGAGAACTCGCGCAATTCATGCCCGAACCGGATGCTGGCGCCCTTGCCCTGCAGCAGCTTGATCGCAGGTTCGACCAGGACCGCGCTGAGGCCCTCGCGCGCAATCAGTGGCCGGCAGGCCTGACCGCCCGCCAGCAGGGTTTCCCGCACCACCGCGCCGGCAAGGCCCGCGGACCCCTCGGGCGGATCGACATTCAGTGCCGCCAGCAATAGCGGCTGCACCAGCCGCTGGTACAGCGTGCCGTCGCAGGGGATCGCGTCGCCGACCAGTTTTTCCCGCCCGGCCCAAATCAGAGGCATCAATGCCAGATAGTCGCGCAAGCTCGTATCGGGTACGCGGCGACCCTGATCGAACACCCAGAGCGGCAACCGGCTTTCACCCAGATCGAGTTGCCAACGCTGACCCGTCGTCAGGTCGACAAAGGCAAACTGCGCGCGCTCCGGCCCGACCAGCCCTGCCTCGGTGCCGATCGACCTGGCATACGCGACCGCGTGGCGGTTGCCGGAGAGCAGCAGGTGATTGCCGTTGTCGATGGTCAGGTTGGTCGCCGCGTCGAAATATGAGCGGCAACGGCCGCCCGCCTGCTGCGTGGCCTCGTGGACATGCACCTTGAAATTCGCGTTCGCCAGCCGGACAGCTGCCGAGAGGCCCGAAATTCCAGCGCCGATGATGTGGACAGTCTTTTGCATCAGATCAATGCGTAGCGAAGCACGATGGCGAAACGCGCCATCTTGTTGAGGCGAACCGGCGTGCGCGGAGTATCGAACCCCCTGGCGACAAGCAATTCCAGAATTGCCCGATAATATTTCGACATGATCCTCGGCGCGCGTACGACACGCCGCCGATTGCGGCCCATGACCTCATCGGCTTTCTCGAAATGCGCCCGCGCCCGCGCTACCAGCGGCGCGCATACTTTCGGCAGCGCCGGATCAGCGACGACCTTGAGCGGATCGGTTGAGGTGATGCCGGCATGCAGCAATCCTTCGCGCGGCAGATAGAGCCGGCCGAGGTGAGCGTCTTCATCGATGTCGCGCAGGATATTCGTCAGTTGGAGCGCTCGGCCGAGATGATGCGCGAGCAGGTTTCCATCGTCCGCTGGCAGACCGAAGACCCGCACCGAAAGGCGTCCGACGGCGCTGGCCACGCGATCGCAGTAAAGATCGAGCGTCGCGAGGTCGGGCGCGCGGATGTCCTGCGGCACGTCCATTTCCATGCCGTCGACGATGGCCAGAAAATCCTCGCGCTGCAGGCCGAAACTTTGAACCGACGGCGCGTAGTCGCGCAACCGCGGCGGCGGGTGGCCCTGATACAGCGCGTCGATGTCCTCGCGCCATCGCTGCAGCGCGGCCAACCGCTCCGGCCGCGGACCATCGGAATCCGCGATATCGTCGACCTGCCGGCAAAAACTGTAGATCTGAAACATCGCCTCGCGCTGCTCGGGCGGGAGGATGCGCATCGCGGCGTAGAACGAACTTCCCGACGCCGAGGATCCGTAACTCGCATTGGCTGCCGCCGTCTCAAGCGTCATGCGCCGGCCGCCGGTTTCGAAACAGGCCGGCGTCCGATCGCCCGCCGGGTCAACTCGCCGGCCACGCCGCCGAGGCTGAAGGCGAGCAGTTCGATCGGCCCGAGATGCACCCTCTCGCTCAGCGGATCGCGCACCTTCAGAAGACGAACGATTTTGTCCGCGAATGCCTGAATCACCGAGATCTCGAGCGCTAGCCTGAAATCCTTCACTTCGGCACCGAGCGATTTGCTTTCTTCGAGCAGGCTCTGGGTCCGAGCGGCCAGCGAATGCAGGCATTGCAGCAGCGGCGCCGATGCGCGGGCCTCTCCCAGTTGTTCGACCGAGGCCCCTGCCGCGGCAAGCGCGTCGCGCGGAAGGTAGACACGATTGAGATTCCTGTAGTCTTTGCCACAGTCCTGAAGATGATTGTTGATCTGCAGACCGGCACAGAGTGCATCCGACGCAGCCCAGGTCGACGTGCTCTCGCCGTGGACGTCCAGCATGAATCTTCCGACCGGCATCGCCGAATATCGGCAATAGTGGATCACCTCATCCCATGTCTCATAGCGAAGCTTGGTCACGTCCATCCGAAACGCGATCAGAACATCGAGCGCATGGCGCGGCGGCATCGCGCGTTCGGCCAGCGCGCGCCGCAGATTGACCGCCTCGGGCTGGCTGTCGCCGCGGCCCAGGAGTTCGGCCTCAAGCAGATCGAGATAGGCCAGCTTTTCGCGCTCGCCGAGCGTGGCGTGATCGGCGATGTCGTCGGCGGTCCTCACGAAATTGTAGAACGCGAGGATCAGCGCCCGATGGCGCGGGTGAATGATCCACGACGCGACCGGAAAATTTTCGTCGCGGTGAGTCTTGCCGGATCGCAATTCGCTCGCGGTGGTCATCAAAAAACTTGCTGCATTCTTCCGGGCTTCGCATGCCCCAAACTTCCAGGCTGCGCAACGGGTCCGCGCATGGGTTCGGATCGCAAGCCCCATATAGGGGAATACGACGCCAAAACCAATGCCATCTGCGGTTTCTCGCGCATCCGGCCGCGTGCAAATTGGGCCGATAACGGCCCCCGGCGGCGCTGGCGGCTGCGAGTAAGCCTATTGCCCGTGGTCTACCAGAACCTTGTTGCAGGCCAGGGTCAGCTTGGGGCGAACTTGCTGAAGGCAGCCCAGAACAGTCAGATCGCTCTCGTTCATGACGGAGCGGCAGAATTTCTGGACATCGTGGGCACAGGCCTTCTGTTCCTCCGGTGTGCCGCTACGCTGCTGCGGCGGTGTTTGCTCGGCGATGGCCCCGGTGGAAGCCGACAGCGACAGCAGGGTGACTACCAAGAAAAATTTACGCATCGTGTTCCTTTATCCTGAAGGCAGAAAATTCCAGCCCGAATAGCACATGGCATCACCGGGGCAGATTATTCAGATTGCACATGCCACGAACCGCAGCGACGAAAGAACCAAGCGCTGCCAAATGCGGCCAAATTTACGGCGCCCCGATCGCGAATTGCGATTGCTGGGGATCGCGCCAAGCGCAGGCCTAACCCATTGGAATTACATAACATTTTCTTGGTTCTTTCGCGCGGATCACCTGCGCCTGGGCGAGATCCGACGATATCCGAAGTTTCTCTGGTTTCGCGAGCAAAAAAAGCCCTCCGCCCTATCAATCCGCCGACGTGTTTCATGAAGGCCACATCCGGCGATGAGAACCGGTAGGCGCCATTGCGGGCGGCTGCCGATTTGTTCATTTGAACCAAACATACCGCCGCGAGACCAAACCTTCGGTGCGGCGAGACGTAGCGCGCATGAGAACGTCACATTTGAAGGGGAAACTCGATATGAAGCTTTTTTATTCGGGCTTTTTTGAACAGGTTATCAAGGCTGCTGCGGTCGGCGCCGCGCTGATGTTTACGGTCTCGGCCGGCCATGCCCAGTCGCGTCCGTTTGCCGGTTTCGACGGAGCATGGTCCGGCAATGGCACGGTTTCTCTTTCCGACGGTTCCACCGAGCGAATCCGCTGTCGGGCGGACTACAAGGTCAACGGCACCGGCCAGGCTTTGAAGCAAAATCTTCGTTGCGCCAGCGACAGCTATAAGTTCGACTTGAGCAGCGACGTTACGAGCCAGGGCGACCGGATCTCCGGCAACTGGAACGAGGCGAACCGGAATATTTTCGGCAATCTGCAGGGAACGGCAGGTGGCGGCAAGATCGACGTGCTGGTCGAGGCGCCTGGATTTACCGCAAGTCTGATGTTGCGGGCCAACGGCAACAGGCAGACCGTTCAGATCAGTTCCAAGGGCGACATCAGAGGCGTGTCGATTACGATGGTGAGGAGCTAACTCCTCTATCCATTCGTTCCCGATTGCTCCGCCGGCTTCGCGGGACCTGCCGACCCGCGAAGTCGCTGCGACAGGTTGATCAGGAACATCGCGGTCGGCCGCAGAATGAAAAGGTCCGCCACCAGCGCGGCAACCATCGAGAAAGCGCTGAGCCAGCCGAACAGGCGCAGCGACGGCAGGTCGGAAAACACCGTCACCACAAGACCGCAAGCCAGCACCACGGTGGTCAGGATCAGCGCCGGCCCGACCAGCACGGTGGCGCGCTCGACCGCAAGTTCCGGACTGACGCCGGGCTTGGATTCCAGCCTGAGCCGGTTGAGGAAGTGGATCGTGGCGCTCAGCCCCAATCCAAACGATACCGTGAGGGCAACGACGCTTGCGAATTGCAGCCCCTCCCCGAGCAACCAAAGCACCGTGCCCGAAAGCACCACCGGGAAAATCCCCGGCAGAATGCACGAGAACAACACTACCACCGAGCGGAAAGCGAGCCCGATGAAGACCGCGACCAGCGCGAACTCGATGGTCAGTCCGCGGTTGAGCTTTTCGATCATGTTCGCGCTGTTGCGCGCGGCGATCGCGGAAAGACCCGTAACTGCGATCTCGTATCCGGGATGCGCCTTGCGCACCTTGTCGAGCGCGTGATCGAGGTTCTCGACCACGGGAAGAATCTGGCTGGAATCAAGGTCCGGCACCCTGCCCGACACCACCACCGCGTCCTGACCGGCCGAGATAAAGCGCCGCACCAGATATTCCGGAATGACGCTGACATATTCCTTCAGGGTTGCGACGTCGGAACTGCCCGCCTTTTCCGCGAGCCAGCGCCGCAGCGTTTCCAGTGACCAGACATTGCCGACGCCCGCCTGTTTCTCCACCAGCGCGTGAACATCGGCGATAGCTTGCAGCGTGTCGGGAGCATAGAGCGAAGCGCCCTTGGGAAATTCGATCAGGACGTCGATCGCGTTGGCGCCGGTCAGTTTGGCGTCGAGACGCCCGCTTGCCGCCACCGCCTGCTGCTTGTCCGGCACCTGATCGGCCAGCCGGTAGCGCGGCTCCAGATTGGCATAAACTACGGCCAGGCCGCCAACGAACAGCACCGCGATCAGGCTGAACAGGCCGGGACGGCTGACCATGCGCACCGCAATCCAGTAGCAGAAATTGCGCAGCATCTGCACGCCGGCGTCCGCGCCCTGGAATTTCACCGCGAAAATCTTCTCGTTGCGCACAAACAGCACGCCGAACACCGGCACCAGCGAGAGCACCGCGAGCAGCGCGATGATGGTGGCGGCAAGCCCCGCCTCGCCGAATTTGCGGATCAGGTCGGAATCCGAAAACTGCAGGGCGATAAAGGATATGCCGGCGGTGCCATGCGTCAGCACGCAGGCAGGCCCGACCACCAGCACGGCGTTCCGGAACGCGGTGAACTTGTCCTGGCCCGCGATCAGGCGGTCGCGCGCCGCAAAGGTCAGCTGCATCGAGTCCGAGAAGCTGATCACCATGATCAGCGGCGTCATCACGTTCAGAAACATATTGAGGTTGAAATTGGCCCAGCCCAGTCCGCCGAGCGCCAGCAAGATCGCGATGATCGGCGGGAACGCGGCGACCACCATGAACGATATCTTGCGGAAAAAGATGATGGCGATGATGCAGCCGGCCAGAATCCCGAGGATGTTATAGGTCAACCCGTCGCGCTCGACCGCGTTGCGGATTTCGAGCTGCATCACGGGAACGCCGGATAATTCCGCGTTGAGCCCGGTATCGGCAAGGTCATCGGTCATCAGCTTGCGAATTTCACCGATCGTCCCGCCAAGCTTGCTGCTGGCGACGACTTCGGGTTCGAGCGACAGCACGATCAGCGCCAGCGTGCCGTCTTCCGACAACAGCTTGCCTCGGATCAACTCGTTGGTTTTGACGGTCTCGATGAACTTGTCGTAGTCGGCCCCTTGCGGCAGTTCCGACGGGAACAGCGCTGCCGGCAGCTTGCCCGGCGCCGGCGCCTGGCGCGCCGAGAACAGCGAGATCAACCCGCGCGTGCCATCCACCAGCTGCAGATCGGTGATGAAGTCGCGCAGCTTTTCGAGATTATCGCGCGCAAGCAGCTTCTTGCCTTCGACCACGACCAGCACGTCGAACTCGACCGCCGGGAAGCGCTTGATCTCCGATTCGTATTGCCGGTATTCCCTGGAATTGGACCGGAACAGCTGGCTCAGCGAATCATCGATCTTGATGCGCTCGATTCCGAAGATCGCGCCGATGATCAGCGCCACGAGAACAATGCAGGACAGGATCGGGGCCTGAACCGCGATAAGCCCCAGCCGCTCCAGCCCGAAGGCGATGCTGGCGGTCGGCCGCTGCTCGATCTTCTCGACGTGGACCTCACTGTCGCTGTTCTTTTCGAGCATACCCTGTCCAATTCTCACATCGGCTCAACTAGCTGAAAGCTTCCGCAATACGAATTGGGTCTGAAAACAATCCTGCTGCCTGAATGGCGCTAGCCCTTGAAAACACGCGGTAAATTTGCCGGCAGAGATGTAGCAGGTCTATACGGCATCTCGCAAGCGGACCCCATACGCGCAAATAGCGTACATGCAGCGGTCGCAGGTCTTATGTCTCGGATTTGTCACGTTGGCTTGAATTTGCCGCGATAACGCCGGGCGCTCGGCCGCCACTTTCGTCCTTGAGCGCGACGCCGGTCAGTTCCCGGGCGAGGCCCTCCCGAATCAACCACGCGATCCTGAACGCGGCGTCATCGTAACCGAGCCCCGCGCGATGGATGTTGGAAACGCAATTGCGCTTTTCGTCGGTAAGGCCAACCCTCGGGGCGAAGGTCAGATAGACCCCGAGACTATCGGCGGCGGAAAGGCCGGGCCGCTCGCCAATCAGAACGACAACCATGCGCGCGCCCAGAATGGCGCCGATCTCATCACCCAGTGCGACCCGCGCTCCCGACGCAACCACGGCAAGGCCGATTTCGATTGCATCAGCGGCCAGTTGTGGAACGAGGCGGCGCAGGAGTGCGACGGCATGCGCATTGACCGCCGCCGGCGACAGGCCATCGCCGACGACAATCGCGAGCCGTCCCGCATCGCCGGCACGGCTCGCCAGCGATTGCTGCGATTCCGGATCGAGCATGCGCCCGAGGTCCGGCCGTCTGAGGTAATCTTTCCGGCTGCGAGCGCGACTTGAGACGCTGCAGGCCTCCAGACCAAGCTCGCCGAGGCCGCGCATCACCGCTGGTACGTCGAACCCGGCATGGACGGCGTCACGGGCGCGCGCGTGATCCAGCGTGAATCCAAGCAACGCCTCGGTCGGCAGGCTTGCCCCGGCGAGGCCGAGCCCGACACGCGCCGGGGTCAGGTCCCGCAGGTCCCTGATCGACCGGGGCGACGGCGCCGGTGTCCTCATTGGTGATTACTCTGCAGGGACGGATACTTCGCGCAGCCGCATCGAATAATTCGACGCATTATGCTGACCGCCCGAGGCCGCGCGCGCAAACATGATCAGGTGATGTCCGACGAGTATCGAACTGATGAGAAATTCGACCTCGCCCCGGGCGATACGCCGCAGGGCGAATTTCCAGAATTCGATCTTGTAGTCGCCGAGAATACCAACCTTCCAGAAAATATTGCGCAGCATGGTCAGGCCGAGCTTGATGTTCGACCATGATGCCTGTTGCCGCGTACGCGGCCGCTTGACCCAGTTCGAATAGGTTTCGCGGATCTGATATTCGTAGCGCTCCAAGAGCTTGCCAGGTTGATAGGCGCTGCTCATGCAGGCCCGCCAGGTCTTTACGACATCTTCGTAGGGCAAGCGAAAATCAACGTTGGACTCACGCTCTTCATCCTCGATCAGCCGGTTCTCCCGCATCAGCCGATCCCATAGCGGCGTCTTCGGAAGCGCCTGCAACAGGTTGATGGTCAGGAGCGGGATTTGCGACGCATCGATGAACTCGAGCAGATGCTGTCCGGTTTCGGGCTTGTCGGTGTCCAGGCCGAGAATGATCCCGGAAACGACCTCCATGCCGAAACTGTTGAGCGTCCGGATCGCTTCCATGATGGGAACCATCATGTTGTGATCCTTGTGCATGGCCTTTAACGCCACGGGATCCGGCGTCTCGATGCCGCAGAAGATCGTCGAGAAGAATGCCTCACGCATTCCCGCCAGAATCTCCGGACGTTTGGCGATGTTCAGCGTCGCCTCGCAGGAGAAGCGCAGGACAAAGCCGGTTTTCTTCTGCCACTCGATCAGGTGCGGCAACAGATCAAGCGCCGCCTTGCGGTTGCCGATGAAATTGTCATCAACGAAATAGACCGAACCGCGGATGCCGCATTCGAGCAATTTGTCGAGTTCGGCAGTGATCTGCTGTGGGGTTTTCAGACGCGGATTGCGGCCATAGAGTCCCGGGATATCGCAGAACTCGCACTGATAGGGACACCCGCTCGAATACTGGATGCTGCCGAGGAAGTACCTTTTGAGCTCGGCAAGTTCGTAGGCCGGAAGTGGAAACCTTGTCATGTCGAGGCGCTCTGCGGTCTTGAGCACCACCTGCTGCTCGGGGCGGGACGGATCACGTGCAAGGCGCGCAATCAGCTCGTCGGTCGCATCACCGAGCTCGCCGACATGAAGGTAGTCGAACGAAGGGTAGTGGTCCGGACAGGCGCTGACCGAAGGCCCACCGATCGCGACCGGCAAATCAAATGCATGCGCGCGGCGGCAGATATCGTTCATCTGCTGGCGCTGGATATGCATGCCGCTGACGAACACGGCCTCCGCCCATTTGAAGTCCTCCGTCGTGGCTGCGCGGATGTTTTCGTCGACGAAACGGATCTGCCAATTCGAAGGCAGATAGGCTGCGATCAGCAGCAGGCCCTGCGGAGGCATGAAGGCCTGGACGCCGTCCGTCAGCGGATAGGCGTATTCGAAGGTGCCGAACGAAGACGTATAGCGCGGAAACACGCACAGGACGCGGCGCACAGTCTCAACGTTCTCAGCTCTCATCACTTCCTCTGCGACGTCAGCCCCGACTAGCTAAGCACGCGACCAACGTTTCGGCTACAAATTCTTCAACATTGTGGCAGCCAGATAACCCCGGGATGACCGCAGGTTGCAGGAAAAGCCGCTGGCGGGGCCGTTGCTCCTCAGGCGATCAACCGCAATGCAAAATCGGGTAACAGGCCGGTGTTGCCGGCAAGGCGAAACTCGGCGTCGGCAAGCCCGGAGCGCAACAACCAGTCGTCGAACTCCGGGGCACGCTTGAGCCCGAACAGGTCGCGGACGTACAGCGCGTCGTGAAACGACGTGGATTGATAGTTTAGCATCACGTCATCGGCGCCGGGCACGCCCATGATGAAACTCACCCCGGCGGCGGCGAGCAGCGTCAACAGGTTGTCCATGTCGTCCTGGTCGGCCTCGGCATGATTGGTATAACAAACGTCCACCCCGAGCGGCAGGCCAAGCAGCTTGCCGCAAAAGTGATCCTCAAGCCCGGCGCGGATGATCTCCTTGCCGTCATAGAGATATTCGGGGCCGATAAAGCCAACCACGCTGTTGACCAGCAACGGATCGAAGGCACGGGCGACGGCATAGGCGCGCGCCTCGCAGGTCTGCTGGTCGACGCCGTGATGGGCATTGGCCGAAAGCGCCGAGCCCTGGCCGGTCTCGAAGTACATCACATTGTTGCCTACCGTGCCGCGCCGCATCGACAATCCCGCCTGGTGAGCTTCCCGCAGGA
Organism: uncultured Alphaproteobacteria bacterium; assembly: GCA_963742085.1. Classification (GTDB taxonomy): domain Bacteria; phylum Pseudomonadota; class Alphaproteobacteria; order Rhizobiales; family Xanthobacteraceae; genus Bradyrhizobium. Next base: position 512,311 of record CAVUKM010000010.1, on the reverse strand, counting down.
GCGCAAGGTCGATGCCAAAACTCCGGTTGGCCGCCTGTGTCCCCGCAATCGACTGGAACACCAGATCGACGGGCGCACCCCGCTCAATCAGTCCGAGCGTGGTTGTTACGTGGGACAGCACGCAGCTCTGGGTCGGAATCCGCAACCGCGCAATGATGTCGTCGAGCAAATGCAGCAACCCGCCGATCACAGCCGGATCATCGCTCGCCGGATTGATGCCGATACAGGCGTCGCCGGATCCAAGCAGGATGCCGTCCAGTATCGACGCGGTGATGCCCTTTTCGTCGTCAAAGGGATGGTTGGGCTGCAGCCGCACACTCATCCGCCCGCGAAGACCAATCGTGTCGCGAAAGGCCGACACCACTTCGCATTTTTTTGCCGCCAGGATGAGATCCTGATTGCGCATCAGCTTCGAAACCGCCGCGGCCATTTCCGGTGTAACCGCGCGCGACAGCTTCTTGAGAACGTCAGGCGTTACCTTCGCTGAAAGCAGCCAATCTCGGAACGACCCGACGGTCAGCGAGGATATGGCCGCAAAGGCCGACCGGTCGTGGGTATCGACGATCAGACGGGTAACTTCGTCATCTTCGTAGGGAATGACGGTTTCCTGGAGGAATTGCGCGAGGGGAACGTCGGCGAGTGCCATCCGTGCCGCAACCATCTGCTCGGCGCTGTCGGCGGCGATCCCGGCCAGGCGGTCGCCGGAGCGTGGCGGCGTGGCCTTGGCAAGGAGATCGCGAAGGTCGTCGAACACGTAGGTGGTGGTACCTATGGCACGCCGATAGACCAATTTCTGCTCCGGACCATCAGCGCCCGGTGCGCGATGGCTTTCCGTCAAAGACTATCAGATGGAGAGATTCTACGCAGCCCGGACGGTACCAAGGAATTTGGCCACCTCGGCCTTCAAACGCTTGTTTTCGTTCGAAAGCAATTGCGCCGACGAAAGCACCTGGCAGGACGCCGAGCCCGTGTCACCGGCGCCGCGGTTGACGTCGGCGATGCTGGTTGCGACCTGCGTGGAACCAATGGCTGCCTGCTGCACGTTGCGGGCGATTTCCTGGGTCGCGGCGCCCTGCTCCTCGATAGCGGCTGCGATTGCCGCGGCTATTTCGGAAACACGCCCGATCGTGCCGCTGATCTCCTTGATTGCGACCACCGAGTCCTGCGTTGCTGCCTGCATTCCGGCGATCTGCGTGCTAATCTCGCTGGTGGCCTTGGCGGTCTGCGCGGCAAGCGCCTTGACCTCTTGGGCGACCACCGCAAAGCCCCGACCGGCCTCACCCGCGCGTGCGGCTTCAATGGTTGCATTGAGCGCCAATAGATTGGTCTGCTCCGCGATAGTGGTGATCAACTGGGTGACGTCGCCGATACGGCTTGCCGCAAGCGACAGTTCCGCGATCCGCGCATCGGTCTTTTGCGCCTGGTCGACCGCCTCATTGGCGATCCTGTTGGAATCCGCCACTTGGCGTCCGATTTCATTGATGGAACTGGCCATTTCTTCCGTTGCCGACGCGACCGATTGGACGTTGGCCGAGGTCTCTTCCGAAGCCGCCGCAACAACCGTGCTGAGCTGCTGAGTTGCCTCGCTACTCTTGGTCAAAATGACGGCCGAATTTTCCAGCTCGCTCGAGGCGGAGCCAACATTCTCAATGATGTTTCCGACCGCGGTCTCAAACCCCTCGGCCAGATTATAAAGCTCGGCCCGGCGGGCCGCCGCCAACTCGCGGTTCTTCTCTTCGCGTTCGGCGGTCTCGGATTCGGCCTTGGCGACCGCCTGCACTTTAAACTCTTCGACCGCATGGGCCATCTGGCCGACTTCGTCGCGCCGATCAAGGCCCGGCAGCTGAACGTCGAAATTACCCGCCGCAAGCTCGCGCATCGCCTTTGACATCGCGACCACCGGGCGCGAAATACTCCGGCCGACCAGGAACGAAACGACAATGCCCGCGAAAGCCACGACCAGAAGGGCGACGGTCAGCGTCAACTGCTGCTGATCAAGCCTCATCCCGGCGCGCGCAATCTCACGATCCTTGCTGTCGCTGCTGCGCATGATCAAGTCGTCTGTCAGTTTCTCGATGTCGGCAAAATTTCGTTCCGCGCCCTTGATGAACATCAGCGCCGATCCAGCATCGCCATCCGCCATCTCGACCGCGTTCTTCGATTGCTTGAGATAGCCCGCAGCGGCAGTTTTCAGCTTGTCAAAGGACTCAAGCTGGTGGTCGCTGCGAGCGTCTTCAACCGCCTTCAACGCTTCCGAAATCTTGGCGGCGGCGGCGGAAGCTTCCTTGGCGAAAGCCGCTATTTTCTTCTCATCCTGTTCGTTGGATGCGGTGGCGGCGAGACGGTAGAGCTTGGCATGCGCCATCCATGCCGTGGTGGTGAGTTCGTTCACAAGCTCCGATTGCCGCACCGGCCCTGATACAAGTGCGTCGACGGCAGCCTGATTCGACCGCAACGCCAGCAGAGCGTAGGCGCCGACACCAACCAGAACAACGACCAGGAAACCCGGCGCTAGCAGAACTTTCCAGGATAATCCGATATTTTTGATCCAGCCGAGCATGTCACCCCTTAGTACGACGACGTCGCAAAATACTGACGATTGCGTGTCAGGACTTGTAAACACCCCCGCATACCGCGGTGTTGTCCAGCTTTTCGCAGTACATCTGCTTCGGCTCGACCTTCTTGTCGACCGGGTTGACGAACTTGTAGTCCTGCCAGAACGAGGCTTGCTTGCCGGCAAGCTCGACGCGCTCCTTGACGTAGAGTTTGCCATCGACGTCCTGCGCATCGATCAGGTCCTTACCGACGAATTTCTCGTTTGAACCGTGGGCGAGTACCTTGCCGTCGAGCTGGTAGACGACGACGTACAAATCGCGGTCGTGGAATTTGCCGGCCTTGTTGGTAATTTCGGGGTAAGCCTTTTCGGGACCCTGTTCCTTGATGAAAGCCACCGCTTTCTTGACCATCGCGACGGCATCATCCTTGCTCGCGCCATCCCCTGCCGCGGCAGCGCCAATTAGAGCCAGCGCGAATGCGAGAGCAGCAATTTGAGTCTTCCCTGACCAAATATTCATGTGTCATCTCCGGATCGGTTGGGCTGGGGCGGACAAAACGGACGACGTCAGATTTGTCACAAAAGAGCGAACTATCCGTTAAAGCGCCTTTCCAAAAGGCAATTTGCCTTGGACATGACCACCTGTCACGCACTCGGATGACTGTGGCTTTTTGAAAAATTGGTGCCCCCGATGTGGCCAGTAATCCCTAAGAACCTCGCCTACTGGGGCGACTGACCCAGCCTGTGTGAAAACGTGATTTTTTGGGCAGGCAAACTCGACATGGTGACGCCGGGCTTGGCTCAGGCCCGGATCGCCTCCATCAAACCACCCACGCCCAGAATGCTGATTACCCTTTTCATGTTGTAGGCCAGGACGTGTAGCGCCATTTCGGTGCCGACATTCTTGAGCGTTTTCATCTGGAAGTGCGTGGCTCCCATCCAGGACTTTATCGTACCGAAGGGGTGCTCGACAGTTTGGCGGCGCTCTCGCATCTTAACCGGGTTCCGATCGAGCCGCGCTTGCACAGCCTCAAGGACGGCTTCGTGCTCCCATCGTGAGATCCGCCGCTCCTTGCCCGTTGTGCACTTGCTCTTCAGCGCGCAGGCCTGACAGGCAGTGGTCCAATAGCGACGTAGTGTTTTGCCCTCTTCCTCATTGGTGTAGTGATAGGTTAGCTGCTCGCCAGCAGGGCAAAGATAAACGTCGTCTGCGACGATATAGACGAAGTCCTGCTTGCCGAAGCGGCCTTTCGCCAGAAGACCCGAGGTCATCGGCTTCGGCAGGTAAACTGTGATGCCGTTTTGCTCGCAGGCCACAATTTCCTCGCCGCTATAGTATCCGCGATCGGCTACAGCCTCGATGGCTTCAGAACCAATCGCTGCACGCGCCTGCTCAGACATACGGGACAGCTGGCTCCGGTCAGAACCAACATTGGTGACCTCATGGGTAACGATGAGATGATGCTTGATGTCGACGGCACTTTGCACATTGTACCCGACCATCCCGCTGCCTCGGCCACTTGTGGCCATCGAACGAGCATCGGGATCGGTCAGGGATATCTGCTTGTCCTCAGTCTGCATCATCTCACTGTTTAGAGCGTTCAGGCGTTGAATCTCCTGGCGTAGCGCCGCAATCTTCTCGTTGAGCCGGGTGATCTTGGCTTCGGGTACCGCTTCCCCCTGACGGTCGGCGCTGTCGAGCTGCGAGAGATAGCGGGCAATGCTCTCGTCAATCTGCGCCAGACGGCGCTGCATCTTGGCCTGGGTGAAGTTCCGATCCCGCGTGTTGACGGCCTTGAACTTGCTGCCGTCGATCGCAACGCTCGCTTCGCTGAACAGTTCAAGACGGCGGCACAGCACCACGAACTCACGGCAAACCCGGCGGATGGCCTCGCCGTTGTCCTTGCGGAAGTCGGCTATGGTCTTGAAGTCCGGCATCAGGCGCCCGGTCAGCCAAACCAGTTCGATGTTGCGCTGACATTCCCGTTCCAGGCGCCGGCTCGATTGCACCCGATTGAGGTATCCGTAGACGTAAATCTTCAACAGCGTCGCCGGATGATAGGCTGGCCTTCCTGTTGCCTCCGGCTCAACACCGCCGAAACCCAGCCCCGCCAGGTCAAGCTCATCGACAAAGACATCGACCGCCCGGACCGGATTGTCCCCGCCCAAATAGTCGTCCAATCGCTCGGGAAACAACGTGCTCTGACTGCGATCATCGCCAACGACAAAGCGCGTCATCGAATCCTCCCGGCAAATCACCGAGGAATCATATCATTGAGGCGCGTTTTCACACAGGCTGGACCAATAGCGGACATCCGCATCGTGCCGCCGCCTTGAAAAATCGACCGGGCGCAGGCGCCCGCAGACCTGACAATGTGCTGAAAGAAGGAGCAAAGGTTAACATTTTATAGAGGAAAATTTCACATAGTTTCTTTCGACGGCCGTCACGTTGACCGGCCTCCTGAGAGAGGCCAGCAGTGCCCGCGACAATGTTTTCTACTCCACCGCACGGGCCTCGCGATCGGGTCACGCCTTTCGCTCGCGACCAAACTCTATTCGATCTTCGCTCTTTTTGCGCTGCTGATCGCGGCGATTACCGCGCTGTCCGACTACAACACCCGACGCGGCACCGAGCTCACCGAAGCAATCGAGACCGCAAGCCGCGCCGCGCTCAATGTCGAGCGCGTCAATTCGCTGGTCTATGCCGTGGTGATGGAATCCCGCGGCATCTACATGTCAGCGGACGCCGCCGCCATAAAGAAATACGGCGACGCGCTCCTTAAATTGAGCGACCAGCTCGTTGGCGTCGTCAAGGACTGGGAATCCATCGTCCAGGCAGATGACGCGCAGCAGTTTTCAGTCTTCAAGAAGCGGATCGAACAATTCGTCGAATTCCGCAAGGAGCTCGTACGTCGCGCCGTCGAGATTGGTCACGACGCGGGCCGCGAATGGGGCGATAACGATGCCAATCGCAAGGTACGGTCCGCCCTCAATACCGACCTCGAGGAGCTTTCCAAGGTCTATGCCGAACGCAGCAAGCGGATCGGCAAGAAAACCGAGGTCAACCGCCAACTGTCCTTTCTGTTGACCTGTCTTGGCGGCCTGGCGCTGGTACTGGTCGGCGCCGGCATCTTCATCATCGCCCGTTCGGTCGCACGGCCACTTTCGGCGATCACGACTACCATCAAGCGCGTCGCCGAAGGCGCCGAGAATGTCGAGATCCCGCATGCCGATCGAGCCGACGAAATCGGCGCATTGGCGCGGGCAATCCATATCTTCCAGGAGGCGATGGATCGCAACCGCAACCTCAATTCGCAGGTACTGCTGGACTCCAAGGCGCGGGAAGAACGGGCCCGCCAAATCGAAACCTCGGTGGAAGCGTTCCGGGGCGCGATTGGAAACGTACTCGGCGCGGTCAACGACAATGCCTCGGCCATGCGCGAAACCGCGCAGTCCATCACCAGCGTGGCATCGGATGCAAGCGGCCGCGCGACCGCCGCTTCTCATGCGACCGAACAGGCTTCCAGCAATGTCTTCGCCGTCGCAAGCGCGGCCGAGGAACTGTCTACATCCATCGAGGAGATCGGCCGGCAGGTCCGCCAATCCGCCAGTGTCGTGGAACAGGCTGGCCAGCGAACCGAAAAGTCGGTCGCCGAAATTGAAAGTCTCGCCGCGGCAACCCAGCGCATCGATGGTGTGCTCAGCCTGATCCAGGCAATTGCGGAGCAAACCAACCTTCTCGCGCTGAACGCCACGATCGAAGCTGCTCGCGCCGGCGAGGCCGGCCGCGGCTTTGCGGTGGTGGCCCATGAGGTCAAGGCTCTCGCAGGGCAGACCGCCAAGGCGACCTCGGAGATCGGTCAGAACATCAGCATGATTCAGGCTTCCACACGCAATGCGGTCGATGCGGTACGCGAAATCGGCACCGCCGTGCGTGAAATCAGTGAAGTCACCTCGAATATCGCCGGCGCGGTTGGGCAGCAGGACGCCGCCACGCGCGAAATTTCCGCAAACGCCCAATTGGCCGCCGACGGCAACTCAACCCTGGTCGCCAATATCGGGTCGCTCAGCACCGCCATCGCCGATACCAACAAGGCCGCAACGTCCGTCCTCTCGGCGTCAAGCGACCTGACCTCCACGGCGGAGCTGCTGTCGCGCGAGGTTGACAAATTCTTCCGCAATTTGCGCGCCGGCGGCGATGGCGATGGTGCCGTGCGAACCGGGACGGCCAACTGAAACCTGGTTATCCCTGACGGACCAGGCGGCTGGACGGCCTCGCCGATGCGAGCGCGTCTTGCGACTCGATGGCGCCGCGCGCCTTGTGCGCAACACCTGTAAAAAAAATGCGGACCCCGGCAGATTCGCCGGGGTCACGCGTCAATCATCTAAGACAAAACGTTTCGGGCAGCCGAGCTGCCGGGCGATTTAGAACCAGGGAAAAACAACCCGAAGACCGCCCACGAATACCATCGCCATTGAGGTAGAGAGGCCCGTAACACTGAACATTGCGATTTGATTGAGCACGCCGCGTTCTGCGCCCGAGAGCATTCTGCTTGCATTAAACATGGTCTTAATCCTTCCCCCGCGTTTTTTTATGGAAGTAACTCTTTCTCGCGGGCGCAAACCTACGACGGCTCCTTTTATGAGAGTCTTACCACCAGCCGCGCTGCGCCTTTGGCCGGTCCGGTTTGTAAAGCCATGGTTAAGAATTGGCGTAGCGCGAGCGGAAAACGCAAAGCCGCCGCCAACCATCGAACAACCTTACCGATCACTTGCGTTTGCGGTGATGGCGCAGCCCACAAGGCCCACCGGTGCGCGCAGGGCCGCGCCGCAGCCTTGCGCAGTCGAATTGTGACCGCGATCACTCCACCAGCAGCACATCCACCGCAACGTTAAGCTTCTGCTTGCGCGATCCCACGATGATGCCGTCCACCGGCGAGACGTCGGAAAAATCGCGCCCCACCGCCAGCACGATGTGATCATTCTCCACGAGGATGTCGTTGGTCGGGTCGAATCCGATCCAGCCAAGCCCCTCGCCGCACCACAGGGATACCCAGGCATGGGTGGCGTCGGCGCCCTGCAGCCGCGGTTTGCCTGGTGGCGGGATCGTGCGCAGATAGCCGCTGACATAGGCCGCCGGCAGGCCGAGGCCGCGGAGCCCGGCGATCATCACGTGAGCGAAATCCTGGCAAACGCCGTGACGATTTTCGAACACCTCGTCGAGCGGCGTCGAAACAACGGTCGCTTTCGGATCGTACCTGAAATCGGTGCGGATCCGGTGCATCAGATCGACCGCGCCGGCAAGGATTCCGCGGCCCTGCGGAAAACTTGCCGAGGCATAAAAGGTGACCGGCCGCTGCACCGGCACCAGGGAACTCGCGAAAACGTACCCGATCGGCGAAGCGGGGCCGAGACTGGTGGCCTCGATCGCCACGTCGCGGACGCTTTCCCAGGCACGACTTTGCGCGTCGCGGCCGGGAGCGCTGCGGGAGACCGATACCCGCGAGCGGGAATCGATCCGAAGGCTGCGATGCGCCGTTTCGATCAGGATGCTCTCGGTGTGCGTACCGAAAAAGTCCCGCCGTATCGTGCGGGCGGTGGGACGCGGCCTGATGTCGACGGTGTGCGAGATCAATTCCTGCCCACCGCCACTTGTCGGCTCCAGCCGCAGCGAGCACCGCGCGACGCTGACCGGACTTTCGTAGCTGTAGCTGGTGACGTGACGGATGTCGTAGATCACGCAAGACCCGTCAGCTTCTCGGGCCGGCTTGCGTTGGGCCCGTGCGGAAAATAATGCAGTCCGATGGCGTCGGCGAGGTTGAGCAGGTCCTGTTCAAGCGCAAACAGCGTCTTGGTATCGAGCGAAGCCGCCTCCGCCGTCGTCAATGTCGCCTGCAGGGCGACGGCCAGACGCTTCGGCCGCTCGATCAGTCCTCCCTCCTTCAAGGTGGGCAGGCTGGCGATGTGATCGTTCAGCGCGGAAACCTGAAACGCGACCGAGCGCGGATTGTAAGGGTCCAGAACCACAAGGTCGCGCACCGGCGCCAGCAGTGGACCGACGAGGTAGCGCGAGCGATAGGTGATCTGGCAATCTACCAGCGTCAGCAGGATGTCGAGATCTTCGCCGCTGGCTTCGTCATAGGCGAACTGTCGCGCGAAACGCACGGTGTTGATCGCCCGCTCGGCGCGGCGGCCCATCTCGAGGAAACGCCAGCCGGCGGCACGGTTCATGTTTTCCTGCGCCAGGCCCGCGAAGCTCGCGAGTTCCTGCAACGACAGCTCGGCGGCGCTGACGACGCCGTCGTCATCCTCAACCTCCTCCCCAAGGCGTTCCGCCATCTCGGTAATGACCTGCCAGGCATCCGGCGAAAGCCTTTCGCGCAACGACGTGGCGGTTCGCTGGGCGGAGCGCACCAGCGACAGGGCCGAACCAAACCTGTCCTCGCTTTGCAGCGCTTCGGCCGCGATCTTCGCGGGCTGCGTCCGCGTCGTATTCGATGTCGCGCCCCATGCCACCAGCAGTCGCTGAATTCGCTCCACCGAGTGAAGCACCGGTGACGACCCCTTCACGGGATCACGCAGCGACGTCGCGAGCGCCCGCACCAGCCGCAAGGTCGCCTCGGCACGCTCGAGGTAACGGCCAAGCCAGAACAGATTGTCGGCGGCCCGGCTCGGAACCCAGCCGGCGATGCGCCTGATCCGCACCGTATCTCCCGCCGGCAGCAGGGTCGTTGCCGGCACGGCCTTGTCGGAAATCACCCAGACGTCCGCCGCCTGCGCGCCGTCCCCCATCGACACGGCACGAGCATCGGGCTGCTCGGCGATCCGGCAAAAGCCGCCGGGCATGATGGTCCAGCCGTTGGGTGTAGCGGCCGCGAAAACCCTCAAGACGAACGGGCGCGGCGTCACCCGGCCCTGGTCCCACACCGGCATTGTCGAGAGCCGAACCAGTTCCTGGCCGACGAAGTCGATGCCGCGCTCGTTGATCGCCGTCTTGAGCCGCTCGCGTTCGGCTGGCGGCAATTCGCTCGCAAGCACAGGACCATTGCCGGGGAAGCCCGGAACGCCCCTGCGGTAGGCCCCTTCGATGGCAACCTCGTCGAGCCGCGACAACACTTCCTCGCGCGCGGATTTCTGGCCGCACCACCAGGTCGCGATGTGCGGCATCTTCAGGTCCTCGCCGAAGATGCGCCGGCTGAGACTCGGCAGAAAGCCAAGCAGCGCGCGCGCCTCCATCACGCCGGAGCCCGGCATATTGGCGACGACCACACCATTCTTGCGGAGCACGTCGATCAGGCCGGGCACGCCGAGCTGCGAGGAGGCATCCAGCTCCAGCGGATCGAGAAAATTGGAATCCACCCGGCGCAGCAGCACGTCGAGCCGCTTCAGGCCGGCGACGGTGCGGATATGGACGCGGTCGCCGCTGACGACGAGATCGTCGCCCTCTACCAGCAGGAATCCGAGGTAGCGCGCCAGTGTGGCGTGCTCGAAATAGGTCTCGCTGAACTGGCCGGGGGTCAACAGCCCGATGCGCGGCTCGTCGCGGTCGGCGCTCGCGCGCAAGGCATCGCGGAACGCCTCGAAGAATGGCGCGACCCGCTCCACATTCATCGACTTGTAGAGCGTTGCGAACGCGCGCGACAGCACCAGGCGGTTTTCCAGCGCATAGCCGGCGCCCGACGGCGCCTGGGTCCTGTCGCCCAGCACCCACCAGCGCCCATCGGGTCCGCGGCCGACATCGGCGGCGTACAGGCTGAGGTATCGGCCGCCCGGGGGTTTGATCCCGCAAACCGAGCGCAGATATTCGGGGCTGCCGGCAATGGCCGCCGCCGGTATCGCGCCCTCGGCAACCAATCGGCCCTCGCCGTAAAGATCGCCCAGAACCAGCTCCAGCAATTCCGCGCGCTGCACGATGCCGGCGGTCAACTGCCGCCATTCGGCGTCGTCGATCAGAAGCGGCAGATGGCTCAACGGCCAGATCCGGTCGGAGGTTTCGCCGGGCGCGCGATAGCTCACGCCAGCTTCCCTCAGGTGCCGGTCGGCCGATCCGAAGCGCCGCTCGATCTCGCCGGGCGTCAGCGCGGCGAACGCATCGAAGAAGCGGCTCCAGACCGCGCGGGGCGCCCCGTCCTGCGCGATGTATTCATCGGGAATCCCGGGCAGGCGCACATAGTCGCGCATCCACTGCGCCGCGCGCCGGTTACCGGGACGGGCCTTGTTTCCCTGACCGCTTCCCTGGTTGCTTTGCTGGCCGGCGTGATCCGCCATCCCTGCTCTCCCGCCCCCCAAATATTGGTTCTGATTCGAAGCAAAACCAATGCTCTAGTCTGCTGTCTTGACACGTTTTCTTGACGCGAACCGGTATCCACTTCGCTCGAAAATGCTTCTAGAGCGGGATGGCTCTTCTTTGAATCGCCATCCCGCCCTATCTTTTTGTTTGAGCATGATCTTTTCGGAAAACCGGTGCCCACTTTTTCCGGATCATGCTCCAAAGCCCTATCCTCAATGCAGGAGCGGCGTCCTCAAGTCGAGGGTCAAGGGAAATTCAATTGTGCGTTCCTCGCGCGGCGGCTCGACCTTGCCGGGCGTGTGGCCGTGGTCCTGAAAACGGGCCAGCCGCCTTGCCTCCGCCTCATAGGAATTGACCGGTTTGGTCTCGTAGCTGCGCCCGCCCGGATGCGCGACGTGGTAGACGCAGCCCCCCAGCGACCGGCCGTTCCAGGTATCGATGAGATCAAATGTCAGTGGCGCGTGGACCGGAATGGTCGGGTGCAGCCCGGAGGCCGGCTGCCACGCCTTGAAGCGGACCGCGGCGACCGCCTCGCCCGAGCGGCCGGTTGCGGTCATCGGCATCCGCCTGCCGTTACAGGTGACGACATGGCGGCCTTCGACAAAGCCGGACGCCTTGACTTGCAACCGTTCAACCGACGAATCGACATAGCGCACGGTGCCCCCGGCCGAGCCCTCTTCGCCGAGAACGTGCCAGGGCTCGAGCGCCTGGCGCACTTCGAGCGAAACGCCGCCATGGTGGACCCGGCCGAACACGGGAAAGCGGAATTCGAGCTGGGCGGCGTACCAATCCGGTGAAAAATCGTAACCGGACTGCTTCAGTTCGGCGAGCACGTCCAAAAAGTCTTCCCAGAGGAAATGCGGCAGCATGAAGCGGTCGTGCAGCGTCGTGCCCCAGCGCACGAACTTGCCCTCCTGCGGTTCGCGCCAGAGCCTTGCGATCAGCGCGCGGATCAGGAGCTGCTGCGCCAGCGACATACGCGGATCCGGCGGCATTTCCAGGGCGCGGAACTCGACCAGACCGAGCCGGCCGGTGGCGCCGTCGGGCGAATAAAGCTTGTCGATGCAGATTTCGGCGCGGTGGGTATTGCCGGTGATGTCGACCAGAATGTGCCGGAACAGGCGGTCCACCAGCCACAACGGGGCCTTGATACCGGGCGGCGGCACGTGGGCGAGCGCGATCTCCAGTTCATAGAGGCCGTCGTGGCGGGCCTCGTCGATGCGCGGCGCCTGGCTGGTCGGACCGATGAACATGCCCGAGAACAAATAAGACAGCGACGGATGCCGCTGCCAGTACAGCACCAGGCTTTTCAGGAGATCAGGGCGGCGCAGGAATGGCGAGTCCGCAGGCTGGCTGCCGCCGACCACCACATGATTGCCGCCGCCGGTGCCGGTGTGCCGGCCGTCGATCAGGAAGCGATTGGCCCCGAGCCGGACCTTTGCCGCGTCCTCATAGAGGCCGAAGGTGATATCGACCGCCTCGCGCCAGCTGGTCGAAGGCTGAATGTTGACCTCGATCACGCCCGGATCGGGTGTCACCTTGATCACCTCGACACGCGGGTCGAACGGCGGCGGATAGCCCTCGACATGTACCTTGACCTGCATTTCCTCGGCGGTCGCCTCCACCGCCGCGACCAGCTCCAGATAGTCTTCGAGTTTTTCCACCGGCGGCATGAAAGCGCACAGCACGCCGTCGCGGATCTCGATCGACATCGCGGTGCGGACGCCGCCCCCTTTGAGGCTTTGTTCGTGCACCTCCTGATGCGGCGCGCTGTCTGCCGGCGCCGCGTCGTAAACCGGCAGTTCCTCGCGCGGCTGCAGCGGATCCTGCTCGACGATGTAGGGATATTCATCGGCGGGAATATGCGGCAGGGAGGCGATCGGCAGCCGCAGCCCAAGGGGTGAATCCCCAGGCGTCAGGAACAGATTGCCGCGGCGCAGCTTCCAGCGCTCGCTCTTCCAGCGCGAGGAAGATTTGCCTGCATCGGCATTCCAGCGCTGGATCGGCAGCACGAATCCCCTGGGAGTGTCGAGCCCCTGGTCGAACACCCGCGCCATCCGCGCCCGTTCTTCCGGATCGGACAATTTGGAGTCGCCGGGATCGACATTCGCCGGTAGCGCGGCTTCCTTTTGCAGCCAGTGACCGGGGTCTTCGAACGCCGGCAGGATAAATTCGGCATCGATCCCCAGCCGTTTCGCCGTGCCTTCGGCGAAGTGCCCGGCATCGTCGATCTGCGCCTCGTGCGGCCCTTCGATCCCGGCGATCAGGTCGGAATTCTTCCAGATCGGTATGCCGTCCTTGCGCCAGTAGAGCCCGAACGCCCAGCGCGGCAGGCTTTCGCCCGGATACCATTTGCCCTGCCCGTAGTGCAGCAGGCCGCCCGGCGCAAAGCGGGTCCGCAAGCGTCGAATGAGATCGTCGGCGAGGCCACGCTTGGTCGGGCCGACCGCGGCGATATTCCACTCCGGCGATTCCAGATCGTCGACCGAGACGAAGGTCGGCTCGCCCCCCATCGTCAAGCGAACGTCGCCGGCCTTCAGGTCGGCATCGACCTGCTCGCCGAGCCTGTCGAGACGCGCCCAGGACTCGTCCGAGAACGGCCGCGTGATCCGCGGCGCCTCGCGAATCCGTTTGACGCTCATCTCGAAGCCGAATTCGACGTTTGCGAATCCGACCGCACCGCTGATCGGCGCCGCGGTGCGGTAATGCGGCGTGGCGGCGACGGGAATGTGCCCCTCGCCGGTCAGCATGCCGGAGGTGACATCGAAACCGATCCAGCCTGCGCCCGGCAGATAGACCTCGGCCCAGGCGTGTAAATCCGTAAAGTCGTTCTCGACCTCGCGCGGTCCCTCGACCGGATCGATGTCGGGGCGCAATTGAACGAGGTAGCCGGAGACGAAACGCGCGGCGAGCCCGAGATGCCGCAGGGTTTGAATCAACAGCCACGCCGAGTCGCGGCACGACCCCGCCCCTTTCGCCAGCGTTTCTTCCGGGGTCTGAATTCCCGGCTCCATCCTGATGATGTAGCGAATCTTCTTTTGCAGTTGCGCGTTCAGATCGACCAGGAAATTGACCGTGCTCGGCGCTTCCCGGTTAATGCCGGCGAGGTAAGCGGCAAATAGCGGTCCGGGCTCGATGGTTACCAGGTAAGGCGCAAGTTCGGTCTTAAGATCGGCGGTGTAGTCGAACGGGAAGCTGTCGGCATAGGGTTCGACGAAGAAATCGAACGGATTGATCACGGTCATCTGCGCCGTGAAATCGACCTCGATCTTCAGTTCGGAAGCCTTTTCGGGAAACACAAACCGGGCGAGCCAGTTGCCTTGCGGGTCCTGCTGCCAGTTCACGAAATGATTTGAGGGCGTGACCTTGAGCGAATAGCTCAGGATCGGCGTGCGCGTATGCGGCGCCGGCCGCAACCGGACGGTCTGGGGGCCGAGGTCGATCGGGCGGTCATATTTGTAGTGCGTGACGTGATGTAGTGCGACGAAGATCGACACAGACGTAGCGCTCCAGCAGCTTTTTTGAGCAGAACACCGCTCACCGCGGGGATCAAGCTCTAACAACGGGCAGCGATTGCCTATAGCGGTGGCGGGTATGGCATTCTCATATCCCTGGTCGTCCCCGCGAACGCGGGGACCCATACCGCGTGATCCATCAATGACGCACGGTCGCTGATACCTTCCACAAAGACCAAGTGCTGTGATTATGGGTCCCCGCGTTCGCAGGGACGACACCTATCGCAATGCATTCGCAGATTCAGTTTTTCAATCAACGGTGCTCGCAAACACAACTTCGCGATCTCGCCGCTCGTTTGGCGCGAGGTTTGCTGTCGAATTCCCGCCCTCTGCCATCAGAGGGCGCAGGGAATGCCGGACGCTCGGCGCGTCCGCAGCCGCGTGCGCAGTGGTAGAAAGCACACGCGTTAGTCACCACGGTCACACCGGAAACACCCGGCATTCCCCGCGCAATGGTTTTACGGCTTATAGCGCGCTCTTGTGTCCGCAAGATCTGCCAGAATGCGCGAACGGGCGGCTGTTGACGCAACCGCCCGTCGCTGGATCTGAGCCCGTGCGTGCTCAAAGGCCGCAAGAGCCTGACGGGGAGCGTGGGACAGATCCGGTGTCTTCCTCAACCCGAACAGTTGCATGGGCTTCGAGCCCGGACCGAGCAAGGAAGGGAGCTGGATGATGGCACAAAACGGTTTGGTTGTCGCCGGTATCGATATCGCCAAGGACAAGGCGGATGTGAGCATTCGCGCGCTGTCTCAACGACAAACGTTCCCGAGCACCGCGGAGGGACGTCGGCAGTTGATCTCTTGGCTTCGCAAGCACAGGGTGACCAAGGCAGTAATGGAGGCAAGCGGGGGATACGAACGCCAATGGGCCAGGGTGCTGCGCCAGAAGGATATCGAAGTTCGTATTGTTGATCCCAAGCGGGTGCGCCACTTCGCCCGGTCTGCTGGACGACTAGCCAAGAATGACGTCATCGACGCTGATACGATCGCCTGGTTTGCCGAGATATTCGGCGAGGCGCCAAGCCAGGCCCACGATGCCGCGCGCGAGAGGCTTCAACAGATGGTGAATGCGCGCCAGGGGTTGCTCGATATGAAGACCATGCTGAGCAACAAAGTCGACCAGGATGTGCCGGAACCGGTGCAAAAAAGCCATGCGCGACTGCTGAAGTCCATTGTCGTCGAGCTTGCCAATCTCGAGGCGGCGATCACCGCCATGATCAAGGTCACGCCGCATTTTGCCAAGCTCGCCGAGATCATCGAGAGTGTGCCGGGGCTTGCTGCCACGACTTCCGCCGGCCTTATCGCAGCCATGCCGGAACTGGGCCAGGTGAGCAACAAGGTCGCCGCCGCCTTGCTGGGCGTCGCGCCTTACGATGATGACAGCGGTAAACGGCAGGGCGAGCGCCAGATCAAGGGAGGACGCCGCAAGGTCCGTAATCTGTTCTACATGGCGTGCTTGGGAGCGGCGACCCGGCACAACCCGGTGCTCAAGGCTTTCTATCGTCGCCTGATCGCCAAGGGCAAAAAGCCAAAGGTCGCCCTGGTCGCCTGCATGCGCAAGCTGATCGTCATTCTCAACATCATGGTCGCCCATGGCGAGAAATGGGATACCAATCGCTACGCGGTGGGATAACGAGCGCGCCACGCCCGCGCTCGGCATTCGGCCGAGCGCTTGCAAGGCCCAGCAGACCAGTGAGCGGATGGGGTCAAGGCCGTCAGCCGCCGGAGGCGGTGGGGCGCAGCGCCAGCCTTGAGGCCAACCGATCACAGGTCTACTTCAAAATACAGTTGCTCCCCGGTGACCGGGCTTTCTTGCCACCGTCGCCCCCGAGAAGCTTGCTTCTCAGGAACTTGATGCCAGCGTCGGGGCATCAGGACCACACGCCTTCGCCGTCCGCGCGTGCGCCATTCGTCAAAGGCGCCATTCGCGTCCACCGCATCCCGCCTCGCGTTTCGTGACGATCGCGAGCCGCCCCTCCTGAGAGACGGGACGGGGCGAGTTGGTAAAGGTGATTTGCCCGACGGGAAAAGCGAGAAATTTTTCGCGCGGGGGCTGGACACGAAAATTGCGGGACAGCCCGTCGGGCAAATCACACGGGTCGTCCCCGCGAACGCGGGGACCCATACCGCGTGATCGATCAATAAAGCACAATGGCTACGACGCCCTCAAAACCGCGGCCTGTGGTTATGGGTTCCTGCTTTCGCAGGAACGACGAAAGAGGTCCGCAGCGGGTTGAAGCCGAAGGCATAACCCGCCATCTCCCGACGGGACAGGTCGTGCATCCCCCTACAATCGCGGCCCGTCGTTAAAGTGGCGGGTTTGGATGACGCGGTGCGCCATGAAGAGACGTTGCCGAAGCCGGCTTCTGTGGATGCAAGAGATACGCACCGAGAGCCGGGATCGGGATGCGTCGTGGAAAACAAGTGAAGACTGCGTATCGCTATGGTTGCAGCATTGCGGATGCCCGACAGATTTGGTCGCACGGCACACACGCTTTGTTGGCGAACAACTGTGTTGGCCCAAGCAGAAGGAAATCAGATGACTCCACCTGCAAAATTTGCCGCACCGCTGCTGCAATGTTCGGGCACCAGCGCAGCGGCTACGGATGTGCGGTCGCAGGCGATGACGCAGATGCTGGCACGGGCTTACGCGTACCAATGGAAACCTGTGGCTGTGGCGCCGACGTCTTGGGCCGAAGGTTTTGTTCAGAAACCCTGGCGATAAGTTGTGCCACCTGCTTCCGGCTCGCTTCGAGGAGCTCGACGTTCCTTGCAATGTCGCGGGCCGCTTGTTCCTGGCTGGTCTTCAACTGCTCTATGGCCTTTGCATTGTCGCTGGCCAATTGTCGCTGGCTCGCCTTCAGCTGCTCGATCTCATGTTCCGCGTTGGCAAGATCGCGCGCCATCGTCTGGAGTACCTTCGCCGGCTCGGGAGACACCGGGACGGCTGTTGACGTGACGTCATGCGGCGCGATCTGAGCCGGAGGCGCTGGCTCCGCTGCGGCCAACTGACCGGAAGATGGGTTCGGTTGCGTGACGAGCACCAGTTTTTCCAACGGCAGCGTTAAGGCAGAAACGAGCTGCGGCGCCCAGCGCGCAACCGTATCGCCATAGGACGACTGCGAAACGAAAGCAGCGGCAACGACGTACGCTGCAAGCAGCAAGCCTACGATGCCGCGTAGCCACGGTCGTTCCCGCGACCGCCGGGAATGAGAACGTGGCGCCTCGCGCTCCTTTCTGGACACCTGAGCTTCCAGGCTCGCGATCTGCTCATCCGCGCTCTTGATTTGTTCATGCACGTGCGCGAGCTCTTCGTCGACGCGTGAGATCAAGGCATCGCGCACTTGCTTGATGTCCGTCGTGGGATCCATGGATGCCCCCAGCCCGATCACATCTGATTTCCGCCAAGAGACTCCCCGATCCTGTGATCAAAGCAAGGCCGTAAGATGGAAAGATGGGGTCGTCTAACGCCACACTTTCAGCTCCGACGGGTTGAAGCCGAAGGCGTAACCCGCCGTCTCCCGAATCGGCTGGTCGTGCATTCCCATACAAATCGAGGCCCATCGTTAGCTAAAGCGGCCGGTTTACGGCCTCCGCCTGCGCTGTTCGGGCTACGGCGGACAAGCCGCCTCCAACCAGCGCTTGCGGACCTGTGTCCGCTGTTCCCCGATAGCGACAAAATTCCGCAGGGCAGCGAAATGACGCGATGGGCCAATTTCAGCCGCGAGCCGCCTTCCTCCTGCTCGGGCTGTCGTATATGAGAGATTTGCCAACGGAACGTGCCGATGGTCTCAAGGGGCGAATTGACGGCGTGGATGGTGGCGACGGTTAGTCAAAAAACCGCAATCTGACGCTTGATCGACACTGGTGTGGTGGTTCAGAAGTTCTCTTCATTGGTGCCGCGAGTCCGTCAAGAGAACTTCAGGACACCAGCGCGGATACGCATTTCAACCGGGGCATGGCATGGTAAATCGGTTTATGACGGCGCAATCCACCGGGACGATCCGGCGCTGGCGGCCTCCCGCCATTGTGACGCTCGCGGCGATGGCCGCACTGACGGCGCTGAGCGCCGGCGCGGCGGCGAGACAAGCGCGCCCCGCGGCACCCACCGAGGCGACGGCGCCGCGCGACGCGGGCGAGCCGATCATGGCGATCGTGTCGATCAAGGCCCAGCAGGTCACTTTCTACGACGCCGACGGCTGGATCCTGCGCGCCCCGGTGTCGACCGGCACGACCGGACGCGAAACGCCGGCCGGCGTCTTCGCCGTCCTCGAGAAGGACGTGGACCACCACTCGAGCCTCTATGACGATGCCTGGATGCCAAACATGCAGCGCATCACCTGGAACGGCATCGCGCTGCACGGCGGCCCGCTGCCCGGGTATGCGGCCTCGCACGGCTGCGTGCGGATGCCCTACGGCTTTGCGGAGAAGCTGTTCGACAAGACGCGGATCGGGATGCGGGTGATCATCTCGCCGAACGACGCCGAGCCGGTCGAGTTCTCCCATCCGGCGCTGTTCATGCCGAACCGGGAGGCCGTCGCCGCCGCGCCGGCCAAGGCCGAGGCGCTCGCCCGCGAGGCGGCCGAGGCCGCCGAGACGGTCGGCCCGGCGAAGAAAGCCGCCGCGACAGCGGCGCGCGAGACAGCGGCGCTCACGGCGTCGCTGCGCAAGCTGGAATGGCTCAAGAGCCGCGCCGACGCCGAGCTCGCCTTCGCCGACAAGGCGCTTGCCGCCGCAAAGACGGACCAGGCCAAAGCGCGGGCCGAGGACCTGAAACAGAAAGCCGCTCCCAAGGCCGCGGAACTGGGGACGCAGCTCGACACCGCCAGGGCCGACGCGAAGTCGAAGCTCGACGCCGCCGCCGCCGCAAAGGACGCCGCCAAGGCGGCCGAGACCAGGAAGGCTGACACCGCCAAGGCGGCGCACGAGGCGAAGCTCGCGCTCGAGCCGGTATCGGTCTACATCAGCCGCGCGACGCAGAAGCTTTACGTGCGGCGCAACACGCATAAGCCGTGGGTAGACGGGGGCGAGGTGTTCGATGCGACCCTTGAGGTTCCGGTCACGATCCGCAATCCCGACAGGCCGATCGGCACGCATGTGTTCACGGCGATGGCGTCCAACGACGCGGGCCTGCGCTGGGCCGCGGTCACCATCGACAACGGGGACGACGCCAGGGACGCGCTCGACCGCATCACCATCCCGCAGAATGTGCTCGATCGCATCGCGCCGACCGCATTGCCGCGATCCTCGATCATCGTCTCGGACGAGCCGCTGAGCCGCGAGACCAATTATCGCACCGAGTTCATCGCGGTGCTGAATAACCAGCCCCAGGGCGGCTTCGTGACGCGCCGGCCTACGGTTGAAGTCCCCGTTGCGGGCGGCAACTTCTGGGGCGACGGCGGCTTCGGCTTCTTTTTCCAGCGCAATCCGGAACCGCAAACTGGCAATACGCGCCGGCGCGGCGACCAGTTCTATCGTCCGGTGCAACAGGGTTCGTGGTAAGACGCGGCACGCCGCGCGCAGGCCGCATGGCCGCTCCGGGCACGGCCGATCGGCGAGAGCGGGACGACAACGCTCAGCGCCCTGGCCGGCTCTCACGCCCCATAATGTTTATGGCTAACCCGGAGGAAGCCCTGCCACCCGGCCTTACTGGAGCGAAAGCCCCCGCAAGGCATTCTTGATTTCCTTCAAATCATTTAACGCTTTGCAGTTCCTGAGAAGTGGACCCACTTCCTTGTCGCCTTGCCCCTTCATGGCGCGCAACATTATTGCCACTGATTTTCGGGCGGCTCCTTCGATTTCCAGTCTCTTTTCCGGCGGCAATGGCCTGGCAATCGTCGCTTCAACTTCCATGGTTGCTATTTGGGCCTGAACGTAATTTTTCTTGGCATCGGCATTGGAAGCCAGCGTGGAAAGCCCCCCATACATAAGCGAGCATTCAGAAAAGCGGCGTACTAACTTTTCGCGCAATTCGACGCCTTCGCTGCTTTCTGCTATCGCGCCATTTATCGCCTTGGTTACGTCAAGTACGGTCCATGCGCTGTCTTTGCCGGCGGATTGTGCGTAGGCAAAGCGCGGCGAGATCGGCAAGGCTGATATTACGCCAAAGACCAGCAGCAAGATCATCACCCTGGGACTGTCGGACATCACTGGTTCCCCCAATTCAATTTAGCGCGCTGCTAAAGGTGTTCAGAGGGTTCGTCAACACGGGAAGCGGCCCCGCGCACGCTGCCGATATCGGAAGTTGCACTATTCCCCGATATCGACAAAATTTCGCAGCGCAGCGAAATGACGCGATCTGTCATGAACGGAAGTCGGAGACCAGTTTCGCCGAAGACCCAACATTCGCGCCTCGGGCTTCACATGCCCCCGCCGCCATCGGGGTTTCGCTGAGTATCTTCGTACATTGGAGGAGGCCACCTCGTACACTCGAAACCTCGCGAGCAGGCCGCGCCCGCCTGACTGGAACGGTTGCCAGGGGGCCATGCCTGACCGGCAGACCAGGGTTCGCCGAAGCCCGTGCTGCTTTGGATATTCATCTTATGCTTCTTGATATGTTTGCTGCCGCTCGTCTCGGCCTTGGCTGGCGTGACCATCGGAACCGCCACCAGCGCCGTCGCGCATGTGGCCAGTGTCAAAAGCCGGATCGCAAATTTGCACATGCGTTCCTCCTGAGGCGATTGAAGCCGATGCGCAGGCCCCACCGATGGTACACCCCGTCGGAGCATTCGCGACCAGCCGCCAAGACTCGCAGATCACCGACAATCTTCTTCGGGCTGGTGTGAGGTGGCGCGAGCGTTGGGAGGACGTCCGCGGCTCACCTGCGTCCGAACAGTCCGCCCACCATGCCGCCGATCACGCGAAACGGTCCGCCCGCGCCATGGGAATGGCGAACACGACCGCCGCGACGGTCCGGATGGCCGTCGTCGTCGGATTTGCCGGTCTCTGTCGCTGCGACGCTCTCGTTCAGGAGCGCCGCGTGCTGCGCCGTATTGAGGTAGCCGGTCCCGGGATAGTCGTGTTTTTCCTGCCAGCGGGTGATGGACGCGCGGGTCGATTTGTCGAACTTTCCGTTGACCCTGGTTTCGAACCCGAGCCTGGCTAGCCGGCGTTGCACTTCGCGACGCGTTGCCCTGGTCAGGCCGATCTGATCTTCGGATTCCCGGGTTGCTTCGTCTGGAATGGAGGCCGTATTGACGGAGGCTGACTCCTCCCGGAGTGCGGTGCTCGGACCGGCTTTGGCAGTATTGGCACCGGCCAGGACTCCGAGGACCGCTGCCGCGAGGATCAAGGCACGCATGGCCTATTGCTCCCAAACTTAAAGTCCACTTTATAATCTTGAAATACAGCGCGCCCCGGATTTCGAACTCCGATGGCGTCTCAGGCAAAGCCTAGCTCGGTTTCGTCGCTTGGCAACCGCTATTAGTGCCGCTTGTTCCAACAACTCGCATCGATTGTTTAGCTGCATCGCACGCACGGGCGTCGGATCGACGGCATTGTTGCCCGGCCCTGTTCGCGCTGGCAGACAGGCTTTGGGGCAATTCTGATACAGGTCCGTGAGCCGGGTGAAGCCGACGGCGTAACCCGCCATAAGCCCGGCCATGACGGAAACGAACTACATCGTCGCGCCCAGCACCCAGGGCGCGAATTCGGCGCCGCCGAAGTCGAAGCTTTCGCTCTTGGTCGGCTGACCCGAGGCGGTCTTGAGGATCAGGTCGAAGATGCGCTGGCCGCATTGCTGCACGGTCTCCTCGCCGTCGAGGATGGTGCCGCAATTGACGTCCATGTCGTCTTCCATGCGCCGGTACATCGCCGAGTTGGTCGCAAGCTTGATCGAGGGCGCGGGCTTGCAGCCGAACACGCTGCCGCGGCCGGTGGTGAAGCAGACGAGGTTGGCGCCGCCAGCCACCTGCCCGGTGGCCGCCACCGGGTCGTAACCGGGCGTGTCCATGAACACAAAGCCCTTCTTGGTCACCGCCTCGGCGTAGTTCAGGACGTCCACGAGATTGGTGCTGCCGGCCTTCGCCATCGCGCCGAGCGATTTTTCCAGGATGGTGGTGAGGCCGCCGGCCTTGTTGCCGGGGCTGGGATTGGCGTTCATCTCGGCGCCCTCGCGCGCGGTGTACTCTTCCCACCAGCGCATCAGCGCCACCAGTTTTTCGCCGACTTCGCGGCTGACCGCGCGGCGCGTCAACAGATGTTCGGCGCCGTAGGTCTCCGGCGTCTCCGACAGAATGACGGTGCCGCCGTGCCGCACCAGAAGATCGCTCGCCGCCCCCAGCGCCGGGTTGGCGGAGACGCCGGAATAGCCGTCGGAACCGCCGCATTGCAGCGCCACCGTCAATTCGCTCGCCGGCACGGGCTCGCGTTTCACCTTGTTGGCATCCGTGAGCGCCTCGCGCACAAAGGCGACGCCGGCCTCCACGGTCTTGCGGGTGCCGCCGATTTCCTGAATCTCCAGTTCGCGCAGGCGGCCGGCGAGCTTTTGCTCCTGCATCAACCCGCCGATCTGGTTGACCTCGCAGCCCAGGCCCAGCACGACCACGGCGGAGAAATTCACGTGCCGCGCATAGCCGCCGAGGGTCCGGCGCAGGACGGTCAGCGGCTCGCTCGAGGTCATGCCGCAGCCGGTCTTGTGGGTGAGCGCGACCACGCCATCGACATTGGGGAAGTCGGCCAGCGGATTGTCGCCGGTGAAGGGGTTCTTCTTGAAGACATCCGCGACCATGCCGGCGACATGCGCGCTGCAATTCACCGAGGTCAGGATGCCGATATAATTGCGGGTCGCCACCCGCCCGTCGGGACGGCGGATGCCCTCGAAGGTCGCGGGCAGCTCGAAGTTCGGCACCGGCTTGACGTCGACGCCGAAGGCATAGTCCTTGGCGAAATCGCCCATGCCGCAATTCTGGGTGTGGACGTGCTGCCCCGGCGCAATCGGCGCCGTCGCAAAGCCGATGATCTGGCCGTAGCGGCGGACCGGCTCACCCACCGCGATGGGGCGAACCGCAACCTTGTGGCCGGCGGGGATGCGCTCGACCGTGGTCACGCCGTCCGCGACGACCATGCCGGGCGGCAGGCTCGATCGCGCGATCAGCACGCCATCATCGGGGTGCAGTCGAATGACGGGGGCTGGGGTCATGTCGTGTCTCCTTTTTTCGTTTTTACCTCTCCCCGTTCTTTACGGGGAGAGGTCGGATCGCGTCAGCGATCCGGGTGAGGGGCGAGGCACAATGTCAATCGCTACAAACGCGTTCGCGGATAGAGGCCCCTCACCCCACCCTCTCCCCGCAAGAGCGGGGCGAGGGAGAAGTAAGTTACGCGTTGCCGCCGGAATCCTTGCGGGTCTGCGCGACCTGCATCCTGGCGTAGGTCGCCAGCAAGCCGCTGTCGTTGAACAGCGTCACCAGCCTGAAGCCCATGTTGATCGCCCTGGTCGCGCCGACCGCGCCCGAGCAGTGAATTCCCGGATAGAGGCCGCGCTTGCCGCATTCCTTTACGATCTTCTCGTAAATCTTGAGAATCTCTGGCTCTTCGCGGTCGAGCTTCGGCACCAGCCCATAGGAAAAGCCGAGGTCGGAAGGACCGATATAGACCCCGTTGATGCCCTCGACATCGAGGATCGATTCCATGTTCTCGATCGCGGTCTTGGTCTCCATCATCGGGAGCAATACGGTCTCGTCGTTGGCGGTCTGCTGATAGGTGCCGGCGGTACCGTACAAGCCGGCGCGGATCGGACCGTTCGAACGCGTGCCACGCGGCGGGTACTTGCTGTAGGCGACGAGCCTTTCGGCCTCTTCCCTGGTGTTGATCATCGGGCAGATCACCCCATAGGCGCCGCCGTCGAGCACCTTGCCGATGATGCCGGGCTCGTTCCATGGCACCCGCACCATCGGCGTCACCGGATGGCCGTGCATCGCCTGAAAGCATTGCACCATCGACAGGTAATCCTGCACGCCGTGCTGCATGTCGACGGTGACGCTGTCAAAGCCGCATTGCGCCATCACCTCGGCGGAAAAGCCCGAAGGTATCGCAAGCCACGCGTTCACCACCACCTTGCCCGAGGCCCATATTTCCCTGACCTTGTTCGCCATTGCTTTTCCTTTGCTTGCAAATTAGTTCGTCATTGCGAGGAGCGCGAGCGACGAAGCAATCCAGTTTGCGCTTGTGGCGATGGATTGCTTCGCTGCGCTCGCAAATGACGGTGCGATCACTGCGTTGCCCTTTGGATGCTTGCCTCGCTCACGCCGACGTCGCGGGCGGTGTTGACGATTGCGGCCCAGGTATCGTCCGGCAAGGGCACGCCATTCTTGCTGCGATCGGCCCGCATCATCGCTTCCGGCTCGCCCGGAATCAGCACGGCGTCGATGCCGGCGGCGGGCTTGGTGTCCTTGAAGTAGCCGATGTAGCGCGAAATCTCGCCGTCGAAGAAATTGGCGGGGTCGACCACCCCGGGATCGACATAAACCGCAAACATGCCGTTGGCGAAGCGCCGGTTCGGCCCCGTAGCGCCGGTGCCGGTCAACGCGCCGCCGAGCAGCTCGCAGATCAGCGCCAGACCCGAGCCCTTGTGCTCGCCGAACGCCCGGATCGCGCCCTTGCCCTTGCCATGGTCGCGCGGCCCCTCGGGCTCGTAGGGTCCGTACAACACCGCCGGATCTTCGCTCAAATTGCCGTCGAGATCGATCAGTGCGCCCTTCGGCAGTTTCTTGCCGCCACGGCTTGCGACCAGCACCTTGCCTTCCGCGACGATCGAGGTCGCGAAATCGAGAACCACCGGCCCCTCTCCCTTCCGCGGAATGCCGACGCAATAGGGCGCGGTGGAGAGCCGCCGCTCGACGCCGCCATAGGGCGCGACCAGCACCGAACCCGCCGCGTTGACGAAGTGGATCGACACCAGGCCTTCGGCCGCCGCCATTTCGGCCCAGTCGCCGACCCGGCCGATATGCCCGGCATTGCGCAGCGCCACGGCGGCAAGACCCGCGGTCTTGCATTTCTCGATTCCGATCTTGACGGCCTGCGGCGCAACGGTCTGCCCGTAACCGAACTTGCCATCGACTACGGCGAGCGAGGGCGTATCGACCACGAGCTCGGCGGTCTGGTTCGGAACGACGGAGCCCATCTTCTTCCAGCGGATATAGACGGGCACCCGGATCACGCCGTGGCTGTCGTGCCCGGTAAGGTTGGCGGTCGTGAGATAAGTCGCGATGCGGCGGGCTTCCTCCGGCGAGGAGTCGGCGTGGTTGAAGACTTCGGTTACGAAGTTGATCAGATTTGGAACCTGTATGGTGACCATGAACTCGTCGCTCTTCTTATTGTTAGTCAGGCGCTTACTTTGGCATGACCGCCGAGATAGGCGGCGCGGATGGCTTCATTGCCCCACAATTCGTCGGGCTTGCCGCCCAGCACGATGCGTCCGGTCTCCAGGACGTAGCCGTGGTCGGCGACGGAAAGTCCCATGCGCGCGTTTTGCTCGACAAGCAAGACCGTGGTGTTGCGCCGGATTTCCGAAATGATCCGGAATACCGCCTGCACGATCACGGGGGCCAGCCCGAGCGACGGCTCGTCCAGCAGCAACAGACGCGGCTTCGCCATCAGGCCGCGCGCCACCGCGACCATCTGCAATTGGCCGCCGGACAAGGTCCAGCCGAGCGCATTGGAAAAGCTGCGGATATCCGGAAACAGATCGAACATGGCATCGGCTTCACGTGACAGCTCCGATTTCCCGATGCGCCGGTTCGAGGCGCCGAGCATGATGTTTTCCTTGACGGAAAGGCCGGGGAATACCCGCCGCCCCTCCGGCACGTGAGAGATTCCAAGACGCACAATCGCTTCCGGTCCGAGGCCCGCGATCGACTTGCCGTCGAACAGGATCTCGCCCGCGGCCGGCCTTGTCAGTCCGGAGATCGCGCGCAGCGTGGTCGATTTGCCGGCGCCGTTGGCCCCAAGCAAGGTCACCACCTGCCCCTCGTCGACGCTGATCGAGACGCCGCGCAGCGCTTCGATCTCGCCATAGAGCACGATCAGATCGTTGATTTGGAGCAGCGCCATTATTCGGTACCGAGGTAGGCGGAGACGACGTCGGGATGGCGCAGCACCGCCATGGATTCGCCGTCCGCGATGCGGCGTCCGAAATTGAGCACGGTGATGTGCTGGGCGGCCTCCGAGACCAGCGTCATGTCGTGATCGATGATCAGGATGGTCAGGCCCTGCGCCGCGATCCGCTTGAGCAGCGCGTGGAGTTCGAGCTTCTCGCTGGAATTGAGGCCCGCCGCCGGTTCGTCAAGCAGCAACAAGGTCGGATTGGCCGCGAGCGCACGCGCGATCTCGATCAGCCGCTGATGCCCGTAGGAAAAACTGGAAATCAATTCGTTGGCGCGCCCTCCTAGCCCCACGAAGGTCAGCGCCGACATCGCCCGCCTGTTCAGCGCGTCGTCGCCGCCCGCGCCGATCAGCGTGTTGCCGGGCCGCTCGGCGCCGATCACGACGTTTTCGAGCGCCGTCATCGAGCGGAACAGCCGGATGTTCTGGAATGTGCGTCCCAGCCCGGAAGCCGCCCGCTGATGCGGCGACATGTCGGTGATGTCGGTGCCGTCGAGAGTGACCCGGCCGGCGGTCGCCTTGTAAAGGCCGGAGAGCACGTTCAGCGTCGTGGTCTTGCCGGAACCGTTCGGCCCGATCAGCGCATGAACGCCACCACGCCTGACCTCGATATCGACATCGTCGACGGCCTTGAGGCCACCGAAATGCTTGGCAAGGCCTTTGACGGCAAGAACGATATCGCCGCCAACCGTCGCGGGCGCCAGCTGCAACGCGAGACCGGCGGCATGCACCCTGGCCCTGGCGTGCCAGCGTTCGGTTGCAATCTTGACGAAACCCCAGATGCCGTCGGGCATGTAGCGGATAATCAGAATGACGGACAAACCGTAGATCGCAAGATAGAGCCCGGGAACGCTCTTCAGGAACCGCAGCCATTCCGGGATCAGGATCAACAGGCCGGTGCCGATCGCCGAGCCGATTGGCGAGGCGACGCCGCCGAGCAGCGACATCGTCAGGAACACGACCAACTCGGCAAAGGAGAACTGGTCCGGACTGACATAGGCAAAGCCGCCCGCGAACAGGCCGCCGGCCAGTCCGCCCAGCACCGCGCTCAGCGCAAAGGCGGAAACCTTGGTGCGGAAGACGTCGATGCCGACGACGCCCGCGGCAAGCTCGTTATCGCGCACCGCGCGCATGGCGCGCCCGAGCCGGGTATTGGCGAGATGCCAGACCGCATAACCGACCAGCGCCAGCATGGCGACGCAGAAGGCGAGATACGATTGCGATGACTGGAACAGATCGGGCCGGCCAATCCTGGGAACGCCGTCCGGGCCATGGGTCAGCCAGATGGTGTTGATCATGACCAGCGTGACGATCTGCTGAAACGAGATCGTCACCATCGCGAGGTAATGCCCGCCGAGCCGCAGCGTCGACATCCCCAGCAACGCGCCGGCCAAAAGCGCGACGACGCAACCGCCGGCAAGGCACAGCCAGTAGCTGAGATGGTAGTCCGACGTGCCGAGGCCGACGGCGTAGGCGCCGAGGCCGAAAAATGCCGCCTGCGCCAGGTTGATCTGCCCGCACAGGCCGAGCACGACCGAAAGCCCGAACACCGCGATCGCAAACGTCGTCGCCTGCATCAGGATGTTATGGATGTAGCCGTCGAACTGGATCGTGGCGGCGAGCGCCACGATGACGGCTGAGCCTGCGAAATACGGCAGGTGACGCAACAGCAGCGGCTTTGCGCGCGGTGTCGCTGCCGCCATCGGCATGTTCTCGCTGGGGGCGCTCATGCCTTCTCCGCGACGCGTTCGCCGAAGATGCCCTGAGGCCGGAACACCAGAAACGCCACCAGCACCAGGAAGGCGAAGCCATCCTTGTAGGGGACGGAAATATAAGCCGCGCCAAACGTTTCGATGATACCGAGCGCGAGACCGCCGATGATCGCGCCGGCGACGTCGCCGAATCCGCCGATGATGGTGGCGGCGAAGGCCTTGAGCGCGATCGTCGATCCCATCTGGATCGAAACGAACAGGACCGGCGCCACCAGGATGCCCGCGAGGCCACCGAGCACCGCCGAATAGATGAAGGTGATCATGATCATGGTGGAAACGGAAATGCCGAGCAGCGAGGCCATCTCCTTGTCCTGCGAGGTCGCCTGCAATTTCTTGCCCAGCATGGTGTGTTCGAAGAACCAGTAGTTGAAGACCACCAGCACGATCGTCACCGCAATGATCAGGAGATATTGGCTGTCGAGATAGACCGGCCCGAGCTGGATGCCCGGCGTCTCGAACCATCCTTCCAGCACCTGCGGCTGCGGCCCGTAGATCGCCAGCACCGAATTGGCGAGCAGGATCGAGGCGCCGATGGTCGCGATGATGACGGGCAGGAAGGTGCGGTGACGCAGCGGATAGTAAACCCCGAGATTGAAGATCGCGCCGAGCAGCGCCATGCCGGCCAGCGCCAGCAGGAACGACAACCAGTACGGCCACCCCAGATCGACCGCGAACACCACCATCAGATAGGCGGCGACCATCGAGAATTCGCCTTGCGCAAAGTTCACCACGTTGGTGGCGCGGAAGATCAGCACGAAGCCGAGCGCGACAAGGGCGTAGACGGCGCCGATGCCGATGCCGGTAAAGAGCAATTGCAGTGCGAGATCCATGGAAATGCCCGGCGGGAGAACGGAGGCCTTGCAGTAATGGTTTTTGATCCTAGCGCAGGCCGAAGTCTGGCGGAACGATCAGCACGACACAGCCATCGCCCATCACGAATGGCACGTATGATGCGGCCGGCCCCTCCGTCGCCGGAGAGGCCGGTGGTGCGATCAATCGTTGAACTCGATATGCTTGTCGTAGACGATCGTCCCCTTCTCGTTCCGTACGACGTTATAGCCGTGCAGGCCGTCGCCATTCTGGTCGAAATTATACTCGCCCTCGGCGCCAGGGAACTTTTTCAGCGACAGAATGGCCTCGCGGATTTTTGCCGGATCGGTCGAGCCCGCCTTGTTGATCGCGGCCGACAGGATGTTGACGGCATCGAAGGTCCAGGCGCTCTGGATGTCGGGCGCGGTCTTGTAGGCCTCGCGATAGGATTTACCGAATGCCCTCGGCGCGTCGCCTGATTCCTCGGCGTAATCGGCCACGCCATAGGTGCCGTACAAGGCCGGACCCGCCAGCTTGGTCGATGACACCGCGACCACCGATGGTGATCCGACCCAGGGAATATTGACCCCGAGCTGGCGCAGCTGGCGCGCGAAAATGCCGAGGTCGTTTTCGAAGGTGAAATAGGTGCCGAGCACATCCGCGCCCGATTGCTTCACAGCGAGCACGACCGGCGTAAAATCCTGGCTCTGGTTGGCATAGCCTTGATCGAGCACCGGCGGCGCGCCAAGCTTGCCCAACGCGTCTGATAGCGCCTTGCCGCCCGCCGTTCCGAACGCGTCGGTCGAATGAACGATCGCCCATTTCTTCTTGCCAAGCGTATTGACGCCGAAATCGGCGATGACGCGGCCGGAATAGCTGTCGTTGGGGCGAAAACGGAACAACCACGGATTGCCCATATGCGTCAGATCCGGGTTGGTGCCGCCGATCATCACCGGCTTGCCCAGTTTGAGCACGTCGGGGGCCATCGCCATCACCTGGGTCGACCGGATCGACCCGAGAAACGCGACGATATCGCCTTGCGCGGCCAGCTTGGAAAACGCCAGCACGATGCCGGGATTGGTGGTCTGGTCGTCCTCGATGACCAGTTCGACCTGCTTGCCGAGGACGCCGCCCGCCTTATTGACCGCAGCCAGCGCGAGCTTGGCGCCGTTCTGCGCCCAAAGCCCCTGCTCTGCCGCCGGGCCTGTTACCGGAACGCACATCCCGATCTTGATGGTCGCGGCCTGGGCCCGCGCGCTGCCGATCACGTAAGGTGCGGTAATACCTACGGCCAATCCCGCCGTGAAGTCGCGTCGCGTGAGCTTCATCCATTCCTCCCGTGAGGCCAACTTTGGCGTCGGCCTTCATTGCGTTCGCAAGTTTGAGCGAAAAACCGCCCGCGTTTCTACGGCGTGTCGCGGCAAGAGTCGATCCGCGTCAACGCACTGCCACCAGACCCAGCCGGCAGATCAGGGTTGCCGTCCGCAACCTGCGGAGATGCCCAAACTATAAGCATAGGCTATGGTCGCCTGGGGGCGATCAGCCGATCCTTCGCTTGATATGCCCCGCAGAATCGTTGGAGTGATCCCGACATGCCGCATTTCACGATCGAATACTCGGCCAATCTCAATTCCCGTCTCGATATGGGCAAGGTCGTCGAAGTGGTCCGCAAAGCGGCGGCGGAGACCGGCATTTTCCCGCTCGGCGGCATTCGGGTTCGCGCCATCCGTTGCGAGCATTACGCCATTGCCGACGGCAGCCGGCATTTCGGCTTTCTCGCAATGATGCTGCGGCTCGGCGAGGGGCGCGATCTGGCGGCCCGCAAGAAAGCCGGCGAGCATATTTTCCGCGCGCTGTCCGATCACCTCGATCCCGTCTTCGCTACGGGCCAGTTCGCGCTGTCGTTCGACATGCAGATCAACGACAAGGAAACCAGCTGGAAACGCAATAACATCCACGGGGCGCTGAAGATGCAGGTCGAACATGGATAAGGTCGCGCCAGTCACGTCATTCCGGGGCGCGAGCAGAGCCAGCGAACTACGATGTGCAATTGCACATCGGAGAATCTCGAGATTCCGGGTCTGGTCCTGCGGACCATCCCGGAATGACGAATTCAACTAAGGACTCCAAATGCCCGTGCCGTCGCACATCTTCGATCCCCCGTTCAACATCGTCAGGTGCAGCCACGCCGTGCTTGACGTGGCGGACCTGAACGCCAGCCGCGCGTTCTATGAAAACGCCGTCGGCCTGCATGTCGAGGATGGCGACGACCAGGCGGTATATTTGCGCGGAGTTGAGGAGCACCAGCATCACTCGCTGGTGCTGCGCAAGGCGGCAAAGGCGGCCTGCAACCGCCTCGGCTTCAAGGTCGGCAACGAGCAGGATCTCGACAAGGCGGCGGCGTTCTTTTCCGAGAACGGCATCGTTTTCGCCTTTGCGGAGCGGCCGTTCCAGGGCCGCACGCTGCAATTTACCGACCCTTTCGGCTTCCAGATCGAGCTCTATGCATCGATGGACAAGCGGCCGCATCTGTTGCGCCGCTACGACCTCTACAAGGGCTGCCACCCGCAACGGCTCGACCATTTCAATGTCTTTGCCGCCGAGGTTCAGGACACCCTCGACTTCTATGTGCGGCTGGGTTTCCGGCTCACCGAATACGCCGAGGAAGACGGACCGAATGGCCGGATCGCGGCCGCGTGGCTGCACCGCAAGGGCAATGTCCATGACTTCGCCATCACCAACGGCAAGGGCCCGCGCCTGCACCACTTCGCCTATTGGGTGCCGACCGCGATGAACATTTTGCACCTGTGTGACGTGATGGCCTCCAGCGGCTATCTCAAGAACATCGAACGCGGGCCCGGCCGCCACGGCATTTCAAACGCGTTTTTTCTCTATGTCAGGGATCCCGACGGCCACCGCCTTGAGCTTTATACCAGCGACTACTTCACCGGCGATCACGACCATGCGCCGATGCGCTGGTCGCTGAAGGACCCGCGCCGGCAGACGCTGTGGGGTTCGCCTGCGCCACGCTCCTGGTTCGAGCAGGGATCGCCGTTCCCGGGACAGGCGGTGCGCGAACCGCAATTTGTCGCCGATGTCACGGTTGCGGATTAGGGTCACAGGATCTCATGAAAATGCCTTTGCTCGCAGCCGTCGCCTCGATGCTCGGTATCGCGCCCGTCCTTTCACCGATCGGCGGTCTTCATGCCGCCGAGTTGAAGATACTGGCCGGCGGCTCGCTGACCTCGGTGTTGAATGAACTCGGCCCGCAATTCGAACGCGCTTCCGGCCACAAGCTTGTCATTCACTTTGATTCCACGCCGAACCTGATCAAACAGGCGACCTCCGGCGACCCGTTCGACCTCGGAGTCGTTCCCGTCGATGTTTTCAAGGATGCCGCCGCGAGGGCCCGCTTCGCCCCCGGCCCGACCGTCGATATCGCGCGTGTTGGCTATGGCGTCGCGGTGCGCGCGGGCGCACCGAAGCCCGACGTCAGCACTCCGGACGCCCTGAAGAAGACCCTGCTCGACGCCAAATCCATCACCTTTCTGCCGGCCAGCGCGGCCGGCGCATACATTCTAAAGGTGTTCGAGCGCCTCGGCATCGGCGAAGCGATGAGGACCAGGACCCTTGCGCAGACCGTACCGGCGCAAATCGCCCAGACCGTTGCCAGGGGCGACGCCGAACTCGGGATATTTGTCATCAACGTGTTGACTGCCCCCGGCGTTGAACTCGCCGGTCCGTTTCCCGCCGAATTGCAGCAAGAGCTGGTTTTCGCAGCAGCCATCGCGGCCGATACGAAGGAAGCGGCGGCAGCCAAGACTTTCATCGACTACCTCACCTCTCCTGCTGCCGCGGCCATCATCAGGGCCAACGGCTTGAACCCCGGCTAAGCGGCCCGCATCATTCCGGAAATATCATGGCCCCATTCCGCATCGCCACTTTCGCCGCCGCCGGCTCGACCAGATACGGCGCGGTGACCGATGGCGGAATTGTCGATCTCTCCGCGCGCTGGGGTAAGGATTTCCCGACGCTGCGCGAGGCCATCGCCGCCGGCGCGCTTGCAAGACTTGCCGAGGATGCGGCGCGCCATCAACCGGACCATTCGCTCGATGGCATCACCTGGCTGCCACCGATTCCGGCGCCGGAGAAGATCATCTGCATCGGCGTCAATTACCCTGACCGCAACGCCGAATATAAAGACGGCCAGGACGCGCCGAAATATCCGAGCCTGTTCATGCGCACGCCGCGTTCCTTCGTCGGCCACGAAACACCGCTGGTTCGCCCGCGCGCGTCCGCGCAGCTCGATTATGAGGGCGAACTGGTTCTCATTATCGGCAAGGCCGGCCGCCACATCCCGGAGCGCACGGCGCTGGACCATATTGCCGCGATCACGCTGTGCAACGAAGGCACCATCCGCGACTGGGTCCGGCATGCGAAATTCAATGTCACGCAAGGCAAGAATTTCGACTCCACCGGCAGTCTCGGTCCCTGGCTGGTCCCCTATACCGACGAGTCCCAGATCGCCGATATCAGGCTGACGACGCGGGTCAATGGCGAGATCCGGCAGGACGATCGCACCTCGCGGCTGATCTTCGGCTTTCGGTACCTGATCGGCTATCTCTCGACCTTCACGACGCTGGTGCCGGGCGACGTCATCGTCACGGGCACGCCGACCGGCGCCGGCGCGCGGTTCGATCCGCCGCGCTATTTGAAGCCCGGCGACGTCGTCGAGGTCGAAGCGGAGAATATCGGTGTGCTACGAAACGGCGTGATCGACGAGGCCTGGTTCGGGTGAATTTGCTTGCGAATGAATGGATAGTGCAATGACCTTGAGTTCCGGCGGCGAAGCCATCGTCAGCGGTCTTGTCGCGCACGGCGTCGACACCGTGTTCGGCCTGCCCGGGGCACAGGTCTACGGCCTGTTCGACGCTTTCCAGCAGGCGCAGCTCAAGGTCATCGGCGCGCGGCACGAGCAGGCCTGCGGTTACATGGCCTTCGGCTACGCGCGATCCACCGGAAGGCCCGGTGTCTTCAGCGTGGTGCCCGGCCCGGGCGTGCTCAACGCCGGCGCCGCCTTGTTGACGGCGTTCGGATCGAACGAACCCGTGCTCTGCCTGACCGGACAGGTGCCCACACAATTCCTCGGCAAGGGCCGCGGTCATCTGCACGAAATGCCGGACCAGCTCGCCACGTTGCGGACTTTCGTGAAATGGGCCGAACGCATCGATTATCCGGGTGTGGCCCCGACGATGGTCGGCCGCGCGTTCCAGGAGATGCTGTCGGGACGCCGCGGCCCGGTTTCGCTGGAAATGCCCTGGGACGTTTTCACGCAGCGCGCGGAAACCGGCGCGGCAAAGGTGTTCGATCCCTTCCCGGCACCGCAGCCCGATCCGGACCGGATCAGGTCAGCGGCCAGCTTGATCGCCGGCAGCAAGACGCCGATGATCTTCGTCGGCAGCGGCGCGATCCATGCCCGCGACGAAATTCTTGAGCTTGCGGAATTGATCGACGCGCCGGTGGTGGCGTTCCGCAGCGGCCGCGGCATCGTCTCCAACGCCCACGAACTCGGACTGACGATGGCAGCGGCCTATCGGCTGTGGCCGCAGACCGATCTCATGATCGGGATCGGGACCCGCATGGAGCTGCCGGCCTCCTCGTTCCGATGGCCGTTTCAGCCAGAGGGGCTGAAATCAATTCGCATCGATATCGATCCCTCGGAAATGCGCCGCCTCGCGCCGGACGCCGCCGTGATCGCAGACGCGCAGGCCGGCACGCGCGAACTGCTGTCCGCGGTTCGAAAGCACGGCTACAAGAAAACCAGCGGCCGCCGTGCCGCGATCCGCGAGGCCTCGGCGGCGGCGCTCAAGGAGATCCAGCAGATTCAGCCGCAGATGGCCTACCTCAACATTTTGCGCGAGGTACTGCCCTCGAACGCCATCGTGACCGATGAACTGTCGCAGGTCGGCTTTGCCTCCTGGTACGGCTTTCCGGTTTACGAACCGCGCACCTTCATCACCTCGGGCTATCAGGGAACGCTCGGCTCGGGCTTTCCCACAGCGCTCGGCGCCAAGGTCGCAAATCCCGACCGGCCGGTGGTCGCGATCACAGGCGATGGCGGTTTCATGTTCGGCGTGCAGGAACTGGCAACCGCCGTGCAGTTCAATATCGGCGTGGTCGTGCTGGTGTTCAACAACAATGCCTATGGCAACGTACGCCGCGACCAGCGCGAGCGTTTCGACGGCCGCGTGGTGGCGGCCGATCTGGTCAATCCGGATTTCGTCAAGCTCGCGGAATCCTTTGGCGTTGGCGCGGCGCGCGTGACCTCGCCCGAGACGTTTCGCCCGGCGCTGGAGAAAGCCCTGGGCGCCGGCGGTCCTTACCTGATCGACATCGAAGTGCCGAGGGATTCCGAGGTCAGCCCCTGGGCCTTCATCCATCCGGCGAGGCCGTAGGCTGGACCGTCATTGCGGGGCGATGCGCAGCATCGAACTACGATGTGCAATCGCACATCGTGAGGTCTGGTGCTTCGGACCATCCCGGAACGACAACGCTCATCGCACCTTGCGGAACGTCAGGTTGATGCGCTGCCGGCCGATCAGGGAATGCTCGCCGTCGGCGAGCGGAGCGACGCCGTGAAACACAAGCCGCGCCGGCCCACCCCAAACCGCGACGTCGCCATGCTCCAGTCGAAACCGGCGCGGCTTGTCGCTGCGCTTCAGTCCGCCGAACAAAAAGATCGCCGGCAAGCCGAGCGACACCGAGACGATCGGCGCGCCGAAATCCTGCTCGTCCCTGTCCTGATGCAAGGACATGCGCGCGCCGGGTACGTAACGATTGATCAGACACACATCCGGTGAGTAGTCGGGAAAGCCCGCCCGATCGGCCGCCCGCCCGGCGAGGTCGCGAAGCAATGGCGGCATGGCCGGCCAGGGCTCTCCGGTGTCGGGGTCGTCACCGCGGTAGCGATAGCCCGTGCGATCGGTAGTCCATCCGGCGCTTCCGCAATTCGTCATCGCTACCGACATCTGGTGGCCGCCCGGCGTCACCATGTGGCGAAACGGCGCCTGCGCCACAATATCGCGCAATACTGCGATCAGCGGGGATTCCAGCGCACCGACAAAACCCCGCAGCAGCACGGCGCCCTCCGCCATCGCCTCCAGCGGCGGGCGCACATCGGGAACGCTTTCGAACAAGTCCGCGGTCAATGGGTTTCTATTTACCTGGCATCGTGGAAGATCACGCCGGCGGTATGACGGTGACCCGATCGGATCCGGCTCACGCCGTGGCGCAGATTAACGCGATAGATTCCGCGCGTCCCCTGCACCGGCCTGTGATGCACAGCAAAAGCCACCGCATCGCCCTGGAGAAGCGGCACCACCTCGGCCCGTGACTGCATGCGCGGCCGCTGTTCGGTCAGCACGAATTCACCGCCGGTGAAATCACGGGCCGGTTCCGACAGCAGGATCGCGACCTGCAGCGGGAACACGTGCTCGCCATAGAGATCCTGATGCAGGCAGTTGTAGTCATCGGGGCCATATTGCAGCAGGAGCGGCGTGGGCCGGACCTGGCCGGCATCATGGCATCGTTTCAGGAATGCCTCGTGGTCGGCGGGATAACGGGTCTCGATCCCCATGGCCTCGTTCCAGCGATTGGCAATGCCAAACAGTTGCGCATAGAGCGCCGGGCGTAGTTCCGCGATCAGGGTGGGAAGCGGGTAGCAAAAATATTTGTACTCGCCGCGTCCGAAGCCGTGCCGCCCCATCACCACATGGCTGCGGAAATGCTGGTCCTCGGGATAGCGAGCCGCGAGCGCGCGGCATTCCTCCGCGGCGAGCAACCCCTTCAGGACGGCGCAACCCTGCGCGTCGAGATCGCCCGCCGCCTGCTTCCAGTCAATCGCGGCAACGCGCGCGGCGATCGTGGAAGCAGATGGCGCGGGACGGAT
Organism: uncultured Alphaproteobacteria bacterium; assembly: GCA_963742085.1. Taxonomy (GTDB): domain Bacteria; phylum Pseudomonadota; class Alphaproteobacteria; order Rhizobiales; family Xanthobacteraceae; genus Bradyrhizobium. Next base: position 475,324 of record CAVUKM010000010.1, on the reverse strand, counting down.
GACATTCTGTGCGGCGGATTTCATGACGGCGATTTTCGCAAATTGGCGAGTCGATGGCCACCCGATTCCCGCTCATCCACCGCGACACACCGTCATTGCGAGGAGCAATTGCGACGAAGCAATCCAGTCTGTTCCAGCGCCGGATGGATTGCTTCGCTTCGCTCGCAATGACGGCTTGGCGTCGCGTCCGTTTGGGTTTTCGCTTAGGCCATCAGCCCAATACCGGCAGCTCGATCACGTCATAGGCGTGGTGGATGCTGCGCTTGAGAACGGGGTCCTCCAGCTCGTACTCGAACCGGCTGGCGGGGCGGATGCCGCCCTTTGCCGCGAAGGTGCCGCCGAACATGGCGCAACCATCGGGCAGTTTTTCCCCTTTGAAACCTTGCGCGATCAGTTCCGAAACCCCCAGCATGGCGTCGAGCGTGCCCTCCTGGTACAGCACGCGGGTGCCGTCGATCCAGGCGTGGGAGCGCAGGATCATGCGGTCCCAGTGGCCGGCGACGTCATCGAGTTCCCACAGCAGCGGCGCCATCACCTTGTCGCACATCTGCTTGGACACGGTGACGCTGTAGGTCTCCACCTTGCGGTCGGTGTGATCGGATCCGAGGCCTACGAAAATGCGGCCCTGCCAGCCGATCAGCACGAACTCGACCTCGCCGCTGGAATTTCCGCCGCTGACCTCGATGCTGTCGGCGGTGGTCAACCGGCGCGCCGAAACCCGGTAATAGATCGGGGTCGTCGCCGGCCGCGCGATCCCGATCGCCTCCAGTTCGGCGATGTGCTTGTCGCGCGCCACCGGATCGCGGCCGGTCCAGCCGGCAATCACCGCCTGGTCGATCGCGAGCGTCAGCGGAGCCGTCGTGCCCCGGGCGTCAACGGTGAAGGCCAGATCAACCACGGATCACGGCCTCCATTGCCACCGCCAGTTCGAAGATGCGGCGATCCGATCCGCCGGATGCGGCGAGCATCAGTCCGACCGGCGCTTCGCCCTCGCGATGGCAGGGCAGCGAGATGGCGCAGCCGTCGATCATGTTGATCAGCGTGCAATTGCGCAGCGACAACAGGTTCGCCTTGGTAAACGCCTTGTCGTCGGCGAGATCGGCGATGCGCGGCGGTGTAATCGCTGATGTCGGCATCACAAGCGCGTCATAGGGCGCGAGGCGAACCGTGCTGCGCGCGATCAGCGACCTTCGCGCCTCCAGCAATTCGATGTAGTCCGCGGCGCTGATGGCCTCGCCGCGCAGGATCCGCTGCGACACGCGAGGGTCGTAGACGTCGCCACGGCTGACGATCAAATAACGATGCCAGGCGTAGCTTTCCGCCGCCGCAAAACCACCCTTGGTGTTCATCACTCCGACGTCGAGGAATTCCGGCACCGCGATCCGCTCGATCAGGGCGCCCTGGCGCGACAGCGTTTCCAGCGCTCTTTCGAAGGTCCGCGCCACCTCGCCATCGAGTTCGTCGAGCGCCAGTGTGGTCGGCACCGCCAGCCGCATTCCCTTGATCGGGCGTTGCAGCAGCGGCTCCATGGGCTCGTCGGCCAGCACCGCGTCGAGCACCGCGCAGCACTGCGCCGTGCGCGCCAGCGGCCCGAAACTGTCGAGCGTGGATGACAGCGGCACGCCACCGGCGAGCGGCACGCGCCGCTGCGTCGGCTTGAAACCGACAATGCCGTTATAGGCGGCCGGGATCCGGCACGACCCGCCGGTATCGGTGCCGAGCGCGCCATGCGCCATGCCGTCCGCAACCGACACCGCCGCACCCGAGGACGATCCGCCGGGCACGTGGCCGACGCTGCGCTGCCAGGTGCTTTTCGGCGTGCCGTAATGCGGGTTGATGCCGATTCCCGAATAGGCGAATTCGGTCATGTTGGTGCGGCCGATCACGATGAAGCCGGCACGGCGCAGCCTCGCCACGACAGGCGCATCGGTTTCCGCCGCAGCCGAATCCTCCAGCGCCCGGGAGCCCGCGCGCGTGACCTGCCCCCTGATGTCGAACAGATCCTTGATCGAGACGGGAATGCCGGCAAAGCGCGACGGCGCCGCCTTGACCTCGCGCAACCGGTCCATCGCTTTCGCGGCTTCGATCGCGGCTTCCATATCGACATGAACGAAGGCGCGAGCACCCTCGCCGGATTTGTCGGCGATTCGAGCAAGACAATCGTCGACGAGCTGCCGCGCGCTGGTGCGGCCATTTTCGAGGTCGTCGGCCAGTGCGGAAAGTGTCGGGATGTTCGGCATCGTTTTTATCGCCTCGTCAATCGGCTATTTATCGCCTGTAATGGCCTCGATCTCCAGATCGAGCAACGCCGAGCTCAGCGATTTGCCGTGCGCGTCAATCGCAAGCGACCGCGTCACCCCGCCACCCAGCGCCTGGCCCATCACAAAATTCAGCGCCGAAATGTTGGGCAGCTCATAGCGGACAACCTCGCCTTCGACAACGCCGGCAAAATGCGCCTTCACCCGCGCGCTCGTGACCTGCTCGAGCAGCAGCGGATAGTGTTTCGCCTCATAGGCGATCACCGAAATATTGGAGATATTGCCCTTGTCGCCGGTGCGGGAATGGGCGATCTCGCGCAGCTTCATCGCAACCCGCCCCCGACAAAATGGACCTGCGGCCTCGCCAGTTCGCGCGGCAGCAGCACGGAGGCGACGGCGACGACATCGCGCGCCGATTTGAACGCCCCGCCGCCGGCGGCCGGACCGTTGGTATAGAGCGTCTCGACCTCGTTGCCGATCCTGACCGCCTCGCGCAGCGTTTCAGTGCGGCCGGCGACGCGCACGCGCACCTCATAGGGCTCACTGGCATGCGCGGAGATTTGCGCGCCATGCAGGGAATCAACGCCGATCAGATCGAACCGCAACTCGCCGGCCGCAACGCCCGTCAGTTTCAACCGCTCGCGAACGATTTCGAGCGCCAGCCGCCCGCGCGCCAGTGCGCCGGGACCGGCATAGGATATCTGCCCCTCGCCAATAAAACTGTCGACATAGCCGACTGAAACCTTGAGCGTACCGGTGCGGCTGGTGCCACGCCCGCCGCTGACGCGCACGCGGTCTTTCCCGATCTCCTCGACCTTCACCTGCGAGAAATCCGCCGTTACGTCGGGCTGGAGATACCGGGTGGGATCATGCACCTCGTAGAGCAGTTGCTCCTTGCAGGTCTGGGCGGTCACCGCGCCGCCGGAGCCTTCGACCTTGGTGATGACGAGGCTGCCGTCCTCGCCGACTTCGCCGATGGGAAAACCAAGCCGCGCCAGATCGGGAATTTCCTTGTAGGGCGGATCAGCGAAGTAGCCGCCGGTGATCTGGCCGGCGCATTCGAGGAGATGACCCGCGACCGTGCCCTGCCCGAGCAAATTCCAGTCGTCCATCGCCCAGCCAAAAGCGTGAATCATCGGCGCCAGAAACAGCGCGGGATCGGAGGCACGCCCGGTGATCACGATATCGGCGCCGCCGCTCAGCGCCGCCGCCATCGGCCCGGCGCCGAGATAGGCATTGGCCGACAACAACCGGTTGCCGAGTTGTTTGATCGTGCCGTCGAACTCCATGATCGGGAGGTCGCGTTCCTTGCAGGCGTCGAGCACGTCGTCACCGACGACGGCGGCGATCTTCAGCGACGAAAGTCCCAGCGATCCGGCAATCTCGGCGGTCTTGCGGGCCGCGGCGAGCGGATTGGCCGCGCCCATATTGGTGACGATCCTGATGCCCCTGGCGGCGCAAACCGGCAGCACCGCGCGCATCCGCTCCTCGAGCAGCGGATCGTAGCCGCTTTCCGGATCCTTCATGCGCGCCTGCTGGGCGAGCGCGACCGTGCGCTCGCCGAGGCACTCGAACACCAGATACTGGATGTCGCCCTTTTCGGCGAGTTCGACCGCGGGCTCGATGCGATCGCCCGAATAGCCCGCGCCTGATCCGATCCTGATGGTTCGCATCACTTGAGCCCAAAATAAGCGCGCCGCAGTGCCTCGTTGTCGGTCATTTCCGCCACCGTGCCGGAGAAGCGGATACGTCCGCCTTCCAGCACGAACACCCGCGTCGCCACTTCGAGGAAACCGATATTCTGCTCGGCGATCAATAGCGCAAGCCCCCGTCCGCGCAGATCGCTCAGGATTCGAATGACTTCCTTGACAAACAGCGGCGACAGCCCGGCCGACGGCTCATCCATCACCAGCAGCCGCGGCTCGGCGGCAAGCGCCTTGGCGATGCCGAGCATCTTGCGCTGGCCGCCGGAAAGACTGGACGCCGGCGCACGGCGCTTTTCGCGCAGCGCCGGGAAGATGCCATAGAGCTCCTCGACGCGGGCGCCGGAATCGGCGTGCCCCAGCGCCTGCGCCCCAACCCGGATATTTTCCTCGATCGACAGATCGGGAAACACCGCAAGCTCCGACATGTAGGTCATGCCGAGCCGCATCCGCTCGCTGGAGCGCATCCGCGTCACGTCCTCGCCGCCGAGCATGATGCTGCCGTGACGCGCCGCGACCAGGCCGACGAGCGATTTGAGAAAGGTCGTCTTGCCGGCGCCGTTGGCCCCCAACAGCAGCACGGTTTCGCCGGCGCGGACATCGAGATCGACGCCCCACAGCACCTGCATGGTGCCGTAGCCGGCATCGATGCCATCCGCCTTCAGCAGCGTCGCGGCTTCAGGCGGCATGCTCGCCTCCCAGGAACACCTCGATGACCTGCGGCACCTGCACCGCGACCGCGAGCTTGCCTTCGAAGATCTCCTTGCCGGCGTTCATGACGATGACGCGGTCGGTGATGTGTTCGATAAAGCCCATGAGATGCTCGACCACGATGATCGCAACCCCGCTCCGCGCCAGCGCCTTGATGCGTTCGGCGATCCAGTCGAGTTCCGCCGGATTGAGCCCGGCGGCGAGTTCATCGAGCAGCAAGAGCCGCGGACGTGTCGCAAGCGCGCGCACCAGATCGAGCATCTTCTGCTGCGCGCTGTTGAGATCAGCCGCCGGCCGGTCGGCGACCTCGGCCAGCCGGTATTCGTCGAGCAGATCGGCCATGGCCGGGGGCGCCACCGCGGCCCGCCCATAGGCGAGAGCGACTTCGATATTCTGCCGCACCGTCAGCGACAGAAACGGTTTGGGAATCTGGAAAGTGCGGTTGATGCCGCGATGAACCAGTCGGTGCGACGCCACCCCGCCGATCGCGGTACCATCCAGCACCACCTCGCCACCATCGGGAGCGTAGAGGCCGGAGATCACGTTGATCGCGGTGGTCTTGCCGGAACCGTTGGGGCCGACCAATCCCAGGATTTCGCCGGATGCGACATGGAAACTCAATCCGTCGAGCGCGTAAAAGCCGCCGAAACGTTTTGTCAGTTTGGAAACGTTGAGGATGGGGGCAGTATCAGGGGACATTCCACCCCCTCCGCGTCGCGAGCGACACCAGGCCTGCGGGGAGAAACAGCACGAGCCCCATGATCAACAGGCCGTAGATCAGCTGGAAATATTGCGGCGTGGTGAAACCGATCAGGTTGTAGATTCCATAGAGGATGATGACGCCGACGATCGGACCGCAGATCGAGGCGACGCCGCCGAACAGCGCAAACACGATGGCGAAGATGCTGAACTCGCCGGAAAAGACATTGTCCGGATAGAACACCGAAACGTACCAGGCGTAGACGCCACCGGCGAGGCCCGCGACCAGCGCGGAGGCAAGCCACGCGATCACGCGCATGCGCACGACATTGACGCCTGCCATCGACGCGCTGACGGCATCTTCCCGCACCGCCTGTAACGCCAGGCCAAACCGCGAGTTCTTCAGGAACACGACGGCACCGAGCGTCAGCGCCAGCACGACAAGCGCGGCCGTATAGGCCTGCGTCGGGTTGAAGGTACCCGTAAGCGAAACGCCATAGGGGCCGCGCGTGATGCCCTCGAGCGCCGGGTTGGCGACGAAGTGCAGTACCGCGAGCGAGGCCGCGAGATTGGCGATGGCGAAATAGGCGCCGGAGAGCCGGAGCAGCGGCGTCAATAGCAGCCCGAGCGCGACGCCGACCAGGCCGGCGACGAGCACCGCGGCAATCGCCGGCGCCTGATAATGCATTACCAGGATGGCAAACCCGTAGGCGCCGGCGCCGAAGAAGCCGACATAGCCGAACGGCAGATACCCGGTGAAGCCATAGATGATGTTCACGCCCTGGGCGAGGATCAGAAAGATCACGAAATTGAACAGCAACAGATGGTTCTGATAGACGCCCGGTAACACCGCGAAAGCGGCCAGCAGCGGCACGACGATGAACAGCGTATGTTTGAAAGCGCTAGGCAACGCGCACCCGCCTTCCGAGCAGACCGCTCGGACGAAGCAGCAGGATGAAAATCAGCAGCACATAGGGCAAGAGATCCGCCCATGAGCTGAGATAGGTCTGCACCAGCATGTAACAGACCCCGTAAACGACGCCGCCGAGCGCGGTGCCGAGAGGGTTGCCGAGCGATCCCAGCACCACGATCGCAAATGACGTGACGGTCGCATCGGCGCCGAACGCCGGCGTCACCGAGCCGAACATGAAGGGCGCGAAGATGCCGGCGACCGCCGCAAGCCCCAGTCCGATGCCGAATGCCGCGGCCGAGACGCGGTCGACGTCGATGCCGGTCGCAAAGGCCTCGTCACGCCGCGACATCACGGCACGCGTCAGCGTGCCGAGCCGGGTGCGGTACAAATAGACGTAGACAAGCGCGATCGCGATCAGGCTGGTGACGGCCGCGATCACCCAGGAGGCCGGAAATCCCTGGCCGAAGATCTGGACCGGCCCGCCGCCATCCGGCTTGCCGCCGAACAACTTGATCTTGATGGTCGAGAACACCGTACCGAGCGCGCGGCTTTGAATCGAGCGTTCGCTGGTGCCAAAGAAGATCGTCGTCACCGCCTCGATCACCTGCGACAACCCGAAGAACAGGATGATCGACAGCATTTCGGGATTGGCCGATCCCTGCAGCCGCGGCACCAGCACCCAGTACAGGAGCACGCCGACCATCAGGAAAATCACGAACGCGAGCGGCACCGCAAACAAGGGATCGACGGCCGCCAGCGTCACGACGCCGAACGCGACAAACGCCCCCAGCATCAGGAAGTCGCCATGCGCCAGATTGACGATGCGCATGACGCCGAACACGAGGTTGAGGCCGATACCGACCAGGCTGAAATAAAGGCCGAACAGAACGCCGGCGACAAGCGCGTAAGTCAGCATCTAGCGCCTTGCTCCCGGCGTCCGGTTTCCGATACGCGCTTCGCTCATGGACGCGGATAGACCGGCTTGCCGGTTGCGACTTCGTGCGGATAGATCGTCACAAACTGGATATGGCCGTGATCGTCGAGCTTTAGCTGCCCGAGCGGCGTCAACTCGCCGATCTGACCGCCCGTCTCGTCGAGCGCGAAGGTGCCATCAAGCGTCTTGAGTTCCCCGGACAGGCTGAACACGGCGCGGCGCAATTCGAGCTGATCAAGGCTGGTCGCGACCGACAACGTCTTCTCGATAATCAGTCCGGTGGTGTATCCGGCAACGGCGTTGAAGCCGAACTCGATCTTGCCGTCGGGATATTTCTTTTCCCAGGCCGCCTTGTAGTCCTTCATGTTCATGCCGAAGTTGACCGGATATTCCAGCTCCGAGGGCGGCACGTAGGTGAAGACGTGCTCAAGGCCTTTCTCGCCGACGTTCTTTTCAAGAAGCTCGGTCTCGAGGCCCGCATAGATCGCAAACAGCATCTTGAACTTGACGCCGACATCCGCGACGTTGCGCAGGAACGCAATGTCGTTCGGCGCGTATCCGAAATGAATCACCGCATCCGGCTGTGTATTGTTGATGTTGTTGATGATGACGGTGTAGTTGGTGGTCTCGGTGGGAATACCCTGATCGTAAACGATTTCGATCGGTGCGCCGGAATCTTTGACGAACTTGCGGAAAGCGTTGGCCTGGGTGCCGGTGAACTCGTTGGTCGAGTAAAGAATGGCGATCTTCTTGATCCCGAGGCCCGGCCCGTCATGGGACACGAAATCCGCGACGGGTTTTGGCCAGACGGTCGAAACCGGATCGGCCATCAGCGCGATGTAGGGGTTGTCCCTGGAGAAAAAGCTGGCGCCGGTTCCGGTCTGATCGAACAGAAACATCTTGTGGTCGCGCGCGATCGCCACCGCGGGCGCGGTCAGCACCGAGCCGGAATCCGCGACCAGCAGATCCACCTTGTCCTGGGTAACCAGTTGGTTGTAGAGCGTGGACGCCGTGGCGGTGTTGCTCTGATCGTCGTAGGCGACGAGCTTGACCGGCACCTTCTTGTCGAACGCCTTTACAAAGACCCCGCCATCGGCATTTTTCTGGTCGGCCCAGAGCTTGAGCGCGCTGAAAACCGGCATCGAAATCGACGCGTAGCGCCCGGATGAGGCATAGAGCGTGCCGATCTTGATTTCCGCCGGAGCATCCGCGGCATAAGCCTGCGCGGCAAAGGTCAAACCCGCAAGCACCACCGCGCCCGTTACCCTCAGCATGAAAATCCTCCCGGCATTTGTTCGTTCTGACCGACAATAGCGCGGGCGGTCACCGGGATACAAGCGCTCCGGACCAGGCAATAATGCGTGTGCCGGAATGGGCGACATGCAGGCGGTCCGCTGGACCGTTGACGTCCCGCGGTCCAATGTCGCATCAAGATCGAAATCAGGCGGGTCGCAGGAGGCCCGCCCAGGGAGGGATCAGCGATATGGCCGAGCCTGCGCGCGCACGACCGAAACCGACGCCGGAAACCCAGCATTTCTGGGATGGCACGCGAGCGAACGAATTGCGCCTGCAGAGCTGCGACGCCTGCGCTCATGTCTATTTCCCGCCCCGTCCCTTCTGCCCGGCCTGCGCCTCGCGCAAGGTCAGCGTGTTCAAGGCCAGCGGCAAGGCCAAGCTTTACAGCTACGTGATCCATCATCGTCCGGTCCCGGGCTTCACACCGCCTTATGCCATCGCCGTGGTTGAGCTCGAGGAGGGTCCGCGCATGATGAGCAATATCGTCGATTGTCCGCAGACGCCGGAGGCGCTCGAACTCGACATGAGGCTGGAGGTCACGTTCGAGAAGCTCGACGACGCGATCACGCTTCCCCTGTTCCGTCCGGCGAAGGGTTAGGCATCATGCGCAGGAACCAGGTCGCCGTCGTCGGCGCCGCCGAAACCACCGAACTCGGCGTTATCCCGAATATGTCGCAAATCCAGCTGCACGCGGATGCGGCACTGAACGCCATCGCCGACGCCGGCCTGAAATTGTCGGATATCGACGGTTTTGCGACCGCGGTCGAGACGCCGCAGCAGATCGCCCACTACCTCGGCATCACGCCGACCTGGGTCGACGGCACCTCGGTCGGCGGCTGTTCGTTCATGCTGCATGTTCGCCACGCCGCCGCGGCGATCGAGGCTGGCCTCTGCAAAACCGTACTGATTACCCATGCCGAAAGCGGCAAATCGAATATCGGCCGCACCCCGCGCATGATCGGCCCCGACAGCCTGAACGGGCAGTTCGAGCTGCCTTACGGCGTCTCCACACCGGCCAGCATGTTTCCGATCCCGGTGCTGCGCTACATGAAGACGCACGGCATCACCCATGAACAAATCGCCATGGTCGCGGTCGTGCAGCGCGAATGGGCCGCGAAGAATCCGCGCGCCACGATGAAGGCGCCGATCACGGTCGAGGACGTGCTGAATTCGCGGATGATCGCCTATCCGTTTCGCATCCTGCAATGCTGCCTCGTCACCGACGGCGGCGGCGCGCTGATCCTGACATCGGCCGAGCGTGCGAGGGACTTTCCAAGAAGGCCGGTCTATATCCTCGGCACCGGCGAGAGCGTGGAAACGCCGATGGTCAGCCAGATGCAGACCTTCGACAGTTCGCGCGCCTTCAAGGTCGCCGGGCCGCTCGCGTTCCGGGAAGCCGGCATTACACACGGGGATGTCGACCACCTGATGATCTATGACGCGTTCGCCCACCTGCCGCTCTATGGCCTCGGCGATCTCGGCTTCATGCCGCATGAAGAGACCGGCAAGTTCATTGCCGGCGGCAACACGAGGCCCGGCGGCAAGCTGCCGCTCAACACCAATGGCGGCGGCCTGAGCTACATGCATTCGGGCATGTACGGCATGTACGCGCTGCAGGAGAGCGTGCGGCAGATGCGCGGCATCGCGCCCGCGCAGGTTCCGGGCGCGAAGATTTCGGTGTGCCACGGCGTCGGCGGCATGTTCGCCGCCAGCGGCACGATTATCTTCACGAACGAGCGGTGAGCGACAACCTGTCATGCGGATAAATGGTCGCCGCGAGCTCAATCTCCACCTCTCCCTCTGGGAGAGGTCGGCGCGTAGCGCCGGGTGAGGGGTTACTGTCTATCGATGGACCGTACCCCCTCGCCCCAACCCTCTCCCCATGGGAGAGGGAGCGCACTTCCGCTGCGGAGAAATCGAATACCTTCATAAGAACAACGGGAGGCAACCAATGGCGCAGGCACAATTACTTCAGGACAAATCCATCATCGTCACAGGCGCCGGGCGCGGCATCGGGCGCGAGATCGCGCTGCTGTGCGCCGCCGAGGGCGCCAGGGTGGTGGTCAACGATCCCGGCGTCGCCGCCGACGGCTCGGGCTCGAGCGCCTCGCCGGCTGAAGAGGTGGTCGAGGAAATCAAGAAGCGCGGCGGCACGGCGGTGGCGAATTTCGAGACCGTCGCGGAAGCCGTTCCCGCCAGCAGGATCGTCAAGATGGCCGTCGACAGTTTTGGCAGGCTTGACGGCGTGGTCAACAATGCCGGCATCCTGCGCGACGCCATCTTCCATCGCATGAGCATCGACGCCTTCGAATCCGTCATCAAGGTTCATCTGATGGGCTCGTTTTACGTCTCGCACGCCGCGGCGCGGTTGTTCCGCGAGCAGGAGAGCGGCTCGTTCGTCCACTTTACCTCGACCTCCGGCCTGGTCGGCAATTTCGGCCAGGCCAACTACGCCGCCGCCAAACTCGGCATCGTGGGCCTGTCGAAATCGATCGCGCTCGACATGAACCGCTTCAATGTCCGCTCGAACTGCGTGTCGCCATTTGCCTGGAGCCGCCTGATCGGCACCATTCCGACCGAAACCGAGGCAGAAAAGGCCCGGGTGGCGAAAATCCAGCAGATGGGACCGGAGAAGATCGCGCCGATCGTCGCCTTCCTGCTCAGTGACGCCGCGAAAGACGTGACCGGGCAGATCTTTGCCGTGCGGATGAACGAGATATTCCTGATGAGCCAGTCGCGTCCGCTGCGCTCGATCCATCGTGGCGAGGGCTGGACGGCGCAAACCATCGCCGAGCATGGCATGCCGGCGCTGAAATCGTCGTTTTACAAGCTCGATCGCTCGGCGGACATTTTCAATTGGGATGCGATCTGAGCGGCGGACGCCGGCACCCGTAACCACCCGGATCGCGCCACCTCCGGTTGCCTCACCCGGATCTCGCCTGCTTTATGCCGGAATCCCGGCTCAGGATTTCCTCCCCACAAAAAAATACGGGAGGAAACCATGACAAATACGTTACAATCCGATCACCGGGCCGAAGCGGCTTCGGCCGCGGTCAACCGCCGCAATCTGTTGCGTGGTGCCACCGCGATCGCTGCTACGGCCGTGACCATGAAGGCGGCCTCTGCGGCAAGCGTAACGCCACTCGGCCAAACCGGTGCCCCAACCGCCTCAACCGATCCGCTGCCCTTGGGACCGTTGCCCGGGAGCCGCTATCCGGATTCCCGCCTGGAGTCGCTCAAAAAGCCCAAGGTTTCGTTCGGACCTACCGGTTTCCCCGCCTTCGCCGGCACGATGGCCGTTGAACGTGTCGCCACCGGGTTCCGCTGGGCCGAAGGGCCGGTTTACTTCCCGGCTGGCCGCTACGTGTTATTCAGCGACATTCCCAACAACCGCATCATGCGCTTTTCGGAGGATGACGGTCACCTCAGCGTATTCCGCCAGCCGTCGATGAATTCGAACGGCAACACCATTGACCGGGAAGGACGCCTGATTACTTGCGAACATAGTGGCCGACGGGTCACCCGGACCGAACTCGACGGCTCGATCACCATCATCGCCGACAAGTACAATGGCAAGAAATTGAACTCGCCGAACGACGCTGTGGTCGCTTCCGACGGTTCGATCTGGTTCACCGATCCTGTCTATGGCATCGGCGGCTATTACGAGGGCGTCAAAGCCGAGCCTGAGCAGGAAAAGCATAATGTCTACCGGGTCGATCCGAAAACCGGTGACGTCAAGGTAGTCGTCGATGACTTCGTGGAGCCCAACGGCATCGCCTTCTCGCCTGACGAGAAGAAGCTCTACGTCATCGACACCGGCTTCACGGACGGGCCGGACAACCCGTCGCATATTCGCGTGTTCGACGTGGATGTGGGGGCCGGAAAAGTGTCGAACAGCAAGGTCTTCGCGGAAATGCCCAAGCCCAGCATTACCGACGGGATGCGCTGTGATTCGGCCGGGCGCGTTTGGTGCTCCGTGGGTTGGGGCGATCCGACCGAGGACGGCGTGCGCTGCTACACTCCTGGCGGCGATCTGCTCGGCAAGATCCACATCCCCGAAACTGTCGCCAACCTCTGCTTCGGCGGCCAGCAACGAAACCGGCTCTACATCTGCGGCTCGACATCGCTTTACGCGGTCTACACCAGTGTGCAGGGCGGTATGAAGCCGTAACCCTGAAGCCGTAACCCAGGGAATGGCGAATGTCGAATGGATGTTTCCATTCGACATTCGCATCCAACTCACCCGCTGTTCCGCAAGCCTGCCGAAATGCCGTTGATCGTGATCTGGATGCCGCGCAGCACTGCCTCGTCGGGGTTCTGCGAACGGTGCTCCTTCAGGAGCTCAACCTGCACATGGTTCAGCGGATCGAGATAGGGAAAGCGGTTGCGGATCGAGCGTTCCAGCAGCGGGTTGCTCTGCAGCAGGCGCTCCTGCCCCATGATATCCAGGAGCAGCTCGATCGAAGCATGCCATTCGCGCCGGATGCGCCCGAAAATGCTTTCGCGCAAGGCGACATCCGGCACCAGCTCGGCATAGCGCGAGGCGATCGCGATCGAGCTCTTGGCCAGCACCATGTCCATGTTCGACAGCAGGGTGCGGAAGAACGGCCACTCGCGGTAAAGCTCCTTCAGGAACGGCATGCCCTTGTCGGGATGCTGCTTGATCCAGGTCTCCACCGCGCTGCCAAACCCGTACCATCCCGGCAGCATCAGCCGGCATTGCGCCCAGCTGAATACCCAGGGAATGGCGCGAAGGTCCTCGATCTCGCGGGTTTTCTTGCGGGAGGCCGGCCGGCTGCCGATGTTGAGCGTGGCGATCTCGGTAATGACGGTCGAGGCCCAGAAGTATTCGGCGAACCCCTCGGTTTCATAGACCAATCCGCGATAGGCCTCGAAGGCCAGCGCCGACAGCTGCTCCATCGCCTTCAAATATTCCGCGCTCGGCGCGCTGTGCTTTGGCTGAAGGAGACTGGCTTCGAGCGTCGCCGCGGCGAGCACTTCCAGATTGTAACAGCCGACCTCGCTGTTGGAATATTTGCTGGAGATGATTTCGCCCTGCTCGGTGATCCGGATCTGGCCGTTCACGGCGCCGCCGGGCTGCGCGATGATGGCGTCATAGCTCGGCCCGCCGCCGCGCCCGACCGAACCGCCGCGGCCGTGGAACAGCCGCAAGCGGACATGGTGACGCTCGAACACTTCGATCAGGCCGATCTCGGCCTTGTAGAGTTCCCAGCCCGAGGTGACGAAGCCGCCGTCCTTGTTGCTGTCGGAATAGCCGAGCATCACCTCCTGCACGGCGCCGCGGCTGTCCACCAGCTTGCGGTAATCGTGCAGCGACAGCATCCGGTCCATGATGCGGCTTGAGGCCTGCAAATCCTCGATGGTCTCGAACAGCGGCACGATATTGATGGCGCTCCGGCCGGAGGGATCGACGAGGCCGGCCTCCTTCAGGAGCAACGCCACCTCCAGCATGTCGGACACCCCCTTGCACATCGAGATGATGCATTGGGGGATCGCGTCGGCGCCGAACCTGGCGTGGGCTTCGGCGGCCGCATGGAAAACCGCGAGTTCGCCGACCGTTTCCTCGCTGTATTTCACGAAGGTCGACGTCAGCGGACGTGCATTGCGCAACTCGCTCGCAAGCAGCGCGATCCGCGCCTCCTCGTTCAAAGCCCGATAGGACATACCGGGCATCGCCGCATCGATCAGCTCCGCGACCGTGCGTTCGTGCACCGCCGAATTCTGCCTTATATCGAGTCTGGCCAGATGAAAGCCGAAACAATCCACGGCCCGGCGCAAATGGCGCAGCCTTCCGCGCGCGATCACACGCGAATTGTTTGATATCAGCGACCGGTAGAGAATATCGAGATCGGCCTTGAACTCCCCGACATCGGCATAAGGCGCGGCTGCGCCGACCGGCGCCCGCGTGGTCTCCACATCGAGCCGCGCAGCGGTGGCGCTCAGCCGGGCGTAGATGCCGGACACCGCCAGCCGGTAGGGCTCGCCGCTTCGATGCGGCGAAGTGTCGGGCGAGCGCTCGGCGAGCGCGCGCAAATCCTTCGAGACGTCGGCCAGATGCGCCGCGAGCGACAGTTCGGAGCCGAGCACGTGCAGTTCCTCGAGATAGAAGCGCAGCACGCGGCTCGACTGCATCTTCAGCGTGCCGCGCATCACTTCCGCGGTCACGAACGGATTGCCGTCGCGGTCGCCGCCGATCCAGCTTCCCATCCTCAGGAACGACGCCAGTTCGCCCTGCGCGGCGCCCTCACCCTCGTTCAGGCGGTCTTCCAGCGCGCAATGCAGCCGGGGCACCTCGTGCAGGAAGGTGTAGTCATAGAAGGACAGGCCGTTGACGACCTCGTCGAGCACGGTGAGCTTGGTGCGGCGCAGGAGGTTGGTTTGCCACAGCGTCAACACCTCGCGGCGCAACTGTTCGTCGTCGGCCGCAAGTTCCTCGGGCGTCAGCTGCACCCGCTCGCGCCGGTCCAGCAGCGCCGCAATTGCCATCTCGCGGTCGATGGTGCTCTTGCGGCGAACCTCGGTCGGATGCGCCGTCAGCACCGGGCTGACCAGGGCGGTTGCGAAAAACTTGCGCAGGTCGGCGGCGCTGAAGCCGGCCCCGCGCGCGTGCGACAACGTCAGCGCCAGCGTTCCCGGGCGCGGCGTTCCCCCTGCCTTGGAGCGAGCCCGCATCTGCCGGATGTTGTTGTGATCCTCGGCGATATTGGCAAGGTGCGAAAAATAGCTGAAGGCGCGCACGATGCGCACCGTCTGGCTTGTCGACATGCTGTCGAGGATGAGTTCGAGTTCGTGCCGCGCCGGCTTGTCGTCGTCGCGGTGAAACCGGATCGAGGTCTGCCGGATGCGCTCGACCAGATCGAACACGTCGGCGCCTTCCTGGTCGCGCACGGTGTCGCCGAGGATGCGTCCGAGCAGACGGATGTCATTGCGCAGCCTGGCGTCTTCCTCAAGCGCCGAGGCTTCCTCGGCGCGGCTCGACTTAAGGTCGGTGTCGGAAGGCATGATCTGGGGTGACATCGCCAAAATGCTCCAGAAACTGCCCGGCACCTCCTTGAGTCGCAATTTTTTCGATCCAGCGCAAGACCAAGAAAAGGGCGAATGCGCCGGACGACGCCGACTGCGGCCGTCATCATCGCCGGGGTTCTCCCGGCCATGAGGGAGCGGAGATCAGATGTCGGCGAAGCGCGGGGCGCGCTTTTCGATATTGGCGCGCACGGCCTCCAGCTGATTGGCGCTCCCCATCAGCTTCATCTGCTCGACGGATTCGGCCAGCAGCGCCGGGCCGGGATCGACGGTAAGATTGTTCAAAAGCCGCTTTGCGGCCCGGATCGCGTCGGGACTCTTGCCGGCGATCTCGCGCGCGACCTCAAAGGCGGCGGCCCGCGGGTCATCGCATATCCGTGTCGCCAGCCCGTAATCGAGGGCTTCCTGCGCCGAGAAGATCCGGCCCGTAAAGGTCAGTTCGCGCAGGATGTCGGCGCGCACGAGACTGGCCAGGATCGGGGTTCCCGCCATGTCGGGCACCAGCCCCCATTTGATCTCCATGATCGACATCCGCGCGTCCGGGCTAAGGAAGCGCAGATCCGCCCCGAGCGCGAGTTGAAAACCGCCGCCGAACGCGACGCCCTGGACGGCGGCGATCACCGGCACCGGAAGCTGCCGCCATCCCCAAACCGCCGCTTGCGGAAAATTGGCGAGGCCATGGGTGCGCACGGCGAGATCGCGCTTTTCACCCCCCGGAATTCCGTTACCGCCCTCTTCCTTCATCGCCGCGAAGCGGCCCATGTCGAGGCCGGCACAAAACGCTCGTCCTTCGCCGGATAATACTACCGCCCGCAATCCCTTCTCGCGGGCAAGCCGCTCGGAGGTCGTGACCAGCGCCTGGAACATCGCGGCATCGAGCGCGTTCATCTTGTCCGCCCGAACCAGCCGCACATCGGCAATACCTTCCGAAATCGTGACATTGACGCGATCATTCATGCGATTCTCCCCTGCGCTCTTCGCTGTAGCCGCTTTACATCAAAGCGTTGTCCGGTTTTAGTCAATCAACCAACCAACAGACATTTTGCAGGGCGAAAATTGGCCATGTTCAGTGAAAAGCTCCTCGCCGGCCGGCGTATCCTTGTCACGGGTGGCGGAACCGGGCTCGGCAAATCGATGGCGGGGCGCTTTCTTGAGCTTGGCGCCGAGGTTCATATCTGCGGCCGCCGCAAGAGCGTCTGCGACGAAACCGCGACCGAACTGATGGACCTCCATGGCGGCCGCGTGACCAGCCACGGCGTCGATATCCGCAATGCGCTCGCCGTCGACGAGATGATCGAGACGATCTTCAAGGATGGACCGCTCACCGACCTCATCAACAACGCCGCCGGCAATTTCATTTCGCGCACCGAGGATCTCTCGCCGCGCGGCTTCGATGCGGTCGCCAATATCGTCATGCACGGCACGTTCTACGTGACGCAGGCTGTGGGCCGGCGCTGGATCGCGGGCAAGCATCCCGGCAACGTGGTGTCGATCACCGTCACCTGGGTCCGCAATGGCAGCCCTTACGTGGTGCCGTCGGCGATGAGCAAGTCCGCGGTCCATGCCATGACGATGTCGCTGGCGACCGAATGGGGCCGCCACGGCATCCGGCTCAACACCATCGCGCCCGGCGAAATTCCGACCGAGGGCATGAGCAAGCGCATCAAGCCCGGCGACGAAGCCGGCGCCCGCACCAAGGCGATGAACCCGATGGGCCGCGTCGGCAGGATGGAAGAACTGCAGAATCTCGCGGTGTTCCTGATTTCCGGCGGCTGCGACTGGATCAATGGCGAGACCATCGCGATGGACGGCGGCCAGGCGCTGGCGATGGGCGGCAACTTCTATCAGTTGCGCGACTGGTCCGACGCCGACTGGGAAAAAGCGCGCGAGCAGATCAAGGCCCAGAACGAAAAGGACCGCGCCGCGAGGGGGTAAAACTCGCGAGGACGACCCTGTTGAAGCCCCTGTCGGCCCCCGCTGCCGTATTGTCTTTGGCGCGAGATGACGCCAAACTCCGCCCAACAAAAACAATCACTCCGGGGGAAACATGTCCGCTTCAGAGCAGCCGTCAAACCTTGCCGAAATGGTGCGCGGGCAGGCGAAGGCCCGCGGCAATGCGCTTGCCTATGAATTCGAGGGGCGACAGACCAGCTTCGCCGAATTCGATCAACTGACCAACCGCGTCGCCAACGGGCTGAAAGCGCTCGGCGTCAGGCCACATGAGCGCGTCGCCTATCTCGGCAAGAACAGCGACATCTTCTTCGAGCTCCTGATCGGAGCGATGAAGGCCAATGTGGTGATGGCGCCGGTGAACTGGCGGCTCGCCGCGCCCGAGATCGCCTTCATCGTCGCGGATTGCAAGGCCCGCGTCCTGTTCGTCGGGCCGGAATTGGTGGCGCAGGCTCGCGCCATTAAGCCGCAATCGCCTGACCTGCGCACCATCATCACCACCGAAGGCGGCGCGCCGGAATGGCAGGACTACACCGCCTGGCGCGACGCGCAAAGCGCCGACGACCCCAGGGTCGAGATCAGCCGGCAGGACGTCGCGATCCAGCTTTATACTTCCGGCACCACGGGAAAGCCCAAGGGCGCGATGCTGTCGCATGCCAATCTTCTCAATCTTGTGGAGACCGGCGAAGGCGAAAAGCCCGACTGGAACAAGTGGACCGAGAACGATATCTCGCTGGTGGCGATGCCGGTCTTCCACATCGGCGGTTCCGGCTGGGGCCTGGTCAGCCTCTATCATGGCGCCAGGGGCGTCATCGCAAGGGAATTCGATCCCACCAAAGTGCTGGATTTCATCGAGCACTCGAAGATCACCAAATTGTTCATGGTGCCTGCCGCGATGCAGTTCGTGGTGCGGCAACCACGCGCGAGGCAAGTCGATTTTTCGCGCCTGAAATACATGCTCTATGGCGCCTCGCCGATCCCCGCCGCGCTGTTGAAGGAGTGCATCGAGGTGTTCGGCTGCGGCTTCGTGCAGCTTTACGGCATGACCGAGACTACCGGCACCATTGTGGCCCTTCCGCCCGAAGACCACATCGAGGGACTGGAGCGGATGCGCTCGGCCGGCAAGGCGCTGGCGGGCGTCGAGTTGGCGATCCTCGATCCCGATGGAAAACGATTGCCACCGGGCGAAGTGGGCGAGATCGCCACCCGCTCCGGCTCCAACATGGTGGGCTACTGGAACTTGCCGGAAGCCACCGCCAAAACGCTCGATCGCGACGGCTGGCTGCGTACCGGAGACGCCGGCTACATGGACAAGGACGGCTATCTCTATATCCACGACCGCATCAAGGACATGATCATCTCCGGCGGCGAAAACATCTACCCGGCCGAAGTCGAAAGCGCGATTTGCGACCATCCGGATGTGGCCGAAGCCGCCGTGGTCGGCGTTCCCGACGAGACCTGGGGTGAAGCGGTCAAGGCGATCGTGGTGATGAAGCCGGGCAAACAGGCGACCGCCTCCGACATCATCAACTTCACCCGCGAGCGCATCGCCGGCTTCAAAACGCCGAAGACGGTGGATTTCATCGACGCCCTGCCGCGCAACGCCTCCGGCAAGATCCTGCGCCGCCACCTGCGCGATCCCTATTGGGCGGGCAAGGACCGGCAGGTGAACTGAAGCGACGCCGTCCACACCGCCCCCACCCGCGTCGCCGTCCTCGCGAAGGCGAGGACCCATGCGCCGCGGCCTCAGGTTTTTGGCACTCCGGCGGACGCCTTTCTCAATAGCCGGGATCGGTTGGTTATGGCTCCCTGCTTGCGCAGTGACGACACCACCGTTGGGGTCCGCCTCAACGTTTCCCCGCTCCCATATATCCGAACAGGAATCCCGCGACCTTCCGCTTCTGGATTTCCTCGCTGCCTTCGGTGATGCGGTAGCGGCGGTGGTGGCGATAGATGTGTTCGAACGGCTTGTGGCGGGAGTAACCCATGCCGCCATGCACCTGCATGGCGCGATCGGCCGCCTCGCAGCACAGCCGGTTCGCCCAGTAATTGCACATCGAGACCTTGTCCGAGAGCGTGTGCTCGACCTCGGCCTGGGTGAGCAGATCCATCTCCCAGGCGGTCTTGCGGATCAGCAGCCGCAGCATCTCCGCTTGCGTCGCAAGCTCCACCAGCGGCCACTGGATCGCCTGATTCTCGGCGAGCGCCTTGCCGAACGGTTTGCGTTCGCGCGCATATTTCACGCTTTCCTCGATGCAATAGACCGCGGCACCCAGCGAGCTCGCAGCCTGCCTGATCCGGTTCTCATGCACGAAGCATTGCGCAAGCGACAAGCCACGCCCCACTTCTCCGAACAGCGCATCTTCGGGCACGAACACCTCGGTAAGGCTGATGCGCGGATGATCCGTCGGCATGTTGAAGGTCCACATATATTCCTCGATCCTGACGCCCGCGCTCTTTGCCGGCACCAGAAAACAAGTGATACCTCGCGCGTCGCCGTCGTTGCCGCTGGTGCGCGCAAACAACGCGCAATGGGTCGCGACATGCATCCCGGTGGTCCACATCTTCTCGCCATTGATGACCCACCCCTTGACGCCGTCGCGGGTCGCACTCACGGCGCGGGTTTCCATGTGGGTCGCATCCGAGCCGTGCTCGGGCTCGGTGAGGCCGAACGTGATACGGTATTTTCCGGTGATCGAGCCCTCGATCATCGCCTTCTGGTCGTCGCGACCGTAACGGTCGAGCATGGTCACCAGCGGCAGATTGCCGACGATCGAATGCTCATTTTGCAGGTCATTGTGCAGGCCCAATCCCATTGCGGCAAAGTGCTCGCGGATCACGGCCATCCAGAGATTGGAGCCGTCCCTGCCGCCATAGCGCTTCGGGATCGCAAAGCGCAAATGGCCTGCGGCGTCGGCAAGATCCTTCACCCGGCGTAACAGCGCTTCCCATTCATGCCGCGGCAGCCCGCCATTGTCGAAATCGGTGCGCGCCCATTCGCGGCGGTGGTCGAAAAAGCGGATATTGTCATCGGCCTCTTCGAGCGGCTTGATCTCGCGCGCGATGAAGTGGTCGAGTTCGTCGAGATAGGCGACGAGGTCGGCGGGAAGTGCAAAATCCAAGGCAGATTCTCCTCGTCATGAATTTGTGGTCGGCCCCGAGCCGCGACCTGGCTCAAGGTCGGCGGGCCGGGCGCCGGTCGGCTTGCGCCCCAACTCCCTCCTGTACGACGCGTAGTTCGGCTGATCGACCGCGAGCTTTTCCATCGTGGTCTGCCACACATGCTCCGCAAGCCCCGGCGTCTGCAGATCGACCTCGCCGTTGGCAACGCGTTCGGCGAGCGCGCGATTGAGCTCCATCAGCGATCCCCCAATGCCCAACAACTGCCTCAGCCGCGCCGCCTCCGCAGCGTCGCTGCCCTGCTCCAGCGCCAATTGCCGCGCCACCAGATCGAGCGCGTTGATCGCGACCCTCAGCTTGAACGCATTGTGCCCGGTGATCCCGGGCGCGATATCGTTGCGCAAGAACTTCGCGACCGCCGTGATCAGCTCTTCCGGTTCTGGTTCATCCTGCATATTAATTCCCTCGCGAAGCCAATATTCGCAACAGATCGATCTCCGTCTCCGACGCGCGCCGGCCGATCATGGCACGCTCGATGGAATGCTCAAGTCCGGTGCGAAAACGCTGCATCATGCCGCAACACATCACGCCCCAGCGCAGCGTGCCCATCACCTCCCAAAACATGACCCGATCGGGATCGACGCGCCCGCCCGCCTGTTCGTAAGCAGCGAATAATTCGTCGCGCGCGCCGAACCCGCCGACCGGTTTGTCGAGCTCTCCGAAGCGCCAGGAATTGACGCAAACCCATCCCAAATCCTCCATCGGATCGCCGAAGTGCGCCAGCTCCCAGTCCAGCACCGCGCGTAACCCTTCGGGGCCGATGATCAGATTGCCGTTCCGAAAATCGCCATGCACCAGCGTCACCTCACGGATCGTGCCGGGATCGTGATCGCGCAGCCAGCGCAACGCCAGTTCGAACACCGGCCGCGGCCGGTCGAAACTTCGGTAGTCCCGCTCAAGCTCGACAATCTCCTTCGCCGCCGTCATGCGGCGAAGTTCGGGCAGTCGCCGCGAGTCCAGGCCATGGATGCCGGCCAGAACGTGTCCGAGTTGCCGCGCCAATTTCGGACGCGCCTGCTCGAATTTTTCATCGCGAAGGATCTTGCGCGGGATGGTTTCGCCCTCGATCCGCGCCATGACAAAACCGGAGCCGAGTTCGTCTTGCGGCTGCAGCACATGCAACACGCGCGGCGACGGCACGCCGGCTTCATATGCGCATTGCATCAGGATAGCCTCGGCATTCAACCCGGCCGCGCGCCCGGGCGCCGCGCCATAACCAATCGGCGCACGGCGCAGGATTGCGCCGATACTGCCATCGGGATGCAGGATATCGAACGACCAGGTTTCCTGGCTGGCGCCGCCGGAGAGCCTGACGGAGTTGGCAACGCCGAACGCGCCCGGATACCAGCCGGCAACGCTGCGTCCGAGTTCGACCTCGATCATTTGCCCCCGAACTTTGCCGGGCGCTTCTCGAGGAACGCGGTGACGCCCTCCTTGAAATCCTCCGTCGCGCCGGCAAGCCGCTGTGACTCGAATTCCAGGTTGAGCTGGTCTTCGAACGAATTGTCCGGGCTCTCCCAATAGAGCTTGCGGATCAAGGACAGCGCGATCGTCGGCCCGTTCGCGAGTTCATGGGCAAGCTTCATGGTCTCTTCCCCCAACTTCGCGTCGTCATAGACCCGGTTGACGAGCCCCCACTCCAGCGCCTTTTCGGCCGGAAGCCGCTCGCCCATCAGCGACAGCTCGACCGAGCGAGCCTTGCCGATCAGTCGCGGCAACAGCCATGTCGATCCGCAGTCCGGCACCAGCCCAATCCGGCGGAAGGCTTGCAGAAAATACGCCGATCGCGCGCACAGGATCATGTCGCCCATCAGCGCAAAACTCATTCCGGCGCCGGCGGCCGGCCCGTTCACGGAGGTAACGATCGGGCAATGCAAATTGCGCAGGCGCCGAAGGAAGGGATGGAATGCGGTTTCCAGCGCCGCACCCGCGTTGCTCCTGCCCGGCTTCTGGTTGTTGCGGCCCTGAAGGTTCGCGCCGGTGCAGAACGCGCGTCCGGCGCCCGTCAGCACCAGACAACGCACCTCCGCCCTCTTGTCGTCAACCGCGTCGAATGCCTCGCCAAGGCTGCCCAGCATGTCGAGCGAGACCGCGTTCATCACCTCCTGATGATCGAGCCTGACGATCGCGACCGGTCCTTCGAAATCGAGCGTGACGTGCTTGAACTGCATTGGTTTCCTCATGTGTGGTAGGCGGCGGGCCATTTTTCTTGAGACAAACCTCAGCGTATCACATCGCCGATCGTTTGGTGAGTGATGCTGATGAACCCCGGTGTCATCCCGCGCACGCCGGGGCCCATTACAACCAATGCCGGTCGGATTTTTCGCGAGCCTGCACCGCCAGATCGAAACCGAAGCGGCAGGGGCGCGATCAGGTCAGAATGTCGCAAGCATTCCGCCCGAAATCAGATTGCTTCGAAACTGTGCCCGGGCCTCGCCGCGCCAGCGTACGAACGCCGTGACCGATTGCGAGAACAGCGCATTCAGTTCGACCTCGGCAAAGGCACCATCCTGGCCGGTCGGCGCGAACTGCGCGAGCGTCGGGAACCCGAACAGCTGCGCGTCGAGGGTCACGGGCCCCGTTTCATGCAGATAGCCGGCGGAGAGGCTGGCCACGATCTTGAGCCCACGATCGGTCTTGAACGAGCGCGTCAGTACAGGACCGGCCGTCAAACGCACACGGTCGACCCACTGGCTCGTGACGCCAAGGTTAAATCCCTGCGGTGAGAGCAGATTGGTGCCCTCGAACCGCATATGCGTGTAGCCGGCGGTCACCACGGGGGCGATCTGAAATCCGGCGAGATCGAAGGTGTAGGCAATCGATGTGCCCAGGAGCAGACTTGCAGCACCGCTGGGATGGTTGGCGGGATTGGAGCCGACGAACCCGAAATCATGATAGAGATTGATGGAGTTGTGAGCGAGGCCCGCATAGCCGGCGATTTGCAACCGTCCGGTGGTCTGGCGACCATAGGCGGCCGCAAGGAAACCGTCTCCGGACCCTGTGCCCAAACCGCTGGTGTCGGTATGGGCCGTGGCGATGGCCGCACCGATCAGCCGTCCGGGTCGCGTTTCGCCCTCGACACCGGCGATAAAGCCGCTGACGTCCGCGGATGCGCCGGGGATCCCCGCGGACGAGGCGGTGTTGGTGGTCTGATAAAACACCGAGCCCCACGCATGGTTTGGTTCGGAGAATGATGGCTTTGCCCCGGACGCCGCGGCACCTTCGCTCGATACGCTGTTATAGGCCGCATAGAAACCGCGAGGGCCGCCGCCAAGCGAGAGCGACAGATTGTTGAAGCCGGAGGCGAGTGGACCGCCAATCAGATGATCCTGCAGGGCGACATGAAAGGCATCGATGGTATCCAGCGCGTGGGCAACACCGCGCGCTTCGTCCTGGCCCGACAAGCCCACCAGCGTCGGACCGATCTGGGAAGCGTTAAGACCATACAGCGCATTGAAGGCCGTTTGCAGCGCCGGGTTCGACGAAATCGTGCCCGCGGGCGGACGAAGCGCGTCGAGCGCCGCGCCGACGCTTTGCTGGTTGGCGTTCCAGATTGATCCGGAAATCGCGGCGCCGTTGCCGTAGGATGCCGGCGTGGTCACAAGATTGACTGCGTTGGTGCCGTAGAGCGCGTCCATGCGGAGGAACGACGGCAATCCGCTGCCGCTGAGGTCCACCCCGGCGAATTGACCGGTAATGCCGCCAGTCGCTGCGGCAATCGTGAATTGCTGGCCGAGCGCGGGCGTGAAGTTGTTGTTGGCGCCGCCGCCGATCCCGCGGAAGAACGGCGTCAGCGTGCCACCCAGGGTCAGCCCTGCCCCGTTGACGAAGACCTGCGAATAGGATCCGGGGCCGCCGCCCGTTGCCAGGCCATCGATGGCGATGCGCAGCATACTGCCCGGCATCAAGGTGAGAGCCGACGTAAATGTCAGGACGCCGGGCCCCCCCGGCGTGCCCGGAGCAAGCGTGCCGGAAATCCCCGTCGGCGCACCGATCTGGCCGATGCCCGACAGCACCGCGCCCGGGGCAACCTGCAACGAGGTTCCGGTCAGGGCGCCGTCTACCTGCAGGGTGCCCGCGCCGACCGTCACGCTCTGCAACCAGCTCAGGTCTTCCAGCGCAAGCACGCCCGCTCCTGTCTTGTTGACCGCTCCCTGAGCGACCCAAAGACCGTTCGCGGTCAGCGTGAACGCTCCGGTATCGATCGTTCCGCCGTCAACGCCGAACGCCACGGTTCGGGCGGTCGCGAAAGATGCCGTGGCCTTCAGCGTCCCCGCGTCGATACCGATCTGACCAGAGGGATCGCCGAGCGCACCATTTGATCCGACGGCGAGCGTGCCGCCCAAGACAAAGGTCCCTCCCAAATAAGTATTGGCGCCGGTGAGCGTGAGCGTCGCCGGACCGATCTTGTCAAGCGCGCCGGGTCCGGAAATGACCCCGGCCCACGTCGTGTCCGCTTCGGTATCGAGCGTCCCCGTGGCGTTCAGCGTCACGCTGCGTGGCGAGGTGGTCGGCGCATTTACTTGCAGCGTTCCGCCGTTGAAGACGATGCCGCCTTGCGGCGCGCCCAGATTGGCGTCGGCGGTAATGCTGACGACGCCGGCATCGATGATCGTTCCGCCGCTGTAGGTTGGCGCGCCACTCAGGGTAAGCGTGCCGGTTCCGAATTTCTCCAGCGGCCGGCTTCCGGTCAACAGCGAGGCGTCCGGCGTCGAATTGTTGTTCGCCTTGCCGAACCAGAGCGCCGTCGCGGTCGGGAAATAGCTTGTGACGTCGTACAGAACCCAGACCCCGCGGCCGTACAGCGCGGCGACCATGGTATCGATGTCCGGATAATAATTGAGATCCTGGACCCCGACGTTTGGTAGCGCCGGCCCGAGATTCATCCACTGCACGGAACTGGCGAAGGGATCGAGCGTGGAAATGATTCCCCCCTGGGAACCGCCGACGTCGAGTATGCCGCCGACCACGAGAGCGCGCACTCCGTTATTGGCGCCGCCGGTGGCGTCGGCGATGTAAGTGAGGCCGGTAGGGTTCTGGAAATGCGCGGGCAGTACAAGGGGCGACAAGGTCTGGCCGGTGTCCTTGGTCGCATAGACATTGTTCGCGTCGGCGATAAAGAACTTGTGTTCGGTCGCAGGATCGAACAGCACGCTCAGCGGATCGCCTGGATTACCGCCATTCACGGTCTGGAACGACGTCAGCAAATTAGATGGGCCGATGGTCGCATTCCCGGCATTGACCTGCTCCTGGGTGCGCAGATAGACGCCGAATGTCCCATACGTAGCGGTAAGATTGGACGGAAGCGGTCCTCCGGCCAGAATGGCGTCGGTCGCGCCTTGCGTTCCGTAAGCGATTTTTTCGGCCCATGCGGTGGAGTCGAAAATGTTGCCGGTGGAGATGTCGGTGATGTTGATCTGGCCGCTCAGTGCCGTCCCCGGATCGGTCCACGTATATAGACGCGAAGATCGAAACAGAAGCTTGGTTGGATCGACCGAATTGACCGCAACCACGATTCCATTGGCGCCGTCTCCCTGGTAGTCGAAATAATTCTGACCGCCGGTGCCTGCCACATTGATATTGAGGAGAGTGGGAGGCGAGGCAGGAGAGAGGTTTTCATTGGCGAAGGTGCGTGCCAATCTCGAATCGTCGGCCGTAGCGTAGAAAATCGACGGTCCGCTCGCCGTCTTCGAATTGACCGCCACGCTGAACCCGTCGCCGCCCAGCACGTTCTGCCAGGGCGCGACGGGCATGGCCTGCGAAATTGCTGCCGTCGGAGCGGAAAGGCCCGCCCCGTTGTCCTGGGAGGCGAAAGCCAGCCGCCCGGTCTTGGGATCCATCACCGCCGAGTAGGTTTCGATTGCCCGCAGCGGGCTGCCGCCGGCAGCGGCGCCGCCAAGGGCCGTCCACGTCCCCGACGTCGCGGGATTCGTCAGCCTGTAGACGCCGCCGTCATCGGTGGTCAGCAAATTGCCGTTGGCGTCGAAGACAAGCGACCGCGTGTCCGGGTGGGGAGACGAATTGTTTCCGGGGAACGCGATCGGCGTATAGGTCGCGGCATTGGTGGCCGAATTGTAGTTGACTCGAACGATGGTGGCGACTTCGTTCTGCCTCGCCAAACCGGGCAAGGTGAGATCGAACAGGCCGCTGCCGGCGATGTAGGCAACGCCCTTTTGCGTGGGGTCAGCCACCAGCGCGAAGTGCAGCCCGCCCTGCAGGTTGCCCTCCAGCGGGCACGGATGCGCCGCTGCGCACGAGCCGCTGGCAGTGATGAACTGCGGTTCGCCGAGATTGTACCAGGTCGGCGGGGTCGCGCTTCCGGGCGAGAATTGCGGCGTATAGAACAGGCCGATCGGCTCGCTGCTGGTGGCGTCCTTCACGACCGCGACAAACAGCGAGCCGCCCGGACCGGCGGCAACCTTGATGTTGAGGTCGGTACGGCTGCCGTTGAAGCTGACGTGGTCGGGATTGGAGGAGTTCGTCGACTGCAGCGGCGTGCCCGGTCCGAGCAAGGTCGTCCAGTTGGCGCCGGCATCGACGCTGTACAGGATCGCGCTCGCCGCAAGGTCGAATTCGCCGTTGCGGGCTGCCACCAGGACCGTTTGATTGTTGATGCTGGTCGAGATCAGGCTCGAGATCTCCGTACCGAAACCGGGCACGAGGGCGAACGTCGTACCGCCGTCGGTGCTGCGGTAAAGGCCACCCGCATTGACGATCGAATTGGTGCCGGTGCCGCCGCCGGCGGCCACCAGGATAACGTTGCCCATGGCAATGATGTTCTTGATACTGGCCGGCGTCGGATCGCTCAGTTGCTGGCCCGAAAACGACAAATACAAATTCTGGATGCCGGTAGAGGAAATTGCGTTCCAGCTGTTGCCGCCGTCGGTGGATTTCAAAATCGTCGTTTGCGGACTGAAATGATAGAAACCCGCGCTGAAGTCGCCGGTGGCCGCATACAGCGTCTTGCCGGAGGGATCGGCGGTATCGAGCGTAATCGCGCCGATCGAGAGAGAGGACTGATGATCGGTGGTCGCTGTCCAACTGAGGCCACCATTTATCGTTTTCCAGATGCCGCCGGAAGCCGTTGCTACCCAGTACGTATTGCCGGTGGGATCAGTCGGGCTTTGCAGGATCGCATTGGCGGCGCCGTAGACCGGGTTGCCCTGCGAAGGCATGCCGATAACAAGATCGTTACTGTTGAGGCTCGTCGGCGAGGAGGCTGCCGTGCTTGTAGAAGTAAATGGCCCCTGCTCGAGCCATTGGGCGTTGGCGTTCCAGCAGGGCAAGGCGGCCATGCAGATCGCAAGCAACGGTCCGCCAAGCGCAACAGGTCGCCACCGGTACCAACCAAAGCTGCATGACTTCGGGCAGCCGATTTCCGCCGTCCAACGCGAACGCAACCTTACCCCCAACCAGACGCACCACCAAACGTCGAACTAAACCCCTGTTAGCCCGCGTTCTTGACGACCAAACAACAAAAAGTCCCTCGGCACATACAATCCCGAGCTCCGCGGCGGTCGACCAGCCGAGCGAAACCTACTGGATCGCTGCGATATGGTCCAGAAGGGATGCTCTGACGGACTACTGCTTTCAACCACCAATTGCAATCAGGAAGCCCGCGTGAGCGCGTGCAATCCGCGGGATCAGGGCAACCACGGCCTCCCGTCTCAGTGGGTTGCACGGCTTTCGATCTCGCCTCTCTCGATGGTCAGCGTCACGTCGGCGAAGGTGTCGAGAAGTTTCGGGTTCGACTCCGTGATCAGCAGCGTGATGTCCTTGTCCTGCGAGCGAAGCCGCCGGAGCGCTTCGGCATAGCGCTGCGCCACGACGGGCGCGAGGCCCTGGAAGGGCTCGTCGAGAATGACAAGGCGCGTTCCCAGCATCAGGGCACGGCCCAGCGCCACCATCTTGCCCTGCCCCCCGGAGACCGATCCCGCCGGCCGCCGTGCAAGCTCTTTCAGCTCCGGCAGCACGGAATAGGCGCGATCCAGCCTGCGCCGGGTCTCCTCGGGGCTCAGCTTCGCAACCCGGCCGGGAAGCAGAATATTCTCCTCGACGGAGAATGCGGAAAACAGCCGGCGGTCCTCGGGCGCATAGCCGATACCCAGCGACGGCCGGCGATGTGGCGGAACGCCGCCGAGATCCCGGCCGTCCAGACGCATGGTGCCGTTTGCTTCCGTGAAGCCCATGATGGTGCGCACGGTCGTCGTCTTGCCGGCGCCGTTGCGCCCGATCAGCGCCGCGCTCGCACCGCGCTCCAGGGAGAAGCTGACGTTGCGCAGCACCGGCGCACCTTCGATCGCGACGTTGATGTTATCGAAGCTCAGCATCATATTCCGATCACATGCTCGCGGACTTTCGGGTCGGCCAGAACCTCCGCGGGCGTGCCGACCATTTGAATCTTTCCCATGCTCCAGACCGCAACGCGACTGGCGTAGCGCTCCACCATGTCCATGTCGTGCTCGACAAAGACCGAGGTCACCTTCTCCTTCGCCAGCGCCGCGGTGAGAATGTCCATAATGCCGAACTTCTCGGACGACGCGACGCCCGAGGTCGGCTCGTCCATCAGCAGGAGCTTCGGCTTCAGGGCGAGCGCAAGCGCGATGTCGACGAGCTTGCGCTGCCCTTCGGGTAATTCGCGCGCCCTGCGCGGTGCATATTCCTGGACGCCCACGAGATCGAGCAGCCGCTCCATCTCCGGCCTCTCCGGCAGGCGCGCGAGGGCTTTGAGCCCCGATGGATGGCCCCTGAGCGAGGCGGCCGCGATCAGCATGTTCTCCATCACGGTCTGATCGAGGAACAGCTGGGGAATCTGAAAGGCGCGCGCGATGCCGAGCCTGGTGATCGTGCGCGGCAGCTGCGCGGTAATATCGCGGCCAAGAAAGCTCACACTCCCCGCCTGCGGCCTGAGATAGCCCGTCGAGATATTGAGGAACGTGGTCTTGCCGGCGCCGTTGGGGCCGATGACGGCGAGATTTTCGCCCTCGTGGACGTCGAGGTCGATGCCGTCGGCCGCGATGACCCCGCCGAAGCTGATCTTGATGCCTTTGGCCGAGAGCAGGACGCTGGCCATCAGTGACCTCCCTGCTTCGAACGGTTGCCGCGTTGCCTGCAGCCCGATCAGGCCGCTCGGCGCGTAGAGAATGATGACGATCAGCACCACGCCGAGAATGAGCTGCCAAGCGTTTGCGAGCTGAGCGGCCGCATAAAAGCGGACGACCTCGAACATGGCAGCCCCTGCAAACGCACCGAATGCATGCGCGCCGCCGCCGAGGATCGCGATGAACACGAACTCGCCCGACTTGGTCCAGTAGCCGAACTCCGGCGTCGCGATCTGCTGGATGATCGCCACCAGCGTGCCGCCAATGCCGGCGAGGAACGCGGAGATCACGTAGCCGATCAGGAGCACGCGGCGGGCCGACGTTCCCAGATATTCGAGCCGCGTCTCGTTCGACTTGATGGCCCGCAACATGTGCCCGAGCGGGCTGTCGAGGTAGCGCTGCACGCCAAGGAATGCCGCCACGGCGATCAGCAGGCTCACATAAAGGATCACATACTGAAAGGTTTCCGGTGTGAACGCCAATCCCGCCAGGCCCGGGCGCGCCACGCGAATGCCATCGGCACCGTTGGTGTAGTGGAACATCTTTTCCAGCAGCGACCACAACACCATCGAGAACGCCAGGTTGAGCATGCCGAAGAAGATTTCCCGGTAGCGCACCACAAACACGCCGACGATGAGGCCGAAGACCGTCGACGATACGGCGCCGAGCCCGAGATAGAGCAGGATGTCGCCGCCACCGACATACTTGCCCCAGAAGGCCGCGGCGTAGGCGCCTGTGGCGAAGAACATCGCGTGTCCGAACGACACCTGTCCCGCCTGCAGCAGCAGGATGATGCCCAGCACCACGATGCTCTTGGCGAGGATCAGCGCGAACAGCGTGGTCCAGCTCGGCACGAACATCGGCGCGACAGCGGCCACCAGGAAGAAGACGGCCGCGACAACCGTGATCGGCTTGAAACGGCCCGCCATCAGATTTTCCTCAACTGGGTGGCGCCGAACAGGCCGAACGGCCGCACCAGCAGCACCAGCACCATCAGCAGATAGGGCACCAGGACCTCGAACTCGGGCTGGATGTAGATGATGAAGGCGCGCGCCAGCCCGATCATCAGTGCGGTGACGGCCGTGCCTTCGATCTGCCCGAGGCCGGCCGTTGCCGCGACCGCGAAGGAGAGCACGATCATGTCGGCGCCCATGCCCGGCACCAGCGAGGTGGTCGGCAGGGCCAGCGCCCCGCCGAGCGCGGCGAAACTCGCGCCGATGATGAAGGTGACGAAGTAAACCCGCCTGGCGTCGATGCCGATGGCGGTGGCGGCCTCGCGATCTTCCGTGACCGCCATGATCACGGCACCCGAAAGCGTGTGACGCAGAAAATAGCGCAAGCCGATCAGCGTCAGCACGGCCACGCATGGCAGCAGCACGACCTGGTAGGATGTATAATTGACGCCGAACACGCTGATGTTGGGCAACAGCTTCAACGGCTCGTTGGCGAAAATCGGTGCAACGCCCCAGATCAGGCGCTGCAGATTGTCCATGACCATGAAAGCCGCAAAGGTAATCAGCAGCTGCAGGACATCGTCGCGCCCGTACAGCGGCCGCAGCAGAAAGCGCTCGATCAGCCCGCCGCATACCACGCCGATGACGATCGATGCCGCCAGCAGCGCGGGATAGGTCAGCCACGGCGACAGCGGCGCGACCGCGAGGCTGAAGGTCGCGGCCAGATAAGCCCCAAAGGCATAGAAGGAGCCATGCGCCACGTTCACCACGCGCAGCACGCCGAAGATAAGGCTGAGCCCGACCGAAACCAGAAACACCAGCGCGGCGTAGCTGATCCCGTCGAGAACGGCCAGGACGGCGAGAGTCGAGTTCATCGGGAAACCTTCAAGGCAAGTGCCCCGTTTCCGAAGTTCGGGATCCATTGCGGGGCCACTTCGCACGAACTTCGGAAACAAAAGGGGCACTAGCAAGTATATGTTTCTAGTGCCGCTTGTCGATTTGAAGTTCCCAACGCGAACGCGCGGCAACCACTGTAGGAACTTCAAATCGGCGGCACTAGCCCCGTCCCCCGGAGTTAAGGTCCGGAGGACGGCGATCGGGGCGTCACAGCTTGAAGGTCGGCACTTCCATCTTGACGAAGTCGGGCTTGAGCGTCTTGAGCCACTCCACCGAGCGCATGCCCGGCGGCGTTGTCATCACCCGGGGGTCGAACACCATGATGTTGTCGAGCACCTTGAAGTCATAGCCCGGCATGGCCCTGGTGATGCCGACAAGCTGGGCTTCCAGACCCTGGTTATCCTCCACCCGCAAGGTGACGGGCCGGCCGAATCCCGTTGCGAACTCGGTCCCGGCGGCCGCATCCACCACCTGTTCGTGCGTCGGCCAGTTGCCGCCATTCGCCTTGATGGCCTTTTCGTAGGCCGCCTGCAGGGCCGCGAAGGCCTGGGCCATGTGATAGACCGGGTAGATCGGCCAGGAGCCGGTCTTTGCCTTGAAGGCCTCGTTGAAGGCCTTGAAGGCGGCATCGTTCTTCTTCTCGGGATGCAGGAACCAGTGATCGCCGCGGGCGCCGACGATCAGGCCTTCGGGAAGATCCTTGCCGAGCCGCTGGATCGAGGATTCCCCGATCGCGAGCACGAAGGCGGATTGCTGCAACAGGCCGCGCTGGCCGGCCTGGCGAACCAGCGTGTCGAGATCGCCGCCCCAGCTCGTGGTCAGCACCACGTCGGGGCGTAGCGCCAGCAGCCGCGAAATCTCGGTCGAGAAATCGGGGGCACCGAATTTGGGGAACAGCTCCGCCACCACCTGCACGTCCGGTTTCATCGCCTTCAGCGCGGTGGAGAAGATCTCCCAGCTTTCGCGGCCCCAGGCGTAGTCCTGGTTGATGACCGCGATGGTCTTGAAATCGGGTTTCATCTTGAGGAGATAGACGAGCACGGCCAGCATCTCCGGCGTGCCGTTCGCCTGCGTGCGGAAATTGTAACGGTATTTCCTGGTCTCGAGGATGGAAGCGGCGCCGCAGTCCCACATGAAGTTCATGACCTTGAGGTCTTCGGCGACCGGGACGAGCTGATTGCAGCTGCCCGAGGAGATCGAGGCAAATGTCGCGTCGACCTTTTCGTCCTGCACCATGCGGCGGTAATTCGAGACCAGCGCCTCGCCGCCGGCACCTTCGTCGACAAAGGACAGTTTTACCGGCACGCCGCCGATGCCACCCTTCTTGTTGATGTCCTCGGCGATCATCTCGGCGGCGGCCTTGCCGGGCACGCCGAACACGGACGCCGGTCCCGACAGGAAGGTGGTGATGCCGATCTTGATTTCGGCTGGCTTGCCCTGCGCAAGGACATTGCCCGCCAGCATGGCAGTCGCGACGCCGGCTGCGAGCACGGTCTTGAGAAATTGCATTGAAGTCCTCCCTGGGTTCTATCGCGCTTGCATGCGGCTTTGCCGTCTTGCAGCGGATCAGGCTTGCGCCCGTCCGCCTTGCAGGCTGTCATCATCCCGGGTCATTATGAGGCGCGTGGCGGCGAAGTAAATGGACGGCTTCGCGGGAGGCCCGTCATCGGGCGCGCATGTCGCGCGACCCTTTGGCGCCGCGGCTGGCTCGCAATGAGGTCGTGGCATACCACCGCCCTCTCGCGGCGTGGATTCGCCCGAGCCTTGCCGGAAGCTCTGCCCCCGAAAAACAGAGGGCGCAGGGAATGCCGGGCGCCCGATGCGCCCGCAGCCGCGTGTGTATTGGTAGAAAGCACACGCGTTAGTCACCACGGTCACACCGGAATCACCCGGCATTCCCCGCGCAATGGTTTTAACGGTTTCCTTCGCGCTCTCCTTGGTGACCGGGCTTTCTTGCCACCATCATCCCCGAGAAGCTTGCTTCTCAGGAACTTGACGCCAGCGTCGGGGCGTCAGGACCACACGACTTCGCCGTCCGCGGGGCCGGCGCGTACGTCTGCGCGCCGCCCACGTCCACCGCATCCCGCGCCCTACGTTCGTGACGATCGCGAAACGCCCCTCTTGTTTGGGCGGGGACGGCTGGAATCAATAAAGCTGTTTCTACCTGGCGGCGAAGCGAAATATTTTTTGAAACAGGGCTGGACAGCCATGCCGAGAAATTGCCCGTCGGGCAAATCAGTTGGGCTGCCCGCAAGGCTTGAAGCAAGGGAAGACGGATTACGCCCTCGCTAATCCGCGCTACGGGCTAGCCGCGCGGTGGCGGCTTGCTGATTTTTCGTCATGGCCGGGCTTGTCCCGGCCGTCCACGTCTATGGGGCGCCGAAGGAAACAAGACGTGGATGCCCGGCACAGGGCCGGGCATGGCGAGCCAAAGTTGAGGCCGCATTGTTCTCACGATGACGCAGCCATCCCGCTGCGGTCCGACGGCAAGGATCCGACGCAACTTGCCTCCTTTATCGCCGGCGACCATCGGGTTAGGTTTCCAGGACCCCGATAAAACAGGAAATGCCCAATGGAATATGCCGCCGACGACCTCTCGCCCCGCGAGCGTTACAAGGTGCTGACGTCATTTGTCTTGCCGCGGCCGATCGCCTGGGTGACGACGGTCGGGCCAACCGGGGTGGTCAACGCCGCGCCCTTCAGCTTCTTCAACGTATTCTGCGAGACTCCGCCGCTTTGCATGTTCGCCGTCAACCTGCGGCCCGACGGCCGGGTCAAGGATACGCTCGTCAATATTCAGCGTAGCGGAGAGTTCGTGGTCAACCTCGCCGACGAGCCGCTGGCGCGCGCGATGCACGATTCCAGCGGCGACTTTCCGCCCGATATTGGCGAGCCCGGCTATCTCGGGCTCAAGCTAAAGCCCTCGACGAAGCTGACGGTGCCGCGGCTTGCCGACGCGCCGTGGGCGATGGAGTGCAAGATGTGGAAGACGATTGACGTGAATGGTGACCGGCAGCTCATCATGGGGGAAGGCATCAATTTCCACATCCGCGACGAATTGTGGGACAACGAGGCCATGCGCGTGCATATGGACCGCTACCATCCGGTCGGCCGCATGTTCGCGGACCGTTACTGCCGCACCGACGACAGGGTCGAATTCCCGGCGGCCCAGGGGGCACGAGGCGGCTAGGAGAGATGGCGGATTACGCTTTCGCTCATCCGCCCTTACGGGCTGCCCGGGAAAGCGCGAATGATTACTGCGTCGCCCAATGTGCCGCCTGCGCGGTTTCGGCGGGTGCGCTCCTGAGACAATAACGCGCCGCCTCGATCTCGGCGTCGGTGGCCCCGCGGCTCCGCGCCCACATCTCGGCGGCGGACGCTGAATATTTGGCGACATAGTACCGAACGACGGCGCAGGAAGCGCGATGCACGATACCGGAGCGCTCGCTGGCTCCCGCCTGTGAGCCAAACCCGAAGCAAATGGCAACAACGCATCCCCAACGTAACAACATCTTTCAGCCCCCTTGCCCCGACCACGCGCAGCACCACGCCAGTTCCATCGAGGGAACGTGCAGTTGAACCCGCCCGGTCAACTCAATCGACTTTGCCGAGTCGCTGACTGACGCACAAGTTACCAATCAACGGGGCCGGACTTCTCCACTGCGTTTGAACGCGCGAGCGGGACTCCGTTCGGAAGCTGTGCGTCGTCGATGCCGATGCCTGACGAGCCAGGTCGAATCGTTCCGCGTAACATGAAAAAGACACCTGGAAGCCGAGGCAAGACCAGCCATGACAAAGCCAGCCGTGAAGAGTTAAAGCTGACGCGGGAGCCCGCTCACAACGACACCGCGACCTTCTCCGGCCGCTCCGCCGCGGCGCGCATCACGAACCCCTCATACCCCTTCGCCGCGACCTCGCTGCAGATCTTCCGATAGACGCCGACGCCGCCGATATAGGGCATGAAGATCCGCGGCTTGCCCGGGATGTTGGCGCCCATGTACCAGGAATTGGCCTGCGGATAGAGCGTCAGCTGCGCCACTTCGTTGACGTGTGCCACCCATCGATCCTCGGCCTGCTGGCTTGCCTCCATGACCGCAAGTCCGCGCTCGCGCATGAAGGCGATGCAATCCGCAATCCAGTCGACATGCTGCTCGATCGAAACGATCATGTTGGAGAGCACCGACGGGCTGCCGGGTCCGGTGATGATGAAGAGATTTGGGAAACCTTCGCTCATCAGGCCGAGATAGGTTTTCGGGCCTTCGGCCCATTTCTGGTTCAGCGTCCGCCCGGCGCGGCCGACGATATCGATCCTGGCCACCGAGCCCGTCATCGCGTCAAAACCGGTCGCCAGCACCAGGGCGTCGATCTCGTGATCCTTGCCCCCGGCGCGCACGGCATGCGGCAGAATTGCCTCAATCGGATCGGATTTGATGTCGACCAGCGTCACGTTCGGGCGGTTGAACGTGGCGTAGTAGTCGGTATCGACGCAAATCCGCTTTGAGCCGATCGGGTGATCCTCCGGCTGCAGCCGTTTCGCCGTCGCGGGATCCTGCACGATCTCCGCGATCTTTTCCCTGACGAAGCCGGCTGCGGTATCGTTGGCGGCCTTGTCGAGCAGGAGATTATTGTAGGCCAGCATGAAGGTCAGGCCGCCCTTGGTCCAGCGCTGCTCGTATTTGGCGCGCCGTTCGTTGCCGCCCTCGTCGAGCGCGCCGCGGTCGGGTATCTCGGCATAAATGCCGTTGCGCGCCTCCTCGCGCGCGAAGCGCCTGATCTCCGGGTAATTCCGGCGAAAGGCGTCGCGCTCCGCTTCCGTCAGTTCGGCGTTGCGGGCGGGAATCGAAAAATTCGCGGTGCGCTGAAATACCGTCAGTTGCCGCGCCTGAGCGGCGATGATGGGCACCGACTGGATCGCGGACGAACCCGTGCCGATCACGCCGACGCGCAGCCCGGTAAAGTCCACGGGCTCATGCGGCCAGTGGCCGGTGTGGTAGACCTTGCCCTTGAAGTCCGGCAGGCCCTTGATATCGGGCATCCGCGCGTTCGAAAGACATCCCGTGGCGAGCACGATAAATTTCGCCGTCACGACCGCCCCGTCCGACGTCGTGACCTGCCAATTGCTGACCGCCTCATCGAACACCGCGCGATCGACGCGGGTATTGAGCTGGATATCGCTGCGCAGCTTGAAGCGGTCGGCGACGTGATTGGCGTATTTCAGAATCTCCGGTTGCGGCGCGTACCGCTCGCTCCAGTTCCATTCCTGCTGCAATTCGTCCGAGAACGAATAGGAGTACTGCATGCTTTCGACGTCGCAGCGCGCGCCGGGATAACGGTTCCAGTACCAGGTGCCGCCGACATCGCCGCCCTGCTCATAGACCCGGACCTTGAGCCCCTGCCCGCGCAGCCGGTGCAGCATGTACATCCCGGCAAAACCCGCGCCGACCACTACGACATCGTAGGCTTCGCGGCCCGCGGCGCGGTCCTGGCCGGATATGGATGGCAAGGCGGACATCGATTGGCGCTCCCTTCGGTCTTTTTATCGTTTGCGCCAGCATTCTACCCGGGGCGCGAAAGCGCAAGAGACAAAACGGCACGTTGGATATTCTGCGTCGCGGAACGCATGTCCCTCACGGTGAGGAGGCGCCTTTGCGCCGTTCCGGACGATGCTCCGCATCGCCGGGAGAACCATGAGGCCGGTGGCCATCCTTCGAGACGCGGTCCTTCGGACCGCTCCTCAGGATGAGGTTTACACGCTTGGCATGCACGCCGCTGATGCGCTAGCGTCGCTAGGTGCATTCGCCAACCAAACGAAAAACAAGCAGCACCAAAAAAGCTGCCGCAGGGAGTGAAAAACACCACGATGAAATCGCCTGTCTGCGACATGCTGGGCGTCGAATTTCCGCTGTTTGCCTTCAGCCATTGCCGCGACGTGGTTGCGGCGGTCAGCCGCGCCGGAGGCTTCGGGGTGCTCGGGGCCACCACGCATACGCCTGAATCGATCGAGCAGGAGCTGAAATGGATCGACGATCACGTCGACGGCAAGCCCTATGGGCTCGACGTGCTGATCCCCGAGAACACTTCGACCTCAGGCGAGAAGGATGTCACCTGGAAGAGCCTCGAGGCGCGGGTCTCGCCCGAACATCGCGCCTTCACCCGCAATCTCCTCAAAAAACACGGCGTCGAGCTGACGACCACCGATATTCCCGCCAACCAGCCGCAGCCGTTCGACGCCGGCCGCGCGCTGGAGGTGCTCGAGGCCTCGTTCCGTCACCCGATCCGGCTGATCGCCAACGCGCTCGGCGTGCCGCCGAAGGCGATGATCGAGATGGGGAAAAGGCACGGCGTCCCCGTCGCAGCTTTGGTCGGCGCCAAGGAACATGCGCTGCGCCAGGTCGCCGCCGGCGTCGACATTCTCGTGGTGCAGGGCACCGAGGCCGGCGGCCATTGCGGCGAAGTCTCGACCATGGTGCTGGTGCCCGAGGTGATCAAGGCGATCAGGCCGATCCGCGACGTGCCGGTGCTCGCCGCCGGCGGCATCATGACCGGACGGCAGATGGCGGCCTGCATGGCGATGGGCGCCGCCGGCGTGTGGACCGGCTCGGTGTGGCTCGCCACGGTCGAATCGGAGACGACCGAGATCTTCCGCGAGAAAATGATCGCGGCCTCCTCGCGCGACGCCGTGCGCTCAAGGGGCCGCACCGGAAAACCGGCGCGCCAGTTGCGTTCGGTCTGGACCGATGCGTGGGACCGCGACCCCGGCAGCCCCGGCGCGCTGCCAATGCCGTTGCAGAGCATCATCAGCCGCGATGCGTTCCTCTCCATCGATCGCGCCGCCGCCGCCGGCAATGCCGGGGCGCGCGACCTCGTCAGCTATTTTGTCGGACAGGGCGTCGGTTTGATCGACAGCGTGAAATCGGCCGGCGCCGTGGTGCAGGAGTTCAAGGAAGATTTCGCCGCGGCGGTCGAGCACTTGAACGCGCTGGTGGGGGAATAGGTTAGCGCACCTTTCCTCATTGCGAGGAGCGTCAGCGACGTAGCAATCCATTCTTTCGGTGGAGAGATGGATTGCTTCGCTGACGCTCGCAATGACGGGAAAATAAGCCTCGACCGAATTGAAGTTGGAAGGTGAAAAGAA
Source organism: uncultured Alphaproteobacteria bacterium (assembly GCA_963742085.1). Taxonomy (GTDB): domain Bacteria; phylum Pseudomonadota; class Alphaproteobacteria; order Rhizobiales; family Xanthobacteraceae; genus Bradyrhizobium. The sequence continues at coordinate 436,550 of CAVUKM010000010.1, read as the reverse complement.
ACAATGCCCAACTCCCCCCTCCCCGACGACCGCCTCCCTGTCATCGTCGGCGTCGGCGAAATCGTCGATCGCCCGCAAGAGATCACGCAAGGCCTCGAGCCGCTCGCCCTGCTGGTCGAGGCGCTCAGGCGCGCGGAAGCGGACAGCGGTGGCCGATGGTTAAGCCAGATAGAATCGCTCGACGTCGTCAATTTCCTGAGCTGGCGCTACCGCGATCCCGAAAAGCAGCTCGCCGGCCGCCTCGGCATCACGCCGAACCACGCCTATTACGGGCCGGTCGGCGGCGAGAGCCCGATCCGCTATCTGCATGAAGCGGCGCAGCGCATTGCCCGCGGCGAATGCAGCGTCGCCGCGGTCTGCGGCGCCGAGGCGCAGAGCACCGCGACCAAAGCCGAACGCGCCGGCCTCACCCTGCCGTGGACGCCGTTCGCCCATGATGTCGCCGAGCCCAAGCGTGGCGCCGCGTTCCAGAAGCCGCTTGCGGTAAAACTGGGCGTGTTCAGGCCGGTGAGCGTCTATCCGTTTTACGAAGCGGCGACGGCGGCGCATTGGGGCCAGACCCCGCGCGAGGCGATGGCGGAATCAGGCGCGCTGTGGTCGGCCTATTCGAAGGCCGCTTCGGATAATCCCAACGCCTGGCTGAAGCGGCGTTTTGCGCCCGAGGAGATCACGACGCCTTCGCCGGACAACCGGCTGATCGCCTGGCCCTACACCAAATTGATGGTCGCCAATCCGATGGTCAATATGGGCGGAGCGGTGCTGATGACGAGCCTTGCGAAAGCGCGCGCCGCCGGCATCCCTGAAGACCGTCTGGTTCACATCCGGGGCGGCGCGTCGGCGGAAGAGCCGCGCGACTATCTCGAACGCGACCAGTTCATCGAAAGCCACGCGCAGAACGCCGTCCTCAGGGCGGTCACGCAGCTTGCCGGCGGCGACGGCAAGGCATTCGACGCGATCGAGCTCTACAGCTGCTTTCCCTGCGTGCCGAAAATGGCGCGGCGGACGCTTGGCCTCGGCCCCGACGTGGAGCCGACCGTGACCGGCGGGCTCACCTTCTTCGGCGCGCCGCTCAACACCTACATGACGCACGCGGCCTGCGCGATGGTGCGGAAGCTGCGCGGCGGCGCCAGGCTCGGCCTGCTCTACGGCCAGGGCGGTTTCGTCACCAAGCATCACGCGCTGGTGCTGTCGCGGCAGGCACCGCTTGCCGCGCTGGAGCAGGAAACCAGCGTGCAAAGCGAGGCCGACCGGCATCGCGGCGCGGTGCCGGATTTTGTCACCGAGGCCGGCGGCCAAGGCACGGTCGAGAGTTTCACCGTGATCTACGGCCGCAACAACGAGATCGACCACGGCGTGGTGATGCTGCGGACGTCAGCCAATGCGCGCGCGCTGGCGCGGGTAGCGGCAGGCGATCGCCGGACGCTGGCGCACCTTCTGGACATGGACCGCACGCCGGTCGGATCATCCGGCGATATCGTCACGGCGGAAGACGGTATCTTGGAGTGGCGGGTGGGATAAGTCCGCGCCGGTTCTTCGCCCTATCTGGCTGAAGCCGTCGCCGGCCTGCCCCTGGTGCTGACGACGCGGACCTGATCGCCGTCGGCGATGCCGTCGGGCGGCGCGTTGATGATGCGGTCCTCCAGCGAAATACCGCCGGAGAGTTCGATATCGCGCCCGAGATCGCGCGCAATCTTCACGGGCTTGAACAGGATTCGGTCGTCGGCCGTCACCGTCGCAACACGCAGGCCCTTTTGGTCGAAGACGAGCGCGCTGGCGGGAATATGCAGGGGCACCGCGTCGCGCTGCAGGTTCAGCCGCACATTGGCAAAGCCGCCAGGCATCAGTTCGCCGGCGGCGTTGTCGAGCCCGAGCTGCATCTGCGTCGTGCCCGAGTTGACATCGACCGCCTGCGAGGAAGCCTCGACCGTCGCATCAAAGGTTCGGGTTGGATATTCCGGCACGGAAATCACCGCCTTGGCGCCGACCTTGACCGCCGGCACGTAACTTTGGGGAACGTTGACGTAGACACGAAGCTTCTTGATATCGGAGATTACGAACATCGGCGGGCCGCTGCCGCCGCCTGCATTGATAAGCGCGCCGACATCCGTGGTGCGCGCGGTGACGATGCCGTCGAACGGCACCGTGATTTTCTTGTAACCGGACAGCGCCTCGAGCCGCTCGACATTGGCCTGGCTGGAATTGACCGCGGCGTTCTTGTTCGAGAGGTCGGCGGTGCGCTCGTCAATCTCCTGCATCGAGACGAAATTCGACGCGATCAGCGTTCTGCGGCGAGCCAGCGTCACTTCGGACAATTTCGCGCTGGCCTGCTGGTTGGCGAGATCGGCGCGCGCCTGCAGCAGCTGTTGATCGAGGTCCGGCGCATCGATTTCGGCAATTACTTCGCCAGCCTTGACCCGTGCGCCGATGTCGACGCTCCAGCTTTTCAGATAGCCGTTGACGCGGGCGAAGATCGGCGCGCGATTATAGGCCTCGAGCCGGCCGGGCAGCTCGATCGTTGCCGTCAGTACGCCGGGATCGGCATAGATCACCGCGACCGACGGTATCGCCTGGTCGTCGGTCCATTCGCGCAGCTTGGCGTTCGAATCCTCCCGCGCGCGGATACCGCTCACCACCAGCATCAGCGCGGCGATGACGGCGGCGATGCCGAATATGCCCAACTTCCGGCGAGAGACCGGCGAGCGAGATTCAGTGGGCATTCTGTGTCTCCGACAAGACGGCGCTTCTGGCGTCTTTCTTCCTGTGCATCATACTAAAAACCACCGGAACAAACATCAGGGTGGCGACGGTTGCGAAAATCAGGCCGCCGATCACCGCCCGACCCAGCGGCGCGTTGGCCTCACCCCCCTCGCCAAGGCCAAGCGACATCGGCAGCATACCGATAATCATGGCGAGCGCGGTCATCAATACCGGCCGAATTCGCACAAAGCCGGCTTCGATGGCGGCTGCGACCGGGTCGCCCAGTTCGTCATAACGCTCGCGCGCAAAGCTTATCACCAGCACGCTGTTGGCGGTAGCGACGCCCATGCACATGATCGCCCCGGTCAACGCCGGAACCGACATCGTGGTGTGGGTCGTAAACAGCATCCATACGATCCCGGCCAGCGCCGCCGGTAGCGCCGTGATGATCACGAACGGGTCGGACCAGGACTGGAAGTTCACGACAATCAGGAAATAGACGAGGACGATCGCTCCCAACAGACCGAACAGCAAACCGGCAAACGAACTGTTCATGGTCTGCACCTGACCGGAAAGTGCGACCGTGGAGCCCTTCGGCACCTCTTTCGCCGTATCTGCGATGACTTTCCGGACGTCGGCGGCGATGCCGCCGAGATCACGTCCCTGCGGGGTCGCGAAAATCTGCACCATCGGCTGGATGTCATATTGCGAAACCACCGCGCTCGACGTCGTCCGCGAAATAGTGGCGATGCCGCCGAGAATCGGCGCCGCGGTCGGTACGTTGGACGTGATCGGCAACGTCTGCAGTGCGCTGAGAGAATTGATCTGGTATTGCGGCGTCTGCATCACGACCGAGTAGTTCACGCCGTTATCGGGGTTGAGGAAGTAGGTCGGCGCGACCTGCCCGCTGCCCGACAGGTTGACGGTGAGGCTGTTGACGACGTCGCGCTCGGTCAGACCGACATATTGTGCCCGCGTCCGGTCCACATCGATGTTGAAGGTCGGGTTACTCGGCGACTGCTGGATGCGCGCGTCCGCGACGCCGGGAATCCGGCGAATAAGATTCAACAACCTGGTGGCGTAGGTGTAGTTCGCGCTCAAATTGTTGCCCCGGATCTGCAAGTCGATCGGCGCCGGTGCGCCGAAATTCAGGATCTGGTTGACGATATCGGCCGGCAGGAAAGCAAAACTCATTCCGGGGAAAAGGCGTGGAAGCTGCTCACGCAGTGCCTTCACGTAGTTTTCAGTCGGCGGGTGGTCCTCCTTCAGCTTGATCTGGATATCGCCATCCTGCGGTCCGATCACGCCGGTATTGTTATACGTCATGTTGATGCCGGAGATCGGCATGCCAATGTTATCGGCCATCGTCTCGATCTGATCCGGCGGGATGATCTTGCGGATCGCCTTCTGGATGTCGGCAAACTGATTGGCGCTTTCCTCCAGGCGGGTGCCGATCTGGGTGCGAACATGCATCAGGATCTGGCCGGCATCGACGGACGGGAAGAAATTCTGCCCGAGATACGGCACCATCAGGAACGAGGCCGCGACGAAGCCGAGAAAACCGGTCACGAAGGTCGGGCGGTGACGCAGCGCAAGCGTCAACAGGTCGCGATAGCCGCCGCGGAAGCGCTCGAATCCGGCCTCGAAGCTGCGTTGAAACCAGACCAGCGGATTGCGCGAGGGCGGCAGCGGCGCGCCATGCTCACGGTGCCGATGCGGCTGCAACAGATACATCGCCATCGTCGGCACCAGCGTTCGCGAAAGGATGAACGACCAGATCATCGCGAAGATCACCGCCTCCGCCATCGGCACGAACAGGAAGCGCGGAATGCCCTGCAGGAAAAACATCGGCACGAACACGATGCAGATGCAGAGCAGCGACACGAAGGCCGGCACCACGATCTGCTGCGCACCGTCCAGGATCGCAGGGCGGACGTCCTTGCCCTGCTCCAGGTGCCAATTGATGTTCTCGATCGTCACCGTGGCTTCATCGACGAGAATACCAACCGCGAGCGCCAGGCCGCCGAGCGTCATGATGTTGAGGGTTTCGCCGAAGGCCGCCAGCATGATGATGGAGCCGAACACGGCGAGCGGAATCGAAGTTGCGATGATGATGGTCGAGCGCCAGCTGCCCAGGAAGAGAAGGATCATCACGCTGGTGAGCAGGGCCGCGATCACGCCTTCGCGCAACACGCCGGCGATGGAGGCCGCGACGAACAGCCCCTGGTCACCGACAAAACCCACCTTCAGCGTCTCTGGAAGCGAGTCCTTGAAGTCGACGACCTTCTTCTTGATCCCGGCGATGATGTCGAGCGTCGAAATGTAACCCGACTTCAGCACCATCATAAGAACGGAACGATTGCCGTTGACATGGACGATGTTGGTCTGCGGCGGATTGCCGTCGCGCACGGTAGCGACGTCCCGGATATAGACCGTGGCGCCGTTGACGACCTTGATCGGGAGATCGCCGAGCTCGTTGACCTTCAGCGGCGAATTGTTGACCTGAATGACGTATTCGAAGCCGCCGATCTTCGAGGTGCCTGCCGGCTGGATCAGGTTCTGCGCTGCAAGCGCATTGGCGACGTCCTGACCTGAAAGCCCCAGCGACCGCAACGCCGCCGGATTGACGTCGATCTGGATCTGGCGCTGCTTGCCGCCATAGGGATATGGGATCGCCGCGCCGGGCACGGTGACCAACGGCGTGCGCAGCTGGTTGATGGCGATATCGGCGAGATTTTGTTCGGTGAGGCCTTCGCCTGATAGCGCCAGCTGGATGATCGGAACGGTGGAGGCGCTGTAGTTGAGAATCAGCGGCGGCGTCGCTCCGGGCGGCAGGAACTTGATGATCGTTTGCGAGACCGCGGTGACCTGCGCGTTGGCGGTGCGGATGTCGGCGTTCGGCTGAAAGAAGATCTTGACGATGCCGATGCCGTTATAGGAATTCGCAGTGATGTGCTCGATATCGTTGACGGTCGTCGTCAGGATGCGCTGGTACTGGGTAATGATGCGGCCTGCCATCTGATCCGGCGGCAGGCCGGTGTACTGCCAGACTACCCCGATCACCGGGATTCGAATGTCGGGAAAAATGTCGGTCGGCGTGCGCAGCGCGGCCAGCGGGCCGATGATCAGGAGAAGCAGCGCGAGCACGACGAATGTGTAGGGCCGGCTCAGGGCGATACGGACCAATGCAGTCATTGCGCGGGCATTCCTGGATCGATCTCGCGGGTGGGGTCGGATTGCTCGCGCCGATTTACCCGAAATGAAACCAAATGGCTAACCTCAGGCCCCTCATCCGTCTTCACTTTGGCGATATCGGACCGCCAACACCCGTTAAATCGGCAGCCGGCACAATTTCGCGACGTGAAATGCCCCGAAGATAGGCAAGAATTCCCATTCGACCCGGGCGCCAGGCCAGCCTTCCCGCCTCAGGCCGCCCTGACCGAATTGAGGAACTTGCCGACCTCCAGCCTGAGGCGATTGGAATCGCCGGACAACGACTGCGCCGCCGAGAGGACCTGCGAGGACGCCGAACCGGTCTCGTTGGCGCCGCGCTGCACGTCGGTAATGTTGGACGAAACCTGCAGGGTGCCATGGGCGGCCTGCTGGACGTTGCGGGAAATCTCCTGGGTCGCCGCGCCCTGCTGTTCCACCGCCGCGGCGATGGCCGAGGAAATCTCGGACAGTCTTTCGATGGTCGTGCTGATTTCCTTGATGGCGTTCACCGATTCCTGCGTCGCCGCCTGGATGCCGCTGATCTGCTGGCCGATCTCGCCGGTCGCCTTCGCGGTCTGTTCGGCCAGCGCCTTCACTTCCGATGCCACGACCGCAAAACCGCGGCCGGCCTCGCCGGCGCGCGCCGCCTCGATGGTGGCGTTGAGCGCCAACAGGTTGGTCTGTCCGGCGATGGTGTTGATCAGTTCGACCACATCGCCGATGCGGGCTAGCCGCTTTCGACAACTCGCTGACGCGGTCGTTGGTCTTGCGGGCCTCGTTGACGGCCCCGCCGGCCATCCGCGCCGATTCCTGCACCTGCCGGCTGATCTCGGTAATCGATGACGCCATTTCTTCCGTGGCGGAAGCCACCGACTGCACGTTGGTGGAGGCTTCTTCCGAGGCGGCTGCGACCACCGTGGTCAATTCCCGCGAGCGCCCGGCGGTGGCCGTCAGGGTACTGGCGGAGGACTCAAGCTGCGTCGAGGCCGAAGAGACGGTATTGACGATCTCGCCGATCATGGATTCGAATTTGCGCGTGATATCATCCACCCGGCGGCCGCGCTCGATCTTGGCTTCGGCCTCGCGTGCTGCAGCGTCATCGGCGGCTTTCTTCGCAATCAGCGCCTCCTTGAACACCTGCAGCGAGTCCGCCATCGAGCCAATCTCGGTTTTCTCACCCTGATGCGGGACCTGCGCGGTGAGCTCCCCGCGGCCCAATGCCTGCATTGGCGCAACGATGGAGGCGATGCCGCGCGAGACGTCGCGAACCATATACATGCCGACAGCAATTCCGATGATAATGGCAACGCCGGTCATGACGCCAACCATCGTGACGGCGAAGGCGTAGTAGTCGGCGGCGTTCCTGCCGGCCTGGTCGGCGCCGGCGTTGTTGAGTTCGATGCTCTTTTTCAGGACATCGTCCGCCTCGATCCCGATCTTGTTCACCGTCTGCGCATTCAATTGATGCGCCTCATGCGGGGGCTTGCCGACGCTCTTGCGCGACAATGCGATGACCTCTTCGGTGCCCTTCTTGTAGCGCTCCCACAGTTCGAGCCATTGATTGTAAAGAGCGCGCTCTTCCGCGGTCGTGATCAAGCGCTCGTAGCTCTGGCGGGTCTTGGCGTTGGCCTCGATGACCCCGGCCAAAACCTTTTCCGTTGCTTGCTTTTCCTCGGCGGTCTCGCCCAGCATGTGCTCGCGGATCACGTTGCGATAGGTGATCACGCCCGCGCGCAGCTCGCCCAGCACGCGGACACTCGGCAGCCAGTTTGTGGTGATGTCCACGGTGCTGGCGTCGATCGCCCGCATATTCCGGACCGCAAGCAGCCCCGTGCCCGTCATTGCAACCAGCAGGAACGCGACGACGGCGGTGATCTTGGCGCGGATGGAGAGGTTGGCGAGCATGGTTCGAATCTCTTTTCAAACGGAAATAAAGCCCGAACGGGCCGCACTTTTTTAATTCGATTATTCGTAATAATGCGTAAAGACGGCCGGCAGGGTGAGAGGTGGCCGTCCCATGTCAGCGCATCGATTTGAGCGCGTCGGCGAATAATTCCGGACCGCTGAAATCGCCTGATTTTGCGCTCCGGTTCCGCCCTCAGGCCGCCCTGACCGAGTTGAGGAACTTGTCGACCTCGAGCTGGAGGCGGTTGGAGTCGCCGGACAGCGATTGCGCTGCCGAGAGAACCTGCGAGGAGGCCGAGCCGGTCTCGCTGGCGCCGCGCTGCACGTCGGTAATGTTGGACGAGACCTGCAGGGTGCCATGGGCGGCCTGCTGGACGTTGCGGGAAATCTCCTGGGTCGCCGCGCCCTGCTGTTCCACCGCCGCGGCGATGGTCGACGATATCTCCGACAGTTTTTCGATGGTGCCGCTGATCTCCCGGATCGCACCTACCGACTCCTGCGTCGCCGCCTGGATGCCGCTGATCTGCTGGCCGATCTCTCCGGTCGCCTTCGCGGTCTGTTCGGCCAGCGCCTTCACTTCCGACGCCACGACGGCAAAGCCGCGGCCGGCCTCGCCGGCGCGCGCCGCCTCGATGGTGGCGTTGAGCGCCAACAGGTTGGTCTGTCCGGCGATGGTATTGATCAGTTCGACGACATCGCCGATCCGGCTTGCCGCCTTGGACAATTCGCCGACACGGTCGGTGGTGGTGCGTGCCTGACCGACGGCATCGACCGCCATGCGCGCCAATTCCTGGACCTGGCGGCTGATCTCATGGATCGATGAGGCCATTTCCTCGGTCGCCGACGCCACCGACTGCACATTGGTGGAAGCTTCCTCCGACGCGGCTGCGACCACCGTGGTGAGTTCTTGCGCGCGCTCCGCGGTCGAGGTCAGCTTGGAGGCCGAGGCCTCCAGCTCGGTCGCTGCCGACGACACGGTTTCGACGATTTCGCCTACAGCGGTTTCGAAGGTGTCGGCGAGCTTGACCATGTCGGCCTTGCGCTGCTCCACGGCATATTGATCCTGGTTTACCTTGGCTTCGGCTTCATTCCGCGCTTTCTGCTCGGCATTCTCGCGAATGACGACGACCGTCCTGGCCAAGTCGCCGACCTCATCGCCGCGATTTGCGCCGGGAATTTCGATGTTCAACTCGCCGGCAGCCATCTTTCCGAGCGCGGCGTTAAGGCGCATCAGGGGTCTTGCAACACCGACAAAAGTGAAGACCACCGAGCCAACGAGTGACAGCATTACGACCATCGCAATCACGAAACTCAAGCGGTCCGCCTGGCTCAACTCGGTCGTTGCCAGCGTCTTGGCCTCTTCGGCGCTCCTCGCGGCAATGTCCAGCGCCGTTTGCATCAACTCAAGGATTTGATTTGCAGCCGGCAACGCCTTCACGTCGACAAGCTCTTTCTTGACCGCTTCCGCCGCGATCGCCTCACGAGTAGCTGCGGAAAATCCCTTCACGGTTGCCGCGAGCGAATCAATTGTACCTAGAAGTCCCGTGTCGCTGATGATGCTCCTGGCACTATCCAACGTGTCATCCAGCCCGCCGGTGCGATTGACAATCACCTGCTTCTGGCCCTCGTCGCCAGTGGCGATCAATTGCCAGGTCGCTGAACGAACCGAATTGAACATGGAATTGGCTTCGTTCAGAACCCTTTCGATATCGGATCGATTTGCTGCGCGTATCAGCGCCGACGACAACAGCAGGCCTTCAAATGTCTTGCTCCATTCGGCCGAGCGATCGTTCCGCTTCTTGGTTATCTCGAAGATGCTGAGCTGGGTCTTTCCGATTTCCGATGCAGATTGATGGTATCCGACTGCGAGGGATCTGATCTTCTGCAGGCGCTCCTTGTCTTCCGGCTTCACGACATTGGCAATCGCAACATCGAGTTCCCTGGTCAGGACCGCAAAAGCGGCGTTCAAACCGACCAGGCTTTTCTCAAATTCAGGCGTGTTCTTTGACTGCCTGATGTCGCGCACCGCCAGCTCCATTCCCCGCAGCGCAATGTTGCCCTGAAGGGTGTGATCGGCGATCGTCTGCTGCACTCCGGCACGGTGGTTGGCTGAATTGATGGTCGACTCCGAAACCACCTGGTTGGCCACCATGCCTCCCGAAAGAAGAACTCCGAACAGGCCTGCTGCGCCAAGTTTGTAGCCGATGCGATTAAGCTTGATCATGTTGGCGAACTGCCCACGTTCTGAACGTCAGGTTTGGTCGGATGCATCACCATGCGCGACTGCTTCCGGCCCCCCTCAAAATGCTCACCCATCCAGGGGTGGTCTTCCTCCCGAACCCTAACCGCAAGAGATTCCATTTACGTTAACGCGCCCACTTCCTGCTGGAAATTCAAGAGGGTGAACGCAGGGTCCGGCCTGTCAGGCCGCCTGGAACGGGAAAGTAAGGCTGCCGGAGGCGGTCAGCGCATCAGTTTCAGCGCGTCGGAGAAGAATTCGGGACCGCCGAAATTGCCCGATTTCAGGGCAAGCAGCATGTCGCCGCCCTTCGCGCCGACGGCGCGCAAGACCGGGACGCCCGCGGCGATTTCCGCGCCTACCAGAAAGCCCGGAATTTCCAGACGATCCACCACCGCGCCCGAGGTTTCACCGCCCGCGACCACCAGCCGCCGCACGCCTGATTGCACCAGGCCTTCGGCGATATCGGCCATCGCCTGCTCGATGGCATGCCCAGTTGCATCGCGGCCATGACGTGCCTGCAGAGCTGCGACCTCGTCCGGCGTCGAGCTGGAGGCGATCAGGACCGGACCTTCCTTGAGCCTTTCCTGGGCCCAGCCCAGCGCGCGACGGGCTTCGCCCTTGCCCGCGACGACCTGCTCGGGATCAAGATGCAGCACAGCCATCACCCGTTCGGCGCTGACGATCTGCTGCAGGGTCGCCTGCGAACAGCTGCCGGCCAGGCAGGCCGCCGGCCCGCCGATCGGCGCGGCGGAAACCGCATCCGACGCCCCCGGTCTCACCCGGCCAGAGGCGACCAAAGCGCGGGCAAGACCGAGCCCGAACCCGGACGCGCCGACGGACAGGCGATGGTCGAGCGCGACGTTGCCGATGGTCTCCAGATCGCGGTCGAAAACGGCGTCAACGATGGCCGCGCCGAAGCCCTTGCCTGCGAGATCGGCAAGCCGCGCGCGCGCCGCATCGGGTCCACGCGCCACGGTGGCGAGATCGACCAGACCGATCCTGGTCTTGCTCTGGCGCGCCAGCACCCGCACCAGACTGGAATCGTGCATCGGGTTGAGCGGATGATCTTTCAGGGGGCTTTCGTTGAGCGGCACCGGGCCTACGAACAGATTGCCCATATAGACCGTGCGGCCGGTCTCCGGAAACGCCGGCGTCACCATGACGATCGCATCGCCGGAATCGGCGCGCAACGCGTCCATCACCGGACCGATATTGCCGGCGTCGGTGGAATCGAAGGTCGAGCAGATCTTGAACAGCACGTGACCCGCGCCGCGCCCGCGCAGCCATTTGTCCGCGGCGCGTGAACGCGACACCGCCAGGCTCGCCTCGATCGACCGGCTTTTCAGCGACACCACCACGGCATCGACGTCAGGCAGCGCGAGTTGGTCTGCGGGAACGCCGATGGTCTGCACCGTGCGCAGGCCGCAGCGGGTCAGGGTGTTGGCGAGATCGGACGCGCCGGTGTAATCGTCGGCGATGCAGCCGAGAGATACCTTTCCGGCCAGCGTCACGGCTTTACTCCGGCATAGGGCTTGAACCAGGCGAGGCCGTCGGTGGTTTTGCCGCGCGGGTTATATTCGCAACCGACAAAGCCGCCATAGCCGAGCCGGTCGAGCTCGGCGAAGATAAACGGATAATTCAACTCCTCGCCGTCGGGCTCGTGGCGCGAGGGAATGCTGGCGATCTGGATGTGGCCGATGATCGGCATCATCTCGCGCAGCCGCATGGTCACGTCGCCGTGGATGATCTGGCAATGATAGATGTCGAATTGCAGCTTCAGGTTCGGAATCTTCAATTCATTGATGAGGTCGCGCGCGAACAGAAAATCGTTGAGGAAATATCCGGGCACGTTGCGCGGGTTGATCGGCTCGATCACGACATCGAGGCCGTGGGCTGCAAAAAATTCCGCGGCCCATGCCACCGATTTGTAGAACGCCTCCACCGCCTTATGGTCGCTTCGGTTGGCCATCCCCGCCATCAGATGCACGCGCTTGACGCCGGTCGCCTGCGCGTAGGGCAGCGCGGTGCGCAGGCTTTGCTGCAAATCGGAAAACCGCTCCGGCAGCGCGGCAAAGCCCTTTTCGCCGGCGTCCCAGTTGCCGGGCGGCAGGTTGAACAGCGCCTGCGTCAGGCCGTTGGCGCGCAGCCGCTTGCCGATCTCTTGGGCCGGATGATCGTAGGGGAACAGGAACTCGACCGCGGTGAAGCCCGCTTTCGCCGCGGCCTCGAAACGGTCGAGGAACGGCACTTCGTTGAACATCATGGTGAGGTTGGCGGCAAAGCGGGGCATCGAATGTACTCTTCTCTTGTTCTTGTGCGCTTATTTCGGCTCGCCGGGGAGGCTCGTGCCGGTGACGCGGGCATACATCCGCGCCACCGAGGCGTCGTCATCGCGGCCCATGCCGGATGCCGCCGTCATCAGGAACATCTGCAACGCGGCGGCCGCCACCGGCACCGGAAATCTTGCATTGCGCGCCATGTCCTGGATGATCCCCAAATCCTTGACGAAGATCTCCACCGCGCTGCGCGGCGCATAGTCGCCGTCGAGCACATGGGGCATGCGGTTTTCGAACATCCAGGAATTGCCGGCGGACGCCGTGATCACCTCATAGACCTTGCGGATATCCAGCCCCTGTTTGGCGGCGAACGTAATGGCTTCGGAAGCCGCGGCGATATGAACCCCGGCAAGCAGCTGGTTGATCATCTTGAACGCGGCGCCCTGGCCCGCGGCATCGCCGAGTTCGTAGAGCTTTGCCGCCATCGCATCGAGCGCCGGCCTTGCTCTCGCGAAAGCGGCAGGACTGCCGGATGCGAGAACGGTCAATTCGCCCTGCGCCGCGCGCTGCGCGCCGCCCGAGATCGGCGCGTCGAGGTAGTGCCGGCCGGTCGCCTCCAACTGTTTGGCGAGCCGCCGCGCGATATCCGGGTCCATGGTCGCGGACGAGATGAATACCGCATCCTTAGGCAAGGTTTCGGCGACGCCGTCCTTGCCGAACAGAATGGTTTCGGTCTGGGCGGCGTTGACGACGACGCTGACGACGATATCGGCTCCCTTTGCCGCCTCCGCGGGCGTCCTGGCGCCCCCTCCTCCGTCGGCCACGAACCGCGCCACGGCATCGGCCGAGACATCGCAGCCGGTCACGGCAAATCCCGCGCGCCTGAGCGAGGTCGCCATGCCAAAGCCCATCGAGCCCAGCCCGATGACGGCGACGCGAGGTTTTGCGGATTCAGTCATACGGCGTTTCCTTAAGGGTTCCTCGTAAGCCGAGGTTTGAGAACGGGTTTGCCCCTTGCGTATCACGGCTTGGCCGCGCTGCCAAAGCGTGAGACAAGGCGGACGAAGGATGACGCCATGAGCGAAACAAAGATCCGCGAGGAAATCTGCCGCCTGGGCCGCTCGCTGTTCGAGCGCGGGCTGACGCCGGGCTCCTCCGGCAATATCAGCGCGAGACTGGACGACGGCGGCTGGCTGGTCACCCCGACCAATGCCTCGCTCGGCTCGCTCGACCCGGCGCGGCTGTCGCGGCTCGACGCCGACGGAAAGCTCGCCTCCGGCGATGCCCCGACCAAGGAAGTACCGCTGCACACCGCGCTGTACCAGACCCGCCGCACCGCGCGCGCGGTGGTGCATCTGCACTCGACGCATTCGGTGGCGCTGTCGATGCTGCCGGAAATCGATCCGCGTGCGGCGCTGCCGCCGATGACGGCGTATTACCTGATGAAATGCGGCGCCACCGCGCTCGTGCCCTATTACCGGCCCGGCGATCCGGCGGTCGCCGGCGCCATCAAGGGTCTGGCCGGCAAATATTCATCGGTGCTGCTCGCCAATCACGGCCCGGTGGTCTCGGGCGAAACGCTGGAAGCCGCGGTTTTCGCGATCGAAGAGCTGGAAGAGACGGCAAAACTCTATCTGCTGCTGCGCGGCCTCAACCCGCGCTACCTCACGCCGGCACAGGTGAAGGATTTGGCGAAGACGTTTGGGTTGGTGCTGCCGGAGCATGGGCACGATTAGCCGGCCATGATTGCGAACCGCCCCTCCCCGTCATTGCGAGCGAAGCGAAGCAATCCATGCCGCAGAGAAGGAGGAATGGATTGCTTCGTCGCTTTCGCTCCTCGCAATGACGAACGTTGCTGCTGAAGCTACAGCCCCAGATACGCCTTGCGCACGTCGGGATTGCCCTTGATCTCGCTTGAAGTGCCCTGCATCTGCAGCCGTCCGGTCTGCAGGATGTAGGCGCGGTCGGCGATGTCGAGGCATTCGGCGATGCGCTGCTCGACGATCAGGACGGTCATCCCGGCGTCGCGGATTTGCTTCACCGACTGGAATATTTCATCGACGAGTTTCGGCATGATGCCCTGCGACGGCTCGTCCAGCATGAGAAGCCGCGGCCGCGTCATCAGCGCGCGGCCGATCGCCAGCATCTGCTGCTCGCCGCCGGAAAGCGTTTCGGCGCGCTGGTCCAGCCGCTCGGACAACCGCGGAAACAGCTTGAACACCAGCGCCAGGGGCTCGTCGCGATCCGACGTGCCGCGATAGAGATAGCTGCCGAGCCGCAGATTGTCGCGCACTGAAAGGCGCGGAAACAGCCGGCGGTTTTCCGGCACATAGGCGATGCCGCGCGCGGTGATCATGTGCTGGGCCATGCCGTCGATCCGCCTGCCGTCGAAGCTGACGGTTCCGGCGCGCGGCCGCTCGGCGCCGGCGATCGATTTCAGCAGCGTCGATTTGCCGGCGCCATTGGCGCCGGCGACGCAGACGATCTCGCCTTTGGCGACTTCAATGCTGACCGCCGAGAGCGCGACCAGCCCCTGATAGGCGGTGGTGACTTCATGCACCGACAGCATGACGATCCCCAAGATAGGCCGAGATGACTTTCGGATCGCGAACGATGTCCGCAGGCTTGCCCTCGACCAGCACCTTGCCGAGATCGAGCACGATGGCGCGATCGACCAGCGGCATCACGATCTCCATGACGTGCTCGACCATCAACACGGTAACTCCGGTGGCGCGCACCTTTCGCACCAGTTCCACGCCGGTCTGCGCCTCGATCGGCGTCAGTCCCGTCAGCACCTCGTCGAGCAGCAGCAGCTTCGGTTCGGTGGCGAGCGCGCGGGCGACTTCGAGGCGGCGTTTTTCCGACGGGATCAGCTGGCTCGCGAGCACGTCGGCGCGGCCGGCGAGCCCGCAGAATTCCAGCACGTCATGGGCCTTGCGGCGCGCCTGCCGCATGATGGTGGTGCGGATCAGCGCGCCGACGATGACGTTGTCGATGACCGTCATGGTCTCGAAGCTTTTGACGACCTGAAAGGTGCGGCCGATGCCGCGCTCGCAGCGCTCCGCCGCCGGCAACGCGGTGACGTCTTCGCCGTCGAACAGAATGGAGCCTTGCGTCGGCGGCAGCACGCCCGCGATCAGATTGAACAGCGTCGACTTGCCCGCGCCGTTGGGGCCGATCAACCCGACGATCTCGCCGCGCCCGACCGAGATCGAAATGTCGCTGTTGGCGATCAGGCCGCCGAAGCGCTGCCAGACGCCCTTGGTTTCGAGCAGCGCCGTCATTGCACGGCTTCCTTGCGCCGGCCGGCGAACAACCCGACCAAACCTTGCGGGCGCGCCAGCGAGATCAGCACGATCAGCGTGCCGTACACGATCAGGTCGACGCCGCGGCCGGAGCCGCCGATGAAGGAGCGCGTAAGCTCGGTCAGCGGAATCAGAATGACGGCCCCCAGCATCGGGCCCCACAAGGTGCCGATGCCCCCCAGCACCGCGGGCAGCGCCATCAACAGCGAGAACTGAAAGCCCATGACGCTTTCGGGATCGATATAGGACACGAACTGGGCGTAAAAACTGCCGCCGACCGCGGTGAGAAACGCCGACACCGCCGCCGCCCCCATCTTGGAATTGAACACGACCACGCCAAGACTTTCTGCGGCATCGGGATTGTCCTTCACGGCGCGCCACCAATACCCCCACTTGGAATCCTCAAGCCACCAGGTCACGAGCCAGGCGACGCAGGCGAGCGCCAGTGCGAAATAGAAATACGGCAGCTTGCTGCGCGTGAACTGGAATTTGAGCCAGCTGTCGCCGCGCACGGGAATATCGATGCCGAGCGCGGCACCCGCCCAGTCCCAGTTCTGGAACAGCAGCAGCGCGGTCTCGGCAATGACGATGGTGGCGATGACGAAATAATGTCCGCGCAGGCGGAAGCAGGGATAGCCGAGCGCCATCGCAATGCCAGCCGATATCAGCCCGCCGCCGATCATGCCGAACCACGGCAGCACGCCGAATTTGGTGAATAGAAGTGCCGTGGTGTAGGCGCCGAGCCCGAAATACAGCGCGTGGCCGAGCGAGATCTGCCCGCAATAGCCGGAAAGGATGTTCCAGCTCTGCGACAGCGCCGCGTACATCAAGGTCAGCACCATGATGTTCTGGACGTAGACGTCCTTCACGAACAGCGGCACCAGTGCGGCAATGGCCGCAAGACAGGCGGCGACGAAGAGGTCGCGGCGGCGGCGCTGGGCGAAGGTCGTATCCATCAGATCGACCCGAACAGGCCGCGCGGCCGGATGAAGACCACCAGCAGATAGACCGCGTAGATGCCGACCGATTTCAGCGACGGCGGCAGGATCAAGGCGGTCGTGGCCTCGACGAGGCCGACGATGAGCCCGCCGGCAAAGGCGCCGAACACGCTGCCGAAGCCGCCGAGCGCCACCGTGACATAGGCGATCAGCGCGAACGACGCGCCGACATCGGGATAGATGTAGAAGAACATCGCCATGATGACGCCGGCCAGACCCACGAGCGCGGCGCCCAGGCCCCAGCCCAGCGCGAACACCCTGTTCTTGTCGATGCCGACCAGCGCCACCGCGCCGGCATCCTCGCGGGTCGCCTCGAGGGCGCGGCCGAAATCGGTACGGTTGATGAAGAAATAAAGCGCGCCGAACGCGGCGATCGCCAGCCCCGCGCCAAACAATTGCGGAACGGGCAGGAAGATTCCCCCGATCGAGATGGTCTTGCCGCCCAGCCATGAATGCGTGACGCTGCGATAGTCGGGCGTGAAGAAGAACTGCGCCAGCCCGCGCATCACGATGGCCAGCCCGAAGGTCGAAAAGATCTGCACCATGCCGGCATTGGCTTTCGCCCGCACCGCAAAGCGCACGACCAGGAGATAAACCACCGCGCCGAACACGAACAGCGCGGCCGCGACCAGCGGCGCCGACAGCAATGGATCGACGGCAAAAAACGCGAACAAAAAGAACGTCGCGTACATCGCGATCATGAGGAATTCGCCGTGGGCGAAATTCACCACATCCATGAGGCCAAAGATCAGCGCCAGTCCAACGGCGATCAGGCCGTAGAGCAGCCCCATCAGCAGGCCACTGGCGAGACTCTGGATGATGGTTTCGGCTGTCACCGGCCTTGCTCCCGACGGAGCCCCTCATCCTGAGGAGCGCGCCTGGCGCGCGTCTCGAAGGATGGCCACGAGTCCGAGCGATACGTCCATCCTTCGAGACGCTTGCTTCGCAAGCTCCTCAGGATGAGGGCCGACTTCGGGGCGCGACGCGAAGATCCCATCTTACTTCATCGGCCAGATGGCTTCGGCGACCGCGGCCTGCGGCGGGAAGATCGTGACGAACTTGCCGCCGACATATTGCAGCAACACCGGATCGGCATCGTTGTTCTGGCCCAAGTCGTCGAACTTCACGCGCTTCCAGGGCATGATGGTCTGCTCGCCCGGGATGTTGGTGGCGACCAGCGCCTCGCGAATCTTGTCGCCGTCGGTCGATTTGGCGCGATTGATGGCTTCCGCCATCACGATCAGGGCCATGAACTGCCGTGACGAGAAATCGTTGAGGTCCTTGCCCGACTTCTCCTTGAACATGGCGTTGACCTTGCCGACCATCGGCCGCTTGGCGGCGAGATCGAGCGAGAAAGAGCCCCGCGAGATCACGCCTTCGAGCTTGTCGCCGACCGCGTCGTACAGCGCCTTTTCGGAGAAGCCGGCGTCCTGCGCGACGATGGCGTTGGCCTTGTAGCCGAGTTCGGCCATGGTCTTCACCAGCAGGATGCCGTCGGTGGTGTAGCTCGAGGGCATCAGCACGTCGGCATTGGCGGCCTTGATCTGCTGCACTTCGGCCGACAGCGACGGCGAGTTGGCGCGGTATTTGATATCGGCAACCACCTTGTAACCGCGCTCATTGGCGAGCTTGAGCTGCGCGTTTCCAGAGTCGGTGCCGAAAATGGTGTCCTCGTGGAACAACGCCAGGGTTTCGATCCTGGTGCCCTTCTTCTTCATGGCATCGAAGAAGTCGAACATCGCGGCCGAGAACATCTCGTCATGGGGGGCGGCGCGGAAATAGAACTTCAGACCGCGACGGTGCAGGCTCGGGGAAGAGTTGTCGGCCGAGATGAAGGGGATCTGGTAGCGTTCGCAGATCTGGCTGACGGTGACCGCGACCGCGCTCTGATAGGTGCCGATGATCGCGCACACCTTGTCCTGGGTGATGAGGCGTTCGGCTTCGGCGCGGCCCTTCTGCGGATCGGCCTGGTGATCGGCGAATACGAGGCGGATCCTGGCGCCGCCAAGGCCGGGCAACCCCTCGCCGCGCGCCAGCGGCAGATCGAAATCGAAACTCTTGTTGATGACCTCGGCCGCGGTATCAAACGACTTCTGGGCATCGACGCCGATCTGCGCGCTGGCCCCGGACAGCGGATAGATCACGCCGATCACGACTTCGGAAGTCTGCGCCCGTGCCGCCACCGGCAGCAGCGCGGCGCTCGCGGTGGCGCCAAGCAAAACGTTTCGGCGAGAGATGGTCATCGGGATATCCTTTGTCTGTCGGCTTCTATCGATGAAACGATTGAATGGAAGCGTAAAGCCTCAAAGAACGGCAGGAGCTGCCCATTAGAGCACAGCAAGCTCCTTGTTGCGCAAGTCCGTCACCAGCATCAGCCCGGGCGCATGCGTGATCGCAAACGGCAGCCTGGCGGCCGCGATCACCGCCTGCGGCGTCACACCGCATGCCCAGAACACCGGAATCTCGTCGGCCTCGACCGGTACCGCGTCGCCATAGTCGGGCTTTGCGATGTCCGCGATCCCGATCGAATGCGGATGACCGAGATGAACCGGCGCGCCGTGCACCGAGGGAAACCGCGAGGTGATCTGCACCGCGCGGATCGCCTGCGCCGGCTTGAACGGCCGCATCGACACCACCATGGGGCCGGCGAACGGTCCCGAGGGGAGGCAATCGATATTGGTGCGATACATCGGCACGCGAACTCCGCGCTCGATGTGGCGGATCGGCAGGTCGTCCGCCATCAGCGCTTCCTCGAATGAAAACGAGCAACCGAGCACGAACGCGACCAGATCGTCGCGCCAATGCGCCATGATGTCGGTCGGCTCCTCGACCACCTCGCCGTCGCGCCAGACGCGGTAGCGCGGCAGGTCAGTGCGGATATCGAGGTCGATCCCGAGCGATGGGATGCGCGGGTCTCCCACCTCGGACATGCCGATGATCGGACATGGCTTGGGATTGAGCTGACAGAAGCGGTGAAACGAGGCCGCGAGCTTTTCCGGCAGGATCGCGAGATTGCCCTGGACGAACCCGTTGGCGATGCCGGCGGTGGTGGTGGCCATGCCGGCCCGGCACGCGAGGCGCGCCTGCCGGCTCGGAAGCTCATCCTGGCTTTCGTGGAAATGCTGCCCTGCCGCCAGAATGGTCATGAGATCGCTCTGCCCATTATCTCGACAGCAGTGAAACCCAAGCGTACTATAAAGTCTAATCTTACTTTCTAATCATGTTGGATAACCAGAATTTATCAAATGGAGCCGCGTTGCATGGTGGACTTCAAGTCTATCGAGACATTCCTGTGGGTGGTGACGCTTGGCAGCTTCCGAGGCGCCGGCCAGAGGCTCAACACCACCCAACCCGCCATCTCGCAACGGATCGCCCAGCTCGAGCGCGAGTTGGGGGTCAAACTCCTCAATCGCGATCACCGCGTCGTCTCGCCGACCCCGAGCGGCCGGCAATTGATGGTCTATGCGGAGAAGCTGATCAGCCTGCGCTCGGAGATGATGGCGGAAGTCGGCGACCGCTCGGCGATGCGCGGCGTGTTGCGGCTCGGCGTTGCCGAAACCATCGTGCACACCTGGCTGTCGCGGCTGATCAAGAGCGTCAACATCGCCCATCCCAATCTGTCGCTGGAGATCGAGGTCGACATCACGCCGAACCTGAGCGCGCGGCTCTTGGGGCAGGAAATCGAGCTCGCTTTCATGCTCGGGCCGTTGGCCGCCTCCAGCGTGCGCAACCGCGTATTGTGTGACTATCCGATCGGCGTTCTGGCCAGTCCTTCGCTCGGCCTCGGCAACGGACCCTTGAAGGTGCAGGACCTGGCGAAGTTTCCGATCATTACCTTTCCGCGCAAGTCGCAGCCTTACGAGATCGTGCGCTCGCTGTTCAACCGGCCCGATCTGCCGCCGATCCGGCTGCACGCCAGCGCCTCGCTCGCGACCGTCATCCACATGGCCACCGAAGGACTCGGCATCGCCGTGATCCCCACATCGATCGTCGAAAATGAGCTGGCGGACGGGCGGCTGCAGCTGTTGTCGACCGACCTCAAGATCCCGCCGCTGACGTTCTCGGCAAGCTGGCTGGCTTCGCCCGACACGCTCGCGGTCGAACTGGTCGCCGATCTCGCCGCCAGGATCGCACAAGACTCGGCCGCGGTTATTGACGCGCCGCTGCAGGCGCGTCATTGAAAATGACCACGCGCGCGCATCATCTGACGGCTGGAATGGCTTCATGACCCCTGTCGCATCCAATCTGCAAATCGATTCCACGAGACTTTGGGACACGATTCACGAAACCGCGAAATTCGGCGCCACGCCGAAGGGCGGCGTGCGCCGGCTGACGCTCGGGCCTGAGGACAAGCAGGTGCGCGACTGGTTCCGCAGCGCCTGCGAAGCCGCCGGCCTCGACGTGCATGTCGACGCGCTCGGCTCGATGTTCGCACTTCGCAAGGGCCGCGACATGACAAAGCCACCGGTCGGGCTTGGCTCGCATCTGGATACCCAGCCGACCGGCGGCAAGTTCGACGGCGTGCTCGGCACGCTGGCGGCGCTCGAGGTCGTCCGCACGCTGAACGATGCCGGGATCGAGACCGAAATCCCGATCTGCATCGTCAACTGGACCAACGAGGAAGGCTCGCGCTTCGCGCCGGCGATGATGGCGTCGGCCGCCTATGTCGGCGACTTCACCACCGACGATATCCTGTCGCGCAAGGACGCCGAGGGCGTCACCGTGGCCGAGGCGCTGGACAGCATCGGCTATCGCGGCGAAAGCCCGGTCGGCCGGCAGAAATTTTCAAGCTTCGTCGAACTGCACATCGAGCAGGGCCCGATTCTGGAGGCCGAGGGCAAGACCATCGGCGTGGTCGATTCCGGCCAGGGCGTGCTGTGGTATGACGGCAAGATCACCGGCTTCGAGAGCCATGCCGGCTCGACGCCGATGCCGCTGCGCCGCGACGCGCTGGCGACGCTATCGGAGATCGTGCTGGCGATGGAGGCCATCGCAAGGAAGCACGGCCCCAAAGCGGTCGGCACCATCGGCGAGGCCGTGATCGCAAAACCCTCGCGAAACGTCATCCCCGGCGAGATCGCCTTCACTGTCGATTGCCGCAGTGCGGACGCCGCGATCATGGACGCGCTCGACGGCGATCTGCGCGCCGCCATTGCCGAAATCGCCGCGCGGCGCAAGGTCGACGTCACGCTTGATCTGGTCTGGCGCAAGCCGCCGACGCATTTCAATCCGAAACTGGTCGATGCGGTGGAGAACGCCGCAAAGGCGCTCGGCTTTTCCCACCGCCGCATCACCTCCGGCGCCGGTCATGACGCCTGCAACCTGAATACGAAGATTCCCGCCGCGATGGTCTTCGTGCCCTGCAAGGATGGCGTCAGCCACAACGAGCTGGAGGACGCCACGCAAGCGGATTGCACGGCAGGCGCCAACGTGTTGATGCACACCGTGCTGGCACTCGCGGGCGTCGCCTCCTGACTGAGCATGCTGAAAACAAGGAGACTTCCGTGCGCGGAGTTTTTGTCGACGCCAACGGATCGCTGGCGGATATTTTCGAGCGGCAGAACAAGGCCGGCGATCCACCCGTGCGCGTCAACCGCGATGCCGACATCACGCCGGAGCAAATCCCCGCGCTGCTCGATGGCGCCGGGATCGTCATCATCGATCACACGGCTCTGCCGACCGACGTTGCGCGCCGCTGCAATGGCCTGAAACACGTCGTGTTTCTGGGGACAGGCGCGCGCAGCTACATGAATCCGGAAGAGCTCGGCCAGCTCGGCATCGAGGTTCATCTGATCAAGGGCTATGGCGACACGGCGGTCGCCGAATGCGCGATCGCGCTGATGTGGGCGGCGGCGCGCGGCATCGCGCAAATGGACCGCGAGATGCGCGCCGGCAACTGGCTGCGCGAAGACGGCATGCAGCTCACCGGCAAGACGATCGGCCTGATCGGCTTTGGCGGCATCGCCGCGGAGGTGGCACGCATCGCGCTCGGCAGCGGCATGCGGGTCGTCGCCTGGAACCGGTCGCCGAAGCAATTTGCCGGCGCCGACTTCGTCGCGCTCGACGCGCTGCTGGCGCAGAGCGACGTCGTCTCGCTGCACCTGTTGCTCAACGACGAGACCCGCGGCTTCCTTTCGCGCGAACGCATTGCGGCGATGAAGCCGGGCGTCATCCTCGTCAACACCGCGCGCGGCGCGATGGTGGACGAGGCCGCGATGATCGAGGCGCTCAAGTCGGGCCACATCCGCCATGCCGGGCTCGACGTGTTCAATATCGAGCCGCTGCCGGCCGATCATCCGCTGATAAAATTGCCGAACGTCACGCTATCGGCGCATTCGGCGTTCCGCACGCCAGAAGCCAGCGAAAATCTTATTCATGCGGCCTGGGAGCATTGCCGCAGGATTGCGAACGGGTGAGGCAAACTGCACTCCTCGTCGTCGTCCCGGCCTTGAGCCGGGACCCGTAACCACCGGCCGCCTTGTTGCGCAAGGCAGGGGCCGCCAGCCAAAACAACGACGGACGCTTGTGATTATGGGTCGCTGCTTTCGCAGGGACGACCACGACGAAGGAACGAGGCTCCCCCTACTCCACCATCTCCGCGACCGCCTTGCCGCACGTTGTCGTGTCAGCGTTGCCGCCGAGATCCCTTGTGCGCAGCGTGCGTTCGCCGAGCGTCCGCTCGATCGCGTGGCGAAGTCCACCATTCAGGCAACCATCATTTGGAAGGCTGCTCATCCAACGCTTTCAGGCGCTTCTCAGCATTTACCTGCGCCCATTCCTGGATGCGCTCCTGCATCTTCTGTTTGCGCTCCCTCGGAGGTACCAACGCCGCTCGATAGCTGGCGCGCGCGCGGTCGATTTCGCCAATTTTCTCATACGCACGTCCGCGACTGTAGTGAGCGGCAGCGTAGGTCGGATCCAGTCGGATTACCTGGTCGTAATTGTCAATGGCGCGGCTCAGGTCGCCTTTAGCCATCCAGGCATCGGCCCGATAGTCGTAAAACTCGATATTTTCCGCGTCGATGGATAAGGCGCGATCATAGTCGGCCAGCGCCGCATCATAGTTTTTCTTTTTGAACTGCCAAGCCCCGCGACCGGCATAAGCTCTCGACAACTGCTCCTTGCCAGAACCTTTGGCAATCAACCGGTTACACGCCTGCAGCCCTCTGTCGAAAAAGCTAAATTCATTGTAGTTTTCGGTGCCAATGGAATAGCAATCGGTAATGTCGTCCGCCGCCTGTGCTGCGGTTGGATTCGCGGTGCTCCAAAGAAATGCCGCAAAAAAACATGCGATCCGATACATTTTGAAAGCCCAAAAAAATTAAGAAACAAGTACGCGAAAACATTCTCAGTTCTATTCGCAGCCGTCAACCGATTTACCGGGAGTATCCGGCCAAGGGGAAACGGCCCACTCACTCCACCATCTCCGCGACCGCCTTGCCGCACGCCATCGTGTCGGCGTTGCCGCCGAGGTCCCTTGTGCGCAGCGTGCGCTCGCCGAGCGTGCGCTCGATCGCGGTGACGATGGAGGCAGCGGCTTCCTTCTGGCCAAGATGTTCCAGCATCATCGCGCCGGACCAGATCATGCCGATCGGATTGGCAATGCCCTGGCCCGCGATATCCGGCGCCGAGCCGTGCACCGGCTCGAACACGGAAGGGAAATTCCCTTCCGGATTGATGTTGCCGGAGGGCGCAATGCCGATGGTGCCGGTGCAGGCCGGCCCGAGATCCGAGAGGATGTCGCCGAACAGGTTCGAGCCGACCACGACGTCGAACCAGTCCGGATGCAGCACGAAATTCGCGGTCAGGATGTCGATGTGGTACTTGTCCCACTTCACCTTTGGATATTTCTTGCCCATCGCCTCCACGCGCTCGTCCCAATAGGGCATCGTAATCGAGATGCCGTTGGATTTCGTCGCCGAGGTCAGGTGCTTCTTTGGCCTCGATTGCGCGAGTTCAAACGCAAACTTCAGGATGCGATCGACGCCGATACGCGTCATCACGGTCTGCTGGGTGACGAATTCGCGCTCGGTATCCGGGAACATGCGGCCGCCGACGGATGAATATTCGCCTTCGGTGTTCTCCCGCACCACCCAGAAATCAATATCGCCGGGCTTGCGGCCCGCGAGCGGCGACGGCACCCCCGGCATCAGCCGCACCGGGCGCAGGTTGACGTACTGGTCGAATTCGCGACGGAATTTGATCAGCGACCCCCACAACGAAACGTGATCGGGAATCTTGGCGGGCCAGCCGACCGCGCCGAAATAGATCGCGTCGTGCTTGCCGATCTTCTCCTTCCAGTCATCCGGCATCATCTCGCCGTGCTTTTCGTAATAGTCCCAGGAGGCGAAATCGAAATGATCGAAATGCACGGAAACACCGTGCTTCTTCGCGGCTGCCTCCAGAACGCGCAGGCCTTCCGGAGCCACTTCCTTGCCGATCCCGTCGCCGGGAATGACCGCGATCCGGTATTGCTTTTTTTCGTTGCTCATCGAGAGATTCCTTGAGAGGCAGGCCTGCGCTGGTAAAGCCATTTTATGATGGGATTGCAATGGACCAAACGCAGCCAAGGTGCAACGCTGCACTGCAATGTTGACCGCCTCGGCGGCGGCGGCATAACAGTTGAAACTCACTCCTTCACCCCCCTTTCAGAAATCTCCCATCAAGCGAGCAACCCCATGGATCTTCATCTGCGCGGCAAACGCGTCCTGATCACCGGCGCATCCAAGGGCATTGGCGCGGCCGCCGCCGAAGCCTTTGCCGAAGAAGGCTGTCATCTCCGCCTTGCCGCCCGCAGCGGCGATCAGCTGAAGGCGCTCGCGGACCGCTTGCGATCGGCCCACCAGATCGACGCGACCGCCCATGTCGTCGACCTGCGCAAGCCCGAGGACATCGCGCGGCTCGTGAAGGACGCCGCCGATATCGACATCCTCGTCAACAATGCCGGCGACATTCCGGGCGGCTCGATCGACAAGATCGACGAGGCGACCTGGCGCCACGCCTGGGAACTGAAGGTGTTCGGCTATATCAACATCACCCGGGCCGTCTATGCGCAGATGAAGGCGCGCGGGCATGGCGTCATCGTCAACGATATCGGGGTTGCCGGCGAAAAATTCGACGCCAATTACATCTGCGGCAGCACCGGCAACGCCGCGCTGATGTCGTTCACCCGCACCCTCGGCAGCAAGAGTCTCGCCGACAATATTCGCGTGGTCGGGATCAATCCCGGCCCGGTCGGCACCGACCGCCACGTCACGCTTTTGAAAACCCGCGCGAAAAACCAGTTCGGCGACGAGAACCGCTACAAGGAATTTCAAAAGGGCCTGCCGCTCGGCCGGCCTGCGCATGCGCGCGAAATCGGCGACCTGATGGCGTTCCTCGCCTCCGACCGCTCCGCCTATACGTCGGGCGTGATCTTCACCGTCGACGGCGGCATCGCCGCGGGTTGGGGGTAGTCAAGCGGCCACCACCGTCATTGCGAGCGGAGCGAAGCAATCCATGGAAGCCAAGAAGGAAGAATGGATTGCTTCGTCGCTTACGCTTCTCGCAATGACGGATAATGCCTACATCCGCCCGAACAACTGCCGGATCATCCCTGTGATCCGCCCCTTGGGCGAGAGCATCTCGTCCATGATGGTAAAATGATTGGCGCCGGGGATCTCTTCATAGCTCACCGGCAATCCGTATTTGGCGCGATGACCGGCGAAGTCAGCGGTCTGCTTGCGCAGTAGCGGCAGTTCCGCAGCCCCGACCGTCAGCGCCAGCGGCTTGATTGCGCCTTCCGCCTGCATCATCGGCGAGTTGCGGTGGGACGCCGCCTCATCAAGCCCGAGCTTCTCGTTGAGATAGCTGTGGCGGATCGGCTCGAGATCGTAGATGCCGCTGATGGCCACGCCGCCTTTGATCCGCGGGTTGGAGATCGCCATCGCCGTCAGATGGCCACCGGCCGACCATCCGGAAACCGCGATCCGGTTCACATCGCCGCCGAGATCGGGCAAGCGTCCGGCCAGATAATCGATTCCCGCATGGATCTCGGCGACGATCTGATCGAGCGTTGCTTCCGGTGCGAGCGTGTAGCCGATCAGGGCGACATTGATGCCATGCGCCATGGGGCCGCCGGCAAATAGCGCGAAATTCTCCTTGGCCCGCATCTGCCAGTAGCCGCCGTGGATGAACAACAGCGTCGGCGCGTTCGCGGCCGCCTTGAAGAAGTCGATGCGGTTGCGCTCGCGCGGCCCATAGCGGAGGTCGAGATGGTCGGAACGAGTTGCGCGCAGTTCGGCCGACCGCCGGTCCCAGCTACCGACCATGTCACCGCTTCCGGCCACGGCAGCGCCGTTGTTGAGGCCACGGTCGAGGTCCTGCTGGCTCAGGGCGCGCCAGTCGGGCGCATCGAACGGCGTGGTCATGCTCAGATCTCCGGATTGATGTCGCGTTTCCACTTTGCCGCAAAATGTTTTACAGGGCTACACAATCCGCTATCGAAAAAGCGGTGGGATGGGAGATCCGGATGACATCTGATCAAGGGCTGGTACGGGCGACGGCATGCGCGATCGTCGATAAACTCAACTCCGGCGAAGTCACGCCGCTCGATCTGCTGGACGTGCTGGAGCGGCGCATCGCCGAGGTCGACGGCGCGGTCAACGCCTTGCCGACCTTGTGCTTCGATCGCGCCCGGGCCCGCGCCAGCGCGCTGATGCAGAAGCCCGCCGGCAGTCGCGGCCTGCTGGCAGGCATGCCCATCCCGATCAAGGACCTCACCAACGTCGCGGGCGTACTGACCACGCAGGGCTCGCCCATCTACAGGGACAACGTCCCTGCGCGCTCCGATCTTCTGGTCGAGCATCTCGAAGACAATGGCGGAGTGATCTACGCCAAATCGAACACGCCGGAATTCGGCGCCGGCGCCAACACCTTCAACGAAGTCTTCGGCGCGACGCGCAACCCCTGGGACACCTCGCGCTCCGCCGCCGGCTCCTCGGGTGGCGCCGCCGTCGCGCTCGCCACCGGAATGGCATGGCTTGCCCACGGCTCCGACATGGGTGGCTCGCTGCGCAATCCCGCAAGCTTCTGCGGCATCGTCGGCATGCGGCCGAGCATCGGCCGCGTCGCTCACACCCCGGTCGCGAAGATCGATCGTAATCTGGGCGTCCAGGGCCCGATGGCGCGCAATGTCGAGGATCTTGCGCTGCTGCTGGATGCCATGAGCGGCGAGCATCCCGCCGATCCGCTCTCCCTGCCCGCGCTGCCGGCATCGTTTCTGTCGGCCGCGCGCTCCGGCCAAGGGCCGAAGCGCGTCGCCTATTCGCCCGATCTCGGCATTACTCCCGTTGATCCCGAGGTCGCTGCCATCACCCGGAAAGCGGCTTCGCGCTTCGCCGCGGCCGGGGCGATCGTCGAGGAAGCGCATCCCGATCTGCGTGAAGCCCATGAATGTTTCCACGTGCTGCGCGCGTTTGATTTCGCCATCAGCAAGGCCGCGCTTTTGCGCGACAAGCGCGATCAGCTGAAGCCGGAGGTGATCTGGAACATCGAGCAGGGCCTCAAGCTTTCGGTCGAGCAGCTCGAGCGCGCGGAAGCGCAGCGCGTCGCCATGACCGCGCGCATGCTGGAATTCTTCAAGACCTACGACCTGCTGCTGACGCCCGCGACCATCGTCGCACCATTTCCGGTCGAGAACCGCTATGTCGCCGAATGCGCGGGCAGGAAATTCGACAACTACGTCGAGTGGCTTGGCATCGTGTATGCCATCACGCTGACCTGCTGCCCGGCGCTGTCGTTGCCGTGCGGATTCACCGCCTCGGGCCTGCCGGTCGGGTTGCAAATGGTGGCGGCGCCGCGCGGCGAGGCACGGCTCCTCGCCGGCGCCAGGGTGCTGGAAGATATTCTGGGTCTGCGCGGCACGACCCCGATCGATCCGCGGCCGGCGCCGCAGCCGCTCCCGGCGTGAAATACCGCCGGGGAAAGTCCCGATTTGGACGCTGGTGAATGGCGTTCGCACCGCTATAATCGATCAACAAAGACAAATGCGCCGCCACAGGCGCGACCGAAAGGGGAACGCCTGAAATGTCCGGAAAATTGAGAGTTCGCGTCGACCAGGAGAAATGTCAGGGCCACGCCCGCTGCAAGTCGCTGGCGCCCGAACTGTTCGAGCTCGATCAATTCGGCAACGCGCACGAGATCGGCGACGGCTCCGTTCCCAAGGGGCTTGAAGACAAGGCGTGGCTCGCCCAGGCCAATTGTCCGGAAATTGCGATCGAGGTCATCGAGGAATAGACCTGCCTCGCCCGGGAAATTCAGCCCATTGACGAACGTATAGTTTGGACGAGCGGAACCAAGAGGAAACCAACTGATGTCCGATCATTCCCCCGTTTACGATTGGGTTCACGATTTCGACCATACCGATCCGCGATGGACGGAAAATCCGTATCCGATCTGGGACCAACTTCGGGCCGAAAGCCCGGTGGTTCACACCGAACGCTTCCTCGGTTGCTACCTGCCGACCAGCTTCGAGGCGGTGAAGCAGATCGCCTACGACACCGAGCATTTTTCATCGCGCCGCGTCGTGGTGCGCTCCGTCCGGCCGGAACCGGTGGTCCCTTCGCCGCCTATTACGTCAGATCCGCCGGAGCACAAGCCGGCCAAGCAGCTGCTGCTGCCACCGTTCACGCCCGACGCCATGAAGAAACTCGAACCCCGGGTTCGCGCAATCTGCAACGAGCTGATCGATGAATTCATCGAGGACGAGGGGTGCGACGCCGCCGCGAGCTACAGCAAGCACATTCCGGTTCGCGCGATCGCTCACATGCTAGGTATCCCGGAAAAGGACGGCGAACTCTTCATCAAGTGGATTCACGAGATCCTCGAACTGGGCATCAGGGACGAAAGCGTCCTGATGAAAGCGGTTCAGGAAATGAGCGGCTATTTCGTCGGGCATATCGAACATCGCAAGAAACATCCCACCGACGATCTGATTTCGACGCTGATGAACGCGCGGGACAAGAACGGTCAACCGCTGTCGGATGCGCACGTGCTGGGTTCGCTGCGGCTTTTATTGATCGCCGGCATCGACACCACCTGGAGCGCGATCGGGGCCTCGCTGTGGCACCTGGCGAAAACCCCTGCCGATCGCGAGCGTCTGATCGCGGAGCCTGAGCTGATGCCCAGCGCAATCGAGGAATTCCTGCGCGCCTATTCGCCGGTAACGATGGCGCGCGAGGTGATGAAGGAGACCGTAATCAGCGGCTGTCCGGTCAAGCCCGGCAACATGGTCCTGTTGTCGTTTCCCGCCGCCAACCGCGACCCCGCCGTCTTTCCGGATGCCGACAAGGTCGTGATCGACCGCAAGCAAAACCCTCACGCCGCGTTCGGCCTTGGCATTCACCGCTGCGTCGGCTCTAACCTGGCGCGGATGGAGATGACGGTTGCGATCGAGGAATGGCTGAAGCGGATTCCGCAATTCAGGCTCGACCCGGCCGGCAAGGTGACGTGGTCGGAAGGTACCGTGCGCGGGCCGCGGCAACTCCCGATACTGTTCGGAAGGGCCGGCTGAGCCGTCGTTTCTTGCTCTTTCATCCATAGTGCTCATTCGTGGCCTCCGGGGAACCAAACGTGATCGATCATGCTGCAAGCCTGAATGCCGACGACAGCCTCGACATCCGCGACGTAGAGCGCCGGGTAAAGGCGATCTTCATCGGTTCCATCGGCAATCTCGTCGAATGGTATGATTTTTATGCCTACACGGCGTTCGCGCTGTACTTTGCGCCGGCCTTCTTTCCGAACAGCGACCCGGTGGTGCAGCAGCTCAACGCAGCCGTGCTGTTCGCCGCGACGTTCCTGATGCGGCCGCTCGGCGGCTGGATGTTCGGCTACATTGCCGACCGCCATGGCCGGCGATTGTCGCTGACGCTGTCGGTGGTATGCATGTGCTTCGGCTCGTTGATCATCGCGGTCACGCCGACCTATGCCTCAATCGGCATGGCCGCGCCGGCAATCCTGGCGATCGCGCGCGTCATCGAGGGTTTGAGCCTGGGCGGCGAATACGGCGCCAGCGCTACCTATCTCAGCGAAGTCGCCGATGCCAAAAATCGCGGCTTCTATTCAAGCTTTCAATACGTCACGCTGATCGGCGGCCAGCTCACCGCGATCATTGTCCTCTTGTTGCTGCAAAAGGTGTTTCTGACGCCGCAGGAGCTGCAGGAATGGGGCTGGCGGATTCCCTTCCTGATCGGCGCGGTGCTGGCGGTCGTTGCCGCGGTGATGCGGCGCAATCTGCACGAGACCGAGGCGTTCGAGGAAGCAAGCAAGCTCGCGAAACCGACAGGATCGATTGTAGGTCTCCTGAAATATCCGCGCGAGCTGTTGCTCGTCGTAGGCCTCACCGCCGGTGGCACCGCCGCCTTCTACACTTTCACGACCTATATGCAGACCTTCGTCAAACTGTCCGTCGGCCTCACCGCCGACCAGACCACCCTGGTGATTTTCGGCACGCTGGTATTCGCAACCCTGCTGCAGCCGATTTACGGCGCGATATCCGACCGGATCGGCCGCAAACCGGTGCTGATCTTTTTCGGCGTCGTCGGCACGCTTGCAACGATACCGATCCTGACCACGCTGAAGGAGACCAAGTCGCCGTTGATGGCGTTCCTGCTGATTTGCGCGGCCTGGATTTTCGTCGCCGGCTACACCTCAATCAACGCCATCGTGAAGGCCGAGCTGTTCCCGACCACGGTTCGCGCGCTCGGCGTCGGCCTGCCCTACGCCATCACGGTGTCCGTGTTCGGTGGAACCGCGCCCGCGGTCGCGCTGTACTTCAAGAGCCTCGGGCATGAGGACTGGTTCTACTACTATCTCAGCGGCATGATCTTTCTCTCGCTGATCATCTATTCAACCATGCGCGACACCAAGCATGAATCGGCGATGCACCGCCACGAGTAGCGATCGTCACGAGCGATAATGGCATGAGCGATGGCCGAGGAGAGCGACGAGCCGCCAGAATCCAAGCTCACGCGCACCAAGCAACGCTGGGCGCGCGAGGGCCGCTTCCTCACCGGAAAGATTTCCCGCCCGCAACAGCAGCGCCTGCCGCCCGGTCAGCACCTGACCGGGGACTGGCCGGTTCTCGATCTCGGCGTGCTGCCGCAGATTTCCCGCGAACGCTGGCGGCTCGACGTCTACGGCGCGGTTGAACATCCGATCTTCTGGGATTTTCGGCAGTTCACCGCCCAGCCGCAGACGAAATCCGTTTCCGACATCCATTGCGTGACCACCTGGTCGCGTTACGACAACCAGTGGGAGGGATTGGCCGTTCGCGATCTTTTGATGGCGTGCCGGCCGCGTGAGGAAGCCCGTTATGTTGTGCTGCATTCCCATGACGGTTACACCACCAACCTGACGCTGGAGGATTTTGCCGCCGACGACGCCCTGCTCGCGCATGGCTGGTCGGGTTTGCCGCTGGAGCAGGAACATGGTGGCCCGGTGCGACTGGTGGTTCCGCATCTCTATTTCTGGAAGAGCGCGAAATGGCTGCAAAGCATCGAGTTTCTGGCTGAGGATGCGCCGGGCTACTGGGAGGTTCGCGGCTATCACAATCGCGGCGATCCCTGGGAAGAGCAGCGCTATTCCGGCGACTGATAGGCGTCAGACATCTGCGTCACCCCTCTCCCGCAGGGAGAGGAAGCCCACCACCGACATGGAGGCTGCCCGTGCCGACCGAACGCTTTCAATTCACCGGCTCAGACGGGCAGCAATTGGCCGCCGCGCTGGATACGCCGGAAGGCGAGATTCGAGCCTACGCGCTGTTCGCGCATTGCTTTACCTGCGGCAAGGACGTGCTGGCGGCGAAACGGATCGCGGTGGCGCTGGCGGAAAAGGGCATCGCGGTGCTGCGGTTCGACTTCACCGGGCTTGGCTCCAGCGAAGGCGATTTCGCCAATTCCACATTTGCCTCCAATGTCGCGGATCTGGTGCGGGCCGCCGACCATCTGCGCGAAACGCGCAAAGCGCCGGCGATCCTGATCGGCCACAGCCTCGGCGGCGCCGCGATCCTTGCCGCCGCGGTGCAAATTCCCGATGCCAAGGCCGTCGTCACCATCGCCGCCCCCTCCGACCCCGCGCATGTCACCGGTCTTTTCGCCGACCGCATCGAGGACATCCGCAAACACGGCAAGGCGGAGGTCTCGCTTGCCGGCCGGCCGTTCACGATCACGCGCCAGTTCATCGACGACATCGCCGAGCATGACCTGATGGCGCACGTCGCCGGCCTGCATAAAGCGCTGCTGGTCATGCACGCGCCGACCGACGACACCGTCGGCATCGACAACGCGACCCACATCTTCGTCGCCGCCAGGCATCCCAAGAGTTTTGTCTCCCTTGCCGGCGCCGACCACCTCTTGAGCGATCGGCGGGATTCCGCCTATGTCGCCGACGTCATCGCCGCCTGGGCCTCGCGCTATCTCGATCCCGTGGTTTCAGCGCAAGCCGCCGATCCCGGCGCAGCGCCGCGTAACGTCGTGGTGCGCGAGACCCGCAACAGCAAGTTCCAGCAGACGGTTACGATCGGGCAACATCGTCTGCTTGCCGATGAGCCGGCGGCCGCCGGCGGCGAGGACACCGGACCGGGACCGTATGACTTCCTGCTCGCCGGTCTCGGCGCCTGCACCTCGATGACCATGCGGCTTTACGCCGACCGCAAGTCGCTGCCGCTGGAGCGGACCACGGTGACGCTGAATCACAGCAAGATCCATGCGCAGGATTGCGCCGAATGCGAAACCAGGGAGGGGATCCTCGACCAGATCGACATGGTCATTGCGATGGAGGGAGCGCTGGATACGGAACAGCGCAAGAGGTTGATGGAAATCGCCGACAAGTGCCCGGTGCACCGCACCCTGACCTCGGAGATTCGTATCGTCACGCGGCCGGCCGATTGACGGACAGGCGGGCGGGCGTATCATTTGCTGGATTCCATGGCCTCATGGTTCGGGACGCGCGGCGTTGCCGCGCTCCTCGCCATGAGGGTTTGGAAGACCTCCTGAGGAGCGCGCATGCAGGCAAGTGTACGCAGCCTGCATCAATTTGGCTGCGGCGCGCGTCCCGAAGGATGAAGCCACTGAACTGGAAAATGCCAAGGAGCCGCCCATGCCGGTCGTGGCACGCGTCGATCCCAAATCGGTCTTCTCGCCCGAGGAATGGAGCCACCTGACCTCGCGCAGCTCGCCGCGGGGCCTATGGCTGGTGGCACACGCCTGGGGAACCATTGCAGCCAGCATCGCGCTGGTGACACTGTGGCCCAATCCCCTGACATGGCTGATCGCGGTGATGGTCGTCGGCACGCGCCAGCTCGGCCTGGCGATCCTGATGCATGAAGCCGCCCATGGCGGCTTGCACGCCAACCGGGCGATCAATGAATGGGTCGGACAGTGGCTGTGCGCGGTCCCCGTTGGCGCCGACCTCGCGAGTTACCGCTCCTATCACCTTCAGCATCACAAATTCACCCAGCAGCCGGAAGACCCCGATCTCTCGCTCTCGGCGCCATTTCCGATCACCAGGGAGAGCTACACCCGCAAGGCGATCCGCGACCTCACCGGGCAGACCTTCGTGAAGCAGCGGCTGCCGCTGTTCCTGTCGCTGTTCCGGCGCGGCAATGCCGAGGAAGAGGTGTCGCACGAGAGTTTTGTCTCGAGCGGCGCCGACAAGATGGCGCGCTTCCTCACCGTGAACGCCATCATGTTCGGCCTGTTTTGGCTGTTGGGCGCGGGCATCTGGTATTGGGGCGTCTGGGTGATTGGAATGGCGACCTGGCTGTCGCTGGTGACGCGCATCCGCAACATCGCCGAACACGCCTGCACCTCCACCGCCGAAGACCCCTTCAGCCACGCCCGCACCACGCTCGCGAGTCCGGTCGAGCGACTTTTCATCGCGCCCTATTGGGTAAATTACCACGCCGAGCATCATCTGTTCATGTATCTGCCCTGCTACCGGCTTCCCGACGCGCACCGGCTCCTGGTCGAGAAGGGTTTTATCAAGCGGATGGAAGTGCGCCCGGGCTATCTCGACGTGATGCGGCTGGCGACCTCTCGCCAGACGGCCTGAGGAGAGCGTTTTCCAGCGCCAACCGCATCCGCCGCGCATCACTGGATGCAGACGACCGGCGCAGGCTTCCATGTC
This sequence comes from uncultured Alphaproteobacteria bacterium, assembly GCA_963742085.1. Lineage (GTDB taxonomy): Bacteria > Pseudomonadota > Alphaproteobacteria > Rhizobiales > Xanthobacteraceae > Bradyrhizobium. The sequence continues at coordinate 401,749 of CAVUKM010000010.1, read as the reverse complement.
CCATTCAGCGCCTCTTCCTTTGGCCAATACAGACGCATGACCATATAAATCGGGCCATCGGGAGCGGGCAGCCAGTTCGATTCATTGTCCGGGCCCGGCGATTTATTCTGGACATAGATCGTCAGTGAACCGTCCGGGTTCTTTTTCAGATCCGGCAGCATCGGTGAATTGATCAGATAGCGATTGATCGGATTTTCGATCAGGAGCTGCGTCTTGCCGTCGTACATGGTCAACGACCAAAACGCGTTGACTGGAGGATACGCGCCGGCCGGGAAGGTAATCATGTAGTTGGATTTACTTCCGTCGAGCGTCGCTCCCGTATTATCCGTCGAAGCCAATGGATACATGGCCTCCACCGCATCGTTACCGTAGATACCTGCGAGGGCCGCTGCGGCACGGAGCGTGAAGTTTCCATTATAGAAGGCGCGGTCACCGAAGGCAGAGCCAACCCGCCAGCCGTTCACTTCCTTGCCGATTTCCTCTTTTTGTTTGGCTATTGCTTCATAGCCTTCCTTGATGCCGAGTTCGGTCGCAACCTTGGCATCACCGATTTTCGGCAATTCATAGGAAAGGCCGGGACCGATACCGATGCGGGCGAATTTCGCCCGTAATTCCGTCTCAGCCGGAATGGTCGACGTGAACTGCAGCAGGAAATTCAGATAGGAAAACGCGCCGAGCTTGAAAGCGTCGTCTGAGAAGGGCGGAAACGTTGGAAGCGGCAACGCAGGCGGCGCAGGTTGCTTTAGAAACTGCGAGAGCGGTTGCGCGGTGTATTGCGCCTGGATTTTCCTGACATTGTCGATGTCCGCCGGATTGAAAAGCTGGGTACGAAAGATCACCAGTCCGAACCGGGTTTCGCTGTTGAAGACCTTGGCAATTCCATCGGGCTTGTCACCCTTCCAGCCCGGCCCGGCAATCATGTAGCATCCGGCCTCATTTCCGGTGGCACGGCTTCCGACGTAACCGTAATTGAATGAGTACATGTCCGTGAGCTGCACCGAATAGTAGCGCGCTTTGTCGATTGCCGGAACACAAAACACGATTGGCTCGGCCCGCAAATCGGCTTGCAGCATCGAGTACGGCGTATCGCTATTCGGGGTCACGATCGCCGTATCTTTGTAGGTAAAGACATTTGCAGAACTGACGATGGCGTTGAACGGCCCCTTGTACTGCGACGACCTCTTGTCGACATTGAATTCGTACATCGCCTTGTACGCGGCGATCATTGGAAACGCATAGATATACGCCTCCCTCGAGATTTCGTAGGCCTCGATGCGATCCCCCAACTCCGCCTTGGCGACGGAGCCTTGAAAAGCGAGGGCAAGTAAACAGGTCGCCAATAAAGTTGCGTTCCTGGCCATTGAAATTCTCTTTCAACAAATGTTGACCGCAATGTTGAGTCCAAGGGAGACGCCCCGATCGTGTGTAACGGCGGATTATGTTGCAATTCCGTTCAGCCAATCGGGCTGTGCGAAAACAGTGTCGCTATCAAACCCGTATTGGCGGAGACGCTCTCGAAAATCCCCGCTCCTTTCCGAACGAAGCCGTTCTGGTTAGATCCCGAAAATCCCGGCGGTCCGGCGATCGAGCGCAGCATGTGGCGCGGCGATGAATAACCTTCCCAACGGAAGCGGCGCGTGGCGAGCGCCGTCATCAGACTTCCGGCGAACGCAATGACGGTCCAAGGCGCTAGGGCCGCAGGATGATTCGATCGCGCGAGGAACCCGCGACCGCGAGAAAGGCGGCCTTGGCCTGCTCCAGCGGATAGATCGCTTTTGGCTTGATCGGAAACGGCTTGAGGTGCCCACCGGTGAAGCCGAGACCGAGATCCCGGAGCGCAGTTCCAGTCGCGGTCGACGACAGGCCGAGCGTGTCGATGCCCACATAAGTGTGCTGGCCGCGGTAGAATTCGAGGATATTGAACTGCACGATCCGGTCGATGGCGGCGATCAGAATCTGACGCCCCCGCACGGCCAGCGACTTGTGTGCCGCCTGGAAATAGGGATCGCCGACCGTGTTGAACACGATGTTGGCGCCCTTGCCATCGGTAAGCTCGCGGACCCGCGTCGCCACGTCGGTCGCGGATGCGTCGATCACCTCGACGTGGGAGTTGGAATGACCCTCGTAGGGCTCGCTCTTGCGCACCACGCCGATTACGCGCGCGCCACGCCAGCTCGCGATCTGCACCGCGGCCTGCCCCACCTTGCCGTTGACGCCCATTACCAGCACCGTGTCGTGCTTTCTCGGCATTCCGGCGCGGTGAAAGCCTTCGATCGCGGTGACAAAGGGAACGCCGATCCCGGCGGCCTCTTCCCACGACAGGGCCTTCGGCTTCTCCACCACGGCGTCGGCTTCAACGGCAAGGTGGGTGGCGTGGGTGCCGTCACGCCGGATTCCGAGGTCGCCCGACGAGCCGAACACCTCACGGCCGATCATGTCGGCCGGACCGTCGATCACGACCCCGGCGTAGTCGCGGCCGGGCGTACGGGGAAACACCGCGTAAGCCATCAGGCCGGTCGCCGCCTTGACGTCGGAGGGATTGACGGCCGCCGCCTTGACCTCGATCAGCACCTGGTTGTCCGCCCGCGACAGCGATCGCCGCTCGATGACAGGCGAAAGCGCCGCCGGCGTTTCGGCCTTTGCCAGCAGACGCACGCAGCGCGCATCGAATTCGAGAGGTCGCTGGTCTGGTTGGGCAGTCGGCATGGATCTTTCCATTTTCTCGGGCTTGCTGAGGGTCCGACCGGAAATGCAGCCGGCAAATTAAGGCCTCTAAGGACCTCATTCCGGGGCGATCCAAAGCATCGAACCACGATGCGCAATTGCGCATCTGAGGTCTGGGGCTGCGCACCATCCCGGAATGACGCCCATTATCATGGGCTGCATTTCCAGTCAAACTCCGGGAACAGCCATTACTCTTTCGGCCGCTTGTCGTAAACACGCTTCGCCTTGCCGAGCGAGCGTTCCAGCGTGTCCGGCGCGACCACCTTGACGCGGGCGGTGATTCCGATCGTGCTCTTGATGTGATGGGCGACCTTCTCGGAATGGTCGGTCAGGCCACTGCCATCCCAGCTCTCCGGGCGCGCCTCGGCGAGGATGGTCAGCTGGTCCATGCGGCCGTCGCGGGTCAATTCGAGAATGAAATGGCCGCCGCACCAGTCGGTTGCAAGCAGCACCTCCTCGATCTGGGTCGGGAACAGGTTGACACCGCGCAGGATGATCATGTCGTCCGAACGTCCGGTGACCTTCTCCATCCGCCGCATCCCGGGCCGCGCCGTGCCCGGCAACAGCCGCGTCAGATCGCGGGTGCGATAGCGGATGATCGGAAATGCCTCCTTGGTCAGCGAGGTGAAAACAAGCTCACCCCTTTCGCCGTCGGGCAGCACCGCGCCGGTCTCGGGATCGATCACCTCCGGATAGAAATGGTCCTCCCAGATATGCAGGCCGTCCTTGGTCTCGATACATTCCTGCGCGACACCGGGGCCGATCACCTCGGACAGGCCGTAGATGTCGGTGGCGTCCATGTCGAAGGATTGCTCGATCTCGGCGCGCATCGCGTTGGTCCACGGCTCGGCGCCGAAGATGCCGATCTTCAGCGACGATCGGCGCGGGTCGAGCCCCTGCCGCCTGAACTCGTCCAGGATTGCCAGCATATAGCTCGGCGTCACCGTGATGATGTCGGGGCGGAAATCGTTGATGAGCTGCACCTGCCGCTCGGTCATGCCCCCCGAAATCGGCACCACCGTGCAGCCGAGCTGCTCCGCACCGTAGTGCACGCCAAGGCCGCCGGTGAACAGGCCATAGCCGTAGGCGTTGTGGATGATCATGCCGGTGCGGCCGCCCGCGGCCCGGATCGAGCGCGCCATCACCGTCGACCAGGTCGCGATATCGGCTCGAGTATAGCCGACCACGATCGGCTTGCCGGTGGTCCCGGAAGAGGCGTGGACGCGGACCAATTTCTCGCGCGGAACCGCGAACATATTGAAGGGATAATTGTCGCGGAGATCCGATTTCGCCGTGAACGGAAATTTGGCGAGATCGGCGAGCTGCCTGAAGTCCGACGGATGCACGCCGGCCTTGTCGAAGGCTTCTTTGTAGTGTGCGACGTTGTCGTAGGCATGCGCGAGCGACCAGGCCAGGCGCCTGGTCTGCAGCGCCATGATCTCGTCACGCGATGCGCGCTCGGCTTCATCCATCTCCGGGATGTAGCCGCTCGATCCGGGCTGAAGGTTGGTCGAAGCCATCGTGCGTTTCCCTGCAAAGCTCTGTTATTTCTGTTTGGCGCCTGTTTCCGGCTCCGGCAGCCACGTGCCCCCGACGCTGCGGGAATGGCCGCGAAACTCGGCTATCACGGCATCGCCCACGGTGACCCGCACATCGTAGATCCCGGAGCGCCCGCTAAGTGAAATCTCGCGCGCGGTTGCAACCAGGAGATCGCCGAGCCTGCCCGGCCGGATAAAGGTGATGTTGCCCTGGGCGGCAACGACGCGTTCGTTGTGGCTGTTGCAGGCAAAGGCAAAGGCGGAATCGGCAAGGGTAAAGATGAAGCCGCCATGGGCGATCCGCTGGCCGTTGACCATATGCGGCTCAACCGTCATCGTCAGCGTCGCCAGGCCCGGCTTGACCTCGACGATTTTCATGCCGAGGCCTTTGCTGGCGTCGTCATCCTTCCACATCGCATCCGCGCAGGCGCGCGCGAGATCATCGGGCGATAGCGTGGCCTTGACGTTCACTGTGGTCTCCCCGGTATCGGGCTCGTTGCAACGAGTTTTTTGAAAATTGTCTTAGTCTTGAGACGAAGCAAGCAAGGTGTCAACGACCTCGCGACTGCTAAACATGATCGTAATCCACCACGACCCTGTCGGTCACGGGCCGCGCCTGGCAGGTGAGGATGAACCCCTTCTCGAGTTCCCACGGCTCCAGCGAGTAATTCACTTCCATTCTCGCGTCGCCCTCAACAAGCTTGGCGCGGCAGGTCGAGCACATGCCGCCCTTGCAGGCGAACGGCAGATCCACGCCCGCGCGCAATGCCGCATCGAGAATGGCTTCCCCTTCCGCAACCGGCACCTCGCGGCGCTTGCCGTCGATGATCAGTGCGGCCATGGCCTTCGGCGGCGCGCCCGCCGGCACGATGGCTTTCGGGCGCGGCTTGCCGCCGAATTCGGAAACAAAGCGCTCGACATGAATGCGGTCCGCGTCGATGCCGATATCCCGGCAGGTCGCCTCGATATCCTCGCTCATGCCAATGGGGCCGCAGATGAAGACATGGTCGACGCTTTCCGCCGGCACCAGCGATCGCAACAGCACCCTCACCTTCGCGCCATCGAGCCTTCCGTGCAGGATCGGAATGTCCTGCTCTTCACCCGAAATGACGTGAAATACCGACAACCGCTCAATGAAGCGATCCTTGAGTTCTTCGAGCGCCTCGCGAAACAGCATGCCGCCCGTCGTTCGGTTACCGTAGAACAGGAAGAACCGGCTGTTCGGCTCGCGCGCCAGCACGCCCTTCACGATCGAAAGGATCGGGGTGATGCCGGAGCCGGCGGCAAAACCCACATAGACCCGCGCTTCCGCAGGCTGAGGCGCAACCCCAAAGCGACCGGTCGGCGTCATGACGTCGAGTTCATCGCCGCACTTCAGCTCATCGGCGGCCCAGTTCGAGAAGGCGCCGCCATCGACCTTTTTCACGGCGATGCGCAATTCGCCGTCGTCGGGGCCGGAGCAGATCGAATAGGACCGGCGAACTTCCTCGCCGTCCATGGTCGTTCGCAGGGTCAGGTATTGTCCCGGAGAAAAACTGTAATCGTCCGCGAGCGCCTCGGGAATCGCAAAGGTCAGCGATACCGCGTCGGTGGTTTCGCGGCGCAGATCGTTCACGGCCAGGCGGTGGAAACGCGGTGCGTGGGACATTATAGAACTCACTACCTCCCCGTCATTGCCTGCGAGATGGATTGCTTCGCTTGCAAGGGTTTGAATTACGACTTCAATGGCACTTGAAATAGTCGAACGGCTCGCGGCAGCTCTTGCAGCGCCACAGCGCCTTGCAGGACGTCGAGCCGAACTCGGAAAGCACCTCGGTATCCCCCGAGCCGCATTGCGGGCACGCCACCTGCTCGACGCCAAATAGTCCGCGCCGGGAGCTGGCGGCCTGCGGCGGCGCGATGCCGTACTCCAGGAGTTTGCGGCGGCCGTCTTCGCTCATCCAGTCGGTGGTCCAGGCCGGCGACAGCACGGTCCGCACCCGTGACTGGCGAAAGCCCTCGCGCTCCAGCGCGAGCTCGATTTCGAGCGTGATCATGTTCATCGCCGGACAACCGGAATAGGTCGGCGTGATCGTGACCTCGACGCAGCCCTCCTGGAGCGAGACCTCGCGCAGCACGCCGAGATCGGCAATGGTCAGAACCGGTATCTCGGGATCGACCACGCCGGCCGCGACCTCCCAGGCGCGCTGCCGCAGCTCCGTGTCGTCAAACATGGCGATTACCATGTGGCCCCCGGGAACGTCCGCTGCATCGATTGCAATTCGCTGAGCAGATGCCCGAGGTGCTCGCTGTGCCGGCCGCTGCGGCCGCCTTGCTGCATCCAGCCGCTTTTGGGCAGAGCCAGCGTTGCTTCGCTCACGATATCGGAAACCAGTCTGTGCCATTGCGAACGCAAGCTCGCGGGATCGACGGCGATACCTGCTTCGATAAGAGCGCGCTCGCCGTCGTCGACCTCAAACATCTCGCCGGTAAAGGCCCAGAGGTCGTCGATCGCGGCCTGCGCACGGGCGTGACTCTCCGCGGTACCGTCGCCGAGCCGGACGATCCACTCCGAGGAATGCCGGACATGGTAGGCGCTTTCCTTCTCGGATTTCGCCGCGATCGCCGCCAGCGTCGCATCATGCGATTTCACCATCGCGCGCCAATAGAGATCGGCGAACACGGCGTAGAAAAACTGCCGCACCATGGTGCGCGCGAAATCACCGTTCGGCTGTTCCAGGAGGAGGAGGTTGCGATACTGCCTGACGTCGCGCAGGTAGGCGAATTTGTCCTCGTCGTTGCCTTTGCCTTCGACCCTGGCGGCGTAGGAATAGAGCTCGCGCGCCTGGCCGAGCAGGTCGAGGCCCATATTGGCCAGCGCCATGTCCTCTTCAAGCATCGGCGCGTGCCCGCACCATTCCGACAGCCGGTGCCCCAGAATCAACGCGTCATCGGCCCGGCGCAGCGTATACAGCACCAGCGGCGTCTCGGAGACCTGGATCGATGCAACTGACATCTTTCACTACTTGCTCTTCCTCATCCTGAGGAGCGCGAAGCGCGTCTCGAAGGATGGGCCACGGGCCTCATGGTTCGAGACGGCGCTTGCGCGCCTCCTCAGGATGAGGATGAAAACTCACATATGTCCGACTTCTTCGGGCACCTCGTAAAATGTCGGATGTCGGTAGATCTTGGATTCCGCCGGATCGAACATCATGCCCTTCTCGGCAGGGTCGGACGCGGTGATCGCGACTGACGGCACCACCCAGATCGACAATCCCTCGCCGCGGCGGGTATAGATGTCGCGCGCGGCCTGCAGCGCCAGCGTTGCGTCGGCGGCATGCAGCGAGCCGACATGCTTGTGCGCAAGGCCATTGCGGCTGCGAATGAAGACTTCCCAAAGCGGCGTGTTCGGTGTCGCCATCATCACCTCCCTGATTCTTATTCGGCGGCCTGCGCGGCCTGACGGTATTTGCGCTTGCCGGCGTAGGCCGCCGCCGCCTTGCGCACCCATGCGCCTTCCTCATGCGCCTTGCGCCGCGCCGCCATCCGGTCGCGGTTGCACGGGCCGTTGCCCGCGAGCACCTGCTTGAATTCGTCCCAGTCGATCGCGCTGTGTTCCCAATGGCCGGTCGTGTCGTTCTGTTTCATCCCGGGATCGGGAATCGCCAGCCCGAGATATTGCGCCTGCGGCACCGTCGCATCGACGAATTTCTGCCGCAGTTCGTCGTTCGAGAAGCGCTTGATCTTCCATTTCGTCGAGGTGTCGCTGTGCTGGCTTACCTGGTCGGGCGGTCCGAACATCATCAGCACCGGCCACCACCATCGGTTCAATGCGTCCTGCGCCATCGCCTTCTGCTCTTGTGAGCCGCGCGCCAACGTCAGCATGATCTCGTAACCCTGCCGCTGATGGAAGGATTCTTCCTTGCACACCCGGATCATCGCGCGCGCATAGGGGCCGTAGGAGCAACGGCACAGCGGAATCTGGTTCATGATCGCCGCGCCATCGACCAGCCAGCCGATCACGCCGATATCCGCCCAGGTCAGTGTCGGGTAATTGAAAATCGACGAATACTTGGCCTTGCCGGCCAGCATCTGGTCCACCAGCTCCTCACGGGAGGCGCCGAGCGTCTCGGCCGCGGCGTAGAGATAAAGCCCGTGGCCGCATTCGTCCTGCACCTTGGCGAGCAGCGCCGCCTTGCGGCGCAGCGACGGCGCGCGGGTGATCCAGTTGCCTTCCGGTAGCATGCCGACGATTTCGGAATGCGCGTGTTGCGAGATCTGCCGCGTCAGCGTCTTGCGGTAGGCCGACGGCATCCAGTCGTTCGGCTCGATGCGCTCCTCGGCGTCGATGCGCGCCTGGAACTGCGCCGCGCGTGCGGCGTCCTCGATATTGCGGTCTTCGGCTTCCGACGTATTGAGCGCCTGGGTGTACATGCGCCGATCTCCCGGATTATCGCCGTCAGATATATAACATAAATATCAACATGCAATATAATTCTGTAACATATCACACCCCGAAACGGCGCGCCAGTTCGGCGCCGGCGGCCGGCAACGGGCCTTTTTCGTTCAATCCGTTGCGATCGAGCCATTGCTCGGAAGCTGGCAGCAGGCCGCGATAGATCTCGCCGCAGAGCTGGCGCGCCGCCCGCCCCGGCCAGTCCGCAGGCAATAATACCGCCGGCAGCAGCGGATCGCGCAGCACCACCCGGCGGTAATAATGGATCAGCAAAATCCGCGCGGTGAAGGCATCCCGGTCCGAAGGCCGCGCGCGCTGGCCGATCCAGCTGCGCAACGGCTCGAAGGTTTTCATGAATTTCAGATAGGCGTCCGCGGTGCGATCGAGCGGCCAGCTTTCGCTGAGCAGACGCCGGCCGCTGTCGTCCTCGGCGGATACTTCGAGCCGGATCGCGGAAGCTGCTTCCTCGGGGATCGGAACGCCTGACGGCGCCACCCACACGCCGGGCAGCGGGCTGCCGAACCCGGCATTCTTGAGCGCCTCACGCGACGCATCGCGATCGCCGCCGTTGCCGATCAGCAGCAGTTCAAAACGCCCGGTCCAATCCGAGGGCTGCGGGTCGTAGATGTGTTTGGTCGCAGCTTCAAAGGTTTGCCGGCCCTTCTTCACCAAACGATAAAAGCTGTTACGGCCGACCTTCTCGCGCTCGAGCCATCCGTCGGCCGCGAGCCGCGACATCGCGGTGCGCACCACGCCGCTGTCGATCTCCAGCGCCTTGAAAAATTCCAGCAGCGTTCCAAGCCAGACCGAACCGCCGCGCGGCACGATCGCGTCACCGAACACGGTGATGACGATGGAACCGGTGCGCGACGGTTCGCGCTTGAGCTGGTCGACGATACGGGCAAGCGGCTGCGGCATGGCCAACGCATAGCGCGTTTTCGGGATTTGCGAAAACGTTGCCCCGGCCGATCGCGCCAGCGGCCTCTTCGCTCTCACCCCGCTTGCGGGGAGAGGGCCGGGGTTAGGCTCCGCAAAACACCGAACGCGCGGCTAATCCCCCTCACCCGGATTTTTCGCTTCGCGCAAAATCCGACCTCTCCCCGCAAGCGGGGCGAGGTGAAGCGAAACAGTCGCTGACTTTATCTCGCGGGATCGGGGTAGACGATGCTGCGCCAGCCGCTGCGGTCAAACGGCCTCCACTGGCCTTCGGGCTGGGCGAGCCGGTCGGCCACGGCGTAGACCACGGCGGGGTGATGACCCATGCCGCAATGGCTGCTTTCGACTTCGATGCTTTCGGACGTCGCGGAGGTCTTTTCCATGCAGCCCTGCCAAGCACAGATCCCGTCGGTACGGCTGAAGATCGCGGTGGTCGGCACCGGCGGCGTCTCCGCCAGCGATCCGCCGAACCGCGTATCCTCTTCGTCGGCACGGCGGCCGCTCGCCATCTCGTAGACGCGCCAGGCGTTGGTGGCCCTGGGGTGGCCTGCGAATGGACTGCCGAGCGTGATCACCGAGCGCACGCGATCGGGCATCATCTTCGCAAGCTGCCGCGCATAGAGACCGCCAAGGCTCCAGCCGACCATGCTGATCCTGCGTCCATGCGCGTCGCTGAGCTCGCGCACCAGATCGACCATCGCGTGCTGCACGCCATCGCGCAGGCCGAGATTGCGACCCTGCCGCCAGCCGCTAACCGCGTAGCCGCGGTTTTTCAGGAAGCTGCGCAGCGGCCGTGTCGACATGTCCGAGGCGACAAGTCCGGGCAGCACCAGCACCGGATGCCCGTCACCCTTCGGCGCCAGGCTGAGCAGCGGCAGCGCGCCGATGAACGCGCCGAACTCATGGATCGCCCTGCCCTCCAAAAACATCAGGGTTCTCGACGGCGGGCGCAGCGTCTGGGCGGTGGCGGACATGGTATTTCCTCTTCGCGGCCAGGCCTCGCGGGCCGGCATTAATCAGGCTTGAATCAATCTTGGGAAACGCGGCTCTCACGCAATTCGTTCCGCAGTGCAGCAATCCCTGGATAGGTATGGCACTGATTCCATCATTCAAGCGGCTGCCACCGGATCGGACAATGGGTTCCCACACTTAAAACGATCTCAGTGATCAAAAAGTCACAACCAGCGAAGCAGGACTTCGGCGGTGTAGAGCGCAAGTCCCGCAAGTCCGCCGATCAATGATCCGTTGAAGCGGATGTATTGCAGATCCCTGCCGATGTTGATTTCGATCAGCGAAATCAACTGTCTCATGTCCCATCCCTTGACCTGATCGGAGATAAAGCCGGAGACGCCGCTCTTCTGATCGGCGATAAAGCTGCGCAGCACGGCCACGAACCCCTGGTTGATTTCGGCACGCAGTTCGGAATCCGCGGCGAGCGTCTCGCCCGCTTTCACGAACATGCCGGCGAGATGTTGCTGCAACACCTGGCTCTCGCCGCTGGCGCTGCGCTCGATGAAGGTTCGCGCGTTCGACCAGATGGTGCGCGCGAGGTCGGCGAGCTCGGGACGCGCCAGCAGGTCGCGCTTCAAACCGTCGATACGATCGGCATAGCTCTTGTCGCTGGAAAGCCGGTCCACGAACGACAGCACCATGCGATCAAACTCGCCGCGGAACGGATGGTTGGGATCGCTGCGGACTTCCTCGAAGAACGCGGTCGCGGAGGCGACGATCTTCTTCACCAGGAATTTATCGGTACGGTAGAGTTTCAGGAGCGTCGGCAGTTCACCGCGGATTTTCTCGCGGATCATGGCCATGGTTTCCGGCTGCGTCAGCGTTCGGTGCACGGCGCTCAGGATGTCGTCGAGCAGGCCCTGATGGCGGCCTTCGGCCACGAAGGCGCGCAGCGTCCCGGCGGCCAGCGGCGCGAGATCGATCCCCTGCAACTGGGTGGTGATGCGCCGTGTGATGAAAGCCATCAAGCCGGATGTTTCGGTCGCCGTCACCGCCTCGGGCAAGAGCCGCAGCGTGAAGCGGGCAAGATCGGCGCTGCGCTTGCGGTCGCGCAGCCAGTCGGCGATGAAGCCGCCGAAGTCGATCTGGCGCAATTTGGCTTCGACGGGCGCGGCTTCGAGAAAATGCACCTCGATGAATTCGCCGAGCTTGTCGGCGATGCGATGCTGATTGCTCTGGATAATCGCGGTGTGCGGGATCGGCAATCCCAGCGGCCTCTTGAACAGCGCCACGACGGCGTACCAGTCGGCGAGGCCGCCGATGGTGGCGGCTTCCGCGAAGGCAGCAACAAAGCCAAAGGCCGGATGCACCGAGAGCAACAGCTTCGCCATCACGAACAGTACCAGGGTGCCGGCAAGAACCAGCGTCGCCAGCGCCTTGACCCGCCGCAATTCAGCCGCACGCGCGGCATCGCCGGGCATGTCGATCGACAATGTGCTGAAAGGCGGCATGGCGGCTTTCGAGGCGGATGGAACGCCTACATAGCTGCTGCGCACACCGCCGTCATCCTCACCGGCGAACTACATCGTCTGCGGAATGCGGTGCGCCTCGTCATTGGCGTGCACCGCAGACCCGAAGCCACGCGAATCTTCGAAGGATCTGATGGGCGCCGGATCAACAGCGCACCGCTTGTGGGTTGGCTCCCCCAGGAACGCCATTTGTAGAGCGAGGGCGGCAGAATCCGAGTGATATTCGGTTTAAGCAGTCCGGCTTCGATCGTTGCCCGCACGGATTGATCGAATTGCCGAGGTCTGGCCAGCGAAGTGCCGGGAAAGAAGTGCCGGCAAATATGGCTCGCGTTCGGGAAAGTCGAAGCAGTGGAACTTTCAGCGTGATCGAAATCAGCAGCTTCCGTCAGGAATCCCAAAGCTGATGATTTAGATCAATGACCGCCGCTCCGAGGAGTGCAACATGCAAAAGGAAATACGTCTTCAGAAAGCGGAGAATGACAATATGAGCGACATCAAGTGGCTTCAGAGGAGCCAGGCGCTGGGCATCCTCATTTCAGCGGCGGTATTATCCCTGCCATCGGCAGGCATAGCGCAAACGGCCAAATCGATCCCGACGACCGAGTCGGTGCTGCGGGTGGTTCCGCATGCAAACCTGACTCTGCTCGATCCGGGTTGGACATCGATCTACATCACCCGCAATCACGGTTACCTGATCTATGACACGCTGTTTGCATTGGACAGCAGTGGCAAGCCGCGTCCGCAAATGGTCGATACCTGGACCGAATCTCCGGACCGACTGACCTGGACATTCAAGCTCCGCGACGGCCTGAAGTGGCATGACGGCCAGCCTGTCACGGCGGAAGATTGCGTGGCTTCGCTCAAGCGTTGGGCCAAGCGCGACGGCGCGGGGGAGCAGCTGTTCGACGTTGTCGCCGACATCTCGGCGGCGGATTCCAATACCATCGTCATGAAAATGAAAGCGCCTTACAACTACGTGCTGGAAGCGCTCGGGCAGCTTTCGTCCTTCGTTCCCTTCATGATGCCGAAGCGCGTCGCCGAGACCGATCCCTACACCCAAATTCACGAATATGTCGGTTCGGGACCCTTCGTCTTCAAGCAGGATGAGTTCGTTCCCGGCGTCAAATCGACCTACGTCAAGAACGGCCTGTACGTGCCGCGGCATGAGCCCCCCTCATTGGCGTCCGGCGGAAAGATGGCAAACGTCGATCGCGTCGAATGGGTGAGCTACCCGAGTTCAGAAAAGGCCGTCGATGCGCTGGTCGCCGGCAAGGTCGACTACATCGAGGCGCTCGAGCCGAAGTTCATCTCGCGGCTCGAGAAAAACAAAGGCATCGTGATCGGATTGACCGGACCGGCTCCCTTCATCGGAATGGCGAGGTTCAATCATCTGGTGCCGCCTTTCGACAAGCCGGAGATTCGCCGTGCCGCGATGATGGCCATGACGCAGTCCGACTACATGGATGAGGCGATCGGCGCGAAGAAATACTGGAACACGTGCTATTCGGTATTCCCATGCAAATCGCCGTTCGCGACCGAAACTGGCAGCGAGTTCATCAAGAACGGAAGTCTGGATGGCGCCAGGAAAGCGCTGCAGGCTGCCGGCTATGACGGCACCCCGGTCGTGATCCTGAACGCAGTCGACATTCCCCAGATCGCCGCCTTCACGAAGGTGACGGCCAGGAAGCTGCGCGAGATCGGCATGAAGGTCGAGGTCAAAGACACGAATTGGGCCACGATGGCGTCGAAACGAGCCGAGCGTACGGGCTGGGGAATGTTCCATACGTTCTGGGCCGCTACCGACCTGAATGACCCTACCCATGTCGCGTTCTCGGGAGATCCCCAATACGGCTGGTTCGGCTGGGCCGACGACAAGCAACTTGAACAGCTCAGAGATGATTTCATGCGCGAACGCGATCTCGAAAAGCAGAAGAAGATCGCCACCGCTGTCCAGGAGCGGCTGTGGGCCATCGGAGCGTCCGCAAACCTCGGCGAATTCTATCTGCCGGTCGCCTACCGGAAGGCCGTGGAAGGCGTGATCATTTCGCCGGTGCAATTCTACTGGAATATGTCCGTCAATCGCGGGACTGTGGGACTGAAGTCGGACGTGCCGCGAAGCAAATAACGCGCGCATTCCGGTAACGGGCGCGAACCCACCAGCGAAGATGTGCCGGTTTCATAACCGGCACATCTTTCATTTCAAGAACCAGTTCACCGGCGGCGGCGTAACGCTTTATGGCGCCACCGGAGATGGCAGGTAGCTCGAAGAATCCTGTTCCTGCAAACTCAAGACCGGATCAGGGTCGGGATTCGGCAACGAGGCAGAGCGGCTGGCGGAGTTTCCTGGTTCGCTAACTTGCCCGGTGGCGATCGTGCCATGAGAGGGCGGTTGCCGCTGATTGCCAGTGCCACCCTGCTGGATCTTGCCTGCGACATTAGCGTCGAAGAACGCCAGCATTTTGTTACGGCTGTCGGTGGCAGCGGCCTCGTCGAATCCCACCAGTTTTCCGACGTACCTCTGAAGCGGTATGCCGACATCGAAGGAATGCGCCGCATTCGGGTATTCGACGACTTTCAGGTTTCTCCCGGACGAGGTCTTGTTCCGGCATTCCCGCGCCAGCGTCCAGTCATCCCTGCCTCCGCTGAATATGATGAGCGGGGCATTGAGTTTCACCGTTGAACCGCCGAGCGACCCGCACCAGGGATAATAGGCCGCGACCGCACGAAAGCCGGGACGGCCTGTTGCCTTCGCCGCGTTGATGGCGACGCTCCCGCCATTGCTCTGGCCCATCAGAAAAACATTTTCCGGATCGACGAAATCCAGCGACACCAGATAGTGCAGCGCGTCGAACGCGTCGCGGGTTCGGTACTCGAGTGCCTGCACGAGCGCAGCATCGCTTTCGCACACGGATCCGCCGGAATTCCCGCGGGGGCCGAAACTGTCGAGGTTAAGCACCACATAGCCCTTGTCGAGAAACCGCTGGGCGTGAGTGTGCAGCGCATCCAATACCGCGGGCTGCCAACCGCCACATCCATGCATCAGCACGACCGCGGGAAACCGACCATGCCCGCTGGGCTTGAACAGTTCCGCCTTCAGATGGGCCGCCTTCGGCCCCGACGATTTCGTCGACATCACCGACACGATCTCGGCGGCGGCGGGTGCGGCGGCCAGACAGACCGCTCCCAACGCCAATAACCGCGCCGTCAGCTTAAGCCGAGGTGTCCGCCCCTCACATAACGTCCCCACCGCCATGCCTCCCGTCATGGGAAACCCGGCCGGCTAATCATCCGCTCCACCAAGCCATCGGCGGAGTTGATGTACGTCAATGCCGAGAATCGCTGAAGTTTTAACAAATACAAGCGGATCCGTGCAATCCGCAAATTCCCGGTGAGCGGTGAAATGCGCATAGATGCCAGTAGCGACGCGAAGGCTAAAAATCCGGTTAAGAAGGACCGGATTTCCAAGCTTCGATTCTATGGTGAACAATTCATTCTCGACACCGTCTCGGGAAGCTTTTACCGGCTCACGCCGGCGGCGGGTTTCATCCTCAAGGCCCTGATCGAGCAAACCGACCAGAGCAAACTGGCCGAGATGATTCAAAATCGGTTCGGTACGAGCCGGTCGAAGGCGACCAGGGATGTCGAACTCTTCCTGTCCGAGTTGCGGTCGCTCGACCTCATCGAAAATCCGGGGCATTGAGTCCGATGGAAGCACCGATCAGCGTCGCCGTTACCGGGCTACACCGCGGTGACAATCCACAGCCCGGAGCCGCCGTCATACGCAGTCTGCGCCGGCTGTTTCCGAATATCCGCGTCGTCGGTCTGTCGTACGATCCCCTGGAGAGCGGGCTGTACAGTCACGACATCGACAGGGTCGACGCAGCCTATCTGCTCCCTTTTCCGATGAAGGGGCCGGACATGCTGCTCGAGCGGATCCTGCACATCCATTCAAAGGAGAACTTTCAGCTGCTGATCCCCTGCCTCGATTCGGAAATGTCCAACTTCATGACAATCTATCCGAGGCTGGAGCAGCAGGGAATCAAGGCGATGCTGCCGACCCGGGCGGCGTTTGAAATGCGCGCGAAGGAAAACCTCGCGCGATTTTGCCTGCAAGCCGACATTCCCGGACCGAAGACATTTGCGGCAAACGATGTAACCCGGCTCGCGCAATACGCCGATACCATCGGATACCCACTATACGTCAAGGGAAAGTATTATGAGGCCTGGCTCGTTCACACCTTGGCCGATCTCGTACAGAAATTCGAAACGATTGCCAGAACCTGGGGGCTTCCTGTTCTGGTCCAGGAGGCGCTGATCGGCGACGAATACGACGTCCTTGGCCTTGCGGATGATGCCGGCAACATTGTCGGACACTGCGCGATCCGGAAGATGCTGCGCACGTCGCATGGCAAGGGATTCGGTGGAATCGTCGTCGACGACCCCGATTTGATGCGCGTCACCCGGCACGTCATCAAGTCCCTGCGCTGGACTGGTCCATTCGAGGCTGAATTCCTGAAGACGCATGGCCGGCCCCATTCGCTCTTCGAGATCAATCCGCGATTTCCGGCGTGGGTCGATTTTCCGTCGCAGATCAAATGCAACCTGCCGGCGCGCCTTCTCGAGATGATGCTTGGGAAGCCGAAGACCGAGCTGCGGGTCTGCGATGCGGGCCAGATGTTTATTCGTCACAGCGTCGATCTGGTCGGAGACATCGCAGAGCTCGCCAAACTGTCAAGCGACGGGGAGTATCTCGCGGGTCCTCTCGCCGTTCCCAATTGAGGATTGTCAAATGGTCCAAAGCTACGAATCTCCGATCATCTCGAGTGACCTTGGCCGCTCGGCCGATGCAGCCATCGATCGAAACTACTATTCGCGCGGCGCATTCGTTCCTCCGCTCCCGGCGATCGACGGCGTTGAAGTGTCCCGGCTCCTGCGCGAATTCGGCTCTCCGCTGTTCGTGTTCTCCGAGCATGACATGAAATCCAAGGCGCGCCGCGCCAAGGAAGCATTCGCGAGTCGTTACAAGAAAGTCAGTTTCGCATGGTCATACAAGACCAACTATCTCAATGCCGTTTGCCGCATATTTCACCGGGAAGGTTGGCTGGCCGAGGTCGTTTCCGATTTCGAGTACGAGAAGGCGCGCGAGCTCGGCATTCCCGGCAGCAACATCGTGTTCAACGGACCCGACAAGCCGCGGAAAATCCTCGAACGGGCGATGAGCGAAGGCGCGCTGGTCCAGATCGACAATTGGGACGAACTGGATCTGGTCGAAAAGATCGCGGAGACGTCCGCCAAGCCGGTGGCGGTCGGAATTCGCGTATGGGTGGATGCGGGAATTCGTCCGATCTGGACCAAGTTCGGGTTTGCACTGGCAAACGGCGAGGCGGCCCGTGTCGCGGCGCGCGTGACCAGGAATCGCAAATTGATTCTTCATACGATCCATACTCACATCGGCACCTACATTCTCTCGCCGGAAGCCTATCGGGTAGCGGCGCTAAAGCTGGTTGCGCTGCGCGAACAGATCTTTTCGGAGGAGCGTCATCTCGTCCCGTGCCTCAACCTGGGCGGCGGCATTCCGTCCAATAGTCTGTTGCATGGCATGGTCAGGCCCGCAGAGCACCTTATCCCGCCGGTCGAGGACTACGCGGACGCGATCGCCGGTGCGTTGAACAAGCTTCCGGAAAAACGCAGGCCGCTGCTGCGGCTCGAACTCGGGCGCCATCTTGTCGACGAGGCCGGCTATCTTCTGACCACCGTCGTTGCCGTGAAGGGCCATGATCGCCCGGTTCCCGCCGCTGACGATCTTTCGGCACGCGCCGCCAAGGAATGGCAAGTTCTGCAGGAAGACGCCAAGCGCGGTCTGCTCGTCGATGCCGGCATCAACCTGTTGTACACCGCCGCCTGGTTCGAGATAGGCGTGTGGCCGGCCCGGCTCGTCAACTCGCAAATAACGCCGACACGGCTCTATGGAAATCTCTGCATGGCGATCGACGTCATCCGCGAGACGGTCGACCTGCCCATCCTGGATGCCGGCGACATTCTGACATTGCATCCGGTGGGCGCCTACAATTTCACCCAATCAATGCAGTTCATCTCATACCGTCCTGCCGTCGTGCTGATCAGCGAGAACGGGAAACCAGAGCTGATCCGGCGGAGAGAAATGCTGGAAGATGTAAACCGGGCCGAACTGATGCCCGCACACCTGAGGCAATAGAGTGGAACGCCGTGCGCAATCAAGATTCGCTGCGGACCAAAGATATACATCCGGCATCGCGATAATCAGGAATGCTCCACCTGACGTCGCCAGGTTTTTCGCGCGTGCTTTCGGCGAGGTCTTCCTGATCCGGTCTGCGTGGATCGGCGGCTTGCTGTGGCTGGCGATCATGCGGGATTTTCGATTTCCGATTTTCGCAATCGTCGGCCTCGTGGTGGGCGAGGTCGTGATATGGGCCTTGCGACTGGATCGCGAGGGGAAACCGGCCGGGTCGCTGCGCACGAATGCGCTCCTGGTTTCAATCGCAGTAGCCTGGCTTACCACGGCGGCATACCAACCGTTCGAAGTCCTGCTCGTCGTCGCGGCCGGCACGGCGGTTGCCGCATCCCTCATCACCGCAGCGATAGTCCGGGCAACGCGCCGCACGGTACTTCCACCTCTGGGCTGGGGATATTGTATCTCGGCGGGCGCGGCGTTCGCTCTTTTCCCGGTGTGGGCGCAGAGTGCGGTGGTGGCGACGATCAACTGGCCGCGGCCCCAGGACGCTGTTGGCTGGATTTCCTCGTTCTTCAAGTCGCTCGGGATGCTGGTATTTCTTCCGAAGCCCGAGGTCGGACTTATTGTGGCTGTCGCGATCCTGCTGTGGTCACGCACAATGTTCCTGAAGGGTACCCTCGGCTGGATCGCCGGCGTCGGCCTGGGGCTGCTTCTCGAGCGCCTCTTCCTGACGCATCTCTGGCTGCTTCCGGCGCACAATTACTTCATGGCGGCGATGCTGCTCGGTTCGCTCCTCTATCTTCCGGGATGGACGGCGGCCCTCGCAGCCCTCACAGCGGGTTTTGGTGCGTCGCTCGTCTCCGCGTATTTCCAGTATCTGCTGCCGGGGATCATCCTACGCGTTTCTACCTGTGCCGGCCGCCCTGACGGTCTGGCTTGGCATCGGCGTATTGTTGTTGCGCGACGATACTCGGCTGTTCCGATCGAGCACCGAGTCCGATAGCCCGCCCGAAGTGACGTGGTGGAAGGAGGCCTATTGGAGCGAGCGGTTCGGTCGTGGCGAACCACTATTCATCGTTCCAGTTGCTGGAACGGTTCAAATTGGGCAGGGCTTCGACGGCCAACTCAGCCACGTCGGTCCATGGCGCTACGCGCTGGATTTTCAACGTCCGGTCCCAACCTCCGGGGCGGAGCCTGGAAATTTGATATGGAGCGCTCCCGTCTATGCCCCGGCTTCCGGCGTTGTCGAAGCAGTTCGAAACAATATTCCGGACAATCCGCTCGGGATTCTGAATTTTGCGGAGAACTGGGGCAATTACGTCATCTTTTCTCTCGACACCGGTGGCGCTGCCATGTTGGCGCATTTCCGGGAGGGAACGATCGCCGTCACAATCGGTGCCCGGGTTGAAACCGGGACTTACCTCGGCCAGGTGGGAAATTCCGGCCGCTCGCCCTCGCCGCATCTCCACCTGCAGGCGCAGGATCTGAGAAAGCCGAATGCGCCGACAATGCCGTTCCGGCTTGCCAATTTCCTCTCTGCAACTGGCCCTTCTTCGGAACTCCTGCACTGGAACGCCGCCGCCGTGCCTCCAGTCGGCAGCCTGCTCGCCGCGGCCCAGCGTAACCCGGTCGTGCATGCAGCATTGATCAGTATCGCGCCCGGCGCCGCCATGTGGCAGGTCGAAGCCGAGGGCGAAATCCCGCGTCAGTTTCGCGGACACGCGACGGGAGCGGCGGTGCGCCTCCAGATCTCGCTTGATGAAGTCGGCCACCATCTGTTCGCGTCGGCGGGAAAGGGCCGACTTGTAACCTACATCGACATCGACGCGTGGCGAATCCTCGACGCCCAGGACGTCCGCTGTCCGTTGCTTAAGCTCATCGCGCTCGCGGTTCCATCGATACCATACGCTGCGGTCGTCGGCATGAACTGGCTTGAGCCGGTGCCGCTTCCACCGACGGGATACGGATCGTGGATGGAACTGCAAATCCTGCAGTATCTGAGGCGCTCCTTCCCTTATCTGAGGTCCACCTGCACAGCAGTACCCGATGGCGCAGGGCGACTGACCATCGAAACCGTGCCGGTGGAGTCCTCTTCCGCCGAGCTGCCGACGCGGATCGTGTGCGAACTGGAGCGACTGCCAGGGCCGGCCAAAATCCAGGCATTCTTCAAGCAGGGCAAACTTACCTACACATTATTCGCGTTCGAGCCCGGGCTGCCGTTTGTGGCGGGGTCGAGGTGAGCACGTGACGACGGCCGCCGCGCCGGCGCGCCCGATCCATTGCCCGGAATTCGTCGTCCGCGGATCGGAACTTCAGCTGCGACGATCTCCTGGACGGTTTTTCGGACAGCCTCTTGGACGATCTCATCGATTGATCGATATCAACAGGCCGCGCCCAAGAAGGTCTATCTTCGTTTCCGCAATCAGGGAGAATTCAAATGTTGAGACGCTCAGTCGTACTGGCTTTCATGCTTGCAGCGACGCCAGCTCTTGCAGGCGATTACCTGTCGGGCGACAAGTTGGTCGAGACCCTCGCGGGCAAAAGCTTCGTGTGGCCCGATAAAACGGTGAGCACTTACGCTCGTGACGGCGGATATCGATGGGAAGGAACGACGAAAGCGGAAGGCACCTGGCGCGTGCAGGGCAACAAGATCTGCGTGACGTACTCGTCCGGCACCACGCGCTGTGACAGGTTCGTGTACAGCGGCAAGGAGCTGCAGTTGGAGAACGCCACGGGTAAGCACTTCCGGGCCGAAGAGGTGCCCCACTGACCGCCGATGGTGAAGACTGGCTTCAGCCAGTGAGGGCAAAAAAAAGGCCCGCATCAAGCGGGCCTTCGAATAAATGATTGTCCGCCGATCGCAATCAGGCGGTCTTGTTGTAGACCTTGGCGAAGTTGTCCTGGGCAGTCTTGGCGCCGTCGGCGACGAGCTTGCCAAGATATTCGCTTGAGGCCTTCGCCCGCGACACCAGCACTTCACCGCGCGCGCGCAGCATGTCGGACTGGATCTGCACCGCTTCGTTCAACGACTTGGCGGAAGCCAGCTTGTCGATGCCGGCGAAGAACGCCTCGGCGTCCTGATAGATCGCGTCCTGAATGTTGCGGCTGATCTTGGCCGCTTCGCTGACCGAACCGGCAACAGCGGTCTCGATCGCGGCGGTCACCTTCTCCGTACCGGCGTGAAGGTCGGCTGCACGCTCCTTGGCGGTCTCAGCCTGCTTCTTCACGAACTCGCGCGCAGCCTCGGGAACTTCAAGGTTCTGGAGGTTCTTGAGCGCTTCGGTCACGGGTGCGAAGGCTTCCTTGACGGTGTTCAGCACGGAATTGGTTTCGGTGGTCATTGGGGTTTCTCCATCCTCAGGTTTGAGCTATGGGCTCACCCCGTCCGGATTGGCCCGGGGCAAGCTGCATATCGCATAGTTAATGGTGCGATGCAACATTGATGTTGCACTGCGATATCACAAATTCGTGAACAGCTGTATTACTGGGCGGTTTGCCCCGGGAACCGGCAGGCTTTCTCGCCTATCAGTGCGCAACGGCCCCCGGAAGGCCATAGGCCTCCAGCTGTGCCTGAACCTGCGCCACATTGTGCCCGAGAACGACGATGTCGTGCTTCTTGCCGTCGACGTCCCGCACATGGTCGCGCAGCAGGGCTTCCGCCTTGAAGCCCAGGCTTTCGAACAGCGTGATCGCGGCCTGCTGGTCGACCGTCATCTGCACCGACAGCTTTTCCAGGCCCGCGCCCAAAGCAAGCGCAAACGTCTCCTGCGACAGCGCCCGGCCCACGCCCTGCCCGCGGACATCCGGCGATACCACCATCCGGATCTCGCCGACATGAGGCGACCAGGAATGGCGATCGCGCACCAGCGTGCCACAGCCGACCACGATTCCCTGCTTCAGCGCGAGCAGGCTCGTGATATCGCCACGCTCGATCTCGTTGATCCAGGCCGACAGCACCTTGGGCTGGCTGATGTTGCGCGGCAGGAACAAGAGGTCGTGGGTCGGCAGCCTCTGCGCGAAAGCGAGCACGGCGGCCTCGTCGGCCCGCAACATCAGACGGAATTCGATCTCGCCGGCATCCGTGGTGACGCGGCGCGGATAGGAACGGGTTTCGCTGCTCATGTCGATCTCTCGCTTAGCCATGAATTGAGTTTGGGCCAAAGCCGCCTGACGGCGTTGGCGCCGGCGACGAGGCTGACGTGGCCGCCCTTGAGGATGACCTCTTCCTTGTCTGCCGAGCCGATCTTCTGAATCAGGGGCTTGGCGGCGTCATAGGGAACGATGTGATCATGCTCGGCCACCGCATGCAGGATCGGAACCTTGATCTTCGAGATATCCGCTTTCCGTCCGCCGACCGACATGGCGTCGTTGTAGAGCTTGTTGTCCCACATCAGGTCCTTGGTGATGGCGCGGAAATACTCGCCGGCCAGCGGCAGCGTGTCGGTCGCCCAGCGATCGAACATCCGGTACGACTTCACGAACTCGTCGTTCCAGATGTTTTCCCAGAGCTGCACCTGGCTCGCGGCACGCGACGCCGGCCGCAGCATCTCGAACGATGACAGGATCATTTCGGGGGGCACGTTGCCGATGCTGTCGACCAGATGATCGACGTCGAAATAGCGGCGATCGGAGAAATTCTGAAACAGCCTCATCTCGCGGAAATCGACCGGGGTGGTGAAGCAGATCAGGTTCTTCATCGGCCCGTCGGCGAAGATCGAGCCGTAGAGCAACGACAGCACGCCGCCGAAACAATAGCCGATCACGGTGACGTCGGTCTCGCCGGAATCGCGCTGCACCTGGCGCACGCAATCCGGAATGAAGTCGAGGACGTAGTCCTCCATCCGCAGGCGCTTCTCTTCCGGCTTCGGCGCAGTCCAGTCCAGCATGTAGACGTCGTAGCCACGCTTCAACAGAAACTCGATGAAGCTCTGGCCGGGCACCATGTCGAGGATGTAGCCGCGATTGGTGGTGGCCATCACGATCAGGATCGGCACGCGGTAGATCTCGTCCGCGACCGGCCGGTAGTGATAGAGATTCATCGTGCCGCGGGCGCTCAGGATGTCCTTCGCAGTGGAACCGAGCGACGGCCCCGATGTCGAAATATATTCGACGCCCTTGATGCTGCGCTGGATCGCGCGCTGGACCTCCGACTGAATTCGCTCCGGGATCGACGCCAGGTCGAATCCCGCCGGACTCAGGCCAGCACCGGCGTTCATTTTTGCTGCCCGCCCGCGGACGGCGGGCGCTTGGTACGCGGCGGCCGCGGTGCGGCGGGACTGCCGCTGTCTGGCGCGGCGGGATTGCCGTGCACGCGATCCAGAAGCGCCTTGATCTCGTTCAGCTGAGCTTCGATCGAAGCCAGCCGCTCGGCCATGCCGACCATCTGCGCCCGGCTCGGCAGGTTCATCGTGAGGAGATACTTTTCCATGAGCTCGCCGAGCTGTTTTTGCGCGCCCGCCGTCACCCCGCCCACCTGATTCACGACCTTGCTGAATTGCGGCGACGCCATCGCCTGATTGGCGAAGGCGTTGAAACCCTTCTCCATCTCGCCGATCATGTTCTGCCACAGCGCGACCGGATCGTTGCTCTTGTCTGCCATCGGCGTCCTCCAGCATGACCGCGAGATCGTCTCACGCGTATCGCGGTCGGGAAACCGGCGCTCGGGGAATAACCGCGCCGGTCTTGGCCATTTCAATCATACCACACCGTTGCGCCGGGCCGGTCAACCTGACGATGCGGATTTACAGGCTGAAGGAAGCTTCTGCGGCGCGCAGAACCATGTCATAGAGTCGACTTCAAAATGCCATTCAAGAGGAACACCACGGTGAATCCGTCAACCCACCAGCCGCCGCAGATCGCCCGCGCCAACGGCATCGACCTTTGCTACGAGATCTTCGGCGACCCCGCTGCGGAGCCGATGATCCTGATTATGGGGCTCGGCGCCCAGATGATCCATTGGGACGACGATTTCTGCCGGACGCTCGCGGCGCGCGGGTTTCGCGTTATCCGCTTCGACAATCGCGATATCGGCAAGTCCAGCCACCTCTCCGGTGGCAAGCGCCTGACGGCGATGGAACTGCTCAAGCTGCGCTTCCTGAATATCCCGGTCCAGGCACCCTACAGGCTGCGCGATATGGCCGAGGATACGGTCGGCCTGATGGACGCGCTCGGCGTCAAGTCCGCGCATGTCGTCGGCTTGTCGATGGGCGGCATGATTGCGCAGGAAATCGCGATCTCGTTTCCGCAGCGCGTGCGCTCGCTCACGTCCATCATGTCGACAACCGGTAACCCAAGAGTTCCGCCGGCGACCCGCGAAGCGATGGCCATCCTGATCGCCCCACCACCGACCACCAGGGAGGAATTCTTCGCGCGCTTTGCCCAGACCTGGAAGGTCCTGCGAGTCGGGAGTTTCCCGGAAGACGAAGCGCTCGACCAGGCTCGCGCCGAACGCACCTTCGCGCGCGGCCTCAACCCAACCGGCGTCGGACGGCAACTCCGCGCCATTCTCGCCTCGGGCAGCCGCAAGGAGCGGCTGCACACCGTCAAGGCGCCGACGCTCGTGATCCACGGTACCGTCGATCCCCTGGTTCACCCGATGGGCGGCAAGGACACCGCGGCTTCGATCTCCGGTGCCAAACTCCTGATGATCGAAGGCATGGGCCACGCGCTGCCGATCCGGATGTGGCCGCAGATCATCGACGCCATTGACGCCCACGCCACGTCCGTGAAAAAAATGCATTAGTAGGTATAGGGGGGAACTGACATGAAACTGGAAGGCGGATGCTATTGCGGCCAAGTGCGCTATGTCGCCGAGGGCGAGCCGATGTTGAAGGCGCAATGCCATTGCCGGGAATGCCAGTACATTTCCGGCGGCGCTCCCAATATGTTCATGCTGATGCCGGTCGGCGGTTTTGCCTATACCAAGGGAACGCCGAAGCAATTCACCCGCAGCGACCTTGAAGGCGCGGTCACGCGTGAATTCTGCGCCGAATGCGGCACCCATCTGACCACAAGGCGGCCGGGATTACCCGCCGTGATCCTGAAAGTCGGTACGCTCGACGACCCCACGCTTTTCGGCACTCCGAAAATGGCGATCTATACCGTCGACAAGCAGGCTTTCCACGCGATCCCGGAAGGGATACCGAGTTTCGAGCGGTTGCCGAAGCGCTAAGGCAGGCTCTCTCGTCGTCCCGGCCAAGCGAGCATGGCGAGCGCGAGCCGGGACCATAGCTACTGGGTAGCATTCTTGCATGAGGCTGGAGCCGCTAGCGGATGCAACAACAAAACATTGGTGGTTATGGGTTCCCCGCATGCGCGGGGACGACATCGGAAACTGCCTTATCCGCCCGCCCAGACGTCGAGCACGTAGCGGTTTTTGGCGCCGAGATCGTCGATCCAGCGTTGGGCCGCATCCGCATCGGCGCCGCTGCGCTCACGGTAGATCGCAACCAGCGCCGCCTTGACGTCAGGCTCCATCTTTCCGCCGTCGCCGCAGACATAGATGATCGCGCCCTGTTCGATCAGGCTCCAGACACGGTCGCTCTCGGCCGCGACGAGGTTCTGCACGTAGGTTTTCGGAGCATCAGCGCGCGAGAACGCGGTGTGGAGTTCGGTAATGCCGCTTGCGGCAAAGGCTTTCAGCTCATCGGCGTAGAGATAGTCCTTGTCCGGATGCCGGCAGCCGAAAAACAGCATCGCCGGACCAAGGGTTGCGCCCTTTGCTTTCAATGCGGCGCGTTCCTGCAGGAAACCGCGGAACGGCGCCAGCCCCGTGCCGGGGCCGACCATGATGATCGGCACGGCGGGATCGTCGGGCAGCCGGAAGCCGGCCTTGGTTTCGCGCACCGTCGCATGGACCGTCTCGCCGGCGCGACGGCCAGCGAGGTAATTCGAGCAGATGCCTTTATAAATGCCGCGGCCGGAACTCGCGGGCCCCTCGACCACGCCGACGGTGACGCTGCAGCGCGAGGGATCGACCGCGGGCGACGAAGAGATCGAATAATAGCGCGGCGCCAACAGCGACAGCATCTCGAGATAGGCGTGGAACGGTAATTCGCAGGCCGGATATTCCTCCAGGAGATCGAACACCGATTTGCGCTTTCCAAGAATTTCCGCGCGATACCGCTCGGCGGAAACGGCATCGTCGCCGACAAAGGCCAGCAGCTTCGGCTTGGTCACGGGGCAGCGGGTATGCTCCGACATGATCTGGATCTGCTTGCGGGTCGCGACCAGCTGCAGTTCGACAAAATCGGTCAATAACCGCCCCACCGACACCGACTCACCGACCGGCAGTTGCGCGCGGCGACCTTCGGCGACCTGCAGCCGGATCTGATCGGACGGCAGAAAGCCGAAACGGCGTGCGACGGAATCCACCAGCGCCGGATCGTTGCGCGGTACCACGCTCAGATGGTCGCCGACGCGGTAGCTGATATCGGGCGGCAATTGCACCTCGATATGCCGGGTCGACCGTTCCGACGCGTTGGCGCCCTCCTTGTTCTGCAATTCGGTATTGGCCAGGACCTTCATCGGCGAAGCGCCGCCGAGCGCGACGACGGCGTTGACCGCCGACGGTGCCACCGGGTCAATCCTGTAAAGCGGCTCGTCTTCGGCACTACGGCTGAAACTCGAATCGATGCCGAATTCCCTGGTGGCCAATGGCGCGAGCCTGGCGAACCAGTTCTCGAATTCGCCATCGAGGTCGCTCCGCGCGTCGCCTTCGCCGCGCGCATAGACGCTGCGACCGCCATGCGCCGCCAACCGCTCGTCGATCAGCCGTGGGATCGATTGATAGGTCGCAGCCCAGTCGCTGTTGCCGCAGCCGAACACCGCGTAGCGCAGTTTTGCAAATGCATCCTTCGGCAAGGTACCGCCGAGCCATTTGACGAACCGCGTGGCGTTGTCCGGAGGCGCGCCATTGTACGACGCGCAAAAAATCAAGACGCCGCCCTGGTCCGGCAATTTGCCGACGTAATCATCAAGCGGTGCGAGTTTGGTGGCAAAGCCGTTGACCTCGGCGAGATCGGCCACGCGGGTGGCGAGTTCCTCGGCTGTGCCAAGGTTCGATCCGTACAGCACGAGCAGCGGCGTATTGTGTCCCGGACGGGTGCGCGCGCGTGGCGCGGCGACCGCCCCTGATGCCGCCGCCGTCGCCGTGGCCGGGCCGACATGCGTCCCGCGCTCCTTGTCCGCACGCGGACGCACCTTGATCTTGAACCCGTCAGGCTTGATCGTCAGCGTCTCCTTCAAATGCATCTGGTAGCGGTTGACGTCGATCAGCTTGAAGCGCTGCAGGATCATGCCGACCGCAAGCGCGGCTTCATGCATCGCAAAGCCGCGGCCGATGCAGGCGCGCTGGCCGTTGCCAAACGGCTTCCAGGCATTGACGGGACGCGCCGCCTCCGCCTCGCGCGAAAAATTCTCCGGGTCGAACGCATCCGGATTGGGCCCCCAGACGCTGGGGTCGCGATGCAGCGCCAGCACCAGCACCGTGACAAACGTGTTTTTCCTGAGCTTGTATTTTCCGCCGATGGTTTCATCGGCAAGCGGCGCGATGCCGTAGGCCGGCGCAGGCGGCCACAGCCGCAGCGCCTCCTTCAGGATCTGGGTGATGTAGCTGAGTTGCGTCACCTGCTGATAGGTCGGTTTTACCCCGATATCGGGCCCGAGCACGCGATCGACTTCCTCATAGGCTTTCTTCAGTACCTCTGGATGCTTCAACAGCGCATATAAAGTGCACGACAACAGCCCGCTGGTGGTTTCGTGCCCCGCGATCAGGAAGGTGTTGATCTGGTAGCGGATGTTGACGTCGTCGAGCTGTTCGCCGCTAACGCGATCGACGCCGGTCATCATGGCGGCGAGCATGTCCTTCTTGTCTTCGGTATCGTCGGCAGCGCCGCTCCTGCGACGCTCGGCGACGATCTCGTCCACCATCTTGTTCATGAAGGCGACGTCGCCGGCGAGATCGCGCCGCCGCCTCTGCATCCACAGATTTTCCAGCGGCAGTCCGCGGATCATCATGATGGTCTCGAGCGAACGGACCAGCGAAGCCACGAAAGGGTGATAGTCGCGCCGATAGAACGAATTGAATCTGTAGTCGAAGCCGCATAATCCGATGGTATCGAGCGTCAGCGCGGTCATGTCGTGAACGACGTCGATCTCCTCGTCGGCGTTCAGCCGCTCCCACTTCTTCACGAGCTGCTCGGCGATGTCGACCATGCTCGGGTGATAGGACTGCATGGCGCGATTTCCGAACGGCTGCAGCAGGATATTGTGCGCCTTGCTCCAGTTCGGCTCCGCCGTGTCGGCGGTGAACAGTCCGTCGCCGCCGATCGCGCGCACCCGGCGCAGCGGCCCGCGCACCGCCTTGTCGAAACGCCTCTCGTCACTGAGTTCGTTGACAAGGTCGTGACCGGAGACGATGACCAGCGGCGCGCCCATCATGTCGAGCCAGAAGATCGGCCCCAGTTCCTTCGTCAGCCGGGCCAGATTTTGCACCGGCGCCGCCGAGTCCAGCGACAGCATGTTGCCGACCACCGGCCTGGTCGGCGGATGCGGAATCGGGCTCAGTCTATTCGTGGACGCCATTGCCTGGTTATTCCCCTGCTTGAGCTGTTCCCCGGCACGTCATTGCGAGGAGCTCTTGCGACGAAGCAATCCACACCTGCCGATGCCGAAGATCTGGATTGCTTCGCTTCGCTCGCAATGACGACCCGCTAATCTACCCAAATCGTTTTCTGCGCCAGTCGATCAGCTTGGCGCTGACCTCTTCCGGCTTTTCCTGCTGGGTCCAGTGACCGCTGTCCCGGACCAGGTATTTTTCGAGATCGGGAATCAGCTTCTCCATGCCGTCGGCGGCCGATGGCGGCAGCACGGCATCGTTCTCGGCCATGATCATCAGCGACGGTACGCGCACGGTATGATCGAGGCCGGCCGAGCGCTGCCAGTTGCGCGACATGTTGCGGTACCAGTTGATGCCGCCGGTGAAGCCGGTCTTCTTGAAGGTATCGACGAACACCTGCCTTTCCTCCGGCGACAGGATCGGTGTCCGTGGATCGTGCTTCGCGTCATAACCGGCAATCATCTGTGGAAACGCCAGATTGAGCCGCGGTGAAGCGCCGACGCCGGCAACCACCTTCTCCTCCGGTGCGGTGTCGGGCCGCGGCACCGGCTTGCGCATGAAGGCGTCGAAAGTCTGCTCGACCCGGCTGCCGAATATCCTGTCGGGCTCGCGTGCCGAATCCTGAAACTGCACGATGTACATCTGATCGCCGAAGCGCTTGCGCATCAATTCGATCGGGTCCGCCGGCGCGCGATTGGTATGCGGCGTATTGACGCCGACGACACCGGCGACGCGGTCGATGTGCCGCAGCGGCATCTGCCAGACGATAAATCCGCCCCAGTCATGGCCGACGAAGATCGCCTTGTCGATCCCGAGCTGGTCGAGCAGGCCGACGAGATCGCCGGTCAGATGCTCGATGTCGTAGGCCTCGACCGGTTCGGGCCGCTCGGTTGAGCCATAGCCGCGCTGATCGGGCGCGATCACCCGAATGCCGGCTTCGCTCAACGCCTTGATCTGGTGGCGCCAGGAAAACGCGATCTCCGGCCAGCCGTGGCAGAGAATGACCGGCGGCTTGTCGGTTTTCGGACCGGCTTCATAGAAGCCCATGCGAATTCCGTTGGTCTGGGCAAACTGCAGCGGCGGCATCTCAATCATTGTTCTTGTCCCTACTCGGCCGCGCCTTTGACGTCGGCTTCCGGCGGAGCAAAGGCGGCTTCCAGCACGGCGAACTCGCCCGGCAGCATGTCGCAGAGAACCTGGACATGCGGAATGATATTGGCGCCGGCGATGAAGCCGAAGTCCAGTTGATCGCGGTAACTCTGCACGGTGATGTTGAGCGCCAGCCCGTGGGTCGAGATCGACACCGGGAAGATGTGCAGCAATTCGGCTCCGGCCGCATACAGCGTCTGGCGCGGCCCGGGAACATTGGACACCGTGATATTCGCCGCCGGCGGCAGCACGTCCGACAGGCTGGAGCGGCTGTACAACAGCGCCAGGATCTGGACCAGGATCGGCGCCCCCAGCATCGAGACGTTCGACATCTGCGGCATCAACGCCCGCAGCGGGTGCGACATCTCCTTGGACTTGGTGGACTGCGCGATGATCGCCTCAAGCCGCGTCTTGGGATCGTCGATATTGGTGGCGATCGAGCAGATCATGCCGAACACCTGGTTGTTGGCATCGGTATTGCCCTCTTCGCGCAGCGAAATCGGCACCGCCGCCGTCATCGATTTTGCGGGCAGCGCGCCGCGCTCCAGAAGATAGCGCCGCACCACGCCGCTCGATACCGCCAGCACCACGTCGTTCAGCTTGCCGCCGGCCTGCCTGGCGACCGCTTTGGCACGGCTGAGCGGGATCGACACGCCGGCAAAGCTGCGTTCTGATGAAATCGATTTGTTCAGGATCGTCGGCGGCGAAACCATGCTGGCGATGCTGTCGCGCGATTTCGGATCGGAGATCTTTCCGACCACGTCGGAAACGCTCTTCAGCAAGGTCGGGACATTGCCGACGAACTTCATTGCGTTTTCGATCTGGAACATCGCATTGTCGAACAGGATCGAACCGAGGTCGCTTTTCCCCGAGCGCGGCAGCTCGATGCCCTTTGCGGCAGTGGAGGCATCGAACGGCTGGCGCCATAGCTGCTGATAGGAATCGAGCAGATTGGCGGCGATGTCGCGCGGCTCCTGATCGACCTTCGCCGGCGCCGCCGGCGGCTCGATCGTCCTTGGCACCGGCGTCACGTCGTAGATCATGTTGGTCAGCGCCGCCCCTGCCCCGCCATCGATGCAGGCGTGGTGCATCTTGGAATAGAGCCCGATCTCGTTGTCCTTCATGCCTTCGAAGACATAGAACTCCCAGAGCGGACGGGCGCGGTTGAGAAGCTTGGCATGCATCCAGCCGACGATGCGCTCCAGCGTGGCGCGGTCGTGGGGAGCCGGAAGGCTGCCGCGGAAGATATGACGGTCGATATCGAACTGGTCGTCCTCGACCCAGGACGGATGATCGATGTCGAGCGGCGCCTTTTCCAGTCGCGCTTTCAGGATCGGCGCGACGTGCAGCCGCGAGGCGATCATCGCCTTGAAGTCTTCGAAGAAGTCGCCCGTGTAATCGTCGGGCAGGCGGAAGATGGCCATGCTCCCCACATGCATCGGCATTTCCGGCGTTTCCAGATAGAGAAACGACGCATCCATTGAGGACAGCTTCCTGGCGTCACTCATATGTTCCTCCCGCAAACATTCACGCGGCGCCTTGACGGCGCTTCTGGCGTTCAGACGGTCCCTATTTCGGGGCGTCGGTCAGGATTGTGCCTGCTCTGGAGGCGCATATGCAATGGCAAACGGCCCCGATCGGTCAAATTGGCTGAACTGGCCCTCGGCCTGGGCCAGGCGGTCGGCGACCGCCCACAAGGCGGCCGGGTTCACGCCGAGCCCGATATGACTGGCGAGATACACTTCGATGTTCTCGGAAGTCACGGACGGGCGCAGCAGGCACGTCTGCCAGTTCACGACGCCGTCGCTACGAGAATAGATCGAGGTGGTCGGAACCGGCAAATCTCCTGATATCGCCGCGCGCAGCTCGGGATTGTCTTCGACCGCTTCACCCGACAGCGCCTCATAGAGCCGCGTGGCATTGGTGGCTCTCACGTCATTGGCGAACGGACTTCCCAGCGTCACAACGTATCGCACCATGTCCGGCGCCTGCAGCGCCAGATCGCGCGCGTAAACGCCGCCCAGGCTCCATCCGACGATGCTGACCTTGCGGCCGCAACTTTCGTGAATTTCGGCGAGCCGGTCGCGCAACGCTGTTCGCATGCGCGAGAGGCCGCCGGTGTTGCGGCCCATGTTCCAGGTGTGCGCATCGTATCCGAGTTCTTTCAGATATCGGCGCATCGGCGCCATCGACAGGTCGCTGGCAAGGAACCCCGGCAGCGTCAGCACCGGATGCCCGTCGCCCCTCGGCGCGCGCATCAATAGCGGAGAGAACATCAGGCTGGCGTTGAACTCGAAAATCCCTCTCATCTCGGCCAGCAGCAGGCCGAGACCCGGCGGACGAAGCCGGCCGGCAGCCGCCGCCGATTCACTTCCGTCAGCCGGCAGAGTCATTTCTTGTCTGGCGCGCGTGTGCCGCCCAGCCCCGTCATGGCGGCAAACATGTCGCCAAATCGCTCGGCGATCTTCGGATCGAACGAGAGCCAGCTCTGCATCAGCGCTTCCGGTGAAACCTTCTGGATATTGTCCATCATCTGGCTCTGGAGTTTTTCCATGACTGCCGTCTGCATCGGCTGCACGTCGGGAAGTCCGAAAAACTGCCGGGCCTCCAGGGGCGTGCAATCTATTTCAACGTTAACCTTCATGTGCACTCCTGATTGCATTCATGGCGTGGGGCAGTATCGCCGCGAGTGGCCTCGGGAAGCAAGCGGCCTTAGGGGCGAAACGGCCCCTAAGGCCTTGAATCAAAACATATGGTCAACCGAAGCGATCGGCGGAAAAGGGCCTCGGATCGGCGAAAGGCGTCTCGCCGGTCATCATCTCCGCCAGCAACCGGCCGGTCGCGGGACCGAGCGTCAGCCCGTGGTGCTGGTGGCCGAAATTGAACCACAGCCCGGGATGGCGAGGCGCCTTCCCGATCACCGGCAGCATGTCGGGCAAGCACGGCCGCGCGCCCATCCATGGTTTTGCGTCGATCGGCTCCCCCAGCGGGAACAAGGCACGCGCCCGCGGCAGCGCCTGCTGAATCTGGATCGGCGTCGGCGGTCCATCCCGGCGGGCGAACTCCACGCCGGTGGTAAGTCGAATGCCGCGGTTCATCGGGGCGAGCAGAAAGCCGAGATCCGAATCGAGGACGGGATGCGTGAGCACGGCATTGCCGCGCGGTGCCAAATGCAGGTGGTAGCCCCGCTTGACACCAAGCGGAATTGAATATCCGAGCGGACGAAATACCAGATCGGACCACGGTCCGAGCGCCACGACGACCTCGCGCGCGACCGCCCTGCCATCTGGACCTTGCATCCGCCAACCGCCCGCGTCCTGCGCGAGCGTTCTCGCGTCGCCCACAAGAAAGCGTCCACCCTTGCGCTCGAAGAGCGCCGCATAGGCCTTGGCGAGTGCGCCTGGATCGGGAACGAATCCCGGCGACGGCAAATAGACCGCGCCCGCGAACTCTCCGGTCAGATTGGGCTCGCGCGCGGCGACCGCATTGCCATCGAGAACCTCGCCTGCGACGCCGTACTGCCTGGCGCGCTCGACCTCGCGCACCGCGTTGGCGAGGCTCGCGTCGGATCGAAACAGCTTGAGCCAGCCGGTCTTTCGCAGCAGTTCCGGAACGCCGGCCTCCGCGATCAACGCCTCGTGCTCGACGAGGCTGCGCCGGATCAGGGGTAATTCGGCCATCGCGCTGTGCAGCGCCCGATCCGGCGAGGATGCGAGGAAATAGCGCGCCAGCCACGGCAGGAAGAAAGGCAAATCGGACAGGCGATAGCGTACCTGCGGCGAGCGGTTCAATGCATATTGAAGAAGCGGGGCGAAATCCCGGGGAAACATGTAGGGAAAGACCGAGGCACATTCGATCAGGCCGGCGTTGCCGAAACTGGTCTCCTCACCGGCGCGTTCATGCTTGTCCACCAGGACGACATCCCGTCCCCGCTGCTGCAGATGCAGGGCGGCGCTGACGCCGACCATGCCTGCACCCAGTACGAGAACATCGGCCTTCAGTTCCGCCATCTGGCACTCCTGTCGAACGTCAAGCGCTTGCGCTGCTGCCAGCGTTGAAGCTAGTTATCGCGGCTGCGTCGCGCAAACCGGCTTTCCGCGGGAGAAATCACGCTTGCGCGACGGCCAAACTCTGGCAACATGGATCGATCCGGCTGCCGATATTGCAGACCCAGAGAGCATGCCACCGCGGAGAGCGTCAACAAATGCCGTTACGTCAGACCCTATTTGCAGCGACTGCCGTCTGGATCGTCGCTTTCGCCATGACGCCGGCTTCAAGCCAGACCCTGCGCTACGCCAACCAGGGCGAGCTCAAATCGCTCGATCCCTACACGCTCAAGGAAACCACGACCATCGCCCATCATGCGCATGTCTACGAGGGCCTGGTCACCCGCGACAAGGACCTGAAGATCGTTCCGGCGCTCGCCGAAAGCTGGGAAACCCCGGAGCCGACCCGCTGGCGCTTCCATCTGCGCAAGAACGTGAAATTCCACAACGGAGATCCCTTCACCGCCGACGACGTGATATTTTCCGCCGACCGCGTCCGGGCCAAGGGCTCGAATTTCCTGACCAACGTTCCGGCCGATGCCAAGTTCGTCAAGGTCGACGACTACACGGTCGACGTGAAACTCGACTCGCCCAATCCCATTCTGACTTCGCAATGGGACGGCTGGTTCATCATGGACAAGAAATGGTGCGAGGAAAACAATTCGATCGCCCCGACGCCGGCCTCCGCGACCACGCCGAGCTATGCGTCGCTGCACGAAAACGGCACCGGCCCCTTCATGATCGAGAGCCATCAGCCCGGCGTGAAGACCGTATTCAAGGTCAATCCGAATTGGTGGAACAAACCGGAGCATAATCTCAAGGAGATCGTCTTCACGCCGATCGGATCGGCCGCAACACGGGTCGCGGCATTGCTGTCGGGCGAAGTCGACGTGATCGAGCCGGTTCCGATCCAGGATATCCAGAGGGTCAATGCGGGCGGCAACGCTACCGTCATGACCGGACCGGAAATTCGCACCCTCTTCCTCGGCATGGACCAGGCGCGCGACGAACTGCTGTACTCCAACGTCAAGGGCAAGAACCCGTTCAAGGACATCCGCGTTCGTGAAGCCTTCTACAAGGCGATCGACGTCGAACTGATCAAGAATCGCGTGATGCGCGGCCTCTCGACGCCCTCGGCGCTGATGATCGCCCCGCAATTGTTCGCTCTCTCAAAAGACTTCACCCGGCCGAAACCCGATCCCGACGGCGCCAAGAAGCTGATGGCCGAGGCGGGCTATCCCGACGGCTTCGAAGTGACGATGGATTGTCCCAACGACCGCTACGTCAACGACGCCGATATCTGTCAGGCCGTGGTCGGCATGCTTGCGCGCATCGGCGTCAAGGTGAACCTGCTGGCGCAACCCAAGGCGCAATATTTCGGCAAGGTGCTCAAGCCCGGCGGCTACCAGACCTCGTTCTACCTGTTGGGCTGGACGCCGGCCTCGTCCGATTCCCACAACGTGCTCTACGATATCCTGGGCTGCCGCGACGACCCGAAGAACCCCACCCGCGGCGAAGCCAATCTCGGCGGTTATTGCAACAAGGAACTGGATGCACTGACCGACAAGGTCCTCATCGAGACCGACACGGCCAAGCGCGACCAGATGATCAAGCAAGCCTACGAAATCGTGATCAAGGACTACGGCTATATCCCGCTGCACCAGCAGGCGCTGGCGTGGGGCGTCTCGAAAAAAGTGAAATTGATCCAGCGCGCGGACAACGAGGTCCTGCTCTACTGGGCGACGAAACAGGAAGAGTAGTGTTCGCGAACATGAGGTCCCGGAAGCATCGGCTTCCGGGACTTGTCGTTTCAGGCTACGCCTCTCAAGAGAAGTGAAAGGAAGAGATGCTCGCTTTCACTCTTCGCCGGGCAATCCAGGCTATCGGCGTCATGATCGCCGTCGGAATCATATCGTTCTCGATGTTCCGTTTCGCCGGAGATCCGGTCAACCAGATCGTCTCGATCGACACTTCGGCCGCCGAGCGCGCCGAGATTAGAAAATCGCTCGGCCTGGACGATCCTGTGCCGGTGCAGTTCGCGCGCTATTTCGTCAACGCCGCGCAGTTCAAGTTCGGCGTCTCCTACCAGTTTCGCCTGCCGGTCGCGGACCTCCTGAAGGAGCGGATGCCGGCGACTCTGGAGCTTGCCACCTGCGCCACGATACTCGCGATGGTCTTTGGCATCCTGATGGGAGTCTATTCGGCGCTGAAGCGCGACACGATTCTTGCGAAAATATTCCAGGCGGTTTCGCTGATCGGAATTTCACTGCCGACCTTTCTGATCGGCATTCTCCTGATCTATTTGTTCGCGGTCGTACTGGGCTGGCTGCCGTCCTTCGGCCGCGGCGATGTCGTGCGGCTCGGCTGGTGGACCACGGGTCTGTTCACGGTCTCCGGCCTGAAGGCCCTGATCATGCCCTCGATTACGCTGGGCCTGTTCCAGATGACGCTGATCATGCGGCTGGTGCGGGCCGAGATGCTCGAGGTCCTGCGAACCGACTATATCCGGTTTGCGCGGGCGCGCGGGTTGACGACGCGGACGATACACTTTGGTCACGCGCTGAAGAACACCCTGGTCCCCGTCATCACCGTCGCCGGGCTGCAATTTGGCTCGGTTATTGCATTTGCAATCATCACCGAGACCGTTTTCCAGTGGCCCGGCATGGGCCTTCTGTTCGTGCAGGCGGTGCAAAATGTCGATATCCCGATCATGGCGGCCTATTTGCTGATGGTGTCCCTGATTTTCGTGACCATCAATCTTGTGGTGGATATTCTCTACACCGTGGTCGATCCGCGCCTGCGTTCCACCATCGGCCGCCCGGCCTGACGCGAGAGAACGTATGTCCGACGCCACCGTCCCGCACAAGGCCGATTCGAACGCGTCGCACGCCGGCCCGCCGACGGCTCACTGGTTGCGGCGCGCGCTCGAAAGCGACGTGTTCTACTCGTTCCGCCGCTCCCGTCTCACCATGACGGCGGCGGCCATAACGCTTCTGTTCTTTCTGCTGGCGATATCGGCGTCGGTTTTGTCCGTACAAAACCCGTTCGATCCAGCGCAGCTTCAGCTGATGAATTCGCGGATCGCTCCGCTTTGGATGGCCGATGGCCAAAGCCCGTTCCTGCTCGGCACCGACGAGCAGGGCCGCGACGTGTTTTCCGCTATCCTCTACGGCTTGCGCATCTCGCTTGTCGTGGGTGTTCTCGGCGTATTGTTCTCCGGCACGCTCGGCATCGCCCTTGGCCTGATTGCCGGCTATTTCGGCGGAGCCGTCGACGGCCTGATCATGCGCATCGCCGACGTGCAACTGACCTTTCCCGCCATCCTGATCGCGCTCCTCATCAACGGCGTCGCCAAGTCGATGTTCGGCAATCGCCTGGACGCCATGAGCACCCTCGCGGTGCTGGTGTTTGCGATCGGCCTGAGTTTCTGGGTGCAATATGCGCGCACGGTTCGCGGCTCGGTCATGGTGGAAAAGAACAGGGATTACGTGGCGGCGGCGCAATTGATCGGCCTCCCCGCGCCCGTGATCATGCTGCGACACGTGCTGCCGAACGCGATGGGGCCGATCCTGGTGATCGCGACCATCAATCTCGCGCTTGCGATCATCACGGAAGCGACCTTGTCGTTTCTGGGAGCCGGCATGCCCGACACCATGCCGTCGCTCGGCACGTTGATCCGGATCGGCAACAATTACCTTTTTGCCGGCGAGTGGTGGATCGTTGCCTTCCCCGGGCTGGCGCTGGCCGCGCTGATCCTCTCGATCAACCTGCTCGGCGACTGGCTGCGCGACGCGCTCAATCCGAAACTCCGATGAGACGCGTCATAGAAATTTTCAGATATCGGACCGCATGACCGAACCTGTCCTTTCAGTCCGCAACCTCCGGGTCGAATTCGTCACCCGCCACAGCGTTCTGCGCGCCATCGACGGCGTTTCCTTCGATATCGCCAAGGGCGAGGTGCTGGGCGTGGTGGGAGAATCCGGCGCCGGCAAGTCCGTCACCGGCCTCGCGGCGATCGGCCTGATCGATCCTCCGGGCCGCATTGCCGGTGGCGAGATCTATTTGTCGGGCCTGCGGATCGACAACCTGCCGGGCGAAGCGATGCGCCGGATCCGGGGAAAGCGGATCGGGATGATTTTTCAGGACCCGCTCACCAGCCTCAATCCGCTGTACCGGATCGGCGATCAACTGATCGAGACCATCCGGACCCACACCAGTCTTTCCGAACAGGCCGCGCGCAAACGCGCCATTGATCTCCTCGCCGAAGTCGGCATTCCCGCGCCCGACAAGCGCATCGACGGCTATCCGCACGAATTTTCGGGCGGCATGCGCCAGCGGGTCGTCATTGCGCTCGCGATCTGCGCCGAGCCGGAACTGATCATCGCCGACGAGCCCACCACCGCACTCGACGTCTCCGTCCAGGCCCAGATCATCTCGCTGATAAAACGCCTCGGGCGCGATCACGGCACCGCCGTCATGCTCGTGACCCACGATATGGGGGTGATAGCCGAGACCTCGGACCGCGTCGCCGTGATGTATTCCGGCCGCATCGCCGAGATCGGCCCCGTGAGGGATGTCGTGCAGAATCCGCTGCATCCCTATGCCAAGGGCCTGATGGGCGCGATCCCGACGCTTGCAAGCGACGCCCCACGGCTCGTCCAGATCCCGGGTTCCATGCCGCGGCTTTCCGCAATCCCGCCGGGATGCTCGTTCAACCCGCGCTGCGCGTTCGCGTTCGATCGCTGCCGGATCGAGCGGCCGGAACCGATCGCGCAAGGCACGCAAGCCGTCGCCTGCCATCTCTACGACACCGCCGCCAGGGACACCGCGGCATGACCTCGAAACCCTTCATCGAGGTGAAAGACCTGCGCCGCGTCTTCGACGTCTCAAAACCGTGGCTCAACCGCGTGCTCGAAGGCGGTCATCTGGAATTCCTCAAGGCGGTCGACGGCGTCACCTTCGACATCACCAGGGGCGAGACCTTCGCGCTCGTCGGCGAATCCGGCTCGGGAAAGACCACGGTGGCGCGAATGGTGGTCGGGCTGTTGCCGCCGACGTCGGGCGAAGTCGTCATCGATGGGGTTTCGATGAGCGACGCGCGCCAGTTGCTGGCGCGCCAGCAACTGCGCCGCCGTATCCAGATGGTTTTCCAGGACCCCTATGCGAGCCTCAACCCGCGGCTTCGGGTCGATGCCATTGTCGCCGAGCCGATCCGCGCTTTCGACCTGATCCAGGGCGAGCGCGATATTCGCGCGCGGGTCGGGGAATTGCTTGGTCTGGTCGGCCTGCATCCCGACGACGGCTGGAAATATCCGCACGAATTTTCCGGCGGTCAGCGGCAACGCATCGCGATCGCGCGCGCACTGGCCTCGGAGGCCGAATTCATCGTCTGCGACGAACCGACCTCGGCGCTCGATGTCTCGGTGCAGGCGCAGATCCTCAACCTGATGCGCGACCTGCAGGACAAATTCGGCCTCACCTACCTCTTCATCAGCCATAACCTCGCCGTGGTCCGGCATATGGCCAAGCGGATCGGGGTGATGTATCTCGGCCGCATCGTCGAGATCGCGGAGGGCCGCGAGCTTTTCAATCACCCCCGAATGCCCTACACGAAAATGCTGCTGGGCGCGGTGCCGGATCTCGCGATGTCCGGCCGCCAGCGCGTCCCCGTCAAGGGCGAAATCCCCAACCCGATCGACCCGCCGCCCGGCTGCGCATTCAATCCGCGTTGTCCGCTGGTTTTCGACCTGTGCCGCCGCCAGGCCCCCGCGCTGATCGACGGCGTCGCCTGCCACGCCGTCAACAAGCCCGCCGAGGCCGCCCTAACTGTATAGTCACAAGGATGGGAGCTGGTTGGCAGGGGGTCCCGGCTGTGGTCAAGTGCGCCGCCCGAAAAGCCCGCAACAATGGATACCCATGAGCAAGATTAACCCCGACCCGTTCACCACCAGACCCGAGATCGAAGGCACGTTCGGGGTGGTAACCTCCACTCACTGGATCGCCACCGCGGTCGGAATGGGCATCCTGGAGAAGGGCGGCAATGCGTTCGACGCGGGTGTCGCCGCGGCGTTTACGCTGCAGGTCGTCGAGCCGCATTTGAACGGCCCCGGCGGCGATGTTCCGGTCATCGTTCACGATATCAAGCGCGGGAAAACCGAGGTGATTTGCGGCCAGGGGCCGGCGCCTTCGGGCGCGACCATCGCGCATTACAAGAGTGAGGGCCTGGAAATGGTGCCCGGCACCGGGCTGTTGGCAGCCTGCGTTCCCGGCACCTTCGAAACCTGGATGCTGCTCTTGCGCGACTACGGCACCATGCGGCTTCGCGACGTGCTGGAACCGGCCATCGCCTATGCCCGCGACGGGTATCCGCTGGTGGAGCGCGCATCCGCGACCATCCAGACGGTCGAGCAGTTGTTCCGCAAGCACTGGACCACATCGGCCGCGGTCTACCTGCCCAACAATGAAGTGCCGAAACCGGGCACGATCTTCACCAACAAGCAGCTCGCGCTAACCTACGCGCGCATCCTCAAGGAGGCCGAAAGCGCCGGCGACGACCGCGTCGCGCAGATCGAAGGCGCGCGCAAGGCGTGGTCGAAAGGCTTCGTGGCCGAAGCGATCGACCGGTTCTGCCGCACGCAGGAAGTGATGGATGTCTCAGGCTCGCCGCATCGCGGCGTGCTCAACGCCGACGACATGGCGCGCTGGCAACCGACCATCGAGGCGCCGCTGACCTATGACTACGGCCGCTACACCGTCTGCAAGGCCGGCGTCTGGAGCCAGGGCCCGGTGATGCTGCAGCAGCTTGCCCTGCTGAAGGGCTTTCAGCTCGACGGGCTCGATCCGGCGGGGCCGGAATTCATCCACCTGCAGATCGAATGCGCCAAGCTCGCCTACGCCGACCGCGAGAAGTTCTACGGCGACCCGAAGTTCACCGATATTCCGATCTCCACCCTGTTGTCGGATGCCTATAACGACGAGCGTCGCAAGCTGGTCTCGGAAAAAGCTTCGCTCGATTTCGTCCCCGGCTCGGTCGAAGGTTTCGGCGCGGTGGTAAAACTGCGCCGCGCGGAAGGACACCGCGAAGCGGTCGGCGCGATGGGCGCCGGCGAACCCACCGTTGGCCGTTTCGGCGAGGTGCGCGGCGATACCGTGCATTTCGACATCATCGACCAGGCCGGCAACATGATTTCGGCGACCCCCTCCGGCGGCTGGCTGCAATCCTCGCCGGTCATCCCGGAACTCGGATTTTGCCTCGGCAGCCGCGCGCAGATGTTCTGGCTCGAGGAAAACCATCCCGCCTCGCTGGCGCCGGGCAAGCGCCCGCGCACCACGCTCAGCCCGACGATGGCAATGCGCGACGGCGAGCCGTATCTGGCCTGGGGATCGCCTGGCGGCGACCAGCAGGATCAGTGGATCACGCAGTTCTTCCTGCGGCATGTCCACGCCAAATTGAACCTGCAGGAATCAATCGACGCGCCGGCCTGGCATTCCGAACATTTCCCGATCTCGTTCTGGCCGCGCACCGCACGGCCCGGCGTGCTCGTGGTCGAAAACCGCGTGCCAAAGGCGACCGTCGAGGCGCTGCAGAGCCGCGGGCACATCGTCGAGACCGGCCCGGACTGGTCGGAGGGCCGCCTCACCGCCGCATCGAAGGTCGGCCGCCGCCGGCGCGCCGCGGCCAATCCCCGTGGCATGCAGGGCTACGCGGCCGGACGCTAAGAGCTGACACAACATGACCTGGTCGATCATTGCCCGCGACAATGCCACCGGCCGGTCCGGAATAGCGGTCGCGACGCGATTCTTCGCGGTAGGCGCGCGCGTGCCCCACATCGCTGCCCGTATCGGCGCTATCGCGACCCAGGCGCTGGTCAATCCCTACTACGGCATCGATGGTTTGAAGCTGCTGCGGGAAGGGCACGCGCCGCGCGATGTGGTCGAGACGCTGATTGCGGCGGACGCAGGACATGCGAGCCGGCAATTGCACGTCATGGACGCCGTCGGCCGGATCGCTGCCTTTACCGGCGAAGAGTGCGTCGACTGGTGCGGACATATCGAGGGCGATGGCTTCTCGATTGCCGGCAACATGCTGGCGGGTGCCCAGGTGCTGGACGATACCGCGAAAGCCTATCTCGCCAACGACAGCATGCCATTCGCGCAACGCCTGATCGCGGCGATGAAATCCGGTGAGGCCGCGGGCGGCGACAAGCGCGGCAGGCAATCGGCGGCGCTTCTGATTTATGGCGAGGAGGAATGGTCCGATCTCGACCTGCGCGTCGACGACCACACCGACCCTCTTGCCGAACTGGAACGGCTGGAGGCGGTCAGCCGCGAACGCTGGGTGCATTTCCGAAAATATCTGCCGAGCCGCAACAATCCGGCCGGGATCACCGACCGCCGCATTATCGACGCGGGCATCGAAGCCGCGAACGCGAGCAAGCCATGACCGATAGCCCGCTGATCGAAATCAGGGATCTGCGGGTGATCTTCCACGGCGACGGCGGCCGCACCACCCATGCGGTCGATGCCGTCGATCTCAGCGTAACCCCCGGCGCCACGCTCGGCCTGGTCGGCGAATCCGGTTGCGGCAAGAGCGTGACGTCACTCGCCATCATGGGCCTGTTGTCGAAACAATCGGCTGCTGTCACGGGATCGATCCGTTTCGACGGCTTCGACCTCCTGGACGTACCGGACCAGACGCTGCGCGACCTTCGCGGCAACCGGCTTGCGATGATCTTCCAGGAACCGATGACCTCGCTCAATCCGAGCTTCACCATCGGCAACCAGATCATCGAAACCATCCTGCGTCATCGCGGCGGTTCGCGGAGCGCCGCGCGATCGCGCGCGATCGAGTTGCTTGGTCGCGTTCACATCCCCTCGCCGGAACGGCGCATCGACGAATACCCC
Organism: uncultured Alphaproteobacteria bacterium; assembly: GCA_963742085.1. Lineage (GTDB taxonomy): Bacteria > Pseudomonadota > Alphaproteobacteria > Rhizobiales > Xanthobacteraceae > Bradyrhizobium. The sequence continues at coordinate 358,708 of CAVUKM010000010.1, read as the reverse complement.
CATAAGCTCTCGGGCGGAATGCGTCAGCGCGTCATGATCGCAATATCGCTGGCCTGCGATCCCCGGCTCTTGATTGCGGACGAACCCACGACCGCGCTCGATGTCACCTTGCAGGCGCAGATCCTCGATCTCATGCGTGAACTGAAGGCGGAGAGCGGTGCCGCGATCATCCTCATCACCCACGATCTCGGCGTGGTTGCCGAGGTCTGCGACGAGGTCGCGGTGATGTACGCCGGCGAAATCGTCGAGCGCGCTACCGTGGCCGAATTGTTCGCGAGCCCGCAACATCCCTACACTGTCGGGCTTCTCGGCTCGATTCCGCGACTGGACCATCGCACCTCCCATCTCGCCACCATCGAGGGGATGGTTCCGAACATGGCCAACCCGCCGCCCGGCTGCCGTTTCGCCGCGCGGTGTCCTTTCGCCGACGCGGCTTGCCGCGCCGCGCCTCCGCCGCTGGTGAACCTAAGCCCCGGCCGTTGGTCGCGCTGCATCAAGGCGCCACTGGAAAGGCTGGTGTCGTGATGGCCCTGCTCGAAGTCAAAAATCTTGTCAAACATTTCGTCGCGGACCGCTCGGTGCTCGGGCGGCCGACCGCGTTCATCCGAGCGGTCGATGGCGTCAGCTTCGGCGTTGACGCAGGCGAAACGCTGGCGCTGGTCGGCGAGTCCGGGTGCGGCAAGTCAACCGCAAGCCGGCTGGTGTTGCGCCTGATCGAGCCGGACGCGGGCCACATCAGCTTCGAGGGCCGCGATCTTCTGGCGCTGAATGCGAGCGATCTGCGTGCTTTTCGCCGCGACGCGCAGATCATCTTTCAGGATCCCTACGCCTCGCTCAACCCGCGAATGACGATCAGCCAGATCCTCACCGAACCCTTGGCGCTGCATGATCTCGTGCCGCTGTCGCGCCGTCGCGAACGCGTGGAAGAATTGTTGCAGCTGGTTGGTCTGGAGCCGCGCTTCGCGCGCCGCTACCCCCACGAATTCTCCGGCGGCCAGCGTCAGCGTATCGCAATCGCGCGGGCGCTCGCGGTCGAACCCAGGCTCATCATCTGCGACGAGCCGGTATCGGCGCTGGACGTCTCGATCCGTTCGCAAATCCTGAACTTGCTGCGCGACCTGCAGGAGCGGCTGGGGCTCGCTTATATCTTCGTCTCGCATGACCTCGCGGTGGTAAAGCACATCGCCGACCGCGTCGCGGTGATGAATCTCGGGGTAATCGTCGAGACCGCGGACGCGCAAGAGCTGTTCGCCTCGCCACGCCATCCCTACACCCGGGCGCTGCTTTCCGCGATCCCGGTGCCTAAACCGCAGGCAAGACGCAGCCGCATTGTGCTGCAGGGAGAGATCCCGAGCGCGCTCAATCCACCGCCGGGCTGCCGGTTTCATACCCGCTGCCCCCATGTAATTGACCGCTGCCGGGTCGAACCGCCCCGGTTACTCGCAGATGGCACTGGACATGCAACGGCCTGTCATCGGACGGCGGAGCTGCCGACGGCCGGCGGGGCCGTTCCTTCCGATGGCACGTTTTCGCCGACGCTGGAACGACTGGTGGCGGCATTCGGCCGCGCCGAGGAAGTAAAGGACCGTTCCGGGGTTTGAACCGATCGGGTAACGCCGGCGGCCGTCAATTGAGTATGGAGACTGGTGTGATGAAGATTCTGCGTTTGGCGGCAACCGTGGCGGCGTTATGGCTATCGTTCGGGGCAACCGTGCATGCCCAGACGACGCTGCGCATCGGTATAGCCGAGGATCCGGACATGCTCGATCCGTCGCTCGGGCGCACCTATGTCGGACGTATCGTGTTTGCGGCGTTCTGCGACAAGCTGTTCGATATCGACGCGAAACTCAACATCGTGCCGCAGCTGGCGCTGTCGCATGAAACCTCCGCCGACGGCAAGGAGATGACGATCAGGCTGCGGCCGGGCGTCAAGTTCCATGACGGCGAGCCGCTCGACGCCGAAGCCGCGAAGTTCTCGTTGGAACGCCACCTCAACCTGCCGACCTCGTTCCGCAAGCCGGAGTTGGCCGCGCTCGACCATGTCGAGATCGTCGATCCCCTGACCATCAAGCTGGTGCTGAAGACGCCCTATTCGCCGCTGATCGCCCAGCTCACCGATCGCGCCGGCATGATGGTCTCCCCGAAGGCCGTCAAGGAAATGGGCGACAAATTCGGGCTGCACCCGGTTTGCGCCGGGCCCTACAAGTTCGTCGAACGGGTGCAGCAGGATCGCATCGTGTTCGAGAAATTCGCAGACTACTGGAACAAGGATAACGTCTTCATCGACCGCGTGGTGTTCCTGCCCATCGTCGATGCCACCGTGCGGTTGGCCAACCTCAAATCCGGCGGGCTTGATCTGATCGAGCGCGTGCTCGCAACCGACATCAGGGATGTGCGCGCCGACCCGAAGCTGGTGCTGACGACGACGCCCGAGCTCGGCTACCTCGGACTCACCATCAACACCGACAACGACAAGAAAAAGGGCGCGCTGAGCCAGTCGGAAAAAGTCCGTCAGGCGCTCGATCTTTCGATCGACCGCGAAGCCCTCAACCAGGTCGTGTTCAACGGCGAGTTCACCATCGGCAACCAGTGGATCAGCCCGGAACATCCCTATTACCAGAAGGCATTTCCAGTCCGTCCCCGCGACATTGCGAAAGCCAAGGCGCTGCTGAAGGAATCCGGCGTTCCCCTGCCCGTCAGCGTCGATTACATGGTGCCGAAAGGGACGGAATATGAAGCCATTGCCCAGGTCGTCCAGTCGATGGCGGCGGAAGCAGGCTTCGACGTGAAAATTCGGGTCATCGAATTTGCGACCTCCTTCAAGCAGGCCCAGGCCGGTGAATTCCAGGTGTTCCAGATCAACTGGAGCGGCCGCATCGATCCCGATGGCAATGCCTACGTCTTTCTGCACACCAAGGCGCCGCAGAATGACGGCGGCTATTCCAATCCAGAGGCCGACAAGGCGCTGGAAGACGCGCGCCTGACCTCCGATCCGGCGCAACGCAAGGCGATCTACGAGAAGCTGACTAAAATCGTGCTCAATGACGAGCCGATCATCTATCTCTATCATCGAAAGATCCTGATCGCGCACACGACGAAGCTCGAGGGCTACCGGCCGATGCCGGACGGATTGGTGCGCGTCGTCGGGCTGAAGCTGAAGTGACGATGTTTTCGCCGTGCCCTCCCTGCTCCCTCCCCCCTTGCGGGGTCGAGACGAGCGAAGCTCGCTCTCATGGCGCGGGTCGGGGGTCCACGCGGGGACTGCCGATGGGCCACCCCCCTCCCTGCCCCTCCCCCACAGGGGGAGGGAACGACGGGGCCGAGCTTCACGAACTAATTCGTCGCCCGCGACGCCGCGCGTGACCCATGCTGAATTTTCTCGGCAAACGTATCCTGCAGCTGATCCCGACGCTGTTCTTTGTATCAGTCCTGATCTTCTCGCTGCTGCAACTCCTGCCCGGCGATCCAGCGCTGGTGATGGCCGGCGAGGAACGCGATCCCAACGTCATCGCCCAGATCCGGCAGCAGTACCGGCTCGACCGGCCGCTGCCGGTGCAATATTTCTACTGGGTCAAGGGCGTGCTGGCCGGCGATTTCGGCGAGTCGCTCCGCATCAAGGTGCCGGTTAAGGACCTGATCGCGCAAAAGCTGCCGGTGACGATGCAACTGGCGTCGATGGCGATCGTGATTGCCCTTCTGATCGGAATCCCCGCCGGCATCGTCTCGGCGGTGAAGAAGGGCACCGCCTGGGATTACGGCGCGAACCTGTTCGCGCTGTGGGGCATCTCGACGCCGAATTTCTGGCTCGGGATCATGCTGATCTTCCTGTTCTCGATCGAACTCGGCTGGCTGCCGGCCTCGGGCTACGTCCCCCTTTCCGAAAACTGGCGTGCCAGCCTTGCCTCCACCATCATGCCCGCCTTCGTGCTCGGCAACGCCATCGCCGCGATCCTGATGCGGCATACCCGCAGCGCGATGCTGCAGGTGCTTGAAAGCGATTACGTCCGCACCGCCCGCGCCAAGGGGCTTTCCGAACGCGCCGTCATTCTCAAGCACGCCTTGCGCAACGCGCTGACGCCGATCATCACGCTCGGCGCGCTTGAGCTCGGTACGCTGTTGTCGGGCGCCGTGCTGACCGAGCAGATTTTCTCCATTCCCGGCTTCGGCAAATTGATCGTCGATGCCGTCTTCAATCGCGACTATGCGGTCGTACAGGGCGTGGTGCTGGTGACGGCGACGATCTACATTACGCTGAACCTGGTCGCCGACATCGCCTATATCCTCGTCAATCCGCGGCTGAGGGACTGAGCCGCATGACCGATACCGCCCTTCCCGCAATTGCGGCCTCTGAGGCCTTTGAACTGGAAAGCCCGGCGCGGCGCGCGCTGCACCGGCTGTTCCAGCGCAAGGGAGCGGTGGCGGGACTGCTCGTGATCGCGACCTTCATCCTGCTTGCGGTGTTTGCTCCCTGGATCGTGCCCTATGATCCGGTCGCGACCAGCTGGACGCTGGTGCGCAAACCGCCTTCCGCGCTGCACTGGTTCGGCACCGACGATCTCGGCCGCGATATCCTGTCCCGGGTAATCTACGGCGCGCGCGCTTCGCTGGTGGCCGGCGCGATCTCGGTCGGAATTGCGCTTGGTGTCGGCGTGCCATTCGGGCTTCTGTCGGGCTACCGTGGCGGCTTCATCGATGCGCTGATAAGCCGGATCACCGACGCGATGCTGGCCTGCCCGTTCCTGATCCTCGCCATTGCGCTGGCGGCGTTTTTGGGTCCGAGCCTCGGCAATGCGATGATCGCCATCGGCATCTCGACGACGCCGATCTTCGTGCGGCTGACCCGCGGCCAGACCATGAGTGTCAAGGTCGAGGACTATGTCGAGGCCGCCCGCGCGATGGGCAATCCACGCTGGCGCATCGCGCTGTTCCATATCTTGCCGAACATCATGCCGGCGCTGCTGGTCCAGGCGACGTTGTCGATCGCGGCCGCCATCATCGCCGAGGCTGCGCTGTCGTTTCTTGGCCTCGGGCAGCAGCCGCCCGCGCCGTCCTGGGGCAGCATGCTCAACGCGGCGCAGCGCTTTCTGACCAATGCGCCGTGGATGGCGCTGTGGCCGGGACTCGCGATCTTTCTGGTGGTGCTGTCGTTCAATCTGGTCGGCGACGGCCTGCGCGACGCGCTCGATCCGCGCGCGCGGTAATCAGGCGCTAGTTGCCAGGGAGCTTGTCGTCGCCATGACCTTAATACAAGGGATACTTCAGGATCTTCTGCATTTCCTAATGATCGTCAACATCGGTGCAGGCGTTGTAGTCTGGGTGATGGGTATTCGCGAAAGTTTGGCGATGACGAGCCGAGCGCCAGAGTGGCGCGGTTGGTTCACACTTCGCCGCCCTTTGGCTAGCGAATTATCTGAGGGCTATCGCGCCCACCGTCGCCAAATGACGAAGTTGGGCCTTGCCTTTGTTGCGATCCTGATCATCGAGGTCTTGCTAGGCTTGCTCAATAACCTGTGTTTTCGAAGTCCGAGCTAGGCAACTTAGCGCTGCAGCGCCACAAGTGATGCAAACCTAGATCACCGTCTCAACCGTCACCCGGCGGCAATCCATCTCGAATTCGAGATCGATCACCGGGGGCCGGGCAAAATGCCAGGTCAGGCCGGAGCGCATGGCACCGCGGCGACCCAATTCTTCGACGATCACCGGGTGAAAGTCATGGACGGTGTAGGCTTGCACCGCCGTCGTGTCCTTCCAGCCGAACCCGAATTCCGCAAGGCGGCTTCCCATTTCGCAGACGGTAAATCCAACCTTCTCTTTCAGTCCATCCGCGCTGAGATCGCGGTAGCGCACGATCCGCTCGGGATAGCTGCCGGGCCCGCCCCGCGCCTCGGCACCGCCGGCGATGACGAAGTCCGGTGTCGTGGCAGCTCTTTCCCCCTGGCGCGGACGCGTAAAGGAGAAGGCGTAAAACGAAGGCTCGACCGGAGGATCGATTTCGGGGCAGACATTGCTGCGCGCCACCGGATTGGTGGTGCCATCGAAAATGCCCCATTCCGCCAGCGTCTTGACGTAATGCTGGTTGAAGGCGAGGAAGCCTGCCTCCGTGAACGCCGCGGGCGAGCGCAACTCGCAGGCGCAAAACGACGTCAGCGGCCGTCCCGCGGCCCGAATGTATTTCGCCGCTTGCGCAAATCCCTCTGCCAGCGGGGTCAGCCTGTCGAAGCGCACCCGCTCGATCTCAAAGCCGGAGAAGGCCATCGCGCCGCTCGAATACTGAAACACCGCCGGGATGAAACGATAATTGCCGGCCGCAAAATCGCGGGTCATGTCGGGCCTACCCTGGATCGACGTCATTCCAGCTGCATTCGGACACCCTTGGCGCCGTTGAGCAGCCTTCTCAGGTGAAATCCGGCGAGCGCATCGTCGGCATGCTGCCCTACCAGCGCGGCGAAGGCCGGCATCGCCGCGGCATCCCCGGCCTCCAGCTTGGCAAACGCCTCGGCGTATTGCGCGGTCAGGGGCCCCTCGAACTTCGCCGGCGGCAACGGCTCGTAGGCACGAAGCGGTTCGCTGCGCCCGCGCAGCATCAGGTCGCCCACGGGCCGTCCCTGAAAACCTTTGGCGCCATCGGCGACCGCGGCACTCGCGCAAATTCGCGTGCCGAGAAACTTGTTGGCGGTTTCCAGCCGGGCAGTGGTGTTGATGGTATCGCCATAAGCGGTGTAGTCGAAGAAACGCGCGCCGCCGAAATTTCCCACCAGCGCGGGGCCTGCGTGAACGCCGATGCGGGTTACGCCAAAATTCACGCCTTTGGATTTCCAGCGCTCGCGGAATTTCTCCGACCAGGCGTCGAGATCGTGCGCGCACGCGATCGCGCGTGTGGCAAAATCCGGCTGGTCTCCCGGCGCGTTGAAGAGAATCTGGATTGCATCGCCGATGACCTTGGCGACAGTGCCCTCATGCGCAAAGACGACGTCAGTCATCCCGCCCACATATTCGTTGAGCAGCGTGCCCAGCACCTCGGGTGCTGCGGTTTCCACCAGTGAAGTAAAACCGGCGATGTCGGTGAAGATGGCCGCGACGTCGCGCCAGTGCACCTCCATGCCGTCACCCTCGCCTTCGGCCGCGAGCCTCGCGGCGATCTGCGGCGAGAAATACCGCGAGAGCGAGGCGTGCGCGCGCTCGGCCTCGAGCTGGCGGCGGCGCGCCTCGCGCATCATCTCGACATGGCGGATGGTCTTGTCGATGGTCGTTTCCAGATCGACGAAATCGATCGGCTTGGTCAGGAAATCGAACGCCCCGCGGTTCATCGCGGTGCGGATGTTGCTCATGTCGCCATAGGCCGAAACGATGATGGTCGATTTCTTGTCCTCGGCCTCCTGCAATTTCTGCAGCAGGGACAGGCCGTCCATCCGGGGCATATTGATGTCCGACACCACCATGTCGACATGCGGGTGACTCTCGATCGACTGCAGCGCCTCAATTCCGTCGTGGGCGAACATGAAGCTCACGGCGCCGTCGCGAATTTGCTTGCGGAATTTCTGCAGGACAAGCGCCTTCAGATCGGGCTCATCATCGACAAAGAGGATGGTTGCGGTCATGCGGCCTGCCCAAGCCTTGTATCGATCTCATGGCGCAGCAACGCAAAATCGATCGGTTTGGTCAACAGTCCCACCGCGCCGCGCTCGATCGCCTTGCGGCGCGTTTCGGCGTCGCCATAGGCGGTGATCATGATGACGGGAACATCGGGCCGCTCCGCGCGCACCTTCGGCAGCATTTCGAGCCCGCTCATGCCGGGCATGTTGATGTCCGACAGGATCAGGATCAGCGAGGGATCCCTGATTTCGGCAGCGCGGACCAGTGCGTCAGGTGCTGACGAAGCAAACTCCATCTTGAAGCGCCCGGATTTCAGGTCGTGCCGGAATTTCTGACGGAACAGGGCTTCGACATCCGGCTCGTCATCGACGACGAGGATGTAAACACTCAATTGGGGCCTCCAGGCTGTGCGTGTGCCGCGCCCGCCCGCGGCAGCGTAACGATAAATTCGGTAAATGCGCCGGGCGCGGTGACGACGTCAATCTTGCCGCCGTGCTGCTTCACGATGATGTCGTGGCTCATCGACAGGCCAAGTCCGGTGCCCTCGCCCGCGGGTTTGGTGGTGAAGAAGGGATTGAACATCTTCTCCTTCACCTCTGCCGGAATACCTGTGCCGTTGTCGCGAATGCGGATTTCGACCTTGTTGCCGAGGTTTTTCGTGGTCGCGCTCAAGGTCGGCTCAAAGTCGGCCTCGCCGGCTTCCTTGCGCTTGGCGGCGGCGTAAAAGCCGTTGGAAATCAGATTGAGAAATACCCGCGTGATCTCCTGCGGGTAGAGATCGATCATTCCGGCAGCGGGATCGAGGTCGCGCTTGAGCGTGATGTTGAAACCGGATTTCTCGGCCCGCGCGCCGTGATAGGCGAGATTGAGGCTTTCCTCGACAATCGCGTTGATGTCGGCGGGCCGATGTTCGCCCGAGCCTTCGCGCGAATGCAGCAGCATGTTTTTGACGATCGAATCGGCACGCTTGCCGTGCTGCACCACCTTTTCGAGATTGCCCTTCAGCATATGCGTGAGTTCGTCGATTTCCTCGCGAATCCCGCCGTCGAGCGCGGCCGGCTTGAGAAGCTCGTTGAGTTCGTCGATCAATTCGGCCGACAGCGCCGAGAAGTTGTTGACGAAATTGAGCGGGTTCTTGATTTCATGGGCGATGCCGGCGGTGAGCTGGCCGAGCGAGGCGAGTTTCTCGGTCTGCACCAGGCGATCCTGCGCGGTGCGCAGTTCTTCGAGGGAAAGCGAAAGCTCCTTGGTGCGCTCCTCTACCTGCTCGAACAAACGCACGTTCTCGATGGCAATGACGGCCTGGTCGGCAAAGGTCTGTACGAGATCAATCTGACGCTGGCTGAACGGTCCGGGCCCCGGCCTGCCAAGCAGCAGCACGCCTTCGACCGCACCGTCGCGCATCAGGGGCACGGCGAGCACCGCCCGGTAGGCGCCTATCGTCGGCGCATTGCCAAAATTATACTCGGGATCGAGTTGCACGTCGGCGACATGGACAGCCTTGCCATCCATGAAGACCCGGCCGGTGATGGTTTCTCGACCAGGCCTGATCGGGTGGGCGTGCATGAAATCGATGAAGGCCTGCGTGCAGCCCGATTCAGCCCGCAACCGCATCACCTCGCCGTCGCGCAGGCATATGATGCCAAGCGACGCGCCGCACAGCGCCTTTGCCGATTCGGTCAGGGTCGTCAGCACCGACTTCAGGTCGAACGCCGAACGGCTGATGACCTTCAACACGTCGGCGGTTGCGGTCTGCTGCTGCAGGGATTCGCTGAGATCATCGGTGCGCGCCCGCAGCTCTTTGAGCAGCCGCGTATTCTCGATGGCAATCACGGCCTGGTTGGCAAAGCTGGCGACCAGCTCGATCTGCTTTTCAGTGAACGGCCGGACGTCCCGCCGATAGATGACGATAGCTCCGGCCAGCTCCCTTTCCTTCAGCATCGGCACCGCAAGAAAGGTGCGAGCCTGCATGGCCTGCACGGCGACGATTCGAAGTGGATCGAGCTCGATAGTGCCGCCCTCGGCCTTGAGGTCGACGATATGAACCACCTGTTTCGCCGTGATGAGTCGCCCGAGACCGGTATTTGGCCCTGGAACGAGATGTCCGTTCGACGAACAATCCGGTGAAAGCTTCCGGAGTGTTGTGCATCTCCGCGATCGTAAAGCCCTCGCCATCGAACAGCAGCAAATTGCCAAACGTCGCCTCGCAGATCCGCAAGGCGTTGCCGAGCATCGACTTGAACACCGGCTGCAGATCGCCTGGCGATGAGCTGATGACCTGCAGTACTTCCGATGTCGCGGTCTGCTGCTGCAGGGATTCGGTTAGCTCCGCGGTCCGCTGTTCAACCTTGTTCTCCAGGTCGGCGTAGGATTCCTGCAAGCGCGCGCCCATGTCGTTGAACTGGTTGGCGAGGCCTTCGAGTTCGTCGCCGGTCGGAATCGAGATGCGCTGGGCGAAATCGCCGCCGCCGATGCGCTCGGCGCCGGCGCGCAACACCTGGATCGGAACGACCATGCGCCGTGCCAGGAATATCCCGGCGAGCACCGCGAAGATCGACGCCGCCGCCAGCACGATGGCAAGGCGCTGCAACGCGGCATAGAGCGACGCGTAAGCCTCCTCCACCGGCAATTCGACAAACATCGTCCAGCCGAGCGGGGCGATCGGCGCGGACGCCGTCAGCACCTCCTGCCCCTGGATGTTTTTCGCTCCCTGCAGCAATTCGAGGTCGGCGCCCGTGCCGCCGGCCCGCGCCGCCTGCACCTGCAGGAGCTTCGACATGTCGGTATTGCGCAGCACCAGGCTGATATCGGGATGCGCGATCAGCCGTCCCCCCGCGCCGACGACATAGGCATGACCGCGTTCGCCGACCTTGATCTGCGACACCACATCCCAGATCAGCTTGAGATTGACTTCGGCGATGCTGACGCCGGCATCCTTGCGGGTGCCAGCCAGCGACAGCGTCATGTAGGGCTCCGACTCCCTGCGGAAATACACCGGCCCGTAATAGACCTTGTGGGCGACGGCTTCGGTGAACTTCGGATCCTTGGAAAGGTCGAGGCCCGAATCGACGACATCCATCGCGAGCCGCGATACCCGCAGGCGCTCCTTGCCGGTCGAATCGACCTGGGCCAGTTCGGTGATGGCCGGGACTTGCCGCAACAGCCGCAACGCATCAAACCGGCGCTGCTCGATCGAGCCCGCCGACCACGGCAACTGGGTGGTCCAGCCCAGCTGGCTTTCGATTTCCTTGATGAATTGGCTGATCTTGGCCGCCGCCGCCTCGGCCTGCTCGTGCTGGATACGGATCAGGGCCGCCTTGTGCTCGCGGTAGTAGAAGAAAACCTCGAAAATTCCGTTGGAGAGCAGCGCGACGCCGACCACCGCGACGAACAATGCGACGTATTTGGTGAAGAGCCGGCTGCGGATCCTGGTCGCGGAAGGCTTGCCCGCCGGCATGGCCGCTGCCGCAGGCGAAGAGGCCAGCCTTCCGCCATCTGTGTCGGGGTGGAGGGAAATGCTCATCTCGCCCAATTTAGCAAGAAGGCACGTCCTTGTCTCTTGCCGCGACGCGGGAGCGCACGCGGGGCGTTGCGGCCTGGCCAGGCCCGATCTGGCGGGCCAGTCCGACAAGGCCGGCCGGATCGGCGGGAGAGAGCCCGCCGGTCCCGTTGTCGTCCGCGGATGAGCCTTAAGTGGGCTTCAGCGCCTTCGGAGCGAGATCGAAGTCGGCGATCTCCCTGGCGCGCTGGGACTCGGCACCGGCGCGGTGATCGGTGGCAATCGCCACATAGACCGCAGGCAGCACGAACAGCGTGAACAGGGTTCCGATGGTCATGCCGGCGACGACCACCAGTCCGATCGAGAACCGGCTCGCCGCACCGGCGCCGGAGGCGGTGAGAAGCGGCAACAGGCCGGTGACCATCGCCGCGGTCGTCATCAGGATCGGACGAAGCCGGACGCGAGCCGCCATTTCGATAGCCGAACGGCGATCCAGACCTTCATTGAGCTGCAGCTCGTTGGCGAACTCCACCATCAGGATCCCGTGCTTGCTGATAAGTCCGACCAGCGTCAGCAGTCCGACCTGGGTGTAGATATTCATCGTCGCCATGCCGAAGAACAGCGGGATCAAGGCACCGACGATCGCCATCGGGACGCTGATCATGATCACCAGCGGGTCCCTGAGGCTTTCGAACTGCGCCGCCAGCACCAGGAAGATGATGATGAGCGCGAAGCCGAACGTGATCGCGAGCTGATTGCCTTCCTGCACATATTGCCGGGAGTCGGCGAGGTAATCGTGGCTGAAACCGGCCGGAAGCTTCTTCGCTTCGCCCTCGAGGAAGTCCACCGCCTGCCCGACGGTCACGCCCGGCATCGGCACCGCCTGGAAGGTCGCGGAGTTCAACTGGTTGTAGTGGGTCAGCGCGTTCGGGTCGGTCCCCGTCTCGATCGAGACCACGGTCGAGAGCGGCACCTGCTGTCCGGTCGGGGTCGACAGATAAAATCTGCCGAGCGCCTCGGGCGACAGCCGGCTTTCGCGCGGCACCTGCGGAATGACCTGATACGAGCGCCCCTCGAGGTTAAAGCGGTTCACATAATTTCCGCCGAGCATCGTCGCCAGCGAGCTGCCGATGCTCGCCATGGTCAGGCCGAGATCGCTCGCCTTGGAGCGGTCGACCTTGATCCGAACCACCGGCTGGTTGAAATCCAGGTCGCTATCCGAGACGATGAACAACCCGCTCTTGCGCGCGGCATCCTTCAATTTGAGCATTTGCTCATAGACCGCCTGGTAGCCGCTGGTCGAATTGATCACCATCTGGACCGGCAAACCGCCCGGGCCGCCTGGCAACGGCGGCAGGTTGAACGCGAATGCGTTGACGCCTTCGATTTTGCTCAACTCCGCCTGCACCAGTGGCTTCAGCTTGATCGACGAGCGCACGCGCTCGTCCCACGGCTGGAGCAGCATGCCGGCAATGCCGCCCTGCGGTCCGTTGATGCCGTTGAGAACAAAACGCAGATCGGTTTCGGGAAATTTCGCAAACGACTTGTCGAGTTTCGCGCCGTAGAAGTCCACATAATCGATGTTGGCGTATTTCGGCGCCTTGGTCACGGCGAAGACGATGCCCTGATCCTCTTCCGGCGCGAGTTCCTTCGCGGTGTGCATGTACAGGAAACCGACCAGCCCCAGGATCGTGAGCGCGAACAGGCCCGTAATGGGCCGATAGTCGAGCGAGCGATCGAGCTGACGGCCATACCAGCGCGTCATCGCGCCGAATACCCGGTTCACCAGTTTGGCGAAACGCCCCTCCTCGGCGCTCCTGAGCAACACCGAGCACATCATCGGCGAGAGCGTAAGCGCGATCACGCCGGACACGATCACCGAGCCCGCCAGCGTGAAGGCAAACTCCCGGAACAACGAACCGGTCAGTCCGCCGAGGAAGCCGATCGGCGCGTACACCGCCGCCAGGGTAATGGTCATGGAGATGACCGGGCCGACGATCTCGCGCGCGCCCTGCATGGCGGCCTGCACCGGGGGTTTGCCCTCCTCCAGATGGCGGTGGATGTTTTCAACCACCACGATGGCGTCGTCGACGACGAGGCCGATCGCGAGCACCATGGCCAGCAAGGTCAGCAGGTTGAAGCTGAACCCCGCTATCAGCATCAGGCTGCAGACGCCGACCAGCGACAGCGGGATAGTCACCACCGGGATCAGCACCGAACGGAACGAGGCAAGGAACAGGAAGATCACCACGACCACGATGATGACCGCCGCGCCCAAAGTCTTCTCCACCTCGTCGATCGAAGATTGAATGAATTTGGTGGAATCGTAGGCCACCTTCATCTTCATCGACGGCGGCAGGTTACGCTCGAGTTCCGGAAACAGCGCGCGGACGCCTTTGACCAGGGTCAGCGGGTTGCCCTGCGGCGTCGCCTGCACGCCGATGAAAATCGCATGCTCGCCATTGAAGGCGACGCTGGCGTCGGTGCTCTGCGCCGCGAGCTCGACGGTGGCGATATCCTCGATCCGGACAAAGCCGCCGTCCCTGGACTTGACGATCATTCGCTTGAACTGATCGAGGTTTTGAAGATCGGTATTGGCCGACACGTTGGAGACGATGAAAAAGCCCTTCGACTGCCCCGCGGCCGCCTGGAAATTATTGGCGGCAATCGCGGCGGAAACGTCGCCCGGCGAGACGTTGCGGCCGGCCATGCGAATCGGATCGAGCCACACCCGCATCGCGAAAGTCTGGCCGCCCAGAATGTCGGCCGACGCGACGCCGTCGACGGTCGACAACACCGGCTGGACCACGCGTGTCAGATAGTCCGATATCGCCGATCCCGACAGCACTTCGCTGGAGAAGCCGAGATACATCACCGCGGTGGTCTGGCCCGTCGTCTTGGTCACGATCGGATCGTTCAACTCCTTCGGGATGAGGTATTTGACCGAATTCACCTTGGCGAGGACTTCGGTCAGCGCCTGGTTCGGATCGAAATTCAGCTTGATGTAGACCTGGATGGTGCTGGTCCCGAGCACCGACGACGAGGTCATGTAATCGACGCCTTCGGCGGAGGCGACCGCCTGCTCGATCGGCGTCGTGATGAAACCCTAAATCAGGTCGGGCGCCGCGCCCGGATAGACGGTGGTGATGTTCACCACCGTATTCGACAGTTTCGGATATTGCCGGACCGGCAGCACTGTCGCCGCCCGCAGTCCGATCAGAAGGATCAGCAGGCTGACGACCACCGACAACACGGGCCGCTTGATGAAAATATCGGTCCAGACCATCGCGATAGGCTCCGATTTTCAGTAACGCGGCGGGGTCGCCGGAATTGGCGGCGCCGGATCGCTCGAGATCGCAACCGCCGCTCCGGATTGCAGCTTGAGCTGGCCGACCGCGACCACGCGATCGCCCTCCTTCAGCCCGCTGAGGATTTCGGCACGACCGTTGAGCCGCTTGCCGGTCCGCACGAAGGTACGCGCAACGGTCAGACTGGTCTTGCCGTCAGCCTCCTTCTTCTCGGTGATGAGAAAGACGGAGTTGCCGTAAAGCGTGTAGTCGACCGCGGTCTCGGGAACGGTGACGACCGGCGGCTTGTCCGGCAGCACCACCGTCGTCGTCGTGAACATGCCGGGCTTGAGGATGTGGTCGGGGTTTTCGATCGTGGCCTGAACACGGATGCTGCGCGTGTCGGCGGCAATCTGGGGCTCGATCGCGGTAATCTTGCCCTCAAAGGTTCTGCCGGGATAGGCGTCGACCGCGATACGCACGGTCTGTCCGACCTCGAGCGCCGCGCTTCCCTTCTCCGTCACGGTGAAGTTCGCGTACAACGTCGACAGGTCGGTCAACGTCACGATCTGCGTACCGGCGGTGAGGAACTGGCCGACCTCGACATGACGGACGCCGAGTTCGCCGTCAAACGGTGCGCGCACCAATTTCTGCGAAATGATCGCCTCGGTCTTGGCGATGCCGGCATTGGCCTGGTCATAGGTGGCCTGCGCGGCATCGACCGTCGATTGCGGGCCGAACTGACGCGCCGCCAGTTGCTTGGCGCGGTCCAGCGCCAACTGCGCGCCGGTAGCCTGCGCCTTGAAGCTTGCGAGATCGCCTTGCTCGGGGCCATCGAACAATTGTACCAGCGGGCTTCCGGCCTTCACCGTGGAGCCTGCGGTAAACATGATGTCGGTGATGCGCCCCGAGACATCGGGGGTGACATTCACCTGATGCACTGCAGCGAGATCGCCGACCGCTATCATCAGGTTCGGAATCACTTCCAACTTCGCGTCGGCAACGGTGACGGTTGCCGGCGGCGGCTTGTTGTTGGCGAAGAACTGCGCGATCATGTGGCTGCGGAAGGCATTGAATCCGACAAGCGCGCCGACCAGCAGCGCCAGCAGCAGCCCAATGATGATGAACCAGCGCACCATCCGGACCGGACGCGCGCGCGGCTTTTCGGCAACTGGCCGGCCCGAGATACTCGCTTCGGTCGCAATATTCATGTCATGCACTTTCTGCAATTACCGGCTGCCTCGAACCCCACGACAGGTCGCGGTCCAGATAGGAGGCAATCGCGGTTTCGTTGAGCCCAATTCCGCGGAGAATGAATTCGCAAAGCTGCCGTTCGAGACCGGCGGCATCGCCGTAGGACAGGCACGGCGCGGCCGGCAGCCGCGTCAGGGTCGCCATCAGCACGGTGTGATGCGCAAACCAGAACAGGTTCAGCGGTTCGCGCCCAATCGGCATTGCATCTCCCGCTTCCAGCGCGCGCTGCAGGGATGCGGTGAATACCGGTCCGATCAAGGCTCCGATCTTCTCATAGATCAGCCGCGCAAATTCCCCGTCATCGAGGTGGCTCGTGAGCATTAACCGCAGACGCTGGGCTTCCTGCTGATCGGGCGATTCCGCAACCTCCCGGAAGTGCCCGACCATTTCTCGGATCAGCACCACCAGCGTTTGGGTCGATGGCTCCAGTTCGAGCAGGCGGTGCAGCGCGGGGTCGGCCGCGCATTCCTCTGCGAGGATTTCGGCGTACAGCGCCGATTTGGTTGGAAAATGCTTGAACAGCAGGCCTTCCGAAATCGAGGCCGCCGCCGCGACGCTTTTGGTCGTGGTGCCTGCGAAGCCGTGGCGGGCAAAGCAACGTTTGGCTGCACTGAGTATCAGCTGCCGCCGCAGGTCGCTGGTCATGCGAAGGGTACTCATGGTTGTGAGTAAGCACTCACCTCCGTCGATTGTCAAGGATTTTGCTGCGGCGCACCACGCCCTGCCGGCGCGTTTTAGATCGGGGAAAACCCGAGCGCGCCGCGGATCCGCGTCACAATGTAGCTGCCGTCGCGGCTCGCAAGCACGCGTTCCAGATTGGCGCTATCGATCTTGATGCTGGCAAATCGTGGCCCACTTAAGACGTCCTGCATGGAAGCTGTGAAAGCCTCGATCTCGGCCATGGTCGAAAGACTGCGCGCGCCTGCGATCCCGCAAGCCCTGGCCACGCCGACAAGGTCGGTGGTTGATGCCGTGTGGCTCGCCTGCCCGCCGGTTTCGCCGTAGACCTCATTGTCGAGCACGATGATGGTGAGGTTTTCCGGCCTTTGCAGGCCGACGGTCGCAAGGCTTCCCATTCCCATCAGCATCTCGCCATCGCCCGTGATCACCACGACCGGCAGTTTTGGCTGCGCCAGTGCAACACCCAGTCCAATCATGACGGCGCCGCCCATCGCGCCCCACAGGTAGAAATTGCGGTCATGATCACCTGCGGCCGCGATGTCGTAGGTCGAGGCGCCGAGGCCGCCGACGACGATTGCCTCCTTGCGCCCCGCAAGCAGGGCGGAAACGACGCTGCGCCGTTCGAGAAGATTTGCCTTGCTCATTTGGTGAAAACCTTTGCGCCGATCAGACGCTGCGACAACAGAACCGCGGTTGGCGTGCAGGCATTGTAGGCCTGCCCCGCGGCGGCCTCGACCACCTCACGCACCTCATTCGGGTGAGAAGCCCGCAACACCTTGATGCCCGACAATTCGAATACGCCCGCCGTGGTCGACCCCATCGGCACCTGCCACGGATTGAATTCACCCCATTCGCCCCGCATGGTCACCAGCGTCAGGAACGGAAAGCGGAAGATCTGGGTCAGCGACAGCATGTTCACGCAATTGCCCACACCGCTCGACTGCATCAGCAGCACCCCGCGCTGGCCACCGGCCCAGGCCCCGGCCAACAGCGCCACGCCCTCTTCCTCGGTCGTCAGCGGCACCGCACGCATGGGGGGCGCGCCGAGCACGCGCTCAATCAGCTGCGAATGCCCGGCATCCGGCACGTAGGGCACCTGGCGGACATCGAAACGCTGCAAGATCGCGAAAATTTCCTCCGGCCAGAAGGGGGGACTTCCGGACGCCGTTTCTGGGGGAGCATCGTTGCGGGCGTGCATTTTCATTTCCGTTGGATCAGCGGCTGTATTTCGGTGCGGGACTGTAGAGGGACCAGCACTTTGCGAAAGAGCAAAAACGACATATCGGTATTCCCCTGAGAGTATGGCAGCATGAATACCAACGCGCGAGAGCTGGCGGCCGGTTTCGACATCGAGAAACTGACGGGCGAGTTTTATGTGGACCCCTACCCGACTTATCGTGCATTGCGGGAGCACGAGCCGGTCAAGCTCATGCCCAACGGATCCTACTTTCTGACGCGTTATGACGACCTGGTTGCCGCCTACAAGAACACAAAGCTGTTCAGCTCGGACAAGAAAAAGGAATTTGCGCCGAAATTCGGCACCTCGCTGCTCTACGAGCACCACACCACGAGTCTCGTCTTCAACGATCCCCCCGCGCATACCCGCGTGCGGCGGCTGATCATGGGCGCATTGTCGCCGCGGGCGATCGCGGAGATGGAACCCGATCTGATTGCTCTGGTGGATCGGCTGCTCGATGCGATTGCCGCAAAGGGCGACGTGGATCTGATCGAAGATTTTGCCGCCGCGATCCCTATCGAGGTGATCGGCAATCTGCTCGACGTGCCGCACGAGGAACGTGAACCGCTGCGAGGCTGGTCGCTGGCGATTTTGGGGGCGCTCGAGCCGCTGATATCAGCCGAAGCGTTTGCCCGCGGCAACAATGCGGTGAAGGATTTTCTCGGCTACCTGGAAATTCTGGTCGCGCGTCGGCGCATGAGGCCGGGCAACCCGGAGCGCGACGTGCTGACACGCTTGATCCAGGGCGAGGACAATGGCGAACACTTGAGCGAGAAGGAATTGCTCCACAACTGCATCTTCCTGCTCAACGCTGGCCACGAGACCACCACCAACCTGATCGGCAACGGCTTGGTGGCGCTGTCAGGAACTCCTGCAGAGAAGCAGCGGCTGATCGAAAATCCCGCTTTGATCAAGACCGCGGTCGAGGAAATCCTGCGGTTCGAGAGCTCGAACCAGCTCGGCAACCGCATGACGACGGACCGCGTCGAACTCGGCGGCGTGACAATGGCAGCCGGCACCCCGGTCACGCTGTGCATCGGGGCGGCTAACCGCGATCCCGCGCAATTCAGCAACCCGGAAAATCTCGACATCGGCCGCAACCCCAATCGGCATCTTGCGTTTGGCACCGGCGCCCATCAATGCGCGGGCATGGCGCTGGCGCGGCTCGAGGGCGCGATCGCGATCTCAAGGTTTCTGGCGCGGTTTCCTGCTTACGTCTTGAAGGGAGCGCCGGTACGCGGCGGCCGTGCCCGCTTTCGGGGATTCTTGAGCGTGCCTTGCGCGGTCGGCTGAACGTAAAGGGATGGAATAGCCAAAGTACCCAGTCGGGAGCTTGAAGCACGCCTTGGGTGGCATCGCCGCCAGCGAACCAGGAAATCGGGCTTGATATGACAAAATTGATGCGAGTTGATGAGGTGGATGGTGCAGCAACTCGCGTCGCATCTGCTTGTTCAAAAATGGAGAGCTGTGAGCAATATGCTTGAACTGGGCCTCGACACGTTCGGCGATGTTACCATCGGCGAGAATGGAATTCGCAAGACGCAAGCGCAAGTTATCCGCGACGTCGTCGACGAGGCCGTTCTCGCCGACGAGGTGGGCATCGATTTCATCGGCCTCGGCGAACATCATCGCGCCGACTTCGCCATATCTTCGCCGGAGGTGGTACTTGCCGCGATCGCCGGGCGAACGAAACGCATACGATTGGGCTCAGCCGTCACAGTGCTCAGCTCGGATGATCCAGTCCGCGTGTTTCAGCGATTTGCGACCCTTGATGCTGCATCCGGGGGGCGCGCCGAGGTCATGCTCGGCCGGGGCTCCTTCACAGAGTCGTTTCCGTTGTTCGGCTACCAACTCAGTGAATATGAGAGGCTGTTCGAGGAGAAACTCGATCTCTTTGCTGCACTGCTCAAACAGGAGCCGGTAACCTGGAAGGGCGCAACGCGGGCGGCCCTCACCGACCAACGCGTGTTTCCGCCGGTCGATTCCGGGCGCCTGAAGACCTGGATCGGAGTTGGCGGAAGTCCGGAATTGGTGATCCGCGCGGCAAAATACGGGATGCCACTGATGCTCGCGATCATTGGCGGCGATCCCAACCGCTTCAGACCTTACGTTGACCTCTATCTTCAAGCCCTGAGCCAACTCGGCAAGCAGGTCCAACCCATCGGCGTTCACTCGCATGGGTATGTCGCCGACTCCGATGAACAAGCACGCGAAGAGCTTTGGCCTGACTACAGGGTTATGCGCGATCGGATTGGCGCAGAGCGCGGTTGGCCACCGATGCAGCGAGCAGAGTTCGACCGCGAGGCCGACCGTGGATCATTATATGTTGGATCACCGGAAACGGTGTCGCGCAGGATTGCCGCTACGGCAAAGGCTCTCGGCTTGTCCAGGTTCGACATGAAGTATAGCGCGGGAGGGTTATCCCACGAGCAAATCACGCGCTGTATTCGGCTCTACGGGGAAAAAGTCATCCCCCTCGTGCGTGAAATGCTGGCTGAAAAGCAATAGCAGATTGCGCGACTGCGAAGCTGCGCCGCCATTCGATTTTCAGACCTGGCGCAAAGCCTGACGTGGCTCCGGGCTACGCTTCGATAACCCCGTGACGACCTCGCTTGGCCATCGCTCCGCGCTTGATCATCAAGCGTGAGGCGCCATCAAGCGGCTTGTCCGGCTCCGCGCGCCTTCGAGCTCAATTCGCGCGCGATCAGGAACTCGCTTTCGAATGATTGCGCCGGCATCGGCCGGCCAAAGAAATAGCCTTGTCCCTGCTCGCATCCCATGCTCACCAGGAAATCGGCGGTTGCGCGGTTCTCGATACCTTCCGCGATCACCGACAAGCCCAGCTGACGGCCGAGATTGATAGTGGAACCCACGATGGCCGCGTCGTCCGAATCGGTGAGCAGTCCAAGCACGAATGACCTGTCGATCTTGAGTCCATCAAGCGGGAATTTCTTGAGATAGCTGAGACTGGCATAGCCGGTCCCGAAGTCGTCGAAGACGATGTGGGCACCGAGTTTCCGGATTCTTTCGATTATGTCGAGCACCCTCTCTTCGTGCAGCAGCAGAATGTCCTCGGTCACTTCCAGTTCGAGCAGCGATGGCGTAATCCCGGTAGACTCCAAAATCCTTGCAACCGAGGTTGCGAGGTCGCCGGACTGAAATTGCGAAGGCGAAAGATTGACGCAGACGCGAACCTTGTGCCCGGACTGCTCCCACGTCCTCGCCTGACGGCAGGCGGTTTCCAGAACCCAGCCCGCAACCCGGTCCGAAATTGACGAGGTGTTGACGACCGGCATGAATTCCGCGGGTGAAACAAGTCCGCGAACGGGATGGCGCCAGCGAATAAGAGCCTCTGCTCCGGTCAGGGCGCCGTCCGTCAGACGAACCTGAGGCTGATAGAACAACTCGAACTCGTTTTGCTCGACGGCGCGCGCCAATTCGTCCTCAAGGGTCAGCCGGGCTTCAAGCTCCTGCCGGATTGCGTGTTCGAACATTACGTAACTGCCGCGCCGAATGGCCTTGGCCCGGCAAAAGGCGAGATGGCTGTTGGCCAGAAGCTCATCCGCGCTGCGCGCATTCGCAGGATAGACGGCGGCTCCGACGCTGACCCGAATGCGATGTTGCCGCGTTCCGACCACAAGCGGGCTATCGAACGCAAGGGCGAGGTGTTCGCAAAATTGCGCAATCGTTTCGGCCGAGCCGCCGCAGGGCGTGGCGACGGCGAATTCATCCCCGCTCAGGCGCGCGATGATAGCCGCGCTTCCAGCTTCCGCTTTCAGCCGCTCGGTCACAGCGCGCAGCACGCGGTCGCCGCAAGCATGGCCCAGCATGTCGTTGATTTGCTGGAAGCCGTCGACGCCGACCACCAGCAGAGCTACCTCAGAGCGCTGGGCTTCCGCCGCGGAAATCATGGCCGTAAGGCCATCGTGAAGGGTGTTGCGGTTGGCGACCCCGGTAAGCGGATCGTATTCCGCCAGGTACCGAATTCGTTCGGCTTCGCGCTTTCGGACCGATATGTCGCGCAGGATCGCGCCATATTGATAGCTGTCCGCGCCTTGCCAGCCGGAGAAGCAGGCCTCGACCGCAAAGACCTCGCCGTTCTTGCGACGCCCGTCGAACTCCATCACCAGGCCTCCTGGCAACTGCGATCGGACACGCACATCTTCGCGGATTGAGGCTGCCGCAAGATCCTCGCGGTTGGCGCAAATCGTATCCAGCGGCCGGCCGATCATCTCCGAAGGCTCGTAGCCGAAAATGGCCACCGCCCCGGGATTCCATATCGTGATGAGATGGTTCTCGTCGGTGCATGCCAGGCCGTCACCGAGCGACATGGCGATGCGCTGAAAGCGGTTCTCGGCAATCCTGCCGAGCAGCCCCCGGAAATCAATTTCATCGAGTGCAATCGCGGCCATATAGACGGCGATCGCGGTATGGAACAGCGAGGTGTCGAGAATAAGGGGCAGGTTGGCCTGCAGCAGAATTGCGGATGTTTCGACGGCAGCCGCCATTGCGATGAGGATCATGAATCGCGTGCCGGCGGCGACGTGACGCCAGGAAAGCATCATGATCAGCGCAATCACGCAAAGGCCGGCCAGCGTGGCGACATCCGATGTGAAGCGCAGGATACGGTTCTGCGTGATCGATTCGGCCGCGAGAGTCTGCAGCCGCGGACCCGAGACAACCTCGCCGTTCGGAATGCTGAAGCGGTCGCCGAGTTCGAGCGCGGTACCGCCGACAATGACCTTCTTGTTTCTGAGCTTGTCCAGCGTCGCGGCGTCGCCGCGCAAGACGTCGATGTAGGATACTTTCGGGATCGACGCGGCGCGGATACCGAAATCGATCAGGAAGGGTTCGCGGTCTTCGGCATACTCTCCCGCCAGCAGCGCCGCCATCGAGGGAAGAAACCGACCGTCGAATTTCTCGCCGAACGGGTAGCGCCGGACCAGGCCGTCCGGTTCAACCGTGACGTTGACGACCGCCGACCACGAGTGATCGGCGAATTCTTTCAACGGACGGTTGACATGAACGGCCATTCCATTGACGCCGGCGACTCCCGGTTGCTTGAAGGACGGCAACACCACCGATCCGCCCGCGTGCTTGAGCGCATCGACAAAGTCCTGGTCCGAAGCCGCGTCCGATGGCGTCGAGAAATCGACGTCGAAGACAACGTCGCGCACGCCCGCACCTTCCAGCCGCCGCAGCAAGTCGGCGTGGAGCCGGCGCGGCCACGGCCAAACGCCGATTTTTTCGATCGATGGGGCATCGATGGCGACAACAACGATATCGCCGCTGGCCTGGCGCGGCTGCCAGGCAAACCGCAGATCGACCAGTGCATTGCGCAGCGCGACGTGCAGGCCGGTCGACAGCACGATCGCCAGCGCAACAACCACGAAGAAATGCGGCCGATAGTGTTTCAAAATCTCCCCCGTCCCCAACACCTCGCAACCGGCGAGGCGCATCGTCCGATGATCAAATCAATCCGGCGGTTCTCTTCATTTCGCTCGGCCTTAACGTTCTCTTAACCATATGGATCGGCGGCGCGCCGTTACGGCTTGAAGTGGCCGAGGGCTTTTCCATTCCCGTTTCCGTTACCAAGCCCGTAGGCGTTACCATTTCCGTTTCCGTTACCGTTTCCGTTCGCGGCACCATTGCCGGCATTGTTTGCCGCCGCTGCGGCAGCCGGCGCCGCCGTGCCTGGGGCGTTCGTCGTGTTCATTCCAGTCGCGGCGCCATTGTTGCTGACGCCAATGGCGTCAGTTGAATTGCTGGATCCGACGGACAAACTCGCCTTCGCTTCGCGCGAACTCCAGATCGTGTCCTTGTCCGCGGTGCGTTTCGCCGAGCCCGGTGCCGATTCCGTTCCATGGGCAAGCCCATGGGTGACTTTTCGGAAATTCAGCCTGACTTCGCCGAGCGAAGCCGATATCCGCGTCGCGCCCGGCTTCGTGGCGGCGCCACTGCCCGAAGCGGCGAAGTTGCCAAGCGCAAGGACAAGCTGTCCGTTTGCCGCGCTGCGCGGGGCCGAGAGCCCGCTCTTCGGAACCATGATCCGTTCGATCGACGAGGCGCGAGGCTTGCCTTGCTCGATCGGATTCAGCGTGCCCGATCCACTCAGGGAAAGGCCCGATTTGCCGTGCGCGAAGGCGGTCGCAACCTGCCCCGGCATCACCTGGGCAATCTGACCCGACTTGAAGTCCGCCACTTCAACCTGTCCCCGGAGCACGTTGACGGTGGCCGAGGCTGCGTTCACGGAGACGCTGAACTGCGTTCCCTTGACCACTGCAGCAAGATAGGGCGTCTCGACCTCGAAATGCTTTACGTTACGCTTTTCCACCTCAAGAAGGATCGAGCCGGCCCGTTGCACGATCGTCGTCGACAGCCCGTCCTTCTTCTCGGCGGGCAAGGCAATCACGGTGTTCGGCGTAACCAGAATGGTCTCCTCGCCGCGCGTCAGGAGAACCCGGCCGCTGCGGCCGGTCCGGATGGTGTCGCCCGGCTTCAGGGCCTCTTCCTGGCCGAGTGAAGCTGGCTGGGCGCCCGACGTGGTCAACCAGACTTCGCCGGAAGATTTGCTCACCCGCCACACGCCATCTTCGGCCAGCGCACTTGAGGTTGTGCCGAGCACGCACGCCGTCGCCAGGATGCGTAAAAATCTGCTGGTTGAGCGCATGAAACACTCCGTTTGCCGGTTGTGACCGATAGGCGTAGCGGAAAAGTTTCAACATTGCGTGAGAGGAAGCCCCCGGGTTTGCGGAGGTCCTTAACGATTCATTGACCATAAAAATTTATGAAAAATCATGCTGCTAATGATTTTTCGCGACGCTTGGTGAACGTCGCCGACCGGACATTGTGGGACCTGCGGCAGCCCGGCCGGGTGCACGCCCATATTGCGGCTTAGGCAAGGTCGCTTTCGCGAGCGCTGCCTTGATATGCTCGGCCACCTCGATCCCGGTACAAGCGCAGCAGGCCAGCCAACCAGGTTTCGATCCGAGACAGACAGAAAAACGCTTCGACGAACCGCAATCCGGACGGTCACCATCGGGGCGACCCGTTGCCGTGCGAATGCCTGTTCTGTCCCGGCCGGAAGTGAAAGCGGATTCAAAACCGCTGTTTATCCTCCGTGCCGTCTCGCTGACCGGCGCCGAGGTTGTCCCGCACGCGGAGATCACAAGGGCTTATCAACCCTATCTTGGGAAAAAGGTCTCCGAGGCCGATCTTGCGGCCATCGCCGGAGCGATCAGCGACACCTACCGGGCGGCCGGGTTTCACCTGAGCCGGGCGATCATTCCGCGGCAGGACATCAGGGACGGCCGGATTCGCGTTCGGGTGATCGAAGGCAGCATCACCGAAGTGGCCCTGAGGGGCGAAGGCGCGGAGCAATTCGGCATACGGCCTATGCTCGGCCCCGTGCTGGCCGAGCACCCCTCGCGACTGGCGACGCTGGAACGCCAGTTGCTGCTGGTCAACAACCGGGCAGGCGTGCGCATCAACGACACCGCTCTGGAGGAGATCGGCGAGGCGACCGGGCGTTTCCGCCTGATCGTCCAGTTGAAGACCTGGCACATCTACACTTCGTTCGGGCTCGACAATCTGGGTTCCTCCGCGATCGGTCCCTGGCAGACCTATGCGACGGGCGCTTTCAATTCCTATCTGCTGCCTGGCGACACGCTGGCGCTCAATCTCTCGACCATTGCGAACGACCCACGAGAACTTGCATTCGGCCGGCTATCCTACGACGTACCGGTTGGAACCGACGGAGCACGCATCGGCGCGTCGGCGTTCTATAGCGAGGTGCGACCGGGCGACTACCGGCGGCTCTTCAACGACGTCACCACCACCGAGTCCTTCGAGGTCCGCGGCAGCATTGTCCCGGTCCAGTCGCAACGAACGACACTGACGTTGACCGCGGCAGCAGACTTCAGCAACGTCTCGGAACACGATGTGTTCGGTCCGGTCTACAACGATCATATTCGTACCGTCAGCCTGACTTCCGACTACAGGCTGCAGGACAATGTCGGCGGCAACAATCTTTTCACGTTGTCGTGGCGTCAGGGCCTACCGATCTTCGGCGCCACGCAATTGGGCGATCCTTTGGCGTCGCACTACGGTGCGTCGGCCGATTTCTCGGTCATGGATATCTGGTACACCCGATATCAGGCATTGTCCGACGCGTGGTCGGTGAAGATCGCAGGCGCGGGTCAAATAGCCTCCGGCCCGCTGTTTACCTCGCAGCAATTCTATCTGGGAGGTGCCGCCTTCGGGCGGGGCTATGGCAGCGCCGAGATCAGCGGCGACAATGGCATGGCCGGTACGTTTGAGCTACGCTTCGATCAGCAACTCAATTTCCGTTACCTGACCGGTTATCAGATCTATGGTTTCGTCGACGCGGGCGTCGCATGGAACGACGGATTTAACTACACCGATGGTCTTGCACTCACCTCGGCCGGCGCCGGCGTGCGGTTCTTCCTGGGCAGCGATCTGCAAGCCGATATCGCCGTGGCCTTCCCGCTGGGCTACCGCGCGCCCGATAACTCAACCCGCAGCGCCCGGTTACTGTTTTCGCTGTCCAGTGCCTTCAAGGCCTGTCCGGACAGAACACGCTGCCTGTAAAGCGAAAGGCTCACCGCCGACGGACGGCCATCGTCGCTCCTTTTGTCTTCCTTTGGGAACCCGGAACAGCCGCCGGCCGTTGGACCGGCGCAACGGACCGGCCACCCCGGACGGTCGTAGTCCGGCCGCGTGGCCACCTCAAGCGATTTAAGGAGAGGGTTCGTGCGAATAATTTCAGCGAATGATCCGGCACGACCGGTGCTAATGTACGGCGCCGGCCGGGACCACCCTCAGCCACGACGGATGACGAATGCAGGCGCTCTTCATCGGACAAACCTATATCGACGTGACTTTCATCACCGACCACATGCCAACCGGCGACGAGAAACATGTCGCCTCGGCCTATGCGGTCTCGTTCGGCGGCAACGCCGTCACCGCGGCATTTTGCTGTGCCAAGCTTGGAATTGTGCCTGACCTGATCGCCACCGTCGCCAACGACTGGCTGGGACGGATGTTTCAGGATATGAGCGCGAAATATGGAATCTCGATCCATCCGCGCAAGGTCAACTCCTCGTCGCTGTCGTTCATCATGCCCAAGGACGGCAAGCGCGCCATCGTTCGCTGCCGCGACGACGAGCACATTCATCCCTTCCCTCTCCTGAACCTCGGCGGCTGTCGCGCGCTGCATGTCGACGGCCACCAGCCGGACGCCGCGATCCATTACGCAAGACTGTGCCGCGAGGCCGGCATTTTGACATCGCTGGACGGCGGCGGTTTGCGGACCAACACCCATGAACTGCTGGAATTCATCGACGTCGCCATCGTCGCCGAACGCCTGTGCGAGCAGATGGACTTAACTCCCGAGAAGATGCTGGATTACCTCAAGGGTCGCGGCTGCCGGGTCGGCGGCGTCACCTTGGGCGAACGCGGCCTGCTCTGGTACGACGAGACCGGCTCCATTCGTTCGATGCCGGCCCTGCCGATTCCGCGCGAACGCGTGCTCGACACCAACGGCGCCGGCGACGTCTTTCACGGCGCCTACGTCTATTCCTATCTCGCCAGTCCTGGCAAGAGCTGGCAGGACCATTTCGATTTCGCGCGCGCGGCCTCGACCTACAAGATCCAGCGTCTCGGCAATGAAGCCGGGTTGCCGACGCTTGCCGACATCGAGGCCGTCAGGCAGGAGTTCGCGGTCCGGGCATAGGCGACGCGTTAAACCAAAGCCGCCTTCAAATCGAAACTCAAATCCGCGGCCTGTTTCGGTTCGATCGACCGGTTCAGCCCGAGGATTTTACGGCCGAATACGTGGTCGGCCGCGCGGTTGACCGACTCGATGCCGACCAGCTGACCGGATTTGTAGCAGAACGCCGAGAACGATCGCTCCTGCCGATCGCCGCGCACCACCACCTGGTCATATCCGGTGGTAAGCCCCGCGATCTGAAGCTTGTCGTCGCCCTGGTCGCTCCAGAACCACGGCAGGCCGTCATAGGTCTTGGCGTCGCCGGTCAGTCGGGCCGCCACGCAGCGCGCGTGATCGGTGGCGTTCTGCACGGATTCAAGCCGCAGCGATCCGCCGAAGCGCGGGCTTGCAAACAGCGCGCAGTCGCCGATCGCCGAAATGTTGGGATCAGCGGTCAATAGTTGCTCATCAACGATGATACCGGCCGCGACCGGCAATCCGGCTTCCGCTGCCAATTCGACGTTGGGCAGGACACCGACGCCGACCACCACCAGATCCGCCGGCACATGATGGCCGTCGCTGAGGCTGACGCCGGCAACATCGGCACCACTGCTCTCGATGCTGGTGGCCTGCACGCCGAGATGGATGCGGATGCCGGCCGCGGTGTGCCGCGCCTGGAAATAATCCGAGATTTCCGCAGTCACCGCGCGCGCCATGACGCGCGTCCCGAGTTCGATCACATCCACCTCTAGCCCCTTGGCCCGCGCGGTGGCGGCGAATTCGAGGCCGATGAAACCCGCGCCGACCACCACGACATGCCTTGCCGAGCCGATGCGCTGCCGCAGCGCCTCGCTCTCGTCAAGGGTTCGCAGATAGCGTACATCGCCGAGGTTGGCATTGGGGAGATCGAGCAGGCGATTGCGTGCACCGGTGGCGAGCACCAGATGCCCGTAGTCAAGAAAAGAACCGGACGCGAGCAGCAAGCGCCGCGCGGCCCGGTCGACGAAGGCGGCTCGATCGCCGATCAACTCGATGTTCTGGTCGCGATAGAATTTATCCGGCCGGAACATCAGGCTGTCGGGGCGGCCTTCGCCTTTCAGATAGGCCTTGGACAAGGGCGGCCGCTGGTATGGCAGATGCGCCTCGTCGTTAATCAGGCAGATGCGCTCGCCGTAGCCATGCTGCCGCAACGACGCGGCGACCTGGAAGCCCGCGTGGCCGGCGCCGACGATTAAAACTGTTCCCTGTGTCATGGGTCAGACCGGTACGATACGAAGCGGCATCGTGTCAAAGCCGCGCAGCGTGTTGTTCAGCCGGCGCTCCGGTTCGCCGGTCAATTCGAACGACGCCACGCGCCTGGCGAGTGCCGACAAAATCGCCTCGGTTTCCAGCCGGGCCACCGCCTGCCCGACGCAACCATGAATGCCGGTGCCAAAGGTCATGTGCCCGGCCGCGCGACGGGTGACGTCAAACTTGTCAGGCTTGTCCCACCGGCGCGGGTCGCGATTGGCGGCGGCGAGAAACAGCAATACCTTCTCGCCATTACCAAGTTGCACGCCGGCGACATCGACCGCCCTGGTCGTGGTCCGAAAGAAGGTCTGCACCGGCGCTTCAAAGCGCAACACCTCTTCGAAAGCACCGCGGATCAGGTTCGGGTTTTCGCGAAGCGTACGCCATTGTTCGGGATAGCGCGCCATGCAATAGAGCGCGTTGCCGAGGCCATAAACCGTGGTATCGATCCCGGCCGAAAGAAATGACCGCACCAGCATGCCCGCCTCGTCTTCCGTCAACTCGCCGGAATCGACAGCCTCGAAAATCTGCATGCCGAGCCCTCCCGGCGCCAGCGCCGCGCGGCTGCATTTCGACATGATCCAGTCGCGAACCGGGCCGGCATTGGCCGTCGCCTGGTTGAACAGATCATTGCGCGGACCGAACGAGTTGAACACCATGCTGCCATAAGGCAGCAGATTCTCCCGCCCTTCCCCGGAAATTCCCACCGCATCCGGAAACACCTTTAGTGGATAGGCCTCGGCGAGATCGGCAACGCCGTCGAATTCGCGTTGTTCGACCAGCCGCGCGATCAGCTTCTCCGCCTCGCGCTCGAAGGTGTCCCGCAAGATCTTGATCGCCGCCGGCGACAGGATGCGGGTCAGCACCGCGCGGGTGCGTGTATGCAGCGGCGGATCGGCCTCCAGGATAATGCTTGGCGGGCGCCATGGCGGTTCCTTGCGGAAATCGCTCAAGCCGACGCCGGCGGACGAACAGTAAGTCTGCCAGTCGGTCAGGGCATCGCGGACCTGCTCGTGCCTGGCCATCGTCCATATGCCGTATCGCTCGAGCCACACCACGGGTCCTGCCTCGCGCAACGCCTCATGATGCGGATAGGGATCGCGCAGGAACGCATCCGAAAACGGATCGACGGCCGAAACCGGACGGCTCAAGGTTGCCTGATCGCTCACGACGCCTGCTCCCGTTTCCGGTTGTTGCAATGCGGTTATCCGCCCGGTCATTGGAGCGCATCTTGCAGACTTCGCCGGGGATTGTCACCTCTCGCCTTCTGCTATTTAAATGGCCGGCGATTTTACCGACACGGGGCCTTCGTGAGATGCCGACTTCAGCAGTTGATACCGCCTCTCTTCCGGACGATCCGGCCCTGCTCAGGATCGAAGGTCCGATCGCCACGATCACCCTCAACCGCCCGGCCGCGTTCAACTCCATCGATCTTTCGATCGCGAAAAAGCTCGAGCAGCTCGCCGCGGAAGTCGAGTTGTCGGACGACATAAGGGTGCTGGTAATCGAGGGCGAAGGCCGCGCGTTCTGCGCCGGCGGCGATCTCCAGACCATAGGTGCCGCCGCCGCGGCCGACACCATTGCGCCCGTGGTCGGCGAGCTTTTGCAGCATTACCACGCCTTCATCGCGACCTTGCGGCGGATGCCGAAGATCGTGCTGGCTAGCGTGCACGGCTCTGCCGCCGGCGCCGGGCTCTCGCTCGCCTTTGTCGCCGACCTCTGCATTTCAGCCGAAGACGCGCGCTTCACCCCGGCCTATGCCAAGCTCGGCGTATCGCCCGACGGCGGCGGCACCGTCGGAGTGGTGGCCAGCGTCGGCGCACGCCGGGCGATGCAGATCTATCTGGCTGAAGACAGTTTTTCGGCCGTGCAGGCCTTTTACTGGGGCCTGGTGGCCAAGGTCGTTCCCGCGGTCGAACTCAAGGCCGCGACCCGCGAAATGGCGCATCGGCTGGCGCAAAACGCCCCATCCGCATTGGCGGCGACCAAGGCCTTGATCCATCGCGCGCACGTCACGCCGATCGAGCAACAGCTCGATGCCGAGCGCGACGCCATCATCGACTGCATGCACACCGACGAATTCCGCGCCGCGGTCAAGAAGTTCACGAGCAAGGGGAAGTAGGCGAGGCCTCTCCGCTCGTCGTCCCTGCGAAAGCAGGGACCCATCCGCCGCGGCCTCTCGATTTTGACGCAAAGGCAGACGCCTTCTGTAAACAACCAGCATCGGTGGTTATGGATCCCGGCTCGCGCGGAGCCTGTCATCGGGCGCGCATTCGCGCGACCCGTTGGCTTGGCCGGGACGACGGAATGACTTCAATTCGGACAGATATAGCCCGTCCCCGCCGGCGCCTTGAAGCAGCCGACAGATTCGGGGATGACGTGCTTGGGCAGCCACAGCACCACTTTGGGGAAATAGATCGTAAACGTGATGGTCACCAGGAACACGACGTAAATGGGCAGCGCCGCGCGCAGCGCCTTGCCGAAACTCACGCCGACGAATTTTGAGGCCATCAGCAGCACCAGCCCGTAGGGTGGCGTGATCAGGCCGAACGCCAGGGTGGCGATCAGCACCACGCCCATATGGACACCATTGATGTCGCCGGCCTGGGTCAGCGCATTCACCAGCGGCATGAAAATGATGATGGTCGGCACCGGCTCGATGAAATCGCCAACGACCGTGAACAGCAGCACCAGGAGCAGCATCATGTATTGCGGATCGTTGCCGGCGATCGAGGTGATCCAGTCGGCGATGACGATGGCGCCGCGCAAATATGCCAGCATCCAGCCGAACGCGTTGGCGGCGCCGATGGTGATCAGCGGCAGGGAAAAGATCAGCCCGGCCAGGCAGAAATCGTAAGGGATTTTCCTGATATGCCCGCGGTTAAGCGCGGGAATCACGACCGCGATGATCCATATGACCGCGACCACGCCGGCTTCGGTCGGCGTGAACCAGCCGGTGAGAATGCCGCCGAGCAGGATCACGGGAATCATCAGCGGCAGCGCGGCGTCGCCGGTCGCGAAAACCACCTGGCGCAACGGCGCCCGCGGCTTGCGCATGCCCGAGGGCCCGAAGAAATAGCAATAAATCATCAAGCCGAAGCCGATCATCAACCCCGGCACGACGCCGGCCATGAACAGACCTGCAATCGAAACATTGCCGACGGCGCCATAGACCACGGCGGTGATGCTCGGCGGCACCAATGCCGCGATGGTGGAGGCGGATGCGATGATCGCGGCGATGAAGGCGGGGCTGTAGCCTTCCCGCTTCATCGGCCCACCGAGGGCGCGACTCATGACCGCGACGTCGGCAGTGGTCGACCCCGACATCTCCGAGAAAAACATGCTGAAGACAACGACGACCTGCGACAGCCCGCCCCTGATATGCCCAACCAGCGACAGGGACAGATTGGCGATCCGCACCACGACGTTCGCCGAGCTCATGAGCTCGCCAACCAGCAGGAAGAACGGAATCGCGAGCAACGCTTCCGAATCCACGCCGTCGAAGATCTTCTGGATGATCGCGGCCAGCGAAACGTCGGTCAGCAGCGCGCCGACGAAGACGCCCGCCATCAGCGAAAACGGCACCGGCACGCCGAGATAGCCGAAGAACAGAAAACAGAAAGACATCAGCGCAAGGATGACCGGTGCACTCACGGACGCGCCCTCGTCTGGATGCTGGTCTCAACCGGCGATATTGAAACCTCGTCGTCCGGCGGCTCCGGATGATCGAATCCGTTGCGGATGCCGTTGACCAGCTGTTCGATCGTGAACAGCGCGATCAGCACGCCGGCGAGCGGTATCGCCGCGTAGAGCGATGCGATCGGCGTGCCCGATGGCAGCCGAAAACTGCCGAAGCCCCGGAGGTAATTGATATAGCCGAACCAGATCAGGCAAGATGCCACGCCGAGCACCACGATGCGGATGATGATCTCGACGATCAGTCGCGGGATGCCGTGAAGCGCCTCGGAGAGCGCGGTGAGGTAAAGATGATCGTTGCGGCGGGTGGCGACCGCGGCGCCGATGAAGATCGCATAGATGAACAGGGTGGAAGTAACCTCCTGCAGCCACAGCCATGGATGGCCTACGGTGCGCGTCACGATGTCGAACATCACCGAAAGCGAGAAGCCGAAGCACAACAGCCCGCACAGCATCATCAGGACCAGTTCGAGCCGGTCAAACGCCCGCCATTTCAGGTGATGCTGCCGCTGCAGCACCAGTTTGTCGGCGATGGACATCGTTGCTCCCGAGCGGCCAGCTTTTTTCGTCACGGCCCAATCATAAATCGTCCATGTCAGTTGATCGCCCGGATCAGGGTCTTGATCTTGTCGGCATGCGGCCCGAGCTCCTTGGCGAGCTTGTCGAGATAGGGATCGGCGATCTTCTGGAAGCCCGTCTTGTCGACATCGGCGACGATCTTTACGCCCATCTTCTCGAGCTTGGCCGCCGCCGCACGCTCCAGGTCGAACGCGCGCTTGGGCTCCTGCAGGCTGACGTCTCTCGCTGCCGTCTGCACCCACAGCTTCTGGTCGGCGTTGAGGCTCTGCCAGAGCTTGTCGCTGATCCAAAGTATGGCATTGTTGGCTTCATGCTCGGTCATCGACAGCACCGGGGCGACTTCGTAGTGCTTGTTGATGAGGTAGACGTTGACCGCGTTCTCGCCAAAATCCATCACCCCGGTTTGCAACGAGGTATAGACGCTGCCGAACGGCATGTGCACGGTTTGCGCGCCATAGGCGGCGAACATCGTGTCTTCGGTCGCGGTGGCCTGCACGCGAACCTTGTAGCCCTTGAGATCGTCGACCTTGTGCACTTCCTTCCTGCCGTAGATGTGCCGGAAGCCCTGGGTGCCGAGCCCGATCGCGTGAATGCCCTGGACCGTGTCATCGATCATGTCCCGTATCGCCTCGAACACCTTCTGGTCGCCGAGCGCCTTGATGTTATGTTCGTCGGAGCGGAACAGAAAATGCAGCGACATGACGCCGGCCTGCGGCGAGATCGTCGAGGTATTCGCCGACGAGACGATCGCAAAGTCGATATCGCCGGATCTGACCAATTGCAGGATCTGGGATTCCTGCCCGAGCTGCGCGCCGGGATATTGGTCGACCAGCATCGTGCCCTTGCTCAATTCCCTGAGCTTGGCGGAAAAAATGTCATAGGCGATGCTGTAGCCGGAATTAAGCTGCTGGTCGTGCGCGAAGCGGTAATGTTTTGTCTCTTGTGCTCCGGCACTCGCCGACAACATCAGTACTGCCGCCGCGATCAGGCCACTTGCGTTTTTTGCTGGATTGTTCACCGTCTTCCCCCGTTTTGATTTTATTCGATCATCCCGTCGCTGCAAGAGGTCGATCAGACATCGTGGCCGGACGGTCCTAATTGATTGCCCGGATCAGGTTCTTGATCTTTTCGGCGTGCGGGCCGAGCTCGCTCGCGAGTTTGTCGAGATAGGGGTCGGCGACGGCCGTGAACCCCGATTTGTCGACATCAGTCACCACCTTCACCCCGATCGATTTCAGCTTTTCCAGCGATTGATGCTCGAGCTCGATCGCTTTCGCCGGCTGGTTCCTGTTGACCTCGTCGGCGGCGGCCTGCACCCAGCCCTGCTGCTCCGGCGTCAGGCTGTTCCACAATTTGTCGCTGACCCAGACCAGGCTGTTATTGGCTTCGTGTTCGGTGATCGACAGCACGGGCGCCACTTCGTAGTGCTTGTTGGCCAGATAGACGTTGATGCCGTTTTCGGCGACATCCACCACGCCGGTCTGCAGCGAGGTGTAGACGCTGCCGAACGGCATGTGGACGATCTGGGCGCCATAGGCGGGGAACATGGTGTCCTCGGTCGGCGTCGCCTGCACCCGCACCTTCAATCCCTTCATGTCGGCGACGTTCCTGATCTCGCGCCTGGCGTACATGTCGCGAAGGCCGAGCGTCGCCAGCGCGATGACGCGGGCGCCCTGCACGGTTTCCGAAATCATCGCCTTGACCGCCTTCGATACTGCGGGGTCGGCGATCGCCTTGACGAGGTGAGTTTCGGAACGGAACAGGAAGTGCATCGACATCACGCCGGCCTGCGGCGACAGCGTCGAGGCATTGGCCGACGAGGAAATGCAGAATTCGACGTCTCCCGATTTCACGAGCTGCAGGACCTGCGGCTCCTGCCCAAGCTGCGCGCCGGGATATTGATCGATCAGCATCGTGCCCTTGCTGAGCGCCTTGAGCTTCTCGGCGAAAATATCGCCGAGGATTCCGTAACCCGTCGTCTTCGGCTGGTCGTAAGCAAAGCGATAGTGCTTCACCTCCTGCGCGTGTGCGGCTGCGATGAGCAAGGCCGACGCCACAGCGACGGCCGCAACGATCCTCCCACGCGGGTCGCCCATCCTCGCCTCCCCCTTTGATTTTTTCAATCATCCCATCGTGATTGTTTGAATGTCAATTGAACATCGGACGCAAAGCCTGTTCGAGATTGGCGAGTTATTGTCCCTGTGCAAACGAGTGATTTTGTCCGGGCGACACGCGAAAGGCTCAGTCCTTGCCCTTGGCGCGCATGAAATCGAAATCGCAACCCTCATCGGCCTGCAGGATGGTTTCGTTGAACAGATGCGCATAACCGCGCCTGGCCCAATCCGGCGTCGCCTGCAGCTGCAGCGCCGCGCGGCGTTTTTCGAGCTCCGCGGCATCGACCAACAGATCGATGCCCCGCTTGGCAACATCGAGCCGGATCATGTCGCCGTTCCTGACCAGCGCCAGCGGCCCGCCGACCGCGGATTCCGGCGTGATGTGCAGCACGATGGTGCCGAAAGCGGTGCCGCTCATCCGCGCGTCTGAAATCCGCACCATGTCCTTGACGCCGGTGCGCGCAAGCTTCATCGGGATCGGCAGGTACCCCGCCTCCGGCATGCCGGGAGCGCCCTTTGGACCGGCGTTACGCAGCACCAGCACGTCGTCGGCGGTCACATCGAGCGCGGGATCATCAACCCGCAGGGTCATGTCTTCGACGGATTCGAACACCACGGCGCGGCCGGTATGCTGCGACAGCCCGGGGCTCGCCGCCGAATGCTTGATCACGGCGCCGCGCGGCGCAAGATTGCCGTGCAGCACTGCCATCGCGCCTTCGGGCTTGATCGGACTTTTTCGCGCGCGAATGACGTCCTGTCCAGGCACGTCTTCGGCGCGGGCGACGACATCGCGCAGGCTGGCGCCGGTGACCGTCTTTGCATCGAGATCGATCAGATCGCCGAGTTGCGCCATCAGTTTCGGCACCCCCCCGGCATGGTGGAAATGCTCCATGTAATGCGCGCCCGACGGCTTCAGGTCGATCAGGACCGGTACCTCGCGGCCGAGCTTGTCGAAAGCGTCGAGGTCGATGCGATGCGCGGTACGATTGGCGATCGCCGTCAGATGAATGAGACCGTTGGTCGATCCGCCGATCGCCTGCAGCACCACCTGCGCATTTCTGAACGCAGCCTTCGTCAATAGTTCGCTTGGCTTTGGACCTTTCGCCTTTGCAAGCTCAGCGGCGACCTTGCCGCTGGCTTCCGCAAGACGAAAACGCTCGGCATGCGGAGCGGGAATGGTCGCGCTCATCGGCAGCGAGAGGCCAAGCGCTTCGGTGATGCAGGCCATGGTGCTCGCGGTGCCCATCACCATGCAGGTGCCGACCGAAGGCGCGAGCCGGCTGTTGACGGCCTCAATCTCCACCTCGTCAATTTCGCCGCCGCGAAATTTCCCCCACAGCCTTCGGCAATCGGTGCAGGCCCCCAGCACTTCGCCCTTGTGATGGCCGACCACCATCGGTCCCACCGGAATGACGACCGTCGGCAGATCGGCCGAGACCGCGGCCATGACCTGCGCCGGCAAGGTCTTGTCGCAGCCGCCGATCACTACCACCGCGTCCATCGGCTGCGCGCGGATCATCTCCTCGGTATCCATCGCCATCAGATTGCGCAGATACATCGAGGTCGGATGCGAAAAGCTCTCCGCGATCGAGATGGTCGGAAACACCATCGGCATCGCACCCGACAGCATCACGCCGCGCTTCACCGCTTCGATGATCTGGGGCACGTTGCCGTGGCAGGGATTGTAGTCGCTGTAGGTATTGGTGATGCCGACGATCGGCCGGTTCAGCGCATCGTCCGAATAGCCCATCGCCTTGATGAAGACCTTGCGCAGGAACAGCGAAAACCCCGCATCGCCATAACTCGTCAGTCCTTTGCGCAACCCGTCAGCCATCGTGGGAATATCCTCTGAAATCCTGCGATCCAGTTATGCGGCCCGCAGTATTATTGTCAATCCTCGATTATTTTTTGCCAAAATACCCGAAAAAATGCTCGAAACCAGCGGTATTATTGACAATGGACTACCTGCATGCTGACCTTCGGCACATGACCCGACCGGAACGCCCATGAGCAAGCCGCTTCGCATTGGCCTGATCGGTGCCGGCATGGTGAGCCGCCATCATCTGATTGCGTGGGCCGACATCGCCGACAAGGCGCGCGTGGTCGCGATCGCCGATCCATCCCGCGACAACGCCACGCGGCGCGCCGATGAATTTTCGATTTCAAAAATCTACGCCGACGCCGAAGCGATGTTTGCGGCGAGCGAACTCGACGCCGTCGATATCGCCGCCCCTCGCCAATTCCATGCGCCGCTGGTGCGGCTTGCGGCGAAACGGGGCTTGCCGGTGCTCTGCCAGAAGCCGCTCGCGCCGAATTTGCAGCAGGCGGTCGAGCTCGCCGCCGACGTCAAAAACCAGACCCGGCTGATGGTTCACGAGAACTGGCGGTTCCGCGGCTACTATCGCGACGCGGCCACATGGCTGCGCGAGGGCCGCATCGGCGAAATCAAGCAGGCGCAACTTACCTTGCTGACATCGGGCGTGTTGCCGGGACCGGACGGATTGCGCCCGGCGCTGGAGCGGCAGCCCTTCATGCGCGGGGAAAAGCGCATGCTGGTCGCCGAAGTCCTGATCCATCACCTCGACACGCTGCGCATGCTGCTCGGCCCGTTGCGTGTCACCGCGGCCGGACTGAGCCGCAGCTATTCCGAAATGGCAGGCGAAGACGGCGCGATGATCCAGATGAAGGCTGAACGCGGCGGCACCGTTTCCGTCTTCGCCAGTTTTGCCGCGCACGGGTTTCCCGCAACCCAGGTCGACCGGCTCGACATTCTTGGAGAGGCCGGGTCGATCCGGCTCGATGGACCGCTTCTCACCTGTGTGGGCGCCTCGCCAGCCGAGAACCATTACGACCTCGCCGCCGAATATCAGGGCTCCTACAACCGGACCATCGCGCATTTCGTGCAATCGCTCTCGGACAACTCCCCGTTCGAGACCGCGCCGGAGGACAATATCGAGACGCTGCGTCTGGTGGAGGATTGCTACCGGCTCTCCGGCTGGGAGGCTCCCCGATGAAGCCACAGGCCGCGTTGCCCGAAGCGAACGCCCCCACACGCGAGGAAGAACAGGCCGAGGTGATCCGCCGGCTGGAGGAAGACATCATCTTCGGCCGTTTCGCGCCGGGGTCGCGTCTGGTCGAGGACACCTTGATGAGCCGTTACGGCGCCAGCCGGCATTTCGTGCGCCAGGCGCTGTTTCAACTCGAGCGCCAGGGCATCGTTCTGCGCGAGAAGAACATCGGCGCCACCGTACGGTTCTATTCGGCGGAAGAAGTGCGGCAGATCTACGAGGTCAGGGAAATGCTGACGCGGCAGGCGGCGTTGATGATCGCCCTGCCCGCGCCTTCCGGGCTGATCGAACAGCTGATCGAGCTGCAGCGGCGATATTGCGCGAAGGCCGACGCACAGGATCTGCGCGGCATCCATGAAGCCAACGACGCCTTCCACGTCGCACTGTTTTCGGCCTGCGGTAATCCCTATCTGGTGCGCTCGCTGCAAGACTACATGAACCTGACATTGCCGATGCGCGCCAAGAATCTCGCGGACAAGGAGGGTCTCGCATCGTCG
This sequence comes from uncultured Alphaproteobacteria bacterium, assembly GCA_963742085.1. Lineage (GTDB taxonomy): Bacteria > Pseudomonadota > Alphaproteobacteria > Rhizobiales > Xanthobacteraceae > Bradyrhizobium. Next base: position 320,183 of record CAVUKM010000010.1, on the reverse strand, counting down.
CGCCGCCAGCACGAAATGATGATCGAGCTCCTCAGGGGGCGCGACAGCTGGGCACTGGCGCAGCTCTGCGTCGATCACATGCAATTCAGCAAGACGGATTATCTCGGCCGGATCGGCGGGGCACGCATCGCGGAATAGTCATTCCGGGATGGTCCGAAGGACCAGACCCGGAATCCCGCGTTAAACTCGCAAGACGACATCTGGATTCCGGGTTCGCTCGTTCCACTCGCGCCCCGGAATGACGTCTGTGTATTACTTCAGATCGATGATCCGGCTCATGTCGCCATCGAACTCCATGCCGCAGAACGCCCCGCCCTGGTAGAAGTCGCCGACCGGATCGGGCTTGAGCTTGGCCTGCTCGGCAAAGGCGTGTTCGCGAAAATCCTCGCCACGTCCGGCCGGGCGATAGCCGAGGTCGTAGGCGCGGTGGTTATCCCACCATGAGCGTTCGTTGTTGGACGCGCCGTAGAAAATCTCGAAATGGATGTCGGGATGCTCGAGCCCGATCCGGCACAGCTGCACCAGATCTTCCGGCTTCAGCCAGATCGAGAGCCGGCGATGATCGAGCGGCTTCTCGCCGAAATTGCCGATCCGGATGCAGGTTACCTTCATGCCGTGCTTGTCGGCATAGAGCGCACCGACCGCCTCGCCGAACACCTTGCTGACGCCGTAGCGGCTGTCGGGCCGCGCCGTCACATCGGTACCGATCCGGTGATAACGCGGATAGAAGCCCACCGCATGGTTCGATGACGCGAACACGATGCGCTTGACGCCCTTCTTGCGCGCCGCCTCGAATAGATTGTAGCAGCCGATGATGTTGGACTGCAGGATATCGTCCCACGAACCCTCGACCGAATAGCCGCCGAAATGCAGGATGCCGTCGACGCCTTCGCAGATCGCCTCGACCTCGGCGAGATCGGAAAGGTCCGCCGCCTTGAATTTTTCGGCTTTGCCGAGATCGGCGGGAGTCTTGAGGTCGCTCAGCAGCAGATCCGGATAGATCGGCGGCAATAGCTTGCGCAAGCTCGTGCCGATTCCCCCGGCCGCGCCGGTCATCAATATGCGTGGCATTTCATCCCTCGTTCTCGGAGCCTTGAAGAGAGTATGGCGCGGCACGAGGGAAGCGGCAAGGTACGCCGGCAATTGCGAGCGCAAGCGAAGCAATCCAGTGTTGGGGACGCAAGCGGGATTGCTTCGTCGCTCAAGCTCCTCGCAATGACGTGGAAACGCCGTTGCTTGCCGCCAGAACGGTCGGATGCTAGCAAATGGCACTGGTGAGGAATGCCAACAGCAACGAGAACAGCAAATGTCCGATAAACCCGCACGCCCTGGCTGGCAGCCGGCGACGCAATATCCCGATCCCGCGATCCACGCTCTCGATCCGCGCTTTGAAAAATACTGGCTCAAGCTGTCGGCCGTGGAGCGGCTGACCACGGGATTGCGCTGGGCCGAAGGTCCGGTGTGGGTCGGCGACGGACGCTATTTACTATGCAGCGACATTCCCAACCAGCGCATCATCAAGTGGGAAGAGGAAACCGGCGCGGTGAGCATCTACCGCAAGCCGTCGAACTTTGCCAATGGCAACACCCGCGACCGCCAGGGACGCCTGATCACCTGCGAGCACGGCGGGCGCCGCGTCGTCCGGACCGAATATGACGGTTCGATTACCGTGCTGATGGACTCCTTCGAGGGCAAGCGGCTGAACTCGCCGAACGACGTGGTCGTGAAATCCGACGGATCGATCTGGTTCACCGATCCGATGTTCGGCCTGCTCGGCAATTACGAGGGTTACGTGGCGGAGTCCGAGATCGCCATGAACGTCTACCGGATCGACGGCCAAACCGGAAAAGCCACGATTGTCGCCGAAGGCATTCTTGGTCCGAACGGCCTTTGCTTTTCACCGGACGAGAAGATTCTCTACATCATCGAATCGCGCGGCGTGCCGACCCGCAAGATCCTCGCCTACGACGTCGCCGCCAGCGGCGACAGGATTTCCAACAAGCGCGTGCTCGTCGACGCCGGCCCCGCCACTCCCGACGGCATGCGCTGCGACATCGACGGCAACCTCTGGTGCGGCTGGGGCATGGGCGATGCCGAGCTCGACGGCGTCGTGGTGTTTGCGCCAGACGGCGTGATGATCGGCCGCATCGCGCTGCCCGAACGCTGCGCCAACGTCTGCTTCGGGGGCTTAAAGCGCAACCGGCTGTTCATGGCCGCGAGCCAGTCAATCTATGCGCTCTATGTGAACACCCAGGGCGCGCCGGGGGGATAATCTTCCGTCGTCCCTGCGAACGTGTTTGGTCCCGGGAGATTGGCGAGCGCTTCGAGGGGCGCCAGGTAGTCGAGGCATTTGAGGCGCGTCCGATTGTAGTCGGCGACAAAGCGATTGAGGAAGGCGTCGCGATCGGCTTGGCAGGGGAAGGTGCGCCGTGCGCTGCCCCGCTTGGGTTCGCGGCCGATGGCTTCGGCGATGCGGCGGTTGAAGCGCTCGACCAGACCATTGGTTTGCGGGCGATAAGGTCTGGTCAGGCGGTGATCAATCTTGTGCTTGGCGCAGAGGAGATCGAACGGGTGATTGCCGGAAGGCCGGCCCTGCGGCTTGTTCTTCATATCGACGGCGAAGCGATCGGTGAACTCGGCGCCGTTGTCGGTCAGAATGGTGTGAACGCGATGAGGGAAGTGAGCCAGGAATCGCGCGAGGAAAGCCGCCGAAGTCTTGGCATCGCGTCTGCGGTGGATTTCGACGTAGACATAGCGGGTGACGCGGTCGATCGCGACGAAGACATAGCTTTTGCGTCGCTCCAGGGCCGGCAGATGCTTCAGATCCATGTGGATGAAGCCGACGGTCGTCTGCTGAAAAATGCCGACGCCAGGCCTGTCGGGCTTCTTGCGTTGGCTGATCGCATGGCGATGCAAGCAGCGATGGATGGCGCTGCGGGACACCTTCGCGTTGATGCAGCGCCGCATCACCTCGACGATATCGTCCAGCGGCAACTGTAGCGATGTTCGCAATTCGCAGACCAGCGTCTCCTCCACGACCGACAGGCTGGTCATCAGCCTGTTCGGCCGGTGCGACCGGTCGCCGACGGTGGTCCGGCTGCGCCAGCGACGGATCGTGGTCTCGCTGACGCCGAGTTCCGCCGCCAGCTCGCTCACCGGCCTCTTACTGCGCTGGATGTAGGCCCTGACCTTCGGGGTAGTGGTGGCATTGGCATGCAGGTTCAGTTCCATGACGCAAGGCGCTCCCTGAGATACGAGATGCCTTGGTCTACACCGATCGCCCTCTCGAATCCACCCAATCTCCCGGGACCAAACACGTGGTTGTTCGCAGGGACGACACCGAGTTTGTTTGCAACGGTCCCGCCCAAAACGCAAAAGCGTCGGAGCGGTCCCCTGCCCCGGCGCTTTGATGTCGCGTATAAAACTTACGCGGCGTTGAAGCCGGCGACCGCCTTGACCTCGAGATATTCCTCGAGGCCGAACTTGCCCCACTCGCGGCCGTTGCCGGACTGCTTGTAGCCGCCGAACGGCGCGGTGCGGTCGTTCGGCACACCCTGCAAATTGACGTTGCCGGCGCGAATCCGGCGACCGACCTTGCGGGCGTGCTCGACGGTATCGGCGGAGACGTAACCCGCGAGACCATAGGGCGTGTCGTTGGCGATCCGCACGGCGTCTTCCTCATCCTTGGCGCCGATAATGGTGAGCACGGGGCCAAAGATTTCCTCGCGCGCAATCGTCATGTCGTTGGTGACGTCGGCGAAGATCGTCGGACGCACATAGAAGCCCTTGTTGACGCCCTCCGGCAGGCCGGGACCGCCGGCAACCAGCGTCGCACCTTCCTCGATACCCTTCTGGATCAGCTTCTGGATCTTGTCCCACTGGATGCGCGACACCACGGGACCGATGGTGGTGCCTTCGGCGCGGGGATCGCCCGCCTTGGTCTTGTCGGCGACGCCCTTGGCGATGGCGGCGACTTCCTTCATCTTCGACAGCGGCACGATCATCCTGGATGGCGCGTTGCACGACTGGCCGGAATTGTTGAACATGTGCATTACGCCGCCGCTGACGGCCTTGGTGAGGTCGGCGCCTTCAAGGATGACGTTCGGCGACTTGCCGCCGAGTTCCTGGCTGACGCGCTTGACGGTCGGCGCGGCGCGCTTGGCGACATCGATGCCGGCGCGGGTCGAGCCGGTAAACGAGATCATGTCGATGCCGGGGTGCTCGGCCATGGCGGCGCCGACCTCGGGGCCGAGGCCGTTGATCAGGTTGAACACGCCCTTCGGCACGCCGGCTTCATGCAGGATTTCGGCGAAGATCAACGCCGACGACGGCGTGAACTCCGACGGTTTCAGGATCATGGTGCAGCCGGCGGCGAGCGCGGGCGCGACCTTGCATGCGATCTGGTTCAGCGGCCAGTTCCACGGCGTGATCATGCCGACGACGCCGACGGGCTCGCGCACCACCACCGCAGAACCAACGGGCTCCTCGAAGTGATAGTTCTTCAAGACTTCCAGCGTGGACATGATGTGGCCGAGGCCGGCGCCGGCCTGCATCTTCTCCGCCATCGGCAGCGGCGCGCCCATTTCGTCGGAGACGGCGGCACCGATGTCCTTCATGCGGGTCTTGTAGACTTCGACGATCTTCGTCAGCAGCGCGACACGCTCCTCGCGGCTGGTCTGCGAATAGGTCTCGAAGGCGCGCCTGGCAGCAGCGACGGCCTTGTCGACGTCGGCCTTGGAGCCGAGCGCAACCTCATACATCGCCTCTTCGGTCGCCGGATTGACGACCGGCGTGGATTTTTTGACGACGGGGTCGACCCAGGCGCCATCGATGTAGAATTGCATGCGGTTGACCATCGTAAACCTCTTGATTTCACGGGCAATGGAGGGGGAACGGAGCGTTCGGCAAGCATCCTTGCACGAATGCCCGGAAAAATGAACCCGCCATGTGCGGGATGCCGCATTGCGGCGGAAGCGCCATATAAAGTCGGTGGTGCGACGGATGCAAGGTGGGTGGCATCACATTAACTGTCAGGGACTGTCAGGCCATCGTCCCGGCGTTCGCCGGGACGACAGAATTCACACCGCCATCTTGCGATGCCGAACCGGCGCGCCGGCGGTGAGGCTTTCCGCCGCGTCGATGATGGCGTTGGCGTCGATGCCGTGGTGGCGGTAGAGGTCATCGATCGTGCCGGTCTGGCCGAAATGTTCGACACCAAGCGCTTCAACGCGGTGGCCGCGCACACTCCCGAGCCAACCCAGCGTGGCTGGATGACCGTCGATCACGGTCACGACGCCGCAGTCGCGCGGCAGCGGCGCCAGCAGCTTTTCGATGTGGCTGAGATGCGCGACGCCACGGCGGTCGCGACGCAGTTTTCGGGCCGCGGTCCATCCCGCATGCAGCCGGTCGGCGGAGGTGATCGCAAGCAGGCCGACGTCGCGGCGGCTTTCGCCCAATAGCCCGACGGCCTCGATCGCCTCAGGCGCCACCGCGCCGGTATAGGCGATCACGACTTCGGCGTTCGGGCCCGGCTTGCGCAGCCAATAGGCGCCGTCCGCAATAGAGGCCTGCAGGTCATGTGTCATGATCCGCTGCGGCTGATCGAGCGTGCGGGTCGAGAGCCTCAAATAGACAGAGCCGCCCTCGCCGCTCTCGCGCTGCATGTGCTTGAAACCCCACCCCATGATGACGGCGAGTTCATCGACAAAGGCCGGCTCGAAGGAAGCCAGCCCATCCTGCGCCATGCCGATCAACGGCGTCGCGATCGATTGATGCGCGCCGCCCTCCGGCGCCAGCGTCACGCCCGACGGCGTCGCCGCCACCATGAAGCGCGCGTCCTGATAGCAGGCATAGTTCAGCGCATCGAGGCCGCGCTCGATGAAGGGATCGTACAGGGTTGCGATCGGCAGCAGCCGTTCGCCATTGATGGCATGCGACAAGCCCAGCGCGGACATCAGGATGAACAGGTTCATCTCGGCGATACCGAGCTCGATGTGCTGCCCCTTCGGCGAGGCATCCCAGTTGAAGGTTGACGGGATCTTTTCGCTGCGGAACAGATCGGCCTTCTCGGCCCGCGCGAACAGACCGCGGCGATTGACCCAGGCGCCGAGATTGGTCGACACCGTGACGTCGGGCGAAGCGGTGACGATGCGCGAGGCAAGCTCGGTATCGCCGCGCGCGAGTTCGTTGAGCACGAGGCCGAACCCCTGCTGGGTCGACATTTGCGGCGACGGCGTGAACGAAAGCCGCTCTGGCACCTCGATCCCCGGCGCGGTCAGGCGGCGCCTGCCCTCGCGGTTGAATGGCGCCTCGCCAAGAAATGCCTCCAGCGCCGCCGGCGTTTGCGACAGTCCCTCGAACTTCTCCCACTCGTGACCGGGACGGATGTTCTGGAGGCTGCGCCACTTCTCCATCTGGGCAACCGTCATCAATCCTGCATGGTTGTCCTTGTGGCCCTGGAACGGCAGGCCGACGCCCTTGATGGTGTAGGCGATGAAGCAGACGGGGCGATCGTGATCGATGGCCTTGAAGGCCTCGCACATGCTCGCCATGTCGTGTCCGCCGAGATTGGACATCAACTCCAGCAGTTCATCGTCGCTGCGCCGCTCGATCAGTCGCGACACCGCGCCCTGGTCGCCGATTTCGTCGGAGAGATGCTTGCGGAACGCGGCCCCGCCCTGAAAACACAGCGCCGCATAGAGCTGGTTCGGGCAGGCATCGATCCAGCTTTTCAGCGCCTCGCCGCCGGGCTCGGCGAAGGCGGTTCGCATCAGTTTGCCGTATTTCACGATCACCACGTCCCAGCCGAAATTGCGGAACATGGATTCGAATTTCTCCCACAGCCCTTCGCGCACCACGGCATCGAGACTCTGGCGGTTGTAGTCGACCACCCACCAGGTGTTGCGCAGCCCGTGTTTCCAGCCTTCCAGCAATGCCTCGAAGATATTTCCCTCATCCATCTCGGCGTCGCCGACCAGCGCGATCATCCGCCCCTCGGGCCGGTCCTTGGCCCAGCCATGCGCCTTGACGTAGTCCTGCACCAGCGAGGCGAACAATGTCTGCGCGACGCCGAGGCCGACCGAGCCGGTCGAGAAATCGACGTCGTCGGTGTCCTTGGTGCGCGACGGATAGGATTGAGCGCCCTTGAAGCCGCGGAAATTCTCCAGCTTCTCGCGGGTCTGGTGGCCGAACAGATACTGGATGGCGTGGAACACCGGGCTCGCATGCGGCTTCACCGCGACGCGGTCCTGTGGCCGCAGCACCGAGAAATACAGCGCCGACATGATGGTGGCGAGCGAGGCCGAAGAGGCCTGGTGGCCGCCGACCTTCAGCCCATCGACATTGGGCCTGATGTGATTGGCGTGATGGATGGTCCACGACGACAGCCACAGCACCTTGCGGGCCAACGCGGACAGCATTTCGAGACGTGCGGGTTCGGTCGTCATGGCGGATTCCCCTGCACATGGATCACTGCAGGATTTTACCGCGGCAGGTTTCGCTAAAAATCTCAAATATTGGCGGCATACCCTCAAAAATTGGGATAAAATCCCACGATGACGCCCAATAAGAAGAGTTCGTCCCAATGCACACCCTCGATGCCATCGACCGCAAGATCCTCGGCCTGCTGCAGGCCGACAGCCGCACCACCATGGCCGAACTCGCCGACAAGGTCGGCCTGTCGGTCTCGCCGTGCCATCGCCGGGTGAAACTGCTCGAAGAGCGCGGCGTGATCACGCGCTACATCGCGACCGTCGACCAGAAATCGCTCGGCCTGCATGTCAGCGTCTTCATCTCCATCAAGCTCGCGCGGCAGAAGGAGGAAGACCTCAACCGGTTCGCGCGGGCGATCTCGAAGTGGGACGAAGTGCTGGAGTGCTACCTGATGACGGGAAACCGCGACTATCTGCTGCGCGTCGTCGCCGCCGACCTGTCATCCTATGAGGCGTTCCTGAAAAACAAGCTGACGCGGCTCGACGGCATCGCCTCGATCGAGTCGAGCTTTGCGCTGAGCCAGGTGAAATATTCGATCGCGTTGCCGGTGTAAGCCGCAACTGCATCAGCGAGTACGCCGGCAACGACGGACACGCCGTAGTCAGCGCCTACCACACGTACCGCGCGACGCCCTTGCCGGCGTAGGAACTGGTGACGCCGGAGAATTCGCCCTCGAAAGTGGCGGCGGCGGACCAGCCATTGAGCCACTTCATCTCGGCAGAAACCGTGGTCAGCGCGGAATCGGCCGCCAGCGCCGCGCCGTTGACGACGAAGGATGCGCCGGGCAGCGCCTGGAACACCGCCTGGATATTGCGGTCGTCGTTGAAATCATGCGCCCAGGCCAGCCGGCCACGCAGCGTGAGGATCGCATTCTGCATGGCATAGGATCGGTCGAGACGAAGACCGAGTTCGGTTCGCGACGCCGTGACGTCCTTGGCGGCGTAGTTCAGCGCGAAGGTGCCGGCGCCCGACAACGCCTGCTCGGCATAGGCCGGCAGGCTATAGGTCGTGAACTGTCCGGCAGCGTAAGGCGTAACGCCCAGCCACGGCGTCACGAAACGATAGCCGCCCTCGATCCGTCCCGAATAGGCATTGGCGTTGAACTGGGCATGCAGATGATCGGCACCCCCGACGGTGACCGTGCGATCCGTCGTCACATCCTGAAAGCCATAGGCGAGCGCACCCGTCACATAGGCCGCGCCGACCGTGTGACGCACGAACGCCCCGGCCTGGAACAGATCCGAGCGCCCGAATCCGGACCCGTTGACGGCAAAACTGGTGCCGCCGCCTCCGAGCGCAAAGCCCGCCAATATATTGGGCGAGATCCGGTAGTCGGCGCCTGAGACAAAGCCGAACGCGCGCGCGGTGGTGTCGTTGGATCCAACCGCCGCATTGCCGCTGGTCGTGCTGCCGCCGCCATAGGCCGAGCCCCAGACGCTCCAGCGCGGATCGAGCAGATTGTTGCGCGCCGCATCCGCTTTGGTCGGAATCTTCGCGAAGGCATCGTGCGCGGGATTCGATTTTCTCGCATAGGCGCTGGCGTCACCGTCTTCATCGGAGAATTGCGGCGTGCCGCCGAAGGGCCCGGCGGAAGAGCCGCGCCCGTCGATGAATGGATCGGTCAATAGTCCGAGAAACAGGTTCATCGCATCAAAGGTCGCCTGTTGCGTGCCGGTCGCAAGCTCTCCCGCGACTTGCGTCAGGTTTTGCAAGATATTGCCATTGAAGATCGCGCCCAGGCTGCCCGAGCCGCCTGTCGTGTTGAACCCGAAGTCGAGCACGTTAGCCACATTGCGCTGATTGACATTCAGTCCCGGCAAATGCCCGAGCGCGGACAACAACGTCAGATTTACGTCGGTAGCCGTATAGCTGAGCGATCCGTTGATGCCGGCCGGCGTGAGGAGCGAATCGAACATGGTCGAACCAAAACCGCCCTGCGCGGTCAGGATCGTGTAGGGCGAATTGAACTTGTAGGTGCCGTTGAGCGAGGTGACCTGCACGGTTCCCGCGAGACTGGCAACTCCCGGGATCGAAAGACCGGCGACCACTCGCGTCAGGTCGTTGCCGATCGACGTTACCTTCACATCGTAGAAAGTGCAGCCGCAAAAGGCCAGGAGATCGTTGACGGTCAGCGTGCCGAGCGCATTCGGAAGACCGGGCGCCAGCGTCGCGCCGCCGGAAAGACCTGTCAGCGGAACGGTGCCCGTGCCACCGAGCGTCGCACCGTTATCGACGAGTACGGCCGCAGAACTCGCGATCGTGCCGGTCACCAGCAAGGTACCCCCGTTCACAGCGGTGACGCCGGTGTAGGTATTGGTGCCCGACAAAGTGAGCGTGCCGGTGCCGACCTTCTGGAGGCTGCCTGGCAAGCAGCCGCAGCCGTCGTCAATCACGCCGCTCACTTCTGTCGAGAGGTTATTGCTGCCGACCACAAGCAGGTTGCCAGGCCCGATAAAATAAGTGCCCGAGCCCGCGATCGAGCCTGCGGTGATGACACCGTCGCCCTTCGGGCCAATACTTTGGGAAAAATCGACATACCCGGTGCCGTTGGTGATGAACTGCGCGTTGCCGCCGGTCGCGTTGTCGAAGAAGGCAACCGCGCCGCCGCTGTTGGTGATGATGGTCGCATTGCCGGCGGTCGTAAGCGCATAGAAGCCCAGGGCGCTGCCGGCATTATTGGTGATCGCCGCCCGCCCGGCGGTGGCAGTATCACTGCCGCCCGGAATACCAAAAGAGATGAATCCGTTGTTGTTGTTAGTGATGGTGGCGGAGCCCGCCGTGCTGCTGTCGAAGAACCCCAACCCGACCGGGAAGATAGATCCGGTCGAACTGTTATTCGTGATCACCGAGTTGCCGGCCGAGCTGTTGTTGAAAAACAGCGTGCTGCCGCCAGTCGACCGATTGGTGATGTTGGCATTCATTGCCGAGCTGGAATTGTTGAAGGTAGTCGTTCCACCGAAGCTGTTGAGGATGGTTCCAGAGCCGGCCGTGGTGGCGTTGAAGAAGTTCGTTTGGCCGCCGAATTGGTTGGTGATCGAGGTGATCCCCGCGGTATTGGCATTGACGAGATTGAAGACACCTTCGTTGGTGATGTCGCCGACGATGCTGCCAGTGTGGGTGGTGTCGCCGAGTTGCAGCGTCCCGCAGGCGCAGATCAGGGTGCCGCCGGTATAGGTGTTGGTCCCGGTCAGGATCACGGCGCCGCTGCCGAAGGAAGAATCTCTTACGGTCAGGAAACCCGGTCCATTGCCGTCGGTGATGTTGCCGGCGATCGTCAGCACAAAACCGTTGGCATCGATCGCGCTGCCCCCCGCCGTGTTGTTGATCTTGAAATTGTTGCCGATGGTGAGGCCGGCGGCGCCGGCCTGGAATTGGCCGTCCTGGAGCGTGACCGTCCCGGTACCGACCGCGCTGCTGCTGGCCGCCTGCAGCGTTCCGAATCCGCTGATTGTCGTGCCGCCGGTGTAGGTATTGGTGCCGGACAGGATCAGCGTGCTGGAGCCCAGTTGCTGCACCTGAACGCCGGCGACCGATTTACCGATGTTGTTGGCAATTGAAATCGTCTGGCCGGCATTGGCATTGTCGATGATGCCGCCGAGCGGGCCGGCGAACGAGAACTTCACGGCGCCGCCGCTGGTGGTATAGGACTGCGCGCCTGAATTGAAGGTCCAGGAGTTGGGTGCGATCGAGGTGCTCGTGACGTTGACCGTCGGCGATCCCGTCGTGTCGAATACCGCCATTTGCCCAGCCGCGACCGGTGCGCCGGCCGGCGGGAACCAGTTGGCCGCGTCGTTGTAGTTGGTGGTGCCCCCCGTCCAGAAGACCTGGGCGTGCGCCGCTGTGCCGGAAACCAGACCAACGACAGCCACGACCAAGCCCGACGGGAGCATGGCCGCGCGCCGACGCAAACGGCTTCGCATCCGCAACGGCCATCGAAAACGCAACGCCAACCCCTGTATTCCTGCGCTCTTTCGGCGCTGCCCGGAGCCAGCCTAGCATGCGATGCAGCGGCGCATTTGACGGCCGGGCCGCAAATGGCTTGATTCTCTTCAAATCAACGCACTTTTGGGTAGCACTGTTGCATCCCGGCAACGCCCGGCTACTTGGCTCTGCGAGCAATCAGGCGTTGGGTGATGGCTCACCCAGGGCCAGAAGCTGCGATCGCCGCACGCGCTCGCGGTGGGCGGTGTAGAGGCCGCTGGCGACGATGAACACCGCACCGGTCACGGTCCAGACATCCGGTATTTCGCCGAAGACCAGGAAGCCGAGGATGCTGACCCACAGGAGCTGGGTGTAGGAAAACGGCGCGAGCACCGAGGCGTCGGCGTAGCGAAAGGCGAGAACGACGATCCACTGCCCGGCGGTCGAGGCAACGCCGATGAAAACCCCGAACAGGATATCGTGCCAGCTCGGCGCGACCCAGACGAGCGGCACCAGCGCCGAGAGAATGCAAACGCCCGCGATCGACGAATAGGTCATGGTGGTGGCGGCGCGTTCCCTCCCGCTCATCATGCGCGTCATGATCAGCGTACAGGCCCAGGCCAGCGCCGAAACCAGCGGGAAGAACGCGGCGGGATGAAACGCGCTGGTGCCCGGCCGCAGGATAATCAGAACGCCGATCAATCCGACCGCGGTCGCAAGCCAGCGGCGCAGGCCGACACTCTCGCCGAGAAATATGATCGACAGCGCGGTGACAAACAGCGGCGAGACGAAGCCGGTGGCGGAGGCCTCGGCGATGGGAAGAAACCGCAAACCGGAAATGAAGAACAGCGACGATGACAATAACGCAACGCCGCGCAGAAATTGCAGGCCCGGCCGGGGAGAACGCAAGGCAAATACCGGCGAACCCGGCACCATCGCCGGCGCCATGATCAGTGCGAACACCAGAAACCTGATCCAGGCAATCTCGATCGAGGGCAGTGTCGCCGACAGATATTTCGCGGTGACGTCGGAGACCCCGAGAAACACCGTCGATGCCAGAATCAGCGCGATGCCGCGAAACGGCCGATCGGACCGCGCCGGTGCGACGCGTTTCACGGACCTCTTCTCGGGCACGGGTAATGACGTACTGTCCAGCCTGTGGGCTGCGGCGGGTGGGGTCACGGGTGAAACTCTGGCGGAGAAATGATCGAATTGAGCGAGACTTCAAAAACGACAATCGACTGATGCGAACAAGACCGGAAAACAGGAAGCGGATATGCGCAAATAGAGCGTTTTCGAGCGAAGTGGAAACCGGCTCGCGCCGGACAGCGCGTCAAGATCCTTGGGGGGACCGTGTTGCCGCGGCACACCTAGAGCATTGGCAGGCTTCGCGGTCTCGGTCCGCGCGGAAAGGCCTTGTCGAGAGCTGCGATTTCGTCATCGCCGAGCGTGAGTTCGCCGGCAGCTGCGTTGTCGGCGGCGTGTTCGGGGGTCGAGGCCTTCGGAATCGCAAACAGCCGGGGGTCACGGGTCAGGAAGCTCAAGGCAATCTGGCGCGGCGAAGCGCCATGGCGTTTGGCGATGGTCTGCAAGAGCTCGCCCGCCCTGCTGCGCGGGTCCGGAAAATCATTGTGACCGAACGGCGAATAGGCGACCACCGCGACGCCGTGTTTCGCGCACCATGGAATGACGGCGTGCTCGATTGCGCGTTCCTGCAAATGATAGAGAACCTGGTTACAGGCGATCCTGCCTTCGCCCGCGACTTCCAGCATCTCATCGAGGTCATCGGCGTCGAAATTGCTGACGCCCCATGAACGGATCTTTCCGGCGGCTACCAATTGCTCGAATGCCGCCACCGTTTCTGCAAGAGGATAAGACCCGCGCCAGTGCAGGAGATAGCAATCGAGCCGGTCGGTCTTCAGCCGCGCCAGCGATCGCTCGCACGCGGCGATGGTGCCGCGCCGCGATGCGTTGCCCGGCAGCACTTTCGAGACCAGAAAAATGCCGTCGCGCCGCCCGGTGATGGCTTCGGCTATCACGGGCTCCGCATCGCCATACATTTCGGCGGTGTCGATGTGGGTCATGCCGAGATCGATGCCGCGGCGCAGTGCTGCGACCGCGCTTCTGCGATCGCCGCGATCGATGTACCAGGTGCCCTGCCCGATCGTGGAGACCTGAGGGCCGCTTTTGCCGAATCGCCTGAACTTCATCTGCTATCTCAGCTCGCTGATATCGGCGACCAGCACGGTGCCGATCGCCGATTCCGTCAGATAAAGGCGGTCGCCGCTAATCGCAACCTCGGTCGAGTTCGGCACGCCACTCCAGGTTACTTCCAACTCCGGACATATCGCTGCATCGCAGCGACAAAGCGCCAACCGGCGACGTTGGAAGTTCGGATTGAAATGAAAAAGGTCGCCCCTTCGCGCCCGACCGCTATTTTACCGATCAGGGCGGGCGTGTAGATTGCGATCCGATTCATCCCCGCGGACAGGGCCGCTTTCGTCGGCCGGTCTGCGGGGATCGCGCGTCATGGGGGGACATCGGATGAGGCTCGCAAGGTATCTGTTCATCTCGATCGCGGCGTTGCTGCTGGCGCAAAGCGCGGACGCGCAAACGGCCGCTATGGCGCAGCAGGCCGGCACTGCGGCCGATAAGGGCGAGGAGGCCGCCAAGGCCGAATGCAAGGCGAAATCCGATCCGTCGATCCTGGTCAATTACTGGAAGACGGCGGCGGGGGTCCGCAGCCCGCCTGGCACCGCGCCGGCTGATTTGGCGGAACTGGAAAACCGCGCCAAACCTATCTGCGTGACGCAGGGCGGCGGCAGTAGCCGCAGCTACACGATCACCGGTAACGCCGGGCCGATGAAAGTGACCGGCACCGCTTGCAGCCTGGCGAAGCCATTCACGGTGAAGGGCTCCGGCGGCGATATGTGGATCGAGTTCAGCTACAGTCCGGGCGGCGAGGCCGGCGGCAGCGTGAGCTATACTGGCGGCGGAACCGGATCGCTTGCGATGGTACACATGGCCGGCAAGGGCACTTATACAGTGAAGCTGGACGACAAAGGCGGCACCCTGACCCAGACCCATACCGGTGCCGTGACGAATCCGGGCGGCGGCTCGGCCACGCACACCGACAACTTGAAGCTCACGCCCATGGGCCCGTGCTAAGCTCGCCGCTATCGGCGACCAGTACAGCGCCGGTCACCGACTCCGTCCCGTAAAGGCGCTGCCTTGGGCATACGCCCAGTTTCTTTATGATGCCGCGTCCGACACGTTCAAGCCTCACGGAAGCGACGCCAAATGCGGGTACGCTTGCCATACCACCGTAGCGGCAAAGGACTACATTTTCACGGCATATCCCCGGAGGTGAACGGGGAATAGATCGTTTCACGAACAAGATTGTCGTTGGCAGCTGGCCTGGCTAGCTCGCCACGCGGGCCAATTGAGGTTGCTCGGCGCGGGCGACATCCGTCTGCACAATCAGCCGCTTCAATTCGGGGATGCACGAGCCGCAATTGGTGCCAGCCTTGAGCCGCAGGCCGAGATCGGCGGTGGAGCGGGCCCCCGACGCGATGGCGTCGCAAATCGTCGTGCGGCCGACGCCGAAACAGGCGCAGACGACGGGACCGGCGGAAACCACCCCATCCATCGATTTGCCCGACAACAGCGTCCGTCGTTGATCGTCGCTGAGCCGGCCCGCGGCGAACAGCTCCTTTACGACATTCCAGTCTCCAGCATCCCGCGCGGGTCCCAGGAACAGGCAGGATTCGATCCCGTCCGCGGCAAAGGATGCCGCGCGATAAACCCCGCCGCCGAAATCCCTGTATTCGGCAAGATCCCGGCCTACCACCGATCGCAACCACGATGACCATCCCGGAAGGTCGGCGTTGTCGGCGAAGAGATAGCCGTAGCCGCCGCTGACGGTCACCCGTGCCCACCAGGCATGATCAGGCAATTCCAGTGGCGCGCGGGACAATGCGAAGCCGCGAAAGACGTATTCATAAGGCGCGATCGATACTGGCGTCGCCTTGTTCTCGGGCTGGCCGGAAAACGGATCGGTCAGCGGCGCCACCAGCGCGCCGACCCGCGCAGAAGACGCCGTCGCCTCGCTCCAGTGGATCGGCGCGAACAGCATGCCGCGCTGCTGCCGTTCGCCGACCACGACCTTGAGAATGCACTGCCCGTAATCGGTGACGACGCGCGCAAAGCCGCCATCGACCACGCCGTGCCTCGCCGCATCGTCGGGATGAATCTCGACGAACGGCTCCGGCAGATGCTGGCCCAGCCGCGGGCTGGTGCCGCTGCGGGTCATGGTGTGCCATTGGTCGCGGATGCGGCCGGTGTTCAGCCGCAGCGGCCGTCCCGCGGTGGTCTCGGTTCGCAACGCCGGAACTTCGGGCGCGACGAAGCGCGCCTTGTGGTCGTTTGCGAAAAACCCGCCGTCAGAGAAGAACCGCTGCTGCGGCTCGGTATCGCCGAGGCGTATCGGCCACAGCACCGGCGCCATGGCCTCGAACGCCTCGTCCGACATCAACCGCAGCGCGCCGATATCGAAGTCGCGGCTGCCATTGTTCTCGAACGCCGACAGCGCGGCATGTTCGCGAAAGATCTCCGCCGCAGAGCGGAAATCGAACGCTGCCCCGAAGCCGAGCCGTTTTGCGACCTCGCTGACGATCCACCAATCGGGCCGGGTTTCTCCAGGCGGTGTCAGGAACGCGCGCTGCCGCGAAATCCGCCGTTCCGAATTGGTCACGGTTCCGGATTTCTCTCCCCAGGCTTGCGCCGGCAGCAGCACATGCGCGCCGGCATTGACGGTATCGTTGGAGCAGACGTTCTCGGAGACCACGAACAGCTCGAGTTTCTTCAGCGCCGCGCGCGCGGAATCCGCGTCCGGCAGCGACACCGCCGGGTTGGTACCCATTACCCACAAGGCCTTGATCTCGCCGTGGGCGATCGCCTCGAACATCTGGACCGCTTTCAGCCCCTCATGCGTCGCGATGGCCGGCGCCTTCCAGAACCGGCGGACACGGTCGATGTCGGCCGGCGTAAATCCCATATGCGCGGCGAGCTGATTGGCAAGGCCGCCGACCTCGCGGCCACCCATCGCATTGGGCTGCCCGGTAAGCGAAAATGGCGAGGCACCCGGCTTGCCGATCCGTCCCGTCGCGAGGTGGCAATTGAGGATGGCGTTGACCTTGTCGGTGCCCTGTGCCGACTGGTTGACACCCTGCGAATACAGCGTGACGGCGCGCGGCGTATTCGCAAACATCTGGAAGAACGCCGCAACGTCCTGCTCGGAGAGGCCCGTCGCCAACGCGGTCGCGGCCACACTGCCTGCGATGGTCCGGGCGCGCGCAAGCGCTTCTTCGAAGCCGCCGGTATGGTTTTCGATGTAGTCGCGATTCAAGGCGCCGGTATCGGCGAGATAGGCCAATAATCCCGAAAACAGCGCGGTGTCGGTGCCGGGCCTCAACCCCAGGAACAGATCGGCATCGCCAGCGGTATCGGTCCGGCGCGGATCGATCACGACGATGCGCGCGCCGCGCCGCTGCTTGTTGGCGAGCATGCGCTGGAACAAAATCGGATGACACCACGCAGCGTTGGAGCCGACCAGAACCAGGAGATCGGCCTCGTCGAGATCTTCATAAACGCCTGGCACGGTGTCGGCGCCGAACGCGCGGCGATGGCCCGCGACCGACGACGACATGCACAGACGCGAATTGGTATCGACATTGGCGCTGCCGATGAACCCCTTCATCAGCTTGTTGGCGACGTAATAATCCTCGGTCAACAATTGCCCGGAGAGATAGAACGCCACCGCGCGGGGACCGTCACGCTTGATGATATGAGCAAAGCGATGGGCGACATGGTCGAGCGCATCGGCCCAGGCGATCCGCTCCATCGACCCCTTGCTGCAGCGGATCATCGGATAGAGCAAACGGTTTTCGAGGCCGAGGGTTTCGCCGAGCGCCGAGCCTTTCGAACACAGCCGCCCGAAATTCGCGGGGTGCTCCGGATCGCCCGTGATCGCGGCGCCGCCGCGACCATCCGGCGTCGCCAGCACGCCGCAGCCGACGCCGCAATAGGGACAGGCGGTGCGCGTGGCACCCAGCGCAGAATCGACGGAGGTCATCGGAACGATCCGTTCATGCCGCCTCTGCCACGATCGCGGCCGATCGGCCGAACATCATATCCTTGCGAATCCCCGCAACCGATTGCCGGCCGCGGATCAGTTCGAGATACCATAGCGCATCGCCGACATCGCCGAGCAAAACGGCGCCGGTGAGCCGGCCTTCGGATATCACGAGCTTCTTGTACGTGCCGCGCGTGACGTCGCTGAGCACGATGCTTTCACTGCTCTCGCCACCCAGGAAATCGCCCGCGGAAAAAACGCTGACGCCGGAGACCTTGAGATTGGTCGCAACAACGCTGCCATCATATGTTGCCGTCCGGCCGGCCAGATGCTGCGCCAAAACCCGCGCCTGCTCGTAGGCCGGCTCGACGAGGCCGTAACAGATGCCGCGATGCTCGGCACATTCGCCGAGCGCGAAGATGCCGGACGCGCCGGTTTGCAAGTGATCGTCAACGATGATGCCGCGATTGACCGGAATGCCGGCGTCGCTGGCGAGCGCGATATTCGGCCGGATGCCGGCGGCGAAAATCACCGCGTCGGCGTCGATCCGGCGTCCGTCGGTGAGTTCGACGCCCTCGACGCGGCTCTCTCCGAGTATACGCGCGGTATTGGCACTGAGCAGTACTTCGATGCCCTTGGGCTCGACCAGCGATTTCAGAAGCGCCGCCGCCGGCGCGTCGAGCTGCCGTTCCATCAGCCGGTCCATCAGGTGGATCAGGGTCACCGGCGCTCCCGCCTTGGCGAGGCCGTAAGCGGCCTCCAGTCCCAATAATCCGCCTCCGACCACCACGACGCGCTTCTTCGAGGCGGCGAGCGTCAGTAACAGATCGACGTCACGGCTGTCGCGAAAGGTATGAACGCCCGCAAGTTCGGCGCCGGGCACGTTGAGCCGCAGCGGTGTCGAACCGGTGGCAAGCACCAGCCTGGAAAACGTGACGCTCTCCTCATTCGCGATCTTGAGTTCGCGGCGGCCGACATCGATTTCGGTGACGGCGCATCCGTATTTCAGGGTAACGCCGCGGTCGCGCCACCAATCGGCCGGCCTGAGCTCGATATCATGGGACGCAGTCTCGCCCGCGAGCACCGACGACAGCAGCACGCGATTATAGGCAAGCCGCGGCTCGTCGCCGATGACGGCGATGGCGTAGCGCCCGAGCGCGGCCTTTGCGAGTTCGTCAACCAGGCGGGCGGCGGCCATTCCGTTGCCAATGATCACCAGCGGTTCGCTCACGGCGTATCCTTTACTCGGCCGCCTGAGGGCTGCCGTATGCTTTGGAAATCATGTAGCCGGAAAGCGTCCCGTAGGCCGTGGTCCATGCGTTCGCGACTTCGGGTGTCCAGCCGTCGCCGAGTCCCTTTTCGAGCGTCCACAGCAAGGCTGCGCCGACAACCGGATAGTGCTCGGCCTTGGCGCCATAGCTGACGTGGCGCGTCGCCAGCGCGCTCGCGGCGGGCAATATCGATTCAAGATTGCCAAGACCGTTGACGACGGCGGCCAGCATCGTCATCAGCTTCTTGCGCTGCTCCGTCATGTCGGCGGGGAACATCGATTTGACCTGTGGCGCGATCTCGAACAGGCGGTCGTAAAACAGCATCGCCGCCTGTTCCGAAATGGGCGCCACTTTTGAAAAACTCAATTGCACGAGCTTGACCTGGTCGGGCGTCATTTGCTGCTCCTTGCCGTTTTCCTGAAACCTCGCCCCGCATGCGGGGCGAGGTTTGTCGTGCCGATCAAATGCGCGCTTCGGCGAGGCTCGTCGCGCCCGCTTCCGCGGGGCTCTTGCGCAGATAGAACCACCAGGTCATCGCGAGGCAGATCGCGTAGAAGCCAAGATAGACGAGCAATGCGAGCTGCGGACCGCCGGTGAGCGCGATCGACTTGCCGAACCCGCTCGGGATCAGATAGCCGCCGCAGGCGCCGACCGCGCCGATGAAACCGAGGGCGGCGCCGCTCTCGATGCTGGCGGTCTTCAGGGCAAGCGCCTTGCCGGCTTCACCCTTGCCTCGCGCTTTACGAAGATTCTCCTCGCGGAAGATCGAGGGAATCATCCGGTAGGTCGATCCGTTGCCGATGCCCGTGGTGACGAACAGGATCAGGAACATCGCCAGGAAGCCGGTGAAATCCTTGGTACCGACAAAATAGAGTACTCCGATCGTGGCGGCGGCCATCGCGATGAAATTCCAGAACGTCAGGATTGCGCCGCCGAACTTGTCGGCCAGCAAGCCGCCAAACGGACGCGACACCGAGCCGACCAGCGGACCAAGGAACGCAATCGCGATCGTGATCGCCGGAAATTGCGTCTTGATCAGCAGCGGAAACGCCGCCGAGTAGCCGATGAAGGATCCGAACGTCCCGATATAGATAAAGGACATGATCCAGGTGTGCTTGCGCTTGACGATCGCGAGCTGGTCCTTGAAGGAGGACTTCGCCGAGGTGAGGTTGTTCATGAAGAAGGTGGCACCCAGAACCGCGATGATGAGCGGCAGCACCCACATCAATCCGGCATTCTGCAGGTAGACGCCCGCGACCGGCGTGGCCTGGTAGAGATTGAAGAGGCCGACACCCATCAGGATCGGCGTGAGCAACTGAACGCTGCTGACGCCGATGTTGCCGCCGGCCGCGTTGAGGCCGAGCGCCCAGCCCTTCATGCGGTCGGGGTAGAAGAAGGAGATGTTGGCCATGCTCGAGGCGAAGTTGCCGCCACCGAGACCTGCTGTGGAGGCGACCAGCAGCATCAGCCAGAACGGGGTATTGGGCTCGCTGACGAAATAGGCAAGCCCGAAGGTCGGGATGAAAAGCACCGCGGCGCTGAAGATGGTCCAGTTGCGGCCGCCGAACGTCGTCACCGCGAAGGTGTAGGGAAATCGCATCAGCGAGCCGATCAGTCCGGGGATCGCCACGAGCTGGAACAGTTCGTCGGTCGAGTAGTGGAAACCGGCCGCAGGCAGTTTGGTGGCGACGATGCTCCAGATCAGCCAGACCGAAAATCCGATGTGCTCCGCAACTATCGACCAGATGAGGTTACGACGGGCGACGACTTTGCCCCTGGAATTCCAGAACGTCTCATCTTCCGGGTTCCAGTCTGAAATCCAGGTCGGGTCTTTCGAGCTCATAAGAATTTCCTTTTCTGAGGGAGGGCCGTCGTCGGGCATCGCGCTCCCAGGCACGGGGGCACGCTCCGGGAAGGCCCCGGTCTGGCGATCAAGAATCGGATGATTGCTGCGACGGCTTCGATGGCGTCAGCACTAGCCATTCAAGCTTCGTGCCAAACCGGTTCAGAGCAAAAATTACTTGAATTATAATCGGTTACGACAGGCACCTTGCGGCCTCGCCGATCGCACGGCGCACCCAAAATTTGCAATCGCTCAATTATTGTGCGGCGCACAACAATTGAGCAGCGGTGCCCGAAATTTCTTCAGGAGGACGAACGCGCCGGATTCATGCCGACTGCATGAAGGCGCGGCGACTATCCGCAAACGCGCGCTAGGCGTCCTCGGTCGCCGCCATCATCGGCTTCGGCGCTACTCCCTGGCCCGGCTTTACCCGAAACTCGTAGGTCATCAAATACCAGGGTGACGATCCCGACGGCTTGCCATCCGGCATCACCGGTTCGGTACGCTTCTCTATTTTCGAGATCAGCTCGTTCTTCACCCCGAACACGACGTCTGAATCGATATACTTGTCGCCCTCGATAAAGACGTGGGTGATCAGCGGCTCGTGGCCGGGCGCATTGACAAGGAAGTGGACGTGCGCCGGTCGCATCGGATGGCGCCGCAGTTGCAGGATCATTTGCCCGACCGGGCCGTCGGTCGGAATCGGATAGCTGCAGGGCAGGATGGTGCGGAAGAAAATCCGGCCATCGGCGTCGGTGACGAACCGCGCCCGCGACGACGGACCCTGGGTTTCGTAGTCCGGCTTTTGCGAATCGTAGTAGCCGTCATCGTCGGCGTGCCAGACGTCCACCGGAACGTTCGCCAGCGGCTTGCCTGAGAGATCGGTGACCCGGCTCCGCACAAACATCTTCTCTCCCGTCAGATTGGGGGAGATGTCGGAGCCATGCGGCATCGCCTTGTGCTCGCCGACATAGAACGGACCCAGCACGGTTGTCTCGGTCGCACCTTCGCGTTCGCGATGGTTCACGGCATCGACCAGCATCGAAACCCCGAGCACGTCCGACAGCAGAATGAACTCCTGCCGGCTCGGCGTACATTTCTGGCCAACGCGGGTCAGAAAATCGATCGCGTATTCCCATTCGCCGAAGGTGAGGTCGGTTCTGCGGACGAAATCGTGCAGCGATTTCACCAGCTCTTCCATGAGGAATTTGACACGCGGCTCCGGCACCTCCTCGAAACTCTTGATAACGGCGGCGGTGAGTTCGGTGTCGTTGAATTGGGGCATTTTTGCTGTCCTGCGGGGTTACGCCATTTTCGGACGCAACCCTACACCAGCGATCCGGCCAGTGTAAGCAGGCCGCGGTTGGAATGCGACGCCCTTTTCGGCTATCAAGACGGCCCCTGCCAGCTTCCGGAGACGTTCCGATGTTAGCCCCCACCCCCGCCTCGCCAGAGTCCGCCGGCATGTCCAAGGCCGCCTTCGACCGTATCGAGGGTCATCTGAAAAACCGCTACATCGATGCCGGCCGCTTTCCGGGAACGCAGCTCCTGGTCTATCGTCGCGGCAAGCTCGTCCATAGCGCGGTGCAGGGTTTCGCCGACCTCGAGCGCAAGATGGCGATGAAGGACGACACCATTTTTCGCATCTATTCGATGACCAAGCCGATCACCAGCGTCGCCTTCATGATGCTGGTCGAGGAAGGCCGCGTCGCGCTCGATGAGCCGGTCCACAAATACATCCCGGAATGGAAGAACATCGGCGTGTTCCAGGCCGGTACCGCGCCGGCATTTCTGACCAGGCCGCCGTCGCGGCCGATGCTGATCGTCGATCTGCTGCGGCACACCTCCGGCCTGACTTACGGCTTCCAGCAACGCTCCAACGTGGATGCGGCCTATCGCGAAATGAAGATCGGCGAGGTCGAGAAGGCGGGAACGCTGCAGTCGATGATCGAGGACCTTGCAAGAATTCCGCTGGAATTCTCGCCCGGCGAGGCCTGGAACTATTCCGTCTCCACCGACGTGATCGGTTATCTCATCGGCAGGATCTCGGGCCTGCCGTTCGAACAGTTTCTGAAGGAACGCATCTTCAACCCGCTCGAGATGAAGGACACCGACTTCTTCGTGCCCGCCGACAAGGCCCATCGTTTCGCGGCCTGTTATTCGGCAAGCCCGCAAGGCGCGATGACGTTCCACGCGAGCGACCGCAAGGGCGGCCTGACGTTGCAGGACGACCCGGCCAACAGCTCATTCCTTTCACCGCCGGCGTTCATTTCCGGCGGCGGCGGCCTGTGCTCGACCTCGGCCGATTATCTCACCTTCTGCCGCGCGCTGCTCAACGGCGGCGAACTCGACGGCGTCAGGCTGATCGGCCCGAAGACGCTCGCCCTGATGACCTCAAATCATTTGCCCGGCGGACGCGACCTGCCGGAAATGTCGCGGTCGCTGTTCTCCGAGGCCACCTATAACGGCATAGGTTTCGGTCTCGGCTTCTCGGTGACCATGAATCCCGCGCAGACGCTCATTCCCGGCAGCCGCGGCGAATATGCGTGGGGAGGTGCCGCGACAACATCGTTCTGGATTGATCCGGCGGAACAGCTGATCGCCATTTTCATGACCCAGGTGCTGCCGTCGACCGCCTATCCGATCCGGCGCGAGCTGCGCACCATGGTTTACGCCGGCATTGCCGATAGCAATCTTTAGAGCGCCCTCGCGCGAAAGCCTGCCCCGGAGCTGATCCGGGGTGGATGCCGGTTCGCGCAAGGAAAACACGTCAAGACAAACACTCGAGCTTGTGCCGGTTCCGCGCCGCAGTGCGACAAAATCGCGGGTACCGGGCCGAAGGCCCAAAAGCATTGGTAGGGATCAGGCAGTTCTCCTATGCTTTTGCCCACCGGCGCCGTCGCGCCAACGCCTGTTGTGCCGGAGTTTGAGTGCCAAAGCCCTCACTGCCAGTGCGTCTTGCCCTTCTGGTCGCCGGAACCGCGCTGCCGCTGATTGTTTTTGCCGCCTTCATCGTTTTTGAAGACTACGAACGCGACCGCGAGGACGCCTCGCAGCGCGTCGTCGAGACCGCACGCAGCATCCGCCTCGTGCTCGATGCCGACGTTCGGCGCATGACGGGCGGGCTTCAGGTATTGGCGCTCACCAACACGCTGCGTGATGGCGACTTCGGCGGCTTCCGCCGCATCGCTTCCGGCTTTCTCGAACAATACGGCAAGGACGGCATCTTGCTGGTGGCGGACCACGAAGGCCGCCAGTTGTTCTCCTCGACCACGCCGGACACCGCGAGCCTTCCCACGCGCAACAACCGTGAAATCGTGGCGAAGGTCTTTGCCACCAGGGCGCCACAATATTCGAACCTGTTCACCGGCTCGACGAACAAGCGACCGATGGTGACGGTCGAGGTGCCGGTGCTGCGCGACGGCGACGTCATCTACGACATTTCGTTCAGCCCGCCGATCGAGATCTTCCAGTCCATCCTCGAAAAGCAGCGCCCAAGCGACGACTGGACGATCTCCATCGTCGACGGCGCCGGCATCACCTTCGCGCGTGTTCCAAATCCGAAAGAGACGATCGGCAAGCCTGCATCGCCATTGCTGTATGCCGCGATATCCCGCGAAACCGAGGCAACCCTGCAGACCGTATCGCTGGAGGGCGTACCGCTTTTCACGTCATACGCGCGATCGCCGCTCACCGGATGGACCGTGGCCGCGGGCATTGCGCAAGGCTCCCTGGTCGGCCCGTTCTGGCGCAATCTTGCGATTACCAGTCTGCTCGGCGCTGTGCTGCTGCTGACCGGCCTCGCCTTCGCGGTGCGGATGGCCACGACGATCGCCCGCGGCGAGATGCTCCATGACCTCCTGATCGAGGAACTCAATCACCGCGTCAAGAACACGCTGGCGATCCTGCAGGCGATCGCGGTGCAGACCTTCCAAAGCGCCAGCAAGGCCGAGCGGGTGAAATTCGAGGGCCGGCTCGGCGCGCTGGCGGAGGCACACAATCTCCTGAGCACGGAGAAGTGGCGCGGTTCCGACCTGCGGGATGTCACCGGCCGCGTACTGCAGCCATACCTGCTCAACAATCCGGAGCGGATGCGAATGTCGGGCCCGTCCGTTCCGCTATCCCCTCGTCTGGCGGTGGTGCTCTCAATGATCGTGCATGAGATGGCCACCAACGCCGCGAAATACGGCGCGCTATCGAACGTCACCGGCACCGTCAGGCTGGATTGGGAAATTCTAGCCGAAACAGCCCGGCCGAAACTGAGATTGATCTGGGCCGAGGCGGGCGGCCCACCCGTCACCGCACCGGTCAAGCGCGGTTTCGGGTCGCGCCTGATTGAACGGAGTGCGCGAGACCAGCTCGGCGGTGAAGCCACCGTCGATTTCCTGCCCCATGGCGTGGTCTACACCATCACCTGTTCGCTTGAGGACGAAGGCTAAGGAATTTTCAAGCACCGTGCCCTCGGACGTGATCCGGAGGTTGATGGCGGTTCGCGTGGAGAGTCGCGTCAAACAAAAGACCGGAGCGACGGTGCAGATTCAATCAGAATCAACCTAGCCGAAACTCTGCAGGCTCGGGAACGTCTCAAGGAGCCAGATGCTGACGGCCGAGACGCTGCCGGTGAGAAAACCGATGCCGGTGATGACCAAGAGCACGCCCATCGCATGCTCGACGCGGGCAAGGTGCCGCTTCATCCGCGCAAACAGCGAGGAGAACTGCTCCACCATCAGCGCCGCGATCAGAAACGGAATCCCAAGCCCGGCCGAATAGACCGCGAGCAGGCCCGCACCCCTTTCCACCGTGGCCTCGGTGGCCGCGACCGACAGGATCGCCGCCAAGATCGGGCCGATGCAGGGTGTCCAGCCGAACGCAAAGGCGAGCCCCATCACATAGGCTCCCCACAGCCCCACCGGCTTCGGAATGGGCAAGCGCCCTTCCCGCATCAACAGCCCGATCCGCGTCAGCCCGAGAAAATGCAGGCCCATGATAATGATGACGATGCCGGCGACGATCGAGAGCTCTGCCGACCAGGCGCGGATCAGGCCTCCGATCAGGGAGGCGCTGGCGCCGAGCGTCACGAACACGGTGGAGAAGCCGAGCACGAACATGACGGCCGAGATCATCACAGCGCGCTGCGAGGACGACTCCGTCTCGTCGTTGGCGACATGTTCGATGGTCGCGCCCGTCAGATAGACCAGATAGGGCGGCACCAATGGCAGCACGCAAGGCGACAGAAAGCTGACAAGGCCGGCAATCAGGGCCGCGGGAATCGAGACGTCGTGGATCATGCCATCTTCGCTTGTCTTGTATGTCGTTCGCTCTTCCCATACGCGGCCCCCGCCTGGCCAAGCCTGACATCGGGAGCGCCGGGTCAATGCACCTGATGTAGCGGATGTGCGAGAATGCGCAATGAGGACGGCTGCCGGGCGCGCCTGCGGGATTTCACTTCAGAAAGCCCCGGGAGTACGTCGCGATGTCCGCGAGCGGCGCGGCTATTTGACCAGCTTCAACGAGACCGGGGAACGCCCGCGCGAACCTTCATGCGGTTTCGGATGCGGCGGCCTTTCGGCCGCCTCCAAATCCCGCAACACCGCATCGCACAAGGCTTTCAATTCCGCGTCTTCGATTCGATTAAGCTTGATCCGAAGCTCGAGAATGGCGACCGACACCAGTTGCGCGGTGTCCCGGTCGCCTCCGAGGACCAGCGCCGCCTGGCACTCCTCCAGCGCAGTCAGAACCGCCCGCAATTTTTCTTCAGTGTTGGTCACCGGCGTTTTTCCAGATTGCGAGCTTGCCAGGTAAAGTCGAGGTGATCGATCCGGCCCATTCATAAACCCCTCCATCGCCAGAAGCATCCGGAGACATCTGGACCGAGAAGTTAGATTTCGTCGCTACACAGATTTGTGACATTGGGCCTTCCTCGAAACGGTCGACGGTGGGCCGATTTGCCCACGATTGCGGTGTGGTGCTCGCCACGGCTTCCGGGTCACCGGTGAAAAAGGCTTGCAAGCCTAGCACGACGAGGGGTCGGTTCGAATGCCATTCGCCGCAGGATGCAAAAAAAACCGAACGGGCGGGAAAGTGCTTGCCCGAAGGACGGCGGTGGAAATGGCGCGGCCACCCTTCAACCAGGCCAAGGCCAGCGCGCCGAGACCGTGATTCCCCGGGGGATATCCGCTTCCCAACGTAAGCCTGCGCGTCAAAAAGTCCGATCTGAACCCGCGCCGGTTGTAGTATGATTAATAACCTGCCAAAGCTGGCGGGTAATACTGCTCCGGTGGCTCACGGTGGAAGCCGGAACATCGTACCTTTCAAAGTCGGGTTGCGGCGGTCGTTTTATTCGCGCAATCGCGGCCTGCGACGGTGGCAGGTAACCCGCTTGCGGAAGCCAGCAAACCCCGTAAATTTACGGAGTTTGAGAGGAATTCATTTCATTTGAGCGGGCCCAGAGCAGTCTATAATACAGTATACAAGGTTGATCCCATAACCCGGATATTCAGACGCTTCACGAGCGAAGGACGGTAAAGGTAGTATGAACAAATCAATAGCAAAGAAGATGAAGCAGCGCAGCGCCGGCAAGCCGGATATTGAACTTGGCAAGCGGATCCGGTTGCGCCGCGTTGAGCAGCGCATCTCGCAAGCAGAACTCGGCGAGCAGCTCGGCGTCAGTTTCCAGCAAGTCCAGAAATACGAGAAGGGCGTCAACCGCGTCGGCGCGGCCCGCCTTCAGCAGATCGCTACCGCGCTCGATGTGCCCGTCACATTCTTTTATGATGGCGACGGCAAGGCCCGCGAGGTCGAGAGCCTGCTGTTTCTGGACAGCGCATTCAGCCTGAGGTTGCTGCGCGCCTACAGCAAGATCAAGGATCAGACCGTTCAGCGTCAGCTGGTTTCCTTGATGGAGTCGATCGCCGCGAACGAAGACTAGGGCGTGATCGGTTCTGATTGAAGCGGAACCGACGCTCTGGCGTCTTGTTCTCGACGCGCTTTTTCTCACCGCGAACCATTCGCTTCGCTTGAAAACGCTTTGTGTTTTGAGGCGCATTCTTACGCGAACCGGTTGCCACTTCGGTTGAAAACGCTTTGGCGCACCTCCCCGACCCGGGCTTCGCGCGAGCCTAGTTTGCGGCCCCGCGGACGCGATCGACCAACGCGAGCGGATCGGCTGGCAGGCTATCGCCGCGCCAGGCGACATGCTGGTCCGGCCGCGACAATACCAGCGGGCCGTAGAAAGCGGCATCCGGTGGCCGTTCGATGTCGAGCACCTTCAGTGGTACGCCCCGGTCGCGCGCCGCAAGCTCAAGCGGCGCCACGTCCACCTTGCAATCGAAGCGCAGCAGCGTGAATTCAGGTCCCATGGCGTCGTAGAGCGAAGTACCGTCGGCGCACCACAGATGCGGCGTGCGACAGCCCGGCACCGTCGAGGGGATATAGGTGCTCATCGTGTACGCCGGAGGCTCGCTGCCGTCATAGGCGATGATCGGTGAATGGTCGTAGTAGGTGCCGAAGTTGAGACCGGCGCAGGCATATTGCTGGACGTTGATCTCGTAGGTCAGCCGCCCGGTCTCCCGCCGCACTCTTTCGCCTTCGGAGCCCGCCTCCTCGATTTCGGCGGGGACCGCGCCACGGCGGCGAATTTCGGCTTCGGCATGCGACATCGCAAATCGCGAAACCTGGCTGGTGATCGGCCAGCGCTCGGCCTCATAGGCGTCGAGAATGGAAGCCGGCGCCCAGCCGTTGAGATGGGCGGCCAGCAGCCAGGACAAATTCGTCGCATCCGCAATCCCGGCGTTCATGCCGTACCCGGCATAGGGCACCCAGATATGCGCAGCGTCGCCGGCGATGAAGGCCGAGCGGTCGCGAAACCTGTTGGCGATCAACCGGCGCCCGAACCAATCCTCCCGGGAAATGATGTCGTATTTGAAATCGGCGTCGACGCCGAGAATGGTTCGGATGCACGCGTCCCGATCCACTGAATCGAAATCGCCTTCGCCTTGTTTCATGTAGTTATGCACCAGCCATCGCTCGCGCCCGTCGATGGCATAGACCATGCCGGCGCGGCGCGGGTTGATGACGCCGGTGCCCCAAGCGCGTTCGTGAAGCTGGCGATGGATGAGATCGGGCGCGCGGATGTAAGTCGACTGCACGCGCTGCACGATCGCATCGCCGGCAAGTTCTGCGCCGATCGCCTTGCGGACCACGGACCGCGCGCCGTCGCAGCCGACCAGATAGCGGCAACTCAGGCGGCTGATGGCACCGGTTTCGAGATCGCGCAGGGCCGCGCTCGCCGACGTGTCCCCTATGCTGACGCTTTCGACCGAGGTCCGGTTGACGATGCGGATGCGCGGCTGGCGAGCGGCATGGTCAAACAGAATAGGCTCAAGGAATATCTGGTTGATGCGGTGCGGCGGCTCCGGCGTCGGCCAGTTGCAGTCCGGACCGTCCTTCCGCGAGAAACGATCGCGGCGGCAGGGAATGGAAATCCGCGTCAATTCCTGGCCCGTAAACGTCGTGCGGTAACTGATGTCGTGCGGGTAATCCGCAGGTAACCCGGCATTGCGGACCTTCTGCGCAAGACCAAGCCGCCGGAAGATTTCCATGGTGCGGGCCGCGACATGGTTGCATTTAGGCTCGGGGGGCGCTGCAGGCGCGCGCGTTTCGACGACCGTGACGTCGATCCCTCGCCATGCCAGATCGATCGCGAGCGTGAGCCCGACCGGACCCGCGCCAACGATCAGCACATCGGAATGGACATCGCTCATTCCAGCTCTGCGCCCGAATTCCTGACGATTCCGGCCCAGCGATCAACCTCGGCCCTGACAAAGGCCGCAAATCCGTCCGGCGTCGATCCGCTCAAGGGCTCCAGCGCAATTGCCGTCAGTTTGGCGCGCGTCACGGGGTCGGCGACCAGTTTTGCGATTTGGGCTGCCAGCTGGTCGACGATCGTCCGGAGCACGCCGGCGGGCGCCACCACGCCCTGCCAGGCGACGAGTTCGAACCCGCCAAATCCGGCATCAACGCCGGCCTCGGCGAGCGTCGGAATATCCGGCGCGGCGACGACCCGTTTTGGTGTCGTCACCCCGAGCACCCTCACCTTGCCCTCGCGGATCTGCGGCAGCGCGGCCTGAAGATCCACCACCATGAAGGGAATGTGACCTGCGATCACGTCAAGCATCGCCGGCACACTGCCGCGATACGACACGTGGCGGATCTTGATTCCGGCTGCGGCTCCCAGCATTTCCGCGCCGAGATGCTGCGGACTGCCATTGCCGGCCGAACCATAGGCCAGCCCGGGATTCGATCTGGCGTAAGCGATGAATTCTCCCAACGTTGTCGCCGGCATCGAGGGGTTGACGATCAATGCGAACGGCACGCCCGCCACCAGCGCGATCGGCGTAAAATCCCGGACCGGATCGTAAGGCAATTTGCTGTAGAGCGTCTTGTTGATGGCGAGCGTGGTCGAAGTCGCCATCAACAGCGTGTAACCGTCCGGCTCCGCCCGCGCCACCTGATCCGCGCCCAGCGCGGTCGCGGCCCCCGGCCTGTTCTCGACGACCACGGTAGCGCCAAGACCGCTCCTCAACTGATCGGCGACCAGCCGGCCGAGAAAGTCGGTCGTCCCGCCCGCCGGGTATGGAACGATCATCTTGATGGGTTGGCCGGGATAGGCCGCTTCAGCGCGCGCCGGCAGCTCGGTCAGCAAAGCCAGCCCGCCGCAACATCCGGCCATCGCCTCCCGGCGCGTCAACAGCATGGGGTCTCCCGGAGGCACTTTATTTTTCTTAACAAGGCGTGCCCAGACGAACCACATTAACCGCGGCCGCGACATACCGGAAGCGGCCGGGATCCAACAAGGCCAATCCGGCGATTGCGGCGGCGCAACAGCCGCAATCCCAACTTAATCAGAAGGCAACCCTGATCAGCTACTTTCGCCAAAGCTTATTTTGGATCGGGTCCACTCCCGCTCGTTCGGCCTCACCGGCCGAACCTATTGATTTAACGAAAGCCATCGGCGCATCCCCGGGGACATTATCCATGCGAAGAACGACCATCCTTGCCCTTGCCATGCTGCTGGTCACCGCGCCGGTGCTTGGCCAAAGCGCGGCTCAGACAGGCGCCGGCACGGCTCCGGCCAAGCCGGCAACCGGGGCGCCGGCGCGGGCTGTGCCCGCGAAGCCCGCGGTCGCGGCATCCACCCCCGAATCGCGTTCCGCGGCAGCCCTGGCGCTGTCCCACGAACCGACCTTCGATGAAGGCACCGCGCAGCGGATCAGGGAGGCTGCGCTGAGCTATTCGGATCTGGCGGTGCGCGGCGGATGGCCGGCCATAGCAGCGGACGCCAAATTCGCGCCCGGCACGGCTGGCCCCCATGATGACCTCTTGCGCCAGCGCCTGATGCTCAGCGACGATCTTGCCGCCGACAAGGCATCGGGACCATTCGACGAGGCCGTCGCCGAGGCCGTCAAGCGCTTCCAGGTGCGCCATGGCCTTGCGGCCACGGGAACCGTCACCCCGCGCACGCTCGCCGCCCTCAACGTCCCCGTTCAGAAGCGGATCAGGCAGCTCGAGGCCTCGCTCGAACGCATCCAGAACATGAATTTCCCGTTCGGGCAGCGTTACGTGGTGGTGAACCTGCCCGCGACATTCGCCGAGGCCGTCGAGAACGACGTCGTGGTGCGGCGTTATCGCGTGATCGTCGGCAAGACCGAAAAGCCGTCGCCGACGCTGACCGCCGAAATCACCGGCGTCATTCTCAACCCGACCTGGACCGTCCCGTCATCGATCGCGAAGACCGAAATATCGGCGCATATGCGCAAGGATCCCGGTTATCTCTCGCGCATGCACATGGAAGTGCTCGATGCCCACGACAATCCGGTCGACCCGGCATCGGTGGATTGGTCCGGCACGCGCGTGCCGAATTTCACCGTGCGCCAGCAAAACGGCGCCTGGAACGCGTTGGGCGCGCTGAAAATCGACATGCCGAATCCCTATTCGGTCTACATGCACGACACCAACCAGCGCAATCTGTTCAGCGATGACTATCGTTTCGACTCCCATGGCTGCTCGCGGGTCGACAATGTCCGCGACCTCGCCGCATGGCTCATGCAGGAGGAGATGCCGAAATGGAATCGTGCCGCGATCGACGCGGCCATCGCCACCGGCCAGCACCAGGAGATACCCTTGCCGAAGAAGGTTCCGGTGGCCTGGATCTACCTCACGGCATGGATGACCAAGGACCAGACGATCCAGTTCCGTAACGACATCTACGAT
The DNA here is from genome assembly GCA_963742085.1 of uncultured Alphaproteobacteria bacterium. Classification (GTDB taxonomy): domain Bacteria; phylum Pseudomonadota; class Alphaproteobacteria; order Rhizobiales; family Xanthobacteraceae; genus Bradyrhizobium. The sequence goes on along the minus strand of CAVUKM010000010.1, from coordinate 288,253 downwards.
CAGGACGAGCAGCTTCTTGAAGCCACCGCCGAGGAAGCGGCCTTCTTTAACCAGGCGGGCAATCATCCGCTGACGGCGCATCTGGCGCAGTAGAGCCTTCGTGATAGCGGCCGGACCACGGCGATAGATTTTGAGCCGGCCTCGACTTCCTTCGTCCCCACCCCCCTTGTAGGCGGGTGGGAAGGGGGTAGCACTCCGCCCTCTCGACTTACCCCTCCACCCAGCCTTCCCCCGCAAGCGGGAGTGGCAGCGCACCGGCATTGCCGAAGCATCGAAGCAATGCTTCATTGCAGCCGCACCAGTTTCCCATCCCGAAAGCCGCGCCCATGCTTGACGTCCCGAACACGACCGAAAAATCCTTCGCCGACGGCAAGATCCTCAAGAGCGTCACCGACGGGGTCGGCGTCATCACCTTCAACAACCCGGAAAAGCGCAACGCCATGTCGCTCGACATGTGGGAGGGGTTAGGCCAGGCATTGACCGAGTTGCGCGACGATGACGATGTGCGCGTCGTGATCATGACCGGCGCCGGCGACAAGGCGTTCATGTCGGGCGCCGATATCAGCCAGTTCGAGAAGACCCGCCACAACGCGCAAGCCTCGGAAGAATATTCCAGACGAAGTGACGCGCAGCGTGCGCTGCTCGCGAATTACCCCAAACCGACCATCGCCTGCATCCGGGGCTTTTGCCTCGGCGGCGGCATGCAGGTGGCGATGCTTGCCGATATCCGAATCGCTTCAGCGAACAGCCAGTTCGGCATTCCCGCGGCAAAACTCGGCATCGCCTATGGCTATGACGGCCTCAAGCATCTGGTCTCGCTGGTCGGCCCCTCATGGGCGCGGCTTTTGCTGTACACGGGCATGCGGATCGACTCTGCCGAGGCACTGAGGATCGGGCTGGTCGATCGCGTGGTGGCTGATGCGGAGCTGTGGAATGCGACCTCCGAGATCGCCCGCACCATCTCCGGCAATGCGCCGCTGGCGATCAAGGCGGCCAAGATCACCATCGCGCAGGTGTTGATGGACCCGGACCGGCGCGACATGGAAGCGATCAAGGCGATCGGCACCGCCTGCATGGACTCGGAAGATTTCCGCGAAGGAAGGCAGGCCTTCATGGAAAAGCGCAAGCCGCGGTTCAGGGGGCGATAGCGCCGACGCTTATGCCGCTTTTATAAAGAGGGGCACCGTTCCGAATTGAGTTTTTAGGGCTCGGGGGGCATCTGGTAGCGCAACTTGCTTCCTCCGATACTCCGAGCACACGATGAGACATACTTCCTTGCAATTGGCCAGCGCAGACGCCCGGCAGCAGGTGCGCCGGCACTGGCAACACATTCGAGACTGGCCCGGCAATGCCGGCAATCCCTATTCGCCGGTATTTTCCATTGGACTGCTTTTGATCATCGCCGCCTTCACATTTGCTGCGGTTCCCGCATAACCCCGGCCCGGCCCCCGCGCGCAGCTTGGACGGTGGACTTTTTTGAAGTCGTCGAAGCGGTCTGCTTCCGGGACTTGGAAGTGGGTTACTTTGGTTTTTACAGCGCCTCAGCTGGCCTTTCGGCGCAGGAAGGCCGGGACATCGAGAATGTCTTCCTCGATCGAATGGTACATATGAAGGGAGCGGCCGTACGCATCGAAGCCCTGCGGCGCCGCCTGTCGTGCATATTCCGAAATCGGCTTTGCCGGTCGTCCTTCGGGATGGAGGGCCGTCGGGCGCGGCGGCGGACTCGCGAATTGCGGCAACGGTGCACCACGCTCGATGCGGTCGGCACTGCGACGGCTCTCGTTGCGCAGCTTGGCCGCGAGTTCCATGAGTGCGCTTTCCGCCGGCTGCATCTGGCTCGCCGCGCCAAGATTATCGATGCCGGTCGCCACCACTGAGACGCGGACGATACCCTGCAGGCCGTCATCGAAGTTGGCGCCGACGATGATGTTGGCGTCCGGGTCGGCCTCTTCGCGAATGCGGGTAGCTGCTTCGTCGACTTCGAATAACGTCAGGTCCCTGCCGCCGGTGACGGAGATTATGAGGCCACTGGCGCGCTTGATCGAGGGGTCCTCGATCAATGGATTGGAAATCGCCGCCACAGCGGCGTTGAGCACGCGCTTCTCGCCAGAAGCCTCGCCCATGCCCATCATGGCCTTGCCCTTCTCGCGCATTACGGCGAGGAGGTCGGCAAAATCGAGATTTATCAGACCTTCCTTGACTATAAGGTCGCTAATGCAGGCCACCCCCGAATAAAGCACCTGGTCGGCCATGGCGAAGGCATCGGCAAATGTGGTCTTCTCGTTGGCAACCCGGAACAAGTTCTGGTTTGGGATGATCAGCAGGGTGTCCACCACCGTCAGCAGTTCCGCGATGCCGGCCTCGGCGAAGCGCATGCGGCGCTGGCCCTCGAAGTGAAATGGCTTGGTGACTACACCGATGGTGAGAATGCCGAGCTCGCGCGCGGTCCTGGCGATGATGGGCGCCGCCCCGGTGCCGGTACCGCCGCCCATGCCGGCAGTGACGAATACCATGTGTGCACCCGTCAATTGATCGCGGATCGCATCGATTGCCTCTTCTGCTGCGGCCCGCCCCACTTCGGGCTGCGAGCCGGCGCCAAGCCCCCTGGTCGCCTGGGTGCCCATCTGGATGATGTGCTCGGCCTTCGACATGGTGAGGGCCTGTGCGTCGGTATTGGCGACGATGAAGTCGACGCCTTGCAGCCCGGCCGCGATCATGTTGTTGACGGCGTTGCCACCGCCGCCGCCGACCCCGAACACGATGATGCGTGCCCTCATCTCGCGAATATCGGCGATGTTGGTCATGTTTGCCTCACGATTGCTCCAGCAGCTGGAGATGAGAGGAAACGGACTGCTACCTACAAGCCTTGCGGTCTGCTTCCACTATGGTCGCGGCTAGATGTCCCAGTCGGCGCGCAGCTTGTCCGTGGCTGTTGATCGAGCCACCGGCGGACCGCAGGGCCGCCACCTCGCCTTCAAGCCGTGCCGCCGCCTCCTGAGCCGCCATGGTCTCGGCGGTCGCCTGCAGCAGCTTAACCATCAGGCCTTCGGCGCGCTCGCGCTCGCGCTCGAAATCTGCCCGGTGACCGGCTGCCGTTTCTCGTAGCTGCGCGATCTCCGCCTGCAATGCGTCGGTCTTTACTGCTAGTGGGGCGATGTTACTGGCCCGGCGACTATTTGGTGGCCGGGGCGTATGACTTATTTGAGCGAGATCTATGCTCACCAGGGCTTTGCGATCGTCGGAAGGTGAGCACGGCAATCGGAGTCGCCTGGCAAGCGAGCGAGCCGCCTCTGGCGAGATTTTTAGACGAGTACCAAGAGCGGCATATGTCAGAGTCTCAATGGGCATCGGTTGTTCTCCTGGAACGAACCGGGCGGCAATCGGCTGATGACCGGGCGATGACCGCAGGCTAGGCCGAGTTGGTTACTAGGCCGCCTTGGTTAACGGATCGTTAACGGGCGAGCACGATCTGCCAATCGCGCACTCGGAACCGCACTTGCACTTTGAAGGCGCAGTGCCGCACCTTGACGGTCCCGGCGTGGGTCACTGTGACGCCTTGGTGATTTGGGCCGGATCGCATTCCGATCGAGCCGATGCGCGACGGTCTCGCGACGTCGAGAGGGGCGTTTCGCGATCGTCACGGACGTGAGGCGGGATGCGGTGGACGCAAGTGGCGCGGCTGACGAGACGGCGCTTGCGCGCCTCCTCACCATGAGGGATGAGAGCGGTTTGCCGACTCTGACCCTCGCCGAGGGAATGATCCCCCTACAGCGCCGCCAGCACGGCCTTGGCGATATCGGCGGTGCCGTTGCGGCCGCCGAACTCCATCGGCTTGATGCCGTCCGCATAGACCTTGTCGACCGCGCGCTCGATGCGCTCGCCGGCCTCAGTCGCGGCCTCGAGGCCGTGCTTGTCGGCAAGCCAGTCCAGCATCATCGCAGCCGAAAGGATCATCCCGGTCGGGTTGGCCTTGCCTTGCCCCATGATGTCCGGCGCGGTGCCGTGGCAGGGCTGAAATACCGCATGGCGGTCGCCGATGTCGGCGGAGGGCGCCATGCCCATGCCGCCGATCAGGCCGGCGGTCATGTCGGAGAGGATATCGCCGAACATGTTCTCCATCACCATGACGTCGAAATCCCACGGACGCTTGACCAGCATGGCTGAACAGGCATCGACATACAGGTGGTCGGCCTTCACCTTCGGATGACGCTTCGCAGCCTCATCGAATATCTCGCGAAAAAACGCGAAAGCCTTGAACACATTGGCCTTATCGACACAGGTCAACGCGCCGGGCCGGCCGCGCGCCTTGCGGCGTTCCGCAAATCTGAAGGAAAACTCGAACAGCCGTTCGGAGGTCTTTCGCGTGATGACGAGGGTTTCGCGCGCATCGTCATGGGTAACCACGCCTTTTCCCATCGAGGCAAACAGGCCTTCGGTGGATTCCCGGATCACGACGAGATCGATGCCGCGCTGATCGGCGCCGACGATCGGGCTCGGCACCCCCGGAATGAGACGCGCCGGGCGCACGCCGGCGTAAAGGTCGAAATGGAAGCGCAGCTCCACCTGCGGCATGATCTCGGTGTTGTCAGGGTAGCGCACCGACGGCAGGCCACAGGCGCCGAGCAGGATCGCATCGGCCTCGTCGCACAGCCGCACCGTCGAGTCCGGCATCGACTTGCCGGCTTCGCGATAATGGTTGGCGCCGGCCGGGGCCTCGGTGAAGCGAAACTTCAGATCGGTGGTTGCCTCGATCTTGCGCAGGACCTCGAGCGCCGGCGCCATGACTTCGGGACCGATGCCGTCACCGGCAAGCACGGCAATGTGGAGCGCGTCGTTAGCTGACATGGAACTTCCCTGAGTGAGTTGAAAGATTGATAGAGGTGATTGCGAGCCGCCGGGTGGGCGCTGCCTGCCGCCCGATGGACGGACTCCACGAAGCAATCCAGGACTTTCGGAAACGGCTTTAAGTTACTGGATTACTTCGTCGCTTTGCTCCTCTAAATGGCGGAGGAAGAGGATTAAGGCGTGAGCACGGCGCGGCCGACCAGCCTGCCCTTTTGCAGATCGACCAGCGCTTCATTGGCTTTCGAAAGCGGCATCGGCGTGACTGGAATGGGCGCGACCTTCTTGGCGCGCACGAGATCGAGCAGTTCCTGCGTCTCCCGGAGATTGCCGACATAGCTGCCCTGGATGGTAATGGCCTTGATCGGTATCAGCGGCAGCGCCCACGGCGCGCCGCCACCGAACAGGCCGACGATGACAAGCTTGCCACCCTTGGTCAGGCAGTCGAAGCCGAGCTGCGTGGTCTTGGCGTTACCGACGAGGTCGATCACGGCGCGGATCGGGCCGCCCGCTTTCTTGGCGAGCTGTTCCAGGGCGTCGGGCGCCGAGCCATCCACGGTCGCCAGCGCGCCGGCTTTTTCCGCCGCTTCACGCTTCTTCGCGTCGATATCGACGACGATGGCGCCCTTGCCGCCCATGGCCTTGAGCAGCGACAGCGCCATCAGGCCGAGGCCGCCCGCACCGAAAATGACGATCGGCGTGTTGAAGGCGAATTCCACCTTCTTCAGGGCGCTGTAGGTGGTAACCCCGGAGCACGCATATGGCGCGGCCGTCACGGGGTCGAGACCCCTGAGGTTCAGGAGATACTTTGGGTGCGGCACGATCATATGGTCGGCATAGCCGCCGTCACAATAGACGCCGAGCGAGGCAGGCTTCAGGCACATGTTTTCATCGCCGGCGAGACAGGTCTCGCACTTGCCGCAGCCAAGCCAGGGATAGACCAGCGCGACGTCGCCAACCTTGAGGCCGCCGGTTTCGGCCTTGGCATCGGGCCCGAACGCCAGCACCTCGCCGACGGTCTCATGTCCCATCGTGCGCGGCAGCGAAACGCCGCGATCCTTCAGCGAGAGCGGCTTTCGACCATGGCCGAGATCGTAGCCGCCTTCCCAGATGTGCAGATCGCTGTGACAGACGCCGGCCGCCTTCACCTTGATCAGGACCTGCGTTCCCGACGGCTGCGGCGTCGGCTGATCCACCTCCTTCAAAGGAGCGTTGAAATCGGCGACCTGGAAACTCTTCATCGCTTCTCTCCCGTCGATGACTTGGGTTTTTTTGACAGGTTGGCTTTTTAGATAGGCCGGAAACGCGGGCCCCGGCAAGGCCGTTCAGCAGCGCTCCGCCAACGGCGATTTTCCGACCAGGGCCGCGATCTGATCTTCGGAAAGGCCACTCTCTCGAAGCAGCGCCAGGGTATGTTCCCCCAAGGTTGCCGCGCGTTTGCCAGCGGCAATGCGGGTTCCGGACATCTTGAACGGCAGGTTCAGCACCTTGAATGTGCCGCCGCCGTCTTCCACCTCGGCCACCGCGCCGCGATGGGCGATCTGCGGATCGCTCAGGGCTTCGGCAACCGTGCGATAGGCGGAACAGGGAACGCCGTGTTCGTTCAACTCGGCGAGGCATTTCGCGGTCGTGACGGTGCGCGACCAGGTCTCGACGCCGTCCATCAAATCCTTCCAGTGATTGCGCCGGTCGGCATATTTCGCAAAGCGCGCATCGCCGATCCATTCCGGATGTCCGGAAGCTCTCACGAGACCCTGGAAGGTCTTTTCGCTGGCGACGGCTACCATCACATAACCATCGGCGGTCTCGAGCGGGCCGAACATCGGCCGGCTCGGCGGTGCCACCGTAAACTGCGACCACTGGACTTCGTTCGGGGTCAGGCTGAGCATCGATTCCAGCATCGAGACGTCGATATGCTGACCTTTCCGGCTGAGTTCGCGCTGGTACAGGGCCGCGGAAATCGCGCCAAAGGCATAGACGCCGGTGAGGATGTCGGCGTGATAAATTCCGCAGTAGTCCGGCCGGTTTCGCCCGGGCTGGTACGACAAATGGGCCATGTCGTAACCCGAGGCGGCGTGGATGACCGGCGCGTAGGCCGGCAATTCCGCCGATGGCCCGGTCTGGCCATATCCGGAAATCGAACAATAGATCAGCCTCGGATTGAGTTCCTGCAGGGAGGCGTAGTCGAGCTTCAATCTTCGCATCACGCCCGGGCGGAAATTTTCAACGACGATGTCGGCGCCCGCAACCAGCCGGCGGATCGCATCGACCGCGTCGGGCGATTTCAGATCGAGGACGAGGCTCTTCTTGCCGGCGTTGAGCTGGCCGAAGAGGCTGGAGAAGCCGCCGCGAACCGGCGGGCGGGTTCTCATCGTCTCCCCTTCAACGGACTCGATCTTGATGACGTCCGCTCCCATGTCGGCGAGCATCCGCGTGCAATGCGGACCGGCAATCGTGGTCGAAAAGTCGAGTACGCGAAGGCCATGGAAGCCCCCTGTCGTATTCCCCTCATCGACTCCCGTTATGGTCATCTTAGAACTCCCTTTGGCCTGCGTACCTTCGGCCATGGCGTAACCCTAGATTGGGCTGGTCCGCCGGAAAAGCATTCTCCCCGCGCGTCGTCTGGCCCCATCCGAGGCCCGGGCAGAGATCGTTTTATCTGGCCCGCGGAAAACTGGAACTGTTCTTGCATAGTCAGAATTGGCTCGAGTTCCGTGCGAGGGTGCTTCTTGAAAGTCCTGTTCGTTACCACGGAAATGGATGACTTCGTCCGGGTGGGCGGACTGGCCGCCGTGTCGGCGGCGCTACCCCGGGCCCTTCGCCGCCTGAGCGATGTCAGGATCTTGCTGCCGGGGTACAGCGAGGTCGTCGAACAGTTCACGCACCTTGAAATTGTCGGCCAATCTCCGGCACTGGCGGAGATGCCGGCCTGCTCGCTCGGGCTGGGATCGACCAGGGACGGTCTGCCCGTCTACGTCGTCCTATGTCCCCAACTCTACGACCGTCCGGGCAACCCCTATGGCGACGCGACGGGCCGCGACTGGCCCGACAATGATGTGCGCTTCGGGCGGTTTGCATCCGTGGCCGCCCAGCTGGCCGCAGGCAGCTTGGACAAGAATTGGGCAGCCGACCTGGTTCACGCCAATGACTGGCAGGCGGCGCTGGTGCCGGCCTACCTCGCGTGGAACGCGGTCAGGATCCCGACCATTCTGACCATCCACAACCTGGCCTATCAGGGCCTGTTCGCGAAGGATTCGCTGCGGCGGATCGGCGCACCCGAGGACTCCTTCCATATCGACGGCCTCGAGTTCTACGACAAATTGTCCTTCCTCAAGGGTGGCATCATCTACGCTTCCCATCTGACCACCGTCAGCGAAACCTATGCCAGGGAGATCACCACGCCCGAACTCGGCTGCGGGCTCGAGGGCCTGCTTCGTCGCCGCTCCGACGCCGAGCAACTGACCGGGATACTGAACGGCATCGACGAAAGCTGGGATCCCCGCGTCTGCGCCCAGCTTGCCCAGCCTTTCGGCGCCGGAGACTGGGAAGGCAAACGAGCCAACTCCGATTACGTCCGCCAGCAATTCGGCCTGGCGCTGTCGCGCGGTCCAATCTTCGGCCTTGTCGCCCGTCTCGTTCACCAGAAGGGCATCGACCTCGTGCTGTCGGCGGCAGACGAGATCATCGATGGCGGCGGACAGATCATCGTGACCGGCAGCGGTGAGGCCGGCATCGAGCAGGCCCTGGTTGACGCGCATCGCCGCAGACCGGATGCGATCGGCGTTACGATTGGATTTAACGACGGCCAGGCGCGGCGGATCTTCGCCGGCAGCGATTTTACGCTGATGCCTTCGCGCTTTGAGCCTTGCGGGCTGAGCCAGATGTACGCGCAAAGGTTCGGCTCACTCCCGATCGGCCATCAAACCGGCGGGCTGGCGGAAACCATCACCGATGGTGAAACCGGGTTTCTGTTCCCTCAACCTTCCACCGAGTCGTTTCTCGGAGGCATCCGTCGCGCATTCTCGACGTTCATGGCAAAGGATCGCCTCAACTCCATGCGCCGCAACGCGATGTCGCGGTCCTTCAGTTGGGATATTTCGGCAGCCTGCTACGGCGCGCTTTACCGGAAAGCGTTGTCGCCTTAGGCGATCCGCCGTTCAGTCCGGTGGATTTCCCGGTGCTGGCTCGTCATCCGCGATGGCGCGCCAGGCAGCGCCTTCGAGATCGTCATACTGCCCGCTTTTCAGCGACCAGAGAAAACCGAGTAGACCCACGAGCCCGAGACCAAGCGCCAGCGGCACCAGGATGACCATCACTTCCATGGCAGCCTCCCATGCGCCACGCGGCGAGCCCGAAGCGCGTTCAGCATGACGATGATCGAAGAGCCGGACATCGCCGCCGCGGCGATCAGCGGCGTCACCACCCCGCTGATGGCAATCGGGACCGCCAGAACGTTGTAGCCGACCGCCAGCCACAGGTTCTGTCGCATCAGATGCAGCGCCTTGCGCGCATAATCGATGGCCGCGACCACCGGCGCCAGCGGCTTGCCAAGGAACACCAGATCGGCCGTCGCCTGGCTCAAATGCGCTGAACTGATCGGCGACATCGAAACGTGCGCCGCGGCCAGCGCCGGCGCGTCGTTCAGGCCGTCGCCGACCATCATCACCTTGAATCCGCGGCGCTTGATTTCTTCGATGCGCTCGATCTTGTCAGCTGGCGTCACACCCGCCCGCCACTCCTCAATCCCAAGCGCGCGCGCGGCGGCCCGAACCGCCGGCTCCCGATCGCCCGAGAGAATTTCAACCGCGATTCCGCGCTTCTTCAGGCTGGAAATCACCGCGCGTGCATCCTTGCGCAGGGCCTGCCGGACCGAAAACACGTATTTCGCCTCGCCGAAGCTGAAAGCGACCAGTGACGCTTCCGGGTCCAGCCTCGCGCGCTCAGCGGCCAACGGTTCCGCTCCACAGAAGGAAGGGCGTCCAAGCCGTACGTCGATTCCCCCGATTTGGCCGCGTACCCCCTGCCCCGGCTCTTCGGTCGCGCCCATGAAAGGTGATTTTGCTTTTGAAGCCCGCGCCACCGCCGTCGCGACCGGATGATGGCTGGCAAGCGCAAGCTGCCCGGCCAAATCCAGCACAAAATCCGGAATATCGGCCCCGCTCACCACTTCGAGATCGGGAACAGTGAGGGTTCCGGTCTTGTCGAAAATGACGTGATCGACATCGGCCAGACGTTCGATGGAATCACCGGAATTGAGCAACACACCAGCCCTGAACATCGCGCCGGACGCAACGGTCTGCACGGTCGGAATGGCGAGACCGAGCGCACAGGGGCACGTGATGATGAGAACGGCAACACCGGTGACGATGGCATCGTGCCAGCTTGCACCCAACAGAAGCCAACCAAGCACGGTCAGCAATGCGGTGACATGCACGACCGGCGCGTAAAGGCGCGACGCCCGGTCCGCCAGGCGAACGTAGCGCGAGCGCGCCTGCAACGCGTTGTCGAGCAGCCGGGTGATCTCCGCCAGCAGCGTACTTTCCGACGCTGCGGAGACCCGAACCCGCAACGTGCCGGAGATGTTGAGCGAGCCGGCATAGACCGCGGTGCCTGAATTCGCCGTGACGTAGCTGGTCTCCCCGGTAATCAGGCTTTGGTCGATCTCGGACCGACCCTCGACTACCGTGCCATCGACCGCGCAACGCTCGCCCGGACGCAACAACACGATGTCGCCGGGGTTGATGGCGGCCACCGGCACCTCGGAAATCTCGTCGGCACCGATGAACTTGGTGGCGGTTTCGGCCTTCAGCGCGGCGAGGTTTCCGGCGACCGCCCGCGTTCGCCGCCGCATGCTTTGGTCGAGATAGCGTCCGACCAGCAGAAACGCCAGCAGCATGATTGCCGCATCGAAATAAGTGTGCTCGGCATGGTGCACCGTCTCCACGACCGACAGCGCGAGCGCGAGCAGCACGCCGATGCTGATCGGGACGTCCATGTTGACGTTGCGCGTGCGCAATGCCCGCCACGCCGACCGGAAGAAGGGCCGTCCGGCATAGGCCGCAGCAGGCAGCGCGATCAGCGCCGACAGCCAGTGAAAAAAGTCGCGTTGCTCGGGAATCATGTCGCTGACGTTGCCGGACCACACCGGCACCGAAAGCATCATGACGTTCATCGTGGCGAATGCCGCAACCCCGAGGCAGCGCAACAGAAAGCGCGACTGCTCGGATTCCGCGGCCTCCGCATCCGCGGTTTCGAACGGGTAGGCCTTGTATCCGAGCTCGGCCAGCCGGTCGATGAAATTGGCAGGATCGAGCGCGCCCTCCTTCCATTCCAGCGCGACGCGGCGGTCGGTGAGATTGACGCGCGCAAGCGTGACGTCAGGTATCGCGGAAAGTCCACGCTCGATCTTGGACATGCATCCGGCGCAATTGACGCCCTCGACCGCCAGATCGATGTGTTGAAGGCCCGAGCCCAGGTCCTTTACGTAATGCGAAAAATCCCGCGTCGCGTGCATGATGCGGTCCTCAATTCAACAGCACGCGATTTTTCGACAGGAACATCCGCCGCCCGGCGGCATCACCTTCGAGGACCAGATCCCATTGTCCAGCGGCGACTACCGGTGCGCTGCCGCGATAAATGCCGCGCCCCACTTCGACGAGCTCAACCGGCCGATCGGCCCGCCGATCGATAGGCCGTTCAAGGCGCCCCTGAAATTTCAGGCCCGACATCGGCACGCCGCTGTCGTCCCGCGCCTCGATCAGCAGCGTCGCGTCACCGTCCGGGCCGCGCCGAATTTGCGCGTCGATCCGCCAGTTTCGCGCGTTCTGGTCGCGGGCCGCCGCGATTTCCTTCTCATAGCCGAGACTTGCGCTGTAGGCGCTGTCCACCTCGGTCCCCGGCAAGGTATCGATCGCCAGCTTCATCATGATGAAGTTCACGCCAAACACCACGCCGAAAAACGCGATCAGCGTCAAAAGCACAGTCCGCCCGGTCAGCGGCTTCGGTGAAACATTCGGCCTATTCATACGAAGCTCCCTTGGGCTCATGGAGAGACGAAGTGATCGGTCGCCGACGTAACCTCGCCTAACCCGATGTCGGTTACGCGGAATTTCACCGGGATGGATTTCTCGGGGTTGTCTTCCGAGGGTGCCGTGACGAGAACCCTCAGCTCGGTAGTGGTGTCCCGGCCGAGGACGATCATGGGCCGGTCCGGCGTGACGGAATCGGAGCCGACGACGTGAACGGTTGCATTGTTGGGGCCGTCGATATCGATCGCCACCACGCGGTCGAATGCCCGCTTGTTGAGGAAACGAACCGTGTAGGCGTTGCGAATCGAGCCGTCGCTCAGTCTCACCGCGAGCGGATTGCGGTCGTGCAGCACATTGACGTCGAGCAGCGAGCGCGTCAGCATCGCATAGAGCATGATCGCGCCGACACCGGCGATCATCGCGGAATAGACGATGGTGCGCGGCCGCACGATTCGATAGATCGGCGGCTTGCCGGCCTGACGGCGCTGTATGTTGATGTCGTTGTCGTATCCGATCAGGCGGGGTTCCCGGCCGATCTTTTTCATCACGGTATCGCAGGCATCGATGCACAGGCCGCACTGGATGCAATCAAGCTGCGCACCATCGCGGATGTCGATCCCGGTTGGACAGACGGCGACGCATTGATAACAATCGATGCAATCGCCGGCGGTTTGGCCGAGCGCCCGCAATTCGCTCGCCTTCTTCAGCGACGTACGCTTCTCTCCGCGGTCGTATTTGTAGGTGACGTTTAACGCCCACTCGTCCGTGAGGGCCGCCTGGATACGCGGCCAGGGGCACATATAGACGCAGACCTGTTCCCGCATGAATCCCGCGAGCAAATAGGTGGTCGCCGTCAATATCGCGATCCAGATATAGGCCAGCATCGGCGCCTGGAACGTCACAAGCTGCTTCACCAGCGTCGGCGCATCGTTGAAGTAGAGCACCCAGGCGCCGCCGGTCCACCACGCGATCAACAGCCAGATCGAATGCTTCAGCGTGATTTCCGCGAATCGCTCCAGTTTCATCGTGCCGCGCGCCGCCGCCTTGCGCATGCGCTCGCGGCGGTCACCTTCGATCATGCGCTCGACGGCATAGAACAAATCCGTCCACACCGTTTGCGGACAGAGATATCCGCACCAGATGCGGCCGCCGACCGAATTCATCAGAAACAGCGTGATGGCGGCGACAATCAACAGCCCGGTGAAATAATAGACCTCCTGCGGCCACAGCTCGATGAAGAAGAAATAGAAGCGACTGTTGGGGAGATCGACCAAAACCGCCTGGCTTGGCGCGCCGAGGCCGCGATTCCAGCGCACGAACGGCAGCAGGTAATAGACGCCGAGGCAGAAGGCCATCAGGCCCCATTTGATGCGGCGGAAGGTCCCGGATACGCTTTGCGGGTAGACCTGCTTGCGGGCGGCATAAAGCGGCCCGTCAGAATCAAGTTCCAGGTCAGCTGGCAGCACAGGCTTGTTCATCGGCGTGAGTTATCTCGCATCCCGGATCAAGCTAAATCCAACCTCAGGCGCGCAGTTGATCCAGCTCAAACAGGATACGGATTTTCCGGGTTCCTCCGCCCGCCTTCGGTCACTGCCCCCCGCCGAGCGAGTGAACATAGACCGCCATCGCCTTGATGGTGGACGGATCAAGACGACCCACCCATGCCGGCATGACGCCGGAGCGGCCGTTGGTGATCGTCTCGACGAGGGTCGCCTCGTCGGAACCATAGAGCCAGATCTTGTCGGTAAGATTGGGAGCGCCGAGATCCTTGTTGCCCTTGCCAGTATCGCCGTGACACGCCGTACAGTTCTCCGCGAAGATTTTGGCGCCAGCGGCCGCGTCATATCCCTTGCTGGTTGAAAGACCGGACAACGACCGAACGTAATTGGCTACCGTCACGATCTGCTCCGGCTTGAGGACTCCCTCCTTGCCGAAGGCAAGCATGGCGCTGTCGTGGGTTTTTGGATGCCCTGAGCGCACGCCGAACTGAATCGTCTGCATGATCTGGTCGAGGGTGCCGCCCCAGAGCCAATCGTCATCGTTCAGGTTGGGGTACCCCTTCGCGCCGGCGCCGCCGCTACCATGGCATGGCGCGCAATTGTCGCCAAACACCGTCTTGCCACGGGCTCGCGCCAGTGCGAGCAATGCCGGGTCCTTCTCGATATCCGCGAGAGACGCCGCGCCAAGCGCAACCATTTTCTCGCCGCGAATCTTCTCGAGGTTTGCGAGTTCCACGGCAACGTCGGCACGGGAGGAGTAGTGCAATACACCGGTGGAATAGCTCGACAGCATCGGCCACGCCGGATACACGATCCAGTATCCAAACGCCCAGATAATACAGGCGTAGAAAGTCAGGACCCACCACCGCGGCAACGGCGTGTTCAGTTCCTTGATGCCGTCCCACTCGTGACCCGTGGTCGTTTTACCGGAGACGTGGTCGATTTCATTCTGTTCAGCCATGATCTGATCATTCCTCCCGCAACGGAATCTTCGACGCCTCGTCGAAAGCCTTTTGGTTGCGAGGCCAAAGCGCGTAAGTCACGATCGCCAGGAAAATTCCGACAAAGATCGGCGTCCAGAACGTCGTGACAAAATTCGATGTAAAATTCTGAACCGTCAGGATTGCACGCATCGTTCTGCCTTCTCAGCGAAGATTGGCTTTTTCATTGTAGAGCTTGAAATCGACCAGCGTGCCGAGCACCTGCAGATAGGCAATCAGCGCGTCCATTTCGGTGGGAGGACCGGCCTTGCCGTCAAAATTGCGCACGGCGGCTTTCGGATAACGCTTGGCAAACGCGTCCGCGCCAGGGTCGTCCGGATCCGCCTGCGCCTTCAAATCGGCGACGGCATTGGCGACCTGGTCATCCGTGTAAGGCACGCCGACGATACGGCTGGTTCGCAGATGATCGACGATGGTCGCTGGATCAACCTCGGTCGCGGCCAGAAACGAATAACCGGGCATCACCGACTGAGGAACGATCGAGCGCGGATTTGTCAGGTGAGTAACGTGCCAGTCGTCCGAATATTTGGCGCCGACGCGCGCAAGATCCGGCCCGGTCCGCTTCGAACCCCACTGGAACGGATGGTCGTACATGCTTTCGGCGGCAAGCGAGAAGTGACCGTATCGTTCAACCTCGTCGCGCAAAGGCCGGATCATCTGCGAGTGGCACAGATAGCAGCCTTCGCGGACGTAGATATTGCGGCCGGTCAGTTCCAGCGGCGTATAGGGCCTGACCCCGTCGACCACCTCGATCGTGCTCTTCAGGTAAAACAACGGGGTGATTTCGACCAGGCCGCCGATCGCAATGACCGCAAGAATTCCGACGACCAGGACGATCGAGTTCTTTTCAAAGATATGATGCCGCGTCCAGAATGACATTTGTCAGCCCCTCATTCGGCCGGTTGAAGAGCGACTGGTGACGGCACTTCCGCCTCACCGGCGCGCACCGTCATCCAGAGATTATAGGCCATGATCAGGGCTCCGATCAGGAACAACGCTCCGCCCGCCGCACGGATCACGTAAAATGGATGCATCGCTTCCACGGTCTCGATGAAGGAATATTCCAGGAAGCCGAGCGAGGTGTAGGCGCGCCACATCAGGCCTTGCAGGATTCCCGACACCCACATCGCAGAGATGTAGAGGACGATTCCGATGGTCGCGATCCAGAAGTGCCAGTTGACGAGCTTGAGGCTGTAAAGCCCCTTGCGATTCCATAACCAGGGCACCATGCAGTAGAGCGCGCCGAACGAGACGAATCCGACCCAGCCCAAGGCACCTGAGTGAACGTGACCAATGGTCCAGTCGGTATAGTGGCTCAGCGAATTCACGACCTTGATCGACATCATCGGGCCCTCGAAGGTCGACATGCCGTAGAAGGCAACCGACACCACGAGCATGCGCAACACCGGATCGGTGCGCAGCTTGTCCCAGGCGCCCGACAGCGTCATCAGGCCGTTGATCATGCCACCCCAGGACGGCATCCAGAGCATGATGGAGAAGGTCATGCCAAGGGTCTGGGCCCAGTCCGGCAGCGCGGTGTAGTGCAGATGATGCGGGCCCGCCCAGATATAGAGAAAGATCAACGCCCAGAAGTGAATGATCGACAGGCGGTACGAATAGATCGGCCGCTCGGCGCGTTTCGGGATGAAATAGTACATGATGGCGAGGAAGCCGGCGGTCAGGAAGAAGCCGACGGCATTGTGCCCGTACCACCACTGGAACATTGCATCCTGGACGCCGCCCCAGAGGATGTATGACTTGGAGCCGAACACCGACACCGGCACCGCCGGATTGTTGCCCAAATGAAGCACTGCGATGGTGACGATAAAGGCGAGATAAAACCAGTTGGCGACGAAGATGTGCGGTTCCTTGCGCTTGATGAGCGTTGCGAGGAACACCAGCAGGTAAGCTACCCAGACAATCGTCAGCCAGAGATCGGCATACCATTCCGGCTCGGCATATTCCTTCGACTGCGTTACCCCGAGCAGGTAGCCGGTGCCCGCGATCAGAATGAAGAAATTATAGCCGACCACGACGAACCAGGGCGCGAGCTCGCCGGCAAGACGAACCCGCGACGTCTTCTGGACCACGTAGAACGAGGTGGCGATCAGCACGTTGCCGCCGAATGCGAAGATCACCGCCGACGTGTGCAGCGGCCGCAGCCGGCCGAAACTGGTCCACGGCAGATCGAAATTGAGTGCCGGCCAGGCGAGCTGGCAGGCGATCAGGAGTCCGACGGTAAATCCGGCGATGCCCCAGAACACCGCCATGATGGCCGAGAACTTGACCGGGCCCAGATTGTAGTTGGGCCGCCCGTTGATCTCCTGCGGCGGCAGGGCCGCGGGGCGGTCATAATACCGATTGAGGATGACGAAAACCGACGCCAGGCTCGCAGCCGCGCCGAGCGCGGCATGAAACGCGAACGGGGCATCGACGGCCTTGGCGGCGCCGATCAGGCAAAGAAAGGCGGTCGCCGCAAACAACACCGCCAAGCCACTCTCACCGATGGTCATTGACTTCGAATTGGGGGCCTGGCTCATGAGGATTCTCTCTGGAGGGAACAAATCCCAAAAAACACAGTCTTGCGCCGCGCGATTTGATCGAGATCAACTGTGTTCAACTTGAAATTCGCCGCCGCGGCGAGCAAGGCACGAAATTCGGATTTTCATAACCGATATCAATACCTTGGCTAGCGGTTATTTTTCGAAGACGGTCATTGAGAGAGCTGTGGACCCGTGCAGCGCGATTCGCGCCCTTGCGCTTGCTTATGCGGCGCCCTCGGCACTGGCGGCGAGCGCTCGGAGCACGTCCTCGCGGGCAACAATGCCAACCAGCCGATGGTCGCCGTCGATCGCGGGAATGCTCCTGATTCGATGCTCGACCATGAGCTGCAGCACCCGCGTCAATCTGGTATCGGCGCTGACATAGATATATGCCGACGTCATGATATCGGCGACGGTTCGGTCCATCAAATCATCATACCGCGGCATCATCTGGTTCGGCGTGAAGGCAAAGCATTTCAGCAGGTCGAACTTGGTCACAATCCCGATAACCTGCCCGTCCTCCTCGACCGGATAGGTATTGAAATCGTCGCGTTCAAACATCCGGTTCAATTCGCCTACCGTCGTGTCGCGCCTCACCGTCTTGACATTGCGCGTCATGTAGTCGGCGACGGTTTGCTGGAGAAATCTGTACAAGGCGCGATCCAATCGATCTCTTGTTTGCGATACGGATTCTAGTGCGACAGCAGCACGCAACGCGCGGTTTGGGTGATCAAATGCTGGGTCATGCCGCCGAGGATCATTTCGCGAAACCGCGAATGTCCGTAGGCACCGGCGACGACAACTCCCGCGCCAACGTCGGCTGCCATCGAATCGAGCTGCCGGGGCGCATCCCGGTCCTGATTCTGTTCCGCCACGAGTTCGGAGGCGGAAACCCCGTGACGCGACAACCACGTCAAGACATCGCGAACCCGCGCGACGGCGGCCGGCTGGCTGCCGCCTGCTTCCACGATTTCCGCAACGGTGACATTCCCGGCCTTGCGGAGCATCGGCAGCGAAGCAACGATTGCCCGCCTCGCCTCCGGTGTGTCCTTCCACGCCACGAGCACGCTTCGCAAATCAAGCCAGTCGACCTTGTCGGGGACAACGAGCAGCGGCCGGCCCGCCTCCATCACGAGATCTTTCGGGCTGACCAGCGCAAACGGATCAGAAAACGCGTCACTGTGTCCGCCGCTCACGATGACATCGGCGCAGCGTGCCGCCTGCAGAACATACCTCGCCGGGAGATCGATCGCGCAGCGCCATTCGATTTGCTTGGCCCGATTCTTGGCCGCCTCGCGAAATTGCGCTTCCAGTTCCGACATCCGTCTCTTGATCAATTCCTCGCCCTGATCGATCAGAATCTGCGCCGGCTCGCCGGCCATATAGTAAAGCGGCGGACTGAATACCGCGGCCGCAATCCCGATTATTCCTGCATCAAACCTTTCGGCAAGCTGGCCAGCAACGGCGAGACGGGCCTCGTTGGGCTGGTCAATCGCCAGGCTGACCATAACAGTCGCGTATGTCATCCAGCTTCTCCATGATCACAACCAAATGTTTACAGCTGAAATCGGCGGGCAGGATGAGATAGATCAAAGTACCCGGCCGCCGATAAATCCACCGGTCGAGGGGCTTTGACCCGATCGCCTCAAGGTGGCAGGATTCGGCACGGAGGAACTTGCATCCGCCTCCCCGTTCGGCGAGATTGTAGGTCCGTTACAGCAGCTTGAGGCCTGCGCCTTGGTGGACGTCAGTCTCCTGTGGGAAACCGCACCCCGAGAATGCCGGTTAGGCCTCACGGCGTGAGACTGGATCTGGCGGAAGTGAAGGCTTGAGCGTGCCCGGCACCATTCGACCATCGCCAGAGGACCCGATTCGTAACGAGCGTTTGAGGCTCCGAATCGAAGGATTTGGCGTCGGGACCTGGGATCTCGATCTCACGACGCAAAAGATGGAGTGCTCGGACACGGCGAAAGACCTTTTCGGGGTGGCGCGCGATCAACCCGTCACCTACGGGCTGTTTCTTTCGCTCCTCGACCCAGTGGATCGCGCGCGGACGGAAGAGGCGATCCGGAGCGTTGCCGAGAATGGCGGCAAAATGGACGTTTCCTTCAGGGTCGGCGGAAGCGCGGGATCCGGTCACTGGATTCGCGCCCGCGGCATCCTCGTCAGGGACGACACCGGCGCCCCACGCCATGTCAGCGGAATTGTCCTGGAAATCGATGACGAGAAGCAGCTCGAAGACGCCCTGAGAACGCAGGAGAGTCACCTTCGCTCGATCCTCGATACGGTGCCGGATGCGATGATCGTCATTAACGGATATGGCATCATACAATTTTTCAGCTCCGCGGCCGAAAGGCTGTTCGGCTACGCCGAACGGGAGGCGGTTGGCAAGAACGTCAGCGAGCTGATGCCGATGCCAGACCGGGCGCGTCACGACGGATATCTCGCCCGCTACCGTTCCACGGGCGAAAGGCATATCATCGGCATCGGACGGATCGTGACCGGCAAACGCCGGGACGGAACAACGTTCCCGATGCACCTCTCGATCGGTGAAATGCAGTCCGGCGGCATGCCATATTTCACCGGATTCGTGCGTGATCTGACCGAGCATCAGCAAACCCAGGCCCGGCTGCAGGAACTGCAATCGGAACTCGTGCACATTTCTCGCCTGAGCGCGATGGGCGAAATGGCATCCGCACTGGCGCACGAGCTCAATCAGCCGCTTGCGGCTATCAGCAACTACATGAAAGGCTCGCGCCGGCTGCTGGCGGACAGCGCGGATCCCAATGCGCCGAAAATCGAAAGCGCGATGGACCGCGCGGCCGAGCAGGCGCTTCGCGCCGGCCAGATCATTCGCCGCCTCCGCGACTTCGTTTCGCGGGGCGAATCCGAGAAGCGAATCGAAAGCCTTTCAAAGCTGATTGAGGAAGCCGGCGCGCTCGGCCTGGCGGGCGCCCGTGAGCAGAACATCCAGCTTCGTTTCAACCTGAACCCGGCGATTGACCTCGTGCTGGTCGACCGGGTCCAGATTCAGCAGGTTCTGGTAAACCTGTTTCGCAACGCGCTGGAAGCGATGGCGCAGTCGCCGCGGCGGGAGCTCATTGTATCGAACGCCGATGTCGAAGACGACCTGATCGAAGTCGAGGTGTCCGATACCGGGTCGGGATTCCATGACGACGTCAAATCCAACCTGTTTCAGACGTTTTTTACGACGAAGGAGACCGGAATGGGGGTGGGACTCTCCATCAGCCGCTCTATCATAGAGGCCCATGGCGGCCGGATGTGGGCGGAAACCAATGCGTCGGGAGGCGCGACTTTTCGCTTCACTCTTCCCGCAGCAGCAAGCGAGAGTTGACACATGTCGGATAAGGGGAAGGTTTACGTCATTGACGACGATGCGGCGATGCGGGACTCGCTCGACTTCCTGCTCGATGCCGCAGACTTCGACGTCGCATTGTTCGAAACTGCCACCAAATTTCTCGATGTCGTTCAAGGCCTTGCGTTTGGATGCGTCGTCTCCGACGTGCGCATGCCCGGCCTTGACGGAATTGAGCTTCTGAAATGCATGAAAACGCTGAAAAGTCCGTTCCCGATTGTGATCATGACCGGACACGGCGACATCCCGCTTGCCGTCGAGGCGATGAAGCTTGGGGCGATTGAATTTCTTGAAAAACCCTTCGAAGACGACCGCCTGATCAGCGTGATCGAGGCGGCGATCCGGCAGGGAGAGCCGGTCGCAATGAACGAAGCGGTTACGCGTGATATCGAGCTGCGGATAGCAACCCTGAGCCCCCGCGAACGTCAGGTCATGGAAGGCCTGATCGCGGGGCTCTCCAACAAGCTGATCGCTCGCGACTACGACATCAGCCCCCGCACCATTGAAGTGTATCGGGCAAACGTGATGACCAAGATGCAGGCCAACAGCCTTTCGGAGCTGGTGCGGCTGGCGATGCGCGCCGGGATCCTGAAGGATTGAGTTAAATCAAGTCGCAACGCCGGAATGCGTGTTAGCTTGAAAACATGCGCCACTCAAATCAGCAAAAGCTGGGCAGCCTGTCGTGACGTCGCCGGTTACAAAACCCGCCGTCTATGTAGTCGACGACGACGCCGATGTTCTTGGCTCGTTGCGGTTTCTTCTCGAAACCGACGGATTCGACGTTCGAACGTTCAGAACAGGCGCGGCGCTGCTCCGCGCGGTGCATCCGACCGGCGTCGACTGCTTCGTGATCGACTACAAAATGCCGGAAATGAACGGCGTCGATTTGACCAGCCGGTTGCGGAGCCGCGACATTACCGCTCCGGTTATTCTGATTACGGGTTACCCTGACGAGAAAATCTCGGCACGCGCCGAAGCGGTAGGCATACGGCATGTTCTGCGCAAGCCCCTGCTTGAGGAGAGCCTCGTCACGCATATTCGAGGGGCAATTCAGGAAAATCGGGCCAGTTCCCGGCCGGGGCGATAGGGAGGCGACCTCCGGTATTATACGTAGGTACATCTCCTTAAGATATCACGCGAAATTTCCAGGTTCGTTCAGCTCCCGTAGTAGTTGGCCATCGCAAAGGAGATGGTCATGCTCAACCAGTCGCTCAGCCCTTCGGTTCCTTCCATTATCGGCAACAAGATCAGCCCGGTTCCCCACCGCGTTTCCGACCACTTTGGCACGGTTACTGGACACGCCGGTCTCATCGCCACGGAATTCTCATACCGGAAGGATGAAGAAATCTATGGCGAGGATGAACCAGCGGAATACGTCTACCAGGTGATCGCTGGTGCGGTCCGCAGCTACAAGCTGCTTTCGGACGGGCGGCGTCAGATCGGCGCATTCCACCTGCCCGGCGACGTGTTCGGGCTCGAATCGGGAACGACCCATCGGCTGGCCGCGGAGGCCATCATCGATACCTCGGTGCGGCTGGTGAAACGGCGCAGCCTCGAGCAGGCGGCCGGAATTGACGTCCAGGTCGCGCGCAAGCTCTGGTCGATGACCGCCGGCGATCTCCGGCACGCGGAAGATCATATGCTGCTTCTCGGACGCAAGACCGCGATGGAGCGCGTAGCCACCTTCCTGCTCGAAATGGATGGCCGGCTTGCGGTGGCAGGCTTGATGGCGCTGCCGATGTGCCGCCGCGACATCGGCGATTACCTCGGCCTTACGCTGGAAACCGTCTCGCGAGCGCTCTCGCAACTCCACACCCAAGGCGTCCTCGGATTTTCCGGCGCCCGCCAGATCGTGCTTCGCAACCGCCAGCGCCTGCGCAACATGGATGCATGAGCACTACGGCCGCGGGCTGCGGCGCGTTTCCGGCATCGCCAGCCAGATTACGGCGAGGCCGGCCGCTGCAATAGCTGCAAGCCCAACAAACGCGACGCTGCTGCCGAACCTGTCGCTGACGTAACCGGCGAGCACGGTGCTGAGGGAAGCACCGATGCCGGTTGCGGTGCCGACGACGCCCTGCGCAAGATTGAAGTGGCCGCTTCCAAACGCGACGTCGGCGACAATCAAGGGCACCATGACGCTAAATACCGCCGCGGTGACGCCATCGAACACCTGTACTGCGACCAGCAAATACGGATCGCTGACGGTTGCAAACATGACGCCGCGAATGGCCAGCGCGGCAAATCCCATCAGCAACAGTGGCCGCCTCCCCCATTGCTGGGCCTTGCGTCCCACCGACGGAGACGTCAGTGCGACGATGGCTTGCGGCACGATAATGCAGGCGGCGATCAATACCGGTGCCCATTGACTTGACCGGGTCGTTACCACACCCGCCATCAACGGAAGCATTGCCCCGTTGGCGAGTTGAAGCAGCAATATGCTGCCGGCGAAGATCAGTAGCGCAGGCTCGCGCATCAGGCGGAGAATACTGGTTGATTTGGCGTCTGGCGCCCCGCGCGACACGGCACCGTGCGCCCGGGCCGCGTCGATTTCGCGCTCACGGATCCGCGCCAGCGAGAGCAAAGTCGGAATCGCCAGGATGAAAGTGACGAGAAACACCGAACGGCTCGACAGCAGATAGCCGCATGTGCCCATCACGGCAGCAGCAACACCATTTCCGAGCGACGCGAAGCGTGCATTTCGCCCTAATCGTTCGCCGATCGCCAGCGGTCCGACCAGGCCAAGGCTGATCGCGGCAATAGCCGGGCCAAGCACGCAACTGGCGGCGGCGTGCAAAATTGCAGCCGCCGCCACCACCGGAAAAATCGGCCACGCCGCATACGCAAGCGCGCTGACGCCGATCGTGGCGATGGCAAGGCCCGCGACCAGCCGTTCGGACCGGGCCGCATCGACGATGGCGCCGCCAGGCACCTGCCCGAGCAAGGCGACCACACCACCGATCGACAGAACGAAGCCAATTGCGACCTGCGTCCATTTCTGCGTCGTCAAATAGACCGCAACGAATGGACCGAACCCGGTTTGCACATCCGCCAGAAAGAAAATGAACCAGTCGAGGCCACGCAAGCTCTGCCGCGAGGGGATGGGCGCCGGCTCGATCGCCACCGCACCCGATGCGAACGGCGGAATTCCATCGTCGCGACCGGGCTGCCCATGGCGATCACCGTCGGTCGTGTCATCCTTGCGCCGGGAGGAACGCACGAACAGGATATTTCTCCCCCTCATCTAGTGATCAAACTGCAGCGGCTGCAGGGTGCCGGAAGCTCCGAGCACGACGATTGGTGCATCCTCCTTGTATTCGGGCGCTTCCATGACTTGTCCCTTGGTCAGTTCGAGCGTGATGCTGTCGCTCTTGCTGGCGATGCGTCCGAAATGCAGCGCGTTCCAGTCGACGACTATCTTTCGACTGCCGACGCCGAGAAAGCCGCCGAAATCGACGACTGCCGCGCGTACGGAACCGGCGCGATCGACGATCACATCGACGATGCGTCCCATGTCTTCATCGGTCGGGCTGCGGACGTCGCGTCCAAGCACGCCGTGGGCCTCGCTTGCGCCGATGATGGTGACCGAAGGCGGCGGCGCCGGCTCGTTCGGTGGAGCTGGCGGAACAGTATCTTGCTGCTGCGGTTGCGGCGCAGCGGCGCCGGTTTGTGCCCATGATGGCACGGCCAGTACCGTCGCGAAGCACGCGGTGACGAGCGTCGATATGATCCTGGCACGCATGAGGTCTCCTCGATTGAACGGGCCGCCACCGCCGCGAAACCTCTGTCGCTGCTGGCTGTACGGTCGCTGCAGAGCTGCCGGTCTCAACGTGCGAGCACGATGGAAACCTGCATCCGGCCGCGCGTGCGCATCACCTCCAGCGACACGTCATCGCCGTGACGGCGAACACGAAGATCGACGCTCGAGGAACCCAGCCGCAATTCGCGAACGATCACTTCGTCAAGAAACTGCGGAAGGCGCGGGTTGCGCAGGCGAATTTCGCCGTGCCGAGCATCGAATTCCAGGCCGAGCGCCGCCTCCAGCAGGGTGAACGGCGTCGCGCTCGCCCAGGCTTGCGGCGCGCAGGCCACCGGGTACAGCGTCGGGCCGCGTCCCTTCTCACGCCGGAAGCCGCAGAACAACTCCGGAAGCCGCCGCAGATCCATGTAAGTCGCCGCGTCGAACAGGGCTTTGAACACTTGTTCGACCGAATGTTTGAGTCCGTAACGCGCCAGGCCGAGCGCAATCAGCGCGTTGTCGTGCGGCCAGATGGAGCCATCGTGATAAGACATGGGATTGTAGCGCGCCTCACCGCGTGCGACGGTGCGGATACCCCAGCCTGTGAAAAAATGCGGCCGCATCATATCCGCGGCCACCATGCGGGCGCGATCCTCCCGCACGATTCCGCTGAACAGAAGTTGCCCGGCATTCGACGTGCGCACCTTGCACGGCTGTTTGACGCCGTCGAGCGCAAGCGCATAGGTGCCGATTTCGTCGCACCAGAATGCTTCTTCGAAATGCTCGGCAAGCCGTCGCGCCTCGGCCTCAAGCTGGCGCGCCCTCTCCGGCATCCCCATGCGCTCCGCGCAACGCGCCGCCAGCCGCTTGCCGGCAAATACATAGCCCTGGACTTCGGCGAGCGCGATATAGCCTTCGGCGAGTCGCCCATCAGCATGGAAGATCGCGTCGTAAGAATCCTTCCAGCCCTGGTTGGCCAGGCCCTGCTCCGACGCACGCTTATATTCGACGAATCCGTCCCCGTCGGGATCACCGGCCCCGTCGATCCAGCGCAACGCGGCTTCGATCGAGGGCCATAGCTCCGCAAGGGTCTCATCGTCTCCGGTGCGTTCGACGTAGAGACCGGCCAAAAGCACGAACAACGGCGTGGCATCGACACTGCCGTAATATTGCGCAAACGGCACCTCGCGCAGTGCGGCCATCTCGCCGCCGCGCATTTCGTGCAGAATCTTCCCCGGCGCCGCGTCCGCGAGCGGGTCGACCGTTTTGGCTTGATAGAGTGCGAGCCGCCTCAAGACCCCGCGCGCGACCCGCGGGTCAATCCACAACATCTGCAGCGCAGTGATGATTCCATCGCGACCGAATGTCGTCGAATACCAGGGGATCCCCGCATAGGGATATCGTCCCTGCGGCGTATCCGTCATCAGCATGTTGAGGTCCGCCATCGACTGGCACAGCACCTCGTTGAAGATGTCGTTTGAGGTTTCGACGCTGGTGTCGCCCCTGGTCGATTGGCGCATCTCGCGACGATGCGCGAGCAAACCACGAAAGAACGGCACCGGCTTCAGCCCGGCTGGCCTGTTGCAGGAAACCACGACAAACAACGAACTGACCTGTTGCGGCGCTAGATCGAGATGATAGGTCGCGGCGTTCACGGCAAGCCGGGTCGGACACGAATCAAACTGGAGCGCGGTGCTCCGCGATTTGCCGTCGAGTCCCGCATATTCGAGCAGCACGTCGGAAGGACCGAGCAATCTTCCGGCGCCGACACCGCGGCGCGGGCGACGCTCGCCTCGCACCTCGAACAGATCGGCGAAGTCGTTGTCGAACAGCAACGTCAGATCGAAACCTGCCGGATCTTCGCCGTGATTTTGTACACCGATACGCTGATAGGCCGTTCCACGCCAAAGGAAGATCGTGCGCACGATGTGCAGCACGTCCTTGCGCAGCACGATCCGCCCCTGACGATAGACGTCTGGATTGGTGAGATCCACCGTCAGCGCGGAATTGTCATCGCGCAGGCTCGAACCCAGGAGAAGCGGCTGCACTTGATCCAGCACAAGTTCGAGCCGCGCCAGATAGCGGGTGTCCGAGTTGAAAAGGCCATCGGGTCCGCCGGCGGACGCGCCGATGTCGCCATGGCTGTCGAGCACGATAAACGTGTCGTCGTGCTTGAGCGAGCGCCGCGGCCGCGCCGCCGGCCCGGTCATCGGAATATAGAACGGCGATTCGGCGATCGCCTCGATGGTTGGGGCCGGCGTGATCTGGGTTACCGCTTTGGCTGACATTTGATCTCGATCGCCTCCCCGAGCGTTAAGATGAACGTACTCAACGCCACTGCCGCAGATCAGGCCGCGTACTGCGCGAGCCGGCTGATTTCCTGCGCCACCAATTCACGGTAGGGACCTTGGCCCTGCATCAGGCGATCTGGCGGGCCGTCTTCGATGATCTTGCCGGCTCTGAGCATCACCACCCGATCGAAATTCCTCAACGTCGCAATACGGTGGGCAATGGCAACCACCGTTCGACCACGCATCAGGCGGGCGAGCGCCTCACGTATCGCCTCTTCGGATTCGCAGTCGAGTGCGGCGGTCGCTTCATCCAGCAGCAGGATCGGCGCGTCCTTCAGGAACGCACGAGCAATGGCTATGCGCTGCCGCTGGCCGCCTGAAAATTTGACACCGCGATCCCCGACCATGGTTTCGAGTCCTTCCGGCAGGGCCTCGACGAAATCGCAGCGTGCCGCGATCGCGGCGCGCAGTACTTCGTCGTTGCTCGCATTCGGACGCCCATATCGGATATTTTCCATAATCGACCGCTGGAACAGGGAAATGTCCTGCGGCACCACGGAAATCGCCTCGCGCAGGCTCTGCTGCGTGACGCGGGAAATATCCTGGCCATCGATCGTGATGCTGCCGTGCTGAACGTCGTAGAACCTCTGCAAGAGAACGAACAGGCTGGATTTTCCGCCGCCGGACTGGCCGACCAGACCGACCCGCTGTCCCGGCTGAATGCGAAGGCTGAACTTGTCGAACACACCAAGTCCGCCGGGATAGCGAAACGTGATGTTGTTGAAGGCAATCGCCGCGCCACTTCTCATCAGCGGCTCGGCTTCCGGGTGGTCACGCAGATCATGCGGCAGTAACAGGGTGGCGATCGCTTCGGTTAACCGCGCGACATGCTGGGTGACATCGACCAGCGCCACCGCAAGATCGCGTGTAGCGCTCAAAATGGAAAGTCCCAGCGTACAGACCAGCACGACATCGCCGGTAGTCGCCGCGCCGCTCTGCCAAAGCACAATGGCCCAGGCAAGCAACGCGATCGTCAGCACGACCGTGATCGCGGCGTGTGTGATCCGCACCTTCTCGAGGTAACGAAGGCTGCGGCCCCGCGCCGTCAATTCCCGGTTGACGGTGGCGTCAAACCTGTCGTGCTCGAAACTGAGGCCGCAAAACGCCCGCACCAGCGGCATGTTATTGATGACGTCAACCATTTCGCCGTCTACGGCTGCGGCCTTATCCGCGAAGTCGTCGTGCAAGGGCTTGCCGGCGGCGGCGAGACGAAACATCGCAACCACCATCGCGCCGGCGACGAAAACCAATCCACCCGCCATCAGCAGACTGACGGTCCCGATCAAGGCAATCGCAGCGACGGTTGCGATGCATGGCGGCAGCACATTCCAGACAAACATGTTCTCGACAGTGAAGACCGCATTGGATGTGGCGGTAATGCGGCTGGTCAGCATTCCCGGCAACCGGTCTGAGAAATAGCTGGGCGCATGCCCGGTCAGATGACGAAAAATGTCGCGACGGAGGTCGCCGGTCACACCCACGAACGTAAAACTCGCCGTCCAGCTGGCGATCCGCCACAAAAAATTATCCGCCGCGATTAGCGACATGAGTAAGACGAATGCCAGCCATACACCGACTGCGCGGGCCGGCCCAGCCGACAAGCCGTCGACCAGATATTTCACGCCATATTGCGTGCCTACCGAACAGGCAACGGCAGCAACAACGCAGGTGAGAATGACGATATGCGACGCCAAACGCCGGTGGAGGTAGCGCAGCACGAAGGGGAACGGACGATTGGCGTATCCAGAAAGATTGTCCATGTGGCTGCGAACCTGTTGGAGGAGAACGAAAGTCCCGCAGTTATGTCAGTTATGTGTTCCGTTTGATCGAGGTTCCCGTCGCGCGGCCGTCGTTGCTCAGCGACACGCAGCATGGGCGACCGCAACAGCCTGATCGGGCGCGATGTCAGCAGCAAGGCGTCCGGGTGGAAGAAGTGCGCACCTTTTGGGGAACTTCGCACATGCGGAAACGTTCCCTCTTCGGCGGGTCGACGCCGGCTGGATGACGGGGCTTTCTCATCAATGACAGAAACAGGAGACGGATAAATGCGCATCGCGCAGGTTGCTCCGCTGACAGAGGCCGTTCCCCCCAGGCTTTATGGCGGAACCGAGCGGGTGGTACACTGGTTGGCTGAAGAACTGGTAGGGCTGGGAAACGACGTCACCCTGTTCGCCAGCGGTGATTCCCGAACCTCGGCGAAGCTCGACGCGACATGGCCGAAAGCCCTGCGCCTCGACGGATCGGTCCGCGATGCCAACGCGCTGCACATGGTGATGTTGGAGCGCGTACTGCAAAAATGCGACGATGAAGAATTCGACTTTCTGCATTTCCATCTCGACTACTATCCGTTCTCGCTGTTTTCGCGGCAGCCGACTCCGTTTCTGACCACCCTGCACGGCAGGCTTGATCTGCCGGAGCATCAACCGGTGTTCACGACATTTTCATCGATCCCGGTGATTTCAATCTCGAATGCCCAGCGGCGCCCGGTGCCGCAAGCCAACTGGGTTCGCACGATCCATCACGGCCTGCCGGAAAATCTGCTGACGCCGCGGCCGGTGAGCCCCGGCTATCTCGGCGTGCTTGGCCGGATCGCCCCGGAAAAGGGCGTGGACCGCGCCATCAAGATCGCGATCCGCTGCGGCATCCCCTTGAAGATCGCCGCGAAGGTCGATCGGGCCGATCAGGACTACTACGATCAAATCATCCGTCCGCTGATCGACCATCCCCTGATCGAATACATCGGCGAGATCGGTGATCACGAAAAATCCGACTTTCTCAGCGGCGCGATCGGACTGCTCGTTCCCATCGACTGGCCGGAGCCGTTCGGCCTTGTCATGATCGAAGCCATGGCGTGCGGCACCCCGGTCATCGCCTACAACCGCGGCTCGGTTCCGGAAATCGTGGAGGAAGGCTTGACTGGCTTTATCGTCGAGGACGAAACGAGCGCGGTTTCCGCGGTCGGGCGACTGTCGCAACTGGATCGCGGGGTGATCCGAAAACAGTTCGAGATGCGATTTACCGCGCGACGAATGGCGCTCGACTATCTCGCCGCCTATCGAAGCCTGACAGATGCCGCCGCGCCGCGCATCAAACTGGTGAGCAGCGCCGAATAACGCAGCCACGCTGCTTACGTGCTTCACCGCGAATTCTCCCTCGCCGATGCCCTGCGCCGTGTGTTCAACTGCGCGTGTAAGACACACAAATGACCTGAGGTCCGCGCCGCCGCGCATGCTGCAGTGCAACCTTGACGTTGGGAGGTGATGCATCAAGCCGAAGCCGATCTTGGCTTTGAACTTTGCAAATTACATGTTCTTATGATTCCAGGTTCGGCCAAATAAAAAGGCGGCAGGAGATATCCATGCCGTGCGTGGGGGCAAACGACATGAAAAAAAATCGCAAGAATTCCGTCATCGGAAACGCCGATCCAGACCAGGCTTCGTCGAAGCGGCCAGGCCGCCGCGACTTTCTCATCAAATCCGGGGGTGTCCTCGCAGCCACTGCATTCGGCGCGGTGCCGTTGCGCGGCTGGGCGGCCGATCCGATCAATATCGGCGCGCTTTACCCGACCACCGGGAGCATGGCGCAGATCGGCGTCGGCTGCGTCGCCGCCGCCAAGCTCGCGGTCGAAATGGTCAATGATGCCGGCGGCATCAAATCGCTTGGCGGCGCCAAGCTCAATCTGATCATTTCCGACGTCCAGAGCGACACCACGGTGACGCGCACGGAAACCGACCGACTGATCACCGGCAACAAGCTGTCGGCGATCCATGGCTGCTATGCCAGCGCCCTCACCCTGATCGCCAGCGAAGTGGCGGAGCGCGCCAAGGTTCCGCTGATTACGGGGTCGAGTTCGGATCAACTCAACAAGGGCCGCACCTACACTTTTACGCCGTTTGCCAGGGCCTCGCAGTTTGCCCGCGCGCAATTGCAGATGGCAAAACTCGTCAGCGATACGCCGAGGGTGGCCGTCATCTTCGAGAATACCGCGTTCGGCACCTCGACCTCGAACGGGCTGAAGGAACTCGCGCCGTCCGAGGGCGTCGAGATCGTGATGTTCGAGCCCTATTCGGCAGGGTTCACCGATGCCAGCCCGCTGATCAACAAGGTGAAATCATCCGGCGCCAATGCGCTGTTCTCGGTTTCCTACCTGAACGACCTCATCCTGATCGTGCGGACCGTCAAACAATTCGGTCTCAATGTCTCCATCAATGGCGGTTCCGGCGGCTTCGTCATTCCGGACTTTTACAAAAATGTCGGCAAGCTCGCCGAAGGGCTGCAGGGCGTGGCGCACTGGAATCACGACGTCAGCGACGACGCCCAGAAAGTGAACGTGGAATTCAAGAAGCGCACCGGAGAATTCCTGTTCGAATATGCCGGCGGCCTGATCGCCCAGACCTTCATGCTGGCCGACGCGCTCGAACGCGCGGGCTCGGCGGATCCGCAAAAAGTTCGCGAAGCCCTGTCGACGCTCGATGTCTCCTCCGGCTATGCGGCAATGGCGCCCGGCGGAAAGGTCAAGTTCGGACCCGACGGCAAGAACATCTACGGACACCCGGTCGGCGTGCAATGGCAGGACGGCGATCTCGCCAGCGTCTTCCCCAAGGAAGACGCCCGCAAGCCGCTGCTGAAAATCTAGGACCGGTCGATCCA
Source organism: uncultured Alphaproteobacteria bacterium (assembly GCA_963742085.1). Taxonomy (GTDB): domain Bacteria; phylum Pseudomonadota; class Alphaproteobacteria; order Rhizobiales; family Xanthobacteraceae; genus Bradyrhizobium. Next base: position 257,227 of record CAVUKM010000010.1, on the reverse strand, counting down.
GATGTGGGAGACAGTGGCCCAGGCCGTCATCAACGGCCTGCTCATCGGCGGCATCTACGCGCTCGTCAGCATCGGCGTCACGCTGATCTTCGGCGTCGTCAAGATCGTCAACTTCGCCCAGGGCGAATTCGTGATGATCGGGATGTACATCAGCTTTTTTCTCGCCAACCAGTTCGGTATCGATCCTCTCGTGTCGCTCGTCGTGTCGATGCCGGTGCTGTTCGTGGCCGGCGTGCTGATCCAGCATTTTCTGATCCGAAGGGTGCTGGGACCCAACGACATGCCGCAGATCTTCCTGACATTTGCGCTTTCGCTGTTGCTGCTGAACCTGGCCCTGATGCTGTTCACCGCGAACTATCGCACGGTCCACACATTCTATTCCGACGAGGCGTTCCATATCGGCGGGCTCTATATCCCGGTGGCGAAACTGATCGCCTTCGTCGTCGCCATGGCGCTGAGCGGGCTATTGTGGGTCTTTCTGCACACAACCGATCTCGGCAAGGCGATGCGCGCTGCGTCCCAGAACCGCGACGTGGCGATGCTGATGGGCATCAACCCCAACCGCGTGTTCTGCGTCGCGCTCGGCATTGCGCTGGCGCTTGCGGGCGCAGCCGGTTCGCTGTTGATGCCGTTCTATTCCGCCTATCCGTTTGTCGGGCAGGTGTTTGTACTGATGGCTTTTGTCGCGGTGGTGCTGGGAACGCTCGGCAACGTGATGGGCGCGCTGATCGCCAGCCTGATGATGGGCATAGCCGAGTCGCTCGGTATTCAATATGTCGGCGCGGACTCCGGATTGATCGTGGTATTCGCCATGCTGCTTCTGACGCTTGCCTTCAAGCCGACCGGCCTCGGCGGAGGCAGAGCACGATGACGGGACACAGCTTGAGCACGCGCAACGTCGTCCTGCTCGCGATCGGGATCGCGATCCTCGTCGCGTTGCCGCTGGTGGTAAAGAGTTCATTTGCGATCGACATCTTCATCAGGATCCTCCTGTTCTCCTTCATCGGCACCGCCTGGAACCTGATGGGCGGTTACGCCAAGCAGCTTTCGCTCGGACACGCCGCCTATTTCGGATTGGGCGCCTACACCTCGACGATCCTGCAGATCGATTTCAACATCTCGCCATGGATCGGGATGATCGCCGGCGGCGTTGTCGCGATGCTGGCGAGCCTGCCGATCGGCTGGCTGTGCTTCCGCCTGCGCGGCCCCTATTTCACCATCGCCACCATCGCCACCGCGCAAGCGTTGATGCTGATCTTTCTCAAGTTTCGCGACTTCGCCTGGGGCGCCGAGGGCACGACCATCCCGAATCTCGGCAGCGCGCCGCTGATGATGCAGTTCGAGACCAAGGCGGCCTACTATTACGTCGTGCTGGGCCTGCTCGCCGTCGCCCTCGCCATCACCTGGCTGATCGAGCGGTCCTGGATGGGCTATTATCTCGTCGCCATCGGCGAGGACGAAGACGCGGCCGAAGCGATCGGCGTCGACGCGCCGCGGATGAAGCGCAACATCTACCTGATCAGTTCGTTTCTCACCGCCCTCGCCGGCACGTTTTACACGCAATACATCTACTTCATCGATCCGGCGACGGCGTTTTCCTTCAACATTTCGATCGAGGCGGCCCTGGTATCGATCGTCGGCGGGATCGGCACCTTGTGGGGCCCCGTGATCGGCACGATCCTGCTGGAGACGACATCGACGCTGCTGCAGAGCTGGCTCGGCAGCTCGATCGGCGGCGTGCAACTGACCGTGTACAGCCTGATCCTGATGGCGGTGATCCTGTGGCGACCGACCGGGCTGATGGGCATGCTCGACGAAGTCCGGCATCGTTCGGCCAGCCGCAAACCGGCGCAGGCGTAGGAGCGCGGCATGGCAGATGCGCTCGTCATTCGCGGCCTCAGCAAGCGCTTCGGTGGACTGCGTGCCGTGCAGGAGGTCTCCTTTACGGTAAAGGAAAACGAAACCGTCGCCCTGATCGGACCGAACGGCGCCGGCAAGACCACAAGCTTCAATCTCATCACCGGGTTTCACCGTCCCGATGCCGGTTCGGTGCTGGCCTATGGCCGCGAGATCGTGGGCCTGAAACCGCACGACATCTGCGCGCATGGCCTCGCCCGCACCTTCCAGGTGGCAAAGCCGTTTGGCGCGATGACGGTGCTGAGCAACGTCATGACCGGCGCATTCCTGCGCGACAAGAACACCGCCATGGCGCGCGACAAGGCGCGCGAGGCGATCGAGTTCGTCGGCCTGTCGGCCAGGGAGCAGACCGCGGCGAAGGATCTGACCACCATCGACCAGCGCCGGCTGGAGATGGCGCGCGCGCTCGCGACACAGCCCCGGCTGCTGCTGCTCGACGAAGTCATGGCCGGGCTCAACCCGGCCGAGATCGACCAGGCGGTGGCCCTCGTCGGCAAGCTGTCGCAGCGCGGGCTGACCATCGTCATTGTCGAGCACGTGATGCGCGCCATCATGGCGGTGGCCCGTCACATCGTGGTGCTCGATCACGGCCAGAAGATCGCCGAAGGCTCGCCCAAGGAGATCGTGGAAAATCCGGAAGTGATCCGCGCCTATCTCGGCTCCTACGTGCACCCACCGGCGGCGGGAGAGACCTAGTGCTGAAGCTGGAACAAGTGAGCGCCAGCTACGGCTCGGTGCCGGCGATCTCGAATGTCTCTATCGAGATCGGCGAAGGCGAAGCGGTCGGCCTCCTTGGCGCGAACGGCGCCGGCAAGAGCACAACGCTGCGCGCTATCTCTGGCCTCGTCAGGCTCACCTCCGGCACCATCACTTTCGCCGGCACCAATCTCGCGTCGTTTCCGCCGTACCGGATTCCGGAACTGGGCATCGCCCACGTGCCGGAGGGACGTCAGGTCTTCCCGGAAATGACGGTGAATGAAAATCTCGAGATCGGCGCCTACGTGCCGAAGGCCAAGGCCGAACGCGCGCGCACGATGGAACTGGTCTACAGCATTTTTCCGAGGCTGGCCGAACGCCGAAAGCAACTTGCGGGCACCATGAGCGGCGGCGAACAGCAGATGCTGGCCGTGGGCCGCGGCCTGATGCTCAAACCCCGGCTTCTGATGCTCGACGAGCCCTCGCTGGGGCTCGCCCCCGTGATGACCGACGTCACCTTCGAGAAGATCGGCGAAATTCACAAGATGGGCACGGCGATCCTGCTGGTGGAACAGAACGTCAGCCGTGCGCTGTCGCTGGTGCAGCGCGCCTATGTGCTGGAAAGCGGCAATGTGATCATGCACGGCACCAGCGCCGAACTCGCCAACAACAAGCAGGTTCAGGCGGCGTATCTCGGGATTTAACGGGACGCACCCCGCGCCGTCATGGCCGGGTTTGTCCCGGCCATCCACGTTCTTTGCAAACCAAGGCGTGGATGCCCGGCACAAGGCCGGGCATGACGAGCCAAAGAGGCAGCCGAACAGATACGAGCTCACGTACTTTCAAATTCAAAATTTCAAACAGCCAGGATTCAAACCGTCATTGCGAGCGTTAGCGAAGCAATCCATCGTACCGCACAAAGAGAGAATGGATTGCTTCGCCGCCCCTTGCGCAAACGCTTCACGTTTGTCGCTGGCAATGACGACCGAACACAGCTTCGCGATCTCGCCGCAAATTTTCGCGCGAGTTTTATCGGAACGTTCCGCCCTCTCCAATCAGAGGGCGCAGGGAATGCCGGGCGCCCGATGCGCCCGCAGCCGCGTGTGTAGTGGTAGAAAGCACACGCGTTAGTCACCACGGTCACACCGGAAACACCCGGCATTCCCCGCGCAATGGTTTTAACGGTTTCCTTCGCGCTCTCCCCAGTGACCGGGCTTTCTTGCCACTGTCACCTGCAGGTCACTACCTGCAAGCTTGACGCCAGCGTCGGGGCGTCAGGACCACACGACTTCTCCGTCCGCTCTGGCGCTATTCGTCAAGAGCGCCGCCGCGTCCACCGCATCCCGCCTCGCGTCCGTGACGATCGCGAGCCGCCCCTCCTGTGAGGCAGGACAGCGGGAATATCGATTTGATTTGGGTTCGCAGCAAAGCGGAAAATTTTTCCAAATTGGGCTGGACAGCCAATTTCACATGAACTGCCAATTCACTGATTTGCCCGTCGGGCAAACCAGCAAAAGTAAAGTCCGCAAGTTCATATCGCGCGATGCGCGGCTCCGGTTTGGGCCGGGACAGTCTACTCCGTGCGCCTGCTGTCGATGATCTCTTGCAGCCGCCACGCCCCGAAACATGCCATGGCGACAACGCCGCCGATAAGAAGACAAAATTTGGGCCAGAACGTTTTGTACCGGCGACCGGCCCAAAACGAAAATAGAAAGCGAACCGGTCATGCAAGCAGCAGCGGCCGCCCAAACGCCTAGCTCAACATCTCCGAAGCCGCGTCAGTGCGACGTCTCGCTCACCGACCGGACCAACCGGGCCAGTCTGATGATGTCCGCTGATCGGGGAAGACCGGAAGTGAGGGGCCCGCGCTCAAAGTGACGCGATGGCGGTATTATAGCTCGACAAGCATATCCGGCCTCAGTAAGTTGAGACCGTGCATCTGGACGGGGGCTGCGCCCTCACCAACCTGCCTCGACCGGCAAGGTGGCGTCCCACAGGGAGATGCGGCCACTTCGGCAACGAAAAGTCGCGCGCAGCCTTCATTGGACCAAACCGAGTTGGTCATCTCGCCAGCGGCGATTCGGAAGCACTGATGCGATACCGCGCCTTTGCGTCGGGTTCTTTGCGTGCTTGGCGCTAGGTCTTGGAATTAATTGTCAAGCTACGGGTCCATTCTAGCCGGAGTGTTTTCGATCAGCATTAGTTAGCGGCGGAGGTTGCCCATGTCAGGATTGTGTGGCTCAGCTTCAAATGGCCTCCGGGGTCAGCCGCGTTGGTTGCAATCGAGCGGCACCATTTCCTCTACAGCAAGCTTGGGAGCAACGTCAGCCCAGCTTCGGCAGTGCCATCGGTCCAGCCTGAGGCGCGTGCTGCTCGGCACCACGTCGATCGCCGTGCTCGGACTGCTATTGATAACAACGAAGCCAACTCGCGCCACCGACTGGAACGGCAACAACTCAACCGACTGGTTCACCGCCGGCAACTGGTCGGCCGGCGTCCCGACCGGCTTAGACAGCGCGGCTATCGACACTGTCACACCCAATGCGACAGTGGTCGGAGCGGCCGGCGCTGTGGCGAACGGTGTCGTTGTTGGCTCATCCGGCACCGGCATGCTGGCGATCCAAAACAGCGGCACGCTGGGCAGCGGTCCTGGAACGATTGGTAACAATGGAGGCTCGATCGGCACCGCGACGGTGACCGGTGCAGGTTCGTCCTGGACGGTCCCGTCTATTCTTGTCGGCCAGGCTGGCACCGGCACGCTGATCATCGAGCACGGTGGAGCCATGAACGTGATCGCTGGCGGCGCCGGAATTATTGGTTCCGGGTCTGGCGGAATTGGCACTGTCATGGTTGACGGTGCCGGTTCAACCTGGACCAATTCCGGCATTCTCGTCGTTGGCCTTCGAGGCACCGGGGCGCTGACGATCCAGAACGGCGGCACGCTTAGCAGCGGCGATGGCAGGATTGGTTTCTTGGCTGGTTCTATCGGCACCGTCACGGTGACCGGCGCCGGTTCGTCCTGGACTGGCGCGTCTGCGCTTGTTGGCAACGCCGGCACCGGCACGCTGACGATCCAGAACGGTGCTGCCGTCTCGGCTTCGAGCATGACGATTGCAAATCTGGTAGGGTCGGTTGGAACGCTCAACATCGGTGCCGCCTCCGGTCAGGCGTCCGCTGCGCCTGGCACGCTCAACGCGTCCTCGGTCGCATTCGGGTTAGGCACTGGCCTTATCGTTTTCAACCACACCGCCTCGAACTACACATTTGCCCCTACCATTTCCGGGGCAGGAGCAGTGACGGTCGAGGCCGGCACGACTACGCTGACCACGACCAACACCTACACTGGCGCGACAACCGTGACCGGCGGCACCCTGATCGTGGATGGCTCGATCTCCTCATCCAGTGGATTGACCGTAGACGCCGGCGCCACCGTGCGCGGCACCGGTACGCTGCCGACCGCCGTAATCAATGGCACACTCGCCCCCGGAAATTCGCTCGGCACGATGACTGTGCAAGGCAACCTCGCGTTCCAATCTGGCGCGGTCTATCTGGTGCAGGTCAATCCTTCGACAGCAAGCCTTGCAAATGTCTCAGGTACCGCCGCGCTTGCCGGCAATGTGCTGGTCAACTTTGCGCCGGGCAACTACGTGCAAAAGCAGTATGACATCCTGCACGCAGCGGGATTGAGCAGCACCTTTGCAGGGGTGGGCTCCGCTAATGCGCCTGGCTTTGCCCTGAGCCTGAGCTACACGAATACGGATGTATTCCTGAACCTGACCGCGGGGCTTGGCGCCAGTGGCGGGCTCAACGTCAATCAGCAGAGAGTCGCTAATGCGATAAACGGCTTCTTCAACAATGGCGGCTCGCTGCCGCCCGGCTTCGGCACGCTCTTTGGTCTCGCGGGCGCCAATCTTTCGGCCGCGCTGTCGCAGGCATCTGGCGAGGTCGCGACCGGCACCCAGCAGACCACCTTCAATGCGATGGGCCTGTTTATGGGATTGCTGACCGATCCCTTTATCGCTGGCCGCGGCGACCCAGTTTCGAAGGATTCGTCGGGAACATCAGCCTACACCTCACAGGACGAACCGCGCTCCGGTGCGGAGCGTGACGCCTATGCTGCAATTTATCGCAAGGCGCCCGTCATGGCAGATGCGTTCGCGCAACGGTGGAGCGTGTGGACGGCGGGCTATGGCGGTTCGCAGACCACCGACGGAAACGCGACGCTTGGGTCCAATAACACGACCAGTAGCATCTTTGGCGTCGCGGTGGGCGCCGATTATCGCCTTTCGCCGGATACGTTGGCGGGCTTTGCGCTGGCAGGCGGCGGAACTAACTTCAGTATTGCGAACGGCCTTGGCTCAGGCCGCTCTGATCTGTTCCAAGCCGGCGCCTATGTCCGTCACACGGTTGGCGCGGCCTATATCTCCGGCGCGCTGGCCTATGGCTGGCAGGACATCACCACCAGCCGCACCGTGACGGTTTCCGGCATCGATCAGTTGCGTGCGCAGTTCAACGCCAATGCCTTCTCCGGCCGCGCCGAGGGCGGCTATCGCTTTGTCACACCGTGGATGGGCGGCATCGGCATCACGCCCTATGCCGCAGGACAGTTCACCACCTTCGACCTGCCAGCCTATGCCGAGCAGGCGATAACTGGCGCCAACACTTTTGCGCTCGCTTACGGCGCAAAGAGCGTCACCGATACGCGCAGCGAACTCGGCCTTCGCACCGACAAATCATATGCGATGCAGGATGGCATTCTCACTTTGCGCGGTCGCGTGGCATGGGCGCACGATTTCAATCCTGACCGCAATATCGGCGCGACGTTCCAGACGTTGCCGGGCGCGTCCTTCGTCGTCAACGGTGCTGCGCAGGCTTCTGACTCCGCGCTCGTCACCGCCTCCGTCGAGAAGAAGTGGCTGAACGGCTGGTCCGCCGCCGCCACCTTCGAGGGCGAGTTCTCCAACGTCACCACCAGCTACGCCGGCAAGGGCGTGGTGCGATATACTTGGTGAGTTGACCACTTCCGTTATTAACGCACACAGCGTCGTTTCGCTGCTATGCAACGATATTTCGGCTATCGGGGGCATAGCGGACTTTGGCAGTCCGCCCGGGTACACCTATGGGCCCGCGGCCTAGACCGTGGGCCGATTGTATGGCCATCGAGCGTGCGACTATCATTTGCGCGCCAACTGAATCCCTGGAACTTTTCTCCCAAGCGATCATCTAAACAGGCGTCTGAATCCAGTACCCGTCGGCCGGCGCGGTTACCGCCTAAGCTTGAGGACAATCGATGACAGGGGCCGTTCGCCGTGTCTGATGGTGCTCGATCGAAAACGGCATTAGTCCTTGCCGGAGGTGGCAGCTTCGGCGCCATCCAGGCCGGCATGCTGCATTCGCTCGCGGCCCACGGTATCGCCGCGGATATGGTTGTCGGATCAAGCGTCGGCGCGCTCAACGGCGCCTATTATGCCGGCAATCCCACGCTCGAAGGCATCGAGAGTCTGGAAAGGATTTGGCGCGGATTGCGCCGAAGCGACGTTTTTCATGTAGGCTGGGCGGCAGTGCTGGGGTTTTTGGTCCAGCGGAATTTTCTCGCCGAGCCGGATGGCTTGCGGGCGCTGATCGAGACCAATCTTACCTATCGCAATCTGGAAGACGCCAAGATTCCCATTCACATCGTTGCGACCGATATTCTCACCGGCGGTACCGTCGTCTTGTCAAAGGGTCCCGCCGCGCAAGCCATCATCGCGAGTGCTGCTATACCGGTGGTATTTCCGCCTGTGAGGTTCGACGGTGTTTATCTCGTCGACGGCGCGGTCTCGAGCAACACGGCGGTCAAGGTGGCGGTCGATCAAGGAGCCCGGCGTCTCATCGTGCTGCCCACGGGTTACGCCTGTGCCCTTTCGAAGCCGCCAGCAGGCGCGGTTGCGAGCGCGCTGCATGCGCTCACATTACTAATTGCGCGGCAGCTGTTGAGTGAGTTGAAGGAGCTTGACGGCAGTGGCATTGAATATTTCGTGCTGCCGCCGCTGTGTCCCCTTACCGGATCGCCATACGACTTCTCACAATCCGAAGCGCTGATCGAGCGCGCCATCAAGAGCACCGACGCATGGATCGCTGATGGCGGCCTCGAGAAGCCAAATGTCCACGCGCAGTTGAGCATCCACAAGCATAGCAACCAAAACTCCGTTTGACCCTAACTGAAGGAGAGTGGGCCAGTATGTTCCTTGCTGGCACTTCTCGGACCTGGCGGGTCTAGCCGGCGATGTCCGCTATAGTCGCGGCCAAAGGCCCAGTCTGGCGGATAGCGGAACGTTGGTCCTTCGTGCTAACCTGCGGTCCGGTTGGAGTGCGCGGGGCGACAGTATGGCCTTTGGCAGCGCCAAGTCTGCGGAGCGTAACATCATAACGGTTCTCGCTGTCGACATGGTGGGTTCAACTCGCCATATCGCGGCCTGCGATCCTGACGAGGCTCAAGCGTTCCTGGACCATTGGCTGGATCACATCCGTAATTCGGTGGAACGTGCCGGGGGACAGATCGTCCACTATGCGGGCGACGGTGGAATTGCCATTTTTGGCTGGCCAAGCGCGTACGAGGATCACGCGGATCGCGCGTGCATCGCGGCCTGGGACATCAGGAGTCATAGCAAATCGACCGGACCGGGAGGACACCCGGTCAATTTTCGCGTCGGGGTCCATTCTGGCCTGGTCGGTTTGCGCAAAGGCGGTCGGAATGCCATCTATCGCTTTGATGTTGCCGGCGCGACTGTGCACGTTGCGGCCAAATTACAACAAGAAGCGTCTCCGGGTGAGGTCCTGGTCAGCGCCGAGACCGCCAAATTGTGCAGATCGCCCCTTGATCTCACGCCGCACAAGAAGGCTTCAGGGATCTCCGATCCGGTCGTCGAAGTCTACAGGCTGAATGCCCGGCCACGGGATGTTGACCACAAGGACGTCGCTCGCCGCTATCAAAATCCGATCGTGAATCGGGTCGATGAACTTGCGGCGCTACGTGAACGACTCCCGCGCCTGGGTGGGAAAAGCTGTTCCGTGGCCCTGCTGGGCGAACCGGGTATTGGCAAGAGTCGGCTTGCGACGGCCGCAATGACCGACGCGCTGACGTCGGGCGTGAGATGCTGCGTCTTTTATGGCGCAGTACAGCGGCGTGTTACCGCCTTTGCGGCCGCCCGCACCTTGGTGGGCGATATGCTCGGCGCGAGCAGCCTGTCATCGGATGACCATTTTAGAGAGGCGCTCGCGGAACTGGGCGTCGAAGCAAGCGATCGCAAGGCGCTCGAAACCCTGTTCATTGCAGGAAAATCGGCCTCGCGCCAACGAATGAGCGACAACACGCAAACGCAAATTGCACGCGCGCTGGTCAACGCCTTCCTGGCGTTGGCACTCAGCAGGCCTACTCTTCTGCTGATCGAGGACCTCCAGTGGATTGATCCGGAAAGCCGTCATTTCCTGAAACTGCTCGCGCGCGTAAACAGCCCGCAGCCGCTTTGCATATTGCTGACCGGCCGCCCGGAATCGTCAAACCAGGCTGCGGACATCGCGGACTCGGTCATTCATCTGCAACCGCTGTCGCGGACCGATATGCAGGCTTTGGGCCGCCAGTTGTGGCCGAAAGATCGAGCTCCGACTGTGCTTGCGCGAGCGATCGATCGCGCCGACGGTGTCCCCTTCATATTGGAGGAGTTCCTGCGTTCGGCGGACGCGACGAACGCCATCAGCGGACTATCTCTGCCTCAGAGCGTCGAGTTGGTGATTCATGCGCGGCTACAACGGCTTTCACCGAAGATAAAGACGATCGCCCAGACGCTCAGCCTGTTAGGGGAGGAGATTGAAATCCAGTTGGCGACGGCGGTGCTCGGCGTCGATGTCGGCGAACTCCTGAGTGCGTTGTTCGAGCTCGACCGATTTGCATTTATCCACCCGCTTGCGGGCAACTCCGTGCGTTTCAGGCATCAGATCATCGCGGAGGCCTGCGCAAACACCATACCGCGCGATCAGCGTCGGGAAACCCATCGGACCGCTGTCCAGGCGATTACCCGCCTCTACCCAAACCTCAATGGCCGTTATGAACAGCTGGCCTACCATGCGGAGGAAGCCGGAGATGCCGATGCCGCACTTGGCTATCTCTGGGAGGCTGCGGTGGAAGCGCGCCGGAACTCCGCCGCCTCATCCCTCAGCCTGATCTATGACCGGGCGCTCAAGCTCATTGAGCGTTTGGGGGAAGTTGCCGAAGAAAAGTACGTCGATTTCGGCCGAATGTGTTTCGCCTCGATGTTGCTGCGCGGCGAATTCGACAAGGTGAAGCTGCATTTGCCACGCACCATGGAGCTGGCGCAGCGCCAGGGCAGAACTGCCCAGGTGTGCAGCATTCAGTCGCAACTCGGGATGATTTACTGGTTTGAGGGTCGATACGAAGAAGCGCTGCAGTTGACAAGCGAGGGGTTGAGGACGGCCCGCGCGTTGGGATCGCCGGCACTGATACTTTCAAATCAGATTGTCGTGGCGAATGTGCTGTTTGGAATGGGCCAGGTCGATCGCGCCATTGCTGCGATGGACGAACTGAATGAAATGCTGACGGGAGAACTCGAAACTGCCCGGCTCGGGACACCAGCCGGTCCAAAATGCATGGCCCTGGCATTCAAGGGTTGGTTCATGAATGCAACAGGTCAATATGCCGAGGCGCTCGAATTCGCATCCCTTGCATTGAAGATCGCGGTTCGCGAACAGGATTTATACGGAGAAGTGCTGGCCCGCATTACGATGGGGCGGAACCTCCTCATGCTTCATCGAAACGACCAGGCTGTGGAATGTTTGTCAATTGGCAAGGAGATTGTCGCACGCAACGGCTTCGATACCATCAACGCTAACCTGACCGGAGCACTGGCGACCGCGCTGGCACGCACGGGCAAAGCGCATCAGGCCGTCGGCCTGGTAGAGGCCTGTATGGAAAGCGGGATGCATCTGCGAACGGGCCAGGTGGAGGTGTGTTATCTCCATGCGGGCTATGCCGAGGCTCTCGTGCGGGAGGGGGAATCGCAGCTCGGGTTTTCCGCCCTGGAGCGAGCTCTTTCCATCGCCCGGACCATCAGGAATCCATGGCTGATTGTCGAATGCCTTGGTTTGAGAGCGCGACTGCTCGCGGAGACGAAGCCCGACGCTCCCCGCGTCATTGAGGATCTCGCCGAAATGGGCGCGATTTGCGATCGGTACGGCGTCGTAGCCTGGGACGTATCTCGGCTCGTGGCTTAAGGGGTTGTACGTCTCGTGAAACGCCATTTCACGAGGCCTGTTTCGCGGGCTCGCCGCGCTCTAAACGCCGCTTGCAATCCATCCGAGTTCGGCTCGAAACAGCGACCTTGACGGGAATTTGTCACGAAGTACAATTGCCATCAGCCGGCGGATATTCCTGACGGGTCCTATTGCTACCGCGCTGGCTGCGCCACCTTGTTTCGCTCATTTCCGTGAGCTCGTGTCCAGCGAGTTCGGCTCGGCGTATCTCCGCGGCGACGCAGATTTCGGTTTCGAAAGTTAGGTGATCAAATCGTAGTTTATGGAGGGTCATGCGATGCGTCGTGTCGCTTTCCTCATTCGCTTTGCGATACTCGTCGCGGCAAGTTCGGGAATTGAGGCCGCTCTTGGTGATCCGATAGCCGCTCCTGGCGATCCGATATATGTCGACCAAGGCCCGGATTGGACAACCGCTGGGCGGACAGACTTCTACACGCATGATCAAGGCTCGCGCCTGATTAGCCTGGCTTGGTTGCAGGCGTTGAAAGGGAGGCACGGACAACCGTTCCTCTCGGATGGCCTGTCACGATACGGCTTTCTCCCGAATCCGGGCAACGCCGCCAACCTCCCCGTCGGCTTCCACACCACCGGTCCAGCAGGTTCAGAGATCGTCGGGACAACATGCTCCGCATGTCACACGCGACAGCTCGAAGTTGACGGCAAGACGTATCGCATCGATGGCGGTCCGGCTTTTGTTGATTTCCAGGCATTCCTGAGCGACCTGGACACGGCGGTGGGAGATGTGACCGCCAGCGACGCCACGTTCGCTTCATTTGCCGCCGCGGTATTCCAACCCGCAACACCCGCCGCCGCCGATGTTGCCGCGCTGCGTCAGAGAGTTGATGCGTGGCACCGGCGCTTTCATGCGTTCGTGGCCGGGACATTGCCGCCGGTTGGCTGGGGGCTTGGACGCCTGGACGCGGTCGGGATCATCTTCAACCGTATCGCCGGCACCGATGTCGGGCCGCCGCCCGATTTGTTGATCCCGGAAAACATGAGGATTGCCGACGCACCGGTGCGGTATCCTTTCCTGTGGAATTCACCGATGCAGAACCAAACCGACTGGGCCGGTTTTGTGGTGAATGGAACCAGCATTTTCGCGCTTGCCCGGAACACGGGGCAGGCCCTGGCATTCGCCAACTTCGAACCAACGCGTTCGTTCGGCCCCTTCTTCAACTATGCCAACTCCATCAACTTCGATGGATTGCGCAAACTTGAGAAACTGGTCATGCAGATGGGCCCGCCAAAATGGCCACGGGAATGGCCAATCGACAAGAAGCTGGCTGACGAGGGTAAGAAACTCTATGAGAGGGAGTGCAGTAAGGGGTGTCATGAGAAGAAGGAAGTGCCCGCCCTGCTTGGCCTGTTTGGTACGGCGTGGGACACGCCGGTTCAGAACGTCGGCACCGACACGCGTCAGTTCGATGAGCTTGGCCGGAAGGTCAAGACCGCCGCGCTGACCGGAGCAGGCGTCCCGCTCGTGGCCAACCGCCTCAAGGAGGAGGATTATGCCGTCCACATGATGTTCAGTGCCGTCGGCGGTTCGATGCTGGGTCAGCTGTTTCCGGGCAGTGATGGTAGTTCCGGTGACGGCTTTGGCTCCGCCTTGATGCCCGGCGGGCAAACGGCGCCGTCTTCCGCCACGACGCGCTCGCCGCCGCAAGCGTCGCTGGCCGCGGCAACGGCGTCTAACGCGCCCAACAGCGTGCAACCCGCCGGAGCAGCCGGAAAGCCTGACGATCGAACCTGGGACGCTTTTTGAGCGTACCCTCAGGAAAGGCGAGTACGAGGCTCGCGTGTTGCAGGGAATTTGGGCCGCCGCACCCTATCTGCATAACGGCTCGGTGGCGACGTTGGCGGACTTGCTCAAGCCGTCCGCGGAGCGCAGGTCACAATTTAATCTTGGCGCCAAATACGACATCGAGAATGTTGGTCTCGTTGCCACGCAAGATGGGCCAACCCGGCCTCTCACCGATTGCAATGAGCTCAATTCAGGAAACAGCCGATGCGGTCACGAATTCGGCACGAGCTTGAGCGAGGCCGAAAAGAAGGCGCTGCTCGAATACTTGAAGACTCTCTGAAACCTGACGCGATTTGCGCTATCCAGAGTGCAGGCCGGGCAAGGACGAAAAACCCGCCGACCTGCCGGTCACGAGGCCGACCAGGTTCGGGCTGGTCATCGATCTCAAGGCCGCCATGGCGCCCGGCCTGACCATTCCGCCGGGCATCATTGCGGGGCGGCCGAGAATAACCGATCATTAACCATATCAGCCCATGATTTAAGCCGAATTTGGGTGGGCCATCGCGCGAGTTGTCGCCGCATCGTCCACGCGACGGCTCTTTTTTGTCTTGCTGATCGGCGGCGGGGAAAATTCTTGCGACTGGGCTGACCACGTAAGGAACGCAGGTGGCGGAAACACCGAAAAAGGCAACGCAAGGAGACAAACAGCCCGAAGCGGCGCGGCTGGGGGCTTCGGGCCGGGTGCCGGCGATAGCGGTGTCCTTGGCCGCCCTGGCCGTCATTGGCGCGGCCACCGCCAATTCCCTGCCGCATTTCAGTCGCTTCTCCTTGCAGAATTTCAGTCAAATCTCCTTGCCGAATTTCGATCACTTCTCGTTGCCAAATTTCACTCGCTTCTCCTTGCCGAATTTCGATCGCTTCGCGGCACGGTCTCCACACGAGACGGCTTCAGCCCCGATACCGGATCCCGTCGTCCACGCGGCACTGAAGGATATTCAGTTGTCGCAGCAGCAAAATGCAGTTGTGTTGGTGTCGCTCACGCAGAGCTCCGCAACTCAACAAGCGGACTTGAAAAGAATATCCCGTCAACTTTCCTCGCTGGCGGCGCAGACGGACGCTCTGCAGAACGCGGTGACGCCGATGACGACTTCCAGCATCCCGCATTCAAATTTTCGCGCCCGGGTCGTCCGGACGTCGCGAAAAACAGTTCCCCCACTGCCTAAACCTTTCGGCCCTGTTTCGGTCGGAGGCGCCCCGCTGAGTCCCGCGCCGACACCGGCCCCGGGCGCAGGATAGCTTCCGGTCCTGTGGCCTCACATCTGTGACCATCGATCCAAAAGGACCGGGCTAACGCAGAAGCGTAGCCTTGACATAAAAGCGGCACCTACCCCGCTACAAGCCGAGATAGGCCGTCACCACGGCCGGGTTGGCATGAAGCTCCGCCGCCGTGCCCGCCAGCGTCACGACGCCGGCTTCCAGGACGTAGCCCCGGCTCGCCACGTCGAGCGCCAGTTCGACATTCTGCTCGACCAGCAGGATCGAGGTGCCCCGCCGGTGAATGGTCTTGAACGCGTCATGCATTTCCTCGACCACTTTCGGCGCGAGGCCGTGGCTCGGCTCGTCCAGCAGCAGCAGCTTTGGCCGCAGCATCAGGGCGCGGCCGACCGCAACCATCTGCTGTTCGCCGCCCGACAGCGTTCCGGCGAGCTGCCCGAACCGCTCGCGCAGGCGCGGAAACAGGCCGAGCACGTCCTCGATCCGCGCCGGCAGGTCGCTGGCCTTGCGGGCGGTGAAGGCTCCGAGCAGGAGGTTTTCCTCGACCGTCATCTCGGGGAAGATCTGACGTCCTTCGGGAACATGGGCGATGCCAAGCGCGGGAATTTCATGCGCGGCAAGCGCCGTGAGATCGGCGCCGCCGAAACGCATGATCCCGCTCGACCTTGGCACCAGCCGCGAGATCGAACGCAGGATCGTGCTCTTGCCCGCGGTGTTTGCCCCGATGATGCAGACGAACTCGCCCTGCGAAACCGAGAGGTCGATGCCGTGCAGCACCTCGGCCTCGCCGTAGCCGGCGCGCAATTGCCTGATGTCGAGGAGGGCCGCACTCATCGGCGCGCAACCTCCGCCGACCGGCCCAGATAGGCTTCGATCACCTTCGGATCGCTGGCGACCTGTTCGGGCGTGCCGTCGGCCAGGAGCCGGCCGAAATTCAGAACGAGAATCCGGTCGCATACATTCATGATCGCCCGCATGTGGTGCTCGACCACCAGCAGCGTGACGCCGTCGTCGCGCAGCGAGCGGATCAACTGCATGATCTCGGCCATCTCGGCGGGATTGAGCGCCGCCATGACTTCGTCGAGCAGCAACACCTTGGGCGCGGTGCAGAGCGCGCGGGCCAGCTCGACCCGGGCCCGTTCCGGAAACGACAGATTGCCGGCCTCTTTGTGCGCCACGGCCCGCAGGCCGACGCGGTCAAGACAGCCGAGCGCCGCGTCCCGCGCGGCGTCGACGCCGTGGTGCAGAAGGCCCGCGGTCAGCACGTTATCCAGCACCGAGCTTTCGCCGAACAACGCGACGTTCTGGAAGGTCTTGGTCATCCCGAGGCCTGCGACGGTGTGCGGCTTCAGGCCCGCGAGGTCCCTTCCATCAAGCGCCACGGTGCCGGCGTCGGGACGAATGAGCCCCACCAGGGTGCTGAACAACGTCGTCTTGCCCGCGCCGTTCGGGCCGATCACGCCGACGATCTCGCCCTTGTCGACGGAAAACGTCACTTCCGACAGCGCCTGCAGGCCGCCAAACCGGCGCGACAGGCCGCGGACATCGAGCATCGTCATGGCGCCACCCTGCGCGACAGCCGCGCCCGCAAGGAATCAAGCACGGTGATGAAGCCGCGCGGCCGCCACAAGATGACTGATATCAGGATGATGCCGAACACAAGCTGCGACAGGCCGGCCGCGCGCGACGACAGGAGATCATTCATGATCTCTTCAAGCGGGATGATGAAAAACGCGCCAAGGATCGGCCCCGCCGCGGTTCCGACGCCGCCGATGATCGCGATCAGCGCGATCCGGATCGAGATGCTGGCGATGCCGAACACCGTGTCGGGGTCGAAGAACACCGCGACCTGCGCGTAGAGCGTTCCAAGCATCGCGATCAGCGCGCCCGAAATCACCGCGGCCTGAAGCTTCACCCGCGTCGTATCCACGCCGATGACTTCGGCGGCCGCGACATTCTGCTTGATCGCGCGCAACCGGTATCCCATCGCGCCGCGCCGGATGATCTCGAAAATCGCCGTCACCACCACCAGCGCGGCCAATGCGATGTAGGCGTGCGGCCGCAGCAGCTTGAACGAATAGGCGGCAAAACTCGGCGGCACGAACGGCACGGACAACCCGCCCGGACCGCCCGTCAACGACGTCCACACATTGGCGATGACGCGCATCACCTCGCCGAAGGCGAGCGTCGCCAGCGCGAAGTAATGCCCCTGCAGCCGCATGGTCGGGATGGCGATGATGAGGGCCGCCAATCCACCGAGCGCGCCGCCCGCCAGCATGCCGAGCCACGGGCTGATACCGAACTTGAGCAGCAGCACGGTCGAGGTGTAGGCGCCGATGCCGAAGAACGCGGCATGCCCGAGCGAGGTCTGGTTGGCGAGGCCGCCGACGATGTTCCAGGCTTGCGCCATCGCCGCGAACAGCAGCGTGAAGGTGAGGACGCGAATCCAGTATCCGCGCGGATCGAGCAAGGATGGCAGCAGCGCTACTGCGACGATCACGGCGGCGAGCGCAAGACATCGCTTCATCGGCTGGCTCCGACCAGGCCTTGCGGGCGGACCGCGAGCACAAGGATGAAGACGATGAACAGCACGAGGTTCTGCAACTGGATCGGAAAGAACAGCGACGACAGCGCCTGGATCACGCCGACCGCAAGTCCGCCGACGACGGCGCCGGCGACGCTGCCGAGCCCGCCGAGGACGACGACGGTGAACATCAGCACGACATACTGGCCGCCGACACCGGGAAACACCGTCACATAGGGCAGGATGACGGCGCCGCCGAAGGCGGTCAGACCCACGCCCAGCGCAAAGGCCATCTTGTACATCAGCGCGGTATCGACGCCCATCAGCTTGGCGGCGGAAGGATTTTGCGCCGTCGCCCGCATCGCGCGGCCGAACCAGCTCGCGCGCATGAACCACCACAGCGCTGCGCCGCAGGCCAGCGACATCGCAAACGCGATCAAGTAGGGAATGCTGATGAACAGCGGCCCCAGCGACAGCGAGACGGTCTGGTAGGATGTGGTGACCGAGCGGAACTGCGAGCCGAACAGCAGCAGCGATCCGTTTTCGATCACGATCAGGATCCCCACCGTCAGGAATATCTGCGCGACCGACGGCGCCGCCAGAACCCGCGCGATCAACTGCCCCTGCACCACCCAGCCGATGGCGAAGGCGACGGCGAACGACAATGGCGCGGCAAGAACCGGGTCGAGCCCGAGAAAGGCCCAGGCGAACCAGGCGACGAACATTCCGATCGTGAGAAACTCGGCCTGCGCGAAGTTCACGATGCCCATCACGCCGTAGACCAGCGTGAGGCCGATCGAAATCACCGCATAGACGCCGCCGATCAGGAGCCCGTCGAGAATGGCCTGGAGAAGGGACACGTCAATTCACACCGCGCCGATCAGCTTCGCCAGACCGGCGCGCTCTTGGCGATGTCCTTCGGCCAGACGGTGACGAGGTCCTTGCCGCGCCACTGCACCATCAGCGGCACCGAAAGCACGTTCAATCCGGTCTGGTCGAACTGGACCGCGCCCCCGGTCATGCCGTTGATCCAGCCGCCGGTGAATCTGGCGCCGCGAAGTGCCGCGGCGACGTCCTCGGCCTTCGCCGATTTCGTCTTCTTGATGGCCTGCACCAGCACCTCAAGGCAGACGGCGCTCTCGAGCGCTTCATGCACCATGAAATACCCGAAGCGCTTGCGGAAACGATCGGTCAGCTCCGGCGCGAGATCGTAGTTCGAGGTGTCGATCGAGAGCACGTTTTCGGCGAACTCACCCAGTCCCTTTTCGAAATCCGGAATGACGTATCCCGCCGCGCCGCCGATCGCCGGAATGGTCAGCTTCTGCTGGCGCATGGTGCGGATGATCAGGAGGCTGTCGTTGAGATAGGACACCGGGAACACGGCCTGC
Organism: uncultured Alphaproteobacteria bacterium; assembly: GCA_963742085.1. GTDB lineage: Bacteria > Pseudomonadota > Alphaproteobacteria > Rhizobiales > Xanthobacteraceae > Bradyrhizobium. Next base: position 238,380 of record CAVUKM010000010.1, on the reverse strand, counting down.
GCCCCCGACCCCCGCAACTTGTTGATCAGCGGCGTCGTGTCGGTGATCCCGAGCGGATAGGCGTCATCCATGACGATTTCGACATTGGCCGCCTTCGCGCCTGCCCGCAGCCCGTTCGACTGGGCGGTGCCGTAGGCGGTGTCTTCATACATGATGGCGATCTTTTCGATCTTTGCGCCGGCGGCCTGCGCGATCGCCGCGGTGTATTCGAACTGCGCCTTGCCGATCGCGGATGCCTTGGCGACCAGCTGGAAAATGTTCTTGTAGCCGCGCCCGGTGATCTGATCGGCGAACGACATCGTCAACAGCGGAATGTCGCGCCGCTCGGTGACTTCCGAGATCGCGATCGTCAGCGAAGAGACGAATGCCCCCAGCACGGCAGTCATGTCCTGCTGGGTGATGAGCCTCTGGGCCACCGTCCCGGCCGTGGTGGGCGTCGAGGTCGCATCCGCCACCACCAGATTGATTTTCGCGCCGCCGAGCTCGGCGATGCCGCCGGCCGCATTGATTTCGTCGGCGGCGAGCTCGATGCCGTTGCGCGCATTGATGCCGAACTGGGCATTCGGCCCCGACAGCGGCATGATGACGCCGACATTGACCGGCGGGGCCTCCGCGCGGGCCGAAGAAAGCACGAAAGGCGACGCCAGAAGCGCGGCGGTGCCGGAAAGCAGCGCCCGGCGATTCACGCCAGCCATCCCCGATGAATTGTTCTTCGACATCGCATCCTCCCCGAATTTCTTTATTTTTTAGAAGCCGGCCTCACCTTGCCGCACGGCAAGCGCGCCGTCTACCGCAACATTGATCGATGCCGTCGGGATCGTCAGGCCGGCTTGTTGTCGCCGGAGGCCAGGATTTCGACGATGGCATGGCCGGTCGCGGCGGTTCCGAGATTGCCGCCGACGTCCCTGGTCGCCCGGCCACCTTCTATCGCGGCCGCCACCGCATTCTCGATGGCGCGAGCCGCCTGCTCGAACCGCGCGGCGCCCGAGCGCTCGCCATGCCAGGCCAACAGCAGCGCCATCGACAGGATCAGCGAGAACGGATTGGCGACATCGCGTCCGGCAATATCGGGCGCGGAGCCGTGCGCGGCCTGCGCCATGGCATGGCCAGCGCCGACATTGAGCGAGCCGCCGAGGCCGAGGCTGCCCGAGAGTTCGGCGGTCAGGTCGGAGAGGATGTCTCCGAACATGTTGGTCGCGACGATGACGTCGAACCGGTCCGGCTGGCGCACCACATGCGCCATCATGGCGTCGACCAGGATGTCATCCACGGCGAGGCCCGAGAAACCGCGCGCCGTCGCGCGGCAGATATCGAGGAACATGCCGTCGCCGATCTTCAGGACGTTGGCCTTGTGAACGATGGTGAGGCGCCTGTTCCGGCGCATCGCAAGCTGACACGCCGCTTTCGCGATCCGCTCACAGCAGTGCCGGGTGATGCGGCGGAGCGAGATCGCGACATCCGCCGTGACGAGCAGTTCGCCGTTGCCCTGCTCCATGTTGCGATCGGAATAGAACCCTTCCGTGTTCTCGCGCACCACCACAAGATCAAACGCGCCGAACCGGTTGCGCAGTCCCGGATAGGTTCGCGCCGGCCGCACATTCGCAAACAAATCGAGATTTTTCCGGAAGAATTTGGACGGGTTGATTTCTCCGCTTTGTTCGTCCTTGAAGTCGAAGGTGGCGGTGGGGCCGAGGATCAGGCCGTCGGCGGACTGCACGGTCTCCAGCAGCCCGGGCCGAACGGTGGCGCCGAATTGCCGCAGGCTCTCATGCCCGACCGGGTGCTCCTCGATCTCAACGCTCAGCTGGAAACGCTCGGACGCGGCCCGCAGGACAGCGGTGGTCGCGGCTGCGATCTCCGGCCCGATCCCGTCGCCCGGCAGAACGACAATGCGCATCACCAATTCCTCGCCCCAAGATTGCAGCCACCACGGGATGACCGTCGATATCGCGATCGGCCTGCGCCGCGCGTTGGCAGCAGGTCGGCTCGCGGCCATAGCGCAAAACCAGGGGCCTCCCAAGCGGAATCATTCCGCTACGCAAAACGCGGATTATTGATTTGAACTGTCTCGGGTTTCCGTCCAAATTCCCCCCGAAGTTCAATCGATGGATTGGATTAACCAGGGGATCGCGATGGCAAACCTCACAATTAACGGAAAATCGTTCGACGTCGATGTCGAGCCGGATACGCCGCTTCTTTGGGCGATTCGGGAGAATATTGGCCTGACGGGCACGAAATACGGATGCGGCATTGCACAATGCGGATCTTGTACCGTTCACGTCGACGGGGTCGCGGTGCGCTCCTGCGGCATGCTGGTCAGCGAAGCCGTCGGCAAGAAAATCACCACCATCGAGGGGCTGGCCGACAGCGGTACCCTGCACAAGGTGCAGCAGGCCTGGGTCGCCAACGACGTTCCACAATGCGGGTATTGCCAGAGCGGAATGATCATGGCGGTGGCGGCGCTTCTCAAGGACAAGCCGAAGCCGACCGACAAGGACATTGACGAAGCCATTACCAACATCTGCCGCTGCGGCACCTTCCAGCAGGTGCGCGAGGCCATTCACGCCGTCGCGAACGCTTGAGGAGCTCATCATGAACCATATGCCCACACTCAACCGCCGCGCCTTCGTCATCGGCAGCGCCGCCCTCGGCTCCGGTCTTGCGCTCGGCCTCGATATTCCCTTTGGCGGCCCCACCGTGGTGCGCGCCGCCGACGGCTCGCCGGAAGTGAATGCCTGGGTCGTGATCCGGCCCGACGACACCGTCGTCATCCGCATTGCCCGATCGGAAATGGGCCAGGGGACGCTGACCGGCCTCGCCCAGCTGGTCGCCGAAGAACTCGAATGCGACTGGTCGAAAGTCACGACCGAATATCCGACGCCGGGACAGAGCGTGGCCCGCAAGCGCGCATGGGGCGACTTCTCGACCGGCGGCAGCCGCGGCATTCGAACCTCGACCGACTATGTGCGCAAGGGCGGCGCCACCGCACGAATCATGCTGATCGAGGCCGCCGCCAACGAATGGAAGGTGCCGGTCTCCGAATGCGCCGCCGCCAACAGCGTCATCACCCACACGCCCTCGGGGCGCACGACGACCTACGGCAAGGTCGCCGAAGCCGCCGCGAAACTCGCGCCGCCGGCCGACGTCAAGCTGAAGGATCCGAAGGACTGGAAGCTGATCGGCAAGGGTATCAAGCGCCTCGATACCGTCGACAAGACCACCGGCAAGATGACCTATGGCGTCGACGTCAAGCTGCCGGGAATGCTCAACGCCGCGATCAAGGCCTGCCCGGTGTTCGGCGGCAAGGTGAAGAGCATCGACGAAGCCAAGGTCACCGGCATGAAGGGCGTCAAGAAGGTGGTGAAGGTCGGCGACAATGCCGTCGCCGTCGTCGCCGACACCTGGTGGCACGCCAAGACCGCACTCGACGCCTTGCCGATCGTCTGGGACGAAGGCGACAATGGCAAGGTTTCGAGCGCCTCGATTGCGAAGTGGCTTGAGGAAGGTTTCGATCCCTCGCAGCCGGCCTATATCGGCAACGAGAATGGTGACGCCAAAGCCGCCATTGCCGGCGCCGCCAAGAAGGTCGAGGCGGTCTACAACTATCCCTACCAGAACCACGCCACCATGGAGCCGCTGAACGCCACCGCGCTCTACACCGCGGACAAATGCGAGGTCTGGTGCGGCACGCAGAACGGCGAAGCCGCCTTCGCCGCGACAGTAGAAGCATCCGGCCTGCCGGCCGACAAATGCGATGTTTACAAGCAGATGCTCGGCGGCGGCTTCGGCCGTCGCGGCCAGACCGACTACGTCCGGCAGGCGGTTGCCATCGCCAAGCAGATGCCGGGCACCCCGATCAAACTGTTGTGGTCGCGCGAAGAGGACATGCAGCACGGCGCGTATCATCCGGTCACGCAATGCAAGATGACCGGCGCCTTCGATGCCAACAACAATCTGACCGCGTTGCATATGCGGATATCCGGGCAGTCGATTCTGTTCAGCCTGCGCCCGGCAGCCCTCGTCAACGGCAAGGATCCCGCCACCTTCGCGGGCCTCAACGCGACCGGCGAGGCCGCGATCGGATATTCGGTTCCCAATCTCCTGATCGAGCATTCGATGCGCAATCCTCACGTCCCGCCGGGTTTCTGGCGCGGCGTCAACGTCAACCAGAATGCGATCTATCTCGAATGTTTCATGGATGAGCTGGCGCATTCGGTCGGCCAGGATCCGCTCGAGTTCCGGCGCAAGCTGATGGCGTCGCATCCGAAACATCTCGCCGCGCTAAACGCCGTGGCCGAAAAAATCGGCTGGGGCACGCCGGCACCGCAAGGCGTCTACCGCGGCCTCGCGCAACATATGGGCTACGGCAGTTATGTCGCCGGCGCAGCGGAGATCTCGGTCACCGACGGCAACAAGATCAAGGTGCATCGCATCGTTGCCGCGACCGATCCGGGCTACGCGGTCAATCCGGCGCAGATCGAGCGCCAGATCGCCGGCTCTTTCGTCTACGGCCTCTCGGGACTGTTCTACGGCGGGTGCACCGTCAAGGATGGTCGCATCGAACAGTCGAATTTCGACAACTACAATTCGATGCGGATCTCCGAAATGCCGAAGGTTGAATCGATCATCATGCCGAGCGGCGGCTTCTGGGGCGGCGTCGGCGAGCCGACGATCTGCGTCGCGGGGCCTGCCGTGCTGAATGCGTATTTTGCCGCAACCGGCAAGCGAATCCGCTCGGTGCCGTTGAGAGATCAAAACATCACCTTTGCCTGAACCCCGAAGCGGCGGCCCTGACGGCCGCCGCTTTGATTTTTCCGGATAGTGCTCATGGACGCGCTGCGCCTGATGACGACGCGGAGAAACGTCGTTCGTGGCATCGCGACGACGGCGGCATCGCTAGCCTTCCCCTGCCCGTCGCACGCGCAATCCGCCCCGCGCATTGTCGTGATCGGCGGCGGATTTGGCGGCGCGGCTTGCGCGCGCGCCTTGCGAAGGATCAATAGCAAACTGAATGTGACGCTCGTCGAGCCTAACCGGACCTTCACGGCGTGTCCGCTGAGCAACGAGGTGATCGCGGGCATGCGCGACATCGAGGCGCAGCAATTCGGCTACGACAAAATCGCCGCCGATGGCGTGACCGTCATTGCGCAGGCAGCCGTCAAGGTCGATCCGCAAGCGCGGACGGTTGGTCTTACCGACGGCACGTCGCTCGCCTACGACCGCCTGGTGCTCGCGCCCGGGATCGACCTGCGGTTCGACGCGCTACCCGGCTACGACGAGGCCATCGCCGCCAAAATGCCCCATGCCTGGAAGGCGGGCGAGCAGACCCTGCTGCTGCGCCGGCAACTCGAGGCCATGGACGACGGCGGCCTGGTTGCGCTTGCGGTGCCCGCGACCCCCTCGCGCTGTCCGCCCGCGCCGTATGAACGCGCCAGCCTGATTGCCCATTACCTGAAAGCGAAGAAGCCGCGCTCCAAGGTGCTCATTCTCGACGCCAAGGACGCCTTCTCGCAGCAGCGGCTGTTCGAGAATGCCTGGAAGGAATTGTATCCAGGCATGATCGAGCGGATATCGCTGTCGCAGGGCGGCAGGGTCGTCTCGGTGGAGTCCGCGACCAACACGCTCGTCACCGATTTCGGCAACTACGATGCGCAGGTCGCAAACGTCATTCCGCCGCAAAAGGCCGGCCACATCGCGGCCGTCGCGGGCGCGGTCGATCATACCGGCTGGTGCCCGATCGACCCGCTCACCTTTGCCTCGAAACTGGTGCCGAATATTCATGTCATCGGCGACGCCTGCCTCGGTGGCGGCATCCCGAAATCGGCATCTGCCGCGAACGCCGAGGCCAAGGCATGCGCCAGTGCGGTAGCAAGCCTGATCGCGGGCGCAGCTCCCGCGATGCCGAAGCTGGACGGTACCTGCTACAACACCGTCGCCCCGGGCTATGCCTTCTCGCTGTCGGGCATCTATCAGCCGAAGGACGACATTTTCGCCGAGGTAGAAGGCACAGGCTTTACAAGCCCGGTCGATGCACCGCGCGAGGTGCGGATGCGTGAAGCCGACCAGGCGCAATCCTGGTACAAAACGATCACGGTGGAAACTTTTGGCTAGGTCAGCAATTAACACCGCCGGTAGTTGGCTCGCTGCGGCGATGCTGCTGCTGCCCTGCGCGGCCGGCGGACAGGAATTGCGGCCTTACACCATCACCGGCGATGCCATTTCGGAATCGCTGACCGGCGCGCCCGGCGATGCGGCGCACGGACGCGCGCTCGTACTGGAGCGCACCAGCACGTGCATTCTTTGCCACAGCGGCCCGTTCCCGGAGGAGAAATTCCAGGGCGATCTCGCACCGAGCCTCGCCGGCACGGGCAGCCGCTGGTCCGCGGGCCAGCTTCGGCTTCGGCTGGTGAATGCGTCGCGCCTCAATCCGGCAACGATCATGCCGTCCTACTATCGCGTGGACGACTTAGAGCGCGTGGCCCCGGCGTGGCGCGGCAAGCCGATCCTTTCGGCCGAACAGATCGAGGATATCGTGGCGTATCTTGCAACGCTGCGCGAATAGGAAAGCACGAAAGATGCGCCAATCAGAAACTTCCACACGTCGCCGTTTCCTCGGCCTCGCCGGCAGCGCGGCCGCAATCGGCATCGTCCCGATCGTCAGTTTGCGCCCGGCCGCAGCAACGCCCGAGACCATGGCCGCCGCGATCAGGAATGTCGTGGGCAACGCGGTGGTGCGGACCGGCAAGGTCAAACTCGACGTGCCGCCGCTGGTGGAAAATGGCAACACCGTGCCGATGACGGTGAGCGTTGCGAGCCCGATGACCGCGGACGATTACGTCAAGAGCATCCACGTTTTCAACGAAAAGAACCCGCAGCCCAATATCGGCAATTTCTATCTCGGCGCGAGGTCCGGCCGTGCCCAGATTTCCACCCGCATCCGCCTCGCCGACAGTCAAAAGATCATTGCGATCGCCCGGCTCTCCGACGACTCGTACTGGTCCGTCACCGCCGATGTCGTGGTGACGCTGGCGGCCTGCACCGAGGAGGTGATCTGAATGGCCTCCGCACTGATCAACGTCCCCAAAAAGGCCAGGCGCGGCGACATCGTCGAGATCAAGACGCTGATGTCGCATATCATGGAGACGGGATACCGCCACACCGCCTCGGGACAGGTGGTTCCGCGCGACATCATCACCAGTTTCACCTGCCGCTATAACGGCGTCGAGATTTTCCGTGCCGACCTGTTCCCGGCGATTGCGGCCAACCCGTTCGTCACGTTCTTCACGGTCGCGACCGAAAGCGGCAAGTTCGACTTCGAATGGATCGGCGACAACGGATTTTCCGAAACCGCGTCGGCCACGATCTCGGTCGAATGAAATCTCCCGTTACGATAATGGTTGCGGCGCTGCTGGTCGCGGCCGGCATCGCCGCCGCTCCGCTCGCCGCCACCGAAATTCCGCAAACCGAACGGCGGTCCGGCTACAGCTTCATGTCGCCTGAAACCCAGGCGATCCAGGATGACGATACCGCCAATCCCGGCATGCTGTGGGCACTCGATGGCGAAGCCTTGTGGAAGGGCAAGGCCGGCGCGACAGGCAAGGCCTGCGCCGATTGCCACGGCGACGCGCGCGCCAGCATGAAGGGCGTGGCGGCACGCTACCCCGCCTACGACAAGGCGCTTGGACGCCCGGTCAATCTGGAACAACGCATCAATCTGTGCCGCACACAACATCAGCAGGCCACGGCGTTCGCCTTCGAGAGCCGCGACCTGCTCGCGCTGGCCGCCTTCGTCGCCGAGCAATCGCGCGGCGCCGCGATCGCACCTGAAACCACCCCCGAACTGGAACCGTTCGTCGCGAGGGGCCGCGACTTCTTCATGCGGCGACAGGGGCAGCTCAATCTCGGCTGCACGAATTGCCACGACGACAATTGGGATAAGCACCTTGCCGGATCCGCCGTGACCCAGGCGCTGCCGACCGGCTACCCGATCTACCGGCTGGAATGGCAATCGCTCGGATCGCTGCAGCGCCGCCTGCGCAACTGCATCACCGGCATGCGTGCCCAGAATTACGATTACGGCGCGCCGGAACTGGTCGAGCTCGAGCTTTACCTGATGTCGCGTGCGCGCGGGATGCCGATCGAGACGCCGGCGGTACGACCGTGAGTTCGCCTTACTGCGTCATAACCGGCTTCATCACCTCATCCTGAGGAGCTTGCGCAGCAAGCATCTCGAAGCATGTGGTCCGGAAAATAACTACGGGGCCTCATGGTTCCCAAGGCGATGCCAAGCATCGTCCGGAGATGGCGCTTGCGTGCCTCCTCAGCATGAGGATTTGGCGTAGTGACGCAGCAGGACTATCGCGGCACCGCCAGCGACGCCAGTTTGGAAACGTCCGCGCTTTTTTCGAGCGTCCAGATCGCGCCGATCAACGGCGCGACATCTTGATGCGGATTCCAGCCGGCGGCAGCCGTCCTCAACTTGCCTTCAAGGTCATCGTCGGAAAGCGGATTGACATCGCTGCCGCGCGCCGCCGCTTGCGTCAATGTGTGGGTCTTGCCGTCGGCGGTGGTGATCTCGACCGCCGCCGCGATGGTGGAAAAGCCGTCGTCGCGCTCTACTTCCACTTTGCTCCGCAACGCCTGCACTTTCGGATCCCCCACGCAGGCATCGGTAAACCGGTCGAGCCCCGCCTGTCCCGTGACCAGGGCGGCGGCGACCGCATGCTGCACACTGACCTGCGACTCGCGGCCGGTCGAGATATCCGGCCGGTCGGCGCGGATGCCCAGCAGCGGGTGGCCGCGCACCACGACGCGCGTCACATCCGCGGCCGGATTATCGCGCCGCCAGTCCAGCACGCAATCGAGCACGGGATGGATCACAAAGCCGCACGGATACGGCTTGTAGGAGGTCGCCATGATCTCCCAGCGTTCGCCCCAGCCATCGGTGACAAGCGACAAATCCGGCGTTTCCGCCAGCGCATGGTAGAAGCCCTGGACACCTGCGAGCGGCTCCGGCGGCCCGTCAAATCCTTTTTCCGCCAACAGCGCCGACCACAGCCCGTTCCGCGCCGCGTTGCCGACGCTCACGCTTTTGGCCGGCGTGCCCAGACACTCGCACAGCCCAGAGGATTGCGTGGCCGCGATGCCAAGCGCCCACACGATCTGGCGCGCGCTCAGCGCCGCCAGCCTGCCGCTGCCGGCGGCGGCGCCGAACACGCCGCAGGTCGAGGTGATGTGCCAGCCCCTCGCGTAGTGGCTGGGCGATATCGCAAGCCCGATGCGGGCCTGCACCTCGTTGCCGAGGATAAGGGCCAGCAGCAGATCGGGGCCGCTCGCCTGCCGCAATTCGGCATAGGCCAGCAGCGCCGCCGCCACCGGCGCGGTCGGATGGATCACCGTCCGAACATGGGTGTCGCAGAAGTCATGAACATTGGCACCGGCGGCGTTGAGAAAAGCGGCGCTCAGCGCATCCAGGCGCTCGGTGCGGCCAACCACGGTGACTTGCCGGCCGCCGGAAAACTCGGCGAGCGAGCGTAGCGCCGTCTCGACCGGCGAGGAGCGGCACCCGGCGAGGGTGACAGCGAAGAAATTCATCAGGGATCGTTTGGCCTGATGCCGCACCTGCGGGGGGATGTCGTCCCATCGCGTTGCAACAACGTGTTGAGCAAGGCTCTCGGTCACGCCGGGTTTGTGCAGCATTGTCATCCTCACTTGAAATCTGGCCGGAGCATCGCAGGGTGGCGAAAAAGCGCAACCTAGAGCGTTTTCGAGCGAACCGGTATCCACTTCGCTCGAAAACGCTCTATGGTGCCGCCGACGAGCGATCAACCTGAAATGACCGGCACCATGCAAATCCCGTCGAAGCGTCTTGCGCTTGCCCTTGTGCTTCTGGCCCTTGCATCCGGCTCCGCCCGGACGGATGCCGCGCATGCCGACGACTATCCCTCGCGTTCGATCCATCTGATCGTGCCCTATGCCGCCGGCGGCTCCGCCGATTCAACTGCGCGTGTCCTTGCCACGCGCATCGGCAAGGCGCTCGGACAATCCATCGTGGTCGAGAACCGCGGCGGTGCCGGAGCGATCATCGGTGCTGAATTCGTGAAAAAATCCGAGCCCGACGGCTATACCCTTCTGCTGGGGCAATCCGGACCTATTTCGATCAACCCCGCCGTCTACAAAAATCTACCGTACGACCCGGTGAAGGATTTTTCACCGATCTGCCTGACAACCACCTATCCCTACGTCATGGTCGTCAATTCCGCGCTGGGCGTGAAGACGCTGAGGGAGTTCGTCACGCTCGCCAGGAACAAGCCGGGCGGATTGAACTACGGCACCACGGGCGTCGGTGCCTCCAACCACCTGGTCACCGAGCTGTTCGCCGGCAAGGCCGGGATCAAGATGACGCATATTCCCTATCGCGGCACCGCGCTTGCGGTTACCGACCTGCTCGCCGGCCAGGTGCAGATGGTGTTCTCCGACCCGATCTCGGCGCTGCAATATGTGAAATCCGGCGCCCTGGTCGCGCTGGCGGTAACCAGCGCGAATCGCTCGCCGGTCGCGCCGGACGTACCGACGATTGCCGAAAGTGGCTATCCCGGCTTCGATGCGATCGCGTGGCACGGAATCCTGGCGCCGGCCAATACGCCGCCTGCAATCATCGCCAGGCTCAACGCCGAAATCCTGAAGGCGTTAAATGACCCGGACACCAGGACGCTGCTCGAGAAGCAGGCGATCCAGATCGTCGGCAGCTCGCCCGAGGCTTTCGCCAGCTTTATCAAGCAGGATATCGCCACCTGGAAGGAAGTGGCTGACCAGGCCAGGATCGAAGTGAGGTAACATGCCTGGCGCACTCAACATAACGAGCTGCATCTTCACAGCCAATCCCGATCGCATCGACGAGTTTCGCTAGGCGGTGATGGAGCCATCCAGCCGGCCCGGCAGGCCGATCAGAATCATAGCCCGACAGCATCATGGCGCCACGGCGAACGAGTATTGCCCATCTTCGTCGGCCGTGGGGCGCTCGTTTGCGGCTTTGCATCACAATATCATTGCCGGGCGTCCGAAAACACCGCATCGGTCCGTCCACAACCGATCGAGACTCTTGCTGTCCTTCGACTGGACCCGACGCTTGCTAATCCGCTAGCCCCAGGACAAACGCCAAAGCGATTCCGAGCCGAGCCATGTCCTGGTCGCCGAGACGCCCGATCTTTTGTCCGATCCGCTCGCGTCTCACGGTGACCGGCTTGTCGGTCATTACCTGCGATTTGAACCGCAATCCATTTTCGGGCTTTGGCTCTATGGTGACGCGAAAATCCGGAGCATCCGCCAACTCGGAAGTTAACTGGCAGACCACCACAGAGGCATGGCTCTCCGGAAAGGCGTCCGTCTGCACGATGACCGCGGGGCGGGGCTTGCCGTAGTCGCCGGCCGCGGCAACAGTCACAACGTCACCGCGTCGCATCTGCGTCAAACTCGGAGACCGACTCGATCCATTGCAGCGCGTCGCGCTCGCGTTCGCGGTCGAGACTGGCGACCTGCTTCGCCAGTCGCCGCCGTACCACCCGCGAGCGGGCGTCGGCAACCACCAGACGCAGTTCACGCAGACCCCGCGCGCGCCGCCGTTGCCGCATCATCTTCATCCTTTCGGCTGGCGCCGTCATCGGATTTCTCCATCTGTAACGCGTTACATTGTAACGCGTTACGATTCGAAAAGCAAGGGTCGGGAATTGTTCCAGGTCCGCAAGGGCGCCTCGGACGCAGCCGAAAGCTGCAGCGATCTCGGCTATTCCGCCGGGCAATGGCCGCGTTCGCGTGTTCTATCTCTTTTGCTCGTGGCGCGACGGCGCCCTGACACGAACTATAAGTATACGGCTCGGCACCAAATTCCATCTAGCAAGCGTGTGGCACGGTCGCTGTGGCTAGATATTCGTCGGGTCGGTGTAAGCCTCGCCGCGAGAACGAGTCCGGCCTCGGTAATCCGACGCCGGACTTTCGCTTCTCGTGTTCATTCCGCCGGCGCCGCGAGCGGCATATCGTGCTGCGGAACATAGGAAGTGCTGGCGCCGAACTTCCCGACGGCGAAGAAGGCGGCCGCGACCACCGCGTAGGCCAATGCGACGCCGGGGGTCACACCGAAGCCGCCGCCGATACCGACCGCTTCGCCATGCATGAAGCCGAAATAGGTCAGCACCGCGCCGGCGAGCGAGAACGCCGAAGCCTTCACAAAATCGCGCTCGATGATGAACACACCGACCGCACCGAGCACGAGACCCGCGAGGATTGAGCCGCCGCCCATCACTTCCAGCCCGTGATAGAGCACGCCCTGTTGCGGCAGCGACGCGATCGCCGCGCTCTTGACCGCTCCCACCTTGTCGGCGGCAAGGCCGCCAACCGCCTGTGCAGCGTTGACGGTCGCGCCCAGCATGGTGTCGATTTGCAGCTTGGCCCATGCGGCGAGATGTGGCGCCAAAGCGAGCACGACGGCGGGTGCGTGCTTGATCGGCGTGGTCTGGAACGCCTGCGCGCCGATCAGCATGCCGATGTAGAGCAGGATCGGCGAAATCGCCACCACCGGCACCAGCGCCAGCATCACCGAGATGATGCCGAACCACGAAAGCACGACCACCATGATTCCGGTCGCGGCCGAATAGCCGATCCGGCCGCCCATCGCCTTCCATCCGGGATGACCGATATAGACGGCGTTGATAAACGGATTCCCCATCAGGCAGCCGATCAGACTGACGACGCCGTCGGCCGTCAGAACGCGCGTGGTCGGATATTCGTCGCCGGCGGCTTCCGCGCTCTCGACGTTGTCCATCGCCTCGACGAGATCGTAAATGCCGAACGGGATGGCGGTCACAAGAATGATGCCGAGGAATTCGAAGCCCGAGAAAACCTGGCCGATCGCCGGCAGCGGCACCGAGAAGCCGAAGCTCGCAAACGCGTCGCCGACGCCCTTGACGCTCAGCCCGCCGAGCCCGAGACCGAACAGGTTGGACCCCCACGCGATGATCATGCCGGCCGCAATGGCAACGAGGCCGGCGGGGATTCCCTTGAGATACTTCACGCCGCCGAACCAGCTCACCAGGATGATCGCGAAGCAGATCAGTCCGATCTGCGGCGTCATGTACATTTCCAGCGCAGGCCGCATCGAGATGAATGTCACGGAGACGCCGGCGAGCGTGCCGAGCAGCGCCGCGCGCGGCGTAATCTTGCGAATGTACGGCGCGATGAAGCCGCCGATCATCAGGATAAAACTCTGGAAGAACACCCAGACGAGGCCGGCCGCCCAGCCCTTCATCGGATCGCCGGTCTTGATCGTGATCGGCAGCATGATCACGAAGGTGACGATGAACATATGCGGCACGCTGACGCCCGAAGGCAGCGCGCAGACGTCGGTGCGGCCGGTCTTCTGGGCCAGCCGATAAGCGAGCCAGGCGTAGTAAAACGTCGACAGGCACATCATCAGGCCGAGCGCCGGCAGGATACGGCCGAACACCAGCGTATCAGGCATTTTCAGCACGAAGCGCAACAGCCCCGTGAGCACCAGCATATTGACCAGAATGTTGGTGCCAAAACCGAAGAAGGCGTTCCAATCGCCCGGCGTCCACAACGCCGGCTTGAAGCCGGACTTTCCGGCAGAAATGCTCGTGCTCATTTTGATGCTCCCGCTGCCAATATGTTCGATGTCTCCGGTGTCATTGCCTTGAGGACTGCGGCCGAGTCGCTGACCCAGCCGAAGATGCCACCCTGGGCCTTGATCATTTTCAGGCCCATCTCGTGGAATTCGGGGAAATAGGATGCGCAGCCATCGGCCAGCACGACGCAGCGATAGCCGCGGTCGTTGGCCTCGCGCACGGTGGTATTGACGCAAACCTCGGTGGTCACGCCGCATACCAGCAAATTCTCGATCCCGTATTTCTGCAGGATGTCGCCGAGTTCGGTGGCGTAGAACGCGCCCTTACCGGGCTTGTCGATCACGATCTCGCTGTCGAGCGGGTAAAGCTCCGGAATGATGTCGTGACCGGCCTCGCCGCGGATCAGGATGCGTCCCATCGGACCGGGATCGCCGATGCGAAGACTTGGCGCGCCGCGCTCAACCTTCGCCGGCGGCGCATCCGACAGATCGGGCAGATGGCCCTCGCGGGTGTGCACGACCAGCATTCCGAGATCGCGCGCCGCGCTCAGCACCGATGCGATCGGCTTCACCGCGGTTGCGAGCCGCGAGACATCATTGCCCAGCGTTTCGCCGAAGCCGCCCGGCTCCATGAAATCGCGCTGCATATCGATGATGACAAGGGCTGTGGCTGACCAGTCGAGCTCGATCGGCTCCGGCTCCGCCACGACTGTGCTGCTTGATAGCTGCTTTGAGTTCGCCATAACCTGCGCATCCCCGGCGAGAGAACTCTCGGAATGAACCAAGCAAGGCCCGTGCCATTGTGTACAATGCATCCGGGCGGCATTGCGTTTCGGAATCCTCCCTGTTTTCAGCTAGTTGTATTTTGCAGAAGCCATTCACCGCCGGCCGCGCCAACCACTTTCGACGTCCACCTGCACATTCGTTGAGCGCGATGCCGCCAGTGAGGGACGCGCGCGGTCTTGTCCGCCATTCGCGAGCGGACGGAACATTGCGGGCGTCAATCGGGTCGGGAGTTTCGATTCCTCGCCAAGACTTCGCTTCCTTGCCAAGACTTCGATTTCCTCGCCAAGACCTGGCCCGGGGGTCGCCAAGGTTGACCGTCAGGCGGCCGCCTGAAAGATTATCCTCCGAGAATTCAGGATCGGCTTTGGTATTTCCGGCGCGGAATTTGCTGCTCGACCACGGCTTGACTTGAGATATCTGGATCGACGGGGAACGTTCGATGGCGACCATCACTACCGCCGCGCCGGTTGCGCGAAAGCCGCTTTATTCATCGCTGTTTGTGCAGGTCCTTGCGGCCCTGCTGCTGGGGATCGTGCTGGGAATGGCGTCTCCCGAATTTGCCGTCAGCCTGAAGATCTTCAGCGACGCCTTCCTGAAGCTGATTTCCATGATCGTTGCGCCGATCGTGTTCTGCGTCGTGGTGCATGGCATCGCGGGCGCCGGCGACCTCAGGAAGGTCGGGCGCGTCGGCGTCAAGGCGCTGGTCTATTTCGAGGTGATGACCACGGTAGCGCTGGTGGTCGGACTGTTGCTGGCCTATCTCTTCGGCCCCGGCCACGGCATGAACATCGATCTGTCGGCGCTTGATGCGAACGCGCTCAGCAATTATGCCGGCAACGCCAAGAAGCTGAAGGGCGAAGGTATCGGCAGCTTCCTCATGAACATCATCCCGACCACCTCGTTCGACGCGCTGTCGCGCAACGACGTGCTGCAGGTGCTGTTTTTCGCGATCCTGTTCGGCACCAGCCTTGCCCTGGTCGGCGGTGAAAAGGGCGAGAGGATTACCTCGCTGATCGACGCCGTATCGACCGTGCTGTTCCGGACGATGGGGCTGATCGTACGCGTGGCGCCGCTCGGCGTGCTTGGCGCGGTGGCCTATACGGTCGGGAAATACGGCGTCGGTTCGCTCAAGCAGCTGATCTCGCTGGTGGCGCTGTTCTACGTATCGGTCGCGATCTTCGTCCTCGGCGTACTCGGCACCGTGATGGCGCTCGCCGGATTGAATATTTTCAAATTCCTTTCCTACCTGCGCGAGGAATTGACGATCGTCCTGGCCACGGCGTCGTCAGACGCCGTGCTGCCGCAGATCATGCGCAAGCTCGAACGGCTCGGCGTGAAGGATTCGGTGGTCGGGCTCGTGGTCCCGACCGGCTATTCCTTCAACCTGGATGCGTTCTCGATCTACCTGACGCTCGCGGTCGTCTTCATCGCACAGGCGACCAACACGCCGCTGTCGTTCGGCGATCTCATGCTGGTGCTCGGCGTATCGCTGATCACGTCGAAAGGCGCACACGGCGTTCCCGGCTCCGCGATCGTGATCCTTGCGGCGACGCTGAATGCGGTGCCGAGCATTCCCGCAATCGGGCTCGTGCTGGTGCTGTCGGTCGACTGGTTCATCGGCATGGCGCGCGCGCTCGGCAACCTGATCGGCAACTGCGTCGCGACCGTCGTCGTAGCCGCATGGGAAGGCGATCTCGACCGCGCCAAGGCGCAACATGTCCTCGACGGCGAAGAACTGGTCGACGTGACGGCGGGATAAGGGCTCCGAAAAAGCACCGAATCGAAATCCCTGCGCAAGGGATCAATCGTTTCGAAGTTCAAATCGGGCGAGCCAAAGACCGGGAATCATCGGTAACCAGAAGGTGAGGCCGCGCAGCAAGACGGTTGCGGCCAGAGCCGTCTCGAGTGCGACGCCGAGCAGGCTGAGCATTCCCACGCAGGCTGCCTCGAACGTGCCGAGGCCAAGCGGAATTGGCCCGAGGGTCGCCGCCATCGACGCCATGATGAAGCTGACATATGCCACCCAAATCGCCGGCTCGTCGCCCAGGGCGCGAAACATCAGCCACAGCGTAAGAGCATCGAGAGCAAAAACCGCAAATTCGAGCGCTATGGTCTCGGCAAGCAGGACTGGATCAAGCAAGAGATCAGTGGGTGATTCCGCGATTGCCCTTAGCAGGTGCGCCGCGCCGGGCAATCGCTGGATCCAGCTGGCGGGGATCCGATGCCCCCACTGCTTCATCCAAAGCACGCCGGAAGGAATTGCCACGACAATGGTCACGAAGATCGCCACCACAAGGATAAGCGCGACGTTTGCCCGGTGGTGTAATTCCAATATTCCAAGGCTGGTCAGTACCGACGCCAGGTAGGCCGCGAAATAAGAAACCAACCCCACCAGCAGCGCCCCCATTGCGATGTTGGTCGGGACCTCCCGGCGCGCCAGTCCTCGCGCGACCAAAATCGCACCGCTGACGCCACCGGTCGGGACCACCTGATCGGTAAACAGCTTGGCTATGCCAAGGGGGACAAGAGTACCGAGTGGTCGCGGATGGCCAGCACGTTTGAGAGCTTGCCGCCACACCAATGCCGCACACACATACGTAGCGGCTTGGCTGAGGCATGCCAGAAAGAACCAATAGGGGGTGGCTGCCAGCGCCAACCGCGTAAATTTCTCTATCGTGCCAAAATGGACAACGACCAGAACGAGCGCGAGTAATGTCAGAAGACCGAACGCCCAGGACGAGAGACGCCACCATCCGGACGCGTGATCCTGCTCAAGAAAGCCGACGCGAAGAGGACGATTCCCCGGTCCGGGGTTTTGCGACTCGGCGGGAAGGTGCTGCGACGAAGGTTTCGCCGGCTCAGTCAATTGGCCCTGCTCAAGTCCTGATATGTACTGGTTTTAAACAAATAACATGGTTGTCGACATACGTTCTTGAGACAAGTCAAATCGTTCGGGCGCAGGGTCAACCGTTGCCGGTTGACAGCCCGCGGCAGATGGATTTCTCCCTGGACTGGCCTGCATCATGCTCACGACAATCCAAATTCGGCCGCGGGCCAAAAAGTCCGCGCTCTATTTGTTGGCCTCATCGCGCGGCCGGAAATTTTCTATCAACCGCAGCAGCACGCGCGCGCCGGCATCGGCATCGGCCGTATCGACATGCTCGTCCGGATGGTGACTGACGCCGCCGCGGCACCGCACGAACAGCATGCCGACGTCGGCAATGTCGACCATCGCCATACCGTCATGCCCGGCGCCGCTCGGCAATTCGAACACGGGATAGCCTTCCGCCGCCACGGCCGCCGCCACCTGCGCCCTCAGCCACGGCGCACACGGCACGGTGCGGTTTTCATGCGTCACGTCGAGCTGCAGCGCGAGATTGCGGCGCCCGGCGATCGCCTCGATTTGCCGGACGATATCGGTCACCGCGCGCTTGCGGTGGGTGTCCGTCGGCGCGCGAAGGTCGATGGTAAAGTGGACCTGCCCCGGGATCACGTTGGTCGCTCCGGGCATGGCCTGGATATATCCGACCGTCCCGACCAGTCCGCCCTCGTCGGTGCGGCATAACTCCTCAATCGCGGAGATGCATTCCGCGGCGCCCGCCAGCGCGTCGCGCCGCAGCGCCATCGGCACCGTTCCGGCATGACCGGCCATGCCGGTCAGTTTCGCCGCCAGCCGCGTCGCTCCTGCGATAGCGGTGACCACTCCCACCGGCAGCTTCCCGGCTTCCAGCACCGGTCCCTGCTCGATGTGGAGTTCGACATAGGCCAGCAATTCGCTTCTGATACGCGCCGCCGCGCCGATATGGTCGGGATCCAGACCGAACTGCGTCAGCGCATCGCGCATCGAGATTCCGGCGCTGTCGTTCGAGGCGAGCACGCTCTCGTTGAAGGTTCCTGCGACCGCCCGGCTGCCCAGCAGCGTCGAGGCGAACCGCACCCCCTCCTCGTCGGCGAACCCGGTCACTTCGATGGCGAACGGCAATCGCCGCCCTCGCTTGTGCAGGTCGGCGACGCAGGAGATCGCCGTGATCAACCCGAGCGGACCGTCCCATTTGCCGGCGTCGCGGACGGTGTCGTAATGCGAGCCCAGCATCAGACACGGCAAACCCGGCCGTTCGCCTTCATAACGGCCGCAGACATTTCCGATCGCGTCGAGGTGCGCGCGCATTCCAGCATCGTGCATCCAGGTCAGGATCAGCTCGGCCGCCGCGCGATGCTCTGGCGTAAGGAAGATGCGCGCAAGATGCGCGGGCGTTTCGGAAATCGCTCCCAGCCGGTTGATCCGGCCGACGATCTCATCGCCGAGGGGAGAGACTTGTCGCCCGGCGGATTCCGCGTTCATGATATTTTTCCGATGCTGGAGCCAAAGCCGTCAGCAGACGCCTTCGGCCGATCGATGAAGGTCCGGTGCCAGCGAGCCGGCGAAACCGAGCATGAATCGCAAGACAGGTAGCAGCCTATGCCCGATTGGCGATGCCGCAAATGACTGGGACCTGCCAACTCAACGGCGAGGCGGCCAAGCCGAGGGGTTGCTTAACTCCCTTGCATACAATCGAAAAATGTCGCCTAAATTTTAATCACGCGCGCTCCTGCCCAAGTTTTAAACCGAAGCCAAAATCGAATAATAACTATTATATTTCATATACTTATTTGACAATGCTTACCAAAAAAGCTCTGGCACGAAGCTTGCGACAAAGCGTGTCGGGCTCCGCCGTTTCAGGCGAAGCCGCGTTTTAGCGGCGGTGCGTCCGCCAATGGGAGCAGGCACATGGATTTTGGCAGGATTTCACGACGACATCTTTTGCAAGGAAGCGCGGCGCTGACGCTCGGCACAGCCTTGGGCGGGCGAACCGCCTTCGCGGCGGATACCACGATCGGTTTCATCTATGTCGGCTCGCGCGATGACTACGGCTACAACCAGGCCCACGCGCAAGGCGCGGCGGCTCTGAAGAAAATGCCCGGCCTCAAGGTGGTGGAAGAGGAAAAGGTACCGGAAACCGACGCCGTCGAAAAGACGATGGAGTTGATGATCAATCTCGACGGCGCGACGCTGCTGTTCCCGACGTCGTTCGGATATTACAACCCGCACATGATCAAGATGGCCAACAAGTTTCCCAAGCTGCGCTTCGAACATTGCGGCGGCCTGTGGACCGACAAGGACCCGAAGAATGCCGGCAGTTACTTCGGCTACATCGACGAAGCGCAATATATCTCCGGCATCGTCGCCGGCTACTCGACCAAGAGCGGCAAGCTCGGCTTCGTCGCCGCCAAGCCGATCCCGCAGGTGCTGCGCAATATCAATGCCTTTACGCTCGGCGCCAGGCTCGCCAACCCGAAGGCCACCACCCAGGTGATCTTCACCGGCGACTGGTCGATGCCGGTCAAGGAGGCCGAAGCGACCAACAGCCTGATCGACCAGGGCGTCGATGTTCTGACCTGCCACGTCGACGGGCCGAAGACCATGGTCGAGAACGCGGCGCGGCGCGGCGCGATGGTGTGCGGCTATCACGTCAACCAGTCCCCGCTCGCGCCGAAAGCGTATCTGACCGGCGCGGAATGGAACTGGGAAGCGCTCTATCCGAAGTTCATCAAGATGATCGCCGCCGGAGAGACAATTCCGAATTTCTACCGCGGCGGCCTGAAAGAAGAGATCGTCAAGGTCTCGCCCTATGGCGAGGCGGTCTCGGAGCAGGCTCGCAAACATGCCGACGATATCAAGGCCAAGCTCACCGCCGGCACCTATACCATCTTCAAGGGCCCGATCGTCGACAACAAGGGCAAGACCGTGATCTCGGCCGGAACCGAGCGCGGCCAGAAGGATCCCGAACTCGAAAAGATGGACTATCTGGTGGAAGGCGTCATCGGAGCGACTTCGTGACATCAGAAGTTGCTGGTCCTGCCGAAGCAGTGGCGATTTCCCCGGCCGCAGATCCGGGGTTTCTC
Source organism: uncultured Alphaproteobacteria bacterium (assembly GCA_963742085.1). GTDB lineage: Bacteria > Pseudomonadota > Alphaproteobacteria > Rhizobiales > Xanthobacteraceae > Bradyrhizobium. The sequence goes on along the minus strand of CAVUKM010000010.1, from coordinate 218,015 downwards.
CAGCGCTACGGCGGTACCATCGAATACATCCTCATTCCGGGCGCGGCGCTGGTCGGCGCGCTCGGGGTGTTCGGGATTTTCGTGGCGCTCTTCGGCAAGAGCCCGCTCGACCTCTATTTCTATATGTACCAGGGCGCATTCGGCACCTGGTTCTCGTGGCAGAATACGCTGACGCGCGCGGCCCCGCTGATCCTCACCGCGCTGTGCACCGCGCTACCCGCGCAACTCGGAATGGTGATCATCGGCGGCGAAGGCGCGCTGCTGGTCGGCGCGCTGGCATCCACCGGCATAGCTCTGGCGATGCAGTGGGCATCGCCGCTGGCGGTGCAACTCGCGATGGCGGCCGCCGGCATGATCGCCGGCGGACTCTGGATCATGCTGTCGGGCGGGCTTCGTCAATACCGCGGGGTCAATGAAACGATTTCGAGCCTGCTGCTGGTCTACATCGCGCTGGCGATCCTCAACCATCTGGTCGAGGGCCTGATGCGCGACCCGACGAGCCTCAACAAGCCGTCGACGCGCGAGATCGGCGCGGCCAACATGCTCGGATCGATACCCGGCACCGACGTGCATTGGGGGCTGGTGTTCGGCATCGTCGCGGCCGTCGCGTCCTACATCCTGATCTATCACACCGTGTTCGGCTTCGCCGCGCGGGTCGCCGGCGGCAACATCCGCGCCGCCAGGATCGTCGGCCTCGGCGTCGGCAGGCTGATCATGACCATCTGTTTTCTGGCGGGAGCGTCGGCCGGCCTTGCGGGAATGGTCGAAGTCGCCGCGGTGCAGGGCCGGACCAATGCCAACCTCGCCGCAGGCTATGGCTTCACCGGCATCCTCGTCGCCTTCCTGGCCCGGCAAAATCCGCTTGCCGTTATTCCGGTGGCCATTCTGCTCGGCGGGATCGGCGCGAGCGGCGGGCTGTTGCAGCGCCGGCTCGGCCTGCCCGACGCCTCGGTCCAGGTGCTGCAGGGGATCATCTTCGTCTTCGTTCTTGCGAGCGACGCTCTTTACGGTCGAATTGGCTTCCTGAAAGGGAAACTCTGACATGGCTGACGGAACGATTGGACTCTGGACCGTGCCCCTGGCGGTGTTTGGCGGCGCCATCCGCGTCTCCACGCCGTTTCTGTTCGTCAGCCTCGGCGAATGCATCACCGAGCGCTCGGGCCGCATCAACCTCGGGCTCGAAGGAACGCTGGTGATGGGCGCGATGAGCGCCTACGGCATTTCCTATGTCACGGGATCGCCCTGGCTTGGCGTGCTCGCCGCCGGCGTTACCGGCGCGCTCTTCGGCGCGCTCCACGCCGGAATCTGCTCGCTGCCACGGGTGAATGACATCGCCGTCGGCATCGCGCTGATGCTGTTCGGGACCGGCCTGGCATTTTATCTCGGAAAGCCCCTGATCGAACCGACGGCGCCGCGGCTCCCGGCAATCGATTTCGGATGGTGGAGCGACGTCGCGCAGGTTCGCGCCGCGCTGCGGGTCAACGTGCTGTTTCTGATCGGCGTCGCGCTGGCGCCGATCCTGTACTGGGCCTTCCGGACGACGCGGTGGGGTTTGCTGATCCGCACCGCCGGCGAGAGCTCCGATGCGGCGCGCGCCATGGGATATTCCGTTCTGGCGATCCGCCTGCGCGCCACCATGGTCGGCGGCTTCCTTGCCGGAATTGGCGGCTCATTTCTGTCACTCTTCTACCCCGGCAGCTGGAACGAGGGCCTGTCGAGCGGACAGGGCGTTACCGCGGTCGCGCTGGTGATCTTCGCGCGATGGGACCCGATGCTATGCATGTGGGCATCGCTGGCATTTGGCGGCGCGGCCGCGCTCGGGCCGGCGCTGCAGTCGGTCGGCGTAACGTCGGGATACCACCTGTTCAACGCCGCACCCTACATTCTGACGCTAGCGATCATGATCATCACCTGCTCGCCGAAGCGCACCCTCACCGGGGCCCCGGCCGAGCTTTCGATCACCCGATGAACCGATATCGACAAACGAGGCTCAAGACATGGCCGAGCGCTATCTGAAGTCCGACCCCTATCCGTGGCCCTATAACGGCGATCTGCGCCCGGAGAATACCGCGCTCATCATCATCGACATGCAGACCGACTTTTGCGGCGTCGGCGGCTACGTCGACAAGATGGGGTATGACCTGTCGCTGACGCGTGCCCCGATCGAGCCGATCAAGCGACTGCTCGCCGTCATGCGCGCGCAGGGCTTCCACATCATCCATACCCGCGAGGGCCACCGCCCCGACCTCACCGACCTGCCCGCGAACAAACGCTGGCGATCACGGCAGATCGGCGCCGGCATCGGCGATCCCGGCCCGTGCGGGCGCGTGCTGGTCCGCGGCGAGGCCGGTTGGGAGATCATTCCGGATCTCGCGCCGCTGCCGGGCGAGCCCATCATCGACAAGCCCGGCAAGGGTTCGTTCTGCGCCACCGATCTGGAGCTGATGCTGCGGCTGCGCGGCATCGAGAACATCGTCCTCACCGGCATCACCACCGACGTCTGCGTCCACACCACCATGCGGGAGGCCAACGACCGCGGCTTCGAATGCGTCCTGATCGAGGACTGCTGTGCCGCCACCGACAAGAGCAATCACGATCACGCGCTGAAGATGATCAAGATGCAGGGCGGCGTGTTCGGCGCCGTCGCCACGTCCGCGGCCCTGATCGGAGCCTTGACATGATCATCGGCGAGACGCCACTGCCGGGCGGGCCGCTTGGCGTCGACGCCTTCAACATGACCATGCGTTTTGGCGACTTCGTCGCGCTGGACAAGGTGGAGCTGAAGGTACGTCCCGGATCCTTCCATGCGCTGCTCGGGGAAAACGGCGCCGGCAAGAGCACGCTCGTCAAATGCATCATGGGCTATTATCACCCGACCGAAGGCGGAGTGCTTGTCGGTGGCCGCGAACAGGCGATCGCCAATCCCAAGGACGCCCACGCACTTGGCCTAGGCATGGTGTACCAGCACTTTACCCTGGTGCCTGCGATGACGGTGGCCGAGAACCTGGTGCTGGCGCGCGACGATGTCCCCGCGGTCGTCAGCTGGGCCAAGGAAAAGCAGGAACTGGAAACATTTCTGGGGCGCATGCCCTTCAAGGTGCCGCTCAATGCCCGGGTTTCCGACATCTCCGCCGGCGAGCGGCAAAAATGCGAAATCCTCAAGCAACTTTATCTGAAGCGGCGGTTTCTCATTCTCGACGAGCCGACATCGGTGCTGACGCCGGGTGAAGCCGACGAGGTGCTGGGCATGCTGCGCGCCATGGTCGTCAATGACGGCCTGACGATCCTGATGATCACCCACAAATTCCGCGAGGTGATGGCGTTCGCCGACGAGGTGACGATCCTTCGTCGCGGAAAACTGGCGGGCCACGGCAAGGTTGCCGACCTTACCCCCGACAGCATGGCGCGCATGATGATCGGTGCGGAGGAATTGACGCTCCAGCCGCCCCGGGTCGGCGAAGTCGGCGACACCAGGCTTGAGCTCGAAAAGCTCAACGCACTTGACGATGCCGGGGCGGTTGCGGTTCACGACGTCTCGCTCGCGGTTCGGGGCGGAGAAATCGTCGGCATTGCCGGGGTCTCCGGCAACGGCCAGCGGCAGCTTGTCGAGGTGCTTGCCGGTCAGCGCCAGGCAGAAAGCGGCGAAATCCGCGTCATCGGCGACCTCTACCACGCCACCCGCGAGGAAATGCGCCGGCACAAGATGTCGCTCTTGCCGGAAGAGCCGCTGAAGAACGCCTGTGTCGGAGGCATGAGCGTCGCCGACAATATCGCGTTCCGCGAATTCGACCGCGCGCCGTTTGCAAGCGGCGGCTGGTGGCTCAACCGCGCCGCCTTTCGCAGCGATGCGGAGAAGAAGATCGGCCTCTACAAGATCAAGACCCGCACGCCGGACACCCCGATCTCGGCGCTGTCGGGCGGCAACGTGCAGCGCACCGTGCTGGCGCGCGAGCTCGGTGGCGACGTCGAGGTTCTGATCGCCGCCAATCCCTGCTTCGGACTGGATTTTGCCGCGGTCGCGCAAATTCATGCCGAGATCATGGCCGCGAGAAACCGCGGCGCCGCGGTCTTGCTGGTGAGCGAAGACCTCGACGAACTGCTCGAACTATCGGATCGTCTGGTGGTGATGTTTCACGGCCAACTCGTCTATGAAGCCCGCGCCAGCGAAGCCGACCTCACGGAAATCGGACGGCACATGGCGGGGCATTGATCGCTTGCCTCTTACGCCTGCCGTCTGCATGATGAATTTAGCAGCCGCGGGTAGAACCCGTTTCGTTGGGGTGGACTTCGCCGGCGTATCATGGCCTCGTGGTTCTCAAGGCGATGTGAAGCATCGTCCGAAGACGCGCGGCGTTGCCGCACTCCTCACCATGAGGATCTAAACCTCATCCCGAGAAGGCGCCAACGGGTCGCGCGAATGCGCGCCCGATGATAAACTCCGCGCCGTCTCGAAGGATGAAGCCACTGAACCGGCCAGAGCCTTGATATGACGACCTCCGAACTCGACGAACATTTCCTGCGCCGGTCGTTCGATGTCGCCCGCCGCGCCATGACCCACGGCAACCATCCGTTTGGCGCGATCCTGGTCGACGAAAACCACAACGTCCTGATCGAGAGCGAGAACGGCTACATGCCGGCGCGTGACGGAACCGGCCACGCCGAGCGCCTGCTCGCGACGCAGGCCTGCACGACCCTGGGCACGGACGTGCTTCGAAATGCCACGCTGTATTCCTCCGCCGAACCCTGCGCCATGTGCGCGGGCGCGATCTACTGGGCAGGCATCGGCCGCGTGGTCTACGGCCTGAGTGAACACCGCCTGCGCGCCGTCACCGGCAACCACCCGGAGAATCCAACGCTCGATTTGCCGTGCCGCGAGGTGTTCAAGCGCGGACAGCGTGCGACCGAGGTCGTCGGCCCGCTGCTGGAGGACGAGGCGGAAGCGCTCCACGCCGGGGTCTGGAACCCATAAACTCCTCCCGAGCCGGCTCCGCCGTGCGGGTGGTTTGTGGTAGCGCCCAAGGAAAAAAGCGGGCTCTTGCCGCCGAGATTTCCAAACCCGGAAACGAAAATGACGCCGCGAGTTTATCGCGGCGCCATCGTCCACCTGAAATCGATCAGGCGATTAGAACTTCACGGTAACACCGGCGTAAACGGTCTGCTCGGTGCAGGAGTTCGTGCTCACAGTGCCAGCGTTCAGGGTGCAGACGCCGGGAGCAGCATTGTGGTCCAGGCCGAACTTGTTCTGCCAGTAGCGATAGGCAACCCAAGTGGTAACGAACTGGGAGTACTTCGCACCCCAGATCGCCTTGCTGGCGTCGAAGGTCAGACGGATCGGCTCGCTGTTGATTTCCGTCTTGGTTGCGGTTCCACCACCGAGAATGCCGAGCGGTTCGTTCTGGTTACCCTTCGGTCCATAGAAGCCGGCGCGACCGCTGATGGCGAAATACTGCATGCTTTCGGGCAGGAAGCCGAGATCCATGTAGTAGTTGATTTCAACCGCCCACGTGGTCTTGAAGTCCGTATTGCCGTCCGCGAGGCAGGTTACCCCCGGAACGCCAGGTCCGAACAGCCCGCACTGGTCGAACGCATTGTGGTTGATTTCCTTGTAGGCCAAGGGCGCTACGTTGATGTAGCCCTTGTAGGGAAGATCGAAGGCGAACTGCAGACCGGCGACGAAGTCACGCTTGGCCGGCGCCAGGAAGCTGTTTTCCGCCTCGCCGTCGGCACCGACTTCGAACGAAATGTTATGCAGAGGCCCCATGGTGAAGGACTTGGTACCGAAGAGCTCGTTCCAGCCGAACGTGCTGCGGACCAGGCCGTAGAATTCGGTCGCACCGGCGCAGTTGGCGGGGGCGCCGAAGATGGTGCCCGCGTTTGTGCAAGGTCCGGCCGGATCGTTGTGATCCGACTTGAACATCGAGATGGTGAAGAAGTTGGTGCCGTAGGCCCACACATCGAAGTGCGTGAACGAATAAACCGACTTCGCGGTATTGCCGTTGATCGAGCCATCCGGCCGGATGCTAAAAGCTCCGGGATCGGTGCCATGGGGCATCCATGAGTAGGTTACCCGGTTATCGACCACCAAGAAGAAGGGAACGTCCGGAACCGGCTTTGCCTTGACCTTGTAGGGCAGGTCCGCGGCGCTGGCGAAGCTCGCTGGAGCAAGTGTCGACAGCGACAGCAACGCCGCTCCAATTACTTTGTTACGATAGGACATTTCGGATTACCCCCAAAGTTGACGATCGAAAATGATCGAGGTCCTTGAGGAGACATTTGCGCCGTTCGTTAATCCTGAGAAGCCTCAAGTTTTTCCATGGATTGCCGCAAGTTTCATCAGGATGGGGATGATCGTATGCACATTAGTCATTGAAATCGTGGAAGCTTGCCGCGCGCGGAAGAAGCAAGGGAATATGATCGATAAGAAGATGTCCCTGTATATATTATATTTTCTTGCTATTCCGAGGCCATGCCCCGCAGCGATGGCTGGCTCCGGCCAAGCATCGATCGCGCCTTCGCCGTGACTGGATGATGTCGCTCATATTCGCGGCAAGCCTCAACTGCGGCTTCAATTTGGCCGGGACCGTCACAATTTTGCAACAGCTTCTTCCCCGGCTTTTCCCCAGCACGGCATGAAATGAGCTGCCATTGGCGACGCCTGTCGAACGGATGGCAGTGGGAGAATCATGGGGGAGGTCTGCCAAAGAGATGAGCAAACGCTGGCGCTTTTTCCCTACTTACGCTCAAGTCCAAACTAGCCCACTATTGAGGCACCGCCCTCACATGCGTGAAAATGAATGTTAGACCCGGCGCCGACAGGCTCGCATTCCAGCGGAACGCCCCTGCTCCAGACCATCGGGCTGACCAAGCGCTACGGCGATTTTCTCGCAAACGACCGCATCGATATCGAGATCTGGCCACGGCAGATCCATGCCCTTCTCGGCGAGAACGGGGCGGGAAAATCAACGCTCGTCAAAACCATCTATGGATTGATTCAGCCGAGCGAAGGCGAGATGCGCTGGCAAGGCGAGAAGATGGTTCTTTCCGGGCCCTCGGAAGCGCGTGCGCGCGGCATCGGCATGGTGTTCCAGCATTTCTCGCTGTTCGACAATCTCACCGTCGCCGAAAACGTGGCGCTCGGCCTCGACGGCAAGGAATTGTTCAAGGAGATGTCGGCGCGCCTGGAACAAGTGTCCGGCGTTTACGGCCTTCCGCTCGATCCGAAGCGCGAGGTCTGGCAATTGTCGGTGGGTGAGCGCCAGCGCATCGAGATCGTCAGGGCGCTGATGCAGAACCCCAAATTCCTGATCCTGGACGAGCCGACTGCGGTGCTGACCCCGCAGGAATCCGATCAATTGTTCGTCGTGCTGGAGCGCCTGAAGGCCGAGGGCCGCGCGATCCTCTACATCAGCCACAAGCTGGAAGAGGTGAAACGCCTTTGCGACACGGCCACGATCCTGCGCGGTGGCAAAAAGATTTCGACCTGCAATCCGCAAGCGGAGACCGCGGCTTCGCTGGCCCGAATGATGGTGGGGGCCGATATCAAGGAGGTCAAGGCAGCCGCAGGCCGGACGACGACGGTACCTCGCCTCGTCGTCAACGATCTCAGCATGGAGCCGGACGATCCGCACGGCGTGAGACTTCAACACATTTCGCTCGAATTGAAGGGTGGTGAAATCCTGGGCATCGCAGGCGTCGCCGGCAATGGACAGGATGAGCTCTTCGCAGCGCTTTCGGGAGAGCGGCAGTCCAAGGACCCCGGCGCCGTGGTGATCGACGGCCAGGCTGCAGGACATCTGTCCATCACGCAGCGGCGCAAGCTTGGCGCGGCCTTCGTGCCCGAAGAGCGCCTCGGCCACGGCACCGCGCCACGCATGAAACTTTCCGAAAATGCCCTGCTGACCGGCCATGCCGCCAGCGGCATGGTGCGGCGTGGTTTCGTCAACACGGCCGCGACGCTGAGAACGGTCGATCGCGCGACGGAAACTTTCGACGTGCGCAAGGCCAAGCGCGATCCGGAGGCGGCAAGCCTGTCCGGCGGCAACCTGCAAAAGTTCATCGTCGGCCGCGAAATCCTCCGCAACCCCGCTGTCCTTGTGGTCAATCAGCCGACCTGGGGTGTCGACGCGGGCGCGGCGGCCGTGATCCGCCAGGCCCTGCTCGACCTCGCCGCCGGCGGCGCCGCCCTCCTCGTGACCAGCCAGGACCTCGACGAGCTTATCGAGATCACCGACCGGATTGCGGTGATGTTCCACGGCCGCCTCTCGGAACCCCTGGCGACCGCGGATGCCAGCCGCGAGAAGCTTGGCCTCTTGATGGGCGGAAGCAGCCTGGCGCAGCAGGAAACGGCTCATGCAGCTAGTGCTTGAAAAGCGGGCCGAGCGGTCGAACACCATCGCCCTCGTTTCGCCGTTGATCGCGATCGGATTGACGATCGTGACCATGAGCATCCTCTTCGCCATCCTCGGCAAGAATCCAGCTCTCGCGCTTTGGGTCTACTTCATCGACCCCCTGATCGACAGCTATTCGCTGCAGGAGATTGCGGTGAAGGCCACGCCGCTCGTCATGATCGCCATCGGTCTGTCGCTCTGCTATCTCGCCAATGTCTGGAACATCGGCGCCGAAGGGCAGTTCCTGATCGGCGCCGTCGCCGGCAGCTGGCTCGCGGTTGATACCCATGGCACCGATGCCGGCCCCTGGGTCCTGCCCGCGATGTTGCTGCTCGCGGCCGCGGGAGGCGCACTTTACGCACTGATTCCCGCGATCTGCAGGGTCCGCTTCGGAGCGAGCGAAATTTTGACCAGTCTGATGCTGGTCTATGTCGCGGACCTCTTTCTCGATTACCTCGTGCGCGGCCCGTGGCGCGATCCGGCCGGGTTCAACTTTCCGACCACTGCGGAGTTCGATCCGGTCGCCACCGTGCCGATTCTGGTCGAAGGCGGACGGCTGCACCTGGGCGCGATTATTGCGCTACTGGTCGTGGCCGCCGCGGCGGTGCTGCTCGGCCGCACCATCAAGGGCTTTGAAATCCGCGTCGTTGGCGCGGCCCCTCGGGCGGCGCGGTTCGGCGGATTTAATTCCAATCAACTGATTCTGCTCACCTTCGCCATCTCCGGCGCGTTGGCGGGACTTGCCGGGATCATCGAGGTGGCCGGACCCGTCGGGCACCTTCAGCCCGGCTTTTCACCCGGCTATGGCTTCACCGCGATCATCGTCGCCTTCCTCGGGCGGCTGAACCCAATTGGAATATTAATTGCAGGACTATTCCTCGCACTTACCTTTATCGGCGGCGAGCAGGCCCAGATCGCGATGAAAATACCGCTGGATGTCACAAAGGTCTTCCAAGGCATCCTGCTGTTCTACGTGCTCGCCTGCGATTCGCTCATCCTCTACCGGTTCAGGCTTATGTTCTCTTCGCGGCAGGTACCCCGTGGAAATACTTGAAGCTATCGTGCTGTCGGTGCTGGCGGCATCCACCCCCCTGTTGATTGCGGCGACCGGCGAACTCGTTACCGAGCGCTCCGGCGTACTCAACCTGGGCGTCGAGGGTATGATGATCGTGGGGGCGGCTTGCGGATTTGGCGGCGCCTGGCTCACCGGCTCAACCATTCTGGGCGCCATCTGCGGAATTGTCGCAGGCACCTTGCTGTCGCTGATCTTCGCGGTGATGACGCTGGGCCTTGCGGTCAACCAGGTCGCCACGGGGCTTGCGCTCACCATCCTTGGCGTCGGACTGTCAGGCTTGATCGGCGCCGGCTTCGTCGGCGAAAGGATCACGCCGGCTCCGCATCTCTACATTCCAGGCCTCACCGATATCCCGCTTGTCGGACGCATCCTGTTCGGCGAGGACGCGTTCGTCTATCTGTCGCTGGCGCTGGTCGTCGGCGTCTGGCTGTTTCTCTACCGGACGCCGGCGGGGCTGGTGCTGCGGGCCGTCGGCGACAATCACGTGTCGGCGCACGCGCTCGGATATCCCGTGCTTCGGATACGCCTGTTTGCCGTGATGTTTGGCGGCGCATGCGCAGGCCTTGCCGGAGCGTATCTCCCGTTGGCCTACACGCCGTTCTTCATCCCGGGCATGACGGCAGGGCGCGGGTGGATCGCGCTTGCGCTCGTGGTTTTCGCGTCATGGCGGCCCGGCCGGCTGGTGATCGGCGCCTATCTGTTCGGCGCGGTCACCATCCTTCAGCTGCACGCGCAAGGCCTCGGCCTCGGCATACCCTCGCAATTCATGTCGGCGTTGCCTTACCTCGCAACCGTCATCGTGCTTGTTCTGATTTCGCGCGCGAGAACCGGCGGCTCGACCGCGCCCGCGGCCCTGGGAACGGTATTCGTGCCGGATCGATAAATACCCGAAGCGCGCGCGATGGGGCGCGTGCGCATCGGGATGAACTGTGTCCACCCCCTTGGTAACCGGAGAAACCCATGAGAAAAATTCTCATAGCCGCGACGACAGTGATGCTAACTGCCGGCGCAAGCCTGTTCGGCGCATCCGCCGCCGACAAGCTCAAAGTAGGCTTCATCTATCTCGGCCCGGTCGGAGATTTCGGCTGGACCTACCAGCATGAAGTCGCGCGGCAGGCATTGGTGAAGGAATTCGGCGACAAGATCGAGACGACCTATCTCGAGAACGTCAGCGAAGGTCCGGATGCCGAACGTTCGATCGAACAGCTGGTTCGCGCCGGCAACAAGCTGATCTTCACCACATCGTTCGGCTACATGGATCCGACGCTGAAGGTGGCCAAGAAATATCCCAACGTGCATTTCGAGCACGCCACCGGCTTCAAGCACGACAAGAACATGTCGATTTATAACGGCCGGTTCTACGAGGGCCGCTACATCCAGGGCATTATTGCCGGCAAGATGTCGAAGGCCGGCGTACTCGGCTACATCGCTTCGTTCCCGATTCCGGAAGTCATCATGGGCATCAATGCCACGATGCTCGGCGCGCAGACGATCAATCCCAATATCAAGGTCAAGATCATCTGGGCGAACACGTGGTTCGATCCCGGCAAGGAAGCCGATGCCGCCAAGGCGCTGCTCGATCAGGGCGCCGACGTGATCATGCAGCACACCGACTCACCGGCGGCGATGCAGATCTCGGCCGAGCGCGGCAAGCTGGCATTCGGCCAGGATTCCGAAATGATCAAGTTCGGGCCGAAGACGCAGTTGACGTCGATCATCGACAACTGGGCGCCCTATTACATCGACCGCGTCAAGGCCGAACTCGACGGCAAGTGGGCCGAGAGTAACGTCTGGGGCGGGCTGAAGTCGAAAATGGTCGTGATGGCGCCCTATACCAACATGCCCGACGACGTGAAGAAGATGGCGATGGACACCGAAGCCGCCATCATCGCGGGCAAGCTGTTTCCGTTCAAATGTCCGGTCGTGGACCAGAGCGGCAACACCGTCGAGTGCAAGGGCGGCGACCATCTCGACGATGGCCAGGTGCTCGGCATGAACTTCTACGTCAAGGGCATCGACGACAAGATTCCCGGCAAGTAGGGCCGGGCACTCCCGGGACTAACAGGGTTCGGGCGGCAACGCCCGGACCCTTTTCGTTGCCTTGAATAAATCCTATCCAACCTGCATCGCGCGCGCGGCGGCGCTGTGGCGCCGGATCAGATCTGATACGTCGAGCGAGGGGATGGCGCCGTCCAACACCACCCATTTGCCGGCGACCATCACCCTGTCCGCGCGATGGGCGCCGCACAGGACCAGCGCCGCCAGGGGATCGCCGTGGCCGGAAAAACGCAGTTCATCGAGCTTGAACAGCGCCAGGTCCGCGGCCTTGCCCACCGCGATCTCCCCGAGCTCCGGACGGCCGACGCATGCCGCCGAACCCGTGGTGGCCCAGCGAAGCGCGTCCTTGTGGCTGACGCGACCGACACCGTAGCGCGCACGCTGCAGCAGGAACGCGGCGCGGACCTCCTGCATCAGGTTGGATTCATCGTTCGAGGCCGAGCCATCGACGCCGAGGCCAATCGCAACGCCTGCCTCCTCCATGTCGCAGACCGGGCAGCATCCGGAAGCCAGCACCTGATTGCTGCAGGCGCAATGGCTGATCGTGGTTCCCGCCTGCCCCAGCCGTTTCATTTCCTGCGCGTTGAAATGAATGCCGTGGGCCAGCCATGTCCGCGCGTTCAGCCAGCCGCACTGCTCCAGGTAATCGAGCGGCCGGCAACCATACATTTGCTCGCAGAATTTATTCTCGTCCTCGGTCTCCGCGAGGTGCGTGTGCAGGCGGACATCGAGCCTGCCGGCAAGATCAGCCGTCGCGCGCATCAGCGATGTCGTCACCGAAAACGGTGAGCAAGGCGCCAGCGCGATCTGCACCATGGCGTCCTCGCCGCGCTGATGATGTTTGGCCACCACGCGCGCGCTGTCGGCCAGGATCGTATCCTCATCCTGCACCACGCTGTCAGGCGGCAAACCGCCGTCGCGCTGCGACCGGTTCATCGAGCCCCGCGTCAGCAGCACGCGGATGCCGAGCCGCCGTGCGGCCGCCACTTCGATATCGACGGCGTCCTCGAGCCCGGCCGGAAAAACGTAGTGATGATCGGTCGTGGTGGTGCAGCCCGACAGCAGCAGCTCCGACATCGCCACGGTGACGCCAAGATCGAGCGCTTGCGGCGTCAGCCGCGCCCATACCGGATAAAGTGCCTGCAGCCACGGAAACAGTTCGCGATCGAGCGCCGCCGGCAGTGCGCGGGTCAGCGTTTGGTAGAAATGGTGATGGGTGTTGATCAGCCCGGGCAGCACGACGTGGTCGCCCGCCTCAAAGAACGTCGCTGAAGTGGCCGGCTGGCCGCCCCTCGGAACCAGTTCGACGATCTTGCTGTCCTGGACGACAATACCACGCTCGGCGCCATTAGCGAGGATGGCCAAAGGGTCCTTGATCCAGATTGCCCGCTTTGGGTCCATCATTCCCTGGCCTTCTCTTTCGGAGCTGAACAACGACGCGGTCAGCCGGGACATCCTTGCAATTCAAAGACCAGCTCACCTGGGGAAGAGTTGGCTTCGGTTTTGCAAGACTCTTACAGGGAGATGCATTTCGTTGAAAGCGCTGGCCTATCCATGGATTTGAACACCATCAAGGAAGTTGCGCGTCCGCAACAGCGCGAGCATCTGCCCGTTTGGACAGCAGGCGACGCTTGGCTCGCGGGCGGAACCTGGCTGTTCTCCGAACCCCAGGGCAACCTGACACGGTTGATCGACCTTGCCGATCTCAAATGGCCGGCGCTGACGATCAGCGAGACCGGGCTGACGATCGCGGCAACCTGCACGGTTGCGCAACTGGACGCGCTGGCCTGTCCGCCGGAATGGCTCGCGGCACCCCTGATCAACCAGTGCTGCCGCGCGTTTCTGGCCTCCTTCAAGATCTGGAAGAGCGCCACCATCGGCGGCAATCTTTGCATGTCCTTGCCGGCCGGACCGATGATCTCGCTGACGACGGCACTCGACGGCCTCTGCACGGTATGGAAGTCCGGAGGTGGCGAGCAACGCATCAACGTCGTCGACTTCATCACAGGCAACCAGCGCAACATCCTTGCGCCGGGCGACCTGCTCCGGCAAATCGAGATTCCGATGGCTGCGCTGAAACGGCGTACTGCGTTTCGCCAGATATCGCTGACGCCCGTCGGGCGGTCCGCCGCGCTGTTGATCGGCAGCATCGGCGACGAAGGCGCGATGACGCTGACCGTGACGGCATCGACGGTACGGCCGGTTCAGCTCTCGTTTTCTGCGGTTCCTGACGCCGGCGAACTGCGTCAGGCGCTGCGTCACCACATTGCCGCCGATGGTTATCATGACGACGTGCATGGCAAACCGGCATGGCGCAAGCACATGACGCTGCGCTTCGCCGAAGAGATCCGCGCCGAGCTGCTGGGTCTGGTTTGACCATGACCTTCCAGATCAACGGCAAGAATTTTCCGCAAACCCCGCGCGCCGGACAATGCCTGCGCACGTTTCTGCGCGAACTCGGGCATTTCGGCGTCAAGAAGGGATGCGACGCCGGCGACTGCGGCGCCTGCACCGTGCTGATCGACGGCGAGCCGGTACACAGCTGCCTGATCCCTGCTTTCCGCGCCGAAGGCCATGCGGTCACCACCATCGAAGGCCTTGCGTCCGACGGTGGCATGCATCCGATGCAGCAGGCGTTCCTCGATGCGCAGGCGTTCCAGTGCGGATTTTGCACCGCGGGCATGATTCTCACCTGCGCGTCGCTCAATCAGGCACAGCGTCAGGATCTTGGCGCATCGCTCAAGGGCAACCTCTGCCGCTGCACCGGATATCGCGCGATCGAGGACGCGCTCAACGGCAAGACCAATATCGAGGATGCGGTCGCAGGCGCTGCGTTCGGCCGCAGCCTGCCCGCGCCCGCGGGACCGCAGGTCGTGCGGGGCGCGGCGCGCTACACCTTCGACACCGCCGTCGAAGGCCTGTTACATATCAAGCTAAAGCGCTCGCCACATCCGCACGCCAGGATCCGCTCCATCGACAAGCGCGCGGCGCTGGCGATCCCGGGCGTGCACGCGGTGCTGACCTTCGAAGACGCGCCGGATCGGCTGTACTCGACCGCACGTCACGAAAAGGCCTGGATGGACCCGGACGACACGCGACTGCTCGACGATGTCGTGCGCTTCATCGGGCAAAGGATAGCCGCCGTGATCGCCGAGAGCGAAGCGGCGGCGGAAGAAGGCTGCCGGCGCCTCGAGGTCGGATACGATATCCTGCCGGCCGTCGTCGATCCGGAGCGAGCGATCGCGCCGGGCGCGCCCCTGCTCCACGAAGGCAAGACGCCTGAGCAGCGCGTTGCGAACGCGCGACGCAACATCGTGGCGGAAAGCCATGGTGAGTTCGGCAATGTCGCAGCGGCGCTCGCCCAGTCAGCCGTCACTTACGAGGGCACATTCACGACCCAACGTGTCCAGCACGCCGCGCTCGAAACCCATGGTGGCCTCGCCTGGGTCGATGCAAGCGGCGTCCTGAACGTTCGTTCAAGCACCCAAACGCCGTTCCTGACGCGCCGCGCGCTCGCGGAGATCTTTGATCTGCCGCCGGAAAAGGTCCGGGTCTTCTGTAAGCGCGTCGGCGGCGGCTTCGGGGGCAAACAGGAGATGTTCGTCGAGGATATTCTTGCGCTCGCCGCGCTCAAGACCGGGCGGCCGGTCAGGCTTGAATTCACGCGCGAGGAGCAATTCATCGCCACCTCGACGCGGCACCCGATGCGCGTGACCGTGAAAGCCGGTGCCGACGGCCAGGGAAAGCTGACCGCGCTGCAGCTCGATGTGCTCTCCAACACCGGCGCCTACGGCAATCACGCCAGCCCCGTGCTGCTTCATTCGTGCGGCGAGTCGATCGGCGTCTATAATTGTCCGAACAAGAAAGTCGATGCCATCGTCGCCTACACCAACACCCTGCCCGCCGGCGCCTTTCGCGGATATGGCTTGCCGCAAACGCTGTTCGCCGTGGAAGCCGCGATCGACGAACTGGCCAGGGCCCTTTGCATCAGCCCTTTCGAGATTCGCCGCCGCAATGTTGTGAAACCCGGTGACCCGATGCTGTCGCCTGCGGGTTCCGGCCACGACGACATCATCTACGGCAGCTACGGTCTCGACCAGTGCCTTGATTGGGTCGAGCGCACAATGCGGGCCGATGGGCCGAAGAATGAACTCTCCTCCGACTGGCTCGTCGGCGACGGCATCGCGCTCACCATGATCGATACGGTGCCGCCGGACGGGCATTTCGCGGACGCCAGGATTTCGCTGCGTGGGGATGGCGGATTCGAGCTGACCGTCGGAACCGCGGAGTTCGGCAACGGCACCTCGACGGTCCATCGCCAGATCGCCGCGACCGCGTTGGCAACCACCGTGGATCAAGTCCACCTGCGGCAATCCGACACCGCGCATGGCGGCCACGACACCGGCGCGTACGGCAGCACCGGCACCTTCGTCGCCGGACGCGCGACGCAGGCAGCGGCTGAAAATCTGACGGAGGGTCTCAAGATCTTTGCTTCTACAGTAACAAAGACAAGCCCTGATTTATGCAGCCTCGAAGACGATTCCGTGGTTTGCGGCAGGCAACGATTGTCGTTCGCGGAGATCGCCGAAGCCGCGCGCGCGCAAGGCCTGACACTGAACGCCAAAGGTACCTCGCAAGGCACGCCGCGGTCGGTCGCGTTCAATGTTCAGGGCTTCCGCGTCGCCGTGAACAAGGGCACCGGAGAAATCCGGATACTCAAGAGCGTGCACGCCGCGGACGCCGGCCGGGTCGCCAATCCGATGCAGTGCCGTGGCCAGATCGAGGGCGGCGTCGCGCAGTCGCTCGGCGCAGCGCTCTACGAGGAAATGGTGCTTGACGATAGCGGTCGCGTCATCAATCCCCGATTTCGCGATTACCACCTGCCTTCCTTCGCCGATATCCCGCGCACCGAGGTATTTTTCGCCGACACCACCGATGCGTTGGGTCCGATGGGCGCAAAGTCGATGAGCGAGAGTCCCTACAATCCCGTGGCGGCAGCGCTCGGCAACGCCCTTGCGGATGCCACCGGCATCCGCTTCACCGCCGTGCCGTTCAAGCCGGACCGGCTATGGCCGCTCCTGCACGAGAAGTTTGGCTAACGCCGCACGGGCAAAATCACATGCTGCTTGGCATGGGCCTTGTATTGGTTTGTCATGTCCGCGCAACGGACCAAGCCAAGGAAAAGTCCATGACCACCGAAATCCACCCGGTCGATCAAATCCTGCCAACCCCCCGCCTGCTGGCGCTCGGGTTGCAGCACGTGCTGGTGATGTATGCCGGCGCGGTCGCGGTCCCCCTCATCATCGGCCGGGCGTTGAAACTGACGCCCGAAGAGGTGGCGTTCCTCATCAGCGCGGATTTGTTCGCCTGCGGACTTGCCACGCTTGTGCAGTGCATCGGCTTTCCAGGCGTCGGTATTCGGCTCCCGGTGATGATGGGCGTCACGTTCGCTTCCGTTGGCCCGATGCTGTCGATGGCTGCGGCGCCCGACATCGGCTTGCTCGGCATCTACGGCTCGGTCATCGCTGCCGGAATTTTCGGCATCGTTGCCGCCCCTTTCATCAGCCGGCTTTTGCCGCTGTTTCCACCGGTCGTCACCGGGACGATCATCATGGTGATCGGCATCTCGCTGATGCGCGTGGGTATCAACTGGGCCGGTGGCGGATTGCCAACCTTGACCAAAGTGGTCGACGGCGTTCCGGGCGCGTTCCCCAATCCGGGTTACGGCCAGTTGCAGGGGCTGGGCATTGCGCTGTTCGTGCTGCTGGTCATTCTTGGTCTCATCAAATGGGGAAGCGGCTTCATCGCCAACGTCTCCGTTCTGCTCGGCATCGTCGCCGGCGCGATCCTGGCCAGCGTGCTCGGGGTCATGCATTTCGAGAAGGTCGCAGCGGCGCCATGGGGCGACATCGTGCTTCCGCTCCACTTCGGAATTCCGCAATTCCATCTGGTGCCCATACTCACCATGTGCATCGTGATGATCGTGGTGATGATCGAATCGCTCGGGATGTTTCTGGCGCTGGGCGAGATCACCGGAAAGACCATCGACCGCGACGCGCTGACCCGCGGGCTGCGCGCCGATGGCGTCGGCACGCTGCTCGGCGGTCTGTTCAACACCTTTCCCTATACGTCGTTCTCGCAGAATGTCGGCCTTGTCGGCGTCACCGGCGTGCGCTCGCGCTGGGTGACCGTCACCGGCGGCATCATCATGCTGCTGCTCGGCTTGCTGCCGAAGATGGCCGCCCTTGTCGAAGCTATCCCGGTCGTGGTGCTCGGCGGCGCCGGGCTCGTGATGTTCGGCATGGTCGCCGCCACCGGCGCGAGAATCCTCACCGCCGTCGACTTCAAGAACAATCGCTACAACCTGTTCGTGGTCGCGATCTCGGTCGGCTTCGGCTTGATCCCGCTCGCCGCGCCGAATTTCTTTCGCAACCTGCCGCACGATCTGCAGCCGCTGCTGGAATCCGGTATCCTGCTCTGCGCGATCGTTGCCGTCATTCTCAATGCATTTTTCAACGGCGTCGGGAGCAAGGCTGGCGCGGAAGCGGACGCAACAGCGGCGGCTTCATCGGCGCAGCACGTGTGATCCTGCTGTCATGGCCGGGCTTGTCCCGGCATGACAACGAGAGACTGGTGTCGTCAACTCCCGCGATAGGTTGCGTAGCTCCAGGGCGTGACCAGGAGCGGCACGTGGAGATGGCCTTCGGGCTCGCTGATCGAAAAGCGTACGGGGATCCGATCGAGAAACGGCGGGTCCGACATCGGCACCTGCCGCGCGGCAAAGTATGGCCCGACGCTGAACATCAATTGGTATCTTCCAATTGGAACCGGCCGGCCGCCGATCAGCGGCAGATCGGTGCGGCCATCGGCGTTGGTAACGGTACGCGTCACCACGCGGCTGGCGCCAAGATCGGACAATTCGGTGAGTTCGAGATCGATCCCTGCCGCCGGCTTGCCACCATGGGTATCCAGCACGTGGGTCGACAGGCGTCCATGCACCGAAAGCCGATCCTCCGCGGTTACCAGCTGATCGAGGCGCAACGCCGCGATCCGGCAGATTTCCTCGATCGACGTCTGCGTTTCGGTCCCGGCATCGTTTGGCAGGCGGCGTTCGAAATCGCGCAGGATGGAATCCCTGGTATGGCGGCGTACGCAAACGATATAGGGAAAACCGAATTTGGCGCGGTAGGCGTTGTTGACCCGCTCGAACGCCCCATATTCGGCATCAGACAACCGGTCGAGGCCGGCGCTGTTCTGTTCGGCACTGGATTCGGCAGTAAGGCCCGCGGCGCGCTGGGTCTTGTTGGCAAGATCGGGATGCGCCTTGATCAGGGCAAGGCGAAGCTCCGGCGCCGCCTGATCGACCGCGGCCTTCATCGCGGCAAACAGCTGGTTGACGCCCGCGAACGGCCGCGCCGAGGCGGCCCGTTCGGCGATCCACGGCGAATATTCGAAGATGTTCGCCAGCGCCCCGACAAAGTCGTCCTTGTTGCAGGCGTTCAGGTCGGAAAGCGCTTTCTGAGACATGGGTCGTGACTACCCGACGTGCGGCGCGCCGGCCGCGAGATATGAAAGATTGGCGTGCCAGTGCTGGGCGATCTGCAAGCGCGTCGGCACCCAGACCCGCTCATGATTCATGATGTAGTCGAGAAACCGCATCAGCGACGCGGCGCGGCCCGGGCGCCCGACGATCCGGCAATGCAGGCCCACCGACATCATCTTGGGCGAGGTTTCGCCTTCGGCGTACAAGACGTCGAAACTGTCCTTGAGGTAGGCAAAGAACTGGTCGCCGCCGCCAAACCCCTGCGCATTGACGAACCGCATATCGTTGACGTCGAGGCTGTAGGGGATGATCAGATGCGGCCCGGCCGGCCCCTTGATCCAATAGGGCAGATCGTCGGCGTAGGAGTCGCAGGAATAAAGGAAACCGCCGGCTTCCATCACCAGCTTCACGGTATTGATCGACGTCCGCCCGGTGTACCAGCCGAGCGGGCGCTGCCCGGTCACCTCGGTGTGGACGCGGATTGCGTCCGCGATCTCCACCCGCTCCTCCGCCTCGGACATGTCCTTGTGCTCGACCCACTTCAGACTGTGACTGGCGATGTCCCAGCCGGCTTCCCTCATCGCCGCAACAATCTTCGGATTTCGTTTCAGGGCCGTCGCCACGCCGAAGACCGTGGTCGGCAAGTTGCGTTCGGTAAATATCCGCCATAATCGCCAGAAGCCCGCCCGCGAGCCGTATTCGAACATCGATTCGATATTGGCGTGGCGTTGTCCGGGCCAGGGTTGCGCACCGAGCACGTCGGACAGAAACGCCTCCGAGGCGCGGTCACCGTGCAGAATGTTGTTTTCGCCGCCTTCCTCGAAATTCACCACGAACTGCACGGCGATGCGCGCATTGCCGGGCCAGCGCGGATCGGGCGGATTGCGGCCATAGCCATGGAGATCCCTGGGATATCCGGCCTCAGCCATCTACACTTCCTCGAAGCGGACTTTCTGCGCGCCCTTCCAAAGCACGGTCTTGCCGAGCGCAGGTAAATTCTCAAGACCCGAGGTCAGCGTGATGAAATGGTTGCCGGCGAGCTGGCCTACCTTGCTGGCGAAGTGCACGCCGCCATAGGCCAGCAGAATCTCGGTTTCGCTGATGCCGCCGGGATAGAGAATGATCTGGCCGGGCGCGGGATAGCTGGTGTGGTTTTCAAAGGTGACCCCAAAATCGAGATCGCCGAGCGGCATCCAGACCCCCTCGCCGCTCCAGCGCACATGGATGGCCTTGCTCTCGAACGGCATCGCCCGACGGAAGGCCGCGCAGGTCTTGGGCGCCAATTGTTCTTCGAAACGGGCCTGGAAGGTGAAGTCGCCGGCGTGGACAATGAGTTGGCTCATTCAGAATACCTGTGATTCAGTGGAAGGACTCTTTGTAGGAATAGACCGCGGCCAATCCCGCCACCAAACCTGTCCAAACCTGTCCAAACCTGTCGAGAGCAAGGAACATTCCAGCCGGCGGTCAATTCTAGGGCGTTTTGCGGTTTCCGGCAAAGGCTCATTGGGTGCCGGCGCGATGGCAGCTTGTCCTTGGTTCTCGAAATTCGCGGACCAGGAAAGAGCGGGTCTATTCGTCCGGCCGTTTTCGTTCGAAGGACAGGCCGAAAATTCCGGTGCGACGCACCTCCGGCTCGGCAGGGGGAGGCGGTGGCGCGGCTTCCGCTTGCGGCGGTGGCGGCGGCGGCGCGGGCAAATTCTCGCACTTCATCGAGTAGACCAATTGGCCGTCGGCCGTGCGGCCAATGGGCGCGCAATGATCGACACGCGCGGTCACGCTCTTGGGCACCAATTTCGTTTGCGCCCACGCAGGCGATGAAATCAGGAGAATTGCGACTACGAGCATCTTCATCGGTTTCTCTCGCGGAACATGCGCTGTTTGGCCACTATTGAACCGGATCGGGCAAAGGAAGTCCAATGCTGTTACGGCTGCAAGCCGGCGGGAAAGTGGTGGGAAAGCCTGCCGATTATTTAGCCGCCGAACGACTTTGGCCGGCAAATTGGCCCGCCAATTCGCGAGCTCGACCGCGGTGCATTGCAGGACTGCCCGCACCCGCTTGCGGTGCGGCCCGGCTTGAACGTATCCTGATCGAAACATCCGTTCTTTTGGAGGAACGCCATGCCCACCGTGAACTCTCCCGTCATCAAGGTCGTCAAATCGGTCCGCGAACAGGTCAGCGCGGAGGAATGGCAAACCCGCGTCGATCTCGCAGCCTGCTACCGCCTGACCGCCATGTACGGCATGACGGAGATGATCGCCAACCACATTTCATGCCGAGTTCCCGGTTCGCATGACCACTTCCTGATCAATCCCTACGGGATGCTGTACGAGGAAATCGACGCGTCGAGTTTGATCAAGGTCGACCTCGACGGCAACACGCTCTTCAATGCCACCGACTACGGCGTCAACGCCGCCGGCTTCGTCATTCACAGCGCGATCCACATGGCGAGGGCCGACGTCGACTGCGTGGCGCACACGCACACACCGGCCGGCATGGCGGTCTCGGCGATGGAATGCGGACTGCTCCCGCTGGCGCAGACGTCGATGCGGTTTCTCCACATCGCCTACCACGACTTCGAGGGCATCGCCGACGATATCGGCGAGCGCGAGCGGCTGGTGCGGGACCTCGGCAACCACGAGGCGATGATCCTGCGCAACCACGGACTGCTGGTCGTCGGGCGGACCATCCCTTCGACATTCAACCTGCTGTTTCGCATGGAGCGCGCCTGCGAGGTGCAGGTGATGGCGCTGTCCTGCAACACCAAGCTGACCTTGCCGCCGCAGGACATACTGGAGAAGACCTTCGACAAGATGAAGCCGCGGCCGGAACTGCCCAACCGCAACGGCGAACTCGCCTGGCCGGCACTGCTGCGGAAACTCGATCGGGTCGACACTTCCTATCGGAATTGACCGGACCTTCCCAAGCCTTCCCGGTTTGGAGCCCGGCGGCGGGCTTCCTCGTCCGCTTCCGCGGAGCGAGGGCGACGCCGTTGCTCACACCCGGCTGGCCTAACCCGCAAGGATTGCCACCCGAAAACGGCCAGGATCATTCTGGTCCCGCCGCTCGATGCCGCTGGAGGCGCCGATCACACTGGCGGCCGGTTTGGGTCGGGCATGGATGCCGCGCTGCGCCAATTTTGCCGATTTTATCGTTCGATAAACTGGGATAGGGTTTTCGGTAAACACCGGTCCCTGCCGGGTCGCAAAAGTGAGGTCGGGCTATATCGACAGGCCCGGCCACTACGGGTAGGGTCCGCAACCCAAAAAATACCGGAGAGACGCTGTTGTTGGAGAAGTTCGCCTTGAAGCGTGATTACTATGCCGGCGGCCTGATGCTTCTGCTCGGGGTGGGAGCCGCGGTGACCGGCTCCGGCTATAAATTCGGCAGCCTCGCCCGAATGGGCCCCGGTTTCATGCCGGTCGTGCTCGGTACCCTCCTTGCCTTTCTTGGCCTTTTGATTGCGGGCACCGCGCTCGGTTCATCCGAACCCGACGATCAGAAGTTCCTCCCGGACAATCCGCAATGGTTCGGCTGGTTCTGCATTCTCGCCGGCCCCGTCCTCTTCATCATCCTTGGGCATTATGGCGGCATGATCCCGGCGGTGTTCGCCTGCGTCTTTGTCTGCGCGCTGGGGGACAAGACGGCGACGTATAAATCTTCGCTGGTGCTGGCGAGCGGCGTCACCGTGTTCGGCGTGATACTGTTCCATTACCTGCTGAACATCCCGTTTCCGCTGCTGCGCGGGGTGTACCTGTGATCTCAACCGCGATTACCGATCTCTGGTACGGCTTTGGCGTAGCGCTCGAGCCGCACAACCTGATGTATTGTTTCCTCGGCGTGCTCGTCGGCAATCTGGTCGGCGTGTTGCCGGGCATGGGCCCCGTCGCGACCATTTCAATTCTGCTGCCGCTGACCTTCGGCATGCATCCGGTGCCCGCGATCCTGATGCTGTCCGGTGTTTATTACGGCGCCCAGTACGGCGGAGCCATCTGCTCGATCCTGCTGAACCTGCCGTGCCATCCGCCTCACGCCGTCACCTGTCTGGACGGCTTTCCGCTGACCAAGCAGGGCAAGGGCGGCACGGCGCTCGGCATCACCGTGATCGCCGCATTCGTCGGCGCGTCGTTCGGCATCACCGAGATGATCTTCCTCGCCCCGTTCCTGGTCAAGATGGCGCTCGAATTCGGTCCGGCCGAGGTATGCTCGCTGATGCTGGTGGGATTGCTGGCCGGATCGACGCTGGCCAAGGGCTCGCCGCTCAAGGGAATCGCGATGACCGTTCTCGGCCTCCTGGTCGGCATCGTCGGATCCGACATCGAGACCGGTCAGCCGCGATTCACTTTCGGTATTACTGAATTGTTCGACGGCGTCGAGATCATCGCGCTGGCGCTCGGAATGTTCGGCATCGCCGAGTTCATGAACAGCATCAACAATACCGAATCCGTCGACATGAAATACGCCAAGGTCGGAATCTCCGACATGTTTCCGTCGAAGGCCGACCTCAAGCTGGCGTTCTGGCCGATGATCCGCGGCACCTTCCTCGGCAGCCTCTGCGCGTTGATTCCGGGCACCGGTCCGACCATCGCCTCCTTCGTCTCCTACGCCACCGAGAAGAAGATATCGAAAACGCCGGAGCGTTTCGGCCACGGCGCGATCGAGGGTGTCGCGTGCCCCGAGGCCTCGACGCACTCGTCGGTACAGGGCGATTTCATTCCGACCATGAGTCTCGGCATTCCCGGCGACACCGTGATGGCGTTGCTGTTGGGCGCACTCATCATTCACGGCATCGTTCCCGGCCCGCAGCTGATCAGCCAGCACGCGGATATCTTCTGGGGCCTGATCGCGAGCTTCTGGATCGGCAATATCCTGCTGGTCGTTCTCAACGTGCCGATGATCGGCCTTTGGGTGAAGCTCCTGAGCATTCCGTATCGCTACCTCTATCCGAGCGCGATGTTCTTCGTCTGCATCGGGGTCTATGCCGCCAGCAACGACATGTTCCAGGTCGGCGAGACGCTCGTGATCGGGGTCGTGGGTTACATCCTGCTACGTCTCGATTTCCACCCGGCGCCGATCCTGCTCGGCTTCGTGCTCGGGCCGCGTTTCGAGGAGAACTTCCGGCGCAGCCTGTTGATCTCCCGCGGCGACCTGATGACGTTCATCGAACGTCCGATCAGCGCGTTCTTCCTTTTGATCTGCGTCGTGCTGATCGCCGCCCAGATCTATGTCTGGCTGCGCAAGCCGAAGATAGTCGAGGAAGAAAAGGCGATCGAGTCGCAGGTGCCGGCAACCTCGTATTCGGAATTGGCAGGTTAACGGCCGCCCGTTGGACTGACGGCAGAACCTTGCCGTGGCTGGCGGGCGACTTGAAGCGCCGCCTGCCGCTACGGGCCGCCGCCGGCCAACAGCTTGACGAGCCGGTACAGATACTCCTCGCCCTGAAAGAACGATTTCACGAGAATCCGTTCGTCCTTTCCATGTGCCCGGATGTCGTTGACGTCGCCGGCAAGTCCGGAATGGCCGTAGGTCGGAATGCCGGCGTTGCGCAGATAACTGCCATCGGTGGCGCCTGCGCTCATGGTCGGGAGCACGACAGCCCCCGGCCAAAATTCCTGTGACAATTTCTCGATCGATCCCATGATTTCCTCGTGCAGCGCGGACGGCGCACTCAAGACCGGCTGATCGAGCTGCGTGACGGTGATCTGATCGTCCGCGAGCACGCGCTCCAGCGTCGCCTTGACCTCCGCCACGGATTCACCCGGCATGATCCGGCAATTGACCCTGGCGCTCGCCAGTTGCGGCAACGCGTTGACCGCATGTCCGCCCTCGATCATCGTCGCGACGCAGGTGGTGCGCAGCTGCGCGTTATAGACCGGATTGGCGGCTAGCCGGACAAACGACATCGCGGTCGGATCCGGTTTATCCGACAGCGCCGCGCGCATATCGGCCGCGGTCTGCTCGCCTTCGAACTGCGCCGTTCGCTCAAAATAGGCGCGCGTGGTCTCGTTGAGGTTCAAGGGAAAGCTGAATTTGGAGAGACGCACCAGTCCCTCCGCCAGATGATAGATCGCATTGTCCCTGGTCGGGACGGAGCTGTGGCCGCCCTTGTTCTTTACGTCGAGCCGATAACTCAGCGAAACCTTCTCGCTGGTCTGGACGCTGTTCCTGATCGCCTTGCCGTCCTTCAGTCCGACCCCGCCGCCCTCGTTCAGCGCGAACTCTGCATCGATCAGGTCGCGATGGTTCTTGAGCAGCCACTGGATTCCCAAAGAGTCGCGGTCAATGATTTCCTCGTCGGTCTCAAGCGCCATGATGATATCGCGATCGGGCTTGTAGCCTTCCTGCTTGTAACGGATGAGATTGGCGACGAAGGCGGCCGCCATGTATTTATCGTCGCCGCTGCCGCGCGCATAGAAATAACCGTCCTTCTCGGTCAGCCTGAACGGATCGACCGACCAGTCCTCGCGGTTGGCCGGCACGACGTCGAGATGCGCCACCAGCAGGATCGGTTTGCGCGCGCCGGTGCCGTGCAGCCGGGCGACCAGATTGCCCTTGCGCGGCGCCGGCGAGAACGCGTGGATGTCGGCGTCCGCAAACCCCGCGGCCCGCAAGCGCGCGGCCATCGCCTCGGCGGCGCGCGCGGTGTCGCCGGTCGCCGTCACGGTGTTGATTTCGATCAGCTCCTTATAGATGTCGAAGGCAAGCTGCTGTTGCGGGCTCAGCCCTTCGGCGGCCGCGGGATGCGACAGCGTCAAGGGAATCAAAATCGAGGCCGCGAGGAGAGCGCCCCGAGGCCTCTTCCGCGAAGTGAGGCCTCCAGGCCCGATTGCTCCGAACATCTTGCTCTCCAGGGAAACGCCGCTGATCCATCGAATTCAGACAGCTAACCTGTTGGCTGGCAAGATACCCGGCACGGCCTGGCCCGCGGCTCAGCCATCCGATTTGGCATCGCTGCCAGCGTCCGCCCTTACCACTTCCGGTGAATTTCAGGGCTTCTACCGGCGGACAGCCCGAACATCCTCTGATGTCACCGCATCCGGATAGTGGTTGTCGAAATGCGTCCGGACGTAATTCACAACGGCGGCGACCTGATCGTCGCCCATCATCGCTCCGAATGGCGGCATTCCACGTTGCCCATTGACCACAATGCCAACGACATATCCGCCAGATTCAATATTTCGGTTGGCCGCGAGCGATGGATAAGTTCCGCCGCCCGTTGCGCCCTTGCCATCGGGCATGTGGCAGCCCTGGCAGATATTGGCGAACAGTCGCTCGCCGTTCTGCTCGAGAAGGCCGGCACTCAAGGCAGCTTCCGAGGCCGACGGCCCGGTGTCTTGCGCGTATGCGCCAGGCGATAGCAGCAGGAACGCTGCCGACAGCGCCGCAGCGATGGCTGTGCTCAGGCCGGCTTTGCCCCGCGTCATTCGACCTGCACCCGCCGCTCAGGGTTTGACGACACGATCATGCAACCGCGTGATGGCGTCCAGTGACGATAAAATGGCTCCCTCCTGCCATGCCGGAATATAGGAAGCGTGTTCGCCCGCCAGAACGATCCTGCCGTCGATCTGGCAGAGATTGTCATAATGCTCCGCCCTCGTTTCATCGGACCAGTTGCCGGCGCAGCCCATTGCAAACGGCACGCGATGCCACGCTACGGCAATGCCATTCTCGTATTCAGTCCGGTATTGCGGATGAATGCGGGCACCGAGTTCGACGGCACGCGCAACGCGCTCGGCCGGCGGCATCGATGTGAATTCGTAGGCATTGGGGCCGCCGAACAGATAGGCGCCCAGAAGCACGCCCCTCCCGGTGCCGTTGAATCCGGTGTTCGGATACGCGACTTGCCGAATGGGCAGGTCGGTGTAGCTGATGCCGCCGTAGATCGCCTCATCCTCCTCCCAGAAGCGGCGCCTGAACTGCAAGCCGATCTTGACGGAGGGCGAGTAGGGTACCGCATCGATGGCGGCCTTCATGCGGCCGCCCACGTCCATCGGAATCTGACTCAGAATCGATAGCGGGATCGTGCAGACGCACCAGTCCGCCGTGGCCTGTTGCGGCGTCGATGGCGCCTTGGGATCGGTATAGGTAACGGTGACGCCGCGGTCGTCCTGCTGGATCCGGGTTACCTTCGCATCGTAGCGGATGAGCTCGCCGACTTCCCTCGCAAATGCCTTGCCGATCATGTCCATGCCGCCGACCGGCTGAAACATCGTGGTCTGGAATGTATGGAGCGCGAAATTCTGCAGATAACGCCAGAGCCGCGATTTGAGGATGTCCGACAGATTGACCGGTTCGCCGGGGACCGGCTCGGCGCGAACGCCACCGCCCGGCTCTCGGGCATAGCCCCGAAAGTCCCCGGAAATGAGGTTTGCCCTGTAGGCGTAATTGCTGTCGAGCGCGCCCCAACTCCTCAATGCCTGCATCAGGATCTCGCGATCCTCCTTAGAGACGGCTTCGTCAAGCTTGCCCTGCTGGGTGGCCTTGGCGAGCAATTCGGAAACCTGGCCCTGGAAATCCGTCTTGATGTCGCGAATGCGCTGCGGGACGCCTCCGAAAGCGCCGGCGGCGTGCAGGAACGCATTGTGATTAAGCTGGATGAATGGCTCCAGCGCGACGCCGAGGCGCTTGCAGTAATCGAGAAGCGCGCGGTGGTGGTAGGGAATCCGCCATGGCCCGGGATTGATATAAAGGCCTTGCTCAAACTCGCAGGTCTGCCGGAAGCCACCGAGTTCGGTATAGGAATCGCCGCCCCGCAGCGTCCAGTTGCGGCCCCCTGCCCGGCTGTTGAATTCCAGAATTCGAACCTGGTATCCCGCCCTGCGCAACTCCAGCGCGGCCGTCATGCCCGCAAGTCCGGCGCCCAGGATCAGGACGGAGGCGCCCCTCGGATCACCGTCGAGCTTGATCGGACCCTTGTACCCGGAGTCGGACGCAAACCCGAGGCTCGTCATCGCATGGTACATCGCAGCACTGCCTGACACCGCTCCGATCAGGGAGAGCAGGTCGCGCCGCGTAACGATTGCACGTTCGGTTTGCATCGTGCTCAATCCGTGATCTGCACCGCGCATTGGGCCACAGGCAGAACGGAAACACTATTATATTGTATGTCAAGGGCCGGGCTTTTATCGTCGCCCAAACCATTCCTCCGGTTGATCTGTCGAGCTTGCTCCTTTTGATGACGTATCGGCATTCTCAGTATTTGAAAGCAAGAGAACAATGATGTGGGAATCGATACTGACGGAATGGGCAAGCCTGATCCTGCGCTGGTTGCATGTGGTGGCGGCAGTCGGGTGGATCGGCAGTTCGTTCTATTTCATTCATCTCGACCTTAGCCTGAAGCCGCGCGGCGATCTGCCGGAAGGCGCTTACGGCGACGCCTGGCAAGTCCATGGCGGCGGCTTTTACCGGATCGTGAAGTATCTGGTCGCGCCGGCAAAAATGCCTGATGAACTGACCTGGTTCAAATGGGAAGCCTATACTACCTGGTTGTCCGGCTTCGCCCTGATGGTCGTTGTCTACTATCTGGACGCGGAACTGTTTCTGGTCGACAAATCGATCCTCAACCTGACACCGCTGCAGGCCGGATTGTTCAGTCTGTGCAGCCTCATTTTGGCATGGCTTCTGTATGAGGGCGCATGCAGATCGGGATTGGCTCGGCACGAGCTGCCCTTTGCATTTGGCGGTTACGTTTTCCTTGTCGGCCTCACCTATGCGTTCACCCATGTCCTGAGCGGACGCGGCGCCTTCAATCAGATTGGGGCGATCGTCGGAACCATCATGGTCGCCAACGTTTTCGTGGTGATCATTCCAAACCAGAAGAAGGTCATCGCGGCGCTGCTGGCCGGAAAATCGCCTGACCCCGAGCTCGGCGCCCAAGGCAAACAGCGGTCGGTCCACAACAATTACCTGACACTGCCGGTGATCGTGCTGATGATCAGCAATCACTATCCCCTGTTGTTCGCCACGCGCTACAATTGGGTGATCGTTGCGATCGTTCTCGCGCTTGGTCCGATCATCCGGCATTTCTTCAACGAGCGCCATGCGGATCGGAAATCACCCTGGTGGGTATGGGGCGTCGCCGCCGCCGGCATGATCGCCATCGCGCTATTGTCCGCAGCCGGTCCCCGGGAAATCAAGACCGGGGCGCTGTCGAAAGCGCCAAGCTTCGCCAATGTCGAAGAGATCGTTATGTCGCGATGCAGTATGTGCCACGGCGCGGAGCCGGTCTGGGCATCGATCGTCACAGCGCCCAAGGGCATCCTGCTGGACCAATCCGATCATATCCGTCGCAACGCCCGCCTGATCGGACGTAACGCCGCGTGGTCGAGCGCGATGCCGCCGGGCAACGCGACCGAGATGACCGGCGAAGAGCGGGCACTGATCGCGGCATGGCTCGAAGCCGGCGGCCGGTAAGACAACCGCAACCGCAGTGCGCAGCAAAAAGTCCGTTCAGCGCCTTCCGTAACAGTGGAAGCCGCCATAAATTCCCGATCGGTCCTGCGCAAAGCCGACCGCACTTCGTTCTTCGTCGCGGCGCCAGATCTGACGCAACGACGCGAGTTCTGCGCCCTCCAGCGGAGATTCAACGCCGGCGGTACGAAAGATCACGCGAACGTTGTCGCTGCCGGTGCGATCGATGGCGTTCCATAACGCGCGTATTTCCTCCGGCGCCATCCAATCCTGCGAGTCCAGTAGAATCACGGCATCGACCTCGCGCGCCGGAAGGCTTTCCAGGAACAGCCGAAGATTGGCATGAACCGGAATGATCAGTCCCGCGCCGTTGCGCATGCGCTCGAACTGGCAAGCTTGCAAATAGGGCGGCAGGCAGCGATCGCCGGGGCCGGGGTAGCCGCGATGCAGTGCCTGCCAGGCAAAATAGTTGGTCTCGTTGGGGTGACCATTGATCAGGCGCAGCAGCCGTTGGTGAAGCACTTCGTTGAGCGGCGCGCCACCGCCCAGCAACGCTCGTTGCTGCGGCGGAATGCCGAGACTGAACAGCAGGGCCGGCGTGCCGGTGATCAGCCGCGCCAGCGGTGCGTGAAACAGCCGCTCCAGACGTTTCAGCGCCTCGATGCGTTCGGGCGCGTCCGGCTTGCCGGTCAAAAGTGCCGAGAGGTCGATCCTCGCGAATTTCGCTACCAGATGGGCAAGGCCGATGAAGCGGCCGAGCATGCCGTGGCGGTAGAACCCGTCCGCGAAATAGGCATACCGCGGGCGCCCAATCATGTTGCACTTGTCCCAGTAGGCGCGAGCTTCGTCGTCAAGCATCGGCCGCAGCCGCGCGCGATAGAGCGCGGAGTTGGAGGGCGAGGCAGCCTCACCGAAGAATTTCCAGAAGTCGGAGTAGTCGGAGAAGGCGCGAATGGCTGCAAGCTTGAGCTTGAGCAATGAAAGGTGCGCTTCATTGAGGTCGACCGCATAGACCTGGGCCGGCTGTGCAGTCAGATACGACAACGCGTTGCATCCGCCGGACGAGATGGTGACGATGGATGATCCCAGCGGCAATCGCAGCGCCGCGAGGTCGGCTACCGGGTCTTCCCAAATCTGGGTATAGACGAGGCGGCGAAACCAGAACGCGAAAAGCCTGTCCCAAACACTCGCTTCACCCTCGTCCCTGCTGTTGCGGACTGCGTCCGCGATAAGCTGCGTGTTCATCCATCCCTCGAATCAACAATTTGACGAGCGTATCGCGGGCTCGCTGCAGTTTTGCGACAGTCGGCGGAAGCGAACATCGTCGCTGCGTTGCGCTGGAGGCCGGTATTCTTACGGTCCGACGGCGAGCGTCTCGCTCTGTCACACCCCTGTCGCGCGAACATCGCAAGGAGTGAGCGATCACAGCCAAGACGAGGTGCATGGATGTTTTCCGCGTATTCCCGGGATCTCGGCGCAGATTCCTCCTGGCCGGTCGAAGCAACACGCCGCATGAACCGGATGTATCGCCGGCAACGGCATATCTACGACGGAACTCGGCGGTACTACCTGCTTGGCCGCGACCGGATGATATCTGGCCTGCGCGCCAGGGCGGGCGCGAGCGTGCTGGAAATCGGCTGTGGAACCGGCAGAAATCTGGTTTTGGCGGCCCGGCTTTACCCGGATGCACGATTCTTCGGCATCGATGTCTCGACCGAAATGCTGACCTCCGCCATCTCGGCTGTCACGCGCGCCGGCCTCACTGGCCAGGTTCGTGTCGCCCATGGCGATGCAACGGCGTTTGACCCGCAACGACTGTTCCGCATCCCCGAGTTCGACCATGTGATGATTTCATACAGTCTTTCGATGATCCCCGACTGGCGCCGCGTTCTCGGCGCGGCGGCCACTCACCTCAAACCGGGCGGCAGTCTGCACGTCGTCGATTTCGGCGGCCAGGAGCGGTTGCCGGCAATGGCCCGTACGCTCCTGCGGCAATGGCTTGCGATGTTCGACGTCACGCCGCGCGACGACCTCCAGCACGAATTGTCAGCCATGGCAGACGCCGCCGGCGCCAAACTGAAGTTCGAGCGTCCGTTCCGGGGCTATGCCCAATATGGCGTGCTGACATTCCCGCCGGAGCCGGCAACACCGTGAACCCATGGCTTGCATTGTTTGCGGCCGGACTCCTCGAGATCGCCTGGGCGTTTGGCCTGAAATATTCCGACGGTCTCACCCGGTTTTGGCCGACGGCCGCAACTGTTGTCGCGATCCTGCTCAGCTTCGCGCTGATGGCGCTTGCACTGCGATCGCTGCCCTTCGGCACCGCTTATGCGGTATGGACCGGGATCGGTGCCGCCGGCAGCATCATCGTCGGGATGGTGATCTTCAGCGAGCCCACGGATCCGGTTCGAATCATTTGCCTCACGCTGATCGTCGCCGGAATGGTCGGGCTCAAGCTCAATTCGCCCGTATGAGATGCCGGAGCGGCTTCAGGCATTTCGCCTTGCGCGCAAACTTCTCTACCGAACGCACAGCGATTCAAGAAATGTTGATCCCGTGACCGAAATCTCGACGCAAAAGGGTCGCATCGCGTTCACGCCGAATTTGTAAAACACCCGCGGCAAGCCAACGTCTTTGAGGCAGCATGAGTGACGCAATCGACTACGCCCTCACATCCGATCAATGGGAAGCGCTTAAAGCGCTTCGCGTGCCGGTATCGAGGAATTCTTCGTTGAACCACTTCGTGCTTGATGATCTCGTTGCGCTTGGCCTTGCAACGATGAGCGACAATATGCCGGCTATTACGCCCGCGGGACGCAAGGCGCTGATCAGGGGCTCCTCCAGATTATGGGATGTCGCGGCCTGACACCCGGTTTGGGGGGTCAGCAAGCACAGGCTGTCATCGCGCGCTACCGACATCGTTTGACCCGCCACCCCCTCTCATCCTTCCAGTGCCCAAACCGGTGCTCAGGACCGCGACTGCGCAGTCTGGCGCGGCCTTGTGGTGGCCCCCGGATAGGTCCAAAATATGCCGCCTTGGTCCTAATGTGCCTTTTGATTCCTCGGGCACCAGTGCGCCGCGGACCAAAATGTGATCGCCGGGCGCCCCCTTTCCGAACCGAAAAATGCAATTCTTTCCGATTGTTAATGCGACAACATCAGACCGGAGGCGTTCAAATGCGGTTCCCTGAGGGCCTCCGAGGCCTCCCAAATCATGAATTGCGGGAACTCGATGCCCCCGCTCGAAACACCGATCCGATGGCAGGTTCATGGACCAACCGATAAAATCCCTCAAGGAAGCCCCCTCAATTGGTGTTTCGCAGATTGCCAAGCCCCGGTCCCGCCGCCGGCTCGTGCTGACATCCATCCTGGCCCTGCTGATTGTCGCCGGAATCGTCTGGTGGAGCCGGCAAGGCGGTGCACCCCAGCAGGCCTCTAGCGGCCGAAACGCCGCGCCGATGTCGATTGTTCCCGAGGTCGTCGGCAAGGGCGATATCGGGATCAACCTCAACGCCCTTGGCACGGTGACCTCGCTGGCCACCGTGACCATCAGAACCCAAATCAGCGGCTACTTGATGAAGGTCGTCTTCAAGGAAGGCGACGAAGTCAAGAAAGGCGACCTGCTCGCGGAAATCGATTCGCGGCCATATGAAGCGACCCTGGCGCAAGCCAAGGGGCAACTCGCACGCGACGAAGCGATGCTGAAGGGCGCCCAGGTCGATCTGGCCCGCTACCAGGGACTGGCGGCACAGAATGCCGTACCGCATCAGACGCTGGACACCCAAATTGCCCTCGTCGCACAGAATCAGGGCACGGTCGAAGCCGACCGGGCAGCGGTCAGGTCCGCCGAGGTGAACCTGCAATATTGCCGAATTGTATCGCCGCTCGATGGCCGCGTCGGGTTGCGCCTCGTCGACCAGGGCAACTATGTGACGCCCGGTGACGCCAACGGCCTGGTCGTCATCACGCAGTTGAAGCCGATCAGCGCCCTGTTCCCGGTGCCCGAGGATAACCTGCAGGCGATTTCGAAACGCAAACGGGCCGGCGCCGTGCTGCCCGCAACCGCCTATGACCGCAGCGCCGCCACCAAGATCGCCGACGGCGCGCTGCAGACCTTCGACAGCCAGATTGATCCAACCACCGGAACGATCAAGCTGCGGGCGCAGTTTTCGAACGAAGACGAGGCTCTCTATCCCAATCAGTTCGTCAACATCCGCCTGCTGCTCGACACCCACAAGGACGTTACGACGATGTCGACGGCGGGCGTCCAGCGCGGTGTGCCGGGCACGTTCGTCTACCTCGTCAATGCCGACAACACGGTATCGGTCCGCCCGGTCAAGCTCGGGGTGACGGACGGCGATCGTGTGGAGGTTATTTCGGGCCTGACGCCGGGCGACCGCATCGTCATCGATGGCGCCGACAAACTTCGGGACGGCGCGAAGATCAACGTGCGATCGGAGACTGACCCCGGCAAATCAACGGACCAGGACAAGTCGGGCGGCAAGAAGCGACGTTCGGAAAGCGGACAAAAACAATGAGCCCGTCGCAGCCGTTCATTCTGCGGCCGGTTGCAACAACCCTGTTGATGATCGCCATCATGCTAACCGGCATGCTGGCATTCAAATTCCTGCCGGTCGCCGCGCTGCCGGAAGTGGATTACCCGACCATCCAGGTCCAGACCTTCTATCCCGGCGCCAGTCCGGACGTGATGACGTCGTCCGTCACCGCTCCGCTGGAGGTACAGTTCGGGCAAATGCCGAATCTCAACCAGATGAGTTCGGTAAGCTCGGCGGGAGCTTCCGTCATTACCCTGCAGTTCGGGCTGTCGATTTCCCTCGACGTTGCGGAACAGGAGGTGCAGGCCGCCATCAACGCCGCCGGAAACCTGCTTCCCGCCGACCTGCCCGCGCCGCCGATCTATGCCAAGGTGAACCCGGCCGACGCGCCGATCCTGACGCTGGGATTGACGTCGAAAACAATGCCGCTGACCCAGGTGGAGGATTTCGTAGACGCCCGCCTGGCGCAAAAGATCTCCCAGCTTCCCGGCGTCGGGCTTGTCAGCCTCAGCGGCGGCCAAAGACCGGCGGTACGCATTCGTGCCGATATCCGCAAGCTCGCCGCCTACGGACTTAACATCGACGACCTGCGCACCACCCTTGGCAACGCCAACATCAACACGCCGAAAGGCAGCTTCGACGGGTCGATGCGCGCCTACACCATCAACGCCAATGACCAGATCAGGAATGCCAACGACTACAGGTCGTTGATCGTCGCCTACAAGAACGGCTCGCCGGTCCGGCTCAGCGATGTCGGTGACGTCATCGACGGCGCCCAGAACGACAAGCTCGGCGCCTGGATGAACGAAACGCCGGCCATCATCCTGAATATCCAGCGGCAACCCGGCGCCAATGTGATTTCGGTGGTGGAGGGCATCAAGGCGCTGCTGCCGCAACTGCAGGCCTCGCTGCCGGCCGCGATCGATGTCAAAATTCTGACCGACCGGACCATCACCATCCGCGCATCGGTGCAGGATGTGGAATTCGAGCTGACGCTTGCCGTCATTCTGGTGGTGCTGGTGATCTTTGTGTTCCTGCGCAATGCGCGAGCAACCCTGATCCCGAGCCTCTCGGTCCCGCTGTCGCTGGTCGGCACGCTCGGCGCCATGTATCTGTTCGGCTTCAGCCTCAACAATCTGTCGCTGATGGCCCTGACCATCGCCACCGGCTTCGTGGTCGATGATGCCATCGTCGTGATCGAAAACATCTCCCGCTACCTCGAAGAGGGCGACACCCCGCTGCAGGCCGCGCTTCGCGGCTCCGAACAAATCGGCTTCACGATCATTTCGCTTACGGTGTCGCTGATTGCGGTGCTGATTCCACTGCTGTTCATGGGAGACGTGGTAGGCCGGCTGTTCAGGGAATTCGCCATCACGCTCTCGGTCACTATTCTCATCTCGGCGGTGGTTTCGCTGACGCTGGTGCCGATGGCCTGCGCCAGGCTGCTCAAGCCCGAGGCGGAGACTCACGAAAACGCGTTCCAGCGCTACAGCCGCGAAGGCTTCGACCGGATCATCGAAATTTACGGCCGCATGCTCAACTGGGTGCTCGACCGCCAGACCTTCGTCCTGATGATCGCGCTCGGCACATTCGTCCTGACCGCCCTGCTCTACGTCGTCATTCCCAAGGGGTTCTTTCCGCTTCAGGACACCGGCGTCATTCAGGCAATCTCCGAGGCGCCGCAGTCCGTCTCTTACGCCGCGATGGCGGAACGCCAGCAGCAGCTCGCCAGCATCATCCTCAGGGATCCCGACGTCGAAAGTCTTTCGTCCTTTATCGGCGTGGACGGAACAAATACCACGCTCAACAACGGCCGGATCCTGATCAATCTCAAGCCGCGTGACACGCGCAAGTCCGACATAACCGCGATCATGCGGCGCATCAAGAACAGCACGGCATCCCTGACCGGCGTCACGCTCTACATGCAGCCGGTTCAGGATTTGACCATCGAGGGCACCGTCAGCAAGACGCAATACCAATTTATCATCCAGGACGCCGACCCGGTGCAGCTTGCTGAATGGACGCCCAAACTGGTCGACAGGCTGAGGCAGCTTCCGCAGCTTGGAGATGTCGCCAGCGATATCTCCAATCAGGGGCTCTCGATCTTCGTCGAAATCGATCGCGATCAGGCGGCGCGTTTCGGCATTACGCCGGCGACAATCGACAATGCGCTGTACGACTCCTACGGCCAGCGCATCGTCTCCACCATCTTCACCAATTCGAACCAGTACCGCGTCATCCTCGAGGCCGATCCAAGCCTGCAAAACTCCCTGAAATCGCTATCGGATATCTATCTTCCCTCCTCTGTCGGCAGTTCACTTGTACCGCTCGCGGCGTTGGCCAAGTTCCGCGAGGAAACGGCGCCGCTGCAGATCTCGCATCTCGGGCAGTTTCCCTCAGCCACAGTGTCCTTCAATCTGGCGCCAGGCGCTTCCCTCGGCGAGGCGGTGACGGCGATCAAGCAGGCGCAGGCCGAGATCGGCGTACCGCCCAGCGTGATCAGCAGCTTTCAGGGCGCGGCGCTGGCGTTTCAATCATCCCTCTCAAATCAGCTCTTCCTGATTCTGGCGGCGATCGTTACCGTCTATATCGTGCTGGGTGTGCTCTATGAGAGCTTCATCCATCCCGTCACCATCCTCTCGACGTTGCCATCCGCCGGAATCGGCGCGCTGCTGGCGCTGATGGCGGCCGATGATGATCTCACCATCGTCGCCATCATCGGAATTATCCTTCTGATCGGCATCGTGAAGAAGAACGCAATCATGATGATCGACTTCGCGCTCGATGCCGAGCGTCAGGAGGGCAAGTCGCCGCGGGAAGCGATCTACCAGGCCTGCCTGTTGCGGTTCCGGCCGATCCTCATGACGACCATGGCCGCCGTCCTCGGCGCGCTGCCGCTGATGCTCGGAACCGGCGCGGGTTCCGAATTGCGACATCCCCTTGGCATTTCCATCGTCGGCGGACTGCTGGTCAGTCAACTGCTCACGCTGTTTACGACGCCCGTGATCTATCTCTGGTTCGATCGCCTGGCGACGAGGTTTGCCCGTCCCTCGGGCGAAGCCGGCCCAGCGAACGAAACGAATTGACCCATGGGCCCGTCAACGCCATTCATTCGCCGGCCGATTGGAACGACGTTGCTGACCTTTGGTCTTGCGGCGGCGGGGGCCGTGGCGTTTTTCAAGCTGCCGGTATCGCCGTTGCCGCAGGTCGATTTCCCGACCATTTCCGTACGGGCAACCCTGCCGGGCGCGAGCCCGCAGGACGTCGCGACCACGGTCGCGAGCCCGCTCGAGCGACATCTCGGGCAGATCGCCGACGTCACCGAGATGACCTCGTCAAGCACGGTCG
Source organism: uncultured Alphaproteobacteria bacterium (assembly GCA_963742085.1). Taxonomy (GTDB): domain Bacteria; phylum Pseudomonadota; class Alphaproteobacteria; order Rhizobiales; family Xanthobacteraceae; genus Bradyrhizobium. Next base: position 180,640 of record CAVUKM010000010.1, on the reverse strand, counting down.
GAACGACCCGCATCACCCTGCAGTTCGGACTCAACCGGGACATCAACGGCGCGGCGCGCGACGTGCAGGCCGCCATCAATGCGGCACGCGCCGACCTTCCGACCAGCCTGCGGACCAATCCAACCTACCGCAAGGTCAATCCGGCCGATGCCCCGATCATGGTTCTGACCCTGACTTCCGACACCAAGACTCGCGGCGAACTTTACGACGCCGCCTCGACCGTGCTGGCCCAGAAGCTGTCGCAGGTCGACGGAATCGGCGAAGTCGGCGTCGGCGGCGGTTCACTGCCCGCGGTGAGAGCCGAACTCATTCCGCAGGCGCTCTACAAGTACGGCATCGGCCTTGAGGACGTGCGGGCCGCGCTCGCCAGCGCCAATGCCCACAGCCCGAAGGGCGGAATCGACGTCGAAGGTCAGCGTTACCAGATCTATGCCAACGATCAGGCCAACAAGGCCGACGACTACAAGTCCCTGATCATCGCTTATCGAAACGGCGCGCCGGTTCACCTCTCTGATATCGGAGATGTCACCGATTCTGTCGAGAACCTCCGCAATGCCGGTCTCGCAAACGGCAAGCCGGCCATCCTCATCATCCTCTACCGACAGCCGGGCGCGAACATCATCAGCACCGTTGATCTGGTAAAGGCGCTGCTGCCCCAGCTCAGGGCGTCGATTTCACCGGCCATCGACGTCAAAATAGCCGTCGACCGCTCGACGACCATTCGCACGTCGTTGCGCGACGTCGAACGGACCCTGATTCTTGCCGTGCTTTTGGTGATCGTCGTGGTTTTCGCCTTCCTGCGAAACCTGCGCGCAACGCTGGTGCCGGTCGTGGCGGTTTCGGTGTCGCTGATCGCGACATTCGCCGTCATGTATCTGATGGGCTACAGCCTCGACAATCTCTCGCTCATGGCGCTCACGGTCACGACCGGATTTGTCGTCGATGATGCCATCGTCGTTCTCGAGAACGTCACCCGTTACATCGAGGACGGCATGACCCCGCTCGAAGCAGCCCTCAAGGGCGCCAACGAGGTCGGCTTCACGGTGCTTTCGATGAGCATTTCGCTCATCGCCGTCTTCATTCCGATCCTGTTGATGGGCGGCATTGTCGGCCGCCTGTTCCGCGAATTTGCGATGGTGATCTCGATATCGATCATGATCTCGCTCGCGATCTCGCTGGCGACCACGCCGATGATGTGTGCCGTGCTGCTTCGCGGCGATTCCGGCGAAGGCCATGGACGGCTCTACCGGGCGAGCGAGCGCTTCTTTGATGCATTGCTCAACGCCTATCGGAGGACGCTGACGGTCGCCCTCCAGCATCCCGCCTCAATGATGTTGATTCTCGCCATCGTCCTGGGTCTCAATTTCTACCTTTATCGCGTCATCCCGAAGGGGTTCTTCCCCCAGCAGGACACCGGACGCATGGTCGGCGTGATCCAGGCGGACCAGAGCATTTCGTTTCAGCTGATGCAAAAGAAGCTGGCGCAGTTCGTCGGCATCATCAAGGACGATCCCGCGGTCGAAACCGTCGTCGGATTCACCGGCGGGGGTCAAACCAATTCCGGTTTCATGTTCGTTGCACTGAAGCCGTTCGGCGAACGCACCCTGTCGGTCGATCAGGTGATCGGACGGCTGCGACGTGAAATGGCGGTGGTTCCGGGAGCAACCCTTTTTCTTCAGGCCGTGCAGGATATCCGCGTCGGCGGACGTGCCAGCAACGCACAATACCAATTCACCTTGCAGGGCCCCACCTTTGAGGACCTCAACGAATGGACGCCGAAGATCGCGGCCGCCCTGCAGGGCGATCCGAATCTCGCGGACGTCAACAGCGACCAGCAAAACAAGGGGCTCGAATCCAACCTCGTCATCGACCGGGACGCCGCCGCCCAATTGGGGATCACCGTCAGCCAGATCGACAACACGCTCTATGATGCGTTCGGCCAGCGCCAGGTGTCGACCATCTACGTTGCCCGCAACCAATATCATGTGATCATGGAGGTCGCGCCGCAATACTGGCAAAATCCGGAGATGCTGAAGGACGTCTACGTCAGCACATCCGGCGGCGCAGTCGGCGGCTCGCAGGCGACGAATGCGGTGGCGGGGACGGTCGTTTCCAGGACGGCCTCCGCCGCCACCGCCAACGCCCAGGCCGCCCGAAATCTCGCCACCAATTCGATTGGCGCCACCGGAAAGGGAGTGCCCTCCACCGGTTCGGCTGTCAGCACCAAACAGGAAACCATGATTCCGTTGTCCGCGGTCGCGCATTTCGCGCAAGGTGCGACCCCTCTCGCGGTCAATCATCAGGGCCTGCTGGTCGCCAACACCATTTCGTTCAATTTGCCGCCGAACGGATCGCTCAGCACGGCCGTTGCCTCGATCGAGGCCGCGATGAACCGGATCGGCGTTCCCGCAACCATTCGCGGCACGTTCCAGGGGACGGCAAAAGCCTTTCAGGATTCGCTCAGCAATCAGCCCTATCTCATTCTGGCCGCCCTGGTCACGATCTACATCGTGCTCGGCGTGCTGTATGAAAGCTACGTCCATCCCCTGACGATTTTGTCCACATTGCCTTCCGCCGGGGTGGGCGCCCTTCTCGCCCTGATGGCGTTCAATACCGAATTCAGTATCATGGCGCTGATCGGCGTCATCTTGCTGATCGGAATCGTGAAGAAGAACGCAATCATGATGATCGATTTTGCGCTCGACGCCGAGCGCAAACGCGGGCTCAGCCCGCTTGATGCCATCCACGAGGCCTGCATGCTCCGCTTCCGGCCGATCATGATGACGACCATGGCGGCCATGCTCGGCGCCCTGCCCTTGGCAATCGGCATTGGCGACGGCGGCGAGCTTCGACAACCGCTCGGAATCGCAATTGTCGGGGGACTCATCCTCAGTCAGGCGCTGACGCTCTATTCAACGCCGGTGATCTATCTGTATATGGACCGGTTCCGGTCCTGGAGCCGACGTCTCAGGGGTGGCGGTACGACACCGCTCGCGCCCGATGCCACGCTGCAGCCGGGCGAGTAGATGTTGGTAGCCACACCCATGATCGGCAAGGTTCTCGAAAAGACCCTGCGTAGGCGCGGATTTCGGCTGCCCGCGCTCGCCACCCCGGGACGGCTCGGCCGCATTGCGCGCGTGGCTGTCTCTGCCCTGTGGCTCGGCCCGGCACTGTCCGGCTGTATCCTTGGAACCGAACGACCCGACCTCAACCTTGATATGCCGGCGGCATATCGCGAAGCAGGCCGCAGCGCACCCGACGCCCGTCTTCCGGCTCTGGATTGGTGGCGCGGCTTCCGGTCCAATGAGCTGACCACGCTGATGGACGCAGCGCAAATCTACAATCTCGACGTCGCGGTGGCCATTGCCCAGATCGTCCAGGCCGATGCCCAGGTCGGCGTAGCAGGTGCTCCCCTGCTGCCATCGGCCACAGGGACGTCAACGGCTGAGCGCATCCGCAGCGTGTCCTCCAATTTTGGCGGCGGCAATGGATTTTCGACGACGTTCTCGCAATATAACCTCGGGCTCACTGCGAGTTATTTGATCGATTTCTGGGGCAAGAACCGGGCCACGCTTTATGCCGCCGAAGAGAACGCGACCGCGGCCCGATACAATCGCGAAGTCGTGACGCTCACGGCGATCGTGACCGTCGCCAACACCTATTTCCAGATTCTCGCCGCGCAGGATCAACTGCGGGTGGCGCGCCGGAATCTCGCGGCGGCCGAGCGTATTCTTGCACTCATCAAGCAACAATTTGCGGGCGGTACGGCATCACAACTCGACGTGTCGCAGCAGGAAGCGCTCGTCTCGACCGAGCGCGCTGCAATTCCACCGCTTGAGATCATCTTGAAGCAGAATATCGCGGCGCTGGCCGTGCTTGTCGGGCGCGCGCCGGCGAACTTCACGGTGAATGGCGGAACAATGACGCAAATCGCGGTTCCGCGCGTCACGCCGGGCATGCCCTCCGAACTGCTCAATCAAAGGCCGGACATCCGTCAGGCCGAAGCCTTGCTGGCGTCGTCCAATTTCAGCGTCGAGGCGGCACGCGCCGCCTTCTTTCCGCAAATCCAGTTGACCGCTCAGACCGGGGTCCAAAGCGCGGCACTCGCCTCGCTGTTCGGACCGGGGGCGTGGTTCTATACCCTGTCCGCGGGGCTGACCCAGCCGCTGTTCGACGGCTTCCTTCTGGAGAGCGAACTGAAGCAGGCCAAGGGCGTGCAGCTTCAGGACCTGCAAGCCTACCGCAAGGCAGTCCTGTCGGCGTTCGCCGATGTCGAGAAGGCTCTCGTCGCGCTCTCGCAATCCACCTTGCAGGAACGGCTTCAAATTGAAGCCGTGACCAACTCCCGCAAGGCATTTGAGGTATCCGAAACCCAGTTGCGCGCCGGCACGGTCAATCTCATCACCGTCCTGCAGACCCAGCAAACTCTCCTCACGGCCGAGAACACCCTGACGCTGGTGCGATTGACCAAGCTGCTGGCGGCCAGCAGCCTGTTCCAGGCATTGGGCGGTGGATGGACTCCGACCGGGGAGTTGTCTTCGCTGCAACCGCAAGACGGCGCCGCACCCCGGCGGCCGGCGAACTAACGCGTCTTCGCGCGAAGCATGCCCTCGGACTTGATCCCGGGGTGGGTGCCGGATCGCGTGAAGAAACGTCGAAACAAAAAACCGGAGCGTCACGGTCAGAGGCTTGTTTCGGCCGCTTTGGAAAGATCGTTCAGGAATATGTCGAGTGCGCTGTTTCCGGCTTCCTGCGCCGCCCGGTAAGAGCGGTAGCCGGCGCCGGAAACCTTCACACCCATGGCCTGCTTTCGGCGCTGGATCTCCCATTCAAAGGGATTTGCGCCGCTGCCGCGTCGGCTTACGACGACAAAATAAATTCGGCTTCGATTATCGGGGTGCATACTTCGTCTGACTGGCCGCCAACCTTGGCGTCATCCGCTCCCGCGAAAGGCAATCTGCAGGTGGTCTGCACAACCTTCGCCAGCGTCACTTTCAACCCAGGGCGGCCGAACTCGGCCGGCCGCCCGCTCATCGTCAATCCTTCGGCTCCGATCACTTCATCGCATCATAGACCGCAAAGGAATAGGCGCCTTCCGGCTTCTTGGTGATGACGGGATCCGATCCGCCCGACATCAAGGTCGCAACCGTTCGGTCGTAATCCTTGACGTCCAGTTTGCCGTCAGCGGCGCCGAGCAGCTTGCCGACTTCCGTCATCATCCGCGTCTGGTCCTTTGCGGTCTTCGCACCGGTGGAGTCGCCGGCCAGGATGATCTTTACCGCCTCGTCGACATGAGTCTTGGCATAGTCCCAGCCCTTCATCGAGGCCTTGACGAACTTCGCCATCTTGGCCACGAACGCGGGATCCTTGAGGTTCTTTTCCAGCACCCAGAGACCATCTTCCAGCGTCGCGACGCCCTCGTCCTCATATTTGAAGACCACGAGCTGGCTCGGCTTGTAGCCGCCGTCGATCACCTGCCAATACTCGTTGTAGGTCATCGTCGAGACGCAATCGGCCTGCTTCTGCAGGAGCGGATCGACGTTGAAGCCCTGCTTGATGATCTTGATGCCGCCGGCAGAACCGTCGGTCTTGATGCCAAGCTTCGACATCCAGGACAGGAAGGGATATTCATTGCCGCCGTACCAGACGCCGATGGTCTTGCCCTTGAAATCGGTGGGCTTCTTGATGCCGGTTTCGGCGCGGCAGGTCAGCTCGAGGCCGGATTTCTTGAAGGTCTGCGAAATGTTGACCAGCGGCACCCCTTTTTCGCGCGACGCCAGCGCCGAGGGCATCCAGTCAACCACGACGTCCGCGCCGCCGCCGGCAATCACCTGTGGCGGGGCCACGTCCGGACCACCCGGCTTGATCGTGACGTCGAGCCCGGCTTCCTTGTAAAATCCCTTTTCCTTGGCCACGAAGTAACCCGCGAACTGGGCCTGCGCGACCCATTTCAGCTGGATGGTGACCGTATCCGCCGCTTGTGCTGTCGCCAATGACAAGCCCATTGCCATGCCCGTCGCGAGTGCCAATACCTTTTTCATGCGATACTCCGAAGCTTTAAGAACCCGCCGAGTCAGGTTCGATAGGATGGATGCCAAAAAGTGGTCGCGCGCTCGGCGAGCGCGACAAGTCCGTAAAAAGTCATTCCCGCGATCGCGGCGAGGGCGATTTCCGCCCACACCATATCGATCGCCATTCGCCCCGCCTCCGTCGAAATGCGAAAGCCTATGCCTTGCGTCGGCGTTCCGAAGAATTCGGCCACGATCGCGCCGATCAGCGCCAGCGTGGTATTGATCTTCAGGGCGTTGAAAATGAAGGGCAGCGCCGCGGGCAAATAAAGTTTCCTCAACGTCTGCCGATGATCCGCCCCGTAGGATCGCATCAGGTCGCGCTCCATATGTCCAGACGCGGACAATCCGGCGAGCGTATTCACCAGCATCGGGAAGAACGTCACGAGCGCAACGACCGCGGCCTTCGACGGCCAGTCGAAGCCAAACCACATCACCATGATGGGCGCGACGCCTACGAGCGGCAGCGCCGAAAAAAAATTGCCGAGCGGAAGCAGACCGCGCCCGAGAAAGGCAAAACGCTGCGCGACAATCGCGACTGCCAGCCCCGCGCCGCAACCGATGGCATAGCCGATCAGCACGCCGCGAATAAAGGTTTGCACGAAATCCTGTCCGAGCGTCGGCAGCGACGCGAAAAACCGTGCCGCCGCCGCGCTCGGCGCCGGCAAGATCACCGGCGATACGCCGAAGCCGCGTACCAGCACTTCCCAGAGATAGAAAACCACCGCGCCGAACAGCAGCGGTATCACGAGATCGAGAACGCGGCGCGATACTTCGCTGCGCGGCCGCATCGAAGCCAGCTGCACCACGCACAGCGCGGCGCTGAGCCAGACCGCAAGCACCATCGCCCAAAAGCCCGCCGCCGCGGAGCCGGCGATGCCGGGATCGCGCAGCAATGCCAGCGTTGTCATGGCTCCACAGAGAGCGCCAGCGAAACCGGGAAGCACCGCCCGGGATTCGCCGGTCCAGGCAGCGATCGCAAGCAGCAGCGCCGCAGCGACTGCAAGCGCCGTCAATAGCGGCCTCGCCGGCAAGGCCGCCGCGGCCTCGCCCGAGAGCGGCAGGGCCAGAGCCACCAGCACGCCTGCCGCTGAAAGGATAAAGCCCAGCCGGCGCCTGTGTGGGTTCACGACCGTGTCCCCATTTGCCGCGCGACGCCACGTTCGGCCAGACTCACCAAACCGATCAAACCGGAGGCGAGGATCGCCGACGCCAGCAGCGCCGCCCATATCTGGATGGTCTGGCCGTAATAGGAACCGGCCAGCAGCCGCGCGCCGATTCCGGCTTCGGCGCCGGTCGGCAGCTCGGCGACGATTGCGCCGATCAGCGAAATCGTAATGGCAACCTTCAGGCTGGCGAAGAGATAGGGGATTGCCGACGGCCAGCGCAGTTTCGACAACACCTGCCGCGGGGTCGCCGACCATGTTCGCATCAGATCGAGCTGCATCGGATCGGGCGAGGTAAAGCCCTTTACCATCCCGATCGTGACCGGAAAGAAACTCAGATAGGCCGAGATGATCGACTTCGGCAGCAGGCCCTGCAGACCCATCGCACCGAGCACCACGATGAAGATCGGCGCCAGCGCCAGTATCGGAACCATCTGTGAGCAGATGATCCACGGCAGCAGGCTTTTTTCCAGCACGCGGCTGTGCACGATCATCAGCGCGAGGCCGATACCCAAAAGCGCCCCCAGCACGAAGCCAAGCAGCGTCGCCGACAGCGTCACGGCCGAATGGTAGACCAGGCTGCGCGGCGCGTACGGCGCATACCCGAAGACCGAATCGGCGAAGGAGGCGATCACCTGGTGCGGCGCCGGCAGCAATGGCCGCTCCGCGCTCATCGTCCCCTCGAGCAGGTCGGACACGGTGTAGGGTGCCTCCTCGCGCTCGAAACCATCGCGCACGAGCGAAACGTTCATCAGGACGGCGGCAATGTACCAGACCGCGATCAACGCCAGAACGATCGTTACGATCGGCGCGTAGCGTTCGACCAGCGGATGCTGCCGCAAGGCACCAGCGCGCGAAACCGGGAAAGCGAGCGCGCTACTCGTCATAGGAATGCCCCGCCCGAAGCCCAATGCGCACGCGCTGCGCGATCTTCAGGAATTCCGGCGTCTCGCGAATCTCCAGGGTGCGGGCGCGCGGAAAATTGCAGTCGATGATATCGATGATGCGCCCGGGCCGTGGCGACATCACCACAATCTTGGTGGACAGGAACACCGCTTCGGGAATCGAGTGGGTCACAAACAGGACCGTCTTTCCGGTCTTGTCCCACAATTGCAGCAACTGCTCATTGAGATGGTCGCGGACAATCTCGTCCAGCGCGCCGAACGGCTCGTCCATCAGCAGCAGTTCCGGGTCGAACGAGAGTGCGCGGGCGATCGATACCCGCTGCTGCATCCCGCCCGACAATTGCCAGGGAAACTTGCGCTCGAAGCCGGTGAGGTTGACCAGCTCCAGATACCGCGCCGCGCGCTGCCGCTGCTCGCTATCGGAAAAACCCATGATCTCGAGCGGCAGCTTCAGGTTCTTCTCGATCGTGCGCCACGGGAACAGCGCGGGCGCCTGAAACACGTAACCGTATCTGCGCTCCAGCCGCGCCTGTTCCGCGCTCATGCCGTTGACGAGAAGCGTGCCGGATGTCGGCTGCTGCAGATCGGCGATCACCCGCAGCATCGTGGTTTTGCCGCAGCCGGAAGGACCGATGAAGGAAACGAATTCACCTTCCGCGATCTGCAGACTGACATTCGACAACGCATCGACCTTGCCGTCGGCCGTCTCGAACGTCAGCGAAACATTGCGAACGTCTACCGCCAAGCGCTGCGGCGAAGAGGTCAGTTCGGCCCTGGCATCCGCTGTACTGTTCATCGTTACCGACTTGATCGCAGCAACAAACGATTCCCGCTCGTCTCGCCGTAGCGTAACGTCCGGATCGTCCAGCATCAATGCTTTCGCTATTTGCAGCCCCATAGGCAAATACTGGCAAACGCCAGTGCAAAAGGCGCGCTCATTGTTTGCGCATGGGGAGATTTTAATGGGCAAGCACGACCATCGGGCCGAAACATGCCGCTATCGGATTTTCAGATGGACAAAAAACCGGTCGGTTTTTGACTTGTGCAGGGGGGCGTCTCATACTTTGCGGGCGGCTCGCCAGAAGCGCAGGGACCGCGTTTTTATTGCTTGCAAGCGAGCTCCATGAAGCCGGCTCCTTTCAAATATATCGCCGCGGCCACGCTTGAGCACGCGCTCTCACTCAAGGCGGAATACGGCGATGACGCCAAGTTTCTGGCGGGCGGGCAAAGCCTGATACCGACGATGAATTTTCGCCTGGCCCAACCGGCAATCCTCATCGACATCAACCGGATCGACGCCTTGAAGGCTATCGGGCCGCGCGAAGGCGGCGGTACGTACATCGGCGCGCTGGCCCGCTACCGCACGCTGGAGCGCGATTCCGGCTTCGCAGCCATGTTTCCCCTGATCGCCGAGGCGCTGCCGCACATCGCGCATCCGCAAATCCGCAACCGCGGCACGATCGGAGGAAATATCTCGCACGCCGATCCAGCATCGGAGCTGCCGGCGATCACCGTGGCGCTCGGTGGCAGATTCCATATCCAGGCGGCAAAACGAGATCGCTGGTGTGATGCGTCGGATTTTTTCGTGGGCGCGCTAACCACCGGCCTTCAATCGGATGAAATGCTGGTGGCGGTCGAACTGCCCAGGCCGAAACCGCACACCGGCTCCTGCTTCATGGAAATAGCGCGCCGGCGCGGCGATTTTGCCATTGTCGGCGTCGCGGCAATGATGACGCTGGACGAACGGGATGAATGCGCAAATGTTCGATTGGCCTTTTGCGGAGTGGGCGAAACGCCCATCGACGCCAGCTCGGCGGCCGACGTCCTCGTTGGGCGGACACCGACCGGAGATGCGGTTCGCGACGTCGCCGCGTCCGTGCAAACGATGATTGATCCGGGCGGCAGCGTTCATGCCACGGCCGATTACCAGCGCCATCTAGCGGGTGTGCTCGCCGAGCGGGCCCTGCAGACGGCTTACCAGCGGGCGCGCAATGGACGCTGACGAGCACGAGATTGCGGTTTCCGTGAACGGGGTGCGTTATCGGCGCCGCGTCGAATCGCGCACGCTGCTGAGCGACTTTCTTCGCCACGATCTGGGCCTCGCCGGCACCCATGTCGGCTGCGAACACGGCGTGTGCGGCGCCTGCACGATCCTGCTCGACGGCCAGCCGGTGCGCTCATGCCTGATGCTTGCCGTGCAGGCCGAGAATTGCGAAATCTCCACCGTCGAGGGTCTTGCGGGCACGGATGGCGAATATCACCCGCTGCAGCAGGCGATGCACGATCACCACGGCCTGCAATGCGGTTACTGCACGCCGGGCATTCTCATGACCATGTCGGCATTTCTCGAGGAAAATCTCTCCCCAAGTGAAGAGCAGGTGCGAGAGGCGCTCTCGGGAAATCTCTGCCGCTGCACCGGATACCAGAACATCGTCGATGCCGTGATGTCGGCGGCCAAGCGGATGCGGGGGTAGCTCGATGTCCACCCGCACGTTCGGCGAACCGATCAGGCGCAACGAGGACCGCCGGCTCCTCACTGGCCGGGCGCTTTTCATCGATGACGTCGAACTGCCGGGGATGTTGCATGCGGCGTTTCTGCGGAGCCAGGTGGCGCATGCGCGAATTCTGAAGATCGATGTATCGCAGGCGCTGCGGCGGCCTGGCGTGGTCGCCGCCTATGTTGCCGGCGACCTCGGCGAGTACTGGAAGCCCGGTCCGCTGCTGGTGCCTCTTCCCCCGATCGCCGGCATGGTCTTCAACCAGCGTACCCAGGTTCCACTTGCCAGGGACAAGGTCCGCCACGTCGGCGAACCCCTTGTTATCGTGGTCGCGGAAAGCCGCTATATCGCCGAGGACGCGCTCGACGATATCGACATCGAGCTCGAGCAGTTGCCGGCCGTGGTCGATCTGGAACAAGGGCTGAAAACCGGATCGGCGCTGGTTCACGACGACGTTGGTTCGAACGTGTCAGCCCATGTCCATCAAACCAAGGGTAACTATGCGGCGGCGGCAGCCAGGGCCGATCACATCGTCAAGCGCCGTTTCCGGTATGAGCACGGCATTTCGTCGCCGATCGAAACCCGTGGCGTCGTCGCCCAATGGGACGCGCGCGCCAACCAGATGACGATCTGGGATACGACCCAGGCGCCGGTATTCGTCCGCAACGGCCTTGCCGGAATACTCGGGCTCAACGAGCGGCAGGTCCGCGTGATCGCGCCATTCGTCGGCGGCGGCTTCGGGCCGAAGATCATGATGTTCTATCCCGAAGAGGTGCTGCTGCCGTGGGTTTCGATCAAGCTGAACCGGCCGATCAAATGGATCGAGGATCGGCTGGAGCATTTCTTTGCCACCACCCATGAGCGCGGGCAAATCCACGATGCCGAGATGGCGCTCACGCGCGATGGCCGTATCCTCGGCATCAAGGACGTGTTCCTGCACGATGGCGGGGCCTACGATCCTTACGGGCTGACGGTGCCGATCAACAGCCAGTGCACCCTGCTCGGCCCCTACGTCGTGCCGAACTACGACAGCACCTTCACCCAGGTTTTCACCAATCTGACGCTTGTGACGCCCTATCGCGGCGCCGGGCGCCAGCACGGCGTATTCGTCATGGAGCGCCTGCTCGACCTGGCCGCGCGGGAACTGAACATCGATCGTGCCGAGATCCGGCGGCGGAATCTGATTCCAGCCGACGCGTTCCCTTACAAGAATGAAATCATCTATCAGGACTTCCAGCCGCTCGAATATGACAGTGGCAATTACGAGCCGGTGCTCGACATGGCGCTGGAGGCGGTCGGCTACAAGGCATTCAGGGAGGAGCAGGCCGCGGCGCGCTTGCAAGGCCGCCATCTTGGCATCGGCGTGGCCTGTTATGTCGAAGGAACAGGAATTGGCCCGTATGAGGGGGCCAAGGTTCAGGTGCAATCGAACGGCAAGGTCAGCGTCGCAACCGGGATTGGCACCCAGGGACAAGGGCATTTCACCGTCTTTGCCCAGATCGCCGCCGATCAATTGGGCGTCGCCGTCACCGACGTCGACGTCGTCACCGGCGATACCGACCAGTTCTATTGGGGCGCCGGCACCTTTGCCAGCCGCGGCGCGGTCGTCGCAGGCAACGCCGTCAACGAAGCCTCGAAGGTGGTGCGCAAGAAGGCGCTGAAGCTCGCAAGCGATCTGTTCGAATGCGCCGAGGAAGACCTGGTGCTCGAGCACGGCAAAGTCTCGATCGTGGGAATCCCTGAAAAATTCGTCTGGCTGGGCGACCTCGCCCGGCAAGCCAACCCGATGCGCGGGGCGGTCCAGCCGGGCACCGAACCCGGACTGGAATCGACGCAGTATTTCGGGCCTCCGAAGGCGACGACGGCAAATGGCGTCCACGCCATGATCGTGGAAATGGACCCCCAGACCTTCGATCTGAAGATCCTGAAATACGTCGTCGTGCATGACTGCGGCACCGTGATCAACCCGATGATCCTGGCGGGCCAGATTTACGGCGGCGTCGCGCAGGGAATCGGCAATGCGTTCTATGAAAAGCTGGTCTTCGACGACCAGGGACAACTCCTGAACGCCTCGCTGGCGGATTACCTGCTGCCGACCGCGCTCGAAGTGCCCCGGGTGGAACTCGGCCACACCGTGACAAAATCACCGCTCAATCCGATGGGCATCAAGGGTGCGGGTGAGGCGGGCGCGATTCCCGTCGGACCGCTGTTCGCGCAGGCGATCGAGGACGCGCTCGATCTGGAGCGTCGCGGCGTCGAATTGCTCGAGATTCCGCTCAGCCCGAGCCGGCTGTTCGAACTTACCCGGAACGCGCCGCGCTAACGAGGTATCACATGATACTGGTCACGGGTGCAGGCGGCAAAACCGGCAAAGCGATCATCAAGGCGCTTATCGCACGCGGCGCACCGGTGCGCGCCTTCGCTCGAAGCCCTGCGCATGAGGCGGCCCTTGAAGCCATGGGTGTTCGCGAGACCGTCACCGGTGAGATGGGCGATCCGCACGCGCTATCCCGGGCAACCCGGGGAGCGGAAGCGATCTATCACATCTGCCCAAACGTCAGTCCGCACGAATTTCCCTTTGCGAAGGCACTTGTTGAGAGTGCGATCCGTTCCGCCGTGCCGCGATTGGTCTATCATTCCGTCCTGCATCCGCAGATCGAGGCGATGCCGCATCACTGGAGCAAGCTGCGGGTCGAGGAGATGCTGTTCTCCTCCCCGCTCGACGTCACCATCCTGCAACCCACCGCCTATATGCAGAACTGCCTCGCCGAATGGGATCGGATGGCCGGCTCCGGCATCTATCGCGTCCCCTATCCGGTCGAAACGCGGCTCAGTCTCGTCGATCTCGACGATGTCGCCGAAGCCGCGGCAATCGTGCTGACCGATGCCGGCCATTCGGGTGCTACTTACGAACTGGTCGGCACTCCGCCGCTCAGCCAGGTCGAGATCGCGGAAACCTTTGGCGAGGCCATCAAGAAGCCCGTTCGTGCCGAATCCGAAGCCATCGAAAGCTGGGACCAGCGCGCTCGCGCAGCCGGCATGGACGACCACTCACGCGAGACGCTGACAAAAATGTTTCGCGCCTATGCGCGCGATGGCCTCAAGGGCAATCCCAACGTGCTCGGCTGGCTGCTCGGACGTCCGTCGACCTCGCTTGCGCGCTTTGCAACGCGCATCGCTGCTGCTCAGGCGTGAGGCGGCCAACCGACGGGGCGGGTCTGCTGCACGATCTTCATGACGGATAGAATCAGCGGTTCCTCGAAGCGCGGGCCGACAATCTGAATTCCGACCGGCAATCCGTCGCCGGTTTTCCCGGCCGGCACGCTTCCGCCGGGCAGGCTCATCAGCGTGACCAGGAACGAACCGGCGATCCAGTCGGTATAATTGTCGAGCTTCCTGCCGTTGATCAGCGTCGGGAAGTTCATCTCCACGGGAAATTGCTTGACCGGCGATTGGGGCGTGATCAGCAGATCGTAACGCTCGAAGAACTTGGCGAAACGCTGGAACAACTGCGCACGCTTCTGCTCGGAGGCCGCAAAATCGAGCGGCGTCACCTTGAGACCCGCCTTGACGTTGCCCTTCAGGTTGACCCCGAATTCCTCGAGATGGTCGAGATTGGCAAATTGTTGTCCGACCATCCAAAGGCCGCGCCAGGCCTGATATGGCGACTTGCCATCGGAGATGTCGAACGCGATCTCCTCCACCACCGCGCCCGCATCGCGCAGCGACATTGCTGTCTTGCGGCAGATGTCGTCGATTTCCGGCTCGACGCCGATGCCTGCGATATCGGACACATAAGCGATGCGCAGGGCCTTCACATCATTAGCCGTCGCGACGATCGCGCGGGCGCTGGCCCATGGCGCGGCGACCGAAATCGGCGATGCCCGGCTGAAGCCAATCATGGCATCGAGCATCATAGCTGCATCCTCGGCCGTGCGTGCGAGCGGCCCGTGAACCTGGCCGGGGTCCCAGGCAAGCGGCATCGGCCAGTTCGGCGTCAGTCCCGGGGTCGGCCGGATGCCAACAATGCCGCAGAACGATGCCGGCATGCGGATCGAGCAGCCGAAATCCGTGCCTTGCGCCAATGGCACCATCCCGGTCGCCACCGCGACGGCCGATCCGCCCGATGAGCCCGCTGGGCTCAACGCCGGATTCCAGGGATTCCGGGTCACGCCGAACACCTCGTTGAAGGTATTGGCGCCGGCGGCAAATTCGGGCGTGTTGGTCTTGCCGAGCACAATCGCGCCGGCCGCTTTCAGGCGCCGCACCGCTTCGGCATCCTCGGTCGGCACATTGTTCCTGAACAGCGGCGATCCGTAGGTGGTGCGGATGCCCGCCGTCGGTGTGATATCCTTGATCGCGACCGGTAATCCGTGCAGCGCGCCCAACCTGTCCCCGCGCATCACGGCCGCTTCGGCGTCTTTCGCCAACGCCCGCGCGGCATCGGCCGCCAGGGTCACGATGGCATTCAGGTTCGGGTTCACGCGCCCGATGGTGGCCAGATGCGCCTCAAGGACTTCGACCGGGCTGACCGCCCTGGTCGCAATCAGCGATGCCAGATCAACGGCCGTCCTGCGGCTGAGACTCTCGGTCATGCCGGTTTTATTCGTCCAGCTCGACAATCGCGATCACGGGACCGCCGCCGTGCGGGCCCTGATGCATGGCGTCCACCGAAACGAACACCGCTGGATCGCCGATTGCCGCCGCCGCCACGCCACCGACCGCGGCCTTGGCATGGCGGTGGTGATGGACGTCGGAATCGTCGAGCATGATCTGCCGCCGCCCGCGCAACACGCCGCTGCGGTCAGCCTCGCATTTCATGAAGCAATTGACGACGCGCCCTTTGAGGTCTTCCGACCGGGGACGTTCCGGCAACTCAATACCGGCGTTGCGAATTGAATCGTAGATCCCATCGATATCCAGCGCGTCGCGCATCACGGAATGACCGATGCGGTAGCGGCCACCGGCGCCGGCCTTGTTGCCGAGCAGAACGATCTGCGCCTGGGTCAGTTCCACGCCTGAGGAGCATGACGCCACCGAAGAGTATAGATCGAGATCCTTGCAGATCTGCTCTGCCCTGGGCATCGGCACCTCGCCGAGCGCCACGGCAATGCCGAGCGCCGTGGTGCCATTGGACACACCCATGGAGTTGTGGACCTCGCAGGCCAGGGTCTGGTGGCGCTCCTCCGCATCGCGAACCGAATTGATGGTCAGCAGCGGTGTCTTGGTCTGGACGTAATGCACATCCTTCGGATCGGTAATCCCGGCATTCTTCATCGCCGCCTTGACGGCGTCGGCGACCTTCTGAACCATCGCCGGACGTCCGATGTCCTCGGGCAGCAATTCCGCGCTCAGCGCCGTGCCGATCACGAGCCGCGACTTGTCGGCCGGGCCGGTCTTGTCGTTGCGCGCGAAGATCGTGGCGTGAGGGGTGATGACACCGTCGCAGCCGCCCGACCAGACCATCGGCACGTTATGGATCGCGGCCTCGGAGCGGGTGCCGAGCCTGAGCAGCACGCGCCGAAAGGCCTGGTCGGCCAGAATGCGGGTGAAATCGTTGACGCCGCCATTGCCTTCGGTCTTGCCGATCACCGCGACGACCTCGTCGGCGCGGAACTTGCCGGCCGCGATCAATTCCTCAAGGCCGCTCGCATCCTGAACGGTTTTCAGCTCGACCTTCGCAACTTCGATCGCCATTCGTGGAAAACTCCGTCCTGCCTTCGTTTCAGCTATCGTTCATCGCATCCGCGGCCTGTGTTCGCCGCGCAGCATTTTTTCGTAGCCCTCACCGCGGTCAATCATGCCGGGCGGTATATTTCCCGCCTTCCCCAACCCGGCACGCAGGGCTTTGGTTGCGACCTCGTCGATGACGGGCCGCTCGCCTGCGGCCCCCTGCCCGAACACCACGCCATAATCCGCCTCGGCGCTCGCAAGCGAGACCCTGCCCTCGATGACATCGCGCAACACCAGATCCAGTTCACGTTGCAGCGGATCACCCCAGCCGCCGCCGCCGGTCGTCACCACGCGAACGACCTGCCCTTTGCGGACGGGTTCACCGTCGACGAGACCGCCAAGGTCATAACCCTCGCCCTCGGCGTCCACCGTCACGCAAAAAGGCTGCCCGGCCTTGCCGCCGTTCAAACCGTAGCAACCGAGCCGTACCCGGTCGGCGGTCACGATGGTCCGGCAGTCGACCAGCGCGCGATAGTGCTTTTCATATCCGAGCCCGCCGCGACGCAGGCCCGCGCCACCGGAATCGGTTCGCAGCGCGAGCTTTTCCACCAACAGCGGAAATCTGGTCTCGGTGAACTCCGCCGGCTGATTGCGCGAATCCGGCACGATATGGATCGCGTCGTTGCCGTCGGCATAATAGCGACCGCCGGAGCCGCCGCCGAGCACCTCGCGCGACAGGAACGGCTTGCCGTCGAGATCGGTGCCGAAGAAACCGGTGTAGCGGATGGTCTCTTGGTCGGCCGGCATGCGGCCGTCAACCGCCTGCGCGACCACGCCGGCCAGCAAGCCGAGGCAGCGCAGAAGCACGAACGAACGCGCATTGGTCGCGGCCGGCCATTCCGGGGTGATCAGCGTACCCTTCGGGGGAAAAATCACCTCGAATACGTCGCACACGCCTTCGTTGACGTGGATCTCCGCGGCCCGTTCGGGCGTATCGGCGAGATTACGAAGGATGGGCGCAATCCATTTGATGAGGAACGCGCCGTCGGCATAGTCCGCCGGCCAATTGATCGGGCCGTTCGATTGCGGATCGGTGCCGTTGAAGTCGAGCGTGATCTTGCCGCCCTTCTTGGTCATCTTCAGCACGAGCTTGTGCAGTTTCGGGTCGGTAATACCGTCATGCTCGACGTAATCTTCCCAGTAATATTCGCCGTCGGCGATCTTGGCGAGCAGCTCGTTGCGATAGATGTCGCGGCATTTGTCAAGGATGGCCTGAAAGCAGGCTTCGACCTGCTCCCTGCCGAAGCGTTCGAACAATCCGCCCATCCGGCGCGCGCCCATCAGGCAAGCCTGGATCTCGCTGTCGAGATCGGCCGACAGCATCTCCGGCACGCGTGTGTTGCGGCGGACAATGGTGAAGACGGCATCGTTTCGAACGCCTTCGCTGTAGATCTTCACCGGCGGAATCGCGATGCCTTCCTCGAAAACCGTCGCGGCAGTACCCGGCATCGAGCCGGGCACGCGGCCACCGACATCATCGTGGTGACCGAACGCCTGGATGTAGGCGACCACCTCACCTTCGTGAAACACGGGAACGGTGCTGCACAGATCGGGCAAGTGCCCGATCGAGCCCTCCGTCAGGTAAGTATCGTTCATCAGAAAAACGTCGCCGGGCTTCATCGTGTCAGGCGGGAAATCCCGCACCACCGCGTTCGGCATCGCCGAATAGGAGCGCCCCGTCAGTTTCCGGCAATAGCGATCAAACAGCCCGACCCTGAAATCATGGGCTTCGCGGATCATCGGGCTGCGGGCGGTACGCTCGATGGCGAACTCGATTTCCGCCTCGATCGAATTCAGCGTCCCTTCCACAATCTGCAGCACGATCGGGTCGACCGACACTTTCCCGCGCAAGGGCGCGGTCGGCCACGGATGCGACGCGGGATGCATGTTCATCGCGGCATCTCCTGTGATGGCGGTATTGAACGAATGACGAGAATGCCGTGCGGATCAACCTCAACCGATTGGCCGGGAAACACCACCGTCGTCGAACCGAATTCCTCGATGACCGCCGGTCCATTGATCCGACTGGCCGGCGGCAGCGAGGCGCGATCAAACACAGGTGTGTCCCAAAATTCGCCGCCGAAATAAACCGCCCGGCTGCCCTTGGAGGCAGGATTGCCGGGGCGCCCGGCGAGCCTGGGCATCTGCGGCCGTTCGATCAGACCGAAGCCGGAAACACAGAGATTCACCAGCTCAATCTTCTGCTGGCCGGCGTAATCATAGCCAAAGGTCC
This sequence comes from uncultured Alphaproteobacteria bacterium, assembly GCA_963742085.1. Classification (GTDB taxonomy): domain Bacteria; phylum Pseudomonadota; class Alphaproteobacteria; order Rhizobiales; family Xanthobacteraceae; genus Bradyrhizobium. Next base: position 162,037 of record CAVUKM010000010.1, on the reverse strand, counting down.
TGCGATGCGCCGCATTGAAGGCTCCGATCAGTCCGGAAAGGAACGACGCGTCCACCGCGCCGCCGGGTGCGGTGACGCGCACTTCCATCGACTGGCCGGCGTAGCGAATATCGGCTTCGCGCACGAGCCTGATACGCGATACCTCGATGCCGTCACGCTCAAGGGTCGCAATTGCGTCGCGCTCGAGCGCCGCATAGCGCGCGGCGACATCGGCAAGGTCGATCGCATCCTCGTGCATCACCTTGGTGATGATGTGATCGGTGCGCCAATCCACCGCGAGCAAGCCGAAGGCCGAGAGATTGCCGGGATTTGGCGGCACGATGCAGGCCTTCATCGCCAGCAGATCCATCACCGCGGCGGACTGCGCCGGACCGGCGCCGCCGAACGACAGCAATGCGAAGGCGCGCGGATCGATGCCGCGCTGGATCGTCATTTGCCTGATCGCGTTGGCCTGACTCCAGTTCGCGATCTCGATGATGCCGCTGGCGAGCTGCTCGACGCTCATGCCGCCCGGCAACCTGGCAGCGAGCGCGGCGATGCCGGCCCTGGCGCGCTCGACATTGAGCGCAATTCCGCCGCCGATCAGCGACGGCGGAATCCGCCCCAGCACGAGATTGGCGTCGGTGATGGTCGGCTCACTGCCGCCATTGGGATAGCACATCGGTCCGGGCTCGGCGCCGGCGCTGCGCGGACCAACCTTGAGATGACCCTCGCGGCTGATCCAGGCGATCGAGCCGCCACCGGTGCCGATGGTCTCGATGTCGATCATCGGAATGCGCACCGGAAACGGACCGACCGACCCGCCATTGGTGACATGCGGCTTGCCGCCTTCGATCAGGCACAGGTCGGTCGAGGTGCCGCCGGCGTCCAGCGTGACGAGATCCGGGAAGCCCGCGATCTCGGCAATGACGGCACTTCCGAGCGCACCCGCCGCCGGGCCTGAAAGCGCCGTGGTGATCGGTTTGCGCACCACCTGATCGGCACTGGCGACGCCACCGCTCGACTGCATCACCAGAAACGGCTTGTCCTGAAGGCCTGCGCCGAGCTCCTGGTGCACGCGCTTGAGATAGCGGTCCATATGCGGCTTGACGAAGGCATCCACCAGCGTCGTCACCGCGCGTTCGTATTCGCGGTATTCGGGCAATACGACGTACGACAGCGAGAGCGTCGCGTCCGGATATTCCTCGGCCATGATCTCCGCGACGCGGCGCTCGTGCGCATCGTTGGCGTAGGAATGCAAAAGGCAGACGCCGATGGCGCGAATGCCGTGAGTCCGGAAATACCGTGCCGCCTCCCGCACGCTTTCCTCCTCGAGCGGGCGCAATTCGTGACCGCGAAAATCCAGCCGGCCGGCAACCTCGCGGACGAATTGCAGGGGAACGATGCGGTCGGGCTTGACCCAGAAATAGGAATTTCCATAGCCCTCGGGCACCGATTGCCGCGCGATCTCGAGGATGTGCCGGAAGCCGGCAGTGACGATCAGGCCGAGCGAATTGATCTCGCCCTGCAGCAGCGCGTTGGTCGCCACCGTGGTGCCGTGGGCGAGACCCGCGACGTCATCGGTGGTCGCGCCGGCGGCGGCGAGAATTTCGTTGACGCCGCGCAGCAACCCGATCGCCGGATTTGCCGGAGTGCTGGCAACCTTGGTCACTTGCGTCGCGCCGGATTGCGTATCGACCGACACGATGTCGGTGAAGGTTCCGCCGGTATCGATGCCGATGCGATAGCGCGCGGCCATGGATCGAGATGACATGCTTGGGACCATCGCAATGGGAGTGCGCGCGTGTCAGCCAATGCCACGACGCCATGCCAGCATGGGTCGGACACTTGGTCCAAGTCAAAAGCCGATTATCGATGGGGCTATCGGAAAATCCGATCCAACAAACCCCAACAATGCCTATGCTTTCAGCATCTCCCGCAACTTCAGCAACGCCACCTCCTTGCGTCGCGAAAGCGGCTCGCGGCGACGAAACAGGCTGAGCACAACATTGCGCGCCGGCGCTATCGAGAGCGCTTTCAGCAATCCGAGAGTGACCTCGTTTTCCGCGCTGGCACGCGGCACGATGGCGATGCCGCCCCCCGATTGCACGATGATCTTGATAGTCTCGATGTTGTCCACCACTGCAAGAATATTCGGCCGGATTCCGAGATCGGTGAACAGCGAGAAGACCACCTGGCCATAACCGACCGTCAGCTCGCTCATGATGAAGGGCTCGGCGAGCAGCCGCCCGATATCGACGGGCTGCTTCGAGCGTGCCAACGGATGCTTTGGATGGGTGATCAACGCCATCTCCACATCGATCAGGCGGTCAAAGATCAATCCCGCGGGCAAGCGATCGGGATCCGATTCAATCGCAATACCGGCGTCGATCCGCTCCTCGTGAAGTTCGTTGAAGATGTTCTTGGTCGGCGCCGTCAGGATATCCAGCCGCACCCCTGGAAGGTCGGATTTGAGATCGGCGAACATGCGCGGAATGAAGATCTGGGCCATGCCCGACCCCATTCCGATCGTGAGCGTGTCGGAAAGCGCGCCGCGCAATCTCCGCGCCGTGTCGGAGAGACTTAGCAGGTCGCCCATCACGCGTTCCGACTCGTACAAGAATGTTCGGCCGCGGTCGGTGGATTCGATACCTCCGGAAGTCCGGCGAAACAGCTCAAATCCGATCTCCTCTTCAAGCAGCTTTACCTGCTCGCTGACGGCTGATTGCGAAATATTGAGCCGCTTCGCAGCCCTGGTAAAGCTGCGCTCCTTGTAGACCGAAAGCGCGTAACGCAATTGGCGGAAATCCAAGTCGAAAACCCCCTATGTAACCGGCGCCGCCGGCAGCCCGAAGTAACGCAGCGCCTCCACCCTGGTTTCGGCGTTGGCTCCATGCGACGCATGCCGCAACAGGTGTGGCGCGCGCTCCGATATGATGCCCCACAAGGCAACATCCCTGACAAGGATATCCAACGTCATCGGCCGGGCTCCGCGCTGAGCGCACTGCACAAATGTAATCCACCGGCGAAATTTAAGCGATACGCAGTCGATTTTTGCCAGCCTTGATCAAGCGGCGCGCCGAAGAGGTTAACGCCGGGACGCCACGCCGGGGCGGTACTCGAATTGGCCGTTGTGTTCGGTCGTGATATCGCTATACTTCAAAATTCGGCTACGGCCGTGCAGTTAATTTTTGGTGTAGGTGACCAGGCCCGTCTGCTTAGGCGGGCCGTCGCCGTTTAAGGCGATCAATAACTCAAGGATACATGGCAATGACTCGTTCCAACCGGGTTGACCATATCCGGATTACCTCGCACCCGGCACCGGGTGCCAAACTCACCTTCCCGATCCACTGGGGCGCCGCCAGCGCGCGCGAACGCGGGCCGGTCATTGGCACGGTATCCCGCCCGCAGGATCGCAACGTGATCGGCTCTCACGGCGGCTCCTATTCGGTCTACCGCGCGCTGGCCGTCTCGTCGGGCGCGCTTGATCCGATCCGGCGCCCGGATCTCACCAACACCCACCCCGCCGAAACGATCGGGCCATTCCCGCAATGGACCGATCCGGAGCGGATCGTCTCGCTCGATCCCTGGGGTCATCTTGCGGCGGAAAACTTTGCAGCGGAGATCGCCGAAGGCATCGACATCCGCCCGAGTATTGCGATCACGCGCGCCCGCCTGGACCTGCCCGAGCTGAGGGCGGCGATCGAAGCCGGCCGGCTCGATCATGACGGCGAGGTCGTGCACAAGAACGGCAGCGTCTCCGTGGTCAAGATCGCGATCGACCCGGTATGGTATCTGCCCGGCCTGGCACAGCGCTTTGCGACCACCGAAAACAATCTGCGCCGGCAATTATTCGAACAAACCGCGGGCATGTTTCCCGAACTGGTGACTCGGCCCGACCTGCAGGTCTTCCTGCCGCCGATCGGCGGCATGACGGCCTATTTGTTTGGCGACGTCTCCAAACTGCCTGACCACCGCACCAGGATCACCTGCCGCGTGCATGATGAATGCAATGGCTCCGACGTGTTTGGCTCCGACATCTGCACCTGCCGTCCGTACCTTCTTCACGGGATCGAGGAATGCGCACGTGCCGGGCAAACCGGCGGACTCGGCATCATCATCTACAATCGCAAGGAAGGCCGCGCCCTCGGCGAAGTCACAAAATTTCTCGTCTACAACGCGCGCAAGCGCCAGGAAGGCGGCGACGCCGCGGCCCAGTATTTCGAGCGTACCGAATGTGTCGCAGGCGTGCAGGACGCGCGATTCCAGCAATTGATGCCGGACGTGATCCACTGGCTCGGCCTCAAGCGCATCGACCGCTTCGTTTCCATGAGCGATATGAAGCACGACGCGCTGACCAGCCAGGGCATCGAGATCGTCGAACGCATACCGATTCCCGACGATCTTGTGCCGCCCGATGCGCATGTGGAAATCGCCGCAAAGAAAGCCGCCGGCTACTACAGCCCCGAGCCGCCACAGCCGCAGGACTTGATCAATTCGGTCGGCCGCCCGCTTGAAAATTATTGAGAGAGGGCGGCGGTGTCGCTGGCAAATCCCGAGACGTCGGCCGCTTTATCATTGTTGAATGCGAGCGCGGTTCGCGAGCGGGCGCATCGCATGCTCGCGATCGGCCTCGAAGACAAGCTTCCAAATTTCCGCATTCACCTCGATCGCATGGACAGCGTGGTCGATCTGGTGCTGGAGACCACGCGCAAGGCCTACCCATCGTTCGAGGTACCGTTTCATTCGCGCTGGCGACACTTCGTCACGAATAATGACAACCGCTGGACAGATATCGCCGACCAGACCAAATGGCCCGATCGCGCAGCCCGCGCGCGCGCTGAGTTCGATCTTGCCATCGTCAGCGTCTTCCTCGATGCCGGCGCCGGTCCGACATGGCGTTACCGCGATCCAAAGACAGGGCTGGCCATCGGCCGCTCGGAGGGATTGGGACTGGCCAGCCTCGCCATGTTCGCATCCGGCGCGTTTTCGGCCAATCCGCGTCAGCCCCTGCGGGCCGATGCCGACGTGCTGGCGAATCTCACCCTTGCCGATCTGAAGCACGGCTTGCAGGTTTCCGACGGCAATCCGCTGGTCGGCCTTGAAGGCCGCGTCGACCTGTTGCGCCGCCTCGGCGCGCTGGTGGCGTCGAAGCCGGATGTGTTCGGCCGCCTCGACACGCCTCGACCCGGCGGCCTGTTCGACCGATTGGCGATGTTGGCGGATGATACCCGACTTCCCGCGCCGATGATTCTTTCCGAACTCTTGCAACAACTCGGACCGATCTGGCCGTCGCGGCTGACGCTGGGCGGCGTCGCGCTCGGCGACTGCTGGAAACATCCGGCGTTGACGACAAGGGATGCGACCAGCGGCCTGATGCCGCTGCACAAGCTCTCGCAATGGCTGGCCTATTCCCTGATCGAACCGCTGCAAACGGCCGGCATCCGCGTCACCGACATCGACGGCCTCACGGGCCTTGCCGAATACCGTAACGGCGGGCTGTTCATCGATGCCGGCGTGCTGGCATTTCGCGACGCGGAAGATGCGCGGCGCGAGCATCAGGTTGCTTCGCCCCTGGTGGTGGAGTGGCGCGCGCTGACGGTGGCGCTGCTCGACCGCGTCGCCGATGCAATGCGCCAACGGCTTGGGCTCGATGCCACGTCGCTGCCACTTGCCAAAATTCTTGAAGGTGGAACCTGGGCCGCGGGCCGGCGGCTGGCGCGCGAGCGCCGCATTGACGCTTCACCTCCCGTGAAAGTCATCAGCGACGGCACAGTGTTCTAGGGTCATGGGATAAGCAATATGGACGGCGTCACGATCGTTAGTCACCCGCTGGTGCAGCACAAGCTGACGCTGTTGCGGAAAAAAAGCATTTCGACGAAATCGTTTCGCGAACTCCTCAAGGAGATCGGAATGCTGTTGTGTTACGAGATCACCCGCGATCTGCCGCTGGCCGACGTCGATATCGAAACGCCGCTTGCGCATATGAAGTCGCCGCAGATCGCGGGCAAGAAACTGGTGTTCGCGCCGGTGCTGCGGGCCGGCGTCACCTTCGCGGAAGGCATGCTCGATCTGGTGCCGAACGCGCGGGTCGCCCATATCGGTCTCTACCGCGAGCCGGAGACCTTCGTCGCCGTGGAGTATTTCTTCAAGGCGCCGAGTGACCTGCATGAGCGGCTGGTGATTGTCATTTCTCCGGTGCTGGCAACGGCGAACTCCGCGGTCGCGGCGGTCGACCGGCTGAAGGAACGCGGCGCGACCGACATTCGGCTGGTGTGCCTGATCGGCGTGCCCGAAGGCATCGAGCGGATGCGCGGCATTCACCCGGATGTTCCGATCTGGCTGGCCGCAGTCGATGACGGACTGGACAAGGACGCCTTTATTCTGCCGGGTCTTGGCGATGCCGGCGACCGCGCTTACGGCACCAAATAAACTCGCCGCGGGCGGCCAAGGCCGTTCAGGCCACGCTTGTCAGGTCCCGACGCGAAGCGGTGCTCGCTGCTTTCGCAGAAATGCGATGACGGAAAGCGCGGTGATGCGTCCCGTCTTCGGGTTTTCCGACGGGATATTCTCGATCGACATGGAAAACCGGGCCGAGTTGGATTCCACCTCAACGCGATGCACGTTGCGCGTCAGCGCGGGATCCGCCCAGATCTCCAGCCGCGTCCGGTCGGGGCCAATCCCGGCCAGCGACAGCGCCACAGCCACGTTCAGATTTGCCGGAAAGCCTTTCGCGGCCTCCCGCGCGGTGCCGTCGAATATCCTGAGCGGTTCGGTGATCTGCTCGATGTCGATGTTGTTCTCGACCAGATAAGGCGCGCCGGCAAGGCCCTGGACCGGCTTTCGCGTCACCATCCGGACCGAATGAATCTCTCCGACGGCCGCCGCGGTCACCGCGTCAAGCCCGATCAGCGCGCCGGTCGGCACCACGATCTGCCCGCCATTTTGTTTCGCGAGCTCGATCAAGTCCTCGTTTTCGAGAAGCGCGCCGGCGCTCAGCACGATCGCGGTTTTGCCCTGCGTCACGAAGGGCGCAACGATCGACCTCACGAGCTTCGCCGGAGCGCATTCGATCACGATATCGGCAACATCGGCGAGCTTTTCGATCGGCAGGACGGCGGGCGTCGTTGCTAGATGGCCAAGCCAATCCCGATGCTTCCCGGGGTGTTGCGCCGACACAGCGGTGAGAACCAACCCCTCTATTCCCCGATCCAGCGCTTCCGCTACCTTCCTCCCGATCGGCCCCAACCCGGCGATGGCAACCCGCGATCTGGCTTGCTGGCTTATGGAAAAACTTGCCATTCCTTGGCTTCTCTTTTCTGACACCGTGCAGTCAGGTGCTTGTGCCACAAATTTCGTGGGAACCATATTAGCCGTCCGGTTCCCGGTCAAAGCCCTCCCGATCGTTTACCGACCATGTTCCGGTGCCCCCGCCGGCAGATCGAAGCCCTGCCCTGGGCTGACCTTTGATCGCCTGAAATATGATCTTTTGATCCCGGCAAAAATCGGGTTTGCTTGCCCCAGGCATTTGGCGGGAACGGCCAACGAACACAGGGTTCTCTGCAAGGGGTGGCACATGAACGGACTTGGCGGACTTAACAAATCGCCCGAAGGCGTCGTGATCGGGCTGGTGCAACTGCAATTGCCCGTTGTCGCGACCAAGGCCGACCTCGCCCGGCAAACCGACCGGATCGTCTACATGGTCGGCAAGGCCCGGCGCAATCTCGGCACCATGGATCTCGTGGTCTTCCCGGAATATTCGCTGCACGGTCTGTCGATGGACACCAATCCCGCGATCATGTGCCGGCTCGACGGTCCCGAGGTCGCGGCCTTCAAGAAGGCCTGCATCGACAACAGGATCTGGGGCTGCTTTTCGATCATGGAGTTCAATCCCGACGGCAATCCCTATAATTCGGGCCTGATCATCGACGATCACGGCGAGATCAAACTGTACTACCGGAAATTCCATCCGTGGATTCCGGTCGAGCCATGGGAGCCCGGCGACATCGGAATTCCCGTGATCGAAGGTCCCAAGGGCGCCAGGATCGCGCTGATCATCTGCCATGACGGCATGTTCCCGGAAATGGCGCGGGAGTGCGCCTACAAGGGCGCGGAAATCATGATCCGCACCGCCGGCTATACCGCGCCGATCCGGGAGAGCTGGCGCTTCACCAACCAGGCCAACGCTTTCCAGAACCTGATGGTGACCGCGAATGTCTGCATGTGCGGGTCGGATGGCTCGTTCAACTCGATGGGCGAAGGCATGATCGTGAATTTCGACGGCAGCATCATCGCCCATGGCACGACGGGCCGGGCCGACGAGATCATCACGGCGGAGGTACGCCCCGATCTGGTGCGCGAGGCGCGGATCCACTGGGGCGTCGAGAACAACATCTACCAGCTCTGGCACCGTGGTTACGTCGCGGTGAAGGGCGGCGCGATGGATTGTCCCTACACCTTCATGCAGGACATGGTGGCCGGCACGTTCCGGCTTCCCTGGGAAGACCAGGTCAAGGTCACCGACGGCACCTCTTGCGGCTTTCCGGCGCCAACGCGGATGTTTGGCGCCAAGACCGGCAAGGCGGCGGAGTGACCACCGCCGATCCGGACCGGGCCCAATTTCCTGTTCGAATTTCAAACAGCCGCGGACACTGTCACTGCGAGCGCCAGCGAAAAAATCAGCCCCGTCATTGCGAGCGAAGCGAAGCAATCCATCGTGCCGCAAGGAGAGAAAGAATGGATTGCTTCGCTTCGCTCGCAATGACGATGCAGCAGCCACAGTTTCGCATTCTCGCCGCGTCATTCACGCGAGTTTTGCCAGAACGTTTCGCCTTCTGAATTCAGAGGGCGCAGGGAAAGCCGGGTGCCGATTTGCACCCATGGCTCCCGTGCAACAAAAAGCACGGGGGTAGGACCACAGGCGAAACCGGAAAACACTCCGGCTTTCCCTGCGCGATGGTTTTACGGTTTCCTTCGCGCTCTCCCTGGTGACCGGGCTCTTTTGCCACCATCGTCAGCAGAATGACTTCCGCGAACTTGACGCCAGCGTCGGGGCGTCAGGACCACACGACTTCGCCGTCCGCATCAAGCGCCATTCGTCAAAGGCGCCGCCCGCGTCCACCGCATCCCGCGCCCAACGTTCGTGACGATCGCGAAGCGCCCCTCTAGTGGGACGGGATGCGCGGAAAGATGCCGGTGATTTGGGGGTGATATCAATAAGGCGGATTGCGACAGATTGGCACGACGGGCAAATCACGCGCGGCGATCATACCGGAACACGAAACGCAAGAGTCAAGCAATCCTAAATTCAGCGTGATCGATGGATGTCCGCTTTGGCGCGCATTCCGGACTCAAGTCGGACATCACGTGAGGTCCGAAAAGTGCCAGGAACAAATGCACCGCAGCAAATAACGTTTCTATTCGATTCGCCAATTGCCCCCGCAGCGCTCGGACACGGATCTCACTGGGGATCAGGTCTCTCCCGCAATTTGACCACGCGAAGAATTACTCGGGCTTGTACGTTCCTAACAACAACGCGCGCTTAACGTCGGGCAAGTGGTAGGGGCCTAGCCGCCGGAAAGTACGATCGCACCAACCGCGCGAATCCTTGCTGTATCCGTTCTTGGCCTTCATTTGACCGCGCGATTTTGAAAACCTCCACACGGAGGTTTTGATGTCATCGTCGGTGATGCCTTCCTCTTCGATCACCGCCGTCACTGCATCGTCGCTCACGCGAATGCCGGGACAATGGTTGGCCGCGAACGAAGCAATCTCGAGGAGCTCAGCAAGCTCGAACTTTTTCTCGAACAATTGCACCAGCTCGCCTGCTTTCACCGAAAAACCCGGCGTCGCACCAACAGTCGCAATTGCCACAGTGAAGTGAAACACCCCAATCAAGGCACTGAGTTCATAGCCCGACCTGATGACCTTAGTGAAGCCGCCTTGGACCGATCCCGGTCAAGTTAGCTCTTCGGGCCATGACCTTCAATGGCTCGATCCCGGGGGCGCGACGGGCGCGTGTCGACGAAGCCAAGCGCCAGTGTACCCCGTTCCCAGTCTTGAGACAGATCAATGCGGCTCGGCAATATCATGCCAATATTAGATATGGCACATTTGATAATTAGGTGCCCCCGCACGGGCATGAACGTCCCGATCTGGTTGGCCAAGAAGGCGTCAACCGATCAGGCGGATGCTTTTGAAGCTGTGACCTGTCCCGCCTGTCTGCGATTACATTTCATCAACAAGGCCGGAAAATTGTTAGGCGAGAAAGAAGAAGTAGAACGCGCCACGAAAGAAAGCCTATACCCGGCGACATCCGCCGCCAGCACCGCCGCCAATCGCCGTTCGACACGCTCGGCGGTCAAGGAATACCCCTAGAGTGCAATTTCAGCCAAAATCATCAATGCATGCCGGACCGCTGCTGGACTAGGGGTGACTTCCGAGTTGGGTCATTCGCGATACGTTTTTTTGGACGCATGCACGAATGTTCGAGAAAACTTTGGCGTGACAGAAGACAAAGAAAACCCTGCGCCAATGGAAATGATGGAAGCGATGGGGCCTTAGCGCTGCGTACTTGAGTGGATAAGCCGGTACGCCTCACAAGCGACGAGTTCGATACCATCGTGGGAGACGCGAACGCAGCGAAATGACGCGATGTGCCAATAGGCGACATTGGCCGCGTCCGCTTTTTTGGACGTTGGGCAGGAGGAGATGTCACTTAGTAAGCTCACTAAAGACGTAATCTCCAATTTTCATTGAGTTTCGATTTCATGCATCGAGCGGCCATTGGTAGCCTGTTTTGTCTTTTGTTGTTGGCCATTTTGGCTCGTTTGGAGACCGGATGCGCAAGGTCGGTAAAGTACATCTTGCCACGCTGTTGTTGACGGCCGGCCTGGTGGGATCGACGGCCTGCGGAGCCCAGGGCGCCGACCTGCCGACAAGAGCACCTCCCCCGACGCCTTCGCCTTCATGCTTCGCCAGCGCGGCCAGCTATTTCGAAGCGAGCCCCGTGGAATGCCCGCTGACGTGGAACGGCATCACCTTATATGGGGCGATCGACACGGGCGCGGGGTACCAAACCCATGGCGTGCCCTTCAACGCCTACTATCCCAACGGCGTAGAGGAACTGATCTCGAAGAACAGCAACGGTCCACGCTATACCTTGCTTCCGAATGGGCTCGGCCAGTCCCACATCGGCATCAAGGGAGTAGAGCCGATCGCCGGCAACTGGTCCTTCATATTCAACCTGCAGACCGGTTTTGATCCTTACAGCCTGCAGCTTGCCAACGGACCGAAATCGCTGGTTCAGAACAACACTAACCCGCTCGACGTTCAAAGCGCCAACGGCGATTCCAGTCGGGCCGGCCAAATCTTCAACACGGTCGCCTACGGGGGCGTGAGCAACCCCGCTTTCGGAACGCTGACGGCGGGTCGGCAAGATTCGCTCATCCTGGATGGCCTCGGCCACTATGACGCCATGGCCGCCGCGCCCGCATTCTCGGTGATCGGAGCTTCTAACACCGCGGGCGGCTCGGGTGACACGGAGGATGCGCGCTATGCAACATCAGTCCAGTATTCGAAAAGTATCGGCGCGTTTCGACTGGCCGCGCTTTATCAATTCGGCGGCTACAGCCAGGGTAACGGCTCCAGCGGCGCCATTGAAGCGCAGATCGGCGGCGACTTTGGAGGGTTCTCGTTCGATGCCGTGGCCAGCAAGGTAAGGGATGCAGTGTCGCTGTCCAACTATGCCGTAACGCCGCTGCCGGCCGGCGTATCCCCGGACAATTTGAAAGCGACGCTGTCCAACAACACCAGCAGCGTGCTCATGCTGCGCTATAAATACCGCACTGTTACGTTCTACGGCGGCTTCGAAGTGATCCAGTTTCAAAATCCAAGCGACACCTACCCGCAGGGCTTCACCACTCTCGGCGGATACACGGTGCTTCCAGGAGCGGTAAAGACCACCGAATATGACATTGCCAAGCTCCTGCGCGTTTCCTGGCTGGGCGTGAGGGTTGCCGTTCGCGACGATCTGGACGTAGCGGGCGCAGTCTATCACTACTGGCAGAACGACTACAATACAACTACCTGCGCCAATGGCGGGCTTTCGGATTCGAAGTGCGCCGGCACGCTGGATGCAGCCTCCGCCATGGTCGACTACCGTGTGACGAAACGGTTGGACACCTATGCGGGCGTGATGTGGTCGAGAGTTTCGGGGGGCCTTGCGAGCGGATATCTCAATTTCCAGAACATCGGCCCCACAGCCGGTCTCCGCTTCCAATTTTAGGGCCGACACGAAAGTGGCTCGTTGACGGCAGCAAGGGCGCGTCGGTCATCACTGCAGAGCGCTACAATTGAAGCGAGTGCAATCCTGGTAAACGTTCTGACACTCGAACGAAGGTATTTGCTTCTTGGACAGGCAATCGCGGTATCGTGCGCGGCAGGAATTGACGCATTGCTGGTGCTTAGCAGTCTGAGTCGCCGCGAAAGTGAGAGGGGCGGGATCAGCATCGCGGGCGAAGTTTTTTGGAATCGATGACAGAAGCACGACGAAGAGCAGGTAGACGACGGCAACCGGCCGCTTGAAGTATTTCATGGCCAGGCCTCCTTGGGATTCTTGGGCGGCCTGTGGAGGCCGCCCATATTCGTCTCTTACTGCGCCTAGTGCGCTCCGATGGTCTTCGGTACCTTGACCGGATCGTAAGGCAGTGGATTCTCCGGGTTCTGAAGATTCGGGAGCATGTCGTTCGAGGCCCCGCCGGGGAATCGCTTCTTGTTCGGATACTGGACGATGGACTTGTTGAATTCCGAGAGCGGAATATCCAGCAGCGAAATTGCCCAACCATTGTCCATGCCGGCGTAGCGGCCGGGCGAGGTGGTGGGGTTGCGCACCGCGACGGCCCCGTTGAAGGTCATGTCGTATTTCTCGTACGGGTCCATCGTGAGGTTGTACGTGGAGCCGATGGCACCGACGTCCAGTGTCGGCCCCAACCACGTGTCTTTCGACGTATAAAGCATCTTCCATGCGATCTTCAGGTCGGGATTTTGCGGATCACCGCCGACGTCGTAGCGCATGCCCAGGAATTTCTCGCCGTCGGTATAGATCCAACCGTCGCGCGCCGAATGCTTCGCCTTGCCTGTCACGTAAGCGGCGTTGTCGATGCCGTCGAAATAGATCGCCTTGCCGTTGTTATCCTTCATCTCGCCATGTGGCGGCGGTGTGAGGCCAGCCATCGTTGCCGTGGTGGGCCACACGTCCATGTGCGACATCATTTCGGTAAGCACCTGCCCCGCAGGAATCCTGCCCGGTGACCACATGATTCCCGGCACCCGGAAGGCGCCTTCGAATCCTGTGCCTTTCTCGCCGCGGAACGGATTGGTACCGGCGTCGGGCCATGCATCCTGCCAGGCGCCATTGTCGGCTGTGTGGATGACGATGGTGTCAGGCGCCTCGGCGCGGATGGCGTCCATGATGCGGCCGATATTGGCGTCCATTTCCAACATTTTGTCGGAGTAGTTGCCAAGGTGCGACTTGCCCTGGAACGCCTTGTTCGGGCTGGTGGGCTGGTGCATGCCCATGAAGTTGATACTCATGAAGAACGGCTTGCCATCCTTCGCGTGCTGCTTGATGTAGGCGACCGCCGAATCCGTCTGGCGGACATCGAAATCGGCAAGGTTTTCCAGGGTGATTATGGCGCCGTTGTTGCCCTTGACCGCGGGCTTGCCTGCCGTGCCTTCCCACTCATACATATTCACGACTTTCTGGTACATGTCCCAGTATTCGGCGTTGTATTTCGGGAACCATGGATGGGCTATCGGCGCGGTGTCGCTGTAGGCATAGACACCCGGGTAGTACGCGGCGAATTGCTTCATCTCGTCGAAGCCGTGATTGATCGGGTAGAACTTTTCCACGTCGCCGAGATGCCATTTGCCGGAAAAGTAAGTCTGGTAACCGTTCTTCTTGTAGAACTCGGCGATGGTCGGCGTGTCCGAGTCCAGCCCGTTCGGGTCGCCGGGAACCACCACAACCGACAGCGCGGTTCGGACCGGGATGCGCCCCGTCATGAAGGAAGCACGGCCCGCCGTGCAGCTTGCCTGGCCGTACCAGCTTGTGAACGTCGCGCCTTCCTTGGCAATGCGGTCGATGTTCGGCGTGGGATGCCCGAGCGCCGCGCCACCGAAGTAAGCTCCGTAGTCGCCCCAGCCGACGTCGTCGCTCATTAGCATGATGACGTTGGGTTTCTTCTGTGCGGCTGCGGGCGTGGCTGCCATGGTTTTCGTAGCGAGCGATGACAGCAGGCCGAGCCAAAGTCTTCGTTGATCGCTCATCCTCTATGCCCTCACCTTGGAACTGTCCAAGCGAGGCATCAAATCATGGCGGTTGAAGCATGAATTTGATCAAGATCAACTTATTTCGGAAGGCGATGTCTGGTTTGGGTCTAAAAGCTGATCTGACTGCTTCGAAATTCGACTTACCCCTAGCGGACACTACGCACTGGACCCGACTTCGTTTATCCCGGATTCACATCGGGATTTGCGGCCAGACGGGTACGGACAAGATCAATATGACTTCGCAGTGTATATAAACTGCTGGCATAGACAGTGGGCAATTGCAGGTGGTTCGCGCGCTGGTCGATCTGATCCAGTTTCATATTCAAGGCACTGGCGTCGAACGCTGGTCCCTGAGCTTCCATTTCGCTCTCGATCGTTCTGATTTCCTCGTATAGCCGCCGGATCTTCAGTTGCATCATCCAGTCGTACATCTGCGGCAGAAGCTTGAACCCTGGGTAAAGCAACGCGGCCAATGGGACCAGGACGACAAGGGTCTTTTCGACCAATGTTGCGATCCAGAACGGGAGGTATCCTTGCAGGAACGGTCGTCCGGATTTGTAGAAACGGTGTGCTTCTCCGCTCAGCGGAAGATCGATTGCTTCGGCAGCGGGGAATTGTCCTGCCTTCTGGAAAATTCCGGGCTGTGAATGAATTTGAACAGCCGCATCGAGCAACAAATACTGTAAGGCGGGATGCAGGTCCGCGCGCACCGCAAGACTTGCCTTCGGCGCCAACAGCACAACATCCGTCGGCGGGCGTGTGGTCACCAAGTCGAAGAGCCCGGCTGGCAGAACCAACTTATGCAGAAAGGGAAAGATAGCGATGAGAGCGTCAGCATACAGGTAGCTATCGAGCTCGATACCTTTGGTACCAAGGAGAGACTGGATGGCGGGAGACCCCCAGCCAGTTACAATGAACGCCGCGTCGATTTCGCCGCCGATCAGTTTCTCGGCCGCAACTTGCGGCGTAAACCCCGATAGTTCGCCGACAATCGTGTCGATCTTGGTCCTTGACATTATCTGCAGCGCCAACGCCCGTCCGCCGCTTCCCTCAGGGCCAATCGAGACACGTCGGCCACGAAACCTCAGCGGTCCAGTGCCAATCTCGGCGCGGCGGAAGAGCCATAGCGGCTCGTAGAATATGGTACCAAGCGACTCCAGTTCCGGCGATTCCTTCCTGTTCGTGGTGCCACCTTGAATGAAACCGACGCTCACCCCCGACGAGGAATCACCTAGCCGTCGCAGATTATCGAGACTGCCGGTTGTCGGCTGTAGTTCCAGCTTAACACCCTCTCTGGCCAGGGCATCACGGTAGCGGAGGCCCAATTCGTAGTTGGAGCCACCTTCGGCACCGGTAGCCATCGTCATCGTGCGTGGTGGTAACGACTCCAAGACGAAGACGCCTGCACCGAGCAAAATCACCGCGGTCGCGGCAATCGCAAGATAGCGCCAGAGTCTCTGGACATAATTTCCAACCATCATCAAGCCACAGACCTGATTGTCGCCTGTGACCTCCCATCCACTCGCAAGCCGCTTCGAAAGCGACACAAAGAAAGGCAAACGCCGTGAAACCGCATCACTCCTAATGACTTTCCGCTGAAATAACTTGATGTGCATCAATGCAGGCACAGCGGTGGACGCGGCCAGCCTGCATGTTCGGACTGGATCGTTGGGCTTCAGATCAGTCATCGATGTCCGTTGCTGGTCTTGGCCGTGTAAAAAGCACCTTTCCCGGGAAAGTCGGTGAGAAGCCAGGACCGGCTCGGTCTCTGGCCGCGATCGCGACCATCAGCGGCTTGGTCCCGACGATGTTCATGACCCGGGTCAGATTATAGGCGAGAACCGGGAGAGCCATTTCGGCGGCTACTTTTGGAAGCGTTTTAGTCAGGAAATGCGTCGCCCCATGCGGGCCTTCATCGTGCCGAACGGATGCTCGACCGTCTCGCGGCGCTGGCGCATGGCTTGTGGGTTTGCATCAAGGCGCTGCTGCGCAGCCTCGAGCAGATGCTCATGCTCCCATCGCGTAATCCGCCGCTCTGGCCCGGTCGTGCGCGGGCGGGCGTGCCTCAACATTGATCTGGCGCAAACCTGCATGTGTCTCTTGCGGTACTAGGAAAAATTGAAATGGAGGAGGATACTATGTCAATAAGCCGCGACATCGCATTTCTTGTCGGAGCGTCTTTTGCTGCTGCGGTGATCTCCACCGCCGCAGTTGCGCAGAGTAATCAGAGCAACACGGCAGCAACTCGTGATGCCTATGCATATTCTCAGGTCTTTACCGATCCTATGGATGCAACATGCCCGAACCCGAGGCACCGTAAAGTCAAGACATCAAAAGGATATAAGTGGCGTTGGGTATGCTAAGGTTTTCCGAATAGCCTGCGTGCTTACGTCAGGCGTCCATCGTCAGAGGTCCGATTTGGGTCCATTCGCGACCGGGTCTAGCCAACAAACAAGTCGGCTATATCCGCCATGCCGCCAACAGCGGAAGTAAATCCAGAGCATTGGCTGCTCCCCGGCTAGTGATACCAACGGTCACAATCTCGGGTTCGTCGTGCCCGCACTTGTTGCGGGCATCCACGTCTTCGAAGCAGTGCCACATCAAAGGCGTGGATGGCCGGGACAAGCCCGGCCACGACGATGTGGATAGGTCACAGCCAATCGCCGTCGGTATGAATCCGCGCTTCAACTTCCCGGCCGATACAACTGCGGGCGCGACCGGGTAAACGACGCCCGCCCGCGTTTGATGCCCCACAGCGGTTGCGCAAGCGTTGCGATCGCATCGGTGGGGTTGCCTGCATCGAGACACACGAGGTCGGCCGGTCCTCCGACCGCGATGCCGTAATCCTCAAGGCGCATCAGCCGCGCCGCGGAGCCGGTGATCATGTCGAGGCAGCCGGCGAGATCGGCCGGCCGCGACACGTGGCAGACGTTGGCGTAAAGATTTGCCATCCGGATCAGCGAGCCGTCGCCATAGGGTGTGAACGGGTTCAGGACATTGTTGGTCGAGATCGAGCAGGTCACGCCCGCCTTGCGCAGCGGCTCAGCCGGAACGACGCCGCGTGGGACGGCATGGTCGTGATTGCGACCCATCAAATGCAGGTCTGTCGAGGGCAGGATCGTCACGGCCACGCCGGCATTGGCGAGCCTTGACGCGATCTCGGCAAAGCGGTCCGGCGGCAGCAGCGACATCTGGGTGACATGGCCGACGGCCACCCGCCCGCCCCAGCCGAACTCCTCGGTCTTGCGGCAGACATATTCGACCTGCATGCCCTGCGTGGTCTCGGCGAGGTCAAGATGCATGTCGATTTCGGCGTCGAAATCGCGGGCGATCGCGAACACTCGATCGATCTGGGCGCGCGGGTCGGTGTCGAAATACGGCGCGGCGCCGACCGCCCGTGCGCCGCGGCGCAAGCCCTCGATCAGCAGTTCTTCGGTGCCGGGATAGTTGGTGAGCCCCTCCTGCGGAAATACACAAAGTTCGACATCGATCGCCCAGGCATAGTCGCGCTTGAGCTGGTCGACCGCTTCGAACCCGATCATCTTTATTCCCGGATCAAGCTCGACATGGGTACGCATGCGCATGGTGCCCTGCGTGATGCAGCGTTCCAGCGTCTGCTTGCCCCGCGCATAGACGTCTTCGGCGGTGAAGCCGCGCTTGGCGGCCGCGGTTTCCCGAACGGCTTCGGCGACGGTGCCTTCCTCGATGCGGCAGCGATCGAGGATGCAGGTCTTGTCGAGGTGAATATGCGTCTCGATCAGACCTGATATCACCAGGCACCCCGCCGCTTTCAGTTCCGGTCCATCCGCCTTCAGGGCCGGGGCGACGGCGGCAATCCTCTCGCCCTCAATGGCAATGTCGGCGCCGACAACCTCACCCTCACGCAGGATGCGCGCATCACGAACAATCAGGTCCATCAGTTCACCACCGCAGGAACGGCACCAAGATACGCGTCGTCGAGCATCGCGCCGCGCAGCTCCGCGGCCTCGCCTTGCGCCACCACCCGGCCGCCGCCGAGCACATAACCGCGGTCGGCAATGGCGAGCGCGTAGTCTGCCATCTGATCCACGATCAACAAAGTCATGCCCTCATCCCGCAGCCTCGTAAACTGCTCGAATAGCTCGGCCACCACCGTCGGCGCCAGACCCAGCGACGGTTCGTCCAGAAGCAGGACTTCCGGCCGGGCCAATAGCCCACGGGCGACGGCGAGCATCTGTTGTTCGCCGCCCGAGAGCAGGCCCGCGGCGGTGTTCAGCCGCGGACGCAGCCGCGGAAAGCGAGCGAGCATCGTCTCGATTTCGGCGCGATCGAAATCATTGCGGCGGGTCGCGCCGAGGCGAAGATTTTCAGCGACGGTCAGCTGCGGAAACACCTGCCGCCCTTCGGGTACAAGGATCAAGCCGGTGCGCGCGACAAGATGTGCCGGAAGCGACGCAAGCTCCACGCTACCGAGGTTGATGGTCCCTTTCACCGGACGGATCAGCCCGCTCAGGGCTTTCATCAGGGTTGATTTGCCGGCGCCGTTCGGGCCGAACATCGCTATCACCTCGCCGCGGCCCACCTTCAGGCCGACCTGATCGAGCACCGCAAGCGGACCGTAGCCGGCGCTGAGGCTGCCTACTTCCAGCAATGGCGCGCCGGCCGTCCGCGGCGCGGCCGATCCCGCCGGCACCGCGGCTCCGAGATAGGCCGCCTTGACGGCGGGATCGTTGCGTACGACCGCGGGCGATCCCGCCGCAATGCGACGTCCCGCATCGAGCACAATGATCTCGTCGGAGATCGACATCACCAGCGCCATGTCGTGCTCGACCAGCACGACGGCGAGACCGGCGCGCGCCAGCCGTTGCAGGAGGCCGCCCAGCCTGACCGTATCGGCTTCGTTGAGCCCGGCCGCCGGCTCATCCAGCAGAAGCACGGCGGGTGAGGTACCGAGCGCACGGGCGATCTCGACCAGCCGGCGATCCACGTGCGGCAACGTGGCAGCCAATCTGGTTTCCGATCCGGAATAGCCGACGAGCGCAAGCAGCGCGCGCGCAAGGGCCGCCGGCGCCTCGCCGCGCCAGGAGCCGCGCAAGAGGCCGAGGCGGACATTGTCCAGCACGCTCAACCCTGCGAAGGGTTGCGCGGTTTGGAACGTGCGGGCGAGCCCCGCGCGTGCGACTTCGTGCGCGGGCCGGCCCGTGATCTCGCGGCCTCCAACACGCACGGTCCCGGAATCCGGGCGCTGGAATCCGCTGACGAGATTGAGCAGCGTCGTTTTGCCGGCGCCGTTGGGACCAATCACAGAGGTCACACGGCCGGGCGGCGCGATCATCTCAACGCCGGCTACCGCAATGACGCCACCGAAAGCGACGCGGACGCCCTCGGCTGCGAGGCTGCCGCGCGCGCCGGCGATATGGGCGAGAGCGAGATCCAGATCCGGCGCGGGGTTTGGAGCGGATTTTTCCGGCATCACCAGACGGGCGACGGCACCCGCGATCCCACCCGGGGCGGCCCAAAGCACGATCAGCAACCCGGCGCCGAAAACCAGCAGGCGATATTCGGCAAGGCCGGCGAGCAACTCCGGCAAGAACACAACCACCGCTGATCCAACCAGCGGCCCGAGGGTACGACCCGCGCCGCCGACAACCACCACCAGCAGAAACAGGATCGACTGCGAGAATGGAAACGAGCTGGGTGCGATGAATCCCGTCAGCGCCGCCTGCAATCCGCCAGCCAGACCTGCGGCGACGGCGGCCAGCACGAAAGCGGCGGTGCGTACCGGCAGCGCGCTTATCCCGACGCCGCGCGCCGCCGCCGGCGCCGAGGCGATGGCCTGCATCGCCAGACCAAGCGGGCTTCGCGCGAAATAGTGAAACAACAGGAGTGCAAAGGCGCACAAACCGCAGGCCAATAGCGCCGTGCCGCCGGTGCCGAACGGCGCTGGAATTCCGGTCAGCCCACTGGAACCGCCGGTGAGATCGCGCCACTCGACCGAGACGGACTCGACGATGAACCCAAATGCAATGGTCACCATGGCGAGATAGGGACCCGTCACCCGGAGCGCCGGAATTGAGAGAACCGCCGATATCGCCGCGACCAAGAGGACGGCAAGCGGCAGCGCCTCCCAGAAGTTCAACCCGGCCTTGGTCGTGAGAATCCCGACCCCATAGGCCCCAAGCGCCAGAAATCCGGCCTGGCCGAGTGACACCTCACCGGCGAGGCCAAGCAACACGTTCAACCCGACGCCGACAAGCGCGGTGGTTGCGAGCGTTCCCAACAGATAGGCGTAGTAGCCGGGCGCAAGCAGACAGATGGCAACAGCGGCCGCGCCAACCAGCACCGCTGATATCACGGCGATGATGGTCTTCATACACGCACCCGGGTGCGGCCACCGAACAGACCGGATGGCGCCAGCACGAGTGCTGCGATGACAGCCGTGAAGGTGACGATCTGGGTGCTGCCCGAACCAAGCCAGGTCGTGGCGCAGGCTTCCACCAGACCGTAGGCCAGGCCAGCGATCACGACGCCCCAGGGATTGGTGAGACCGCCAAGGATGGCCACGGCGAATGCCTTGATGCCGAACAACGTGCCCATGTCATACGCCACGTTGTATACCGGCGCGATCAGTATGCCACCGATCCCGGCAAGAAGCGCTGCCGCCGCGTAAGTGAGTGCGATCAGCAATGTCACGTCGATGCTCATGAGCCGCGCGGCATCCGGGTTCTCGACTGCCGCGCGCAGTTTCAGCCCGAGCCCCGTGCGGTGCATCCCAAGATGCACCAGCAGCGCCAACCCCAGCGCGACCAGGGGAACCACGACCTGCAATGGAAAGATGCCGACATTGCCGATCACCCAGGGATCATCCGCCAGCGATGACGGCAGCGCGCGCGGTTCCTTGCCGAACAGCACCATCACGACATTGTCGAGCAGGATGCCAAGCGCCACCGTCGCCATCAGCCAGGAATTCGTGCCGCGGGCGACGAATGGCCGGACCGCGATGCGTTCAACAATCAGGCCCCAGACCGCGCAGGCCAGCAGCGCCACGGGTACCGCGGCCAGCATTGGCCAGCGCAGCCCGACCGCAAGGGCGTGGCAAATCACCGCTCCAAGCATCACCGAGGACCCCTGCGCGAAGTTCACCGTGCCGGAGACGGCAAACGTCAGGGTGAACCCCAGCGCGATGAGGCCGTAGATGCTGCCGAGGCTGAGCCCCGAGACAAGTGCGGTCGCGAGCATCACCTAGAGCTCCGATTTCGAAGTTCGCAAGCTATCGCGGTGACCTCTGATGCGAACTTCGGAATCAAAGGAGCTCCAGCAATTATTGGTTTTGAGTAGCGGCTTTGAATTTGAAGTTCCCATATCGAATTTGCGGCAACTCCGACAGGAACTTCAAATTCGCCGCACTAGCCCGTGACGGGCTCGATCTGATCTCCGTTGTAACGGACCATGACGTAGTCGTTTTCATTCAGGGCGTCGTGGTTCTCGTCGCTGAAGGGCTTCGTGTAATTCTTGATCAGCCCCTGGTAATTCTCGATGCCCAAAAATCCCTCGCGCAATTTGGCGCCCTCGGTCGAGCCTGCCCTGGCAAGCGCGAGCGCGGTCAGTTGCATCGCGTCGTAAGCGTTGGCAACCCCGACCGGCGGGGTGACGTCGCCGGGCCCTTTGACGTCGGGATATTTCGCCATCAGCGCCGCCAGCACACGCTTGCCGACGTCGTTCTGCGGTCCGAAGAAGCTGTAGGTCTGGATGAAATGCACCTTCCCCGCCCAGGATCCTGCAAGCTCGGGGAAACGCCCGCCCGAGATACCCCAATGCGAGACCACCGGCACTGTCCAGGCAGAGCGCTGCAATGATTTGATGACCTGCGCTCCAGGCGCTGCGTTGCCGACCAGGATGACCGTGTCCGCGCCGGCCTCACGCAGGCGCTGCAGCTGCGGCGTCATGTCGGCGTCCTTGTCGTCGAACTTTTCGGCGCCCGCCAGCTTGATACCCGCGGCTTCCGCGGCTGCGGTCAGGCCGGCGAGATTGGACTCGCCCCAGCCATTGTTGACCAACATCAGTCCCGGCTTTTTCGCACCGAATTTCGTCGTCGCATATTTCATCAAGGCGCGGTCGACCAGAACGTCCACCGCCGAGACCCGGAAGACGAAATTTGGATTGGCGCCGTTGCGGGTAATATTGGTCGCGGCCGCCCATACTCCCATGAAAGGCACCTTCGCCGAATTGGCCAGCGGCACGATCGCCAGCGATACCGGACTGTCGATGCCTCCAAAGAGAATGGCGACGCCTTCCTTGTCGATCAGTTCCCGCGCGGCGGTCTGACCCTTGGCAGGGTTCGACTCGTCATCGCGGCGGACCAGTTCAAGCATCCGGCCGCCGAGCACGCCGCCCTTCGCATTGATCTCATCGATCGCGATCGTGAGCCCGCGGGTAATCCCCTCGCCCGACTTCGCGGACGCTCCGGAAAGTGCCGCCACCAGGCCTATCTTGACCGGCTCGGCTGCCATCGCGGGACGGCCGGCGAGGCTTCCCACTGCGATCCCGGCGGGAAGAACAAGAGCTTGGCGACGCGTCAGATTGATCGGCATTTGAGAAACTCCCTTGAAATTTCATTTCGTAGGACTGTTCCGCTGGCTCAAGCCAGCTGCGTTATCGCGGCGTATGCCAAGGGCTGCGATGCCCTCTACGCCCAAGTCCGCTTCAATATCAAGCAAACGGTATGCCACAACCGAGGAAATCACAACGAGGCGCCCGAAAGTGAAGTATCGCGCCTGTCGGGGGATGCTGGTTCAGATCGACCGCGATGGCGAGTGCCCGCGGTCTCAGGCACGCGGGACGTGCTTGCCGGCGAGCACGGTTTCGGAGGGGAACAGCCGCTGACGGCCTGTGCGCGTACCCTTGTAATTGTCGAGGAATTCGAACGTACCGTCCTTCAGCTCCAGGATTGCCACGTCGGCCGGCGCGCCGACATTGAGGGTACCGCGGTCGTCGAACGCCGGAAAGCAGCGCGCCGCGTTGACCGTCGCGCATGCGATGATCCGGCTGAGCGGCATGCCGAGCATGATGAACTTCGACATGACGTTCGGCAGATCAACGACCCCGGTGGTCTTCGATTTCGTGCTCCAGTCGGTGGAGAAGGTATCGGGCCACAAGCCTTGTTTGGTGGCCTTCTCGACCGTATCCCAATCGAAATGGTCGGAGACACCGTTGCCGAAGTCGAAGATGATGCCGCGACGGCGCGCGGCCGTGACTTCCGGAAACAAGACGCCTTTTTCGTCCAGAATGCCGTTCTTCCCAGGCGCATAGATGTGCGTGACGATATCGCCGCGCTTGAGCAGCGCAAGGATGGCGCGCAGCGGCGAGTAGTTCTGGCCCACATGGATCATGACCGGCAGGTTGAAGGGCGCCGCCGCTTCCTGCGCGCGGCGCAGGGCTTCAAGATCGTTGGCTTCCGCAACGTTGTCCGACAGCCGCGCCTTGACGCCGACCACAACGTCACGATTGCGGGCGATGGCTGCTTGCGCCAGCGCCACATTGGCCGCGTTGATGTCGTGCAGCTCGCCTCCGGGAGCGATAACGCCGGTGCGCGCGATGTTGACCAGGCAGCGGCCAATCTGCGGCGCGCCCCGCGCAATCGCGGCCACTGCATCGATATTGTCCGCTCCGCCCGTGCCGGCATCGACCCAGCCGGTCACGCCGTCCTGCAGGCACATCGGCGGACCCTCCTTGCTGCGGCCGGCATGGGTATGGATGTCGATCAGGCCCGGGGCGACGATCTTGCCGCGGGCATCGATCGTCTCGGTGGCGTCGGCTGAAATGCTGGACTCGACCGCCGCGATCCTGCCGCCCGATATCGCGAGGTCGCGCGTCGCGTCGAGCCCGGTGGAGGGATCGATGACGCGCCCGCCCTTTATGATGAGGTCAAAGGTCGCCGCAAATGCTCTTGGAATACGGGCGAATAACGCGGCTCCCGTGGCGCAAACCAACTGGCGTCGGTTCATCATGGTCGATGTCCTCCCCTGCAGGACTCTAGCGGTCCGCTTTATGGCCGCCAAACTAGGCTCGGCTTACGCAGCAAGGCTAGTAGCATTATTTCATTCCGGACCTGCGCCAACCGGCGGGCCGCCGGGCGGCCGGTGCAAAAAGGTGATTGAAGCGAACGCGCCGATCCAGGAGCCGGCGGCGGCGAAGCCGACATAGACCCAGTTTTCGGTGTAGCTGATCACGGCGTAGGAAGACAGCAGGTACCAGACGCTGCTCCAGCTCGCCGCCGGCACCCGCTTTCGCGCCACCACGGCGGAGGTAAACATGACATAGACCGCGTCCGTCGCGGCGGTTGCAACTAACACGGCGGTGGCGGTCAGCGGATCGATCGACATGATTTGATTTCCCCCTTCGTCGCTGCGGCCGATTTTGCATCGGCTGCATCTACCGTCCACCATTTTCGGCTGGGTCTGCTTTATCGGAAAATCCCATGTTGTCACTCGGTCCGTGACTCGAACGTCGATCCTTACCTTCAACCGGTAAATTCGCAGATCGTCGCACCGAGGCCCTGGCAACGTGGCAGCTGACCGCGCGACCAGAAGCATTTGCCATTCTGCAAGAAACGATTGTCACGCTGCGCAATTTTCACGCTACCCTGGATTCACTTCCGAGGCCGGCCCCGCTTTGCAAAGACAAGGCCCTGTGAATTGGCGGCGCTGCGCAGCTGGCCCGCGAGCTTGAGCGCTTCGTTACGCTCCGGACCCGGGGGCAGCAGGCGAGCCCGCTCCAATGCGTCCGCCGCCCGGATTTCCCAATCAACCCTGTCGGGGGTGCTATGTGTTTCCTTGTTCATGATTCAGCCACTTGCGACAACCAAACCCTCGGGAAAGCCGGCAAAAATACCAGCACCCCATAGACCCCGGCGGAAACAGCGTTATTCCCGGCATCGAGTGTTTTTGTGGCATCAGCATGTTCGGGCGGGCCCCCTCCAGACATAGGCGGGAAGCAGCGCTGCAGTGGCCATTTTCACGCGAAATTTATCGAGACCAGGGCCCGACAGGTAAGCGCCGATTGAGACGGCGGCGATACCGGCCGCCGCCGGCCTCCGCCGGTGTCGCTCTCAGTCTTGCGCGAGGGCCGACGACGATCTCGAGTCCGCAGGCCGCTCAATTTGTCAAGGTTCCCCATTGCGATGCCATATGCTCGGCGCCGCGCTGCGACAGGGCAAAGATCGTAAACGTCGGGTTTGAAGCGCCCTCGGTGGGAAAGATGCCCGGTCCCGCAACCCATAGGTTCGGGATTTCGTGGCTCTGGCCGTAGCTGTCGACGACCGAATTGGCAGCGCTGGTCCCCATGATGGTGCCACCCAGGAGATGGCTGGTCGGCATCGCTCGCGCGGACCACGCCTCTTTCGCACCGCTGGCCTTGGCGATTTTCAGCCCTTCTTCGAGATTGGCATTCCACAGCGCCACCGCGTCGGAATCGAAACTGTGAGTCAGCCGTCCCAGCGGCATGCCGAATGCGTCCTTTTCGCTGGCCAATTCGACGCGATTTTCCATATTCGGCTGTTCTTCGCCGAACGTCTTGATGCCCGCTAGATTGCGCGCCGCCCGCTTCATGTAATCCGCGAGCTCCGGCCCGTACAGATCGGCCCGCGAATTGGCGAGATCGGTCGTCTTCAGCGCGAATCCCGCCGTGACGAACGAACTTCCAAACGCGCCGTCGTGGCTCTTCTTGGGATAGCGCTCGTACGACATGTATTGCACGGCAATCGTGCCCATGTGATTCTGGACATCCTCGTCGAACATCGCCCAGGTCGAGGCCACGTGATGCGACATCATGTAGTGGCCGACCAGCCCGCTCGCGTTGCCAAGACCCTTGGGATGCTTGTCGGTTGCCGAGTTCAACAACAGCCGCGGATTCTGCGCCGACCATGCCGCCAGCAGCACGACGCTTGCTTCCTGGATCTGCCTTTGATGCTTGTCATCGTAATATTCGACGCCGGTAACCCGCGTGCCGGCCTGATTGGCAAGAACGCGCGTCACCGTGGACCAGGCGCGAACTTCGGCACCGGCCCTTCGTGCCTCGCCCAGATAGGTCACTTGCGGATTGGCGAGCGCGCCGATCGGACAGCCGACGTGGCACCATCCGTCATAGAGGCAAGCGGGCCGTCCCTTGAATTCAACCGAGTTCATGCCGACCGGCGCCGGCACCATCGGGATGCCCGACGCCTCAAACGCCTTGAGCCAGATGTTGCCGTTCCGAAAAGTCTTCATCGGCGGCATCGGATAGGCCTCTCCGGCCGGCCGCCATTTCTCCTCGGCCCTGGCATCGCCGGACACGCCGATCTCGCGCGCCACCTTGTCGTAGAATGGTGCGACGTCTTCATAGGCGATTGGCCAATCGTGGCCCCGCCCGTGCTCGCTCTTCATCCTGAAATCGGTCGGCAGCAGCCGGGGAAAATTGGCGTAGTAATGCAGCGCCGCACCGCCGACGCCCCATCCGCCCTGCGCGGCGTAGGCCATCGGATTCTTGCCTTCGAGAAGTATCGGTGCGCCGGCCGGCTTGACCCGGCGGCCCCAGATCTCGGAACTGATGAGATCAGAGAGTTCCCAATCGGGACCGGATTCCAGCACGACGACCTTCTTGCCGGCCTTCGCCAGCACGGACGCATAGACGGAACCTGACGCGCCCGCCCCGACGATGACGATGTCTACTTTTTCGTTGGCCATCTCACCACCTCTTTTCCGGCGGGATGTGCGCCATGTAGGGAATGCCCAGCGCCTCGTAACCTTCCATCGTGCCATACACGACGTCGACGGCGTCCGCGCGCAGCACGGCATAAACGTTGGCGCCGGGCCTTCCCGTCCAGCCTTCAATCTTGTTCTGCCGCATGCGACCGACAAACTCTCGCTGGTCATCGGCCGCAAGCTGGGCGAAATCCCGCCCGAAAATCCTGCGACTGCTCTCGTCAACCGTGACGATCGCGGTTCGGTAGAAGTCGGCGAAGGGCGGACGGATATTGAAGATACGGGCCTGAAGCAGGGATTCGTGCGGCGGCACCGAAAGCTGCTGATCAATGTAATGGGCGATCCCGGCGTCACGCGCCTGAGGCACCAGCGTCTCGCCGAGGGCCTCGAGGGTCTCGCCCTGGTGGGCATCGAGAAGCCGGAAAGGCACGTTGCGCGCCCTCGCCTCTCCGGGCGCCATGAGGATTTCAGCGCCACCCACTGTAAAAGCCAGCGCTCCCAAAGTCGCGCCCTTGACGAAACCGCGTCGACCCATGTTCGTCATGGTCTTCTCCTCCCGGAGCTTTCTTCTTGTTTTCGCAGCCGACCGCAAAATTCGAGGCATTACTGGGGAGCTCCGACTCCGAGTTAAGGGGATCAATCCGGCAATCCGGTCAGAGGAGCGTTGCGAAAACCGGGAATACTTCTGCTGATTGAAGCTGCTCATCTCGCGATCTGCAAATCGGCAGGTCAATCGCAACGGCCACCTTACGCGGGTGTTTTTATTCGTATACAAATGAAAACCCGGGCTTGATCCTGCCGCCAAGGCGCGCGCAAGATGCCTGGCCCGCCCGCGAACACCTTGAACAAAAAGGATAAACCGATGGCCCACGATGCACCCCCGGCAACCGGCCCGAGCAGGCTCGTGATCCGCAATATCGGGCTGGTGCTCTCGGGCGCGCTGGAGAAACCGATCCTCGATGCCGACACGATTCTGGCCGTCGACGGCAAGATCGCGGCCATCGGCCGCGCCGGGGATGTCGATACCGAAGGTGCGACCACGGTCGTCGACGCCAACGGCACGACGGTGGCGCCCGGCCTGATCGACAGCCATGTTCATCCCGTCGCCGGCGACTGGACGCCGCGGCAAAACCAGATCGGATGGATCGACAGCTATCTCCATGGTGGCGTCACCACGATGATTTCCGCAGGCGAAGTCCACATGCCGGGACGGCCGCGCGACGTCGTCGGGCTGAAGGCGATGGCGATCTTCGCGCAGCGCGCGTTCTGGACACTGCGCCCCGGCGGCGTGAAGGTTCATGCCGGCGCGCCCGTGATCGAATGCGAGATGGTGGAGGACGATTTCAGGGAATTGGCCGCGGCCGGCGTCAAGCTGCTCGGCGAAGTCGGACTTGGTGGCGTCAAGGACGGCCCGACCGCGCGCAAGATGGTGGCTTGGGCGCGCAAATACGGCATCCAGAGCACCATCCACACCGGCGGCCCGTCGATCCCCGGCTCCGGCCTGATCGACAAGGACGTGGTGCTGGAAGCCGATACCGACGTCGTGGGCCACATCAATGGTGGCCACACGGCGCTCCCCGACGACCAGATCCGCTGCATCTGCGAGGGCTGCAAGCGCGGGCTCGAGCTGGTCCACAATGGCAACGAACGCTCGGCGCTTTACACATTGCGCACCGCGCGCGAGATGGGCGAACTCAATCGCGTCATTCTCGGCACCGATGCGCCCGCCGGCTCGGGCGTGCAGCCGCTCGGCATTCTGCGCATGGTGTCGATGTTGTCGTCGCTCGGCGAGGTGCCTGCGGAAATCGCCTTCTGCCTCGCGACCGGCAACACCGCCCGCATGCGGGCGCTGGACTGTGGCCTGATCGAAGTCGGCCGTTCCGCCGACTTCGTCATCATGGACAAGGCGCAGCATTCCCCCGGCAAGAACCTCCTCGACAGCGTGCAGCTTGGCGACCTCCCCGGCATCGGCATGACCATCATCGACGGCATCGTGCGCACGCAGCGCAGCCGCAACACGCCGCCGGCGACGAAGGTGCCCGAGATTGTCGGGCATTGATCGAGCTCATCGCATCCTAGTTCGCGACAAGAACCTCTGCCCGCATATTCGGGGGCCTCGTGGTTCGAGACGCGCGGCGTTGCCGCGCTCCTCACCATGAGGGTCTAGCGACTTCATCCTGGGGAGGCGCGAAGCGCCGTCTCGAAGGATGAAGCCAGGCACACGCCCGCGCATTCCCGCACGCGGATGGTTTTAACGGTTTCCTCCGCGCTCTCCTCGGTGACCGGGCTTTCTTGCCACCGTCGCTTGTGGAATCGCTTCCACAAACTTGACGCCAGCGTCGGAGCGTCAGGACCACACGACTTCGCCGTCCGCAAGACAACGCGCTCGTCAGCCGCGCCGCTTGCGTCCACCGCATCCCGCACCCAACGAACCGTGACGATCGCGATACGCCCCTTGCGAACCCAGCCCGTCGGGCAAATCAGCCGGTGCCGGAATTTCCGGCGCCATAGCGGCGTCATTGCGACACGCCTCAATGCATCCAATTTTCGTCTCAATTTCGCCTGCCGACTCAACTCTGTCTGGGTCAAGATCAGGGCGAATCGGGGCGCCTTGGCGCGTCCGCGGACGCTAACAATGTCAGCCTCCTTGACCAAACGAAAGAAAGGAAGCGCGAGTTGATCATCATGGAGGCAATTTCGCGGCCAACACGTCAACTGGTTCGCATGCGAGGGCGATCCTTCGTTGCGTTCGTGTTTTGCCCGACGGTTCCGATCGTCGGCTGGCTTGAGGAAATAGACGCAACCCTCGTCCACTCGCCCGGCTTTTTCGTCGGCAAGCCGGTGGTGCTTGATTTGTCCGCCGTGGACCTGAGCCAACCAGCTATCGTGCATCTCGTTACGAGTCTCGAACAGCGGAATATTCGTGTCCTTGGCATCGAGGGCGTTGACGCTGCCCGCCTCACTTCGAGCATGCCACCTTTGCTGACGGGCGGACGCCACTGTGTACTTACGTCGAGCGAACCGAAGAAACCCGAGGCCAAGCCGAAGCCAATGTCCCTGTTGCTCGATAGCCAGGTGCGCTCCGGCCAGTCGGTGGTTTTTCCCGAAGGCGACGTGACGGTCGTAGGTTCGGTCGGTTCCGGCGCCGAAATTGTCGCAGGCGGATCGATCCATATCTATGGAACACTTCGCGGCCGCGCGATGGCGGGCGTCAATGGCAATTCGGCGGCTCGTATTTACTGCCAGAAAATCGAGGCCGAGCTTCTGGCCATCGACGGTTACTATCGAACGGCTGAAGAAATCGACGCCACCCTATGCGAGCGGCCGGCTCAAGTGTGGCTTGAAGGCGACATCGTGAAAATTACACCGCTGAATTAATTGGGGAGATAAGAATGGCCAAAGTCCTGGTCGTGACGTCTGGCAAGGGCGGCGTCGGCAAGACAACTTCCACTGCCGCGCTCGGTGCGGCGCTGGCGCAAATGGGGGAAAAGGTAGTGGTTGTCGACTTCGACGTCGGCCTGCGCAACCTCGATCTTGTTCTGGGGGCGGAACGACGGGTTGTGTTTGATTTCATCAACGTGGTGCAGGGCATGGCAAACCTCTCGCAAGCTCTCATTCGCGACAGGCGCCTTGAGAATTTGTGGCTGCTTCCCGCATCCCAGACCAGGGACAAGGACGCCCTGACGGAGGAAGGCGTCAGCAAGATAATCGCCGAGCTGCGAACCAAATTTGACTGGATCCTGTGCGACAGCCCGGCGGGAATCGAGCGAGGCGCGACGCTTGCCATGCGCTTTGCCGACGAGGCGGTCATCGTCACCAACCCGGAAGTCTCGTCGGTGCGCGACTCCGATCGCATCATCGGAATGCTCGATTCAAAGACCGTGAAGGCCGAGCAGGGCGAGCGGGTGGAAAAGCACGTGCTGATAACCCGATACGACACTGCGCGTGCAGCGCGGGGAGAAATGCTCAGCATCGAGGATGTTCTTGAAATTCTCTCTACGCCGCTGCTTGGAATCATTCCCGAGAGTCAGGACGTACTGCGTGCTTCGAACGTTGGATCTCCCGTCACCCTGAACGACGCCAGCAGCGCGCCGGCTCGCGCGTATACCGATGCCGCGCGTCGTCTGATGGGCGAAACCGTCGCCATGATGGTACCCGCCGCACGAAAAGGCTTGATGGACCGGTTGCTGGGACGGAGGGCGGCATGATGATTCTGCCGCGGCTCTTCGGTGGCCGCACTGCTACCGCGCCCGTTGCACGGGAACGGTTGCAGATTCTTCTGGCGCACGAACGCGGTTCGCGCGGTCAGCCTGATTTGCTGGAATTACTTCGGTCAGAGATTCTCGCTACCGTCGCCCGGCATGTCGTACTTGATCCGGAAAAAGTCATCGTCAGGATGGACAGGGGACACAAGGTGTCGACGCTTGAAGTCGATATTGAGGTGCCCATGATCGCCGAAAGCAACCGCAGCGCTGCACCCGGCACCGGGTTCAGATCGACAAGAACTGGCACGCCCTGAAGCCCTTGGAAACTGCTCGTCTAACTCACTTCAAGCGAAAGTGGGTGTAGGGCAGACATCCTGCGGTTAAGCCCACGACGCTTCTGGAGTAGAGATTCAATCTGAGCGACCTGAGTTCCCTACCCGCCGGTTCGCGAACGGCATTAACTGCTCCTTCACGCAGCGCTCACGATATCCCTTTTTTAGAGGAATTGACGCTCTGGGCTTAGCCCGGAAATGTTCCCCATGCGAAATAGTGAGCGATCACGAACACGATCAGCACAGCGCCGACCAGGAGTGCGACTGCCGTGGCTAAACGAAGATAAAAAACCCGATCGCTCCGATCGTCCTCTTCGGCGTGCTTCCTGCGCATACAGCAAACATAACAATGATTTCCGGGCATCGGTATTGATGGAGATCAAACCGCCCTGCTGTGTTGGCCCGAAGCTTTAGGGAACACCATCGCACCTTCCCGGAACGGAAACGGGTCCAACGCATGAAATGGAGCGCCGGGGATTGTTGCGCCAAGGGAAGGTATGACAGAGAACAAGGCATTGAGAGACGAGACGCTGCCAACAGAATATCGCGAAGGACGTTCACAGGAATGAAACGCGTTCGGCTCGATTGTCCGCACGGCCGGAGCGCCGCCGAGGTACTCGATACCTTGAACGTGACTTTGGCTTCCGGTCTATCCGAACCAGAGGCGGAGCAACGGCTCTCCGTTTACGGAGCAAACGCGATTGGCTCGCGGCAAACGGTCGGGTGGATCTCCGTCCTTGCTCATCAGCTTGAGAGCCTCGTGGTTGCACTGCTGGCAGTTGCTGCCGGTGTCGCGTTCTATTTTCGGGAATGGGAGGAAGGCGGCGCAATCGTCGGCGTTCTGATCCTCAATACCGCGATCGGCTTCGTAACAGAAATCAAGGCCGTTCGATCGATCGAGGCCGTCAGAGCGCTGGGAAGCCGCTCCGCCAGGGTGCTCCGAAGCGGACAGACGCGCCCGATTCCGGCGGAACGGCTGGTTCCGGGAGACATCGTCTTGCTCGATGCAGGCGATGTCGTTTCGGCCGACCTGCGGCTCGTAGAAGCCGCCGACCTTGATGCGGATGAATCGACGCTGACCGGCGAGTCGATGCGGGTGGCCAAATCGGTCGCTCCGGTCAAAGCCGACGCGCGCGTTGCCGATCGTACGTCGATGCTCTTCAAGGGAACCAGTGTCGCGCACGGCAGCGGCACCGGCGTCGTCGCTGCAACGGGCATGGACACCGAACTGGGTCACATCTCCAGGCTGGTGACCGAGGCGGAAACCGAAGCGTCGCCCCTTGAGAAGAAGCTTGCGCTGCTGTCCGGGCAACTTGTCTGGCTTACGCTCGGCCTGACCGCGCTTATCGGCGGAATTGGACTGCTGCAGGGCAAGGACGCCTTTCTGATGGTCGAAGCCGCCATCGCGCTTGCCGTCGCTGCCATCCCGGAAGGTTTGCCGATCGTTGCTACGCTGGCGTTGGCCCGCGGCATGTGGCGGATGGCGCGCAAGAATGCCCTGGTCGAACGTCTGTCGGCCGTTGAGACCCTTGGCGCAACAACAGTCATCCTCACCGACAAGACCGGGACGCTGACAGAAAACCGCATGAGGGTACGGAGGATCTGGCTTTCCTCGGGTGAATTGAACCTGGGTGCAGGCAACTTTGAACTGGCGGATGGAAGCGCACCCGTCCTGCCGGACGCCATCGCCGAGCTGCAATGCCTGCTCGAGATTGCGGTACTTTGCAGCAACGCGACGCTGGGGAATGTTCCCGGCGAAGACAGCGGTGATCCCATGGAACTCGCCCTTTTGCGCGCAGGCCGGCTTGCCGGTCTCGATCGCCGTGAGCTGTTGAGCAAAACCGCAGAAATCAGAGAGCACGCCTTTGATACCGGCCGAAAGATGATGGCGACGGTGCATCGTCATGACGGCGGTTATCTCTATGCCGTAAAGGGCGCGCCCGAGGCCGTCCTCGCCGCCGCTGAAAGCGTTCTCCGGGAAAAATGCGAGGTCCCACTCGATGCGACTGCGCGCAACCAGTGGCTGGCCCGCGTGGCCGCCCTCGGGGCCAGTGGCCTTCGCGTACTCGCCTTTGCCAAGCGAGCCCAGCCGCGCGCCGATGATCCGGCCTTCGAAGCTCTGACCTTTCTGGGCCTTGTTGGACTCGAGGATCCTCCGAGAGCCGATGTGCCCGGTGCGATAAATGCGTGCCACGCGGCGGGCATCAGGGTGATCATGATCACGGGCGACCACGCTGTTACCGCGCGCAGCGTTGCGAAACTCGTGGGGCTGGGCGGCGAAGCGCCGCGCATCGTCGAAGGTTATGAGTTGACCAGCCACGACGGCAAAGTCAGCGAGCAGTTTCTGCAAACCGAGATATTCGCTCGCGTGAGCCCTGCCGAGAAATTGAATCTCGTACGCTCCTATCAAGCCGCCGGCGAGATTGTTGCGGTGACCGGCGACGGGGTCAACGACGCGCCGGCGCTGCGGCAAGCCGATATCGGCGTCGCCATGGGACTGAGGGGTACCGACGTGGCGCGCGAGGCGGCTGCGATGATCCTGTTGGATGACGCCTTTCCGACAATCGTCGAAGCGATCCGGAACGGGCGCGTCATCTTCAGCAATATACGCGGCTTTGCCACCTATCTGCTGTCCTGCAATCTCGGCGAAGTCTCGATCGTCGGCGTTGCGATGGTCTCCGGATTGCCGTTGCCGCTTCTTCCCCTGCAGATCCTTTTCCTGAATCTTGTCACGGATGTCTTTCCAGCCTTTGCCCTGGCCATGGGCGAGGGCGAGCGTGACGTTCTGAAGCGTCCACCACGCGATCCGAAAGAACCGATTCTGGGCCGTGCCCAATGGCTCGCGATCGTGCTGTACGGCTCCACGCTGACCGCTGCAACGTTCGGGGCGCTCGCGGTGGCCCGTCTTGGTCTTGGGCTGGATGAACGCGCAACGGTGACGGTGACATTCCTGACTCTGGCTTTCGGCCAACTCTGGCACGTCTTCAACATGCGCCATCCGTCGTCGCCGCTGATCCTCAACGAAATCAGCCGGAGTCCGTGGATATGGGCGGCGCTGGCGCTTTGCGCCGGCATACTCATGACGGCAGCTTATGTCCCAAGCCTGGCCTTCATGCTTCATATGGTGGCACCGGACGTAACGATGTGGGGAATTATCTTCGTGATGAGCATCGTTCCCCTGCTCGCAGGGCCACTGGTAAGGCTCCTCGTTCGCCGCAAAAAGCCCCGGACGAGGCCGGGGCCCTGAGCTTGCCGGAGATGGAAAGTCAGCCCAGAATTTCGCGACGAGCGGCGAGAGTCGAAGCGGTAGTTCACGCCAGCCCGGATGGTGTGAATTTGCTGGACGACGCGCGGCTGTTGAACAATTTTGACGCTCCCTGCCGTGTTGACCTCCGTCGGCGAGCTGGTATCGCCCCCTCGTCTATTTGATTTTAGAATTTCGTCATGACCCAAGTGGGCTGCAGGATCGGAAACGCAATCAGGCCGACAACAGCCGTCGCGGCGATCAAAAGTGGGTTGCTGACTTTCCAGCGAAACAGGATGACGAGCGAGACCAACCCGACCAAGGCCGTCAGCCAATCGCCGATGGCGATGCGTCCCAGCAGGATGCAGGCGCCCAGAATCGTTCCGATCGCCGCCGCATAGGCGCCTTTGACAAATCCTTGCACGTTGAGATTGCCCCGGTGACGCGCCAGTAGTGGCGCGGCGATGAGCACCAATAGAAAAGACGGAAGGAAAATTCCGATCGTCGAGACCACAGAGCCCCAAAATCCCGCAACGAGATAGCCGACAAAGGTCGCCGTAATAACAACCGGTCCTGGGCTGATCATGCCGATGGCAACGGCGATCAGGAACTGGCGCTGATCCAGCCAGCCAAACTGCTGAACAAGTCCCTGTTCGAGGAATGGCACGATCACAAGGCCGCTCCCGAAAGTCAGCGAGCCCGCCTTGAGAAAGAACAATAGAAGCTTGCCGAGAATCGAGCTCGAGACCGTCGGCGCGAGCTGAGCGAGAACAGGCACCACCGTCACCGAGAGCGCCGGCGGCGTTCGATTGAACAGGCTGCCATAGTAAAGGATGCCGACGATACCCGCTCCAATGAACAACAGCGCCACTTCGGCCTGGAGAATGACCGTGACGACGAGGCAAACCGCGGCGATCGCCCATTGCAGCCAATCTTCCATGCCGAGCCTGGCCAGCCGGTAGCAGGAATGCAGAATCAGCGCGATGACGGCGGGGCTAACACCGTAAAAGATCGCGGTGACGGGTTGGAGATCGCCGAGATGGACATAGAGGGCGCCAAGCGCAGCCACAATAACAAAGTTCGGAAGGATGAAGGCCCATCCGCCGGCCCAGGCCCCCCAAAAACCGCAACGGAGATAGGCGATGTAAATGCCGACCTGGATCGCGAGCGGCCCGGGAAGCGACTGGCAGATCGCGATGGCTTCGCGCATTTGCTCTTTCGAGAGCCATTTGCGCTCGTCGACCAGTTCGCGCTCCATCTGGCCCACCAACGCTACCGGGCCGCCAAAGCCGAGAAAGCCGAGCCGCAGGAAATAGCGCACCAGTTCACCGATGCGACCGTGGGGAATTGTCGTCGATGTCGTCATGTTGCGCCCCATAAATTGAAATACCGCCGACGGAAAATGCCGTTTTCTGATCTCCCCGAGACGCCGCAAGCGAAAACGACTTCAGCGCAGCACTTTTGCCGTCGGCAGTTCGCCAGTTCCCCGGGTCGATGCGCTTTTCGGTGGCGCAAAATCAAACGTCAGCGTCGCGAGAATGCTGTCGCTGGTGGTTCCGAAGAGGTCGCCGACCCGGGCTATGGCCATGTCGTGGACGTAGGATACATCCAGTTTGAAAGGTGAAAACCTGTATGTAAATCCGGCCGTTGGAGAGGTTTCATCCAGGCCGAACCTGACAGTAAAATTGTCAAATACCTTCTGCTCGAAACCGAGGTTTGGATTATACGAGACCGTATGCGTTCCCGCGATGGCATTCCATCTTTCGATACGGGTTGCGCCGACATCGATCAATCCGCCTTGCCACACCTGGTAAGATGCGCCCAGGCGGTATTCCTGACTCTGGGCCAAG
The DNA here is from genome assembly GCA_963742085.1 of uncultured Alphaproteobacteria bacterium. Lineage (GTDB taxonomy): Bacteria > Pseudomonadota > Alphaproteobacteria > Rhizobiales > Xanthobacteraceae > Bradyrhizobium. Next base: position 125,380 of record CAVUKM010000010.1, on the reverse strand, counting down.
CCCTCTGAGACACCGGTGGAGTCGATGCGCCGTTCGAAATCATTGTTGTAAAGCGCCCGAAAGCCAAGCAGCCATTTTTTGTCGTCGGACTGCCATGCCACACCAAACCCGCCGGATGGCCGCCAGTCGGTCTCCCATTTCACAGGTTGGCCGCCCGCCGCCGTGGCATCAAATTGCGATGTCTCGTGTGCCAGAAGGACGCCCGCCGAGAGCCCGTAGGCTATCGGCATCGCCACCTTTACAAAGACCGCCTCGTCGTTTCCCTTCCCGACCATGGGAACGGCGGTGGGCCCAAGACCTTGAGCCTTGGCAAGGAATTTGACGTCGTTGGTGCCCTGCTGCATGGCAATCGCGTAGATCGCCAGGTCGTGCCACAGGGACGGCGACGTCGCGCCGACCGCCTGGAAATTGAAGTCGTTGCCGTTCGTGTAATGGGTGTTGCCGTAGTCAAGCACTGCGGTGTTTGCATCTTGCCATACCAGGCCGTAATTGCCCCAGGTCGCCCCGTCTCCACCGAAGCCAATCGACCGCACCCCCTTCTTGATTTGCCCCGAGGAAAAGTCGCGCATCGCCAATTCAGGCGACTGCGCGCGTGCCGAATGCACAAAGCCACATACAAGGGCAACGACGAGAAAAAGCGCCAACCAAAGACGGCCGTGCTCGTCCCAACTCCTTGAAATCTTCATGAAAATATCCCCATCCGGTTGATTGGCGCTGAAAACCTAGCTCTTCGTGCTCGCCGTCTTGTCGAGCGCAGCGCGCAGGCCCTTGGCAAGCTTCAGGGCATCGTCCACGGCCCAAAAATGCATGAAGAACAGCCGCGGCTGCTCGTCCAGCATGTGGCTGTGGAGAGCCGTCACGTCGATGCCGTTGGCCCGCAACGCCTTGATGACGGGATTCACTTCGTCATTGGTGAGGACGAAATCGCCGGTGATCGCTGCCTTGCCGCCGCCCGTCGGCTGAAAGTTGATTGCAATGGCCATGCCCATCGGTCCGACCGGGCTCATCTGCATCCCGTTCTCCGTGATGGGATCGCGCCGCGGTACATTGAACTGATAGACGCCGCCATTGGCTTGTCCCTTTGCACCGATGATCTGGTCGAGCTGCGCGGTGTCGAGATCGACCGCGGGGGGCGGCGAGGCCGCGGCTGGAATCGAAAGCGGGGTCTTGCTGGCGGCAAGGGCGTCATGAATGACGGCCGCCATCTTGGCCGGATCCCCATGCCCGCCGACATGCATGTAGAATGTCGCGGGGCTGGCGCGCAGCAGGTGATTATGCACGGCCGTAATCTCAATCCCGCCTTCGATCAGCTTGAGCATCACCGGATTGATCTCGGTCTCCAGCAACACGAGGTCGCCCATGATCATGGCGCCCCCATGCGCCGGCTTGAACGCTACCCAGCCGCCAAGGGCCAGCGCCGGCTTGATCGTCACGCCGTCAAGCGTCACCGTGAGATCGGTGCGCGGAAAACCGTAGCGATGCACGTCGCCCGACGCGGCAGGTTTCCTGCCCAAGGCGTCGTCGACCTTTTGCCAATCGATCTCCTGGGCTGCCACAACAGAGCTGAATGAAACCGCAAAAAGCGAAGCTAGAAGCCAAAGTTTGCTACGCATCTGAGATTCTCCTTGGTTTTGCAGATGACCTAGTGGGGTTGTCGATCCGCGGCGCATGGCGGCGGATTGACTTCCGAGGCTATTCGGAAGCGTTATGCGCTGCTCGAACCGGTCCCGGGTCCGTGGGGGCGGAACCCCACGGCATATCAGCCAGGCATGATGTATCGCTGGAAATTCGTATGATTGTCGACATGGCGCGTCCTTGGTGATCCGGGACGCGATTCTTCGGCATGTCGCCTCATGGGGAGATCGCTATCCCCACGCCCGTAAGTTAACCAGCGGAGGCAGGCTGTCAAGCGTCCGGGTCGGGTTCAAAAAAAACCGCTCGGCGTCGTTCCCAGACCGATCGTGGTTGGCACCTTTCAGCGCAGCGCAATGATTGAATCGGTTCCGAAATCGGGAGCAAATCAGGCAATCGCTACTCCGGGAACCGGACAATACGCGTACCCATCACCGCAGCTTGCTCAGCAACGCAACCAGCGTCTCGCGCTCCTTCGCCTCGAGCGGCGCCAGCGTCTCCCTGGTGATCGCGAGCGCGTTCGGCGCCATCTTCTCGGCCAGTTGCTGCCCGGCGCGCGTCAGGCTGACGAGCAGGCGGCGGCCGTCCTCCGGATCGGCGCTGGTTTCGGTCAGGCCGCGGGCGGTAAGGCGGTCGATCACGCCCTTGATGGTGGCGACATCCATCGCCGTCAGCCGCCCCAGCTGATTCTGCGAGCATGGCCCGGTCTCGGTGAGTTTCGCCAATGCCGCCCATTGCGTCGGCGTCAGGTTGGTTCCGATCTCGCGCGCGAAGATCGTGGCGTGGCGCTGCCATACCTGCCGAAGAATAAAGCCGATTTGCTCTTCGAGGATGTAGGCTGGCCGCGCCGGCTTCACGTTCCGTTTCGGCAAAACGCTTCTTGTCATGTATCCGCGTCCCTGTTTATGCGCGCCGCTGGTCACAGCGCCAGATGCGCGTCGCGAACGTCGGGACGCGCATCAAGCTCGCTCATGGTGCCGGAAAAGCAGATGCGGCCGCGCTCGATGATATAGGCGCGGTCCGAAATCAGCCTTGCGAAATGCAGGTTTTGCTCGGAGACGAGGATGCTCACGCCTTCCTGCTTCATGGTCAGGATGGCCTCGACCATCTGCTCCACGATCTTCGGCGATAGCCCTTCCGACGGTTCATCGAGCAGCACCAGCGACGGGTTTCCCATCAGGGTCCGCGCGATCGTCAGCATTTGCTGCTCGCCGCCGCTCATGCGCCCGCCCAGGCGACCGCGCATCTCGGCAAGGTTCGGAAACAGCGCGAACAGTTTTTCCCGCGTCCAGTGCGGGGCGTGCGGCCTCGCCGGCTGGCGGCCGACCTCGAGATTTTCCTCAACCGTGAGGTCGGTAAATATGCGCCGCTCCTCCGGCACATAGCCGAGCCCGCCGCGCACGATCGCATGGGTCGGCTGATCCGAAACATCCTTGCCCTCGAACAGGATGCGGCCGGTGCGCTGCGCGACCAGGCCTACGATCGAGCGGAACGTCGTCGACTTTCCGGCGCCATTGCGCCCCAGCAGCGCCACCACCTCGCCCTCGCCAACCTCGAGCCCGATGTCGAACAGGATGTGAGCGGGGCCGTAATGGCTGTTGAGATCGTTGACGGAAAGCTTCACGTCGGCGCTCCGTCACGATGACGCGCGTCGTAGACGAGACCCTCGCCGAGATAGATGGCGCGGACCTGCGGGTTACGCCGGACTTCCTCGGGCGAGCCCTCGGCGATCAATGAGCCGCGATTGAGCACCAGGATACGATCGGCGTGTTCGAACACCACGTCCATGTCGTGTTCGGTGAAGAGAACGCCGATCGACTGCTCGCGGGCGATTTGGGCCGTGAGCCGCATCAGTTCGATCCGTTCGCGGGGCGCCATGCCGGCGGTCGGCTCGTCCATCAGAAGCAGCCTCGGTTGATTGGCAAGCGCGATGGCAAGCTCGAGTCGCTTGAGATCGCCGTAGGCGAGTTCGCCGCAGGGACGCTCCGCATAACCGCCCATGCCAACCAGTTCAAGCAGCCGCCCCGCCTCCGCCGGCGCGTAGCGCGGCGTCGAGCCCAGGAGATTGAACAGCTTTCTTCCATACGAGACCAGCGCGACCTGGACGTTCTCGCGCACCGTCATGGTCGGGAACGTCGCCGTGATCTGGAACGTGCGGCCGACACCGAGCCGCCAGATTTCGCGCGGCTTCCTGCCGGTCGTATCGTGGCCGAGCAGATTGATGCGCCCGGAACCGGGTGTCGTCTGGCCGTTGAGCATGTCGAAACACGTGCTCTTGCCGGCACCGTTGGGGCCGATCAACGCGAGGATTTCGCCGGCATCCAGCGCAAACGACACGCCGCGCACGGCATGAACGCCGCCATAGGACTTGCTGAGGCCCTCGACCGACAACAATGGTAGCGCAACGCTCATTCGGCGCTCTCGATTCCTGAAGCGAGCAAGCCGGGCTTCGGCGATGGCGGCCTGCGGCGATCCCTGATCGTTTCCAGCATTCCGACAATGCCCTTGGGGAACGCCACCACGATCAGGACAATGATGCCGCCAAGCACCAGCTTGGACAGGTCGGTCTGGCTGACCAGCCAGATGCTGAGCGCCTTGTAGACGATGGCGCCAACGATCGCGCCGGAGACGGTTTCGACGCCGCCCAGGAGCACCATGACCAGAGCGTCGACCGAAAGCGAGATACCGAGGCTGTCGGGGAAGACGCTGCCTTTGAGATACGCAAACAACGCGCCGGCGATGCCGGCGACGGTGCCTGCGATCACAAAGGCGGTCCATTGCACACGCTTGCCGTCGATGCCGATCGCCTCGCCGCGCAGCGGCGAGTCGCGCGTCGCCCGCAGCGCAAAACCAAACGGCGAAAACACGATGATCCTGAGCACGGCGACCGCGAGCGCGGCGACGACGATCGAAAGCCAGTAGAAATGCGCAGGTGATGCCGCCCAGCTTTCCGGCCAGACGCCGAGAATGCCGTTGTCGCCGCCGGTCACCGCGACCCACTGGAACGCGATCGACCAGACGATCTGCGCGAACGCCAGCGTCAGCATCGCAAAATAAACGCCGGACAATTGAACCGCGAAGAATCCGAACACCGCCGCGCCGACCAGCCCGAGCAAGGGACCGAGCATTAGTGAAAAAATCATCGGCAGGCCGGCGAGCTTGGCGAGGAATGCGACGCCATAGGCGCCGAGCCCGAAATACGCCGCGTGACCGAACGAGGCGAGCCCGCCGACCGACATCAGGAAATGCAGGCTTGCGGCGAAGATCACGAAGATCGCAATTTCCGAGCCGACCGTGAGCGCGTAATTGCCGCCGATCAGCGGCAGCGCCGCCGCCAGTCCCAGCGCCACAATCGCGGCAAGGCGTTCGTTCGAAGTCAGCGGCCGCCACGGGTTGACGGTCAGCCCCGGCGTGCGGCGCGCGGGAGCTTCCTGCTTTCCGAACAGGCCCCATGGCCGCACGATCAGCACGGCGGCCATTACCAGGAACACCAGGATGATGGATATCTTGGGAAAGATCAGAATCCCGAACGCGTTCAATTCCGAAACCAGTACGGCCGCGACAAAGGCACCGATGATGCTGCCAAGGCCGCCGATCACCACAACGACGAAGACGTCGACGATGATCCGCAGGTCCATGGCGTGATGCACCGCATCGCGCGGAATTTGCAGCGCGCCGCCAAGGCTGGCGAGAAAAACCCCGACCGCGAACACGCTGGTGAACAGCCATTTCTGATTGACGCCGAGCGCGGCGACCATGTCGCGGTCCTGCGTCGCGGCGCGGACCAGCACGCCCCACCGCGTTCGCTGGAACAGCAGCCACAACAGGCCGAGTACCAAGGGGCCGAGAACGATCAAAAAGAGATCGTAGGAGGGAATATTCTGGCCGAAGAAATCAACCGCGCCCTTGAAACCCGGGGCGCGGCGGCCCAACAGATCACTCGGTCCCCAGATCAGGACCACCAGATCCTCGACCATCAGGGTGAGGCCGAAGGTTGCCAGCAACTGAAACAATTCGGGCGCATGGTAGATCCGCCGCAGCAACACCATCTCGACCAGCACGCCGATCACCGCAACGATCAATGCTGCGACCACAATGCCGCCCCAGAATCCGATGGCACCGGAAAATCGCTCGGTCAGCGTGAACGCTACATAGGCGCCGAGCATATAGAACGCGCCATGGGCGAAGTTGACGATCCGCGTCACGCCGAAGATGATCGACAGGCCCGATGCCACAAGAAACAGCGACGCCGCGCTGGCGAGCCCGGTCAGGAACTGGACGAAGTAAAAGGCCATCTATGGTCCATGCCGGCGTCTTTTCAAATTCAGCGGCTTCATCCTTCGAGACGGCGCTCCGCGCCTCCTCAGGATGAGGTCTTCGATCCTCATGGTGAGGAGCGCGGCAACGCCGCGCGTCTCGAACCATGCGGCCAGGGACAGGCCCTTAAAGTTGGCGGGCACCAGGCGCCCGCAGCCGAGCGCCTCACTCCTTCGGGCGCATTTTCAAGACTTCGGCGTCGCTGGGAAGATAGTCCGAGCCTTTGCGATAGACCGAATCCACCATCACGCCCTTGCCGTCCTTCAGGGCGGTCTTGCCGACGAACGCGCCGAGCGTCGACTGATGATCGATCTTGCGGAAGGTGATCTCGCCGAATGGTGACGGCAACGACAATCCCTCGGCCGCCGCGATCAGCTTCTCCGGATCGGTCGAGTTGGCCTTGGCGAGAATCGCGGCCGCGGCCTTGATGGTCTCGTAGCCGACGATCGAACCGAGCCGCGGATAGTCGTTGTACCTGGCCTGGTAGGCCTTCAGGAAGGCATCGTGCTCCGGCATCTTGATGCTGGACCAGGGATAGCCGGTGACGATCCACCCCTCCGGCGTCTCATCCTTCAACGGATCGAGATATTCCGGTTCGCCGGTCAGGAAACTGACGACTGAGCGGTCCTTGAACAGGCCGCGGGTATTGCCTTCGCGCACAAGCTTTACCAGATCGGCGCCGAAGGTGACGTTGAGGATCGCTTCCGGATTTGCCGCGGCGACGGCCTGCACCACCGGACCCGCGTCGATCTTGCCCTGCGGCGGCCATTGCTCCTCGACCCACTGGATATCGGGCCGCTTTTCCGACATCAGCTTCTTGAACACCGCGACCGCCGACTGGCCATATTCGTAGTTCGGCGCAATCGTCGCCCAGCGCTTGGCCGGCAGCTTCGCCGCCGCCTCCACCAGCATGGCCGCCTGCATGTAGTTGGAAGGGCGCAGGCGGAAGGTGTAGCGATTGCCCTTGGCCCAGGTGATGGCGTCGGTCAGCGGCTCGGCGGCCAGGAAGAACACTTTCTTCTGGTTGGCGAAGTCGCTGACGGCAAGACCGATGTTGGACAGGAACGTTCCGGTCAGCATCGCCACGTTTTCGCTCGACACCAGTTCGTTGGCGGCGGTCTGCGCATCGGCCGGCTTGCCGCCGTCATCCTTGGAGACGACAACGAGTTTCTTGCCGTTGATTCCGCCGGCGGCATTGATCTCCTCGACGGCGAGCTGCCAGCCCTTGCGATACGGCTCGGTAAAGGCCGGCAGCAGCGAATAGCTGTTGATTTCGCCGATCTTGATTTCGCTCTGCGCCTGAGCTGCCTGCGCCAGACCACTGAGGACAATGGCCAGTGCCGCGCCCAAGAGACGTTCGCTTCGTTTCATTTCGAATCTCCAATGTTGAAAAATCAGCTATCGCAGACCGTCTTCACCCTTTATTTCGGACACTTTCAAACCGCCGACCCGCGGCAACGGCCTGCCGCTGTCGGTAACCGCGACCGCGACCATGATTTCGTTGGCGCGCGGGGCGTCGTTGATCTGCACTTCCATGCCATCAAAATGACTGCGCACGAACGCCGCATCCTTGTGGCCGAGCGGAATATCCAGCGTCGTGCCCGGCCCGCTCCGCTTCTTCGACGAGGGAATCAGCGCCGCGCCCGTGCCCAGCACCTTGCGCACCGGCGCACCCATCTTCGGATGCAGGATCGCGGCTGCATGCTCGAGTTCGCCGTTTTCGCCCACTGCCGCCGCCTTGCCGTAGCTTTGCGCCTTCGCGCCCTCGATACCCAGTGCCGCCACCGCCCGTTTGGCGAGCAGCTCGCCCAGTTCCTCACCGATGGCGACCAGGGTGCCAAGATCTTCCACATATTGGCCGGCGAACGGGTTTTCAATCACGGCGATGGCCGCCGCCCGCCGGGTCGGCGGCGCGACGGTCTGCCCCATCTCCATCAGCGTCTCTTCGACGACGGTCACGATCTTGCGAATGACAGCGCTCATGGCTCCCTATCCCGTTTTCGAATTATGGTGACCGTCAAATTCGCCTCACGCATAGATCGCGCTCTCAGCGCCTTGCCGGCGTACCACATCGCGCGCACTTGCACCCGGGTTTTTCAGCGCGATGACGCGAGTCTTTCCTTGCAAATGCAATGCCGCACCGTCGATCAAGCCCGCGGCAAGCAGCGCGCGCGCCTTGTCTGAGCCAGCGTCGAGGGCGGAGACGATCTCGAATTCCCTGAGCTGCCCGACGTCCCGCGTCACCAGTCGCGCGCCAAGGTCGCTGTCGGGCTGCAGCTCCTCTGCCGGACAACGGGCGATGGCGGGATGCCCGGGCAAATCCACGGCATTGGCAATGATGGTCGCGGCGGCGTCGGCCTCTGCGGCCGTCCGCGCCAGAACGGTCACCGCGTCGGCAATGCCGAGTGAGAAACTGCGTCCGTGACGTCCGCTGGTCGCAACACCCCGCGAGGGATCGCAGGCTTGGATGATCATCGTTCGCATGATGCCGGATTGGTCCGGCCGATCCATCAGGCCGACCGTGAACTGTTCGCCACCGGCAAGATACAGCGCGATGTCGCCGCCATTGTTCACATAGGCGCGATCGAGCGATGCTTCCTGCACCATGGCGCCGAGAATTTCCTCCGCCACGCTGCCGGCCACCGCCGCCATCGGGGTTATGAAATGACCGGCGGCAAACGGCGCTACCGCCGCATGCATGCGGCGCGCGACGGTGCCTTTCAACAGGCACCGTTCCGGATCCGCCGCATGGCGCAGCGCCGGCAGCTCGCCGCAGAGCTCATCGAGGAGACCGGTGAAGCGCCGGGCCGCGGCGTGATAGGCCGCGCGCAGACTTGCCTCGCTGCCACGCGCCTCCACGATCAGGTCGATCGGGCCGTCCTGCAGATGGAGCCGCCTGCCGTCCGAAAGCCATCCGATCTGCGGCGGTCTTTTCATGGGCGCGATCCACGTAGCGGCGGCGTCACTTGACGGGTCTCGACATTCGCCTTCAACGACGCCAGCGGCCGCACGTGATCCATGTGACCGCCCAATGCCGCGTAGTCCGACAGCCGCATCGTAAACTCGATCGGCGCGACCAGCGCCGGCGTCGGCACATAGCCGAATGCGCCCGCCGGCAATCGCGTGACGTCGACCATGAACGTAATGCCGCCACCGGGCCAGACATAGACCGGCGCGCCGCCGCTGGTCACCCGCGTCAATGCCTCTTTCACCGAACGCGTCAGGCGCACCGGATTGTCGGTGACGCCTGCCCGCAACGATCCGCCCGCCCCGCCCATGAACAGCACGGTACAAAGCGCGGGCTCGCAATTCTCCTGGATCCGCTCGACCGACAGTCTGAGATCGGCGGGCATGGTTTTCTCGATCGGCTTCAGCGCCTCGTCGAGCTCATAATAGGCCGCGTGTTCGCCGGTCGTGGACACCATCAGCATGGTCATGCCGGGACGGGCGACCTTCGGATCGAATGGACCCAGCACCGACAACGGATCGGAAATCCTGGTGCCGCCCCAGCCGGTGCCGGGCTCGGCGACCTGGAAATAGCGGCCGGGCGTCGAGCGCCGTCCCTTCATCTTGATGCCGGTATCGGGAATATCCAGCAATTTGCCGGCCTGATGTTCGCTGAGAACGCCGGTGATGTGGTCGTCGACGACGACGACTTCATCGACCTTGCCGTGCCATTGCCTGGCAAACATGCCGATCGTGGCCGAACCGCAACCGACCCGCATCCGCTCCTCGGCGACGCCGTTGACAACAGGCGGATAGCCGGCCTGCACGACCACACTGGCGCCGCCGTCGATCACAAGCTCGACCGGCTTGCAGTTGCTCAAATCCATCAGCGCGTCGCAGGTGACGCGCCCTTCCTTCTTCGAACCGCCGGTCAGGTGATGAACGCCGCCCAGCGACAGCATCTGCGAACCGTATTCGCTGGTGGTGACGTGACCCACCGCCTCGCCCTGCACCCGGACCGTCGCCGTCTCGGGACCGAGATAGCGATCGGTGTCGATCTTCACCTTGACGCCGCAATAGCTGAAGATGCCCTCGGTCACCACCGTGACCATGTCGACGCCGTCGATCTGCGAGGACACGATGAAGGGCGCAGGTTTGTAGTCCGGATACGTCGTGCCGGCACCGATGGCGGTGACGAAAACGTCCGGTTCGTGGACGATCTTTCCGTCCCAGTCGCCGCCGGCCTGGAACGGCACCAGCCGCCCGCCGTGCGACACCGTCCGCTCCAGGAGAATATGCGGATCGACGCGCACCAGTTCGCCGTCGTGGTTGGCATAACGGTCGCAGGCGCCAGCCGCGCCCGGCTTGATGTAGCACATCACGGGGCACGCATCGCAGCGGATCTTGTCGGCGGCAGTAGCAGTCGCATCAGTCGGCATGAACAAGCTCTCGAAGCCGGCGTCAAACTGACGAACGTTGCAAACATGCGTGGCGGCGCAGTCGGCCGGCGCCCGGAATGTCGCATCATTCGCAGCCGGACGCATTTTGTTCGTATACGAACGATGTTGCGCGCGCCGCGAAAACCTGTCAAGCGCGCTTTCGATGCAGAAACCGCCTTTGCCGAATAAAACCTCAACTGCCTCGCGTCTCTGTTCATAACGCGGGCAGCAGCTTTGGCTTCCGGAACGGCAGGCTTGCACGTTTGTATACAAACGGTATCCTCGATGGCGTTGGAGCGATGTTTGCGCATTGCATCATCCCGCCGGAACCCATGAGCATGACGCAACCCACGATCCGCCTGACTGTCAACGGCAGGATCCATGAGGTCGGCGCGGCCCCCGATACCGCGCTGCTTTACGTGTTGCGCAACGATCTCGAATTGAACGGACCGAAATATGGCTGCGGGCTCGGGGAATGCGGCGCCTGCACGGTGTTGATCGACGGCCTCGCCGCCCGCTCCTGCGTCATACCGATCAGCGGCTGCTTGAATCGTGAAATCGTCACCCTCGAGGGGCTCGGCTCGCGCGGCGATCCCGATCCGGTGCAGGAGGCTTTCATCAGGGAACAGGCCGCGCAATGCGGCTACTGCCTCAACGGCATGATCATGACGACGAAGGCGTTGCTGATGCGCAACCCAAGACCCTCCGAGGCAGAAGCCTTCGAGGCGCTGCGCTACAATCTCTGCCGCTGCGGTGCGCATATCGAGATCGTCCGCGCCGTGATGCGGGCGGCGGACCATGCCGCCGAGGCCCGGGACTGATGGCCGCGCCGGGCGTTGCAGAAAATCGTGAGCCTGGACGCGGATCCTTGTCGGTCGTGCGTCCGGCGGTCTCTGGCGGCGAAACCGAATTCGAGACCTTCATCAAGATCACCGCCGATGGTTCGGTCACGGCCTTCAACGGCCATGTCGACCTGGGCACGGGCATCCAGACGGCGCTCGGACAGATCGTCGCCGAAGAACTCGACGTGTCCTTTGCCCGCGTCGTCGTCGTGCTGGGCGATACCTCGCGCGTTCCCAATCAGGGCCCCACCATCGCCAGCGAGACCATCCAGATATCGGCGGTGCCGCTTCGCAAGGCCGCCGCGCAGGCGCGGCATTTCCTGCTGGCGCGCGCGGCGGAACGGCTTGAACTGCCCGTCGATGATCTCGCTGTGGAAGATGGCCTGATCCGCGGACATAACCGCAGCGTCAGCTACGGCGAACTGATCGGCGAGGAGATCATCCGCCTTCAACTGGCCGACGAGGTTCGGGTCAAGGCCACCGAGGCCTACAGCATTGTCGGGCAATCGGTGCCGCGCACGGACCTTCCGGCCAAGGCCACCGGTGAGCTTGTATTTGTTCATGACGTACGCGTGCCCGGAATGCTGCATGGCCGCGTCGTGCGCCCGCCCTATGCCGGCGTCGACGCCGGCGCCTTTGTCGGCACCAGCCTGATCGCCGTCGACGAAACCTCGGTGCGCGATATTCCCGGGCTCGTCGCCGTCGTTCGAATTCGCGACTTCGTCGGCGTCATCGCCGAGCGCGAGGAAAACGCGGTCAAGGCGGCGGCGCAACTCAAGCTGAGCTGGAAGCCGGTGCCGACGCTTCCCGACCTGGAGGATGTCGAGACGGCGCTGCGCGCCAATCCTTCGACGCCACGAACCCTGATCGACAAGGGTGACGTCGACGCGGCGCTGGCCGGTGCGGCAAAGCCGATGCAGCGCACATATGTTTGGCCCTACCAAATGCACGCGTCGATCGGGCCGTCCTGCGCCGTCGCGGACTTTCGGGACGGCCACATTCGGGTCTGGTCCGGCACGCAAAATCCTCACCTGCTGCGCGCCGATCTCGCGCTCCTGCTGCAGCGACCGGAAGCCGAAATCGAGGTGATCCGGATGGAGGCGGCCGGCTGCTACGGCCGCAACTGCGCCGACGATGTCTCCGCCGATGCGGTGCTGCTGTCGCGCGCGGTCGGCCGCCCGGTCCGCGTGCAATTGACCCGGGAGCAGGAACACGCCTGGGAACCAAAGGGCACGGCGCAACTGATGGACGTCAAGGGCGGGTTGAATGCCGATGGCGGCGTCGCGGCTTATGATTTTGCAACCCGCTATCCCTCCAACGGCGCGCCCACTCTGGCACTGCTGCTGACGGGCACGATTGCGCCGATCCATGACGTGTCCGAGATGGGCGACCGCACCGCGATCCCCCCTTACGACTATGACAACCTGCGCGTGGTGGCGCACGACATGCCGCCGATCGTGCGCGCATCCTGGTTTCGCGGCGTGTCGGCCCTGCCGAACACCTTCGCCCACGAATCCTATATCGATGAACTCGCAACCGAAGCCGGCGTCGACCCGATCGAATATCGCCTGCGCTATCTCAGGGATTCCCGCGCGGTCGATCTCGTCAACGCCGTCGCCGAGCGGGCCGGATGGAAGCCGCGGCCGGGCCGGCAAGCGCCGGTCGCCGAAGGCGACATCGTGCGCGGACGCGGCTTTGCCTATGCGTTGTATGTCCACAGCAAGTTTCCGGGCTACGGCGCCGCGTGGTCGGCCTGGATTGCCGACGTCGCCGTGAACAAGGCAACCGGCGATGTCAGCGTGACGCGCGTGGTCGCGGGCCAGGATTCCGGCCTGATGATCAACCCGGACGGCGTTCGTCACCAGATCCAGGGCAATGTGATCCAGTCGACCAGCCGCGCGCTGATGGAACAGGTTTCGTTCGACCGCGGCGCGGTGACGAGCCGCGAATGGGGCGCCTACCCCATCATCAAATTTCCGGAGATTCCCAAGATCGACGTTCTGATGCTGCCGCGACAGGACCAGCCGCCGCTCGGCGTCGGCGAATCCGCATCCGTCCCGAGCGCAGCCGCAATCGCCAACGCCATCTTCGACGCGACCGGGGTGCGTTTTCGCGAATTGCCGTTCACGCCGGAGCGCATCCTTGCGGGATTGCGGGGCGAGCAGCCGACCGCCCGGCGCGTATTGCCCGCATCAAAATCCAGTCCACGACCCCCGGCGGACAAGTGGCACAATCCGTTTGCGGCGCGCCGCGGTGCGGCGGCTACCATCGCCGCCCTCGTTGCCGCTGGTGTCGGCATCGCTGCGGCCGCGCTGCCGTGGCGATCGATCGCGCCGATCGCACGGCCCGATGCATCGGTATTTTCGGCAGCCACGATCGAGCGCGGCCGGCAATTGGCGGCGCTCGGCGACTGTGCGGTCTGTCACACCGATATCAACGGCATCGTCAACGCCGGCGGCCGCGCGATCGAAACACCGTTCGGCACCATCTACAGCACCAACATCACGCCCGATGTCGAGACCGGAATGGGCGGCTGGTCCTATCCCGCGTTCGAGCGCGCCATGCGCGAGGGCATCCATCGCGATGGCCGGCAGCTCTATCCGGCGTTTCCCTATACGCATTTCGCCAAGACGACGGACGCCGATCTGCAAGCCCTCTATGCCTATTTGATGGCTCAGGCACCGGTGCACGCCGCCAACCGTGCGCCCGCCCTCGCCTTTCCGTTCAGCTGGCGTCCGTTGATGGCGGGATGGAACGCGCTGTTCCACCGCCCCGACGCCTTCGCGGCAGATCCGACCAAATCAGCCACATGGAATCGCGGCGCCTATCTGGTGGAAGGCCTCGGCCATTGCAGCGCCTGCCATTCGCCGCGCAATGCGCTCGGCGCGGAAAAGGCCAACGCCTATTTGGCGGGCGGTTTTGCGGAGGGCTGGGAGGCCCCGCCGCTGACGTCGCTTTCGCACGCACCGATCCCGTGGAGCGAGGACGAACTGTTCGCCTATTTGCGGACGGGCGAATCCAGATTCCATGGTGTCGCCGCGGGCCCAATGGCGCCCGTGGTGAAAGAGCTCGCCGCCCTCCCCGACGAAGATATCCGCGCCATGGCGGTCTATCTCGCTTCCTTCAACGAGGCCGCAATCAGCAAACCGGACCAGGACGCACTGGCCACGAGGCTTGAAAACCTGACCGGTGCCAGGGCCATTTCAACCTCGCCTGTCGGGGCGCGTCTCTATGAAGGCGCCTGCGCCGTTTGCCATCAGGTCGGCGGTCCGCCTCTGTTCGGCAGTCGGCCGTCGCTGGCGCTGAACAGCAATTTGCACGCTACGGTGCCCGACAATCTGATACAGGTGATCCTGCACGGCATCGCCTCGCCGGTGTCGAGCGATCTCGGCTATATGCCGGGCTTCGGGGACAGCCTGTCCGACGATCAGCTTGCCGAGCTGGTCGCCTACCTCCGCCGGCAATTCGCACCCGAAAAGCCGGCCTGGACGGGCGTCCAGCCGGCGATCAGCCGCATCAGGCAAGGGATTTCGCGCTGACCTGCCATGCGGGGCCGCGAAAGCCACTGGTTGCAGGACCTCGGGCGGGATAGAATACGATATGGCAGTCACAGATATCGCAAGTAGGACCTACAATCACGGCTGGCGGCTCGATCCGATCGTGCGCAGCCTGCTCGATACCGATTTTTACAAGCTGCTGATGCTGCAGATGATCCGGGAATTCTACCCGGACCAGCGCGTCACTTTTTCCGTCATCAACCGGAGCAAGCATGTGCGGCTTGCCGAAGTGATCGACGAGGGCGAGCTTCGCGCCCAGCTCGATCATGCGCGCACGATCCGCTTCAGCAAGAAAGAGCTGATATGGCTCGCCGGTAACACGTTCTACGGCAAGACCCAGATGTTTTCGCCCGACTTCATCAACTGGCTCTCGACATTCCGCCTCCCTGAATACGAGCTTAAAAAGGTCGACGGCCAGTATGAATTGAATTTCTACGGTCCGTGGACGCACACGACGATGTGGGAGATTCCCGCGCTCGCCATTGTCAATGAACTGCGCTCGCGGCAGGTGACCAAAGGACAGGGCCGGTTTGCGCTCGATGTTCTCTATGCCCGCGCCAAGGCCAAGCTGTGGGCCA
The DNA here is from genome assembly GCA_963742085.1 of uncultured Alphaproteobacteria bacterium. GTDB lineage: Bacteria > Pseudomonadota > Alphaproteobacteria > Rhizobiales > Xanthobacteraceae > Bradyrhizobium. Next base: position 110,069 of record CAVUKM010000010.1, on the reverse strand, counting down.
AGGTCGAGCGCCTGCGGAAGCTGGAGGGCTTGCGTCTTTCCGATTTCGGGACGCGCCGCCGCCATGGCCATCTGTGGCAGCGCTGGTGCGTCGAGGCCGTCAAGGAAGGCCTCGGCGCGTCCTTCACCGGCACCTCGAACGTGTTGCTGGCGATGGACAACGATCTGGAAGCGATCGGCACCAACGCCCATGAATTGCCGATGGTGGCCGCGGCGCTGGCGAACGACGACACCGAGCTGCGCTGGGCGCCCTACCGCATCCTCGATCAGTGGCGTCACACCTATGCGGGCAACCTCTTGATCGCCCTTCCCGATGCCTTCGGCACCAGGTCATTCCTGAGGGACGCACCGGAATGGGTTGCGGACTGGACCGGCTTTCGGCCTGACAGCGCGCCGCCGATCACCGCGGGCGAAGAAATCATCAAGTGGTGGAAGCAGAAGGGCCGCGATCCCAGGGAGAAGCTGCTGGTGTTTTCCGACGGCATGGATGTCGGATCGATCGAGGAGACCTACCATCACTTTGCCGGCCGCGTCCGCATCAGCTTCGGCTGGGGCACCAACCTGACCAACGATTTCGTGGGATGCGCGCCGGACGGCTCTGCCGATCTCGATCCCATTTCCCTCGTCTGCAAGGTGACGTCGGTCGATGGCCGGCCGGCCGTGAAGCTCTCGGACAATCCGGAAAAGTCGACCGGCAGCCAGCCGGAGCTTGACCGCTACCTTCGCGTCTTCGGCGACGCCGGGCGCGTTCGCAGCGCGGTGCATGTCTGAAGCATTCGTGCTTTTCATTAAATCGCCGTCAGCCGAATCAACCACCAGTGGCCCTAGGCCGGTGCCAGCGCCCCCGGATTCTTCAGGTAACGCTTGATCGAATCCGCGGTCCTCAAGGCCAGCGCAGCTACGGGGCCGGTGGGGTTCTTGCCGGCATTCTGCGGGAAGGAGCAGGCGCCGGTGACGAACACGTTCGAAACATCCCATGTCTGTGAAAACGGATTGAGCGCGCTCCTGGTCGGATCGGTTCCCAGTACCGCTCCGCCGGTATTGTGCGTGCTCTGATACGGAACGATGCTGTAGCGCTGCGGGGCTCCGCGCCGCGCGACGCGCTCGCCGCCCATCGCCTCCCCGATCTTCACGCAAACATCGGCGATGAAGTTCGCCTGCTTCTGCTCGTTTTGCTGAAAGTCAAAGGTCATGCGCATGAGCGGCCGACCATAGCGGTCGCGATAGGTCGGATCGAGATCGAGATAATTCTGGCGATAGCCCATCACGCTGCCCTGGTTGTTGATGGCGAGTGTGTGGTTGTAGTGGCGCACGACTGCGCGTTTCCAATCGGTGCCCCAGGCCGGCGTACCGGGCGGCACCGGCCGGAAGCCGATGGGTCGTCCGCCCGCACTCGGCGTCGAAATACCGCCACCGCCGATGAAACCTTCCTTGAGGTGATCGAAACTTCCGGTATTGAAGTCATCGATGTTCATGCTCAGCGCGCCGGAGCCCATGAAAGGGTTCATCCACGTTTTCTCGTCGAAGAAGACGTTGGCGCCGCTTCCGATCTGGTACGCATAGTTGCGACCGACGACGCCGGTGCCGGTCACGGGGTCGTAGGGTTTGCCGATGCGCGACAGCAGCATCAGATGGACATTGGCGAGCGCATAGGCGGCCAGCACCACCAGACCGCCCGGCTGCTCGAACTCGCGACCGGCTGCGTCCAGATAGGTCACGCTCTCCGCGCGCTTTTGGGCGGCATCGAGGTTGACCTTCATGACGCGCGAATCGGTGCGTATTTCCACATTCTTTTTCGCGGCCGCAAGCGGAATCACCGTGAAATGCGGGCTCGCCTTGGCGTTCGATTCGCAGCCGAAGCGCTCGCAATAGCCGCAATAATGGCACGCGCCAAATGCGACGCCATCCGGATTGACATAGGGCTGAGACATGTTGGCTGACGGCCCGGGGAAGGGATGATAGCCGAGGTTTCGCGCCGCCTTCTCGAACAGTTGGCCCGGATACGACTGGATCATCGGCGGATTGGGATATTCGCGCTTGCGCGAGCCTTCGAATACATTGCCGCCGTCAATTTTATTGCCGGCGAGGTTTCCCGCCTTGCCGGCTACCCCGCACAGATATTCAAACTTGTCGTAGTAAGGTTCGAGTTCGTCGTAGGAGACGCCCCAGTCCTGCAGTTGCATGCCCTCCGGAATGGCGGACTTGCCGTAACGCGCCAGCGTCATCTTCTCCGGTTCGTGATCCCAGGGCAGCCAGCGCCATGTCACGCCGTTCCAATGCACGCCGGCGCCACCGACGCCCTCGCCGGGCAGAAACGAGCCGAGCTGGCGTATCGGCAGCGCGGTTTGATTCGAGTTGTTGCGGAAGGTCAGCGTCTCGCGCGAGACATCCTGCATCAATTCGTGGCGCTGTGCGTATTTGAGTTCGTCGTGAGCATTTGGATACATGAAATCCGGATTGGTATCGCGCGGCTTGCCACGTTCGAGCACGACGATCGAAAGACCGGTGTCGGCAAGCTCCTTTGCCAGGATGCCGCCGGTCCAGCCGAGACCGACGATGACGATGTCGGCAGCCTTGAGCTTCGTTGACATGGTCGTTTTCCCTCAGCTCAGGTCCTGGATGGATTTCGGCGCCGCGACGTATTGCCTGTTGCGATATTGTTCGATGAGGTCCGCATACATGCCGGTGGCGCCGGGGAAACCGATCATCGCCCAGACAGCGCTGTTGCGATTGCCGCCGTACATCGGATCAGCGAAATATCCTTCCATGGTGTTCTGCAGCAGGATGCTGAAGAAGGTGCGTGACGGGATCTGCGCAAATTCGGCCTGCCCGGCTTCGAGCGCCTTGAGCGCGGCAGTGCGATCGGCCGTCGAAAGCTGGTCGAATCTCTTTCCGTCCCGGGTCCTGGCGCACCAGGCGTTGAGATCGGCGATGCCGACGCGGTAGAGATCGGCGGGCGGCAACGGAAGTTGATAGCCCTGTTGCGGCGAGCCTTCGCCGAACGGACCGTTGAGAAACATGCGGGCGCCGCGGCCGTAGGCGCCGGCCAGTTCGCGATCGATGAAAATGGGCACGCCGACCTCCACGCCACCGGGACCTACATCGTCCTTTGGTATCAGTGTGTCGACGAGTGCGACGATCACTGCGGCTTCCGGCGGCGTGAAATAGCGAAAGGTATCCGCGCCTTCGCCGTTTCGCTCCGGTGGATGAGTGTGGGCGTGCGGCGCCGGCTGTGCTTGCGCCTCAGCAGGCGGCGCGGCAGTCGTCGCCATGCCGACCGCGGCCCCGGTAATGCCGAGGCCTTTCAAGACCTCGCGTCGACCCACACCTTCATGATCAGACATGAAATCCCCCCGGACATATGCGCGCCGTTCATTGACTACCGTCAGGGCGCGTCAATCATTTTTCAACCAACAGTGCCGTGCAGCGGCAAAGCGTTTCCCCCGTCCCCATGTGACCGGGGATCGGCGTGAAACTCTAACATCCTGCTTGGGGTACACGGAAGTCATAAGGTGACGTCCGGCGTCCGTGGTGAGCGATGTCCGTTCCGGGGGGCGGAGCGCGGACATGCCAATGCCAGGCCACGATATCAGCGGGATCGCAAGCCGAAAGCGTTTACGGCGCAGACCCCTGCCGCGACGACGGCTTGCGCTCGATCGGGTGGATGTCGACGGCGCGCAGCCGGCCCATGCGCAACACGTCCATTTCGACCGTGCGTTCGATCCGGTCGCGATCGAGCACGCGAATAAGGTCGTCGACGCCATTGATGTCGACGCCGTCCAGTCTGATCACGACATCGCCGGGCAATAGTCCCGCCCGCGCCGCAGGCCCGTCCGCTTCGATCTGCGCCAACAAGGCGCCCATCTTGTTCTCGACCCCGGCGGTCACTGCGTGCCTTCTCGGGACAGGCGCGGTCTGACCCGACACGCCGATATAGGCGCGCCGGACATAGCCGTGGCGGATGATCTCGGAGAGCACAAATTGCGCCGTATTGCTGGCCACCGCAAAGCAAATGCCCTGCGCACCGCTGATGATCGCGGTATTGATACCGATCACCTCTGCCGACGACGACACCAGCGGTCCGCCGGAGTTGCCGGGATTGAGCGCCGCGTCGGTCTGAATGACGTCCTCGATGGTCCGGCCGCTCACCGAACGAATTGAGCGGCCCAGCGCCGACACCACGCCGGCGGTGACGGTCGACTCAAAGCCGAGAGGGTTACCGATCGCGACGACGAGCTGGCCACGACGCAAATTTTGCGAGTTGCCGAGCGAGGCATAACGCAGGTCCCGCGCGCCGTCGGCGCGCAGCAAAGCGAGGTCCGTGTCGGGATCGACGCCGAGGACGCGGGCATCGGTGACAATACCCTCGATATCCCGAATCCGGATCTGCCGCGACGATCCGACCACGTGGCTGTTGGTCAGCACCAGGCCATCCGGCGAGATGACGATCCCGGAGCCCAGCCCGCCGCGCTCGCGCGTACCCGGCGTTTTTGAAACGGTTTCGACACGAACCACCGCGGGACCGACGCGTTCGGTCACGCCGATAACGGCGTTCGAATAGGCGTCGAGCAGGGCTTGATCACTCGTCTCCGCCCCCTGGCCGGTTTGCGGTGCGGTGAGATCGCCTGAGGTGGGTTGCGTAAAATCCAGCATGGTCAATTCCTTCCGACGACAGATGGTGGCTCTATCTCGCCCTCGCAAGAGAGCGGTTTTGGGCTATGATGGACGGCAAGATTGCGAGAATTGCCGCTGGCCAAGGCAAATCTGTTGGATGATCACGGTTTCGGAAGAGAAGGCTGTCGATTACGAAATCACGGCCCGCATTGCGACTGAAGCGTTCGGATCGAAGGACGTGGTTTTTTCCGCGCAGCGGATGAGATGGCTTTACGAGAGCGGCTTCGGTCAGCCCAGCACGATCGTTGCCGTCTTCGACGAAGGTAAAAAGGTCGGCCAAATCGCGTTGCTCCGCCAGAAGGTCTATCTGGGCGGCAAGCCCGCCGCGGCAACCCAGCTCGTCGATCTCTTCATCCTGCAAGCCTATCGCTCTCCCCAACTGGTCCGGCGCATCTACAGGGAGGTTGAGCGCCTGTGCCAGGCGGCGGGAATTCGCCTGGTCCTCGCATTGCCGAACGAGAACTCGGCCTCGCTCAATGAACGATTGCTCAAGCTCCGGCCCTTTCTCTCGTTGCAGGCTCGCATCGGGGTCAGTTTCGGGTGGTCAAGGCTCTCAAACCTCAAATACTCAGGCCGCCTCAAATCGATGCCAGGGAACGAGGCGGCGGAGCTGTTGTCGGGCTTCGTCACCCCGGCCGCGGAAAATGGACTGCACTGGGATGCCGAGACCTTGTTCAACCGCATGAACGATCCGACCCGCGACTACGCGGTTCATGCCACCGCGGATCTTCTCCTGATCTCATCGTCCCGGCAGACCAGAGGCATAAGTTACGCCCTGCTCTGCGGCTTTTTCGCCCGGCCGGACGCCGTGGTCACCTCGCGTGCCGTGCGCAAGCTGATACGCGCCGCATGCCACTTCTGGAAACATCAGATTTTCGTCTATGCGGGGGTCAACAATCGCCTCCCGCGGCTACCAGGCATTACCCTGCCCGCCCGGCTGCGGCCGCCGATACTGGTCCAGCTGCGTGATTTCGACGCTGATGCGCCCGATTTGCGATTCGACCGCTTTCAATTGATCGACTCTGATTTTGTCTGACATTGCGCGAGCGCTCGGCGTCGTTACCGCGCCCGATCGTGACGCGGATATCGACTGACGCCGAACTTCACTGCACGCCGAGGTGCTGAAACAACAGCCCGGTCTGCTGCGTCAGCGTCGCCGCGTCGCCCTGGTGCACGACCCGGCCGGTTTCCAGGACATAGACGCGGTCGGCGACCGCCAGCGCGCTATAGAGGTTTTGCTCGACCAACAGGATCGACAGGCCATCGCGTTTGAGATCGAGCATGATTTCTTCAAGGTGTTGCACCATGACCGGCGCGAGACCTTCCGAGGGCTCATCCATCAGGATCATCTGTGGATCGATCATCAACGCGCGGCCGACCGCAAGCATGCCGCGCTCGCCGCCGGACAATTGTCCGCCGCGGTGATGCCGCCGCTCGGCCAGCCGCGGGAAAATGCCGAACACGCGGTCGACGGTCCATCCCGTCCTCGCACGCGGGCTTTTCAGCATCGTCAGATGTTCGGTCACCGTCAGCGACGGAAACAGCCGCCGGCCTTGCGGCACGATGGCGATCTTGCGCGCAGCGATGTCGTGCGGCCTCAAGCCCACCAGGCTCTCGCCGCGCCACGTGATCGATCCCGACCGGATCTGCGGCGGCGTCAGCCCCATGATGGAGCGAATCAGGGTGGTCTTGCCCATGCCGTTACGCCCGAGCACCGCCACGATCTCGCCGGCAGCGACGTCGAGCGAGACGCCGCGGACCACATGCGCCTCCCCATAACCGCTGTGCAAGTCGCGGACTTCAAGCATGACGCGGGCGCCCCAGATAGACTTCCTGCACCTGCTTGTTGCGGCGGATCTCGTCCGGTGACTGCTCGACCAGGACGCGGCCTTCGAACATGCAGGTGACGAGATCGACAAGCCCGAGCGCGAGATCCATGTCGTGCTCGATCAGCACGACCGTGATGTCGCGATCGAGCGAACGGATGATCCCGGCGACCATCGTGCGCTCCGAGGGCGAGAGCCCGGCGGCGGGTTCGTCCAGCAGCAACAGCCGCGGCGACGTCACAAGCGACAAGGCGATCTCGAGCTGGCGCTGCTCGCCGTAGGACAGATCCTTCACCATGACGTCGGCGCGCGCGGCGATCCTGACCGCGTCGAGCGCGGCGGCGATTGGCGGCGCCTCGATGGAATCGACGTCGGGTTTGCCGAACAGCGAGAACTTGCGCGACGATCGTCCGCGCAGGGCCAGCACCATATTGTCCATGACGCTCAACCTCGGAAACAGGTTGGTGATCTGGAAGGTGCGGGATACCCCGAGCTGGGCGCGCCGGTGCGGCGGCAGGCGGGTGATATCGTGGCCATCGAAGGCGATGCGGCCGCCGGTCGGCGGCAGAATTCCGGCGATGGCGTTGAAGAGCGTGGTCTTGCCGGCGCCATTGGGACCGATGATGGCGCGGCGCTGGCCGCGCGGCACGGTGAGGCTGACGCCGTCGACGGCGCGCAAGGCGTCGAACGCGACGACCACATCGGAAAGCGTCAGGATTGGTTCGGACACGGCAATTTCCGGTAAGGGGACGCGGGAACAGACCGCGTCCCGCAAAGGCTCGATCAGGTCTTCTTGATACCCTGGAAGGTCCGCGAATAAGGCGGCTGCTTCATGTAGGTCTCGGGGTCGTAGGTCCAGAACTGCGAAACGTTCGGATAGCTTGTCACTGGCACGTTCCAGTACTTGCCGTCGGCCCGTTTGACGACCTTGCGAATCTGCACGTCGTAGATCGGATTGCCGTAGCTGTCGAGCCGCACGGTCTTGCCCAGCGGCGAACCGGTAAGCTCAGTCTTCAGCACAGTGTCAATCAGGAGTTCGCGGTCCTCGACCTTGCCGCCCATCTTTTCCAGGGCTTCGGCCACCCACATGATTCCGGAATACATCGAGAAGCCGTAGAGCGAGGGAATCTTGCCGTACCTGGCTTCATATTCCCTGGTGAATTTCTGGGTGACCGGATTGTCGGAGCCTTCGGCGAAGTGGGCGGCTGCGATGATGCCGTCACACTCTTCGCCCAAGGTGCGGATCACCGACTGGTCGGTGGCATTCATCGCACCGAGCAGCGGAATCTTCCCCTTGAGGCCAAAGCTCGCATATTGCTGGATCAGGCGGGTGGCGTCGGCGCCGGTTTCCATGGCGAAGATCGCATCGACCTTCAGATCCGCAAGCTGGCCAAGATAGGGGCTGAAATCGGCGGTGTTCAGCGGATGCCAGAACTGCTGCACGATCTCGCCGCCGCCTTCGGTGAACACCTGGGCAAGGCCGCCGCATTGCTCGTGGCCGAAGGTGTAGTCCTGGCTGATGGTTGCGATCTTCCTGTAGCCCTGTTTCAGCGCCCAATCGCCGAACGGGTGGGTAAAGGCGCTGGCCGAATAGCCGGCGACACGGATCACGTTCTTGATGCGCTGCCGCTGCGTGAGGTCGTCGGCCGCGATGATCGGGATGAAATAGGGCGTGCCCGTTCCCTTGACGTAATTGGCAACCGCAAGCCCGGTATTGGCGAGCAGGTCTCCGATCAGGATATGGCAATTGCCCTGCTCGACCAGGCGGCGCGCCTTCTGCAGCGCGGTGTCGGGATTTGACGCGTCGTCCTCGATCACCAGTTCGACCTTGCGGCCCGCGATCTCGCTCTTGACCTGATCGAGGTAGAATTGCACGCCCTCGACCATTTCCTTGCCGCCTGACGCGACCACGCCGGTCAGCGGGGCCAACAGACCGATCTTGATCGGGCCGGCTTGCGCGAACGCGCGGCGCCAGGGTGCGCTACCTGCGCCAGCGGCAGCGAACGCGGCGGTGGAGGTCTTCAAGAATTGCCTGCGATCCATTTCAATGTCCTTTCGTGGAAAACGATCAACGTTCCTTGCGCGTCAGGATGGCGCGCAGCGTGCCGATAATGCCCTCAGGGGCGAAAATCATGATCAGGATGAAGGTGACACCGAGCACCATCTGCCAGCGCTCGGTGTAGGCGCTGACCGCGTTCTCCAGCACGATGATCGCGGCGGCGCCGACGAAGCCGCCAAACAGCGTGCCTACCCCTCCGGCAATCATCATCAACACACCCTCGACCGACTGCGCCAGCGCCACCGTCGAGGGGCTGACGAAGTTGTTGAACATCGCGTAGAGCGCGCCGGCAATGCCGGCGAACAAGCCGGACACCGCAAAACCGATGAACAGATGCAGCGAGACGTTATAGCCGAGGCTGCGCATGCGGCTTTCGCTGTCGCGAATGCCGAGCAGCGTCAGGCCGAACGGGGAACGGACGAACCGCCACATCGCGTAGCTCACCAGCGCGGCGCCGGCCAGGACCGCCCAGTAGAAGGCCCGGTGGGTCACCAGGAAGGCCGGCCGGACGTCGCCCCGCATGCCGTTCTCGCCGCCCGTCACCTGGGTCCAGCGCAGGCAGATCCCCCACACGATCATCCCGAGCGCCAGCGTCAGCAAAAGAAAGTAGACACCCGATGTGCGCACCGCGAGTAGCGCAAAGATCACCGCGACCAGCGTCGCGGCGGCCACGCCGAGCGCGAAGGCCGCCGCGGGCGGCAATCCGGCCTGGGCCGAAGCATAGACGACGACATAGCCTGAGACGCCAAAGATCGCCCCATGGCCGAGCGAGGTGCGCCCGGCAAAGCCTGCGAGAATGTCGATCGACATCGCCAGCACGCCAAAAATCAGCATCTCGGTGGCGAGTCCGACCTGGTAGTTCGTCAGCACCAGCGGCAGCGCGGCCGCCGCCGTCAGCACGGACAGGACGACGATCAGCGCGCGGCCGGTCATGCCGGCAATCTTCATTGGCTGCGATGCGGCCTGGGTCATGTCGATGCCGCCCGTCCGAACAGGCCGAGCGGCCGAAATGCCAGCAGCACCGCCATGGGACCGAAGATCACGAAGTAGGCAAGCTCCGGAAACATCACCTGCCCCACCGTATTGAGAAGGCCGACCAGAAGACTGCCGACGCCGACGCCGACCAGGCTGCCGCGGCCACCGATAATGACGACCGCGAGGCTGAACACCAGGATCTCCGCGTCGGCCGATGGATACAACGACAGAAACGCCCCGCCCATCAGCCCGCCGAGACCGGCCAGCGCCGAGCCCAGCAGGAAGGTGACGAGGAAGACGCGGCGGATATTCACCCCGGACGCCTCCACCATCTCGGCGTCGTCGACGCCGGCGCGGATCAGCGCACCCAGCCGCGTGTGGTTCAACAGCCCCCACAACGCCGCGAACACCACGATGCCGGTGACCAGCACGAACAGCCGGTAGGTCGGATAAAACACGCCGAATACGCGCATGCCGCCGCGCAGGATTTGTGGAATCGGTACCGTGAAACTGTCGCCACCCCAGATCACCAGCGCCAGATCGTTGAGAACGAAGGCAAAGCCGAGCGTCAGCAGAACCTGGCGCAGGTCATTGCCCCGCACGAAGCGCAGCAGGCCCTGATCGAGCACAAAGCCGATCGCGGCGATCGCCGCCATCGCACCGATGCCGCCAAGCGCGAAGCTGCCGGTTTTGGTCGCAACCGCAAAGCCGATGTAGCCGCCAAACAGATAGAGCGCGCCGTGCGCCAGGTTGACGATGCGCAACAATCCAAAAATCAACGTGAAGCCACTCGCCACCACGAACAGCAGGGCCGCGAAGGTCAGTCCGTTGAAAAGCTGGAAGGTGTTCATCCCTGCACTATCGCCTATGGCGCTTTCGGCCCGACCCCGAGATACCAGTCGAGGATCTGCTCCCCCGTCATGAAGGCGACGTCAGGCTTCTGGCGGATCTTCTCGAAGACACGGCGGAAATATTTCGTGCGATGCGGCGCGCCCATGATGTAGGGATGGACCACGAGCGCCATGATGCGCGCGGAATCGGCGGCATCCTCATAGATCTGCTCGAACTGATCGGTGGCGCGGTCGTAATATTCCGACGCCTTGTGGTGCTGGATCAGCATCATGGCGACGTCGTTGCATTCCTGGGTATAGGGAACGTTGACGATCGGCTTGGTGGCCGTCTTGAGCCAGACCGGCTGATCGTCCAGCACCCAGTCGGCGACGTATTCGTAGCCTTCCTGTTTCAGGAGGTCCGGCGTCTCCCAGGTCTCGGTGAGGCCCGGGCCGAGCCAGCCGCGCGGACGCTTTCCCGTCGCAGCCTCGATCACGTCGGCGGTCTTGCGGATGTCTTCGCGCTCGTCCTCGACTTTCTGCATGCTACGCTGGGTAAAGCCGTGGCCCATGAACTCCCAATGGCGCGCCTTCGCAGCTTCGACGATCGGGGGATAGGCTGCCAGCGCCGAGCCGTTGATGGCGAGAACGCCTGGAATTTTGAACTCGTCGAACACCTTGAGCAGGCGCCAGAAGCCGACGCGGTTGCCATATTCGTGCCAGGCCCAGTTCGGAATGTCGGGACTGGGCGAGCCACCGGCCGGCGGCGTGAGCACGGTGCGCGGCATGGTCAGCTTCGCATCCCACTCCTCGACATTGACGATCACCCAAACCGCCATGCGCGCGCCGTTCGGAAGCTTCAGCCGCGGGCGGTCTGCGATCGGTGAATAGGCGATTCGTTCGGTGGGCAACATGGTCATGCCTCTGGTGGCGTGATGGTGATGGTGAGTTGCGGCAATCCGTCGATGTGAGCGGAAATCAGGTCGCCCGGCACGACCGGGCCAACGCCCGAGGGCGTGCCGGTATAGATCAGGTCGCCGGCGACGAGCGTGACCTGCTTCGACAATTGCGCGATCACTTCGGGAACGCTCCAGATCATCTGGCCGGTGTCGCCGCGCTGGCGCTCGACGCCGTTTACTGCAAGCGTGATGGCACATTGCCCGAAATCAGCTGGATCGCACCCCTGCACAATGGTGCCGCACGGCGCCGAAGCATCAAAACTCTTGCCGACCTCCCAGGGCAGCCGCATATCGCGCGCCTCGCGCTGGCGGTCGCGGCGCGTCAGGTCAATACCGACGGCGTAACCCCAGATGTGATTGTTTGCATCGGCCACCGCGATGTTGCGGCCATCGCGGCCGATCGCAACCACCAACTCGACCTCGAACTGGAAATCCGACGTGAACGGCGGATATGGCAAGCGCGCACCGTCCGGCACCACGGCGTCGCGAGGCTTCTGGAAGAAGAACGGCGGATCACGCTCGTCGGCCTCCTTCATCTCGCGAATGTGGTCGAGGTAGTTGCGGCCGACGCAATAGACGCGGCGGACCGGAAAAGAACCGCCGCCCGCAACAGGCACTTCGGTTGCTGGAATGGCCGGCAGCGCCTGCTGCACCCTGGCGCTCACGCCTTCGATCCCGGCTTGAGGGCCTGGCCCTGGTACCAGCCGAGAATCTGTTCGCCGTTCCAGTGCACCACGCCATCGTGCTTGTTCACATAATCGTAGATCGCTTCGAGAAACTTGATCCGGAACGGCTGGCCAGAGATGTAGGGATGGATCGCAATCGACATGATCTTCGGCCGGTCCTTGCTCTCCGCATAGAGCCGGTCGAAACAATCGATCGAGCGCTTCAGCAGGTGATCGCTCTCGTGGTGCTGTACCAGCATCATGGGAATGTCGTTCAACTCCACGGTATAGGGCAGCGTCACCAGCGGTCCCTTGGCGGTACGGATCACGGTCGGCTCGTCATCATAGACCCAATCGCCGATATATTTGACGCCGGCCTCGGCGAGAAACTCCGGCGTCTCGAAAGTTTGTGTCAGGCCGGGTCCGAGCCAGCCGACCGGCCGCTTGCCGGTGAAGTTTTCGATCACGCGCATCGAACGCTCGATCATCGCCTTCTGGTCGGGCTCCTTGTGAATCGGCCCCTGTTCGTAGGCATGGCCCATGAACTCCCAGCCGGCGTCCTTGGCTTGTTGTGCCACACGCGGATAATCCTCGCAGACCCGCGCATTGATGGAGAGCGTCGGCGCGATGCCGAGCCTTTTGTAGAGATCGAAGAACCGCCACACGCCGACCCGCATGCCGTATTCATGCCAGCTCCAGTTCGGCACATCCGGCAACAGGGGAATGCCGGTCGGCGCTGGGATCACCTGCCGCGCCATCGGCTTGGAAATATCCCAGACTTCAAGGTTGACGATGGTCCAGATCACCATCCGGGCGCCGCCCGGAAGCTTCAGGGGCGGTCGGTCGACGATGGCGGAATAGTCGGAACGTTCGCGTGGTATCATGGGGCCGGTCATGGCGGGCACTCTTGGATCAGTTGGGTTGGGTCAGTTGAAAAATCGGGGCGGTCATGCGGCGCTGGTATCGCGCGGGGCAAGCTCTTTGAGCGCCATCACCGCATCGGCATCCATCACAAAACCGAATGCGGTGCGGATGCAGGCGAGTCCCGCCGCATGCAATTGCGCCCCGTCCATGCTGTCGACGCAGTCCTCGACCACGATCACCGCGTAGTCACGCACGTTCGCGGCCGTCGTGGTGGCCAGCACGCAGGAGTTGGTATTTACCCCGGTGATCAGGAGCGTGTTGATGCCGTGCGAGCGCAGCAGAAAATCGAGATCGGTCCCGACGAAGCAGTCGTAGCGCTTCTTGGTGTTGACGACGAAATCTCCGGGATCGAGCAGTTGCGGCATCACCGTGCAGCCGGGCCCGCCGACGATATTGTGCCGCATCACATTCTTGCGGGTCGCGGCCGGATCCTCGGCGCGGGTGCGCCAGAATGGATTGGCGCGGATTTCATCGGCGTCGCGATACGACGTCACCTGATGGATCACGGGAATGCCGACGCTGCGGCACCAGTCGAACAAGCGCTTGTTGGCGGCGATAACGCGCACTGCTGTGTCGGGCGCGGTCGGCATGGTCGCCACGGCCATGTCGAGATGGCCGCGATGCAGGTCAATCGCCACCACGGCGGCCCTGGGACGATCGACACCGAGATTCATGGCGCGCCTCATATCAAGGAATTGACGGATGTCTTCAGTAACATCAGCTGGTCGATGCCGAAGCGATCGGCGAGCCAGTCGGCCAGCACTTCCTGGCCCATGGTCGGATTATCGTGCTGGCAGTGCTCGGCGCCGGTGTCTTCCGGGTCGAGCACGCGCAGCGTCGCATCGACGCCGTGCGCCTTTGCGTAGTCGTAGGTGTTCCGCGCCGCGGTCACCGTCAGCACGTCATGGCCGCCATGCAGCACCAGATAAGGACAGCGCATGTTCTCGAGATGGCCCTTGAGCGTGAACGGTTTCATCAACTCGTGGGCTTCGCGCATCGATCTGGCGCCGAACACCCAGCGGATATGCATGGCGAGGCCGAAATCATCGCCCTTGGTGCCCCACATGTCATGCACCGACCAGATCGCGCCATGCGAAATCGCCGCCGCCAATCGCGGCTCGTAGCAGCCGGCCCGGGCCGCGTAGTAACCTCCGAGGCTGGATCCGCACACCGCGATCCGCCGCGAGTCGACGTCGGCGCGCTTTTCAAGCCAGTCGATGCATTTGCCGATCGGCACCTCGCTGTCGGCGCGGGTGACGATCTCGTGCCGCCGTAGCGTTCCGCCCTGCCCCGGCCCGTCGATCATCAAGACCGAGATGCCGCGCTGCAGGCAGCCGTGCGCCTGCATGAACCACATCTCGTCCTTGATGGAATCAAGTCCGCCCATGCAGATCAGCACGGGCAATTTGTCGCCCGGAAACGGCGCGCGAATAAAGTAGCCGCAGATCGGCTTGCCGGGCTCATAGGGAATCTCGACCACTTCGCCGGGCGGATTGAGATGAGAGATGAACTTGTGCGAGCAGGCTTCCATCTTCTCGAAGGTAGGTAGCCGTCTGGCATCGTCCGGCTCAAGGTGAAATTCGGCCTGGCGGTAGTAGTCCGCCGCGCGCAGAAAGCAGTTCATCGCGGTCCGTATGTGGCCCGATGCCTCCTCAGCGAGCCCGCGCTTCCAGTTGCGGTCGGCGATCCGCATCCATTCAGCGTGCCAGCTCTCCAGATCGCCCGGGATCATCCGCGACCCCGCCTGCATCACCTCGCTGACGCTGCCGCCACCTTCTTGGGTCTCGCCCAGGCCACGACGGAATTGGTAGGAAAGCCACGGATGCTCGGGCCAATGGTGCCAGCCGAATGGCTCATAATGCGGGCCGCGATCCGCGGTGATCAGTTCAATGGCGTTTTCGCTGATCTCGGGTTTCGCTTCCGCCATGAACACACGCCACCTTCACCGTTGATTGGCTGCCCCATGGTTCGTCGAACCGGCGGATGAGTCAACATCAATTACATACACTTTCTACAGATGCATATCATTTTTGCGTCCTGGCTGTTATTGTGGCACTTCAATACATGGATTTGCACCGGCAACTGTGATGGTATCGGTAGCGCCGTCCGACCAAGTGTATTCACTTAGAGAGAGACAGACCCCTCGCCATGACGGATCAGTCTGACCGGACGATTGCGGAGCAAGCGGGCGGATCGCGCGCCGGCAACCGGGCGCTGTCGGTGATGGACCTGATCCGGGAAGCCATTTTGGGCGGCGCGGTGCGCGCCGGCGAACGCCTCAACGAAGTCCAGCTCAGCAAGACGCTGACGGTGTCGCGCACCCCGGTGCGCGCCGCGCTGCAGGCGCTCGCCGGCGAAGGTTTGCTGGACTACGAGCCAAACCGCGGCTTCACCGTGCGCGAGTTTCCGCTTCCCGCCATCGTGGATGCCTACGACATCCGCGCGTCGCTGGAGGGTGTCGCCGCGCGCTTTGCGGCGGAGCGTGGGCTGCGCCCGGAAGAAAAGGCGGTCATCGAGCGCAGCCTCGCGGCCGGCGACAAACTGCTGGAGCGCGGATCATTCGAAGCAGGCGATCTGACGATCTATCGCGGCATCAACGGAGATTTCCACGACACCTTGCTCGCCGCCGCGCGCAACCGCATGCTCGGCGAAATGATCCGGATCTGCCATCACGTCCCGATGTCGTCGAGCCGAAACATCGTGGCGTTCGAGCATCGCGACGTCCGCCGACGGCACGACGACCATCACCGGATCTATGAAGCGGTCGTCGCGCAGGAACCCTGGCGCGCGGAGATGCTGATGCGCGAACACGTCTCTAGCATCAAGGCATCGTTGATCCGTGCGCTGAGCGAGCGGAACGCGGATCATCGTGACGAAACGCGACCCGCAGAAAGCTTCACTTGAGAGCCAGGGTAGAGTGAACGAGAGAAACCCACACCCGGTCAGAATTATTCGTTTGCGGAAGATTGCAGTCTCGTTGGATAATTGCGCCGATCATCGGGCTGCATATCCGAGCGAGGTAACGTTATGACCAAGCTTTCCGTCGCGATTGTTGGTGGCGGGATGGGCGGATTGGCGACCGCCGCTGCGCTGCACCGTGCCGGCATCGGCGTCAACGTTTACGAACAGGCCACAAGATTCACCCGGCTGGGCGCGGGCATCCAAATCGGATGTAATGCAATGAAGGTGATGCGTGGTCTCGGCCTCGAGCCCCTGATGCGCGCCAGTGCATTTTATCCGCGCTCCTGGAACAACAGGGAATACGACACCGGAGAAGTGCGCTTCGACATGATTTTTGGCGAATCTGCGGAACGGCGCTTCGGAGCACCATACCTGCTCGGCCACCGCGGCGACCTTCATGCCGCACTTGCCAGCGCAGTGCCGGATGAATTGATTCATCTCGATCGCCGCGTCGTCGGTGTCGAGCAACGTCATGATGGCGCCGTGAAGCTGACATTTGCGAACGGAAATTCGATCGAGGCCGACGCCGTGGTCGCGGCCGACGGCGTTCATTCCTTCGTCAAGGAACAATTGTTCGGCAAGGACGAACCAAACTTCACCGGCCGCATCGCCTACCGCACGGTGTTTCCGGCAGCATTGCTGAACGGTTTTCAGATCGACGATTGCACCAAATGGTGGGGGCCGGATCGTCACATCGTGATCTATTACGTCAAGCCGGATCGCAGCGAGGTTTATTTCGTCACCAGTCAGCCTGAACCGGGATTTACGGTTGAATCCTGGTCGGCGATGGGAGACGTCGAGGAATTGCGTCAAGCCTTTGACGGCTTCCATCCGCAAGTCCGCAACGTGCTGGCCGCCTGCCCGTCGGTTCATAAATGGGCGCTGGTCGACCGTGATCCGCAACAACATTGGAGCAAGGGCAATATCACCTTGTTGGGCGACGCCTGTCATCCGATGACACCCTATATGGCGCAGGGCGCGGCGATGGCGATCGAGGATGCCGCCGTGCTTTCACGTTGCCTGGAGGGCGTCGATCGCGATGGCGTTGAGGCCGCCTTCCGCCGCTTCGAGGCAACCCGCAAGCCGCGAACGTCACGAATTCAATTGAACTCTCGCACGAATACCTGGCTCAAGAATCGGACGGACCCAGACTGGGTCTATGGTTACGACGCCTGGAATGAGCCTCTCGCCGCTCATGAAGCCGCATGAGCCTGCGGCCTTGAAAATCGGCCTCGCATTCTAGGTCATTTTTCGTCCAAAAATGACATCCCGGGTCACCAGAGCTTGATCTTCAAACTGACCCGCTATATCGACCCTTTCATTGTCCGTGAGCAAATAAAATGACGACCACTGATACCGGCGTTGAGGCGCAGCCATTTCAGGCCGAGGTTTCCGAGCTCCTGCACCTCATGGTGCATTCGGTCTATTCGGAGACCGACATTTTTCTGCGCGAGCTGATCTCGAACGCTTCCGATGCATGCGACAAGCTGCGCTACGAGGCGATCGCCAATCCGGCGTTGATCACAGATGGCGAGTTGCCGAAAATCCGGATCATCCCGAACAGGAAGAATGACACGCTGACGATTGCCGACACCGGTATCGGGATGGACCGGCAGGAATTGATCGACAATCTCGGCACCATTGCGCGTTCCGGCACCAGATCCTTCCTGTCTCGTCTCGGCGAGGCGAAAGACGGCACCGGCCTGATCGGGCAGTTTGGCGTTGGCTTCTATTCCGCCTTCATGGTCGCCGACCGCATCCTCGTCAGCAGTCGCCGGGCGGGGACCGACGAAGTCTGGACGTGGTCATCGTCGGGCGGGGCCGGTTTTGAAATCGCGCCTGCCGGCAAGGATGGCGCGCAACTTCCCGTGCGGGGAACGGAAATCGTCCTCCATTTGAAGGCGGACGCCGCCAAGTACCTCGAGGCCTACGAAATCGAGCGCATCGTCAGGTCCTATTCCGACAATATCCAGTTCCCGATCGAACTGGTTCCGGAAGAAGGCGAGCCGCGGCAGATCAATTCGGCGAGCGCGCTCTGGCAGCGGCCGAAGTCCGAACTCAAGGCGGAAGACTACACGCAGGCCTACAAGTCGATCGCAGGCGCCTTCGACGAGCCCGCCATGACGCTGCATTATCGCGCCGAGGGACGATACTCCTACGCGGTACTGCTGTTCGCGCCTTCCACCAAGCCGTTCGATCTGTTCGAGCCGTCGCGCAAGGGCAAGGTGAAGCTCTATGTGCGCCGGGTGTTCATCACCGACGATGCCGATCTGCTGCCGGCCTATCTCCGTTTCGTTCGCGGCGTCATCGACAGCGAAGACCTGCCGCTCAACATCTCGCGCGAAATGCTGCAGAACAATCCGCAACTGGCGCAGATCCGAAAGGCCGTCACCGGCCGCGTGATCGGAGAGCTGGAAACGCTCGGCGAGAAGCAGCCGGAAGACTTCGCCAGGATCTGGGATGCGTTCGGTCCGGTGATCAAGGAAGGCGTCTATGAGGATTTTGAGCGGCGCGAGAAATTGCTGGCGCTGTCGAGGTTCACCACGACGTCCGGCGAAAAGCGCACGCTCAAGCAGTATGTCGCCGACCTGAAGCCCAACCAGACCGAGATCTATTTCCTGGTTGGCGACAGCATCGAGCGGCTCAAATCCAATCCGAAGCTGGAATTGGCAGCCGCCCGGGGCATCGAGGTTCTGCTGCTGACGGATCCCGTCGACGCATTCTGGACGTCGGCGCCGCTCGATTTTGGGGGCAAGCCGCTGAAGTCGCTCAGCCAGGGAGACATCGACTTTGGCCTGATCCCGCTGCTCGACGACAAGAAGGAAGAGGTCAAATCGGATGCGGACGAGGCGGCGATCATCGCCGTGATCAGGGCCAACCTCGGCGAGCGGGTCTCCGATGTGCGCGCCTCGCAGCGGCTCACCGCCAGCGCGTCATGCCTGGTCGCCGGCAGTCACGGTCCTGACCGCGAGCTCGAGCGGCTATTGGCCAGGCAAAATCGCGGCGTCGGGACCAAGCCCATCCTCGAAATCAACCTCCGCCATCCACTGGTTGCGGCGGTCGCACAGGCCGGCGCGAACGCCGCCGACCTCTCGCTCCTGCTGCTCGAGCAGGCGCAGATCCTTGACGGCGAACTGCCGGAGGACCCGGCCGCTTTCGCCAGCCGCTTGAATCGACTGGTGATGAGCGGGCTCTCCCGCGCCTAGCTCAAAGTACCCTTGGCCACCAACTCTTGGCTTGGGGTATCACGCCGCACTATGATGTCCCGATCCGCACCCGGAACCGCATCCATGCAGCCAAAATTCGACCGCGCCGCCGAAGATCTCGGCAACTCGATCCATCTGGAACACGTCAACGTCCAGGTGCCCGACCAGCATCTGGCGGCATTGTTTTATGTCTCGGGGCTCGGGCTGACCCGCGACCCCTATCTGATGGTGTCCGACGACAATATGTGGGTCAATGCCGGCCGGAGCCAGTTTCACCTCCCGAGCGGGGCACCGCAGGTGCTGAGAGGCCATACCGGGCTCGTCATTCCGGGCCGCAAGGCGCTGCTCGACCGGCTCGCATCTGTCGCGAAAAAGCTCGATGGCACGAAATTTTCGTTCCGCGAGCACAACGACTATGTCGAGGCGACATGTCCATGGGGCAACCGCGTGCGCTGCTATGAGCCGGACGCCGCGCGCTTCGGGCGCATCACGCTCGGTATCCCCTATGTCGAGTTCGAGGTACCGTCAGGCACCGCGAAGGGCATTTGCGCGTTCTATCCGCAGGTCATGGCGATGCCGGCCGAGCTCAAAGGCGGCGATGCCGCCATCGCATCCGTGAAGATGGGCAAGAACCAGCACCTGCTGTTTCGCGAGGTCGACCGGCCGCAGCCCCACTATGACGGCCACCACGTGCAGATGTACATCACGAACTTCTCCGGCCCCTACCGCAAGCTGTCGGAGCGTGGCCTGATCTACAGCGAGGACAATCAATATCAATACCGATTCCGCGATATCGTCGATCTCGCCAGCGGCAAACACCTGTTCACCGTCGAGCATGAGGTGCGCAGCGCCACGCACCCGATGTATTTGAGGCCGCTGGTCAACCGCAATCCGGCGCAGACCAATCGCACATTTGCCTCCGGCCACGACCAATGGCTCTGGGCGATGGGACCGGACCAGTACGACCCGGGATAGCTGAGAGGAGCCGCCCTCAAGGTCCGCTTTCCCTCTCACGCCCCGCGCTGATCTGATCTCGCTCTCATAATTCATTTTGTTGTCATACGGTCGCTACATTCGACACAGCTAAAGACTACCCGCAGACGCCTCCGACAATCCTGGTCACGCGGCTCGTTCCTGGCCAACCCCGCGATTTGGCTTGCGAAAACCACCCGATCGTCTCTCTGGAAAACTCGGGCGCTTTCGCGCCATCGCACGCGCGCGAAACGCTCGCACGAAATCTCGCCGGTTGTTCACAGATTACTTCGCACCGGCTGCGCTTCCCATTGTCTCGTCATCGACGTGAAACATGTGGCTGCGAAATTCGCGGCGGCTCACGCCACGAACAAAACCCCCACGGAGAAAATTCATGATTTTGAAGAAAATTGCCCTCGGCATGCTGGCCGGGGTAGCCCTTGGCGCGACGGCAAAGGCCGCCGACATCGATCACGTGCTGCTGATCAGCGTCGACGGGCTTCATGCGCTTGACGTGTCACGCTTTGTCGAATCTCATCCGAACTCGGCGCTGGCCGAATTGTCCAGCCATGGAGTCACCTACAGCAACGCCCGCACACCTGCGAACTCGGATTCGTTCCCTGGTCTGCTGGCACTCGTGACCGGGGGCTCGTCGATCACCCATGGTCTTTTCTACGACGTGAGCTATGACCGCACTTTTTTTGATCCGGCCAACGTGACCTGCAAGGGCGCGCCCGGCAACATGATGGTGTTCGACGAGAGCATCGATCTGTACAACGGCAACATCTCGCAGAACGTCATCGATCCGACCAAGCTGCCGCGCAGAAAGAACGGGGCGGGCCAGTGCGTCCCGGTATTCCCGCACGACGCGATCAGGACCAATACGGTCTTCGAAGTCGTCAAGCGCAAGGGCGGCCGCACCGCGTGGGCGGATAAGCACCCGGCTTACGATCTCGTCAACGGACCGTCGGGCAGAGGGGTGGATGACCTCTACACGCCGGAAATCACCAATGTGAACGGCTTCGATGCCACCGTTAGCGTCGATTGCACGGTTGCGAACGACCAGCTGAAGGTGACGGCCGTCATCAACGAAATCAACGGCCTCAAGCACGACGGCACGCCCGCCGGCGGCGCCCCCGCCGTGTTCGGAATGAACTTTCAGGCCGTCAGCGTCGGACAAAAGCTGGCCAAGGACAATGGCGACGGCAGCTGTCCGCAGAGCGCCCACACGGGCAAGCCGGGCGGCTACGTCGATGGCGCCGGGACGCCTACCGACGTTCTCGCCTTTGGGCTGCAGAAGACCGATGAAGCGCTCGGCCGCATGATCCAGGCGCTCAAGCAGCGCGGCATCTATGATTCCACGCTGTTCATCGTCAGTTCCAAGCACGGCCAGTCGCCGATCAACCCGGCCAAGGTCAACAAGCCCGGACATTTCGCTGACCTCGTTGCGGCGCTGCCGGACGCGGGAACGAACCCGGGAGCACAGGCCATTGTCAGCGCCGGAAACTGCGCGACCGGCTCTTGCGGTTTCGTCATGGACGACGACGTCGCGCTGATCTGGTTGCAGGATCAAAGCCAAACCAAAGCCACGATCGACTACCTGAACACCAACGCCAGGGCGTTGTTCATTGATGAAGTGCTGGGCGGTGACGAACTGAAGCTCAAGTTCAACGATCCGACGCGCGACAGCCGCACGCCCGACATCATCGTTCAGCCGATCTACGGCACCATTTATACGGGATCGAGCAAGAAAAACGCCGAGCACGGTGGAATGAGCTTTGGGGACACCAATGTCGGATTGATCGTTTCCAACCCGCGCTTTCCGGGCGTGGTCGTGAAAACCCCGGTAATCACCTCGCAGGTCGCGCCGACGATCCTGCAGGCGCTCGATATCGAACCCGAGGCGCTCAACTCCGTGCGCGTCGAGCATACGACCGTGCTGCCCGGCTTGTGGGACAATCGCTGAATTCCCGCACACGCCATCCGGAAGGGCACCGCGAACGCGGTGCCCTTCCGCCTTGGCGACCAGCTTGTCTGGGTTCGCGTGGATCCCTTCTCGCATAGCCCCGGCAAATGCCGCAGCGATGCCTTTCCACCGTATCCCGTCGCTTCATGACGCTTTCAATCAGATGTCACAAAATTTTCTTCGCGCTGTGATCCGGCTCTGAAAAATTCCGCGCGGCAACTCACGTCGCCGCACACCAGTTCTCATCCCTTCCTCAAATTCAATTTTGCCATAACACGGAGGCAATCTAGATGCGTTTACCAAAAGCCCTAGGCTTGGTATCGGCTCTGGCCCTGATGGTCGGAGGCGCCAGCGCCGTCGCTGACGATCATAACGGCCGCGACTCGGATTTTCGTACCGCAACGCCAATCAAGCACGTCGTTGTGATCTTCCAGGAAAACGTCTCGTTTGATCATTATTTTGGCACCTATCCCAAGGCGCTCAACCTGTCCGGCGAGACGCCGTTCACGGCGTCGACGCATACGCCGAAGGTCAACAACCTCGCCAATCCGCTCGACGTGAACAACAATTTCGGGCCGCTCGCGGGTATCGACCTTCTCAACAACAACCCCAACAGCAATCCAAATTTGCCGGCCGCCCCCGACAATGCCAAGACCAATGGCGCCGGCGCGTCGAACCCGTTCCGGCTGTCGCCGTCACAGGCGTTGACCGCGGATCAAGGGCACAATGAGAGCCCCGAGGAAAGCGCATACGATAACGGAAAGATGGACGGCTTCCCGGCCTATGTCGGAACCGCCGGTCCGCCGCCGGGTGGCATCGGCAGCAAGGCGCTGGTGATGGGGTATTACGACGGTAACACCGTTACCGCGCTGTGGAATTACGCCCAGCATTTCGCCATCAACGACAACAACTACACCACGCAGTTCGGTCCCTCGACGCCTGGCGCGCTCAACCTGATCTCGGGCCAGACCAACGGCATCGCCGCGTCGCTCAACGTTCTTAACAGCTTGGGTGGCCTCCTTCACTCCACCCACGAAGCGTTCGGCGATGCCGCCCACATCCCCAGCAACATCACCGAGATCGGCGACGGCGATCCGCTCGGGGATGTCTGCTCCAACCCCGCGATCGATCAGGTGACGATGGCCGGCAAGAACATCGGCGACCTCCTCAATGCCAGGGGCATCACATGGGGTTCGTTCATGGGCGGGTTCGATCTCACCGCGGTCAATGCCGATGGCTCCACCGGCTGCGCACGGCAATCCACCACGACGGCACCGGGCACCATTACCTTTACGTCGGCCGACTACATTCCGCACCACGCCTGGTTCCAATACTATGCGTCGACCGCGAACCTGCACCACCTGCGTCCGAGTTCGGTCGCGGCCATCGGTCACAGCCTGATCCCGCATACCAACACGCCGGATCCGGCAAATCACCAGTACGACATCAACGACTTCTTCGCGGCACTCAAGGCAGGCAACCTGCCGGCGGTGAGCTTCCTGAAGGCGCCCGCGGTTGGGGACGGACATGCCGGATATTCCGACCCGATCGACGAGCAGCATTTCCTGGTTCAGGTCATCAATACCCTGCAGAAGAGCCCGGAATGGTCGGAAACCGCCGTTGTCATACTCTATGACGACTCCGACGGCTGGTACGATCATCAAATGCCTCCGGTCGTGAACCCCTCGTTCAACCCGGCGGTGGACACGCTCAATGGTCCCGGCGTCTGCAATACGAGCAACGGCTTCCAGCAGGGGAAGGCCGTGCCTGCAACTCCGCTCAATGGCAATTTCGGCCAACCGGTATGGGGTCGCTGCGGATACGGCACCCGCATGCCGCTGCTCGTGGTGTCGCCTTTCGCGAAGCGGAACCACGTCGATCATACCCTGACCGACCAGTCATCGGTGCTCCGGTTCATCGAAGACAACTGGCTGCAAGGCGAGCGCGTCCAGCCCGGCGGCTCGTTCGATACGATCGCCGGACCTCTCAACAACATGTTCGACTTCGACCGCCGGGACGAAGACGGTCCGCGCAAGGTATTCCTCGATCCGGCGAAGGGCACGGTCGTCTCCGTCTCCCGGAACGACGACGATCGCGATCATGATGGTGGTCGCCACTGACGCCAGGCATTAGCGCAGTCACATTCCGGCGGGGTGGCCTCCACCTCGCCGGAACGGCTGCCACAACGTCGGCTATCGGGAAAACCCCCTATTCAGGAAAAATTCCTTCAAGAACGATTTTGGCTTCCTTGTCGCAAGTCTGCTAAATCGGCCGGGCTTTTTGGCTCTTGAATCAGGCCCTTGCATGCTCGCCTTCATCTCGTTTGGATTGCTGTGCCTGCTTAGTATCGTCCTCGCCTGGATCGACATCCATCACCGAATCATTCCGGACTGGTTGAACCTGACGATTGCCGGTCTGGGATTGTCGAAAGCCGTCATCATCGGTGGTTTGCCGGCCGGTCTGGAAGCGGCGTTTGAGGGCGCGGCGGTCGGAGCCGTCTTCTGGCTCCTGCGACGGCTGTATTTCGCGTTCAGGCAGATCCAGGGGCTCGGGTTGGGTGATGTCAAATTCCTCGCGGCCGCCGGAATCTGGAGCGGCATTGAGGGCCTTCCCGTGCTTGTGCTGGTGGCGGCGCTGACCGCGCTGGTCTGCGCCGGTCTGATGCAATTGGCCGGACGGCAATTGACCGGTCAAACGTCCATATCGTTCGGGCCGTTTCTGGCGATCGGCCTGTTGTTCACGTCGGCTCTGCAACAATACGGCCCATGTTGCTGAACGAAGGAAAGTTCAGGAAATGACTAGCGGCCGGGACGCTCCCGCGACTCCGAGGACCGCAGCTTCGCGATGACCGGCGCAGACGGAGTGACTGCACCGGTCACCTGTCCCATGCCCGGCTGCGGTAATGCGAGGGTAACGACCTCTTGATCCTTTTCCAGCGCCGTCTCCCGGCCCTGAACCGATCGCAGCTTCCAGCCCTGAAACGCCTCACCGACCTTCAGGCGGAGAACCGCCTTGGTCGACAGTTCCAGAAATATCCCGAACCCCACCTCGTCGTTTGCGATGGTGCCGACCAAAGTCAGCTGCGGACGCTCAGGCTCCCTTGGTTTTGGCACGGCCGCCACCTTTGGGACGGCCACCGGCGCGACGGCCGGGGGCGGTGGCCGCCGCGACGGCGAAAAGATCGGCCGTTCGCGCGTGACGGGAAATTGAGCGAGCGGCATGGCCCACAACGGATTGGCGCTCAGCACGCGCTCGGATGCAGCAACCGGCGCCGGCGGCGTGGCGGTGACCTGCACCACCGTGGCGGCGGGATTTGTCCAGGTCGACGCTGCCGCAGGTCCCACCCGCGCGCCGTCTGCCTGATCCTCCAGGGCCTCGTTGGAAACGGCGGAGGTCGTCGCGGACGCGCCGCCGACCACCGACAGCGTCAGAACCGTGACCCCGATCGCAAGCTTCCGCATCATTTCGTTCCCTGCCATTGCCCCGACACCGCCAGCAGAATCCGCAGCTTCCCCTCGCCGGACGAGGTCGCCGGGGTTTGAACGGTGAGCTGATCGATGAACAGAAACGGCATGCCGGCTTCGAGATCGTAGATGAGCGGTTGCAGCGCCGGCTGATCGAGTTCGCAACTCGCGACCATGCTGACAAATCCCGCCTTGGATGGCGTGCCCTGCACATCGAGCTGTGACGACAGGACATTGCCGCCGAGCTTCGTCACCGCGCCCGCAACGCGCTGCAGCAAGGCCGCTCCCGCGACGGTGACCGTCGCCCCTTCCAGAAACGCCGAGCCGGAAGGCATGCCGGCGTCGGCGCCGGGACGCCCGCCGGGCGCTGGTGCCTTGCCGCCCTCAAGTTGCTCCAGCATGTCGGCCGATGCGGCCACTGCTGCCCGCTGGCCGAGGATATCGACAACGGAGCTCACAACCATCGCCAGCAACGCAAGTACCACAACGGCGTAAGCCGCCGCCGCCACGGTGGGCGAGGTTGCGAGCGATTTCCTCAAAGCCGCAGCGAGGTTCATGTGCCCGATCCAAAAGAAGGCGTGATCCGGGCCTCGATATGGAACCGCTCACCCGGGTCGTTCTGGGCGCGGGTGGTCGGCGCAAAGAAAGTGGCGCGGGCAAATTGCGGTGACCGCTCCATCAATCGAATCAGGGAGGGCGCATCCTGCGTCAGGCCGACGACCTGAACCTTGTCGCCATCGATCCGCAGTTCGGTCACATAAGTGCTGTCCGGCAGCGCCTGCGAAAGGGCTTCGAGCACGACGACGCTCGATGGGCTCGTCTGCTTGCGCTTGGCAAGAAGACCCAGCGCCGACCCGCCGGCGTTCGGGTTGAGACGCAGCGCGGCGCGACGTTGCGAAATCCGGCGCGTCAATTGTTGCTGTTCGGAATCAAGAGCACTGCCGATATAGGCTGCGGCGATCAGGGAAGCCGCGGCCGCCAGACCGGCGGACAGCAAACCGGCGCGCAACATGCGCGGCACGTCCATCGCTCGACCGGTGTTTCCACGCAGCGGCTGATCGAAGACCTTGATCTTCACGGGCGCGCCCGCATCAGCCGGAAGCAAGGCGAACCCGGCAATCGATGCCGCCCCTACGCCGGTCGCGAGCTGCACGAGCGGCTGGATTTCCTGTCTCGATGTCGCGGCCAATGTCAGCTCGACGCGCTCGTGGGCACTGGCCGAGGGCGGGCTCCAGCCGAACACCACGTCGTCCGCCGTCCAGGGGGTCAGGCGGTCGATCTGCGTGCGGATCATTCCATCGAGGAAGTCCACGGCCTGCTTCGGAAAATCGAGCGGTCGAAACAATACCTGGCCGGACGACATCTGCGCTTCGACACGGCTGCCGCGAAATGCTGCCTCCCAATCTGCCGGCAAAGGAGGACTGGGCCGGCCATGCGCGAGGCGGAACGAGACCTCGGGCAGGGCCGGACCTTTTCGCGCCGATTTCAGCTGCGCCGTGAACGTCTGGTCGCCGTCCTCGCTGAGCTGGATGCGCCGCCGCCGTGCATACCGACCAATTCCGAAGTTCACCGCGCGGGCCACGGCCGCGATCCATTCATCGAACAGGGTCTTGATTTCCGTTATCATGTCCCGCCCGCCAGTTTCCGCGACCGGTGACCGGCCGCCAAATCGTCCTGCCACGACAGCACTTGATAGGGCTCCTTGTCCTCGCCCAGCGCGATAACAATTTCCGATAAAGTCCGGCGACCATTGTCGAACTTCAGCGTCGTCAGGATGCGAAAGGATTTGCTCCTGGGAAGGGTAGCGTTCGCCTGGGCCGGACCGAGTGCGGCGGCGATCGCGGACTGGTCCCTCGGCAATAGCGGCCGCTGCTTCAGGAAATCGTTCAGGGCTGCAGGCGTCATGCCGGGCAATGCGGCGATCACCTCGGGCGGCGCGATCAGGACATCGACGTTGGGCGATCCGCTGAACACGGTCACAAACGGCAACGCCCGGTCGACCAGCTCCGGAGGTACGCCGAGAACGAGGCTGAGTTCGTTCACATGGGTAAAGAACGACTGTCGCGGCGAATAAGTGAGGCCGGCGGCACCATAAAGCGCCTCCTCCTCATTGGCGGCGTTGGCCTTGGGAGGCGTCCGCCACCCGACGATCCGGTCGGCCGACTCGCCGGCGACCTTCTCATCCGCCCCGAGCACGGCAAACAGGTTGGCGAGCATCTCCCTGGACGCGAAATTGAGATCGACGCGCGCGGCTTCCGACGCAAAGGTGACCAGAACCTCTGCATTGTCGAGCCGGAAGCGGAACGACCCCAGCGCGGGGCGCGCCTTGTCACTCGCAAGCAGCAACTGATAGGTCGAGAGTTCGAGGCTGGCCGACACCAGAGCCTCCGTCTGCAATCCGGCATCGGTGACGGCCAGCGCCTGAGCCGAATTGGACAGATAGACCGAAAAGATCGTCGCCAGCGCCGACAAGGCTACGAGAATCCAGAGCACGGCCACGATGACGAAGCCCTGCTCCGAGGATGCGGCAACCGCACGACGAGGTCCCCGCGTCATTGCAGACCTCCCTTCCCCATCGCGGCCATTCCCGTTTGCTGCGAACCTGCCTGAGAATTTCCTTGAGAGTTTGCTTGCAATGTACCCGGTTTAGCGTCGCAGCCGCCGTCCGGCTGGGCGCAATCGCCTTGCGCAGGCGACTGGACGTGGACCGGCGTTACCGTAGAAATGGAGAGGATTCGTTCGCTCGCGGAATCCCGCACCGTCAGCCTGATGGCCGCCGGAAGCCTGTCGGAGTCGCGCCAGCTGCTTTTCCAGACCCGGTCCTGCCCCGCATAAGCGAATGACAGCCGGAAAGGCGCGCGCAGCAGCACGACCGGTTCCCCGAAATGGAGTTGTTCGGAAAGCGAAGATGCCAGCGGCAACGGCCGGAACGGCGCGCGCGAACGGACCGTCGCGAAGCCCAGACGATCGGCGGTTTCACCGACCCGCACCACGTCCAGTCCGATCCCGGCGTTCGGGCCCAATGCGGTGCGCACGAACGTGACCGACAGTTCCGAGCCTTCGAACAAGGGATGGCGCTCGCCGCGATTGGCCGACACATATTCAGCCGCCGCGAGGTCGGCCCCGATCCGCTGCAGCGCGATCCCGATCAATTCGCTGCGCTGAATTCGCTCGAGGCCGCGATTCCAGTTCGGAAGCCATTGCGCCGTGAGATTTGCCAGCGCCGAGAGCACCAGCCCCATCAACGCCAGCGCCACGAGGGTCTCGATCAGCGTAAAGCCGCCCTCACAAGCCCGTTGTTTTGCAGGCAGGCCGCTCATTTCGGCGGCCCGCGCATCAGACGGACAGTTTTAAGGTCCGACACCGCGCCGGAGGGCGACTGGACTCGAATCCTGACAAGCGCGGGAATCCAGGCCACGTCCGCACCTGGCACGGCCCAGTCCTCGCCAAGCGGTCCGACGTCGATCTTCCAGCGGTAGTCGTTCACCTGCCCCGACACCACGCCGGGGCCAAGCTCGGCGCGCGACGGTACGTCCGCGGTCATAACGGAACGCGCGGTCTGCATCAGCGTCACATGCTGTTCCAGCAAGCGGACACCGCGCACGTTTGTCGACATCACCGATCCGATCGCCAGAATGGAAACGGCAACGACCGCCAGCGCGACCAACACCTCGATGATCGTGAAGCCGGCGTCGCGGCCGTCAATTGGTGACGGAGCTCTGCGGAACAATTTCGATCCTCCCCGTCAGCCAATTGACGCGAATTTCATAGCCGGCATCGAGCCGCGTCAGCGCGATGGCCCCGCCGCACGACATTCCGCTGGCAAAGAAGCTGATGGTCGACAAGGCCGCACGCCGGTTGCAGGTTTGCGGCAAAAGCGCATCGAAACGGACGTCGTCCGGAATGCGAATTATCTCCGCGGTCGCGCCCGACCGGATCGAGCGGCTTCCGGTGTCCACCAGTGTGGTGACATTCACCCCCCGCCGGATGGCCGCGTTGCGATCCGCCTTCAGCAGCGTCGCGGTCTGAAGCGCATAGGCCTGCAGACGGGAGCGGGATGTATCGCGCGGAATAAACGGCAGCAACACGGCTGCCATCATGGCGATGAGCGCGAGCACACACACCATCTCAAGCAAGGTGAAGCCGCTTTCCGAACCGTCACTCATTTTTGGCGCTGGCCATGTTGTCGATCGAAATGTCGGCCGCAAGCCCGCTGCCGCCCTCCTGGCCATCCGCTCCATAAGACATGATATCGTAAGGTCCGTGTTCACCGGGCGAGCGATACAGATAGGGATGGCTCCAGGGGTCGTTCGGCACATTGCCACCCTTGAGATACGGCCCGTTCCAGGCAGCGATGCCCGGCGTACGCTGTACCAGGGCCGCCAGGCCTTCTGCCGCCGATGGAAAGCGACCGGCGTCGAGATAGAACAGGTCGAGCGCGCTGGAGAAGCTCTGCAGCTGGATCTTCGCAGCCTTGACCTTCGATTCGCTGAGATAGTTGAGAACGCGCGGACCAATCAGCCCCATGATGAGCCCGATGATGGTGATCACCACCAGCATCTCGACGAGCGTGAAACCCTGCTGGCCCACATCCGGCCGCCGCTTGTCGTCGGCGCTCCCGGCGAAAAACCTGCCAACACGTCTTGCCCACTTCATCATGAATCAACCTCTGCTCTATCCAACCAGTTGTGTTACCGACAGCAGCGCTGTCATGACCGATACGATCAATCCTCCGACGACGGCGCTGATGGTGATAATGGCGAGCGGCCCGATGATGCCGACGATACGGTCAAGGCTGCGCTGCAATTTCGCCTCATAAAACTCGGCGACCCGGCCCGCCAGTACGGGCAATTGCCCGGTTTCCTCGCCCAGCCGCAGCATGCGGATCGCCATCGGCGGCATGTTGTCCGACGCCAGCAGCGCGTCCGAAAGCTTGCCGCCGTGGCGGACGCGATCCGCGGCCGCCGTCCAGGTCGTCACGTTTCCGGTGACCGCCATGATGTCGACCAGGATGCGCAAGGTGGCCGTGAGATTGACGCCGCTGCCGAGCAGAACGCCAAGATTTCGGCAGAAAAGGCTGGTGCGGTAAAATT
Source organism: uncultured Alphaproteobacteria bacterium (assembly GCA_963742085.1). Classification (GTDB taxonomy): domain Bacteria; phylum Pseudomonadota; class Alphaproteobacteria; order Rhizobiales; family Xanthobacteraceae; genus Bradyrhizobium. Next base: position 79,496 of record CAVUKM010000010.1, on the reverse strand, counting down.
GAAAGACGCCGGCTATGCCGGGGACGCCGGAGACGGCGGTCGTGATCGCGGCGCCTGCGCCCGGCCGGCTAAGCAGCCACCAGAGGCTCGCCAAGGCCAAAGCGGAGGCGAGCATCGCGCCGGCCGCGTTGGCCCGAAGAAAATCCGACAGTCTGATGAAGACGCTGAGCGCGGAGTCCGATTTTGCGCCGAAATCCTGCAACACCGAGGAAAATTGCGGCAGCACGAACAAAATGAAGAATAGCATGACGCAGCCCGCGGCGATCAGCACGAAAGCCGGGTACTGCATCGCGTCCGTCAATTTGCGGCGCATCAGCTCGGCCCGTGCCCGCTCCGCTCCCAGCATCTCGAGAACCTGATCGAGCGTGCCCGATACTTCGCCGACGCGAACCAGCGCGACATACATGGCGGGAAACAGGGCCGGGTGTTCCGCAACCGCGCTGGCGAAACTTTCGCCGGTCAGAACTGAAGCCCGCAATTTGCCGACCACCGGGCGCAGCCTGCCGACGTCCGTGTCGCTCGCGAGCAATTCGAGTGCATCGTCCAGCCGCGCCCCCGCCTTCAGGAGCAGAGCAAGGTCGCGGGTGAACGTCGTCACTTCGGCCGGGCTTGGCCGACCGAAAAGACCGAAACCGGTGCCCGATGCGGCCGCGGTTGCCTTGTCCTCGATGGTTTCGATCGGCAGCAGCCTGAGATACTCGATGCGGCGCGCAACTTCCTTGGCCGTCGGCGCCGAGAGCGTGCCATGCACGATCTCGCCGTTCTGCGTCAGGGCCCGGTAGCGGAAGTTCGGCACGACCTCACCTCACCGCGCGGTCGTGACGCGGAGAATCTCCGCAGGCGAGGTCAGACCGGCGCGACACTTCGCTACGCCGTCGTCGACCATCGTCGTCATTCCGGCGCGGATCGCGGTCTGATCGATTTTCAGCCCATCGGTCTTTTCCCCGATCAGTTCACGAATCTCGTTGTCGAGTTCGAGGAGTTCGAACACACCCAGCCGGCCGCGATAGCCGGTGCCGCCGCAGCGCTCGCAACCGCAAGGCGCCTGAAGCGTCTCGCCGCAGCGGAATCCGAGCACGCCGAGCCGGGGGTCTTCGGCAAGATCGGCCTCGGCGAGCATCCTTGGCGCCTTGCAGCGGTCGCACAATTGCCGGACCAGCCGCTGCGCGACCACCGCTTTCAGGGTTGATCGCAACAGATATCCCTCGACGCCGAGATCGAGAAGGCGGGGCACCGCGGCTGCGGCCGATTCCGTATGCAGGGTGGTCAGAACAAGGTGACCCGTGAGCGCCGCATGAACGGCAACGTGCGCGGTTTCGGAATCGCGCACCTCGCCCACCATGATCACATCAGGATCCTGGCGTACGAACGAACGCAGTGCCGCTGCGAAAGTCAGTCCGATCGCCGGCTTGATCTGGGCTTGATTGACCCCGGGTATGTCATATTCGACGGGATCTTCTACGGTGAGGATTTTCCGGCCCGGCTCGTTCAGGATCGACAAGATCGTCGCCAACGTCGTGGTCTTTCCGCTTCCGGTCGGGCCGGTGACGACGATCATGCCATGGGGCAACTTCAGCAAGCGCCTGAGCTTGACGTCGTCGCCCGATGAAAATCCAAGCCTTTCGACGACCAGCAGTCCGCGATCCTTCGGCAGGATACGGATGACCGCCAATTCCCCGTGTTGCATCGGCATGATCGCGACACGAATGTCGATATCGGTGCGCCCGACCCGCAGCCGTGCGGCGCCGTCCTGCGGAAGCCGGCGTTCGGCGATGTTGAGGTTCGCGACAATCTTGATTCGCGAAATGACGGCTTGCGGCAACACGCCGGCCGGCGCCGCAACCGGCCGCAGCAGGCCGTCGACGCGCAACCGTACCACCAGCCCGGTCTGGAAGGGCTCGATGTGAATGTCGCTGGCGCGCAGCTCGACGGCCTTTTCAAGCAGATCGTTGACGGCGCGAACCACGGGCGCGCCACTGGCAAGGTCGCGTAGACTTTCGATGTCGTCTTCACGCGGCTGGTGCAGCTCGTTGCCACCCCCCAGCTCGACATCGTCGTCGCCGAGCCGCCGGTCAAGGACAACCGCGAGGTCCTCCACCGAGGCGACCTTGATCGTGACATCCCGCCGGAGCACGATTTCGGCGGCCCGCCGGGCCGCCGTATCCGTCGGGTCGGCGACCGCCAATACGGGGCCGCCGTCGGCGGCTTGATAGGGAAACACCATCATTTCCCTCAGGAAACGCTGCGAAAACGCTTCACCCAATGCAGGTGATGACAGCATGTCCTGGAGGGTGACTCGCTCGAGATCCGCAAAGCGGGCCGCCTCGTCCGCAAACTCGCTGGCCGAAAGGTCCGTAAGCTCCCAGAGCTTGGCTTGCTGATGCGCGGATCCGCCCTGCTCGGCCAACTCGCCATTGGCCGCGGGCTTCGTCAAATGATTGTGACGACGAAGATGCTCCGCGAATTGCAGTGATTCGTCGCCGTTCATTGGTTTTCCTGTCGCGCCGATCATCGGGCCACGGCCCATCCGGCCGCCGTTGACCGCCAGTTTCGGTGGCATCGAGTTATTGATCCGAAACATGACAGCTGTACGAAGCCCGACGGGCTATCCACTTCACGGGAGAATGCGCGCCGGCCCGGGCAAGTGCCCGACTTTGAATGACCCACACCGGCAATTTATTACTGTCATGTTCCGCCGCTAAAGAGTGCCGTCCAGCTCGAGTCCCGCCAAAGGATATTGAGCCTGAAGAAAAGTTTGGGGCGGCTGAAACATGGTAGGTGTCGGCAACCGGGGCTTGCGCCCGTCGGTCAGTCGCAGCATTTGTGCTGCTTTTATTTTGTCATCCGTCGTCGCACTGGCGTCCTGCAATTCGGCCACCGTCAATTCCAACAATGACTTTGATATCGACGTGCTCGACAAGGTACGTTCGCTGGACACCTTGCCTCGTTATCCACAGCAGGCTGGCGCCCCGGCGGCCGCTACCGGCCAGCGAATACAGCCGGCGGTGTTCCAGGGCACCGAGGTGAGCGACATATCGGAGGCGCGCCCGCAGCCGGTCGCGACCGGTAACGGCTTTGAGCTCAATTTCGAAAACACACCGGTGGCCACGGTGGCCAAGGTCGTATTGGGCGACATTCTGCAAACCGGCTACACGATCGACCCACGGGTGCAAGGCACCGTCAGCCTGGTTTCGGTGCGGCCGGTGGCCAAGTCCGACATCATATTTGTGCTCGAAAATGCCCTGCGGATCAGCGGGATCGTGCTCATTCGAGATACCGCCGGCTACCGCCTGACGCCGTTGGGCGACGCGGTCGGCGCAGGCCGGGTCGATGCCGCGGCCTCCAGCCCGGAGCCCGGCTACGGCGTCTCCGTGGTGCCCTTGCAATACGTGTCTGCGCAGACGCTCCTGAAGCTGATGGACAGTTTCGCGACCAAACCCGGAATGGTACGCGCCGACACCGCGCGAAACCTGCTTCTGATTCAGGGCAGCGGCGCCGAACGCCGCACCGCAGTGGATACCGCGCTGAGCTTCGACCTCGACTGGATGCGGGGGCAATCGGTCGGAATCTTTCCTGTCGTCAACAGCGGCCCGGAACCCGTCATCGCCGAACTCGAAAAGATTGTCGATTCCGGCGAAAACGGTCTCAGCCAGAACCTGATCAGGTTTCAGGCGGTCGGTCGCCTCAACGCGATCCTGGTGGTCAGCAAGAAACCTGCAATGCTGCAAACCGCCGCGACCTGGATCAAGCGGCTCGATCGCGCGGACAGCTCAAGGACCAGCGTTCATGTATACCGGGTCAGATACGGCGACGCGCGTCAAATTGCGCGCGTGCTCACCGATATGTTCGGCGGCGGGTCTTCCTCGGGCGGCCTGCTCGACAGCGCCGATAACCAGATTGCGCCCGGGTCAGGCGCGTCTGCGACCGCCAGCGACCGGCTTTCCATGAACGGCAACGGGTCGCCTTCCTCATCGGGCGGCTTCGGCGCGCGCGCGGGGGCGACAACCGGCTCAAGCGGCACGTCGGGCTTCGGCGCGCCGGCCGCCGCCGCACCGTTAGGCACGAACGGGGGATCGCTCGACAGAAACGGCACGAGCTCCGGCGGCGGCGGTCAGCCGCTGATGCAAGGCGTGAGGATCACCGCGGACAATGTCAACAACACGCTCTTGGTCTATGCCGACCAGGGCAATTACAAGATCATCGAATCGACGCTGCAGCAGATTGACCAGCCGCAGCTGCAGGTCTCGATCGATGCCACCATCGCCGAGGTCACGCTCAACGACGAGCTCTCCTACGGCGTTCAATTCTATCTGACCAGCCACAATCTGGGATTAAGACCCGACCAGGGCTCCCTCCTCAACACCCAGTCGACGTCTACACCTGTCCCACCCAGCGTCGCGGCAGCGGCAGGAACGGCCGTCAACACCTTTATCAGCCGCGCGGTGCCCGGCTTCAACTTCCTGCTCGGTTCGGAAAATCAGCCAGGCGCCATCCTGGACGCCCTGCATACGATAACCACCGTCAAGGTGCTGCAAAATCCGTCTCTCGTCGTGGTCAACAATCAGGCCGCAACACTTCAGGTCGGCAACTCCGTGCCCATCTCCACAGGCTCGGCGAACGTGCTCAATTCCGCGACCTCCACCAGCAACACCATCGTCAACACCATCGATTATCGCAACACAGGCATCATTCTGCGGGTTTCTCCCCGCATCAACGTCAACGGAAATGTCAGGCTCGACGTCGAGCAGGAGATCAGCAACGTATCGCCGCAAACCGCCACGAGTTTGACTCCGACGGTCGCCGAACGAAAGGTCAAGAGTTCGATCTCCGTGGCCAACGGCCAGACGGTCCTGTTGGCCGGATTGATCAGCGAACAGCAAAACCTCAACCGAAACGGGATTCCCGGGCTTGATCAAATTCCGGGGCTGGGCGACGCTTTCTCCCATCAGGACAAGACGGTGGCGCGCACCGAGTTGATCATCTTTATCCGCCCCCAGATCATCCGGGACAGCCTGGATGCGCATTTCGTCGCCGAGGAAATTCGCTCGAAGCTCCGCGGCAGCATCAATACGAGTATTGCAAATGACGCGCGCGTTCAAAACATTCGCCGATGAGGGGGCGCAATTGCCAGGCTCCGCATCCGCATAAGACGTTTCAGTCCCATGCTTTCGGCAAAGCCGTTTCACAAATCTGAATTCTTCCCGACATCGGCATGTAATTGCGCCTGCCGATAGTCGCCGCGACGGTACGCAAACAACCCCTGCGTGGGACGCCCGCGCCACCGTCACACCAATGACTTCCCAAATCCCCATGGAGAATATTGATGAAATCGAAGTGGTTTTTCGAACCGCTCTGCCTTGCAACGAGCGCACTCTGTGCATTGACAACTGTGGCACCGGCATTCGCCAGGTCACCGACAACGCCAATCCAGCACGTAATCATCATTATCGGCGAGAATCACACCTTCGATAATCTTTTCGGCACTTACATGCCGAAGGCAGGCCAGACCATCGACAATCTCTTGAGCAAGGGCATCGTCAATGCCGACGGTACGCCCGGTCCGCATTTCGACAGAGCAAAGCAGCTGATTGGCCGCGACGAGAACCGGTACAATGCGGAGACCGCCTCGACGGGCGCCTATGCAAACCTGCCGCAACCCTACACGACCTCGGGCATCGGCCTGCCGACAGGCGTTCCGGACACCAGGTTCCCCACCAGCCTGCCGAACGGGCCGTATCAGATCAGCAAATACGTGCCTTACGCCGCTTATACCGGAGATCCCGTCCATCGCTTCTTCCAGATGTGGCAGGACTTTGATGGCGGCAAACTCGACAAGTTTGTCTGGGTCGAGGAAACCATCGGCACCGGATCGAATGGCGCACCCCCTCCGGCCGGCGGGTTCAATCCCAAGGAAGGCGCCATCTCGATGGGCTTCTACAACATGAATCCCTTCACCGACGCTTCGGGCAAGCCGCAACCCGGTGACGCACCGTTCTTCAAATCGCTCGCCGACCAGTATGCCATCAGTGACAATTATCACCAGGCGATCATGGGCGGCACGGGTGCCAATTTCCAGGCCATCGTTTCAGGCCACGCGGCCTTCTTCACCAACCCGGACAGCCTCAACGGCGCCGCCGCGATTCCTTATAGCAACCAGATCGAAAATCCCGATCCGGTCGCGGGAACGAACAACTACTACACCCAGGACGGCTACGGTGGAGGTTCGTATGTCAACTGCTCCGATCCGAACGCACCGGGGGTCGCATCGGTGAACGAACAGCTCTACCGCCACGGCATTTCGAACAGCAACTGCGCGCCGGGCCATTATTATCTGGTCAACAATTACAACCTGTATTGGAACCAGACCAGCAGCAATCCGCAGGCTCTCGGGCCGACCTCCTTCGTCTTGCCACCGCAAAGCCTGCCGACCATCGCGGACGTCATGACCGCCAAGGGCGTGTCGTGGAAATATTACAGCGGCGACCGCGGTAACGATCCGACCGTGTTCGCCCACTCAGTGGACGGCGTGCCGCTGCTGTTCCATTTCTACTGCGGAATTTGCGATCCGCTCACGGGCTATCTGAGCATCATGAAGAACCCGTCAGAGGAAGCGAAGCTGCAGAATTACGGCGCGTTCCTGAACGACGTTCAAGGCAACACGTTGCCGGCGGTGTCGTTCGTCCGTCCGTTCGAGACGCTGGCCGGACATCCAGCGGATTCGACGAGCGACAATTACGAAAAATTCCTGCAGGCGTTGATCAACCGGGTGAAGAGCAATCCTGAACTCTGGAATTCAACGGCGATCTTCATCACGACCGATGAAGGCGGCGGCTATTACGATTCCGGCTACATCCAGCCGGTCGACTTCCTTGGCGACGGCACCCGCATTCCATTCATTGCGGTTTCACCCTTCGTCAAGAAGGGTCACGTCGACCACACCTACTACGACCATGTCTCGTTGCTGAAGTTCATCGAAAAGAACTGGGATCTCCCGAAAATCTCGGATCGCAGCCGCGACAATCTCCCGAACCCGGTTCATGACCGCGACGACAACCGGTACAAGCCGGAAAATAGCCCGGCCATCGGCGATCTCATGAACCTGTTCGCCTTCGACCATGGCCATGACGGCGATCACGACGGCGACGACCGCGATCATCACTAGGTCCCGTTGTTGATCTGATCCAGGCGACGAAGGGCTGCGTCAACCGGCGCAGCCCTTTGCTTTCGCACCTACGGCGCGGCCGGGACCGGAAGCGCTTTCTTCCGCTTCGCTTCGATCATCCGGGCGGTCTTATTGTTTGTGCCCGTTGTCCGAAACCGGCATCTCCGCGGTTTCAACGAAGCCGGCCCTTAACTCCGCCGCGGCGGTCATCATATCGACGCCGCCAACCCAGCGGCCGACCACAAGCGTTGCGATGATGTTGGAGGTCAGATTGGTCGCGGCGCGGATTTCCGCCATGAAGCGGTCCACGCCGAGCAGCAGCGCCAGCCCGGCAACGGGAACTGCGTCCACCACCGGAAGCGTTGCCGCAAGCGCGATGAACCCGCCACCCGTGACGCCGGCAGCTCCCTTTGACGTGAACAGCATCACGAATAGCACGCTTAGTTGGTGCCAGATCGTGAGCTGGACGTTGAACGCGTGAGCCAGGAAAAGCACCGCCATTGTCATATAGATCGCGGTGCCGTCCATGTTCAGCGAGAATCCGCTGGGCATCACCAGTCCCACGACTTCCCTGGAAACGCCGAGTTTCTCGAGCTTCTGCATTGAACGCGGCATCATGGTTTCGGCGGAAGTCGCCGCGAACACAAACAAAATCTCGTCCTTGAAATAATCCAGCACCCGAACGATGCCAAAGCCGGCAAGCCGCAGGAACGCCCCGAGCACGATCACAACGAACAGGAAGCTGACAAGGTAGACGGATGCGACCAGCTGACCGAGCTCGAGCAAGGTCCGCACACCGTATTTGCCCACGGTGAAAGCGATGGCGCAAAGCGCCGCGATCGGCGCGAAATACATGATGATACGCACCATGGCGAACAGCGCCACCGACGCCGATTCCAGAAACGCCACCATCGGCCTGCCCCGCGCCTGCGCCAGGCTAAGCCCCAATCCAAGCAGCACGGCGATGAAAAGCACCGGCATGATGTCACCCTTCACGAAGGGCTCGACGAACGACGTCGGTATCATCGACAGGAAAAAGTCCGACAGGGTAACGTCCTTGGCGACCCTCGCGTAGGCCTCGACGGCCTTGGGATCGAACGCGGCCGGATCGGCATTGAGCCCGACACCAACCTGCCAGAGATTTCCGACGGTCATTCCGATGACAAGGGCGAGCGTCGAAGCGACCTCGAAATAAATCAGCGCCTTGGCTCCGACATTGGCGACGCGGCGGATGTCTCCCATCTTGGCGATACCGACTGCGATCGTGGTGAAAATGATCGGAGCCACTACGACCTTGATTGCCCGCACAAAGGCATCGCCATAGGGTTTGAGGTGGATCGACAAATCCGGATAGGCGTAACCGAGGATTGCGCCAAGTGCGACCGCCACGAGCACCTGGACATAGAGTTTGCGATAGAGCGGCGTCTTCCTGGATGGAATTTTCGCGGCCACCAGCCCTGGAACCGCCAATTCGGAAGACTGCTGATCGATCTCAAACGCAGACATCAACTCTCCTCCGAACCTGTCAGCAGAGACCGACAGTACTTACCAAGGTGAAGGGCGCCCGCCGGCCACAACCGTGGCCGGCGCATCGGCGACGAGCCGTGCCGAGATATGCATCGCAGCCCGGCATACCGTCCCCCGCTATTCGGCGGCCACGCTCTTGATCGCTGCGTGGCCATGGGTCTTGACGACCACCTTGATCGCGTCCTCGATCCGCTCGCGGGCGTATCGCAGCGCGGTCGGCAGATCTTCCAGCGCAAAGGTGTGCGTATGCACCTTGGTGGCGTCGAACCGTTTTTGCGCCATGAACGCCTCGGCGCGATGGGTCGCGCTCTTGCCTTCGCCGCGGATGCCATAGACGTAGATGTTGTTCCGCACCAGATAGGCGATATCGACTTCGGCCGGCTTGCCTGGGAACGCGGCGAGACAGATGCGGCCGCCGCGGTTGACCATGCGCGCGGCTTCGTTGACGGCCTCGGGCGCGCCCGAGCATTCGATTACATAGTCGACGCCCTTGCCGCCATTGAGCTTGCGAACCGCGGCAACCGGGTCCTCGTTCCTGGCGTTGACCACGTGGTCGGCGCCAAGTTCAAGACCGATCTGAAGACGGTTGTCGCGCGTTCCGGTCAGGATCACCGGCTGCGCGCCCAGGGCTTTGGCGACCGCGACGCCGAGCAATCCGATCGGCCCCGGACCGGTCACGACGACGCTCTCGCCGGCGACGAGGCCGCCGAGTTCCGTCAACCCGTACATCGCCGTACCGGCGGTGACGACCAGGGTCGCCTCCTCATCCGACATTTCGTCCGAGATGCGAACCAGCGTGTTGATGCTGTTGACCGCGTACTCCGCAAACCCGCCGTCAGTCGTAAAGCCATTGGCGCGATGACCCTTGTCGACATCGCCATAGTTGAGACCGTAGTTGTGGCAGGCCGTGTACATCCCCTCGCGACAGCGCTTGCACTGGCCGCATCCCGCGTGGATCTCGACGGTGACGCGCTCGCCGATCCTGTATTCATCGACGCCAGGGCCGAGTGCCGCAACGGTGCCCATATATTCATGGCCCGGCGTGAAATTCTTGTTGTAGGGCAGACCGCCCTGGATCATCGCCGGCGGACCATGATGGATGATCTCGAGATCGGTCGCGCAAATCGCAACCGCGTCGATGCGCACCAGAACCTCGGCCCTTTTTGGAACCGGGACGGGTTTCGTTGTCAGGGTCAATTGACCGGGATCGCCCAACACCCAGGCGCGCATGGTTTCCGGAATAGGAAAATCAGGCGAGATCTTGACATGATCGGGCTTGTACATCGTGTTCTCCAGAGTATGTTTGACCGCTATTGTGCCGCTGCGCTCTTCGCTGATCCCCGCAGGATGGCGCCCGGCGCTCCGAGCTCCGCCGACAGTTCGTCCGCCGCAGCGATGAGGTGAACCTTGATTTGATCGACGTAGGCCGGCGTGGCGCGAAATACCGGCGAAGAGACGCTGATTGATCCGACGACGGCGCCGGCATGGTCGCGAATGGCCGCGCCAAGACAGATTACACCCAGCTGAAATTCTTCCCGATCGATTGCAAAACCGTTTCGGCGCGTGAGCCGCAGGTCTTCCTTCAGCTTCTCGATGTCGGTAATGGTGCGTGGCGTAAACGCCGTGAGGCCCTTGTCCGCGACGATCCGATCCAGTTCGGTAGGCGGGAGCCAGGCCAGAATGGCCTTGCCCGTGGCCGTTGCGTGGGCCGCATTCGAATTGCCGCCGAGACCTGCGTCCACGCGAACGGCATGCCTTGCCTCCCGATGCAGGACGTTCACCAGATTGGTATCCTGCATGATCGCAAGTTGAACGGCTTCGCGGGTCTGATCGTTCAGGCGATCGACAAAGCTCCGCGCGCGCCGCGGCAGATCGACCTGACGCAGGCAGGCTGCGCTGAGGTGGAGGATACGCGACCCCAGAACGTAGCTACGGCCATTGGCGCCGCGCGCGACGTAGCCCCAGTTGTGCAACGTCGAAATGAGATGGTGGCACGTCGAAACGTTCAATCCGGCGATACTGGCAATTTCGGTCAGCTTCGCCTCTCCACCGGCGTCGGCGATTACATCCAGAATGAGGAAAGCACGATCGAGCGCCTGAATGCCGCCATTGTCACGCCCGATCGGCGGACGCGCCGGCATGACGCCGTGCTTTTCGCTGCCTCGTTCGGCTTGCATCGCCGCTCTCCTTCCCGGCCTTTTTATCGGTCCAGTAGGGCCAATCCGCGTTACCGACGCAACCGAATTTTCACATTGCAGACGGCATTTTCATTAGGAGAAAGGCACCGGACCAACGGGCGCGATCGGGTTTCGCTCATTTCGGCGGGCGCTATTCGGGTTCAGGTAACTTGATCATCTCATTGAGACGTTTGTTGAATTCTTCATCGGACAGCGGCGCCGATGGGAGTCGCGAGCCGTCATCCGATGGCCGCCCGATGTGGGTCAATTGTGGAAAAAACAATACGAGCACGAGCAAAAGCCATTGGGCCAGAAGAAACGGCGCCAACGCCCGCACGAAAGGGCGGAACGCGACTGGTTCCTTCAGAACGCCGCGCACCATCATCAGCGCGTAACCGAAGGGTGGCAGCAGGAAGCTCGACTGCAAGGTGAGCAGCACCAGCACCGACACCCAACGCGCATCGGCGATGCGGATCAGAAGCGGCGGAATCACGATCGGCACGATAACGAAAATGATCTCGAATGCGTCGAGAACGAAGGCACTGATCCCGAGCACGCCAAGCACCGCGGCGACCGCCGTGATATCGCCGCCTGGAATGGACGAAACCATTTTGCCGACGAGGTCTGCCGTCCCAAGCAGCCTCAAGACCATGGTGAACGTCGTTGCCGCCAGCAACAATGAAAACAAGGCGCCAGTGAGCGCGATCGCATCGCTCAGCACTTTATTCAGCGCCGCACCGCGCAGACGTCCGGTCACGAGACCTGCGACCAGCAACGCAAATGCCCCCATCGCGGCGGCCTCGACGGCATAGAAATAGCCGACGGCCACCCCGCCGAGCAGAACGAGCAAAGATACGAGTGCAACAGCGGCGAGCCATCCTTGTCCCGTTGTCAGGCGCTCGCGGTCGGGCAATCTTGTCGCGGTCCGGCCTGCGACCCAGGACAATGCCAGGCACAGCACCAAAAAAATTCCCCCCGGCACCAGCGCCGCATGAAAAATGTCCTGCGTATTGACGACGCGATCGCTTCTTCCCGTGGCTGTCACCGCCACGGTGTGCGCCGACAACATCGCATCGCTCAGCAGAATCAGAACCAGCGAAGGCGGCACCAGCACGCCAAGCGTGCTGGCGACGGCAATGATCGCGTGACGATTGGGCGCGGGGATACCCTCCGCCGCAAGGCGCGGCGAGACGACCCGCGAAAGACCGAGCACGCTGGCGCCGACCGAACCATTCATCGGCCCGAGCAATGCGCCGAGCATCATGCCCGACACCAGCGGGGCCGACGGGCTGCGCGGAAGGACGGCATTGCCGGCGCGGTAGAGCGCGTCCGCGACCGGAAGCCGGTCAAGCAACAGGCCCATCGTCACGTAGAGCGGCAGGGCTTGCAGCAAATCGTTCTCGAACAGATTGATCAGCCGGCTCGGCAGCGCCCACAGGGTCGAGCCCTCGATGGCGCCTGCCGCAACGCCAACGATCGCGCCGCAGATCGCCACGGCGATAAGGACGACCGCGGCGGGCAGGCCGGTGGAAACGATGCCGACGCCAACCAGCACAAGCAGCGCAAGTCCCATCCATTCCATTAGTTATCGTCCGCCGCCAGAGGACGGAAAATATCGACAAGCGCCTGGCCGAGGATCAGGACAGCCATGACCCAAAGGGCAATCTTGATCACAAAATAACCGGGATTGCCGCTGTCCTGAAATGACTCAAGATCGCGAAGGCTGGAAAAGACGGTGGTCTTGCCCGCAACCAGGACAAACAATGCCCAGGGCAGAAGTCCGACGGCGGCCCCAATTTGATTGAGGCGCCGCCGCGCTTGCGCGGAATAGCGTTGGGCCAGCACATCGGCCGCGAGATGAGTTCCCGCACGCGTCGCGGCGGTGACGCTTGCGGCGACGAAGAGCGCAAAGGCCATCTGCCCCAGATCATTGGCTTCCCGGGAGTAGCTGCGAAGCAGCTCGCGCAGCGGCCACTGCAGGAACAGCAGGGCGATCAAAGGCAATGCAAGCCACTTCGCGGCGGCTATAACGTGACCGATCAGGCGGTCGAGGCCGTGCAGGAAAATCGTCAAAGTGTCAGCCCTCTTTCATTCCCGCTTGAGCAAGCCGCCCCGACGGCACGCTAGCGGCTTTATCCCTTGGCCGCCAGATCGATGCCTTTTTTGGCATCGCCGTGCCCGAAATTTAACTGTTGAAAGGCTCATGCCAGACCCTCACGGCGGACTGGAAGCTTCAGGCATTCTGCGCCTGGTATTATTCGGCCAGGGCGAAGGGATATTTCACCGCGGAGAACCTCGATGTCGGGATTGAGCAAGGACCCCTCGCGCACCATCGCCTGTGCGCATGCGATCGGCACCGCGCGGCCGTCGGTGGGCGCGCAGGCCATCACCATCGCTGGCGACAGGTTTTCCTCGATCGAACCAACCTCCGCGTCGCCCCCGGATCGATGGCTGGCGATGCCGGCGCTCGTCAATGCGCACGATCACGGTCGCGCCATCAGGACCAGTTCGATCGGGGCCGACGCCAAACCGCTTGAAACATGGCTGCATTGTCTCGCGCTGTTTCCCTCGGTGGATCCCTATCTGGCCGCGGTCATGACGTTTGCCAACAGCGCGCTTGGTGGTGCCGGCACCGTGATGGTCCACTATACGCGCGCGCAAGGGTTGACCGACCTACCGACGGAAGCCGCAGAAGTAGCGCGCGCGGCACGCGACGTCGGCATTCGTGCGGGCTTTGCGGTATCGATGAAAGACCGCAATCCGCTGGTCTATGGAGGTTCCGAAACCCTGCTGGCCGCTCTTCCCGCGGAAGCCCGCTCCGAGATCGAGCAGCGCTTCATGCGCAAGCCGCTTTCGCCGCGCGACTATATGGCGCTGGTCGACGACGTCGCCGCCGCGGCCGATGGTCCCGGATTCAATGTCCAGTATGGGCCCAATGGCGTGCAATGGTGCAGCGACGAACTTCTGCAGGCGGTTGCCGAGGCGTCGCACCGCACCGGCCGTCGCGTCCACATGCATTTGCTGGAGACAAAATATCAGCGGCAGTGGGCCGATGCCGCTTATCCCGACGGCGTCGTTCGCATGCTCGACGAGATCGGCCTCCTGTCGCCCCGCCTGACGCTGGCGCACTGCGTGTGGGCTACGCCCGAAGAACTGGAGCTGTTGGCCGAACGCGGCGTCACCATTTCCGTCAATACCAGCTCCAATCTCCACCTCCACTCCGGTCTGGCTCCGATGCGCCTGATGAAGGAACGTGGCTGCGCGGTCGCGCTTGGGATCGACAGCAAGGCCCTTGATGACGACGACGATGCGTTGCGCGAATTGAGGCTCTCCTACCTTCTGCACGCAGGCACCGGATTTGACCTTGGCATGACCCGCCAGCACGCCCTTCAGGCGGCCGTCCGCAATGGCCGGTTTGCCGTAACCAACGTCAACGATGGCGGCCTGATCGAGGCCGGTTCGGCGGCTGACATGTTGCTGCTGGACTGGGCAGCGCTCGACAATGACGGCCTTCGCGAGGATGTTGAACCGATCAACATGCTTTTCTCACGTGCGACCGCAAGGCACATTCGCGAATTGATCGTCGGAGGCAAGACCATCGTCCGGGATGGCCGCATATCGGGGACAGATCTGCCCGCCATTCGGCAGGAGGTACTGTCGCAGATGCGATCCGCCATGGCCAAAAACGCAACGCTGCTCATTGCGCTGTCGGCGCTCGAACAAGCCACGGCGCGGCACTATCTCCCCGAACCGCATTGCTGCTGAAGTTAGTGTCAACCTGCACGAATCGGGTTCGTTTGAGATGGATCAAGGCGAACCTCCCGCAATTGATCCATCAATTCCATTCTTGCCCGATCGATCCGCTTCCTCGGTGGAAGGAGGGATAAAGGTTCTGCCTTCATGCAGCTATTCAATTCGCCAACGCGCTACGGAGTGATCGCACAAAGCCTGCATTGGACGGCGGTGGCGCTGGTCGTGTTGGCCTGGACGCTGGGGATGCTCGGCGATGAAATACCGCGGGGTCATGGTCGGGAGCTCGCGCTGTACGTTCACACGACCGCCGGATTGTTGGTTATCGCGCTGACCATCTTGCGCCTGCTTTGGCGCCTCGCGAACCCCTCGCCGCCGCCGGAGAAGACGCGGTTTGGCGAATGGTTGTTTGCGGACTGGATCGGTTTGGGAGCCAAACTGGCGCACTTCGGACTTTATGTCTTGCTGGTGGCCGTTCCCGTCGCAGGTATCGTTTTGCAGTTCGCGCGAGGCGATGCCTTGCCGATCTTCGGGATCATGGAGATCGCATCGCCGTGGGCGCGCGATCGGGCTTTCGCCGGGAGCGTGAAGGAAGTTCACGAATTGCTCGCGCACGGTCTGCTGGCGTTGGCGGGCTTGCATGCCGCGGCTGCGCTGGTTCATCATTGGGTTTTCGCAGATCGCACGCTGGTTCGGATGCTGCCCGGCTCGAAGCCTTGAAGTTGATGGGCGCCATCGCCGAATGGCGCGAGAACATGCGCACATGCCGACCCCTGATTCCCTGATCGTAAATCTTGCGGTGGCGCTCGGGATCGGACTCCTGGTCGGCGCAGAGCGGGAGCGTCGAAAGGGTAGCGGGCCCGCGCGACTACCTGCTGGAATACGCACCTTCACCGCGGCATCGCTGGCCGGCGCGGTCAGCTTTGTGACCGGCGGTGAAATCCTTCTCGCGGTCACAACGGCGGGTGCGATCATATTGGCTGCGGTTGGGTATCACCGAGCCCGAGGCGACGACCCCGGCCTCACCAGCGAGATTGCGCTGGTTCTGACCGTGCTGCTCGGCGGGCTTTCCATGCGTGAGCCCATGCTGGCGGCTGGCGTGGCCGTGGCGCTGGCGGCCCTTCTGGCCTCGCGAACTCAACTGCATCATTTCGTCCGCGCGGTACTCACCGAAAGCGAGGTGGCAGACGGCTTGATCTTTGCCGGTGCAACGCTGGTCGTGCTGCCGCTCCTTCCTGACCAGCAGTTGGGACCCTACGGCGCCCTCAATCCGCGATCGATCTGGATCATTGTCATACTTGTGATGGCGATTGGCGCCGCCGGGTACGTTGCGGTCCGTACCCTGGGAGATCGATTCGGACTTGCCATCGCCGGCCTCGCATCCGGTTTTGTCTCCAGCATCGCCACTATCGGCGCGATGGGCACGCGAGCCGCCACAACTCCGGCTGTTCTCGGCGCCGCGGTTGCAGGCGCGGTACTTTCGAGCGTGGCCACGATCGTGCAGATGTGCGCGGTTCTCGCCGCCACCAGCCTGTCCGTTCTGCGGGAGTTGTCGATCCCGTTGTTCTTCGCGGGCCTGGCGGCTGCGTGTTACGGGGCTTTCTTCACGATCAAGGCCCTGCGGGAGACGAAGGGGGTCGATTCTCAGCCCGGACACGCATTCAGTTTTTCGTCCGCCATAATCCTGGCGGCGACCTTGTCCGGAATTCTTGTTGTCTCGGCGGCTTTACGGGAAAACTTCGGCGAAGCCGGTGTGATTGTCGGCGCCGCGCTGGCAGGTTTTGCGGATACGCATTCGGCCGCCGTCTCGATTGCTTCGCTGGTCGCGTCCGGCAAGATGGATCCGGCCGACGCCGTTTTCCCAATCCTTGCCGCGTTATCGACCAACACGATCAGCAAGATCGTCGTCGCATGGACTTGCGGTGGACGATCTTACGCCCTGCGATTGATCCCGGGGCTGCTGCTCATCGTCTCGGTGGCGTGGGCTGGGACATACGCGCCGCGCCTGTTCGGGCCATGATTGGTGGCGGCGCCGGAGTGGCCGATCCGAACGCGGCATGAGGACATTGGAAGGCGGCGGGCCGCCCTAATGAGACATCAGGCAGCAAAGAGGGCTTGATGCGAGAATTTCCCGCGTCATCCCGCCGAAGATCCATTCACCCAAACGGCTGTGACCGTAGGCACCGGCCACCAGCAGGTCGGATCCCTCATCCAGGGCAAACTGGAACAGAAGGTTCGCTTCGGATTTGGCACGATGAAGGATCGGCCGGGCATCCGCAGTGACCCCGTGCCACGCCAGATGGCGGACGACGTCCGTTATACGGTTCGACACGCTTCGTTCCTCGCTCCGGTCGCAGACCTCCACGACTGAAACACGCCTCGCGGTACGCAAGAACGGCATCGCATCGACCACGGCGCGGCGTGCCTCGCGCGTATCCTTCCACGCCACGACGACATGTTCGGCCCGCACCGAGGCGACACCCGGTGCAACAAGCAACGCGGGACGGCCGAGTTTGAGAAGAACCTCGCGCGAATCGAGGGTTCGGTAAGCGTCGTAGCGGCCCCGAACTTGTTGGTCCATGATGACCAGATCGGCACAACGCGCCTCGCGCGCCAATGCATCGCCCGGAAAATCCAGCGCCGTCCGCCATTCGATGTCCCGGCGCTCCGCGCCGGCGATGCCGCGGAACCAATCACCTCGTTTGGCAAGCGTTGCTTGCATCTGCTTTATGTCGGCTTCCGTCGTTTCCTCTATGATCACGCCCTCCGCAACGAACGGCGGAGGAACAGCACGAGCCGAGAAACCGATCAGGGCTGCATCAAACCTCCCGGCAAGCTCGGAGGCAATTCGAACCCGTTGTTCCGGAATGCCTTCGATATCGACATAGACCATCAGGGCTGCATAGGACATGAGGGCGCTCCACAACAGGAAAGCCTCAGGCTGACCCGTTTCAGGGCAATCGTATTTGATGCATCTCAAGACCGTCTCAGGCGGGCGTGCTAGTCGATCCACATTCCTGCCTCGATAACCACAACCGGCAACAAGGTGTCACAGAATGCCGACAGTTCCTCATGTCGAAAAGCACTTTACGGCGACCGAGACCGTGCGGGATGTCGTCATCGGCATGGCGGACGGATTGACCGTCCCGTTCGCGCTGGCGGCGGGTCTTTCGGCGGCGGTTTCCAACACCTCGGTGATCGTCACTGCCGGACTCGCCGAAATCGCAGCTGGCGCGATAGCGATGGGCCTTGGCGGCTATCTGGCTGCCCGCACCGACGCACAGCATTTTGCGTCGGAATTGGCGCGGGAGGGATGGGAAATCGACAACAAGCGCGATTTTGAGCTCAATGAGGTTCGCGAGGTCTTTGCCGAATATGGAATGACCGGAGCTGCACTCGAAAGCGTGGTGACATCGATCACGTCGGATCGCAAGCGCTGGATCGATTTCATGATGCGTTTCGAGCTGGGGCTGGATAAGCCGGATCCAAAGCGTGCGCCCATCAGCGCGGCGACGATCGCGGTGTCCTATCTGGTAGGCGGCCTGATCCCGCTACTGCCCTACATGCTGACGACCAATTTGACCGAAGCGCTCAAAATCTCGGTGTTGACGACAGGCGTCGCGCTTCTGATTTTTGGAGGCGTGAAGGGGCACTTTACCGGGCTCAACCGGCTGGTGTCTGCAGGCCAAACCTTGCTGGTTGGCGGGCTCGCGGCCGCGGCCGCCTTCTGGCTCGCTCATTTGTTCGGCTAGTTTGATTTCGCGTGGCTGGGTCCTGCCGGCAACTTGTTCGGAACTCTCCTCTCCGGCATCGGCGGAATGCCAGACGAAAAGAAGGATAAATCTCATGCGTGCCGCGACCGCGTTATTCCTGGTCCTCCTTGTCGGCTGCGACTTTGCCGGCCGCTGCTGCGGAACCGCCGTCGCCCTCGCGCAAGCTCTGCAATCCCGACAAGATCAAGCAAACCAATGCCTGGGTCGATTGTTTGCAAGAGGCGCTTGAAAAATCAGAAGCCAAACTTGCCGCCCTGACCGGCGAAATCGGTGCCGCGATGCAGGCGGCTGACATGCTGGAAGAACCAAAGCGCAGCGAGAACAGGAAGCTGTTCGAAGCGACGCAGCTGAAATGGCTGCAGTTGCGCGACGACGACTGCAAATCCTTCGCCGCCCACCAAGCGGGGTTGGGTTTTGGGGCCGTGCAATTTCGCCTCGTTTGCCTGCTTGACGAGACCGTTACGCGCGAGCAGATCCTGAGGCAACGGTATCGCGATGATCTGAAATAAAGCGAGTTCCACTCCGTCCCATTGTTGCCTTGGACCTCCCCGCGCCCATGCGTTGTGGAAGCCGTGACCGGTTGGCTCTTGTCCGGTCGGCCGGGCCGACTGGGCTTGCCGCAATACCTTGACCTAGCACAAGGCGGAAACCGGGCCGCTCACTATTCTCAATTCGGCGATTTTCACGGCTGGAGGATTGGCGCGTGCCGTTTTCGACCTCTTCGCGTTGGCTTCGCTGGTCGCTCGTCGGCATCGCCGTGCTGACAAGCGCTTTCCTGCTTCTTGTCATTGATGCGTCAGGTGCATTGCTGTTCCGCATTGTCGGACTGGTCGGCATGGCGCTATTTGCGCTGTCGATCGTGACGATGCTGCTCACCTTCCGCAAGGCGCGAAAGCTGTCACCATGGTCGCTCCTCATCGGCGCGGTCGTCAGCGTTGCCTGCACCTGGATCTTTTTCGCCCTGGCCGGTGCGTCGCTATCGGCTGTCGCAATCGTTCTCGCCACCACCGCCGGTGCGATGGTCGGGATCGGCTGGTCCCTGACCGGCCTGTTGTTCATCGATGGCGGCGCCGTGCGGGCGCGCGGCAACATCTGGTTTCTGGCGGTGTGGGCGCTGACCCTGATGATGACGCAGGCCGCAACGCTGGCGGGGGGACGGACACCCTATGCGACGGCGCTGGTTTCGTTTCTCGGCATGGGCCTCGCGGTCGGCAACAGCCTCGGGCTGCTGGCGCGATACGCCCGCACGCGCCGGCTGCTGCGCGCCGCCACTTCAGTCATGGGAGAGGGACGATGAGTGTGTTCTGCACGCGGTGCGGCGCGCGACTGACCGCCAACCAGAAATTCTGCACCGCCTGCGGCGCGGCTGTGACAGGTTCCGATCAGCCGGCAGTAGCCGCCGAGGCAAAACAACCTGCTCCAGCGGTCCCTGCCGCGCCATCGGTTTCGCACATTGGCAAAGGACGCGCGATCCTGGTGGCAAGTCTCGTGGTCGGCGGCGTGCTACTCGCAGCGGCGCTGATCGTGATCGGACCCAAGACCCCGCCATCGCCGCCGACGCCGCCCTCCACCGCCGTTGCGCCGCCCGCAACTCCGGCAGCCACCGCGGTCGCTCCGCCGATCACCGTACCCGTTCCGCCCGGAGACTCCGGCGTGGCAACGATTACGGCAAGCCAATGGACGAGCTATGTCAACAATCGCTACGGAGTGGTGATCGAATATCCCGCCGGCCTGTTTGAGATGCAGCCCCCGCCGCCGGACAATGCCGGGCGCGACTTCACCGCGGAAAAAGTCGGCGCACGCTTCTTCGTCTACAGCCACGCCAACGCGCTGAACGCTTCGCTTCAGGAACTGCAGGCCGAGGATGTGCTCGATATCGGCGACGGAATGGCTGTGAAAAGCAACGGAGCGGACTGGTATCAGGTCGTCGCCGCCAAAGGGACCGAAACCATTTTACGCCGGGTGCTGTTGAGCGAGGGCGCAACGATGATTCATCGGCTCGAAATCGCCTATCCGAAGAAAGCTGCCACGGCGTTCGAGCCAGTCGTCGCGCGGATGATCAAGAGTTTCCGCGTCGATCCCGCCATTCCCGAGCGGGCCGCGAATGCTGCCGGCGCGCCGGTTGCGCCTGCAGCAACGAAGCCTGAAACGAAGCAGCCCGAAGCAAGCAAGCCTGCGTGGAGGCGCTTCGATTCCATCGGAATGGGCATGCGCATTCCAGGCTTTAGCGGCAAGGCCGGCGTATCGGCGGAGGTGCCGGCGAACTGGGCGTATTCCGCTTCAACGAATTCAGCCATGCCCGAGCCGAACGTGCTCGATTTTCAAGGGTTGGAAGCGGACGGCGAAGATGTCCTCCACGTCACTTTCCGCGCCGAGCGCCGCCCCGCCAAGGCCACGCTCGCGAGCGAGGCGAAGATCATCAAAACGAGGCTCTCCGAAGGCGCCGACAATTATCGCCTGCTCAACGAACGCATGACCCAGATCGCGTCGCGGCCGGCCATCGTATTCTCGATGCAGTTCTCCGGCTCGGACAAGCCCGACCTGCTGCGCGAGGATGTAGCCATCATCGATGCCGGCCCTGTCCTCTACTTCGTGACCTCCGGCGCGCCCGCGACGCGCTACGCCACTATCAGCAAGGTCTCGGCGCACGTACTTGAGACGCTCGGCATCGCGGAGTAAGTGGGATGGGGAGGAAAACCAACCGCTTTCTGCTGCTGATCCTAGCTGCGATGCTCGGCGTCCTTGCCTTGACGCCGTCGCCGCTGCACGCCCAGCAGGATCCCGAACATGAGGCGCTGGTCCGGGCGCTGCGGATGCAGCAACCCTCCGACCCGATGTGGCAGGCGATGATGCAGGTTGCGACCTACATCCAGCTTTATAACACGGTTTACCCGCAATATCAGGAATTGGCGCGACAGATGACGCCGCCGGGTACGAGGACATTCTATCAGCAGTATAATTCAATAGGATTTAGAGGCTCCTTTCCTTGGACGCGCTCCGCGATTGGGTTGCTGTCGTTCGATCGGCCAGATGAGGCCAGCCGGTACGCTGCATCCACTGTATCTGGTGGAGTTATGTTCTACGGACGGCCTGGGTGCCGCCAGGTTGTTGGCGGACGCCATGTCATCGAGATCCGCGGATATCCCCCTTGCCGAGCTGACCAGTCGGACGATCAGGCACGCAAGCTTCTAGGCCCTGGACTGAACGTGCTGGTCGAGCAGGCGAACCGGGCCTTGTCATCGCTGCCGCCGCCAACCGCTAACCAGCCGCCGGTAACCCAGACACAGCCTGCCCCGACGCCGACGCTCTCGCCGAACGACCTTGCGACGGTTCCGCCGCTTGGCTCCGAGCCACCGACTATGACCGAAAGCGAGCCGGAACCAGCGGTTCCGACGGACGAGCAGCCTGTCTCCGAACTCACCGATGCCGAGATCGCGACCGCGGCCGGACTCGCCGGAGGCGCCGCGTTATTGGGTTCGCTGCTGATGCTCGGAGCCTCCGGCGTGCGGCGCGACGAAGCGATCGCGGCGATCCGCGATCTCTTGCGCGGCCATCTGCCCGAGGATCCCTATGAGGCATGGAAGCGCAAATACGAGGCACTGGGCTGGAAGTACAGCGAGAAGGATGGCGTCGGCACCTTTGATCCGGTGGACGGCGCGCGCAATGAAGGCGGCGAGATCTATTCGGCTGAGCGTGGCGGCTTCGTGCGGGGCGAAGCCGAGACGCCGCGCGTCCCGCCTCGCCTGCCGCGTGACGGCGACGTCAACGAGCGCGGCGAGGTGTGGAGCGACTACTCCCACGGCTTCGTCGGCCGCAATACCTATGAGCAGGACAAGGCCAGCCAGGCCTGGCTCGCCGACAAGGCAAAATCCGATCTGGCCGACATGCAGCGGCCCGATTCCGACGTCGCCGAGCTGCAGCGCAAGATCGCCGAGACCCGCCGTGAGGGCGCGCAGATGCAAACCTACTTCAAGGCCCGCGACGAACTGTTGGGGGCGCTCGGCGAACAGCGCGGGCGCGAGGACGTCGATGCCATGCTGGACAGGTCCCGCTCCGGCCTGTTCGACAATCTCAGCTTCCGCCTGCTCAAGAGGCCCGCCGACGGCGACTACCGCAAGGCCCTCGAGAAACTGGTGCCGCTCGCCGATGTGATCGGCAACCAGATGCGCGAGGGCTATACGCCGACCTATACCTACATTGACGCCGCCAAGGACACGCTGTTGCAGAGTGGCGCCGCGGCGCTCGATGCGGTGCTGACCCAGGGCTTCGCGAGTTCGGCGGTCGGCAGCGGCCTGGCGATGCGCGACGCCGCCCGGGCCGGCGGCGGCACTAGCGACATGATCGTCGCCGGGGCGAAGTCGGCGATCACCGACTTCCTGTTCGGCAAGGCCATTCATTACGGCGCCGGCTACGCGGGCGATGCCTGGCGCGCGGGGAAGAACGCTGTCGCCGGCGTTGCCGAGGGCAGCCTCGACCTTCTGAAGCAGGCCAGCCACCGCTCCAAGGTCGCCACCGACCTGGTCGAGAGGATGCAGAAGAACCTGACTACGCTGGACAAGGGCGTCCATGTCGACGGCTCCGGCCGCATGCGCGCTTCGCTCACCGACGTGCTGGAGGTGCAGAAGAACCCGCATCAGGTGCGGGCGCTGAAGCAGGGCGGGTCGCTGTCGAGCCAGGAAGCCTTCAACAACACGCTGCGCAACGAGGTCTACAAGCCGCACGACCAGATGCTCTTGGAGCGGCTGCGCCAATCTAGTCCGGAACTCGCCGACAAGAAGCTCATCGTCCATGACTTCCGCACGCCGGGCATAACGGCAAATCCCATCAACACCGACCGCGACTTCCGGGTGCTGATGCAAGACAGCAATACGGGCAAATGGGTCGAGGTGCCCAAGACCAAATGGGAGCATCATTCCAACGACGCCTTCGCCGAGCTGACCTTCTTCGACAAGACAAAATGCCCTGATGGCCTCGACCCGGCGCAGCAGAAGGCGTGGTGGGCCGAGCAGCACGGCCATACTCCGACCGACCGTACCTTCCGTGAGGCCGGGCGGGACTACTCGGACCAGATCGCGGATC
The DNA here is from genome assembly GCA_963742085.1 of uncultured Alphaproteobacteria bacterium. GTDB lineage: Bacteria > Pseudomonadota > Alphaproteobacteria > Rhizobiales > Xanthobacteraceae > Bradyrhizobium. The sequence continues at coordinate 56,028 of CAVUKM010000010.1, read as the reverse complement.
TGCGCAGCGGCGAGCGCGTCAACCTCGCCGGCGGCGAGGCGGGCGGCACCGGCACGACCCGGATCGCCGAACTGAAGGAGATCGCGCACAACGCCGACGACATCGCGGCCGGCAAGCTGCCACCGCCGTCGCAGCCGATAAAACTCGCCGACCCGCAGGGGCTGGCGCAGCAGTTCCACGAGAAGGTGACCGGCAATCTGCGGCGCGGCGATCCGTTCGAGGCGATCGCACAGGCGCAGAAGGGCGTCGATACCTTGGACACCGTGCGCACGGCCTATGGCGCGCAAAACATTCCGGCCGGCGAACTGCCCGGCAATCTGCGCCAGGCGATGGATCTGGTGAAGGGCTCGAACCTGCCCAGCCATCCCGACGCCGCGGCGTTGCACACGCTGGAAGGCAAACTCGAAGGCCTCGGCTTCACCGACCTCGGCGACTTCAGCCACAAGCTCTCCAGCCAGTTCGAGGGGCTGAAATGGGCGCAATGACGATCGAACCGACTCGCGCAGGAGGATTACCATGATTGAAACATTGGCGCCGGATCCGGTCCGGCTCGATCACTCCGCCAAGGCTACACAACTGCCGCCGGCCGTCCGCGCCGGCCTTGCCGATCCCCTGGCCCGCATGGCGGTGAGAACGGTGACACGCGACGGCGGGCGGCGGCTGGACTGCTATGCCGTCGCCGGTGCAGGCGAACAGCTGGCGGCGGTCACGCCGAACGACGATGGCGAGACCGCGGTGTCATTCCCGGTCGATGCCTCGCTGATCGAGGCGCTGATCGTCGAGACACTCGGTCTCGACCAGCCTTTGGCCGATATCGGCCACCGCAGTGAGCTCGACGCCGCGGCACTATGGGCGCTGGCGGCAATGGCCGATGCGCACCGTCAGGTCGAACTCGAGAGCCTGCTGGCGCGGACGCCGGGTCGTCTGCCCGCACTCGACGAAGACACTATTTATTTGCGGGCGCTCGATGGCGCGACGCTGCCCGATCCGCGCTGGCTGTCGGGAATGCTGGCGCAGCTGAACGGACCGTGCGATGTCACGGAAGCCCGGCTCCTCGAGGGCCTCGCGATGCTGGCCCGTATCGGACTGATCGCGCGGGGGCCGACCGGCTTGTGGTCTCCGCAGCCGGCCTTCGTCGCGGCCTTCGCTCACCTTGAGATGCCATTGTCCGGTGTGCACTTGTCGATCGATCGCCGCGGCGCAGACGGCATCGAGCACGGGACTTTTGTGTTCCTGCGCTCGGTCGCTGCCGTCTGGATCATCGAATTGCGCGGCGCAGGCCACGTGCTGCTGCGATCAGCCAGCGCCGGCGATCTGCTCAAATTCGCCCATGACGCCATCACGCTGGCATTCAGGACAGATCGCCCGCAGTCATTGGCGGCGGCGCGGATACCTACCGCGCCGGCGCGCTTTTGCCCGCAATGCGGCCGTCCCATTGGCACCGCCGCCCGCTTCTGTGGCGAATGCGGCGCTGCGTTGGCGTGAGAGCCGGAAGCACGCGCTGCGTCGCCTTGCTCCAGATCAACGATCGGCAATTGCCTGCGTCCTACGATGACGGCCTTTCAAGAAAGAGAGCTTCAATGTCAGCTAACATCTGCGCCGTTCGGTTCTGCACCATCCTCGTGATGGCGTTCGGTCTGGCAGGCATCACCCCTGCCATTGCGTCGAAACCGGTGCCGAAAACGATTGTCGGCTGCGTCCACAACGGAAACTTCAAGTCGTCCGATGGCTACGACATTCATCCAAGGAATGCCAACGGTGAGGCCATCGATCTGCGCCCGTTCGAGGGGCATAAGGTGACGATCACCGGCGATTTGCTGCCGGGCGATGCCTTCATCGTCAAGAAGCCCACGCGCGACTCAGGCCGCTGTGTGGTGCCGGGACCCGCAGGGAAATAGGGAACGCTTGGCAAAGGGAGGCCGGCCATGAACGCCGCCAACAAACTTGCAAGCGCGACAAGGGCGTTGCCGCTTGCCCTTGCCGCTGCCTTTTTTGCGCTCCGTCCGGTCGATACGAGCGCCGCAGAGATGACGAAGGTCACAACAGCCGTTTGGCGCATCCACAAACCCAGCAAGGACTACAAGGACCTGCCTGTCCTTCTGCCGAAGGAGCAGAACGGTTTCGAGGCCGGGCTCGGTCTGATCGAATTCGTTTGCCTCAAGTCGGCTTACTATATGTTGCTGGTTCAGCCGTCGGTCAAATTGCGCGATGCCGAACCTGCCACGGTTACCGTGCGCGCCGCGAACACGGCAAACGAACCCGCACCGACCCCCCTCACCTTCCGGAATCTTTATAAGACAAAGACGGCGCTTTCGCGCAGCCTGAACTGGGACGCGGACATTCACTATACCGACATCAGCGCGGCGATGCTGACGACGATCGGGGCGGCGAACGATCTCGAATTGACTTTGGCGGAGCGCAGCTATGCCATTGCCTTGTCTGATCTTGGGGGCCGGCTGGGTTCCTTCCAACGGTTCTGTGAGAAAGGCATTGTTACCGACCCGACATATTTCGAGGAACCATAACGCGAGGCCAAAATCCCACTCCGCAAAGCCCATCGATTTCGACATCCGCAGATTTCCGTCAACGCGGCATGGACGCCGCAGCCTGAATGGTGCTGTCAAGGTGCGAAATCACCAATCTGGCGTAATGACCTCGAGAGAGATGAGTCCCTTGAACCGCACAGACCTCCGATCCATCCGGACGCCTTTCGTCGCAGCAAGCCCCGCCGAGCGCCATTTGCCTCTGACGATATTGTCGCTGGCGCTTTGCTGGCTCGCGACCGGCGCGCCGCTGCGTGCGCAAGATAACTCCCTTGATCGCCTGGTGCGCGGATACCCCGACGCCCTCGCTTCCCACGACGGCAAGGTACTGACCTGGAAAGACGGCACCAGCATGCCGGTGTCGGACGGCCGCGACGACAAGAGTTTCGAGGAGAAGCTTCGTCACCCCTCCATCCTCGACCAATTGTCGATTCCCTATGTCGCGGGTCCGCTCGCAAAGCCCCCCGGGCCCCAGGAGGACCCTGGACGGTTCCGCAACACTGCCTTCTTCGACAAGATGTACGGCGATTGTTCGAAAGGCGAGGTACAAAAGAGAATGACGAGAGTGCCGTGGCTGCCGAAGTCCGGCGGCGGTTCTGTTCAGATTACTACCGTGAACGGCGTGGCCGATCGTTTACGGGCCGTCTCGGCCGAGCTCGATGCCTTGCCTCCCGAGCTCAAGAAGTTTGCGTTTCCGAGCGCCGGCACGTTCAACTGCCGTACGGTCAAGGACACGGGAAACCGCAGCATGCACGCCTGGGGGGCTGCCATCGATATCAATACCAGGTTCTCGGACTACTGGCTGTGGAGTCCCGCCGGCTCCTATCGCAATCGCATACCGTTCGAGATCGTGCAGATCTTCGAAAAGCACGGCTTCATCTGGGGCGGCAAATGGGGGCATTTCGATACGATGCACTTCGAATATCGGCCTGAACTGCTTCCGGCCGAATCCAATTGACCCACAAGTGAGCATGGTTATTTCGACCGATTTCGGAAACGGTTTGCTTCAAGCGACCGAAACGCTTCGATGGCGATCAGTGATCCCCATCAAAGCCGATCGAGCAGCGCAGCGTTACCAGTTGCAGCCGTTGCGCCGCTCCAGCAAGGTGATCTGGGCGATACGAGCGCGAACATCACGCGGCAGCGGTACACTTCCTTCGTTGTTGTACATGCAGCCCTGGTTTCCAAAATAGGAAATGGCCCGATCGGTCTTAAAACAATAGCCGGCATCCTTGTAATAGGAATTGCGTTCGACCCATAGCGCCTGACAACTTTGTGCACTTGCAGATGAAACCAGGCCAATGCTGGTTGTTGCGACGGCCAATGCACCGATCAGGCAACGCCCAATTGTAATCTTCATATCACACTCCCGCTTTGAGACCCCGTTCTTGTCTAACGAAGGTCAAGAACGTCGCATTGCGATGAATCAAGGACCCGGCGTACCTGCCGCCACGGAAATCGGCCTCCCGACTTGGTCGAGATTCATCGGCATCGAGAGCTGCACGCGATCTCGCGCACGTGGCGCTGCTTGATTTGGCGCAATGCTGGCTCAAGCGGCAAGGTCCACGCTTGCTCGTCCGGCGGACGCGTCTCGATTTCCCAGCGCCGGGTTCGAGGGGAGGAAAACCATGAAATCGCAGCACAGACCCGACCTTCGGTCGCTGATCCTGTCGAGCCTCGTACTGCTCGCCCCATGCGGCGCCATGGCGAACGACTCCTCGGCAAGCCTTCAGACCGGAGGCCTCGATCTCGTCTACAACGACAAGATTGTGATGAAGCAGGAAGACCTTTTCCTCAGCAAAAGCGAAGTACGCGTGCGTTATCTGTTCGAGAACAAGACGCCGCAGGATGTGGAAACACTGGTGGCCTTTCCGCTACCCGATATCGAGACCGGCGAAGGCGGCAATTATGTCATCCAGGCCAGCGACCCGATCAATTTCATCAACTTCGAGGTCAGCGTCGACGGCAACAAAGTCATCCCGTCCGTCCAGGCCAGAGCCACCAGTCTCGGCGTCGATATTACGGCCCTGCTGCTCAAGCATCATCTGCCGCTGACCACGATCATGCCGAATGACGACGCGCAGACGAAATTCTATGACGAACTGGGCCGCCTCCCCGCCGAAGCCCTGTCGGAGCTCGAGCGCTACGGGGCTATCACACGCACTGACGGCGGCGCCGGCAAGCCTGCTGACGTGAACCCGCAATGGACGACCGACATAACCTTCTACTGGCTTCAGAAATTCCCTGCAGGCAAGACCATCGAGGTTACGCACAAATACCGGCCTGTTCCCCGCGTCTTCTTCACTTCAAGCGACGAAATCGCAGGTGCCGAGATGCGCAAGCGCTATTGCCCCGACAATTCGTTTCTCAAAGCTGCCAAGGCCGAAGAGCAGACTGGAGCGCTGCAGGGCGTCGAACTGCGATACATCATCAAAACGGCGCGCAACTGGTCCGGGCCGATCGGGCGGTTCACACTGACGATCAGCAAGGAAGACCCGAAGTCACTTGTCTCCACGTGTTTCGCCGGGCTGAAAAAATCAGGCCCGACGAGCTTCGCCGTGACCAAGGAAAACTATTCTCCGGATGACGATCTCGGCTTGTTGCTGCTTGACGTCGTGAAGATGCCGTGAACAGCGCTATCGTGATATTATCGGCCTTCATTCAAGTGCTTGCGAACCAGACCGGATGGACAAGAACGGATGCGAATGATGCTGCTGGCGACGCTGTGGGATTCGAACCAGCCTCCATGCGAATTCCCTGCCGACGGCGAATTTAACAGGGAGATTTGTGATTTTGCGTCTCTGAGAACCCATTTCGGAAAACCTTAATGCTGCGGCCACCTCTCAAACAATCCCTGAGCGAATTAACAGGGAAAACATTTCGACTAACAGGGAATTTCCAGGCCGTAACAGGGAATTTCACCTACGCGCTACCCTCAGGCGGACCCAGACGCCGTGCTTGAACGCCGGGTCCGGCGCGGGTATTCCGAAGTTGCAGCGTCTTATTGATTTGGCTCAATAAAGCTGTCCCCCAATTGGGCTTTTCCGGACGGCAAAGAACAAGAAGCCTAGGATTACATCCTGCTATTTTTGGTTTACGCGGTGGAGAAGGCATAACATGGCGATAGAAAAGGCGGTTAGCCAGCTGATTGCGGCGGCACTTGTATCTGTGGTGCTCTTGCCCTTTGTGCTCACCGCGGAGGTATTTGCCCAGGCCGGCTCGGTCGGAGGGACCGTCGGAAAGACCGACAAGTCGCAGTCCGGCGTTCATGAAGAACCTTCATTTCGAGCAGAACCGAGAACACGCAAACCGGCTAAACAAGCTGGCGTTCCTCGCAGCACCGGGATCTCCTCGTGCAGCAAGATGCCGGGAAATTGGTCATGGTTTAATGGCAGCGTTGTCATCAGAGCCGACGGAACTGCGACGGGAGGCGGCCATACAGCAACGTGGTCCTGCAAGAACGACTTCGTCGTTATGCATTGGAGCCACGGCTACACCGACCAGCTTACGCTTTCGCGAGACGGGACCCATTTGCAAGGAACAAATGGCATCATCACCGTTACCGGGGACCGGAGATAATGCGGCGATTGGCGAGGGCTGACGTCGGTTTTGTGCCGGAAACCAACGTCATGCCTATCGGGCGAGCGGGCGGAGGCCCAAATCCTAGGGAACGAAACGCAAGGTCCGGATATGCGGAAATACGCTGGCACTCTCTAATCGGATTCGGTTTTCGCCGGCCCTCAGATCGTAGGATCCTTGCGGACGAAAGCGCTGGTATTCCTGCGACCAACCGCCCGTCGTTTCGTTGAGAGCGTCGGAGCGGACGGTGCGACCGTTGATGACGATCTTCACTGGACGCTTTTCAAGAGCCGCGAATTCGATATCGAGCCGATAGCGGCCGACGGCCGGTGCAAAAAATACCCATTCTGCGGAATTGGGCCTCACGCCGTAGGGCGGCGCGTTATGCAAGACGTTCGTGCCAAATTGGCCGGCGAGACTGCCGCCGACCTCAATGTCGCGGCTTCGCTTCAGGTCGACCGAGTTCGCAAGTAGCACGATCGGCTGCACGTCGGTTGTGCGTTCGGCAGGAGATCCGGATATCGGTTGATCCGGCTTCGTTTCTGCACTCAGTTCCGCGATACGGTCACGCGCCAATGGCGCGAAAACGCTGTCCGGATAATCGTTCAGAAAGCGATGAAACACCGCCGCATCGCCAGCCTCACGAATTGCATTCCAGACGCCGAGTTCGATCGTGCGCGTGTCAGATGCCGGAGCGGAAGGCTGGGATGGGCTTGTCGGCGGGGCAATCGTCACGGTGCCCTCGATCTTGAACGAGAACCGCCCTGTCAGCGATGACGAATCCCACGGCACCTGCTTGCCGTTCGTCTCTCGCATGACATCGTTGCGCACCTCGATCATCAGGTCCGAGAGCGACAGGCCGGGCTTTTCCATATTGGCCAGAAACGCCTGCGTGAAGGGGCTGTTTCGGCCAGCGCCGTCCTGCGCCACATTGTCAGGCTGGGTCGCGAAAGCGATGAATGTGCCGGACGCGGTTTGAATGCGGCTCAGGCCCCTCCCCAGCGCCGACGACGACCGCGTGCCCAGCGTCCGCGACAGATCCTTCGCGAACGGATTGTCGCGGCACGCATCAAGCAGAACGATGTTGACGCGGCTGCCACGCGCGAGCTGCTGCATCACCAGCGGAACCGGGATCAGCGCGATATCGAGCTCGGCCTCGTATTCCACCTTCGCGTCGGTTGGCACCAGGTAGTTCTGGCCGTTCACCTGCAGGCCGTGGCCGGCGTAAAAGAACAGGGCGACGTCGGCGCCTTCCGCGGCTCGCCCGAAGGAGGCCAGCGTGTTGAGAAATCCGTTGCGATCCAGATCGAGCCCCGGAATGACCTCGAAACCCAGTGCCTTGAGACGCCCGATCATGTCGCCGGCGTCGTTGCGGGGATTGGGCAGGCGCGGCACGTTCGCGTAATTCGAATTGCCGACCACCAGCGCAACCTTGCGCTCGGCGAATGCCGGTGGCGCCATGATCAGCACCAGCCACAGCGCCAATGATGCGCAGCGAAATACCGAGCCTGAACGCATGGTCTGGTCCCAATGACCATTGCAGGATAGCGCCCCTCACCTCCAGCGCCTTGATCCAGATTAAACGCGATTGGGGAGGCCAGGGCTGGAAATGCGATTGCAATAGGAAGCAATCCGGCGGCCTGCGGACGTCAATCAATCGGCATTGCGACAACACGCGACGTATCGCGCTGCCGTCCAGCCTTCAGACCCGTTGCGCAAGCGCACACGCAACCAACCTCCCTGCTGTCCGAGCACGGTCAAAAGCGTATCGGGCGGCAGCTTTGCCAGCCGTGGCGCGTTGAGGTTCGGGGCGGATTTGAGCGCCAGCCAGTTGTCGCCTTGGGGGTCCAACCCGGTCACATAGTGAAAGCTTTGGCCGGGCTGTGCGTTCAACTCCGGCGGGGAGTTTGACGCATCCGTCGGACTCCTGAAAGTCTTGATGCCGGACACGGCATAGCCGGCGGCCCTTGGGATCGGCATCGCCGCTTTCAGCGAGCAATTCGGCTCGGGACCTTGAACGCCTGCCCGCACCCATGTGAACGCACGGCAACGCTCCTCACGCGCGCAGATCGCTGCGCACGCCTCGGGGGATTGGATATTTGCATTCCTCCGGTAATCCAGCCCGGGCCGGTCAGTGTCGGCTTCCAGTGTCATCCCGGCGGGAACCTCCACCGCGTCCGATTGGCCGGGCGTGGCCGAGAGCGATTTTGATGGCGTCGTAACCGGCTCAAGCCGCGCCAACTTTTCCCTTGCCGCACCAGCAAAGACACCTTCCGGAAAATCCTTCAGGAACTTCTCCAGGATGGAGCGGTCGGAGCTGTTCTGGATTGCATTCCAGACGCCGAGTTCGATCGTGCGCGTGTCAGATGCTGGAGCGGAAGGCTGGGATGGGCTTGTCGGCGGGGCAATCGTCACGGTGCCCTCGATCTTGAACGAGAACCGCCCTGTCAGCGATGACGAATCCCACGGCACCTGCTTGCCGTTCGTCTCTCGCATGACATCGTTGCGCACCTCGATCATCAGGTCCGAGAGCGACAGGCCGGGCTTCTCCATATTGGCCAGAAACGCCTGCGTGAAGGGGCTGTTTCGGCCAGCGCCGTCCTGCGCCACATTGTCAGGCTGGGTCGCGAAAGCGATGAATGTGCCGGACGCGGTTTGAATGCGGCTCAGGCCCCTCCCCAGCGCCGACGACGACCGCGTGCCCAGCGTTCGCGACAGATCCTTCGCGAACGGATTGTCGCGGCACGCATCAAGCAGAACGATGTTGACGCGGCTGCCACGCGCGAGCTGCTGCATCACCAGCGGAACCGGGATCAGCGCGATATCGAGCTCGGCCTCGTATTCCACCTTCGCGTCGGTTGGCACCAGGTAGTTCTGGCCGTTCACCTGCAGGCCGTGGCCGGCGTAAAAGAACAGGGCGACATCGGCGCCTTCAGCGGCTCGCCCGAAGGAGGCCAGCGTGTTGAGGAATCCGTTGCGATCCAGATCGAGCCCCGGAATGACCTCGAAACCCAGCGCCTTGAGACGCCCGATCATGTCGCCGGCGTCGTTGCGGGGATTGGGCAGGCGCGGCACGTTCGCGTAATTCGAATTGCCGACCACCAGCGCAACCTTGCGCTCGGCGAATGCCGGTGGCGCCATGATCAGCACCAGCCATAGCGCCAATGATGCGCAGCGAAATACCGAGCCTGAACGCATGGTCTGGTCCCAATGACCATTGCAGGATAGCGCCCCTCACCTCCAGCGCCTTGATCCAGATTAAACCGGGGATGCCGGGAATAAAGGCGACAAAGGCCACGAATCCCGTCCGGCTTCGCCAGGTTTCAGGCGATCGGCGGCATTCAGGAGCAACAGGCCGCTCCTTCAAATCGTCGAGGACGTCGGCGCCGCGTTCAGAGGCGGCCGGGCCTGGCTAGCGCAAATTGAACCCGCATTGATCTGGATCACGCCAGGAGTGCCGTGCACCGCCGAAGCGCACCGGATTTTTCCTGGAGTTGCTTGAGGAAATTCGCGCGTGCTTGCGGAAGATCAAAATGCGCCCCGACACTCGGCTCTAGATATAGCTGTTTTTCGCCTGCCCCGCGGCGAGGTCAGAGAGAGATTGCTGGAGGTCATGCTAAGGGCTCTTTTCATAGTCGCGCTCATCATCCTGTCAAACGCGCGCATTTCCGACGCGGTTGCCCAGAACGCCGACGTCAGAATGACGGATGGCTTTTTGCGGTCGGCCCAGCAGGGGGACATCAAGGCCCAATTCTATCTCGGCGCGCTCTATGCCCAGGGCGTCGGCGTTTCGCAGTCCGATCTGGAGGCGTTCCGATGGTTCCTGTCCGCGGCCGAACGCGGCCATCCTCAAGCTCGCCTTGTCGTCGGCGAAATGTATGCCATCGGCAGAGGCGTCCCCAGGAGCAACGTCGATGCCTACAAGTGGGCGTCGGCAGCCGCGACCAGCTCAAATCCTGCAGAAACCCAGAAAGGCGCACAACGACTTCTGGACATGCTATTGGGCAGGATGACGGGTGCGGATATCGCCGAAGGCAAGCGGCTGGCTCAGTCGATCGCGCCCTCCACCAGCCAGCTGGCCGTCAATCGGCCTCCAGAACCCAGGTCCGACCAGACCCCGACCGATCGCCGGCGCGGCGCCGACTACGACAGGCTTACGGACGCGATCAACCGCAATCCGCAGGATACGGATGCCTATTACAAACGAGGCAACATCCTGGCGCGACTGCAGGAATATGAACTTGCCAGCAAGGACTTCGGCCGCGCGATCGAACTCAATCCGACGGACCCGCAGGCATACAACAATCGCTGCTGGGTCAACGTTGCGCTTGGCCTCGGCCAAATGGCGATCAACGACTGCAACGAGGCGCTGCGGCTTCGATCGGATTATGCCGACGCTCTCGATAGCCGAGGCCTTGCCAATCTGCTGCTTGGTCGTCTTGATCCCGCGATTTCAGACTTCAATGACGCTTTGCACCTGAAGCCGAGGCTCGCGACCTCTCTCTACGGACGCGGCCTCGCTTACACGCGGCAAGGCAAAACGAGTTCTGGAAATTCCGACATGAAAGCCGCGACAGCGATCGATCCGGGAGTTCGGGAAGAATTGGGTTCCTACGGAATACGTTGATCACATCGGACAAGGAGAATGTCGGTGACACCGACCCTGAAGAAGGCGCTGCGTGCCCTCGTAGTCGTCGCCCTGGTCCTGGGCCTGGGTGGCGGGGGGTATTATTTCTACTATGGTCGGCCGCCACTCGTAAAAGTCGGGACCGCAACTCTCGCGCCGGTGTCCGAGTTCGTTTATGGCAGCGGCACCGTCGAACCGGTACAGTGGGCCAAGGTTGTGCCGGTTCAGCGACGACGCCTCGTCCAATTGTGCCACTGCGAGGGCTCCATGGTTAAGCAGGGGCAAATTCTCGGCCAGCAGGATGACGCGGAGGAGAAGGCTCAACTCAAAGAGCTGGAAGCGGCTCACCAGCAGAACATCAGGGACCTCGACCGGGCCATCAAGGACGACCGCCCGAAGGCTGAATTGGAACAACGAAGAACCGCCGTCGACCAGTCCAGCTCGCGGATTTCGGCTCAAAAGAGCCGAATCGAGGGATTGGTCCTTCGTGCCCCGATGGATGGTCTGGTCTTGCGTCGCGACGGCGAAGTCGGCGAGATCGTTGGCCCGACGGACGTGCTCTTCTGGGTGGGAACGGCGTCGCCGCTGCAGGTTGTCGCCGAGATAAATGAGGAAGACATCCTGCACGTGGCGTTGGGTCAGACAGCCCTTCTGACGAACGAGGCGTTTTCGAACCAGTCGATGCGCGCGAGCGTTTCCCAGATCACCCCAAAGGGGGATCCGACCAAGAAGTCCTTCCGCGTCTATCTTCGGTTGCCTTCCAACTCGCCGCTGAAGATCGGCATGAATGTTGAAGTCAATATCATCTTCAGGGAAACCCCCTCCGCCCTCGTCGTGCCGAATGAAGCCGTTCTGGACGGTGCGGTGCAAACTGTCAGCGATGGACGGGTCAAGCGTGTTCCGGTGACAACCGGCGTGCGCGGGACTCGTGCGACGGAAGTGACCGGAAATATCTCGCCGGGAGTTACCCTGCTGCTGCCGGCCCGCAAGGACCTCGCCGACGGCAAACGGGTACGGACGGAAAAACCAACAAACCAGGGATTGCAGCCCTCCGCCACTGCGTCGACGACGCCGGAGAGTTCGGGACGCCCCGAAGCAGGCCATGATTACGTCGACCAGGAAATCGCGTCCTCGCTGTCGAGCCACTTGAACGATGTCGTCAGTGATGCCCGCAGAGATGCGCCCCGATAGACGGGTGCGGCGCGTTTTCAGTTCCACGCGTCGGCGAAATCCGGCGTTCCGCGGCCTAACTCGATTCCTTGACAAGCACCTTGCCGGGCTCGTTAACGAACGTCCCGGCGATCTTCCCGTCAACGACATTGATTCTGCGATCGGCCCGCACAGCCAATCCAACGTCGTGGGTAACAACGATCACCGTCCTGCCGCTGTTCGCAACTTCGCGCAGGATCGCAAACACTTGATCCGTCGATACCGTATCGAGGTTTCCCGTGGGTTCGTCTGCCACGACGATCGCCGGATCATTGGCCAAAGCGCGCGCGATCGCAACTCTTTGGCGTTGTCCGCCGGACAGCTGGCTCGGCTTTCTCGTCAACTGGTCCCCGAGGCCCAGCGATGTCAGCAACTTCGTTCCCCTCTCGCGCATCTCCGTCATCGATAGATTGCCGAGCGTTTGCATCGGCAGCAACACATTTTCCAGCGCGGTGAATTCCGGCAGCAGAAAGTGGAATTGAAACACGAATCCGAGCTTGGTCAGCCGCATGTCGGCTCGCTCGGAATTCGACATGGCGGAGGTCGCCTCGCCGCAGATGTATATTTCCCCTTCTGTCGGCGCGTCGAGCAGCCCGACGAGATAGAGCAACGACGACTTTCCGGATCCGGACGGCCCCGTTATGGCAAGGAACTCGCCTTTATTGACGGTCAGATCAATGCCGTTGACGATGGAGGCCATTCCCGCGCCACTTTCGACACGCCGCACCAGGCCAGCCGTTTGCACGACAACTTCGGTCATGATGCGCCACGTATGATGTCTACCGGATGAACGTGACTGGCCTTCCTGGCCGGCAGGAAGGCCGACAACAGGCAGCATCCCAGGGTTATCAGGCCGACCACCGCGTAGTGCGTCGGGGAATAGTAGATGGCGATCGCCAAGGTCCCTTCGGTAATGGGGTTTGAGTATTTGATGTGCGTCATGGCGTTGCACAGCAAGTATCCAACAAACCAGCCCACCGGAATGCCGACGATGGCAATCATGGCCGCTTCTATGATGAAGATGGCCTGCACAAAGTACTCCTTCATGCCCAGAGATTTCATGATCGCGATGTCGTTTCGCTTCTCATTGGTGATCGTCGATATGATGCTGTAGATCGCAAACGTAGAGGCAAGCATCATGGCGGCCATGATGACGTTGGTGATTTTTTCCTGGACTTTGAACGAGGACAGCAGGTCTGCATTGGCCTCCTGCCATGGTATGGCCCGGTAACCGATCTGCCCTTCGACCCGGCTCGCCACTTCCTGGGCGTGAAATGCGTCGTCGAGCTGTATCCGCATTTCGTTGACCAGATCCGGCTGTCCGGCGAGCATCTGGGCCGTGCGCATCAAGCTATAGATCCGTCTCTCATCGACTTCGCGCACGCCCGACCGGAATATCCCTGCAACCGGGGCGGAGATCGACGCTCCGGTCCCGGGAGTGACCGTAACGGAGCTTCCCACACGTGCTCCTATCTTCGTCGCAAGCGCCTGTCCGAGGAGGACCGCATTGGATCCCCGCGACAGGCCATAGAGTTCGCCGGCAACGATTTGCTTTGCCAACTTGGACACCGATTCTTCCTGGCGCGGGTCAATTCCGGTCACCGTCACGCCGAAACGTGCGCTTCCGGAGTTGATCATTGCCGTGACTTTGACTGAGGGAGAGATCGCGCCAGGCAGCCAGTTTCTGAGCGAACCCATGATCAGGTTCGAGTTGGTGATTCCGGCGCGTTTTTCCGTCGCCGTGAAGTTTGACCTTTGTGCCGCGCCATAGACCTGCTCGGCCGGCTGAAGCGCAACCGACAAGCGCTCGTCCGTTATGGTGATGTGGGGCATCGCATCTATCAGCGTGCCGACGAATTGCCGCTGGCTTCCCTCCATGACGCCAGCGATCATGATCGTGAAGCCTACTCCCGTGGCGACACCGATCACGCCGATAAATGTTTGCCGAACGCGGTTCGTGACATGGGCCCAGGCGATGAAGAAGATGGGCGGCGCTCTCATCTAGTTTGTTCCCCAAGCGAGAATGGGCCCGATGTAGTTCACCTTCGGATTTCCGGGCGAGATTTTCAGGACCGGCTCGCCGTCCGCGTGAATTGACAATGGGTAACCGGAAACGGCGTTCTGTATTCGTAATCCGAAAACGGCTCCCTTCCTTGATCTCCATCAAGGCTGGCGCGCGTCCGGGGGCTAATACTTCATCAGTTTTATGCGGAGGGCGAGGAAACATGTCGACATACCAGCACCCCAAAAATGGTCTTGCGCGCGCGCTGATGACCGTCGCGGGCGGGTTTTTGTTGTTTGCGGCCTGCGAATTCGCAAGTGCGGCCGAGCGGGCCAGCGAGTCTCAGATCTTGAACGCCCTGAAACCGCCTCCACTGGCTCGCAGTCTGAGCGGAACGCCGGCACCGAGAGACGTCAAACGGCGGAGCCTCATCAACAACTTGCGGTCGTCGTCCAGGACGCGCTCACTCACCGACAATGAGCGGAGCGAGCTTGCGGCCGTCGCCGGGGAGAGGCCGAGTATCGATCTTGAGATCTATTTCGACTACAACTCGGCCGAGATCGCCTCAAGGGCCGTTCCGGACCTGGTCAACCTCGGTCGTGCGCTTACCAATGCGGAGCTGAAGGGAGGCGTCTACCTCATCAGCGGACATACCGACGCAAAGGGCGGCGAGGACTACAATCAAAGGCTTTCGGAGCGTCGGGCGAAGTCGGTGAAGGATTACCTCATCCGCAAATTCCAGATCGCCGACGACACTCTCGTGACGGCCGGCTACGGCGAGGAGCAGCTCAAGAATACATCCGATCCGTTCGCTGCGGAAAATCGTCGGGTCCAGATCACAAACCTGGAGACCAAGCAGGAAGCCGGGAGATGAATGGCGTATCGTTTTCTCCGGTCAGCCTTCGCTACCGCGGGCCACGCTACTGACGGGTAGACTGGTCCGCGGGCGCTACACTTTTGCCCTTTCTTTTCCCTTGCTGCTCGCCCTTACCTGGTCGCCTTTTTTCTGGTCGATTTTTTCGGAATCCGCTCAAGCTGCGCTTCGAGCGCAATACAAAGCGTCTTCAATACCTTGATCCTGGCATAATATTTGTTGTTTGCTTCGACCAGGGTCCACGGCGTGGCCGCGGTCGAGGTGCGATCGACCATGTCGCAAACCGCAACTTCATAGCCGGCCCACTTCTTGCGATTGCGCCAGTCTTCCTTTGTGATCTTGAATTGCTTGAATGCGACTTCCTCGCGCTGCTTGAAGCGCCGGTATTGCTCATCCTTGCTGATCGCCAGCCAGAATTTAACGACCAACGTGCCATGGCGGACCATTGAATTTTCGAAATCGTTGATTTCGCTGTAGGCCCTCATCCAGTCGGCGTCCGAGCAGAACCCCTCGACCCTTTCGACGAGCAACCGCCCATACCAGGAACGATCGAAAATCGTCAGGCTGCCATGCCGCGGCAGGTGCCGCCAAAATCGCCAGAGATACGGCTGCGCGCGCTCTTCCTCGGTCGGCGCCGCAACCGAGATATTGTCGTACCAGCGCGCATCCAGTGCCTGGGTTATGCGCCTGATCGCTCCACCCTTCCCGGCACCATCGTTGCCCTCAAATACGGCGACTACCGACATCGCCTTGAAACGCGGATCGCGCGAAGCAAGATTAAGACGCCCCTGCCAATTCTCAAGCTCCCGTTCGTACGCGTCCTTCGTCATTTTCTGGTCGAGTTCGAGCGCGCTAAGTACGTTCAACCTGTCTGCTGGCGCCGGCAGCGGCAAAGTCTTGTTGGGCGGTCCCGCAGGGTGCTTTTCGTCGAGTTGCTCACGCATTGTCGCAAGCAGATGACGTCCGACCGTCAGTGCCCTGAAGTGAGGATCCGCACCGGGTACCACGATCCACGGCGCTTCGCCTGTCGAGGTTTCACGCAGGAACGGCTCGCAGACCTTGATGAAACGATCGTAGAGATGGGAGTACTCCCACTCGACGTCCGTAACCCTCCAACGGGTCTTCGGGTCTTGCTCCAGCGCCTTGAGCCGCTTCCTTTGCTGGCTCTTGGAGAGGTAAAACCAGTACTTGACGAGCAGGACGCCTTCATCGCAGAGCATCTTTTCGAAGCGCTGGATCTCGCCGATGGCGGCGGAGAATTCTCCCTTGCCTATTTGGCCCATCACGCGCTGCACGATCGGCATCGTGTGCCATGCACCGAAAAAAATGCCGATCTCGCCTTTGGGAGGCAGTGCACGCCAGAATCGCCAATTCGGGGGCCGCTCGCGCTCCTCGTCCGAAGGTTCGGAAAACGCATGGGTGTGAATATGCCGCGGATCCATCCACTCATTGAGCAGATTCACGGTCTCTCCCTTGCCGGCACCTTCAACACCCGCGATCAGGATCAGCAAGGGGAAGCGACCCTGCTCCTTGAGATCGAACTGCGCGTTAAGCAATGCTCCCCGCAGCTTTGCTTCCTCGCGGCGGTAGACGGCCTTGTCGACGTGGTGCTTCAGCCTTGCGGATTCGAACATGCTTGAAATAATGTGGGTATTTTCCGGCTTCGAAATGATTCAGATCAAGGTCCCCGGTCATCAGTGACCCAGAATGGCGAAAATCTCGAAGGATCGTGCCATGAAGAGCCTGATCGGTGCCGTCGTCGGCGTTCTCGGCCTGGCGACGTCGGCCGCTGCCCAAGTGCCGGTAGCGATCGTTGAAGATGTGCAAGGTAAGGTCGACGGCGTCGAGTTCATGGACTATGTCGCACCGGGAAAGGTCATCAAGCTCGGGCCGAAAGCCTCCGTCGTGCTTGGCTACTTGAAATCGTGCTGGCGCGAAACGATCACGGGGGGAACCGTTATTGTGGGCGCCGAACAAAGCATGGTTCATCTCGGCGATGCCCAGCGCGTCAAGGTCGACTGCGACGCGAACGCGGTTCAGCTATCTGACCGCGAGGCGCGCCAGAGCGCAGCGACGACCTTTCGTACCCTGGCACCCGGTCCGCAGGCGGCTGTTACGCCTTCGCCGCAGCTTACGCTCTATGGACTTTCGCCGGTTGTAGAGGTCAGGGGCAGCGGCACGCTGGTCGTCGAACGGATTGACGCGCGGGGCGAACGATACACGGTGCCTATCAAGGGCGCGTCCCTTGTGCGGGGCAAATTCGTGGACTTTGCCAAGACGCAGAAGTCGCTGACGGCGGGCGGCACGTACACGGCCAGTCTGGGGTCGCGCAAGACAACCTTCAAGATCGATCCCAGCGCCACAGCCGGCTCAACGCCGATCGTCGGCCGTTTGCTGCGCCTCTAGACAGAGCGGCTGGCGGCCGAGTGCCCGGGCAAGCGATATGAAACACAGAGCGGCCAGACGAGATTTCCTCGCTGGCATCACCGCAGCGCTCGTGTGCGGAATAGTCTTTGCTTCGCCGGCACTCGATATCGTGCATGGCCTGTCGATCGACATCCTCACGGCGACGCGCTGGAAATTATTCGGTGATCGTCGCGACCCCATCCCGTCGCCGGTGGTCGTGGTGGCGATCGACGAAGAAAGCTACCAGACCCCGCCCTTCAAGGGATCACCGACCCTGACCTGGACCCGCGAGATCGGCCGGGTTTTGACGGCCATCATTGATGGCGGCGCGAAAGTCGTGGGGCTGGACGTCGTTTTCGCAACCTCCATCGAACAATCCGAGATCCCGTTTGGCGAGGAGCCGCTGGGCGCGCGGATGCGCGGCTTCGATCGGGATTTTCTCCGCGTCCTAGCCGCCGGCTCCTCCGCCGGCAAGGTGGTGCTGGGCGAGATTCAGAGCCGCGACCAGCCGGTTCGACCCGCGCCGGCGCAGCGAATTGCGGTACGCCAGCAGAGCAATATACGCGCCCTCAACGTGTATGCGGATACCGACGACGTGGTACGAAGACTGCCGTTGACATTCTTGATCGACGGCAAGCCGGTCCCATCGATGGCAGTCGAACTGGCATCGCGTGCGCTCGATGCCAAGCTGCTGCTGACGCCGGCCGGCGCCGCGACGCTCGCGGGTTATCCGATTCCGGGCGCGGTGCCGAACACACTCACCCTCAATTTCCGCGGCGGCGGCGAGGACGTTCCAACCTTCTCGTTTGCCGATCTGCACGCCTGTGCCGACAAGGATGACCGGGAGTTCTTCCGTCGCCAGTTCGACGGCAAGGTCGTGATCGTCGGCACATTGCTCGACTTCGAGGATCGAAAGCTGACATCAAAGCGATTCGCGACGGGTCTCGAAGGTGCCGGGGCGCCGCGTTGCGCGCTGACTGCGCGGGCGTCTCCGCGGCAGGTCGAACGCAGTTCGATTGCGGGCGTCTACATTCATGCCACTGCGGTCAGCAACCTGATCGGCCGCAACGCCGTGATCGAACCCGGACGTCTGCCCACGACACTGATCGCGATCGCCTTCGCGGCGCTTGCGGCGATCGCTGCGCGAATGCTTGCGCCGGTTGGCGCGGCGCTGACCTATTCTGGAGCCGTTGCGGCCTACATTTTGGGCGCGGGCGCCGGGTTCACCTATTGGCCGCTGGCGCTACCGTTGAGCGAGCCGGTTCTCGCCGGGTTCATCTCCCTGGCCGCAATGGTCGGATATCGCCTTGTCATCGTCAACCAGGAAGAGCGGTTCCTGCGAAAGAGTTTCGCGCTCTACCTTGCGCCCCAGGTCATCGAAAGCATGCTGACGTCGGAAAAAATGCCGGAGCTCGGCGGCGAGATGCGCAACGTAACGGTGTTCTTTTCGGACGTAGCCGGATTTTCCACCTTCGCGGAGAAAATGTCGCCGAACGAGCTTGTGGCGTTGATGAACGAGTATTTGTCTGCGATGACAGATATTATCGAGAGCTGCGGCGGCTATGTCGACAAGTATATCGGCGATTCGATCGTCGCGGTGTTCGGGGCGCCGGTCAGCGATCCCGACCATGCCAGCAACGCCGTGCGCGCATCGCTGCGTTGCCGCGACCGGCTCGAAGAACTCAATCGAAAAAATGTTGCGTTTCAGGGACACCAGCTGGCCCACCGAATCGGGCTCAATTCCGGCGATGCGCTGGTCGGCAACATTGGCTCGCGGCGACGCTTTAACTACACGGTGATGAGCGATGCCGTGAACGTCGCGTCGCGGCTCGAGGGCGCAAACAAGTATTTTGGCACTTCGACCATGGCGTCGGAGATGACGGTGGCGCTGACCGGAACGACGTTCGCGTGGCGCGAACTCGATGCAATCCGGGTCAAGGGACGCTCCGACCCCGTCAGGATTTTCGAACCTTTGGCCGAAACCGCCCTTCAGACCCGTGAACAGTCGATAAAGGCAGAGGCCTATGCCGAAGGCCTTGCCGCGTGGCGGGCTCGCGAATTCAGCCGTGCTCTGAACTGTTTCACCCGGGTTTCCGCGGTGGACCTCCCGTCCGCGCTGTTTCGTGACCGGGCGAAGAAATTTGTCGACAATCCTCCACCTCCGGAGTGGGAACCAGTCAACACGCTGGAAGGGAAGTAGTGACGGCAGAGGCGCGGCGGGCGGCGGATCAGCGTTGCGATATTTTCTTGGTCAGGAAGAAGAAATCCTCGCTTCCCGGCACCGAGCCATAGCTGAATGGTTGCTGTTGTCGCCCGGTCGCCGCCATAACGTCATCTCTCACCAGATCAAACAGCTTGCGAATTTCGATCTGCGGCGCCGCTATTCGCTTGACCAGTGCGGACACGAACGGGCTATTGGCGCCGTCTCCGTCAAGCGCGAGCTGTCCGTGCTTGGCGGCGTAGACCACCAGCATCCCGCTGTCCGGCTCGACTTGCCCGAGCCCGCGGCCGATCGAACGCGATGCCACCGATCGCTTGATCTGATTGAGAAACGGATTGTCCCGGCAGGCGTCGAGCAGGATGATCCGTAACTTCTTCGCGCCGTCCGTGGCACTCATGACCTGGTCCAGCCCGATGGCCTCGAATTGAACGTCACGATCGGAGACCAGCTTTGCATCTATCGGGATCAGATAATTCGTCCCTGCCAATTCGATTCCGTGACCGGCATAGTAGATCAACGCCCAATCGGAATTGTCCGCCTCCTTGGCGAAGCTTCGCAGGGCTTCGACCAGCTTGTCACGGGTCACATCCTTGACCAGCGTGACCGATTGAAAGCCCACCTTGCGCAGGACATCCGCGACGGCCGCGGCATCGCGAACCGGATTGGGCAGGAGTGGAACAGACTTGTAGGCGGAATTTCCAATCACCAGCGCCACGCGGCGGCCCGGCAGCACCAGCACCGCCGCGTTTCCATTTTCCGGATTTGCCTCGGGTAGCGGCCGCGCGGGAGGCGGCGCAACAGCTGCTACCGGCGAGAGGCGCTTGTTGACGCGATTTAGCGCCGTTTGGGCATTTGGATGGCCCCGATCCACCGCCATCTTGTAGTCACGCGCCGCTTCGAGATCATCCTTCGCGATGCCGCCTCGGCCATATTCGTAATACAGACCCATGTTATAGAGCCCGCAAGCGCTGCCTTGGTCCGCCGACAATTTATAGAGGCGGGCCGCTTCACGATCGTCGTCGGGCAGTCCGCCGCGGCCGTTGGCGTAGAGGACGCCCAGGTTGCATTGCGCGACCGCATTGTTCTGGTCGGCGGCAAGCTTGTAATAGCGCGCGGCCTCCGCATAGTCCTTTGGAAGGCCGCCCCGCCCCTCCTGATAAAAGTTGCCGAGGTTGGTTTGCCCTATCGCGTTGCCCTGCTCGGCCGCCGATTTGTAGAGGCTGGCCGCCTCGCGATCATCCTTGGGCAACCCGCCGCGACCACTGGCATAAAAGAAACCCAAATTGCTCTGCGCGGTGGCATTCTTCTGGCTGACGGCAAGTTTGTACAGGCGAGCAGCCTCACCATCGTCTTTCGGGAGGTCGCCGCGGCCCTCCTGATAAAAATAGCCGAGGTTGTTTTGCGCGTGCGAATTCCCCTGATCCGCCGCCAGCTTGTACAGGCGGGCCGCCTCGACATCATCCTTGGGCAGTCCGCCGCGACCGTTTTGATAAAAGGTAGCCAGGGAATTTTGCGAGGCGGGATTTCCCTGGTCGGCTGCGAGCCGGTACAGGCGGGCGGCCTCGACATCATTCTTCGCTAACCCGCCGCGGCCCGCCTGGTAAAAATAGGCAAGGCCGTGTTGCCCGAAAGGGTTTCCCCGATCTGCCGCGAGCCCGTACAGGCGCACAGCGGCGTTGTCGTCCTTGGGCAGGCCCCCGCGTCCTTCCTGATAGAAATAGCCAAGATTGGTTAGCGCGGAAGGGTGTCCCTGATCCGCGGCCAGCTTGTACAGGCGCGCGGCCTCGACGTCGTCCTTGGGCAGTCCTCCGCGGCCGTTATGATAGAAATTACCCAGCGCGTTTTGCGCGGCGGCAAACCCCTGGCCGGCAGCGAGCTTGTACAGACGGGCAGCCTCGACATCTTCCTTGGGCAAACCACCTCTGCCGTTCTGATAAAAAGAGCCCAAATTGCTTTGTGCAGAGGCAACGCCCTGATCGGCGGCTATCTTGAACAGACGTGCAGCTTCCCGATCGTCCCTGGGAAGGCTGCCGCGGCCCTCCGCGTAGAGCGAGCCTAGACTGCTTGCCGCGAGAGCACTGCCCAGCCCCATCGCATTTTCATATTTGATCCGGGCTGCGTCGTAGTTCCTGGCTGCCTGGTATGCCCGACCGAGCTCGAATACCACGCGCGCATTGCCCGGCTCCGCCTTGGACGCCGCTTCGCATGCGGGAATCGCGATCGCCGCTTCAACCTTGTCCGGGGCAACGCCGGCGATACCGGCGGGAAGGCTCTTGTCTGCCGGGCTCGCGGCCGCCCTGTCACAGGCTGCAATGAGATCGGCTGCTGTTTTATCGTCCGCGAAGGCGGAATATCCCAGGCCGATCAGGAGTGCAGTGGTGAGGAATGCCAATCGCACAACACTTCTCCTCAATCATGAAATGCAGGCAACCGTTGCTCGCCTCCCGCAATGGAAATCATCGAAGGTATGTGAGATTTTGAAGATTGCGGCCATTCCGGAGATTTCGATTGACCCAGATCAAAGGCTCGCAAGCCAACCAGGATCATAATTGTTCGAGTATTTCGGTCATTTTCTTTCCGATTGCGAGTGCCCCGCTATTTCAGGAGGTGACGCCATGTTCCGCTCTTTCCCTCGCAATCGATTATTGGCAGCCGGAGTTCTGCTGCTTTTCCAGGCCGTCGCCGGTACTGCCTTTGCCGAGAACCGGGTAGCGCTGGTCATAGGCCAGTCAGCCTACCGTTCGGTGGTGGCGCTGCCGAATCCCGCGAACGACGCCCAGAAGATGACGGAACTGCTCGGCAACGCGGGCTTCAAGGTGACATCAACCGCCGACTTGACTCAAAATGACCTGCGTCAGGCCGTGAGCGATTTCGCTGCCAAGCTTACCGCGAGCGGACCGGATACGGTGGCGCTGGTTTTCTATGCCGGTCACGGGTTGCAGGTTGATGGTGAAAATTATCTCGTACCGGTCGATGTCGATCCGAAACGCGAGGCCGATATCCCTCTGCAGGCGGTTCGGCTCAACGACGTCCTCAATACCTTGGGATCAGTGCCGACACGGATGCGGATCATCATGCTCGATGCCTGCCGCAACAACCCGTTCCCCAATATCAACACGACGGCGGGGCATGGGCTTGCGATCGTCGACACCAAGGCCGGGGCATCCGGCTCGTTCATCTCCTATTCGACTTCGCCGGGGGCGGTGGCAGAGGACGGCGGCGGCGCCAACAGTCCTTACACGACAGCGCTGCTTTCGGTCGCGAAGGAGCCGAATTTGCCGATCGAGGAGGCATTCAAGCGGGTCCGCGTCGCGGTAAATCAGGCGACCGACGGCAGGCAGATTCCATGGGAGAGTTCGTCACTGACGACCGAATTCAAGTTCTTTTCGGGCGACCAGGATTTGGCGCAAGGAGCCTCGGGACAGAAAGCCGCGGCGACCAGCAAGACGCCCTCGGCGGGACGGAGCATGGAAGATTGGCGCAAGGAACTGCGGGGCAAGGAACCAAAGGCGGCCTACGAACTGGTTATTGCCGACGATTCGGTCCCTGCATACGAAGCCTTTGTCGCGCTGTTCGCCCAGCCCCCCTATAACATGCGCGTGCGCGTGCAGCTTGAACGCCGCTACGTGATCCGGGAATGGGCCACGGCCGTTGCGATCAACAGTGCGGCCTCCTACCAGGCATTCTTGACGAGCTACCCGGACAGCGATCTGGCGGCTACCGCACGCAAGCTGCGGGAGCGCGTTCTCAATCGCGAGTTCGGCGCGCAGCCTACCAACGTCGCGCTGGGGCCGATGTGCCCGTGTCCGGTCGAGCCCACCAAGCAGCTCAAGAGGAAGGTCGAAGAGGAGCCGGCGCCCAAGAAACGTGTGAGGCGTGCAGAGCCGCGCGGCGAGGCCATCCAAACCAGGCGCCGTCAGGAAGAACCCGGGATCCCCCCCGAAGCCATCATTCAGGGCATCGGAATGGGCCTTACTATTGGTGGCGCTCTTGGTGGGCTTGGCGGAGGTGGAGGTGGAGGTCACAGAACGCCATCCCATAGCGACAGCCCCGGTGGGGGCGGTTGCTCCGGCGGTTCGTGTTACTCCGATATCCGCGTGAAGCACGACGTCTTCCAGCTGGCGCGAACCGATACCGGCCTTGGCGTCTATCGTTACCGCTACAACTGGAGTGAACAGCTGTACGTCGGCGTCATGGCGCAAGAGGTTGAGAAGATCGTGCCCGCTGCCGTCACACACGGAGCGGATGGGTATCTGCGCGTGAACTATGAGTTGATTGGGTTGAAGCTCATGACCTGGGATGATTGGCTCGCGTCCGAATCTGGACGGAAATACCGCCCGCACTAGTTGGATGGGCCAAAGGCATGATGGTGATCTGGTGCGCGCGGCCCCGGACTTTGGTCCACCGGCGTTTATGAGAGGTATGAGGGGGCGCTCCTGTCGACAATCGCAGGTGCGTCTCCAGAAGGTGCTATGATCACCGCGTGAAAAGCTGGATGATGCGGCTCGATCCAGTGATCCGACGCACGCGGGTTCATGATTTTGCTGAGCAGCCGATCGGCGACGTCCATCAAGATACGCAGGCTGAAAAGAACCGTTCGATTCTACTGCTGGTTGGTCGCCGTCCAAAGGCCTTTGCAGCCATCGGCGCGCGCGTAGGTTCCCGCACCCGTGACACCCGAGAGATGGCCGACCGCGACGGTATGAATGCCCCATACGGTGAACGTTGCGCGCATCGCCCCGCTGGCACTGACCTTCCCCGCGCCACCGCTCAAACCGCTGATGCTGCCCTGAGAAATCACACCGCGCTTCGCCCCGAGACTGCAGCCTCGCGCGAAGAAGGTCCAAGTGCCATCGAATCTTGAAACGGCACCACCGCCGCCTCCACGCACCAGCGCCCGTCGCGTCTCAGACACGGGCTTGCTCCTGCGCGCCGGCCGCTCCGGCTCTGAACTCACAGCCCCCGAGACCGACTTGTTTTCCTTGCCGATGACCCCACCCATACTGCCTTGCGCAAAACTGTCGAAGCAGCCGCAGCCGGCGATGAGCAAACCGGCGAGAATTGCGGTACGCCAGACCGGTCCTGGGAGATGCATCAAGATTGTGATTCCAACGACTTGCTGCCCGTAAAATTCAATATAGATGTCGGGCATTCCGCCAATTTGCTCCATGTCAATGTTTTGGACGCCGCCGGGCGAGACTCATCCCCCGGGGAACGCCGGCAACGACATCGCCAAGCGCACGCATATCCACTTGCGAAGAAACAGGATGATGGCAGGGAGAGGTTCAGTTGCCGGATCTTTGCCGCAAACGAAAAACCGCATCCCCATCATGGATCATTTGAGGCAGCCATCGGCTAGTTCGCCGCGTTGTCTCGTCCCGCACCATCAGCGCAGACCGATGCAATGATGCGGCACGCCTTGCCCCCCTTGCGACAATCGGACAGCGCGCTCACCCTGGCTTTCTCGATACTCTCGCGCGCCGCAATCGCCCAGCCCGATTCCGAATGGGCAAAGGCGCCGCATGCCGTTCCAAAAAAACTGATCTCGGTGGGACATTGCGAACCGTCGCCACAGGACGCCTGGGCACTTGCCACCGCAGCCTTACGCGTGTCCTGCGACCAGGACATGCCCCATTTGTTGGTCATCTTTGAATAGACAATCGCGCCCCACGGCTTGAGGCCGCTGATTTCGCGTAGCCGCCGCAGCAGCCCGAGGGTGACCTCGCCGGTGGACGCAAGCTTGTTGGCTTGCTCAAATTCACGAACCGCCTGACGCGCGGGCCCGCCGAGAGGACCATCGAACGGGCCCGGATCAAAATTCAATTCATAGAGCCGTTCCCGCACTTCGCGGACAAGGGCGGGGTCGGAGAGTTGAACCCTGTCATCGGGTTGCTCCACCTTTGCCGAGTTGAGCGCGGCGGTCTTCTGTTGTTGCAGTATAATTGTTGCAATATCCGCAAAGACGCCCTTCGGGTAACGGTTAAGATACGCCTGGAACAGCCGAGGGTTTTTTTCGTTCTTGATCGTTTCCCAAAAGGCGAGCTCGAGCCGGGCCTCGTCAAGCGGCCCGGCCGAATCCGCCGCCGGCTTTTCAGAACCGGGGACAAGAGAAACCGTCGATCCACCGAGCGAGCCATAGACGAACGGCTCCTGCCTGTTCCTGGTCGTTTTCATCACCTCGTCGCGCACCCTTCCGAATGCCAGCCGCAGGTCGAGACCGGGAGTTGCAATGTGTTTCAGCAACGCAGTGGTGAACGGACTGTTCGGACCATCCCCGTCGGAGGCAACCGATCCCGCCTTGGCGGAATAGGCGATCAGGGTATCGGACGAAGATGGCTCAACCTTCGCCAGGCCTCGGGTCACCGCGCGCGTCCCCAGAGTCCGCTTCATGGAGTTGGCGAAGGGATTGTCCCGGCAAGCATCCAGGATGACGACTCTCAGACGCTTTACCGGATCGAGAATTCTAAGAATGCGATCGAGCGAGACCGCCTCGTCGTCGACATCGATGTCACGTCTGAGCACGGCGTCGACCGGGATAATGTAGTTGCTCCCATCAACCTCGATGCCGTGCCCCGCATAGTAAACGACCGCGATGTCGGCATCGGATACCATATCGGAAAAGTCGCTGACTGCCCTTCGCATTTCTGTAATACCGAGGTCGGTTCTGGCTTCGACAACGTCAAAGCCGGAGCCCTTCAAAAGCGCCGTAACGGCCGCAGCGTCGTTGACCGGGTTCGGTAACTGGGGAACGTTCTTGTACGCGGAATTCCCTATCGTCAGCGCCACGCGCTTGTCGGCGAACGCCGACGTACATCCGAGTGACGAGAAGTACGGCGGTGAAGAGAACTGTTTGGATGCGCACGGCGGATAACCTCAAAAGCCAGGTCAAATCGGACCGAAATGAAACATTCTGCTTTTTTTGGCGTCGGAGCACGCTCAAGCGTCAATTCCCATCTTGCGGAGCAGCACCGCCACGGAAGAACGACACGCTGCCGTCTTCTGTCTTGATGAGCTGCTTGCCGTTGGCCGACAGCCTGTAGGGTCCGCGCCGGCCGAACGCCGTCCATACATGCATGTATTGTCCGTTCTCGCAGGACCACGTGCCCTTGCTGGTTGGGTGCGTGATCGTGCCGTCTGCATTGAATTGGGTATCGTTCGGCCCGAACTGGCCGGAGGCCCAGCTCGACCAAGTGCCGGCGATGCTGCGGCAGGAACGGCCTGACGATGTCTCCCGCGCCTTCGCAACCGGCCGCCTCGGATGGGGCACCGTATGCGGCCTGTCCGCCTCCTCGCCCCCCGATACGGATTTGTCCTGCTTGCCGATGGTACCGCCAACGCTACCGGCCTGCGCGCGTGCCGAGGATACATTTGCGAAAACCAAATGCGATAGGGCTAGCAAGGCTATTCCAGTCGACGCGCGCCGCCTCATACTGCCCCCCGAAATTCAGTACGGGGCATCGTACCGGCCAAACGGGGATACTGGAAGGGCTCGATGATGTCCGCCCCGGGGTCAAAAGCGGCGACCAACATGGAACGCCGTCTGCCTGGCCGATTTCGGCGATAACGGAATCGCATTCGTGGCCCAACCCCAGATTCCGCCGCGCAACGTCAACTGGTCTTCGGACGGTAAATGGGTTGATGCCACCAAGATCGGGTTCGAGAAATATTTTCTGCGCAAGATGCGGCGGGGAGAAAGCGAGCCGTTCTACGAGACGGCGGCGCTCAAGGTGCTGGGCATCTCCAAACTGAAGGCCGTTAAGGCTGCCTGAACCCAGCTGTACCCGTCGATAAGGGAAGGACCGGTGGAGACCACGCCGGCCCTTCTGTCATTATAGCCATGGCGAAAGCGATCCGGGGCGGCGTTTCATCGTGATCTGGCGAACCTCGAGCCAGACGCCCTGATCCCTGAGCGTCGGGACTGCGCAGAACAGCACCGGCAGGTAAAGCCGATATCCTGCGCATTCGCGCCTCCGTCACTGAAACAGCTACCGTCAGCCAGCGATACCGATATTGCCATCGACGTTCTTGAGGCGCGGCAGGTTGAGTTCGGGGGCCGCAATGGTCTTCTTCCTCCGCAAATGGCGCGCAACCAACTCCCATATAGGCTCGCCGCCGGCATCGCGCGCGGCTTCGGAAACAGGTGCCCAACCCGCCACTTTGTAGGTCTTGCCGGCCTCGATCGGATTGCCTTTGAGCGTCATATCGCCGATGCGATTGCCGATATTTGCCGTCGGATCGCAGGAATATCTCATACCTCCCACGCGCACCATGTCGCCACCCTGCTGGTGATAGGGGTCCACATTGAAGAGATTGTCGCAAACGTCTTCGAGGATCTCCTTGATTTGCGAGCCGTTCATTTGCGTGACCGTGACGTAAGGATAGGTGATGGCGGTCTGGTCGAGCACGTTCTCCATGGTGATGGGCTCGCCGGGCAAGACCGTCGCGCCCCATCGGAAACCGGGCGAGAAGGAGATCTCGGCGTCCCTTTCCGCCATGAGCGCATCGAGGATGATCTGATCGAAACTGCCGTTGAAATTGCCGCGACGGTAAAGCAGACCCTCGCTCACGGCCAGTTTCTCGCCAAGCTTGCTCTCGTAGGGCGCACGCGTCCTGGCGATGAGCGCCTCCATTTCGGCATCCGCCGGGAGCAGGTTGGCAAAGACCGGAAGAAGCCGATAGCGGTAGTCGGCAACGCCGCCGCCCTTCACGTCGAGATCAAGCACGCCGATGAATTTGCCGGCGCTACCGCCGTTCATCACGATGGTCTTGCCGCCGGCATTCTCGACGATGCTGGGAGTTGGCAAGCCGTCATGGGTATGGCCGCCAAGTATGGCGTCGATCCCGCTGACGCGCGAGGCCATCTTCAAATCGACATCCATGCCATTGTGCGACAGGACGACGACGGCCTGGGCGCCTTCGGCCCGTGCCGCATCGACCGTCTTTTGCATGTTGTCATCCTGGATGCCGAAGGTCCAGTCCGGAACGAAGTAGCGCGGATGGGCTATCGGCGTATAGGGCATGGCCTGGCCGATGATGGCGACCTTCACGCCGTTCACGGCGCGCATGACGTAGGGTTTGAAAACCGGATCGCCGAAATCGGCGGTCTTGATGTTCTGCGCAATGATCTCGATGCGGCCCGCGAAATCCTTTTCGGCGACCTCCTTCACACGATCCTCTCCGAAGGTGCTTTCCCAATGCAGCGTCATGAGGTCGACGCCGAGCAGCTTCTGGGCCTCCACCATGTCTTGCCCCTTCGACCACAAGGCCGAACCCGAGCCTTGCCAGGTGTCGCCGCCGTCGAGCAACAGCGCGCCGGGCCGCGTGGCGCGAAGTCGCTTGATCAGTGTCGCGATATGAGCGAAGCCGCCGGTCTTGCCGTAGATCGGGGCATAGCGCTCGAAATCGAGGTAAGTGAAGGCGTGAGAAAGCCGTGTATTTGGCGCAATCCCGAACTGTTTGAGAAACGCCTCGCCGACAACGTGCGGGGGCCGCCCTGCCATGCTGCCGACGCCAAGATTGACGTTGGGCTCGCGGAAATAGATCGGCCGCAGTTGCGCGTGACTGTCGGTGATGTGCAGAAGAGAAACGTTGCCGAAGGCCGGCGCGCCGTAAAGTTCCTCTGCCGCCTGTTCGGCACGAGCCGCGGACAGGGGCAGCGGCATGCCTGCCATGCTTGCCATGCCAAGAAGGTGCAGAAATTCTCGACGATCCATTAGAGCGGCCCCCAACTTTGGCTTATTGATTGACAAGTGAACTGGAATCGAAAGGCAGAGTCATCAGATCGCGGAGCTGGGCCTCGATGAGGATGCCCGTGCGTGCCCCTGCGCGGCATGCCGGGGCAGGCGTTGGACGCCTTGGAATCGTGAACCCTGCCCCAGTGTCGCGCGCGGTTTTCGTGTACTTCTACTCGAAGACTTCGGCGGCGCGTGGTCGGCACCGCAATCCCTGCTCAGCTTACGGTCGCCTCGTCCGTGCGGGAGTCGCCCGAGCTGTCCGTCCACGAGACGGTCACCTTGTCGCCCGACTTGCCGCCCTTTACTTTGAAGGCCAGGTAGGGGTTCCTCGCCACCGCCTGGCCCCATTGTGCCTGCATCACCACCTTGTCGTTGAGCTTGGCGGTAACCTCGTTGATGAACAGGGCGGGAACGATTTCGCCCGAGGGATCCTTGCGCAATCCCGTCTCCATCACATGGTTCATCAACACTTTCACTTCGGTCACGCCGTTCTTGCTGGTGGCGCGGATTTTCATTGGAAGGCCCACGAAATTTCTCCTCTGATTTCGAATTCGAACGAACGGGCGCGGGCTGCTCGAAGACCAGCGCCAGAGCTTCCGTGACCTCAGCCGCCGCAGCCGCCGAGCGTCACCTTGATTTCCTTGGTCGCCGTGTAGAATTTCCCATCGGCCTTCACCAGCGCGATAACATTGGACGTCTGCGCCATTTTCAAGCGTGTGCTGATCTCGGGAAGCATATCGGGTCCGAGATCGAACTGGGCGGTGAGCGTGGTCGGATTCTTTTCCACCAAAAAGGATATCTGGGTGGTGTTAGGAATCTTGCTGATTGCCTCGACTGGCACTACGGCGCCATTTTCGGCGATATCCGAGGCATT
The DNA here is from genome assembly GCA_963742085.1 of uncultured Alphaproteobacteria bacterium. Taxonomy (GTDB): domain Bacteria; phylum Pseudomonadota; class Alphaproteobacteria; order Rhizobiales; family Xanthobacteraceae; genus Bradyrhizobium. The sequence goes on along the minus strand of CAVUKM010000010.1, from coordinate 25,959 downwards.
AATCTGAACGTCGCCGCTGGCAATCGGCGACTCGACGCCAAGCGCCTTATAGGCGTCGGCAAGCGCCTTTGTTTCGAAGGCGGCTTTGTTCCAGGCCGCGAACGCCAGGCGTGGCGCAAGCGCCAAGACCGAGGCCGCAAGGCCGGTCAGGCGCAGAAATCCGCGACGGCTGGCTTGGTGTCTGAGATTCATGAGTTTCTCCCTGGAGTGATGATCAAAGCGGAAAGCACGCGTCGGCGGACGGTCGCCGAGCAGTAGGAATTCGCGACAACGCGCAGCCACGATGGAGCTGGCGACACTTAGCGGACGACGGCGTTGCGCCAGGATGTCTTCTGCTCATCGGCCTGTTCCACTGAAAGTTTGGCCAGCGTCATCGCCTCATCGGCGGCCGCTTTCGCCTCGTCCCACTTCCCGGCAGCGAGCGCCTTTTGGGCATTGGACAAGGCGGTCTCGGTCGGAGTCCATGCCGCCTTGGCGGCGATCGCCTCCGATTCGGCCGCTTGCGCGGCGGCGAGCGCCGCTTCGGCTTCCGCCTTTGTGGCTGCCAGAGCGGGTAAGCTCAGCGATGCGAGCCCTGCCGCAAGAATGATTGCACGTATCATGGACGAGTCCCCGGACCGACGATGGGAATGCCGTTGCTCATGTAGGAAAGGAAGTATTCAAGATCGCGATAGTCCTCGTCGTCGGCATCCAACGGCACCGCGCGGGTCTGCGACGAGCAGGTGGAGATACGACGAATTGAGGTGCCCATGCTGCCCCAATCGGAGCGGTAGATCGGCATCGCCGCGAGTATGCCCAGCGCCGGGGCCAGTATGTCGCCGCGCATACGTTCACCCGCCGGCGACATATGGCACGACGCGCAGGAGACGCCGAGCTGGCCTTTGCGCGAGTAGAAGAATTCCTTGCCCCGATCATAGGCGGCCAGCGCCCGGGGATCGTCCGGAATGGCGATCGCGACCGGCTTGCCTCGCGAGGACTCGGACATCACGGCAGCCAGCGACGCCATGATGCCGGTCATTGGATCGAGTGGCTTTTCGCCATTCTCCACTCTGCAACGATTGATCGCACCTTCCAGCGTCTCGACCTGGCCGGTCTCGGCAATGAAGCGCGGGTAGGTCTGCCGGACGCCCTCGCCTTTGTCGTCGAAACAGTCGGCGTAATGCTTGCCGTTGGCGAACGGCTTCTCCCATTCGGCGCGGCCTTCGTCGAGCGCGATTTCGTAGGGGGGAAATTCCATGATTTCCTTCCACTGCTTGCGCATCACTTCGTTGACCGCATAAGGGCCATTACCGAAATCGTCCTTCGCCACGTCAGGAAATTTGGCGAAGAAGAATGCCTGAAAAGCTTTGCGATCTGTTTCCGGGTCGGTCTTGTCGGCGGCCTTCGCCGACGCTGCCGCCAGCAGCAGAGCGCAAACGACATTCAGGGCGACTGCAGATCGGCGACGCCAGCTGGCCTTGATCATGCGTTTTTCACCGTCCCGGAATTCCGCGTTTGGATTGCGATGAACCATGTCGATCACAGCGTGTAGAGGAAGTCGATGATCTTCTCGATCTCGACCCCGGTCAGAATATGATTGCGGCCGAAGGCAGGCATTGGCGCTATCGAATTGCGCACCGGCTCGTTGGTCAGGATCTCCACCAGATCGGCGCGATCGGGAAAGCGACGTTTCATGTCCACCAACTCGCGGCCGACGCTGCTCGGCGCATCGCCGCCCTTGATCGTGTGGCAGGCGAGGCAATTGCCCTTGGCACGATCAAGCGCCAGCTCCTGCCCGGCCTTGACGTCCTCGGCACGGGCCGACGACAGCGGCTTCGCGTTTTCCGGTAGATGATCGAACGGCTTCTGGGCGATTACCCCACGCATGGTGGCAACATCGCTCGCAAAGACCGGCGATCCTTTGTTCCCCCAGCTGGTGCGGACGAAGGTGAGAATGTCGGCCACAGTGCGGTCGTCCAGCCTGGCCAGTTCAGGCATGGAAGGGCGCGTCTTGTCCGCCGGGGTTCTGGCCATCGCGCCGCCTGTGAGCGTGATCTGGATCAGCGAACTCGGATTGGCCGCCTCCACGACCGAATTGCCCGCCAGGGCGGGAAATAGCCGAGGAGTGCCCTTACCGTTCATGCGATGGCAAGGCGCGCACTGCGCGACATAGCCGAGCGCTCCGGGGCTATGGTCTGCGCCTTCGTAAAGCTTCGCAGTCGTCGCATCCTCCGCCCTGGGCGCGGATGCGGCATGGCCAGGCCGGGCCAAGCGGCTTGCCAGGTAGGAGGCAACCGCCGATGCGTCGGCGTCGCTCAAATGTCGCGTGCTGTGCTGAATGACTTCGGCCATGCTGCCGAACGCCGCCGTACGGGCGTTGCGGCCCGTCTTGAGGAAATCAGCGATCTCCTGCTGGGACCAGCTTGCCAGCCCGGTGTCCTCGTGACGCAGGCTCTTGGCATACCACCCCTCCAATTCCGCGCCGGAGAGGAAATCGCCACCAGGTCCATCCTTGAGGGCCTTCTCCTGGAAGGCCACGCCGCGCGGCGTGTGGCAGGCGCCGCAATGCCCCGCTCCCTCCACGAGATACGCGCCACGCGCCACCTCCGCCGTCGCGGCTTCCGGCGGTTTGAAGCTGCGATGACCACCAAACAGCACCTGCCACCAGACAAGCGGCCAACGCATATTGGTCGGCCACGGGATAGTTGAGGCCTGGTTATTTTGCGCGACCGGTTGAATTGCGGAAACGAAATAGGCGTAGAGCGCCTGCACATCCTCATCTGTCAGCACGGAATAGGAAACGTAGGGCATCGCCGGATAGAGCGGGGAGCCATCCTTGCGGATGCCATGACGGACCGCCCGTTCGAAATCGGCGAAGTCGTATCCGCCGATGCCGGTGTCTTTGTCCGGCGTGATATTCGTCGAATAGATTGTGCCGATCGGCGTCTGCATCGCCAGACCGCCAGCGAACGCCTTGCCCCCTTTTGCGGTATGACACGCCACGCAATCCGACGCTTGCGCGATATACCGCCCCCGTTCGACCAGGGCCGGATCGGCAGAATTCACATGAAAATTCTGCCGAGGCGCGAACAAGACTGGCGCCAGGTAGCTGCCGCCAATGGCAACCACCAGTCCAATCGCCGCAGCGGAGACACCGAGCTTGAGAAATTTCACGATCGATACTCTCCCCATGCGCCGGATCAGCGAATGTAGGCCTGGTCTTCGGTGATCTTGTAGGTCCAGGGCAAGTTGGCGTTCTTCCAGCCGTTGACATCGCGGCGCCCTGCGGGGCTCATGTCACCCTCGAATCCGTCCACCACCGAATAAACCTTGGTATAGCCGGCTTCTTGCAACAGATCGGCGGCGCGCGAGGAGCGGTCGCCGGAGCGGCAAATCAGGATAATCGGGTCGCTCTTGCCACCGTTCATGTGGGTCGCGAGCGCAGAGACCGCGCCGACAAAATCCGAATTGGGCGACATGGTGTAGCGATTGTTTTTCTTGTCCCAACTCGCCGGATCGTCGATCTCCATATAGGGGATGTTCTGGTCAACGACGGTCGGGGTGCCAAGGAACTGGAATTCGCCTTTGGTGCGAATGTCGACGAACAGCACCTTGGCGCCACCCTCCGACTTCATTTTATAGGCCTCGGGCGCCGAGAGGTAGAGGCCGAGCTTGGTCTGCTTGACCAAAGGCAGTTTATTGACATCGACGGGCTGGTAATCGCCCGCGAAGGCCGGGCTTAGCAGCAGGGCCAGAGCCAGCCCCAAAATAGCGGTCCTCATGTGTTCCTCCTAGTGCTTTTCTTAACAGCAGTGCCGCGCTCACGCGAGGATTGCTCGTTCTTTGGTACGAGCCGGCACGACAAGGCCTCGCCGACTTACGACATGCGCTTGATCAGGAATTCGAACTGCTTGCCCTCCGCCCTGGATTCGAGCAGGTCGTTCCCGGTTGTGCGGCAGAACGCCTCAAAATCCTTCACTGCACCGGGATCGGTAGCGAGCACCTGAAGCGTGCCGCCGATCGGCACGTCCTTGAGCGCCTTCTTGGCCTTCAGGATCGGCAACGGGCAGTTCAATCCCTTGGCATCTAGAATTTGGTCAGCCATTTTGTCTCCTCGGTGAATACAATGCTGGAAACGAACTCAAATGAACAGGTTTATGTCGCTCTTGGTAGCCGTCTCGATGTAGGTGGCGGCGCCACCGAGGACCGGCCCCTCAATCATATCGTCCTTGGTGTATTCGAAAAGGTCCATGGTCATCTGGCAGGCGATCATCTTGACGTCCGCCTCGATCGCCATGGCGCGCAGTTCCTCGATCGAGGCGACGCCTTTCTTCTTGATCAGGTTCTTCATCATCGTCGTCGCCGCCGCGTCGACGCCGGGAATGGCGGAGACGAGATTGGGCATGCCGATATGCATGCCGAACATCGGCATCTCCATCGCCGGATTGCCGAGTGTGGAAATCTTCAGGTCGAGATTCTTCTTCAACAGCGTGAGCCCGTAGAAGGTAAAGAACATCGTCACCTCGAGGCCCATGGCGGCCGCGGTCGTCGCCAGGATGAACGGCGGATAAGCCCAGTCGAGCGAGCCCTTGGTGACGATCATCGACATGCGCTTGGTATTGGCTTCATTGCTCATTGTATCACCTTTGTGTTCGATCTTTGCAGGCGCGACTGCGCCGTTTTCGCATTCAGACTTTCCACACCACGACTACCAGGACCAGGACGGCCAGAAACACCGTCTCCGCGACGATCAGCGCGATCGCCCGTCCGCCGACGTCCGCCATCGCCTTGAGCGATGTCTTCATCCCCAGCGCCGCGATTGCCGTCACCAGGCACCAGCGCGAGACATTCTTGAGGACCGCAAGCACGGGTTCCGGAATGACACCCATGCTGTTGAGCACCACCAGAGCAGCAAAGACGACGAGAAACCCGGGCAATTGGCGGCCGGCCTTGCCGACATTGTGGGCGCGGAACACGTAGGACAGCGTCACCACCACCGGCAACAGCATCGCCACCCGCAACAGCTTGGTGAAGGTGGCGACGGTACCGGTCTCCTCCGAGACGCTGAAGCCGGCGCCGACAACTTGCGCAACATCGTGAATGGTGCCGCCGAGGAATACGCCCACCGCCGCATGATCGAGATGGAAGAAGGCGATGATAACCGGATAGACGATCATTGCGATCGTGCTCAGCGCTGTGACGCCGATTACGGTGAAGACGGTATCGCGTTCGTGGTTCTCTCCCTTCGGCAGCACCGACGAAATTGCCAGCGCCGCGGAGGCACCGCAGATCGCCACGGCGCCGGCGGTCAGAATTCCGAACGGTCGGCTCAGCCCCATGATGCGTGCCGCGAGCCAGCCGAAAAGGATGGTGGAGGCCACCGCGCCGACCACCATTATGACGGGTGCCGTGCCGAGCTTCATGATCTCGGCGATCGTGATCTGCGCGCCGAGCAGGCCGACCGCGACACGCAGAATGCGCTTGGAGGCGAACTCGATGCCAGCGACGCAGCGTCCCTCCTGCGACAAGAAATAAAAGGCCATGCCGAGCAGCAGCGCAAACAGCATCACCGGCCCGCCGTAATGCTCGGACAGGAAGGTCGCGGCGATCGCGATGATCAGGCTCGTCAGCACGCCAGAAAAATAGGATTGCCCGGCCGTGAAGGCGCCGAGGCCGCGGCTCACCATCGTCATCTTGGTTTCGGCGATTTCACTCACGGACGGCTCATTGTTTTTAACCAGCGCATCCGGCAAAATTGTCGGCGGTCATCTTCGTCTCGTACGGCCCGGCGACCGCGGTGCCGGCAACGAGCTTGGTCTTGGCGGCCGCCCAATCCTTCGGACGTACCTTGGTCATCCAGCCTTCGCCATAGGGATCGGCGTTGGCGAGCTTGGGGTTGACGGTGAGCGCATCGTTGACCTCGGTCACTTCGGCGTCGAACGCGATTTTCGCCGGTCCGACCCATTTGCCGGATTCAACGGTGGCGCACGATTTGCCCGCGTCCACCGAGCGGCCAGCTTTCTTTGCGGTGAAGGCGACAAGCTGGCCGGCCATCGCCGCGGCGACCGCCGTCATGCCGAGTGTCACGGTGCCGTCGGCGTTCTCGCGATACCAGATGTTGTTCTCGACATCGTAGAGAAGCTCGTCGGGAAGGTTGCAGCCACGGACGGTCGGCATCGAGTCCTCCTTTATCAAACGTTTGCGACAGGCTGCGCCGATGCTTCGTGTTGACGCAGCGGCCGCGATGAACAACAGAACTCGCCGAGCCCCGCTACCTCCAGCTTGCCGCCGATGAAAAGCTGCAGATGGCGCGCCACCATGGCACCGAGCCGCAGCCTGCGGGCGACGTCGGCATGGGCAGGCTCGAGCCGGACGAGATTGTGGTGGTAAACGAGCTCGCGACAGGTTTCGCGGCAGGCGTTGAAGCTCGGCTCGCCGCGCGCGCCTTGGCGATGCAGCGCCAGCAGGCGGAAGCCTTCGACGGCGCGCGTCGTCGGGGTCTCGCCGCGCGCCGACAGCCAGACTTCGAGGATCGTCTCGCCGAGCGCAAGCAATTCATCAGCGATGTCCCGTGCCGCCGCCGCGAGCGCAGCATCGGGCGTTGCAACCATGGCATCGAGGCGCGCCGCGACGTCGTCGAGGCTCATGGTCCGGACGTCGGTCATTGCCCCAGCCCTCGCGCGCGCAAGAGATCGGAGGAATCGGAGAGGTTTTCGTGCACGCCAACCTTCCGCGCCGACAGGCCGAGCGCCATGCCGAGAAGCTGGGTAAAATAAAGAATCTTGACGCTGGTCTTGCGTCCAAAGACTTTTTCCGCGCGAACCTGATGCATTTCCAGCCCGGTGTGGCAGGTCGGGCATTCCGTAGCGATCACCTCGGCGCCGCAGGCTTCGGCGGTGGTCAGTAAATTGAGCACCAGCTTGGTCGAGGTGTCGCTGTCCGACAGCGTGTGAGCTCCGCCGCAGCAGGCGGTCTTGAGCGGATACTCGACATTCTCGGCGCCGGCCGCGGCCAGCAGGTCGTCCATGAAATGCGGCTTCGAGGTCGATTCCGAGCCCGGCCCCTTATCTTTTTCCGGGAAGATGTGGCGCGGGCGCGTGTACATGCAGCCATAGTAATTGGCGATCTTGAGGCCCTTGAGCGAATTCCTCACCCGCGCCTTCAGGCCTTCCTCACCGATCGCCTGCTTGATCCAGTCGAGGGCGTGAATCGTCTCGACCTTGCCCGCCTCGTAGGTCTCGTGCCCGGCCTTGCGCGAGAGCCTCTCGGTGACCTCGCGCGAGGCGGGATCGTTGGCGAGATCGTACTCGGCCTTCTTGAGATTGTGATAGCAGCCGTTGCACGGCGCCATCACGGTGTCGAAGCCCATGCCTTCGGCGATCGACAGGTTACGAGCCGACAAATAGGTCTGCAGCTTGGGGTCGACGTTTTTGACCTCCATGGCACCGCAGCAGTTCCAGTTCTTGAGCTCGACGATGTCGAGGCCCAGCGCCTTGCCGAGCTCCTTGGTGGAGCGGTTATAGGCATGCCCGGTCCCTTCGAGCGCACAGCCCGGGTAATAGGCGATTTTTTTGTACTTGCCGCTCATCACTCGGCTCCCTGCACGTCTAATCGAAGCGCCTTGCGGGCGGCCATCTCGCACTCTTCGACATATTCCTCGATCGCGGCGCTGGCGGCGCCCCAGTCACGGGTGCGCGGCTGGAACAGGGTGGCGAGGCCTAGCTTCATCAGCAAACCGACCGGCAGCCGGCTGGCCAGGCCGCGCACCAGCGCGACGAGCCAGTCCTGCAACAGCGGTTGCTTGGTGCGCGCGAAGAACTGCTTGAGCACCCGGCCATCCTCGATCTTGCCGGTGGCGAAGACCTGCCCGGAGAAAACCTCGTCGAAGACCGTGGATGGCTTCTTCTCGGTGTGGCCCTTGAGCTCGAGCCAATGCGCTGTCGCCTTCATCACGCCTTCCGGATTGACGTCGCGCGGACAGGCGTAGGTGCATTTGTTACACGAGACGCACTGCCAGATAATATCCTTGTCGCGCAGCAGCTCGTCCTCGAACCCCATGCGGATCAGGTAAATCCAGTAACGTGGATTAAAGTCGGGATTGATGGCGTTGACCGTGCAGGCGTTGGTGCAGGAGCCGCATTGCCAGCAGCGGTGAATGAACTCGCCGCCCGGGAGCGCGGCGATCTCCTCCTCCATCTGCTCGTTGTAGTCGGTGACGGCGCGCGAGGTGATGAACGTGCTCCAGTGCCCGGAGACGTCGACGCCGTCGATCTCCAACTGTTCGTGCGTGACGAGATTCTCGGGGCGGATCAGCGATTTTTCGTGAATCGGCATTGTTGTCCCTTCACGAGCTCAGTTGGCGCGGTTCGCCGAGCACGTAGGCTTCGCCGTCGATCAGCTTGAGGCGGGTGCGGCCCGACTCGGTATCGACTGCGTCGAGCCCGAGCATTCGGCGTGTGTGCGCCATCGCGTCGGCCTTGGCACCGCCGCAGAAATCCGCGTGCAGATATTGGCCGCCCCTGTCGTTGATGTAAGCGGCGTAGATGTGGGCGCAGAGCAGGTCGATGTAGAACGCCAGGTCGCGGAACACGCCGTTCGCCTGCAGAAAGCCTTCCAGCTCTTCGCGCAGCATCGTGAAGGTGGCAAAGCCATCGCCGACTGCGATGACGCCCGGCTCGACATCGTTATCGCAGTACCAGATTTCGCGCAGCACGCCGGTATTGACCTTGGCGTCCCACATCCAGCGCGTCATCAGCGGATAGCGTTCGGGCGCGGTGAAGTGCAGCACCTCGGCGGCGAGGTCGCGCGACCAGCGGTGCTCGCGATCGGCGGGAAAGCTCGCCACGAACGCGCCGATGCGTTGATCAGCGGTGCCGGCATCGGACCAGCCGTCGAGCAACGCGACCAGGCGGGAGCGCATCGCGGCGAAACCGTTGCGGCCGAGCCAGGCACCGATCCGCCGGCGAACCGGTGTCGTAAAGGCGGCGAGATCGTAGAACTCGGGCTCGGTCAATTCGCCGACCTGACCCTTGCCGAGCACCTCCTCGAACAGCGAGGCCTTGAGCGCCAGCGCGCCGACGTAACGCTCGACACCGCCGGTTTCGTCGGCGGCGTCGACCAGATTCTCAAACGCCCGCCGCAGCTTGGGGCCGGACAGATCGAGCACCGGCCGCGCCGGTGCGGGCGCCACCCTGGCTTTATGGCTGCCGATCGCCCACATCACTCGGCCGCCTCCAGCACGGCACTTCGAACCAGGGTTAGCGCCGCCATCGCCGCGGATTGTCCCTGCGCGATGGAGTTGTCGATGGTCTCGGGTCCCGTCGCGGCTCCGGCGACGAACACGCCGGGCCGCGAGGTCGCCGACATGCTGGAATAGGTCGAGGCCTTCTGGATGTGGCCGTGTTTCTCCAGCTTCACGTCGAACACCGCGGACAGCGTCATGTTGTCGACGTTGGGATCCATGCCGATGGCGTGCACGACCATGTCGAAGGGAATGCTGATCGGGCGCTTCACCAACGTGTCCTCGCCCTTCACAATCAGCCGCTTGCCGTCCGAGGTTACCTCCGCGATACGCGCCTTGATGTACTTGACCTTGTGCTTCTCCTGGCTCTCCCAGTAGTAGAGATCTTCGTAGAGGCCGAAGGTGCGGATATCCATGTAGTAGATGTAGACGCTGCACTTCGGGAGCGCTTCGCGGATCTCCATCGCCAGGTTGGACGACACGGTGCAGCAGATTTTCGAACACCATTCGCGGCCGATCTGGCGGTCGCGCGAGCCGACACACAACAGAATTGCGACCCGCTCGGGCTCGCGCCCGTCGGACGGACAACGCACGCCCTTGCCGGAAGAGAACATCTGCTCGACCTGGGTGGTGGTGACGACATCGGGATAGGTGCCGAAGCCCCATTCCGGCTTGTTGACGGAGTTGAAATGGGTGAAGCCGGTGCAAAGGATCGTGGCGCCGGCCTCCACTTGCGAGCCGTCGGACAGCGTCGCGCGAAAATCGCCGGGACCGCCGGCGAAGGTTTTGACCGTCGCGTTCTTCCGGACCTCTATGAGCTTGTTGCTCTCGACCCGCTGCACCATGCCGCCGATGGCATCCCTGGCCCACTCGCCCGACGGCACTAATTTGGCGTAGCCCGACAGGATCGGCGCACCGCCGAGCCGCTCGGACTTGTCGACGAGGACAACGCGCTGGCCGGCCATGGCCAAAGCATGGGCAGCCGAAAGCCCCGAGGGACCACCGCCGACGATGAGAACAGGACGATTCATGCCTCAGCTCCTGGAAGCGCGGCGACAGGCCGGGGTTTGACATAACCCGGACCCGACGTGATCGCGCGCTTGGGGTCATAGAGTGTTTCAATGCGGCCGGCCTTGACCTCCTCGAGGTAGGCCTCGAACTCGACCTTGGCCTTCTGCCAGTCGATGCCGAGCTTCTCCAGCAGCCCCTCGAACGGCGAGGCGTGCCAGTGCAACTGCGCCAGCTTGTAGGGATGCGCGCCCAGTGCGAGTGCGGCGAACTGGCAGTCGGCCAGGATCGGCAGCGCATAAACCTTATCGACCGCCTTGCCGATCCACTGGTTCTTGTCGAGCGTGGTGATGCAGCCGGTATCGTGCCCGACCATCACGTCGGCTCTCGCCTCCTCCACGGCCACCTTGATCTTGCGATCGATGGCAAAGGAGCGGGTAAACTCCCGCTCCCCGATGATGTGACGAAAGCCGAATCCGCAGCAATCGTACCAGGTGGAGTAGTCGATCACCTGCGCACCGAGGGTCTGCATCAGGCCGGTGGAGACGGCGACCCGGTTGCCGTCCATCACCGTTTCGTCATAGATCACATCCTCGGGCACCATCTTGTAGACGTGGCAAGCCGGGTGGACGGTGGCGCGGATGCCGCTGACGTCCACGACCTGGTGCTGCTTGATGCGGTGGCGCATCACGTGCAGCCATTCCGAGTAGTGCACGATCTCTTCAGGGATCAGGAGCTTGCCATCGACCAGGCGGCCGAGCTTGCCGAGGATCTTCTTCACCTGCTCGCGCAGCTCGGCCGAGTGCATCAGGAAGATGCGCATCTCCTTGTAATTGCCGAAGGAGGTGCCGCAATGGATGAGCGGATAATAGGTGCCGACCGGCAAACCCTGCGCCTTGGCCGATACATAGGCCTGGTGGAAGTTCCGCAGGAACACGGCGGCGAGGCTGACCACGTTCCCGATGCCGGAGCCGTGATAGTTCCACGCCGTGCACGAAGTCTGATCGGTTTCGTCGAGATAGCGGACGCCGAGCTTGTTCATCAGCCACATCACGCTCGACGGATAGCCCGGGATATTGCCGCACTGCCCGCAGGATTTGTGCTGCCAGAGGTTGGTGGTGGGGATGCGTTTTTCCCAGCCGTAGAGGGTGCGCGCCACCACCGGCTCATGCCGCTCGTCGATCCGATGGACGAGAATTTCGCCGTCCTTCTCGAGCTGCCACATGGCGTCACGAATGTCGTGGACGCGGTCCTTGTTGGTCAGCATCGAGCGGCGGTCGATCTTGGTTTCCACCCAGGAGGTGGCGGCCCGCGCATCGCTCGGCGTCAGGCTGGACGGACGCCACTCGGCGCCGAAACCCGTGAACGCCGGCTGACCGTCGTTACGTTTATCGTCCATCGTTTCCTCCATAGATCCTCGGCATTGATCCTCGCCCGCGGTTGTTTCTGCTAATTTTCCGCGTCCGAATCTTCTTTCTGCTCCTCAAGCCACTCGTTGTACTCGTCGCGCTTCTCGTCCATCACATCGTTGACGACGTCGAACAGATTCTGGTCGATGGTCTCGAGCTGATCGAGCACGCCGGTCGCCTCCCAAATCGTGTAGAGCTCGACCGACGTCTTCAGATTGACTTCCCAGGCCGTATCCATGGTGTGCATGGTCGGCACCGGGATCGCCTTGCGCAAAATGTTGAGCGGTGCATCGACCTTGGTCACGTTCGGCCCCCAATCCGGGAAGGCGTCGCGGGTGATCATGTTGGGCGCGAGCTGGTTCCCGGTGGAGATCACCTTGAGCAGCACGCGCGAGAATGGCCGCAGCACATCCTTTGCCGACTGCATGCCGTGCTTGATCGCGACCTCGCGCATGATCATGACAAGCCCGCCGGGAGAGTTCTGAAACGGGCAGCGGGCGGCGCAGGTGTAGCACTGGGCGCAGGACCAGATTTTTTCCTGCATCGCGTCATAGATGCCTTCGAGATTCTCGGTCCACAGAAGCTGGACGATCTCGCGCGGCGAATAGTCGTAATAATGCGCTGAGGGGCAGGTCGCGGTGCAGATGCCGCAGTTGAGGCAACCGTGCAATTCGTGGTCATAAAGGACGTGCGAGCGGATATCCTCGAACACCTCTTCGAGCTTCTCGTAGGCAACGACCGGCGCACCCGACACAGGATCGCCGATGGCCGTCCGCTCCGCCGCTACACCGCTCGCCATCTGTGTGTCGCCCTCAATACGTCAGGACACGCGCGTCGTCGTTTTCCATCACTTCCTCGATGACCTTGGCGCCACCGACGATACCTTCGCATTCGGGAATTAGATCTTCCTCGGTCATCTCGAAAAGATCGAGGTTGGGGGAGCAGCAATAGAACTTCACCCCGGCGCCGTGAGCGTCCTTGATGAAATCGTAGACCGACTTCGGCGATCCCGGCTTCACCACGAGTTTCTCGGCCACACCCTTTTTCATCAACTGGCCCGCCGTCGCCGTGCAGATGACCTCGACCTCATAGTCCATCGCCGCAGCGACAGTTGCCTGGAAGAACGGCGCGCCTAATTCCTCGCCATTCCGCGGGTCGGTATTGACCATGATGATGATGAGCTTCTTCGCCATTCCTCCGTCCCATTCAAACTATTCTTGTTTTTGATTCTGCGCCGCAAGCGACCCTCAGACAGACGGTCGAAATGCCCTTTGTAAAAATACATATTCTAATATATGAATATATGCTATAGGGCGCTGGAAAAATATTCGTCGTTCGGGAGAGCGCGGTTTAAGGAGACGGCTGCATCAAATGCGTCGCTTGGACCAGGCCCACCATGACTTCGCCCAGCGCAGCGGCGATTTGGCTTTGCGCAGCACGCAAATCAGCGAGCGTTTCTGCAGTGCCATCAGGCACTTCATCGAATTCCATGATCAGGTCCTCGATCATCGCCGACTTGATTCCCGGATGACCGAGGAACCCGAAGCAATTGTCGCGGATCTGAAAGAGCGCCGGCTCGCCGGCGGAATCGACGGCAAGGATGCGGGCGTCGGCGGGAAGCATCGGCCGATCGCGCATATAGACGGCGATCGGGAACCAATCCGGCAAATGGCCGCCCAGCGCCTGGGGAACGACGCGTCGTGCGTTATCTACCGTAAAGCGCAGCGGCGCTTCGTCGGCGCCGCCTCCGGCTTCGGTTGCGAGTATACAGCTGCCGATGCCGATGCCGATGATCGGCAAACCCCGTGCGAGAAAATCGCGCGTCAACCGCAATTCCGGCGCGAGGCTGGGGATCAGATTGCCGCTGACGATGCCCAGCGGCCCGGCGCCGAGAATGATGAGACCGTCATATCCCTCGGCCGTGGCCGGGATCGTGCCTCCGGGCGTGAACGGCCGGCAATAGCGGAAGCGAATGTTGCGGCCTTCGAACTGGTCCTCCATCAGGCCGAGATAGTCCGATTCAAAATGCTGCAGGACGCAGAGCGTTTTCATGTGCTCGCCTGGCCGGAATGAAAAGAAGACCGCATGCGGCACCAGTGCCCCATGCCAGCATAGACATATGATTTTTTGCATGTGAATGCGGGGAGTGCAATGGCGTGGTTCGAGAAGTTGCAGGAAATCGAATCCTTTGACGATCTGCCGTTCGATCGCGACCTCGTCGAGGCGCTGGAGGCAGCGGCGTCCGGGCGCGCACTCGCGCCGATGCGCTTCTACACGCCGACCTTCCGCGCCTATGCCAGCGACGAACTCAAGGGCTGCGGCAAGGCGAGCTTCCCTGCCTTCTCGATCACCGGCGGCGCCTGCGCGCTGAATTGCGATCACTGCCAGGCGAAAATCCTGGAACCGATGATTCCGGCAACCAGCCCGGCGGAACTCGACCGCAAGGTGCGCGACCTTGTGCTGCTCAAGGACCTGCGCGGGTTTCTACTTTCCGGAGGATCGAACCGGCGCAACGAAGTGCCATACGATCGCTACTATCCCACCCTCGAAAGGCTCAAGCGGGACTTTCCGCATCTGCGAATTGCCGTGCATTCCGCCCTTCTCGATGAGAGGCGCGCCAGGCTCATGCAGGACTCGGGCGTCGACGTCGCGATGATGGATGTGATCGGCGCGCAAGAAACGATCCGCGACGTCTATCACCTGGACCGAACAGTGGCGGATTTCGAAACGACACTGGCGGCATTGTCGGCGACCTCGATGGACGTCGTGCCACACATCGTCATCGGCCTGCATTATGGCCGACTGCTCGGTGAGCATAACGCGCTCGATATCATTTCGCGTTACAAGGTGGCAGCGTTGATCCTCGTCGTGGTGACACCGATTTACGCGCCTGCGGACCGCCCCTTCGCCACCATATCCACCGACGACGTGGCCAAGGTTTTGGTCACCGCCCGGCAACGTATCAACCATGCGCCGGTTCAACTCGGCTGCGTGCGGCCGGCAGGCCGCCACAAGCTCATCACCGACGCCTATGCCGTGATGGCTGGCTTCGACGGTATCGCCTATCCTGCTGAAGGAATCGTGGCGCTTGCCCGCGCCATAGGTCGGCCAGTCGAGCAGGAGCACGCCTGCTGCTCGATCGCGCTCGACGGCCTGGGCGGGCGGAAGGCCTGCGCCGCATGAAGGTCGGGATGGGCAACGAAGCTCCAGACGTCGTGGTCGTCGGGCTTGGGCCGGCCGGAAGCCGGGCCGCCGCGGTTGCCGCTGAGGCCGGTTACGGCGTCGTTGCCATCGAACGCCGCGCCGAGGCCGGGTGCCCGGTGCAATGTGCCGAGTTCGTGCCAACCATGATCGAACGGGACGTACCCGGCATACGGTCGGTAACCCGGCAGATGGTGGCTCGTATGCTGACCTTCACCGAATTCAAATCGCCCGACGAAACACTCGATTTTCGCGGGCGCATGATCGACCGGGCTGCGTTCGACCGGATGCTCGCTGCCGATGCCGCACGCGCCGGAGCAGACTGCCGATACGGCCGATCTGTGGTTGCCGTCAACGCCGACGGAACGGTCCGCATTTCAGACGGCCGAATACTGCAACCGCGAGTTCTGATAGGCTGTGACGGCCCTCATTCGCGGGTCGGCGCGGCCATCGGCCGGATCAATCGGGCGCTTGTCGATACAAGGCAGCTTACGGTGCCGCTCGTGCTACCGCACGACGCCACCGATATCTTCCTCAGCGCCGACTATCGCGGCGGCTACGGCTGGCTGTTCCCCAAGGGAGCGGTCGCCAATGTCGGTATCGGCGTGGTGATGGAAGAACGGCAGCGGCTAAAGCCGATGCTCACCGAACTCATCGCCAAACTTTCCTCCTTGCGCCGCATCGGTACAAACGCTCTTGGCGCGACCGGCGGCGCCATTGCAGTGGGCGGCCGGCTGCACTCGATCGGTCGTCTCGGGGCGGTGCCCGTCATGTTGGCCGGCGACGCGGCCGGTTTGACCAATCCGGTTACCGGCGCGGGCATCGCCTCAGCAGTGCAATCGGGAACGCTTGCCGGACGCGCCGCAGTGGATTGGCTTGGCGGACGCGCAACCGCCCCCGGCGGTTACGAGGAAGAACTCGGCGACATTTTTGACGCAGCCCTCGGCCGCGCGCTGCGTCGACGACGGGAAGTGCTCCTGCGTTACCAACATGGCGGTCGCCCCGATGCGCGGGCGCTCGCCAACGGATGGATCGGCTCGTCCAATTATTGGGCGGCATGAAGATACTAGACCAGGAGAGGAAGTCATGAGCTGTCTCGAAATGCCAAGACAACCGGCGCCCGATTTCCTCGACGATCAAAAGCGCGCGTTCAACGATCCGGAAACGATGCAGCCACGTGCGCCCGGCGCCGTGCCTGCGGACGCGCGCAATGGCGCGCGGGTGAAAACGCAGGACGTGCAGCCCGAGGGCGTCTACCTGCCGAACTACAATTTTCTAACTCCCAACATGCGTTCGCCGCAATACGTCCAGATGTCGACCGCGGCGGCGATCACGCTCGGCGTCATGAACGGATATATGCACCGCACCAGCTGTACGCGTTGCCTTAACCTCTTGCTTACATATCCTGAAGGATGCCGCGCCAACTGCGCCTATTGCGGGCTCGCGCGCCATCGCGAGGCCGAACGCAACTATGCCGACCGCAACTTCATCCGCGTCGACTGGCCAGCGGTTCCCTACGACCAGGTGATTGACATTGTCGCCGCCGGCGGCGATGGCGGACGCTTCCACCGCATGTGCATCAGCATGATCACGCATCCGCGCTCCGACGACGACACCCGCGTCGTGCTGAAGAAATGGGTCGAGCGCATCAAGCATGTGCCGGTGTCGATCCTCTCGAACCCAACTACCATGACGCGGCTGGACGTGCAGGAACTGTACGACCTCGGCGCGGAAATTTTCACCGTCGCGCTGGATGCCTGCAATCCAGAGGTGTTCGACCGCACGCGTGGGCACGGCGTGCAGTCCCCGCACAGCTGGGACAAATATTGGGAAATCCTTCACGCTGCCGCAGAGATCTTCGGCCCCGAGCGGTTCGGCGCACATCTCATTGTCGGCATGGGCGAAAGCGACCGCGACGTGCTCACGCAGGTGCAGAAAATCCGCGACCTCGGCGGCCACAGCCACATGTTTGCATTTTTCCCCGAACGCGGTTCGCTAATGGACCATCTCCCACCGGTGCCGCGCCCGCAATGGCGCCGCGTCCAACTCGCCCGTTATCTGATCGACTATCGCAACCATCGTCTGGACCGCATGCGCTTCGATCACGATGGCCAGCTGATTGATTTTGGCTTGCCGCAGGACGAACTCGATGCGGTGATCGACGGCGGCGTTGCGTTCCGGACGTCCGGCTGTCCCGGCAAGGAGGCAGCCGACGTCTCGGCCTGCGACCGGCCCTATGGCGATTCGCCGGTGCGCGATATCGCCTCCTACCCGTTCAAGCTCGATCGCCGGGACATTCGCAAGGTGCGAAGCCAGCTGCGGCGCGGGCTGCCGAAATAGACGAGAACACATATGACCTCCAACGCGGCAAAGCCATTTCGGGTGATCGATACCGGCATTCGCGGCGGGCGTGCCAACATCGCCTTCGATCAGGCGCTGATCGAAGCGCATAAAGCGCGGCGGATTCCCGACACGATCCGGTTCCTGCGGTTTCGACCCTCGGCCCTCGTCGGCATCCATCAGATCCTCAGCCACGAGGTGCGCCTCGATTATTGCAGGACCAGGGGGATCGAGGTCGGTCGGCGGATCACGGGAGGCGGCGGTCTCTATCTCGACGGGGGCCAGATCGGATGGGAACTCGTGTTCGATCGCGCGAGCCTCGGCCAGATGGATCTCACGGAGACAACGCGACGGATCTGCGAGAGCGCAGCACTGGGGCTCAACAAGCTCGGCGTTCCCGCGCGCTATCGTCCGCGCAATGACATCGAAGTCGACGGCCGCAAGATCAGCGGTACTGGCGGCTTCTTCGACGGCAACACCCTGTTCTATCAGGGCACGCTGTTGATCGATTTCGACCCAGGGGAGATGATCGCGGCCCTCAAGGTGCCCGTCGAGAAGCTCGCCAAGCGCGACCTCGCATCAGCGCGCCAGCGCGTCGTCACCATGCGCGAGATACTGCAGGACAGGCTTCCCGACCTTGCGACGATCTATCAGGGCCTGCTCGAAGGATTCGCCGAAGGACTAGGCATCCTGCCGCAATGGGGCGAGGTTTCTGCCTGCGAGGAGCAACTCGCCGACCGGCTCTATCGCGAGGAAATCGGCCGCGACGACTTCGTCGAGATGATCGATGCCCCCGAGGTGGACGACACATTGGTCAGTGCCTCGCTGACGCGGCGCGGCGGCAGTCTGCGCGCCGACATCCGACTGGAAGGGCCGGGCCGCCGCATTCGCGAAGCGCTGATCACCGGCGATTTCTTCGTCACGCCGCCACGCACCATCTTCGACCTGGAGGCGGCCCTGCGCGGCGCCGAGTTGGCCGATGCCGGGGCGATCGTGGACGAATTCTTTTCCCGCGCGCCGGCCGAATTCCTCAACCTCGGCCCCGCCGACATCCGCGATGTCATCCTCGCAGCCACACGACAGCTGAGCTTCGTTGCGGCCGGGCGCCGTCTGCGCGGCCATCGTATCGCGGCGGCGCGTGCCGACAGGCCGCCCCTGGTGTTGCTGCATGACGCCTTAGGCTGCGCCCGGCTGTGGCGCGATGTTCCCGAGCGGCTGGCAGCCGCTACCGGTTGCGCGGTCATGGTCTACGATCGCTGGGGGTCCGGCAACTCGGCGCCGCTCGAGCCGCCGCATTCGCCGCATTATCTGCTCGACGAAGCCCTGGAGTTGCTGCCGGAGGTGCTGCGGGCGATGCGGATCCGGCGCCCGATCCTGGTAGGGCACTCGGACGGCGCTGCGATCGCCCTGACCTTCGCGGGCGCCTTTCCCGATCTGGTCAGCGGCGTCGTCGCGATTGCGCCCCATCTCTTCCGCGAGCCGCGGACGATCGCGGGCATTGCCGACCAGATCACTGACTTTGAGCACGGAGATCTCAAGGCGCGGCTCGCCCGCTACCACGGCAGCAAGACCGATCAATTGTTTCGCCGGCTGGTCGATGCCTGGACCGGAGAGGAACCGCGCGACTGGGGCATCGAGCGGTACATCCGACAGGTTCGCTGCCCGGTGCTCGCCATTCAGGGCACTGAGGATGAGTTCTTCACGCGCGCGCAGCTCGACGCACTCCAGGCCCTCGTGCCGGTGACGATCGAGACCAGCTCACTGGCGGGCTGCGGCCATGCCCTGCACCAGCAGGCCACCAAGTCGGTGGTGGCCGCCGCCGCGCACTTCGTCGACCGCGCGACCGCCGGTGCCGGCATCGAGGTTGTGCCAAGTTTCGGCTGATAAACACGCCGGTCAAGATCCGGAGGAGCTCCGGCATCGCGTCACCGGCAGAAGGTGCGATAGAGCGCCGAGATGACCTCGATGACATCCGGCCGCGCGAGCGAGTAATGGACGCTCTTTCCGTTGCGGCGCGCCTCGACAAGATCGTCCGCGCGCAGTCGCGCGAGCTGTTGCGACACGGCCGCCTGGCGTACATTCAAAATCTGCTCAAGCTCGTTGACGGTCTTTTCTCCGTCGATCAGCAGACAAAGAATGAGAAGACGGGTCTCGTGCGAAATTGCCTTAAGGAAATCGCTCGCCTTTCGCGCGTGGTCGAGCATGGCGTCGGTGTCGATTGGCGGCTTGGTCGGAAAGCGTTTCTTCCGCTTGCCTGTCGATAGTGTTGGCATTCGGAGTTTCAGATAACCTCTCGTCACGAATTCTCCTGCTTACTCATAAGCATTTTGCGTTGCGGTGTCCACGGCCTGAAATGAATTTCGAAACCCTGGACGAAAACGCGCCGGGAAGGCTTGACGCAATGCCGACCGTAATATTCATTTATTTGAATAATAAAATAACATGAGCGGCGGGGAGATGCGGCGAGGGCTGCGGGATACCGCTGATAGGGCAGTTAAAATCGCCATATGCATTACGGCGGCGTTGTTCGCCGGTTGCGGCGCCCGGCGGCGCCGGTGTGCATTAGTACCAATTCAAGTTGGGCTGGACCTGTCAGTCCGACAAAGGCGACGCCGCGGGTAGCGTCATGACCGAGTGCTGACGTGGACATTGGGAGCTGAAGTTTCGCATGGTCGAGCTCGAGACGACCACACTCGTTGGAATTGGCGGTTTCGCCGTCGGTCTCGTGTTCGGAGCCGTCGTGCAGCGCACTAATTTCTGCACGATGGGCGCGATATCCGATCTGGTCCTGACGGACGACGGCCGCCGCTTCCGTGCCTGGGTGCTTGCGATCGCGGTTGCGATCGTCGGCACACAGGCTCTTCACTTCAGCGCTATCGTCGACATCAACAAGTCGCTCTATCTCTCATCCAATCTCGGCTGGCTCGGCGCAATCCTTGGCGGCGCGATGTTCGGTTTCGGCATGACTCAGGCGGGCGGCTGCGGCAGCAAAACGCTGGTGCGCCTCGGTGCCGGCAATCTGAAATCGCTCGTCGTCACCCTGGTGCTCGGCATCGTTGCCTATATGACTTCGCGCGGTCTGCTCGCGCTGATAAGGCTGCAGCTCGAGTCCGCCACCAACATCGATCTCAAGGCACGGGGGCTCAGCAACCAGAGCCTCGGCGAAATAGCGGGCGCTGCAGTCGGACTGCCAGCCGGCCCCGCGCGCATTGCCGCTGCCGCCGCGCTCGCCCTGGCATTCCTGGTCTATTGTTTCAAGGACCCGAGCTTCCGGCGCAGCGCTCCCGACATTACCGCCGGCCTGATTGTCGGCCTCACCGTCGTGGCCGGCTGGGCCGTCACCGGCGTTCTTGGGGCGGATGAATTCAACCCGGTCCCGCCCGCATCGATCACCTTCGTGGCGCCAGTCGGCGAAAGCCTGCAATATCTGATGACCTTTACCGGCTCCACCATCAATTTCGGCATTGCCGTCGTTGCCGGCGTTGTCACCGGCAGCTTCCTGATGGCGGTGGCGACCGGAACGTTCCGGGTCGAAAGCTTCGCGGACCGCAATGATCTGGTGCGCCATCTCTACGGCGCGGCGCTGATGGGCGCCGGCGGCGTCATGGCGCTCGGCTGCACCATTGGTCAGGGCATCACGGGAATGTCGACGCTTGCGATCGGCAGCATGATTGCCTGGCTGTCGATCCTCGGCGGCGGGTATCTCGGCATCAAGTTTCTCGAACAAGGATCCTTCGGCGGCGCGATCCGGGCAATGCTCGCGCACATCCGCCCCGCAGGTTAACTTTTTTGCCGCAAACTCTTGCGGCATTGATGCGCATCAAAGCGCGGTTCTGGAAAGCGGCGAGCGATACGATGGCACTTTGTTGAGGCGCTCGGGCGGCGGTTGGCGAAAGGGCAGACCCTGGCCCGGGAAATTTTTCAGGACGTGATCCCCAAAGTGTCGGATCTTTCGGATCGCTCATCATAAGCGGATTCGCCTTGGCTGGCGACGCAGTGGCATTCGAACCAATCTCCACGCGAATTCCCTGCTAATAGGGAATTTAACAGGGAAATTTGCGATTTTTGCGTCTCTGAGAGCCCATTTCGGAGAAAGAAACTGATATGCTGCAGCCACCTCTCAAACAATTCCCTGAGCGAATTAGCAGGGAAAACATTTCGACTAACAGGGAATTTCTAGGCCGTAACAGGGAATTTCACCTACGCGCTACCGGCAGGCGGACCCAGACGCCGTGCTTTGGACGCTGTCGCTTTGGATGTCGCAGGAGAAGGCCTCCGATGCTTGGCTACGCAGATCCCGCGGCTCCGTAGCCCCGTCAGGAGCGAGCTTACCTGGATGGAGATGCCGTAACGGCGTCGACTACCGACTCCTATAAGTCCTTTCTCTCAGGATGGTACGCCTGGGTCTCTCCGCCTCTTTATCGTACCATCGGCCGGGAACCGGATATTCGGGACGACGGCAGCCACGTGAACATCAACGAGACGATCGACGCTAATGTGTTCAAACGCTGGCGAGCCGATCCAACGTATCGTCCGGTCCTAGTTGAGTGGGCACAGCGCAAGAAGGTTGATCCCGCGCAGTTCCAGACTTCCGTGCGAGCTGACAATCCTCGCGTCGACGTGCCGGACCCGTAGCTCGTAAGCGGACGTTCGCTCACCTCCAAGCATCGACCGGACACCACTCCGGTCAAATCGCGCCAGTCACGGCGCTCCGCGTCATGCCTGGCGCACCACCGCAAAAAAGCCCCGGACGATGCCGGGGCTTTAAGGTCGATGGAGAATAAAGAGATCAGTAGCGCGCCACGACCGGGTTGCCCCAATTGAAGTGGTAGTTGATGCCAGCTTTGATGGAATTAACCGAGTAGTTCGTCATCGTGATGGGCTCGATAAATACGCCACCCGGCGCAATTCCGTTCGCGGTCGTGGCGCCGAAATTGTAATAATCGTATTCCACCTTCGCACTCCAGCCCGGCGCAAACATGTACTCCAGGCCCGCGCCGAGGGTGTAGCCATCTCGCCCGACGCGACTCGTGCTATCGCCGATTGCACCGGTTACCGGATCAACGACGTCGGCCCGAGCACTCGTCCAAGCATAACCGCCTTTCGCGTACAGCAAAACGCTGTTCCAAGCGTAGCCGATCCGGCCGGTTCCCGTGAATATCTTGTTGAGGTTGGTACTGCAATCGAACGCTACATTCGGGCAGACGGCCGTCCCGCTGATGTCTGCCCAATCGAAGTTGCCTTCAAGGCCAAATACCCAGCTGCTTCCCGGAGCCTGCCAATTATAGCCTATGACGCCACCAGCGACGCCGCCGGACGTGTCGAAGCGACCGGTTGTCGAAAACGCAGCCGGGAAAAAGAGACTGTCACTCCCGAAGCCCCCACCGCCCTCGGCGCCGATATAGAATCCACTCCAGTCAACCATCGGAGCCATCATCGGCGCCTTCGAATAAGTTCGCGCTGGCAGATCGGCAGCGGAAGCGGAAGCGGAAGCTGCTAAGCCTACAGCGAGAATACTGATCGCACCGAGCAAGAGCTTATTCATAGAGGGTCCTTCCATTAAGTGATTGATCGTAGCTATCAGTATTTCAAAGCAGTCATACAAAAATTTTCTTAATTCACTTTGCCCGGCCAGCCACACCCGCGGCAAAACCAACTAAAGAATTCTTTATGAATCAAAAGTCGTGGAACGGCCAAGATGTAAGGCTATTCCCCTCTCACCCGCAATGGAGGAGACAGTTATGAAATATCGATCGGTAGGAGCTGCCTGCCTGGCAGTGGCACTTGCAGCAGCGTCCCCTGCACTGGCTGATGGCGGACATGGCGGTGGTGGACACGGTGTCCACGGAGGCGGCCACTTTCATGGCGGTCACGCAGGTGGATTTCATGGACGCGGTGCCCACTTCGCTGGCCGGGGCTATCGGGGCGGATACCGCGGAGGCTACGGCTATGGTGGCTACGGCGGATACGACAATGGACCCGGTATTATAGGCGGTTTAATCGCAGGCTCGCTACTCGGCGCTGGTTTGGGATACGGCTCCTACGGCTATGAAGGTTATGGCGGCTACGGTGGATACGGCGGAGACGACGACTGACGGTGCCAAGGACATCCCTTTCCGCAGTTACATCCTAAGCGCAAAAGAGGCGGTCGATTGGCCGCCTTTTTCGCGACCAGCTTAGCGGTGTCCTTTTTCAGCCCACCCAGCACCTGCACGTAATCATGATCAGAAGTAAGCCATCAAGCGCCTGTTAAAGGCCAAGCACATTGAAATGTTCGCAAAGCCGAGATCCTAAAACGCGCGCTGAAGAAAATCCCTATTCCCCTGTGAGCATACATAAATTACATTTCAAGGCGGCGGAGAAGCCCTGTAATAAATTTGCAAAGAAAAAGAAGGCTAAACACCAAGCATGCCTGATAACGCAGAAATCAATTTCGATGCTCCCGCAACTCTAAGAAAATGGCCATCGCTCAACAATGAACGCGTAAACGCCTCCCTCGGAGCGCATCCCTATCTCATAATTGATGGCACTCTCGATGAATGCATCCGGAAGTTCATGGCGATGCCAGTGGGTCAGCATCATTTGTATGAAATCCACACGGCTCCGCAGTCTGATTTAGTCAGCGCGGTTTTATCGGCGGCGCATATTGTTGAACTCGCCCGGCTGCGGGATTTTCTCTGAGCCTAAATTTCCGCCCGGGGCTTTGGGGGTGAGGACGGGGCCGCGCAGTCGCACTATTGCTAGACGCGGCTCGGCAGACCAATGTGGAAGTTTACACCTTGTTCTTTTTTTTCGGGAGATTTGAATGAAAAAGCCACCTGCTAGGCCGACTGAACTTAAATGTCCGGCATGCGATGGCACCGGATTTCCCAAGGTAACTAAGGCAGTACCACCCGGCCGCAAAATCTATCCTGCTCCGTGCAAGGAATGCAGCGGTAAAGGACGGATAACGATAACAGAGACTGCCAACTGACGCCTTATTTCGGCGGATGCAATTCAGTGTTTAGCCAACCCAAGGCATTTGTGTTCATCGGGTCGGATGCAATTACATTTTTCTCGCTATGGCCGCACTTGGAGCATTCGAACGAGCGATGCTCGAAGCCTTCCGGTCCCTCTTCCACGGCAGCGGTTACCATCCGCGTTTGACACTTGGGGCAGCGCGGACGACCGATAGGCAAGAGCTCTGGACCAGATGTTTTCCGCATGTGGATTACCGGTCCAAGCCAGCGAGCAAATTGGAGGCGCAACTCCGTCCCGAGGGGGGCGGCGTAATCAGAACAGAGTTGCGCTAGCCGATGAGGGCCGACTTGACGATACGACATTCGATCGTCGGTACCACTCAAACTCCGGTGCCGGATTATCACGTTTGAAGGAGTTAACTTCATTCACTGACTAAAGAATTGTTTATGAATCTACAGTCTTGGAACCGCTAAGACTTATGGCTGTTCCCATTACCCGCAATGGAGAAGACAGTTATGAAATATGGATCGATAGGCGCTGCCTGCCTGGCAGTGGCACTTGCGGCAGCGTCCCCCGCGCTGGCCTTTGGCGGCGGGCATGGAGGTGGCGGACATGGCGGAGGTGGAGGTTTCCACGGCGGCGGTGGCTTCCATGGTGGAGGCTTTGGCGGAGGTGGATTTCGTGGCGGCCTAGCCGGAGGCGGCTTTCGCGGAGGTGGCGCTCGTTTTGCGGGCGGCGGTTATAGAGGCGGATATGGTCGTGGATTCCGCAGAGGCTACGGTGGCTATGGCTACGGCGGCTATGGTGGTGGATACGGCTACGGGGGATACGGTTACGACGACTACGGACCAGGTATTATAGGCGGCCTGATCGCAGGCTCGCTGTTCGGCGCCGGCTTGGGATATGGCGATTGTTACAATGGCTATTACGCCTACTCCGGATGCAATTATGGGTACTAAAGCGCCAACGGCGTAGTCTGCATCCTAAGCGCAAACGAGGCGGCCCGTTGGCCGCCTTTTTCGCGCAGCCAAAGCGGATCAGCCGGGTTTTGTCCGGGTGCAACGCCAGTTCGAACTTGCGCATTCGCTCCTTGAGATCGTCAAGGAACGCCCGTGCTTCGCGACTCATGCTGAAAGCCGACGATGGTGTCGTCCGCATAGCGGATGACGATCATATCGCCACACGCCTTGGTGAGGCGCCAGCGATGGACCCATAGGTCGAACACATAGTGCAGGTAGACGTTCGCCAGAATCGGTGAGATCAACGCGGCCGGTTGGCCGGATAGAATAACCCAAAGGAGATTTCGACCGCCGGGCGAATGGGCCGAATCACGAGATCGAATCCCAACGATGCTCTAGCCGTAAAGGGGTCGACGATAGCGAGGCCTAGGCCCAGTGCCACAAACTGGCAGGCTGATAGTGCCGATGGCGTATCGACGGCGCCGAGATATGGCAGCCCAACTGATGCGAATGCGGCTCGCAGCTCGTCACGAGCGAGGTTGCCTGTGGACGGCAACACCATGCGTTCACCCTTGAGGTCCTTCAAATTCACTAAGCGCTTCCGTGCAAGGCGGCGGCTTTTCGGAGTGACGAGAGCGTAGCGAGCCCTGACGAGGAGCTCGCAGTCGATACGCGGGTCTTCGAGCGGCATGAACGTAATGCCGACGTCGAACGGTCCGTTTGCAATCCAGTCTGCAATGTCCCGGACGTCCTTGATCTCCAGTGATATGAGCATTACGCGAATTCGAATTACCGGTCGTCTTGTGTACCAGTGTCCTCGACAACTCCCCTGACGTCCAGCACGGCTATCGCTTCAGCGATT
>CAVUKM010000009.1:0-575188 GCA_963742085.1 uncultured Alphaproteobacteria bacterium | reverse complement strand
ATAACACTGATCCTGGGGATTTTCGGCATTTACATTGCCAACATTCTGGCCGAGACAAAGCGGCGACCCTATACGGTGATCCGTCGCGTGCACCGGATGCAGTCGGCTAATTCTGAATCGAAGGTCCGCAAGCTGGATCAAATGCATCCGCTCACTGGCGCCGCCGACGCTCACCGTCATTCAAGGTTTGTTGCCGGCCAAGAGCGCAGCTGACAATTAGAGGAAGGTGCCAATGCTCGTCACCGAGATCACCCGACAGGACTTTATCGACCTGGTTTATTCGGGAACTGGCGAATTCATGGAGCGTATCGGCGCCCCGGAAGCCTTCGTGGTGAAGGCGTTTTACAATTCGGGCCGTATTCAGGACCTTCGCGATGCTGCGTTTCAAATTGGGCTGACGTCAGACGCCAGCTGGCACCCGTTGCACGATGATTGTCCAGATTATCACCGCCTGCACGACAATTATCCAAAGGCTCACGTCAAGCAGAAGATGCATGCCTTCTATTACCACAGTTGGTATCCGCATAATAAGGACAAGTTCGACTTCTTCTCGGAGATTTTCTCGATCAAGAATTTTCTGGCGGGTTTTCCCGAAAAGGAATTTCTCGGCAATATCCCTTCGGATGGCTTTATCGCGCGTGTCAATATTCACCACTATCCCAAGGGCGGTGGATACCAGGCGGAACACATCGACCCGGTCGGCAAGCACGCTCAAATCCAGACTCTGGTCGCCGCATCCGAATTCGGGAAGGACTATTCGAAGGGGGGCGTCTTTGCACGGTCGGCTCCAGCGGCCGAAAAGGGATATGTCGATCCTTACATGAAGCCCGGCGATATGCTGGTAATGTCGCCGGGAATCCATCATGGTGTCGACCCGATCGACCCGGACTTGCCTTACGAATGGCGGACCAACGATGGACGCTGGATGATTCTGCCGCTCATCGTGGGTTCGGATTATCCCAATCCGGAAGTGACGAAGCCAGTGCAGGTTGGAGCCACGGCGACGTGAAGCAGCCTGTCGCCCCTCTCATTACCGAGCAGGATCACTATCAAGATCTGAAGAATATCTTCGAGCACGAAGAGCTTCGCCGCATCGCCAAAGTCGGCGTCGTCCATGTGGGTGCCGACGTCGGCCAAGAGGTGGCGCAATATTTCAGCTACGGGTTCGAAAACATCATTCTGATAGAAGCAAATCCCGACTGCTACCAGATTCTGGTCTCAAAATTCGGCAGTGATCCGAGGATCAGAATCTTCAACTTTGCGATTTGCGACAAGGAAGGCACTGTCGATTTCCATATTCATACCAGCCGCTCGGGAAGTACTGAACCCGCCAGCATTCTTCCGATGAAGCGATTTAAGGAAATCGTCAAAACGCTTCACACCACAAAAACAATCCAGGTTCCAGCCATCACGCTCGATGCGTTGTTCGAAAAACATCAGATCGCGTTTGCCGCGTACAACTTCATCAACATCGATATCCAAGGTGCCGAGCTGCTAGCGTTTCGGGGCGCGGAAAAGCTTTTATCTTCGGTCGACGTCATTGTTTCGGAAGTGAACGTAGTCGAAATGTACGAGAATGGCGCGCTTGAAGACGATGTGGTCAGGTTTCTTGATCAGAAGGGGTTCGAGAGGAAACAGTCGATCTATCATACGCTCTACGACGAAAATTCAACGTTTCCCGCTTGGGGCGAAGGCCTGTTTGTTAAGCGGTCGAGGCGGTGAACGATGAGCGGAGTGAATCCGATCCTCAGCGAAGTTGCGGCCTACTATTCGTCGAAGCTCGCACTCCATGGCCCGACCTCGCAAGGCGTCGATTGGAATGGCGCCGGCTCACACGACTTACGTCATCGCCAGTTTCTCCGTCTGCTCGGAGCCGATAGGAGTGCTTCGGTCCTTGATCTTGGATGCGGTTTTGGTGACTTCTTGCGTTTCCTTCGTGCGGAAGGTTATCAGGGTCGTTTCGTTGGTTACGATGTTGCGTCGAGATATGATAGCTGAGGCTTCGCGGTCTGCACGAGGATGCGGATTGTCTTTGGCGGGTTGGCGCCGAGCCCGTCGGAAACTGCAGATTTTGCGATCGCGAGCGGCATTTTTAATGTCAAAGGCGAGGTTCCGATCGAAGCTTGGGTTCGCTATGTCCACGATACGATCGATATTCTGGCGCGAGCTGGTCGCCGTGGCTTCGCGTTCAACGTTCTTAGCCTATCAAGTGACCCGGAACGCCGCGCCACCAATCTATACTACGCGATGCGAGCGAGATGCTTTCGTACTGCCTGCGACGCTTTGGTCGGTCGGTAGCGCTGCTGCAGGATTATGGCTCTACGAATTTACCATGATCGTGCGGCACAGCTAGAATCGCGGCGCTATTCCTGCTCCAGTACCGCGATCCCAAATCCGGCATCGCCATATCGCCCGCCATTGTAAAGCATCATGCGACCGATCTCGGTATCGAACACGAACGGATAGCAGATCATTGATCCTTCCCAGCTTTCGGGTCGCGATCGATGCCTGCCTGATCGTCGTGACGGGTCCAGCTTAGTCCGTCCGCCGAAGTGGCGAAGCCGATGCGGTAACCCCAGTCGTTGCTTCGGTACGAGTACCACGCCTTGTAGCTTCCATCGGACTCGCGCAGTGGACAAAACCGCGCGATCGCTACTTCACCCGGATGCTCGAATGTCAGGGATTGAGTACCTGTAAGATTCCAGCGGACGCCGTCGACTGACTCGGCGTAGCGAATATCGTACGAAGGCAGCGGAGTTCCTGGAGGCTTGGTCCACGGCCGCCCCGACTGATACCACATCCGCCATTTTCCGTTTTCGATCATGACCGCGGGATCAGCGATGAACACCGGCTCCTGCATGCAGCGATCGAGGATCGGTCCCTCGCTGATCCGATCGAATGGGCGGTCCGGGTCGCCCGCAGGGCGTTCGGCAACGCCGACCGCGACATAGAAGCTCACGGTGACGCCGAGCGTCCATCCCTGATAGTACAGGCGTTCGATGCCGTCATGCTCCACGATCCAGCATCCCATGGCGCCGCTGTCGTCGAAGCAGCCGATCGGCCCTGGTGTCAGCAAGCGGATGTTCCGATAGGCGCAAGACCTTGGTCGGATCGCGAATGTCGATATCGAGCCACTGACACGTTGGATCGATTTTGGCGATCACGGGGACTGAAATAAATCCGATAGCGATAGTCGCCCAAGCGGCCGCGCAATCGGAACGATGCCGTGGCTGTGCATCCATTCCGAATGCGCATCGGCCACGAAAATCCGTCCCAGCTTCCTCCATCGCATTGGCGTGATCTTTCAGATACGGCGCAAGCGCGTGCTAGGCACCGCCGAGCGCTCCGTTCCGCGCGGTGCGACAACGGAAAAATCGGGCTGATCTTCAAGCACCAGTGCGCCGGCGCCGATCACGCACTTTTTCCCGATTGTGACGTGATCGCGCAGGGTAGCGTTGACGCCGATGAAACTGCCTTGGCCGATTCTGACACCGCCGGAGACGACGACGTGGGAGGCGATAAAAACATCGTCCTCGATCACCGAATGATGGCCGATATGATTGCCGCTCCACAGCGTCACGTTGGCGCCGATCTGCGCAAAGGGCTGGACGGTGTTGTCCTCAAGGATGAAGCAGTTTTCATTGACTTGCAGTTCGGGAAATATGGTCGCCCGACTGCTGACATAGGACACGAGCTGGTAGCCGGCGGTGCGGGCGACAGCGACCTTCGCCGCCCGCACTCGTTGATCTTGGAATAGCTGACCGCGACGAACAGCCCGTACTTCTCCGGCGGAAATGAATCCCTTACGTGCTCGAACGGCACAACAGGCCGGCCGAGAAATTCGGCGACCTTTAAATAGGCTTCGTCGACGGTAAAGCCGACGACTTCGAAGCTGAAATCATGGGTAAAATAGAAGTCGGCGAGTTCGGCGATTTCGCCTGTGCCGAATATGACGATTTGCTGCATCGCGAAGGGCCCTCACACAGCACAGATTGATATGTAAACCGGGGCCCCGGGGAAAGCCATTAATCGCCGGGAGAAACCGGCAGGGAACGATTGAAAACCTTGTCTACCGCCCGCCGGCCGATGGCACGCAAAAAAACCGATGTTCGATTGAACCTCGCTAAGGTTGTGCCGACCCATCATTGCTGGATGCGGCGTGCCGCCGCTCTGGCGCACCAACCTCTCCATGAAGAGCCTTTAGGCCAACCCATTGATTTTTCCGAACGCTTACCCCAAAGACTTGTAAGAGCTGAAACAGAAATTTGTGAAAAAGGGGCGCGGCCGACGTTCGACAGGGATCTGACTAAATTTTTCGAGGTAGGTTTTAACCTTGGGGCATCCTTGGGCTTCGGATACCGGTGCTCACAGAAAATGCCTTTAACTGAGGGAATCTTACCGCATTACAGGAGATAGATGATGCGTCGCTTTGCTCTGTTGGCTCTTGCCGTTGGATTGTTTCTTCCATTCATGGTGTCGACGCCTGCGCACGCACAGGCTAGCCGAACCTGGGTCTCGGGCGTCGGCGACGACGCCAATCCCTGCAGCCGTACGGCGCCCTGCAAAACCTTTGCCGGTGCGATTTCCAAGACCGCCGCGGCCGGCGAAATCAACTGCCTGGATCCAGGCGGCTTCGGTGCGGTGACCATCACCAAGTCGATGACCATTTCGTGCGAGGCTGGCACCGCCGGTGTGCTGGTGGCGGGCACCAACGGTATCATCTTCGCAGGGGCGTCGACGGATTACCTTTTCCTGAAAGGTCTCGATATAGAGGGGCTCGGCAGTGGACTTAGCGGCATAGTGTTCAATAGCGGTGCTGCTCTTCACGTCGAAGACTGCGTGATTCGTCACTTCACCGGGGCTGGAATTCTGATCCAGCCCAACGCCAACGCGACCTTCCTCATTACCCGAACCACTGTGTTCGATAACGGTAGTGGTACGACGGGAGGTGGAGTCCGGGTCATTCCGAGCAGCGGAGCTACCACCGGCGTGCTCGAC
Source organism: uncultured Alphaproteobacteria bacterium (assembly GCA_963742085.1). Classification (GTDB taxonomy): domain Bacteria; phylum Pseudomonadota; class Alphaproteobacteria; order Rhizobiales; family Xanthobacteraceae; genus Bradyrhizobium. The sequence continues at coordinate 570,190 of CAVUKM010000009.1, read as the reverse complement.
AGAGTAATTGCGAGCCATAACGTGTTCGGTCTAGCAGCCGATGGTACTGGCGGCGCTTCGTCTATAAACCTTACAATTCGGGACAGCAGCGCGACCGGGAACTCGCAGGCTGGGATTGTTGTGGTGAGCGGTTCTGCTCCAACCAACGCAATGATTGTGCGCTCAACGTCTTCCAATAATACGACCGGACTGTTGACTAGCGGATCCGGCGTCACGGTGCGTATTGGTCAATCTGACATAACAGGGAACACGACGGGCGTAAGCGGCACCGCTTTCTCCTACGTAACGAACCAGCTCAACGGCAATACTACGGACGGGACGCTGACGCCCATTGCGCCCGGACCGCTGCATTAGGCTATCCCCTATCATGAAGCCCTGGACGATTCTCTTCGTCCAGAGACTTCTCTTGATATAAAAAGGGCGCGACGATCAGTGTCGTTCAGGTCGATTCCCCAGATAGCTCCGTGCCTGCGTTCCGGTATTGAACAGCAGATCGAGCGCGGTTACGGCGTGCTCGAAAGCGCCATGGAGCTGCGGATATTCCGGATATCCATCATAGCTCATCCACTCCGTCGCGATGCCGGCTGACTTGAACATCGATTCATCGAAATAGTCCTTGGCCGAAGGGCCGCTCAGATAGCGGTCGGCGCCGGCGGCGCGGCAGATCGCCAGCAGACGTTCCGTCTTGGCGCCGGCCGCCGGATAGGCCGTATCCCTGACCATGCGGGTCGTAAGTCCCAGCAGTTCAGCGATGCCGTGCAGAAAGATCGCGTTCACTTCGGTCAACAGCGCCTGCTTGTCTGCGCGTTCGTACCAGCCCTTTACCGTGGGTGCGAGTTGCTCGAAGAACGGCGCGCGTTTATAGGCCAGTTCCAGCGCGCGCCAGTGTTTGTCCGCCCACGGCTTTTCGATCTCGACCTGGTCGATCGGCTGCTCGAAGCGGCCCTTGGTGACCACAGGAATGGTCAGCCATTCGACGCCATTGGCGGTCTTGATGCGGTTGCGGTTGTGCCAATGCCGCTTCACATATTGCGCGCTGTCATAGATTACGTATTCGTCGCATCTGCCGATCAGGTCGAAAAAGCCCTTCCAGGGAATGTAGCAGGACTGAATGATGCAAATACGCACGTGATTGACTCGCGAAGTCGTCGACCTCAGATGCGATGGCGGCGGGCCATCCGAATATCCGCGACGCAGCGCATCGTTGATCTCGTTGGGAAGATGTGTAAACTAAACGTGGAATTTGGCGCGTGAAATTTTCAAAAATTTGCTTGCGAATTTAGGTTCATGCTTGTGACCTACTATTCGTTTCGACATGGGCGCTTACGATGGGTGTGCATAGCGTTTTGGATCCTCGCCGTATTCTATCCGATCCTCGATTATATCGGATCTTCCAGGGTATGGTTAGGTCGGACGGCTCCCGGCTAGTGGACCAAATCCTTAAAATTCGGACGGGACAACGGGTATTGGATATTGGCTGCGGACCGGCCGATATTTTGGATCGACTGCCGGCCGACATTGAATACTGCGGCTTCGACATGGAGAGTAGATATATCGAGGAGGCACGCGCGCGTTATGCCAATCGGGGCTCGTTTTTCGTACGGGCCGTCACGCCTGAAACTGTCGACGATCTCGGTACATTCGACGTGGTCATTTCCATCGGCGTCTTGCACCATCTTAATGATATCGATGCTGGAACCGTATTCGCCTCTGCTGCCAGGGTACTTCGGCCCGAGGGGCGCCTCATAACCATCGATGGCGCCTTTGTGAAAGGGCAAAATCCGATTGCCCGGCTGTTGCTCAAGATGGATCGAGGCCGCTTTGTCCGCGCGCCAGAAGCTTATCTGAAGCTGGCAAGCCAGCAATTTCCGATGTTAAGGCGTCGGTCGTTCACGATTTACTTGCTTTGCCTTATACGCACTGCATCCTGGAAGCGCAGATGAGCGCAACGGCGTTCTAGATCGGCCGATGCTGCGGTTCAGAGGCCTAGTTGCCGATCCAAACCTTCGCTATCACGCATAGTCAAACCATCCCCACCTCAATTTCACCGGGCACGCCAGGACTACATGGCGGCGTCGCGGGCCTTCATTCCGCTGGTCGAGCGCGGCGTTCCGGCCGCGCAAACCTATCTTGGTTTCACGTTTGAAACCGGGCGCGGCATTCCTCAGAATTACACCGGAAGCGGCCGGACGGCGCCTAGCCCAGCAGCGCCTCGGCCAGCCAGCCGATCCAGATCGCCGGCGCCAGGAACAGCCCGAACGGCAGGAACGCGGTCGCTTTCAGCGGGCGCTTGCGCAGATATCCGTGCACCACATAGGCGCCGAGCGCCGACAGCGCCGCAAGTTCGATCACGGCGAAGATCGTGACGAAGCCGAGCCAGGCGCCCGCCACCGCCGCGAGCTTGACATCGCCGAGCCCGAGCCCGTCGCGGCCGCGCCAGCGCCGGTAGCCGATCATCAGCGCCAGAAAGCGGCAAGGCGATGGCCGCGGCCCGCAACGCCGCCCAGAGCACGGCGTGCCAATCCGCCTCCGGTCCGAACGTGCCGGCGCGCAGCAGCGCCAGCGCGAGCGCCGCCGCCGTCAATTCGTTCGGAATGATGTAGCGGCTGGTCGATGACCGCGATCGCGAGCATCAGCGCAGCGAGCAAGGCCCCCGAAAGCCCCTCGAGCGCCGGGCGCGGCAATGAGGCTGGCGCCGGCCATCGCGGCCAGCATGAGCGCGAGCACGGATTGGCCTGCGGGTCCGCGCTCAGCGCGTGACGCTTCGGAGGATCGACCACGACCACCGGCAGGCTGGTGCCGACCAGCCGGCTGTTCATCTTGCTGCGCATTTCCTCGGCGATGACATGCGCATCGACGGCGTCCTTGATCAACGTCGGGCGGATGAACAGGATCAGTTCGGTTCGCGCCCGCGAGTTGTTCTGATGCGAGAACGCATCGCCGACGCCGGGAATGGAATCCAGCAGCGGAATGCCCTGCCGCTGCTTGTTCTCGGTCTCGCTGATCAGGCCCGCCAGCAGCACGGTCTGGCCGCTGTTGACCGCGATCGAGCTCTTCACGCGGCGCTGCGAGATGGTCGGCGTCAGCGACCCCGCCGCGGTTCCCGGCGCCACGCTTGCTGATTTCCTGCTCGATATCGAGCACGATATTGCCGTTGGCATTGGCGCGCGGCAGCACGCGCAGGATGATGCCGGTGTTCTTGTAGTCGATGGTGTTGACCACGGTATTGTTCGCGGTCAGCACGGTCGCGGTGCCGGTCGAAAACGGCACCTGGTCGCCGACCTGCAGCGTCGCGGCCTGATTGTCGAGCACGACCAGCGACGGGTTCGACAGCACCTTGACGTCGGTGACGTTGTGCAGCGCGTCGAGGATCACGCGCGGCGAATTCTCCGATCCGATCAGGAAATTGAAGCCGGGAAGGACGCGCCCGAGCAGCGCGCCGGCGGCGGCGTTGACCGCGGCGCTGGCGACCGCGCTTCCGGTGCTGTCGGCGGGGGTGATGGTGTTGCTGCCGGGAGCGGTGGCGATGGTGTTGACGAGCGAGCCCTTCTGGCTCGCGAGGAAGAACTGCACGCCATAGTTCAGCTGATCGTTCAGCGTCACCTCGGCGATGGTTGCCTCGATCGCGATCTGGCGCTGTGGCCGGTCGATCTGGCGGATGGTCTGCTCGACGATGCGCTGCGATTCCTGGTCGGCATAGACCAGCACCGCATTGTTGGTGACGTCCGCGGTGATCCGGACGTTCGGCAGGATGGCGTTGCCGCCGGCGGACTTCGCGGCTGTGCCGAACAGTCCGCCCGGCGAATTGTCCTGTATGCCCGCCGCACCCGCGTTGGGCGCCGCCGCGAAGGTTCAGCGGTCGGCGCCGCGCCGGCAGGGGGCGCACCGGAAGCGGCCGTCGGCATCCCGCTCAGCGCGGCGACCGGGTTGGTTCCCGACGAGGAAACCGAAATGCCGCCGCCGGGAGAAATCTGGCTCGACGCGCTGTCGAGGCTGGAGCCGTTGCCGGCGCCGTGACCGGTCAGCATCTCGTTGAGCAGCGCCGTGATCTGCTTCGAATTCCCGTAGCGCAGCGGATAGGCCTTCAGATTGACGCCCTGGGTATCGGATTTGTCGAGCCGCGCGATCCAGGTCGCCGGCACGCTTGAGATATTCGGGTTTCTGGCTGACCACCAGAATGGAATTGAGCCGGCCGATCGGCTGGAACTTGATGACGTTCTGGCTGAGGCCCCCTTCGCCGGAATCCATGATCTTCTCGATCTCGGAGATGACAGGCTCGGGCGAGGAGTTGTGCACCGGGAAGATGCCGACCGATTGCCCGCGCATCCAGTCGGCGTCGAAGGAGAGGATAGTGTCGATCGCCGCGGCCCGGTCGGAGCCGCTGCCGGAAATGATCAGGGTGTTACGCCCGGTATCCGGGCGGAGCGTCGTTGGCCTTGACGCCGAACGCATCCAGGAGCTTGAAGACGGTCTGCGCCGAGACGTAGCGCAGCGGCACCACGCTGATCCCCTGGCCGGCTTCGGCCGCTGCCGTGCGGTCGATGCCGCCGGGGCCGGCCTCGTTGGCCGGCAGCAGACGGTATCCACCGCTGCGATCGCGCACCAGCGCCACGCCGGACATCCGCAGCGCGTTTTCGAGCACGTAGAGCGCGTCCGCCTTCGCGATCGGCCGAACCGATGCCAGCGTCACCGTGCCCTGGACGCGGGGATCGATGGTGTAGCCAACGCCGAGCAGGTCACCGAGGATGACCTTTGCCACGCTTGCCACCGGCGCATTCTCGAAGCTGAGATCGTAGCCGCCGGCGCCGGCGTCATCCCGATCGGCGAGCGCGGCGCCCTGAGGTGTCTTGCCGTCGCTGAGATAGATCGCGGGCCGCGAGGGGGCTTGCTGCCTGATGCCGGAACTTGCGACATCGGCGGTCTGGCGCGACTGCAGGTCAAGCGCACGGATCTTGTCGGCGATATCCTGGGCGCGCGGGTCTTTGGGATTGCTCTCGATCGACTGATCGGCCGTCAGAATGCAGGCGGTGAGCAGGAAGCCGGACAAAAATACAACGAGCGTTCCAGCCAACCCTGAACGCAGGCGCGAAAGCGGATGCACCACGTTGAACAAAATACGCCTACCAACGCTACGATGAACTGGAATACTACACCCGACCCCGCATGACTCCGGACGCTCAAAAATTTGCGTCACAATTATGTTTTTGCTACAAAAATGTGTCAAGAGCAAAGGCTTTCTGCCATATTTGCGCGCTGTCGCCTTCCAGTAACCGGGTTTGCGTTGTGAATTCGATAGATCGCTCCTGCGGCGAGCGCGCGCCTTCACCCAGCTCGGGTCCGACGGTCAGGAAGGCGGCAGTGGAACCGCAACCGATTTTTCGAGCGCCGCGGGTAGATCGCTCAGGCGAACGGGGTTTCGCGCTGATCGAAATCCTGTGCGTATTGGCCATCGTCGGCCTGCTCGCGGCCATCATCCTGCCGGCGATACCGCGTGGCACCACGCGCGCGAAACTCGAGAGCTATGCGGTGGAAACCGCGGCACTGTTGATGGCTGACCGCAACGCAGCGCTGCGGCGGCAAATTCAGGTGACGACACAGATCGATGCGCCGTCGCGATCGATCCGCTCCGGCGCCTCCGGCCGGGTCATCGGATTGCCGAGCGACGTGACGTTGGACGCCATGCTCGCATCGCGCTGTGCGGACCGCAACGCCGGCCGATCGATCGACTTCTTTCCGTCAGGCATGTCATGTGGCGGCGTCATCGCGCTGGCCCGTCCTGGGATGGGGTATGAGGTTCGCGTCAATTGGCTGACCGGAGGCGTCGATATTGTCCCGCAAAAGCTGCTCTGACGGCATCGCCGGTTTTACCCTGATCGAAGCGCTGGTGGCGCTGGCCATCGTCGCCGCAGTGCTCGGAACGATAGGTTCGGTGATTGCAACCACCGTGAAGGGCACGCGCTCGATCGACCAGCGCCTGGCGTTGTCCGGGACTGCCGAGACGCTGCTTGCCGCCTTGCCGGTGCGCAGCTTGCTCAAGCCCGGACGGCAGTCCGGGGAAACCGCGGGCCATCGCTGGCGGATCGATGTCTCCCCGGTCAAGGCAGGGGGCCAAGACGACGCCGACAGCTCCGGGCCGCTTTGTTCCGCTCGCGATCAGCATGCGGTTGCAGGCGCCTGGCGGTCCGCTGATGCAAATCACGACGGTGCGCCTTGTGCCCCAGGTCGCCGAATGAGTGCGGTTCCACGCCGCGCTTTGGCCCATGAGGCGGGCTTCACGCTGATCGAGGTCCTGGTGGCGACGCTGCTGATGACGGTGATCCTCGCCGCGCTCGCCACCGTGACGGCGCAATGGCTGCCGAACTGGAACAGGGGGATGGCGCACGTCCAGCGCGCCGAGCGGCTGGCGATGGGCGTTGATCGCATTGTGGCGGACCTGTCGGTGGCGAAAATGATCCCGATGAATGGCGACGCCAAGACGCCGCTGTTCGAGGGTTCGGAATTGGCGGTCACCTTCGTGCGGACCGCGGTCGGTCCCAACGCGCGCCCCGGGCTGGAGATCATCCGGTTCATCGAGAAGGGCGATGCCCAGGGGCTGGCGATGGTGCGTGAACGCGCTTCCTTCGCGCCGATGCCTTCGGACGCCCAGATCCGGTTTGCCGATCAGGTCGTGCTGGTACGTCATCCGTTTCGCGTGACGTTTTCCTACGCCGGCCCGGATCGGGTCTGGCAGCCTCAGTGGCGCGGGCAAAAGGAGCTTCCCGATATGGTCCGGATCGCGGTGCGCGACGGGGTGACCGGCGAGGTGCTTGCGGCCTCCAGTGCAGCGATCGTCCACGTCAACGGGTGGGCCGAATGCGCACGGGCAAAAAACGCGGCGGCATGCCTGACCGCGAGGCTGAAGCGTGAGGGCGAAAAGAAAGAGGAGCAGCTCTGAGGGCTGAACCCGACGGCATGGACCCTTGTTTCAGATCCGGCAGCAGACAGCGGAACGCGCGCGGCTTCATCGTCATCGCCGTGTTGTGGATTCTCGCGGCACTGTCGGCCCTGGTGCTGATCTACTTGACTTACGTCACCAACACGGCCGTCGTGGTGGCGGGAACCAGCGATCGCGTCCAGGCCGAAGCGCTGATGACCGCCGCAATAGAATTGGCCGCGTATCAGTTGACCGCGGTCAAGGAGGATGCGCGCGCCACCAGCGGAACCTTCGATGCCCGGCTTGGCGCAGCGCGGATCTCCGTAACGTTCCACTCGGAGGCCGCGCGCATCGATCTCAACGCCGCGCCAAAGGGCCTGCTCAGCGGACTGATGATCGGATTCGGCGCGGCGCCCCCGGACGCGGCGAGCTATGCCGACAGGATCATCGCCTGGCGGGCCGCGACCGAGCTGGGCGATGACGATCCGGAGAATTCCCTTTACCGCAGCTCCGGCGTTGCCTATCTGCCGCGGCATGCGCCGTTTCCGTCGTCAGAGGAATTGTGGCTGGTGCACGGAATTCCGCCGTCAATGATCGAGCGCATGCTTCCGTTCGTGACCGTTTTCAGCAATCTTCCTTCGGTCAACGTCCTCGACGCTGCGCCGCAGGTGCTGGTGGCGCTCCCCGGCATGACACCGGAAATGCTGCAGGAGATGCTGGCGCGCCGCGGCGATCCCGCGCTCGACCCGCGAACGCTTCTGGCATTGACCGGCAACGATCAAGCGGCGACGCTGGCGGGTGCGAAGGCCTACCGGATAAATGTGGCGGTGGCGTTCGACAGCGGACGGCGCGCGGACGGGGAGGCCGTCATCCTGCTTCTCGAAGAGGGCGGCGAGCCTTATCGTGTATTGTCGTGGCGCAACGCTTCCGACGGGGCCACCGTGCCGCAAAGGGCTTCTGCGAAATGAACCTGCTGCAAGACATCCGCGTGATCCTCAATGCCTGGACCGGCAGCGTGGCCGCGGCGATCATTGCCGGCTTCGACCGCGTCGTGTCGCCGCGCGTCGTCAGGTTGATTGAAGACGACAGCGGCGGGTTCGCGGTCGAGGCGGCGGGCAGGCCGGAGAACATTCCGCCGCGCATGGCATTCACCGACGGCGCGCTGTCGGCGCCAAACCTCGCGCCGGTGCTCCGGGGAAGCCGGGTCGAGATCATTCTTCAGCCCAGGCGCTTCCTGTTTCGTTCCCTGGAACTCCCGGCGCGGGCGGCGGATTTCCTCGACGGCATCGTGCGCGCGCAGATCGATCGCCTGACGCCATGGAGCGCGAGCGAGGCGGTGTTCGGTTGCAGCGTTCCGGTCGAGAGCGGCAGCGAGAGCATCACCACGGTTATCGCGGCAACCACGCGCAAGGTTGCGACCACCTATGTTGAGGCGGTGTCCGGTTTTCACCCGGCCGCCATCGCCGTCTGCACCGATATCGCCGGGCGCAACGCGGGCCGGGTCAAGGTATTCGAGCAAAAAGCCCGCGGGCATCTTGACGCCACGCGGCTGAGCCGCGCGCTGCTCGTCGCGCTTGGGGTCGCCGCGATGGCCGCGCTGGTTTCGGCGGTCGCAGCGGCCTATGCGGCCAATAGTCTGGGGTCTCAGGAGAGCGAATTGGCGCGCGAGATTTCGCAACGCCGCGCCGCCATTCGCGCCGGCAGCGATGGCGGCGACCGTTCGCCGATCGCAGCGCTGGAACGGCGCAAATACGAAACGCCGGCGAGCGTGATCGTGCTCAACGCGCTGAGCCAGGTTCTGCCCGATCATACCTTTGTTACCGAACTGCATCTGGCCGGAGCCAAGCTGCAGATCGCAGGGATCACCCGCGACGCGCCGTCGCTGATCCCGCTGATCGAGCAATCCCCGCACTTTACCCGCGCCACCTTCTATGCGCCGACGACGCGCTCTCCCTCCGATCCCGGCGAGCGCTTCCATATCGAGGCGCGGATCGAACCGAAGAACACGGCGAACCCATGATTTCCGGGAACGCCATCGCGCGCATGCTGACGCGGTCGCCCTTGATCGCGGTCGTGCTCTATATCGCCGTCGCCGGCGGCCTTTTGGCCACCGCAGGCATCTCAATCGCCGACATCCTCAGCCACCGCCAGGCGCTCGCGCAGACGACCGAACTCCTGGACCAGTTGCGGGGCCGAAAGCCGCACGGTGGCGCGCCGTCGGGCGCGGCCGACCATCCCGGCACGCCGTTCCTGGAGGGGCCGACCGTGACGGTCGCCGGCGCCGCGCTGCTGCAGCGGGTTGCATCCGCCGTCAACAATGTCGGGGGCACCGTACAGTCCTCGCAGGTCGATGTGCAGGGCGTCCAGGCCAGGGAGGGCCAGGTGGGTCTCGTCGTCAGTTGCGAGATGGAGCAACCGAGCCTGCAGAAGCTGCTTTATGACATCGAGGCCGGCATGCCATTCCTGTTCGTCGATCAGCTTGACGTGCAGGTGCCGCAGACGACATCCGCGAATGAAAGCGGATCGGGGCGGATCAGGGTTGTCCTCGGTGTTTCCGGCCAGTGGGAGGGCGGCAAATAGGTGCCGTCACCACGCGTACCGGACGAAGGCCTTACCCGAATAGCTGTTGACGTTGCCGGAGAATTCGCCCTCGAAGGTCGCGGCGAGCGAGAAGCCGTTCAGCCATTTTCTTTCGGTGCCGGCGCTGACCAAAGCGGAGTCGGCATCGGGACGGGCGCCGTTGACCACGAAGCTCGCGCCGGGCAGCGCCTGGAAGATCGCTGTGACCGCGCGGTCCGGGTCGAAATCATGCGCCCAGGCGGCGCGGCCGCGCAGCGTCAGTATCGCATCCTGCAAGGCGAATGACTTGTCGCTGCGCAGGCCGAGTTCGGTGCGGGTGTCGGTCGTGGTCTGCGAGGCGTAATTCAGCGCGAACTGGCTGCTGCCGGCCAGCGCCTGCTCGGCATAGTTCGGCAGGTTGAAACTGATCACCTGCGACCGCGCCGTAGGGCGTGAGGCCGACCACGGGCGTCGCGAAACGATAGCCGCCTTCGAACCGGCCCGAGAAGGTGTCGGCCCGGAAACGCGCCTGCAGTTCGTCGAGGCCGGCCAGCGCCACCGTGCGGTTGGTGGTGACGTCGTGCCAGCCATAGGCCAGCGCGCCCGCGACATAGCCGGCGCCGAAATTGTGCCGGGCAAATGCGCCGGCCTGGAACAGGTCTGCCGATCCGCTGCCAAGCCCGTTGGCGAGCGCAAAACTGGTGCCGCCGCCGGCCAATGCGAAGCCGAGCAGGGTATCCGGCGAGAGCCTGTAGTCGGCGCCGACCGCGAGTGCCAAAGACGCTCGCCCTGGTGTCCTGCGATCCGACGGCGGCATTTCCGCCGACGGTGGCGGACCCGCCATAACCCGCGCTCCATACGCTCCAGCGGCTGGCCGGCGGGGTCGACAGCAGCGGCGCCTTGGTCGCCATCGCGTAGGCATCGCGCTCGCTGGCGGTAGGCAGGCGCTTTCCGGCATAGGCCGAGGCTCGCATCGTCGTCGGCTGCAAATTGCGCCGCGCGCTGCCGGCCCGCGCGAAGCCGCCGGCGCGGCCGGCGATGGAGGGATCGAGCAAGAGATTGAGGAACAGATCGTCGGCCTGGATCGAGGACTGGATGACGCCGGTGCCGAGTTCGCCCGACGCGATCGTCAGTCCCGCCGCGTCCAAGTGCCGCAAACGCCGCGGGAATGCCGCCGGTCGCGTTGAAGAAATTGGTCAGCGCGTTGGCGACGTTCTGCTGGTTGACGTTGAGGTTGCCGCTGGCGGATTGAACTTCAGCTTGACGTTCAGGAAGACATCGTTGGCATCGTAGCTGAGGGTCGCCTGGACGTTCGGCATATTGGAGACGACGGCCGGATTGAAAGTGCCGCTGACGCCGCCGGTGGCCGTGAAGATGGTGTACTGCTTCTGACGTAGCTGCCCGGCAGCGAAGACGGCATCCACGGTCGCGCCGCCGAGCGTTGCGGTACCCGTGACGTTGGTGCAGGCCGGCATTGGCGGGCGAGACCTGGACCATGTAGGTCGAGGCCGCCGTGAACGAGAGATTGCCCTGCACGGTGAGCGGGCCGAAGATGCTGCCGGCGCTGCCAGGCGCCAGCGTGCCGCCGGCGATAGCCGTATTGCCGACGGTGCCGCTGCCGGCGAGCGTGCCGCCCGCGTTCACCGTGGTCAGCGCGGACAACGCGGTCGAGCCGTTGACGACCAGCATGCCGCCATTGACGGTGGTTGCGCCGGTGTAGGTCTCGGTATTCGTCAGGGTCAGCGTGCCGGTGCCGACCTTGGTCAGTGCGCCGCCGAGGCCGCCGAACAACCCGCCGTCGGAAATAACTCCGCTCACGGTGGTCGAAAGATTGTTGCCGCCGACCGTCAGCGTCTTGCGAGCCGAGGAAATAGTTTCCGGCGCCCGCGATCGATCCGGCGGTCATTCCGCCTGAGGTCAATCCCGACATGTCGAACACGCCGCCGGTATTGGTGATGAAACTTGCCTGACCGCCGCTGCTGGTGTTGACGAAGAATACGCCGCCGCCGCTATTGGTGGTGATGAGCGCGCTTCCGGCCGTGCTCGAATTGTTGAACTGCGTCAACCCGCCGTTGTTGTTGATTGCGGCGTTGCCTGCCGTCGAGCTTGTGAAGAATTTCGTGATGCCGTTGACGACGTTGGTGATCGTCGCGTTGCCGGCGGTGCTGGTGTCGAGAAACTGGGTGGCGCCGCCGGCATTGTTGAGGATTGCTGCGCTGCCGCCCGTGCTCGAATTGTGGAAGTTGAGGAGGGCACCGCTGTTGTTGGTGATTGCGGCATTGCCGGCGGTCGCGGAAGTGTTGAAGTTTACAGTACCAGTGTTGCCGATGGTCGCCGTGCCGGCCGTAGTCGTGTCGTTGAAGTTGACCGTTGCACTGGCATTGTTGGTGATGTTCGAGCTGCCGCCGGTGCTCGAATTGTTGAAGAAAAGAGTTCCGCTGTTGACGATGCCGGCATTGGCTGCCGTGCTGGTGTCGTTGAACGAGGTCGTGCCGCCGATGTTGTTGGTGATCGACGCGTTGCCGGCGCTGGACGTGTTGGCGAAGGTGATGAACGCGCCGTTGGCGTTGGTGATGACTGAGTTTCCGGCCGTGCTCGAATTGTTGAACTGCAGGGCTCCGCTGTTGCCGATGATCGCCGTGCTGGCCGTGGCCGATGTTGTTGAAGGTCAGCGTACCCGAGGCGGCATTGGTGATGTTGGCGCTGCCGGCCGAGGCGGCGCCGAAGAAATCCGTCTGAATGTTATTCGTGATCTGGGCGCTGCCCGCCGTGCTGGTGTCGGTGAACTGCAGAATGCCGTTGTTGACGATCGTCGCAGTGCCCGCCGTGCTGGTATTTTCAAAGACGAGAAATCCGCCATTCAGGTTATTGATCGTAACCGCGCCGGTGCCGCCGCTGGCCGAGCTGCCATTCTGGAACACCAGCGAATTGCCCGACGTGACGTTGAAGGTCTGCGTATTGGTGGAGTTGTTGATGATCCCGTTTGCGTTGACGATGAACGGGTTGTCGATATTGAACGTGTAGGCCTGCGCGTTGGGCGTGCCGGTGAACAGGAGTTCGCCGATCAGAACGATGCCGTTGTCGTTGGCGACGGTCGTAACACCGGTATTGGTGAAGGTGGCGATCCCGCTCGGCACGGTCGCCGGAGTCCAGTTGTTGGGCTCGACCCACTCGCTGGGATCGCCGCCGTTACCGCCGACCCAGGTCGCGTTCTGCGCATCAGCGCCGGCGATGCCCAGCGCCGTGGTCGCCAGCAACACCGCAAGCGATTGCCGGGCAATCGATCGCAGACCTTGTCCGGCATTTGGCATCCGAATTTTCGGATCCACGATGGCACCCTTCCCCAATCGCATCGAAAAGCTGCTTCGATCGAAAACCAACTCAATCCAGACGTGCAACCCGCAGTCTGCCGGAACCTTTCGATGCGCTCCTTCTGCCATATTCTCACGACCCCGCGGGCGGACGCAACGAAACCGGCGGGTGGGTGCTGCGGAGGTTTGGTATTTCCGCAAGGCGTGTCCGTTGGGCAACATTTTCCGGGGGCCCGGTCTGGCCGAGAAGGTCTCCAGAGGCGGCCTGACGAATACAGGGAAGGCGCTTCGGCCCTTGATTCGCGCCGTTGATGGCGGCGGTCGTTGCGGCTAGGCTGGTCGGGAAATCCATCGCAGGGTGCCGCCGAGGCGGTTCTCGGCGGGCTGTGGGATAAAGATGGTCAAATGGTCCAAAGTTGCTGGTTTGACCCTGCTCTCCGGGTGGATCCTGACGACCGGCTGGCCGCCGGAGCTCCATGCGGCGACAACCCCGGCGTCGGACATCCTCTCCAGCCAGGGGGACGCCGGTGTTGCCGATACCATTGACATCGGCAATGTGAGGCCGATCGCGAGGCCGCAGCAGGATGCCAGCCAACCGCGCCAGAGCGGTAACCCGCTTTGGGCCGTGCCGCTCTCCGTCCTGACCGCCACGCAGGAGCGCCCGATTTTCTCGGCCTCCCGGCGCCCGCCGCAGCCTGCCGTGGTCGCCTCGCCCGTGGATCGGGTCGCCATGCCCGTTCCGCAGAAGGCCGCAGAGCCGGAACGGCCGCCCCTGGCGCTGATCGGAGCTGTCGTCGGGGAGGGTGAAGCGATCGCTGTCTTCCTCGACCGGACGAACCAGAAAATAATCAGGCTGCGGCCGGGCGATACCCATGCCGGCTGGACGCTGAACTCGGTGTTGCGGCGCGAGGTCACGCTGAGGAAGGCGGATCGGACCGAGGTTCTGGCGCTGCAGCGTTCCGAAACGCCTGGGGCTGTCTCGGGTGCCGCGGCCGCACCCAATCTGGTGGTGCCGGCTGCCGGCGCGGTCGACGCCTCCTTTGCGCCCTTCGTCCCCCGCTCGACGCCGAAGAACGGCGAGCCCGACGGGCTTTGAACTAGGTCTGATTTGAATCTGGCCCGCTGGACGCGCCGTCAGGACAAGTACTCCGGCCTGCCTACCTCCCCAAGGCCGCGCCGAGCACGTCGCACACGCGCTGCTGCTGATCTTCGCCAAGGCCGATCCAGATCGGAAGTCTGACCAGACGCCGGGACAGCGACGTCGTCAGCGGAAGCTCGCCGTCCGCGCGGCCAAAGCGCAAACCCGCCGGCGAGGAGTGCAGCGGGACATAGTGAAACACGGCGTTGACGCCGTTTGCATTGAGATGGTCAAGCACGATCTGGCGATCGTGCTCAGGTGACAGGAGAACGTAATACAGGTGTCCGTTGTGCTGGCAATTCGCCGGTACGATCGGGCGACGCAGCAAGCCTTGCTGTTCGAGCGGCGCCAGCCGATCGTGGTAGCGTTGCCAGATCGCCATTCGCTCCCGGGTAATTCGCTCGGCTTCCTCGAGCTGCGCCCACAGAAAGGCAGCGGTGATCTCGTTTGGAAGAAACGAGGAACCGACATCCTGCCAGGTATATTTGTCGACCTCGCCCCGGAAGAAGCGGCTGCGATCGGTTCCCTTCTCGCGCATGATTTCAGCGCGTTGAACAAGATCCTTGTCCCTGAGAAGCAGGCAGCCGGCTTCGCCCGAATGAATATTCTTGGTTTCATGAAAACTGAAGCCGCCGAGATCGCCGATCGCGCCGAGTGCGCGGCCCTTGTAGCTCGCCATGACCCCCTGTGCGGCATCCTCGACAATCCGAAGATCGTGTCTCCTTGCGATCGCAACGATCGTGTCCATTTCGCAGGCGACGCCGGCGTAGTGGACCGGAACGATCGCCCGCGTGCGCGGCGTAATGGCGGCCTCGATCAGCCGCTCGTCCAGATTGAGCGTGTCTTCCCGTATGTCGACGAAGACCGGAACCGCGCCGCGCAGGACGAAGGCGTTTGCCGTCGACACAAACGTAAAGGAAGGCAGGATGACTTCGTCGCCGCTTTTGATGTCCAGGAGCAGCGCGGCCAGATCCAGCGCGGACGTGCATGAATGGGTCAGCAGCGCCTTGGCGCAACCGGTCTGCCGTTCGATCCATTGATGACAGCGCTTTGTGAACGGGCCATCGCCGGAAAGGTGATGGCTGCGTTGCACCTCGGCCGCGTAAACGAGTTCCTTGCCTGTCGCAAAGGGCCGGTTGAACGGGATTTTTTCGTTCGTCATTGCATCATGATCTGCCGGCGGCGGCAAATTTCCATTCTCGTTGCGGGTCCACTTTCAAGGGCCGTTTCTTTTAGCCGTTTACGGCAAGCTGCCAAGTCGTCCCGCCATTGTGATAGCTGGTTTGGTCAGCCAAGCCTTGCGAAATGAGCGCGGACCCGGCCGTTCTCGGCGGTAGGAACATGGCTCGCCCCAATCATTGCGCCGGCGAAGTCACGGGGTCCTCCGCCCGTGGTGTTGAGCGCTCCAGATTTTCAAACGCGCTTTTGACGCATCCGGCAACAGCGGCACCGATACGGTTGGGTTCGAAACGGCCTGACAGCCCAAAAAGGGCTGAAATCCCTCCACCTCGTAGCCGCCCTCCGGTACCTGCGCTGCCGTCGGGAGGTAGCCGAACAGCGCCCCCAGGTAACCGGCATAAAGGCGTGTTCGCGCCGAGGGGATCGGGACGGCTTCATCAAGAATGGGCTGCCATTCCACGGTTACTTCCGCCGATAGCGCCACGATTTCGAACGCCTCGCCGATTCGAACGACCTGAACCGCCAGTACCTTGTCCGGCGTCGAACCCGTAAAGAAGTCAGCGAGCGGAATTGCGGCTGCCCCGGTTTGAAGGCTCTTGGGTGAAAGCGATTTGACAGGGCTGCCTTGCGCAATATCGCACACACCTGCCGCCAGACTTTGGATCCAGCATGTCCACTCCTCGCTCGATGGAAGGGCGAACATAGGACCCGACACCATCGTGCGAATGATCTTGCGGATACGATCGTGCCAGCCGGCCTTTGGTGCGGAAGCCGGTATATTCGGCCGGATATTGCCGCAAAATCCCTGCACGAAAACGCAGGGAATTTCGCCAAAATTTTCCCGCAGCGCGCGGCGCACCGCTCCGGGGAAGTCAGCGCTGATGACGTTCGCTGGAGAAACGGAGGTCGGATGGCAGGTGTAGTGCCAGATCGCGCCCAGCACTTGACCATCGTCCTTGCGGAGCAGACCGACGGTCGCCTGCTCATCCCTGGGTCCTGACGGGTTTGGCGAGAAGATGGTGCTCGTCAGCCTGAGCCCGTAGGTTCGCCCCACGGTGGGGAATGGCCAATAGCGGCGCCGGTTGATGGAATGATCGAGGGAGCCCCGATAAACGTCGAGCCCGACTTCCGAAGGCCGTTGCTGCTGAATTCGGCGCACAAGATTTTCCGCAGCCTCAGTCGCATCGCTTACAAATTCGACGTCAGCTCTGCCTAATTGCTCGCACGCCTGATCGGTCGCGGGAGCGCAGTGGGTGTGCGACGCCAAAAGGATCACCTCGTCAGGCCTGAATCCCAGCGGCCGGAGTTTGCAGAGGATTGCATCCATTAGCTCGGATCCCACGGCCATCAGATCAAAGCTGAGGATCAGACAGCGTTGACCGGAGCATTCCAGGAGAACAGCCGAAATTTCGATTGGGTCGAGGATGGTCGAGACCGGGGCCCTGCGCGAGGCATAGCCCGCCAGCCGGACCTCTCGGTCTCGCGGGGTTATGTCGCATGAGGCGGCACGTGCAAACAATTTCGCTGACTATTCCCTGAATGGCCAAAAAATATGCCTTGCCCGGCAAGCCTCCATGCTTACGAAATCCGGGCCCCAGAATCGAGCCTCTTGTCTGATCCGCCGTGGCGCAATAAGGCTTTCTCCGAGTGTCGGCGAGGGACCAATACGCCTGGCAACCGCGATAGCAGGGCGCATCGTTTCGGGTGGATGTCTTGCTTGCCGAGAAAGAATGACATTGTCGTTCCGGGCGCGGCGTCAAACGTTGGCGCCGATCTCGGGCAAGGCAATACCTGCGAGGAAACGTGACGCTTCTTGCATCGAGCCGCGCGCGCCGAATTTTTGGCGGATGGTCGGCCAACGTTCTCCAGGTGCTGCTTGCCTTGACGCAGCAAGTCGTCCTGATTCCGCTTTTTCTGAAATACTGGACGAGCGATACCTTGTCTGCATGGCTGACGATTTATGCCGCGGGCAACCTCGTTCTCGCCGCTGATGCCGGACTGCATGCGAGGGCGCTGAACAGCTTTCTTTTGCTCAAATCGCGGAATGATTGTGACCGCCGCAGTGGTCGCTATTACAGCGCCGCGTTTCAGCTGTTTGTCGCGTTTGCCGCGCTGCTGGCGTTGCTGCTGGTCGTGATATTCGGACTGGTCTCGCCCTCGAAGGTGCTGGGATTTTCGGCTCAGCCTGATTTTGACCGGGCGTTTACGATCATGACGTTGGGGGTGATCTTCACGCTGCCCATGAATTTGGCGAGCGCGTTGTACCGTGCCCGGGGGCTCTATGGGCGAATAGTGCGGGTGCAGTTGTGGGGAACAGCGGCGGGCCAGCTAGGCCAGATAGCCGGGGTATTGGCGACCGGCAGCCTGGAGGCGGTCGTCATTGCGTATGTGGCAGGACAAATCGCCACTTTGATATACACCCAGTTGATTGACGTGCGGCGACAGTTTCCGTTCATCAAGAGATATCGTCAGCGGATTTCCTGGCGCTGGACCGTCGGACAATTTGCCGGCGCGTTTCCCTTTGCGGTCATGAATTTCGCCGAGGTCGGTCTTAGCTATCTTTCGGTGCTGATGGTTGGAGCCTTCATTTCCGATCGCATCGCCATCGCTCAATGGGGGCTGACGCGCACCATCGCTGGCATGCTCAGGGGGTTGGGCCTTCAGATGACGTTGCCGCTCGCGGCTGAACTGGGACACGATCGTGCGATCGGCGCGCGCGACAGTCTGGAACGACTTTACGCGAAGGGGTCTGTTATCCTGGCGACATTCGTCAGCGTAGCCTCATCCGGCACGTTGGTGTTTTGGCCGGATTTCTTCAAAATCTGGACTCGGGGCGCCATTCCCTATGATGCCGATCTCGCGATCACCCTGCTCTTGGGCATGTGCGTGGGTGCGCCGGCCATCCTCGCGCTCAGTTTTGCGAACTACAGCAACCGCGGCACGTTGCTGCTCTGGACCAAATCGCTGCAGCTCGTGATTTTTCTGATTCTGTCGGTCGTCCTGATTCCGCGGCTGGGGCCTCTGGGAGCCGCTGTCGCGCTGGTGTCGAGCGACATTGTTGCCCAGGTTTGCGTTCTCTATGTCGTCGTGGTGAGTGAGACCCTGAAACACCCGATACGGCATACACTCTGTCTTGTGGCGACGATGTTGACGATCGTTTCTGTCGGAGTAGCCATCGGCGAAACGATCAGATATTTGCTGCCTGGATCAGGGATCGTGCATTTTCTGATTGAATGCACGTTGTGGGCCGGTCACGGTCGCGCTGCTCGCGAGTCCGCTGATGAACGGACGGTTTCGAAATAAAATGCTGGAAGCGATTCCGCGCTAACCCGATGTCAGGAGTGTAGATCAGCCTGGCGTATGAGATATTTCCCGTAACCCGTTGCTTTCATCGGCTCGGCGAGCCGCAGAAGCTGCTCGGCGTCGATGAAGCCCTGCGTAAATGCGACCTCCTCCGGGCAGGCGATTTTCATGCCCTGGCGCTTCTCGACGATTTGGATGAACTGCGAGGCCTCCAGCAGGGATTCGTGGGTACCGGCATCGAGCCAGGCGTAGCCGCGGCCAAACCTCTCGGCATGAAGCTCGCCGTGCTCGAGGTACCATTGATTCAGATCGGTGATCTCGAGTTCGCCCCGGCCAGACGGTTTCATCTCACGCACCACGTCGACGGCGCGCTGATCATAAAAATACAGACCGGTAACGGCGTAATTCGATTTTGGTGCGTTCGGCTTTTCCACGATCCGCGACGGAAGATTGGAGGAGTCGAATTCAATAACTCCGTAACGCTCGGGATCGTCGACCCAACATGCAAACACGGTCGCGCCCCGCGGCTGTTTCGCCGCAGCACTTAAGCGGACGCCCAGTCTGTCGCCGTAGAAAATGTTGTCGCCAAGCACCAGCGCCGACGGACCGCCCGCGAGAAACTCCCGGCCAATCAGGAACGCCTCTGCAATCCCGCGAGGCTGGTCCTGGATCGCATAGGACAGCTCGATGCCCCATTGCCTTCCGTCGCCGAGCAGACGCTGGAATTGGGCGGTCTCTTCCGGTGTGGTGATAATCAAGAGTTCGCGGATGCCGGCCAGCATCAGGGTCGTCAACGGGTAGTAGATCAGGGGCTTGTCGTAGACTGGCAGCAACTGTTTTGATGTCACCAGCGTCAGCGGATAAAGGCGCGTTCCGCGGCCACCGGCCAGAATGATCCCCTTGCGCTCCATGCACTTTGCTCTTCGTGGGGTGTAAATTCGAATGCGAATGGCCTGTTAACACACGCCGATTTATATCCAAAACGGTTTCCCGGGGGGCTTTCCCGGAATTGAGATCGCCACAGGCACAGCTTTAGCCGGACCGTGGCAACGGCAAATCGCTCAGATGCGACAGGACGGATCGTTGCTGAGTTATAATATTCGGAGCAGAATTCGATAATAAGTATCGACGCAAGCAGAGCCGCGCAATTCGGCTTGACCCCGGTAAAATTCGTCGGTTGAGTTGCCGCAACATCCAGCTGAGAACCGGGAGCTGAGCTTGTGAGGCTCTTCCAGAATGCGCAGCTATTATCCTTCATTGCGCCCAAAAATTCGCGAACTGACCAAAGACCATCCGACGTTTGCCGGCAAAATAAACGCGTTTCTGAATTTTCGGGAATTGGCGGCGCACATCCTTCTGCCCGTCGATCAGCGGGCCGAATGGGCGTTTTTCACCAATGGCGATGACGCGGACGTCCAGAGAGTTTGGGCGCGCGAGCATGGCTTGAAGTCGAATACCTCGCTGGACGACATCCTGCGCGCGCAGATCGAAGAACATCGCGCGGATGTTTTTTACAATCTCGATGCGACCGGCTGGGAAGGGGACTTCATGAAGCGTCTCCCGGGCTGTGTGAAAAAAGCCGTCGCCTGGCATGCGGCGCCGTTCCAAAATGTATCGTTCTCCGGCTACGATCTCGTCGTCTGCAACTTCCCCTCCATTCTCGCGGCGCTGAGCGAACAGGGATGCCGCACCGAATATTTCTTTCCCGCCTACGATCCGGAGCTCACGCCATTCGCAAGCCGGCAGGACCGGCCGGTGGATGTGTTGTTCGTTGGGGGATATTCGCGCCATCACAGGCGACGGGCGGCGGTGTTGGAAGCCGTGGCAAGACTGGCTGGCGAGTATAACGTCGTGTATCGGCTGGATCGATCGCGCCTGTGCCGGCTGGCGGAATTGCCGCTGGGTCGCGTTCTGCCCCTGGCAAGCCACCGCAGGCCACCGGCCATCAGGGCAATCACGCAGGAGCCGATATTCGGACGTGACTACTATGAGGCGCTTTCGGCGGCCAAAATCGTGCTGAATGGTTCGATCGATATGGCGGGCGCGGACCGCGGCAATATGCGTTGCTTCGAGGCGCTGGGAAGCGGCTCGCTGCTGCTTTCGGATGACGGCAACTATCCGGAGGGCATGAGAGACGGCGAGACGATCGTGACCTACAACTCGCCGGAGGATGCCGTGAGGCAGATCAGGAGGTTGCTTGCGGTGTCCGAGGAGAGAATAAATATCGCACATGCGGGCCATGAAATGGTATCGACCCGCTATTCAAAGGAAGTCCAGTGGCAGCGCTTCGAGGCGCTCGTGGCTTCGATTTAGAAGGTCGATGGTGTCAGGCAGTTTTCTTCCAATTTCGAAACCATTCATTGGAGCGCGAGAGAAGGAACTCGTTCTCGATGCACTGGATTCCGGATGGGTGTCGTCGATCGGGAAATACATCGACGAGTTCGAGGCAAATTTCGCTCGTTACTGTGGAACCGAATATGCTCTTGCTGTGAGCAACGGCACGACCGGCCTTCACCTTGCGTTGGCGGCGCTCGGGCTGCAGCCGGGCGATGAAGTCATCATCCCCGATTTGACCTTCGTTGCGACGGCGAATGCGGTCGCCTACACCGGCGCGACGCCGGTTCTGGCCGATATCGACGCCGACACGCTCTGCATCGATCCCGCGTCCGTGAAATCGCTGATCACCGAAAGAACCAAGGCGATCATCCCGGTCCATCTCTACGGTCATCCCGCCGATATGGACGCCTTGTTGGAGATCGGTCAGGCCCACGGCATCGACATCATCGAGGATGCGGCCGAGGCGCATGGCGCCGAGTATAAGGGTCGCAGGGTAGGTGGGCTCGGCAAATGCGGCGTTTTCAGTTTCTATGGAAACAAGGTCATTACGACCGGTGAAGGTGGCATGCTGACCACCAATGACCGGGCGTTCTACCTGCGTGCCAAGCGGCTGCGTGACCACGCCATGAGTCCCCAGCGGCGGTATTTTCACGAAGAGCGTGGGTTTAACTATCGCATCACCAATCTCCAGGCGGCGCTTGGAGTTGCGCAGCTGGAACGCATCGAGGAATTTCTGGGCCGCCGCGCGGAGATTATGGGTTGGTATAATTCCGCGATCGCCACCACGGACCATGTTCGGCTCAATCGGGTAAAGAACTGGGCGAAGAGCGCGTTCTGGATGGTTTGTCTCGAGGTTGACTGGCTTGACGAAGCGCGCCGGGATGCTTTCATGCAGGCGCTGAAGGCGCGCGGAATCGACAGTCGCCCCT
Organism: uncultured Alphaproteobacteria bacterium; assembly: GCA_963742085.1. GTDB lineage: Bacteria > Pseudomonadota > Alphaproteobacteria > Rhizobiales > Xanthobacteraceae > Bradyrhizobium. The sequence goes on along the minus strand of CAVUKM010000009.1, from coordinate 548,521 downwards.
ATTTCTGCACGATGTCCTCGATGCCTATGTACAGGCAGGTGCCGCTACCGGTCTCGGCACGCAAGGCGCAGATCGGTCTGAATCTGCCGTCCTATTACGAACTGACGAAGCCTGAAGTTCAACGGATCGCGGCGGATGTGAACGAACTCCTTAAGGCGTTCCCGTCCTGCATGAGCAGTGTATGCAAATTTGTCGTGCGCCGCCGGTATCGCTGATGTACCCGGTTTGGCTGGGCAGGAACGCAGGCGCCATTCTGACGGAGCAGCGGACGTGACGATCAAGCTCGGCGTTCTCGCGCTCGCTGAACCGGATCATGGTGGAACGTACCAGTACAGCTTGTCCATGCTGCAAGCTCTGCATCATACCAGTGGCTTGAAATTACGCTGTACGGGGATCCGCAAAACCAGGATTTTGCCGGATTAGGCTTTCCGATCCGCCACTTCACGGAATCGCGCGCGCAACAATTGGCCGCGCTGATCGCACATGAGATGCATGTCCGATTGCCGGACCTTTCGTCTGCGGAAGATATCCTGATGGCGCCGATCTATTCACCGGCGTTGCTGCATACGTCGAAGCCATTCGCCTACACGCTGCACGATCTGCAAGAGCATTATTTTCCCGCAGAATTTCCCCGGTGGCAACGCGCCTGGCGGCATCATGTGCATGCGCAATTGTTGGGGCGGGCACGGCGTGTCATCTGCGAATCCCAATATGTGAAAACGGACATCGTGCGCATTTTTGGCGTACCCGAGGAGCGGACTGTCGTGATTGCTGCTCCTCCACTTCGACAATTCGTGGCAGATGAAACCGACCATCAGTTGAAGGCTGTGAGGGTTCGACTGCAGCTGCCCGAAAAGTTCCTGTTGTATCCCGCTCATTTTTGGGCCCACAAAAATCATTTGCGGCTGATTGAGGCGTTTCGGGAGGTTGTGACGGAAATCCCCGACTTGAATCTGGTTCTCACGGGTAAAAAGCGCGAAGCATAGGGCGCCGTGATGAGCGCCATCAGGAAATTCGGCTTGGGTGAGAAGGTTTGGCATCTTGGATATATGGACCAGGACGACCTGCAGGCGATCTATAAACTCGCCACGGCTCTGGTAATGCCGTCGCTCTTCGAAAGCGTCAGTATTCCGATCTATGAGGCATTTCAGGCCGGGACCCCGGTTGTGGCCTCCAACATTCTTGCCATCCCTGAGCAGGTTGGCGATGCGGGCCTTCTATTCGATCCAACATCCACAGCTTCGATCAAGGAAGCCATTCTCAAAATTGTGAAGGACCCCGTGGCCGCGCGTCAGCTTGGAAAGAGAGGGCAAGACCGGATGTCGGCGATGACGCCGGAGCGGTATGGTGGCCAATTACAGGATTTGTTGAACGGGATGCGATAGCGATTTGCTATCGCGAGACGAACGGTTAGAATTCGAAGGTAAAATCGGGAAATTGCGGATAGTTGGGACGGTCAAGCCCCGGGACCGGATATGTCAGGCGGGATGGCCCAGGCGCGGAATTGAAAAAGCGCTTGTTGAGGAAGGTGATTTCCGGGGCAATCGGAAAGTTGAATGGGGCGATCCCACCCATGTTGTTGCCGTGAATATGCACGACATGGAAGTCGCGCTTGATCTTGCCGATGAATGAATTGAACATTTGCGGGACGATATCGACGTCGTGGAATTCGATGGCCATTGCGACGATATTGCCGGAATGGTCCAGCAGGTCGTCGAGGACGCGGTATTCGCCTCCCTCGATGTCCATCTTCACGAAAACCTGGCACTCGGGGGGCAGGCGGCCGAAGACATCCTCGATGGTCGCGCTGTTGTGCTGCCTGTCGCGCCAAACTCTTTGTTTGAAGTGTTTCCTTTCCGCCCGGAAAAAAAGCTTGTAGTCGATCCATGTAAAGGCTCTCCGCAGTGCGCCTGGCCTGAGTTGCAGGATGAAGCGCAGCAACTGGCCGACCGAATACTCGAAGGCTGTGCGTAGCGAGACTGTGTGATCGTAGCAATGAATAATGGCGTCCGGATTTTGCTTCTTGAAATCGCGCTCGAAGGTCCAATCGTGGGACAGGCCGAACGAGAGCAATGCGCCGGCGGCCCTTACCGCATCGAGAGGGACGACATATCCGCCGTCATTCGCGCTTCCGATACGCGCCAGCGACTCACATGCGACCGGGTGAAAATCGGCGAGTTGAACCGGATCGCCAGCAGCTGACCTGACTTCTGTGTATGAATCAATCTTTTCCACTGTCATGAAGGCCTTCCAAAGGCCGTGGACGTGATCGGGGTAAAAGCGGTGGCCGTGACTGCCGCAACGGGAATGTACCATCGGGCGGTATCGAAAAAAACGTGAAACGCTGCCGGGTAGAAGGCCACGGGAATCTGTAGTCGGCAATTTGGATGAGAGAGACACAGCAGACGACGACATGAGCGCAAATCAGAAACGCCAATCCGAGCGGCCCTGCGGCCACGCCGGCGACGATCGGCCGTCTCTCTGTTTCGCTCATCAAAATGAATTCCATCACAGGCTCGGGCCACCCCTTAGCCGGGCGAGACACAACTTGCAATCGGCGCAGGCCGGCGCCGCATCGGCTTGCGGCGGAAACTGTGGCAGACGAGTTTCCCAGGCGAGAGGACCAGCGGCATGCTGATCCGCGGTGACCTCGCCACCATTTGGCTGCGCCATCTTTAAGGTTTGCCGCGGCGATCAGCTCTGGTTAGCCCGGTCTCCGGCTGAAAAACCTTGATTTACAGGGGCTTCTATCAATATAGAACACGGGGGCGCAGGTGGTCTGCCGCGTTGCCAAATCGCCATGTTGTCTCGAAATAGTCGCCGGCTAACCGGGAAGTCTTGATGATCAGATTCGGTCTGCTTGGGTGCGGACGCATTGCCAAGCGTCACTCCGAGTTGTTGGGGGGTGGTCATATCGACCGGGCCAGTCTCGTCGCCGTTTGCGATCCCATACGCCCGCGCGCCGACGCCGTTGCCTCGAGGTTCGGCGTCCCCGCGCACTATCACATCGATGACTTCCTTGCCCGGAAGGATATCGACGCGGTCGCGGTGCTGACGCCGAGCGGAATGCATCCCGAGCATGTCATCGCCTGCGCCAGGGCCGGGAAACACGTTGTCGTCGAAAAGCCGATGGCGTTGCGGCTTCAGGACGCCGACGACATGATCCGCGCCTGCGACGAAGCCGGCGTCAAGTTGTTTATCGTCAAGCAGAACCGTTTCAACGTTCCGGTCGTCAAGGCACGCGAGGCCCTCGAAGCAGGCCGGTTCGGCCGGCTTATTCTGGGCACCGTGCGGGTGCGCTGGTGCAGGGACCAGGCCTATTACGATCAGGACGCGTGGCGGGGCACCTGGGCCTATGACGGCGGCGTGCTGACCAATCAGGCGAGCCATCACATCGATATGCTGGAGTGGTTCTTTGGCGATGTCGTCAGCGTTCACGCCCGCGCCATCACCGCGCTTGCCAAGATCGAGACCGAGGACACGGCGGTGGCGACGCTGAAATTCCGCAACGGGGCGCTGGGAATCGTCGAGGCGACGACGGCCGCACGGCCGACGGATCTCGAGGGCTCGCTCTCGATTTTGGGGGAGAAGGGCACGGTTGAAATCGCGGGCTTCGCCGTGAACGAGATCAGGCATTGGCGTTTTGTCGACGAACTTACGTCGGACAAGGACGTGGTCGAGAAGTTCTCGGTCAATCCGCCCAACGTCTACGGCTTTGGCCATCAGGCCTATTATCAGCACGTGATCGATTGCCTGGTTCACCAGCGCGCCGCGCTGGTCGATGGCCTGGAGGGGCGCAAGAGCCTCGAGTTGATCTCGGCGCTCTATGAATTGATCGAAACCGGCGAGGAGGTCGCGCTCCGTTTCACGCCGCGATTGAGCCGGCTTGGTGTTGCGTCGTGAACGCGCCCGAGGTGCATCAGAGCGGCGTGCGCGACGTCGAATTCGGCGCGCGGGTCAAAATCGTCGAGCCGTGCAACCTGTACGGCTGCAAGATCGGCGACGATTGCTTCGTCGGGCCGTTTACCGAAATCCAGAAGGGCGCGGTGATCGGTGCCCGAACCCGCGTGCAATCACATGCCTTCATCTGCGAGCTGGTGACGATCGGCGAGGATTGTTTTGTCGGTCATGGCGTGATGTTCATCAATGACACCTTTGCAAGCGGCGGCCCGGCACGCGGGCGCAAGGAGCTGTGGCGCGAGACCGTGATCGGCAATCGCGTGTCGATTGGCTCCAACGCCACGATCATGCCGGTGCGTATTGCCGATGACGTCGTGATCGGGGCGGGTGCCGTCGTGACGAAGGACATCAAGGCCGCCGGCACCTATGCGGGCAACCCGGCGCGCCGCCTGCCGTCGCGGCGATAAGGAAGAACGATCGATGCCGGTCCCCTTCGCCGATCTGCAACTGCAATACCAGAACATCAAAAGCGAGATCGACGGCGCGATCGCCGCCGTTATCCGCGACAACGCCTTCATTCGCGGTCCCTTTGTCGATGCGTTCGAGCGGGAATTCGCCGCCGCGGTCGAAGTCAAGCATTGCGTTTCCTGCGCCAACGGCACCGATGCGCTCTATCTCGCGATGGCCGCGCTGAAAGTCGCGCCCGGCGACGAGGTCATCACCACGGCCCATTCGTGGATCTCGACGTCGGCGATGATCACGCATGCCGGCGCCACCGTCGTTTTCGCCGATACCGATGGGGCAACCTTCACGATCGATCCGGCGGCGGTCGAGGCCGCGATCACGCCGCGGACGGTCGGCATCATCCCGGTGCATCTGTACGGACAGCCCGCGGATATGGACGCGATCATGGCGATCGCGTCCAAGCACGGACTGTGGGTGGTGGAAGATTGCGCGCAGGCGCATCTGGCGCGCTACAGGGGACGGCAGGTCGGAACTTTCGGCACGGCGGCAACCTATTCGTTCTATCCCGGCAAGAATTTGGGGGCGATGGGCGATGCGGGCGCGGTTGTCACCAATGACGCAATGCTCGCCGAGCGCATGACCATGCTGGCGCGTCACGGCGGTCTGGTGAAACACCAGCACCGCATCGAGGGCATCAACAGCAGGCTCGACGGCCTGCAGGCGGCGATCCTGTCGGCCAAATTGCCGCATCTGCCCGCATGGACCAAAGCGCGCCAGGAGGCGGCGAAGATTTACGATGCCGGTCTCAACCAGATCGAGGATGTCGTCGTGCCCTCGGTTGGAGCCGACCGCAGCCACGTCTATCATCTCTACACGATCCAGCATCCGCGCCGTGACGCGCTGGCGGCGCATCTGAACGCCCATGGCGTGCAGACCGCGATCAACTACCCCACCGCGCTGCCGTTTCTCGAAGCCTACAGCCGGCTAAAAGCCCGTCCCGAGCAGTTCCCCCATGCGCACCGCGACCAGGGCAGGATCCTGTCGCTGCCGATGTTTGCGGAGATCACGCGCGGGCAGCAGAACGAGGTGATCGACCTCGTTCGCAAATTCTAGAGCGTTTTCGATCGAAGCGCGGCGCGATTGACGGCGATCAAACCGGTTTGCGCTCATCCGCAATCACCTTGCCGTCATTCGGCAGGCTTCCCGGCGCCATCAGTTCCACACCGCCGCCGAGCTTCGTCACGGCGCGCAGCGTCGCGGCAATTTCATTTCGAAGCCCCTCGTCCGGCGAGCCGCATTCGCAACTGAGCGTCATCACATCCAGCTCGCGCTCGCGCGTGACGACCAGACGCAGCCGCCCGAGCCCGGGATGGCGCTTGGCAATTTCGGCGATCTGTTCGGGCCGCACGAACATGCCCTTGACCTTGGTGGTCTGGTCGGCGCGGCCCATCCAGCCCTTGATCCGCATATTGGTGCGGCCGCAGGGGCTCGTGCCGGGCAGGGCGGCGGTGAGGTCGCCCGATCGCAAGGCGTATCCAGGGGTGATCGGGATCAAGCGAGGTGACGACGATCTCGCCGACCTCGCCCTCAGCAACGGGATCGCCGGTGCCGGGCCGGACGATTTCCAGGATCAGATCCTCGCTGACGACCATGCCTTGGCGCGCCGGGGTCTCAAAGGCGATCAGCCCGAGATCGGCGGTGCCGAACGCCTGATAGGCATCGACGCCGCGCGATCTTATTTCGTCCTGCAGCGACTTCGGAAACGCCGCGCCGGACACCAGCGCGCGCTTGATCGAGGACACATCGCGGCCGGCGCCCGCAGCCGCATCGAGCAGGATCTTGAGGAAATCGGGGGTTCCGCAATAACCGACCGGGCGATAGGCCTCGATCAGCTCGAATTGCGCGTCGGGGTTGCCGGGGCCGGCCGGAATTACCGCGCAACCCAGCGCACGGGCCGAGCCATCGAAGATGAAGCCTCCCGGGGTCAAATGATAGCTGAAGGTGTTGAGCACCACGTCGCCCGGGCGAAACCCTGCCGCGAACATCGCCCGCGCCCCGCGCCAGGGGTCGGCGTGAGCGGGCTCGGGCTCGAAGATCGGGCCGGGCGACGTAAACAGCCGTCCAAACGAGCCAGGGAGGCCCGCGACAAAGCCGCCGAACGGCGGCGTGGCCTTGTGCAGGGCCGGCAGGTCGGCCTTGCGCAGCACCGGCAGGCCCGCCAGTGCCGCCCGGCTGGTGACGCCGGCGGGATCGAAGCCCCCCAGCCGCTCGGCATAGCTAGGTGCGGCCATGGCCTGGCGCAGCACCCCCGGCAGCCGCGAAAACAGCTCCGCCTCGCGCTAGGCGGGGTCGCGAGTCTCACGGGCGTCGTAGTGGTCGGTCATTACGTCGCCATCCATTGCTAGCGTGGCCTTTGTCTTTCGGGTCATTCCGGGATGGTCCGAAGGACCAGACCCGGATCTCGCATTCACGATCGTGCGAATTGCGAGCATCCCGTAGCTCAACGCTCTCGCATCGCCCCGGAATGACGGCTGCTATCACAGCCACCGCTTCCGTCTCTTAAAGCTCTTCAGGTTCTTGAAACTCTTGCGCTGGTCGCCGGCGCCGCCGAGGTAGAATTCCTTGACGTCCTCATTGTCGCGCAATTCGTCGGCCGTGCCGTCGAGCACCACCTTGCCCTGCTCCATGATGTAGCCGTGGCTTGCGACCGAAAGGGCCGCGCGGGCGTTCTGCTCTACCAGGAGAATGGTGACGCCGAGATCGCGGTTGATCGCCTTGATGATGGCGAACACTTCCTTGACGAGCAGCGGGGACAGCCCCATCGAGGGCTCGTCCATCAGGATCATCCTGGGGCGCGCCATCAGCGCGCGGCCGATCGCCAGCATCTGCTGTTCGCCGCCGGAGAGATAGCCGGCGAGCCCCGTGCGCTCCTTCAGGCGCGGGAAATAATTGAAGACCATGTCGATGTCGGCGCCGACCTCGTTGTCGCTGCGGGTGAAGGCGCCGAGCCGCAAATTCTCCAGCGAGGTCATGTCGGCGATGATGCGGCGGCCTTCCATCACCTGAAAGATGCCGCGGCGGACGATATGCTCGGGATCGATGCCGTTGATGCGCTCGCCGTTGAAGATGATTTCGCCGCGGGTGACTTCGCCGTCCTCGGTCTTGAGCAGGCCGGAGATCGCCTTCAGCGTGGTCGATTTGCCCGCGCCGTTGGCCCCCAACAGCGCCACGATCGCGCCTTTCGGTACCTCGAGGCTCAGGCCGCGCAGCACCAGGATGACGTCGTCATAGACCACCTCGATGTTGCGCACGTTGAGCAGCGGCGCGGGGGCCGTGGCGGTGCCTGGCGTGGCGCGTGTCGTGTCGAGGGTTTCAGTCATGTCCTGCCCACACTTCTCGTCGTCACCCGCGAAAGCGGGGGACCCAGTATTCCAGAGGCGGTTGTGATCGACCGAGACGCCACGGCGTACTGGATCCCCGCTTTCGCGGGGATGACGACGGAGTGCGTAGGGTCCGCTTGTGAACAACGCGGCTACCTCACCACCCAAACCATTCCGGCTTGCGCGGCAGTTCGACGGTCTTGACCTTCTCGAGCTTGATGGTGCCTTTCGCCATCAGATCGTTGATGTCGCCGTCGGTGGAACCCGAGACCTTCGATGCGATAGAGATCGACCTTGAGGGTGCCGCGATGGTCCTTGTCGGTCCAGGTCGAGGGATTGCAGACGCCCTCCATGCCCGCCGGCACCCAGTTGGCCTTCTGATAGAAGCCCTTCGCGACGTTCTCTCCGGTCACGCCGCCGTTCTTGGCGGCCCAGTCCAGCGCTTCCTTCGTGTAGAGGGCGCTGCAGACGCCAGCGATATAGTGGACCGGGCGATACACCTTGCCGGTCGGGTCGGACATCTTCGAGATTTCCATCACTGTCTTCATGCCTGGCGCATTGCCGCCCCAGGTGACCGCCGTGCGCAGCGGGAAGACGACGCCGTCGGCTGCGTCTGCCGCCGTCTTGGCGCCATTCTCGTCCATCCCCCAGACGTTACCCAGGAATTGGATGTCCACGCCGGCCGTCTTGCAGGCCTTCAGCACCGAAATGTTGGAGGCGGCGGTGTTGCCGAGATAGGCGTAATTGGCGCCGGAACTCTTCAGGCTCAGGCATTGCGCGCTGTAGTCGCCGGGCGTCAGCGCAAACACGATCGGCGGCAGCACCTCGAAGCCGAGTTCGGTCGCGAGCGCTTCGCCGGCTGCCTTCGGTGCGTTGGGATAGGGATGGTTGGCGCCCATGTGGACGAATTTGGGCTTGCCAGGCTTCCCTTTGGCCTTCCAGTCCTCGGCCGCCCAGGTGATCAAAGCCCGCATGGCGTCGGAGTAGCTCGGGCCGTAGAAGAAATTGTAGGGCGAGGGCTTCGCCTTGCCGCTGAGGCCTTCCGGGTCCGTCAGCGCGGCTGCGTATGAGGCGGAAATGTAGGGAATCTTGTCCTGCGCAACGAAGCCGGTCAGCGCCTCGGTATCCGCGGTGCCCCAGCCCATGATCGCCGCGACCTTGTTGTCGGGGGCCGACCACTTCTTGTAGAGCGCGATCGCGCGCGGCACCTGATAGCCATAATCGTTGCTGTCGACGTTCAGCTGCTTGCCGCCGACGCCGCCATTCTTGTTGACCCAGGCGAGCGTGTCCGCCACGCCCTGTCCATAGGGCGTGCCGACGTCGGATGTCCCGCCTGACAGGTCCTCAAGGTGGCCAATGGCGATCTGGGCCTGCGCCGCGGACGCGGCGCCGCCGAGCAGCAGCGCCAGCGAAACGGTGCCGAGCAGGGATTTCATGGTCATGGGCAATTCCTCCGGTTTCTTTGTTAAGATCTATTGTAGTCAGTCCCGTCCCGACCTCAATGCGAAAACGGGTAGAGTTTCCAGTACGTCTTGATCTGCCGCCAGCGATGCGCGAGCCCGTCGGGCTCGAACATCAGAAACGCGATGATGATCAGACCGATCGCGATCTCGCGCAGGAAGGTGATGTTGTTGTTGAGCGAAAGCGCCTTGTCGATGGCCGATCCTTTCAGGCCCGCGCTGATCCACTCCATGGATTCCGGCAGCAGCACCACAAAGGCGGTGCCCATCAGCGTGCCCATGATCGAGCCGGTGCCGCCGATGATGACCATCGCCAGAAACAGGATCGAGCGTTCGATCCCGAATCCTTCGTTCGAGACCACCAGCTGGTAATGCGCATAGAGCGCGCCGGCAATGCCGGCAAAGAACGCCGCGAGCCCGAACGACAGCGTGCGGTATTTCGTGAGGTTGATGCCCATGATCTCCGCGGAAAGATAGTGATCGCGGATTGCGACCATGGCCCGGCCGTCGCGCGTGCGCAGCAAATTGGTCACCAGGACAAAGCTGACCACGAGATAGGCCAGCACCACGTAGAAATATTGTTTGTCGCCACGGAAGGTGTAGCCGAAAATCGAGAACGGATTGGCGCTGGCCGGCACCGAGCCGCCGGAGAACCAGTCGGCGCGCGAGAAAAAATCGAGCAGGATATATTGCGCGGCCAGCGTCGCGATGACGAGATAAAGCCCCTTCAGCCGCGCCGCCGGCACGCCGAAGATCAGGCCGACCAGCGCGGTCACCACGCCCGCGAGCGGAATGGCGAAGAACACCGGGATCGGCAGGTTGTTCGAGATATAGGCCGAGGTGAAGGCGCCGAGCAGAAAGAACGCGGCGTGGCCGATCGAGATCTGGCCGGTGAAGCCGACGAGGATGTTCAGGCCAAGCGCTGCGATCGCGAAGATGCCGACCTGGATCGAGATGCTCAGCCAGTAATTGGTGAGGATCAGTGGCGCGAAGCAAACGGCGATGACGCCGGCGATCGCAAAGTTGCGGCTGGTCGTGGTCGGAAAGATCGTGGTGTCGGCCGCATAGGAGGTGCGGAAGTCGCCGGACGGGATGAGGGAAGGAGATGCCATAATGAATTACACCCGCTCGATGTCTTTGGTGCCGAACAGGCCGTAGGGCTTGATCATCAGGATGATGATCAGCACGTAGAATGGCGCGATCTCGTACAGATTGCCCCAGTGCAGATATTCGCTGTCGACATATTGGGCGATGTTTTCAAGAAGCCCGATGATGATGCCGCCGAGCACCGCGCCGCCGATCGAGTCGAGGCCGCCGAGGATGGCGGCCGGAAATACCTTGATGCCGTAGGCCGACAGGCCCGACGACACGCCGTTGACGACGGCCACCACCACGCCCGCGACCGCCGAAACCGTCGCCGAAATCGCCCAGGCCATCGCGAACACGTTTTTCACGGAAATGCCGAGCGATTGCGCCACCTGCTGGTTGAAGGCGGTGGCGCGCATCGCCAGGCCGTATTTCGAGACCCGGAAGAACCAGGCCATCCCGATCATCATCGCCACCGAGACGACGAGGCTCATGACATAGACGGTCTGGATCTGCAGACCCAGGAAGCTAACGGACTGGCTGGTGAACACCCGCGGGAACGGTTGCGGGTTGACGCCGAAAATCCATTTCAGCGCGGCCTGAAACACCGTCGACAGCCCGATCGTGACCATGATCACCGAAATGATCGGCTCGCCGATCATCGGCCGCAGGATCACGATCTGGATCGCGATGCCGAAGACGAACATGAAGGCGAGCGTCAGCGGCATGCCGACCCAGAACGGCACCTGGTATTTGGTAAGCAACGCCCAGCACACCCAGGCGCCAATCAAGAGCAGCTCGCCTTGCGCGAAGTTCACGACCTGAGTTGCCTTGTAGATCAGCACGAACGACATCGCGACCACGCCATAGAGCGTGCCGACCACGAGGCCGTTGACCAGAAGCTGGATCAGGAACTGGAGGTTCATTCCGCGGCCTCCGCGACGGGTGCTTCGCGCGCGAGGTCGACGACCCTGAGCGTGGTGCGGATGCGCTGGGTGGTGCCGTCCTGGAAGCGGATCACGGTGTCGACGGGAATCTCGCGCTTGCCGCCGTAGATGGCGTCGATGATCCCGGCATATTTCTCGTTGATGACGCTGCGGCGGACCTTTCGGGTGCGCGTGAGCTCGCCGTCATCGGCGTCGAGCTCCTTGTAAAGCAACAGGAAGCGGGAAATGCGCTGTGCCGGCGGCAGCGTGGCGTTGACGGCCTCGACCTCCTTCTGCAACAGCGCGTAGACCTCGGGGCGCGAGGCGAGGTCGGTGTAGGTGGTGAAGGCGATCCGGTTCTTCTCCGCCCATTTCGAGATGATCGAGAAGCGGATGCAGATCATCGCCGCCAGCGCGTCGCGGCCGGCGCCCGAGCACCACGGTCTCGGCGATGTAGGGCGAAAATTTCAGCTTGTTCTCGAGATATTGCGGCGAGAAACGCTCCCCGCGCGCGGTCTCCGCGAGGTCCTTGATGCGGTCGATCACGACCAGCTGCTTGTTGTCGTTGAAATAGCCGGCGTCGCCGGAATGCAGCCAGCCATCCGTCATGTCAGCGGCAGAGGCTTCCGGATTCTTGTAATAGCCGAGGAACATGTTGGGGTGGCGCACCATGATTTCGCCGACGCCGTGGATATCCGGATTGTCGATGCGGATCTGGATGCTGTCGGACATCGCCACGCCCGTCGTGTCGGGGTCGGCCTGCCCTTGGGGATGCAGGGTATAGGCGCCAAGCGTTTCGGTCTGGCCGTATAAGGTGCGCAGCGGCACGCCCATGGCCTGGAAGAACTTGAAGGTGTCGGGGCCGAGCGCCGCTCCACCGGTTGCCGCCGAACGCAGCCGCGTAAAGCCGAGGCGGTCGCGCAGCGCGCGGAACAGCAGCACGTCGGCGACGGTCGAATGCCTGGCCCTCGCCAGCGCCGAAAGGCCCGTCTTCATTCCGAGCTCGTAGAGGCTCTGCTTGAGCGGGGAGGAATCCATCACGCCGGCGCGCACGTCGGCGGCAATGGATTCCCATACCCTCGGCGCAAACAGCACGAAGGTCGGCGCGATCTCGCGGAAATCGTTCATCATCGTGTCGGGCTGCTCGACGAAGTTGATCTTCATCCGGCACAGCAGGCCTTTGCCCAGCACATAGACCTGTTCCATGATCCAGGGCAGCGGCAGGACCGAAACGTATTCGTCATCCGGTCCCTTGGGATCGAAGGCGAGATAGATCGCGCAATGCCGCAGCACGCGTCCTGCGGCCAGCATCGCCAGTTTCGGATGGGATGTCGTGCCCGAGGTGGTGCAGAGGATCGCCGTGTCCTCACCGCGGGTTGCGTCCACGAGGCGGTCGTAGAGGCCCACCTCGCGGGCGGCGCGCTCGCGCCCCATGCTTGCAAGTTGGTCTGCGGCCAGCAGGCGGGGATCGTCATATTTCCGCATGCCGCGGGGATCGGAATAGACGATGTGCTTGAGGTTGGGCACGCGGTCGGCAAGCGCGAGCAGCTTGTCGACCTGCTCCTCGTCTTCGGCAAAGACCAGCTTCGCCTCGCCGTAGCTGAGGAGATAGGCGGCTTCCTCGTCCAGCACGTCGCGATAGAGGCCAAGTGACATGGCGCCGATCGCGTGGGTGGCGATTTCGGCCGACACCCAGTCGGGCCGGTTGTCGCCGATGATGCCGATGACGTCGCCGCGGCCGAGGCCGAGTTCGACCATGCCAAGCGCGAAGTCGTGGACCCGCTTCTGATAGTCGTTCCAGGTGAAGAGCTTCCAGAGTCCGAAATCCTTTTCGCGCAGCGCGATCTCGCCGCCATATTCCCTGGCGTTGAGACGCAGCAGTTTCGGATAGGTATCGGCCTGCGCGACCCGGCCGGCGTAATCCATCATGCCGCAGTCTCCGCGGGCCGCAGGCGTGTCGTCGGGATCGACCAGGACCTCGTCCTCTTCGCCGAGATAGGCGCGCTTGACGTGAGGATCGGCCAGTACCGCGGCGGGATCGCCTTCGGCGATCTTGCGGCCGAAATCCAGCACCATGACCCGGTGGGAAATATCCATCACCACGCCCATGTCGTGCTCGATCATCATGACGGTCATGCCGAACTCTTCGTTGAGATCGACGATGTAGCGCGCCATGTCCTCCTTTTCCTCGAAATTCATGCCGGCCATCGGCTCGTCGAGCAGGATCAGTTGCGGCTCCAGCGCCATCGCGCGTGCCAGTTCCACGCGCTTGCGCAAGCCATAGGGAAGGGTGCCGGCGGTGGCCTTGCGCACCGATTGCAGATCGAGGAAATCGATGATCTCCTCGACCTTGCGGCGATGCTCGAGCTCCTCGCGCCTCGCGCCGGTCAGCCAGTACAGCGACCCCGTGATGAAATTGTTTTTCAGGAGGTGATGCCGCCCGACCATGATGTTGTCGAGCACGCTCATGTGATGAAACAGCGCCAGGTTCTGGAAGGTGCGGCCGATGCCGAGCCGGGGCCGCGCGTTGGGATTGAGCGCCGTGATATCCCGCCCGCGATAGAACAACTGGCCCTCGGTCGGCCGGTAGCGGCCCGAGATGCAATTGACGATCGAGGTCTTGCCGGCGCCGTTGGGGCCGATAATCGAGAACAGCTCGCCGGCATTGACGCCGAAACTGACCTCGGTGAGCGCTCTCACGCCACCAAAGCGCAGTGATACCCCGCGCACTTCCAAAGCGTATTCCACGCATTCCCTCCGTCACGCATCCTTTCGCAATGGTCGTGACCTGACCTGCGACCAGAATACGCGTAATTAATCAGGCGCTTGCCGCGCTCTTTGGCTGTAGTTTGTTAGTACCGTAACGATCTTATATCGGCCATCATAGCTAAGCCATTCCACTAAGGATGCGCTTGGCGTCTTGTCCCTCGTGTGTCCGCCGGATTAGCCGGCCCTTTCTGCACAAATCGGGCGCATACGACCTCATGCGCGGTAACGCCGCACCCAGTTTTCAGCCTGCCCAATCATCCCGTTGGCCCGCGAGCCACGGCTCGCGCGCGATGGTCCTCAATAGGGTAAAGCGGTACTTTGAAATGTCTTGCGCCCGACAATTCAGCGGCAAATTTGGCTCACTTACCTCCTTGCTCGAAGCCAGGCCGGAGATCACCACTCGGTTGGCCACCTATTCGTCCCACGGGTTGAACAGCGGTACGCCAAATGGCACAAAATCCCTGACGTTGCGCGTGACCAGCGTGAGGTCTTTGGCGAGCGCGGTCGCCGCAAAGAAGCCGTCCATAACGGACAGCGCAACGCCGCGCCGGCGGCTCTGCGCCATCAGGTCGCCCCAGTGCTCGGCAACCGCGCGATCAATCGGCAGAACCCGCTCGGCGAAGCGTTCCGGCAGATCGTTGGCGAGCCAGGCGGCCAGCGCGTCGCGTCGGCGGCCATCGTCCATCAGGGCAATGCCACGCCGAAGTTCAGCGATCGAAGCGACACTGATGAAGACCCGGTCCTCGTCGACGGCATCAAGCCAGCCGAGCACCTTCAGGTCGGGCGCCGGTCGCTGCACCTCCGACAGCACGTTGGTGTCGAGCAGGACGTTCACATCGTTACGTCGCGCGGCGTGTCGCGCTGCCGCTCCAGCTCGAGATCGGCGCCGCGCAGCGGCGACGCGAGCAGGAATTCAGCCAGGGTGCCTTTGCGCACGGTCTTGCGCGCCCACTCCTCGGCGGAGACGATCACCGCGCTCGGCTTGCCGTTGCGGGTGATGATCTGGGGGCCGGCCTGGGCACGATCAACCACCTCGGAGAGCCGGGCCTTGGCTCCAGCGAGAGTCCAGGTGCCGCCAAGGGGCGGGGAGGATGGTGGCTTGTTGACATTTGTCATGCCGATATCCTCCATGACTAATATGACTATTGTGACTATATATCGGCCAAAGCCGCCTGCGCAAGCGCGATGATCTGACGATCCCATAGTCTTCTATCGGGATCGAAATCGTTGGATTTTTTGGTAATACGGCACGGTGTCCCGGCCCACTCGCGCCAGGGCTTCATGCAGCAATGCAACATGGAAGTATTGTAGAGGCTTGATTGCGGGTGCGTGGGCGACGGTTCAGCGGATCATGATCGCAGCGGATTACCTGAAGCGCATCGCGGTCTGGTCGCGCGAACTGGACGAGCGGGAGATCGACGTCGCGCGCGCCGGTATTGTGGAAAAATCCTACCGCGCAAATGAATTCATCTTCATGCGCGGCGACCACTTCGAATACTGGACCGGCGTCGTCAGCGGCCTTGCCCGGATGGGCATCGTTTCCCGTGGCGGCAAGGCCACCAGTTTTACCGGCTTGACGGCCGGAGCATGGTTTGGCGAGGGCACCGTGCTCAAGAACGAGGCCCGGCGCTACGACGTGGTGGCCTTGCGCGATACGCGGCTCGCAATGATGGACCGCACCACCTTCTTCTGGCTGTTCGAAAACAGCGCAGGCTTCAATCGTTTCCTGGTAGGGCAGCTCAACGAGCGCCTCGGCCAGTTCATCGCGTTGCTCGAATATGGCCGCACGCTGGATGCAACGGCACGCCTCGCGCGATGCATCGCTTCCCTGTTCAATCCCATTCTCTATCCCGACCTGACGCGTCACCTGGAGATCACCCAGGAAGAGATCGGCGCGCTGTCCGGTATCTCCCGGCAAAATGCCAACCAGTGTCTGAAGCAACTGGAGAAGGAAGGATTGCTGCGGCTCGAATATGGCTGGCGTAACGATCGTCGATCTCGATCGATTGCGCCGTTACGGCGAGTAACCCATAGTGGTTTTCGAGCGAAGCATGCCCGGTACTCGGTTCGCGTGGAGAATAACGCGTCAGTCAAAAAGCTACAAGCACGCAGCATTTTCGAACGTATAGGCCCCTTGCGAAATCATTTCCCTCGGGAAAAACGCACAAATCCATCTCGATTTGGCATTCGCACCGCAGGCAGTGTCTTTGCATCGATCGTATCGTTCTCGCCGATCACGCCGTTGAGCTGCAGGATGTAGGCGACGACAGCATATACCTCGTCATCGCGGAGCGATTTGGATTTGTTCAGCGGCATGGCGCGTCGCACGTAGTCGAAGAGGGTCGTGGCGTATGGCCAGAAACTGCCGACGGTCTTGACCGGCACTTGACCCGGTCCGAGCGATCCTTGCCCGCCGACCAGTTGATCGTTCGGCTTGCCGGAGCCTTTCTCGCCATGACACGCGAGGCATTTGGCGAGATAGACCTGCTCGCCCTGCTGCGGAGTTCCGCTGCCGGGCGGCAGGCCCGCGCCGTCGGGGCCGATGCTGATGTCCCAGGCGGCGATTTCCTCAGGGGTCACGGCTTTCCCGAGATTGGGGCTTTCCGCCAGCGCGGCGCCGCACCCGACAACGAGTGCCGAGACAGGCTGCAAGCCACGCCTTACGCGTAAACATGTTTGACCTCGCCGCCCTGTGCCACGCCCCAGCTGACAATCCCGTTGAAATGGTAGTTGGTCCTGGTTCCACGATCGGCGATGAGCCTGGACCGCGATGGTTGCACGTATCCGGAATTGTCGGTCGCACGACTCTGGAGGACAGCCGGGCCGCCGTCCCAACGCCAGGGTGAGCGGAACCGCGTAACCGCCATCGGCAGCACCGGCTCCTGGAGCGCGGCCTGCGCCCAGCTTGCGCCGCCGTCGGCGGAGACTTCGACCTTCGCGATCTTTCCATAGCCGGACCAGGCGAGACCCGCGATCTCGTACAGACCTGGCGCTCCCAGGGTCAGGCCGGGAGAGGGGCGCGTGATCACCGACTTGGCTTCCTGCGCGAAGCAGAACTGCAGCGATTTTCCGTCGTTCTGCAGGATCGTATATTTCGAGGTTTCATCCTTGGTCATCGTCGGCCCTTCGGTGAGCTTGATGCGCCGAAGCCATTTGACATTCGCGTTGCCTTCATAACCCGGCAACAATAGCCGCATCGGATAGCCGTTCGACGGCCGCACCGGTTCGCCGTTCTGGTAAATCGCAACCAGCGCGTCGCCCATCGCTTTTGCAAGCGGCACGCTGCGGCTCATGCCTGACGCGTCGGCGCCTTCGGCAAGGATCCACTGCGCGCGCGGGTCGACGCCGGCGTCCTCCAGAAGCGTCGCCAGCCTGACGCCGGTCCATTCGGCGCAAGACAACAGGCCATGGAGAGCTTGGACGCCGAGCGGGGCTGGTTCCTTTTGATAGAGCTGGGCGCCGTTGCCGGCACACTCGATGAATGCGATGCGGGACTCCATCGGGTAGCGCATCAGCGCGTCGAGCGTGTAGACCAGCGGGCGCTTGACGAGACCGTGGATCAAGAGCCGGTGCGCCTCGGGATTGATGTCCGGGATGCCGCTGTGGTGGCGCTCGAAATGCAGTCCGTTCGGCGTAATCATGCCGTCGAGCAAATGATGCGGCGTACGCGAGGCGCCGGTGCCGGTCGTCCCGGGCGCGCTCGCGAAGATCCGCGCAACCTTGCCGGCATATTTCGACGGCTGTCCGTAAGGCACGAAGGGCGAGCCGGGCGTTTTCATCCACGGCTCGACCGGCAGCGCCTCCGCCGCAAGTACATTGTCCGGCAGTGCGGCGCTTCCGATCGCCGCCGCCGCACCACCGGTCAGAAAGAGACGGCGATCGAGAAGTCCGTTGCCGGCCGCCTGTTCCGGCTCGCCTGGCATCAGCCACTTTTTCTTAGGCATCGTCTCCTCCGAATTGGAAAAAAGTGAGAGCGCCGCTACTCCGGCCCAAGGCGTGCGCGGATGGCATCGGCAATTGCATCGGGCGCGAGACCAGGCGGCAGGAAGCCGAGAAACCGCCCGTCCTTGCCGACCAGATAGATGAATCCGGTGTGGTCGACGGCATAGTCGCCCGGCCTGGCATTGCCGTGTTTGGCGAAGAACGTCCTGTAGGCGATCGCCGTTTTCCGGATCTCGGCAAGCGAACCGGTCAAGCCGATCAATCGCGGGTGAAACGATGAGACGAAATCGGCAAGCCGTGCCGGCGTGTCGCGCTCCGGATCGACTGTGATGAACAGGGGCTGCGCCGCCTCGGCGGCTGCGCCAAGCTTGTCGAGCGCGAGCGAGATCGATTGAAGCTCGGTGGGGCACACGTCGGGGCAATACGTATAGCCGAAATAGAGAACGACGAGCTTGCCTCGAAAATCCGCGTCGGTGCGGCGACGGCCGGTCTGATCGGTGAGTTCGAACGGGCCGCCGACCGGCACGCGGCCCGACAGCAAGCCTTCGATCAACTCCGTTGCCGAGGGCTCAGTAGCATCGTTCGGCGGCAACGGGCGCAGCGAAAAGAACGCACGCAAGCGCGAGCCAGATGCGCAATACGCTTTGGCACCGCGCCATTGCGGCGCCGGAACGCGCTTCTCCACCGGACAACGCCACTTTTCGGCTCCAGGAAAGGGGCGCCTTCTCGCGGGAACCGCGAGAAGGCGTGTTGGTCGCATTCAGCCTCGGTGGGCGATCACTCGACGATCACTCGACGATCACTTGCCCATACATCCACGGATGCGGCGTGCAGATGTAGTAGTAGATGCCCGGCTTGCTGAACGTTACGGCTTTCGTCTCGCCCTTGGCCAGCGCGCCCGTGCTCCAGCCTTCCTGCTGCAATGCGCTCGCGTCGTGCGGAATGTCGCCGACATTGGTGAAGCTCACCGTCGTGCCGCTCTTGATCCGGGTGCGGGCCGGAGCAAAGCTGTACTCGGTATTATTGGCGCCGATCCTGATCGCATCGACGCCCGCGGCGATCGGTCCGGTCGGGCCGGCCACCGTCTGCGGCGGCGGCGGCGGCCACAGCGGGCCGAGCTGACCCTTCAGCGAAAAGGTCCAGACCGCATCGCCGTTGGCACTGCCCTGCAACTGATTGCCGCCGGTCGCGATCGCGATGAACTGCTCGCCATCCACCTCGTAGACGACAGGCGGAGCGTCCGCGCCAAATCCGGTCTGGAAGCGGAGCAGTTCCTGGCCGGTCCTGGCATCGAGCGCGAGGAAATTGCCATCCGGTTCGCCGCGCAGGACCAGCCCGCCTGCCGTAACCGTCGAGCCGCCGCCGCCGCCGATGCGGTAGGGCGTCTTGTGCTGCCAGGCGATCTTGTTGGTCCTGGCGTCGATGGCGGTGAATGTGCCGCTCAGAGTTGAGCCGATCGGCGCTGTCTGTCCGCCGCCGGTGTAGCGCCGCCCGTTGGTGTACTTGCTGCCATTGCGCACGTACGCGCTGGTACGCACCGTGCCGGGTACGTAGAAATAGCCGGTATCCGGACTGTACGGCATCGGCGACCAGTTGGTGCCGCCGTTGCCGGAAGGCTGAATCAGGACCGGGGATTCCCAGAACGGGGTGTAGATGCAACCGGCCTGGTCGTAGCCCGGAAGCTTCTCCGCGCACTGCGGCACGGTCGCATCGCCGACCGGAATTGGCTGCGTCGCCGCCGTTTTCTGCCGCGGGTCCTGCGGCACCGGTTTCTCCTCGATGCCGATCAGCGGTTTTCCATTGGTACGGTCGAGGATGTAGACCCAGCCCGTGCGACCGGCCTCGGCGATCCCCTTCCGCGGTTCGCCGTTGATCACGGTGTCGAACAGGACAACCGGGCTCGCTGCATCGTAGTCCCAGATGTCGTGGTGCACCTGCTGGAAGTGCCAGGCGTATTCCCCGGTCTTGGCCTTCAGGGCCACCATGGACGCGCAGAACAGGTTGTCACCTTCACGTATCGAGCCATCGTAATCCGGCCCGCAATTGCCGACCGCGAAGTAGACGAGGCCGAGTTCGGGATCGAGCGCCGGCGTATTCCAGATCGGGGCGCCGCCGCGCATCGAATGGTCGGTGCCGGGCGGCCAGGTCTCGCTGCCTTTCTCGCCGGGAGCCGGCAGCGTGAACCAGCGCCACATGATCTCGCCCGTCTTGGCATTGAGCGCGGTCAGCCGGCCGCGGACGCCAAACTCGCCGCCCGTCATCCCGGTGTAGATCATGCCGTCATAATAGAGCGGCGCGCTGGTGATGCCGTAGCCGTTCTGCCACTTTTCGATCGGCGTCTTCCAGGCGACCTTGCCGGTTTTCATGTCCAGCGCGACGACGTTGGCGTCGAGCTGGCCGAGGTAGATTTGTCCATCTCCCATCGCAAGACCGCGACTGACCCAGCCGCAGCAGATTGTCGAGATGGTCTGATCGATGCCGGACCGGTATTCCCAGACGATCTCGCCGGTCTTGGCGTTGAGGGCGAAGACGTCATCGTTGCCGGTGACGACATACATGATGCCGTCCTTCACGAGCGGAGACGCCTCGAAAGAATATTTGCCGCCGGTGCCCGAGCCCTTCAGGCGCGTCATCCACGCACCCTTGAGCTTCCCGACATTCGTGGTGTCGATCTGCTTCAATGTCGAATAGCGGTTATTGGTGAGATTGCCGCCGTTCGTAACCCAGTCTTTGCCGACCGGGCTTCGAAGCAATCTGTCGATCTCGGCATCGGTGGCCCGGGCGGGCGCGTGCGCGGTGATCAACAGGGCGAAAACGATCAAGGTGGAAACCGTCCACCATGCCTGACGAAGCATTATCGCCTCCCCGTTTTTATGTTTTATGCTGGCGTTCGGCCAGTCAATGTCAGCGTACCGCTGACCAACGGATTTAGCTAGGCCGATTGAAGAAACCAGAACTGCAGAAGGTGCTGTTCGGGGTTTTCGCTCAGGGAAAATCGCCCCAATAAAAAAGCCCCGGCGGGGCCGGGGCTCTTTGGTTGTCTGAAGAGAAATGCGGATCAGTATTTCGCGACGAGCGGGCCGCCAAAACCGCCAAAGCGGTAGTTCAGGCGCACGGTGACCATATCCACGTCCTGAGTGATCCGACTGAGCGTACCGGCGAGCACGGGATTCGCTACCGGGAACGTAAAGTCTGCGCCACCCATGAAAAGGTGGTCGTATTCAAGACCGACGGACCAGTTCGGCGCGAAGGCGTACTCGAATCCGGTACCCAAGACACCACCCCAGCGGGTCGAGCTTGCCGAGGCGAGACCAATTCCTCCAAGGGTGGAGCTTACAGTGAAGGTATTGCTCGTCACCGCCGCTCCGCCCTTCACGTACCACAGCCACGTATCCAGGGCGAAACCGAACTGGCCGGTGAAAAGGCCCAGGCCATCAAGCTTGGTTCCAAATGTTAAGGTCGGGATCCAAAAAGCTGACGCGCGACCTGTTGAGATCGGCCCAATCGCCCTGAGCTTCCAAACCGAAAACAAAGTGATTGTTGGGTAGTTGCCAGCGGTAGCCGATCTGGCCGCCGATGACGCCTCCGGACTTGTCGCGGCAACCGTCAAGGAAGATCTCGCGACGCTACCGGAAAGACGTCCCAGCAATCATCGCTCCTTCCCCAGCCGCCGTTAGCGCCGATGTAGAAGCCCGACCAGTTGAACATCGGAGCGACAACCGGCGGGGGGGCCTTGACCGGAAGGTCAGCCGCGAGCGCGGGAGCCGCCATTGCAACAAGACCAAGGGTACTCAGCAGAAATTTGTTCATCGAATTTTCCCTCCCCCGAACGCTTCGTTCGATCTGAAGCATTGATGCAAATGCGACTGCAACAATTTCATTGTAAGCGATTCAGGGCTGTAATCGCGTGCCGTAAATGTCACATCGCCTTTTTCAAGTATGACGGAAAAATGGCGATCCTTCACTCCATCAAAGTCAGAACCGCTGACCTTTCTTGGATGCGTTCACGAGAGTTGCATCATTCGCCGGAGAGGTGATCCACTTTTCGGATCTCACACGATGTTCGACGTGAGTCCGACACGCGCTCAACATAGGAACTTTGAATTTCGACTATGCACCAATCAGAAATCAGTCTCTCAGACCTCAAGCCATTCCTTGCGCACGGCTTCGTTTGCTTTCAGTTCGGCGGGCGTGCCCTCGAACACGATGCAGCCATGGCCCATGACGTAGACGCGATGCGATATCCGCATCGCGATCGAGAGTTTCTGCTCCACCAGCAGGATGGCGACGCCACGGCGGGCGATTTCGGCGATGAGGTCGCCGACCTGCTGCACGATGAGGGGAGCAAGCCCCTCGGTGGGCTCGTCGATCATGATCAATTCGGGATCGCCCATCAGCGTGCGGCAAATCGTCAGCATCTGTTTCTCGCCGCCCGACAGCACGCCGGCCGAGGTATCGGCCCGCGCGGCGAGATTGGGAAACATCGCCAGCATGTCCTCGAGCCGCCACTTGCCGGGGCGCCTGGTATCCTTGATGCCAAGCATCAGGTTTTGCCGCACCGTCAGGCCGGCGAAGATATCGCGATGCTCCGGAACGTAGCCCAGGCCGAGACGCGCGATCCGGTGGCTCGGCAGCCCTGCGATGTCCTTGCCCTTGAACTTGATGGAGCCCTGCGGCGGCACTTCGCCCATGATGGCTTTGACCGTGGTGGAGCGTCCGACGCCGTTGCGCCCCAACAGGCTCACGACCTCGCCGGCGTCGATATGCATGTCGACGCCCTGCAGGATATGGCTCTTGCCGTAATAGGCGTGCAGATCGGCGACCTCCAGCATCATGCCGCTTCCTCGCCGAGATAGGCTTCGCGAACCTTGGGATTGCCGCGAATTTCTTCCGGCGTTCCCGAGGCGATGATCTGGCCGTACACCAGAACCGAAATGCGGTCGGCGAGGCCGAATACGACGCTCATGTCGTGTTCGACGATCAGGAGCGTGCGGCCTTCGGTCAGGCGCCGGATCAGGGCCACCGCGCGCTCGGTCTCGGCGTGGCTCATTCCGGCGGTCGGCTCATCCAGCAGAATGACTTCGGCGCGGCCGGCAACCGTGATGCCGATTTCCAGCGCGCGCTGCTCGGCGTAGGTCAGAAGTCCCGCAGGCACGTCGCGCCGCTCAGTGAGGTTGATGTCGGCGAGAATTTGCGCGGTGCGCTCACGCACCTCCGGCAGGTTGTCGATATTTTTCCAGAACGCGTAACGCTGGCCGGTCGACCACAAAACCGCACAGCGCAGGTTTTCCCATACGCTCATATTGGCAAAGACGTTGGTGACCTGAAAGCTGCGCGACAGGCCGCGGCGGTTGATCTGGTAGGGCGGCAGGCCGGAGATCTCCTCGCCGCGGAGCAGCACGCTGCCCGATGTCGGCGCCATATATCCGCTGATCAGATTGAACGTCGTCGATTTGCCCGCGCCGTTCGGGCCGATCAGCGCGTGGCGCTCGCCGCGTGCCACGCTCAAATTGATGTTTCTGATGATGGCGATATTGCCAAAGCTCTTTTCGACCCCGCGCAGTTCGATGGCGGCGCTCATGCGGCGATCCCCTTCTCACGCGCCGCGCCGGTGGCGCTGCTCCAGGCGTGTCCGACCCGGGTCCAGGTCCTGCGCGCAACCAGGAATCCGCCGATCAGAAGAATGACCGACATCGCCCATATATACGGGCTGGCCGCATCGAAACTGACGCCGAACGCCTTGATGTGGGAATCGTCGCCGGGGTTGACGGTGTAATGCACGATCGTTTCGATCGCCAGAATGAGACCGGCGATCATCGCCAGCGTCGGCACAAACGCGACCAGGTAACTCGGCAGCACCTTCGTCAGCGTGCCGGCTTTCAAGAGCGGACGATGCATCATCAGAAGCCCGGTGATGCCGCCCGGCGCAAACAGCACCACCGCGATGAAGATCAGTCCGAAATAGAGCTGCCATACCTGCGTCAGGTCGCTGAGGCCGAGCGACAGCAGCGTGACAAAGATCGCGCCGACGATGGGTCCGATGAAAAAGCCGATGCCGCCGATATAGGTGGCGAACAATACCGTTCCCGACTGCTCCGCGCCGAGATAGGCGGAATTGGCGATCTCGAAATTGATCGCCGCCAGCGCGCCGGCGATCCCTGCGAAGAAACCTGCGAAGCAGAACGCCAGATAGCGAACGACGTGCGGATTGTATCCGACGAACTGGACGCGCTCGGGATTGTCGCGCACGGCATTGCACATCCGCCCCAAAGGTGTGCGGGTCAGCGCGTACATCGCGATCACCGCGATCAGCGTCCACGCCGCCACCAGATAGTAGATCTGGATCTGCGGGCCGAAATTCCAGCCGAACAGTTTCAGCAGTTTGGTGCGGTTGGCGGAGACGCCGGCCTCGCCGCCGAAAAAGGTGCGCAGGATCAGCGCGGAGGAGGCGATCAGTTCGGCCACGCCGAGCGAGATCATGGCAAACGCCGTCCCGGAGCGTTGCGTCGAGACCCAGCCGAGCAGGGCGGCGAACAATAAGCCCGTCAGGCCGCCGATCAGGGGAACGACGGGGAGCGGGATCGGCAGCTTGTTGGCGCCGATGATGTTGATGGTGTGGATCACCAGGAAGCCGCCAAGGCCGTAATACACCGCGTGTCCGAACGACAGCATGCCGGTCTGGCCGAGCAGGATATTGTAGGACAGCGAAAAGATGATGGAGATGCCGATCAGGCTGAACGTCGTCAGCGAGCCGCCGGAACCGAAGACTTTGGGCAGCAGTAGAAGCGCGATCGCAGCAACCAGCCATATTCCATAGAATTTGAGCTTTTCGGTTGCGGTCGGCAGCGCGGGCGCGGCATGTGCGGCGATTTCGCTCATGTGTCGCGCGTCCCGAGCAGGCCCATCGGGCGGAGGATCAGGATCAGCACCAACAGCACGTAGGGCACGATGGGCGCGATCTGGGCGACCGTGACGCCCCAGATATCGGCGAGCCAGGTCGAGGCATAGACGGGGCTGAGCGGACCGAATGCGCCCGACAGCGAGCCGTTCATCGAGACCGCGAACGTCTGCACCAGGCCGATCAGCAGCGAGGCGACGAAGGCGCCGGACAGCGAGCCCAGCCCACCGACAACGACGACCACGAACAGGATCGGGCCGAGTAACCCTGCCATGTTCGATTGCGTCACCAGCGCCGGTCCGGCGATGACGCCAGCGACCGCGGCGAGCGCGGTGCCGACACCGAACACCAGCATGAAGATGCGCCCGACATTGTGGCCGAGATGACCCACCATGTGCGGATGGGTCAGTGCGGCCTGAACGATCAAGCCGATCCGCGTCTTCTTCAGGACGATCAGCAGCCCGACGAAGATGGCGACCGATACCAGCAGCATGAACATCTTGTAGGCGGGATAATTGGTGGAGAAGATCGTAAATGCCGGAAAATCCAGCAGCGAGGGAATCCGGAAATCGACCGGGCTTTTGCCCCAGATGATCTGCACGACTTCCTCGATCACGAACGCAAGGCCGAAGGTGAACAACAACTCGGCGACGTGGCCGTTCCTGTGCACGCGGCGCAGCCCGTAGCGCTCGACGCCGGCGCCGATCGCGCCGGCGAGCAATGGCGCAATCAATAGCGCCGGCCAGAAGCCGAGCCATCGGCTGATCTGGAAACCGAAGAAGGCGCCGAGCATGTAGAAACTCGCATGCGCGAAATTGAGAACGCCGAGCATGCTGAAGATGACGGTCAGGCCGCTGGCCATCAGGAACAGCAACATGCCGAACAGGACGCCGTTGAGCGTGGAAATGACGATCAGTTCAAGCACGATGCCCCCGCCGAAATCGATAGACGCTTCCGTCCCGAATGCTGTTCGGGACGGCCGCGTTGTGCACGCGAACGATCAGTTCGGCCGTTCCATCTTGCAGGTGGTCGGAAGCACGGTCGCGGGCGTATCGATCTTGGCAACAAGCCTCCAGCCCCAGCCGGTCTTTTCCTCGTCGAACGGTTCCTTTTCGCTGCGCTCGCCGAGCGAAGAGATATAGATCGGCTGGAAGAACTGGTGATCGTCCTTGCGCATGAAGCCCTTGCCGCCGTCGAATACTTCGAATTCCATACCTTCGAGCGCGGCCGCGACCTTTACCGGATCGACTGACTTGGCCTTGTCGGCCGCCGCCGCCAGCATGCGCATTTCATTGACGGCGCGCGGATAGAACAGGCTGAAATCATACTTCGCCCGGAGCGCCTTTTCGAATTCCTGCGAGGAGGGATGATCGAGGTTCGGGATGCCCTCGCCGACCTGGAACACCTGATGATTGAGGTTGGCCTGCTTGATTGCGGTCGGGCCGCCGGTGCCGCCGGCATAATAAGTATACCAGTTCACTTTCAGCCCGGTGTCGGCGGCCGCCTTCAACAGCAGCGCGAAATCCTGGCCCCAGTTGCCGGTGACGACGGTGTCGGCGCCCGATGCCTTGATCTTGGCGACGTAGGGCGCGAAATCGGTGACCTTCAGGAGCGGATGCAATTCGTCGCCGACGATCTTGATGTCCGGCCGCTTGGCGGCCAGCATGGCCTTGGCGGCGGACCTGACGGATTCGCCGAACGAGTAGTCCTGATTGATCAGGTACACGTTTTTGATCGAGGGCGCCGTCTTCATGTAGTTGGTGAGCGCCTCCATCTTGATGTCGGAGTTCGCATCCCAGCGGAAATGCCAGAAGCTGCATTTCGCGTTGGTGAGGACCGGGTCGACCGCGGCATAGTTGAAGTACAGCACTTCCTTGCCGGGATTGCGCTCGTTGTACTTGGTCACGAAATCCGACAGCGCGCCGGCGACCGATGAGCCGTTGCCCTGGGTTATGTAACGCACCCCGGCGTCGATCGCCTTCTGCGCCTGGATCAGGCTTTCCTGCGGATTGGTCTTGTTGTCGAGCGGAACAATCTCGACCTTCTTGCCCTGGATGCCGCCCTTGGCGTTTACTTCATCGGCAAGGAACTGGAAGGTTTTGAGTCCGACTTCGCCGATGCTGGCGCCGCCGCCGGACAACGGGTCGATATAGCCGATTTTCAGCGTCTCCTGGGCCATCGCCGCGCCGCCGAGCATCGGCAGCGCAAAGGCGGCAGCCATCATGAGTTTACGCATGTCATTCCTCCCTGAGTTTGCTTTGTCTTAAGCCATTTTGGAGGGGCCGGACACCGGAACGGTCTGGATTTCCGCGATCTGGCTGCCCCGTCTGGAGAGGATTGTGGGCCAAGGTTTCGAAAGCCGCAAGTCGGCTGCCGGGATCGGCCGAAGAGAGCCTGGCAAGAGCCTGGCCTGGCTCATTTGCTTGGAGGAATGGGGTCATGTTAGGGGTTGCGCAGCCCGGCCCGGTGCCCGTGAGGCCAGGTGTCACGGGCAGGTCCAGCGCAACGTCTGTGGTTCGTCGCCGTTGAACTGCCTTCAGGCAGCCCCGGCGCGTTGTCGGAGTGAATATGGCGGTTCAGGATTCGAAACGGCGCGTTGCGCTGCTTACCGGCGTCACGGGGCAGGACGGCGCCTATCTCGCCGAATATTTGCTCGGGCTCGGCTACACCGTGCATGGCGTCAAGCGGCGGTCGTCTTCGTTCAACACCGCGCGCATCGATCATCTCTACGAAGATCCGCACGCCGGCAACGTGCCGTTCCTGCTGCATTACGGCGACATGACGGATTCGACCAATCTGATCCGGCTGATGCAGCAGATCCGCCCCACAGAAATCTACAACCTTGCGGCGCAGAGCCATGTCGGCGTCAGCTTCGAGAGCCCGGAATATACCGCCAATGCCGACGCGATCGGCGTGCTGCGTCTGCTGGAGGCGATCCGGATTCTCGGCATGGAGAAGGAAACGCGCTTCTACCAGGCATCGACCTCGGAACTATACGGCCTGGTGCAGGAGGTTCCGCAGAAGGAAACCACCCCGTTCTATCCGCGCTCGCCCTATGGCGTCGCCAAACTCTACGGCTACTGGATCACGGTGAACTACCGCGAGGCCTACGGCATGTTCGCCTCGAACGGAATCCTGTTCAACCATGAGAGCCCGATCCGCGGCGAGACCTTTGTGACCCGCAAGATCACGCGCGGCATTGCCCGCATCGAGACCGGTCTCGAAGACACGCTCTATCTCGGAAATCTCGATGCCAAACGCGACTGGGGGCACGCGAAGGATTACGTCGAGGGCATGCACAGGATATTGCAGGCGGATCAGCCTGACGATTTCGTGCTGGCAACCGGAGAAACGCGTTCGGTGCGCGAATTCGTGGAACTGGCGTTCGCCGAAGTAGGGCGCAGTGTCGAGTGGCGCGGCAAGGGCGTCGAGGAGACCGGTATCGACAGGAAATCCGGCAAGACCGTCGTTCGCATCGATCCGGTTTATTTCCGCCCGACTGAAGTCGATCTTCTGATCGGCGATGCCAGCAAGGCGCGCCAAAAGCTCGGCTGGCAGCCGAAGACGAGCTTCGCTCAACTCGTCAAGGAGATGGTCGCGGGAGACCTTGCGATCGCGCGGCGCGAGGTTGCCAATGGCAAGCACCCCGTTTGATCTGAAGGGCAAGACGGTATTCGTTGCCGGGCATAAGGGAATGGTCGGCGGGGCGCTGGTGCGCCGGCTTGCCCGGGAGGATGTCGACCTGCTGACGGTCGGACGCAGCGAGGTCGATTTGCGCGACCAGGCCGCGGTGTTCGACTGGTTCGCCAGGAAGCGTCCACAGGCGGTTTTCCTGGCCGCCGCGAAGGTCGGCGGCATTGTCGCCAACAACACGCTGCGCGGCGAATTCATCTACGACAACCTGATCATATCAGCCAATGTGATCCATGCCGCGCATGTCAACGGCGCCGAAAAGCTGATGTTTCTCGGCTCATCCTGCATCTACCCGAAACTGGCGCCGCAGCCGCTGCGCGAAGATTACATGCTGACCGGGCCGCTCGAGGTTACCAACGAGCCCTATGCGGTCGCCAAGATCGCCGGCATCAAGATGGTCGAAGCCTATCGCAGCCAGTATGGGTGCGACTTCATCAACGTGATGCCGACCAATCTGTACGGGCCGGGCGACAACTATCATCCCGAATACAGCCACGTCGTCGCAGCCCTGATCCGAAGGTTTCATGAGGCGAAGCTTGCGGGCCTCGCCAATGTCGTGGTGTGGGGCACCGGCGCGCCGCGGCGGGAATTTCTCTATGTCGACGATCTCGCCGACGCCTGCGTTCACCTGATGAAAATCTATTCCAGCGGCGAACTGGTCAACATCGGTACCGGCGAGGACATCACCATCGCCGAATTCGCGCGCGTGGTGGCCGCGGTGGTCGGCTATGCCGGCAGCATCAGCTTCGACACCTCGCGGCCCGACGGCACGCCACGCAAATTGCTCGACGTCAGCCGGCTGGCCAAACTGGGCTGGCGCGCGCGCACCTCGCTCGAGGATGGAGTGAGGCTCGCCTATCAGGCGTACCTGGCCGAATCGAAGCAGGCGGCCGAATAATTCTTCGACCGTTCAACGGCGACCGCCAGAAATGGATCGATGCGGTGATGTCCCGGGCCGAGATCACCCATCGCCCCACCCGGCGCTATTCCTCTATTCGTGTGCAGGCCTCGCATATGGAGGTCCCATATTTTCGTCGACCGTGCCTGGGTACTCACCGTCCCCATACGGGCCTCCCCACCCGGAATGATAGGTTGGACGAGCTATGCCGAGGTCAAAATGGTCAAAGTCTTGCGCCGGCATCCTGTGGATCACTCGGCCATAGTACCCGTGATACGCGCGGTGCACGCCATAGCCGCCACTACCAGCGGCAATGGCCGGGCCCGCAAGCACAAGCGAAAGTGCGGCGGCTCCAATGAGTTTGAAGTTGGTCATACCAGTTCTCCTTTAGGCCCCAAGCACGGCTCAGTCCTCCCGCTGGGGCGGGGGACGGGCGGCGACGGTGCAGGCCACGTGATCGGGGAAACACGACCTGCCAAAACAATGCGGCTTTGCAAATACCAGGCGGCAAAGCAGCTCAGGTCACCACCATGGGTAACGCCCAATTCGGCAAATTGAATCCGGCAGTCGTTCTAAAATTCAATTTATGAATTCTTGCATCATGGGGGAGGTGGCCGCCTGCAATCTCGCAAGGGCAGTCGGAAAGGAAAATATCTTTGGTGGTCGCCGAAGCAATCCGGCACTTGTCGCGTTACGCTGGATTGCTTCACGGAGCCCGTCATCGGGCGGCGCCCTGCGCCGACCCGGCGCCTCGCAATGACGGCGCGCCTACCTCGCCGCCGCCCGTGGCGGGCTCTTCGCCAATGCTGCCGCCATCGCCGAGATCAGCGGCTTCATGAAGAAGGCGTCGTTGGCGGGGTAAATGTCGGTGCGCAGGCCGTGCGACTTGAGTTCGTCGGAAACCGCCGGTCCGACCGAGGCGATCGGCGTTTTCACGAGGCCCTCGCGCAGGCGCGCCTCGAGGCCACGCGCCCGCGCCACTTCGATCAGGCGGCGAATTTGCCCCAAATTCGTCAGCGCGATCGCGTCGATCCGGCTGGATGCCATCTCCTCGATCGCGGTGACGATGTTGGCGTCCGCCGCCTGGGCATCGTAGACGTAAGGCGCGATCGGATCGACCTTCGCGCCTTGCGCCGTGATGGCGCTGATCAACACGCTGTGATCCTTGTCCGGATAAAGCTGCAGGCCGACGCGATGGCCTTTGAGATCAAACCGCGCGAGCATCTCGGCGATGCCTTCGGAGGTCGGCTTCTCCGTCGTTACCTGGGGCTCGAGGCCGATCTCGCGCAAAGCGCGTCCGGGTTTCGGGCCGCGGGCAAATTTTCGTGCCTTGCCGAGCGCCGCGACGAAATCCTGGTCGACCGCAATTCGCCGGGCGACTTTCATCAGGCGGCGGAGGCCTTCGCCCGTCATCAGCACCAGATCGTCGAAAGGCATTTCGATGCAACGGCGAATCCAGGCCTCGACCGGCGCCGGATCCGGCGCGTCATGGATCGTAAACATCGGACATTGCAGCACGTCCGCGCCCTGCTCGGCGAGCAGCCGGGAAAACTGTGCTTCCTCGCGCGTTTCCAGGATCAGGATGCGGTAGCCGTTCAGCCTGTCAGCCATGATCTTGCCGCCGGGTTTTTTGTGTTAACTGCCTCGGTTTGTTCATCATGATCCTTTCGCCGGGATTGGCGCAAGACCGCCGCGGGTGATAGAGCAGGGCCGCCAACCGCTGTTCCATGCCTGAATTATGGTCAAGCCCGTGCCATGCCCGATCACCAGTTCGTATTGACATTATCCTGTCCGGACCGCCCCGGCATCGTTTCCGCGGTGTCGACATTCCTTGCCCATAACGGGCAGAACATTCTCGACGCGCAGCAGTTCAACGACGTCGAGACCGGCCATTTCTTCATGCGGGTGGTGTTCAACGCCGCCGATCTCGCCGTCAATCTGGCGTCGCTGCAAACCGGATTTACCGCGATCGCGGAACGCTTCGGCATGGACTGGCAGATGCGCGACCGCGCCAGCCGCCGTCGCGTGATGCTGCTGGTCTCGAAATCCGATCATTGCCTTGCCGATATCCTGTATCGCTGGCGAACCGGCGAACTCGAGATGATCCCGACCGCCATCGTCTCCAATCATCCGCGCGAGACTTACGCCAGCCTCGATTTCGGCGACATACCGTTTCACTATCTGCCGGTGACGAAGGAAACCAAACACCAGCAGGAGGCCGCGATCCGCGATCTGGTGGGACAAACCAGGACCGATCTCGTCGTGCTGGCGCGCTACATGCAGATCCTGTCGGACGAGATGTCGGCGAAGCTGTCCGGCCGCTGCATCAACATCCACCATTCGTTCCTGCCCGGCTTCAAGGGCGCGCGGCCCTATCATCAGGCGCATGAGCGCGGCGTCAAACTGATCGGCGCCACCGCCCATTACGTTACCAGCGACCTCGATGAGGGGCCGATCATCGACCAGGATGTCGAGCGCATCAGCCATCGCGATACGCCCGACGATCTCGTCCGCAAGGGCCGCGATATCGAACGCCGCGTGCTGGCGCGCGCGATACGCTATCATCTGGAGGACCGCGTGATCCTCAACGGCCGCAAGACCGCCCACCCGAGGATCTCGTCCGCAAGGGCCGCGATATCGAGCGCCGCGTGCTGGCGCGCGCGATACGATATCATCTGGAAGACCGCGTGATCCTCAATGGCCGCAAGACCGTGGTGTTTACGGATTGAAGTTTTGCCCGGACGTGCCTCAGGTTCTGGTCGATCGCCGGTTTAAATGCCCTCGGATTCCAACCGAAGTCCGGGATTGCGGGCGGCAGCCGATCGCGCGAAGCTCCAGCACGAAGGTGCCGGGCGGAAGCTCTTCCTTGAAGGAACCGCAGGCCGACATTGAAATGAGGTCGGTCACGCCGGCGCGCTTGAGCACGTCGATATTGGCGCAGTAATTGAACTCGGAGGGCGACAGCCGGTGGCCCTTGTCGTGCCGCGACAGGAACACGATCGGCAAGCCCGCGATGGTGCCCCGCCGCAGCGCCGCCGACGGCTCCCCCCAAGGGCTCGCAATCACCTCGTCGCGGGCGTTCTCGGGCCCGGGCAGGTCGTAAATGCCGGATCCTCCTGTAATGCCGAGTACCGCCTTCGTCATGAGTTCGAAACTTGCGGGCTTCAAGTTGGCCCACCGATCGGTGCCAGTGCAATGGCCGCGCCCCACAGGTCGATAACGAATGTCATTGAACCTTGGCAGATGTGCTTTGAACTTTAAATCCGCCGTGGCGACGTACCTCCGAGGGCAAGTAGCGCCCTGCCGAACAGGGAGGAAATCATGAAAATCCGGTACACAGTCGCATTGGCAATGTTCGCAGGCTTTGGCCTGGGCGCAATCGCGGTCCAGGGACTTCATGCTCAGGCTAAGCCGCCTGTCTACTCAGTCGCTGAAATCGATATCGCGGATCAGGCAGCATATTCAACCTACGTCCCGAAGGCTCAGGCTGCGATCAAGGCTGCCGGGGGTAAGATCATTGCCGCCGGGGGTAAGATCACCACGATAGAAGGTGAGCCGCCGAAACCGCGCGTTGTCATTCAACAGTGGGATAGTCTCGAAAAATTCCAAGCCTACCGCGATTCAGCGGCGTTCAAGGATCTCGTACCAACCCGGGCAAAAGTAGCGAAATTCCGCACCTTCGTTGTCGAGGGTGTGCCCCAGTAGCCCGACGCATGGCAGGTGGCCTCTTTGATTTAAGCGCGGGGCCGAAGCCCCGCGCCCTTTTTGGAAACAATGCGCACGATTGTGAACCAGTTCACATTTGCTCAGTTATGGTGCCTGCTGGCCTCCTATCGCTGGGGATTTCAGGGGCCCAGTAATAGGCGCCGCCGGGGACAGCTCATTTCGAGCCCGGCGGTGTATTTTTTAAGACTATCGGCGGATTCGGCTGCGGTGCCCGCCAGCTTCCGCTTTCGGTACGCTCGGCGCCGGCGCTTCATTGATCGCATTCCTGCAATACCTCGCGAACCGTGGCCCTGATCGCCTTCCTGGTCAGCCATCGGCAGCGTCGAGACAAGCGCGGCGAACTCGTTCCCGGTCATGTTCGGGCTCAGCCTACTAATCGGGTCTTTCTCAAAGATGCGACCCTTGCCCTCCAGCAACCACTCCAGATTTACGCCGTGCTTCTCGGGGAACTTGGCGATCTCGTGATGCCTGAGCGTCAACGCCGGCTTGATCTCCTCATCGGAAAGGCGCCTAGGTAGATCAGTGCGCGGCTGACCGACTGAGACAATTGCGCGCCGAGGCAGGCTTCATATTACAGAAAGTCACCCTGGGCGCGGTCCCAGTTGGCTTTGAACTGTGAGTGTGTCGACGCTTAGATCTGATGATTTGGCAAGATCCCATGTTCGGCCAGGAGTGCCCGGAGCTGAGCGATCTCGTCTTCCTGTTGCGCGATCGTCTCGTGGCGCGCCTTTAAGCTCTTGTCGAGCTCCTGACCGCGCCCGATAAGCCGGACAATATGGTTTTTTGCTTTGTTCGTGACCTCCGAGACGCGGCCGTCGGCGGCAGCGATAGCCGTCGCGACCTTGAGTTCCGCTTCCGCAGCAATCGTCGCCATACGGGCGGCAAATTCTCGAGCCGCAGCTTCCCTCAGATCTCTTTCAAACTTCACGCGTGCTGCCGCGAGCGCCGCGGCCTGGCGCTTTCGTTCCTTCCACTCTTCTCGCGTTAGCCGCTGCCGGCCGGGGCCAAGTCTCACAAGACCATTCTTGGCACCCACCGCCTCGTAATAGCTATCCTGCATTGCAACCATCGCCTCCTTGTAGGCCTTTTTTTGATCCTTGCGGCTGCAACCATTGTCGGCGGCCTTCTTCGCTGCTCCGTACCCTGGATGAACGTCAGCAACCGTCATACACGCATCATGGGTGAGGGTTGGCATTGCACAAAAATGGAGATGCGGGAACGGCTCGTCGGTGTGCTCAACGACGTACATCAGAGCAGGACCCCACATCGTTTTCAGCCATTCGAGAACATCCCGACGCCATCTGAAATACTTCGCCTGTTCGGCAGGATTTACTGTCAGTATGGCGCATTTGATTGGCCAGGAAGTGACGCCGCACATTACAACGGGTGAATCGCAGCGCAACCTTCGCCCTATCTTGTCACGCGCGCCGGATGCGCGCTCGCGCGCGATCCCGGGAATGGACGCGGGATCACGGCCAAAAAGTCTCGTCGGCGGCCGCGGCTGTGGGACATGCGAGCATGCGTGCGGGCTGCGTAACAATTCGGCGACCACGCCCTCGATGGACGCTTTTCGCTTCTTCGAATTCTTTCTGTGCGCGCCGACTCGGGCGTAAACCTGCAAGTTGACAAATTGGTACATGTCCATCTCCTTTCGTGGAAAGATGATGGACGCCCCTGCAAGACGAAATCATTTTTTTTGGCGGCTCCTGCGTACACCTAGTCGGCTCACTACTTCGGTCTGATCCCTCCACCGGCAGAGCAGCGCAGCTTCAAGTCTGGGCCGACTAGCGAATGCCATCGGTTTAAGTCTCCGGTGGCGCGGGCCTCCGGTTGAAACGTCTTCCAGGGAGCGAATGCCCGCTGCAGGCAGGATGCATGTAGGACACATTGCGATCCGGATTTCCCGCATGCATTCAATGCAATAGATGACGTACGGGCCGGCCGTTTGTTCAAGCTCGACCAGTCTGCGATCTGCGTCGAGACAGGTGCGAAACCCTTGCTCTGGATGTTCCCATCAAACCTCCAGCTCTGCTGGAGGTTATTGGCTAAAAGGCGCGGGTGCGGTTAGTAAACCTGCGCCGACGAAGATAAGGGGGATTTCGTGGCGTCATCCTTGTTTGCCGCAGGTTCCAGCCGCTTTCTCTCCCGTTCCTTCATGTACTCGTCATACTGCGGCGTGCCGCGCCGGGGCGGCGCGTCCGCTGGCAAGCCACCGGCCCATTGCGGGACGTAATCGCCCATTCCATTGGCAATTTTCTCGTTGATGGTCCCACAGCCGCCCAGGGCAAAACCCGCGAGCGCGAGCGCGAAGATCGTGGCGATATGGCGGGCGCGGACTGGCATCGGCGGGATTTTATGACCGTGGCCTTTAAAGAAGATGGATTTAGGGCGTACCGCGGTCCCTGATTTCCGTTTTAGGTATCTAAATACCTTTATCGATCTCTGACCACAGCCCGGTTGCGGCTCTCTGTCGGCGAGACCGCGATTCTAGAACGGCAGTCCCACGTAATTCTCGGCCAGCAGGCGCAGCGCGGTTTCGGACGAGAACAGATACGACATTTCCGTCTGCTGCAACGCGTCGTCATAAGAGGGACGGTCGGGGAAGCGGTGTAGCAGCATTGTCATCCACCAGGAGAAGCGCTGCGCCTTCCAGACCCGGGCCAGCGCTTTCTTCGAATAGCTCTCAAGTCCGGAATCGTCTGCCTTTTTGTAGTGTGCGTTGAGCGCATGATAGAGATAGTAGATGTCGGACGCCGCGCTGTTGAGCCCGCGGGCGCCGGTCGGCGGCACGATATGCGCGGCGTCTCCGGCCAGAAACAGGCGTCCATAGCTCATCGGCTCGGCAACGAAGCTCCGCAGCGGCGCGATGCTCTTTTCGATCGACGGGCCTGTGACCAGCCGTCCCGCGACCTGTTCCGGCAGGCGGCGTTTTAGCTCGGTCCAGAAAGTATCATCCGGCCAGTCCTCCGGCCTGTCGGTGAGCGGCACCTGGATATAATAGCGGCTCAGCACCTGCGACCGCAGCGAGCACAACGCAAAACCGCGATCATGCTTCACATAGATCAATTCCGGCGACACCGGTCTGGTCCGCGACAGCACGCCGAGCCAGCCGAACGGATAAACCTTTTCATATTCGCGCAGGACGTCATTCGGAATCGACTTGCGGCTGACACCGTGAAATCCGTCGGCGCCGACCACATATTCGCAATCGACACGGATGGTCCGGTCTCCATCGCGATAGGTCACGAACGGGGCATCGGACTTGAGATCGTGTAACGCCACGTCCTCGGCGTTATGGACGACCTTGCCGCCAAGACGGTCGCGCGCCTCGTAGAGGTCACGCGTCAGTTCGGTCTGGCCATAGACAACCACGGAATTGCCGCCAGAATATTTGTGGAGGTCGACGTGGTCGAGCACCCCGTCATGGGCGATGTGAAATCCCCTGTGGATCTCGCCTTCGCGGTCCATTCGTTCGCCGCACTGCGCTTCGCGCATCAATTTGGCGAAGCCGTGCTCCAGCACGCCGGCACGGATGCGGGCAAGCACGTGGCTGCGGCTGTATTTCTCCAGCACGATGGTGTCGATACCCTGCAGGTGCAGGAGCTGCGACAGCAGGAGCCCGGACGGCCCGCCGCCGACGATGCAGACCTGGACTTTCATCTTTACATCCTCCGTTTCGGCGCTTTTCGCAGATTTTGCAGCGGATACGCATGGAGGGATCGGCCATTATCTTGTACAATTCCAACATGCCCCCAGCGCAACAGAAATCGGCCATCCAGGTCTTCAATCTGTTCGGCGAGTCCGGCGACCTGCCGGACGTGGTGCATTGCGAGACCATTGCGGCGCGCTCGGTGCTGCACGATTGGGAGTTCGCCGCCCACCGGCATGCACGGCTGCATCAGGTACTGCTGATCGAAAGCGGAGGAGGAAATGCCACGCTCGAAGGACGCGTTCACGCTCTCAAGCCGAATTACGTCGTCAACGTAGCGGTCGGCCACGTCCACGGATTCAGCTTCGAGCCTGGAACGCAGGGATGGGTTCTCACCATTGCCGCCGAGATCCTGGATGAAACCCTGCTTGCGTCGGAGGGCCTCCGCGGCGTGCTTGCGCAATCGGCCGTGGTGCGCGGAACACCGCAAATCCGCGCAACCATGAAGCAGATATTTGCCGAGTATGCAGGACGAAATTTCGGGCGTGCGCATATTCTGCGCGCTCTGTCGGCCGCCCAGATCGGGCTTGTGGCGCGCGAGCTCGCCAGCGACCGGCAGGAAAGCGGCGCGACCGATTCCGACCTGTTCCGCCGCTTTGAGGCGCTGCTTGAACGGCATCATCTGGAACGCCGCAGCGTATCCGATTACGCCGCGGCGCTATCGGTGACGGCCACGCACCTCAACCGGGTGACGCGCGCGGCGACCGGCGATACCGCCTCTCACCTTATCCTCAACCGGATGATCCGCGAGGCGCGGCGAAGTCTCGTTTACACCAATCTGCCGATCGCCACGATCGCCTATGCGCTTGGTTTTGACGACCCGGCCTATTTCAGTCGGATCTATTCAGCAGCGACGGGGCTGTCGCCGCGCGCCTTTCGCGCCCAGCTCCACGGCGAAGAGGCGTGACGCGCTCGCAGTGAATTCGCTACATGCTGATCGACGGCAACCCCGGCGAGGGGGCGGCGAGGCGGGCAAGAGAGCACTCCTTTGTTGACAGGATCAGTTTATTTGTACATTCGTACAAATAGTGCAGAACCAATCCAACGGCGCGAAACTCCGGCAAGCGGGGAGGCCATGGTCGACGCCTGGCATGGGGAGTTTCGTTGCAGAAATTTGTGATGCGAGGCGCTTGCAGACCGCGCCGGACAAGGCTCGCCGTTCGAGGTATCATGACACCGAGTATGGCCCGCGATCATTGCGACGGCCTGCGCCTTGCGAGGCCGGGCGGAGGCGCACCGTTCGACCATTTGACGACAAGCAGCCGACGATGCCACGTCGCCACGCTACGGCGACCGGGCTATGGTGAGGCAAGGCCGGGTTTCGAGCCATAATTTCGATCAGGGGGAGAAAACGTTCATGTTCGTTCGCAGTCAAATGTTGCTGGCCGCAGGCGCGGTTGCCATCGCAGGCGCACTCGCGCCCGCGCAGGCGCAGGACGCCGTGAAGATCGGCCTGATCCTGCCGATGACCGGTGGCCAGGCATCGACCGGCAAGCAAATCGACAATGCGGTCAAGCTGTACATGCAGCAGCACGGCGACACCGTCGCCGGCAAGAAGATCGAAGTCATCCTCAAAGACGACGCCACCATTCCCGACAACACCAAGCGCCTTGCGCAGGAGTTGATCGTCAACGACAAGGTCAATTTCATCGCCGGTTTCGGCGTCACGCCCGCGGCTCTGGCTGCGGCGCCGCTGGCAACCCAGGCGAAGATACCGGAAATCGTGATGGCGGCCGGCACCTCGATCATTACCGAGCGTTCGCCCTACATCGTGCGCACCAGTTTTACGCTCGCGCAATCCTCCACCATCATCGCCGACTGGGCGGTCAAGAACGGCATCAAGAAGGTTGCCACGCTGACATCGGACTACGCGCCCGGCAACGATGCACTGAATTTCTTCAAGCAGAATTTTACCGCCGGCGGCGGGGAAATCGTCGAGGAGG
Source organism: uncultured Alphaproteobacteria bacterium (assembly GCA_963742085.1). Taxonomy (GTDB): domain Bacteria; phylum Pseudomonadota; class Alphaproteobacteria; order Rhizobiales; family Xanthobacteraceae; genus Bradyrhizobium. The sequence continues at coordinate 509,726 of CAVUKM010000009.1, read as the reverse complement.
TCAAGGTGCCGCTCGCCAATCCCGACTTCGCGCCGTTCCTGCAGCGGATGAAGGATGCGAAGCCCGACGCGATGTTCGTGTTCGTGCCGGCGGGGCAGGGCGGCAATTTCATGAAGCAATATGCCGAGCGCGGGCTCGACAAGGCGGGCATCAAGGTGATCGGCCCCGGCGACGTGACGGACGACGATCTGTTGAGCAATATGGGCGATGCCGTGCTCGGCACCGTCACCGCACATCTGTATTCGGCGGCGCACCCCTCCGCCATGAACAAGGAATTCGTCGCAGCCTACAAGAAGGCCTTCGGCTCGCGCCCCGGCTTCATGGCGGTGGGCGGCTATGACGGCATTCACCTGATCTACGAGGCACTGAAAAAGACCGGCGGCAAGACCGACGGCGATGGGTTGGTCGAGGCCATGAAGGGGATGAAATGGGAGAGCCCGCGCGGGCCGATCTCGATCGACCCGGAAACCCGCGACATCGTGCAAAACATCTACATCCGCAAGGTTGAGAAGGTCGACGGTGAACTCTACAACGTCGAATTCCAGACCTTCGAGGCCGTCAAGGACTCCGGCAAGACCAAGAAGTGACGTTGACGCCCGCGGCTTACCCGAACCTCTCCCCGCCTGCGGGGAGAGGTCGATCACGAAGTGATCGGGTGAGGGGGACTCTCCGCAATCGAGCCTGTCGAGAGAGCCCCTCACCCCAACCCTCTCCCCGCAAAGGCGGGGCGAGGGGGCGCAGCGCCGTTCTTGGCAGGTGCTTCGCCATCTATCGTCCGCCAATACTCCGTTTCGGATCACCTCGTCTCGCATGACCACCCTGTTCACCATCCTGTTCGACGGTGTCGCCTATGGCATGCTGCTGTTCGTGCTGGCCTGCGGCCTTGCGGTCACGCTTGGATTGATGAATTTCGTCAACCTCGCGCATGGCGCATTCGCGATGACGGGCGGCTATGTTTGCGCGGTTCTGGTCAACCAATCCGGCTGGCCGTTCTTTGCCGCTCTCCCGCTTGCGTTCATCGCAAGCGCTCTCATCGGCGTGGTGCTGGAGCGGGCGCTCTATCGTCACCTCTACACGCGAAGTCATCTCGATCAGGTGCTGTTCAGCGTCGGGCTCGTCTTCATGTCGGTGGCGGCGGTCGATTACATCATGGGATCGTCGCGGATTTTCATCAAACTCCCGGCCGCGCTCGAAGGTCAGATCGATTTCTTCGGGGTCGGCATCGGCCGTTACCGCCTGATGATCATCGTGATCTGCGGCCTCCTGACCGCCGGCCTGCAGCTGGTGCTGGCGCGCACCCGGTTCGGCAGCCGGTTGCGGGCTGCGGTGGACGATCCGCGCGCGGCAAGCGGTCTCGGCATCAACGTGCCGCAGGTGTTCGCGTTCACCTTTGCGTTCGGCTGCGGCCTTGCCGGCCTCGGCGGCGCGCTCAGCGCGGAGATTCTCGGGCTCGATCCGTATTTCCCGCTGAAGTTCATGATCTACTTCCTGATCGTGGTGACCGTCGGCGGGTCCTCCAGCATCACCGGGCCGTTTCTGGCCTCGCTGCTGCTCGGCATCGGCGACGTCGCCGGCAAATATTACGTGCCGAAGATGGGTCCTTTCGTGATCTACACCATCATGATCGTGATCCTGATCTGGCGTCCGAACGGTCTGTTCGGCCGCACCGCTGCCCGTTGAGCCAAAACCATGACCGTGCAAGCCGACGTCGGACGTTACGCCAGACAGCACGCGCACTGGCACTGGAGCGAGATCGCGTTCTGGTGTCTCGCGCTTTCCTGCGCGTTCCTGTTTCCCTCCCGCTTTCTGATCATGACCGACATCGTGCGGCTGGCGCTGTTCGCGCTGTCGCTTGATCTGATCCTCGGCTATGCCGGCATCGTTTCGCTCGGCCATGCGGCGTTCTTCGGGATCGGCGCCTATTGCGCCGGTCTGCTCGCGCTTGCACGGCATCGTCACCGAGCCGGTGGTGGCGCTGGTTGTCGCGGGCCTCGCCGCCATGGCCATAGGCTTCCTCACCAGCTTTCTGGTGATCAGGGGCGTCGACCTGACGCGCTTGATGGTGACACTCGGGATCGCCTTGCTGCTGGAGGCGCTGGCCGAGCGCTTTTCCAACATCACCGGCGGCACCGACGGGCTGCAGGGCATCGAGATGGCGCCGATCCTCGGCCTTTTTGCTTTTGATATGTTCGGCAAGGTCGGCTTCTTCTACTCCCTTGCCGTGCTGTTCGTGCTGTTCCTGCTGGCGCGGCGGATCGTGCATTCGCCGTTCGGCCTGTCGCTGCGCGCCATCAAGAACAACCCGCTGCGCGCCGCCGCCGTCGGCGTCCCGGTCAACCGGCGCCTGATCGCGGTGTACACGCTGGCCGCCTTTTATGCCGGGATAGCGGGCGCGCTGTTCACCCAGACCACGGCGCTGGCTTCGCTCGACGTGTTCGGGTTCGAGCGTTCGGCGGATCTGATGCTGGTGCTGGTGATCGGCGGCAGCGGCTATCTCTATGGCGGATTGATCGGCGCCGTGGCATTCCGGATGCTGCAGGAGTTCTTTTCCAATATCACGCCGCAATACTGGCAATTCTGGATCGGCCTCGTGCTGGTCGTGATCGTCCTGGTCGGCCGGGCGCGCATGCATCGCTGGGCGTTGTGGGCGCCGAACCTCATCATCAGCCAGTTCGGCGGCCGCAAGGCCATCGTCACCGTTCCCGAGAGCGACGCGTCATGAGCATCGCACTGGAAACAAGAGGGCTTGAAAAGCAGTTCGGCGCGCTCAAGGTTACCCGCGACCTCTCGCTGAAGATCGAGCAGGGCGCCCGCCATGCGCTGATCGGGCCGAACGGGGCCGGCAAGACCACCGTCATCAATCTGTTGACCGGCGTGCTCAAGCCCGATGCCGGGCGGATTCTGTTGCAGGGAAACGACATCACCGACTTGCCGGTGCATGTCCGCGTGCTGCGCGGCCTGTCGCGGACCTTCCAGATCAACCAGCTCTACGCCGATCTCACGCCGATCGAGACCATCGGGCTTGCGGTATCGGAACGGCTCGGCCGTGGCGGCGACTGGTGGCGGGTGATGGGCACGCGCGACGACGTCAACGGCGAGATCACGGAGAATCTCAAGCGCTTCCATCTGCTCGACGTCATGAACGAGCCGACCGCGACCCTGCCTTACGGCAAGCAGCGTCTGCTCGAGATCGCGGTCGCGATTGCCACCAGGCCGCGGGTGTTGCTGCTTGACGAACCCGCCGCCGGCGTCCCCGAGAGCGAACGCCACGACATTTTGGCAGCCGTTGCCGCGTTGCCGCGCGACGTCACCGTGCTGCTGATCGAGCACGACATGGATCTGGTATTTTCGTTCGCCGACCGGATTTCGGTGCTGGTCAGCGGCGCGCTGCTGGTCGAGGGCGCACCTGGCGAGGTCGCGCGCGACAGCAGGGTCAAGGCGGTCTATCTCGGCGAGGCCGCCGATGGCTGATCTGCTCGGCATCGAGGGTTTGCGCGCCGGCTACGGCGAAGCGGTGGTCTTGCCCGGCATGTCGCTGCGCCTGCCGGAGGGCCAGGTGCTGGCGCTGCTCGGCCGCAATGGCACCGGCAAGACCACGCTGATCAATTCGATTGTCGGGATTACCCGCCGTTTCGGAGGCACCGTCAGCCTTGGCGGCCGCGATATCACGGGCATGCGGCCCGACCAGCGGGCGCGGGCGGGCATTGGCTGGGTGCCGCAGGAGCGCAACATTTTCCGTTCGCTGACGGTCGAGGAAAATATGACGGCAGTTGCCCAGCCGGGACCCTGGACCGTGGCAAGGGTCTACGAGATGTTTCCGCGGCTGAAAGAGCGCCGCAACAATTTCGGCAACCAGCTTTCCGGCGGCGAGCAGCAGATGCTGGCGGTCGGCCGGGCGCTGACGCTCAATCCGCAGGTGTTGCTGCTGGACGAGCCGACCGAGGGGCTGGCCCCGATCATCGTCGAGGAACTGCTGCGGGCGCTTGGCACCATCACCCGTTCCGGCGGCATCTGTTCCATCATCGTCGAGCAGAATGCGCAAAAGATTCTGGGGTTGGCCGACCGTGTTGTGATATTGGAGCGCGGTGCGATCGTCCACGACGCGGCGAGCAGCGCGCTGAAGGCCGATCCCTCCGTGCTCGAGCGTTTTCTCGGCGTAGCCGCGAAGACAGGATAACTCTTTCTCGTCATTCCGGGGCGCGCGATAGCGCGAACTGCGATGTGCAATTGCACATCGGGGAATCTTCGAGATTCCGGATATGGTCCTTCGGACCGTCCCGGAATGACCTGAACTTTTTAGGGAGTAAAAGTCATGCAAAGAACAAAAGCCCCCTTCCGTGCCGACGAGGTCGGCAGCCTGTTGCGGCCGCCGAAGATCAAGGAGGCGCGCGCCAGGCTGGAGAAGGGCGAGATTTCGGCCGACGATCTGCGCAAGGTCGAGGACATGGAGATCGAAAAGGTCGTGCACAAGCAGGCCTCGATCGGGTTGAAACTCGCGACCGATGGCGAATTCCGCCGTTCCTGGTGGCATTTTGACTTTCTCGCGAAGCTGACGGGTTGCGAACTGTATCACCCCGACGAGGGCATCCAGTTTGCGGGCGTCCAGACCCGGCATGAATCGGTGCGCGTGGTCGGCAAGCTTGATTTCCCCGGCGATCACCCGATGCTTGCGCATTTCAGGTTCCTGAAAAAGCATTGCGAGGTCGCGCATGTGATGCCGAAGATGACGATCCCGTCGCCGGCGGTGCTGCATTTCCGCGGCGGCCGCAAGGCGATCTCGAAAGAGGTGTATCCCGATCTCGGCGTGTTCTTCGAGGATCTCGGCAAAACCTACCGCAAGGCGGTCAAGGCGTTTTACGACGCCGGCTGCCGCTACCTGCAGTTCGACGACACGGTGTGGGCCTATCTCTGCTCGCAGGACGAACTGAAGAAAGCGCGCGAGCGCGGCGACAATCTCGATGGCCTGCAGGAAATCTATGCCCGCGTCATCAATTACGCGATCGCCGAGCGGCCGGCCGACATGACCATCACCACCCATGTCTGCCGCGGCAATTTCCGCTCCACCTGGATTTCGTCCGGCGGCTACGAGCCGGTGGCGGAGACCCTGCTGGCCGGCACCAATTACGACGGCTATTTCCTCGAATACGATTCCGAGCGCGCCGGCGGCTTCGAGCCGCTGCGGTTTTTGCCGAAGGGCAACAAGATCGTGGTGGTCGGCGTCATCACCTCCAAGAGCGGCCAGCTCGAGAAGAAGGACGACATCAAGCGGCGGCTGGAGGAGGCGTCGAAATACGCCCCGCTGGATCAGCTCGCGCTGTCGCCGCAATGCGGCTTCGCCTCCACGGAAGAGGGCAATATCCTCACCGAGGAAGAGCAGTGGGCCAAGCTGAAGCTCGCGGTGGATGTGGCGAAAGAGGTTTGGGGCGGGTAGGGGACAAGGTTTCCGCGTTTCCGGTGCGGCTTCGTTCCGGATTGTAGGCCAATTCGCTGTCAAACGGCTTTGAGTTTGCGATAGGCGAACCACACCATCTTCAAAAGCAGCCAGCCGTCGCGGAAACGCGAGATCTGGGTCTCGCCGAAGGTGCGCGCCTTGTAGTGGATCGGCGTTTCGATGATTTTGAGATTTTGTTTGGCCGCGCCGAAGATCAGATCGAAATCGCCGAACGGATCGAAGTTGCCGAAATAGCCGCGCTCCCGCGCCAGCACCTCGTAATCCTTGCGCAGGAGCACCTTGGTGCCGCACAGCGTGTCGGTCAGCCGGGTGTTGACGAGATAGCTGAAGAGATAGGCGAAGCAGCGGTTGGCGATGAAATTGAGCGGGCGCATCGCCTCGTTTTCCATTGGGTAGACGAGGCGCGTGCCGTTGACGAACTCGGCCTTTCCGGTCTCGATCACCGAATGATATTTCGGCAGCGCTTCCGGCGGCATCGTCAGATCGGCATCCAGGATCATCAGCACGTCGCCGGTCGCCGCCGCAAAACCCTTTCGTACCGCGTCTCCCTTGCCCTTGCCGTCCTGCTTGAGCACCTTGATGTCCCAGCTATCCTTGTAGGCATCGCGAACGCGCTCGCATTCCTCGAACGTGCCGTCGCTGGAATTTCCCTCGACAAACAGGATCTCCTGCGAAGATGCCGAACCTCGGCATGCGCAGAATCGCGCTCTCGATATTGCCCTTCTCGTTGCGGCAGGGGATCAGAATGCTCGCGGAGAATTTCCGGTCCGGAAACAGCCGTACCGGGCGCCCGACCAGATAGGTCCGCAGGCACAGCTTCCTTATCCCCGGCAGCGGCGCGATGAAGCGGTTTATGAACGGGCCAAGTCCGAGCCAGCGCTGCGGCAGCAACTGCCGCTGCTCCTGACTGATCACCTCGAAATCCGCCAAATCCATCAGGTTGAGGAAATCGGCGGTGGCGATGTAGTTGATTTTCGGTTGCCTGGCCCGCAGATGCAGCGCCTCGGCGAGTTTCAGCACCGGCTCCCACAAATGCGAGTAGTAGGAGATGATGATCCGCGTCGACGGCGCGCACAATTGATGCACCAGCCTCAACGTGCCGTCGATATCCTCGAACATGCCGATGGTGTCGGCGATCACGATGTAATCGAACGGTCCCTCGATTCCGGCCAGCGTTGCCGGATCTTCCACGTCACCCAGGACGAAATTGAGATCGGGATGCAGCTCATTGGCCTTGGCGATGGTCCTGGCGCCGAAATCGACGCCGACACCGTAAGACGGCTGCAGTGCCGCGAGCAAATCGCCGCGGCCGCAGCCCAGTTCCAGCACCCGCTTGCCCGGTGGAATCAGGAACCGCATGAATTTGCGGTCGTCTTCGTGGTAAGCGGCATTGAACTCGCGCCAGCGATCCAGTTCGTCGCCGTTCACCTCGAAGTGGTCGAGCAGATCACGCTTGCGCTGACTCGAAAGCTGCAGCGAAGCAGTGGCGTCGGATTGCTTCAGATACATCTCAACCTCGAGGCGGAAAGCGGAAGGCTCTCTTAGCCGAACAGTCTATGGCTGTAAATTCGGCTAATTCGCGGGTTCAGCCCGGTGGAGTGCGTCCAGCCCCCGCGTGCCGACATGGCGCGACAGCGCCGCCGAGAACAGACTGTTGGCGGCTTCGCCGTCGAGTGCGACTTTTCCCGACCCGGAAGTAGTCCACCTCTTCCTGGCTCTCGACGCTAAGGAGATGCCTCGTTGAATTTGTATTTTGGGCCGCCATCGAGGGCGGTTGAACCTCTGCCCCTCGAGTTCGAAGGTCGCCATGAAGTCACTGACCGTTTCGACCTTGGCATTGGGAAACACTGATAACGAGGCGCTGGCGTGCGAGCTCCGCGGACATGCTGCTCCTGATTTGCCTAACTTTCAATGAAACACTTCCCCACAGTGGGGAGTTTGCGTTCGGAGCGGTGGTGCTTGGGCCTGATCGAAAGCGGGAATTTCCGCCGGCTTGGTTCGGCGGTCAGGGGTTGAATCGGGTGGAGGTCGTGGGGTAGTACGGTACGGGCCGCGTTTCCCGATATTTCAAGGGCGGTCAGTTGGGAGCATGCTTGGCCCGTATTTTTGACCGCTATTTCTTCCTGGCCCTTGTCGTTTCGACCGTCCCAATACTCGTGCTCTACAACGGTTTGGCTGGCAGTCACGGCAACAGCCTGGTGACCGGCATCTTCATCGCCTCTTCAACATTGGCAGTCGCACTGTTTGGACGGTGGCGCAGCTTTGTTCCCAACCTGTCTGACCTGGCCTTTGCCGCCTATATCGGCTGCATCGTCGTCTCGTTCTGGCTGAACGGCATCACCGACATCAAGGAAACGGCGCTTCTCGTTTTGAGCCTCGCTGCCTATCCCGCCGCCCGGCTTTTCGCGGGCACAGGACTCAAGCCGACGTTTGTTTTTGTGACCCTTGCCATCGTTACTGCGGGCGCGGCTGTGACGGGGTTCGAACTCATCACGCAAGCCGACAACCCCTACGGAAAGCCAGTGATTTTTGGATTGTACTCCGCGGGCGGCAATTTTCTGATATCGCTCGGCTTTGCGATGATCGCTGTAATTTGCCTTGAGATGCCCCCACGTCAACGCGCATTGGCTGGCCTGTTGATCATTCCGGCCGCAGCGATCTTTGCCGCGTCGATGGTCAGGCTGGCTTTCATCGCTATTCTGGTAAGCCTCGCTTTAGGGGCGTATCTCTCGGCACCGACAATGCGACGACAGATCGCGACAGCGATCCTCGTGACCGTCGTTGCCATCGCAATCGGACTATTCGTGCGGTCTGACAAAACGATCGAGCTGGCGACCTATGCCGTAAACGGTTTCAAGACCATTATCGCCAGTGTGGCCGCGGACAACCCTGGTTCAAAAGCAATCAGCCCGCCTGAAGAACAGACGCTGCCAAGCTGTTCGAGAAGCACAAACCTGGACGACACGATCGACATTCGGCTCGGTCTCTTGCGGGATGCACTGCAACTCGTCAAAAGCAGCGGGCTATTCGGCATCGGGCTCGATGGCTTCATGAAGCGGTCCTGCATTCGATCCCACCAGGTGCATAATTCGTTCTTGCAGGCCGCCATCGAATTCGGATGGTTGGGCGGCATCGCGCTCCTAGCCTTGGTCTGCCTTGCGGTCTTTTACGCTCTACCTTTTGCGCGTTTCGATCCGGAAGCGCGATTTGCGCTGTGCTCTCTCGTCTGCGTCATAATTCTGACGATCGGCTCCGGCCGCACCAGCAACGACGGCCTCTTATTCCTATTCTTAGGCTTCGCCGCTGGCTTGCCAAATTCAGCCCTGGCCCGCCAAAGCGATGCGCCCGATTTTGCGAAGACCCTTTGAAAACCCCAAGATCCAATTTCAAAAAACGGCGTCCGTCCTCCAAACCCCCAAGGGATTAACAACCGCCGCCGGGTTGGATATTGCCGAGGTGGTCGGCTTGCTTCGGCGCGCTGCGCTTCCGGCGCCGGGCCCGACGGTGATTGAGCCTTGCGCTGGCGCATATGCGAACTCGTGCAACCGCGCTAACTGCTCCCTGGTTTAGTGGTCGCCGCGCAAGTGCCGCTTCATGAATTCCGGATTGGCCTTCAACTCCGCGATCTCGGCTTTCGCCTGGCCAGCCGGCATGGTCGCCGGTAATTCAAGATCAGCGACGGCGCCCGCGGCTTGTGCTGCGTCGCTGCTGCCGCAATCCCCTCATCGCTGGTGGCTGTTTCGAAACCCGCGCAAAAGCGCGCCGCGAGGGGTTACGCCCGGTGGGCAGAAGATGGTAGGACACCTGCGCCATCCGCCGCTGCCCACCCGACCATCCCAAATCCAGGCGCAACACCTTCCCGCGATGAAGAACGACCAGATCCTGGGCCAGATTTCCGAATTCTGCCGCCAGGCCGATATGGCGGAGTCGACGTTCGGCCGCCGGGCCGTCAACGACGGCAAGCTGGTGCATCGTCTGCGCGAGGGCAAGCGCATCACCATCGACACGCTGGAGCGGATCCAGGCCTATATCGCCGCCGCCATGCCGGGCGGCATGCCGCCGCCGCGGGGCCTCGAGGTCCCGCCGGAGAAGCGCGATCCCCGCGGCAATTTCCGGTTTTTCGAGAACCGGCAGAAATACCTGCTGTTCGTCCATACCTGCAGCGAGAAGCGGGTGATCGCGGCCCGGGTGGCGCTGGAACTCTCCAGCATCCATCCCCGCCCGCCGGCGCTGCGGGTCTTCGACGCCGGGGTCGGTGATGGCACGGTGCTGGCCCGGGTCATGCGCGCCATGCACGGCCGCTTTCCCCATATGCCGTTCTATATCGCCGGCAAGGAGCTCAGCGTTGAGGATGTCCGGCTGACCCTGGACAAGGTGCCCGACCGGCTGTTTGAGCACCCGGCGACCGTTTTTGTGCTCACAAACATGTACTACGCCGAGGCGCCCTGGCTGACGCCCGCTTCGCCCGCGGCGGCCGCCGGCATGATCTGGCATGAGGTGCCCCTGAGGGGCGCCTCTTCAGGGGATTTTGAGGCCCAGATCGCCGAATTAGGCCCGTTTCTGGAGCAAAACTGGCGCGCCAGCGTCAGCCCGCGCTCGGGGATGCCGGTCTATGAGCGGCCGGTCGCCATCGTGCTCTACCGGGAAGACCACCGGTTTTTGCTGGATTCGATCATTCCCCGCGCCGGCCGCTCCGAGGCCAATTTCGACCTCGTCATCGCTTCCCAGCCCTACCGGGCCAAATCCTCGGTTAATTTCCGGGCCAAACGCATCATTGCGCCGCTCGGCCGGGCGCTGCGGGCCGGCGGCCGGCTGATCGGAATTCACTCCCACGGGCAGGATCCGGGCCTGGAGATCATCCAGGCGGTCTGGCCGGGAGAAAATCCTTTCGCGGTGAGCCGTCATGAGCTATTGCGCGCGGTGAAATACGAGCTGGGTTCGGCCGGGCGCGACCTCAATTTTAACGCATATGCCGATAACCGTTCGATTTTCCGTTATGATATGGAAGCGCTGCCAAATGAGGTCACCGGCTCGATCGGAACCTCGACGGCCTTTGCAGCATGGAATGCGGCGGTGTATGTCGCCCAGATCGAAGAAGACCGGTTGACGGAAATGACCCAGGGTGGCCGTTATCTGGATGCCGTCAGAGAGGTTCTGCGCAAGCATAACGGGCTCTGGTTTTACGACGAATCCTACGTCATCTCGCGCCGTCGCGACTGACATTTCAGGACACATTTGAGAAAGGGCCGCCGAGGTCTGGCGGAAATAAGGGGTCGGTTGATGCGCGCGTCTTACTTGTTCACCTCAGAGTCGGTTTCCGAAGGTCATCCGGACAAGGTTTCGGATCAGATCTCCGACGCTATTCTCGACGCCTTCCTCGAGAAGGACGTCAAGCTCGGCATTGCCGACGATAGCCTGGTCAATACCAGGCTCGGCTGCGAGACCCTGTGCACGACCAACAAGATCGTGATCGCAGGCGAAGGCCGCGGCCAGTTGTTCCGCACCATCCACGGCGTCTCCGTTGTCGACCGCGAACTGATCTGCGAGATCGCCCGCGGCGTGGTCAAGGACATCGGTTACGACCAGAACGGCTTCTCCTACCACGGCGCCGACATCGAGGTGCTGCTGCACGGCCAGTCGCCCGACATCGCGATGGGCGTCGACGCCAAGAAAAAGAAGAGCGGCGAAGAAGAAGGCGCCGGCGACCAGGGCATGATGTTCGGCTACGCCTGCACCGAGAGCGAAGTCTACGAAAAGGGCTCCTTCATGCCCGCGCCGATCTTCTTCGCGCACAAGATCCTGAAGGTGCTGTCCGAGAAGCGCCGCAACGGCCAGCTCGCCGACCTGCAGCCCGACGCCAAGAGCCAGGTCACGGTGAAATATGTCGAGGGCAAACCGGTCGGCTGCACCAAGGTCGTGGTCTCGACCCAGCACAACGAGAAGAGCCGCAACAACAAGAAATACTCGCCCGGCCTGATCAAGGAGATGATCTCGACCGCGGTGGAATTGGCGCTGCCGAAGGGCTGGATGCCGCAAAAGGGTTCCGACTTCCTGGTCAACCCGACCGGCAACTTCGTGGTCGGCGGACCCGACGGCGACTGCGGCCTCACCGGGCGCAAGATCATCGTCGACACCTATGGCGGCTATGCGCCGCATGGCGGCGGCGCCTTCTCGGGCAAGGACCCGACCAAGGTCGATCGCTCGGCCGCCTATGCCGCGCGCTATCTCGCCAAGAACGTGGTGGCGGCGGGCCTTGCCGAACGCTGCACCATCCAGGTGGCCTACGCGATCGGCGTTGCCGATCCGATGTCGATTTTGGTGGACACCCACGGCACCGGAAAGGTCGACGAGAAGAAGCTCGAAAAGGTGCTGCCGGAGATGTTCCGGCTGACGCCGACCAACATCCGCCGCTCGCTGAAGCTGAATCGCCCGATCTATCGCCGCACCGCGGCCTACGGCCACTTCGGCCGCGCGCCGGACAAGGACGGCGGCTTCTCGTGGGAGAGAACCGACCTCGCCGACGCGCTGAAGCGCGCGATGTGAAGAAACGCCGTCATTCCGGGATGCGTCGCGGCAGAGGGACCCGCATTGCGAATCTTCGCGGAACTGACCTGAGATCTCTCGCAAGAGCGGGGCGAGGGTGCAGACCGCGTCTGTTCATAATGCGTCCAGTTTGTTTCGTATCGTCGCCCGAATTACATGCGACAGGAACAGGACTCTCACATGACCGCCACCGCCAAGAAGCCCGCCTTCACTGACTACATCGTCAAGGACATTTCGCTCGCCGAATTCGGCCGCAAGGAAATCTCGCTGGCCGAGACCGAGATGCCCGGGCTGATGGCGACGCGCGAGGAATATGGCCCCAAGCAGCCGCTGAAGGGCGCGCGCATCGCGGGCTCCCTGCACATGACGATCCAGACCGCGGTCCTGATCGAGACGCTGGCGGCGCTCGGCGCCGACATTCGCTGGGTTTCCTGCAACATCTATTCGACGCAGGACCACGCCGCCGCCGCGATCGCGGCGGCCGGCATTCCCGTGTTCGCGGTCAAAGGTGAAAGCCTCACCGAGTATTGGGACTACACCGCCAAACTGTTCGACTGGCATGGCGGCGGCACGCCCAACATGATCCTGGACGACGGCGGCGATGCCACCATGCTGGTGCATCACGGCCTGCGCGCCGAGCAGGGCGACGTGAAGTTCCTCGACAAGCCGGCTTCCGAGGAAGAGGAAGTTTTCTTCGCGCTGATCAAGCGGCTCCTGAAGGAAAAGCCGAAGGGCTACTTCGCGGAGATCGCGAAAAACATCAAGGGCGTCTCGGAAGAGACCACCACGGGCGTGCACCGCCTGTATGAAATGGAGAAGAAGGGCACGCTCTTGTTCCCGGCGATCAACGTCAACGACAGCGTGACCAAGTCAAAATTCGACAACCTCTATGGCTGCCGCGAATTGCTGGTCGACGGCATTCGCCGCGGCACCGACGTGATGATGTCGGGCAAGGTGGCGATGGTCGCGGGCTTCGGCGACGTCGGCAAGGGCTCGGCCGCCTCGCTGCGCCAGGCCGGCTGCCGCGTCATGGTGTCCGAAGTCGATCCGATCTGCGCGCTGCAGGCGGCGATGGAAGGCTATGAAGTCACGACTATGGAGGACGCAGCACCTCAGGCCGACATCTTCGTCACCGCCACCGGCAACAAGGACATCATCACCATCGAGCACATGCGCGCGATGAAGGACCGCGCCATCGTCTGCAACATCGGCCACTTCGACAACGAGATCCAGATCGCGCATCTGCGCAATCTGAAATGGACCAACATCAAGCCGCAGGTCGACGAGATTACTTTCGCCGACGGCAAGCGGATGATCCTGTTGTCGGAAGGCCGCCTGGTGAACCTCGGCAACGCCATGGGGCATCCGAGTTTTGTCATGTCTGCATCGTTTACCAACCAGACGCTGGCGCAGATCGAGCTGTTCGCCAACAACAAGGACGGCAAATACGAAAAGAAGGTCTACGTGCTGCCGAAGTCGCTCGACGAGAAGGTGGCGCGGCTGCATCTTGCCAAGATCGGCGTGAAACTGACCAAACTGCGACCCGACCAGGCCGAATATATTGGCGTCAAGCCCGAAGGCCCGTTTAAGGCGGATCATTATCGGTACTGATATTGGTCGGTCATTCCGGGATGCGCGAAGCGCAGACCCGGAATCTCGAGATTCCCCAATGTGCAATTGCACATCCGAGGTTCGCTCGCAATGCTCGCGCCCCGGAATGACGGAAAGCATCGATGGCCCCGGAGCAATCCGGGGCCTTTCGTTTTCCGTTGATTTTCTGTCGCTGTTGCGCGCTAATCAGGCCCATGGAAACGACCAAGCAAAACGAACATTTCGACGTCCTGATCGTCGGCGCCGGGCTGTCGGGCATTGGCGCGGGATATCACCTGCAGCACAAATGCCCGGCCAAGAGTTTTGTCATCCTCGAGGGCCGCGACTGCATCGGCGGCACCTGGGACCTGTTCCGCTATCCCGGCATCCGCTCCGACAGCGACATGTTCACGATGGGCTATTCGTTCAAGCCGTGGACCGAGCCGAAGGCGATTGCCGACGGGCCGCAAATTCTGAACTACGTGCGCGAGACCGCGGCGGAGAACGGCCTCGACAGGAAAATTCGCTTCCACCACCGGGTCAAGCGCGCGTCATGGTCGACGCCGGAGGCGCGCTGGACCGTGGAAGCGGAACGAACTTCGGGCGAGGGCGCCAGCGAGATCGTCCGCTTCACCTGCAATTTCCTGTTCATGTGCTCGGGCTATTACAGATACGAGGAAGGCTACACGCCGGAATTCAAGGGCCGCGAAAATTTCACAGGCCCGATCGTGCATCCGCAGAAATGGCCCGAAGGTCTCGATTACGCCGGCAAGCGCGTGGTGGTGATCGGATCGGGCGCGACCGCGGTGACGCTGGTGCCGGAGATGGCGAAGACCGCTGCCCACGTCACCATGCTGCAGCGATCGCCGACCTATGTGGTCTCGCGGCCGGCGCAGGATGCCCTCGCCAACAAATTGCGGCGCAATCTGCCGGCAAAGCTCGCCTATCATCTGGTCCGCTGGCGCAACGTGCTGCTCGGCATGTATTTCTTCCAGCTTGCGAGGCGCAGGCCGGCGCGGATCAAGCAACTGATCCTCGGCGGGGTGCGGATGGCGCTCGGGCCAGACTACGACGTCGCCACCCATTTTACCCCGCGTTACAATCCCTGGGATCAGCGGCTCTGCCTGGTGCCCGACGGCGACCTGTTCAACGCGATCAGGCAGAAGCGCGCCTCCGTCGCGACCTGCGAGATCGATACCTTCACCCCGCGCGGTATCCGCCTGAAGGATGGCAGTGAGCTCGAGGCCGACATCATCGTCACCGCGACCGGGCTTGTGATGCAGTTGCTCGGCGGCATGGAAGTCGCCGTCGACGGCCGGGCGGTCGATTTTGCCAGGACGCTGACCTACAAGGGCATGATGTATTCGGACGTGCCCAACCTCGCATCCGCGTTCGGCTACACCAACGCATCCTGGACGCTGAAATGCGACCTGACCTGCGAATATGTCTGCCGCCTGATCAACTACATGGACCGGCACGGCTACAAGCAATGCGTGGCCCACAATGTCGATCCTTCGGTCGCGGAAGTGCCGTGGCTGGATTTCTCCTCCGGCTACGTGCAGCGCGCGATCGCGAAGATGCCCAAGCAAGGCTCGAAGCGGCCGTGGCGGCTCTACCAGAACTACGCGCTCGACATCGTCACGCTGCGCTTCGGCAAGGTCGACGACGGCGTGATGAAGTATTCGTGACGAGCAGGGCGTTTTCGAGCGAAGCATGCCCTCGGACTTGATCCGGGGGCCGGCACCGGTTCGCATAAGGAAAACGCGTCAAAACGAGAGACCTGAGGCATGGCGCGGCGTCGCCATGCGTTGTTTCACGTATTCGCCTCACCTTCCCGAAATCGGCGATCATGGCCGAACGGTTAACGCCGAATTAATCGGCGCATTCCAAAATAGGCGGTCGAGGTTTTCGGACCGCATGAGGAAGCCCATGGACGCCCAGAGAATTGCCATCGATGCCGTGGTTGCGTTGACCGATTGCGACCGCGATGCGGTCGCTGCCTTCATCCGCCGCCTCTATCTGGCCGGCGTGACGGATCCAAAGCGCCTGACTTTCAAGGGCTTGCAGGCGCTGGCGCGGGCCTGACGGCGGCTGCCGCGCGATCCGCAACTCCTGAAATGAAACGAGGCCCCGGACAAGCATCCGGGGCCTCGATCTACCTGCCTTGAGCACAGGGGCTCGCTTATTCCGGCTTGCCGATCGATCACCTTCAGCGTGCCGACGCCATCGACGCCGCATTCGATTTTGTCACCGGGCGAGAGCGCGGCGACGCCGGCCGGCGTTCCCGTCATGATGATGTCGCCGGCGCCAAGCGCGACCTGTTGCGACAACTGCCAGATGATCTCCGGCACGCTCCAGATCAGCTCGTTAAGGTCGCCCTTCTGCTTTTCGACGCCGTTGACCGAGAGCCAGATCTTGCCCTTGTTGGGATGCCCGATCTTCGAGGCCGGCTGCAGCGCGCCGCAGGGCGCGGAATGGTCGAACGACTTGCCGACTTCCCACGGCCGCTCCTTCTTGCGCGCGGCGAGCTGGAGGTCGCGGCGCGTCAGGTCGATGCCGACCGCATAGCCGTAGACGTGCTCGAGCGCCTTGTCGGTCGGGATATTGAGGCCGCCGCTCTTCATGGCGACGATCAATTCGACCTCGTGGTGCAGGTCCCTGGTCAGCGGCGGATAGGGGATCGTGGCGCCGTCGGGCTCGAGCATGTCGGCATGCTTGGCGAAGAAAAACGGCGGCGCCCGCTCGTCATTTCCCATCTCGCGGATGTGCTCGAGATAATTGCGCCCGACGCACCAGATGCGGCGCACGGGAAAGGATTTGGTCTCCCCGGCAACGGCGATCGAGGCTTGCGGAGGAGGGGGAATAACGAAGGACGTAGCGCTCATGAAGGTCTCGGCGGGTTAGGGTTGAAAACTTGCGTCTTAGCCTTACGCGCTTGCGCTGACCGGCGCCAGCGTCGCCGGTCCGGCATCGCGGTGTTGCAGGCGGAAGAACGAGGCATAGCGTCCGCTGCGGCGCAGGAGATCGTCGTGCCGCCCGCGCTCGACGATCTCGCCGCCCTCGACCACCAGGATGGCGTCGGCGTGCATGATGGTGTGAAGGCGATGGGCGATGACGATGGTGGTGCGGTTCTGGCACAGATGCTCGATCGCTTCCTGCACCTGCTTTTCGGATTCGGAATCAAGCGCCGCGGTTGCTTCGTCGAGCAGGATGATCGGCGCGTTCCGCAGCAGCGCGCGCGCCACCGCGACGCGCTGGCGCTGGCCGCCGGACAATTGCGCGCCATGCTCGCCGACCGGCGTGTCATAACCAAGGGGAAAGCCCATGATGAATTCGTGCGCGCAGGCCGCCTTCGCAGCAGCAACGATCTCGTCCTCGGTGGCGCCTTCCTTGCCGAACGCGATGTTGGCCCCGATGGTGTCGCGGAACAAATACACGTCCTGACCGACATAGGCGGTCTGCCGGCGCAGCGATTTGCGCGAGACCGTAGCGATCGACTGGCCGTCGATCAGGATATCGCCGCCATCAGCCTCGTAGAACCGCAGCAAGAGCGCCAGCACGGTCGATTTGCCGCCGCCGGAAGGGCCGACCAGCGCCGTGACCTTGCCGGGCTCGGCGACAAAACTCATGCGATTGAGCACCGGCTCGTTCGGCCGGTAGGCGAAGCTCACGTCGCGCAATTCGACCCGCGCGTCGGTCAGCCTCAAGGCCGGTCTGTCGTCGTCGTCCGGCTCGCTGGCCGGACTGTCGACGATCTCCAGCAATTTTCGGGCGCCGATCAGGCTGGAGTTCAATTCGATATTGAGGCGCGCCAGGCGCTTGGCCGGCTCGTAGGCCATAAGGAACGCGGTCAGGAACGAGAAGAACTGGCCGGGCGTCGCGCCCAATGCGACGACGCTGTAACCGCCATACATCAGCCCGCCCGCGACCGCCAACCCGCCGAGCGTTTCCATCAGCGGGCTCGAGCGGTTGGAGACCCGCGCCATCTTGTTGGCGTTGTTTTCGACCGCCGTGATGCTGGCGTCGATGCGCTCGCGCATCGTCTGTTCCAGCGTGAAGGCCTTGACGGTGCGGATGCCCTGCAGCGATTCCTGCATGGTCTCCATGATGTCGGCGGTGCCGGTGAATTGGGTATGGGCAAGGCCCTTGATCCGCTTCACCAGCTTGCGCAGCACCAGCATGGCGGGCGGCGCCACCGCAAATCCGAGCAGCGCCATCAGGGGATCCTGCATCACCATCACGGCGATGAGCCCGATCAGGGACAACACATCGCGGCCGACCGCGTTGATCAACAGGTTGAGCACTTGCGTGACGGAATTGGCGCCCGCGGTCAGGCGCGCCAGAAATTCGGACGAATGCCGCTCGGAGAAAAAGCCGACGCTTTCGCTCATCAGCTTGGCGAACAGCGCCCGCTGGTTGTTGGCGAGGATGGCGTTGGAGATTTTCGATAAAATCACCTGATGTCCGTAGGTCGCCGCCCCCTTGAGGATGAAGATGACGACGGTGATGCCGGACAGGATCGCGATGCCGCGGATGTTCTTGTCGACATAGGCCTGATTGATGACCTGGCCGAGCAGATAGGCGGAGCCCGCGGTCGTCGCGGCCGAGACCGCCATCAGCGCGAATGCCTGCAGATAGCGTCGCCAGTAGGCGGCGCCCTGTTCCACGATCAGGCGGCGAATCAGGATCGCCGCGCCATAGGGATCGTCAGTGATCTTCTTCGGAAGTTCGGTCATCCGCGTTCCATTGACCGCGCTCGGCAGGCCTTTGCCTCGCGTGTCAGGGTTGCTCCGAAACGTCCGTCTCCTTGCCCGCTATAGCGAGGTTTTTCAAGCCAAATCAGGGCTTGCGCGGAACCGGATTTTAGGCCGACACCGCGTGCTCAAGCTCGCCATGGCGCTCGCGGAGCAGTTTCTCTTCCCACGCCAGCGCATGCCTGGCGATGGTATCGAGATCATCATATTGCGGCGTCCAGTCCAGCAGCTTGCGGATGCGGCTGGTATCGGCGACCATGGTCATGATGTCGCCCGCTCTGCGCGCGGCATGCTGAACCGCGAAATTGCGAAGAGAGACGCGGCGTACCGCCTCGATGGTTTCCAGCACGGAATAGCCGCGGCCGTAGCCGCAGTTCAGCGTCGTGGACGTGCCGCCACCACGCAAATACGCCAGCGCCGCGCGATGCGCCTGTGCAAGATCGCTGACGTGAATGAAGTCACGGATGCAGCTTCCGTCCGGCGTCGGATAATCGGTTCCGAACACGTCGATCTTGGCGCGCTGTCCGGTGGCCGCCTCGAGTGCGATTTTCATCAGATGCGTTGCGCCCACTGTCGCAAGCCCGATCCGCGCCTGCGGGTCGGCGCCGGCGACGTTGAAGTAGCGCAGCACGACGTAGTTCATGCCATGCGCCGAGGCCACGTCATGCAACATGATTTCGGTCATCAGCTTCGAGGAGCCGTAGGGCGACAATGGCCGGGTCGGCGCATGCTCGGGAACGGGCACCTGATCGGGGTTGCCGTATACGGCGGCGGTCGATGAGAAGATGAAGCGGGTGACGCCGCATTTGACCGCCGCGTTCAACAGGCTGCGCGTGGTCATGGTGTTGTTGCGGTAGTAAAGAAGCGGATCACGCATCGATTCCGGCACCACCACGGAGCCGGCAAAATGAATGATGCTTTCCACCTTGTGCGCGGCGATCACGCCCTCGACAAGATTCTCGTCGGCGGCGTCCCCGATGAACAGCGGCACGCCTTCGGGCAGGTGCGCGGAAAAGCCGGTGGAGAGGTTGTCGATCACGACGACGCTTTCACGGGCCTCCACCAGCGCGTGAACCATGTGACTTCCGATATAGCCGGCGCCGCCGGTGACGAGCACGGTCATGAGCTCACCCGCCTCCATTTTGAAGGGCGATGCTATCGGGACCGCGGTGAAGAGGGGGTTTCGGCGCGCGCGAACTGGCCACTATGCTTAATGTTGCGTATAGGAAATGCGCGAAACGGAGCCTGACGTGGGACTATCGAACATTTCCGCCGACGATCTGCAGCTGATCGTGCCCAATCTGCACAGGCGCTATTCCGGCGTTACCGCGACCAATCGCATGGTGGCGCCGAAGCTCGCCAGGATGTTCCGTGCGGCGTGGCTGGGCCCCAATGCGCCCGACGGCATCGCGAGAATGGGAGTTGCCGATCTGCTGAAATTATGGCGCCGGCGCCGGCCCGCTGATCTGGCACGCGCGGCGCAACAACGAGATGATCGTCGGCGTGCTCTTGAGGTCGCTTGGCTGGCCGCTGAAACTGGTGTTCACCTCGGCGGCGCAGCGGCATCACAGCTGGATCACGCGGTGGCTGATCAGAAGGATGGACGCGATCATCGCCACCAGCGCGATTTCGGCATCGTTTCTCAGGCGCGAGGCGACGGTGATCCTGCACGGTGTCGATACCGACAGCTACGCGCCGCCGGCCGATCGCGCAGCCGCGTTCGCGGAAACCGGCTTGCCGGGCCGCTACGCCATCGGCTGCTTCGGCCGGGTGCGGGCGCAAAAGGGCACCGATGTGTTCGTGGAAGCGATGTGCCGGCTGTTGCCGCGTTATCCCGATTTCTCCGCCGTCATTGTCGGGGCCATCACGCCGGAACAGCAGGGCTTTGCCAACGATCTGAAAAGACGGATAGGGGAGGCGGGCCTGCAATCGCGCATCCTCATGACCGGCGAACTGCCGATCGAAGAGGTGCCGCGCTGGTACCAGCGGCTGACGATCTACGCCTTCACCTCGCGCAATGAAGGCTTTGGGCTGACGCTGATCGAGGCGATGTCGGCCGGGAGCGCGCTGGTGGCGTCGCGCGCGGGTGCCGCAGAGGTCGTGGTCGAGGATGGCGTGACCGGCGTACTGACGCCTCCTGGCGATGTCGATGCGCTCGTGGCTGCACTGGAGCCGCTGATGCGCGATCCTGCTTCCGCGGCGGCAATGGGCGAGCGGGCGCGGGCGCGGGTGCTTGAGAAATTCAGTCTCGATGCCGAAGCAAACGGGATCGCCGCGGTTTATCGCGCGCTGACCTGAGCCATGATATCGGCGACAAACGCATCGAGGTCGCCGCCCTTAAACAGAAAGCCCGGCAGGCCCGCGGCATGCGCCGCCTCGATATCGCTCGGGCGGTCGCCGATGACGAAACTGCCTTCGCGCCGCACCGGCCAATGCTCCATCAGGTCATGGATCATTCCGGGGCTCGGCTTTCGCCAGTGGTGGTCTTCGAGATAGCCCTCCACCGATCCGTCGGGGTGGTGCGGGCAATACCGGATGTCGTCGATCACAGCGCCCTGGGCGGCGAGCTCCGTGCACATCCAGTCGTGCAGCGTGTTGAGATCGTCCTCGGTGAAGAAGCCGCGCGCCACGCCGGACTGATTGGTGAAGAAGAACACCAGATATCCGGCGTCGTTGAGCCTCTTGATCGCCTTCGCCGCGTTCGGCATCCAGCGGATCCGTTCGCGCGTGCCCATGTAGCCGTCGTCGTGATTGATGACGCCGTCGCGGTCGAGGAAAGCCGCGGGCCTTGATGCAGCGCGGGCCGAATCAGCCCCGCTCATTTTCCGTGTGCCTTGCGCATCAGCGCCCGTTCGACCGCGTCGCAGATACCATGCGCCACGGTGAGGTGAATCTGCTGGATGATCGCCGTGTCGTCGCTGGGCGCGACCAGGAGATGATCGCAGAGCGCGCCGAGCGCTTCGCCCTTGCTGCCGGTGAAGCCGATCGTTACCAGCCCGCGCTCCCGCGCGGTGCGCAGCGCTGCCAGAATGTTCGGCGAACGCCCCGAGGTGGTGAGCCCGAGCAGCACGTCACCCCGCCGGCCGAGCCCCGCGACCTGTCGCGCGAAAACCTGCTCGAAGCCGTAGTCATTGGCGATCGCCGTCAGCGCCGAGGTGTCGGTGGTCAGCGCGATTGCCGCATAAGCCGGCCGGTCCTGCTTGTAGCGGCCGACGATTTCGGCGGCGATATGCTGGGCGTCGGCGGCGCTGCCGCCATTGCCGATGATCAGGAGCTTGTTGCCTGCGTTGAGCGCCCCGACGATGACTTCCGCGATTTTCCGCGCGGCCGCGAGCAGGCTTGCGTCCCGCGTCGCGCGCTCGAGCGCTGCCAGCGAAAGCGAAAAATGAGCTCCGATCGGGTCTTGGGAATCCTGGCTCAAGCGACACCGTAAGTGGTTAAAGTTCTATCTTGGTAATGACCGCGCCGATGCTGTGCAAGCTCACTGTCATTCCGGGTCTGGTGCTTACGCACCATCCCGGAATGACGAATCGTGAGGAGGGAGCCCGGCCTGACCCAGCACGCGCTGGGCGATATCGGCCACTTCGGACGCGGGAATATCCCGCATGCAGCGATGCTCGTTCATGGTGCAGACCGGGCGGTGGCAGGGCTGGCAGGGGACGACCGTTTTGGTCTGAACCGTTGCCGCCAGGCCGTTGAGCGGCGCCCAGTGATAGGGGCTGGTGGGGCCGAAAATGCCCATGGTCGGCGTCCCCAGGGCGGCAGCAATGTGCATAAGCCCGGAATCGTTCGAAATCGCGAGCTTGGCCGCCGCCATCGCCAGTATCCCGTTGCGCAGGTCGGTTCCCGTGAGGTCGCGGACGCGTGGTCCGCCGGCGGCCACGATTTCCGAGGCCAAGGCCTTTTCGCCGGGTCCGCCGACCACCCAGACATCGAGCCCGCGCTCGGCCAGACAGGCGCGCGGCTTGCGGATAATAACTCCAGCGCTTGGACGCCCCGACCGACCCCGGCGCCAGGGCTACGGCCGTGCCTCTGGCCGAGGCCCCAGGCTTGTCGAAAGCGGCTCACCTCTTCGGGGGGCACCCTGAGCTGGGGGACCGGCCATTCCGGCGGCAAGGGAGCGCCATCGGGCAGCGCCAGCGCCGCGTTCTTGTCGATAAAGCGGGGCAGCGCCTTCTCGCCCCAGCGCCATCGGTTGATCAGGCCAAATCTGGCCTCGCCGACGAAACCTATCCGTTCCGGGATGCCGGCGAGCGCAGGGGCTATTGCCGATTTCCAGGTGCGGGGCAGGACGATCGCCGTGCCGTAATCCCTGCGCGCGGAGCAGGGTGGCCAGCCGCCATTGCCTGGCCACCGCCAGCCGGCTGCGCGGCAGGTCCCAGACGATGCCCGCAGCGCACGCCGGGCATATAATCGACCAGCGGCGCGCACAGGGTCGTGGTGAGCAGATCGACGGGCCGGTTGGGCCAGCGCTGGTTCAGCACCCGCACCACGCTATGGCCGCGCACGAAGTCGCCGATCCACATATAGGGAACGACCAGGATCGGGCGGGTGTCCGCGGCGTCCTCGATCGTCACAATATACTTCTGAATCATTATTCATATTTTGGTGGCTGGCCGGCGTGATCTGGCGCCTGTCGGTAACTGCTCCCGGCGGCGGGGTAAAGTATGGCGCGGACGTCTTCACCACGCCGGACAGCCCAAGTTGCCTCCCGCGCGGGGCGCGCGCGATCAGCAAAAGTGGACGCCGGTTTTGCGTCCGATCGCGCGCCAAATTATTGAATGAGCGCATGATCTCTTCGCCAAACCGCTTACACTTTGGCGGATCATGCGCTAGGCAAAGCTGGCATTCCATATCAAGGGCAGGGCGCGCAATGTTACTGGTGACCGGGGGCGCCGGTTTTATCGGATCGAATGTCGTGGCCGCGCTCAATGAGGCCGGCCGCGCCGACATCGTTGTATGCGACGTGCTCGGGCACGACGGCAAATGGCGCAACCTCGCCAAGCGGCGGCTCGCCGACATCGTGCCGCCGGCGGAGCTGCCGGCCTGGCTGAGCGGCCGCCGGCTCGACGCCGTCATCCATCTCGGCGCCATTTCCGAGACCACGGCAACCGACGGCGATCTGGTGATCGAGACCAATTTTCGCCTCTCGATGCGGCTTCTGGACTGGTGCACCGCGAACGCGACCCCGTTCATCTACGCCTCCTCGGCCTCCACCTATGGCGACGGCGCACAGGGGTTTGCCGACGACCAGTCACTCTCCGCGCTGAAGGCATTGCGGCCGATGAACCTGTACGGCTGGAGCAAGCATCTGTTCGACATGGCGGTGGCCGAGCGTGCGGCGAGCGGGGCCAGGCTGCCGCCGCAATGGGCCGGCCTGAAATTCTTCAACGTGTTCGGCCCCAATGAATATCACAAGGGCACGATGATGAGCGTGCTGGCGCGGCGCTTCGATGACATCAGGGCCGGTCGCGTGGTGGAGCTGTTCAAGTCGCATCGCGATGGTATCGCCGACGGCGATCAGCGGCGCGATTTCATCTATGTCGACGATGTCGTGCGGGTGATGATGTGGCTGCTGTCGACGCCGTCGGTCTCGGGCATCTTCAACGTCGGCACCGGCAAGGCCCGCAGCTTCAAGGATCTGATGCTTTCGGCCTATGCCGCGCTCGGCACGGCTCCGAACATCCGCTATGTCGATATGCCCCCATCGATTCGCGACAGCTATCAATATTTTACCCAAAGCGAAGTCGATCGACTCATGCGCGCCGGTTATAACGGCGGCTTCACGGCGCTGGAGGAGGCTGTCGATCTCTACGTCAAGGGCTACCTCGACCGCGCCGATCGCTTCCGCTGATCGCACAACAGATAACGGAGAACGCGATGTTCGACTTTGAAGCCCTGACCCACGCGATTGCGCGCCAGACCGTGCTCTGCATCGGCGATCTCATGCTCGACGAGTTCGTCTATGGCGAGGTGTCGCGGATTTCGCCGGAAGCGCCGGCGCCGGTGATCGCCGTGCAGCGGAGCGAAACCAATATCGGCGGCGCCGGCAACGTGGCGCGCAATGTCGCCTCCCTCGGCGCGCGCTGCATCTTCGTCGGCCTGATCGGCGAGGATGACGCCGGAACACAACTCAGGACCGCGCTGGCGAAGCAAGGTGGAATTGAAAGCGTCCTGGTTTGCGATCCCGCGCGGCCGACGACGCGAAAGGTGCGTTTCGTTTCCGAGCACTTCTCCACCCACATGCTGCGCGCGGACTGGGAGCTCGCCGTACCGGCCGCCGCCGACGTCGAGCAGAAACTGATCGACGCCATCTTGCCGCAGCTCGCCCGGGCCGACATCGTGCTGTTGTCCGACTACGCCAAGGGCGTGCTGACGGCGCGCGTGATCCGCAATGTCATCGATGCCGCCCGCAAACTCGGCAAGCGCGTGATCGTCGATCCCAAGAGCGCCAATTTCGCGATCTACCGCGGCGCGACATTGCTAACGCCCAACCGCAAGGAGTTCGCGGAAGCGACCCGAAGTCGCGCGGATTCGCAACAGAGCATCGCCGATGCGGCTGGGGAAGCGATGCAGCTTGCGGACTGCGAGGCCATCCTGGTGACGCAAAGCGAACACGGCATGACGCTGGTGCCGCGCAAGGGCGAGGCCATCCATGTGCCGGCCCATCCGGTGAAGGTACGCGACGTCTCGGGCGCCGGCGACACCGTTGCCGCGGTGCTTGCCGTCGGGCTTGCGGCGGGAGCTGATTGGGAGAGCGCTTTGCGGATGGCGAACGCGGCGGCGGCCGTCGCGGTCAGCAAAAAGGGCACGGCCAGCGTGACGTCGGCCGAATTGCGCCGGAGAATCCTGCCGCATGCATTTCTCGCGGCGGAAGAAAAGATCGTCGCCGGTGGCGCCGACCTCGACGCGCAGCTTCTGGATTGGCACAAGCAGGGCTTGAGGGTCGGTTTCACCAATGGCTGTTTCGATATCCTGCATCCCGGCCACGTCAAGGTGCTGACCGCGGCGCGCGCCGCCTGCGATCGCCTTATCGTCGGCCTGAACAGCGATGCATCGGTGAAACGGCTCAAGGGCGAGGGACGTCCGGTCCAGGACGAGCGCGCGCGCGCGGAAGTGCTGGCGGCGCTGGAGGCGGTCGATCTCGTCGTGATCTTCGAGGAAGACACGCCGATCGGGCTGATCGGCGCGATCAAGCCGAGCGTGCTGGTGAAGGGCGGCGACTATACCCGCGAGCAGGTCGTCGGCCGCGAGATCGTCGAAGCCCATGGCGGCGATGTGCTGCTGGTCGAGGTTCTGCCAGGCTTCAGCACGACCTCTCTGGTCGATCGCGCGCGGGGAGGCAAGGCGTGAGCGCCGGCGCGGCAGACTTCGCCGGCAGCCGCCGTGCTGCCGGTCTGGCGCGATCCGGCGGCCTGGGCGAAGACGGCGGACATTGTCGCGGTTCTGATCGCGTTGTCGCTTCCGTGGTCGACATCGCTGGTCGGCATCTTCGTCGTCGCATGGATCGTGACGGTTGCTCCCACGCTGGACCCCAGGCTGTTTCTGGAATCGCTGAAGCGGCCGATTTGCGCCCTGCCGATTGCGCTGGTTGCGCTGGCTCTTCTCGGGACATTGTGGTCGGACGCACCCTGGCACGCGCGTCTCTATGCGGTCAGCCCGACGGCAAAGCTGCTCGTGCTGCCGGTGCTGTTCTATCATTACGAACGATCGGCGCGCGGTCTCTGGGTGTTTGTCGCGTTTCTTGTTTCCTGCACCCTCCTGATGGCGATGTCGTGGATCGTCACCTTCTACCCGGGCCTCTCGCTCAAGACGATCGACCCGCACCGGGGTATCTTCGTCAAGAACTATATCGACCAGAGCCAGGAATTTGCGCTGTGCGCGGTGGCGCTGGCCTATCCCGTCATAACGCTTCTGCGCGCAGCGAAAAATCTGGCTGGCGCTGTTGCTTGGCGCTATCGCGCTAAGCCTGGTCGTCAACATGGCGTTCGTGATCGTTTCGCGAACGGCGATGGTCACCATGCCGATCATGTTGGCCGTTTTCGCGTTGCTGCATCTGAAATGGCGAACCAACGTGATCATATCATGCGCCGTGGTGGCGTTCGCGGCGCTGGCCTGGGTAGCGTCGCCGCAGTTGCGCTGGACCACCGAGACCTTTTTCCGGGATTATAAATTGTACAAGGAACAAAACGCCCCGACGTCGATCGGCCTGCGGCTGGAGTATTGGCAGAAGTCGCTGCGACTGTTTGCCGAAGCCCCGGTCATCGGGCACGGTACGGGATCGACGCGCGGACTGTTCGAGCAGGCCGCCGCAGGCCGCGCCGGCGCCGCCGCCGACGTGGTCAGCAACCCGCACAACCAGACCCTGAACGTCGCCGTGCAATGGGGCGTGGCTGGAATCGTCGCGCTGTATGCGATGTGGCTCGCGCATCTGCTGCTGTTCCGCGGCGAAGGCCTGGTCGCGTGGATCGGTTTGCTGACCGTCGTTCAAAATATTTTTACCTCGCTGTTCAATTCGCATTTGTTCGATTTCCACGAAGGCTGGATGTACGTACTGGGTGTCGGTGTCGCCGGCGGGATGGTGCTGAGGAGAGGGCCGAGCGAAGCGATGCCGGGACCCCCGAATCTCGCCAGGTCATGACCGCTGGCATGCTCGCGCCAGATCAGCTATCAGCAAGCTCGCAATGGGCCATGCCCGACATCTCCGGTGACCGATCAGCGACATGATGCGCCTTTCGAATCTGACCCTGCGCAACGCATTGATTGCAACGCATGACGCGCTGGCGACCGCGCTGGCGTTGCTGGCGAGTTTTTATCTGCGCTTCGAGGGCGACCTTCTCACCGATCGATTGCCGCTGCTGTGGCGCATCCTGCCCTATTTCATCGTGTTCAGTGTGCTGGTTTGTTACGCCTTCCACCTGACCACCGCGAAATGGCGATTCATTTCGCTTCCCGATGCGCTGAATATTTTGCGTGTGGCCACCGTGCTCGCCGTCGCGCTGGTGGTGCTGGACTATATTTTTGTCGCCCCCAACACCCATGGCACGCCGGTGGCGCCGAATCTTCAGGGCGCGTACTTTTTCGGCAAAGTGACCATCATCCTCTTCTGGTTTCTCGAGGTGTCCTTTCTCAGCGCATTGCGCTTCGCCTACCGCTATTTCCGCTATACCCGCGTACGGCACCACGCGAGGTCGGAGGACGCGGCCGCGACGCTCCTGGTTGGCCGGGCTGCGGACGCCGAAATCCTGCTGCGTGGAATCGAAAGCGGCGCCGTCAAGCGGATCTGGCCGGTCGGCCTGTTGTCGCCGTCTTTGGCCGACCGCGGCCAGTTGATCCGGAACATTCCGGTGCTCGGCGGCATCGACGATATCGAGGACGTGATCGCCGATTTCGCAAAACGCAACAAGCCGATCGCGCGGGTCGTGATGACGCCATCGGCATTCGACCCCGAGGCGCGGCCCGAATCCGTTCTGATGCGGGCGCGCCGGCTGGGGCTGATTGTCAGCCGCCTGCCGTCGCTTGAGAGCGGGGATGCGCCACGGTTGACGACGGTTGCCGTCGAGGACCTTCTGCTGCGCCCCAGCGAAAAGATCGACTATGCGCGTCTCGAAGCCCTGGTGAAGGACAAGGCGGTCATCGTCACCGGCGGCGGCGGTTCGATCGGTTCGGAGATTTGCGAGCGCGTCGTGACGTTCGGCGCCGCGCGACTGCTGGTGATCGAGAATTCGGAACCGGCGCTGTATGCCATCACCGAAGCGCTCGCGGCACACGGCACCAGCGCCGTGATCGAGGGGCGGGTGGCGGATATCCGCGATCGCGAACGCATCATGCGGCTGATGAATGAATTCAAGCCGGATATCGTGTTTCACGCCGCGGCCCTCAAGCACGTTCCGATTCTCGAACGCGACTGGAGCGAAGGCGTCAAAACCAATATTTTCGGGTCGGTAAATGTTGCCGATGCGGCGTTGGCGGCGGGCGCCGGGGCGATGGTGATGATCTCGACGGACAAGGCGATCGAGCCGGTGTCGATGCTGGGTCTGACCAAGCGGTTCGCCGAGATGTATTGCCAGGCGCTCGATCATGACCTCGCGGCTCTGCCGGAAGGCCAGCCGCGGATGCGGCTTATTTCCGTGAGATTCGGCAACGTGCTGGCCTCCAATGGATCGGTGGTGCCGAAGTTCAAGGCCCAGATCGAGGCGGGTGGCCCGGTGACGGTCACCCATCCCGACATGGTCAGGTATTTCATGACGATCCGCGAAGCCTGCGACCTGGTGATTACGGCCGCCGCGCACGCGCTGGCGCCGCAGCGTCCGGATGTTTCGGTCTATGTGCTCAACATGGGACAGCCGGTCAAAATCGTCGATCTGGCCGAGCGCATGATCCGGCTTTCCGGCCTGCAGCCGGGGCACGATATCGATATCGTTTTCACGGGAATGCGGCCGGGCGAGCGGTTGAACGAGATCCTGTTCGCGAACGAGGAGCCGGCCGTCGAGATCGGCGTCGCCGGCATCATGGCGGCCAAGCCCAACGAACCGCCGATGCAGTCGCTGCGGAAGTGGATCGCCGCGCTCGAGGGGGCGATTGCCAGGGATGACCGGGCCACCATCAAGGCGGTGCTGAAGGATGCCGTGCCGGAATTCGGGTCGAACGCCGCGTAAAATATCCTGTCGCCATTGACGCCAGCCATGCGGCATCGTTTCGAAAGCTAATGATGCCGAAGCCCGGAAAAATCGTCGTCGCGAGCCAGCATTACCCTCCGGATCAAAGCACGACGGCGGCCATTATGTCTGCGATCGCAAACCATCTCGCATTGGAGGCGCCGGTTCTGGTGCTTTCCGGAACCGCTGGCTCGGCATCGGGCAAGCCCGATCATTCGGGTCAGCCGGAAATCATCGAAATCAAGAACTGGATGCCGGGAAAGGCCGCGCTGATCAAGCGCGCGACGGCCGAAATCCTCTTTGTGGTGCGGATTTTTCTGGCGCTGCTAAAAAAATTGCAGCGCGGAGACGTCGCGCTCACGGTGACCGCTCCCTTCATGTTGCCCTATGCGGTTGCTGCCGCCGCCAAGTTGAAGCGCGCCCGATCGGCGCTGATCATGCACGACCTTTATCCCGACGTGCTGGTGATGGCCGGTCTTTTGAAGCCGGCATCGGTTCTGACCAAAGCGATACGCGCCGTTAACGCGCTGATGTTTCGCGGGCTTGATGCCGTCATCATCATTGGCCGCGACACCGAGCAACTCCTGCTGGGTTACCGGGGTGTGACGCTCGACAAGATCCGGTTTATCCCGAACTGGGCTACGCTCGCCCCTCGCCGTCAGACCGATCGAGCCCGATAATCCCTATCGTCGCCTGCATGCCGCCCGCTTCATGGTCGGTCTCTCCGGCAATCTTGGTTTTACCCACGATCCCGTTGTCGTGTTCGAGGCGGCCCGAATGCTGCGGGATGATCCGGATATCCATTTCCTGCTCTCGGGTTGGGGGATCGGTTTCGAACGGTTGAAGGAAATGCAATCCGCAGCAGGTCTTCCGAATGTCAGTCTGGTCGAGCGCGTGCCGGACGAAAATCTCGAAGCGTTTCTTTCGGCCGCGGACGTCTGGCTCATTCCATATCGCAAGAAGGTCGCAGGCGTATCCGTCCCCAGCCGGTCTACAATCTGCTTGCGGTCGGTCGGCCCGTGCCATCGTTTCAGAGCCCGACGCCGAGGCGGCCTTGACCGTCACCGAACATGATGTCGGCTGGGTTGTGGCGCCTGGCGATGCCGGCGAACTTGCCGCGACCATACGGCTAGCCGCTTCGTCCAGGGATCCCTTGCGGGCTGAACGCGCCGCCGCGATTGCCCGGCGTTACAGTGTTGCCAACGCCATGGCGGGTTATTCTGAGTTGGCCCAAAAACTGTTACGCGAAGGCTGACAGCAAGGTGATGGATCGGGCGATCAAGAACGTGGCTGCGAAAACCGAAACATGGAAAATGCCACCGCGGTGCCGCCGGCGAGGACGAGCACGACCTCGATCGCAGATGATTGGATTTTGATTGATGCGATCGCCAGCGTTGCGAGCGCGAGGTTGAGAACGAATACCTCGCTCACCACCCGCAATACCGTAAAGCCGTTATCGGTCGCGCGCTGGTAAAAATGCGAGCGATGCGCCGACCAGAACGGTTCGCCACGCACCACCCGACGGAGCAGCGTCACCGTGGCATCCGACAAATAATATAGCGGCAGCAGCAAAGCGGCGGCAAAATGCTGATGCCAGGCCAGTTGCAACAAACACCAGCCCAGCAGCAGGCCGATCGGCAGGCTGCCGACATCGCCTAGAAAGATCGTCGCCACCGGGCGGTTGAAGGGTGAAAATCCTATCATCGCGCCGCAGAGCGCGGCGGCGACGATGGTCGGGGACAGGGGAAATTCGCCAAACAAACCCAGCACGATCATCCCGGCAGTGATCGGCAAGACCTCGGCAACGGTCATCCAGTCGAGCCCGTCCATAAAATTGACGAGATTGACGAACCAGAGCGTTGCGAGCAGAAGCAGGCCGCGCTCGATCCAGAACGGAACTGCTGAAGCGATCCGAAGATCGGCCGGGCTTGCGAAGAGGATCGCACCGACAGCGATTGCCTGCAGCACAAGTCGTGTGAGTACCGGGATGGATTTGAGGTCGTCTGCGAAGCCCACGAACGCGATGAACAGCGTGGCCCCGAAAGCTGCGACTGGGAAAGTCGAACTTGACCCCTTCGGTGCTGGCAATGATGAACCCCGCGACCACCAGCGTTGCCGCAATTACTGCAATGCCGGCCCCTTGGGGAGTTGGGATACGATGTGAAGAGCGTGCATTCGGCCGCGCAAGCGCGTGCTTCAAAAGCAGCGGCCGGATCGCCCAGGTGACACCGGCCGACAGCATCGCCGCCGCAACGACCGCAAAAAGCGCAAGCCACAATTCGGAAATGATCATCTCCAATGTCGCCGGTTATTCCGGCACCTCGATCGGCACCGCGCCCTGCGCGGCCTTTTCGGCGGAGAAAATCCACACCAGTCCGCCGAAGGCGCCGACAATGAATGACACCGCGCCATAGAGCAGCGAGATATTGATGCCTTCATTCGTCATCAGCCCGGCGTATCCGAAGGCCAGTCCCATCGTGGCCTCGCGGACGCCCCAGCCGGCAATCGAGATCGGCAGCATGGTGATCAGCATCACCGGCGGGATCAGCTGAAAAATCTGGCCGAACCCAACCGGTGCCGCGATCGATTGCACGACGCACCAGGCGATGACCACGGCAAGAACGTGCACAAGCAAGGACAGTACCGCGATCGTTGGTCCGCTTCTCCTGCTGAAAATGATACGGTTCGCGATCACCGCGCAGGCGTGAATATGATGCGTTCCCCACCAGCGCGTCAGCCAGGGCCATGGCAGCACGCCAAGCACGAGAAATCCCGCCCCGCCGGCGAGCGCGGCGAGATCGACCAGCAGCAACGCCGACCGGCCATAGGGGTCGCCGATCAGGTTATAGCTCCAGGGCAGGCTCGCGACGATGACGATCGCGAGCGCGATCAGGCCGATGGCGCGGTCGACGAAGATTGAGTAAGTCGCCGCGCGCCACCCGGCGCCGCCGCGCGCGACCAGCCAGAGCCGTACCGCGTCGCCGCCGATCGAGGACGGCAGGGTCTGGTTGAAGAACGTCCCGATCACATTGAAGCGCATCGCCTGCCGGATCGTAAGCGGCGCGCGGCATTCGGCACTGACGATGCGCCATCGCAAAACGCCGACGAAGATCTGCAAGAATGTCACGGCGATCGCAAGGCCAATCCAGCCGAGGCTCGCAACGTCGATGCGTGAGGCAAGGTCGGAGAAATTAGCCTTGCGGAGCGCGATAAAAAGCAGTGCCGCGGAGACCAAGTACCTTTATCGCTGAAAGCAGGATCCGCCGCATTTCGCCCGCGCTCGCTACGTTTGAAGGACGTCCAAGAACTGCGCGGCTCGATGCCGCGCTCCGAACTTCGGCGCCTTGGTATGGTTTTAAGGCCAATCTGGCAATAGCCGCTTAACTGGGTATTGCCGCCCCCGCGGCAGGGCGGCTAAAGAGGCGCGTCCGGCGCGGTTTTTAGCTGCCGGCGGTCAACAACCCGGAAGAGTTAACACTTACGTTGTGCTTCGGTGGCATAGGGTATGCAGCCGATAAAGCCCGGAAACGCCATGGAAGCTCTGTCGGGAGATCGGGTGCGCGACGTCGTGGTTTTGGTCGATACCTTGATTAAGGACGGGATGCCCAATTCTTGCATAGTATCGTGGCCACGGGAACGTATGAGGCGCTGATGGACCGAAGAATTGTACCTCTGATCATGTGCGGCGGCGCCGGGACCCGATTATGGCCGGCCTCGCGCGAGGTTCGTCCGAAACAGTTCCTGCCTCTGTTCGGCACGCGCTCGACATTTCAGGATACGATCCTGCGGGTGTCGGACCCAACGCTGTTCGAGCGTCCCATCGTCATTACCAACGCCGCGTATCGCTTCATGGTTCTGGAGCAACTGGGCGAGATCGGGTTTGAGGCCGACATCCTGCTGGAGCCGCTGCGGCGGGATTCCGGCCCTGCGATTGCCGCGGGCGCGGCTTTTGCGCAAATGCGCGGCGATGATGCGGTGGTTCTGGCGCTCGCCGCCGATCATGTCGTCCGCGACACCGCGGCTTTTGTCGCGGCCTGCCGGGAGGGGCTTGTCGCGGCGGATGCCGGGCGCATCGTGACGTTCGGCGTTCAGCCCGAACGCGCCGCCACCGAATACGGCTATATCAATCCGGGCGAGGTGGTGTCCGGAAAAGTCCGTGCGGTCAAAAAATTCGTCGAGAAGCCTGATCCGGCAACGGCGGCCGAATACATCAAGGCCGGTTATCTCTGGAACAGCGGCAATTTCATGTTTCGCGCCGCCGTGCTGCTGGATGAATACCGCAACGTCGATGCCGAAAGCGTGCAGGCGGTCAGCGACGCCGTCGCCAAGGCGGGGCGCGATCTCGGATTTGTGACGCTTGAGGCGAACGCATTCGGATCGGCAAAGGCCATTTCGATCGACTATGCCGTGATGGAAAAGACCTCGCGCGCCGCCGTCGTTCCGGTTGCGTGCGGATGGTCCGATGTCGGCTCGTGGCACGCGGTTTGGGAGTTGTCGGACAAGGACAGCCAGGGCAACGCCGCGCAGGGCATGGCCGTGTTCGAGGATTCCCGTAACTGCAACGTTTCGACCGACAAGGCGCTGGTGGCGCTGGAAGGCGTTGACGATCTGGTCGTGGTGGCGACGCAGGACGCCGTGCTGGTGTCGCGCCAGAAGGATGCCAACGGGCTGAAGCGGCTGGTGGCGAAGCTGAAGACGGTCGCGCCGCAGGTGACCGAGGATCACCTCAAGGTGCATCGGCCCTGGGGTTCATATCAATCGGTTGACATGGGAGACCGCCACCAGGTCAAGCGCATCGTCGTGAAACCCGGCGGCCGGCTCTCGCTGCAGAAGCATCACCATCGCTCCGAGCACTGGATCGTGGTGCGCGGCGCCGCGCGCGTGACGGTCAACGAGGCCGTCAAGATCGTGCACGAGAACGAATCGATCTATATCCCGATCGGCGCCGTGCACCGGCTGGAAAATCCGGGCAAGATCCTGCTGGAACTGATCGAGGTTCAGACCGGGAGCTATCTCGGCGAGGACGACATCATCCGCATCGAGGATGATTATCAGCGTTCGTGAGGGCGCAGGCGCCCACCACACATCCGGGTGGCTCAGGGGCTTATTCTGAAAATTGCGTAATCCTTGTTGCCGTAAATTTTCCTCCAGCCGGACGGAACGGCTCGCGATACCGAGATGACTGCGAATACATTTTCATAATGCGATCGGGTTGGAATTTCAGCGGGGCTTTTTGTGCCGTTCAAGACGGACGCGTTGACGGCTAAAACCTCACGCAGTTTAGCCTCGTCTGCCCGCAGCTCGAAGACAGTGTAATACGATGACAAGTAAATCTGGCGCTGACCGCGGAAGGCATAGGTATTCCAGCCACCAAGTATATTCATTGTTTCATCGACCTGATCGGTGAAGATCAAGGCGTCGTGGGGAGTGAGCCGGCGGACAGCCGACCATACCTCTGCCAATTCGGGGGTGAGTTGCGGTCCAGCGCTGTTCCAGCCTGAATTCACAATGGTGTAACCGCGCGCAACCCCGACAAGCCCGAGCCCGGTGACCAGGAGTATCGTCAACCCGCCCGCGAGAGACGTCCGAAGCGTCAGGGGTGATGCAACCCCTTTGGCCTGAACTGCACCAAGCGTTGCCACGAGAACGGCGCCACCCAGGCAAACGGTCCAGACGATCCCGCTCGAAACCCCGGCAGGATCCGAAAACATCACTGCCGGCAGAGCCAGCGCAAATGCCGCGAAAGCAATGAGGCGCGCGAGAGCAAATCTCTCTTGGCCCGTAAATGTCATGAGGCCCAATAAAATTGCCACGCATACAAAATTGATCTGAAACAGGAATGAGAAAGAGAAGGAACGCCAAAAGTCCGATGGTCAGGGCAAGAGCGACAGGAACGTCTGCGACAAGCCAGGCAAGCAACGCAAGTACGACCGTTCCGACGTCTCGAGATGTGAACCACCATGACCGGATTTCGAAAGCTCTCAGGACCGACATTGCTCACTGCAATAAACAGGGGCAGAAAATGCCAAAGCATCGCGACGCAATAGACGCCGAAGATGCAACCGACGGCGAGCGCGATGGCCCGCACGTAATACGGGAGAATGCCAAAATTGTCGCCAGAGACCTGCGCCCCCGAGCGGAACCAGCACCGCGGCGGTCGCCACTTTTGACAGGATCGAGCCGCCCAATCCGGCGACCATCGCGGCAACGGTCCAGCCGACAGCGCGTTGGCCTCTTTCCGCCATCCACCATACCGCGATCGTCAACGCCGGCACAAAGACCACCGGAATGCTTTCGACGACCCAATAAGGGTAGCGGGCAGCAACGACGAAAGAGAGCACCAGAATAATCACGGAGAAAAGACTGGTCGATTGCGGAGCGCGATCCGCCAAGTAAAAATGGAGCATCAAGGCGCTCAGCAAGATGTATGAGGCCCCGCCGCTGGCAAGCAGGAACAGGAACGGATCGAACCCGGGAAGATAAAGCAGCGCTGCCCCAAGCGCGGGAAACAGGCTGTTGAAATAGCCGCGCGCGGCAGCGCCTTCGTAGCCGAGATCTATATACGGGTAAGGCTGCTCGGCGAGCGACCAGATCGTGCCGGCATAAAAGGTGAGATCGCCCGAGGGCGATCCCGGCAGGGTTTGTGTGGGCCCATGCCAGAGCAGACCCAGCCAAACGCCAAAGGCGATTGCCAAGGGGATCATGATCAGGATCGCGCGGATGGCGGCGGCAAGCTCTCGCAAGGGCGGACGCCAATTCAAAAGAGGCAGCAGACAGAGCGACCCATAAGGCGAGGGCAACCATCCGTCCCTGTGGAGCAACGAGCGATATCGCCACCAGTGCAGCGAGCAACATCAGGCTGACCGGGAATGCCGGTATCAAGACCTGCGCGAGGCGGGCGTGCGGCTCGCGCAGCACAAGGCGGATAATGCCGGCCCCGGCTGCCCACATCCCGATCGATAGCAGGCAACCAAGGCCCGCATGTTGCAGCGCTTGAACGCTCAAGGCCGCATCTTCCGGCAGGTCGCCGCTCGCAACCACCAAAGTGCCGAATGCGCCGAAGGCGGATAATCCGGCAGCGGCGATGGCCAGAAGCGCAAGTGCCCCGAGGAGAACCGTGGACCTGGTCCGCAGAAAGGCGAGAATTTCCTTCTGAAACATGACGAAAAGGCTGACGTCCACCAAAAGGAAGATGGCGGAGAAGACGAGGCGCAAGAAAAAATTCACGGCCGTCGGCGATTTAATCGTGTAGATCCGGCCATTGGTCCGTGGGTCGCTGCCATCCGAGGTCGAGAAGATAATTGACTTACCCCAGTGTGAATACCGGCCGCCGCCGCGTTGCCTGATCTCGGCGTGCAGAGCATGGGCCGGGCCGAGGGCGCGGCCGTTTTCAAGCAGGATGAGACCGGAATTGCGCGGACTGCCGATGCTGTCAGAGGGCAGCTCGTAAAGAGGGATCTTTTGGTTCAAGCGTGCGGGAATAGAATAGGCCGAGCCCAGTTCGGGCGCGATGGCCGAGCTTGCAATCGAACTTGTGAAACGGGGCGTGAAGGAGACGAAGCTGCCGACCGCCACGTGCAAGGCCAGAAGAAGACCGACCAATATCGACGGCCACGGGCGGACAAGATTTGGTTTCACGCCACGGCGTAGCTCAAATCCCCTCAAAACACCGTTCTCCAAACCTGCGTAGCCGAGACCGGACAATTCATGCCGAGGGGCCACAATATCAATGCAATTGGCGGCGTCACTGGGCCTTTCGAAATACAAACTCATGGCATCCGGACCCGAATAACCCGACCGTTACCGGCAAGGGAAACGATCGAGCCTCGGTAAATCCCATCTTGCAAATTCGGTCATGAAGTTCGGTGGCAGTTGCAGTTTCGTACGGGTATCCGCCAAGCCAGTCATGCGCGTCGTGGGAGAAATTCATGCCGCGCAGTTCGGAGTAATTCCGCACGTAGGAGATCGGATTTCTCCCCAACAAGGCCTGAGCCGCCAAATAAGCAGCCATGTAGATTTGCCTGATGCTCCATTGAATCGGGCTCGGCGCGTGTGAATAGAATTTCTTTTCTGCCTTCCACATCGAATCGCATGCCGTTGCGGAATAAATCGCAATCGCAAACTGGCCGCCAGAAGTGACGAATTGAGTGGCGCATTCGATTGCTCGCCACATGTCGCCGGTGTGGTGCAGGACACCCCAGGAATAGACGACGTCAAACTGGCCGAGCGTATCTGGCGACGCGTCGAAAATAGACGCGATCTTCGCGGTCCATTTCGAATTAGATGCGTACCTGGTGAGCAGTTCCTGCGTCGTGCTGACGGAGTTTTCGTCGATGTCGATCGCTGTTACCGATGCTGCGCCCAGCGAAAGCGCGGCCAGGGAATGCAGGCCCGATCCGCAACCGATGTCCAAAAAGGTTTTGCCTGCCAGGCCATCGGGAAACAGCTTTCTTACGCCGTCGATGGCGGAATCGATGCGCTTTTGGTCGATCGTCTTTGAATAGTTCTTCCAGTTTTCCCCGAATTCAAAATGCGTTTCGCGTTCGGTTAAACTCATAGCATCTACTCCATCGCAGGGGTGGCAACCTAGCATCGCAACATGGCTCCTCAAGGCGCGCTCGGCGACGGAGTGCGAGGTTTCGATTCGACGATGATCTCGTCGCGTTTCCCTCTAGTGATCTGCTTTCCTAACCCTCTTGCTGACACATCGGCTTTGCGTGCCAGCGCCAAACAGCAATGGACCATGACGTGATTGCGCAAAACACCAAGAATAGCAGCAGATCGGGTGGGGCTTGAGCGCTCGAAAGTCCAGTGCCAGCGATGCAAACGCTGCCTAAAGCAAATGATATTGGTGCGGCTACGGCTGTGTATCTCATGGCGGAGAAGGCATTGGGCGTGTCACTCGCGCGATATTGCATCGAGTTCAGCCCGGCCATACCAAAAACGATCGGAGCAAGCAGGCTTGGCGTAAGCGAAATATCGTGTGAGGTTGCCATCACGGTCAACGTCGCAAAAAAGAGCGGGAGTTGCTGTATCCGTCGAGCCCAATAGACGGTAAGGCCGAGAAACGCTATCGGCACGAACCATCCGAGGTGTCCGAACGCAATAGCGAAAAGCAGAAACGTATTGTGCGGTTGAAGGGCATATGCCGCTGCAAGTCCTTGGCCAAAAAACGGGCCGCTTTGGTAAGACAGGAAGGCGCGCTCCATAAGCAATCCGCGCGCCGAAATTGAATTGATGTCTCCCTCGGTTTCCGCTCTACGGCCGATTTCCTTGATCAGCTCGTCTCGGATCCTCAACGGCGCTGGCGATTGATCGGCGCGCCTCTTCGAATGTCGCGAGGGCGCTGCCAATTTGTT
Source organism: uncultured Alphaproteobacteria bacterium (assembly GCA_963742085.1). Taxonomy (GTDB): domain Bacteria; phylum Pseudomonadota; class Alphaproteobacteria; order Rhizobiales; family Xanthobacteraceae; genus Bradyrhizobium. Next base: position 471,370 of record CAVUKM010000009.1, on the reverse strand, counting down.
GATAAGCAAGCGTCGCGGCGACGAAGAAGCGATCATTCGAGAACAGCGCCGCGACGATCCAGCCCGCCAGACCGAAGGCGAGCACGCCCGATCTAAACCATCCAAGGCGTGGGCTCGATCCTGGCGACTTGACGCGGGTCCAAATTGCATCGGCCGCAACGCCAGTGCAGATCACCACGGCGGCAATTAACGTAGAGCGAGAGAGCGTCACAAAAATCGCTGCGCCGACAATCAAAAGAAAGGGACCGCGCCACCGTTGCGGCACCGCCCAATAGGAACTCGCAGCACCCAGAAGCAACCCCGCGGCGGCGACATTTGCGTTGATACTCAGGCCAGCGGCCCGCCCGGCTGTATTTGTGAATCCATGAGTGAAGAGAATATCAAGCAGGCAAATGATGGCGGTCAGGACCGTTGCGGATGCCGAGAGCCTTAATAGTGCGAAAGGTGCCGACGCGATCGCCAGCACAAAAGCGCAAGCCACAAAGACCGTCGCAACAAGAAAATTCTTTGAAATATTGTCGATCGGGTGGAGGAGTATCAAACCGGCAGCCACCGCGCACACCACCAGAACCGGAAGGCTTCGGTGGAGAATTGTTTTTTCTGTTGCCAGAATTATCAGTGTGAGGCCGGCCGCGAGAGAACCGCTGCCATAATAGATGATTGGCCAGAAAGGCCGATTATTTATGAAGATAGGCGAGAAAAAAGGCAGCAGTTGGAGTTGGAACGCCACGACGAAAAGGGAGCCGAGCACGGCTGCTATCAAGCGCAACGTCTTCACCATGGGTTAATCCGCAGGCGACGGAGGGATAACGGCCCAATATGTTCGTCCATTGGATATTGGATTCGTACCGTCGCTGCTCGAAAAGATGAAGCCCAGCACCGGCCCAGTGCGAAAACCGGCCATGACCATACTTTCTGATGTCAGCATGTTCGGTGTGCGCGGGTCCCAAGGGACGCGCGTTCTCATACAGCATAAACGGAGACCGAGTCCGGGATTGCATCGTGTCTGACAGGTAGTCAAGCGATGGGACATTTACTGCAAAGGCAATATCAGAACCTTGCGCTTTGAAGAACGGCCGATTGAGGAGGAACACCACACCGGCAAGCTTGGACGGCTCAACATTAAGAATACTTCAACCATGGAGCTGTAGCAATAGGCCGCAGATCGCGAAGATATGCGCATCAATTCACGTGGATCGCATTCCAATTTTGCATCGGTCTGATCAAAGCGTAGCTTCGTGAGTGAGACATCCCACTAATTCCGAACTCACGACGGGCTGCATCCGCAACGAGGTCCGCAGCGAAATTCGTATTGATAACGCGCCATTGAGCGCAGTCCGGTACCGCAAGCCTACGCGCAAGTGCCTACTTCGGCTTGACGGGTCGGGGTAATTTTCGCAAGGCTTGTTAGCGATCAGGTTGCCGGATACGGTTCGCAGCGAAAGGTGCATTGATGGGGCTGGCCTTTAACGATGTCAGATGTCTGATGGAATGGCGCGGCGATGGGTCGGGCGGCAAAGTCGCCACCCTTGGCCGCCTGACCCTCCATCTTCATCCAAAGGATATTTCGTTCCTGCGGCGAAAGTTTTGCGCGCGATACCCGGGCGATGGCTTGGCTTGACCGGTATCGCTGGGGTGAGTTTGCCGACGACATGTTTCGAGAGGCGCTGAAATTTGAGAGCGTTACCAGCATTGATTTTTCTCCTTACGAGGGCGCGAGCGTCGTTCAGGACATTGGCGCGAAGTTGCGTCCGGACCTGATCGGACAATTCGATCTCGCGGTGGACGGAGGAACTCTCGAACACGTCTTCAATTATCCCGTTGCGGTTGGAAACCTGATGCGTCTGGTTCGTCTTGGTGGAGCGGTCTATACGCAAAACCCGTGCAATGGCCTCGCTGGTCACGGCTTTTATCAGTTCAGTCCGGAGTTGTTGTACCGGGTTTTCTCCGAAAAGAACGGATTTGAAATCCAGTTTGTGCGCATCGCCATCGCCCGCAACCTGTCGGTCGAAAAGACGACAAATCAGCCTGTTTACGAGGTAATTGACCCCGCGAAATATCGGGGGCGTGTTTCGTTGGCCTGCAAGGACCCGGCCCTCCTGATGAGCCTCGCCGTCAAACGCTCCAATGTGGAGCCGTTCACAGAACCGGTTTTGCAGAGCGACTATCTTGAAAAATGGTCAGACGCGGTCCCGCCGACGCTCAATTGGAAGGGCAGACTTGTCGAGGCGGTTGGAAGAGCTTTTCCGTCATTGCACGAACTTTACGCCCGAAGGGAAGCCTCTGTCAGAAACCTGAAAGCATTTAGACGAGTGTGGTAGTGGACTCATCGGGCGGGGCCTGATAACGGGACACCGCCGCCAGATGAAACCGACGCCCTCGTTCAACACCCCGGTAAGGCCACATCATGACCGTAGCCGCGGCCATCAAGAAACTGATCCCAACCGCCGTCAAGCAGCCGGTGCGGGACTACATCGACGACTGGGTCGTTGCGTCAGCAATCCAACTTGCCGTTCGACGCAACCAGCCTGAGGCCTCGTTCCCGGATCGACCTTGCTGCCGTTATGAACGATGCCGCAGTCGGCGCCGCCTTTGCGGAGGACAACGCCAGAATTGCCAGCGCCTACGGAACCGGCGAAATATTGGGCGGGGTTAATCCCGGCGATCGCCGCGCGCTGTACCACCTGATCGCCCACTTCAAACCAAAGCGGGTTCTCGAAATCGGAACGCATGTCGGGGCATCGACGGTCTACATCGCCAGCGCGTTACGTCGGTTCGTCGACGGCGGCAAACTGACGACGGCGGACATAGTCGACGTCAACGGGCCGAACGCGGCATGGAGGTCTCTCGGAATGCCGGCGCCCCCCGCGCGGTATATTTCGGATCTTGGGCTTGAAGGGATCGCAACCTTCGTCACCAAGCCGGCTGCGGAAATGCTGCGGACATCGGAGCGCTACGATCTGATCTTTCTTGATGGCGACCATTCTCCGCGTGCGGTCTACCGTGAAATTTCCGCCGCACTGAGGATTCTCAACCCGGCAGGATTGATCCTGCTTCATGATTTCTATCCGGGCGGCAAGCCGCTGACGCCGGATGGCGATGCGATCAGTGGACCGTCACGAGCAGCCGATCGCATTAGCGGCGAAACAAGAGACATCGTGTTTGTCCCGCTCGGGATTTTGCCGTGGCAGACAAAGGGCGGCGGCAACGCTACCAGTCTTGCGCTGGTGGCGAAGCGAGACGCCGGCTGAGAAATCGCTACCTGTCCTGATACGCGGCATTTGCACGGTTGCTGTCGCGCCAGCCTGATGGCCCGCTCGATCCAACGCAGCCGGCGTGCTCGTACTGCGAGGTCTGAAACGTCGATGGCCTCGGCGGCATTCGATATGTTGCCGGTCCTCGATGCCGCTGCTCCGCCCGCCGTGACCCGATCAAGGCTGTGCCTCGTCGGGGCGTCTGGCAAGGAACCACAAATGAGACCGGGTCACGATCAAGAGCGACAAGGCCATCAAAGTATATAGCTGAACCGCGAATGAGCAGAGCCGAGCGCATCGGACAGATCACTCGGTGTGCAGGCTGAACCATTGTTCGACAGCCACTGCCGGAACCAAAATCAACTCCCATCCGAAATAGAGCAATTCCGATATCGCTCAGGATCGGTCGCGATCTCTATTCGCCTCCCAAGCCAAAACAACCAGAAGCAACCAGTTGCCACAACGGCTTGCCGCAACAGCGCTGGTGACAACGCTTAGACTTGCCGATCGACGCGCCGAACCAGGTTACGATCCAGGTCGCTGCAAATAGAATAACACCGCTGATAAGGACGCTGCCGGCGTCTCGCACGGCCTGACAGAATTTGGCAATGAACGTGCCAAAGGCCTGCGGGAAAAGCGACAGGCTAAGCAATGTCCAAAGCCAGCTCACTTGTTGGGTGTGCTGGGCATCGAAAGCGCCGCGCTGGAACAGAATTCTTGTCGCGCTCTCGCCCATCAGATAAATGCCGACAGTAAGGTACGCGACAATCAGGATTGTCCAGCGCGCCAGCCGCCTGAACAAAATAGTGATTTCTGCTTTTTCGCCGCGGGACCACAGCGCGGCGAAATGGGGCAGCAAGACAGTACTCAGGCCGATGACCAGGACCTGCGCCAAGGCGCCGTGCAGGCGGGAAGCGTAGCCATAGATTGCAACCATACCTTCGCCGAGCCCTGCAGCGCGAAATTGAATGATCGCGGCGGCGGAATTGCTCAGCATCATTGCCGGCAACAGAGGCAACGCAAGCATCAGCGTCGTGCGAACCTCTCCTTTCGTCGTGCTCGTCCCAATGGAAAAACTCAGGTGCATCCTCAGCAGGGCTGCTACCACCACGAAACATTGCGCGAGGCTGCCGAGCAGCAGCGTCCAGACCAGCGCCGAGAGATTCACGGTTGGCCAGAGCCATAGACCAAGCACCGAGACCATGGCATTGATCAAAGGCGCCAGCGCGGCGGCGAAGAAACGTCCATGGCTATTGAGGATAAGAGCGATAAAGTCGCCGACAATGATGGGAACCAGGATCAAACCCGAAAGCTTCAGCGCCGCGGCCGCCGACGCAATCATCGCGGTTTTGTCAGCCGGCATGAAGAGAGCCATCATGCGCTCCGGCAGCAGGAAGCAGAGGGTTGCAAACGCCAGAGCGATGCAGAGCACCAGAACCAGCATGCGGCTGCGATAGGCGGCTGCCTGGCCGGCCTCTCCGGTCGTGACGAGCGACGTGTAGCGTCCGATGAAGCTCATCTGGAGCCAGGACCCGATCACCGTCGATATGAAGCTGGGGGCGATCAGGCCGAGATTATAGGCGTCGACCTCCGGTGACGCGCCAAGGGCCGCCGCGATGATGGCAGTTCGCACGAAGGCTGCGATCTGGACCGCGATGCCAAGCAGCACTACCGTGCGGGTAGATCGAAGCATCTTCTTTTCTTCAGGGCGATGGCGTTTTGCAGTCAGCCGGCGCAGACTTCAATAGCAACACCTGTTCAATACGTTCACCAAACGGAAAAGGCATTAAACAGGAGCCTTTGACGTTGCTTCGGTTCGGGTGAACAGAAATTCTGTGCAGGCTTCGCCTGTCGATATGTTTACGAGCGAGAAGCCGTGCTTTTTCTTCATGACGTCGATTACCTCATTGTCGTCCGCATATTCCATCGGCCATCCACCCAGCCAATCTCGCACGTCGGTCATGTAACTCATGCCCCGCTGCTTTCTTTTGTCGTAGATTTGCTTGATCAACAGGGGCAATCGAAGAGGATTGCGATCGAGCCCAAAGCGCCATAGATACCAAAACTCCATTCGACGCTTGCCGTTCGCGTCTGCGCGGTTGTACTGCTTCTTGACGTCGAGCCAGAATTCGGTCGAAGGCGAAGCAACATTCGACGAATAAAGCGCGATAAAAAACAGTCCACCTGGCGCTACTCTGCCTGCCGCGTTGTCGATGGCGCTCCACATAGCGCCGGTATGGTGCAGGACGCCCCAGGAATAGACGATATCCCACAGTCCTAAACCTCGCAGATACTCAAGATCCAGAACGTCGCCTCTCTCTATTGTCCAATTTGCGGGTGCGCCGGCAATAGCCTTGAGGCGTTCCGTGGTTTGGACGGACACTTCATCATAGTCAAAGGAGTGGATGCGGGCCGCTCCGGCATCATAGGCAGCCATGGAATGCAGGCCACTACCGCTGCCTATATCCAGGAAACTAAGGTTCTTCAGGTCCTGCTTCCTGAGAAAATCAAGCAGCCGTTGTCTGGAAATGTTGCGTCGATCTGCAGAAAACTGCGTGTCAACAAATGACGCCCAGTTCTTACCGAAATCGTATCGATCCGACATTCAAGGTACCCTTGAGAAAGAATCGCTAAGTGGTCGAAAAGCAGCTGGCGTTCTAACAAGGCTGGTCGGCGAAGAAGAGCGGTAACAGAGCCCTAAGCTTCACGTCAATGCGAGGAGACCTAAACCGAGTTCGAACGATCGGAGCGTCGATTTGTCAATGTTGCAGATAGCCTTTCAGGCCGCAAATGAGGATACCTGCTCTTGCAAATAGGTGTTCGAACTTTTAGGGGTAACTGGATCCATTTGAAGTCCGATCTTGCAGCCGCCGATGATATTTCGTTCGTATTCGGTGGCGCTCTGTTAGTTATAAAGAAGCCGCAGAAGCGCGTTTCACAGACGGGCGCCTAGCACAGTATGGCGCCCACGTTGCTCTGCACTTCATCAAATGCACTTCGAGCCATGCGTTCGTCTCGCGCAATCACTGTGCAACTTCCAAGTATTCCTGAGATTCGATACGCAATCCGGCGCTACCGCTTTCGCGCGATCACAAGCATAGCTGATGTGCGAAACCCAAGTGCGCTCCGAATTATATCAAATCCGGTGAAGGCAACCAGCGCGGGCACGCCCTTCAAAGGATCGAAGAAGCGCGCAAGCCAGGGAAGCGAAAGCCCGTACTTGAGCGCGTGATGGAATGAGTACATCCAGAAAGAATGGCCGGTCTTGTAACTGACGCCAACCACTTCAAAGCCTGCATCTTCGAGCAGCGTTCTCATGCTGGACTTATTGAAAAGCGTCCAGTGCCGGGGGATGTGGTACCCTCCCCAAAATGTCCTCTTGAATATTTTGGCGTCCCACGAATTGATATTGGGGGTTTCCATGACAAGGTGTCCCGCCTGCGGTGAGCCAAATTGCGATCTGCTTCACTACCGCTTTGGGATCGTCAACGTGTTCGCATAACGTGAAACATCGTCGCGAGGTCTATGGACTTTTCTGGAACCTCCGTGCAGTCCTCCACGCGGCTGCAATACGCATTGTACCCCTTTGCGCGAAGCCGTTCAGTCGTTTCCTCTGACAATTCCAGACCGTATATTGATTTTTTAGCCATCCCCCTATTGGCGAAAAAGTCCATGTATCGCCCGTTACCACAACCGATGTCCAGGAAGCTTCCGGGCGGTTTCCCGATCGCTCCAAGTATCCCGTTGAGCTTCAATCGATCGAGGAATTCTTTGCCCTTGAGCGAGATCGTCGGGATATTTTGTTCGATCCGGTATGCGTAATATGTTGTCGGATAGATCGTCCCCAGCTCGGTGACAGCTAGGGCGCGGATCAAGCCATACCGCCGAACATTTATCGCACGACCAGAAATCCCAGCGGTTCCGGCATGTCTCTATCTCGTAATCGTAGCCGTACGCGAAGGGTTGGCGACGGTTGGAGTTGCAGACCGGGCAAGCCGGGACGGATTTGCGTTGCCACGAGAGGCCGCACAGGATCGAACCCAACGGGCAAAACGTCGGACGTTTTCAGCACGCGACACCGCCAGCATTGACTTGCGATTTTAAAGATAGCCTCCAAAAGAAATAATCGACCAAATAGGCACAATAAATGATGCTCGCCATGCTATTTGGCCATGGGAGCCGCCCTTTAGATCCCAGCTTCGAACTTTCTCTTCGGCCAACGGCAAATTGTAGTACGGTATACCGGGCCAAAGATGATGCGCGACATGGCAGTTCATGTTGTTTGGTGCAAAGAACTGAAGCTCAAGCCAGTTACTATCGTAGTGGACCATTCGGAGTAGACTTGTCGGCAGTTTTGTCCGATTGCATCATCGAGTGTTCGCAAAACACGCGCACAAGGTCGGCGCGATACGCGAAGAGATATACCGGGAAGAGCCACAATATCGGATAGGCCCACCAGCCGATCGCATACGAAAGCCCGATAATGAGAACTGCCTGCCAAGCCACGAGGATGGCGATGTCCCTGAGTTCATAGGACTCCGGGACAGGCTCCTGAACGACGGCGACCTGCCGGCTTTCTTCGAAGAAAAATATTGCGGATTGTGGGCCACACATTGGCAAGACCCGTCAGGAAGACGAGGAATGGGAGGGTCGTGCTCCTTGCCGTCATGAAGATACTTATGGCGGTCTGGATCGGCCGTGCTGGCTGTGATGCGATGGTGCTCGATATGGTTTAGCCGGTTCACGCGAGTAATCGCCCCGATCGGCCCCATGATGAGTAAATCGTTGAACAGATCGTTCGTCCATTGATCTGGGAACATCCGCCGATGCAGGCCGTCATGACCGATGATCGCAAGTGCATAGTATCGAGTTCCAACGATGAGAATGGCTGGAACGACCGTCAACCATGAAGGCAGCATGGCGACCGAAAGTCCATGCGCCCAGGATCGCCAGCCAATTCACGAGCGTGTTCATGACTGCCCGCGCCGGTCTTAGCGTCGAAAGCTCCCGCAATTCGTCACGGCTGAGGATCGTCTGCCGGAACGGATGATAGCCCTGAGATTGCATTCCAGGGGGAGCCCCTTTTGCCTGACTTCAAGGAGCCGCAAACTACCCCCGCAACACAACTTCGTAAAGCCGCCTGAGCGAAAACCGGGCTATTGGGCGATACTATAGCGGGTGAACGCTACCAGCATGGTCGGAAGGCTCGCAGCCAGCTTTGATATCCGTCCCGAACAACAGAACCAAGGGGCGATTAGAAACTCGCTACCGGTCTCCAAGTAGCCAGCGGCGCTAACAAAGCCCACAATGATTTTTGGCTATCGTCTGCGCCTCGTCATTAAACACCGAGGTCCCGCTGTAGACCGACTATTTCCCTCTCCCTCCCAAACCTGTCGTTGCCGCGCGGCCGTTCAGAACGGCTGAGGCCAGAGCTGCAAGCATGGGCTTGAGCGCGTGGGAGGTTGTGAAAACGAAGCTTGCCGCCAGAAAGATAGCGGCGAAAACGGCCGCGGCAGCATAGCGGTCAAGCGAAACCTGCAGCAAAACGTGCGCGCCAAAATAGGCATTCAGACTTAGCGCGATCATGATTTCAGTTCGATAGAGATAAGCCAAACGGCTCGGAACCAGAAACAATATGGAGAGCAAGCAAGAGGGCCAGCACCCCAAGCGCGACTGTCCATCCGGAAATCAAATCGGCGCTCCAAAAAATCTGTTAAACATTAAGGGCAGATTTGATCGGCTAGTGACTTCGCCTTTAACAATTTCCTCGCTCGGATAAGGCGTGAGGACCCTCGCTGGAACCGCGCTACGGACGGCGACTGGCTCATCGGGTCGCTCAATAAAACCGGTTCTTGACGAACATATACTGTCGCGACGCGCAACTGGCAGAGTCGGGCCCAGATCGCGCCACATGCCGTAAGAAATGCGCCCCTCACATGGCGAAGATAGGCCAATGGATGTGCGCGAATGCTGGAAATGCCAAAGCGCAAGAAGAAGGAATTGATCGGCTTTGATTGAGCCAAGTTGTTTTGCGATTGGAACCAGTTTGGTCCAAAGTACTGCATTGAAATCTCCCGCTGTAACATCAACATAACGATCGAGAGTTGCGGAGACGAGTATATTTTAGTCCAGGTCCGGCAGGGCGTTCTTCGATTACGGGCGCGGCGGCGCTAATCGAACTTCGCGTCAGATCGGATGGGGGCATTGACGCGTCGTCCAGCATCCAGCCGACTTGTCCGATGAGCGCGTATCCTGCCGGTGTTCTCCGGGCTCGCAATTCCTGTGCGTGTATACGAGCTAATTGCCATTAGCGCGTAGGTGGCAAGGCCGCAAATAACTATTACGCCCGAAACAGAGAGGCGATTTCCCTTCGGCAGAAAGCGAACCAGCAACAATGCAGGCAAAACGAGTACTACGCCGAGGGATTTTGCCAGGGTCGCCAGAACAATGCCGACTGCGGCAGCTGTTACGGCTCGCCTATCTGTCCGCGAAGCCATAACTTCCAAAGCTGCCGCAAAAAGACCCAACCCGGCCATGAATAGCGCTTCCGTCATAACATCTGGCGCAAATTGTGAGATGGCCCCCGAAGCAGGATGGCGAACACCAAAATGGATCCGATCCATTTGTTTGCAAATCGGACAGCTAGCAGGAAGGCGCCTGCCAGATAGCACGCTATGCCTGTTCCGAGCTGTATTCATGCAAGATGGTCGAGTTCCAACAGTGTTTTTCACGGCCAGGAGAATGATTGCATAGCCAACATTTCGTAAAGGACGAGTACGAGCCATAAAGAACGCGTTGCAAGTTCGCCGCTGGCGTCGTTGCCAGGTGACCGCGTGAAAATCCACATATCCAAGTGAATAGAAAAGCACGAATAATGACACAGGAAAGGCCGTGGCAGTAAACATGTGACCGAAAGACAGGGGTATTCGAAAGGAAATCAAGATTAGCAATGAGGCAGGCAGAAGACCCAGCCACACGGCATCCACCGGCACCCTTTCGAATAATCCTTTGAATTATGTTGCCGTTCTCGAATGAAAGCTGACCGAAAATAACTTCGGTAGCATCACCTGATTTAAGAACCGTCATTTTCCAGAAATTCTGGCCTGCCGGCCTTTCTGAGGTCAAAGACAAGCTTGACCATTTAGCTCGCCGGCTTCAGCTACGTCCGTCCAATTCGTTCCATCATCGCTTACCTGAAGCGCAGCGGTATTTATTCGATATTGTGGCCACGACTTCACTGCGGTAGGCTTGGACAAGTTGCGTAAAGGCTTCCGGCGAGCTGTAGCGTATCAGCACATACGCTTCGCCGTCCGCTGCGCTCCGTAATGAAGTCACCATCGACCAGAACATTGCTGACCGTTCGCCAAGAAAATTCGGGTGGAGTGGGAGAACCACTGACTTCTGCGGGAATAGAGGCACGCGAGACCAGAAGCGTGGCCACTGCAAGTGCGCTCAATCCGACAAAGACAACGACGGCGAAAAGCTGACACAGATTGAGAAACTCGGCCTGATTGTTCATTTCTGCGCCGCAGTTCCACCGCCTCACGTCGTGCCCTTGTAGATCGTCAATAGCAGATTGCTCGACATTCCCCACAGGCAGGCTACCTCCACGCGCTGTCGCACCCCGATTTCGTTGCACATAGCGCGCACGTTAGCCGCAGTGAGAAGATTGAGATTTTCTTCACGACTGAGCATATCGTGCCCGAGATAGCGCAGAATGGCGCGAAACCAGGACGCAGGCAGCCAATGGATGAATCGAAGAACCGTATGCACTTCGACTGGAAACCAACGGTTCGGTGTCGTCATAAAAACGGCACGTCGTGCGACTTGCGTCAACTCTCGGATAAATTGCATTTGGTTTTCTCGCGCACCAACATGCTCCAGAACAGCACTGGAGTGAACCACGTCAAAGGTTTCGTCCGCAAACGGAAGGTCTCTGCCGTCGGCTTTCAAAAAAGTGATGCCCGGATAAAGTTCTTGCAGAAATTTCGCGTCGTCGATGCCCACCGCCGTAATTCTTGATTTGTGCGGGTACCAGGCTTCTAGATAATTGGAGAAATCATAGATTTGGTCTGACGTTGCGCCCACATCTAAAATAGTATCTTCAGAATTAGGCTGAATGCTCGAAAGAAAGCGGTGAGTACATCGAGCGCCGCATACGGCCCGTGATCCGCTGCGGGACAGATCCCGGCTTGGCAACGTTGTATTGGGCATTGGTCGTAGTCGAAATCACGCGCTGCACTCCTCTAAGGTTGAACCTCTATACGATCTAGGTTAGAGCGTCAAAATCTAGAGCCGTGAGATGTGCTCATTTGCACTTCCAGCTGATTTGCTATTAAAACCGACGTCTAGTGGGATGCAACCGGCGCCTCAACGAGCGCCGCTTGGGGATGACCATGTGCGGCATTGCCGGCGTCGTGCGGTTCGATCGTTCGCCCGAAATCGGCGAGGTGGCCGCCATGCTACGATGCCTGGAGCATCGTGGACCCGACGGTAACGGCATCTGGCATGATAGCCACGCCTGTCTTGGACATCGTCGACTGTCTGTCCTTGATCTCTCAACGGCGGCGAACCAGCCGATGATCGACGACACCGGCCGGTACGTGACTCGTGTTCAACGGTGAAATTTACAATTTCCGTCAGCTTCGCCAAAGCCTGCTGGATGCAGGCGAAGGTTTTCGAACCACCGGCGACACCGAAGTCCTGCTCAAGTTGTTTCGCTGCCGCGGCCCTGCTTGTCTCGAACAGATGAACGGGATGTTCGCGTTTGCGATTTGGGACCGCAACGAGAAGACACTGTTCGCGGCCAGGGACCGCATGGGAGTCGCCGTTTTATTATGCCGGCCTTGCCGGCGGAGGGATCGCCTTCGCATCGGAAATGAAGGCCCTGCGCACGTATCCCGGGATCGGTGCTGAACTCGATCCCTGCCGCTCGGCGCGTTATCTCGCCACCGGATAGTACTTTCGACGAGCGCACTATTCTTAAATCGATTTGTCGCCTTCCTCCTGCAAGTTATCTGGAGATAGCGGAGGGGAAAGCTCCGATTGTCCGCGAGTACTGAAGCCTTGCTTCCGCTTTCGGTCGCCGCTTTTCCGGTTCGCAGGCACAAGCTGAAGCGGTTTTGCGTGATCTGCTCGACGATTCTTTACTCGCTTGAGACTTGAATCAGACGTTCCTCTCGGCGCGTTTCTTTCTTGGCGGCATCGACAGTGCCGGTGTTGTCGATAGCATGAGACAGGCCGTGAAGCCGGAGCAGATCCAGGCCTATACGATCGGTTTCCGCGAACGTACCTACTCGGAGGTCGACGAGGCGCGCTTTAGCGCCCGCGCCTTGGGTGTGTCCTTGCGAGAGCAGGAAGTCTATCCCGATGTGTTGAGCGACCTGCCGAAGATCTTCGACAGCGCCGATGAACCCTTCGCGGACACCTCGATCATCCCGACGTACTATCTGGCGCGCTTTGCCCGCCAGCAGGTAACTGTCGCCTTGACCGGTGACGGCGGCGATGAACTGTTTGGCGGCTATGAAACCTATGTCGCCGACCGAATACATGGAATGCTATCGCGGATGCCACGGCCGTTTCTGGCGGGCGTTGCCAGGATAGCCTCGATCGGCATGCCCGTCACCCGAAACCGCGTGTCACTTGATTACAAACTGCGCCAATTCCTGAACAATGCACACCTGGATTTCCGCCGCGCCCATTGGTCGTGGCTAACCATGTTCGATGACGCCGGGCGCCGACAGATTTTGACGAGAGACTGGGCTGAAGTCGCTGCTCCTGAAGATGGCTTCGACGTCGTAAATCGGCGGTTCAACGAAGTCGCCGACGCTCATCCGATCGATCAGGCCATGTATGTCGACATGAAGACCTGGCTTGCTGACAATATTCTCGTGAAGGTCGATCGCGCGACGATGGCGAGTTCTCTGGAAAGTCGGGCACCATACCTGGATCACCGACTTGTCGAATTTGCTGCGCTTCTCTTCCGGTGGAATGGAAGCTGCGCAGGTTGACCAAGAAATACATTCTCAGGAAGGCGCTTGGCGCCCGGCTTCCTAAATCCCTGCTTAACCGCAAGAAGCGAGGATTTAATGCACCGGTATCGCATTGGATCGTCGGGCCACTCAAATCCCTGATGATGGATGCGGTGTCCGGCAACGCCGCGCGCGGTCTGATCAATGTGCCTCGGGTCGAACGTCTGCTGCTGGAGCATGAAAACGGACAGGACGATCACGGCTTTCGTCTGTTCAATGTTCTGTCGCTCGGCCTCTGGCTCAACCGCTCGCAGGATTGCAGCCCGCCCGCGCGCGTCGATCGTCCTGCGGTCGGGATATTTTCCTAGCGCTTTTGGAGTTGGTGCTTCGATGCTTTCAGTTGTCATTCCCGCCTTTGACGAAGAGGATGCAATCGGCCAGACCGTGCGCACCGTCAAGGAAACGCTCGCGGCATCCGAGATAGCGCCGTTCGAGATCATATGCGATTGACGATGGCTCCGCCGATCGCACGCGGCAGATCGCGGCTGCTGAGGGTGCGCGTGTCGTTCGTCATTTGCAAAATCTTGGCTACGGCCGATCGCTGAAGGACGGTATAGGCGCGGCGCGTTATGACGCCATCGCGATCACGGATGCCGACGGCACCTATCCGATCAAGGATATCCCGCGTCTTTTCGCAATCTACCGCACCGGCTATCACATGGTGGTCGGATGCCGCACCGGCGAGCAATATCGCGAATCGGTGTTCAAATCGCCGCTGCGATGGATTTTGCAACATCTGGTCGAATACACCGCATCGCGACGCATTCCCGACATCAATTCGGGTCTTCGCATTTTCAGCCGGGACCACGCCGCGACCTATTTCGAGCGGCTGTGCGACACCTTCAGCTTCACGACAAGTCTGACGCTGGCATTCATGATGAACGGCCTGTTCGTCATCTATGAGCCGATCGAATACTACAAACGGGTCGGAAAGACCAAAGTACGATTACTGAACGATTTGATCTCGTACGCTGCAGTACATTGCCGAGGCGGCCGTTTATTATAAATCCTCTTCGCATATTCATGCTGCTCAGTATGCTGCTCATCGCAGCCTCCGCGATTTTGATCGGGCTGAACGTATTCCTGCACACGACCGGACTATATTATATAGCCATCGGCTGCGTGATGATGTCGATTTAGACATTTGCTACGGGTCTCATCGCCGCGTTGCTGAAGCAAATCCTTCAACAACAGCAACCGCACGCGACCCTCGGCAGGACGCCGCCGGCAGAGGCCAATGATTTTGTGCCTCCCGGAGCGGCGTGATGATCGACGAGCGTTGTGGCGGGGATGAAGCCCGTGACCAGACCATCCGGGATTTTGGCCGGCAGTGGACGACCTATACCGAGAACGAGGGCTACTATGGCTCAGTCGAGCTGTTGAAGGACATCATCGAGCCGCTGCTGCCAGTCGAGCGGCTCAAAGGGATAACCGCAGCCGAGATTGGAAGCGGATCGGGACGCATCGTCAATATGATGATGAAGGCGGGGGCTGGCCGGGTCTATGCGGTCGAACCGTCGCAGGCCGTCAAGTCATTAAAACAGAATACGTCGGGCTACGCTGATCGCGTCGAAATCCTCAACGTGCGCGGTGACCAGTTGCCGCCGTTAAACCTCGACCTCGTTATATCCATTGGCGTTATCCATCATATCCCCGATCCTGATCTCGTCATGAGCGCCGCGTATGCCGCGCTCAACCCGGGAGGTCAGGTTCTGCTCTGGCTTTACGGGCGCGAGGGCAATGAGCTTTATCTTTCGATATTCGGTCCGCTCAGAGCCATAACGCGCCGGCTGCCGCATTTTCTGTTGGTTCCGACTGCGCATGTACTGAGTTTCGGCGCGGGCGTATATCTTTCGCTCGCCCGGATCATGCCGCTCCCCATGCGTTCTTACGTGATCAATATCTTTGGTCGTTTTGACCGGCACACCCGGTTTTTGGCCGTATACGATCAACTCAATCCGAACTACGCGAAGTATTATACGCGCTCTGAAGCCATCGCCCTTTTGAATTGCGCCGGCTTTACGAATATTCAAGCGTTTCATAGGCATGCCTACAGTTGGACTGTACTTCGGGACCCGGCCACTAACCTCCGCCTGACTTGTCGGACTTCAGCAGTGGGTTTGGCAGGAAGGGCAGCCGTTAGCCGCAGCGGCCGTGCCAACAAGCGAGTTGACATGTCCGCCGGAACCTGATCCGGCATTCCCATTTGCTAGCCGCACCGGCAGCCATTCAAAAACAAGGGCCTTCCGTGACTTCAGCCTCAAACGTCGGATCATACCCTGCGAAGTCCGCCGATGCGGCACGGGGCCGAAAGCTGATGTTCCTGGTCACGGAAGACTGGTATTTCGTTTCACATCGGTTCGAACTCGCGGTCGCCGCAAGCCGGGCGGGGTACGATGTGGTGGTGGCGACGCGTGTCGACCGGCATGGCAAACGCATCACGGACGCGGGTTTCGCGCTCCGCCCGGTGGCTTTCAACCGCAGCGGGATTAATCCCCTGGAGGAGGTTCGTACGCTGATGCAGCTTGTCCGGCTCTATCGTCGCGAAGCGCCCGATATTGTCCATCACGTTGCGCTCAAACCCGTGATCTATGGCTCGCTCGCAGCGCGCATCGCGGGAGTCAAAGGCGTTGTCAACGCGCTCGGCGGACTTGGCTACGTGTTTTCGTCGGCCAGCCAGCGCGCGAGAATGCTGCGCTGGATCGTAAGGCCCGCGCTCAAACTTGCCTTGGGTGGAAGAAATGCCCGCCTGATCGTCCAGAACAGCGACGACCGGGATATTATCGTCGCCGACGGATTGGCAGACGCCGGTTCCATTCGTCTCATCCGCGGCGCGGGGGTCGATCCCAGCGCCTATCGCCAGGTCACCGTGGCAAGCGAAATGCCGCTCGTCATCCTGCCCGCCCGGCTGCTGCGGGAAAAAGGCGTCGGCGAATTTGTCGAGGCGGCGAGACTGTTGCGCGGACAGGGCGTCAAGGCCCGTTTTGCCCTGGTCGGAAGGCCCGATCCGGCGAATCCGACCAGCGTCAGCCAGCGCGAAATCGACGCTTGGGTGAACGAGGGCGTCGTCGAATATTGGGGCTGGCAAGAGGATATGCCAGGCATATTCTCTCAGGCACAGATCGTCTGCCTGCCGACTTACTATGGCGAAGGTCTGCCGAAATCCCTGCTCGAGGCTGCCGCAAGCGGCTGCGCGATGGTTACGACCGACATTCCCGGTTGCCGAGAAATCGTGCAACAGGGGGTAACGGGCTGGCTGGTTCCGGCGCGGGATGTACGGGCTCTGGCAAGCGCCCTGCAACAAGCAATCGAGCAGCCCGGCTTGCGCCAACAATACGGTGCGTCGGCGCGAGCGCTGATTGCCGCGGATTTTTCGATGGATCGCGTGGCAGCGGCGACGATCGCGATATACGACGAGCTTTTGGCCTGAACGGAGCCTTTCGCCGAGCTCCACGGTTAGGCTCACTGTTCTCGCGTGCAACTCGTCTGATAGTGGTAATTGGTGGCGCTCAAAATGGGGGCGTCTTGGATGTTGTCAGGAGTGAAGGAATTTTCGTGAAGTCAAATGTGGTCCAAGCGAATCGGGTTACGGTAGTCAGCGGGTCGCTCTATGGCGGCGGAGCCGAGCGCGTGGTGGTCGACTTGTGCCGCCACCTTCGCGATAGCGGTCGAGAGGTGACGCTTCTTACGTTAACCGGTGACGATCCGGATGCGTACAAAGCGCCGGATGGCGTTCGGCGCGAGCGCCTGGAAATTCGTCGTAAGTCCCGTTCGTTGTTCCATACGTTTTGGTACCTATTGGGCCGCATCAAAGCTGTGCGTCTTAAGCTTGTCTCTCTTAAACCTGATGCTGTGGTCAGCTTCATCGATCAAATTAATATGCTGACCATCATTTCTCTTTTCGGAACGGGAATTCCGGTAATCGTCTCAGAGCGGGTCCATCCAGGGTACAATCCGATCACCCGTGCGTGGCTTTTTGCACGGTATTTGATTTACCCGTTGGCGAATGCGATCACGGTTCAGACCACTGAGGGCGCCGATTGGATAAGGCGTCATATGTGGGTAAAGCGTCCCGTGGTAATTCCGAACGCGGTGCGTCATCTGGAGGATCTTGGAGATAACACCGATCGGGCCGCCAATTCCGTGGCTCGCCCATTCGTGCTGGCCATCGGACGTCTGAATGAGCAAAAAGGTTTCGATCTTCTTCTCGACGCTTTTTGTCGCTCCGGTCTCGCGCGAGCGGGATGGCGCTTGGTAATTCTTGGAGAAGGCCCTGAGCGCCCCGCCTTGCAGCAGCAAGCAACCGCACTCGGCATCGCGGACAAGGTGACGCTTCCGGGGTTTGTCGAGGTAGGTCAGTGGCTGAAACGGGCCGATATCTTCGTGATGTCTTCCCGTTACGAAGGGTTTCCGAACGCACTTATGGAAGCGATGCAAATGCAGCGCGCCTGCGTAAGCTTTGACTGTCCGAGCGGTCCTCGCGATTTGATCGAGAATGAACGCGATGGTTTGCTGGTCGCCGCGGAAGACGTCGCCGCATTGAGCGAGGCCCTCCAACGCCTGGCCGCGGACCCGGCTCTGCGGAGCCGCCTGGGCGCAGAGGCTTCCAAAGTCGGGGAACGATTCTCTGCGGCTTCGGTGTTCGCAAAATGGCTTGGTCTGATTGATGCCGTCGCATCCGGAAATACCAAAGCAGTATTTGACCAGGCGGACATACCCGCCCAATCCGAGTGACGACGCGAATGCGGACGTGAACCGGCAGGCGTCCTGATGCGATGCTGCCGAACGTAAGGTTTCAAGCTGATGCGGATTTCGGGAACATGAGGCCGCGGTGTCGGCCCGCGTATCGACGCTCCGCGCCACCTTGATTTGGTGTGTGGCCGTCGCTACTACTTGAATGTTCAATCCAGTGAAAGATAGAGCTAAATGTGCGGTATCGTTGGCTTTCTTGGCAGCGCCGGATCGGCAGGGCAAGATGCCGCCGTGGTGCGGAGAATGGCTGATCTGATCCGGCACCGCGGACCCGACGATGACGGCGTATGGGCGGACGCGGAGACCGGGATCGCGCTGGCGCAGCGGCGGCTATCAATTATTGATCTGTCTCCGGCGGGGCATCAGCCGATGCTGTCGTCGTGCCAGCGCTATGTCATCGTGTTCAACGGCGAAATCTACAACTACGAGGATATTCGCCGCAAGCTCGATGCAGAGGCCCCGCATCCGTGGCGTGGTCATTCCGACACCGAGGTTTTTCTGGAGGCCATCACGCGCTGGGGAGTGAAGCGCGCGCTGGAGCTCAGCGTGGGCATGTTCGCCATGGCGCTTTGGGATCGCCGCGAACGCACGCTGATCCTTGCCCGTGACCGGCTCGGCGAGAAACCGCTCTATTATGGGCGCATTGGCAGAAGCTTCGCCTTTGCTTCGGAACTCAAGGCCTTTCGCGGGCATCCCGCGTGGAATCCCGAGGTCGACCGGAACGCTGTTGCGTTGCTGATGCGTCACAGCTACGTGCCGGCGCCGTATTCGATCTACAAGGGGTTTTACAAACTGCGCCCCGGTCACTTCCTGATGCTTGCCGATGGAGACCGGGAGCCGCGCATTGAAGCTTACTGGAGCGCGCGGGAAGCAGCGGAGAGGGCGCGCGCTCATCCTTTCGAGGGTAGCCGTGAGGAAGCTGTTGCGAAGCTCGAGTCCCTGCTGAAGCAATCGATCGCGGGACAAATGATGGCGGATGTGCCGCTGGGCGCGTTCCTCTCAGGCGGCATCGATTCCTCGGCCGTTGTCGCGATCATGCAATCGATAAGCAGCCAGCCGGTCCGAACGTTCACCATCGGCTTTCACCAGGCTGACTACAATGAAGCCGAACAGGCAAAAGCGGTTGCTCGGCACCTGGGCACCGACCATACGGAACTCTACGTCACCGAGCGGGAAGCGATGGAGGTCATTCCCAGCCTGCCGGAGATCTACTGCGAGCCCTTTTCGGACTCCTCGCAAATCCCGACCTATCTGGTCTCTAAGCTGGCGCGCCGCAGCGTCACCGTCTCATTGTCGGGCGATGGTGGCGACGAGCTGTTTTCCGGTTACACGCGCTATGCATTTGCCGAGGAATTCTGGAAAAAGCTGGCGCGCGTTCCTCGCTCGCTGCGCCGCGCCACGGCGGGCCTCGCAACGCTTCCCTCTCCGGCATTCTATGATCGATTGGCCGGTCCGTTGATGCCGCTGATGCCGGAACATCGCCGCCATGGAAGGATAGGCGACAAGGTTCACAAGGCAGCCAAGTTGCTGGCGTTGCAGACCGCCGATGATGTCTACCGCTATCTTTGTTCGCATTGGACCAATCCGGCGGAAATCGTTGTTGGAAGCCGCGAACAGCCGACGATGCTGACCGGACTCGATGCGCTGCCGATGTCTGCCCGGCAACGTCGAGCGGATGATGTATGTTGATCTGATGAGCTATCTTCCCGACGATATTCTTGTGAAAGTGGACCGCGCAGCGATGGCCACGAGTCTCGAGACGCGTGTGCCCATGCTCGATCATCGTGTCGTCGAGTTTGCGATGTCGTTGCCGCTGGCAGTGCTACGTGCAGAGAACAAGACCAAATGGCCTCTGAGGCAGCTGCTCTACAAACACGTTCCAAAGGAACTGGTAGAGCGCCCCAAGATGGGTTTTGGAGTGCCGATCGACAGTTGGCTGCGTGGAGCGCTGCGCGATTGGGCCGAAGATCTGTTGAGCGAGACGCGACTGAAAGCCGATGATTTCTTCGATCCCGCGCCGATCAGGCTCGCGTGGCAGGAACACCTGTCAGGAAGGCGAAACCACCAGTATTTGCTTTGGGATGTTTTGATGTTCCAGGCGTGGCGGGTCGCGCAAAAGAGCCGTCAGCCGGCTTTGGCGGCATAATGGAAACGTGATTCCCCAATTGGAGCCAATGGTGTTCGACCGTTTTGGGCGGCTGCTACCGAGACGCCGCAAGCGCTGACAAATTCCCAGGGTCAGCTGGTTGCGCACCGGCCGGAATCCCTTCGAGGGCGAGGACGACATCATCCGTATCGAGGATGATACCAGCGCTCTTGCGTCAGGCCGCGAATCGGATTCACTGGCGGTCCAGCGACGATCATTTAACGGGAACCGATATTTCCCGCCTGGCGCTGACCGTGTAATTCTTTGAATCAAAACGTGTTTGGGTTCGCTGCCCGAGCATTCGCCACACCTGTGATGACGTGATAGAGAACCCACGGCGCAAGGGCGAGCTTCCGGCGCCCGTGGGGATGTTGGGGTTGAAATATATGGTTTCCAAAGGATCAGCGTCGGGTCTGAATACCGAGGCAAAACGCGCGCTTCGTGTCGGCGTGATCGGCGCCGGCATCATGGGCAGCAATCACGCCCGGGTGCTGGCAGGCCTACCCGACATCACGCTGGTCGGGATCGTCGATCCGTTGCCGGAACAGCGTGCGCGCGCCACCGAGTTTGCCGGCTGCCGAACCTTCGCGGGCCTCGACGAATTGATCGCCGAAGGCGTCGATGCCGTGACCATCGCGGCCCCGACCCATCTCCACCACGAGATCGCGCTCGCCTGCATCGCGCACAACATTCATCTCCTGGTTGAAAAGCCTATCGCCTCCTCGGTGGAGGAGGGGCAGGAGATCGTCGCCGCCGCCCGTCATGCCGGCGTGACGTTGATGGTGGGCCACGTCGAACGCTTCAATCCCGCCGTTGCCGCCATCAAGCAGGCTATCTCGGGTGAAGACATCCTATCGATCGCGATTACGCGCGTTGGACCGTTCCCGCCGCGGATGTCGAACGTCGGCGTGGTCATCGACCTCGCCGTGCACGACATCGACCTGATCCGCTGGTTCACGGGATCGGACATCGTCGAGGTGCAGCCGCAGCTCTCCAGCGCCGTGGCCGAACGCGAGGACATCGCGCTGCTGCAGTTTCGAACCGCCTCCGGCGTGCTCGCCCACATCAACACCAACTGGCTGACGCCATTCAAGGCGCGCAACGTCACGGTTGCCACCCGCGGCAAGTATGTGATGGGCGATCTCCTGACCCGTCAGGTGACCGAGTGCTTCGGCTTCAAACCTGATGGCAGCTATTCGATGCGCCATTTGCCGGTCGGCCATGACGAGCCGCTGCGGGCCGAGTTGATCGCGTTCCTCCACGCCGTGCGGAACGGCGGCGTGCCCGCGGTGAGTGGCGACGAGGGCGTGGCCAGCCTCGAAATTGCGATCCGATGTCTTGAGAATCCCGCCAGGCCCGCCGCGGCTTCTCCCGCCCGCAAGGGACCGCGGCGTGTCGCCGGCTAGGCCACTTCCCCGCCGATGTCCCGCTCCAAATCCCTGCAAGGCTCCATGAACCAGCACCTTCGTTCGGACCCCGTTCCCTTCATCGATATCGCCGCGCAGCGGCGCAGGCTCGGCCATGCCGTCGATGAGGCGGTCTCCCGCGTGCTCGCCCATTGCCAGTTCATCAACGGTCCCGAAGTGATCCAGCTCGAGGCCGCGCTTGCCACCTTCAGCGGGGCAAAGCATGTGGTGACCTGTGCAAGCGGCACCGACGCGCTGCTGATGGTGCTGATGGCGAAGGGCGTGGGCCGCGGCGACGCGGTGCTGTGCCCGTCATTTACATTTTGCGCGACCGGCGAGGCCGTGGCGCTGACCGGCGCAACACCGGTGTTCGTCGATGTCGATGAAGCGACCTTCAACATGGACGTGGCTTCGCTCAAGCGCGGCGTCGCGACCGCCAAAAGGCTCGGCCTCAAGCCGCGGGGAGTGATCCCGGTCGACCTGTTCGGGCAAAGCGCCGACCATGACGCCATCGGCGCGGTGGCCGCGGCCGAGGGGCTCTTCGTGCTGGATGACGCGGCGCAGGCGCTTGGCGCAAGCTACAAGGGCCGCCGGCTCGGCGGCCTCGGCCACATCACCGCGACCAGCTTCTTCCCGGCAAAACCGCTCGGCTGCTTTGGCGATGGCGGGGCGATTTTCACCGATGATGCCGAATTCGCCGAAACCCTGCGCAGCGTCCGCGTTCATGGCCAGGGCTCGGACAAGTACGACAATGTTCGTCTCGGGCTGACCGGCCGCCTCGACACCATCCAGGCGGCGGTGCTGCTGGAAAAACTGAAGATCTTTGAAGATGAAATCGCGGCGCGAAACGAGGTCGCGCGGCGCTACGCGCAGGGCCTCGGCAATGTCGTGACCGTGCCGCGTCTGGCCAGCGGGACGACCTCGGTCTGGGCGCAATACACCATCCGGCTGCCCGAGGGCACCGACCGCAATGAATTTGCCGCGGCCTTGAAAGCGCAGGGCATTCCGACCGCGATCTACTACCCGAAATCGATGCATCAGCAGACCGCGTATCGGGATTTTCCGGTTGCCGACGGCGGCTTGCCGGCATGCGAGCGCCTGTCTTCCGACGTCATCAGCCTGCCGATGCATGCCTATCTCGACGAGCCGACGCAGGAGCGGATCATCAAGGCGGTGCGTGGCTTCTTTTCAGCCTGATTTGGCCGTTTTGAAGCGCCGGTGGCGATAGCGTTTTCAAGCGAAGCATGCCCTCGGACTTGATCCGGGGGTAGATGCCGGTTCGCGTAGCAATCAAGTTTACGCAGATTGCGTAGACTTATCTGCGGTAGAAAACGCGTCAAAACAAGAAAAAAGCACGTCGGCTCTGATGCAATTGGAACCGAATGTACGCTAGATACAGCGTATGCTTGGTCGTATCTTCACCGTCGGCGGCTATACGCTCCTTTCGCGGCTGACCGGATTTGCACGCGACATCATGCTCGCGGCCATCCTCGGCGCAGGTCCCGTGGCGGATGCGTTCTTCGTGGCGCTGCGTTTGCCCAACCATTTTCGCGCCATCTTCGCCGAAGGGGCCTTCAACGCGGCATTCGTGCCCGCCTATGCCCATGTCCATGGCGAGCGCGGCGAAAGATCGGCTAGCCTGTTCGCCGATCGCATCTTCACACTGCTGTTTTTCTCGCAAGCAGTCCTGCTCGCGCTCGCCTGGCTGTTCATGCCGCAGGCCATGAGCATTCTCGCGCCGGGGTTCACCGACGACGCCGAGCAGCGGCGGCTGGCGATCGAACTGACGCGGATCACCTTTCCCTATCTCTTGCTGATCACGCTGGTGACGCTGTATGGCGGCATGCTCAACGTCATGCACCGTTTCGCCACCGCTGCGGCGGCGTCGATCTTCCTCAACATCTCGATGATGGCGACGCTGGCGCTGGCGGTCTTGTTTCCGACGCCCGGCCACGCCGCGGCCTGGGGCGTACTGATCTCCGGCTTCCTGCAATACTTCCTGCTGGCCGGCGACCTTGCCAATCACGGCGGCTTGCCCCGCTTCGCAAGCCTGAAGCTCGACGAAGACGTCCGCGCCTTCTTCCGGGCGCTGGGACCGGCGACCATCGGTTCGATGGGGACGCAGGTCGCGCTGTTCGCCGATACCATCATCGCGACCTTCCTGCCCGCGGGCGCGCTTTCGGCGCTTTATTATGCCGACCGGCTCAACCAGCTTCCGATCGGGGTGATCGGTATCGCCATCGGCACGGTATTGCTGCCGGAAATGTCACGGCGCCTGACGTCGGACGATCACGCCGGCGCGCTGGCCGCGCAACGGCGGGCTTTCGACTTTACGTTACTGTTTTCGGTGCCGTTCGTGACCGCCTTCCTGACGGTTCCCGACGTCATCATGCGGGCGATGTTTGCGCGCGGCGCGTTCTCGAAGGGCGACGCCGCGGCCGCGGGCGCGACGCTCGCGGCCTATGCGGTCGGATTGATCCCGTTTGTCCTGATCCGCAGCGCGGTCGCCACTTTCTATGCCCGCAGGGATACCGCGACGCCGGTGAAGGCGGCATTGATCGGGGTTGCCGCCAATGTCGGACTGAAGGTCGCGCTGGTGGGATCGCTCGCGCAGGTCGGTCTCGCCTTTGCGACCGCGGTCGGCGCCTGGATCAATCTGTTGCTGGTGATCGCCTTTGCGGTAAGGGCCGGCTACTTCCATCTCGATCGCGCCTGGATGCGATCGCTGGCGAAGTTTGTCATCTCCGGAGGCCTGCTGGGAGCCGCCCTTTGGCTGACCGCGAGATTCGCGGGTACACAGTTTTCCGGCTTAAGTGCGCTACGTGACGAGGCCGCATTCCTGTTGCTGATCGTCGTCGGGACCCTGGTCTATGCTGGATCAATCCTGCTGCTGTTCGGCAGGCACTGGCTGAGGTCGTTGGTGCGCGGCTAACCCCTTTTGGAGCGAGGCGGTTACCGGTACGTGCCAACGTCAGGACAAAGAGGCGTTTGCGCTGTCTCGCGATCCGCTGCAATATGGCTGCAATCTATCAGCGCAAGATCGGCCGAGGCAGTCGAGGTTTGCGGGAAGATCGTACGCTGTTTCAATAGTTTAGAGCGCGGTCGTCAATCAGCCGCGTGAGGGGGAAATGGAGATACGATGGCTGCAATCAAATTCGGCGTCGGCCAAAGCGTGCTTCGCAAGGAAGATGACGCGCTCATTCGCGGCAGGGGCCGCTATACCGACGATTTCGCGCCGCAGCCCTCGCTGCAAGCGCTGGTATTGCGCTCACCGCATGCCCACGCGAAGTTCACCATCAATGCCTCCCGCGCCCGCGGCCTGCCCGGGGTGGCGGCGGTCCTGACCGCCGAGGATGTCAGGGATCTCGGCGACCTGCCGTGCCTGTTCAACCTGGAAGTCAATCCGTTCACCGGTCCGCCCTATCCGATTCTGCCGAGGGATGAGGTCCGTCATGTCGGCGACGCCATTGCGTTCGTCGTCGCCGATACCGTCGATCACGCGCGCGATGCGATCGAGGCGATCGATGTCAATTGGACGCCGCTGCCGGCCGTGGTCGGCGTTCTCCATGCGGTCAAGACGGGAGCGCCGCAGGTCTGGGCCCAGCATCCCGGCAATGTGCTGTTCGATGTGTCGCTCGGCGACAAGAAGGCGACCGAGGCGGCGTTCGCGAAAGCGCATGCGGTGGCCGAAATATCGGTCGTCAATCCGCGCGTCGTCACCAATTTCATGGAAACGCGCGCGGTGGTCTGCGAGTACGATGCGAGACGCGATCACCTGACGCTGACGGTCGGCAGCCAGGGCAGCCATCGTCTGCGCGAAATCATCGGCGGCATGGTGCTGAAGATCCCGCTGGAAAAGATGCGGGTGATCTGCCCCGATGTCGGCGGCGGGTTCGGCACCAAGCTGTTTCCCTATCGCGAATACGCGCTCGCCGCATTCGCTGCGCGCAAGCTGCGCAAGACGGTGAAATGGACCGCCGACCGCGCCGATCATTTCATGGGCGACGCGCAAGGCCGCGACAATGTCACCACCGCGCGGATGGCGTTGGCCTCCGACGGCCGGTTCCTCGGCATGGACGTCGATCTCCTCGGTGACATGGGCGCGTATCTGTCGACCTTCGGGCCCTACATCCCGCATGGCGGCGCGGGCATGCTGCCCGGCCTCTACGACATCCAGGCCTTCCATTGCCGCGTCCGCACGGTCTTCACCAACACCGTGCCGGTCGATGCCTATCGGGGCGCCGGACGCCCCGAGGCGGCTTACGTGCTCGAAAGGCTGGTCGATGCAGCCGCGCGAAAACTCGGACTGACGCCGGAAGCGATCCGGCGCAAGAATTTCATCCCGCCGCGCGCGATGCCTTACAAGACCGCAACAGGGAAGGTCTACGATTCCGGCGATTTCGCCGCCCATATGAAGCGGGCGATGGAGATCGCCAACTGGAAGGAATTTCCCAAGCGCGCCAAGGCCGCGAAGAAGCAGGGCCTTGTGCGCGGCATCGGGCTGGCGACCTATGTCGAGGTTTGCGGCACCATGGGCGAGGAGACCGCCAAGGTGCAGCTCGATCCCAATGGCGACATTTCGATCCTGATCGGCACGCAGTCGAGCGGGCAGGGGCACCAGACCGCCTATGCACAACTCGTCGCCGAGCAGTTCGGGCTGCCGCCCGAGC
Source organism: uncultured Alphaproteobacteria bacterium (assembly GCA_963742085.1). Lineage (GTDB taxonomy): Bacteria > Pseudomonadota > Alphaproteobacteria > Rhizobiales > Xanthobacteraceae > Bradyrhizobium. Next base: position 445,111 of record CAVUKM010000009.1, on the reverse strand, counting down.
GCGTCCACATCCTGCAGGGCGACACCGACAAGATTGCCACCGGCCTCGGCACCGGGGGATCGGCGTCAATCCCGACCGGCGGCGTCAGTGTCGAACGCGCGACCCGCGAACTCGGCAAGAATTTGCGGGAGATCGCCGCCGAAGTGCTGGAGACCAGCAGTGGCGACCTGGAGATATCGGAGGGAACGATGCGGATTGCGGGCACCGACCGCTCGATCAGCTTTGCCGATCTGGCGAAACGGCCGGGCGTCGATCCTTCGAAGCTGAACGCAAGCGCGACCTACACCGCCGCCGACGGCACCTATCCGAACGGCACCCACCTTGCCGAGGTCGAAATCGATCCCGCTACCGGCATCATCGGAATCGTCAACTACGTCATCGTCGACGATTTCGGGGTGACGCTGAATCCGCTGCTGCTCGCCGGACAGGTGCATGGCGGCGCCATGCAGGGGATCGGTCAGGCCCTGATGGAGCAGGCGGTCTACAATCCGAAGGACGGCCAGCTCGTCACGGGAACATTCATGGACTATGCGCTGCCGCGGGCGGCCGATGGTCCGTCCTTCGTGTTCGAGACGCATAATGTGCCGTGCAAGACCAATCCGCTGGGCGTCAAGGGCGCGGGCGAGGCGGGAGCGATCGGCTCCTGTCCCGCAGTCGTCAACGCGATCATCGAAGGGCTGTGGCGTGAATACAAGATCGATCATATCGACATGCCAGCCACGCCCGAGCGGGTCTGGATCGCGATCCGCGAGCACCAGCGCCGGCATAGCCTGTGATCTTCCGCGCGCGCGGGAATTAAGCCCCGCGGGCGGTGTTGGAATGAAAGTTGCTGGTATAAAATGAGGCTGGAGTTACAAAAGCCAGGATCAAGGCTAGGATAACGAGACCACCGTGCACTTGGGAAAATCAAGGGGATCAGAATAATGATGAGAACTGTATTGGTCGTTGGAACGTTATTGCTCGGCGTTGGCGTAGTGGCGGCGCAGCAGGATCAGGTCAAGTCGACCCAGGCCGTGATGAAGGGCAACGGAAAGAACGCCGGCGCCCTGGCGGCGATGGTCAAGGGCGAAAAGCCCTACGATCAGGCCGCGGTCGATGCCGCGCTGGCCCAGTTCGAAGACACCATCAAGAAATTTCCAACCCTGTTTCCCGACAGCATCAAGGGGATGAAGCCGGAGGGGGATTACTTCGCGTCTCCAAAAGTCTGGGAAGACAAGGCCGGCTTCGACGAGCACGTCAAGAGCTTCGCCAAGGCCGTGGCAGACGCCAAGGGCAAGATCACGGATCTGGAGACGCTGAAGGCCGTCTTGCCTACGATCGGCAAGCAATGCGGCGGTTGTCACGAGACCTACCGCGTCAAGAACGGCTAAGAGCGTTTTCGAGCGAAGCATGCCCTCGGACTTGATCCGGGGGTGGATGCCGGTTCGTGCGAGGAAAACGTGTCAAAACAAGAGATCAGTGCGTCGGTTCTGATTCAATCAGAACCGATCTTGCTCTAGGGTCCGGGTTGATCAAGGAAAGAGGCGGACGCTTGATACGTCCGCCTCTTTGTTTTTCGTTATTTCATTCGCGCGCTCGGGATTTACTTCGTCACCTGGCCGCGGATTTCGCCGCCCGGATTGGCCGCGGTGTGGACGTTGATATAGTACTTGCCGGCCATCAGGTCGGCGGCCTGGGCGTCGGTCAGGACCGCGCTGCCTTCGGCGGGGCTTGACGTGGCGCCGGGGATGGCCAGCGCAACGCCGGCGTTCTTGCCGGGTTCGGCCGGCCCATGGAAGTGGGCTGCGCTCGCGGGGCCGGAGAGCCCCGAATAGGTCAGTTTCCAGCTCAGCTTCTTGGTGGCGGCATCGTAATCGATATCGGCGGTGCCCGCGCCGGCGCTGGCGTTCGGGGGTACTTCCGATTTGCCGTCCAGCGTCGCTTTCATTTTTTCGGCGAAAGCCGGTCCGGCGAACGCAACGGCCGCCCCCAGCGCGAGCGTAGCAAGCATGGTCCTGGTCTTCGACATGGTGTTCTCTCCCTATGGGCGTCAATCGACGGCGCCGATCTCAAAACAGCTGATTTTCAATCTTATTCCCGTATCAGGGCCTTTTTGGCGAGAAATTTTTCAAGCAACGTATTGGTCCAACGGCTGGCATACTGGCTGTGGAGTGCAACGGATAAGACGGGCGGGTGAATGCTGCGACGAAATTTGCATCGAAGCTTCCTTGGACTGGTTGTTGCTACCGGCATCGGCTGTGCGATCTTCTGGCGGCTGACGGCGCCCCCGACCGCGTCGGCGGTTGCCGGCCCGGCCTACACACCCAACCTCGCCAACGGCCTCACAACGTTCAATGCCGGGGGATGTTCCTCCTGCCATGCCGTGCCCGGCCAGCCTGATCGCCTGAAGCTCGGCGGCGGCCTCGCCATCCCGTCACCGTTCGGAACGTTCTATGCGCCGAACATCTCACCCGATCCGGCCGATGGCATCGGGCGATGGACCGAGGCCGAATTCGTGGCCGCGGTGACCAAGGGGGTTTCGCCGACCGGCACGCACTACTTTCCGGCGTTTCCCTATGTCTCCTATCAGCATGCAAAGGTCGACGACGTGCGCGACCTGTTCGCGTACCTGAAAACGCTGACCCCCGTTTCCGGCAAGGTGCGCGATCATGATGTACCGTTCCCGTTCAATATCCGGCGCAATATCGGAATCTGGAAATGGCTGTTTATGGACGACAAGCCTTTTGTTCCGGACCCCGTGCGCTCGGCGCGGTGGAATCGCGGCGCGTATCTGGTCAATAACCTCGGCCATTGCGCCGAGTGTCACTCCCCGCGAAATTTCCTCGGCGGCATCATTGCCGCGCAGCGCTTAGCGGGTGGCCCCAATCCCGAAGGCGAGGGCTGGGTGCCGAACATCACGCAAAAGGGACTGGGCGAATGGAGCGTCAACGACTTCGCCTATTTCCTCGAAACCGGGCAACTGCCCGATGGCGACAGCGCCGGCGGCTCGATGGCGCGCGTGATCAAGAACATTTCGCAATTACCGGCCGAAGATCGCGCGGCGATCGCCGAATATCTCAAATCGCTGCCGCCGGTGGATGGGCCGCCGCGGCCCAGCAAGGCGACGAAGGAGGGCGGCAAGTCGTGAGACCGGGGCGTGTGGCGCGGACCGGTGTGGTCAGCGAACCATCAGGGAGGCGTCATGCTTTCAGTTTGGATCGGGTTTTGATTATTTGCGTCGTCGAGTTTCAATTGCGGTGAAAATGAGCGGCAACCAGATCATAAGAGCCTCTGCTTCCGCGAACATAGAGCCTCGCCGCAGCGGCACAAATCAGATCACGGTTGGAATCGAACGCATTGAGAAAGCCCGACTCATCGGGGCGTGCATCCGGTTGGATTCGCCTCAATGCGTCTTCGTCTATGAAAAATGATGCTTCTATAGCGCTATCGTGGCCCCAAAATCGCACGGCGTGCCGGGTCTGGTCATAAGAACGACTATGATTTGGAAAATCAATCATGTGATCGAGACCGATCAAATCGCCGCCGGTTCGCGGCCGCTCTGACCGGGGCCGGAATCAGCGAGCGGTCATTGTTGAACATGTCTTGCAGGGCTCGCTCGGCCGCAACACCAATTCGACCATGGATTTGCCTCAGCGACTGAATTTGTTCAACCCACACGCGCTTCAATGCGGCGGCGGAATTTCACCAAAGCCTTCATTAGGTCACCCTCACTGACGCGCTTGCGCGTATGATTTTGTATGTCGTTACTTAGGTACGAATTTCATTTTTGCGAGCCGGTGCGCCATGGCGGGCCATCAGGGCTCCTTTGACCTGTCAACAGAGGTTACCACGCACGACTTCGCCACCGGCGATCAACTCGTCATCGCGCGCATCAGCGCCGAAATCTTGATGGTCGCGAAATTGGAGAAGGTATCCGACACTGCGTATGGCAAGATGATCTGGTCATTGTGCCTCAAGGCGCCGCACGTATAGACGACGTTAGGGACGTATCCTTCGCGCTCGGATGGCTCAGGCCGCACCAATGGCTCGCGCGAACGGGCCAGCACCCTGGAGGGGTCGCGCTTGTCGAGCAGCGCCGCGCCGATCGAGTATTTGCGAACCGGGCCGACGCCGTGCGTCAGCAGCAACCAGCCTTCATCGAGCTCGATCGGCGACCCGCAATTGCCGATTTGAACGAACTCCCAGGGAAATTCCGGCTTCAAAATGGCCTGACCGCCGTCCCATGTGTTCAGGTCGTCGGAATAGATCAGATACAGGTTCTCGTTATCCTGCCGTGCGATCATGGCGTATTTACCGCCGATCTTGCGCGGGAATAGCGCCATGCCCTTGTTCACCGCCGCATTACCCCTCAAGGGCGCCAGCCGGAACGAGAGGAAATCGCTGGTCTCGATCAATTCCGAACGGATCGCGCGTCCGCTATAGGCCGTATAGGTCGCGTAGTAGGTTTTCCGATCGCCATCGCTGAATTCGACAAAGCGCGCATCCTCGATGCCGTTGGATTGGGATTCGGTGACGGGAAAGATGACGCGCTCGCTGAGGTCTTCCTCGGGTTTGAAAATCAACTCAACATGGTCGCCGTTTGGCCCGGGTGCGCGATGGCAAATCCGGGGGCTTGAGGCGAGGCGAGCCGTCGGATCGACGGTCAGGCTGCCGTCGGCTGCGATGGTGCCGGCTCGAAACGTCAGTGACGACACATGCCCTTCGCCGATGGCGCGGAGACTGAGAATGAAGCGCAAGCCACCTTTCGGCGCGCCCGACTGGTCGGGGTGCGGCACGATGCTGGGGTTAAACAGGGCCGAGGCTTCGAACGAATATTCATGGAGAAAATAGGCGCCGACCAGCTGGCGCTGGATCTTTGAAAAGACCCCGTGCGTTGCAAATGCCCCCTCCATTTCGTCGGCGCGCGCCTCGCACGTATCGAGCAGGTTACGATGCCGGCCCTGGAAATTCTCCAGGACCTCCGCGAGCTGGCTGGCAACGGCCTCGGAATTGAGCGAGAGAACCCGGTCGACGATATGATTTGCGCGCGTTTTGTCGGTCGGGTTCAGATCGCGTGGTTCGGTCGTCGGCCTGAACGGGCGCACAATCACCCGCGTGGGATCCGGACGCAGATGAAGCGCCTGCCGATTGAGGAAGGTAGCTTGTGACACGGTGTCCTCGGCTCGCTTTGAGTAGGAGGTGAGATTCAAGCGCCCACGGCGCGCAGTGCCGCAGGTTTTGTCAGGCCGGCGTTGACGCGCGCAAGCTGACGAATCTCCGCGAGCCCAAGGAGATAGCACACAACCGACTTGCCGCCGCGATTTTCGTTGGCGCGATCGGGATGCAGTCCATCTCGGCAACTGCCGGTGTGCGGATCGACCAGCGCAACGGACAGATCGTTGTCGCCGAGAAACCACGCGAAAGCGCGCGTTGCGAGGGCTTTCCACTCGGCATCGTCATCCGCCCGCCAGGCCGTGAGGCAGGCGGCGATCGTAGCTGTTGCTTCCACGGGCTGCTGATCGAAGGCGCGGGGAGGCTGCCGCCGTTCGCCGAAGCCGGAGGTGCCGACCGGCCGGAAATAACCCGCCGACGTCGTTTGTTGCGTCATTAGCCAGCGCAGGGATCTCAACCCGGCATCGACGTAATCAGGCGTTTCCGTCGCCATGCCTGTCACCATCAAGGCCTGCGGCAATCGCGCGTTGTCGTAGGCCAGCCCTTCCTCGAACCATGCCCAGTCCGGCGTCTCGGTCGACGCCAGACAGGACATCAACCTGTCGGCAAGGGAATGCCGGACTTCCCTGGCGTGGAGATCATCCGGAGCCACGGCGCAATAAGCGTCCAAACCCAGCAGCGTGAATGCCCACGCACGGGGAGAACGAAAGTCCTCCGCGGTCGACAATGCCTGGGCGAACAAGGCAGTCGCCCACCGGCGCCGCGACGGGCTTGCGTCCCTGCGCGCCGACTCGCCCACGGCCCAAAGCGTTCGTCCGTGGCTGTCCTCGGAGCCTTTATCTTCGAGCCACGTTCGATTGAAGCCCATGAAATTCCGAAACCGTCCGGTGTCAGGATTCCATGCATGCTGCACGAAAGCGGCAAAGCGGGCCGTCAGGACTTCCGATAGCGGCTGTTCGCCCGGATTGTTGAGGGCGCAGGCCAGCAGCAACGCGCGGGCGTTGTCGTCTACGCAATAGCCGTGCGAACGATCGGGCACCGAATGCACCGCGTGCTGGAACAGGCCGATGTCGTCGCACATGGTCAGGAAATGGCTGATTTGCATATCAGGCGCCGCCGGGCTGCGCGGTTCGGGCAAGCCAGCGTCGGAGCGGGCGACCACCTTGAGCCAGTGACCCTGCCGCGCATTCTCGAAGACGGACATGTAACGCTCGGCGGTGCGTTCCCATGTCATGGTCCGGCTGACCGCATAGGCTCGCCGGCACATCGCCTGCCGGCGAGCGTCATCGGTGAGCAGTTCCGCGATTTCGCTGCCGATCGCGGCCGCATCGCCGAAAGGCACCAGAACGCCGCGGCCATCGGCCAGCAGCTCCTGCGCGTGCCAGTAAGGGGTCGAGACGACGGGCTTCCCCAGTCCGAAGCTGTAGGCCAACGTTCCTGACGTCATCTGCGCCTCGTTGAGATAGGGCGTGACATAGACGTCGCACATCGAGATGAATTCGAGCAGCGTGGCCTGATCGACGAACCGGTCGAGAAACACCACGTGGTCTTCGACGCCAGTTTCGCGCACCCGCGCCATCAGGCTCTCGCGATAGGCCTCGCCCTCGTCTCGAACCAGATTGGGATGCGTTGCGCCGAGCACGACATACACCGCATCCGCGCGGCGTTTCAGAATAGACGGCATGGCGTCGATCATGACTTCGATGCCCTTGTTGGGGGAGAGCAGACCGAACGTCAGAATGACCGACTTCCCGCCAAATCCGAGCTTGGCCTTCGCCGCATCGGGCGGGACAAATGCGACGTTGGGAATGCCGTGGGCAATGACCTCGATCTTGTCATCGGGGACCTGATAGACGCTGCGCAGCAGCTCGCGGCCCTTGTTGGCCATCACCACGACCTTCGACGACGCATCGATGACGCGCTCCATTACCGAGCGTTGAATGGTCGTCGGATTGGCCAGCACGGTATGGAACGTCGTCACGACCGGCATGGTGAGGCGCGGCAACAGCTCGAGAATGTGGGCGCCGGATTCGCCACCAAAAATGCCGAATTCGTGCTGCAGGCACACGGTGTCGAACCGGCCGGCATTCAGGGTGTCTGCTGCGCGCACGTATTCTTCGATATTGTCGTCCTTGATCTGAAAAGCGACCGAAGAGGGATAGTCATAGGTCTGACCGTGATCGGTCATCGCCACGATGCAGGTCTCCAAGTTCGGGCGTGAAGTTGATATGGCGTGCTGCAGGTCGGTCGTAAAAGTTGCGATTCCGCAGCGGCGGGGTAGCGAATTGCCGATGAAGGCGATGCGGCGGAGCGGCGTCATGTTTGGGCCTCGACAGGTTTTTTCGGTTTCGGCGAGCGTAAGACGGACGGGCCGACAGATTTGGTCATTCGCGCTCCGGATTCCTGCAGCAACGGCATGACTGGATCCGGTCCCGAATAAGCGATCAGACAGTTCGACCCGGCGGGCCCGACTGCAATCTCGGCGCGATCCGCTTCGGCAAAAACAACATCGCCGACCGACGCACTTATCGGGCCGATTTGTGTGTGTCCTTCGATCACCAGGATCCAGGTTTCCCGCTTCGCATCGAGTGTCCAATGCGAGTTCGCCGGAAGATCGATCCGCTCCAGCACGAAATGCGGGCTTGTGATAAGAGCTGTCCGGGCGGCGGTGAGACGGCGTGGAGCGCTTTGCGCTTGAGCGGGCCCGGCATGGGAAACGGCGACGGCGCTGTCTCCATGCAGTTCGCGTTGCCTGCCGTAGTCGAACAGACGGAATGTCGTATCGCTGCGCTGCTGTATCTCGGCGAGCACGATACCGGCGCCGATAGCGTGGATCGTGCCGGCAGGGACAAAGATGATGTCGCCTTTCGCGACAGGACGCCATTGCGTGAGACCGGCAATCGAGCCGTCCATGATTGCTGCACGCAATTGCTGTGGCGTGAGATGCCGCGTCAGTCCCAATGCAACCCGCGCGCCCGGGGCTGCTGCGAGGATGTACCAGGCTTCAGTCTTGCCGTTCGGCAAGCCGATCGAGTGCGCGAATTCATCGTCTGGATGAACCTGAATCGACAAAGGCTCGCTCGTGAACAGCAACTTGAGCAGCAGGGCCGGAGTTGGAGCATCTTTATCGGCGCGCTGAAACCACAGCTCTCCGATGGTTTCACCAGAACCATCAATGCCGCTCCAGGGGCGGAGATCGGCGACCCCCCACGGTTTGCGCGCAACCTGCACGGAGGCATGTTCGATGGCCATAGATTGTCCTGACCCGCGACGCGCATATCGAAGCGATATGCCGTTGGTCGATAGCGTTGATAAGATTTGGCGTGGCTAAGGCGTCGCGTTTCGATGGCGCGCGCTGCTGCCGCGATCCAATTACGCTAATCCCTCAGATGGCGACTCAAGCCCCCGATAGCAAGCTTTGCGCGTTCCAAAAGACCATCGCGCTCAATTTTGCGGAGATATTCGAAACCAGCGCGCGGGGAATGGAGTATTCAGCCTATCGCTTGCGAAATCAGTGGCTTGCATCGATTTCGATGCATTCGTTGCCCGAGGCGGGGCCTGTTCTTCCGCTATTGTTAAGTTGGGTGGGATCATATGGTCTATGAGATGCTTGTCTTCCTTTCTAGCCGCCATTCGCTTCGAAAGTGAGCCTTATGATGGTTCTGGACCATTCCATTGTCCGCGCAGTCGTTCTCGTCGTCGAAGATGAAATGCTGCTGCGGATGAGCGCGGTCGACATGGTGGAAGACGCTGGCTACACTTCCGTTGAGGCTGTGAATGCTGACGAAGCCGTGGCGATCCTTGAATCCAGGTCTGACATTGCTTTGCTGTTCACGGATATTCAGATGCCCGGCAGCATGGACGGCCTGAAGCTCGCCCAGACGGTCCATAACCGCTGGTCGCCGATCAAGATCATACTTGTATCCGGCCAATTGAAGCTCGCAGGCATCGATCTTCCCCTCGGCAGCCGCTTTTTCGGGAAACCGCTGGAGGCCAAGGTCATGATTGCCCAGATGCGGAGCATGATCGGCCATGCCTGAGGCAGACGTTATCAGGCGGAAATCGCGACATTGTGCGGCGACCGCGTCTCAATTGATCTCGCCGGAGCCAGACTTATGGTGATACGAGTCGCGGATGTTTGAAATCGACGATCATCTGGACAAGCGCCAATCAAAGGCCGCAGCGTCACCCCCTGAGTTTCTGGAGGCCGAGAACGTCAGCCTTCGGCTGCTGCTGGCGCAAGCCGAAATTGATGCGCGGGAATTGCTCGCTCAAGCTGGCATTGACGCCAGGGAGCGCGAGGCTGCCGATAAACTTCAAAAGCTGATTCTCGAAGAGTTGCACCACCGCATCAAGAATACCCTGGCAACCGTCAGCGCCATTGCCTCCCAAAGCTTGCGCAACGTGCCGGGCGCGGAACACGCTCAGCAGGCTATCGAGGGCAGGCTGCTGGCACTGGGGCGGGCTCATGACCTTCTCTTGCAGGCAAGATGGTCCAGTGCAGATCTCGGGAAGATCGTTCGCGGCGCCACCGAAGCTTTCGACAATCCCGATGTGCCCAAATTCACGATCGCGGGACCCGATGTCCGGATGACGTCGGGAGCCGTGATTGCGATTGCCATGACCCTCAACGAACTCTGCACGAACACCACCAAGTTCGGCGCATTGTCCGTGCCTGCCGGCCGCGTCGAGATCGCATGGACGGTTGATCCCAAAACGCAGCGTCTGCGTCTGGAATGGACCGAAAAGAACGGCCCCGCGGTTCGGTCTCCGGACAAGCGCAGTTTCGGCACGCGCCTGGTCGAGACGCTCGGCAAGCAATTAAAGGGCGACGTCCATTTGAGCTATGAGCCCAGCGGGTTTGTCTATTCCTTCGACGTGCCATTGGCATCTCTAACGTCGAAAGTGAGTGAATAGCCGAAAATAGAGCCTCGCCTTGTAAAATGGTGGCGAAATGCCGCCTGCCGGTTCTTTTCGGACCTAACCGGCCGCGCCGCCGCGTTGCCAATCCGGATTCCGTGCCTGCCTGCAATTTCCTATCGGAACGATCCAGCGCACCAGGTCTTGGCTATTTGGCAGATCAAACCACCCTTGAAAGAGATCCAATGAATATTCTACCGGTTGACCGCGCGCTGAGCATATACGGCGCTCTCGCAGATCGTTCCGAGACGATGGGAGCCCGTCAAGGGCTCTCGGAGCACCTAATGAAAAAGTACATCGGAGGCGAAGAAGATGAGCATCGCCTGACGGTGGAAGGGCTGTCGTACCTTCACAATCTGGATCGAGAACGCGACTCCCGAAGTTAGTTGCCTCAATTCGGATGTGCCTTCAGAGTTTGCCGCTCTTTCCGCAAGGACCCGCGCGACGTCATACTCGCCTTCGCGGTGCGCTCGGCTTCCGCCTTGCCGGCTTGAAATGGAACCAACGTTGGCCGGGCGACTTGATGCGGCAAGGATCGTCAAACCCGCCCGTTGGCGGTCCAAGGATGGACGGCTCCGGATGCTTCAAGCTCTGGGGCCGGTTCTCTTTGTTTGTTATTTCGAGTGGTGAGCAATATTGACCAGCGACCGCGAACCGGCGGCGCTGCGCGATAGTCGTCCAAGTTGCAGACACTCAAGGGCGGCGGCAGGAGAGAGAAATGTCCAGGAAGCCGAGGATCGATCACGAGTACCAAGCCGGCAAGGACAAATTTAAAATAACAATTCACGGCTATTCGCCGAGCAAGAAGGCTCGCGACGCGATCATGAAAACGCTGCTGAGCGCGGTAGAGCGCAGCCCCGATCGTCTCATCGCCGATGCCAGGAAGAATTCAAAAAAGCGACCAGGCAAGAAGCTGCGCGGCCTGCAAAAGACAAGCAGATTGATTGAGGTTGGCGACTGAGTGATGTGGAATTACGTCTCATATCCCAAATAACAATAAAGGTGCCGTCGTGATCCTTGTCTTGATATCGGTTTTGACCATCGTCGTTGTAGGCGCAATCTGTTTTTGGGCCATCGACAAGTTCGCCACCGACCGCCGACTTGCAAATCTGCTCAAGTTGCTCGTTGTGCTGATTTGCCTCGGCGCAATTTTGCAGCGGATACTGCCGATGACTGGAATTAGCTAGGCCACCGTCCACTATCCCTGAGAAACGCGACCCGATTGGGTCTATCGATCCATGGCCAAAAAGGGCAAAACGGAAGATGAGCGCTCGAATTCCCGCGCCGAAGACCACTGATTATTCTCTTGTTCCGGGCTCGCGAGGTCCTCGCCGTGATTTTCGCATCAGCGTGGGCTTGCGCGAGGGGTGGGACGCCGATGGCCGTGTCTTCGACGTTTCGGAGGCCGTCCGGACCGCGCGTGCCTGGATGAAACGACGGATGCAAGCGGGCCAACCAGCGCTATCCGGTATGTTCACCCGCGCGGAAGTTACCTACGCGTGGCCCCGCCCGGATGGCACGGTTGGCTCAGATCGCGAACCGGTCGCACTGTTCACTGGCGAAGCCGTCCACGCCTATCTAGGTCATTTGCCCGATGAGACAATCGAGGCGATGTTAAACGAGCTGTCGATTGAGCTTGGCGCCGCTCTTGGGCAGGAGCGAATTTATGTGGCATTCGCTGACCGCACATGGATTTTGGACGCTGGCGAACGTTAGAAGCAGACTTCAGTCAACAACGCTGCCTTCCTGATGACTGGCCAAAGAGTGGTGAGCAGGAAGATAGGTGGCTGCCGCGTGACAGTTGACCTGGCCATCTGCTATCCGTCCGGCAATCCGGTGGCGGGGCGGGTCAATGGTTTTTCACGATTGCCGAACCAATAGACCCGCCTGCGCGCTTGCGACGTAACTAAACTAGTTGAACTACATTAGTTGATGCAAGTCTTGTCAGCCTTCAAAGCAGTCTCGGCCGATGCCTTCGTCGGGTGGGCAATACCGACGACCTTCACTTTGCCGCCAGCAGCGGGCTGGGTCTCGACGATTTCACATTTCATCGTCGCGGTATCCTGAGTCAGGTAGAACGATTGCGGCGCTTGGCCGACGGTCTTGCCGGTCTCAGCCGCGAATGAAGGAGCTGCGAGTGCGAGGATAGCGACTGTCGCTAAGAGAATCTTTTTCATGCTGTCTACCGGTTGTCGTGCGTCCAGTATTCGGACACAGCGCAAATAGACGCAGCCGACGAAGGTTCCAGTCGAAATGGATTTGTTTTGGATTCCGATCGAAGATTGCGCTGCTATTCCCGGAACCATTGGCTCGCGAGCCTATTGGCTTCCCGACACAATCACTCTTCACAATCACTTTTGCACTCTTGGAGATTAATGTAATGAACAGTCTTGCGATCTCTCTTGCGGCTGGCGCAAGTGCGCTTTTCGTGAACGCCGCGTCCGCTGCACCGCTTTCCGCCGATGTATCGGTCGGACCGGGAAGCAACATTCAACACGTTCGCATGGTCTGCAACGAAAGCGGCCGTTGCTGGCGCCAACGCGATGAAGGTCGTGTCATCATCCGAGAGCCCGGTGATTCCTACGGATACGCTCCTCGCGAGCGCTATATCGAACGCCGGGGTTACGACGAAGGCGGTATCGGCTTTCGCGCTCCTGGTGTGAGCATCGGCATCGGCACCGACCGCTATTGAGTTCGAAGGAGGACCCGCAAAACTTCTCCGGGCCTCCTGCCAGACTACCCCGGTGCGCCAAAGATTGGCCCGGCCGACCTTGTTCGGCCGGGCCAACGATTGACGAACCGCCGGACGGCCTTTCGGCCCCATGCCCGAGAGATCGATCCGCAATTTTCCTCAATGCCGGCCGCCCAAGTCTATTGTGGCCGGATACCTGCCTCAAATTCGAGGTCGGCCAGCCGACTTACAGATCGACTTTGCTCCCAGAAAGGCGCATCTTTTGAGCGCCACGATACGCAACGCGACGCCAAAGCGGGGCGTCCCGGCGTTCACGGCGACTTAAAGAAAATTCGCGCTTATTGCCCTCGTTTGACACGGAGGCGGACCGATGCCCTTCGCCACCATTCCAGACACCGCCGCGCTCGCGCGTGCGATTGTCGATACCGTCCGCGATCCTCTCCTGGTGCTCGACCAGGAGCTGCGCATCGTTGCCGCGAGCCGGTCTTTCTATCAGACCTTCCAGCTCGCCGATCAGGATATCCGGGGACATCTGATTTACGAGATTGAAGGTGGCCAATGGAATATCCCGGAGCTGCGCACAATTCTCGAAACGATCGCCAAAGATCATGCGACCGTCGAGGCATACGAAGTCGATCGTGAATTTTCTCGCGTCGGGCGGCGCATCATGCTCCTGAATGCGCGCAAGGTATTTTATGCGGACGCGGGACACACCACTACGTTGCTGGCCTTCGAGGACATTACGGACCGGCGCGCCACCGAGGGGCGGGTGCAGGAACTGCTACGCGAGAAAGATATGCTGCTGCTGGAAATGCAGCACCGGGTCGCCAACAGCCTTCAAATAATTGCAAGTATCCTGCTTATGAAGGCGCGAACCGTGCAGTCGGAGGAAACAAGGCTGCAATTGGAGGATGCTCATAAGCGCGTTCTTTCGGTTGCCGCCGTGCAACAACATTTGCAGGTTTCCGGTCGCGGCTCTCCAATCGTGATTGGTACCTATCTGACGAAATTATGCGAGACATTGGCACAATCGATGATCGGTGAAAGCCGGCCAATCTCTCTAAACGTCGAAACCGATGACAACACCGCCACCGTTGAATCCCATCAGGCCGTCAGCATCGGATTGATCGTTACCGAGCTGGTCATGAACGCCTTGAAGCATGCGTTTCCCGGCGAAAAGAAGAATGCGACTATCGTCGTTTCCCACAGAGTGTCGGATTCCGACTGGAAGTTGACGATTTCCGACAATGGCGGTGGAAAGCCTGATCAGGGTCCGCATCAGAAAAAGGGCGGACTTGGCACAAGTCTTGTCAAGGCCCTGGCGAAGCAACTTGATGCCGTGGTGGAGATCGAAAGCAATTACCGTGGCACCGCGACTACGATTACGCACGCAACATTCAAATCAAAGCCACTCAAGGCGGCCTGAATCATGCAAGTCACCGACCCGGCCATCACGTTTCTTCTGGTTCTCGCAATCGGCATCATCGCCGGACTCTTATTCGACCGCCTTGCCGGACCGTCGTGGCTCGCCCGGCAATTCTCCGGATCGACCCGCGGAATGATCACGAGCGCACTGGTAGGGGTTGCCGGGGCCTTCGTTGGCTATCATGTCGCCATGCTGCTTGCGCTCGGCGGCGGGATAGTGACGTCGGTCATTGCGACAGCGGTCGGAGCCGCTGTCGTGCTGTTCGGCTGGCGGATGGCCAAGTAACGGCCCAAGTAACGGCCCAAGCTAACGGCCGAAGTCACGCCCCGCGCTCCTTTTCGTGCCATCTTATTTGGCCCTGGGGCTCGTTATTTGGACCTTTGATCCCATATCTATGTATATGCCGTTCAATCATCGAGGTTGGCCGGAATGCGCCGAGACTTCCAGCGAAAAGGGCCCGGCATGTTCAAATCTCAGCACTATCGTGCGAAAGCTGCCGAATACGGCGAACTGGTTAAGGGTTCGACCGGCTCGGACGAAAGCCGTAAATTTCAAGAACTGCAGAAGCGCCTCGTCTCGCTCGCGGATAACGAGCAGCGGTTAGCGGACAACTACGACAATGCCGTGCAAGGTGCGGAGCAGGACCGATCCGGCGGCGTAGCCCTTGCGGCCGAAGAAGAGCACGTTCTGCGATGTCTCGGCGCGGCCATCATCATGCAATGGAATACCTTGCCGACGACGCTGCAGCGGGAGATCTTCGACACCGCCGGATCGGTCGGCCAGTTGTTGGAGACAGCGGCGCTGCGCGGGCAGATCGCCCGATTTCTGCACAAGCATAAGAACGATGCCGGTTACAACAAACTTTCGGAAGTCGCGCGCCGGGATGCGAAGTTGGGCACCGCGGCGTTGTCGCGGTGGGACAATGAGGGAGGCGCAGTCCGCGGCGAGCCGTCGATGTGAATGAACGGCTCCAAGAGGCTGAACCGAGCCCGATTAGTTATCGCGGCGATCGATCGTGGAAGGATCAAACAAATGAAAAAACCTGTTCTCTCAATTGACGAGCCTGAGCCGAAGAAAGCGCTACGAGCCGACCGGCCTCCAACCGAAGGATTCGTGACGATTGTCGACGGTCATTTCAAAACAGAATTTGACGATGTCGATGCTGCCGAAGCAGCGGGTCGGAAACTGAAGGCGGCTTATCCGATGCTTCAGATCGAAATCTATGACGCCGCCAACAAGGTACGTACTTTGTTGAGCTGACAAACCTGGCGAGTGCGTTGTCCGGGTCGTCAGAGCGCGCGGGGGGGCGAGACAAGTTCAAGCATGCCAGGGCTGTCATCCCTTGAACGCCCGTTCTATTCGAATCAGGGCTGTCTGCCTGGAACCAAGGTCGGCGACATAACTTGCCTACGTACGACCGGATGGCAAGGCACACCCCGAAAGCATCCGATGAAGGACGGCCCCAGCATGCACCCCCGCGCTGGGGCCGTTTCTCTTTTTAAGCGATAGTCGGCGTAGCGGACGTCGCTTGCAGCTGTAGGACATGCGGCGTGGTTACCCGAAGGCAACCTGCCGTCGAATGGCTGTTGGCCTGTTTTGCGGTCACCGGTGGCATTTACTTCTCCCTCCGGCATCCCCATATGATCAATATGGCTGAATGGCAAAAATCTGGATTCACACGAGAACCGCGGAAGACCAAGGCTGAGCTGCGCGAGATGCTGGCCGAGGCTGTCCGCAATACGCAAGTGAGCACGGACAACGGGCCTAACCGCCCGCCGAAGGCTGAAGAGATTGCGGTCGATTAAGTCCGCCCGACCACGGGCGACAAAGCCCATTCCTGAGTTCACCCGAGATACGACCGACTTCATTCGCAACCGGCGCGAATGTTGATGGAGGAATAGTGCATGCGGAAAATTCCCAAGCCCACCGAACGAGAACTCAATGAGGGACCCCAAACAGTCTCCTTTCAGATTGCGAACGGGAACGTGCGGCAGGGTTGCATTCTGCAAACAAAGTTCCAAACTCAGGTTGAGGCGCACAGGTATCTTCTCTCAAATTGGCCGGCCATCGAGAAGATGGCTCGCAACGCTCTCGCGGCGGGGACCCTTGAAGAAGGCCAGATCAAGCTCGAAATGGTTTGACGGCTCCCGTCAGTCGCTCTGCCCGGGGGTAACGGACGAGTGCAAATTACCCGGCCGGTATAGGCGAAGGGCGTGATCCGCGATCGTCGGTCACAAATTGACAAGCCGCCTTCGGGCGGCTTTCGCTTTGCAGGGCGAGTCATGTGCCCGGGCGAAGCGGCCGCGCAGGACGTCGTCAACCACACTGAATTATGAGGTCACGCCTAGCCCGTGCCGAACGCCTTGAAGGTGATGATGGTGTGGGTGTCCTGGATGCCGGGAATCGTCTGCACCTTCTCGTTGACGAAGTGACCGATGTCGGTGTCGTTGTCGACATAGAATTTCACCAGCAAATCGTAGTGGCCCGCGGTAGAGTAGATCTCGGAGGCGATCTCGGCTTCCGCAATCGCATTGGCGACCTTGTAGGACTGGCCGAGCTTGCACTTGATCTGAATGAAAAAGGGAACCATCGCTGTCGTCTCCGAAAAAGGCACTTCGCCGAGGTCAATATAGCGTCCCGGAACTTGCTGGCAACAACACCCCGCGCTAGGACAGAACATGCGCATGATGCAATGGCCTGGACGCCAGCGAGCCCCGCAATGACGATACCGATCGCTCTCACGATCGCCGGCTCTGATTCCTCAGGGGGCGCCGGCATCCAGGCGGACCTGAAGACCTTTGCGGCGCTCGGCGTCTATGGCGCCTCCGTCATCACCGCCCTGACCGCCCAGAACACCCGCGGCGTGAGCGGCGTTCATCCGGTGCCGGCCGCGTTCGTGACCGCGCAGCTGGATGCGGTGTTCGGCGATCTCGACGTCAAGGCGGTCAAGATCGGGATGGTGGCGCAATCGGCGACCATCGACGCTATTGCGGCCGCGCTGAGGCAATGGTCGCCGGCGAACATCGTGCTCGACCCCGTGATGGTCGCGACCTCGGGCGACCCTTTGCTTTCGGCTGACTCCGTTGCAGGCCTGCGCACAAACCTCATTCCGCGCGCCGCGCTGATCACCCCGAACCTGCCGGAGGCCGCAGCGCTTCTGGACGAGCCGGTCGCATCCACCGAGGCCGCGATCGCGGACCAGGGAAGGCGGCTGTTGGCTTTGGGCTGTCCGGCCGTATTGATCAAGGGCGGCCACGGGGAGGGCGCCGAGAGCATCGACTACCTCTTCAGCGCCAACGGCACCATCGCGCTGCCGGCGCCGCGCATCGCCACCGGCAATACCCACGGCACCGGATGCTCGCTGTCATCAGCCATCGCGGCCCTCCTTGCCAAGGGTGAGGCGCTGGAAACCGCTGTCCGCGATGCCAAGGCCTGGCTCACCGCGGCGATCGTGGCGGCCGACCGCCTCGACGTCGGGCACGGTCACGGCCCGATCCATCATTTTCACCGGTTTTACTAGAGCGTTTTCCGGCGAAGCGGATACCGGTTCGCGCGAAGAAAACGCGTCAAAACCAAAGATCAGAGCGCCGGTTTTGATCCAATCAGAACGATCCCGCGCCGGCTATTTGCGGCCGGCAGGCGCGCCTTATAATCCAGCGGGATGCGCCTGGCCGGCCAAAAGCGAGCCGCATCGCGGCTACAAAATTGCCTTAGGTCAGTCATCGTTTCGGTCGGAGCGTCGGCGATCATTCGCGCTCACGTAGTTCGCGTGGAGTAGCGCCGTGCCGAGTGACCTTCAAACAAAACTAGAGAAGTACGAGCGCAAAGCCGCGCAGTACGAGAAAGCGGCTGAACAGGCGGCCTCCGGGCCGGAACGCGCGTTTTACCAGGGGCTGGCTCGTTATTGCGACGAGCTTGCGACCAAATTCCGGCAAGTCATGGCAAAGCGGACTGACACCTCGCTGGCAGCCGAATGATATTGCTTTAACGCCGATCTTCGGTGAGCATTGCCACAGGCGGGATGGATTTCGTCGTGCCGGCCACAGCTTCACTGATGCACGCGGTGTCTCGGCACCGGGTGTCTCGGCGCGGCAGCTTGCGAATGCCCGGTTCGGGTCTCACCAGCAGAATGTGGCGTGCCCTTATTCGATCACCTCATCGGCGCGGGCGAGTATTGTCGGCGGCACGGTGAGACCAAGTGCCTTCGCGGTCTTGAGGTTGAGGATCATCTCGAACTTGGTCGGTTGCTGGACCGGCAGGTCGGCCGGCTTTTCGCCCTTGAGAATCCGCCCGAGATAGGTGGCCGCCTTGCGATAGGAGTCCGACAGGCTTGGTCCATAGCTCATCAGCCCGCCTGCCAAAGCGTATTCACGAATAGTGTAGATCGTGGCGACCGCATATCGTGCAGACAGGGCGACGATCCTGTCGCGCTTGCTGTCGAAGAATGGTTCATTGGGCACGACAAGTCCGCCCGCGCCCAACTTCGCCAGGGATGCGAAGGCTTCATCAAGTTCGTGCTCGGTGCTGGCCTTGAGCACGCGGACGTCGATCCCTATCGCACTCGATCCCGCCGCCGCTGCTTTCAGGTAACTCTCGGAGTTTGGAGTGGATGGATTGACGAGAAACCCGATCATGCTGGCGGCGGGCACAAGTTCTTTCAGTAGCTGGACGTTTTTCGCCCAAAGTTCAGAGGCGAAATTGCTCATGCCGGTGACGTTGCCGCCCGGGTGGCTGAGACTGGCGACCAGACCCAGTTGGACCGGCTCGGCGACCGCCGAGAACACGATCGGGATGGTCGAAGTCGCTGCCTTCGCCGCGACTGCCGATGGAGGCCCGCCCGCCGAGAAGAGTGCCGTCACTCGCAGACCAACGAGATCCGCCGCCAGTGCCGGCAACTGGTCATAACGCCCCTCTGCCCAGCGGAATTCAATCGCCACGTTTTGCCCTTCGACAAATCCGGATTCGCGCAGCCCCTCCCGAAACGCTGCGAGCACGTTGGCGGATTCGCCTGGAGATCGGCTGCTGAGAAATCCGATCAATGGCATCGATTTTTGCTGCGCCCCCGCCGACATTGGCAAAGCCATGGCAATGCCATTGCCCAGAAGCGTTACGAATTCACGCCTTCTCAATGCAGGCCCCCAGCGTTCAGGAGCCCGCATAGTAACTGCTCAACGGATTACTTGGCTAGGGCGTCGGGACGATGCGCATGGCACCACGGGAAAGACCTGGCCAAGGCTCCCACCTGGCCAAGGCTCCCCGGCGCCGCCGCTCTCCCGGCAACGGCTACGGCACGACGCCGGGCCATTGGAAGAGACGCGGGCTGATTTCCGTCTCAGTCGACTGTCCGCGTCGGAAAATCTTCTGATTCTTCCGCGACCTTGTATCCCCACATAAACAAGGCGGCTTCGATTTCTCTCGGAGAAGCCTGGCATTCTTTCGCGGCTTGCCAGATTAGATGTGATGCCGATCGCACCATCGAGGCATGGCAGCGATCTCTGGCCTTGCCAAATAGTGCCGGAAAATGAATTCGATTAGTCTTGGGAGACCGTTTGGCCTCCCGGTCCACGGCAAAAAGCAATTGCTCGGCAAGGTCGTATTGATGAATTTCCCGTTCTTCTGCAAATCTGGCCACGAAGAAGCCGAGTGCTCCAGCCAGCCGGCCGTCGTAGATCACAAGCTTCTGTTCGGGGTCGGCGAGACTCACGAACTTCGTCATCGTCGAGTTCATCATCAGGTTTTCGCCGTCAAAGGAATCCAGCGAGGCCCGTTCGTCCTTGATCAGTTCGACTGCGGTCGAAAGCTTGGCGGAAATCCCGTCCGTGTTTCGTTCGATCCACTCAAACGTTCGCTTCTGTCGATGCTTGTTGTCGACGCCGCCCCAATGCATTATCGCCCGCAAGATGGCGCAAACATCGTCATTGGAATCCCGTTGAATGGCGGACTGCAGATCGGCGGCGAATCGATCCAACTCGGCCTTGTTCTCGGAAAAGCTTTTCCCGCTCCAGGCGTATTTCGATACGGCATCCGCAAGACCGACGGCCGACCATTTGCCATCGATCGTTCGCGACCATGCCGATGATTTTCCTTTGGAGGGAACGGCATAAGAATGGTGACGGCTCCCTCTCCACTCACGAGCGAGGAAGTGGCAAAATTCGCGAACCTGCTCCTCGCTCCGAACCTCGTCGATGCTCCGGCTGTCATAGGGTGCCAGCGTGGAAAATGTTGCGTGCGCCCACGAGGTTGCGTCGCTGCTCGCCAGCCAGGACTTGTTATTTCGCGATCCGGGAGGCCCCGCAAATCGGAACGGTTCTGCCATGACAGGGCACTACTTTGCTTGAGCGATGTTTCTGCGGATGATGTCCGACAGCTGAACCAGAAGCCCTCGAAGCCGGGCGTTTTCCTCAAGCAGCGAATGGACATTGTCGCCGTGTTCGTCGTCCCAAAGTGCCGGGTCATCCTCTCGAAGGGCATCTTCCCCAAGTAGCGAAGCTTCGTCGGCAGGTTCGTCAGCCCAAAGCGAGGGCCCATCAGGATGGCTTTGCTTGTTTCGCAGCGGATGGTTCATGACTATTACTCCAATTCAAACCGAAAACGCCCCCAGTCATCTCATCGCCGCCCAGCATGAATTGAGTTGGCAGGCAAATTTGAGTCGAAAATTGGAAATGCGATGTAACGCGCGCCGCATTCGCGCCGCCGTGGCGCCGGAAAATCCCGGAGTGATGGTGTTGACGGCGCCATTGTGTGATCAATTTGGGACACTGCTGTTGCTTAGGACACCGATGCTGTCCTTATCGCGCGGTCGGCGGACTGGGTGGACCGTGGCTGTTGTCGGAACGACGCGCCTGAGAAGCGTCGCCGGAGGATCGAGAGCGCAAGTCTGGATTTCGTGCGCTAGTTGGGATTAGGTTGCGCCACTTCGGTAGAAAAAAATCAAAACGACCTCGGGAGGAAACAATGCTCGACACCACGCTCGACGCGCGCGTCCAGGTCTTTCTTGACAAGTTTGAAGCCGCGCTTGCGGCGGGCGATCTCGACGCCGCCGTGGGAATGTTCGCTCCGGAATGCTACTGGCGCGACCTCGTTGCGTTCACCTGGAACATCAAGACGATGGAAGGCCGCGATCAGGTCCGCGACATGCTCGGCGCTTGCCTTTCGCGCGTGAAGCCGCGCAACTGGAAAATCGCCGAGGGTGAGACAGCCACCGAGGCTGGCGGGGTGACCGAGTGCTGGATCTCGTTCGAGACCGAGTGCGCGCGCGGATATGGACTCCTCCGCCTGCAGAACGGCCAGATCTGGACACTGCTGACCACGATGGTCGAGCTAAAGGGCTACGAGGAAAAGGCCGGATTCACCCGGCCGCTTGGCGCCCGACACGGCGTCAATCCCGGCGCAAAAACCTGGAAGGAACTGCGCGACGAGGAAACCGAGCAACTCGGCGTCAAGACCCAGCCCTATGTGCTCATCATCGGCGGCGGCCAGGGCGGCATCGCGCTCGGCGCGCGGCTGCGTCAGCTCGGCGTGCCCGCCATCATCGTCGAGAAGAACGCGCGTGCCGGCGATTCCTGGCGCAACCGCTACAAGTCGCTCTGCCTGCATGACCCGGTCTGGTACGATCACTTGCCCTACATCGACTTCCCCAAGAACTGGCCGGTGTTCTCGCCCAAGGACAAGATCGGCGACTGGCTGGAGATGTACACCAAGGTCATGGAGCTGAACTACTGGACCGGCACCACCGCCAAACATGCCGATTGGAACGACGCCGACAAGGAATGGACCGTCGTCGTCGAGCGCGATGGCAAAGAGATTACGCTCAAGCCGAAGCAACTGGTGTTTGCGACCGGCATGTCCGCCAAGCCGAACATGCCGCAATTCAAGGGCATGGACACCTTCAAGGGTGAGCAGCACCATTCCTCGCGCCATCCCGGTCCCGACCGCTACAAGGGCAAGAAGGTGGTCGTGATCGGGTCGAACAATTCCGCGCACGACATCTGCGCCGCGCTGTACGAGGCCGGAGTTGACGTGACCATGGTGCAGCGCTCGACCACCCATATCGTGCGCTCGGATTCGCTGATGGAATCGCTGGGCGACCTCTATTCCGAGCGCGCGGTCCGCGGCGGGATGACGACGGCAAAGGCCGATCTGATCTTCGCCTCGCTGCCCTACAAGATCCTGAATCAGTTCCAGAAGCCGGTCTACGACAAGATCCGCAAGGACGACGCCGATTTCTATGCGGGGCTGGAGAAGGCCGGTTTCCGGCTCGACTTCGGTGACGACGATTCCGGGCTCTTCATGAAGTACCTGCGCCGTGGCTCGGGCTACTATATCGATGTCGGCGCCTCGCAGCTCATCATCGACGGCAAGGTCAAGTTGGTCGCGGGCCAGGTCGAGGAAATCACTCCAAACGGCGTCAGGCTCGACAACGGCAAGGAACTGCCGGCCGATGTGATCGTCTACGCCACCGGCTACAGCTCGATGAACGGCTTTGTCGCCGATCTCATCAGCCGGGAAATGGCAGACAAGGTTGGCAAGGTCTGGGGACTTGGCTCGAATACGACCAAGGACCCCGGCCCGTGGGAAGGCGAACAGCGCAACATGTGGAAGCCGACGCAGCAGGAAGGCCTGTGGTTCCATGGCGGCAACCTGCACCAGTCGCGCCATTACTCGCAATTCCTTTCACTGCAGTTGAAGGCGCGTTACGAGGGCATCCCGACGCCGGTCTATGGCCTGCAAGCCGTCTATCACAAGGCCTGAGGTTTCAAAGGACACAGCGGGGCCGCGGGTTGGCCGATTGCCGCACGGGTCCAGCGCGTCAAGCTGCTGTCGACCGGCCAGGGCATAGGCATGCCTGGATTGCCGGGCGACTTGACGCCGTCACCGCGCTTCGTTCGGACGGTTGCGTTCGGGCAGTCGGTCATTACGCCGAAAACCGGCGAGGATGCGGTGATTGAAGCGTTTCACATTCTCAATCAATTCGACATCCCGGCGGGCGCATCTCGCGACCGCGAGAAGAACGAGCACGGCAACGTGGCTGCGAATTACACGCTCTGGACTTCCGCAAGCGATTTGAAGGCAAAGCGCTACATGCGCGGAGAAAGCGACCGTCACCACTCTTGAGACTCTGCCAATACGTCAGGGACATTGCCCAATTCCTTGGTGAGCAATATTGCACACTCAGATGCAGGACGATTTCCTGGATGTGTTGTCATGGCGAGACATACGCTGAAGGGATTCGGGAGTAGAAAAAAAGCACAGTCAATTTTGAATCCCTGGAGGGGGCGAATGAACAGGTTTCTAACCGCAGCTGCTGTCGTGGCGCTGAGTTCCGCAACCGCCTTTGCAGCCGATCTTCCGGTGAAGGCTCCTGTGTATGCTCCGGCCCCCGTGTTTAGCTGGACCGGCGGCTACATCGGCGGCCATGTCGGCGCCGGCTGGGGCACAACCGAAAGCAATATCGACGTCGGACGGACACTCATTCTGAATGGGTTCGATGCTGCCGCATTAGCGCTTGTAGTTCCGCTTGCGCAGACTCAAATGAACGGGTTTCTGGGCGGCATTCAGGCCGGCTATAACTGGCAGGCCGGCGTCTGGGTATTCGGCATTGAAGGTGATTTCAGCGGCGCCGACATAAAAGGCAATTCCCCCTGTCTTCTCGTTCTCAACTGTTCAAGCAGGGTTAACTGGACGGCTGACATCACTGGTCGGCTCGGCCTGACGGTTGGTGCCGGCGGGTTGGTTTATTTGAAGGGCGGCGCCGCCTGGATCAACAGGAAATTCAACGCGGGTAATTCTGTCGGGGTCAGCTTCGTTGATGGGGCAGACACCGTCGCCGCGTTCGGAGCTCTCAACGGTTCTCATACCGGCACGCAGGTTGGTGGTCTGATAGGCGCCGGCATCGAATACAACGTCCCCACAACCAACTGGTCAGTCAAACTCGAATACGACTACATGCAGTTCGGGAGCCAGAATGCGGATGTGCCGTTCACGGCATCAGGAGGGATCTCGGTCAACGGCGCCCTCCGTACTGGCAGCGTGACTTTTCCTATAAACATGAACTTCAACGACGCGGTTCATACCATCAAGGTGGGTGCGAACTACCACTTCAACTGGGGTGCTCCCTACTGATCTGACTTTCACTTTCCACAGCAAACGAAAAGCCCCGGCATCGTCCGGGGCTTTTTTGTGCTGGCCAGGACGACTGATTGAGACCGGGTGAATGTTCCTTTGGGGCACTGCCGAGCCGCTCCTTGCAGAAATATTCTGCTTTGATCAGTCCTCGATCGGTGGCTCGTTCTGCACGGTCCCGCCCCCGACCTGGAGGGCACTTCGCGATCGTCACGAATGCTGGGCGCGAGATGGGTTGGGACCAATGTCCAGTTTCGATGCTGAAGTCTGCTGCGGGTTAATCGCATATCGCGGGCCTTAACATGCAGTGGACGCATGTGGTAAATTTCCTGCTTGGGACCACACAGTCAGATGTGAGAGACGGATGCCCGAGGCTGAAAAGATACCCCAGCGCCTCGGACGCCTGATCACTTCGCCGAAAGCCTATGCGAGGCAAAAGTCGCTTCTTGCCGGGCTTCGATGGCTTCGCGCGAACTTGCCGCTCGGTCTGGTCGAAACCGAAGACTTTGATCCTTTCTGGGTGGTGACCAGGCACGCAGATGTCGTGGAGGCCATCCGTCAACACGATTTGTTCCACAATGGCGATCGCGCGCATACGCTCGTTCCCCGGGCGTCGGACGACATGGCCCGAAACCTGACGGGCGGGAGCCCGCATCCGATCCGTACCCTCGTTCACATGGATGAGCCGGACCATTCGAAATACCGACGGATTACCCAATCCTGGTTCACACAGCAAAGCGTCCAATCGCTTGAGGATCGCATCCGCTCCATTGCCCGCGCCAGCATCGATCGCATGGCCGAGCGGGGTTCGGCTTGCGATTTCGTGCGCGATGTCGCCATTCATTATCCCTTGCACGTTCTCATGCAAATCCTCGGAGTTCCGGATGAGGATGAACCGCGGATGCTCAAGCTGACCCAGGAGCTCTTCGCCAGCGAGGACGAGGACCTGGGTCGCGGCGAGGCTGCCGGCGATCGGGCCAGGCACGCCAGGGAACTGTTTCGGTTGCTCGGTGAATTTCAGGCCTATTTTGTCCCGCTGATGGAGCGGCGCCGCCGTAAGCCGACGGACGACCTTGCAAGCGTCATCGCCAATGCCCGGATTGATGCCGAACCGATCAATTTTTTCGAGGCGGTCAGCTATTACGTCATCATCGCGGCTGCTGGCCACGATACGACGTCGTCGTCGATCTCCGGGGGTCTTTGGGCGTTGTGCGAAAACATGGAGCAGTTCCATCAACTGAAGGACGATGCCGGACTGATTCCCCGATTGGTTGAGGAGGCTGTGCGATGGACGACGCCGGTTCACCACGTCATGCGCACCGCGACCGCGGATGTGGAGCTGGGCGGACGGCGAATAGCGAAGGGTGACTGGCTGATGCTGTGCTACCTCTCGGCCAATCGCGACGAAGAGGCTTTCGATCAGCCGGATCGCTTTCTCCTGCGTCGTAGTACCTCGCGAAGTGCAGTCTTTGGCCAGGGAATCCATGCCTGCCTCGGTCAGCATCTCGCGCGGCTCGAGATGCGAATCTTCTTCGAGGAGTTGTTCGGCCGATTGGCATGGATCGAACTTGCCGGAAGGCCACGTCGCTCGGCGTCGATCTTCATCGGCGGGCCGAAAAGCCTGCCGGTCCGATTTAAAATGAATTGAGATCGGTTGGGCGGTCGAGGTGAATTTCCGGCAGGACGAGCCCCATGCTACGACGGAGTTGCGAAGCCGCATCGAAGAACCGCTCGGCCTCCGCCTGGCGGCCTGACTGCACGAGGGTTTGCCCGAGACCAATTTGGCAGCGCACGTATTCCGGCCGCAACCCAAGTTCGAGGCACATCTCGCAAGCCTGGAGATAATGGCGCTCGGCTTCTTCCAGGTGCGGTGCGGCACCGCCACGATAGACGTCCCCCAGCAGACGAATGGCATCGACTTCTATCGCGCGATACTGGTGCTTGCGCGCAAGTTCGAGAACGCTGCGGGCATGATCAAGCATTCCCTCGTAGTCATTGTCGAGCAGTCTGGCGAACCCCAGGTATGCACTCGACCAGGCTTCCCCATACGTGAACTTGGTGGTGCGGGAGAATGCCAGCGCCTTCGCAAGCAGTGGTATTCCTTCGGCGGGGCGTCCCGCCAGCGCATAGGTGTAACCCAGGGATGTCGACAGGACCGGAACAAGAAAGCTGATCTGGCTCGAGCGGGCAACGTCGAAGCCGTGCTCCAGGTATTGCAAGGCTGACGGCACATCGCCCTTGTGCGACTGAATGAAGCCGGCCCACCAATACGCCAAGGCAATGTCATACGGCCGCTGAACTTCCTCGGCGATTGCACACGCCTTTTGTGCGGCATCGATCGCTGCCGGGAAGTGGCCCAAACGGCCGCGAGAAGCTCCCAGCATGCCTAGCCACAGGACCGAGCCGGTCCCGGTAGTGCCGGTCCGCTGGTGGCGCAGCGGGCCGTCGATCCAGGCCAAATTATCCTCGAGCAGGGCGACCGATTGCTGGAAGTTGCCGCGCCACATGTAGCTTTGGCCGAGACGGAAGCTCGCGCCGAGCTCCAATGCCCCGTCGCCGATTTCACGGGCGATGTTGCGCGCCCGCAGGCAGCGTTCAATGCTGGCATCAAGCTCGCCGCGCCAATTGTGGACAAACGACCTGGCAACGTTGATTGCCGCCAGCCGCGGGCGATCGTCAATCGACATGGCGAGGCTTTCAGCTTCGGCGAGGTGATCCTCGACCCGGCCGTATTCGGCGGTCGCTCCAAACACCGTTCGCAGCTTCACTCGAATGTCGATCCCTTGTCGGATCCGTTCGCGATCCTGTGGCAGGTGGGTGAGTGCCTGGAGTGCCGACTCGAAGAAGGCGCCTCCTTCCCGGTAGGCCGATAATTCCACCGCTTTGTCGCCGGCCTGGCACAGATAGGTCACTGCTTCATTCCAGAGCGCCGCATTAAAGGCATGGTGCGCGAGGCTTTCGATCAGGTCCTGCGGGTTCTCCCGATTTTGCGATTCCATGGCGCGCAGCACGCGCGCATGGAGCATCTGGCGCTTCGCCAAGATCAAGCTGCCATACGCAACCTCGTGGACCAGGGCGTGCCTGAACTTCAACTGGAAGGACGACGCATTTGGCGTTTCATAGAGAAACTGGGCAGCCTTGAGTTCCGCCAACAGTGCCTGCAATTCCGCCTCGTCGAGATCGACGACCTCGCGCAGCAGCATGATCGGAACGTCAGACCCGATCACGGAGGCTATTTGCAACAGCGTTTTTCGTTTTGGGCTGAGGCTGTCGATGCGCGCCGCTATCACCGATTGCACGGTTTCCGGGATGCGGATCTCCCGGATCTCGCGGGTTAGTTCGTAGCCGGCGGCGCGCATGCGGAGCGCCCCGCTTTCCACGAGGGTCGTGATGGTTTCCTCGATGAACAGCGGCGTTCCTTCCGTGCGCTCGACGATGAGCGCGCGCAACTCCGCATTTTCCCCGGTGTTGCCCAGCAAGGACCGAACGAGTTCGCCGGCGGCGGCGGTTCCGAGCGGATCAAGTTGTATTGACGTGAAGTTCAGCCCCATTTGAGCTCGTACTCCGGCCGACACGTCAAAATCGCCAACAAACGGCTGGCCTCAATGCCTTCCAACAAATTCCCGATCACGTCCCGCGTCTCGACATCCGTCCATTGCATGTCCTCGAGCCAAAGCAGAAGGGGGCGGTTTTGGGCGCAGCGAAGGAACAGGTCTTTCACGGTCGACATTATTCGTTGCCGGCGCAGCGCGGGGTCGAGCGTCGGCCAATCGGCGTCCTCGACGGGAAGCTCGAGCAGCGATTCCAATGCCGGAATATAGGTCGACGAGCCGGCTGGTAACGCGGCGAGAGCGTCATGCAGGCGGCGCCTGGCTTCGGCGGGAGAAGCCTGCTCGGGGATCTCGCACCACGACCGCAGCAGGTTGGAGATCGCCAGATAAGGCGTGCCACGTCGGTAGGCAGTCGCGGCGGTTTTGAGCACCGTCCAATCGGACAGCTGAGCGGACTGGAGAAATTCGTGGACCAGCCGCGATTTTCCTGTCCCCGGCTGGCCTTTCACGGCAACCAACTGGCCATGGCCTGCATCGGCCAACTCCAGTACTCGCTGCAATTCAGCGAGCTCGCTCTTTCGTCCGACGAACGGCGTCAGTCCTCTCGCGGCCGTCACTTCCCAGCGCGTGCGAGCCGCGGTGTGCCCAATGATTTGAAACAAATCGACCGGCTGGCGAACTCCCTTGACCGAAACTTGCCCGAGCGGCACGGCGTCAATGAAACCCTTTGCCATGCGCATCACACTGGCAGTGCAGTATATCGCCTCGGGAGATGCCAACTGCTCCATGCGTGCCGCGAGGTGGACGGTTGGACCGATCGCATCGTAGTCGAACGAAAGATCGTTATGGATAGCCCGAACCAGCACCTCGCCGGCGTGCAAGCCAACTCGAATGGTGATACCCGCATCGCACGCGGCGCGAACGCTCTTCTGCATCTCGAGGGCCGCGTAGGCGGCACGCACGGCATTGTCCTCGTGCGCAATCGGCGCCCCGAACAAGGCCATGATGCCGTCACCCTGTATCCGATTGATCGTACCCTCGTAGCGGTGGACGGCATTGATCATTGCATCCAGCGCCGGACGCAGCCGCAACTCGGCTTCTTCCGGGTCGAGGTCCTCGATTAAAGCCGTCGAGCCCTTGATATCCGCGAACAGGATTGTGATTTGCTTGCGCTCGCCTTCAAGCACGCCGCGGGAATCCAGGATGCGGCGCGCCAGATGTTGCGGGAGATGAATTGGGGCTGCCATGCTGCCCGCATCATCGCCGAATCCCGCCGACAGGCGCGCACCGCAATTGCCACAGAACCGGTTCGAAAACGGGACAGGTTTGCCGCAGCTAGCGCACGGCTCGGCCAGAGCCACTCCGCAGCTTCGGCAATGCCGGCTTTCGCTCGGGTTCGAGGCACCGCATGACGAGCACTCCATGGGACACCGAGAAAGCACGAATGAACACCAAACATATACCCCTAAGGATTGCGGCATCAAGCATCATTGTGCGGTGCCCCCGCAGCGCGGAACAGGCGCCGCGATTTGACGGAGCGCCAATCCAATGTAGGATCGGGACGCGAGCGCGGTCTTTTCAAGGCAATTGGGAGGAACGGCCATGGGATTTGCGAACCGACAGAAGTACGCCGGCAGATCGGATATCAACGCGCAATTCACGCCGGAAAATATCAAGAAAACGCTGGATGATTATAACGAAGTCAAGCGACGTGACGGCGACTATACGTTCGGCGCATTGACCGCCGCGTTCTACAAATTCGGTAAGGATGCAGCTGCAGCGTGGGAAAGTGATATTCAGGAAGTGTACCCCAAGGATGTGCAGGACGAGATCAAGCGGAACATCATTCATGCCCTGACCCATCGGGACGAACATGGCCGGCCAGCCCCGATACCGCTCACAATCAAGTGGGGGGGCGCCGGCCAGAAGAAGGCAGTAGTGACTACCTACAATCCATCCGGGCCGTCTTATCAGATAGAAATCGATGGATTCCTTGGGCCTGCGGCGCTGGCCCTTGCCGCGCGGCGGGCCAAGAAAAAGAAGTAACAACCGGGCGCCCGGAAGGAGCGCAGACAGGCTCGGTTCGCATTCGAACCGGTGTTCGAGCTTGAGTCATTCCGACTATCTCCGGGCAGCAGCCGGTTGACTCATCCAGCATGGTGATTTGCCCGTCGGGCAAATCAGGAGATCATTTTTCTGCGCGGCGCTTCGCTCGCCCGGCCTGAAGTTCCGAAAAATCGCATGCGCGCAAACTGCAATTAGTTAAGGCGGTTCAATCTGATTTGGGCTGTCCAGTCCTGCTCGCAAAAACATTCTGCTTTTCTCTCCGCGCAATCGGTGGCTTCTTCCGCGCTGTCCCGCCTCGACAAGAGGGGCGTACGCGTCGTCACGGACGTTGAGCGCGGGATGCGGTGGACGCTTTGGCGCTTCAAGACGAAAGGCGCGTGAAGCGGACGGCGAAGTCGTGTGGTCCTGACGCCCCGACGCTGGCGTCAAGTTTGTGGAAGCAATTCCGCAAGCGACGGTGGCAAGAAAGCCCGGTCACCGGGGAGATCACGAAGGAAGCCGTTAAAACCATTGCGCGGGGAATGCCGGGTGTTTTCCGGCGTACTCGTGGTGACTAACTCGCGTGTTTTCTACACTACACGCGAGGCTGCGGGTGCGGCGGGCACCCGGCATTCCCTGCGCCCTCTCTTTTGAGAGCGGTCAATATTCCATGCACAGCTCGGGCGCGCGGCGCCGCGGGAAGGCTGGTTTATGCCTTGCTGCAGCCGCTTCTGCCGGAACGGCAATTGATGTCGCTCGGTTGTCGCATCGCGCTGCTATCGCGAGTCCGGGATTGGATGGGTCCGATTCGTGTTTAACCGAAGCACAACGAGGCGCTTCGGCCTGGATGGGCGGACGACGCGGCTAGTCATCGCGCTGTCATGAGAATCTGTTAGGTGCGCGCATGGGAAGTGACTCGATGGGTGAAGAGTTGCCGGAAAGGCGCTTTCGCACTTTGTTTATCTCCGACGTCCATCTCGGAGCCCGTGGTTCGCAAGCCGACCGATTGCTGGACTTTCTCCGCAGCCATGACGCCGACACGATCTATCTCGTCGGCGATATCGTCGACGGCTGGGCGCTGCAATCCAACTGGTACTGGCCGCAAACGAATAACGATTTCGTGCAGAAAATGCTGCGCAAGGCGCGCAAGGGTGCCAAGGTCATCTATGTGCCGGGCAATCACGACGAGTTCCTGAGGAACTATTACGGCACCCATTTCGGCGGTATCGACGTCGTGGAAAACACCGTCCATGTCGGCGCCGATGGCCGGCGCTACCTCGTCATTCACGGCGATATCTTCGATCTCGTGGTGCAGAACGCGCGCTGGCTCGCCCATCTCGGCGACAAGGCCTACGACTTCGCCATCCGGATGAACAGGCTGGTCAACTTCTTCCGCCGCGCGTTCGGCGTGCCCTATTGGTCGCTGTCGCAATGGGCGAAGTTGAAGGTCAAGAACGCGGTGAATTACATCGGCGCCTTCGAGGCGACGCTCGCCGCCGAGGCGCGGCGCCACGGCGCCGACGGGGTGATCTGCGGCCACATCCACTACGCCACGATCCGCGACGAACACGGCGTTCGCTACATGAACTGCGGCGACTGGGTGGAGAGCTGCACCGCGCTCGTCGAGCACGAGGACGGCCGCTTCGAAATCATCACCTGGACCGATCCGCTGCGACGGACCGCCCCTGTTGCCTCGGTCACGGCGCGCGCGGCCTGATGCATATTCTGGTCGCGACCGACGCGTGGCATCCTCAGGTAAACGGGGTGGTGCGGACGCTGGCCATGACCGCGGAAGCGGCGAAAGCGCTCGGCGTCGAGGTCAGTTTTCTCACGCCGCAATCGTTCCGCACCTTCGCGCTGCCGAGCTACCCGGACCTGCGCCTGGCATTGCCCTACGGTGCGAAAATCGCTCGCCTGATCAGAGAAGCGCGGCCCGACAGCATCCATATCGCGACCGAAGGCCCGATCGGACTGTTGGTGCGGCGCTATTGTCGCAAGCGTGGCGTGCCATTCACCACCAGCTTTCATACCCGCTTTCCCGAATATGTCTCGGCGCGCCTGCCGGTCCGCGAGTCATGGATATGGGCCGCGCTGCGGGCCTTCCATAGTGGCAGCCAGGCGGTGATGGCGGCGACGCCGGCCCTGGCAAACGAATTGCGCGCGCGCGGCTTTCGCAATGTCGTGTTGTGGCCGCGCGGGGTCGATACCACGCAGTTTCATCCGCGCACGGCCGACCTCGGGCTGCCGCGTCCGGTCTTTCTCTGCGTCGGCCGTGTCGCGGTGGAGAAGAATCTCGAGGCGTTTCTCGATCTTGAATTGCCCGGAACCAAAGTAATCGTCGGCGACGGGCCAGCGCGGGCGGCCTTGATGCGAAAATACCCGCAAGCCGTGTTTCTCGGCGCGCGGCAGGGTGAAGAGCTGGCGAAGATCTATGCCGCCGCCGACGTCTTCGTGTTTCCGAGCAAGACCGACACCTTCGGCCTGGTGCTGCTCGAGGCGCTTGCCAGCGGTGTCCCGGTTGCCGCCTTTCCCGTGAGCGGTCCCCGCGACGTGCTCGGCCCGGCGCCGGTCGGCGTGTTGAACGACGATTTGCGGCTGGCGTGCCTGTCCGCGCTGCAGATCTCGCCGCAGGCCTGCCTCGAATTTGCCGCACGGCATAGCTGGGAAGTCTCGGCCCGCGCCTTCATCGAGAACATGGCTGACGCGCGCACCATCGAATCGACGCGCGACGTGGTGCCATTTTCGGCCGAGCACCCGCGCTTCGTCGGCTGAAAGCACCTTGCCCGGCCGTCAGGGTACGCGATACAAGTCAGGCATGACGATGTTGCCTTTGCCTGTCAGTTCCGCCGATGTCGACGCCGCGGCGCGCGTGCTCGCACCTTTCGCGGTACGAACGCCGCTATTGTCGCCGCCTGTTCTCAGCGACCGTGTCGGCACCAAAGTTTTCCTCAAGCCGGAGGTGCTGCAACGGACCGGATCGTTCAAGTTCCGCGGCGCCTTCAACAAGCTGTCGTCGATCCCGGCAAGCGCGCGCGGCAGCGGCGTCGTCGCATTCTCCTCCGGCAACCACGCCCAGGGCGTGGCGGCGGCGGCCAAAATCCTCAACATGCCGGCGACCATCGTAATGCCGGCCGACGCGCCGCTCTCCAAGCGCGAACGCACCAAATCCTATGGCGCCGAGGTGGTGCTGTACGATCGCGACCGCGAGGACCGTGAAGCGATCGCCCGCGGCATTGCCGGAAAACGCGGCGCGACGCTGGTGCCGCCCTATGACGACCCCATGGTGATCGCGGGCCAGGGCACGGTGGGCAGGGAAATCGCCGAAGACATGGCGGCGCTTGGCGTCGCCCCCGACATCGTGGTGGCGCCTGCTTCCGGCGGCGGCCTGATCGCGGGCGTCGCGACCGCGGTCAAGGCGCGCTTTCCGCAGGCCATGCTGATGTCCGCCGAGCCGGAAGCTTTCGATGACCACGCACGTTCGCTGCGCGCGGGCAAACGCGAGCCGCACGACTCCAGGAGCCGCACCATCTGCGACGCGCTGATGGCCGCAATCCCCGGCGAAATCACATTCGCCATCAACAGCCGGCTGCTGGCAAAGGGCGTCACCGCGTCAGACGCGGAAGTAGGGACGGCGGTTGATTTTGCGTTCCGCGAACTGAAGCTCGTGGTCGAGCCGGGCGGGGCGGTTGGACTCGCGGCGCTGCTGGCCGGTCACATCGATATCGGCGGTAAGAATATCGTGATCGTGCTCTCCGGCGGCAATGTCGATGCGGATTTGTACGCCAGATTGATCGGCTGACCGAAGCGGTTTGAAAAGCGACGGCGGCCGCGACCGCTGTCGATTTCCCAAGGGCCTTGTTCCTCTGCTACAGTTCTGGCCCCAAGCCCTGGCAAAGGGCGGGCTAGATCAAACGGGAGGAGGCGTTGATGCACAGGCTGCTTGTTCTCTACAATGAGCCCAAGGATCCCGCACATTTCAGAAAATACTACGTCGAGACGCATGTGCCGCTTGCGAGCAAGATTCCGGGCGTCAAGTCGGCCAGCTATTCGTTCGACGCGAAGCCCATGGGTCCCGGCAAGCCGCCTTATTTCTGCGTCTTCGAAGCCGATTTCGAAAGCGAGGCCGCAATGATGAGCGGCTTTGGATCGAAGGAGGGGCAAGCGGTCGCGGCCGACGTGCCCAACTACGCTTCCGGCGGCGTCACCATGATGCATTTCCCGGTGAAGTGACGGTCCCGGCCCTCCGATCGTGCTCTAGGAGAAGAACGCGATCTTCTCGGTTTGACTCATGCGGCGGATCGGGGCCAGCGGATCGGGCTTTGAGGCCCGGGGTGTTTGCACGATCCCGTTCGCGATCAGGCTCGAACCAAGCGAAGGTTCGGGCGATGGCTCGGGCAAAGGTTGAGCGGAGGGCGCCGCGATCGGATCGGGCTTCGCGGCGACGATGATGGGTTCGGCCGGCGGTAACCCGGCGGCCTCGGCTTCATCGGTTTTGTATTCGGGCGGGTCGTAGGCCTCGTCAGAATCCGGCGCGGCCATCTCAAGCGCAACCATGTCGAGGATCGATTCGTCGTAGCCATCGGCGTCGATCGGCGCGTCTGCTGCTTCGAACTTTGCCTCCATGGCCGCAGCCATGGCTGGGAGGGGTTCAGCCGGCACCGCCGGGTCGCCGATCGCGGCTTCGGCCTCGCTGGTGACGCTCACCGCTTGCTCATCCTCGGCGGCGTGCGACGAAGCCGCCACGGTCGCCTCAGCCGGCTGAGCGGCAGCGGCATCGCCGTCATCGAAGGCCGCGATCCTTCCTTCGATCAGATTGAAGGCGGCGCTGAGACTGGTTGCGGGGTCGATCGCAGCTAGCTTTCCGCAAGCACCTTCGATGGCGTTGAGCTGGGAATCGATCAGATCGCAAATCCGGGCGTCGGCGCCGATCTCCCGCAAGCGCCACGAGATTTCCCGGATCACGCGGGCGCCCTTGCGCACGGGCGCCAGATTTTCCTCCAGCGCAAGATCACCCAGCGTCGCGGATGCCGCGGCTTGCGCATCGGCGAGCGCCGCCCTGATCCCGGTCAGGGCCTCGGCGAGCCCGGGACCGGGAGGTGGCGTTTTCTGCGCGGCGAGCGTTTCCTCGATCCGTGCCACCGCATCGAGCACCATCCTGGTGTCCGCATTGCGGTTGCGCTTGGCGTACTCGCCGAGGAACCAGCGGCCCCGCGAGGTCTCCATGAACGCTTCCCTGATCGCGTCATAGTCCGCCTCGCTCGGCTGCGCCGCGCGCGCGGAGATCGGTGACAGGGCAAATGCTTCGTCGGCCATGGCAAACTCATCGCGCAAATCACCGCGCGTTACGCTAACGATCACCACGATATCGAGCGAATCGCAATTGAATTGATGCCATCCGAATCACAAATCCCCATCGCATCTGCCCACGCGCCGCGGCGGTTCGCGGCCCGGCTGGCGCTGTTTTACGGCGCGGTGTTCACGTTGATCGGCAGCCATCTGCCGTTTTTCCCGGTATGGCTGAGGGCGGTCGGGATCGACGCATTCTGGATCGGGATCATCGCGGCGGTTCCTGCGGTAACGCGATTTACGGTGCTGCCGTTCGTGACCGGCCTTGCCGAGAGGCGCAGGATGCTGCGCGGCGCAATGATCGTCACCGCCTTCATGACCACGCTCGGTTTTTCGGTGGTCGGAACCCAGCACCAGCCGCTGCTGGTCTTCCTTGCCTACGTCCTCACCGCCTCGATGTGGACGCCGATGGTCCCGCTGACCGATGCCTATGCGCTGCGGGGCGTCGCGCGTTACGGCCTCAAATACGGGCCGCTGCGGTTATGGGGTTCGGCGGCCTTCGTCGTGGGCGCGCTGCTGTGCGGGCTATTGGTCGATGTCATCGCCGCGCGGCACCTGATCTGGGTCATCGTGGCCATGGCAGCGCTCGGTGCCATGGCCGGCCTCGGGCTTGAGCCACTCGACCAGCCAAGGACGCCGCCGGTAACGCTAACTGGCGCGACCGCGTTGCTGCGCCAGCGCGGCTTCCTGGCCATCATCGCGGCATCGGCGCTGATCCAGGGCAGCCACGCCGCGTATTACACCTTCGCCTCCATCACCTGGCAGTTGTCCGGCCTCGGCGGATTGACCATTGCCGGGCTGTGGGCCCTGGGCGTCATCGCCGAGATCGTGGTGTTCGCGCTGTCGCCGCGCTTTACGCTGCAGCCCTCGGTGCTGGTGGTGATCGGGGCACTCAGCGCGGTCATGCGCTGGCTGATCACCGCGCAGGAGCCCCCGGTTGCCGTGCTCGCGGTGGTCCAGTTGGCGCACGGACTGAGCTTTGGGCTCACCCAGGTGGGCACCATGGGGCTTCTGGTGCGCCATGTGCCCATCCATGTCATGGCGAGGGGCCAGGGTTATCTCGCCGCCTGTGCCGGCATCGTCGGCTCGAGCGCATCGATCCTGTCGGGCGCGATCTATGCCCGCCACGGGCAGGGCGTCTATTACGCCATGGCTGCGATGGCGCTGTCAGGGGCGGTCGTGATGTGGTCTGCGCGCCATAGCATGGCGTTTTCGAGCGAAGTGGAGCCCGGTTCGCGTGAAGAAAACGCGTTAAAGAAAGGATAGAGCCCATTCTGATTCCATCAGAACCAGGTTCCAGGATCATCCCCAGAGTGCGGCGTCCGGCGGATAGATCAGGCTGCCGTCGTAGCGCAATCCGCCATCGCGGTCGCGCGCCAGCAGGAGCGGGCCATCGAGATCGACATAGCGGGCCTGTGGCGTGAGGAGCATCGCCGGCGCCATGGCCAGCGAAGTCGCAACCATGCAGCCGACCATGATTTCGAATCCTTGCGCGCGCGCCACGTCCGCCATGGCCAGCGCCTCCGTCAGCCCGCCGGTCTTGTCGAGCTTGATGTTGACGGCGTCGTAGCGTTCGCGAAGTCCCGCCAGCGAGGCGCGGTCATGCACGCTCTCGTCGGCGCACACGGCGAGCGGCCGCTTGATGCGCTTGAGCGTCTCATCCTGGCCGGCCGGCAGCGGCTGCTCGACCAGGGTAACGCCGACCTCGGCGCACGCGGCGAGATTTCGCTCCAGATTTCGCGGCGTCCATGCCTCATTGGCATCGACGATGAGCTCGGATTCCGGGGCCGACTTGCGCACGGCGGCGATCCGCTTGCCGTCGCCTTCGCCGCCGAGCTTGATCTTGAGCAGCGGCCGGTGGGCGGCCCTGGCGGTTGCCGCTGCCATCGCCTTCGGAGACCCTAGCGAGATCGTGAAGGCCGTGGTGCAGGGACGGGGGGCGGAGCGTCCGAGCAGATTCCACGCCCGCTGGCCGCCGGCCTTGGCTTCGAGGTCGAGCAACGCGCAATCCAGCGCGTTGCGGGCGGCGCAGGGCGGCATCGCCGCCTGCAGGGCTTGTCTGTCGAGCCCTCGGCCAATCGGTTCCCGCATCGACAGGACAGCGGCCAGGGTGGCTTCCGGGGTCTCGCCATAGCGGGGATAGGGGACGCATTCGCCCCGCCCGGTACGCCCGCCGCGGCTGACCTCCGCCACGACCGTCACCGCCTCGGTCTTGGCGCCCCGGCTGATGGTAAAGTGGCCGGCGATCGGCCAACGTTCGATTCGCGCGTCAAGCGTTGGAGATTTGCTGGAAGTCATTTTAATATCTGGCAATTTCCGAACCGCATGCTTGCCCGGCGCGACCAAGTATGGCTGGTTAGGAACTTGTTCTACAAGGTTATCGCAGCGCTGTTGGATTTTCCTCCTCGACGGCCGGGGAAAGAATCGGCACAGGAGTTGGGATTGTGAGTGGCGACCCGACATTGGAGCGGATTGCAAGGGGCAACGGGCTTGCGCTGTGCGCGGCGGGGACATGGACCGCCCGCTTTGCGCCGTTGCTTGAACAGATGGTGGCCGATGCCGAGAGGTTGACAGGCAGCCGGGCCAACATCTTCATCGATGTGTCGCAGGTCTCCAAGCTCGACACTTTCGGAGCCTGGCTGATCGAGCGGCTTCGCCGCAACCTGACCCAGGGCGGCGTGGAGGCGAAGATCGCCGGGCTTTCGGCGAATTATTCGAGCCTGGTCGACGAGGTGCGCCGGGTGAAGGCGTCGCCGGCGGTCGACACCACATCGGTGACGATCACGGGCATGCTGGACCAGGTCGGCCGCAGCATGGTCGGCATCGCCGGCACCGTGATCGGCCTGATCGACATGCTCGGCGCCGTGCTGGCCGCGAGCGGCCGGGTCCTGCTTCACCCGCGGGCCTTCCGGCTGACCTCCACCGTGCATCATCTGGAACAGGTGTGCTGGCGCGCGGTGCCGATCGTCGTGCTGATCACCTTTCTGATCGGATGCATCATCTCCCAGCAGGGCATCTTTCACTTCCGCAAGTTCGGCGCGGATATCTTCGTGGTCGATATGCTCGGCGTGCTGGTGCTGCGCGAAATCGGCGTGCTGCTGGTGGCGATCATGGTCGCGGGCCGCTCGGGAAGTGCCTACACCGCCGAGCTCGGCTCGATGAAGATGCGCGAAGAGATCGACGCGCTCCGCACCATGGGGTTCGATCCGATCGAGGTCTTGATCCTGCCGCGGATGCTGGCGCTGATCATCGCGCTGCCGATCCTGGCCTTCCTCGGCGGCATCGCGGCGCTCTATGGCGGCGGGCTGGTGGCATGGCTTTATGGCGGCGTCGACCCCGAAGCATTCCTGCTTCGGCTGCGCGACGCCATCTCGATCGATCACTTCACCGTCGGCATCATCAAGGCGCCGGTGATGGCGGCGGTGATCGGGATTGTCGCCTGCGTCGAGGGGCTCGCGGTGCAGGGCAGCGCGGAGTTGCTCGGGCAACACACCACGTCCTCGGTCGTGAAGGGAATTTTCTTCGTCATCGTGATGGATGGCGTATTCGCCATCTTCTTCGCCTCGATCGGAATGTGACGATGGCCCCCGAAGTGCAAAACGCCATCATCCGGGTACGCGATATCTCGGTGCAGTTCGGCTCCACCAAGGTTCTCGACGGGCTCAATCTCGATGTGAAGCGCGGCGAGATCCTGGGCTTCGTCGGCCCCTCCGGCGCCGGCAAGTCGGTGCTCACGCGCACCATCATCGGCCTCGTCCCCAAGATCTCGGGGCGCATCGAAGTGTTCGGGGTCGACCTCGACGCCGCAAGCGCGTCCGAACGCCGCGGTGTCGAGCGGCGCTGGGGAATCCTGTTCCAGCAGGGCGCGCTGTTTTCCTCGCTGACGGTGCGGCAGAACATCCAGTTTCCGGTGCGCGAATATCTCAACGTCACCCAGCGGCTGCTCGACGAGATCACGGTGGCCAAGCTCGGCATGGTCGGATTGCGCCCGGAGGTTGCCGACCGCTTCCCTTCGGAGCTGTCCGGCGGCATGATCAAGCGCGTGGCGCTGGCGCGCGCGCTCGCGCTCGATCCCGAACTGGTGTTCCTGGATGAGCCGACCTCGGGCCTCGATCCGATCGGCGCCGGCGACTTCGATGAGCTGGTCCGGACCCTCCAGCGCACTTTGGGCCTGACCGTTTTCATGGTAACTCACGATTTGGACAGTCTTTATACTGCATGCGACCGTATCGCGGTTTTAGGGAACGGTAAGATCATTGCCGCAGGATCGATGGCCGACATGCAGGCCTCGCAGCATCCCTGGTTGAGGGCTTACTTCCACGGCAAGCGCGCCCGCGCTGTCATGGGCTAGATTATTTGGTACCGGAGTTGGTTTGAATGGAAACGCGGGCGAATTTCGTTCTGATCGGGTCGTTCACCCTGGCGGTGATTGCGGCTGCTTTCGGCTTTGTGCTGTGGTTCCAGAGCCTCCACACCACCAAGGCCCGCAGCCCGCTGCGCATCGTCTTCGAGGGCCCGGCGGCGGGTCTGCGCAACGGTGGCAGTGTGAATTTTAACGGTATCCGGGTAGGGGAAGTAGTCTCGGTGAAGCTCGACAATCCGCGTCGTGTGGTCGCACTCGCCATGGTCGAGAACAATGCGCCGCTGCGCAAGGACACCCTGGTTGGGCTCGAATTTCAGGGGCTTACCGGGGTTGCCGCCATTTCGCTGAAGGGCGGCGAGGAGGCCGCGCCCGCGGTTCCCCTGGATGAGGATGGCGTTCCCGTGCTGACGGCCGACCCGAACGCGCTGCAGGACGTCACGGAGGCCATCCGCGGCACCCTGCAGAACATCAACCGGGTGGTTGCCGACAACCAGGATGCGGTCAAGAACTCGCTGCGTAACCTCGAGACCTTCACCTCGTCGCTGGCGCGCAACGCCCAGAAGATCGACGACGTCATGCTGAAGGTCGACGGCGTGATGGGGAAGGCCGACAATTTGATGCTCGGCCTCAATACGCTGGCTGGCGGCAAGGACGGCGGCGAACTGTTCCTGACGGTGAAATCGATCCGCGAACTGGCGGAAGATTTCGACAAGCGCTCCGGCACCCTGATGGCCGATGGCCGTCGCACGCTCGCCGATATCAGCCGCGCGGTGAACAATCTCGACCGCAACCCGACACGCCTGCTGTTCGGCGCCGGCAGTTCAGGCGCGCCGGCGGCGGCTTCCGCCTCGGCGCCCACGCCAGCCCCGGTGCCGGCGGCACCCGCGCCGCCGAGGCGGCAGGCACAATAGCGAGGCACGCGGCGCGGCGTTCCGCGAATTTCTTCCCTGACGCAGCCCATCCACGGTTGAGGTTGGAGCCCTCGAGCCGGCGAAAACCTATTGCGCCGCAGACCGCCCGGAGGCGGCCTCTGAATGCGGCTTGGCGTCATCCGAATAGATCGACGCCCTCGCGATGAGGTATCGAGAGCGACGACCAGCGGCCAATCACGGTGACGTTGAACGGCATGGCTGTCGATCTTGCTCCCGCCCAAAACAGAAACGGAGGCATCGCTGCCTCCGTTTCTTGCTTCGTGCTTCCACCCCAAGCCTTAGCCGAGCCGTCCCGCGGCGTGAGCGAGCATGGTATAGACGAGGCCAGTCTCGGAGGTGAGGTGACCGCGCAGCGCCGCAGGCCCTCGATCCTCGCGCGCAACTTCGTCGAGCAGGCGTTCGAACTCGGCGATATAGCGGTCGACCGTCTGCTTGAAGTTGCGGTCGGCGCGGTATTTGCGGGCGACTTCGTCGAAAGCCTTCTGGCCGGCCGGCGTATAGAGCCGCTTCGAGAAGGCCTTGTTCTCGCCGCGCTGGTAGCGATCCCACATTTCGGCGGCGAGGTTGCGGTCCATCAGACGGCTGATGTCGAGCGACAGCGACTCCAGCGGATTGCCGCCGGTGGCCTGCTGGGCAGGAGAGCGGCCGCGCGGGACATCGCGATTGCCCGCGCCGGCCCCGGCGCTGCCATCGGTGCGGCTCAGGAGATCGGAAAGCCATCCATCGCGTCCCTGGTCGGAATTTGCCGGGGAAACCGGCGGAGCCTCCGTGCGCCGCGCGGCAGGCATTCCCAAATCCGGCGGCGGCAGGCTCGATGCACTGCTCGCCTCGCGCGGGCGCGGCGCGGAGCGCTGCTCGCCGCGTCCGCCGGCTGCGGCCAGCATCGGCTCTTCCTCGCGGTGCATGCCGGTGCGGCCGGTAACGACGACGTCGAGGCCGTGGCCATGGCGTGCAACGATCCGGTTCAGTTCGGCCAGCGCCTCGATCTGGTCGACAATGACCTTGCGCATCTGCGCGGTATTCTCGGCAGCCTCCTGCGGCATTTCCAGCACGCCCCGGCGAAGCTCGCCGCGCGTGGCCTCAAGCTCCTGATGCATTTCAGCGGCCATCTGCTTCATGCTTGCGACCATCGCCGAGAAGCGATCCGCGGATTGCTTGAACATTGCTTCCGCTTCCTGCGTGCTCTGCTGATAGACCTCGGCCATGGCATGCGAGGTCTGGCGGCGTTCTTCTTCGGCCGCTGCGCGAACCGACTCGAACTGCCGGCTGATCGCGGCTGAACCCGCGCCCGCCGTTTCTGCCACCACGCGGGCGATGTCACGGGCGCGTTCTTCAGCGGCCGCCAGCGATTCATCGAGCAGGCTCGTGAAGCGCGACAGCCGCTGATCAAGATCGGTGGTTCGTAGGTCGATCGTGGTCACCAGCAATTCCAGCACCGCCTTGCGTTCGGCAACCGACGCAGTGGTGTTGCGGTTGCTTTGTTCAACAATGGCCGCGGCTTCGACGAGCGTCTTGCCGTGGGTCTCGAACTGGCTGGACAGCGAGCCGAGGTCCTCCAGCGCCTTCGAGGTCTTGGAATTGAAGACGCTCAACTGGTCTTCCAGCGTCTGGGTGGCGGCACCATTGCGCGAGGTGACGTCGTTCATCGCCGACACGAAATCGGCCACACGGGTGACCAGGGCGCGCTCGAGCGAGTTCAGGTTGTCGTGGGCGCCGGTAAGCACTTCCTGCAGCAGGATATTGCCTTCGCGCAGGCGTTCGAACAGGGCGACCGTATCGGTGCGGAGGATCTTGCTGGTTTCCTGCATCTCGGTCACCGCCGCCATCGAGACCTGGCGCGACTGGTCGATGGCCGCCCGCGAAGCCTGCTCCAGCTCCTTGAGCGACTTGTTGACGGCGCTAGTGGCGAGTTCGCCGGCGGAAGTGATGGTCCGCGCCACTTCGGTGCCGTTGCCCAGCATGGCTTGCGAGAAATTCTGCCCGCGGGTTTCGATCGACTTCAGCGCGTCCGATGTGACGCGGTCGATATCGACCGTGAGCTGGTTGGTCTTCGCGCCGAGTGCCTCGACCAGCGCTCCGCGCTTGCTGTCGACGATCTGCGCGAGACGGTCGGTCTGCTGCTGGACATAGGTGACGATCTCGCCGGTCTTGCCGGTCATGGCGGAGCCGAAGGCGCCGCTGGCAGCGAGAACCGAGCGCTCGACCTCGGCCGTGGTCGACTTGACCTTGGAGCTGACTTCGTTGGATGCCGCCACGAGCGTGTTCTGCGCATTTTGGGCGCTCGTCACGATGTCGTCGGTGGCGCTGGCGGTAGCCGTGCCGAGCGACCGCTCGATGTCAATCGAGATCGCCTTGATCTTGCTGGCGGCGTCGGCCGACGTCGCCGTCAGTGAATTCTGGGCCTCACGCGCGCTGCCCAGAATGGAGGCGGCGGTATCCGCGCCGACCGCCGTCAGCGTGCGTTCCACATCGCCCGCGAGCGACTTGACGTGGTCGGCGGCTTCCGAAGAGGCGCCGACGAGGGTGGTCTGGACTTCACGCGCGCCGGCGAGAATCGACGCGACGGTCGCCTGACCCGCGGCCGAGAGCGATCGTTCGACGTCGCTAGCGAGCGACTTGACGTGGCCAGCGGCTTCCGAAGAGGCGCTGA
This sequence comes from uncultured Alphaproteobacteria bacterium, assembly GCA_963742085.1. Classification (GTDB taxonomy): domain Bacteria; phylum Pseudomonadota; class Alphaproteobacteria; order Rhizobiales; family Xanthobacteraceae; genus Bradyrhizobium. The sequence goes on along the minus strand of CAVUKM010000009.1, from coordinate 401,912 downwards.
CGAGGGTGGTCTGGACTTCACGCGCGCCGGCGAGAATCGACGCGGCGGTCGCTTGACCCGCGGCCGAGAGCGAGCGTTCGACGTCGGCGGCCAAAGACTTGACCTGGCTGGCCGCATCCGCGGAAGCCGAGACCAGCGTGGTCTGCGCCTCGCGCGCACCCGCGACGATCGAGCCGGCGGTTGTCGAGCCGGCGGCCGAGAGCGTTCGCTCCACGTCGGCGGACAGTGACTTGACCTGGCTGGCGGCCTCCGTGGAGGCGGACACGAGGGTGGTCTGCGCGTCGCGGGCGCTGGTCACGATCGAGTTGGCGGCAGAGCTGCCGACGGCGGTAAGGGCGCGTTCGACTTCCGACGAAGTCAGCTTCAGCTGGGCGCCGACGTCTGAGGAAACCGCAAGCAGCGCCTGCTGCGCCGCGCGTGCGCCGGTCTGGATGGTCTCGCTTGTATTGACGACAAGGTTGGTCAGCGAGCGTTCCGCGTCCTCGACATGAGACCTGATCCCTTGCGACAATTCCTCGGCGCGGGCCATGAGACCGTCGCTGGCTTGCCGCCCGCTGCTCTCGATGCGGCCGGCCACGGCTTCGACGCGCGAACCCAGGAGATCCTCGAACTGCGCGACGCGCGTGTCGATATCGGAGGCAACCGCGCCGACACGGGTCTCGATGCCCTGGTGAATTTCCTGGAAGCGCGCCGTGATGGTTTCGGTCAGCTGGACGCTGCGACCGTCGATGGTCTCGGTAACATTGGCGATGCGCCGATCGATCGCTTCGACCGCCTGCGTGGCGCCATCCGTCAGCGACGTCGTCAACAGGGTGAGGCGCGAGTCGATCGAGCTGATTACCTGCGCGGCGCCGTCGGTCAGCGAGGAAGCCAGCGAACCGAGCCGGCCGTCGATGGTTTCGGTGACCGATTTCGCCCGCGAATCGAAGGTCTGTTCAAGCGACTTGAGGCGGCCGTCGATGGAATCGTCGAAGGACTTGATCTTGCTGTCGAGCGAGGTGTCGAGATTGGCGACGCGGGTCCCGAGCGTCGTCTCGAATTGCATGAGGCGCTGGTCAAGCGAGGCGGTGATCTCGCCGCCATTCGAGTTCAGTCGCGTATCGAACGTGTCGACATAGGTCTTCAAGGTTTCCGCGATGTCCTGCGTGCGCTGACCCATGCGATCGACGATCTCGCCGCCGAAGGTTTTGACGGTGCGATCGAACTCGGAAATGTGGCGGGTGATCAGGGCGCCGAGGGTGCCGCTGTCGCGCGCAAATTTTTCCGCGAGCTCTCCGCCCTGGTTCTTCACCAGTTCATCGAAGGCATTCATTTGCATGCTGAGCGAATCGTGCGCGGTCTCCGTCTGGCTGACAACCTTCGCGACCAGCGAGTTCACCGTCACGTCAAGCGCTTCGCTTGCCTTGTCGCCCGAGTTGAGGATGTTCGCCGCCAGGCGGTTGCCGGCGTCGTCGATCTTGCTCACCAGGTCGCCGCTGCGCAGTTCAAGCTCGAGCAGGAGCGAGTCGCTCGAGTTCTTCAGCGAGTCGTGGACCTGTTCGGTACGTTCGGAAATTCCGTCCACGATGGTGGAGGAGCGCTGCTCGAATTCGGACGTGATGCGATCGATGCGTTCGTTCAGCATCTCGTGCACGCGGTCGGCCAGTTCGACGAACTCGTCATGGACGTGCCCGGTCTTGAAATTGAGGCTGGTGGTCAGCCGCTCGCTGGCATCGAGCACGGCGCGCGTCGTCTCGGCGCTCGCTTCCTCGAGTCGGTCGAGCAGGTCGCCGCCGCGCTCGCCGAGCGCCAGGATCATGTTGTCGCCGGCATTGCCGAGAGCGCTGGTGATGTGAGCGCCGCGCTCCTCCAGCGCGCCGGTGATGCTCTTGGCAACCTCGTCGACGCGCGAAGCGATCGCGTCCGATATCAGCGCGATGTCGTGGCGCAGGTCGATCTGCACGCCGGAGATGGCGCTGCGGACCTGCTCGGCCTGTCCGACCAGATTGTCGCGCTGATGGGCGATGTCCTGCAGAAGTGCGCGGATCCGCACCTCGTTGTCGCTGTAGGCGCGCTCAAGGGCTGCGACTTCATTGGCGACGAGGGTTTCAAGTTCGCCGGCACGCGCAATCGCGCGTTCGACGCCGTCGCCCATGGCCGCGACTTCCCGGCGGATCGCCTGCCCGACGGTCACCATCGAGTCGCTGGCGGCGCCCTCGGGCTCGGAAAAGCGAATGGCAACCTGCGCCATCGACTGCGCGATCATCCGCAATTCCTGGCCGCGCCAGGACAGGCTCGCCAGGAAATAAAACAGCAGGATGGGAGCGAAGAACAGCGCCGCCAGTCCCGCCAGCGCCAACGTGCCGCCGCTGCCCTGGCCGAGGGCGGCCTTCAAGGATGGCAGAAAACTGATGGTCAACACTACGGCGCCCAGAATCCAGACCCCGGCAAAAAGCGTGGCCAGCGTATAGACGTTGCGGGCGGGGCGGCCCTTCTGAATGGCCTGCAGAATCTGGCCAATGGTTTCGCGGTCGTCATTGGCGGCGCGACGGGTCGCGAGCGGTTCTTCGATCGCGTCGAAGATCGGCCGCTCGTTGCCGGGCCGGGTGTCGAATGAAGGCTCGCCGTAAGCGGGCGAGGCGGAAGGATCTGCGGGCGCAGCGTCGTTGTGGGCTGAAGCGTCGCCGATGTTCAAGGCTTCCTGAATGGCAGAAAGCGCGACTTCTGTAGGGTCTTTGACCTTTTTGGGATTGTTCGCCATGTTCAGTCTGAGCCCTCGTTGTATCTCTTACGCATCCCGGCAGAGTCTTGCGCGAACGCCGCCCGCAAGCCCGAAACCGGCGTCATTACCCGACTCCTGCGGCGCCAACGCGTGGCCATGGAGGTCGGCCTGTCCGCTAGGTCTGGCAAACATCCTATTGGCTGGCCGATGCGAATGAAATGGCCGCGATTAATACAATCTTAATCATCGTTAACAGCGTCATCCCGTAAGGCCTTACGAGGCTTTGGAATTCTCGCGCGTGACGGTCAATTGAGGCAACTGTTCGTCGAAAACAAGGCGAACTTGCGGCGGGGTACGCCAAACGTTCCGTTAACCATTTCCATGATTGGCTGACGAAAACTTCGCCCGTTGGATCGCGCAGGCGGGGAAGATTTCGGATGATCGTCATGCCCCTTCGTCTGGATCGGATTGACTGGATGCCATCGCCGCCACTCGTTCCCGATGACGGTCCAATCGATATCGTCCATCTCCGGCGGATGACGCTCGGCGATGTCGGCCTCGAGCAAGAGGTGCTGGCGATGTTTTCAGCCCAGGCTGTCAGTCTGGTCGACGCCCTCGCCAGCTTGCCCTCCGACACCGCTGCGCTGGTGCATACGCTCAAGGGTTCGGCGCGCGCGATCGGCGCGGTTGGCGTGGCCGATGCCGCAGCCAGTCTGGAGGCCCTGATCCGGAGCGGCGGCGATCCGGCCCGGGCGCTGGCCGAACTCAACGACGCCGTGGCGCTGGCCCGCACGGCCATCGACGAGATCCTGCACCGGTCCTGATCCCCAGACGATCAAACGCGTGGCGTGACGGGTCAAATCCCCTGCACTAGCGCGGAGCGGATCGACCCGTTATAGGACAGCCCGGACCTCTCTCATCCGGCAGCACGAGCAAACATGGCCAAGATTCACTTTGTCGACCATACCGGCGAAACCCGCACAATTGATGTCGAAAACGGTGCCACCGTCATGGAAGCGGCGATCCGCAACGCGATCCCGGGCATCGAAGCCGAGTGCGGCGGCGCCTGCGCCTGCGCCACCTGCCATGTCTATGTCGATGAGGCCTGGCGCGAGAAGGTCGGTCCACCGTCGCCGATGGAAGAGGACATGCTGGATTTCGGCTTCGACGTGCGGCCGAATTCGCGGCTGTCCTGCCAGATCAAGGTGACCGACGAACTCGATGGCCTCGTGGTCTCGACGCCGGAGCGGCAGGCCTAGAGCATGATCCGGAACAGTGGGTACCGGTTTTCCCTCGCGACAAACGCGGAGCGTTTGCGCGGAGATCATGCTCATGCAAAAAGATAGAGCGAGATGACAATTCAACGAAAAGTCTTCTCGCTCTAGAACTTCGGCTGCGCTACCTCCATGCCGCGGCGAAGCCACGGTTGAAAATTCCTGACAATCTCTGGTGTCAGCGGCGTCGGCTTGCGCGTTGCCTCGTCGATCAGCACCGTCACCCCTTGCGCCGAGGCGACGCACCGGTCTTGCGAAAACACCACCTGGTCGAAGGTGACGGAGGTTCGGCCGAATTTCGAGACGCCGAGCCCCATCTCGATGGTGCCCGGCCAGCGCAGTTCGGCGCGGAAGTGAATATCGAGCCGCACCATGATCCAGGCGAGGCCCTCGGGCATCAGTCCGTAACTGCGGTCCTTCATCAGCGTGACACGCCCGGTCTCGAAATAGGTCGCGTAGACCGCGTTGTTGACGTGCTGATTGGGATCGAGATCGGCGAAGCGCACATTGTCGGTCAGCCGGTATGGAAAATCCTCAAGAAGCGGCGCTGGATCGAGACGGGCAGGGGCGTTCACGGGGACAATCTCCGAAATTCATGCCCTTACACCGCAGTTGTCGAACGCCTGCAAGGGGTTGCCGCGGTCCCCGGCGCCAATTATTTATGGCTTTCCTCCCTCTCGCGTGTTGGCTAGACAGGCGCAGCCAAGGCCCCTGCCGGCCCTGTCCAACCGAAAAGAAGCAAAATGAGCGAAGCGATCAAAACCGACGTGCTGATTATCGGCGCGGGCCCGTGCGGGCTGTTTGCCGTTTTCGAGCTGGGTCTGCTTGATATGAAAGTCCATCTTGTCGACATCCTCGACAAGATCGGCGGCCAATGCGCCGAGCTCTATCCGGAAAAGCCGATCTACGACATCCCGGGAATTCCCTTCGTTACCGGGCAGGGGCTGACCGATGCGCTGATGGAGCAGATCAAGCCGTTCAATCCGACCTTCCATCTCAACGAGATGGTGGAGACGATCGAGAAGATCGGCGATCCCGCCTTTCGGGTTACGACCGATGCCGGCAAGGTATTCGAGTGCAAGGTGGTGGTGATCTCCGCCGGCGGCGGCTCGTTCCAGCCCAAGCGTCCGCCGGTGCCGGGCATCGAGGCCTATGAAGGCACCTCGGTGTTTTATGCGGTGCGCAAGATGGAGCAGTTCCGCGACAAGGATCTCTTGATCGTCGGCGGCGGCGATTCCGCGCTGGACTGGACGCTCAATCTGCATCCGGTTGCGAAGCGGGTGACGCTGTTGCACCGGCGTGACGAATTCCGCGCGGCGCCTCACAGCGTCGAGCGGATGCGCGCGCTGGTGGCCTCCGGGAAGCTTGACCTGAAGATCGGTCAGGTCACGGCGCTTGAAGGCGAGGGCGGCGTGCTCAGCGGCGCCACGATAAAAGGCAACGACAACGTCGTCTCGAAGATCGCGTGCGATACCATGCTGCCGTTCTTCGGCCTGACCATGAAGCTGGGGCCGGTTGCGAACTGGGGCATTGCGCTTGAGCACAACCTCGTGCCGGTTGAGACCTCGGCCTTTGAGACCAGCGTGCCCGGAATTTTTGCGATCGGCGATATCAACACCTATCCCGGCAAGCTCAAGCTCATCCTCTGCGGTTTCCATGAGGGATCGCTGATGGCCCAGAAGGCGCACCGTTACGTCTATCCGGACAAGCGCCTTGTATTCCAGTACACGACGTCCTCGTCGAGCCTGCAGAAAAAGCTTGGCGTCAATTGAGCGGCGGAACGCGGCTCCCTCGCTGGCGTTGCGACATATTCGTGGCGGCGCGGGCCGTCGCAACGGCGTCGGTCTGCGACGCCGCGGCACTGGAACCGTCGGCGAAATAGCCGTAATCTCCGGCATTGTTCGACTGGCTGATCAGGTGATGACGATGTGGAATGTCTTATCCAGATTGCGACCGATGCTTCCGATCGCGACCGGGCTCGCCGTGTTGTTCGCGGCCGCGCTTCCGGGCCGGGCCGCCGAGCCAACCGCCGCAGGGCTGTGGCAGAAGGTCGAGGACGGCAAGCCGGTGGTGTGGGTTCTCATGGTTGATCATCGTGACGGCTTCTTCGAAGGCGTGATCGCCAAGACATTTCCGAAGCCCGGCGAGGCCGTGCACGAAACTTGCTCGAAATGCAGCGATGATCGCAAGGACGCGCCGGTGCTCGGAATTTCCTTTATCCGGAACATGAAGCGCAACGGCCTCGAATATGAAGGCGGCAATATTCTGGATCCACGCGATGGTGAAGTCTGGAAGGCGAAGATGACCATCAGCGCCGACGGACAGGATCTCATATTGCGCGGTTATGTCCTCACGCCGTTGCTTGGCAAGAATGAAACCTGGCACCGTTTGCCGGACACCGAGCTCGCTTCAATCGATCCCGCCATTGTCGCCAAGTACCTGCCGGCGCCGGTCCCGGCGGTGAAGCCGCAGTCGCCGGCCGGCACGAAAAAACCCCGCCGCGCCCGCGCCTGCGCGCTGAGACGGACCACTTCCCGGGGACGTTGCCGCCCCGGGCGCGACAAATCCGGATCGCGCGACGCGCTTTAAATGATGAGCGTCAGCGAAGGCGGGAGCGCCGTGCAAAAGGTAACGTGGCGTTCGCCTCGGCAACCTCGGGCCGTTCGCCGGGGACCGGGGCGGGGCAAGCCTCGCTCAATCTGCGGCGTTCCTGCCAGGGCTTCACCACATTGAGCCAGAGTTCGCGGGTGCCCATGATCGAGATCGCGATGCCGAAGGGGATCATGAAGTAAAGGATGCGAAACACCACCAGCGTTGCCAGCAATTGCTCCCTGCCGAATTGAGGCAGCGCGACCAGCATCGCGGCATCGAATACGCCGATCGAGCCGGGGGCATGACTGGCGAAGCCGAGCAGGGTGGCCAGAATGAACACCACCGCCAGCGAGATAAAATCGATGTCCGGCTGCGCCGGCATCAGCAAATACATGGCGAGCGCGCAAAATCCGAGATCGAGCACGCCGATCAGGATCTGCACCAGCGTCAGCGGTGCCGAGGGCAATCTCACTTTCCAGCCGTTCTGCCCCAGCTCGCGTCGCTCCTCGCCGAGGCTGAGCCAGACGAAGTAGGCGACGATGGCGCCGACGACGCCGAGCGCGATCAGCCGGTTGATCGCGGGCGGCAGCTGGTCCATCGCGGAAGCCGCCCAGGGGTGCCAGGCCATGCCGATGCCGAGCACGAAGGCGTTACCGAGCCAGAACGTCAGGCCGGAGAGAAAGCAGATCTTGGCGACGTCAACCGCGCTCAGGCCGTAGTCCGAATAGATCCTGAAGCGTATCGCGCCCCCGGTAAACACGGTGGCGCCGATGTTGTGGCCGATCGAATAGCTGGTGAAGCTCGACAGCGCCGCGATCCGGTAGGGTACGTGTTTCTTGCCGATCGTCCGCAGCGCGAAGAAATCGTAGAACGTCAGCGTACAGAACGCGCCGACCACGCATAGCGCGGCGAGGGCGATGTGATGCGGGGAAATTTCAGTCAGCGCGACCAGCATCACGCCGGTATCGATGCCCTTGAGGGTACGGACCAGGGTCGTGATCGCGAAGGCGATGATGACCAGGCTCGCAGCGATACCGAGCCGTTTCCAGCCGATCCGTTCCTTGAAGCCACGCCCGAGCGTGGTCAGCAGTCGATACATTCGTCCTCCCGGCAGGGCGGCAACAATTGCGGCCTTTTCGAAGCGATCCCCGGCAAGTGGCGCGGATCGCCGTGACGCAAAGACCCATAAGGCAAAAACGTTCCGTTGTGCAGTCCTTGACAATGTGTGCTTTGGTCCCGGATCGGCGCCGCCGTCATATGCCTTACATATGACGCGACGCATCGAAAACGAGCCTGAGTCGCGCCCCGCGCCAGCCGTTCCCCGTTCCATCGGCTTGCGGTGTTCCGATGTTCCCGGGGTGGCGTTTTAGCCGCGGGCAGGAACAACGGCGTCGCCGACCGCCTGGCGCCGCATCCGTAATCGAACATATCGGCGTGAGCGCGACCAACGGATCGCGCGGTTGTGTTCCTGAACCACAACGGATGCGCGCTCGACGAGAAAAGGCGACCGGCAGCAGGCTGACGATGCTGGCGGAGAGCAAGGTCAATCGTCGCGCCGCGAACTGATCTTTCACAAACAAGCCCGCTTGAGACAAAACGTCGCGCTGACGGCGCTCGCGCGGCGTTTTTGCGTTCGCGGGATCACGGGTTGAAAGGTGCAATCGCTCTAAATCCCATGGCCCGGGTAATTCCGTGACATTCGGTGCTGCGATCGGCCGGGGATCGTGTACAAGAGCTGCTTATATTCCGGGACAAGGCAATTGATGAAGGAATTTGGCAGCGCCGCAGGCGCCGTTGCGGCGCGGGCGCAGGCCTTGCCGCTTCCGATCGGTGCAACTGAAAGACGGATCAATTGGCGACATGCGTTCGCCGTTGGCGTCTATCACCTGCTTGCGTTGTTGGCGTTTGTGCCATGGTTCTTCAGCGCGACCGGCGTCGCGCTCGCGGTCATCGGGGCCTACGTCTTTGGCATCGGCGGAATCAATCTTTGTTATCATCGGCTGCTCAGCCACCGGAGCTTCAGCTGCCCGCTTTGGCTTGAGCACACACTTGCAATCATCGCGGTCTGCTGCGTGGAAGATACGCCGGCCCGGTGGGTGGCGACGCATCGTCTGCACCATCACCGTTCGGATGAACGGGCGGATCCCCACAGTCCGCTGGTCAACCTGTTCTGGTCCTATGTCGGCTGGCTATTTCTGGAAAACACCGAACTCAGCCACAACACAGCCTTTGACCGCTACGCGCGCGATATCATCCGCGACAGGTTCTATCGCTGGATCGAACGCGCCGTGTTGTGGATCACGCTTGCCCAGTCGGGGCTGTATTTTGCCGCGGGCTTCCTGATCGAACTGTCATTCGGCGGTTCGGGCGGCGCGGCGGTCAAATTCGGCGCGAGCGTCTGGCTTTGGGGTGTCGTCGTCAGAACCATTCTGGTCTGGCATATCACCTGGTGCGGAAACTCCTTTCCGCACCTGTTCGGCTACCGCAACTACGAGACCAACGACAACAGCCGCAACAACGTGTGGGTAGCTATTCTCACCAACGGCGAAGGTTGGCACAACAATCACCACGCCGAACCCAACTCCGCCTCCAATCAACGGCGCTGGTGGGAGATCGATCTCACCTATTTGATATTGCGTCTGCTGGTTCTGCTGGGTCTCGCCTGGGATGTACAGTTGCCGCAACGTCCTGTTTCGGCCCGGGCGAGCTAGGCCTTGCGCAGCGCAAAATGCGCGCCGCAGAATGCCATCGCGGCGCCAAGGCCGAGCGCCGCCAGCCCGGCGATGACGCCTGAGACCGTCGGAATCGGACTGGGCGCCGAGGCGGCCTGGCCGGCGCCCGCCAGCACGAGGACGCCGACCGCGATCAGGAATTGCCGCATGCGCTGCGGAATTTGGCCCGATACCGCGCTGTCCATCAGCGTCGCGGTGAAATAGCCGCCACAGAAGCCAACCGTTGCGATCAGCCACCACGCCAGCGCCGCGCCCGCGGGCATGAATTCACGTGTATCCGATCGCCACAGGCCGCCGAGGTCGAGCCCGAAGCGTGCGCCGAGCATGTGCACGGCGAGCGCCAGCAGCACTCCTGAAATCGCGGCGCCGGCGAGGATCAGCCGGCGCGGAAAATAAGTCGTTTCGGCCATGCGTCGCTTGTAAGATGAAGCCGGCGATGCGCGCAAGCGGACGCAATGAACTCATTCGAACTTTCGGGGAGGGTCCGGACCATGCCTTTCGGTCTTCTCGCATTGCGGCATGTGTGCCGCGCTGGCGCGTTTTCGAGCGAAGGTCGGCCCGTTGCCCGTGCCGTCTGATTTGTCGAGCGAGACTGACGCGCCCACCCGCTACGCCTACAAGGCGTCGCTGATCGGCGCCGCGCATCAGTTCGAACTGACGGACTGGGGGCTGTCTTGGCGCATTGCCGGCCGGTCCGGGGTGTGGCCTTACGCCGATATCGCAACCGTGCGCTTGTCGTACCGTCCGGTGTCGATGCAGGCGCGACGGTTTCGCGCCGATATCGAAAATGCCGATGGCGCAGGCATCGCCATCCTTTCGACCAGCTGGCAGACTGCTGCCCTGATGGCGCCGCAGGACCACGAATACCGCGCCTTCTTGACCGAGTTGCATGCGCGCATGGCGAGGGCCGGAAGCAGGGCTTTGCTGGTCGGCGGCCTGGGGCCGCGGGTCTATGCCGCGGCGATCATGTGCGTGACGCTGGTCGCCGTTGCAATGGCCGGGCTTTTTGCGCGCTCGGTCGCAACCGGCGAATGGGCGGGCGCGCTGTTCCTGGTCGGCTTCGCCGCCTTGTTTGCGTGGCAAGTAGGCGGCTTTATCACGCGCAACCGGCCGCTCGACTACACCTTCAATCAGTTGCCGAAGGCATTGTTACCGTGAGCTTTTGTCCGCAGACGGGCGCAATTGAAATGTGATTTCGGCGGTGCCGTCACGCGGTCGCCACACGCCGTTCCGGCTAATGCCGCACCACCAGCACCGAGCATTTGGCGTAGCGCACGACGTGGCCGGCGTTGGAGCCGAGAAAATAGGTCCGCATCGCCGGCCGGTGCGACGTCATGACGATCAGGTCGGCCTTGATCGCGGCGGCCTCTTCGAGGATCTCATGATAGATGCCGCCCTGCCGCACCGCGGTAGAGATGCGCTGGGGGGCGATGCCCGATTCACGCGCCACGATGGCGAGCGCCTCCTCGGAGGTCTGGCGCTGCTGGGTATCGAAATCGGCGGGCACATATTCGGCCAGCATCACCGGCGTCATCGGCAGCACATTGAGAAGGCGCACCGTGCCGTTCCAGGTCTGCGAAAGCGTCGCCGCCGTGGCGATCGCGGGTTTCGCCAGGTCGGTATCGGCAAGGTCGAGCGGCACGAGAATAGAGTTGAACATCTGCGCCTCCACGTTGGTGATCAGCCTTGAGCTTCTACGGTTCAGATTGAACCAGAACCGAGCGCTCTAATCTCCTGTTTTGACTCGTTTTCCTTAACTCGCTCGAAAACGCTTTAACACCATTTGGGCTGATGATCGCCAGAGGTCAGTCGCCCGAAGTTTGCTTCAAAAGTTTGGGGCTGACGAACAGCACCAGACGGCCGCGACGGATGGCCACGTCGGCCCAATCGTCGATCTCAAAGTCGAATACCGCAAGGCCCGAGGTCGGCAGATTGTCGGTCAGCGCCTTGCGTCCGGCGGGATCGCCGCTACCGGCAAGCGCGAGCGCCAGCTCGTGCATTCCCGGATTGTGCCCGACGATCATCAGCCGTTGCGGATCGGCCGAAGATGCGTCGCGGATGGTTTCGAGCAGCTGAGACACATCGGCGCCATAGAGTTCCGGCATCAGCTCGACCTGCGGCTCCGGAACCAGCTCGCTCATCGCCTCCCACGCGATTTCCCAGGTCTGGTGGGCCCGGACCGCGTGCGAAACCAGGACCAGATCGGGAAAAGGCGGATGCCGGCCGATCCAGCCGCCGATCTCGGCGGCGTCCCTGTGGCCGCGATGATCAAGCCGGCGGTCCTCATCGCGGCCGCTCGGGGCGTCGTTTTCGGTCTTGGCGTGCCGCAGCAGCATCAAACGGCGCATGGCGCATCTCGATTCGGTTCAATCGTCCCGGATTAATGTACAGACTGACGCTCAGGACAAGGTGACAAGCGCCAGATCGATCCGTAAGAAAACGATATGAGCGAGATTTCTACAAGCACGACCCGCAGGCCGGACACCGGAACGGCGCACGAGCGCTCGCGGCTTTCGTTCGATCTGGACGTCGATATCTGCGTCGTCGGCGCGGGGCTTGCCGGCCTGACGGTCGCTCTTGAGGCTGCGCGCCTCGGCGCGAGCGTCGCCGTGCTCGAGGGCCGCAGCGTCGGCTGGGGCGCATCCGGCCATCAGCTCGGCACGGTGATGCCGGGCTATGGTCTTCCGATCAAGGACGTGATCGCACGCATAGGTATTGAGGACGCAAGGGAACTCTGGGCGCTGTCGAAGGAAGGCGCCGAATTTGTCCGGGCCAATGCGTCGGAGCAATTGATGCCGGGGATTGCGCTCAGCGAGGGCGCGCTTGAAGTCTCCAACGTCGATGCCGGCGATCGGCTGATCAGCGAACTGCAGATGCTGACCGAAGATTTCGAAACGGAAGTCGAAGGTTGGCAGATCGACCGCGTTCGCGATCACCTCAAGACCGATCGCTATTTCCATGGCGCGTATTTTCCGAGGGCATTCCAGGTCGATGGCCGCAAATACGTCCACGGCCTCGCGGCGCTGGCGAAGCGAGCGGGGGCACGGATATTCGAGGACACGCCGGTAGTCAGTATCGACGCATCCGGTATCCGCAAGCGTATCGTCACGCCCTCGGCGCGGCTGCGGGCGTCGCACATCGTGCTCGCCGGCAGCGTCCATCTCGGTGCGCCCTCGCGGCGGTTGTCGGAAACGCTGCTGCCGGTCTGGCGCTACGCCGCGATCACCGCGCCGTTCGGCGAGTCTCTCGCCGAGACGATCGCGTTCAAGGGATCGGTGATCGACACCGATGGCATCGATCAATTCCGGATCGTGGGCGGCGACCGGTTGCTGTGGGCGAGCCCGGAAACCACCTGGGATGCAAGGCCAGCGCGTTTCGCCTCCGCCATCGCGCGCCGCATTCGCACGATTTTTCCCCGGCTCGGTGGAGTCGAGATCGCGGACGTGTGGGGGGGCGCGATTGGCCAGACCGTGCATGGCATGCCGCAGATCGGCCAGCTGCGTAAGGGCTTGTGGGTCGCGAGTGGCTTCGGCCGCCAGGGAATGAGCACAACGGCGATGGCAGGCCAGTTGATTGCCCGCAGCATTCTCTGGGGCGACGAGCGTTGGCGGCTGTTTTCTCCGTTCGAGCTGGTGTGGGCAGGTGGCACGACCGGCCGGGTCGCTGGACAGGTGATCGGAATGTGGGGGCGAGGGGCCTCCGCCGCTGCCGGCGCGTTGGCCCGCTACCGGGAGAGGGTGCGAGCCCAGGAACGCTTGCGCGACGCGCGCGTGGCCGAGGCAAGCCGGCAGGCCGGAACCCGGCCACCGCGGCCTCGCCCGCCGCCGGGCCGGCCAAAGCCCGAACTTTCTCGCCCTGAACCTTCTCGTCCTGAACTTTCTCGCCGGGAATCTTCCAGACCAGCCGCGGCGAACCCCGGCGAAGGCGACGGCGCTTCCTGACCTACGGTTCCTCGCAAGAATGTGAGACGTTTTCCACGGGATCCATGTAACTTTCACCCCCGCGCCCCGTATCTGAGAGCAAACGACCCGAGAGTTCGCTTCGCACGGAGACCATCATGATTGACCGCCGCATCCTGCTCGCGTCTACCGCTGGTTTGTTTGGCTTTGCGGCCCTGCGTTGGCTGCGAGGTGAACCCGCAAGGGCCGCAGGGAAATTCGAGGTCGAAAAGACCGACGCGGAATGGCGCGCCCAGCTCACCCCGCAGCAGTATGAAATATTGCGCAAGGAGGGCACCGAGCGCCCGTGGTCGAGCCCGCTGCTCAAGGAGCACCGCAAGGGTATTTTTGCCTGTGCCGGTTGCGATCTGCCGCTGTTCTCCTCGGAAACGAAATTCGAGAGCGGCACCGGCTGGCCGAGTTTTTATCAGCCGCTCGCAAGTGCCGTCGGCACCACCGAAGACCGCACCTTCGGAATGTTGCGGACCGAGGTTCATTGCCGCCGCTGCGGCGGCCATCTTGGCCACATGTTCGACGATGGGCCGAAGCCGACCGGCTTGCGCTATTGCATGGACGGCTACGCCCTGGTGTTCCACCCGGCGGCGCCGTCGGCGAGCTGATATCGACCTCTTGCTCCCGGCAAATGTTGCCCGCCCGGCAATTGTGCCCCGGTCCCCGGACCGGGGATTTCTATTTAAGTATTTGAAATAACTCGATTCTCGCATTTGGCACGGTGATTGCGAGGTCTCCTTCGACGACGGTCATGCGCGGCAATGCGCCCCGGCCGTTGGAATCGAATGTGGAGACAAGGTTATGGGTATCTTCGACGCGCTTAATACCTCGGTTGCCGGCCTGCAGTCCCAGTCCTTCGCGTTGCAGAACATCTCCGGCAACATCGCGAATGCCTCGACCGTCGGCTACAAGGGCATCAACACTACTTTCGAAGATCTCATCCCGGACGCGCTGTCGCCCAACAAGCAACCCGCCGGCAGTGTGACCGCCTTCTCGCAACAGACGATTACATCGCAAGGCACGGTTTCGAGTTCGACGGTTGCGACCAACATCGCGATCAATGGCGACGGGTTCTTCTCGGTGCAAAAACCAACCGGGATCACCGACAACGCGCCGGTCTTCTCAGGCGTCGTCGACTATACGCGCCGCGGCGATTTCCAGGTGAACGCCAACGGCAACCTCGTCAACGGCGCCGGTTACTATTTGATGGGAGTCGCGGTCGATCCAAAGACCGGCAACCCGCTCGGAAACATTCCGCAGGTTCTGCAATTTCAGAACAATTTCGTTCCGGCGCAGGCGACGACGACTATTCAATATTCCGCAAACCTTCCGACCACACCGGTCACGGGGGCAGCCGCGGGCGCTCAACCTGGAACGATCACGGCCGTGGGTGGGCTCAGTCCCTCTGATTTCATCCAGAGCCCGCTCGTGGTTGGTACGCCACCGCCGCCTTTCGGCGACACCACGGTTACCGGCGCGCCGGTCACGGTGAGCGGGGGTCCACTTGCCTCTGGCACGCTACTAAACGCGTTCGCCGGCGCATCGGCCCTTGCGACCCACTCCATTACGATCACCACAGGCACGACCGCCCTCCCGGTCACGACCACTATCAACTTTGTAAATGGCGGCGGATCGTCGGCCGGACCCTTTGCCGCCGGTGGGGGACCCTATAACGTCGATGTCACTACGGACACGATGGGAACACTGCTGACCGATATCGCTTCGATCACCGGTGCCTCTACCCCGTCGTCCATCAGTGCCAGCGGCGCAATCACGTTTCACACCGGCACGGCAAACGATCTGAAAATCACCGGCCCTACGAGTGTGTTGAACGACCTTGGTTTTAACACCACGATCGCGGCGACCCGTACCGGCGGTGGCACGTTCGGCAGCGGCGTCGTGATCGGCAGCGACCTCGCCACCTTTGATAATCAGAGCATCAGCGGTGGCGCGGTGACGGTTTTCAATTCGGCGGGAACGCCAATCAACGTCCAGTTGCGCTGGGCCAAGGTCGACAGCGCGAGCCTCGGCAATCCGCATGTGGACAGCTGGAACCTGTTCTACCAGAACGATCCCAATGCCACCCTTGGGCAGACCGCCTGGACCAACGTGGGTCAGAATTTCACTTTCAACTCCAACGGCGCCCTGACGAGTCCGGCGGGCGGCTCCATCAACATCCCGACCATCGCGGTGGCCGGTCAGACACTCTCGAACGTAACATTCACCATTCCCGGCGGTGGCCTGACCCAATTCGCTACATCCGGCGGCGCGGCAACCATTGGCGGCATCACGCAGAACGGTTTTGCCGCCGGCCAGCTTCAGTCGGTGGCGGTCAACAACAGCGGTCTCGTGGTCGGCACTTTCTCCAACGGGCAGAACATCGATCTCGCCTCGATCACGCTGTCGCATTTCAACGGCACCAACTTCCTGAAGGCGCTCGACGGTGGCGCCTATGCGGTGACCGATCAGTCCGGTCCCGCGATCCTCGGCGGGTCGGGATCGATCTCAGGTTCGTCGCTCGAAGGGTCGAACACCGACATCGCCGACGAGTTCACAAAACTGATCGTGACCCAGCAGGCCTATTCGGCAAATACCAAAGTGATCACCACGGCCAACGACATGGTTCAGAGTTTGCTGAACGTGCTGCGCTGATCGGCGTCGGCAAGAATCGGTTTGATCCAATTCAAGGCGGGCAAAAAAGATGGGTTTGAGTTCAGCCCTTGCCACTGCGATGTCCGGCTTGCGCGCCAACCAGGCTGCGCTTTCGATCACGTCGTCCAACGTCGCCAACGCCAATACGCCGGGCTACGTCGCCGAGAGCACCAACCAGATCGAAGTGCCGAGCGGCGGTCCCGGCTCATCCGTCCTGGTCACCGGCGTCACCCGCGAACTGGATACATTCATCCAGAAACAGTTGCGTACCGAAATCGGCGGCGGCGGCTTTGCCGATCAGACTTCCAATATTCTCAGCCAACTGCAAAGCCTTTACGGGACGCCTGGAGGCACCGGGACGCTGGAGACCGCGTTCAACAATTTTACGACGGCTCTGCAGGCGCTGTCGACGAGTTCAACCGGTCTGTCGGCGCAGACGACGGCGCTGGGCGCGGCGCAGGCGCTGGCGCAGCAACTCAATTCAACCTCGCAAGGCATCCAGACGCTTCGTTCGAACGTCGAACAGGACATCGGCGCTTCCGTGAACCAGGCCAACACGGACTTGAACCAGATTGCCGCCATCAACACCAAGCTGCAGGGTATTAGTCCGACCGATCCCTCCGCAGCGACGCTATTCGATCAGCGCGATAAAGCGATCAACGATCTGGCGAAACTGGTGGATGTCAAGGTTGTCACCGACGGTGCCAACCAGGTCAATATCTTTACGAACACCGGCGTTCAGCTGGTGGGCTCCGGGATGGCCTCGCAGTTTGCCTTTACGTCGGCGGGGACGCTGACCCCCAATTCGCTCTACAATACCGATCCGACCAAATCCGGCGTGGGGTCGCTTACGATCAGGCTTCCGAACGGCGCCGCCTTCGACGCAGTCGCAAACGGGGCAATCAGCTCGGGGCAGATCGCTGCCGACCTGACGCTGCGCGACCAGACCCTGGTGCAGGCGCAGACCCAGGTCGATCAGCTCGCCGCGACGCTCGCCAGTTCGCTGTCGGATCAAACCACGCCCGGGACGGCGGTGACTTCCGGGACGCAGGCCGGCTTCGACCTGAATGTCGCCAATTTGCAGCCAGGCAATACGATCAACCTGACCTACACCGACAACACGACCAACACCCAGCAAAAGGTGTCGATCGTGCGCGTCGATGATCCGGCCGCCTTGCCGCTGCCGAACGCGCCGAATGCCAGTCCGAAGGTGATCGGGATCAACTTCTCCGGCGGTATGGCTTCGGTGGTCACGCAGTTGAACGCGGCGCTCGGCCTCAACCATCTTCAATTCTCAAATCCCTCCGGCAGCACGCTGCGCGTGCTCAACGACTTGACCGCCGGCGCGACCGTGAACGCAGCTTCCGTCACATCAACAGTTTCCTCGCTGACGTCAGGCAGTCCTCAACTGCCCTTGTTCATGGACGCCGGCACGCTCTATACGGGCGCGATCACCAGCAACGGTTCGCAATTGACCGGCCTTGCCGGACGCATCAGTGTCAATCCGGCTCTCCTCAACAGTCCGGCGAACCTCACTGTCTTCAATAACTCGCCGCCGACGCCGGCCGGTGACACCACCCGTTCGGACTTCATTTTCTCGCAACTGACCACGGGAACGTTCACCTACTCGCCGAAAACCGGCCTCGGTTCAACCACGGCGCCGTTCAGCGGCACGATCGGCAGTTATCTGCAGCAGTTTCTGAGCCAGCAGGCCGGCGCTGCCACCTCGGCGACACAGTTGCAGCAGGGTCAGAGCGTCGTCGTCAGCACGTTGCAGCAGAAATTCGATTCCACTGCCAAACCCAGCATCGACAACGAGATGTCGAACCTGATCGCGTTGCAAAACTCATACGCCGCCAATGCTCACGTGATGTCGGTCGTCCAAAGCATGATGACGACCCTGGAACAGATGCAACTGTAAGGCGATCCAGATGGCGATTAATGGTATCATAGGTCCTGGTGGTTCGCTGTTCGGTCAGGCAGTACAGAACCTCAACACCCAGCTCACGAACCTGTCGACGCAGCTTGCGACCGGCGAGAAATCGACCACCTATTCCGGCATGGGCGTTGGCGAGGGCTTTGCGGTCGCCGCGCGATCGCAACTCGCCGGTATTTCCGCGTTCGGCGATACGATCACCAACGTCAATACCGTCATCAGCACCGCCAATACCGCATTGCAGTCGCTGTCGAATATCACCGGACAGGTGCAGAGCGAGGCGGGCACCGGGCCGCAAGACATCAACAGCTCCGGACAAACCATCGGGCAGCAGAGCGCATTTGCCGAGCTGTCTGCGATCGTGGGAATTCTCAACACCCAGGCCGGCGATCGTTTCATCTTTTCCGGCAGCGCGACCAATACGCCCGCGGTCGCTTCCGTCGACGACATCCTGAACGGCAACGGCACCAAGGCCGGTCTGAAGCAGGTGATTGCCGAGCGGGCGCAAGCCGACGGCACCACAGGCCTCGGCCGCCTCGTGATCACGCAGCCGACCGCTACCTCGGTCTCGGTCGCCGAGGACGTCGCCGGCTCGCCGTTCGGCCTGAAGCTGAATTCGGTATCGTCGTCGCTGACCGGCGCGACCGTGACCGGTCCATCGGGTTCTCCGGCTGCGGTTTCGATCAGTCTTGGCGCCACCAATCCCAACCCGGGCGACAAGGTGAGCCTGACCTTCAATCTGCCCGATGGCACCACCGCTTCCGTTCAGTTGACGGCGTCGAGCGCCAACCCGCCGCCCGCCGGCAGCTTTGTCATCGGAGCGACGCCGACGGCGACCGCCGGCAATCTGAACGCGGCGCTGAACACGGCGATCGGCACGCTGGCCAATACGACGCTGGTTGCGGCTTCCGCGGTCGAAGCGGGGCATAACTTCTTCGATCCCGGAACGGCCACCGGCAGCGCGGTCAATAACCAGGCAGGGCCGCCTTCCGCGCCGATCACCGGCGCAACCGCTCTGTCCGGCGTCCCGGGCACGGATTCGCTCTCCACCAGTTTCGCGCCCGGCGACACCATCACCGTCAACGGCACGCCGATCAAGTTTGTCGCTTCCGGCGCGACCGGCAACCAGCTCAATGTCACCGACAGCGTTCAGACGCTGTTGTCCAAGATCGACTCGATCACGGGCACCTCGATACCCTCGACCGTCAGCGGCGGCGTGATCACGCTGCATACCGATAGCGCCGCGAGCCTGAATGTGACGAGTTCGAACTCCGCCGCGTTCGCCGCACTCGGCTTCGGCCCGACCGTAACCGCCGTCCAGTCGCCGCTGCGGGTCTCCGGCTCGCCACTGAGTTCGGCCACTTCGCTCGTCAACGACCCGGTCAACACGGTGGCCTGGTATACCGGCAATTCCAGCCCATCGCCGCGGGCATCGTCGACGGCCCGGATCGATTCATTGATCACGGTTCAATACGGCGCGCAGGCCAACGAGCAGGCGATCCGTACACAGCTCGAGGGGGTCGCGGTGTTCGCTGCCGTCACGGCGTCTCCGACCGGTGCCAATTCCGCCGGGCAGGTCGCAGCGCTCAGCGAGCGCACCGCGACAAACCTGACGCCCCAGCCCGGGCAGCAGGCGATTTCGGATATTCAAACCGATTTTGCCGTTGCCCAGAATATCATGAAGGAGGCGAGCGCACGGCAATCCCAGACCCAGACCTTGCTGCAGAACATCGTCGACCAGACCGAAACCGCTTCGACGCAGCAGGTAGCCAGCGAGATCCTCGCGCTGCAGACAACCCTGCAGGCATCCTACGAAACCACCTCGATGCTTGCCGGGTTGACGCTGACCAAGTTCCTGCCGGCCGGCGGTTAAGCCGCGGCCTTGCCCGGCGGCGGAAAGGGCGGTCCCGCGCGTCACCCGAAATAAAGCTTTCATTAACCATACCTGTTTACTTCTTGGAAAGCGGGCTAACGCCGCCTTGGCTGCCATGGGAGCCATTGTGTCGCTCCGGCCATGCACGGCGGTTTGGGCGTGGGGTCTAGGCAATGCTTAATGGTGGCGTTCGGTCCCAGGTGGCCGAGAAGGCGAGTTCCGGAGATCAATCCCGTTCTGCCTCGGCCCTGGCCAGGCTGTTCGCGCCGCTGGACAAGCTGCTCAGCGGTGGCGGTGACCCGCGACTGATCATAAATCCGGCCAGCGGGCTCAATGAATATGGCTGCCAGCCATTTCCCTGTCCGGACACCCTGAGCTTCTCCTCAAGCACCGCGACGTCGATATCGCAGCGCGCCTACGACCGCGCGCGGCGTGCGCGGGAAGCGCTGATGCAATCCGCCATCGCCGTCGGCATCGAAGCCGCGTTCGATACCCGCATCGAGGCGATGCGGGACGAGCTGAAGGCCTGTCTCGGCCTGTCCCGGACAGAGACGGATGTTGTCTTTTCGCCGTCCGGCACGGACTCGCAGCTTCAGGCGCTGTTTCTCGCACGCGCGCTGCTCGGCCCCGCGCTGACGACGATCGTCGTGGCGGCCGATCAGACCGGAAGCGGAACCGTCAATACGGCGCGCGGCTATCATTTCAGTGCCGCGACGGCGAACGGAAACCAGGTTCGCAAGGGAGAGCCCATCGCGGGGCTTGCTCATTCCGTCAACAGCATCGCGCTGCGGCTGTTCGATGAAGCGGGTGAGGGGCGCCCGCAAGGGTCAAGCGATTCCCAGGTTCTCGGCGCGCTCGAAAGATCGGTCGCGAGCGGAAGCAACGTACTTCTTCAGGTGATGGATTCCTCGAAGTTCGGCTGGCGGGCCCCGAGCGACCAATGTCTCGACGAAATCGCGGCGCGCTGGCCCGGCCAGGTTCAGATCGTCGTCGACGCCTGCCAGATGCGCCTCGGCCGCGCGCGGCTGCGAAAATATCTCGATCGCGGATATATGGTCCTCATCACCGGGTCGAAGTTCTTCACCGGCCCGCCCTTCAGCGGCGCGCTGCTGGTACCCTCGGCGCTTGCTGATGATCTCGACGCGGCCACCGACATCGCGCCTGGACTTCTCGAATATAACAGCCGCAGCGACTGGCCGCGAAACTGGCCGAACCTGCGGTCGCGTTTTCCGGTAAGGGCCAATTTTGGCCAATGGCTTCGCTGGGAAGCGGCACTCGAGGAAATCGGGGCCTATTATCGTGTGCCCGACGCATTTCGCATGATGGCGCTGACGACGTTCGGCAAGGGGGTCGAGCGGATCATCGCATCCTCACCCTCGCTTCGCCTGCTGCCGCCGCAGCAAAGACCCGGCGACACCGGCGCCGACGATGAAGAACTGGCTCAGCGCACCATCTTCTCGTTCGTGATCCGGAAGGGGACCGGCGTCCTATCCCTGGAAGATTGCAGGACGCTGTACCGCGCGCTTGCCCGTGGCGCGGCGGATGGCGCGTCCGCCGATGATCCGGAGAATGCGGCAAAACCTTGCCTGATCGGCCAGCCTGTCGCGCTCGGCTGCGACGGGAGCAGTCCTGCCGCGGCCCTTCGCATCAGCGCGAGCGCGCGCCTCGTCTCGGAAGCGTGGTCATCCGACCAGGACACGGCGCGCGGAAACTTGCAGCGCGCACTTGACCAGGTCGGCACGGCGGTCGCGAAGCTCGAGAGCTTGCTCGCCCGCACCGACGGCCTTGAAGCGAGGAATTCCCATGGAGCTTGAGAACGGCACGACGACCCGTCTTGTGCGCTACCCGAGCGCCGACCGAATCGGATTCGCGAGACTGACGACGATGGCGTTCGAGGGCGCCGATCTTCGCCCGCTGCGGGACGAACTGGTCTCGAAGCTTGCCGCCGGCACGGCCGGCGCGGGCGAGGGGCTCGACCTGTCACTGATCACGCAGCTCCTCGGTGACCGGCAGGTGGGAATCGCCATTCAGGCGGAGGTGCTCGCCTTCCATCAACTGTACCGGTCGCCATGTTCGTCGGAAATGCCGAAACTGCGCGTTCTTGCGCTCGCGGCCGCGATCGACATGGGTGGCAATACGCCGATCGAGTTCCTGCTGGAAAATTCCGGCATCGAGCTGCAGACGCTTTACGTCGTCGCCGGAGTGGATTTGCCGGCGCCGCTGCCCGAGCACGACGTTGCGATCGTGATCGCCTCGGATTCGGAGGAATGTCTTGAGACGCTGCGCAAGATCGATGTGGCGGCGCCGCGCTGGCCGCGGCCGCTTCTGAATCCGCCGCGCCTCGTCCGCAATCTGGACCGCGACAAGCTGCACGGCCTGCTGCGCGGCATCGAAGGATTGGACATCCCCGCCACCGCTTGCGTGACGCGCGCGCAATTATCCGAGGCCGCAAGTTCGAATGCGGGTCGTGCCGGCGTGCCGGCAGAATTGAAATTTCCGATCATCGTCCGGCCGCGCGGCTCGCATGCGGGCGTTGGGCTTGCCAGGGTCGACGATGGTGCCATGGTCGAGCGATATCTGGCCGATCGGCCGGAGCAGGAATTCTTCGTCGCGCGCTTCGTTGATTACGCAGGCAGCGACGGCCTGTTCCGCAAATACCGGATCGTGTTCGTCGACGGCCGGCCCTTTGCCTGTCACATGGCGATCGCCGATCGCTGGGATATCTGGTACCTCAATGCTGGCATGGCCTTCAGTGCGGAGAAGCGCCTCGAAGAGGAAAGCTTCATGCGCGACTTCGATCGCGATTTTGCCGTCCGCCATCAAGGCGCGCTCGCCGCGATCGCCGAGCGGGTAGGCCTCGACTATTTCACGATCGACTGCGCGGAAAACAAAAGCGGCGCGTTGCTGATTTTCGAGGCCGACAACACCGCGGTCGTGCACAACATGGATTCCCCCGAGGTGTTTCCCTACAAGCCGCCGCAGATGCGCAGGATTTTCGAAGCCTTCGCCGCGATGCTGCATCGCCGTGCCCGGCTCAGCCGGGAGCGCGCGGCGTAACGACAGGCCGGCAGGGCTCAACCGGTTTCGCCCGCGTCAGCGGGCGGCTCGTGACATTGCAGAGGTCGCGGCCCGGGCTCTCGATCCAAATCCTTATATGGAACGCGCTTTTGGCGGCCGCGGGCTCGCACGCCCCGTGACCGGCATTTTTCGTTTGATAAATTGAACGGAAAACTGAACACTCGCCTGACAAGACGCAAAAAAAGAAAAGGACGGGGAAATGGCCGAGCCGGTCGAGCAGGACGGGATGCTGATCGAATGGGACGTCGGGATCGTCATGGACGACGGCGTGGTGGTCCGTGCGGACGTGTTCCGGCCGAAGGCGCAAGGGAAATGGCCGGTTCTCTTGACCTACGGCCCCTACGCCAAGGGCCTCGCCTTTCAGAAGGGCTATCCGAGCGCATGGCAGGCCATGATCGCGAACCATCCGGACGTGGCCTACGGATCGACCAACAAGTATCAGAACTGGGAAGTGGTCGATCCCGAGAAATGGGTGCCGCACGGTTATGTCTGCGTGCGCGTCGACTCGCGCGGCACCGGACGGTCGCCCGGCCATGTCGATCATTTTTCGCCGCGCGAGACGCGCGATTTTTATCAATGCATCGAATGGGCCGGCGTCCAGAACTGGTCGAACGGCAATGTCGGCCTCAATGGCATCTCCTATTACGCCATCAACCAGTGGCAGGTGGCTTCGCTGCAGCCGCCGCATTTGAAGGCCATGTGCATCTGGGAGGGGGCTGCCGACTGGTACCGCGACATGACGCACCATGGCGGCATTCTGTCGACGTTCTGGGCCAACTGGTACGACATGCAGGTGAAGACCGTGCAGTTCGGGCTGGGTGAGAGGGGACCCCGCAGCATCGTCAGCGGCGCGCTGGTGTGCGGCGACGAAACCATGTCGGACGAAGAACTGGCGCGTAACCGGTCGAGTTTCGGCGACGACATTCTCGCCCATCCGCTCGACGACGAATACCACAAGGCGCGCTCGCCCAACTGGGACAAGGTCACCGTGCCCTTTCTGTCGGCGGCCAACTGGGGCGGCCAGGGCCTGCACACGCGGGGAAATTTCGAAGGCTTTGTCCGCGCGGCGTCAAAGGAGAAATGGCTCGAATGCCATGGCCTCGAGCACTGGACGCATTTTTACACCGACTACGGACGGAATTTGCAGAGACGCTTCTTCGATTTCTTTCTCAAGGGCGAAGCCAATGGCTGGGCGGAGCAGCCGAAAGTGCAGTTGCAGGTCCGCCACGTCGATCGTTTCGTCGAGCGGCACGAGGCCGACTGGCCGCTGCCGTCGACGGAGTGGACGAAGTTTTACCTCGATCCCGGGGACCAGACGCTTTCCCTGGCGCCGCCCGCACAGGACGCCGAGATCCATTTTGCGGCGATGGGCGACGGCCTGACCTTCATGTCGCGGCCGCTGACGGAAGACACGGAGATCACGGGTCCGCTGGCGGCGAATTTGCGAATTTCATCCAGCACCGGGGACGCCGATATCTTTGCCGTCTTCCGCGTCTTCAGTGCCGACATGCGCGAGGTGACGTTCGCAGGCGCGATCGATCCGCATACGCCGGTTGCGCAGGGCTGGCTGCGCGCCTCGCATCGCAAGCTCGATGAAACCTTGTCCCGGCCGTACCGTCCCTACCATACCCATGACGAGATAAAGCCGTTGCAGCCCGGCAAGCCGGTTGATCTCGCGGTCGAAATATGGCCGACTTCGATCGTCGTGCGCAAGGGATATCGCATTGCGTTGAGCGTTCGCGGAAAGGACTATGCGTGGCAGGCAACCACGGGTGCGAAACTCTCCAACTTCAAGAACGAACTATTGGGATGCGGGCCGTTCCTGCACGATGATCCGCGCGACCGGCCGCAGAAGCTGTTCGCAGGGACGACCACGCTCCATATAGACCAGAAGAGGTTCTTGCCACGTCGTGGTTCCGGTTGTCAGAAGTCGTTGAAAAAACAAACGACCGGTCGATTGGAATCGAAGAAGATATCAGGGAGGACATTATGGGAATTTCACGCCGTGAATTTGTGGTTGGCGTTGCCGGAATTGGTTTGTCGAGCATGGTGGCGCCCTCTCGAGCGCGCGCCGCCGACGGAGCGATCCGCATCGGCCTGTTGACGGTCAAGACCGGCGCGCTGGCTTCCGGCGGCATCGATATGGAGCGCGCGCTCATCATGTATCTGAAGGAGCGCGACTACATGATGTCGGGCCGCAAGGTCGAGCTGGTGGTCGGCGACACCGCCGGCGTCCCGGCGACCGCGCGCAGCAAGACCCAGGAAATGGTGGAAAAGGACAACGTCCATTGTCTGATCGGGCCGCTTGCAGCGTTCGAGGCGTTGGCGATCGATGACTACATTCGTCAGAACAGGATTCCGACGCTTTCGGTTGCCGCTGCGGAGGACATGACCCAGCGCCACGCCAACCCATGGTTCGTCCGCGCAACCTCTACCTCCTCCCAGTGCGCGCATCCGCTCGGCGAATATGCCGCCAAGGAACTCAAATACAAGAAGATGATCACGATTGCCGACGACATTGCCTATGGGCAAGAGATGTGCGCCGGCTTTCAGCGCGTCTTCGAGGACAATGGCGGCCAGATCGTCCAGAAGCTGTTTCCGCCGCTCACCGTGCCCGACTACGGCAGCTACGTGGCGCAGCTGAAGAATGCGGACGCGATCTTTCTGGGCTTCGCCGGTTCGAACGGCTTTCGGTTTCTGCGGCAATTCGTCGACTACGGCCTGAAGGACAAGATGCAGGTGATCGGCGGAATGACCGCGCTCGACGAAGCGGTGTTGCGCAACATGGGTGACGAAGCCTTGGACATCGTCACCACCTGCTGGTATTCGGCCGAGCTCGATGCCAGGCCGAACCAGACGTTCGCGGCGGCCTTTCGCAAGGAGTTCAAATACGATCCCGGCTTCTATGCGGCGAGCACTTACGTCAACGGCGCGGTGCTGGAAGCCGCCGTCAAGGCCGTCAATGGCAAGGTGGAAGACAGGCCTGCATTGATGGCAGCGCTTCGCGCCACCAACGTCGAAACGGCGCGGGGTCCGGTGAAGTTCGACGATCTCGGCAACGTCGTCGGCAACGTCTATCTGCGCAAGGTGACGCGGAAGGACGGGCGCCTCGTCAATTCAGTCTTCAAGACCTATCCCGACGTCAGTCAGTTCTGGACCTACGGCAGGGAGGCCTTTCTCGCCAATCCGGTTTATTCGCGCGACTTTCCGCCGGCGAAATATCTGGAGAAGTAGCGCGCCGGGTTTCATTGCATGCTGACAAGCGTCAGGTCGATGAACCAGGATTGCGGCGAGACGAACCCCTTTACATTGGGGCTCATCGCGCGCGGGTTCAGGTCGTGGACGATATAAAGCCATGGCGGGTTGTCGACGAGCCGTTCATGCGCCTTGCGCAGCGAGCTTGAAATCACCGCGGGGTCGTTCGCTTCCGCGAGCGCGGTCAGCGCGTTGTCGAACGCCTCGTCCTTCCACTGCTCGAAATTGAAGCCGTTGGGAGAAAAATTCGCGGAGGAAAAATAGCGCGCCATGACGCCGACGTCGGACGACGGTGAACTGATATTGAGCACCATCGCTCCCTTGAGGTTCGGACTGTCGGGCGTGGCGCGCGCCGCATTGAGGAGGATCTGCCACTCGACGACGTCGAATTCGACATCGACGCCGCAGGCTTCCTTGAGATTTTGCTGGATGAATTCGTTCATCGGCAGGGGCAGCATCTGGCCGGAGCCGGAGGTCGAAATCATCGCCTTGAAGGAAAGCGGCTTCTCGGGCGTGAAGCCGGCTTCGCTGAGCAGCTTCTTGCCTTTGGCCGGATCGAATTTGTAGTGGTTCTCCGGAGATCCGAAATTCGGGTCGCTGGCCTTGAGCCAGCCCGCGGACGGTTCCGCCGTTCCGTTGAGCAAGGTCACAAGCCCATCGCGATCGATGCAATAATTCAGCGCCTGGCGGACCTTCACGTCCTTGAAGGGACTGCCCGTCGCGCCGATGTTGTAGAACCAGGGCCAGACATGCGGGTAGGAACCGGTGGTGATGGTGAAGCCTGCCGCTTTCAGCGAGGCAATGCCGTCGGGTGGCGGCACTTCGATCCAGTCGACCTGGCCCGAACGCAGCGCCGCGAGCCGGGTGTTGGCTTCCGGGATCGGCATCAGCACCACATTGTCGACTTTCGCTTTCTTCGCAGCGTCCCAGTAGCCGTCCCATCGGACGAGATCGACTTCCTGGCGCGGAATGACTTTCGAGATGCGGAAAGGCCCGGTGCCGGCGGCGGGCAGCGTCGCCACCTTTGCCCAATCGCGTCCTGCCTTTTCGAAGGAAGCGGGCGAGGTGAACAGAATATAGACGGCCATGAAGGGGAAGTAGGATGCGGGCTTCGTCGTTGCGATCGCGACCGTATCATCGTCGATCTTCCTGTAAGCCCCGACCAGAGGCGCCCGCGCCCGCGTCATCGCCGAACTTGTAACTTCGTATTGCGGGCTGTCGCTTTTGAAATAGCGGTCGAGATTCCAGACCACCGCGTCGGCATTGAAATCAGTGCCGTCGTGGAATTTGACGCCGTGGCGCAGGTGAAAGATCCAGGTCTTGTTGTCGTCGCCCGCCTGCTCCCATTTCTCGGCCAATCCAGGACGCAGACCCGCCAGATGATCCGTTCCCGCGAGGTCCCACAGCACGAGCCCTTCGAAAATCGGATAGCCGAGAAATCGCATGCCCTCGAAGCCGTTATTCGGAAGCCCGGTCGTCGTCGGAATATCGGAGGCGGTCATCGCGATGCGAAGCGTGCTCGCCGCGCAGGCAGGCTGCTGCGACCAAAGCAAAGCCACCAGCGCAGAGGCGCGGGAAATCCGTGAGAATCGCATTTGGGTCACCTATGTCACGAAAGCGTTATGGACGATCGATGCAAGTTGCGGACCAAACGTGCTGGCGACTGAGATGAAAACGGTGGCACCGCAGGCGGATTGCAGGCGGAAATGATAGCCTGTTGGGCAACGGTTGATTCGAAAGGTCTCCTGGCCCGCGCGTTCCGGGCGAAGCCATCACGCTTTCGAAACGGTCTGTGCTCTCTGGAGATGCCCGTTGCCGGCGAATTGGAAAAATGCCGCCGTGCCGAACCTGTCCCGCATGCAGCGGCAGGCCGATCATTCGTTTCGAGATGGCAATCTCGACAAGGCCGAAAGACTCTGTACCGGGATCCTGGAATACCGGAGCGACGATTTCGACGCGCTCCACTTACTGGGTATTGTCAACTTCCGGCGCCGACGCCTGATCGAGGCGCTGCGCTTCCTGTCGCAGGCGCTCAAGGTCAATTCAGGTTCTGCGGCGGCGATGACAAATCTCGGGCTCGCGCTTCATGCGGCGGGACGGCTTGAGGAGGCCGTCGCAAGCTATCGCAACGCCTTGATGCTTGCGCCGGACCATCCGGAAATTCTCTTTAATCTCGCCAACGTCTTTCTCGAACTCGAGCGCATCGATGAAGCGCTCGCGAACTATGATGACGTGCTTGCGAAGAATCCTTCCCATGTCGGCGCGCTCGTCAACCGGGGCAATACGCTGCTGCAATTCAACCGGCCTGTGGACGCGATGTCGAGTTACGACAAGGCGCTCGCGGCGATGCCGGGTCATCCGCAGATCCTGACCAATCGCGGGCACGCCCTTCGCCGCCTCGACCGGCTGCTTGAGGCGCTCGCCGATTTCGAGGCCGCGCTGGTAAAGGGACCTGAATTCCCTGAGGCCCGTTTCGAGGCCGCGATGACGCGGCTGACATTGGGCGATTTCGATGCCGGCTGGAGGGCGTATGAGTGGCGCTGGAAGACCGCCACGTTTGCCTCGCAGCGCCGGCAGCTTCGCGCCCCGCTATGGCTCGGCGATGCGGCGGTTTCCGGCAGGACCATTCTGCTTCATGCCGAGCAGGGATTGGGCGACACCATCCAGTTCATCCGCTACGCGCCATTGCTTGCCAGCCGTGGCGCGAAAGTCGTCTGCGAGGTTCAGCCGGAATTGCTGTCACTCCTGTCGCGGCTCGAAGGCGTCGACATGATCGCGCAAGGCGAGCCGCTTCCCCCGTTTGACCTGCATTGTCCGTTGCTCAGTCTTCCGCTCGCCTTCGCAACAAGGCCCGAGACGATCCCGGCGTCTGTTCCCTATCTCGCACCTTCCGCGGAGCGTCTGGCGCACTGGCGCGATCGCCTGCCGCCCGAGTTGCCACGCGCCGGATTTGTCTGGTCCGGCTCGCCGTCACACAAGAATGACCGCAACCGTTCCATCCCGCTGGCGCGGCTCGCCGCGTTATTTGCGGATCCGCAGCTTCGCTGCTTCAGTCTTCAAAGCGAGCTGCGCGACGCGGACTCGGAAGTGTTGCGTGGTCTGCCGAATCTGGTCCACCTCGGCGGCGAGTTGCGCGATTTCGCCGATACGGCGGCCGTCATCTCGTTGCTCGACATTGTCATCTCCGTCGACACGTCGGTTGCGCATCTGGCCGGCGCGCTGGGCAAGCCCGTCGTGATCCTGCTTCCCTACGCGGCTGATTTTCGCTGGATGCGGGGCAGCGACGACACCCCGTGGTACCCGACTGCGAAACTGTTGCGTCAGCCGGCCTTCGGCGACTGGGACAGCGTGATCGCACGTCTGGGTGATGAATTGCGGCGATTGAGTTAGCCCCTCCTCGGCGGACGGCTCACCGGCATCCATGCCCGGCTCCGTGTTTCAGTTGCGGCATGCCGCACGCTCCTTGTCAGCTTTGGAGATCAAGGTCGAGCTGCACGATGGCAATGCGCTGATCACGCGCGCGCCAACCTGATGAAACTCTCTCTTGACGATTCCGTCGCAACGCACCTGCCTTTCGTCGACGCCGATATCGGCTTCACGCCCGATCAGGCGTTTCGCCTGGGCGCGACGCCGCCGAGTGCGTCAAGGGCTGCGGATAGTCTTTACGCTTTTTAAAGCATGAGTTTGGAAGCCGCCCGATACCGAAGTATCCGCCAAGGCAAATTCAGTTTTCGTTGAGCATTTGCTTCCTAGGGTCCGGCATGCGGCCAAGAAGGCCGTAGTTTGCGTAACGCCAGAAAGGTTGTCCCATGTCTTTGTCCAACATTACCCTCTCCGCCGCAGTCCGCCAGAACCTGCTCTCCTTGCAGGGCACCGCTAACCTGCTCGCGACCACGCAGGAAGCTCTCGCCACCGGCAAGAAGGTCAACAGCGCGCTCGACAATCCCACCAACTTTTTCACCGCCGCCGGCCTCGATTCCCGCGCCAGCGACATCAGCAACCTGCTCGATAGCATCGGCAACGGTGTGCAGGTTCTGCAGGCCGCCAACACCGGCATCACCTCGCTGTCGAGCCTGGTCGATACCGCCAAGTCGATCGCCAACCAGGTGCTGCAGCAGCCTCTTGGTTATTCCACCAAGTCGACGAGCACTTCGGCTGCCGCCCTCCCTGTCGGTTCCACCTCGGCCAACCTGGTTGACGGAACCGCTATCAAGAGCGGTGAGACTCTTGCATTCGCCGCGAGTGGGAGCCTCCCGGCGCTCACCGTCACCTTCGGCGCCACCGAGTCGCTTTCTCAGCTGAACACCGCTTTGGCGGCCGGCAATCTGCAAGCCAGCCTGGACAGCTCCAATAACCTCGTCTTCACCACGAGCAACGACAACGCTTCGTCCACGATCGGCGCGATTACCGTTGGTACTGGCGGTACGGCGACGTTCGGAGCTGGGACCGCGCCGGTTGCCGACGCGGTGTCGCAGGCCACGCGCTCGTCGCTGGTCACTCAGTACAACCAGATCATCACGCAGATCACCACCACGGCGCAGGACGCGTCCTTCAACGGCGTCAACCTCTTGAACGGCGACTCGCTGAAGCTGGTGTTCGACGAAACCGGCAAGTCGACCTCGACGATCACGGGCGTGACCTTCAATCCGGCCGGTCTTGGCCTGAAGTCGCTCACCGCCGGCACCGACTTCGTCGATACCGCTTCGGCCAACACCGTGCTGACGAACCTCAACACCGCCAGCATCACGCTGCGGTCGCAGGCCTCGGCCTTCGGCGCCAACCTGTCGATCGTGCAGATCCGCCAGGACTTCAACAAGAACCTGATCAACGTGCTGCAGACCGGTTCGTCCAACCTGACGCTGGCCGACTCCAACGAGGAAGCGGCCAACAGCCAGGCGCTGTCGACCCGCCAGTCGATCGCGACGTCGGCGCTGGCACTCGCCAACCAGTCGCAGCAGAGCGTTCTTCAGCTCCTGCGCTGATCCCGGCGAAACTTCCGTCAAACCAGAACGGCGGGGCTTCGGCCCCGCCGTTTTCTTTTGTGGCGCCATGTCAACCGCACGGCCTGGCGCCGTTGACGTTTGCTTAACCTCGTCGAAAATTTTTATTCATTTTTAACCATGATTTTTCGAAACCGGCCGGGATCAGGACGTCTCCCGGGCCGATTCATATTTTGTTGACCATATAATTCCTAGGGTTCGCCCGTGTCCGGCCTAGAAGGCCGACGGTTGAGTTACACCAGAAAGGTTGTTCACATGTCCTTGTCCAACATTACCCTCTCCGCCGCAGTCCGCCAGAACCTGCTCTCCCTGCAGGGCACCGCCACCCTGCTCGCGACCACGCAGGAACGTCTCGCCACCGGCAAGAAGGTCAACAGCGCGCTCGACAATCCCACCAACTTCTTCACCGCCGCCGGCCTCGATGCCCGCGCCAGCGACATCAGCAACCTGCTCGACAGCATCGGCAACGGCGTGCAGGTTCTGCAGGCCGCCAACACCGGCATCACCTCGCTGTCGAGCCTGGTCGATACCGCCAAGTCGATCGCCAACCAGGTGCTGCAGCAGCCAAGCGGCTATTTGACCAGGTCGACGATTACTTCGGCTGCCGCCCTCCCTGTCGGTTCCACCACGACCAATCTGGTTGACGGCACCGCCATCAAGAGCGGTGAGACTCTTGCATTCGCCGCGAGCGGGGGCCTCCCGGCGCTCACCGTCACCTTCGGCGCCACCGAGTTGCTTGCCCAGCTGAACACCGCTTTGGCGGCCGGCGATCTGCAAGCCAGCCTGGACAGCTCCAATAACCTCGTCTTCACCGCGAACAACGACAACGCTTCGTCCACGATCGGTGCGGTTACCCCTGGTAGCGCCGGTACCGCGACGTTCGGAGCTGCTACCGCGCCGGTTGTCGATCCGGTGTCGCAGGCCGCGCGCGCGTCGCTGGTCACTCAGTACAACCAGATCATCACGCAGATCACCACCACGGCGCAGGACGCGTCCTTCAACGGCATCAACCTCTTGAACGGCGATTCGCTGAAGTTGGTGTTCGACGAAACCGGCAAATCGACCGTGACGATCACGGGCGTGACTTTCAATCCGGCCGGTCTCGGCCTGAAGTCGCTCACCGCCGGCACCGACTTCCTCGACAACAATTCGACCAACTCCGTGCTGACCGCGCTCAACACCGCCAGCATCACGCTGCGGTCGCAGGCCTCGGCCTTCGGCGCCAACCTGTCGATCGTGCAGATCCGCCAGGACTTCAACAAGAACATCATCAACGTGCTGCAGACCGGTTCGTCCGCTCTGACGCTGGCCGACTCCAACGAGGAAGCGGCCAACAGCCAGGCGCTGTCGACCCGCCAGTCGATCGCGACGTCGGCGCTGGCACTCGCCAACCAGTCGCAGCAGAGCGTGCTTCAGCTCCTGCGCTGATCCCGGCGAAACTTCCGTCAAACCAGAACGGCGGGGCTTCGGTCCCGCCGTTTTTTTGTGGGTGACATATCAACCCGCCGCAGCGTTCCATGCGGAGGATGTTAAAAAAAGGCGGCGAGGCAAAGCCCCGCCGTCGTAACCGTCCTGGCCTCGCCGAAATCCAGCGTCGATCGAATCAGCGCAGGAGCTGAAGCACGCTCTGCTGCGACTGGTTGGCGAGCGACAGCGCCGATACCGCGATCGACTGGCGGGTCGACAGCGCCTGGCTGTTGGCCGCTTCCTCGTTGGAGTCGGCGAGCGTCAGGTTGGAGGATCCGGTCTGCAGCACGTTGATCAGCTTCTTCGAGAAGTCCTGACGGATCTGCACGATCGACAGGTTGGCGCCGAAGGCCGAGGCCTGCGAGCGCAACTCGACGCTGGCGGTGTTGAGCGCCGTCATCACGGTGCCGGTCAGGACGTTGTCGGTGAAGTCGGTGCCGGGGGTGAGCGACTTCAGGCCGAGACCGGCCGGATCGAAAGTCACGCCTGCAATCGTCAGGGTCGATTTGCCGGTCTCGTCGAAGATCATCTTCAGCGAGTTGCCGTCCAAGAGGTTGATGCCGTTGAAGGACGCGTCCTGCGCCGTGGTGGTGAGCTGCGTGATGATCTGGTTGTACTGACTGACGAGGGTCGCACGAGCGGTTTGCGACACCGGGTCGGGCACCGCCGGAACGACCGCACCGCCGGCACCGCCACCAGCAGCGTTGGCGCTGATATTGATCGCGTCGAGCGTGGCGGGAGCGGTCGCGGCAACGGTCCCGGTGATCACCTGACCCGCGCCGTCATTGGTCGAGGTGAAGGTCAGGCTGTCAGTGCCGGTGATCACGGCCGAGAGGTTCACTCCCGCATCCGCCAGTGCCTGGTTGAGTTGGTCCAGTGATTTGACCTGCGCCGTCTTGGTCAGGGGATTGAAAGCCGAAGGGGCGGTCCCGATGGTGATCGTGACGGCGGTGCCGGCGGAATTTGTAAACGTGTAAACCCCGCCGTTGAGCTTGCTGGTCGTGAGGTCGGCGGCAGTTGCTACGCCAGCCGCGCTGGGAACGCCCGTACCGGTGAACTGGATGCTGGACTTCGTGCTGTAGCCCGACGGCTGCTGCATCGCCTGATTCGCGATCGACTTGGCGGTATCGATCAGCTGCTGCAGCGAGGTGATGCCGGTGTCGGCCGCCTGCAGAACCTGCACGCCGTTGCCGATGCTGTCGAGCAGGTTGCTGATGTCGCTGGCGCGGGCATCGAGGCCGGCGGCGGTGAAGAAGTTGGTCGGGTTGTCGAGCGCGCTGTTGACCTTCTTGCCGGTGGCGAGACGTTCCTGCGTGGTCGAGAGCAGCGCGGCGGTATCCTGCAAGGAGAGCAGATTCTGGCGGACGGCGGCGGTAAGGACGATATTGGACATTTGAATGCCTTCCTTAAGTGTGCATCGCAGGCGGCCAGTTCCGGGCCAACGCGCTACCTGTGTTCAGCCAAAGGAAGATATGAACAAAAGCTTTTAAAATGTGGTTAACAGCTGCTTAGCAAACAGGGTTAACGAAACCTTAAGCCGATACGGAAGCCGGCCGATCGCGGGTCCACGAGGGCAGGTACGGGCTCTTGTTCGGCCTGCAGCAAGCTGGTTGTGCCGCTGCGCCGATTTGCCTGGTTCCGGTTGGGCGGACGCAATCCGCGTTCCCGATCGCGGGAGATTCCTTCGCGAGAAGGATGGGTTTGGTGATGGATCCGGGTGAGCGGCCGGAGATTCCGCAAGCAAATAGAAGCCGTTAGTAAGTTAATTTTAAGCGGTCGGCTTTACGGTTCTCTAAAGGAAAGCTGGAAGCTTATCAGAGGAAAAAGGGGTTGCTGAGGTGACGAATGTCTAGTGCTGCCGCTCAAGCCTACGCCCGCGTTGCAAATACCACCGCATCCCCTCGTGAAAATGAAGCCAAGGCCCTGTTGATGGCGGCCAACAAGCTGCAAGCCGTCATGACCAACGCCGATGCGACGTTTGAACAGATGTCCGCAGCGCTGGTCTTCAACCGCAAACTCTGGACGATCTTTCTCAGCGAAGCGCAGCGTGACGAAAATCCGCAGCCACTGAGCGTGCGGCAGAGCATCGCGAATATCGGCATCTTCGTGCTCTCCCATACGGCGGCGCTGCAGATCAGCCCGCAGCGCGATCATTTCAAGCCGCTGATCGAGATCAACCGCAACATCGCGGCCGGCTTGGGCGGGCGTTCCTGAAGAGCCGGGCGAATTGCGCCGGAAATCATTCCGTGCAGTCATTTTCGGCGTTCCCGGCGCAGCTGCTTGACCGCGCCGGTGTCGCACGCGGCCTAAATCCGCGTCGATTCAATCCTGCATGACGGTCCCTGGAGGGGTATTCGAGCGGCGGGAAATTTTCGTTCTCGATCCCGGAGGTTCATTACCCCCTCGTTGCCCGCCGCCGCGCGCCGGGCGGTTAAGGTCTCGTTAACCAAACCGGCCTACCGTTTTGAAACAAAAGGCCGCGATTGCCCTTGCCGCAGGACCAACAATAGCCGTCTGACAGCATTTGTGGTGGTACCGCCGTCGTGAACAAGATGGATACGCCGGAGCTGTTTCCCTGCGAATCACCACAAATGCGCGAGGCTTTCGAGGCGTTCGCGGTGATGCCGTACGACCGCGCCCGGGAGCGCGCGTCGTGACCAGGAAGTTGCGCGAGGCGCCGCAGCAGACCGGATCGAGCCAGACGCTCGATCCGCAAGGCTGGGACGAAATTCGCGCGCAGGGTCATCGCATGCTCGATGACATGATCGACTACATCGCCAATATCAGGGAACGTCCGGTCTGGCGTCCGATACCGGATGAGGTCCGCGCGCGGTTTCGCGCCGGGCTTCCGCGCCAGGCTTGCGATCTCGGCGAGGTCTACCGGGAATTTTCCGATTACATCGTCCCTTATGCGACGGGCAACGTTCACCCCGGCTTCATGGGATGGGTGCATGGCGGGGGCACCGCGGTCGGCATGCTGGCGGAGATGCTGGCGGCCGGATTGAACGCCAATCTCGGCGGCCGCGATCATATTCCGATCGAGGTCGAACGTCAGATCGTCGAATGGACGCGCGCGATGTTCGGCTTCCCAAGCGAAGCGAGCGGGATTTTCGTCACGGGAACGTCGATGGCGAACCTGATGGCGGTATTGGTGGCGCGGACGGCGGCGCTGGGGCAAGACGTCAGGCAGCACGGCATCGGCGGCGAGGGCGCGCTGCTCACGGCCTATACCTCGAGGGCTGCGCATGGCTGCGTCGCGAAGGCGATGGATCTCGCCGGCTTCGGCAGCGATGCGTTGCGCAGCCTCGAGGTCGATCGATCGCACCGCGTCGACGTCGCGGCGCTGCGCGCCCAGATCACCCGCGATCGCGAGATCGGCCTGAAGCCATTTCTGGTGGTCGGTTCGGCCGGAACGGTGGACATCGGCGCCATTGACGATCTTGAGGCGCTGAGCGCGCTGTGCCGCGAGGAGAAGCTCTGGTTTCACGTCGATGGCGCCTATGGCGCGCTCGGCGTTCTTTCGCCGGCGCTGGCGCCGCGGCTTGCCGGATTGGAAAACGCCGATTTAATCGCGCTCGATTTTCATAAATGGGGCCAGGTGCCCTATGACGCCGGCTTCCTGATCGTTCGCGATGGCAAGCAACACCGTGATGCGTTTTCCGCGCCGGCGGCCTATCTGCGCCGGGAAACCAGAGGCCTCGCCGCGGGCTCGCCCTGGCCGTGCGATCTCGGGCCCGATTTGTCGCGGGGGTTCAGGGCGCTCAAGACGTGGTTCACGTTGAAGGCCTTCGGCACCGAGAAGCTGGGAGCGATGATCGAGCGCACCTGTACGCTCGCCGGATATCTGAAAGCGCGGATACTGGCGGAGCCGCGGCTGGAATTGATGGCGCCGGTTCAGCTCAATATCGTCTGCTTTCGCTATCGCGCCGCCAACGCCAACGTGGTAAATGGCGATATCGTCATCGACCTCCAGGAATCGGGGATTGCGGCGCCATCGACCACGCTGCTTGACGGCCAGCTGGCGATACGCGCGGCGATCGTCAATCATCGCACGGACGTCGGCGATATCGACGCGCTGATTTCCGCGGTGCTGGATTTCGGGGCGCGGCGGTCGTCCGGAGACGGCCCCGTGCCGGAAATCGGGCAGTCCCCGCCACCGGCGATGTAGACGATACCGGGCGGATCGCAGCCGATGTGAACGAGTGCCGGCACTGGCCCGCGCCGCGCAAGGGAAGGCGGCCGCGCGGCTCCTGCACGCACGTTGACCGCCGGCGACATGCGCTGCGCAGGTTGCCGCGAATGCCATTTTGTGTGTAGTTTCTTGATTCGATCGGCGGTATCTGGGGACACAGGATTTTCAATCGCTCCTCGGGTGGGTGAACTCAAGGGAGGGCGGCGATGGCGCTGAAGGTCGTACTAAAGCCGTTCGAGCGGATCATCATCGGCAAGAGCCTCATCACCAATTCGGAGACGCGAACGACGTTTCTGATCGACGGCGAAGCACCGATCCTGCGCGAGAAGGACATCCTGACCGCGGAAACAGCCAACACGCCGGTGAAGCGGCTCTATCTCTGCATCCAGATGATGTATCTGGAAAACGATATACCGAAATACCAGGACCTTTACATGGGCTTCGTCAAGGATCTGCTGGAGGCCGCCCCTAGCTTCAGAACGCCCATCGAGACCGCAAGCAAGCTGATTTTGAGCGGCTCCCTTTACAGCTCACTGAAGGAAATACGAAAGCTTATCGCGCGGGAGGAGGAGTTGCTGAAGCGATGAATGCCTGACGCGTTTTTCTTCACGCGACCCGGTACTCACTTCGCTCGAAAGCGCTCCAGTTTGCGGCGCAAGGCCGTGACTTCAGGCCGTGACCTCAGGCCTTGAGATCGGTGGCGAGAAGCCGCGCCGGCGCGTCCTTGGCCAGATCCAGGGCGTGGAAATAGGCGCGGCGGCGCAGCACGGCTTCGTCGGGAAACTGCTGCACGACCTGGTCGGTTCTGCTGTCGATGATCTGAAACACGACCGACGCCGCGGCGCGGTCGAAAAACGCCTGATGCGATACGAAATCGCTTGAGCTCTGTAAATCGTTGCGGGCGGCGGCGCTCGCGTCGACGGCGCCGACACTCTGGCTTGGCGGCAGTTGCGTGGCGACGGCGCCGCTGGATGTGGCGCCAGCGGCCGATACAATAGGCGTTGCAACCGGCGCCCCCACCGGTTTGATGCTGAAATCCGTACTCATGGCAGCCTCCTGGCTCTCCTCGAGTCAAATCCCAACCCCGCTCAGACAGCAATTATGAACTTCACTTCTCAACGCTCTGTTAGGGAACGCGCTGAACATCTCGCTGATATTGGCGCGATAATTTGCCTAAAAATGTTCGTATCGCGGCAAACGCCACCGAAGCCGGCGCATGATCCGGACCCGCAGGGCCGCGTTGGCGCCAAGCGGGCGGCGGTGTTCCTTCGCGATAAACGCGGAGCGTTTGCGCGGACATCACGCTCGGACAAAAAGATGAGATCACGATCCGATTCAATCTGATCGGATCATGATCTAGCCGCGCCGAGATTGCACCGCCGTCACAAATTTCGCCAGCGCCCGGCGCATTTCGTCAACGACGGAATGCCACTCACGTGTCTGGCTTTGTCTGAAAAGGCGCGCGGTTGGATACCAGGGCGAGTCTTCACGATCGAGTAGCCAGCGCCAATCAGCGATGTACGGCAGCAAGATCCAGACGGGGCGAGCAAGGGCCCCGGCGAGGTGGGCGACGCTGGTGTCGACCGAGATCACGAGGTCGAGATGTTCGATCAGCGCGGCGGTGTCGACAAAGCTTTGAAGTTCGGGTCCAAGGTGAAGAATATCGCTTCTTTCCCGAAGAACGGCTTCATCGCTGGAACGAATATCTTTCTGAAGACTGACGAACTGCGCTTCAACGTCGAAGAGCGGCAACAGGGTTTGTAGCGGTATAGACCGGTTGCGGTCGTTATGGTGATCCGGATTTCCTGACCAAACGAGCCCTATCCGCGGCAGGTTTCGTGAACCAAGCCGCGCTCCCCAGTCGGTGGCATGTGCGCCGACGGAAAGATAAGGCACCGCTGAGGGAATCGTGTCGAGCGTGGTGTCAAAGGCGAGCGGCAGGCTGGTCAAGGGGCAATGGAAGTCGAAGACAGGCGGCGTCTCTCCCTTCGAGATACAGTGCGAGACACCGCTTAGTCCGGAAAGAAGTTCCTTCAACGGCCCGTCGATTTCCAGGACAACGCGGGCGCCGCGCGCTGCCACGAGAGGGACGTACCGGCAAAACTGAAGTGCGTCACCGAGGCCTTGCTCATTGTGCAGCAGCAGAACCTTGCCATCGATTGGTTCGGCACCGATCCAGAACGGCTGCCCAAAGTGCCGCTGTTTGATCTGAAGAAATCTGAGCTTCCATCTCCACTCGTATTCGACCCAGCCGGTCTTTAAATCGCCGGCGCGAAGACGGTTAAGGGCAATGCCCCAGTGTGCGTCGGCGTGGTGGGGTTGCAACGCCAGCGCGTCCTTGTAGCTCGACAATGCTTCGTCGTATCGGCCCATTTCATCCAGGCAATTTCCTCGATTGCTGTGGGCTTTCGCGTAATCAGGCTTGAGCGCTATCGCGCGGTCATAGCTTGCGAGCGTTTCATCGAAGCGCCCGAGATTTTTCAACGCGCTGCCCTTGTTGTTGAATAGTTCCTCCATCTCGGGGGAAATTGACAGCGCGCGGTCAAGGATCGTCAGGGCCTCTTCGTATCGCTTCAGGAAAATGAGGGCAATGCAGTAGTTGTTGAGGGCGTCGACGGAATCTGGTTCGAGCTCGATCACCTTGCGGAGATCCACCAGGGCCTCGTCGCCCCGCCATAAATCAACCAGCAACAGGCCCCGATTTCTCAAAGCGAGGAGGTGATCGGGGTAAATCTTTAGCGCCTCACCGTAGCTGATGCAGGCCTCTTCGAGCCTCATCAGCTGTTGGAGGCAGACGCCTCTTTTGTAGAATGCCTCTGCCTGCCTTGGATTTTTTTTTCGGCCCCGGCGGGAGGATGCGCGATTTTCAGTGCATGATCATGGGCAAGAAGCGCTTCCTCGAATTGCTCCTGCCTCAGCAAAACAGCGCCAATCTTGAGCCATGTATCGGTTGAGTCCGGTTTTAGCGACAGCGCCAGATCGAAACTCTTGAGCGCTTCTTCAAATCTGTCCTGACGCTGCAGCATCGTTCCAAGATTTGAGAAATAATCGGCGTTGTTCGGGTTTTTCCTGATGGCCTGTGCGAAGAACCCGATCGCTTTATCATATTGGTTTGTCCCGGCGGAGATCAGGCCGAGCAGATGAAACGATTCCGCATGATCGGGATCGTCGGCCAGGATTTCGCGGCAGCATTTTTCGGCTTCGGCAAACTGTTCCGACTGCAGGTATCGCAGTGCGGATTCGATGAGGATCGCCGGCGATCGGTTCGGTGACTTTGCGGCCTGTGGGGTCGCGCGGCGCTGCTGACGGTTCATCGTGATGTGCTTGCTCCAGAGTCATCGCCGGATATCCGGCCACGCCACGGACTTACGAGTTCACGCCCACTGTCAGAGCGAGCGGCTGACCGCCAGCGGCGTGATGTTCCGCGGTCCCGGCGTCGCGCGACGCCCGGCTGCAGTGTAGGTGTTTGGAATATTGCGGCGCTGAACCTCGGCATTGACGCCGCGGACGATGCTTTCGGATACCGCATGTGCCGTGGCGAGCACGGTGAGGTTGACCTGCAACATGGCGCGGAACACGTCGTGATGGCGGTGCAGCGTGGTCAGAAGCTCCGGCGCGGTCGTGGTCAGATATTTGTGGCTGGCTTTCAGATGCGTGACCGCGCCGACATAGCGGCGGGACAGTTCCGACTTCTTTGCTTCGGACGCCATCGCCTCGCGAAGTTTTCCGGCGCGAACCAGTTCGGTTTCCCGCTCGATGACGCCGAGCAGGGCGCTCATCACATCCATCAGGTTCTCGGCAAGCTTGCGCGCCTCGGCGGGCGTTGATGCCGTCGGAACCGGCGCGGGCGCTGTCCGCCGCTGCGGATGCTGGTTCATGCCTGTTTTCCCTGGGTCTGGCCGATGCGGTTGGCTTGCTGCAGAATCAGCGTGCGATACACGTCGTTGGAGATGCCGACGCCGCCGGCTTTGGCGAAAGACTTCGAATATTGTTCGGTCAGCATCGAACGCCATACGCCGGTGCCCGGCGTATTGCCGAACGGGCCTTCGCCGTTGAGGCCGCTCGTCATCTGCGAAAACATCGAATTGAGAAACATCGCCTCGAAATCCTGTGCGGTGGCCTTGGCCTTGGCCTGCGCCTGCGGCGATACCTTGGTCAGGGCGGCGGCGAAGTCATAGTCGGGCCGGCCGTTGATGTAGGGAACCGGCGCCTTGGCGAGGGCGGCGCTGTGGATGCTGCTGACCAGGCCCGCCTGCATCACATCACCTCGATGTCGGCCTGGATCGCGCCGGCCGCCTTGATCGCCTGCAGAATGCCGATCAGGTCGCGCGGGCCGATGCCGAGCCCGTTGAGGCCGTCGACCAGTTGCTGCAGCGAGACGCCGTCTTTCACCAGCGCGAGTTTCTTGCCGTCTTCGGTGACGCCGACGCTGGTGCGTGGTGTCACCACGGTTCGTCCGCGGGACAGCGGATTGGGCTGGCTGACCTGCGGGCTTTCGGAGATCGAGACGGTGAGGTTGCCTTGCGCCACGGCGACGGTGGCGACGCGGACATCGCGGCCCATCACGATGATGCCGGAACGCTCGTCGATGATGATCTTGGCGGCGAGGTCGGGCTCGACCTGCAACTGCTCGATCTCGGTCAGGAAGGCGACGACGTTGCCCTTGAATTCCGGGGGGATCGAAAGCTGCACCGTCGAGGGATCGATCGGTTCCGCGGACTTGGCGCCGAGAAAGTCGTTGACCGCGGCGGCGATGCGTTTTGCGGTGGTGAAATCGGCATTGCGCAACGCGAGCCGCACATTGGGCAGGCGGTTGAGCGCAAACTCGATCTCGCGCTCGATGATGGCGCCGTTGGCGATACGGCCGACGGTCGGTACGCCGCGGGTGATGCTGGCGGCGGCACCTTCGGCCTGGAAACCGCCGATCGCGACCGAGCCCTGCGCCACCGCATAGACGTTGCCGTCAGCGCCGAGCAGGGGGGTGACGAGCAGGGTGCCGCCCTGCAGGTTCTTGGCATCGCCCAACGCCGAAACCGTGACGTCCATGCGGGTGCCCTGGGTGCCGAACGGGGGCAGGTTGCCCGTGACCATCACGGCGGCAACGTTGCCGGTGCGGATGGTGGCGCCGCGGATGTTGACGCCCATGCGCTCAAGCATCGCCTGCAGCGATTGCTTGGTGAAAGGAATGTTGTTGAGGGTGTCGCCGGTGCCGTTGAGGCCCACGACGAGGCCGTAGCCGACCAGCTGGTTCTGCCGCACGCCCTCGATATTGGCGAGATCCTTGATCCGGGACGTCGCACCCGCGGGAGGGGCGGACAGCGCCAGCGCCACCAGCGCGGCACAGGCCAGCCGAAACACTTTTCCCGGATAAACGCTTGGCATCCTCTGCTCCCCGCTGAGGGTAGTGGCTGGATCCGCCCGTCACTCCCATGAGGGCGATCCGGCATTAACTATGCGAGCGCCGTGCCACGCCGGTTCGTGATATTAAATATTTGATTTCATTGATATAATCATTGGAGGCCGCCCGCCGGCGCAGGCCGGCGCAGCGGCGAAACTGCCTGCCGGCGGCAGATTTTGCCGGGTCATTTACGTTGCATTAACCATGGCGGGGCGATGCTGCGGTCCGGCACTGGCGAGAACCAACGATGCGCATCTACGGACCGAACGGCACCACTCTCGGATCTCCGGCCGGCAACGTCCGGCGAACCAACTCGAGCGGGTTTGCGCTGCCCGACGCGGCATCCGCCCCCGAGACCCGCGCCGCCGTGGCGCCCAAGGCGACGGCGGGTATCGACGCACTCCTGGCCATGCAGGGCATCGAGGACCCGGTCGAGCGGCGCAAGCGTTCCGTGCAGCGCGGCAAACGCGCGCTCGACGTGCTGGATGACCTCAAGATCGGCCTGTTATCAGGCAATTTCGATGCTTCGACGGTCAGCCGGTTACGCGACGCCGCCGCCAACCTCAAATCCTCTTCGGGCGACCCTGGCCTCGATTCGGTCTTGTCCGAGATCGAGTTGAGGGTCGAAGTCGAACTGGCCAAGGCCGGACAGTTCTGATCCCGGCCGGTTCTTGAGCCGTGGTTTTACTCGAGGGGGCTGCCGGAAATCCCCGGGCCGCGCCGTTTCCCCTGCGCGCGCGATATTGTCTGTCACAATA
This sequence comes from uncultured Alphaproteobacteria bacterium, assembly GCA_963742085.1. Taxonomy (GTDB): domain Bacteria; phylum Pseudomonadota; class Alphaproteobacteria; order Rhizobiales; family Xanthobacteraceae; genus Bradyrhizobium. The sequence goes on along the minus strand of CAVUKM010000009.1, from coordinate 359,054 downwards.
GGCCAATATATAAGGCGCGCGCGGGCTGACCCTTTCTGCCCGACCGGCGCCGTCACTTCGAGTTTCCTGCGGTATTTCCGCGAGTTCGAGCGGGAACCTCAGATAAAAGAGCGGCATCGGAAACTTTAAATTTGATAGTGCCCTTTCTCTGCGAAGTTCGTGTAAGAGGATGCCGCAAGGGATCACCGGATTCGGAGACGGGCACTCGAACACACAGATGGGCTGGCCTTGGAAAAGTTGAAAAACTACCGACCCTCCGAAAAAGAGCCTTTCATGAACGATCGCCAGCGCGACTATTTTCGCGCCAAGCTGCTGGCGTGGAAGGACGAGATATTGCGGGAATCCCGGATCACGTTGCAGACGCTTCAGGAAGAGAACGTCAATCATCCCGATCTCGCCGACCGCGCGTCGTCGGAGACCGACCGCGCGATCGAGCTGCGCGCCCGCGATCGCCAGCGCAAGCTGATCTCCAAGATCGACGCGGCGCTGCAGCGCATCGAAGACAACACCTACGGCTATTGCGAGGAGACCGGTGAGCCGATCTCGCTGAAGCGGCTGGAAGCCCGACCGATCGCAACGCTGTCGGTGGAGGCGCAGGAACGCCACGAGAAGCGCGAAAAGGTCTATCGCGACGAGTAGGGGAGATTAGATCGTGATCCGATTGGATTGAATCGGATCACGATCTAACCTCATGTTTTGGATTAAGCATGGTCTCCGCGCAAACGCTCCGCGTCTGTCGCGAGGGAAAATGGTTTCCGACTTTGCGCTAACGCGGGCCCTGCGGGTCCGGATCATGCTCCAGCGCGCCGCGCGGCGCCGGCTTGAGCGCAGCCCAAGACCCACCGCAATACCCTTCGCAAGACCTTTGGGGTCATCGCTGCCGATGCGGCGGAGATCGCCGGATTTCAGCATCAGCTCGACGGCGTCGAAGCCGGACACATTGTAGGGCCGGAAAACCCGGCGCGGTCCGGATGCCAAATCCGCTCGCTGTGTATGACGATACAGCGTGATTGTGGCCCCGGATACGAGCCGCTTCGCTGCATCTAACAATGCAGCGAAGCGGGCAAGGTTCTCCGAGGCGCTATCAGATTCCCTTGACGCCTCAGTTAGCCAGCGGATCGGGCCGCATCTGCACCTTGAAGACTCTGGGCTTTGCGTCCTTGGCACCTTCGCTGTGGAAGTAGGCGCGCGTGCCTGTTGTCGTCCACAGCGCACGGCCCTTCCAGCCTGCATTCGGATCGTCGATCCGGCCATCGGCGTTCTTGGAGAAGAAGCCGAGCGGATAGGGGATCCGAATATCGACGAACTTGCCGTTGACCAGGGCGAGGAGAGATTCGCTGCCATTGGCCATTGCAATCGGCACGTCCTTTCCGAGTCCAAGCGTGTTGTAAACGTCGACCCAGATATAATAGCCGTGGTTGGCGCTACCCTTTGCGTCGACCCCTTTGAATTGCGGGCCGGGCATCCGGTATAGCGTCCAGCCTTCGACGCATTGCTTGCCGGTCGCAGCGTTCGGCCCCGAGAGCGGTTCCTTGCATTTGGACCGATCGAAGCTCGCCAGATGTCCGCTCGAGAGCACCGTCCAGGCAACGCCGTTCGAATCGATGTCCACGCCGCGCGAACCGAACGTTCCCTCAGGCGCCTGGAAAATCTCGGAGATGGCCGTCTTCGTCGGGTCGCTTCCCGGGATCATCCGGATCAGCAGGCTCGGTTGCGCAATGCGCGAGAAACCCGGCCCCATCGCCTGACCCCAGATCACATCACCCTTCGGGCTCGGCATCACTCCGTAGAACGCGGCCTTCACCCATTTGTCCTTGGCGGGATCGGTCGGGTCAGTCGGAGCAACGAAAGCCTCGCGTTTACCGGTACCGTTCACGTCGGTAACGACAGGCGTCCAGCCCTGCGATTTCATCGCATCGCCGGTGGCATCGAATTGCTTGGTATTCAGCCACCCGACGACGCCGCTGAAAGGCTGTCCCTGGCTGAACCAAAGCGTGTTGTTGGCGTCGCGGTTGAAGACCAGATGATGCGTGTTGAAGCACGTATCGATCAGCGTCCACTTTTCCGTCTTGGGATCATAGAAGGAAGCCTGCCGGGCCGAATCCTTCAGCGGTGCCACCTGGGCTGACGGCAGATCCGACCCCTCCTTGCAGCTCGCGGGATTCGGAGCCCGGCGAAGCCTCGCCGTGAACCAGACCCGGCCTTTCTCGTCCATCATCGGATTGTGGATGCTGGTGTGGCCGTCCCAGATCGGCTCATCTCCCCAGAATACCGACGGACCCATCGGATCATCCGCGGCGCTCGGTGTCTGCGGATCGATAAAGGGATGCTTGATGAGCTTTGTCGTATTGTGAACGGGATCGAGCACCGGCACGAAATCCGAGCTTTCTTCCGGCGAGCCGTAGATCGGACCGTTGGCATTCACCGTCGGGTCGCGCTTGTCGGTCGAAACCTCATCATGCAGATACATGCCATGCTTGCCCCATTCCCACGACGTGATCACGACGTTGCGCTCGACGCCTTGCGGACGTTCCGGCTTGTCGAAGGGAAGCTCGCCCTTTGCGACGCGATCGGTCCAGTCCGCGAACATCTTATTGGCGCGATCCGGCCCAAGATGGTTGAAGCCAAGCGCCATGTTGTTCATCGCCTGGCCGGATTGCACGCGGCGCGCCCACATATCTTCCGAATTCTTGAATTCGCCAAGCTCCGACACGTGAGGCGAACGGATATTCTTGCTGCCGAGCGCGTGGCATGACTGGCAGGAATTTTTGATGGTATCGATCCAGTCGGACTGCGTCTTCATACTGGCGGACATTTTGGTGGGACTTTTTTCCGAACCCGGGAACTCGCTTTCGGGCGGGATATTGAGCATCGAGTACCAGTACATCCCCGGGTAATATTCCGCCGCCGCTGCTTCGTTCGGCGCAGGTTTTGCCGTGATATCGATGGTCTTTCCGGGAACGACATCCTGCTTGTCGGAATCGACGAGCCCGTAGCCGCGCGCCCAGATCTTGTATTTTGCCGAGGGCAGCTGCGGAATAACGAACTGGCCCTGGTCGTTGGTGACGACCATCTTGGCGAATTTGGTCGGAAGATCGGTGGTTTCGGCAATCACCCAGACGCCGGCTTCCGGCCCTTTGGCGCCGGTGACCTTGCCACCTATCGCATCGGCGGCGACAACCGGCGCCGCCTTCTGCTGAGCATTCAGCGGGCCGCTGCATGCCATCACGAATGAGGCAATCAGGACCGCGCCGAGACTGGCGCGCCGATGGCGATGAACGATCATGCTTTTCGCTCCCGTTGACCGTGGAACTTGGGCGTTCCAGCGTTATGCGACAATGTGAAATGAAGTCCTGTAGTCTCAAATACAATCCGATGAATGCGGCTTGCTGTCAACGTGGCTCCCGGCGCGCCGGACGCCGATCCGGCGATTCCGGCGTTCCCGGCCGCTAGTTCTTCGGCTCAAGCAGACAATCGACCTCGACCGGCGCATCCGTCGCGCTCGACATGCGGCGTCGGGAAACGTCGAGCGTTCGATAGCCCTGCTTCGCGCAGGAAATATCGATGCTGTCGGACGAAACTTCCTTACCGAAGTTCGGAAATAGCTTGAAGCGCCCTTCGGCGTTTGTTTGTACCATGATCCGTCGCGCGCCCAGCTCGGCCTTCACCTGCACATTTTCGATTGACCGCAGGCTTCCCGACTCCTTGGCCTCGCCAAAGAACGACAGGCCCGGTTGTTCGTCACGCTCGGATGATGATTCACCCGCGTACGATTTCCAGGATGAAGGCGCCAGTATCGCCAAAGAGATGAAGACAACAAGAGAAATAGCGGAATGGTGTCGCAGCATATCGGGTCATCCTCCGGAAACTCGCACCGCTTGCCGCCTTTCTGCGCCTCAGCGCAAGAAGAAGCCGCGGAAAAGATAGCAGAAGATCAGCATGACCACGAGCGGAACCAGCCAGCCGAGCCAATATTGCACGGGCCAGCGGCGGACGATTGGCCAGGCCATCAAGCTTGCAGTGGTGGCACCAAGCGCCGACGTGGCGAGCCAGCCGTACCAGTACATCGGCGGCCCACTCCTGGTCGGCTGTGCGAGCCAACCCCACTCTCCGAGTTTCGGGTGGTAGGTGAACAAGGCCCAGTTGCCTTCGACAGCAAGCACGTAAATCACGGCAAAGGCTGCCGCAAAGACCGGGAAGACCTTCTCGATGCTCATAGCCCGAACAGGCCCCGAATGTTGTTAAGGACGTGACCGACAAGAAATCCGTACCAGACTATGAAACAAAGAATCAGCGTGACCGCGATGCGAGCCAATTTCCCTCCGGCTTCCGGTGACCGACGCCACAACAGCCAATAGAGCGGTAACATGCCCACGCCGACGGCAACGAACTGCTCCTTTAGCTCGAACGAGCCCGTGGCCTGATACAATCGCGCGTTTTCGAGATACGTCCGAACCGACAGCCGGTAGACAGGATAGATGATGCTCCCGAGAATTGCGGTAGCAAGGAATAGCGCGATGTTCGCATTGGTGTAGAGCGAACCGGAGACGGCACGGAACGAGCGGACGATTCCCGTCTTGTTGCGGGAGGGCCAGGCGACAGACATCGCCTGATGCGTGATGCCGCCAAGCAGCACGACGGCGAGAAGGCCATGCAAAATAACCAGGAACGTCGCCATGATACTCCTCGATGTCGGACGGCGAGTTCAAGAAAGAACATACCCCGGTAGCAAGATGCAAGGGGCTGCGCGCTAATGCCTGCGCTCGGGATCAAGATCGGAGAACGGACCATCAGCGTAGACAATTTTTCCGCCCACCATGGTCAGGAGTGACTGGATTTGTGCGATGCGACGAACGGGCACGGTGAAATAGTCTTCACTTAGAACGGCAAGGTCCGCGAGCATGCCTGGAGTGAGCCGGCCGCGCCGGCCTTCGTCATGGGCAAACCAGGCGCTGCCCTCCGTATAAATGCGGAGAGCCTCCTCGCGGCTTGGTGTTTCTTCTGCCCCGCGTGTGGCTATGCCATCGACCGTTCGGCCGTCGAGCATCCAGCGCAAGGATACGAACGGATTGGAGATCATCACCCGATTGGCATCCGTGCCGCCACCGACCGGGAGCCCGAGCTTGAGTGCAGAGATAATTGGTGGCGTTCTGCGCATTTGAGTCGATCCCCGTTCGGCGATGTAAGACGGAGCCGAAAAATAGAGACCGTCCTGCATCAACCAGCCAACGCCCAGCGCCTTCATGCGCTGCAACGAAACATCGGAGGCATCATGCAGGTGCGCGATCGACCAGCGCAATTTTGCGATTGGCACCTCGCGGTTCACCCGCTCGAGGACGTCGAGCAGGTGGTGGACAGAGCGATCATTATTCCAGTGAACCGTTAGGGTCATTCCTTGGCTGGCGGCCCAGAGCGCTACGCGATAAAATTGCTGCTTGTCAGCATCATCAGGAGTTTCATTGTTATACATACCCCAGGTGATACATTCGCCGATGCCGTTGAAACGCAATAGATCGTCGCCGGCGCCCATCGGCAGGAAGCGTGTGTAGGTCTGAAAGTCCTCCAGCTCCTTTCCCGGGCGCGGCGCGGATATACTATAGACAACGCGTAGCGGCAGCGCTTGCTCACGCCACAGCCGGAACAGTGCCAAGTAATCTTCCGGTGCAAGGTTGTGACCACCGGGATCAATCACTCCGGTAAGTCCGAGCCGACTCAATTCGCGCAGGAATTGGCGTGTGCCATCGATCGCTTCTTCGATCTCGGGCTTGGGCAGGCGCGAATAGAGTGAGGTGATGGCCGCGCCTGATCCGACGATCCAGCCGTTGGCGGCGCCATCGCCGTCGCGCTCAAATTTGGCGGCGTCGGCTAAATCCTCACCGGACTTGATGCCAAGCATCTCACGGCCGATGGCATTGATCAGAACCGAACCGTAGAAGAGCTGGATAAATACCGGATGCCCCGGCGCCACGGCCGCAATTTCAGCCTCCGTAGGCTTCCGGGATTCGGTGAATTGCCGCGGTGTCCAGCCCCCGGCGACGATCAGCCACGCGCCGGGTTTGGCGTGAATGGCGGCCGACCGGAGGCGCTCCAGTGCCTCGACGATATTTGTCGCTCCTTCCCAGTGCACTTCACCGGCATAACGGAAACCGGCGCGGATTGAATGAATATGGGAATCGATAAGGCCAGGAATTACAGTTCGTCCGCCCAGATCGACGATCTTTGTGGTGGCGCCCGCTAGTTTTCGTATCTCCCCAACGCTACCGGTCGCGACTATCCGGCCCGCGTCGATAGCGAGCGCCTCGCTTACCGACGAAGTCTCGTCCAGGGTTATAATCCTGCCATTGACCAGCAAGATGTCGGCGGGGTTCGCTTGCAGCGACGCCGGTGCACCGATGTCGAGCGCCAGCACGATGAGAAAAGCGGTGAAGCGCCCTGGAAACTTGCCGAAAATCATTCAAGAGAACCCAAAAACCACCGGGCGGAAGGGGCCGTGGAGACCAGGGACCCTTCCAACGTATCCGGCGCGAGCAGGACGATGGTGTCACACCGCGTCTCCCGCGTCACGCCACCCCATCAAGTTCCGCGCAACCCGGGTTTTCAGAGAGTACCTTGGCGGCGCAGATTGGAAAATCGGGATAAACGGGGGATTTCAGTTCTGGATCATTATGAGCGGACCTCAACGCGCGCAACGATGATGTCCGGCACCAAAAAGCGGCACGACAGGAATCTCAAAAACGATCGCGGCCCCCGCCAGGGGAGCTGACGGAGGCCGCGTAGAACATCTCACCGCGCCTAGGTTCGCGATGCGATGTGGGAGCTCGTTTTATCCGGGCATCGATTGCGTCCGAAAACCATCCGGGTTGTCGTTGCCTAGAACGGCAGCAGCACGTCCATCACCTGTTGACCGTAACGCGGCTGCTGTATGTCGGTGAGCTGGCCGTGGCCGCCATAGGCGATGCGGGCCTGCGCGATCTTGCTTGAGTCGATGGTGTTGTCGCTCTGGATGTCTTCCGGCCGCACGATGCCGGCGACGATCAATTCGCGCTTTTCAAAATTGACGCGTATCTCCTGCTTGCCCTCGACCACCAGATTGCCGTTCGGCAACAGCTGCGTGACGACGGCGGCGATGTTGGTCTGCAGGGTTTCCTGCCGCACGATCGAGCCCTTGCCGTCGCTGTTGGAGGTGGCGTCCGCGGTCAGCAGTCGGCCGGGGAGGGCGGTGGTCTTTCCGGCCAGCAGGTTGCTGCCGAGGAACGCGGTAATGCCGGAATCTTCGGTCACGGTGCGGCTGCGCTGGGTCTCGTTGGCGAAATTGGCCTGGTCGGTGATGTTGACCGTGACGGTGAGAAGGTCGCCGATCTGATGCGCGCGCTGGTCCTTGAAGAACGACCGCGAGCCGTTTCGCCACAGCGAATTGGCGTTGTAGGAGACCGCTTCCGGTTTCGGCATCGGCATCTGCACCGGCTTGTAGCCGGGCTGCGTCGTCGGATTGTCGATCGACGACAGTTTCGGCTGCTCGCCGATCTGGGAAAGCCGGTCGATCGACGAGCAGCCGCCGGCGACGCTGACGATCGTCAGGAAGGTACTGGCGAGCGCGATACGATTGAAACTGAAGGTGGACATATACGGTTACTCGGTTTTTGGAGACACTTGTGCGTTGCTGGCGGCGATCGAAACCGGCGCGGCCGTTTCAGCTGCTCCGGTCGTGGAGGACGTATCCGCGGCGGCTGGAAGCCGCGGCGTAGCGATCGAGATCGCGACCTGCCCGCGGCCGACGACAACGCCGAACACCGTGCGCTTCGATTGCAGGTTGAGAACATTGACCGTGTCGCCCTCGGTGCCGCTCTCCAGCGCCTTGCCGCGCATGGTGAGATAGAGACCGGTGGACTCGTAGATCAGCGTGACATTGTCGTCGCGCTGCACCTGGTCCGGCTTGGCGAGATCGGCAATCCTTAGCGCCTGTCCGGCGCGAAGCTGCCTTCGCATCTGCATGCCGACGGCGCGGCTGCGGTCCGCGGAGTCGCTTCCGACTTCGGCTTTCGGGCGCCGCTCGGTGATCACGTCGGACGCCTTCAGGATTTCGTTGCGCTCGACGCTGCGCGCCAGCACGGCGGCCTCCACGGTTTCGATCGCGATGCCGGTAAAGCGCAGCCTGGTGCGCGCGCTGTTGGTCTCGTTACTGATTTCAAAGCTGACGTCGAAGCGGCCGTCGCGCGGCTCGTAGCGGACCGCGACCGGCTGCATGGCGCCGGTGTTCCAGGCCTCCATCCTGACGTCCTGCACGTCGCGGTCGAACGTCAGGCTGAGGTTGGCGGCGTCGCCGAGGCCTTTGCGGTGTTCGAGCGCATGGGCGACCTGAGATTCGATTTCCTTGCTCTCGAGCGTGCGCGCCAGCCGGGTGACCGAAACCGCCTTGATGTCCCTGGTGTCGACCCCGATCACCTTGTGCGCCTGCAGCGCCGCGATCACCTGCGCGGTCGGCAGCGAGCCGGTGGTGCCAAGATCGGGCGCGCGATAAATCGCGATCTGCGCCGAGGTGCCGGCGTTGTCGATTACGTCGCCGATCCGCACCACATCGCTTTCGACCGTGACGTTGGCGCGAAGCGCGGGAGCCGCGATGGTGTCCTCGCTGGCCTGCGCGAATGCCGGCCCGGAAGCGGCGGCGAGCAGGGCGGCGGCGAGGAAAAGCGAACGGGCAGACATCATCAACTCCCTCAGCGGAATAAGGCGGTGGTCGACTGCATCATCTGGTCGGCGGCGGTGATTACCTTCGCATTCATTTCGTAGGCGCGTTGCGCGGCGATCAGGTCGGACATCTCGGAGACGACGTCGACATTGGCCTGTTCGAGGCTGCCCTGGTTGATGGCCCCAAAGCCCTCGAGGTTGGCGAGGCCATCCTGCGGCGGGCCGGATGACGGCGTATCGGTGAAGAGGTTGTTTCCGACCGGCTGCAGGCCGCCCTTGTTGATGAATTGCGTGAGGCCGATCTGGCCGATGACGGTGGAGGTCGTCGTCGCGCCGGGCAGCGTCACGGAGACCTGGCCCTGGGCATTGACCGTCAGGCCCGACGCATTTTGCGGTATCGTGATCGTCGGCTGAACCGGATTGCCCTGGGCGTTCACGATGCGACCGGTATTGTCCATCTGGAACGTGCCGTCCCTGGTGTACTGGAAGGTGCCGTCAGGCATCAGGATCTTGAAGAAGCCTTCGCCGGTGATCGCGAGATCGAGATCGTTGCCGGTCTGCGAAAGCGTTCCCTGCGTCATCGACCGCGGCGTCCCGACGGTCTTGACGCCGCCACCGATGTCGATGCCCACCGGCAGGATGGTGCCCTGATCCGACGCCTGCGCGCCGACCCGGCGGACATGCTCGTAGATCAGGTCCTGGAAGGATGCCGTCTGTCTCTTGAAGCCGGTGGTGCGCAGGTTCGCGATGTTGTTGGAGATGACCTGAACGTTAAGTTCCTGGGCCGCCATTCCGGTCGCAGCGGTGTGAAGAGCTTGCATGGATCGTCTCCTGTACGGCCTTTAGGCCGGAACGTCGGCGAGTTGCTGGATCGCGGTCTTGTGCAGCTCGCTCTGCTGTTGCAGCAGCGTCGAGATTTGCGTGTAGGCGCGAGTGACCTCGATCATGCGGCTCATCTCGGCGACCGCGTTGACGTTGGACTTTTCGATGAAACCCTGGCGGACCACGGATTTGGTGTCGGGCTGGGCCGGGCCTTCGCCGGCGGCGTAGAGGTTCAGGCCCTCCTTCAGCAGCTTCTGCGCGTCGGGGAAGCTGACCAGCCGGAGCTTGCCGCGGATCGAGTCGGTCCTGCCGTTGCCTTCCACCACCGTGATCGTGCCGTCGGGCGTGATGTTGATGTCGTGATCGGTCGGCTGGAACACGATCGGTCCGCCGGTGCCGAGAACCGGGTTGCCCGAGACGGTCACGAGCTGGCCCTGGCTGTTGATCTGCATGCCGCCGTCGCGGGTGTAGCGTTCGCCGGCCGGCGCCTGCACCACCAGGAAGGCCGAGCCGTCGATGGCGACGTCCAGCGGATTCTTGGTCAGTTCGGTGGGACCTTGCGAGAAATTGCGGAAGGTGCCGCGATCCTGGACGAAGCTGACGCGGCGGTCGTTTCCCACGAAGTTGTCTTCGTGCGCGACCGGCATCAGAAATTGCTCAAACAGCGAGCCGTCCGCCTTGTAGCCCGCGGTGTTGACGTTCGCGATGTTGTTGGCAACGACATCCAGCTGCCGCTCCAGCGCCGTTTGGCGCGAAAGTCCGATGAGAAGCGCATTCTCCATCGCCCGTTCTCCCCTGAACGATCCGCGGCCGTGGCCCTCCCAGGCTGACTGCGGATCCTGCAAACCGCGAGGCTCTCCCAAGCTGCGGCTCGCAAGGATCACAGCGAAAGCCGTGCCAGTTTGGAAATTTTATATTTTACAATGGCTTAGGGGTCCGGGAGGCAACTTTCCAGGGCGGCAATAAGGTCTTGTTGACCATGTTTGCCCGGCAACTTTTTCCTAGTTCGGGGGCCAATGGAAAGGTTCCATTAACCATTATTACCTTAGCGTCCCCATTGAGAGCGCAGTGCTGGCGGAATTTGTTTCGCGTCACGAGGCCACCTGCCGGCATCGAGTTCATTTCCAAACCGGACCCGGCGGGCGATGGCAGACAACGATCAGGCAGACGGCGTTGCGGAGGTTCCGGAAGTCGTCGCGTCCACGGGCAAGCTCAAACTGATCATCGCCGCGGTCGCCGTGTTTGCCATCATAGGCGTCGGCGCGACCTGGTTCTTTTTTCTGCGGCACAACGGCGAGGAGACGCACGCGGAGGCGCCGCCGCCGAAACCGCCGTCCTATGTCGAGGTGCCGGAGATGCTGGTCAACCTGGTCGGTTTGCCCGGCGAGCGCGTGCAGTACCTCAAGGTCAAGATCGTGCTTGAGGTCAAGGAAGAAAAACAGATCGAAACGATCAAGCCGACATTGCCGCGCGTCACCGACATTTTTCAAACCTATTTGCGCGAGCTGCGGCCGAGCGACATCAACGGTTCTGCCGGACTGTTTCGCCTGAAGGAAGAGTTGACCCGGCGCGTTAACAATGTGGTGTCGCCGGGCCAGGTCAGCGCCGTGCTGTTCAAGGAAGTCGTCATTCAGTGACGAGACGGATTTAGAATCATGGCGGGCAACGACCCAGTCGACCAGGACGCAATTGCAGCCCAATGGGAAGCGTCGCTGGACTCCGAGGATCCGGCGGAAGCCGCGGAAGCGGCTGCGGCCAATGAACTCTCCGGCACGATGGCGCTGCAGTGGGCCGCCATGGTCGAAGACGGCAGCCGCGACTTCGGCGGCGGCAAGAACGGCGGCGAGCGGGTTCTGTCGCAGGAAGAGATCGACAACCTGCTCGGTTTCAATGTCGGCGAGGTCAACCTCGACGACAATTCCGGCATTCGCGCCATCATCGATTCGGCGATGGTTTCCTACGAGCGTCTGCCGATGCTCGAAATCGTCTTCGACCGCCTGGTGCGGCTGATGACCACCAGCCTGCGCAACTTCACCTCCGACAACGTCGAAGTCTCGCTCGATCGCATCACGTCGGTGCGGTTCGGCGACTACATGAATTCGATCCCCTTGCCCGCGGTGCTGTGCGTGTTCAAGGCCGAGGAGTGGGAAAATTTCGGCCTGGCGACGGTGGATTCGAGCCTGATCTATTCGATGATCGACGTTCTCCTCGGCGGCCGCCGCGGCCAAACCTCGCTGCGCATCGAGGGCCGCCCCTACACGACCATCGAAACCAATCTGGTGAAGCGGCTGGTCGAAGTGGTGATGGCGGACGCCGAGCAGGCCTTCCGGCCGCTGTCGCCGGTGTCATTCACGATCGACCGGCTGGAGACCAATCCGCGCTTCGCCGCCATCAGCCGGCCCGCCAATGCCGCGATCCTGGTGCGGCTGCACATCGACATGGAAGACCGCGGCGGCAACATCGAGCTGCTGCTGCCCTACGCCACCATCGAGCCGATCCGCCCGGTGCTGATGCAGATGTTCATGGGCGAGAAATTCGGCCGCGATCCGATCTGGGAGGGTCATTTCGCAACCGAAGTCGCGCAAGCGGAGATTTCCGTCGATGCCGTCCTCTACGAAGCCGACATACCGCTCAAGGAATTGATGCGGTTGAAAGTCGGCGACACCCTGCCGCTTGAGATGCGGGCCGACGCGCCGGTGGCGGTGCGCTGCGGCAGCGTGATCCTGACCGAAGGTCGGATGGGCCGGGTCGGTGACCGCGTTGCCATCCGCGTCACCAGGCCGCTGCACAAGCCGAATACCACCTTCGCGATGTTCGAGAAGGCCGACGAGCAAACCAAGATGATGGAGGCCCAATGAGTCACTCATTCGGAGTTGCGATCGAGAGTCTCGTAGCAATTTTGCTTATACTTACGATAGGTTATTGCATGCTGTTGAATGCCCGGTTGAAGCGCCTGAAGGCCGACGAGCATTCACTGAAGGCAACCATCGCCGAGTTGATCACCGCCACCGAGATCGCCGAACGCGCCATCGGCGGCCTGAAGCTTACCGTGCGCGACGTCAACGAGAATCTCGGCAACCAACTGACGGAAGCGAACGAGATGTCCTTGCAGATGAAGAAGCACTTGCAGGAAGGCGACAGTATCATTAGGCGGCTCTCCAGGATTGCGATCGCCGCGCGTCCCTCCGAGCCGGAACCGGAGGCCGCAAATTCCCGGGGATCGGCGGCCAAGGCCGTCGCCGAGGCGGCTGAGGCGTTTTCGGGGCGCAGAAGGTCCGATGGCCTCGCCGCATGAAACCCTTCCGTAATATTCGCGTGCTTCCGGTCGTCCTGATTGCGACCTTCGGCCTTGCCGTGCTGAAGATCGCCGGGCTCGTGATCGATGGCGGCTACGTGTTCGACTATCGGCCCGACTCGACTAAGCCGTCCTGGGCGCAGGAAGTCCTCAACTTTCCCGGCGGAAACAAAATCGACAGCGCGGATATCACGGGTTCGGTCAAGGAGAAGCCCAAGGAGGAAGAGGCCGCCAAGCCGGCGGCTGCCCCGGAAGCAGGGAAGGTGGACGCCGTCGCACATCCCGAGCAGGGCCAGTCGGTGTCGCCGTCCGAGCGCGCGATCCTCGAGCGGTTGCAGTCGCGGCGCCAGGAACTCGAAGCCCGTGCTCGCGAGATCGACATTCGCGAGAGCCTTCTGAAGGCCGCCGAAAAGCGGGTCGAGGCGCGCGTCGAGGAGTTGAAGGCGGTCGAATCGCGGATCACGGCGACGAACCAGCAGAAGAACGAAGCGGACGCGGCGCGCTTCAAGGGCATCGTGACCATGTATGAGGGCATGAAGCCGAAGGACGCCGCCAAGGTGTTCGACCGGCTCGAAATGTCCGTGCTGTTCGAGATCGCTTCCCAGATCGCGCCGCGCAAGATGGCCGATATTCTCGGTCTGATGTCGGCGGAAGCGGCCGAGCGGCTCACCGTCGAAATGGCGCGCCGCGCCGGGACGGATAAATCCGCTTCCACGGCCGATCTTCCGAAGATCGAGGGCAAGATGCTTTCGCCGCAAAAGCTCAATTAGCGGGAATATTTAACAGGTCCTTAAACCGCCAATTCTAGATTCGAACGGGCGAGGTGCTGGTGTGGCGCTCCGGCGGCGCTCGGATCGTTGAACCGAAAGACTGGATTGGAATGGCGCGAACGGCTGCCGCTGGATATTGGTCGCGAGTGCGCGCCTGCGCGCAGGCCGTCCGGCGCTGTCTCGGCCGGCGCCGGTGGCCTGCGGCCGGACCGTCACGGCTCGCCGCCGCGCTGGCCCTGGTCGTTCTTGTATTTCCCGGCGTTGGCCGCGCGGAGCCGGTCAGAGGCAATGCCACGTTCTCCGCCAGCGGCGGCTACGCCCGGCTGGTTCTCAAGCTCAACGAGGACGTCGGGGCAGAAGTGACGACGGCCGGCACGATTGTCGTGATCCGGTTCAAGCGCCCGGTAGATATTTCCGTCGACAGGCTGGCCGAGGCTGCGCCCGATTACATCGGATCGGCGCGGCGCGATCCGGATGGCTCGGCGATCCGGCTGTCACTGGCGCGCAGGGTGAGCGTCAACACCATGAGCGCCGGCGAAAGGGTGTTTGTCGATTTGCTGCCGGACTCCTGGACCGGGCCGCCGCCCGGTCTTCCTCCCGAAGTGGTTCGCGAACTGGCCGAGCGCGCACGGATCGCCGAACGCGAGTTGCGCCAGCTGCGGGCGCTCTCCGAAGCGAAGAAGCGTTCTCCGATCCGCGTCCGCGCCTCGATCCAGCCAACCTTCGTGCGTTTTGTCTTCGAGATGCCTGACGGCGCAGCTGTGTCTTCGGTGCTGAACGAGCAGAAGCTCAGGCTGCAATTCAGTAGCCTGCTCATGTTCGATCTGGCGGATGCCAAGCTGGCGGCGCCGTCGAACATTGCGTCGATCAACCAGAAAGTCGAAGGCGGGTCGTCGGTGGTGGAAATCACCATGGTTGGTGATGTCGATGTCCACTCCTTCCGCGAGGAAAAGAACTACGTCGTGGATGTCGCGTTCCAGCAGGCCGAAAAGCCTTCGGCGCTGCCCTCGATGTCCGATGCCTCGCACTCTCCGGTGCCAGCCGCGCCGGCGGTATCTGCGCCTGCCACGTCCGACAAGGCGACGTCCGACAAGGCCGCACCCGGGAAGGCCGCGCCCGACAAGGTGGCCGCCGACAACGCCCCCGCCCTGGCTGCAGCACCATCGCCGGCCGGCGAGGTAGTCCCGCCGACATCGGAGATGCTCGCCCGGCAGGCCAGGATCGAGATCAATCCTGAACCGGCATCGCCGGCGCCTCCCGCGTCCGAAGCACAAATGCCGGCACAGCCATCGAAGGAGCCGCCGGCTGCCGCAGCGGAGGTGCCGCCAAAAATGCCGCCCGCGGCGCCCGCGCCGCCGGCCGAAATCAGGCCCGCCAGCAACCCGGCCGGCGTGAGCGTCATGCGCGACAGTGACGGCCTGCGCCTGACATTTTCATTTCCGGCGGCTACGCCCGCAGCATTGTTCCGTCGCGCCGATACGGTGTGGCTGTTGTTCAATTCGACAAAGCCGTTCGATATCGAGCCTATCCGCGGCCAGTCCGGGTCTGTCATTTCCGACGTCAGCGTCATTCCGCTGGAAAAGGGCCAGGCGATCCGTATTCGTCTCAGCCGTCCACAATTGCCTTCGCTCACGGGCGAGGATCAACCGGGCGGCACGAACTGGACGGTCGCTTTCGCCGACGCCATGCTAACGCCGACGCAACCGCTCGCGGTGATGCGAAACATCGCCGATCCCACGCTTGCCAATGTCAGCGTGCCGCTACCCGGGGCCGGCCTTCTGCACCGGCTGGTCGATCCGGACGCGGGCGAAACGCTCATGGTGGTGACGGCAATGCCGCCGTCGCGCGGCTTCATCAAGCAGCAGGATTTTGTCGAGGTGTCGCTGCTCGAGTCGATCCACGGCGTGGCGATTCGTCCGAACTCCGACGACGTCACCGCCGAAATTGCTTCCGACAAGGTGATCCTGGGCAAACCCGGAGGCTTGACGCTGTCGCCCGCCGACACCGGGGCGGAGCGGGCGTCAACGGCGGTCCGGCCGATTCTCGATCTCGGCGAGTGGCGCAGGAATCAGGAAGGAAGCTTTACCGCGCGAGAAGATGCGCTGATCGAGGCCACGGCGGCCGCCGCGCCCGATCAGCGCACGCCGGGACGGATCGACCTTGCCCGTTTCTATTTGGCGCGCGGGCTGTATGCGGAAGCCAAGGGCGTCCTCGATCTCGCGCTCGCCGACGCCAAGCCAGGCACCGAAGAGCCGGCCGTCCTGATCGTGCACTCGGTCGCGAGCACCCTGATGGGGCGCCCGGAGCGGGGGCTGAAGGACCTCACCAATCCGGCGATCGGAACCAACTACGATTCGCAGCTCTGGAAGGCGATGGCCAATGCGCGGCTGGGAAAGTGGGCGGAAGCGCGCGAGAAATTCAAGAGCGTCGAATTTGCCATCACCTCGCTGCCGATCGAGCTGCAGCGCCTCGTGATCGTCGAAGAGATGCGCGCATCGATCGAAGTCAGGGATTATCCCGGCGCCGCAAAGCGCGCCGCCGAGCTCGAAGTCATCGGCCCGCCGCCCGAATTGAAAGCCGCGATCGCTGTGCTGCGCGGCAGGCTCGCCGAGGCGCTCGGGCACGACAAGGACGCGCTCGATGAATTCAAGCGCGCGGTGGATTCTTCGGATCGTCCCGCGGCGACCGAGGCCAAGCTGCTCGAGATTGCGCTAAGGCAGAAACGCGACGAAATCAGCCAGGCCGATGCCTTGCGCGAACTTGAGACGCTCGCGGTGACGTGGCGCGGCGACACGCTCGAGGTGCGGACGCTGGAGATGCTGGCGCGCATCTATTCCGATGTCGGACGCTACGCGGAGTCGCTCGCGGCGGTGCGGATCGCCAACAGGCAGGAGCCAAACTCGGAAATTGCGCGGCAGGGCCAGGACGCGGCGTCGGCGCTGTTCGCGCAACTGTTTCTGGGGCAGAAGGGCGACGAGCTTCCACCCATCGACGCGCTCGCGATGTTCTACGAATATCGCGAGTTGACGCCAATCGGCCGGCGCGGCGACGAAATGATCCGCCGCCTCGCGGACCGGCTGGTCGCGGTCGATCTGCTCGACCAGGCGAGCGAACTCCTGCAGTATCAGATTGACAAGCGGCTGGAGGGCGCGGCGCGGGCGCAGGTGGCGGCACGCCTGGCGATGGTTTACCTGACCAATCGCAAGCCCGATCACGCCATCGCCGCACTTCGCTCCACCCGCATCGCCGATCTCTCCGGCGAACTGCGTCAGCAGCGGCTGTTGCTGGAGGCGCGCGCGCAAAGCGATATCGGGCGTCACGACCTCGCGCTCGACATCATCTCGAACCTCAACGGCCGCGAAGCGATCCGCTTGCGCTCGGATATCTATTGGGCGGCGCGGCGGTGGCGCGAATCGTCCGAACAGATCGAATTATATTACGCCGATCGCTGGCGCGACTTCAAACCGCTAAACCCGGTGGAGAAGGGCGACGTGATCCGCGCCGTGGTGGGATATGCGCTGGCCGAGGATGCCATCGGCCTGGCGCGGTTCCGCGAAAAATATGCGCCGCTGATGAGCGACGCGGCCGACCGGGCGGCGTTCGAAATCGCGAGCAAGCCGGCCGGCTCCGGCAGCGCCGATTTGGCCCAGATCGCCAAGCTGGCGGCGAGTGTCGATACGCTTGACGGCTTCCTGCGCGACATGAAGACCCGTTTCCCTGACGCCACCGCGCGCGCGACCATGCCGCCGGAGACACCGAAGGCGGATCAGATCCCGACCGGCTCGCTGCCGGCGATCGTCGGGACAAGACAGGCCCGCGCGGCGAAATAGCCGGTAAGCCGTCGGCTGCACCCCCTCGACAGATGCCGGCCGAGACGCCAATTTGCGTTTCGCCAACCCTGCGAGAGGAC
The DNA here is from genome assembly GCA_963742085.1 of uncultured Alphaproteobacteria bacterium. Lineage (GTDB taxonomy): Bacteria > Pseudomonadota > Alphaproteobacteria > Rhizobiales > Xanthobacteraceae > Bradyrhizobium. Next base: position 341,572 of record CAVUKM010000009.1, on the reverse strand, counting down.
GAAGCCACCATGGGCAAGCCCACCAGGACGGAAGCCGAACTCATTGCGATGGCGGAGGCCGAGCTCAAGGTTCATGCCGACTGCCCGGACGGAATCGAGATTACCGTCGTCCGGGCCGAAGATTCCTGGGAGTTCCGGACGGCGGCGGACGAAGCAACGGCCGCCAAACCCGGCTACCCCGAATGCGTCGCGATGATCGTCCAGATCGGCGACCATCTCGGCAAACAGTTCGATCTGAAAGGCTGACCTCGCGGGACCACGCAAAAAAGTGGCAGGACGAATTGGCGCCAGCGTAATCCGCCGTCACTTCTTGCTCAAAGCATTTTGAGTGAACCTTGCGAGCCCGCCGCTAGGTGTCCTGCGTGGTCTGACCCCTTCGCCGGCAGAGCGGCGTAGCTTCAGGTCCGGACCGACTGTCGAATCCTATCGAAATTTGGGTGTTTGTTTCCGGATCGTACGTTGCAGTTAAGATGCATGTACGACACATTGCGATCCGGATTTCTGCCTTGCGGTCAACGGATTAGATGGCGCGCCGGGCCGAGACCGGTGCGAAGGCCCGGCATCGATGACGGCCTGGAAAAACGTCGTGGCAAAGGGGCTGCGTCGACTTGCCGGAGCGGCGATGCTGGTGGCACGTGTAACGCCTCGATGACGATCTGTAACGTCTCCATGGCAATCTGTAACGTCTACTTGGGATTTGCAGGTAGCGGTCCTATGCTCGGAAGTTGCGTCATTGAGACGTTACAAAGCGTCATGGAGACGTTACAAAACGTGTCATGTAATGGGGGGCCGAGGTGAAATGGGCGCCGCATCACCTCCCGCCGAAGTCCCTTCAAACAAGCGGCCCTTTCGGGCGGATTTCCAGCCGACATCGGCGGAAGGGCCGGCGGCACCGTGATCGGCCCTTGATGATATTGAGCAAGCAGGAAGCGGCGCAATTCCGGCCCGAAATGGGCGATCGATGCCGGCCGGCAACGACGCCGTCACCGTGTAGCCATCCGGGGTCTGCCAGCGCTCGCGGTTATAATCATACCGCCACGGTTTTGCCCCTCTTTACCGTTGCCCTGGGCAACCCGGTGATATCTAACGGCCCGTTACGATTGAAGCTGTATCGCTAGCCGCCGTAGCTCTGAACCAGGCTGCCGGCCACCAGCGACCAGCCGTCGACCAGGACGAAGAAGATCAGCTTGAACGGCAGCGACACCACCACCGGCGGCAGCATCATCATGCCCATCGACATCAGGACCGAGGCGACGACGAGGTCGATGATCAGGAACGGCAGGAACAGAAGGAAGCCGATTTCAAAGGCGCGCTTCAACTCGGAGATCATGAACGCCGGCACCAGGATCCGCAGCGACATCTCGTCCGGCGTCGCCGGCGGCGGCTCGCCCGACAGATCCATGAACAGCTTCACGTCCTTCTCGCGCACGTTCTTCAGCATGAAGCCGCGCAACGGCACCGAGGCGCGCTGCAACGCGTCCTCGACGCTGATCTGGTTGGCGACCAGCGGCTTGATGCCGTCGTCGTAGGACTTCTGCAACACCGGGCCCATCACGAACGCGGTCAGGAACATTGCCAGCGCGATGATGACGGAGTTCGGCGGCGCGGTCGCGGTGCCGAGCGCGGTACGCAGCAGCGACAGCACGACGACGATCCGGGTGAACGACGTCATCATGATCAGGATCGACGGCGCGACCGACAGCACCGTCAACAGCGCGATCAGCTGGATCGCGCGCTCGGTGACGCCGCCATTGCCCTGGCCAAGATTGATGCTGATATCCTGCGCGAACGCGGGCACCGCCAGCGCTCCGGCGGCTATCAGGGTGGCAAAAAATAAAACTCTACGCGGAAAAGCCGCCGGCCTCACGAAGGGTTCTTTGGGCGGCCCAGCAGTGACGCCATCTCGTCTTCAAGATTCTCAAATCCGCTCTTGGCCGGAGGCGCCGCAACCGGCGGAGCCATCGGGGGCTCATTGCGGGACGCCGCGCGGCCGGGGGGCGGTTCGGGGGCGACGGGCGGCGCAACCGTGTCGCCGGACGGCCGGCGAAGGGCTGCTTCCAGCCGTTGCGCCATCTCGGCGAGGTTTTGGTCCGCCGCCGACACCGCGGGGGCAGGAGCAGGAACGGGAGCAGGGGGAGGGACCGGGGGTGGCGCGACGACGCGTTCGGGCGCACGAACCGGCGGCGGCTTGGGCGCTTCGCTCGGGCGCGGGACGCGGGGCATCAGGGGTGGCTCGTTGCGCGATGTCATCCGCGACGCCATCGGTTCGCCGCGCAGATCGGGGCGAGGCTCGGGGCGGCCGCCCATCGGCTCCGGTGCGAATCCCGCCAGGGGGTCGCGATCGATTCGCCGCTCGGCCGCCGCCGGCCGGCGCGCTTCGTCGACAAAGGAGGGCCGGACCGGGCGCGGGGGCGGCTCGGGCATCTGCGGTTCGGGAAGGTCGAAGGGTTCGGAGCGGGGACTCTCGACATCGCCCCAGCCGCCGACATCGGGAAGGGGTGCGATTCGGGCCTGCGGCTCCGGGCTGCCGGTGGCGGACCGCGGCGGCAGCTGATCCCGTGCGGGCATGGCGCGCACGATATTGGGTTCCACCACGATGTCGGTCGGACCGCCGATCATCAGGAGATGCTCGATGTTGTCGCGCCGCACCAGCACGAGCCGCCTGCGACCATCGACGGCGGCTGCATCGATCACCGCCAGGCGGGGCATCCGGCCGCGATTGGTGTTGGCACCCAGCCGGTTGCTCGCGAATCGGCGGACCAGCCAGGCCGCGACGCCGATCAGCGCCAGAACCGCCACAAAGGCGAAGAAAAAAGTGAGTGCCTGCATGCTGTGTCCCCGGCAAATAGCGTTTTCGTCAAGCCTCGGTTCGTCGAACGTGGATCGGAAGCGACACCGCGAACGGCAAACGAAACCTCAAGTCCGGCCAAGACTGTTAATTCCCCGCGGCAGAAACTGCCGCCCCAATATCTTATTAACCCATAAATCGGCTGGGCCAAAACGACTTCTCGCGGACCCAACCGCAATGATTTCGTTGGTTAACGCAGCATTCGTGGCGAAAATGCGCTCGGACTGATTCTCCGAGGGCAAATCCGCTGCCCGGGAAGCGATACCGTCGTCGGCGGCGATCTTAACCAGCCATTAACCATACACGCGGCAAATTCTGCCCACCTGAAGCGGCATCGTGCCGTGGCGGCGAGGGAGAGTGGTGCGATGTCTATCAACGATCTTCCGGCCCTGTCGGTGCTGCGCACCAAGATGCAGTGGCACCAGGAGCGCCAGCGCGTCCTTTCCGAAAACGTTTCAAACTCCGACACCCCCAATTTCAAGCCGCGCGACCTGGTCGAGCCGAAATTCGACAATACGGGCGCCGGTGCGCCGGGATCGGTGGGCGCGCTGTCGATGGCGCGCACCAGCCAGGGCCATATTTCTGCGTCGGGCGCGGAGCCGACCTTCGATCAGAACCGCAGGGCGGGGTTTCAAACCAGGCCGGCCGGCAACGCCGTCAGCCTGGAAGACGAGATGCAGAAGGTTTCCGCCAACCAGATGGACTACGCGGCGGTGACCTCGCTCTACGGCAAGAGCCTGCATCTGCTGAAGGTGGCGATCGGCAAGGCATGATCCGGCTCGATCAAGGGGCCGGATAGCGAAAAGGGAACGGCATCATGGCAAGCGATGCGAATGACTTCGTCCGCTCGATGGGCATTGCGACCTCGGGCCTGCGGGCGCAGGCGGGGCGGATGCGGGTGATCTCGGAAAACATCGCCAACGCGGATTCCACGGCGCCGACCGCCGGCGGCGACCCCTACCGCCGCAAGGTGCCGACCTTTTCTTCCGCCCTCGACCGCACGCTGGATGCGAATGTGGTCGCGCTGGGCAAGATCCGGCCCGATCAAACCGCGTTTCGCATCAAGCACGAGCCGGGCAACCCGGCGGCGGACGCCGCCGGCAACGTCAAATATCCCAACGTCAATCCGCTGGTCGAAATGACCGACATGCGCGATGCGCAGCGATCCTACGAGGCCAACCTCAACATCATCAGCGCCACGCGGCGGATGATCCAACGCACGCTCGACATCCTCAAGGTCTGAAAAGGGAACTTCATACCATGGCATCACCCACAGTCGCAGCAAACGCCTACGCCGCGCTCGCCCGCATCATGGACACCGGCGGCGCCGGCAAAGGTTCCGAGGCCGGCGGGCAATCCTTCAGCGCGGTGCTCAAGGAGGCGATCGGAGGCGTCCTCGACGTCGGGCGCAAGTCCGACGCGCAGACGGTTGCGATGGCGTCGGGCAAGGCCAATGTCATGGACGTGGTGACGGCGGTCGCCGAAACCGACGTCGCGGTCTCTACGCTGGTGTCGGTCCGTGACAAGGTCATCCAGTCCTACGAAGACATCATGAAGATGACGATCTGAGGTTTTGAGACACCGTCATTCCGGGATGGTCCGCCAGGACCAGACCACAGATGTGCAATTGCACATCGGGGAATACTCGAGATTCCGGGTTCGATGCTGCGCATCGCCCCGGAATGACCAAAACAGGCTGGAACGAGCGAGTGACAAAAATGACCGGTGCCGAAACCCTCGACGTGGCGCGCGATGCGATCTGGACCATCGTGGTGGTGTCCTCGCCCTTGATGATCGTTGGTCTCGTCGTCGGCGTCGTGGTGTCGCTGTTTCAGGCGCTGACGCAGATCCAGGAGCAGACGCTGATATTCGTGCCGAAAATCATCGCGATTTTCGTGACATTGCTGCTGGCGCTGCCGTTCATGGCGGATTCGCTGCACGGCCACATGATGCGGATATCGTCGCGAATCATAGGCGGTTGATGGCATTGTGGGCAGTGCGGTGGATTTGACGTTCGCCTGTCTGTTGCCGCGAGGCCTCGTGGCGGATGTCAAATCCGAATTCCGCACCGCCTGGCTATATTTGCGAGTGGCCCTTCGGCTCCGACATTCGCAAAAGAACATGCCGCGTCGGGATGCGAATATCGGAACCGGGACGCTCGCCAAATGCGCATCGATATCTCACTGCTGCCCGCGCTCGCCGCCGCCTTCATGCTGGTGTTCGCCCGTGTCGGCGCGATGGTGATGCTGCTGCCGGGACTGGGCGAGTCCAATATTCCGGTCCGCATCAAGCTTGCGATCGCGCTCTTGCTGACGCTGATCATCCTGCCGCTGCACCGTGCCGCCTACCAGATCGACATGGGCTCGCTCGCGCCGCTCCTGGTCCTGATGCTCTACGAGATCGTCATCGGCATCGTGCTCGGCGCCACCGCCCGGGTCACGCTTGCCGCGCTGCAGGTCGCGGGATCGGTGATCGCCCAGCAGCTCGGCCTCGGCTTCGTCACTGCGATCGACCCGACCCAGGGTCAGCAAGGCCTCCTGATCGGGAATTTCCTCACCTTGCTCGGCGTCACCATGCTGTTTGCGACCGACAGCCATCATCTCGTCATCGCCGCGCTGAACGACAGTTATTCGATCTTTTCGCCGGGCGAGCCGATGGCGAGTGGCGATGTCGCAGCGCTCGCCACCCGTGCCTTCGCCGCGGCCTTCAGGATCGGCATGCAATTGTCGGCGCCGTTTCTGGTGTTCGGCCTGGTCTTCAACATCGGCCTCGGCGTGCTGGCGCGGCTGATGCCGCAGATGCAGGTTTATTTCGTCGGCGTGCCGCTGTCGATTCTCGCCGGTTTCCTGATCTTCGCCGCCGTCGTCGCGGCGATGATGGGAACCTTCCTCGATTACTTCATTGCCGTCATGCACGACATGATACCGCTCAAGTGAAGGCCCAAAACGATGGCGGATGAAGACGACACAACAGAACGCACAGAAGACCCCACGCAAAAACGTCTCGACGACGCCCACGACCGCGGCGACGTCGCCAAAAGCCAGGAGGTCAATACCTGGTTCATGATCGCCGGCGCCACGCTGGTGTTCTCGACATTTTCCGGATCGATCGGCGGCATCCAGACGCCGCTGCGCAATCTGATCGCCAATTCATGGATGATTCGAACCGACGGCCCCGGCCTGCTGGAGCTGGCCCAGCATCTCGAATATGCGCTGATTGCGGCGCTCGGCGTGCCGTTGCTGATGCTGCTGCTGGCGGCGATCGCGGGCAACATGCTGCAGCACCGGCTGGTTTGGTCGGGAGAGTCGCTCAAGCCGAAGCTCAGCAAGATTTCGCCGATGGCCGGAGCCAAGCGGATATTCGGCAAGCAGGCGGTGGCGAACTTCGCCAAGGGCCTCTTCAAGCTGGTGGCGCTCGGCGCGGTGATGACGGCGATCCTTTGGCCGGAGCGGCACCGCCTCGAGGCGATGCTGCGGTTCGACGCGGCCGCGATCTTCGGCGTGGTCACAAGCCTGACGCTGCATCTGATGGGCGCCGTCGTGGCGATGCTCGCGGTCGTGGCGATCGCGGACTATTTCTTCCAGTACCGGCAATGGTACGAGCGGCAGAAGATGTCGCTGCGGGAGATGAAGGAGGAATTCAAGCAGTCCGAAGGCGACCCGCACATCAAGGGCCGGATCAGGCAATTGCGCCAGGCGCGCATGAAGAAGCGGATGATGGCCGCGGTTCCCAAGGCCTCCGTCATCATCACCAACCCGACCCACTATTCCGTCGCCCTGTCGTACGAACGCGGCATGGCGGCGCCGGTCTGCGTGGCCAAGGGCGCCGACAATATCGCGCTCAAGATCAGGGAAATCGCGCGCGAGCACGATATCCCCATCGTCGAGAACGTGCCGCTGGCGCGGGCATTGTACGCGACCGTGGAAATCGACGACGAGATCCCGGTGGAGCATTATCACGCGGTCGCCGAGATTATCGGCTACGTGATGGGGCTGAGGCGCGGGCTTTCCGGCCGGCCGGCATGAAGGCGGAACCGGCCGTATTAATGTGCCGGAGCGAGCGCGGCGGGGGAAATAACTGCCTGATGGACTTGCGCTTGCCGGGCCGATTCAGGCACTCAGGAGCGGGCGCGCGGAAAGCGCGCCAGATCCGGCGCGCGCAGGCGCGTCACGTCCATGTCGACAGTCCACTGGTATGACCGCCGAACCTGACAACGATCCGTCACGACAGCCGATCGCCGCCCACGAACCGGCGCGGCGGGGCGGCAGCATCGTGCTGGTGCTGCTGGTGGCCGGCGCGATCGTCGCGGTCGCGGTCGCGCTGACGACCGTCGGCCGCGCGCAGGCGCAGCCTTATATTCTCGGGCTGCTCGCGCTGCTGGCGATGGTCGGCCTGTTCAGTCTGTTCGCTTTCGCCGCCGGAATCATTCGCTTTACCGATCGATCGACCGACGATCCGGTGGTGCGCCGGATCGCCGATCTCGCCTATGACGGCATCGCCGTCACCGACCCCCGCGGTCACGTGGCCTATTCCAACGCGGCCTATCTCGCGCTCACGGGGGCGGCGACCCCGCACGACGTCCGCCCGGTGGAACGGGTCTTCATCGGCAATCCCGACGTGTCGGAAGCGGTGTTCCGGCTCCTCAAGGCGGCGCGCGAAGGCAAGCGGCAGCAGGAAGAAGTCCGTATCGCCGGCGCCGATGGCAGCCACGGCCGCTGGCTGCGGATGCGGGTCCGGCCGCTCGGCCGGGGCAAGCGCGAGGCCAAATACGCGGTGTGGTCGATCGCCGACATCACCCGTGACCGCGAGCGGCAGGAGGACGTGTTCCAGGAGCTGCAGCACGCGATCGAATACCTCGATCACGCGCCTTGCGGCTTCTTCTCGGTCAACCCCGCCGGAGAGGTCGCCTATGTCAACGCCACGCTGGCCAACTGGCTGGACTACGATCTGGCGGAGATAGGGTCGGGTGGTTTGAAGCTGACCGACATCGTGTCGGGCGACGGCGCGTCGCTGCTGACGTCGATTTCGCCGGTGCCGGGCGAGGTCAAGACCGAGGTATTCGACATCGACCTGCGCATGCGCGGCGGCAAGACCATGCCGGTCCGTCTCTATCACAAGCTGGCCTTCGGGGCCGACGGGGCGCCCGGCGCCTCGCGCACGCTGGTGATCAGCCGCGCGCGCGACGAGCGCTCCGATCCGCAGCGGGCGGCCGAGGTCCGCTTCATGCGCTTCTTCGACCATACCCCGATGGCGATTGCGACGGTGGACCGGTCGGGCGCGGTGGTCCGCGCCAATGCGCGTTTCGCCAAGCTGGCGCAGAGCCTCAGTCCCGACGGCGCGGCCGGCAAGTCGATTTTTGCGACCGTCAACCCGCGCGATCGCCACCTCCTGATCGCGGCCATCAACCAGGCGGCGGAGGGGCAGGGCGATATCGCGCCGGTCGAGGCCATGCTCGACAGCACCAGGGAGCGCTGGGGCCAGTTCTTCGTCACCGCGGTCGAGCAAGACGAGCGCGAGGCCGAGGCCGCCATCGTCTATATGCTGGAGACCACCGAACGGCGGGCGCTGGAGAACCAGATCAACCAGTCGCAGAAGATGGACATGGTCGGCCAGCTCGCCGGCGGCATCGCGCATGATTTCAACAATGTGCTTTCCGCCATCATGATGGCGAACGACTTCCTGTTGAACGCCCACAAGCCGACCGATCCCTCGTTCCAGGATATCATGCAGATCAAGCAGAACGCGACCCGCGCGGCGACGCTGGTGCGCCAGCTGCTTGCGTTCTCGCGCCGCCAGACGCTGCGGCCCCAGGTGCTCGACCTCGGCGACGCGCTGTCGGATCTCACCATGCTGCTGCGCCGCCTGATCGGCGAGAAGGTCAAGCTCGACCTGGTGCATGGCCGCGATCTCTGGCCGGTCAAGGTCGACGTGTCGCAGTTCGAACAGGTGATCGTCAATCTCGCCGTCAACGCCCGCGACGCGATGCCCGACGGCGGCAAACTGACGGTGCGAACCGCCAACCTCACCGCCGCGGAGTCCGAGCATCTCGCCTACAAGGGCATGCCGGCGGCGGATTATGTCCGGATCGACATTTCGGATACCGGCACCGGCATTCCCCCCGAGATCGTCGACAAGATTTTCGAGCCGTTCTTCTCGACCAAGGAGGTCGGCAAGGGCACAGGGCTCGGCCTGTCCACGGTGTACGGCATCGTCAAACAGACCGGCGGTTTCATCTATGTGGACTCCGAACCCGGCACGGGCACCTCATTCCGTATTTTTCTGCCGCGGCATCATCCCGAGCAGGACGTCCAGGGCGACGCCGTGGCTGCGAATGGCGCGGTCAGGGAGCCGCCGGCAGAGGCCAGGCCGCGCACCGATCTCACCGGACAAGGCACCATTCTCCTGGTCGAGGACGAGGAGGGCCTGCGCTCGCTGAACGCGCGCGGCCTGCGCTCGCGCGGCTACAGCGTGATCGAGGCGTCGAACGGGGTCGAGGCGCTGGAAGCGCTGGAGGAAAAGGACGGCGCGGTCGATCTCGTCGTTTCCGACGTGGTGATGCCTGAAATGGATGGCCCGACCCTCTTGAAGTCGATGCGCAGCCGCAATCCCGACCTCAAGATCATCTTCGTTTCGGGCTATGCGGAAGATGCCTTCGAGAAGAGCCTGCCGGAGAACCAGCAATTCGCCTTCCTGCCGAAGCCCTTCACGCTGAGCCAGCTCGTGGCGGCGGTGAAGGAAACCATGACGCCGTCGTGAGGCTTTCCGAAGCACCGGCGTCCGTCCGGCGCGCGCGTGAAAGCCCTGTCGCCGCCTCCCCGCGACCGAGGGCCGCAGCTACCCTCCCTCGTAGTGGCTTCACTTTTAGGCAACCCTGCCCATGTTAGAGGCGTTTCCCCCTGTCGGGATTTGAGGAATTTGACATGAAATCCACGCAACGCGCCCGCGGCGTCCTGCAGGCGATCGCCGTCGTCTTGTCGTTCGCGTTACCCCTGATAGCGGCGGCCTCGCCGGCCGACGCCCGGATCGGCGGCGGCGTCAGTTCGGGCTCCCGGGGAGCGCGGACGTTTTCCGCGCCGCCGAGCACGCCGACCGCGCCGAACACGGCCCAGCCGTTCAACCGCACCCTCACCCAGCCGGGCAGCCCGGGTCTGGGAACGCCGGCCGGTGGCGGCTTCTTCAACCGTCCCGGCATGGGCATGCTGGGCGGTCTCGCCGCCGGCTTCCTCGGCGCGGGCCTGCTGGGCATGCTGTTCGGCGGCGGAATGTTCGGTGGTCTCGGCGGATTGTCGTCGATCATCGGCCTGATGCTGCAAATCGGCTTGATCATCATCGTGGTCAGGCTCGCGATGTCGTGGTGGCAGCGCCGCCATGAAACCGCCTCCGCCTTTGCCGGCGGGCCCGCCGGGCCCGGCGCGCCGCAGAGCTTGCGGGCCGCCGCGGCGGGTTTCGGAATGGGATCGGGCAGCGCGCCGCTCGAGATTATTCCGAGCGACTATGAAGCCTTTGAGCGGCTGCTCGGCGACATTCAGGCCGCGTGGTCGAACGAGGACGTCGCCCGGCTGCGCACCATGGCGACGCCGGAAATGGTGTCCTATTTCTCCGGCGACCTCGAGCAGAACAGGGCGCGCAACGTCGTCAACAAGGTGTCCGGCACCAAGCTGTTGCAGGGCGACCTTGCGGAGGCCTGGCGCGAAGGCGATACCGACTACGCCAGCGTGGCGCTGCGGTTCTCGATGGTCGACAAGACCGTCGATCGCGCCACCGGCCGGCTGGTCGAAGGCAGCGAGCAACCGACCGAAGCCACCGAAGTGTGGACCTTCCTGCGTCCGCGCGGCGGCAACTGGGAGCTCTCGGCGATCCAGCAAACCTGATCGCCGGCAAGTCGACGACAAGACAAGGCGCTGCGGTTCGTTCCGCGGCGCCTTTTCATTTCGGCGTCGCGCAGGCGGAATAATATCGGTTAGGATGTGTTCTTTTCTGACCGGCCGGCTCATGCTTGAGCCGTTTAAATCAAAAACAATTTGGAGGAATAGATGCCCAATCTCGCTCGAACCATCTCGCGTGTGAGCCTCATGGCCGCGGTTGCGGCGCTGGCGGTTGTTGCGGCTCAACCCGCGCAGGCGCAATCGGCCAATACGACTTTCTTCGTGACCTCCGTCGGTATCGGCAATGGCGGCAATCTCGGTGGTCTCGCCGGCGCCGACAATTACTGCCAGACGCTGGCGCAGGCCACGGGCGCCGGCGCCAAAACCTGGCGCGCCTATCTCTCGGTGCAGGCCGCCGACGGCAAGCCCGCGGTGAATGCGCGCGACCGCATCGGCAAGGGACCCTGGCAGAATTCAAAAGGCGTCGTGATCGCCAAGGACGTCGCCGAGCTGCACGGCACCAACGGCCTGACGAAACAGACCGCGCTGAGCGAGAAGGGCGACGTCATCAACGGCCGCGGCGATACGCCGAACCGCCACGACGTGCTGACGGGATCGCAACCGGATGGCACCGCCTTCCCCGCCGGCGAGGACCGTACCTGCAAGAACTGGACGAGCAGCACGCAGGGCGCGGCGATCGTCGGCCATTCCGACCGCATCGGCTTGCGCGACGATGACGCCTCGAAATCCTGGAACAGTTCGCACCCCTCGCGCGGGCCGGATGGCGGCTGCTCGCAGGCCGACCTCAAGAGCACCGGCGGCGACGGCCTGATGTACTGCTTCGCGGCGAACTGACGTTTTGTCATTCCGGGGCGATGCGACGGCATCGAACCCCGGAGATTTCCGGATATGGTGCCAAGGCACCATTTCCGGAATGACGAAGGGGATCGAGCCCGCCGATGCGCTATGAACTCTATTACTGGCCGTCCATTCAGGGCCGCGGCGAATATGTCCGCCTCGCGCTGGAAGAGGCCGGCGCCGGTTACGCCGATGTTGCACGCAGCGAGCGCGGCATGGCGGCGATGATGCGGATGATGGAGACGAAAGGCGGCACGCCGCCGTTCGCGCCGCCCTTTCTGAAGGCCGGCAAGCTCGTGATCGGGCAGACCGCCAATATCCTGTTCTATCTCGGCTCGCGCCACGGCCTGGCGCCGAAGGCGGAAGCCGGAAAGCTGTGGGTTCACCAGCTGCAGCTGACGGTGACGGATTTGGTGCTGGAGATTCACGACACCCATCATCCGCTCGGGCCCACGCTCTATTACGAGGATCAGCGGAGCCCGGCGAAGAGGCGCACCGGCGAATTCTGGAACGAGCGCGTGCCGAAATATCTGGGCTATTTCGAAGGCCTGCTGGCGAACAATGGCGGCGCCTGGCTCACCGGCCGCCGGCTGACTTACGTCGATCTCTCGCTGTTCCAGATCGTGGAAGGGCTGCGCTACGCATTCCCCAAGCGCATGAAGGCCTTCGAGCGCAGCATTCCCGGACTGGTCGAACTGCACGACCGCGTTGCCAACCGCCCGAACATCAAGGCCTATCTCTCAAGCGACCGCCGCATCGCCTTCAATGAGGACGGCATTTTCAGGCACTACAGGGAGCTGGATCTCTAGCTCCGATCGGAGCGCTGCGCTTCACCTCTCCCACAAGGGGAGAGGGGGCGCTCTGTCGATGCGGAGACATCGGCGCTCATCGGTTCCGTCCGTCGATCGGCGTCATCGTCAGTTTGGCCAGCTCGATCCCGTCGATGCAGCTGACATTGAGCGCCACCACCTCGGTGCCGTCGGGCTTCCTGCCGTGCGCGAACACTTCGACCCCGCAATCGATGCAGGACTGATGCCGGATCGCGTGCTTGTTGAACAGATATTCCTTCAAATTGTCCTCGCCGGCGCGCAGCTGGAAATTTTTCGGCGGCAGGAACGTGAAATGCAGGCCCTTCTTGGTGCAAATCGAGCAGTTGCAGGCGGTCACCACGGCGAGATCCGTGGTGCATTCGAAGCGCACCAGGCCGCAATGGCAGCCGCCGGTAAGGGTCTTGCTGTCGGGCATCGCACCGCTCCGTGTTTGGCTGTCGTCAACAGACGAGCCATTTCCGGCGAACTTGCGGCGGATTGCCTTGTGCTCGCCCTCCGGGAAGGGCGAATGGAGCTGGATTCAGACGAGCTGATCGATCCGCGTTCCCTGTCCCGGCGGCAGCGGGGCCTGGACCGGCCGCTGGGCCGCGCCGGCGTCGTTGGCGTCGCCGTCCGCCTGCGGATCCGGCGCCTTGGGCGCGGTGGTGGTGAGCGGGGTGACCGGCGGCGACGATGGAATGCTCGAAATGCTCATCGAGAGGAATCCTCTTGCTCTTGTCATCCGACTGTGACGAGGCGGGTGCAAAGGCTTTATGAATCCAATCGGTAAATCAGGGCAGATCCACCCCGCTGCCGCCAGATGGTGACGGCAGGGCCAATGCCTCCGTTAAAATTGCAGCGATTGCGTCAGTGGAGGCTTAACTACTCGTCCCGGCCGCGCGAGATCGCGATCGAGATTTCGGTTTTCGTCCGCGAGCAATTCATGTCGAGGCGGCGGTAACGCGATTTGACGTCGTCGCCGCGAAAGATGCCCATTTGCGAAAGGCAGCGGGAGACTCCCTTCTGCAGGTCGTCCTTGGGCAGCGTGAAGACGATGGCGGCGGCGCCGGCGACGAAATTGACGAAATCCGGCTTCGCCTTGCGGCCGTCGGCCTTGGCGTAGAGTTCGTTGGAGTAGTTGCGGCTGGCGCAGCCGAGCGAAAGCTCCTTGGCCAGCGGATGCGACAGATAGACGACATTGGCGGCCGTGATGCCGACCTTCAGCCCGTCGATCTGGCTCTTGAGCTGGTTGGCGATGTCGTCACAGCGGTCGGCGCGCGCCGGGGTGGCGGCGGTGACGGCCAACGCCATTGCCGCCAGCGGCGCAAGTGCCGCGGCAAGCATGGTCGATCTCGGAAGTTCTATTCTCAATGCCATTGTGATGCCCCCTTGCGCCATTGAAGCGTCCGCAAGCGCTTCGCGCAAGGGTGGGGGGTTCAATCTTTGGCAGTCTGGATACGGCAGGATTTCGGCGTATGCCGCCAGTCACGGCGGCGACATCCCTGCCGCGTGAACAGGGCCTTCTCAGCCATACATTGATATGGTATATTCTACATACTCGATGATGGCTGTGGCCAATGACCGATTTCGAGTGGGATCCCGCGAAGGACACGATTAATCGGGCCAAGCACGGCGTGGGTTCGAGCTTGCCCAACAGGCGTTCCTGGACCCCTTGCGCGTCATTGCCGAATACCTCGCATGGCGGCGGTGAGCGGCGCTACTTTTGTTTTGGCCGCATCGAGGACGCCGTCATGACGGTGCGCTTCACGTGGCGAAACCAAAGAATCAGGATTTTCGGGGCCGGCTACTGGCGGAAAGGAAAGACGATCTATGAAAAAGCCAACGGTTAAATACAGCAAGGGCGAGATTGGCCGGGTCAGGATCGTCGAGGATTTCCTGCCGTCGCCGGATAAGTTGGTGCTGCGTGAGGACAATGTGAAGGTGACGCTGAGCCTGTCGCAGCGCTCGGTGGCGTTTTTCAAGCGCGCCGCCCGCCAGCGCCACGTGCCCTACCAGCGCATGATCCGCGCGCTGGTGGACGCCTATGCGGAGAAGCAGGAAGGGAGGGGGTGAGGCAGCCCCTGGCGCTGTATCCAGGCCGGCTAAATACCTTCGTCCCTGATGGTTTGCGAGGAAAAGCGAGGGACCGGTCGCGGACGCAGCATCCGGAACCTTCCTTTTGTCTGAAAAGTACTTAGAACCGCTCCAACCGCCGGTGCGGCGTCTTCAAGACCCTCCCGGTTCCCAAACATGCGAGCTCCCCATGAACGCCCCCACCGCATTCCCCGATCCAAAGCCCGTCCCGCCTTATAAGCACACGCCGCTGTTTCCGTTGGGGCCGGACACCACGCCCTACAGGAAGATCACGACCGAGGGCGTGCGGGTGGAGAAGGTGCTCGGCCGCGACATGCTGGTGGTTTCGCGCGAGGCGCTGCGGGCGCTGTCGGAAGCCGCGTTCGGCGACATCAATCATTATCTGCGCCCCGGTCATCTGAAGCAGCTGCGGGCGATCCTCGACGACAAGGAAGCCAGCGACAACGACAAATTCGTCGCCTTCGATTTCCTGAAGAACGCCAATATCGCCGCCGGCGGCGTGTTGCCGATGTGCCAGGACACCGGCACCGCGATCATCATGGGCAAGAAGGGTGCGCGCGTTCTCACCGACGGCGACGACGAGGCGGCGCTCTCGGAAGGCGCCCGCGATGCGTACCTGCGCCGCAACCTGCGCTATTCGCAAGTGGCGCCGCTGTCGATGTACGAGGAGAAAAACACCGCCAACAACATGCCGGCGCAGTGCGAGATCTATGCTGAAGGGGATGATGCCTACAAGTTCATGTTCATGGCCAAGGGCGGAGGTTCCGCCAACAAGAGTTTCCTGTTCCAGGCGACGCCTTCGGTGCTGACCAAAGACCGCCTGCTGGCGTTCCTGAAGGAGAAGGTGCTGACGCTTGGGCACCGCGGCGTGCCCGCCCTATCATTTGGCCATCGTGATCGGCGGCACTTCGGCCGAACTCTGCATGAAGACCGTGAAACTCGCCTCCGCCCGCTATCTCGACGCGCTGCCCACGCATGGCTCGGCCGACGGCAACGCCTTCCGCGATCTCGAGATGGAGCAAGAGATATTGAAGATGACGCAGAGTCTCGGCGTCGGCGCGCAGTTCGGCGGCAAATATTTCTGCCACGACGTCCGCGTGATCCGGATGCCGCGCCACGGCGCCTCGCTGCCGATCGGGCTGGGCGTATCCTGCTCGGCCGACCGCCAGGTGCTCGGCAAGATCACCAAGGACGGCGTCTATCTCGAGGAGCTCGAGCATAACCCGGCGCAATATCTGCCGACGGTGGAGCACGCGCTCGGCGGCGAGGTCGTCAAAATCGACCTCAACCAGCCGATGAAGGACATTCTGGCGACGCTTTCAAAACATCCGATCAAGACCCGGCTGTCGCTGACCGGCACCATGATCGTGGCGCGGGATTCCGCGCATGCCAAGCTGCGCGAGCGGCTGGAGAAGGGCGAGCCGCTGCCGGATTATTTCAGGAACCATCCGGTCTACTACGCCGGCCCCGCCAAGACGCCGGAAGGCTATGCCTCCGGCGCGTTCGGCCCGACCACCGCCGGGCGGATGGATTCTTTCGTCGACCAGTTCCAGGCGGCGGGCGGCTCGATGGTGATGGTCGCCAAGGGCAACCGCGCGGTCGCGGTGCGCGAGGCCTGCAAGAAGCACGGCGGGTTCTACCTGGGCTCGATCGGGGGAGCAGCCGCGAACCTCGCCGAGCACTGCATCAAGAAGGTCGAGGTGGTGGAATATCCCGAACTCGGCATGGAAGCGATCTGGCGCATCGAGGTCGAGGATTTCCCGGCCTTCATCATCATCGACGACAAGGGCAACGATTTCTTCAAGGAATTGAATCTGGGGTGAGGGGAGCGGCCCGGTCGTCGTCCCGGCGAGCGATTCGATATAAAACGATCGCGCGCTAGCCTCCGGCATTCACCGAGCGGGCCGCGGACGCTGTTGTGATCGTCCCCGTCGCGTTCGCGGGCTCTGCCGATTCCGACGTTCGTGCCATGCGGCTCAAGGCGAATGCGGCGAGACACGCGCACAACGCCGGCACTGCGGCGGCGACGAACACCGACTCGCTGCTCATTTGCCTCGCCAGCATGATCCCGCCGACCAGGGGCCCGACGATCGATCCGACCCGGCCGATGCCGAGCGCCCAGCCGACGCCGGTGGAGCGGATCGCCGTCGGATAGAAAGTCGCCGACAGGGCGTTGGAGGCGGTCTGCCCGCCGATGACGCAGAAGCCCGCGCAGAAGATGACGACGGTCGTGAGCGGGATCGAGTGGCCGGAAAAGCCGATCGCCGCCACCGCGATCGCCGCGGCGAAATAGGTGATCGCCAGGGCGCGGAACGAGAAACGATCGACGAACTGCCCGAGCGTGAAGGCGCCGATGACGCCGCCGACCTGCAGCATCGATCCGATGACCGCGGCCGCCGACACGGAAGCGCCGAGGTCGTTGAGCACGGTGGGGAGCCAGTTCGACAGCAGATGGAGGTCGAGTAGGCTCATGAAGAACAAGACCCACAAGGCGAGCGTCGCCCATGCGCGGCCCCCGCTCAACAGGTGCACCACCGGAATTCCGGGCAGCTTGATCTCCTGCACCACGAAGCGCGTGCCGGCGGGATGTCGAACCGTCGGCGCGATCCGTGCCAATAGTGCAGCGACGCTGTCGTTTGCCCGGCCGCTCAGTGCGAGAAAGCGCACGGACTCAGGGAGCCGGAGCACCAGAAGCGGAACGAGCAGCAACGGCACCGCGCCGCCGACGACGAAGACCGAGCGCCAGCCGAAGGCGGGGATCAAGGCGGCGGCCAGCAATCCGCCGATGGCCGCGCCGATGGAGAACCCGCAGAACATCGTCATCACCATGGTGGCCCTGCGGCGGTGCGGGCTGAACTCCGATGTCAGGGCGACCGCGTTCGGCATCGCGCCGCCGAGGCCCAGGCCGGTGAGAAATCGAATGGTCAGAAGGCTGGGGACGTCGCTGGCGAAGGCGGTTGCCAGCGTGCCGAGGCCGAAGGCGGCAGTGCAGAGAATGATGATCCGCCTGCGCCCGATGCGGTCGGCGATCGGACCGAACAGCAACGCGCCGATCATCAGTCCGAACAGGCCGGCGCCGAACACCGGCCCCAGCGCGCCGCGCGCCAGTTTCCAATCCTGCGCGACCGCCGGCGCGACGTAGCCGATCGCCTGGGTGTCGAATCCGTCGATGAACAGCACGGCGGCGCAAGCCAGCAATAACCGGATCTGGAAACGACCGACCGGCTGCCCGTCAATGAATCCGGCGACGTCGATCGCATCCGCTGCACGCGCGTCCGGCGTGCTGGTTGGATTCTGGGCCATCTCGTCTCCCCCGGACGCTTTTCTTTTTGTTGGATTATGTCTATGGCTTAAGCCATAAATCTTATATTTTGAGATTTATGGCATTTTTCGGTTTGCCGCAATTGGGTTCTTGCGCCAGCGGGTGGACGGCATCGAGCCGCAAATTGTTGTCGCGCGCAGCGATGCGCGGCGGCGCCAACGATCGGAGAGGCGCGAATGCGCCGTCCAGCGGATGAAGACAACGAATAGTCTCCAGCGCGTGCTCGCGGTCCTCGACGCCTTTTCCGAAGCGCGCCTCGAATGGACCCCTGAAGAGTTGATGAAGGAGTTCGGCTACAGCCGTCCAACTCTCTATCGCTATCTCAAGACGCTCAAGGACGCCGGACTGTTGATGTCAACGCGCAGCGCCGGCTTCACACTCGGTCCAAGAGTGGTCGAGATGGATTATCTGATGCGAAAGTCCGATGTGCTCGTCCTGCACGGGCCGCCGTATCTTCGGATTCTCACGGACAAGTATTCCTGCACGGCGTTTTTCGTGCGCTGGTATGGCAACAAGATCCTCTGTGTCGCCTCCGAAGGCTCGACGAACAATCCGGTGAGCAGCTACCCGCGGGGCCGTCCCATGCCTCTCGGACGAGGCGCGATCGCGCGCTCCATCATGGCGTTCCTTCCAAGACCGCACCTTCGGCGCCTGGTCGAGCTTAACGCCAAGGAGTTACGCTCCGTGGGCCTCGGCGACACGGTCGAGGAGATCTTGAAGTGCATGAATCGGGTGAAAAAGGCCGGCTATGCGGTTGCGCACGGCGAAGTCACGCCGGGCGCCCTGGGGATCGCCGCGCCGGTGTTCGATGCGAACCATAGTCCGGTCGCGAGCTGTTGCGTCGTCATCGCCGGCGCTTCCGTGACCGGCGCCGAGATCGACGAAATCGGCCAGACGGTGCGCCGGGTTGCGTCGGACGCAGGCGCCGACCTGTTTCGAATTCCGCCAAATACCAGCCAATAATCTTATAATACGAGATTTTTGGTTGACTTCGCTCCCGGCGCCGGCCCATTTTCCCGGCCAAGACGTCGCGGCGCTATGGCGACCGCGACCAAGACCGGCGCGGCGCGTTCGCCGCGACAAGGACAACCGGAGGAACCGCAGATGATGAGGATCGACGCTTACACCCATTTCTTTCCGAAGCGGTTCTTCGACAAGATGATGGACGTTGCCGGCGACTACAAGGACATCGGCAAGCGCGTCCGCTCGATGTCGGCGCTCTACGACCTCGAATACCGCAAGCGCATCGTCGACGGCCACAAGGACTACGCGCAGATCCTCTCCTATCCGCAGCCGACGATCGAAAGCTTCGCGAAAAACCCCGCGCAGATCGACGAGCTCATCCGCATGATCAACGACGGGTTCGCCGAGTTGTGCGCGAAGGAAAGCGATCATTTTCCCGGCTGGGTCGCGCAGATCTGCCTCGATGCACCGGACGCCGGCGTCGCCGAAGCCGAACGCGCGATCAACCAGCTCGGCGCGCTCGGTGTGCAGATCTACACCAACGTCAACGGCAAGCCGATCGACCGGCCGGAATACCGGCCGTTCTGGAAGAAGATGGCAGAGCTCGGCAAGCCGATCTGGATTCACCCCGCGCGCGGCGCCAACATGCCGGACTACCTCTCGGAGAAGAAGTCTCTCTACGAGATCTGGTGGACGTTCGGCTGGTCCTATGAGACCGCGGTCGCCATGTCGCGCCTGGTGTTCTCCAAGATTCTCGACGATTACCCCGATCTCAAGATCATCACCCACCATTTCGGCGGCATCGTCCCGATGCTCGAGGGACGTATCGGTCCGGGCTGGGACGTGCTGGGCGAGCGCACGTCGGATGAGGACTACGTTTCGCTGCGCAAGAGCCTGAAGAAGCGGCCGCTCGACTATTTCAAGCAGAATTTCTACACCGACACCGCCGTGTTCGGCGCGCTTGCGGCCACCAAATGCGGCCTTGATTTCTATCCGCGCAACAAGGTCGTGTTCGCCTCCGACTGTCCGTTCGATCCCGAGAAGGGAACGATGTACCCGCGGCTGACGCTGGAGATTTTTAAATCGCTGGACCTCTCGAAGACCGATCGCGAGATGATCTACTACAAGAATCTCGAAGCGGTCACCGGCCGCAAGCTGGTCAAGTAACGCAAGCGGTAATGCGGACACAAAAAAGCCCCGGGCGATGCCGCGCAACACGTCCAAAGTGGGTCATTCGCGTCGGTTCGACCCTCTGCCAGCTACGTCCGGCCTATACCGATCAACGGACATCATCAAACCGACCGTCATGCCACGCGGACCTTTATGCGGCCAGGCGCGTTGAGGCCAGCAGACCGGGGCGTCCTGAAACGCGGAACTTTGGCGATGAGCGCAATCCCCCTTCACCTGCAAAGAAGCTTCGAACGGCGTTGGGCCGCCAGATTTGTCCGGCCGGCCGGATCGGCTCACGCCCAAAAGCATTGGCACGAAGGACACCGTCAACAGCTTGACGGCGGAAAAAAGAGAACGAAAGCCCCGCCAGGTTGAGCCCGCGGAACTGGTGGAAGCGTCGCGATTTGCGAAATCCTTGTGAACGAGCATCGCGCCGATCGAGGAAGGCCCGTCGCGAACCGGTCACCGGCGGTTTCAAGCCAGCCACTGAGGTCGGAAACGGGCCAATATCGAACGAGACACCTGCAAAATTAAATCGGGACGGTGGTTAAAATCGAACAGCGCGGACGTGCGGGAAATGATTATCTGGCGACGGATGCCACAGCCGACCTATGGCATCCAAAAAAAGTGGCCTTGGTGCGTAACCCGCACCGAGGCCATTTTTTTACTGGCGGGGGACGAATGCCGATGGTGATCCCTGGAACGGTCGGGTGCCCGAAAAGTGCAAACAGGCGAACTTGATGCGATTGGCGCGAGATGAATGAGGCCGCTGTCTCCGGTTCGACATCGTCACGTCGGTCGCGAGAAATCCAATTCAGCGTCGTGGACCCGAAAACCTTTCCCCGCGTCGGCGAGGGGGGGGACCTGTCGACGCGGGGATTGTGGAGGCGGCCGGCACCAAGGCACTCGGCGGCGATCCCACAATGTCAAATCTATCTTGGCTTTTCGGACCGAGCCTCTTTCGCGGCTTCATCGCGGATGAGATCGATCAGCAGTTTTCGCTTTTCGTCGTCGGTCGTCGCGGAAAGAACTTTGCGAAACAGCTTGAGGTTCTCGTTGTGGATGTACTTATCCATGGTCAACTCCCCTTACAGGGCGGGAGCGCGACACTCTCAGTCACCGGTAACGGCCAACGGCGGAACGGTGATGCAATAGACTAAATTCCTGTTGTGTCAGGGAGTCGACAGAAAAAGTAGAATTTTTTCCGATGGCAATTAGGGAAGGCAAGTTGACCAAACCGAAGTCTCTGACGGGTCATGGTTGGTGGGGTCATTTTCAAACCTCGGGCCTCCTCCAGGCCAGGTCCGTTTGCACCTCAACAACGGACATGTCGCGACTGCATCGGCATGTCGGTTCCGTGCTGCCATTTCCGGAAGCCGGATGGCCTTATGCAAAGCGGAGAAATCCGGGCAAGGGGATGCTCTCTGCTTATCGGTTCCTGGCGCGCCTGAAGTATCCGTCAAGGAAAAGTGCCAGAACCGGTATACGGATCCGATGGCACCTGGCCGATTGAAATTCAGACAAAAAAGTGGATATGGACCGCTAGCTGCGGTGTGCTTGACCCATCTCAACTATTTGAACCGCTCCTCGGAATACCATTGAAACGTCCGCTTGCTATCTCGCGAATAAAGGAACGCTTGATGAAACTCAAAATTCTCGGCGCTGTCGTGGCTCTTGCCTTGGCAGCTGGGCCCGCAATGGCCAAACACGTAAACTCCAGCCCAGGCCGCCACACCCAGAGCATCTATTGCGCGACCAGGGACGCAGGAAATCCCTACAGCAAGTATTGCGATTACATGGCATGGACCGAATGGCGATACCGAGGCGGTTGGGACAGCCGACTCGACGATGCTTGCTGGCGTAACCCTCGTTATGTGCCACCCGGATGCTTCCGGCATTAGACTTACGGCGCAAGGGCAATCCGCAATCGAAAGCATCGAAACACGCACGGATTGTGCCCGTACACGTTGGATCAGGGTCGATGTCTGTCGAGGGGTCAAACTCGGAAGTCCGCGCTCCTAACCGCCCTGTCCGCTTTCACTCCGATAGATGGGGTAATCGGCCGGCGATTTTGTGGATAACTGAAGATTTTGGGTGCTGCGCTTCAGGCTGATGGTGAAACGAGGTCCGTGGTTACGGCCTCAAGCATCAGAAGGAGAAGCGCAGCATGGACCATTTTGCCGGATTGGACGTATCGGTCAAGGAGACCAGCGTCTGCATTGTGGATGACGCAGGCAGGATTGTTCGGGAAGTGAAGGTAGCGAGCGAACCGGAAGATCTGCTGCGGATATTGAGTAACCCTGCCTACCACTTCAAGCGGATCGGGCTGGAGGCCGGACCGCTGTCGCAATGGCTGTTCAGTGCACTGGCGGAAGCAGGCTTGCCAGCGATCTGTGTCGAGACGCGGCACATGCAGGCGGTGCTGAAGGCGCAGATCAACAAGACGGATCGCAATGATGCGCGCGGCATCGCGCAGATGATGCGGGCAGGGCTTTATCGCCCGGTACATGTGAAGACGCTTCGCAGTCAGAAGCTGCGAATGCTGCTAACGCATCGCAAGCTGCTGCAGTCGAAGGCGATTGCCATCGAGAACGATCTACGCGGTACCTTGCGCAACTTCGGCCTCAAGGTTGGAATGGTCGGGACGGTAAAGTTCGAGGGGCGGATCAAGGAGTTGGTCGAGGATGCCCCCGACCTCGCCGTGCTGGTCGAACCGATGCTCGTTGTCCGGCGGGTGCTGCGTGAGCAGATCGCCATCCTGCACCGCCGCCTGCTGGCCATCGTGCGGGACGATGAGGTGTGCCGGCGCCTGATGACGATCCCCGGTGTTGGTCCGGTGGTGGCGCTGACCTATCGCGCTACCGTCGACGTGCCCGCCCGCTTCAAGAATTCCAAGGCGGTCGGAGCAGTGTTGGGTCTGACGCCGTCCAAGTATCAATCGGGTGAGATCAACCGATCCGGCGCCATATCACACTGCGGAGACGAGATGATGCGGGTGATGCTCTACGAAGCGGCCCAAGTCATGCTGACCCGCACTAACAAGTGGTCCTGGCTCAAAGCCTGGGCCATGCAGATCGCCAGGCGCCGCGGAATGAAGAAGGCGATTGTGGCGCTGGCGCGCCGGCTAGCCGTAATCATGCACCGCATATGGGTTGACGGCACCGAGTTCCGCTGGACCCGGGAAGAAACAGCAGCGGCATGAGAGCCACTTAGAATAAAATGCGATAGGAGAACACTCGAGCTCCACCAGGCAGTGGAATGATGTCCCTCGCGGGACGATGGACGGGGTGAGTTCGTTTGGTCGCTTGGACCCACCGTCACTCTGACGGTAAGGCCGCCCGATAGATTGTTCCGCCTCGTCTTCGAATCCCATGATGGAAGGGCCTAGGCGCCGATTCCGAAGAGAAGCACGAGCCCGCGGGTGACATCGACACTGCAGTGGTGGATAGTCTGAAAGTGCTTGACCCCAACCGGCCGATTAGAGAAGCAACCAAACCGCGGCCATCGCGGGATGTCCGTTTTGTGCCAAAGAACGAACCCGCTTCGCGGGAGCGCGCTGCGCGCGGAGCAGAGCCAGTGGCACCGATGGAGTGACGAGATAAGCGGGAGATAGTGACAAGCCGAGCGTCCTGTCTTGAGAATCGAGGGGTTCAAGCAACCTCCACCTCAAGACAGGAGCATCCCGATGAGTGATAAACCCATCAGCCCGCTGCGCCGGCGCATGATCGAAGACATGACGGTGCGCAATTTCGTCGAGGAGACGCGCAACAACTATATCCGGCACGTCCGGACATTTACAGCCTTTCTCGGCCGCGCGCCGGATACGGCCGCGCCTGAGGATCTTCGCCTTTTCCAGCTGCATCAGACGCAGATCGGGGTGCGTGCGCCGAGCATCAATGGCTCGGTTGCAGCGCTGCGCTTCTTCTTCACCGTGACGCTCGACCGCCCCGAGATGGCACGGCACCTGACGTTCGTGCGGGAGCCGCGCAAGATCCCGGTGATCTTGAGCCTGGAGGAGATCGCACGGCTATTGGAGGCGGCCCCCGGGCCGAAGTACAAGGCAGCGCTGAGCGCCGCCTATGGCGCCGGACTGCGGGTCTCCGAAGTGGTGGCGCTGAAGGTATCGGATATCGATTCCGAGCGCATGCTGCTGCGCATCGAGCAGGGCAAGGGGCGCAAGGATCGCTTTGCAATGCTTTCCCCGCTGCTGTTGGAGTTGCTGCGCGATTGGTATCGCATCGCCCGGCCCGCGGTCTGGCTGTTCCCAGGCCGTGATCCGCTGCTGCCGCTGACGACGCGGCAATTCAATCGCGTCGTTCATGCCGCTGCCGATAGGGCGGCGATCAAGAAGCGAGTGTCGCCTCACACATTGCGCCACAGCTTTGCCACTCACCTGCTCGAAGAGAAAACCGATGTGCGTTTGATCCAAGTTTTGCTCGGACATGCCAGGGTCGATACGACCGCGCTCTACGCGCAGGTAGCCACCAACGTGATCCGCGCGGTCATGAGCCCGTTGGATCGGCTCACGCCGCTGACACCGGAGAACAAGCCGCCGGCATAAGCCACGGCGATCATGGCTCGCCCCGCCCTGGAGATCGCGGATATCTTCCGCGACCACGGGCCCGCTTGGCGTAAAGCCAATGCAGGTCACGTCAGCCTCGGCCAGTTGAAGGTGATGTCGGCGATCGAGAGCTGCCGCACGGTGGCTCTCGGCGGCCATGTCATGTGCTGCGAGGACTGCTCGTACACGCAGATCGCCTATAACAGCTGCCGTAATAGGCATTGCCCCAAGTGCCAGGGCTCGCAGGCGCTGGCATGGATGAAGCAGCGCAAGTCAGAACTGCTGGACGTCCCTTACTTCCACGTCGTGTTCACGCTGCCGGGGCGGATTGCCGCCATCGCCTACCAGAATAAGGCCGTCGTCTACGATATCTTGTTCAAGGCTTCCTCGCAGACAATGCGCACGATTGCGGCCGATCCCAAGCACCTCGGCGTCAAGATCGGCTTCACCTCGGTACTCCACACCTGGGGCTCCGCGATGACCCATCATCCACACGTCCACATGATCGTGCCGGGTGGAGGGATATCGCTCGACGGCACGCGCTGGATCGGCTGCCGTCCAAACTATCTCCTGCCGGTGAAGGTGCTGTCGCGGCTGTTCCGCCGCCTGATGCTGGAGATGCTGCTCGCCGCGCACGAGGCCGGCCGCCTGCAGTTCTTCGGCGACCACGCCCACCTCGTCGGCAACGCCGCGTTCAAGGCCTATTTCGCGCCGCTGCATCGCAGATGCGCCGTCCCGACAACTCAGCATCCCTGCAACCGACACACTCAATAACAGTCTCAATCATCAACCCGAGCTATCGATGCCTGCCTGCCAAGTAACAAACCGCCTCAAAGGACACGGCGCTCCCGCGCTCACACCTTCCGCATCAGCCAAATCCCCATAGCGCAGTGCGCGGCATTCTCCGCGCCCCATCCCCCGCGGGTTCTTTCCTTGGCGGCTTTCGGACGCCGGCCACCGGTGTATGTCGCGCCGATGTCGCTGGCCGGCATCCGAAACCCTCAACATTTCCGGAAGTCGGCGCCGCTATTCGATCACCTCGTCGGCACGGGCGAGCAACGTCGGTGGGGCTGCGAGGCCGAGCATTTTGGCGGTTTTGAGGTTTATCACTAACTCGAAATTGGTCGGCTGTTCGACCGGCAGGTCGGCAGGCTTCGCCCCTTTGAGGATACGGGCGAGGTATGTTCCTCCCTGCCGGAAAACATCGGCGAAGCGCGTCCCATAGCTCATCAAGCCTCCGGCCAAGGCAAATTCTCGGCGATCATAGACGGCAGGCAGTGCATAGCGCTGGGCCAACGCAACAATGCGCTCACGATGGTCGCCGAAAAATACTCCGGTAGTGACCAGCAGCGCAGCGACGTGCTCATCGGCGAAGGTCATGAAGGCCCGCTCGATATCATCTTCGCTGCCTGTACCGAGAACGTGCACTTGTTGCCCAACTCGCTTGGCGGCATTCGTGACGTTGTCGGCTTCAGCCTCGGAACTCGCATTGCCGCGGTTCGCGAGGACGCCTATCACGCCAGATTGAGAAATGAGATCGCGCAGTAATTCAAGCTTCTTCGGTCCCAACTCCGCCGAATAGAGGCTGACGCCCGTGAGGTTGGCTTCCGGTCTGTTCAGGCTCGAAACGAGTCCCGACTTGATAGGGTCGTCGCCATTCACGAATACGATGGGGGTCGTCGAGGTTGCCTGCTTCGCTGCGCGGGCTGAACCGCTGCCGCCTTCGGCCAAGATTGCAACGACCTGTCGCTCCGCCAGATCGGCGGCAAGCGCCGGAAGCCGCTCAAAGCGGCCTTCGGCCGAGCGATACTCGACGGCGATATTGCGGCCCTCGACATAATCGGCGTCCTTCAAGCCTTGAAGCACAGCGGCAATATACGACCTGTTGAGTGTGCCCCCGGTGAGGTAGCCAATAACAGGCATCGCCGACTGCTGCGCCCGCGCAGCGAGCGGCCAGGTCGCCACCGTACCACCGAGAAGAGTGATGAACTTGCGTCGCTTCATACGTCCCAAACCGCCCGTAGGCGGCATCGTAATCGGTCAAGTACCGATATTGGAAGGCCCTCCTTGAGGTCCGCTTCGGGTCGGCCCGCAGAACGGGGGGCTGCTTTACCTCCCGGAGCGGACAGCGGTCCTCGGCAGTGAACCTTTGCGGCGCGGCCCGCGACAAATAACCACCATCGCCGCCAACGGCGGCGCGTGTCGCGCCGACAGCGCGACGCCGATTGAGGTTACCCATGCCGATCGTCAAAATCCTCCTGGTCCTTCTCGCGCTCGCTTCGCCGGCGCTCGCGCAGGACGGCGCGCGCGATGCGGCCGCCGCGCGCGAGGCCGCGCAGGCCTTCCGGGTCTACGTCGAAGGGGTGACGAAAAAGGGCGGGCGGCCTGACCTGACCCGGCCGGAGGTCGCCGCGCTGCTCGGCCGCGTCTTCGATCTTGGTGCCTTGAACGCGCTGCCGCCCGTGCAGGCGAGCGATATTGTCTGGCTGCTCGACTGGATGGACGCCGCAAAAGAGACTCACAAATTGTTCCTCCTCTACGGCGCGAAGCCGGGGCCGCAGCCCGATTTGGCGGCGATCGAGCGCAACATGACCGAGTACCAGGACCAGTACGCGGCGGCGATGAACTTCCTGATCCGCTGCCAGGCGCGCGAGGCGGTTTCGAGCGATATGTTCATGGCAGGCCTCGCGCCGGAGCAACGCACGCGCGTGCGCGAGGAGGGGTTCGCGGGCGCCCGCCGCGCCACCGCCGAGTGGATCATGAGCGCCATCTGCTCGGCGATCCTGAGCGGCGGCAAGCCCGCCAACGCCCGCCTGGTGGCGGCCGCCATCCGCGACACGCGCGAGGTCTGGGCGAGCTATGTGCTGCCGCAGGATCGGGCCCGCATGATCGAACAGCTCGCCGGGTTCACCAGGCAGGTGCCGGATGAGACGGCGCGAACCGATCTCGTCGCCTTTACGGCCGCGCTTCAGGCGGTGAATTGATCTGACGAAGGCAGAAATCTGACGTTTCCGGTCTCGCTCGCAACCGACGAACTCACATTCAGCATTCTCAATCCGACGACGGGCGGAGCGAAGGTCACCGGCGAGGTTCGTGTGAAGCGATTTCAATGAGGCGATCAAATGATGCGGTCGACGGTTTGCTCGAACGCGTCAGATGCAGTCACGAGCGGACTCTGACGATCCTGATTCGCTCGATTTCCGCCTGAACAGTGGCGCGATTTATCACGCCCGGCAAGACCACTTCGGGCTCCGCCACCTGCGAGAGAACCGGGCAAAACTCCGGATTATTTTTCCACTCGGTCCCTGACAGTTCCGGGCAGGCACCGTTGAGGATTTCCCAGTCGGTGCCATTTGACCTTACCACCGTCGTGCATTTCGGACATCGCGTCTGCATTTCCTGAACATCCGGCCGGAACCACAAGAAGCCGAGGCAAACCGGCGCGCAATGCCAATCGCGATCTCCGAGCCCGCAGCCATGGCTGCGAACGCGAAATCAGGCATCTTAAAAAAAAGCCTCGCCCGATGAAAATCACCGGGCGAGGCCTCTCTCAAGAACGTCGCTGAGAACGACGCGCATGATCAAGATATAAATCGGAAATCCATCATTGGAGAAATTATAGGCCCAAGCTTACATGAACCTGACACCAATGTGCCGATGTTCGTTTGATCATTCGTGTCGATCTTGGCATGTCCCCTTCATGTCCGGTTAACGATTGACGCCGGAAATGCCCTTGCAGGGGCTTGCCGTTGACGACGTCCGCGGGCCGCGACCCGATATGACGAGGACGCGGCCAGCCGTCTGGCCTTCATGAAGCCCGCATCAATCCGCATTTGGCGATCGGCTAACGGGTCCGCGCCTGACAAAATTTCTGATTTTCCGAAATTGCGCTTGACGACCTGGCAGAAACAGCAATAGAGAGAATCATCCCGTCTCTCTCGAGGGGCGTTTCGCGATCGTCACGGACGTGGAGCACGGGATGCGGTGGACGCTTTGACGCCTTTGACGAATGGCGCCGAAAGCGGACGGCGAAGCCGTGTGGTCCTGAAGTTCAGCACTTTTTTCGGTCACCGGAAAACGTATAAGGCACTTAAAAATCAATACTTCCCCGATGCGCGTTGACGAAGGCGAAAGTCCGCCAAAGCGGGCAGGCCCCAATAGGCCCTAGACCGTTCATTTCCTGAAAGTTGGGGTCCAACGCTCGCTCGTTCACGTCCGGCAAGTGCCAAGGCGGCATGCCTGCGCATCCTGCCGGTTCGTGCATGATCGCGACCAACGGAATGCCAAGCAGTTGATGTAGGTCAAAGCGGATTGCCCGGGTTCTCCGAATATCGCTAGTGTGCGAGAGCCCTATACGGCCATGCTTCCATTTATGGACAGCAAGTGGGGGAATTAAGTCGAACAAATCTTTCTTTGGTCAGGTAATTCTATTCGCGCAAACTGATCTTAAGACGCAGAGTCGCGAATGATAGCACAAGGCTTAGAAATAGAAGGTTTTGCCGCCGCGGTCATCGACGCACTTTCTTCGAACATTTGCGTGACGGACGAAGACGGCGTGATCATTGCGGTAAACCAAGCTTGGCGGAATTTCATCGTAGAGAACCCACCGATTTCAGATCGCGCGGGTGTAGGATCGAACTATCTGACGATTTGTCGAAGTTCGGCTGGTCCCGGCTCCGAGGGAGCTAATACGTTCGCATCCGGTTTGCAGGCGGTTCTTGAAAAGAAGTCCAAATTGTTTGAGATGGAATATCCCTGCCACTCACCCACGCAAAATAGATGGTTCTTGGGGCGCGTAACGCGCATGGAGGCTGAGCCGTGGGGGGCCGTTATTTCTCATATGAATATCACTGATCGGAAGTTGCTGGAGCTTGAGTTGGTTAAATTGGCAACGACAAATTCACTCACCGGCTTGCCTAATCGTCGCTATTTCCTGGAGGTTGCAAATTTGGAGGCTGTGCGCGTACTCCGGTTCGGAGCGGTGGCATCAGTCGTAATGGTCGACCTCGATCATTTTAAGTCCGTAAACGACAAATACGGACATGGCGTTGGCGACGAGACCCTTCGCCAGATCACGCAGTTATTGGCTAAGCACCTTCAGCAAATCGATGTTCTCGCCCGCATTGGTGGTGAGGAATTCACGATCATGTTGCCCGGGACGAATGAAGCTGGAGGTGTAACCTTGGCAAAAAAACTACGCCAAACAATTTCGGAGACCCCGGTTAAGGTCGGCAATAATCAATTCAACGTTACAGCGAGCTTCGGTGTGTCAGAAATACTCGCTGGCGAAACGGAGGTAGATGCTTGCCTTGATCGCGCGGACAAAGCGCTCTATGCGGCGAAGCGCTCGGGGCGCAATAGCGTGATCAGTTTTACCGCCGTTTCACGCGAGGCAGGAAAGTCCGACGCGCTTTCCTAGACCGTTCATTCCCTGAATGCGGACGTCGACGCTCGCATGTTCACGGAAGTCGGACGGCTTCCGGGGTAGGCCGTTGGTCCCTCAACTGCGGACATGTCGCAACTCCATCGGCATGTCGGTTTCGTGCCTGCCAAAAGCGGTCATTCAGTACATCTATTCTGACCGGGAGCCCAGGGCTGTTCATTGTCGCGCCTTTGCAGCAAACCAGGCGCGACCGAGAAGGACTGTCAGAACCACGTGAAGCACAACGGCGGGCCACAGAAGAATGCCGGCCAACCCACCTGCAAAACCGAGATAAGCCAGATACAGCGTGATCAATGCGCTGTAGGTCAACATGCCGACAAGCGGCGGACCAGGCCAGCAGGCGGCCCCCAGGGCAATCAGCGCGATGCCGGCCACGCGTCCAAGCGGTACGGCGATCCCGGTGATTTGCTCACCGAGCAAGACCTGCCCGACCGGCGACGGAACGATCAGCAACCCCAATCCGGTAGCGGCTTCAGCGACAGCAGCGAAAGTCAGTGCACTCTTCATCGTTTCCGCCGCCCGTTGTGAGGCATCTGCCGATACTGGAGCCGTTAGGGCTTGGCTTTAGCCTCCTGCTCCTTCGTGAAGGGTTCGAGTTTAAAGGTCAGCTTGTCGATCTTGCCGGTGAACTTGAACGGGACATCGTAGCGATACTCCAGCATCGCGACGCCGGTGCGCGTGTCCTGGCCGATGTCGAAAGTTTCATCTTCCGGGAATGTGATCGGGGTGGTGTGGTCCATGGAATTTTTGGCCACTTCCTTGCCGTCCACGGAGAGCACACCTGTGCCTCCTTTGCCCAGGCCCGGGCCTTCGGGCTTGAAGTCGAATACGATGGTGTGCTTGCCGGCGCTCAACTCAGGCCCTTCCCAGGTCGTGCGCTTGAGGTCGAGCAAGTTATAGAGAAACACCACCTTGCCCCGGCCGACGCCAAAGTCGCCCTTGCTCAGAAACAGGCCGTAGCCGCCGAAACGGCCGCCTTCGGTGACGATCATGCCTTCCGCGCCTCCGTCGCGGATCACGACTTCGGCGGTGATGGTATAGGCCTTGTTCAGGATGCTCGGGGCAGCGCTCGCGGGCACGCCGCTTAGTTCGCCCGAATAGGTGAAGACGGATCGTCCCGCCGTGAGACTCGGGCGCTCGGTGTTCCAGCGCGCGAGCGTCGAATTGTCGAGCGGCAGCACGTTGTACTTCTTCGCCTCGGAATAGAAGAGGTCCTGCATCTCCTTGAGCTTGCCCGGCATCTTGGTGGCCAGGTCGCTGAACTGGGTAGGATCTTCCTGGACGTTATAAAGCTCCCAGCTGTAACCGGTGATCACATCCGGAGGCGTCTTGGTGCTCAGCTCCCACGGGAGAGTTACAGGCGTCGTCGCGGCCACCCACCCATCGTGATAGATCGAGCGGTTGCCGAGCATTTCGAAGTATTGCGTCGTATGCCGGGTCGGCGCGTTGGCATTCGCCTTGTCCCATGTGTACGCCATGCTCGTGCCTTCGATGGGGATCTGTTTGATGCCGTTGATCGTATCGGGTTGCGGAATGCCAGCCGCTTCGAGGATGGTCGGGACGATGTCGATGACGTGATGGAATTGCCGGCGGATGCCACCCAAATCCTTGATGTGGCCGGGCCAGGACATCGCCATGCCCTGGGCAGTCCCGCCGAAGTGTGACGGTACCTGCTTCACCCACTTGAACGGGGTATCCATCGCCCACGCCCATTCTGCCGCGAAGTGCGGGAAAGTCCGCTCCGATCCCCAGAACGGATACCAGAGAAACTGGTCCTTCACTGGAACTTCAACACCATTGAATGTGGTGAACTCGTTCGGTGTGCCGTTGAGCATGCCTTCGGCGCTCGCGCCGTTGTCGCCACCGATGTAGATGATCAGGGTGTTGTCGAGTTCGCCGAGGTCTTCGACCGCCTGGATGACCCGTCCGATCTCATGGTCGGCGTAGGCGAGGTAGGCCCCATAGATATCCGCTTGCTTGATGAAGAGCTTCTTCTCGTCAAAGCCAAGGGAGTCCCACTGCGGCAATTCTTTCGGCCACGGCGTCAGCTTGGCGCTTTCGGGCATGATGCCCAACCGCTTTTGGTTGGCGAAGATTGTCTCTCGCAGCTTGTTCCACCCGTCGTCAAACAAGTGCATGTCGCTAATCTTCTTGATCCACTCCGGCGTGGGATGATGAGGCGCATGAGTGGCGCCGGGAACGTAATAGACAAAGAACGGTTTGTCGGGCGCAACCTCCTTGAGCTGTTTCATGTACTGGATGGCCTCGTCGGCCATCGCCGTCTCCAGGTTCCAGCCGGGATTGCCCTGGAAGGGATAGATCGCCGTCGTATTGCGGAACAGGTTGGGTTGCCACTGGCTGGCGTCGCCACCGACGAAGCCGTAGAAATAATCGAAGCCCATTCCGTTCGGCCACTGATTGAACGGCCCGGCCTGGCTCGACTGGAAAGAGGGCGTGTTGTGGTCCTTGCCGAACCACGAGGTTGCGTAGCCGTTCTCCCTCAGGATCGTGCCGACGGTGCCTTTCTCGATCGGAATGATCGAGTCGTAACCGGGAAACCCTGTCGATACTTCGCCCACCACCCCGAAACCAACCGAGTGATGGTTACGTCCTGTGATAATCGCTGCCCGCGTCGGTGAGCAGAGTGACGTGGAATGGAAATTCGTGAAGCGCAGCCCCTGTGCGGCGATACGATCCATCGCAGGAGTGGGTATCACGCCGCCAAAGGTCCCCGGAGCGCCGAAACCCTGGTCATCCGTCATAATGAGCAGGACGTTCGGCGCGCCCTTCGGCGGCACGAGACGCGGCGGCCACCACGCCCTCGACTCCGTAGCTTTCTCCTTGATCATCCCGCCGAATTGCGGATCAGGCGGCGGAAGTTGTTTGCCGGTGATCGTGGTGGTGGCTTCGGGCGAACCCGGGACGCCGGTGACTTGCTGCGCCAATGCCGAGATGCAACCAAGGGCGAGAAGTCCCGCGCCCGCCAAAACGCCGCGACTGAATTTCATGGCGGAAAACTCCCTTGGAGAGGCTATGCCTTCGAAAAAGGGGCGCGCAGTGCGGGCGGAGAATGCGCGCGTTGCACGGCCCTGCTTTGACGCAGGTCAATTGTCTGGTTTGGACACGTCGGGGGAACCTTGCGGTCCTAGGGGAGCCGCATGGGACGTCTGTTCGGGTCATGTGTGGACGACGCCCGCATTGCAAGAAGAATCTGACGTCCGGCTTGCGGTCGGGTGCAAGTCATGTGTCCGGCCTGTTTGCGCGGCACCATAACCGCTGGCCCTGATGTAATCCGCGGATCGGGTCCCAATCAATCGCACGGGCTTTTATGCCCATGACCCTAAGCGGGTTGTCCCAATCGACGGCTCGACCGTTTCGCATCACGCCATCATCACCCTCGCAATTCGATTGTCTTGCACCGCCGTCGCCTTAAGCTCCCATTGCCAAGCCCTCTTCAGGTAGCTGCAGCAAGCTCGGGCGCTCGATAGTGTCCTCCCTTGGCCATGATCGCCCAAGCGATGCGCGCCATCTTGTTGGCGACGGCAACGGCGACGAGCTTGGCTGGTTTCTTGGCCAGCAGCCTCATGATCCAGGGGTGCTTTTGCGGATGCAGCCGGGCTTGTCGAACAACGGCTGTTGCACCGATGACGAGCAGCCGTCGGTGATAGCGATCTCCCTGCTTGGAGATGCCGCCGAGCCGCTCCTTGCCACCCGTCGAGTGCTGCCGCGGCACAAGTCCGATCCATGCTGCAAAATCCCGACCGGATTTGAAGCCACTCGGGTCTGTGACAGTGGAAGCGATGGCCGTGGCCCCGATCACGCCTATCCCGGGTACGGTTTCGAGGCGGCGGCTCATATCATTGGCACGATGATGTGCGTGAATGGCGCGATCCAGAGCCCCGACCTGCAATTCCAGAGCAGCGAGTTGATCGACAATAGCCTGCAGCGCCTGTTTCATCGCAGATGGAAGAGCTTCGTGATTACTCTCGTCCGTGATGATCGCGCCGAGTTGCGCGAAGTCCTTCGCGTCCCGTCTCCGCAACGAGGCCGAACTCGGCAAGGTGGGCTCGCAGTGCATTGATCAGCTGCGTGCGCTGACGGATCAAAAGATCCCGCGTTCGATGCACCATAAGCAAGGCTTGCTGATCGGCCGATTTGATCGGCACGAGCCGCATCGATGGGCGTGTCACGGCCTCACAGATGGCGGCTGCGTCGGCGGCATCGTTTTTCGACCGTTTGACGTAACCCTTTACGTAGCTCGGAGGCATCAGACGCACGGTGTGACCGAGCTTGGAGATTTCACGTGCCCAATGATGAGCGGTTCCGCAGGCTTCCATACCTACCAGGCAAGCGGGAGATCTTGCTGAAGAAGTCCAACACTTGTTTGCGCCGCAACTGACGGGTGATGATAACCTTACCCGCACTGTCCACGCCGTGAATTTGGAATACGTTCTTGGCGAGATCAACGCCGATGGTGTTAACATGCATGTGGACGACCCCCTCCGGTGATTCGTTGTTCAACGATCACCCCTTTTGGCACATTCGATGCCTGGAGCGGGCGTCGTCCACCACATCAATCGCGTCGATCCTGCATGTCCCCTTCATGTCCGGTCAGCAATTGATTTCCGGAAATGCCCTTGCAGGGGCTTGCCGTTGACGACGTCCGCGGGCCGCGACCCGATATGACGAGGACGCGGCCAGCCGTCTGGCCTTCATGAAGCCCGCATCAATCCGCATTTGGCGATCGGCTAACGGGTCCGCGCCTGACAAAATTTCTGATTTTCCGAAATTACGCTTGACGACCTGGTAGAAACAGCAATAGAGAGAATCATCCCGTTTCTCTCGAGGGGCGTTTCGCGATCGTCACGGACGTGGAGCACGGGATGCGGTGGACGCTTTGACGCCTTTGACGAATGGCGCCGAAAGCGGACGGCGAAGCCGTGTGGTCCTGACGCCCCGACGCTGGCGTCAAGTTTGTGGAAGCAATTCCGCAAGCGACGGTGGCAAGAAAGCCCGGTCACCGGGGAGAGCGCGGAGGAAACCGTTAAAACCATTGCGCGGGGAATGCCGGGTGTTTCCGGTGTGACCGTGGTGACTAACGCGTGTGCTTTCTACCACTACACACGCGGCTGCGGGCGCTCCGGGCGCCCGGCATTCCCTGCGCCCTCGTTTTCGAGGCGAAGGATTCCGTCAACACTCGGACGCCAACCGCGCCGCGAAATGCGGAGGTGCGTCTTGGCGTCATTGCGAGCCAAGCGAAGCAATCCAGCTTCTTTCTTGACGAGGCCGTGGATTGCCTCGCGGAGCCTGTCATCGGGCGGCGCTTCGCGCCGACCCGTTGGCTCGCAATGACGGACCAGCGTCGAACCCGGGCTGTTTGAAATTCGAATCTGTCGCGGCAGTGGGAGCCAGCGCCAAACCCCCGACGTCGTCGCGGCTTTCGCGGCGACGACAGCCGTTTGGTGCCTTACGCCCTTTTTCCCGTGAACGGGAAGCTGCCCATCGGGCCGATGCCCATTTCGCCGGAAATGCTGTCGCCCGAAACCTTGCCGGTGAAGTCGAGCGTCAGCGGCATCGGGTTGGTGATGGAGACCTTCCATGCGACGTCGTCGCCGTTGGCCTTGCCGTCGAAGATCTCGGCCGAATTGCCGTCCGCCGCTTGTGTGCCCGTCAGCGTGCCGCCGGCGCTCTTCAGGCTCAGCGTCGCGTTGCGATCGCCCATCGGCGTGCTCATCGTGATGTTCCAGTTTCCGTCCACGGCCATCCGCTTCTCCTCGTGTCGACTTCGCAAAACCGGAAATGGTTCTGGGGTCCGCATAAGCTTCCGGCGGCGGTATAGCGCATCTTGCGGCCGATGCCCAATGGCGGGGCCTGCGGCTTTTTTGCTTGAGGGGTGATTGGTCAGGCGTTGGCGGCGCGTATCCGGTTGGTGACGAGAATCCGGAACACGACATATTGTATGGCGAAAGCGGCGACCTTGGCCCCGATTGCGATCACCGAGACATAGATCGCCCACAGCTTGAGGTCGCCGGTCAGGGCCACCGCGATGTTCCCCAGGCCGAGCGCAAACATTAGCGCCGCCCAGGCGTAGCCGGCGAGGGTGACGTAGTGCGGAATGGTCTCCGCCACGATCGGCGGCACGTAGCGCAGCATCCAGCCGCGCTTGAGCATGATCGCGCCGATCGCAAAATGGGCGATCGAGGGTTTTACCAGCACGAAACGCGGATCGTTGGTCAGAAGCGTCGCGCTGCCGAGCACGATCACCAGCGCCAGGCTGGCATAGGTCATGAAACCGAGTGGCTCGCCCTTGATGCGGGCGTGGATCACCTGGGCCACCGCGCCCGCGATCGCCACGCCCGTCGCCAGCACGACGTTGCCGGTGGTCAGGTACAGCGCGAGGAACACGAGGGTGGAGAGGAAATCGGTGCCGAGCCTTACAAGTATGTTCCTCACGGGCGCACTCCTTGTCTCGTTCGATATGGTCCGGTTACTCAGGAACCGGGCGGCGCTGCGGCCGGTGCTGCGAACTTCGCTTTCCGGTATTCAGGATACCATTTCGTGAAATACATCGCGGTGTTGCGGGTGGCGAATGCGATGGCGAGCCCGGTCCACAGCGGCAGGCCCGGCACGTAGATAAGAAGCGCGTTGGCCATCATCATCAGCAGGAAGGCCAGCGTCCAGGCCCAGGTGATCACGTAGTTGGCAGTCAGGAAGCCGGGCAGTTGGGCTGTCTCGGCATCCACCACCTCGCGGGCATATTGCAGCGTGAACGGCTTGCCGATGGCCAGTGAAACAAGCGCGATCGCGAGCACGCCGGCATCCACCATGAGCTTGACGGCCGAACGGCTCAAGCCGGGATCGGCCAGCGCGAGGGCGCAGCCGAGCGCCGCGAACAGGACGGCGGAACCCGCGCCGAGCAGTTTGACCGCGTGGCCGCGATGCACGTCATAGGCGATCCCCATCAGGCATAGCGCCGCCGCTGCAAACAGGCTGGTCGTGGCCGAACCCACCAGCATCAGCATCGCGAACGCGCCATAGGGGGCAAGGATCAGGAAGATCATCATGGGAGCCTCTTCAGGCCTATCTTTACAGTGTAAAGATAAATTAGCCCTGAACGCAAATGGCGTCAAGCCAAATCTTTACACTGTCAAAATCATGATCTATACGAGAAAAATGACCAGAAAACCCGCTAGCGCCCGAACCCGAACCCGGACCCGGCAGGTGGCATCGGGAGCGGCGGCGGCGCGGATGACGCGCAAGCCAGGCGGGCGCCACGCCGGCCGCGGCGCAGAGGATGCGCCGTACCATCACGGCGCCTTGCGCGACGCCTTGCTCGGGGCCGCCGAAAGGGTGCTCGAACGCGAGGGGCTGGCGGGACTGACGCTGCGGGCGGTGGCGCGCGAAGCCGGCGTCTCCCATGCCGCGCCGACCCATCATTTCGGCGATCTCACGGGTCTCGTCAGCGAACTCGCCGCGATCGGGTTCCGGCAGTTCAACGCCGCGATGGTGGCGGCAAATGACGCCGCGACCACAACCACCGACCGGGGGATGGCGCGGGCCAA
This sequence comes from uncultured Alphaproteobacteria bacterium, assembly GCA_963742085.1. Classification (GTDB taxonomy): domain Bacteria; phylum Pseudomonadota; class Alphaproteobacteria; order Rhizobiales; family Xanthobacteraceae; genus Bradyrhizobium. The sequence continues at coordinate 304,077 of CAVUKM010000009.1, read as the reverse complement.
GGCCTACGTCGCCTATGCGCTGGCCCATCCCGGCATGTATGGCCTGATGTTTCGCACCGAACGGCTCGACATGTCGCGGCCGTCGCTGCATGAGGCCGCCAACGCCTCCTTTGCGGGCCTCGCCGGCGCGATCGGCGCCCAGCGTCAGGAGCAAATTTCCGAGCGGGCGCTGTCGCTCGATCAGGCCGCGGCCATCGCGCGCGCCTGGTCGCTGGTCCACGGTTTCACCATGCTGCTGCTCGATGGCCGGCTTTCCGACATTCTTCGGTGGCTGCCTGCGGGGACTACCCCCGAAACCCTGCTGGACGCGATGCTCAGAACCACCGTGGTCCGGCCGGCGGGTCTTGATCCGGCATCATGATTTCGCGTCCTAACTCGGCGCCGCCGTTGCCTGCGCTCTTCCCGTGACAATCGGTTCGCGCGGTGGAATGTGTGGCTACTGCCGATTGTTTGGGCGTTCGCCGCTGAAATCGGGTCGAAGCCGGCACAAAACAGCGAGGCAAATGCTGACGCGGCGCGAGCCTGGCCTCGCATTGGCGGGGAACCTGCCTCATCGAGGCGTCTTGATTGCGAAAACCGCGTCTTCGACCTGGGCAATCTGGGGAAGGTTCAGGCAAACCGCGCGAAAGGCCTGACATTTGCGCGGAATTGTTTTAGAACACTGCCTTCGCGATCCGTCGCCTTCACTAGCGTGTCAGTTCCTCATCCTCATGCCTGCCATTTCGCCGAAGAAACCCTATCGCGTCGGCCGTTCCCGTACTGGACTTGGCCTCTTCGCCACCAAACCGATCAAGAAGGGTACCAAGATCATCCGGTATTTTGGTCCGCTTCTGGATTCCAAGAAGAAGAAAGACGACGCGATCGAGAACAAATATCTGTTCGAACTCAATGACCGCTGGACCATCGACGGCTCGGTGCGCAAGAACATTGCGCGCTATATCAATCACGCCTGCAAGCCGAACGCGGAATCCGACGTCAAGCCGCGCAAGCGCAAGGTCTTCATCCGCGCGATCAAGAACATCTCACCCGGCGAAGAGATCAACTACGATTACGGCACGGACTACTTCAAGGCGTATCTGAAGCCGATCGGGTGCAAATGCGCGGCGTGCGAGAAAAAGCGCAAGCAGAAACGCGCCGAGGCGAGGGCCGAGCGGTTGCGCCTGAAAGCCAGGGCCGAGCGGAAGGCCCTGAAAAAGGCGGAGAAGCAGGCGGCGAAGGCGCAAGAGAAGCTGAAACAAAAGCTGAAGGAAGAGCTGAGGCTCACGCTGAAGCGGAAGCTGAATGGCAAGACCGCCGGCGCCAGAACGAATGGCAAACGGGTCGATGGCAAGCCGTCGAACGGCAGGCAGATCAACGGCATTCTTGCCAACGGGCACGCCCGACCCGGCGCCGCCGCAACAAAGCCGGCCGCCGCGAGGCCCAAAGCTCCGATGAAGCTCAGAACCCCTGCGGCGGTCATTACCGCTCCGACGGTCATCGCTGCGGAACAGCAAGCCCAGGCCTGAATCGGACCTGGATCGAGAGCGCTAGACCGCCAGCGTCCCGCCACTGCGGCGCAGTCCGATATATTGCAACTCGGCGAGCGCGCCGACCACGATCGCCTGCATCGCGATCGCCGCTTCGCCTGCCAGATTCGGCGTCACCGCGCCGCTGAACAACAGGGCGATGCTCGCCAGCGTCCACGCCGCATTGCCCGCGATCACGATTGCCACCAGCGCCTTCGGCATCGATCGCCGCGTACCGAGCCAGCCGACCAGCGCCGTATAGGCAATCAGGAACAGGCCGGTTTCGCGCAACAGCGCTTCGGGCAGGTTGAGGAGCGGGGCAACAGCTCCGGCGCCGAGGGTGAGCAACACGGCGGAAACGCCGCTGAAAATGGCGTCGGCCTGGATGGCGCGGCGCAGAAACGAGGACGGGTTGATCATTGTGGTTCTCCTTGATCCGAAAGCGGAGATGGATCGGCGCGTCGACCGACGCGTCACCTCCTGTGATCGCGAAGATGGTCCGCCTTCAGATGCGATTCCATTACGTCCGAGGTAATGGAAGGCGTGAAATTCGCATGGTAGGTTTTGCCGCCATGAACATACAATCTGCCACGGCCCGCCCTGAGCGAGCCAATCCCGCCCATATCGGCGAGCATCTGCGCCAATGGCGCCAGCGCCGCCATCTGAGCCAGCTCGATCTCGCCGGCGATGCGGAGATCTCCGCGCGCCATCTCAGTTTCGTGGAAACTGGGCGCGCGGCGCCGTCCCGCGACATGGTGCTGAAACTCGCCGAAAGGCTCAACGTGCCCTTGCGCGAGCGCAATGTGCTGCTGGTGGCGGCGGGTTTCGCGCCGGCGTTTCCGCAGCGATCGCTCGACGATCCCGCGCTGAAATCGGCGCGGGCGGCGATCGATCTCGTGCTGCGTGCGCATGAGCCCAATCCGGCGCTGGCCTATGATAGGCACTGGAACCTGGTCTCCGCCAACCGCATGGTGATGCCGTTGTTGCAGGGCATTCCGCAGCGCCTGCTCGGCCAGCCCATCAATATTCTGCGGCTGGCGTTTCACCCGGAGGCGCTGGCAGCGCGCACCGTCAACCTCGCCGAATGGTGCGGGCACCTGCTGGAGCGGCTGCATCGCCAGTGCGAGATCACCGCCGATCCGGAGCTTGTGAAACTCTATCACGAGCTGAAGGCCTATCCTATTCCGGCGCGATCCGCGCCGCTGCCGGCCGACAATGTCGCCATCCCCTTCAAGCTGCGGTTCGGCGGCGACGTCCTCAGCTTCATGTCGGCTACGATGATCTTCGGCACGCCGGTCGATATCACCCTGTCGGAGCTGGCGCTGGAGACATTCTTTCCCGCCGACGAGCCCACCGCCGAGCGCATGCAGGCGATCGCGGCCGCTCTGCAATAGGTCCCTTGTCCGGGCGGGCTTGTCCAGGCCGCGCTTGCGGCTTATCTCTGGAACTTCCGAAAAGCCAGGACGCCGCCGATGAGCACCCTCAAGCCGCTTCAGATCGACATAGTCTCCGACGTCGTGTGCCCGTGGTGCTACATCGGCAAGCGCCGGATCGAAAACGCGCTGGCGCTCGCAGCGGATGTTCCGGTCGAGGTGAACTGGCGGCCGTTCTTTCTCAATCCCTGGGTGCCGCGCGAAGGCATCAGCCGCGAGGAATATCTCACCGCCAAATTCGGCTCGGTCGAGGCCTATAAGGGCATCGCCGGCCGCGTCGTCACCGCCGCCGGCGAAGAGGGGCTCACGTATCGGCCCGATCTCGTCAAGCGCCAGCCGAACACGATCGACTGCCATCGCCTGATTCACTGGGCCGATGCGCAAGGCAAATCGGCCGAGATGAAACAGCGGCTGATGGAATTGTATTTCCGCGACGGCGGCGATCTCACCGATATCAACGTATTGGTGCAGGCGGCGGCCGATTGCGGGCTCGATGCCGAGGACGTCCGCCGGCGCCTTGCGACCGATGAAGACGTGGCGCTGATCTCGGCGCAGGCCAAGGACGCGTCAGACAAGGGCATCTCCGGCGTGCCGACCTTTGTGTTCGCGCAGAAATACGCGGTGTCCGGCGCTCAGCCGGCCGAGCAGCTCGCCCGCGCCATCCGCCAGGTCTCTGCGGAAGTGAACGCACAAGCCGCCGGCTAGTGGCGTTCCTTAGCGGCCGCGGATGAGATGAACCGCGCGGCGGGCGAGCTCGCGCGCCCGCCGGCGCATCGTCATCGCCGCATGGATCAGTGGCACCACGGGATCGCGGGGGCGTAGCGGAATCAGCACGTCGCCGATCTTGAGACGTCCGCGCCAGATCGGATTGATCATCGGGTGATCGGCGCTCGCGGTGGAGTCGGCCGTGGCAAGCACCGCATCGGCGCACAAATGCCGCGTCAACTCGAGCGTCAGCTGCACGCCGGGCGAAAATTTCGAAAACCGCTCGTCGATGCCGAGCTTGAAATAGAATGCGCGGTCCTGATGCCGCAGCACGATCGCCGCCGCGACCGGCGTGTCGCCGGCATGCAGTGTCACGATTTCACATTGACCGGTCTCGGCCAGTCCTCGGGTGGCGCGCCGGATGAAACCGGCATCGCCTTCGTGCTGCCTGAGTGCGGTGCCGCGCCTGGCTTTCCAGCCGCTCGCCTCTAACGCCAGGAAAATCTCGATTCCCTCAGCGACCGCCTCCGGTGTTCGCGCCACCTCAAAACGGACCGCGCCGTGCTTCCCCGAGCCGGCTGCGTTGCCGGCGTAGCTCCTTCAGCTTCTTTCCGCCGAGCGCGTCACGCAAAAGATCATCGGCGTCGCGCCTTGCGTCCAGGCAGGCGCGGAAATGCGATTGCAGAAGCCGTGGGCGCATGCCGTCCTGCCGCAACACTTCCGTAAAGGCTCTCATGGCGGCGCCGTTGAGCGAGACGTCGCGCAGGATCAGCGCATGCGCACCCGCCGCGCGCCCCTCGGCCATCAATCGTTTTGCGGCCTCTCCGGCGCTGTCGCGGTCGAGCAGCGGGGTGCAAAGCGTGCCATAGGGGCTGGCGCTGACCAGAGCGGGCAGGGGGATCTTGCAGTCGCGCCACAGCGAAACGACAGGCAACAGGCCGATCAGCCGCGCCCGGCTTTCTTGCGCCGTCGACGCGTCGCCCCAGGCGCTCAGCGCCGAGACGCCGGTGCGGCCGCGCGCAGAAGCGTTCACCGCCAATTCCCACGCGGGCAAATAATAGCCGTTCGGCTCGACGGCGCGCTCGGCCAGCGCGCGCCAATCATTCGCGGGAACGTCCGCGAGCGGTGCAAATGCAACGTCATGCGGCGAGGCCGCCGCCGTTTGCGCGCGCTTGTCCGTGGCATCCTTGACGGATGCGCGACGGACTATCGCTGTGTCCGCAATTTCGGCCACCCGTTTCCCCGTTTCGCCGGCGTTGGCGCCGCCGCGGCGCGCTCCACCGCGTTCTCGAAGAAATGGTACCGGAAAGTTCGGAAATTGCCGTTGGCGCCCGGATTCAAATTAAGCGGTAATGTTAATCGCGCGTTTACGATCCCGGCGCCCGAGCCTTGGCGATCACTGATTGGGCGGAACGAAATGGTCGGCAACGCCCGCGGTCTGTCCGGTGGCGGTGTCGGTCGCCTTGATTTCGATGCCGAGGGGGCCGTGAGGCACCGACGCGCTCTTCACCTGCACGGAGAGGCGGATTTCACGCGTCTGGTCCTGCCCGACGTCGACGACAAGCCTGCCATCCGCGCCGGGTCCGGTGCCGGGGACGTGCAACTCCGCTCCCTGAAGGCCGGATACGTCCAGGGCGAAGGTGCGCTCCCGGCCCTTGTTCAGAATGCGCACGGTGTAATCGTTGCGGACGCCACCATCCGACAGCAATACAAAAAGCGGATTGCGGTCGTGCAGGACGTTGAGGCTCATCGAACTTCGGGTTGCCAGCGCATAGAGCATGATGCTGCCGACCAGCGCGATGATGGCGGCATAAAGGATGGTCCGGGCCCGGATCAGGCGATAGACCGGCGGCTTGCCTTCCTTCCTGCGCTGCCCGTTGATGTCGGTATCATAGGCGATCAGGCCTGTGGGGCGTCCAATCTCGCTCATGATCGTATCGCAGGCATCGATGCACAGGCCGCACTGGATGCAGCCGAGCTGGATTCCGTCGCGAATATCCACCCCCGTCGGGCAGACATTGATGCATTGATGGCAATCGATGCAGTCACCGGCCGGTTCGCCGTGCTCGCGCAGTTGTTCCGCCTTCTTGACGGACACGCGCGGTTCGCCGCGGTCGCGGCGATAGGTGACGTTGAGCGCCCATTCATCCGTCAGCGCGGCCTGAATCCGCGGCCACGGGCACATATAGATGCAGACTTGCTCGCGCGCGTGCCCTGCGAAGGTGTAGGTGGTGACGGTCAGGATGGCGATCCACAGATAGGCGACGAACGGCGCCTGCAATGTCGCGAGATCCTTCACCAGCGTCGGGGCATCCGCGAAGTAGAGCACCCAGGCGCCGCCGGTCCACCACGCGATCATCAGCCAGATGAAATGTTTGGTGATCGCCTGGCGAATGTGCGTAAAGGTCCATCCGCGCTTGTCGCTCAGGATCCGTTCGCGGCGATCGCCTTCGACGAGGCGCTCCACCGCATAGAAGAGATCGGTCCAGATGGTCTGCGGACACATGTAACCGCACCACACCCGGCCGGCCACGGCATTCATCAGAAACAGCGTCATCGCCGCGATGATCAAGAGGCCGGTAAAGAAATAGACCTCCTGCGGCCACAGCTCGATGAAGAAGAAATAGAACCGGCGATGCGGGAAGTCGATCAGGACGGCTTGGTCGGGCAGGCCGGGTCCGCGGTCCCAGCGGACGAACGGCAACAGATAATAGACGCCGAGCACCACCCCGAGGATTGCCCATTTGATCCGGCGAAACCTGCCGTGAACGGCCTGCGGATAGACCTTCTTGCGGGCTTCGTAGAGCGGGCCTTCGATGATGGTTTCGTTCATGGTTGCCGGCAATCCAGAATGTTAACGCGGAAAAGCGAAAGCGAGGGGTAACCCTCGCTCACGGCCTTCGCCTTGCGGTAGCTCAAAAGGACCGGACAGCCTGCGCGGCCGATCACTAAAAAGCGTTTCCGCTTCGCAAGCCGAGTTTCTTGAATACAATCGCCGCCGGGCAAAATCCGGTGAACGGTGACTGGATCATGTTGAACCCGGCGAACGCCGTTAGCAGGTACCAATACGGGCTGACCAGCCAGCCGAGCGTGAGGCTGAGCAGAACCACGCATCCTGCGAATACAAGAACGGCTTTATCGATAGTCATCACAAGTTCCTTTCTGATTTGAATTTATTATCGTCTTCATTCACGCGGCGAGCCCTGCCATCGTCCATGCGACGATGGTCTTGGCGTCCATCGCTCCTGACGTCCGCGCAATCTCGCGACCGCCCTGCATCAGCAGAAGTGTCGGAATGCCGCTGATGCCGAGGCGCGAAGAGATGCTGGGCGCGGTATCGGCGTTGAGCTTCAGCAGGCGGACCCTCGGTTCGAGCTCCCGGGCGGCCCGCTCAAACATCGGCGCCATCGCACGGCAGGGGCCGCACCACGGCGCCCAGACGTCGACGAGAACAGGGACATCGCTGTGGGCAATATGGCGACCGAAACCTGCTTCGTCGACCTCGATGGGATGCCCAGTGAAGATGGGCTCGTGACAGGATCCGCAGCGCGCGTCGGTCAAACTCCGCTCTGCGGGCAGCCGGTTGATCTGCCCGCATTTTCCACAGACGATCTGTCGGCTTGCACTCATGTTCCCGTCTTGACCTCCTTGATTTTCCCGATGTTGAGCCTTTCGAGCAGGAAGCGCTCGTAGAACGGTTCGCTTTCGCCGCGGCGTATCTTGCGCAGGAAGTATTTCTCGAAAGCGACCTTGGCGAGATGGACCCATTCGCCTTTCGACGACCAATTGACGTTGCGGGGAGGGATCTGCGGCTGCGCCAGGAAGGCGACGCCGGTGTCGCCGAAATCGGCAAGGCAGATTGCGTTCCATGTCGGCTGCGCCGAGGGCGTCTGGCCCCGCAGCAGCGAGCCGATGTTCATCGCGGTTGCCGTCACCATCGATTCGATCATGAATCCGGTCTTCGGCACGCCGACCGGAACCGGGGTCGCACCGACTGGAGCAATCGCCACGCATACACCGATCGCAAAGATGTTCGGAAACGCCGGATTGCGCTGGTGTTTGTCGACGATAACAAAGCCGCGGGGATTGGTGAGTTTTTCGATGCCGCGAACGGCGCCGACGCCGCGGAACGCGGGCAGCATCATCGAATAGGAGAACGGCAACTCGTGGGTCTTGCGGATCGAGCCATCCTCGGAGAGCTCTTCGACCGACATCTTGCCTTGCTCGACATTCTTGACGCGCGCGTTGGTAACCCACTTGACGTGCTTCTCGCGCATCTCGCTTTCGAGCAGGCCTTTGGTGTCGCCGACCCCGTCAAGGCCGAGGTGCCCGATATAGGGTTCGGAAGTGACGAAGGTCATCGGCACGCGGTCGCGGAGCTTGCGCCGCCGTAACTCGGTTTCCAGAATGAACAGGAACTCGTAGGCCGGGCCGAAGCAGGAGGCGCCCTGCACGGCGCCGATCACGACCGGCCCCGGATTGGCGGCGAGCTTTTCGAAAGCTTCCTTGGCGTGCGTGGCGTGATCGACGTGGCAGATCGATTGCGTATGACCGTCCGGCCCGAGCCCCGGAATTTCGTCGAAGGCAAGCTCCGGGCCGGTGGCGACGACCAGATAGTCGTAATCGATCGACTTGCCGTCGGCGAGTTCGACGCGGTTTTCCACCGGATGCACGCGCTGCGCGCCTTGCGTCAGCAGGCGAACCCCCTTGCGCTTCATGATATCGACCAGATCGATTTCGATATCGCTGCGCTTTCGCCAGCCGATCGCGACCCAGGGGTTGGAGGGTACGAAGTGATAGACGGGTCCCTGGGAGACCACGGTCAGGCGATCTTCCTTCTTCAGTTGCGGCAGCAATTCATAGGCCATCAGCGTTCCGCTGAGACCGGCTCCGATAACAACAACTTCCGCCATGATAGCCTCCGTTTCCTGCGTTCCTTGGGCGCGGTTGCGCCAATTTGACCTTGGCTGGCTCTACCGTGCGTGTTGACTATATATTCGAAACATCGTATATACGCAAGTATGAAAATAGATAGTGTGATTATGGAAGCCGCGGCCGACCGGGCGAGCGATCTGCTGAAGTCGCTCTCCAATCGCCATCGGTTGCTGATCATTTGCCAGTTGATCGACGGCGAGCGATCGGTCGGCGATCTCGCCGAGTTCCTGAAGCTTCGCGATTCCACGGTATCGCAGCATCTTGCTCTCCTTCGCAAGGATGGCCTGGTGTCCGCGCGGCGCGACGCCCAAACGATCTACTACTCGATCGCAAGCGATCCGGCGCGGGAACTGCTGAAGACGCTCTACCAAGTGTATTGCGCGCCACCGAAAGCTTCAAAGGCCAAGCGTAAGCTATGAGGACGCGTGCGGCGGCGCCTTGAGGCAGGTCAATGTCCTCGCAGCAAATTTCGATGAGATGTCACAGCAAACGCCGCGGATGTGGCTTGGAATGAGTATACCGATGCGCAGATTGATTATATTGAGCCTTGTCGCGGTTGCGGCGTTGAACGCAGTACCGGCCGGCGCGGAAGTTCTCACGGTTGCCTCGCGGCCGGTCGCCGACGAGAAGGCGGTATTTGCCACCGTCGAGAGCATCAGCGTGGTCCCGGCACGCGGGCGGATCGGCGGCATCGTCGTCCAGCTCAACGTCAGGGAAGGCGACCCGGTCACGAGCGGTCAGGCGATTGCGGCCATCGGCGACGAGAAACTTGCCCTGCAGATGAAGGCGCTCGATGCGCAGATCGGCGCGTTGCAGGCACAGTCGGACCAGGCACAAATCGATTTCGATCGAATCCAGGGGCTGGTCGATCGGGGGATTCTTCCTCGCGTCAAATTGGACGAAGCGCGGACCGCGCTCAACGTGGCCGAAAACGGGCTGCGCGCGCGCACCGCCGAGCGCGCGGTAATCCAGCAACAGCTCAGTGAAGGGCAGGTGCTTGCCCCCGCCGGCGGACGGGTATTGAAGAAGCTGGTGGCGGTCGGTTCCGTTGTGCTGCCGGGCGACCCCATCGCGATGATCGCGCAACAGGATTTCAAGCTGCGTCTGCGGGTGCCGGAACGCCATGCCCGCTCTCTGAAAGCCGGTGACAAGATCCGCGTCGACGGCGCCGAATTCGGCGACCAGACATCCAAGTCGGGTGTGATTGACCTGGTGTATCCGCAGATCGAGGACGGCCGCGTCATCGCTGACGCCACGGTTGCGGGGCTGGGGGAGTATTTCGTCGGCGATCGGCTCAGGGTCTGGATATCGGGCGGTTCGCGGACGGCCTTCGTGATCCCGTCGAGCTATGTGACGACCCGCTTCGGGATCGATTACGTGAAGATCCGTCAGGCCGACCAGACCATTGACGTACCGGTGCAGCGCGGCCGCGATCTGCCTTCTCCCGATCTTCCCAACGGCCTTGAAATTCTGTCCGGCATCCGCGTCGGCGACCAGCTGGTGCAGCCATGAATCTCGGCCTGTCCGGGCGGCTCACCCGGGCGACGATCAATTCGCCGCTGACGCCGCTGTTCCTGCTCGCCTCGCTCGTCGTCGGCCTGATCGCGATCGCCGTCATTCCGCGCGAGGAAGAGCCACAGATCAGCGTTCCCCTGGTCGATATTCGCATCAACGCCGACGGGTTGCGCGGGCCCGACGCGGTCGAGCTCGTGACCAAACCGCTGGAAGAGATCGTCAAGGGCATCGATGGGGTAGAGCACGTCTACAGCCAGACCGAAGACGATCGCGTGATGGTGACGGCGCGTTTTCTGGTCGGAACGAAATCCGACGAGGCGATCCTTCGCGTTCACGAGAAGATGCGGGCCAATATGGACCGGATTCCCGTCGGCATTACCGAACCGCTGATCGTCGGGCGCGGCATCAACGACGTTGCCGTCACCGTGCTCACGCTTTCGCCGAAGCCCGCGGCAGCCGATCGCTGGACCGACAAGGACCTCTACGAACTCGCCGACAAATTGCGCGCCGAGTTGACGAAAGTCGACAGTATCGGGCTGACCTACATCTCCGGTGGCGCTGCCCAGCAGATCAGGGTCGAGCCGGATCCGGAAAAGCTGTCGCTGTTTGGCGTCACGCTGCAGCAGCTCGTTGCCAAGGTAAAGGAGGCCAATCGTTCGTTCCTCGCAGGCCAGGTCCGCGACGCCGGGACGGTTCGCAGTGTCGCCGCCGGTCAAACGCTGTCGGGTATTCCCGATATCGGCCTGCTCCTGATTTCGACGCGGGATGGCCGGCCGGTCTACGTCAAGGACGTAGCGGCCGTGGTGATCGGGCCAAACACCCTGGAGCATCGGGTCTGGAACGACGCGCGCGACGGCAAGGGCAAGTGGGAGCGCGTTCCCGCGGTCAGCCTGGCACTGGCCAAGCGGGCAGGCGCCAATGCCGTGGTCGTCTCGGAGGATATTTCGCACCGGCTTGAGGGGCTGAAGGCACGGCTGATTCCGGATGATGTCGAGGTCACGGTCACCCGCGACTATGGCGAAACCGCCAACGAAAAGGCCAACGAGCTCTTGTTCCATCTCGGTCTGGCGACGATCTCGATCGTCGTTCTTATCGCGATCGCGATCGGCTGGCGCGAGGCGCTGGTCACGCTGGTCGTGATCCCCACCACGATTCTGCTGACGCTGTTTGCCGCCAACCTGATGGGTTACACGATCAATCGCGTCAGCCTGTTTGCGCTGATCTTCTCGATCGGCATTTTGGTCGATGACGCCATCGTTGTGGTCGAGAACATCGCACGCCACTGGGGAATGAAGGACGGGCGACCGCGCGTGCAAGCCACGATCGAGGCTGTTGCCGAGGTCGGCAATCCGACCGTCGTTGCGACATTGACCGTGGTCGCTGCGCTGTTGCCGATGCTGTTCGTATCGGGGCTGATGGGCCCCTACATGGCGCCGATCCCGGCGAACGCTTCGGCGGCCATGCTGTTTTCGTTCTTCGTAGCGATGGTGGTGGCGCCCTGGCTGATGCTGCGGCTGGCGCCGAAGGAGGGCGCTGCGGGCGCGAGCCATGCCGCGCACGACGAAGGTGTGCTCGGGCGCATCTACCGGCGCTTCGCAGCGCCGATCGTTCGCAGCAAGCGCTCGTCCTGGATTTTCCTGATCGCCGTCGGCGTCGCGACGCTGCTGTCGATGATGCTGTTCGCGACCAAATCCGTGACCGTCAAACTATTGCCGTTCGACAACAAGTCCGAGATCGCAGTCGTGGTCGATCTGCCCGAAGGCGCCAGTCTCGAAGACACCGAGCGCACCTTGTTTGCGGCCGCCGACATCGCGCGCGGATTGCCGGAGATCACGTCCGTGCAGTCCTATGCCGGCACGCCGGCGCCGTTCAATTTCAACGGCCTCGTCCGTCATTACTATTTGCGCGAAAGGCCCGAACTGGGCGAGCTGCAGGTCAATCTCGCCGCGCGCGGGGACCGCAAGCGCGCGAGCCATGACATCGCGCTCGATCTGCGGCGACGGCTCAAGGCCGTCGCCGTTCCCGCCGGCACCAGCATCAAGGTGGTCGAGGTGCCGCCGGGGCCGCCGGTGCTGGCGACTTTGCTTGCCGAAATCTACGGGCCGGATGCGGCAACGCGCCGGGCGGTCACCGGCGAACTGAAGAAGATCTTTGCCGAAGTGCCGTTCATCGTCGATATCGACGATTCGATCGGCGAGAAGCGGCCGCGGCTGCGGCTGTCGATCGACCAGGACCGGCTGGAATTTTTCGGCGTCGAGCAGCGCGACGTCTACGACACCATCCAGACGCTGTTCGGCGGCGTATCGGTCGGCTATTCCCACCGCGGCGAGGACCGTAATCCGATCGAGATCGCAGTCAAACTGGCAAAGCGCGATCTCTCCTGGACCGAGGCGCTGGCGTCGACGCCGGTGCCGGCCAACACGCTGCCGGGCAGCAAAACGGTGGTCGAGCTCGGACAGGTGGTCAAGGCGACCACCGAGGAAGGCTCTCCAACCATCTTCCGGCGCGACGGCCGCTTCGCCGATATGGTGATGGCCGAGCTCGCGGGCCGCTTCGAGGCGCCGCTCTACGGCATGCTCGAAGTGGCAAAACGCGTCGACGCCCACGACTGGGGCTCACTGCCGAAGCCTGTCATCGGCATGCACGGGCAGCCGTCCGACGAGTCCCATCCGACGCTGTTGTGGGATGGCGAGTGGGAGATCACCTATGTGACCTTCCGCGACATGGGCGCCGCCTTTGGCGCGGCAATTCTTGGCATTTACGTGCTGGTCGTGGCCCAGTTCCGCAGCTTCAAGCTGCCGCTCGTGATCCTGACGCCAATTCCGCTGACGCTGATCGGGATTTTGATCGGCCACTGGCTGTTGGGCGCGCCCTTCACCGCGACCTCGATGATCGGCTTCATTGCGCTCGCGGGTATCATCGTGCGCAACTCGATCCTGCTCGTTGACTTCATTCGTCACAGCGGAGCCGAGGGCAAGTCGCTGCGCGAGGTGGTGCTGGAAGCCGGCGCCGTTCGCTTCAAGCCGATCCTGCTGACCGCGCTGGCGGCCATGATCGGCGCCGCCACCATTCTGCTCGATCCGATCTTCCAGGGCCTGGCGATTTCGCTGCTATTCGGTCTGGCGTCCTCGACGCTGCTGACCGTCCTCGTCATCCCCGCCATCTACATCGCGCTGCGACAACCGTCGCCGCCGAAATCGTCTGCCACTTAAGGAGACTTCTCATGGAAAAGAGCTACCACGACATCACAAGGCGCATTTCCGCCGACTTGCGGAAATTGCGCCAGGACATTCCCGACACCATGAAGGCCTTTTCGTCGCTGGCGCAGGCCGCGACCCGCGATGGCGCGCTGGACAAGAAGACCAAGGAACTGATCGCGCTCGCGATCGGCATCGCAACCCGCTGCGACGGCTGTATCGGCTTCCACACCGAGGCCCTGGTCAAGCTCGGCGCCACGCGCCAGGAAGTGGAGGAGACGCTAGGCATGGCGGTCTACATGGGCGGCGGGCCTTCGCTGATGTATGCGGCGGACGCCATCTCCGCGTATGAGGAATTCGAGAAGCAGATGAACGTGGCGGCATAATCGAGGGCTGGCCTGTCGGTTACGATATGCGAACGAGGCGCTTGTGCCGGCCGCAGCTCGAAGCGACGAACGAAGTTCATATCGCGTGAAATAGGAGATGTAGTTCGATGTTATCCCGACTGTTGAAGAGGTTTATGGAGACTGCCGGAACGGGGGCTGTCGCGCATGAGGAACTTCTAAGGCTGCATCTCGACAAGGGCTGTACCATCGTGGATGTGCGTGAAGCGGACGAATATGCCCGCGGCCATATCCCCGGTGCCATCAATCAACCACTCTCGCGATTTGATCCTGCCCGCGTGCCGCGAGGTGATCGGGTCGTGCTAATCTGCCAGGCTGGAGGCCGATCGGCTGCCGCTCTAAAGAAAATGTCGGCCGCCGGAAGGCAGGACGTGCAACATTATCCTGCCGGCATGGCGGGATGGCGCGCCTCAAGGGGGCCAGTGGAAATCTGAACGGACGGGCTCGCGGTTGTGAAGGTCCTGACTTCGCCACCGCCGCTTCCCGACACTTCACGCATCTGAAGAACGCGCGCGGCAAGGGGCTTTCAAGACCCGTCCCGCATCCGTTCGGGGGTGGCACCAACCGGCTTCCTCTGTTTGAGGCTTTCGCAGAAACTCTCGCATATTTGCTTCGACCGGGCGGAATCCTGTATTCCCACAACGCTTCCGGCGTCCCTTGCTCGGCGCCAAGCTTGTTTGCCCGCCCCACTTCCCAGCTCCCTCTGCATCCGCGACTGCCGGGCATTCCCCGGCGGTGCAGTCCATTCATCGCCTCGTGGCGCTCCGGCCAGGGTATCGATTACATTTTCGTGATGGAGGAATGATCGCCTCACCGCGGCGTACTGGAGAGTCGGACGGGTACTCGCCGGCCACCTCACTGGACATGGTGCGGTCAGGAACAATTGGGGAAACTATGATCACGAACAAGCGGCGATCTGTTTCGGAATATGTTTCGGGTAGTGACAAATCAGCGCCTACACGAGGATGAGAATGGCCAGTCAACCTCATCACCGCGAACAGGTCCGGCAAAAAATCATGCAGAGCGCGCTGCAGCTGTTTAACCGCTTTGGTTTTACGGCCGCTTCGATCGATGACATCATGGCCGGCGCGGGCATGACGCGGGGCGGGTTCTACAGCTATTTTCAGAGCAAGGGCGAGCTCTATGCCGAGGCGATTAGCTGCTTTGCGAGCGAGAGGCTGGAGGGCGAAGCTGCCGTCGACAAGGCTTCAGATCGCGCGGTTCAGATCGTGCGCAACTATCTTTCCCGCCAGAAACTCGACGAAGTAGAGGCGAGCTGTCCACTGATCGGCCTGCCCGGCGATCTTTCCCGAAATGACCAATCGGTGAGAGAGGCGCAGCAATCAGCGCTGAGGATGATGGTCGAAACATTCGAGCTGGGCATGAAGTCATCCCCGCAGCCGGCAAGGCAACGCGCCCTGGCGCTAACGTCTCTTTGCATCGGCGGCATGGTGATAGCGCGCTCGATCGAGAACCGCGCGCTTGCCGATGAGTTTCGTGAGGCCACGATGGATATCGCGCTGAAACTTGGAGCCTGGGCCTAGCGCCGGTCGCGGCCGCGTCCACTCGCCTCAAACTGGCTGGTAGCTCTCAATGGCGCAGGTGTCCTCGGGTTCGGCGCGCCGGCGGTCGATGACGCCGCCGCTGCTGATCGTGATGCGATAGGTTTCCTCACCCAGCGGTTTGCCCATCGCGGAGGTCAGCTCAGCCTTGACGCACGCCGTCCAGCCGGGACCCCGGAGATCGTGGCGCGGCGTCGAGACCCGGACCTTTTGCGGGTTGGACGCGGCAACGAATATCGAATCCAGTCCGGCGCGGACGAGTTGCTCTACGTCGGGGGGAGGTTCAAGCGGCGGCGGATCACCGCTCCCGGAGCGCATGAACTCCGGTACCGGCGCACGGCTGTCGGCCATGCCGCAGCCCGCCAGCACGAGCGCTGCGCCTGCCATCAACGCCAAATGAATTCCGATCCGCCGCATCGGCCGATCTTATCCCGGCCCGGCGAAGAATGGGCGCGGCGACCGATCAATAATCGCTGAAATGAGGTCTCGCCGATCTCTCGGTTTGTTGACGCGCCTTAGCTGAACGCGACACCGATCCGCGTCTCGCTGCACCAGACCGGACGGCAGCGGCGCATGAAATGATCGGACTCTATGACGAGCGTGAAGGATTGCGGCAGGCGGAAGGGATTGGCTACATCCAGTCGCGCGCCACCTGAAGAAATGTTGCGCACCATGCAGTCGACGCCGCCGCCGTCGCCAAAGGCGAGGGTACCGTGCTTGAGCACTCTGTGTCTGGGCTCCGTTCGCTTCTCGATCATTGCCGCAAATCCCGAACTTTGCCGATCATTCTCGGCTCGGGGTAGCAAACGAAAATTACTGGCAATTGAGTTGAAAATGCCCGGAATTTGGGCCGGAATTCAGGTTTCGTTAACCATGCATCTCGGGCCGGTTGCCGCTCTCACAACATCGCGAAGGCGCTTGATACCATCGCCACCGGCTTGTTGTCGGCGGTGCTGAACAGCGTGACACGGCCGAAACTCATGGTCCGCCCGAGCCGGACCACCCGGGCATCGGCCAGCACGTCCGAGGACGTCACGGCGCGCATGAAATGCGTGGTCTGATCGACCGTCGTCATCGGCCGGTAGCCGCGGTTGGCGGCAAGGATGGCAAACACCATCGAGGTATCGGCGAGCGCCATCAGCGCCTGGCCGCAGACGATGCCGCCGTGCCGGCACAGCCGTTCGGAGAAGGCCATGCGCAGCAGCGCGCCCGGCTGCCAGTCGGCCGGTGCCCCCGGCGGCGGGTCGCACTCGACGCCGTCGATCGACAGCCCGAGATCCTGCACCCAGGGTGCCAAGACATTGACCAGAACGCGCCTGGCTTCCTCGATGTCGAATCCCCCAGATTGCGGTTCGTATTGCATGAATGATGGTTCCCCGCCCGATATCGGCGGCATTCTAGAGGGCATTTCGCGGAAGGGAACAGTTGCGCGTGCGCGGCTTGAAAATGCCTGATCTGAGGCCGTATGATGGGATCAGGGAGTGGGTCGATCATGTTCAGGCGATTGGTACTGTTTCTTGGCGTGATCGCCGTGGGTCTAGCGCTCAACGGCTGCACCAAATGCGGTCCGATCTGGGACGATTGGATGCAGTCGCCGAAATCCTGCAAGTCGGACCATTTTTAGCGCGCAAGGCAACGGATTAGGCGTCATCAAGCGCGCTTGGCGCAGCCGTCGCTGCGATGATATAATGTCGGAATTACAGAGGGTGCCCCATGAGAGTTTTTCCTGTCGCGGCCGTCATCATGGCGCTGGCCTCACCCGCTTTTGCCCAGATTCCACCGGTGAATTTGCTGGCCGACAAGCCGGGCAAGACGCAAGAGGAAAAGGACGCCGAGGCGGCGCGGGACAAGGCCTACCAGGAAACGCTCAAGAAAATCCCTGACGCCAAGCCGCCCGCCGATCCCTGGGGCAATGTGCGCGCCACCGATACGCCGAAGGCCCCCGCCAAGGCGGCGGCCTCCGCGAAACCGAAGGCCAAGACCAGCAGCACCACCAATTGAAGACGCGGTTTTGGCGGTTCGCGCTGCCTTGTGCTTGCGGCCGTGCGGTGGCGGTCAGCTCAATGTGGCCGATTGGTCCAGCAAGTTTTCGTAGCACTCGCAAGACATCCGCATCAGGGCGGGACGATCCAGGATCCTGATCACGCCGCGCGAATAGGTGATAGCGCCGGCGTTTTGCACCCTGCTTGCGACCTCCGTTACCGAGGTGCGCCTCACCCCCAGCATTTCGGCGAGAAATTCCTGCGTCAGCGCCACAGTATATCCGCCCGCCCGGTCCGCGCATTGCAACAGCCAGCGGCAAAATCGCGCCTCGATCGGGTGCAGTGCGTTGCAGGCGGCGGTGACCCGCGCCTGCGCCAGCAGCACCTCATTGTAGCGGATGCAGAGATTGCGAAGGGGAGCGCTGGCGCCGACGGCGGTCCTGAAATGCTTGGCCGGGATCCTGCTGCACGCCATCGACATCTGCACCATGACGCGCACCAGCGATTTGCGGAGGCCAAGCCCGGCCATAGCCCCAACGACGCCTTCGCGGCCGACGGTCGCGGTTTCGATCGCCTTGCCGTCGCGTAGCACCGCGAGCAGCGAGAGCATACCAAAATGGGGAAAATAGATCTGATCGACCTCGTCGCCGGCTTCGAGCAGCACCACACCCTGCTCCAGGGTGATCGTCGTCAGCTGCGGAAGCAGTCGATCCACCTCATCGCGGGGCAGGGAGGCAAGCAGCTTGTTGTCCAAAGGAAGACCGGCGTTTGAAACAGGCAATAAAATATCCCGCCCGGTCGGCCGGGCCGATTTCACCGCAGGGGTTGGGAAGGTCGCTCCGAGCGGGCGATCTGCGGAAAAACGCAATATAGGAAGTTGCCGGTCGCGCTGTCGGTCCGGTAGCCGTCATAGCGTCAAGATCCGGCCGCCTTTTCCCCGCTTGATCGCAACCGGCCGCGGCGGTCCGTGCGGGCGAAACGTTTTCTTATTCGACTCTGCCGACTTCGCTGATCAGCCGGTTCTTTTTGTCTTTCCTCGGTGCCATCGCGGTATCGCCGAGCAGCCGGTCAAACTCCAGTCTCGAAACCTTGTAGCATTCGCAGGCGCGTTGCTGCAGCGCATCGTGATCGAGGATCGTAACGTGGCCGCGCCGATATCGGATAAGGCCCGCCTTCTGCAGGGTCCCCATGACATCAGTGACCGTGGTTCGCCGCACGCCGAGCATCATGCCCAGGAATTCCTGGGTCAGCAGGAAATCGCCCGAAGGCATCCGGTCGCGCGTCATCAGCAGCCAGCGGCAGCAGCGCTGCTCCACCCTGTGCAAGTGAGCGCAGGCTGCCGATTGCGCGACCTGGTTGAAGAAGGCATGGGCATATCGGAGCATGACCAGGTTCATATTCGGGTTTCGTTCGAGTTCGCCGCGGAAATGGCGGGCGTCCATCCGCAGGGCTTTTCCGGGAACCTGGACGTAGACCGACGAAGGCGCTTCGTGGTCGCCGAGACAAACAGGTAGTCCCACGACACCCTCGTTTCCGATAGTGCCCACTTCCACACTGCTGCCGTCCGACGTCGTGATCACCAGCGACGCGACGCCGTCGACCGGGAAATACACATGCTCGATCGGGCGTGATGCTTGATAGAGGTCTTTTCTGTAATCGAGAACGTCCAGCGACAAAAACGGGCGCAACCGCTCATAGTCGTCATCCGACAGGAGCGAGAGGAGCCGGTTCGTTCGTTGAAGGGGCATGCATGGACCCGCCTGCAACGTGGCGGGAGTCCCGGTGGGGCTCTCGGTCGCCGACTCGCCGAAGGCCTGGGGCCGACAACGCTCTTACCGTAGCAGCTTTAGGCCCGGGATGCGACCTAATTCCCCTTTTCCGCCGCGCCGCGCCGCGCGGGGACTCAAGGTTGGTCGCGGCAAGCACTATATTGAGCGCTGTCGTCACATGTTGGAGTAGCTGTATGGTCTTGCGTCCGCGCGATCTCGCCGACCGGATGGCTGGCCGCAGGCAGGACGACGGCTATTTGCGCGAAACCTTCACCCTGCCGCTCGACAAGGCGCGCACAAGGGCGCGCGATTTTCTCAGCCGCTATCCCAAGCAAGCCTACATGAGCGGCGTCGAAAGCTGGCGCGAGCTGCCTGGCGGCGACATCGAATTCACGATGCGGCGGCTCAAGAGCGCCGACTAGATCATGGTCGGATCGGATTGAACGGATCACGATCCCATCTCCTTGTTTGAGCATCAGCGCAAACGCGTTTGTCGCGCGGGAAAACCGGTTCCTGCTATTTGCGGATCATGCTCTGGAGCCGAGGTGCTGGTTTCTTCTCTGGAGCCAGTTTCGCAGGATGATTCCATAACCCCTTACAACTTTTGACTTTTCGATAGCAGCCGTTCACGCATTTGGCGCAGGCTCTGCCCGAGCGGTGCCGCAAATATTCGGCCCCGCCTTTGCCGCGGGCGGCGAGCAGCACGAATTATTGCTGTTGCTGTTGTTGATCGCCGAGCAGCTTGCCGTTCGATCGATTGATGAAATGAAGCCGGCTGCAGGCCTGGCAGACCACGCTCTCGTAAGAGCACTGCGGGTCGCCCGCTGGGACTCCATCCGCCAGCCAGTGCTGCACGTTCATTCCGGTTCGGGGACATTTGAAGATGATGTGATTCATGGCCGAGCAGCTTGACGGATGAGCGGCGCCTTCCGCCTTGATCCAAATCAAACAGCTCGAGCAAAGCTCGGCGCAGCGGGTACGCCGGCAGGCTGGGGCGGCTCCATTCAACCAGAACGGAGACCCTCATGCTTTCTTCGACCCTTCTTCCTCCCGGCGCGCAGCAGTGCTTCCCCGGGACCGGGGTCGGGGCAGCCGCTCCTCCAGAAACCCTCTATCCAGCGACTCCGCCACGAGGCTGATCCGGAAAACCGGCCGCTTCGACTCGTCCAGAAGCTCCATTTCCCATTCGGAATCCTCTTTGAGCTTGCGGGAAATTCCGGCGACGATATCGGCGCAAACGGTGGTCAGCTCGTTCCACGCCGCATTGCGATCGGCAAGCTCGGTGCCGGAGGCGGAAGCGCCGGAATAGCGACCATTTCGGATGCGAAAAAAATAGAGCGGCATGGCATGACCCGATGCGTAAGGACCGCTCGCGGCGTGTGAGACCCACAAGATATCTTCCCAGTTGATTCCCAATCCGGGGATCGATCAACACCGGGTGTTTACGGGCTCGCGTACGGCCAGCGTCAGATCCGCGGCAGACGAGGCGCTTACTCGCTTTCCGTGATCCGGATCAGGCCGTCCCCGGTGACGACGGGACCCTTCGCCGTCACGATGACGTAGCCAAGGCTGATCAGCTTGGTCAGGTGAAGCGCCGGTACGGTCGGACTGGGAGAGGTGATCGCGATTTCGATCAGCGAGGCGAACTCTTCGGGGGTCAAAAGCTTGGGTGCATGGACGGTCATCTGCAACTCGCGGATCACATCGGGCAGGGCCGGTCACCCCGGAAGGCCTACCGTTCAGGGAACGGTGCCCAAAAATCTTATCATCTATTTCGAGCGATTTGACAGGCCAGGCCCATAACTTTTGGCGGCAGCAGGATGGCGAAGCGGCATCTTGAGCTCCCGCGACGACGCGGGGCACGGTCGGCAGCATGAAAGAGCCTCCGGACCCGGGAATCCGGAGGCTCCATGTCAACGTCGCAGCTTCCTTGTAGGGCAGTTCGGCAATGACAGAATCACAATAGGGCGGATCGCCGCGGGCCATGTTGAGTAAGATCAAGGGACGCGCGCTTGCCAACGTTAAATCGACTCAGGCGCGAAATCAGGCCGCCGTGTCAGGGATAGCGTCGATTGGTTTGGCCCGGCTTTGCCGGGCGCAAGCACTTCGGTTCCGGTGGGGCCGCCGACCCACAAAAAAAGGCCGACGGCCCCTGCCGCACAATTAAAATTGTGGCCCTTGCGGGTCAGCTCTGCGCGACGGCAGGAGAGGTCCCTATTGTGACCGCACGCGCTACTCAAAAAGTGCCTGTCCGGATTGATATGGATGAAGAATCGGCCACCGCGCGGGCCTGGCTCAAGCCAGCCCGAACTCTCCTGTGATCGATGGATCAGGCCCCGGCTGCCCCGCCGGGCCAAATGCCGCCAACGCAGCACCGGGCGAGTTCGCGGCCGGCTGCCGATTCCGTCAGGCGGTTGGGGAGTGGCGCAGCATATTGAAAGTGGCCGCCAACCGAGGCGGCCTCACGCGTATTCACAAAGCCAGATTCACCAGCCGCCATGCCAGCCCGCCAGCAGCGAGCCAGAGCGCCGCCCAGAGCGAGGTGGTGACGATTGCAAGCGGTACGGCAAAGATGACCAGCTTGATCTTCTCCATCGTTCCCGGTTGTTCCCGCGTGCTGACCGCCAAATTCCAGGTGACGTAAAAGGGCAGACCGAACACGGCCCTTCTGACGCCAATAACAAACAGTCCCATTAAAATGCGTCCCCAGCCAGTATCAGCAACGGCTAAACGGCGAGTCGGCGGGGGACTGCAACTAATATTAGTTTAACTAACGGTTGGAGCCCGTGGCAGGAAACGCCGCAGGAAGTGCGGGGCCATTTCCAGGACAGGTCCAGTCAGGCCACCGGCCAATTCAAGTCGGTCCACGAGGGCCAGGGCCATTGGCCAATTCCAGCTAGGCCACTGGCCAAGAAACAGGCCAGTGGCCGGTCCCCGGTGCGGGCCCCTTGCTCGCCCCAGCCCCGAAAGGGGCCACTCATTCCGGGTCGGATCCGTCATAGTCGGACGGGGGCTTTACCGATCGCCATCACGGGGCTGCAATCAAGCTTGAAGCATCCACGCTTGTCATGGTCCCGCCGCAAGGCCTCTATCGCCTCCATCGAACCACGACTGTGCTTTTATTCGGCGATAGGTCTACCTGCATCCTTGCATGCAGGCATCAAAATTGGCGCGCGCTTGAGCCAGACACCGCGTCAGCTCACCGATTTCTCTTTCGGGAAAATTGCAGATGCGTACATTGGCTCTGTTCTGTTCCTGACATACTTGGACACACGCATTTGCAGCAAACGCGCTCGTTGCAATGTGAAATCGTTCGCCTGAAAGGCCGGACACATGACTGCAAGCGACCACTGTTCATCACGCGAAAAAACTCATGCAAATCGGGGGCCATCCACACATGAGGCGGCCTTACTTGTCACGTTCCCCGATTAGCTTGGCAGTAGATTTGTTTATTAGATGCAACCTGGCGCAGGCCGGGCACCGAATATATTCGTAAACGTGAGGGTCGGCCTCGGGGTCCGCGGCGAATGGTGGCCTCGGTACGTTCATTCCGTTTGTTGGGCAGCGGAATACTGGCATGTGGGATACCATGCCAGATTGTGACGGGTTCGGCTTGATCTCCCTCAATGGTGCCAAATCGAATTAGGACACTCGTCAATTCAACTTAGGACACAAGGGGTCGATACAGGCCATTACCCGGCCCCAAAAAAGAACATATTGCGAACATGGAACAAATAGGGTACAGTGTTTTCTCAATCGCCGATTCAACCTTTCGAACCCCTGCCGCCCGTTTGTCCCGCTAGCGAATCCCCGCCATAAGGAGCACGAACCATGTCTGCCACTGCCCTGCGTATCGTTGAAGGATCCTCCATGGACAAGACCAAGGCCCTGTCCGCCGCGCTCTCCCAGATCGAGCGTCAGTTCGGCAAGGGTTCAGTGATGAGGCTGGGCAAGAACGACCGCTCGATGGATGTCGAGACGATTTCCTCGGGCTCGCTCGGGCTCGACATCGCCCTCGGCGTCGGCGGGCTGCCGAAGGGGCGGGTGGTTGAAATTTACGGCCCGGAATCGTCGGGCAAAACTACGCTGGCGCTGCACACGGTTGCCGAGGGCCAGAAGAAAGGCGGCATCTGCGCCTTCATCGACGCCGAACACGCGCTTGACCCGGTCTATGCGCGCAAGCTCGGCGTCAACATCGACGAACTCCTGATCTCGCAGCCCGACACCGGCGAGCAGGCGCTGGAAATCTGTGACACGCTGGTGCGCTCCGGCGCGGTCGACGTGCTGGTGGTCGATTCGGTGGCGGCGCTGGTGCCGAAGGCCGAACTCGAAGGCGAGATGGGCGATGCGCTGCCCGGCCTGCAGGCGCGTCTCATGAGCCAGGCGCTGCGCAAGCTCACCGCCTCGATCAACAAGTCCAACACCATGGTGATCTTCATCAACCAGATCCGGATGAAGATCGGCGTGATGTATGGTTCGCCGGAAACCACCACCGGCGGCAATGCGCTGAAATTCTACGCCTCCGTCCGCCTCGACATCCGCCGCATCGGCGCGATCAAGGAACGCGACGAAGTGGTCGGCAATACCACCCGCGTCAAGGTCGTGAAGAACAAGCTGGCGCCGCCGTTCAAGCAGGTCGAATTCGACATCATGTATGGCGAGGGCGTCTCCAAGATGGGCGAAATCCTCGATCTCGGCGTCAAGGCCGGCATCGTCGAGAAGTCCGGCGCCTGGTTCTCCTATGACAGCCAGCGCCTCGGGCAGGGGCGCGAGAATTCGAAGGCGTTCCTCAAGGCCAATCCCGACATGACCGCGAAGATCGAGATGGCGATCCGCCAGAATTCCGGCCTGATCGCCGAACAGATCCTAGCTGGCACACCCGAGCGCGATGCCGACGGCGATGAGCCGGAGGCGGCGGAGGATTGAGGTCGAGCCGAACCTGGCTCGCAGGGCCAAAGTTCTACACAAGCGGGCGCTGAGAACGTTGAGTTGCCGACGTTTTCGGCGCCCGTTTTGTTTTGCCCGTGGAGTGGCTATGAAGCGTCTGATCCTGACCAGCTGGTTGATCCCGGAATTCACCAAGTCGGACTTCGCCGATCTTGCGGTTAATTTCTTCTTTCGCTTCGTCTGGGGACCGTTGCCGTCTCCTGATGAACTCGCAACCTATCTCGGCCCCCTCGCGCCCGATCACGCACCCGGGCATCACTGGTCGGACTTCGCCAGCCGTTGGAGTCAGAGCGAAAACAGCAGTCGCAGGGATCGCAGCTTGGCCGAATTCTGCCAGCAATACGAGACCGTCGAACTGTGGTTTGACACACGACCCGAATGCTCAGTTGCGTCTTGGTCTGGCTACTCGATTATTTTGGGTCTTATCCGGAGACTGTCGCCAGGTTGAAGTTTCGCCTGGTCGACCTCGCGATGATCGGGCTTGAGCGGCTTGGCAAGTAGCAGCCGCCGGCCGTCGACGTCACCGAAAAGGAACTTGAGACAGCCAGCGCAGCCTGGCAGGCATATCGAGCGCCGACGCCGGAGGCCTGCTTCGATCTGCTCGGCAGGGATTTGAGCGCCTTGCCGCTGCTCAAACCCGTCTTGATCGATCTGCTCGAGGAACTGCCGTCATCGTTCGACAGGACTTGGCGCCACAGAAATGCGGATGCTCGAGCTGATCGCGCGGGGATACTTGCGCACGAATGCGCTCTTCCATCTCGGCGAACTGCGCCAAACACGCATCTTCAGCGAGTGGGAATACGGCTACTTGCTGGATGGGCTTGCGCATGGCCCGCGACCGGCCGTGGCGGGCCTCGACGAGGAACTGCGCACGCTCGACCGCGAAAATTTGCGCGACCGGCACACGGCTTACTTGCGAAGCCGAGCTGTCGCTCACCGAGTTCGGCAAGGCGGTTCTTGCCCATAAGGAAGATTTCAGCCGACACAACCCAATCGATCGCTGGTGGGGCGGCACGCACCTGACCAATGATCGCCTGTGGCGCTGGAATCCGGCGCTGATGAAGCCGTATTGCGGCCGTAGAGTGAGCGATGCAATGACGCGTCTGATCCTGACGACGGATGACTGCGGCGCCGGAGCCTGAGGGATGCCGGCCTTGCCGACATCGTGATTCCGTTCGGCTTTCGTTTGTCTGGGGACCACTGCCAACCGATACGGAACTCGCAACGGTGTTGGCACCGCCGGACGAACCAAAAGCCAGGTTCGCATTGGCTTGATTGTATATTCGCAGAGGCATGGAAAAAACGGCGGCCGAGATTTCGGACTGATCGAATTGTGCCGGCGTTGAGGACGGTCGAGCTGTGGATCGAAACGGAGCCGAATGCCCAATTGGTGTTGATCTGGTTGCTGGACTATCTGCACGCTCATGCGCAAGTCGGTTACAAATTGACCCTGGTGCGACCTCCGCCATCGCCGATCACCCGGCGAAAGAGCCGGAGCAAGGCGGGTCCAGCTGTTCTAAAGTCACAAAAGATCATCTGGAAGCCGCGACGCTGGCTTGGCAGGCTTACCGGGCGCCGACGCGGCAGGCATGGTTCGACCTGTTGAACAGGGATTTGAGTCATCTTGCCGCAGCTCCGACGGTGCGTGCGACTGCTGGAAGAACTTCCCGGGCACGCAACCGGGATTGGCGCGTCAGAGATGCGAATTCTTGAGTTGATCTCGGCGGGCTACCAGCATCCGTTCGATGTGTTCCCCCATCACAAGCAGCCCAGTGCGCGTGTTCGGATATTGGGAGGCGGGCGCATGCTGGAGAGGCTCGCGCTTGCTCCGGCGCCCGCGCTGTCCGGCCATCGATTGGCCGTTCACGCTCGTGCACGCAGCCGCTCCGACGAGCGATACAAGGTGAGCAGGCTGTCGGTCACGGAACTCGGCAGGGCAATTTTGGCACAGGCCGAGGACTTCAGCCGACACAACCCAATCGACCGCTGGTGGGGCGGCACGCACCTGACCAATGATCACCTGTGGCGCTGGGACCGCCTTCTGATCGCGCCTTAGTCTTCGGCCCAAGCCCGGCCCTGCGATTGCGCGTCACTCCGCCGCCTGCGCGTAATCCGCGACCGGCGGACACGAACAGACGAGATGGCGGTCGCCATAGACATTGTCGACCCGCCCCACGGGACTCCAGTATTTGTCGACCCGCGAGGTGCCGGCGGGGAAACATCCCTCGGCGCGGCTGTAGGGCCGCTGCCATGCGTCATCGGCGATGTCGTGCACGGTATGCGGCGCGTAACGCAGCGGCGAGGCCTCGACCTTCCAGCGCCCGTTCTCGATCTCGGCGATCTCGCGCCGGATCGCGATCATCGCGTCACAAAACCGATCGAGCTCGGCCCTCGATTCGGATTCGGTCGGCTCGATCATCAGCGTGCCCGGCACCGGGAAGCTCATGGTCGGCGCATGGAAGCCGTAGTCGATCAGCCGCTTGGCGATATCGTCGACGGTGACGCCGGATGACGCCTTCAGCGGCCTCGGATCGACGATGCATTCGTGCGCGACGCGGCCTTTTTCGTTGCGGTAAAGCACCGGGAAATGCGGATCCAGCCGGGCCGCGATGTAGTTGGCATTGAGGATCGCGGTCTCGGTGGCGCGCGTGAGGCCTTCGCCTCCCATCATCAGGATGTAGATATACGAGATCGTCAGGATCGATGGCGAGCCGTAAGGCGCGGCCGAGACTGGACCGACCGGCGGCCTGCCGCCGCTTGCGGGATGCCCCGGCAGGAAGGGTGCCAGATGCGCCTTGACGCCGATCGGTCCCATGCCGGGGCCGCCGCCGCCATGCGGAATGCAGAAGGTCTTGTGCAGGTTGAGATGGCTGACATCGGCGCCGTAATCGCCGGGCCGCGCCAGCCCGACCTGGGCATTCAGGTTGGCGCCATCGAGATAGACCTGTCCGCCATGGCCGTGCACGATGTCGCAGATCTCGCTGATGCGCTCCTCGAACACGCCATGGGTCGAGGGATAGGTGATCATGACAGCCGCGAGGTCGCCCGCGTGCTGCTCGGCCTTGGTCCTGAGATCGCCGACATCGACGTCGCCGCGCGCGTTACACGCCACCACCACGACTTCCATGCCGGCCATATGGGCGGACGCCGGATTGGTGCCGTGCGCCGAGGAAGGGATCAGGCAGACCTTGCGATGCGGCTCCTTGCGCGCGGCGTGATAGCCGCGGATTGCCAGCAGGCCGGCATATTCGCCCTGCGCGCCGGAGTTCGGCTGCAGCGAGATCGCGTCATAGCCCGTGATGTCGCACAGCCAGCGTTCCAGCCGCGCAAACAGCGCGTGATAGCCCGCGGCCTGCTCGCGCGGCGCGAATGGATGCAGGTTGCCGAATTCGGGCCAGCTCAGCGGGATCATTTCCGAAGTCGCGTTCAGCTTCATGGTGCAGGAACCCAGCGGGATCATCGCGCGGTCGAGCGCGAGATCCCGGTCGCTCAGCTTGCGCATGTAGCGCAAGAGCTCGGTCTCCGAACGATGCGCATGAAACACCGGATGGGTGAGAAACGAACTTGCCCGCTTCAGCTCGGCGGGCAGTGCCTCGGTCGTGCCGGCCTCGACCTCCGCGTAAGCCAGCGTGCCGCCGAACGCGCGCCATACCGCTTCCACGATGGCCGGCGTCGTGGTCTCGTCGAGCGCGATGCCGAGCGTGCCGTCACCGACACGCAGGTTGATCTTCTCGGCCTGCGCGCGGGCGACAATCTCGCTTTGTGTCTTGCCGGCATTGACCGTCACGGTATCGAAAAACGCTTCCGACTGCGGCGCGAACCCGAGCCGGCGCAATCCCGCCGCCAGCACGGCGGTGCGGCGATGGATTGTCCGCGCGATGTAAGTCAATCCTTCCGGCCCATGATAGACCGCATACATCGAGGCGATGATGGCCAGCAGCACCTGCGCGGTGCAGATGTTGGAGGTCGCCTTCTCGCGGCGGATGTGCTGCTCGCGGGTCTGCAGCGCCAGCCGATAGGCCGGCTGCCCGCGCGAATCGATCGACAGGCCCACGATGCGCCCCGGCAGCGAGCGCTTCAGCGCATCGCGCACCGCCATATAGGCCGCGTGCGGCCCGCCATATCCCAAGGGAACGCCAAAGCGTTGCGCCGATCCGATCGCGATGTCGGCGCCGAGTTCGCCCGGCGAGGCCAGCAGCGTCAGCGCAAGGAGATCGGCGGCGACGATGGCGAGCGCGCCCTTGGCGCGCAGCGTCGCGATCGCCGGGCGCAGGTCGCGCACCGCGCCCGACGTCGCCGGATATTGCAGCAAGCCGCCGAACACGTCCGCCTTGTCGAGATCGCTTGAGGGATCGCCAATGACAAGATTCCAGCCCAGCGGCTCGGCCCGGGTGCGCAGCACGGCCAGCGTCTGCGGATGCACCTCGGCGTCGACGAAGAACGATTTTGTCTTCGCCTGTGTCGCGCGCTCCGCCAGCGCCATCGCCTCCGCCGCCGCGGTCGCCTCGTCGAGCAGCGAGGCGTTGGCGACATCGAGGCCGGTGAGATCGCAGATCATGGTCTGGAAATTGAACAGGGCTTCGAGCCGGCCCTGGCTGATTTCGGGCTGGTACGGCGTGTAGGCCGTGTACCAGGCCGGATTCTCCAGGATGTTGCGCTGGATCACCGCCGGCATGATCGTGCCGGAATAGCCTTGGCCGATCAGCGAGGTGAACAGCTGATTTTTCGCGGCCAGTTCGCGCATATGCGCGAGCGCTTCGGTCTCGCTCAGCGCCGCGCCGAGATCGAGCGGCGCCTGCTGCCGGATCGACGATGGCAGCGTCTCGGCCATCAGCGCCTTGAGGCTCGAGGCGCCCACGGTCTCAAGCATCGCCGCGATGTCGCGGGGGGAGGGGCCGATGTGGCGGCGCACGAAGCTGGTGGCTGGCTCAACGGCGGGTTTGAGATGCACGGTCATGGGTCTTTTCCTTATTCCTTGTCATGCCCCCGCGAAGGCGGGGCATCCAGTAACCACTGGCTGCGGCGATTGAACCGGGACGGCACGGCGTACTGGATCGTCCGCTTTCGCGGACGATGACACTGAGTGTGTGGTCTGCTTCCTCATCTCACGCGATATGTTTCTGATACGCGGCCGCATCCATCAGGCCGCCGAGCTCGCTCTTGTCGGCGATCTTCAGCTTGAAAAACCAGGCCTTGCCGGCGGCGTCGGAATTGATCAGCGCGGGTTCGGCCGACAGCGCGTCGTTGACCTCGGTCACTTCGCCCGAAATCGGCGCGTAGACGTCGGACGCGGCCTTGACGGACTCGACCACGGCGGCGGCCTCCGCTTTCTTCAGGCTGCGGCCGACCTTCGGCAGTTCGACGAATACGACGTCGCCGAGCTGCGACTGCGCGTAGTCGGTGACGCCGATGGTGGCGACGTCGCCCTCGATGCGGAGCCATTCGTGATCAGCGGTATAGAGCGTCGTCATGACAAATCCTTCGGCGGTTGCGAGTTCAGCGTTTGCGAGTTGGGTGTTTGCAAATTCAGCGTTTGTAAGTGTTGGGAACGAAGGGCATTGGCGATATCCGCAGCGGCAGGCGCTGGCCGCGCAGTTCGGCGAACACGAGCCCGCCTTGTGTCGCCTGTGGTGAGGGCAGATAGCCCATCGCAACCGGTGCATTGAGGCTTGGGCCAAAGCCGCCCGAGGTCACCGCGCCGATCGGCTCTGATGACGCGGTGTTCGCGAATAACGGCGCGCCTTCGCGGACCGGGGCGCGGCCCTCGGGCCTGAAGCCGACGCGGCGGCGCGGCGCGCCCTGTTCAAGTTGCGCCAGGATCACCTCCGCGCCGGGGAATCCGCCGGCCCGCGCGCCGCCCTTGCGGCGGCTCTTCTGGATCGACCATTCCAGCGCGCCCTCGACCGGCGACGTCGACGTGTCGATGTCGTGGCCGTAAAGGCAAAGCCCGGCCTCGAGCCTGAGGCTGTCCCTCGCGCCCAGCCCGACCGGCAGCACATCGCCTTCGGCAAGCAGGCCTCTGGCCAGCCGCTCGGCCGCCTCGGCCGGGACCGAAATCTCAAAGCCGTCTTCCCCGGTATAGCCCGAGCGCGAGACAAAGCATTCGATGCCGCCGATGCGGCGCGGGCCGGCGTCCATGAATCGCATCGAGGAGACTTCGGCGCAGAAATTCTCCAGCACCGCTTCGGCCCTGGGCCCCTGCAGCGCGATCAGCGCGCGGCCGGGGAGGGGCTCGATGTCGCAGACATCCGAGAGGTGGGCGCGCAGATGCGCCTCGTCCGCGGCTTTGCAGGCGGCGTTGACGACCAGGAACAGGTGGTCGCCGAAATTCGCCACCATCAGGTCATCGAGAATACCCCCTGTTTCATCGGTAAACTGGGCGTAGCGCTGCCGCCCCGGCGCAACCGCAAGCATGTCCTGCGGCACCAGCCGCTCCAGCGCCAGGGCCGCGTCCGCGAGCTTTCCGGATTTCGGCCGCAGCAGGATCTGGCCCATATGCGAGACATCGAACAGACCGGCGCTGTCGCGGGTATGCAGATGTTCCCTGAGCACGCCGGTGGCGAACTGCACCGGCATCTCATAGCCGGCAAAGGGAACCATCTTGCCGCCGCTCGCGACATGCAGCGCGTGCAACGGCGTTCGTTTCAGCTGGGACGGCTGGGAAGATTGTTCTTCGCGCGCAAGCATCACGGGACCCTCGCGGTTTTTTGGGGGTGATTCCCCAAAAAACCCGGAAAGCCCCATCTGTCGCTGTGCCTGAGAGTATTATCCCGTCGGCGGGCACGTCCGGGCGGAAACCCTTCGGTGCCTCTTTCCAGATGCTGTCAAAGTCACGAGGGTCCGTTTGCCTGAGAGTTTCCGGGGCGGTTGCTCCTTCGGCGCCGGCACAAGGCCGATCTCTCCCGACGTGACTGTCCTGAACAGATAGGAGGAAAACACAGGCACGCCAAGGCTGTCAACGCAACTGCAGCATCTATCAAGGGTTTTACGCTGGTGCGGCAAGCCCCTGATCTCCTGTACACTTTCTGGACACCGCCATCCCCCTTGTCTAAAAGCTGTTCGGCAGCGCGCGGTCAGCAAAAGTGGGACCCGGTTTTGCGTCCGACCGCGCGCTACCTTAACTAACCAAGGCGCGCATGATCTCGTCGCCAAACCGCTGCACACTTTGGCGGATCATGCGCACAGATGCCCAATTTCCGGCTGATTCCAGATGGTTTTGCGATTGGACCCAAATGAGCGGCGTTAACGAGATCAGGTCGACATTCCTCAAATTCTTCGCCGACAACGGCCACGACATCGTGCCGTCGTCGCCGCTGGTGCCGCGCAACGACCCGACCCTGATGTTCACCAATGCCGGCATGGTGCAGTTCAAGAACGTTTTCACCGGCGTCGAGAAGCGCCCCTATCTGCGCGCCACCACCTCGCAGAAATGCGTGCGCGCCGGCGGCAAGCACAACGACCTCGACAATGTCGGTTACACCGCGCGGCATCACACGTTTTTCGAGATGCTCGGCAATTTCTCGTTCGGCGACTATTTCAAGGATCGCGCCATCGAACTGGCGTGGAACCTGGTGACGAAGGAATTCGGCCTGCCGAAGGACAAGCTCACCGCCACCGTCTATATCGACGACGACGAGGCGTTCGGCCTCTGGAAGAAGATCGCGGGTCTCCCCGAATCGCGGATCATCCGCATCGCCGGGTCCGACAATTTCTGGCAGATGGGCGACACCGGTCCGTGCGGGCCGTGCTCGGAAATCTTCTACGACCACGGCGACAAGATCTGGGGCGGCCCGCCGGGCTCGCCGGAGGCCGATGGCGACCGCTTCATCGAGATCTGGAATCTCGTGTTCATGCAATACGAGCAGGTCTCCCCGGGGGTCCGCAATCCCTTGCCGAAACCGTCGATCGATACCGGCGCGGGCCTGGAGCGCGTCGCGGCCGTCCTGCAGGGCAAGCACGACAATTACGACATCGACCTGTTCGTGGCGCTGATCCGCGCCATCTCCGAATTGACCGGGGCCGATCCGCAGGGCGAGCAGAAGGCATCGTTGCGCGTCATCGCCGATCACCTGCGCGCGTCGTCGTTCCTGATCGCCGACGGCGTGTTGCCCTCGAATGAGGGAAGGGGCTACGTGCTGCGCCGGATCATGCGCCGCGCGATGCGCCATGCGCAATTGCTCGGCGCCAGGGACCCGCTGATGTACCGGCTGGTTTGGGCGCTGGTGCGCGAGATGGGGCAAGCCTATCCGGAGCTGGTGCGGGCCGAGAACCTGATCGAGGAGACCTTGCGGCTGGAAGAGACGCGGTTCCGCAAGACGCTGGAACGCGGGCTTTCGATCCTCGATGAAAGGAGCGCTTCCCTGAAAAAGGGCGACATGTTCGACGGCGACACGGCTTTCACGCTGTACGATACCTATGGCTTCCCGCTCGATCTCACCCAGGATGCGCTGCGCAACCGCGGCATCGGCGTCGACATCGCCTCCTTTACCGACGCGATGGACCGGCAGCGCGCCAAAGCCCGCGCGGCCTGGGCGGGCTCCGGCGATACCGCCAGCGAGAGCGTCTGGTTTCCGCTGCGCGAGAAACTCGGCGCCACGGAATTCCTCGGCTACGAGACCGAAACCGCCGAAGGCGTTGTCGGTGCGCTGGTGAAGGACGGCAAGGAGGTCGAACGCCTCGCCGCGGGCGAGAGCGGCGCCATTGTCCTGAACCAGACGCCGTTTTATGCGGAGTCCGGCGGCCAGGTCGGCGATACCGGCGTCATGACGGGCGAGGGGGTGCGGTTCCGCATCACCGATACCCAGAAGAAGGCCGGCGATCTCTTCGTCCATCTGGGCACCGTGGAGCAGGGCACGCTCACATCGGGCACGGCGCTGCAACTCGAAGTCGATCACGCCAGGCGCTCGTCGATTCGCGCCAATCATTCGGCGACGCATCTGCTGCATGAGGCGCTGCGCCAGGTGCTCGGCGATCACATCGCCCAGCGCGGTTCCCTGGTGGCGCCGGATCGCCTGCGTTTCGACTTCGTGCATCAGAAGCCGATCACGCCCGAGGAATTGAGCCGGATCGAGGATATCGCCAACGAGGTGGTGCTCGACAACGACGAAGTCACCACACGGTTGATGGCGGTGGACGATGCGCGCGAGGCCGGCGCCCGCGCGCTGTTCGGCGAAAAATATGGCGACGAGGTGCGCGTGGTTTCGATGGGAAAGACCGCCCGCGAGCACGGCGCCAACGCGTTCGGCTGGTCGGTGGAATTGTGCGGCGGCACCCATGTCAGGCGAACCGGCGATATCGGCCTGATCTCGGTAACCAGCGAAAGCGCGGTGTCGTCGGGCGTTCGCCGCATCGAGGCGCTGACCGGACGCCATGCGCGGAAACACGCCAACGACACGATGCAGCTCGCGAAACACGCGGCCTCGGAGCTGCGCGCGCCGCTCGAGGAGATGCCGGCGCGGATTGCTTCCCTGATGGAAGAGCGCAAGAAGCTC
The DNA here is from genome assembly GCA_963742085.1 of uncultured Alphaproteobacteria bacterium. Taxonomy (GTDB): domain Bacteria; phylum Pseudomonadota; class Alphaproteobacteria; order Rhizobiales; family Xanthobacteraceae; genus Bradyrhizobium. Next base: position 270,632 of record CAVUKM010000009.1, on the reverse strand, counting down.
GAGCGCGATCTGTCGGATGCACGCAAGAAACTGGCGATGGGCGGTGGTGCGGCGGCGTCGAACGGATCGGCGGCCGGGGCCGCGGGCGTTCGCGAGGTCGGCAACGTCAAGCTGATGGCGCGCGCGGTCGAAGGCATCGAAATGAAGGACCTCAAGAGCCTGGCCGATGACGGCAAGAAGCAACTTGGCTCCGGCGTGGTGGCCATCGTCGGCGTCACCGGGGACGGCAAGGCGGGCGTGGTCGTCGGCGTCACTTCCGACCTGACCTCGCGCTACAACGCGGTCGATCTGGTGCGCGTGGCGTCCGAAGCGCTCGGCGGCAAGGGGGGCGGCGGACGGCCCGACATGGCCCAGGCCGGCGGGCCCGATGGCGCCAACGCGAACGCGGCACTTACGGCCATCGAAAAGGCAATGGCGGGCGCCTAGCGCCCGCCGATCGGCCGCCTGATCGTTGAGGAACGTCAAGGCCGGCGCCGCGCAAGCGGTTATATTCAGTTTCCCTTTGATTCCGGGGTTCGCATCGAAGGGGACCAACGATGGCACGCGAACTTCGAAAAAAGCCGGGACACGGGCAGTGGCGATCCTTTCGGGCAAGAGGCGGCTCAGCGACCCCGACCTGAGGGATCGCCTCTATGAATTGCTTGAATACGATCACCTGTCTTATTCAGCCGGTTCACGCTTCGTCCGGCTGATCATCTCCATCGTCATCCTTGACGTGCTGGCGATGATCCTTGCGTCGGTGCCGGAGTTCGACGCGCAGTTCGGCTGGCTTTTCACCGCCGTCAAGATCGGCGCCGTGGTGGTTTTCGGGCTGGAATACCTGTCCCGGCTCTGGAGCGTGGCCGGCCATTCGCCGCGGAAGAGGTCGCCGGCGCAGGACCGCATCGAATATGCGCTATCGAGCCTCGGCATCATTGACCTTCTGGCATTCCTGCCGGCGGCGATCGCGCTCATCGCCGGCAGCCGCGCCACCCTCGTGCTGCTCGGCGTGCTGCCGTTTTTCAAACTGGTGCGCTATTCGCCGGCGATGCGATCGTTGCTGGCAGCCCTTCATGCCGAGCGGCGAACGCTGATCGGCTGCCTCGTTATCCTGGCGGGCGCGGTGCTGGTGTTCGCCTCGCTGCTTTATGCGATCGAACACGACGCCCAGCCCGACAAATTGGGCACCATTCCGCAGGCGATGTGGTGGGCGATCGTGACATTGGGCACGGTCGGCTATGGCGACGTGGTCCCGATCACGCCATTGGGGAAGCTGGTGTCGGTATTCGCCATCGTCGGTGGCCTGACCATGATCGCGCTGCCGGTGGCGATCATCTCCACCTCCTTCGCCGACGAGGTAAGGCGGCGCGACTTCGTGGTGACCTGGGGAATGCTGGCGCGGGTGCCGCTGTTCTCGCATCTTTCCGCCACCGAAATCGCCGACATCATGCGGCTGCTGCGGGCGCAGACCATCGAATCCGGCGAGATCCTGGTGCGGCGCGGCGATGTCGCGTCCTCGATGTATTTCATCACCGCGGGCGAGGTCGAGATCGATTTGCCGAACCGGCACATCCGGCTTTCGGACGGCACGTTTTTCGGAGAAATCGCGCTGCTGCACCGTACCAAACGGAGCGGCACGGTAACCGCGATGCGCAAGACCAGGCTGCTCGCGCTCGATGCGCAGGATTTCCACGCGTTGATCGAACGCATGCCCACGCTCGCCGCGCATGTGCACAAGACTGCGAAAGCGCGGCTCGCGGATTCGGGCGATCTGGCTATCGCCGAACTCGCGCAGGTCGCGCATGACGATCAGCCGGCCGCGGACAAATAGTTCGGGCGATCGCGATTCCGCACCGCCCGGGTCACCCGATACATTTTCGGATATAGGGCAGGTTTACATCCCATAGCTCGTCAAGCAGCTGGACGGCGGCGGTCGTGGAGTTGACAACGGGATCGATCAGCAGCGCCTGCAAGGCCAATTCCTTGGAAGCATGCATGGCCGCCTCGACGGCCAGCTGCTGGACGCTCGTTTGCATGGACATCAACTTCGCGACCGGGCCGGGCAGCGGCCCGAGCGACACCGGGTGAATGCCGCCATCGATCAGCACCGGCACCTCCACGGCCGACTCAGCCGGGAGGTTGGGGATTGCTTGCCGATTATAGACCACGCCTGATTCGATACGCTGTTTGCGTTGATGCAGAACGGCCGAAATGACGGTAACGGCGCGCTCGCCCGACGGGGTCAGCCACCACCATGGAATCTCCGCCTTTCCCGAAAGCACGTCGTCGATCGTCTGTTCCGTTTTCGCCCGCTCGGCGTCGTCCCATCCGAAATTGTATCCGCCCTCGCCGGCCTCCCAGCCAAAGGACAGGTATTCGCCGACATGGCCGTCGCTGCAACCGAGCCAATAACCGAAAGCCCGGAACAGTTTGCGTGTCAGAGGCGCAACCAGCGGCTCGCAGGTTTTCTCCTTTTCACGCAACAGCGGGTACAGGTCGACGCCGGTCTCCCGGTCGCGGATCTGCATCAGGCACTGGAAATGATTGAGACCCGCACCCCGCACTTCCACCCGATCCGCAGGCAATCCAAGGATTGAGGCGACTTGATCGCGTGCCATGAAGATTCCGTGGCACAGTCCGATGGTGCGGATCTTGCTGTATTGCCCGAGGGCCAAAACGATACGGCTTTCCGGGTTGGAAAAGTTGATGAACAGCGCCTGCGGACAACGCAGCTCCATTTCGCGCACAAAATCGAAAACCAGAGGCAACGTGCGCAAGGTAAAGAACAGCCCGCCCGGGCCGCCGTTCTCTCCCAATGTGTGGCGGATGCCGAATTTGCGCGGCACCTCGAAGTCGAGCTTCCAGAGCCGGTTCCGGTCAATGGCGGTCGAATTGATGACAAACTCCGCGCCGTCGAAGGCAGCCCGCCAATCGGTGGTGCTCTCGATCTTCAGTCCCGCGCCGGTTTTTTGGTTGAGCAGCTTTGCGAGGCGCTCGGCACGCGCAAGCCTTTCGGCGTTCCTGCCGACCAGGACCAGGGTGCTCCCGGCCAGTTCATGACCGGAAAAGAGATCCCGGAACATGCTGATGCCGAATGCTGCACTGCTTGCGCCAAGAAAGACGATTTTGGTGACCGGCGTCATTTCGGCTTCTCTGGCCCGGCTTCGCCGGGCCGTTCAGACTCGAATACTATACCGGATCGCCGCTATCGGCTGGAGTACTGCTTTAGCAGACCTTCCCCGGATGCGCCTCCGGAACTGCGGGGACGGATCCATCGGCGGGGCTTACTGGAAGCCTGCGATTCTTCTGAATTCAATCCGGTGGCGGCATTCACGGGCCTTGGTCGAAAATCAGCAAACGGCCGCACGGAGATCGGTCAGCGGGAGGCGCGACCACACCTTGCCGCTCAAACCCTCGTCGCTCAACCCTTGTCGCTCAACCCTTGCGCAGGAACACATAGTCCGCGGAGTAGGGGGCGCTGCGGAAGATGCCGACGGTGTCGCAAGCCCCGTCAAGTTTTCCGCCCTGGGTATGAATCCGCTGTACGGTCGTAACGCCATCGAGGACGCCGCTGCCGCGGCGGGAAACCACTTCAAGTTTCAGCCATGGGATATCATTCGGCGTCGCCCCCGGCGCGTTGCCGGCGGCCTTGCCGACGACGGCGCTGCCGTCACTGTGCTCCCAGTTCGGTCCAGCATAGTGCCGGCCGACGGTCTTGCCGCCGACCAGCAGCGTCGCGATCGGTTCGCGAAATACCCAGGCGGACTTGCCGTCGGCGCCGGCCTTGCATTCGTAGACCTGCGCGCCTTCGGCGTGCGCGCTGAGCACGATAGTCTCTCCCGGCGCCGCGATGGCGTCGGGAAGAGGGGTTTCAGCGGCATGAGCGCTCGTCAACGAGCCCAGCACGAGAAACAGAGAAAAAGCGGTTTTTCGACGAAACAGCATGTTCGTACTCTCTCACATTCATTCCAAAAGTTGAGGCTACTTCACCAGTCGCTTATGCCGTCGTTGCCTTGGTGAGGTTTTCCGCGACCTTGTCGAGGAAGCCGGTGGTGGACAGCCAGCGCTGGTCGGCGCCGACCAGGAGCGCAAGGTCCTTGGTCATGTAGCCGGCTTCGACGGTCTCGACGCATACCCTCTCGAGGGTCGTCGCGAATTTCGCCAGCGCGTCGTTATTGTCGAGCTTGGCGCGATGCGACAGCCCGCGGGTCCAGGCGAAGATCGAGGCGATCGAATTGGTCGAGGTCTCCTTGCCCTTTTGATGCTCGCGGTAGTGGCGGGTCACGGTGCCGTGGGCCGCCTCGGCTTCCACCGTCTTGCCATCGGGGGTCATCAGGACGGAGGTCATCAGGCCGAGCGACCCGTAGCCCTGTGCGACCGTGTCGGACTGCACGTCACCGTCATAGTTCTTGCAGGCCCAGACGTAGCCGCCGGACCACTTCATCGCAGCCGCGACCATGTCGTCGATCAGGCGGTGTTCATAGGTGATCTTCTTGGCGTCGAACTGCGCCTTGAACTCCTTGTCGAAGATATCCTGGAAGATGTCCTTGAACCGGCCGTCATAGACCTTGAGGATGGTGTTCTTGGTCGAGAGATAGACCGAATAGCCTTTTGTGAGGCCCATGTTGAACGAGGCGCGGGCGAAATCCGCGATGGAATCGTCGAGATTGTACATCGCCAGCGCCACGCCGGCGCTCGGGGACTTGTAGACTTCCCGCTCGATCACCTTGCCGTCCTCGCCGACGAACTTCATCGTCAGCGTGCCCTTGCCGGGGAATTTGAAGTCGGTGGCGCGGTACTGGTCGCCAAAGGCGTGGCGGCCGATGATGATCGGCTTGGTCCAGCCGGGAACGAGCCGCGGCACGTTTCTGCAGATGATCGGCTCGCGGAACACCACGCCGCCGAGGATGTTGCGGATGGTGCCGTTCGGCGATTTCCACATTTCCTTGAGGCCGAATTCCTTCACCCGGGCCTCGTCCGGGGTGATGGTGGCGCATTTGACGCCGACGCCGACCTTCTTGATGGCATTGGCGGCATCGACCGTGACCTGGTCGTTGGTTTTGTCGCGGTACTCCATCCCGAGGTCGAAATACATCAGGTTGATATCGAGGAACGGGTTGATCAGCTTGTCCTTGATGTATTGCCAGATGATCCGGGTCATCTCGTCGCCATCGAGTTCGACGACGGGGTTGGTCACCTTGATTTTTGCCATGGAGATAGGGCCTTCTTGGGAATCGCGCGTTTCGGGTGGAGGGGTGATAGGGGGCGCTATAGCACCGCAAACGCCCTGGCGAAAGCCAAGGCGTTATGCAGTTTCAGCCCATCTTTTGGCCTAGAACGCCGCCTGGGTGGCGGTGCCCGCCACCACATACCAGGTGACGAAGAGTCCGCAGATCAAGGCACCCGGAAGGCTGGAGCCGGTACGCCGCCAGGTGAAGGTGGCGATGACCGCGCAGATCGCCAAAAGCGGCACGAACTGGATCGCGACGATGGTGGAGAGTGGTACGAATCCAGGATCGGGCAGCGGATTGAACAGTTTTCCCGATAGCCACAACGTGCCGTATTGCAGGCCAAGCAGCACAATGAAACCGAGCGTCAGCGCCAGGATATTGGTCAGGTAAAGTGCTGCGCGGGGCGCGCCGATGGTCGAAAAATTCCTGTGCAGCACATGCAGCGCGATCACGAAAAACGCCGTGAACGGCAAGAGATAGATCAGGAAGATCAGGCATTGCTTCGCGCTCATCAGCTTGAGCGCGACGATCCAGAACCGGAAATCGATCTTGAAGGCGAGGTCAGCCAGCCACAGCGCGGCGTAGCCGACGATGATGGTGGCCAGGGCGATCAGGATCGACGGCCCGACAATCCCGGTCCGGCTGGTGCGTTTGGGCGCGAACGGCATCAACGCAAGTGCGATCAGCCCATTGATGAGCGCCCAGACCATGACCTGGTTGGTTATGCCCTGCGGCAAATAGGGCGACGGCGTCACCAGGGTGCCGCCCAGCGCGAAAGCCGGATAATAGGTCAGGGCGGGAAGGAGGGCGGACAAGATGAACGCTGCCGTCCAGCGGCGGCCGCTGGCCGCAACCGGGGACGGCGCCGTGCCGTCGCCGATTTCGGGGAGCCGGAGGCGCGAAAACGCGGGCGCGTCGAGCAGGCCGTCAAATACGCCGAGCAGCAGTACGACAAGGCCGATCAGCGCGATCAGCGTGCCCAGCTCCTTGCGGAACCAGATTTGGTCATCGGAGGGGCGCGGCGTGCCGCCCTGCAGGGTCTTGGCGAACCAGTCGAGGCTGTAGCCAATCGCCTGATGCGAAATATGCTCATCCGGATGCGTGATCGCCGGTGTGTACAACACCCGCGCTGTGCCTTGCGCGATGTCGCCATAGACCTTGCCGGGCTCGACCGACCCTTGCGTGCCAAACAACGCCGACAGTTTTGGGCTTTGCGTGACGTCGCGCGCCCGTTCGACGCCCCACATCAGGACCGGAAACTCCTCATATTGGGCGAATACCAGCGCGACGTTGCGCGGCCAGGTCGCGGTGCCTTCGGCGGCGAACGGTTTGCCGGTCGAGGAACCCTCCAGCACCATCGACTTGTAGTCGTTGGGCATTGCGGACGCCGCAGCGAGCACGGTCCAGCCGCCCATCGAATGGCCTTCGAGCCCAATATTGTTCTTGTCGACGATGTCGAGGCTGCGCAGATGCGCAAGTCCGTCGGGGCCGCCGAAACCGTTGGCGAAGGCCGGCGGATCGCTGTAGCCATGACCGGTCTGGTCCAGCGCCAGCACCACGTAACCCCTGCGGGCGAATTCGATGGCAAAGCCATCCTGGGTTTCGCGCGAATTGATGTAGCCGTGCACGGCCAGAATGCCGGGGGCGGGGGTCTTGGGGGTCGCGTTCGGCGGGATATAGAGCAGGGCGCTCATGGTGTTGCCCTTGGCGCCGGCAAAGCGCACATCCCTGATCTGGATACCGCCTGAGGTTTGCGTCAGATAGGCCAGTACTCCCCCGGCCAGAATCAGAATTGCTCCGGCAATAGCCGACGACCATTTGCGATGCATGGTGGCCTCCCCCTGTGCCCGGCGCCGTTGAACCGGCTCTCGGGTTCGTTTTGATATTGATCGACAGCCTATCCGAAAGGCGAGCGCGCGCAAGCGAGGTTGTGGCGCCGCATCCGGATTTCGATCCCGGTGTCAGAAAGTTTTGCTAAGCCGATTATATCGCTTGAGAAATTGTGCCGGACAGGCGAACGAATGGGTTCGCCAATCAGGTGTTGGATCAGATTCTTCGGACCTTGAATCGAAACCTTCAGAAACAGAAAGTAGAGTGAGATGTCCGGTTCGGGCACCGACAAGACCAAATCAGGCTTTGATCTGACCGGCCCCGTTGTCATTCTGGTCGAGCCCCAGCTCGGCGAGAACATCGGCATGGCGGCGCGCGCGATGGGAAATTTCGCCCTGACGCGCCTGCGCATCGTCAATCCGCGCGACGGCTGGCCGAATGTCAGTGCGCAGCGCGCCGCCGCCGGCGCCGATCACATCCTCAATCAGGTCGAGCTGTTCGACACGGTCGAACAGGCGGTCGCCGACTGCACGCTGCTGTTCGCGACCACCGCCCGCGCCCATGACCAGGCCAAGCCGGTGGTCGGGCCGGAGGACGCCGCCATGGAGATGGCGGGCCAGATCAGAGCCGGCGGCACGGTCGGCATCCTGTTTGGCCGCGAGCGCTACGGCTTGCAGAACGAGGAGGTCGGGCTCGCCAACCGCATCATCACTTTTCCGGTCAATCCCGGATTTGCCTCGCTCAATCTGGCGCAGGCCGTGCTCCTGATCGGCTACGAGTGGTTCAAGCTCTCGACCGAGGGCGCGTTGCCGTTTTCGATGCCCGAACGCTCCGAGCCCGCCTCGCAGCACCAGATGCAGGCCTTCTTCGACAATCTGGTGCGCGAACTCGACCGGGTCGAATTCCTGCGCCCGGCAGAGAAGCGCGAGACCATGCTCGTCAACCTGCGCAACATCTTCACCCGGATGGATCCGACCAAGCAGGACATGCACACCCTGCACGGCGTGGTGATGGCGATCGCGGAGGGGCGCAAGGGGCCGGCCAAGGGTGGCGTGCTCGATGGGGCGCAGGCCACGCGGCTGCGCGCGCTTTTGGCCGAGCACGGGCAGGGCGCCATGCCTTCGGAGAGCGGTACGGTGCGCGGGCTGGCGCGGCTGTTGCGGCGCAATCCGACCGACGCCGAGCGCATCCTGTGGCAGGCGCTCACCCGCGACCGCCGCTTCGCCGGCCAGTTCAAGCGGCAGACGCCGGTCGGGCGGCATATTCCGGATTTCGTCTCCTTCGTGCACAGGATCGCGATCGAGTTGATCAATCCGAACGAGACCGATGTCATTGCGAGCGACCGTGCCACGCGGCAGGCCTGGCTGGAGGCGCGCGGCTACCGGGTCGTCAACATGGAGGTCGCCGATGTCGAGCAGGATCTCGGCATCGAGCTGGAGCGGCTGGTATCCTTTCTGCCGGGACGCTCCTGACGCCCGGGGCAATCGGGCCGCGCGAATTTCTCTCCAGTTGCCAGGATTAAGTTGCCCGGATTAGGGTTCCACCACAAGACAAAGCAAAACATCAGGGAGCCAAACATGCGTTCCGTCAAATTAGCGTTGCTTGCGTCGATTTCAGTGTTTGCCGCCGCGCCCGCCTTTGCGCAGGCGCCTCAGACCGAAAAGAACATCTCAATGGGCCTCGCGCTTGCCATCATCCAGGGCACCCTCGAGCAGTGCACCAAGGACGGCTACAAGGTCTCCATCACGATCGTGGACAAGGCCGGCAACGTCGCAGCCCAGATTCGCGGTGACGGCACCAGCCCGCACACCATGGAGTTCAGTCGCCTCAAGGCCTACACCGCGCGAATCCGCAACCAGACCTCGCTCCAGACCATGAAGGACCTCGAAGATCCGGCCAGGGCTCCGCTTCGGCAGATTCCCGGCCTGGTCGGTGTCGGCGGTGGCGTTCCGATCCGGGCCGGCACAGAGGTGATCGGAGGTGTCGGCGTGTCGGGCGCGCCCGGCGGCGAAAAGGACGAAGCCTGCGCCAATGCGGGACTGGCCAAGGTCGAGGCCGCGCTCAAGTAAGAGCGCGGTTCTTTCGTTTCAAGAAAATCGAATTGGAGACGACCGATGAAGAAGTCGCCGCATTCGCTTGACCGTGCCCTGGCGGTTGGTTGCCTGGCTTTGTTTTCGACCGCCACGATGACCATGGCTCCCGCGCAGACTCCGCCTCCCGCCGCGCTCGAAGTGCCTGCGAAAACCATCGCGGTGCCGACCGACGTCAGCCCGCAGTTGCAGAAGATCATCGGCGCGCCGCTGCGGTCGAACTGGAACATCCAGCCCAGGACCGGCGAGGAATGGAAGCCGGTCGCGGACGCCGGCGCGGCAGCGCTGATCAAGAACGTGCCCGGCATGCTCGAGCGGCTCAAGGTGAAGGTAGAGAAGACCACCATCGACGGCGTGCGGGCCTACATCGTCACCCCGGAGGCGATCGCGCCGGAGAACCGCAACCGGCAGCTCATCCACATGCATGGCGGCTGTTATGTACTCAACCCCGGCGAAGCCGGATTACCGGAGGCCATCTTCATGGCCGCCTTCGGCCGCATCAAGGTGATCTCGGTGGATTACCGCATGCCGCCGGAAGCATCCTTCCCCGCCGCGCTCGACGACGGAATCACGGTCTGGAAGGCCGCGCTGAAAACCATGGACGCCAGGAACATGGCGATCTTCGGTACCTCGGCCGGCGGCGCGTTGACGCTGGAAATGGTGCTGAAGGCGAAGGAACTCGGCCTTCCATTGCCGGGCGCAATCGCGCCGGGGACGCCGATGTCGGATGTCACCAAGGTTGGCGACACCTTCTACACCAACGCGATGCTCGACAACGTTCTGGTGTCTGCCGACGGTTTCTGCGACGCGGGCACAAAAGTCTATGCCAATGGACATGACCTGAAGGATCCGATGCTGTCTCCGGTCTACGGCGACATGAAGGGCTTTCCGCCGACCATCCTGACCAGCGGCACCCGCGACCTGCTGCTGAGCAATACGGTTCGCGTTCATCGCAAGCTTCGCCAGGCGGGGGTCGAGGCGACCCTTCAGGTCTATGAAGGGATGTCGCACGCGCATTACATTCGCGACGACACCGCGCCCGAGACGAAAGAAGTGTTCGAGGAGATCGCGGGCTTCTTCGACAGGCATCTCGGAAAATAAGCGGGGCCGCGACGGCGTCGCGCCCGTCCGTCCGATCAGACCGCCATCAGCTGTTCCGGCGCGCTTCTCGCGCGCCCCGGCTTCCTTGGCTTCGAAGGCACGAACAGCGAGCACGCCGCCAGTCCCGCCGTGTCGGCGACGGCGGGATCGCGCGACACCATGGCGGCGACGATGGCGCCGTCCATCAGCAATGCGAGCTGATGGGCCAGCACTTCCGGCTCGGTTGCGCCCATTTCACCGGCGAGCTTCTCGATATAGGCGAGGACGACCTTCTTGTGCCGCATCGCGATCGCGCGAAGCTGCTTCTGATCCTTGTCGTGCTCGCCGACGGCGTTGATGAAGGGGCAGCCGTAGAAACGCTCCTGGCGGAACCAATCTTTGAGCGCCGGAAAAATGCGCGTCAGTTTTGCCTGGGCGCTGCCGCCGCCGGCTTCGAGCGCCGCGATGAACCATTCGCGCCACTGCTTGCCTTCGGTTTCGAGCACGACATGCACCAGATTGGTCTTCGATCCGAACAGCTTGTAGAGCGTTGTCTTTGCGGTGCCGGCTTCATTGATGATGGCGTCGATGCCCGTTGCATTGATGCCGTTCTTGCAGAACAGCCGCGTTGCGGCGCTCAGCAGACGTCCGCGCGCGGACTCATCGTCGCCTGCGGCAAGAGCTGTCGCGACTGATTTCTTCTTCGAAGCTGATTTGCCCATGGGCCTCAGTTAATCGAACCGCGGCGAAATCATCAAGTCGCATCTTTGTGCGCGCAAAATGATCGCCGTCCTCAGCAATTGCATCGCGAATGAGCAGCACGCCGCTGACCAATTCGAAGGCAGTGCCGGCTAAGCGGCTTCAAGACTTTGGGTTTTCTTGCCGGCCGCGTCTGGCACGCTTCATGCAGGATACAGACCGTTCGGTATCCTGCCCCTAGGGAGAAAACCAATGACTGCGGTCGCTCAGAAAACAGCGCTTACAGGCTGCCTTGCCCCAATCGATAAAGAAGGGCTCGAGCAGCTCATCGCCAACGGCAAGGCCAATCCGAAGGTCATCAAGACCTTGAAATGCAAGACGGTGGCCGAAGGCAAGTTCCGTCACGCCAACTACATCCGCAACCTCGCGCCTTACATCGTCGACGAGCCGCCGGGTCTCCTGGGCGACGACACCGCGCCGAACCCTTCCGAAGCTTCGCTCGCCGCGCTCGGTTCCTGCCTTGCGGTGGGGCTCCATGCCAACGCGGTGCACCGCGGCTGGATTGTCAACAAGCTCGAACTTCAGCTTGAGGGCGATCTCAACATCACCGCGGTCTGGGGCACCGGCGACGTCAGCGAGAAGCCGGTCGGCTTCACCGATGTGCGGGTCAAGGTCGACATGGAATGCGAGGGCGTTCCGAAGAGCGAGATCGACGCGCTGGTGGCCCACGTCAAGAAGTGGTCGCCGGTCGCCAACACCTTCACGCGCCCCGTCAATCTCGAGGTCAGCGCTTAAAGGCCAGGAAAAGCGGTTGCAAAACCGGGCGGTTCGCGGAGGGTCTCATGGGTTCATTGGCGGTATCCCGGCGCGCGGTCGAAGACGACCTTCCTTCGGCAGCGATTGCCGATCAGGTCGCGACCATCGCCCGCAAGAACCTCGCTCCCATCGCGGCCGCGATCGACGCCGGGACCGTCTATCCCGGCGAATTGCTCCGCCGCCTCGGCGATGTCGGCGCGTGGGCTAGCCACCAACCGAGCAATGGCGCGGCCGACCTGCGTTGCGCCATTGCCTCGATCGCCGCACTCGGCGAAGTCTGCGGCGCGACCGCCTTCATGGCGTGGTGCCAGAACACCCTGGTCTGGTACGCCGCGAATTCGAGCAATCCGAAGCTGATGGCCAGATTCGGCGACAAATTCGCGACCGGGCAGATCCTCGGCGGAACGGGTTTGTCCAATCCGATGAAGAGCTTCTTCGGAATAGAGAAGCTGAAACTGAAAGGCCGCAAGGTCGACGGCGGCTACATCGTCAAGGGCGCGCTGCCCTGGGTGTCGAATCTCGGGCCCGGCCATTTCTTCGGCACCATTTTTGAGCGCGAGGACGAGCCCGGCGGCATGGTGATGTTTCTCGCCGATTGCTCCGACCCCGGGGTCACCTTGCAGCCATGCAAGCCGTTTCTGGCGATGGACGGGACGGGTACCTACGGCGTGCAGTTCCGCGACGTCTTTGTACCAGACGATCTTGTCCTGGCAGACCCCGCGGGTCCCTTCGTCAGGAAGATCCGCGCGGGATTCATCCTGCTGCAGGCTGGCATGGCCACCGGTCTGATCAGGGACTGCATCAACATCATGAACGAAGTCGATGCGCCGCTGGGCCACGTCAACCGCTATCTCCCGCAACAGCCCGTCAACTTCCAGGAGTTGCTTTGCGAGCTTGAAACGGAAGCGATGGCCTTGGCATCCGATCCCTACAATGCGGAGGAGGGCTATTGGCGCAAGGTCATAGCCCTTCGTCTGCGCGCCGGCGACGCCAGCGTCGCGGCCGCGCACGCGGCGATGCTCCATTGCGGCGCGCGCGGCTACCTGATGAGCCATCGCGCCCAGCGGCGGCTTCGCGAAGCCTATTTCGTCGCCATCGTCACGCCGGCCACCAAGCAGCTGCGCAAGATGCTGGCGGAGATGTGAATTTCGAGAAGGACTTCGGATCGACCCAAACTTCCACACCAAAACAGGAGAGGCTGCGATGACGGACGTTCTGATTTCTGCCGGCGAGCTCGCCGAATTCGTGTCCAGCGAGCCGTGTGTCATCATCGACACCCGTAACCCGGATGCCTATGGCGCGGGACACATCCCGAATGCCGTGAACGTGCACGAGATCTTCACCTACCTCGCCACCTCGACGCCGGAAGGCATTCACGAGCTGAAGACGAAGTTCGCCGATGCCTTCGGAAAGGCCGGGCTGTCGGGCAAGGAAACCGCCGTCATTTACGAGCAGTCGATGAATTCCGGTTTCGGCCAGTCCTGCCGCGGCTACTACCTCCTGACCATGCTCGGCTATCCCAAGATCAAGGTCCTGCATGGCGGGTACGACGCCTGGGTCGCCAAGGGATTGCCAACCACGACAGCCGTACCGAAGCCCGCGCCGGCATCGTTCTCGATCGTTCCGGAGGCCGGTGACATCCTGATCGACGCGAAGACGATGCTTGCCGCCGTCGGGAAACCCGGCATCGCCTTGCTCGACGTGCGCGACGTCGATGAGTGGATCGGTGACAGTTCCTCGCCCTATGGCAAGGACTTCTGCCCGCGCAAGGGGCGCATTCCCGGCGCCGTCTGGCTCGAATGGTACCGCATGATGAAGCCGACGGCAGAGGGCCCGCGTTTCAAGTCCAAGGATGAAATCCTGGCCGAATGCGCGACCGTCGGCATCTCGCAGAACACCCCGGTCTATCTCTATTGCTTCAAGGGCGCGCGTGCGTCCAACACCTTCCTCGCGCTCAAGAATGCCGGGGTGAAGGATGTGCGGATGTATTTCGGCTCCTGGAACGAATGGTCGCGCGATCCGGCGCTGCCGATCGAGGAAGGCCTGCCCGCCGAGGCAAGGCTGACCGAAAAAGCGGCATAGAAACTGCATGTTTTTTCACCGCCCGGCCGTTCGTTGGCTGCCGGGCGGTGAATCCCTGGGCGTGGCGGGATTTACCTCTCGATCACTTGGCATCACGCGAGGAACTTCAGCATGTCCACCTTTGACGATCCCTTCGATGCTGACCGCGAACTTTCCCGTGCGGGCTGTGTATGCGGCCAGCATCGTTCCGCGGCCGAACACGATCATGCCGCCAAGGCGCTGCGCTGCGAGCCGGTGCGCAGGCAGCGAGGAGCGTTACGAGGGCGTCGTTGCCTCGGCTGTCATGCGCGCGATGTTTCCGAAGGATGCCGCGCGCCGGGCGTTTCTGAAATCGGTCGGGGCCTCGACCGCGCTTGCCGCCATCTCTCAATTCTTCCCGCTCAAGACGGCGACCGAGGCCTTCGCGGAAGCCGGCAGCCCGGAGAAGAAGGATCTGAAAGTCGGCTTCATCCCGATCACCTGTGCGACGCCGATCATCATGGCGGCGCCGCTCGGCTTCTACGCCAGGCACGGTCTGAACGTCGAGGTGGTCAAGACTGCCGGCTGGGCGGTGATCCGCGACAAGACCATCAACAAGGAATACGACGCGGCACACATGCTGGCGCCGATGCCGATCGCGATTTCGCTGGGCCTCGGCGCGCAGGCGATCCCGTTCGCGGTGCCCGCGATCGAGAACATCAACGGGCAGGGCATTACGCTCGCGATGAAGCACAAGGACAAGCGGAATCCCGCGGACTGGAAGGGCATGAAGTTCGCCATTCCGTTCGACTATTCGATGCACAATTATTTGCTGCGCTATTACCTCGCCGAGCACGGCCTCGACCCCGACGCCGATGTGCAGCTGCGCTCGGTGCCGCCGCCGGAGATGGTCGCCAATCTCCGCGCCGAGAACATCGACGGCTTCCTTGCGCCCGACAATATCTGTCAGCGCGCGATCTATGACGGCGTCGGCTTCATGCACCTTCTGTCCAAGGAGATCTGGGACGGGCATCCCTGCTGCAGTTTTGCCGCGAGCCGGGAGTTCATCACGGGATCGCCCAACAGCTTCGCAGCATTGACGCGGGCGATTCTCGATGCCACCGCCTACGCCTCGAAAGCGGAAAACCGCAAGCAGATCGCGGAGGCGATTGCGCCTGCGAACTACATCAACGCGCCGGTCACCGTGCTGGAGCAGGTCCTCACCGGGACCTATGCGGACGGACTGGGCGGCGTCAAAACCGACGCCAAGCGTGTCGATTTCGACCCCTTCCCCTGGCAATCCTTCGCGGTCTGGATGCTCACGCAGATGAAGCGCTGGGGTCAGGTCAAGGGCGATGTGGATTACAAGGCAATCGCCGAGCAGGTCTATCTCGCGACCGAAACGCGCAAGGCCATGGCGGAGATGGGACTGGCGCCGCCGGCTTCCTCCTACAAGTCGTTCTCGGTGATGGGCAAGACCTTCGATCCGGCGGCACCTGAGGACTATCTCAACAGCTTCAAGATCAGGAAGTCCTCGTGAGGGGGATGTCGATGACTTCCTCCCTTCGCCTGCGCGCGGCGATCGTCTCGATCGCGCTGTTTGCCGCCTTCATCGGCGTCTGGCACATCGCCACGCGCGGCACCGGCACGGTTGCCAGCATGAGCCCGGAATATGCCAGGCTGATGGGCGCGACGGCGACGGCCGGAAAATCGGCCATGCCCGGTCCCCTCGATGTCGGCGTCAAATTGTGGGAGCATCTGAAGCGGCCATTCTACGACAACGGGCCGAACGACAAGGGACTGGGCATCCAGCTCGGCTATTCGATCGCCCGCGTCGGGCTCGGTTATCTTCTTGCCGTGATCGTCGCCATCCCGCTCGGCTTCCTGATCGGGATGTCGCCCCTGATCAACCGTGCGCTCGATCCCTTCATTCAGGTCTTGAAGCCGATCTCGCCGCTCGCCTGGATGCCGCTGGCGCTCTACACGATCAAGGATTCCGGACTGTCCGCGATCTTCGTGATCTTCATCTGCTCGGTATGGCCGATGCTGCTCAACACCGCGTTCGGCGTCGCCGCCGTGCGCAGGGAATGGATCAACGTGGCGCGCACGCTCGAAGTCGGCACGCTCCGGCGCGCCTTCACCGTCATCCTGCCGGCGGCGGCGCCGACCATTCTCACGGGCATGCGGATCTCGATCGGCATTGCGTGGCTCGTGATCGTCGCCGCCGAAATGCTGGTCGGCGGCACCGGCATTGGCTACTTCGTCTGGAACGAGTGGAACAACCTCTCGATCACCAACGTCATCATCGCCATTCTCCTGATCGGCATCGTCGGCATGCTGCTCGATCAGATTCTGGCGCGCTTCACCCGCATGGTCACATTCCCGGAATGACGCGATGACCGAGAAATTCATTTCCATCGAGGCCATCGCAAAGCGCTATCCCGGGGCCGGCGGCGGCGAGATCGCGGTATTCGAGGATCTCTGGCTGTCGATGCGGCGCGGCGAATTCGCCTGCGTGATCGGCCACTCCGGCTGCGGCAAGACCACGGTGCTGAACATCCTCGCCGGGCTGGATACGCCGAGCGAAGGCGCCGTGATCGTGGACGGACAGGCAATCGAGGGCACGAGCCTCGACCGCGCGGTGATTTTCCAGAGCCACGCGCTGCTGCCGTGGCGCACCGTGCTCGGCAACGTCGCCTATGCCGTGACTTCGAAATGGCGCGACTGGGATCGCGCCAGGGTCAGGGCGCACGCGCAGACCTTCATCGATCTGGTCGGCCTCAGCGGTGCCGAGCACAAGCGTCCGTCGGAACTTTCCGGCGGCATGAAACAACGTGTCGGCATCGCGCGCGCGCTGTCGATCACGCCGAAGATCATGCTGATGGACGAGCCGTTCTCGGCGCTGGACGCGCTGACGCGCGGCACGCTGCAGGACGAGGTTCGCCGCATTTGTCTTGAAACCGGCCAGACCGCGTTCATGATCACCCACGACGTCGACGAGGCGATCTATCTCGCCGACAGGATATTCCTGATGACGAACGGCCCCGGTGCCGTATTGGCCGAGATCGTGGAAAATCCGTTGCCGAAGGACCGCGGCCGTACCGATCTGCACCGCCATCCCTATTACTACGCCATCCGGAATCACATTGTCGATTTCCTGGTCAGCCGCAGCAAGAGCTTCGCGGCCAATACGCCGGATCACGATCCACGCAACGTGCCGGTGGTGCGGATCGGCAAATCCGAATTGGTGATCGCGTCGATATCGGACGGGCCGCATCAGGAAACAAAGCAGGCGCCGTGGTCGGGCTTGTCCCGGCCGTCCGCCTCTTCGTAGCGTGAAAAAGACGTGGATGGCCGGCATCGCAAACGAGCTTACGCAATCTGCGCCAGACAGTATGTTTTGGCCTGCCATGACGAGATTTAAACAAGGAGGAGACCCATGAAACGATCCGACCTCACCGAAAAGCTGCTCGACATCAAGCGCGAGAAGGGCTGGAGCTGGAAATACATCTGCGAAAAGATCGGCGGCTATTCCGAGGTGCTGATCGTCGGCGCATGCCTCGGCCAGATGAAGCTGACCAAGCCGCAGGCCGCGAACGCCGCCGAACTGTTCGGGCTGTCCAAATCCGAAACCGCGATGCTCAACGAGACGCCGATGCGCGGCATCCCGATGCCGCCGACCGATCCGCTGATCTACCGCTTCTACGAACTGGTGATGGTCAACGGCCCGGCCTGGAAGGCGTTGATCGAGGAGGAATATGGCGATGGCATCATGTCGGCGATCGATTTCGACATGGTACTCGAACGTCAGCCCAATCCGAAGGGCGACCGCGTCAAGATCACGATGTCGGGCAAATTCCTGCCCTACAAATACTACGGCGCCAGCGGCAACGTGCCGGAATATGGCTTCAAGGAGGGGTGAGGGGCGCGGACTCTCCGTCATTGCGAGCGAAGCGAAGCAATCCACCTTTCCCCAACCGAAAAGGAATCTGGATTGCTTCGTCGCTTTCGCTCCTCGCAATGACGATGGGGTCGGGTTGAGCCTTACGTTCCCGCCTTCACCTGCGCGGCGGCCTGCGCCATCAGCTCGGTCATCTCGGTTCGGACCTGCGCTTCCGTGATGGCGATCCCCTTGGCGGCCAGATCGGCCATCACCTTGCGGACTACGGCGGCGTCGCCGCCTTCGCTGAACTCGGCTGCGACAATTTCCTTGGCATAGGCATTGGCGGCATCGCCCGAAATTCCGAGTTTCCCGGCCGCCCACAGTCCAAGCAGCCGGTTGCGGCGCGCCAGAGCCTTGAACTTCTGCTCCTCGTCGAGCGCAAACTTCTTCTCGAAGCCTTCCTCGCGCTTGTCGAATGTGGTCATGACCAAAGTTCCCTCGGGTGCCGACTTGAGGCGTCGATTTGGGCCGCCGGCGGCCTCGTTGCGGCAGGGCCCTCGCATGCCTAGATATTAGCCGAAATCGTTAAGACAACGAGCCTTAAAGCCGCAGGTAAAAACGGTAAAACTCAGCCCCGGGGGGCCGGATCGATTGTGCTGGATAGGCCAATCGGATAGGTTCGATTCCAGGCTCGGTTCTCGTTCTGTTTCCTGTCCCTGGCCTTCACGGCAGCTCCGTCGTGGGTCTCATTTCTTGTCATCCGGAGCACACCAAATTCATGGATTTCAACAACACACGGTACATCCCAATGAGCCGGCGACGCCGCATTTATGAGGGCAAGGCCAAGGTCCTTTACGAAGGTCCGGAGCCGGGAACCCTGATCCAGCATTTCAAGGACGATGCGACCGCGTTCAACAAGCAAAAACACCAGGTGATCGAGGGCAAGGGCGTCCTCAACAACCGGATTTCGGAGTACCTGTTTCAGCACCTCAACGACATCGGGGTGCCCACCCATTTCATTCGCCGCCTCAACATGCGCGAGCAGCTGATTCGCGAGGTCGAGATCGTGCCGCTGGAGGTGGTGGTGCGGAACGTGGCGGCGGGATCGCTGTCGCAGCGCCTCGGCATCGAGGAGGGCACCCAGCTGCCGCGCTCGATCATCGAATTCTACTACAAGAACGACCAGCTCAATGACCCCATGGTGTCCGAGGAGCACATTACGGCGTTCGGCTGGGCCACGCCGCAGGAGATCGACGACATCATGGCGCTGGCGATCCGCGTCAACGACTTCCTCACCGGGCTGTTTCTCGGCATCGGCATCCGGCTTGTCGATTTCAAGATGGAATGCGGCCGCTTGTTCGAAAACGAGATGATGCGGATCATCGTCGCCGACGAGATCTCGCCCGATTCATGCCGGCTGTGGGATATCAAGTCGAACGAGAAGCTCGACAAGGATCGCTTTCGCCGCGATCTCGGCGGCCTGCTCGAGGCCTATACCGAAGTCGCCAAGCGATTGGGGATCCTGATGGAAAACGAACGGCCGGCGGGCTCCGGTCCGGTGCTGGTCAAGAGCTGAGGTGATCCCTGTGAAAGCACGTGTCACCGTCACGCTGAAATCGGGCATCCTTGACCCGCAGGGCAAGGCCATCGAAGGCGCGCTGAAATCGCTCGGCGTCAATGGCGTCGCCAGCGTGCGCCAGGGCAAGGTATTCGACATCGAGCTGTCGGGCTCCGACAAGGCCAAGGCCGAAGCGGCGTTGAAGGACGCGGCCGACAAGCTTTTGGCCAATACGGTGATCGAGAATTATCGGGTCGAGGTTCTGAGCTAGCCGCCCATGAAATCCGCCGTTCTCGTCTTTCCCGGAATCAATCGCGAGCGCGACATGGCTCGTGCGCTGAAGCTAGCGTCCGGCGCTGAACCCGCGATGGTCTGGCATGCCGAGACGTCGCTGCCCGCGGGGACCGATCTCGTGGTGGTGCCCGGCGGGTTTTCCTATGGCGACTATTTGCGCTGCGGCGCCATTGCCGCGCGCGCTCCGGTAATGGACGCGGTGCGCGCCTTTGCGGCCAAGGGCGGCCTCGTGCTCGGCGTCTGCAACGGATTCCAAATTCTCTGCGAGGCCGGACTTCTCCCCGGCGTGCTCATGCGCAACGCGCGGCTGAAATTCATCTGCCGTGACGTGCATCTGCGGGTCGAGCGATCCAACACGCCTTTCACGCGCGGCTACAATGCCGGGCAGGTCATACGCGTGCCGGTTGCCCATGGCGAGGGCAATTACGAAGCGGACGAAGAGACGCTGAAGCGGCTCGAGGGCGAGGGGCGGGTGCTCTATCGCTATTGCTCGGCCGACGGCGCGGTCGATGAGCAAGCCAATATTAACGGCGCCGCACATTCGATCGCCGGCATCGTCAACGAGCGCGGCAACGTGCTCGGCATGATGCCGCATCCGGAAAACCACGTCGAAGACATCATGGGCTGCACCGACGGTCGCGGCCTGTTCGCCGGCCTGGTCGCGCATCTGGAGCGCGCGGCGTAACCCCTCCCTAACCCTCCTCCGAAAGGCGCGAGGGAACGGAAATGCGTTCCCTCCGAGAGCGTCAGCACATGCTAACTAACCAGCCGCAGATTACCCCTGAACTCGTCGCTGCCCACGGGCTCAAGCCGGATGAGTATGAGCGCATCCTCAAGCTGATCGGCCGCGTCCCGACATTCACGGAACTCGGGATTTTCTCGGCGATGTGGAACGAGCATTGTTCCTACAAATCCTCGCGCATCCATTTGCGCGGCCTGCCGACCAAGGCGCCCTGGGTGATCCAGGGGCCCGGCGAGAATGCGGGCGTCATCGATATCGGCGACGGCCAGGCGGTGGTGTTCAAGATGGAGAGCCACAACCATCCGAGCTACATCGAGCCCTATCAGGGCGCGACCACGGGGGTCGGCGGCATCCTGCGCGACGTCTTCACGATGGGCGCGCGCCCGATCGCCTGCCTCAATGCGCTCTCTTTCGGTGCCCCGGAACATCCCAGGACGCGTCACCTCGTCTCCGGCGTCGTCGCCGGCGTCGGCGGCTACGGCAATTCGTTCGGCGTGCCCACCGTCGGCGGGCAGGTGCGTTTCCACACCCGCTACGACGGCAACATCCTCGTCAATGCGATGGCGGTCGGCCTCGCCGACACCGACAAGATTTTCTATGCGGCGGCCTCCGGCGTGAACATGCCGATCGTCTATCTCGGTTCCAAGACCGGCCGCGACGGCATCCATGGCGCCTCGATGGCCTCGGCCGAGTTCGACGACGACTCGGCGGAAAAACGCCCGACCGTGCAGGTCGGCGATCCCTTCGCCGAAAAACTGCTGCTGGAAGCCTGCCTCGAAATCATGGCGGCCGATTGCGTGATCGCGATCCAGGACATGGGTGCGGCCGGCCTGACCTGTTCGGCGGTCGAGATGGGCGCCAAGGGCGATCTCGGCGTCGATCTCGACCTTGACGCCGTGCCGACGCGTGAAACCGGCATGAGCGCCTACGAAATGATGCTCTCGGAAAGCCAGGAGCGCATGCTCATGGTGCTCAAACCCGAGAAGGAAAAGGAGGCGGAGGCGATCTTCCGCAAATGGGGCCTGGATTTCGCGGTGGTCGGCTACACCACGCCGAGCAAGCGCTTTGTCGTGAAGCACGGCGGCGACGTGATGGCGGATCTGCCGATCAAGGAACTGGGCGATGAAGCGCCGCTCTATGACCGGCCGCACGTCGCCTCGATGCCGCTGCCGGTGATCCAGGCGCGCGACGTGAAGCCGCCGATCGGGATCGGGCCCGCGCTGGAAAAACTGATGGCAACGCCCGAGCTGGGCTCGAAGCGCTGGGTGTGGGAACAATACGATCACGTTATCCTGGGCAATACCGTGCAACGGCCTGGCGGCGATGCCGCTGTGGTGCGGGTGCAGGACGGGCCGAAAGGACTTGCGCTCACCGTCGATGTCACGCCGCGTTATTGCGAGGCCGACCCGGTCGAAGGCGGCAAGCAGGCGGTGGCGGAAGCCTGGCGCAATATCACCGCCGTCGGCGGGCGGCCGCTTGCCATCACCGATAACCTCAATTTCGGCAATCCGGAGCGCCCAGAGATCATGGGCCAGTTCGTCGGCTGCCTGAAGGGCATTTCGGAGGCCTGCCGCGCGCTCGACTTCCCGGTCGTGTCGGGCAATGTCTCGCTCTACAACGAGACCAATGGCCGCGGCATCCTGCCGACGCCCTCGATCGGCGGCGTAGGTTTGCTCGATGATTTCACCAAATCCGCCACGCTTTCGTTCAAGGCGGAAGGCGAGGCGATCCTCTTGATCGGCGAGACTCACGGCTGGCTCGGCCAGTCCGTCTATTTGCGCGACATCTGTGACCGCGAAGAGGGCGCGCCGCCGCCGGTCGACCTGGCGGCCGAAAAGCGCAATGGCGACGTGGTGCGCGGCATGATCCACGCCGGCACCGCCACTGCGGCGCATGACGTCTCCGATGGCGGGCTGTTGGTCGCGCTGACCGAGATGGCGATCACGGGTGGCATAGGCGCGCAGTTGCTCGCTGCGCCGGGATCGATCGTGCCTCATGCCTATTGGTTCGGCGAGGATCAGGCGCGCTACGTCGTCACGGTGCCCGCCGAGCAGGCCGGCCTGGTGCTCGCAAAGATGAAGGGCGCCGGTGTGCCGTGCGCGCGGATCGGCACCACCGGCGGCGACGCGATTACCATTGCCGGCGAGGAGCCGGTTTCGGTGGCGGCCCTGAAGGCCGGTTTCGAGAGCTGGCTTCCGGGCTACATGAACGGCAAGGCGTAAAGCCTCAGGCCACTTCCTCGATCTTGACCTTGTCGGGATAGAACGCCAGATGACCTGAAATCTCCGTCATTGCGGGGAACGGTGTTTCGTAGGTCCAGATCGCGTTCTCGATCGTCTTGCCGTCGGCGACGATGCTGAAATAATTCGCATCCCCCTTGTAGGGGCAGTGGGTCACCCGCTCGGTGCGCGCCAGCAGCGCCATATTCGCATCTTTGCGCGGCAGGTAGTTTACCGCCGGGTAGCTCGCTTCCTTCAGCGTCAGCGCGCTGGTGGTGTCGGCTATGACGACGCCGCCCAGGGAAACGCGGATGCGCTTGGGGTTTGCGGCGATAGTGATCGGGTGATCGGGGCCGGGCAGTTTCATGGGTTTCAGCCTCTCGGTCAGGCCGTCGTGATCGTGCGGTACGATCCGGCAGGCTTTGCAATCATCAGATCGCGAATATAGTGCAACAATGCGTGACCCAGAAGAGCGTTCGCGCTAAGTTGAAGACTGCGGCGGCCGGGCCGCAGCCGCAACTCGAAGCCGAATGGGAGAAATTTGGGATGCCGATGGATGCCCACGATATCGAATCGATGATCAAGGCAGCTATACCCGACGCCGAGGTGACGATCCGCGATCTGGCCGGCGACGGCGACCACTATGCGGCGACGGTGATCTCGGAATCCTTCCGCGGCAAGTCCCGCGTCCAGCAGCACCAGATCGTCTATCAATCGCTGCGGGGACAGATGGGCGGCGTGCTTCACGCGCTGGCGCTGCAGACGGGGGTACCTGACTGACCGGACTTGACTGACCGGACATGGCGACGGATCCGGAGGCCGGACCGACCCGGGACGGCGGTGTCCCGGGCTGGAAGCGAGGCAGGGGGGCATGGCGTTGGACACTGAGCGCGGCGCGTTGTTTCGCCCCATCGTGCCGCATCAGCATAGCCGCGTTACCTACGCCGAGCTGCTATTCGACCTGGTGTTCGTTTTCGCGGTGACGCAGATATCGCACACTTTGCTCGGGCGTTTTACCCCGCTCGGGGCGGTGCAGACGACCTTGCTGCTGCTCGCCGTCTGGTGGGTGTGGGTTTACACCTCCTGGATCACCAACTGGCTCAATCCGGAAACGACGCCGGTTCGCGTCATGCTGTTCTTGCTGATGCTGGGCGGGCTCGTACTGTCCACATCGATTCCGAAGGCTTTTGAATCGCGGGGATTGTGGTTCGCGATCGCCTATGCGGCGATGCAGGTGGGCAAGACGGTCTTCCTGTGGGTATCGACGCCGCCCAATCGAACCATGGCGAGGATGAATGCGGTCCGCATCACGGCATGGCTTTCGGTGTCGGCCGTGTTCTGGATCGGCGGCGGTCTTGCGCAGGGGCATTCGCGGCTGGCGCTTTGGGCGCTGGCGTTGGCAATCGAATACATTTCGCCCGCGGTGCGGTTCTGGATACCGAAATACGGCGCGTCCTCGATGGCGGACTGGTACGTCGAGGGTGGCCACATGGCCGAGCGCTGCGCGGGATTCATCATCATCGCGCTCGGGGAATCCATTGTCGTGACCGGTGCGACGTTTGCGGAGCTGACCTGGACCACCGAGGTTGTCGCAGCCTTCCTGTCGGCCTTTGTTGGCGCGCTCGCGATGTGGTGGATCTATTTCCACAAAGGGGCCGAGGCGGGGTCCGAACTGATCTCGAATTCGAGCGAGCCGGGGCGGCTGGCGAGGCTCGCCTACACCTACCTGCATCTGCCGATCGTGGCCGGCATCATTCTCTCGGCGGTCGCGGACGAACTCGTGCTGCAGCATCCCGGCGGCCATTCCGATCCAAGGACGGTGCTGAGCGCGATCGGCGGCCCGCTCTTGTTTCTGATCGGAACCATCCTCTTCAAGCACACCATTCGTGGTTGGCTGCAGCTCTCCCACGGCGTAGGCATCATCGCCCTTTGCGGGCTTGGCTGGTTTGCGGGGGCGCTATCCCCGTTGGCGCTCTCGATTGTGACTTCGGCGCTGATGATCGTGGTCGCGGCCTGGGAGTCGATCTCGCTACGACCGGCCGCATCGGAATAATGCGGCCGACGGGAAGCCTTGGTGTCGTTGATCTCGCGTCGCTGATTTCAATCCGAGGCCACCAGCGCGTGAACCGAGAACATGCCGGCCGGGTCGGTCCATGATTCCAGCGGCGTCCAGCCTGAACCTCTGGCAAGCGCGGTGAAGCGCTCGAGGCTGTACTTGTAGCTGTTTTCGGTGTGGATGCTTTCGCCGGGGCGGAACGAAAACTTCTTGCCGAGCACGCTTGCGGTCAGCGCCTTCCTGCTGATCAGGTGCATTTCGATGCGATGGCGATCGCGATTGTAAATCGCCCGATGAACGAAAGCACCGACGTCGAAATCACCGCCCAGTTCGCGGTTGATGCGATGGAGCACATTGAGATTGAAGCGCGCGGTGACGCCCGCGGTATCGTTGTAGGCGTCATAGAGCACGCGCTCGTCCTTCTCGAGATCGACGCCGATCACCATCCGTGCGCCTTTCCCCAGGATACCGCGGGCGCTGCGCAGGAAGGAGCGGGCCTCGTGCGGTTCGAAATTGCCGAGCGTCGATCCGGGGAAAAATCCAACCCTCGGCATCGCGCCGATGGCTTCGGGCAGTTCGAACGGGGCGGTGAAATCCGCCGTGACGGGGTGAACGCCGAGTCCGGGGAAATCCGCGCGCAGGACCGCGGCCTGGGCTGTCAGAAAGTCGCCGGAAATGTCCACGGGAACGTAGGCGCCGAGGGCGCATTCGCTCAGCAGCAGCCGTACCTTGGTGGTGGCGCCGGCGCCGAATTCCACCAGCGCCGCGCCTTTGGGGATGATGGCGGATATCGCGCGGCTGCGCTCACGCAAGATCGTGAGTTCGGTGCGGGTCGGGTAATATTCCGGCAGCAGCGTGATCTGCTCGAACAGTTCCGAACCTGCGGCGTCGTAGAAATATTTCGGCGACAGGCGTTTGGGATGCTGCGACAAATCATCGATCACGTCGCGGGCGAATGCCGAGGGCTGCTCATCGAAATGATGCGCTTCGGCCAAAGCGGGGGCGTGCACGTTCATGACAGTCTCCGACAGCGCGCTTTCCGGCGCGGTTTGAATTCGAAAAAGTTCAGCCGCTGTAATCGGCGAGGCGCAGCCCCGTGAATTGCCAGCGGTGGTGGGGATAGAAGAAGTTGCGGTAGGTGATACGGCTATGTCCGGCCGGGGTTGCAAGTGAAGAGCCGCGCAGCACCAGCTGGTTGACCATGAACTTGCCGTTATATTCGCCGAGCGCGCCCTCGATCGCCCGGTAGCCCGGGTAGGGGGCGTAGGCGCTGCGGGTCCACTGCCACACGATCCCGAAGGCATCGTTGAGATGGCCGGCGCGGCTGGCGACTTCCCACTCCATCTCGGTCGGCAAATGCTTGCCGCTCCAGCGCGCAAACGCATCGGCCTCATAATAGCTGACATGGCAGACCGGGCTTGAGGGATCGACCGGCCTCACGCCCGCCAGCGTCATCACATGCCACTCGCCGTCGATCAGGCGCCAGTGCCCCGGCGCCTGCCATTGTTCGTTGTCGACGGTTGCAAAACCGTCCATCAGCCAGAGTGTCGGCGTCGAATAGCCGCCGTCGGCCATGAAGGCGAGCCAATCAGCGTTGGTGACGAGGTTGCGCGCCAGCCGGACCGGACCCACCAGCGCACGGTGGACGGGTTTTTCGTTGTCGAAATGGAAGGTTTCGCCGGCATGCCCGATGCTGTGGATGCCTTCGTTGATCGCAACCCACTCTTCGCCGGTTCGCGTTGAAGCGGGGAAGCGCCAGTGAAGGATCATAGGCAGGCGGAATCGGGTTCTGCGCAAAGGCGTGAAGGATGTCGGTCAACATCAATTCCTGATGCTGCTGCTCGTGGTTGAGGCCGACCTCTAGCAACGGCGCAATCGCAGCCAGCTTTTCCTCAGGGGCCTCGTGAAAAAACTTCACGGTCGCCGCGTCGACATGCGCCCGGTAGGCCGTGATTTCATCGGCGCCGGGCCGGGTCAGGTGGCCGCGCTGGTGACGGGCGTGCCGGGGACCGGCGCTGACATAGTAGGAATTGAACAGGAAGGCATAGTCGGGATGAAATGGCTTGTATCCCGGGCAGTGTTCGCCGAGCAGGAATTGCTCGAAGAACCAGGTGGTATGGGCGCGGTGCCATTTCGCCGGGCTTGCGTCGGGCATCGACTGGATCAGCTGATCCTCCGGCGTCAACGGGGCGGCACGGCGCTCGGTTTCGTTTCGCACCGCAATGAAAGCGTCCGTCAGCGCCTGGGCCGGGCTATCGGATTCGGAGAATAATGACGGGCAAGGGGCGGCGAGCGCGGCGGATGCTGGTTTCGTCACGGGTGTCTCCGGTTCGGGAGAGAACGTTGGTCTGGTAGAGGGGTTCCCCAGGAACAGCCTGTCCTAGATAGGGGTTCCCGTCCGGGATAAAAGCCTCCCGAGGGTACGATCGGGGTATGTTCCAGGCGCTGATGTTGTTACCCGGAAGCGGGCGGCTTGCCGCCGGGAGGGGTCTGCGCATGCCAGCTCCCCGCCAAATTGCTTTGGATGCACAAAGCTTTGGGGTACATATATGGCAGTCACGGGTTTAAACGGATTGACCGCCCGAGGTCCAGGCTGCGAGGGGGCCGTGCCCCCTCCAAGAGGAATCGAATATGAGCATCGAACAATTCATCGACAACGAAGTGAAGTCGAACGACGTCGTACTGTTCATGAAGGGAACGCCGCAATTTCCGCAGTGCGGTTTCTCCGGACAGGTGGTGCAGATTCTCGATCACGTCGGCGTCGGCTACAAGGGCCTCAACGTCCTTGAGTCCGCCGAATTGCGTAACGGCATCAAGACCTACTCCAACTGGCCGACCATTCCGCAGCTTTACGTCAAGGGCGAATTCGTCGGTGGCTGCGACATCGTCCGCGAGATGTTCCAGGCTGGCGAATTGCAGCAGCTCTTTGCCGCCAAGGGCGTGACGGTCAACGCACCTGCCGCCTGAGCTTGGCCTCGTGCCAGCCGGTGCCGCCGATTTGAAGTTCCTTCGCTCTCTGCCGCGCGTTGGGTAAGGAACTTCAGATCGAAAGCGGCGCCAGAAATCCATTTTCGCTGGTGCCCGTTCGTTTCCGAAGTTCGTTTCGGAGGATGGGCAACGGATGACGAACTTCGGAAAGCGGGCACCAGGTGCGGCGCGGCTCGAAGTCATCGTCGCCGACATCACGATTTTGCGCGTTGACGCCATCGTCAACGCGGCGAATTCGTCCCTGCTTGGCGGCGGTGGCGTCGATGGTGCGATCCATCGCGTCGCCGGCCCCGGCCTCCTCGATGAATGCCGTGCACTCCGAGGCTGCGAAACAGGCGGCGCCAAAATCACCTCGGCCTATCGGCTGCCGGCGCGGCACGTGATTCATGCCGTAGGCCCGGTCTGGAATAATGGAAGCCGCGGCGAAGATGAGGCGCTTGCCTCGTGTTACGCCCGCGCGATCGAGTTGTGCCAGAGCCACGGCCTCGCCTCGGTTGCCTTTCCCGCCATCTCCACGGGCGTCTACCGTTTTCCCGCCGATCGCGCAGCGCGGATCGCGGTTGCGACCACGGTGCAGGCGCTGCAATCGGCGCCCGCGATCGGCCGCGTGATCTTCTGTTGCTTTTCAGACGCGAGCGCCGCCCTCCATGCGCAGGCGATCGCCCAATTTGGCGACCCTTGTGTCGATTAAGTCGGCCGCTAAACTTTCGCCGCGACCGAGCTGAGAACGCTGGTCGATCAGGCGCTGGGGAAATGATCGCGCCTCGTGAGGGATGCCATCGATCGCTGAGGGCAGGGTACTCCTTATGCCGCCCGCACGATCTCCCGCACGAGACCCACCGTCTCCTCGATCATGCCGGCGGTAACGTCGAGATGGGTGCAGGCGCGGATCCGGCCGTCCATCATGGCGAGCAGCACGCCGCGTTGGCGTAGCGCGCCGACCATGTCGTCACCGCTGATGCCGGCGCCGTGCGGGTTGAAGAAGACCAGGTTGGTTTCCGGCTGCTGCACTTCGATGCCGGCGACCTGTGCCAATCCCCGCGCCAGCGCGCGAGCGTTGGCGTGGTCCTCGGCAAGCCGGTCGACATGGTGGTCGAGCGCGTAAGTGCAGGCGGCTGCGCAAATACCAGCCTGGCGCATCGAACCGCCCAGCCTTTGCTTCCAGCGCCAGACTTCATCGATGAAGTTGCGCGTGCCGGCAATGACGGCGCCGATCGGCGCGCCCAGTCCTTTCGAGAAATCGATCCAGGCCGAATCCCACCCCGTCGCCATGTCGCGCGCACCGATGCCGGTGGCGACGCAGGCGTTCAACAGCCGCGCGCCATCCATGTGGGTGGCAAGCCCGTGGGCCCTGGCGATTTTCACCACTTCATCAAGGTCGGCCTTCTTCCAGATGGTGCCGCCGCCGATATTGGCGGTCTGCTCGACGCTGACCACCGTCTGCGGCGGCTGGTAGCGGGTGCGCGGGTGGAGCGCCGAGCGAAACGTGTCGGGCGCGAATTGCCCGTCGGGTCCCGGCAGCGCCGTGATCTGGAATCCGCCGAGCGCCGCGTGGGCGCCGCCTTCGCGGGCGATGATATGGGCTGAGGCGTGCGCCAGGATCTCATCGCCCGGCCGGCAATGCACCAGCGTCGCTGCGACATTGCACATCGTGCCGGACGGCAGGAACACGGCGGCTTCCTTGCCGAGCAAATCGGCCACGCGGTCGCACAGCATATTCACCGAAGGATCGTCGCCGACCTGCTCGTCGCCCACTTCGGCGCGCGCCATCGCCTCGCGCATCCCTTGCGTCGGACGGGTCTGGGTGTCCGACAACAGGTTGATGCGGACGGCTGGCGCCTTGGGATCGGGACGGGCAGGGGTATAGGTCATGGCGGGGGCTCTCGGGAGTGGTCAATCCGGGACGCGTCCAAGACGCGAACCACGATGTGCAATTGCGCATCGAAGGGCTGGTCCTTCGGACCCTCCCGGAATGACGGTGTATCAGGCGGCCGATCATATCCAACAAAAAGGCCCCGGCAAAACCGGGGCCTTCGATCTCCGTAAATGCAAGCCGAAAAAAATCAGCGCGAATAGAATTCGACGATCAGATGCGGCTCCATCTGTACCGCGAACGGCACGTCGGACAGAGCCGGGACGCGCGTGAACTTCGCCGTCATCTTGGAGTGGTCGACTTCCAGAAAATCAGGCACGTCGCGCTCGGGCAGCTGGCTCGCTTCGAGAACGACGGCAAGCTGTTTTGAGGCTTCCTTGACCTCGACGACATCGCCGACCTTGAGCTTGAAGCTCGCGATGTTGACCTTGCGTCCGTTGACCTTGACGTGGCCGTGATTGATGAACTGGCGCGCGGCGAACATGGTGGAAACGAACTTGGCGCGATAGATCACGGTATCGAGGCGGCGCTCCAGGAGGCCGATCAGGTTTTCACCGGTATCGCCCTTCATCCGGCCGGCCTCGACGTAAATGCCGTGGAACTGGCGCTCGCTGATGTTGGCGTAATAGCCCTTCAGCTTCTGCTTGGCGCGCAGCTGCACGCCGAAGTCGGAAAGCTTGCCCTTGCGGCGCTGGCCGTGCTGGCCGGGGCCGTATTCCCTGCGGTTCACGGGGCTCTTCGGGCGGCCCCAGATGTTCTGGCCCATACGGCGATCGATCTTGTATTTCGCCTCACTGCGCTTTGTCATCGCGTCCTCTTTGCAAAGTTTGAGTTTTGAGGAAACGCGCCCTCCTGTGCGCCGGGAATTTCCCGGTGCCGACAGGCCCAGCCCCCAAGCATGAAGGCCAGACCACGGGTCGCGAAACGCATCGCGGGCCGAAACCGGCCCGCGAGCAGGCGGTTTCTAGGCAGAAACCGCTGTTTTGTCAATTAGAACGGCCCGGGTTTTGAGGGGGCACTGAAACCGTCAGGTCGCGGCCACCCGCGCCGGTTTTACCTCGCCTTCCAGTGGATTGCCGCGCAATTCGGCCGATATTTCGCTGTTCAGCACCTGTTCCAGCCGGGTCAGGGTCCTGGCGATGAACGCGGCGTCGGTAACCCGGTGATCCCAGCGGATGATCACGTCGATGCTGTGGTCCGGCCGCACCACGCCATAGCTGAGGAGAAACGGACCGGGACTTAGCGCCTGAAGCTCGCCGGGACCGTAGGCCGAGACCGACGTCACTCCGAAGCTGCCGAAATTGTTGGCGTACATCCGCCCGCCGCTGAGGCCGATCAGCCAGCTCAGGCGCCGCAGCGGCAGCGGCAGCCGTGCGGCCATCATGATTTTCCGAAACGCCGGGATTTCCATCAGCGGCGCATTCTTGGCGCGCCGGATCTGCGCGTCGATCTCGCTCAGCGGCCGCTCGTCGGCCGCGGGGACCTTCTCCGGCAGGATGCAATCCTGGCCGTCTTCGACCCGCGCGATCGCAACCATGGCGACACTGCGCGGCAGTTCAAACAGACGTGGCCACGGCAATTTGATGTAGAGCGTGCGCAGCACAGGTTCATCCCTTGCCACCAGCGCGAACGCCTTGACGAAGATCGCCGCCCAGCCCGGCCGCTGGGCAGCCTGCGCACGGGCCTCGACCAGTTGACGAATATCGATGGTCCGCGACAGCGACACGAACGGCACACGCATCGACGCACGCATGAGATCGGCGATGAAACGTCGCGGCAGCGAGATCTTCCGGTTCGTTCCGCGCATTGCTCCGCTCAGGTTTCGGCAACTGACCATCGGCGGGCCATACCCGTCCGCGGTCCTGATCTAGCACGGACCTCCGGGGGCGGCGCCAGATGGTTCTGGTGCGTGGTGTGGCCGTGGCGGACCGCCGGTTCGGGTGTTCGCGAAAATCGCATGCGATTTCAGTGGCTTCAAGCCGGAACGCGGCCGCCAAAAAACGGCATCAGGGCCTGGCTCAGCGTGTGCGGCCGTCGCGACGTGAAGATCATCTCGGCTCCGGCAAGATCGGCCTCGCCCGCCGGCGGCCCCAGCAAATTCGCAACCCGCCTTGCGATCGCGGGCGCGGGGTCGATCCAGTCCACCGGCCATGGCGCGAGCCCGACCAGCCGGTCCATCAGGAGGGGATAATGGGTGCAGGCGAGCACGATCGTGTCGGTGCGCACTGAGGTGTCTTCGCCGGCGCCGACAAAACACGGCGCCAGCTCCGCGGATATTGCGGTGTCGCTCACTTCACCGCCGCTCAGCGCCGCTTCGGCCAGCGCGGCGAGATCCGCCGAGCCGACCAGTGTGACTTCGCAGCCTTGCGAAAAATCGCGGATCAGCGCCTTGGTGTATTCGCGCTTGACGGTGCCCCTGGTGCCGAGCACCGAAACGCGCCTGGTTTTCGAACCCGCGCAGGCCGGCTTGATCGCCGGCACGGTGCCGACGAAGGGAACGCCATACCGCTCGCGAAGATGCGACATCACCAGCGTGGACGCGGTATTGCAGGCGATCACGACCAGGTCCGGGCGATGCGCCGATATCAATTCGCCGATCAGGGGCACCACGCGGGCGATGATCTGCTCCTCGCTGTGATGGCCGTAGGGAAAGAACGCATCATCGGCGACGTAAACATAATGCGCGTCGGGCCGCATCCCCACGATCTCGCGCAGGACCGTAAGGCCGCCAAGGCCGGAATCGAAAACGAGAATGGTCGGAGCTGATGCCACGGATGCGATCCTAGCCGATTGGAGGTTATTTTTCAGTTGTTTTCAGGGCCGCCATCGCATCTGCCGGGCATTGCGCCGACCCGGCGGCGGGCGACGACGGCCAAGCCAAATTTCAAACAGCCAGGGGCGAGACGCTTCAACATCGTCATTGCGAGCGTCAGCGAAGCAATCCATTCCGCACAAAGAAAGAGTGGATTGCTTCGTCGCCCTGCTCCTCGCAATGACGGCTAAATATACGTTCGCGATCTCGCGGCGCGTTTCGCCCGAGTTCTGCCAGAAACGTTCCGCCCCCGATCACAGAGGGCGCAGGGAATGCCGGGCGCTTGGTGCGCCCGCAGCCGCGTGTGTATTGGTAGAAAACACACGCGTTAGTCACCACGGTCACACCGGAAACACCCGGCATTCCCCGCGCAATGGTTTTACGGCTTATAGCGCGCTCTTGTGTCCGCAAGATCTGCCAGAATGCGCGAACGGGCGGCTGTTGACGCAACCGCCCGTCGCTGGATCTGAGCCCGTGCGTGCTCAAAGGCCGCAAGAGCCTGACGGGGAGCGTGGGACAGATCCGGTGTCTTCCTCAACCCGAACAGTTGCATGGGCTTCGAGCCCGGACCGAGCAAGGAAGGGAGCTGGATGATGGCACAAAACGGTTTGGTTGTCGCCGGTATCGATATCGCCAAGGACAAGGCGGATGTGAGCATTCGCGCGCTGTCTCAACGACAAACGTTCCCGAGCACCGCGGAGGGACGTCGGCAGTTGATCTCTTGGCTTCGCAAGCACAGGGTGACCAAGGCAGTAATGGAGGCAAGCGGGGGATACGAACGCCAATGGGCCAGGGTGCTGCGCCAGAAGGATATCGAAGTTCGTATTGTTGATCCCAAGCGGGTGCGCCACTTCGCCCGGTCTGCTGGACGACTAGCCAAGAATGACGTCATCGACGCTGATACGATCGCCTGGTTTGCCGAGATATTCGGCGAGGCGCCAAGCCAGGCCCACGATGCCGCGCGCGAGAGGCTTCAACAGATGGTGAATGCGCGCCAGGGGTTGCTCGATATGAAGACCATGCTGAGCAACAAAGTCGACCAGGATGTGCCGGAACCGGTGCAAAAAAGCCATGCGCGACTGCTGAAGTCCATTATCGTCGAGCTTGCCAATCTCGAGGCGGCGATCACCGCCATGATCAAGGTCACGCCGCATTTTGCCAAGCTCGCCGAGATCATCGAGAGTGTGCCGGGGCTTGCTGCCACGACTTCCGCCGGCCTTATCGCAGCCATGCCGGAACTGGGCCAGGTGAGCAACAAGGTCGCCGCCGCCTTGCTGGGCGTCGCGCCTTACGATGATGACAGCGGTAAACGGCAGGGCGAGCGCCAGATCAAGGGAGGACGCCGCAAGGTCCGTAATCTGTTCTACATGGCGTGCTTGGGAGCGGCGACCCGGCACAACCCGGTGCTCAAGGCTTTCTATCGTCGCCTGATCGCCAAGGGCAAAAAGCCAAAGGTCGCCCTGGTCGCCTGCATGCGCAAGCTGATCGTCATTCTCAACATCATGGTCGCCCATGGCGAGAAATGGGATACCAATCGCTACGCGGTGGGATAACGAGCGCGCCACGCCCGCGCTCGGCATTCGGCCGAGCGCTTGCAAGGCCCAGCAGACCAGTGAGCGGATGGGGTCAAGGCCGTCAGCCGCCGGAGGCGGTGGGGCGCAGCGCCAGCCTTGAGGCCAACCGATCACAGGTCTACTTCAAAATACAGTTGCTCCCCGGTGACCGGGCTTTCTTGCCACCGTCATTCCTAAGAAGCGTGCTTCCCAGGAACTTGATGCCAGCGTCGGGGCATCAGGACCACACGACTTCGCCGTCCGCGCCAGCGCCATTCGTCAAAGGCGCATCAGCGTCCATCGCATCCCGTTCCCAACGTTCGTGACGATCGCGAAACGCCCCTCTATCGGGACAGGACAAGGCGAAATATCGATCTGATTTGGGTCAGCGGCGAAGCGGAATATTTTTTCAAATGGGACTGGACTGGGCAAATCAGCTTGAAATGCTTCAGTAAAATAGCGTTTTGGCGCAAACCGTCAGCCGGAAGATCGGGCAGCTTGGGTTAAGCCTTTCGCTAAACCCGACATCCTCGCTGTGAACTATGAATGATGGGTATCGCTGTGCTCCACCCATCCTGCGGCCTAGCCGATCCCGCGTTACCGTTCAGTTGATTTTATCGACCCGTGGTCACACCGGTTGCAGCGGCCGGTGCGGCGGCGCCGGCATCTCGACGCGAATGACATCGCCGGGACGGACGTCACCGCCGGCGACCACGATACTCATGACCCCGGCCTTGCGCACCAGATTGCCGTCCGCATCTTTCTCCAGCGTTGCGGCCATCAGACCCTTCTGGAAATGGTCGATCTGGACGCAGGGGTTGCGCAGGCCGGTGATTTCGACGACGGCGCTGGCGCCAAGGTGCAGCCGGGCGCCGGTCGGCAGCGCCAGCAGATCGATGCCCGACGTGGTGACGTTCTCGCCGAGATCGCCGGGCTGGACCGCAAACCCTTTGGCGCGCAATTCGCCAAACAGTTCGGCGTGGATCAGATGCACCTGGCGCAGATTGGGCTGCGTCGGGTCCCTGGCGACGCGCGACCGATGCTTGACGGTCTCGCCCATATGAGCGTCGTCGGCGACGCCGAGGCCCTTCAGTAAGCGTATACTGGGGCTCGGGGTTTTGCTGAAGTGGTGACCGACACGACGGCTGACGGCAACAACCTTGCTCATGACGGTCTCTTCGGATCAGCTCTCCCCAAACACGCGCCTGAAGATCGTATCGACATGCTTGAGGTGATAGCCGAGGTCGAACTGCTCGGAAATCTCGGCGTCGGTGAGATATTTCTTCACATCGGCGTCTTTCTTCAGAAGGGCCTGGAAGTCGCCTTCGCCGCGCCACACCGGCATGGCGCTGCGTTGCACGAGCTTGTAGGCGTCCTCGCGGCTCGCGCCCTTTTGCGTCAGCGCCAGCAGCACGCGCTGCGAATGAACGAGGCCGCCGAGACGGTCGAGGTTCTTCTGCATGTTCGCGGGGTAGACGAGGAGCTTGTCGATCAGGCCCGCGAGACGGATCAGGGCAAAATCGAGCGTCACCGTGGCATCGGGAGCGATCATGCGCTCGGCCGAGGAGTGCGAGATATCGCGCTCGTGCCACAACACGACGTTCTCCATCGCCGGCGTCACATAGGCGCGCACCATGCGCGACAGGCCGGTGAGATTTTCCGACAGCACCGGGTTGCGCTTGTGCGGCATCGCCGATGAGCCCTTCTGGCCCTCGGAGAAGAATTCCTCGGCTTCCAGAACTTCCGTGCGCTGCAGATGACGGATCTCGGTGGCAAGGCGCTCGACCGAGGAGGCGATTACGCCCAGCGTGGCAAAATACATCGCGTGACGGTCGCGCGGGATCACCTGCGTGGAGATCGGCTCCGGTTTCAGTCCCATCGCCCTGGCGACGTGTTCCTCGACGCGCGGGTCGATCTGCGCGAAGGTGCCGACCGCACCCGAGATCGCGCAGGTCGCGACTTCCTGGCGGGCGATCACGAGCCGCGCGCGGGCGCGGGTGAATTCGGCATAGGCGTAGGCGAGCTTGAGCCCGAACGTCACCGGTTCGGCATGAATGCCGTGCGAGCGGCCGATGGCCGGCGTCATCTTGTGCTCGAAGGCGCGCTTCTTCAGCGCCGCCAGCACCTTGTCGATATCGGATATCAGGAGGTCCGCCGCGCGCGTCAGCTGCACGTTGAGGCAGGTGTCGAGCACGTCGGACGACGTCATGCCCTGATGCACGAAGCGCGCCTCCGGGCCGACGATTTCCGCGAGATGGGTCAGGAAGGCGATGACGTCGTGCTTGGTTTCGCGTTCGATCTCGTCGATCCGCGCCACGTCGAAAATGACGTCGCGGGCCTTGGTCCAGACCGCTTTGGCGGCTTCCTTCGGAATGACGCCCAATTCCGCCAGCGCATCCGCGGCATGCGCCTCGATCTCGAACCAGATCTTGAAGCGCGTCTGGGCCTCCCAGATGGCGGCCATTTCCGGGCGGGTATAGCGGGATATCATCGACGACTCTGGGGTTTTAGGGGTTACGCCGCGCTTTAGCAGATGCCGGTCGGCGAAACCACCCGGATGGAGCGGGAAGGGTGGAAAACCACGGCGACCGAAAGGGGAATTTCAAACTTCTCGGCGCGCTAACGGCGCGCCTCGCCTCTTGGAAGGAGGGGCGCGATCATGCGATCGCGGGGACCCGGTGTCAGGGCAGCCTTGGTCCGAGGTCGGCGAGCCCGCACTCGGCCGCCAGGCGGACCAATTGGGCATCCGTCCGCATGCCGGTCTTGGCTTTGACCAAATAGTGATAGTTCTGAACCGTCTTTGGGCTGATGTTGAGGTTTGCTGCGATCTGCTCCGTGGTCTGGCCGGCGGCGATCTGGCGCAGGATTTCGATCTCGCGCTCCCCGAGCTGCCCGATCACCGATTGCGACGGCGCCAGGCTTTCCGCCGCCAGCACATGGGCGATGTCGTCGCTGATGGCACGTTCGCCGCGCGCGACGTTGCGGATCGCCCGGAGCAGCGCT
Source organism: uncultured Alphaproteobacteria bacterium (assembly GCA_963742085.1). Lineage (GTDB taxonomy): Bacteria > Pseudomonadota > Alphaproteobacteria > Rhizobiales > Xanthobacteraceae > Bradyrhizobium. The sequence continues at coordinate 233,886 of CAVUKM010000009.1, read as the reverse complement.
GCCGGCTCGCTGCTCTTGGTCACATAGCCGCTCGCGCCGGCGCCGAACGCCGCTTTCACCAGCGCCGCCTCGCTGTGCATGCTGAACACCAGAATACGCGCGCCGGCGCTACGCGAACGGATATTTCTGATCGCCTCAAGCCCGCTTGCGCCCGGCATCGAGATGTCGATGACGACGACATCGGGCGCATGTGCCTTGAAGGCGCTATAGGCCGTTGCCGCGCTGTCCGCCTCGGCGGTGACCTGAAAATCACGTTGATGCTCCAGGACACGCCGATAGCCCTGTCGGACGATCGGATGGTCGTCGACCAGCAGAATCGAAATGCGCGGGTCGGGCGACTCTGTCATCGGTCAGGCCGCAATGGGAATTGTCGCGGCCACGCTGACACCGCGGCTTGCAGGCGCGATCGAAAGCGAGCCGCCGAGTGCTGCTACCCTTTCGCGGATTCCGGTCAGGCCGAAGCCCGACGATTGCGCAATCGTGGCAACATCACCGCCGCCGTCGTCCTCAACGCAAATCAGCAGCGTATTCTGCTCGCCGGGCCGCCGCTCGATCCGGAGTGAGATCTCGCGCGCAGCGCTGTGACGCAAGGAATTGGTCAGGCATTCCTGGGCCACGCGATAGGCGGTGGTGGCAGCGGCGCCGCGCACGTCGGCCAGATCACCGCGTACGTCAAGCTGCACCACCGGATGCGCTGCATTGCTCGATTTCCAGCTGTCGACCAGGTTCACAAGGCTCGCTTCGAGGCCGAACTCCTCGGCGGGCGGATGCCTAAGCCGGTTCAGCGTGTCCCGCAGGCAGGCCATGATGCGGAGGGTAGCCTGCGTGATCATCCGCGCATCCTGCGCAACAGGGCTCTCGCTCTCACGTTCCGCGCTGACCGTTTCGATCGCATTGGCGAAGGCCAGAATGGCTGAAAGATTCTGCCCGAACTCGTCATGTAATTCGCGGGCAAGCGTCCGCCGCTCGTCGTCGCGGATTTCGAGCAAGCGCCCGGTCAATACCGCCTGTTGTTCCGTCGCCTGCGCGAGGCGCTCTCCAAGATCGGTCACGGCCTGACCGATCATCGCGAGTTCCATGGATCGGAACCGCGGCAGCGGCTTCCGGTAGTCGCCGTGGGCCATGCCTCGCAGCGCGGCAACGATTGACCGCGCGGGTGCCAGGGCATGGGCAATCGTGAGCGAAGCCAGCAGGCCGATAGCCACGGCCATCAGCAACGCGATGCCGGTAACGTCAATGATCTGCTCCCAGGCCAGTCGGATCGCAGCGTCGCCGTCGGCGACCGCTGACACCGTGCCGGCGGTGGCGTTGCGGTCGCTGATCCGTTGGGCAACTTCGGCATGGTTCCCGAAAAACCACAGCACGAGGTTTGCAAACCAGAGTGGCGGCGGAGGGCCGATCCCCTTGTTCTGGCCGCAGAGCGGCTTCTCGACCCCGACCGCGGGTTCGAAGCGGACGCAAACGCCGGGCGAAATCAGCTTCATCGTGTCGATGGTGTGCCAATCGACGGCCGGCACGAGATGTTCGCGTGTCCGGTTACTGCGCAACAGCAATTCTCGCCAATAAAGCGCCTCCAACGCCTTGGAGACGCGCTGCGCCGACGCCGTGGTGGCGCGATCAACGCTGCGATAGGCGTCGACGGTCGCCCAGATGGTCGCTGCCGCCAGGCATAGAACGACCACAATGAGGAGACGGCCGATGAGCTGGAGCACGAGGCGCATGCAAACCTCCCTGGCTTTTGCCGTAGCGTATCACAACACCGCCATCGGGTGCCAAGTGTAGGCCCCGCGCCAGACACTGCTCGGGAAAATTTCCCAGTCCGTCCCGGGCACTTCTCCTTGGACGGCGGCGGCCGGCTCGGTCTAATTTGGGCCGCGCCGCATCGGTAAAATCAACCGGCGCGTGGGAGCCAGGGCAGATGGGCACGACCAGCACGGGGACCGCATCCTCCGATACGGGTGGCCGCGAACGCGGGGCGCTGCTGCTCTGGATGATCTTCACCGGCCTCTCCATTTTCGCGGTCGTCCTGTTGTGGCGATACGGCTTCATCCGCCTGATGCTGGTGTCCGACCGGACCTATATTTCGAGCCTGATCGCCGTGCTTTATGTCATTACCTGCTGCCATTGTTTCTGGCGGACGCGGGCGACCGCGCGCGAGGGCGAAGCCGCGCGGCGCTGCTCTGCGATCCTGTCGACGCCGGACGGCGCAACCGCGCTTGGCGACAACGCAAAGGCGCTGCCGGCGGGGCTCGTGACCGATCACATCCGCAGCCTCGTCACCAAGGCCGAAACGCAGGGTTCCGGCCACCTCGATCAGACGCTGCTGTTGCGGACCCTTGCCGACCGGTTGCGCGGTTCCAACGCCTTCGGTGCGTTTGCCTCCGATACGCTGATGAAACTCGGCCTGCTCGGCACCATCATCGGCTTCATCATCATGCTGGCGCCGATCGCAGGCCTCGATGCGGCCGACAAGGTGGCGATGAAATCGTCGATGGGGCTGATGAGCGACGGAATGGCGGTGGCGATGTACACGACGCTTGCGGGCCTCGTCGGCTCGATCCTGATCAAGATTCAATACTACATGCTGGATGCCGCGACCCAGCGGGTGTTCTCGGACGCCGTCACGCTGACCGAGACGCGCGTCACCCCGGCGCTGGAGCGCCGCCATGATCGATGATTTCGGCCTCTATCCGCGCGAGGACCCGTTCGATCCCTTCAGCGTCATGCTGTTCAAGGCGCTGCAAGTGGTCGCCTTCCTGTTCTTCCTGGCGTTGCTGGCGATCGCGCCGGACTCGAAGGAGGGCAAGGTCGATTCCAAGGCCGAATTCATCATTACCATGGATTGGGCTGACAGCCATCCCGACGACCTCGATCTGTTCGTGCAGGATCCGATCGGCAATATCGCCTGGTACCGCCATCGCGAGGCCGGCTTCCTGACGCTTGACCGCGACGATCGCGGCGGCGCCAACGATTTCATCGTCGTCAACGGCCGGAAGATTTCGTCGCCCATCCGCGAGGAGATCGTCACCGTGCGCGGGATCGTCGCCGGCGAATATACCGTCAACGTCTCGCATTTCCAGGCCACGACCGGGCGGCCGGTGGACGCGATCGTGAAGGTGCAGAAGCTCAATCCGACGGCCCAGGTGATCTTCGACGACAAGGTGACGCTCGATCACACCGGCGACGAGAAGACGGCGCTGCGGTTCTGGCTCGATGGGGAGGGCAAGGTGATCGACGTTCAGACGCGGCAGAAATCGCTATTGGAGACGTTCCGCGACGTTCGCCGGAATGGCGCGGATATCGATCCGAAAACAGGTGTCAGGATTCTGCGATGATGAATGGCCTGCAATCGGTCGTGATCGCGCTCTCGATCAGCTATGCCTTGATCGGTGCGCTGTTGCTGGTCGTTCTGGCCTACGCGCGGCTGAACTGGAGCGTGAAGGCCCTGGCCGTCGTCGTGATCAGCGCCTTCTACATCGTCAGCTTCAACGCCGCGCGGGGACTGCTTGGCTGGGCGAGCGTCGACGGCCTGCCGCCCGCCTTCAAGCTCCTGCAAGCGCGCATCGTGGATCCGCATTCGCTGGAGGGCGATCCCGGTTCGATCTATCTGTGGGTCGAGGCGCTGGACGGGGACAATCGGCCAAGCGGTGTTCCGAGGGCCTATCGGCTGCCATACAGCGAAAAGCTCGCCGAAAGGATCGACCACGCCGCTGACCAGATCGCGGCCGGACACCCGCAGCAGGGCGGCCGGGCCGCCGATCTCGGCACCGGCGAAGGCGGCCTGATCGACGCCGCGCGGGAATACATCCTGCCGAAAGCGGTCATCGAGACCGCGGGCGGCGATTCTTCGGCGGGAATCTTCACTGCCGGGCCGGAGGCCGGGGATGGGATATCGTTCACGCCGCTGCTGCCGCCGCGCATGCCGCCCAAGGACCAACAAGAACGATAGGTCAGGTTCCTGCCCTGGAAGGTGGAAAACCGGCTCCGCGCGGTGACCGGGCGAGGTGGCCCGATCACGTAATATTGAATGACAGATATTGAAATCTGTCAGCGAGATACCCTATATTGGCCGTGGCGCCGATATTGGGCGTCACTGGCTGGCCGCACCGGCGGCGAGCCAGGCAATGCACGAGGACTTCGCCATGACGATCGAGATCTTTTATCTGACCGCACAAATCCAGCGCTGGCTCAATGCCCGCGTGGCCCGTCACCTTGCCGAGCAGGCCGAACGGCTGGCTCGCTAACAGGGAACGACGATGACAAACCACGAGATCGGTTCGCGAAAGCAGAGGATGCCCGCATGAACGAAACAGTGGTTTTGACGCCGGAGCGCATCCTGGAAGTCACCGAGGACGTGCTGCGCCGCTTTGGGCTCGCCAAAGCGACCGTGGTGGACGTTGCCCGCGCGCTCGATGTGAGCCACGGCAGCGTCTACCGTCATTTCCCGAGCAAGGCTTCGCTGCGCGAGGCGGTGGCAAAGCGCTGGCTCGACCGCGTCAGCGCGCCGCTCGTGGAAATCGCCGAAGGATCGGGGCCGGCGCCCGCAAGGCTTGATAAATGGCTGCGGGCGCTGTTCGCGGCCAAGCAAAAGCGGGTTTGCGAGGACCCCGAGATGTTCGCGACCTATCTGTCGCTGGCGCAGGAGGCGTGCAAGGTAGTGAAAGGGCATAAGGAATGCCTCATCGACCAGGTCGCCTCGATATTGTCGGACGGCGTGAAGCAGGGCGCCTTCCAGGTCACGGACACCAGGGCCACGGCGCTTGCGATTTTCGACGCCACCAGCCGCTTCCACCATCCCGCCCATTCCGACGACTGGAGCGATCCGCAGCTTGCCACGCGGATCGACGCGCTTCTGGCTCTACTGCTCAAAGGCCTCGAAGCACCGCGCAAGCGCTGAACCACTTCATGCGCAACGTTCCCAACGTGATAGCGCGATGATTGCGCGCCTCCCGCCCCCTGTTGTTTGATATCCGTCAAACCCGGCCGGACGCCGGATGATAGGGTTGGCTGCGGAGGAAAGCGTGCTGCTGGCTGTTTTTGCGGATATCCATGCCAACCGGCAGGCGTTCAGTGCGTGCCTTGATTTTGCGCGGGCGCACGGTGCGGAGCGGATCGTTTGCCTCGGCGACTATGTCGGCTATGGCGCCGATCCCGAGTGGACGGTTGAGACCGTTATGGATCTCGTCGGGAAGGGCGCATTGGCCGTACGCGGTAACCACGACAGCGCCGTCGGCACTCCGTCCGAAACCATGAATGCCGAGGCCCAGGCCGCGATCGAATGGACGCGCGGCAGGCTGAGCGCGCTTCAGCGGCGTTTCCTGGCGGAATTGCCGCTGACGTTGCAGGAGGATGACCGGCTCTACGTCCATTCCGAGGCCAGCAGTCCGGCGAAATGGCGTTACGTTCAGTCGACGGCGGACGCCGGGCGGAGCCTGATGGCGACCGCCGCCCATGTCACCTTCTGCGGCCACATCCATCGGCCGGCGCTCTATTCGATCTCGGTGACCGGGAAGATGACGAATTTCGTCCCGACATCGGGCGTGACGGTGCAATTGCTTCAGGGCCGGCGCTGGCTGACCGTTCTCGGCTCGGTCGGGCAGCCCCGCGACGGCGATCCGGCGGCATCCTTTGCCATGTTCGACACCACCTCCCGGGAAATCACCTATTGTCGCGTGCCGTATGATGTCGATGAGGCCGCGCAGCGAATTCGCAAAAATGGCCTGCCGGTCTGGCTCGCCGACCGCCTCGCGGTCGGGAGGTAAGCGATGGCGAAGGTTTTGGTCCAGCCCGGCGCCGACATCGACGGCTTCACCGTCGGGGAGTGTGTGCATCGCGGCGGCATGGCGACGCTGTGGAGCGTAACCCGTCCCGACATCGCCTCACCGCTGTTGATGAAAATTCCAAGGGTGTCCGAGGGCGAGGATCCCGCCGCCATCGTCAGTTTCGAGATGGAGCAGATGATCCTGCCGCGGCTGTCGGGGCCGCACGTGCCGGCCTGTTACGCGACCGGCGATTTCGCGCACCAGGCCTATGTCGTGATCGAGCCCATTCCCGGCAAAACGCTTTACAGCCGGCTTGGCGACTTGCCGCTGGCCTATGAAGAGGCGCGCGTCATCGCATGGAAGATCGCGACCGCGCTGGCCGACCTGCACCGGCAGAACGTCATCCATCACGACATCAAGCCGAGCAGCATCATGTTTCGCGCCTCGGGCGAGGCGGTGCTGATCGATTTCGGCCTGTCGCACCACAATCAGCTGCCCGATCTGTTGCAGGAGGAATTCCGCTTGCCCTACGGCACCGCGCCCTACATGGCGCCGGAGCGGCTGCTCGGGGTGCGCGACGATCAGCGCAGCGATCTGTTTTCGCTGGGCGTGTTGCTTTATTTCTTCACGACCGGCGTGCGGCCGTTCGGGGAGAGCGAAACCCTCCGCGGCATGCGGCGCCGGCTGTGGCGCGATCCGTACCCTCCGCGCAAACTGAGGGCGGACTATCCGCCCTGGCTGCAGGAAGTCGTGCTGCGGTGTCTGGAGATCGAGCCGGTCTGGCGCTATCCAACGGCCTCGCAGCTCGCGTTCGATCTCGCCCATCCCGACCAGGTCAAGCTCACCGCGCGGTCGGAGCGGCTCAACCGCGATCCCATCAGCACGGTCTGGCGCCGCCGCTTCAACGGCAACCTGACGCCGCCGCCGCCGGGGAAGTCCGGCGTTGCCGCCCAGCTGGCGTCGGGCCCGATCGTGGCAATCGCGCTCGACGTCACGGAGGGATCGGCCGCGCTGAACGAGGCGCTGCGCCTCACCGCCGAGCGAATCCTCAAAACGCTGCCCTCGGCGCGGCTTGCCTGCGTGAACGTGCTGAAGCTCGGCCGCGTCACGCTCGACAGGACGCTCGACGAGGAGGGTAACAACAAGCACGTCGACCGGCTTGTCACGCTCAAGCACTGGGCGTCGCCGTTGAAGCTCGACGAGAGCAGGTTGACCGCGCATGTCCTTGAAGCCGTCGATCCGGCCGCCGCCATCCTGGAATTCGCCGAAGCCAACCACGTCGATCACATCGTCATCGGCGCGCGGCAGAATTCGCTGGTGCGCACGCTGCTTGGCAGCGTCTCCGCCCGCGTGGCGGCGGAGGCGCCCTGTACCGTGACCGTGGTGCGGCCGCCCCGGCTGGCCTCGCTGCACGAGCAGAATGACGGGCCACAGGACCGCTCCGATGACCGATCGATGCCGGCCCTGTAGGCGGCAGATATCGGCTGCTGCCGCGCTCCGGTAAGGCGGAACGTCAGATCGCCTCGCCGCGCGCCAACGCCGCCGCGTTGCGGATCGCGGAAATATTGGCTTTGTAGCTTTCCGTTGTGCCGCCCTTGAACACCGCGGAGCCCGCGACAAATGCGTTGGCGCCGGCGGCGGCGAGCTGGCCGGAAACGTCCGGGCCGACGCCGCCATCGACCTCGATGTCAATCGGCCGTCCCGCCGTCATCGCTCGCAAATCCTGAATCTTTGCGAGTGCGGAGGGAATGAAGGCCTGGCCGCCGAAGCCGGGATTGACCGACATCACCAGCACGAGGTCGATCATGTCGATCACATATTCGATGGCGGAGACCGGCGTGCCGGGGTTGAGCGAGACGCCGGCCTTCTTGCCGAGCGCGCGGATTGCCTGCAGCGAGCGATGCAGATGCGGGCCTGCCTCGGCATGCACCGTGATGTGATCGCAGCCGGCCTTGGCGAAGGCCTCGAGATACGGATCGCACGGCGAGATCATCAGATGCGCGTCGAAGATCTTTTTGGTGTGCGGGCGGATCGCCTTGATGACGTCGGGTCCGTAGGAAATGTTGGGGACGAAATGACCGTCCATCACGTCGAGATGGATCCAGTCGGCGCCCGCCGCATCGACGGCGCGAACCTCTTCGCCGAGCCTGGCGAAATCGGAAGCCAGGATCGACGGCGCGATGACGAGGGGGCGTGACGCAAATTGCTGGGACATGTGCGCTTTCCCGATCCGCTTTCGAAGCCTTAAAGATGGTTCCCGCGTAACACGCGCGAGGCCCGCGGGCAATGCGGGGCGGCGGGGGCGGAAAATTCTGCCGCCGCGGCATCAATTGCCGGGGGTGTCGGGCCGTTCGCAGCTACAAAAACCGCGCATTCTATTGGGTTTTCGCGGGTGGCATGGGGTTTGCTGCTTGCTTCCAAGGTGCAGGCCGTGCCTTGCGGCCTTTGTCGGAGTTTTGCCATGCTGATTGCTTTTGGCGCCGCGTCGGCCGCAGTGGATGCGATCAAATCGCTGACCTCGTCCGGCTCGTCGGCGCAATCTACCGGCTTTAACCAGGCATCGGCGGACCTGTTCGGACTTTCCAGCAGCTCCTCGGCTTCGGGAAACGCGGCCGCGGTTCCCGAGTTCAACGGGGGCGCCCAGATATCGCCGGCGACCATGAGCGCGCTGCTTGCGGCGCAGAGCCAGTCGCAAACAGGGTCGGCCACGCCGGCATCCGTCAGCCCGGCGACCGCTCTGCAAAACCTGTTCTCGCAGATCGACGCCAACGGTGACGGCCAGATCACCCGGTCGGAATTCGAAAACGCCCTTGGCGCCGGTGGAACCAACATCGCGGCGGCCGATCATGTTTTCGGCCGGCTCGACAAGAACGGCGACGGCACGGTCAGCCTCGGCGAATTGTCGTCGGCGCTAAGCGGGTCGCACGGCCACGGCCATCACAATCACATCGATATCGGTGGTTCCGGCGGATCCGGCGATGGTTCAGGCGGCACGAGCGCCGATCCGCTGCAGCAGGCATCGCAGGGCGCCTCCACCACGTCGGTAACCAACAGTGACGGTTCGATCACGACATCGCTGACCTATGCCGACGGATCAAAGGTCACGATGACATCGCCGGCACCAACGACGTCATCCAGCTCCGCGTCTTCATCGTATAACCTTATCGAACAGTTGATTCAGCGCCAGGCGAACGCGATTTCGCTCTCGAATACCCCGCTTTCGGTCAACGTCTGAAACGGCGCGGCGTAGCGCCTGCCGCGCCGTCCGCCGCCAAGCTTTATCCGAAACGATCCCGCCACGCCGGCAACGCGCCGGCGAAGGGCAGGGCGGTCGCAGCAAAGACGCCGCGCGCGATGGCGCGGGCCACGACATTGGCCGCGACCATGCCAAGCTCGGTGAGACCGACCAGCGGATCGACCGGTATCTCGCCAGTCGCCGCGGCGAACACCACGTCGCCGTCCATCGGCGCGTGCACCGGATAGATCGCGCGGGCAAATCCGGTCTGCGCGATCATGGCAAGCCGCCTGGCCTGCGGTTTCGTCAGCCTGGCGTCGGTCACGACGACGGCCAGCGTCGTGTTCTCCACGGAGGTTGCGTCAGGCCCGCCCTTGATGCGCATCTTCAGCATGTCCGGCGTGAACGAGCCCGGCCATCCGCGCCCGCCATATTCGCCGTCGATTTCAAACGGCGCGGCCCAGAACCATGGTCCGTCGCCGACCGTGACGGTGCCCACCGCATTGACCACGGCGAGCGCGGCGACCTTGACGCCGTCACCGGTTTTCGCCGAAGCGGAGCCCAGGCCGCCCTTCAGATTTGCGATGACGGCGCCGAGGCCCGCCCCCGCGCTGCCGAGCGCAAAAGTCGCATTGGCCGCGGCAGCAGCCGCGTAGCCGAGATCGCGATATGGCGCGAAGCGCCCCCATTTCTTGTTGCCTCCGTTCAGGAGATCGAAACAGATCGCGCCGGGCACGATCGGAATGATGGCGCCGCGCACCTCAAAGCCGCGGCCCTGTTCGGCAAGCCAGGCCTGTACGCCACCGCCGGCCTCCAGCCCGAACGCCGAGCCGCCCGCAAGCGCGATCGCGTCGATCTTCTCCACGGTATTGGCGAGGTCGAGCAGCGCGCCCTCGCGGATGCCGGGTCCGCCGCCGCGCACGTCCATGGCCGCCACCGCAGGCCGATCGAAGATCACGGCCGTGACGCCGGACGCCAGCGCGGCATCGTCGGCGTGACCGACGCGAACGCCGGCAATGTCGGTGAGGAGATTGTTCATGGTACCGATCCGTCAGCGCGTGGTCTCTTCAGTCCCCGATGCAGCGTTCTGGAATCATAGTGTTGAACAATGCTTCGACTGTCGAGGGCCATTCCGGTCATTCTTGTCGGACCAGGCTTGCGATACGGCTCTGCGGCCGCGCAAAAAAAACGCCCCGGCGAACCGGGGCGTTGTACGTCAGAGGGAAGCCGTCGGGTCTTACGATCCCTTCGGATTGATCTCGATATAGCCGCCCTTGGCGTCCCACTTGTAGACGACATAGTCGATCTGCTTGATGTCGCCCTTGGCGTCGAACTCCATCTTGCCGATCACCGTATCCCACGTGCCAGCCTTGATCGTATCCATGACCTTCTTCGGATCGGTCGTGCCGGCCTTCGCCACCGCCTGCGACCAGACCTGCATCGCGGCGTAGGTGTAGAGCGTGTAGCCTTCGGGATCGATATTGTTGGCCTTGAACTTCTCGACGATCGACTTGGCGGTCGGCTTGTTGCGCGGGTCGGGGCCGAAGGTGAACAGCGTCCCTTCGCCGGCGGGTCCGGTGATCGAGGCGAACTCCTTGTCGGCGAGGGCATCGCCGGCCATCAACACGGTCTGGAGACCCTGATCGCGCATCTGGCGCACGATCAATCCGGACTCCTGATGGTAGCCGCCCACGTAGACCAGGTCGATGTTCTCGCGCTTCATGCGCGAAACGATCGCGGTGAAGTCCTTGTCGCCCTTGTTGTAGGACTCGAACATCTTCTCGGTGAAGCCGGCCTTGTTGAGCGCCTTCTTGGTCTCGTCGGCGAGGCCTTTGCCGTAGGTGGTCTTGTCGTTGAGGATGGCGACGTTCTTGCCCTTGTAGAATTTCGCGATGTATTCGGCGGCGACCAGGCCCTGCTGGTCGTCGCGGCCGCAGACGCGCGCGACGTTCCAGAGCTTGCGCTCGGTGAACAGCGGGTTGGTCGAGGCAGGGGTGATCTCCAATACGTTGCCGTCGGCATAGGCTTCCGAAGCCGGGATCGACGAGGAGGAGCAATAATGACCCGCGACGAACGGGATTTTGGCGCTGGCGAACTTTTCCGCCACCGAGCGCGCCTGTTTGGGATCGCAGGCATCGTCGCCGACTTCCAGCGCGAGCTTCTTGCCGAGCAGGCCGCCGGCGGCATTGAGATCCTTGACCGCCTGTTCGGCGCCGTTCTTCATCTGGCGGCCGAATGCGGATTCGCCGCCGGTCATCGGGCCTGCCACAGCGATCGTGATGTCCTGCGCCAACGCCGTCGTCGACAGCGCAAGCGAGGCGCTGAATGCCAGGCCGATGAGCTTTAGTGATTTCATGAGGGGTCCTCGCGGTTGGTTCGCCATGGGAAGTCGCCGGCAGGCCGCCGGGTTCGAAAATCGTGGGCCATTGTCGGATGAATTTACCGCGAAGTCATCGGCAAAATTCGGGCAAATGGGCCTTCCGTAAGCCCCTGGTGGCATTCCGGGGCGCGAGTGAAACGAGCGAACCTCAGATGTGCAATTGCACATCGGGGAATCCCGAGATTCCGGGTCTGCGCTGCGCGCACCCCGGAATGACGGCAATCATTACCCCCGCCGCCCGCCTTCCAGATAGGCAGTGCGGATCTCGGGGCGCTGCAACAGTTCCGTGCCTGTACCATGAAGCGCGATCAGGCCGTTGACCATGACGTAGCCGCGATGGGCGAGCCGCAGGGCATGATTGGCGTTCTGCTCGACGATCAGCACCGTGAGGCCGTCCTGCCGGTTGAGCGTCCGGATGGCGTCGAAAATCTGGCGCGCAATCAGGGGCGCCAGACCCAGCGACGGCTCGTCCAGCATCAACAGGCGCGGGCGGCTCATCAGCGCTCGCCCGATCGCCAGCATCTGCTGTTCGCCGCCCGACAGGGTGCCGCCGCGCTGGGTCAAGCGCTCCTTCAGCCGCGGAAACAGCGTCAGTACGCGCTCAAGCCCGGCGGATCGATCGGCTTCGCTCGAACCGGTGGCGTCGGCGCCCATCTGCAGGTTCTCCGCCACGCTCATGCGCGGGAAAATCCGGCGGCCTTCGGGCGATTGCGCGATGCGCAGCCGCGCGATCTCGTGGGTCGGCACATCGGTGATATCGCGGCCGTCGAACAGGATCGAGCCGGCGCGGGCGCGCGGCTTGCCGAAGATCGTCATCATCAGCGTCGACTTGCCGGCGCCGTTGGCCCCGATCATCGCGACGATCTCGCCCCGGTTGATGTCGAGGTCGACGCCCTTCAGCGCCTCGATCTTGCCATAGGCGGCGCGAAGGCCGCGGATCGCGAGCAGGGGCGGGGTCATGACCCGCTCGCTTTCTTGCCCGAAGCGACGGCGCTAATTTTCCCTCCCCCTGAAAGGGGGAGGGTTGGGGTGGGGGTTGTCGCCGCTTGGTCGACCTCCCCCCTGCAGGGGGAGGTGGGGACTTTTTCCTCTGCCGCGGTCACGTTCCGCTCTCCATGACGGCGATGGCCTCTTCCTCATCGGCGCCGAGATAGGCCGCGATCACCTTGGGATCGTCGCGGATGTCCTTCGGCGCGCCCTCGGCGATCTTGACGCCGTAATCCATCACCACGACGTGGTCGGAAATTTCCATCACCACGCTCATGTCGTGCTCGATCAGCAGGATCGAGGTGCCCTGGTCGCGGATCGACAGCAACAGCTCGCTCAGCGCCGCGCTCTCGCGCGCGTTCAGTCCGGCGGCCGGCTCGTCGAGGCACAGCAATGCCGGTTCGGTGCACATGGCGCGCGCGATTTCGAGGCGGCGCTGGTCGCCGTAGGCCAGATTGCCGGCGGCGTCGTCGGCGCGCTCCAGCATGCCGATGCGATCGAGCCAGCGTGTCGCCTGATCGATCGCATGCTTCTCGGCGGCGCGCCAGGACGGCGCGCCGATCAGCCCGAGAAAGGTGAGGCCGGAGGCGAGCATCAGCGCATTGTGCTGCGCGACCATCAGGTTCTCGAGCGCGGTCATGCCGGGAAACAGCCGGATGTTCTGGAAGGTGCGCGCGACCTTGGCCTGCTTGGAAATCCGGAAATCGTTCAGCCGTTCGAGCCGGATGTTGCGGCCGTCATCATGGGTCAGGCGGATCGTGCCCGACGTCGGCCGGTAGAATCCGGTGATGCAGTTGAACACGGTGGTCTTGCCGGCGCCGTTCGGCCCGATCAGCGCGGTGATCTTGCGCCGCTCGGCCTCAAACGACAGGTCGTTGACGGCGACGACGCCGCCAAAGCGCATCGTCAGGTGATCGACGGCGAGAATGCTTTTCCCGCTCATCCGTGACCCTCCTTGACGAGGTCGGAGGAGATGGCCTGACTTTGCCGCAGGAACACCGTCGGCGCGCGGTGGCCGATCAGTCCGCGCGGCCGCCAGATCATCAGGAGCACCATCGCCAAGCCGAATACCAGCATGCGGTATTGATCGAAGCCGCGGAACAGTTCGAAGCCGCCGATCAGGGTGAGCGCGGCAAGCGCCACGCCGAGCTGCGAACCCATGCCGCCGAGCACGACGATCGCCAGCACCAGCGCCGATTCCTGGAAGGTGAAGGATTCCGGGCTGATGAAACCTTGCCGGGTCGCAAAGAAGGCGCCGGCGAAACCGCCGAACATGGCGCCGGTGGCGAATGCCGTGAGTTTGGTCGTGGTGGTGTTGATGCCGAGCGCGCGGCAGGCGACTTCGTCCTCGCGCAACGCCTCCCAGGCGCGGCCGATCGGCAGGCGTCGCAGCCGGATCGTCACCCAGTTGGTCACGAGCGCGAGCGCCAGGATCAGGTAGAACAGGAACACGATGCGGTGGGTCGGCGAGAATTCGATGCCGAGCTTGGCCGCAAGACCGTCATCGCCGGGCGTCAACGGGATGCCGAAAAACGACGGCCGCGGAATGCCGGACACGCCGTTCGGACCGCCGGTCAGGCTTTGCCAGTTGATGATGACGAGGCGGATGATCTCGCCGAAGGCCAGCGTCACGATGGCGAGATAGTCGCCGCGCAGCCGCAGCACGGGAAATCCCAGGAGCACGCCCCAGAACGCGGCGAGAATGCCGGCGAGCGGCAGGCAGACCCAGAACGACAGCCCGAAATTGGTGGACAACAGCGCGTAGGAATAGGCGCCGACCGCGTAGAAGGCGACATAGCCGAGGTCGAGCAGGCCGGCGAGGCCAACCACGACATTCAATCCCCATCCCAGCATCACGTAAGTCAGCACCAGGATGCCGAGATCGAGAATATAGCGCTGATCGTAGAAGATCACCGGCACCAGAAACGTGAAGATCAGCAGCAGCGGCGCGATCGCACGGCGCGCGACCCCAAGGGCGCCTTGTACCGATGGCGGAACGATCCTGACCGTGCCGACCGGTCCCCACCATTGCCGCAGCAATTCGACAACGATGCTGCCGCCAAACACGGCGGCGACCATGGTTGCGAGATCGCCGAACCTCGTCCAATAGATCAATTGGCCCGTGGGTCCCGCCTCGGTGCGGATACCGATCATCAGCGAGAACAGAACGAGCGCCACCAGCGCGCTGATCAGGGCTTTCTTGAAGATGAACGCGATGCCGGGCGCGCGCGAGGCCTGCATGGTTGCGGGCGTGGGTGCTGTCACGCGCTCGCCCGTCAAACTTTTTCAACTTCCGGCCGGCCCAAAAGACCGGTCGGAAGGAAGATCAGCACCACGATCAGGATCGAGAACGCCGCGACATCCTTGTATTCGACGGAAAAATAGGCCGACCACAGCGTTTCGATCAAGCCGATCAGGAGCCCGCCGAGCATCGCGCCGGGTAGCGAGCCGATGCCGCCCAGCACGGCCGCGGTGAACGCCTTGATGCCTGCGACAAAGCCCATGAAGAAATCCACCAGGCCGTAATAGAGGAGGTACATCATGCCCGCGACCGCCGCGAGCGCCGCACCGATGACGAAGGTCATGGAGATGGTGCGGTCGACATCGACGCCGAGCAGCGCCGCCATGGTCTGGTCCTGCTCGCAGGCACGCATGTCGCGCCCCAGCCG
Organism: uncultured Alphaproteobacteria bacterium; assembly: GCA_963742085.1. Classification (GTDB taxonomy): domain Bacteria; phylum Pseudomonadota; class Alphaproteobacteria; order Rhizobiales; family Xanthobacteraceae; genus Bradyrhizobium. Next base: position 218,853 of record CAVUKM010000009.1, on the reverse strand, counting down.
GGTGCGGGACACCAGCCAGGTGAAGATGGCGAGCAGCACGACGGTGGCGACGACGACGATGATCTGCACATTGGAGAGCCGGACCACGAAGCCCTCGCTGCCCTCATGCAGGGTGTAACCGCCGGTGATGATCGGCGGCACCGGCTTGACCCGCGCGCCCTGCGCGATCTGCGAATAATTAGTGAGGACGAACGACATGCCGATCGCCGACAGCATCGGCGCAAGGCGGAACGAGTGCCGCAGCGGCCGGTAGGCGATGCGTTCCACCGTCCAGCCATAGAGCGCGGTGATCGCCATCGATACCAAGAGCACGATCAGCAGGATGAGGGGAACCGCGGTGAGCCCGATCGAGACCAGGATCAGGAACGAGATCAGCGCAATGAAGCCGCCGATCATGAAGATGTCGCCATGGGCAAAATTGATCATGCCGACGATGCCATAGACCATGGTGTAGCCGATGGCGATCAGGCCATAGATCGAGCCGAGCACAATGCCGTTGATCAGTTGCTGGGCGAGATAATCCATACGCTGCCGCTGTTTGGCGCATCTTCCGGCAAGATGGAATCCGGTTTTGCCGTGACGAAAAAATGCCCCATTTCAACAAGTGACGCGGCGAAGGCCCCGGCAGCCGGACGCGCGTCATCTCATTTTCTAACAGTGGGAACCCGGGGCGGCAACAGCGCCAACGGCGGGTCCGGGGGCTTGTACAGAGCTTGTTTCCCCGCCGGGTTCCGCCGGTCGCAACCCTGGCGGACGACTGCCGCGTCACATCCCGCGGGAACCGAAGTTTTCATGCAACCAACGCCCGGTCGGCAGGTTGTCTTTCGCGACATTCAACAAGGGAGATCCCGATGTCCAGCCAGAACCAGAATCCGGGGCAGCAGAACCAGAACCCGGGCCAGAAGCCCGGCCAGCAGCAGGGTGGCGGCCAGAAACCCGGACAGCAGAAGCAAGATCCGAATCGTCAGGGCGAGAAACCCGATCAACAAGGCAAGGGCGGTCGTTAATTCCCCATCGATTGAGCCGGTCGCATGCGCGAGTGAAGGAAGGTCCCGCCGCAAGGCGGGACTTTTCTTTTTGAAGATTGGCGCGGGCCTCCTGGCTCTCTCGTTCGGCCGCACCGCCGGTTCATCTGGACCTTCAATGGAACCTCAACTACGGTTCCCTCAAGCGGCAACGCGGGTGGATTTCACCGTCCACCGGCGAAACGACCGCGCGAAAATCAGGGAGGAAGACCGATGAACGTGACCCGCCGGGGTATCTTCGCTACCGCAGGGGCCGCCGCGACCGCTTTAGCTTTTCAGCAGCGCGCCAACGCGCAGTCTTTTGAATTCAAGCCGAACCAGCGTTATCCCGACGCGTCGGTCGAGATCCTCGACCCAGGCTTTGCCAAATATCGCCTGTTCAGCAGCACCGTCGAACAATTGGCGACGGGAATGCGGTGGGCGGAGGGACCAGTCTGGTTCGGTGACGGCCGCTACCTTTTGGTCAGCGACATCCCGAACAACCGCATCATGCGATATGACGAAGCCAGCGGTAACTGGGGCGTCTTTCGCCAGCCGTCGAATTTCGCCAACGGCAACGCCCGCGACCGGCAGGGGCGGCTGATAAGTTGCGAGCATCTGACCCGTCGCGTGACGCGCACCGAGTACGATGGAAAGATCACGGTGCTGGCCGACAACTTCAATGGCAAGCGCTTCAACTCGCCCAACGATATCGTATGCAAGTCCGACGGTTCGATCTGGTTCACCGATCCGCCGTTCGGCATCTCCGGAGAGTGGGAGGGCGACAAGGCGACACCGGAATTGCCGCATTCGGTTTACCGCATCGCGCCCGACGGCAAGCTCGGACTTGTGACCGCGGATCTTGCGGGCCCGAACGGGCTGGCGTTCTCGCCGGACGAAAAGAAGCTCTACATCGTTGAATCGCGCGCGCAGCCGAACCGGCTGATCTGGGCCTATGACGTCGGCGCGGATGGAAGCACGCTATCCAACAAGACCAAACTGATCGACGCCAACGGGGCCGGAGCGATCGACGGAATCAAGGTCGACACCGACGGCAATATCTGGTGCGGCTGGGGAAGCAATGGCGCGCCCACGGCCAAGCCCGAGGAGTTGGACGGCGTCAAGGTCTTCAACCCGGAAGGCAAGGCCATTGGCTTCATTCGCCTTCCCGAGCGCTGCCCCAATCTGGTGTTCGGCGGGCCGAAGAAGAACCGCCTGTTCATGGCGAGCTCGCATTCGCTCTACGCTTTGTATGTCGAGGCGAGGGGCGCTGTTTAAAGCCGCTGACGCGCTTGGCTGACAAATGGCGTCCGGTCGGGTGAATCCACTCCGACCGCGCCGGTTGGCGTGGCCAAGCGCGGAGATTTGGCCTCAGGCCGGTCAAATCCGGGTCCCCGGGGACCCCGCGCGGCTCCACCATTAAGGTAAACAAAGGGTTTAAATTGCCGGTCCCAGTTTAAGGGCGTTACCTCCGCCCGGAAGCCGCAGCTCCCGAACGAGCATGCGAAAAAGCGGGAAGCGACATGTCCACAAACTGGCGGATCAGTTCATTCAGCGGCGTGCTGCTGGCGGCCTATTTCATTCCGACCTGGGCCGTCATCGCCTACCGGATCATGGTCTCGCCGGTTCACGGACTTTTCGAGCGACCGAGCGTATCGGTAGCCCTGTTTATCAGCGACCATCTGCAACTGGCGTCGCTGACCATGGTGCGCCTGGGGTGGCTGCTCGCCCTGGGCAGGCTCACCGTCGTTGCGTTCTTTGCGATATTCGTGTTTTTCGCCGCGCGCGCCTTGATCCGCAAGACCGGCGGCGGCGCGGAGGCGCTGGCGATCGCGCTCGCGATCGGCAGCGTGATCAGCTTTGCCAGCATGATCCTGGCTTCCAGGGTTGGCGAGATGGAAGCCCTCCGGCTGCATGCGACGGAGCTTTTGATGATGCTCGGCACCGCCGTGGTCATGCTGTTCGAAGGACGGGCGCAGCCGCAGGCCGTTTCCATCGACGCCTCGCAACGTCTATCGCTTGAGCGGTCCGAGCTTCCCTATAATCGCTGACGCTTCCTTGACCGCGCGGTCGGCGGCCGGCCGCCACCAGATCGCCTGTTGCAGCAGGACTTCCTTGATACCATCCGGCGTGAAGCCACCTTCGGCGAGCGCGGCGATCAGCGTTGCGTCAGGAAGCCGATCACGGCGTCGGTGAAGGCGTGCGGCTGTTCGACATTGGAAATATGCGCGGCGTCGAGGATCGTGAGGCTCGCGCCCGGGATCTGGCTGCGGATGAACTCGGCTGCCGCGACCGGCGTCGACGTGTCGTGCCTGCCGGCGATCACCAGCGTCGGGCTCTTGATCCTCGGCAACAGCGCGCGCTGATCGAGCGTGCTCAGCGCCTCGCAGCACGCAATATAGCCCTGCACCGGCGTAGCGATCATCATGGCCTTCAGATTCGCCGTGATCTGCGGTTCGCGTTCCCTGAAATCCGCCGTCAGCCACGCGGCGATCACGGTGTCGGCGACCGCGGCGATGCCGCCTTCCTTCACCGCCTTGATGCGGTTGAGCCAGTTGGTCGGATCGGGATAATAGCAGGCGGTGTTGGCGAGAATGATCTTGCCCATGCGCTCCGGCGCATTGGCCCCCAGCCACTGTCCCACCATGCCGCCCATCGAGAGGCCGCACCAGTGCGTTTTTTCGATGTTGAGGTCATCGAGGATCGCGAGCACGTCGCGGCCGAAGCGCTCCATGGAATAGGGGCCGGGCGGCACGCCGGACTTGCCATGGCCGCGCCGGTCGTAGCGGACCACGCGAAAGATTTGCGTGAGCGCTTTCATCTGCGGCTCCCACATCTTCATGGTCGAGCCCAGCGAATTCGACAGCATCAGTGTCGGGCCGCCGTCGCGGCCTTCGACGGACACGTTGAGCAGGCAACCGTCGGCGTCGATCATCGGCATCGGAATTTTCTCCAGGTTTTCTTATTTCAGGCGTTTCGTTTCGTCGTCGACTGAGGCGAGCATGCGATCGATCAGGGCCGGTGAGACGCCGTGACGGGCCTCGAACGAATCTGCCAACCTGTCCGCGCAGGAGACGCGCATCCTAGGATAGGCATTTTCTAACGGCAAACCGGCCTCCACTTTGCCTGAAAATGCGGCCATCCCCTTCCTTTTGCGCCGGGCGTGCTTTACTTGAGGGCAAGACCGCAAGCGAACCGGGAGACGCACATGGCCATGACGATGAACGGCGAAGTCCAGCTTGCGGCGCCGCGCGAGGCGGTCTGGGCCAAGTTGAATGACCCGGAAGTGCTCAAGGCCTGTATTCCCGGATGCGAGGAGCTGGAGCGAACCGAGGACAACGGTTTCCGCGCCGTCGCCAAGATGAAGGTCGGTCCGGTATCGGCCCGCTTCAAGGGCCGGGTGATGCTGAGCGATCTGGACCCGCCAAACGGCTACAAGATATCGGGCGAAGGCGAGGGCGGGGTCGCCGGCTTTGCCAAGGGCGGCGCGTCAGTGGCGCTCGCCGAGAAGGATGGGGGTACGTTGTTGACCTATGAGGTCGAGGCCCAGATCGGCGGCAAGCTGGCCCAACTCGGCCAGCGCCTGATCAACGGTGCGGCGAAGAAACTGGCCGACGAGTTTTTCGCGAACTTCGCCAAGGCGGTGCAAGGGTGACCGGGCCAATCTCCTGAAAAGGCCGGCCCCGGCGAGGACCCTTCATCATATCAGGTCACCCGCATCGAGGTTGCTCATTGCCGGGATGGCCCATATTATGGCTCTGGAACGGTTTTAATGACTGTGCGGCCGTGCAACGCGGCCGCGCAGATGAAAAGAGTGCTGAATGGCCAAAATCTCCCTTATCGTGAACGGCAATCCCGTCAATGCGAATATCGATCCCCGTACCCTCCTGGTGCAGTTCCTGCGCGAAAATCTGCGCCTGACCGGCACCCATGTCGGCTGCGACACCTCGCAATGCGGCGCCTGTGTCGTGCATCTCGACGGCAAGGCGGTCAAATCCTGCACCACGCTTGCGGTCATGGCTGACGGGCACGAAGTCAGGACGATCGAGGGGCTTGCCGCCGACGGCGCGCCGCTGCACCCGATGCAGGAGGCGTTCCGCGAGCATCACGGCCTGCAATGCGGCTTCTGCACGCCGGGCATGATCATGACCGCGGTCGATCTGGTCCATCGCAAGGGGCACGATCTTTCCGACCACACCATCCGCGAAGAGCTCGAAGGCAATCTCTGCCGCTGCACCGGATATCAGAACATCGTTCAGTCGATCGCGGCCGGCGCCAAGGCGATGGCGAAATCCGATCTCGCGTAAGGCACGTCAGCGCACGGCGATCAGGAACACCCCAAGGAATACCTTATGTATGAATTCAAATATCATCGTCCGGCGACAGTGCGGCAGGCCGCCAACCTGCTGGTCAAGAATGAAGACGCCAAGGTAATCGCCGGCGGCCATACCTTGCTGCCGGTCATGAAGCAGCGGCTCGCCAGCCCGCCGCATCTGGTCGACCTCTCCCACATCGAGGGGCTTGACGGTATCGAGATGAAGGGCCGCTCGCTCGTCATCGGCGCCACCGCGACCCACAACGCGGTCGCTACCTCCGCCGTTGTCGGCGAGGCGATTCCGGCGCTCGCCGAACTCGCCGGCCTGATCGGCGATCCGGCCGTGCGCCACAAGGGCACCATCGGCGGCTCGCTCGCCAACAACGACCCGACCGCCGATTATCCCGCGGCCTGCCTCGCGCTCGGCGCGACCATCGTCACCAACAAGCGCCGCCTCAAGCCCGAGGAATTCTTCCAGGGCCTGTTCACGACGGCGCTGGAGGGCGACGAGATCATCACCAGAGTGATGTTCCCGTTGCCGAAGAAGGCCGCCTACGTCAAATTCCGCAACCAGGCCTCGCGCTATGCGCTGGTCGGCGTGTTCGTCGCCAAGCGTCCGTCGGATGTACGCGTCGCCGTCACCGGCGCCGGCTCCGAAGGCGTGTTCCGCGTCGCCGCCTTCGAAGAGGCGTTGAAGAAGCGCTTCTCGCCGAAGGCGCTCGATGGCCTGACGGTGCCGGCGACCGGGCTGAACAGCGACCTGCACGGCAGCGCCGAATATCGCGCGCATCTGATCGCGGTGCTGGCGCGGAGGGCGGTCGAAGCCGCGACCGGCAAATCGTAAAGTTGCCAATTCCTGTCTCATCAAGGCTGGCTCCCCCATGACCGCATCGGCGCTGCCCAATTCCGTCGATGCCATGCTCGAGCTGTTGTCCTCGCGCGGCTACCTCGCCGAGCGCTCGCTGGCGACGGTGACCTATCTGTCGCTGCGGATGGGCCGGCCGCTGTTCCTCGAGGGCGAGGCCGGCGTCGGCAAGACCGAGATTGCGAAGGTCTTGTCGGCGGCGCTGGGGCGAAAGCTGATTCGGCTGCAATGCTACGAAGGCCTCGATGTTGCATCCGCGGTCTACGAGTGGAACAGCGCGGCGCAGATGATCGCGATCCGGCTGGCGGAAGCCGCCGGCGATACCGATCGCGAGCAGCTTTCCAGTGACATTTTCGCCGAACGCTATCTGATCAAGCGGCCGCTCCTGCAGGCGCTCGAGCCGGATGTCGCGGGCGCCCCGGTGCTCCTGATCGACGAACTCGACCGCGCCGACGAGGCGTTCGAGGCTTATCTGCTGGAGATCCTCTCGGATTTCCAGGTCACGATCCCCGAGCTCGGCACCGTGAAAGCGCCGCATCCGCCGATCGTCATCATCACCTCGAACCGCACCCGCGAAATCCATGATGCGTTGAAGCGCCGCTGTCTCTATCACTGGGTGGATTATCCTTCCGCCGAACGGGAGCTCGCGATCGTGAAATCGCGCGTGCCCGGCATTTCCGCAAAATTGTCGCAGCAGGTGGTCGGCTTCGTGCAGGCGCTGCGCGATCAGGATTTCTACAAATCGCCGGGCGTCGCCGAAACCATCGACTGGGCGACCGCGCTCACCGAACTCGATGCCCGCTCGCTGACCCCGCAGGTGGTCGGCGACACCCTCGGCGCACTCCTGAAATACCAGGATGACATCGCGCGCATGCAGGGCGAAACGCTGCAGAAGGTCTTGAAAGAGGCGACGAGCGACTAGTCGTCATTCCGGGGCGTCGCGCAGCGACGAACCCGGAATCTCGCGCTACAATCTCTGGATTCCGGGTTCGCGCCAGGAGGCGCGCCCCGGAATGACGGTCGTGAGTTGTAAACCGAGCTGTTCAGATGGCCATCAATCATCTCTCGCCCCCGACCGGTCAAATGGCCGACAACGTCATCGGTTTCGCCCGGGCGTTGCGCGCGGCCGGAATTCCGGTCGGGCCCGGCGCCGTGATCGATGCCCTGAACGCACTGCAGGTGATCGAGATCGGCAACCGCGCCGACGTGTTCACCACGCTGGAGGCGATCTTCGTCAAGCGCCATGAGCATGCGTTGATCTTCGCGCAGGCCTTCGACCTGTTCTTCCGCGCCGCCGAGGACTGGAAGCACATGCTGGATTCGGTGCCGCTGCCCGATCACGCCAGGAAAAAGCCGCCGCCGGCCTCGCGCCGGGTCCAGGAGGCGCTGTCGCAGTCGCAGATGATCGAGACGCCGCAGGCGCAGGAGCAGGAGCTCCGTCTTTCGGTCTCCGACAAGGAAGTGCTGCAGAAAAAGGATTTCGCGCAGATGACCGCGGCCGAAATCGCGCAAGCGACCCGCGCGATCGCGCAAATGAAACTGCCGCAGGCCGAATTGCGCACCCGCCGCTACCAGCCGGACGCGCGGGGCCTGCGGCTCGACATGCGCCGCACGCTGCGCGGATCCTTGCGCACCGGCGGCGACATCATCGACATCCATCGGCTGGGGCGGATCGACAAGCCGGCGCCGATCGTGGCGCTGCTCGATATATCGGGCTCGATGAGCGAATATACCCGCCTGTTCCTGCATTTCCTCCATGCCATCACCGATGCGCGCAAGCGCGTGTCGGTGTTCCTGTTCGGCACCCGCCTGACCAATGTGACGCGCAGCTTGCGCGCGCGCGACCCCGACGAGGCGCTGGCCAGTTGTTCCTCCTCGGTGGAGGATTGGGCCGGCGGCACCCGCATTGCGACCTCGCTGCACAGTTTCAACAAGCTCTGGGGCCGCAGGGTGCTGGGGCAGGGCGCCATCGTGCTCTTGATCTCCGACGGGCTGGAGCGCGAGGCCGACGCCAGGCTGGCGTTCGAGATGGACCGGCTGCACCGGTCCTGCCGCCGCCTGATCTGGCTCAATCCGCTGTTGCGCTATGGCGGCTTCGAGGCCAAGGCGCAGGGCATCAAAATGATGCTGCCGCACGTTGACGAATTCCGCCCGGTGCATAATTTGAGTTCCATCGAAGGTCTGATCGAGGCACTTTCGTCGATGCCGGCGCCGCATCACCGCAGCCTGATCCGATCCGCAGCTTGAAAGAGGCTCCCATGCTCAATCGCGACGAAGACATTCTCAAAGCGGCTGAGGACTGGCAGAAGGCCGGCCATGGCGTCGCGCTGGCCACCGTGGTCGAAACCTGGGGGTCGGCGCCACGGCCGGCCGGATCGAGCCTTGTCATCAATGATGACGGCACGTTTCTGGGCTCGGTCTCCGGCGGCTGCGTCGAAGGGGCCGTCGTCACCGAAGCGATGGATGTGATCGCCAGCGGCCAGCCGAAGATGCTCGAATTCGGCGTCGCCGACGAGACCGCCTGGAACGTCGGCCTGTCCTGCGGTGGCACCATCCGCGTATTCGTCGAGAAAGTCGGTTAATCGTGAAGCTTCAGACGCTAGCCGTACTCAATGCCGAACGCGCCGCGCGGCGGCCGGTGATTGTCGTGACCGATACCGCCAATGGCGAACAGCGGCTGGTCAAGGCCAGCGACTTCGCAGTCGATCCGTTGCGCGCCGAGCTGTTAAAACAATTGCGCACGGGCAAGAGCGGCACGATCGAAGCCGGCGGCAGGAAGCTGTTTCTCAACGTCTATGCGCCAACCGCAAAGCTCGTGATCGTCGGCGCCGTCCACATCAGCCAGGCGCTCGCGCCACTGGCGCGTTCGCTGGACTATGATGTGACGGTGGTGGATCCGCGCACCGCCTTTGCCAGCCCCGAGCGGTTTCCGGACGTGCCGCTGATCGCGGAATGGCCCGACGTGGCGCTGCCGCCGCTCAATATCGATCACTACACGGCTTTCGTGGCGCTGACGCACGATCCCAAGATCGACGATCCGGCGCTGCTGCACGCCTTCGAGCGCGACTGCTTCTATATCGGCGCGCTCGGCTCGCGAAAGACCCACGCCAAACGCGCCGAACGCCTCAAGGCGCAAGGGGCAAAGGATAGCGACATCGCCCGCATCCATGCCCCGATCGGCCTTTCGATCGGCGCGGTCTCGCCGTCGGAGATCGCGGTCGTCGATCATGGCCGAGATCACCGCGCAGTTGCGGCTGCCGAAAGAAAAAGAAGCCGCGGCATGAAGTTCGGTCCTGCCAGTCCGGCGGACGCGATCGGTGGCGTCACCGTTCACACCCTTCGCCAGGGTTCGCTGGTGCTCAAGAAGGGCACCACCGTCGGTCCGGCCGAGGTCGCGGCCTTGATCCGCGCCGGCGTCAAGGAAATCGTCGTGGTGCGACTGGAACAGGGTGACGTCTCCGAGGACGTCGCCGCCGCCAGCATCGCGCAGGCTGTCGCGGGTGACGGTATCAGTGTCGAGCGCGCCTTCACCGGCCGCGCCAATCTGTTCGCCGGGCGCGCCGGTGTGCTGGTGGTGGACCGCGCCGCGGTGGACCGCATCAACGGCGTCGACGAAGCCATTACGTTTGCAACCCTTGCCGCCTTCAAGCCGGTGGTCGAAGGCGAAATGGTCGCGACCGTCAAACTCATTCCGTTCGGGGTCGAGGCGAAGCTGCGCGACGCCGCGGTCGAGGCGGCACAGGGCGGCGCGCTGCGGATCGCGCCCTACACGATCAAGCGCGTCGGCATCGTCTCGACGTTGCTGCCCGGACTCGCGCCGAAGGTGGTGGACAAGACCTTGCGGGTGACGGCGGAGCGGCTGGCGCCCGCCGGCGCCACCATCATGGCCGAGCGCCGCGTGCCGCACGATGAAACGGCGCTCAAGGCTGCGATGAAGGAATTGCTCGGTCTCGGCGCGGAGCTCGTGATCGTGTTCGGTGCTTCGGCGATCGCCGACCGGCGCGACGTGATCCCGGCGGCGATTTCGGGCATCGGCGGCGCCGTCGAACATTTCGGCATGCCGGTCGATCCCGGCAACCTGCTCCTGATCGGCAATGCCGGCGGCGTGCCGGTGCTGGGCGCGCCCGGTTGCGCACGATCTCCGGTGGAAAACGGTTTCGACTGGGTGTTGATGCGGCTGTTGGCCGGCCTCAAGGTCACCCGTGCCGAACTCACCGGCATGGGCGTCGGCGGGCTGCTGATGGAAATCGTGACGCGGCCGCAGCCGCGTGAAGGAAGCAGGCCGGACGGCAACCGTCATGTGTCCGCGATCATCCTTGCCGCGGGGCGTTCGACCCGGATGGGCGGCCCCAACAAGCTCCTCGCCGAACTCGGCGGCAAGCCGTTGGTCCGCACCGTGACCGAACAGGCGCTGGCGTCGAAAGCCCATGAAGTCATTGTCGTCACCGGCCACCAGGCCGAACTGGTCGAGAAGGCCCTGCAGGGCCTGGAGGTGAAGTTTGTCCGCAACCCGGATTTTGCGCAGGGGCTCGCGAGCTCGGTGAAGGCGGGCGTGGCGGCGGTGGCCGACGATGCCGATGGCGCGGTGATTTGTCTTGGCGACATGCCGATGATCTCGGCGCCATTGATAGACCACCTGATCGAGGCCTTCGCGCCCGATCGCGGCAATTTGATCGCCGTCCCCGTCAGCGATGGCCGGCGCGGCAATCCGGTGCTGTGGTCGCGCCGCTTCTTCAATGAATTGATGACGCTGGAGGGCGATATCGGCGCCCGTCATCTGATCGCGAAGCACGGCGAGGCAGTGGCGGAAGTCCCGGTCGAAGGCTTTGGCGCGTTTCTCGATATCGACACGCCCCAGGCGCTCGAGGCCGCGCGCCGCGGCTGAGATTCGCTGGCGTGGACCGAGCGCGCGCTGCTCGCGCCGCGCGCGCGGTCTGCGTTCAATGCGCTGTTCACCAAGTAGAAACGTCAGCTGAGATAGGTTCCGCCCCGATTACCTCGGGGAGGGGCTTTTGACGTCTTTGACCAGCGCGCAACGGCGCGCGATGTCCATTTTTCTTCTGACCTTGGCGCTGGCAGCGACCCGATTCGCAACGGAAGCATGGGCGGCCGGCGCTTTCGCCATCGGCAAATGCGGCGCTTACGGCCAGGCGTTCGACTACGCCGGCGAGGCCGATGCGTTGGCCGCGGCGCGCAGGCAGTGCGGGGGCGGGTGCACCACCACGGTGACCATGAAGCGCGCCTGCGCCGCGTTCGCGGTCGACATGGCCAACCCCTGCGGCGCCCATGGCTACGCGGTCAAGCCGCGAATATCGAGCTCGCTCAATGCCGCGACGCGCAAATGCTACGAGTTCGGCGGCAAGGCATGCGTGATCCGCGCCTGGGCCTGCGACGCCAAGGGGTAGATTTTTTCAGCATCCGGGTTTTATCGTCATTCCGGGGCGCGTCGAAGACGCGAACCCGGAATCTCGAGCTAATATGACTTCTGGATTCCGGGTCTGCGCCTGACGGCGCATCCCGGAATGACGGGAAAATCCACCATGCAATTCGAGACCAAGATCGCGGTCGTGATCCGGACCGACCTTGAAGCGTGGCAGAAGCTCAACGTCGCGGCATTCTTGAGCAGCGGGATCGCGGCGGGCTTTCCGGAGTGTATCGGCGAACCCTATTCTGATGCTTCCGGTACGCGTTACATGTCGCTGATCGGCCAGCCGATCCTGATCTACGGCGCAGACCGCGCGGCGTTGACCCGCGCGCTGGAGCGGGCGCTGGCGCGAAACGTGACGCCTGCGATCTATACCGAGGAGATGTTCAGGACGACGCACGACGCGGCCAACCGCGAGGCGGTGAGGGCGGTGATCCGCGCCGAGCTCAATCTGGTGGGCATTGCCATGCGTGCCGAGCGCAAGGTGATCGACAAGATCGTCGACGGGTTGAAGTTTCACAGCTAACAAGCCGGCGGTTGCGCGTACACTTGCGACCGGCTGTTTTGACAAATCGCGGACTTTGTGCGTTTTGGCCTCTTGGGCATGATCCCCACAGCTTTCATGTTCTGACGGACAGATCCGCGATATCCCGTCAGAGCGGATGACCAAGTAAAACAGGATACCATGACGAACTTTGCTCCGGTCTCGGGCCTTGTCGGCGGGGCACTTATTGGCCTCTCGGCGATCGTTCTGATGCTCACCGTCGGCCGTATCGCCGGCGTGTGCGGAATCGCCCTGAACGCCATCGTCGCACGCGACGCGGCGGGGAGGTCGTGGCGTTTAGCCTTCCTGTTGGGGCTACCTCTCGGCGCGCTGTTCGTTACGGCGATCGGCCTGAAGGATTGGAGCGGCGCGAGTTTTCCGGCGACCACGCCGATGACGGTGGTTGCCGGTTTCATCGTCGGCGTTGGATCGACCCTTGGGTCCGGCTGTACCAGCGGTCACGGCATTTGCGGCCTTGCCCGTTTTTCAATGCGCTCCGTCATTGCGACGGTGACTTTCGTCGCCACCGGCGCGGCAACCGTTTTCATTATCCGCCACATCGTTTAGGAATTCGACATGTCCCTGATTTTCCCGCTCTTGGCTGGAGCCATATTCGGTGCCGGGCTCACTCTCTCCGACATGGTGAATCCGGCGCGGGTCCTCAATTTCCTTGATGTCGCAGGCTCCTGGGACCCGACCCTGATATTTGTGATGGCTGGTGGCCTTGCCGTGACGACACTGGGCTACAAATTGATCTTTCGCCGTCGTTCGCCTCTGGTCGACGACAGGTTTCACCTGCCGACTCAGCGGCAGATCGATCTGCCGCTTGTCGGCGGTTCCGCGCTTTTTGGCGTGGGGTGGGGCCTCGCAGGCATTTGCCCCGGACCGGCCATTGCCGATCTCGTCACACTGGACCCGAAAATCCTGCTGTTCATCGCGGCCATGATGACCGGGATGATTGCCGCGAGCGTGTTGCGCGACAGGGTCTATGCGACGAAAGCCCTGCGGCAATCGTAGGACTTCAAACTTCCCGAGCCGAGTTCAATCCGGTGGGGCTCGCGATGCGTGCCAGGCGCAAGGCGATCGACGCGGCTGAAGTTTCATAGCTAACGGGTCAGGCGGTTCGACATCCAATCATCGCTGGCCGTCAGGTGAAACCGGCAGCGCCGGGAGTTGACAATGACTGACCAGTCAGTCATAATAATCCTATGCCAAGTTCCCGAACGAGCCCCGCAAGAACCCCGGCAAAACCGGCCGCTCGTCGGCGCGGGGGGAAGGCCGTTGCGGCCAAGGCGCCGAAGCCGGGGTTAGCGAGGGCGTCTTCGTCCGAACCTCCGTCGAGCCGCGCCGAGCGCGCGGCCGACCGGCGGCAGGCGATCATCGATGCGGCGCTCGATGAGTTCATTGATCGCGGCTATGCCGCAACCAGGCTCGACGACATCGCCAAGCGTGCCGGCGTCGCCAAAGGCACAATCTATCTGCATTTCAAGGACAAAGAGGCGTTGTTTCAGGAACTGGTTCGGACTGCGCTGGTACCGCTGATCGGCCGTCTTGCCGCGCCGCCGCCCGCTGGCGGATCGGTTCGCGCGGTGCTCGAGAAATTTGCCGAGACCTTCGTGCGGGAGGTTGCGACGACACGGCGGGGCGCCATCGTTCGTCTGATCCTCGCAGAGGGGCCCCGGTTCCCGGACATCGCCGATTTCTATTACCGCGAGGTGGTTTCGCGGGGTCTTGCCGGAATGCGCGCACTGATCGAACTCGGCATTGCGCGCGGTGAAATCCGGCAGCCTGGCCTGAAGGATTTTCCGCAAATCGTGGTGGCGCCGGCGATGGTCGCCGTGATCTGGCAGGGACTTTTCGGCCGGCACGCGCCGCTCGATGCGACCGCGATGCTTCGCGTCCATCTCGACATGATTTTTGGCGAACGGAGAACGGCATGACCCCGTCGGCAACGGCATTGCGAATTTTGACGGTGCTCACGCTGACCGCGGTGCTCGCCGGCTGCAACGAGCCGCGGAATCCCGGCTATCAGGGCTGGGTCGAAGCCGACATGATTTTCGTCAGCCCCGACGAATCCGGGCGCGTGACCAAGCTCAATGTTCGCGAAGGCGACGAGGTCAAGGCGGGCAGCCAGCTTTATTCCGTCGACGACGATATGCAGCAGGCCGACCTCAACCAGAACAACGCGACGCTGGCCAATGCCCAGCAAAGCTATGATCGCGCATTATCGCTGAGCAAGACGGGTTCCGGAACGCAGGCCACTCTGGATGCCGCGGTGTCGGCGCTGCGCGTGGCCGAGGCGCGGGTCGTGACCTCGCAGACGCGGCTGGCGCGCCGGATCGGCTTTGCGCCGGTGAACGGCGCCGTCCAGCAGATCTATTTCCGCGTGGGCGAGACGGTGCCGGCGCAGCGGCCGGTGCTCTCGATCATGCCGCCCGGCAATATGAAGGTGCGATTTTACGTGCCGGAGACCGATTTGCCGAAGCTTGCGATCGGCGAGGAAGTACGGGTGACCTGCGACAATTGCGCCGCCGACCTCACCGCGAAGATTTACTTCATCGCGACCTCGGCTGAATACACTCCGCCCGTGATCTACAGCCTCGATGAACGCAACAAGCTCGTTTACCTGATTCAGGCGCGGCCCTCGCGGCCCGATGTCCTGCGGGTCGGCCAGCCGGTCAGCGTATTTCTCAACCCCAAGACGCCGGTTGCGGACAAGCGATGACCGCGACGCCAGCGTCCGCTCCCGACATCGCGATCGACGTGCGTGGCCTGTCGAAATCGTTCGAGGGCCGCGAGGTGGTGCATGACCTGTCGATGCAGGTGAAGCGCGGCACGATCTACGGCTTCCTCGGTCCCAACGGCAGCGGCAAGACCACCACCATCCGCATGCTCTGCGGTCTGCTGACGCCCGACAGCGGCGAGGGCAGTTGCCTCGGCTACGACATCCGCCGCGACGCCGACAAGATCAAGCGCCAGGTCGGCTACATGACGCAGCGCTTTTCGCTGTACCAGGATCTGTCGGTGCGGGAGAACCTGGAATTCGTCGCGCGGCTCTATGGCATGCGCGATGCGCACGGCACCGCGCGCGACATGATCAAGCGGCTGGGGCTGAGCGGCCGTGAAGAGCAGCTCGCCGGCGAACTTTCAGGCGGCTGGAAGCAGCGCCTGGCGCTCGGCGCCTGCACCTTGCCCAATCCGAAATTGCTGCTGCTGGACGAGCCGACCGCGGGCGTCGACCCCAAGGCACGCCGCGATTTCTGGAACGAGATCCACGCGCTGGCGGCTGACGGGCTGACGGTGCTGGTCTCGACCCACTACATGGACGAGGCCGAGCGTTGCCACGAGATCGCCTATATCGCCTATGGCTACCTGCTGGCGCACGGCACCGTGGAGGAAGTGATCGCCAGATCGGCGCTGTCGACCTACACCGTCACCGGCGGTGATCTCCATGTGCTTCAGGACCAGCTCGCCGGCAAGCCCGGTGTCGACATGGTGGCGCCGTTCGGGACCAGCCTGCATGTGTCGGGGCGCGACAGGGCCGCGCTCGAGGCCAGCATCGCGCCCTGGCGCGAGCACAAGGAATTGAACTGGCAGCACAGCGAGCCGTCACTGGAGGATGTGTTCATCGAACTGATGACCCGCTCGAAGGATAATTTCCAGTGAGCGTGGCGAGCCCGCCGGACCATCGCAATGACGTCGCGGAGCCGCGCTTCGGCTTCCTGCGGCGCAGCTATGCGATGATGGCCAAGGAGTTCATCCAGCTCAGGCGTGACCGTGTGTCGTTCGCGATGATCGTGATCATTCCGGTGATGCAGCTCTTGCTGTTCGGCTACGCCATCAACACGACGCCGCGCAACCTGCCGACCGCGGTGCTGCTGCAGGAAGACAGCGACCTCGCGCGCTCGATCCTGAAGGCGCTCGAGAACACCTCCTATTTTCACTTCACCCGGGAAGTGCACGATGTCGCCGAGTTCGACGATCTGCTGACGTCGGGCAAGGTGTTGTTCGGCGTCGAAATTCCGCGAGGCTTCGAGCGCGCGGTGCGGCGCGGTGACTATCCGGCGTTGCTGGTCGCCGCCGACGCCACCGATCCCGTGGCCGCGGGCTCGGCGCTGTCGGCGCTCGGCGTCGTGGTGCAGACCGCGCTTTCGCACGACCTGTTCGCGGGCGATCCGCCATCGCTGCCGTTCGAGATCCGGGCGCATGCGCGCTACAACCCCGCCGCGTCATCGCGGCTCAATATCGTGCCCGGTCTGGTCGGTACCATCCTCACCATGACCATGCTGATCTTCACGGCGCTTTCGGTGACGCGCGAGATCGAACGCGGCACCATGGAGAGCCTGCTGTCGATGCCGATCACCCCGGTCGAGGTGATGCTCGGCAAGATTATTCCCTATGTGCTGGTGGGTTTCGTCCAGGCCATATTGATCATTGGAATCGGCGTGCTGCTGTTCGGGGTACCGGTGCGCGGCAGCCTGATCCTGCTGGCGCTGCTCTCCACGCTTTTCATCACCGCCAATCTTTCGATCGGCTATACGTTTTCGACCATCGCGCAGAACCAGCTGCAGGCGATGCAGATGTCGATCATGTTCTTTCTGCCGAGCATTCTATTGTCCGGCTTCATGTTTCCCTTCATGGGCATGCCGGTGTGGGCGCAATATGTCGGCGAGGCGCTGCCGCTGACGCATTATCTGCGGATCGTCCGGGCCATCATGCTGAAGGGCGCCGAACTGCCAAACCTGCGATATGACGCGTTGGCGCTGCTGGCTCTGATGCTGCTGGCGATGACGATCGCGGTGATGCGCTTCCGTCGCACGCTCGATTGATCGGGCAACGCCGCCCGGATCAAACCTGTTTCGCGACCAGATTTTCGATCCGCGCCCCGTCGCGGTCTTCGATGATCTCGGCGATCCATTGCCGGTGGCAATGGCGGTGGTCGCGCTCGTAGCAGAGGATGCAGACCGGCCCGGATTTCCTGACCAACGCCGACAATTCGTCGAGTTCTTCTTTCGCCTGCGGCGTTTTCAGATGCTTTGCATATATCTTGTGGAGCACGTCGAACTGGCCGCTGCGCGCGGCCTCGCGGCCGTCCTTCGGCGTGCCGAGCCCGCGCAGATGCAGATAGGAAATGCCACGCTCGTCGAGTCCTGCCGCGAGCTGGTTCTTGGAGAAGCCGGGGCGGCGCGAGGCGGCGATGGCGCGCACATCCACCAGGAGCTTCACGCCGGCGCGCTCGAGCTCGTCGAGCACCGATTTGGCCGGCGTCTGTTCATAGCCGATGGTGAAAAGCTTCCTGGCCCTGGCCATGGCGATACTTTGGTTATGTAGCCCGCGCGATCAGTTCCATCGCGCCGGCGGGCGCGCGCACCTTGCCTTCATGGATCACGTAGGCGAAGACGTCGCGCGGGACTTTCGCTGGCCTGGCCGGATCGACGCGCGGCAGGTCGTCCGGTTCGCCGCCGCCGGCCCATAATTGCAGCCGCTTCGCCCAGGCATCGAGCTGCTTCGGCGGATAGCAGGTCTTGATCTCGTCATTGCCCTTCTGCAACCGCGCGTAGACGAAGTCGCCGACGACGTCCGCGATCGCCGGATACTTGCCATGTTCGGCGAAGACCACGGGCGTTTCGAACTTGCGCAGCAGCGCGATGAAATCGGGCGCGCCAAAACTGTCGTGCCGCACCTCGACCACGTGGCGAAGCGCGCGGCCGTCAAGCTTGCGCGGCAGCAGCTCGAGAAACTTCCCGAAATCCGCTTCGTCGAATTTCTTGGTCGGCGCGAATTGCCAGAGTACCGGACCGAGGCGGTCGCCGAGTTCGAGCACGCCGGAATCGTAAAACCGTTTGATGGAATTGCCGGCCTCGGCCAGCACGCGGCGATTGGTGGCAAAACGCGGTCCCTTCACCGAAAACACAAAGCCGTCGGGCACCTCGCGCGCCCATTTGCGAAAGCTCTCCGGCTTCTGCGAGCCGTAATAAGTGCCGTTGATCTCGATCGAGGTCAGTTTCGAGGCGGCGTATGCAAGCTCCTTCGCCTGCGCCAGCTTCTCCGGATAAAACACCCCGCGCCACGGTTCGAAGGTCCAGCCGCCGACACCGATATAGATGTGGCCTGATTGTTTGGAGGCGGTCTTGGGAGGCTTGGTCACCGGCTGGCCTTGTGGCGAAAGGAGGACGACGGGCCGAGCCTAGTCAAATCGTCCGGAGTTGGCCAGATCGCCGTGCCATCGCGCCGGCGCGGCTCACGCTTTCGGAAAATCCTCGCGCATCGCGATTTCGGCGGCGTCACCCGGCGACAAGACCTTCTTGTCGAACGCCGGTTGGGGCTCGGTGACGATGTCGTACAGCGAAATGCCCTTCAAGGGCTTGGCGAGCAATTCCCTGATGCAATCGGCCAGGGTGCCATTGAAAACCAGATAGGGCTGGTGGCTCCCGTCAAGCCGCTGGCCGTTGAGCGAGGGCCATTTCTTGAGGTCGGCGGGAGCGTCGTAGGTGATCGGGGATCCTTCTCCAAACATGCGTCAGCCTCGGCGTCTATCCTGGTCCAAGATCCAGTCCGCCTCTGTAAACACATGCTGAACGCCCAAACGACCCCTGAGGTTTCGCCGGGTGTCATCAATATTTCCGCTGGCCGGAGCGTCCCCCCTTGCGAAACGCCCCGGTCGTTCCCATTTTGACGCTAACGGCGACGTCGATGCTTGATAGCTCCGGCGCTGGGACGACCACTGGATAGCTCGGCTGCGCCGGATGTACGCGCGCCTTCTGTTCCGTGGTCGTTGGCATTTCCAGAGCGTTCTCAGGCCAGGCATGCCCGCGGATTTGAACCGGGGGTGGGCGCCGGTTCGCGCCAAAAACGCCTCCGATCAAGAAATCCAGACCGTTTTTGCCCGTTTCCCCACCGGTCTTTCGGGAACTCCGCCTTGGCATCCCCAAGGGCTATCGGATATACGCTGGCGGCATGAATGACGCCACACAGCCGGGGCCCGTGAACCCGCCGCAGGCCGCTGCTTTGCCCCAGCTTTCGGTCATCGTCCCTACCTTCAACGAGCGTGACAACGTCACCACGCTGTTTCGGCGGCTGGAGACGGCGCTGGCAGGCACGGCGTTTGAGGTCATCTTCGTCGATGACAATTCCCCCGACGGTACCTGGGATGTCGTGCGGGCGCTGGCGCGCGAGGATAACCGGGCTCGCTGCATCCGGCGGATCGGGCGGCGCGGTCTCTCGGGCGCCTGCATCGAGGGTATCCTGGCATCGAGCGCGCCATACGCCGCCGTGATCGACGCCGACTTGCAGCACGATGAGACCCAGTTGGCGAAAATGCTGGCGCTGCTGCAAGGCGGCGAGTTCGACCTCGTGGTCGGCAGCCGCTATATCGAGGGCGGCAGCGCCGACAGCTTCAACCGTCAGCGGGCAGGGGCCAGCGCGCTCGCGACCGAGGTCGCCAAACGCGTACTGCGGGTCAAGATCGCCGATCCCATGAGCGGCTTCTTCATGATCCGCAGGGATCGCTTCGAGCAGCTGGCGCCGCAGCTCTCCACCCAGGGCTTCAAGATCCTGCTCGATATCGTCGCTACCGCGCGCGGCAAGTTGCGCGTCCGGGAAATTCCCTACACCTTCGGCTCGCGGCTGCATGGCGAGAGCAAGCTCAATTCCATGGTGGCGCTGGATTTCCTGGGGCTGGTGCTGGCGAAGCTGACCAACGACATCGTGTCGCTGCGCTTCCTGTTGTTTGCGATGGTCGGGTCAATCGGCCTGATCGTGCATTTCGCGGCGCTTTATGTCGCGCTGGAAGCCTTTGGCCTGCCTTTTCCGGTCTCGCAGGCCTGCGGCGCGCTGTCGGCCATGACCAGCAATTTCATCCTCAACAATTTTCTCACCTATCGCGACCAGCGGCTGAAGGGTTTTGCGATCCTGCGCGGCCTGTTGCTGTTTTATCTCGTCTGCAGCGTCGGTCTCCTCGCAAATGTCGGCGTGGCGTTTTCGGTCTACGATCAGCAGCCGATATGGTGGCTGGCGGGCGCGGCCGGTGCATTGATGGGCGTGGTCTGGAACTACGCGATGTCGGGACTGTTCGTCTGGCGCAAGCGATGAACTATCGATGAATCCAAGCGAGGCTCGGCTCGTCCGCAACACCTCGCTCACGGTAGCGGCTTTGGTGGCGCTGCGGCTTGCCGCCGCCGCCTGGACGCCGCTGACTTTCGACGAAGCCTATTACTGGATGTGGTCGAAGCATCTTGCTTTCGGCTACTACGATCACCCGCCCGGCGTCGCCATCATCATCCGCCTCGGCACGCTGATCGCCGGCGACACCGGGTTCGGCGTGCGGCTGGTGTCGATCCTGCTCGCGCTGCCGATGAGCTTTGCGTTGTATCGCACGGCCGCGATCCTGTTCGGCAACCAGCGCGTGGCCGCAACCGCAACCATTCTGTTGAACGTCACCCTGATGGCGGCGGTCGGTACGCTGATCGTGACGCCGGATTCGCCGTTGCTGGTGGCCTCGAGCCTTGTCCTGTTCTTTCTCGCCAAGGTGCTGGAGACCGGGCGGGGCGCATGGTGGCTCGCGGTCGGCGCGGCGGTCGGCGTGGCGCTGTTGTCGAAATACACTGCGCTGTTTTTCGGTCCGGCGATCCTGATCTGGCTGCTGAGCGTCCCGGGATTGCGCCGCTGGCCGATCTCACCGTGGCCATATCTTGGCGGTATCGTTGCAGTTGCGATATTTTCCCCGGTCATTCTCTGGAACGCCGATCACCATTGGGTTTCCTTCGTCAAGCAGATCGGGCGGTCCCGGATCGAGGAATTCAAGCCGTCATTCATCGGCGAATTGATCCCGACCCAGATCGCCTTCGCAACGCCGTTGGTCTTTGTCCTGGGTGCGATGGGGCTCTACGCGCTGGCCAGGCGCGATGACGGCGCCCCGGCCGCGCGCGCGCTGATCAACGCGATCTTCTGGACCATCGTGGTGTATTTCATGTGGCATTCGCTGCACGCCCGCGTCGAGGCCAACTGGTTCGCGCCGGTCTACCCGGCCTTCGCGATTGCCGCCGCCGTGGCTGCGCACCTGACGCGATGGCAGGAGCGCGGGCAACGCGTCGCTGATTTTTGCCGGCGCTGGGCTGCGCCAGCGGGCATTATAATGTTCGCGCTTCTGATCGTGCAGGCCAACACCGGTGCGCTCTCGGGCTTCCGCCGTGACGCGACCGTTCGCAGCGTCGGCGTCGGCTGGCCGCAGCTCGCCGCCGCAATCGAGGCCGTTCGCATCCGCACCGGCGCTGCGTGCGTGCTGGCGCCGGACTACGGCACGACGGCCTGGCTCGCCTTCTATCTTCCGAAGGATAGCTGTGTGGTGCAGCCTACGCAGCGCATTCGCTGGGTCAACATGCCCGAGCCCGACCCGGCGCCGTTGTCCGGCAAGCTGTTATATGTCGACGAGGTCCGGCCGGTCGCGCAACCCTACCTGAAGGACAGGTTTGCGCAGGTGACGCGGGTCGCGGAGCTCAAGCGCATGCGCGGGCCGCTCACGATCGAAACCTACGGGCTGGATCTGCTCGAAGGCGCCAAAGGCGCGGTGCTCGACAATTCGCCGCCGCCGGAATTGTTGCCGTGAGCGACCCAGCGTGACCTTGCCGTTGGCTCTCAGGCGGCGGGCTGAGCCGAAGGCTGGTTCGGCCTGATCTCCGCGAGCGTGCTGTCGCTCTCGTGGATGGCGAGCATGTTGATCCCGGCCTCGATGATCTCGTATCCGCGCTCGCCCAGCCATTGATGCAGCTTTTCGGCGTCTGTCTTGATCTTCTCGATCAGCATGATCGGGTGGCATCGATTGATCGTGTCGCTTGCTCCCTCGAGCGCTTCCAGTTCCATCCCTTCGACGTCGATCTTGATCAGATCGACGCGCGGCAAGTTGAACTCATCGAGCGCCAGTTTCCGGACGTTGACGGTATTCTCGTAATCGATCGGCTGGCCGATGAACTCGTTGCCATTTCGCTGGCGCAGCTCGAGGCTGCCGAAGCTGGATGGAACGAAATAGTTGGGATTTGGAATCTTCATAACTCCGCTTTCCGACGACACCGCGCCGTGCACCGCGATGGCGTTGAAGCAGTTATTGATCGCGATGTTGCCGGCGAGGGCATAGTAAACGCGCTCTTGCGCCTCGATGGAAAGGACCGATCCCCAACCCGTCATCGACATCGCCCACTCGATGGTATGAACGCCGATATTGGCGCCGCAATCGATCGCCACGACGCCGTCGCCGTGATGATTGCGGCGAAGGGCGAGCAAATCAACCACCAGCTTGACTTCCGAGGGGTCGAAGGACGCAGTTTCCAGGATCTGATGGCCGACCCCAAAGCCCCGCTGCGAATCGACCATGCGGTAATCGAATCGGTTGACGATCATGGTTCCGTGATTGGAGGAGGCCAGTACGAATGCCAGCTTGCGCCCCACGCTTTGCATCGGTGTCTCCTGAAGGCTTGGGATAGGTCGCGCCCATCGACCGTTTTGGCTGAGCGCCTGACGAATCGCCTCGGGTGAGTTTACTAAGACTTGGCGAGGGCGACCATGTCGTGGCGGCGCTTCGCTGTGATTAGACGGGAAATAACCCCGTCTTCGATGCATCCGGGAATCAAGCGGCCGGACCGGTGGCGCGGTCGCCGGTCGAGCGCCTTGTCGCGTTCAAGCACGAGCGCGGCCGGCGCCATCTGCCGCTCTGTCGGGACGTCTTCTTCGACTTCAGCGGCGACTATTGCGGGGCGACCGAAACAGCGGTGACGACGCGGGATTCAACGTCTTCAGGTGGAGGGGTGGCACAATCAGGCATTTTTGGGGCAGCGGCGCGATGCCGATATGGACCATTCTCAACTCTACGCCCGAGAGGCGCGGCACGGGCTTGTATCCGAAGCTCGCCTCTGAGCGCGTTTTTGAGCGAGGTTGCGCAACCGGTTCGCGTAAGGCATACGCGGCAAGCAATATCGCCGCGATTTGTCCGTAAATTTGCGGGCAAATCCGCGCCTATGCGTATCAAAATGGGACTGCCCAACAACTGCCCGCACTTAATCCGCATTTAACTAAAAGTCGCCTTAATGACGCTCCGCGCCTCTGCGAGATGTTTCATCGGAATATCGGCGGATCATCGCGCGCAGGCCGGCCTTCGAATGTGCTTTGGAAGAGCACCTCTTCGAATGCCGGCTGCACGGGGGAGCAAGGTGGAGCCAGTCTGGATGCGAGGCGGATGAGTACCAGTACAGTTGCGTGTTACAGTTTCGCGGCGTCCCAACCCAGAAGATCAGCCCGGAAGACCACCCCTCATAGTTTTCTTGCCAGCGCGGCGATCAGCGTTGCGGTGCTCGGTTGCGCATGGACGGTCTATGCGAATATTTTCGCGGCGAGCCCGTTTCCGCAACTCGGCGCCCCGGGCTTCGATGAGCCTGTGAACCGACGGTGGGCCGGTGTTGCGGTCCGCAGGGCGCCGGCGGCCGACAGCACGCAGGTTGCCGAGCTCGAACCGCAGCCATTGATTTCCGCGCCCGCAGCCGTTCCATCGCCTCCCTCGCTGTCATTCGATGACCGGTTTGCGGCCGCCGCAGCGCAAGGCGTGGCGCCGGCCCCGCAGCCCGACACCTCGAAGCTCGCCGCCGCAGCCAGGCCGAAGGAAGCGACGCCGCCACGGGCGCCGGTTCAGCTCGCGGCAATTCCGCCCGCGCCAGGTTCCGCCGAGTCCAGGCCGGCGAAGACGGCGGGGGCGTCGGTCCGCGACATGGCGCAACGCGCGAAAGCGGCGGTGATGTCGATTGCCTCGAACGAGAAGCAGACGGTTTTCGAAAAGCTCTGGGGCAAGCCGCAACCGCATGGACCGTCGCTGCTGTCGTTCGCCTCCGCCGACGCCAGCGCTACCGGCAGCCTCGGCCCGACGCAGAATCCGGCGCTGGCGGGCAACACGCCGCGTTACGATCAATCGACCGCGGTCTACGATATTTCCGCGCACACGGTTTACCTGCCCGACGGCACAAAACTCGAGGCGCATTCCGGCCTTGGCGCGAAGCTGGATGACCCGAGTTCCGCCAACATCAGGATGCGGGGCGTGACGCCGCCGCATATCTATGAACTGACGCCGCGGGAGGCGCTGTTTCACGGCGTGCCGGCATTGCGGCTGAACCCGATCGGCGGCGAAGAGTCGATCTACGGGCGATCCGGCCTGCTCGCCCATACCTTCATGCTCGGCCCCAACGGCGATTCCAACGGCTGCGTGTCGTTCAGGGATTACAACGCGTTCCTCAATGCCTACCGCAACCAGGGCATCAAGCGGCTCGCGGTGGTGGCGCGGGTGGAGTGAGGCGGGCGGAACTTGCGATCCATCAAACAAAAACCCCGGCATCGCTGCCGGGGTTTTGCATTCCTGGATGAACCGTTTGAACGGATGGATCAGAAATCCATGCCGCCCATGCCGCCGCCCGGAGGCATGCCGCCAGCGCCAGCGCCGGCGTTCTTCTTCGGCAGTTCGGCCACCATGGCTTCGGTGGTGATCAGGAGAGCGGCAACGGACGCCGCGTTCTGGATCGCCGCACGAACCACCTTGGTCGGGTCGATGATGCCCTTCTTGACGAGGTCGCCATATTCGCCGGTCTGCGAGTCGAAGCCGTGGTTGTACGACTTGTTCTCGAGGATCTTGCCGACGATGACCGAACCGTCTTCGCCCGCGTTGATCGCGATCTGGCGGGCCGGCCAGGACAGCGCCTTGCGCACGATCTCGACGCCGGTCTTCTGGTCGTCGTTCTTGGTGCGCAGGCCCTTGAGCTGCTCGGAGGCGCGCAGCAGAGCGACGCCGCCGCCCGGCACGATGCCTTCTTCCACCGCCGCGCGGGTCGCATGCATCGCGTCATCAACGCGATCCTTGCGTTCCTTGACCTCGACCTCGGTCGCGCCGCCGACGCGGATCACCGCGACGCCGCCTGCGAGCTTGGCCAGACGCTCCTGCAGCTTCTCGCGGTCGTAGTCCGAGGTGGTTTCCTCGATCTGCGCCTTGATCTGCGTGACGCGAGCCTCGATGTCGGCCTTCTTGCCGGCGCCGTTGACGATGGTGGTGTTCTCCTTGTCGATCATCACCTTCTTGGCGCGGCCGAGCATGGAGAGCGTGACGTTCTCCATCTTGATGCCGAGATCTTCCGAGATCGCCTGGCCGCCGGTCAGGACGGCGATGTCCTGCAGCATGGCCTTGCGGCGATCGCCGAAGCCCGGCGCCTTGACGGCCGCAACCTTCAGGCCACCGCGCAGACGGTTGACGACGAGGGTGGCGAGCGCTTCGCCTTCGACGTCTTCCGCGACGATGACCAGCGGCTTGCCGGTCTGCACCACTGCCTCGAGCAGCGGCAGCAGTTCGTTCAGGTTGGAGAGCTTCTTCTCGTTGATCAGGATGTAGGCGTCGTCGAATTCGACGCGCATCTTGTCGGCGTTGGTGACGAAGTAGGGCGAGATGTAGCCGCGGTCGAACTGCATGCCTTCCACGACATCGAGTTCGGTTTCGAGCGACTTGGCTTCCTCGACGGTGATGACGCCCTCATTGCCGACCTTCTTCATGGCGTCGGAGAGGAACTTGCCGATCTCGGCGTCGCCGTTGGCGGAGATGGTGCCGACCTGGGCGATTTCCTCGTTCGAGGTGACCTTCTTGGAGTTCTTGACGAGGTCGGCGACGACGGCTTCCACCGCCATGTCGATACCGCGCTTCAGGTCCATCGGGTTCATGCCGGCGGCAACCGACTTGGCGCCTTCACGGACGATCGCGGCCGCCAGAACGGTCGCGGTGGTGGTGCCGTCGCCGGCAGCGTCCGCCGACTTGGAGGCGACTTCGCGCACCATCTGGGCGCCCATGTTCTCGAACTTGTCCTCAAGCTCGATTTCCTTGGCGACGGTGACGCCGTCCTTGGTGATGCGGGGAGCGCCGAACGACTTGTCGAGCACGACGTTGCGGCCCTTGGGGCCGAGCGTCACCTTGACGGCGTTGGCGAGAATGTCGACGCCGCGCAGCATGCGGTCGCGGGCATCGACGCCGAATTTGACTTCTTTAGCTGACATATCTGTTTTCCCTGAGTTGATCTGTCCCCTCGTCCTGAGGAGCGGACTTGTCCGCGTCTCGAAGGATGAGGCTAATTCTCTCTCACCCTTCGAGACGCGCCCTGCGGGCGCTCCTCAGGGTGAGGGCGGTGCAGTGCTTAAGCGGCCTTCTTCTTGGCGGTGGGGAGGTCGGTGAGAACGCCCATGATGTCGCTCTCCTTCATGATCAACAGCTCCTGGCCGTCGAGCTTGACCTCGGTGCCCGACCACTTGCCGAACAGCACGCGGTCGCCGACCTTGATGTCGATCGGGATCAGCTTGCCGGCTTCGTCGCGGCCGCCCGGGCCGACGGCGATGACTTCGCCCTGCGAGGGCTTTTCCTTGGCACTATCCGGAATGATGATGCCGCCTGCGGTCTTCTCTTCGGCGTCGATGCGCTTGACCACGACGCGGTCGTGAAGCGGACGGAATTTCATGCAGTCCTCCTAAGCTTTTGAAGATGTTTTCGAATTTATGAGAATTGGCAGTCGCCGCCGGCGAGTGCCAGCGGGCCAAATGGAGATAAGCCAGACTTGCGCGGGGGACAAGGGCGTCTAGCAGAAAAATTGGCACTCGAATATGACGCCTGCCAAAATCGTTCAGCATCCTTAATGTCGCAAGTGAAATGCCCAGTCCGCTATTAGCAGCTGCGGTAAGCTGCTGCTAACGCGACCTTTTTCAACAGATCGTTAAACATTTAGGCTTGTGATGGGCGGGTCGCGTGCGTCACATTTCTCTCATGTGAGCGCATCTCCACCGGGTGGCTCCTGGTCGGTAGCCATCTCGGAAAATGCGCTCCAGCAATGGAGGTTGGCATGGTCTCGCGGGTTGGTGTTTCCGAAGACTTCCGGAAACAGGTGCTGGGTTACGGGCTGACGACGGCGGAAATTCTTTACCGGATGCCCGATCATCCCTCACTGCTGCAAACATACGTCTGGCAAAACTACGACCTGTTTCCAAACTTCCCCGCGTTGAAGGATTTTCTCAGCTTCTGGCAGCAAAAGCTCGAGGGCCCGCTTTACGCCGTCACTATTGCCCACTCCAAGCTGATCAAACCCGCCGAGCTGCGCGCCGTCGACGGCGTGTTCCGGCTGCACTGAGGCAGGTCTGTAGTCTGTAGGGTGGGTTAGTCCAACGGGTCCGCGCAAGGCGCGGCCCGATGACAAGCTCCGGCGTAACCCACCATTTATCTACGACGCGCGATCTGTGCTAACGTCTTCCCGCAATATCGAAAGGGGAGGACGTCAATGGCCAAGCAGAAGCCCAAATCGCGTGCCGCGGCCCGCAAGTCCGCGCAGAAGAAATCGCCCGCGCGCAAGAGCGCTGCCGGCAAGACCGCCACCAGGTCCACCGCCAAGTCCACCGCGCGCAAGAAACTCAAGGCGAAGGGCCGCGCGCCGGCTCCGGTCAAACGCGTGCGTCCGAAGCAGCGCATCGCCATCAGCCATCACCGCGACGAGGATTTCAAAGCCGATGGCCTGCGCGCCTACGCGAAGTACCGCGATCTCGGCGTCGCCGAGGCGAGCCAGGGCCTGGCGCGGGCCCATGTGATCCGGCTGATCGGGCCATGCGATCCGGATGAGGTTTCAAAACTGCATTTCCACGACGTCGACTTCCAGATGGTCTACGTCCTCAAGGGCTGGGTCAAAACCTACATGGAAGGGCAGGGCGAGACCCTGATGAAGGAAGGCTCAAGCTGGACCCAGCCGCCGCGCATCAGGCACCTGATCATGGACTATTCCGACGACGTCGAATTGCTCGAGGTGATCCTGCCGGCGGATTTCGAGACGGTCGAACTGTCGGCATGATGCAGGCGCGCCTCGACGCATGCCCGGCGCGCAGCCAGGCCTCGTTTGATCGGGCTTGGAATCAGGCCTGGAATCGGGCCTGGGCGGCATAGCGATCGTGAGGCGCGACTACCGCGAAGACATCGACTGGCTGCGCGCCATCGCCGTGCTGGCGGTGGTCGGGTTCCATTTCGAGGCGCCGGCGGTGTTCGGCGGCTTTGTCGGCGTCGACATCTTCTTTGTGATCTCGGGATATCTGATCACCGGGATCATCCAGTCGGAACTGCAGAGCGGCGCGTTTTCCTTTGCGCGATTCTACGAGCGGCGGGTGCGCCGCCTGCTGCCTGCGCTTTACGCCATGGTGGCGCTGACGGCGATTCCGTCTTTCCACTATCTCCTGACATCCGAACGCGCGGAATTTTTCCGTTCGATCGCCGCCGTCGTGACCTTCACCTCGAACTTCTTCTTCTGGTTTCAGACCGGCTATTTCGACCATGCCGCGGTGGAAAAGCCGCTGCTGCACACCTGGTCGCTCGCGGTCGAGGAGCAGTTTTATCTGGCGCTGCCGCTGATGCTCTGGGGGCTTTCGCGCGCCGCACGCGGCCGCCGCATCGCGCTGCCCGTCATGCTCGGCGCGCTGGGACTGGCGTCGTTCGCGCTCGGCATCTGGTTGATGAATACGGACCGTTCCGCCAACGCGTTCTTCATGAGCCCGCCACGGGCGTGGGAATTCCTGATCGGCGGTCTCGTTGCGGCCCCGGGTTTTCCGGTGCTGCGTCACGCGTTGGCGCAGCGGATCGCCCGCGGCATCGCGCTGGTGCTGATCGCGATCCCGATCTTCTCGTTGCGCCAGGGGCCGGGCTTTCCCGGGTTCAATGCGCTGGCGCCGTGCATCGGCGCGGCCATGTTCATCTGGAGCGGCATCGGCGTGCCCTCGTTGACGCGCAGCGCCGCTTCGCCGCTCAATGTCGCAAAATTCTTCGGGCAGATTTCCTATTCGCTGTATCTTTGGCACTGGCCGCTGTTCACCTTCGTCCGGTTCTCGAAGAACAGCCTTGTGCTGGACGGCTTCGACAAGATCGCGCTGTTCACGCTGACCGTGATGATCTCGTATCTGTCGTGGCGATTTGTCGAGCAGCCGTTCCGCGAACGAACGCTGGCGCCGACGCGGCGCGCGGCGTTCCGGATTGCAGGACTGGCGAGCGTGGTTCTGCTCGCCGGCAGCGCCTTCGGAATCGTGCTGAGCCGGACACCGTCGGAGGCCGACCGCGCCGCGCTGCAGCTTGAATCCTACAACACCTACAATTATCAGCCGCTCTATCGCTTCGGAGATTGCTTTGCGCCGACCAGCGGCGTATTCGGTGATTCCTGCCTCGCGCTCGCAACCGGCGAGAGCAATTGGCTGTTGTGGGGCGATAGCCTGGCCGCGCATTATTTCCATGGCCTGCGCCAGGCGACCGATCCGCGAGCCATCAATCTCCTGCAAGCAACGCAGGCCGCCTGCATGCCGACGCTCAACGCGGCGGCGCAGGGCAATGCCTCCTGCCGTGGCTTTGCGGCGCAGATGGACGCCTACTTTCGGGATCGTAAGCCGGACCTCGTCGTGATGTCCGCGGACTGGCTGGAATACGCCCGCCCGCCGCGCTTCGACGGCATGATCGCCGATCTCAGGCAAACGATATCGAGGCTCAATGAACTTGGCATGGCCGTGGTGTTGCTCGGCCCGGCCGTGCAGTTCCGGGCGCGGCTGCCATCGATGCTGATGCGCGCGCATCTGCGCCAGATCGAAGCGCGCCCCGAGGACTTCGTGCTGCCGGGTATTTTCGCGCTCGACCAGATGATGAAGACCGCGCTCCCGGCGCAGGCGAAGTTCTCCTACATTTCGGTCGTCGATGCCGTTTGCCCGGCGCGGCAATGCCCGCTCACGGTCGACGGCGGCGTTCCGCTTTCCTGGGACCACGCCCATCTCACCGCGGAGGGGTCGTCGTTCGTGATGGACAAGGTGGCGCCGATGCTGGGGGTGAAACGCGTCGTTCCGGAGCAGCCCGCAGGGCTGGACCCGGATTCTCGAGATTCCGGTTCCACGCCAACGCGTGTCCCGGAATGACCGCGGTGGTCAGCTCAGCACTCCCACGATCGCGCCCATCAGGCAGGTCGTCAGCGTGCCCGAAACGATCGATTTCAATCCCAGCGAATTGATCTCGTCGCGGCGCTCGGGCGCCATGGTGCCGAGGCCGCCGACCATGATGCCGAGGCTGCCGAAATTGGCGAAGCCGCACATCGCATAGAGCATGATCAGCCGCGAGCGCTGATCGAGCGCGTCCGCGCCGAGCTTCGACAAATCGACATAGGCAATAAGCTCGTTGAGCACGGTCTTGGTGCCCATCAGGCTGCCCGCCGTGATCGCCTGCGGCCAGGGCAGGCCCATCAGCCAGCACACCGGCGCCATCGCGTAGCCGAGCAGCCGCTGCAAGGTAATCGATGCGCCGCCGGCATCGGGCAAGAGCCCGAGCACCGCGTTGGCAAGATAGACCAGCGCCACCAGCACGATCAGCATCGCGACGATGTTGAGCAGAAGTTCAAGGCCCGCGACCGTGCCCTTGACGATCGCGTCCATGGTGGAGGAGGCGTGCATGTCGGGATCGCTAGCGACCCGGGGATCGCTGGCGACCAGGGGATCGACGGCGACCCGGGGATCGATCAGGCCGCCGCCGGTGCGCCTGTCGCTGATCTCCGGCACCATGATCAAACTGACGAGAATCGCCGCGGGCGCGCCCAGCACCGAGGCGATGACAAAATGCGCCGCCGAATCCGGTATCAGCGGCGCCAGCAGCGTGGCGTAGAGCACGAGCACGGTACCGGCGATGCCCGCCATGCCGCCGGTCATGACCAGGAACAATTCGCTGCGCGTCAGCTGCGCCAGGTAGGGCCGGATGAACAGCGGCGCTTCCACCATGCCGAGAAAGATGTTGGCGGCGGTGGAAAGCCCGACCGCGCCGCCGACCCCGAGCGTGCGCTGCAACAGCCAGGCCATGCCGCGCACGACCGGCGGCAGCACGCGCCAGTAGAACAACAGCGTGGTGAGCACGCTCATGACGAGCACGATGGGCAGGGCCTGAAACGCGAGAATGAAATCGGCGCCGGGCGCCTTCAGGTCGAACGGCAATGAACCACCGCCGAGATAGCCGAACACGAAGGAAGTGCCGGCGCGCGAGGCGGACGAGATCGCGCCGACGGCATCGTTGATCGCGCCGAACGCGCGCGCCACGAAAGGCAGCTTTATGAGAGCCACGGCGGTGAGCAGGGTGACGGCGAGACCGATGGCCGCCTGCCGCAGCGAGACGGCGCGGCGGTCCTCGCCAAACGCCCAGGCGATCGCCAGCAACGCGAAGATGCCGAACGCCGATTGCAATTGAAGCATGATCCCCCCGCCCGCGTCCCTCAAGCTGCTCGTCCCCGCGTTCGCGGGGACGACGAGGGAGCGCTAGTTCACCCCCGGCCCACGAACGGCATCTTGCTCGCCATCACCGTCATGGACAGCACGTTGGCGTCGAGCGGCAGGTTGGCCATATAGGCGACCGCGTCGCCGACCGCCTTGGCGTCCATGCGCGGCTCCGGCATCTTGCGGCCGTCCGGCTGCAGCACGCCGTCGACCATGCGGTCGGTCATCGGCGTGGCGGCGTTGCCGATGTCGATCTGCCCGACCGCGATGTCGTAGGCGCGGCCGTCGAGGTTGGTGGCCTTGGTCAGGCCGGTGATGGCGTGCTTGGTCGAAGTATAGGCCGATGAAAACGGCCGCGGCGCGTGCGCGGAGATCGAACCGTTGTTGATGATGCGGCCGCCGCGCGGCGTCTGGTCCTTCATGATGCGAAACGCGTGCTGCGTGCACAGGAACGGCGCGGTCAGGTTGGTGGCGACCACGGCCTGCCACTGCGCCAGGCCGAGGTCCTCGAACGGTACCGGCGGCGCGCCCATGCCGGCATTGTTGAAGAGCACGTCGAGCCGGCCATAGGTGTCCATCACCTTGGCGAACAGGGCGGCGATCGATCCGGGATCGGTCATGTCGGCGGCAACCGGAAGGCTCTTGCCGAGTTTTTCGCCGAGTTTCCGGGTCTCCTGCAGCATTTCCAGCCGCCGCCCGGCGAGCACGACGGTGAAGCCGGCGCCCATCAGCGCCAGCGATGCCGCGCGTCCGACGCCGGTACCGGCGCCGGTCACCAGCGCGATCCTGTTTTTTGCCTCGGTCATTTGCTTCCTGCCTTTTTATGTTTTTGGTGTTTCGGTTTTGTAGGGCGGTCGTGGAATATTCTGGTGCGCCGCGCGCAGCGCTGCCGACCAGCGCGATCGCAGGTCGTGGAAATAGGGCTCGCCCGCCTCGATGCGGTGGTTCAGGTCGGCGTCGCAGACGTCCGATCGCACCACCAGGACGTCGATGGGCAGGCCGACGCCGAGATTGGAGCGCATGGTCGAGTCCATCGAGATCAGGCTGGTCTTGAGCGCTTCGTACAACTCGACATCGTAGTGCATGGCGCGGTCGAGCACCGGCTTGCCGTATTTGTGCTCGCCGATCTGCAAGTAGGGGGTGTCGGTGGTGCATTCGATGAAATTGCCGGCCGGATAGACCATGAACAGCCGCATCCGCGACCCCCTGATCTGGCCGCCGAACAGGAACGAGACGTCGAAGCTGATATCCTCCGACTTCAATGCGGTACCTTCGGTGGCGTGCACCGCGCGGATCGCCTTGCCGATGCGCTGCGCGGCCTGGAACATGGTCGGCGCATTCAGGAGCGTTTCGATCTCTCCGGTGGTCGGGTCCTCCAGCCCCTCGGTCAGGGTCGACAGCACCGACTGGCTGATCGCGAGATTGCCGGCGCTCGCGATCGCCATGATCCGCTCGCCCGGCTTGGAGAAGATGTGCAGCTTGCGAAAGGTCGAGACGTTGTCGAGCCCTGCATTGGTGCGGGTGTCGGCGATCATGACCAGCCCGTCCCGCACCAGCACTCCGCAGCAATAGGTCATTTCCGCATCCCCGCAACGCCCAGACGGCGCGGAATTACTATCCAATTTCGTGGACCCGTCCAACCCCAATCCTGCCCCGGCTGCGGCGTTTGGCGCCGATCGCGCGATCGCGTTTGCAAACTGGGCCTGGCTGGATCACGATGCCTCGCATTTGGGGTAGGGCGCAGGACATGAAACGGAGACTGGTGGCTGGCGGCCTAATTCTGGCCGCGCAAATCTGGGGTGCGATGGGCGCTTTCGCCGGTCCCTGGGAGGACGGCATGGCGGCCTATAATCGCGGCGACTACGTGCCGGCGATCACGGTGTTCCGGGCGATGGCGGAGGAGGGCAATGCGGAGGCGCAGAGCCTGCTCGGGGTGATGTATCGAAAAGGGCAGGGTGTAACGCGCAGTTCGGTGCGCGCCTTTGTGTGGTTCAGCCGCTCCGCGGCGCGCGGCAATGCCAAGGCGAAGACGGAGCTGCGCGAGGTGTCGCAGACCATGACGCCCGAGGAACTCGCGCAGGCAAAAGAGCTGGCGGAAGCCTGCGAGGCGTCGAACTACCGGAGCTGCGAATATTGAGGGTTTGATCATTTCCGGTTCGAATTCAAATAGCCGGAACGCGCACCCGCATTCCCGCGGCACGGAGAGCGCCCGAGTTTTTGTCGAAGCTGGTCCCTCAACAAAAGAGGGCGCAGGGAATGCCGGGCGCCCGATGCGCCCGCAGCCGCGTGTGTAGTGGTAGAAAGCACACGCGTTAGTCACCACGGTCACACCGGAAACACCCGGCATTCCCCGCGCAATGGTTTTAACGGCTTATAGCGCGCTCCCCGGTGACCGGGCTTTCTTGCCACCGTCGCCCCCCGAGAAGCTTGCTTCTCAGGAACTTGACGCCAGCGTCGGGGCGTCAGGACCACGCGACTTCGCCGTCCGCTTCATGCGCCGCTCGTCTGGCGTCGCCAAGCGTCCATCGCATCCCGCACCAACGTCCGTGACGATCATGATACGCCCCTCTTGTGGGGCGGGACGGCGAATCAATAAAGCTGCTTCTACCAAACGACGAAGCGAAATATTTTTTCGAAAGGGGCTGGACAGCGATTTCGCCAAACAGCCCGTCGGGCAAATCAGTCGGTTGATTGCGGTGGAGCGGACTTATGCCCTCGCTGTCATCTCCCGCGCCAGCGGGTGATCCAAGTAAACTCCGCCGTTCGTTATGAATCGGGAAGTTGCGGCCTGCTTGATGATCCGCTTTCGCAGGCATGGCGTTATCGAGCTTGTGCTTTCGGCAGGAGGTCCGCTTTGCGTTCGAGCACGGACGTCGTCAGTTAGACAGGCAACGTCCGAAAAGTGCCAAAAGCAGACTTCGGCTTCTAAGCCACGGCATCGAGCATAGCCGGTGCCTTGAAGCTGACAGTTTCGAGTATGGTCGGCGCGATGTCGAATGCATCGGGGTAAGACATCAAGGCCTCCTTACCTTGCCGGGAGTCCGACCTCGCGTTGTGTCGGATTCGGCGGGGCCGCCTGCCTCGGAGCCCTGTCGACCCTTTTTGTCCAGGACCGGTACCACGCCAGCAACGTCAATAAGGCGACGCCGACCACACTGACGACGATCTGCATCCAGATCGCGTCCGACACCTCGACCAGCACGAAGTGCCCTGCGAACGACAGGAAGGTTCCGACGCAGAAGACTTCTATCGACTGCTGTCCGCAAAGAATGGCGGGCCTGAAGGCACGCCACTCCAGACCCGGCCAATCGCGGGGCAAGAACCGAATGACAAGAAATGCGATGACCATGAAGTGGAGGAAACGATACGGGGCAAGGTTGGTCTTGTCGTTGGGGTTGAAGATGCCGATGAACCACGGCGGAAATATCGCCGCGATGTCCGGATGCCGGCTGGCCATGGCCATCACGAAAGCGAACGCCAGATAAGCCACGCTAAAGAACAGAACCGCTCGCGAACGGATGAACGGCGTGATTGCCGCCGCTCCGCCCACTGCCAGCCACGCGCCGGACACGTACAGCAGCTGCCAGGCGAATGGATTGAAGTACCACACGTTTCCTTCCGGATAAGAAGGAAGATTCCAGCCGAATTGCCGCGCCGCAAGATAAAGCATGACCGAGGCAAGCAGGGTGATGTTTCGAAAACGCACGAGCCCCCACAGCATGAGCGGACCGGCAAGCATCAATACGATGAAGAGAGGAAGCACATCCATATTGACGGGCTTGAACTTGAGGATCAGGCCTTCGTAGAGGACCTCGGCCGGCCGATCGAGGAATATCTTGACATTGAACGAGGCGGCATGTTCAGCGGTGCCAAATTTCTGGCCGAAATAGCCGATCTCCACGAGGTAGACGACGAAAAGGAACACGTGCGTGACGTAGATCTGCCAGGCCCGTCTGATGATCCGCGTAGCGGTGATCACCATGCCGCGCTCCACGAGCATACGTGCATATACAAACGCCAACGTATAGCCCGAGATGAACACGAACATATCGGCGCCGTCGCTGAAGCCGTAACGTCCCGTTCCGAGCATGAAATAGGCAACGACGTTGTTGGGAATGTGGGCGATGAAGATCACCCAGTTCGCCAGCCCGCGAAACAGATCAAGCCGCAGGTCACGACCCTTGGGAGGAAGCATGACTTCCATTGTGCGCACCCCGCTGATTTATCAACGCTCTAGACAGGCCATCATAGCGGTTGAAATAGCTAGACAGGAAGGACTCGCCTGATTTCCGTTCGGGGTCATTTGTGTCGGTTCGACCGTCCGCCGACCACTTCCGGTCTTCCCCGATAGGCGGACATCCTCAGGGTCATTCGGGACGTCTCAAAAGTGCCGGTAGCGGAGATCCCGAGCGGAACGGTTTAACGTCCGCTTTCGACCTGAAGTGGTCTTTCGTCGCGGGCCGCGTATGCGCAAGCGGGTCGGCGCGCCGCAGCTCCTAGATAAGCGACCGAGCCTGCATGACCGCATCGCAATAGGTGGTCGGCTTCTCGAAGAACAACCGTAAGAATTCGGCGTAATATGTAATCCACACGTATCGGCCAAGACACCGTCACGCCGGCCGTATCCGCGGTTGACCTGGATCAAGGCAGAGATGTTCCGCACGGGCCAACTTGATATCCGGAGAGCCCGAGCGGAGTTACGCGATTGGGCGCAGCAGGGCGGGGGCAGGCCAGCGTTTGGGTTCGGGCGGCGGGCGTGCGCGTCGCCCTCAGATCGCGCAGGGCCCGGCCGCCGGCCGATGCACGGCTGGGGCAGCTTCGTGGTGTGTTTCCGAGTGCGCCGTCAGGCGCGCGAGGCTCGTACGGTCAGTCGCGCCGCTGGATAAATGTAACTTCCGTTCCGTGTAGCGATGCCGCCTCGGCAAGCGCCGCCAGACTGTCGCAAGAGACGATCACATCAGGATCGCGGCCGACTCGAGAAATACCGAGTCTCAAGTTTGAGAGAAGGTATAATGTCCGCAGTTATAACTCCCAGAGTCGGCGGCCCAGGAATTTCGCAGCCCGCGTTGGCACCTCGGCTTCGCGCCGGAAGTCGAAGCGCGCTTCGAGGCAGACACGGGCGTCGCGCGTCGCCGCCACCTGCTCTTGGCCGGGCTGGCGGGCGTGGCGGTGTACGACCTGTTCCTGTTCAACGACCTCGTTGTTCGCCCGCAGGTACTGGAGGTCGCCTTGTACTGGCGCCTCGGTGTGACGACCCTATACAGCCTGACGGTGCTCGCACTCATTCGATACGATCTGGTACCACCCCGCTGGCGCGAAGCGGGGATGGCCAGCTGCCTCGTGGTCGCGATGGTGGCGTCCTGCATGATCTTTCGACATACGACCTCGCCAGCGGGCAACTACGATCCTTTCACGTTCGGCATGATCTTGATGGCTGGCAATATCGCTTTTGCGCTCCGCTTCAGGGAGGCCATGGTCGGCTGCGCCCTGTCGCTGGGCGTGGCAGCGGCTTTTGTCTTGGATCAAGCCACCATGCCGAGCGAGGCGAAGCTCTTTGCTCTGGGCCAGATGCTGACAGCGGGCGTTTTCACTGTTCTGGCCTGCTACCGCGTCGAGCAAGCGACCCGCCAGTCCTACCTGCTGATCCTGCGCGAGAAGCTGCGCGCTGAGACCGCTCTTCGCTCGGCCGACGAGTTTGCCATGATCTCTCAGACCGATGCCCTGACCCGGTTGCCCAACCGTCGCTCACTGGATGCCACGCTCCCGCTGTACTGGATGAGGGCCCGGAAGCAGCACAAACCCTTGGCGGCCTTGATGGTGGACATCGACAACTTCAAGCGTTTCAACGACCGCTTCGGGCACCAGGCTGGCGACGACTGCCTGCGGAGCGTGGCGGAGGCCATGCGTGCCAGCCTGCGCGAGGACGACTTCATTGCCCGGTTTGGTGGCGAAGAGTTCCTCGTGCTGATCGATGCGGCGTCCATCGCGTCGGCCCAGGCTACCGCCGAGCGGCTGCGCCGCGGGGTCGAGCAGATGGCAATCGCTCACGATGGCGTCGCAGGTCAGGCCGTCGTGACCGTCAGTGTCGGCATCGCGCTGACCTGCCCCGGGCCCGACACGGATGATCCGGTATCGCTCATTGAGGCCGCAGACGCCGCGATGTACGAGGCCAAGCGAAATGGCCGCAACCGCTGGGCGATGGCCGCGGAAGTCCACGACGGCGCGGCCTAGCCTGGATTTCTCATACCCGACCGGGTTTTCGGCGAACGCGGGCTGATTTTCCGGGAGTGGCCGCTGACGACGCGCTGCTGCGTGCCCAGAGCGAAGGACGCGACCGCGTGGTCTCCGCATACCAGTTTCGCGAGGCTGTCTAACGCTCACGTGCACCACTGCAGGAACCGATCACCGCGGGCGCGGCACGGCGGGTTCGCGCATCGGTGGCCGCTGCCTGGAGGCTCTGACGGTAGCCAATTGATCCGGATCAATTCAATCCACGGGGTTTTGCGCCATGATAGTCATCGAAGTCGATGCAAGGGAGTTGTCCATGATTTCCCCCAGAATGGGCGCAGCATCTGCCGAATTCCTGCAAGAAAAAGATGTGCGCGACGACAACGGTGACCATGGCCCGATGTCACACCAGGATGCCCTGGGCTCTCACGGTGCTGAGATGCATCCGCAAAAATTCGTAAGGTTGGTCGGTTGTTACGATTCAACGAAACATGGAGTAGCGCGTCGTCTGCACTAGATCATGATCCGATCAAATTGAATCCGATCACGATCTGGTTTCCTTGTTTGAGCATGAGCTCCCGGGCAAACGCTTCGCGTTTGTCCCGAGGGAAAACCGGTTCCCGCTTTTCCGGATCATGCTCCGGCAGAGTTGGCGGCTTTTGAAACCGGGGGCAACTCCTGGCCCGGGATCTCCGGACTGGCCGTTCGCAGGCGCGCGACTGCCGTCATGCGGCGAATGCCGCCAGCGTCGCGGATTTGCGGGCTCCTGAAAGTGATCCGGACTTGGATCTAGCTGCGCTGGAGCGCGGCCATCTTGCGTTTCTTGGGTGTTTTTGCCGCGCTGTGATCGTCCCGCGCAGCCAGCCGGTTGCGCTTCTTCATATTCGATTCCGCGTGTTGAACTTTTTCCGCGTGTTGAATTTTCGTTCCGCGGTGAGATGCATATTCCTTGCCGTCAATCGGCGCCACGTGCGGCGGATCTCTATCGAGATAAGGTCGGCCGATTCCAAACTCCTTCCCGTGAGCATCGATCCATTTCCAGAGGCTTTCGCTGGAATTCCATCGCTGGTCCCGTGTACCGCCACTGACGCTCACAATGTCGGCGGCGAGCCCGTGGCCATAGCCGCCATGGGAGCTGCCGCCATGGTACGACCTGTCGGTCGCCGCCTTCAGGCCGCTCGCAATCGATTGACGGTAGTCATCGCGGAACGCACTGGTTATGCCGGGCGACAGCCCGGCCTTCTCCGCAGCGTGAAGCACATGAAACAGCTTGAGTTTGAAGCTCCGATCCATGCC
This sequence comes from uncultured Alphaproteobacteria bacterium, assembly GCA_963742085.1. Classification (GTDB taxonomy): domain Bacteria; phylum Pseudomonadota; class Alphaproteobacteria; order Rhizobiales; family Xanthobacteraceae; genus Bradyrhizobium. The sequence goes on along the minus strand of CAVUKM010000009.1, from coordinate 179,868 downwards.
ACCGATCACGTAGTCCATCATAGGCATGCCGGCTTTTTCCGCCGCCTTTGGATCTTTCCACGCGAAATCCTCATCGACGGGCCTGGTGAAGGTTTTCGTGACAGTCACCGTTCTACCCTTCTTCTTGACCGTCACTTTCCTCTGCTCCTGCACCTTGATGGTGTCCTCCTTGGGCGTCCGCTGGTAGAGCGCCCACAGGTATCGGTCGATGCAGGGGTCGACTACCAGGCATTCGTCGAGAATTTCGATGGAGCCGACAGCGTCCCTGGCGTCTTTAGGTAGCGCATCAGGCGCGATCGCTGTCGCCGACTGAGCGGGCGGCGTTTCGGGCGGCAGCAGCTCCGACGAATCGGTCAACGCGGCCTCGACAATCGACTTCGGCTCATCCGGGGCGGCCGTCTTGTCGGTGGCCATCTCGCTTACCGGTTCGGCGGTCCTCGCAACGTCGAGGTTGCCGATTCCGGCGTTGTCCGTTGCCGTTGGTTGCGGCGCGTCGGCGGGATGGAAGTCGGCGGTGAGAAATGGTGCGAGGTGGTTCAGGGTTGGCGCCGCGGTATTCCCGGTGTCGGCCGGAGCGAAGCCCGCAAACCAAGCGATAGCCCCCGCTCCACACAAGGTCGCCGCTACTGTCGCAGGTCGCCGCGGGTTCATGAGCCCAATCTCCAAACGCCTCCACCTGAGCTGCTCAGTCAAGCATGCAACGGGTCGATTTTCCGGATACAATATGACTACGCAATGGCGAAGCTGTGGTCGATCAGCCTTTCCCAAGAGGTGTTGCCTCTATGCAACGCGCGGCCGCAAGCAGCGTTATTGGCCATTTTCGAACCAGGCGGGGGAGAGTGCAATGCTTGAGCAAGTCCATACGCCGAGCCAGCCCGGATGTCGGCTATTTGATGCACGATTTTAAGCCAACATAGTCTTCAGACAGACAAGAACCCGAAATGATCGTCGTGTTCAGAAATCCATTCATATCGTTTGCCGTCACTTTATGGACCCTGGCGTCTGTCCTTCCTGTTAACGCAGGCCAGTTCGAGGACGCGGAGGCGGCGCTCAATATTGGCGACTACGTAACCGCCCTGCGATTACTCGGGACCTTGGCAGATCAAGACAACACCTACGCCGAACGCCTTCTCGGAATCATGTACATCAAGGGCCGGGGTGTCCCGCAGGACTACGCTTTGGGAATGAGGTGGATGCGAATTGCAGCCGACAAGGGGTTGGCGGACGCGCAGAACGAGGTTGGGATTTTGTATCAACGAGGCTGGGGTGTCGAGCGAAACGAAGCCGATGCGGTGAAATGGTTTCGTCTTGCCGCGGATCAGGGCTTGGTCTTAGCCCAAAACAATCTCGCCGACATCTATGCTCTGGGACTTGGCGTCCCGCAAGACTTTGGCGAAGCCTTCAGGTGGTATCACCTCGCTGCGGATCAAAGCTCTTCCTACGCGGAAAATGTCATTGGCATCGCTTACGAACATGGCCTTTCCGTTGCACAGGACGATGCCGAGGCATTTCGATGGTACCGACGTGCGGCGAACAAGATTTACGAGCGACCCGGTAACACGTGGATACACAGTCCGCAGTACAATATCGGGGCCATGTTTGCGTCAGGTCGCGGCACGGCTCAGGATTATGTCCAGGCGCTCATGTGGTTCACTTTGGCCGCAGCGTCCGGGGATACAAAGGCACCTGGTCCGCTTGGCGTCAAGATGGTCGATACGTCGAAATACACGGCGTTGGAACAACGAGACAGGCTCATGGCGCTTATGACGAGCGCGCAAATCACGGAGGCGGAAAGGCTGGCGCGCGAGTGGAGGCCACATCCCATAGTGACGATTGAACGCCGAGCAAACTAAATCCGCACTGCCTGCCAAAATTTTGCAGTTAGACCGATCCGTCGAACGTCATTCCCCTGAAAGCCACCAACAACCGCGCGTCGCCGTGATCGCTGGCCGGCGCCACGCCGGCGACCATGACGACGGCTCTCTTACTTTTTCTGCGATTTCACATAGGCAATATAACCGCGCACGTCGGCCGCGGGTTCCGCATAGGCCTTGCCCAGGGATTTCTCGATATCAGCGATGTAGGTTTTGGCCCAGGAAGGCAGCGCATAATCGATAACCGAAAGAAATTCGAGGGTAACTGCAAGCCTTATGTCGGCGATCGAGGGCGTGGCACCGCCGATGAAGGGCTTTCCGTCCATGTAAAACTTGTGGAACACCTCGAGCGGCTCGGCGATCGCGGCGATTGCGGACTTCTGCGCCGCCTCCTTTGCGGTCGTATCGGCATCGCTTGCGCCCACTTCACCCGGATATAGCGGGAAGCCGAGCGCCGGATAAGTGCCACGCGCCACCAGGGGATAGAGCGTACCAACGAGATAAAACATGGCGCTGTCGATCATGGCGCGCTGCTCGGGCGCCTTCGGATAGAATTTGGTTATCTCATGCTTGTTGCAGAGATACTGCATGATGGCGCAGCTTTCCCACATACCACCCTTCGGCAATTCCTTTGCTTCCAGCATCGGGGTCAAGTGTGCAGGATTTTTCGCCAAAAACTCCGGTGTACGCGTCTTGCCATAGACATCGTCTTCCGTGAATTCCAGATTGGCTGCGCGCACGAAGACACGCACGGCCATGTTGTTCACACTCGGCTTCAGCACATTCAGTTTCACGGTTTTCCTCCCTTTGTATTTTATTAATCGTATCGGGTATGCTCAATAAGGATTCTTCGGCGACCTGTCGGCGGAGAGCGATGCGTTGCGCCGCGTCATAAGAGCCTCGATCGCATCGGCGAGATGAACCTCCGCAATGTTGTAGTCTCCGCGGGCGAGGCGGATCTTGTGGGCCTCCAGCAGCACGTCCGCATGCGTAAAGCCGTGCGGAGGTTCAAAACGGTAGGAGGCAAGCTCGATCAGAAGGCCCAATGGATCGGTGAAATAGATGGAATCCATGAAGCCCCTGTCCTTGACGCCGCTATGCTTGATCTCGCGTTCGTCCAGACGTTTTACCGCCTGCGAGAAGGTGGCGCGTGAGACGGAAAAGGCGATGTGATGCACGCAGCCAGGCTCCGTCGGCGTCCGCCGCGGGTCGGGTTTGCGATTCTCGTCGGTGAAAATGGTGACGAGCCTTCCATCGCCGGGATCGAAATAAAGGTGGCTTTCGGACGCCTTGTCGAGATTGGGCTGCTCGAACACGAAAGGCATGCCGAGCACGCCCTCCCAGAAATCGATTGATGTTTGCCGGTTGGCTCCGGTGAGCGTGATGTGGTGTACACCCTGGCTTTGGAGCTTTTGCATGGTGTCCGCCGTGAGCTCGACGCCGAACAAGCTTGGGCTTCTGCGGGCTGCGCCGCCAAGCCACTTGGCCGACATCCAGGATGAGGTTCTGGTCTCGCACTCTACCTAACGTCGTTCTCCGGGGCAAGGCGGAGTCCGGGAGGAAGATGCCGTGTTGGGTTCGACGGTCTAAACGAACCTGATCTCTGGTCCCAAGGGCACGATGCCGGATGGATTGATCATGCGGTGGCTCTGGTAATAGTGACCTTTGATATGCACCAGGTTCACGGTCTCGGCGACGCCGGGCACCTGATAGAGATCGCGCAGGTAACCCGACAGTTTGGGATAGTCCGCAATTCGACGCAGGTTGCACTTGAAATGGCCGACATACACCGGGTCGAAACGCACCAGCGTTGTAAAGAGACGCCAATCCGCCTCCGTCAAACGATCTCCCATCAAATAGCGCCGCGAGCCCAGACGTTCTTCGAGGAAATCCAGGGTTTCGAACAGTTCGACAAAGGCTGTCTCGTAGGCTTGTTGCGTGGTGGCGAAGCCCGCTTTATAGACGCCATTATTCACCTTGCTGTAGATGCGGGTATTCAGGGCGTCGATTTCCGCTCGGAGTTGCTCGGGATAATAGTCGCCTGCCGTCGCGCCACAGGCGTCGAAGGCTGAGTTGAACATCCGGATGATGTCGGAGGATTCGTTGTTCACGATGGTCGCGGTCGCCTTGTCCCAAAGCACCGGTACGGTGACGCGCCCCGTATAGTGGGGCTCGCTCCGGCTATAGATTTCGTAGAGAAAGCGGGCGGCGTAGAGAGGATCCGGAATGACACCCGGCCCGTCCATGAACGTCCAGCCGTTTTCCAGCATAAGCCAGTGCACGACAGAGAGACCGATCATGTCCGTAAGCCCCTTGAGCTTGCGGAAAATCAGGGTTCGATGCGCCCACGGGCAGGCGAGAGAGACGTAGAGGTGGTAACGCCCGGGCTCCGCCTTGAAACCACCCACGCCGCTTGGCCCGGGAGAGCCATCGGGCGTCACCCAATTCCTGAAGGCTGATTCCGGCCGCACAAAGCCGCCACCGGTGCTTCTCGTGTCGTACCATTGATCCTGCCAGTGGCCATCGACAAGCAATCCCATGATGCCCTCCAACTCCCGAGCCGGCCGGCCTTGACGTGCGACGCGACCACTTGGACTACGACTGGCTCTGCCATTGACCGGGCCGTCCGACCTGCTCGACCTTGACCGCCACCGACAGGGTTTCCATCCCGCCGCCGTAGCGGGTGCCGCGCACGGGAGCTGCGCCGAGATAATCCAGTCCGATGGCGACGCGGGCATGGGCATCCGTGGTGCAGATGGCGTTGGCCGGATCGAACCCGATCCAGCCGAGATCAGGCACGCAGGCTTCGGCCCAGGCGTGTCCCGCCTGCTGATGGACCATGCCATCGGAGCGCAGGAAATGGCCGGAGATAAAACGCGCGGGCACGCCGCCCGAGCGCGCGCAGGCGATGAAGATATGCGCGTAGTCCTGGCACACCCCGCGCTTGAGCCCAAAGGCCTCGATCGCCGAGGTTCCGCTGTTGGTGGGATCTTCATCGAACGTCATGTGATCGTTGATCTGCAGCATCAGCGCATGCAGGAACCCGAGCGCGTCGTCTTCCGATTCCGAACGAAGCTCGCGCGCAAATGCCGCCATCGCGGGATTCACTTCGGTGAGCGGCGTTGAGCGCAGGAACAGGCTCGGCGGGAACCGCTCGTCGGTGCCCCGCAGCACGCCGCCGGTGTCGTGGGTCTCGATCAGGCCTTCGACGCTGACGGTGAGATCGGCGGTCGCTCCCTCGGTCAGCACATGCGTGACATTGCCGAAGGCGTCCTGATGCACGTGCAGCCGTGCGTCGGTGGAAACGTCGATCTGCCATTCGGCGACATATTGCCCGTCATGGCTGCCGGGCGTCATCCGCAGGATCTGGATGACGCCGGTCGCCGCCGGTTCGTAGCGATAGGTGGTGGAATGGGCGATGCGCAGGCGCATGAGTTGTACCGGAGCGGAGCGAAGGTTCGAGATTCAGAGGATCGTCATTGCCCGCGACAAACGCAAGGCATTTGCGCAAGGGAGTGAAGCGACGAAGCAATCCATCGGGCGGAAGAGTAAGGATGGATTGCTTCGGCGGAGTTTACCATCGGGCGCGCATTCGCGCGACCCGTTGGCTCGCAATGACGGTGTTTGGCTGTGCTTATACCAAATCCATCAAATCAGATACTGCTTGGTGATGATTTCACCCAGCCTTGAGTTATCGGCGATGAATTCCTGGATGAATTCATGCACGCCATGCTGGAAGATATCATCCATATGGCTGTGTTCCAGCCGGTTGCGCACCCCGCGGGCGTGGCGCTGGGCGGCGCCCTGGCGCCCATAGGCGACCCCGATCTGGTCGAGATTGCGCACCAGATTTCCGTAACAGCTCGCCAGCGACCGCGGCAGCGAATCATTGAGGATCAGAAGATCGGCGATCAGCCACGGTTTCAGCGTCTCGCGATAGACCCAGTGGTAGGCGGTCAGCGCCGACACCGAGCGCAGGATCGAGGTCCACTGATAATAATCGAGCGGACCGCCGACATGTTCTTCCTCGGGCAGCAGCACGTGGTACTTGACGTCCAGGATGCGGGCGGTGTTGTCGGCGCGCTCCAGATGCAGGCCGAGCCTTGAGAACCAGTAGGCGTCGTTGCGCAGCATGGTCCGGTAGGCCGAGCCATCGAACCGCAGCGAGGTCTCCTGCACGAAGCGCAGGAACCTGGCCAGTTCCTCGCGGGTCTTGGTGCCTTTGCCCCAGACTTCCTGAAGGTCGATCCATGCGGAGTTGATGGTGTCCCACATCTCGCTCGTCAGCGCGGTTCGCACCGAACGGGAATTGAGCCGGGCATTTTCGATGCAGTTCTTGATCGAGGACGGATTGGCCGGGGAGAACGACAGATAATCGACGACGCTCTGCTCGTCGGCTTCCTTGTAAGTCTCGTAAAAGCTGGCGCTGACCCCCGCGGTCAGAAGCGCCGAGTCCCACTCATTGGTCTTGCCGACATAGGCGTTCGGCAGCGCGGTGACGCGCAAGGTCGCCTCGATGGTGCGCGCCAGATATTCCGCGCGTTCGACGTAGCGGGCGAGCCAATAGAGGTTTTCAGCGGTACGCGACAGCATGCAAGGATATCGCTCTCTTGGGGCCTGATCTATTCATCCAGTATCCAGGTGTCCTTGGTGCCGCCGCCCTGGCTCGAATTCACCACCAGCGAGCCTTCCTTCAGCGCCACGCGCGTCAAGCCACCCGGCACGATGGTGACGTGGTCGCTTCCCGTCAGCACGAAGGGCCGCAAATCGACATGACGCGGCGCGAGGCCGGCTTCGGTGCAGGTCGGGCAGGTCGAGAGTGCCAGCGTCGGCTGGGCGATGAAGCCTTCCGGCTCGCGCTTCAGCTTGTCGCGAAACGCCTCGATGGTTGCCTTGGTCGCGGCAGGCCCGATCAGCATGCCGTAGCCGCCGGAGCCATGCACTTCCTTCACCACCAGTTCGCTTAAGTTGTCGAGCACGTAAGCGAGGTCCTTTGGCTCACGGCAGCGCCACGTCGGCACGTTCTTCAGGATCGGTTCTTCGCCGAGATAGAATTTCACGATCTCGGGCATGTAGGAATAGATCGCCTTGTCGTCGGCGATGCCGGTCCCGACCGCGTTGGCGAGCGTGATGTTGCCGGCGGCGTAGGCCGACATCAGTCCGGGCACACCGAGCGCCGAATCCGGGCGGAAGGTGAGGGGGTCGAGGAAGTCGTCGTCGACGCGGCGGTAGATAACGTCGACGCGCTTGAGGCCCTCGGTGGTGCGCATGAACACCTCATCGTCCTTGACGATGAGGTCGCGGCCCTCCACCAGTTCGATGCCGAGCTTGTCGGCCAGAAATGAATGTTCGTAGTATGCGGAGTTGTAGACGCCGGGCGTCATCAGCGCCACGGTCGGCTCGGCCGCGGCGGAAAGCGGCGCCACCGACCGCAACGCCGACAGCAACTCGTCCGGATATCTTTCCACCGGCGCGACCCGGTGGCGGGCGAACAGGTCCGGAAACAGCCGCATCATGATTTCGCGGTTTTCCAGCATGTAGGACACGCCGGATGGCGTGCGCGCATTGTCCTCCAGCACGATGAAGTTTTCCGCGTCGACCCGGATGATGTCGATGCCGGCGATGTGGACGTAGACGTCGTGGGGCACGGACTGGCCGTTCATCTCCGGGCGGAACACGGGATTCTGGAAGATCAGGTCTTCGGGGATGACATTGGCGCGCAGGACGTCGCGGCCGTGATAGATGTCGCGCAGGAACAGGTTGAGCGCGCGCACCCGCTGCTTGAGACCTCTTTCGAGGGTGGTCCATTCTTTCGCGGATATGATCCGGGGGATCACGTCAAACGGGATCAGCCGTTCCTGGGCTTCGGCATCGCCATAGACCGCGAAGGTGATGCCGATCCGGCGGAACAGCAGCTCCGCTTCCTGGCGGCGATATTCCAGCGCGTCCGGCGGCGTCTCCTTCAGCCAGCGGGAGAGCTCCTGGTAGGCCGGGCGGAGGTCGCCGCCGAGGCCGTTCATTTCATCGAACGCAACTGCCATAAAACCCGACTGTCCCTCGAAGCCATACGACACAGTGCATGACGTAACGGGATGGTAGCAAGGCTCGGGCCAGCGCGATATGCATTGGTCCTGAGCATTTGCCGGGGGTGACCGGGGTGTTGCACGAAAAAACGGCTGGCGGCTGCTTATTTGGGAAGCAAAACTCGCCGAACTTCAACGTGTTGCCCGGCCAGGGGCGCGCAGGCGCGTATCTCGGCCAAGTGTAATCCGCCCCTGTGGCTGAAGGAGAGATCATGAGCGAAATCGTCACGGCGGGGATCCTGGTGATCGGCGACGAGATACTGTCCGGGCGGACCAAGGACAAGAACATCGGCTTCATCGCGGAATACCTCACCAATATCGGTATCGACCTCAAGGAGGTCCGTGTCGTCGCCGACGAAGAGCCCGAGATCATCGCGGCGCTGGACGCGCTGCGCCATCGCTATAGCTACGTCTTTACCACCGGCGGCATCGGGCCGACCCATGACGACATCACCGCCGACAGCGTCGCGAAAGCGTTCGGCGTCGGCATCGGCTATCACCCGGAGGTGGTCGCCCGCTTCAAGGAGCGCTGGAGCGCACAGGACCTGAACGAGGCTCGCTTGAGGATGGCGCGAATCCCCGACGGCGCCGACCTGATCCAGAGCGCGACCATCCTGGCGCCCGGCTTCAAGATCGACAATGTGGTCGTGATGGCGGGCGTGCCCTCGATCATGCAGGCGATGATGGATATCGTGGCGCCGAAGCTCAAATCCGGCGTCCGGATGCTGTCCGATACCGTGCGGGCCAATGCGCGGGAAGGCGACATCGGCGGTCCGTTGCGCGAGATCGCCAGCGCCCATCCCGACACCATCATCGGCAGCTATCCGTTCACCGACGAGGACAAGAAGCCGAACACCAATCTGGTGGTCCGCTCGCGCGATCCGGAGAAACTCGCCGCCGCGATGGCCGCGGTCAAGGAGATGCTGGCGGGATTGAACGTTGTTCGCTAGGAAGCGGTGTAGGTTTGGGGGAATGATGATGGCGGAGCATCCGGAACTGAGTGCGCAGGAGCGGGCGGGCAAGGCCTTTCCGGTATCGTGGGACCAGTTTCACCGGGATTGCCGGGCACTGACCTGGCGGCTCAATGAAGTGGGGCCGTTTCACGCGGTGATCGCGATCACGCGCGGTGGGCTCGTGCCAGCGGCGATCGTCGCGCGCGAACTCGGCGTGCGCATCATCGATACCGTGTGCATCGCGAGCTACTCCCATACCACGCAGGGCGAGCTTAAAGTGCTGAAACATGTCTCGGCCGATACCGCGAACCTGGGCGAGGGAACCGGCAAGGGACTCCTGATCGTCGACGATCTCGTCGACACCGGCAAGACCGCGCGGCTGGTGCGCGACATGTTGCCGGATGCGCACTTCGCGACCGTCTACGCCAAGCCGAAGGGGCGGCCGATGGTCGACACTTTCATCACCGAGGTGTCGCAGGACACCTGGATCTTCTTTCCCTGGGACACCGCGCTGTCGTTCCAGCCGCCGATCCGCGACGGCGCGGCGTGAGGTAAGCGTCATTGCGAGCCAACGGGTCGCGCGAATGCGCGCCCGATGACAGGCTCCGCGAAGCAATCCATGGTGCGGCAAACTGGATTGCTTCGTCGCTGACGCTCCTCGCAATGACGCCGGTAGCGACTGCTGAGCCTCTCATGCCCCTTCAAAACCGCGTCACGCCGCAAGGCGACATCATCGCCACTCCGCATCGCGGGATGTTCACCGGCAACCGCGGCATCATTCATGATCCCCGAACCAAGACCTTGCTGAAGCGGCGCTGGACGAGCCGCGCCTGGCTCACCTGCGTCTGCGAATTCAAGGGCCGGCGGCGTGACGTGATGGGCGGGCGCAGCTGGACCGAGCTGTTCTTTCTCGACGAAGCCACTGCGTTTGCGGCCGGCCACCGGCCTTGCTTCTTCTGCCGGCGTGACGATGCGAACCGGTTTCGCGCCGCGTGGCAGGAGGGCAACGGTGTTTCGGATGTTCGCGCCGACGACATCGACCGCGTGCTGCATCGCGAGCGGCTTGAGGGAACGAGGAAGCGGCTGCATCCGCTGCCGGTGCCGCTTTTCGAGTTGCCTGACGGCGCGATGGTAGCGGCGGGAGCGGAGAGTTTTCTGATCGCGAAAGGCAGGGCCCTGATGTGGTCGCCGGCCGGCTATCGCGCGGCGGACAAGGCCCCGCGAGACGCCATGCTGCTGACGCCGCCTTCGACGCTGCGCGCGTTATCAGCGGGATATCGTCCGGTGCTGCACCCGGGCGTATCCTCGGCCTCCTGACGTCAGCCGATCACCAGGCGTATCGCACGGTTCCCTTGCCGGCATAGCTGCGGGTCACCTCGGAGAATTCGCCCTCGAAGGTGGCGGCGGCGGACCAGCCGTTGATCCACTTCATTTCGGCGGAGGCGGTGGTCAGGGCGCTGTTATGGGCCTGCTGTGCGCCGTTGACGACAAACGACGCGCCCGGAAGGGTCTGGAACGTCGCGCCGATGGACCGGTCGGGGTTGACGTCATAGGCCCAGGCGAGCCGTCCGCGCAGCGTCAGGATCGCATAGGCCAGCGCCAGCGATCGGTCGGCGCGCATGCCGAGTTCGCCGCGTGTATCGGTGACGGTCTTGGAGGCATAGTCGAGAGCGAACGTGTTGGCGCCGGAGATCGCGCTTTCGGCATAGGCCGGCAGGGCGAAGGCGGTGAGCTGCGCGGCGGCATAGGGCGTGACGCCGAAGCCCAGATCGCCGACGAAACGGCTGCCGGCTTCGATGCGCCCCGAGCCGGCGTTGGCGTTGAAGCGCGCGCGAAGCTGGTCGAGGCCTGCGATCGTCACGGTGCGGTTGGTGGTGACGTCCTGCCAGCCATAGGCCAGCGCGCCCAGGATGTAGGACGCGCCGACGGTGTGACGCAGGAAGGCGCCGGCCTGAAACAGGTCGGAATGGCCGGAACCGACGCCGTTCGCGATGCTGAAATTGGTGCCGCCGCCGGCCAGCGCAAAACCGGCCAGGGTGTTCGGCGCGATCAGAACGTCGGCGCCTGCCGCGGTGCCGAAGATTCGGCTGGTCGCGGCGTTCGAACCCGGCACGGTGTTGCCGTCGGTGGTTTGCGAGCCGCCGAATTCCGCCGCCCAGACGCTCCAGCGCCGCTCGAAGACCGGCGTGACCGGCACCGCCTTGGTCATCATGCCGTAGGCATCGCGTTCGGAGCCGCTTCGGCGCGTGCCGCTGGCTGCGTCACCGATCGCGCCGGTGCTTTCGTCCGCGAATGCTGGCGCGGTCGAACCGGGAGCGGGCGAGCCGCTACGTCCGGCCAGGAACGGATCGGTCATGGTGCCGAGGAAGAGATTCATCGCATTGAACGTGGTCTGCTGGCTGCCGGTGGCGGCTTCGCCCGAGGCCTGCGACAGCGCCGTCGGCGACAGCGCGGCGAACGCCACGGGGATGCCTCCGGTGCTGTAGAAGAAATTGGTCAGGGCATTGCCGACCGCCTGCTGGTTGGTGTTGAGGACGCCGCCGGGCGCGGCGAAGTTCAGCACCAGATTGAGATAGGCGTTGTTGGCGTCATAGCTCAGCGTCGAATGCAGGGTGGAGGGCAGGCCGATATTGGTGACGGAACCGAACGTCCCGCTGACGCCGCCGGTTGCCGTCAGGATGGTGTATTGCTTCTGCACATAGCCGCCGGCCAGGAAATTCGCGTTTACAGTGGCGCCGCCGAGTGTCGCGGTGCCGGTCACGGTGGCGAAGGAGGAGGTCGCCGGATTGAGCTGCAGCACATATTGCGCGGCCGACTGGAATGCGAGATTGCCGCCGATCGTCATCGAGGAGCCCGGCGTGCCGTTGCCGGGAGTAAACGTCCCGCTGATCGTGGTGTTGGCGCCCGATACGGTGCCGGCGCCGGTCAACGCGCCGAACGTCTGGTTGAAGCCGTTCAAGTCCAGCGTCGCTCCCGAGGCAACGCTGAACGAGGTGCCGGCCCCGAACGCGCCCGCGGATCCCGCGCGCAACGTTCCGCCGTTCACATCAGTCGCGCCGGTGTAGGTGTTGGCCGCCGAGAGCAGCAACGTGCCGGTGCCGCTCTTGACCAGGCTGCCTGCTGTCGCGCCGTCGGCGATGACGCCCTGCAAGGTGGTCGTGGTGGCGCTGGCGACGTCGATCGTCGACAGGCCGGCGATCTGGAAAGCGCGGCCGTTGGCGAAGGTCGTCGTTCCCGTCACCGCCAGCGTACCGCCATTGGAGATGATCACGTCATTGGCGAGGTTGCCGAGATTGCCGGTGCCAGCAACCGACAACGTGCCGGCGCTGATATTGACGTTGCCGGTGAAATCGTTGGTGGCTGAAAGCACCAGGGTGCCGGCGCCGGTCTTGTTGAGCGCGGTGTTGACGCCCCCGGTAATCAATCCGGTGCCGCTGATGGTGTTGCCGTAGGTCACCGTGCCGCCGGACACGCCGATATTGGCCTTGACGCCGTTGAGGAAGATTCCGGCGCCCTGTGCCGCGCCCGCCGTGCCGGCCACTCCGTTGAACGAACTCGGACCCTGGCCGACGCCGGAACTGCCGCCACTGCCGCCGGTGACGGCGGCGCCGGAGATCGGCGAATCCAGAATGGTCAGGGTGCCGCCGGTGGCGACATAGATCGCGCCGCCGTGCGCGGCGCCGCCGTTGCCGCCGAAGCCACCATCGGCGCCGGGCCCCTGGCTGCCGTTGTTGTTGGTGACGCCATCGCCACCGCTCCCGCCAGTGCCGCCACTGGCATTGCCTGCGCCGCCGGCGTTGTTCGCCGTGTAGAACAGGCTGCCGGTGGTGCCGGAGCCGCCGCCGCCGCCGCCGCCGTCGCCCAGCAATGCCCCCGCGGTGCCGGTCGTGCCTTGTCCGCCGGCGTGTCCGCCGCTGCCGCCCGCACCGCCGCCGCCACTGGCGCCGCCATTATTTGCCGCGCCGCCGGTGCCCCCGTTGCCGCCATTGACCGGATCGGCCGCCGTGTTCTGCGCGCTGCCGCCGGTGCCGCCGGTACCGCCGGTCGCGGTATTGCCGGTGAAGGTCACCGCGGCGAGCGTGACGTTGGCGCCGCTACCGACCATCAGTCCGCCGCCGGCCCCCAGGCCGCCGCCGCCGCCGCCGCCGGAACCGTAGGACAGTCCTGCGCTGAAATAGCCGCTCTGTCCGTTCTGGCCGTTGCCGCCGATCGCTGCGGTGTTGGCGATCGACAGGCTGGAAATGCTCACGGTTGGCGCATTGGCGCCGTTGACCACGATGCCCTGGAAGGAGGAGGCGCCGTTGATGGTCTGGCCGTTGCCTGTGATGTTCACCACGACGTTGGGGTTGCTCGCCTGCAGTTGCGCCAGCGAACTCGTCAGCGTGAAACCGCTGGTGATATTGATGGTGACGGTGGAGTTTGCACCTGCCGCCGCGACCGCCGCGACCGCGGTATTCCAGTCGGTCTGGTTGGCGACATCGAGCGCCATGGCTTCGGTGGCGAACAGCGTCGCCGCGCAGATGGCCGAACAGGCGAGCCAACGCAGCCGCCGCCGCGCCGCCATCACCCGCGCAACAGATTTTGAAGCTTCAATCACAGCCATCCGTCCCTCGCAATGCAGGTTATGGTTCTCAAGACCCGCATTGAGCGATGGAGCGAACCAGACCACGACACCATCAAATGAACTGTCGGGTCCAATGTTGTCAAGCACGCTCGACAACCGGAAGAGCAGCCTCCGCTAGAGCAGACTGGCCTGTCGCAAAATCGAAAAGATTCGGCAATCGAGCGGCAATAATTTATTTGCGCAATTCAGCGCAGCGGGCGGCCCTGTTCGTCAACGGGCAAGGCGGTCGCGGCCAGCGCCCAGGCCGCCAGCACCCGGAGGTCAGGAGAGCTGGCCATCAGCCGAGCCGCTGCCGGGCCAATCTCGCACCAGCCCCAAGCGCTGCCAGCTTGGCTTCCGCGATATCGCGCCGCATCGGGGCCATGCCGCAATTGGTGGTCGGGATGATATTGCTCTTCGGAACGAATTTGGAGACGGCGTCGATCACCTTGACGACGTCCTCCGCCGTCTCGACGGTGTCGCTGGCGACGTCGATCACGCCGGCCTGGACGATCTTGCCCTTGAGCAGGCCGAGCAACTCGAGCGGCACCCGTGAATTGCGGCATTCGATCGCGACCTGCTGGATCGGGCTTTTGTCGATCGCCGGAAAGATATCTTCATACTGCCGCCATTCGCCGCCGAGCGTTTCTTTCCAGTCGGTATTGGCCTTGATGCCGTAGCCGTAGCAAATGTGGACGGCGGTGGCGCAGGTGAGCCCTTGCGCCGCGCGCTCCAGCGCCTTGATGCCCCAGTCGTTGACTTCATCCATGTAGACGTTGAATGCCGGCTCATCGAACTGGACCAGGTCGACGCCGTCGGCCTGCAACGCCTTCGCTTCCTCGTTGAGCAGTTCGGCAAACGCGAACGCCATCTTGACGCGGTCGCCGTAATACTGGTCGGCGATGGTGTCGATGATGGTCATCGGGCCGGGCAGGGTGAACTTCAGCTTGCGCGTGGTGTGGGTGCGCGCGACGCGGGCCTCGTCGGCATGGACGCGGCCTTTCAACCGCAGCGGCGCCACCACCTGCGGCACCATCGCCTTGTAGCGGTCCTTGCGGATTCCCATCTCGACCTTGTGGGCGAAATCGATGCCATCGACCTTCTCCAGAAAGCCGTGGACGAAATGCTGCCGCGCCTGTTCGCCTTCGGTGACGATGTCGATGCCGGCGTCTTCCTGCAGCTTCACCGCCAGCAAGGTGGCGTCGCGTTTGGCACGCGCCAGTTCGTCGCCTTTGGACTTCCAGGGCGCCCACAGCGTATTGGGCTCGGCCAGCCATTCCGGCTTCGGCAAGGAGCCTGCGATCGTGGTTGGAAACAGCATCTTGAGCGTATCCTCAGGTTTTTCCGGTTCGTTGGCGACGTCTAATGCCATGTCCCGGGCGCGAGGTACATGGGGTTCGACAGGTGGAATACGCCGAAAGCAGAGGGTAGGATCACGACAGGTTCAACGGACGGAACGACCCCATGATCGACCTCTATTATGCACCCACGCCGAACGGCTGGAAAATCTCGATCATGCTGGAGGAACTGGGGCTTCCCTACACGGTCGTGCCCGTCAACATCCGGGCCGGCGAGCAATTCAGGCCGGAATTCCTGGCGATCAGCCCGAACAACCGTATTCCGGCGATCGTCGATCACGCGCCTGCCGACGGCGGCGGGCCGTTTTCGGTGTTCGAAACCGGCGCGATCCTGATCTATCTCGCCGACAAGACCGGCCGTTTTCTGCCGAAGGAAATGCGCGCGCGCTCGGTCGTCCTGCAATGGCTGATGTGGCAGATGGGGGGCCTGGGTCCGATGCTCGGCCAGCACGGGCATTTCGCGCTCTATGCGGCGGAGAAAATCCCCTATGCCATCGAGCGCTACCGCGACGAGGCGGCACGGCTCTACCATGTGCTCGACACGCAGCTGGGCAAAACCGGCGCCTACGTCGCCGGCGATTATTCGATCGCCGACATCGCCTGCTTTCCCTGGACCATGACGCACAAGGCCCAGGGCTTTACGCTCGACGACTATCCGAACGTCAAGCGCTGGTACGCCGAATTGCGCGCGCGGCCGCAGGTGCAGGCGGGGCTGGCGATCGGCAAATTCGTCAAGGAGCCTTTTGACGAGGAGGCGCGCAAGAACATGTTCGGGCAAAAGGCGAAGGAGATGGCGGAGAGGAAATAGTCTCAATTCCTCATGGTGAGGAGGCGCTTGCGCCGTCTCGAACCATGAGGCCCCAGACGCTGCCATTCATCCTTCGAGACGCGCGCAAGAGCGCGCTCCTCAGGATGAGGGCCACAGTTCAAAACAAAGGAAACGCCATGATCGAATTCTTCTTCGACTGTTCGAGTCCCTGGACCTATCTCGCCTTCCACAACATCCAGCCGCTGGCGAAGGAATTCGGCGTGGAGATTTCATGGCGGCCGATCCTGGTCGGCGGCATCTTCAACACCGTCAACCCGAGCGTCTATGCCCAGCGCGAGGCGCCGGTGCCGCTGAAGGCACGCTACATGCAGAAAGACCTCGCGGATTGGGCGCGCTCCGCCGGGCTTGCGATCAAGATGCCGCCGACGGTGTTTCCCGTGAACAGCGTCAAGGCGATGCGCGGCTGCATCTTTCTGGGCAGGGACATGGTGCCGTTCGCGCGCGCGGTGTTCGCCGCCTATTGGGGCGAGGACAGGGACATCTCAAAGGACGAAGTGCTGGCGGAAATCTGCAAGGGCCTTGGCATCGATCCGGCAAAATTCCTTGCCGGTATCGGCGAGCAGGCGATCAAGGATCAGCTCAAGGCCAATACCGACGAAGTGATGGCGCGCGGCGGGTTCGGCTCGCCGACCATCTTTGTCGACAAGACCGACATGTATTTCGGCAATGACCGGTTGCCGCTGATCCGCGAAGCCTTGCAGCGGCGGAAGGCGAGCGCGGCCTGATGCCGAAGGCGATCGTTTGCCGCGAGCTCGGCCCGCCCGAGCGCCTGCGCCTGGAAACCTTTGCCTCTGCGCCGCTGGCGCCGGGGCAGGTGCGGGTGGCCGTGCATGCGGCCGGGATCAACTTTCCCGACATATTGATGGCGGCCGGCGAATATCAGCTCAAGCCCGAGCTGCCGTTCACGCCCGGGGTCGAAGCGGCCGGCGAGGTGACCGAGATCGCCGATGGCGTTGCCGGCACGGCCGTCGGCGACCGGGTTATCGTGAAGATGCGCTACGGCGCCTATGCCGATGAGGCCGTCGTTGCGCCAACGCAACTGACGCGGCTGCCCTCGAACTTCGACTATGCGGAGGGCGCGACGTTGCTGGCCGCGCATGGCACTGCCCGTTACGCGCTCGTCGATCGCGGTCAGCTGCAGCCGGGCGAAGTGCTGCTGGTGCACGGCGCCGGCGGCGGCGTCGGTCTTGCCGCGGTCGAGATCGGCAAGTTGCTGGGGGCGACCGTCATCGCGGCGGCGTCCTCGGAGGAAAAGCTTGCGGTTGCAGGGGCGCGCGGCGCCGATCACCTCGTGCTCACTACGCGCGAACCGTTCCGCGATGCCGTCAAACGCATCACCGACGGCCGCGGCGCCGACGTGGTGTTCGATCCCGTCGGCGGGGAGATTTTCGAGAACAGCCTGCGCTGCATCGCCTGGGGCGCCCGCATCCTCGTCATCGGGTTCACCGGCGGCATCGGGCTCGCCCGCACCAATCTCCTGCTGATCAAGGGCGCGAGCGTGCTCGGCGTCCGCGCCGGTGAAGCGGCGCGGCGCAATCCGGCCGCCGGCGAGGCACGGATCAGCGGGCTATTGGATTGGGCGGAAGCGGGAAAGGTCCGCCCGCACATCTCGCACCGCTTGCCGCTGGAGAATGTCGCGCAAGCGATGCGGCTTCTGATCGACCGCAAGGCGATCGGACGGGTGGCGCTGATGATGCGGTGAAACGCGAGACAGCCTCTCAGCCGTCGTCCCGGCGAACGCCGGGACCCATACCGCGTGATTTATCGAGAGGGCAGAGTGGCTAAGGTCTTCGCCAAACCAAGGCCGGTGGTTGATGGTCCCGGCTCGTGCTTCGCGTGGCCGGGACGACGAAGAGAGAGTTGCGGCTACCCTCTCACTCGTACTCCCGCTCGTCCCACCACGGAAAATAGTCGGGCATGTCGGACGATACCTTGTCCTTGAAATCGGCCGGGCGCTTTTCCAGAAACGACGTCACCCCCTCCTTGACGTCACCGGAGCGGCCGCGGGCATAGATGCCGCGGCTGTCGACCTTGTGCGCCTCCATCGGATCGTCAGCGCCCAGCATGCGCCACATCATCTGCCGGATCAGCGCCACCGACACCGGCGCGGTCTTGGCGGCGATCTCGCGCGCCAGGGCGCGGGCGGCCGGCAGCAATTGGTCCGCAGGCACCACCTTGCTGACGAGCCGGCCGGCCAGCGCCTCCTGCGCCGGAAAGACCCGGCCGGTGTAACACCACTCCAGCGCCTGGGAGATGCCGACGATGCGCGGCAGGAACCAGCTCGAGGCCGCCTCGGGCACGATGCCGCGCTGGGAAAACACAAAACCGAAGCGCGCGCTCTCGGCGGCAATACGAATATCCATGGCAAGCTGCATGGTGACGCCGATGCCCACCGCAGGGCCGTTCACCGCGGCGATCACCGGTTTGAGGCATTTGAAGATACGCAGCGTCACCTGGCCACCACCGTCACGTATGTTGGGATCGCTGTAATCGACGCTGCCGTCGGCCAGCCGCCGGACCGGTCCGCGTCGCGCGTCGCGGTCGAAGGTATCGGCGCCGGAGGAAAGATCGGCGCCGGC
Source organism: uncultured Alphaproteobacteria bacterium (assembly GCA_963742085.1). GTDB lineage: Bacteria > Pseudomonadota > Alphaproteobacteria > Rhizobiales > Xanthobacteraceae > Bradyrhizobium. Next base: position 161,589 of record CAVUKM010000009.1, on the reverse strand, counting down.
GCAGAAGGCGCGCCCGGCGCCGGTGACGATGACGGCTCTTACCTGATCGTCGTTGTCCGCGGCGTCGAAGGCGTCGATCAATTCCTTCTGCATGACGCCATTGAAGGCGTTGAGTTTGTCCGGCCGGTTCAGCGTGATGGTGAGAATCTGCTCGGCGACCTCGTATTTGATCGTCTCATAGGCCATCGGGGTTTCCTCTGATTTGCTTCTTGATCTTTATGCCGTCATTCCGGGTTGGTCCGAAGGACCAGACCCGGAAATCCAGAAGTTGTCGCGCGAGATTCCGGGTTCGCATCCTCGATGCGCCCCGGAATGACGAAGGAAACTACTCCGGCGCCACCGGCCACGGCCGTTGCGCGCCCCGCAAGCCCTCGAATGCCTTGGCCATGCCGAGCACGCCGACGTCGTCGAACCTACGCCCGATGATCTGCACGCCGATCGGAAAACCCCTGGCGTCGTATCCACCGTTGATCGAGACGGCCGGATTCTCCGCCATGCTCCACGGCACGGTGTAGCAGATATGCTCAAACGGTTTGTCGGGATCATTGAGCGGGGCGGCGAGTTCGGCTGCGAATTTCACGACCGGAGATACCGGCGAGATGACATAATCGATATCGGCGAACAGTCTTGTCGCGGCAGCGCGCATCGCCATGGTGGTGTTGAACCCCCTGACCACGTCGATGCCCGACAGCTTTGCGCCCGCTTCCGCCCATTTGAGGATATAGGGCAACGCTCTCGCGCGCTCGGACGGCTCAAGTTGCGAAAGATCGTCCCACAGGCGTGCACGCCAGAAATTGTCGAGCCCGTCGAGCATCTCGCGCGTCAATATGCCCTTGACGTCGCTGACCACGGCGCCTGCGGACTCGAACGCCTTCGCCGCTTTCACCGCGACCTCGCGGACGTCCGGCTCGAGCGCCTGCCCGACACCGAGATCGAGCATCAGCCCGATGCGCAATTTGCGTGGGGATTTGTCGAGCGCCTTCCAGTTGATGTTGTCCGGCGGCAGGCTCATGCCGTCGCGGCGATCGGGCCGCGACAGGACGCTCATCATCAGGGCGGCGTCATCGACGGTGCGGGTCATCGGCCCGGCGATGCGGCCGACATAGGGCGGATCGATGGGGACCCGCCCAAGGCTCGGCTTCAGCGCGACGATGCCGCACCAGCAGGCCGGCAGCCGCACCGAGCCGCCGATGTCTGTGCCGAGATGCAACGGGCCGTAGCCTGCGGCGCATGCCGCGCCGGCGCCGGCACTGGAGCCGCCAGGGTTCTTGCTGAGATCCCAGGGATTGCGGGTGAGGGGATGGAAGCTCGAGAGACCCGACGACAGCATGCCGTAATCCGGCATGGTGGTTTTCGAGAATATCACCGCGCCCGCCTCGCGCAGGCGCGCCACCGGGGGCGCATCCGCGGCCGACGGTACCAGTTGGGTGGTGGCGGCGCCCAGCGGCACCGGCACGCCTTCGATGGCGATGTTGTCCTTGATCGTGGCGGGCACGCCGTCGAGCGGGCCGATCGGCTCGCCCTTTTGCCAGCGTTCGGTCGACGCCTTTGCGGCCGCGCGCGCGCCTTCCGGGTCGAACGCGTACAGCGCCTTGATGTGGGGCTCCCACACGGCGATATGGGACAGCACGTCCTCCAGCACTTCGGTCGGCGAGAACTGCCTGGCGCGAAAACCCGCAATCAGATCGACCGCACTGAGATCGTGCAGCGCTGACTCCTCATCCGGCGAAGCGTCTTTATGCATGACTGGCTACCGGTAACCGGGTTTCGACGATACGCGCGAACATGCTGGCTCCAATCGGCAGAATCTTGTCGTCGAGCATGAAGCCGGGGTTGTGCACGGGCACCGAGCCGTCATGGCCGAGCCAGAAATAGGCGCCGGGCACCGCATGCAGCATATCGGCAAAATCCTCGCTGCCCATCTTTGGCCGCGAGCGGGTGATGACCTTCGAGGGGTCGACGACCGTTCGCGCCACTTCCGCGACCACCCTGGAGTGTTCCTCCTGGTTCACCAGCACACTGAAGATGTCGCGGATGTCGACGTTGATCTCCACCTGAAAGGCGCCGGCGATACCGGCGCAGATCGCGCGCATCCGCTCGCGGATCAGCGCGCGCACTTCGTCGGAAAAAGCCCGCACGGTGCCCGCAAGCTTCGCCTCGCCGGGGATCACGTTATAGGCGGAGCCGGCGTGAATCTGGGTGATCGACAGCACCGCCGCCTGGGTTGGCTCGACGTTGCGGCTGACGATGGTTTGCAGCGCCTGTCCGAGCGCCATCGCAATGACAACCGGGTCCTTCGAGCGTTCCGGCATCGCGCCGTGCGCGCCGTAGCCCGATATCGTGATGTCGAAGAAGTCGGCGCCCGCCATGGCCGGTCCGGGAAGGATCGCGAGCTCGCCGTGATTGAGGTCGGGCGCGTTGTGCAGCCCGTAGATTTCGTCGCAGGGAAACTTTTCGAACAACCCGTCCTTGATCATGGCGCGGGCGCCGCCGAGGCCTTCCTCCGCCGGCTGGAAGATGAAATGCACGGTGCCGTCGAAATTGCGGGTCTCGGCGAGATAGCGCGCAGTGCCGAGCAGGATGGTGGTGTGGCCGTCATGGCCGCAGCCGTGGAAGCGGCCGGGGATGGTCGAGCGCCATTTCAGATTGGTGTTTTCCTCCATCGGCAGTGCGTCCATGTCGGCGCGAAGCCCGATCCGCTTGGAGCCGGAGCCCTTGCCCTTGAGCACGCCGACGACGCCGGTACCGCCGAGCCCGCGATGAACCTCGATCCCCCATTGCGTGAGTTTTTCGGCGACAATCCCGGAGGTGCGGACTTCCTCGAAACCGATCTCGGGATGGGCGTGCAGATCCCTGCGGATGGCGGTGAGTTCGTCGGCAAAGCCTTCGATGCGATCGATATTGGGCATTTTTGTTATCCGTTGGCGGGAGAGTGGGAACGGGAGTTGGCCGCGATGATGAAGGCAGGGCCGTTCGGCTTGAGGCGAATGCCTGGACGCAACCGTGTCCAGGGTAATGCGGCTGAGTCAGCGGGCATCGCGCCGGGGGCGGCGCAGATCAGGAGCTTTTCGGCGATCGGCTCGAAATCGGCGCGGAAGTGCACCGAGCTCTTGTTGACCAGGATCGCCTGCTGCGTTGGCTCGATGCCGACATCGCGATACATCGATTGGTCCGCCAGCTGCGCCTTGTGCGAACTCACGACCACGCGCACGTCACCGATTCTGAGGCATGCCGATGGCCCCATGTCCATGTCGCGGCCGCCGTAATACGGGCCCGGTGCCACGAACTGTCCATCGGACAACGTCTCGACGGTGAAGGTTTCCTCGTAAGGTGCATCGCCCGGGATGCCGGACTTGCCGCCAAGCGCGAGCGAGACGATCGCACCGGCGCCCGCGGCATGTGCGGCCTTGGCGGCAGCCGGATCATAGATAGCGCCGATCGCGGCGCGCGTGGCCCGGTTGCGGACCAGCGCCCGCAGCATGCCCGTGGTATCGGAATCGCCGCCGGCGCCCGGATTATCCTGGGTGTCGGCGATGATGATCGGTTTGCTGGCGGTTTTCGCCAGCTCCATCGCGTGGCGCACGCCTTCGTCAGGGCTGTAGATGCGGCCGTCGAAATCGTTCTCGTGGCTCTCGATCAGGGCGACGAGCCTGTCCGCAGCGGTGTCGGCATCGGCCCGGGTTTGGCCGTAGGCGAATACGCTTGGTCCGCAATGAAAAAAGTCCGCCGCCGGAAATCCGGGACAGAAGGACAGCGTCGGCACCGCCTCGGTCTGCAGCGCCGCGAGTTTTTGGTAGATACTTTTGGAGGGCTGATCGCTGGTGCATTGCCAGCTGATCGGAATCAGGAACGGCAATTGGCGGAACGCCTTTGCCAATTTGCGCCTGGTTCCCAATAGCCGCGCGAGATGACGGGCGGCGGCGCGGCCGGTGTCGGCCATATCGACATGGGGATAGGTGCGGTAGGCAATCAGGGCATCCGCTTGCTCCACCATCTGCGGCGTGACGTTGGCGTGCAGGTCGAGGCTGACCACTAGCGGCAGGTCGCTTCCAATGGCGTGGCGCACCCGGGCCAGGATTTCGCCTTCGCCGTCGTCGAGATGCTCGGTCACCATGGCGCCGTGGAGATCCAGATAGACGGCATCGAGCGGGCCGGCATTCCTGATGCCGTCCAGCATCACCTTGGCGATGCGCTCATAGGCATCCTTGGTCACATGAGCCGAGGGACTTGCGGCGCCGAAAATTGTCGGCACCAGCTCCCAGCCCCGGGTTTCCGCCTCACCGACAAAGCCGGCCAAGCCGACATTGATGTCGCGCATGGTCTTGAGCAGGTCGGCCCCTTGCGTCATCGCCGGCCAGCCGCCGCCATGCACGAAATCGGCATAGGCAGCCTTGGTTGGCGCAAAAGTGTTGGTCTCGTGCAGGAAACCGCCAACGGCGATACGGGCCATGAGGAATTTCTCAACCAGATACCGAGGTTGTCATTCCGGGATGGTCCGAAGGACCAGACCCGGAATCTCGAGATTCCGGGCTCGACGCTTCGCATCGCCCCGGAATGACGACTTGTCTAGGACCTTCTTGCCGAATGTCAAAGCGCAGGTACAAATTCGTTCTTCACCGGCCGGAAGTTCGCAAAATCCCACCCCCGTCCGGGCGCCGCGTCAAGCAGCGCACGGGTATAGGCTTGTTGCGGATTTGTCAGGATGCGCGCCGCGGGGCCCTGTTCGACGACGCGGCCATGCTGCATCACAGCGACCTCGTCGCAGATTTGGGCCGCGACCCGCAGGTCGTGGGTGATGAACAAAAGTGCGATGCCGAGCCGGGTCTGGATTTCGTCGAAAAGTTCCAACACCTGCGCCTGCACGGAGACATCGAGCGCGGAGACCGCTTCATCCGCCACCAGCACGTCGGGATCGAGCGCCAGCGCCCGGGCAATGGCGATGCGCTGGCGCTGGCCGCCGGAGAACTGGTGCGGATAGCGCGAGATGGCGTCGACGGGCAGATCGACCAGTTCGAGCAGCTCGCGTGCCTTTGCGAGCGCGCGCGGGCGCGGCATGCCGTAGTTGATCGGCCCCTCGGCGATCGTCTCGCCGACGGTAATGCGCGGATTGAGCGATCGATAGGGATCCTGGAAAATGATCTGGATCTTCTTGCGGTGCGGCTGCAGCAGCCGGCGCGGCAGTTCGGAGATTTCGCGGCCGCCCAGGCGAATGCCGCCGGAGGTCGGATCGATCAGGCGGACGATGCAGCGCGCCACCGTCGATTTGCCGGATCCGCTTTCGCCGACAATGCCGAGCGTGCGGCCCTTGCGCAGCGTCAGCGTGACATTTTGGGCCGCCGCCACCTCGCGGGCGCGGCCGAAGAAGGAGCGCTCGCGATAGACCTTGCCGAGATCGTTGGCCTCCAGCACCACGGGCTCTCTCGACTCGGGGCGTGGCGTGCGCGGCACCAGGCTCGGCACCGCCGAGAGCAGGTTGCGCGTATATTCCATCGCGGGCGTTCGCAGGATGGTGGGAAGCGGCCCGGTCTCGACCAGCCGTCCCTGACGCATCACGGCGACGCGGTCGGCGATTTCCGCGACCACGCCCATGTCGTGGGTGATGAACAGCACCGCCGTGCCGTGATCGCGTTGCAGGTCGCGTATCAGCGTGAGAATCTGCTTTTGCGTGGTGACGTCGAGCGCCGTGGTCGGTTCATCGGCGATCAGGAGCTTCGGCTCCAGCACCAGCGCCATCGCGATCATGATGCGCTGGCGCTGACCGCCCGACAGCCGGTGCGGATAGGAGGCGAAAATCCGTTCGACCTCGGGCAGCCGCACCTGTTCCATCATCGCGAGGATACGCTGGCGCCGTGCGCGGGCGTCGAGATCGGTGTGGGCGCGCAGCACCTCGTCGATCTGGCGTCCGACCGGCACCACCGGATTGAGCGCGGTCATCGGCTCCTGGAAAATCATCGCCATGGTGGTGGCGCGCAACTGCCGCAGCCGGCGGTCACTGGCGGTGAGCAGTTCCTCGCCCACCAGTTTTATGCCGCCGCCTGAGGGGACAAGCGACCCCTTTTGCAACAGCCCCATGACGGTCAGCGAGGTCACGGACTTGCCCGATCCGCTCTCGCCGACCAGGCACAGCGTCTCGCGCTGCCGCACTTGCAGCGAGACGCCGTCGATGACGCGCGGGCCTTGCGGGTTCTTGCCGAGGCTGACGACGAGATTGTCGATATCGAGGACGGGATTTGCCATCGCGCTCATCTCTCTCCTCCGTCATTGCCTGCGACAAACGCGAAGCGTTTGCGCAAGGGAGCGTAGCGACGAAGCAATCCAACTACTTTTGCGTGGCCGCGATGGATTGCTTCGCTTCGCTCGCAATGACGTGGGGGCTCGCAATGACGGTGTGGCATCACTTGCCGCCCTCCCGCTGCTTCATGCGGGGATCAAGCGCGTCGCGCGCGGCGTCGCCGATCAGATTGACGGAAAGGATCGCGATCGACAGCAATAGTCCCGGCCAGAAGATCAGCGACGGCTTGATCTGAAAATAGGCGCGGCCCTCGGCCATGATATTGCCCCAGGTCGGGGTCTCCGGGCTGATGCCGGCGCCGAGGAACGACAGGATCGCCTCGGTGAGAATGGCGGATGCGCAAACGTAGGTGCCTTGCACGATCAGCGGCGCAATCGTGTTCGGCATCAGGTGCCGCCACATGATCTTCGGCAAGGACGAGCCGACGGAAATCGCCGCCTCCACGTAGGGCTCCTCGCGCGCCGACAGCACCACCGATCGCACCAGCCGCGCCACCCGCGGAATTTCGGGGATGGTAATGGCGACCAGCACCGTCGTCAGGCTCGCGCCCGAGAGCGAAACCACGGCAATGGCGAGCAATATGCTCGGGATCGCCATCAACCCGTCCATGACGCGCATCATGATCGCGTCGATCCATTTGAAAAAGCCCGAGACAAGCCCGATCACCAGGCCGATGCCGATGCTGAAGACAGCGGCGCCAAGGCCGATCAGGAGCGATATCCGGCCGCCGTAGAGGATTCGTGACAGCACGTCGCGGCCGTAACCGTCGGTGCCGAGTAGAAATTGCGCGCTTGCGGGTTTCAGCCGCTGGGCCGGCGCGAGCAGCAGGGGATCGTGCGGCGAGAGCCAGGGCGCAAGGACGGCGGAGGCGATCACCAGCGCAAGGCAAATCGTTGCGGCAGCGATGATCGGCGTCGCCGTCAGAAATCCGAGCCGCGGCCGCAACGGCGTGGTGATCGGGATGGTGGGCTCGGGCAGGGTTTCGATCGCCATCGGTATCGAACCTCAGTACCGGATTCGGGGATCGAGCAGCGTGTAGGCGACGTCGATCAGAAGGTTGACGGCGACATAGATGCCGGATGTCAAAAGGATCATCGCCTGGATCACCGGATAGTCGCGCGCCAGCACGGCATCGACGGTGAGGCGGCCGATGCCGGGAAGGTTGAACACGCTTTCGGTAACGACGACGCCTGAAATCAGAAGCGCGAATCCGGTGCCGATCACGGTGATGACGGGAACTGCGGCGTTGCGCAGCGCGTGGCGCAGCAGCACACCGGTCTCGCCGATGCCCTTGGCGCGCGCGGTGCGCACATAATCCTCCCCCAGCACATCCAGCATGGCGGCGCGCGTCATGCGCGCGATCAGCGCGACATAGATGAAGGACAGCGTACAGGTCGGCAGAACGATGCGCTCGAAAAACGGACCAAATCCCATGCTGATGCTGCGAAATCCCTGCACCGGCAGCCAGTGCAGGTCGATGGCGAAGATCTGGATCAGCACGTAGCCGATCACGAAAACCGGGACGGAAAAGCCCACCACCGACAGTCCCATCACGAAGCGATCGATCCAGGTGCCGTGTTTCCAGGCCGCGATCACGCCGAGCGGCACCGCGACCAGGATGGAAAGGATGATGGTCGAGACCGCGATCGAGATCGACGGCTCGATGCGCTGGCCGATCATTTTCAGCACCGGCACGTTGGAGATCAGCGACACGCCGAGATCGCCATGCAGCAGCTTGCCGATCCAGGTGAAGAACTGGGTGTAGAGCGGTTCATTGAGGCCGAGCGAGGTGCGGATGCGCTCGAGCTGTTCGGGGGTCGCGTTGTCGCCCGCCAGGATCGCGGCGGGATCACCGGGTGTCAGCCGCAGCAGCAGAAACACGAACAGCGCCACCACACCCATCACGGGAATGGCGGCAAGTATGCGGCGAAACAGATATCCGAGCATCAGGCGCACCCATTGCGTCGTTCCTGCGAAAGCAGGGACCCGTAGGAAGCGGCCACTCGTTTGAGAGACGCTATTCGACGACTTTGGCGCAACAATTGACGGCTTTGGTTACGGGTCCCTGCTTTCGCAGGGACGATGGACGGAGTTTGGCGAACGTTACAGAATTCCATCAAGGTGCCACTCTCAAATTCTGCCACCCGAAGGGTTGCAAGCCGCATGCCACGACAGCACGTCAAGTCGAATGGTTCTCACCGATCGACATCGCGCAGATACGCGACAGGTGCACATAGGGCAATCCCGTCTCCGTCGCCCACGCATTGAACTGCGCCTGTACCTTGCCGAGGTCGCCCTTCGACTTCACTTCATCAGCAATGTCGAGCCCTGCATCGCGCAGACACGCCACCACGTCCTGCGACGTCACAAATCCGTCCCAGCCGACGAAGCGCAGGAACATCTGTCCGCTGTTGCCGCCGAGCCGGCTACCCCGCTTGGCGAGCAGATCGAGCAGTCCGATCTGGTCGGAGGAGGTCCACTTTGCCAGGAACTTGCCGAAGCTGCCGTGGTCCCTGGCGATCGCCTGCACGAAGGCGGCGTTCTCTCGTACCGACGCAATCTTTGCGCCGTTCCGCACGATGCTTGTGTCGGACAACAGGCTGTCCCAGAAATCGTCGGGTTGAAAGGTCAGCCCGGCAGGGTTGAAGGCCAGGAATGCTTTCTCGAAGCCCGGCCACTTCGCCTCGATCACGCTCCAGGCGAATCCCGCGGAGAATACCCGTTTTGTCATTTCCGAAAGGATGCGGTCGTCCGAAAGCTTCGCCAGCGCCTTGATGTCCGGTTTCCGCGGCAAGAGTTTTTCCAGCTCCTTCGGACCGCCCTTGCGCTTCTCCGCCCTGGCGCGGATGGCCTTGAATAGGGTGGCGCGGTTTGGCGCTTTCGGCATGGCCGGGACCTTACTCCAGCGTCGCCAGCAGTCCGGCCATCAGGCGGCCGCGTTCGGCGAGACTGTCGACCTCGATGTGCTCGTTGAGCGTATGCGCATCGGCGCCACGAACGCCGAGCCCGTCAAGCGTCGGAATTCCCATCGCCCCGGTAAAATTGCCGTCGGAACCGCCGCCGGCGCTGCCATGCGGAAGATCGACGCCCATCGCCTTCGCGACGCCGCGCGCCTTTTCATACAGCGCCATGGTGCCTGCATCCGGCTCCCAAACCGGCCGCGTCACGCCGCGCGTGACCTTGAAAGTGACGTCGTTGGCGGTGCCGGACAGCGCCAGCATGCGCTCGACGCCGCGGTCGAGATCGGCCTGCCGTTTGGCCATGCTCAACGCTTCCGCCGTGCAGGTGGTGGCGACGCAATTGACCCATTGGCCGCCATGCACGATGCCGACGCTGAAAGTGCAGTCTTCCGTCGTCATGCCGTCGATGACAAGAATTTGGCGCGCCATCTCGCGGATGGCGGAACGTCCCGAAGACAGCGTGGCGCCGGCATGGCTCGGCTTGCCGATGGTTTCCAGATTGAACCGCGCGATCGCGTAACGCCCGGTGACGACGCCGTTGTTCGGCCGGCCGGGCTCCGGCACCAGCACATATTTGTTGCGCGCGGCCTCGGCCTCGATGATGTCGCGGGTCGATGGCGTGCCGACTTCCTCGTCCGGCGTGAACAGCACGGTGATCGGCAGCGGCGTCGTGAAGGACGCCCGCGCGAGCTGCCGGATCGCCTCCAGCGCGAGGTAGTTGCCGCCCTTCATGTCGAAGATTCCGGGCCCGAAACATTTGTTGGCCTCGCGCCGCCACTTCAGTTTCTCCAGCGTGCCGACCGGGTGGACCGTGTCGAGATGGCCCGCGATCAAAATGCCGGGCTCGCCCTGTTTCGGATGCGGAAAGTGCGCGCGGACGCAACCGGCAAAACCCTGCCGCCCGGCGATGCGCTCGATCGACGCGCCCATGATCGCCATGTCGCGCGCGGCGAGATCGAGCATCCGATTCACGGCGCCCGCATCCCAGGTCGGACTTTCGCACTCCACCCAGCCGCGAAAGCCAGCCAGCATGGCCTCGGAATCAAAGGGAAGGTTGGCGGGGTTCATCGGGATGCTCTCAAATTCGAAGGACGTCGTCGGCGAGGCGTCTGCGCGCCGGCGTACGAGAATGATCGGGGATGAATTTGTAAAGTGAAACATCCGCGAACGGGCGGGTCGAACTTGTCCTTCCGAGAACCCGATTGACGCGCAACCCGCCCGGTGCAAGTCTCGAATATTCAGGATTTACAGCGTGTTACTCCGCCTAAATAACGCACCACATGCACAACGAATGATCGGCCTTTGACCGGTTTCACGTCAGGAGACAAACGAATGTTCCAGATCTTGCGTTGGAGACATCCCGCGATGGCATCGAGTATCGCCCTGGCGGCGCTTTCGGTTGCGCTGACGGTGGCCCCGCCCGCCGATGCCAAGACAATCACTGCGGTGATGCATTCCGACCTGCGCGTGATCGATCCCGGTTTTACCACCGCCTATATCACCCGCGACCACGGCTACATGGTTTACGACACGCTCTTGGCGGAAGATGCCAACTTCAAGATCCAGCCGCAGATGGCCGACTGGAAAGTATCCGACGACAAGCTCACCTACACTTTTTCGCTTCGGGATGGCCTGAAGTGGCATGACGGCACGCCGGTCACCGCGGAAGACTGCGTGGCCTCGCTCAAGCGCTGGGGCCGCAATGACGGCATGGGCCAGAAGCTGATGGATTTCACCGCGAGCATCGAGGCTACCGACGCGAAGACCATCACCCTGAAATTGAAGGAGCCCTACGGCCTGGTGCTGGAATTGATCGGCAAGCCGTCGTCGCTGGTGCCCTTCATGATGCCGAAGCGTTTGGCGGAAACGCCGCCCGGCCAACAGATCAAGGAGCAGATCGGATCCGGTCCCTTCAAGTTCGTGGCTGGTGAATTTCAGCCCGGCGTGAAGGCGGTCTACGTGAAAAACACCGACTACGTGCCGCGCAAGGAGCCGCCGAGCTGGACCTCCGGCGGCAAGGTGGTGAAGGTCGACCGCGTGGAATGGGTCACGATGGCCGACGCGCAGACCGCGATGAACGCGCTGCAGTCCGGCGACATCGATTTCATGGAAAATCCGGCGTGGGATACCCTGCCGATACTCGCCGCCGACAAGGAGCTGAAAGTCGAAACCCTGAACAAGCTCGGTTTCCAGACGCTTGGCCGGATGAACTTCCTTTATCCGCCCTTCGACAACGTCAAGGTACGCCGCGCCGCCTTCATGGCGATGAACCAGAAGGACGTGCTGGACGCGCTGGTCGGCAATCCCGAATACTACAAGGTATGCGGCGCGGTGTTCGTCTGCGGCACGCCGCTGGCGTCCGATGTCGGTGCGGAAACGCTGGTGAAGGGCAACGGCATGGCGGAAGCGAAGAAGCTGCTCGCCGAATCCGGCTATGACGGCACGCCGGTTGTGCTCATGGCGCCCGGCGATGTCGTGACACTGAAGGCGCAGCCGATCGTCGCGGCGCAATTGCTGCGCGATGCCGGCTTCAAGGTCGATGTGCAGGCCACCGACTGGCAGACCGTCGTCACCCGCCGGGCCAGCCAAAAGCCGCCGAAGGAGGGCGGCTGGAACATCTTCTTCACCAACTGGGTCGGCGCCGACGTCGCCAACCCCGTCGCCAACGTCTCGGTCGGCGGCAGGGGCAAAAATGGCGGCTGGTTTGGCTGGCCGGAGGACGCCAGGATCGAAGCGATGCGCGATGCCTTTGCGCGCTCATCCTCGCCCGAGGAGCAGAAGAAGATTGCTGCCGACATCCAGAAGGAAAATTACGACCAGGTGATTTACATTCCGCTCGGTCAGTTCCTCATACCGAGCGCATGGCGCAAATCGCTCTCGGGCGTGCTTGACGGCCCGGCGACGCCGGTGTTCTGGAACATCGACAAGTCGGAGTGAGGGCAGGGCGCTTGCTACGGGCCGGGCGAGGGCTGATTACGCGCCGGCCTTCAACGGAAGCGGCTGGTCGGCAAGCATCGCCTTGACGACGACGTCGCGCGCCCTGGCGGGGTCGAGGGCGTGCTGCGCGATCAGGTCGCCGCATTCCGTGATGATCTGGTCGGCATCCTGCATGATCTTGAGCTCTTTGTAGCGATCCCGGCGTTGCAGGCCCATGCTCGCGCCGACCAGTTCCAGGAGGTTGACGATCTGGAACGGCCAGTCGCGTTCGTGCGCGCAGAGCTCGCGATGTTCGGAATGATAGACCGTCACCAGCGCATCGATGCCGGCGTCGCTGGCCGCGCGCAGCTCGTTGAGCTGTAGCTCGCGCTTGAACGCGGGAAGCGCGGCGAGACTGGCGCTCTGCAAGCCAACCGCCGGCTGCTTCAGGTCGACGAGCGCAATGCCGGGAACGGCCTGCAGGATGGCGGTTGCGGCTTCGATGACACCGGCGACGCCGGGATGGCGGTGCAGCGCGACCCGCATTTCGACGCGCCCACGCAAATGCGGGGTCAACTCGGCGAGGCGGCCATTGAGGAAGCGCATGAACGGCGTCATCTCGAACGGTCGCGCCCCGCGCTGGCGCTCGATCGCCGGCAAGGTCGTTTCCGTGAACTGGACATGGCAGCTCGGGCACCACGAGATCACCTGGCCGGATTTCGAATGCGACATTTTTTCGGCAGTGCTCGCGCCCATGCGGCCGGACATCTCGACGTCACCCGGGCGCAGCTGCATGATGCCGCAGCAATGGCTCGGGCCGCCCATCACCTGGTAGGTGATGCCGAGCGCATCCATGATATCGAGGGCCAACAGCGCGATATGCGGCGTCTTCAGCACATTGCAGCCGGTGTAAAACACAAAATCCGGCGCGTCCGCCGGCGCGGTCGCCGATGCCGATTTCTGGCCCAGCCGCTTCAGCACCTCGTCATCGAGTTGCAGCCGTGAGAGCACGGCCACATCGCGGCCGAGATCGCGGTATCTCTCCACGCCCCGGCGCCGCCGCTCCGGCAAATCGTGCTCGGCCTTGGCGATGGCGACGCGCGCCATCGCCAGCAGGAAGCGCGGATTGACGCCCTCGTCGCATGCCTTGATGCATTCTCCGCTGAGTATGCAGGACTGCGCCCATTTGCGCGAGGCTTCCGGACCTTCGCCGCCGCGCAAGATGTCGATGATGCCGGTGATGACCTCTTCGGGCTCGGCATTCGCGATGCCGGCCGGCTGCACGCTCGGACAGACTTCGACGCACTTGCCGCAGCGCGTGCAGGCATCCAGCATCTGATCGACGCGCGCTTCGAGCGCTGCTTCGAAGGAGATATCGTTCGGCTGCATGTTGGGCTCTCCAGCCGATCCCTGAACGACGCGCGTGCCCGCCTTGGTCAGGAGCCTAGCCGACACCTGTTGGAGCGTAAACGGGGATTTGGCCGGGATACACGGCAGCACCGCGACCGGGCGCCATGGCGAAGCGTGCGGTAGCTCTTCCGTTTGCTTCATCAATCAGGGCGCTGCGCGCAAGACGCCGGCTGGCCCGGCGCTTGCATCCAGCGCGAAAAGAAGCGGCGAAACCATGTTGGCGCCGGAAAGAAGGAGATGCACGTATTTACAAAATCATTCGCAAGCCGATGATGGACTTCCGCCACTTCTTTCACCCTCGTACCCGGAGATTGCAATGCCTTTCGATTTGGTCCTGCGCGGCGGTCGGGTGATTGACCCCTCCCAGAAGCTCGACGCCGTAACGGATATCGCCTTTGCCGGCGGCAAGGTGGTCATGGTCGGAAACGCGCTCAAGGTGGAACCGGGAACCGACGTGCGCGACGTGTCGGGCTACATCGTCACCCCGGGCCTGATCGATCTGCACACGCATGTTTATTGGGGCGGCACCTCGCTCGGCATCGATGCCGAGGAGTTCTGCCGCACCTCCGGCGTCACCACGGCGGTCGACACCGGCAGCGCCGGTCCCGGAAATTTCGCGGGCTTTCGCAAGCATGTGATCGAGCCGAGCCAGGTCCGCATTCTTGCCTATCTGCACGTCTCGCATGCCGGCATCTACGGCTTCTCGCATCGCGTCATGGTCGGCGAGAGCGAAGAGATCCGGCTGATGAATCCGATCGAGGCCGTTGAGGTTGCGGAGCAGAACCGTGACCTCATCGTTGGCATCAAGGTGCGGGTAGGCCGCAACTCCTCGGGCACCTCGGGGATCGTGCCGCTCGAAATCGCGCTCGAGGTCGCCGAGGAAGTCGGCATGCCCTTGATGGCGCATATCGACCATCCGCCGCCGAGCTACGAAGAGGTGCTCGCCCGCCTGCGTCCCGGCGACGTTCTCACCCATGCGTTCCGGCCGTTTCCCAATACGCCTGCCACCGCGCAGGGCACGGTGAAAAAGGTGGTGCTGGAGGCGCGCGAGCGCGGCGTGTTGTTCGACATCGGTCACGGCAAAGGCTCCTTCGCCTTCAAGACGGCGCGCGCGATGCTCGCCAATGGCTTCTTGCCGGACACCATCTCCTCGGACGTCCATGTGCTGTGCATCAACGGCCCGGCTTTCGATCAGGTGACGACCATGTCCAAGTTCCTGTGCATGGGCATGCCGCTCCCCGATGTGATCAAGGCTTCGACTTTCAATGCGGCGATGGCGCTGCGGCGTCCCGAACTCGGCAGTCTCAAGCCGGGAAGCGTCGGTGACGCCACCCTCATCTCGGTCAGGGAAGGCCGCTTCGACTACGTCGACGTGGTCGGTGAGCACCTGACCGGCGACCGCAAGATCGTGTCCGAAGGCGTCGTGATTGGCGGTCGCTGGTGGCATCCGCAACAATCTTTCAAACTCAAACAGCTCGCAGGCTGAGCCGGGTTGTGATGTGATCCACGCAAGAGTGATGGCTCAAGAATGCATCTGCGACCGGATCTTGTCGGGGCGTGCCGGCGGCGCTGGCATACCAATTGCAAGCAAGGGGACTGAAGCCATCGGTCTGACTGGCTCGTTTCAAGCGCAATCGCTATAACTACTCTAGACTGGGAGAGCTCTATGGACCGCAGGACTCTGTTGAAGGGACTGGCCGGGGTGGGCAGTCTGGCGGCGACGGGCGGCGTTTCGATGCCGGCCCTTTCTCAAGGCGCCGCGGCGCGCACCTTGCGCTTCGTACCCCAGGCCAACCTCGCGAATTTCGATCCGATCTGGGGAACCCAGTATGTAGTCCGCAACGCCGCAGCGCTGGTGTGGGACACCCCCTACGGTATCGACGCCGCGCTGCAGCCGCAGCGCCAGATGGTTGAGTCCGAAGAGGTGTCGGATGACGGCCTGATCTGGACCTTCCGCCTCAGACCGGGGCTGAAGTTCCACGACGGCGAGCCGGTGCTGAGCAAGGACGTGGTGGCGAGCCTGGCGCGTTGGTCGGCTCGCGATCCCATGGGGCTGATGATCAAGGCGATCCAGAACGAGTTGACCGCCGTCGACGACAGGACCTTCAGATGGGTGCTGAAGCAGCCTTATCCGAAGCTGCTTTATGCACTGGCCAAGAACAACTCGCCGTGCACCTTCGTGATGCCGGAGCGCATCGCCCAAACCGACCCCTTCAAGCAGATCGGCGAATATATCGGCTCGGGTCCGATGAAGTTCGTCAAGGGCGAGTGGGTGCCGGGTGCCAAGGCGGTGTTTGAAAAGTTCACCGATTACGTGCCGCGGCAGGAGAAGCCCTCCTGGCTCGCGGGCGGCAAGCAGATGCTGGTCGAGCGCGTGGAATGGGTGGTGATCCCGGATCCCGCGACGGCGGCTGCCGCGCTGCAGAACGGCGAAGTCGACTGGTGGGAGAATCCGATCTCCGATCTCGTGCCGCTGCTCAAGAAGAACCGCAACATCAGCGTCGACATCGCCGACCCGCTCGGCAACGTTGGCTCGTTCCGCATGAATCACCTGCATCCGCCCTTCAACGATGTGAGGGCGCGCCGTGCCGTGCTGATGGCGATGAGCCAGGAAGATTACATGCGGGCGCTGGTCGGAGACGATGCCGCGCTGTGGAAGCCGCTTCCCGGCTTCTTCACGCCGGATACGCCGCTTTATACGGAAGAGGGCGGCGAAATTCTGAAAGGCAAGCGCGATATCGAAGGCGCCAAGAAGCTTCTGGCCGAGAGCGGCTATTCGGGGCAGCCGGTCTCGTGCATCGTGGCTCAGGATCAGCCGATCACCAAGGCGCAGGGCGACGTCACGGCTGATCTGTTGAAGCGTCTGGGCATGAATGTCGACTTCGTCGCCACCGATTGGGGCACGGTCGGTTCTCGCCGGGCCCAGAAGACCCCTCCGGGCCAGGGAGGCTGGCAGATGTTCCACACCTGGCACGCCGGCGCGGACTGTCTCAATCCCGCCGCCTATACCGCCATTCGCGCCAATGGCGACAAGGCATGGTTTGGCTGGCCCACCAGCGACAGGGTGGAGAAGGAGGTTACGGCATGGTTCGAAGCCAGGAACCTCGATGAGGAAAAGGCCACGATCAACCGTCTCAACAGGGCCGCGCTCGAGGACGTCGTTTACGCGCCGACCGGCTTCTTCCTGAGCTACACGGCGTGGCGCAAGAACATCTCCGGCATAGCGAAGGGACCGCTGCCGTTCTTCTGGGGCGTGTCGAAGACCGCGTGACGGTGCGGTGAACCAGCATGGTCTCGTATATCTTCCGGCGCGTCCTTGCGACCTTGCCCGTGATGGCGATCGTCGCGCTGTTCGTCTTCAGCCTGCTTTACATCGCGCCCGGCGATCCGGCGGCGGTGATCGCCGGCGATCAGGCGAGCCCTGCCGACGTCGAGCGGATTCGCCAGAGCCTCGGCCTCGACCGGCCGTTTCTGGTCCAGTTCGGGACCTGGGTCTGGCACATCCTGCACTTCGATCTCGGAACTTCCATCTTTACCAACCTGCCGGTCGCCTCGCTGATCGCGCAGCGCATCGAGCCGACGCTTTCGCTGATGGCGATCACGCTCGTCCTCACCATTCTTGTCGCGGTGCCGCTCGGCGTGGTGGCGGCCTGGAAGGCGGGAAGCTGGGTCGACCGCACCATCATGGCGTTCGCGGTGTTCGCTTTCTCGCTTCCGGTCTTTGTTGTCGGGTACGTCCTCGCCTATGTATTCGCGCTGGAGTTCGAGTGGTTTCCCGTGCAGGGCTACACGCCGCTGGCCGAAGGCTTCTGGCCATGGCTGCAGAACCTGATCCTGCCGGCTGTCGCGCTCGGCAGCGTTTACATCGCGCTGATCGCCCGCATTACCCGTGCTTCGATGCTCGAGGTGCTGCAGCAGGATTATATCCGCACCGCCCGCGCCAAGGGCCTCGGGCAGGGCAGCATTCTTTTCGTTCATGCACTGAAGAACGCCGCCGTTCCGATCGTGACGGTGCTCGGCATCGGCATTGCCTTGCTCATCGGCGGCGCGGTGGTGACCGAGAGCGTGTTTGCCATTCCGGGCCTCGGCCGCTTGACGATCGATGCGATCTTGCGCCGCGACTATCCCGTGATCCAGGGTATCGTCCTGATGTTCAGCTTCCTCTACACGCTGGTCAATCTGATGGTCGACGTCACCTACACCCTGGTCGATCCGAGGATCCGCTATTGACCGTCTTGACCACCAGTCCCATGCCGGTGCCGCCGGGCCTTGTCATCGCGCAGCAACTGCCGGACCTGCTGCTGCCGGCGAAAGTCCGGCGCGGTGTGCTTGGCTTCCTGCGCAACAATCCGACGGTGGCGATCGGCGGTGCCTTGCTGCTCTGCCTGGTATTGGTCGGGATCTTCGCGCCCTATCTCGGGACCATTGATCCCACCGCGCTGGCGCCCGCCAGGCGGACGCGCGCGCCCTCCGCGGAATTTTGGTTCGGCACCGACCTATTGGGCCGCGATGTCTATTCGCGCGTGCTTTACGGGGCACGGGTCTCGCTCACCGTAGGTCTCTCGGTGGCGATACTCGCTTCGCTCGCCGGTCTCGCCATTGGCCTTGTCTCGGGTTTCGTGCGATGGGCCGACAGTATCATCATGCGGTTCATGGACGGGCTGATGTCGATACCGCCGATCCTGCTCGCCGTCGCGCTGATGGCGTTGACGCGCGGCAGCGTCGGCAACGTCATCCTGGCGATCACCATCGCCGAAATCCCGCGCGTTTCGCGCCTCGTGCGCGGCGTCGTGCTGTCGCTGCGCGAGCAGCCCTATGTCGATGCTGCCGTCGCCTCCGGAACGCAAACGCCGATGGTCATTCTGCGCCACATCCTGCCCAACACGCTGGCGCCGATGCTGGTCCAGGCAACCTATGTCTGCGCCAGCGCCATGATCGTGGAGTCCATCCTCTCCTTCATCGGCGCCGGCACGCCGCCCACCATTCCGTCCTGGGGTAACATCATGGCCGAGGGCAGGGCGCTGTGGCAGGTAAAGCCCTACATCGTGTTCTTCCCGGCTGCGTTCCTGTCGGTCACCGTGCTCGCCGTCAACCTGCTCGGCGACGGCTTGCGTGATGCGCTCGATCCCCGCATGGCCAAAAGCCTGTGAGAGCTTCACGCCAATTCGATCCATTCGCCGTCAAAACCGCGGCGGGTACAGGGGTCTGACCAGATGGCATTGCTCGAAGTCGAGAATCTGCAGACCCATTTCCGCACCCCCGAGGGCATCAACCGCGCCGTCGACGGCGTCTCCTTCCATGTCGACGAAGGCGAGACGCTGGCGATCGTCGGGGAGTCCGGCTGCGGCAAGTCGGTCACTTCGATGTCGCTGATGCGGCTGATCCCCGAGCCGCCGGGCAAGATCGCGGGCGCGGTCCGCTTCCAGGGCAGGGATCTGCTGCAACTCTCCGAACGCGAGATGCGCGCCATCCGCGGCAACGACATTTCGATGATCTTCCAGGAGCCGATGACGAGCCTCAATCCGGTGCTGACCGTCGGCCGTCAGATCGGCGAGACGCTGCGCGTCCACCAGGGGTTCGACAGGCAGGCCGCAGAGACGCGCGCGCTGGAGATGCTGACGCTGGTGGGTATCCCGGAGCCGGCGCGGCGACTGCGTGAATATCCGCATCAATTGTCCGGTGGCATGCGCCAGCGCGTGATGATCGCGATTTCACTTGCCTGCAACCCCAAGCTCCTGATCGCCGACGAGCCGACCACGGCGCTCGACGTAACGATCCAGGCGCAGATCCTGCAACTGATGCTGGACCTCAAGCGCCGCGTCGGTGCGGCGGTCATCCTGATCACCCACGACCTCGGCGTCGTCGCCGAGATCGCCGAGCGCGTCATGGTCATGTATGCCGGCCGCAAGGTCGAGGAGGCGCCGGTAGCCGAGCTCTTCCGCTCGCCCCGGCATCCCTATACGCAGGGCCTGCTCGGCGCGGTGCCCAGGCTCGGCTCCTCGCTTACCGGCTCGGCGAGGCGCCTCGCCGAAATTCCCGGGCAAGTGCCAAGTCTCAGGCAGCGCATCGAGGGCTGCGCCTTTGCCGGGCGGTGTTCGCTCGCGACCGATCTCTGCCGCGAGGTGGCGCCGGGTCTCGAGGAGAAAGGTCCACGCCACATCGCCGCCTGCCATTACGCGCGCAAGGAGGCGGCTGCGGCATGAGTGTCCCGCTGCTGCAGGTCAATGACCTCAAGAAGCATTTCCCGGTGCGCGGCGGCCTGTTCAGCCGCAAGTCCAGCTTCGTGTATGCCGTGGACGGCGTGTCGTTCGAGGTCGAGCGCGGCGAGACGTTGTCGCTGGTAGGCGAGTCAGGCTGCGGCAAGTCAACGGTCGGCCGGGCCATCCTGCGCCTGTTTGAGGTCACCGCCGGCCAGATCGTGCTGGACGGCCAGCGCATCGACGATCTTTCATCCGCAGGGCTGCGCAGCATGCGCCGGCGCGTGCAGGTGGTGTTCCAGGACCCGTTCTCCAGTCTCAATCCGCGGATGCGCGTGCGCGATATCCTGGCCGAGCCAATCCGCAATTTCGGCCTCGCCGGGTCGTCCGCCGAACTCGAGGCCAAGGTCGCGGCGCTGATGGATACGGTGCGGCTGCCGCGCGACGCGCTGAACCGCCGGCCTCACGAATTCTCCGGCGGCCAGCGCCAGCGCATCTGCATCGCAAGGGCGCTCGCGGCCGAACCCGAACTGATCGTCTGCGACGAGGCGGTCTCGGCGCTCGACGTCTCGGTGAAGGCGCAGATCGTGAACCTGCTGCAGGATCTGCAGCGCGAGTTCGGCCTCGCGCTGCTCTTCATCAGCCACGATCTGGCGATCGTCGAGCACATGACGCACCGTGTCGCCGTCATGTATCTCGGCAAGATCGTCGAGATGGCGCCGCGGCAGCAAATCTTCACCGCGCCGCGGCATCCCTACACCAGGGCGCTGCTCTCGGCCGTGCCGGTGCCGGAGCCGGGCGCCGCCCGCAACCCGATGATCCTGAAGGGCGACGTGCCCAGTCCGATCAATCCGCCCAGCGGATGCCGCTTTCACACGAGATGCCCATTCGTGTTCGATCGCTGCCGGACCGAGGAGCCGGAGCTTCGCCTGACCGGAAGCGGCCAGTTCGTGGCGTGTCATCTCGAAGAACTGCCGGAAGGGTCGGGATCGGCGCGGTGATTCCGGTTTATGCGCGCGACCTTGGTGCGGGCGGTGGGACTCGAACCCACACGACGTTGCCATCGAGGGATTTTAAGTCCCTTGCGTCTACCAGTTCCGCCACGTCCGCTTTGGTCACAGGATCAGATACTTAGCGCGTTTTTTGAGTCCATGGAATGAGCTGGCTCCCCAGCGCGGCCTTTTCCTTAGGCGACTGCGGCTGGCAAGGCAAAGCCTCAATCCGGACATTTGTGCCTGCTTTACGCAACCTCAATGTTGTCGATTTACCAAGGTCGCATGATCGTCCTGTTTCCCCGCTTCCCGCTGCGCGCCGTCGCGGCCCTGGCGCTAACTGCGCTCGGTACCGGGCTCAGCGGTTGCGCGGACATGAGCGATGGCATGACGTCCGCCTTCGCCGATCCCGCGAAATACGACCTTTACGAATGCAAGCAGCTGGAGGGCGAGCGCAAGAACCTCGCCAACCGCGCGGCCGAATTGCAGGGCCTGATGGCGAAGGCGCAGACCGGCGTTGGCGGTCCCGTGGTGGCCGAACTCGCCTATCGCAACGAATATATCGCGGTGCGCGGGCAGGCGAAGAATGCCGAGGAAGCCTGGCAGCGCAACAAATGCCGTGAGACGCCGCCCTCGACGGCCAAGCCCGCGACGGCTGCGGTCCCGCCGACAAATGACAAGTCGGGGCGGTCGTCGGGGCGGTCCGGCAACGCCGTCTACTGAGCAGGGACCCGTTGGCGTCCGCGCAAAGCTGATCTCATGCGCGCCAGCCGTAGATCCAGTCCTGTCGCGCCAGCATGCGCCGTGGGCCCATTCCCTTGATGACAAGGTCGCGCGCGACAGCCAGCGGGCCGGAGAGATGATAGATGCGTCCCGCCTGGCGCGCGGCGCGCTGAACCCGCGACACGCGCGGCCGGCGCAGGCGAGCGTAACGCTTCAGCGCGATGGGGATGGTCGGTCCGCCCTCGCTTTGGGTTTCGCCCAGGCATTTGGCGAGCACCGCGGCGTCCTCGATCGCCATTCCCGCGCCCTGGGCGGCGAAAGGCAGCATGGCGTGGGCTGCGTCTCCCAACAGGGCAGTGGCTCCGTCCGCCCATTCGCCGCCATCGGGGAGCGTGAACAGCGCCCACTTCCGCCACCCGTCGACGGCGCCGATCAACATCCGCGGGACGGCATGCCACCCCGCCATGGCGAACGCGCTTTTGACGTCGTTGGCCTCGCCGGGTGCGCTCCAGCCCGGCCTGTTCCAGGTTCCCGGCACAACCGCGACGACATTGATCTGGCGCGCGCCCGAGATCGGATAGGCGACGAGATGGGCGTTCGGCCCCATCCAGAGCTGAACCCGGCGGGAAGTATATTCGCGCGGCAATTGGGTTGTATCGAGCGTTCCGCGCCAGGCGATCAGGCCCGAGAACCGCGGCTGCACTTCCGGAAACAGGTGATGGCGGACCGCCGACCAGATTCCATCGGCGCCGATCAGCGCCACGGCCAGCTCCTGCTGGCGCGCCGTGCCGCTGCGCTGGCCGACGGTCAGTCCCTTGGCATGGGTGCCGAAATCCTCGAACTGGCAGCCGAGCCGCAATTCGATGTCGGGAGTGTCGTTGACCGCCGCCTGCAGCGCTGCCTGCAAGTCGGCGCGGTGGAGGACCCAATAGGGCGCGTCGGCCTGAAACATCGCGGTGTCGCCGAGCGGCAGGCGGGCGATCTCGCCGCCGTTTCGAGCGCTCATGAGGCTGATGGCGTCGGGCGTGACCGCACGGGAGGCAAGCCGGGGCTGCAAGCCGAGGTCGATCATTACGCGGCTCGCATTGGGCGAGAGCTGCAGGCCCGCGCCAACTTCCTCCAGGCGCTCGGCTTTCTCGAGAACGATCACACGAAAACCCTGACGCGCCAGCGCCAGCGATGCCGTCAGCCCCCCGATCCCGGCACCAGCGACGATGATGGTGCGAGAAGCCGCCACCGACCGGTCAGGCGACCTTGTCTTTCAGCACGCATTCCGGCGGTCGCGCCTCGCCGGCCTTGAGGTCGGCGGCATAGCGATAGAGCGTCGAGCAATAGGGGCAGATGATCTCGTTGTCGTTGCCGAGATCGAGGAAGACATGCGGGTGGTCGAAGGGCGGATTGGCGCCCACGCACATAAATTCCTGCGAGCCGATCTCAATGACGGAAACGCCGGCATCGTTGTGGAAGTGCGGGACGACATGATCGGACATTGAATTCACCTTGGTAAGCGGCAGGGGCGGACGCAAACAACATGGCGCCGCACCGTCGAAATGCGACACAACCATAGTGGCGGCTGCAGATGATTCCTAGTGTCCGGAACCCCGGATTCCCAACGCCCGGCGGTAGTCTTGACCGCTGATTTGCTCATGCAAATTCGACACAATCTTATCGTCCCAGAGAAGCCCTTCTTTCGTCGGGGCCGTTGTGTCCTAAAAGCGGCACACCATTTCAGGAGAAGCGTGAAAACTTCGGGATTTCGAATGAAAAGGTCGCGGATCGGTTGCGTGCTGGCGATGATGACGGTATGCGGTGCCGCGCTTGCCGTGCTGTGGCCGCATGCGCGCGACGCCCTTGCCATGCTGGCGGCGCAGGACGATCCCGCTCAATTGTCAGATGTCCAGATCAATTCTGCCCTGCGAAATAGCCAAATGATTGTCGCCGACCATATCGACGCCGCGCTCGCCGCCGGTGACGCGGGTCTAGCCGACAGCTTTGTCGATCTGGCCAGGGACAAGAATGTTCCGCTTGCGAGCGAGCTGTCGCAGCGGGTGAGCGATGCGGTCCGGGAGGAAAATTCCACCTCACACATTGCAAGGCGCTTTGCCAATGGCCTTGTGACCGGAAATGCCGACGACATCGGGAGCCTGTCGGGAACGGTCGCCGGCGACCTCTTCGTTTTCGGCGACATCCGGGATGTCGTGCGCGAGGGCAAGCACCTCGTCATGGGCGAGGATACCGATCAGCTGGTGCTGGGCCTTGCCACCGCTGGTCTAGCGGTGACGGCGGCGACCTATGTCTCGGCCGGCGGCGCGGCACCGGTGCGCGCGGGTCTCACGCTGGTCAAGGACGCCCGCAAGGTCGGTCGCCTTGGCGAGGGACTCACCGAATGGGCCGGCCGCTCGGCGCGCGAGGTCGTGGATACACCGATGCTGCAGAATGCCGTCGCAACCGGCTCGGTGATGCATCCCGGGCAGACGGTGAGCGCCATCAGAGCTGCCTTCCATGCGGAGAAGGCGGGTGCGCTGGTGCGGCTTGCCAAGGACGTCGGACGTGTCAGCGAGAAGGCTGGCGCGCGCGGCGCGCTCGACACGCTGAGAATTGCCGAGGGACCGCAGGATGTGGCGCGTGCCGCGCGGCTGGCGGAGACCAAGGGCGGTCAGACCCGGGCGATCCTGAAAATGCTGGGCCGCGGCGCATTGCTGCTTGCGGCCGGCGCGTTCGATCTGTCGCTGTGGGTGTTCGGCGCGCTATTGACCCTGTTGGGCTTTCTCGCCTCGATCAAGGCCACCACCGAACGTCTGACCCAGTCGTGGCTCGATCACAAGAAGGCGCGGCGGTTGCGAAAGCGGATGGCTGCATTACCTCCGCCGGACGTGGCGACTGCCGGCGTAACCGGCTAGGTTTCAGCCGAGCCTGGATTTCAATCCCCAAAACAAAATACGGAATGATCGATGCCGAGCTTTCATAACGGCGCAGTTGAAATCGCATATCTCGACGAAGGCGAGGGCGATCCGATCTTGCTCGTGCACGGCTTCGCGTCGACCAAGAATGTGAACTGGGTCTATCCGACCTGGGTGTCGGAGCTGAAGAAGAGCGGCCGGCGCGTCATCGCGCTCGACAATCGTGGCCACGGCGATTCCGGCAAACTCTACGACGCCAGGGACTACGAGATCGCCACCATGGCCGGCGACATCACCGCGCTGATGGATCACCTGAACATCGAGCGCGCGGATGTCATGGGTTATTCGCTGGGATCGCGGATGACGGCCGTGCTGGCGCTAAGCCGGCCGGAACGGCTGCGCTCGGCGATTTTCGGCGGCATCGGGATCGGCCTGATCGAGGGCGGTGGCCCCGGCGAGAATGTCGCCGAAGCGCTGGAGGCCCACTCGCTCGATGAGGTGAGCGATCCGGTGGGGCGGACGTTCCGCGCCTTCGCGGACCAGACCCGTTCCGATCGCCGGGCGCTCGCGGCCTGTATGCGCGGCTCGCGGCGCCTGATGACGCGAGACGAGGCCGCAGCCATTGCCGTACCGGTACTGATCGCGGTCGGCACCTCGGACGAGATCGCGGGCCCGGCGGCGCCACTCGGGAAAATCATTCCCGGTTCGCAGGTGCTCGATATTCCCAACCGCGATCATATGCGGGCGGTGGGCGACAAGGTCTACAAATCAGGCGTGCTGGAATTTCTCTCACAACGGAAGTGAACGATCGGCGGGATGGTCGTCGCGCCCGAAGCGACGGACTCCCGCCATCAAGACCGCGAAGGTTGCGATCCATGCCAGACGCGAACCGTAGCGGTCGTGCGGCCCGGATATCACGCCGCAGACAAAGGCATTGCCGAGCAGCGCCAGCGACACGGTTGCGATGAACAGCGTGAATTCGTCGCGCCGCCGCCGCCAGATCGCGGTCACGAACATGCCGAAGACCAGGAACGTTGAAATCAGCGCAACGGGGACGTGGATCAGGTTGACCGGGCCGAAGGTGATGAAGCCGGTCTGCTGCCGCGCCGCGTTCATCGGCCTCAACTGCTGCGGCAGATAGCGCCTGATAATGCCGTAGGTGTGGGCGGTTGTCGGAGGGTCGGTGTTTTCGCCGGTGGCCACCTTGAGCATCTGTTCGCCGGTCGCCATCAACGCCGCCTCGGTCTGCCATAGCGGATATTCGGCCAGCGCGTGGACGGTGATGTATCCCATTTCATCGCCCATGCCGGGAAAACGACCGAGCTTGTTGAACACGGTCTCGCGGCTCCAGAGGAAATCATCCGCCGTTTCCGGCAAATCGTCGCGGTAGGGGCAGAGCTTGAAATGCTGGTCAGGACAATGTTCGTGCAGATAGCGGGTCACGATGCCGTCCTGAAGCATGCGCGCGAACGCAATCGCATAGCCGCCGGGCGTCCACGCCACCTTTCCGGACAAGGCGAAATTGGCGGACAGCAGCATGACGGCGCCGGCCACGGTCGTGAGAGTACCTTGCGCCAGCCCGGCAACCGCAATCCGGTCACGCAGGAACGGGCGCGCGATCCAGCCGACGCAGCACAGACCCAGCAACACGGCCAAGGTGGCGCTGTGGGTGGCCGCCGCGAAGGCGGTAAAGGCAAACAACGCGAATTTCTCGATTCCGGAAATCCTGTCGCCGTGCAGCACGAGAAGAAACAGCGACAAAACCGACAGGCCGGCAAAGATGTCGGTCAGCAGCATGCTGGCGAGCCACGGCAGCGCCGTGGTCAGGGTCAGCGCGAAAGTCAGTGCCAAAAGCCGCCATGGCCTGGCCATGCCGAACACCCGCAGCGTCAAGTGGAGGATCCACATCGTGGCCAGCACCTGGATCCCGAGGTTGAGCCAGAAGTAGCTGTCTTCGCCGAAATGCAGGTAAAGCCCGAATACGGTGGAGCGGCTCGGGACCAGATAGCCCTCGTACCACCGCGCCAGGTAGCCGCCGGTATCGGACTGTAGCAGCGGATAGCCATTCCAGAGCGCTGGCGCCAGCAACATCAGGGGAACGGCGACGGTCGTTGCCCAGACCCAGAACGAGTCCGCAGCACGCGCGCGCAGAATTCGCGTAGTAATGCCGTCTCTCCCCGATGTTTTGGGATACCATGCCCGGAGTGGACGGGATGCGGAAATCCACCATTAGTCGGATAGCCCGCCGCTTGATTTCCCGGAATTCCCAACCAATTTGAAGCAACGCCCTCGGTAAGAGCGGGCGTTGGTTTGGGTGAAGAAAGTCCATTACTTCAATGTTTTAGCGGGCTTTCGAAGCTTATGCCGACGTTCACCTTGGTGTGAGCGCCCCGGGACACAAGTCCGCCGTCATGCTAGGATGCATAATCGAGAAATTCGCGCGTACGGGCAATTTGCGAGAGCAGGCTATGGCAAAACATCAGACCAATCCGCAAGGCGGTGCAAGGCTGGCCGCTCTCGATCCGATCTGGGATCGCGTGCGCTCGGAAGCGGAGGATATCGTTCGCCGCGAGCCCGAGCTTGCCTCCTTTATCTACTCGACCGTGCTGCATCACGACCGGCTGGAAGATTCGGTCGTGCATCGCATCGCCGAGCGTCTCGATCACTCGGCGCTGTCAGGCGATCTGATCCGGCAAACCTTCGACGAGGCGCTGCGGGACGCTCCCGATCTCGGCAACGCTTTCCGCGCCGATATGGTGGCGGTTTACGACCGCGATCCCGCGACCTCGCGCTTCATCGACCCGCTGCTCTATTTCAAGGGATTTCATGCCCTGCAGACCCACCGTCTGGCGCATTGGCTCTTCCACAAAGGCCGCAAGGATTTTGCCTTTTACCTGCAAAGCCGTTCGTCGGCGGTGTTCCAGACCGATATCAATCCGGCGGCCAGGATCGGCCGCGGCATCTTTCTCGACCACGCCACCGGTTTCGTGTGCGGTGAGACCGCGGTTATCGATGACGACGTCTCGATCCTGCACGGCGTCACGCTTGGTGGCACCGGAAAGGAGAACGAGGACCGTCATCCCAAGATCCGCCATGGCGTCTTGATCGGGGCGGGCGCGAAAATTCTCGGCAATATCGAAATCGGCCATTGCGCCCGGATCGCCGCGGGCTCGGTGGTGGTGAAGCCTGTGCCCCACAACGTGACGGTGGCTGGCGTTCCCGCCAAGATCGTCGGCGAGGCGGGTTGCGCCGAGCCGTCACGCACCATGGATCAAATGATCAACGCGATCGGACTTTGATTTCCAGTCATTTCCGAAAATGCCGGACCCTCGGCCTGATTAGGGCCCGAATAACGGTTTTGCGATTGGACGGCGCACAAGCTATAAGCCTTTTGAACAGCGCATAAGACCGGGGGATATGGCCGGCGGTTCGCTCCGTCCCGCCCTAAAACTTCCCGAGAGGATGGTCCGGAAAAGCGGGAACCGGTTTTCCCTCGCGACAAACGCGTAGCGTTTGCGCGGAGATCATGCTCAAACAAGCGATGATTCAGAGATCATATTGGAGACCGCCGTGGACGTTCAGGAAGTCAGGAAACTCGATACCTACCTCAAGCGCCTGTTCGGCAACCCCAAGATACGCGTAGTGCCGCGGCCGAAGAAGGATGATTCCGCCGAGGTTTATATCGGCGAGGAATTCATCGGCGTGCTGTTCGTCGACGATGAGGATGACGATCGCTCGTTCCAGTTCCAGATGGCGATCCTCGAGGACGACCTGGTCGAGCAGGGCTGACGCCCGGCCCGCCGTTCTTCGCCCGAAGCCTATCCCTTCGGCCCATGCAATAGCTGCGTCAAGCGATCCATCGCGTCGGCCACGTCGCGCCATTGCACGAGCCAGCTCCGCGGAAAGCGAAACGTCAGATCGGCTCCCTCGATGCGCCGTTCGCTCAGGCACATACCGGGGGTCGCCGCGTCGCGGGTGCAGCGTGCGCTGAAATTTGGCGCGTTTGCGGAGAACAGATCCTCGTTGCCGTAGGGCGAGCCGTCGCGAAATGCGCGTCTCGTCAATCCGTCTTCCCCCGACGTTGAGGCCTGCTCGAGATAGCGCGGATAGATGGTACGCGTGCGCATATCGGGCGCCAAAGAGTCGTGATGCGACGATATCGACAGGAAGATCCGGTCGATCGGCTGCACCGCTTCCTCCACATTGCTCGCGCTGACGTGTTTTTGCGGCGCGGGCGCCTCCAGCGAAGGAAAAGCGAAGCTGAGATCGACGCGTTCCTGCGGTCCGGAGTGGCGCTGGATTTTCATGCGGATCGCCGCAGTCGGAATGTTGAAGAGGGTAGCCCCGATGCTGACCGGCAAGCGCGTCGGACCGCTGGAAGCCTCCGGTTCCCAGGTTGGCCACAACAGGTAGACGATCAAGGCGATCGCGCCAGCCGTGACCGCGCCGGCCACCATGATCAGAACCATGTGGCCGCGAGGATTCCTTCGCGTATCACGTGCGATGTGCTGGGCAGTCGAAAACAACGTCATGAATGGGCAATCGTCGGGAAGGCGTGGCTCGAATCATCTCCGAATATGCCATGTGGCGCGGCATTTCCGCACGTTCTCGCGCGATGGCGCCCCCCGCGAGCCATGTGCAGGCGGTGGGTCCGGCCGATTGGCGTTAACCTTTCCTTAAGGATCATGTGGCGGCCGGCGGTCAATTTTGCGAAGCAATGCCCCGTCCTGTGGTGTAGCGGATGAGCCTGCAATGTCGCCCGATGCGTTGAATTCCCTGTTGTCTCTGTGCATCGGCTTTGCGCTCGCCGGCGCGCTCACCAGCGGATATCAGGCGCTGGTGCAACGCCCCGCGGGTTTTGGGTTGTTGCAGGAAGGTGTGGCGCCAAGGACTTTCGCCGCCGTGCCGTTTCTGGTGTTCGCCGCCCCCTTCATCATCATGCGCAATACGCTCCGTGGTGCGCGGATCGAACGCCGGCGCTTCGAATTCGTGATGATGGCGACGGTTTTGGCGGGGATCTGGAGCCTGATGTCCGGAACATTTTTCCTGATGACGCTGCGCGCCGCCGGACTGCTGGCCTGAAACAGCCGACTATGCCAGAGTCTGCCTGCAACAGGAGACCGGTAGCGGATGGCGATCTATGAACTCGACGGGCAGGCGCCCGAACTTCCCCTCGATGGCAACTATTTTATCGCCGATACCGCTTCCGTCATCGGCAAGGTTCGCTTGCTGAAGTCCGCGAGCGTCTGGTTCGGCTCCGTATTGCGCGGCGACAATGAGTGGATCGAGATCGGCGAAAATTCCAATGTGCAGGATAATTCGACCTGCCACACCGACCGCGGCTTTCCGCTGACGATCGGAAAGGATTGCACGGTCGGCCACAACGTGATCCTGCACGGCTGCACGCTGGAAGACGGCGCGCTGGTCGGGATGGGGTCGATCGTGATGAATGGCGCAAGGATCGGCCGCGGCAGTATCGTCGGCGCAGGCTCGGTGATTACCGAAGGCAAGCAATTTCCCGAGCACTCGCTGATCATCGGCGCGCCGGCGCGGGTGATCCGCACCCTCGACGCCGCGCAGGTAGAGGCGATGGGAAGTGCTGCGAAATTCTACGTCGGCAACGGGCCGCGATTCAAAAAAGGTCTGAAGAAGATCGGTTGAGGGCGGTATCGCGCGCGCCCCAGGAGCCAGCCCGCGTCTTGCCCGTCACTTATGGTCTGGTCTTTCCCGGCGCGGTCGGCCTGGCGCCCTTTTTCGCCGGTGTATCCGCGAGCGATGCGCTCCTGCGCAGCGCGTCCCTGAGGTCGACGGGAATGCCGTGCTTCCTCAGCAAATCGGCGAATGCCTCGTCCGCCAGCTCCTGAATGGTTGCCATCCTGTCGCGCGCGAGCTGCTTCAGCTTGTCGAAGGTGTCGTCGTCGAAGGCGATCAATTTGCGCACGCGTCATCGGCTCCTTCGGCCGCCGGAAGCACGCCGGTTCAAGTGCAACAGTGAACGTCTTTCCTGGTGGGATTATCAGGGATCGTCCGACACGCCAATCGCTTAGTGACTCCTGACCGGCGCGGCCGCACTTGTCGTGCAACGCCGCGCCCGCGACGATCGCGAGGCGGTCGCGCAAAAGTGAGCGGAATAACCCGGTAATCGTGCAAGTCGTTCCCTGGCTCCTGGAACGGATTTGCCTCGAAAGCGTAAAGAGTAATGACTTTGAGGGGTTCATAGAGGAGGGACAGACATGTTTCGCAAAACGATGATCGCCTTGTTCGCAGTTGCGTCAATCGGCATGCTGGCGCCGGACGTAGCTCTGGCGCGCGGTGGCGGTGGCGGCCACGGCGGCGGAGGCGGTGGCCACGGTGGTTTCGGAGGCGGTTTCGGCGGTGGCTTTAGCGGTGGCCGTGGTGGTTTCGGTGGCGGCTCCTTCCATGGCAGTGGGTTTGGCGGCAGCTTCGCGCGCTCGACTGCGATCGGTGCCGCGGGCGTTGGTGCCGCGGGAGTTGGTATGGCGGGAGTTCAAGGCGGCCGCTTTGCCGGCACCGGCTTCCACCACGGCGGTTTCCACCATGGCTTCCACCACGGCCGAAGGTTCTTCGTCGGCGGATTCGTTGGGCCCGGCTTCTACGACAATTACTATGACTATCCTTACTACGTCGCTGACGATTCCTATTATGACAATGGCTGCTACGTTGTGCGCCGCCGCGTGCATACCAGGTACGGCTGGCGCATCCAGCCGGTTCAGGTCTGCGGGTGATCCCGCAGGCCTCGACCCGC
Organism: uncultured Alphaproteobacteria bacterium; assembly: GCA_963742085.1. Taxonomy (GTDB): domain Bacteria; phylum Pseudomonadota; class Alphaproteobacteria; order Rhizobiales; family Xanthobacteraceae; genus Bradyrhizobium. The sequence continues at coordinate 130,433 of CAVUKM010000009.1, read as the reverse complement.
AGAAACCTCCGCGCCCCGGTCAAATAAAGTTGAGGGAGCGCGCAGGGTGAGGAAAATCAAGCGGCCTCGGTGTATTCTGCACCGAGGCCGCTTTCTTGATGCCGTCCAACTGGTACGCCGTTTGCCTGCTCCCGCTTGGGCAGCTCATGACGCGCATGGAGGCTCACGCATGTTTCAGATGCTCACAGCCCCTGGTCTGACGTTGTTATTCCTCGGTGTCGTCGTCGGCTTGGGCGTATCCGTCGTGTGGATGCTCTGGGAAATCGAGCAAATGTCCAAATCGCATCGCAAGAGCGATCGCTTCGGATAGGCCGTGCCGGTCCGGCGGAAGGGGCGCGGAAACCTCCGCGCGCCCCCGGGATTCACGGGGATCAGCCGAGTACCTTGTTTTTCTTGAACCAGGCCTGCATCTGGCTCCAACCGTCCTCGGCAGCTTCCTTGCGGTAGCTTGCGCGATAGTCGGCGTGGAAGCCGTGCGGTGCGCCCGGGTAGATCTTGAATTCGGCAGTCTTCCCGGCCTGCGCAAGCGCGGCCTTCAGCGCCTCGACGTCTTTGACGGGAATGCCGGTATCCGCCTCGCCGTACAATCCCAGAACAGGCGCCTTCATCTCGGGGGCCAGCTGGGTCGGGCTTTTCGGCCAGAGCGGGTTAGGCGGATCGACCGGCGGCCCGTAAAACGCAACGCCGGCCTTGAGCTCGCCGCTATGGGCGGCATATTCCCAGACCGTCCGTCCGCCGCGGCAGAATCCGATAATGCCCAGCCGGCCGGTATCGCCGCCCTGCGATTTCGCCCATGCGACGGTGCTGTCGAGATCGGACAACAGCTCCGCATCGGGCTTGGCGTTCACGATCGGCAAGAGCTGCGGAATGTCCGTTATCTTGGTGAGGTCGACACCCTTGCGGAAATAGTAATCGGGGGCGACGGCGAGCGCGCCGAGCTTGGCCAGACGCCGCGTCACGTCCCGGATGTATTCGTGCAGACCGAAGATCTCCATCGCGACCAGCACGACCGGCGGATTGGCGACGCCCTTCGGGCGCGCGAAATAGCCGGGCATTTCGCCATCGGCGACCTTTATTTTCACGTCGCCCTCGGTGAGACCTTCGGTGTCGGTCTTGATGACGTCGGCGCGCACGGGGCCGGCGGCAAGCGTGTAGCCCGCCGTTACGGCCGCTGAGGCGGTCATGAAGCCGCGGCGAGAAAACGGCGCGGCCTTGGTCAGTCCGATGACGTCTGATGTCAGCAGGGGGTCGGCAATCATGGTGAATTCCTCAGGCTGGTGAAAAGGGGGCATACAGCCGGCAATTCCGGCCGAACGCAAATCACCAGACTGCGAGGGACCAGCCTCGTTGGTCTGTCCGCGCGCATGACCGGACAAATCCGCCGGAGCCGGAGATATGGCCGCAAAATCAGCGCCGCAAAAAACAAGGCCGCCGGCGCAGTATGATCGCCAACGGCCTTGCCAGCCCCGGATATCAAATTGGCTTACGCCATCCGGTGAACCTCACCTTGGCTCACCGGCATGCCCGCTAATGTGATCCATTTCACAAATGCCGCAAAAAGTTGCGGCCAGCCCTTGGGGGAGAGCTGGCCGCGCGCGATCCGGTCTGGGACGGGGAGGGGTGGGGATGTGACCGGGTCGCGTGTCCTGTTGTCTCGTTGTCGTTACTGCCGATCGCGGGCGCTGGCGGTGGAGGCCGCGGGGCGGGCGTCGCCGAGCGAGACCCAGACATTCGGGTCGCTCTGCGACTGCCGCTTGACGAAGCGGTATCCAGTCTCGGTCCAGGCCACGACGTTTTCGTTCTGGTTGTCCAGAATGAACTCGCCCTTGTCGGTCTTGACGGTCAGCACCGCGTGGCCTTCGCCCATCTTGTCGCGCACCACCGTGATCAGCAGCGCTTCGCGCGGCCACCCGGCGTCGATCAGCATCTTGCGCTTCAACAGCACGTAGTCTTCGCAGTCGCCGTAGCCGTCGGTCGGCAACGACCATTTCTCGATGACGCCCCAATGATCCATGTCGGTCATCGGCTTGACGGTCTCGTTGACCCAGCGGTTGACGCGCAAGAGATCCCGCCAGGCCGCCTGCGTCATCACGATATCGCGTGGCTGCGACGGACCGCCCCGGCATTCAGCGGGAGTTCTCGGCGCAGAATTCGACCCAGCCGATCGGCGCCCGCGTGGCGTCGCCAAGGCTGGCATAAAGCGTTCGTTCGTCGGCGGCTCGCGCCGAAACACTCAACCCCAACAGGATGGCGACGACCGCCAATCCCTTTCCCTGTCCCCTCAGCCCGATCATTGTGGCCCCCGTTTTTCTTGTTGGGACCACGTTTCGCACAAAGGTTTTGCGCCGCCGCTAAGTACGGCAAGTACAATTGAACTTAATACAGGTAAATACTGGAGATAATTCGATCTATACTTGAATAAAATTCGATTAGAGTTTTAGACAACTGCAATTGATTCAAATTTTAGGCATTAAGGTCCCACGGCCCGTCAATCCGGGGTTTGCGGCGGCAGAGGCCGCCCGCGTTAACCGAACCGGCGCGGACCCGGAGCGGCCGGACGCGGCATCCAGCGATGCGGATGCCGCACTTGGACCGCTGAAAGGCGGAGTTCGCGGGGTTGGGCGCTTTACCGCGCAGTAACGCTGTCTCCGGGGACATCGGGAGAGCTTGGCAGGAGGCAAAGTCCGTGCATGCATGCCGCCGGCAATAGCGAGGTGATCATGAAACGCGTGTTCTGGAGCTTTTCGACAGTGTTGTGGATCGCGATCGGCACGCCGGCGCGGGCGGAGGATCAGGTCCGGATCAATCCAACCGACCCGCAGCCGACCTGCACCATGTGCCCCGGGACCTACATTCCGGCCGCGGAACTTGAGAGCTACACCGGGAAGGCGATCGCGGAGAAGCTGATCGACCAGCAGGTGCGGGACATCGACATCGGCAAGGCGCGTATCGGCATCGGCATGGTCCATCGCGGCAAGCTGGACAAACCGGCACCGAATTCAGTGGCCGAACATGACCAGATCAGCGAGGTCTATCATGTGATTTCCGGCGCGGCGACGCTGGTGCTGGGCCCCGACATCCTCGACCGGCAGCGCCGCCCGGCGACCATGCGCACCGTCGTCGAATTCAATGGTCCGGGAAACAACGGTTCGGAGGTTCGCGACGGCATCGCCTATGAGATCAAGGCTGGCGACGTCGTCGTGATTCCGGCCGGCACGGGTCACTGGTTCACCAGGATAGAGGATCACATCGACTATCTCATGGTGCGGATCGACCCGGACAAAGTGACGCCGCTCAAGAACGAAGCACAATCGCGGGAATATCTGTCGAAGCCGGCGCGGCGCGGTGAATGAATCGCGGAGCGAGGCAGCTTCCCAACGGCCTTACCGCGCGGTCACGCTTTCCTCGAGCGAATCGGCCGTCTGCTCGTGAACGAATTCGAGCGCGAAGCCTTCCTCGAGATTTCGCACCACACGGGACTGGACCTTGCCGAGCATGACGAGCGACCGAAGCGGCGGGCGGTTTTCCGCCGCGATGGCGGCGCCTGACCGCGACATGTCGATGATCCGGCAGGTCATCTTGGTGCCGTCCTCGAGCGTGAGCAGCGCGATCGGGTTGCGCGGCACGATACGGTCGTGGCGACGGTCTTCCGGCAGGTTGAGAATGTCGCGGTTGGCGAGCCAGGTCAGTTGCGCCGCGAGCTTGTCGCGCTTGCGCGCGGTCGCGCCCACGGTCATGGCAAAACCATTGTCGATCATGCGGGTGATCCTGCCCTCAACCCGGCCGATGTGGTCGAGATAGGCGATCACGCGGTCGCCGACATTGCCGATGCCGGGCGCCAGCAGGGCCAATCCGCCCGGCGACATATTGATGATCTGGCAAGGAAATTCGCGCCGGTCCGGCAGCATGTAGCGCCCCAGCAGATGGACCCTCACCCGCTGGAAGCGCCGTCGCTCCTCGGCGGACGGAAGAGCCGATTTTTTGTTCGCCAACGCCATCTTCGCCACCAGGCCACCAGCTTTCGGTGCCAGCCGACCCTACGGCCAGCAAGGTTAACGAGCCGTTAGCAATGACTGCGTGAAGTGCGGGCAACCCCCGTGCCTCATCCGGGGACGAGCATCACCGCCGCGGCGCCCGTCGACCGGCGGCCCGCAACGCAGCGACGTTGGCAGGTCGCCCCGGCTCGAATAACGTTTCGCCCGCGTCATCAAGGCAGAACAAAGAGGCGCGGGGAGGAAGCCGATGCAGCAGATCCGCGTATGCACCTATGACGGTCCCGGCGCACAGCCGGTCATTCGCGCGGTGCCGTGGCCGAAGATCCCGAAAAAGGCGGCGCTCATCAAGGTCGGCGCCTGCGGCGTCTGCGGCACCGATCTGCATATCCTGAAAGGCCATTGGCCGAAGCCATTGCCGTGGCCGTTCACGCTTGGCCATGAGATCGGCGGCGTGCTGGTCGAGGTCGGCTCGGAATTTGCGGAAGATTTCATGAGCAAGCCGCTCACCGTGGGGTCGAAGGTGATGATCCCGCCGCTGATGCCCTGCGGTCATTGCTATTACTGCATCCACTATCCGCAGAGCGCCAACAAGTGTCTGACCCCGGTCTATTACGGGCGCTATCTCGGCTTCGACAAGGCGCCGCATCTGTGGGGTGGCTGGGCCGAATATGTCTATGTCGATCTCGAGATGCTGCCCGGCACCAAGATCTATAAATTGCCCGACGACATGTCGTTGCGGTTAGGGGCCCTGTCGGAACCGTTGACCTCCTGCATCCGCGCCTTCAACCGCGCCACCCGCGCCGGCGGCTTTACCTGGGGCGACACCGTTGTCATCCAGGGCTCCGGCCCGATCGGGATTCTCGCGGTCGCGGCCGCACGCGAGATGGGGGCGGGCAGGGTGATCTGCGTCGGCGCGCCGGAGACGCCGCGGCTGGCGCTGGCGCGCAAATTCGGCGCGGAGGCCACCGTCAATATCGAGGAGATCGGGACGCCTGAGCAACGCGTCAAGCGCGTGCGCGACATCGTCGGCGGTTTCGGCGCCGATCTGGTGATGGATTGCTCGGGCCATCCGAGCGCCGGCCCCGAGGGCATTGAAATGCTGCGCGACGGCGGCACCTATGTCGAGATGGGCCAGTTCACCGATGCCGGCTCGATCAATACGTCATGGCACCGCATCTGCACCAAGGACCTCAACGTGCTCGGCTCCTGGGGATTCACCGGCAATGACCTGCCGCTCGGGGTCGATATGCTCTATCGCACCTGCAACAAATACCCCTGGCTCGAGATGCAGACGCTGTATCCGTTCTCCACCGAAGGCATCGGCCGCGCGGTGGCGGACGCGATGGCGATGAAGACGGTCAAATCCACCATCGTGCCGTGGCCGGAACTGGCGGAATAGACCGCTCGCCTGCCGCCCAAGCGTTGCATCGCCACCGGACGTCCGGAAGGCGATTCAGCAGGCTCCCAGGCAAATGTCCGGGTTCTTTGACCGACTCGGACATTGACGCCAATATCCCCGCAGGTATCAATGCGCGAGGGATGTGTTTCTTGGCTGACGGTATATTTTAGACGACCGATTGCAAGCCGCGAGCGCAGCGAGTTTTTGGCGGCGCCCCGGCTTTTCGCGGATTTCTGCGCAGCTTTCTACGCTTGTCGCGATACTCAACATGGATGGGGCAAGATGGCCGATCAGGACAAGGAATCTCTCTCGCATGCCGTCGAGCGTGACCTGCGGCTCGATCTGTTCCGCGGCGTAGGGCTGTGGATGATCTTCCTCGATCACATTCCGGACGATTTCGTTGCCTGGTTGACCCTGCGCAATTACGGCTTCAGCGACGCGGCCGAATTTTTCGTGTTCATTTCCGGTTATCTGGCCGGCTACATCTATGGTCCGATCATACGCGCCGGGAATTTTCTCGCCGCCCTCAAGCGGCTGTGGACGCGCGTCTGGCAGATGTACGTCGCCCACATCATGCTGTTCCTGCTCTTCACGGCCCAGATCGCGCGCACGGTCAGGAAATTCGACAATCCGATGTATGAGGATGAATTCAATGTTCACAATTTTCTCCAGCATCCGGACGTTCTGATCGGGCAGGCGCTGACGCTGCGCTACAAGCCGGTCGACCTCGACGTGTTGCCTCTCTACATCACGCTGATAGCGGCTTCACCCTTCGTTATTTGGTGCCTGTTGCGCCGCCCAAACTGGACGCTGCTTGGCTCGATCCTTCTGTACGTCGGGGCGCGCGTTTTCGACTGGAATTTCGCTTCGTATCCGCCCGGGACGCACTGGTACTTCAACCCGTTCGCCTGGCAATTGATGTTTGTGTTCGCGGCATGGTGTGGCGTCGGTGGCGTCGCCAGGCTCCAGGCCATCATCATGTCTCGCGCGGCGCTAGTAGTGGCGTTTGCGTGGATCGCCTTCGCGTTCCTGATCGTGATGACCTGGCACATCCCGGCTCTCGACGCGATGGTGCCGAAATGGATGATCAAGGCGATCTATCCGATCGACAAGACCGATCTGGACATGCTGCGTTTCACGCACTTCCTCGCCCTGGCGCTGGTGGTCGCCCGATTTTTTCCGCGCAAATCGGAGATACTCACCTCCAAATGGCTGCGTCCGATGGTGCTATGCGGTCAGCATTCGCTTCCGCTTTTTTGCTTCGGCGTATTCCTGTCCTTTGGGGCGCACTGGATCCTGGTCCAGTATTCCCATGGCATCTGGATGCAACTTCTCGTCAGCGTCGGCGGCATCCTGACCATGATCGGTTTGGCTTGGCTTCTGGGGCGAGCCGAGAAGGTGCCCAATCTGTTTGTCGATGCGGCCGAGTTCAAGCAAGGCACGCCCGTATTGGGGCAGGGGAAGGCGTAATTGCCGGCGAGCCAGCCGCTAGCGGGAGCAGGACGATGCCCCGCTGGAATTTGCCGCGCCGTTTTCGATACCGGACGCGAGCGGATCAGCATAGTCGTGGCAGAGCTTCGAATGCCAGCCGTAGAGGCAGTCGAATGACGGCAGCCGCTGCTGGACACCAGGTGTCCTAACGCAGGCCCTCATAGACCATGAGCCCGCGCGCAATCTTGAGTTTGCGCAACGCGCGGGGGACAAGACGCTGCGGCGGGAGGTGGCCGAGATAGCGCCATGAAGTCAGCTTGAAATCGCTGAGCAGGCCGTGGCCGTTCTCAAACGGGGCGAGCAATCCGGTAAGGCTGAGTGGCGCGTGCGCGCGGCTGTTGAATGGCAGCAGCAGCAATTCCAGATGCGCCGCCGTGCCATCGTCCGACGTCGCGGTAATGCCGGCGACCGCAGCCAGCATTTCTTCCGTCACTACCGTAATGATGTCTTCGATCTCGCGGCGGCCGTCCTGGACGAACAGCTCCAGAAAGCTTCGATCCCTGAGATCGCGCCCGAGCAGGGCGCTGAGCCTTGTGCCGGCGACGCGGAACGGGTGGCCGGCTGCGCTGTCGTAGGACAGCACGAAGATGTCGCCGAGCAGTCCGCGTACCGCGTCGGGTTCGATCTCGCTGCGGTCCGGTGCGCGCGCACCGGCGCGTTTCTCGTCCCAATACGCGAAGAACTCGCGGTTTGACGGATGTTTCATGTCCGACCCCTTGCCTCCGCGTCCGGCGAGGCGGGACAAGTCTGTCCCGCTTTCACGCACACGCGTGCCCTTTGTTGGTTGTGCAGGACTGACTGTGCAGCGTCCATGCCGCATCCGCGGCCGGCGCCGGCTTTGCGTTGTTAACGTTAAGTTAACTATGGAGTTGGCGATTGGCGGCAGCCTGCTAGTGTCCGCGCACTCAGATCCCTCGCCGGTTTTCTCCAGGTTCCGGCGGGGTTGTGACACAGGCGTCGAACAGTTTGGTCGCTGCGCGGGGAGGGGTGGGGATGTTGCCCCGGGCCCTGCGCAAGAAGATCAACGGAAGCAGAGGGAGGGCTTTCTCAGGGCCCTCCCTTTTTCTTTGGCCGTTTCGGTTTCCTGCGGCGTGTGATTGACGCTTTTCTTCATGCCAACCGGCTTCCACTGCACCCGAAAACGCTCTAATTGGGCGCCATCGCTCGCCTGAGCCGTCTTCTCGAGGTCTTTGGCCCCTTGGAATTTCCACCCGACACCCCGCCGGAATTGCCGCACGCTCCCCCGCGCGAGCCGATCCTGACGCTGCCCGGCGCCCTGGCCGCCTATGTCCTGCTGCTTGCGGTCATTCATCTGCGCGTGCTGCTGCCGCCCGATCTGGAGAACTGGACGGTCGACGTCTTCGGTTTCATTCCGAAACGCTACGACTCGACCCTGCTTGCAATCGAGTTTCCCGGCGGAGAAGGCGCCAAGGTCTGGACCTTCGTCACCTATTCGCTGCTGCATGCCAATCTCAGCCATATCGGTTTCAACGTGCTGTGGCTGTTGCCGTTCGGCAGCGCGCTGGCGCGACGCTTTGGCGCGGTCCGGTTTTTCGTTTTCATGGCTGTGACCGCCGCGTCCGGTGCGCTCGCGCATCTTGTCACCCACGAGCATGCGATCGCGCCGATGATCGGTGCTTCGGCGTCGGTCTCGGGCACCATGGCGGCCGCGATCCGCTTCGCGTTCGTGCGGGGCAGCTTCCTGTCGTTCAGCCGCGGCGACGCGGAAGCTGCCGCAAGGGTGCCGGCGCTCTCGCTGGCGCGCGCGTTGCGCGACGGGCGGGTGCTGGGTTTTCTCGGCGTCTGGCTTGGCGTCAACATCGTCTTCGGTGTCGGATCTATCGCCATCGGCGCGGACGGCGCCAGCGTCGCCTGGCAGGCGCATATCGGCGGCTTTCTCGCGGGTCTGTTGTTGTTTTCGCTGTTCGATCCGGTTCCGCGCGCTGCGCCCCATGCTGCAGATGCGTCGTCCCACGATGGATCGAACCGCGGCTGATCGTCGCTTGCGGCACGCGGCGATTTCATCCATCATCTTGTGACCACGCGGCACGGCGTGAGCCTGCGATGTGCTTTTGGAAGCCGTGCCCCGTCGAATGCGCCCGCAACAAGGCCGGCGCTGAACTGTTGATTGAAGACTCAGGTGAATAAAGATCGCGCTCGTTCGGGGGCGCGATCGGCTTCAAGGAGACGACAATGACGGTACGTGCAATTCTCGATACCAAAGGTCACAACATCCAGAGCGTGGAGCCGCAGGCGAAACTCTCCTCCGCCATCAAGATCCTGGGGGAACGAAAGATCGGCGCCGTGCTGGTGATGAGCGTGGGCCGCATCGAAGGCATCCTGTCGGAGCGCGACATTGTCCGCGTGCTGGGCGAACGCGGCGCGGCGGTGCTCGACGAACCCGTCAGCGCGGTGATGACGCGCAAGGTGATCAGCTGCAAGCAGTCCGATACCGTTGCCGCGATCATGGAAATGATGACGGTCGGAAAATTCCGCCATCTGCCCGTGGTCGAAGGCGACAGGGTCGTCGGCCTGATTTCCATCGGCGACATCGTCAAATGGCGTGTCCGCGAATACGAGATGGAGCAGGAAGCGCTGCGCGATTACATCAAGACCGCCTGATTTCGAACCCGAAGGCGCTCAGGGCGTCTTGTTGACCTCCGGAATCCCTAACAGGCGCGTGGCCTTGTCGCCAGGCCGCTTACATTTTTGCGGATCATGCGCCAGGCGCCAGAATGTGGATCGCTTCCTGGATGGAGATGATGGCGCGCTCGGCGGCGCGTGCGCCATGCGCGATCAGATCGTCGGCGCGGTGGAAATCAAACCAGCCGATTTGACCGACCCGGGGCGAGATCAACAGGTCGGGCGGATCGCCGGCGAGGCGCGCCCGGGTGATTCGGTCCTGCATGATGTTGAAGGCATCGATCATGACCGAAGAGATGCCCGGCCGCCCGCCGCTGCCGAAGAACTCGCGCTTCACGGTGCGTTCCGGGGAAAAGAACTTGCCCAGGCCGCGCTTCGGCGGAGGGAGTTCGACCGCGGCCTCCTGCGCCGCGGCAGATGCGCCATGGGAATAGATCGTCGTGGAGTGCGTGAATATGTCGCTTGAGAGGTTGGCCGCGATCACGATTTCCGCCCCGAGCGCGCGCGCCGCCGACACCGGAACGGGATTGACCAGCGCGCCATCGACCAGCCAGCGATCGCCGGCCAGCACCGGCGAGAATATCCCCGGCAGCGCGTAGGAGGCGCGCATCGCGTCGACCATGCGGCCATGCGTCAGCCATATCTCGTGGCCGGTGCGGACTTCCGTCGCCACCGTCGCAAATTTCAGCGGCAGGTCCTCGATCAGGGTCTCGCCGATGGCGGCCTCCAGCTGCGCGGCGAGCTTGTCGCCGCCGATCAGGCCTGAACCGTTGAGACGGATATCGAGATACCCCAGGACATTTCGCGGCTTCAGGCCGCGTGCCCACTCTTCAAGCGTATCGAGATGTCCGGCGGCATAGGCGCCGCCGACCACCGCGCCGATCGAGGTGCCGACCACGACGTTGGGGACAATGCCGTGGGCAATCAATGTCCTGACGATGCCGATATGGGCAAATCCGCGTGCCGCTCCGCCACCGAGCGCCAGCCCGATCACCGGCCGCCGAATGCTGCCGAGCCCTACCTTGTCCCGGCTGTCGGAGCCGTTTTGGCCGCGCCCGATCAAGTTTTCCAGCACCGAGGCAACCTCCTGAGACGCAAGGCTACAGGCTGCGGCCTGATCCCGCCAGAATTGATGACAAGACAAGCATGGTTTATGCCGCGGTTGAGGCAGAGAATGTGACGGGACCGCGGCCCGCAGGGAGTAATGTCGAAGGTTCCCGCCGGTTCCACGGAACCCGCCGGGGTGAGCTGGAGGCTTGAATTTGCCGCGTTTTCAGTGAAAAGCATGCAGCATGACGATCAGGGGTGAGGCTATCGGCGGATCTTGGCGAGGCGGACGGTCGCGCCTCGCACTTGTGCTTGCCGCGATTCTCGTCTCGGCCATTTCGTCCCCCGTTTCGGCTCAGTTGTTCGGTGATCGGCCGCCACCGGTTCCCCCGGCGTCGGTCCCGGAAGCCCCGGCTGGGCCGGCGATGAATTTGGCGCCGCCCTCCGGCCCGGCATCCACCCCCAATCTGCCGGCGCCGTTGACGCAGCCTTCGGTCGCGACCGTGCCGCCGGTCGCCGCTCCCCCCGCTGCTCCCCCCGCCGCTGCGGCGCCCAGCCAGGCCGTGCTGGCGCTGACGGCGCGTTTCGGCAAGGACCTGCCGGTCATCAACAACGGGCTGGTATGGCGGATATTTTCAGACCGGCCGGACGAGACCGGCAATTTCAAATTGATCCGCGAAGACCGCGGCGCGACGCCGAATATCGTCCTTCCGCCCGGCAACTATGTGGTCCATGTCGCGCTCGGACTGGTCAGCGCGGTGCGGCCGGTGACCCTGAAAGCCGAGACCGACCGTGAATCCTTCGTGCTTCCGGCGGGCGGCCTGCGCATCGAAGGCCACGTCGGCGCTTCCAAGATTCCGCAGAACCAGATTTCGTTCGCGATCTACAAGGGCAGCCAGTTTGAAGTCGGCGAACGCGCTTCCCTGGTGCCGAACGTCGCCGCCGGCGATGTCGTGCTGGTGCCGGAGGGGACCTACTACATTATTTCCAACTACGGCGACGCCAATTCCGTGGTGCGTTCCGACATTCGCGTTCAGGCCGGCAAGCTGACCGACGTCATCATCACCCATCGCGCCGCGGTGATCACTCTGAAGCTCGTGAGCGACCGGGGCGGCGAGGCGCTGGCCAACACCGCGTGGTCCGTGATCACGCCGGGCGGCGACGTCATCAAGGAATTGATCGGTGCATTCCCCCGCGTCGTGCTGTCCGAAGGCGAGTATCGCGCCATCGCCAAGAACGAGGGCAAGGTGTACGAGCGCGCCTTCAATGTCGTCAACGGCGTCGACATCGAGGTCGAGGTCGTCGCGCGCTGAAGTCCGGGCGGCTGTCATAGTCGCTAATGCGCAATAACCATCGCATGACTTAAAACTGTCATATTCGGCGGTACGGCGCTTCTCACCCGCAATTTTTACACCGCATTAAGCGCGGCTGCATTGGATGACGCGCGGAATTGTTGCGCGTTGCGGGGAATGCCATGCTTGCTGCCAGGAAGTCGTCGGGGAAATTCAACACCGAAATGTTCGATGATGTCCCGGTCCTGCAACGCAAGTGGCAAGCCGCACTTCGATTGGGCGAGAAGCTCCCGCGTTATGAAGACGTGATGCTGGGAAGCCTCGGCCGGCTGGCCGACCACATCGTCCTGCTCAGGGACAACAACAACGTGCTCGAAGTATCGCGGGCCGGTCGTTACATCCAGAAATGGCTGAACGACGACCGCCGGGACATCCCCGTCAATGCGCTGTCGCCGGATTGCGCGACCGCGCTCGGCGAGGCCGCTACCAACGCGCTTGCCAACGGCCGTCCTTATCTTGCCGCTGCGCATTGCGTCCGCGACGGCCTGGTCCAGACTTATGATGTCCTGGCGCTCCCGACATCGTCACGATGGGGCCACACGTTGATCGGCGCCTATGTCAACGAGCGGGCCCCGCAGTACAATCTGCTCGACGCGATTTTCTCCTCGACCGACGAGGGCGTGCTTTCGCTCGCCGCGATCCGCGATTCCGAGGGCCGGCCGTTCGATTTCCAGATCGTTCACCACAATCAGGGGGCCTCACGGCTGCTCAAGGTGCCTTCGACCGGCCTGCTGTGGCACCGGCTCAGTTCTAAGGGAAATCTGTTGTGCTCGCAGGAGGTCGTCGAGCGGTTGTCCGAGGTCGTCAAGAGCGGCAACCGCGATCAGTTCGAAATCGACAGCGACGAGCGGAACCTGAAGTTGGGCGCAACCGCTTTCGGCGACATTCTTTCGTTGACGGTTTCCGATGTCACAGCGCTCAAGCGGCGCGAAGCCTCGTTTCGATTGCTGTTCGACAACAACCCGATGCCGATGTGGGTGTTCGACGCCGAGACCACGGGGTTCCTGAGCGTCAATGACGCGGCCGTGCGGCATTATGGGTACAGCCGCGCGACGTTTCTGCGCATGAAACTCCGGGAGATCTGGCCGAAAGATGAGTGGATAAGCCACAAGGAGGCGCTGCAGCATGTCGGCGATGTCTATCAATCCGACCGCAACTGGCGCCATATCAAGGCCGACGGCAGCGAAATTCACGTGCTGACGTTCGGGCAGCGCGTGAATTTCGAGGCACGCGACGGTTACCTCGTCGCCGTTGTCGACATCACCGAACGGCGCAAGGCCGAGGCGCGGATCGCCTACATGGCCCATCATGACGGCTTGACCGATCTGCCGAACCGGGAATTCTATCGGGATCGTCTTCGCCAGGCGCTGGAACAGGGTCACGGCGGCAACAAGCGCGTGGCGGTGCTGTGCGTCGATCTCGACCTGTTCAAGAACGTCAACGACTCATTCGGCCACCCGATGGGCGACCGCCTGCTGAGGCTGGTCGCCGACCGGCTGCGCTCGCAGATTCGCGGCAACGATCTCGCGGCGCGGCTCGGCGGCGACGAATTTGCGGTGATACTGGCCTCCGATGTCACGCCGAACGAGGTGAGCGATTTTGCCGGTCGCCTGATCAAGACATTGAGCGACAGCTACGACATCGATGGAATTGAGGTCGTGATCGGCGCCAGCATCGGCATTGCGCTTTCGCCCGGTGACGGCACCACCAGCGAGGAGCTGATGCGCAACGCCGACATGGCGCTGTACCGGGCGAAGTCCGACGGCGGCGGCGTTCACCGGTTCTTCGAACGTGAGATGGATCGGCTGGCGCAAAAGCGCCGCGACATGGAGGTCGACCTGCGTCGCGCCTTCGTCAATGGCGAGTTCGAACTTCAATACCAGCCGCTGGTGGATATTGCAGCGGACCGGATCAGCGGCTTTGAATTGCTGTTGCGCTGGCGTCACCCTGAAAAAGGCATGATCTCGCCGGCGGATTTCATTCCGGTCGCCGAAGACATCGGACTGATCGTGTCGCTGGGCGAGTGGGTGTTGCGCGAAGCCTGCACCGAAGCGGCGAAATGGCCCGCGGAGGTGAAGGTCGCGGTCAATCTGTCACCGGTGCAGTTTCGCAGCCGCAACCTGGTTCAGGCGGTGATCTCGGCGCTGGCGCATTCCGGATTATCGCCGCTGCGGCTCGAGCTTGAAATCACCGAGTCGCTCTTTCTGGCGGAGACCGAGGCCAATCTTGCGATCCTGCATCAATTGCGCGGACTTGGCGTCAGCATCTCGATGGACGATTTCGGCACCGGGTATTCCAGTCTCAGCTATCTCCGAAGCTTTCCATTCGACAAGATCAAGATCGATCGGTCGTTTGTAAAGGACCTCGCCGAGCGTCCCGATTGTGTGGCGATCGTGCGAGCGATTTCCGGCCTTGGCCGCAGTCTGAACATCACCACCACGGCGGAGGGCGTGGAAACCATCGACCAGCTCGACTGGCTGCGCGCCGAAGGCTGCAATGAGGTGCAAGGCTTCCTGTTCAGCGCGGCAAAACCGGCAGCCGAGATCGATGCGCTGCTGTCCAAGTTCGGCCGCCGCGCCTCGCAGGCGGCGTGAGGGCAGGGGGTTAGAACCGCGTCACGATGTCCGAGAGCGCCGGGCGAGGGCGGTCTTCGGCCGGCTTCGTCGCTCTTCCGACATGGATCAGGCCGGCGAGCTTTTCGTCGGCCTTCAATCCGATGCCCTCAAGCACGTCGCGGTCGAAGGCGAACCAGCCGGTCAGCCAGCACGCGCCGTAGCCGAGCGCGGTTGCCGCGGTGACGATGTTCATCGCGCTCGCGCCGGCGGACAGTTCCTGTTCCCATGGCGGCACCTTGGGGTGCGGTTTGGTAAAACTGACCACGCCGATTACCAGTGGCGCATCCGTGAGCCGTCGCTTCTCGACGTCGATCTCGGCGGGCGAGGCGTTCGGATTCTTCCGCGCGAACACCTTGGCGATGACTTCGCCGGCGCGGACGCGCGCATCGCCTTCGAATACGATGAAGCGCCATGGCGCCAGCTTGCCGTGGTCGGGCACCCGCGCGCCGATGGTCAGAATGGTGTCGAGTTCGGCCGACGAGGGGCCGGGACCGGTCATCTCGCGCGGCTTCACCGAGCGACGGGTCTTCAGGAGTTCAATGGCGTCGGACATCGTAATTCCGTCATTTCAGAATAGCTGAACGGTTACCCCTGATATCGGGTGACCGGGACACCTTGGCAAGCGACGCGCAATTGGCATTCTTCTAACTCACTGGGCTGCGTGCGCGCGCTTCACATCCGGCGGCGTCGCCTCATCGACCAGCGCGGCGATCGCCTCATCCGTCGGCATCACCTTCTGGCCCTCGCTGCCGAGCCGCCGGATCGAGACCGAATGGGTTTCGGCTTCCTTCTTGCCGACCACCAACAGCGCCGGAATTTTCGCCAGCGAATGTTCGCGGACCTTGTAGTTGATCTTCTCGTTGCGCAGGTCGATCTCGACGCGCAGGCCAGCGCGCCGCGCCGCGGCCGCGACCACCTTGGCATATTCGTCGCCTTCCGAGGTGATGGTGGTGACCAGCACCTGCACCGGCGCCAGCCACAGCGGGAAATTGCCGGCATAGTGTTCGATCAGGATGCCAATGAAGCGCTCCATCGAGCCGCAGATCGCCCGGTGCACCATCACCGGCGTCTTCTTCGAGCCGTCGGCATCGATATAGAATGCGCCGAAGCGTTCCGGCAGGTTGAAGTCGACCTGGGTCGTGCCGCATTGCCAGTCGCGGCCGATGGCGTCGCGCAGCACGTATTCGAATTTCGGTCCGTAGAACGCGCCTTCGCCGGGATTGATCGCGGTCTTGATGCGTTGATTGTGGCTCTTCGCCTCGATCTCGCTGAGCACCGTCGCCATCACGCGCTCGGCATGGTCCCACATTTCGTCGGTGCCGACGCGCTTTTCGGGGCGGGTCGAGAGCTTTACCGTGAGCTCGCCCTCGAAGCCGAAATCCGAATAGGTCGACAGGATCAGATCGTTGATCTTGAGGCATTCCTCGGCGAGCTGCGCCTCGGTGCAGAACACGTGCGCGTCGTCCTGGGTAAATCCGCGCACCCGCATCAGCCCGTGCATCGCGCCGGAGGGTTCGTAGCGATGCACCACGCCGAATTCGGCTAAACGCAGAGGCAGATCGCGGTAACTCTTCAAGCCGTGCTTGAAGATCTGAACATGGCCTGGACAGTTCATCGGCTTCAACGCGAACCAGCGCTTGTCCTCGGCCTCGTCGCCGGCGGATTGGGCCGCGAACATGTTCTCGCGGTACCAGTCCCAGTGGCCGGAGGTTTCCCACAGCACCTTGTCGAGAATCTGCGGCGCGTTGACTTCGCTGTAGTCGCCGGAAAGGCGGCGGCGCATATAGGCGATCAGCGCCTGGAAGATGGTCCAGCCCTTCGCGTGCCAGAACACCACGCCGGGGCCTTCTTCCTGGAAGTGAAAAAGGTCGAGCTCGCGTCCCAATTTGCGATGGTCGCGCTTTTCGGCTTCCTCGATCTGCTTGAGGTACGCATCGAGGTCTTCCTGCCTGGCGAACGCCGTGCCGTAGATGCGCGTCAGCATCGGGTTGTTCGAATCGCCGCGCCAATAGGCGCCGGCCACCTTCATCAGTTTGAAGGCGTTGCCGATCTTGCCGGTCGAGGTCATGTGCGGTCCGCGGCACAGATCGAACCAGTCGCCCTGCTTGTAGATCTTGATGGTCTGGTCGGGTGGAATCGCATCGACCAGTTCGACCTTGAACATCTCGCCGTTGTCGCGGAACACCTGCTTGGTCTTTTCGCGATCCCAGATTTCCTTGGTGAAGGGTTTGTCGCGCGCGATGATCTCGCGCATCTTCTTTTCGATTGCGGCAAAATCTTCCGGCGTGAACGGCTCGTTGCGGAAGAAGTCGTAATAGAAGCCGTTCTCGATCACCGGACCGATCGTGACCTGCGTGCCCGGCCACAGCGACTGCACGGCTTCGGCGAGCACGTGGGCGGCGTCGTGCCGGATCAGTTCCAGCGCGCGCGGATCGTCGCGGGAGATGAACTCGATTTTCGCGTCACGCTCGATGCCATCGGCGAGATCGAGCATGACGCCGTCGAGCGCCATTGCCACCGTGCGCTTGGCGAGCGAGGGCGAGATGCCCTTGGCGATATCGAGGCCGGTGATGTTCCTGGGGAATTCGCGCCTGGCGCCGTCGGGGAAGGTGAGGGCGACTTTATGCACGGGTTCGACCGGTTTCAGATTCGTGAGGCTGTACTGGAATCCTGACGCGGGCACATTCTTGTCTGGCATGGCGGTCTCCTGTGGCTCACTCCTGCGAACGAGCGCAGGTAAGCGGGAACGAGCGGTATAGCAGGCGATTCGCATCGTGCAATCGGGATCGACAGCAAAAAAATTGCAGCCGGGCCGCCTGACAGCGCGTCTCGGGAATTAATTCGCGCCCGCCCTTTCAATCCGCGCCGGCGCAGTCTACATGCATTTGCATGAAAGCTCCGCCGTCCGACTGTCCCGTGCATCGCCGCTTCGCGCCCACCGCCCTGATGCTGGGAAATCTCGTCACCGGCTGCTCGGTGCTGGCGCCGGCGGGCATGTTGATCGAACTGTCATCGGATCTCGGCGTCACGGTGCATACGGCGGGACTGCTGATCACCTTTGGCGCCGTGGTGCTGTGCGTCGGCTCGCCGCTGACGGCGTGGCTGACAAGCCGGATCGAGCGCCGCAGGCTGCTCACGGCGACGCTCGCGGTGCTTGCGCTTGCCAATGCCGCATCGGCGCTGGCGCCCGACTACACGAGCCTTCTGATCATTCGACTGATCATGCTCGGGGTCGGTGCCCTTTACACGCCGCAGGCGGCGGGTACCGCAGCCCTGATCGTTTCGCCGGAAAGGCGCGGCGGCACCATCGCCTATGTGTTTCTTGGATGGTCGCTCGCCGCGGCGGTCGGGCTGCCGCTGATTACATTTCTCGCGAGCCGCTACGGCTGGCGCGCGGCCTATGGCGGCATTGGCATCGTCGCTGCCGTCGGTTTTCTTCTGCTGGCCTGGCGATTGCCCGCCGGGCTGATCGGCGCGCGGGTGGACTTGAAGACGTGGACCGAGGTTGGGCGCAACCGGGCGATCGTGGCGCTGCTCGCGATCACGACGCTGCTGATGTCAGGCCAGTTCGTCGTGTTCACCTACATGGGACCGCTGCTGGCCAAGCTCACTCAGGTCGGTCCCGACGCGGTCGGGCTGGTATTTGCGATCTACGGCCTGTGCGGTTTCATCGGGATCGCCATTGTCAGTCGTCTTGTCGATTCCTGGGGAGCCTACAGGGCGTCGATCCTGTCCATCTCCCTGGTGCTGACCGGCATCACCGCATGGGCGCTGAACGCAGGCATCTATCCGCTGATGGCCTGCTCGGTCGCGATCTGGGGATTGGGGTTTGCCTCGAGCAATTCGATGCAGCAGGTTCGGCTTGTCAGCGCGGCGCCCGCGCTGGCCTCGGCCTCGGTGTCGCTCAATACCTCGGTACTCTATGTTGGCCAGGCCATCGGCTCGGCGATCGGCGGCTTGTTATATGCGCACGAACTCCTGTACGGCATCGGATACGCCGGAGCGGCCTTTGTCGTGCTCGCGCTGATGACGGTGGTCTCCACGCGCAATTTCGGCAAGACGCGAAACTGAGGCTTTGACGCGTTTTTCTTTACGCCAACCGATATCCAGCCCCGGATCAGGCCCCGGGGCATGTCTCGCTCGAAAACCCTTTAAACGCTTTATCGGCTGAAGGAGGTATCGGCGGTGCTCGCCGCGACCCGCGTCAGCGCCGGTGTTGACGCCATCTTGGCCAGGACTTCCCTGACGGGTTTGTCGGTCCAGGCGTGGGTGACGTAATCGCGATGCGTCACGCCGTCGGGCGTCTTCACGAACACGACGCTGCCGGGACGCAGGGGACCATCCATGTCATCCGATACGGCGATGCCCTTGTCTCTGAGCATCTGCATCAGTTCCTGGTCGTGCCGCTGGGTGTAGCGCGTATAGGCGCTCACGAAAAAGCCCGACCGGTTGTTGACGATCCAGGAAGCAAACTTGTCCAGCTCGCCATACACCGCGTCGAGCAGGAACACGCCGCGCACGCGATTGCCAAGACCGCCCACTTCAAGGCTCCAGGCAGTGGGCACGAAGCCGCCGCTGTAGCCGACCAGGACGACCGGCATGTTGGCGAATGCCTTGGCCGCAGCCGGATCGCCGTAGAGCTTGGCGAGATGATCGGCTGATTCCGTCACGAAGCGCTTGAGCCCGCCGGGCTGCCAGAATTTTCCGGCGCTGGAATCGGCGGCATCGACGGCGAGCTGGGGCGCCAGCAGCACGGCATTCGCTCCGGAATCCGAAATCTGTTGCGGCACGAGCTGGCGGTCGCGCACGTCGCGCTCCAGCGTCGCGCCGTTGCCGTGGAAGAACACGACGATCACGCCGGGTTTTCGGATGTCGAAATTCTCGGGAACATGCATCAGGACGCGGTTGTCGTTGTAGGTCTCGTCCTGCCAGTAAACCCGTCCGCTATAGCTGCGGTGACCGCGGCGTTCGCCGCTGGAAACATTCAGGAACGGCGCTTCGGTGCGTGGATTGTTGCCGAAATAGGGGAAGGCGGACGATTTCAGGCTGACCAGCGTGGTCAGATCCTCACGCGGCGGACGCTGGTAGGGCACGGTCGGCGCCAGCGATGCGACCCGGTAGGGAGTGGGCCGCCGGACCTGCGCCGTGCGCGGGCTCTGCGCGTCGGAAGTCGAGGCTTGCCGCAACACCAGGCTCTCGCCCGGCGTCGGAAAGCGATCCTTGAATTGCGGTTTGGGGAAGCGGTCGTCGAACGTATCGCCCTTGGCGCCCTGCACGTTGGCGGCAAGCGTACCGGGGCTTGGCGCCTGTCCGCATTGGACGAGGGCGAACGACAACGGGACGAACACCGACAGGATGGCGATCCAGCGCAATCGGGGCGAACGGTTCCGAAGTTGGAGGGCGCATGCCGACGCATGCCGCGTCGCGCCCGGTGACGCCACCAGGTCTGCGCGATCATGACTAACGGATTTCGGATTCGCCCCGACCATCCACCCCTTTGCCCCAACCACCGACGACCGGTGTATGTCAGCTCGCTTGAGTTGCGGTGACGTTAACCCTCCGGGAATATCTCCCCATTCCCGGAACACCCATCGAGCACGAAATCGTGTCCTGATTGTGGGACTTGCCCGTTCTTTTCGCAACGAATCGGGCGGCGGCCGGTCTTCTTGTCACTAAAAAGGTAATAAAACACCGAATTCTTGCCCGGATTTATACCATTGTTAACACTGCTTGAATTGGCAGGGGGCAACCTGCACCATGAAAAAAATGAGGGCATGACGCCCGAAGCGTGGACTGGCATGGCGGCGATGGAAACGGGAAGCGCGGCATGGCCTGGCCGGCTCCCTGGCAGGTCCACGGTTTCGGTGGTGGTGGCTACCGCCATCGTCGTGGCCGACATGGTCGGCGTCGGCGTTTTCACCAGCCTCGGTTTTCAGGTCAAGGATATTCCCTCGGGCTTTGCGATCCTCTCGCTGTGGACCGTCGGCGGCATTGTCGCCTTGTGCGGCGTCTTTTCCTACAGCGAGCTCGGCGCGATGTTCCCCCGCTCGAGCGGCGAATACAATTTCCTGAGCCGCGCATTTCATCCGGCCTTCGGATTTCTGGCGGGCTGGGTGTCGGCGACGGTTGGCTTTGCGGCGCCGGTGGCCTTGGCGGCGATGGCCTTCGGGGAATATGGCAAGTCGGTATTTCCCAATGCCCCGCCACTCGTGCTGGCCGTCGGCGCGGTCTGGCTCGTGTCTGCCGTGCAACTCAGCGGCGTCAGGCACTCTTCTACCTTTCAACTGATCTCGACCATCCTGAAGGTCGTGCTGATCGTTGCCTTCCTGATCGCGGGATTTGTCATCGGCACGCCGCAGCCGCTCTCGTTTACGCCCCAGGCTGCCGACCTTGGCTATGTCACCAGCGCGCCGTTCGCGATCGGACTTGTGTTCGTGATGTATTCCTTCTCCGGGTGGAATGCCGCGACCTATATCATCGGCGAGATGCACACGCCGCAGCAGAGCCTGCCGCGCGCGCTGTTGGCGGGAACGCTGATCGTGCTCGTGCTGTATGTCGCGCTGAACGCGGTGTTCCTCCACACCACGCCGATCGACAAGCTTGCCGGGCAACTCGACGTTGCCCGGATTGCCGGCAGCGCCATCTTCGGCGAGATCGGCGGCCGCATCGTCGGTGCGATGATCTGCATCGGGCTGGTGTCTTCCATCAGCGCGATGATGTGGATCGGTCCGCGCGTGATGATGACCATGGGCGAGGACATCCCGGCGCTCCGGATATTCTCCCGAAAATCCGGCCAGGGCGCGCCGGCCTATGCCATCCTGTTTCAGCTCGCGGTCGCCAGCCTGATGCTGTTCACCCGCAGTTTCGAGGCGGTGCTGGATTTCATTCAGTTCGCACTCTTGTTCTGTTCGTTCTTCACCGTGCTCGGGGTCATCAAGCTGCGCATCATGCAGCCCGACCTGCCGCGGCCCTACCGCACCTGGGGATACCCCGTAACGCCCCTGGTTTTCCTGCTCGTGACCCTCTTCATGATGTACTATCTTGTGGTTGAGCGGCCCCTGCAGTCGTTTCTTGGTGTTTTGATTATGGTTTCAGGCCTTCTGATCTACGCCATCTTCCGCAAGCGGGAGGCTCCCGGCTCCGCGACCCCATCGATAAGCCATTCATCGGGTCGCGAATAGAGATGCTCCGGGCAACGAAAATCGCGGCTGTCGCCGCCGCCATCTTCCTCGCAGCCCCGCTGCCCACGCACGCCGCCGAGGTGAGCGCCGATGACACCGCCCGTTTCCTGGCGGGGATGCCGCCGTCGGCCGATTCGCCGTTGACGCCACTGACCAAGGATCCGGCCTGGCAGCGCCATGCAAGATTTTTCGATACGGCGTTCGCGCAACTCGAGCAGCGTCAGGTGTCGAAAATCCGCGCCTGGGCAACCGCAAATCTGGCCGCGCCGCGGCCGACCATGTTCTACATGTTTTCGGGTCCGGACTTCCTCTATGCCGACGCGTTCTACTCCAAGGCGTCGACCTATGTGCTGAGCGCGCTCGAACCGCCGGGTTCGGTGCCCGATCTGACCAGATTGCCGCGCGGCGGCGTTGGCGCTGCGCTCTACAATGTCGAGCGTTCGCTTGGCTCGATCCTGAGTTTCTCCTTCTTCATCACCAAGCAGATGAAGGTCGACCTGCGCGCCGGGCAGCTTAACGGTACATTGCCTATCCTCTATGTGTTCCTGGCGCGCTCGGGAAAGACGATTCGCAACGTCAGTCCGGTCGCGCTCGATGACAAGGGGACGGCGTATTTTGCCAACGAGAATCCCGGTCCGAACGCGACACGCGGGGTAAGGATCGTGTTCGCCGGCTCAGATGGCGTGGAAAAGACGCTGTATTATTTCTCGACCGATCTTTCCAATCCCGGCGTCAGATCAAGCGGCTTCCTGAAATTCTGCGCGACGCTCGCGCCCGGCAACAGCCTGATCAAGAGCGCGTCGTACCTTTTGCATTCCGGCAATTTCTCCACCGTGCGCGACTTCATTCTCGCCAACAGCGCGACGATCATTCAGGACGATTCCGGAATTCCGCTTGGCTATTACGGCCCGAAGAAGTGGCGCTTCTTCCCGTTCGGCCGCTATGCCGGCCCGATCGCCGAATTCCCGGGAAGATATCAGGAGTCCTATGCCGAACTGTTCCGGCGGGCCCAGCCGATGGATTTCGGCATCGGCTATCGCTGGCGCACGAATGAATCGAACTTGCTGCTGTCGGTCAGGCTGTCCGACGACGGTTCAGCCGGTCCGGAGGCGACGGCATCGCCCGACGCGCCAACGCCGTCCAAACCGCCGCGTCCGCGAAAGCCGCGTCCGCCGGCACCCGTCGAGCCGCAGCCGCGAAGTTTCCTCTGGTTTTCGCGCTAAGAAATGATCCGGGCCCGAAAGGCCGCGTTAGCGCAAGGCGGGAACCGGATTTCCGAAAAGATCTTGCGTCTCAAACCGCGCCAGACGAAGTGCCTTACCAGCGGACGGTCTGGCTCGGTTCGATGAAGGCGTTCTTGTCCGGAGGCCGTGGACTTTGACTGAAGTAGTGGCCAATCGCGACGATGAGAATGACGATCGCGAGCGCGGCCATCAGATCGATCTGCCGGGGATCGTGACCGCCTGGGCGGATTTTCCAGCGCATCGTTGACGTCCTCCCTGGAAGACATCGAACCAATACGACTAGAAAGCGCAGGTTCCCGGCGAGATGGCAATGGTCATTTCTTGAAAGCGGTGCAGCAAAAGCCGGCTATCAGGGGGCGTTGACGCCGCGCCAGCGTCCGAACCGCCATGGCAGATACCAGCGCGCGCCCGTGGGCGGTGTCAACGGAACATTGTCGATTCCAGAAGTGCCCCAGGGCTGACAGCGCAACAGCCGCGCCAGCGTCATCCATCCTCCGGCCCACAGTCCGAAGCGCTCGATCGCCTCGTCGCCATAGACCGAGCAGGTCGGCAAATGGCGACAGTTGAAACCGACCAGCGGCGACAAAGTGTGCCGGTAAGTCCAGATCATCGCGCGCCCCGCATTGCGCGGCAGCCGCGCTGCGGCATTGGCGCAATCCTCACAATACCGGGACGATGAATGCTTCATGGGCGTTCTGCTGGAATTCTGTGCGCGGATTTGTGCGGTTCCCGGGCAAGGAACCGACCCTCACAAGTAATTGTGCCACAGTTTGAGAAATATCAATGGTTTGCGCGGCTGTGCCGCAAAGGTTCTATGGACGGTGAGGGTCAGCAAGTTTACCCTTTTCGTGACACCGGGATCACAGAATCATTTTACGCTGAACAGGGACCGTTGCCTGCTCGTCTTGACTGCTCGTTCCGCCGGGCTTGGGGGGAGGAACCAAATTGAGGCTCGAGAGATCGCTTCGCTTCCGCGAGTTGGCGCTGTTCGGCGCCGTCGCCCTTTGTAGCGCATTGCCCGGCATCATCGCCCCGCTTGGCGGCTCAGCGCATGCCGGCGGCAGCCTCGAAGAACGCAAATTGCCGATGCGGTTTAGCTGGGTGGCGTGCCAGCCCGATTGCCGTGGCTGGGTCAGCGCGGTCGGCATCGTGACCTCCGACAGTCCCGGCGAATTCGATGACTTCGCGCGCGGGCGCGACCTTGCGCGGCGCGACCATCGTGCTGGATTCCAGCGGCGGCTCCGTCAACGACTTCGATCGCGCTCGGCCGGCGTTTTCGCAATCTCGGCCTGACGACCACGGTCGGTACCAGCATCCACACCCGCGCCGCGCAGGGCGATCGTGCCAGCGTTGAGCCCGAGGCCTATTGCGAGTCGATGTGCGTGTTCCTGCTGCTGTCGGGCAAGACCCGTTACGTGCCTGAGGCCGCGCATGTGAGGGTGCATCAGATCTGGATGGGCGATCGCGCCGACGATGCCAAGGCCGCAAGCTACACCGCCGAGGATCTGATGATCGTGGAGCGTGATATCGGCCGTCTCGCCAAATACACGTTCGACATGGGCGGTGCCGGCGACCTGCTGGCGCTGTCGCTGAACGTGCCGCCGTGGGAAGACCTGCATGAACTGTCGCGGGAGGAATTGCGGTCGACCAATCTCGTGACCACCGAGGCGGTCGCCGAGGTGCTGCCGATAGCGGGCGGCCCGGTCATGCCGGCGGCTGGGCTGACCGCAAAACCGGTACAGGATCGCTTTGCAAGCAGCGCGGCGGACGACGAACCGATCCTGCCGGCCGTGGTGAAATCCACCAAGACCGCGGAGGCGCTCGCTCCCTCCGGCGGCGTCGGGGCGGCGCCGAGGCCGTAGCGAAAGAAAATCTCCCCTCATGGTGAGGAGGCGCTTTTGCGCCGTCTCGCACCATGAGGCCGTGGTGCCACCTCATCCTTCGAGACGCGGCCAATTGGCCGCTCCCCAGGATGAGGAGGGAAGATTCGTACCTGGTTTCGATCTTACCCCTTAAGCCGACGCCGGCTGCCTGGCCTTCGCCTCGATCTGGCCGATCGCGTCGACCACGGCATCGAAGGTCAGCATCGTCGAGGCGTGCCGGGCCTTGTAATCGCGCACCGGTTCGAGCAGCGCGATATCCGCCCATTTGCCTTGCGGGGGGCTGCCGTTTTCCTTCAGCATCTTGCGGACGGTTTCGCGCAGCTCGCGCAGTTCGCTCGCCGTGGAACCAATGACATGGCTCGCCATGATGGCGGACGAAGCCTGGCCAAGCGCGCAGGCTTTCACGTCATGGGCAAAGTCGGTGACAACAGGCCCGTCCATTTTGAGATCGACCTTGACGGTCGAGCCGCACAGTTTGGAATGCGCCGTGGCGCTGGCGTCCGGTGCGGCCAGGCGGCCAAGCCGGGGTATGTTGCCGGCCAGTTCGATGATGCGCTTGTTGTAGATATCGTTCAGCATAGCTTGAGATCTCGGTCCCAAAGGCATGTTCGCCTTCGCGATCGCCCTTGGCGGCCGCAGTCCAGAGCCCTATATATGACCGGGAATGGCGGAAATACAGTCCGGCCATAAATTGGGACCGATTTGGCCGCCGTATTGGAATTGTGGGATTCAGGCGTCTGACGGTTCTCCGTCCACGTCTGCCGGTGACACTCCGGTCTCAGCATGACCGGTCGAACGGAGTTGACATGGACGCATTGATCAAGACCCTCCGCCCAGGCAAGCCTTCCGATATCAAGCCTTCCGACATCAAGCCGGCCGAGCTCGACCCTTCCGAATTCCTGGCCGCCGCGGTGCGCCCCGACCAGCCCCGTCCGTCGCGGGCTGAAGCAGAACAGGCGGTGCAGACCCTGCTCGGCTATATCGGCGAGAACCCCGATCGCGAGGGCCTTCTGGATACGCCGCGCCGAGTGATCGAGGCCTTCGACGAATTGTATCAAGGCTATCATCTGTGTCCGGCGGAGGTGCTCAATCGTACCTTTGGCGAAACCGCCGGTTATGACGACTTCGTGCTGGTCCGCGACATCGAGTTCACCTCGCAATGCGAGCATCACATGATGCCGTTCTACGGCAAGGCGCATATCGCCTATACGCCGGTAGAGCGGGTTGTGGGATTGTCCAAGCTGGCGCGCCTCACCGATATTTTCGCTCGCCGCCTGCAGACCCAGGAGCATCTGACCGCCCAGATCGCGGCCGCGATCGACGAGATTCTCAAACCCCGCGGCGTTGCGGTGATGATCGAGGCAGAGCACACCTGTATGTCGGTGCGCGGCGTCGCCAAGCACGGCGCGATGACCTTCACCAGCCGCTTCACCGGCATGTTCCGCGACAATCCGGCGGAGCAGGCGCGTTTCCTGAACATGGTGCGAGGGCCACAGCGCTAGTCCTCGTCCTGAATTGTCGAGGACTGATCCGTGTCCACATCATCCGATCTGAACGACATCGAGGAAGGGCTGGCGTTCCGGCCCAAATTCGACGCCGCAGGCCTTGTGACCTGCGTGGCCACCGACGCCGGTACAGGCGAGGTGCTGATGGTCGCGCATATGAACGACGAGGCGCTGCGCAAGACCATCGCAAGCGGGGAGGCCTGGTACTTTAGCCGTTCCCGCAAATCGCTCTGGCGCAAGGGCGAAACCTCCGGTCACGTCCAGCGGGTCGTCGAGATGCGCATGGATTGCGACCAGGATGCGATCTGGATCCGGGTCGAGCAGTCGGGGGCCGCCTGCCACACCGGCCGGCGCTCCTGTTTCTACCGGAGGATCGAGGCGGGCGAGGGCGGGGCGCGCTTGTCGTTCGTGGATGCGGAGCGGCTGGTCGATCCGAAGACGGTTTACGGCCAATAATCTGCCATTCCGGATTTGCCCGCGGCCCGGAAGGACGGCGGGGTGGTTACCCCTTAACCCGGCGTTAACCATAATCGTCCCAGTGTGACCGCGGCCTGGGCGTTGGTGGGAGCTCTCGAACAGGCCAAATGGGGTCGTTTCGCGGGGAGCGGAGACCAAAACATGTCGGTCGACACATCCAACGCCACCGCAACGGCAGGTGTCGACAGCTCGCGCGCCCGGATCGCCGGCGCGATCAAGCAGGCCGCCAACACCAGCGGTGCCAGCTTCGAATATCTGCTCACCACCGCGAAGATGGAATTGGATTTCAATCCGGCGGCGGGCGCCTCGACCTCGTCGGCGCACGGGCTGTTTCAGTTCATCGACCAGACATGGCTCGGCACCGTCAAGGAAGCCGGCGCCCAGTTCGGCTACGGTGACTACGCCGACGCCATCACCAAATCCTCCGACGGCAGTTATTCGATCAGCGACCCCGCCGCGCGTCGCGCCATCATGAAGCTGCGCGACGATCCTGCCGCCGCCTCGGCGATGGCGGGCGTCCTGACCCAGTCCAACAGTTTCAAGCTCACCGGCATGATCGGCCGCCGCCCGACCGACAGCGAATTGTACATGGCGCACTTCATGGGCGTTGGCGGCGCGGCCAAGCTGATCTCGAACGCGGAGGATAACCCGCAGGCATCTGGCGCGCGGCTGTTTCCCAATGCCGCGGCGGCGAACCGCTCGATCTTCTATGACCGCACCGGGCGGGCGCGCAGCATCTCCGAGGTCTACTCGGTGCTGTCGCAACGCTATGCCAGCGCCGCGGCCTCGCCGGTGACGCAGGGCGCGCTGGCGATGTACGGCAATTCGCCGCCGCCGACCGCGGTCGCGAGCGTCGGCGCTGCGCCGGCAACGCCGGCGATCGACAACGCCGCCTATCTTTCGACATTCCCCAATACCTCCGTGGCCGCCCCGGTGACGATGGCTTCCGCATCGACGCCGGGCGGTGATTCATCGTCGCGCATGCCGGTGTTCCGCTCGCTTTTTCAGGTCGGCGATCAGTCTCACCCGGTCTCACCCGCGGTCCGCGCCTTGTGGGGCAATTCCTCGTCGCTGACCTCGGTCGCAAGCGCCGATGGTTCCGGGCAGACGCCGAATGGCGGCGCGGCGCGGCCGCTTGATCTCTTCAGCGACCGCAGTGGTACGTTCTCGGGCTAACGGCTCGCGCGGAAACCCCTCATCCGAACCAGCCGCGGTTCTTGGGCTCCGCCACAGCCCTTAACAAAACGTCAATAAAACCAGCCGCTTATGGTGAACGCTTTGTTAAGCGTCGTGGTTTATTTTTTCCTGCAGTGGCGCCGCGTCATGGTGCCTTTCCAGGTTGCGTAAGCCGGCAGGACAATGATCGTTCGGCAGTTCATCAGTTGGATAAGGACCGCGCCGGCAGGCGAACGCGCGGAAGCGACGCGATCTCTTGCGCGGGCCTGGCTGATTTCCGATCTCACCGAGGACGACCGCGCCGCTGCGGAAGGCGCACTCCTGATGCTGCTTGACGACGCTTCGCCGCTGGTTCGCCAGGCCATGGCCGAGGTATTTGCGCGCAGCACCGAAGCACCCGCCGCCATCGTGCAGGCGCTGTCGCTCGACCAGCCCTCGGTCGCCATCCCGATCCTGGAGCATTCGCCGCTGCTGATCGATGCCGATCTCGTCGACATTGTCGCGACCGGCAATTGCGAGACGCAATGTGCCGTCGCCCGCCGCATCAATCTTCCGGCTTCCGTCTGTGCCGCGATAGCCGAGGTCGGTACCGCCGAGGCGGCGCTGGAGCTGATCGAGAACGCCTACGCCGAGCTCGCGCCGTTTTCGTGGGATCGCATTGTCGAGCGCCACGGCCATCTCGCGGCGATCCGGGAATTGATGCTGGCGCTCGAAGACTTGCCCGCCGCAACCCGGGTCGCGCTGGTCGGCAAATTGTCGGATACGCTGGCGCAGTTTGTTGTCGCCCGGAACTGGCTCAGCGCCGACCGCGCGGTGCGGATCGCGAGCGAAGCGCGCGATCGCTCGACGGTGAATATCGCGGCGGTGTCGCGCGGCGAGGACATGCGTGGCCTGGTGCGGCACCTGCGCGCCACCGGCCAGCTTACCGCAGGTCTAATCCTGCGCGCGCTGTTGTCAGGCAATCTCGAACTGTTTGAAGCCGCCCTGGCGGAATTGTCCGGCCTGCCGCCGGAACGGGTATCCGCGCTGCTTCATGACCGTGGCAGTGCGAGCGTGCACGCGCTGCTGCAGCGCGCCGGATTGCCGGAATCGACATTCGCGGCATTCCGCGCCGCGCTCGAAGTCAGTCATGAAACCGGATTTGCCGACACGCTCGGCGGCGCGGCAAGGTTGCGGCGCCGCATGGTCGAGCGCGTGCTGACGCTTTGCGAAACCAGCCCGCACGCCACTGAGCCGCTCCTGATCCTGCTGCGGCGCTTCGCGACGGAATTGGCGCGGGAAGAGGCCCGCATGTTCTGCGATGAACTGATGGCCGAGGAGGCCGTTGCGCCGATCCAGGACAGGCTGATCGCGGCGTAATTTTCTCGGCAGGCGTCTTTGGGAAGTCTCTCCTTCGTCATGCCCGGACTTGTTTCGGGCATCCACGTCTTGCAGCGCTCGCGGGAAGGAAGACGTGGACGGCCGGGCATAGGCGGAGCGGAAGCGACGCCGTCCTTTGGACGGCTATGCCCGGCCACGACGTCGAATTGTATTGTCGCAGGACTCTCGGCTCATCAGTCCGCCGGTGCGATACTCGGAGCCATGATGGCTTCGAGGTGTTCAGGCCGGTCGCGATTGACGCGGGCGAGGTAGTCGTCCGCGACGCCGCGCAATCGCCGGCTTAGTTCGCCTGCCACGCTGATGGTGTCGAGCCTGGTGCGCTCGCGTACGATGGCTTGAATGGCGTTGATGTGATGCACGATCAGTTCGGACGGCACCTTGGCGAGATCCGGGGCATGCTCGATAACCCGGCAGAGGCTTTCGGCGGCCGCACCTGCGGCGGGGAAACCGAAGGTAGCGGCGTCGCCCTTGATGTCATGGGCTGCGTGGAACAGTTCGTCGCGCGCCGCGCTGGAGAAGCCGTTCTTGAGAATGGCGGCGTGAGCGGCCGCAAGCCGATCGGATTCGATCGCCATCCAGGTCTTGAATTCGCCTGACAGGTCGGCAAGCGCCTTTTCGGCGCGTGCGACGGGATCGTCGAGATCCTCATCGGCGACCCGCCGCAGCACCTTGCGCAGGGGATTGGGCTGCGTGATGACGTGATGGTCGACGAATTTCTGGATCTCGATGTCGCCGGATTTTTTCTTCGCCATGGCGGTTCCTTCGGTCTCCGGCGCTAAACGGAGGAGCGGGCCTTGTCGAGCAGCGAGGGCTGCTGCAGGACTTCCACCTCGCCACCGACGCGGCGCTCCGGTCCGATATAGGCAGCGTTGGTATTGCGGCGCCGGTCGGGGCCGAAATAGGTCTTGGTCTTGATGAATGGACGCGGATTGGCGACGACGTTCAGAATGCGTTGATAAAGCCCCTTGGCCGAGATCGGCTTGGCCAGAAATTCGGTCACGCCGGCGTCGCGCGCGACCGTCACGCGCCGTTTCTCGGAATGGCCGGTCAGCATGATGATGGGGGCGTAGGGATTACCCTTCGATTCCGGCTGCCGGATCATCTGCGCCAGTTCGAGCCCGTCGAAAATCGGCATCGCCCAGTCGGTGATGACGATGTCGGGAACGTAATGGGTGTACATCTCGAGCGCAGTCGCGCCGTCCTCGGATTCATAGACCTCGCGTGCGCCGAACGAATGCAACAGCGTCCGCAAGATGCGGCGCATATGGGGATTGTCGTCGCAGACAAGAAATCGCAGCTTGTTGAAATCGATGCGAAACATGGCCGGGCCCTGGGGGCATTACAGCGAAGGGTATACCCGGCGTTAACCATATCCCGCGCCCGTTAATGAATGGTTGCGAAAGGCAACGGCCCGGAATCCTTCTGCAAGGTCCTCGGTCATGGCGGGTTCGGGTGCGCCCGGCTGCCGGCGAGGGCCGGAACGGCGCATCAATAGCCGAATTGCTCGCTCAGGATGCGTTCCTCGAGGCTGTGCCCGGGGTCGAACAGCATCCGCATTGAGATGGTCTTGTCGGAGAGCACCTCGACGCGGCGCACGTCGCGCGCCTCGTCGTGGTCGGCCACCGCCGCGACCGGGCGTTTGTCGCCCTCGAGCACTTCGATGACGACAAAGGCGGTGTTCGGGAGCAGGGCGCCGCGCCACCGCCGCGGCCGGAACGGACTGATCGGCGTCAGCGCGAGCAGCGCGGCGTTGATCGGGATGATCGGGCCCTGTGCCGAAAGATTGTAGGCGGTCGATCCCGCAGGCGTCGCCACCAGGATGCCATCGGCGATCAATTCCGGCATGCGTTCGCGTTCGTCGATCAGAATCCGCAGCCGCGCTGCCTGATGGGTCTGGCGAAACAGCGCGACTTCATTGATGGCATGATGCACATGCACCACGCCACGCATGTCAGTGGCGCGCATCAGCAGCGGATGGATCAGCGATTCGCGCGCGGCCGCAAGACGTGCATGCAGATCGTGCGTTGAGAACTCGTTCATCAGGAAACCGACAGTGCCGCGATGCATGCCATAGATCGGCTTGCCTGAATGCATGTGCTGGTGCAGCGTTTGCAGCATCAATCCGTCGCCGCCGAGCGCCACCACGACATCGGCATCGGCGGGATCGTGGTTGCCGTAGAGAGCGATCAGCTGCGCAAGCGCCTGCTGGGCCTCCGCGCCCGCGCTCGCGACGAAGGCGATCCGTTCATATCGCTTGGGCGTGGTCATGGGATCGCAGGCTCACTTTGGCGCCGATGAAAGCCGGGGGCGCCGAGGTCGTCTATACGACCTTGCCGGTGCTTGTCGAGATGATCGTCAGGCGCTTGCGCGGCCTCCGATCGGTCGCAGTTTCGGGCTAGAATGCGGCCGCTCCCCGAAAATGCCGGGTTTGGCCGGATCAACAAGACGATAAAGGGTTAATCGTGGGGGCAGGGAGGAAACAGATATGGCCGTCCAATTTGCGGCGCTGCGTCACGCGCGCGTCGTTCTCGCGCTTGTTGTTTTCTCGCTTGTGGCCGGAGTTCGGGCCGAGGATGCGGCGCAGCGGCCGGCGTCCCAACCCACAGCCGTACCTGCAGGGCAGAAGTCCGCAGCATCGGGCGGGCACGGTAACACGGCAAATTCGCCTCCGGCCGCTGAACAACACCGGCTGCCACCGGATTCCACGACAAAGCATGCGGTCGAACTCCCCGGGCGCCTGCTGGCTTTGACTGCCACCGCCGGCTCGATCCGTCTGTTCAACGACAAGGGCGAACCGCAAGCCGACATCGCCTACACCTCCTATCAACTGGACGGCGTCGACCAGCGCAGCCGGCCGGTGACCTTCTTCTTCAATGGCGGGCCGGGCGCGGCCTCGGCCTATTTGCAGCTCGGCAATGCCGGCCCCTGGCGGCTGTCGATCATCGGAGATGCGGCGATTTCCTCCGCTTCCCCCGATCTCAAGCCCAATGCCGAGACCTGGCTCGATTTTACCGATCTTGTCTTCATCGATCCGGTCGGTACCGGCTACAGCCGCTTCGTCGCGACCGACGAGGATGTGCGCAAGCGATTTTTCTCGATCGACGGAGACGTCAACGCGCTCGCGGTTACGGTCCGCCGCTGGCTGGAGAAGTACGATCGTTTGCTTTCGCCCAAATTCATCGTCGGCGAGAGCTATGGCGGCATCCGCGGACCCAAGATCGTGAACGAGTTGCAGACCGGGCAGGGCGTCGGCGTGAGGGGGCTGATCCTGGTTTCTCCGGTGCTCGATTTCCGTGAGTATAGCGGCTCCAGTATCCTCCAATATGTCGCGAGCCTGCCGACCATGGCGGCGGTGGCGCGGGAGGCCAAGGGCCCGGTGACCCGCGCCGACATGGCCGATGTCGAAGTCTATGCGCGTGGCGATTTTCTGCGCGATCTGGTGAAGGGCGAGGCTGACGCCGAGGCCACGACGCGCCTCGCCGACCGGGTATCGGCGCTGACGGGGATCGATCAGACGGTGAGCCGCAGGCTGGCCGGGCGTTTCGACGTTTCCGAGTTCCGCCGCGAATTTGACCGGCGCAATGGCAAGGTGACCGGACGCTACGATGCGTCGGTCAAGGGCTTCGATCCCGATCCGGATTCGAGTTCGTATCACTTCAGTGATCCGTCCGGCGACCCGTTGATCGCGCCGCTGACCAGCGCCGTCGTCGATCTCACCACGCGAACGCTCAACTGGCGGCCCGATGGGGCCTATCGCCTGCTCAACAGCGCGGTCGAGAAAGCCTGGGATTTCGGCCGCGGCCTCAATCCCGCCCAGTCGATCTCCCAGTTACGGCAAATTCTCGCGCTCGATCCGAAAATGAAGCTGCTGGTGGGGCACGGTCTGTTCGATCTCGCCACGCCCTATTTCGGCTCGAAGATTCTGCTCGACCAACTGCCGGCCTATGCCTCGCCCGAGCGGGTGAAATTCGTCGTATATCCAGGCGGGCACATGTTCTATTCGCGTGATGCGGCGCGCCAGGCTTTCCGGGCCGAGGCCGAGGCGCTGATGAAGTAGCGGCGACCCGCGAAATCTCAGCCGGCAGGGCGCTTGCGTGGCGCGTACCTGCGCTCGATCTCCACGGCTGCGGCTTTTTCGCGCTTTACGTTGATGCCCGCGATCCAGATATCGGTGACGCCGCCGGCCTTGCTGCGCGTGCGGCGCACGGGCTCGCCGTGGCTTCCATAGCCGGTTGCCAACACGATGCGGCCGGTATCGCGGCCGGTGATCTCGATTTCCGTTGCATCGATGAACGGATTGCCGAGATGCGGGTTGGCGGCAACAACCACATTTCCCATCGGAACAAGATCGGTCGCGCCCCACACCGTCCACCAGCGTCCGGTCCAGTCGCGAACGCGCCGCTGCGGCGCGCCGCGGGTCCGGAAGGCACGCAAGATGTGCAGGACGCCGTCGATCCAGAATGGTGCCCCTCCATCGATGGAATTCGTCAGAATGGTAATGGTCACGTCGCAGGCCGGGATGACGCAGGTCCGGGAGATATAGCCCTGGAAGCCGCCGCCGTGGCCGAACCAGTCCCAGCCGGCAGTCTTGCCGCTCACGATCCCGAAGCCGTAATAGGCCTCAACACTTGAATCGGGAATGCGCCATTGCATTCGCGTCATTTCCCGGCGGCTGGCGGCGGATAGCACGCTCCGTTTGGCATTGGGCGCCATTTGCCCGAAAAAACGGGCCGTGTCGGCGGCCGTACTGACAAAGCCACCGGCCGGGGTGATCGCATTGGCCGGATTGTCGCCGGGAATGACAAGTCGTCGGCCCACGGGAAGCCGGCGCGAGTGGCCGCGCGCGAACGGAACACTCTTGGCGATCGGCATGTTCGGCACGGTCTCGCCCAGGCCTGCGGGATCGACGATTTCGCGCTTGATCCAGACGGAGTAGGGCTCGCCGGTGATGGCTTCGATCAGAAGGCCGAGCAACCCGTATCCATGGTTGGAGTATTTGAAGCGTGTGTTGGCCTCGATGGCGGTCGGCAACTTCAGGTCTGCCAGGAGTTCCTTCTCGGTGAGGTAAGGCCGGCTGTCGATGAATTGTCCGGAATCGACGCCGTCGCGGGTCAGGCCGGCGCTATGCGAGAGAACCTGGGCAACCGTTGTTTGCGCGACTTGCGGGTGCAGTCCCTTGACGTATTGCCCGACGGGATCGTCCAGCCGCAGTTTGCGCTGCTCGCGCAGTTTCATGATTCCGGCGGCGGTGAAGCACTTCGAATGCGAGGCGATCCGAAACCGGTGGCGAGGGGTGAGTTTTTCCTGCGTCTCGAGATCAGCCTGGCCGAAGGCGTGTTCGGCGATGACCTTGTCCCGATGCGCGATCGCCAGAATGCAACCGGGTTGCCGCGAGCCTCTGAATTGAAATTCGAGCCAGTCGCAAATGTATTCCGTTGCGGATTGCAGCCATGCTTCCATGTTTCCACCAAAGCGTCAGCGCGGTGTTGAGGATTCGGAAGGTATCGGCCCGGAGGTTACCTGAAAAAAGCAAAACCGGCACAACCCTGAAAGGTCGCGCCGGTTTGTCCGATTTTGACCGCTTATCGCCGAAATCAGTAGACGAGGCCGGTACCGGTCGGCGTTTCGAGCGCCGAGGCGAGCGAACGATATTCGGCGCAATCGGTGCCGCAGATCTGGCCGATGCGGCTCAGGTGGTACTGCGCCTGATCACGGTTGCCCTGTTCGAGCTGCCACAAACCGTAATACTGCCAGGTGCGCACATGGTTGGGGTCTGCCTTCAGCGCGCGTTCGTACCAGATCTGCGAGACCTTGTAGTCGCCGAGTTTACGATAGGAATAGCCGATCAGGTTGGCGACATCGGCGCGGTCGTCCTGGCCGAGCGCCTTCAACTGCTCGATGGCGGAAGCATAATCGTTGCGGTCGTAAATGGTGGCGTAGGCCGTGCGATAGCCTTCGATGAATCTGGGATCGTCGACGCTGGAGCTCTTGTCGTGCTTCTTCTTCTTGTCCTTGGTCGAGTCGGTCGCCGGTGACGGGCTGTCGCCGCCCGCGGCCTTGGCCGTGTTGATCACCGGCGCTGCCACCAGCGCCATCGCGTAGATTGCAAGCGTCGAAAGCCGGATCGCAATTTTTGTCATGCGCCTCTCCTGATGTCCGATAGGGCAATCCTAAACCGAAGCCCGCAAACTTCAACACCCGCCGCAACAGATCATTCCCGGAACATTTTTTTCAGTTTCGGGGAATTTTTTGCGCGCCTTTCGCCGAACATGACGAAGTTGTCATCCTGATGAACGAAGTCCGCTGCCGCCCTTCAGGACGGGTTCAGCGCGCGGCGCTTAGGGTCGCAACATGATCGACGAGCCCGGCCAACCGACCGGCCACTCCGTGAGATCCCCTTTGAAGGAGGACAACACCATGTTGAAGACAATTTCCGCAGCGTTGCTTGCCGTTTCCGTTCTCGCCGCTCCCGCGCTTGCAGCGGATTCCGGCAAGACAACGCAGGCGCCGGTTACGCCGGTGACCAAGTCTGCGCCGGTGAAGCAGAGCGCAGTGAACGCCAAGATCGGCCGCCATCATGTCAGGCATGCCAGCCATCATCGCTTCCACAAGAAGATGGTCACGCGCAAACTGCATCAGTCGTCGAAGGTCGCAGCCAAGCACGTGACGCATCCCGCCAAGCGCGGCTGATACCCGATCCGCTGGGAGCGGCTCGCCCCGCCGCTACCGTCGGATATCAGGTCCGGCCCACGCCGTGTCACCCCCGCGGCGCTGGGCCGGCGCCGCTCGTGACAGGGACCTGTGCAGGGCTGAAATGCAGATTCCCTTTCGTCTGCGGACGGTCTAGAACTCCGCCTGACGTTGAATTTTCAAGAGACGGGTTGCAGTTGGGGATATCAGCAAAGCGTGTGGCGATCCTGATGCTGCCGATCGCGCTCGCGGCTTGCGCGGGCAGCGACGACAGCCGAAGCATCAGCTTTTTCGGCAGCGGCAGTTCCTCCAATCAGCCGTTCCCGAATAATTACCGTTCTGAACTGCTCGCGTTCATGCGGACCTATCTCAACAATCCGGTCGGCGTGCATGATTCGGCAATGGCCGAGCCCGTACAACGCGACGTCAACGGCAAGATGCGTTATGTCAGCTGCCTGCGTTTTGCCGCGCGGGAATCCGACGGCAGCTATCGTGAGCCCCAGGAGCGCGCGATTGTTTATGTCAATGGACGGCTCGACCGAATGATGGAGAAAGGCACCGAGATCTGCGCCGGCGCGGTCTATGCGCCGTTTCCCGATCTGGAAAAAATGACGCGATAGCATTGAATTGCGCAAACGCCTCGCCATCTTCCTTTTGACTTGACGATTTCCGCCGAACCGCTCGCGGGAACATCGGGAACCCGGATCACATTTCGGCGAGCATTGAACCGGAACGCAGCCTCGCCAGACCCAGCAGAGGGCGGGGAAGTAGTCGTTTGCCGGTGAAAAAGCGGGAATCGCACGGGAACCAATCGGCGTCGTTGTGTTTGGTACAGGGTGAAACAAACGGGCTCCGGCGATGCCACGAAGCAACCAAATTGGCGCCACGTTGGTGATTGATCTCGACTAGGCCAATAACGGGGAATTCCCATGAAGAAGCTTCTGCTCGGTGCAGCCGCTTGCATCGTTTTCGCTGCTCCTGCATTCGCAGCCGATATTCCGGCGCGCACCTACACCAAGGCTCCGGTGTATACGGCGCCCGCAGCGGTCTACAACTGGACCGGCTTCTATATCGGCGGCCATATCGGCGGAGCGTTCCCGGGCAACAATAACCTGGACACCAGCAACGGCCGCTTCCTGGGCGGCGTGCAGGGCGGCTTCGACTACCAGTTTGCGACGAACTGGGTGCTCGGTGCAGAAGCCCAGTACAGCTGGTTGACCGGCAACAGCGGCAACGGCGTGCTGTTCCCGGCGGGCACTTTGGTCACCGCCAACACCAACCAGATCGGTTCGGTCACCGGTCGGCTTGGCTACGCCTGGGGTCCTGCGCTGCTCTACGCCAAGGGCGGTTACGCCTGGCGCGGCAACGACAATATCGGCGTCAGTTTGGGCGGCGTGCCGGTCGCGTTCGCCACCACCGGTGATCGCCGCGACGGTTATACCGTTGGCGCTGGCCTTGAATACATGTTCGCGCCGAACTGGTCGGTCAAAGGCGAATACCAGTATTACAATTTCGGCAACACCACGTTCACCGCCGGTACCCCCGAGATCACCGGCGCCCGCTTCCGGGATGACGAGCATACCGTCAAGCTGGGCGTCAACTATCGCTTCGGCTGGGGTGGCCCGGTGGCCGCGAAGTATTGATCGGCAATTGGATCGACACGGAAAAGGCCGGCCTCGCGCCGGCTTTTTTTGTGGGCTGCCGGTCGGATTCCCCTCGCACGGCCGGCGTCGGCGGCGGAGCCGGAGGGCTTCTGCAATCCCGAAATCTGGTGCAAAGATCGATCGAGCGGCAGCAGGACAGGCCGCGCGAGGGACGCGATCGGTGCTGGAACGAAGCCACGGGGAGGGGAGCCCGACATTGCCGATTGGTCGGCCGGGAGCGGAAGCC
This sequence comes from uncultured Alphaproteobacteria bacterium, assembly GCA_963742085.1. Taxonomy (GTDB): domain Bacteria; phylum Pseudomonadota; class Alphaproteobacteria; order Rhizobiales; family Xanthobacteraceae; genus Bradyrhizobium. The sequence goes on along the minus strand of CAVUKM010000009.1, from coordinate 92,465 downwards.
GATGCACGCTATCGCGCGGATATCGACGGCCTGCGCGCGGTGTCCATCCTCCTCGTGGTGGGATATCACGCGCAGCAATCGATGGTGCCGGGCGGGTATATCGGGGTCGATATCTTCTTCGTCATTTCCGGCTTCCTGATCACCCGCATCATCCTGACCCAGGCCAGGGCCGGCACTTTCTCGTCGCTGGAATTCTACGCGCGCCGCATCAGGCGAATATTTCCGGCGCTCACCGTCGTGCTGGCCGCCACCTACCTGATCGGCTGGTTTGTGCTCTTGCCTGACGGATTTGCGCTGCTCGGCCGCTCTACCGCGGCGGGCGTGGCGTTTGTGTCCAATCTGTTTCAGCTCAGCCAGATCGGTTATTTCGCGCCGGACGCAGCCGAAAATCCGCTCGTTCACCTTTGGTCGCTGGGGATCGAGGAACAGTTCTACATCTTCTGGCCGCCGTTTCTGGTGCTGATGTTCGGTTCGAAGCACCGGCGCATCTGGATGGGCACAATCGCGGCTGCCTCTTTTGGCGTCAGCCTGATGATATTTCTCGGTTACAAGGAGTGGTCGTTCTATTCGCCGATACCGCGGGCGTGGGAATTATTGGCCGGCGGCATCGTCGCCAACCACCTTGTCGACCGGCCAGAGGGCGAAACCCGACGTTTTCCGCGCGCGGACGACCTGCTCGCAACCATCGGCATCGCAGCGATCGTCGGTGCTGCGATCGCGCTCAACAAGGACAGCCTGTTTCCGGGCGCCTATGCGTTGCTGCCGGTGCTTGGTGCGGTGCTGATCATCATCGCGCCGGATTCGGCGGTGAACAGGATTTTGCTGTCAAGCCGGCCGATGGTTTGGATCGGATTGATCAGCTATCCGCTTTATCTCTGGCACTGGCCGCTGTTGTCGTATCTCTCGATCATCCGGAACGGCAACCCCAACTTCCTGGAGATAGGGGCAGCCGTCATTGTTGCGGTGATCCTCTCCTGGCTGACATACCGCTTCGTCGAAATCCCGCTTCGCCGGAATCCGCGCGCCGTGCCGCGATTGTCCTTCGCCTTGCTGACGGTCGGCCTCGTCGGGCTGGTAACGGCCGCCGGCGCCGGCTTTGGCTTCCGTTTTCCCGCTGACATCCGCGACATCGCGATGCTTTCGCCAAAGGATAGCGCGGGAATCGGCGACGAGTGCTTTCTGGAGACGCCGGGCGCCCGGCTGGATGCGCGCTGCATCGAGCAGGGCAGCAAGCCGCTTCTGTTTCTGTGGGGGGATTCCACCGCGGCGGCGCTTTTTCCCGGATTGCAGAAGGCAAAGCAGACGATCCCGTTTCGGCTGGCCCGGTTTGCGACCCCGGGCTGCGCGCCGATCCTTTCGTCCAACGTCAACTGCGACGCCGTCAACGATCTGGTGTTTGGCTTCGTCAAGTCATCGCATCCCGACATCGTTCTGTTGCACGCGATGTGGGACCGGACCCATGATCTTGAAAAGCTTGGCGAAACCGTTCGCCAATTGAAGGCCCTGAACATTCCGCGGATTGTCATCCTGGGGCCGGTGCCGCTTTGGAAGCGCACGCTTCCGCATGCGCTGGTGAACACTTACCGGCTACGGCACGTGATCGCCGACCGGATTGCGTCGGGGGTAACGGGTGGGGGCAGCGACGAACAGATGCGGGCTTTCAGCCAGGCGGCCGGTGTCGAATATATCTCGGCGTGGCGCGTGCTTTGCGACGCCGAAGGGTGCCTGACGCAAGTGGGCCCGACGGCGGCTGACGTGGTGACGGTCGATATCGTGCATTTGTCCGACGCCGGCTCGAGATTTTTGGTCGAGGCGATCGAAAGAAGCCTGTTTCAACCTCGGTGAGTATTTTCACAGGGCGGCTTCCGGCTCCCGGACGACGGGCCGATGCCTCCTCGGTCGGTTTTTAAGCCGAGCTTTGGCTCGAGGGCCTGGGCGGTGAGCCTCGCCGGCGGACCGAAAAAATAATTTTTGCCGGTCGTGAAACTTTCGCGAGCGATCGGCTATTATGGCTCTGCCGGCTAGCGGACAATGAGTATGCGCGTATTGATTTTAGCGTTGATTTTCTCGGCGATCGGCTTGCCGTGCCTTGCCCAAACGGTGCTGAAATCCGAACCCCTGCTGCTTGCGCCCTATGAAGTTGCCTTTGTGCAGGGGGCCGCGTGTCCGTTCGGGCAGGTTCTCAAGGTCACGGGCGCGATCAGGGGGCTTCATCGCCGCAAGGTCTGTGTGGTGCTGGCGGCCGAGCAGGCGTCGCTGGCGGTAGCGACGCCTTAGATCCCAAGTCCCCTTGGATCCCAAGTCCCCTTGGATCCCAAGTCTCTCTAGATCCCAGTCTCCGCCCCCCAAGTCTCAAAGACCCCCAAATCTCAAGACCCCAAATTTCAAGACCCCAAGTCTCCCCGTGGACCACAGGTCTAACCGCGGCCGTCATCGCGCGGGTCGCCGGAACGCCCACCGCCGCCGGCCGAATCAAGAGCACTTTGAAGCGCTTGGCTCCGAGGAATTAACCTGACTCTGAGGTACCAAATTCCAGCTCCCGTTCGGCTTCGCGCTCGGCTTCGGCCTGGTTCCTGACGGGATCTTCCTGTGGGTCCGGCCGGCAAGGCCTGATCTCATAGTCGTTGTCGAGAACCGGCCGTGGTGCCGGTTTGTCGCCCTCCGCTACCGTATCGATCAGGAGGCCGCTTTTCCGGGCGAGTTTCCAGACGTCTGCCTCGGTCGGGTAGGCGTTGCTCAGCTTCGCGTCATTGCAAAATAGCGCATAGGGCATCGTTTGGCTCCGCAAAAACCCTAACGCGGAAGATCTGCCCGGGTTGCGGGGCAGCGGCGAGTTCTTGTGGCGGCAATCGGAGGGCTTTTTTCAGGCTTTCGGTGGGAGACCCCCTGAGTTGTAAACGAGTTCTGAATCGGGGCAGAAATATCGTGCGAGACTCCCTGGGTAGAATCGCCCGATCTTTTTGGCCGTCATGAGAATGGCCCTCAAAACCACTGCCGAGAGTGTGCATATTGCGCTGACCATCGCGCTGCTGGTGGCCTGCGCGACCAACCTCGTGCTGGTGTGCGTCTGGCTCTAGCCGATTGACGCGGCGACAATTCCCTCAAATCATGCGCGCCGGCGGCAAAGACCGCCACGAACGGCGGTGTTGCCGGGTAAGCTGAGGGAAGGGTCCAGGGATGGTCGAGGCGCTGATGGCGCGGGTCAATGGCGACGAGGCGCTGGTCCGGCGCGGACGATTTCTCACCACCACGTTCCTTCTGGAAAGCGGCCAGTCCGCCTGGCTGATTTCGATCTTCGAGGGCAGGATCGTGTCGGTGACGCCGGGGCCGTTTGTCATGCCGTCGTCATCCTTTGCGCTGCGCGCGAGCGAAGCGGAGTGGAAAAAATTCTGGAGCAGCCGGCCGCCGCCCGGCTCGAACGACCTGATGGCGCTGATCAAGCGGCGTGTGCTGAAGGCGGAAGGTAACCTCCAGGTCTTCATGGCCAATCTTCGTTATTTCAAGGAGGCGCTTGCGAAATTGCGGCCAACGGAGGCTGAGGCATGACCGTGCCATTCGAGCCGATCACCGGCCGCTACATGCATCTCGATCTGTTCGGGCGGAAACACCGCCTCTATGTCGAGGAAGCAGGCCAGGGCACCCCGCTTCTGTGCCTTCACACTGCCGGCGCCGACACTCGCCAATACCGCGGGCTGATGAACGAGGAACGCATCACGCGCCGCCACCGCGTCATCGCCTTCGACATGCCCTGGCACGGCAAATCGTCGCCGCCGTCGGGCTGGCACAATGAGGAATATCAGCTCACCTCGGCGCAATACACCACCATGATCCTTGAGGTCATGGCCGCGCTCGACCTGGACCGGCCAATCCTGATCGGGTGCTCGATCGGCGGACGCATCGCCCTTCATCTGGCGCTCGAACACCCCGAACGTTTCCGCGCCATCATCGGATTGCAGGCCGGCGCCCATGTCGATCCCTATTACGACCTGAACTTCCTGCACCGGCCGGACGTTCATGGCGGCGAGGTGTGCGCGGCCATCGTCTCCGGGCTGGTCGGACCCGACGCGCCGGAGGAGGGACGGTGGGAAACTCTCTGGCACTACATGCAGGGCGGGCCAGGCGTGTTCAAGGGCGATCTGTATTTCTACAAGCTCGACGGCGATATCAGGGGCCGCGTCGCGGAGATCGACACGCGGCGCTGTCCACTGTTTCTGCTCTCCGGCGAGTACGACTATTCCTGCACGCCGGAGGAAACGCTTGCGGTGGCGAACAGCATCAAGGGCAGCGAGGTGACCATCATGAAGGGCCTCGGCCATTTCCCGATGAGCGAGAACCCGCCGGAGTTCCTGAAATATTTGTTGCCGGTGCTGGAGAAGATTTCGGCCCGCTGACGGCCGCGGAGGCCGGCAAGGCGATCAACGAGCCTTGCTGGCGGAAATCGTCGCAAGCAGCTCGGTCCGCACCCGATCGAGAACGCTGCCATATTCACGGGTTTCGCTCTGCCTGAACAGCCGCACCGTGGGATACCAGGGGCTGTCGTCGCGACCGAGCAGCCAACGCCAATCGGGCCTGTAGGGCAAAATGATCCAGGTCGGACGCCCGAGCGCACCGGCGAGATGGACGACGCTGGTATCCACCGAGATCACCAGATCGAGGCACGAAACAAGCGCCGCGGTTTCTGCGAAATCGGTGAGGTGAGCGGTGAGATCTACGATTTCGTTCGCGTTCGCGGAGGGTTGCCTTGTCGTCAGGTCTCGAGGTCCTTCTGCAGACTGACAAAAGTCGCATCGACATCCAGGATAGCGGGTCAGCAGGCGAAGCGGAATCGAGCGGTTGTGGTCGTTGTCATGTCGCGGGTTGCCCGACCAGACGAGGCCAACCCGTAACCTTTCGCGAGGACCGAGCCGGTCCTCCCAGGCCTGCAAGCGGCACTCCGCGGGCGCGGGCAAATAGGGGATCGCGGCGGGGATCGTCTCAAGTCTCGTCCCAAAGGCGAGCGGCAGACTTGAGCATCGAGCAATAGTAATCGAACGCCGGCAGCTCATTGGCCGTGAAGGCGAGGCATTGCGAGCACCGGAAAGTTGCCGATAACAGCGGGCGCGAAGGGCCCTGCAACGGCCGCAATCACCCGCGCGCCAGCGTGCGGCCACCATGGGACATAGCGAGCAAACTGAATCGTGTCGCCGAACCCTTCGTTCGACATTGATCAGGATTGTCTTGCCATCGATCGCGTCTTTCGCCAAGCCACATCGGCTGCGAAAACTTTGCGCTTCGACCGACAAGCGCCGGAGTCTTCCAGCGCGCCTCACACTTGGCCCAACCGCGCTCGAAATTCGCCGGTAAGCAGTCTGAACAGGGCCAAATTCCAATGGCCGCGGCATAGTCCGGCCGCTCGTGGCCCTGCCTGATGTAAACTCGCCAAAGCTTCATCGAACCGCTAAGCTCGTCTAGCGTGATCGCCGCGTTGGTGAGGCGCTTCAGGCGGAGTTCGGCTGCACGTTCAAGCGCTCCGGTCATAGTTCGCCAACGCCTCGCGAAATCGTCGCATCGCTGCAAGATGATGCCTTGTTGGTGAGCGCTCGGCAGGTCCGGCCGCATCCGCCAGGCTCGGTCGAACCACGCCAATGCCTCGTCGTTCCGACCGTGAGCTCCTCAGGAGGGGCCGCGATTGAAGAGCGCTTCGGCGTTGTCCGGACCGCACCGCCAGCGCCCGCTTGTTGTCGGCGAGAGCTTCGTCGAGCCTTCCCAGTTTTTGCAGGGTGAGCGCACGCATATACAGCGTCTGGAAATGGTTGGGCTCAAGTTCGTCGCACAGATTGTAGCAGGGGAGGGCTTCTTCGAATCTCTCCGATTGATAGAGGAGAAGCGCGGCCTTGTTTGCCGCGTCCCAATGGCGGGGATTGAGTTTGAGCGCGTGCTGAAAGCTCAGGATCGCGTCCGCCGGGCGCTTCACCTCGATCAGGACGCTACCGAGATTTCTCCATAAATCCGCGTCAAGCGGTTTGAGTTGCACCGCCTTGTCGAACGCGTGGAGCGCCTCGTCACTCCGTCCCTGGTTGACGAGCGTGGAGCCGAGACTGGTCAGATAAACCGCTTTCGGCTCCTGCCTGATCGCACGGGATATCCACTCCAGCGCATGGTCGTATTGTCGGGCGTGGAGCGACAGAACACCCATCAGGTGCAGGGTGTCCGCGTGATTGGGATCCAGGGCGAGGGCTTGCTGGCAGCAAAGCTGAGCGTCGAGATGCCGTCCCGCTCGCATGTGGCCAAGGCCGACCTCATAGAGCCTGCCGACGGTAGCCGCCCCGGGCGCAGTCTTGCCGGCGGCCCGGCGCTCGCGACGGCTCATCGGTGAAATTCCAAAATAGCCTAGATATCCAGCAAATCGTCTCTATCGAGCAATCTGTAGGTGATTCCATGTGAGCAGAAAAGGCTTGAGCAGCAGGGACTTGGAGGGATGTGACGCCGCGATTGACCGGCACGATACGTGCGGCGGCGCGACGCCGCTGCTAGCCACCGGTCGCGAAATTGCCGCTGCGCACCGCCCAGCCCGTGACGCGGCCCTGGCACGGGTGTATCGCCCCGCGATGTGGCCGTCGCTCCGCGTGATCGCGAGCATTCCACAGCGCCCGGTCGTCATCGTTCGCTCCGATCACCCGCTGGCCGCCAAGAAAACCGTTCGCCTGTCGGAATGCGCCGAGTACCCCGCGGCGCTGCCGGACCGAACGCCGAGCGGCCGGCGAGGTCACAACACGGCCCAACCTGCGCTTCAACGCACGCGCGGAATCAAACGCCCGCGGGCAGGTACGTCAATGCGGCATTGGTGCCGATGGCAAAAATCGAATACTAATTGATCAAGCAATAAAACCAGGGGAGGACATTTCGTGATGCGATCGATGCTTTTTGCGCTATTGCTGAGTGCGTCCGTCCCGTTTGCGGCGCACGCCCAGACGGCCGAAGACTTGAAGAACGACGAGAATACGCCCGGCGACGTACTCGTCTACGGCATGGGGTATTCGGCAAACCGGTTCAGTCAGCTTACCCAGATCAACAAGGAGAACGTCAGCAAGCTGGTCCCGGTATGGGCCTATTCGCTTGCCGACCTGCAGGGAGGCGAAGCCTTTCCCCTCGTCAAGGATGGCGTCGTCTACGCAACGACCCACAATGCGACGGTGGCCGTCGACGCCCTGACGGGCAAGCAGATCTGGCGGGTCGTTCACGACTATCCGCCGGAGACCTTGCGCGTCGTCTGCTGCGGCATCGTCAATCGCGGCGCGGCTATCTACGAAGGCATGGTGATCCGGGCTCTCATGGACGACCGGCTCGTGGCGCTGGACGCCAAAACGGGCAAAGAGATTTGGGTGGTGAGTTCGCCCGAGCCCGCGACCGCCCAAAACGGCTACGCGATGACCGGCGCGCCGCTGATCGTCAATGGCGTCGTCATCATGGGCGTGGCCGGTGCCGAGTTCAGCCATCGCGGCTTTCTCGAGGGATACGATGCCAAGACCGGAAAGCATTTGTGGCGGCTCTACACCGTTCCGGCCAAGGGTGAACCGGGGTCCGAGACCTGGGAGGGCGATTCCCAGCTCACCGGCGGCGGCAGCAGCTGGCTCACCGGCACCTACGATTCCGAACTCGATCTCGTGTATTGGGGCATCGGCAATCCGGCGCCGTGGAATCCGCGCGCCCGCAAGGGCGACAATCTCTTCACCAACTCCGTGTTCGCGATCAGGCCGAAGACCGGCGAACGCGTATGGTACTTCCAGACCTCACCGCAGGATCCGTTCGACTATGACGCGGTGCAGACGCCGGTCATCGCCACGATCAATGTCGGCGGCGCGCCGCGCAAGGTCGTGATCCAGGCCAATCGCGGCGGTTTCCTTTATGTGCTCGATGCCAAGGACGGCAAGCTGATTGCCGCAAACCCCTACGGCAAGGTGAACTGGGCGAGCGGGATCGACATGAAGACCGGGCGTCCGATGGTGACGGATGTCTTTACCGGCGCTCTCGAGGGCAAGAGCGTCACGGTATGGCCATCAATCTCCGGGGTGACCAACTGGCAACATTTGTCGTTCAGCCCGCGGACCGGGATGCTCTACATCAACACGTTGCATGTCGGCATGACCTATGAGGCGCCCGATCCGCCGAAACTGGCGCCTGGACGCCCGGCCGGTCCCCCGACCGTCAAGCGGACGACCGTCGTCGACGACCCCAACATTCGCGGCTATCTCAAAGCCGTCGATCCCCTGACCGGGAAGTCGAAGTGGGAGACGCCGTACAAGAGCCCGAACTATTCATCGACCATGGTGACGGCGAGCAATCTGGTGTTCACCGGTGTCATGACCGGTGAATTCCAGGCGCTCGACGCCGATACCGGCAAGGTGCTGTGGAGCTTCCAGACGCCGTCCGGGATCATCGGTCAGCCGGTGACGTGGGAACGAAACGGCAAGCAATACGTCACCGTGATGAGCGGCATCGGCGGCGTCTATGCGCAGCGGGCAGGGGACCCGAACCTCGCCAACCTGCCCACGGGCGTGTCGCTGTGGACCTTCGCACTGTTCGACAAGTGACTTGAAAACGGAGGCCACCCTGCGGTGGCCTCCGTCTCCACCAACCTTCATCATCGGCTTATTCGGTCTTTCTGCCGCGTGCCGGGAGGCAGACCGACGACAATGCGTGGGCAGTATCGAAATGCCAATCCAGAAGAAAGACGCTATCCGGCGTGCGGTCGCACGCACCCTGTTCATGGTCTTGCTGGGCGCCGCAGTGACGCCTGTCACGACGGCGTCGGCACAGGACAACGCCAGGATCGAGGCTGGCGAGAACGTCTTCAACACCAATTGCGCGGTCTGCCACGGCGATCAGTTGGTCAGCACGGGCCAGACGTTCGACCTGCGCCGGCTGAAGGACAACGAGCGTGCGCGCTTTGACAACTCGGTGCGCAACGGCAAGAACCAGATGCCGCCGTGGAAGGGCGTGCTGACCGACGAAGAGATCGATCAGGTCTGGCACTATATCCGCGCGAACGCCTATCAAAAATAGGTCGAGCGACCGCTCAGATTTCGGTTGAAGGATCCGGGTGAGGACCCGGATGGGCCAAGCGATTTGGGTCAGCAGATCTTCCCGGCGGAAACCAGCGCAAGCAATTCGGTCCGAACGGAATCCAGAACGCTTGCATAGTCGCGGGTCGCGGTCTGCCTGAACAGGCGCACCGTCGGATACCAGGGGCTGTCGTCCCGGTCGAGCAGCCAGCGATAGTCGGGCGTGTAAGGCAGAAGAATCCAGGTCGGGCGTCCAAGCCCGCCGGCAAGATGGGCGATGCTGGTGTCAACCGTGATCACCAGGTCGAGGCATGCGACCAGTGCCGCGGTTTCCGCGAAATCAGTAAGCTCAGCGGTGAGGTCGACGATCTCGGTGCGTTCGCGAAGGGTGGCGCTGTCGTCCGGCCGCGGATCCTTCTGCAGGCTGACGAAGGTCGCACCGACATCCAGGATGCGGGCCAGCATGCGCAGCGGGATCGACCGGTTGTGATCGTTGTCATGTACCGGGTTGCCGGACCAGACAAGGCCAACCCGGAGCCTGTCGCGAGGGCCAAGCCGTTCTTGCCAGACTTGCACGCGGGACTCCGCGGGTGCGGGCAAATAGGGGGTCGCGGACGGGATCGTCTCAAGTTTGGTCCCAAAGGCGAGCGGAAGACTTGAGACCGGGCAATATGTGTCGAATGCCGGCAACTCGCTGGCCGACAACGGAAGGCACTGAGAGACACCGGGGAGATCCGACAACAGCGGGCACAAGGCGTCCTGTACGGACAGAATGACGCGCGCGCCCCGCGCGGCCACCATGGGGACGTAGCGAACAAACTGAATTGTATCTCCCAGTCCTTCGTCCACGTTGATGAGGATGGTCTTGCCGTCGATGGGCTCTTTTCCAAGCCACTTCGGTTGGGAAAATTTTGGGTAGTGGTACGAAAGAGCCGGAATCTTCCAGCGCGCCTCGCGCCCCGCCCAGCCGGCCTCAAAATTCCCGGTGAGCATTTCAAGCAGCGCCAAATTCCACTCAGCCGCGGCGCAGCCGGGATCGACGGTCCTTGCCAGACGGTATGCGGCGAAAGCTTCATCGAAGCGGTGAAGCTCTACCAGCGTGACAGCCTTGCTGGCGATCGTCACCGCAAGGTTCGGCTGAAGCTCCAGAGATCGGTCGAACCATGGCAGAGCCTCTTCGCTCCGACCGAGCGAGCGGAGAATGTTGCCGATATTGTTGCAGGTGTCCACGTTCGCAGGATCAAGGATCAGCGCCCGCTCGCTGCCGGTCAGCGCTTCCTCGAACCTCTTGAGCCTGTGCAGCGTGAGCGATTGCATGTACAGCGTCGGCAAGTGGTTGGGCTCAAGTTCGTTGCACCGGTTAAAGCAAACGAGAGCTTCCTCGAGCCGCTCCGACTGATAGAGGAGTTGCCCGGCCTTGTAGGCCACGTCAAAATGGCGGGGATTGAGCTTCAACGCATGCTGAAAGCTCAGGATCGCATCCGCCGGGCGTTCGACATCGATCAGGACATTGCCGAGGTTTCTCCACAGATCCGCGTCAAGCGGCTTGAGTTGCACGGCCTTGTCGAAAGCCTTGAGAGCTTCCTCGCGCCGCCCGAGGTTTACGAGCGTGGTGCCGAGGTTCGTCAGATAATCCGTTTTTGGCTCCTGCCGGATCGCACGCGATATCCATTCCACGGCATGGTCGTATTGTTTGGCGTGGAAGGACAGGAGACCCAACAGGTGCAGGGTGTCCGCGTGGTTGGGATCCATCGCAAGGGCCTGCTGGCAGCAAAGCTGGGCGTCGAGATGCCGCCCCGCCTGCATGTGGTCAAGCCCGGCCTTATGGAGTGCCGCGACGGTTGCCGTCCCGGAAATAGTGAGGCCGGCTCCGGCTTTCCTGGCGGCGGCACGGCGCTCGCGACGGTTCATCGGCCCACTTCAGAATGGTCTCTGTTCGGCCAGCTGTAAGTGATTCTGCATTAGGCGGCAAAGACTTGGAGGCAAGCCTTCGACGAGCGTCGCCTCAAGCATCCGGCGTCCCGACGCATCAATGCGATCTCACGCTCATCACCGGCGCGACACCTGGGCGGCGCGGAGCATGCAGGAAAAACATGTAACGCTCCCTGGGAACGCCCTCGGTCTTGAACTCTCCCTAATTCGTCTTGATATTTTCGTATCCTGTGGGAACAGCGAAGCTTTGGATCCCAGGCGGCAGAACGGGAGGGCGGTCCGAATGCCAAGAAAGGGAATCACGGGCCACGACGAATGGGTTGTCACGGAGGCATTGGCAACGGCGCTGATCGCGCTGGAGCAGCTTCCGCCGAAACACCAGCCGTCCACCCACATGGACGAAATCAGAAAGCTCCTGGTAGCCGGCTGCCAATCCGGAACCTTCAACCTGCATTTGGCCCAGGCAAAGTGCAGGTTGTTTCCCGACGATGACCGGGAGGCCATTTACCGGGAATACGGCCTTGATGATGGGCAGGCCTGAAGGGATTGTCGCCTCACGGCGCCGGGATCGCGGATCAACGGCGCGCGCCACGGTTCGTGAACGCATTTCGATCGTGGGCCCAAGAGGGGACGGCGCGATCTTCGTCACATCGGGGATATCGCGCCAAATCTGCGACATCGCGGGGGCTGCAAATCCGGCAGACGACCGAGTTGCTGGTGCCGGTTGAGAGGATTGAACTCCCGACCTTCGGTTTACAAAACCGCTGCTCTACCGCTGAGCTAAACCGGCTAGCGCATTGAATTGTATTAATTAATGTCGATGGTCTACTTTGGGAAGCCGCAATTTTGCTACTGCCTTGCTGCCCAATCGTCTTGGTGCGCCTGTTTATTGCAGCCGGTAGTGCCGCGTCAACGCGCTCCGCGGATCGGCTTCCTTGCGGTCGGGGGACGGCCGGTGGCCGGTACGATGGATATCGCCAGCGACCATATTGCCCGGATGATCTGTACTTCGCCCGGCGCGCAAGTGAGGTCATGCTCGTGGCGTACCGCCAAGATCGATCAAGGCCATCGCGGTCAGGACCAGGAGCCTCCGCAACTCCTTGCGAATTTGAAGAACCGGCAGGACGAGATTTTACCCGCGGACGAGCAATCCGGTCGCTGGCCACCATGAAGACTGGATTGGACCCGATGAGCGCTCGCCAAACAGCGCAAACTAATCGTCGGCGGTTGCGGATTTTTCTTCGTCGACGGGTTGGTTCGCCGAACGGCTTTCGGCGGCAGCCAGCCTCGAAAACATCTCCGCCCTCTCGCGCCAGGTTTCAACGTCCTCGCCCACCACTCGTGCACGATGGCGGCAGAACGCCTCCAGCGAGCGATAACGGGAGACCTTCTCCATTGTACGCTACCCCCCAAAAGGCCGGACATGAATCCCGCCTGGCGAGGATAGCTCAGCCGCTGAGCGGCGCATGTGAAGCAGTTCACACATCGGGGCAAGTTCATCCAGAGCGGGCGTGGCGCCATCCCGGGCCGACGATCGGTCGTGCCCGGGACGACGATCAGTCCTGCCCGCGCCGATGTCTGGGTTCCGACCCAAAGCGGGCATGAGGCCGGATTGGCGCCGGAGCCGATGGCGTGCCTTTTGCGCTGATCGGTCAGAGGCCGGGACCATCGGCGGCACGAAAATAAACCCCGAGACAACGTTTCAGGGCAGGGCGGCACAATCTGCGCAGGTATCGCGGCCAATGTCTTCTGACGCTTCTGATCCCGCGCCGACATCGCCGGGATGTCCCTGATGTCACCTCCGGGGATCTCTTTCGGAGCCGGGCCTGGATTCTACGAAAACTTCTTCACAATCCAGGCAATGACGAGGCTGAGGGCAAGCGCGACGACGGGAGGAACCATTATTATCGCAAGAGCCGGATACCGGTCGCTTTCCAGGAATATTCTCTGATCGGCCAAGGACCGGTTGGGACAAGTCAGAAGGTCCTCGTCACTTGCGGAAAGCAGCAGCGGACAAATACCACCCGCCAAATCATCCCAACACAGCCACACCGCGATCGATATCCAGCTAAGGGACACGACCTGCCACAACAAGATCAATCCTGATTTCGGGCTCATCGCGATCCCCGGGACTTGCTTTATCTTGCCGCCCTGACGGGGCGCTCGTCACCGAACGTATTGTCGCGGAGCGTTTTGCCGCAGCCAGCCCCGTCAAGCGTAAGGTCCACCATGCAGACCTGTCCACGTAATGGCCTCGCGAAATCCTCCGAGGTCTGCCGGGGCACGACGGTCCCCGCGATGCGCGTCGCGCCGCCTGATGTCGTCAAGCGCGGCATTCGAGCGGCACGGATAACTGCGATGAGCTGGGCGCTCGAAGCGCATCGCTGGAAGCTGGCGGCACCGATCCGGCACTGGTGCACCAACAATCCGCAACGCGGATATTGGCTCAATCCAGAAACAACCTCCTGTGGCTCCCTGATCGCGCAACGCGGATATCGCCGTCATAATCACGGAATGCCCGCTTTCGGAGGACGAGCGGACATCGAAGATGTGTCGCCTGGGCTCTGCTGCGGATCCGAACCGGACATCGTCGCCCGTTCCCGTTTTGCGGGCACCAAAGGTTCCACCAGACAGAGCCAACTAATCGTCGGTGGTCGCGGTCTTTTCTTCCCTGTCGATTGTTCGGGGTGCCGATCGGCTTTCGGCGGCAGCCAGCCTCGAAAATATCTCTGCCCTCTCGCGCCAGGCGTCAAAATCCTCGCCCACAAGTCGCGCACGATGACGGCAGAACGCTTCCAACGAGCGGTAACGGGAAATGTTCTCCATTGTCCTCTACCCCCAGCTAAACGCCTTCTTCTCCTGACCGTAACCGGAATTTTCGTCAGCCTACCATACGCGCGCCGGGAGTCTCTACGTATTTCCCGCAGGGATTGCACGACGGAATGTACCGCGTTTTGAAATGCCCAATCGGCGTTGACAAGTGCACGAATTCCAACGTTTCGCACCCGGTCTCAATCGTCGATTTCAACGCGTGCAGAAACGCTCCTGAGCTCTCACGTGAGAGGTGCGGGCGCCGCAGACAATATCGAGGTAAAGTTCCTCATTTGGGTTTGTCATCGCTGCCCGGGTGGCTATTGCCGAAGTTCGGCTGCGTGAGTAGTCTGCTGCCGTACAACCGCAGGGTTGCTATGATGACCATCATGGCCGCACGCTGCCATTCGCAGCCACTGATGACGGCGCCGCAACAAGCTGGCTTTCTTCAATCGTGCGGCTGTCGCACTTTGATGCCTCAAGATCGCGTCAATCGGGTTCGAAAGGTCCGCAAATGAAGCGTGCATCAGCTCTCGTCAGTGCCGCCGTACTAACCGCGACCGCTGTCGCCGCACCGGGACCAGCGGCCGCCGGTCAGCATTGGGATTCCGATGTTTCCGGTGGTTTGTCGTCGGGGGCGCCGGTTGGCGGCTACTATTCGCGTGGCTACCGCTGCAGCAGGGGCCCCGTTTATAACATGTACGATGGCGCATACTTTGGAGAAATCCCTGCGGTCTACCTCGGCTACGCGTATCGGCCGTACTACCGATACACGGCCTATCGGGTCTTTCCCACAACCTATTCCTGCTTTGGCTACCGAACTTACTATGATGCCTGGTAACGCCGGCAAGGCGGACTGCTGGCGCTGAATAGCGGTCGAGGAGGCGAAACAAACAGTCGGCTTTCGACTGCCATTTCGTTTCGCAGGACAGCACATCGCTGCATGACCATGTCGCCACGAAATTAGACGTCGGCGGCGGCAACCAAAGACTTATTGCGGGCGCCAACGCGCTGCGCGTCGGTTAGCGAAGAAAGCTTCGGCTCGCTAGAGCGAGATGACTTTTCGTTGAATTGTCATCGCGCTCTATCTTTTTGTTTGAGCATGATCTCCGCGCAAACGCTTCGCGTTTGTCGCGAGGGACAACCTACCCACTTTTCCGGATCATGCGCTAGCCATATCCGCGTTCACTCGGCGTGCGCCTCAGCCACCACCCGCGGCCCCGTTGCCGTTGCCGGCAATGTTGCCATTGCCGCCATTGCGGTGACGTCCGCCACCGCGGGCGGTTTTGCCTCTGCCGTTGCGTTCCCCGCCGCGGGCGGTGGTGACGATCCCACCGCTGCCGTTGCCGTCACCACCGCCATTGACGTTGACGGTTGCGGTTGGGTTGACGTTGACGTTGACGTTGGTTCCAGCGCCGGTCGCTGGATCCTGGGCGATGCGGGGGAGACCTTGCTGTGAGACGAAGGTAACGGAAGCGGAAGACGGGCCGCTGACAGCTCCAGCGGGGTTGACCGGTCCCGAGGTGCCCGTTGCCAGCGTGGATAGCGTGACCGGGGCGCCGGCAGTATTGGTGCCGCTCTTTGCCGGGGTGCTCGCTGCAGGACTGAAGGCTCCCGAGGCGCCGGCTCCCGCCGCCGTCACCGCACCGCTGGTGGTGCTTGCGCTTTGTGGCGCTACGCCGCCGACGCCGCCGACGCCGCCGATGAAGCCCCCACCAACGCCGGTCGTTCCAGTCGCACCAGTTGTCCCGGTGGTTCCGATTGTCCCGGTGGTCCCGGTCGCCGCAGCAGTTGTGGTTGGGGCGTTGGAGGGAGCCGTTCCGGTGGTTCCCGCTCCGCCCGCTCCGCCACCCGCGCCACCCGCGCCGCCCGCGCCACCGCCGGCTCCGCCGCCCGCGCCGCCTGCGCCACCGCCACCGCCGCCGCCACCGGCGGCCGCTTCACCCAACATATCCTCGCACAATGGAACTCTGGTCACGATTTCCTGTGCTGCCAAACCAACGGCCGTCGGGTCGGTGTAAATCATCAGGGATCGGAGGTCTTCGGCGACGCCAAGGCCGGTCAGGATTGAGAGCCCGGTCACATAAGTCCGAAATGCGTAGTTCGAGAATCCGGAGAACGGATCGACCGTTACGGCGAACTGCACGATGGTGCCGCCGATTGGTCCTATGTACATGTAATTTCCATGCGTGATCATGGCGGGCGGCTGGACGATCAGCGCTGAGGTGAAACCGAAATTGGGCTGGGCATCGCCGCAGCCATTCGACAAGCTGTTGGCAAAGGCATCGGCCAGCGACGCGGCCCCGGTGGGTTGCCAGATGCAGTTGGGCCAGGAGCTGGTGAAGTTGCCGCCGGGCACGGAGTTGAAGCTGTTGACGACGCGACGACCCCCGAAATAGGGCTGGTTGTCGGGACCGAAGCCGTTGGTCAGGGTGACCGCCAGGTTGTTGCTGCCGACCTGCATGCACATGACGGTGGATGCGGGGGGAGAGAAGAAATCGGGATTGATTGGAAGGCCTGGATCGCCCGGGTCGCCTAGCGGGTTGAGACAGCCCCAGACCCTCAAATCTCTCCGGATCGACGTGGCGATGGCAAACTGTCCGTCCTTGCTGACCGCAGCGTTGGTGAGCAGCGTCAATTCGGGGATCTGGGAGTAGTAATTCTGCGGGCCAACCGTCTTGCCGGCGCTGCCTCCAACAACTGCATTGTGGACGTTATTCAGCGGAATGGAAAACAGGCCGCCCTTGATGCCGGCGACGAACATGAAGGAGGTGGCTGTCGCCGGCGTGGTAGCGACGCCGTGCGAGATCGAACAGCCAAGCTGGTTGAAGTAGGTATTGTTTAGATTGGGAGTGCCGGGCAGGCTCAGCAGGCTCGGATCGCAGGTCGGCGTGATGACGTCGCCCTGGTACGGAATGTCGCCAAGATTGGTGACGCGGCCGCCCTTGATGACGGGCAGGATGACGCAATCGGTCGGGTTGTTCGGCGGAATTTCCCATGAGGTCGACAGTTGGCCGGCCGGTCCGGTGTCGGTAACCTTGCAGAGCGTCGAACCCTGGTCGAACACCCAGTTATGTCCGCCGCCGGTGAGCGGCTTGGCTGGATCGTTGTGTTCGTAGACGGACGTATCGGGAATCCATAGCGACCCGGCGGCGCCGGTGAAGACATTGGGTGACCAGTTGGCCGCCTGCTGGACCGGCGGAACGCCGATTACGTAGCCGCCGGACGGAAGATTCGTGCCGTCCGTGCAAACCGCCCAGGCGAAATTCTGCATCACCACGGTCAAGGCGACGGTTGAAGTAAAGATGCGCTTGATCAGCCCACCGGTGGTCCGACAAGCGGTGCTATTTCGCGTTTTCATCTTATCCTCCATTCACCTAGGGGACCGGCGTAACGGTGTTCATGAACACGGTCTGCAGGTCGCCAAACAGATCGCCCGTATTGGGAAAACAAGTCGCCAAGCCTCTTCGGCCCACGGCTGGAAACCGAACCTTTATGTCCTGGGCCAAGGGACTGCCCGGCTCGCGCGGGACCGGGTTGTTGCCCAGGAACAGGATCAGTTCGGGATGATCGAATACCTCGGAATGGCAGGCCACGCGGGGATCGGTCAGCGTGAGCAGGAAGGCGACGAGAGCATCCTTTTCGTCCTGCGAAAACCTCGGTGTGTTGCCGGCGTTGCCGACATTCGTGTTCTGATCCCCGTTGAGAGGAGCGAGGTTGGTGGAATTGGTCTGGCCGAAGGAATTCGGCGCCTGCGCGAGGTTGGCGGGTATATCGGCGCCGTTGAGCAATGTGCCGATCGCCTGGTCGGACAACGGATATCCCGTCGTATCGGCGTTCATCGGGCCGCGACGGTCGCCGCCCCGGCTGTAGAAGTCGACCACCTCCTGCAAACTCGCCCGCCCGCCATTGTGGAAGTAAGGCGGGGTGAGACCGACGTTGCGAAGGATGGGCACCTTGAACGAGCCGTCTACGGCATCCCTCGGCGCGAGCGCCGCCACGTGGTTCAGCCGCGGCGCAGAGTTGCAATTGCGCACGTCGAACGGAATTTTGAGCGTGCACGGGCTGACGGTGAAGTTGTCGCCCATCCGATCGTCGCGTCCGAGCAGATGCCATTTGTACTGGCGCGAATACGAGAGGTCGAAGCCCAGCGACGTCCCGTCAAGTCCGCCAACGCCGCGATCCTCAAAAGTCGGCCGCACGCCAATGTTGTAGAAGCCGTGATCGTAAATTGCGATGGATCCGTCTCCCATGACCATGCGCTCGACGCGCTCCGGGGGGCCGGTCTCAGCCTGCGTGTGAGTGGCTGAGCTGAACAACGGGCCGGTATGGCAAAAGACGCAATTTCCCTTGCCGGTGAAGATTTCCATCCCCTTCTTTTCTGCGGGGTTGAGGACCCCGATGTCGAACTTCGATCGATCGGAAATCAGGATCGCTTCGTATTCCTGGACGGCCAGGCCCCAGAAGAACGAGAAGTTGCGCTCCATCTGGCTGAAGCCGTTCAATGCATCGGGTTGAACGACGCCGGTGCTTGAAATCGTCGTTCGGATCTCGCTGCGCCAGAATTTCGGCTGGAAAACCTTGCGAATGAGGTCCGCATAGGTCGCATTCAAGCCCGGTCCCGTTGTGTTGATCAGTCCTACGGCTCGGCTGAACAGGCTATCCTCGGGATGAACAAGCTGACCTGCCAATGCACGGGCTGTGAGCAGGCGGCGTCCCAGATCGGCAAAGGTTCGTCCTCCGCAAGACATTTCGAACGGGCTCAGCGCCGGTCCAACGGCTTGCGAGGCAAGACTGGCATTGGGAATCTCGATCTTCACCAACGCGGGAAGCGCGGTGGTGGAATCCGCGACCAGGATTCCAGCCGCCGGATTGGCCAGGTTGGTGCGTCGTCCGAAGGGATCGACGCCATTGAAGACATTGTTGGCCCGCCCATCCCAGAACTGGCGAACATTAAAGGCTGCGTTGATCACGGTCGGCGTGTTTCGCGGTTCGACCCGTCGGAACAACAGTGATGTTCCGTTGTTGAACGGATCGGTCGGGTCGACCACGCGTACGCAATTGTCCAGACCGACCGGCGGGATCCCCGCGCCGGACGGCGTGCCCGATTGCGGCAGCGTCATCGGAGAGACGCTGTTCTCGATAAAAGCGCCACCAAAGGTGCCTTGCGATGCGAAACGATCGTTGGTGTCGAAAATGATTCTCGAATTGCGGTTTTCCGGATCCTCGAGACGGTGGGAAGGGAAGTCGTCCGGCCCCAAGGCAACATCTGGCCCCGTGGTGGGACTAGGGTCACCCCCGGTCGATGATCCGCGCGAATGGAATGTGCTGTCGCTGAGCGATGGAATGCCGGGGTTGACCTGGTTCCGGATCCGGATATCGGCGCCGGCATGAAAGTGGCAGCTGGCGCAGGCTTGGCCGTCGCTGCCGACCTGCGCGTCCCAGAAAAAAGCCTTGCCAAGCTGTTGCGCGGCAAGCTTGTCGACGATGAACGCGGAAGTGTCCGCGATTCTCGGTCTTTCACCCAGACGCGTGATCGTCGGTATCGGAT
This sequence comes from uncultured Alphaproteobacteria bacterium, assembly GCA_963742085.1. GTDB lineage: Bacteria > Pseudomonadota > Alphaproteobacteria > Rhizobiales > Xanthobacteraceae > Bradyrhizobium. The sequence goes on along the minus strand of CAVUKM010000009.1, from coordinate 73,130 downwards.
CGCCGGCCACAAAATCGGAATTATCTTTCACGCCTGCCGCGGCCGGTATCGGCATAAGCAACCCGCCTTCACCGCCAGGGCCGAATATCGCCGCAAGGCCGAACGCAGTCGCAAACCAGATCGCACCATAGCGGCGGGTGGGCGCAAGAATCCCCCACGTCCGATCCGGTCGATCCTGTCTGCTCATCGACGCGCACCACGCTAGCGTTCCACGATACGGCAGCACTTTCTAGGCAATGGAGGACCAGGCCGGGAGGTTCGGAAACTACGGAGTTATGCCGACTTCCGGGGCCTCGAGGGCAGGGGGCCCCGAACCCTGTGTCACCGAGCCGACAAATGCGTCTCGCGATGGACCGGCGCAGGATTCACCGGGAAAGGGCACCTCGAGACAGGGGGCAATCCGATCAGGCTCGAATGTTGCCGGTCGCGCGAGTTCAACGTCATACCGGAACTGTCGCCAGCCTTCGTGCGCTTCGCGACGGTGTCGCGCGCATGCGTCTGACACGCGCAACTGATGCTCGCGATTCGCGATGTTCGGCAGGCTCCTCAAAAAAATCACGGCACACCCGGCGACCACGGCGATAAAATTTTTTGTGGACGAGGCTTGCGCTCGGCAAGCTGCTGTTTGTTGCCGGCGCCAAAACATTTGATGGCGTTTTGCCAATAACCATCGGCATCTTCGCTCTTCATGCCGTCGGCGCAAGAAGACCGACTGAGCAGAAATTCTCTCCGTAATTTCCGAACCTCCCGGCTGAATACGCGATTGCGTAGAGTAGGTCGCATTACGCGAAGTGAAAAAGCAAAAAACAATTCCTTTAACAAAATGCTGGCCGCGCCCCAGGGCAACTCCAGATTGTGCAAGCAAGCAGTAACCGAAACCCGGACGCAACTGCGCCCAAACCAGAGGGCTATCAGATGACCAACATTTATCCTGAGGGGTTCCTAAGAACTGGAAGTCGCATCAAGAAGGGTGGTCGTGTCAAACGCACCATTGCCTTGGCGGCGACGATCTCGCTGATGGGGCAGAATTTCGCCTGGGCGGTCTGCTCGAACGGGCAGCCCTTGCCCGCCGGCGGCTTCGTGGTCGGTCGCGATGCGATCGTTGCGACCGCGGCCAACTGGTCGCCGAACGTTTTCACCGGCACGGCGGGCTCGATCTTCGTTCCGGACAATTCGACCAACGAGCACAACGATCCCGCCGGACCGTTGACCGGCAACGGGCACAACTGGGTATTCGACCAGGGCTCGACGCTGTGCAAGGAGACCGATGTCGGAGTTGATCCGGCGACCGGACGGTCAGCGGCGTGGAGCATCCCGCCGAACAGCCCGACCGACTGCGTCTTGCTGCCGGTTATCAAGGGCGGCAGGGTCGTCAATCTCGGCGATATTCCCTATCAGGGCGAAACCATCACGCCGACCTGCGATCCGACCAAGCTCAGCCAGGTCGGTGCGCCCAACCCGGCCAACAGCTATTTCAACCAGCTCGGGTGTTCGATCTCGCATGGGGTCGCCACCACCGCGAATAACGCGACCTCGTTCCTGTTCGTCGCCGGTATCAAGGGCGGCCTGTTCCAGATCCCGCTGGTCAATCTGTGGCCCACGGGTGTCGTTCCGCCAATCGGCAGCGACGCCGGCAAGATCAACGGCGCGCAGAACTACTACTCCGACATTCCGGAAGGCCAGAAGCTGACCAATGCGGCGATCAGCCCCGATGGTCAATTCGCGATGGTGACCTCGATCCGGCGCCAGAATTTCGTATACGCCTGCTACAATCCGCTCGGCGATCCCGGCGATCCGGGCCTGCCGATCAACCCGAACTTCTTCGTGCCGCCGGCGAGCACGGTCAAGTGCATGCAGATCGGCAATAACAACCTCGCGGTCGATCTGACCACCGCGTTCGGGCCGGACAACCAGCCCTATTTCGGCGGCCAGCGGGTCGTGAACAGCTTCGACGCAGTGCCTGGATCCAGCGCCCTGAATCCGGTTCCCAGTGCCTGGCCCCAGTGCATCTACCAGAACAGCGGCACCACGAGCTTCCAGACTGTGTTCAACAATCACAGTTCGGGTCATTGTGGCAACGCGCAGCCCAACGGCGGATTCTTCGCCGCCCTGGTCACGCAGCCGCAGGCGATCGTCTCTCACGTGGCCGCGAATGGCGACAAGTACATGTACACGGGTCCGCTCGGTGGCACCGTGGCGCAGTTCAAGTTGACCATCGATCCGAACTCCGGGCTGACGTCGTATCAGTTCCGGACCATCCTGACCGGCGTTTCGCTCACCACCGGTTTGGGTGTTGCCGATGATCTGATCTATGCCGGCGGTACTGGTGCAGGCTCGCTCATGATCTTCACCGATCCGTCTGCGGTCGGAGCCGCGGGCCAGGAAGTCGTGACCCGACTGCCGCTCTGCGAAGATATGTAAAGCGTCCCCAAGACTGGCCTGAGACCGTGCACCGGTCTCAGGCCCCCCACTGATCACTGCAAAATAGCGAAATAGAAAAGTGCCTTTCTCATCATCTTGAGCGGGCGTTGGGGCCTGCTGTGCCGATTGCTCGAGGCAACCGGACCAAATTAGGGAGACCGAACATGTTTTTTTTGTCACCTAAAGAATCGCGCATCAGGCAAAAAGAAGCGCAGAATGCGCGCAACAACCGGGCCGAGATCATCAAGGCTCATTCCATCGGCCAGATAACCCGCCGTGACCTCTATAAATGGGGTCTGCTTACAGCCGGCGGACTGGCGTTGAAGAACGGCCTCAGCCCGTTTGCGCGAAGCGCCTTCGCGGCGGTTCCGACGGGCACGCCGGCGAGCCCGCTGTTCGGCGTCCCAAGGTTCACCCAGCGACTGCCGCGACTGAGCCTGCAGCAACCGGTTCCCCTGACCCGCGTGCCCTCCAGCGACCCGGCCTCGGCCGGCGACGCTGCCTGGCCAGCCTCGTTCGGTGAAAGGCCGTCACGCCGGCTTTCCTATCACACCGATTTCACCGCGAATCCTTCCGACCCGCAATTCAGGAATCCATTGAGCGGACGTGGCCCGATCGAAGGCCGCCCGCCTGGAGAGATCTTCGCGCATCAGCGATGGAACGAGTTCTTTCCCAAGGCGGGGTATGTCTTGTCATTGGGGCAGATCGCGACCGGCAGCGCCTTCCATCCGAATTGGCCGGCGCAGAATCCGAACAGCGTGTGGACCTACGGCACAGGCCGCTTCGTGCGCGGAACCCTGCCGCCCCCCCTCATCAAGCTCCGCTACGGCGAGCCGGCTATGATGCGTGTCTACAACAACACGCCGGTATTTCGCGGTGACAATGGCGGTTTCGGCCGCAACGAGAGCCAGCTTCACTTCCACAATGCGCACAACGGCGCCGAGAGCGATGGCGCCGCCAATGTCCATCACTTCCCCGGCACGTTCTACGACTACCGCTGGAGCACCACGATGGCGCGCCGCGACAAGATCAATACCCAGGCCACCGATCCGCGCGCGTCGGGACCCGACGGTAACGGCGGTCTCGTGCAAGTGGCGGGCGATTTTCGGGAGATCCAGGGAACCATGTGGGCTCATGACCACAGGTTCTTCTTCACCGCGGAGAATGTCTACAAGGGCAATCTCATGATGGTGAACATGTACAGCGGCCCCGATCGGGGCAACGAGGAGCTCAGTGACGGAGTCAACCTGCGGCTTCCCAGCGGTAAACTGCTGGACTACGGCAATTCAGACTTCGACGTGAACCTGATCGTATCGGACGCGGCCTACGATCCGAGCGGCCAGTATTTCTTCGACATCTTCGATACCGATGGTTTCCTGGGCGACGTGCCACTGGTCAACATGGCCTATGCTCCCGTCATGGAGGTGCTGCCGCGCAAGTACCGGTTCCGCATTCTAAGCGCAGGCATGTCGCGGTTCATCCAGCTGCAGATTGCCGACTCGAGCGGCAACGCCGTGCAGTTCCTGCAGATCGCCAACGACGGCAACCTGTTCGTCAACCCGATCCCGCTCACTTCGCTCGATCAACAGGGCACCGCCGAGCGCTACGACATCATCGTCGATTTCTCGCGGTTCAGGATCGGCGATTATCTCACGCTGGTAAACACGCTTCAGCAAACCGACGGGCGCATGCCGGACAAGCAGCTCCCGCTGCAGCAGGCGCTGGCGGGCAGCAACAACGATCCGGGATGCGGCGGAATTCTCCAGTTCCGCGTCGTCAGCCAGGTCGAGAGTGTGGACGTTCCGGGCTTCATCCATCGCGCCACCGATCCCGACAACAGCATCGTGCCGAGCGTGCTGACGCAGCAGATTCCGATCGTCACCCCCGTTCGCACGCGCGTCGTCGAGTGGGGACGTGCAGGCACCGGCGACTCCCGGCAGCCGAACGGTCAGTGCATCCCGGATTGCCCGGAAACGGCGCAATTCCCATGGACCGTCAAGGTCAATGGACAGTCGGCCCACTCGATGAACGCCAATCGCGTTTCGTTGTTGTATCCGAAACCGGGCGACGTCGAGCACTGGACCTACATCAATGGCGGCGGCGGCTGGGATCATCCGATCCATCTCCACTTCGAGGAGGGCATTACCATGAACCGGGGCAACGATTCGATCCCGGCAACCGAACGGCTGGTACGAAAGGATGTCTGGCGGTTGCGTCCAGCCGGGCGGGTTCAATTCCAGATCCAGTTCGGCGAATATGGCGGCTCCTACGTGAACCATTGCCACAATACGGTGCACGAGGATTTTGCGCTGCTGATGCGCATCCAGCTTCTCAACGGCCTGGCTGGAACGCCTCAGGCGACCGTCACCGCCACGCCCAACCCGACCCCTGATGGCGTATTCTTCACGACGCCGGAGGTGCTGCCGGAGGCCGACCCGACCAACACCGTTGGCGTCGCGCCGAGTAGCGGCCAGAGCCCAACTAGCGGTGGAGGTGGCGGCGGTGGCGGCGGTGGCGGCGGCGGCGGCGGTTCCGGCCCAAGCAAAGCCTAGGTCTGCCTTCCATCCAGCGGCCGGTCTCGCCGGCCGCTGGACGGCATTAACCACGGCATCCACAAGCAGGCGGTTCGGAGCGCCTTCGGATCGTTCCGTCAAGGAGAAACCCGGGAGAGTTGAATGCGATGGGATCTGGCGCAGAGGAATTTTCTGGCGGGACTGGCCGTGCTTGCGGCCGTGGTGACTTCGTCGCCGGGAGCCGTCGTGGCCGAGACCAATCGCTGGGGAGCCGATTATTTCCCGAATTTGCCGGTCGTCACCCAGGATGGCAAGACGCTGAATTTCTACGATGACGTCATTAAGGACCGGATCGTGGTGATCAGCTTCATCTACACGAGCTGTCCGGACATTTGCCCGCTTACCACCGCACGTCTTTCGCAGGTTGAAGACAAACTCGCAGACCATCTGGGCCGCGATCTGTTTTTCGTTTCGATATCGGTCGATCCGGAGAACGATACGCCGGAAAAGCTCAAGGAATTTTCCAAGGCGTTCGGTACAGGTCCGGGATGGCTGTTCCTGACCGGCAAGCCATCAGACGTCCGCCAGATCCTTTTCAAGCTTGGCGACAAGAGCCGGTCGCTGAGCGACCACCGCAACGAGATCGTGCTCGGCAATGACTCGACCGGCGAGTGGGCCAGAAACACCGTGTTCGGCGATATCGACCGCCTCGTCATCGATATCCGCTCCATGGATCCGAAATGGCGCGACGAGGAACGTGTCATCGCATACAACAAGGCCAGCGATACCGGCTTCGAGCTCGGATTGCAGCCGGGCCAGGCACTCTTCAAGAAGATATGTGCGCCGTGTCACACCATCGGCGTCGGCGATCGTGTCGGTCCGGACCTGCGTGGTGTCGCCGAGCGCCGTTCGCCGGACTGGCTGGCGCGCTTCATCAGAAAGCCAGAGGCGGTTCGGGCCGAACACGACCCCGTTGCCGCGACGATGGCCGCGAAGTTTCCCGGCGTCCGGATGCCGAACCTTGGAATCTCCGAGGTCGATGCCGTCGATCTAATCGCTTACCTGAAGTCCGAAACGTCCCGTCTGGACGAAGGGGTGCAGGACGTTCCGGCGGCAGCAAACCAGAATACCGTGATGCACGCGCATAATCACGGGCATGATCACGAGCACCATCACGCGCATTGATCGGACAAGGCGAAGAAATATTCGGCCGTTTCACGGCTGAGATCTGAGGCAAGGTTCAAGCCGATGATCTCGCACGTGAGCGAACATCCCGACTGCCGCTTCCATCACCGTGGCCCTGCCTTTTCGAGCTGGCGAGGCCCGGCCGGAGGAGGGTTGTACGCGCCGCCGGATTGCGGAGATTGTTTTTGATCGGTGGCAGGCTTGGGGAGCGGGGCTTCGTTCAGGCGCAGCGGCGGCGGTTGTTCACCTATCTTGGTGGCCTGGCTGACGGCCGGCGGTGCGCTGGATTCCTTGGTACTGAACAGGGTGAACACGGCGGTGCGATCGTCGAGCGACAGCACGAGGCGGTGACGGCTGATCTCGGTCACCCGCCATCCCTCGATATAGGAGCCGAACCGCAAGATCGTGGGCCTTTCGTTCGTCCCCAGCCGGACGGTGGCGCCCACTTCCTCGTTGCTTTCGAATGTGCCCAGTAATGTCAGGCTCGGCGGCGGGCTGGGCGGTGGTGGTGCCCGTGGCGGTGCTGTCGGCGGCGCGACCGGGCGGAATTCAGCAGTCGGCGGGGGACGGCGGGAGGGCGAGAACAACGGCCGGTCGCGTGTGGCGGTCAGGCGATCAAGCGAAATCGGCGCCTGCGGATTTTCTGCAACCGCCGCGGGTTCCTGTCGTGGCTGCGCGGCAGCTCCCTCGACCATGCGGAGCGTGAAAAATGCCGCCAGCAAAATGGCGGTCGTTGGTCGCAAGGCCGAGATCCCGTGATTTGGCAGCATAAGCATGAGGCATATCATATTTCCGCGCTCAGGCGGCCCCGTATTTCAGCGCGTCCCCGACCTCGTGGCTGGCGGGGCAATTCGCAAACCGGCTAGAGCTCCCGGGCAACCCGAAAGCCGATTTCATCGACCCGGTAGAAGGGGGGGAGCTTGTAGCGGATCGCCGAGCGGAGGTCCTGAGGTTCATAGTCCCAGGAACCGCCACGAAGGACGCGGGCCGCGCAACCGGGAATGACTCGAGCCGAACCGTCGGAGGGTGCCTCAACATAACCGGGCACGTAACAGTCCTCCACCCACTCCCAAACGTTGCCGTGCATATCGTGAAGGCCCCATGCATTGGCGGCGAAGCTTCCGACTTCAGCGGTTTGTCCGATGCCGCGCTTGCCCTCCGAAAACCGGGCCTGCTGTTTGTCGATATTGTCGCCGAACGCATATTTGGTGCTGGTGCCGGCGCGCGCGGCGTACTCCCATTCAGAACTCAGTCAAGAGCCGATAGGATTTGCCGGTCTTGCGGGAGAGCCAAGCCACGTATTCCCTGGCATCGATCCAGGAGACGTTGATGACCGGACGCTTTGCCTTGCCCCAGCCCTCATCGCTTGGGCTCTTGTTCTTGAGACACCCTCCATCCGCCGCGCAGGCCTCCCACTCAGCGAACGTCACCTCGAACTTGCCTGCGGCGAACGGCTTCCGGATCAAAACCTCGTGCGCAGGCTTCTCATCGGGGTCTCCGTCAGCGGACCCCATCATGAATTGGCCCGTCGGCACTTCCACCATTTGCGGGCAATCCGGGCAGTCGCGGAACTCGCGGGGAGGGGCTGGAGTTTTTCCCGGCTGTTCCTGGAGTTGTGCAAGTTTCCGATCGGCGAGGTGCCCGTGAGACAATCGCGCCTCATCAGCGCGGGTGCTGCCTATGACGACAATCATGGCCACTGCCGGCGCTAGCAAGAGTACCGCGCTCGCCGCCCGTCGCGCACAAACATCTACCGGATGTCGCATGGGTGGTTCACTGACCTACTGAAATGACAGTATTCGCTGAACTACTCGAAGCCTGACGTGTACCATACCGAAATGGCTGTCTTTGAAAAGGGCGGGCTCGCGGATGATTCCAAAGACGCAGGCTCGCCTGAGGGTTGCGGTTCCTTCTACCGCGAAATGTGCATACGGTATCACGTAACCGGAGTATGATGGTGTTTGGCCACATCGTGGTTTTTATGTCTCCGATCGGAGAATTCACCATGATTTGAGCTAAATGTGACCTCAGCGGTAAAAAGGGTACAAGATATCGGCGGATACTTGAGGCATACCCGTACCTTAAGTCAGTTCGGTGTGAAACCAGCCCAGCGATGGGGACAATCTAGCTAAATTAATAACTTTGCTACGACCAGATTGGTGGATGCTTTGTTGCGAGTTTGGTTACGAGTTTGTTGGGTACGGGTTCGCGACGCCTTCTGCCGGCACTCGTTGCGCGTTGCGTTCAAGGCGTGGATTGCCATAGCCGCAGTGCTGCTCCCCGCTTGCAGTCAGATGAATTTTGATCGGGCAAGAACGCCCGACCCTGACGTTGCGCCCGGTCCCGACGTGGTCGACAGAATTCGCTCGCTGGATCTGCTGCCACGTCTTCCGCGGGAGGTCGGGTCGGCGCCCACCGGCTCGAACGATCGGATGAAGCCAGAGGTGTACCCGACGGCGGGGGCCTCCTCCGCCACCGATCGAGGCGCGCAACTTCAGCCGGCGCCTCCGGCGGCTGCCGGAACGAAGGATGGCTACGAGCTGAATTTTGAAAACGCCCCCATTGCAACGGTCGCCAAAACCATTCTCGGAGAAACACTCGGCCTGGGATACACGATCGATCCGCGCGTGCAGGGCACTGTCAGCCTGACGTCCGGACGACTGGTGCCGAGATCCGATCTACTCTACGTGCTCGAAAATGCCTTGCGGCCGGTCGGCGTCGTAATCGTAAAGGATACGCTGGGGTATCGTCTCGTTCCGATCGGTGATGCCGTGGGTGCCGGCACCACCGAAAGGGCCGCAGGGCAGGCGTTGCCGGGTTACGGAGTTTCAGTCGTCCCGCTGCAGAATATTTCGGCCCAAACACTGATCAAGCTCGTTGACAGCTTCGCGACCAGGCCGGGCACCGTGCGCGCGGATCCGACACGCAACATGCTGATCATCCAGGGCAGTGGCGCGGAGCGACGCGCGGCGATCGACACCATTCTCAGTTTCGATGTGGACTGGATGCAGGGTCAACTGGTCGGGATATATCCAATTCAGAACAGCACTCCCGACGTCATTCTGACCGACCTCGAGAAGATACTGGATTCGGGAGAGGGAGGACTTTCCCAGAGCGTCGTCAAGTTACAGCCGATTGCGCGCATGAACGCCGTTCTTGTGGTCGCCCGCAAGCCGGAAATGCTGAAGACGGTCGCGGCCTGGATCAAACGTCTGGATAGAACCGACACGGCGCGATCGGGCGTGCGCGTCTACCATGTCAAATACGGTGAGGCCCGCCAGATGGCGCGCATCCTGAATGAAGTCTTCACCGGCGGCGGTTCGGGTTCACTGGATACCGCGGAGAATCAGGTCGCGCCAGGTTCCGGCCTTTCCTCGACATCATCGAGTCCAACTCTGGGCGGCGCCCAGTCGGGCGGCGGCGCAAGGCAGCCCGGGTTCGGGGCAACCGATGCGCGCGGTGGCTCCGGAACGCAGGGCTTTCCAGGGGCGCGGCCAAATCTCGCGTCAAGCGCGCTGAACCCGAGTGACACCGGCGATGGGCGCGGTTCGACGGGCGGCGGTGGTCAGGCGCTTCTGCCAGGGGTCAAGATCACCGCGGATACCGTCAACAATACGCTGCTGATCAACGCCACCCAGGAAAACTATCAGATCATCGAGCGAACGCTCCGCCAGATCGATCGCCCTCAATTGCAGGTCGCGATCGACGCGACCATCGCGGAGGTGACCCTCAACGACAATCTGAGCTACGGGGTCCAGTTTTTCCTGACGAGCCGCAATCTGGGCCTGGGGCCGGACAAGGGTTCGATTCTCAATTCTCCGACCGGTACTGCTCCGTCTATCGTGAATGGCGTCGCTAACACGTTTCTCAGCCGGGCCATTCCGGGATTCAATTTCCTTGTTGGGCCGGAAGCCCAGCCAAATATGATCCTCGACGCCCTGCATAGCGTCACGGATTTGAAGGTATTGTCGAATCCCTCGCTCGTCGTCATCGACAACCAGGTGGCGACATTGGTGGTTGGCGACCAGGTGCCGATCTCCACGGGCTCTGCAAACGTACTCAATGCGGCGACCACCACCAGCAACACGATCATCAATTCGATAGACTATCGTCCCACGGGCATCATTGTACGCGTCGCGCCGCGGATCAATGCCAGCGGCAATGTTCGTCTCGAAATCGAGCAGGAAATAAGCAACGTCGTTACCAGTTCGAATAGTTCGGCGGCTGCCTCGCAAACCAACCTGACGCCGACGGTATCACAACGCAAGGTCAAGAGCTCCGTCGTGGTGGCGAGCGGCCAGACCGTATTGCTGGCCGGCCTCATACAAGAGCAATCGGAGAAAGATCGCAGCGGCATCCCCTTGCTCGACGACGTTCCGGACCTCGGGATTCTTTTTTCACACAGCACCAAAACGGTCAAACGGACCGAACTGATTATTTTCATTCGACCGCAAATCATTCGTGACGGCGTTGATGCATATTCAATCGCCGAGGAACTGCGAACCAAATTGCGGGGTACGCTGAGAACCTTGCCCGCCGAGTCCCGTGCCGTCGGCCGATAGCGCGCGGAGCTCGTTTCGAATATCGGCGGCCATCGCGGTAGCGTGGTCCTAGAATTTGGACGATCAGTATCGTTTTGATTGAAATTCTTGATTCAGGTCAAAGTGACGCAGGGCGACAGCGATATTTTGGAAACTGCAGTGATGCATTTCGATGCCACGGGCATGAGTCCACACCCCCATTGCAGAACGACGCGATAGGCCGAAGAAATACGGGCACCTGACGCCATGAGTGCTGTTTTCGATTTGAATCCCTCGGTGCGCGGCTTGAGTATAGGTCAACGCCTGACGTTGATCGTGCTCGCTGTGGCTATTCCGATGCTTCTTCTGTCCTCGGCTATCGTGGCGCGGTTTGCTGTCCAGGAGCGCGACCAAAGCCGGCACGCCATTTTGTACTCCTCCCGGCCGATTATGAGCGTGATCGATGCGCAGCTCGGGAAATACATGGCGGCCGTGCAGGCGCTCGCCACGTCTTCATCGCTGAAAGCCCGGGATCTTGCTGGATTTCGCGAAGAGGCCGAGCAGGCATTGCCCAGCCTTTCCGGCGCCTGGGTGACGCTAGCCGATGTGCTTGGACGGCCGGTGGTCAACACCCTGGTGTCGTCGACGGAAGTTCCGCCGCCATTCTCCGAGGAGGAACGAGCCGCAGCAGACCGTGCGTTGCAAACCGGGCGCATGCAGGTGTCCGACGTGTTGGCCGACGCGGCCGTGAAATTCCCGATGATCTCGGTGGGAGTTCCGATCGTCGTTGACGACAAGCCGATCTACTCCTTGACGATCAGCGTTGATGTCGCTGTTTTTCGCGCCCTTCTGAACAGCCAGGTTCTTCCCGAGGGCTGGATCGTCGAAATCATTGACCGCCACGGCATTATCGTCGCGCGATCTCGCGATCATGAACGGTGGGCCGGCGGGGCCGCTTCGGCAGGCTGGCGCACGGAAAAAAAAGAGGACGGGCTATTCGAGACCCGCGCTCTTGAAGGTCAACCAGTCATATACGCGAATGCGATTTCGTCGCTGACCGGGTGGACGACCGTCGTTGCCGCGGAGAAAAGTTCGCTTGACGAACCGATCCAGCAAATCACCGTCAGCGCGATCCTCGTTAGCCTGGTTGTGACGGTGTTGAGTATCGTGTTTGCCGCCGTGGCGGCACGAAAAATTACCGCTCCGATCAAGGCGCTGGAAACCGGGGCAAGAGCCTTGCGCGATCGCGAGTCGGTAGTCTTTGCGCCAACGGGCCTCCCGGAGTTCGATCAGGCGCTGGTAGCTTTTGGCACGGCATCAAGGACGCTCCTCAAGTATGAGGAGCAGCGCGCCAAGGCGGAATTGGAGCTCAGGTCGAGCGAAACACGCCTGCGCCTGTTCGTCGAGCAGGCGCCGGCATCGATTGCCATGTTTGACCGGAACATGGGCTACCTTGCCGCCAGCAATCGGTTCATTGCCCAAACCGGCATCGACGAGCGCGGTGTCGTCGGGCGGTCGCTCTATGAACTGCTGCCGGAAAACCAGGAACTTTGGAAAGAAAGATATTTGCGCGGCCTTGAGGGCGAGATGCTGCGAGGCGACGAGGACGTGTTCGTGCGGGCCGATGGACGAACGCGATGGGTGTCGTGGGAGATCAGGCCATGGCGTGCGAACGATAGCGACATTGGGGGTATTTTCCTTTTTGCCGAGGATGTCACTTCCCGGCACGAGTTCATGGAAGCGCACAAGGAGAGCGAGGAGCGGCTGCGGCTTCTCGTCGACGGCATCAAAGACTATGCCGTGATGATGCTCGATCCGAAGGGTCGCATTGCGTCCTGGAACGATGGCGCCCGGCGGGTCCAGGGGTATGAGGCGGACGAAGTCGTCGGGCGTCACTTTTCAATTTTCTATACGCCCGAAGAAGTGGCTGCGGGCGGGCCGGACCGCGACCTGGAAACGGCCCTGCGCACAGGGGCGTGCGAGCAGGAGGGCGAGCACGTCAAAAAGGACGGGTCGCACTTCTGGGCAAATACCCTGATCAACCCGATCCATGGCGAGGGAGGGATACTCAAGGGCTTTGCGAAAATTACCCGGGACATCACCGAGCGCAAATTGGCCGAGCGCGCATTGGTAACCAGCGAAACACTGTTGCGCGCCGTCGTCGATGGCTCTCCCGATGCCATCGTTGCTATCAGTACCGATGGGATTATCCAGTCGATCAACAAGAATGGAGTGAAGATGTTCGGCTACGCGCGGCAGGAGCTTGTCGGCCGCAAAGTCAACATCCTCATGCCATGGCGTTTGCAGGACTCCCACGACGGCTATATGCAAAATTATAAGGACACCGGTGAAGCCAAGATCATCGGCATTGGCCGGGAAGTCGAAGGACAGCGGAAAGACGGCTCGGTGTTCCCGCTGAGATTGATGATTACCAAGACCACCTATGCGGACGCTCCGCTATTCGTCGGCTTTCTGCGCGATCTTTCAGGCAGGCGCGAGATCGAGGCGCGCATCAAGCAGCTGCAAGGGGAGCGCTTGTCCGCGATGGGCGGTCTGGCCGCCGGACTGGCGCATGAGCTCAACCAGCCGCTGGCGGCTGCCGTCACCTATCTCGAGACGGTGCAGTTGTTGCTCGATTTGCCCGCGGACGAGCGGCCCAATTCGATCGAAGCGACCTTGGCCAGCGCTATCGACGAGATCATGCGCGCGGGACAGATCATGAAGGGTCTGCGCGAACTGGTCACCAGCGGCGAGCCCGACAAGACGTTCTTCAACTTGCACGATTTTATCAAGGGCGCGTCCGAACTTTCGGATCCGAGAAAAGAGAAAATTCAGCTCAGCTTCCAGTTGAATGCCGGGAATGATAACGTCCTTGCCGATAGAACCCAGATCAAGCAAGTACTGAGCAATTTGATACGAAACGCCACAGAGGCCATGAGGCACTCGGCGAAGCGAAACCTGACGATATCAACGTCATTGATCGAACAGGACATGATTAGAGTCGATATCGCCGACACGGGATGCGGCTTCCAGTCGGGAGAAATTGAATCTCTGTTCGAACCGTTTCGAACGACCAAATCGAGCGGAATGGGTATCGGCCTGTCGATTTCGCGGATGATCGTCGAGGCGCATTATGGGAAAATCTGGGCCGAGCCCAATCCTGGCGGAGGCGCCATTTTCAGTTTCACGTTACCGTTGGCGAATACGGAGCTCAATCAATGAGCAAGCAGCATGTTCATGTCATCGATGATGATCCAGCCATTCTCACGTCGATCAACGGCTTTCTGGTGGCTCAAGGCTTTGGCGTTCATACCTATGCTTCGGTCTACAGCTTCCTCGACGCCATCGGACCGCAGACGACCGGTTGCATCGTAACGGACGTGCGCATGCCGGGCATCAGCGGCATCGAGCTGGTAAGCAAACTGAAGGAACGAGGTTTTGCCCTTCCGATTATCGTCATCACCGCCTATGCGGATGTCAAGCTCGCCATTGAAGCCTTGAAGCGGGGCGCGGTCGATCTGCTTGAGAAACCGTTCAACAATAGCGCCCTGGTCAACGCTATTCGCGAAGCCTTGGTGAACAGGGATGTGATGGCGACCGGTCCGAAGACCGAAGTCCTTCGCGCGAGGTTCTCGAATTTGACCGCCAGGGAACGGGAGGTGTTGGCTCGATTGCTCAAGGGCATGCCCAACAAACTAATCGCCTATGAACTGGGCGTGAGTACCCGGACCATTGAGACGCATCGCGCGACGGTTATGTCGAAAATGCACGCGACCAGCCTCGCGGAGCTCGTGAGGATGTCGCTGGCGGTTCCAGACCTGGACTAGAGGTTGTGGTGGCGCCTTTGCGATTCCTTATGCCAGTGGACCTGAATCCAAATTCGGAGCAGCCGGGCAGGGTATCCCAGTATTTTCCGAATCTTCCCAAAGGAACGGATCGGTCGTATTGTTGCTGCTGGTAACCTGTCTGTGCGCTGTGGTGGCGTGTGCTCGTGGAGTCATTCCTCGCCGAGCAATTGAATTCTGAATAGTGAATTCCGGGGACGGTTAAGAGGCAGGTTTATCAGCAGGGCAATGCTTGAAAATGCACGCGTGAGCGCGCGGTGATTGCATTTCCAATTGCGGTATCGGGCAATGGTCGTGACTCCTATGTTTCCTGGAAACAAGCCGTGCGCGAATTGTGCCCAGCCCATCCAAGCACCGGCTTGGGCGGAAACCGATGAAAACCGGATGCATTTCGGTTGGGAGTGCAGCGCGTGCGACCACCGGTTTACGACAACCGCGATCTACGATTTGTTGCAGCGCAGGTGGCTGGAAGACTGAACTGATGTCCGATTTTGACCGGCCACGGTCGGACCAGCCGCTGATGTGACCGTGGCCGCTAAAATTGCGCGCACGGAATCCGGTCGGCAGGCCATCGGAAGTATTCTCTGGCTCAGAAATGTCTGGCCGCGAAAAAGCCGGCGGAATACGGACCGAGCCAGCACGGGTGGAAGTTTACGAGTGCACGTCTTCGATAATGGGTTCAAGGCTCCGCGAAATCTTGACCAGCTCTGCAATGCTCGCTGCATTCATTTTGGACATGACGGTCGCGCGATGGGTTTCGAGGGTTCGTACGCTGACGCCCAGTTCCTGCGCAATGAGGTTGCTTGGCGCACCACTCAGCAAACGCGCCAACACCTCCCGTTCCCTGGCGGTCAGATTTGAGAGCCTCGCACGAGCTGTTTCAGCGTTCGGACTGACACTCGTTTCTTCGCTCCAGGTCGCCAGGGCCCCGCGAATTGCTTTGACCAAGGCGCTGCTACTGAACGGCTTCTCGAGCAGATCGACTGCGCCTTGTTTCATGGCTTCCGAGCCGAGCAGGGTATCCGCATAAGCGGTCACGATGATGATCGGCAGACCGAGGCCGCGTTCCTTTAGTCTCGACATCAGCTCGATGCCGTCGATGCCCGGCATGCGAACGTCCGTTACGATGCAACCGGTCGTGTGTGGCCCGATGGTTTCGAGGAAATCCTCGGCCGACGCATAGGTTTGGACACCGTACCCTTTCGCCGTCAGAAAGCCCGCGGTCGATGCAAGAATGGCCTTATCATCGTCGATGACATGAATGATCGCAGGGTTGCTCATTGATCGATCTCCATATTCACCAAGCTCGTCGTAAAGCGGAAGAGAACCCACCAGGGAGCGCTTTGGTTCCAGGGGAGGGATGCGTTCCGTTCTGTCGGTGAACTGTTCCGAGAAAAACCTCCAGGTCAGACACGGCTGACACCAAGTCTGACTGCAAACCGTTGATTATCTGGGTCGAGGCGGCGGCCGAAAGCGAGCGAAAGTAGGGTCTTTCTGGACGGTCGGTCGGTTCCGGCCCCGCAGAAGGCCGGCGACAAGAGAGAAGAATTCGTGAAAAGCCCACCTGGATGACCGCAAAAAAAGGGTAGCGAACCTTACGCATAAGGCGTTTGTTTCGTAAAGCAGGAGGCTATTGGAAAAATCCACTCTTTTTGTTCAATTCACAACAAAATAGCCGACCAGATTGGCTGGAGGCTGCCTTATCGGCGCTATCAGCATCAGAAGGGCGGTCTTTTCAGCGCGGGGCCCCCCGCAGCGTCCCGCCGGCGATTGGCCGGTCAGGGGCGGCAGATCACTATTTTCCGCCCCGCCACTGTCCGGAAACACCGAGAACGACCCTGATCCGGTCGGCGCTGATGTCGCCTGTTGTCTGCGGTACCTGAACGTCGAGTTGGTCGACGAACAGGAGCGGCATGCCGACCTCGAGGTCGTAAAGTACTTTCTGCAGGCTTGGCTGTTCAATTTCGCAACTGACAACCAGGCCCACCACGCCGTCTTTGGCCTGGGTGCCAGACACATCGACCTGCGACGACTGGATCGTTCCGCCGACTTTGCCGACGGCCTCGTTGACGCGCTGCAGCAACGCCGCGCCGGCGACCGTTACCGTCGGCCCCTCCAGGAAGGGCGTGCCGGGCTGGCCCGCGGCGAGAGACGCCGCGCCATCATGCGCCTTCCGTCCCCGCAGCTGGTCGAGCAATTCGGAGGTTTGCGCGAGGCTTTGCCGGTGATCGACGATATCCAGAACGGCGAAACCGGCGGTAGCGAGCAGGCCGCCGAGCACGGCGAAATAAAGAACGATCGCAATCAGTGGCGAACGCGTCAGCATGCGTGCGATGGCGTTTTCGGCGCTCATGGCTTCGCCGCGTTATTCGGTTCGACCTGCGCCTCGATATGGAAACGTTCGCCGGGATCCGAAGGAGAGCGTGTCGTTGGGGCATAAAACGTGGCGCGGGTAAAATACCTGGATTGTTCGATCAGCGGGATCAGCGATGGTGCGTCGCGGGTGATGCCGACGATCTGAAGCTTGTCGCCGGCCAGATGCAGTTCGGTGACGTAAGTGTGATCCGGCAAGACCTCGCTTAACGCGTCGATCACGATCACGCTGGCCGTCGTCTGAAACTTCCGGCGCTGCAGCGCTGCGATCGGCGATCGATCGCTGCCATCGCTGTTGGCGCGAATGGCGGCGCGCCGCTGCGAAATCTGATGCGCCAGCTCGCTCTCTTGTGCGCCAAGGCTATCGGCGACATAGGCTGCTGCGATTACAGCGAGCAGGGCGCCCGCGGCCGCAACCCCCAGAGCAATCGAAAGCGCTCGGCCCAATCGTGCCACGTCGAGGTGCCCGCGGGCCTTTTGCTCGAATACCTTTACCCGGCCGGCATTGCGCTCGGCAACATCCGTGCAGATGGCGACTGCGGCAGGATGGAAACCGGATATCGCCTGCACATAGGTCATCGCAACCTTGCGCGTGGTTGCCGCGATTACGGTGGTAATGCTCTCGGTGTCGCTCGCGGCGGGGATGCTGCAGCCGAATACGGCATCGCTCGCGCTCCATGGCGTCAGCCGGTCGATCTGAGCGCGCACGATGCCGTCAAGAAAATCTGCCGCGCGCAGCGGCAGTTCAAGCTGACGGAACAGGAAGCGTTTTGGTTGCAGTACGATCTCGACCCGGCTCCCTCTGACCATCGGGGCCAGATTGGGGGCGGAGAACGCTCCGTCTGTCATTGCTATGTGAGCCGGAACATTCTCAGGTTTAGCCGCCGCCTCGATGGCAAATCCGCCCGAAGCGTCTTCGATCAGCCTGACCACGCGCGGAGAGATGACGCGGTCAAATCCGGCAATGATCGCGGCCGAAACGCAACCGGTCCAGGCGCCGAGGATCGCGCCAATCGATGGAAACAGCTTCATCTCAGCGAGGCCCTTTGCGGTTCCATGCCCCCGTCGGAGGCGTTCCGCCACGACATTACACGATAAGGCTCATCGCCGCTTTCCATAAGCAGGATCACGACCTCCGCCGCGCCCCGTCGCCCGTTGTTGAACTCTACTCCAATCGACAACCGATAGGCCTTGGAGCCGGCCAGTGTGGCGGCGCTGCCCAAAGTGGCCAGCAGCGATTGCCGATTCAGGGTTGGATCGTCACGCTGCGCCAGCACCGACTGCAGCTTCTCCGGCGTCATGCCTGGCAGGGCCGTCATTACCTGCGGCGCGGCGTCAAGAATGTTGACCGTAGCCAGATTGCTGTACACCGTGACAAACGGAAGGATTTGTTCGACCAAACGCGGCGGGATTCCGCGCACCAGCCAGAGTTCGTCGGCCTGCGGGAACGGCGCATGACGCGGGAGATAGGCAACTCCCGACGTGCGATAAAACGAGTTCTCGGGGTCGTTATCGCCGTTTTCCACCGGCGTGCGCCAGGCAATGATGCGGTCGGCATAGTCGTTTGCATCCGACCGATCGGCGCCGAGTCCGGTCATCAGTCCGGCAATCAGTTCCTTCGGAGCGGCATTGAGATCGATACGCGCGGATTCCGATCGGTAAGCCACGCTAAGCTTGCCTGCGCCCAATCGGGAATTGAATGCTCCACTGGTTGGACGGGCGTCCTCCTTGAGTGCGGTGAGTTGGTAGGCCGCAAGTTCGACCGCCCCGGTCGCCAACGCTTCGATCTGAACGCGCTCGGCGCTGCCTGCAACGACCACCGCGGTGTCGGTGACATATGTCAGGTAGATCAGCACGAGGGCGGTCAACGCCGCCAGAATCCAGAGCACGGCCACCACAATGAAGCCCCGCAGGTTCTTGTGGTCGCCGCCGGATGCAAGCCGCAAGGTCATGGATTGATGCAGCCCGTCAGAGCTGTTCCCTTTTTTGTGCTAGCCCTGTCTCAGCCGCGCGGCCAGACATTCCCGTGCGTCTTTCGCCCGCGCGCACTCAGCCCAGCCGTTGGTGTGAACGACGGCGGTGGTGGAGACGCCACGTACCCGGCCGGTTGCACCGTCGCGCACCACAACACGGATCATGTCCGGGAGTTGCTTCTGGCCACGCCAGTTCGGCTGCCAGACCTGGTCTGGCCCGGCGTATGAAAACGTCAGGCGATACGGCAGGCGTGTCAGCACGACCTGGTCCGTGAACCGGACTTCGGCGTCCGAGGGCATCGGCGTGAATGGTGCGCGTTCACGCACCATCGCCGGGCCCTCTTTATCGGCCTTCTCGATGAACCTGACAAACTCCAGGCCGGGATTCGCGTTGGGACCGACAGCGGTCCGGACAAAGGTAACGCCCAGTTCTGAGCCGTCGAATACCGGCGCGTTGGCGTCGCTGTTGATCGGGATCATCTCCGCGACCGACAGGTCCGCCAGTATGCGATCGAGGCCCATCGCAAGCCGCTCGGTGCGTTGGACGCGGGCCATTCCCCTGTTCCAGTTCGGCAGCCACTGCGCTGTCACGGTGGCCAACGCGGCGAGGATCACGGTCATCAGCAGCGTCGCCAGCAATGCCTCGATCATGGTGAATCCCGCTTCACCGGCCAGCGCGCGGCGCAAGATGCTGGCCTTCATTGCGGCACCGTTGGCACGAGGCGCACCGTGGCGATCTGCATCGCGGGTCCACCCGGCGCCTGCAACCGCATGGTCACGGTGAGCGGGACGAAACGCTGGGTTTGCGGCGCGTCGCTCGGCAGCGCGACATTCATCGGGTCGATATCGATCCGCCATCGATGCCCTGCGGTTTCGCCGGACTGGCGTCCGGGCGCCAGCAGCGTTCGCGCGGGCAACGAGGCCAGGAGCGTCTCGGCGGCGCCGGTCAATGCCAGGTGCTGGTCGATCGAGCGGGTTCCCTTGATCGTGGTCGCGATCACCGCACCAATCGATGACAGCACGGCAGCAATGATCGCCAGCGCCACCAGGGCTTCGATCAGGGTAAAGCCGGCGACGCCGTCAGCTCTGCTTTTGCGGGACAATTTCGACGCCTCCGGTCAGCCAGTTGACGCGAACCTCAAACCTTGTCCCCGGACGGGCGAGGGCGATGGCTCCGCCACACGACATTCCCGACGGAAAGAAATCGATCGTTCTGCCGGCGTTTCGATCCGCGCATCGCGATGCCAGAATGGTGTCAAAGGTCACATCGTTGGGCAGCCGGATGGTACGGCCGGTCACGCCGGAGCGGATCGACCGCGCCGCAGCGTCAATTTGGGTGGTAACCCGGATCTGCCGCCGTAACGCCGCGTTGCGATCCGCCTTCAACAGAGCCGCGGTTTGCACCGCATAGCTTTCGAGCGCGGCGCGCGTGGTGGCCCGCGGAATCCCCGGCAGGATAATGGCCGCGAGCAAACCGATGATGGCGAGCACGCACAGGATTTCGATCAATGCGAAACCTTGCTCGCCGGTTCTGCGCTCAGCGCGCTCCGCTCGCAATGTCGGTCGCAGTTCCACTGCCGCCCTCCTGGCCATCAGACCCCAGCGAGAGAATCTCGTAGGGCGCGCGCGTGCCCGGCGAACGGTAGACGTAACTATGTCCCCAGGGGTCATTGGGCACCACGCCTCCGCGCAGATACGGTCCGTTCCAGCCAGGGGCGTTGTTGCTTTGTGCCAAGGCGGCAAGGCCTTCGTTGCTGTTCGGATATCGCCCAAGATCGAGATAATAAAGATCGAGCGCGCTGGCGAAGCTTTCGATCTGGATCTTGGCGGCCTTGGCCTTGGACTCGCCGAGATAGTTCAACACCCGTGGTCCCACCAGGGCCATGATCAACCCGATGATGGTGATAACCACGAGGATTTCGACCAGCGTGAAGCCGGCCTGCCGGTTTCGCCGCCGGCGTCTGCGCGCTGAAGTCGGAACGTTTTTCACCTCAGTCGCCTCCTCGAATTTTGCTCATAACATGCCCTTTCCGTTTCACTAACCGACAATCTGGCTGACGGACATCAGCGCTGTCATGACGGACACGATCAACCCGCCGACGACGATGCTGATCACGATGATCGCCGCGGGCCCGGCAATCCCGACCACGCGATCCAGCGTGCGTTGCAGCTTGGCCTCGTAGAATTCGGCGACGCGACCCGCCAGCATCGGTAATTGGCCGGTCTCATCGCCCAGCCGCAGCATGCGCACCGCCATCGCCGGCAGCGCCTGGGTATCGGATAGCGCATCCGACAATTTTGCCCCGTGGCGAACGCGGTCGGCGGTATCGGTCCAAACGGCGGATGGACCCGCTGTCGACATCATGTCGACGAGAATCCGAAGCGTCGTGGTGAGATTGACGCCGCTGCCCAGCAAAACTCCGAGATTTCGACAGAAAAGCGAGGTCCGGTACAGCATCATCACCTGGCGGATCGCCGGTAGCCTCGTCAGCGCGTTTGAAAACCCGCGGCGAATGCCCTGCTGGCGCAGCAACAGCCAGATGCCGGCAATGGAAACTGCCACGATTGCCAGAACCGCGTCGGAATTACTCCGAAGGAAGGTCGAGAAATTCAAGAAAGTGAGAACGATCGGATCGACCTTGGCGCCGAAGTCCTGAAGCACGCTGGCAAATTGCGGCAGCACGAATGTGAGAAAGAACAACAACACGCAGCCGGCGGCGCCGAGGACAAACATCGGATAGCGCATTGCTTCGCCAAGTCGGCGTTTCAGCGTTTCGGTACGGCTTCGTTCGTCTGCGAGCACTTCCAGAACGTGATCCAGGGACCCGGATGCTTCGCCGACCCGAATGAGTGCCACATACATCGGTGGAAACAACGCCCCGTGCCGCGACAGGGCCTCCGCGAAGCTCTCACCGGCGATGACATGCGACTTGATATCCGCGACCACGGGCCGCAGCCGGCCAAAATCCCGGTCGGCAGCGAGCAGTTCCAGGCCATCATTGATCCGCGCGCCGGCACGCAGCAACAGCGCGAGGTCGCGGGTGAAAATGGTTACGTCTTCCGGCTTCGGCTGGTTGAAGATGCTGAAGAAATTGCGCGCCGAGGCGCCGCCTTCCTCGAGCGTAACGTTGTCGACCAGCACCAGGCCGAGGCGCTCGATCCGCTGCGCGACATCCCCCGGTGCCGCCGCCGAGATCGCGCCAGAGACCAGTTCGCCAGCGCCGTTGATAGCGCGATAATGATAGTTCGGCATCATCATTTCATTGTTCCCCTCGCGCTTGCCGAGGGGAAAGAGGAACCACACGCCTACACTGCGGGCGTCATTAAAAAAATTGCCCCGGATCACCTCATCGTGGTGACGCGGAAAACTTCAGGCACGGTCGTTAATCCGGCGCGGCATTTTGCGACCGCGTCAGCCAGCATCGTGGTCATACCACCGGCTATCGCGGCTGAGTTGATCGTGTGCGAATCCGTCTGAGGTCCGATCAGCGCGCGAACCTCGTCGGACATTTCGAGGATCTCGAACACGCCGTAGCGGCCGCGGTAACCGGTGCCGCCGCAGCGCTCGCAGCCACCGGCCTCATGGATTACCTCACCCGCCTTGAAACCGATCACGGCGAACCGCGGATCCTTGTCGATGTCGGCGGCCGTCAATTCGTGTGGTTTCTTGCATCGGTCGCACAGCACCCGAACCAGGCGTTGCGCTACCGCCGCCCGCAACGTCGACTTCAGCAGGAAGCTTTCGATGCCGAGATCGATCAGGCGCGGCACGGCTGCGGCCGCGGTCTCGGTGTGCAGCGTCGTCAACACAAGATGGCCGGTCAACGCGGCGTGGATCGCGATGTGCGCTGTTTCGGCGTCGCGGATCTCGCCGACCATGATCACGTCGGGATCCTGCCGGACAAAGGAACGCATGGCGGCCGCAAAGGTCAGTCCGATCGACGGTTTGACCTGCGATTGATTGACGCCCGAGATTTCATATTCGACCGGGTCCTCGACGGTGAGGATCTTTCGCGTCGGCTCGTTCAGGATCGACAGCATGGTCGCGAGCGTCGTGGTCTTGCCGCTGCCGGTCGGCCCGGTCACCACGATCATGCCGTGCGGCAAGCCAAGCAGACGGGTCATGATCGCCTCGTCCCGGCTGGACAGGCCGAGCTTTCCCATCTCGAGCAAGCCGCGGTCGCGTGGCAACAGGCGGATCACCGCGCTCTCGCCCGCCTGCGTCGGCATGGTCGCGACACGAACATCGAGTTCGGAGCGGCTGACGCGGACCCGCGCCGCGCCGTCCTGCGGCAGTCGGCGTTCGGCAATGTTCAGGCCAGCGAGGATTTTCACGCGCGAGATCAGCGCCTGGGGCGGGATACTCGACGGAGCCGGCAGCGGCCGCAACAAGCCGTCAACGCGCAAGCGAACCACGAGGCCGCTCCGGAACGGCTCGATATGAATGTCGCTGGCGCGAAGCTCGATTGCGCGCTCGAGCAGGTCGTTGAGCGCCCGCACGACGGGAGCGCCGCTGGCGAGATCGCGCAGGCTTTCAATATCATCGTCGGATTGCTGGATCGATCCCGCGGCGGCCTCGTCGGAAGCCGCGCTGTCCGCATCGGTGCGTTGGTCGAGCAACGTCGTAATATCCTCGAATGACGCCACCGCGACCTCGACGGATGCACCAAACACAATCTCCGCGGCGCGAATGGCCGCGGTATCCGAGGGATCGGCTACAGCCAGCCGATAGCTGCCGCCCGGTGTCCGGGTCGGGAAGATGGTGGACTCACGTAGAAAGCGACGGGAAAATCCCTCAAGGCAGGGCGTACTGGCGAGAAGTTGCGGAAGGTTGAGCCTGGCGACACCCCAATATTCCGAGACTTCGTCGGCAAATTCGGCGGCAGACAGATCGGTCGCTTCCCACAACTCCCGAAGTGGTCGAGCAAGCGCGGACTGGGCGGGATTTTCAACGCGGGCGCGGGCCTTCGGAGGCAGGGGATATTTTCCGAGAAGATGCTGGCGGAAAGTCTCTGCGGAAAGGTCTCGCATCGAATTCACAACGCTAACCTGCTTGCTGAAAATCAGCTCCCGCGTGCACCGGAAAGCCTTTGCCCGTGAACTATCTGATAGCAAAAATACGGCTATTCAGTCAACGATTTGACATCCCATCGCGATTGGTCAGGCACCCTTACGTTGTATATGGCTGACCTTGTTTGTCGTGGTCCGTGTTGGTTGTGCTCCGCTCGGTTCGAGCGTGCGGCCTTTCAATGAACGGTCGCCACAGCCGCGGCATCGTCTCCCTCGCAAATGGCGGGAAACCGGTTAAGATTGTCGAGGGAAGGCCGCCCAATTCGCCATCGCAAATGCGTCCAAGGCCGCGGGCTTACGAATTGATCGACGGACCGGCTATTCAGGCGTCACACCAGCAACTTTTGCTCAGCCTCGTGCTCGTTGCCGCCATAGGTGCCAGTCTGGTCGCGGCATCCGGGCTGGAGGGACTGTCCGGCGGATTTCTCGCATGCTTGATGATGGCGATTGCGATCGTCGACTCCAGGCGTTTCATTATTCCGAACGGCTTGACGGCGGCGGCAGCAGTGCTGGCGTTGCTGCGTGCCGGGGCGATCGCGCCGGACGTCGATCCGCACCCCCTGATTTCGGCGGTATACAGGGCCGCCGCAACGACCATACCGTTTCTGCTGCTGATGGCGGGGTATCGACGCTGGCGCGGCCGTGAAGGGCTTGGTTTTGGCGATGTCAAACTCGCCGCCGTCGCAGGCGCCTGGCTCGGCTGGCTCACGATCCTGGCGGTGATCGAACTCGCGACTCTGTCAGCGCTCGGTGTCTACATCCTGAGCAGCTATATCCGAAGGCGTCCCCTGACGGCGATGGCCTATCTGCCGTTCGGAGCCTTCCTTGCCCCGCTGATCTGGATCGGTTGGCTGGTCGAAGCGCTCATGAACTAGGCCATGCCAAATTCAGATCGAGCGGGTCACCAAATTCTGCGGTAAATGCCGCGCAAGGTTCAGCGCTCGCGAACCGGCGCCCACTCAAGCGCACGCAGCCGCAACTCCGCGAGTTCTCCCCGCGACATCTTGGTCGTCACCGCATCGCGAATCCGCGCGCGTCTCTCCCGTTCCCGAGGGGTTGCGATCGATGTCGACAGGTTGAGCCATTTGTTGGCTTCGATCACGTCCTGGGGCACCCCGAAACCTTTGTCGTATAAAAGACCAAGTGAATATTGTGCGGTTCCGTTGCCTTGTTCGGCGGCGCGGCGGTACCACATGGCGGCCTCCGTATAACTCTGCGGCACACCGCGACCGGTTTCGAACATGAAACCGAGATAGGCTTGGGCCGAAGGATTACCGCGTTCCGCCAGCGGAATAAAAATCGACGACGCCCTTACGTAATCCTGGCGCATAAAGGCGGCAACGCCCTGTCGAAGCGGGGCGGCCTGGAGCTGATTGTCGCTCGAAACCAGCAGGATCGCGATGCCGGTGGCGAAGAGCAATGCTCGCACGCGACGGCAAGGATTCGTGCGCCCGGCCGGCAAATGATCCGGACCGATGTTACCATTGCCGTTATTGTTCATCGCCAGTCTCGCCTGTCTCGCCGCAACGGGAGCACAATAATCCTGCACCTGCGGAAAATCTATACAGGGTTTCGCTGGTGCCGCGATCCACATTTTGCGGCAATTCGCCCGGTGCCACGGCGACCCAAGGTTCTTGCGAGGGGCTACCGCTCTCCGGCGGGCGGACCCAATTCGGAAATTCGCGATCGCTGAAGAAGCCGCTCGCATATCGCTTTGCTCGCGCCTGTGTGTTCATTGGCACGACGCAAATTATCGGCCGCCTTGGAACGGTTGCGGTCGCGACAACGACCGACCCGAAGCCGTTCGCATCGTCTTGGATCGCTTGCGAACGATCCATCCAAACGAAATGGATATCGATGCCGACCAAGGCATTCGGGGAATTGCGATTCCTGCGCCACCGCGCACGAAACCGTTCGACCGTACGAAAATACCGTAGCGGCAGGGGCCACCTCGGGGCGCGCGATGGTGCAGGAATCTCCGGTTTTCTCGGCGTTTCCTGCGGTTCTCGGCGCCAACGCGGACGGGAATGGCAACAGCGCCATCTTGCGGGAGTCCTGACCGGGCAAACCCCTTTCTACGTATTTTCCGAGCCTCTCTAAGACAACACGAGCGGTGTAGCCTTCAAACGCTGGATGAACCCTTTATGCGGCGTGGAGGTGGAGTCTTCTAATGCCGAGATATCATTTTGATATCGAGGACGAGCGCCGGAGGTTGGAGTCCAGGGTGATGCCATGGCCAACTCGGAAGAGGCAGACGAGCACGTCGATCGGCGGGTCCAGGCGTTGGCAAAATCCAAATCTCCATCTCCGTGAACTCACCATGGTTGTGCGAGACGAGTGTGGTTAGGAACTTTGTCGAGTACCATTGGCAGCGGGCCGGCCCATCCACCAGCTAGCCCTTTTCCCCGTCCTGTTGCCGACGGTGCGAGTCGCTGATCGGAGCGACCAACAATCATGCAGCGTCAACAGAAAGGCTGGTGCCGCACATCGCGACGGCATCTTCGCAGATCAACCTTGTCGAAATTCGCAAACGAGGAGTTATCAAAATGCTTGTCTCTGCTCGCCGTGTGGGCCAAGCGATTTTGATCGTGGCGTTTGCCGCGTTCATCGCGGCAAACGTGTCCTATACAAAAGCTGACGGAGGAAACGGGGGAGGTGGCCGAGGGGGGAACGGCGGGGGAAGTGGCAGAGGCGGCGGCGGATTTAATAGCGGCGGATTTAATAACGAAAGTTTTGGCGGCGGTGGCTTTGGCGGCGGCATCAACGCCGGTGGTTTTAACAGCGGTGGTTTTGAAGGCGGCGGCTTTGGCGGCGGCGGCTTGAACGGCGGAGGGAGTGGCAGAGGAGGGAATGGCGGCGGAAGTGGCAGAGGAGGAAATGGCGGGGGAAGTGGCAGAGGGGGGGGCGGCGGAGGCGGCGGTGGTGGTGGTGGCGGTGGTGGTGAGGGCGGAGGGTCGATCGGTCCGTTGACGGGCGTTACGCCGTTGTTGCCCAATACGAGCGGAATTATCACCAACAAACTTGCCGCTCAACAACTCGGCAAGGCACTGTTCTGGGACATGGCGGCAGGCAGCGACGGTCAGGCCTGCGCCAGCTGTCACTACCATGCGGGTGCGGACATCCGCGTCAGGAACTCGGTCAATCCGGGAACGAACCAGGTCGCCCCCGGACCAGACTCTATTCTTCCTCCTGGACCAGACACTCTGTTCTCAGTGCGTCGCGACGGTACTCCGACCGGGCCAAACGTGGAACTCACGGCCGCGGATTTTCCATTCCATGATCTGGCCAATCCCAACAATCGCAATTCCGCGGTCACGTATGATACCAACGATCGCCTCGGATCGCAGGGTACGTTCGCGGGTCAGTTCGTCCCCGGCCAGACGGCGCCGGTGAATCTCGCGCCCGGTCAGCAGGCGCCGACGGAGTGCAGGCTCACCTACGATCCGGCCAACAATCCCTTCCACTCGAATGGAAGCATTTACCGCAAGGTTCCGCCGCGAAACACGCCGACCAACATCAATGCCGTGTTCAACTATCGGCAATTCTGGGACGGCCGCGCCAACAACGTCTTCAACGGCGTCAATCCGTTCGGCAGGCGCACCAATCTCGCCTCCAAACAAGCGGGTGTGCTGGTCGACAATTCCGGCGTGCCAAAACTTCAGCAGCTCGACATCGCCAATGCCAGTCTTGCCTCCCAGTCGGTAGGCCCGATCCTGAGTGATGGTGAGATGTCCTGCACGAATCGCGCTTTCGCGGACGTCGGACGCAGGTTGATCAGCACCGTTCCGCTTGCCAACCAGAAGGTGAACCCCAAGGACAGTCTGTTCAGTGAGACGCCGACATTGGTCGGAACGGCAAACGGCCTGAACACGACTTATGCGGACCTCATCCGCGCGGCATTCGATCCGAAATACTGGGATGTCTCTGGCAAATTCAGCATCGATGTCAACGGCAACGTCAGGTCGGACCCCGGCGGCTACACACAAATGGAACAAAACTTCTCGATGTTCTGGGGGCTTGCGATCCAGGCGTATGAGAGTCTGCTCATTTCCAACCAGT
This sequence comes from uncultured Alphaproteobacteria bacterium, assembly GCA_963742085.1. Lineage (GTDB taxonomy): Bacteria > Pseudomonadota > Alphaproteobacteria > Rhizobiales > Xanthobacteraceae > Bradyrhizobium. The sequence continues at coordinate 45,171 of CAVUKM010000009.1, read as the reverse complement.
CGCCGTTCGACAAAGGCACGATGACCAACGACGCCCGGCGCGGACTGGACGTCTTTACCGGAAAGGGCCACTGCACCCAGTGCCACAACGGCCCGCTGTTCACCAATGCCGCCAAAACCTCACAACAAGGCGGCTCTGACCTGATCCGGAACATGCAGATGGGCGACGGCAGCCTTGCCCTGTACGACACCGGTTTCTACAACATCGGCGTGCGTCCGACCGGCGAGGATATCGGAATTGGCGGAACCGATCCGTTCGGCAATCCGCTGTCGTTCTCGCGGGAGTATGTTGCAAAACTTCAGGGCCAGTCGGTCCCGGATGCCTTCGCCCTGCCCACGGCCGGGACCGCAGCCAACGGGCGCGTCGCAGTCGATGGCGCGTTCAAGGTCCCGACGCTGCGCAATGTCGCGCTCACTCCACCCTACATGCACAACGGCGGCTTTGCGACGCTGGAACAGGTCGTTGCCTTCTACAGCAGAGGCGGAAACCGGCAGAACATCGGGTGCGGCGATACGACCGGATTCGGCGCGAATTGTTCGAACGTGGATGTGGAAATCGAAAACCGCAGCTTCGGCCAGCAGGACGTCTTTGCCATCGTCGAGTTCCTCAAGGCGCTGACCGACGATCGGGTGGCGTGCCACGCCGGTCCGTTCGATCATCCGGCACTTCCGCTGCCGAATGGTTATACGGGCGCCACGCTGCCCGACGGCCGCGCTGCGGAGGTTATCGCTACGCTGCCGGCGACCGGCAGCGGCGGTCTGCCCGCTGAAGGCAAGCCCTGCTTCCCGAACGCGGGCGATCTGTTCGGTGACATGCAGACGGCATTCGCCGCCATCACGAGGTGAGGACAGGCAGCGTATGCGGACGCGATTTAAGTTTGTTGAAGGGCTATTCACCGCGTTGAAGCCGGACGAATAGCGCGGCAGAAATCCCGGGCGCATGGATCGGTGCTGCGGCTGGGGTTCGAGCAGAATTATTGGCAGCCGGGAGGCATCAACGCGGGGTCGGTCGGCTTAGTGGTCCAGAACCCACGCTCGTTGAAGCCGGAGGTGCCTTTGGTCGGATTACAAACATAACCCATTTTCCCAACGCAGAGGGGAGAGCCAACGGAGTAGACCAGATTTTCGTATACGCAATAATTGCCTACCTCAGACGATCCGAGCAGCGGCGGTGGAGGTGGGCCAACGATAAAAGGCGGCCTGTCTTGGGCCTGGCCTGCGCCAGCAGAAATCAAGAACGACAGGATCGCAAACAAACGTCGCATGTCATCCCTCGCGGTCAGAAGTAACTATATCGCTTCTGAATGCGACGCCGCAACGAATCGTTTTGGCAAAGCTCGGATCCACTTAACGGGGTATAGGCGCTGAACGTAACTTGACCCGTGCTTGCCGGCGCAGCGACGCAGGCGCGCCCGGAACGGCACACGACAGGCGAAACGCTTCAACTTCGGCTGGGCCGTTTGCCAATCATCGTGTTGAGGTCGTTAGCAACCTTCGGAGGCGGGCGCGGGGCGCCTGCATCATCTGGAAAGCAACAGGTGAACCCGCGAAAGCCGCCCGTGAGGGTTTGGCCATTCAGCGAAACCGCCGCTTCCGGAGGTCGAGTGATTGGCTTCCGGCTGGCCGACAGGGACGGGGTATTCGCTTGTCGTATGGACTACGACGATAGAGATCACGAACCCCAGCGCAATAGCCAACACCGTCGGAACGACGAATTTCAAAGTGATCACTTCGTGGGTCATCGCGGGTACTCGCTTTGACCTACCCCACACGATAAATGCCACTTTCCGCCGAGTTGGGGAATTGGAAAACCCAAGCAGCCACGATGTCGGCACAGCCGAAGAGGCCGGCGATCCCGGCCTCGGTCAATTCGTGCCGCGCCGCAAGAGAGCGGGCCGCGCGCGCGGGCAAATCGGTGTTCGTCTCGTGATCTGTGAATTGAGAAGCACGGTCCCGCCTTTGGGAGCTGGGGGCTGGTCGAGACGGGGCCGTGCCCCGGACCACGAATCAATCTGGTGTGGCCCGAGCTAACGAAACGGCTTAAAGTTGTTGCGGTTATGACGGACGGTGCGTCACCCCCCTTGCCAACGCATCACAGTCACGCAGTCAAAAATTTTTGCCGCGTCTGCGCGGACAACCTCGCGCCTGCCGCTCCAAATGGAAGTTCGGGCCGACGTCATGGCTGTTGCCACCCGAAGAGCTGACCGCCAGCGACTTCAGCCGCGCTCTGCGCATCGGCTATCCGATGGAGCAGCCTGGCTGTCGGCTTGCCGAATCGGGCCTCAGCGATGCAACATTTGCGCCGAGGGAATCCAGGGGTTGGGGAGAGGCGGCATGGCAAGCAAGCTGGCGTCCATTGTGATTTTAGCGATGTTCTTTCTCGCGGGATTGACCGCGGCCCATGCGGCCGATCCGGGATTTTGCAGACAATACGCCCAGGCAGCGTTGAACCAGGTGCGGGGCGGGCTTGCCAATCCTGCCTGCGCCGGCGGTCTGCGCGGTGCCCGCTGGTCCTCGGATTTCGCGGTTCACTACGAGTGGTGCCTTGGCGCATCCTATGGTGCCGCGGGCGCCGAAAGAGATGCACGCACGCGGTTTTTGAGAGCCTGTTCAGGTCGATAAGATCCCAGTCGCTGGCCGGGCCCTTGATTTGAGCTGACGAAAAAAGGCGGCCGCGAGGCCGCCTCTTTTCGATCTCGTGATGCTTTGCAGTCTTATGCGAAGCGAACGGGGCTTGCCGCTATCGGGCTAGTATCCTGTTGCGTGGTGGCGCAAACGGCTCTCACGCAGACAATTGAAGTCGTTGCGGTCGTCCCAACCACCCCTGGAGCGCCAACCGCTCCAGGCGATGTAATCCTCCTCCTTGGTATAGGGATTTCCGGCCTCGTGGCCCGGGCAAACGCCGGTTTGGGCGTAGGTATGGGTTTGGACCGCCATGTGCTGCGCCACGGCCGGCCCCGCCAGCACGGACGAAAGGACTGCAGCAGCGCCCAACAAAGCAAGTTTGGTCATGCGTTCCTCCATTCGGTTGTGCCAAGAGCAAAGGGTAAAACCCCGAACGGCGAATGCAGGTTCCGATTTTGGTTCCCGGACCGGATACAAATAGTTGTGATTGCTGGATAATGCAGCTGCAGCGCAGCATACGCGCAGCGTCCCGCCTTGGCGCAAGCGCGAGGCAGCGAAGCGGGCGTTCACTCGAGGGGTCCGCTATGCCGCTCCCGCGCGACGGGCTGACCAGGGCCGCCGCGTCAGTAGCTGTGCCAATGGCGGTACGAACGGCTGACGCGTGAACAAGCTGGATCGAACGAGGGTTCAGCCCAGCCACCCCTGGCGCGCCAGGCGCTCCAGGCCATGTAATCCTGTTGTGGGGTATAGGGATTGCCCAGCTGATGGTACGCGCAACGACCGCTACTGACGTAGGGGTCGGGACGGACGGTCGCCTGTCGCGCCATTGCGGGGCCGGTCAACAAGCAAAAGAGAGCCACGGCGCCGAGCATCCTGAACTTCGTCATTCGGTTTTCCTTTGCGGGTGCTATGCGCCCAGTGCGGACGCTTCAAATAGGTCTGACATTGCCCTCGTACAAGCTGCAGCAGCAGGAATTCGAATGGGTATTGGGCGGCTTTCAATTTGCCCCTCAACCCGCTCAAATAGCGGTGATGCCGACGCAAGCGCAACGCGCCAGCGGCAGCCTGAGTGAAGTTTGCGATCGAGCGGGGCGACGGGGCAGGGCGGGCGAGGCATGTTTGGAATTCTGGGACTCGGATTTCTTCTGGGTATGCAGCACGCGCTCGAGGCCGACCACGTCGCGGCGGTCTCCAGCATCGCCGCGCGCCGGACCGATGTCGCCGATGTTGTCAAACATGGGCTGACCTGGGGGATCGGCCATACACTGACGTTGTTCGTCTTCGCTGGTGCCGCGCTCGGGCTTGGCCGGGCCATCCCCGAACACCTCGCGCGCCCGATCGAGAGCGCCGTCGGCATCATGCTGGTCGGTCTCGGCACCCACGTGCTGTGGCGGCTCTGGCGCGACCGCGTGCATTTCCACCGGCACAGCCACGGCGACGGTGTGGTGCACATCCACGCGCACAGCCATGCCGGCGAAACAGTGCCGCACGCCCGCGCACCTCACGCGCATGGGCACGGCTTCCGCTGGCGCACTTTGCTGGTCGGGCTGATGCACGGCTTGGCCGGCTCGGCGGCGCTCCTGGTGCTCGCGGTATCACAGGCCTCCAGTGTTGCCGTCGGGCTCGGTTACGTCGCGCTGTTCGGGATCGGCTCGATGTTCGGGATGGCCGTGCTCTCGGCGGTCATTGCCGTGCCGCTCGCGCTCTCCGCGCGCTGGCTGACCTGGGCCAACAGCGGCCTGCAGGGGGCCGTCGGCCTCATCACGATCGCGATCGGCGCCCGAACGATCGTGGCAACCCTGTTGGCGTGACCGCCGCGCGTCGCGCGCCGGCCGTTAATGCTTTGCTAGCGTAATTTTCAGCAATTGACGGAGCGTGAACGCTTGGGCGTTAGGCTTACCGGCAGTCCGACCCACGACCTTAACCCTTTTGGCTTACAGGTTTGACTAGGGTACGGGCGAATTTGGATTTGAGATCATGCGCGCAGGATTTGCACTGGCCATCCTGATCGGGACGACGTGGACGGCCCTTGCCGGCAGCAACGGCCCTTACATCGTGATTCCCGGCCGCGCGGGCGTGCCCATCATCATTAACGGCGTCGACGCATCCTTTTCCGTTGTCGAGGGCGACTGGGGCCTTGGCAAGGGCATCCATGTGCAGCCCACGGTCTATGGCGGCCGTCCCGTCATCGACCCGCCTGTCGGTCACTATTATCCGAGTTCGGGCCGCGAGCCCGGATATGGACGCCTGGAGATCGAACCGGCTGGCAAGCCAAAGCCCGCCGAGAGCTATCATCAATCTTGGTCGGTGGAATCCATGCCACAGCCGCCACAACCCGAGGTGCCGTTTTATCCGCCCCCGGTGATCCCCGCGCCACAATTCGGCGGGGCCGGCATTCCGCCGGGCTTCGCCAATCCGCAGCAGGATTTCAGGGGGCAAACCCCGCGGAAGCCTCCCCGGTAACGCGGGCGACGGCAGTAAACCCAGGCCACAGGAGAGAGTAATGCGGAAGACGATTTCAGGATTGGCAGCGGCGATCGCCATGGTCGCGGCGAGCGCGGTGCCCGCGATGGCGTGTGGCGGACCGTTCGACGGTGGGTGCTCGCCGTGCGGATATGCCAGCCCCTGCGGCGGTTGGAGCTATCGTGAGCGGCTGCCCGATCCGGTGCAGCAGTACGGTGCCGCCCCGGTGGCCCGGCCACAATATTATTACGTCGATCAGGGCCCGACCTACAGCGGTCCCGGCAATTTCGCGCCGTATCCGACCTATCAGGAAGGCGGCGTCTACGGTTCGGGCGGCTATCGCCATCATCACCACCACTACGGCCATCATCGCGCGCACTACAGCTACGGGCCTGTGCTGCGCCGCTACGACTGATCGCCGCGCTCGACCGAAGAACGTCGGCGCCGGTTCGCTTTGCTCTCTTTTTGGACGCGTTTTCCTTAGGCGAACCGGGACCCACTTCGCTCGAAAACGCTCTGGTGAGCGGGCGTCTCTTTTGGGGGATGTTCAGCCCATCAGGCCGAGCTTGCTGGCTCCGATGTAGAGCGCCAGCACCGCGGCGTTCGACACGTTCAGGCTTTTGATTTCGCCGGGCATGTCGAGCCGCGCCACCATGCTGCAGGTCTCCCGCGTCAATTGCCGCAAGCCCTTGCCTTCGGCGCCAAGCACCAGCGCCAGCGGCTGCCGCAAAGCGGCCGCGCCGAGATTCTCGCTGCCCTGGCTGTCGAGCCCGACCGTCAAGAATCCCTGGTCGTTCATTTCGGTGAGCGCGCGCGCGAGATTTTGCACGGTCACCAGCGGCACCAGTTCCAGCGCGCCCGAGGCGGACTTCGCCAGCACACCGGTTGCCTCGGGACTGTGGCGCGCGGTCGTGATGATGGCCTTGACCGCGAATGCCGCCGCCGAGCGCATGATCGCGCCGACATTGTGCGGGTCGGTGATCTGGTCGAGCACCAGCACGATGCCTTCCTGCGCCAGCGTATCGATGTCCGGCGAGGGCAGCGGGTCGGCCTCCGCCAGCAGGCCCTGGTGCACGGCATCCGGCCCGAGCCGCTGGTCGATCAGGTTCGGCCGTACGATCTCCGGCGTCACGCGGGTGTCGATATGGTCGTCGGCGAGGCGCCGGGCGGCGTTTTCGGTCAGGATCAGCTTGCGAATCCGCCGCTGTGGATTGGCCAGAGCCGCCGCGACCGTGTGCCAGCCATACAGGATGACCGGCTCGTCCCCGCCGGCGTCGCGGCCGCGCCAGGGGGGGCGGCGGCCGGATTCGCGGCCCCGGTCGGGACCCTTGCCGCCGCCGCGGCGGAACTTTGGCTTTCGATCGTGATCGCTCATGGGCCAGCTTGTGTCACGGGTTCCGAATAATGGCAATTTGAGCCCCCGAAGGGTGCATATTAGCCGCCGGCATTGGTTGACTTTGCCATGGCCCTTCGCCCATAAACGCGCCCGACCGGGAGCCTTTGAGGAGGCCCTCAGGTTTTCAGCGTCATCGACGGCCTGATCTCCGCCATTTCGGCGGGCAGGCTGCGATGCTGTTGAGCGGGGGAGTGTCCCGAGTGGCAAAGGGAGCTGACTGTAAATCAGCCGCCTCATGGCTTCGAAGGTTCGAGTCCTTCCTCCCCCACCATCCTGCTTCACATAGCCCGCGAAAGCTGACCGGTGTCGTTTTTCAAAGCCTGGCTGACGCGCGAGAGTATCCGGTTTCGAATTCGCGCGCTGAAGGCAAGATTCCGCGATCAAACGGCTGAGTTCGAGGTCATCGCCCGGCACCTCCGGCCGGGCGATACCGCCTGCGACATCGGCGCCAACAAGGGCAGTTTTATTCCCTGGCTGTCGCGCTGGTGCGGGACGGGACGGGTGGTCGCGTTCGAACCGCAGCCGGAATTCGCCCGGCGCCTGGCCGAGGTCTGCCGCGCCACCGGGCTCGACAATGTGACCGTCGAAGCCAAGGCGGTCTTTTCGCATTCCGGCCAGCAGGAATTGTTCGTTCCCGCGGGTCATTCGCCCGGCGCCTCGCTGACGCACAGGGCGGCGGAGGCGGAAAGCTTCACGACGCTGTCGGTGCCGCTGGTTTCGCTCGACGATTATTTCGATGCGAACGAGAAGATTGCGCTCCTCAAGGTCGACGTCGAGGGCGCGGAGCTCGGGGTCTTCAAGGGCGCGGAGCGGATCCTGCGGCAGCAAGCGCCATTGCTGGTTTTCGAATGCGAGAACCGCCATCTCGCGCCCGGCAATGTCGGGGACGTGTTTTCCTATCTTGCGGGATTGGGCTACGAGGGCAGCTTCATCAGGGGCGATCAGGTGTTGCCGATCTCCCAATTCGATGCCGCCGTGCATCAGCGCCAGGACGGCGAATGGTTCTGGAAGCGCAAGGATTACTGCAACAATTTTGTCTTTCGGCGGGCCTCAGCGACGACCGCCGGCGTCGCCTAGGAAACGGTCGATCTGACGGGCGATGATGATGGCGGACCGTTCGTCGAGATGAACGCCGTCGGCCCAGCGCAAATCAGGCTCACCACCATCCAGGTGGATCCACTGCCGATCGTCCGGAAATTGCGCATGCGCGGCCGCGGCGGCTGCTTTCGCGGTAACGGAATCCTGCAGCGCGCCGGCAAGGGGCATGCTGTAGAAATAGACCCTGCTGCCGCGCGCCGCGATCTTTCCGACGAGCCGCTGCAGCGTCGCCAGATTGTCGGTGATGATCGCATCTGACGGGGCGGCACTCCACTCGCGCATGGCCCGCTCAACGTAGATGCGGTTGTCGAAATCGTCCGGCGGCCCCTGCAGCAAGGCGGCCGCGGCTGCCTTTGCCTGGCGGCGATCGGGCGGTGCGTGAAGCCAGCGCTCGTAAAAGGCGATCGCCGACCTGATCGGGCGTGGCCAAATGGACGCGGCGCCGCCGCTGAATTTTCGCACCAGCGCAGGATCCTCGCCGCGCTCCAATATGTTCATTTCGATCAGGATGGTGCCGGGCAGTTGGTCGCGCGCGAGCGCGACCTCGAGGGCCGTGATGGGCGATCCGCCGGCGAGGCCCAAAACCTTCAGGTCCGGCGTATCGAAATACGCTTCGTTCAGGCGCGTGGTGAGAGAACTCCCGACCAGAAGCACGCTTGGCACCGGCTCCCGTACATAACGGTCCAGAATCGTCAAGGCACCGTCACGGCTCGTCGGCAGCGGCGGCGCCTTCGGCCCTGCCAGCGCTATCACCGCATAGACGAGCAGGGCCAGCGCGGCCGTGATGCCGCATTTGACGAACCAGCTTTGCGGGGAGACCGGGGTCATTCTGTCAGAACTGAAAATAGATGAAGGAGGTGCTGGGGCCTGCTTCCACGCACATCAGCGCGGCCATCAGGCCATAGAGATAGGGCTCCGCCCTGCGGCGCGCGGCCTCGAGCAGCGAAGGGGGGGCGAGGTGCTGGATGATCACCGGCAATGAGTAAAACAGCGCCAGACTGTTGAACAGCTTGGCCTGGCCGGGGACGACGCTGGCGGTGAACATTCCCGACAAATAGGCGAGCGCATGATCGAAGTTGGGAAGCTTGAAGAAAATCCACAGCATGGATACGCAAAAGAACACGACGACGATCCGCAACGGCCGCGCGACGGCCTCCCACCGGGAATTGGCGCCGATCCACCCTTGCAGCATGCGCTCCAGCACCAGCAGTGCGCCGTGCATGCTGCCCCAGGCGAGGTAGCCGAGCGCCGCGCCGTGCCAGAGGCCGCCGAGCCCCATCACGATCATGATGTTCAGGTAGGTTCGCCCCTTGCCGTGCCGGTTGCCGCCGAGCGGGATGTAGAGATAGGTCCGCAGCCACGTCGACAGCGAGATGTGCCAGCGCGTCCAGAATTCGGAGAAGGATGCGGAGATGTAGGGCAGGTTGAAATTGATCGGCAGCCGATATCCGAACAACAGCCCAAGCCCGATCGCGATCGCGGTGTAGCCGAAGAAGTCCGCATAGATCTGGTAGCTGTAAAGGAAAACCAGCAGCCATTTGTCTTCCAGCCGCACCGTCTCGTACAGCGGAAATTCCATATAGGCCGTCATCTCGTTGAGATTGTTGGCCACATACAGCTTGAAGAAATATCCTGTCAAAATCCATTTCGCGGCCGCGACGAAATCCACGTCGGCAAGAAACTTCTCCCTGATCTGCGGCAGGAACATCTCGGCCCGCGTGATCGGCCCCGAAACCAGCTGCGGAAAAAAGATGATGTAGAGAAAGGCCTCGGTCAGATCGGGGCGGCGGATTTGATCGCCCTTCGTCAGGTCGACCAGCAGACTGATATTGTGGAAGACGAAGAACGAAATCCCGATCGGGAGCGGCAGCCGCAGCAGAAAATCAGCCGGCGAAGATCCGGTCGAAACGGCCAGCGGATCGAAGAAGAGGAATTTGTATTTGAAAAAAGCAAGCAGGCCGAGGTTGAAGGCTATTCCGACCGGAAGCCAGATCGCGCGCGCCCGCCATGCCAGGATCAGAAACAGGTAGGTGCCGAGCACCGCGACCGCGAGCATCGGCAGCAATTCCACCTGTCCATAGCCGTAAAAGAACAGGCTCGACAGCACCAGGAGGTGAACCTGAAAGGGCCTGACCTGGGGCAGGTAATAGGTTGCGAAAACAACCGCAACAAACAGCCCGAATTGCCATGACGTGAAGGTCATACCGTACCCTGTCCTTGAGCGGCGGACGCTAACATCGCCGCCAATCCGCGCCCACCCCCCGCGGGTCGCGCTTCGCACGCGCCCCGGCGCTCAGGCGGCAAAACCAGGCGGCAAAACCAGGCGGCAAAAAAAGGGCGCGGCGGGATGGCTCCCGTCGCGCCCCAACTCTTGAAACTCGCTGGTCCAGGCGCTGAGAGCGCCCCGAAGCCAAGCCCGAGAGGCTTAGCGGGCGATCCCAGCGAGGTGACAGCGCTTGGAATAAGACACTGGATCACCTCCTTTCGTTGTTGATGGAAATATCAGTATAGGCAGGGAACTGCCGCCTGTTAAGGGCGGTCTTTAACATCGCCCTTTAACGGTCGCCTGGCGCATGGGGTGGTTGAGGCCGCTCGAAGGGCGTGTTAGGTGATCGGCCGCGCGCGGGTGTAGCTCAATGGTAGAGCAGCAGCCTTCCAAGCTGAATACGAGGGTTCGATTCCCTTCACCCGCTCCAATTTTTTTTAAGAGCTTTAGCGCGAGGTCCGGATTTCATTCTGGCAAAAGCAGCCGCTTGTTCACCCTTGGCCGCTTGCTTGCTTGCGCCGCTCGCATGATTTCACACTGCACGGTCCAGTCTTCGCTGGCCACGGCCGCGCATTGCGGCTTGCCGGCGCATTTTCGTGATTGCGGAAATCTCCGTGTCAGCGCGCGCCCAAGGCATCGAGCAGCGGCCCGAGATGCTGCTCGTACACGCGCCAGCGGCCGACCGCACTGTTGTAGATCGGCTGGCGGACTTGCGGCGCGCTGGCAGTACGCACGGGCCGATCCGTCTTGTGGAACGACAGGCAGTTGGGGTGCCATGATAGCCCGCAGTAGGCGATGATGCGGCGCGCCTGGGTTTCGAGGTCGGCCACCACATCCTCGTAGCGCACGTCGAGGGTGCTGCCGGCAGGAAGGACGCGATGCCAATGCGCCATCAGCTGCTCGTAGCGCTTGTAGTAGCGGCCGAGTTCGCCGAGGTCGTAGGTATGATTCTGCTCACCGCTGAACAGCTTCGAGAAGCAAGAAATGCAGGTATCGACCGGGTCGCGAATGGTGTGAATGATTTTCGCGTTAGGCAGCGCCAGCCTGATCAAGCCGGCGAAGTAATAGTTCGACGGCATCTTGTCGGTCACGTGTTCACGGCCCGGTGCGAGCTTGCGCACTTCCGCCAGATAGGCGGCGCCAATCCGTTGCAGCGCCCGGCCGTCGAGCGCCGGCACAAAGTCGGGATACGGAAGGGCATCGCCGTTCGGCCCGCGCACGGTGAGCACGACCTCGTTGAAGGTTTGCAGCTCGCCGGCGCCATGCGCGGCAGGATGGCTGGCGATGATCTGCTCGACGAGCGTTGTGCCGGAACGCGGCATGCCGAGCACGAAGATCGGCATCGCCGAGGGATCGCCGCCGCCGGATTTCCGGGTGACGAGATCGCGGCTGAAGACCGCCTCGATACGGTCGAACAGCGCGAAGGTGGCAGCTTCGTCGTAGCCTATGGTCGCGCGCTTGGCGGCGTTGCTGGCGAGCAAATGCCGGAACGAGCGGTCGTAATCCTTCAGATCCGCATAGGCTTTGCCAAGCGCGAAATCGAGCTGCATGTGATCGGTTTTCGACAAACCGTCGGCTCTGGCGGCCAGCGCTTCCATGGCGGCGAGATGTGGGTCGCCGGGCTTGAAGCTCTTGGAGTCCGCCAGATTGACGTAGACGCCCGCGACGTTTGGATCGAGCCTGATCGCTTCGAGGTAGGCGTCAATCGCCTCCTGCAGACGGCCGAGCTCTTTGAACGCATTGCCCATATTGTTGAAGGCATCGGCGAGGTCGGGCTTGAGCGCCAGCGCGCGCTGATAATGCGCCAGTGCGACCTTCAGATCGCCGCGCTCGAAGGCGATGCGTCCCATCAGATTGACGGCGTCATGGTTGTTCGGATTGAGCGCGAGCGCGCGCTCCGCCGCGGCCGCGGCTTCCTCGGTCTTGCCCTGGTCGAGCAGAACGGTGGCATAATGGAGATGAAATTTGTCGCTGCGCGCCTCGATCACCAGCGCCCGGCGCATCAGTTCGGCCGCTTCGTCGAGGCGGCCGAGATCCTTGACCGCCAGCGCCAGGTTGTCGAGCGTGTCGGGATTGTTGGGAGCAAGCTCCAGCGCCTTGCGATAGACCGTTTCCGCCTCTTCGGTGCGTTTGAGCTCGCGCAGGCAGGTGCCGAGATTGTTCCAGCCATCGGGAAAGCCCGGCTGCAACGCGATGGCACGGCGATAGGACGGCTCGGCTTCGGCAAAACGCTTGAGCCGCTGCAGCGCATTGCCGCGGTTGCTGTGGGCCTGGGCGAAGTCGGGCTGGATGGCGATGGCGCGATCGTAATGGGCCAGCGCCTCCTCGAACCTGCCCTCATCGAACAAGGCGATGCCGAGATTGCTGAAGGCGCCGGCGTAACCCGGATCAAGCGCGATGGCGCGACGTCCGGCCGCGACCGCCTCGTCGGCGCGGCCGGCGAGACGGCACATTTCGCCGAGATTGGCGTGATAGAGCGCGACATCCGGCTTGATGGCGATGGCGCGGCGCACATGCTCGATCGCGTCGATGAGCTTGCCGGATTGATGCGCGACGATGCCGAGCATGTGCTCGGCCTCGGCATTGTCGGGCTCGGCCGCGATGGCGTGCCGGGTCAGTTCGTCGGCGTCGGCCAGAAAACCATGGCGGCGTTTCTGCTCGGCAAGGATCAGCGCCTGGCCGGGATTGACGGTCGTCGCCGCGGCGGCTGGCGTGGCGGCATTGGCGGCTTCGGCCGCCATGATGGCCGCGGCCGTTGCGGCGCGGCGCTCGCCCTCGAGGCGAAACGGCGCCAGCACCGAGGCATCGCCCGCAGCGGCGGCTTCGAGCGCCCTGGCGAGGCGTCCGATCACGGCGGGCCATTCCTCGCCCTTGTCCTGCCGGAACAGCCGCATGGTCGGGTACCACGGATTATCCTCGCGCTGGAGCATCCAGCGCCAATCGGTCACGGCCGGCAGCAGCACCCAGACCGGCTGGCCGAGCGCGCCGGCCAGATGGGCCACCGACGTGTCGACCGTGATCACCAGATCGAGCGCGGCCACGGCGCCCGCGGTTTCGCTGAAATCGCCGAACGCGGGTGACAGATCCTCGATCGAGGTCGTGCGCCCTTTGATCTTCTTGAGATCGCTGCGGCGCGGGCCGAATTGCAGGCTCGCGAACGAAACGCCGGGCACGGCAAACAGCGGCGCCAGCAGAGCCAGATCGACCGAGCGGCGGTGATCGTTGACATGTTCGGGATTGCCGGCCCACACCACGCCGACCTTGAGGCCGGCCATCTCGGCCAGCCGCTCCTTCCAGCGCTGTGCAATCGGCGCCGGAGGGCGCAGATAGGGGACGGTGGCCGGGATCGTCTCCAGCCGGGTCTTGAACAAATGCGGCAGGCTCAACAGCACGGCGTCGCATTGATACGGCGCCGGATCGCCGCGGTCGCCCAGCACCGAGATGCCGGGCAGGCTCTCGCGCAATAATGTCACGAGCTGCTGGTGCACGCGCAGGGTCACGCTGCCGGCGCGCGCGGCGAGCGGCGGCAGGTAGCGGGCGAATTGCAGGCTGTCGCCGAAACCTTGCTCGGCCTGGACGTAAATGTGCTTGCCGGCGAGGCTCTCGCCCTGCCACGGGGTTTCGGGGAAGCGCGGGCCCTTGCGCTCGGTCGAGCGCAGCCGCCATTCGTATTCGCCCCAGCCCTCGGCGAAGTCGCCGCGCATCAACAACAGAATGCCTAATCCGGAATGGGCATTGGCGTGATGGGGCGACAGCGCGATGGCGCGGCGCAGCGCCACCACGCCGTCCTCGAAATAGCCGCCGTGATGCAGCGTGGTGCCGAGATTGGCCCAGGCGTCGGCATAGTCGGGCTTGAGCTCGATGGCGCGCCGGTAAGCGGCGATGGCCTCGTCGAACCGCCGCAGCGCGTGCAGGGCGTTGCCGAGATTGCTGTGGGCCTCGGCGAAATTCGGACTGGCGGCGATCGCCTTGCGCTGGGCGCGCGCGGCCTCGTCGTAATCCTTCAGCTCGTACAGCGCGACCCCGAGATTGCTCAGCGCGGCCGACATGGTCGGCTCGATCTCGAGGGCGCGGTGCGCCTGTTCGGCGGCAAGCTTCGGCCTGCCGGCAAGCCGGAACATCTCGCCCAGATTGGCATGGAACAGTGCCGCCCGCGGTGCCAGCGCGACCGCCCGCTTTACATGCGCGATGGCTTCGCCGAGCTTGCCGTTCTGATGGGCGATGACGCCGAGCAGGTGCTCGGCTTCGGCCAGGTTCGGCTGCATCTGCAGGACCTTTCGACAAACCGACTCTGCCTCCATGAGGCGGCCCTCATTGCGACAGCGCTCGGCGTAACTCAGCGCCTCGCCCAATTGCATCAGGACCGGCTGGTTCTTTCCCAACATCTCATTCATGCGCTTCGATCACATCGGCTTGCGGAGCGGGTGAATAGACTAGCCCCTTGGCATTTGACCATCTGGCCGAATCAGGCGGTCCGATCTTTCCCAAAAAACCGGCATTCGGACAAGGATGCCGGACATCCGTCCTGCGCCGATGTTGCGCTGAATTTCAATCGGCGGATTGCTTATCCGGGGCGGTAATCATACGGGGAGCAAATGTTAGTGGCGCCCGTTGTCTCATAGGTGTCGACGACATCGCCGGTCGTCACGACCCGAATTTTGCATGGGTTGAGTGACTGACCCTTGAACCATGTGTAGACCCTTTGTGCCCCGAACGTTTCCTGTTGTTCCGGAGGACCAAGACTGACCTGGACGGCGCTCAGCGGCTGCCCCTTGAAATCGTTTCGGGCGGTATTGATGCCGAGGGAGTTAGAACAGCCAGCCAGGACCAAGGCCGCCAAGATCGCCAGATTACGCATTCGTCCCCATCTCCCCAAAAGTCGAAACCTACGCGCAACCAATATTGGACACCAACGGCAAACGCGCCAAAGCGCTGGCCGGGCGAGCAGGCAAGTCGGTCTTTCAGGTGTGGCCGGAGACACGTCAACTAATAAATTATTAACCGCGTTCACTGCACAGCAGAGGCGGTCCCAATCGGCCAAAATAGGTTGTCTTGTCCGGATAGGCCTTGATAGTATTGAACAGTCGAAACCCTTCAAGACTGAATCTGAGGTTTCGATTCCCTTCGCCCGCTCCGGCGCGCCCGCAAGTTCATCCCGCCAAGTTCCAGTCAAATCCTTAGGAAACCAAAAAATGGCCGAAGCCGACCTCGACGTTGTCATTCGGTCCATCGCGAAGAAGCAGCACAAGGTCCTGATGGACGCCGCCAAGAAGCGGCACCGCCGATTGATGGGGTTGGCGGCCAAGGCCAAGACCAGGGAAGCCAAGGCCCGCTACAAGGAAACCGCCAGGACCACGCTCTTGCTGGCTGGCGCCGCGGCAAGGCGGTTGCAGATCACCGCAGAGAATGCGGCCGACAGCTACGCGCGAGCCGTGAAGAAAGTTGCCGACGATATGAAAGACGCCGCGGCAGAAAAGCCGGCGAAGAAGGCGGTCGACCGGAAGCCCGCGAAGAAGCAAAAGAACTGACGGCGGCCGTGGCGGGGAGGGTACTCGCCTCTGCGCCCCGCTTGCGCTATTGCAGCGTTCAGGTCATTCCAGTCGGCGGCGGAAGGCATCGTTAGATGGCACACCAACCTCATCAGAAGGTCATCATCACCTGCGCGATCACGGGGAACCTGACGCGCCCCGACCAGTCGCCTTATCTGCCGATCACCCCGCAGCAAATTGCCGACAGCGCGCTTGAGGCGGCGGAGGCTGGTGCAGCGATCGCCCACATCCATGTGCGCGATCCCGAGACCGGCCGTCCCTCGATGGAGATCGAGCTGTACCGCGACGTGATGGATCGCATCCGCGCCCGCAATCCGAAGCTGGTCATCAATCTGACCACGGGGCCGGGCGGGCGGTTCGTGCCATCGGAGGAAGATCCCAAGGTGGCCGGTCCCGGCACCACCTTGTTGCCGCCGGAGAAGCGGGTCGAACATGTCGAACTTCTGCGCCCGGAGATCTGCACGCTCGATCTCAACACCATGAATTCGGGCGGGCAGGTCGTGATCAATACGCCCACCAACGTCCGCAAGATGGCCAATCGGATTCGCGCGGTCGGCGTCATGCCGGAACTGGAGCTGTTCGATTCCGGCGACTGCCACCTGGCGCGTGACCTGATCGCCGAGGGGGTATTGCAGGGACCGGGGCTGTTCTCGCTCGTGCTCGGCGTCAAATACGGTTTTGACGCCTCGTCCGAAACCATGCTCTACGGCCGCGGCCTGTTGCCGCCGGGCGCGATCTGGACCGGCTTCGGCATCGGCCGCTCCGAATTCCCGATGGTGGCGCAGGCCTGGCTGTTCGGCGGTCATGTGCGGGTAGGGATGGAAGACAATCTCTATCTGTCCAAAGGCGTGCTTGCCAAGACCAACGCCGAACTCGTGACCCACGCCGCCGATATCCTGAAAAGCCTGGGAGCTGCGATCGCAACACCAGCCGAGGCGCGGGCGATGCTCGGCCTCTCCTGACGTTCACCGGTGCGACGCTGCGGTCCGGAATTATCACCGCAGTTTTTCGTTCAGTTCCGCGAGCAGCCACAATCCCGACGAACTGGAGCGTCGGTTCTGATTCAATCAGAACCGATCGTGCTCCAGCCGGCGGTGCTAGCCGTCATGGTCGTGGTGATCACGATCGCCGCGATCGTCGTGATCGGCGAAGTGGAACGTCTCCATGAGGTCGCCGGCATGTGGCGCGGCGCACACGAGACTGGTCCGACGGCATTTTCAAGGTCCCGATGCCGTGGAGCCGGCGCGGCCTAATCACGGGCAATGTGATGTTTGCGCAACAGCCTTGATCGTGGAACTGCCTTACTAGGAGGCGTGGAATAGGAAGCATTGAGCTCACGTAGTCATACGGTCCACCGATTCGGTTCTTTTTTCAGGAGTTTTGTCATGAAAACCACCCTCGCGGCTGCTGCCGCCATTTTGATCGCTTCCACCGCCGCAGGCTCTGCTGCCGACTTGGCCACGAAGGCTCCTTACATGGCTCCCGCTTCGGTCTGGAACTGGACCGGATTCTATGTCGGCGGCCACGTTGGCGCCGGCTGGGGAACCACGGAATCGACTCTCGATACGATCGCCGCTCCAGGAACTCCGCTGACCGTCGTCGGCCTTCCCGTCGCGCAAAACAGCAGAAGCGGTTTTCTCGGCGGTGGACAGGCTGGATATAACTTCCAGTCTGGCTGGGCCGTGTTCGGTATCCAGGGCGATATCGCCGGGCTGGATGTAAATGGCACAACGCCATGCCTCGTCACCTTCTCGTGCACGGCGAAGAGTCACTGGCTTGCCACGGCGACTGGTCGTATCGGCGGCCTTGTTGCCGACAAGACGCTTATCTACGTCAAGGGCGGCGGCGCCTGGTTGAACACCACCCACACCTTCAGTGTCCCGGCAGTCGGCATTGGCGGCGGCTTCGGCGGGCTTGCCGGAACGAGCGCCGACAGCAACACCTTCGGCTGGTTGCTCGGTCTCGGTGCCGAATACGCCTTCACCAGGAACTGGAGCGCGTTTATCGAATACGACTACATCGGCTTCGACAGCAAGAGCATCGCGTTCAACCTGACCGTCCCTGGAGCGGGAACAGCCGCTGCCAACGTGAGTATCGTGAACAAGCTGTCGATTGCGAAGGTCGGCGCGAATTACAAGTTCTAAGCGCGTTGTTTCAATTCGACTTCAAAAGCCCCGGCATCGTCCGGGGCTTTTTTGTCAGGTCGGACAACAGCCGGCGCTCGGTTTGACAAAAAAATGCAGCAGCATCCCAAAACGTTTCGGGAATGGCACCAACCGGGCGTCAACCATGGGCCCGACCTGCGGCGCATTGAACAACCCGACGAATTCGTCGATTTGCCGGGTGGCATGACCGATCGAAAGACAGCGGCGCCATCGATGCACCTCCGGTCTTCCACGGCGCCCGCTATGCGCTGACGGTCCGGGGGATACCGGCGCCGCTAGCCGTCAGCGCCATCACCGACACCGCGACAATGCGCTCGATGACGCCGGTGACGTCGTTGAGGTCGCATTTTCCTTCCGAGAGTTTGATCAGCCGTTCGCTGTCGCGGATGGTCTGGTGCGCCATCGCGAGCGCGAAATGCAGGCACCAATAGAGTTCGACCTCGCTGCGATCGGGGAGCGATCGCCGCATCGCGGCGGCAAACTTCCGCAAATGATCGATTTCGCGATTCTTGATGCGCCGGATCGGCGGCACCGATTCGATCGAGGCGCGGATCATGAAGCGCGCGGCCGTCGAGCGCTCGTTCCCGGGGCCGAGACAGCCGCGCAAGGTCGGCCCCACCAGCGCCCGCAGGATGGCATCGATGCCGGCGCGGCCGCCGCCCATGACTTCGGCCGCCTTCAACTGGTTGAGCCGCTCGCGGTTGGTGGCAAGGCTGCGGGTGACGAACAGTTCGGCGATCAATTCGTCCTTGGAGCCGAAATGATAGTTCACCGCGGCCAGATTGACGTTCGCCGCGGCGACGATATCGCGCAGCGTGACGTCGGCGAAGCCGCGATCGGCATAGAGCCGCTCGGCGGCGTCGAGAATGGAGGCCCGGGTCTGGTCTGACGCCATTACATAACCCCGATGCAGGGGAGCCATTGCAATTCAAACAGTTGTATGAAACTATGGTTTGAGGGTTGGAATGTCAATGCGCGTGACGCATCGCCGCTCCGGCATGCGCCCCGCCGGCAGAGCTCGTGGCGCCGGTTGCGCGATAAACAGTCTTGCAGTGAACCGGCGGCGGGGAGACAGTGCCGCCAACAATTTCGTCCAAGAAATGTGAGGAACGCCCAATGGACTTCAACATGTCAGATCGTCAGAAAGAATGGCTCAATCGTGTGCAGTCGTTCATGACCAAGCATGTGCGGCCCGCGGTGCCGGTCTACCGGCAGCAGGATGAGAGCGGCCCGCGCTGGAAGGTGATCCCGATCGTCGAGGAGTTGAAGAAGAAGGCGAGGGCCGAAGGGCTGTGGAACATGTTCATGCCGCCGTCTTCGCATGAGGATGACGAATTCCGCGGCGCGGGATTGTCCAATCTGGAATACGCGCCGCTCGCGGAGGAAATGGGCCACATCGGCTGGGCCTCGGAAGTGTTCAACTGCTCCGCGCCGGATACCGGCAACATGGAAGTGTTGATGCGCTACGGCACCAAGGAGCACAAGCGGCAGTGGCTGCGGCCGCTGATGAACGGCGAAATCCGTTCCGCCTTCCTGATGACCGAGCCCGCCGTGGCATCCTCCGACGCCACCAATATCGAAACCCGCATCGAGCGCGACGGCGATCATTACGTCATCAACGGCCGCAAATGGTGGTCGTCGGGCGTCGGCGATCCCCGCTGCAAGATTGCCATCGTGATGGGCAAGACCGACCCGAAGGCGCCGCGCCACCAGCAGCAGTCGCAGATCCTGGTGCCGCTCGACACCAAGGGCATCACGGTCGAAAAACTGCTGCCGGTGTTCGGCTTCGACGACGCGCCACACGGCCACGCCCAGGTCCTGATGGAGAACGTGCGGGTACCCGCCAGCAATATCCTGCTCGGCGAGGGCAGGGGTTTTGAGATCGCGCAGGGCCGTCTTGGTCCCGGCCGCATCCACCACTGCATGCGCACCATCGGCAAGGCCGAGGAGGCGCTGGAGAAAATGGTGAAGCGGCTGTCCTCGCGCACCGCGTTCGGCAGGAAGATCATCGAATATTCGATCTGGGAACAGCGCATCGCGGAGGCCCGCACCGACATCGAGATGAACCGGCTGCTGTGCCTGAAGGCCGCCGACATGATGGACAAGGTCGGCAACAAGACCGCGCAGCTCGAGATCGCCATGATCAAGGTGGCGGCGCCCAACATGGCGCTGAAGATCATCGACCACGCGATCCAGGCGTTCGGCGCCGCCGGCGTCTCCGACGACGCGGGGCTGGCGCGGGACTACGCCTCGATGCGGACGATGCGGCTCGCCGACGGGCCGGACGAGGTCCATAACCGCGCCATTGCCAGACTTGAACTTCGGAAGTATGCAAACGCTCCCACTTCGCATTAAGGGGGCGTCCATTTGGCGCTCCCCAATAAATCCGGGGGAGCGTCACGGTGGCCGAAGGCGTCAGGAGCGACGAGGAGTTTTCCGGCACCAAACCGGTCGAGGAGCGGCACCGGATCGACGAGGCGCGCCTCGAGGCCTGGATGCGCGACCACGTCGAGGGTTATCAGGGGCCGCTGACCGTCCTTCAATTCAAGGGCGGTCAGTCGAACCCGACCTACCGGCTCGACACACCCGGCAGATCCTACGTGATGCGGCGCAAGCCGTTCGGAAAGCTGTTGCCCTCGGCGCACGCGGTCGATCGCGAATTCCGCGTCATCGCGGCGCTGGGCCGCCAGGGATTTCCGGTCGCAAAAGCCTATGCGCTATGCACCGATGATGCGGTGATCGGCGCCGCCTTCTACATCATGTCGATGGAAGAAGGCCGGGTGTTCTGGGACCCGACGCTGCCGAGCCAGACGCGCGAGGCACGGCGCGCGATTTTCAACAGCAAGATCGAGACGCTGGCGAAATTGCATACCTACGATCCGCAGGCGATCGGGCTCGGTGATTTCGGCAAGCCGGGAAATTATTTCGCGCGTCAGGTCGATCGCTGGACCAAGCAGTACCGCGCCTCCGAAACGCAAGCCATTCCCGAAGTCGAAAAGCTGATCGAATGGCTGCCGCGCACCGTGCCGAGCCAGGAACGCGTCTCGATCGTTCACGGCGACTATCGCCTCGACAACATGATCTTCCATGCCACCGAGCCGCGGGTGGTCGCGGTGCTGGACTGGGAGCTCTCCACGCTCGGCGATCCCATGGCCGACTTCACCTATCTCCTGATGCAATGGACCATGCCCGGGCTTGCCAGTGCCGACCTCAAGGCGCTGAACATTCCGACCCTGGAAGAGGCCGCGCAAGTCTACTGCAACGTCACCGGCAGCGCCGTGCCGGATCTGAACTGGTATTTTTCCTACAACCTGTTCCGTCTCGCCTGCATCACGCAAGGCATCGCCGGGCGTATCCGCGACGGCACCGCGGCGAGCGCCAAGGCGATGGAATCGGCCGCGCGCACCGTGCCGTTGTCCAGGGCATCCTGGGAATACGCACAGAAGGCGGGGGCGGTGTAACACCATGCCGCGGACGCGTGCAGCGTCCGCGGGAGTTCTTCGCCAGGTTGGCAAGACCCCGGGACCAAAAACGGCGGCTTAGGAGGAGACGATGAAAACCCAACGCGTGATTGCCGCGATCGTCGGATTGGCATGGCCGCTCCTGGCGGGCGAGGTGCAAGCAGCGGCGATCAAGGTCTTGGCTTCGACTGCGGTGAAGACGACACTCGAGGAGCTCGGACCGCAATTCGAGAAAGCGACCGGAAACAAGGTCGAGATCGACTTTGCGCCAGCCGCGGTCTTGAAAGCGAAAATTGACCAGGGCACGGCATTTGATGTTGCCATCCTCACGGCGCCGGTCACCGACGGCCTTGCCGCTGAAGGGAAAATCGATACGACACGTACGACAATTGCGCATTCGGGGATCGGCGTTGCGATTCACAGGGGCGCTGCCAAACCCGACATCAGCACGACGGAGGCGTTCAAACGAACGCTCCTCAATGCCAAATCCGTTGGCTTTACGGCGGCAGGCGCGACCGGCGCCTATCTCAAAACCTTGTTCGAGAAACTCGGTATTGCCGAAGAGCTGAAACCCAAGCTGAAACTGTTGCAGGGTGCGGCCGGCGAAGCTGCCGCTGCCGGCGAAGTCGAAATCGGCATGACCCAGATCAGCGAGATCCTGCCTTATGCCAACGCCGAACTTGTCGGGCCGCTGCCGCCTGACGTTCAGTCCTACACTTACTTCTCAGCCGCCGTGTCGGCGGCCAGCAAAGAGGCCGATGTGGCCAGGGCGTTCATCAAGTTTCTCGCCGCACCGGCGGCGCTGGCGGTTATCAAGGCAAAGGGCATGGAGCCGGGTTGATCGGGCAAGACCGCGTCCACCCGGCCCGCGACGGACAATCCATGAATTCCGGCTTTTGACCTGAGCGGGCATTGGCGCAGGCAGTCAGGCCCGAAAAGGATGTTCGAGAGGAAATCGAGATGCGCGGCGCGGGCTTTCTGGCGATCTGGAGCGATATCGAGCCAAAGGCCCTGACCGACTATCGGCACTGGCTGACCCGCGAGCACACCACCGAACGCGTGACGACGAAGGGATTCCTCGCCTCTCGCGTGTTCCGCGCCGATCGCAGCGATATCGATCGCTTCTTTATTCTCTACGAGCTGGAGGCTCCGGAGGTGCTCGACGGCCCCGCTTATCTGGCGCGTCTCAATGCGCCAACGCCATGGTCGCAACGCATCATGCCCCAGCTCGGCAACTTCGTTCGCGGCGGCGGCCTCATCACGGCCCGGGCCGGACGCGGAGAGGGATCCACCATTGCCGCGCTTCGCCTCGAGCGTCTGCCCGAAGCGCCGAAACGGCTGGCCGACGCGCTCGTCATGCTTGACGGGATCGCGGCCGTGCAGATCGGTGCGACCGACCACGCGCGGACCTCGGTGCCGACGGTCGAAAAAGGAATGCGGCAGCGGGAGGGGTTTTTTGCCGGCCTTCTGATCATCGAGGCGCTCGACGCGACATCGCTTCGCAGCGCTCTGCGCAGAGCGGTTGAACTGGCACCTGAAGTTGTCTCCCCCGCCGGCGATCCGGAGATTTATCAGGGCGTCTTCGCGCTCGACGCCCGCATCGCAAGTTTCGAATAGTGCCGTTTTCTCCTGCCGCGCTTGCGGCGCTCGAACTCACGCAGCCTGAACTGGTATTTTTCCCACGATCCGGATCGCTTCGTCTCGCGAGAGGCCATTGCGATTGTTGGCATTGGCAACGGCGCCACCTATAGTTTGCGCCGGTCACAAGATTCAGGAAAAAGCATCCGATGCGCGTTTCCATCATCACCGGAGGCGGGTCCGGGATCGGGGCTGCGGTCGCGCGCCGCCTGGCGGCGCGGGATCAGTGCCTGATGTTGCATGGACAAGGGGCCGACGAGGCGGGCCTGACGCGATTGAAGGCGGTCGCCGCGGACTGCGCGCGTGCCGGAGCCAAAGTGGCGTGGTCCACCGGCGACCTGGCAAATGCCGGGACCGCGTCGGAGCTTGTCGGCGCCGCGCGCGCCGCGTTCGGGAGCGTCGACGCCATCGTCCATGCCGCGGGA
The DNA here is from genome assembly GCA_963742085.1 of uncultured Alphaproteobacteria bacterium. Taxonomy (GTDB): domain Bacteria; phylum Pseudomonadota; class Alphaproteobacteria; order Rhizobiales; family Xanthobacteraceae; genus Bradyrhizobium. The sequence goes on along the minus strand of CAVUKM010000009.1, from coordinate 22,086 downwards.
TTTGCGGATCGACGGAGCTTCACGCAGTTGCCGCGTGCGTCGCTCGAGCGGTCCTTCGCCGTCATGGCGACCGCGTTCCACGAGTTGGCGACCGCAGCGTTGCCGGATCTGACGCGCGGATCGCAGGGACGCGTCGTCGCCATCTCCAGTTTCGCGGCCCATCGGTTCACGCTTGAGGCGAGCTATCCGGGCTCTGCGGCGGCCAAGGCCGCACTCGAGGTGCTGGCCCGGTGTCTTGCGATCGAGCTTGCGAGCTCGGGCGCAACCGCCAATGTCGTCGTGCCCGGCTATACGCGCAAGGATGCGGGACTGACGGGAGCGCTGGACGCGCAGAGCTGGCAACTGGCCGCCAGGGCCAATCCGCTCGCCCGACTGGCCGAACCCGACGAGGTGGCGGCGGTGGTCGCCTTTCTGTTGTCGCCGGAGGCCGGACACGTGACGGGAGCCCTGTTGCCGGTCGATGGCGGCCTGACTTTGATGTAGCGTTTCCAAAGCGCGATGGCGTGAGGCCGCAATCGCGCTTTGGCTTTTTTTGGTTGGAGCATGATCTGTTCGGAAAAAACCGGCACCCGCTTTTCCGGATCATGCTCCAGGGGTGGGGACGATGTCGGATCGCGTGAGAAGTCAAACAGCTGACGTCATCGTGCTGGGCGCGGGGATCGTCGGCGTATCGGCGGCCTATGCCGTGCGGCAGCGGGGGCGGTCGGTCATCCTCGTCGATCGGCGCGAACCGGGCAGCGAAACCTCCTATGGCAACGCCGGCATTCTCTCGAGCGGCTCGATATTGCCGCTCAACAAGCCGTCGCTGTGGAGCGCGCTGCCGGCCTACCTGACCAACCGGGACGCGGCGCTGCGCTGGGATCCTGCCTGGGCGATCCGGAATATCGACTGGGTCGCGCGCTTCCTTGCCAATGCGACGGCCTCGCGTATCAAACCGCGGGCAACGGCGCTGCACGGGCTGATCGGCGCATCGTTGAAACTGCATCGCGAGTGGATCGTGAAAGCGGATGCGGCGCAGCGCATCCGCGAGACCGGCTGGCTGAAGGCGTGGCGCAGTGACGCCGTAGCGCGCGGCAAGGGAAGAGCAGGCTTTTCTCGCCGAATTTGGCATCGCCAGCCGGCTTCTCGACCGCCAGGCGATTTCCGCGCTCGAGCCGAACATCGTGCCCGTCTACAAGGTCGGCCTTCTGCACACAGAGACCGCCTCGGTCGACTTGCCGGGCGCCGTGGTCAAGGCCTATGCGCGGATGTTTGCGGGCGTAGGCGGCGAGATCCACCAGTCGGACATCAAGGCGATCACCCCCGACGGCGAGGGCTGGCGGGTGGTGCTCGCGGGCGGCGCGATCTCGGCGCGCCATGTCGTGGTCGCGCTGGGTCCGTGGTCGGCGGACCTGTTGCGGCCGCTTGGCTATCGCGTTCCCTTGGCCTTCGAGCGCGGCTACCATCGCGAGTTCGTGCCGAACCCGGCACGTTCATTGCAGCGTCCGATCCATGACGCCGAAGGCAGTTTCCTCATGACGCCGATGGAGCAGGGCATCCGCGTCACCACCGGGGTCGAGCTGATCGATCGCGATGCGCCCTCGTCGTTCGCCCAGCTCGATCAGGTGGTGCCGGTCGCACGTGGCGTGGTCGAGTTCGGCGAGGCGGTGGGCGAACCATGGCGCGGCGCGCGGCCGACGCTGCCTGACAGCCTGCCGATGATCGGGCCTGCGCCACGGCATTCCGGCCTGTGGCTTGCGTTCGGCAACCAGCACATCGGATTTACGACCGGGCCGGCGACCGGGGCTGCGATTGCCGCGATGATCGCCGGCGCGGCGCCGGCCTTCGACGTTGGTGCCTTCGCGCCGGGCCGTTACTTGTGATGCGCCACCAATTGCACATGCGGGCGTGTGGCATACGGGGTCCGGCATGAACTACGTTTGGGATTTCGCGATCCTCGGCAAATACAGCCACCTGTTCTGGCTCGGGCTCGGCTGGACCATCGCCTATACGATCGGCACCGTCCTGCTCGGAACAGTGATTGGTCTGGTCGTCGGCATCCTGCGCCTGCGGCGCTTGCCCGTGATCGACTGGCTTCTGCTCGCCTATATCGAACTGTTTCGCTGTACGCCGCTGTTGGTTCAGATCATCTGGTTCTATTACGCTTTTCCGGTCGTCATCGGGGTGAACATCCCGGCGCACGTCGCCGCTGTCACCGTGCTGTCGCTCTATGGCGGGGCGTTCTACGCCGAGATCGTTCGCGGCAGCATCGAAAGCGTGCATCGCGGACAGTGGGACGCGGCACGCGCTTTGGGCTTGCGGCCCTGGCGCACGCTGCGGCTGGTGATCCTGCCGCAGGCGCTGAAGCCGATGCTGGCGCCCTACGTCAACCAGTCGGTGACCCAGCTGAAGAACACCTCGCTGGTGTCGGTGATTGCCGTGCCTGATCTCGTCTACAACGCGACCCTGATCAACGCCGACACCTACCGGCCGCTGGAGGTCTATACGATCGTCGCCTTGATCTATTTTGCGATCCTGTTTCCGGCCACGCTCGCCGCGCGCAGGCTCGAGCGCGGCATGACCTACGACAAGGCTTGAGCGGGGTGCCGACTCATTGGCACGCAGCCAAATTCGGCTTGATGCCGGACTGGCCCGCAAAGCCTCTCGCTGAGTCTCCAATGCTCGGAAAATCACTTCCGACAACAAGACCGCCGATCGAAACCGCCTGATCAGGCCTGGAGAGCGTCACTTCCTGCCGGGTCTAATTGCGCCAGCCGAAGCCTTGCAGGAACGATGGTGTCTGGGCATTTTGCACAGGCTGACCCTGTGCCTGGGCGTCCTGTACGGGCGGGACCGGTACCCGCCCATTTTGCTCCCGCCGGACCGTATTTCGGGGATCTTGCACCGCCCGGATCTCTGCCCGCGCATTCTGCACGTGGCGGACCTGTCGGTGCACCAGCATGGGCCGGACCCGTCTTCGGGCATTTTGCACAACCTGTGCCGGGGGATCTTGAGCGGGTCGTATGGTTCTTGCCTGTGCCCGCTGATCTTGCTCTGCCGCCCACGCCTGGAATTGCTTGAACAATTCATCGGCTGACGGTTGACCCGCTACGGCCTGACTTTGATCGGCAGGTTTAACAGCGGCAACAAGTTCGTTGCGCGTTGGTGCGTCCGTTGCGGCGGTCTTGCCATCCGATGGCGGCGCTGCCTCGGGGTTAGCGCCGGGGTTGATTGGCGGCGCGTCCCTTGCAGTCGTCAACAAATCCTGAGTGCCGGCGGCTGATTGAGTTGTTGGCGTCGATTGGCCGGTGTCGGGCTGCAACGCCGAGGTGTCGAACAGCGAGGCCGTGAGGTTTGCGAGGAGCACGACCGGGTTTCCAACCGATATAACCGCGACGCCGATCGCGATCGTCGTTACGACGAAAATCAAAATACTCGTCTTGGGGATTCGCGACGGGATAACCGATCTGTCCCAGGCGTTCTCCCACTGCTCGGGTTCTTCGGCCTGTTCGACGAGAAAGCGAGGCAAAGGATGGCGGTCGGTCAAACCGTTTGTCGTCGGCATTGGGGGATGCCTCCTCATTATTCTGGTTGACCAGTACGCTGCGATTGAGGGCCAAAAAGCGACAATCACCGTCACGATTTAGGAGAATCCTTGATTTCACTGGGGTTCGGGAACCGATCAAGCGGGAACCGGACTTTTGTGAACAAGACTTTTGTGAGCGACGCGATTGAGCCCGGAGCGGCCAAAATCGCCTGCGACGCTGAACCGCCGAGCGGCTGCCCCGACAAAGGATTAGGAGAGGCAAGGATAAGACAGGGGAGTACAGCAAATGGATGCTGACCGCTTGCTACGCATTGCACTGATTGCCATCGGGCTTTTTCTCGTCTTCGGTATTTATCCACTGATCATCGTTTGGCCGTCCGGCTGGACGTGGGGACATGGCCATTCTCACTACCTGTTGATGATCGTTGGCGTCTACGCAACGCTAGGCGTATTTCTGCTGCTGGCGTCGCGCGATCCGAAAGCCCATAGCAGCCTGATCTGGTTCACGGTTTGGTCAAGCCTGGTCCACGGGGCCATTATGGCCGGACAGTCTTTCACGGACCCAATGGAAACAGGTCATCTATTTGCGGACGTGCCCGCGCTGTTTATCGTAGCGGTCGTTCTCGGCGTGCTGATGCTGCGAGCGAAAAAGGCTTGATTTGAGTTGAAGGCGGCCCAGATGCGCACGGCTGCCAGGCCGTACGACGGGCCACGGACGTGATTGGCCGGGGTTTGCTCTTGCGTCGGTTCAACCGTCCCGGCGGCAATATGGTCGATCGCTTTTCTTCAACTTTCGAAGATGAGGCACGTCGTCGTGCCGTGGGCGAGTAGTCGGCCCAAATGGTCGACGACGCGGCCCTCCGCGGTGCCGATGCGACGGCCGGCGTTTAGGACCTTACCCTCGGCTCTGATCTCGCCCGTCTCCGGGGTGATGGCGCGGACGAGCGAAATTTTGAATTCGAGCGTCGTGCTGGCGAAGCCTTTCTCAAGCGTCGATTGAACGGCCAGTCCCATGCAGCTGTCGAGAAGTGTCGCCGTGAGACCGCCATGCACGGTGCCCCATGGATTGAGGTGAGACCCATTCGGCACGAGCGTGATGACGACACGACCGGTTTCGGCCTCGACAATGTCGTAGCCCAGGGTTTGCGCGATGGTATTCAGGGGTAGCGCGCCACTGGCGAGGCCCTGGACGAATTCCAGCCCGCTCAATGCCTTCTGCCGCTCGGGGCTCAGCGTCCCGTAGGTCTTGGCGGTCATCAACATCCTCCGGCCGAGTCATTCGTCCTGACCGAGCATCCGGCCCGGCCCTGGAGGCAATGCTTACCTGGACGAGACGACGCCACCACCCGATTTCCGCGGATATCCCCTCATGGCAGATCGCGACATTTCGTGGCGTTGCGGAATTTGGTCGGCCGATTACCCCATCTATCGGAGCACAGCGCACATCGGCCAGGCGCGCTGAACAAGCTCGATTTGTGAATACGGGCAATCAACGCGCCGGTTTCGAAGTTCTCTTCGAAAGCCGCCTCAGATATTGAGTTCGACCGGCACGTCTTCCGGCTTCACGCCGCTCAGCGACAGTCCCTTGACGAACCATTCGCGCATCTGCCCGATGCCGCGGTTGTAGTCGACCCACACCGACAGGAAATCGCGCCAGCGTTTATCGGGCTCGCGCCGGACCGCCATGCTGGAAGGAATCGCGACCGAGGGCGATTGCAGGATCCTGTAGGTGCCGAGGTTCGGGTTCTTGGCGATCGCGGTGAGGCCAAGCACCAGCGCGTTGACCACGCAATCGACCCGCCCCGACGACATCTCCAGCATCACCTCGTCGCGCGACTTCAGCGACTTGATCGTGGCATTCGGCGCGAAGCGGCGGGCCACCGTCTCGTTGGCCGAGCCGACATCGACCGCGATCTTGACTTCGGGCTTGTTGACGTCGGCCCAGCTCTTGGCCTCCAGTCCCTTTCTCAGCATGGCGCCGAACGGATGCGGGAATACGGTGGCTGTAAAATCGACGACCAGCGCGCGCTGCGGGGTCGGATTGAGGGCGAAGCCGAGGTCGATCTTGTTCGATTGCAGGTCGAGGATCGAATTTCCGTAGGTCGATTCGGTGTATTCGAGCTGGACGTCGAGAAGCTTGGCGATGTCGTTGGCCATCTCGATCGAAAAGCCGGACCATTTTCCGGTGGCCAGGTCCTTGTTGAAATAGGGCAGCTCTCCCGGCAGCACCGCGATGCGCAGCACCTTGTTGGCGCGGATGCGATCGAGCGTGTTATCCGCGCTTCCTTGCGCCGCCGCCGGGCTCACAAGGGCGGAGGCCAGCGCCGCACCGCTGCCGGCCGCCAACGCGTAGCGCAGCGCCTCGCGGCGATCCCGGGAAATCTTGCCGTCGTCCGATGTGGTCACGCGCCCCTCCTGCACCAATCCGTAAAGAGCCTAGCGTGGGCTTCGCGACGCAGCAATAGCATGGCGGTGGTCCCGGTCGCCGGCGTGCGCGTGGAGCTTTTTCAATCCCGCAGTAACAATCGCGATCTCGGGATCGTCTTTGGCACAGGGGCATATGCCGCCTTAGAGAACCGGTTTAAAAAGGGAAGACCCATCCATGACCATCAGCAGGCGCATCGTGCTCGGAATTTCGGCTGTTGCCCTTTCGCTCGGCCTGGCGCGCGCTTCCGCGGCCTTCGCTCAGGATCCGATGGCGCAGGACATCGATTTCAGGAACGGTATGTCGAGGGGCGTTGGCGTGAAGTTGGACGCCATGGCCAGGGACACAAGGGGCCCCGCGAAGAAAGACGACGGGTCGAAGAAGAGCGGCGTATCGAAGTAGATTGGCACGGCGCTCTGCCCGGTTGCAGGCGGCAACTGTCTCCGGGGTGGCGACTGGAAAGGGAAAACTCCGGCGCGGGACGGAGCGAGATCAGTATCGCGCGACGACCGGACCGCCCCAATCGAACTTGTAGGCAAGGCCAACGGTAGCGATGTGGGTGTTGACCGACAGGTTGTAGCGGACGAAATCCGCCCCGGGAGGCGCGCCCGAGGAGTTGAAAGGCAGAACACCGTTGAAGGTGCCAAAGTTCGAATACCGGTATTCGCCTCGCAGCAGCCAGTTTCCGTAAATCCTCGCTTCGACGCCGCCGCCAAGGGTCCAGCCCGTAAGGACCTTGCTGTTGGTTTGTGTATCAAACGGGTTTCCGGCGGCAACCGAGCACACCGGGTCTTCGGCGCTATGCTGACAGAATCCCGATGCCTGAATGGCTTGCCAGGCAAGACCGGCCGTTCCGTAAAACAATACGCTTGGAGTTACGAGGTAGCCGGCACGGGCGCGCGCGCTGGCGTCCCAGCCCATCTTTACGGAAGCGACGTCAACGCCAGGCCCGGGCGCTAACGGGAAACATAAAATGGTGCAGCCGGGGATACCCGCGGCGCTCGCTGTGCTGTTGGTCCACGCGCCGCTGCCCTCGAGGCCGACCACCCAGTTGGTGATCTGCCAATTGTAGCCCGCATAGCAATCCGGCCCGGAGCCCCGATGGATCGTAGTTTCTTCGGAACGAAGCGTCCACGATCTTGCCGGGAAAGTCCGAAGTACTTGTTGTGGTCCAGTTGGTCTGCCCCCATTTTCCGCCCAACTCGCCGCCCAGCGTAAAATCCGGTCCAATTGAAGACCGGCGCAACCGGAGGCGGCGCCTTGTAGACCGGCCGGGCCGCGAGATCGGCCGCAGAGGCGGAAGTAGCCATTGCCGCAAGGCCGAGGGCGCCGAGCAAGAGCTTCTTCATGGTGGACACCCCATTTCCGGGAAATGAGCGTCAAACCCTACCATTGCCCGCGAGAGGATACTGTTTCCGGGGCGCAACACCTGGACGGGAAACCGGGACAAATCCCGGAACGCCGGCTCGCCGAGACACCTGATCGCGGCGGGCTCGGAAGGTATCGGGCGCGGCGCCGAGCCTGCCGGCGGCTACTGCTTCGGCGATCAACCGCAGAACCGCCAGGCAGCCCGGCTTGGCGTCCGCCAAACTAGAACAGCCGGCTTGACGCGATGCGGGCGCCTTCGCTCAAGGCGGCAAGCTTCGCCCATACGACGTCCTCCGCGACGCGACCACCGCCGGCGGAGGTATCGAAGCCGCAATCCGTTCCGGCGATGACGCGGCTGCGATCGCCGAGCGTCCTGGCGACGCGTTCGATCCGCTCGGCCACCACTTCAGGATGCTCGACGAAGTTCGTCGTCGAGTCGATGACGCCGGCGACGACGATCTGGTCGTCGGAGATCGATTGCCCTTCAAGGCATCGCACTTCATGGGCATGGCGGGGATTGGCGAACGGCAACACCAGGGCGCCAACGTTCATTCGTGCGATCAGCGGCAGGATCGTCGCAAGCGGCACGTCGCGGTCGTGCGGCGCCTCATAATTTCCCCAGCACACATGCATGCGGACCCTGTCGCGCGGAATGTTGCGCAGCGCCTCGTTGATGGTCGCAACCACGCGCTCGACGAAATCGAGAAAATCGGATTCCGGACGGTCCTGAAACGAAATGTGGTGCTCCAGCGCGAGATCCGGACAGTCGAGCTGAAGCAGGAAGCCTTGCGCGGCGATCGCTTCGTATTCCACCTGCAAGGCGCGGCCGACGGCGGCGAGATAGGCGTCCTCGGTGTCGTAATACTCGTTGCGGATCGCGGCCACGACGATGCCGGGCGACGGCGCCGTGAGAAACGCTTCCATGAAGCCGTTCTGGCCGGCCGCCGCGCGGGCATTGAGGACATCGCGGAAATCGACGCATTCTTGCGTCGCCTGCGCGGCGCCGGTGTAGCGGATTTCGCCGATGACCTTTGGAGGCGCGAAGTTGCTGACCATTTCCTTGCCGGCATTTTGTTGTTCCAGCAACTGCTTGAAAACGGGGTAGCGCTCGACATCGGCGCGCGGCCACCGCTTCCAGGTTCCTCCAAAGCCGGTCATTCGGTGCCTGACGTGGAGAAAAAATCCTTCGCGCTGCTGTTCACCGTTATTGCCGATATCGATTCCGGCCTCGATCTGTTTCGGAACGATCCCCTGCAAGGCCGCGTGGCCGGCCTGCTCGATTTCGGCCGCGTCGACGACTTCGCCGCGCGAGCGCCGGGCATAGAGCCTCGTCAACCCGGGCGGACGCGGGAGGCTTCCCGTGTGGGTCGTGAGGATACGGTCGTTGCTGCGTCGCATGGTTGTTCCGGCGGTCACCGGCCGCCATTGGCGCGGGCGTTCCAGCTGCTCCAGCCCGCTACGCTCGACAGGGTTTGAAGGTCCGTTGCGACAGGCCGCCTGGTTTGCCGCTCATGTTCCGCGATGCATCTTTCGGATTCCTCGATCTTTCGCTTCAGCTGGATTATGGTTTCGCGCGCTTGGCCGGTCGTTCTCGAATTGGCAATTTCGCCAATCGTGAACCGGGCGGTTTCCAGGGCCTTCAACGCTTCGCGGTTCTTCTTGAGCTGAACCCTGTGCCAAGCGATTTTGCTATTGCCGTCACCACCCATCGTGGAACCTCCTGATTCGCCACAAGCCTATCATTACACGGAGGCCGAAGGGCTGCACTGCGGCGCGACGCATCGACCGCCTGCGCGGGTCCGTCGTGAGGATAATGACCCCAAAACGGGAAGTAGGAGTGTACTCGTAAACTCCTGGGAATGTCTGCTTTTGGGTGTAAAGCAGACGTGGTTCGAGAATAGTCTTCTCAGAGATCGGGCGCGGCGTGATCACGGACTTACAATTGACGGAGATGGTGGCTCAGATAAGATCGCGCCGCGGCTGAAAACCGAGGGACATTGCCACTCGAATGCGCTGGTTTCGGGACACGATCGGGCAATGTACATGGCTGGCGCTGATCGCGCTGGCGATGAACCTTGGCCTTTCCTTTGGTCACTTCCACGCGATCGAAGGCAATTCTTCTGGGCGCTGGGTCGCCGCAGTGGCGGCGCCCAGCGCGTCGTCGGACGACGGCCAGAAGCAAGGCAATCCCGACGATAGCCATGCCGACTATCTCTGCCCGATCTGCGTGGCTGCGACCGCGATGGCGAGCGCGCTCGCCTCGACGCCGCCTGTTTTGCCGACTAGAACTTACCAATATAACAATCGATCGCACGGTCGAACCCGTTCTTGCCCTCGTCGAGCCATCGCGGGCGGCATTCCAACCGCGCGGGCCACCGATTTCCTGACATCGCTGCTTCGATTCCCCTTTAGCGCCGCGGGCTGAGGCTCGTTATCGCGATGGGGCACGAAGCTCCCGTTCGAAGACCGCGTGGGTGGCGCATTTTTCGCCCCGAAGCGGGAAGTCAGGATTTCGTCATGATTGGTCCCCGGTCCTCGCGCCTCAAGCGCAGGATTCTCTTCTCCGCATCGTCGCTGGCGCTGCTTGCCGCATCGAGTGCTCCCATTCTGGCGCAGAACGACAATGCCTCGCAGGCGCCGCCCGCTGCGGCCGTGCCGCAACCTCCCGCCGCTACACCACAGCCGTCGTCTCCAATCACTACTCCGCAGCCCCAGCAGGAGAGCGCCACGCCTGTCCCGCAGCCGCCGCCCGCCCCAGCGGCGCCAGAGCAGGCCGCCGGCGCCAATGTCTTGCCTGAAACTCGCGTGGTTGCGCCGGTCGAACGGCGACAGCCTCGCACACGGCCGCCTCAGGTCGTGGCCAATCTCACGCCTGCGTCAACGCAGGCCGAAGTGGTAGCCAAGCAGAACCAGGCCTTCGATGCTGCACGGCGGAACATCCTGGCCCCGCTCGGCGCCGGCACATATCAGCTGAGCCAGCAGGCGATCGAGGCATTGCCGCAGGGCACGAACACCGGCCTGGACAAAGTGCTGCTGCAAACACCCGGCGTAGCACAGGACTCAGCCGCCAGCGGCGAGTTGCACGTGCGCAACGAGCACGGCAATCTTCAATATCGCATCAACGGCATTCAGCTCCCTGACGGCGTCGGGGCTTTCAGCCAGATCCTCGACACCGGCATCATCGGCAGCCTTAGCCTGATCACCGGCGCGCTACCGGCACAGTACGGCTTGCGCACCGCCGGCGTTCTCGACATCCAGACCAAAACCGACGCTTTCAACAACGCTGGAAGCGTCAGCGTCTACGGCGGCAGCCACGGAACCATCACGCCGAGTTTTGAATATGGTGGCACGGTTGGACAGACCCAGTATTTCTTATCCGGGCGTTATTTGCAGAACAATCTGGGAATCGAGAACCCGACGCCGGCAAATGAAGCAATCCACGACCACACGCAGCAGGAAAAAGGCTTTCTCTACCTCTCGACCGTGCTCGATCCCACCAGCCGCCTGACCTTCATGAGCGGCGTATCGAACGCGGCATTTCAGATTCCCGACAATCCCGGACAACCGGCCAACTTTGCGGCCTTCGGGTTGAACACCTTCGATTCGTCGCAACTCAATGAGCGGCAGTATGAGCTCACGCAGTTCAACGTCCTTGCCTACCAGAAATCGACGGGAGATATCGACTACCAGATCTCCTATTTCAACCGTTACAACCAGTTGCACTACAGGCCCGATCTTGTCGGCGACATCCTAATCAATGGCGTGGCGTCGGACGTTTACCGCCAGAGCGCCACCAATGGCATTCAGGAGGATACTTCCTGGCGCATCGGCTACGCTCACACGCTGCGCTTCGGATTTTCCGTCAGTGCGGAACGCTCGCTGGTCACCAACATATCGACCGTGTTGCCGGTCGATCCCGCGACCGGCAACCAGACCGATCCCGCAAGCGGCGCTCCGTTCGGTCCGCCATTCAACGTCTTCGATTCCAGCTCCAAGCTCGGCTGGCTGATCGGTACCTATCTTCAAGACGAATGGAAGATCACCAACCAGTTGACGCTGAACGCAGGTCTGCGGTTCGACCAGATGGTACCAGTATGTCGATGCCAACCAGCTCAGTCCGCGCATCAGCCTGACCTGGAAACCCTATGACACCACCACCTTCCATATTGGCTACGCGCGAAACTTCACGCCCCCGCAGCAGGTGATCGCTGCCCCGGTCAATCTGGCGCTTGTTACGCCCCCAACCGCCCCCGCCAACACGCAAACTCCCGCCGTCCCGATCAACGATCCGGTATTGCCGGAACGGTCGAATGTTTTCGATATCGGCGTCGTTCAGAAGATCCGTGCGATACCCGGACTCGAAGTCGGTATCGACGCCTACTACAAGACCGCCCGCGACCTGCTCGACGATGGACAATTTGGGCAGGCCTATGTGCTAACCGGATTTAACTACGCGCGCGGGATCAACGAGGGCGTCGAACTCAAGGCCAACTACACCAATGGCAATTTCCGCGCCTACGGAAACCTCGCCTGGGCGACGCAGATCGGCACTGACATCGTCTCGAACCAGTTTCTGTTCGGCCCCGACGAGCTGGCCTTCATCGCCAACCACTTTATCTTCACCGATCATGCCCAGCAGCTGACCGCCTCGGCCGGCGCTTCCTATCTCTGGAACGGGACGCGCTTCAGTGCCTCGATGATCTACGGCAGCGGGCTACGGTCGGGATTTGCAAATGCCGATCACGTACCGCCGTATAGCCAGATCAATCTGGGGATCTCGCACGACTTCAACATCGTGGCTCCGAACAAGCCGACCACGCTGCGCTTCGACATCGTGAACCTTTTCGACACCATCTATGAAATCAGGGACGGCTCCGGCATCGGTGTATTCGCACCGCAGTTCGGCCCACGCCGTGGCTTCTTTGTTGGCATTACGCAGAAACTGTGAGGCGCCGGGACCGGCGGCCGGATCAATGGGAGAGGACCACATGTGGCATAACGAAAAACAGCGTGAGCCCGGCGGTGGACGGTGCAGCGTATTGGAGGCGAGACTCGCGGGCTTCCTCGCCTGCCTCGCGATTTCAGTAGAACCCGCGTTCGCCCAGGGTGCAAATCCCTTGCTGCCGAGAAACCTGTCGCCTTGGGGCATGTTCCTCAATGCCGATATCGTGGTGAAGGCGGTGATGGTGGGGCTTGCTTTGGCTTCGTTCGCGACCTGGACGGTTTGGCTTGCCAAGACCGTCGAGCTGCGCGTTGCGAAGAAGGTCGCAAACCGTCGGCTTAAGATGCTGGAAGGCGGGGGCGGTCTTATGGATGCGGTACGCGCTTGCGGGGCGGAGAGGGACGCCGTCGCGCAACTCATCCTGTCCACGGCGCGCGAAGCGGAGCTGTCGGGCGGGACCATCGACGACGGGTTCAAGGAGCGCGTCGCATTGCGGCTGGAGCGCGTGGAAGCCGCGATGACGCGGCAGGTTTCGCGCGGCGTCGGTATCCTCGCGACGATCGGCGCCACGGCCCCGTTCGTCGGCCTGTTCGGCACGGTTTGGGGTATCATGAACTCCTTCATCGGAATTTCCGAATCCCACACCACCAATCTCGCGGTGGTCGCGCCGGGCATCGCGGAGGCGTTGCTCGCCACCGCGTTCGGGCTTGTCGCAGCCATTCCGGCAGTCGTGATCTACAACCATCTTGCGCGCGTAATAAGCGGCTACCGCACCCTGCTGGGCGACGCCTCGGCGCAACTCCTCCTGATGGTCAGCCGCGGACACCGGGGCCGCGTCGCTCCGTTGCCGCGTGCTGCGGGAGTGAAGTGATGGCGATGCGTCTTGGTTCACGTTCGGGCAACGACGATCTCGAAATCCAGCACGAGATCAATGTCACGCCGTTCATCGACGTCATCCTGGTGCTGCTCATCATCTTCATGGTGGCCGCGCCGCTCGCGACCGTCGATATCGGCGTCAACCTGCCCGCCAGCGCCGCACCCGAGCAACCGCGGCCGGACAAGCCGGTGTTCGTGACCATCAAGCCGGACGAGACCATTGCCGTCGGCGACACCGTGGTTGCGCGCGAGGCGCTTGCAGGCGCCCTCGATACCGCCACCAGCAACCGCAAGGATGCAACGATCTTTGTCCGGGCCGACAAGACGCTCAGTTATGGCGGTCTGATGGGGGTGATGAACAGTTTGCGCGACGCCGGTTATCTCAAGCTCGCCCTGGTCGGGCTGGAAGAACCGGCGGCCAAATAATGAACGCGCTTACGCTGTATCTGCCGGAACGCCGCGGCCTGGCGCGCTGGGCGGTTGCGGCGCTTGCGATCCTGGCGCTCCACGCAGCCATCGTCGCGGCGGTAGTGTGGTGGTACGCCCGAAAGGCAGTGCCGCCGGATGTCATTCCGGCCATCGCCGTGACTCTTGCGCCGGTCGAAAGCAGTTCGCCCGAGATTCAGAACCAGGACATCGCGGTCGGGCCGACCATGCAGCAGGCCGAGGCGGCGCCGAAGGATCCGCCCAAGGTCGAGGAAAAGCCAATGGATGAGGTGGTGCAGCCGCCGTCACCGCAAGAGGCGGAGGTCACGCTGCCGCGGGTCGAGCCAAAGCAAGTGGAAAAGCCGAAGCCGGAAGAGAGGCCCCCCGCACCCGAAACGCGCGCGCCGCAGAAGACTGAACATGTCGGCCAATTTACTCAAGCCGGCTCCGACGCCTACAACGCGCTGGTGTTCGGTCACCTGCAGCGATTCAAGCGCTATCCATCGTCGGCGCGAGGGGCACAGGGCACGGTGGTGGTGAGGTTTGTCCTGAACCGCGCGGGCGCGGTGGTCGAGAGCTCAGTGACGAAATCGTCGGGCAATGACGTGCTCGATCACGAGGCGCTCGAAATCCTGCGCCGCGCCAGTCCCTTTCCGGCATTCCCGGCCGCCAAACCGGGCGCCCAGGATGTCTACATCGCGCCGGTAAATTTTGCGCGCATCTAGCTCGAAACGCCTGACTGTCTTCGTCAAAGGCGAGCGCAAACAAGACACGGTGATTTGCCCGACGGGCTGTTTTGTGAATTCTCTGTCCAGCCCTCCTGCGAAAAATATTTAGCTTCGCGGTTTGGTAGAAACAGCTTTATTGATTCGCTCCGTCCCGCCTCACAAGAGGGGCGCTTCGCGGTCGTCACGAACGTTGGGAGCGGGATGCGATGGACGCTTTGGCGGCGCGCTGACGAGCGGCGCTGAAGCGGACGGCGAAGTCGTGTGGTCCTGACGCCCCGACGCTGGCGTCAAGTTCCTGAGAAGCAGGCTTCTCGGGGGCGATGGTGGCAAGAAAGCCCGGTCACCAAGGAGAGCGCGAAGGAAACCGTTAAAACCATTGCGCGGGGAATGCCGGGTGTTTCCGGTGTGACCGTGGTGACTAACGCGTGTGCTTTCTACCACTACACACGCGGCTGCGGGCGCATCGGGCGCCCGGCATTCCCTGCGCCCTCTGATTGGAGAGGGCGGAACGAGCAGGCCAAAACTCACGCAAACAAGCGGCGAGATCGCGGACGCATATCTCGATGTCATTGCGAGGAGCGCAAGCGACGAAGCAATCCACGCTTGCTTTCTTGTTGCCCTATGGATTGCTTCGCTGCGCTCGCAATGACGAGTTTAACCCTTTGCTCTTGGCTGTTTGAAATTTGAATCCGCAGCGAACGCACATCACGGTGCGTCGTCCCTGCGTTCGTTCGCAGGGACGACGATGCTGGCCGGAGATGGGAGGCCCTAAATCGGTTTCCCCGTGTACGGCATCGAGGCGGTGAGGCCGCCGTCGACCGGGATCGCCTGGCCGTTGACGTAGGAGGCCTCGTCGCTGGCGAGGAACAGCCCCATCGCCGCGAGCTCCTGCGGCTGGCCGGCGCGCTTGAGTGGGTTGAGCTGGCCGATCTTGTCTTGCGTGCCGCGTTCCCTGGCATTGTCGAAGATCGGTTTGGTCATGCCGGTCTCGATCAGGCCGGGACAGACCGCGTTGATCCGAACGCCGGTGCCCGACAGCGAGTAGGCCGTGGTCTGTACCAGGCTGATGACGCCCGCCTTGCTCGCCGCATACGGATGGCCGCTGGCGCCGGACTTCAAGCCAGCCACCGACGCGGTGCAGACGATCGAGCCGTATCGCTGTTTGATCATATGCGGCATCGAATATTTGATGGCGAGGAACGGGCCGATCAGATTGATGCGCAGGATCTCCTGCCAATGTTCCACGGTCTGCTCGGCAAGCGGCACCAGCCCGCCGCTGATTCCGGCATTGGCCCAGATCGCATCCAGCCGCCCGTAACGGGAGACCGCTTTGTCGACAAAGGCGATCACGTCCTTTTCGGAACCGGCGTCGGCGACCACGGCTTCCGCGGTGCCGCCGGCCTTGCGGACCTGCTCGACGGTTTCCTTGACGGCCTCGGTGCGGTCGACCGCGATCAGCCTGGCTCCCTCCCTGGTGAACAGAAGCGAAGCCGCGCGCCCGATGCCGCTGCCGGCGCCGGTGATGATGACGGATTTGCTCTCGAGGCGGCCCATGAGTTTCTCCCTGCTTAATTCTTATCCATGGCATTCTTCATCAAAGCATGAAGAAAACACGTCAGGTTGGAACGCATCAAGTTGGATTGGCTTGCCGTGCTACGGAATTTCAAACAAGATTTCAAACGCGCAAAGCTGCTTGAGGACAAGTTGCTTGAAGTCACTTGAGGCGAGATCACTTGAGGTAACGCGTGCCCTGACGTAGGACACACAACTGTATTGAAGGGTCTTGGCGATGTCCAATCAAGCCGCTCCATTCGTCGCGCAGCATGCCGTTCCCTCGGGCGTGGTCGCGACGAGGTGGTGGTGGGTGCGTCACGCGCCGGTGCGCGAGGACGGCGGCTGCATCTACGGCCAGACCGACATCGGCTGCGATACCAGCGACCGCGTTGTATTCGAGGCGGTGGGCAGAATCCTGCCGCGCGGCGCGGTCTGGTATGCGAGCAATCTGAAGCGCACCCATCAGACGGCCGATGCAATCTGGTCGGCGGGATTTCCGAGACCGCCAGGCCTGCTGCAGGAAGCCGCGCTTGCCGAACAGCATCTCGGCGAATGGCAGGGGTTGAACCGCGCCGCGTTCTTTGCGAGCCGGCCGGCCGCGGTCGGCAGCTACTGGTTTGCGCCGATCGATGATCCCGCGCCGGGCGGCGAGAGTTTTCTGGACCTGTACAACCGCGTTCGCGGCGCGATCGAGCGGATCAACAGCGAACACGCCGGCAGGGACGTGATCGCGGTCGCGCACGGTGGAACCATCAAGGCCGCGATCGGGCTTGCGCTCGGCAATCAGCCGGAGAAGGGGCTTGCCTTCACCATCGACAATTGTTCGGTGACGCGGCTGGACCACCTCGCAAGCGCCGATCACAGCGGCTGGCGGGTTCCGATGGTCAACCAGCAGCCGTGGATCGCAGGCGCGTCGCGTCACGCCATGCATCAGCCGGCGGGACCGGAAACCGCAACCGCCAGCAAACTGGCCTGAACGGCCTTAAGCCGAACCAAAGCAAAACCGGCGCATCCGCTGCCGGATCAAGGAAGAGGGAGCGAAACATGACCTTGTTCGATATGTCTGGAAAAGTCGCCGTCATCACCGGTTCCTCGCGCGGCATCGGCCGCGCCATCGCCGAGCGGATGGCCGAGCATGGCGCCAGGGTGGTGGTCTCCTCGCGCAAGCAGGCGGCCTGCGATGAGGTCGCCAAGGCGATCAACGACAAGGCCGGCAAGCAGGTCGCGCTCGCACTCGCCGCCAACATCTCGACCAAGGACGATCTGAAACATCTCGTCGAGGAAACCACCCGCGTGTTCGGCAAGATCGACACGCTGGTGTGCAACGCCGCGTCGAATCCCTATTACGGGCCGCAGGCCGGAATCTCGGACGAGCAATTCCGCAAGATTCTCGACAACAACATCGTCGCCAACCACTGGCTGATCTCGCTCGTGGTGCCGCAGATGATCGAGCGCAAGGATGGATCGATCACCATCATTTCGTCGATCGGCGGTCTCAAGGGCTCGACGGTTCTCGGCGCCTATTCGATTTCCAAGGCGGCCGACATGCAGCTCGCGCGCAATCTGGCCTGCGAATACGGCAAGCACAACATCCGCGTGAACTGCATCGCGCCCGGCCTGATCAAGACCGATTTCGCGCGCGCGTTGTGGGAAAATCCGGAAACGCTGAAGGCCTCCAACGCGCGTTCGCCGCTGCTGCGGATCGGCGAACCCGACGAAATCGCCGGCGCCGCGGTGTTTCTGGGCTCAGCCGCCGGCACCTTCATGACCGGGCAGACCATCGTGATCGACGGCGGCGCGACGATCAGCTGATGCGGAAAACTAGTCCACCGCCGCATAGACGAGGTTCCGGACCAGCGTGCGGGTATATTCGCGCTGGCCGGGTCCCTGCGACATGAACACGGCAAACAGATCTTCCTTTGGATCGATCCAGAAGAAGGTCCCGCCCATGCCGCTCCAGAAAAACTGGCCGATCGAGCCCGGGAACGGCGCCATGCCGTCTTGGGTGCGCACGGCGAAGCCAAGGCCGAAGCCGATTCCGGGCTGCATCAGCGCGCCCGCCTGGATCTGGACGCCGGGGCCGAGATGATCGCACGCCATCAACTCCAGCGTCTTGCGGGCGACGATCCTGACGCCATCGAGCGTTCCGCCGTTGAGCAGCATCTGGCAGAACCGCGCATAGTCCATGGTGGTCGAGACGAGGCCGCCGCCGCCGGATTCCATGGCGGGCTTTTCAAGCATGTCGAAGAGCTGAATCTTCTCGCCGTTCCACGGATCGTTCGCAAACGGCTCGGCGAGACGATCGGCGTTTTCCTCGCCGGCGTGGAACGCGGTCTCGGCCATTTGCAGGGGCGCAAGGATGCGTTCGGTCAGGAACGCAGCCAGCGTCTTGCCGGTGACGACTTCGATGAGGCGCCCGAGGATGTCGGTGGAGCGGCTGTAGTTCCACTCGGTGCCGGGCTGGCATATCAGCGGCAGGCTCGCGATCAGGGTTGCGTGTTCGGCGTTGGTGATCTTGCGGCTGCGCACCCGCGACTGCTGATACAGCTGCTGCACCAGATGGTTTCCGGTGTGTTCGTAAGCGATGCCGGAAGTGTGCCGCAGCAGATCGTGGATCGTGATCGGGCGCTGCAGGGGCACTAGATCGAGCCGACCATTGTTCTCGACGCCGACCTTCTGGTTGGCGAATTCCGGAATGTATTTGGCGACCGCGTCGTTGAGCAGCAAATGACCTTCCTCCACCAGCATCATGATGCCGACGGAGACAATTGGTTTTGTCATCGAGAAGATGCGGAAAATCGTGTTCGGCGCCATCGGCGTGGCGGCTGCCGGGCTTTGACGGCCGAGCGCGTCGAACCATCCGATCTGGCCATGCCGCGCCACCATGACGGTCACGCCCGGGATGGTTCCCTTGTCGATCTCGCGTTTAAACGCGTCCGACATGCGCTGCAGCCGCAACGGCGAGAGCCCGAGCGATTCCGGCTTTGCCTGGGGGAGCGGCGGGGTCTGCGGGGCGGGGGCGGGGCTGGCGGCGGCTTGCGGGGTCATTTTCTCTCCCTCTCGTCTTAATAATGTCTCGGGGTCGACCAAGATTGGCGACGAAGACCCGGGTTGAACAGGGCATCGAGCGGCTTCGCCCTTGCATTCCGGCCGTTGCCTATGCTTGAAACGGCGCGGAACGGCGGCGACGCAGGTTCCCGATAGGAGTGTAGCTCAATTGGTAGAGCACCGGTCTCCAAAACCGGGGGTCGCAGGTTCGAGCCCTGCCACTCCTGCCAGCTACCTGATAAGGCTCTGTTCCAATTAATCATTTGAAAGCGGGCCGATTGCTTGGCCGCTCTGGTGTTCGCCGGCTGTTCACGCTGCGCAAGGTGTACCGACAGTCGCGCGGGCCCGTTGCACTTAATTGTGGAATCAATTTCCGAGGCCCGACCCAGCGAAGGGCTTGCCGCAAGACATCTGCACGGATCAGCGCCGCGCTGACGCCGGGCGGCGGCGTGAATCCGTGCTCGCCCGGCGCAGTGCGTTTGAAGGATCGAGAGTTTAGCGGCCGTTGCCGCGGCAGCCGCCATTCGGGCCGATGTGATAGCCGCGCGGACAGGCGTGCGCGCCGGGGTTCGCGTAATTCTGCAGGCATCCGCCATAGGGCCCGCGATGGAAGCCCGCCCCGCATCCGCCTGCGACCGCGATGACACCGGTGTTCACTGCCGATGCGGCGGGTACCAACGGCATGGCGTTGGCGACCCCGGCGCTCATCAGCGAGCTGGCAAGGAAGGCAGCTACGATCAGTCTTTTCATGGAAAGTCTCCGTGCAAATTGGATTGATTCAAACGCGTCGCGCCTTAGCCGCCGGCAAAGGCCATGCCGGCGCGGACTTCGGATATCGCCTGGTCGATCAGCGCCAGTCCGCGTTCGCGGTGGCCGCCCTTGTTTGGTGTTGCCGCGGCGAGTTCGCTACGTGCCGATTGCAATAACGCGATGCTCTCCGCCATGTGGGGCTGCGCGCCGATGGCATAGCCGATGCCCATGCCGGTCGAGATCGCAGCACCGAGCAGCAACGCGCGGGCCGAAGACGTTTTCATGATCGTTTTCTCCTTTGTCGGTCTCTTGAAGTGCCACAATCCCCGGTTGTGGGAGGTGCGCGGCCGGGCTAGACGCGAACCTCCCGGCGGCGCTTCCGCTGTATCGGTAAGCTCGTCCATGGTCTTGGACTGGCCGGCGTTTGGTGCCGCCGGATTTGGACTGTTCGGCGCTATTTCAATCGTCGGGGAGTGTTGATAGCCTCAGTGCATTCTTCGGGCCGCGTTCATCCGGCCAAGCCGGCGCGTCGCACAGGTTCTAGTTTTCGATGTCCGTAATTAAGCGAAGGCTGTCGACCGACATGCTGCCGCAAGGCCTTGACGACCGGCAGCGTTTTCTCCACTTCGCTGAGTTGTTCGAGCATTTTTCCAATACCGGCGAGCTCGATCCGGCCTCCGATGTGCCGTTCCGCGCAGCAATGAATTCCATCCATATCGGCACCACCATGCTCGGCCGCTGTGACGGCACCTTCACCACGGTGCGGCGCGAACGCCGTCAGGTGCTGGAGACCAATGACGACCGCTATTGTCTCGTGCGCAACACCGGCAACCGCGAGGCGCGAGTGACCCATCGCGGCCGCGAATTCACTCTGCGGCCGGGCTCGATGGTGCTGCTCAAGCTCGACGAACCGTTCTTCAGTGCCGACGGCGCGAGCCACAAGCGCTTCACCAATGTGCACCTGCCGATGACGACGCTGCGCGCGCTGGTCCCCGGCGTCGATCAACTGGTTGCCCGCGAGCTGGAGCCCGGCGGGGCGCTGTCGTTGGCGATGGATTACAGCGATCTTCTTCTGCAGCATCCGGACGCGGTCGAAGAGGCGGGGATGGCGATCGCGGCACATCTGACTGACCTTGCCGCTGTCGGCCTCGGCGCCCATGGCGATGTCGCGGCCGCGGCACGGCGCGGGGGCTTACGCGCAGTTCGGCTGAAGGCGGTGCTGATGATTCTGCAAACGCGTTTTGCCGAGCCGGATTTTTCCGCGCAAAAGCTCGGCCACGCTGCGGGACTTTCCGAACGCTACGTCAATGAGTTGCTCTACGAGGCCGGCGCCAGTTTCACGGTACGGCTAACCGAGTTGCGGCTGCGCAAGGCGGCAGAGTTGCTGGCGCGTGCGGGGGAGGCCCGGATCAGTGACATCGCGCTCGATTGCGGCTTCAACGACCTGTCTTATTTTAATCGCTGCTTCCGCCGCCGCTTCGGCCTGACGCCATCGGCGGCGCGCGGCCGGTAGAGTGCGAGGGCGTGAACCCGCTTGGGATCGCCGGCGCCCGTCAGTCTTGGGACGCCGCCCGCCAGTCCAAGACCGCGTAGCGCCGTTCGACTAAATCCCCCTGAAGCGAAACAGGGGGTGGACGGTGCGTATGAAACTCTGGTCGGTTCTGGCCTTGCTGGCTGCGAGCACACCCGGCCTGGCTGCCGATTTCGAAAATCCGCCCGTGAGAGCGCCGGCGCCAATGGTTGTCCCCTTCAGTTGGAGCGGCTTCTATATTGGAGGCCAGGTCGGCGGCGGCTGGAACCGGGTTAGCGGAATGGACCCGACCATGCCGACGGACGGTTGGGCGTCGGCAAGCGGCAGCGGGTTTCTTGCCGGCGGTCAATTGGGGTTCAATTACCAGATCGGTAGCGTGGTGTTCGGTGCGGAGGGCAGTTACGCTTGGTCGGGAATCAAAATTAGTGACGGCGGCCCCTTTGCCGGCGGCGCCGGACTGACGGTGGTCGACAAGAACGATTACATCGCGACCGCTGCCGGCCGTGTCGGCTATGCCTTTGATCGGGTGCTCGTGTTCGCCAAGGGCGGCGCCGCCTGGACCCGAGACAGGCTCGACGCCAATGACGGGATCGGCGGTACCGGATCCGGCAGTTTCAACCGTACCGGGTGGATGGCTGGCGCCGGAGTCGAATACGCTTTCCTGCAAAACTGGTCGGTGAAACTGGAGTACAATTATCTAGGGTTCGGCCCAATCAACGAGTTACCGACGACGGCCGGCGGCCTCGGCGTAACGCCTGCCGTGGTTAAATTGGATATACAGACGGTGCTGCTTGGCGTGAACTTCCGCTTCTGAAGTCGCGCTCTTTGCCTCGGCAGCCGTTATTTGCCTCCGCATTTTGTCTCTGCAATCAGCGGTCGCAGGCTGCGGGGGCGGGCCCGGCCGGTTCCCGG
>CAVUKM010000008.1:0-276263 GCA_963742085.1 uncultured Alphaproteobacteria bacterium | reverse complement strand
TGGGCTCCGGCAAGGGTACGCCTGAATTGTGGGTGGCGCGGGTGAAACCCGGCCGCGTGATTTTCGAAATCGACGGCGTGACCGTGCAGACCGCGAAAGAAGCGCTGACGCTCGCCGCCGCCAAACTGCCGATCAAGACGCGCTTCGTGGCGCGCATTGCGGAATAGGGAAGTGGTCATGGCCGAGATGAAAACCGCCGATATCCGTGCGATGAGCCCCGATCAGATGGACGACGCCGTCCTCAATCTGAAGAAGGAGCGCTTCAACCTGCGCTTCCAGCGCGCCACCGGGCAGCTGGAGAATACCTCGCGGCTGCGTGAAGCCCGCCGCGACATCGCCCGCATCAAGACCATTGCCGCGCAGCAGCGCGCGAAGAAGAAGTAGGGGGCCGAAAATGCCGAAACGTACGCTTCAGGGCGTGGTCGTCAGCGACAAGCAGGCCAAGACGGTCGTGGTGCGCGTCGATCGCCGCTTCACCCATCCGATCTACAAGAAGACGATCCGCCGCTCGAAAAACTATCACGCGCACGACGAGAACAACCAGTTCAAGCCGGGCGACACGGTGTGGATCGAAGAGAGCAAGCCGATCTCGAAATTGAAGCGCTGGACCGTGGTCCGGGGCGAACAGCGAAGAAAACGGCCTGAGGTCGGTCCGGCTTTGGCCGGGCAGACTTTCGGGAATTTTTAGGCGCAACTTCGCGCATCAGAAAGAGGACGAGGTGCATCAATGATTCAGATGCAGACCAACCTCGACGTGGCCGATAATTCAGGCGCACGCCGTGTCATGTGCATCAAGGTGCTTGGGGGCTCCAAGCGCCGCTATGCCACCGTGGGCGACGTTATTGTCGTGTCGATCAAGGAAGCGATTCCGCGCGGCAAGGTGAAGAAGGGCGACGTGATGAAGGCTGTCGTGGTGCGGGTCCGCAAGGACATCCGCCGCGCCGACGGTTCGGTCATCCGCTTCGACCGCAACGCCGCCGTTCTGATCAACAACCAGTCGGAGCCGGTCGGCACCCGCATCTTCGGGCCGGTGCCGCGCGAGCTGCGCGCCAAGAACCACATGAAGATCATCTCGCTCGCCCCGGAGGTGCTGTGATGGCTGCCAAGATCCGGAAGGGTGACAAGGTCGTCGTGCTGTCCGGCCGCGACAAGGGTCGCACCGGCGAGGTGTTCGAGGTGCGTCCCGCCGAGAGCAAGGCGCTGGTCCGCGGGATCAACCTCGTCAAGCGCCACCAGAAACAGACCCAGGCGCAGGAGGGCGGCATCATCTCGAAGGAGTCGCCGATCCACCTGTCCAACATCGCGATCGTCGGCAAGGACGGCAAGCCGACCCGCGTTGGTTTCAAGATTCAGGCGGATGGCAAGAAAGTACGCATCGCCAAACGCTCGGGAGCAGAGATCGATGGCTGAGACCGCATACGTCCCGCGCCTGCGCGCGGAATACGACAAGAGCATCCGCGGCAAACTGACCGAACAGTTCGGCTATGCCAATGTCATGCAGGTGCCGCGCCTGGACAAGGTCGTGCTCAACATGGGCGTCGGCGAAGCCGTCAACGACCGCAAGAAGGCGGAACTGGCCGCGGCCGATCTGTCGCTGATCGCCGGCCAGAAGGCGGTCGTGACCTATTCGCGCGTCGCGATTGCGACCTTCAAGCTGCGTGAAAACCAGCCGATCGGCTGCAAGGTCACGCTGCGCAAGGCCAAGATGTACGAGTTCATCGACCGTCTCGTGAACGTCGCGCTGCCCCGCGTGCGCGACTTCCGCGGCCTCAATCCGAAGAGCTTCGACGGCCGCGGCAACTACTCGCTCGGCATCAAGGAGCACATCATTTTCCCCGAAATCGACTTCGACAAGATGGGGGAGACGTGGGGCATGGACGTCACGGTGTGCACCACCGCGGGCACCGACGACGAAGCAAGGGCATTGTTGACCGCATTCAATTTCCCGTTCCGGCAGTGAGACGCTGACTTCAAGCCTCTCAAACGCGGAAACCCAGGAGCCAAGCATGGCAAAGAAGAGTTCGATCGAGAAGAACAACCGGCGCAAGCGGATGACCAAGAACGCCGCGCCCCGGCGCGCGAAGCTGAAGGCCATCATCGCCGACAAGACCAAGCCGATGGAAGAGCGGTTTGCGGCGACGCTGAAGCTCGCCGAGATGCCGCGCAATTCGTCGGCGACCCGGATCCGCAATCGCTGCGAGATGACCGGACGTCCGCGCTCGGTCTATCGCAAGAACAAGCTCAGCCGTATCGCGCTGCGTGAACTCGGCTCCAAGGGCCTGGTTCCCGGGCTCGTGAAGTCGAGCTGGTAAGGAGGGTCGGACATGTCGACACACGATCCGATCAGCGATCTCATCACCCGCATCCGCAACGCACAGATGCGCGCCAAGCCCAAGGTTTCGACCCCGGGCTCGAAGATGCGCGCCAATGTGCTCGAAGTGCTGAAGGCCGAAGGCTATATCCGCGGCTACGCCAGCGTCGAGCATGCCTCGGGGCGCAGCGAGCTTGAGATCGAGCTGAAATATTTCGACGGCGAGCCTGTGATCCGCGAGATCGAGCGGGTGTCGAAGCCGGGGCGGCGGGTTTATGCCTCGGTGAAGAACCTGCCGCGCGTGAACAACGGTCTCGGCATTTCGGTGTTATCGACGCCGAAGGGAATTATGGCTGACCACGAAGCGCGCGACGCGAATGTGGGCGGCGAAATTCTCTTCACGGTGTTCTGAGGAAGGGACTTAGACCATGTCACGTATTGGCAAGCGGCCTGTGACGGTTCCGTCGGGCGTTACCGCGACCGTCGAGGGACAGACCGTGAAAATGAAGGGGCCGAAGGGCCAGCTTCAGTTCGTCGTCCATGACGATGTCGAGGTGAAGTTCGAGAACGGCGCCGTCACGGTTGCGCCGAGGGTCAAGACCAACCGCGCGCAGGCGATGTACGGCACGGCGCGCGCGCAGGTCGCCAATCTGGTCGCCGGCGTCACCAAGGGGTTCGAGAAGAAGCTCGAAATCACCGGCGTCGGCTACCGCGCCGCGCTGCAGGGCAAGAACCTGCAGCTCGCGCTCGGCTACAGCCACGACGTCGTCTATGCGATCCCGGAAGGGATCGCGATCACGGTGCCGAAGCCGACCGAGATCATCATCACCGGCAACGACAGCCAGCGCGTCGGCCAGGTCGCCGCCGAGATCCGCAGCTACCGTCCGCCGGAGCCCTACAAGGGCAAGGGCGTGAAATACGCCGACGAATTCATCTTCCGCAAGGAAGGCAAGAAGAAGTAACGGAGCCGGTCATGTCGAGACTCAAGATTACGAATGCCCGGCGCAAGCAACGCGTGCGGCTGTCGTTGCGCCGTTCCGCCGGCGGTCGCCCGCGTCTGTCGGTGTTCCGCTCGTCGAAGCACATCTACGCCCAGGTCATCGACGACCTCAAGGGCGAGACGCTCGCGTCCGCCTCTTCGCTGGAGAAGGCGATGCGCGAGGGCGGCAAGACCGGGGCGGACATCGATGCGGCAAAGGCCGTCGGCAAGCTGCTGGCGGAACGCGCCGTGAAGAACGGCGTCACCGAGGTGGTATTCGATCGCGGCGGCTATCTCTATCACGGCCGCGTCAAGGCGCTCGCGGATGCCGCGCGCGAAAGCGGATTGAGCTTCTAGTTGGATTTAACGGACACAAGGCGGGGCTTAGCCTTTCGAGGCAAGTCTTTCAAGGATCGGAAAACACCATGGCAGGTGAACGCGAACGCGGTGGCGGCCACAGGGGCGGCCGGGAAGAGCGCGACAGCGAGTTCGTCGACAAGCTCGTCCACATCAATCGTGTGGCGAAGGTCGTCAAGGGCGGCAAGCGCTTCGGCTTTGCGGCGCTGGTCGTGATCGGCGACCAGAAGGGCCGGGTCGGTTTCGGCCACGGCAAGGCGCGCGAAGTTCCCGAGGCGATCCGCAAGGCGACCGAATCGGCCAAGCGCAATCTGACGCGGGTGGCGCTGCGCGAAGGCCGCACGCTGCATCACGACATCGCCGGCCGGCACGGCGCGGGCCGGGTTTACCTGCGTGCGGCGCCGGCGGGTACCGGCATCATCGCGGGCGGTCCGATGCGCGCGGTGTTCGAGACGCTCGGTATCCAGGACGTGGTGGCCAAATCGATCGGCTCGTCGAATCCCTACAACATGGTTCGCGCGACCTTCGACGCGCTGAAGCATCAGGATTCGCCGCGCTCGGTTGCGGCGCGCCGCAACATCAAGGTTTCGACGCTGCAGTCGCGCCGGGTCGGCGGCGATGCCGAAGTGGTTGCCGAATAAAGAGGGCATGATCCGGAAAAGCGGATACCGGTTTTCCGGAAAGATCATGCCCAACTAAAGACGATCTGGAGTTATGACGATGGCCAAGGCCGCAAAGACGATCAAGGTCGAGCAGACCGGCAGCGCGATCCGCCGCCACCACTCGCAGCGCGAGACGCTGATCGGCCTCAAGCTCAACAAGATCGGCCGGACGACCGAGCTGCAGGATACGCCTGCAATTCGCGGCATGATCGCAAAGGTTCAACATCTCGTCCGCATCGTCGGCGAGAAGTAAGACAGACAAGGACGGACGCATGATCCGCGAAAAGCGGGAACCGGTTTTCGGTCAGGATCATGCTGCAGAGATAAAGGAAGCGAACGATGAAGCTCAGCGATATCGCCGACAATGCCGGCTCGCGCAAAAAGCGCATGCGCGTCGGCCGCGGCATCGGCTCCGGCAAGGGCAAGACCGCCGGCCGCGGCGGCAAGGGCCAGACCGCGCGCTCCGGCGTGCGCATCAAGGGCTTCGAAGGCGGCCAGATGCCGCTGCATCGGCGTCTGCCGAAGCGCGGCTTCAACAACATCTTCCGGCTCGAATTCGCCGAGATCAATCTCGACCGCATTCAAGAGGCGGTCGATGCCAAGCTGCTCGACGCCAAGGCCACCATCAATGCCGAATTGCTGGTGAAAGCCCGCGTGATCCGGCGCGCCAGGGACGGCGTGCGGCTGCTCGGCCGTGGCGAACTCAAGGTCAAGCTGAATATCGAGGTTCACGGCGCTTCGAAACCCGCCATCGCGGCGGTCGAAAAGGCCGGCGGCACGGTGAAGATCCTGGCCCCGGCGAAGAAGGACGAAGGCGAGGCGGCGTAACATCTGCGTCATCGTCCGCGTCCGGCGGGCGATCTGCACGACGGGACGATGGACTTATCGAAGCCGAGCACCAAATAATGCCCGGCGTCCGCCGAATGCCCCGGTTTCGCGGGGCCTGACGGCGCAAGGGGCGCGCGGGGAGAAAGCCAGACATGGTCTCAGCAGCGGAACAATTAGCGGCAAACCTCAATTTCGGCGCGCTGGCCAAAGCCGACGAATTGAAGAAGCGGATCTGGTTTACGCTGGGGGCGCTGCTGGTTTACCGGCTCGGCACCTACATCCCGCTGCCCGGCATCGATCCCAACATCTGGGAGCAGGTGTTCAAATCCCAGGCCGGCGGCATTCTCGGCATGTTCAACATGTTCGCCGGCGGCGGCATTCACCGCATGGCGATCTTTGCGCTCAACATCATGCCGTATATTTCGGCCTCGATCATCATTCAGCTCCTGACCACGGTTTCGCCGCAGCTCGAGGCGCTGAAGAAGGAAGGCGAGGCGGGCCGCAAGACGCTGAACCAGTACACCCGCTATCTCACGGTGATTCTGGCCGCGTTCCAGTCCTATGGCATCGCGGTCGGACTTGAGGGCGCCGGCAATGTCGTCAGCGACCCCGGCCTGTTCTTCCGTCTTTCGACCGCGATCACGCTGACCGGCGGCACCATGTTCCTGATGTGGCTCGGCGAGCAGATCACCTCGCGCGGCATCGGCAACGGTATTTCGCTGATCATTCTCGCCGGCATCGTCGCGGAATTGCCCTCGGCGCTCGCCAACATGCTGGAACTCGGCCGTCAGGGCGCGCTGTCCACCGGCCTGATCCTGGTTGTGATCGTGATGGCGGTCGCGGTGATCGCGTTCATCGTGTTCATGGAGCGCGCGCAGCGGCGGCTTTTGATCCAGTATCCGAAGCGCCAGGTCGGCAACAAGATGTTCGAAGGCCAGTCCTCGCATCTGCCGCTCAAGCTGAATACGTCGGGCGTGATTCCGCCGATCTTCGCTTCCTCGCTGCTGTTGCTGCCGACCACGGTTGCCAATTTCAACGCGGGCCGCGGTCCGGAATGGTTTCAATGGATCACCACCCAGCTCGGCCACGGCCGGCCGCTGTTCCTGATTCTCTATCTGGCGCTGATCGTGTTCTTCGCGTTCTTCTATACCGCGATCGTGTTCAACCCGACCGAGACCGCCGATAACCTCAAAAAGCATGGCGGCTTCATTCCCGGCATCCGGCCGGGCGAGCGCACCGCCGAATATATCGATTACGTGCTGTCGCGGATCACGGTGCTGGGCGCGATCTACCTCGCGATCGTCTGCCTGATCCCGGAAATTCTGATTTCCTACGCCTCGGTGCCGTTCTACTTTGGCGGAACGTCGCTGTTGATCGTGGTCAGCGTGACCATGGATACCGTGGCGCAGGTTCAGGGATATCTGCTCGCCCACCAGTATGAAGGGCTGATCAGGAAGTCGAAGTTGAGGGGGCGTCGCCGCTGACGCTGCGACTTTTGCGTTGCGTCGCTTTCGCCATTCGCGCCCGGCGTTGATTGTGATTGGCGCTGTTGTTTATTTTGAATTTTGGGTGTGCGGTCAATCGCTCACCGAGCCGGGGGGCGAACGCATATGAGACTGATTCTTCTGGGCCCGCCGGGATCGGGCAAGGGCACCCAGGCCCAACGGCTGATCCATCGCTACGGCATCGTTCAACTTTCGACCGGCGAGATGCTGCGCGCCGCGGTGGCGGCGCAGACGCCGGTCGGCCTCAAGGCCAAGGACATCATGGCCTCAGGCGGGCTTGGTGCCGGACGATATCGTGATCGGAATCATCTCCGATCGGCTGGACCAGCCGGACGCGGCCAAAGGCTTTATCCTCGACGGCTTCCCGCGCACCGTGCCGCAGGCCGAGGCGCTGGATGAGCTGCTGAAGAAGAAGCACATCAAGCTCGACGCCGTGATCGAGCTTCGCGTCAATGAAAGCGCGCTGCTGCAGCGGGTCGAAACCCGGGTCGCGGAGATGCGGGCGCGCGGCGAGGAAGTGCGGGTCGACGACACCTCGGAGGTGCTGACGAAACGGCTGGCGAGCTACCGTGCGCTGACCGAGCCGTTGATCCACTATTATTCGGAACGCCGCAAATTGCTGACGGTCGATGGCATGATGACCATCGAGCACGTCACGCGGGAGATTAACCGGATCCTCGCCGCCATCGGCGCGGTGGAGGCCAAAGCGTCCCAAAAGGCCGGCAAAACCAGAGTAGCCAAGAGGCGGCAAAGGCCGCCAAACCGGCGCCAGGAAGGCCTCCAAGTCCGCCCGGGGCGCCTGCGGCGCCTCAAAAAAGGCCGCCAAAGGCCGGGAAGCCGGGAAGGCCGGGAAACCGGCCTCCAAGGGCGCAAAAAGGCTACCAGGAAGCCTCTGCGCAAGCCGTCCGCGGGTTCCAGGAAGCGCCCTGCGGGAGGCAAGAGCGTGCAAGAAAGCAGCGAAAAAGGTCACGAAAAAGCGAGCTAAAGCATAGAGACGGTTGACGAAACCAAGTTGAATCCTTTAATAAGCCCCGCATCCAGTCGGATAGTTTTAGACGATGCCGGGCCCCGAGACAGTCAAGGGGAAGGGCGTCGTGTTCGCGTTTGTGAACACCCGCCCGAGATAGCAAAAAATGGCCGCGTCCCGCTGGGGATCGGCGACAGGAGAGAAGTCCGTGGCCCGTATTGCCGGTGTGAATATTCCGACCAACAAGCGCGTACTGATCGCGCTCCAGTACATCCATGGCATCGGCCAGAAGAATGCGGCCGAGATCATGGAGAAGGTCAAGATTCCCGATGATCGCCGCGTCAATCAGTTGAGCGATCAGGAAGTTCTGCAAATCCGCGAAGTGATCGACCGCGACTATATGGTCGAAGGCGATCTGCGTCGCGAGACCGGCATGAACATCAAGCGCTTGATGGATCTCGGCTGCTATCGCGGCCTGCGCCATCGCCGCGGGCTGCCGGTGCGCGGACAGCGCACCCATACCAACGCCCGCACGCGCAAGGGTCCGGCCAAGTCGATCGCCGGCAAGAAGAAGTAATTGAGGCGAATAGCGAATAGAGAGTGGCGAATAGTTTTCGATTCGCTGCTCGCCATTCGCGCTTCGCATTTTCAGGTGTAGCCGCTGGCATTACGGCGGCGTTGAGATCGTTAGGAAAGGTTCTGGAATGGGCAAGGAAGCCACCCGCGTACGCCGCCGTGAGCGCAAGAACATTGCTTCCGGCGTGGCGCACGTGAATTCGTCGTTCAACAACACGACCATCACCATCACCGATGC
This sequence comes from uncultured Alphaproteobacteria bacterium, assembly GCA_963742085.1. Taxonomy (GTDB): domain Bacteria; phylum Pseudomonadota; class Alphaproteobacteria; order Rhizobiales; family Xanthobacteraceae; genus Bradyrhizobium. Next base: position 267,840 of record CAVUKM010000008.1, on the reverse strand, counting down.
GCAGGGCAACACCATTGCCTGGTCGTCGGCGGGAACGATGGGCTTCAAGGGTTCGCGCAAGTCGACCCCCTATGCCGCGCAGGTCGCGGCCGAGGACGTCTCCAAGAAGGCGCAGGAACACGGCATGCGCACCCTGGAGGTTGAAGTTGCCGGCCCGGGTTCGGGTCGCGAATCGGCGCTTCGCGCGCTGCAGGCTGCGGGCTTCACCGTTACGTCGATCCGCGACGTGACGACGATCCCGCACAATGGCTGCCGTCCGCGCAAGCGCCGGCGGGTTTGATGCATTGAGTGCGGGCGGCTCTTGCCGCCTGCGATGGTTTTGAGAAGAATTGCAAGCCGCGGACTGATCCGCAGGTCTCCAACGCCAGTGATTTGGTTCGCAAATCAACTGGCCCATGGGTGAAACAGTGACGATCCAGAAAAATTGGCAAGAACTTATCCGGCCGAACAAGCTGCAGGTAACTCCGGGCACCGACCCGATCCGTTTTGCGACGCTGGTCGCCGAGCCGCTCGAGCGCGGCTTTGGCCAGACGCTGGGCAACGCGCTGCGCCGCATCCTGCTGTCGTCGCTGCAGGGCGCAGCGGTGCAGTCGGTGCACATCGACGGCGTGCTGCATGAGTTCTCCTCGATCGCGGGCGTTCGCGAGGACGTCACCGACATCGTGCTGAACATCAAGGACATCTCGATCAAGATGCAGGGCGAAGGCCCCAAGCGCATGGTCGTGAAGAAGCAGGGCCCGGGCGTTGTGACCGCCGGCGACATCCAGACGGTCGGCGACGTCACCGTGCTCAATCCGGACCTGCAGATCTGCACCCTCGATGAGGGCGCGGAGATCCGCATGGAATTCACGGTCTCGTCCGGCAAGGGCTACGTCGCCGCCGAGCGCAATCGTCCCGAGGACGCGCCGATCGGCCTGATCCCGGTCGACAGCCTGTTCTCCCCGGTGCGCAAGGTCTCCTACAAGGTCGAGAACACCCGCGAGGGCCAGATCCTCGACTATGACAAGCTGACGATGACGATCGAGACCAACGGCGCGATCTCGCCGGATGACGCGGTGGCCTATGCCGCGCGCATCCTGCAGGACCAGCTCAACGTGTTCGTCAATTTCGAAGAGCCCCGCAAGGAAGTCGCGCAGGAGATCATTCCCGATCTCGCCTTCAACCCCGCCTTCCTCAAGAAGGTCGACGAGCTCGAATTGTCGGTGCGTTCGGCCAACTGCCTGAAGAACGACAACATCGTCTACATCGGCGATCTCGTGCAGAAGTCGGAAGCGGAAATGCTCCGCACCCCGAATTTCGGCCGCAAGTCGCTGAACGAGATCAAGGAAGTGCTGGCCCAGATGGGTCTGCATCTCGGCATGGAAGTGCCGGGCTGGCCGCCGGAGAATATCGACGAGCTCGCCAAGCGCTTCGAAGATCACTACTGATTGAACGATAGCTGCCGTGGCCGGGCGTTTCCCGGCCATTGCATTTTGGGCGAACGCAGGCGGCCCACCTGAGCAACTTGTCCGACGAGCCGTCGCGACAGAAAAAGTATTGAGGAATATATCATGCGTCACGGCAAGGTTCATCGGAAACTCAACCGCACCGCCGAGCATCGGCGCGCGATGTTCGCCAATATGTGCGCGGCGCTGATCAAGCACGAGCAGATCGTCACCACGCTGCCGAAGGCCAAGGAATTGCGCCCGATCGTGGAGAAGCTCGTCACGCTCGGCAAGAAGGGCGGTCTCGCGATGCGCCGCCAGGCGATCTCCGAGATGCGCGATCTCGACCAGGTCAAGAAACTGTTCGACGTTCTCGCCGCCCGCTACAAGGACCGCCAGGGCGGCTATACCCGCATCATCAAGGCCGGCTTCCGCTACGGCGACAACGCGCCGATGGCGGTGATCGAATTCGTCGACCGCGACGTCGATGCCAAGGGCCTCGATTCCGGCCCGGTGCAGGAAAAGGCCGCGGAAGCCGCGTAAGCTTCTCGCAAACTGGTTTTGAAAAGCGGCGCCATGTGCGCCGCTTTTTTATTGGCCGCCTGATTTTTGTGGAAGGCGTGGTGGCGGCGACGTAGGATCGCAGCGATCTGGACAGAAACATGAGCCGATTCTGGAGCCGCTTGACGCACGACCTCAGGCCCTATGTGCCGGGCGAACAGCCCCGCATGGCGGAGCTGGTCAAGCTCAATACCAATGAAAATCCACTTGGTCCTTCGCCACGCGTGCTGGAAGCGATCCGCGGCGAGGCGACCGATGCGCTGCGCCTCTATCCGGACCCGCAGGCCACAGCATTGCGGGCTGCCCTGGCCGCCTACCACCGGGTGCGGCCCGAGCAGGTGTTCGTCGGCAACGGCTCGGACGAGGTGCTGGCGCACGCCTTCGCTGCGCTGCTGAAGCATGATGCGCCGTTGCTCTTCCCGGACATCACCTACAGTTTCTACCCGGTCTATTGCCGTCTGTTCGGCATCGCTTGCGAGACCGTGCCGCTCGATCAGGCCATGCAAATCCGCGTTGCCGACTATCGCCGGCCGGCCGGCGCGATCATCATGCCCAATCCGAACGCGCCGACAGGGATTGCGTTGTCACGTGCCGAGATCGTTACCCTGCTGGAGGAACACCCGGACGCTCCCGTGGTGATCGACGAGGCCTATGTTGATTTCGGCGCCGAAACCGCGATTCCGCTGGTCGCCTCCCATCCGAATCTCCTGGTCGTTCAAACCATGTCCAAGTCCCGGGCCCTGGCCGGGCTGCGGGTCGGTTATGCGATCGGCGATGCCGACCTGATCGAGGCGCTCACCCGCGTGAAGGACAGCTTCAATTCCTATCCTCTTGGCCGGCCCGCCCAGGCCGGCGCCGTCGCTTCGCTGGCGGACGAAGCCTATTTTCAACAAAGCCGGGCTCGCGTGATCGGAAGCCGGGAGCGGCTAACCCGCGGACTGGACCGGCTTGGCTTCGAAGTGCTGCCGTCCGCCGCCAACTTCGTCTTCGCGCGTCATCCGGCGCATGAGGGCGCCGCGCTCGCAGCCGCGCTGCGCCAACGGGCGGTGATCGTCCGCCAATTTCCCGCGCCCCGCATCTCGAACTATCTGCGGATAACCGTGGGCACAGACCAGCAAATCGACCGGCTGTTGTCGGCCCTGTCGCACATCCTGGGCAGAGCGAAGGCGGAAGCGTAACCCTGCGCTGTGTGGGTAGATCGGGGACAACAATGGGTCGGTTACGCTGCGCCAACCCACCCCTGCGGTAACGGCGCAAATCGCCTACCACCCCTCCAGCACGATCTTGCCGCGCGACTTTCCCGACTCCAGCAACGCATGGGCGCGCTTGAGATTGGCGGCGTTGATGGTCCCAAAACTCTGGTCGAGCGTGGTGCGCAACACGCCCTTGTCGATGAGGTCCGCAACGTCATTGAGCAGGTTGTGCTGGCCGATCATGTCGGGCGTCTGGAACGACGAACGGGTGAACATCGACTCCCAGTGAATCGAAATCGCCTTGCCCTTGAAGACGGCGACGTTGAATTCCGGGGGATCGTCGATCAACCCATATTTTCCCTGAGGCGCGATGATATCGGCGAGTGCCTTGTAGTGCTGGTCGGTGTTGGTGAGACTTGCGACCAGCCCGACCGGCGGGACCTTCAGTGCTTCGATCTGTTCCTTCATCGGCCTGGCATGGTCGATCACGGCATGGGCGCCGAGTTCGAGGCACCATTTCTGCGATTCCGGCCGGGACGCGGTGGCGACGACGGTAAGGCCGGTGAGACGGCGCGCCAGCTGGATCAGGATCGAGCCGACGCCGCCGGCGCCGCCGATGATCAGCAGCGTGCGCGGATCGACGCTTTTTCCGGGCACGGTACCCAGGCGATCGAACAGCAATTCCCAGGCGGTGATCGAGGTGAGCGGAAGGGCGGCGGCCTGCGCGAACGACAGCGCCTTCGGCTTGCGGCCGACGATGCGCTCGTCGACCAGGTGAAATTCCGAGTTGGTGCCCTGCCGCAGGATCGAGCCGGCGTAGAAAACCTCCTCGCCGGGCCTGAACAGCGTCACGTCGGGACCAACCGCATCGACCACCCCCGCGGCGTCATAACCGAGAATCTTGGTCTCGCCCTCGGGCGGGCTGGCGCGCTTGCGTACCTTGTAATCGACCGGATTGGCGGAGATCGCCCTGACGGCGACGCGGATGTCGCGGCCCTTCGGTTCCGGCTTGGCGGTCTCGAAATCGATCAGGGCATCTGCGGCGTCGACGGGAAGGGACTTCTTGTATCCGACGGCCTTCATCTGGCGGTGCTCCCTGGTCAGCGGCAGCAAGTATGCTGCGCTCGGCTATTACCTTCGGTTCCGCCCGCGGAATTGCAAGCAGCCGCCCGGCGGCCTGCCGGGAATTGTCGCGCCGAATCGACTTACAATGGCCGTGCGGGGCCGGCCAATCACTTCTAATCGCGGGCCCGGGAGCCTATATACTTGCGATCTCAATCCTCGGGAATCCCCTTCATGACCGCTGTTCGCTTTCTCACGGCATTGTTCGTCCTGTTGGCTGCGGCCCCGGCAATGTCCCAGGACCGGCGTGTGCCGGCCTCGACGGCGGATGTGAGGCTGTCCTACGCGCCGATCGTGCAGCGCGTGCAACCGGCCGTTGTCAACGTCTACGCCGCCAAGGTGGTGCAGAACCGCAATCCGCTGCTCGACGACCCGATCTTCCGCCGCTTCTTCGGCGTGCCCGGCCAGCAACCGGAGCAGATGCAGCGCTCGCTCGGATCGGGGGTGATGGTGGATCCATCCGGCCTGGTGGTGACCAACAACCACGTCATCGAAGGCGCCGATCAGGTCAAGGTTTCGCTCGCCGACAAGCGCGAATTCGAGGCCGAGATCGTGCTCAAGGACAGCCGTACCGACCTCGCCGTGCTGCGGCTGAAGGACGGACGGGAGAAATTCCCGACTCTCGATTTTGCCAATTCCGACGAATTGCAGGTCGGCGACGTCGTGATTGCGATCGGCAATCCCTTCGGCGTCGGGCAGACGGTGACCCATGGCATCGTCTCGGCGCTGGCGCGCACGCAGGTCGGCATCACCGACTACCAGTTCTTCATTCAGACCGATGCCGCGATCAACCCGGGCAATTCGGGCGGTGCGCTGGTCGACATGACCGGCAAGCTCGCCGGCATCAACACCGCGATCTTCTCGCGCTCCGGCGGCTCGCAAGGTATCGGTTTTGCGATTCCCGCCAATATGGTGCGCGTCGTCGTGGCTTCGGCGAAGAGCGGCGGCAAGGCGGTCAAACGGCCTTGGCTTGGCGCGCGCCTGCAGGCGGTGACGCCGGAGATCGCCGAAACACTCGGGCTCAAGCTGCCGACCGGGGCGCTGGTCGCAAGCGTCGTCGCGAACAGTCCGGCGGCGCGGGGAGGGTTGAAATCGTCGGATCTGATCGTCGCGATTGACGGGCACGCGGTCGAGGATCCCAACGCCTTCGATTACCATTTTGCGACCCATCCGCTCGGCGGCACCTCGCAGATCGACGTGCAGCGCGCCGGCAAGACGATGAAGCTGGCGCTGCCGCTGGAAACCGCACCCGATACCGGCCGCAACGAAATCATCCTGAGTGGGCGCTCGCCGTTCCAGGGCGCGAAAGTTGCCAATATCTCGCCTGCCGTCGCCGATGAATTGCATCTGGATGCGGACACCGAAGGTGTCGTGATCACCGAACTGACCGATGGCGCGACGGCCGCCAATGTCGGCTTCCAGAAGGGCGACATCATCCTGGCCGTCAACAATCAGAAGATCCTCAAGACCAGCGATCTCGAAAAAGCGACGCGCGACACTTCCCGGCTCTGGCGCATCACGCTGGTGCGCGGCGGCCAGCAGATCAACGTCACGCTGGGCGGATGAGCCCGAAGCGACCACGCGAAGGGGCCAGCCTGTTCGCCGCCGCAGGGATGGAGCAGGATGCGCCGCATCCGCTTCCCGACAGGCTGCGTCCGCAAACGCTGTCGGAGGTGGTCGGACAGGATCACATCCTGGGGCCCGATGGCGCGCTGACGCGCATGCTGGCGACGCGCACCCTGGGCTCGCTGATCTTCTGGGGCCCGCCGGGCACCGGCAAGACCACGGTGGCACGGCTTCTGGCGGACGCCACCGAACTGCATTTCGAGCAGCTCTCGGCGGTGTTTTCAGGCGTCGCCGATCTGAAGAAGGCGTTCGACGCGGCCCGCGCGCGGCGCGAGACGGGCAAGGGAACGCTGCTGTTCGTCGACGAGGTGCATCGGTTCAATCGCGCGCAACAGGATTCGTTTCTGCCCGTCATGGAGGACGGCACCGTCGTGCTGGTCGGCGCCACCACCGAGAACCCCTCGTTCGAGCTCAATGCCGCCTTGTTGTCGCGGGCGCGGGTTCTGGTGTTTCATTCGCTCGATCCCGCTGCGATCGAAAAGCTGTTCGTCCATGCCGAGAAGATCGAGGGCAGGAAGCTGCCCCTCGATGCGGAAGCCCGCGCCGTGCTGGTACGCATGGCCGACGGCGACGGCCGCGCCGCGCTGACGCTCGCCGAAGAGGTCTGGCGCGCCGCACGCGAGGGCGAGACCTTCAACGCCGCGCAGCTCCAGGAGATATTGCAGCGCCGCGCGCCGATCTACGACAAGTCGGCCGACGGACACTACAACCTGATCTCGGCGCTGCATAAGTCAGTGCGTGGCTCCGATCCGGATGCCGCGTTGTACTACCTCGCGCGCATGATGGATGCCGGCGAAGACCCGCTGTTTCTGGCGCGGCGCGTGGTCCGCATGGCGGTGGAGGACATCGGGCTCGCGGACCCGCAGGCGCTGGTGATCGCCAACGCCGCCAAGGACGCGTTCGACTTCCTTGGGTCTCCCGAGGGCGAACTCGCGATCGCTCAGGCCGTCATCTATCTCGCCACCGCACCGAAATCGAACGCCGCCTACAAGGCCTTTGGTGCCGCGATGCGCGCGGCAAAGGATGGCGGGTCGCTGTTGCCGCCCAAACATATTCTCAATTCACCGACGAAATTGATGAAGTCGGAAGGCTATGGCGACGGCTACGAATATGACCACGACACGCCGGAAGCCTTCTCCGGCCAGGACTATTTTCCGGAGGCGCTGGGACGCCAAACCTTCTACGATCCGCCCGATCGCGGCTTCGAGCGCGAGATCCGCAAGCGGCTGGACTATTGGGCGAGGCTTCGCAGGGAGCGCGGTTGAATAACCGCCAAGGTTGCATTAGCCTCGACCTTTTCAAGAAGTCGGGGGCGCTGATGACGACCGATGTTCTGATCAAGATTGCACCACTCATCGGCGGCGGCGTTTTGCTCGCCATTTGCCTGATCGGCATTCTGCGCAGCCCCTCGGTGCCGAACGTCTATGCCGGACTGCTCGCGTTCGGCGGATTGCTGTTCGTGATCCCGACGCTTTCCAATTTCAACTTTCACGGTCTCGGAATCGAATTTCAGGGTGCGACGACCGGCCTGGTCACGGAGCAGGCGGCCGCGATCAAGGCTGAGCTTGAGGATATCAAGACCGCCATCGCCGATCTCGGCAAGAAGGTGGCCCCGGCCGCGGCGGCGCCCACTCCGCCATCCCCCGATTACGGCAAGAACCGCAGTTCGACCGTGATCGTCGTCTACACGACGGAGCCCAAGACAAAGGCGATCGCCAAGCGGTTGGAGGATGACCTTTTGAAGAAGGGTTATCAGGCGACGTCGATATTTTCCGATTATTCGGAGTTGAGCGACGCCAAAAAGGGACAGCCGGGCTCGGTGCGTTTTGTCTATACCGATCAAACCGTAGCGAACTCCGTCAAACAATTGCTGAAGCCCGAGATCGGCGGCCTCACCGTGCTTGCCGACGATCAGCGCCCGCAGATGTCGGGGGATGTGCAAATTTTATTGTTCTGAGATTTCGCTTTCGAATGAATGCCTTGGTTGGCGCGATCCTCTTGCGCGACGAGGACGGACGGATGAAGTGTGATCTCGTTCATTGACGTCGTCAGGCGCCGCTTCCTAAGGTCGCGTTGATACTCGATTGCCACTTGATCGGACGTTGACGGCAGCGATGCGGCGTGGCGCATCGGCTGATTTTCAACCATAAGTAGAAATACGAAATTCGCTCAAGACGACAAATGCCCGGCAAGCGGGCGCCAAGCCATTTTCTGAATGACGTTCTCTGAACTCGGCGTTGCAACTCTAAAAAGGGAGGCTGCCATCATGGTCTTCACGCGGAAAAACGTTTGGGAGCTGGGGGCCGATTGGGCCGATCCGATCCTCTGGTACGCGCGAGGCGTCAAGGCGATGAAGTCGCGAAAGCTGGGCGATCCGACGGCGTGGCGCTTCTACGGCGCGATCCACGGCTTCGACCAGCAGCTATGGACCCAGCTCGGCTCTCTTTCCTCCAGCGATCAGATGCCGGCCAACGACAGCATCCGGACCTTTTGGGCGCAGTGCCAGCACGGCAGCTGGTACTTCCTGCCCTGGCACCGCGGCTATGTGCTGGCTTTCGAGGCGGTCGTGCGCGACGCGGTGGCCAAGCTCGGCGGGCCTGCCGACTGGGCATTGCCCTATTGGAACTATTTCAAGGCCAACCAGAACCAGCTGCCTCCCGCTTTCGCCTCAGCCGACTGGCCGGACGGGCGGGGCGACAATCCGCTTTTTGTCCCGCAGCGCTTCGGCCCGAACAATGACGGCAACGTCTTCATCCCGACGGACCAGGTCAACCTGGACGCGCTCGGCGATTCCCAGTTCATCGGCGCAGCCGATGGCGGCAGCCAGGGGTTCGGGGGCGTCAATACCGGGTTCAGCCACGGCGGCAGCATCCATGGCGGCGTCGAAAGCCAGCCGCATGACATGGTGCACGTTCTGATCGGCGGCAGCGACCCCGACTCCGGGCTGCCCGGACTGATGTCCGATCCGGACACCGCGGGCCTCGACCCGATCTTCTGGCTGCACCATTCCAATATCGACCGGTTGTGGGAGGTTTGGGACGAAACGCCGACCTCGACTGGCGAACCCACCGACCCGAACTGGGTCAATGGTCCTGCCAGTATCGGCGATCGCGCGTTCATCTTGCCGATGCCCACGCAGAATTTGAGCTACACGCCGGGCGACATGAAAAATCTGGCGGCGCTCGGCTATAATTACGACGACGTTTCACGGCCGTCCGTGGTGCCGCAAATGGTCGCCCGGTTGCAGCGTTTCGGAGTGGCGGCGGCCGCCGCGCATTCCCTCGTCAGGAGCAATGTCATGGCCGGGCCGAAATCCGTTGAATTGTTGGGGGCAAGCGAAGGCCTGCGTGTGAGCGGCACCGAGGCCAGGGCTTCGGTCAGGCTCGACGCCGCAGTGCAAGGCAAGGTGATCGCGAGCCTGCGGGCGGCGGCGTCCGCGCCGAAGCCTGCGCCCGACCGGATATTCCTCAATCTTGAAAACGTGCGCGGCCTCAACGACGCCACCGCCTTCAACGTCTACATCAATTTGCCCGATGGAGACGACCCTGCAAGCCATCCCGAACGCAAGGCGGGCAGCGTCGCATTGTTCGGCGTCCGCAAGGCGACCGTGGCCGATGCCCAGCACGCGGGCAACGGACTGACCTTCGTACTCGAAATCACCGATGTCATCGACAGGCTGCATCTCGCCGGCGTCCTGAACGCCAATCAGCTCCAGGTGAGGCTGGTGCCGCGGCAGCCGGTGCCGGATGAGGCGCAGATCAGCATCGGCCGGATCAGCGTATTCCGGCAATCGCCCTGACGGAGGCAAAGCGATGGCGCGTGCAGGACGCGGGTTCGAACCATGGCTCGTCGGGCTCGGATCGCTCAGCCTTGCCGCCTGGCTGTTGCTGGCGTTCGGCGCCAGCACGCCGGCGCTATCGGCGCTCTGCACCTCCGGCGGGTTGGCGATCCCCCCGCCGGCTTCATTCGATCTCGCGTTGCTGTTGGCTTCGCCGGCGAGCCTCGCCTTCCGCTGGGCGGTGATGCTTGCCGCCATGATGCTGCCGGTGGTCGCAGCACCGCTGCTGTACGTTCGCTACCGCAGTTTCGCGAGGCGGCGCACCCGCGCGATGCTGCTCTTTGTCCTTGGCTATTTCGCGGTGTGGATGGCCGCGGGCGTGGTTCTGCAGGTGGCCGCGCTTGCCGCGCTGACGGTTGTGCCCTCGCCGCTGGCGGGGGCCGGTCTTGCGATTGCGGTGGCGGTCATGTGGCAGTTTTCGCCCGCCAAGCAATGGTGCCTGAACCGTTGCCATCGCCGGCCGCAACTCGCCGCGTTCGGCGTGGCCGCGGATCGCGACGCGTTCAATTTCGGGCTGACCAACGGCGCCTCATGCGCGGGCGCGTGCTGGGCGCTGATGCTGTCGATGCTGCTTGCGGGGGAGGGGCAATTCCTCGCGATGATCGCAATGACGCTGTTGGTGTTCGCCGAACGGCTGGAAGCGCCGGCGCCGCTGGGGTGGCGTTGGCGCGGCCCCGGCAAGGCCTGGCGCATCGTGATTGCGCAGGCACAAGTGGCCGGGGCTGGTTTCATGACCGGTCCGGCGGCCAAATTTTAGCGATTTCGCAGTGACGGCCTGCTGCTTTTGCGCTAGGCAGCAAGGCATGAGCCGTCGCACCAAAAGACCCCTGGCGAAGCGCGCATCGGGCGATCGCCCGAAGGGCGCGCGGCCCTATCGGGGTTCGCAAGCCGAGCGGCCGCAGGGGCATCGTCCCGGCGGCAAGCCGGCGCGCTTTTCCGCGCCGCGCACCGGGATGCCGGCTCCATTCATCGCCAAACCCGAGAAGATCGTCGCCGAACCGGCGCCGCTTCCGACCAAGGTCCAGACCGTGGTGGTGACGGCGGACGAGAACAACATGCGCGTCGACCGCTTTCTGGAAGCGCGCTTTCCCGGGTTGTCGTTCTCCCACATCCAGCGCATCGTTCGCAAAGGCGAGCTGCGCGTCAACGGCAAGCGTGCCGACAGCAAGGACCGGCTCGAGGCGGGGCAGAGCGTCCGCATTCCGCCGCTCAAACTCGATGCGCCCAAGGGCGCGGGCCCGCTCTCGGAAGCCGCGACCAAGACGTTGTCCGCGCTCAAGGACATGATCCTGTTCGAGGATGCCGACGTCATGGTGCTGAACAAGCCGGCGGGCCTGGCGGTGCAGGGCGGTTCCGGCACCACGCGGCACATCGACCAGATGCTGGAAGCGATGCGCGACGCGAAGGGGCAAAAGCCGCGCCTGGTGCACCGGCTCGACAAGGACACCGCGGGTTGTCTCCTGGTTGCGAAGACGCGTTTTGCGGCAACCGCGCTGACCGGCTCGTTCCGCCATCGCTCGGCGCGCAAGATCTACTGGGCGCTGGTGGCCGGCGTGCCGAAGCCGAAGCAGGGCCGCATCTCGACCTATCTCGCCAAGGAAGAGGGCGAGGAAGATACCATCATGCGGATCGCCGCCCATGGCGACGAGGGCGCCAGCCATGCCGTCACCTACTACGCCGTGGTGGAAACGTCGGCGCAGAAGCTCGCCTGGGTTTCATTGAAACCCGTCACCGGACGGACGCATCAATTGCGCGCGCATATGGCGCATATCGATCACGCCATCGTCGGCGATCCCAAGTATTTCAACAAGGAAAACTGGGAGTTACCGGGCGGTTTGCAGAAACGGCTGCATCTTCTGGCGCGGCGGATCGTAATACCCCATCCGCGCGGCGGCGTGATCGACGTGACCGCGCCGCTGCCGCCGCACATGCTGCAATCGTGGAACCTGCTCGGCCTCGAGGCCGACCGGTTCGACCCGATCGAGAACGCGCCTGAAGAATAATTCAACTTGCGGTTTCCTGGGGGGTTACGACATACCCTTCATGAAGCGGTTATCGATCCTTGCCTGTGCGGCCGCAATCGCACTCATCGCCGCGGATGCCGCGCTCGCGCAGCCGTTCATTCCGCCCGGCGGATCGCAGTTCAATCCGCCGCTGCCGCTGCCGCCGCCTCCGCCCCCGCCCAAAATCGAGGTTCCGGTAGTCCCGCAGATGGATGCACTTCCGCGCCAAAACTATGTGCCGGCGCCGCGTCCGTCCTTCAGCGACCGGATCACGACGTGCCTGAGCGACGCCGCCGCGGCCGGGCTTGGCCCGAGCGACCGCGAGGCCTATTCGCGCAATTGTGCCAATAGGTAGTCCCGATCCAGGGCGCGAACCCATACTTCAAAGTGGTCGGCGGACGCCCGCTTTGTTGCCTATTCCGGACTCGCGTCGGACACCGCGTGAGGTTCGAAAAGTGCCGATTCCGGAAATGATCAGGCTAAAGAATACAGGAGGCGGACAGTCAGCCGGCCGTGGCCTGCGATTTTATTCCCGCAAGACAGCTCAGTTCCGAAATGACGCGTTGAAAGGCCAGCCGCTGCTCGTCGATGTCCTTCTGTCGGGTGGTGAAGGTTGGGTGATGAGCTGCAAGATCACCCACATAATCCATCTTTCCCATCGCCGCGCCCGCGCCCCGGGCGAGCCTTATGTGCTGGTTAGAGGAAGCCAACTCAATAATGCGAGCGAACGCCCGGTATTCCCCGGAGGCATCCCTTATGACATTGCCCTTTGACGCACTTTCGAACGCAAGGACCAGCAAGCAATTTAGTAGACGCCGACACATGACGGCACAGGCATCGTAGAAACCGCTCTGGTAGGTTCCGTTGATCTGCACCACCAGGGTTTGCAGGTATGGTCTGGTATCGTCGAACATTCCCGCTGGAATTATGTGCGCTGCTGCATCGGGTGTAGCGGCCGCTCCTACAATCTCGTTATAGGAAGATGACAGTCGCGACTTGCTGGAAAAGCGTAGCCTGACAGTGCCCATCTCCTTACCCCTCATCACGGAACGGTTTGTAAGGAGCTGTCTTCCGAGACGCGTGGCGTTGACCTGGCGGCGAAGCGATAGATCATTCATCAGCTCGGCCAGGAAAGCAGGACGCAACTCCGGTTTGCCTTCCTGCATATCAAAGTACCAAAGGAGCGCGATTGCATAGCCGACCTCTGTCAGGTCGAGCTTCGAGATGCCCTGCGCGAAAGAATGAAGGGGACTCTTCATTACCTGCAAAAAGCCATTCATAAAATTCTGGGTTGGTTTGCCTCGTCAATTTGCGAGCGATTGAATTCGCTTCTCATCAATGCGGACATCGTACAAATGCGCAGAAAATGTCCGACCCGTATTAACAACTTGAACCAGTGTGATTTTTTCTCCCAAACACCGGAAAGCAGGCTTTATTCCCCGGCCGATGGCAACGACCGCGGCGGTGGCCGGAATGACCGGCGACTGGCCGGCGGTGACCTTGCTTCTGTGAGCGGGGAAGTCTTGCCTGTTCGCCCCCTCCGGTAGTCCGGTCGAAATTTCTCGCGTTCGACCGCCTGCGGACGATTACGCCTGATCCTCTACTGCAACCCCAAACTCGTAGACGAGGCGTCCGCCGTACCAGCCACCGACGCCCATCAGCAGAAAGCCCGCCACGGCGCAGGCGGCAGCAGCAATCCGGGCCGTTGAGTGATCCAGTCCGGTCGATACCGACAGCATCAGCGCGACGAGGAAACAGACCCAGACCGTCGCCATGATCATCATGTGCCATGTAGCTACCCGCATCGCCTCGCTTTGGCTGCCGATCGAGCGAAGCTCTAGAAGACCGGCGAGCATCGCCAACATCGCCATACTCAATCCGCCACCATTGGCGAATTTGGCGATCATATCGACGGGTTCAGTCACGCCTGCCGCGCTCGCGACATAGGCCCCGAGCGCTACGGTCCAAAGCGCGATGGGGAAGTGGACCAGCATTGGATGGATCGGATGACCAAAGAGTCGCATCGGATTATTTCACTCCGCAGCGCTACAAGATGCGGACGACCACGCCAAGCAGTGTCAGAAATCCGATGACAGCGGCGCCGGCGTGAATGAACACGACCGGCTTTGGCGCGACTTGGCCACGCAAATGGATGGAGGCCAAATAGAATCCACCGAGCGCCGCGACGGCCAGAATGACCAGTGCAGTCAGCGCGGCGTGCGAAATGCCGCCTGTGATTGCAGCGTAAATGACAAGAAGCAGGCCGATGGCGCCCAGACCGGCGTGCAGCAGCGACAATGCCCAGGGTGCGAGCCGCCGCTGAAGGATGTGGGAGGCGAGCACCAGTCCTCCAAGAGCGCCAACGGCAAAGACAATGACAGCATAGGTAAGCATTGCAATTCCCCCCTGTTGCACCGAAACGAATTCCCCTTAGATGCGGCGGCGATCCAAAGGTTCCCGTGTCGGTCAGATCTTTTGCTAGAAAAAATGGGGGTGACTGGCCTGACGGTTCCAAAATGCCCGTGTTCGGTCGTTCGCGCCGCTCGATAGGCATCCCCACAGCAGGTTCGATAGGGGTAATCCCGGATATGCCGGTAAAAAGTCCGCGACCTATTCCCGGTACTGCGCCAGAAACGCCCGCAATGAATCATGCGGACTCTCCACGTCATAGATCACCCAGCCGTCACCGCCATTCACCAGAATGAAATTCATCGTGACCGCGCGTCCCTGATTATCGAAGGCGACCGCGACATAGGTCCTGTCGAATTGCTTGCGCAGGATGGAAATCGACACCGCACCGAGTTTCCATGTCGGACTCTGGACCAGGAAGTCGTAAGGCGGCTTGCCTGGGGAATGCCAGGCCGCGCGCAGGCTGGGATCGAAGAACTGGCGCGCGGTTTCCGCGTCGCGCGGCAGTCCGCTCGAAAGCTCGGACGTCCGGTCGCCGTAATAGGCATAGACGTTCCGCACCAGCGATTCCGGCGAACGGAATCCGGCTTCCGCGACCGAGATACCGGCGCCGGCAAGCCAAACGAGGCCGGCAAGCGGAACCAGCATCACTACCAGGACTTTCGCCATCTCCCGCCAGCTCGCTTTATTTGCGTCGATCCTTGTCGTACCCTGCGCAGAGATATCACCGACGCGTGAAGGCCGAAAACGAGAAATGCGCGAACTATTCGACGAAGTGGCCGGACAATCTCCCCTCGATCCGCAGGAAGCCGTGCGGCGAACGACGCGCGCGCCGCAGCGCAAGCGCTTCTATTCCATTGCCGGCATCGGCGAGACGAAGGGCGGATTCGCCGTCACCCTTGACGGCAAGCCGATCAAGACGCCCTCCGGCCATCAGGTGATCGTGCCGGAGCGCGCGATCGCGGAGGCGATCGCGGCGGAATGGAATGCGCAAGGCGAGACCATCGATCCCCTGACCATGCCGCTGACGCGCTTCGCCAACAGCGTCATCGAAGGCGTGGTCGACAAGGTCGAAGCGGTTGCCGATGACATGGCGAAATATCTGGGGTCCGATCTGTTGTTCTACCGCGCCGGCCATCCCGAGGCGCTGGTCGCGCGCGAGGCCAGGCATTGGGACCCGATTCTGTTCTGGGCGGCCGACACGCTGGGCGCCCATTTTATTCTCGCCGAAGGGATCGTGCATGTCCGCCAGCCCGAGTCCGCCGTCACCGCTGCGCGCGCGGCGCTGCCGTCTGACGCCTGGTCGATCGCCGCCCTGCATGTGGTGACCACCGTGACCGGCTCGGCGCTGCTGGCTCTGGCGCTATGGCATGGCGTCATCGATCAGGACCAGGCCTGGGCCGCCGCCCATGTCGACGAGGACTGGAACATCGAAAAATGGGGGGTCGACGAGGAGGTGGCGGCGCGGCGCGCGGCGCGCCTGGTCGACTTCAAGGCCGCCGCGGGCATCCTGGTGGCCGTGAATCGGGGTGTGGGTTAACGGCGGGTTTACGACACGCGGGTAGCTTCGGCCGGGCCTGACCCGGTGAAGCTGATGTCGATTGTGATTGCGCCAAATTTGCCGCCCGTCGCCGTGCAAGGCGCGACGTCGGCCGGTATTGTCCTGCAGCCGGGCAGCGTGATCGGCGCCCAGGTGTTGCAGATCCTTGGCAACGATCAGGTCCGGATTTCGATCGGCGGCCAGCCGCTCGACGTGACTTCGCAGGTCCCGCTGCAGGCCGGGCAGACGCTGCAGCTGCAGGTTTCGCAGACCGCCAACGGCATCGGCCTTGCGATCGTCAACCAGCAGGGCGGCGCCGCGGCGAGCCAGAGTCCCGCCGGTGCGACCGCGACACTCGATACCGTCACGTTGGCGCCCGATGCGGCGGCTGGCATCGCGGCCCTGCAACGCCAGCGACCGCCGCGCCGAACAGTCAACTCAGTCCGGTGGAGATGCTTGCGGTGTCGCTAGCGGCCCAGACCGCGGCAACCCAACAGACCTCGCTGGCGCCGCTGTTTGCCAATCTCGGCGTCGCCGCGGGATTGCCGAACCTGCCGCCGCAGGTCCAGCAGGCGGTCGCGCAGGTGCTGGCGCAACAGACCAGCCTCGACCAAAACCTCACCGGAAGCGACATCAAACAGGCGTTCCAGACCTCCGGGCTGTTTCTCGAAGCATCATTGGCGTCCGGATCGGTTTCGTCACCGGCCGCCGCGCCCGATCTCAAGGCGGCGCTGATCGTGCTGCGCCAGGCGCTGACGACATCGCTTGGCGGCGTGACGGCTGCGGCAACGCCGGGCACGCCGGTCGCGGTGATAACCGCGCAGCAGGGCGCGACAGCGGCGGCGGTTCCGCAAGGCGCGGCGCCAGCGGACGTGACGGCACAGCAAAATACGCCGCCGGCGGCGATAACGCCCGCAACGGTAACCCAGCAGGGAACGATACCGGGCGCCGTGGTCTTTGCGCAGGCCGGGCAGCCATCCGCCCAACCATCCGTTCAATCATCCTTGCAGCCGGTCATCATTGTTGGCGGACCGGACGCGCCCGGGATCGTATCGCCGACCATCGCGCCGCTGTTGACGTCCGCATCGTCCGCGTCCGCCGCTTCGCGGCAAACTGCGGCTGCAACGATCGCGCCGCAAATTCTCGATCCCGGTGCGGCAAACCAGATTCTCCCACCCGTATCGGCTTCGGCGGATGCGGCGGCGCGGGCGGCTGTAAGCGGTGCGGCGCTCAATCTGTTGCAGGAAACGCTGCAGGCGAGCCCGCTTGCGGCAGGAAATCCGTCGAAACTTGTGTTCGAAAACGGCCAGATGCTTGCGCTGATGCCGGTGGTGACGGGCGCGCGCACGCCCGCGATCGATGACGCCGAATTTGCCCGCACCAACCTGCCGCCGCCGCCGGTCAATGGCGCATTGCCCTCAGCCCAGCCCGTCATGCCGGCTACTCTCGCTGCTCACGCGCCGGTCGAAGCGACGCTGCAGCATTTGCTTGGCGATACCGACGGCGCGATCGCGCGGCAGACGCTGCTGCAGGTCGCTTCACTCCCGGGCCAAACCGATACGACGGCAGGAAAGCTCGATCCGGCCGCGCCGCGGTGGAATTTCGAAATCCCGTTCGCCACGCCGCAGGGTACTGCGATGGCGCAATTCGAGATCTCGCGGGACGGCGGTGGCCGAGAGGCAGATCCCGCAAAGCAGGTCTGGCGGGCGCGGTTTTCGCTCGACGTCGAACCCGCCGGTCCGATCCATGCGCTGGTCTCGCTGAACGGGGAGCGGACGTCGGTGCGGATGTGGGCGGAGCGGCCCGCGACCGCCGCGCAATTGCGCTCCGGCGTGCCGCAGCTCAGCCAGGCCTTGAGCCGCGCCGAGCTGCAGCCGGGCGATATCGTGGTCCGCGAGGGCGCGCCGGCGCAGCCGGCATCGGCGCCCGCGGGCCATTTTCTGGACCGCGCGCTATGAGCGGGAAAACCAAAAGCCAGCTCGCGGTCGCGCTGCATTACGACAGGTCTGGCGCGCCACGCGTTGTCGCCAAGGGCAGGGGAAGCATCGGCGAAAAGATCATCGAGGTCGCCAAGGCCAACAACATTCCGATCGAGGAGAACGAAGTGCTGGCGGGCGCACTCTCCAATGTCGAGCTTGGCGATGAAATCCCGGAAGAGCTCTACAAGGCGGTCGCGGAAGTGCTGATTTTCGTGCTGCAGCTGTCCGGACGAATCCGCTGACCGGATAATTCTGCAGTTCAGTGGTTTTGTCCTTCGAGACGCCGATAGGCCCCGAGTACCCGCTGGCGCGGCAAGCACGGCTGGACTAGCATCCGGGCAGACCCAAGAAACGCCCCGGAGGAAACCATGAAATCTGCAGTCTTTCTATCGTCGCTCACGATCGCCGCGGCCGGCGGCTGGTTTGCCGCCACGATGTTCGCAGCCCCCGCGACCGGCAAGGAGCCGCGCTTTCCGCAACTTACCATGGACCAGCTCAGCGACGCGCAGAAGCCGCTCGGCGAGCAGATCATGAAGATTTCAAGCGTGGGCATTGGCGGGCCGTACAACCCGCTGATGCGCAGTCCGGTGCTCGGACAGCGGCTGTTCGACCTGTTCCATTATCTGCGCTGGGAGACTTCAGTCCCGACCAAGCTCAACGAGTTTGCGATCATCATTATCGGGCGGCAGTGGCGCTCGCAGGTCGAATGGTATGCGCATGCGCCGCTGGCGGCGAAGGCGGGTCTCTCTGCCGATATCATCGCCGAGCTGAAGGCAGGCAAGCGGCCGTCGAACATGGCCGAGGATGAGGCGGTGGTGTACGATTTCGTCACCGAGCTCACCACCACGCAGAAGGTTGCCGACGAAACCTATGCGCGGGCCAAGAAAATATTCAACGACCAGCAGATCGTGGACCTGACCGGCGTGGCCGGCAATTACGTCATGGTGGCGATGATGCTGGCGATGGCGGAAGAGACGGTGCCACCCGGCAAGGAACCGCCGTTCAAGGTCGGAGAGAAGTAGGGGGCGGGAGGCATTCGATCGTTGTCGTCATTGCGAGAAGCGAAGCGACGAAGCAATCCAAACTTTCTTTGCGGTTCTGGATTGCTTCGCTACGCTCGCAATGACGGCCCGGTCTTGGCCGCCTCCTTGCCGATGCGGCCGAGATGGGTGAAGCCAAATCCGGCCGAATATTTCAGCCCGTAGCCGAGCGCGCGGTCGAAACCGATATGCGCCAGCCAGATCATCGCGATCGAAAGCGTGAGCGGCGGTGCGAAGCCAAACCCGGCCGTCATCAGCGCCATCGGCGCCATGTAGCTATGCACCGCGTTGTAGACGATCGCGCCGACCTTTGGGCCCGCGAGATACCCTAAGAAGCTGAGATCGGGCGCCAGAAACAACACGAGATAGATCCACCACGCGCCGCCCCAGGCCGCGTACAACAGGGTCATGCTGGCAAACAGCGTCAGCCCTTCGAGGCGGAGCAGCGTGCACGGTCCCCCCGAAACGGTGCCTGTGGTCGTCCGGATTGTCTGCTGGCTTGCGGTATCGGCCATCGCTTTATCCCTCGGTTTGGTGCCCCGGATATTAACGGCGCCGGGCAGGGCTGCCAAATGCCGGTGAAGTGAACTTGAGATTCGCCGCCAGCCTGGCCGCGGGTTTGCGAACGGCGAATGCCAGAACCGGACCGCTGCAAAGGGCGTTTCCCGCAGGCGAAAGGCCGTGTTAGAACCCCGGGCAAATCGGGCCGGAATTGCAAATCGGGCGGGAATAAAGACATGAAAGATATCCTGGATACCCTTGAAGAACGGCGCGCCGGCGCAAGGCTGGGGGGCGGCGAGAAGCGCATCGAGGCGCAGCACGCCCGCGGCAAGCTGACCGCGCGGGAACGCATCGAGCTTTTGCTCGACAAGGGCAGTTTCGAGGAATTCGACATGTTCGTCGAGCACCGCTCGACCGAATTCGGCATGGAAAAGACCAAAGTGCCGGGCGACGGTGTCGTCACCGGCTGGGGCACCGTCAACGGCCGCAAGACTTTTGTCTTCGCGAAAGACTTCACCGTATTCGGCGGCTCGCTGTCGGAAACCCACGCGCAGAAAATCGTCAAGATCCAGGACATGGCGATGAAGGCGCGGGCGCCGATCATCGGGCTCTATGACGCCGGCGGCGCGCGCATCCAGGAAGGCGTCGCGGCACTTGCCGGCTATTCCTATGTGTTCCGCCGCAACGTGATTGCGTCGGGCGTGATTCCGCAGATTTCCGTCATCATGGGGCCGTGCGCCGGCGGCGACGTCTATTCGCCCGCCATGACCGACTTCATCTTCATGGTGAAGAACACCAGCTACATGTTCGTCACCGGGCCCGACGTGGTGAAGACCGTCACCAACGAGGTCGTGACCGCCGAAGAACTCGGCGGCGCTTCCGTGCACGCCACGCGCTCCTCGATCGCGGACGGCGCCTTCGAGAACGACGTCGAGGCGCTGTTGCAGATGCGCCGGCTGATCGACTTCCTGCCCGCCAACAACACCGACGGCGTGCCGGAATGGCCGAGTTTCGACGACATCGGGCGCGTGGACATGTCGCTCGACACGCTGATCCCCGACAATCCGAACAAGCCCTACGACATGAAGGAATTGATCCTGAAGGTCGTGGACGAGGGCGATTTCTTCGAGATATCGGAAGCCTTTGCGAAAAACATCGTTACTGGTTTTGGCCGCATCGCCGGGCGCACCGTCGGCTTCGTCGCCAACCAGCCGATGGTGCTGGCGGGCGTGCTCGATAGCGACGCCTCGCGCAAGGCCGCGCGGTTCGTGCGTTTTTGCGACGCCTTCAATATCCCGATCGTCACTTTCGTCGACGTCCCCGGATTTTTGCCGGGCACCGCGCAGGAATATGGCGGGCTGATCAAGCACGGCGCTAAACTGCTGTTCGCCTATTCGCAATGCACGGTGCCGCTGGTGACCGTGATCACGCGCAAGGCCTATGGCGGGGCGTTCGACGTGATGGCATCCAAGGAAATCGGCGCCGACATGAACTACGCCTGGCCGACTGCGCAGATCGCCGTGATGGGCGCCAAGGGCGCGGTCGAGATCATCTTCCGCGCCGACATGGCCGACGCCGGCAAGATCGCCGCGCGGACGAAGGAATATGAAGACCGCTTCCTGTCGCCCTTCATCGCCGCCGAGCGCGGCTATATCGACGACGTCATCATGCCGCATTCGACCCGCCGCCGCATCGCCCGCGCGCTCGCCATGCTGAAGGACAAGCATGTCGAAATGCCCGTGAAGAAGCACGACAATTTGCCGTTGTGAGGACATTTCATGTCCGTCATTGAGGCGGCCGACAAGGTCGAAATCCGCATACTGGTCGACAACGCGACCGATACGCTCTCGTCGAATCCGCCCTTTGTCGAAAGCGAGTCTGCATTCATCAACCGGCGCGGCCTTACCGGTTCGGCGCGGTGCCTGTGCTGTGCGGTGCACGGCCTGTCATGCCTTGTCACCATTCACCGCGGCGGCAAGAGCCATACCGTGCTGTTCGATACCGGCCCCGAGGACTACGCCTTCGAGCGCAACGTAACGAGGCTCGGGGTCGATCTCGGCGCGGTCGAGAGCATTGTGCTTTCGCATGGGCACTGGGACCATTCCGGTGCGATGTTGCTGGCGCTCGGCATGATCCGCGGCCGCAATGGCACCCGCAAGGTGCCGTTCTATGCGCATCCCGGCATGTTCGTGACGCGCGGGGTCCGCCAGGCCAACGGCTCGGTGCGCCGGATGGACGATGTGCCCAGCGTGATCGAGCTTTCGGATTTCGGCGCGGAGATGGTCGTGACCACGGAGCCGCAGACGCTGCTTGGCGGACTGTTCTATGTGAGCGGTGAAATTCCGCGCGTGTCAGGCTTCGAGCGCGGCTACCCCGGGCAGGTGAAGCGCACCGCCGACGGCTGGGAGCCGGATGAACTGTTGATGGACGAGCGCTGGCTCGCGGTGAACATTGCCGGAAAGGGCCTCGTGGTGCTCTCGGCCTGCTCGCATGCCGGCATCGTCAATGTCTGCAGACACGCACGCGCAACATTTCCGGATATTCCAATCCATGCCGTCATGGGCGGCTTGCACTTGTCCGGTGCGAATGAAGCGATCATTCCACAGACGGTGGAAGGGCTCAAGGAGTTCGGCATCAAAACCATCGCCGCCGGTCATTGCACGGGCTGGCGCGCCATGACCGCGCTGGCGAAGGCATTTCCGGATGCGCTGGCACCCACCGCTGTCGGCAAGCAGTTTACATTCTAGGGGTGGAGCCACCGCTTTGCCTGGCCCGCGTCACGATTGCGACGCCTTGCACCTGCTCTCCCATCGCCTACAATCCGCGGCCAAACGGAGCCCCCCGCCATGACCACTTTGTTCGCCTTCCTCCACCATCTCTGCGCGTTCACGCTGGTTTCGGCGCTCGCGATCGAGTTCACGCTGATCCGGCAGGAATTGACGCTGGCCTCGGCGCGCCGGCTTCTGATGACGGACATGGTGTACGGCATCGCGGCGGGGGCGCTGCTGGTCATCGGGCTGTTGCGGGTGTTCTTCTTCGAGAAGGGCGCGGCGTATTATTTTCACAGCCACGCCTTCCTGGCAAAACTCACGCTCTTTGTCGTGGTGGGTCTGTTGTCCATCATCCCGACCATGGAGTTTCTGTCGTGGCGCGGGGCGGTGAAGGCGGGCCAGGTGCCGGCGATCGACGCCAGGAAAATGCGGGGGGTCACCGCGGTGATTCATGGCGAACTCTTTGCCATCGTCATCATCCTGCTCTGCGCCGCCATTATGGCGCGTGGCGGTTGGATCTAGGCGGCTACCGCCGCCGCGTCATCCCTGCGTTTCGCAGGGACGACGATAGAGTGCGTGACAACGACCTGAACGCCGAGTTCAGCGAGCATTCATCTTGAAGCTGCGAAACTCCCTGCGTCGCCCGGGAGAATCACAGGCTGCAAGGAGCGCACGTCATGGAAAGCCGGTACTTTCTGAAATTCGCCATTGGTTTGGTTGCCGGCGCGGCGGCGCTGGCGGTGAGCGCGCAGGCAGCGCCGCTGCCGCCGGTTTCGGCGGAAAACATCCTGATGCCTTCGCGCGGTGAAGCGGCGCAACCAGCGGTTGCTTCACCGCAAGACGTCGATCGTATTAAACCCCAGGAAGTGCGCTGGGGCCATCACTGGCATCGTCATCACTGGCACCGCCGTCACTGGGGCTGGCACCACCATCGTTGGCACCACCATCGCTGGTGAGGCGCGTCCGGGTTATTGTCGTCATCACCATGTAATCTGCAATCGTAAGCTTTCATTGTGTATCAACAGAAAGGAAAAACTATGAAGTTTCTTGCTGCTTCCGCATTCGCCGTCGGTCTCAGTCTTGCGGCGATGACCGGGTCGCAGGCGATGCCGTTGGCTCCGCTCGATCAGGCCGCCTCGGCCGACACCATCCGCGTCGCGGGTGGCTGCGGACCGGGCTGGCATCGCGGGCCCTATGGAGGCTGCCGTCCGATGTACAACTGCCCTCCCGGCTGGCATTCCGGCCCGTTCGGCCGCCGTTGCTTCCGCAACTGGTAAGGATGCGCGAGAGGGCGGGATTTTTCCCGCCCTCCTTGCTTTCGGGCGCCTGAAAATCGTCAAACAAAACCCCGCCTCGAGCGGGGTTTTGCGCTGACGGGGAATGTTGGCGCCCGGATCGGGCAGCCGCGTCCATCCACGGATGCGCGCGTCCTGCGTGAACTACTTCGCCAGGAAGGCCAGCATCAGCTCGTTGAATTTGGCGGGCGCGTCGAGGAACACCAGATGTCCGGCATTCTCGATCACCTCGGCGCGGGCATTGGGCATTTTGGCCGCGAGCGCCCGGGCGAGGTCGGCGTTCTGGCCCATCTTCGGCCGTAACGCTTCCGGCGCGTTCGGTCGGCCCGGCGCGTTGTGATCGTCGGCGCCCATGATGAACAGCGTCGGTTCCGAAACAAGCGGAATTTCGTGCACCACCGGCTCGCGGTAGATCATCTGCGCGGAACTGACGAAGGCGCGCAGCCAGCGCGGATATTCCGAAGAGCCCTTGATATTGAAGCGGGCGTCGATGAACGGCGTGATCTGCTCAGGCGGGATTTTGGGCGAATAATTGTTCTCGAGCTGCTTGCGGTAGCCTTCGGCCGTGAGCTTGTCCTCGTTCTCCAGGATCTTCTCGGTCGGCGTCGGCGGCACGTACATCCGATAATCTTCAAGGCCGATGGGGGCTGCCAGCAGGAGATGGTTGATGCGGTCCGGATAGGCGCGCGCGATCCGCACCCCTAACATCCCGCCGAGCGAATGCGCGACAATGTCGGCCCTGGCGATCTGCAGATGATCGAGCAGCGCCATGGTGTTGCGCGCCAGCGTGTCGAAGTGCAGCTCGCCGCTGGGCTTGGAGGATTTGCCGAAGCCGATCTGGTCCGGCACCACCACGCGATAGCCGGCTTCCGTCAGCGTCTTGACGACAGGCGCCCAGTAGCTGGCCGGAAAATTGCGTCCGTGCAGCAGCACCACCACGCGGCCGTTCGGCTGCGCCGGCGCCACGTCCATATAGGCCATCCGAAGAGGCTCGCCGTCATTGACGAGCGGCAACAGGCTGACGGGGTAGGGATACGCAAAACCCTCGAGGCCGATGCCGTAGGGCTCGCGCTGTTCGGCGGCATGGGCGGACGAGAACGGCAGGAGGAGGGCGGCGCAAAGCGCGGCCGCGAGTTTCCGCATAGTCTGGTGCTCCGGTGGTCTTGTTAATCGTGGCCCGGCTTGACCCGGCCATGACGAAATCAAATAACAGAGAGGGTGGCCAGGGCGTACTCATAAAATACGGTGTCCGCCTTTCCCCGAGAAGTGGACATTTCGTGCGACGGTCCGCATATCCGCTTAGTGCCCAACAGGAGACATCAATACATCTGAGCAAATCTAGATTGAGCTCAACCGCAATTCGCAGGCGCGGCTCTTGCTAACAAAAGGCCCCGGACGATGCCGGGGTTTGGTTGTTGAAGACCACTCGAAAGAAGATCAGTATTTCGCGATGACTGGCGCAGCCGCGTTGAATAGGTAGTTGATGCCCACCTTGAAGATATGCTTGGGGACCTAAACCGGCTTCGCTACTGCAACATGAGATACCGGCCGATTAGCGTCGACGACAAAAGACCGCCGCGAGGCGGTCTTTTGTCTGAGTTCAAAGAAGTTTTGAGGACGTCATCTGCTCGACCGTTTGGGGTGATCAGCTACCGGTTAGCACCTTGGCACCGGCCTCATAAACGCCATCGATGGCTTTTTTGGCATCGGCGTCCGCCGCGCCTTTCGCATCATAAGTGCCGGTCCATTTCAAGGCTGAACCCTTGGCGTCTCCCGTCACGCTGATGGTCGAGTGATAGTTTGCGACCGGCAACGGGCCAGACAGGATAGTGTACTTATAGCTGTGATTGGTATTGTCCCAGTTTTCCAACGCCTCAACGATCGTACCGCCGCCCTTTAACGAGAGCGTGCGCTGCTTGCCATCCGCACTGAGGACACATTTTTCAATCGCCGGATGCCATGAGGCGATTCCGCAAAAGTCACCTACCTTTTTCCATAGCGCGTCCGTTGACATGGACGAGGTCATGGTAACGCTTGAGTCCAACGCGAGAGCGGAAGTCGTTGAAATGCCGAACACCGCCATCGCGGCAAGAGCCGTATAACGCATCACATATTCCTCCCTGTGCCGCTTATTGCAGATGTTTTGCAATTTAGTCGGGCGGCCTTGCCTAACACATCCCGGTCTGGTCCGCTATCGGCGGAACAGCGGAAAACTTATGCTCGCATTAAGTTCTTCTCAGTTTGACTCGTCTCGGACGTGCGGCCTCGCCGTCGCGCGCTTCCGTGCCAGTGCATCGAGCGACAATCCGACCTGTCTTGCCCGACGCGAGCGAACATATGATGGTATGAGCCGGGCTGGGATCGGAAGAGCGCGTAACCGGGAAGCCCGCTTTGCCCTCAAGAACGGACATGGTCAGCCGGGCCCGTCAGGTCCGAAAAGTGCCACAAGCAGACTCATGCACCGCAGCAAATTCGTGCCAAGAGCCGGCATCGTAGCAGCCGACCTGCGTATCTTGACCGACAACAAGATTTATCACGTAATGACGGCATTTGGTCTTTTGGTCCGGAGAGACAATGAGCATTAGCAGATTGAATTTTTCATTCGTTCTTATCGCCCCGATGATTTTCATGAGCTGCCCAGCCGCTGCTGACCAGTGTGATGATCTGCGCGATCCGGAGCCGCGTATTGTTGCCTGCACGCAATCCATTAATTCGAAGAAATGGAAAGGGCGCAATCAGGCAATAAATTATGGCAACCGGGGTCAGGCGTACCAACACAAGGGTGACAACGACCGCGCCATGGCCGACTACAACCAGGCGATAAGTATCGACCCTAAAAACCCCGTTTTTTTCAACAACCGCGGTATCGTATACCGCAACAAGGGGGACTTCGACCGCGCCATCGCTGACTACACCCAAGCGATAAGCCTCAATCCCAAAGATCACGATGCGTACTACAACCGTGGCATTTCATACCGCAATAAGGGTGACCTCGACCACGCCATGTCGGACTACAACCAAGCGATAAGCCTCAATCCCAAAGACTCCGATTTTTTCAACAACCGTGCTTTTGTATACCGCTTAAAGGGTGACCTGGACCACGCCATCTCCGACTATGGCGATGCGATTGGCTCGATCCCAAGAACGATGCTCTCTACGCGAGGCGAGGTCGCGCGTATTTTTACAGCGGAAACCAGGCCAAGGCGTTGGCCGATATGAGTTAAGCAACCGAGCTTGATCCCACAGACCCCGACGAGGCTCTTTGGCTCGAGATCGTCGGTCAGCGCAGTGGCGGACCGAGTCGCCTCTCGCAGACAATTTCCAAAATCGACATGACTGCTTGGCCCGCGCCGGTTATCCGCCTGTTCCTGGGGCAACTAACCCCTGCTGCCATGCTGGCTGCCGCTGACGACCCGAACCCCGAAACGAAGAAGAGCCGCCTTTGCAAGGCGAACTTTTACGGCGGTGAACTGTCTCTGATAAAGGGGTCGAAGGATGAAGCTGCGCGGATGTTTCAAATCGCGGCGAACGATTGTTCGCACAACGTGGTCGAGTGGGATGCGGCAAATGCCGAACTCAAGGCGCTTGGGGCTGCGCCGAGATGAGAATGCCGAGATGAGAATAATGTCAGCTTTGGGTCAAAATGCGACGTAAACGGCATTCTCGGGCCACGTCTGCGTTACACCCGAAAGCCGACATTCCCGCGTGCTTGTCAAGTTCACGCCCTAGCCTCCGCCATCCCCAAACAGCGCCGCAAATCGCCCTTCGCCGTTGCGGCTGAACTTGACCGTGCCTTGTGGTGCGGATCAAACGGTTTATCTGGTCGTTGATCGGCTTGGCAGCGACCGTGTCTACCGCGAGACCGCGGTAGAGCGAACCGATCTTGAAACGATTGTCTTTGATTTTCCGACAGGACAATTTACCGACCCGGTTCGAGTTGTGGCCTTCAACACGTTGGAGTGCTGGGCTATTGACGTTTCCCGAGATATCGCACAGTTGATCCAAGATCGTTGCGATATCGCAGGCAACCGGGTGCCTGATCACGTCCGGGACTTTGTCGACAGCAACGTCCTGACGCCGAGCGCCTAAAGCAGATAAGTGCCTTTGTCGGCAGGCAGCCTCTCCCGCGTGCGCGCGCTTAGTTGTCGAAACCGACGAACACCGTAGCTTCTTCGACAGACTTTCGTTCAGACACGACCGCATTTGCCGGGAAGCTTTCATCCGGCCAGCCTAGCGCGATACTCTTCATGATGACCTGATCGTCAGCTATCCCGGCGTGCTCACGCACCACAGGTGATTGCATAATGCCCTGGCTGTTAATCACGGCGCCCAGCCCGCGAGACCAGGCTGCATTGACCAAAGCGGTCGCCACAGCACCACAATCAAATGGTGTATCGTCGCTGCCGTCTAGCGCGCGGTCGTAGGTCACTATGACGCATACAGGCGCGTCGAATTGACGGAAGCCGCGCAGTACCCAGTCCTGGCGCTTATCCTTGTCATCGCGTTCGATCCCCATTGCGGAGAACAATTGCTTGGCCACGCCAACCTGCCTGTCGCGGTGCTGACCCGCAAAGGCCTGCCCCGTGCGGAACTCGCGCGACTGCGGTACGCCTGCCACCATCCGCTCGGTATTGCCCGCGCGGATTCGATTCAGAGGTTCTCCGGTTACGACGTAGAAATTCCAAGGTTGGCTGTTCATCGACGACGGGGCACGCATAGCCAAACCGATGATTTCCTCAATCAGCGCCTTGGGTACTGGATCGGGCTTGTAACCGCGGATGCTTCGGCGACCGAGGATAACGTCATCAAAACGCATTTGTCTGGAATTCCCGGATTGCTCTTAAAAACGCTTGGATATTCGCGCCGTCTCGGCCTTTGCGCAAGATCGACGTAAGGGTCGGAGATCTATCCTCACCTATGGCAACCCGAACAGAGGTTTTCGCTCGAGAGTTTGCCATTTTGAAGCATGGTCATCGCGCCGCCAAGTCGCAGGTCGTGGTGGCCCTTCAACGACGCAATGTCGCAGACGGGTCAAAATGCGACGTAAACGGCATTCTCGGGCCACGTCTGCTTTACACCCGAAAGCCGACATTCCCGCGTGCTTATTAAGTTCACGCCCTAGCCTCCGCCATCCCCGAACAGCGCCGCAAATCGCCTTTCGCCGTTGCGGCTGAAGTTGACGACGCGGCTGCCGGGCGCGGTGTCGCGCGCGGCCCATTTCAGTTCGGTGAACCGCGTCATCAGGGCCGCGCCGAGCGTGCCGGCGAGATGATGGCGCCGTTCGCTCCAGTCGAGGCAGGCCTTGCATACGGGGCGGCGGGGATGGGCGAGCGATTCGGCGTCGATCTGCAAGGCCCTGGTCAGGAAACGCTCGCCCTCGGCGGTGAGTTCGATGCCGTGCTTGTGCTGGCTGACCAGCTTCTGCCGTTTCATGCTGTCGAACATCTGCACGCCGAGATCGCCGGCCAGATGATCGTAGCAAACCCGGGCCCGGCGCAACGCCGGATCCTTCGGCCCGGTGCGCACGCGCATGTGGCCGGCGCGGGCGGCGAGCCCCGCCAGGCCCTCGAGCACGCCGGCGACGTCGGGACCGGTGAGGCGGTAGTAGCGGTGGCGGCCCTGCTTTTCCTGCTCGATCAGGCCGCCGCTCTCGAGCTTCCCGAGATGCGAGCTTGCGGTCTGCGGCGTGATGCCGGCCTCTTGCGCAAGTTCGCTTGCGGTCAGCGCACGGCCGGTCATCAGCGCCGTCAGCATATTGGCGCGGGCGGGGTCGCCGACCAGCGACGCCACCACCGCGATATCGGGACCTGCTTTCATAGTTCGATCATAGACGAAGCATTCACGTCGGGCAAGGGACTAGTCTCAGGTTTGACTGAGGTGCTTGGGCTCGTCATTGCGAGGAGCGAAGCGACGAAGCAATCCACTCTTTCTTGCGGCTGTGGATTGCGTCGCTCGCGCTCGCAATGACGGTCTGTTCCGGCTCGACACATTCATCCGAGGTTCACATGACTGTCACCGTTTTCATCCGCTACCAGCTCGACCCGTTCAAGCGCGCGCTGTTCGAGGAATATGCAAGGCGCTGGCTCACCATCATTCCGAAATGCGGCGGCGATCTCGTCGGATACTGGATGCCGCATGAGGGCACCAACAACATCGCGCACGCGCTGATTTCCTTTGAAAATCTCGCAGCCTACGAAACCTATCGCGCGCGGCTTCGCACCGATGCGGAAGGCATCGCCAATTTCAATTTCGCCGAGGAACACAAATTCATCCTGGCCGAGGAGCGAACGTTTTTGCGCAAGGTGGTTGCGTAGCACGCACTGGCGCGGCATGGCGGGCGTGGCTAATGTCGCGGCCTAACACGGTCCAAGAGGGAGGAGCGACCATGCCGATCACGCAGGCCGACAAGTGCGCGACGTTCCGCAAGATGCACGAGGCGGGTTGCTTCGTGCTGCCCAATCCCTTCGATGTCGGAAGCGCGAAGGCGCTGCAGCAATTGGGCTTCAAGGCATTGGCCTCGACCAGTGCGGGCTTTGCGTGGTCAATCGGAAAGGCTGACAACCGCGTCACGGTCGACGATGTCTGCGCGCACCTCACGGCGCTGTGCGCCGCGATCGATCTGCCCGTCAACGCCGATTTCGAGGGCGGCTTTGCGCACAAGCCGGAGAAAGTCGCCGTCAACGTCGGGCGTGCGGTGGCGACCGGCGTCGCCGGATTGTCGATCGAGGATTCCACCGGCGATGCGACGGCGCCGCTTTACGAGCGCGCGTTTGCGATCGAGCGCATCAAGGCGGCGCGTTCGGCGATCGATGCCGGCAACAGCGGGGTCCTGCTGACCGGCCGCTGCGAGGGCTTCCTGGTCGGCCAAACCGACCTGAACATGGTGATCGACCGGTTGTGCGCCTATGCCGACGCCGGCGCCGATTGCCTGTACGCGCCCGGCATCAAGACCGCGGAGCAGATTTCGGCGGTCGTGAAGGCGGTAAGCCCGAGGCCGGTCAATCTCCTGATCGGAGCCTCCGGCCTTTCCGTCGCGCAGGCAGCCGATCTCGGCGTCCGCCGGATCAGCGTCGGCGGTTCGCTGGCGCGCGCCGCCTGGGCCGGTTTCATGCGCGCCGCGCGCGAGATCGCCGAGCAGGGGACGTTCACCGAATTGGCCAAGGGCTACCCCGGCGGCGAACTGAACAAGATGTTCGGCTGACGCGAGACGCCACGCCGGCGCGGCGCCGCGAGACGCAGCCGCTATCGCCGCGCCTTTGCCACCTGTGCCGCCGTCACCGCCGGCGCGGCATTGCCCCAGGAATTGCGGATGTAAGTGGTGACATCGGCGATTTCCTGATCCGACATCTTCTTGATGTAGGCGGGCATCGATCCCTTGTTGGGCGCGCGCGGCGTCGTGATCGTTTCGGCGCCGTCGAGGATGATCCGGAGCGCGCTGGAAGGATCGGCGGACTGCAAGTTGGCGTTGCCGGGCAATGGCGGGTAGATCCGTGGCGCGCCGCTTCCGTCTGCCTCATGGCAGGAGATGCACGCCGCCTTGTACAGCTTTTCGCCGTCCGCCATTTGCGCCGGCAGCGGCGGCGTCACCGCGGGTTCGGGCGCGCCGGGCGGAAGATCCTTCAGAAAGACCGCGATCGCGCGAATATCGGCATCGCTCATCCGCGAGGTCGAATTGAGCACGACGTCGGCCATCGGCCCGTCGGCATGGCTGCGGGCGTTGCGGCCGCTCTGCAGATATTCGACGATGTCCTCGACGCTCCACGATTTCAGCCCACTGCGGCCGGCGGCATCGAGCCGTGGCGCAAACCAGCCGTCCACCAACCCGCCGCCATACTTCTGGCCGCGCTTCTCGGCGCCGAAGAAATTCTTCGGCGTGTGGCATGCGCCGCAATGCGCCGCGCCTTCGACCAGATAGCCGCCGCGATTCCATTCCGCGGTCTTGTTCTGGTCGGGCTCGAATATGCCCGGCCGGAAGAAGGCGGCGTTCCAGGCGCGCATGACCACGCGGTAGTTCAGCGGCCAGCGCAGTTGCGGCGGCGGTGGCGAGTTTTTGACCGGCGGGAACGTATCGAGATAGGCCCGGATCGCCAGGATGTCGGGCCTTATGAGTTTCGTGAAATGGGGATAGGGGAACGCCGGGTAATAGCGAGAGCCGTCGGGCGCGACGCCGTAACGGAGCGCGCGAACGAAGTCGTCATCGCTCCAGGCGCCAAGACCGGTATAGCGATCCGGCGTGAGGTTCGCGGAATAGATGCCGCCGAACGGGGTGTCGATGCGCTTGCCGCCGGCAAAGGGCCTGGCGGGATCGGCGGTATGGCAACTGTTACAGTCGGCCGCGTCCGTAAGCAGCTTGCCGCGCGCGACCGTCTCCGCCGAGGGCTCGGCTGCCCGGGCCTGGCCGAGGTCGAACGCAGTGCACAAAACCAAGGTCGCAAGAATCGCCCGTGTTCCGCAATACCGTTCCCGCATCGACCCGTCTCCCTTGGCGGCACTATAGCGTGAAAACGCGTCAGCGCGTGTATTACGTCGTTTCGCGGCGGCACTTCGCCGCGACACAACCCGAAAACCGCAAGGCACGGCGCCAGCACGAAATTGCGTTTTGGTGCCGAGGGTCTCCCCACCCCAGATTTGTGATGCGGGCGGCACGAAAACCGACATAGACTGGCGTTGGCAATTGGCGTGATTGGTCAGAAAAAGAGCCGACAGCGCCGAGGCTTAAGACAAGACCTGAGATTAAGGCTTAAGAGGGTGGAATGGGAATCAACCAAGGTCCGATCAGTCTCGATCAGAAGTACACCCAGGGCTCCGGCCACGTCTTCCTGACCGGGATCCAGGCACTGGTTCGCCTGCCGATGGCGCAAATTCGGCGCGATCGCGCCAACGGCCTCGACACCGCGGGGTTCGTGACGGGCTACCGCGGATCGCCGCTCGGCGGCTACGACCAGCAATTGGTGGCGGCGCGAAAGCACCTTGAGCAGTACAACATCAAATTCCAGCCCGGCGTCAACGAAGACCTCGCCGCCACCGCGATCTGGGGCTCGCAGCAGCTCAATCTTTCGCCGGGCGCCCGGCATGACGGCGTGGTCGGCATCTGGTACGGCAAGGGCCCCGGCGTCGATCGTTGTGGCGACGTCTTCCGCCATGGCAATGCGGCGGGCTCGGCGAAGAACGGCGGCGTGCTGTGCCTTGCCGGCGACGACCACGGCGCGAAATCCTCCACCGTGCCGCATCAGTCCGACCACGCCTTCGTCTCGGCGCTGATGCCTTATCTCTATCCCTCCAGCATCCACGAAATGATCGAGATGGGGCTTCTGGGGATAGCGATGTCGCGTTATTCCGGCTGCTGGGTCGGCATGAAGGTGATCACCGAGACGGTGGAGACCACGGCCGAGATCGATCTCACCGACGAGATGAAGCCCTTTGTCATTCCCACCGATTTTGAAATGCCGCCCGGCGGCCTCAATTTGCGCTGGCCCGACGACCGCTATGACCAGGACCGCCGGCTGCAGGACTACAAGGGCTTTGCCGCCATCGCCTTTGCGCGCGCCAACAAGGTCAACCGCATCACCATGGATTCGCCGAACGCCCGCTTCGGCATCATGGCCTCGGGCAAGAGCTACGAGGACATCCGGCAGGCCTTGCGTGAACTCGGCGTCACGCCGGAGGTCGCCGCCAGGATCGGGCTCAGGCTCTACAAGATCGGCATGCCCTGGCCATTGGAGCCGGAAGGCGTGCGCGAATTCGCCGTTGGCCTCGAGGAAATCTTCATCATCGAGGAGCGCCGCGAGATCGTCGAAAACCAGGTCAAGCAGGAACTGTTCAACTGGCGCGACGATGTCCGCCCGCGCATCGTCGGCAAGATGGACGAGCACGACAGGCGCTTCCTGCCCTTCGCCGAGGAATTGAGCGTCGCCTCGCTGGCAAGCTCGCTGACCGAGCGCCTGCTGCGGCTGAACCTCAATCCGGAAATCGCAAGCATGCTGCGCGCCAAGGCCGACTGGTTCAACGGCCGTCAGGCCACCCAGATGCAGGCAGTGGCGCCGATCACCCGCACGCCGTATTTCTGCTCGGGCTGTCCGCACAACACCTCGACCAAGGTGCCCGACGGCAGCCGCGCGTTCGCCGGCATCGGCTGCCACTTCATGGCGTTGTGGATGGATCGCAACACCGAAACCTTCACCCATATGGGCGGGGAGGGCGTGCCGTGGGTGGGGGTCGCGCCGTTCACCAACGAAGAGCACGTCTTTGCCAATATCGGCGACGGCACCTACTTCCACTCCGGCAGTCTTGCAATCCGCCAGGCGATCGCCTCGAAAGCCAATATCACCTACAAGATCCTCTATAACGACGCGACCGCGATGACCGGCGGCCAGCATGTCGACGGCGAACTGTCGCCGCAGCAGATCACTTTCCAGCTTCACAGCGAGGGCATCCGCGATATTTATCTGGTGTCGGAAAACCCCGACGCCTATCCGGCGTCCGACATTGCGCCGGGCACCAGGACCGCTCACCGCGATGAGCTCGACGCGGTCATGAAGAAGCTGCGTCAGGTGAAGGGCGCCTCGGCCATCGTCTTCGTGCAGACCTGTGCCGCGGAAAAACGCCGCCGCCGCAAACGCGGCACGCTGGAGGATCCGCCGCGCCGCGTCCTCATCAATTCCGCGGTCTGCGAAGGCTGCGGCGATTGCTCGGTGCAGTCGAACTGCATCTCGGTCGAACCGCTGGAGACCGAGATGGGGCGCAAGCGCACCATCAACCAGTCGACCTGCAACAAGGACTATTCCTGCCTGAAGGGCTTTTGCCCGTCCTTCGTCACCGTGGACGGCGGCAAGCCGCGCCGCCGCGCGCCGGCCGATCTCGGCAATATCGGCGATCTGCCGGAGCCCGCCGCAAGGCCATCGCTGGAACGGCCCTATAACATCGCAGTCGGCGGCGTCGGCGGCACCGGCGTTTTGACCATCGGCGCGCTGCTCGGCATGGCCGCCCATATCGAGGGCAAGGCCAGCATGATCCTCGATATGTCGGGCCTCGCGCAAAAGGGCGGCGCGGTATTGAGCCACGTCCGGCTGTCCGAACACACCGCCGACGTCACCTGTTCGCGCATCGTCACCGGTACCGCCGATCTCGTGATCGCCGCCGACGAAGTCGTGGCCGCCGCCAGGGAGACCATGACGCTTTGTGAATCCAGCCGCACCACCGGCGTCATCAACAGTCACGTCATCCCGACCGCCGATTTCATCCTCAATCGCGATTTCGATTTCCAGGCCCGCAAGGTCAATCACGTGCTGGAAACCGCCTTGCGCAAGGACTCCTCGTTCCTCGATTTCACCAAGCCCGCGGAAACCCTGCTTGGCGATTCCATCGCCACCAACATGATGATGATGGGCTTTGCCTATCAGAAGGGATTGCTGCCGCTGTCGGCCGGCGCGATCGAGCAGGCGATCGAGGTCAACGCCGTCGCCGTCAAGATGAACACGCAAGCCTTCCGGCTCGGGCGCCTGGCCGCAGCCGACCCGGCGCGGATCGTCGCGATGATGAAGGGGCAGGACGACACGATCGCACCGAAAACGCTTGATGCGATGTCGCTCGACGAGATCATCGCCCACCGCAGCGCGTTGCTGACAAAATACCAGAACGAAAAGCTCGCCGAGCGCTACCGCAATCTGGTGATGCAGGTGCGCGACGCCGCCCGCAATGGCAGCTTCGGTGACGCTTTGCCGCGCGCGGCCGCCATCAACTACGCCAGGCTGCTAGCCTACAAGGACGAGTACGAGGTTGCGCGGCTCTATACCGACGGCGGGTTCGAAAAGCAGCTTCGCGACCAGTTCGAGGGCGAGTTCAGGATCAGCTTCAACCTCGCGCCGCCGATACTGGGCGGCGGCAAGGACGCATCGGGGCGGCCGAAGAAGCGCGCGTTCGGGGCCTGGATGATGCCGGCCTTCCGGTTGCTTTCTAAAATGCGCGGCTTGCGGGGGACCGCTTTCGACATTTTCGGCTACAGCGCCGACCGCAGGCTCGAGCGCGACCTGATCGCGGGCTACGAGAAGGACGTGGCCCACATCCTGTCGGTGCTGTCGCCGGCAACGCTGGACACGGCCATCGAGATTCTCTCGCTGCCGGATCGCATCCGCGGTTACGGGCCGGTGAAGGAAAAGGCGGTGCAGGAAGCCAAGCTGCGATATGCGCAGCTCGCCGCCGATCTCGCGAACCCGCCAGCGGCGCCACGACAAATCGCGGCGGAGTAGGCCTCCGCTGGCGCCGTCATTCGCGCGGTGCAGATGTCGCCGCAGAGAGCTTCACGAGATCGGGCCGTCCGAGTTCGATTCCGCCTCGGGAATCCGGGACCCTCGAACAAAAGGCCCCCAATCCTGGGGGCCTTTACTCTTAGACGGCGTCTTTCGCGGCCTTGACCGGCCTTGCCCGCACGATTTTCCGTGCCGGTTTGGCCTTGAACATCATCTCCTCGCCCGTGAAGGGGTTGGTGCCTTTTCTCGCCTTGGTCGCCGGCTTCTTGACCACGACGAACTTGGCAAAGCCGGGTACGAGAAATACGCCGGCTTTCTTCAGTTCCTTGTGACCTACGTCGGTCAGCGTATCCATGACGTTCTTCACGTCACGCTTCGAGAGCTCGGTGATGGTCGCGATTTTCTCGACCAATTGTGACTTGGACATTTGTGCAGGCATCGTGTCTCCTCTGATTCGTGCCGCAGCGATATTACGCCTCCCAGCGACTGCGTGGGGCTTTCTGCACAGGTTTGTTGGTCGCTTCGAGAACCCTGCGGGTGGGGAAGCGTGACCTTGCCGCACTGCGGCGAGAGGCGCGGGCCGCTCCCGGCGGTCGTTGTTCAGGGAATGCCGGGGCGAAGCCTTCCATGGGGGTATGGGATTTGCTCGCGGCCGATACGCCGCTTGCGCGCCTTGGAGTTGTCGAGGCCGGCCGTTCGATCAAAGAGATGCGCTTGACGCAGATCAAGTTGAATTGCGCTGCAATTGCTATTTTTGGTCGCGGCATTTCCCACAGAACCGATGGCGGTCACCATGCGCTGGATGCTACTTCCATACGTCGTTGCTTCGGCGATTTTGGCAGGACAGTCGCAAGTGCTCGCCCAGCCTGACGACGGCGATCCGGCGTCCGGCCGCCGGCTTGCGACAGGGATGTGCAGTTCATGTCACCGTGTCCTGCCGATGACCCCGTCCGGCAGGACCGACCCGCCAAGCTTCCAGAGCATCGCCGACTTGCCGTCGACGACAGGCATTTCGCTCTACGTGTTTTTGCATTCAAATCACCGGAATATGCCCGATTTCCTGCTCTCGAACGCCGAGTCAAATGACCTGATTGCCTATATCCTGAGCCTCCAGAAGAAGTAGCCGCAGGCCTCCCTGCAGCTACGGCCGATCAATTCCGATATCGGCAGGCTGTTCGCCCTGAAGCGTCGCGGCAAGCCTATTTCGCCAGTGTCGCTGTCTGAATAGCCTTCCAGTCGAATTTTTTCGCGAGGGCCAGCGCGTCATCGTCGCCTATTCCCTTGAACGACACGCTGAACAGCCCGCTGTTGCCAAGTGCAACCAGAATTGCTCCGGACTGATCCTTGAAGTTGAAGCTTCTGGTCACCTGCAGACCGTCGATCGTCGACGTGGTCATGCGCCCGTCGCTGGTCTCGATATTCATGCCGGCGCGCGTCCCCGCCAATGCTCCCTGAGCGGCCGCGCCGGTCAACACCTGGGCCTGCAGGTGGGCCGGGCCGCGCTGGTATTCGCGCGTCGCGGTAATCATGTTCGTGCCGGTCATTTCCATCGAGAAGCCTTCCGGCTTCTTGCCTTGCCAGCCATCAAGGTCAACCAGGAACGGGAGAAAGCGCTGAAACGCCTGGTCGGCGCGCGCGGCCGACGACTGGAGCAACCAAGCTGCCGGCAGCGCGGCGAAGGCAAAACAAATTGCGTGGCGACGATTTAACATCTGACAACCCCCATTTGATAATTTCCCATCATAGCAATATCTGGCTCCCGGGAAATGCTTCCGATTTTGAGGCAGAAACCGGTCAATGCGCAAGCGCGCCGCCAATGTCGCCGTCCGACCATTCGCGACCAAGCCGTAGCGGCGGCAGGTCCGGACATATCCCGTCGCCGTCGATTTCAGCGGTCGAAATTGAAGGCGGTCGTATTGCCGATGGACGTTTTACAAACGCGACGAAGCCTACATCTCGAAGGTCAAGCGAGCGATCGTTGCAAAGATCTGAGCGCGGATGGGCTCTGTCGCGCAAGCAGCGGCCAACTGATTTGCCCGACGGGCTGTTTTTCGATTTCGCTGTCCAGTCCTTCCAGAAAAAATAATTCGCTTCGCCGTTCGGTAGAAACAGCTTTATTGATTCTCGCGTCCCGCTCTCCTCACGAGGGGCGTTTCGCGATCGTCACGGACGTTGGGCGCGGGATGCGGTGGACGCGAGGGTACCGTGAGACGAACGGCGCCCGCGCGGACGGCGAAGTCGTGTGGTCCTGACGCCCCGACGCTGGCGTCAAGTTTGTGGAAGCAATTCCGCAAGCGACGGTGGCAAGAAAGCCCGGTCACCGAGGAGAGCCCGAAGGAAACCGTTAAAACCATTGCGCGGGGAATGCCGGGTGTTTCCGGTGTGACCGTGGTGACTAACTCGTGTGCTTTCTACCTTTGCACACGAGGCTGCGGGTGCACCGAGCGCCCGGCATTCCCTGCGCCCTCTTGTTCTCGAGGGCGGCTTCTCGCAACAACTCGGGCGCTATTGCGCGGCGAGAATGCTTGCCGTTGCGGCGGTCTTGTCGTGGCCATCCTTCGAGACGCGGCCCAAGGGCAGCCTATACCGTCTCGCCCGGCGGAATATTTCGGTGCTTGCCAAGGTCGCCCCGAAAGGCCAGAAAAACCGCTGGGAAGAAACGCCAGCGGAGAATGATTTGAGTATCAAGGGCAAGGCCTATATCGCCGGGATCTTTGAGCATCCAACCCGGCACGCCCCGGATAAATCCACAGCCCAGCTTCACGCCGAAATCGCCAGGGGCGCGCTGGAAGACGCGGGCCTGACCAAGGCCGATATCGACGGCTATTTCTGCGCCGGCGATGCCCCGGGCGGGGTGATGGCGATGGCCGATTATCTGGGCCTCAAGGTCCGTCATTTCAATTCCACCGATACCGGGGGCTGTTCCTATCTGGTCCATCTCGGCCATGCCGCCGAGGCGATTGCCGCCGGCAAATGCTCGATTGCGCTGATTACGCTTGCAGGCAAGCCGCGCACCGGCGTCATGCCGCCGCGTGCGAGCGGCGCCGAGGTCGATTTCGAAGCCGCCTATGGGGCCACCACGCACAACGTTTACGGCATGTGCGCCATGCGTCACATGCATGAGTTTGGCACCACCAGCGAGCAGCTGGCCTGGATCAAGGTCGCGGCCTCCCATCACGCGCAATACAATCCGCACGCGATGCTCAAGGACGTCGTCACCGTCGAGGACGTGCTCAACTCGCCGATGATTTCCGATCCGCTGCACCGGATGGATTGCTGCGTCGTCACCGATGGCGGCGGCGGACTGATCGTGACGACGGAGTCAATCGCACGCAGCCTGAAGAAGCCGCTGGTGCGCATGATCGGTCACGGTGAGGCGCTGAAGGGACCGCGCGGCGGCAAGGATCTCGATCTGACCTATTCCGCCGGCGTCTGGTCGGGCCCCCGGGCGTTCGAGGAAGCCGGCGTAACGCCGAAGGACATCAAATATGCCTCGATCTACGACAGCTTCACCATCACCGTGCTGATGCAGCTCGAAGACCTCGGCTTTTGCAAGAAAGGCGAGGGCGGCAAATTCGTCGCCGACGGCAACCTGATTTCGGGCGTCGGCAAGCTGCCGTTCAATACCGACGGCGGCGGGCTGTGCAGCAATCATCCGGTCAACCGCGGCGGCATGACGAAAATCATCGAAGCGGTGCGGCAATTGCGCGGGCAGGCGCATCCGAAGGTACAGGTGCCGAACTGCGACCTCGCCATCGCCCACGGCACCGGCGGACTTTTGGGCGTTCGGCACGCCGCCTCAACCTGCATCCTGGAGCGTGTGTGATGGACAGCGCCGTGAAATACCCGACGCCGCAAGGCAATCCGGAGACGAAGCATTTCTGGGACAAGACCGTCGACGGCAAGCTCCTGATCAAGCGCTGCACCGCCTGTGGGGAAGCGCATTATTTTCCGCGCTCGATTTGCCCGTTCTGCTTCTCCGACAAGACGGTATGGGAAGAAAGCTCGGGCGAGGGCGAGATCTACACGTTCAGCCTGATGCGCAAATCCGCGAGCGGGCCCTACGCGATCGGTTATGTCACGCTGAAAGAAGGCCCGTCGCTTTTGACCAATTTCGTCGACTGCGACATGAAAAGCTTAAGGATCGGCCAGAAGGTCAAGGTGGTGTTCAAGACGACCGACGGCGCACCATTGCCGTTCTTTACGCCGGTGTAGTGAAGTTGGGTACGAAGAGCGCCAGGCAATAGGTAGTGATCCCCGCGAAAGCGGGGATCCAGTAACGCTGGTGACTACTGGACCCCCGCTTTCGCTGGGGTGACGGTAGAGTTGTTGTAGCGACAGAAGAAATCTCGGGGAAAACACAGCAATGCCGATCAAGTACGATGAGCTGATGGCGCTGAAAAACCTCGGCCAGAAATATGCCTACGGCGATCGCGAGGTGATGTTGTACGCCTACGGCATCGGCATGGGCGCCGACCCCATGGACGAGAGGGAGTTGGCCTTCGTCAATGAAGCCACCGCCACGCCGCGTGCCTTGAAGGTGGTTCCGACATTTGCGTCCGTCGCGGCGTGGGGAGCCGGCCCCGGCGAGATGAATCTGAACCGCGTCATGGTGGTCGACGGCGAACGCGACATCACCTTCCACCGGCCGATGGCCGTGGCGGCGAATCTCGTCGTCGATTCCCGCGTGCTCGCGGTGTTCGACAAGGGCAAGGACAAGGGTGCGGTGATCCGGCATCAGACCGTGCTCAGGAATGAAAAGGGCGAGGAGCTGGCGACGCTGGTCGCCTCACGCTTTGCGCGCGGCGATGGCGGTTTCGGCGGACCCTCCGAGGGCCAGCCCGAGCCGCACAAGGTGCCGACCCGTGAGCCCGACAAATCAGTCGATATCCCGACGCGGCCGGATCAGGCTTTGATCTACCGGCTCTGCGGCGACCGCAACCCGCTGCACTCCGATCCCGAATTCGCCAGCCGCGCCGGCTTTCCGCGGCCGATCCTGCATGGCATGTGCACCTTCGGCATCACCTGCCGCGGCATCCTGCAGACCTATGCGGATTATGATCCGGGCGCCTTCAGGCAGCACGCCGCGCGGTTCTCCTCGCCGGTCTATCCCGGCGAGACCGTGACGGTGGATTTATGGAAGGACGGCAACGTGATTTCATTCGAGGCCAGGGTAAAGGCGCGCAACGTCGCCGTCATCAAGAACGGCAAGGCGGTGCTGGGATAGAGCGGCGAGGGCGGTGAACTCCCTCGCCCCGCTCTTCGCGGGGAGAGGGTTGGGGTGAGGGGACTCTCCACGAATTTATTTGCGGAGAGTCCCCCTCACCCGAAATTCAAGCTGAGCTTGAATTTCGACCTCTCCCCGCGAGCGGGGCGAGGTAAGAAAGAACGATGAAGGAGACGACACCATGGGATTACTCGACGGCAAGGTGGCGCTGATCACCGGCGCGGGCGGTGGTCTGGGCGAAGCCTACGCCAAATTGTTCGCGCGCGAGGGCGCGGCGGTCGTGGTCAACGACCTCGGCGGCCCCCGTGACGGCAGCGGTTCCGATGTCTCGATGGCGCAAAAGGTGGTCGATGCGATTCTGGCGGAGGGCGGCCGCGCGGTGGCCAATGGCGCCGACATTTCGACCATGGCGGGCGGCCAATCGGTGTTCGACGACGCCATCAGGCACTTCGGCCGCGCCGACATTCTCGTCAATAATGCGGGCATCCTGCTCGACCAGACCTTCGCCAAGGCAACCGAAGCCGCCTGGGACAAGGTGCTGAAGGTGCATCTGAAGGGCACGTTCTGCTGCACGCAACCCGTGTTCAGGTGGATGCGCGAGAATGGCGGCGGCGTCATCGTCAACACCTCCTCGACTTCCGGCCTGATCGGCAATTTCGGCCAGTACAATTACGGCGCCGCCAAGGGCGGAATTTGGGGCCTGTCGAATGTGCTGGCGATCGAAGGCCGCAAATACAACATCCGGGTCTGGACCCTGGCGCCGGGCGCGCTGACCCGCATGACCGCCGACCTGCCGCGCTATATTGAAAATCCCGGCATGGCGCTTGGGCCGGACGGCATCGCGCCGGCCGTGCTATACATGGTCAGCGACCTCTCCGGCGACCAGACCGGCAAGGTGCTCGGTGTTTCCGGCCCACGCGGCGTGCGCGAGATGCGGATGATGGAAAAGCCGGGCTGGAAACCGCCGCATACGGGATGGAAGGCGCAGGACGTGGTTGAACATGCCAAGGAGATTTTCTTCTCCGAGGAAGAGATCAAGATGGGCGCGCGGCGATTCTAAGCTGGGCGTCATTCCGGGGCGATGCGTAGCGTCGAACGACGGTGTGCAGTTGCACATCGGAGAATCTCGAGGTTCCGGGTTCGCGCTTGGCGCGCCCCGGAATGACCAAAGAACAACAAGAGGCATCAATGACAAAACTAACCCACAAGGCCGCAGGCACCTTCGCGATCGCGCCGACGCCGTTTCATGACGACGGCCGCATCGACGAGAAATCCATCGACCGGCTGACCGACTTCTACGCCGAAGTCGGCTGCGATGGCGTCACCGTGCTCGGCATCATGGGTGAGGCGCCGAAGCTCGATGGCTCGGAAGCCGAGGAAGTGGCAAAGCGCTTTGTGAAGCGCGCCAGGAACATGCAGGTCATCGTCGGCGTCTCGGCGCCGGGCTTTGCCGCCATGCGTTCACTCGCGCGCGCCTCCATGGATGCCGGCGCGGCCGGGGTGATGATCGCGCCGCCACCGAGCCTGCGTACCGACGACCAGATCGTCGGCTATTTCAAACAGGCGGTGGAGGCGATCGGCAGCGATATTCCCTGGGTGTTGCAGGACTATCCGCTGACCTTGTCGGTGGTGTTCACGCCCGCGGTGATCCGCAAGATCGTGATGGACAATCCGTCCTGCGTGATGCTCAAGCACGAGGATTGGCCGGGACTTGAGAAGATCTCGGCGCTTCGTGGCTTCCAGAAGGACGGCTCGCTGCGGCCGCTGTCGATCCTGACCGGCAACGGCGCGCTGTTTCTGGATTTCGAGATGGAGCGCGGCGCCGACGGCGCGATGACCGGCTACGCCTTCCCGGAATTGCTCATCGACGTCGTTCGCCTGTCGAAGGAAGGCCGCCGCGATGCCGCGCACGATCTGTTCGATGCACATCTGCCGCTGATCCGCTATGAGCAACAGCCGGGTATCGGTCTGGCCGTTCGAAAATACGTGCTGCAGAAGCGCGGGGTGATCGCCTCGAGCGCGCAGCGCAAGCCGGGCTCGAGCATCACCGCGACCGCCCGGGCCGAAGTGGATTACCTGCTGTCCCGCGTCGCTAGGGTCGACAAGCGCGCGAACCTGCAGCCGCAATCCAGCGCCGCGGGCTGACCCATGGCCGAGGCCGTCGTTCAGCCACGCCCCGCGTCTACGATCCTGCTGCTGCGCGACAGCGCTGGCGCAACCGGCGGGGAAATCGAAGTCTTCATGATGGTGCGCCACTATGAGATCGATTTTAACTCCGGCGCGCTGGTGTTTCCCGGCGGCAGCGTCGACAAGGGCGATCACGAGATCATTGCGCGGCCGGAGCTCTATTCCGGAGGCGAGGGGCTCGACGTTGCCGCCTTGAGTTTCCGGATCGCGGCGATCCGCGAAACCTTCGAGGAAAGCGGGATCCTGCTGGCGCGTGTCAGCGGATCGAAAACCTTGGTCGATGCGAAGCGGGCCGCGGAGATCGAAGCTTCCAGTCGCGCCGCTC
Source organism: uncultured Alphaproteobacteria bacterium (assembly GCA_963742085.1). Lineage (GTDB taxonomy): Bacteria > Pseudomonadota > Alphaproteobacteria > Rhizobiales > Xanthobacteraceae > Bradyrhizobium. The sequence goes on along the minus strand of CAVUKM010000008.1, from coordinate 224,554 downwards.
TGTCCGAGGGCAAGACCACCTTCCTGGAGGTGCTCGCCGACAATGGAATATTGCTGGCGCTCGACGAACTGGCGCCTTATGCGCACTGGATCACGCCCGAGGGCATGCCGAAGCGTTTCGATACCTGGTTCTTTCTCGCCGCCGCCCCGCCCGAACAGGTCGGCGCGCATGACGGCAAGGAATCCACCGATTCGATCTGGCTGTCGCCGCGCGAGGCGCTGGCGGGCGGCGAGAGCGGGCGGTTCAAGCTGCCGTTTCCGACCACGCGCAACCTGATCAAGCTCGGCAAGCAGCCGAACGTGAGGGCGGCGCTCGACGACTCAAGGGGCAAGCCGATCGTCACCGTGATGCCCGTCATGACGAAGCTGAACGGTGGCCGGCAGCTTCGCATCCCGCTGGAAGCCGGTTACGACGGCGAACTGTTTGAAGTCGGCGGGGTATGAGCCGCAGTCGGCAATGACGCTGATACCTCCCTTGCCGGCCGCAGCAATTATCGGCATCCTGCCCGCAAAGCGCGCTTTCAAGGCGTCACGAGAGCGATCAGGGCAGGGCACGCACCGTGAAGATTCGACGCTTTGGCGTGATGATGGGGGCGTGGCTGGTCGCTCTCGCTCTCACGGGCGCAGGACGGGCACAGGACAACTTCCCCAGCCGGCCGGTCCGTGTCGTCATTCCCTATTCGGCCGGAAGCGTCGCCGACGTGTTCGGGCGTATCGTCACCCAGAACATGGCGGCGCAGTGGAACGGGTCGATCATTCTCGAATCCAAATCCGGCGCCAATGGCTCGATTGCGGCCGAGGATGTCGCGCGCGCGTCGCCCGACGGATACACATGGCTATTGGTGACGACATTCTTCACGACAAGCCCGTCGCTCAACATCACCTTGCGCTGGGACCCGGTGCGCGATTTCATCCCCATCGGCCAGATTTGCCAGGCGCCAAATTTCTTCATAGTCCCGACGTCGTTGCCGGTGAAGAATGTGGCCGAATATGTGGCGCTGGCCAAGGCAAAGCCCGGCACGCTCAATTACGGCCATCCGGGCAAGGGGTCGACAGGGCATCTCGGCTTTGAGCTGTTCAAGCGGCTGGCCGGGATCGACGTCACCCCTATCGGCTACCGTGGTTATCCGCAGATGGTGGCGGATATTTCAAGCGGCCTGGTCAATTCGACCTTTCTTTCCGCCAACCAGGCGCTGGCGCAGGTGCAGACCGGTGCCATCCGGATCATCGCCACGATCAACGATGGCCGCTCGAAATACTTTCCCGACGTGCCGACCATGGCGGAGCAGGGCTTTGCCGAGGCGCAGGTGACGCCGTGGTTTGGCGTCGTGGTACCGGCCGCAACGCCGCGACCGATTGTCGATCGCATCAGCAAGGCGCTGGAGACCGCACTTGCCACGCCGGAGGTGCGGGAGAAGCTCGACCTCGCCGGATGCCTGGTGAAAAGTGCGCCCCTTGCGCAATTCGCCGATATCATCAAGTCCGACATTACGCTCTGGGCGAAGGTCATCAAGGACGCCGGCATCCCGCCGGATTGACCTCCAGCGGGTCGGCCGCGCCCGCCGTTGGCCCCGCCGGTGGGGGTCTTAGCCCCGCGGGAACCGGAGCCAGGGCAAGTTCCCCCGGGGGCGGATTCCGTCGTATAAATGGGGACTTCCCCGAGCCGGTCCCCGATGCCCATGGCCTTCGCCGCAATTGTCCAACGGATACGATCGTTCTCGCTTTCGATCGGGCAGCTGACCTTTGGCAGCTTCCTGCTCCTGCTGGCAATGATCGTGATGACCAGCGTCGCCAGCGTTGTCTCCATCCGCCACATCGATGCGACCTTTGCAGAGTTGCAGCACCTTCAAAGCCTTGGCGATGTGGTCGACGAAATCGACCGGCGTACCAACGAACTTCGGCTGGCGGCCCGCGATTTCGTCACAGACCCGGCCGCCACTTCGGATCAGTTTTGGGAGGCGGCGTCGTCCTTGAGCGCGCTGTTGAAGAAAACGCGGCTGCAGCTTGCCCCCGAGCAGCAGGAGATGATCGACGGTGTCACCCAGCGGCTCGCCAACTACCGCATCGGCATGGAGCGCGTCACCGCGTTGATCGCACGCCGCGCCGAACTGGTCGCGGCATTGCCACCCGTCCGCGAGCGGTTCGAGCAGGCGATCTCCGAAATACCCAACCGGGCCACCGCGAGAAGCCTGTTCCGGGCGCAAAACCGGATTGCCGCGGCCTTGCTGGCGCACGATGCCGGATCCGCCGAGCAATCCGCCCAGGCCATGCGGGCGCTTCCGATCGACGATCCCGCGCTTCGCGCCGCGACCGATGCCTATGCCGATGCGATCATTTCGATTTCGGGGACCGAAGGCCAGATTGCACAGCTCGACCGGGACGTGCTGGGCTCCGAAGGGCAAATGATCAGTCGCGTGACTGATTTGCTGCGCGACCTCGGGGACCGGAGAGGGCGCGTGCTGGCCGGCGATTTCGCCAGAACCCTGGCCCACGATAAATGGCAAAGCATTATCCTCGGCCTCGCCGGCGTGCTGATCGGGCTTGCCGCTGCGCTGTTCGTGGTGCGCAGGACCGTTCGTCCGCTCAAGGCGATCGCCGGAGCCATTCGCGCGCTCGCGGGTGGTGATAAAGACGCGTCCATACCTGCAACCAGCGTGAACAACGAGATCGGCGACATCGCACGCGCCGCCGAGGTGTTCCGCCGCTCCCTTGCCGACGCCGACACTGCGCGCGAGGCGGCAATCCATGCTTTGGCCGAACAGCGGTTGGCCGAGGAAAGCTATCGCAAGCTGTTCGAAGGCTCCGTCGACGGAATCTATGTAACGACGCCGGCCGGCGCGCTCCTCAACGCCAATCCGGCGCTGGCGCGGATGATGGGATATGGCACGCCGGAGGAGCTCATCCGCGGTATCACCGATATCGCGCATACGATCTACGTTCACTCCGAGGCGCGCGCCGAATACCAGCGCCTGATGCAGCGCGACGGCATGGTACGCGAGTTCGAGTACCAGGTGCGTCAACGCAGGGGTGCGATCCTCTGGCTGTCGGACAGCGCCACGGCGGTACGGGACGCGAGCGGCGAGGTCATTCGCTACGAAGGGACGGTGCGCGACATTACGGACCAGAAGCGCGCCGAGGAGGCGGTTGCCGAGGGCCGGCGGCTGCTGCAACTGGTGATCGACACCGTCCCTGCCGTCATCAACGTCAAGGATAAGCAGCTCCGCTATATCTTGATGAATCGCTACATGGCCGGCGTTTTCGGGATCGAGCCCACCGACGCGATCGGCCGTACCACGACCGATCTGATGTCGCGTTATGGCGCGCAGAAGACCGACGAAAACGACAGGCGGGTGCTGGCGGCAGGGAGGGAGCTCGGGTTCTATGAAGAGGAGTATCTCGATTCGTCCGGCAACCTGCGGCATTGGCTGGTGAACAAACTCCCCCTGCTCGATGCCGACGGCGAGGTCGAGAGCATCGTCACCGTCGCGCTCGATATCGGCGAACGCAAGCGCGGCGAACAGGAGATGCGCAAGGCGAAGGATGCTGCTGAAGCGGCATTGCGCAATTTGCGGGAAACCCAGAACTCCCTGATCGAGGCGGAGAAGCTCGCAGCCCTCGGGCGCCTGGTGGCTGGTGTTGCCCACGAAGTCAACAATCCCGTCGGCATCAGTCTGACGGTTGCGTCGGCGCTGGAGCGCAAGACCGCGTTGTTCGCCGGCGAGGTGGCGCGTGGCGATCTCAGGCGATCAAGCCTCAATGAATTCCTTGAAACCAGCCGTGACGCGTCATCGCAGCTGGTGGCCAATCTCAATCGCGCGGCCGAATTGATCACCTCGTTCAAGCAGGTCGCCGCCGACCGCAATTACTCGGATCAGCGGACCTTCGACCTCGGTGATCTGACCGAACAGGTGGTCATGAGCCTGCGGCCCGGTTTGCGAAAGCACCATTTGACGCTGACCGTCGACTGCCAGCCGAACCTTGCCATGAACTCCTATCCCGGGCCGTATGGACAGGTGCTCACCAACCTCTTCCTCAACGCGGTGGCGCACGCGTTTCCTGACGGCAGGCCGGGCTCCGTCAACATCACGGTACGGGAGTCCGGCAAGGACAATGTCGAGATCATCTTTTCCGATGATGGATGCGGAATGAGCCTCGACGTCCGGCGCCGGGCATTCGATCCGTTCTTCACGACGCGGCGCGACCAGGGTGGCACCGGGCTCGGTCTGCACATCGTCTACAGTATCGTGACCCACCGCCTGGGCGGCCGGCTGGAGCTTGATTCCGAGCCGGGCCGGGGGACGCGAATTCAGATCATCCTGCCGCGCGTTGCGCCGCTGGAGCAGGCCGCGGAGTAGCTTCGCTGGAAAACAGCATCCCTAATCCGTCTCGGCGAGCTTGCGCAACGTCGCCTTGAAAATCTGGCTGGCCTTGCCGACAAGTGCCGTGCCGTTCATCTCGGCCGCGGTGTCGGTGAACGTGCCGGAGACACCGATGCCGACCGGACTGGGCCCGCCGAACAGCGGATTGGCGTCGGGGCTGGAAGTGTGGCGCTGCACCAGAACCTCGCCCTTGAAGGTGTTTCCCTTCACCGAATAGCTGCCGGTATAAAAGAGATAGGCATCGCCGCCGAGGATCTTGCCGTCCCGGAACATGACCACACCGCTGCCCTTGCCGGAGCGGCCGTCCTGCAGGCTGACATGGATCGAGTAAAGACCATTCTTCATGATGTGGCCGATGAGGCTCCGTCACCGCGGAGGCGGCAACTTCTTATGCCAAAGTGAGGCATACGAGGTCAACGCGGTAGGTTGACGGCCGCTATCGGACCCGCGGCGTCGCGGGGCCCTGGCTTGGCCTGTTTTTCGGGCGCGGGCTTTAGGTGTACGCGGGCGTTAGGCGTATTTCTTGTCGCGCTCGAGGAGCTCGATCGAGATGCCCTGCGGTCCGCGAATGAAGCAGATACGCACCCCCGGCCGGATAGTGGTCGGCTCCTTGGTGAACTCGACGCCCTTGGCCTTGATCTCGGCGGCCACCGCGTCGATGTCCTTCACGGTGAGCCCGAAATGATCCAGCCCCTGATAGGGGGTCACCGGCGGCGAATTGACCCCGTCGCCGGCCGCGACCGGTGCGATGAATACCATGGCGCCGCCAAGCCTGACGTCGATGCGCCCCGGGCCGCGGACGATCTCGCCGCCAAGGACGTTCTCGAGCCAGGCCGCCGTCGCCTCCGGATCGGGACTGCGCAGATGGACGTGGTCCCAGGTCACTACCGGCATCTTGGGTCTCCAATGGGCTGATTTTGGCGTCGCCTGTCGCGACGATCGATGAAGCGCGATGCGTTGATCACGCCGGCCAATTTTAACGGCCCGGTCGGGGCGTGGCTATCCCCTTTCGCGCGCGACGGGCGCAAGTGCAGTTTACATCCGATTATTGTCGCTTTTTGTTGCAACCATTTCGCTATTCGCGGATTGGGTACAGAGCGGCGAAACCGCGCAATCGGCGGTCGAGATTGGAGCCGTGCGGTGTAGCGTCTGAACGGCTCTCCTTCTGTGCGGTGCAATACGCGGTTTGTCCGTTGCAGCACGTGGCGGTCCGACAATGACGGTAGGATTTTGCCAAATCGATTCGACAAGGCTTGCCGGGCTGGCGAGCCTCGCCAGTGGCCATTTCTCGGGCGAGCCCGAGACGATGACAACAAGTCATTACAGGGCAGCCATCGGCTGGCTGCCGCTTGGAGTGATCATCGGAATCGGGGCCTGGCTGCTGTTCAACTACGCCAGCAAGCCAGCAGACAGTGAGCCGGTGCATCTGCCGGTCGCTGCCGCAATCCGCGCGCTACCTGTCGCGGTTGCTCTGGCAAACGACGCGTCGTTCGATCCCGCGACCGCCGAGGCTATTACGCCCGAGCCACCCGCACCGGTCGACGGGCTGAAGATTTCATCGCAGTCGTGGCGCAGGGGTGGGCTGGGGTCCAACGCGTTCATCTCCATGACGTTGCGCAATACCAATGATTTTGCGGTCAGAGATATCGAAATTTCCTGTGCATTCGCCCGCCCGGACGGGAGCCATTTGACCGACCGCACGCGTTTGATTCATGACACCGTCAATAGCAGGAGCCGGAAAACCTTTACCCGCATGCATGTTGGCTTCGTCAACGTCTATGCCAGCAAAGCGACGTGCTCGCTGCTGGCGGCCAGCCATATTTGACGACTAGCCTCTCGAAAGAAGCGTTAGGGGGCGGCAACTTCATTATTTAACGTTCCGCAGGCCGGGGAACAAATCGCTCTATCCCCAGTTGAACCAGTAGTCCGCGGGATCGCGCGGATGGAGCAAAACTGAAATGCCCCTGGCGCGATATTTCCTCTTCGTCGGCGCGTCATTGCTCGCGCTTCTTTTTGTTGTCGACGCATGCCTGCCAAAATTGCCGCCAGAGGAGCGGACAAATGCTTCGGTCGGGATTTCCGCGATACGGATTCACTCCGACCGGAAGTGGCCGGAGCCCATTGTCTTCGATACCGCTCGCCCCACCATCACTCCCGCGACAGCCAGCGTGATGGCGGCCAATGCTCCGGCGGCGATGAAAGTCGCCGATCTCCCTCCGAAGGTACGGGTACGGGAGGCCTTTGCGCAATTAACGCCCCCCAGTTCAAATCAACTCAAGCCGGCCGATCCCAAAAAGCCGGAGCTGAAGCTGCCGCGGAAACACAAGAACGTGGCGAGGGGCTCTACGGGCCCGCCGACCATCCTAGCCGCGCAGCAGCCGCGCTTCGGCTTGTTCGGCAATGGTTGGTGAGCCGGCACGCTTTCGCGCCGATCAAGACCCTGCAGTGTGAGCTTTGCTGTGCGGCCCTCAAAATCGAGGCGGATATGCCGGTATAGATTTGCACTTTTGGGGCGGCGCTGTTGAGACCGAGGTTGATGCCGACATCAAGGATCGTGTGCCGATCGACCTGGAAGTTCATGCCGAGGTCAAACGTGTAGATCGGTGGGATCGCGCGATCGCTGCCAACCTCCGAAAAGAATGTGACGGTGGCATTGGCGGCTTCGATGCCGGGAAGCCGATGGCTGGCTCCGACAAGATTGCCGAAGTTGGCCTCCCTGCGGTTTGCGGTGTCCCTCAGGTCATCCACCCGGCCATCCGGCGCGGTAACTATTTTACGGGTCAAATCCGGCCGGGCAGGACCGACTTTAGCCTGCGCCACACTGTCCGAGTGGGCACTTGACCTAAATCAACTCGCCGCTTCCGAGAGGGCTGAAACTGATTCGAGCGGCCAATTCGACAGATGCGGGCGTTGGTTGTTGTTCGCACCGTTCCTGGGAAAGGAGCCGTGTCATGGGCCGGAGAACGCGGATAATTGCCCTTGCTACGTTGGCGTTGTCGAGCCTGATCGTGGCGGCCCGCCTCGGGTCTGCAGCAGGAGCTACCCCAGAGCAGGCCAAAGCTTTTTCCGAGCGCGCCGCAGCCCACATACGGGAGGTCGGGGAAGAGAGAGCCTTTGCGGATTTTACGCGGCGCGATGACATGTTCCACGACGGTGAGCTCTACGTCTTCTGCTACGACAAGAAGGGTCTGAACATGGCGCACGGCGGAAATCCGGCCTTCGTCGGCCGCAACCTGTTGCACATCAAGGATCCGGACGGCATCGAGCCGAACGCTTTGATCGTCAGGAAGGGGTTTGAGGAGGGGCGCGGCTGGGTGGACTTCAAATGGCCGAACCCGGTGACCAAGAGGATCGAAAACAAGTCCGCCTACGTGATCCGTACCAATGATGTTGTTTGCGGGGTCGGTTACTACAAGGGATAGGTCACGCATGAGCCGGCACGGGGTCTTCGCGTGAGTATCGTCACCCGCATATTCATGTTGATCGCGGTGACGCTGTCGCTGATCGTCGCGGGCGCATTATTCAACGGACTGTATCTGCTCGAAAGGAGGTCTGCAGAGTTGCGCAGCGAGACCGTGCAGCTTGCGCGCATCGCGGAACTCGACATGGTCCGCATTCTCGAGGGAACGCACCAGCTCTTGGCGACGCTGGCCAAACTCCCATCGGCGTACGGCTGGGACGAGCGGGCCTGTTCGGTGCTTCTGGCCGCGGTGAACAGCGATTTCGAATATGACCACCTGGTTGCGGTTGACCGCCGAGGCATCATTGCGTGCAGCACGAGCGGACCCGATCGAATTGGTTTGCCGACGGCGGATCGTGAGCTCTTCGATCGCGTCATGACGAGTGGAGACTTCAAGGTCGGGTCATATGGCACAGGGCGGGTTTCGGGTAATGAAGTGATCCGTGTGGGATTTCCGGAGGTGGATGACGCCGGCACCGTGATCGGCGTCATCTACGCCGGTATCAATCTGACCTGGTTGAATACGGCTATCAGCCAGTGGAAATTAGGTGAGAAGACGACGATCGACATTACGGATCGAAACGGCATCCTGATCGCCCGCCATCCCGATCCGAGCCTCGCCGGGCGACCCATGGCGAGCACCCTGAAGCCGTTTCTGTCCGCGACGGAAATCGGGACTGCCGAAGTGGCTGACGATGGTGGCGCCATCCGTCTGTATGGTTATGTTCCGATTGAAGCAGGGCCATCGGACGGACTTGCTGTCTTCGTCGGGCGGGATCGCGGGCAGGCCTTTGCGGACATCAATAGGTCGATCTGGGTAAATGCGGCGGTGGTCTTCGCAGGACTTCTGTTGGCCGCTGTATTCGCCTTCATTTACGTGCGCCGGTTCCTGACCCGTCCCTTCCAGGATCTGTTGAAGGTTGCAGGACGCTGGCGCGATGGCGATTGGTCGGCCCGGGCCGGCGCGGAGAGCGGTATTCCGGAATTTGACCGCCTCGCATTCGCCTTCGACGGCATGGCTGTGGCGGTTCACGATCGCGACCAGTCGCTGCATTATCGCGACGCCATACTGGATGCTATTACCAAATCGGCGGCGGAGCTGGTTACCATAGGCACAATCGCTGAGGCGATCCCGAGGATCCTCCAAAGGTTGGGCGAGACGCTTCACGCCGACCGTGTTCTTGTTCTTGAAAATCATTCGACGGGTCCCCCCCTGACGTTGCGAAATGCGTGGCAGGGTCCCGGCGCGCCCGTGGAAGTCCACCCGGAATATTTTGTGTCGTTGCCGATCAACCCAACTCCCGAAGTGAAGGAATGGCAGAAGCCATTGCTTGAGGGAAAACTTATCGAGGTTTTGCGGCGGGATGCGCGCGGTGAAACCAGAGAAGTGTTCGACAAGTTCGGGATCTGGTCGAACCTCCAGGCTCCAGTCCTGATCGAGGGAAAGCTGTTCGGCCAGCTTTCGATCGACGATTGCAAGGCCGAGAGGTCGTGGTCCCCCATCGAGAAGGAAGCCGCGACTGTTCTGGCAGATCTGATCGGGGCGGCTCTCACACGTGAAAGTCATCTGGAAAAACTGTCCATTGCTGACGCGGCGGTGCGCAGCAGCCCGGCGATCGTCTACCGGTTCTCCACGGAGAGCTTCCCACCTCGCTTGGTCTACATCTCCGAAAATGTGACAATGTTCGGACTTAGCGCAGCCGAATTGATAGCCGACCCGAAGCTGTACCTCACACTAATCCATCCCGATGACCGCGACCTTGTGATGGCGGTGTTCGCAAGCGCGCAGAGCGGCGCAGGGGGAACGTTTGAATTTCGTGCCGTCGACGGAAACGGGATCGCCCGTTGGGTAGAAAATCGCTACGTGCCAATACTGAATGCTTCGGGCCAGCTGGTGGAAACTTCCGGCGTTATGGTCGACGTAACCGAACGCAAGGCTGCGGCGGAGAAGTTACAGTTCGCCAACTCGCTCCTGGCTACACTCAAGGAGACATCGCCTGATGCCATACTCGTGGTCGATGCTGATCGGAGAATTAGCACGTTCAACCAGCATTTCATGGATTTGTGGCGATTGCCCCGGCATTTGCTCGGGCCGGGGACCGATGACGCGGCGTTGGCGGTGGCAGCTCAGGACATGAAGAATCCCGAGGCGTTCAAGGCGAGTGTCTATCACCTTTACCAACACCCCGACGAATCCCTGCGGGAAGATGTGGAAACCGCCGACGGCAGATACATTGAACAGATCAGCTCGCCGTTGCGCACCACTGAAGGCCGCTATCTGGGCCGCGTATGGTTTGCCCACGATGTGACCGATCGCCGTCGTGCCGTCGAGATCGCGCAGGCGGCGCTCGCGCGCGCACGGCAACAAATGCGCGCCATCGGTACACTCGGTAAAATGGAATTGTCCGGCGATATCGAATTGCTGGCGCGGCGTATCACCGAGGAGGGGGCCCGGGTCGTAGGCTGCGAGAGAACGAGTGTCTGGCGCTTCGATGCGGATGAAACCCAGCTGTCTTGTATCGATCTTTACGAGGCGTCGAACGGAGCACACTCCGCCGGAATGGTGTTGGACGAGAGCGAGTACCGCAACGAATTTCAGATCCTGAAGGAAGTCACCCACGTCGCCGCCGACGATGCCCTGACCGATTCAAGGACCGCCGGATATGTCGAGAGCTATCTGAAGCCGCTGCGGATCAAGTCCCTGCTGAATGCCGTGATACGGGTCAGCGGGCAAAATCTCGGGCTTCTTTCCTTCGGACACGTGGACAAGCCGCATCAATGGGCACAGGACGAAATCGCCTTCGCGTTGCAGCTCGCGGACAAGATCGGAATTGGAATTACCAACCAGCAACGCCGACTGGAGGAGGAAAAACGCCGGGTCAGCGAGGCGGAGCTGGCTGAAGCCCAGGAGGTCGCCCATGTCGGGAGCTGGACGTTCGATCCACGCAGCAATATCGCGACCTATTCCAGGGAAAGCTATCGTATTCTGGGCGTCGAGCCGACGATGTTTGAAGGCTCGTACGAGGCATATTTGTCGCGCATTCATCCGGACGACCGCGCCACGTTCGAACATGCATTTGCCAACAGCATAGCCAATCGTGGCGACTACATCTGCGAGTATAGAATGGTCATGGACAATGGTGACATCAAATGGGTTCATGACATTGGCCGGAATTCGTTCGACGCGGAGGGGCGTCATTTACGAACGGTCGGCACCATGCAGGATATTACGGAACGCAGGAAGGCTGAGGAACAGATCGCGCAACTGGCGCACTTCGATCATCTGACCGGACTTCCCAACCGCCATGCGTTTGTTGAGGCGCTCAGGCGCGAAATATCCAGGGTAGGACGAGACAGGAAGAGTTTTGCAGTTCTCTATCTCGATCTCGATCACTTCAAGGATGTCAACGATACGCTCGGCCATCCCGTCGGTGATTTGCTGTTGCAGGCCGTTTCCGAAAGGCTGCAGCAACTCACGCGTCTGACGGATACCGTAGCCCGGTTCGGCGGTGACGAGTTCGCCCTGATCGACACCGACATCAATGAACCGGCGGACGCAGCCATCTTGGCGGGCAAGGTATTGAATACGATGAGCGCGCCTTTCCTGATCGGTGGTGACGAAATTCGGACAAGCGCGAGCATCGGGATCGCGGTGTACGGAGCCGAGTCTGCGGACGCGGAAATGCTCTTGTCGCATGCGGATGTCGCGCTGTACCGCGCCAAGGCGGAAGGCAGAGGGATGTATCGATACTTCACCGAAGCGATGGACGAGGAAGTGCGGACACGGGTTGTGCTCGGTGCCGAGCTTCGCAAGGCGATCGAGTCCGAGCAGCTCTTTCTCATGTATCAGCCGCAAGTGGATGCTGATACCGGTCGCATCGTTGGCGTGGAGGCGCTGGTTCGTTGGCGCCATCCGGAGCGAGGTCTGGTTTCGCCGGGAGAATTCATTCCGATTGCCGAGCGCAGCGGCACGATCGTTGCTCTCGGCAATTGGGTCATGCTGGAAGCCTGTCGGCAGACCAGGAAATGGCTTGATGCCGGTGTTACGCCGACGCTGATTGCCGTCAATCTCTCGGCACTGCAGTTCAAGACGCCGCTCGAACTCGAAGCGAATCTGGCGGCAGTCCTGAAAGAAACCGGTTTGCCCTCGAAGCTGGTCGAGCTGGAGCTTACGGAAAGCGTCCTGATGGAAGCATCCGGCGAGCACAATGATGTGCTGCTGCGACTACGCAAGGCGGGGTTTCGCCTTGCGATCGACGATTTTGGCACCGGCTATTCGTCGCTCGACTACCTTCGCCGTTTCCCGGTTGATCGCATCAAGATAGCGCAGAGTTTCATCTTCGGGATGATGGATTCCTCCGACAACAAGGTGATCGTAAGAGCCGCCGTTGGCCTCGCGCGTGAGCTCAACCTTGATGTGGTTGTCGAAGGCGTGGAGACCGCCGAGCAGTTGAAGCTGCTGAGAAGCTGGGGATGCAACACGATCCAGGGCTACTATTTTTCCAAGCCGCGGCCTGCAAATGAAATCACCGGCATTCTGACGGAAGGCGGGGTCATTCAGCCAAAGGAGGGGGTTATCGCGGGCGTCGCGGCTGGTTAGGGCGACCCGGGCCGGAAGCAGAGGCCTCGGCGGTCATTCATCCATTCGATCGTGCTGGCGCGCTCGGAGAGATTCGAACTCCCGACCCTCGGATTCGAAGTCCGATGCTCTATCCAGCTGAGCTACGAGCGCGCGTGCGGATCGATTACCAGACTTGGCCGGGCAGGGCCAGCAGGCTCGGACCGTTCGGCTCCAGGGCGAACGATCCTCATGGTGCGTCGCCTTGGTCGAGGCGATCGCGCCGAATCATTCAGCAGGCCTGCTCAGAAGCAGGGATATCGCCGACCGTCCTGTCCGAGATAGGCCGCCGAACCTTGCCGGCAAAAGTTGGTCGATGGGCCATCGTAATAGGCGAAGGTGCCGGGCACGGGGCCGGGACCGTAATTGTGAATGTAGCTGATCGGGTAGGGGAGCGCGTAGGTGTGCAGGTATCGACGCGCCTGCGCCTGGCTCGGGATGGCGGCCAGCGCGGCCAGAACGGCGGCGGCGCAGGAGAGCTTGTGTCTGGTCATCGGGGCCTCCGGAAGAAAACCAGAACATTTTAGGCCAATTGGAGTTCCGATTCAGCGGGAAAATCGTCCGAAAACTGCGGAATATTTGTCACAGGCAGGGGAATTTTGGTTCCCCGGCCATGCTTAACGAAATTCCAACACAGTCCGGCCAGAGTTGCGCCGTCTGGTCCGCTTAAAGGACCGATTTTACCGCCCCTGCGAGACTTTCGGGTATCGATCGCCCCATGCGCATCACGCTGTTGTCCCTGTTGTGTCTCTTGTGTCTGGTGGCGGGCCCGGCGCGCGCCGACCTGCATATCACCCGGGACCACGGCGGCTATGTCGAGGAATACAAGGCAAAGTACGCGCGCATCCGCGACCGCAAGGAGCGGGTTATCATCGACGGCATCTGCAATTCGGCCTGCACGCTGGTGTTCGGTATCGTGCCGATGAACAAGATCTGCGTAACGCCGCGCGCCAGCCTCGGCTTCCACCAGGCCTATTACGACAAGGCGTTCACCTTCGGCATCAAGGTCACTTCTTCCGAGGGGACCTCGGACCTGATGTCGTATTATCCTGATACGGTGAAGGACTGGATCCGCCGCAATGGCGGGCTCACCACCGAGATGAAGAAGATCAAGAACGGCGAGGATCTCTGGAAGATCGTCGATCCCTGTCCGGAAGAGTGGTGATCGGCTGACGTCATCGCCCGGCGCCGGCCATCAAGCCAGCTCGATCGTTCCTGACATCACCGGCACGCAGCGGCCCCCGATATAGGTCGCGGTCACGGTGCCGTTCTTCTTTTCGGCCTCCGCTTGCAGGACGCTGGGCCGGCCCATCTCCACGCCTTGCGCGATCGTTTTTGCAATTCGCAAATCCGGCTCCCGCCGCAGGTTCGCCAATAGCCCGATCAGTGCAACGTTGGCGCTGCCGGTCGCAGGGTCTTCGGGAATTCCGTGATGGGGAGCGAACATGCGCGCCCTTATATCAAGGCCGCTTTCCTCCACCTGCGTGTAGATCAGAAGGCTGGTCGCCGGTTGCTTTGAGACATCGCGCATGAAGACGTCGGAACGTGCGGTCGCCGCCGCCAGCCGCGCGCGGTCCTTCAACTCGGCCAGGATGAACGGCGCGCCACAGGAGGCGATACGGGGAGGGTGATTCCTCGTCTCGATGTCGTCGACCGACAAGGAGCAGGCCGAAGCGATCAATTCCGCCGAAACTTCCGCGCCGAGCGTCAGCAATTGCGGAGAGGCCAGCCGGGCGCCCGTAACCGTTTCGCCTTCCTTCAAAAGCGAGATCGGGACAAGGCCCGCCTTTTCCTCGAACAGGAGGCTGTCGCTGCCGACGGCGCGGCCGTAGCTGGTCCCGGCGCGGGCGAGCACGAAGGCGGTACCGACATTGGGATGGCCGGCAAACGGCATTTCATAGCGCGGCGTGAAGATTCTCACTTCGGCGGTATGGGCGGGGTCTTTCGGCGGCAGCACGAAGGTCGTTTCCGCCAGATTGAATTCGGCGGCGATGGCCTGCATCTGTCCGCCCGATAACCCTTGCGCGTTCAGGACGACCGCAAGCGGATTGCCGGCAAATTGCGTGCCTGTGAAGACATCGACGGTGACGAAGTTCAGCTTCATGGAAGATCCAGTGACGGCAGTTCGAACGTCCACAATGGTTCCTGGTCCCCGTTTTCGTTATGCCATACATGACGGGCGGCCCAGTGCGTTTCGCGATTGCCCGATAGCACAAGTTCGGGCAATCAGGGTCACAAATGAGCAAGGACATCGAAAATTTGGCCGCGCGCGCGGCGCCGGCGGTTTTTGTCGTGCTCTGGAGTACCGGATTCATCGCCACCAAATACGTGCTGCACAGCGCCGAACCGTTGACCTACCTCGCCATCCGCATGGCGGTCGTGGTGGCGATGATGGCGGTCATCGTTGCCTTCGCAAGGCCACAATGGCCCAATCGGACCGGTATCGGCCACAGCGTGGTCTCGGGAATTCTGGTACACGGATTTTATCTCGGCGGGACGGCGGTTGCGATCGCGCATTCGATCCCCGCGGGGCTCTCGGCGCTGATTCCGGGCCTGCAGCCGATCCTGACCTCGACGCTGGCCAATCGCTGGCTCGGCGAGCGCGTCACGCCGCTGCAATGGGCGGGTCTGTTGCTCGGCCTCGCCGGCGTGGTGCTGATCCTGCACAATCGCCCGATGAGCGGGGAGGCGGGCTGGGGCTGGCTGGCCTCGGGCGTGTCGCTCGTCAGCATCACGCTCGGCACGCTCTACCAGCGGCGCTATTGCAGCAAGATCGACTGGCGTGCCGGCAACCTCGTGCAATATGTCGCAGTGATGATTTTTTTCGCTGTCGCGGCCGGTGTATTCGAGAACAATGAGGTGCACTGGACCCGAGAGTTCGTGCTGTCGGTGGCCTGGCTCGCGGTCGTGCTTTCGATCGGGTCGATCGGGCTGTTGTATTGGCTGATCCGCCGTTCGGCGGCCACCTCGGTGGCAAGCCTGTTCTACCTGGTGCCGGCGGTGACCGCCGTGATGGCCTACGTGCTGTTCGGCGAGCGGCTCGATGCGGTTGCCATTACGGGCATGATCGCCTGTGCCGCCGCGGTGTTTCTGGTCAACCGGCGCTGGACCTGACGGCTTGATCGCAAAGCAAAAGCCTCCGGCCCAGGTCCGGAGGCTTTGCGTGGCAGATCCTCAGCGCCTGGATTTCCCGGCCTTCTTTTTCTTCCTGGCCGCTTTCTTTGCGGCTTTCTTGCCGGCCTTTTTGGCAGATTTCTTTGCCGGGGATTTCTTGGCGGCCTTTTTTGCTTTCCTGGATTTCTTCGCTGCTTTCTTCTTCGGCGCTGCTTTCTTTGCAGCTTTCTTCTTCTTTGCCTTTTTCACCGCAGGCTTGACCACCATCTTCAGCGGTTCGGCGGGGCTGGTCATCAGTTCTGTCGTCGGTTCAAGAATGGGTTTCTCGTCGTCCATGTCATCCCCCAAGTTTATCTGGGGAACGACGATAGCGGGATTTTGAGAGCTGTCAAAGCGATGAGGGTGCGCGCTCACCTCGCGCGGATCTTGGCGTAGGCCTTGAGGGCGCGTTCGCGCCCCTTGTTGTGATCGATGATCGGTTTCGGATAGGTCTTGCCGGGATCGACGCCTGCGCCTTTGAGCTCGAGCGGTGTGGCACGCCACGGCTGGTGGATCAGACTTGTCGGCAAGAGCGCAAGTTCCGGCACCCAGCGTCTGACATAGGCGCCGTCGGGATCGAAATTTTCGCCCTGCAGGATGGGATTGAAGACGCGGAAATAGGGTGCGGCGTCGGCGCCGGAACCTGCAACCCATTGCCAGTTGGCGGGATTGCTGCCGGGATCGGCATCGACCAGCGTGTCCCAAAACCACTTTTCGCCCTCGCGCCAGTCGATCAGCAGATGCTTGACCAGGAACGATGCGGCCACCATCCGCACCCGATTATGCATGACGCCGGTGTGCCATAACTCGCGCATCCCGGCATCGACGATGGGGTACCCGGTGCGGCCGCGCTGCCAGGCGTCGAGCGCCTCGTCGTCGCGCTTCCATGGAAAGGCGTCAAACGAAGGTTGCAGATTGCGTGTCGAAAGGTCCGGCACGTCAAAGAGAAGATGGCGGCAGAATTCGCGCCAACCCAGTTCACTGAGGAATTTGTCGGCATCGCCCGATAAGGCAGGGCGCTCGGCCATGACAAAACGAGCGGCGTGCCAGATCTGGCGCGGGCTGATCTCGCCAAAGCGCAGGTGTGGCGAAAGCCTCGATGTGCCGTCGCGATCGGGGCGGTCGCGCTGGCTTGCATAGCCAGCCACGCGACTTCGGAGAAACGCCTCCAGCCGCTGCTGGGCGGCCAGCTCGCCGGGCACCCATGCATCGCGCAGGCCGCAAGCCCAATCCGGCCGCGCCGGCTCAAGACGCCAGCTTTCGAGCATGTCGCTCGCAAGGTTTGGCCCCGGACGCAGTCCGTCCGGTGCGGGCAGAGGCTTTGGCGGATCGCCCAGCACCTGCAGCCGCCGCCAGAACGGCGTAAATACCCGTAAACCCCGGCCATCCTTGTTACGGATATCGGCGGGAGCCGCCAGAAGATCGCCGGGAAAGCTTTGCGAGGTGACGCCGATCTCCCTCAGTGCGGCGGCGACGTCGTCAGCCGTGGCCTGGTGCGGCGCCTGCGCAATCTCATTCCAGAAAACCGCGCTGGCGCCAGTCGTGCGTGCTACCTCGGCGATGATCTTTGCCGCGGGTCCCCTGCGCAACACCAAGGGCGCCCCGAACCCATTGAGGCGTTTCTGCAAGGCCCGCAGCGACTGCGCCAACCACCAGCGGGCCGCCCCGCCAAGCGGACGCGCGTCCGCGGAGCGGCTTTGTTCATCGAATACAAACACACAGATCACCGGCCGGCCCGAGCTCGCCGCGGCGTGCAGGGCCGGATGATCGCAGAGGCGGAGATCGTCGCGAAACCAGACGATGAAGGGTCGGGCGGATTGGCTGGCCATCAGGCGCTCAACTCAGGGGCGACGCGTCGGTGCCGGAGGGCAATTGCAACTATGCCACGCGTGATGCGTACTACATTGTGGAGCGTGTGCCAAAGCGCTGGAGGGCATTTGAGCCGGCGCGCCGGCGATCCTGTTTTATCTGCTCTACGTGGTCGGCATCCTGGTTTTCGTCAGCGCGCCGCAAGGAGCCACCTGGCAATCGACACTGCTTTATGGCGCGTTATTCGGATTATTTTGCTACGCGACCTTCGAGCTCACCTCGCTGTCGCTGCTCAAGCACTGGACCTGGCGGGTCGTCGTGGTCGATGTGTCCTGGGGCACCTTCGTGACCGCGTTGTCCTCGACCGCGGGTCTATCGATCGCCAACTGGCTCGCACCAAAAATTTAAGTCAGTCATTCCGGGGCGGTGCGCCAGCACGGTCGGTGCTGCGCATCGCCCCGCAACGGCGATCCTGGTTGCTTCGCTTGGCTGGCAACCGTGGGCCGTCACTTCGGCTGCGGCACGATCCGCAGATACGGCTTCGGCGCTTTCCAGCCTGCCGGATAGATGGTCTTTGCTTCGTCGTCGGAGACCGAGCCCGCAATGATCACATCCTCGCCCTGTTTCCAGTCGGCGGGTGTCGCGACGCGATGCTTGGCGGTCATCTGCAGGGAATCGATGACGCGGAGGATTTCCTGGAAATTGCGCCCCGTCGTCATCGGATAGACCAGCACCAGCTTTATCTTCTTGTCCGGTCCGATGATGAAGACGTTGCGGACCGTCTGGTTATCGGCCGCCGTGCGCGTGGCGACGTCGCCGGAGGCCGAGGCCGGCAGCATGTCGTACAGCTTGGAGACCTTGAAATCGGTGTCGCCGATCATGGGATAGTTCGGCGCGGCGCCTTGCGTCTCCCGGATGTCTTCGGACCACTTGGCGTGATTGGCGACGGGATCGACGCTGAGCCCCATCAGCTTGACGCCGCGCTTGTCGAATTCCGGCTTCAGCCTGGCGAGCGCGCCAAGCTCGGTGGTGCAGACCGGGGTGAAATCCTTCGGATGCGAGAACAGGAGCGCCCAGCTGTTGCCGATCCAGTCATGGAATTTGATCTTGCCCTCAGTGGTTTCAGCTTCGAAATCCGGGGCGACAGCGCCAATCTGGAGTGCCATATCACGACCTCATGTCATTCAAGTTACAGGTGAATTCTGATATTCGAGTATAGGGGCGGGGGTTGCCGAATGAAACGACCGCGGCAAAAAGGGTAGATGTTTCTCGAGCGGACCAGAGCTCCTAGCATCTTTTTTTGTTCCGCGCCTGTGCGGCGAAAGAAACCGTTCCGGTCAGGAAAGTTCCGGCCGCCCCGATATTGCCTTTTATGGCGCCCATCACCCCCGGCCGATCCCCTGAACCGTGACGGACGTCACAGCGACAAATCCGAAACCATTTCAAAGTCTCACGAACCAAGTTTCGAATCGTTAACCATTCGTTTACGCCTGCGGGCAAAAGCTGGCCCAGAACAAGAAACTGAAAAGAGTAACTACCAATGTCTGCCCCCTTAGCGAGCACTGCCGAACCGACTGCTGTCCTCGAACCAACCGACATTTCCTGCCGTGACACGGCTGCCCTTGCCCTGACCGTCGTGCGCGACGGCGTCATTACCGGTGAAGGGCCTACCACCAGGGGCCGCGTTCACTTCTCCCGCGCGCTGGATGCCGATGACGCCGCCTGGTGCGCGCGCATTCTGACAGCGACCGCGGTCGAGCATCAGCCGGTCAGCCGGGCGGAAGCCGAGGCACTGTTTGAAATCGACGATGCTGCCGCCGAACGCAGCGACAATGGACGTTTCGACGACCTGCTCGCCAAGGCGGTGGTACATCACGCGGCTTCCGAGTCGGGTCTGGCGGTGCCGCCGCGCACCATCGCCCTGTCGCCGGAAACATCCATCGAAAGCTGGGCGCCGACAAGGGCGGTCAACGTCGATAGAGAAGTGCTGGAGTGGATCGCGAGCCAGATGCGCGGCAAGCGCCGCAGCAACCGCACCTTGATGACGCTGGTAGCCACCATCGTCGGCGCGACGCTGCCGTTCACGCAGCTGCCGAACGTATTCGACATCGGTATGTGAATTCGGCGCGCCCCGGCTGATATGGCAGCGGCGGGATTACTTCCCCGCCGTTTTTGGTTTGCCGGCCCCGGCATCGAGCCCGACGGTCCGGCCCGGAAAGCCTGCCACATCGAAATAGCGCTGCGATAGCACGCGCTGGAATTTCACCACCGTCTTCAGGCCGTTCGCGGCCGGCCTGGAAACGATGGTTCCGTCGAAGGACTTGGCAACGATGCCGTTCGGCATGGCCTCCGACACCACCCGTCCCGTCAATCCTCCCGCATTTGCCGGGCGCAAGCCGAGCAGCCGGGCGATAGTCATGCCGACATCCGCATTGTTGACGGGCAGGGGATCGGCGTAGCCGGTTTTGAAATCCGGCCCGATCGCCGCCATGAAATTCAGGGTGTCGCCGCGGCCGAAACTGCCGTGCATGCCCTGGCCCTGGCGCAGCACGGTGTCGGCGACCTCAACCGAGCAGTTGGCCGGCTCGTCGCATCCCTCCACATAGGAACGGAAATTGACCACGATCGATGGGGTGGGCGTTACCGC
Organism: uncultured Alphaproteobacteria bacterium; assembly: GCA_963742085.1. Lineage (GTDB taxonomy): Bacteria > Pseudomonadota > Alphaproteobacteria > Rhizobiales > Xanthobacteraceae > Bradyrhizobium. Next base: position 204,489 of record CAVUKM010000008.1, on the reverse strand, counting down.
CTTGCCCTTGAGGCCAACCTGCGACATCGGCAGCGTGCCTGGAAAGCGTCCGAGCTTGTCGTCGACAAACAGTCCGCTGACATAATCCTGCTCCAGCAGGGCCTTGATGGTCCGGTCCGCCAGCTTCTTGTCCGCTCTTGGCAGGTAGATCAGGTCCGATCCGCCATTGGTGGCTACCACCAGATCCGGTTTTGCCGGGTCCGGTCCCAAAAGGCCGTTTCCGGCCTTGGGATGGGCGGAACGAGCCACCGGCGCGTTCTTGTCGTTTGGATCAAACAGCGGCAGGTCGAGCGCCCTGGCCAGATCGATGGCCAGAAAACCCATCGGCAAGAATCCTTTCGGCGTGTCGTCAAAGCTGATCTTCGCCGCCGGGCTGGTCTTGCTCTCCTTCGAGATCGTCGAGAAGCCGTGATCGGAAGCAATGATGATGTTGGTGGTGGCGGCGAGGCCGAGCTCGTCGAGCGCCTTGCGCAATTGCGCCAGATTGTTGTCGGCATTCCTGATGCCGGCGAGCGAAGTGGGGCCGTTGATGCCCGGCGTGACGGTGTTGAGGCTGTCGCCGTTGTTGTGCTGGCTGCCGTCGGGATCGCGCGACCAGAACACCAGCACGAAGGGCTTGCTGCGCGCCTTGAACATCGGCAGCACGACCCTGGTGGCAACATCGGCGAAATAAGCCTGCTGCGCGGTATTAGGCACCAACGTGCCCGGTGTCCTGGCGTCGCCGGCCTTGCCGTTGTCGCCGCGCGAAGGTGTTGCGAGCGGAAGACCGGCCCTGGTCAAGGCGGCCTTCATCTCCTCGGAAAGCGGAACGCCGTTCTTGCCGCCCGTGGCATCGTCGATCACGATCGAATGCAAGCCACTGGCGCCAGTATTGTCGGTATGGTCGAAAATCAGGGTGGGACCGACCTTGCCGAGCGCCGCGGTGCTGAAGCCCTTGGCGCGTGCCATCTTGAGGATGGTTTCCTCGTTCAGATAGTCGCCGCCGAAGTGCTCGTCGGCGTCGAGGATCACCGGATCGATCTCGAGGAACGGCGTGACGGTGCCGTCCGCCGGACCAACGGGATAGCCGGTATAGATCGTGTTCGAGAAGTCGCCGGTATCCCCGAGATAGTGGCCGGTGGCCATCGCCGACGCGTTGGCCGTGGTGAAGGTCGGAAACAGCGAGTGGGAGTTTCGGAAATTGACGCCGTTGTCGCGGACCGCGGCCATCGCTGGTGCGGTATCGGGGGTCACGATCCGCCCGCGCAACCCGTCCGGCACGAACAGGATGATGTTATGCGGCGTGCTGTTTTGCGCCGACGCCGTGCCAACGGACATCGACATCAGGAACGCCGACAGCATCACGACCATACGCCGCATTGAGATCTCCCGGAGATTCGGATTCGCGGCCTGTCACCGCAGTTTCTGTCTAGGTTGGGCATATGACGGAATGGTTACGTGCGTTGCCGGACCATGGGCCGACAATTATACGCCTTGCGAAAACCCGCGGCCCTGGCATCGTCCTCGGAACAGAACCAGCGATCCGGTTTTGTCAGTGCAGGATAGCTCCGGCACGCCTGCACATGATAGATGCCCACATTGCCGGTGACTTGAGCGCGCAGGGCGAACTTGCCCTTGATGTTGCAACCTGACGGCATGGCGGGCTCATAGGGGAACAGCACTTCACGTATTTCGTGATCCTTGTCGGCCCGGCATGCCCCGCCCAGCAAGGTGCCGTCCTTCCGTCCGCCGCGGAATTCCTGCGGCGCCACGAAACAACCCTTCCAAAGCCCGCGGCGGTTGTCCTTTGCATCCGCTTCGTCCTGCTTGAACCGGCCTCGTGCGAAGGGTTCGAAATTCAAGGCAAGTCCCTGGCGGACAAGGAGTTGGTTCAGGCTGGTGGTTTCACCCTCGACGGTGCAAATCCCGACATGCCACTTCTTGTAGCCGGCATCTTGACCGAGATCCTCGCAACGGACCTCGCGGCCGCCAACCAGGCTCGCCAGCCGATCGCGCGCGTCAACGCCGCAAGCCCATGTGTCGGCGTGGTCGTCGATGCAGATCTGGTCAAACGCCGGTGCGTCGATGCCGTCGAGCCGGTAGGTCACATCGGCGACGTCGATGGTCCCGCCGTCCCTGACGATCGGGCTGGCGGCGAAGCTTGGGCTGGCTGCGGAAATCGCCAGTATCAGGATAAACCAGCGCATCGTCGGCAAGGCTCTTGCGATCGGGAAGTGCGATAACAGCATCTTATGGTGCGGGTGAAGATCAAGCCAAACTGATTTTGGCAGGTCGCGGCGGGGCCGATCCCGGTGCGGGTCATCCATCGGCAGCCGCTGGAGAATCGGTTTTCGGGCATATCAGCCGTTGCCTCCGCTCGGTTTTGCTGTACGACGGAATTGTTACGACCGTCCTCGCATGCCAGATTGCGGGGCGCGGTCCCGCCCAGAGGTTGCAAGCAAGCCAGCATATGTTCAAACGAATTCTGATCGCAAATCGCGGCGAGATCGCCTGCCGGGTCATCAAAACCGCCCGCCGCATGGGGATTGAAACCGTTGCCGTCTATTCCGAAGCCGACCGGGACGCCCTTCACGTCGAAATGGCCGACCATGCGGTCCTGATCGGACCGCCGGCCGCTGCCGAGAGCTATCTCCTGATCGACAAGATCGTCGAGGCCTGCCGCAAGACGGGCGCAGAAGCCGTGCATCCCGGCTATGGATTTTTGTCCGAGCGCGAGGCCTTTCCGCGGGCGCTTGCCGCGGCCGGCATCGTCTTCATCGGCCCCAACCCGGGCGCGATTGCCGCGATGGGGGACAAGATCGAGTCCAAGAAGGCGGCGGCGAAGGCCGACGTCTCGACCGTGCCGGGGCATCTCGGCGTCATCGAGGACGAAAGGCATGCGGTGAAGATCGCCGACGCGATCGGCTATCCCGTCATGATCAAGGCCTCCGCCGGCGGCGGCGGCAAGGGGATGCGGATCGCCTATTCGACGTCCGAGGTCGCCGAGGGATTTGGTCTGGCCAAGGCCGAAGCCAAGGCGTCGTTCGGCGACGACCGGGTCTTCATCGAGAAATTCATCGTCGATCCCCGCCACATCGAAATCCAGGTTCTCGGCGACAAGCACGGCAACGTAATTTATCTCGGCGAGCGCGAATGTTCCATCCAGCGCCGCAATCAGAAGGTGATCGAAGAGGCGCCGTCGCCGCTGCTTGACGAGACCACCCGCCGCAGGATGGGCGAGCAGGCGGTCGCGCTGGCCAAAGCGGTGAACTACGATTCCGCCGGCACCGTCGAATTCGTCGCCGGCCAGGACAAGAGCTTCTATTTCCTCGAGATGAACACGCGGCTGCAGGTCGAGCATCCCGTGACCGAGTTGATCACCGGCATCGATCTCGTCGAGCAGATGATCCGCGTCGCCGCCGGTGAGAAGCTCGCGCTTGCGCAGAAGGATGTCAGGCTGACCGGGTGGGCGGTGGAATCGCGGGTCTATGCGGAAGATCCGTTCCGCAATTTCCTGCCCTCGATCGGGCGGCTGGTCAAATATCGCCCGCCGGCCGAGAGCAGCGTCGACGGCATTACCGTGCGCAACGACACCGGCGTGCAGGAAGGCGGCGAGATATCGATCTACTACGATCCGATGATCGCCAAGCTCGTCACCCACGCGCCGTCACGTGCCGCGGCGATCGAGGCGCAGTCGACGGCGCTGGATTCGTTTTTCATCGACGGCATTCGCCACAATATTCCGTTCCTGTCGGCGCTGATGAATCACCCGCGCTGGCGTGACGGCAAGCTCTCGACGGGCTTCATATCGGAGGAGTTTCCGAAGGGGTTTGCGGTTCGTATGCCGGAGGGCGAGGTCGCGCGCCGCTTGGCGGCGGTCGCCGCGGCGATCGATCATGTGCTCGGCGAACGCAAGCGGCAGATTTCCGGCCAGCTGATCAGCCGCCCGGTGCAGCGCGAACGCCGCCGCGCGGTATGGCTCGAGCGCGACGAAGTCGCGCTCGAAATCGCGCGCGAAACCGATGGTATGGTCGTCCGCTTTGTCGGCGACGACGGGGCGCTGGGCCATCCGCATCGCCTGGTTTCGCCGTGGACGCCGGGCGATCCGGTCTGGCGGGGCACGGTCCACGGTCAACCGGTCGCGGTGCAGGTGCGGCCTGTTCCCAACGGCTTCCGGCTCGCGCATCAGGGGTTTGAGGTCGCGGTGCAGGTCTTCACCGAGGCGGAGGCAACGGCGGCACGGTTGATGCCGGTGGCTTCAGCCGCCGATACCGGCAAGAAATTGTTGTGCCCGATGCCCGGGCTCGTGGTGTCGATTGCGGTCGCCGAAGGCCAGGAGGTCAAGGCGGGCGAAACGCTGGCCGTGGTGGAAGCGATGAAGATGCAGAACGTGCTGCGCGCCGAGCGCGATGGTACGGTGAAGAAGGTTTACGCGACCGCCGGCGCCACGCTGGCCGTCGACGCGCTGATTCTCGAATTTGCTTGAACACCGTCATTGCGAGCCAACGGATCGCGCGGATGCGCGCCCGATGATTAACTCGAGATTCTGGGGAAGCCCGCGATGACGTTCCGAAAGCGCCGCGAGACCTTGCGTTCGATCCTGTCGGGACCGGCATGCGTGCGGCCGGGCTCGGTCTATGACGCGATTTCGATCCGCATTGCCGAAGATCTCGGATTTGAGGTCGGCATGTTCGGCGGCTCGGTGGCTTCGCTCGCGGTACTCGGCGATCCCGATGTCGCGCTGATCACGCTCACGGAACTCGCCGAGCAGATGCGACGGATGTCGCGCGCGGCGGCTTTGCCGGTGCTGGTCGACGCCGATCACGGTTACGGCAACGCGCTCAACGTGCGCCGTACGGTAGAGGAACTGGAAGCCGCCGGCGCCGCCGGCCTCACCATCGAGGACACGCTGTTGCCGCAGGCCTATGGCGAGGCGGGCACCCAATTGATCTCGCTCGAGGAGGGCGTCGGCAAGATGAAGGCGGCGCTGGATGCGCGCGGCGATCCCTCGCTGGTGATCATCGGGCGTACCGGCGCGGCATCGGTCACCGCGCTCGATGACGCGATCGCGCGCGCCAGGGCCTATGAGGCGACCGGCGTCGACGCCTTGTTCTTCACCGGCATCAAGACGCCTGCGGAACTGGAAGCGATCGCCAGGGCGACAAAATTGCCCATCGTGCTCGGCGGCGCCCCCGGGAATATGTCCGATCCGGCCTATCTCCGGGAACAGAGGGTACGGATCGCGCTGCAGGGCCACGCGCCGTTCGCGGCGGCGACCAAGGCCGTCTACGAGACGCTTAAAGCGCTGCGTGAGGGGACGCCGCCGAAGGCATTGACGGGACTCGCGTCCGCCGAACTGACCGGCAAGGTTATGCGCGAGGCGAGGGTGAAGGTCCGCGGCAGCGAATTTCTGGGGCTCACGAAATAGATGGGCGGCGCGATTTGCCGGGTGACGATCCGGGGCAGGGTGCAAGGCGTCGGCTATCGCGCCTGGGTCGAACACCAGGCGAGGGTGCATGGGCTGGAGGGCTGGGTGCGCAACCGAAGGGATGGCAGTGTCGAGGCGCTGTTTGCGGGATCTGCTTCGGTCGTCGCTGACATGATCGCCTCGTGCCGGCGCGGACCGTCGTCGGCACGGGTCGTCGCCGTCGAGGAAGAAGCCACGGGCCCCGATGCGTTAGGCTTGCGCTACGCAGGCGAACGGTTTTCGGTGCTGCCAACGATATAAAACCAGCGGTTCATGGGAGCGAGGATGACGGCGACATTCGGAACGGTGCGGGCCATGGGCCATGACGCGAGCGATCGGCTCGCGCGCCTCGCCGCGGTGGTTGCGGCCGTTTTGCTCTCCGGTTTGGCCGAGGCAAGGGCCCAAACGCCGTCAGCCCCGGTTGCGGGCGTCGATGCCGCGTTGCTTGAGGATGTGGTGATTGGCAGCCGCATCCTCGCCGATTTCGGCGTGCTCGACGGCTTCGGCCATGTCAGTGCACGCCATCCCGCCAATCCCAATCACTTTCTGATGGCCCGTTCGCTTGCGCCGGCGCTGGTCACCGCCGACGACATCATGGAGTTCGATCTCGACGGCAATGCCGTGGACGCCCGCGGCCGGACGGTATTCCTGGAGCGTTTCATTCACGGCGAAATCTACAAGGCGCGGCCGGACGTGATGTCGGTGGTTCACACCCACTCTCCCGGAGTTATTCCCTTCACCGTGACCAAGGTGCCGCTGCGCGCGATGTTTCATAACCCGGCCTTCCTGGCGGCCGGTGCGCCGGTATGGGACATCCGGAAGGATTTCGGCGAGACCAACATGCTGGTCAGCGATGCCGCGCTCGGCAAATCGCTGGCCCAGACGCTCGGCGACAAGTCGGTGGTGCTGATGCGCGGCCACGGCGATGTGACTGTCGCTCCCTCCGTCAAAATGGCCGTGTTCCGCGCCTATTATACCGACGTCAACGCCAGGCTGCAGTCGCAGGCCATCGCGCTTGGCGGTGAGGTCAACTATCTGACGCCGGGCGAGGGCGAGAAGGCCGACAAGGTCAATTTCATCGTGCTCGACCGCATCTGGAACCTGTGGAAGATGCGCGTCCTGCCGACGCTTGCGAAATAGCGCGCGGCAAGCGTTTATCCCCGACGAGTTTCGACAGAATGCTGCGCGGGGTTCCTTGATTTCGGAATCATGCCGTCGCGACCGCGCTTCGGAACGTCGCCGCCAGCGTCCGCAGTGCTGCGAGTTTGGTGGGATCAGCGACCTTCGAATGCAACATGACCCTTGAAGTTCCGATCCGCGGCAATCCGTGCGTGGGCCCGATGTCAACCGTTCCTGGCGGAGCAATCCGCCGCGCCAGTGGCGCGACCGCCAATCCCGCAAGAGCCGCCGCGACCACGGCGGTGACGCCGCCGCCGATGAACGCCTCGCTCCATTCGACGCCCGCTCTGTCGAGTGCGCGCACGGCGATCGCGCGCACCCCGCAGGGCGGCGCGAGCGTCGCCAGCCGCAAGCTTTCGCCGCGCCGCCATCTCAGTCGCGGTGAGGCGAACCAGCCAAATTCATCGTCGGCGAGTTTTTCCCCGCCGCGTCGGCCGGCCTCCTGCCGCACGATCACCGCATCCAGTTCGCCCGCGTCGTAGGCGTCGAGCAGGTCGCGTGAAAAACCGATGGTGACGGCGAGCGCAAGCTGCGACGACACCGCGTGCAGCCGCTCGAGCAGGGGAACCAGCTCCGGCCCGGTGGCATGATCGCTGATGCCAAGCGATAATTGCTGCCGGACCGGCTGCTTTCCGGACAAGGCGCGGTCGTGCGCCTCCACCAGCGCTCGCGCGTTATCGAGGAACGCCGCACCATCGGCGGTCAGACTGACCGCCCGCGGCGAGCGTTCGACCAGCCGCTTGCCGACCACGGCTTCGAGCCTTTGCAGCTTCATGCTGACGGCAGCCTGCGTGGTGCCGAGCGCCTCGGCGGCGCGGGTGAAGCTTTGCAGCTCGGCGACCAGCAGGAACGCCTGTACGGTGGGAATGTCGAGAGCGGTCATCATTACAAATCTTTATCATTGATATACAGTGAGATAAGATACCAAAATGATGAGCCCGGGTCTAGCTTCGGCTTCGCAATTCGGTTGCGCGACAAGCAAGGAGAGAGATCATGCCGCTTATCACCGTCACCTATTCGAGTTCACGCCAGGTCCCTTCGCTGAAGGCCGATATCGCGGCCGTGGTTACCGAACTCACCGCCAGAATCCTGCACAAGGATCCGAAGGTTACTGCCATCATCGTCAAATCGGTCGATGCCGCGGACTGGTTCGCCGGGGGCAAGTCGCTGGCCGAACAGAATCTCGCAAGCTTCTGGCTGGACATCCATGTCAGCGAGGGGACCAACACCAAGGACGAAAAGGCAACTTATCTCGCGGCCATGTTCAAGCGTATGGGCGAGCTGCTCGGGCCTTTGCACAATGAGAGCTATCTTCATGTCGACGAAGTCCGCGGCGACGCCTACGGCTTCGGCGGATTGACGCAGGAGCGCCGCTACATCGCCGGCAAGCTCGACGTCGCGCCGCAAAGCGTCGCGGCCTGAACCATGGGTTATTCGGGAAAGAGCCGGCCCCGGTCGCATTCCGGGGCGGCCACGCCGGCAGCCGGGGCTATATCGCTTCCGGCAGGTGCTGCTTCACCGAGCCGAACACCTCTTCGAAGCCTTGCTTGAGGGCGATATCGACATCCGCCATTGTCAGGGTGCGACCGAGATCGGCGAGGCTGGTAACGCCGTAGCGCGGGTCTGCCACCCCGCAGGGAACGATCGCCGCAAAGTGAGTGAGGTCGGGTTCCACATTGATCGAGATGCCGTGGAAGGATACCCAGCGCCGCAGCCGCACGCCGATGGCCGCGATCTTGTCCTCGAAGCCTGCACCTTTGTCCGGCCGGGCGACCCAGACGCCGACCCGGTCCTCGCGGCGTTCGCCCCGCACGTTGAAAACCGCCAGCGTGCGGATGATCCACTGCTCGAGACCCGCGACATAGGCCCGAACATCGGGCCGCCGCCGCTTCAGGTCGAGCATGACATATGCCACACGCTGGCCGGGACCGTGATAGGTGAGCTGCCCGCCGCGCCCGGTCTCGAACATCGGAAAACGGGGGTCGAGCAGGTCGGCGGCCTTGCCGCTGGTCCCGGAGGTGTAGAGCGGGGGATGCTCCAGCAGCCAGACCATTTCCGGCGCCCTTTGGGCGGCGATATCGGCGACCCGGGCCTCCATGGCCGCGATGGCCACAGGATAGGGCACCGGCGCAGCGGATATCCGCCACTCTACGGCACCGCCGTCGGCGGCGCGCGCGAAGGTCGTCAAATCAAGGCTTTGGCGGTCATTAACCATTGACTAACCATAACGTGGTCATGTGGAACCACGCAATTTTGCGTCTGTCCGTTCGGGTCGCTTTCCCTGTGCCAACCCTCGATAAAGTCAGCGTCGACCTCATGGTGGTTCTCGGAACCACGACGATGCCGATTTATCAGGTAATGCGTCTGAGCCGGGGTGCCATCATCGAACTCGACTCCACCGAGGCGGACGAGGTCAAGATCCTCGCCAACACCCTTCCGATAGCCAGCGGCGTCGTGCTTGTCGATCGCAACCGGATCGCGGTCGAAGTCAAGCAAATGCTGCCGAAATCTCCGGGCACCCGTTGAACCAACGGCCTGAATCACCTTGCGGGCAGGCCTTGTCCCCCCATCCCCGATTTGTTACATCGGCGCCATTAATCCGGTCCGGCGCAAATCCAGTGCCGATCTGTTTTAAGCGCTCGTGGCGGAATTGGTAGACGCGCTGCCTTGAGGTGGCAGTGAGTAACATCGTGGGGGTTCGAGTCCCTCCGAGCGCACCATGAATTCCGGGAATGCCGCGCCGGCCCGAAGCACGGGAGGCGCGGAGTGATTTAGCAATACGTCTGACGGTACGGCGCAATTCCTGATCAGGGGCCGCAATCGGCATTCGATGTGACGCGTGCACCCGTTGCTGCGCTATAAGGGCGGAAGCGTGCGGGCCGAGGCTGGCCATACCGGCCCGACGACGGATTTCCTTTGAGTACTGCCTGGTCAAGACCACCAGGCTGACCGTGGATGGGGACACACGCATGAAATTGCTGAGCTACGCCTATCGATTTCTTTCCAATTTCATTTTTCTGGCGCTGGTCTATTACAGCCTGAATTTCATGGAAAAGTATCATCAGCGCGCTGTCGTCGCGATACTGGTGCTGGTTTATGCCGGAATGCGCGCGGTCTCCGCACTGCGGTCGTTCTATTTCTTTCAGCGCATCGAGCGGCTCGAAGGCGAAGCGCGCCGTCTTGCAGGACTGGCCGGGGAGGGTCCCGGGGCATCGGCCCAGCGCAGGCAGATCGTCACCGAGGTTTCCGGCCTCCGCCATGCCGGCGAAATAAAGGCCTATATCGACTTGCTGTTTCTCGGCCTGATCGTTCTGTTGTGCGCGGCGAAGATCGTGACGGATTGAGCCGTCAAACGTTTCGTTTCTTGACCTGCACCAAATGCTTTATCGAGCTCCGGCGGGCAGCCGCCGCGGGAGGGGATACCTGACCTGCAACCCTGGAGCTGGCGTGTTGCCGGTTACGTCCGGGGCCGTGTCCGAGACGAAGCTGCCGGCGGGTTGCACGCCGCGAATTGCGACTGCCGGCCGAAACCAGCTTTGTACGCGTTTGATGCTCGTTCGATCCGGCTTGTTCCGTGTGACTCGATGATCGGGCACCGAGCAGGGCGACGCGTAGCCCCTGCGGTATCTCAAAAAGGCTTTGCGCCGGCGCGGGCAGGGTGACGGCCGCGTTCTCCGGCGGAAGCCCGGAGAGCCGGGGCCAGGGCGCCTCCGGCGGCAGCGGAATGCCGTGCACGGGCCGCCTCTGGCGTTCGAATGGCGCGGCAAGGGCGATCGGCTGTGCGTCCGGCCAGCCGAAATCCGACAGCGCGGGCGCGGGAAGCGTGCCGACGTCAGCAAAAACGAAATTCGGGATTTTTGGCCAATGCGCGATCGTTTCGGACGACGGGTGCAGCCGCCATTGCTCCGGCTCCGTTGCGGTCGCCAGCCGCTCCGGCGTCGCCGGTACCACATGGACGATGTGATATCCGCGCACTTTCAATTCGTTCAGGATCCTCGGCAAGGCCGCGACGGTTCGTGCCTGAATATCGTGGAGCAGCAGAATGCCTTTTCCCTTGGCCTCGAGCCGCTTGATGGCGAGGTCGTACACACGCGAGGACGAAATATGGTGCCAATCGTCCGCTGGAAAATCGGCACTCCAGATCTGGATGCCCTGGGCGGCCAGATACTCCTCGACATTGTCGGCGCGCAGCAGGCCGGGGATACGCAAGAATGGAGCGAGCGCGGTGTCGGCGTCGTCGCCAAGGGCCGCCTTCACCGACGCAATGCCGTCGTCGATCTCCTGCCTCGCGCGTTCGATCGACATGTGGTTCATGCTGAGCGGATGATCCTGGGTATGGGTGCCGATGGTATGGCCGGCGTCGCGCAGCTTGCGGACGCCTTCGGGAGAGGACTTGGCCATGCGCCCGATGGTGAAGAAGGTTGCCTTCACGCATTGCGAGGCGAGGATTTCAAGAATCTGATTGCTGTAGCGCGGCAGCGGTCCGTCGTCGAACGTCAGCACCACCTCATGATCTGCAAGCGGCAACGTTTCCGGATACTGCATGGTGCCGAGCCGGGGATGTTCCCGGGGATCGACCACGAGCGTGCGCGACGTTCCAAGCGCGCCGGGATGGCCAGGGCAGTCGGCGGCCAACGCGGCCGGCGCGACAACGAAGGCACATAGCCCAAGGCCGAGGGCTGCCCATCGCTTCGTCGGAACGCTAGCCAACCCACTGCCGATCATGAGAACGATACCGTGATATATTCCGATTTGACGCGATCATTACATATCGCCACGTGAATGCAGCCTTAATTGTGCAGCGCTCACAGGTGATTTCGGGTCAGTGCGCGTCCTTGGCGCTTGCTACCACGTGGACCACGTGAAAGTCGTTATTCTTGAGATAGCGCAAGAAGGCGGGCAGCATGGCTGCGGTCTGGGCTTTGGGGTCGTGGAACAGGATGATTCCCTTGCGGGCCGCCTTGAGCCGGTCGGTGATCAGCTTTAGTTCCAGCTTTGGCGTCATCCGGTTCCAGTCGCTCGCCCAAAAATCGGCGCCGAACACCACGATTCCGCGCGATTGCAGAAGATCGAGTGTTGCCGGCGTCGACTTAAAGCCGGGAAAGCGAAAAAAAGGCGTGCCGGGGGTGGTGGTTGCTACCCCGTGCAGCGCCATCTCGACCGCTGAAATGCCGTGATCGATTTCCTCCGTCGTCTGGCCCGGCTTGATCCGCATCAGGTTGCGATGCGACCAGGTGTGATGCCCGATGGTATGGCCCTCGGCCGCGATCTTGCGCACCAGGTCCGGATGCTCCGAGGCATGTTTTCCGATCAGAAAAAACGTTGCCCGGACACATTCATGCGCAAGTGCCGCCAGCACCCGCGCAGTCGTGGGTGGCCAGGGGCCATCATCGAACGTCAGCACCACCTCGTGATCGCGAAGCGGCAGCGTCTGCGGAAAGCTCTTCAGTCCGACTCGCGGAGTGGTGGTGGCATCGACGCTGAGAACGCGCGAGGTTCCGAGCGTCCCCTGCCGCGGACAATCCGCCGCCTGCGCCGCCGCGATCCAGGCCATCGAAATTACAATGCTAGCGCCTGGCACATTCATCGGCGTCCGAGCCCGTTTTGGGCCCTGACTATCTGCCATGGCCAGTTGCCGCCCATTGATATGCGTCATGCGAAAGCTCAAACGAATTCAACAATTCTTTCAATTCAGCAGCGGGACACCGCATTTGGCCGGGCATAGCGGCGCGGCTCGGCTCGGGCCGTTGGGGGCGGGGTATCGTTAATCAAACCTTAACGTGCATGGTCGACAATTTGGCTCTTGCGTCCTGAATTGCGTTTTGAAAACGGGTGGAACATGCAGCGCCTGCGACTAAAAGCGGACGGACGGATCGTTGAGTTGCGAGACGGGAAGGAGTTTCCGCTCGCGCCGGCGATGCCCCTCGCTGCGCCGGTTGGGATTTCCGCGGCGGCAAATTCGGCCGTGCATGGACAAGCGGTGACGGCTCCTGCCGTGCGCGACCTCCGCCGCCGCGCGCATCTGACCCAGCTGGAATTCGCAAGCCGGCTAGGTGTTCCCGTCGAGACCATCCGCAACTGGGAGCAGGGCAAACGCCTGCCGCGGGGGCCTGCGCGCGCGCTTCTCGCCGTGATCGCGCACGCTCCGGAGACGGTGTTTTCCGCGTTGTCGAAGGTTTGACCGAGAAAAGACCCGATCGCGAAATGCACAGATCCTGCGCAGCCCATGTTGGCAGCGCTGCGGCGGCCGGACATAATGTGTTTCTGTTGCCTGAGATCCAGTGATGCAATTCATCGAGTCCAACGGCGCCAGGATCCCCGCGATCGGGCTAGGCACCTGGGAGCTGCGCGGTCGCACCTGTGCGCGCATCGTCGAGCAGGCGCTAAAGCTCGGCTATCGCCATATCGACACCGCTCAGGTCTATGAGAACGAACGCGAGGTCGGCGAGGGACTACGCGCATCGGGGGTCAGGCGCAGCGATGTTTTCGTGACGACCAAGATCTGGACCACCCATTTCGCGCCGAATGATCTCGAACGATCGACCAAGGAAAGCCTGGCAAGGCTGCGGCTTTCCGAAGTGGATCTGTTGCTGTTGCACTGGCCGAACCCGCAGGTGCCGCTGGCGGAGACACTGGGCGCGCTGGCGCGTGTCAGGCAACTCGGCATGAGCAGGCATATCGGGGTCTCGAACTTCACCGTGGCGTTGATCGAGGAGGCCACTGCCGCTTGTCCGGAGCCTTTGGCGTGCGATCAGGTCGAGTATCATCCCTATCTCGACCAGACCAAGGTGTTGGAAGCCTGCGCCCGCCACGACATGGCCGTGGTCGCCTACAGTCCGGTTGCGAAAGGCCGGATCAAGAACGACCAGACGCTGGCGCGGATCGGGCGAGCTCACGGCAAGACGGCCGCCCAGGTCTGCCTGCGCTGGCTGGTGCAACAGAATGTTTCGGCAATACCGCGGACCTCAAAGATCGAGCGGCTGTCGGAAAACATCGACATCTTCGACTTCGATCTGTCGGAGCCGGAGATGGAGGAGATCTCCCAGATGCGAAGCTCGAGGGGCCGCCTCACTGATTTCGGTTTCGCGCCAAAATGGGATTGAGGGTTAGAGCACGATCGGTTCTGACCGAACCAGGGCGGGAGCCCATTCTGCCGTGTTCTGTCGTGACGCGTTTTCCCTACGTGAACCGGTACGCACTTCGCTTGAATACGCCCTAGTTCCCCATCGCACTCCAGGCATTCGACGCGAACTGCCTGCGCCATGTGACGATCACCACGGCGGCCGTCGTTGCGAACAGGATCCAGGGACTGACGAACCAGCCGAGATAGCCGAGCGCGAAGAAGAATGCGCGCTGTCCGCGATTGAAATGCCTCCCTGCGGCTTCGAATAGTCTTGTCGTCCGGATGACATGCGTTTCGGCCTCGGGTGTATCGCGTTCCTTGGCCGGCGGCATGGAGCCGAGCAGGATAGCGACGTAGTTGAACAGCCGGTAGGCCCAGGCGAACTTGAAGAAGGCATAGATGAAAATCAGGATCAGCCCGACGCATTTGATTTCCCAAAGCGCAGGCGAAGGGCTGATATCGATCGGCAGCGCGCTCAGCACGGCCAGCGCCTCGTTGGTTGATCGCAATAGTGCCAGCGCGCCGCCGACCGCGAGCAGGCTGGTGGATGCAAAGAAGGCTGTGCCGTTTTGCAGCGCCGCCATGATCTGCATGTCGACCATCCGGGCTTCGCGGTCGAGCATGCGCCGGACCCAGACCTCGCGGTACACATGCATGCGGGCAGACAGGCTGTCACCGCCGTAAGCGGTATGCTCCAGCGTGAAAGCGTACACCGCCCATTCGAGGATGAAGAAGCCGACCGCCAGGATATCGACCATGTATGCGCGCATTTTAGGGCCCCTTTCAGGCCGGCGAATGCTGCCATGCATGGCTCATCGCGGCAACCGGCACGACGGCCCCGGCATGCCTTGAACGCTCGCCTGATGCCATGGCACAATGACGCGTCATAGAGGGATCGATTTTCATGGCGTTGAAACTTGTGATCGGCAACAAGAATTATTCGTCGTGGTCGATGCGGCCGTGGCTGGCGCTGCGCGCCAGCCACATTGCCTTCGAGGAGATTTTCATTCCGCTTTACACGGGCGAGGCCGACAAAAAGCGGATTCTTGATTTTGCGCGCTCGGGCAAGGTGCCGGTGCTGATTGATCACGACGTTACGATCTGGGATTCGCTGGCCATCATCGAATACCTCGCCGAACGGTTCCCGGAAAAACGGCTATGGCCCGAGGACCGCGCGCAGCGGGCGCATGCGCGTTCGATTTCGGCGGAAATGCATTCGGGTTTCGCGGCGCTGCGCAACGAATGCGGCATGAACCTGCATCGGCCGGTCGGCGCCATAGAACTGTCGACCGAGGCCCGCGCCAACATCGCGCGTATTCAGGAGATCTGGACCGACTGCCGCGAGCGCTTTGGCGAGTCGGGGCCGTTCCTGTTCGGCGCCTTTGGCGCGGCCGACGCGATGTTCGCGCCGGTGGTGCATCGTTTTCGCACCTACGCGATCGGGGTAACGCTGGAGGTGAAGCGCTACATGGACGCGATGGCGGCGTTGCCGGCGTTTCAGGAGTGGACCGGCGCCGGTCTTGCCGAAACGCTTGTGATTGACCGATTTGAGACAACGTGAGGCCGGCAGCGGATTTTTGGTTGAATCGCGCCTTGACGGCCGCCTGCGAAAGCGGTCTGAATCTCGCGCTGACGTCGCGTATTCAGCAGGAGGGTATGACCATGGGTATTCTCGATTCACTGGAAAACTCACCCGCACTCAAAGGCGCACTCGGCCAGCTCGAGAGCGCCGTGCTCCCGGTCGTGCTGAGCGAAGTACTCGGCAATGGCAGTCAGGGCGGGCTCTCGGCGATCGTCGCCAAGCTTGAGCAGGCGGGCTTCGGCGAGCAGGTCAAATCCTGGTTGGGTAACGGTCAGAACCTGCCGATCACGGCCGAGCAGTTGCAACAGGTGCTCGGCAGCGACACCGTCAAGCAATTGGCCGCGAAGTACAACATTCCGGTCGACCAGATCACCCAGATCCTGGCGCAGCAACTCCCCAAGGCCGTGGACCACGCCAGCCCCGACGGCAAGCTGCCCCATACCGCCTGAAGCCGGATTGAGCGATTTCGGGCTGCCGGTTCCGCGAAGGCGCGGCCGTTGCCGATCGTCAGGCCGTGGCCGCCCTCACCAGCGGGAGGGGGCGGTTTTCATGCAAAATCCGCTCGGTTCGGGCGGGCCCGGCGCCAAAACGGGGCCGCGTTCCGCGCGACGCCCGACGGATACCCCCAGAACGGGCAAATCAGCAATTATGCTACTGAAAAACCTGCAAAATTATCGTATTTGCCATGTGCTGATGTAACTGGCCAAGAAGACAGGCCGCATGCTATACAGCCGCTGTTTTTCAGTCGGCCGACGCAAGCGGGACCGTGGGCGGCGCCGACGTTTTTGCGTGATGGAGAGGGCGTTGAAGCATAAATACAACGTTGGTGAGACTGTCTATTTTACGGCCAGCAATGTCGCACGTCCGGCCGCGAGCGGAACCTATGAAGTAATCCGGCTGCTTCCGACCGATGGCGATGACTGCCAGTACAGGATCAAAAGCTCGACCGAGGCGTTTGAACGGGTGGCCAAGGAAAGCCAGCTCGCCGTTTCCTGAAATTGTGCGCATGGATAGGCGAATTGGATTTCCATTTCGCCCGCCGTCAAAAGGCCCCGTTCGCGGAATCATGCTGCGATTAGCTGAGTGCGAAGAAAACGACATCCGTTTTCGTCGACGCATTCTACGCCGCGTTGAGGGACATCGCGCATGAACTGGGCCTGGGCCAACTCGCTCGATCAGATCTGGCGTTTGCCGGCCTTTCCGATGTGGCTGACGCTGGCTGCGGCGGGATTCTTCGGGCTCATCGTTCTTATCACGCTGTTGCGCGCCGAGAAGTCGGTGGCCAACGGCGCGCTGACGGTTATCACGCTGCTGGCCGTCGGTATCGCGGTTGCCGCTACTATTCGGGGGTTCGGCTCGAGTGGCCGCGGCAACGCGGAGAGCCGATCCTCGCAGCCGATGATCGCTGCCCTGCCGGCGTTGTCGTGCGTCGACGATCTGGCCGGAGAGGCGGTTCTGACTTCCTGCGAAAAGGCGTTGTTTGGCTCCGCGGAGTCGGCCGCGGCGGCGATATCCTATGCGGCCTCGCAAATTACCCGCCTGACCGCGTTCGGAGACGCAACGGTTGCCAGAAGGATGACGCCCGAGCAGCAGGCGCTGCACCATGCGGTTGAGCACGACCGGTATGGGCTGATGGCCTACGTGCTGACGGTGCGCGAGCATTGTACGCCATCGGATTGCGCCGCTTTCCGGGTGCTGAACGATCGCCGTCAGATCGTGGCCAATATGGAAGAGCGTGTCTATGACGGCCTGATCGCGCGATACGCGCCGACATGGAATATGCCGCCGGCGTCGGCGGCAACGCCGGCCGCAGCGCTTGTTCCGGGGGTTCCGACCGGCAAGCCCACCAACGCCGATTTTCCGAGCGCTGCCTCGACTCCGCCCGTCAGCATCATGACGCCGGAGCCCGGCGCGGCTACCGCCTCAACTGCACCGCGGACGACCGCACCCGCGGCAACGACGTCGTCGCCGCGACCTGCTCCAGCGACGTCGCTGGCGGCGGCAAAGAAGCCGCCGGCGCCGAAAGCGGCGCATACACCCGCGCCGGTTTCGCTCGCGCCAGCGAGTGCTGCTCCTCCACCGGGTGCTGTTCCAGCAGCCTCGAATGATTGAACCTTTCAAAAGCCCGCCCTGATCGCTAACCTCAGCCACATGCCGCTTCATCTCATCAAGCTTGCCGTTGGCTGCGAGTCCGTGAAGGAACTCAAGGGTTGGGTCGCCGAGCGCATCCAGGCCGCCAGGAAAAAAGGTCTGCCACCTCATCACATTCACACCACGCGGATGACGCCCAAGCGCGTCGAGGAACTGCTCGCGGGCGGCTCGCTCTATTGGGTCATTCGCGGTGAAATTGCGGCGCGTGAAAAACTCATCGCGGTCGAACCATTCCGCGATCGGGACGGTATCGGGCGATGCCGGCTGGTCATGCAGCCCAAGGTGATCGCGGTATCGCCGCGGCCGATGCGGGCGTTCCAGGGTTGGCGCTACTTCACCGACGATGCGGCTCCGCCCGATCTCGGCAAGGCGGCCGCCGCCAGCGTCGCCGCGATGCCCGAACCGATGCGCCGCGAGTTGCGCGATCTCGGGCTGCTTTAGGCTCTGCGAAGCGGCAGCGGACTTCACACCGCCATATTGTCGATCAGGCGGGTCTTTCCGATTTTGGCCGCGACCAGGATCCGCAGCGGTCCGTCGTTGATCGAGCCGACCGGCGCGAGCGTTTCAGCGTGGCGGACCTCGAAATAATCCACCGCGAACCCGGCGGCTGCGATCAGTTCAATGCCGCCGGCCATCGCCGCTTCCAGCGTGTCCCCGGCACGCAGGCGGCGGGAACTCTCCTTCATGGCACGAAACAGGACCGGCGCAGCGCGGCGTTCCGCGGGCAACAGATAGACGTTGCGCGAAGACATCGCGAGCCCGTCGCGCTCGCGAACGGTTTTGGAGCCGATCACCTTCACGCCAAGGTCGAGATCATCAGCCATCCGCGTCACCACGCGCAATTGCTGGAAGTCCTTTTCGCCGAAGAACGCGAAATCCGGCCGGCACTGCGCAAAAAGCTTGCCGACCACGGTGGTCACGCCGCCGAAGAAGTGCGGCCGGAAGCGATCCTCGAGGCCGGCGGTTGCCGGCCCTTCGGTGAGAATCCGGGTGGCAAAGCCATCCGGGTACATCGTTTTGACGTCGGGATTCCACACCAGGTCGACATCCTCGGCCGCTAGTTTGGCGACGTCCGATTTCCAGGTGCGCGGGTATGATCCGAAATCCTCCGACGGGGCAAACTGGGTGGGGTTGACGAATATCGACACGACGACCCGTCTGGCGCGGCGCTTGGCCAACCGAACCAGCGACACATGGCCGTCATGGAGCGCTCCCATGGTTGGCACCAGGGCGACCGAAGCCTTCCGCGCACGAAGGCCGTCGAGGGCGCGGCGTAACGCGGGGACCGTGCGGACGATCATGGGGCTTGGCGACATCGGGCTCGATCTGTGAGGTCGGAAAGTCGAAGGCGTCTGGCCTTGCGGCGGGAGGCCGACCTTATCAAGGCCGATGCCCTGCCGCCAAGCTGGACAACGCGCCGACTGGACAAGCTTGCTTCGATGGCCGCTCGCGGAAACCGGCAGTTCATCACCGTCGTGCATAGTGATTCATGATTAAGGCGGACCGGATCGCGATTTGAGAGCGCGCATGCGCATTTAACTTGACCGCGGTCGCGCGTAATTTGAAGATATCCACAGGGGGGCGAAGCATGTTGGTGCAGACTAGTCAGGGTCAAGCCGGCTCGGCTCATGTCGTTGTGCTGGGCAACGAGAAGGGTGGCTCGGGCAAATCCACCACCGCCTTGCATATCGCCGTCGCCCTGATGAAAGCCGGCCAACGCGTGGCCACCATCGACCTCGATTGCCGTCAGCAAAGCTTTACGCGTTACATCAACAACCGGCGCGCCTGGGCGAACCGCACGCGGATCGATCTCGAGATTCCCGTGCATCGCTGCATCACGCTCGGCCAAACCATGCAGATTGCCGACAACGAGTTGTCCGAATTCCAGCAATTTGCGGACGCGGTGAGCGCGGTCGAGCGGACCTTTGATTTTATTGTCATCGATACCCCCGGTTCCGACAGTTATCTGATGCGGCTGGCACACTCGATGGCTGACACGCTGGTGACCCCGATCAACGACAGCTTTCTCGATTTCGACGTTCTCGGAACCGTCGACCCCGAAAGCTATTCCGTGACCGGCGAGAGCCACTATGCGGAGATGGTGCGCGACACGCGGCGCAAGCGTCGCCAGGTCGACGGGGCCAGCAGCGATTGGATCGTCGTCCGCAACCGGTTGTCGATGCTCGGATCGCGCAACAAGCAGCTCGTCGCCGAAGGACTCAGCGAATTATCATTGCGGCTCGGCTTCCGTTCGATTGACGGCTTTGCCGAACGCGTCGTCTACCGCGAATTCTTTCCGCGCGGCCTGACCGCGCTCGACGACCTCGACGAGGCAACCCTCGGTACCCGCCCGAACATGGGCCATGTGACGGCGCGCGAGGAAGTCACGAGCCTGTTGCGCCAGTTGAAGTTACCGCTCGACGAGCGCGGCCGCCGGCGCGCGGCCAACCGCGCCGAATGGTTCAGCCAGATCGACATACCGCTGGAAATCCACGACATCCTGGGTGCCTGAAACCTTGCGGCAGGTCGCTGCAGCCGGGGTGTTTCCACCCGGAGGCGGGCATTTGCGCGGCCAACGGCCATTCCCGGGGCGAATGAGCGGAGCGCCGCCAGCCGGTCTCTTCCCAGGTCCTTGTTTTAACGGACCTTTAGCCAGGTTCTGAACCAGCCATTGATGTCAGGCGTCCAATCCTGAGGAATAGCCTGGAAACCTCTTCGAAGGCCCTTCTGCCCAACTAGCGGGTGCACCGCACAATGATCAGGCGGCCGAGTCACAAAATTTGGTCTTCCTGTCACGTCGCTGTGACTTATATTAGGGATCCAGAGCCGCAGGAGTCCCGGCATCGGGGTCAATTGGCGGTTATCCGGGGACGAATATGAAACGTGGAATTGCCGTTCTGCTTTCGCTGTCTGCGCTGGTGACCGTCGCTTATTTCACCGCAAGCAAGTGGGCGATCCGGCACGAAACGTTGATGTTCGTCGATCCGGCGCGCGGCAACCGTCCGGTCGAGATTGATGTTGCTGTAAGACGCGACAGGGAATTGCAGGCGAATGCCGGCATGATCAAGTTGCCAGTGGCGATCCTCAATCACGGCAACACCGTCAAATTCACCGAGTACTCCTTTCTTGCAAACGTCTTTGCTGCCCGCGGCTATATGGTGGCTAGCATCCAGCACGACCTCGCGACCGACGCCCCGCTGGTGACAAATGCCGGCGAACTCTATGTCGGTCGCCTGCCGCAATATCATCGCGGCGTCGCCAACATCCGTTTTGCAATCGACGAGCTGAAAAAGGTCCGGCCGAATGCCGACTACGATCATCTGACCATGGTGGGACATTCCAACGGCGGCGACATCTCGATGTACTTCGCCAAGATGTATCCCGATCAGATCAAGAAGGTCGTGACGCTCGACAATCTGCGGGTGCCGTTCATGACCGACGGCAGGTTCAAGATTCTCTCGTTCCGCTCGAAGGATCCCGTCTTCAAACCGGACCCGGGCGTCATTCCGGACGACGCGATCTGTGAGAAGGCAGGGATTACGGTCGTCCGAACCACGTTCCAGCACAACGACATGCGCGATACCGGGCCGGACGAGGCCAAGGCATCGATCCAGGATATGCTCGACAAATTCCTCGACGACGACAGCCCGCTCAGGCCGGTGGACATCAAGGCGCCGCCGGCGATGACAGATGCCGGGCCGGTCGCGCCCTACATGCCGGTCTCTCAGAACTGAGCCGTTGACGATCTCCCCCGCCGGCGACCGAAAGGCCGTCTAGGTCGATCCGAAGCCGTGCATTGACCTGTCTCGGATCGCGACCCACATATGGCTTGCAGCCAGCTTGCGAGCACGTATGTCCGGCGAACCGACCAAACCGAAACCTGCTGACAAGATAACCGAACGCGGCAAGGCCGGTTCGTTGCCGGAGGCGAGGCCGTCCGCGTCGGAGGACATTGCCGCCTTCGTCGCCAAGGCGCGCGCAATGTCGCCGCACGCGGCAGGCAGCCGGGGCAGGCTGGTATTTGCGCTCGACGCCACCATGAGCCGCCAGCCGACATGGGACATGGCCTGCGCGCTGCAGGCCGACATGTTTCGCGAGGCGGCGGCACTGGGCAGTCTCGATATCCGCCTCGTCTACTATCGCGGGCTCAACGAGTGCCGCGCCACGGGGTGGATTTCCGACAGCACGCAGCTGGCGAAGCTGATGGGCAAGATCGATTGCCGCGGCGGCAACACCCAGATCGGCAAGGTGCTGTCGGAAGCCAGACGCGAGGCCGTCTCTTCCGGAGTGCGGGCGGTGGTGTTTGTCGGCGACGCGATGGAGGAGGGGGTTGACGAGCTCTGTGTCAAAGCCGGCGAGCTCGGCCTGCTCAAGGTGCCGGTATTCATGTTTCAGGAGGGACATGACGACGTCGCCGAACGGGCGTTCCGCGAAATCGCGCGCCTCACGGGCGGCGCATGGTGCAGGTTCGATCCGGGTGCGGCGGCGCAATTGCGCGAGCTGCTCCGCGCGGCCGCGGCCTATGCGGCCGGCGGGCGCGAGGCACTGCTGCGGCTATCGAAAAGCGGAAGCGGCGCGGCCAAACTGCTCGGCCAGATAAAATGATCTCGATTTGTCACCCGGCCGCCGCGACCCTTGCGACCGCATCGAGCGCCGCCGTCAGGTTTCCGATCGGGGCTTCCGTTCCGCTCAGCCCGTGCCGTTTGGCGAGCCACGCCGGATCATTATAGGAAAGCCAGGTGCCACCGGCCGCGTCCTGCCAAACCAGCGCCTTCAGCGGCAGGTCGATGCCGATGGTCTGCGCCGATTGCATCAGCGGTGTGCCACCCCTGGCATTTCCAAAGATCAGGACTTCGGTCGGGTTCAACGGCAGACCAACCGCCGATGCGCCGGCCGAGTGATCGATACGGGCAAACACCGTCATGCCCTTTGCCTTTACCGCAGCCTCCAGCCTGTCCATGGTCTCTTGCGGCCCGTGGCTGCTCTTGATGGTCGTCAATCCCTGCGCCGCCACTTCCGCGCTCCATTGCTATCCGGCTGCGGTAGAACCGCAGAATAATGGCTTCCGACTCGCAACGCCAACGAGCTTTTCGTGATCGCCGGCCGCCTGGGTAGATTTGACCGCGATGCTTTTTGCCGCTGATCCCACTATATTGACGTCATGCCTACCCTGATCGCCGGCGTCGTCGCCGTTATCGTTCTGTATTCGCTGCTGCAGATGTTCCGTGCAGCCAATCCGGTTGTGCTTGCCCGCGCGATCAAGATCGGCGGCGGCGTGGTGGCGCTCGCGGTCGCCGCTTTTACCGGTATCAGGGGCGAACTCGCAGTCGCCATCCCGCTCGGTATCTTTGGCGCGGGGCTATTGGGCTGGTCGCCATTTGGAACGTCGGGTTTTTCCACTATCGGCGGGTTGTTCGGCGGCTCGAGCGGACAACGCTCATCCGGACAGACGTCGCGCGTCCGCTCCCGGTTTTTCGAGATGATTCTCGATCATGACAGCGGCGCTCTTTCGGGCCAGATCGTGGCCGGGCCGAATGCAGGCCATTCCCTAGAGGAATTCGAGCTGCCGCAGTTGATCGAGATGATTCCGGGCCTGGACGCCGAGAGCGTGCCGTTACTCGAAAGCTATCTGGACCGCAGATTTCCCGCTTGGCGTCAGAACGCGGAGGGTGACGCGGCAAGGGGGCAGCGCCGCCCGGCGGCGAGCGGCAAAATGACGGACGAGGAGGCCTATCAGATCCTTGGCCTGCAGCCGGGGGCGGGGCGCGACGAGATCGGCCGAGCGCACCGTGCCCTCATGAAGAAATTGCATCCCGACCAGGGGGGGTCGACGTACCTCGCCGCCCGTGTAAACGAGGCCAAGGAGGTTTTGCTTCGTACGCATCACAATTAACTCCGGCACGCCATCAACGCGAAGAATCGCGAGCCGCCTCTGCTTCCTTTTCCGGTTGACGCCCCGTGGCCGCCCGCCGTTGTCCGGCGTGGTCGATCATTCATCCCAGCAGCTTTAACTGCAAAATCTTGACGAGAGGTTTGCAAAGGCCCGGTTTTTTCCGGGCATCGAGCCGACCGTTCGGTCGATTAGTTCCGAATGGTGATGCAGGAAATGTCGCTGCGCTTGAGCGTCCGGCATGCCGCTTCGGCCTGATCGCGGTCGAGGCCGGCAAAGCGGGCCCGGAACAGCTTTTTGTCGCCCTTGGCGACGACCGGTTCGGTAAAAGGATCAGCCTTGTTGAGCAGGCCGTGGGCCTGGCTGCGCGCGGCTTCGATGCGCTGCAATGCTTCGCTTTCGCTCTCCAGCGCGCCGACCTGAATGATCCATCCAGTGTGGGTTGCTTCTGGCTTGATGGCGCCGTTTTGCTGAATAGCCTGCGGCTCCGGTTGGGCGCGCGGGGCCGGATCGGCGTAAGCCATCGCCTGCGAGGTGGAGGGGGACGTCACGCTCGATGCCGGCAATACGCCAAGAATGCCGTTTCCGGTGCCGTGGTTCGGCGGCTGTGGCGGCATGTCGGGCTTGGCCGTTTCAGCCTTCGCTACCTCAATCCTGGCCGTTTCGCTCTTTCCGGTTTCAGTCTTTCCGGTTTCAGATTTGACGGCTTCAACCTTGGCAACGATCGCGCTCGATGTTTCCGGCACTTCCGCTCGGGCTGGTATTGCGCTGGTAATGGCCGGCTGCGCGGAGCCGGCCGAGGCGAGCTTGACCTGTCCGGCCTTGATCTGGACCGTTTTCACCTTGACCGGCTTCATCGGTTCGGACGAACCGGGAATCGCCGCGATCGGCTGGGTTTGAATCACGCCGCTGGTCAGCGGCGCGGGCTCGGGCTTGGACTCGCTCGTCGTAGAGCTGACTATTCGTGACGCGGCGGAGGCCGGACGCGGGGCCGGCGCAGCCGAAACCGGCGCGACCTGCACGGCGGCCTGGGCCTGGGCTATCGGCGCGCCCTGCGTTGCCTCGGCTTCCGCCACATCGGCATTGGCGTCTGCGGTATTGCGTTCGGTGATCGCGGCAACGGTACGCTTGGTCGACGCTTTTTCGAGATTTTCTGCAAGCAGGCTGCGCATGGTGGCATCGCGCGAACTGCCGCTGCGGCCGCCCAGAACCACGCCCACCAGATGGCGGTTGCCCCTGCGCATCGATGTCACGAGATTGAAGCCGGATGCGCGGGTGTAGCCCGTCTTGATTCCGTCAACGCCCTCGACGGTGCCGAGCAGATGATTGTGGTTGGAGATCGAATGGCCGCGAAAGGTGAACGCCGTCGTCGAGAAGTAGCGATAATAGCGGGGGAAGCGATCCTGGATGGCGCGGCCCAGCGTCGATTGATCGCGCGCCGTCGTCACCTGTTCGTCGTCAGGCAGACCGGACGCATTGCGATAGATCGTCTTGGTCATCCCGAGCGATCGCGCCTTGCGGGTCATCAGCTTGGCAAAATCGTCTTCGTCGCCGGCAATGGCTTCGGCGATCACGACGGCGGCGTCGTTGGCCGAACGCGTCACCAGTCCCTTGATGGCGTCTTCGACGCGGATGGTCTGGCCAGGGCGCAATCCGAGTTTGGTTGGCGCCTGATCCGAGGCGTGCTCGGACACCTGCATTTCCGTGTCGAGCTTCATCTTGCCGGCATCGAGCCGCTCGAACAGCAGATAAAGCGTCATGATCTTGGTGAGCGAGGCGGGATGGCGGCTCGCGTCGGGATTATTCGAAGAAAGGGTCGCGCCGGAGTTGGCGTCTACGATGATGGAGGAGAACGCCGGGCTGTAGCTCTCATGCGTCTCCTGGTGATGGCGCGCATAGTGATGATGGTGCCGGTAACGGCGCGCTTCGGCAGTGCCGGTGGTGAAAGTGACCGCGGTGACGACCGCGACGAACCCGAAGAAGCAAACCCGCGAAGCACGCGAGGAAGCCAAGGTTGTGCGAAGCATGAACTTCCCCGTCCCAATTTTTGCCTTGATCACCGGTTCGTGAGGCCAAATTATGCCCGACGGCCGGCGACGTTTTCCTGTTCGGGCACCAGCTTTGGCCACTTATTCCACGCAGCCGGCCGAGCAGTCCACCATTCTGGCTAAGGCACTGTCTACAAACAGATTTCGGATGCTCGCCCGGAACCGGGCAAACCCGAGAATCAGGTTAGGTGGCCGGGGTTTCCAAAAGATTAAGAAAGGCTTGCGTGAAACGCCTGGATTCGATCGAAATACCGCCTGCGTTTGTGCGTCGCACAAATTCCTTGACTTTTTTGTGCGGTGCACTATATAAGAGGGTGTCAGGGGGCCGGGAACCTCCCGGCAGGTCAGTTAGACATCGGTCTGGGAAAGGAACTCCATCATGGTCAAGGTTGAAGACATCCAGCAGTACGGAAAAGAGCAGCTCGAGACGGCTGTTGCGTCGGCGACGAGCCTTCAGAACGGCTTTCATGCGATCGCAAGCGCCTATGGCGACTACACCAAGAAGTCTTTTGAGGACACGAAATCTTTCGTCGAGAAGCTGTCCGGCGTGAAGTCGATCGACAAAGCGCTCGAAGTGCAGACGGAATTCGCGAAATCCGCCTACGAGACTTTCGTGGCCGAGTCGCAGAAGATTGCAGGTCTTTATGGCGATCTCGCCAAGCAGACTTTCAAGCCGTTGGAAGGTATCGTCGCGAAGTTTACGCCGGCTTCCAGCCACTAACCGTCGTTCGGCTCCCCCCTTGAGAATCAGAAGCCCGGCCGTCATGCCGGGCTTTTTTAATGTCTGGGAAGGGGACCGCCCCGGGGCTCGTGGGCGAATAAAAATTTCGCGATTACACCGAAACGGGCGCGGCCGATTGCACCTGGCGCGACATGCTCTCGCTTTGTCAAACCCGCCGGGATTGATTAACATTCGGATATCGCCGGTCCGGGAATCGGGTCTGTCGCAAGCCGCGTCTCGTCAATTTCTGCCCGCTTGCAGCAAACCGAAGTTAGACCCATATTCTCGCTGTCGATCCAGCTGAAGGGTCAGGCGGGCCGGGAAGCGGCGATCTGGAAGAGTGTCCGGGGTTGTTCGATGTCTCCCGAGGACATCGGCCGGTCGCTGACCAGCTCCCATGGGGACTTCGAACGCCTGTGCCATGTTGCAATTGATGACCAGACCTGATCCCTCGCTGCCGTTTGTCGGCGCAATCTCTCCCCGCATGGGCAACGATGAAAACCGCGTCGGCGGAGCCGGCGGCCCGGCCACATCCGTTATCGCCAAGGTCAAACCGAAGACAAAGCGGCCGAATCTCTATCGCGTCCTGATATTGAACGACGACTACACCCCGATGGAATTCGTCGTTCACGTCCTGGAGAAATTCTTCAATAAGGATGTCGAAGCCGCGACCAAGATCATGTTGCACGTCCATCATCACGGAATTGGGGAATGTGGCATATTCACCTATGAAATCGCCGAGACCAAGGTGACGCAGGTGATGGATTTTGCACGCAAGCACCAGCATCCCCTGCAATGCGTGATGGAAAAGAAATGACGCCGCGCGTAATCCGACAAGAATCGGAACGGGTTTTGCATCGGTAACGCAGGCGGACGCAGGTGAATTCGGATGAACGCCGGCTAACCCGGGAAAACACGGGTAACCCCGGGAATCACGTGCAAGAATCACCTGAACGTGCGGGGGAGAACCTTGCGCGGTCGCAGGAACCGGTCTTTCGTCACGATCGGGTGTAACTATATATGACAAAGGTTGTTGTTGCCTGACCGGGCGCCGACGATCATGATGGCGGGGGCCACAGAGGACGCGTATGCCGACTTTTTCCCAAAGCCTAGAACAATCCCTGCATCGTGCGCTGGCGATTGCAAACGAGCGTCATCATCAATATGCGACGCTCGAACACCTTCTGCTGTCGCTGATCGATGACTCGGACGCGGCAGCCGTCATGCGCGCCTGCAGCGTCGATCTGGACAAGCTGCGCACCAGTCTCGTCAACTATCTCGAGACCGAGTTCGAGAATCTGGTGACGGACGGCGCCGACGACGCCAAGCCGACCGCCGGTTTCCAGCGCGTGATCCAGCGCGCGGTGATTCACGTCCAGTCGTCGGGGCGTGAGGAGGTGACGGGCGCCAATGTGCTGATCGCGATCTTTGCCGAGCGCGAGAGCCACGCCGCCTATTTCCTGCAGGAGCAGGACATGACCCGCTACGACGCGGTCAACTATATCAGCCACGGCATTGCCAAGCGGCCCGGGGTTTCGGAGGCGCGTCCCGTCCGCGGCGTCGACGAAGAGACCGAGACCAAGGGCAACGAGGATTCCAAGAAGAAGGGCGAGGCGCTCGATACCTATTGCGTGAACCTCAACAAGAAGGCGCGCGACGGCAAGATCGATCCGGTGATCGGACGGAATTCCGAGATCAACCGCGCCATCCAGGTGCTCTGCCGCCGGCAGAAGAACAATCCGCTGTTCGTCGGTGAAGCCGGCGTTGGCAAGACCGCGATCGCGGAAGGGCTGGCCAAGCGCATCGTCGACAGCGAAGTGCCGGAAGTGCTGGCGGCCGCTACCGTGTTTTCGCTGGACATGGGCACGTTGCTGGCCGGCACGCGCTACCGCGGCGACTTCGAGGAGCGGCTGAAGCAGGTGCTCAAGGAGCTCGAGGCGCATCCGAACGCCATCCTGTTCATCGATGAGATCCACACCGTGATAGGCGCCGGCGCGACCTCCGGCGGCGCGATGGATGCCTCCAACCTGCTCAAGCCGGCATTGGCATCCGGCACCATCCGCTGCATGGGTTCGACCACCTACAAGGAATATCGCCAGCACTTCGAGAAGGACCGGGCGCTGGTGCGCCGGTTCCAGAAGATCGATATCAACGAGCCGACGGTGGAGGACGCGATCGCGATCCTCAAGGGCCTGAAGCCCTATTTCGAGGACTACCACCGGCTGAAATATACCAACGAGGCCATCGAGGCCGCGGTGCAATTGTCATCGCGCTACATCCACGACCGCAAGCTGCCGGACAAGGCGATCGACGTGATCGACGAGTTGGGCGCGGCGCAGATGCTGGTCGCCGAAAACAAGCGCAAGAAAACCATCGGCATCAAGGAGATCGAGACCACGATCGCGACCATGGCGCGGATTCCGCCCAAGAGCGTGTCGAAGGACGATGCCGAGGTCTTGAAACACCTGGAGCAGACCTTAAAGCGCGTGGTGTTCGGCCAGGACAAGGCGATCGAGGCTCTGTCGGCCTCGATCAAGCTGGCGCGGGCCGGCCTGCGCGAGCCGGAGAAGCCGATTGGCTGTTATCTGTTCTCGGGCCCGACCGGCGTCGGCAAGACCGAGGTGGCAAAGCAACTCGCGGCGTCGCTCGGCGTCGAACTGATCCGTTTCGATATGTCCGAATATATGGAGCGGCACACCGTGTCGCGCCTGATCGGCGCGCCTCCCGGCTATGTCGGCTTCGACCAGGGCGGGCTGCTAACCGACGGCGTCGACCAGCATCCGCATTGCGTGGTGCTGCTCGACGAAATCGAGAAGGCGCATCCGGACCTGTACAACGTGCTGCTGCAGATCATGGATCATGGCCGGCTGACCGACCATAACGGCAAGCAGGTCAACTTCCGCAACGTGATCCTGATCATGACCACGAATGCGGGCGCCGCCGACCTCGCGCGCCAGGCCTTCGGCTTCACCCGCAGCAAGCGGGAAGGCGACGATCATGAAGCGATCAACCGGCAGTTCGCGCCGGAATTCCGCAACCGGCTTGATGCCATCGTTTCGTTCGCGCATCTCAATCCCGACGTCATCGGAATGGTGGTC
Organism: uncultured Alphaproteobacteria bacterium; assembly: GCA_963742085.1. Lineage (GTDB taxonomy): Bacteria > Pseudomonadota > Alphaproteobacteria > Rhizobiales > Xanthobacteraceae > Bradyrhizobium. The sequence continues at coordinate 175,251 of CAVUKM010000008.1, read as the reverse complement.
GAGAAGTTTGTGCTGCAGCTCGAGGCCCAGCTTGCCGACCGCGACGTCACCATCGAATTGTCGGAACCGGCCAAGGCGTGGCTGGTGCAGAATGGTTATGATGAGCTGATGGGCGCGCGGCCGATGGCACGCATCATCCAGGAGCACATCAAGAAGCCGCTGGCCGACGAGGTGCTGTTCGGCAAGCTCAAGGGCGGCGGCCACGTCCGTGTCGTTCTGGTCAAGGACGAGGCTGCGGATCCGGCGCGGGAAAAGATCGGCTTCGAATTCGTCGAAGGACCGGTCACGCCGAAGCCGGAGAAGTTGCCCGGCGCGCGCAAGCGCACGGTGCCGCGCAAGCCGAAACCAAGCGGTCCGAGCGGCGGGTCGAAGGGCCCGGCCTCGCGAGGCCCGCTGGTCAAGGTTTGAGCCGGCGACATCAGGCAATCAGGAGGCCGGTGCGTCGCAAGACCGCCGGCTTTTTTGTTGGGATAATCGCGCATGTACATATGGACGCGCATCGGGCGCAGGGGTCCTGGATGATCATCGAAAATCAGACCATGGTGACGGACGCTGTGGTGGAAGCTGTCTCGCGCGTGGAGGATCCGCGTCTGCGCGAGATATTGCTGGCGCTGGTGCGTCACCTGCACGGGTTTGTGCGCGAGGTGCGGCTGACCGAACGCGAGTTTCAGGAAGCGGTCAGGCTCATCGTGGCGATGGGGCAGAAGACCACGCCCTCGCACAACGAAGTTGTGTTGATGGCGGGTTCACTGGGTCTATCGTCGCTCGTCTGCCTGCTCAACAACGGCAACAACGGGCAGACCGAGACCCAGGCCAATCTGCTGGGGCCATTCTGGCGGGACGACCAGCCGATGAGCGCCAGTGGCGACACGCTGGTGCGCTCGCCGACGCCGGGGCCGGGGCTTGTCGTTCGTGTCGCCATCGAAGACGCCAACGGGCGTCCCGTCGCAGGCGCCGAAATCGATGTCTGGCATTCGTCGCCGGAAGGTCTCTATGAGAACCAGGATCCCAAGCAGGCCGAGATGAATTTGCGCGGGCGCTTTGTTTCCGACGAAGCCGGGCGCTTTCATTTCCGCAGCGTGAAGCCGGCGGGATACCCCATACCGGTCGACGGTCCGGTCGGAGAACTGGTGCGGGCCACGCGCCGCCACAACTACCGGCCGGCGCATCTGCACTTCATGGTCTACAAGCCCGGCTTCAAAACCCTGATCTCGCAAGTCTACTCGCCCGACGACCCGCATATCGATTCGGATGTGCAGTTCGGCGTCACTCGCGCCCTGATCGGCAATTACATACGCCACGACGAGCCGTCGCCCGAGTTGGGCTTTGCGGCGCCCTGGTACTCGCTCGATCAGCGTTTTACCCTGGAGGCGGGCGAGGCGCGTCGTCCGGCGCCGCCAATCCGCGCCAAGGCTACGGCCGCGATGCAAGAATGTTGAGAGGCGTCGCATTCTCGGGATGCTCGCAAAGTGTGACTTCTGTCACAGAAAGATGTGGCTCGCGATTAGTGAGATAGATGGCCCGGATGCTAGGGTCCGGCTCGTTGCCGACTTGGGGATTTCGGATGGGCACCCATTCTTTTCACTGTTGGTCGACGTGGCTTGTCAGCCGGCCGGTGTTCGGACGCCCTGTCCAATTGCCGCAGAAGGGCAGAGCGCGTCGTATCGACGCTCCGGTTTGCGCCGGGCGCGCTACGGCTCCAGGCAACGGATTAGTCAGGCCTCGATGAAAGAATTTGGTAATGATGGATTACAGATGAATGGCTTCGCTGGCCGATTACTGAGTTTCGCCGTGCTGTTGGGATTTTTCGCACTCGGCCATCAGCACGGTGCTCTTGCGCAAGCCGGATCAACTGGCGGTATCATTGGCAAGCAGGAAAAATCCGTATCGGGCGGAGAGGACAGTGAGCCAATCCGAACGAAACCACCAAAACATAAATCATCACAAATACCGGTGAAGAAGCCGAGCCAAGCTGCCGGTAGGTGTAGCAACGTTGTCGGAAGTTACTCGTACCCTTACGGAAGTGTCACCGTGTTCAAATCCGACGGGACAGCAACTAACTCTGCTGGACCGCAGGGAACGTGGAAATGTGCCGGTGGCACGGTAACCGTCAATTGGAACACCGGATACAACGATCGCTTGACGCCGTCGGGTGGATCAAGCTTCTCGGGTTCCAACAATCATGGCTGGACTTGGTCGGCGAAGCCGCAGTGAGATCGAAGCTGAAGTCCGACGCAGGAGGTGTAACCTGACGTTGACAGGGACCGAGCCGCTCACGCCACCTTTGTCGCCGCGCAATCCTTCGAATTTCCTCTTCTGCGCAGATGCTGTTGCAAAGTCTTTTTAGGGTGACCCGGATGACGCTCGCCGCCGTCGGAGAACGATCGCCGGGTACGGAGTTCTTCGGCCTTGGTGGCTTGAATGCTCTTGGTATCTGGTGCCGTGCAGGTGCACCCGGGCAAACAAGACAAGTCCGTATCAAGCGAGAGCCAGATGCCAGTGAGCCGCAGCGTTGCTGGTTGGCCGCGCCTCCTTTGTGTTTTACCTGATCAGCCCCGCGAGCCTCGGCAGCGTCAGGCAGATCTCGGGAATGCAGATGATCAGCAGGAGCCCGGCGAATAATGCCAGCATGTACGGCACATAGGTGCGGAAGTGCTGTCCGACGTTCAGTTTCGCAAAGCGCAGCGCCATTAACAGTCCGACGCCCATCGGCGGCAGGAACAGGCCGATGCCGACGGCCGCGGTCTGCACGATGTTGAAGTGGATCGGGTCGATCCCCATCGCTTCCGAGATCGGAAACACCACGGGGATGAGCACGACCGCGGCGGGCAGTCCCTCCAGCACCATGCCGAACAGGCAACTCATGACCGCGGTTCCGATCAGAAACAGCCACGGATGGGCCTTCAGCGGTCCGAGCAGCTGACCGAGCAGCTGCGGCACGCCGCTCACGCCCATCAGATATTGATAGACCGAAGCGACCGCGAGCAGGAACACGACGGCGGCGGTGAGGATCGCGCTATCGTAGGCGATCTTGCCCATCTCGCGCCAGGAGACGTTGCGGTAATAAAGCTTGGCGGCGAAAAAGGCGTAACCCGCGACCACGGCGCCGGCTTCGGTGGCGGTGATGATGCCGAGGATGAAGCCCGCGAGAATCACGAACGGCACTACCATCGGCACCGCGGCGTGCAGCGCGGCATGACGGAGGCGTTTGAAGCTCGGCCTGGAATCGACCGGCCAGTCGTTCTGGCGCGCGCGGACGTAGACCACCACCATCAGGCACAGCATGATGACCATCGCCGGAACGAAGCCGGCGACGAACAGCGCGACCGCCGAGGTGTTGGTGACCTGCGCGATCACGATCATGAAGATCGCCGGCGGCACCAGCATGCCCATCGCGGTGCCGGCGGCGATCAGGGAGGCTGAATCGCGCCGGTCGTAGCCAGCCCTGGTCAAGGGCGGCATCAGCGCCGAGCCGAGCGCCGAGACCTCGGCCATCTTCGATCCGCAGATGTCCGAGAAAAAATACGCCACAACGATTACCGACATGCCGAGCCCGCCCTTGACCCAGCCGATCAAGGCGCGCGCGAGTTCGACCAGCGCGTGGCTCATGCCGCAGCGCTCCATCAGATTGCCGGCAAATACGAATGCGGGGATGGCGAGCAGCACCCAGCTCTGCGAGCCCGACACCAGCGCCGAGGAGAGCTGCTGCATCGGGTAGCCGCCGATCCACAGGCCGGCGATTCCGGCGACGCCGAGCGCGAACACGATCGGCATCGAGAGCAGGACCAGGACAACGAAGACGGCGGCGACGGTCGCGAGCAGCATGAATGGTCGGCCTCAGTGCTGGGGGTCGCCGTGCGGCAAAGGCGAGATCATCATCGCAACACCGTAGATCGCGATCAGGACGCCGCCGACCACGGAAGACGCGTAGAGCCAGGCGAGGTTGATCTCGAGCCCGGGCGTCGTCAGCGTACGATTGAGCAGGCAGAGCTTGAAGCCATACCACGCCACCAACAGGCCGACGCCTACGATGAGCGCGTGATTGAAGCGATGGATCCAGAGCTGCGCGGTCTCCGGCAGGCGATGGACGAATACGGCAAGGGCGAAATGCGAGCGCGACTGGATTCCGATCGCGGCACCAATCAGCGTCAGCCACGCCAGCGAAAGCTCGCCCACTTCCTCGACCCAGGTGAACGGAACCGGATCGACATCAAGCCAGTCGGTGATGGCGCCGACGAAATAGCGCAGGACGACGCCGACCAGGAGGTTGACGATTGCAAGGGTGATAAGCGCCGTGACCGTGATTTTCGGAACGGCTGAGAGGTGACGCAGCATGCGCAAGGCAATTCCGGCAATGATGGGCGAGGGGCCGAACAACGGCTAAAGAGCCGGCTTAGGCCCCTCGGTTAAGTCAGACCTTGAAGCCTTCGATTTCGTCCCACAGCGCGCCGTACTGGCCCTTGTAGGCCGGCCATATCTTCTGCTGCGCCACTTTCTTGAATTCCTCGACATTGGCTTCGACCACGGTCATGCCGAGCGGTTCGAGCGTCTCCTTGGCTTTGGCGAAATTGTCGACCGATTCGGTTGCCTGGCGAATCTTTTCCTGCGCGGCGCGCGCAAGATCCATGACCAGCTTCTGCTGATCGGCCGACAGCCCATTCCAGATTTCGAGGTTCATCACCGCGTTGGTCGGGCCGTAATTGTGATAGGTGAGGGAGGCGTATTTCGACACTTCGTAGATCTTCAGCGCTTTCATATTGACGATCGGCAGATCGCCGCCGTCGATCACGCCCTGCTTGGCGGCGGTGACAACCTCGCCATACGCCATCGGCACGGCGTTGCCGCCGAGCCCGTTGATGGTGTCGCCGAAAATCTTGGCCTGTTGCACGCGGATTTTCAGGCCGCGCAGGTCTTTCGGTTCGACGATCGGCTTTTTCGCGGTCCAGAAATGGCGGAAGCCGTAATCGAAATAGCAGAGCACCTTGAGCTTGTATTTGTCCTCGATTTCACGGCTCAGCTTGTCGCCGATCCGCCCGTTGAGCATGGCGTAGGCCGAGGTGTAATCCTTCACCAGATAAGGCACGAGCAGCGCGCCCATTTCCGGAAACACGGTGGCGGCGGCGCCGGCCGGGCTCCCCATCGCGATGCTGCCGGATTTGACCGCGTTCATGATCTCCAGTTCTTGCGGGATCAGGGTCTTGCCGAAGAACTGCATCTCGAGCGCGCCGTTTGAACGCGCCGTCAGTTCCCTGGCCATCCAGTCGAAGGCGACCGCGGCCGATTCCGGGACCGCGTTGATGTGCGCGAACACCAGTTTCTTCGGCTGGGCCTGTGCGAAGGCGGGCGCGCGGCCGGTGGCGAGAATACCGGCCATGCCGGTGCCCGCGCGCAGAAGCGTGCGGCGATTGAGCAAGACGCGGCTCGTCGGAGCTGCTGACATGGGGCTTCCTCCAAAACCAATTTTTGTTTTTATCTGATTTGTTGCGGTGCAGCGGCCGATAAGGGGAAGGTCGGCCAATACGGCCAGGAGCTTACAGCATAGCCATCGTGTTGCCAGAGGGTTGTTGGCGCTCGTCCGCCGCTGCGACAACGCGCGCCCCCAACCACAAATTGATCGCGAAGGGCTGCGTGGCCCTCGGCAAGGTTTTCGCGAGGCAGGCTGGCGCGGCGGCCGGACTATCGCGCGTCAGGCGTCTGGTTCAGACGGCGGACTTCCCAGGGCAGGATGACCCGGCGAAAGATTACGGGATCGGGCCACGTGCCGGCGGTGCGCCCCATATGCCCGCCGGCCGGATTGATCCAGGCCTCGCGCGGCTCGCTGCCGCTATTGATGAGGAGTTCGAGATCATCGATTGGCACCTGGGTATCCCGCGTGCCGCCCACCACCAGGATCGGCGCGGTCGGCTTGCCGAGCAAGTCCTGCGCCTGTAGCGACATCTTCGGCAGGAATGCGATCAACTCGTCGGCCGATTTCAGGCCGTATACGAACAGGCTCGCTGGCAGCAGGTCGAACAGATATTCGCGGGTGTACATCCGGCCGCGAAAAAAGTCCGGCTGGAACGTGCGGTGGATCGGCGGGGACTGGGTGACGGCGCCCGCGAGGCGCCTGGCCTCGGTGTGCGCGAGCTTCGCGGCCCAATACGCGCCAAAGCTCTGGCCATGCACGAGGATGCGGTTCTTGTCGATCTCCGGCCGCGTCGCGAGGTAATCGAGCACGCGCGAATACATCTGATCGGAGCTCTCATCGGCCTTGCGCGGCGCCTGGCCGGTGCCGGGACTATCGACGGCGAAGAAGCCGACGCCTTCGGCGAGCGCCGCCGCATAGGTCTCGGCGACCGTTTCCTTGCGGCTGTCCAGACCTGAAATCGCCAGTACGAGCGGCACCGGGCGCCTGGCCTTGGCGGGCAGCCGCAGGTAGCCCACGATTTCCTTGCCCTCAAAGGCAATGCGCACGACTTCGAGAGGCGGATCGAAATATCGGGCATGCTGCAGGTAGGCATCGATGGCCCGTTGATACGCTGCTTGTTTTCCTGCCGAAGTCGGCGCCGGCCATTGTCCGAAATAATAAAGACGCCAGGCCCGGACAAAGTTTGCGTCGGCCTCTTTCGGGTCGGCTGCCGCCTTTGCTTTTTCCATGTAGCCATCGGCGACGGCGCTCCACGCCGCGGCCCATTCGTCCGGATCTCTGCTATGGATGCGGCCGAGCGCGTCGCTGGCGTCAACCGGCTGGATGCCCAACGCCGGGTATGCCCCGGTCTGCGCGCGCGCGAGCGTCTCGGTCTTGATCTCGTCGATGGTGCGGTCCGCGGTCTGTGCCGATACGGTCTCGCTGACGAAGCACGTCAGCGCGGAAAACAAGATCACTGAAAATGCGCGCATGGCTTTCCCGGACGTCCTCGTTGAGGGCGCGGGATTATGGGCGTGACACCGCAGGCGCACAAGAGACCGTCGATCTGCAACGTCAATGCGCTGGCCGCGCCTCGCCGTCACGGTCAGCTTTGGCCTGACCGGGCGCTCGAAACCGCGATCACGTGCAGCAGTCTTACCATGGGACGAGACCCTTGCTGTCCGAATAGGTGCCGGTGGGACCGTCGTCGGGCAGCAGCGCGAGCCGGATGGCTTCGGCAGCACCTTCCGGGATGGTCTGGCGCCCTCTGTGCCCGTTCAGGTCGGTAGCGGTGTAGCCGGGGTCGGCCGAATTGACCTTGATGGGGGTGTCGCGGAGTTCGTAGGCAAGCTGCACGGTGAGCATGTTGAGGGCCACTTTGGAGGCGCTATAGCCGAGCAGCTTTGTTGCGGCAGACGAGTAGGCTGGGTCGCCATTTTGGGCAAGCGAGCCAAGGCCGCTTGAGACATTGACGATGCGGGCCGCTTGAGACTTTCGCAGCAGCGGCAGCATGGTCTGGGTGACTGCGACGGCGCCAAGGAAGTTCGTGCGGAAGAGGCGCTCGATTGCAGCGAGGTTGGCGGTGGAGGGAAGGCCGTCGGAGGGGTCGCTTATGCCCGCATTGTTGACGAGGATGTCGAGGCGGCCGAAGTCGGCGGCGATGGCGGCGGCCGCCGCAGAGATTGAAGCCGGGTCTCGGACGTCAATGGCAATGAAGCGGACGGTGAGGCCTTCGCCCGCGAGCATGGTGGCCGCTTTTTCGCCGGCGACGGGATCGCGCGCGCCCAGCAGCACGGTGATGCCGGAACGCCCGATCTGACGGGAAATCTCGAACCCGATGCCCTTGTTCGCTCCGGTGATGAGTGCAGTCTTCGTCGACGATGCGCGCATGCGTGAAATCCGCCTGTGTGTGTTTCTCCTGATATGATATATGAAGGATCATTCAGATTTGGAATTCGCATATGGCTAATGCCGCGCAACGTTCGTTTGAACCAAGAAAGACGCCCATCCAGGCAAGATCGACGCTCACGGTGGAAGCGATTTCCGAGGCCACCATTCAGGTTTTGCTCGGCCAGGGGACCGATCGTCTGACGACGACACGGGTCGCGGAGCGGGCCGGGGTCTCTGTCGGGACGCTCTATCAGTATTTCCCGAACAAGCAGTCGCTGCTGTTTGCCGTACTGGAGAACCACCTCGACAAGGTGGCGGTGGCCGTGGAGGCTGCCTGTGAGCGGGCGCACGGCAAACCGCTGGCGGAGATGGTGAGGGAAGTGACAGAGGCTTTCGTGGACGCCAAGATGAGACGCACCGACGTATCGACGGCGCTCTACCGGATCGCTGGCGACGTGGGCGGGGCCGCGCTCGCGAGGCGGATGAGCTTGCGGTCGCAGAAGGCCCTGGAGGCGACGCTGGGGACGGCGCCGGATGTGGTGCTCCACCAGGAGAGGTTTGCTATCCAGATGATGTTTGCCGCGATGGCCGGGGCAACGCGATCGGTATTGGAGGCCGGAGCGTCGCCGGCGATGGTTCGGAACGTGCGAGATCACCTGGTGCTGCTTTGCCAGTCGTACATGATGGCGGTAGCCAAACCGCTTCCACGATAGGGGCGACGATTGAGCCAGGTGCTAACGAGCGGGAGCGGGTGGCCTCAGCCTTCGCCGATCAGCTCCTTGATACGGCGCTGCAGCTCGCGTTTCTTTTTTTCGCTCTTGCGCAACCGTTCGGCAAGGTCGGATCCCGGCAGTTCAAATGGAGCTTCCGAACTGAACGCGACACCCACGAAATTGTCACGCCACCAGATGATGCTGTCGAGGAAGGAGCGTCCCTTTCGCGCGATCGTCACCCGCGCGGGCTCTTTGGGCAGCCGCAGGTTGTCGCTGAATTCGAGATGAGCGCCGTTTTCGGAGATGTTGCGCTCGACGCAATCCCTGGGCGCGCCAGTTTCGCCGATCTCGGCTATTCCGCCATGAACAACCCTGTCGCGCGCGCTCTGGCGTCGGTCCAACATCGAAAAACCCCCGATAAAGAGGCACCCTTTTACGCGGCTTTGCTGCCTGCGGAAGGCTGCGCCCGGCCAAATGCGGCGTTAACGTAAACCGAAATCGGCCGGCGAGAGCCGGAATTGACGGGGTTTTGGGCCGTTAGCGAGGTCTTTAAGCGGCGGTTTCGCGCAATCCGCGCGCGATTTCCTTTTGCGCGTCGAATTCGCGCCGGCGCCGCGCCAGTTCCTCGGCGCTCAAGGCCGCGACATTGTTATAGTCGCGCTTCCACGCCGCATCCGCGCTCCAGCGTAGCGGCGATTGCACCGTGGTTTGCGCCGAAGGGGCCGTTTCCAGCACGCACAGCGCGAGCTCAAGCGTAAACGCCTGCGAGACCGCATCGTGCGGCTTGCCGGCGGAATTGCCGAGCGGAAAATCGGAGAACAGAAACCGCGGCACCGCGGCGTGCTCGACGATGTCCTTGGCGCAGCCCATCACGACCGTGGATATGCCGTTGGCTTCCAGATGCCGGGCCACCAGGCTGACGGTCTGGTGGCATACCGGGCAGTTCGGCACCAGCACTGCGGCGTCGACCTGATCGGCCTGGCAGCGGGCGAGAATTTCGGGCGCATCGGTTTCGATCGTGACGCGATGGCTGCGGTTGGTCGGTGCCCCGAAGAAGCGCGGAGCAACTTCGCCGATCCGCCCCTCGCGTTGAAGCCTCAGCAATTGCGGTAGCGGGAACCAGCTGCCGCTGTCCTCGGCCGAAGTGTGAACGCGGTCATAGGCGATATGCGAAATCCGCAAATCGTGCGACTTCGAGGTTTCGCCGTCATAGACCGAATAGAATTTGGCGCTGCCATTGTATTTGGCGCCGGGACCCTGATCGCCCCTGGCGGGATCGAACGGCGCGGCCGTCGTGATGATGGCGATGCGGGATTGGGCGAGCGGCTTGCGCAGGGGCTGGAACGGCGCATCGACATAGTGCGCCCAGCGATAGGGTGTGGTGTAGCCGATCGCCGCGTAATATTCCCGGGTGCGCGCCATATAGGGAATCGGCGCGTCGTCGTCGGAGGCAAAGCCAGGGTGGTCGTCCGAAGCTGCCGTCATGTCCTCAAGCTCCTCATAGACGCGCCATCATTTAGAGATAGCTAGACGGCCGGTCTTCCGTGTCAAGCACGGTTTGTCCAAGGACAGGACTGCAATGCAAATGCTCTGGTGCCCACGAGCCGCGCTTTGCGCTGTGGTCGTGACGCTGTTCTCGCCGCTGGCGGGGGCGGCCGGGGAGGAGGCGGCGCCTGCGCCAGCCGGTGACGAGATCGCAAGGCCGGGCGTGGAAGGGCTCGCCTCGCCCGACGAAGCGAGCAGGGCGGCGACGCAGAGCCCGGCTGCGGATTCGCGGGAAGCCGACACCAGGGAGGCCGTGTGCCTGATGATCGAGGCGGCGGCGAAAGCCAACGACTTGCCGCTTGAGTTTTTCGCCCGCGTGATCTGGCAGGAAAGCCGTTTCCAGTCCGATGCGGTGGGACCGCTCACGCGCCGCGGCCAGCGCGCGCAGGGCATCGCGCAGTTCATGCCGGGCACCGCGAGCGAGCGCCGGCTGCTCGATCCCTTCGATCCGGTGCAGGCACTGCCGAAATCGGCCGAGTTCCTTAACGAGTTGCGCAACCAGTTCGGTAATCTCGGGCTGGCGGCCGCGGCCTACAATGCCGGGCCGCGGCGGGTGCAGGAATGGCTTGCGGGTTCCGGCGCGATGCCGCAGGAGACGCGCAATTACGTCGCTGCCACTACCGGCACCACGGTCGATGAATGGGCCAAGGCGGGCGTGAACGGCAAAATGCCCGACCGGGCGCCGAACGCCGGCTGTCGTGAATTGATGGCGCTGCTCAAGCGCGCGCCCAATTCCTTCGTCACCGAGCTCGAACAGCATGTGAAACTGGGCGCAGACCGGCCGTGGGGCGTGCAGCTTGCCGCCGGCTTCAACCGTGACCAGGCCTTGGCGATGTATTCACGCGCGATGACACGGTTGCGCGCCGTGATCGGCGATCAGGATCCGAGCCTGCTCGGCTCGCTGTTCCGCAGCCGGGGTACCCGCACGTTCTACCAGGTGCGAATCGGTGCCGAGACGCGTCCCGCCGCCGACGATCTCTGCAACCGCATCCGGCACGCCGGCGGTGCCTGTCTCGTGCTGCGGAACAAGAACGCCAGCGGGTGAGTTGCGCGAGTGCCGACCCGCGGGCCGGCGGGAGCTGCATGCCAGCCGCGACCCTGGCGTCGCTTGACGCTAGCTCGTTTCGCCAGCGTTATGCGCGCCACACTCAAACGGTCCGGCTTCCCTCGGCGGTTTCCCTTGGCCCTTCCTGCTCTCGACTCGGCCCGATGGCAAAGCCCCCTGCGCGCGTTCGCATGGGGAATGCGGTCGGTTACCTCAACGGTGCTGACGCTGGTGCTGTTTCCGACCTATGTCGGCATCGGCGCGCTCGCGCACGATACGCATTTCAGCCTGGGCTGGGTGTTGGCGAGCACGCTGTTCGTTTGGGCCGGCCCCGCGCAGATCATCCTGATCTCGACGCTCGGTTCCGGCGCGACGCTGGTACAGGCGGCCATTGCCGTGACCGTCAGCGCCATCAGGCTGTTTCCGATGGTGGTGTCGGTGTTGCCGATGCTGCGCACGCCACAGACCAAGCGGCGGAATCTCGTTCTGGCCACCCATTTCATCGCGGTCACCTTGTGGGTAGAATGCTTTCGCCTGCTGCCGCAGGTGCCGCGCGAGCGCCGCATCACCTTCGTTCATGGGCTCGGCGCCGGTCTCGTTTCGGTGTGTCTGACCGCGACCACGATCGGCTATGGCCTTGCCGCCAATCTTCCGGAACTGTTCGCGGCCGCGATCCTGCTTTTGACGCCGCTTGCGTTTCTGTTCTCGACCGCGCGCAATTGCCGGCAGCTTGCCGACATTCTGGCGCTGGTGTTGGGGCTGGCGCTGTTTCCGCTCGTGGCGATGTTCCACACCGGCGTCGATATCCTGATCAGCGGCGTCACGGCCGGCACCGTTGCCTACGCCGTTCACTGGTGGCGGGAACAGCAATGAGCGATGGGCTGGCCAGCTTTGTCGGCGACTGGCATGCGTTGCTGGTGCTCATGATCGCGGGCTTCCTGCCTAACGAGGTCTGGCGCATGATCGGGCTTTGGCTCGGCCACGGCGTCGATGAGGGCTCTCAGCTATTGGTGTGGGTGAGGGCGGTGGCGACCGCGATCCTCGCCGGCGTCATTGCGCAGATCCTGATCCAGCCGCCCGGCGCGCTCGCAAGCGTGCCCGACTGGCTGCGCTACGCCGCGGTGGCGGGCGGAGGCAGCGTGTTCATCGTGACCCGGCGGTCGATCTTTGCCGGCGTGGTCTCGGGCGAGTTCCTGATGCTTGCCGGCAAATGGTGGCTCGGCTGATCGGCGCATTTGCCACGGGCGGTTTTCGAATTGCAGCCGACCGGCGTTGCGGTACTCTCCGGCAAAAAGCGCCCATCGGGGAAACGGCATGAATTTGCCCGCGAGGTCGGCCTTGATCGCCTGGCTCGTCAGCGTGACGGCCCTTGCCGCCACCGCGAGCAGCGCCGCCGAGTTTCCGGTACGTCCGATCAGGGTGGTCGTTCCCTATGCCGCGGGCGGTCCGACCGATATTCTCGGCCGGCTGGTGGGCGAATTTCTCGGCAGGGATCTCGGGCAGCCTGCCTTTGTCGAGAACAAGCCGGGGGCTCAAGGCGCGATCGGCGCCGAAACGGTGGCGCGCGCCGACGCCGACGGTTACACCCTTCTCGTCGTGGCTGGTTCGATGATCGTGCAGAATCCCCTGCTGTACAGGAAACTGTCGTACGATCCGGCCAGGGATTTTCGCGTGCTGGCGCTGATCACCGAGGTGCCGGTCGTGATGGAAGTTCACCCCTCGGTGCCGGCAAGGACGATCGCGGAATTCGTTGCCTATGCCAAACAAAATCCCGGCAAGCTCTCGTTTGGTTCGGCCGGGACGGGAGGCACCATTCACCTCGCTGGCGAGATGTTCAAGCACATGGCCGGCATTGAGATGACCCATGTGCCATATAGAGGGGCCGGGCCGGCGCTGACCGATCTGCTGGCGGGCAACATCCAGCTCATGTTCGACTCCCTGGGCACGGCGCTCCCGCCTGTCCGGTCGGGAATGTTGCGGGCGCTGGGCGTAAGCTCGGCACGCAGGATTTCCGATCTTCCGGATGTTCCGACCATTGCCGAGAGCGGTTATCCCGACTACCTCGTCAGCGTCTGGTTCGGTGTCGCCGCGCCCGCCAGGGTGCCGGACAGCGTGGCGCAAATTCTGGAGGGTAGCCTCGATCGGGCGATGAATGACGACGCGTTCCGCACATCACTGGAAAAGATCGGCTATTCGGTGCTACGACCGCGCAGCAGGGCCGCCATCACGGAATTCATCGATGCCGACCGGGCACGATGGTCTGACGTGATCAAGCTGCGGAACATTTCACTGGATTGAAACATGGTTCGACAGAGTAAAATTCGTGAGGGGGAAGTCGCCGTCGAGATGCCCAAGGCCGGCGATGCCGGCCTCGTCTTCATTGGCCGCATCCGCACGCCCTGGACCTCGCGCGAGGATACGCCCCGGCAGGGCAGTCACGACGGCCCGGTCTGCCGGCTCGAGATTTTCGAGCCATGGGTGCCGGCGCTGAAGGGCGTCGATTTCTACTCAAATCTCGAAGTGATCTATTGGCTGCACCATTCGCCGCGCAATCTCGTGCTGCAAAGCCCGAAGAACAATAAATCGACCCGCGGCACGTTCTCGCTGCGCTCGCCGGTGCGGCCGAATCCGATCGGTACCTCGATCGTCAAATTGGTGGGGATCGAGGGCAACACGGTGCTGGTGCGGGGGCTCGATTGCCTCGATGAAACTCCGCTGCTCGACATCAAGCCCGACCGCTGCGAGTTCTCGCCGCTGGCGGCGCAGAAGCGAGGGGATCCCGAAGGGGAATAACCTCTCCGTCATTGCGGGGCGCGATGAAGTCGCGAACCCGGAATGTCGAGGTTCTCCAATGCGCAACTGCGCATTATAGTTCGATGCTGCGCATCGCCCCGGAATGGCACTCTTACCCCCTCAGCGCAGCCACGAGCTTCGCCGCGTTCTCCTCCAGCACCTTGCCATCTTCCTTGCGGCTGGCGGGTGGCAACAGCGCCACGCCGTCGTGGCGCGGCATCACATGCATGTGCAGGTGAAACACCACCTGGCCGCCGGCATGTTCGCTGAATTGCTGCACCGTGATGCCGTCGGCCGCAAACGCCGTCATCGCGGCGCGCGCGATTCTTTGGGCGACGCGGGCGACATGGGCGAAATCCTCCGGCGCAATGTCGAGGATATTGCGGGCCGGCGCCTTGGGGATGACAAGCGTATGGCCGGGACAGCGCGGCATGATGTCGAGAAAGGCGAGCGTGTGCTCGTCCTCATACACCTTGTAGCTGGGAAATTCGCCGCGCAGGATCTTTGCGAAGGGGTTGTTGGCGTCATAGGCGGGCATGGCTGCTCCTGGATCCGGTTCTACTCGCTGGCTGGCTCGTCGGCCGTTTTGCGAAACGGTCCGGCCTCGGTGAGTTCGCGTGCGGCTTCCGCCACATAGGCGCGTTCGCGCTTGAGATATTCGTCGACCGCGCGGCGCAGGCCGGGGTCGGCGATGTAATGCGCCGAATACGTGGTTTGCGGCAAGTATCCGCGCGCGATCTTGTGCTCGCCCTGAGCGCCGGCCTCGACGGTCTTCAGGCCGCGCGCAATCGCGAAATCGATCGCCTGGTAATAGCAGACCTCGAAATGCAGAAACGGGTGATGCTCGATCGCGCCCCAGTTGCGGCCGAACAGCGTGTCGGAACCGATGAAATTGATGGCGCCGGCGATCCAGCGGTTGTTGCGCCTCGCCATGATCAAGAGCACGTCGCTGGCCATGCTCTCGCCGATCAGCGAGAAGAAGGAGCGGGTGAGGTAGGGGCGGCCCCATTTGCGCGAGCCGGTTTCCATGTAGAAGGCAAAGAACGCGTCCCAGGCGTCCTCGGTGATGTCGCTGCCGTTGAGCGCGTGGATCGTGATGCCGTCAGCGGTCGCCTCGCGCCGCTCCCGCTTGATCGCCTTGCGGTGGCGCGAATTGAGCGTGGCGAGGAAGTCGTCAAAATGGCGGTATCCCTGGTTGTTCCAGTGGAATTGCTGGTCGGTGCGCTGCAGGAATCCGTGTTTGGCGAGGAACTTCCATTCCGCCTCGCGCGCAAAGGTGACGTGTACGGACGAGGCATTTGTCGCCTCGCACAGCGCGATCAGGCCGCTCGCCAAGGCAGTTGCTATTTCATCCTTGTCGACGCCATCGCGGATCAGGAGGCGGGGCCCGGCGGCCGGCGTAAACGGAACCGAAGCCTGCAGCTTCGGGTAATAGCGCCCGCCGGCGCGCTCATAGGCATCGGCCCAGCCGCGGTCGAACACGTATTCGCCTTGCGAATGCGATTTCAGATAGCAGGGCACGATGCCGGCGATGACGCCGTCGCGCCGGGCGAGCAAATGGCGCGGTCCCCAGCCGGTCCGCGCGCAGGCCGATCCGGATGCCTCCAGGGAAGAGAAAAATGCATGGGAAACGAAGGGGTTATAGGGGTGCTTTAAGCCAGTGCAGGAGTTGTCGGGGGAGCCCAGCGTGTCCAGGCAGTTGAGGTCGCCGGGATCCGGAACCGGGTTGGCGCAGGCATCCCAATCCTCAGCCGGGATCTGGCTGACGGACGACACTGCTTCGAGGGTTATTTCCGATGAATCCATCGATGATTGGGACCGGTCACGCGTTAGATCAGCCATCGCACGTGGTGACCGAGGCTAAGATCGTGCATTGCATCATAGACTTCAAGATGCGGCCGCGCCGGAAGACTTACGGCCGGAAACCCTCAAAGATCATCTGATCGGCGTAGCGGGCGGCGCGCTCGCGCTGCCCCGGCGTTCGCACCGTCCAGGTCAGGAGCGGCAGGCCGAAAACATGGCGGGCGATCCAGGGGGCCGGCGCCGGCAAATCATTCACCCAATAAGCGACGAAAAGCGGCCGGGTGCCGAACGCGTGCTTGAGATGCCGCATGCCGCTTCGCTGGGCCGCCGACGCTTCCGGCCAGTCGGCTTCGGTGTAAACCCGTTGGGCGACGATGCCGCGCGGAAGGTCCGGCATCGTCTCGCGCAGCGCCTTGACCTGGTCCGGGTCAAACGACATTCCCGCCACCGGCCCGGAATAGGTGCCAAGCACCTCCGCCATCCGCCGCACCAGTTTGCGGTCACCGTCAAAATGGCTCTTCACTTCGATCACGATCGGGACGCGGCCTTTGACCAGCGCGCAGAGGTCGGCAAGCGACATCATTTTCTCGGGCGTATCCCTGAACCTGACCGCCTTGAGCGCGTCCGAGGTCATGCCGAGCAGGGCGCCGGAGCCTTCGGTAAGGCGGCCCAGCGCGTCGTCATGATGCACCATGGCCTCGCCGTCGGCGGCGAGCTGGATATCGCACTCGATGGCAAAGTTTCCGTCGATCGCGGCAAGTGCCGCGCCCGGCATATTTTCGATGATGCCGCGCGCGCGATCGTGCAGGCCGCGGTGGGCCACCGGCCGTGCCGTCAACCAGTCGGGCGCGCGCATCCCAAAGCTCCGCTTCAGGATACTTCGAACACCCCTTCGACCTCGACCGAAGCATCCGATGGCAGCGATGCCACGCCGACGGTGGTGCGGGCATGGCGGCCTTTATCGCCAAAGGCTGCGACCATCAGGTCGGAGGCACCATTGAGTACCTTCGGCCCATCGACAAAATCCGGGGCGGAATTGACGAAGCCGCCGAGGCGGACCACCCGGATCACCTTGTCGAGGTCGCCGAGCGCGGCCTTGACCTGCGCCAGGAGATTGATGGCGCAACCGCGCGCCGCGGCGCTGCCTTGTTCCACGGTGACGCCGGCGCCAAGCTTGCCCTTGGCGATCAGCTTGCCCTCCGGGCTGATGCAAACCTGGCCGGACACGAACAGCAGGTTTCCGGTGCGCACGAAACCGACGTAGTTCGCCACCGGGCTTGGCGGTTGATGCAAAACAATGCCTTGTGCCGCAAGTTTCTGTTCGACCGTACCCGCCATGTTTCGTCCCCGTTTGATTTTGGCCAGCACCCGGACCAGATCTGATCGGGGCGGCTTTGTTTCGCGCATCGCAGCGCCACTTGCAAGCGAGGGCAGTGCGGCGATGAAAATGCCGAAAAACACGGCAACCGGGCGCCGATCTTACTTTTCCGTGATGTGGCCGCAGTTGCGGCGCAATGGGGCGGCGAATAATGATAGAAAGCGTTTGTGTATGATCTATTGGGAACGCCGGGTCGGCTGTTCCGGATCATGCTCCAGCCCAAGGAAGAAAACATGGCTCGCCCATTCCGGATTGTGCCCCGTGCTGCCAGATCGGCAGCGCAGGCGCTTGCCCTGGTCGTGTTGGCAACAGGGTTTGCCACCGGGAGGGCCGATGCCGCGGCAAGCGGCGCGTTTCTGCCGCATCAGGCGCTCTACGAACTCAATCTCCTGAAGTCGCGTGGTTCCAACTCGATCAACAGCGCGCGGGGCCGCATCCTCTATAATTTTACCGGCAGCGCCTGCGAAGGCTACACCTCCGAATTCAGGCAGGTGTCCGAGATGAACAGCGGCGAAGGCAAGGTGACGCTCAGCGATCTTCGCTCGACGTCGTGGGAAGACGGCGAAGGCAAGAGCTACCGTTTCAAAATCGATTCGCGCATGAACGATACCGACTCCAGCCCGGTCGACGGGATCGCGGAGCGGACCGGCGATCACATCACGGTGAAATTGAAACAGCCCCAGGCCAAGACGTTCACGCTCGACGGCTCGACGGTTTTTCCGACCGAACAAATTCAGCGCATCATCGCCGCCGCGAAGCAAGGCAAATCGCTGCTCGAGCTGACGGTCTATGACGGCTCGGACAATGGCGAAAAGGTCTTCAACACCCTTTCCGTGATCGGCCAGCCGATACCGGGCGACCGGACGATCCCATCACCTGATCCCTCGACCCAAAGCGATGTCATGAAAACGATGACGCGTTGGCCCGTCACGGTGAGCTACTATGATCATGACGCCAAGCCCGCTGACGGCGAGCAGACGCCGGTCTATGCAATGTCATTCGAGCTGTTCGAGAACGGCGTCTCGCGGGCGCTGGTGCTCGATTACAATGACTTTGTAATCTCCGGCGCGCTGGGACGTTTCGACGTCAAGGATTCCAAGCCGTGTAAGTGACGGAATATGCTATCCTACCCCGGCTTCCCCGGCCCCTCATAGGCGATGCCCCTGATCACGGCGGCCTGGCCGAATTTCTTGCGCAGATCGTCGATCGCGCGCTCGGCGTCGGCCGAGCGGCGATCGAGCATGTCGGTGTCGTGGGCTTGCGAACCCGGGCGGAGCGCGCTGACGCCCGTGCCCATGAGACGGAACGCGGTACCGTCGATTTCCCGCGCCAGCATTTCTCTCGATACCGCGAAAATCTTTGCCGCGAGCTGGGTCGGGGCGTGGATCGATTGCGAGCGGGTACGCTGCCGGAAATCGGCGGTCTTCAGCTTCAGCGTGATGGTCGATCCCGCCAGTTCGCCGCTCTTCAATCGCGACGAGACCTTCTCCGACAGCCGCCACAGCGTCTTTTCGAGGGTGGCGAAATCGCGGATGTCGTTCTCGAACGTCGTCTCGCTGGAAATGGTCTTGGCGCCGCGGTCGG
Organism: uncultured Alphaproteobacteria bacterium; assembly: GCA_963742085.1. GTDB lineage: Bacteria > Pseudomonadota > Alphaproteobacteria > Rhizobiales > Xanthobacteraceae > Bradyrhizobium. Next base: position 156,613 of record CAVUKM010000008.1, on the reverse strand, counting down.
GCACCACGCGACGATCGTCGATGCCGCGGGCCAGCCGCCACAGCCTGCGGCCTTCCGCCCCGAACTGCTTCATCAGATCGCTCTCGTCGGCGCGCTGCAGATCGGCGATGCTGCGAAAGCCGCGCTGGATCAGCCGTTCCTGGGTCGCCGGCCCGACGCCGAAGATGAAGCCGACCGGCTTGTCCTTGAGCATCTCGCGCGCCTCATCCTGATCGAGCGTGGCAAAGCCGCGCGGCTTGTCCATGTCGGAAGCGATCTTGGCGAGGAATTTGTTGCGGGAAAGACCGACGGAAACCGTGATGCCGATATCGCGCTCGACCTCGCGCGCAAAGCGCGCCAGCACCTTTGCGGGGATCATGCCGTGAACGCGCTGGGTTCCGCCGAGGTCCAGGAACGCCTCGTCGATCGACAGCGGCTCGACCAGCGGCGTGAGTGCCTGCATCGCGCGGCGAACCTCGCGGCCGACCCTGACGTATTTTGCCATGTCGGGCCGGATCACGGTCGCGGAGGGGCACAGCGCCAGCGCCTTGAACATCGGCATCGCCGAGCGTACGCCGAAGGTGCGGGAGATGTAGCACGCCGCCGACACCACGCCGCGTTTTCCGCCGCCGATAATGACGGGCTTGTCGGCGAGCGCGGGGTTGTCGCGCTTCTCCACCGTGGCGTAGAACGCGTCGCAATCGATGTGGGCAAGCGTGAGCGAAGGCAGCGCCGGGTGGCGCGCAAGGCGAGGCGAGCCACACTCGCCGCATCGCCTGGCCGCGATCTCCAGATCATGGAGGCAGTCCCGACAGAAGCAGGTTGGTCCCTCCACCAATGCTGGCGCGGTCTGTGTCACGGCCCGTCGCGCTCCCATTGGGGATCGTTGAGCGCCTGGTGAGCCGCGGCAATGTTGGTGGGATGAAGTTGCGAGGCCGCCGCGAAAGCCTTCACCGTCGCGTCGTCGCGCATTACGAAATCGAGCACGCTTGCAAGAAAATGCGGATCGGTGGCGGCTTTCCGCAGGGTCTCCGGGCCGATGCCGCTTTCGGCCAGGAACGCACCCAGCCGCTGGGGGTCGCCCGCAACAAATGAAAGCGCTTGAACTGCAACGATTTCAGCCACTTCCCGGGGGTTGTGAGTGGGTTTTCTCAACTGATGTGTTTGCCTTTCCGTAACTTATGGTCTCTATTTTGAAACGATCATGCCCGAGTCTGCGGAATGTGTTCAAGCAAGTGGAAACCACTTCGCATAAAGATGGCACTTGGGCTTAACGGGTTTAGAGCGAATCTGGCGCTAGTTTGATTTCACTTTTTGACACCTTTGGCGGCGGCGCCCGATGCTCCACCTGCCGGGATCATAGCGCGGGGATTGGAGGGGCGGGATGGCAAAAACCGTCCTGATCGTGGAGGACAACGAGCTCAATATGAAGCTCTTTCGCGATCTGCTAGAGGCGCACGGCTATCAGACTTCCGGCACCAGCAATGGTTTCGAGGCGCTTGATCTCGTGCGCAAGATTCGCCCCGATCTTATCCTGATGGACATCCAGCTTCCGCAAGTGTCCGGCCTCGAAGTGACCCGGTGGATCAAGGATGATCCGGAACTGCGCTCCATCCCGGTGGTCGCGGTCACGGCATTCGCGATGAAGGGAGACGAGGAACGCATCCGCGAAGGTGGCTGCGAGGCCTATTTGTCCAAGCCGATTTCGGTCGGCAAATTTATTGAAACCGTCCGACGATTCATCGGATAGGGAGAGCGAGATGTCCGCGCGTATTCTGGTCGTCGACGACGTCCCCGCCAACGTCAAGCTGTTGGAGGCGCGGCTTTCCGCCGAGTATTTCGATGTCCTGACCGCGTCCAACGGCACGGAGGCGCTGGCGGCCTGCGCGCGGGCCGAATGCGACATCATTCTGCTCGACGTCATGATGCCTGACATGGACGGCTTTGAGGTCTGCCGCCGGCTGAAGTCCAATCCGGCGACACATTTCATTCCGGTGGTGATCGTAACGGCGCTGGACAGCCCGGCCGATCGCGTGCGTGGCCTCGAAGCCGGCGCCGACGATTTTCTGACCAAGCCGGTGTCCGACATCGTGCTGATCGCGCGGGTGCGCTCGCTGACGCGGCTGAAGATGATGACCGACGAGCTGCGCATGCGCGCCATCACCTCGCTCGAGATTGGCGTGCAGGCGCCCGAGCGCAGCGCCGTGGCCGACACCGGGAAGGGCGGCCGCGTGCTTCTGGTCGACGACCGGCCATCGTCGTTTGAGCGGCTGGCGCCGGTACTGAGCTCCGAGCACACCGTCGATGTCGAGACCAACCCTTCGGAAGCGCTGTTTCACGCCGCAGACGGCGATTACGATCTGCTGATCGTCTCGCTTGGCCTGGATAATTTCGACGGACTGCGGCTCTGCAGCCAGGTGCGCTCGCTGGAGCGGACCCGGCACGTGCCCATTCTCGCGATTGCCGACGCCGACAACAATACGCGGCTGCTCCGCGGGCTGGAGATCGGCGTCAACGATTATCTGCTTCGCCCGGTTGACAAGAACGAGTTGCTGGCCCGCGCGCGCACCCAGATCCGCAAGCGGCGTTATACCGACCATCTGCGCGACAATGTGCAGAACTCCATCGAGATGGCGATCACCGATGCGCTGACCGGCCTGCATAACCGCCGCTACATGGAGAGCCATTTGGGAACGCTCGCCGAGCAGGCGTCGAGCCGCGGCAAGCCGCTGGCGCTGATGATGCTCGACATCGATTTCTTCAAATCGATCAACGATAATTACGGGCACGACGCCGGCGACGACGTGTTGCGCGAATTCGCCGTCCGGGTCCGCAAGTCGATCCGCGGTATCGATCTGGCCTGCCGCTATGGCGGCGAGGAATTCGTCATCGTGATGCCGGAAACCGACTTGCACGTCGCCGGCATGGTGGCTGAACGGCTGCGGCGCTCGATCGCCGGCGAGCCGTTCGCGGTCAACAAGGGCGCGAAATGTATCGAGGTCACGATCTCGATCGGCCTGTCGACCCTGGAGCGCAAGGGCGAGCCCGTCGCCGACGTTCTCAAGCGCGCCGACACCGCGCTTTACCGCGCCAAGCATGATGGCCGTAACCGCGTGGTGGCGAACGCGGCCTGAGCTTGCCGGCGTTTCGTGGTCTCTGTGAGCGCAGGGGTGCATAACCAGCAGCGGTTATGATTTGCGGGAAAGCCGCGGTGCCTTCCAGGAAAGGGTCGATCACCGCGTATGGGTCCACAGCAGCCCGCGGCAAACCTGTGTCACCTGTGTCTTGAAACGAGGGAAATACGGCATTTGAGGCGGGGGCCAGCCGTGTCAGGAATGGCGCCGCGCCGAACTTGACAAGATCGCCCACCGACCGCTTAATTACACAGATCGGTGTAATTAATTTCGATTCGAGGTTGCGCGCTGCGTTCGAACATGCGGCCGGAGAAAGAACAAGAACGTGTCCCTGCTGCGCCTGCTTCGTCCCACGCTCCCCATTCTGATCGGTGCTTCGCTGATGCTCAGCCTGAGCATGGGCTTGCGCCAGTCGCTCGGCATCTTCCTGCAGCCGCTGACCCATGATGTCGGCATATCCATTTCCGATTTCACGCTGGCTATCGCGGTCCAGAACCTCGCCTGGGGATTCCTGCAGCCGCTCGCCGGTGCGTTCACGGTGCGCGTCGGCTTTCGCGCGATCATGCTGGCGGGAGCGCTTCTGTATATCGCGGGCCTCTCGCTGATGGCGGGGGCGCAGGGCCTTCTGAGCGTGATGCTGGGGGCGGGGGTTCTGATCGGGATGTCGCTGGCCTGCACTGCCTCCGCGATTGCGATGTCGGTGGCGGCGCGCGCGGTCCCGGCAACCGTGCGCAGCACGGTGCTCGGGATCGTTTCGGCGGCGGGATCGCTCGGCGCGCTGATGGCGGCGCCGATCGGGCAAATCCTCAATCAGGATTATGGCTGGCGGACCGGCCTTGTCGGCTTTGTCGTCCTGTCGCTGGCGCTATTGCCGGCGGCCTGGTTCGCCGGCGGGGTCGACAGGATTCCGTTGCCGCGGCCGGCTTCCGACGAGATCGGCAATAGCTCGGCCGCGGTGGCGGCGAAGGTGGCGTTCGGCAATGCCTCGTTCGTGGTGATGACGTGCGCGTATTTCGTCTGCGGCATGCAGCTCGTCTTCATCACCACGCATCTGCCGTCCTATCTGGCGATCTGTGGCATGGACCCGATGCTGAGCGCGCAGACGCTCGGCGTGATCGGCGGCTTCAACGTGCTGGGCAGCCTGTTCTTCGGCTGGGCAGGCGGCCGCTGGAACAAGCTGGCGCTGCTCGGGATGATCTACGTTTCAAGGTCACTGGTACTGGCCTGGTACTTCATGCTGCCGCCATCGCCAGCCACGACGCTGGCATTCGGCGCGCTGATGGGATTCCTCTGGCTCGGGGTAGGGCCGCTGGTGGCCGGCGCCGTCGCCGAGATGTTCGGGCTGAAATGGCAGGCCATGATCCAGGGGCTCGCTTTCATGAGCCACCAGCTCGGCAGTTTCCTCGGCGCCTATGGCGGCGGGCTGATTTACGATGCGCTCGGCTCCTACACGCTCGCCTGGCGGATCGGCGTTGCGCTGGGGCTGGCTGCTGGCATCATCCAGGTGGCGTTTGCGCTGCTGCGCCCGACGCGGCCGCCGCTGCTGCGGACCGCGTGAGACGAAAACGGGGCCCGCAAGGCCCCGTTTGAAGTCAGCGATATTTCCGCAATCTTACTTGATCTTGAACTCGCGGAACTCGACGTGCTTGCGCGCGACCGGGTCGTATTTCTTCTTGACCAGCTTGTCGGTCATGGTGCGCGAATTCTTCTTGGCGACGTAATAGAAGCCGGTATCCGCCGAGGAAACGAGCTTGACCTTGATGGTGACCGCCTTGGCCATGTGCAAAACCCTTGATGTCTGGAATCGGGCGCCGGCCCATCAGGGGGCGCATTCGCCGCGCAACCTAGCCTCGATCCGCCCAAAGTCAAGGATTTCGGGATCGGACTGACCCCGGATTCAGGCAATTGGACCCCAAAAGAAGCGGTTTTTGTCAATTCCTGGTTGATCGCGGAGCGGGCGGTTGCCGCGAAACGGCGGCGAGCGCGATGGCTTACGCCCCCAGCACATCCCTGTGCATCCTGCCGCCATAGAAATGGAAAAACGGCACGTCGGCGTCGTGGCGCAGCGGGCCGGCGGCCAGGCGTTTTTCGAGCTCGTTGAGCACGTTTCTGGTCATGGGATGCAGGTCGGCAAGCGGCTTCGATCCGATCTCGACCCAGACCAGTTCGACAAGCTCGGCTTCCGCATGGATGACGTCCTCGACGCGATGGGCGATCGCGGAGGCGTCCGCGGTGAAGAACCGCGTGTCGAAACGCCTGACACGGCCGGGCGGGGTGATCGCGCGCGCAATCAGGAACAGCCCGGAAGGGTCGGGCAGGAGGCTGGCTTCGGTAAACGGCCTCCACGGCCCCTGGAGCTCAGGCGCCGTGCCATCGGCCCTGCGTCCAAGGCAGAGGCCCGTTTCCTCGCAGGCCTCGCGGATCGCGGCGACCGCCAGCGAGCGTGCGCGCGATGCCGTGATCTTCGGACGGCCTTTCAGCAGGTTCGCTTCAAGCGCCTCCGGAATAGGCGCTGCGACGGGAACGCGGCTGTCGGTCCTGTCGACGCGGCCGCCGGGAAAGACAAATTTGCCGGGCATGAACACCACCTTGTCGTGGCGCTTGCCGACCAGGACTTTGGGCGCCGCATTGCTGCGGTCGACCAGGATCAGCGTGGCGGCGTCGACCGGGCGCCGATAGGGATGATGGTCGGCTTCCTTCTCCGCTTTCCCCGTTTCGCCCATTGCACGCCGCCGTCCGTCTTCGTTTCTTGTTTGTGGGATGGCTCGGTCTATGGCTCCGGATTCTGTTCGTCAAATCCGTGCATCCGCAGCGCCCATTGCACCCCGACCACCGCGCCCTTTACCGGCTGCAGCAACAGCAACGACAGGATCAGAGTCAGCGGCAGATAGATCGCGAGCTGCAGCGGCACCGAGGGGGAATAATCGGTTTCGATCCACAGGATCGTCGGCACCACGATGTGGCCGACGATGACGATGACGAGATAGGCCGGAAGATCGTCGGCGCGGTGCGGCGTGAAATCCAGCCCGCAGGCTGAACAGTGATCGTCGACCTTGAGGAAGGCGCGAAACAGCTTGCCTTCACCGCAGCGGGGGCAGCGCCCGCGAAAGCCGCGCTTCAGCGCGGTCCATACATTGCGCTTTTCGGCTCCCGTGGATTGCTGGCTCCAGACGACCGGATGTGCACTCACGCCTTCCATAACCTGCCTTTCTTCGATTTGCCGGATCTGGCTTTACCCGGCTTGCGAACTTTCTTGCGCGGACTTCGCCCCGGATGGGCCTTGGTCTGCGCCCCGGAAACATCCTGGCGTTTGCGTCCCCGCGGGGGGGCGGCGCCCTCGGACAGTAATTCGAACCGCAACGCGCCCGCGACCGGAGCTGCTTCTACCAGACGAACGTCGACGACGTCCCCCAGCCGGTGCATGGCACCGCTGCGCGAACCGACCAGCGCGTGACGGGTCTCGTCATAGTTGAAGTACTCGGTTCCCAGCGTGCGGATCGGAATCAGGCCGTCGGCGCCGGTGTCCGAGAGCTTGACGAAAAGACCGGCGCGGGTGACGCCGGAAATGCGGCCCTGAAAGGTGGCGCCGATGCGGTCGGCGAGAAAATGCGCGATCAGGCGGTCTGCGGTTTCGCGTTCCGCCTTCATGGCGCGGCGTTCGGTGACGGAAATTTGCGCCGCAATCTCGGTCAGCGTTTCCACCGTCTCGGTCTCGGGCAGCGCGCCTTCACCAAGGCCGAGGCCGCGGATCAGCGCGCGGTGCACGATCAGGTCTGCGTATCGCCTGATCGGCGAAGTGAAATGCGCGTAACGTCGGAGGTTCAGGCCGAAATGGCCGTAATTCTCGGCGGCGTATTCGGCCTGGGCTTGCGAGCGCAACACCACTTCATTCACCAGCAGCTCGGTTTCGTGCCCCCTGACCTGCGCCAGCACCCGATTGAACAAAGAGGGGCGCAATGCGCCGCTCTTTGCGAATGGCAGATCGAGCGTTTTCAGGAATTCCTGAAGATTATGAACCTTCTCAAGCGTCGGTTCATCGTGCACCCGATAAATGAGCGGCAGCGACTTCCTTTCAAGCATCTCTGCTGCGGCGACATTGGCCAGGATCATGAATTCTTCGATAAGCTTGTGCGCATCCAGCCGTTCCGGAACGATCACGCGATCCACCGTGCCGTCCGCCTTCAGCAGGATCTTGCGCTCGGGAATATCGAGATCGAGCGGATCGCGCTCATCGCGTGCGCGCTTCACGACCCCATAGGCGTCGTAGAGCGGCTTCAGGATTGGATCGAGCAGCGGCCCCGTTGTGTCATCGGGCCTGCCATCGATCGCGGCCTGAGCCTGCGCGTAATTCAGTTTCGCCGCCGAGCGCATCAGGATGCGATGAAAGCTGTGCGAGCGCTTGCGGCCGTCATTGCCGATCACCATCCGCACCGCGAGCGCGCCGCGCGGCTCGCCCGGCACCAGCGAGCACAGATCATTCGAGATGCGCTCCGGCAGCATCGGCACCACGCGGTCGGGGAAATACACCGAATTGCCGCGCGTCAGCGCATCATGGTCGAGCGCCGAACCCGGCCGCACATAGAACGCAACGTCCGCAATCGCGACGTCGACGACGTAGCCGCCCCGGTTGTTCGGATCGGGATCGGGCGCGGCATGCACCGCGTCGTCGTGGTCCTTGGCGTCGGGCGGATCGATGGTGACCAGCGGCAGGTCGCGCCAGTCCTCGCGCCCCTTCAGCGTGGAGGGTTTTGCCTGCTCGGCTTCGCGCATCGCCGCGGAGGAAAAGGCTTGCGGAATCTCGTGGGCGTGAATGGCGATCAGGCTGACCGCCTTCTCCGTCGCCAGCGAGCCCAGCCGCTCCTTGACCTTGCCGGAAGCGAGCCCAAAACCGCGCGAGCGGACGAGGTCGACGCTGACGAGATCGCCATCCTCGGCGCCATTGCTGTCGGCTTTCGCGATGTTCAACTCGCGGCCGGCCTGTTTCTTGTCGACCGGAATCAGCCGTCCGCCGCCGCCGGGAAGGGCGCGGAAGATTCCGAGGACGCGGGTCTTGGCATGGTCGATGACCTTGATGACCCGCCCGCGATAGACCGTGCCTTCGCGGTCGCGCTCTTCGATCTTTTCCACGCGCAGCAGCGCGCGGTCACCGACGCCTGCCGCGGTTCCCGGCTGCGGGCGTCGGGGAACGTGGATGCGGATTTTCGGCGGTTCGCCGCCCTCCACCTCATCCCATTCGGCTGGCGTCGCGATCAACTCGCCGTCGCTGTCGCGCCCGGTGATGTCGGCCATCACGGTCGCCGGCAGCGCCGCGCGTTCGTTGATCTTCCTGCCGCGTTTTTCGATCGCGCCGTCGTCGGCAAGTTCACGCAGGATTCGTTTCAACTCGGCGCGGTCGGCGTTCTTGAGGCCGAATTCGCGCGCGATCTCGCGGGTTCCGACCTCTCCTGGATAGGCGCGGATGAAGGCGACGATGGCGTCTCTGGTCGGAAAGCCGCTGTCGCGTTGCTTGGCCACTCTATCCGCTTGCCTTGCCCGCGCTCTTCTTGGCGACAGGTTTTGCCGCCTTGGAAGGCGAAGTTTTCGCCGTCACCGGCGCGCGTGCCTTGCTGGTGGCTTCCGATTTCGGCTTTGCCACGGATTTCTTCGCGGCGACCTTCTTGGCGGGCTTTGACGCCTTCGCATCCACTTCCGCCTTGGCGGGTTTGGCTGCCTTGGGTTTCTTGCCGCCGCGCTTGGCGCCGCCACCCTTTGCCACGCGTTCATCGATCAGCGCGATCGCTTCCGGCAGCGTGATGGTGTCCGGGGTTTTGTCGCTCGGGATGGTGGCGTTGACGCCGCCGGCCGTGACGTAGGCCCCATAGCGACCGTTCTTGACCGCGACAGCCCCAAGCGTCGGATGATCGCCCAACGGCTTGCCGGGATCGGCGCCGAAGCGGCGGCCGCTCGGGCCTTTGGCGACCTTCTCGGCGATCAGGGTCACCGCGCGGTTCAGCCCGATGTCGAATACCTCATCGCCGGCCTCGAGGCTGGCATAGGTTTTCTCGTGTCGCACGAAAGGTCCGAAGCGGCCCAGCCCCGCGGTGATCGGCTGGCCGGTTTCGGGATGTTTGCCGATTTCGCGCGGCAGCGACAACAGCTTCAGCGCCATTTCGAGTTCGATGTCGGACGGCGATATGTTCTTTGGAATGCCGGCGCGCTTCGGCTTTTCGCCCTCCGCATAGTCCTTTTGCTCGCCGAGCTGGATGTAGGGCCCGAACCGTCCGGCTTTCACGACGACGTCGCGATCGGTCTGCGGATCCTTGCCCAGGATGCGGTCGGCGCTGGCTTCGCTGTCGGCGGCAAGCGGGCGGGTGTAACGGCATTCCGGATAATTGGAGCAGCCGACGAAGGCGCCGAATTTGCCGGCCTTGAGGTTGAGCTTGCCGGTGCCGCAGCTCGGGCATTGCCGGGGATCGCCGCCGTCGTCACGCGGCGCATAGATGTGCGGCCCCAGCATGTCGTCGAGCGCGTCCAAAACCTGGGTGACCCGCAGGTCCTTGATCTCGTTCACCGCGCCGATGAAGTCGCCCCAGAAATCCCTCAGCACCTGCTGCCAGGAAATCTCGTTGTTCGAGATGCGGTCGAGCTGTTCTTCCAGCGCTGCGGTGAAGTCGTATTCGACATAGCGCGCGAAGAAGTTCTCCAGGAATGCGACCACGACGCGGCCCTTGTCCTCGCCGTGCAGACGCTTCTTTTCGAGCCTGACATAGCCGCGGTCCTTCAGCACCTGCAGGATCGAGGCGTAGGTCGAGGGGCGGCCGATGCCGAGCTCTTCCATGCGCTTGACCAGCGAGGCCTCGGAGAAACGCGGCGGCGGTTCGGTGAAGTGCTGGGTAACCGCCAGATCCCTGCGCTTCAAGGCTTCGCCTTCGCTCATGGCGGGGAGGCGGCGGCTGTCCTCGTCGTCGCCGTCATCGTCGCGGCCTTCCTGATAGAGCGCGAGGAAGCCGTCGAACTTGATCACCTGGCCGGAGGCGCGAAGCTCCAGGAGACGTGAGCCGGCCTTGGCGGCGATGTCGACGGTGGTGCGCTCCAGCTCGGCGGATTCCATCTGGCTCGCAATCGTGCGAATCCAGATCAGCTCATAAAGCCTGGCCTGATCGGTATCGAGCCGCCGGCGCATGTCGGCAGGCCGCCGCGACAGATCGGTCGGGCGGATGGCTTCGTGCGCTTCCTGCGCGTTCTTGGCCTTGGTCTGGTACTGGCGCGGCGCCTCGGGCACATAGGCGTTGCCGTAATCCTCGCCGATCACCTTGCGCGCCTGGGTGATCGCCGAGCCGTCGATCTGCACGCCGTCGGTTCGCATATAGGTAATGAGGCCGGTGGTCTCGCCGCCGATATCGATACCCTCATAGAGCCGCTGCGCGATCCGCATGGTGTGCGCGGGGGCAAAGCCGAGCTTGCGGCTGGCCTCCTGCTGCAGCGTCGAGGTGGTGAAGGGAGCCTGCGGATTGCGCCGCGCCGGCTTGGCTTCAACCGTCGTTACCGTGAAGTTGGCGGCCTCGATCGCCTTCTTGAAATCTTCCGCTTCGGCGCCGGTGCCGATATCGAGTCGCTGGATCTTCTTGCCATCGGCGCCGACCAGGCGGGCTTCGAAGGTCTCGCCGCGCGTGGTCGCCAACGTAGCCACCAGCGACCAGTATTCGCGGGGCACGAATTTCTCGATTTCGAGTTCGCGGTCGCAGACCAGCCGCAGCGCCACCGACTGCACCCGTCCGGCGGAGCGCGCACCGGGCAATTTGCGCCACAACACGGGCGACAGCGTAAAGCCGACCAGATAATCCAGCGCGCGGCGCGCCATATAGGCGTCCACCAGCGCGCCATCGATCTGGCGCGGATGCTTCATGGCTTCGGAGATGGCCTGCTTGGTGATGGCGTTGAACACCACGCGCTCGATCGTCTGGTCCTTGAGCGCGCGCTTCTCCTTCAGCACCTCCAGCACATGCCATGAGATGGCTTCGCCCTCGCGATCCGGGTCGGTCGCGAGAATCAGCTTGTCGGCCCCCTTGAGCGCCTTGGCGATGTCGTTGAGCCTGCCTGCGGCCTTGGGGTCGACCTCCCAGATCATCTGGAAGTTTGCCTCCGGATCCACCGATCCGTTCTTGGCCGGGAGGTCGCGGACATGGCCGAAAGAGGCCAGAACCTCGTAGGAGGCCCCCAAATATTTGTTGATTGTCTTGGCTTTGGCCGGCAACTCGACAATGACGATATTCATGTCATTCCAATGGCTTACGGGAAAAATAAAGGCCGGTTCCGCGAGACTTCGCGTCGGCCGTTTCGATCCGAACATGGGTGTAGAGGAGGCCCCTGTCAAATCGACAGATGTTGAAAGCACGCCTTGGAGCCGTCAGTCACTATCCATAAAGTTGAAAAATACGTCCTAGAGTTGCGCTCTCAAAGAGGGTATTCTGTGAAAATACACGGGATTGGATGGGCTTTTTGACCAGGACAGGGGGCCGGAGGAGGCTCGGATCCTCGGGCGAGGCCGGCGGCTCACAAAGCGACGAGAGTCCGGGAGATGGCGGGCCCGACGAGGCCGCTTTGTTCATTGCCGAAACCGTCGCGGCCCTGGCTGGGCTTGCGCGGCGGCACAAGCTTGCCGTACTCGTCCGCCTGCTTGAGATGACGCGGATGGAAGCCGAGGAACGCGTCCGGCTTCGCGGCAAGCGCAACCTTTCCCAAGGCCCAGGCGGCGATTGAAGCCACGCGGTGCTTCATATCAATGACACCAGCCCGCCGCCGTGGCGTTCGAGCCGTCCGGCGAGTTCGAGTTCGAGCAAAACGGTGCGCACGATCGCCGGTGAGGCCTCTGCCAGCCGAATGAGGTCGTCGAGCAAGACCGGCGTCGGTCCCAGCAGACCTATGATGCGCGCGCGATCGCTCGCGTCGGGTTCGCCAGCCAGCGGGTCGTCGTCCGGCTCGCGCAGTTCGATCGGCCGGCCCATGATCGGCTCGACGGCCTGGATGATTTCGGCGGCCTCCGTGATCAGCGTTGCGCCCTGCTTGATCAGATCGTTGGTGCCGGCGGCGCGCGGATCGAGCGGCGAGCCCGGCACCGCGAACACCTCGCGGCCCTGTTCGGCGGCAATGCGCGCGGTGATCAGTGATCCCGAACGGAGTGCCGCCTCCACCACGACCACGCCGAGGCTCGCGCCCGAGATCAGCCGGTTGCGCCGCGGAAAGTCGCGGGCGCGCGGCACATGCCCGAGCGGCATTTCGGAGATCGCGCCGCCGGAGGCGATGAGCGCGGCCAGCAAATCCTCGTGTTCGGGCGGATAGACCTTGTCGTGACCGCCGGCCAGCACCGCCACCGTGCCGCCTGTGATGCTGGCGCGATGGGCTGACTGGTCAATACCGCGCGCCAGACCGGAAGCGATGACAAATCCGGCGTCGCTGAGATCGCGCGCCAACTGGCCTGCGAATTTAAGCCCGGCGCCGGAGGCGTTGCGGGAGCCGACGATCGCGATCATCGGCCGCATCATTACCTCGCGCGCGCCGCGCACGCCAAGCAAGGGCGGCGCATCGTCGAGCATTGCAAGCCGCGGCGGATAGCCGGCTTCACCTGGTGCGAGCAGGCTGACGCCGAGTTTTTCGCTGGCTACAAATTCCGCGCGCGCCTCTTCCTCGCTGCAGATCCGCGCGGGGCGCGAGGCGCCGCCGCGCCGCGCCAGATCCGGCAGCCGGTCCAGCGCGGCGCGCGCACTGCCGAAATGATTGACCAGGGAGCGGAAGGTGCGCGGGCCGATGTTGTCGGAACGGATCAGCCGCAGCCCGTCGATGCGCTGGGCGTCGGTCAGATGGGTCGTGGGTGGCGTTCTGGTGTCCATGCGTTCCCCGAATGGTGAGCATGGATCAACCCAGGCGCGTGGGGAAGGGGGGTAACGTGGCGGGCGGAGCGGACCTTTCCGCGTCATGCCCGGCCTTGTGCCGGGCACCCACGTCTTACTTTTCTTTCTTGGGGGATAAAGTCGTGGATGGACGGAACGAGCCCGGCGATGACGATGATAGGCCCGTAGTCCTCACTTCTGCCCAATCCTCGTTTCCGTTCCGGCCTGCAACCGTTTGATGTTTTCGCGGTGCATGTAGAACAGCAACAGCGTCAGTACCGCGAACAGGGACGCAAGCGCCGGGTGGCCGAACCACCAGAGAAAAATCGGCGTGACGAAACTTGCGACCAGCGCCGACAGCGAGGAGTAGCGCGAGGTCACGGCGGTGGCGAGCCACAGCACGCAAAACACCACCGCGGCTGGCCAGAACAGGCCGATCAAGACGCCGATATAGACCGCAACGCCTTTGCCCCCCTTGAAATTCAGCCAGACCGGAAAGAGGTGGCCAAGAAAGGCGCCGAGCGCGGCCAGCATCGCCGCATTGGGGCCGCCGTAGTAGCCCGCGAGAATGACAGCCGCGGTGCCCTTGAGCATGTCGAGCAGCAGGGTCGCCGCCGCCAGGCCCTTGCGCCCGGTGCGCAGCACGTTGGTGGCGCCGATATTGCCCGAGCCGATCGCGCGCAGGTCCTGCGTTCCCGCGAGTTTCGTCAGGATCAGCCCAAACGGAATGGAGCCGAGCAGATAGCCGAGGACGAATCCCACCGGCAGCCATGCGCTAGCCGACATCTCCGCTCCTCCTTCGCCAGCAAATTTCCCGCGCATCGGTGCCTCTTTTTGGCACGTTTTCGTGACGTGAACCGGCGCCCACCCCCGGATCAAGTCCGAGGGCATGTCTCGCTCTCGAAAGCGCTTCAGACATGCTCATAGACGGTCCGTCCGCCGACGATGGTCCGCACCACGCGCCCCGAGAAGCGGGCCTCGTCGAACGGCGTGTTCTTGCATTGTGATTTGAGATCGTCCGGATCAAGTATCCAGGGCGTATCGGTATCGATCACGATCACGTCGGCCGGCGAGCCCGGCCGCAGCGATCCGCCCGGCAGCCCCAACAGTTCGGCGGGGCGCGTCGACATCGCGCGGATCAGCGTCTTGAAATCCGTCTCGCCATTGTGGATCAGCCGAAGCGCTGCCGGCAGCATGGTTTCGAGCCCGATCGCGCCGGAGGCCGCTTCGGCGAACGGCAGCCGCTTGACCTCGACATCCTGCGGATTGTGGTCGGACATGATGACGTCGATCAGTCCGGAGGCGACGGCTGCGACCAGCGCGAGGCGGTCGTCCTCGGTACGCAGCGGCGGCGACAGTTTCAGAAACGTCCGGTACGGACCGATGTCGTTCTCGTTGAGCGTGACGTGGTTGATCGAGACCGAGGCGGAGACTTCCAGGCCTGCTTCGCGGGCGCGTTTGAGGATCTCCAGCGACTCGATGCAGCTCAACGAGGCCGCATGATAACGACCGCCGGTGAGCGCGACGAGGCGCATGTCGCGCTCCAGCATCACGGCTTCCGCGGCGTTGGGAATGCCGACCAGTCCCAGTCGTGTGGCGAATTCGCCCTCGTTCATGACGCCTTCGCCGACCAAATTCGGGTCTTCGGTATGGTGGACGATCAGCGCATCGAAATCGCGGGCGTAGGTGAGGGCCCTTCGCATCACCTGGGCGTTGGTGACGCTATTGTCGCCGTCGGTGAAGGCCACCGCGCCGGCCGCCTTCAAAAGCCCGATCTCGGTCATCTCCTCGCCGCGCAGGCCTTTTGTCAGCGCCGCCATCGGGTGGATGTTGACGATCGCGGTGTCACGGGCGCGCCGCAGGATGAAATCCACCGTCGCGGAATTGTCGATGACCGGCGAAGTATCGGGCTGGCAGACGATGGTGGTGATGCCGCCGGTTGCCGCCGCCTGGCTCGCGGACGCAAAGGTCTCGCGGTGGCTGGCGCCGGGCTCGCCGACAAAGGCGCGCATGTCGATCAGGCCGGGCGCGACGATCTTGCCGGCGCAATTGATGACGTCGGTGCCCTCGGGCACGCCGGCAGCGCCAATTCCGCGCTTCAGGTCGCGGATCACCCCGTCGGCGATCAGGACGTCGCCCGGGCCGTCGAAATCGCGCGAGGGGTCCACCACGCGGGCGTTGGCGAGCAGGATCGGGCGGCGTTCGGTCAACATGATGTCACGCGTTCGGCAGGTTGCGGGCGAGCGCTTCGAGCACCGCCATCCGCACCGCCACTCCCATTTCCACCTGTTCGCGGATCAGCGACTGCGCGCCGTCGGCCACGATCGAGTCGATTTCAACGCCCCGGTTCATCGGCCCTGGATGCATCACCAGCGCGTCGGGCTTGGCATAGGCCAGTTTCTTCTGGTCGAGGCCAAAGTAATGAAAGTACTCCTGGCTCGACGGCACGAACGAGCCGTTCATGCGCTCGCGTTGCAGCCGCAGCATCATCACGATATCGGCACCGTGCAGTCCCTCGCGCATGTCGCGGGCGACCTCGACGCCCATCCGCTCGATGCCGCGCGGCAACAGCGTGGAGGGCGCGACGACGCGGACTTGTGCGCCCATGGTGTTGAGCAACAGGATATTGGAGCGCGCCACGCGCGAATGCATGACATCGCCGCAGATCGCAATCACGAGGCCCTCGAGCCGGCCCTTGTTGCGGCGGATGGTAAGCGCGTCGAGCAGCGCTTGCGTCGGATGTTCGTGGGCGCCGTCGCCGGCGTTGATGACGGAGCCATCGACCTTGCGTGCCAGGAGTTCCACCGCGCCTGACGCATGGTGCCTGACCACCAGAATGTCCGGATGCATGGCGTTCAGCGTAACCGCCGTATCCATCAGGGTCTCGCCCTTGCGAATCGACGAGGAGGACACCGACATGTTCATGACGTCGGCGCCCAGCCGCTTGCCGGCGAGTTCGAACGACGACTGGGTGCGGGTCGAGGCCTCGAAGAACAGGTTGACCTGGGTGCGGCCGCGCAGCGAGGTGCGCTTCTTGTCGACCTGGCGGTTGAGCTCGACATATTCCTCGGAGAGGTCGAGCAGGCCGGTGATATCGGCAGCGGAAAGGCCCTCGATTCCCAGCAGATGCCGGTGACCGAGGACGAAGGTCGATTTCGATGCAGGGGTCATTAAAACGAGAGCTATAGGCAGAGAAACAACGGGGGGCAAGCGCCAAGAGGGGCGTTACGAGTTATCCCCCGGGATGTCGGAGGCAGGGTAAACGGACATGCCGCAAAGTCGCCGCGATTGCATCGCCAACCCATGGGCATGCGCATGTTGAAATGGTTTGCTCCGGTCCTGTTGATGGCGACGGAGCTCGTGAGCCCGGTCCGCGCGCAGACCTTGCCCGGCGGGTTCGTGTACCTCGGCGACGTCGACGCGACGATTGCACAGGACATCCGTTACGCCGGGGCGAATAATTTCGTCGGCCGGCCGCTCAGGGGCTACGGCGCTGCCGAATGCGTGGTGAAACGCGAGGTGGGGCTGGCGCTGAAGCGCGTTCAGGCGGAACTTGGCTCCCGGCACCTGTCATTGAAGATGCTGGATTGTTACCGGCCGGCCCGCGCGGTGCACGACATGGTGGTGTGGGCCGCGAACGGGCTGGAGACGCCGGCCGAGCGGCGCTACAATCCGGCATTCAGCAAGAAAGACCTGTTCCGGCTCGGCTATATCGCCGAGCACTCCGGCCATTCCACCGGCGCGGCCGTGGACCTTACCCTGGTCGATCTGAAGGCCGACAATTCCCGGACCTTCGATCCCAACAAGGCTTACGCCGATTGCACCGCGCCCGCGGCCACCCGCGCGCCCGAGGCCAGCGTCGATATGGGCACCGGCTATGATTGTTCCGATCTCAAGGCGCACACCGCGGCGCGGTCCATCACGAAAGGCCAGCGCTACTGGCGAACCCTGCTGGTCGCTGCGATGGCGAAGCAAGGTTTTGTAAATTATTCCAGGGAGTGGTGGCATTTTTCGCTGCCGGGCGCAGGCGGTCCCGCGTATGATTTTCCGATAACCGCGCGTGGCAGGTGAGTCTGCCGGCAGGCACATTCCGGCGCAATGTCGTTTTCGAGATCCGACGGTGAGGGCGGCCATGACGCTAGCTTCATTCGCGACCCATGAGGTGCTCAACCAGTCGCCGCCGTTTGTCGATGTCGACCTGTTCGCGCTGGACCGCCCGCTGGTCGACGCGGTCGCCGCCAATGGCGGGAAAACCGTGAATGCGGAACTGTCCGAGTTCGGCCGGCACTGGGGTTCGGCCGCCATGGCGGAGCGGGGCCGGCTCGCCAACGAGAACACGCCAAAACTGCGGACGTTCGATTCCAGGGGCAACCGGCGCGACGAAGTCGAGTTCCATCCGGCCTATCACGAATTGATGGCGCGCAGTGCCCATGCGGGCTTGCACAATTCGACCTGGGCTGCCGATGGCGGGCCGGCAGGCAGCGCCGCGGAGGTCGTGCGTGCGGCAAAATTCTACATGGCGGCAGGGGTCGAGACCGGGCATCTGTGCCCCGTCACGATGACGCGCGCCGCGGTGGCGGCGCTCGCGGCGCAGCCCGACCTGCTGGCGAAGGCGATGCCTGT
This sequence comes from uncultured Alphaproteobacteria bacterium, assembly GCA_963742085.1. Taxonomy (GTDB): domain Bacteria; phylum Pseudomonadota; class Alphaproteobacteria; order Rhizobiales; family Xanthobacteraceae; genus Bradyrhizobium. Next base: position 139,011 of record CAVUKM010000008.1, on the reverse strand, counting down.
CATCAGCACGCGCGCCTACGATCCAGCCTTCGCGCCATGGCCGACAAAACGCGGCATGACGCTCGGCATGGGCATGACCGAGAAGCAGGGCGGCACCGACGTGCGCAGTAACATGACCCGCGCGGAGCGCGACGGCGACGCCTATCGCATCACCGGGCATAAATGGTTCATGTCGGCGCCGATGTGCGACGCGTTCCTGGTGCTGGCGCAGGCCGGCGAGGGGCTGACCTGTTTCTTCATGCCGCGCTTCAGGCCGGACGGAACCGTCAACGCGATCCAGTTCCAGCGGCTGAAGGAAAAACTCGGCAACCGCTCCAATGCATCGTCCGAGGTCGAATTTGTCGGGGCTTACGCGACGCGCGTCGGCGACGAGGGCAAGGGCATCCGCACCATCATCCAGATGGTGCAATTGACGCGGCAGGATTGCGCGATCGCGTCCGCCGGCCTGATGCGGTCGGGCCTGGCTCACGCGCTGCATCACGCAAGACATCGCAGCGTGTTCCAGAAACACCTCGCCGACCAGCCGCTGATGCAGGCGGTGCTCTCGGACATGGCGCTGCATGTCGAGGCCTCGATTGCACTGGTCATGCGGCTGTGCCGTTCGTTTGACCGCGCGCCGAAGGATCAGGGCGACGCGGCCTATATGCGGCTGTTGACGCCCGCGATCAAATACTGGGTCTGCAAGAGCGCGCCGGGGTTTCTCTACGAGGCGATGGAGTGTCTCGGCGGCAACGGTTATGTCGAGGAAGGCATTTTGGCGCGGCACTATCGCGAGTCGCCCGTCAATGCGATCTGGGAAGGCTCGGGCAATGTGATGTGCCTGGACGTGCTGCGCGCTTTGTCGCGCGAGGCCGAGGCGGCCGCTTCTATCCTGGAGGGTCTCGCCGCGGAAACCGCGGACCTGCCTGGCGCCGGCGATGCGGCAGCCGTCATCGCGACGGCATTCCGCCGGCCGGACTCCGAGCGCGTGGCGCGGCTGGCGGTGGAGCGGCTCGCGCTATTGGCCGCCGCGGCGGCACTCAACCAGGTGTCGCCGCGTCACGCCGAATTGTTTGCCGCTACCCGGCTTGCCGGGAATCACGCCAGCATGTACGGCGCGGTCGATCTTGCGCGCGACGACGTCGTCCGATTGCTCGATCGGGCGTTACCCTCATGAAGGCTGGCTGATGGATTCCCTCGATCCCGCAAGTTCCCTGGCGCCGGTCGTTCCCGACCGGCGGTCGCCCCGCATCTGGAAGTTCTGGGGTACCGCGCTCTGGGGCCTGGTCATCTTTGGCGGGATGTTCGCTGGGCAAATGGTGGTGGTGGGCTGGTTCCTGTTCCGGCACGAAGGGCCGCTCGACATGGCCGCCGCGATCCATGTGCTGGGCGGGGGGGTAACGATTTCGCTCTCCGTAATCACCGGTCTGCCTGCCGTTCTGGGCGCGCTCTGGCTCGCCATCCACCTGTCGCGCACGCCGTTCGACGATTATCTCGCGTTGCGCCGGCCCTCCTGGAAAAGCGTGGCGATCGGCGTCGTCGCGCTCACCGCGCTGGTCCTGGGATGGGAACTGCTGTCGCGCATGACGGGACGCGAATCCGCGCCCGGTTTCATGATGGATGTATTGAAATCGGCGCGCGCGGATGGGGCGCTGTGGCTTCTGGTGATCGCATTCTGTGTCGCCGCTCCGATGTCGGAGGAGTTTTTCGCGCGCGGCTTTCTCTACCGCGGCTGGTCGGAGTCGTTTCTCCGGCCCGCCGGCGCCATCATATTGTCGTCGCTGGTCTGGACATCGCTGCACCTTCAATATGACTGGTACTATTTCGGCGAGGTGTTTTCGATCGGTCTCGTGCTCGGCTATCTCCGCTACCGCTATCGATCAACCTGGCTCACGGTGATCGTGCACGGAGTCAATAACCTGGCTGCGGTCGTGCAGACCTACCTGCTCGTTGGGGCAGGCTAGAGTCTTGAGGCGCTGTCAGCGTGGGTCGCGCGCGTTGGCCAGCCGGTCGAGCGCCCCCTGCAGGATGAAGATCGCGGCGTGTTCGTCGATCACTTCCGCGCGCCGGGCGCGGCTCATGTCCATCCCGATCAATTCGCGCTCGACGGCGGCGGTCGAGAGCCGCTCGTCCCACAGCGCGATGGCCAGCTCGGTGAGCCTGGAGAAATTGCGCGCGAAGGCGCGGGTGGATTGCGCGCGCGGACCCTCGCTGCCGTCCATGTTGATCGGCAGGCCGAGCACGAATCCTGCGGCGGCGCGCTCGGTCGCGATGGCGAGCAGGCGCGCGGCGTCGGCCTTGAATGCCTTGCGCTGGATGGTCTCGACCCCGGTCGCAAGCCGGCGGTCGGGGTCGGATGCCGCGACCCCGATGGTCTTGGTGCCGAGATCAAGGCCGATCAGCGCACCGCGTTCAGGCCAGTGCGCGGCAGCGTCGATCAGCGGTAGAATGAGGGCGGGCATGGGGCTCGCATAACACGCAAGCCGCACACCGCGCAAAGCGGGAAAAACGAAATGGACGGGTTATCGCTCTTCGGTTTGTTCGCGGTCACGGCGATGCTGGTGAGCTATGCGCTGGAGGATCGCAGCCGCTGGTTCATCCTGGTTTTCGCGGTCGCCTGCGCGCTGGGTTCGATTTACGGATTTCTGCAGGGGGCCTGGCCGTTCGGGCTGGTCGAGGCAATCTGGGCCGTGGTCGCGCTGCGGCGCTTCGGTCAAAGGCTGCCAGTCGATGCATAGCTCATCCGCGCCGCCGGTGCTAATCTCGTGCAAGTCCCCGGCAACGATGCCGCGCCGATTTCTCCTTTTCCCCGAGTGAGCAGACCATGTGGCCGGACCGCCGACTTCTCGACCTATTCAAGACCGAGTTCCCCATCGTGCTGGCGCCGATGGCGGGGGTGATGGATGCGGAGCTGGTGATCGCGGCGGCGCAGGGCGGAGCGCTGGGCTCGCTGCCGTGCGCCATGCTGTCGGTCGAGAAGGCGCGCGAGCAGATCAACATCATCCGCCAGCGCGTCTCCGTGCCGGTCAACATGAATTTCTTCTGCCACCGGCCCGTCGACGCCGATTCCGCGCGTGAGGCGGCCTGGAAGGGGCGGCTTGCACCTTATTACAAGGAGTTGGGGCTCGACCCGGCGGCGCCGGTCAATGCCGCCAACCGCGCGCCGTTCGATGCGGCGATGTGCGAACTCGTCGAGGAGCTCAAGCCGGAGATCGTCAGTTTCCATTTCGGCCTGCCCGAGAAGGCGCTGCTGACGCGCGTCAAGGCCGCCGGCTGCATCGTGATGTCGTCCGCGACCATCGTGAAAGAGGCGATCTGGCTCGAGGAGCACGGCGCCGACGTCATCATTGCCCAGGGCGCCGAGGCCGGCGGCCATCGCGGCATGTTCCTGACCGAAAATATTGCCGAACAGCCAGGCACCTTCGCGCTGGTGCCGCAGGTGGTCGATGCGGTGAGGGTCCCGGTGATCGCGGCGGGCGGCATCGCCGACGGGAGGGGCATCGCGGCGGCCTTCGCGCTGGGCGCGGCCGGCGTGCAGATCGGCAGCGCCTATCTGCGCTGCCCGGAATCCAGGGTCATCGGTCCGGCGCGGACCGTGCTTGCCCAGGCGCGGGATGATTCTACCGTCATCACCAACGTCATGACCGGCCGCCCCGCGCGGGGGGTCGCCAACCGCTGGATGCGCGAGGTCGGCCCGATTTCGCCGGATGCGCCGGCCTTTCCGCACGCGGCGACGGGCCTGGCACCCCTGAAGGCGGCTTCGGAAAAGCTCGGCAAGCTGGATTTTACCAATCTCTGGGCAGGCCAGGCGGTGCGGCTCGGCCGCGAGATGCCTGCGGGCGAGCTGACCCGGGCGCTGGCAGGCGCGGCGCTGGCACGGCTGAGCCGATTGGCGGGCTAAGAGGCATCCCCCGCTGTTGCGGCGCAAAACCACCCTCTGCTATACGGCGGACTGAGTTTTGCCGTGAAAGGCCCTATATAATGTCGGTCGATACCGCCACTGTTCGCCGTATCGCGCAGCTCGCGCGGATTGCGGTCGAGGAAACTGATGTTCCGCATCTGCAGGGCGAGTTGAACGCGATGCTGGCCTTCGTCGAGCAACTGTCGGAAGTCGATGTCGATGGGGTCGAACCGATGACCTCCGTCACACCGATGGAGATGAAGAAGCGCCCCGACGTGGTCAATGACGGCGAGATCGCCGACGACATCGTCAGAAATGCGCCGGAAACCCAGGGGCATTTCTTTCTGGTGCCGAAAGTCGTCGAGTAAACAATATAAAGAGTCTTCCGATGTGTATGCTCTGCGACGATGAAAAGGCCTATCAGGCCTACATGAATTACCTCGACGCCATGGAGCGCCAGGGCAAGGTCGCCGATCCCGACAAGGCCGTTGACGCCGTGCTCGACGCTTTGGAGGCGGCCGACAGGGCAAGCGACAAACCGTCGCGCGACGACCCGGCCAACGACAAGACATTGTCTCCTTTTTTCTGCAGCCCGGTTAATAAATGACCGATTTGACATCGCTGACCCTCGCGCAGGCTCGAGATGGCCTCGCGAAGAAAACGTTCACGTCCCTTGAGCTGACGGAAGCGCATCTTTCGGCGATCGAGGCGGCGCGCGCGCTTAACGCCTTTGTGCTGGAAACGCCGGATCGGGCCCGGGCCATGGCGCGCGAGATTGACGCCAGGATCGCAAAAGGCGAGGGCGGCCCGCTTGCCGGCATTCCCTTGGGCATCAAGGATCTGTTCGCGACCAAGGACGTGCGCACCACCGCATGCTCGAAGATTCTCGGCAATTTCGTGCCGACCTATGAGTTCACGGTGACATCGCAGCTCTGGCGCGACGGCGCGGTCTTGCTCGGCAAGCTCAACAACGACGAATTCGCGATGGGTTCCTCGAACGAGACCTCGTGCTTTGGCCCGGTCGTCAATCCGTGGCGGCGCGACGGCGCCAATACCATGCTGGTGCCCGGCGGCTCGTCCGGCGGCTCGGCGTCGGCGGTGGCGGCGTTGTTGTGCATGGGCGCGACAGCGACCGACACCGGCGGATCGATCCGCCAGCCGGCGGCGTTCACGGCAACCGTCGGCATGAAGCCGACCTATGGGCGCTGCTCGCGCTGGGGCATCGTCGCCTTTGCGTCCTCGCTCGATCAGGCGGGACCGATCGGGCGCACGGTGCGCGACACCGCGATCCTGATGCGCTCGATGGCGGGCCACGATCCCAAGGACACCACCTCTGTCGATCGTCCGGTGCCGGATTACGAGAAAGCGGTCGGCCAATCCGTCAAGGGCATGAAGATCGGCATACCCAGGGAGTATCGCCTCGACGGCATGCCGGCGGAAATCGAAAAGCTCTGGAGCGAGGGCGCGGCCTGGCTGAAGGCCGCCGGCGCGGAACTGGTCGAGGTGTCGCTGCCGCACACCAAATACGCGTTGCCGGCCTATTACATCGTGGCGCCGGCGGAGGCCTCGTCGAATTTGGCGCGCTATGACGGCGTGCGCTACGGCCTGCGCGTGCCGGGTCGCTCGATCGGCGAAATGTATGAGAACACGCGGGCTGAGGGTTTTGGCGCCGAAGTTCGCCGTCGCGTGATGATCGGCACCTACGTGCTCTCGGCCGGCTATTACGACGCCTATTATTTGCGGGCGCAGAAGGTCCGCACGCTGATCAAGAAGGATTTCGAGGGTTGCTTCGCCAAAGGCGTGAATGCGATCCTGACGCCGGCGACGCCTTCGGCGGCATTCGGCGTCGGCGAAAAGGGCGCCGACCCCGTGGAAATGTATCTCAACGACATCTTCACGGTCACCGTGAACATGGCTGGCCTTCCGGGCATCGCGGTTCCCGCCGGCAAGGATTTGCAGGGCTTGCCGCTCGGCCTGCAACTGATCGGCCGCCCCTTCGACGAAGAGACCCTGTTCTCGCTCGGCGAGGTGATCGAGCAGGCGGCGGGACGCTTCACGCCGGCGAGGTGGTGGTGAACATGGCGGAGTTCAAATCAAGCCTTTCGGGCGCAGCACCGGCGCCGCAAATGGACGCCCCGCTGGCTGCGCTGTGGTGGGCGGCAAAGGGCGGGTGGGACGCGGCGCACAAGCTCGTCCAGGACGAAGCGAGCGCCGAGGCCGCCTGGGTCCATGCCCACCTGCACCGTGTCGAAGGCGATCTCGGCAACGCCGGTTACTGGTACCGCCAGGCCGGCAAGCCGGTTGCGACCGGTTCGCTCGAAACCGAATGGGAGCGGATTGCTTCCGAGCTGCTCGGGAGTGGACGAGCATGAGCGCGACCGACGCAAAACTGATCAAGGGCGCCACCGGCGACTGGGAAGTCGTGATCGGCATGGAGGTTCATGCCCAGGTCACCTCGAATTCAAAGCTTTTTTCCGGAGCCTCGACGGAATTCGGCGGCAAGCCCAACAGCCATGTTTCGCTGGTCGATGCGGCGATGCCGGGCATGTTGCCGGTCATCAACGAGGAGTGCGTCAGGCAGGCTGTCCGGACCGGCCTCGGGCTGAACGCAAAGATCAATCTGCGTTCGGTGTTCGACCGGAAAAACTATTTCTATCCGGACTCGCCGCAGGGCTACCAGATCAGCCAATACAAGTCGCCTGTTGTCGGCGAAGGCGAAGTGATCGTCGAACTCGACGGCGGCAGGACCGCAGTGATCGGCATCGAGCGGCTGCATCTGGAGCAGGACGCCGGCAAGTTACTGCACGACCAGTCGCCGTCGCTGTCCTTCGTCGATCTCAACCGTTGCGGCGTGGCGCTGATGGAGATCGTCTCAAAACCCGACATCCGCGACGCCGAGCAGGCCAAGGCCTATGTCACGAAGCTCCGCTCGATCCTGCGTTATCTCGGCACCTGCGATGGCGATATGGAGAAGGGGTCTCTGCGCGCCGACGTCAACGTCAGCGTGCGCAAGCCGGGAGAAGCGCTCGGCACCCGCTGCGAGATCAAGAACATGAATTCGATCGCCTTCATGGGTCAGGCCATCGAATACGAGGCGCGGCGCCAGATCGGCATTCTCGAGGATGGCGGCGCCATCGACCAGGAAACCCGGCTGTTCGATCCCAACAAGGGCGAAACCCGCTCGATGCGCTCCAAGGAAGAGGCGCACGACTACCGCTATTTCCCGGATCCGGACCTGCTGCCGCTGCGAATTTACGCAGGCTATGTCGACGAGCTGAGGGCCAACCTGCCGGAACTGCCGGACCAGAAGAAAGCGCGCTTCATCACCGAGTTCGGTCTCTCGTCCTATGACGCCAGCGTGCTGGTGGCCGAACGGGAAAGCGCTGGGTTCTTCGAAACCGTGCTGGAGAGGCTCGCCGACAAGCCTCGCGACGGCAAGCTTGCCGCCAACTGGGTGATCAACGAGCTGTTCGGGCGGCTCAACAAGGAAGGCGTGGCGATCGCGACGTCGCCGGTATCGGCCGCGCAGCTTGCCGCGATCGTCGATTTGATCGGCGAGGGCACCATCTCCGGCAAGATAGCAAAAGATCTGTTCGAGATCGTCTGGCAGGAAGGCGGCGACCCACGCGTCATCGTCGAAAAGCGCGGCATGAAGCAGGTCACCGACTTGGGGGCGATCGAAAAAGTGGTCGATGACATCATCGCCGCCAATCCCGACAAGGTCGCGCAGGCGAAAGCCAAGCCGGCGCTGATCGGCTGGTTCGTCGGCCAGGTGATGAAGTCATCCGGCGGCAAGGCCAATCCGCAAGCCGTGAACGATCTCCTGAAGTCCAAGCTCGGCATCTGAGACGCGTCCGGCGCGACGGCGAGCGTCGTCGCTTACCCGGTCTCGAAAGCGGCGAACGTGCATCAATCGTTCACCATAAGCGGCGATGGTTCGCGCACGCAGAGCAATGCGGCCGCGAATTGGCCGCAATCGATTCGCGCAAAAAACCGGGTTTGGCGAGCGACGATGAGGCGCGAAGCCGGTGAGCACGAAAATTTTTTTATTGCCAAAAATCGCGACTCAGAGTTCACGCAGCGCGCATTTGAGCGGCTTCGATGAGGCGCGATGACATCGGCGCAACGCCGATCATCGCGTGCGTGAATTTCAAAAACCCTTGTGGAATGGCCGCTTCCTGCAACGTCGACGGTTGCCGCTCACGGCTTCGCGCGCATCGTTTGCAGCGTCGCGCGAATGGTTTTCGGTGTTGTCGAAGCGCGCGCGTCGCACGCCCTCGCGTTGCCGCGTAAACACTTCCTTAAGCGGGACGCTGTTTTTTTCAATGTGTTGGTGTATTCGGGATGTAGTGCATTTCGATTCCCGAGTGCACGCAGCGATTAAGCCATCTCACTACATTAGGAGGGCAACATGGCCAAGAAAGCTAAGAAGGCAAAGAAGGCGAAGAGCGCAGTGAAGAAGACTGCGAAGAAGACCCGCAAGGTCGCCAAGAAGAAGAAGTAAATCTCGCTTGAAGAAAATTGCCGGCGGCTTGATGCCGGCACGTCACACGAGCCTTCCGGACGGTTTGCTTCCTGAAAGCAGATTTTGAAAGATTGGCTCTTGTCGACGAAAGAGGGTGTCGGCGAGACATCAGGTCAAACGGCTGGATCGTAGTTTAGAAGAGCTCGCTCTTCCGAAAGCCGGTCCGGCAGAAGAAACAGGTTTTCTTCGTTCGGTGCGGATCTCTTGAGCTCCGCAATTTCACGGGCTCCAAAGCCCAGGGGCTGCAAGGCTCAAAGTGAAATCTGGTCCTGACGTGTTCGCCGACGCCCTCGTTCCAGGCCTTGTGGCTTGTGACCGGCGTTAGTGCCCCCATCCCCCAACATCATCCTCCGACACTTCCGCGGCGCGCGAGGGCTGCGGGCCTTTCGTGCTGGGCCTGAGACGGGGCATCGCTGCATGTCCCGTTGTCATCACCGGCGACAGCCAGGACCTGCGAAAGCCAGGACCTACGAAACCAGGGCACACGATCGCCAGCCCTTGATGCAATGGTTATCGTTTCGCGAAACGGCAGGGTAAACCGAATTCCGTGAAGCTGCGAAAAGCCCTTTGAAACAAGGCGCTCCCTCGATTTCGCGCGCGTCCGCGCCGGCGAAGCGTTTACGCCGGATTTATCGCGATGCTTAAACTGTCCTTCAAATTTGATCGGTCATGATCATCCCAACAAGCCGGCAAACCGGCGAGCGCATCAATCGCGCTTTGGAATAACGGGACGTTACGACAAGTGGACAGGGACCGCGCTCGGGGCAGGGCCGGCCAAGAAAAACAAAAGGGAGATGACAGATGTTTCAGGGACACTTCGATCTGGATTCGGCCACACCGGTGGAAGCAAGCGCCATCCCGGACGTGCTGTTCGAGCGTGGCCTGTACTGGGCAAGCGGCCGTTCCGGCGTGGTCAACCTGGTTGCCGCGCACAAGTGGTTCAATCTCGCCGCGGTGAAGGGGCGCGTCGATGCCATCCGGATGCGCCGCGAGGTCGCCGAACTGATGTCGGAAGTCGAGATTGCCACCGCCCAGCGCGAGGCCCGCGACTGGATGACGGCGCACTAAGGTATCCGCCCGGCTAGCTCGCCACGGTGCCGCGCTCGCAGCCGGGTGCGCCATCCGGTTCGGCGGAGCGACGCCATGACCTGGCGATGAAGTCGCGAATGCTCGCGAGGATCTTGCCGTCATCGAGATCGCCATGGCCGCCAAGGGGAAAGCGGACGAAGCATTTGGGGGCCTTGATGAGGCTGTAGAGACGCTGCCCGAACGAGATCGGGATCGTGGTGTCGTTGTCCCCATGGAAGACCAGCACCGGCGCGGTCACGTTGCCGATGTGCCAATCGGAATGGAATTGATCCTTGAGCAGCCACCGCACGGGCAGGAGCGGGTAATTCATGGCTGCGACGTCCGCAACGGACGTATAGGGCGCTTCCAGCACCAGTGCCTTGATCTTCCGTTCCGCCGCGAGCCAGACGGCGACGCCGGTGCCAAGCGAATGCCCCCACAGCACGATACGGTCGGGCGCAATCTGATGATCGGCGGCGAACGCGTAAGCCGCCTCGGCGTCGAGATGCATGCCGTCTTCGGACGGGCTTCCGGTCGATCCCTCGTAGCCCCGGTACGAAACCGCGAGCAGTCCGCTGCCGTCGGCCACCAGACTGCGGTCCCGGCTCACGCGCCAGTTAAGCGTGTCCCCGTTGCCATGGAAATAGATGAAAAGAGGCTTGTCGGGCTTGGGCGCCACATACCAGGCAACCAGACGCTCGCCATCGGATGTCTGTAACGCGACCTCCTCCGCCTCGGGGAAGCCCGCATTAGCCGCGGTAACGTGGTCCGCCAGCTTCGGAAACACCAGCGTCCGCTGCATCGTGTACATTCCGGCGCACACCGCAACGTAACCCAGCAACACGGCAATGCCGGTCCATTTGGTCAATTTCCAGGTGATTCTCGAAACAGTACGCATGCGAGCGACTTCCCCTCCCAGCTACCAGCAATAGATGGTTGCGGACGGTCCTGGCACAAGGCCGTGGCGGCATTTTCCGCCGGTAAGATTGCAAGGGCTTCCGACGGTAAAATCGTTGACTTTTGTCAAGGCGCGCGGCCGGCTTTTGCCGGATCAAGTCAGCGCGCGTGGCCAGTTCGTGGCGCCAGCGGGCGATCGGGGAACGAAACGCACATGCCGACGCACAGGATCGAGGGTAATCCAGTCGAAATACCACGCGACTTCCGGCTCGACCTCTACCGGGGAGGCGCACTGTGGCTGATTTTCCTGGCCCACGTTCCCGGCACCATTCTTAACAAGATCACACCGTGGAACTACGGATTCAGCGACCCGACCGAGGTCTTCATTTTTGTCTCCGGCTACGCCAACGCCTATTTCTATGGGCGCGTGATGGAGCAGCGCGGCTTTTTGGTGGCCGGCGCGCAGATCATGCGGCGTACCTTCGAGACCTACGTCGCCCAGATGTTCCTGTTCGTCGTATTCGTCGGCGAGGTCGCCTGGCTGTCGCACGGCTCGGATGTATTCGACGACGCGATGAATATCCGCATCCTCCACGAGCGGCCCGATGAAAGCATTCTGGCCGTGCTGCAGCTGAAATTCATGCCGGTCAACATGAACGTGCTGCCGCTCTTTATCGTGGTGCTGGCCGCCTCGCCGGTGATCCTGTGGCTGTTGCGGAAGGCGCCGGCGCTGGCGCTGGCGCTGGCTGCCGCCGTTTACGCCGCCGCCAACCTGCTGGGGCTCAACTTCTCCTCCTTTCCGCATGGATCCTGGTACTTCGATCCGCTGGCCTGGCAGCTGTTATTCGTGCTCGGCGCGTGGTGCGGCCTGGGCGCGGCCGACTGGGTGTGGTCGCTGGTGCGATCGCGGCTGGTGTTGGTCCTGGCGGCCGTCTATGCGGTGTCGGTCTTCGTGGTGTTTATCGCCGTGAATCGCCTGAACCTCGGTGACTTCCTTCCGGAGTGGAGCACCCACGCGTTCGGCAAGACCAATCTCGGCGTGCTCCGCCTGGCGCACTTCCTGGCGATCGCGATCGTCGTGAACCGGCTGATTCCGCGGGATTGGCCGCCGCTAGCCTGGCGGGTCCTGCGACCGCTCATTCTTTGCGGGCAGCATTCGCTGGAGGTCTTCTGCCTGGGGGTTACGCTGGCCTTCGCCGGTCACGTCGCCGTGGTCGGATCGTCGGACAGTGCCATCATGCGCTCCCTGGTGGCCGTCGCCGGCATCGCGGTGATGGTCGGGGTCAGCGCGCTGATGAACTGGTACAACTCCACCCACGTCTCGATCCGGATCGTGGCCCACGGCGCCAACGAGAAGGGAAACGTGGTCGAGCTTCCGGGAGCAGGATCAGCGAACCAACGTGTCGGTTCGGGCCCGATCTGAAATCGATCGCGACGCGAATCCTCTGTCCGGTCAGGCGGTCCGTATGGGCACCGACAAAAGCACATGGCAGAGCCCGCCTCTTGTGCCCGGTTTCGCCGCCGTTCGGCATCGCTTCCTAACCCTGCGTCCACGATTGCCGGCGCGGCCGCCAGGCCGGACGGAGGAGACCTTTACCGTCGAAGGCCAGTGCATCACCTGGTACGTCTCTGGCTTGGCGCGATGTCTGACTTGGGCCCGCAAACCTCCGCATCACGCCTTCGGGGCGGCATACTCGGCATACAAGGCGTCGATCTCCTGTGCGAACATTCTCTGCACGACCTCCCTTTTCACCTTGAGGGTTGGCGTCAGTAACCCGGCCTCGATCGTCCACGGCTCCAACGTCAGGTGCACGGCGCGAACCTGCGCATACCGTGGCAGGGCGGCGAGAAGCGATGCGACCCTTGCAAGCAACGCGTTCTTGCCAAGGGCGTGATTGGGCCGCTCCGGATCGAGGCCTTCTTCCGCGGCGAAACGTTTCCACGCGTCAGGGTTCAAGACGACGACGGCAACCAGGAACTGGCGTCGATCGCCGACCACCACCACCTGCTTGAACAGCCAATCGCGGGTCAGCTCTGCTTCAACGGTGCTCGGATTGACCTTCTCGCCGATGGATAGAACGATCATCTCCTTGAGGCGGGCGCGGATGAAGATGCGCCCGTCCTTTATCTCGGCGGCGTCGCCGGTCGACAGCCAGCCCATCGGATCGACCGTGCGCGCCGTCGCGCCATCATCCTTCCAATAGCCCGTCATCACGGAAGGCGAGCGTACCAGCAGTTCGCCTTCCGGAGTGAGTTTCACTTCAACGCCTTGCAAAGGACGCCCGACCGAGCCGGGGAGATTGTCGTCGGGTTTGTTCGCCGCAACCACCGGCGCTGCTTCGGTGAGACCATATCCCTCGACCAACGGCAGGCCCAAACCAATCAACAGCCGAGCGGCGTCTTGATCCAGCGGCGCCCCTCCGCTGACCGCGACGCGAAGCCGTCCGCCGAAGGCCGCCAGCACCGGCGCCGCGACGTAGTGCTTCAGAATGGGTCCGAGCAAACGCGCAGCAAGGCCCGGACTGGCCCGATGCTGCTCGGCCTCAAAGCGGCGCCAGCCGAGAAAGGCGGCAATTCGCAACAGAGTCCGCTTTGCGAGGCTCCCTGCAACGTTTGTCCGGATCGCGGCAGACATCCGCTCGTAGAGAAGAGGAACGCCGAGCATCACCGTCGGGCGGACCGCGATGAGATCGTCGCGGAAGTCTTGTGGCGAGCGCGCATAAGCAACGGCGCAGCCTGCCATCATGGGAAGGTAGTAGCCGACGGTGCGCTCGAATGCATGGGCAAGTGGGAGAACCGACAGGAATACGTCGTCCTGCCGTAGCTGGACGATCGCCGCTGAAGCCTCGGCGTTCCACAGCAGGGCGAAGTGCGACAGCATCACGCCTTTGGGCTTTCCGGTGGTGCCGGAGGTGTAGACCAGTGAAGCGAGATCGCTCGGTGCTGCCGGATGTGGCGAAGGCGGCTCGGAGGCGTTTGCCAGGACATCGGCGAATTTGCGCACGACGGGTTCGGATGTCGGCGTAGCAGAGCCCGCACCGGCGTCGCGGATCCACATGCGTTCGAGCGAGGGGAATTCTGAACGAAACGGCCAGAGCGACTGCTGGCGCGCCTCGTTATCGAGAAGAACCAGTCGGGCCTTGGAATGGCCGAGTATATGGGCGTTTCTTGCCGCGTTGTCTTGTGGGTAAAGCCCGACGACAACCAAACCCGACGCATGCGCAGCGATGTCAAGACACACCCAATCGATTCCGTTGGGCAGCAGAATCGCCACGCGGTCTCCGGCCTCGAGTTTCTCCTGTGCGAGTGCGGCGCGGAACCGGTCAACGCGCGCGGCAATCGTGTGCCAGGTGTGATCGCACCAAGTCCCGGCGATGGGATCGTAGTCTCGGTACGCGATGCCGGCCGGACAGCGCCGGACACACTCGCAGAACAGCCCCCACACCGTACCCGCCTGACGCGCAGCGATCACGTTGCCATCGGTAACGGATTGTCGGGGTTGCTCGGCCGTAACAGAGTCCATCGCGGTCAAAACCAAAGGCGCAATGTACGATACGCTGATCTTCGACGGGCTCACAACACAAAAGGCGGCAGGCGTGAGACCGTCGGTTCGCGCTCTTGAACTTGTTCCCGTCGAGGTGCGTCGCACTTGATACAGATCAACGAGTGTCGGGCCGCGCTCCGGGTCACTTTCGGGCCTGCGCAGTCGCGCGGGAGTTTGCCGTCAAGGCAGGTGTCGACGAATGCGTGGCCGGTGCCGAATTTGCGCTGGCGTCCGAAGGAAGCAGCGCGCTCATTGCGCGAACGCCAACCCGTCCCTGAAGCGGAGAACACCGAGCAGGTTGGTATATTCGTCCGTCCAGCGGTATTGATTGCCTGTTATCGGCGGCAGAGGCTTCCATTCCGGCAGCTGCGCCAGCTTCAGGCTTTTTTCCTCCTTCGCCAGCACGACCCAAATCGAGCTGACCTCGAGAGAATCCTGCTTCGCGATGTTCAGCCGATAGCGCCCCGTCCAGCCCAATTCCTCCGAGAGCGTCCGGATGACCGGCAACAGATTCAGGTACCGGTTCGAGACGTTGAGCGCGATCAGGCCCTCCGGCTTCAATTTCTTGCCGTACATGGTCAGCGCCTCGAGTGTCAGCAGGTGCATCGGGATGGCGTCGGATGTGAAGACGTCCACGATGATGAAGCCATATCGGCCGTCCGGCGCTTTGGTAAGCGTCAACCGCGCGTCGCCGACGATGATGCTTCGCTTGCCCGCGCAATCCCGCATATAGGTGAAATAGGCAGGGTCGGAGGCGATATGGATCGAGGCAGGATCGATCTCGTAGAAATCCATCTCCTGGCCTGGTTTGGCGTAACAGGCGACGGTGCCGATTCCGAGCCCAAGCGCAGCGATCGGCGCGTCCGCGACCGAGACAGGCAGATGGGCAAGAATATCGCGCAGCGGCCCGTAATAGGAAATCGGATCGAGGCGATATTGATCCTCGGTGCTCTGCATGCCGTGTATCGTCACGCCGTGGGTATAGATGACGCGGCTGTGCTCCTTGTCTTGGCGCACGCGGCTGACCCCGAAAAAATTCCGTTCGGCGTGGATCCACGAGCCGCCGCCGGTCTCGGCGAGATGACCCGCGAGCAGCCCGGTCACCAGGATTGCCAGCAGCCCACGGCGTGGCGTTTGATAGAACCAATCGGATAGCAGCAAGGCGGCAAAGAGCACCAGCAGCAACAGCACGCTGCTGATCGCAAGATACCGACCCTCGAAGAAATGGATATCGGAGGAAATATAGAACTTCGCGGCCACGACCAGCAGCAGCAGCAGGGCGGCGATTGCGTAGGGAAAGCGCGTTTTGCGAACCGTTTTCGCTGAAAGGAAGTCGGGCAGCAGGACGACCAGCAGGCTCAGCGAAAGCACCAGCGGAAATTCCACGGCCGAGAGGAAAATCTGCGGCGCGACGAAGCTGTTGAAACTGCCGCCCAGCGCTCCCCCCAGCGCGAGCACCACATAGAAAAGTCCCGAGTCCGCCGCTGCCGGGCGCAATTCGTAGAGCCGCCGGTGAAACAGAAACGCCCCAACGAACAAAGCGCTGAGGGTGAGCAGCACGGCGATCATCGGGGTTATGCCGAGGCGGGATGCCAGCGGAAGAAAGCAGGCACAAAACAACGCCAGAAGCCCCAATGGAAAATACAGGCCGCGCACGACCGGCAGCTTCCATTCCCATACGGAGAAGGCGGCGATGAAGCTCGAAATATAGAGCATCAGGGGTATGATCCAGAGCAGGGGGACCGAAGCGATGTCGGTGGTGATGAAGGTCGTCGTGCCGAACAGCAGGCTTGCCGGGATTGCCGAATAGCTCAGCCAGCGGAACAGAAGCGTCTTGTCCGGGCGGGACGCCGCCGTTGCCGGCGCATTTTGGGCCGGGCTTCGCCTGTAGTTGCGGACGACGATCGCGCAACCGAGAAATCCCAGCGCCAGCGACAGATAGCCCGCGCTAAGAATGCTGAATTGCTGCGACGTGGTGAAGCGCGGCTCAATCAGCAGGGGGTAGGCCAGGAGCCCGAGAAGGCTGCCGGCATTGCTCGCGGCGTAGAGCGGGTAAGGATTGTTCGCGAGCGAATGCGACGTATCCGTGGTCCAGCCTTGCAGTATCGGTGCGCTGCTCGAAAGCATGAAATAGCAACCGCCGACGCTCAGCAGCAGCGTAACCACCAGCCAGAGCTGCGGATGATCGTGCGCTTCAAAACCGGCCGCGTGGAGACCGAGGGGCAGCAACAGCAGGCTCGCGCCGAACAGGACCAAATGCAGCAGGCTTTGCCGGCGAACGGTGAGATAGCGGGTCGAGGCGTAGGCATAGCTGTAGCCCAGCAAGAGCAGCAGCTGAAACGTAACCATGCAGGTGTTCCACACCGACGGGCTCCCGCCAAGGAGCGGCAGCATCGGTTTGGCGATCAACGGCTGTACCAGAAACAACAGAAAGGCACTGAGGGCGGCGGTGCAGGCAAAAACCGGAGTCATCACGCCCCTCTAGCGTTGCCGCGCCCTCGCCGGAAAAAAATGGCGGACCAATTCCAGGCAGTTGGAGGCAGCCTTGATGCTAGGCGGCTCCCGCGCTCGTCTTGTTGATCGACGTCAATATTTTTGCTTGGCCGCTTTTGGCGACACTATCGTTTTAGCTGATCAAACCAGCGAGCCGATGATCCGCCGATCCGTCTGACGCTGCCGGTTCGTTGATGGAGCGGGGCGGACATCGCCATCGCGCCCGGACCGAAAATGACCTGCTTCGGACAATGACGCGCTTCGGAAAATTCAGGACCCTCCAAATTCCCCGGCAGCGGCAGCGTCTCGAGTGACCGCGAATTCGCTTTTCGGTGGCCTCGCTGCGGGATTGACGCGAGGGTTCGCATCTGCCGGCAGGCGGTATCGGCGCGCGCCCCGCCGCTGTAAAATAGTATATATATTTCAATTGATTATAGCTGGCGGAGCCGGAG
This sequence comes from uncultured Alphaproteobacteria bacterium, assembly GCA_963742085.1. GTDB lineage: Bacteria > Pseudomonadota > Alphaproteobacteria > Rhizobiales > Xanthobacteraceae > Bradyrhizobium. Next base: position 122,152 of record CAVUKM010000008.1, on the reverse strand, counting down.
GGATTCGAACCCTCGATAGGGCTTTACAACCCTATAACGGTTTAGCAAACCGCCGCCTTCAGCCACTCGGCCACAGCTCCGTTGGGGCCGATATGCCCGACACCGGGGCGAGCCGCAAGCTGCAGATTTCGGAATGCCGGATTCTCAGCGTTTTGGGCTCGCCATGACATCGCGTTTTGGCGCTCGGGATAGATCCGCGTGCTATTTGTGCAACATCGTTCCAAAAACATGCTTTGAGCACCGCGCTGAGCGCCGTCTCCATATTGCGCAAGCAAGGCGCTTGGGTAACTTCGACGCCGCGACGGAGGGGGGCAACCCGATGTCGTCCCGTTCTTAGGTGGTTTGAGGGAATTCCCCGCTTTCAGGCGGGAAAGGGGCGAGGGCGCTAAGAGGCTGAGCAGTGTTCCGGGGGACAGTCCGGGGACAAAGGGAACCTGCTCAGCACTCACGGGACGCCGCACCGCCCGACCCAGCCCGGCAGCGCCATCCACGCCATCAATTGCTGATATCCGGACGCGCTCGGCGCGGCATCTCCAATGCAGGAGAGGCCCGCGGCGGGCGATTTTACTTGAGGAGGATCAGTTCGGCGATCGCGGCTGTCGATTCGACGAAGCTTTGCGGGCAGTCATCGGCCGCGACCTTGAGCAGCCGCTGCGCCTCCTTCTTGTTTTTCTTCAGCAACGCAAATTCGCCGCTGTAAAAATTGGCCTCGCAGGTTTGCCCGAGCTTCGTCTTCGGATCGGTATCGAACGCCGCGGCAAAGGTCTGCTCGGCGTTGAGCTCGCCCAGGAAGTGACGGATCACCGGCGCCGGCCACACCGTCATGTCCAGTTGCTTCACAGCCTCCGCCAGATGGCTCGGTGCATTGTTGCGGCGTTCGGCAAGATCGCGCCAGAGCGCGGCATAGGCGTCCTTCGGGTTGAGCTCGGCCGCCTTCTTGAAATCGGCCACCGCGTCCGGGGTACGGCCGCCGATGACATAATACGCGACGCCCCGGTGGAAGTAGGCGGTGGCATCCTCGGCATCGAGCTTGATGTATTTGGTGAAGTCTTCGACCGCGGCCGGGGTATTTCCCAACATGTAAGACAGGCGGCCCCGGGTGAAGTAAGCCGGGGCGTAATTGGGGTCGAGCCTGATCGAGTCGTTCATGTCGGCCATGGCGCGGGTGAAGTCACCCTTGCTCTTGTACAAGTCGCCTCGGGAAAAGAAGGCCAGGGCATAGTTAGGGTCAAGCCGGATCGACTCGTTCAGGTCGACCAAGGCGTGTGTCGAGGTCACCCTTGTTCTTGTACAGGTTGCCGCGTGCGGCATAGTGCCCAGGCGTTTTTGGGATCGAGCCGAATTGCCGCGTTGAAGTCGGCAAGCGCGTGCTCGAAGTCGGATTTGCTCTGGTAGACATTGCCGCGATTGAGAAAGGCGGCGGCATTGCTGCTGTCGGCACGGATGGCCTCGTTGCAATCCGACAACGCGCGATCCAGATTTTGCTTGCCCCACCACCATCCGCATCGGCTGCTGAACGCGGCTGCGCGAGTTTGTGCCGTCACCTTGGGATCGTTGATCACGCGGTCGCATGCGGCGATGCTTTCGTCGGCCTTGCTGAGCTCCCCGACAAACCTGCAATGATCGAGATCGCTTTGACTGTCGGCGCGAACCGGATTTGAGAGAGCCAGCGCCGCGGCCAAGGCAGCAAGGAGCATTGAAAAACGCATATTCCCTCCGGTTCTCCCGTCGCTGCGAACGGTTCGACACGATCCGACTACCTACGTTGGCAGGCGGGCATCGTGCAACATCCTTGAAGCAAAAGGTCGGCATGCAGGAGGCGATCGATCATCGCAGGCAGCCGGTGATTTCCAGGCGATGGCCCAACAACCCACTCCGCAGATCGGGCTGCTGGTTTGTTGCCGGCCGGTCGCCAGCACCGCGATTCATCGCGGGCGGATGACCCGTCTTTTTTGCGTTTGTCGCGATGGGCTTAGTCAAATTCCGCACGGCGCAAAATAGGGCGCCGGTTACCTGGGGTTTGCTTCGATTCGAAGCATGATGGCAGTCCGCGGATTTCCCCAGACACGCCGGTTGTTACGTCCAGGATCGTACCTCAAAGATTTGTGGGGTCGCCCGCGCGTAGCGCGTTCGGGGCGGTGAAATATCCAGAAAAACATGGAGTTAACCGAGCTTTGTGAGATTGGGGCATGTGTGCATATTTGCAACACCCGTTGGAAAAAGGATTGTGACAGAGATCCATAAGACAAGTTTAAATTGCCTTTTGCCCGGTGAGCAGCAACTCTTCGTTCAAGAAATAGGCATGTTGAGTTCGCTGTGGCGGGGACATTTGCGCAGGCGAAACTCGGGGTGCCGAAAGCTTGGGGTCGGATAGCGTTTCACAGGACTTTTAGGGGGACACATGAAATTTAACTTTAAAGCTCTTCTCGCTGCGGCAGGTGTGGCTGCCTTGGCGTTTTCGCCGGCGAACGCATTTGAGGGGCAAAGTGCGATGACGAAGCCTGGCGCGTTGATCGGTGCCAGCGCCGGCATGCCGCCCCCGGGCATCTACATGTTCAACCAGATATTCACCTATCAGGCGAACCTTGCCGGCCCGGGAGTGAACTCTGCGCTTGGTGGTGCCAGGGTTGGGGTGCAGGCGGCGGTTGACGTCCAGGGCTTCATCTTCGTTCCGGGCTGGACCTTCCTGGGTGCAACCTATGACGCCCTCATCGTGCAGCCATTTGTCATGGCCAGTGTCGGTCAGCCGGTTAACGCTCAATCCGGCGGAATGTTCAACACCTACATCGTTCCGGTCGAATTGAGCTGGATGAAGATCGGGGGTACCGGTTTGCCGTGAAAACGGGCCTTGGTATCTACGTGCCGACCGGGAACATTCAGGGCCCGGTTGGCCTTGCCAACCAAGGCAGTCCTTATTTTACTTTCCAGCCTGAATTGGCCATCTCCTACCTGGCGAATGGCTGGAACCTGACCGCCTTCCTCTACGAAGAGTTCAATACTGCGAACAGCCGCAGCAACTACACCAGCGGCGACGTTTTCCATGTGGACTTCACCGCCACCAAAACGATCGGAAAGTGGACGCTCGGCCCTGTAGGCTATTACGTTGCGCAGGTTACGGACGACAAATGTCCGATTGGCGTATGTACAGGTTTCTACCCGGGCGGTATCATAGGGCACACCAACCGGTATGAACTTTTCGCCTTGGGCGGCCTTGTGGAATATAATTTCGGGCCGGCGAGCTTGTCGGTATGGGCGACGCAGGAGGTCTTCTCAAGAGCCTCCAATGCCGCTGCGATCGCAGCGACCGGGGAAGACTTTTCCACTATCGCCAGGGGTTCGACAGTGTTCGCGACGCTCAGCTATCGCCTCTGGGGGCCTGAGGAGCCGGCGAAGCCCCCGATGTTCCACAAATAACGAAGTTCTGACGTAACAAGATCCCCCTTCCGATAGACATCTATCGGGAGGGGGATTTTCTTTTGGCCAAAGCTGATCTCAGAGCACATATTCGCTGCCGGCGCGATCAAGCGAAGCGAATGAGCAGCAGGCAGGCCGGGTCCAGGCAGGTCAGGACTTATTCGACGCTGCCACGGTGCAGGTCGGCCTCGATCTGCAGCCGCGTTCCGCCGCCGAAGCGCGCGCGATAGACCTGCAAATTCTCCATGATCCGCTGCACGTAGTTTCTCGTCTCGGAAAACGGGATCAGTTCGACCCAGTCGACCGCGTCGACCTTGGGATCGCGCGGGTCGCCGTAGCGATCGATCCACTTTTTCACGCTGCCGCGTCCGGCATTGTAGGCCGCAAACGTCATGATGTAGGAGCCGCGGTAGTCCTCGATCAGGCCGCCGAGTTCGGCCGCGCCGAGCGCTGCGTTGTAGACCGGATCGGTCTTCAGGCGGCCGAGGTCGAAGCTGGCGCCGTATTTCTTGCAGACATATTTGCCGGCGTCCGGCGTCACCTGCATCAAGCCGTAGGCCTGCGCCGGCGAGACCACCGATGGATTGAAAGCGCTTTCCTGCCGCGCGATGGCGAATACGATACTCTGCTCGACGCCGGGCCCGATTGACTTGAACGGCGGAATTCCATCCACCGGATAGGCGTAGAAATCGAACGGCAGCCCGCGATTGAGCGCCGACTTGCCCATCAGCAGCATGCCGCGCGCATCGCGATGGCGGGACGCCAGTTCGCCAAGCCCAACCAGCGCGTCGGGATCGCCGTTTTCGCCCATGTCGGCGAAAATCGGGATGGCGATTTCGCGCTCGTCGAGTTCGTAGAGCAGCTGCACCGCGCGGACGATCTCGAGCCGTTCGATCGTGCGTCCGCGCGCGGCGGGAACGCCGTTCAATTCGATTTGCGGCAGGCCCAGCTTGGCGCGCGCCAGTTGCCCGTAATAGCTCGTCGATTGCTCCGCGGCCGCCGCATAGGCGTTGCGGGCCTCCTGGGAGCGGCCCGCGGCCTCGGCGGCCCGACCCTGCCAGTAGCCGGCACGCGCGAGCGTGGTCGGGTTGACGCTGCCGACGCCGATGCGGGCGAAGTGCTGCGCCGCCGTCGACGGGTCGTTCAGGAAGCGCAGCGCGATCCAGCCTGCGGTGAATTCCTGCTCGGTCTTGTAGATATCGCGAGAGGGCAGTGCGGCGTCGCGGGCGATCAGGTATGCGGTGCGGTACTCGCCGGCGTCGATCATCTTGCGCGACGTCAACCGTCGTTCGATCCACCATTCGTCAAGATTGTAGAGGCGGCCGGGGTCCTTCGGCGCACTCATCATGAGCTGGGCGGCCTCGGCGAATTTCTCCTCGCGGCGCAGGAGCTGGATTCTGCTGAAGATATAGCCGGGGTCGCCGTGAAGTTCGTGCGGAACGGCATCGAGCAAGGCGCGGGTATTGGACGCCTTGCGGTAGGCGGCGATGCGGGCCTTGGCAAGCGCGACTTCGCCGCTGCCGAGCCGCCTGGCGGCGCGCAGCGCGGCTTCGTGCTCGCTGCCGTAGAGCAGAAGGTCCATCCTCGCCTTGTGATCGCCCGGCCTGATCAAGGCCCCGAACAGATCGAGTGCCGTGCTCTCGGTATCCTCCGACATGGAATCGTTGCGCCATGCATCCCGCACCAGGCGCTCGGCATTGGCCCGGTCGCCGCGTGCGATCATCGCCCGCGCCAGCGAGAATTTGCCCTTGGCGGACAACGGGGTTTCGTTCTCGAACCACGCCCATATGGTTGCATCGTCGCGGTGATCGTCCCACAACGCCGCCTCCAGGCGCCTGCGCAGGAATGTCTGCGAGGGCCAGCTTGGATTGGCGGATATGAAGGCGCGATAGCGCTCGACCGACGCGCCATTGTCGTCGCTGCGCAGGATGATCCACTCCGCGAGCTTTCTTGCCACCGGATCCGAGATGGTCGCCTCAGCCTGGGTGGCATCCCCCGGCTTGTGCTTGCGCACCAGTTCGATGACGTTCTCCAGCGCTTCGGTGTCGGCCTGCGAGGTCGACGACGTCGCGGCGACCGCAGCCGGGGTCTGTGGTTTGCGCGTGGCCGGAGGCGGCAGAGCCGCGTGCTGGCGCGTCGCGGGAGCGTTTGCGGGGGCGGGTACGGCTCGGGCCGCGGTATTTGCGGCGGGCGCGGTCTTTTCAGGCGAAGTCTTTTCAGGTGAGGTTTTGGCGGTCGTGGTTTTGGCGTCCGTCGTTTTTGGCGTGACATTGCGCGCAATCGGCCGGGGCTTCGGCAGCGGAATCTTCGACTTGGCCAACGCATCCGTCGCCCAGGCCGACAATCCCACGGCCAGCGCCAGGGTTGTCGCGATTGCGGTCGATTGCAACGCGGCTGCGCGGGCTGATCGGGTCACGGCATTCCTCTGCTGCGAATCACGGACGGCAGCGGTCCTCAGGTCTATTTGATTGAATATGTGGAAAAATGCCAAATACACTGGCAGTCCTGATCTCTGCGCCATCACCGCGGCAAAATCGCGGCTGGAGCATGATCCGGTAGGGTGGGAACCGGTTTCCCGAAAAGTTCGCTATCAAACAACGAGATGAGATCAAGATCCGATTCAATCGATCGGGCCGATCGGTTGAGGCGCCGGAGAGACGCCGAAAAGTGGCGAACTCCGGATAGGGACACTATCTCGGGGCGCGACGGCTCAGCCCTTTCGCCTGGGCCTCATACCCGTTATGAATTGGTCATTCATGTAGGGTCAAGGCCGTGAGGCCACGCGTTCGGAGGAAGTCCATGGCAGCCAAGACGAATTTCCGGGGGTCTTTCACCGCCTTGGTCACGCCGTTCAAGAACGGCTCGCTCGACGAAGCCGCTTTTCGGGGGCTCGTGAGCTGGCAAATCGCCGAGGGAACCCACGGCCTGGTACCGGTTGGCACCACAGGTGAAAGCCCGACGGTAAGCCACGACGAACACAAGCGTATCGTCGAATGGTGCATCGACGAGGCGGCGGGCCGGGTTCCCGTAATTGCGGGTGCAGGGTCGAATTCGACCAGGGAGGCCGTCGAGCTCGCCCAGCACGCCGAGAAGGCGGGCGCGGATGCGGTGCTGGTGGTGACGCCTTACTACAACAAGCCCACCCAGGAGGGCATGTACCAGCATTTCAAGGCGATCAACGATGCGATCGGAATTCCGATCGTCATCTACAATATCCCGCCGCGGTCGGTCATCGACATGAGCGTGGACACGATGGCGCGGTTATTCGAGCTCAGGAACATCGCAGGTGTAAAGGATGCGACCGCGAGCATGGTGCGGGTTTCGCAGCAGCGTGCGCGGCTGGGCGAGGATTTCAACCAATTGTCGGGCGAGGATGCCACGGTGCTCGGCTATATGGCCCATGGCGGTCACGGCTGCATTTCCGTGACCTCCAACGTCGCGCCGCGGCTATGTTCGGAATTTCATCTGGCCTGGCAGAAGGGCGATGTCGCGACCGCGCTGAAGCTGCATGACAAGCTGATGCCGCTGCACACCAATCTCTTCATCGAGTCCAACCCGTCGCCGGTGAAATACGCGCTATCGCTGCTCGGCAAGATCGACGAGACGCTGCGCCTGCCGATGGTGCCAGTTTCCGAGCCCACCCGCGTGGCGGTGCGCAGCGCCATGGTGCATGCCGGTCTGATCAATTAGAGCATGATCCGGAAAAAGCGGGGACCGGTTTTCCGAAAAGATCATGCTCAAACGAGAAGTTTAAGCCTCCGGTTGCCGGCATGAGCGCTGATGAAAAGGGTCTGCAGATGCTCAAGGAGTTTCGAGATTTTGCCATGAAGGGCAATGTCGTCGACCTCGCGGTCGGCGTCATCATCGGTGCGGCCTTCGGCAGCATCGTGACCTCGCTGGTCGGCGACATCATCATGCCGGTGGTCGGCGCGATCACGGGCGGTCTCGACTTTTCCAATTACTTCACGGGCCTGTCGAAAGCAGTCACGGCGACCAATCTTGCGGATGCGAAGAAGCAGGGCGCGGTGCTGGCCTGGGGCAATTTCCTGACGCTGACGCTGAACTTCATGATCGTCGCGTTCGTGCTGTTCCTGGTCATTCGTTTGATGAACCAGCTCAAGCGCAAGGACGAGGCCGCGTCGCCGCCGAAGCCGACCCGTCAGGAAGAGCTGCTCACCGAGATTCGCGATCTCCTGAAGAAGGGCTAGTGCCGCCGGTTTGAAGTTCCTCCGGTGTTTGCCGCGAGTCCGCGGCAGGAGCCTCAAATCGAAAGCGACACCAGCGTATTAGGATTTGGAAGTGGCCGAGAAGAACGAGCGCGCAATCAAGGTCGTCGCTGAAAATCGCAAGGCCCGCTTCAACTATGCGATCGAAGACACGGTCGAGGCGGGAATTGCGCTGACCGGCACCGAAGTCAAGTCGATCCGCAACGGCAAGACCACGATCGCGGAATCCTATGCCGATTCCAAGAACGGCGAGATCTGGCTGATCAACGCCAATATTCCGGAATATCTGCAGGCCAACCGGTTCAACCACGAACCGAAGCGGCCCCGCAAACTGCTGTTGCACAAGAAGCAGATCAACAAGCTGCTGGGCGCGGTCGACCGCGAAGGCATGACGCTGATCCCGCTGAAGCTTTATTTCAATGAACGCGGCCGCGCCAAGCTCCTGCTCGCGGTCGCGAAAGGCAAGAAGCTGCACGACAAACGCGAGAGCGAGAAAAAGCGCGACTGGGGCAGGGAGAAGGGCCGCCTGCTGCGGGCGCGGGGATAAAAGACTCCTCATCCTGAGGAGCGGCGCCTTCGCCGCGTCTCGAAGGATGAGACGAGCGGGCTTTCATCGTTCGAGACGGCGCGTGAGCGCCTCCTCATCATGAGGTCTGACGCACTGCATGCCGAGGAACGTCCTATGAACCAGAGAAACCTGCTCGAAGTCGACTGGAGCAAGATTCCGGCGCCGATCGATGACGGCGCGGCGGCGCATCTGGTCGGCACGACGATCCCGCCGATCAGCCTCGTTGCCACCGACGATACTTCGGTGACGTTGTCGGCGTTGCCCGGGCGCAGCGTGGTGTTCGCTTATCCGCGAACCGGTGAACCCGGCAAGATCGCGCTGGTCGACGACTGGGACATGATTCCGGGGGCGCGAGGCTGCACGCCGCAGACCTGCGCATTCCGCGATCTGTTCGCGGAATTGAGGGCGGCGGGCGCCGCGCACGTCTTCGGCCTTTCGACGCAGAGCAATGTCTATCAGACCGAAATGGCCTCACGGCTGCATCTGCCGTTTCCGGTCTTGTCGGATGAGAAGCTGGCGCTGACGCGCGCGCTGAATTTGCCGACCATGAAGGTCGCGGACCTCACCCTGATCAAGCGGCTGGCGCTGATCATTGATGACGCGCGCGTCACCCACGTCTTCTATCCGGTATTCCCGCCCGACCGGAATGCCGGCGACGTGCTCGCCTGGCTCAAGGAAAACCGGATTTGAGGCCATCGGGAGCAGGCATCAGCGGACGCGTGCCCGTCTGACACGCAAGGTTAGATGAAGATGGCGGGGAGGCGGAGTTGCGCCCTTTGCTCGCCGATCCTCATGCCAAATCCGCGCGCACCTTGGCAAAGACGTTGCGAAACATCTTCGGGGTCAGCACCCCGGTATTGGTGTTGTAGCGGGAGCAGTGATAGCTGTCGTAAAGCCTCAAAGTGCCGGCCTGGTGGATCGCACCATGCGCAAACGGCGCCGCTGAGCTGCGAAGACCTACCGCCTTCACGGTCGATTCATGTGCGACCCGGCCGAGCGCCACGATCGCGCGCAGCCTTGGCATGGTCTCGATGGTCGCCGACAAGAAGGGTCTGCACGCCTTGATTTCCGCGGGCAGTGGCTTGTTCTGCGGCGGGACGCAACGCACCGCGTTGCTGATCCGGCAATCGACCAGCCTCAGCCCGTCGTCGGGCCGCGCCTGATAGACGCCCTTGGCAAAGCCGTATTCGATCAGCGTCGCGTAGAGCAGGTCGCCGGCGAAATCGCCGGTAAACGGCCGTCCGGTGCGATTGGCCCCCTGCAAGCCCGGCGCGAGGCCGACGATCAGCAACCGCCCCTCGGGGTCGCCGAACGAGGGTACCGGCGAGTTGAACCATTTGGCTTCACGCGCGCGCGTCGCCTCACGAAAGGCGGCAAGCCTCGGGCAGAGCGGGCAATTGCGGTCGGGTTCGGTGTGGAGGAGGGGAGCGTCGGCGGTTGGGGCCAGGCCGCGCGCTGGATCGTTTTCAATCGTCGAAATCGTCGTCATCACCCCTCGGCGCCATGGTGGTCGCGCGCTGCAGGAATTGCGGCGCGTGATGCCGCGGCTCGCGGGGAGCCGGGCGTTCGGACGGGTCGCGGCCGAGCTTGGATTGCAGTTCGACGAGATCGGTGAAGACGTCGGCCTGGCGCCGCAATTCGTCAGCGATCATCGGCGGTTGGCTTGAAATTGTCGAGACCACGGTGACGCGGACGCCGCGCCGCTGCACCGCTTCGACCAGGGAACGGAAGTCGCCGTCACCGGAAAACAGCACGATCTGATCGACGTGTTCGGCCAGTTCCATGGCATCGACCGCGAGCTCGATATCCATATTGCCCTTCACCTTGCGCCGCCCGCTGGCGTCGATGAATTCCTTGGTCGCCTTGGTGACGACGGTATATCCGTTGTAATCGAGCCAATCGATCAGGGGGCGGATCGACGAATATTCCTGATCCTCAATGATCGCGGTGTAATAGAACGCGCGAACCAGGGTCCCGCGGCTCTGGAACTCCTTGAGCAGGCGCTTGTAGTCGATGTCGAAGCCGAGGGTCTTGGCGGTTGCATAGAGGTTGGCGCCATCGATGAAGAGCGCGATCTTGTTGGAAGCAGGGGACATGTAGTGCTCTCGCGTGTTTGTTACCGTATCTTTTTGGCGCAGCGGCAGCGGTCCGCGCATGTCTCAAAGGCGATACTGCCAGAAACCCCTGCGGATCTGCTCGGACAGAGGCCGCCGGAAATAAGGAAGGTCAGGACAATCGACGGTGGATTTTGACAACGCAATGAAGCGTTTTCTTGTCCGCCTTAGCCGATTGTGACGGCTGAGAGCGTTCCGCTGCTAGGCCTCCCGGATGGGTTATCAGAGCAAAATGCGCAGGCCAAATCACAATTTGGTCTTGCGAAAAGGCCTCCACCCCTATAACTACCTCAAGATTATCAACATATTCCGTCCCATCTAACGGAGCGACAGTCGATGGCGCGCGTCACCGTAGAAGATTGCATTGATAAGGTCGACAACCGGTTCGACCTGGTCCTGCTGGCAGCCCACCGCGCCCGCATGATCTCGTCCGGCTCACAGCTCACGGTCGACCGCGATAACGACAAGAACCCGGTCGTATCGCTGCGCGAAATCGCCGACTCGACGATTTCCCCCGAGGATTTGCGCGAGGAACTGGTCCATTCACTGCAGAAATTCGTCGAGGTGGACGAACCGGAGCCCGATACGGTTCCCTTGATCGGCTCGGCAGGCGCCAGCGTCGATGCCGACGACACCGAGGTGGCGGTCGAACGCATGACCGAGGAAGAGCTCCTGAAGGGTCTCGAAGGCCTGGCGCCCCCGGAAGAGCAGCCCGAAGAAGACGAGTAGATCGTCCTCGCTGCATCCCAGGGTTTAAGTCTGCCCGCCGTCCGATTTACCAAAGGCCCGAACATTGGTTCGGGCCTTTGGCTTTTGTTGGCGATTTCATGGTTACTATCCGCCGAGGGTGCGGGCGAATTCTTTTGCTGGCTGTCTCCGAATTGATCGGAAGACCGGGGGTTTCGCGCTAGATTGCGCCCCGGTTCCCGAAATCGAGCGCTTCCGCGAGCCCAAAAGGGTGCCGCTCAGCCCGGGAACGCACTAGATTATCCCAATCACATTGGGAGGCGGGCCACATCCGGGGCCCCGCAGGTGGAGGGCATTGATTCGATGGCGCTTGGACGCCGCAGCCTGGAGCAGATGCAAGCCGCGACCGATTCGGTCGCCGTGGCCTCGCCCTCGACTGTGCCGGCCGCGGCCGAGACCAAACCTGCCAGGTCGCCGCGCTCGCGCATGATGCGCCAATACGACCTCGTCGAGCGCGTCCGCTCCTACAATCCGGATACCAACGAAGATCTGCTGAACCGCGCCTATGTTTACGCCATGAAAGCGCACGGTTCGCAAACCCGGGCCTCCGGTGATCCGTATTTTTCCCATCCGCTGGAAGTCGCGGCGATCCTGACCGGCCTCAAGCTTGACGACGCGACCATCGTCGCGGCGCTGCTGCACGACACCATCGAGGATACCGAGGCCACCCGCGCCGAAATCGACCAGGTGTTCGGACAGGAGATCGGTGCGCTGGTCGAGGGGCTTACCAAGCTGAAGCGGCTGGAACTGGTGTCGCGCGAGGCCAAGCAGGCTGAAAACCTGCGCAAGCTCTTGCTGGCGATATCAGACGACGTACGGGTTCTCCTGATCAAACTCGCGGATCGCTTGCACAACATGCGCACGCTTGAGTTTGTGCCGCCCGCGGCACGCCATCGGATTGCGGAGGAGACGCTCGACATCTATGCGCCGCTCGCCGGCCGCATGGGCATGCAGGAGATGCGGGAAGAGCTCGAGGACCTGTCGTTCCGCACGCTCGACCCGGAAGCCCATTCGGTAGTGAGGCAACGGCTGGATTCACTGGCCGACCGCAACCGCAACCTGATCAGCGAGATCGAAAGCCAGCTTTCCAAGAACCTTCAGAAGAACGGCGTCACGGCGCATGTCTATGGCCGGCGCAAGAAGCCATTTTCGATCTGGACCAAGATGCAGCGCAAGTCGGTCGGCTTCGAGCAATTGTCCGATATCTTCGGATTCCGGGTCGTGCTGAAGGACGTCGAATCCTGCTACCGCGCGCTCGGCGTCGTGCACACCACCTGGCCGGTGGTCCCCGGCCGGTTCAAGGATTACATCTCGACGCCGAAGCAAAACGACTACCGGTCGATCCACACGACCGTGATCGGCCCCGGCAAACAGCGCGTCGAATTGCAGATCCGTACCGAGGAGATGGACCAGATCGCGGAGTTCGGCATTGCCGCCCATGCCTTCTACAAGGATGGCGTGGGTTCGCCGACCGAACTCTTGAAGCGCGAATCCAATGCTTTTGCCTGGCTTCGACACACCATCGCGATCCTCTCCGACAGCGCCAATCCGGAGGAATTTCTCGAGCATACCAAGCTGGAGCTGTTTCACGACCAGGTGTTCTGCTTTACGCCGAAGGGCAAGCTGATCGCGCTGCCGCGACAGGCCAATGTGATCGACTTCGCCTACGCCGTGCATACCGACGTCGGAAACAGCGCGGTCGGCTGCAAGATCAATGGCAAGTTCGCGCCGTTGTCGTCCGAGCTGCAGAACGGCGACGAAGTCGAGGTGCTGACCTCCGAGGCCCAGTCGTCGCCGCCATCGGCCTGGGAATCGCTTGCGCGAACCGGCAAGGCGCGCGCGGCGATCCGGCGCGCCACGCGCACGGCGGTGCGCGATCAATATGCCGGCCTCGGCCGCCGCATCGTGGAGCGCCTGTTCGCCCGCGCCAAAATCGAGTACGCGGACGACAAATTGAAGGGTGCGCTGCCAAGGCTGGCGCGGGCCTCGATCGACGACGTCATGGCCGCGGTCGGACGCGGCGAGATGAAGGCCTCCGACGTCGCGCGCGCCATGTATCCCGATTACAAGGAGGAACGGGTCGCGCGATATGGCGCGAAGAAGGGCCTTGCAGCCAAACTGAAGCTGAAATCGCCGCCCGACCCCGCGCGCAGCCCCTCGGCCATTCCGATTCGCGGCATCAATTCGGATTTGCCGGTCAAGTTCGCGCCGAACGGCGGTGCGGTGCCGGGCGACCGCATTGTCGGGATCGTATCCCCGGGCGAGGGCATCACGATCTACCCGATCCAGTCGCCGGCGCTGAAGGATTTCGAGGAGGAGCCGGAACGCTGGCTCGACGTGCGCTGGGACGTCGACGAATCAACCCCGCAGCGTTTTCCGGCGAGGATCCTCGTCGACAACGTCAACGAGCCCGGAAGCCTGGCCCAGGTCGCCACCGTGATCGCCGAACATGACGGCAATATCGACAATATCAGCATGTCCCGCCGCTCGCCCGACTTCACCGAGCTCATCATTGATCTTGAGGTCTATGACCTGAAGCATCTCAGCGCTATTATAGCCCAGTTGCGTGCCAAAGCCGTCGTCGCACGGGTCGAGCGCGTCAACGGATAGCTGCATCCTGGTTTCCCGCGAGTTATGCATGGCCACTTCGCCGCTACGGCTCGGAGTCAACGTCGATCACGTCGCAACCCTTCGCAACGCGCGAGGCGGCGGCCGTCCCGATCCGGTGCGCGCCGCGCTGGTGGCGATCGAGGCGGGCGCCGACGGCATTACCGCGCACTTGCGCGAGGATCGCCGCCACATCCGCGATGACGACATGGCGCGGCTGAAGGCCGAAATCTCGAAGCCCTTGAATTTCGAGATGGCGGCGACCGCAGACATGCTGCGCATCGCGCTTGCGACCAAACCTCACGCGGTGTGCCTGGTACCCGAGCGCCGGGAAGAACTGACGACCGAGGGTGGTCTTGACGCGGTCGGGCAGCACAACGCGCTTGCGCCGTTCATCGGCCGTTTGAACGACGCCGGCGTGCGGGTGTCGCTGTTCATTGCCGCCGATCCCGCCCAAATCGAGATGGCGGCGAGGTTGCGCGCACCGGTCGTCGAAATCCATACCGGCGCCTGGTGCGACGCCGTGGTCGACGGCCATGCGGCGAAGGCGGAATCAGAATGGCAGCGAATCGTGGCGGGCGCGCGGCTTGCGCGCTCGGCCGGCCTCGAAGTTCACGCCGGTCACGGCCTCGATTATGCAACCGCGGAAAGGATCGCGTCACTGCCCGAGATCGTCGAGCTGAACATCGGCTACTTCATGATCGGGGAGGCCTTGTTCACGGGCCTCGGAGAGACGGTGCGCACGATGCGGGCCGCGATGGAACGCGGCCGCAGCGTCGCCGGCGGACGGGCAGGCAAGGCATGATCATTGGCATCGGCTCCGACCTGATCGACATCCGCAGGGTCGCCAAGGTCATCGAGCGGCACGGCGACCGCTTTCTCGATCGCATCTTTACCGAGGCCGAACGCGCCAGGGCCGAACGCCGCGCCAAAAGCGAAAAGATGGTGGTGGCGACCTACGCCAAGCGTTTTGCGGCCAAGGAAGCCTGTTCCAAAGCGCTTGGCACCGGTATCCGGCGGGGGGTCTGGTGGCGCGACATGGGTGTCGTCAATTTGCCGGGCGGCCGCCCGACCATGCAACTCACCGGCGGGGCGCTGGCGCGACTGCAGGCGCTGACGCCACAGGGCTTCGAGCCGAGGATCGATCTCAGTATTACCGACGACTGGCCGTTGGCGCAGGCCTTCGTCATAATTTCGGCGGTTGGCGCAGCAAATCATGAGGCGTCCGGAGCGGCCAGCCACGGAGAGCCCGCCAAAACTAAAATATGATAGTTTTCAGGATCTTATAAAGTTTTGATGGGACCGTTGATTGCGCCGTTACGAACAACCGTCTAAAACGCGGTAAGAAGCATCGAAGCAGGGCAAATTCGGGTCGTGCGCCGGAATTCGCCCGCAATATCAGAAGCAAGACCATTTCCTTGACGCGGAGCGAAGTGCGATTCGCGTGAGTAGAATGTTCTGTCACCGCGCGGGGCCCCGCGGCGGAGAAGTAGGGAAAAGATGAGCGTGACATCCGGGACAAAATCCGAAAGCGGCCTGGGTGAAACCATCCGCGTCGTCATTCATGCTCTCTTGATCGCCCTGGTGATCCGCACCTTCTTGTTCCAGCCCTTCAACATCCCCTCGGGATCGATGAAGGCGACGCTTCTCGTCGGCGACTATCTCTTCGTATCGAAATATTCCTATGGCTACAGCCACTACTCCCTTCCGCTGTCGCCGCCCTTGTTTTCCGGCCGCATATTCGGCTCCGAGCCCTCGCGCGGCGATATCGTCGTGTTTCGCCTGCCCAAGGACGACTCCACCGACTACATCAAGCGCGTGATCGGCTTGCCGGGGGATCGCATCCAGATGAAGGAGGGGCTGCTCCATATCAACGACGTGCCGGTGAAACGCGAGCGGCTGAGCGATTTTATCGGCGAGGATCCTTGCGGATCCGACGCCACCGCACGGGTGAAGCGCTGGAAAGAGACGTTGCCGAACGGCATCAGTTATGAGTCGCTCGATTGTGTCGACAACGGCTTCTACGACAACACCATTGTCTACACCGTGCCGCCCGGCCACTTCTTCATGATGGGCGACAACCGCGACAACTCAACCGACAGCCGGGTGTTGTCGGCGGTCGGTTACGTGCCGTTCGAAAATATTGTCGGCCGGGCCCAGATGATTTTCTTCTCGATTGCCGAGGGCGAACACGCCTGGATGTTCTGGCGCTGGCCCACCGCGGTGCGCTGGAATCGTCTATTCTCAATTGTGCGATGAACGACGACGCACCGGACATCCACACCTCATCGTCTTCTGGCGAAGCAAGCCTTCCGCCTGACGCTGGCCGTGAACCCGCGGCGGCAAAGAAAAAACGCTCCAAGACGAGTGCCAGGGCCGCAACGGCCGCGCTCGAGGCGCGCATCGGGCATAAATTCGCCGATTCCACGCTGCTCGCCACGGCGTTCACGCATGTCTCTGCGCTGAAATCCTCGCGCAAGCGTGGCGACAGCTATCAGCGTCTCGAATTCCTCGGCGATCACGTTCTGGGGCTGATCGTCTCCGACATGCTGTATCGCGCGTTTCCCGGTGCCGATGAAGGCGAACTTTCCAAACGGCTCGCCGATCTCGTGCGCAAGGAGAGCTGCGCGGATGTCGCGAAGTCGCTCGGACTGCTCGATGATATCAAGCTTGGCGCGGTCGGGGCCGGGGCGGGCGCTCGCCTGCGCAAATCCGTGCTCGGCGATATCTGCGAGGCGGTGATCGGCGCGGTATTCCTCGACGGCGGTTACCAGGCGGCGGCGCAGTTCGTCGAACGCAACTGGACGGAGCGGATGCACAAGCCGCGGCGGCCGCTGCGCGACCCCAAGACGGTGTTGCAGGAATGGGCGCAGGGCAAGGGTCTGCCGACCCCGGTCTATCGCGAGGTCGAGCGCACCGGACCGCATCACGATCCGCAGTTTCGGGTTGCCGTGGAATTGCCGGGGCTGGCGCCGGCCGAAGGCATCGGCGGCAGCAAGCGCGCCGCCGAGAAGGTCGCGGCTTCCGTGATGATCGAGCGCGAAGGCGTCGGCGGCGGCAGCAATGACGGATGAGCCTCTCGAGCAAGCTGCGCCGGCCGTGACCCGTTGCGGCTTTGTCGCGCTGATAGGCGCCCCCAATGTCGGCAAGTCCACGCTGGTCAATGCGCTGGTCGGCTCCAAGGTCACGATCGTCTCGCGCAAGGTGCAGACCACCCGCGCGCTGATCCGCGGCATCGTGATCGAGAACAATGCGCAGATCATTCTGGTCGATACGCCCGGGATATTCCTGCCCAAACGGCGGCTCGACCGCGCCATGGTGTCAACCGCGTGGAGCGGGGCCCATGACGCCGACCTCGTCTGCGTGCTGCTCGATGCCCGCGAGGGCCTCGATGAGGAGGCCGACGCGATCCTCACCAAACTCGCCACCGTTCAACACCAGAAGATTCTGGTGTTGAACAAGATCGATCTGGTGCCGCGTGAAAAACTGCTGGCGCTCGCCAAGACCGCCAATGACCGTCTTGCTTTTGCGAGGACGTTCATGGTCTCGGCGCTGTCGGGCGACGGCGTCGACGATCTGCGCCGCACGCTGGCCGAAATGGTCCCGCCGGGACCGTTTCACTATCCCGAGGACCAGATGTCGGACGCGCCGATGCGGCATCTGGCGGCCGAGATCACCCGAGAAAAGATATTTCGGCAGCTGCACCAGGAATTGCCCTATCAATCCACGGTCGAGACCGACTCGTGGACCGAGCGCAAGGACAAATCCATCCGCATCGAGCAGACGATCTTCGTCGAGCGCGAAAGTCAGCGCAAGATCGTGCTCGGCAAGGGCGGCGCCACCATCAAGTCGATCGGCGCGGAATCCCGCAAGGAAATAGCCGAGATTGTCGGGGTACCCGTGCATTTGTTCCTGTTCGTGAAGGTGCGCGAGAACTGGAGCGACGATCCCGACCGCTACCGTGAAATGGGACTGGAATTCCCCAAGGAATAATCAAGAAACGACAAAGGCCGGCGTTACGATGAAGATACCGAGGAACGTGTTGTGGTTCGAAGTGCTGCTCTACATGTCGCTCGTGCTCGACGCGCTGTCGGTCGCTTTTCAGGACCGGACGCCGAGCGCCGACCTCACGGAATTGACGGTCATGTTCGCGAACGTGATGGCGGCCTGCCTGATCCTGCTGATGTTCTTCTTTGTCTGGCTTGCCGCCCAGCGGCGAAAGAACTGGCCGCGCTGGGTGCTGGTCGGCTCGCTGGTGCTTTCCGTGATCTCGCTGTTCCAGGCCGTTGGTGAGGGGCTTCAGGTCGATACTGCGATCGAAGTCGTGTCCTGCGCGCTGACGGCGGCGGGGCTGTATTTTTCCTTTACCGGCGACGCGCAAGGCTGGTTCAACGCGTAGCTGATTGTAACGGTCATTCCGGGGCGATGCGGAGCATCGAACTACGATGTGCATTGCACATCGGAGAATCTCGAGATTCCCCGATGCGCGACTGCGCATCTGAGGTCTGGTCCTTCGGACCATCCCGGAATGACGACGATGGGGACGGCTGCGCGCCTTGCCGGAATCCTGTAGACTCTCGCCCATGGAATGGACCGACGAAGGAATCGTGCTTGGGGTGCGGCGGCATGGCGAATCCTCTGCCATTGTCGAGCTGCTGACGCGCGGCCATGGCCGGCACCTCGGCCTGGTGCGCGGCGGCGCCGGCAAACGGATGCGGCCGGTGCTGCAGCCGGGCAACAGCGTCACCGCGGTATGGCGGGCGCGCCTCGACGAGCATCTCGGCTATTATCAGATCGAGGCAACGCGGTTGCGTGCCGCCACGCTCTTGGCCTCCTCGCACGCGGTTTACGGCGTGACGCATCTGGCTGCGCTGGCGCGGTTGCTGCCCGAGCGCGATCCGCATGAGGATATCTACGAGATGCTCGACCATACGCTGGATGATTTCGACGACGCCGGCGGCGCCGCGGCGTATCTGATCAAATTCGAACTCGCCATGCTCGCCGAACTCGGCTTCGGACTCGCGCTCGACAGTTGTGCCGCTACGGGAGCGACGACCGACCTGATTTATGTTTCGCCGAAATCCGGCGGCGCGGTATCCCAGGCTGCCGGCGCGCCTTTCCACGACCGGTTGTTGCGGCTGCCGGCGTTCCTGCGCCAGGGTGAGGGGGGCGCGAACGGCTGGTCGGACCAGGACCTCAGGGACGGTTTTGAGCTTACCGGGCTGTTTCTGCTTCGCCACGTGCTGGAGCCGCGCGGGCAGGGCCATTCCGACGCCCGCGACGGTTTTATCAATGCGGTGACACGAGCGCGCGCCAAGGCAGCGGTTCCGTGACGCGGCTACCGCAATGAATACGGTCTGAGCGCCGGTCGCACATCGCAAGTGATCGTCGTTGGCGCCAAAGAAGCTGATTTCGGCCCCAGTAACGCTTCGTCCGGATACAATGCTTCGGGACGCGAGCAACAAATTGCGTCGCATCTCTGAAAATCTCGGAAATTCAGATGGCCCACAAATCAAGCAGCTGAAGCGAAAATGCGTCAAGGTTTCCGGTGGCTGATTAGCTCTTCAAAAGCGACTTGATCTTCTTGTCGAATTCCTCGAACGAGGTCTCGCCCGTAATCTTCTCGCCATTGATGAAAAGGGTCGGTGTCGAATGGACCTTCAGCACCTCTCGAGCGTATTTCTGGTCGGCGGCGATCTTGTCGAGTAGCGCCTGATCTTTCAGGCAATCGTCGACCCCCTGCTGGCTGAGGCCGGCCTGCCTGCCGATCCGGATCAGGGTTGCGGTGGTGTTCTTCATCACCCAGTCGCCCTGCTGCTTGAACAGCATGTCGATGACCGCGAAATATTTGCCCGAATCGTCCTTGGCGATGCAACGCGCCAGCATCGAGCCCGCTGCGGCCTTGATGTCGAGCGGGAATTCCCGGAGCACGTAGCGAATCTTGCCGGTGTCGATATATTCCGACTTGATCTTCGGGAACACGGCTTCATTGAAGGCGGCGCAATGTGGGCAGGTCATGGACGCGAATTCGGTGATCGTCACCGGGGCATTGGCGGGACCGAGCGCCATGTCCGGTAGCGACACCGGTTTGGCGACGTCGGATGCGCTCTGCGCAATCGCCTTTCCGATCAGACGAAGCGGCGAGAGGCCGGCGAGGGCGGCAAGGGCGGTTAGCGACAGGGTGGCGTTGAAGGCGCGGCGGGTGATGATCAACGGTCTGCTCCCGGATACTCGATCAGCTCGCAACCACGGGTTCGGTTGAGATATCGGTTTATGGACGGCCTCAGCGCCAGCGCGGTTGGCGCTGGCGCCTTTGGTAACGACGAAACAGGAGTCGTGTGTGCGAACGGCGCGCCGTGCGCGGGTCTCGGCTTCTACATATCCTCGCATACCGGCAATTTGGTCACCACCTCCTGAGCCGTCGAGCCAACCGCCGTCGGGTCGGAGTAGACCATCATCGACTGGAGCCCCTCGCTGAAGCCAACGCCGGTAATGTTCGGGAAACTGTTTCCGTAGTTGCGTTGGGTAATCACGGTTGCGCCGGTTGTTGGATCAACCGCGAGCTTCGCCTGGATCAACAAGCCGCCCTTGATGCCGTGGTAAAGGTATTGGCCATGGCTCACCAAAGCCTGAGTCTCTATCCGAAGTGCCCCGGCGGGGCCTCCGGGGGCCGTGTTCAGAACGACGTTCGGAACTGCGGTTCCGCAACCGTTCTGGCGCTTGTTCAGGAATGCATCGAGGATCGAAGTTGATCCGTTGGTCGCACCGATGCAATTAGGAAAATTGACAAAGTTGCTGAGGAAGTTGACGCCGGCCATGTATGGCTGGCCGTCAGCTCCAACGGCAAGGCCCTTGATCCTGTTGTCGCCACCGTTCCCGATTGCCATGCAGAGCGTATTGCTGGCCGGCGGAACAAAAAAGTTCAACGCAATTGGTTTGGTGGGATCGCCCGGATCGCCCAGAGGGTTGAGGCAGGCATAGACCGTGGCGTTGTTACGCGATGAGCCGCCGAACAAAAACCGGCCATCCTGGCTGATTGCAGCGGTATCGAGCTTCTGTCCTTCCGGGATTGCTGAGTAATAGTCTTGGGATCCCGCAATCTTTCCGGCCTCGCTGCCGAGGAGCGAATTGGCGGCATTGTTCAGCGGTATGGAAAACAAACCGCCCTTGATCCCTGACGCAAACAAGAACGTCGTGGCGGTTGCAGCTGTGGTGGCGACCCCGTGCGAGATCGAACAGCCGAGCTGATTGAGATAAGTATTGGCTGGCGACTGGAGGATTGCTGGATCGCAGGTGGGGGTCAGCGCTGTATTGCGCTGTGGCAGGTCACCGATATTGGCGACGCGGCCGCCTTTGATCACCGGCAGGATGACGCAATCGGTCGTATTGGCCGGCCCAATAGTCCAGCCCGTTGGCGGCTGATTTGCGCTGCCCACGTCCGTAACCCTGCATGTCGCGGTGCCCTGGTCGAACACCCAGTCGTGCCCGCCGAGCGTCAACGGCAGGTTGGGATCGTTGTGTTCGTTTTTTGAAATGTCGGGCACCCACACGGAGCCCAGTGTGCCGGTGAAGACGTTGGGCGACCAGTTGATGCCCGCAATAGCCGGAAAACCCCCGTCCGGAAAGGCGGAGCCGTCGGTACAAATGGCCCACGCCGAACTCTGCATAATGAAGGTCAGAGTGGTCACCACCGCTCCGACGCGTTTAACCCTGACTCCAATGCTGGACAACAGTACAGCTCGCTGACCGATCATATGTACCTCCCTGTTGGAATTTGCGGACAAGTACTTGATGGAAGGTCGGCGCAAAAAAGAAGTGCCGTCCTCGCGCCGAAGCCGATTAGCCCTGGTCACTTTTTTAGCCCGCGCACCGCGGCGCTTGCAGTGATCTTCGTCGGTCAATTCTGATCAAGGACACTGCAAGGTGGAAGATTCGGAAACTACCTAGTTAATCGCACGGAATAATTTTCCGCCTCCGGGGTCGCGCATCCAAAAACAGTCCCCGAGAGAATCCCGAATTGACGATCGACACCAATATGGCGATGACGTCCGGAATCGGCCCGTCAAGGCGGTTCGCGGTTGCGCTCGCTTGAAACCGGACGGATCAAGCATTGGTCTTGTTCGGAGTGAAGATCCATCAACGGCAAGATGTGCGGGGTCGGCGCTGAAGGACTGCAGCAGAGCCAAAAATCCTGCCGCCAAGGGACATCGACCGGCTCGAACCCACCTCGGGTAGCAACGTCCAGATGGCCAGGCGGCATCCGCTCAACTTCAAGCCAAAGTCAATAAATCTGCCTTTCATTGGCCCGGCTAACGCAACAATATTGCTGCACTGATTCGCGTCTTGTCCGTCACGCCTGCACCGGATAACCCCTCCCCATGGGAAAACGACTGATTCCACCCGATCCGGCCGAGGTCCACGAGGTCATGCTGCGCGACGCGCTCGAGGAGCGCTATCTCGCCTATGCCCTCTCGACCATCATGCACCGCGCGCTGCCCGATGCCCGCGACGGGCTGAAGCCGGTGCACCGGCGCATCCTCTACGGCATGCGGCTGTTGCGGCTCGATCCCGGTACGCCGTTCAAGAAATCCGCCAAGATCGTCGGCGACGTGATGGGCTCGTTCCATCCGCATGGCGACCAATCGATCTACGACGCGCTGGTGCGGCTCGCCCAGGATTTCTCCTCGCGTTATCCGCTGGTCGACGGCCAGGGCAATTTCGGCAACATCGACGGCGATAATCCGGCCGCCTACCGATATACCGAAGCGCGCATGACCGACGTCGCGCGGTTGCTGCTCGAAGGCATCGACGAGGACGGCGTCGAGTTCCGCGCCAATTATGACGGCCAGTCGAAAGAGCCGGTGGTGCTGCCCGGCGGATTCCCGAACCTGCTCGCCAACGGCGCGCAAGGCATCGCGGTCGGCATGGCGACCTCGATTCCGCCGCACAACGCGGCCGAGCTTTGCGAGGCGGCGCTGCATCTGATCGACAAGCCCGAAGCGAAGTCGAAGACGCTGCTGAAATGGGTGAAGGGTCCGGATTTTCCGACCGGCGGCATCATCGTCGATTCCAAGGAGAGCATTACCGAAGCCTATATGACCGGGCGCGGCTCGTTCCGCGTCCGCGCCAAGTGGAAACAGGAAGAGGGCGCGCGCGGCACCTGGGTCGTGGTGATCACCGAAATCCCGTGGCTGGTGCAGAAATCCCGCCTGGTGGAAAGGATCGCCGACCTGCTCAATGAGAAGAAGCTGCCGCTGGTCGGCGATGTCAGGGACGAATCCGCCGAAGACATTCGCCTCGTGATCGAGCCGAAGTCGCGCAGTGTCGATCCGGAACTGCTGATGGAATTGCTGTTCCGGCTGACCGAGCTGGAAAGCCGGATTCCGCTCAACCTCAATGTGCTGGTGAAGGGCCGCATCCCCAAGGTGCTCGGCCTTGCCGAATGTTTGCGCGAATGGCTCGATCATCTGCGCGATGTGCTGTTGCGCCGCTCCAACTACCGCAAGACACAGATCGAAAACCGGCTGGAGGTGCTCGGCGGCTATCTGATCGCCTACCTCAACATCGACAAGGTGATCAAAATCATCCGCACCGAGGACGAGCCGAAGCCGGTCTTGATGAAGACGTTCAAGCTCACGGAAGTCCAGGCCGACGCCATCCTCAACATGCGCCTGCGCAGTTTGCGCAAGCTCGAGGAATTCGAGATCCGCACCGAGGACAAAAATCTTCGGGCCGAGTTGAAGGGGATCAAGGTGCTTCTCGGCTCCGAGGCCGGGCAGTGGTCCAAGGTCGGCGAGCAGGTTCGCAAGGTGCGCGACATGTTCGGGCCGAAGACGCCGCTCGGCAAGCGCCGCACCCAGTTCGCCGACGCGCCCGAACACGATCTAGCCGCGATCGAGGAGGCTTTCGTCGAACGCGAGCCGGTTACGGTGGTGATCTCCGAGAAGGGCTGGGTGCGCACGTTGAAGGGCCACGCCGCCGATCTGTCAGGCCTTGCCTTCAAGACCGATGACAAGCTCGACCATGCGTTCTTCGCCGAGAGCACTTCCAAACTCCTGCTGTTCGCCACCAATGGCCGCTTCTATTCGCTCGATGTCGCAAAACTGCCGGGCGGGCGCGGTCATGGCGAGCCGATCCGGATGTTCATCGACATGGAGCAGGACGCGGCGATCGTGTCGCTGTTCGCCAACAAGGGCGGACGCAAGTTCCTGATCGCGAGCCACGAGGGGCAGGGCTTCATCGTCAATGAAGACGATTGCGTCAGCAATACCCGCAAGGGCAAGCAGGTCCTCAACGTCGAGATGCCGAACGAGGCCCGTGCGATCACCACCGTTACCGGCGACAGCGTGGCGGTGATCGGCACCAATCACAAGATGGTGATCTTCCCGATCGATCAGGTGCCGGAAATGGCGCGCGGCCGCGGCGTGCGCTTGCAGAAGTACACCAGCGCGGCGCTGTCGGACGTCGCCACCTTCGATTCCAAGAGCGGGCTTGGCTGGAAGGATTCCGCCGGGCGCGACCAGAGCATGACCTGGAAGGAATTGTCCGATTGGCGCGGCAACCGCGCCGATGCCGGCCGCCTCGCGCATGGATTGCCGAAGTCGAACAAGTTCGGACGCGGCGTGGAGTAGGCGCTCGCTGTGGTCCCGGCGCCCGCCGGGACGACCTGGCGTAGCAATCTCCTTTGACGGCAACCCAATTCTCGACGATGCTGCCCCAAAATAAGGGGAGGCGGGTGTGCGCAAAGCGGGACGGCAGCGACGGCCAGATGCGAAATCCCTGGCGACCATGATCGGCATCGCGCTGTCGGCGGTGCCTGCCACGCTTCACGCGCAGGCTATTCCGGGCGCATTGCCTGAATCCAGCAAGGCCTTGTCGCAAGGCGAGTGGCCCGCTTATGCCGGCACTTACGCGTCCGCCCGCTATTCGCCGCTGGCGCAGATCGACCGCAGCAACGCCGGCAAGCTTCACGTCGCCTGGCGCTGGAAATCGCCGGACATGGCGATCAAGGAAGCCAATCCGACGGTCGGGCCGAGCCGCGCCAATGAATCGACACCGCTGATGGTCGGCGGCACGCTCTACACCTCGACCTCGTTGTCGCAGGTCGCCGCGATCGACGCTGCGACCGGCGAGACAAAATGGGTATTCGATCCCAAAATTTACGAAAACGGCCTCGGCATCCCGGCCAATGACGGCTGGCTGCATCGCGGCGTGGCCTATTGGCGCAACGGCAGCGACGAACGCATTGTGATGCTCACCGCCTTCGCGCAGATGATCGTGCTCGACGCCAGGACCGGAAAACCGGTGCCGAGTTTCGGCACCGATGGCAGGATCGATCTTGCCGAGGGCCTGCGGCGGCCGGTCGACCGCGATTACTACACCACGAGTTCGCCGCCGGTGATCGTGCGGGGCGTGATCGTGGTCGGCTCGTCGGTGATGGACTGGTGGGGAAAGCGGCCGTCGCCGCCCGGCGATGTGCGCGGCTTCGATGTCGTCACCGGCCGTCTGCTCTGGACCTTCCATACCGTGGCCCAGCAAGGCGAGGCCGGCGTCGAGACCTGGGAGAAGGATTCCTGGAAGGAAACCGGCAACGCCAATGTCTGGGCGCCGATGAGCGCCGACGAGGAGCTCGGCTACGTTTATCTCCCGGTCAGCACGCCGACCAACGACTATTACGGCGGCGATCGCCCCGGCGACGGCCTTTATGGCGACAGTCTGGTCTGCCTCGACGCGGCGACCGGCCGGAAGGTCTGGCACTACCAGCTGGTTCATCACGGCCTGTGGGACTACGACACGCCGGCCGCGCCCAACCTGATCGACATCACGGTTGGCGGAAAGCCGGTCAAGGCCGTCGCGCAAGTGACAAAACAGGCGTTCGTCTACGTGTTTGACCGGGTCACCGGCCAGCCGGTCTGGCCGATCGAGGAACAGCCGGTGCCGGCGTCCAGCGTTCCCGGCGAGCATGCCGCGAAGACGCAGCCGTTTCCGACAAGACCGGCGCCGATCGATATCCAGGGCGTAAGCGATGAGGACCTGATCGATGTCTCGCCGGAGATCCGCAAGGAGGCGATCGATATCGTCGCCAAATACGATCACGGCCCACTGTTCACGCCGCCGTCGGAGCGCGGCACGATCCAGGTGCCCGGCGTCGCCGGCGGCGGCAACTGGGCCGGAGCGGCGATCGACCCGGAAACCGGCATGCTCTATGTCGGCACCTATCGTCTGCCGTTCGTCGTGGCCGTTCGCAAGCCGCGATCAGGCGAGTCGTCCTACGATTTCATCGGCGAATTCCGCTATCTGCCGGGGCCGCGCGGCCTGCCGCTGCTGAAGCCGCCGTTCGGCAGCATCGTTGCGATCGACATGAACAGCGGCGAACATCGCTGGCGGATTCCGATCGGTCACGGCGAGCTCATTTCCACCATCCGGCAATTGGGCATTCACGAAAGGTTGGGGTTTCCGGGCCGCAGCTGGGCGCTGGTGACCAAGACCGTCATGATTGTCGTGCAATCGGGCTATTTCGGCGCGCCGCGACTGGCACCCGGAGGCACGCGGCGCATCGCCGATCTCAACAATTTCGATCCGCATTTGTGGGTCTACGACAAGACCAGCGGCGAAATGCTGGCCGAGATCGCGGTCCCGGCCAACGCGATCGGGGCGCCGGTCACCTACATGGCCGCCGGCAAGCAGTATATCGCGTTTCCCGTCGGCGGCGGCCCCTTGGTCGAGGAGCTGATCGCGGTTTCTCTGTGAGCGTGGAACGCCGGGCTTCTCGCGGATGGCCTGCCGAAGTCGAACAAGTTGGGACGCGGCGTAGAGCAGGGGCGCTATCGCCCATGGGTTTCGCCGGTTGCATCCCGGCACCAGCGATAGAACGCGTCGTAGAGCGCGATGCCGGCCTCGAGCTGTTCGAGATCGTTGTCGTGCATCCGCGACAGGCCGAGCGATGCAGCAAGCAGTCCCGGCGCTTCCGGACAGAGGTCGAGCCGCCCGGTATCGGCGCCGCGCACGATGGTCGCCAGCCGCAACAGCGGCGGCGTTGCGAGCGCGAACTCCTCGACCATCACGTCGAAGGTGCAGAGCTCGCCGCGATGACTCCAGAACACGTTTTCGATGTCGAAGGGGGCAGCGTTGAAGCGCTCGCCGACCGCGACAACCTCCGCAGGCGCGACGTATAGAAACACCGCGTTCGGATCGACGAAGCGGCGGATCAGCCAGGGACAGGCGATGCGGTCGACTTTGGGCCGCGCGCGGGTGACCCAGACGGTGCGGCCCAACGCGTCGCGCGAAGGCAGCCTCAAAGTGGGAACAAGCGGTAGTTTGGCGGCCTTCCAGCCCTCGAATCCCCCTTCGAGCACCTCGGCCCTGACGTGGAGGTGTCTGAGCCAGGCCGCGGTGCCCTGCGCGAGTTGCTGTCCGCTCCGGCAGACCACGACGGCCGAGCGCCCGGCGAACTCCTTGCCCCATTCGGCGGCCTCAAGATGGTTGCGCCTGACCGCACCGGGGACGAGCCGCGCGTCGGCGGCAAAGTCCTCATCAGGGCGCACGTCGATCAGGACAGGCGTATTCGCCGTGCCGATCAGCCGGGCAAGCTTGTCAGCGGAGATCGAAGTCGGAAATGGCATGGGGCGCCCTCGCAAAAGCAAACGGGACGCGATACTTGGGCATGCCGCCTGATGGGGGGATCGCAAGCCCCCAATCGCGTTATTACAGCCGAAACCCGCGCCGGCTGTCAATGCGCGGCCCCGGCTTGCCGCCCTGACAGTGAGAGCGTTCCGCATGCAAATATCCGCCGCTCTGTGCGTCGACCGGGAAGTGCGAAGAATGTGTCTGAAATGCAATCGAAGCTCGCACCCGTGGTCAGCCACGATCACTGTTCGGCTTTGCGCGGATTATTGTGGAACTCGGCTGCGCGGTAGGGCACCCTTGACCGCGGGGTGGCCAGAGACCAGCGGAATAAGTCCTTGTCCGGGGCGTTTTTGGCGATGATCTCATGTCCCCAGATTCGCGCGAGCATTGCGTCGCGTTCGGAGGCAGTTATGCAGCGCCGGGAATTCATTGCGCTCCTCGCAAGCGCCACGATGTTGCCGCGCACGGCGCGCGCGCAACAAGCGACGGTGCCGGTCGTCGGATTCCTGAGCAGCCGGTCGCCCGAGGAGGCGGCGGTTCATACCGCCGCGTTTCGTCGCGGCTTGACCGAAGCCGGTTTTGTCGATGGTCGCAACGTCGCTATCGAGTTCCGCTGGGCGGAGGGGCGCTATGAACGCCTGCCAATACTTGCGAAAGAGCTGATCGATCTCCGCGTCTCCGCCGTCGTGGCCGGCGGCGGTGCACCCTCGGCGCTGGCCGCGAGAGATGCCACGGCAACCATTCCGATCGTCTTTGTTATCGGTGATGATCCGGTGAAATTGGGCCTCACCGCCAGCTTCAATCGACCGGGAGGCAATCTCACGGGTGTCAGCTTCCTCACCGGAGAGTTGGGCGCAAAGCGGCTGGGACTGATTTGCGAGCTGGTGCCCGGAGCCAGCGCCGTTGCGCTGCTGTTGAATCCGAATGATCCGGGAGCGGATCTCCAGAGACAGGATGTGCAAGCGGCGGCGCAGGCGCTGGGGCGGCGCTTGCTCGTCCTGTACGCGCGCACCGAAAAGGATTTCGAAGCGAACTTCGAAATGCTGAAGCAGGAGCAGGTCGGCGCGCTGGTCGTCGAAAACGATCCGTTTTTTGACTCTCAACGAGATCGGATTATTTCGCTCGCGGTTCGCTACGCTATGCCGGCGATCTATCATATCAACGAGTTTCCCGCCGCCGGCGGCTTGATGAGCTATGGCGCGAGCCTTGCAGACGCCTATCGCCAGGTCGGGAACTACACCGGGCGGATTCTCAGGGGGGAGAAGACTGCCGATTTGCCTGTCATGCAGCCGACCAATTTCGAACTCGTCATCAATCTGAAGACCGCCAAGGCGCTCGGGCTCAACGTGCCGCCTTCACTGCTCGCCCGCGTCGACGAGGTGATTGAATGAGGGCTGTGCGTTCGTCGGGGCACCGCGGCAGTAGCGGTGCCGAAAAATTCCCAGGAATGGTATGGTCAATCGACCTGGAAAATCTGAGCGCTTGAAAGGGAGGAATAAAATGAATCGAGCAATTGCCCTCGTGGTGGCGGCTTCCGCAATGGCTTTGTCAGCTGCTGCAGGCCACGCGCAATCCGGCAAGCCGGGGGTCGAGAAACTTTACATTCTCAATTGCGGCGAGGGCGTCGCCGGCGACATTTCGCGCTGGTCGCCCGGGGTCAACGAGGGCAAATCGATGGACTTCGTCGACAATTGCTATCTCATCAAGCACGCGCAGGGCTGGTTCCTCTGGGACACCGGCGTCACGGACGCGGTCGCGGCCATGCCGAACGGGCTTGCGCCGGCCGATCCCAGATCCGTCACCTGGCGCCGGCCGAAAACGCTCGCCGCCCAGCTTGAGCAGCTTGGGGTCAAGCCGTCCGACATCAAGGCCATGGCCGTCTCGCACACCCATCCCGATCATATCGGCAATATCGAGATGTTCCCCACCGCGATGCTCTATGTGCAGAAGGCCGAATATGAATGGCCCGGCGCCAACAACGCGCCCCGGTTCAAGCCCGAGCATCCCGTGACCAAGCTCGAAGGCGATCGCGACGTGTTCGGCGATGGCAGCATCGTCATTCTCTCCACGCCCGGCCATACGCCGGGTCACCAGTCCCTGCAGGTGAAATTGCCGAAGACCGGCGAGCTCGTGTTGTCGGGCGATGCCGTCCACTTCAAGAGCAATTGGGACAACCGCGGCGTTCCCGCCAACAACGTCAGCAAGGAGCAGACGCTGGCCTCGATGCAGAAGATATCGGACACGCTGACGAAGGATAAGGCGCAGCTGTGGATCAACCACGACAAGGCGCAGCGCGACACCCTCAAAATGTCGCCTGAGTTCTACGATTGAGGCCGCGGCAACGCCCGCCTCAATTGCGCGGGATCGCGACGGGTGAGGGGCCCATGCCGATGGGCTTCTTCGGCTTGAGCGTGCCCACGTAGAACGACAATCCGGCGACCAGGATGAGCGCGGCCAGATACGCCGCATAGGCTTGCGGCGGCGTCGCTATCCAGCGCGCGAAGTTTCGGATGGCGGCTATACGGCCGGTTTTGGTTTCCATGGCCTGGTTTTGCTTGAAATTGCTCGCGACGGGAAGGGGTATGTGCCGGACGAGGCGGATGATGCGCGCGCCTGATCGCAGGGTCTATGTCGGGTCCCGCCGCAGCAGGGAAAGCGCCAGCAGCGCGGAAAGACAGAGCGCAGAGGAGACGATCAGGATTCGGCTTCCCATCACGTCGATCAAAAGGCCGAACGCGAGCGGCGCGATCGCCTGAGCCATTCGCGCCGGCGCGCCGATGAGGCCAAGGCGATAGCCGTAATCCTTTGGGCCGAAGATCGCCAGCGGCAGGGTGCCGCGCGCGATCGTCAGGATGCCGTTGCCGAGGCCGAAAAAGATCGCGAATGCGCCCGCCGCCCCGCCGCCCGTCACCGCGAGGATGGCGGCGCCAATCGGGTGCATCAGGCAGGCCAGCCGGGTCGACAGCAGCGGGTGATAGCGGCTGAGAAAACTCGCCTCGATGACCCGGGCAACCACTTGCGCCGGGCCGAACAGCGCGCCGGCCGCCACCGCCTGCACGGTCGTCGCGCCGGCGGCCTCGAGTATTCGGGGCATGTGCGCCGCCATCGCGCCGGTGACGGTCCAGGCCGCCGCAAAGGTAAACGCCAGCAGGAACATGGTCCGGTCGATCGGGATGTGCGGCTTGACCGAGGTCGCGGCCAAAGCCCTGGCTCCCTTCACCGCGGGCAGCATGAAGAAATTCAGGGGAAGGCCGATCAGGATATGCGCCGCCGCCCATGCAAGGCAGGTGTAGCGCCATCCGATTGTCTCGAGGCCCAATGCCGTCAGCGGCCATCCAACCGTGCTTGCAAAGCCCGCGAGCAGCGTGATGCCCGTGATGGACTTGCGTGCGTTGTCGCCATAGATGCGCCCGAGCGCGGCGAAGGCTGCATCGTACAGGCCCAATCCCATGCCGATGCCAAGCAACAGCCAGGCGGCGACCAGCAGAGGGATCGAGGTGGTAACGCCGAGCAGCGCCAGTCCCGCGGCCAGCGTCAGATTGGACATCGACAGCACGGGCCGGCCGCCAAAGAGGTCGATCTGCCGGCCAACGCGTGGGCCCAGCATCGCGGAGATCACCAGCGACGCCGAAAACGCGGCGAAGATCCAGTTCGAGGACACGCCGAGGTCATGCGCGATCGGGTCGGCCAGGATCGCGGGCAAATAGTAGCTCGAAGCCCACGCCAGTGTCTGCGTCGTGCCGAGCGCCAGGATGATCGGAAGCTGGCGGGCGGTTTGCTCAGGCGCCATCAAAATTCCTTGCCGGCGTCATCCGCATCCGCACCCCGTCTTGCCTTCCAGCCTTGCATTTGCATCGGCGGCGCCGCAGGCGTCAACATCCGATAATGCCGGTCCGCCACAGCATTTGCCCGCATCGGGCGCGGCCGTTCGATTGCAAACGCCGGTTTCGGGCAGCACCAGTTCGACGCGTTCGGCGGCCTTGCGATCGCCGGCGATATCGGCGGCAATCGAGCGGACCTGTTCGTATCCCGTGATCATCAGGAAGGTGGGCGCGCGCCCGTACGACTTCATGCCGGCGAAATAGAAGCCGGGCTCGGCTTGCGCCAATTCCCGCGCCCCGTGCGGCCGCACCGTGCCGCAGCTGTGTTCGTTGGGATCGATCAATGGAGCCAGCGCCACCGGGCATTCGATGGCCGGATCGAGCTGAATACGAAGTTCGCGCACGAAATCCAGATCCGGCCGGAAGCCGGTTGCCACGATGAGCTCATCGACTGCGACGTGACGGCCGCAACAGCTGCCACCGGCGCCGACGATGAGCCGAGGGCCGTCGATGGTGAGGTGCGAAACGCGAAATTCGCGCTCCAGCTTGATCCGGTCCGCCGCGACCAGTGCCGCGAAGGCGGCGCCAAGTTCGCCGCGGGCGGCGAGCTTGTCATTGGCGCCGCCGCCGAAAGCCTTTGCCGGATCGTTGCCGCGCAGCAGCCAGATCGGTTGGGTATCCGCAGCTTGCTCCGCAAGCCGCGCGAGATCGGTGAGCGTGCCGATCGCCGAATGGCCGGCGCCCAGCACCGCAACCGTCTTGCCGGCATAACGTCCGCGATCTTTTCCCAGCACATCCGGCATGCCGTAAGCGATCTTGCCGGCAGCCTGCGTCTCGCCAATGGCGCGCAGGCCGTTGGCGCCGGCCGGATTTGGCGAATGCCAGGTGCCGGATGCGTCGATGACGGCGTCTGCCCGCAAGACCTTGGGGCCTTGTCCGTTCTGGTAGCGAATTTCGAACGGCGCGGCTTCCCGGCCCCTGGTCTTGAGTTTGTCGAAACCTGTGCGGCTGATGTCGGTGACGCGGCTGGAAGTGTGAATGTGGGCCGCGAGAGCAGTCTTGGTGGCAAGCGGTTCAAGATAGCGTTCGAACAATTCGGCGCCGGTCGGATACTGGTCCGGCTCGGGAGAGTTCCATCCGGTTGGCGCCAGCAGGCGTGCCGCCGCGCGGTCGATATTATATTCCCAGGGCGAGAACAGCTGGACGTGACCCCATTGGCGCACCGCATGCCCGGCGCTGGCGCCGGCTTCCAGCACGATCGGCCGAAGGTCCCGCTCCAGCACATGCGCGGCTGCGGCGAGGCCGACCGGGCCGGCGCCGATGATTGCTACGGTCTTCGCTTCGCCCATTAACTCCTCCCGTCAAACCAGAAATATCGAAATTTGAAACCGCATGGGATCATGCCGCGCTCTTTTCATCCTTCTTGCCTTCGGCATCGGCGCAGCACTCGGCGACAAGAAAATCCACCAGACCCTGCATCACCTCGTAATTGGCGTGACACACGAGCGTGGTCGCCTCGCGGACCTGCGTGACCAGCCCCACCACCACCAGCGCCTTCACGTGATGCGAGAGGGTTGAGGGCGCTATCTTCAATTTGTCCTGAAGACGGCCGACGGGAAGTCCTGCGGCGCCTGCGCGAATAAGGGTACGGTAGATCTTGAGCCGGGTGGGATTGCCCAGGGCTTCAAGGTGTGCGGCGGCGTCATCGAGTTTCATGCCGACAATCTTTCACCGGGCGAGGGTTCTGTCAATCTATATTTCCAGAAGGATCGAAATAAAGAAGGGGCGGAGCCCCCGATGGCCGTTCAACTAAGTCCGGTTCGGCTGAACAACCAGCGGGTGCCGGAGCAACGCGCGGACGATCAGGGGAATCCCGACGACCGCCGGCAACAGCCAGTACGCTACCGGTGGAAGTTCCTTCCAGAGCGGCAGGCTCTTGCCGTTGTCCACGTAAAACGCGATCAGAAGCAGAAGGTAGGATGCTCCCATGCCGGAGATGTGCAGCCTGATCCAATGACGCCACCGGCGCCGCCGGGCCTCGCGGCCCAGACAGGCCGCCGCAAACGACAATGTTCCGAGCACAAACAGGTGATAGTCCTCGGTCCAGCGCACCGCGGCCAGAGTGGCCGCGGTCAGGAACACCCCGCCCAGGCACCAGAAGTAGATGGTGCCGTTGCGGGGATGGCGACCGGCACGTTTCTCGCTCAGCATCGCGATCGCGCCGGTGACCACGCAGGCGAGGCCCAGCAGAATGTGAACCCCCACGACCGTCAGGAACGCCGGGTTCGTGGAGGGAATTTCAATTCCCGCGATATCGGTGATTGCGTCGCCCATGTGCCGTCCCGCGCGATCCAGCAAGATATCTGGCTATTTTCCGGCCCCCCAATCAAGAGAGCCTCCGATGCCGCCGAGCGTTCCCGGCATCATTGAATTGACAGGCGATAAAATATCGATAATTCTGGATATATGGAATCGGACAATGTCATTCTGGCGCTTGCCGCGCTCGCCCAATCGACCCGGCTGGATGTTTTCCGCCTGCTCGTGAAGCACGCGCCGGAGGGACTCGCCGCGGGCGACATCGCGAGAGCGCTCGCGGTGCCGCAAAATACCATGTCGTCGCATCTTTCGGTGCTGTCGCGTGCGGGGCTGGTGTCCGCGCAGCGGTTCAGCCGCTCGATCGTTTATCGCGCCGATCTCGACGCATCTGGAGGCCGTGATGCTTTTCCTGCTGAGGGATTGCTGCGACGGCCGGCCCGAAATCTGCGCGCCGCTGGTCGAAAGCCTCACGCCCTGTTGTCAGCCGAAGCCAAAGAGGAAGGCCCATGTCTGAGCAACGCATGTCTGAGCAACGCATATCTGAGCAACTCGTGTCTGAGAGATCCCATGTCTGAGCGGATCTACAATGTCCTGTTCCTGTGCACCGGCAACAGCGCGCGCTCTATTTTGGCAGAAGCGATCCTGCGCAAGGACGGCCGTCGCCACTTCCGCGCCTTCTCCGCCGGCAGCCAGCCGAAGGGGACGGTGAATCCATTTGCGATCAGGGTGCTGCGCAGTCTCGATTACCCCACGGACGACCTGCGCTCGAAGAGCTGGGAAGAGTTCGCAACGCCCGGTGCGCCGGTGATGGATTTCGTTTTCACCGTTTGCGACAACGCCGCCGGCGAGACCTGCCCGGTTTGGCCGGGGCAGCCGATGTCGGCGCATTGGGGCATCGAAGATCCCGCCGAGGTCGACGGCACCGACATTGAGAAGGAAGCGGCCTTTGTCGCAGCCTTCCGCTATCTCAAGAACCGGATCGGGGTCTTCACCAGCCTGCCGCTGCAAAGCATCGATCGCCTGTCGCTCGGGGCGAAGCTGCGCGATATCGGCCGGGGAGAGGGCGCCACCACGCTGCGCCCGGATGTGGCGTAACCGCGATGAGCCTGTTTGAACGCTATCTGTCGCTTTGGGTGGCCCTGTGTATCGTCGCGGGCGTCGCGCTCGGGCATCTGCTGCCGGGTCTGTTCGCAACCATCGCCAGCGCCGAGATCGCGCGGGTCAACCTGCCGGTGGCCGGGCTGGTCTGGCTGATGATCATCCCGATGCTGCTGAAGATCGACTTCGGCGCGCTCGGCGAAGTGCGCCGGCACTGGCGCGGCGTCGGCGTCACGCTGTTCATCAACTGGGCCGTGAAGCCGTTCTCGATGGCGGTGCTCGGTTCGCTGTTCATCGGCCATCTGTTCGCGCCCTGGCTGCCGTCGGCGCAAATTCCATCCTACATCGCAGGCCTGATCCTGCTGGCTGCGGCGCCCTGCACGGCCATGGTGTTCGTGTGGTCCAACCTGTGCGAGGGCGAGCCGCATTACACGCTGAGTCAGGTCGCGCTCAATGACGTCATCATGGTGTTTGCGTTCGCGCCGCTGGTCGGACTCCTGCTCGGCGTGGCCTCGATTGCGGTGCCGTGGGCGACGCTGCTGATCTCGGTGCTGCTGTATATCGTGGTGCCCGTCATCGTCGCGCAGCTGTGGCGGCGTGTCCTGATCAGCGCCGGGCCGACGGCGCTGCCGCGGACGCTGCGGGTGCTGCAGCCGGTGTCGCTGGTCGCGCTGCTGACGACGCTGGTGATGCTGTTCGGTTTTCAGGGCGAACAGATCATCGCCCAGCCGCTGGTGATCGTGCTGCTGGCGGTGCCGATCCTGATCCAGGTCTATTTCAATGCGGGGCTCGCCTACTGGCTGAGCCGGCGCTTCAACGTGGCCTGGTGCGTGGCCGCGCCGGCGGCGCTGATCGGCGCCAGCAACTTTTTCGAACTCGCCGTCGCCGCCGCCATCAGCCTGTTCGGCCTCAATTCCGGCGCGGCGCTGGCCACCGTGGTCGGCGTGCTGGTCGAGGTGCCCGTGATGTTGTCGGTGGTCTATCTGGTGAAAATGTCGCGCGGCTGGTACGAGGCCGGCACCGAGGCCTCCGCTGCCATCAACAGGGAAGCGCCGACATGAGCGTGACGATCTATCACAACCCCGCCTGCGGCACCTCACGCAATACGCTGGCGATGATCCGGCAGAGCGGCGAAG
Source organism: uncultured Alphaproteobacteria bacterium (assembly GCA_963742085.1). Lineage (GTDB taxonomy): Bacteria > Pseudomonadota > Alphaproteobacteria > Rhizobiales > Xanthobacteraceae > Bradyrhizobium. The sequence goes on along the minus strand of CAVUKM010000008.1, from coordinate 86,479 downwards.
AGCCCGAGGTGATCGAATATCTGAAGAATCCGCCGGATCGGGCGCGGCTGCTCGGGCTCGTCAAGGCGATGGGAATTTCCGTTCGCGCGCTGCTGCGCGAGAAGGGCACGCCCTATGCGGAACTCGGGCTCGCCGATCCCAGGTGGAGCGACGACGAACTGATCGACTTCATGCTGGCGCATCCGATCCTGATCAACCGGCCGATTGTCGTGACGGCGAAAGGTACAAGATTGTGCCGGCCGTCGGAAAAGGTGCTCGATCTGCTCGATAATCCCGCGGAGTCCTTTGTGAAGGAGGATGGCGAGGTGGTTTTGCGGGCGAAATCCTAGGCTCCGCGCATATACGATCCATTTTGAAAAGCCGGTTTCCTCGCCGGCGCTGAGGTGGAGGAGCCTTTGAGAAACACGGCCTTCGGCGGTCCGGGTTGCATGAGGTTGCGTGGAATTCACGCCGGCGACGCCTCTGTCTCCGGGCAGGCCGCAGATCTTCTCGGCTAAACGCTTCGTTAGGAGTTGGATTTATAATCGAATTGATTCGGGTCTTTCCGGCAACGAGACGTTGGTCGATCTCAATTCCAAGGGACGCACGCAATGAGCCGCCTTCGACCTCGTGCCAGGAGCGATCAGCAGGGCAGAACAGGGCGCCCGTTGACCGATCCGTACGACGCAGCCTTGCGCCACTTTTTGTCCAAACGATATGGACCGGCCGAAGACCACTGTCGGCAGGCATTAACGGTTGATCCGAAGCATGCGGATTCGCTCCATCTTCTTGGCTTGATTCACGCGCAGACCAACAGGCTGGATTTGGCCATCGATCTGATCGCCTCGGCAGTCAGATCCAATCCGAACAATCACGAATATTTCCTGAATCTCGGGGATCTGCTTCAACACCAGAACAAGTTGGATGAGGCCAGGAAAAGCTTCGACATCGCGATCAAGCTGGCGCCGAATCGGGCCGCGGGCTGGATCAAATTGGGAAACCTCCTGCGAATACAGCGGCGATACGACGAAGCGTTGCTGACCTATGAGCATGCCTTTGCGCTTGAGCCCAACAATGCGGACGCGGCGGCTCTGGGCGGCGGCGTCTTGCTCGAACTGGGCCGGTATGAGGAGGCTCTCGCCAAGTGCGATCTTTCGTTGGCCATTTCCCCGGATCAGGTTGAAGCTCTCTGTGTCAAAGGTGATTGCCTGCGCAATCTCGGTCGGGCTGCAGAGGCAGCGGCTATCTATCGGCGTGCCACTGAGTTAGCGCCGGACCGTGCGCCTGTCTGGCGGTTGCTTGGAAAAGTGCAAGAGCAACTCGGGGATCGTGACGGCGCGATCAAGGCCTTGCGCCGGGCGCGTGAAATAGATCCTTCCGATCCGTTCGGTGCGGGCGTCGAACTGATGCGGCTGGGTGCTGAGGAATTGTCCGAAATGCCACCCGCCTATGTGCGTTTGCTGTTCGATCAATATGCAGCCACATTCGACACCGCGCTGGTGAAGGCTCTTGGATATCGCGGACCCTCTGTGTTGTTTGAGGCGGTGCAGTCCGCGTGCCAAGCGCATCAGAAGCCGGCCAAATTCAGGCACGCGATCGATCTCGGTTGCGGTACAGGACTGGTGGCGGTCGCCTTTGCTGAAATGGCCGATCAATTCATCGGCATCGACCTTTCGCCGGGTATGATCGAAAAGGCGCGTGCCACGGGTCTCTACGCCCAGCTTGAAGTGACCGATATGCTGGAGGGTCTGCGCACTACGCCTGACCGCGGCGCAGACCTCGTCCTCTCCGCCGACGCGATGATCTATGTCGCCGATCTCTTCCCGGTTCTGAAGGAAGCGAGCCGTGTTCTGGCTTCCGGCGGCCTTTTGGCTTTCACCCTGGAAAGGCACGACGGCGACGGCTTTATCATGGGCGAAGGTCGGCGCTACGCTCATGGTGTCTCTTATGTGCGCGCGTCGATCGAGGCCGTCGGTCTTGTGGTGTTAGGGCTCGAACTGCACTCCGCCCGTCACGAGAGAGGCGTGCCCGTGCCGGGCCTCGTGGTCGTTGCGGAAAAACCGTGAACTATTCACGAAGTAAGCAGCGCGGCCGTTAAAACTCTGGCGCCGCCCGACGTGAAAGGCGGTGCTACGCTTTCGCCGGCTCGCTAACCATCTCCGGCTGCCGCGCCAGCGACACCGCCGGCGACAGCAGGATCACCAGCGCCTGCGCGGCGAAGATCGCGGCGGCGAGATAGAGGCAGGCTTCCGCGCCGTAAATCCCGCCGACGACGGCGCCGAGCGCCGAGCCGAGCGGGCGCGCGCCATAGCTCATGATGTTGATAGCGGATACCCGCCCCATCAGCCGCGGCGGCGTCACCGATTGCCGCAAGGTCGTGGTGGAGATCACCCACAGGATGGGACCGACGCCGAGCAGGAAGAAGCTCAGGGCTGCAAGCCACGGCGTCGGGATGACGGTCGTCAAGGCCATGACCACCGCCGCGACAAAACCCGTTACCGGCCCGAGCCCGATCACGGTGCCGAAGGCAAGCCGCCGCATCACCCGCGTCGCCACGAGCGCGCCGATCACCATGCCGGCGCCGTACATCGCAAGCACCGTACCGATGCCGGCGGCCGACAGACCGAAACGGCGCACCGCATAAGGCACGAAAACCGCGAGCATGACGAACCATGCGGTGTTGAAGACGAACTGCGTGACGAACACCGGCCGCAGCAACGCATGATGAAAGACGAAGCCGGCGCCTTCCCGGATCTCCTGCAGCGGATGGCGACGCGGCGGGGGCGTGCGCGCCGGTTCGTAGATCCCTGACAGCAGCGCCACCGCGATCACGGACAGTGCTGCGGCAAACCCGAATGCCGGTGCGGCCCCTAACCATCCCACGAGAACGCCGCCAAGCGCCGGCCCGCCGGCAAAGGCGATGGTGCGGGCGAGTTCTATCCGCGCATTGGCGGCAGGCAACAGCTGCGGCGACACCAGCGAGGGCACCAGCGCGGGCGCCGCCACGCTGTAGGCGACCGTTCCGCACACCGCGATGAAGCCGGATAGCGCGAGCAGCGGCAGCGTCAGCAGGTCGAGCCCGATCAGGAGAAGGATCGCGAGCAGGGCGGCGGCGCGCAACGCTTCCGCACCCGCCATCAACCGGCGCCGCGAGATGCGGTCGGCGAGCAGGCCCGCGGGGATCGCGAACAGGACGAAGGGCAGCGTCAGCGCGGTCTGCAACAGGCCGGTCTGGCCTTCGCCGACGCCAAGCAGAAGCACCGCGACGATGGGGGCTGCGGCCAGCGCGATCTGTTCGGCCGATTGCGCGGCGAGGTTGGACCAGGCGAGCCGGTTGAAGGTCGGGGGGAGGCGGGGGGTGTCATTGGCGGAAAACACGGCGGTTTCTCCTGAGATTGGCGATTTGACCGCCATTGTCTCGCTCATGGAGAACCAAGGCCACCCGCTTTCCGATCGGGTTTTCAGTGTGGTTGGTGCGGCCGAGCGCGTGTCAGGACGAGCACGCCGGATTGACCGGAACGATACCAAAGCGGCCCAAACAAACCGCGCAAGTTTCAGATCAGCGGTCCGTCAGAGCTTTTTCAAGACAAACTCTATCGCGCATTCGGACAGTGGAGTGGTTGTCTGGTCGAAGCGTGGAATCCGGTACCGGTAAGCGTGGTCTGTCGTGATGACGCTGATCGGCTTCACCTTGTCGCAAAATTGCGTGAGCAGCGTGAACACATTGACAGACACCGGCGACCAGGACGACTTTTTGCAGACCGTAAATGTCATCTTGTGGTCAGAGTTGAAGGTCGAGGGCCAGGTGCCCTGCTCGTAAAGATCTTCATCCGGGACGGAAATAACCAAATGGCCGCCGCGCCTGACCACTCGAATCCAGTTGGCCAGCGCTTCCACCGGGTCACGTACGTGTTCCAGGCAATGGCTCGAAAACAGAAAGTCAAAAAACTCATCGTCAACATTCGCCAATTTCTGCGCGTCACCCTGCGGCGCGTCGTAGATGACGACGTTCTTGATCAGCGGAAATAATTCAACGAATAACGCGAGCGAGTCGTGGCCGCCGCCGACATCGATGCCACATCCGACGAAATAGCGTGTCGCAAAGCGACTGTCATGAGCGCGTCGCTGCATCGAGAGCGACGTTCCGCCGCCGCTGCCAGGCCTTATCACCAGCGGGCCGTTGACGCTCGTCGGTCCGATCTTAGACACACTGTCTTCGGCCATGCCTTATCCCTTGGATTGCGAATCGGCGCGCGTGAAAGAGTAAAGCAGGACAAGTTCGCTGTCCTGCGAGCAGTCGGCGAGGGTGGCCGTTGCAATCTTTCCCCCTTGCGCCAGCGCAATCCGCCGCTCGCGAAATCTCGTTAAGCTGGACCATTCGTCAGTGGACCCGGCCTGTCCCAGGACGGAAGAATGAGGATCTGGTCCTCATGCCCAGTCCAGATGCAGTTGCAAATGAGTTGCAATAAAAGAAAATCTCGGTCATTCTTTTGGAATGGACGCACGTTCCTGCGATTTAGCTTCCGATTCCCCGCCAAAGGTGGCCTTGGGCGTCCCTCCTGAACCTTCAGGCTGGCGCGGCGAGCGGGGCGAGCCGTCACTGGCGGGAATGTTCGCGACCGTAAAGACGGCAAGGCAGGGGCCATTCTGGCGCAAGCTGCTGGCGTTTCTCGGCCCGGGATACCTCGTCGCCGTGGGCTATATGGATCCCGGCAACTGGGCGACCTCGCTCGCCGGCGGTTCCAAGTTTGGCTACGCGCTGCTCACGATCGCGCTGTTGTCGAACGCGATGGCGATCGTGCTGCAATCGCTGTGCACCCGGCTCGGCGTCGGCGCCGGGCGTGACCTCGCGCAGGCCTGCCGCGATTCCTTTCCGCGCTTTGTGTCGCTGCCTCTGTGGGTATCGGCGGAAGTCGCCATCACCGCCACCGATCTGGCCGAGGTCATCGGCACCGCCATCGGACTTAATCTGCTGTTCCACATTCCGCTCGAGATCGGCGTGATCATCACCGCGGCCGACGTGTTTCTGATCCTCGCGCTGCAGGCGTTCGGCTTTCGCTGGATCGAGGCTTTTGTGGTGGCGATGCTGGGCGTGATCGCAGCGTGTTTTGCCGTGCAGATCGCGCTCGCGCATCCGGACTGGGGCGCGGTGCTCAGGGGTTTTGCGCCGACGTCGGATATTTTCGCCAACCGCGAGATGCTGTATCTGGCGCTCGGCATTCTCGGCGCCACCGTGATGCCGCATAATCTCTATTTGCATTCGGGGCTGGTGCAGACGCGGGGCTATGGCACCGAACCGGACGAAAAGCGCGAGGCGATCACGCTTGCGACCATCGACACCTCCATCGCACTTTGCCTCGCCCTGATTATCAACGCCTCGATCCTGATCCTGGCGGCGGCGACGTTTCACCGGGCGGGCCGAACCGACGTCGCCGAACTCGATCAGGCCCATGCCTTTCTGTCGCCCTTGCTCGGCTCGACGCTGGCGCCGACGCTGTTTGCGATCGCGCTGTTATGCTGCGGGCTGAACTCGACCATCACCGCGACATTGTCGGGGCAGATCGTGATGGAGGGATTTCTCGACCTGCGCATCGCGCCGTGGCTGCGGCGTTTGGTGACGCGGATGATCGCCATCGTGCCGGCGGTGGTCGTAACCGTCTGGGCCGGCGAGAAGGCGACGGGTCAACTCCTGATCCTCAGCCAGGTGGTGCTGGGCCTGCAACTGCCGTTCGCCGTAGTGCCGCTGGTGATGTTCACCGCCAGCCGCCGCAAGATGGGGCCGTTCGTAGCCCCCCGCTGGTTGACCGCGCTCGCAACGCTGACGGCGGCGGTCATCATCGCGCTGAATGTGAAACTGGTGTGGGATTTTCTTGTTGGATGATTGCCGCTATGCGGCGTCGTCACGCACGATGGTCATCGCCCGGCTTGACCGGGCGATCCAGTTTTCCAGCGGCGCTGACGATCAATCGAAAAGCCGCGGCGTACTGGATATCCCGCTTTCGCGGGATATGACGACCGAATATGGCGCGCCCTGATGCGCCCAAACTCATCTAATCCTGCGGCTCGGCCAGCACTTCGCCTGACGCGTCGACCCGCAGCCAGCCGGACGGTGCGAGGCGCTGCTGCGGCAGGAAGCGGCCCTTGTAGTCCATCTTCTTCGAGCCTTCGATCCAGTAGCCGAGATAGACGTAAGGCAGCCCCAGCCTGCGGGCGCGGATGATGTGGTCGAGGATCATGAAGGTGCCGAGCGAGCGGCTTTCCTCCGAGGGTTCGAAGAACGAATACACCATCGACAGCCCGTCGCTGAGCACGTCGGTCAGCGCGACCGCCAACAGCTCATTGCCGCGGCCGGTGACGCCGGTGTCGATGCCGCGGCGGCGATATTCGATGATGCGGGTTTCGACGTGGCTGTCCTCCACCATCATGGCGTAATCGAGCACGGTCATGTCGGCCATGCCGCCATGGCGGTGCCGCTGATCGAGATAGGCACGGAATACCGAATATTGCTCGGAGGTCGGCACCGCGCTGCGCTGCTCGCCGGTGATGTCGGCGTTGCGGGCCAGAATCTTCCGGAAGCCGCGCGAGGGCCGGAACTCGTTGGCGATCACACGGATGGAGACGCAGGCGCGGCACTGGTCGCAGGCCGGTCGATAGGCAATCGACTGGCTTCGCCGGAAGCCGCCATGGGTCAGGAGGTCGTTGAGATCGCCAGCCTTTTCGCCCACCAGATGCGTAAATACCTTGCGCTCGTGCCGGCCCGGCAGATAGGGGCAGGGCGAGGGCGCCGTCAGGTAGAATTGCGGGGTGTCACGCGAGTGCTGGGTCACGGGATGTCGTCGGTCTCCGAAAGGCGAAGCAAACCTCAGCATCGCGCCGCCGAGGTTAACGGTCAATTGGTTTGCAAACCGTTTGCTGGCCTTGTCGCGGGGTCAGAAAGTCCGCGACGGCTGGGCGACAGGGTTGCGGATCGAACTGTTGATGACCACGGTTCCCAGAACGAAATCGTGCAGCAGGCGCCGCCGGCCATTAAACAGCCCGACCAGCAGGACCAGCGGCGACAGGAACGAGATCGAAATCCAGAACAGTACCGCGTGCATGGCACCCAGAACGAAATAGCCTGATGCCCCGTACCAGGTGCGCAGTTCCAGATCCATCACCCGCATGCCGAGCGTCGCCGAATGCGGCCCGCCGAGGGATGCGCCGTAGTAAAGGATGGCCCAGACGACCGAGGCCGGCCACGCCAGCCAGAACAGAGCCCAGCCGAGCCCCAGTGTGAGCAGGCCAAACAGGGCAATGAACAGGTAGCCGACGATCACGGGGACCGAAAGCACCAGGACGTCGATCAGGAACGCGAACACCCGCCGCGTCAGCACGCCGCGAAACAATTCGGGCTGCAACTGCGGATCGAAGGCATGTGGCTGAACATTCGCCCCGCCGCCATTGCGCCAGGCGCTGCCGGCATTGTAAGGACCGCCGGTATTTCCATAACCGCCGTCAGACATGGTTCGTCCTCCAAGAGGGGTGTCCCGCGCAGGACATGGGAACCGCGCAGGCGCTTGCAAGAGCCTGCGGTGATTACGCAACCGCAATATTCTGGCGTCGCGATGACGTTCAGAAGCCTCTAGCCTTCCGCCTTCAGCTTTTCCGCTGCCCGCGGCGCGAAATAGGTGAGGACGCCGTCGGCGCCGGCGCGCTTGAACGCCAGCAGGCTTTCCATCATCGCCCGCTCGCCGTCGATCCAGCCATTGCCGGCGGCTGCCATGATCATCGCGTATTCGCCGGACACCTGATAGACGAAGGTCGGCATGGCGAACGTGTCTTTGACGCGCCGGACGATGTCGAGATAGGGCATGCCCGGCTTCACCATCACCATGTCGGCGCCCTCGGCGATGTCGAGCTCGACCTCGCGCAGCGCCTCGTCCGAATTGCCGCTGTCCATCTGGTAGGTGCGCTTGTCGCCCGTCAGCGTCTTGGCCGAGCCGACGGCATCCCGGAACGGACCGTAGAAGGCGGAGGCATATTTCGCGGCATAGGACATGATCTGGACGTCGATGAAGCCGGCGGCGTCCAGCCCTTCGCGGATCGCGCCTACCCGGCCGTCCATCATGTCGGACGGCGCGATGATGTCGCATCCGGCTTCCGCCTGCACCAGCGCCTGGCGCACCAGCACCGCCACCGTCGCATCGTTCAGAATCCTGCCGTCCTCGATCAAGCCGTCATGGCCGTGGCTGGTGAAGGGATCGAGCGCCACGTCGCAGAGCACGCCGAGGTCCGGAAATTCCTTCTTGATGGCGCGCACCGATTGGCACACGAGATTGTTGGGGTTGACCGCCTCGGAGCCGTGCTCGTCGCGCAAGCCCGGATCGGTATAGGGAAACAGCGCGATGCAGGGGATGGAAAGCTTCACCGCGCGCTCGGCCTCGCGCACCGCCTGATCGACGGAAAGCCGTTCGACGCCCGGCATCGAGGCGACCGCGGTGCGTCGGTTGTGGCCATCGGCGACGAACAGGGGCCAGATCAGGTCGTCGGTGGTGAGAACGTTTTCACGCACCATCCGGCGCGCCCATTCGGCCTTGCGGTTGCGGCGCGGCCGGACAACCAGATCGAGGCTGGAGGCGGCGAGGGTGGTCTCCCGGCGCGGCGTGTCGCGCATTTCGATCGGACGCCCGAATTTGATCGCCATTTGCTATTCTCTCCTCACGCGGCAGGCTGATTTTGAGATGTTCCTAGCACTTTGCGTGGCTCCCGTCACCGCAGCCTTGATCAAGATCATGATGCGATGAGGTTGAATTTCATCATGATTTCTCCTCCTTGTTTACCCGTGATCCCCGGGCAAACGCCTCGAGCCAGTTCCCGCTTTGCGCTAGCGCGGCCCTGCGGGTCCGGATCACGCTTTGACCGCAAGCCCGATTGATTTTGCCGTGCCGAGGGGCCAAGAGTGTCCTATATGAGTGTCCCTGAAAGACGAATTTTTTAAGGTCACGAGCGGCCCTCCCTGATGTCTGAAACCCCAACGCGCGACCCATCGCGGGACAACGTCATCTCGGTGGCGGCGATGTCGTCCGGACGGATCGAATCCGACGACAATGCGTGGACCCGGCGGCTGGTGCTTTTCCTGCGCATCATGGCTGTCGTCTCCGTCGCCAAGGGGCTCTACCACTGGGCGCAGGTCACGGGCTTCATCGGCGGCGAAGAGGAAGCCTTCGAGAACCAGCCGCTGGCATGGCAAACCGCCACCGTCTATTTCGCCGTCATCGAACTCGTCGCCGCTGTCGGACTTTGGCTGGCAACGCCGTGGGGCGCGGTGGTGTGGCTGACGACCGTGGTGTCGATGGCGGTGATCGAGCTGATGTTTCCGGGAATCTACGGCGGCAGCCTGGCGGTCGTCGGGTTTGAAGCCTTGATGCTGGCGGCCTATCTTGCGCTGGCGTGGATGGCGGCGCGCGAACGGCCGCCATAGCGCGGCGTGGTGCTCCCGCCCGGAAGCAATCTGCAGGCGGCAAGCGCGACGCCGATTGGAAAATGATGTACGCGATCTCCGAAAACCCGGGGGTAGCCTATACAAACTGTTTCCAGGATTTCTGCGGTAACTTTTCGGTCACCCTAACGTCCTGCCACACCCGTTACGCAAGCCTTTCGAATTTGAACGAAGCTGTTCCCATATGCGACAGAGCGGGCCAACGAAGCGTGAACAGGGTCATCTCACCCTGAATGAAAGGTTGCGAAAAGCCCTTATGTGGCGGGCTTAATCCGCGATTTACTGTCCTAAATTCACAATCTCTTTATTGTCTTATTTAAGCTGATCTTCAAACGAGCCCCTTAAGTTGCGGCTATCAGGCGGGACAAAAGTTTCGTCGAATAAGTCGATAAAAACGACAACAGGGGAAGTGTCATGATGAAAGCCGTTGCAACGGCGGTGGAAACCGCTGAACGCGCTGCTGGCCAGGCTCCGGTGCAGCCGCTCTATCTCGAAGCGTTGACGCTGGTGGAGCGGCTGCATCGCCGCCTGCTCGACGTCATCAAGGACGAATTCGATCGTCGCGGCCGCGCGGATATCAATTCGGTTCAGGCGCTGCTGCTCTATAACATCGGCGACAAGGAATTGACCGCAGGCGAGCTGCGCACCCGCGGCTATTATCTCGGCTCCAACGTCTCCTACAATCTGAAGAAGCTGGTCGAACTCGGCTTCCTCGACCATCAGCGCTCGCGCGTCGATCGCCGTTCGGTTCGCATTCGCCTGACCGCACAGGGCCAGGACATCCGCCGTATCGTGGACGCGCTCTACCAGAAGCACGTCAAGACCGTGGAACAGGTCGGCGGCATCTCGAACGAGGAGTTCGCCACGCTCAACAAGTCGCTGCACCGGCTCGAGCGGTTCTGGACCGACCAGATCCTTTATCGGCTCTGAGATTGCTTTCGGCCAAGCCGGCAACTTGAAAAGACCGGCAGCCATTCGATAAGAACAGACGACTTCCCCTTAACGCATCGGCCCGGCTTTCCGGACCGGTGCGTTTTGTTTTTCGTAGCATTTTTGAGCGAAGCATGTCCTCGGACGTGATCCGGAGTGGCTACCGGTTCGCGTGAAGAAAACGCGTCAAAACAATGGACAGGACTTTGGTTCCGATCCCACCGGAATCGAAGTCGGCCATGCATAAACCGGCCCTCCAGGAAATGGAACTTTTGCGCGCATTCAGGCTTATCCGTCCGCATTGGAGGACGGCCATGCTGGTCGAGCGCGGATTGCGGGTCATGAATGTCGGCGTGGTGGGAGATGCCTATGCCATCGCCTCGAACTACCTGCACAGCACCGGCGCCATCGCCGACAGTCTTGCGACCGACGACCGGCTGCTCGAGATCATCGTGGAGTTGTTCGAGCGCGGCGAATTCAACAAGATCAGGCTCGCCAACAAGGCCATCGCGAAATTCGACGCCGAAGCATTGGCCTGACCCGAGATCTAACTCAAGAGGATTTCATGCAACCCGCCATCGACCGTATCATGATGACCTATGATCTCCTGATGAACCGCTCCGCGGCGGCCAGCGCCGAGGCGCGCGCCAGGGTGACCGACTACGTCACCACGCTGTTCGAGGCCGGCGAGACGGACATGCATCGGCTCACGGTGTGCGGGCTGACGTATTTGCGCGAGCTCGATGGCTCGAGTGACCCGGTCAAGGCCGGGTATACGGGGCTCTGATGGGCTCAAGCTTACGCCGTTGCGGTGCGTCTGTTCCTCAAGGTGCGCGCCCGCATTTTCGAATATTCGATCCGTCAGGCGAACGGTAATTTCGGCAGTCGGTTCGATCGCGCGGAAACCCGAAATAGGTTTGGGACGGGTAGGGCGCGGCCGAGCGCTGGGGATTGATGTCCAGAAATCCGGCGGCGCCGCCGACCGCGGCGTAAATCGGATCTGCCGCGAAGTTGCCCGGGAAAAAGCCATCGGTCGGAAAGTCGCGATGGTCGGCGCGGCCGTCGAAGATATGGCCACTGGTGTTGCCGTAGCGCAGGGTGCGCTCGCCGTAGTTCTGGGCAGATGCGGGCGCCACGGTCACGAATGCCGTGAGAGCCGCGACCAACAGGCATTTTCCTGGTCCTCGCGTGGCCAGGCTCTGCTTCATGGTCGGATCGTTCCCCAATCGCCTTTCCATCCCGCAAGCCTTCCCTTTCGAAACTGCAGATAGAGCCCGTCGCTGCGGCTGGCCAGCGCGCTTCCCTTGACATTCGATGTTGCGAGAAACAGCTCCTCACCCGAACGGCCGCGAACATAGTTCAGCGGTACGCCGAGAGCTTGCGAAGCCTCGTCGGCGTTCATGCCAAACGTCAGCGGGGCGCCGCGCGGAGCTTGCTGGCCGGAAGCCGGCGTCAACGCCACGATCGCAAGCGCCAGCCAAATGGTCATGACGTTGACCATCAGCATTTTCAGGGAATGGCCGGAGCGCATCGACATTTCAAATCATCCAAAATCCGAAGTGGTTCACGCCGCGGATCCCCTGCGACACGTCCCAAGCGCGCTTCCACTCTAGGCGAAGATTCCGAAGCCCGCGACAGTATTTTCGGGGAAACCAAACCCGGGTCATACGTCATGACCCCGCATCATGAAGCCAGACACGACCACCGGAACGAGTTTTTCGTCCCGGCGCGGGGAGGGCGAAACCAGGGCGCCAGTCAACCGCACGCCAACCGCCCGCAGCGTCGCCGCTGGCGTGACTTGTATCTGGCGATCAGATCTTGCGTGGCCTGAGACCTGGACGCGGCGGAACCGGTCGTTGATGCAGATCAATATCGCTCATCGTTGATGCCTCACGCTGCACCCCGCGAAGTGAAATGCGCCCAAATCAAACCATTTGGCGGCGGGTTGATATCGCTCAACGCAGCGCATCGCCGTTTTGACTATTCTAGAAAATGAAGATGGCGCGGATAGCGACGATGATCCTCATCACGAGCATCGCTGCGGAATCGACTGGCAATCGCATCGTGCATGCCGGCAACGGGGCCGCTTTTGATCGAAACACAAGCTCGTGCCGCACCCGCCGCCGTGAATTGTTTCGCGGGCTCCAGCTGTCGTTGCTGGCGGCATTGATTTTCTTGACCTCGAGCAGCTACCTCGTGGCAGCGGAGCATGCGCTGCGCGTCGGCGTTGTAGGCGGATCGGCCCCGTGCACGTATCGATCCCATTCCGAATGGCGTGGTATCGCGATCGATCTATGGCACCTCATAGCTGATCGTGAAAAATTTTCCTACACGGTTTCCGAGTGGTCGTCGGTAAATGCGATGCTGGAAGCGACCCGCAGTGACGATCTTGATCTTGCGGTTGGCTGCTTGAGCATTTCACCTGACCGGTTCAGGCAGATTCAATTTACACTTCCTTATCAGGAGGACGGCCAGGCGGTTATGGTGGCGACAAGCCATTTCAGGTACGGCCGCGCGGTTCTGAAAAGCCTTGCGTCGCCTGCATTGGCTTTGCTTCTTGGAACGTTCATCGGCCTGATTGTGCTGATGTGTTCTTGCGTATGGATCATCGAGAAGTACGCATCGGTGCCGAGTACACAGCGAATCGGGAAAATTCGGAGTTTTGCAAAGCTTTTTCTAAATCTATTCACCGGGGTCGGTAGCGATAAGGCCGTTAGGAGCGTAAGCGGGATTTTTGTTGCTAGCGTAGCTTTTATGGGCCGAACGGTGTTCGCTTCGCTGCTCGTTGGATACCTGACGGTTAGTGCTGTGAGTGAAGTGACAAGCACGCTCGGAGGGAATGTGAGCCGTCTTGAGGACCTCGCAGGTCTTCGCGTCGGTGTGCTTGCCGGAACGGTGAGTGAAGCGCTCCTGGAGGAGCTAAATTCAAATTCCAGCGACAAAAAAGCAGACACTGTGCGATTGAATGATATCGATTTGGCGTTGGAGTTTCTGGAAAGCAGGAAAATAGATGCTGTCCTTGCGGATGAAAACGAGCTCAAATATCTGGCCATGAGGGCGAATGCGAAGAGGATCGTTGTCTCGATTCCAATTAGGCGAATTCGTCCGGAACTGCAGGCATTTGCCCTCTCTCCCAGGCTGTCAGCCGAGACGGTTTCGTCCATCAATCATGCGATTGTTTCATTTAAGCGAAGCGGTGCCATCTCTTCGATAACACAGGAAATCCTCGAAGGGCCTACGGGGAGAACGTTCCGGAGATGATGACAGAGCGCGTTGGGCTCGTCTGAATTTGCTCCCGACTGAAGACGATTTGGAAATGAGCGGGCGTCTTGAGTGAGGCTTCGGTGGCGTAAAATAGACTGCGCCCGGGCGAGGCTATGGAACCCCGTGAACCTCGTGTCAATTGTTGGTCTGCGTTGGTCGATGCTCGGGAGTGTGCCCATGATATTCAACCGGCTGACGTTCATGCTCTTGCTTGCGGCATTCGCTTTCCCGGCGCCCACCGCGGAAGCTCAGACGCCGGCGGCGCAATCCGTGGTGAAGGTTTCCACGCGCATCGTCCCGCCTTTTGTCATGCGGGACGAGGGCGGCAATCTCACGGGATTCAGCGCCGACCTCTGGAACGCGATCGCGAGGGACCTGGGGGTGACGACCGAATTTGTCGTCGCCGACAATGTGCAGGGAATTCTGTCGGATGTCGCGTCGGGAAATACCGACCTCGGCATCGCCGCGATCTCGATTACCGCGGAACGTGAGAAGACGTTCGATTTTTCACAACCTATGTTCAACAGCGGCCTGCGGGTCGCCGTTGCGGCGCAGCCGACGCCGGGGGTCAGCGCGATCGACAATCTCCTCTCCTTCATCGAGTCCAGGGCCTTTCTCGAGCTGGTCGCGGTGATTCTGGTATTGGTGCTCATCCCCGTGCCGTTCCTCTGGTTATCCGAGCGCAAGGCCGGAACGGACCTGCTGCAGGCCAAGACGAAGATCGGTCAGTTTGGGCAGGCGCTGTGGTGGTCGATCAGCGCGCTCAGCGGTCAGGCTCAGGACATGCCGAGCAGGCTCATTGGCCGTATCGTGGCGATGCCCTATCTCTTGCTGGCGGTGCTGTTTGCGTCCTATTTCACCGCGGCTGTGACCACACGAATGACAATCACGCAAATCGAACGCGGCAGCACAGGGCCGAACGATCTTGGCGGCCGGTGGATTGCGACCGTCAGCGGCAGCACGGCAGCCGCCTGGTTGAAAGCCCAGCGGATAGCGGCGACCGAATATTCCGACGTGGATGTCGCCCTGGATGCTGTGGAGATGGGCACGGCGCATGCGATTGTCTACGACGAACCGGTACTGGCCTATTTTGCCGCCGGAACGAGGAAAGGGCGCGTTCGTCTTTCCGGCCCGGTATTCCAGTCGCAGCACTATGGCATTGCTTTCCTGCCGACCTATTCGCGGCGCCGCGCCATCGACCAGGCGCTGCTGCATCTGAAGGAAACCGGTGAATATCAGCGCATTCAGGCCAAGTGGTTTGGCGATGCCGAGCAATAACCTGTCGCGACAGGCTGCAGGCTCACTTTGAGCGCGGCTCTTTGTGAAAGAAGCCCGGAAGGTCTTCGGCTTCCGCCAGACGCGCGAGCTTTGTCGCCAGATCGACTGCGAGATCGAACTGCAACTCGATCAACCGCCTACTCATGAACGTACGGAAATAATCGCCCCAGATGAATTCCTGGAATGGCGTGTCCTGGTCCTCAAAGGCCTCGCCGCGCACCCGCCGAGCCAGCGAGCGCCAGACATTGTCAGTGAGCTCGCCGATGTGGTGGGGAATGGCGGCGAAGGGCCTGCGATTGCCATCGGCGTCAATTGGCCAGCAATAGCCATTTTTCTCCATCTTGCGCCAGAACGGCCGCTCCCCCAGTTCCGACCAGTCCGCGAGCCTGACGCCCAGCACGGCCTCCCGGATGTCGATCGACCAAAGCGCGCGTGCGAGATGGTGGTGGTCGACGATATAGATGTGCTTGCCGGGCCCAAGGACGTAAGGAATAGCCTTTTTCTCGAGATAGTTCTTACGGTCCGCCGGCGACTGCTTCTCAAGCTTCACCGCGCGTTCTCTGACCTCCTCCAATCCGAGGGTGAGCTGCGTCGGCCTGAGGTCGGCAATCTGAACCTTGGTGTGCGCCATGATACTGTCATGCCTTGAACGCCGCTTGGGTTTGTCCTGCACGGCTACGGTACTGTCAATGCAGGCTTGCTCCAGGAAAGTGCAGAGCCCTTGATGACGCCAGTCCGCACTTTGTCCGCTTTCACCCCGAAAGCGACCGGACGACGGACATTGCGGCATGTCGCAACCGCGCCGTGGGCGCGATTCACGTCGACATTTCAAACCATCCAAAATCCGGTGTCGTTCACGCCGCCGATGCCCTGTGACACGTCCCAGACGCGCCTCCACTCTAGGCGAAGATTCCGATGCCCGCGACAGCATTTTCGGGGAACCCAAACCCGGGTGACAAGTCACGATTCCGCTGTGAAGCCAGGCAAAAGCCCCGTCACAACGCGGAGCGCGTCGTAACGGGGTATCACTTTGGGAGAAGTACGGCCAAACAGCCGCATGGTTTCTGCTCTATGCGAGCACAATAAAGCTATGCACAGCAGCAACCTGCTCGTGGTGTTCGAATGTTTGCAAGGTGACTTCGTAATGCTGGCCAGCAGCCAAGCGGTCATTAAGCGAACCAAAATCATTGAACGCGCTGAACGCCAGATTCACCGAGTTCTCAGCCTCTGAGCCGATAACGGCGGCGGTCGCGGGGTGACTGAAATCATCCCCGCCAAACGCGTGGGTCGGATTTTGTTCACTGACCCAGACGTGGCTGCCGTCCTTGGCCAGATCGAACGTCTCCGAATGCGTGCCGTTGGCCACCGTTAACTTGAAGTCGTACTGACTCAAAGTATTGCTTCCACCGCCGAGCGCCGTGTCTGCGGTGAAATCAAAGTTGAAGTTCGCTCTTTCGTGTCCCGGTGTCGCGATCTGGAGGCCCGCTGCTTCCGTATATGTCGGGTTGCCGTGGCTATCGAAAGTCGGCGTTTGGTCGCCAATGCCTCCGCGTTCATGGACCTTCAGCCCGATCTCGACATGCTCTTTCGCGTTATCCGCGATGTTGTAGCCGGTCGCCAGATTTCCGCTTCCGAAATACATTTGACCGGGATGCGCGGGATCGATCGCATTGACGTCGACCGTG
The DNA here is from genome assembly GCA_963742085.1 of uncultured Alphaproteobacteria bacterium. Taxonomy (GTDB): domain Bacteria; phylum Pseudomonadota; class Alphaproteobacteria; order Rhizobiales; family Xanthobacteraceae; genus Bradyrhizobium. Next base: position 69,865 of record CAVUKM010000008.1, on the reverse strand, counting down.
CCGAACCGATGGACGAAAGCATCGTCATTCCCATCTTCATGGCCTCGGTGTTCATCGTGATCATGGTGTTCGCCTTGACCATCGTCGTCGCCGTAATCGCGCTCGTTGCCGTCGTCGTCGATGTAGCCCCTGTATTTCGTCATTCGCAGTTCCTCCCTGTGCGCAGCCCCATGCCACACGCGTTGATGGTATTTTGAGAGAAATGCCCTCGCAAGTCGTGATGTGCTCCCGGCAAGACCCTTCTTGCCCCGAGGGTAGGCTTTTTCCACTGCGATTTTGCATCGTCACCGACCATCGCTGGTTTGCCCGACGGCCGAAGGGCATTTCCAGCCGCAACCTGCCAATCGCGGTATTCGGTAGATGCGTTGGCCGCTGGGGGAATGCGCAAATTTTGAAGGTGAATTTATTTCTGAAAATCCGAAATTTTGCTTTTCGCCGGACCCAAATCAGTAATATAACCCCAGACATCCCGCCCCACATGAGGGGCGTTTCGCGATCGTCACGGACGTTGGAGCGGGATGCGATGGACGCTTTGGCGCTTCAAGACGAAAGGCGCTGACGCGGACGGCGAAGCCGTGTGGTCCTGACGCCCCGACGCTGGCGTCAAGCTCTTGGGAAGCAAGCTTCGCAGGAGTGACGGTGGCAAGAAAGCCCGGTCACCGAGGAGAGCGCGGAGGAAACCGTTAAAACCACTCGCGTGCGGGAATGCCGGGTGTTCCGGTGCGACCGTGGTGACTAACGCGTGTGCTTTCTACCAATACACACGCGGCTGCGGGTGCAACGGGCACCCGGCATTCCCCGCGCCCTCTGTCGGGCGCGACGAATCCATGCATAACCCGGGCGCAATTCGCGTCGCGGTGCCAAGGACGTTTGTCCATCTTGCTGCCCTTTTTCAGAGACCTCTGATAGAGGTCTGCGGACCAGTGTCCCCGAGGGAACCCAATGCTCACTTTACATCATCTCAATGACTCCCGCTCGCAGCGGATTTTATGGCTGCTGGAAGAATTGGGCACGCCTTACGAAATGAAGCGCTATCAGCGCGACGCCACGACGCGGCTGGCGCCGCCGGAGCTGGCCGCGGTGCATCCGCTCGGCAAATCGCCTGTCATAACCGACGGCGGCATCAGGATCGCCGAATCCGGCGCGATCGTCGATTACATCATCCGCACCTACGGCCTGGGAAACGGTAAACCCGCGATGACGCCCGCCATCGGCACGCCCGATTACGAGGCCTACAATGAATGGCTGCACTATTCCGAGGGCTCGGCCATGCTGCCCTTGATGCTGAACCTCTATGTTTCCAGGCTGAAGGAGGCCGGCGCGCCGCTGCACCCGCGGATCGACAGCGAGATCGCCAACCATCTCGGTTACGTCGATGGCGCGCTGCAGGGCAGGGAGTTCTTCGTCGGCCAATCGCTGACAGGCGCCGATATCCAGATGAGCTTCGTTGGCGAAATGGCCAGGGTGTTCAACAAGCTTGGGCCTTATCCCAATCTGGCCGGCTGGCTCGCGCGCATGCACGTGCGCCCGGCGTTCCAGCGTTCGATCGAGAAGGGCGGAGCCTACCGCTTCGCGAAATAGGCCATTTGTTGATGTCAAAACAGGAAATGATGAAACGAGTTCCCCGACTGAGTTTGCTGCCGCTGCTGATGGTAGCGGCTTGCACACAGCCGAGCTTTTTGAATTCGCCGAGTGGATCGGAACCGGGCGTTTCGAATTCGGCCACCGGTCGCGCCACCACCAATCAATCGATCGGCAGCGCCTCGGCCGACCAGTGGCAACCGCCCGCCGATCCCGTATTCGTCGATGAATCCGTGGCGCCTTCTTCTATTCTGCCGGGCAAGGTCGGTGAGTGCGCCGACACGACCATCACCTCGATTACGGACCGCTTTGGTGCGGATTTGACGCCGTCCAAGAAGGGATCCGAAAAAGGGAGCTTCGTCAGATTCAGCAATTCGGGTGTCCAGGTTTCCCTTGTCAAAGAGAGCGCGATCGTTCGATCCCAGGTCTTTGACAAGGTCAACATGTGTCTTGTCGAAATTCCCAAGGGCTGCCAGCCCGGGGATATTCGCGGGCGCGTCTACAAGACAACGAATCTGAGGACGAAGGAGAGTTGGAGTTTGCCCAACGATGTCCGCAGCTGTGGCGGAGCGTAATCCCCTGGCGCGATTGGTTGGCCGGGGCCTGACGCCTTGAAGATGAAGAGCCTTCACGTGTTTGCGAAGCCGGGATTTGCGGGGTTATCCGCAAGGACGGGGTTTGCTATGAAACGTCATTCCGGGACGTCCGAAGGACATGAAACGGAATGATGGACGACAAGAACCTCGATCGCACCCAATGAGCTCGTTTACCCGACGGTCTTTCCTCGCCACCGCCAGCGCCGGGTTCGTCGCCAGCGCGCTCGTGCGCGGGGTGCGCGCGGCCGAGGACAGCACGCCCGATCAGATGCTGGACGAACTGATCAGGGAAAATCAGGAAAACGGCATCGGCAGCGGCTTCGACAACGCCTCCCGCAACGTCAAGCTGCCGAAGAAATCGCTGCCGACGCTGTCGCCCTCGACCGCGGAAACCACGCAAACCTCGATCGCGCAATACGAGGCCATCGTCGCCAGGGGCGGCTGGCCGGAAGTGCCTCCGGCCGAGGGGGTGCGTGTCGGCGTCAAGAGCCCGGTGGTGCCGGCGCTGCGCGAGCGGCTGGCGATCGCGGGCGATCTCGAGCTCAATTCCGGCGACCGGCAGGTGTTTGATTCCTACGTCGACGCGGCGGTGCGCCGCTTCCAGGTGCGGCACGGGCTGCACGCCGACGGTATCGTCCGCGAGGCGACACTGCGTGCGCTCAATGTCCCGGCCGAGCGGCGGCTTGCGCAGCTTCGAGCCAATGCGGTCAGGCTGAAAAGCCTTACCGGCAACCTCGGCAACCGCATCGTGGTCGCCAATATTCCGGCCGCCCAGATCGAGGCGATCGAAAACGGCGTCGCGGTGACGCGCCACACCGCGGTCGCCGGCAAGCCGGACCGGCCCTCGCCGGATATTCAGAGCAAGATCGTGCAGATCAATTTCAATCCGTTCTGGACCGTGCCGGTATCGATCATCCGCAAGGACCTGATTCCGAAAATGCAGGCCGAGCCGGATTATCTCACCAAGAATCACATCCGCATTTTCGACGCCAGGAACAACGAGCAGCCGCCGTCGCAGATCGACTGGTATTCGGCGGAGGCCGTCAACTACAAGTTCAAGCAGGATGCCGGCGATTTCAATTCGCTGGGCTCGATCCGGATCAATTTCCCCAGCCCGCACGGCGTCTACATGCATGACACGCCGTCGAAGAACCTGTTCGGCGAGGATTTCCGCTTTGCTTCCTCGGGCTGCATGCGCGTGCAGAATGTCCGCGAACTGGTCTACTGGATTTTGGCCGAAAGCCCGGGCTGGTCGAAGGCCGAGATCGACGAGGTGATCAAATCCGGCGAGCGCAAGGACGCCAAGGTCGCAAAGCCGTTGCCGCTGTACTGGGTCTATGTGACCGCCTGGGCGACGCCCGATGGCGTGGTCCAGTTCCGCGAGGATATCTACAACCGCGACGGGGTCAGCTAGGCCAGGTTCGCGGGCAGGCGAGGTCTCGGCCAGGCCAAATCCCGGCCAGGTCAGGCCGGCTTCCTGCCGGGGGGTGGTTTCCCCACCATATCTTGCATAAATATCAAGCCCGTACCGCAAGTGCTTGGCCATTGCCGGGCAATGTGGTATCCCGCGAGCACTCTTTCGACCGCCATATTGACCGCCCGCAAAGCCCCTATCTGGTTGCGGCGGTGGAGATATTTCGCCCATGAGCTCTTCGCCCACCAGCGCCAAGACCACCTCCGCGCCCAACTCGTTCTTCACCGCGGGGCTCACCGAGGCCGACCCGGACATCGCCGCCGCCATTCGCGGCGAGCTCGGCCGCCAGCGTCACGAGATCGAGTTGATCGCGTCCGAAAACATCGTCAGCCGCGCGGTCTTGGAAGCGCAGGGCTCGGTCCTGACCAACAAATATGCCGAAGGCTATCCGGGCAATCGCTACTACGGCGGCTGCGAATGGGTCGACGTCGTCGAAACGCTGGCGATTGAGCGCGCCAAGAAGCTGTTCGGCGCGGGCTTCGCCAATGTGCAGGCCAATTCCGGCAGCCAGATGAACCAGGCGGTGTTTCTGGCGCTGCTGCAACCCGGCGATACCTTCATGGGTCTCGATCTCGCCGCCGGCGGGCATCTCACCCATGGTTCGCCGGTCAACATGTCCGGCAAATGGTTCAAGGCGTCGCACTACACGGTGCGGCGAGAGGACCAGATCATCGACATGGATGCGGTGGCCAAACAGGCCGAGCAGGTTCGGCCGAAGCTGATCATCGCCGGCGGATCGGCCTATTCCCGCGCCTGGGATTTCAAGCGGTTCCGTGAAATCGCAGACCACGTCGGCGCCTATCTGATGGTCGACATGGCGCATTTCGCAGGCCTTGTGGCGGGCGGCGTGCATGCCTCGCCGGTGCCGCACGCGCACGTCACGACCACCACCACGCACAAGTCGCTGCGCGGTCCGCGCGGCGGCCTGATCCTGTGCAATGACGAGGCGCTCGCCAAGAAGCTGAACTCGGCGATCTTCCCGGGCCTGCAGGGCGGCCCGCTGATGCATGTGATCGCGGCGAAAGCGGTGGCGTTCGCCGAGGCGCTGCGTCCGGATTTCAAGATCTATGCGAAGAACGTGGTCGAGAATGCCAAGGCTTTGGCGGAAAGCCTGCGGGCGCAGGGCCTCGACATCGTTTCGGGCGGCACCGACAATCACCTGATGCTGGTCGACCTCAGGCCCAAGGGACTGAAAGGCAATGTTTCGGAAAAGGCACTGGTGCGCGCGGCCATCACCTGCAACAAGAACGGCATACCCTTCGACCCGGAAAAGCCTTTCGTCACGTCGGGGCTACGGCTGGGTACGCCGGCGGCGACCACGCGCGGCTTTGGCGTCGCCGAGTTCAAGCAGGTCGGCGGGATGATCGCCGAGGTGCTGAACGCGGTGGCGCAGTCGCAGGATGGGACGGCGCCAATGGTGGAAGCCGCGATGAAGGAACGGGTGAAAGCGCTCACCGATCGTTTCCCGATTTATTAGTGGGGCTCTGGCCGGATGCGTTGCCCAAGCTGCAATAGTCTCGATACGCAGGTGAAGGACTCGCGTCCGACCGAGGATTCGGCCGTGATCCGGCGGCGGCGGGTATGTGTCGCCTGCAATTTCCGCTTCACCACGTTCGAGCGCGTGCAGTTGCGCGAGCTCACGGTCATCAAGCGCAACGGCCGAAGGGTGCCGTTCGATCGCGACAAGCTGGTGCGCTCGCTGCAGATCTCCCTGCGCAAGCGCCCGGTCGATCCGGAGCGGGTCGAGAAAATGGTCTCCGCCATCGTGCGCGAACTCGAAAGCGGTGGCGAAGCGGAGATATCGTCGGAGGCGATCGGCGAGATCGTGATGGAGCATCTGCGCCAGCTCGATGACGTCGCCTATGTGCGTTTCGCCTCGGTCTATCGCAATTTCCGCGAAGCAAAGGACTTTGAGGCGGTGCTCGGCGAGCTGTCCGGCGACGACGACGCGCGGATTGCCCTGTTACGCAAATGATCTTCCGCATTCTGGAAGAGCAGTTCGCGCAGAAATCGAAGGAATCGAAGGCTGCCGACCGGCGCTTCATGCAGCTGGCGCTGGTGCTCGGACGGCGCGGGCTCGGCCGCACCTGGCCCAATCCCGCCGTCGGTGCCGTGGTGGTCAAGGATGGCGTCATCGTCGGGCGCGGCTGGACCGAGCCCGGCGGCCGGCCGCACGCCGAGCCGGTCGCACTGGCGCGCGCCGGCGAAGCCGCCCGCGGTGCCACCCTCTATGTAACGCTGGAGCCATGTTCGCATGTCGGCAAGTCGCCGCCCTGCACGGATGCGGTGATCGCCGCGGGGATCAAGCGCGTGGTATCGGCGATCGAGGATCCCAACCCGGAAGTGGCGGGGCAGGGGCACGCCCGGCTGCGCGCCGCGGGGATCGCGGTCGATATCGGGCTTGGCGCTGGTGAGGCTGCGCGCGATCATGCCGGGCATTTCAGGCGCGTCCGCGACAAGCGCCCGCATGTGATCCTCAAGCTGGCGGTTTCCACCGACGACAAGATCGCCGCCGCCGGCCACAAGCCGGTAGCGATCTCGGGTGAGGCCGCTAAGGCACGCATGCACCTGCTGCGCGCGCAATGCGACGCCATCCTGGTCGGGATCGGAACCGTGCAGGCCGACGATCCGCTGTTGACCTGCCGCCTGCCGGGCATGGAGGCGCGTTCGCCGGTGCGGGTGGTGCTGGACCGTGCGTTGCGGATATCAGGCACCAGCCGGCTGGTGCATTCGGCCCGCGCCACGCCGCTGTGGGTAATGACGTCGAGCCTTGCGGAGGCGCCGGCGGCCGTGAAACTGGGTGCGGCCGGCGCGCAGGTAATCCGCGTCACCACCACGGCCGCGCCGCATCAGGGGCTGGACCTGTTGGCGGTGCTGCGCGCATTGGCGGAGCGGGGCATCACGCGGCTTCTGGTGGAAGGCGGTGCGCGCGTGGCTGCCTCCTTCGTGGCGGCCGGCCTCGTCGACGAATTCTGGCTGCTGCGTGGCCCCGGAGCTGTTGGCGCCGACGGCGTCGAGGCGCTGGACGCATTGCCGCTCACCTCAATCACGCAGTCGCCGGGCTTTCGCGTTTCTGCTAGCGAGAGCCTCGATAAGGACACCCTCACCGTGTACGAGCGCGCTTAATGTTTACCGGGATCGTCACCGACATCGGCGAGATCGTCAGCCTGACGGCAACCGCGCAGGGGCAACTGCACCGGCTTCGCGTCGCTTGCCGGTACGACCGTTCGACCATCGCCGACGGTGCCTCGATCGCCTGCAACGGCGTTTGCCTGACTGTGGTCGCCTCCGGCATCGAACAGGGCAAGACCTGGTTCGATGTCGATGCCGCCGCCGAAACGCTTCGAATGACCACCGCGAAACACTGGACCGTCGGCACCAAACTCAATCTGGAGCGTGCCCTGAAGATCGGCGACGAACTCGGCGGCCACATCGTTGCCGGACATGCGGACGGGATCGCGACCATCGTCACGCGCGACGATCTGCCCGACATGGCGCGGTTTGAACTGCGCACCACGCGCGAGCTGGCGCGCTTCATCGCGCCCAAGGGCTCGGTAACGCTCGATGGCGTGTCGCTGACGGTGAATACCGTCAACGAGGTCGCCTTTTCGGTGCTGATCATTCCGCACACGCTTAATGTGACGACGCTACATGGCTGGCGTGCGGGCAGCGAGGTCAATATCGAGGTCGACCTGATGGCGCGCTACGCGGCAAGGTTGTCGGAAATGAAATAGAAGCGGCCCTTGGCTTTAGAGGCTGCTGCGCCTAAAACCCGCACCGACCGATCAATAAATGGGAACGAGATGGCAGACGCGCGGCGCGCACCGTTAAAGGATCAGACCGACATTTCCGGCGCACGCGCGCTGATCGTAGAAGCGCGCTTTTATGACGATATCCAGGACGCGCTGCTGGAAGGCGCGGTCGCCGAGCTGAAGGCCGCCGGCGTCACCCACGAGGTGATCACGGTGCCGGGCGCGCTAGAAATCCCGGCCGCGATCGCGATCGCGCTCGATGCCGCCCAAAACAGCGGCAAGCCCTATGATGCGGTGATTGCGCTGGGCTGCGTCGTCAGGGGCGACACCATCCACTTCGAGATCGTGTCGATGGAATCCTCGCGCGCGCTGATGGAACTTGCCGTTACAAGAAAAATCCCGCTCGGCAATGGCATCATTACCGTCAACACCGACGCGCAGGCGTGGGCGCGGGCGCGACCGAGCGAGCTCAACAAGGGCGGCGACGCTGCGCGCGCGGCGCTTGCCATGCTGCGGATCAAACGCCGGCTGGCGCGGGCCTGATCATGGCAGAGGACAAGAAAAAACAGCCAAAAGGACCGGACAGGAAAGCGAACCGGCGCGGTGCAGCGCGGCTCGCCGCCGTGCAGGCGCTTTATCAAATGGACATCGGCGGCGCCGGGATCAACGACATCTTCGCGGAATTCGAGAGCCATTGGCTCGGCGGCGAGGTCGAAGGCGACAAATACCTGCCGGCTGAAGCGGCATTTTTCCGCGACATCGTGTCCGGCGTGGTGCGCGATCAGGCCAGGCTCGATCCCCTGATCGACGACGCGCTTTCGAGAGGCTGGCCGCTGAAGCGGATCGACGCCATCCTGCGCGCGGTGTTGCGCGCCGGTGCATACGAACTGGAGCATCGCAAGGACGTGCCGGGCCGCGTCGTGGTTTCCGAATATGTCGATGTCGCGCACGCCTTTGTCGAGGCGGATGAGACCGGCATGGTGAATGCGGTGCTCGACCAGATCGGCCGCCAGTTTCGCGCCGACGAGTTTGTGCGGGCGGGCCGGTGAGATGACTGCCCCCGGTGCAGGTGCATCCGGAGAGGACGCGCTGATCGCGCGGTATTTCAAGCCGCTGGCGACCGCCCCGGGCGCATTCAACCTCGTCGACGATGCGGCGATCCTCGAGCCCTCGGGCGACGATATCGTGGTCAAGACCGACGCCATTGTCGAGGGTGTACACTTTCTCTCCGGTGATCCGCCGGACACCATCGCGCGCAAGGCGCTGCGGGTGAACCTTTCCGATCTCGCCTCCAAGGGCGCGACACCGGCCGGCTTCCTGCTGACATTGGCGTTGCGCAGCGCCGACGATGCCTGGCTCGCGCCGTTCGCGCGTGGGCTGGGCGAGGACGCGACGCAATACGGCTGTCCGCTGCTGGGCGGCGATACGGTTTCGACGCCGGGTCCGGTGATGATATCGATCGCGGCCTTCGGGCGGGTGCCCGCCGGCCAGATGGTCCGCCGCAGCGGCGCCAGGCCCGGCGACCGCGTTGTGGTGACGGGGACGATCGGCGATGCCGCGCTCGGCCTCGACATTCTCCGAGGGGGCAAGGTGGCTGCCGCGCTTGCCGGGGACGCCGCGGCGCGCGAAATGCTGGTCGACCGCTATCGGTTGCCCCAGCCCCGCAATGCGCTCGCGCAGGCGCTCCGCGATCACGCCCATGCGGCGATGGACGTGTCGGACGGTCTTGCCGGCGATCTGGCCAAGCTTTGCGCGGCGTCCGGCGTGTCGGCCGTCATCGATGTGCCGGGCATCCCCCTGTCCGCAGCCGCCGCGGCAGCGCTCGCGGCGGGCGCGGTCGGCATCGAGGCCCTGGTTTCCGGCGGCGACGATTACGAGATTTTGTGCGCGATCCCTGAGGACGGCTTTGAGCCCTTCGCGCGAGCCGCCGCTATCGCGGGGGTGGCCGTGAGTTCGATTGGAACCGTGATCGCTGCGGCGTCTCCGCCCAAATTCCTGGATGCGCAGGGCAGGGACATGTCGCTCACGCGTCTGTCCTACAGTCATTTCTAGGATTTTGCCTAAAAGCGTCCGGCTCGGCGTAAATACCTGCTGAAATCGACCATTTTCACGCACCCCGGCGTTGCGCCGGGGAGGTGATTTTGGCATGGTCCCGCCCGATTTGAGGCCGCCCTTTTGGGCAGGGCGGGCCTTCTTTTTATGCGCCCGCCGCGCTCGCGGCGACCGGCGTGGGGTGAGCATCAAGATAGATCCGAGGCAAATTCAATGACAGCATTATGGGCGATTGTGTTCTGCGGAGCGCTTTCCATCGTTTACGCCATCTGGGCGACGGCATCGGTTATGAAATCGGATGCCGGCAATCCGCGCATGCAGGAAATCGCAGCTGCCGTGCGCGAAGGCGCGCAGGCCTATCTCAGGCGCCAATACGCGACGATCGGTATGGTCGGCATCGTGATCTTCGCGCTGCTGGCCTACTTCCTCGGCTTGCTCGTTGCGGTCGGCTTTGCCATCGGCGCGATCCTGTCGGGCGCGGCCGGCTTCATCGGCATGAACGTTTCGGTGCGCGCCAACGTCCGCACCGCGCAGGCCGCAACCATCTCGCTGGCCGGCGGGCTTGAACTTGCCTTCAAGGCGGGTGCCATCACCGGCCTTCTGGTCGCGGGTCTGGCTTTGCTTGGCGTCACGCTTTATTTCGGTTTCCTTACTTTCTCGCTGCACCTGGCCGCTGACAGTCGCACCGTGGTGGATGCGCTGGTGGCGCTCGGCTTCGGCGCTTCGCTGATCTCGATCTTCGCGCGTCTCGGCGGTGGTATCTTCACCAAGGGCGCCGACGTCGGCGGCGATCTCGTTGGCAAGGTCGAAGCGGGCATTCCCGAGGACGATCCGCGCAACCCCGCGACCATCGCCGACAACGTCGGCGACAACGTCGGAGATTGCGCCGGCATGGCCGCCGACCTGTTCGAGACCTACGCGGTGACCGCGGTCGCCACCATGGTGCTGGCGGCGATCTTCTTCGCCAAGACGCCGATACTGCTCAACATGATGACGCTGCCGCTTGCGATCGGCGGCATCTGCATCATCACTTCGATCATCGGGACCTTCTTCGTCAAGCTCGGTGCCAGCCAGTCGATCATGGGCGCGCTCTACAAGGGCCTGATCGCGACAGGCATCCTGTCGCTGATCGGCGTCGCCGCCGTAATTTACTGGCTGATCGGCTTCGGCAAGCTCGCCGGGGTTGAATACACCGGCATGGCGTTGTTCGAGTGCGGCGTCGTCGGCCTCGCCGTCACCGGCCTGATCATCTGGATCACCGAGTACTACACCGGCACCGACTATCGCCCGGTGAAGTCGATTGCGGCGGCTTCCGTCACGGGGCACGGCACCAACGTGATCCAGGGCCTTGCCATCTCGATGGAGGCGACCGCGCTGCCCGCGATCGTCATCATCGCCGGCATCCTCGTCACCTACAGCCTTGCCGGCCTGTTCGGCATCGCGATCGCCACCGCCACGATGCTGGCCTTGGCCGGCATGATCGTGGCGCTCGACGCCTTCGGCCCGGTTACCGACAATGCCGGCGGCATTGCCGAAATGGCCGGTCTGCCCAAGGAAGTCCGCAAATCGACCGACGCGCTCGATGCGGTTGGCAACACCACCAAGGCGGTCACCAAGGGCTACGCGATCGGCTCCGCCGGTCTCGGCGCGCTGGTGCTGTTTGCGGCCTACAACCAGGATCTCAAATTCTTCATTGGGGATGCTGCCAACCACGCTTACTTCAAGGGCGTCAATCCGGACTTCTCGCTGAACAACCCCTACGTCGTGGTCGGCCTGCTGTTCGGTGGCCTGCTGCCGTATCTGTTCGGCGCGATGGGCATGACGGCGGTCGGCCGGGCGGCCGGTGCGATCGTCGAGGAAGTGCGGCGTCAGTTCCGTGAGAAGCCCGGCATCATGCAGGGCACCGACAAGCCGGACTACGGCAAGGCGGTCGACCTTCTGACCAAGGCGGCGATCAAGGAAATGATCATCCCCTCGCTCCTGCCGGTCTTGTCCCCGATCTTCGTCTATTTCGCGATCTACTGGATTGCGGGCGGTGGCGCGGCCGGCAAGTCGGCGGCGTTCTCGGCCGTCGGCGCGATGCTGCTCGGGGTGATCGTGACCGGTCTGTTCGTCGCGATCTCAATGACCTCGGGCGGCGGCGCCTGGGACAACGCCAAGAAGTACATCGAGGACGGTCACTATGGCGGCAAGGGTTCCGACGCTCACAAGGCGGCGGTGACTGGCGATACCGTCGGCGACCCCTACAAGGACACGGCGGGTCCCGCCGTCAACCCGATGATCAAGATCACCAACATCGTGGCGCTCTTGCTGCTGGCGATCCTGGCGCACTGAGCGCCGACCAATGATCACGAAAAACCCCGCGGTGCGAGCCGCGGGGTTTTTAGTTGGGGCCAAGTAGCTGGGGATCAAGTAGCCGGGGGTCAAGTAGCCGGGGCCAATGCCCGTCGCCTGTGTGCCCCACAAGGGCCGCGCTTCGAGCTTGAAACCCTTTTACTGACCCTGACCGACGTTGAGCGCCTTGAACAGCGGCGCCACGTAATTGATCTCCTGGCCCGATGTCGGAGTGGTGCGGCTGATGAAGTCGAAAATCATGCCGTCCTTCAGCCCGTAATTGGCGAGCCGCCTGACCTGGCGGTTTTTGTCGAAATAGATCGCGATCACGCGCTGGTCGACGATCTTGTCGTTCATGAAAGCAAGCGGGCGATCGGCGCGCTGCGAGATGTAATAGAAGACCTCGCCGTTGAGGGTTGCGACCGTGGACGGCGTCCCCATCACGATCAGGACCTGATCCTGGCTTGCCCCAATGGGAATTTGCTCCAGCGCGCCCGGCGGCAGGATGTAGCCCTTCTGAAACTGCTCGCCGCAGCCGCCCAGCACCGCGCACACCAACGCGATCGCGGCGGCGGCGCGCATACCGCGCCAGCGCGTTGCGAAGCCGCGCGGAGAGCTATTCTGGCTGGACTCAATCATTCCGGAACTGGTCTCATCCCCTTGCATCGCGCGAGGCGTTGACGTACCGGGCAGCACGCCGGATTGCAACAGGCGCGGGCCCCAATAGGCAATCCTTTGCGGCTCGCTTTCGGAACCCACAATGCTTTGGCCGTTCAACCACTTCAGGAAACCCCAAGCGCCCTTGCGAGGCACCATTGAGGCCATCTATGGCATGATCGTGACGCAAGCGCGAGAACCGTTATTCTACCGTGATTTGGGCGTACCGGACACGGTTGATGGTCGTTTTGACCTGCTGGTGCTGCATTTGTGGATGGTATTGCGGCGAATTAAGCCCACCCAAGACGGCGCGGACCTCTCCCAGGCGCTTTTCGACCACTTCTGCGACGACATGGACGCCAATTTGAGGGAAATGGGTGTTGGCGATCTTGCGGTCCCCAAGCGCATGCAGGCCTTCGGGGAGGCGTTTTACGGCCGGGCTGCCGCTTATGATCTCGCTTTGGCGTCGGGAAGGGAACCGCTCGCGCAGGCGCTCTGCAAGAACATCCTGAACGGGGAGGGCATCGCAACAGCGCGGCGGCTCGCCATCTATGCCGAGACGGCCATCGCAGGCATGGCCGCTCTCGACGAGACAGCGCTCCGGAGTGCGGCGTGGAAGTTCCCTTTGCCGGCCGAGGCGGGCGCCCAGCCATAAATAGAAGACATCACCATGATGAAAACAGCAGATCCCTGGCGCGTTCCCCTCACCGTGGCGCAAATACCCGACACCGGATTGCATCGCGACTTCCAGGCCGATCAGGCGGTGCGCGAGGCCATCGCAGACGTCGGGGGATTGCGGGAAGTCCTGTCGGCGAGCGCTTCTCTGGATGTGATGCCCAAAAGCCAGGGCCGCGTCCATGTCACAGGCCACGTGCGGGCGCGGATTGGACAGACCTGCGTGGTGACGCTCGATCCGATCGAGAACGAGATCGACGAGCCGATCGACCTGGTCTTTGCGCCACCGGAGCAAATTCCGGAATTGTCCGATCTGGTCGATGAGGCTGCCGAAAGCGAGGTGGAGATTCCGGATCCGCCGGAGCCGATCATCAATGGGGTGATCGATCTTGGCCGGCTCGTCACCGACGCGCTTGTTCCTGGCCGTGGATCCTTACCCGCGCAAGCCGGACGCGGTTTTCCAGCCGCCGACGGAATCCGCCGACCCAAACGATCACCCGTTTGCGGCGCTCAAGGCGCTGCGGCTCGACGCGTCGGCTCCCAAGAAGCGTCCGGGCAAGCCCGGAGGCGGTAAAGGGGGTTGAAGGCGGCTGCAGAACTTGCCGCGCAACAAATCTCCGCCACCTGCCGAGCCCTCGTAATTCATTTAGTGCATTGAAATAGCTGGGGTTATTCACACATTGCGAATTTGCCTTACTGCGGCTTCGCCGGCAAAAGGAAGCGGTCAAGAGGTTGTGTCGGGGCGGAGAAACGCTATTGTCGCGGCCCGGCCGGGGTGCAGCGTTGCGCTTCGCCGATCGCCGCTATCCGCGGCGATTTCCGCGGTCCACCGCTTCCAGTCCGCAAGAGATCAGGTTTCCGGGACGTTCATGCCTCAAAAGGTTCGAATCGCGCTTGACGCCATGGGTGGCGATGTCGGCGCATCGGTCGTCATTCCCGGCGCCGCGATTTCATTGACCCGGCATCCCGACACTGAATTTCTGTTGTTCGGCGATCGCGCGTTGATCGAAGCCCAACTGGCTAAACATCCGGCGATGAAGGCGGCTTCGCGCGTCATCCACACCGATGTCGCCGTCAGCATGCACGACAAGCCCAGTCAGGCACTGCGCCGTGGCCGCAAGACCTCGTCGATGTGGCTCGCCATCGACGCGGTCAAGAAGGGCGAGGCCCACGTTGCGGTGTCCGCCGGCAATACCGGGGCGCTGGCGGCGATGGCGCGGTTTTGCCTGCGCATGCTGCCCGGGATCGACCGGCCGGCACTGGCGGCGATATGGCCGACGGCGCGCGGCGATTTAGTGGTGCTCGACCTCGGTGCCACCATCGGCGGCGATGCGCATCATCTGGTGGCGCTGGCGGTGATGGGCAGCGCCATGGCGAGCGTGCTTTTCAATCTGGAACGGCCGACGGTCGGGTTGCTCAATATCGGCGTCGAGGAGATCAAGGGCCGCGAGGAAATTCGCGAGGCGGCGGAGTTGCTGCGCGCGATGAACCTACCCCAGCTCGAATATATCGGTTTCGTCGAGGGCGACGGAATTGGCAAGGGGGCTGCCGACGTCATCGTCGCCGAAGGGTTCAGCGGCAACATTGCACTAAAGGCCGCGGAAGGCACGGCGCGCCAGATCACCGAATTCCTGCGTGCGGCGCTGTCACAGAGCTGGCGTTCGAAGATCGGTTACTGGTTCGCCAGGAATGCCTTCAAGGCGCTGCGCGACAAGCTCGATCCCTCGAAATCCAATGGCAGCGTAGTGCTCGGACTGAACGGAATCGTCGTCAAGAGCCATGGCGGAACCGACGCCGAAGGCTTTGCCTATGCGGTCGATGTTGGCTATGAGATGGTCCGCTACGATCTCCTCAACAAGATCAATCAAATGCTCAACCGTGACGGCAGCGCGCTCGCTCAGGCGCCGACCGCGCAGGAGGCTGTCTCGTGACTGCGATACGTTCAGTCGTGCTCGGCTGTGGCGCCTACCTGCCGCGGCGGATCCTGACCAATGCCGAACTGGCGACGCGATTGGATACTTCCGACGAGTGGATAGTGCAGCGCACCGGCATCCGGCAGCGCCATATTGCCGCCGAGGGCGAGTACACCTCCCACCTAGCGATCAATGCCGCGCGGGCGGCGCTTGCCAATGCCGGCATCGATGCGCAGTCGATCGACCTGATCGTGCTGGCAACCTCGACGCCCGACAACACCTTCCCGGCGACGGCGGTTGCGGTCCAGGAGGGGCTTGGTATCCACCACGGCGCGGCCTTCGACTTGCAGGCGGTGTGCTCCGGGTTCGTTTTTGCCCTCGCTACGGCGGACAACTTCCTGCGTACCGGCGCCTTCAAGCGTGCGCTGGTGATCGGCGCCGAAACCTTCTCGCGAATTCTCGACTGGAACGACCGCGGCACCTGCGTGCTGTTCGGTGACGGCGCCGGCGCTGTCGTGCTGGAGGCCCAATCGCAGCCCGGCAAGTCCTCCGATCGAGGGATATTGACGACCCATCTGCGTTCCGACGGTCGGCACAAGTCGAAATTGTACGTCGATGGCGGTCCGTCCACGACCGGCACCGTGGGTTATCTCCGGATGGAGGGCCGCGAGGTGTTCAAGCATGCCGTCGGCATGATAACCGACGTGATCGTCGATGCCTTCGAAGCGACCGGCACCACCGCGGAGGACATCGACTGGTTCGTTCCTCATCAGGCCAACAAGCGAATCATTGATGCCTCGGCGCACAAGCTTCATATTGCACCGCAGAAAGTGGTGCTCACGGTCGACCTGCACGGCAACACGTCGGCGGCCTCGATTCCGCTGGCGCTGTCGGTCGCGGTCGCCGATGGGCGCGTGAAGAAGGGCGATCTGGTCCTGCTCGAAGCCATGGGCGGCGGCTTCACCTGGGGGTCGGCGCTATTGCGCTGGTAAGCGGGACGTTAAAAAAATCTATATACTTCGCGACGTTCATTCATGCTATTGCATGAATGAGCGCTGTTGACCGTCGGTGGTTAAGCTCTTAATTTCAGATACGAATATTTTGTTCGCCGTGAGTTGGGGCAGGCGATGACCGGAACCGGAAAAACCGTCACACGTGTTGACCTGTGCGAAGCCGTCTACCAGAAGGTGGGACTGTCGCGCACGGAGTTGTCGGCGTTCGTCGAACTGGTCTTGAAGGAGATCACCGATTGCCTCGAGAAGGGCGAGACGGTGAAACTGTCTTCGTTCGGCTCGTTCATGGTGCGCAAGAAGGGCCAGCGGATCGGCCGCAACCCCAAGACCGGCACCGAGGTGCCGATTTCGCCACGTCGCGTAATGGTGTTCAAACCGTCGGCCATTCTGAAGCAGCGGATCAACGGGCACAGCGCCGGCAACGGCGAGGGCAAGGCCGACTAGGTCGATCATTCAAGCGGGGCGACCCTAAGAGGAGCTGGCATTTGGACAAGTCGCCGGATGCGTTCCGAACCATCAGCGAGGTCGCCGACGACCTCGACATTCCCCAGCACGTCCTGCGGTTCTGGGAGACGCGCTTCAGCCAGATCAAGCCGATGAAGCGGAGCGGGGGCCGTCGCTACTATCGCCCCGACGACGTCGATCTGCTCCGGGGGATCCGCCGGCTCCTGTACGGCGAGGGCTATACCATCCGCGGCGTGCAGCGCATCTTGAAGGAACATGGCATCGGGTCGGTCCAGCGGTTGGCGGATGCTTCCGCGGTAGCTTCGTTCGGCGCCATCGAAGAGGTGATCGGGCAAAGCATCCTGGAGGATGACGATCACGCGATCCCCAGCATCGACCTGGACGATGACGATTACGACGGTGGGGAGGCGGGCCGGGCTTCACGCCTGGCCGCACGCAGCAGGGGCGGGGACATCGAGGAGTTCGACGAGGACCCCATCCCCGGCGTGGCCGACCTGGCCCCCGCGCTGGACGTCGCGCGCCTGAAAGCCGTGCTGCAGGATCTGATTGCCTGCCGGCAATTGCTGGATGCCGCACTGAAGGATGGGTAGGCCCATCTCGACGGAACCGGCACTTCGCCGGTGTCCGGGGCAGAATCGCCCGCCTTGCGCGCCAGCCTGATCGAAGCTAAGGGAACGGCATCGGAGCGTGGCGCAGCCCGGTTAGCGCACTAGTCTGGGAGACTAGGGGTCGGAGGTTCAAATCCTCTCGCTCCGACCAAAATTTCAATCTTGCTGGCCGCATGGCTGGGGTTGAACGTAGCCTCTGCCGCGGTCGGAATCGACATCACTGCGGATCGTCGCTCCCGTAAAGATGCTGCTGCGGTCGGATTCCGAGGCTTATCAATTAAGCCGTCGTTGTGCGGCGATGCCGAAATAATCTTGATCGCGCGTTTCGCGATCCTGCGTCGATCATCCAGGGCAGGACACCTCAACTTCCCTGGAATGGATTGAGTTTCTGGCGCGGTCAGCCAATGCCGTGCGCGTTGGCCGTCCCTGCGCAAAAATCAGACACCGCCCGGCGCCACGTAGCAATAAACGTAGTCACCCCTGCTCAGGAAGAGGATGCCGTGACCGGTCGGGTTCGACTGGTCGTATTTCAGCTTGTGGTTCGGTATGACAAATTTCGTTCCGACGTCGATGTGTTTGCGCCGTAGCGGCCCGTCGGGTCGGGAGTCGGTGATGATGGCGACATATTTGTCGCCATCGACTTCAAACGCGTCCGCCCAGTAAGCATCCGCTTCGCCGCAACATGAGACCGCCGGATTATCCGGCTGCATCAAGGCCTGGTACCACTCGCGTATCTGCGGATCTGTCGCTTCCCATTGCCCGAAGTCACGGGCACTCGCTACGCTCATGATGCAACCGAACGCTGTACAAAGGACGAGGCGTTTCATGCCACACTCCTGAGTTTCCCAGCCAGATCGTTTGAAGCAATGTTCGTGCCGCGAATCAGTTCCTCATGATAGCCTAAGTGAAAAATTGGTCGACGCGATGGCTGCGCCGATCGTTGGACGTGAACGCCCGGGACGGAGCCCTATCCCGCGACGGTGCGGCGCTGGTCGGAAGGCAGGCGGTGCTTGTCGAGAGACGCGTGCGAGACGTGTGTCTCTTTTTGCTCCGTGCGGGTGAGCGTTTGCAACAATTTGTTACTGTTGTGATGCGATCGCACGCGATTCGCCGCTGTGGCCGTGGGCTCTATCAATGACCGTTATCAAGTCCGGCGATCTCGTCATCCTGAAATCCGGTGGCCCCGTCATGACCGTGGATACGGTCAACACCGATATCCTGGACGATAACAAAGTGACGGGCGTGCTTTGCGTCTGGTTTGTCGGCGAGAAACTTGAGCGGGTGCGGTTCGATCACAGGGCTGTCGAACTGGCACAGGTGCAAGAGGCATCTTCGGGAAAAAGAGACATTTGTTTGGAGGAAGCTGCCGGCGAGTACAAGGTGGTTCTTGACGAGATGTCCGCGGCGATGAACACCCCCGCAGAGGATGAGGTCAGGTCAAAGCCGGTCACCAAACGATCAAAGCGTGCATCGGCCGCCAAGCATGAAACGCTTGCGGCTTCGCCGCCTGAAGGGGGTGTTGTCAGCTGACCGTTCACCTGGTTCAACACGCTGGATGAGGATCAGCGAAGATCAGTCCCGCCTTGCAGGACATAAAGGGCGACGAGGCCAATCGTGACAATCGTCGAGAAGATCGCGATGGTCAGCGTCCAATCGATATGTTTCTTTGAGTGCCGTCCGATCGTCAATATGGCCGTCAGGGCTTTATAACCGATCTTTCGCACTTGGCCCGGCGCTCCGTCTCGCGGCTGATCGACAGCATGGCCGAAACCTAGCATATTTAGGCCGGGCGGTGACGGTTTCTTGCGGATTCAAAGCGAGGCGCCAGCGTTAACTGACCCGGAAAGGCGCCTGTTTCCCATGAAGGATTTTGCCGGAAAGATCGCCGTCATTACCGGCGGCGGCACAGGGATGGGCCGCGAGCTTGCGCGCCAGCTGGTCGCAGAGGGCTGCAACGTCGCGATGTGCGACGTCTCCGAAGCCGCGATGGCGGAGACCAGGCGACTTTGCGAGGTGGAAAGGCTGCCGCAGGGCCTGCGCGTCACCACGCATCTCGCCGATGTCTCCATCGAAGACCAGCTATCGCGCTTTCGCGATGAAGTCGCCGCGCAACAGGTGACCGACAAGATTCATCTGTTGTTCAACAACGCCGGCATCGGCGGCGGCGGAAGCCTGTTCACCAACTCCCGCGAGCAGTGGGAGAGGACTTTCAACATCTGCTGGGGCGGGGTTTATCTCGGTGTCCGCACCTTTCTGCCAATGCTGGTCAAGGCCGACGAGGGACACATCGTCAATACTTCGAGCGTCAACGGCTTCTGGGCCTCGCTTGGGCCAGGCGTGTCGCACACCGCCTATAGCGCGGCGAAATTCGCGGTGAAGGGATTCACCGAAGCGTTGATCAATGATCTGCGGCTCAATGCGCCGCATATCAAATGCTCGGTGGTTATGCCCGGTCATATCGGCACCTCGATTGTCTCGAATTCGCGCAAAGTGCAGAACGGCACGGATTCCGACAGGTTGAGCGAGAACGAGATCGCGCAGACCCGCGTGCGTCTGGCGGCGGCCGGCATCGACGCTTCGGCCATGTCGGATGAGGATGTTCAGGCGATGGCGGCCGAACGCGCACGCAGCTTTCGCGAGGATGCGCCGATGACAGCGGCTGCCGCCGCAAAGGTCATTCTCGAGGGTGTCAAGGCCGGGCGCTGGCGCATTCTGGTCGGCGATGACGCTCGCCGGCTGGACGAGCGCGTGCGGCAGATGCCGGAGCAGGCCTATGACGCGGAGTTCTACAGCAATTTTGCCGAGGAAGTCGGGTGGCGCCTGGGTTAGGCCGCCATTCCACGGGACGCGCCCGAATGCCGGAAGCATCCCGCCGTCACGTCAGGCCGCCCGAACGCTGTCCAGAAATTTCTCGACCTCGTCCCTGAGGTGGATACTGACCTCCGACAAAGCCTTTGCCGATCCCAGCATCTGGCTTGAGGTCGTCTCGGTTTCGCTGGCGCCGCGCGCGACGCGCTCGATATTTTCGGCGACATCGAGGGTACCGCCGGCGGCAGCCTCGACCCCTTGCGCGATGTTGTGGGTCGCGGTGCCTTGCTCCTCGACAGCCGAAGAAATCGAGCTGGTGATCTCGCTGATGCGCTCGATTGTCTGGCCGATGGCCTTGATCGCATCGACCGATTCTCCTGTAGCGCGCTGCATGTTGACGATGTGCGAACTGATCTCGTCGGTGGCTTTTGCGGTCTGACCCGCAAGGGTCTTGACCTCTTGCGCGACCACCGCAAAACCGCGGCCGGCATCGCCGGCGCGGGCGGCTTCAATGGTGGCATTGAGCGCGAGGAGATTGGTCTGTTCCGCAATGGATGTGATCAGCTTCACCACGTCCCCGATCCGGTCGCCGGCCGCCGATAGTTCGGCCATCCGCTGATCCGTTGCGTCGGCCTGTTTGACCGCATCTGCGGCAACACTGTTGGAATCCTGGACCCGGCGGCTGATTTCGACGATCGACTCGGACAATTGGTTCGATGCGGTCGCGGCGCTGCGGACATGTTCGGAAGCCTGTCTCGATGCATTGGCGGACAGGCCGGACATTTCTGCCGTCGAGTGCGCCGTCACGGAGAGCGTATGGGCATCCTTTTCGAATTGTCCCGAAGAATTCAGAACCCGCTCGATGATTCCGCCGATCTTGGTCCGGAACGCCTCGACAAATTGATTGAGCTCCGCCTTGCGCTGCTCTGTCGCCTGCCTTTCAGCGCTGATGCGCTCGGCCTCGAGTTGGTGGCGCTCGATGCGGTTGGTCTTGAACACGCTGACGGTACGGGCGATCACGCCGATTTCGTCGTGGCGATCGGCGTGCTGAACCTCGACGTCCGTCCTTCCTTCGGCAAGGACGGTCAGTGTTTCCGCCACCGCCCTCAGCGGCTTGGTGACCCGGCGAACGAGCGCCATTGTCATCACAAGCGCGAGCAGCGCGGCGATGCCGGCGGCGATTGCCATCGCGCTGATCGCCTGCCACAGCATGGCGTCGAGCTCTGCCGTCGGAATTCCGACATAGATGATGCCGATCGCCTTGCCCGCGGGATTGAACACCGGCTGATAGGCCGTATAAAAGCGACGACCGAACAACATCGCGGGGCCCTTGTAAGCCTGGCCACGGCGAAGCATGGCCTGCCCGGGATGATCTGCCGCGAGATGTGTGCCAACGGCCCGATCACCGTTTTCTTTCTTGACGTTCGTGGTTCGGCGGACGAACTGCTGCGATGCATCGTCATAGACGAAAAGCGTTGCGTTGCCTCCGACGTAGGAGACCGCCCGGTCCACGATGCGGTGATCGGCGAATTCGGGCATCTTGGGAATTTCAATACGGTCGACGACGCCGTCGCGGATGACTATCTTCGCATCCGCGAAGGCTTCGCCAAACGCCAAAGTGAGCGTGCGCAGGTTGAGGTCGATATCTCGCTCCGCGCGGATGGCAAAGTCGCGGGTCAAAGACCAGTAGCCCGCTCCGACCAGCAACGCGGTATTTATGGCGATCAGCAACGCGGCGCTCATGACGGCCTTGGGCCCGAGATTCAGGCGCGAAAAAGGGAGGCGGCCCCCGGTCAATTTGAACGTCATGCAATTTCCCCCTAAAATATAGGCACGACGCTATCGCTTTATGTTTAAGATAATCTTTACCAACGGAATCTAAGGACCAGCCGCGCATCCGGGCTTTGCTACTCTGATACCGTCCGGTACAGACCCGAATGAGTTCCAGGGGCCGGCGGATTAGCCGGGACGGCAGGCCGGTGAATTCCCTCGATCGCCTTATTGGTTTGGCCGTGGCCAGCAGGTCCCAACCGTCTCGGCCGGACATGGTGAGGCTAAAAAACGCCAGAGTGCGCTGAGAAAGTAGGCTGTTGGCGCCGTGGGGAACCCGGTGATATCTAGGAAAAAACTGAGGGAACACGCATGAAAGTTCTTCGAGCCGCAGCCATGATCGCTTTGTTGGTGGCCGGGCCCGCATACGCGCAAAGAGGCGCCCCCGCAGCGCCGCAGGATCCGCCGAAGTCGCCAACCCAGATCGAGTCGGAAAAGGCGTCCGACAAAGCCTACAAGAAATCGCTTGGCAACATTCCCGACCAGCCCCCGCCCGATCCGTGGGGCGGCGCACGCGCCGTGGAGGCACCCAAGTCCGCTTCGAAGGATCCACCGGCGAAGAAAACCAGGGCCAGCGGAACCACCAACTAGGCTCCGCCTGACTTGAATGGCGCGGCGCTGGATGGTTGCGGGCGGTGGCCCCGAGAGGCCATCCCCGCGTCTCCTTCTTTACAGCGTCTTCAAATACTCGATCAGGTCGTACCGCTCGTCCTCGGTCAGCTTGCGGCCAATAATGCCCGGACCAGGTGTTCCCTCCAGCGAGTGGCCGAGCACGCTGTTGCCGTGGATCGGCGAGCCGTCGGGGTACTCCGCCGAGAACAGTGTTTCGCCCTTGATGCAGTTTGGCGTTTCGCCCGGGACCACGCGAAAGCCGACTTGCTGGGGATCAAAGTCGCGCGAGCCCATACAGAATTTCTTGGGGCGCTCGGCCGCGGGCGTGAGCATCCAGTAGAGCGAGGGAACCGAACCGTTGTGAAGGTAGGGAGCGGTGGCCCAGACGCCATTCAACGGTCGCGCGCGATAGTGGGTTACTTTCGCATCGTTTGGATTGGGGCAGTTCTTTCGTTTGCCCCAAAGCAATTTGCGATCCTGCTCCGGAACGTCGTGATCCTCCATCCATTTCCTGCTGGCGCGGTCCACCGCGATCATCAGAGCAATCGAGAACGGCATCTCCGTTGAGAGGTAAGTAGGCAAGCCCTGACAACCCCAGGTCTTCCCGAGGTCTTGCGCGGGATCCATTTTCAGGAAGCCCGGAACCTCGACGGTTCGCGAGAACAGAACGTCGGCCTGCGCGGAGTCCGTTCCCATGCCGGTCACGCTCTTCTGGACCGGATTAAGCAGCTCCTCCCTGGCGTCCCATTGAGTCGAGGACCAAAAACTCTTTTCAGGGTATTGCTTGTCGAAGGCGGGGTCATTGACCGGTCCAAGATGGCACTCGGCACAGATCTCGGCATAGATCCCGCGGCCTCTGGTTACGCGCGCCGGATCGATCTTCCACAGGGGGTCATCGGGGAAGATCTGGGACGGCCATTTCGGCGGCTGCAATCCGCCGAAGCTTGGAGCTGTGAGATCCGGACCGCGCAGCATCGCTTCGATGCGAACGAGATTCTCAAGCGCGATCGACGAGCGGAAAAGATCCTTGGAAGAAAAATCGGGTGAAAGATTGATCTGGGCAAAAACCCCGAGCGCCTCGCCGGCGTTGCGGATCAGGGGCTGTTCGATCGAGGCGTCATATTGGGCGTAAAGGAACCATGGAACGGTCCAGATCGGCGGGAAGCTGACCGGGGCATCCTGGGCGTGCAAATTCTTTTCAAACCCGCTGAGGCCGGACATCGCCAGGTCGGTGGAGAAAACCTGATTGCCGATCCGGTTGAGCGCGTCGAGCCGCCCGAATCCTTCCTCGGTATTCTTCTGCAGTTTGTCGGCGACCGCCTTGTCCAGGGCGTTTTTCTGGTTGAGCAGCTGGTCGCCAAGCCCTGACAATTCCTTTTTGAGCTTGTTGTATTCGGCCGGGCTGGCATCGGGACCAAGCACGCGCGCGGCGAAGCGCGCAAAACGTCCGGGCACTTTCAAGGTGTAGGCAACCGCCAGGCCGGTGGCGATTTCCAGCTTTTTCAGATCCACCATGGCCGGGCCGCCGTCGAAGCGCACGCTGGTGCCGTTGTAGCGAATGCTGCCGGTGTGACAGGCCGCACAGGTCAGCCCGATCTGGTCGGGTTCGGGAAGGCCGGTCCCGGGGTTGGTGGTGCCGGTCAGCCGCGCGAAACCGACCGGCAAGCCATCGAAATTCTCGACCGCCGTCGGTCGCAGACCTGCAACGGATTGCGGCGCCGGCGGCGCATCGGGCGAACCCAGATAACCGAAGCGGCGCAGGCTCGCCGCATCGGCGTGGACGGATTTCGGGCTTGGCAGGAAACCGAACCGATCGAGATAAGCGCTGTCACTGAGCAAACCGGGCCGGCTGAGCAGGCGAAGGCCCGGCTGTTCCAGCGCCATGAACCAGTCGTATGGCACCTGAAAGGTCGCGGTGCCCTGGCTTGCATGGTGGAACCAGTGCCGGTCTTCCGTCGTCCAGTTCTGGTCGAGCCAAACCGCGGCTTTCGCGGGGGCGCGGTTTGGCAGAGGGGGCGGCAGCACCTGCGCGAGCGGCGGCACGATCGTCCCGACCTGATCCGGAAATTCGGCAATCGCCACGACCGCAGCGATCGCCAGCGCGATCAGCCAAGCCGCTGCCTTGCCGATCGTACGAAGCGGACTGCGCGCCGGCGCGGGCGCCGGGAGGCGCGCGGCGATCCGCTCGGGCAGCCTCCGATCGACGAACAAGGTCCTGACCTCCGCCACGCTGAGGTAGCGGGCTTCGCCCTCGCCCTTGCCCATGATGTTCAGCAGAACCGGCCATTCGCCGTTCATCAGTAGCCGGTCGATAGGACGCCTTGAGCCCCTGGCGCGCTCGAAATTCGCGTTCATATAGGCCGTGATTTCCGGACTTGTCAGTCCGCGCTCCGTCCCGCCCGAGGGGGCCGGCCGGTCCTTTCCGAATCCGGCAAGGCGGGCGATTTCGTTTTCGTGCACCTCGGCGTTCACACCGAGGATGCGTGATCCAGCGCCACGCTTGTCGAGAGGACCGTTGCGCAGCTCGTCGAGTTCGGCTCCGGACCACCAACTCCGCAGCAGGCGCAAGGGACCGAGGCCGTTCGCGACCAGGGCGACAAGATAGGTCTCCAGTCCGACCAGCTTTTCCTTGAGCCCATTTTCGCCGGAAGCAGCCTCAATCGTCCTGCAAATCCTTGAAAGCGGCACTGTGTGGCCATCGACGAAACCGCCCGCCACGAGCGCGCGCAGGAACGGGCACGGGTTGTTGGGTGACACGGCGATCGGTGAGGCAGGCGCGCCGACTGAAGGTGAACCAACGCGGTCGTCTTGCATGGACCAATCCTCATAAGTTCAGAACTATGAAAGTGGCCGGAGGCGAGGGATCAGGAATCCAAAACGCGAATTTACCGGCGGCGTCCACTTGAAGGTGTGCCGGAGCTTTGGCGGAATCCAAATCGGTGTCAACGGAAGGCCGGCAAGATGTGGTGGGTATTTGTCTCGGCGCGAGACGGTTGGAGTCCTAGGCCATCCGCTTCGAGACAGGTTCGGCGAACGCCAATTTGCTCTCGGGGACACCGGCTTTCAAAAGTCCCTCCCGGTAGTGGGCGGTGTCGGCCGGCGTCTTCCAGCGGAAATTCCTCAGGTGCCGCTCAACGGTCAGACCCGGAAAGCTGCTCAGCAGCACTTCGGCCGCCTGCGCCGCTTCCTCGGTTCGCTCCAGTTGGGCCAGGGCCGCCGCCCGCACCGCGAGCACTTGAAGATGATTGGGATTCAGATAGAGCGCTTCGCGCGCCCAGGACAACGAAGCGTCATATTGTCCGAGAAGGTAGTGGCTGAACGCGTTCAGGGCCCCCCACTGAAATCTGGGATCGCTGTTGCCGCGCTGCACGGCCGTTGAAAATAACTCGATGGCCTGTCGATGTTCCCCGATAACGAGGTGACAGAAGCCAAGCACGCCGCGGGCACCCATGTCATACGGGTTCAGCTCGACCGCCCTTTTTCCGGCGTCGAGCGCTGCCTCGTAGTGCCCCTCCATCGCGTGCGCATAGGACAGAATTGCAAATGCGAACGACGAACGGGGATCGAGCCTGACACTGCTTTCGGCAAGGCCCATCGCCTCGGTCCACAATTCGCGCGTGCTTCGGATCCATCCAAAGTGCACGCCCTGCAACAGAATGGTGGCAAGATAGGCCCGCGCAATTGAAAGCGACGGATCGAGCGCGATGGCTTCCCTGAACAGCGCGATCGAGGCTTCGAAATCCACCTTGGTCTGTCGGTAATAGTGGGAAAGTCCTCTTATGAACCGATCCCATGCAGTCAGATCAGTGGACGATGACCGGATGGGAGCTGAAGCTTCCGCCCGATAGATCTCCGGGGCCAATGCGGCGCACAGACTAGTGGTGATTTCATCCTGCATCGCGAACAGATCGTCGATGTTCCGGTCATATCGACCGGTCCACAATTGTTCACCCTTCTCCGGCGCAATCAGCTCGGCCGTGACGCGAATCTTGGTTCCCGCACGCCGTACCGAACCCTGGATCAAGTAGGTCGCGTCAATTTCCCGCGCGATCAAGCGCGTGCTCAGGTTCCTGCCTTTGAAGGAGAAGGTCGCGTTCCGGCTCAGGACCCGAAAGAATGATTGCAGCGATAGCGCGTGGATCAGGTCCTCGGTCAGTCCATCGGAGAAATACTCGTCAGCGCTGTCGCTGAGGTTGACAAAGGGAAGCACCCCCACGATCGCGGTTCGATATTGAGCCGGCAGATCCGATGTTTCCCTGAATTCTCGGCTAAGGCAGTCAGACCCGGCTGGCTCCCAGGTCCAGACACTTACGGGCTCTGCGATGTTCTTGAACCGGTGCTTGCCGCCGTCGACGAGGGGCGCGCTGAGGTGCTTGCTCGCCTCGCTATAGGCCTTTCCCGAGACAGCCAGGCCGCCGGGAGCGGCGACCAATTCAAGGCGGACGGCGATGTTCACGCCGTCCCCGAAAACTTCATCCTCATCGGCGATCACGTCCCCCATGTGGATGCCCATCCGGAACGGCATCACCCGGTCCGCCGGGAGGTGGTTGTTCCGTTCCGCCATCAGGGTCTGCATCCCGATTGCAGATTCGATGGCTCCCACGACGCTGGGGAATTCCAGCAGGAATCCGTCGCCGGTGTTCTTCACGATCCGGCCGCCATGATTGAGAATGATCGGGTATATCGCGCTTCGGTGGGCCTTGAACGCGGCATGGGTACCGGCCTCGTCGGCGCCCATCATGCGGGAGTAACCGGCGACGTCAGCGCAGACGATGGCTGCCAGGCGTCTCTCCATCTCCTTCCCATCCCCTTTGCTCGCGGAACTGGTCAATACGGTACGTGGTCGGCGGACCGAAGCCAATGGCCTTAAAGGGCAATGTCCCGAACGAGGTCAGGCTATGGTAAGCTATTCTTACCCATGGACGACCGCCTTCGCGATCATGCAATGGATGCCTTTGGAACCGTTGACGGTCTGCGTCACCCGCAGGTCGGCAGCCAGGCTGCATAAGGTATAGGCATCTTCGCGCGACAGGTTCCGTTTCTCGCCGAGCAGCACGATCATGTCGCGCAGGGCCCGCACCACGCACTGATCGAGATCCGGATCCATCGCCATCGTCATGTAGTGTGTCGGTGTCTCGGCGCGGGGGTAGTCGAGCCGCAAATCCTTGCGCAGCGTCAGTTTGAAATGCCCCTGCAGCGCGGTCTCGATCGCGGTGACGCAGACTTCGCCGTCGCCCTGGACGCCGTGGCCGTCGCCGCAGGAAAAAAGCGCGCCAGGCACGAACACCGGCAAATAGAGCTTCGCCCCCGGCGTCAGCTCCTTGTTGTCGAGGTTGCCGCCCATCGCGCGCGGGATCAGCGAGGTGATGCGGCCCCAGGCCGGCGGCGGCGCCACGCCCATCACGCCAAAAAACGGTGACAGCGGCAGATCGAGCCCCCATGGCAGCCGGCCCACCATGCGCGTCCGGTCGAGCGGAATGTTGATCAGCCGGGGTTCGTGGAAATCGTCCGGCAGCGTGCCGGCGAGCGGCCGGATCAGGTTGTAGCCCCAGTCCTGGCGGAGCCCGACATCGAGGATGTCGACCTCCAGCACGTCACCGGGCTCGGCGCCCGCCACAGCGACCGGCCCGGTCAGGATGTGACCGGGCACCATCCGCTCGCTCCTGGCATGAACTTCGAAAAGCTCGGGCGGAACTTGAAACCGGCTGCGGTCCGGCACCACCTCGGGGCCCCCGCTGATGGTGTCGATGGTCACCTCATCGCCACTGGCGATGGTGAGCACCGGTTTGAGCTTTGCTTCGAAGAAGCCCCAGTGGCAGGTCTCAGGGCTTGAATGCAGGTGATGATGCGTCATGACGGGGCTTCTGATTGGGGCATCGGTCGCGTATGACGCTCTACCAGACAATCCAAGAGGCCTCTCGTGTTTTTTTTCCTCTCCAAAACCCTCGGCATCCTGCTGTTGCCAGTGAACCTCCTGATTGTCGCCGGCGTGCTCGGCGCGGTGCTTTCGGCCACGCGGTGGGCGGTGCTGGGCCGCAGGCTTCTGATCGCTTCCGTTCTGCTTCTGGCGATCTGCGGATTTTCGCCGCTCGGGAATTGGTTGCTCTATCCACTGGAGCAGAGGTTTCCGCCTTGGGATGCGGCGCGCGGGGCGCCGGATGGCATCATCGTCCTCGGGGCATCCATGGAAGCCCAAATTTCGGCTGCGCATGGTATGCCGGTGGTTCGGAGCGCGCCCGATCGCATTATTGCCGCCGCAGCGCTGGCGCGCCGATATCCGAATACGCGTGTCGTGTTTTCCGGAGGCAGCGCGAACCTGATCTCTGACGAGGCCCGGGAAGCTGATTTCGCCGGTGCCGTTTTCGAAAGCCTCGGCATCGCCAAATCGCGGTTGATCATGGAACGGCGTTCGCGCAACACCCAGGAAAATGCCGAATTTTCAAAGGCGCTGGTGGCGCCCAGGGACGGCGAGCGCTGGCTGCTGGTGACTTCGGCCTACCACATGCCGCGATCCGTTGGGTTGTTTCGCAAGGCGGGATTTGCCGTGGAACCCTATCCAGTCGACTGGTGGGTCGGCGGACCTGGCGACCTTCTGGGATTTTCGAACGCTGCGATCGAAGGATTGGTGCGCACCGATATCGCCGTGCGCGAATGGATCGGTCTCGCCGCCTATCGGGCGACCGGCAAGATCGACACGCTGTTGCCGGGGCCCCGCCAAAACTAGAACAGCCGGTCGCGCCCGGCGGGCAATCGGGCTAGGATCGGTGTAACAGGCGGCCATGCCAGGCCGCCGATCTCGGAGTTCACGCCATGCAACAGCAAACGCCGCCACAACCGTTCGACTTGGCCGGCATGGTGGCCGATCTTAACGGGCTGCTGCGCCTCAAGACCACGGTGATCGGCCTGAAGATGTTCGCAAGCGTGGAGGAGATGACGGCGATTCCGAAAATCAGGCGGCCGACGGCGGTTCACACCACCGACCAGATCGTCAGCATGGCCTCGCGGCTGGGCTGGACCGTCGGCATCACGGCAGACGATCTCGTGGGCGCGCAATGCCGCGCGGTGATCGGACTTGGCCCCCAGGACGAAAAATGGCTCGCCGGTGAAAATTATATCGGGGTCTGGCACGGCACGGCTGAAGACGCCCGCAAGCGCCAGGAAGCGCTGGATGTCGTTCCCTTCGGCAAATACCAGGCGATGGCGGTGAGTCCGTTGGTCAGCGGCCGGCTCAATCCCCCGGATATCTGTTTGGTCTACGCCACGCCCGGCCAGATGATCATCCTGATCAACGGCCTGCAATATACCGGCTACAAGAAATTCGAATGGGGTGTGGTCGGCGAAACCGCTTGCGCCGATTCCTGGGGGCGGGCGCTCAAGACCGGCGAGCCCAGCCTGTCGCTGCCGTGTTTTGCCGAACGGCGCTATGGCGGCGTGCCGGATGAGGAGATGCTGATGGCGCTGTCGCCGGCACATCTGGCCAAGGCGATCATCGGCATGAAGCAATTGGCGAAAAACGGGTTGCGCTATCCGATCGCGCCCTATGGCATCCAGAGCGATGTGCGCGCCGGCATGGGCGTCTCCTACGCCCGAAAATAGACCTGGAACTGGTCTCGCGTCATAACTTTCCGAAAGCACGCCAAGGAACTGAAATGAAATCTTCGAACGTGTTCGACATCGTTGTTTATGGCGCAACCGGCTTCACCGGCCAGCTCGTGGCAGAATATCTCGCGGCGCATTACAAGGGCGACAGTAAACTGAAATGGGCGATGGCCGGACGCAGCAGGGACAAGCTTGCCGCCGTCCGCGACGCAATCGGCGCGCCTGCCGGCACGCCGTTGATCGTTGCCGACGCCAGCGATCCGGCTTCGCTGAACGCGATGATCGATCAGACCAGGTCCGTCATCAGCACGGTCGGCCCGTATCAGCTCTACGGCTCTGACCTGGTCGCCGCCTGTGCTGCCACCGGCACCGATTATCTCGACCTCTGCGGCGAGCCGGTCTGGATGCGGCAGATGATCGACAAGCACGAGGCCGCTGCCAGGGCGAGCGGCGCGCGGATCGTGTTCTCATGCGGCTTCGACTCGGTGCCATTCGAACTCGGCGCATACTTCGTGCAGCAGGAAGCCAGGCGCGTGTTTGGTGCGCCGGTCTCCCGTGTCAAGGGCCGCGTCCGCGACATGCGCGGCACGCTGTCCGGCGGCACGGCGGCGAGCGGGCGCGCGACCTTCGAGGCGGTCGCCAAGGATCTCAGCCTTGTGGCCATCCTGAACGATCCGTTCGCGCTGACGCCCGGTTTTAGTGGCGCGAAGCAGCCGAAGGGCAACAGGCCGGTCTATGAGGAAGACCTGCAATCATGGACCGCGCCCTTCATGATGGCGTTGATCAATACGCGCAATGTCCATCGCGCCAACATGTTGATGGGCTTTCCCTATGGACGCGAGTTCGTCTACGACGAGATGGTGTTGACCGGTCCCGGCGAGAAGGGCGAGGCCAATGCAAAGCGCGTGATGGCTGCAAATTCCGAGAAGACCGGCCCCAACGCGCCGAAGCCGGGCGAGGGACCCTCGAAGGAAGAGCGCGAGAACGGCCGCTACGATCTCTTGTATGTTGCGATCGCGGCCGATGGCCGGCAGGTCCGCGCGTCCGTGAAAGGCGACCGCGATCCCGGCTACGGCTCGACGTCGAAGATGATCGCGGAATGCGCGATCTGCCTGTTGCGCGACACGCCGCAGGTCCCCGCCGGTATCTGGACTCCCGGCGCGGCCATGGGCGATCGCCTGATCAAGCGGCTTGTCGATCACGCCGGCATCACCATCGAGGTCGAGAAATAAACCTGGAGCTTAACCCCCGCGGGTCTCGGCGGGCGCCGCGAGCGCCTGGTCGGAGATGGTACGGTAACGGTGCGCGGCGGCGAACATGCCCCACATCGCGCCCAGCATCATCCAGAAGTGGCGCCAGTGGTCGGTGTCGACGATGAAACTTTCGCCGACCGTGCCGAGAAACGCCGCGAAGATCGCCAGATAGGCGCGCTGCCAGGGCACAGGCGTGAAGACATGCCTAAATCCCAGGATGACGGTCGCAAATACCAGCGCCGGATAGCAGATGCCCGCGATCCAGCCTCCGGACATGAAGGCGTTCAGGTAGGAATTGTGGGTGTCCTCGGGAAAGTAGTTGTGAAATTGCAGGGGCCCGATGCCGAACGGCAGGTCGAGCGCCATGTCGGCGCCGAGAATATGCCGCCCGAAACGTCCGAAGCGGCCCTCGTCATAGCTCTGGTCGAAGCTCGCACGCTGCCTGAACATTTCGCTGATTGAATTGAATGACAGCAGCACGGCGACCAGCGTCACCATGATGATGACGGCAATAACCGACATCACCACGATCCGCGAGCGCTGCGCTCGCGTTTGGCTGGTCAGGACCATCAGCCCGAGCATGAAGGCCGAGGTAATGGCAAGCCCACCCCACGCCGCCCGCGAAAACGCAAGCAGGATGGCGAGCGCCATGATGCCGAGCGCGATCGCGCTGCGGAATGACTTCCGGAAGTTGTCGGAGACGAGGCTTTGCAGGGCGAACAGCGCAGGAAGGATCAGGAACGCGCCCAGCACATTCGGATCCTTGAAGGTGCCGCGCGCGCGCTCATACAGTGTCAACAGGTCGTGCCCGCCTGGAACGAGGTTGAAATAGCCGGCAATGGCGGAGGTCGCCGCGATCAACGCGCCCGCGACCAGGCCGCGGCGAAGCATGTCCAGCCGCGCGGCGGTGTCTTCGGCGATGACCATGGCAAAGAAGATGACCGTGACCGCCATGTACCACGATGTCGCGATCCAGTTGGCGACCTCCGGCTTGTCCATGAAGGGAATGGCGCCGATGGAATAGCCGACATTGATCAGGAACAGCAGCAGCAGCAGCGGCATGAAGGCGAGCCGCAGCCGCAAACCGGTGGCGAAGAAAATGACGGCGGCAGCGAGCGTCATCAACTCGTAGGGGCTCGGCTCGATGAAGACGACCGCACTGCTGGCTCCCACCAACCACACCAGCAGCCGCTGCAGCGCCAGCACGCGCGGCGCTGATGCCACCGGTGAGGGAAAGCCCTCGGCTGTCGCCGCATACGGCATGGACACACTCAACTCACGCACCTGGTACAGAAATCGAAATGCGCGTCGAAGCGAATTCCGACCATCCTTTCGTCATGCACCGGCCGGCCCGGCCGGGCGACAATAATCAATACGCGTTCTCGTTCCTCGTCACCAACGCCAAAGGCGTCTTGAGGAGAATGTAGAGATCAAACAATACCGACCAGTTCTCGATGTAATAGAGGTCGAATTCGACGCGCTTCTGGATCTTCTCCTCGCTGTCGACTTCGCCGCGCCAGCCGTTGATCTGTGCCCAGCCGGTGATGCCGGGCTTGACGCGGTGACGCGCGAAATATCCATCCACCGCCTCGTCGAACAGCCGGCTCTGCAATTTTCCCTGCACCGCGTGCGGGCGGGGACCGACCAGCGAGAGATTGCCCTTGAACACGACGTTGAAAAGCTGCGGCAGTTCATCGAGGCTGGTCTTGCGAATGAAGCGACCGACGCGGGTGACGCGGCTGTCGTTTCTGGTCACGACCCTGGCGGCCAGCGGGTCGGCCTGATCGTGGTACAGCGAGCGAAACTTGAAGACGTCGATGCGCTCGTTGTTGAACCCGAAGCGTTTCTGGCGGAACAGCACCGGGCCCGGACTGTCGAGCTTGACCGCGAGCGCGACCAGCGCCATCACCGGCGCCACCAGCAACAGG
Source organism: uncultured Alphaproteobacteria bacterium (assembly GCA_963742085.1). Classification (GTDB taxonomy): domain Bacteria; phylum Pseudomonadota; class Alphaproteobacteria; order Rhizobiales; family Xanthobacteraceae; genus Bradyrhizobium. The sequence continues at coordinate 36,715 of CAVUKM010000008.1, read as the reverse complement.
ATGATGCCGCCGGCGAAGTGGTCGAACATCCACTTCATCACCAGGTCCCAGTCGGTGATCGGCGCCTTGAACACGTCGAGAGTTGGAATCTTGCCGAGATAGGAATAGGAGCGGGGACGGAAGCGTAACTTGTTGGTGTGGGCGGAGAGCCTGATGTCCACCGGCAATACCCACAATTTCTTCAGCATTTCGAGGATTCGCGACTCCGCCGAAATCGGAAGCGCGAACAGCACGAGGTCGACGCGGGTGCGCCGGGCGAACTCGACAATGTCGTCGACCTTGCCGAGTTTCGGGCTACCCGCACAGGTATCGAGCGCGCGATTGTCGTTGCGGTCGTCGAATACGCCGAGGACATCGATATCGGAATCGTCCTGAACCTTGAGCGCCTCGATCAGCTTTTCACCGCTCTGGTCCGAGCCGACCACGATGGTGCGGCGGTCAAGCCGGCCCTGGCGCGCCCAGTGGCGCACCAGCGCCCGAAGCAACAGGCGTTCGCAAACAAGCGCTGCCAGTCCGGAAATGAAAAATGCCGAAAGCCAGAGCCGCGATATTTCGCCGCCGAGTTTGGCGAGGAAGGTTGCGCCCGTGAACAGCAAAAACACGAACGCCCAGGACGAGATCATCCGTGTCATCTGGCGGAGCTGGCCGCGAAATATCTGCACGTCGTAGATGTCTGCGGCCTGAAAGCAGATCACGGCGGTTAAGGTCATCGCGAAAATGGCCGCGATGTATTCCGGGTGAAAGCCGCTGAGAGGCACCACATAGACGAGATAGATTGCTATCCCGAGGAAACTCAGCAGCACGAAATCGGTGACACGAACCACCCCCGTGATCACGATCGGCGAGTAGGCGGGGCGTACTTTCTGGTTGGTGACGGCGAGCGCGGCCTGCGACAGCCGGCGGCGGCGTTCGGTCGGAGGGCGATCGGCGGTGGCAGAGGCCACAGTCCGGGCATCTAACGTCGAGCGAGCGTTAATCGGTTCCACTTTATCCAAGTCCGTTCTTGCACAGGCATCTAGGCATGCGCGCGCCGAGGCGGAATTCCCTGCCTCACGGCTTAGAGGGGAAATCGGAAGAAACAGTTATCGCTGGTAAAGAACGGTTAACGATCCGCAAACGCGTCGCGGTAACCGGCCAGGATCCCTTCGACCATGGCCTTCTGCGAAAAGTGCATGAAGATTCGTTCGCGCAGGGATGCGGCGCGCGCTAGCGCGGCGGCGGGATCGTCAAGCGCCGTCTCGATCGCGTCCGCCATGGCGCCGACCATATTGGGAGCAAACATTCCGTCGGTATGCGCACCGAATATCTCGGGAATGCCGCCGACATTTGCGGCGATCATGGGAATGCCGGCCGCGGCCGCTTCGATCACGACGTAGGGCATCGAATCCCCGCGAGACGGAACGACCAGCAGTTTACCCTTGGAAAAGCCGTAACGCGCCTTGACGTGGCCAAGGAAGCGCGCCGCTCCGGCAAGGCCGTGCTTCTGGACCTGATCCTTGAGAGAATTGATCTCTTCGCCGTCACCGGCTAGCGTCAATGTCACTGGCTTGCCGTCGGCGCGCAGCCGCGCCACCGCCTCGATCAAGAGGTCCGCGCCCTTGATATGCCTGAACTCGCCGACATAGACGATATCGGTGGCGTCAGGCGCCAAAACGATGGGGTCGAACTCTTCGGCCGCCACGCCGTTGAAGACGCAGCGCACCACCCCTTTGGTGGGCGTGCCGATGGTGCGCTGATAGGTATCGCGCGCGAAAGCGCTTTCGAACAGGAACAGATCGGTTTTGTTCATCAGGACGCGTTCGAGGCGGCTGTAGATTGCGCCCTTGAATGTGTCCAGCGGGTAATGGAGCGAGCCGCCATGCGGCGTGTAAACGCGAATCGAGCGCTTGGAGCGAGCTTTCATCCGGATGAAGGCGCCGGACTTCGCGCCGTGCCCATGTACGACATCCGGCTTCAGCCTCCAGATCAGGTACATGAAACGCGCCCAGACCAGAATATCGGCGGGATGCGGTTCGCGGCGAATGGCGATGCGTCGAATCCCAAGCTTGAGGCGGGGCGCAATCTCGGCCAGCGCCGCCGCGGCGCGTTCGCCGCCCGTGAGGCTGTCGGCAATGATGCCGACATGGTGGCCGCGATCAGCCTGTCCGTTGGCGAGATCCAGGATGTGGCGGAAGATTCCGCCGACCGGCGCGCGCACCGCATGCAGAATTCGAAGCGGCTGGTCTGATCTCTCAGGCATGCTCTAGAACCAGCGTTCGCCGACCAGCACGGTATCGCCGGGGCTGAGTGGTGTGCCGAGCGGCACCACGGCGCGGCTTGAGCCCGCATTGTCGGCATGGGTCAGCGTCACGCGGTCGCGCTGGGCGCGGGGCGAGAAGCCGCCGGCAATCGCCACCGCGCTTTCGACGCTCATATTGGGCACGTAGGGGTATTGGCCGGGAGCGGCGACCTCGCCGAGGATGAAGAACGGCCGGTAGGTTTCGACCTCCACCGCGACCGAGGGATCGCGGATATAGCCGTTGCGCAATTTGCCCGAGATCTCCGCGGCCAGTCCCGCCGGCGTCCGGCCGCGCGCCGGCACCGCGCCGATCAGCGGCATGGTGATGGAGCCGCCGGCATCGATCGCGTAGGTGTTGGTGAGGCCTTCCTGGCCGTAGACCACGACCCGCAACTTGTCGCCGGCATCCAGCCTGTAGGCTGCATCATGGGCCACCGGCATCGGCGCGGCCGCATAGGCGGCCTGGGCCGGTGCGTAACTGCCCCGCGTGGAGGCGGCAAAGCTGGTCCGAAGCGCGCTGACGGCGCCACCGGAATCCGCCACCGCGGGTCGCGGCGCGGGAGCGGCGTAGGGCTGGCCGTAAGCCATGGCGTCGAGCTCGCTTTGCGGATGCGCGCTCGCCAAAGGCGCGGGCGTCTGCATGCAGCCCGACAGGGCAAGCGCGGCGAGTAGGCAGATTATTGGAGCGTGCACGCCTCTCATCGGACAACTCACCGGCAATTATCGATTCCGATTAAGGGCTTTCATGGTTAATAAAGCATGACAGCCGCGGCCGAGGCTTGCGGAGAACATGAGCAAATTCGCCGAATTAACCCAGCAGCAACCTTAATGGAGTGTAATCGCGGAGGTCGGGTAGAGTCGTGGCGTCCGCGGGAGTGTGCGATGCGTTTAGCGTTCTGGCGTGGAGGCAAGGTGAGGGAGGTGGTTCAGCGGGCCATGTCCAGGCCTGCGTCAGTCACCTACAAGCCGGTCGCGGCTTCCGAATCCGGTGATCTGGATTTGCGGGCTCTTGGCGAAGCGCTTGCGCGCAAGCGGAACTGGATCGTCGTTCCGACCGTGCTCGCCGCCGTGCTCTCGATTGCCGCCGTCAACATCGTCACCCCGCGATACAAATCCGAAGCGCGTATCCTGATCGACGGGCGGGAAAACGTCTTCCTGCGGCCCAGCGGTGAGCGCAACGAGGAGCGCAACGCGCTCGATGCCGAGGCGGTGACAAGTCAGGTCCAGCTTCTGCTGTCGCGCGATCTGGCGCGTGAAATCATCAGGAAGAACAAACTGGCAGAACGGCCGGAATTCGATCCGGTTCTTCAGGGGCTGTCGCCCCTGAAATCGCTGCTCGCCTTGGTCGGGATCGGCCGCGATCCGGTTTCCCTGACCCCGGAAGAGCGGGTGCTGGACGCCTATTATGACCGCTTCACCGCCTATGCGGTCGATAAGTCGCGCGTCATCGTGATCGAATTCCAGTCGAGCGATCCGGAACTGGCGGTGCGAGTCGCCAATTCGATCGCCGACGGTTATCTGGCGTTGCAGCAAGATGCGCGGCGGGATCAGGCCAAATCCGCGAGCCAGTGGTTGTCGGGTGAAATCGAAAACCTGCGCAAGAAGGTGGCGGATGCGGAATCCCGCGTCGAGGATTTCCGGTCGAAGTCGAGCCTGTTTGTCGGGACCAACAACACCACGCTCTCCAACCAGCAGATGGGCGAGATCAACACGCAGTTCAACAATGCACGGGCGCTGAAGTCCGACGCGGAATCGAAGGCGCGGTTGATCCGCGAAATGCTTCAGAGCGGCAAGCCGATCGAGGCTTCGGAAGTGCTCAATTCCGAATTGATCCGCCGGCTGACCGAACAGCGCGTCACGTTGCGCGCGCAGTTGGCCGAGCAGTCGTCGACGTTGCTTGATGGTCATCCGCGCATCAAGGAACTGAAGGCGCAGCTCGCCGATCTCGACCGCCAGCTTCGCGAGGAGGCGAGCAAGATCTCGCGGTCACTGGACAACGATGCGCGCATTGCCAGCGGCAGGGTAGAGGGTCTGAGCACAAGCCTGGAGCAGTTGAAGAAGCAGGCAAGTTCGACCAACGGCCAGGACGTCCAGCTTCGGGCGCTCGAGCGCGAAGCGAAGGCGCAGCGTGACCTTCTGGAATCCTATCTCGCGAAATACCGCGAAGCCAACACCCGAGAGAACCTCGAGGCCGCGCCGGCGGATAGCCGGATCATTTCCCGCGCCAGCGTGTCCAATACCCCGGCCTATCCGAAGAAGCTGCCGATTGTGCTGATCGCGACGTTGGCGACCCTGATGCTCAGCACCGGTGCGATCGTCACCGGCGAATTGCTGCGCGTGACCGCCCCGCGTGCCGTGGCGGCCTTTAAATCGGCGCCGGCAGCGGTCCGCGTACCGGATGCTGTCCCATCCGCTGCCGTTGTCGCAGCCGCCGCCATTGCCGCAACCGAGCCCGAGCCCGAGCCCGAGTCCAAGCCCGCGGCTGCCGAGCGCGCAGCCGTTCCGGATATCATCTCCGAGCTCTCCGAGATCGAGCGGCTCGCCGACGGCTTGCGCGACGCGGGCGCGGCCGCGCGCAAAATCACGGTCCTCGGCACCGCCTCGGGCGAGAGCATCACGTTGACGGCCCTGACAATCGCCCGCCTGATTGCGCGGAGCGCAAAGGTCGTGGTCGTCGATTTGGCAGCGTCGTCGCCGACCGTCTCGGCGGTTTCAGTCGACCCGAGCGCGCCCGGGCTGGCGGAATTGATGCTGGGCGAGGCCTCGTTTGCGCAAGTCATCACCAAGGATCGGCTTTCGCGGGTTCACCTTGTGAGCGCGGGGCGGCCCGGCTCCGACCGCGCCTTGTTGCAATCGCCACGGTTGGGTCTGGCAATCGATGCATTGCTCCGGGTCTATGACCATGTCCTGCTTGACGTCGGCACGGCCTCCGATCTGCCCGCCGAGTTGTTGACCGCACAGGCCCGCGCCGTGGTGGTGCCGGACGCCGCGATGGCCGCTGACGCCCGCACCGTGATGTGCGATCAGCTCAGGGCAGTCGGCTTCAGCGAAGTGATGATGCTGAGCAAGCCGGTCCATTCCTCAGAAGCTGTCGACCCCGGCCCGCGGGTGGTGGCGGCCTGATCGCAAGGCTTCGCCTCGCGTAACCCGGGTCAGCGGAGCGCGCTTCGCAGACCCTGTGCCATGTGCAAAAGCGCCGGGGTTCGCTTTACCCAATGTTTGGCGCGGTTGATGCCCGACATTGCTGCGGCCACGACCCTGCCGCGCGGGCTGAGCGGGATGAAGCAATCGAAAATAGACTCGTTGTCTTTGCAAAAGAGTTTCTTGTAGCCATCCGATCCGACCCCGAAATCCAGCGCGCAGTATCCGCGCCCGGCATAATGGTCGACGATGTTGCGTATCAGGATCAGGCCGGGACTGTGACGCGAGTTGTCTGATATGGTGTAGGTATTGAACATCATCGAAAAGCGATGGCCGTTGGCGACGCCTGCGAAGATCGCGATGACCTCGCTGTCGCATTCAAGGGCGTGGATGTCGATCACGCGGCCACCACCTGGAAGCTGCGTCATGCAGGCACGGCGAATAAAGCCCTCGACACCGGGTTCGGCAAACACGTTGGGCAGTTTCTGCTCGGCCATCCGCAGCGGCTTGATGCGGAAGAACGCATTCAGCAGCCGCTCGATCTCGGCGTCGGTGGTAGCGGCGCAATAGCGATAGCCCGGCAACATCTGCAGCTTGCGTTCCTTGCTCTTGAGGCGACGGCGCATGGAATGGCTGACCAACGCGGTGGGCGATGCGCCCGGCACAATCGTCATCAGCGGGCAATCGTTGGCCGAGAACTGGCGCGGCAGCTGGGCCATCGGATTCGGCAGATCCCGCCACCTGAGGGGCTGCTGGCTAAACGCCAGAACATCCGCCTCGGAACGCGTGCGGATCGCCGAAATCAGGGCGTCGATGTCGGCGCGGGTCGCCTCCATGGCAAAATCCCGATTCCACAATGCCATGTTGAAGGTGGAATGCTTGCCGCCCATGAAACAGGCGATGCGAAAGCCGCGCGCTCGATAGAGCGCGAGCGGAAGCAACAACAGCGGACTGCGTTCGCGGTCATAGGCAATAACGATCAAAGGCCGAAGGCCCTCGCGCTCTCCAACCAGCTGTTGCCAGGAGCGAAGAAAATCGAACCGCTGGAACGGCGTCGAGAAGTGCTGTGGAGTTTCGAGGCTGCGCCAGATTGTCTCAGCCTGGCCAAACTCTTCTAGAAATTCGACGCTGGCGATGCGGTTTGTTTTCGACCACGCTGTCGCATCTGCCGTCCGGCTTTCGATCGCGGCAGCCATGGTCATTGCGAGGCCTGTCTACAGGGATTTATTTGCATCTTTCAACGCCGGTCGACTTTTGCAAAGAAATGTCAACAAAGAGTAATGACAATCCCGCTGCGGCGAGGCGGAAATCGCCTGCACCGGAACATTTCCCGGCTCCGTGGAGTCCGCGTAGCCGCGAGAAATGTTCCTGACCAAGAGTTGCGCATGTTCTACTTACGAGACCGCTCACTATCCCCGCAGAACGCGCGCTGAGAGGCGAGACATTGTCATCCGATACCAGATTCCTGACGAGCCTGAGGCTCGAACTCGCCTATTTCAGCGGTCGCGCCTGGCTGAAGCGACGAGGTAGCGGCGGCGCCGGCGTCATCCTGCGGTTTGAGCACGTCCGCCCACGGCGCGCCGCGCGGTTTCAACCGCTCAGGTCTCACGAAATCACGCCGAGATTTCTCGATCGAACGATCCGCGCGTTGAAGCGCTGGAAATATGATGTCGTTTCGATGGACGAAGTCTGCCGTAGAGCGGTTACGCTGGCCTCGCCGCGGCGATTTGCCTGTCTCACATTCGACGGCGGCTACAAGGATCTGATGGTGTCGGCCTATCCGGTGCTGTCGCGGCACGGCGTTCCCTTCACCGTCTACCTGCCGACCGCGTTCCCGGACGGTATCGGCGAGGCCTGGTGGATTGCGCTCGAACAGGTGATCGCGCGCGAGGGCCGGTTGAGCCTGGTGATGGGTCGCGAGGAAAAGCATTTCGATATCACAGGCACGGCCGAAAAATACCAGCTCTATGATTTTCTTTCGGGATGGATGCGCTCGCTCGCGCCATCAGAGCTTTCTTCCGCGATCAAGGACCTCTGTACGCGCTACGACATTGACCTCGCGGCGTTGTCACGCGAGGCAGCGCTGGACTGGAATGATCTGGCGAAGCTTGCGGCAGATCCGCTGGTGACGCTGGGAAGTGCCACAGTCAACTATCCTGTTTTGGCAAACTTGAAAGACGCAGCCGCGCTGCGCGAAATGACGATGGGGAAGGCGGTTGCGGAGACGGCGTTCCAGCGCGACGTCAGACATTTCGCCTATCCCTTCGGTGATCGCGCATCGTGGCGCCGTAAACACGCTGTGATGGCCGAAGAGGCCGGTTTCATCAGTGCCGCGTCGGCGATACCAGGTGTGGTCGAGGCGGAGGGGCGAACCAGTCTTTACGCGCTTCCGCGTATCGCCTGGGATGGACGGCAGCGTTCGCTGCGCGCCATGCGCGTGATGCTGTCGGGAACCACATTTCCTCCCGCGAAACCAACGTGAAGCCGGGCGTTTTGGAGTTTCAGGTTCAGGCATGTCCTCGGACTTGGTCCGAGCGATGGCACAGGCCCGTGCAAGGAAGACGCGTCAGGCGTCCGGCCGCGACATCCAGCTGACGATGGGCATCGCCGGCAGCACCCATCCGATGCCGGCCACGACATAGAAGATGGCCTGCAACAGACCGGAATTCGCAAGCCACGGCGTCTGCGCCACCGTCATGCCCATCAGCGACCACACGACGACCAGCAGCAACAGCGCGATGGTTCCAAGAAATTTACGGGTGCGTATTCTCATGACGGAAATATGCGGCTCGCTGCCAGTACGCGCCTTGCGCGCGGGAAGGGGCGGACTATAAGGTGCGCGCAAATTCATTCAAGCGCAGCTTTAATGACCGGTAGTTCCGCCTATCAAGCCTCACACGAAAGCCTCGTCCGCGGCTGGCTGATCTCGATCGCCGTGCTGATCGCACTCATGGTGCTGGTTGGCGGCGCCACGCGCCTGACCGAGTCGGGGCTTTCGATCGTCGAATGGAAGCCGGTCACCGGCGCGCTGCCGCCGCTCAATCAGGAGCAATGGACGCAGGCGTTCGATGCCTACAAGACCATCCCGCAATATCGTCAACTCAACGCCGGCATGGATCTCGGGGAGTTCAAGACCATCTTCTGGTGGGAATGGAGCCACCGGCTGCTCGGACGCGCGATCGGAGTGGCCTATCTGCTGCCGTTTCTCTGGTTGTTGTGGCGCGGCGTTCTGGGCCCGGAACTGCGGCGGCGGTTGTGGCTCATCTTTGGCCTCGGCGCGCTGCAAGGCGCGGTCGGCTGGTGGATGGTGGCGTCTGGACTTTCGCAGCGGGTCGAGGTTTCGCAATATCGTCTCGCCACCCATCTGGTGCTGGCGCTCCTGATTTTTGCAAGCATTGTCTGGACGCTGCGCCGGCTACGAGGGGGCGCGCCGTCGGCGGTTGCATTCGCACGGCTGAAAATCACGGCGGTGGCCCTGCTGGTGCTGACGTTCGTTCAGCTTTATCTGGGCGCGCTGGTCGCGGGTCTGCGGGCGGGCAAGATCTACAACACCTGGCCGGAAATCGACGGCGGTTTCATTCCCTCCGCGTCGCGCCTTTTCTTTGAACAGCCGTGGTGGCGGAACCTGTTCGACAACACGCTGACGGTTCAGTTCGAGCATCGCATGGTCGCCTACGTGCTGTTTGCGACGGCGCTGCTGCATGCCATCGACGCGATCCGCTCGCGGGCCGGCCGATCGATGACCCGCGGCGCCCTGTGGCTGGCCGGCGTCGTCACCTTGCAGGCGGCGCTCGGAATTCTCACGCTGCTCAATCAGGTTCCGATGGATCTCGCGCTCGCCCACCAGGCCGTCGCGATTGCGGTTCTGACGCTTGCGGTCTTTCAGGTCGAACGCCTCGCAGGAGGGCAGCGGGTGCGTGCCCCACAAGAGAAGGTCCGGCCAGTCACCCAGACCGGCTGAATTGAGCTATTCTAAAATTCCGCGAATGTGCTCAGGGGCCTATTTTAAACGGCTTTCCCTGCGCCCCGCCTCCATTGACGAAGTTGTGCGAGGCAACCCCGCTTTACTTCGGTCGCTTGGGGGATAAAACGGGCAAAACTCAGGGTCGCTCATGTCATCTGCATTCGTTCAGGCCGCCGTCATCCTGCTCCGCGAGGGGCTTGAAGCCATGCTGGTGATTGCCGCGCTCGCCGGATATCTCACCAGGGTCGGCGCCGGTCACCGCATCCAGGCGCTTTACGGCGGATCGCTCGCCGCGGTCGGGGCCAGCATCATCGCCGCCTGGCTATTTGCGGTGCTCAATTCGGGCGAACACAGCGACATCCTTGAGGGTGTCATCATTCTGGTCGCTGCGGGCCTGATGCTTTATGTCAGCGGCTGGCTGATGGTGAAACAAGACCCGCGTGGCTGGCAGGATTACCTCGCGCAAAAGGCCGACACCGCGCTGGCGCAGGATACCGTCTGGGCGGTCGGCGCTCTGGCCTTCCTCGCGGTATTTCGCGAGGGCGCCGAAACCGTACTGTTCATCAATGCGCTCGCCACGACCGAGGGCGGCTGGAGCGCCGGCCTGTTCGCCGGACTTGGCGTTGCGACCGCTGGTCTCGTGGTGCTGTTCTATTTCATCAACCTGATTGCGCAAAAGATTCCGCTGCGGCCGCTGTTCATCATCACCTCGGCATTTCTGTTCGCAATGGCGATCAAGTTCATCGGCGAAGCGGTGCAGGAATTCCAGGAACAGGCGATCCTGCCGTTTACCGAACTGAGAGGCGCCGCATGGCTTGGCGCCGTCGGACTGAATCCGACCGTCGAGGCGCTGTCCGCGCAACTGCTTGTGATCGTATTTGCGCTGGCAACCTATTCGGTGGTTCAGCGTAACGCCCGGCTCGCGCGCGAGAGCAAGACCGCGATGCAAACCGCGAAGCCGAAAACCTGAAATCTCAAGTCGCTTGCCTGACGCGTTTTCTTTGCGCGAACCGGTACCCGCCCCGGATCAAGTCCGCGCGCATGCTTCGCTCGAAAACGCTCTAGCAATAGCCGTAGACGCCGCAGGCGTAGGGCAGGCGATAAAAATAGCCGAGATTGGGCCCGCCGTAATAGGGACCCTGATACTCGTAGGAATGGGTCGATCCGTAAAAGCCGGGCAGCCCCGAAAGTCCGGGAAGCAGGGGTGTCTGGGGCGGGATTCGGACGTAGGGCATTGCCCCGTCCGACGGCGTGAAGAGAACGTCCGAGTCTGGCTCGACATAGGCTGAGCGACCGTGAACCGGCGGCGCTTTGCCATAAACGGCTGCGCCCGATCTGGGCAGGTCAGCGGCAGCTGCGGACCAGACCGCAAAAATCGCGGCGATAAACGGCATCGTCCAGCGCAACATGGCTCTGCTCCGAATCAACGGGTGCGATTCGCTGCCATTTTATGCCGGAACGGCCGTTAACGGGTTACTTCTGATCTCAGGTTTGATGAAGATTGGATCCAGCCGGCGAGCAGAGGTGACCGCGCCTTTGCGATTGCAGGCCGATCGTCGCAGCCCTGATCGCAGAACATTTCCGCGCGATGACGACATTGAACGGTGTTCGTGTCATGCGCCGAGCGCCTGCTCCAGATCCGCGATCAAATCTTCCTTGTCTTCGATGCCGATCGACAGCCGTACCACGTCGGGGCCCGCGCCCGACTTGATCTTGGCGGCATCGTCGAGCTGGCTGTGGGTGGTCGAGGCCGGGTGAATCACCAGCGAGCGGGTGTCGCCGACATTGGCTAGATGCGAGAACAGTTTCAGATTCGAAACCAGGTTGACGCCTGCGTCGTAACCGCCCTTGAGACTGAAGGTGAATACCGCGCCGGCACCCTTCGGAGCATATTTGCGCGCGAGGTTGTTGTATTTGTCGCCCGGCAATCCGGCGTAGTTGACCGCCGCTACCGCCCGATGCGCCGACAGGAATTCCGCGATCGCCCTCGCATTCTCGCAATGTTTCTGCATGCGTAGCGGCAGCGTTTCGATGCCGGTGAGGATGAGAAAGGCGTTGAAGGGCGAGATCGCGGGACCGAGGTCGCGCAGGCCGAGCACGCGGCAGGCGATGGCGAACGCGAAATTGCCGAAGGTCTCCTGGATCTTGATGCCATGATACTCGGGTCGCGGCTCGCTCAGCATCGGATATTTGTTCTCCTTCGACCAGTCGAAGGTTCCGGCGTCGACAATGATGCCGCCGATCGAGTTGCCGTGGCCGCCCAGAAATTTCGTCAGCGAATGCACGACGATGTCGGCGCCATGGTCGATCGGGCGGATCAGATAGGGCGTTGCCAGCGTGTTGTCGACAATCAGGGGAACGCCTGCCTTGCGGGCAACGGCGGCAATCGCCTCGATATCGGTAACGCTGCCGCCGGGGTTCGCAATCGATTCGATGAAGATCGCCTTGGTACGCGGTGTGACCGCGCGCTCGAAGCTGCCGATATCATCGGGGTCGGCCCACATCACGTTCCAGCCGAAGCTCTGGAAAGCGTGGGTGAATTGATTGATCGAGCCGCCATAAAGCTTGCGCGCTGCGATGAACTCGTCACCGGGCTTGAGCAGCATCTGAAAGACCACGACCTGCGCGGCATGTCCGGAAGCCGTCGCCAGTGCGGCGGTGCCGCCTTCGAGAGCGGCGACGCGCTCTTCCAGCACGGCCTGGGTCGGGTTTCCTATCCGGGTGTAGATATTTCCGAACGACTGCAATCCGAACAGCGACGCGGCATGGTCGGCGTCGTTGAACACGAAAGATGTGGTCTGATAGATCGGCGTCACCCGCGCGCCCGTGGTGGGATCGGGTTGCGCGCCGGCATGCACGGCGAGGGTGGAAAAACCGGGAGGACGATCGGTCATAATTGTTTCCTGTTCTGCCGAGTTTTGCAAACGCGTCGCCGCCATGCTGATATCGGTGGCGTCCGCCGTCAAGGCGGCTTTGCGTACTACCGCTTGTTCGGAACGGCCGTACTACGCTGCGCAGCGCGAGTGAAAAAAACGTCTCGCATCCGCGTTATCCGGGGTCGTTCCTGTTTTTGGCGGCGCGATCGGACGCCGTGGTTTCACCACCGCCGACGCTCGTGCGGCCCAGGGAAAGCCGCATTCCCTGGGTCGGCATCGGCGCGCGTTTAGAACTGAGCGTTCGCGAATTCACGCCCATCCAGGAGATTTCCGAGGACAGCCGCCCATATTCGATTTTCGGGCAGCGGTTCATGACGACCTTGAGGCCGGCGGCTTCCGCCTTCTCCGCCGCGGCATCGTCCCGCGCGCCAAGCTGCATCCAGATCACCTTCGGCAGCGGCGCCATCTTCAGCGCTTCGTCGACCACAGGCCCGATGTGGCTCGAATTCCTGAAGATATCGATCATGTCGACAGGACGGCCGATCTCGAGCAGCGATGCGACGAAGGGCTTTCCGAGCAGGCTTTTGCCGACGTGGCCGGGATTAACCGGAATCATGTCGTAGCCGCGCTGCGCGAGATATTTGAAGGCGAAATAACTGGGCCGCACATTGACGGGGGAGGCGCCCACCATCGCGATCGATTTTACGCCGTTGAGGATCGATCGGATGTAATTGTCATCATAGGCGTCATGGTTCATTGCAGAATATCCAATACGTCATTTGCGGGGATGGACTGCTTCGCAGGGCCTGCCATCGGCCGGCGCTTTTCGCGGTGGCCTGTTGACGGGCAATGGCGTGGGGTGCGCAGTCAGCTATCCTGCCATTTCGGCGCGCGCTTCTCGATGAAGGCGCCGATGCCTTCCTCGGCATCGCGCGCCATCATGTTTTCGGTCATCACCTCTGCCGCATAGCGATAGGCCCCCGCAAGACTCATCTCTGCCTGACGGTAGAATGCGGCCTTGCCGATTTTTATCGTATAGGCGGATTTGCGCGCGACCTTTTGCGCCAGCGCGATCGCGGCATCCCGCTCGGCGCCGGCAGCCACGACGCGGTTGACGAGACCAATATCCCGGGCGGTCGCCGCCGAGATCGGCTCGCCCGTGAGCAGCATTTCCATCGCCTGCTTGCGCGGCACGTTGCGCGACAGCGCCACCATCGGCGTGGAGCAGAACAATCCGATATCGACGCCGGGTGTAGCGAAGGTTGCAGCCTCGGATGCGACCGCCAGATCGCAACTTGCCGCGAGCTGACACCCTGCGGCGGTGGCAAGCCCCTGGACCGCCGCGACCACCGGCTTCGGCAAGTGCACGATCGCCTGCATCATCGCGCTGCAGGCCGTCATGATCTCGGCAAAGTAGGCTCGGCCGCGATCGGCATCAGCGCGCCGGGCGGTCAGTTCCTTCAGGTCATGCCCGGCGGAAAAGGCGGTGCCGCTGGCCGCGATGACCACCGCGCGCGCACTGACATCGTCTTGAATTTCCCGGAGCGCGGCATCGAGCTCGGCGATCAGGGCCTCCGACAGGCTGTTGCGGGCTTCCGGTCGATTGAGCGTGAGAACGGCGACGCTGCCAAGCATCTCGCGCAGGAGGATCGGTTGACGTGGCGAGGCGGCGCGTGCGGTTTGGCTCGTCATCGTAAGATCCACTTGATATCCATTGGTGCAGATGCGTCAGCTTAGTGTAACAAGCGGCGCGAGGCGAGGGCAGGCGGACAACATGGCAGTTGCGAAAATGAGCGTGGCGGAGCTCGAGAAGTTCCTCCATGCCGAATTTCCTCAGGCTTTCAGCGGCGGCGACATCAGAATTGAAACCGCCGACGGGACCTCCTGCCTGCTGCGCCAGCGCTACGGCGAGCAGATGCTGCGTCCGGGCGGAACGATCTCCGGTCCGACACTGATGGCGCTGGCCGATTTTGCCATGTATGTGGTGCTGCTGTCGGCGATCGGTCCCGTTGGCCTCGCGGTCACGACAAATCTCAACATCAATTTCCTGCGCAAGGGGGGGCCCGGGCAGGATGTGCTTGCGGTGGCGAGGCTTTTGAAATTGGGCAAGCGGCTGGCCGTGGGTGAGGTCAATCTGCTGTCCGGCACCTCGCCCGATCCGATCGCCCATGTAACTGCGACCTATTCCATTCCAAATACTTAGTGTTTTTTACGGTAGTATAGCACCATATTTATAACCTATTGTTTTAGCTTATATAATTATCACGGGTTAGCATTGACGCGCGCCCGGGACCTATCTAGAAACCCCGCAGTCTGGCGCTGAAGCGCGCCTTTTCCCCATTCACGGATTTCCTCAGATGAAAACGTATTCGGCAAAGCCCGCCGAGGTGACGAAGAAGTGGGTGCTGATCGACGCCAAGGGTCTGGTGGTCGGCCGGCTCGCCTCACTGGTCGCGATGCGCCTTCGCGGCAAACACCTTCCGACCTACACCCCGCATGTCGATTGCGGCGACCATGTCATCATCATCAATGCGGCTCACGCCGTGCTGACCGGGCGCAAGCGCGACAACAAGGTCTATTACAACCACACCGGATACATCGGCGGCATCAAGGAACGTACGGCCAAGTCGATCCTGGAAGGCCGTTTTCCCGAGCGCGTGGTCGAGAAGGCCATCGAGCGCATGATTCCGCGTGGACCACTGGGCCGCGTGCAGCTCGGCAATTTGCGCGTTTACCCGGGTCCGGAGCATCCGCATGAAGCCCAGCAACCTGAAACCGTGGACGTTGCTTCGATGAATCGCAAGAACATGAGGGCCGCATAAGATGTCCGACACCATGCAGTCGCTCGATCAGTTGTCGCAGCTCAAGCCGGCAGCGCCGGAAGCTCCGAAATACGTCAAGAAGGTCGACAAATACGGCCGTGCCTATGCCACCGGCAAGCGCAAGGACGCGGTTGCCCGCGTCTGGATCAAGCCCGGCGCCGGCAAGGTGACCGTCAACACCCGTGAAGTCGAAGTCTATTTCGCGCGCCCGGTGCTGCGGATGATGATTCAGCAGCCGCTGATCGCTGCCGCGCGCGCAGGCCAGTACGACGTGATCTGCACCGTCACCGGTGGCGGTCTGTCGGGCCAGGCCGGCGCCGTGCGTCACGGAATTTCGAAGGCACTGACCTATTTCGAACCGGATCTCCGGGCTGTCTTGAAGAAGGGCGGCTTTCTCACCCGCGACTCGCGCGTGGTCGAGCGCAAGAAATACGGTCGCGCCAAGGCGCGCAGGTCGTTCCAGTTCTCGAAGCGCTAATCGCTTCGCTAGAATTTGCCGCGAATGCGGCATATCCAGGAGATGCAAAAGCGCCCGCTTGCGGGCGCTTTTTTCGTTGCGCAATTAACGATGAGTTGACGCAGTTTTTTGTGAAAACTT
Organism: uncultured Alphaproteobacteria bacterium; assembly: GCA_963742085.1. Taxonomy (GTDB): domain Bacteria; phylum Pseudomonadota; class Alphaproteobacteria; order Rhizobiales; family Xanthobacteraceae; genus Bradyrhizobium. The sequence goes on along the minus strand of CAVUKM010000008.1, from coordinate 21,036 downwards.
GTCCTCGAGCGCAAACGGATTGCCAACGCGGCGGTCATAGGGTCCGAGGTGGCGAGGGCGGCCTGCTTTGATTTGGCCCGAGCCGGGAATTCGGTATCACAATTTTCTGGTGACCCCATGTTGCTCGATACCTCGACGCTTTATCTCGTCGCCACCATGGTCGCAGCGTTGCTGGGATCGATGCTGGTGTTCTTTGGCAATCAAGAGAGCATTCCGGCGTTGAAATGGTGGGGAACCGCCTATTTGCTGGGGGCTGCGTCGGTGGCGCTCTGGACGCTGGCCGGCCCGATGCTCGGCGAGACGCTCTCGCTGGCGCTCAACGCCGTCGGTTTCGTGACCTGCGGCATGGTCTGGAGCGCATCGCGTATCTTTCATGGCCGCAAACCCAACCTGCCGGGGCTCGTTCTCGGCGCCCTGGTCTGGGTCGCGGCCGTCATGACGCTGGCACCCGAAGCTTCCGCCTTGCGGATGACGATCGGCGCGGGAATCGTTGCCGTCTATGCGGCGCTGACGGCCACCGAATTGTGGTCCGAGCGCCGCAGGACGTTGCAAAAGCGCTGGCTGGCGATCGCAGTCCCGGTACTGCATGGTTTCGTGCTGATGCTGCCGATCCTGCTCGGCGATCTCCTGCACCCGCATCATGACGGGTTTGGCAGCAGCATCTGGGTCAAGGTGTTTGCGATCGAGCTCTTTCTCTATGCGGTCGGCACCGTGTTCGTGATCTTCATGCTGGTGTCGGAACGCGCGGTGACCGTGCACAAGAACGCGGCCTCGGTCGATCCGCTGACCGGCATGTTCAATCGCCGCGGCTTTGCGGAGGCCTGCGCGCGGGTCATCGAGCGCGAAGCCAATGCCGGCCGTCCGGTAACGGTGTTGATCTTCGACATCGACCACTTCAAATCGATCAACGACCGCTTCGGTCACCCCGCGGGCGACGAGATTCTCAAGTTGTTCTCCGCCGTCGTGGTCAGCAATGTGCGCATCAGCGATCTCTCCGGGCGCATCGGCGGCGAGGAGTTTGCGGCCCTGCTGCCGTGTCCGCTGGATGAAGGCGTGATCGTGGCCGAGCGGGTACGCGAGGCTTTCGAGGCTTCGGGAATCACCTGCGAGGAGGGTCCGGTCGATACCACCGTCAGTATCGGCGTGGCAGGCGGGCCGGCGGGCACCGAGCTCGAGGTACTGCTGGCGGCGGCCGACACCGCGCTGTATCAGGCCAAGCGCAGCGGCCGCAATCGGGTCGAGGCCGCGGAGGAACTGCCTTTGTCGCTGGAAAACTGGCGGCGGAAGAGCGCCGGCGCGCGCCCGCCGCAACCACAGCCCGGCCTGGCGCGCCTCGTCTAGGGTTGCATGGCGGCGGCAGTAACCTGCCGTTTACCATTCGATCGATATCATCGCCGCCATGGACTCGATCCGCCGGCGGAATACTCAAACTGACCTGATGTCGCTCGAAGCGGCAGCAGCGTCGGCCCGAGGCGGTTTCGCCTGCATGTTTTCGACCTCGGAAGAATATGAGACCGCGCTGATCGCCGAGCGCCGCGCACAGGGCCGTTACGATCAGCGGCGGAGCCGCTGGCCTACCATCATGTTCGTCGGCTGCGCGGTGATGGTCGCCGGAACGGTGCTGCTGCTGAACTGAGTTGCGAACACGACGGGGTATACGGGCGCCGCGAGGCGCCTTTTTCTTTTCAGCCGGCTGGGTTAGAGACGAGCGTTCCGAAACCAGAGGCCGCAACCCAAATGATCACCGAAATCGCCCAAATCGACGTCAAGCCCGGCACCGAAAAGGATTTTGAAGCCGCGGTCGCCAAGGCGCGCCCGCTGTTCCTGCGCGCCAAGGGCGGCAGAGGGATCGAACTGCACAAATCGATCGAGAAGCCTTCGCGTTACCGGCTGATGGCCAGGTGGGACACGCTGGAAAACCACACCGTCGATTTCAGAGGCTCCGAGGACTTCACGGCCTGGCGCGGTCTGGTCGGGCAGTATTTTGCCTCGCCTCCGGAGGTCGAGCACACCCAGACCGTGCTGACCTCGGACTGACGACGGCCGGCACCGCGTGATCTCAGGCCGGCACCGTGCCGGCCTCGGCCTCATCGGTCTTGAAGTGATCGATCAGGACCTTCACGATCGCCATCAGCGGCAGCGCCAGCGAAATGCCCCAGATCCCGAACACGACACCAAGCAGGATCTGGAAGGCGAATAACGTGGCCGGCGGGATATCGAGCGCCTGACGCTGGATCATCGGGGTGAGAATGTAGCTTTCCAGCGCGTGAACGCCGAGGAAGAGCACAAGCGCACTGGCCGCGGCAACCCATCCTGAGGCCAGACTGGCCAGCACCACGATCAGTCCGGCGATGAGTGCGCCGACGGTCGGAATGAAGGCGAGCAGCCCGGCCTGGATGCCGAGAATAAAGGAGCTCTGGATTCCGATGACCGCAAGCCCGATCCAGGTTACGACGAACACGGCGGCCATGGTGATGATCTGGGCGATCAGCCAGCGCTCCAGCGTCTCCCCGATCCGGTCGACGATGACAGTTGCGCGGGCACGATGCCGCGCCGGCGCCATGTACAACAGCCCCTTCCGATAGACGCTCGGCTGCGCTGCGAAGGTCAGCCCGAGAAACAGCACGATAAAGAAATTTCCGACCGCACTCACGGTACCCAACAGGAGTTTCAGGGTCTGGCTGACGATCGCGCCGCCGCTGGAGGCCAGCGCGCCCGCGCCGGGAAGATTATGCGGGGTCGTGGCGCCGGGCGTTGCCGCCGAACCCGCCGGCGCCGTGGCCGGATTGGCGAGTTCGAAATAGCTGGTATCTATCCCGTTTCGATCAAGGAAAGCCTTGACGCCGACCAGTTGCGATTTGATCGTATTGCTCAGCACCGCGGCCTGTTGCGCGATGGTGGCGCCGCCGAGGAAGATCACGCCCGACAACAGCCCCGCGAGTATCAGGCAGACAATCGTCAACCGCAGCGAATGCGGCAGCCTGACGATGCGGCCAAGCCTGTTGGTTATGGCGTTGAGCGCCACGCCAAGCAGCATTCCGGCGAAGATCAGAAACAGTGTCGCGGCGAAATACCAGACAAACAGCAACAGGCCTGCGAACAGCACGATACCGATGCCGCCAACGGATATGGCCCAGGCCAGATCGTGACGGGCCTGAAGTCGATTGTCGGCGGGGTCTGTCACGCCAAATCCTTTCAAAATGAATTTCGTCGGCACTCTTTCGCCAAATGCGCCCGGGAATCAAGCCGGGAAGCCATGCCGGCTGAGGTTATGGCAGACCTGCGCGGCGGAAGAACGGACCGCAGCATATTGATCCGTATTCGCCTGCGATGCATGATCGGGCCGGAATTTGCGGGGGTGAGATTGGAAATCGAGCTATGAGGAGGCCGGTGGTCGGTGTGATCGGAAACGCCTATCGCATCGAAAACAGATTTGCGACGCAGTTGGTCGGTGAGCGAAACCTTCGCGCAGTTGCGGAAGTGACGGGCGCGCTGCCCCTGATGTTTGCAGGGTCACCGGATATCACGGATATCGGTGCCCTGCTGGATACGGTCGACGGCGTGTTGCTGACCGGAGCCCGCGCCAACGTTCACCCGAAGCATTTTCACGCCGAGCCCGATCCCCGGCATGAACCGTATGACCTGCGCCGTGACGAACTGGCGCTCAAGTTGTCGGAGGTCTGCGTCGCCCGCGGCGTGCCGCTGTTCGGAATTTGCCGTGGCTTGCAGGAGATGAACGTGGCCTTTGGCGGCTCGCTGCACCCCGAAATCCGCGACTTGCCCGGCCGCATGAATCATCGGATGCCGCGGCTGGAAAGCGGCGAGATTCATCCCGATCCCAAGGTGATCTTCGCCGACCGTCACGACGTTCGTCTCACGCCCCATGGCGCCTTTGCAAAACTGCTCGGTTGCGAGACGATCCGCGTCAATTCGTTGCACGGGCAGGGCATCCTCGAACCCGGCGCGAGGGTCGTCGTCGAAGGCGTGGCCGAGGACGGCACCATCGAGGCGATCCGGATCGCCGACGCCTCAGGCTTTGCACTCGGCGTGCAATGGCATGCGGAATACGATCCGCAGCGCAACCCGATCAATCGCACGCTATTCCATGCCTTCGGCGAGGCGCTCCGCGCGCACAAGCGCGTCGGATAGCTTGCGTTCGAGGTCGCCCGCAATCCAGCGCGCTGATCCCGATTGCGCTGGTGCGCTGATCCCGATCGCGCTGGACACGGTTCAAGCGGGAATGCGTGTCAGGCGGCCTTGCCTATTTTCTCGACCTTCACGCCGCCGCCCTCCAGCAGCATGACCCTGTTCAGAAGCTTCACAAGCGCGTAGACCGATTCGATCGCCGGCGCCGGCGTGTTGGTCAGCTTGGCCATTTCCAGAATAGAACCGATCAGCGCCTCGGTTTCGAGCGAACGGCCGGCTTCCACATCCTGCAACATTGACGTCTTGTGCGCGCCGACGGCTTCCGCGCCGGCGATGCGCTTTTCGATGGTGACGCGGAAGGTGACGCCGAGCTTCTGGGCGATGTCCTGGGCCTCCTTCATCATGGTCGCCGCCAGTTCGCGGGTCTCGGCGAACTGGCAGATGTCCACCAGCGTCGCGTGGGTCAGCGCCGAAATCGGGTTGAAGGAGAGATTACCCCATGCCTTCAGCCAGATTTCCGAGCGGATGTCCGGCAGAACCATGGATTTCAGCCCGGCCTTGATGAAGACGTCGTGCAATTCCTTGACCCGCGGGGTCTCCTTGCCGTCGAGTTCGCCGATCGGAAAGCGATCGCCCTCGACGTGGTGAATGACGCCCGGCGCGGTGGCGGCCGCGGCAGGATAGACCACACAGCCGACGATGCGGTTCGGATCGATATGCTTGGTGAGGACACCGGAAGGATCGAGACTTTGCAGCCGGTGATTGTCGTACTTGCCGCCGAGCTTCTGGAAATACCACCACGGCAGGCCGTTCTGCACGGTCAGCACAATGGTGTCGGGACCGAGCAGGGAATCGATGTCGCGCACGACCTGATCGAGGAAATGCGCTTTCACCGCCAGCACGACGATATCCTGCTTGCCGGCCTCGGTCGCCTTGTTGACGGCTTTCATTTTGGCGGTCTGGACCTTGCCGTCATGCCACTCGAGTTTGAGACCGTTCTTCTGGATCGCGGCGAGATGGGCGCCCTGGTCGATCACGGTGACATCTTCGCCTGCAAGCGCGAACTTCGCCGCCAGCAGGCCGCCGATGGCGCCGGCGCCGACCACGCAGATCTTCTTCTGTTTGGGCGGCGCGCCCAACAGATAGGGGCTTGGCAGCACCTGGTCGAAAACGCTGCTCAGGCTGCCGACGCCGTCGATCACGATGTCGACAACATTATGGGCGTCGCCCATCGTGCCGGCGCCAAGCGAGGTGCCGCAGGCGATGACGTCGCCGGGCATCAGCGTCACGTCCCTGGAAATGGCGGCAACGAGTTTGTGCGGCGGGAAGAACATGTCGGCGACGGGATAGTTCTGCCGTTCCTTGCCGTTCAGGATGGTCTTGATCGACAGCTTCATCGGGTCGAGGCCGGTCGCGATCACAGGACCAAACACACCGAACGTGTCGAAGCTTTTCGAACGCGCCCATTGTTCGAACGACTTGTCCTTGCGCAGGAGATCAACCGCGGTGACGTCGTTCACGCAGGTATAGCCGAAGATATAGTCGCCGGCCTCGGCTTCCGAGATGTTGAAGCATTTCTTGCCGATGACGACGCCGAGCTCGCCCTCGTAGATGATCTTCCCGGAATAGGTTGCCGGACGCTGGATCGGCCGGTTGGCGGGCCAATAGGAATTCGGCGCCTTCAGGAACCAGAGCGGCTCTTTCGGCTCCTTGAAATCGTTCTTGGCCGCGAGCTGGTGGAAATTGTTCCACAGGCAGACCATTTTCGATGGGTCGCACGGCGTCAGAACCTGAACGTCGGCGAGCTTCAGCGTCTCGCCGGTCGGTTTTGCCCCGGCAAACATATCGCCGGCATGAACCGCGATGGTATCGCCTTCCAGCGTGCCGATGCCGGTTTTTCCGCCTTGCTCGAAACGAATCCATTTTGCCATCTGCTGTCTCCCGGTGACGTAAGGGCCGCGTCATTCGATCGCGCAGCCCGTTGGCTTATTCTAGTCCCGATCCCGATCCTCGCAATCATGCACTGCATCATTGGGACCGCGGCCGAAGTTTCGGCTATACACGGGCAACAATCGAGCGGCCCGGCAAACGGCCGCCCATCGCGGGGGATGCCATGCGGGAGTGGAAATGGTCGCGGCGTGAGGTGCTCGGCGCATCGGCGGGGGCGGTTGCGGGCGCATTGTTCGCCGAGCCGTCAAGGGCCGCAGCACCGCCAGCCGCAACCGTCACTGCGGCGTTGATCGACGCCGCGCGCAAGGAAGGGAAGGTTTCCTATTACGCCGCCATCGAGCTGAACGTGGCTGAGCGCCTCGGCAAAATGTTCGAGGCCAAATATCCCGGCATTGCCGTGCGGGTCGAGCGTTCAGGAGCTGAGCGGATTTTCCAGCGCATCGCGCAGGAGCAGGGGAGCGGCATCCACGCCGTCGATATCGCCAACAGCACCGATGTCGCGCACTATCTCGAATGGAAGAAGAACGGCTGGCTGGCGCCATACCTGCCGGAGGATGTCGCCGAGCATTTTCCTGCCGATCAATGCGACCCGGATGGAATGTACGCCACTTCATGCGCCTGGCTCGAGACGATCGGTTACAACACCAATCTGGTCAAGGCGGAGGATGCGCCGAAAGGCTACGCCGACCTGCTCGATCCGAAATGGCAAGGCAAGATCGTCAAGGGTCATCCCGGCTACAGTGGCGCCATCCTGACCACGACGTTCGTGCTTTCACGCGAGTTCGGCTGGTCGTACCTGGAAAAGCTGGCCCAGCAGAAAGTGATGCAGGTGCAATCGGCGGGCGATCCGCCGAAAAAGATCATGCTCGGCGAACGCGCGGTCATGGCCGACGGCAACGACTACAATCTCGTGCTGTTCAAGGATCAGGGAAAGCCGGTCGAAGTCGTCTACCCGATCGAAGGTTCACCGCTGATCATCGTCCCGAGCGGGGTCTTTCAGAATGCACCCAACCCGAACGCGGCACGCCTGTTCCAGAATTTCTTCTTCAGTGCCGAAGCCCAGCAGATGCTGGTCAATGAGTTTGCTCATCGCTCCTTCCATGCTCAGGTCAAGCCGAGAGCCGGACAAAAGCCGATGTCGGAGCTGAAGATGTTGAAGTCCGATCCTGCCGAGGTGCAGGCGCAAAGCGAGGAGATCAAGGCGCGCTACGCCAAGCTTTTCCGGGTGTGACGGGCCGGACGGTGCGCACAGGGCCGCTGCAAATCAAAAAAAGGGCGCTCCTTCCGGAGCGCCCTTTGTCTTGATGTCGTGACTTCCGCGGGCAAAGTCCCGCGAACCCTTCACTGCGAGTAGTACATCTCGAATTCGACCGGGTGCGGCGTCATCTCGAAGCGCGCCACCTCGGTCATCTTCAGCTCGATATAGCTGTCGATGAAGTCGTCGTCGAAGACGCCGCCGGCCTTGAGGAAGGCGCGGTCCTTGTCGAGGTTCTCCAGTGCCTCGCGGAGCGAGCCGCACACCGTCGGGATCGCCTTCAGCTCTTCCTTCGGCAGATCGTAGAGGTCCTTGTCCATCGCCGGACCCGGATCGAGCTTGTTCTTGACGCCGTCGAGGCCGGCCATCAGCATCGCGGCGAAACCGAGATACGGATTGGCCATCGGATCGGGGAAACGGACCTCGACGCGCTTGGCCTTCGGATTGGAGGTGTAGGGAATGCGGCAGGAGGCCGAACGGTTGCGCGCGGAGTAGGCGAGCAACACCGGGGCTTCGTAACCCGGCACCAGGCGCTTGTAGGAGTTGGTCGAGGGGTTGGTGAAGGCATTGATCGCCTTGGCATGCTTGATGATGCCGGCGATGTAGGAGAGGCAGGTCTCCGAGAGGTCGGCGTATTTGTTGCCGGCAAACACCGGCTTGCCGTCCTTCCAGATCGATTGGTGGCAGTGCATGCCCGAGCCGTTGTCGCCATAGACCGGCTTCGGCATGAAGGTGGCGGTCTTGCCGTAGATGTGGGCGACCTGATGGATGCAATATTTGTAAATCTGCATCTGGTCGGCCATCAGCGTCAGCGTGTCGAACTTCATGCCGAGTTCGTGCTGGGCGGACGCCACTTCGTGGTGATGCTTCTCGACCTTGACGCCCATCTTGGCCATGGCGCCGAGCATTTCGGAGCGCATGTCCTGCACCGAGTCCTGCGGCGGAACCGGAAAATAGCCCGCCTTGGTGCGAATGCGATGGCCGAGATTGCCGCCCTCATACTCGGTATCGGAGTTGATCGGAAGCTCGGAGGCATCCAGCTTGAAGCCGGTGTTGTAGGGGGTGGTCTGGAAGCGGACGTCGTCGAACACGAAGAACTCGGCCTCGGGCCCGAAAAAGACGGTGTCGCCGACACCCATCGACTTCACCATGGCCTCGGCCTTCTTGGCCATGCCGCGGGGATCGCGGTTGTAGGGTTCGCCCGTGGTGGGCTCCAGCACGTCGCAGGTGATCACCATGGTGGTTTCCGCGAAGAACGGATCGATCGTCGCTGTGACCGGATCGGGCATCAGGCACATGTCGGACTCGTTGATCGCCTTCCAGCCGGCGATCGACGAGCCGTCGAACATCACGCCTTCGGCAAAGGTGTCCTCTTCGATCATGGTTACGTCGAAGGTCACGTGCTGCCACTTTCCGCGCGGATCGGTAAAGCGCAGATCGACGTACTTGACGTCGTTGTCCTTGATCGATTTCAGGACATCTTTGGCGGTCTTCATGAATCCCCCTCTTGTGGTTGTCTTGTCTTGTGGTTGTCTTGACTGGCCGCGGGTAGCGGCCGTGGCCAATGGTCAATACAATTGGGGGATGCCCAATACAATATCATAGAATCGGCAGATTTCGCTCAGATGGCGTCTAGCCCGGATTCCCCGGTTCGGATGCGAATGGCCTCTTCGATGTTGGATACGAAGATCTTGCCGTCGCCGATCCGCCCGGTCTGGGCGGCGCGCCGGATGGCGTCGATGGCCCGCTCGACCAATTCGTCGGAAATCACTATTTCGATCTTAACCTTGGGCAGGAAATCCACAATGTACTCGGCGCCGCGGTACAGCTCGGCATGGCCCTTCTGCCGGCCAAATCCCTTGGCTTCGGTGACGGTAATGCCCTGCAACCCAACTTCCTGAAGCGCTTCTTTGACCTCGTCGAGCTTGAATGGCTTGATGATGGCTTCGATTTTTTTCACAGATCGCCTCCGGGGCACACTTTCATATCTCAGATTTTAGGTTGGTTTCCACCGCCGCGCGAGGTCACGCAGGTGTACAGTGGTTGGCCCGGTGCACGGGCGCGCACATTCACCATTTACCGATTCAGCGCAACGATCCGGAGCCGGCTTCCTCAAAAGCAGGGTCTATGCCAAGTTGTTAGGATGCCTGATATTGAAATGTTATCAGGCTTTTAACAGGCATCCGCAGGGGGGTGGGGTCAAGGCCGGCAGCATACCTTGGCCCGCGAAATAGGCAAATAGGTCAATTACTGTGCAATCGCCTTGGAGTGGGGCTGCGCAGGAAACAGGAAATGCCTCAGGAAAGGGCGACCCTGTCGGGGGAATGGGCATGGAAGTTCTAACCACGGCTGAGATGGAACGCGCCGACCGGCTCACGATCGCCGCCGGTACCCCGGGCTTCGCGCTGATGATGAGCGCGGGCCAGGCCGTTGCGGAGGCCGCGATGGATCTCGCGGAGGACGGGCCGATCCTGGTGGTCGCCGGACCCGGCAACAATGGTGGCGACGGTTTCGTGGCTGCGGCGGAGCTCGCGGCGCGCGGCCGCGAGGTTTCGGTCATCCTGCTGTGCGAGCGCGACATCCTGCAGGGCGATGCGGCCCTGGCGGCGCGCGGATGGAAGTATCCGGTGCTGCCGTTCAATCCGCAGGCGATCGGCCGGCCGGCGCTGATCATCGACGCGCTGTTCGGTGCTGGTCTCGATCGCGCGGTAAAGGGGGAGCCGCTTGAGATGATCGAGGCGATCAACGCCAATGGCGCCCCCGTTCTCGCCGTGGACCTGCCAAGCGGCATCAACGGCACAACCGGAGCCGTCATGGGCGCCGCGGTGCGCGCCACCGAAACCGTCACCTTCTTCCGGCGCAAGCCCGCGCACTTGCTGTTGCCGGGCCGGATTCATTGCGGTCGCGTGCGCGTCGCCGATATCGGGATCGATGCCGGCGTGCTGGCGGAAATTCAGCCGCGGACGTTTGAGAATATTCCCTCGCTTTGGCGCCAGTCGTTTCCGGTGCCGCGGATCGACGGCCACAAATACGACCGCGGTCATGCGGTCGTCGTCTCCGGCGGTCTGGCCGCGACCGGCGCGGCGCGGCTGTCGGCGCGGGGCTCGTTGCGGGCGGGCGCCGGCCTCGTCACGCTGGCCTCGCCGCGGGATGCGCTCGCGGCCAACGCTTCGGCACTGTCGGCAGTGATGGTTCGTGCCATCGATACGGTGGTCGAATTCGCCGAGATGCTGGGCGACAAGCGCTTCAATACGTGCGTCATCGGACCCGGCGCGGGCGTCGGCGGGCGAACGCGCGATTTTGTGCTGACCGCAATGTCCGGAAAGCGCGGCGTGGTGCTGGACGCGGACGCGCTGACGAGCTTTGCCGATGCACCGGATCGGCTGTTTGAAGCGATCAAGGAGTCCCACGATCCGCAGGTCGTTCTGACCCCGCATGAAGGAGAGTTTCCAAGGCTGTTCAGCGATATCAGCAACAAGCATCCGCTTCGCTCCAAGCTCGGGCGGGTGAGGGCAGCTGCCGAACGCAGCGGTGCCGTTGTCCTGCTCAAGGGTCCCGATACGGTCGTGGCTTCGCCGGAGGGGCGCGCGACCATCGCCGCCAATGCGCCGCCCTGGCTTGCCACCGCCGGCGCAGGCGACGTGCTCTCGGGTATGATATCGGGCCTGTTGGCGCAGGGCGTACCGGCCTTCGAGGCGGCCTCGATCGGGGTCTGGATGCACGGCGAGGCGGCGCGCGAGGCCGGCCCCGGCCTGATCGCCGAAGATCTGCCGGAAGTATTGCCCGCGGTGACGCGCCATCTCTATGACGAGTTCGGTATCGACTACTGAAACGCTCCGGCGAAAGAATCGCGTGCCGATTACACCCGATATTTCGCGACCGCTGCTTTATCCCCGAATTCTCATTCGACGCTGTACCACCGGACGAGCCGCGGTGCCGCCCAGTCGGTCGCGACAGATTCGATCAGCCAGCGCCCGGAATAGTCGGCGGCAAAGGCGATGCGCTGGGTCTGCCCGGGATCGATCGCAAGCGTGTCCAGCCAGAACGGCTTCCAGCCGTCGTCGAGCCGGTCGAGCAGCCTGAAATGATGGCCGTGGAGATGAAACACAGAGGCGACCTCGGCGCGGTTGGTCACAGCCAGGACGACGGTGCGGCCGGTTTTGACACGGAAGGCGGGCTGCGCCGTCGCGGAGAATTTTGACGGAACGACCCAATCGGCCGGCGATCCGCCAAGGGTCAGATCGATCCGCAACGCGCTTTTGAGGTCAAGCTGCGCCGGCAGGCCATTGGATGGCAACGGGGCGGCGGCCGGCAGGGGGGCATCGCGAATGGGGGGATCGTTTGAGGCGATCAGCCGGGCGATCGGGCGGGCCTCCTTGCCGTCATGGAGGAGGATTGCCGAGCTCGCGCCCGGCGGCTGCGCGGTTGGGTCGATGAAGGCGTCGGCCCGGGTCCCAGGCGCCAGCACAAGCGCGCCGCCGCGCGCCAGGAACGGTTCGGCCGGCTCTCCATCCAGGGCCATGATCCGGGTTTCGTGATCTTCTATTTTTATAGCAATAACATTGCGCTGCAGGCCGTTTATGAGCCGAAGCCTGAGGCGTTCATGGCGGCGCAGCGTGATATCTTGCGTGGTCCGCCCGTTGACCGTGTAGAGCGCCACCGCGTCCTTGGGATCGATGCCCGGGGGGATCGCGGTTCCATCGGGGCGAAGCCGCCAATCCTCGATCAAAAGTACCTCGTCGCGGTCAACGGCGACCATCTCGCTCTCGGCGACGATCACGGGCAGCCCTCGCGTCGGCCGCGCCGCGCCGTCGCCGAGCAGGCCGAGCTCGCACAGGAAGGTTCCGGCGTGGCGCAGGGGCGCCTGGAACGTGTCCACGGCGCCCTGCGGAGGAGAAGTCCGCGCGAGCAGCGGCTCGGCCGCCAACGCTCCGTCGATCCCGCGCCAGTTGAGGACCATCGGGACGGGCAGGTCGTTTTGGAATGCGATTTCGGGGCTGTCGCCCCGCCTGAACCGGAGATCGCCGGTAAGGGACCATATTGGCGTATCCGGCCCTCCGGGACGCAAGGAGAGGGCGTCGGCCCTGGCCTGCAGCGTCAGGGAGTGACGCCCCTCGGCCACCGCAGGCACTACCGCCGGACCGAGCACCGCGGCGCCCAGGCCTGCCAGCAACGCACGCCGGTCGGGTCGGAAAATGTGATCTGCCATTCCGTTGATGCGGACCATTTTCCGCCGGATATGTCCAGTTGCCGAGGGGGTGGCCCGAAGGGCCGAGACAGGCCATTTTTTTGCTGCGAACCGATGGGCTCATGTTATAAGCCCGCCGCAACGATCAATTTTATGATTTGGGACGGGCATCGAAATCATAAACGTGATCGATTCCATTAACTTGGAGCATGATGGCCGCCCGAAAACCGCTACGCAATTTTCGGCATCATGCTCGGGCATCGCGGCCGGACCTGATGCAATTCTAGCGGGCGTGGCGGAACTGGTAGACGCGCTGGATTTAGGTTCCAGTGACGAAAGTTGTGGGGGTTCGAGTCCCTCCGCCCGCACCAAGCGCCTATAGCGTTTGCGAATGACGATTACTGACGGATCGCGGTCTTCCGAAGGGCTATTCCCCCGAAGGATCGGATCCGCCGAACCACCGGCGCCGGCCTCAAGACCGTGCGTCATCAAATTGTAAATGTCCGGCTTTGGCCGGACGAAAGCGGAAGAAGATTGACGCCATGCAGGTGAAGGAAACCGTCGCCGACGGATTAAAGCACGAATTCCAGATTAGCGTTTCGGCCGCCGACCTCGATGCCAAGGCGGATGCCCGTCTGGTCGATCTCAAGGACAAGGTCCGCATCAACGGCTTTCGTCCGGGCAAGGTGCCGGTGAGCCACCTCAAGAAGGTTTACGGCCGTTCGGTGATGGCGGAGACCATCGATCAGACCATCCGCGACACCAACTCGCAGATCTTCACGGAGCGCGGCTTCCGCCTCGCGACCGAACCCAAGGTCACGATGCCGACGGAGCAAAAGGAAGTCGAGGATATCCTCGCCGGAAAATCCGATCTTACCTACACCGTATCGATCGAGGTTGTGCCCGCGATCCAGCTCGCCGACTTCAAGAGCTTCACGGTCGAGAAGCCGGTGGCCGAGGTGACCGACGCCGAGATCGACGATGCCATCAAGCGCATCGCCGAGCAGAATCGTAGCTTCGCCGCGAAGGGCGAGGGCGCCAGGGCCGAAACCGGCGATCGGGTCACGGTCTCCTTCAAGGGCACCATCGATGGAACGCCGTTCGATGGCGGCACCGCCGAAAATATCCAGGTGACGATCGGTTCCAACACCTTCATTCCCGGCTTCGAAGAGCAGCTGATCGGCATTGCCGCGGGCGAAACCCGCATCTTGAAGGTTTCATTCCCGAAGAATTACGGCAACTCGAAATTGGCGGGCCAGCCGGCCGAGTTCGAGACATCGGCGAATTTGATCGAAGCGGCGCAGGAAACCGTCATCAATGACGAGTTTGCCAAGACGCTCGGCCTGGAATCACTCGACAAGCTGAAGGACGCCGCGCGCGAGCGGCTGGCGGCCGAATTCGCGGGCGCGACCCGCCAGCGGGTCAAGCGCCTGCTGCTGGACCGTCTCGACGAAACCCACCGTTTCGACGCACCGCCATCGCTGGTGGACGAAGAGTTCAACCTGATGTGGAACTCGATCAAGGCCGAAATGGAGTCCGGCGGCAAATCGTTTGCCGACGAAGGCACGACCGAGGAGGCGGCAAGGGAAGAATACCGCAAGATCGCCGATCGCCGCGTCCGGCTCGGTCTCGTGCTGTCGGAAATCGGCGAGAAGAACAAGATCACCGTCACCGACGACGAGGTCAGCCGCGCGGTCATCGAGCGCGCCCGCCAGATGCCGGGGCGCGAGAAGGAAGTCTGGGACTACTACCGCAACAACGCCAACGCGCTGGCCCAGCTCCGTGCACCGATCTATGAGGACAAGGTCGTCGATTTCATCCTCGAACTTGCCACCGTGACCGAAAAAAAGGTATCGCGCGAGGATCTCTACAAGGACGACGAGGCGGAGAAGAGCGCAGCCTGAGCGCCCGTCAGCGCGGCGTTAAGGTTGAAAAGCGAAAGGGCTCAAACGGCGGCATCCGTCGCTATGCCCGGTCGCCAGAATCAGCTTCAACTGCCCTGAATTCCGCACGCTGTCGGCCCGGTCTTGTGGCTGGGTCGACCCGGTCTTGTGGCCGGGAAATTGGCCTATATCTGTGAACCTGTCTTCTACGTCCTGCATCACGGGACGCTCGTCCGCTTCGGCAAATCCTGCCAGTCCGGCCTTGCCGGCGGATGTTCGTCTCCGCCAACCTGTCTGCTAACCTTTTGGGTGACTAATGCGCGATCCGGTGGAAACCTACATGCAACTCGTGCCGATGGTGGTCGAACAGACCAACCGCGGCGAGCGGGCCTATGACATTTTCTCGCGCCTGCTCAAGGAGCGCATCATCTTCGTCACCGGCCCGGTCGAGGATGGCATGTCGACACTGGTCGTCGCGCAGCTTCTGTTTCTCGAAGCCGAGAATCCGAAGAAGGAAATCTCGATGTACATCAATTCGCCGGGTGGCGTGGTGACGTCGGGCCTTGCGATCTACGACACGATGCAGTTCATCCGTCCGCCGGTGTCGACGCTTTGCACGGGGCAGGCGGCCTCGATGGGCTCGCTGCTGTTGGCCGCAGGCGCGAAGGACATGCGCTTCTCACTGCCGAATTCGCGCATCATGGTGCACCAGCCTTCCGGTGGCTTCCAGGGCCAGGCCACCGACATCATGCTCCACGCCCAGGAAATCCTGAACCTCAAGAAGCGGCTCAACGAGATCTACGTCAAGCACACCGGTCAAACCTTCAAGGCGATCGAGGACGCGCTGGAACGCGACAAGTTCCTCACCGCGGAGATGGCCCGCGACTTCGGCATTGTCGACAAGGTGATCGACAAGCGCTCGGAAGATCCGGCGACGACCAAAACCCCATGAACGGGACCGTCGGCATTGAGCCGGCGTTAACGATGGCGGTTCCCCGGTAATTTTCGGTTGCCGGGAGCACCTTTTGGTCTCCCGCGGGCAGGAAGTTCCGGTTTCGTGCCGGTCCGGTGCCGTGGCAACGGCGCAACGCCGGGCCGATTTCAGCGGTTATCCCGTGCCAAAGCCGCAAATCACGGTATTGTCACGGATATCCGGTGGGCGGCCGATTAGTGAATTCTTGATAGTCGGGTGCGACCATGGTTGGCTAGGTTGAATAGGCTATGATTGCGGGGGATTCGAGTTGGCCGCGATTCGCGTGGCATCTAGACTGTAGGGTCTTTTTTGGTACGAATTTTGCTCTATCTAGAACTCTGTGCCGGTAATTCCCGGAATAGGGCGATCGAGCGTACGGGATCGAACGGCGGACGGAGATAAGAATGAGTAAGGTTGGCACCAGCGACTCCAAGAACACGCTGTACTGCTCCTTTTGCGGCAAGAGCCAGCACGAAGTCCGAAAATTGATTGCGGGTCCCACCGTATTCATCTGCGACGAATGCGTCGAACTCTGCATGGATATCATTCGCGAGGAGAACAAGTCCTCGCTGGTGAAGTCGCGCGACGGCATCCCGACCCCGAAGGAGATCTGCAAGGTTCTCGACGATTACGTCATCGGTCAGAGCCACGCCAAGAAGGTGCTCTCGGTCGCCGTCCACAATCACTACAAGCGGCTCAACCACCAGACCAAGCACAATGACGTCGAACTGGCGAAGTCCAACATCCTGCTGATCGGACCGACCGGCTCGGGCAAGACGCTGCTGGCGCAAACGCTGGCGCGGATTCTCGACGTGCCCTTCACGATGGCGGACGCGACGACGCTGACCGAGGCCGGCTATGTCGGCGAGGACGTCGAGAACATCATCCTGAAGCTCTTGCAGTCGGCCGACTACAACGTCGAGCGCGCGCAGCGCGGCATCGTCTATATCGACGAGATCGACAAGATCAGCCGCAAATCCGACAACCCGTCGATCACTCGCGACGTCTCCGGCGAGGGCGTGCAGCAGGCGCTGCTGAAGATCATGGAAGGCACGGTGGCCTCGGTTCCTCCGCAGGGCGGTCGCAAGCATCCGCAGCAGGAGTTCCTGCAGGTCGACACCACCAACATCCTGTTCATTTGCGGCGGCGCGTTCTCGGGGCTCGAGAAGATTATTTCCGCGCGCGGACGTTCGACCTCGATCGGTTTCGCCGCGCAGGTGCTGGCACCGGAAGATCGCCGCACCGGCGAGATTTTCCGTCACGTCGAGCCGGAGGATCTCCTGAAGTACGGCCTGATTCCGGAGTTCGTCGGCCGCTTGCCGGTGGTTGCGACGCTGGAAGACCTGGACGAAGCCTCGCTGAAGAAGATTCTCACCGATCCGAAGAATGCGCTGGTGAAGCAATATCAGCGGTTGTTCGAGATGGAGAATATCGAGCTGACCTTCGCCGACGAGGCGCTCGGCGCGGTCGCGCGCAAGGCCATCGAGCGCAAGACCGGCGCGCGCGGCCTGCGTTCGATCCTCGAAAGCATCCTGCTTGAGACCATGTTCGATCTTCCCGGTCTGGAAGGCGTCGAAGAGGTCGTGATCTCGCGCGAAGTGGTGGAGGGTACGGCTCGCCCGCTCTACATCTACGCCGATCGTTCCGATCGCGCCGTCGAGAGCAGCGCCAGCGCCTGATTGCCTCGGGGCAGGCGAAGTGAGGTTGCAACAGTGCCGGCTGCCGGGCCTTTCGGCGGCCGCGTTGGCGTAGGTTGCCCCCAGCGTTTAGCCCCGATTGGCGGGCGTTTTTCAGCGACTTGACACCTCCATAGTCGATAGCCACCTAATGCACTTGGTGGCGAAGATCTCAAGCCGAGATTCGCTGCAACAACGATCCGGGAAAGGACGGCTCACGCGGCCTTACGATCCCGGAGCATCCTGGCACCTTGTGGCGGTTGCGCACGTGGCGGACTGCGAGCGAGGGGGCACAACAAAAGGAAAAGGCCATGACCACCCCGAAACCCCGGCCATCTATCGTTCACGGCGAAAGCCATTCTTATCCGGTGCTGCCGCTGCGCGACATCGTCGTTTTCCCGCACATGATCGTGCCGCTGTTCGTCGGCCGCGAGAAATCGATCCGCGCGCTCGAAGAAGTGATGAAGAATGACGCCCTGATCATGCTGGCGACGCAGAAGAATGCGTCGGACGATGATCCTACCCCGGATTCGATCTACGAAACCGGCACGCTTGCAAGCGTCCTGCAGCTGCTCAAATTGCCCGACGGCACCGTGAAGGTGCTGGTGGAGGGGCTTGAGCGCGCCCATGTGCAAGAATACTCCGGCCGGACCGAATATTACGAGGCCACCGCGACCGCGCTCGCCGACACCGATGCGACCTCCGTCGAGGCCGAGGCCCTGGCGCGCTCGGTCGTGTCCGATTTCGAGAGCTATGTGAAGCTGAACAAGAAGATCTCGGCGGAAGTCGTCGGCGTGGTGCAGGCGATCACCGACTTCGCCAAGCTCGGCGACACCGTGGCCTCGCATCTTGCCGTGAAGATCGCGGATCGCCAGGCCATCCTGGAGACGCTGTCGGTGACCGCGCGCCTTGAGAAGGTGCTCGGGCTGATGGAGAGCGAGATTTCCGTTCTGCAGGTCGAGAAGCGCATCCGCTCGCGCGTCAAGCGCCAGATGGAGAAGACCCAGCGCGAATATTATCTCAACGAGCAGATGAAGGCGATCCAGAAGGAGCTCGGCGACGACGAAGGCCGCGACGAGCTGGCCGATCTGGAAGAGAAGATTGCAAAGACCAAGCTCTCCAAGGAAGCGCGAGAGAAGGCGCAGCACGAGCTGAAGAAGCTGCGTCAGATGTCGCCGATGTCCGCGGAAGCGACGGTGGTGCGCAACTATCTCGACTGGCTGCTCTCGATCCCGTGGAACAAGAAGTCGAAGGTCAAGAAGGATCTTGTCGCGGCGCAGGCCGTGCTCGACAGCGATCACTACGGACTGGAGAAGGTCAAGGACCGCATCGTCGAATATCTCGCCGTGCAGTCGCGCGCCAACAAGCTGACGGGACCGATCCTGTGTCTGGTCGGGCCTCCCGGCGTCGGCAAGACCTCGCTCGGCAAGTCGATCGCGAAGGCGACGGGACGCGAATTCGTTCGCGTGTCGCTCGGCGGCGTGCGCGACGAAGCCGAAATCCGCGGTCACCGCCGCACTTATATCGGCTCGATGCCCGGCAAGATCATCCAGTCGATGCGCAAGGCCAAGACCTCGAATCCGCTGTTCCTGCTGGACGAGATCGACAAGATGGGCGCCGATTTCCGCGGCGATCCGTCATCGGCGCTGCTTGAGGTTCTCGACCCCGAGCAGAACTCGACCTTCAACGATCACTATCTCGAGGTCGATTACGATCTCTCCAGCGTGATGTTCATCACGACCGCGAATACGCTGAATATTCCGGGGCCGCTGATGGACCGCATGGAGATCATCCGGATCGCCGGCTACACCGAGAACGAGAAGGTCGAGATCGCGCGCAAGCACCTGATCCCGAACGCGATCTCCAAGCATGGCCTGGATTCCAAGGAATGGTCGATCGACGACGACGCGTTGCTGCTGATGATCCGGCGTTACACCCGCGAAGCGGGCGTGCGTAACCTCGAGCGTGAGCTTTCGACACTCGCCCGCAAGGCGGTGAAGGAGCTGATGATCTCGAAGAAGAAGTCGGTCAAGGTCACCGAGAAGTCGCTTGAGGAGTTCCTCGGCGTGCCGAAGTATCGTTACGGCGAGATCGAGACCGACGACCAGGTCGGCATTGTCACAGGGCTTGCCTGGACCGATGTCGGCGGCGAGCTGCTCACGATCGAAGGCGTCATGATGCCCGGCAAGGGCAAGATGACCGTCACGGGCAATTTGCGCGACGTGATGAAGGAGTCGATTTCGGCGGCGGCGTCCTACGTCCGCTCGCGTGCGGTCGGCTTCGGTATCGAGCCGCCCTTGTTCGACAGGCGGGACATCCACGTCCACGTGCCCGAGGGGGCGACCCCGAAGGATGGACCGTCGGCGGGTGTTGCGATGGCAACCGCGATCGTTTCGGTCATGACCGGGATTCCGGTCCGCCACGACGTCGCCATGACCGGCGAGATCACGTTGCGCGGGCGGGTGCTGCCGATCGGCGGCCTGAAGGAGAAGCTGCTCGCGGCAGCGCGGGGCGGCATCAAGACGGTGCTGATCCCGGAGGACAACGCCAAGGATCTCACGGAGATTTCCGATGCGATCAAGGGCGGGATGAACATCATCCCGGTGACCCGGCTTGACGATGTCGTCTCCAAGGCGCTGGTGCGGCCGCCGGTGCCGATTGTCTGGGAAGAGGACACCAAGGTGCCGGTCAAGCCGGAGGCCGGCGACGAAGCCGCCGGTGGCCTGACGGCGCACTGAGCTTTCCGAATATGACACACAGCGGCGTCCCTTCGGGGGCGCCGCTTTTTCTATGCGGCGGTGCGCCGCGGCTTGCGCCGGATGGCTCGGTGGCGCTAAACAGAGGGCGAGGGCGGCTAGCTCAGCTGGTTAGAGCATCTCGTTTACACCGAGAGGGTCTGCGGTTCGAATCCGTAGCCGCCCACCAGCCTTTGCCCCTGCGGGGCTTCGGCCCGGCAAGCCCGGCAAGTGCTAAGGCTGTCGCGACGAAATTGCGACCGCAGCGAGGGCGGACCCACAGCGAGTTTTCCGAACATGGACGCACCAACCGGCCACGAGCAAAACGCCGACCAGATCGCATACTGGAACGGGCCGGGCGGCCAGCGCTGGGCCGACCGGCAGCAGGCGCAGGATATCCTGCTGGCCCCGATTGCGGAGGCCCTGATCGATCGCGCCAGACCCCGTTCCGGCGAGCGGGTCATTGATATCGGCTGCGGCAGCGGCGCCACAACGATCGCCTTCGCGCAGAAAGTCACGCCATCGGGCCATGTACTGGGCGTCGACGTGTCGGGTCCGATGCTGGCCCGCGCGCGGCAAACTGCGCCGAAGGGATTGCCGGTCGATTTCGTGCTGGCGGACGCGACCGTCTATCCGTTCGACCCCGGGAGTTTCGACCTGCTGGTTTCGCGGTTCGGCGTGATGTTCTTCGCCGAGCCTGCGCTGTCGTTTGCGAACATCCGCAAAGCGCTACGGCCGTCGGGCCGGATGGTGTTTGCGTGCTGGCGTGAGCCACGCGAAAATCCATTCTTCATGGCGCCGCTGCAGGCGGTTTACAAACACGTGCCAAAACTGCCGCAGCAGGGGCCGGAAGATCCCGGGCCGTTCTCGTTCGCCTCCGAGGCACGCGTCAATCGAATCCTGGGCGAGGCCGGCTTCACCGGAATCGAAATGGAACCGCGTAATTTCGCGCTCGATGTGGCGATCGGGCGCGGTCTCGATGTCGCGGTCCAAAGCGCGCTGGAAATTGGGCCGGCTGCCCGTGCGCTCGCCGAGCAGCCGCCCGACGTGGTCGCCGCCGCCACCCATTCGATCCGCGAGGCGCTTGCGCCTTACGCCAGGGGACAAACGGTTCCGCTCCCCGCCTCGATCTGGATCGTGACCGCATCAGCGGCGTGAAGCGCTGCGCGGACAGGGTACAGCCCAAGTGGGTGCGCCCAAGTGGGAACTGCCCAAATGCGCGTGCTAATC
>CAVUKM010000007.1:0-465167 GCA_963742085.1 uncultured Alphaproteobacteria bacterium | reverse complement strand
ACGTCGCGGGCGGTTCCGTGACCGTGAATAATTTGGCCGGCACCATCACCGGAAACTCTACAGGCATCACCGCGGATGTCGTGACCGTCACCCATAATTTCGGGACGATTTCGCGCGCCAGCCGTCAACAGCTTCTCGGGCGGCACTGCGATCAACGCAACCACGTCGCTCAATGTCACCAATGATGCTTCGGGCCTCATTGCATCGGACGGCAGCGCGATTACGGCTCCAACCGTGGTGGTCACCAATTTCGGGGTCATTTCCGGAACGGGCTTGGGCGCTTCAGGCATCGCCGGCGGAACGGTCACCGTCACGAACTCCGGGTCGATATTAGGCGGCAGCGGTGCACCCACCATTTCCATGACCTCCGGCACGATCATCAACAACGCGGGCGGGACGATCTCGGGCGATCTGGGAATTCTGCTTTCAACAACACGTCGATCTTCAATGCCGGGACGATCACCGGAACCGCGGGAACCGCGCTCCTCTTCTTCAGCGGCGGCAATACGCTGACGCTCGCACCCGGCAGCGTCATCAACGGCACCGCGCACGGATTCGGCGCCGATACATTCCAGCTCGGAGGCACCGGCACCGACAGCTTCAATGTCGGCCTGCTCGCCACGCAGTTCTCGGGCTACGCCACCTTCAACAAGATCGGGGCCTCGACCTGGACGCTGACCGGCGCCAATGCGGCGGCGATGCCCTGGACCGTCAGCGCCGGCACGCTCAACGTGAACGGCAGTCTGGCCAATTCGACCATGACGGTGAACGGTGGCATCCTCAGCGGCACCGGCACCGTCGGCACCACTGCGGTCAACGCCGGCGGAACGTTCATGCCGGGCAACGGCACGCCCGGCACCGTCATGACCGTGAACGGCAATCTCGCCTTCCAGTCGGGCGCGCTGTATCTGGTGCAGCTCAATCCCTCCACATCGACATCAGCCAGCGTATCCGGCACCGCTTCGCTCAATGGCGCGGCCGGAGCCGCTTTCCTGTCCGGCAGCTACGTGGCCAGGCAATACACCATTCTCACGGCCACTACCGCAGTCACCGGCACTTTCAGTTCGTTCAACACGCTCAACATTCCCTCCGGCTTCACGGCAAACCTGAGTTACGATGCCCATGACGTGTTTTTGAATCTGGCGCTCGGCTATGCGGCGCCGGGCCGCCTTAATGTCAACCAGCAAAACGTCGCCAATGCCCTTTCGAATTTCTTCAACTCGACCGGAGGTATTCCCGCCATATTCGGCAGCCTGACGGCGCCGGGCCTTACGCAAATCTCCGGCGAGCTCGCAACCGGCTCGCAGCAGACGACGTTCGACGCGATGAACCTGTTCATGGGTCTGCTGACCGATCCCTTTGTCGCCGGCCGCGGCAACGGCGCGAATGCAGGCGCGGGCGCGACGCCGTTCGCCGAAGAAGCCGACGGCGCGAGCGCCTACGCCGCCAACGGCAAGGCGCGCACCAGAAGCGAACGCGACGCCTATGGCATGATTACCAAAGCGCCGCCGGTGGCCGACAGCTTCACTCCGCGCTGGAGCGTGTGGGCGGCAGGCTTTGGCGGTTCGCAAACCACCGACGGCAACGCAACACTGGGATCGAACAGCACGACCAGCAGCATCGCCGGTACCGCGGTCGGTGCCGATTATCGCTTCTCGCCGTTCACGATCGCAGGCTTCGCGCTCGCCGGCGGCGGCACCAGTTTCAGTGTCAACGGATTGGGCAGTGGCCGCTCCGATCTGTTTCAGGCCGGCGCTTACGTCCGCCACACCGCGGGTGCGGCCTATGTCTCGGCGGCGCTCGCATATGGCTGGCAGGACATCACGACGGATCGCATGGTCGCCATTGCCGGCATCGATCGCCTGCACGCGGAATTCAACGCCAACGCGTTCTCCGGCCGCCTTGAAGGTGGCTATCGCTTTGTCACGCCATGGGTGGGTGGCGTCGGCATCACGCCCTATGCCGCCGCGCAGTTCACGACCTTCGATCTGCCGGCCTATGCCGAGCAGGCGTTGTCGGGCGCCAACAGCTTTGCGCTCGCTTACGGTGCGAAAAGCGTCACCGATCCGCGCAGCGAACTCGGTCTGCGCACGGACAAGTCGTTCGCGATGCAGGATGGAATTCTGACGCTGCGCGGACGCTTCGCCTGGGCGCATGATTACGACCCTAACCGCAACATCGCCGCCACCTTCCAGACGCTGCCCGGCGCCTCCTTCGTCGTCAACGGCGCGGCGCTGGCGAGCGACTCCGCGCTCACCACCGCCTCGGTCGAAATGAAATGGCTCAATGGCTGGTCGGCGGCAGCGACCTTCGAGGGCGAGTTCTCCAACGTCACCACCAGTTACGCCGGCAAGGGCGTCGTGCGCTACGCGTGGTGAGACGTGGCCTTGGGGAGTTTTTCTGTTCGTCGCGTTTTCTTCACGCGAACCGGTACTCACCCCCGGATCAAGTCCGAGGGCAGGCCTCGCTTGAAAGCGCTCCCCGGATCGTGCTGCTCGCATTTTTGAGACGCGCACCGAAGTGATCCCGGCCATGCGTGGATTGATCCCCGGCACAAACATGCCCGGCGACTGGACCGATCCAGATCGCCGGGCATTGAAGAATTCCGGCTTGACTAGAACACGCCAAGCACGATCGCGCCGACAAAGGCAAAAGCAAGATAGGCTGCGACAATGCCCAATCTGCCGGCGATAGGCCGAAAAGCCATTGAATCCTCCCAACGTCAGGTCTCTGCCTGCCCTAACGAAACCAGCTGGCAACGGTTCCTCGCCAAAAAAGTCAGCCTCGCTGCCTATCCGCCGCTCCCGGCGCCGCCCAACTCGCGGCGACGTGGTTAAAGATAAGTGAAATCAAGGCGTTGATAAGTCCTTAAATAAATTCGTCGAAGTTCTCCCGCATGACGCGTGGAGTTCGTTTGTATCTCGTCGGCTCCTTCGTCCTTGTCTCGCTGGCGGGCTGCGGTCGCGGATTTTTTTCCGAAGAGCGTGAGCCGTGGCGGACCGAGGCCGAGATCGCATGCCTGAAGTCCGGCGCCGTCAGGGAGAACGCCGAACTGGTGCGGATCGGCCCGATTTCCGGCCCCGGTGCCTGCGGCGCGGAATTCCCCCTCAAGGTCGCAGCGCTCGGCGAAAGCAGCGGCAGCTTCGGTTTTGCCGACGACGACCTGCGGCCGCCGGCGAACGTCGGCAACCAGCCGCGCTGGCCGATTGGCCAGCCGGTTCCGGCGGCACCACCGCCACCAACTCCGTATTACCCGGATAACGGACAGCGCGTGCCCGGCTACGGCGCGCCGTCCGGCGGTCCGATCTCATTGAGCGCGCCGGGGATTGCGCCCGACCAGGACGAAATCAATCTGCCGCCCGAGGGTATACCAGGGTCGCGCAACCCGTCCGCGCAGGGACCATATTCGCCGCAGCAGGCCTATCCGCCGCGCGACCGCTACGCGTCGCCTTACCCGGAGCGCGTCGAGGCGCCGCTACAGCCGTTACCGCGGCTCGGCCCTGCGCAAGGCAATCAAGTCGGCGCGTTCGGGCCGGTGGCGATGAAGCCGGCGGCGACGCTGGCGTGTCCGATCGTCTCGGTGCTCGACCGCTGGCTCGCGGAATCCGTGCAGCCGGCCGCGCAGCGCTGGTTCGGCACGCGCGTCGTCGAGATCAGGCAGATCTCCGCCTATTCCTGCCGCGGCATGAACGGCAATTCCTACGCGCATATTTCCGAGCACGCCTTCGGCAACGCGCTCGATATCGCGGGCTTCACGCTCGCCGACGGAAGGCATGTGACGGTAAAGGACGGCTGGCACGGCCTGCCGGAAGAGCAGGGCTTTCTGCGCGACATTGAGGCGGCGGCCTGCCAGCAATTCACTACCGTGCTGGCGCCGGGCTCCAACGCCTATCACTACGATCACATCCACGTCGACCTGATGCGCCGCGCCTCGAGGCGCCTGATTTGCGAGCCGGCCGCGGTGTCCGGCGAGGAAGTCGCGGCGAGGGCCGCCCAGCGCAATCCCTATGCTTCGCGCGGGCCGTTCGTGACCGGCGCGCTCGCCGGCCGCAAGGCGTCGCATCCGCGCAAGCACGACAGGGTCAACGAGGAAGACGAATTCGAGGACGATTAGGCGAGAGGCGGCTGCGCGCCCCCAATCGTCATCACCCGCGAAAGCGGGTGATCCAGTATTCCGAAACGTCCGTGATTGAATCGAGAAGCCGCGGCGTCGCGATGAGCGCATTGCGTTCACGCCGGGGATACCCCGCATGCGCGGGGTATGACGACGCTTTGCGGGCAATGGCGGTAAGCTGCATTCTGCGTCGCCCCTGCGAACGCTATTATATCGTTTCTTCCACCGCACCCACCATCGTTCCGTGACGCCGACGCCGTTCGCGGCGTATGCCTTCGATGTCCCGGAGGCCGCGGCGTATGGATCCCCGCGTTCGCGGGGACGACGTTGAAAGAGAAAGTCCTCAGAAAATTCTTCGCTCCGCGATCAGTCCTTTTTCGCCTGATAGCCTGCGAGGAACATCCGCGTCGCGCTGCCGACCACTTGCGCGATGTGCTCGGCCGAAGGGGCGGGGGCGGCCTGGAAGATGAACGGCAGGAACAGCGACGCCTGGCACATCAACAGGAATTGCGACGCGGCGAGTTGGCAGTCGTCGATCGCCAACTCCTTCAGCTTCACCCGGGCGTCGAGGTAGGTGGCGAGACGGTTGATGGTCTGCTCCAGCACGTGCTCGTAGTAGCGGCGTCCGACCTCCGGCATCCGCTCGGCAATCGCCATCACCGTACGGATCGCCGATCCGCCGCCCGGCCGGCAGATGATCGCGATATAGGCCTGTCCGAATTCCGTCAGTGTCGTGGCGACGCCCCGGTCGGGATCGAAATTGAACGTCACCTTGCCCTGTTCGAGCGTTTCCTCCTCGACGATGGCTTCGAACAGGCGGCTCTTGTCGGCGAAATAAACATAGAGCGTGCCCTTGGAGACGCCGGCAGCGCGGGCGATTTCGCCCATGCTGGCGCCGTCAAAGCCCAGGTCCATGAAGACCTTACGGGCACCTTCGAGGATCTGCCGGCGCTTTGAGGAGTCCTCGTCACCGAACAGACGGAGATTATTGGATGGTTCTGCAACCATTGGTTTAGTTTCTCCGGAAAAATCACGTCCCGAAATACGCCTCGGAAGCAACTTCCGCACTATGGTAAGGCAATCGGAATATATGTTGACCGAACCGTTCGGTCAATGCTAATTTGAGCCCAAACATCGGGCAGGGGCCTTTTTGGGTCTTGCCCTGGTCGCGAAATTGTAACCGGGAGGCCTTTTATTATGGCCGCAGCGAGAGACCAGGCCGCCGCGCGTATCCTGCGCACCGAGCCGAATGCGGCTGGGGGTGATCCCGCGCAGGACGTATCCGCCGCGCCCGCCGACTCGATTCGCGCGAATCTCGCGGATGAGACCGTCGCCCGCCGCCCCGCGGAAGTGCCGGAGCGACCGGCCGTCGCCGACCCGGCTGCCAGGCCGGCGGCGCCGGCGGCCCCTGCCGCGGCGGCCGCGCCGAAGCCGGGCAAGCGCAAATTCGTTCTGATCGGCGCCGGCCTGCTGCTCGCGCTCGCTGTGGTTTCCTATGGCGTCTACTATGTCATCGTCGGCCGTTTTCATGTCTCGACCGACGACGCCTATGTGCGTGCCAACAACACCACCCTCGGCGCGCGCGTGTCCGGACATATCGCGGCGATCTTCCCCGGCGACAATGCGCTGGTGCATACCGGCGAAGTGATCTTCAAGATCGACGACGGCGATTATCGCATCGCGGTGGATGCCGCGCGCACCAGGATCGAAACCCAGCAGGCCACCATCGACCGGATCGGCCGCCAGGTCACCGCGCAGGAAAGCGCGGTCGAGCAGGCCAAGGCGCAACTCGCCTCCGCGGAGGCCGGCCTGAAGCGGGCGAACCTCGACTACGACCGGCAGCAGACGCTGAGCACCAAGGGCTTTGCCACCCACGCCACGTTCGAACAGTCCGAGGCCGGACGCGACCAGGGGCTGGCTGGCGTGAAGGCCGCGCAGGCCGCCTACGACGCCGCGCGCGACAATGTCGAGGTGACCCGCGCGCAGCAGGCGGAGGCCCGCGCCCAATTGGCTGAATTGCAGACCTCGCTTGCCAAGGCCGAACGCGACCTCGACTTTACATCGGTGCGCGCGCCGGTTGACGGCACCTTCTCCAACCGTCTGGTCAACACCGGCGATTTCATCGTGGTCGGGCAGCGGCTCGGCAACGTCGTTCCGCTCAACGACGTCTTTATCGACGCCAATTTCAAGGAAACGCAGCTCAAGCGGATCCGTCCGGGCCAGCCGGTGACGATCTCGGTCGATGCCTACGGCCATCGCAAGTTCGCGGGCGTCGTCGAGAGCATTTCGCCGGCGGCCGGCTCGGTGTTCACGCTGCTGCCGCCGGACAACGCCACCGGCAATTTCACCAAGATCGTGCAGCGGCTTCCGGTCCGGATTCGCGTGCCGAAGGAGGTCGCGAGCCAAAACCTGCTGCGTGCCGGCATGTCGGTCTATGCCACCGTCGATACCACCGAGGGTGCCAAGGATGCCGACAGCGAGGCCGACCTCGACGCACCGGCGATGATTTACCCGCAATAAGTCCCGCGCATCGGCCCGGCACGCCCGGTTCGATTCTGTCCTGAGCCGAGCCCGTCATGGCCGAAGCCACCACCGCTCCCCCCGGAATGCTGAGCGCGACCGCTGCGCCGGCCGAGCGCATCGCGCCGCGGCGGCTGGTTGCGTTTCTCATCATGGTGTTCGGGATGTTCATGTCGATCCTGGACATTCAGGTCGTCTCGGCATCGCTCACCGATATCCAGGCCGGCCTGTCGGCCAGTTCCAGCGAGGTATCGTGGGTCCAGACCTCGTATCTGATCGCGGAAGTGATCGCGATCCCGCTCTCCGGATTTTTGTCGCGCGCGCTCGGCACCAGGCTGTTGTTCGCGATTTCCGCCGCCGGCTTCACGGTGGCGAGCTTCCTGTGCGGCTTCGCCTCCTCGATCGAGGAAATGATCCTGTGGCGCGCGATCCAGGGGTTTCTCGGCGCGGGCATGATCCCGACGGTGTTCGCCTCCGCCTATACGGTGTTTCCGCGTTCGAAATTCTACATCGTCGGCCCGATCATCGGGCTGGTGGCGACGCTGGCGCCGACCATCGGCCCGACCGTGGGCGGCTACATCACCGACGCGATGTCATGGCACTGGCTGTTCTTCATCAACGTCGTTCCCGGCATCGGCATCACCGTGGGCGTGCTGGCGCTGGTGGATTTCGACCAGCCGGATTTCGGATTGCTCGATCGCTTCGACTGGTTCGGCCTGATCGCGATGGCGGGGTTTCTGGGCTCGCTGGAATACGTGCTCGAGGAAGGGCCGCAATATGAGTGGCTGCAGGATACCTCGGTTGCGGTGTTCGCCTGGGTTTGCGGGATTTCCGCGATCGCCTTCTTCGCCCGCGTTCTGACGGCGGAAGAGCCGATCGTCGATATCAGGGCCTTCACCGACCGCAATTTCGGCATCGGCTGCCTGATCTCGTTTTGCGTCGGCATCGGCCTTTACGGCTTGACCTACATGTATCCGCGCTATCTCGCCGAAGTGCGTGGCTACAGCGCGCTGATGATCGGCGAGACCATGTTCGTCTCCGGCATCACCATGTTCCTGATGGCGCCGGTCGTGGGACGCCTGATGCTCAAGGTGGATTTGCGCGTGATTATCGCCGCGGGGCTCGTGATCTTCGCGCTCGGCTCCTACCAGATGACGTGGATCACCCGCGAGTACGACTTCTACGAACTGCTGTTGCCGCAGGTGCTTCGCGGCATCGGCATGATGTGCGCGATGGTGCCGACCAACAATATCTCGCTCGGCACCTTGGGGCCGGACCGGGTCAAGAACGCCTCGGGATTGTTCAACCTGACGCGCAACCTCGGCGGTGCGGTCGGGCTTGCGATCATCAACCAGGTGCTGAACGAACGCACCGACCTGCATATCTCGCGCCTGCAGGACCGGGTGACCTGGGGCAACACCGCCGCGACCGAGACGCTCAACATGTTCACCCAGCGCCTGCAGGGCATGGGCGACGCCGCGCTGATGGCGATGAAGCAATTGTCCCAGATCGTTCACCGCCAGGCGGTGGTGATGGGCTATGGCGACGCCTTCTTCATGCTGACGCTGTTCTATCTCGGCCTCAGCCTGCTGGTCATTCTCCTGAAAAAGCCGGCTTCGCCCTCGACAGAACCGGCGCATTAGGCGCTGCCGTGCCACGCCGCGGCGGGGTCAATCCAGGTCCAGCGTCAGCCGGTAATCGCTCTTCAGGCGGACATCCTGATCGGCCTTCTGCAACACGCAGTTGCCGACGACCAGCATGTCGAGTTCGTTGCCCATAAAGCAGCGGAACGCGTCTTCGGGCGTGCACACGATCGGTTCGCCGCGCACATTGAAGCTGGTGTTGACCAGAATGGGGCAGCCGGTCAGCCCCTTGAACCGGCTAAGCAATTTGTGGAACAGCGGATTGGTGTCGTTGTGCACCGTCTGAATGCGAGCCGAATAGTCGACATGCGTCACGGCCGGAATCTCCGAGCGCGAAACGTTGAGCTTGTCGATTCCGAACAGGTCCTGCTCCTGCGGCGTCATTTGCCGGCGCTTGTTTTCCCGGACATCGGCGACGATCAGCATATACGGGCTGTCGGAACCGTGTTCGAACCACTCCGAGACGTCCTCGCGCAGCACCGCCGGCGCAAAGGGACGAAAGCTCTCGCGAAATTTGACTTTCAGGTTGAGGTTCTTCTGCATCGCCGGCGAACGCGGATCGCCCAGGATCGAGCGCGCGCCGAGAGAGCGGGGACCGAATTCCATCCGGCCCTGAAACCAGCCGACGGCCTTTTGTCCGGCAAGGGCCTGCGCGGTCGCTTCGATCATTTCATCCTCGCCGAGCACGGCGAAGCTTGCTCCCGCCGCGGCCAGTCTGCGTTCGATCTCGGCCTGGGGGAAACCCGGACCGAGATACGCGCCGGACATTCCGTCCCTGGCATCGGGTTTCCGCGGCTGGCTCTTGAAGAGATGGTAGGCCGAAAGCGCCGCGCCCACCGCGCCGCCGGCATCGCCCGCGGCCGGCTGAATCCAGACATTGTCGAAGCGGCCGTCCCGCAAAATCTTGCCGTTGGCGACACAATTGAGCGCCACGCCGCCGGCAAGGCAAAGGTTTCGCGAACCGGTTTGTTTGGCGAGGCTGCGCGTCAGCCGCAGCACGACCTCGTCGAGCACCGCCTGGATCGAGGCCGCGACGTCCATGTGAAACGGCGTCAGCAGCTGATCCGGGCCACGCACCGGTTCGCCGAACAATTTGGCGAAGCGGTCGTTGGTCATGGTGAAGCCGGTGCAGTAGTCGAAGTAGGACATGTCGAGCCGGAACGAGCCGTCGGGCTTCAGATCGATCAGGTGATCGAGGATGAGCCCGGCATATTTCGGCTCGCCATAGGGAGCGAGCCCCATCACCTTGTATTCGCCGGAGTTGACCTTGAAGCCGGTGTAATAGGTCGCCGCCGAATACAGCAGCCCGAGCGAATGCGGAAAATGAATCTCCTGGAAGATTTCGAGGCGGTTGCCGTTGCCCATGGCCGCGGAAGTCGTGGCCCATTCGCCGACGCCGTCCATGGTGAGCACGGCCGCTTCCTCGAACGGCGAGGGATAGAAGGCCGACGCCGCGTGGCTGAGATGGTGCTCGCAAAACAACAGCTTGCTCTTGTCGAACCCGCCCTGGAATTTCTCAAGCTCGTCGCGCAGCAGGTTTTTCTGAAACAGTTTCTCGCGCAGCCAGAGCGGGATCGACATCTTGAAGGAGCGGAACCCGCGCGGGGCCAGCGCGACATAGGTTTCCAGCAGCCGCTCGAATTTCAGGAACGGCTTGTCGTAGAACACGACATGATCGAGTTCATCGGCGCTAACGCCCGCTTCCGCGAGGCAGCTGGCGATCGCGTTGTGCGGAAATGCGGCGTCATGCTTGCGGCGGGTGAAGCGTTCCTCCTGTGCCGCGGCGACGATCCGGCCGTCGACGATCAGCGCCGCCGCGCTGTCGTGATACAATGCCGAAATACCGAGGATCCGCATGCGCCGTCTAGAACAGCGTGTAGATGAACGGCGCGATCACGGAGCCCTTGGTGAGCACCACGAGACCGCCAAACACGACCATCATGATCAGTATCGGCAGCAGCCAGAATTTCTTCCGGACGCGCATAAACCGCCAAAGCTCAGCAACGAAATCCATATTCTGTCCCTTAGAACTGATCTCTCATCGTCTCGGGCGCCGGTCCGGGAGGCGCTCGCACGATCCAATAGCTTTCCGCGTCCGGCTGCCGCTTCAGCCGCAACAGATCCTTGCCCAGCATGCGCATGACAAGGCCGGTCGGCAGCACGGTGCCGTAGAACAGCAAGGCCATCACGATCGGGTTGACGATCCTGTGAAGCAGGAATCCGAACTTCAACCATATCAGATTGAGCGGATGGAGACGTGAGGGCGCAAACAGTCCCGCCGCCAGAAACAGCACGGCCAATCCACCGGTCCACGGCCACAGCCGGCCCAGATGCCAGCCATTCAACAGCGTCACGGCCATGAGCGCCGCCGCCATCACCAGCCCGAACGAACGATCCGACCCGGCTACGATTTTTTCATCGCGGACGAAAGTCTCGTGCGTCGACTGTTCCATCGTCAGTCCGGCCTTGCGATCGGGCATTGTCGTGTTTCACCTGACATGTGGCATCCAGTGTTGCCCGCTATCTTCCGTTCCCTGAGCTTTTATGCTTTGCAGTTTGTCTCGGGAAGCTAAAAAAGCACAAATGCGAGCGTGAGTTCTGCGGTATGCCTGACAATTCGGTCGATTGGCCATGGGTGAGAAGGCTGCGTGGCTATTTCACCCTGCGGCAGGCCTTGGTCAACGCCGGTGTTTTCTTCTATTGCCTGGCGCTGTTTCTGGTGTTCGATTTTGCCTATTCCAGTCTGACCACGGGCGAGG
Organism: uncultured Alphaproteobacteria bacterium; assembly: GCA_963742085.1. GTDB lineage: Bacteria > Pseudomonadota > Alphaproteobacteria > Rhizobiales > Xanthobacteraceae > Bradyrhizobium. The sequence goes on along the minus strand of CAVUKM010000007.1, from coordinate 454,131 downwards.
ACGCGCGCTCGCCCCGGATCGCCGATCCGGCATACGACCACGGCCTGACGAAGAATTTCGACGGCCACGATGTCTGGGGCGAAGTGCGGTACAGGCTGATTACCGACAGCCTCGGATTCAAGGACGGAGCGGTCCGCGAGGTGCCGCTGAAATCGGATTCGCGACGTATCCTGCTGATCGGCGACTCCTTTGCCGAAGGGATCGGGATGAATTTCGAGGACACGTTCGCCGGCCAACTCTATCGGGCCGGACAGGAGCGCGGCGAGAAGATCGAGTTCCTCAACGCCGGAGTCGTCTCCTACTCGCCGAGCATCTACTACAAGAAGATCAAGCACCTCATTGAAATCGGCCTGCAGTTCGACGAAGTCGTGCTGTTTTCCGACACGTCCGACGTGACGGACGAGGCGACCTCCTATTTCTGCATCGACGACGATCCGAAATATCGCGCGCATTGCACCCCGGCGGAGGGCTCCATGCAGCCGGCGGTGTCGGCGCCGAAGAAGCGGGATTTCTTTATCGATCGCTTCGTGGTGACCAACCGGCTGCGCATCTACATCAAGCGATCGATTCAATCCTTTCTCGGCAACCGGAGGAGGTCGATCAATACCGATCACGCCCGTATCGGCTGGACGATTCCCGGCCTCGATGTCGGCAACAGCTACCAGCCGCTTGGCGTGGAGGGCGGCATCGCGCGGTCGCTGCAGAACATGCGGGCGTTGAGCGACCTGCTGGCGGCACGGAAAATTCCCTTGACGATCGTGGTGTATCCCTGGGCGCAGCAAATCGCGCAGGGCGATCGCGACAGCCGGCAGGTTTCGCTCTGGCGCGATTTCTGCCCGGGGAGGTGCAAGGCGTTCATAAATCTGTATCCGGTTTTCTTCGCCGCGGCTGACGCCGACAAGAACTGGTACGAACATCTCTACATTCTCGGGGACGATCATTTCTCCGCCGAGGGAAACAGATTGATGTTTCGGGAGCTTGCGAAACATCTGCTCTAGAGACGTCCGGCCCGTCGGTGTCCGGGGCAGGTCGCGATAATTCACCTCGACGCCGGCTTTCGATCGCGACGCGGTCGTCGTCCGCACGCTCGCGGGGCTTCGCATGGCGGCCATGCGTGGTTTACTGCAAACCGGCAGTGCTCCAGACCAGGGCGACGCCGGACAGAAACAAAAGGCCCAGCACGACGTCGCGAAAATTGCCGTCGCTGAGCGCGTGATAGGTCCGCGCACCGAGCCAGGCGCCGCCCACCGTGGCCGGCAGCGCGAGCAGGGCCAGCCACATGATTTCCTGCGTGATGAATCCGGTGGCCGCCTGCACGCAGAGCGCGGCGCTCAGTATCGTCCAGTTGAAGGTCTGGAACACGCCGCGCCGCTCATCCTTGCCCCAGCCCCGCACGCTCGCCCACAAGATCGGGATCGGACCGGACAGGCCGGCGAGGCCGCCAAGAATTCCGCCCGCGAATCCGATTCCCGTGTCCGCCGCCCGGCCGCCGAAGCTCAACGCCATCGGCCTGCGGTGGAAGTAAAGCGCGGTCGGAAACACCAGGAGCAGCGCGCCGACGCTCAATCTGAAGATACGCGGATCCGCATAAGCGACGAGCCAGGTTCCCACCGGCACGCCGGCCAGACCGCCGAGCAGAAACGGCCAAACCAGCCTGAAGTCGATCGACCGCCAGATCGCGGGCAGCGTCGAGGTTTGCGCAACGATGGAGCAGATCAGGACGAGGGGTACCGCGACGGCCGGCGGCAGCACATAGAGCCAGATTCCGAGCGCCATCAGCGCAGTGCCGAAGCCGGCGAGACCGGACACGAAACCGCCGGCGAGCGCGCCGAGCAGCAAGACCGCGAGCGCGATCGTGCTCATCGTTGCCGGATCCCCGGCGCGCGTTCAGCGTCGCTTTTCACTTATTGCCCGTCGCGGCGCCTGGGTCCAAACAACTGGGTGTACAGATCGGTCGTCGGTCCGTTGGCTGTGATGCCGTAGCCGACGGGAACGTCGGGCTCAGGCGGAGGCTGTTGGGCGACCGGCTGTTGCGCGACTTCGGTGGCGGCGGGGGCGGGCTGAACCTGCCGGGTTGCGGCGGTTGCGGTCTTGGGTTGACCCTGCCGGGTGGAAGCCGACGCAGTCCCGGGTTGCGCCGGCTGGGGTGAAGTCGACGCCGTTACCGGCTGCACCTGCACCTGCTGGGTCGCAGCGGTCGCCGTCGCGGGCGCCGCCTCGGTTTTGCGGGAGCCAAACAGCTCGGTGTACAGGTCGGTGGTAGGGCCGTCGCTCGTGAAGCCGTAACCGGTCTTGTACGGCTGCTCGCCCTGATCCGCCGCGGCGTTGTTCGACGCCATCCGCGAATCCGCGCATCCCGCAACGACGATCGCCACGGCGGCGAGTGCTATTGTGGCACGGGTGTAAAGCGCTAAGCGGTTCAAGGCGATCCCCTCGGACCAACGGCCGGTCCAGCGCCCAGCATTAAAGCCAGGATATGGCGCTCGCAAGGCAAAGGACGGGCAGGGCGGGCCGGCCCCCGCAAATGGCGAGGGGTCCGGCGTGTTAGGCCGAACCCCTCATTTTGGTCCATCAAGACGCGTTTTCTTCACGCGAAGTGGAAGTCCATTTCGCTCGAAAACGCTTTAGAGCATCAGCCAGCCTGTAAGCCGGGTTCTGTAGGGCACCGCCCGCCTGCGCGGACGATACGTGACGGCCATTCCTCTGGGACAACGTTTGCACGTTGCCTCGAGCAACCTACCCGGACGGCGAGCCTGACATTGCCCCCGCGGCGTTATCGCTTTCGCGAACAGCCCGCGTTGCCGTCCCTATTCGGTCTTGCTCCCGGTGTGGTTTGCCATGCCGGTTCCGTTGCCGGACCCGCGGTGCGCTCTTACCGCACCTTTTCACCCTTGCCTCCTCCAGAGGAGGAGGCGGTTCGTTCTCTGTGGCACTGTCCCTGGGGTTGCCCCCGCCGGATGTTATCCGGCACCGTATGTCGATGGAGCCCGGACTTTCCTCCCCCGCAGCCTTTCGGCCATAGCGGGAGCGGCCGTCCAGCCGACTGACACCCTAAGGCATGGGGGTTCGGGGTGGCCCCGTCAAGCCGATAAGCTCGGCGCGGGTGCCTAAAATAAATTATCCTGAAGATGTCGTTTTCCGCCTGCCCGGTTCGACTGGGTGTCGGCGATCCAGCCGATCAAGAGGAGTAACGAGATGCAATATCTGCTGATGATCTATCGGAACGAAGCCGAACTCGGCAAATTGGGCGCGGCCGAGCGGAAGCAAATGATGGCGGACTATGGAGCGTTCACCCAGTCCATCGTCCAGAGCGGCCATTTCAAGGCTGGCGACGGGCTACAGCCGACGACGACCGCGACCACCGTGCGGGTTCGCGAGGGCAAGACGTTGACCACGGATGGCCCCTTCGCGGAGACGCGCGAGCAGCTCGGCGGTTACTATTTGGTCGAGGCCAAGGATCTTGACGCCGCGCTTGCGATTGCCGCGCGCATTCCCGGCGCCAAGACGGGGTCGATCGAGGTCAGGCCGGTCATGGTCTACGACTGACGGCAAGGCCGTCATTCCGGGGCGTCCGCAGGACGTACCTCGGACGGGCAATTGCACATCGGGAAATCCTCGGGTTCTCCGATGTGCAACTTTTGCGCCGCCCCGGAGCGACAATGAGAGAATGATCCGGCCCATGACCCCCAATGAAATCGAAAAAATTTTTCGTGACGAGGCGGGGCGGGCGCTGGCGACGCTGATCCGCCTCGTCGGCGATTTCGATCTCGCCGAAGACGTTTTGCAGGAGGCCTTTGCCGTTGCGCTGGAACGCTGGTCCGCCGCCGAGCAGCCCTCCAATCCACGGGCGTGGCTGGTCAATGTCGGACGCAACAAGGCGATCGACCGCGTTCGCCGGCAGATCGTGTTTCGTGGCAAGCAAAGCGAGCTGACTCACGAATTGCTGCTCAACGCGGACGCCTCACACGAGGACAGCGATGCCGCGCTCGACGATGACGTGTTGCGGCTGATCTTCACCTGCTGCCATCCTTCTTTCGCCGCCGAAGTCCAGATCGCGCTCACGCTGCGCACGGTCTGCGGACTGACCACGGCGCAGGTGGCGCGCGCCTTTCTGGTGAGCGAGGACGCGATGAGCCAGCGCCTCGTCCGCGCCAAGCAGAAGATCCGCCTTGCCGGGATTCCCTACGAGGTACCCGACCGCGACGCGCTGGTGCCGCGGCTGCGCGGGGTGCTCGCGGTGATCTATCTCGTCTTCACCGAGGGCTATGTCGCGACCTCGGGCGAGGAACTGATGCGACCCGATCTCGCGCGCGAAGCAATCCGGCTTGGACGGCTGCTCGATGCGCTGATGCCGCTGCGCGGCGAGGTCAAGGGCCTGCTGGCCCTGATGCTGCTGCACGATGCGCGCCGTGCCGGCCGCCAGACCGACGGTGGCGATATCGTGCTTCTGGAAGAGCAGGATCGCAGCCTGTGGGACCATGGCCAGATCGCCGAAGGGCTGAAGCTGGTGGAGGACGCGTTGCAGATGCCCGGCCGCCCCGGGGCTTACGCGGTGCAGGCGGCGATCGCCGCGCTGCATGCCCGCGCGCCCAATTTCAAGGACACCGACTGGAAGCAGATCGCCGGCCTGTACGAAGTGCTGCTGCGAATCAGCCCGTCGCCGGTGATCGAACTCAATCACGCCGCGGCGATTTCCATGGTGGACGGGCCTGCGCGCGCCCTCGACCTGACCGATGCGCTGCAGGCGCGCGGCGGGCTTGACGGCTACGAATTGCTGCCGGCGGTCCGCGCCGATCTGTTGCGCCGGCTCGGTCGATACGAGGCGGCGCGCGACGCCTATCTGGCGGCGACCGCCGCGACGCAGCTCGAGCCGCTGCGGCGGCTTTACGCGCGAAGATTGGCGGAAATCGATCGTCAAGAGCGAATGCGGTCGTAACTTACCTTGCCGCGATCGCCACGGGCTCGGCCGGTAAACTCGCCAGCAGCGACTGCAGCGTGGCCAGCGTCGAATGGTCGGTGACGCCGTCGACGCGGGCGGGGCGAAAGTGACGCTGGAAGGCGCTGACCACTTCCATGGTCGCTCCATCGTATTTCCCGTTGACCGGGATGCCATAGCCATATCTGGCGAGGGCCTGCTGCAGGTCGCGAACGCTTTCGCTGATCATGCCCAGTTTGAGCGTCTCGCCGCGCACGATCGGCGCCGGCTGCACCCAATGGCCAACCCCCGAATTGGCCAGCGAATGCCACGGAAACTTCTCGCCGGGGTCCTTCTTGCGTGAGGGAGCCACGTCGGAATGCGCCAGCACGCGGTGGGACGGCACGTTGCGGCGGAGCATGATGCCCCGGCACAGTGCGATCACGGCGGCGATCTGGCGCAGCGGAAATTCCGGATAGCCCCAATCGTGGCCGCGGTTGACGATCTCGACGCCGATCGAACAGGAATTGATGTCGTCCTGGCCGGCCCAGAAGGCCACGCCGGCATGCCAGGCGCGCTTGGCTTCCGGGACGCATTGCACGATGCGGCCGTCCTCCAGAACGATGTAATGCGCGGAGACATCGGTTCCCGCGGTGCAGAGTTGCGCGATCGCGCCCTCTACATCGGGCATTCCGGTGTAGTGCAGCAGGATCATGTCGGGCAAAAGGCCCTTGTTCCGCTCGCCATAGTTCGGCGAAGGAATGACGTCGGAAGCGATCGAGGAATCGGGAGTGAACGTCTTCATGTTCGCGACAGGCCTGGGGAGCGGAAGGGCGCGACGCTTCGAATCAGAACCAGCGGATGCGAACGAACCGAGTGACATGAAATTGCTCAAACCGGGCAGGAGAACGGCAATAGTAAGTTTGCAAAATGAACCATGTCACTATTCTCCCGCGCCGCCGTCGGCGCAATTGGATAACTCGCAGCAGGGGTGCATTTTAGCCAAGTGTGTGCGGAACGCATCACCTGACGAGCGCCGCCTGTGGATGACTTCCCGTGCCTCCGCCTGAGGCGCAAGAATCAAGAGGGAATAAATCCCGCCGCAGATCGTCAACGCTTTCTTAACGCTAACTGACGTTACTAAGTGGTGAAGAGCCGAACCCGGTTTGGGGTCCGGCTGGTGCTGCCGATTCGAGTTCCTGCGCAGGGGTGCCCCGGGGGTCGCATCAGGAACTTCGGATCGAACGCGGCGCTAGAATCATAGGTTTCCAGTGTCCTTTCGAATCCCAGGTTCGCGACGGAGGGGGCCGCAAGGTGTGGCGAACTTCGGATTCAGGACACCGGCGGACGGCTTTCACGCTCGAAATCCGATGGCGGGCTGCCAAACGCAATCGGAAAGCCCGGCGAAACGTAGGCTTTTGAGGCGCAATGGGCCCCTTCGCGTCCGAGTTCCGCATTTTGATCCGGACTTTGCCGGGAGGGACGGCATGAATCCGTCTGCCCCAAATCCTTCCAGACATATCCCGGTCCTCGGCCGCCAGGCGGTTGAGCTCTTGAACCCGCGCGAGGGCGGCCTTTACGTCGACGCCACCTTTGGGGCCGGCGGCTACAGCCGGGCCATCCTCGATATCGGGGGAACCCGCGTCATCGGCATCGACCGCGACCGCTCGGCGATCGAGGGCGGTTTCGATCTCGTCGACCAGTCGGCCGGCCGGCTCACGCTGGTCGAGGACCGGTTTTCCAACCTCGCCGATATTTGCACAGCCCAGGGGCTCTCGTCGGTCGACGGCGTCGTGATGGACGTCGGCGTGTCCTCGATGCAGCTCGACGAGGCCGCGCGCGGCTTCTCGTTTCGCAACGATGGCCCGCTCGACATGCGGATGGGGCATGATGGCCCGACCGCAGCCGACGTGATCGCGAAAGCGTCCGAGACCGATCTGGCCAATATCATCTACATCTTCGGCGAAGAACGTCATTCGCGCGGCGTTGCGCGCGCCATCGTTGCCGCGCGCAAGGAAGCGCCCGTCACGACCACGCGGGCGCTGGCCGATATCGTCGGCAAAGTGGTGCGGTCGAAGCCGGGTGAAATTCACCCGGCGACGCGGACGTTTCAGGGATTGCGGATCTTCGTCAACCAGGAGCTCGACGAGCTGCACCTGGCGCTCGCGGCGGCGGAGCGTGTACTGAAGCCGGGCGGCCGGCTCGTGGTGGTGTCGTTTCATTCGCTCGAAGACCGCATCGTCAAGAATTTCCTGACCGAGCGCGCCAAAGCGGGCGGCGGATCGCGGCATCAGCCGGAGATCGCGCATGCCGCGCCGAGTTTTGTCATCCTGACCAAGCGTCCGATCATTGCGGATGACGAAGAGATTGCCGCCAACCCGCGCGCGCGCTCCGCCAAGCTGCGCGCGGCCGAGCGCACCATTGCGCCCGCGCATGCCGCCGCCGCATTGCCGGCCTGGCCCACCCTCGGTGACGTGATGAGGGGAGGCTGACCATGCGGATCCTCCATTTCCTCGTGATCGGCTTCCTGGTGTTTGCCGCCGCCTATGTCTACCGGATCAAGATGGAATCGACCGATCGCACCGAGCGGGTGCTTCGGCTGCAGGCGGAAATCCGCGAGCAGCGCGACGCCATCGCGGTGCTGCGCGCGGAATGGGCCAGGCTTGACGCGCCGCTGCGGCTCCAGGGTCTTGCCGAACGCCATTTGCCGCTGAAGCCGCTTGCCGCCACACAATATGATTCGCTGAAGAACCTGCCCGAGCGGCCGCCGAATTTCGCCAGGCCGGGCGAGGCTGATCCGATCGGCGCGATGCTCCAGACCATCGACGCCGCCGCCGACGCCACCACGGTGACCGGTTCGGTTCCACCGCCGGAGGGTCAGCGATGACCGGTCGGGCGCGTCGCAAGATCAAATCCACCGAACCATGGCGGCAGCGGCTGATCCGCAGCCTGCTTTATGGACGTAACGTCGACCGTACCGCAAAGGCCCGGGCCCGCGTCGGCTTTGCGATACTGGCGTTTGTCGCGATCTACGCGGTGATCGGCGGACGGCTGGTCATGTTCGCAACCGGGAGCGACGGCCACGGCGCGCGCCGCACCGCGGCGCAGGACGCGATTGCGACCGCGCGGCCGGATATCGTCGACCGCAATGGCGAGATTCTCGCCACCGACGTCAAGACGCCGAGCCTGTTCGGCGAACCGCGCCGCATCATCGACAAGGACGAGGCGATCGAGCTTCTGACCGCGACATTGCCGGACCTCGACACCGGCGAAGTGCGGGAGCGGCTTTCGGGACGAAAGGGTTTCGTCTGGCTCAAGCGCGAAATCAGCCTGTCGCAGCAGCAGGAAATTCATCGCCTCGGCATTCCCGGCATCGGCTTCCTGCGCGAGAACAAGCGCGTCTATCCAACCGGCAACGAAGTCGCGCATCTGATCGGGCTCGTCAACATCGACAACCAGGGCATCGCCGGGATGGAGAAATGGCTCGACACCAACGGTCTTGCCGATCTGCATCGCGCCGGCTTCGCCACCGACCGGCTGCAGCGGCCGGTGGAATTGTCGGTCGACCTGCGCGTCGAGCACGCATTGCGCGACGAATTGCTCAAGGCCAAGGAAAAATTCCACGCCAAGGCGGCCTCCGGACTCGTCTCCAACGTCAGGACCGGCGAGATCGTGGCGATGGTGTCGGTGCCGGATTTCGATCCCAACAGCCCGAAGGAGGCGCACGACCCCGATCGCATCAACCGGCTGACGACCGGCGTCTACGAAATGGGATCGACGTTCAAGGCCTTCACGCTGGCGATGGCGCTCGATTCCGGCAAATACGATCTCAACTCGCAGTGGGACGCGCGAGGTCCGCTGCACTATGGCAAGTTCACGATTCATGACGACGAGCCGAAGGGCCGTTTCCTCAACATGAGAGAGGTCTTCACCTTCTCGTCCAACGTCGGCGCGGCGCGGATCGCGCTGTCACAAGGCGTCGAGGCCCACAAGGCGTTCCTGCGCAAGCTCGGACAACTCGATCGCCTGCGCACCGAACTGCCGGAGAGCGCTTCACCGCTGGTGCCGAAACACTGGGCCGAGCTGAACACGGTGACGATCGCCTTCGGGCACGGCATGGCGGTGGCGCCGCTGCAGGCGGTGATGGGCATCGACGCATTGGTGAACGGCGGCTACCTGATTCCGCCGACCTTCCTCAAGCGCACCGAGCAGGAGGCGATGGCGGTCGCAAAACGGGTGATCAAGCCCGAGACCTCGGAAAAGATGCGGTTCCTGATGCGGCTCAACGCCGAAATCGGCACCGCCAGAAAGGCCGACGTCAAGGGCTATTACATCGGCGGCAAGACCGGCACCGCCGAGAAGGTCATCAACGGCCGCTACGCCAAGAAACGCGTGCTCACCGCCTTCACCGCGATCCTGCCGGCCGACAATCCCCGCTACCAGCTTCTGGTCATGCTGGACGAGCCGCAGTCGCTGAAGGAAACCTACGGATTCATCACTTCGGGCTGGAACGCGGTGCCGACAGGCGGCAACGTGATCGCCCGCATTGCACCGATTCTCGGCGTCGAGCCTCGCTTCGACCTGCCGCCGTCCGACCGCCTTATTCTTGCGGCATCCAGGGGAACCCAGTAAGGCGTACCCGTAAAGCCCGGTGCCGCCACGGACCATGACATTCGGATAACGGGGGCACCCGCTCGCCGGCCGGACTGGAACACCATGAGACTGCGCGACCTCTTCAACGACGACGCCACGATCGACCCGAAGGCGGAAGGGATTGCCGTCACGGGACTGGCGGTGGACAGCCGCGCGGTCAAGCCGGGCGATCTGTTCTTCGCGCTTGCCGGCCTCAAGACCGATGGCGCGCGCTTCATCGATTCGGCGATTGCGTCCGGCGCCGTGGCGGTGGCGGGCGACCATCCGCCATCAGGCGAGCGCCGCGTGCCATTCGTCGCCACGCCCAATCCGCGCCGCGCGCTGGCGCTGGCCGCGGCGAAGTTTTTTCCCCGGCAGCCGTCGACGATTGCGGCCGTCACCGGCACCAGCGGCAAGACCTCGGTCGCCGCGTTTACGCGCCAGATCTGGCAGCGCTTCGGTCATGCATCGGCCAGTATCGGCACCATCGGGCTGGTTTCGCCGAAGCGTACCGTTTACGGATCGCTGACCACGCCGGATCCGATTGCACTGCATCGGCAGCTCGACGAAATCGCCCGCGAGGGCGTCACCCATCTCGCCTTCGAGGCTTCATCGCACGGGCTCGATCAGTATCGGCTCGATGGCGTGCGCATCAGCGCCGGCGGTTTCACCAACCTGTCGCGCGATCACATGGATTACCATCCCGACGTGGCGCATTATCTTGCCGCCAAGCTCAGGCTGTTCCGCGATCTCGTGGTCCCCGGCGGCGCGGCGGTGATCTCGGCCGATCACGACTGCTCGCGGGAAGTGATCGATGCCGCGCGGGCGAGGAAGCTGCACCTGATCACGGTCGGCCGCAGCGGCGATGGCGCAGGCGAGGGCATTCGCGTTGTCGCCGCCGCCATCGACGGGTTCGCGCAGAAGCTTGAGCTTCAGCATCGCGGAAGAATTTATTTCATCCGCCTGCCGCTGGTCGGCGAATTCCAGATCGAGAACGCGATTGTCGCCGCGGGGCTTGCGATCGGCACGGGCAGCGAGCCGGATCAGGTATTTTCGGCGCTCGAAAGTCTCGAAGGCGCCAAAGGCCGGCTCGAGCAGGTCGGCGAGCGCAACGGCGCGCCGATCTTCGTCGACTACGCGCACAAGCCCGATGCGCTGGCGAAGGCGCTGCAGGCGTTGCGGCCCTACGCCAAACGCCGCCTCGTCGTGGTGTTCGGCGCCGGCGGCGACCGCGATGCCGGCAAGCGTCCGCTGATGGGTGCGATCGCCGCCGAGAATGCCGATCACGTCATTGTCACCGACGACAATCCGCGCAGCGAAAATCCCGCGGCGATCCGCGCTGCGATCCTGGCCGCCGCGAAGGGCGCTCACGAGATCGGCGACCGCGCCGAGGCGATCCGGACCGCGATCGCCGGCCTGCAGGCGGGCGATGCGCTGCTGATCGCCGGCAAGGGCCACGAGACCGGCCAGATCGTCGGCGACCGCGTATTGCCGTTCAGCGATCACGAGGCGGTTGCATCCGCGCTTGCGCCGAGGGTCGCATGAGCGCGATGCCGCTATGGACTTCAAGCGCGATGGCGGCGGCGATGCGCGCGGAGGTCAACGGCGCGTTGCCGGAGGCGGTGACGGGCATTTCCATCGACAGCCGCACCATCGCGCCGGGCGACGCCTATTTCGCGATCAAGGGCGCGGTCCATGACGGCCATGAATTCGTCGCCGCCGCCTTGAAGGCGGGGGCAGTTCTCGCGGTGGTCGAAAGCGCCCAGCGCGGCAAGTTCGCCCCCGATGCGCCGCTGCTTGTGGTGGATGACGTGCTCGCCGGTCTCGTCGATCTCGCGCATGCGGCGCGCGCGCGTCTCAATGCGCAGGTGATCGCGGTCACCGGCTCGGTCGGCAAGACCTCCACCAAGGAGGCATTGCGACGCGTGCTCGGCGCGCAGGGTGAAACTCACGCCTCGCTGGCCTCGTTCAACAATCATTGGGGCGTGCCGCTGTCGCTGGCGCGCTGTCCGGCTACAGTGCGTTTTGCGATCTTCGAGATCGGAATGAATCACGCGGGCGAAATCGGACCGCTGGTGAAAATGGTAAGGCCGCAGGTCGCGATCATCACCACCGTCGAGCCGGTGCATCTGGAGTTCTTTGCCGGCATCGAGGCGATTGCCGACGCCAAGGCGGAAATCTTCGAGGGGCTGGAGCCCGGCGGGGCCGTGGTGCTCAACCGCGACAATTCGCAGTTCGCCCGGCTGCAGCGCCGCGCGAAAAAACTCGGCATCTCGCGCATCGTCTCGTTCGGCGCCGACAAGAAATCGGATGCGCGGCTCATCGACGTGTCGCTGCACGCCGCCTGTTCGGCGGTGCACGCCGATATCCTCGGACATCAAGTCACCTACAAGCTCGGCGTGCCCGGCCGTCACATGGCGATCAACTCGCTCGCGGTGCTGGCGGCCGCCTCGCTCGCGGGGGCTGATCTGGCGCTGGCGTCGCTTTCACTGTCGCAGATCGAGCCGGCGGCGGGCCGCGGCGTCCGGCGCACCCTCGAGGTCGCCAGCGGCGAGGTCACCCTGATCGACGAAAGCTACAACGCGAATCCGGCGTCGATGGCGGCCGCACTGAGCGTGCTCGGCGCCGCCGCGGTGGGCCCGCATGGCCGGCGTATCGCGGTACTCGGCGATATGCTCGAGCTGGGTCCGACCGGCGCCGGGCTGCACCGCAGCCTGAACGAGGCCGTCAAGGCCAACCAGATCGATTTGGTGTATTGTTGTGGCCCGCTGATGCGCAACCTGTGGGACGCTCTTTCCACGGGCAAGCGGGGCGGCTATGCCGATAGCGCGGCGAATCTCGAGGCGCAGGTCGCTGCCGCCATTCGCGCCGGCGACGCCATCATGATCAAGGGCTCACTCGGCTCGAAGATGAAGACGATCGTCAACGCGCTTGAAAAGCGCTTTCCCGGCAAGGCCGCGCTCGACGAAGCCGCGGTATAGGGCGGATTGAATGTTTTACTGGCTGATCGAACTTTCCAACACCGTCCCCGGCCTGGGCGGGTTGCATAGCCTTCTGAACGTGTTTCGCTACATCACGTTTCGCACCGGCGGGGCGATGGTGACCGGCGCCCTGTTCGTCTTCCTGTTCGGGCCCTGGATCATCGATCACTTGCGGCTTCGTCAGGGCAAGGGCCAGCCGATCCGCACCGACGGCCCGCAATCCCATCTCGTCACCAAGAAGGGCACGCCGACAATGGGCGGGCTGATGATCCTTTCGGGGCTGGTGGTCGCAACCCTGCTGTGGGCCAACCCGCTCAATCCCTATGTCTGGATCGTGCTGGCGGTGACGCTCGGGTTCGGCTTCGTCGGCTTCTACGACGATTACCTGAAGGTGACCAAGCAGAGCCACAGCGGCTTTGCCGGGCGCATCCGCCTGGTGCTGGAGGCGGTGATCGCGCTCGCCGCCTGCTACGCGCTGGTCCGGCTCGGCCGCGACGCGCAGTCGACCTCGCTGGCGGTCCCGTTCTTCAAGGACGTCATCATCAATTTCGGCTGGTTCTTCGTCATCTTCGGAGCTTTCGTCATTGTCGGCGCCGGCAACGCGGTGAATCTGACCGACGGTCTCGACGGGCTTGCGATCGTGCCGGTCATGATCGCGTCCGCAAGCTTTGGCCTCATCGCCTATCTGGCCGGCAACGTCGTGTTCTCCGACTACCTGCAGATCAACTATGTCGCCGGCACCGGCGAACTCGCGGTGCTGTGCGGCGCGGTGCTTGGCGCCGGCCTCGGATTCCTCTGGTTCAACGCGCCGCCGGCATCGATCTTCATGGGCGATACCGGATCGCTGGCGCTCGGCGGCATGCTCGGCTCGATCGCGGTCGCGGTCAAACACGAGATCGTGCTGGCCGTGATCGGCGGGTTGTTCGTGCTGGAAGCGGTCTCGGTGATCGTGCAGGTGACCTCGTTCAAGCTCACGGGAAAGCGCATCTTCAGGATGGCGCCGATCCATCACCATTTCGAGCAACTGGGCTGGACCGAGCCGCAGATCGTGATCCGGTTCTGGATCATCTCGGTGATGCTGGCGCTCGCCGGCCTCTCCACGCTGAAGCTGCGGTGAACAATTGATCCCCGTCACCTCCTTCGCGGGTAAAACGGTCGCGGTGTTCGGCCTCGGCGGATCGGGGCTGGCGAGCTGCCATGCCCTGAGGGCGGGCGGCGCCGAGGTGATCGCCGGCGACGACGGTGCGGAAAAGCTGGCCGAAGCAGCCAAGGCGGGCTTCGTCACCGCGGATTTGCGCAAGGAATCCTGGTCGCGCTTTGCGGCGCTGGTGCTGACCCCCGGCGCGCCGCTCACCCATCCCGCCCCGCACTGGACGGTGCTGAAGGCGCGCGAAGCGGGCGTCGAGGTGATCGGCGATATCGAGTTGTTCTGCCGCGAGCGGCGGCGGCATGCGCCGGATGCGCCGTTCGTCGCCATCACCGGCACCAACGGCAAATCGACCACCACCGCGCTGATCGCGCATCTGATGCGGGTCGCCGGTTACGACACGCAGATGGGCGGCAATATCGGCACCGCGATCCTGTCGCTGGAGCCGCCGCGCATGGGACGGGTCCACGTCATCGAGATGTCGTCGTACCAGATCGATCTCACCCCGAGCCTCGATCCGACGGTCGGCATCCTGCTCAATGTCAGCGAAGACCACATCGATCGCCACGGCACGCTCGAACGTTATGCCGCCGTGAAGGAGCGGCTGGTCGCCAGCGTCCAGCCGCAGGGCACCGCGATCGTCGGCGTCGACGACGGATGGAGCCGCAACACCGCCGACCGGATCGAGCAGGCGGGCAAGCGCGTCGTCCGCGTCTCGGTGAAGAATCCGCTGCCCGACGGCGTCTTTGTCGATCACGAAACCATCTGGCGCGCTTCCGGCGGCGCGCGCAGCGAGGTCGCGCGGATCGGCGGCATCGGTTCGCTGCGCGGCCTGCACAATGCGCAGAATGCGGCATGCGCGTCGGCCTGCGCGCTCGCGCTCGGCGTCTCCGGCGAGGTCCTGCAGGGCGCCTTGCGCAGTTTTCCCGGTCTTGCCCACCGCATGGAACAGGTGGGCCGCCGCGGCAACGTGCTGTTCGTCAACGATTCCAAGGGCACCAATGCGGACGCCGCCGCGCATGCGCTGTCGTCCTTTGCCGATATATTCTGGATCGCCGGGGGAAAACCGAAGCTCGGCGGCATCACCAGTTTGGCCGAATATTTCCCGCGCATCCGCAAGGCCTATCTGATCGGCGAGGCCGCGCAGGAATTCGCCGCTACCCTCGGCAGCCACGTGCCGCACGAGATTTCGCAGACGCTCGACGTCGCGGTGGCGCATGCGGCGCGCGACGCGGAGGCGTCGCAGCTCGCCGATCCGGTGGTGCTGCTGTCGCCGGCCTGCGCCTCGTTCGACCAGTACCGCAATTTCGAGATCCGCGGCGCAGCCTTCCGCGACCTCGTCACCGCGCTGCCGGGCGTCAAGCCGGTGGTGTGAGGCAGAGCCGCTGACGTGTGGAGAGGGTCGCTGCCTCAAAAAAGTTACGCATTCCGTTAACCCCTTGGAAACCATCATGGGCGACCAATGGGCTGACCCTTGGCCCCTGGAATGCCCATGCTTTCCCGCGAACAGCGAAACCCGATAAGCGATTGGTGGTGGACGGTCGACCGCCTGCAGCTTGCGGCGATCCTCGCGCTGATCCTGGGCGGCATCATCCTGTCGCTGGCGGCCAGTCCGCCGGTCGCGACCCGGATCGGGCTCGACCCGTTCCACTTCTTCAACCGCCACGTCCTGTTTCTGCTGCCTTCCTTCATCGTGCTGATCGGCGTGTCGTTCCTGTCGCCGCGGCAGATCAGGCGCACGGCGCTCATCGTGTTCGTCGTCAGCATCGCGCTGATCATGGCGACGCTGCTGTTCGGCCCCGAGGTCAAGGGCTCGCGGCGCTGGATCACCCTGATCGGCGTCAACATCCAGGCTTCCGAATCCGCCAAGCCCGCCTTCGTGGTGCTGGCCGCGTGGCTGTTTGCGGAATCGACGCAGCGGCCGGAGATGCCCGCGACCTCGATGGCGCTGATCCTTTTGATGATGCTGGTCTCGCTGCTGGTATTGGAGCCCGATTTCGGCCAGACCATGCTGGTCCTGATGGTGTGGGGCGCCCTGTTCTTCATCGCCGGGATGCGGATGATCTGGGTGCTGGGGCTGGCGGGCGCCGCGGGCGCCGGGCTGTTCGGCGCCTATCTGCTGGTGCCGCACGTCGCCGGCCGCATCAAGCGCTTCGTCAATCCCGCTTCCGGCGACACCTTTCAGGTCGATACCGCAATGGAGGCGTTCTGGAACGGCGGCTGGTTTGGCCTGGGGCCCGGCGAAGGCATCGCCAAGCGCAGCCTGCCGGACAGCCACACGGATTTTGTGTTCGCGGTCGCGGCCGAGGAATTCGGCATCATCCTTTGCCTGGTGCTGCTCGCGCTGTTCGCCTTCGTGGTGATCCGGGCGCTGTCGCGCGCCTACACGACCGAGGATATGTTCGCGCGGTTTGCCGCGTCGGGACTGGCGATTTTGTTCGGCGTGCAGGCCGCGATCAACATGTCGGTGAATCTTCAACTGATACCCGCCAAGGGCATGACGTTGCCGTTCATCTCCTATGGCGGCTCGTCGATGGTCTCGCTGGCATACGGCGTCGGCATGATGCTGGCGCTGACGCGGCAGCGGCCGCGAACCGAGCTGGAATTGATCAACGCCAGCGCGGCGCGCGGCTACGCGTGACCTGAAGACGCGTTTTTCGTCATTGCGAGGAGCAAGGCGACGAAGTAATCCAGCATTTGTTTCGCCGCTCCTGGATTGCTCCGCTCGCCCTGACGGTGCCTCAGCTTGCAAAGATTGCCCCAATGACCACTGCGCCTTTGATTCTGCTGGCCGCGGGCGGTACCGGCGGCCATCTGTTTCCCGCCGAGGCGCTGGGCGTCGAACTGATGAAGCGCGGCTTGCGCGTGCGTCTCGCCACCGACTCCCGCGCGTTGCGTTACCGCGGACTGTTCTCCAGGGACATGATCGATGTGGTGCCGAGCGAGACCGTGCGCGGCCGCACGCCATGGTCGCTGGCCTATACCGGCATCATGCTTGCCGCCGGTACCGCCGCGGCGCTCAATTTGATGCGCAGGCTGAAGCCCGCAGCCGTGGTCGGCTTCGGCGGCTATCCGACGGTGCCGCCGCTGCTGGCCGCGAGGCTGGTCGGCATTCCCGGCATCATCCATGACTCCAATGCGGTACTCGGCCGCGCCAACCGCTTCCTGTCCGGCCGCGTCGATGCGATCGCGACTTCGCTTCCGGGCGTGCTCGATCGCGATCCGGCGCTGGCCGCGAAGACGACGACGGTCGGCACGCCGATGCGCCCGGCCATCCTCGCCGCGGCCGCGGTGGACTATGTCGCTCCCGAACCGGCCGGGCCGTTTCGATTGCTGGTGGTCGGCGGCAGCCAGGGCGCGCGCATCATGGCCGATATCGTGCCCGGCGCGATCGAGCGGCTTGAACCTTCATTGTGGAACCGGCTGATCCTCACCCAGCAGGTGCGCGAGGAAGACATGGCGCGCGTGCGCGCGGTCTATGACCGGCTCAACATCAAGGCTGAACTGGCGCCATTCTTCAGCGACTTGCCGGCGAAGCTGGCCTCACACCATCTGGTGGTCTCGCGCTCCGGCGCCGGCACCGTCGCCGAACTCGGCGCCATCGGCCGCCCGTCGATTCTGGTGCCGTTGCCGGGCTCGATCGATCAGGACCAGTTCGCCAATGCCGGCGTGCTGGCCCAGGCGGGCGGTGGCTTGCGGATCCCGCAAACGGAATTCACCTCCGACCGCCTGGCGGCGGAAATTTCCGCGCTGGCGGCCGAGCCCGCAAGGCTGACCGCGATGGCAGCCGCCGCCCGTAGCGCCGGCCGGCTGGATGCCGCCCAGCGGATGGCCGATCTGGTGATGAAAGTGGCGGGAATCTGACGGAAAAAGCCCTTGTCAGCGGCTTCCAAAGCGGGGCATCCAGTACGTGCTCTGCGCGGCTGATTTGGACTGCCGGCTCCGCAGAATAGGGATCGTCCGGCGGAGCATGTCGTCGGGCACCGCACCGATCCGTTGGCGGACGATGACGACTTAGGAAACTGCCCATGAGACTGCCGCGAGAGATCGGACCCATCCACTTCGTCGGGATCGGCGGTATCGGGATGAGCGGCATCGCCGAGGTCCTGAGCAATCTCGGCTATACCGTGCAGGGCTCGGACGCTTCCGAGAGCGCCAATGTCAACCGCCTGCGCGACAAGGGCATCAGGATCACGGTCGGCCACGCGGCCGAGAACGTCGCGGGCGCCGACGTGCTGGTGGTGTCGACCGCGATCAAGCGCGACAATCCCGAACTGATGGCGGCGCGCGCCCAGCGCATCCCGGTGGTGCGCCGTGCCGAAATGCTGGCCGAACTGATGCGGCTGAAAAGCTGCGTCGCGATCGCCGGCACCCATGGCAAGACCACCACGACCTCGATGGTCGCAGCGCTGCTCGACGCCGGCGATCTCGATCCGACCGTGATCAATGGCGGCATCATCAATGCCTATGGCACCAATGCTCGCCTCGGGGCGGGGGATTGGATGGTGGTGGAAGCCGACGAAAGCGACGGCACGTTCCTGAAGCTGCCGGCCGATGTCGCCATCGTCACCAATGTCGATCCCGAGCATCTCGATCATTTCAAGACGTTCGAGGCCGTGCAGGAAGCCTTCCGCAATTTCGTCGAGAACGTGCCGTTCTACGGCTTCGCCGTGATGTGCATCGACCATCCCGTGGTGCAAACGCTTGTCGGCAAGATCGAGGACCGCCGCATCATCACCTATGGCGAAAATCCGCAGGCCGATGCGCGGCTGATCGATCTCAGTCCGTCCGGCGGCGGCTCGAAATTCAAGGTCGCATTCCGCGATCGCAAGACCGACGCCATGCACGAGATCAAGGATATCCATCTGCCGATGCCGGGACGGCACAACGCGCTCAACGCCACCTCGGCGATCGCGGTCGCGCATGAACTCGGACTCTCCGACGATGTCATCCGGAAGGCGATCGCGGGCTTTGGCGGCGTGAAGCGGCGCTTCACCAGGACCGGCGAGTGGAACGGCATCACCATCATTGACGACTATGGCCATCACCCTGTCGAGATCGCAGCGGTGCTGAGGGCCGCGCGCGAGTCCACGAATGGAAAGATCATCGCGGTGGTGCAGCCGCATCGCTTCACCCGCCTGCAATCGCTGTTCGAGGAGTTCTGCACCTGCTTCAACGACGCCGACACGGTCGTCGTGGCCGAGGTCTATCCGGCCGGCGAGGCGCCGATTGAAGGCATCGACCGCGATCATTTCGTGCTCGGCCTGCGCGCGCACGGCCATCGCGAGGTGATCCCGCTGCCGAATTCCGCCGAACTCGCCAAGGTGATCCACGGCATCGCCGGCCGCGGCGACCTCGTCGTCTGTCTCGGCGCCGGCAACATCACGCAATGGGCTTACGCGCTGCCGGGCGAATTGAAGGCGCTGGGGTGAGGGTGGCGACCTTCCCCGACATCACGCCCGATCTCAAAGCCGCGATGCCGCAGCTGCGCGGGCGGTTGCTGCCAAACCAGTCGCTTGCCGAGCTGACCTGGTTTCGGGTCGGCGGTCCGGCGCAGGTGCTGTTCACGCCTGCGGACGAAGATGATCTGGCCTATTTTCTCAAGCACCTGCCGGGCGAATTGCCGGTCTATGTGGTCGGCGTCGGCTCCAATTTGATCGTGCGCGATGGCGGCCTGCCCGGCGTGGTGATCAGGCTCAGCCCGCGCGGCTTCGGCGACACCAGCGCGCAGGGCGACATCGTCAGCGCCGGCGCCGCCGCGCTCGACAAGCGCGTGGCCGAGACGGCGGCGGCCGCCAATATCGGCGGGCTCGAATTCTTCTTCGGCATCCCCGGCACCATCGGCGGCGCGCTGCGCATGAACGCCGGCGCCAATGGCGCGGAGACCAGGGACGTCCTGATCGAGGCGTCAGGCGTTTCCCGCGACGGCAGGAAACTCGGCTTCACCAATGCCGACATGAAGTTCGTCTACCGCGGAACTCGGCGTCGATCCGGACGTGATTTTCACCTCCGCGCGCTTTCGCGGGACGGTCGCTGCGCCCGAGGCGATCCGCGCGCGGATGAACGACGGTGCAAACCCATCGCGAGACCGCGCAGCCGATCCGCGAAAAGACCGGCGGCTCGACCTTCCAGAACCCGCCGGGCCAAAGCGCCTGGAAGCTGATCGACGCCGCCGGCTGCCGGGGCCTGCGCGTCGGCGGCGCGCAGGTGTCGGAAATGCACTGCAATTTCCTGATCAACACCGGGCAGGCGACCGGCCACGATATCGAAACCCTCGGGGAGGCCGTTCGCGCCCGGGTGAAGGAAAATTCGGGAATTGAGCTACACTGGGAAATCAAGCGGATCGGGATAGCGCCATAATTGTCATTCCGGGGCGATGCGAAGCATCGAACTACGATGTGCTATTGCACATCGGAGAATCTCGAGATTCCGGGGTCTGGTCCTTCGGACCATCCCGGAATGACGAAAGTAAGAAATAATGCGGATCACAATACTTTTCGGCGGCACGAACAAGGAGCGGCTGGTGTCGGTGGCATCGGCCCAGGCGCTGTGTTCGGCGCTGCCCGAGGCTGATCTCTGGTTCTGGGATGCCGACGACACCGTGCATGAAACGCGGCCTGAGACTCTGCTGAAACATTCGCGGCCGTTCGAGGACCCGTTCAAGCCCGGCACGCCGAGCCTCGGGCACATCGAAGCGGCGCTGGACAAGGCCAGGGCCGAGAGCCGCCTTTTGGTGCTCGGCCTGCATGGCGGCACGGCGGAGAACGGCGAACTTCAAGCGATGTGTGAAGTGCGCAAGATACCCTTCACCGGCTCCGGTTCGGCGTCGTCGCATCTGGCCTTCGACAAGGTGGCGGCCAAACACTTCGCGGCGATTGCGGGCGTGAAGGCGCCCAACGGCGTGAGACTGGAAGACATCGAGGCGGCGTTCGCCGAATACGGCAAGCTGATCGCAAAACCCGCACGCGATGGATCGAGCTACGGACTGATCTACGTGAATTCAAAGCAGGATCTGGTCGCCGTCCGCGACGCTGCCCGGCTCGAGCAATACCTGATCGAGCCGTTCATCGCCGGCGTCGAAGCCACCTGTGGCGTGCTGGAGCAGTCGGGCGGCGCGGTTTTTTCGCTGCCGCCGATCGAGATCGTTCCGGCGGGAGGCGGGTTCGACTACACCGCCAAATATCTGCTCAAGTCGACCCAGGAGATCTGCCCGGGCCGCTTTTCGCCCGAGATCAGCAGGCAGATCATGGACCTGGCGCTGCGGGCTCATCAGGCGCTGTCGTGCTCCGGCTATTCCCGCACCGACTTCATCGTTTCCGCGAAGGGACCGATTTATCTCGAAACCAATACCTTGCCGGGCCTGACCAAGGCCTCGCTCTATCCGAAGGCGCTGAAGGCGCAGGGGATCGATTTTGCCGATTTTCTGCGGGATCAGATTGTGCTGGCGCAAAGGCGCGCGCAAAAGTCGTGAAAGCTAAAGTGCCGCCTCAGCAGGTGGCTGCATCAAATTCTTACCAAATTCTTAACGTTACCGGTCAAAGCCTTCAACGGGCACATCAAATCGTGCCCTGATCAGACCGAATTTACCCTTTGTTTACCAGGAAGTCCGAAGGTTAACGCTGGCGGCGCATGGTGCGCTTGGCTGCCGGGGCGCGAGCTGTTGCGGATTTCCGCTTTCCGCGACCGCATCGAGGGAACAGATGGCCTCTTCTGCCTTGAGGCCCGTTCACCGAGCCCGGCATGACCGAGACGTCAGCTGTGCCGGGCCCGCAATGTTTGCGGGCACAACGTTGACGAGCTCGTGCAATGGATGGTGGAGGACGTCTCGCTCGGTCACAGAGATCGCCGGGGCCCCAAGCTGACCTGAAAGCGGCCGCGCTGGGCGCGATCGTGCTGCTGCGCGAGTGGCTCTTCGCCAGGCGTGTGGCTGTACGAGCGCGCAACGACCGCGAACAGGAGACGCCCCGCCTGATCGCGCTTCTGGAACGTCATTTGCCGCGCCGCGCCGGCACCGCCGCGACCGTGCTGTTGCTGCTGGGCAGCGCCGGTTTCGGCATCGTGAAGGGCGGCCATCTTGCGGATTTTATCGCGGGCGTGAGCGACGCCCGCAATGCGCTGGCGAATTCGGCCGGGTTTCGGATCGCGACGGTCGCGATCAACGGCCGCCGGCAACTCTCGCAGGACGAAGTGCTCGCGATCGGCGGCGTCAATGGCCGCTCCTCGCTTTTATTCCTCGACGCAGCCTCGGTGCGCGACAAGTTGAAGGCCAATCCCTGGATCTCCGAAGCGACGGTGCTGAAGCTTTATCCCGGCCAGCTCCGGATCGACATCGTCGAGCGCTCGGCGTTCGCGCTGTGGCAGCGGGACGGCCGACTGTCGGTGATCGCGGATGACGGCGCGGTGCTGGAGCCCTATGTGTCGCACCGCTTCATGTCGCTGCCGCTGGTGGTGGGCAAGGGCGCAGAAACCCGTGCCAGGGATTTCCTTGCGCTGCTCGCGCGCTATCCGCGGGTCAATTCCGTGACCAAGGCGGCCGTCTTCGTCGGCGAGCGGCGCTGGAATCTCAGGCTCAAGGACGGTCTCGATATCCGCCTGCCGGAAAACGAGGTTGGCAACGCGCTGGCCACGCTGAGCACGCTCGACAAGGAGGACCGGCTGTTCTCCCGCGACATCGTCGCCGTCGACATGCGGCTGCCGGATCGGCTGACCGTGCAATTGTCCGAAGACGCGGCCAAGGCCCGCGAGGAATTGTTCAAGGAGAAGAAGCCGAAGAAGAAGGTCGGTGACGCATGACCGGCCTCAACGGCAACCAGACGCCGAAAACCCGCCCGATGCCGCACAAGCGCACCGCGCTGGTGGCCTCCCTCGATATCGGCACCAGCAAGATCGCCTGCATGATCGCGCGGCTCAAGCCGTGCCCGCCGAACGAGGCCTTGCGCGGACGCAGCCATGCGGTCGAGTTGATCGGGTACAGCCAGATCCAGTCCCGCGGCGTCAAGGCGGGCGCCGTCGTCGATCTCGCCGAATGTGAACAGGCGGTACGCCAGACGGTCGCGCTCGCCGAGCGCATGGCCAAGGTCCGGGTTGAATCCGTCCTGCTGTCGGTCTCCGGCGGGCGGCTGCAGGGGCAATTGATCGAGGCGGCGGCCGATGTTCGGGGCGGCGCCGTCACCTCCGCCGACGTCACGCGCGTCACCTCCGCCGGCATGCACCATGCCACCGGCGAGGGCCGCACCGTGCTGCACGCGCTGCCGGTCGGTTATGCGCTCGACGGGGTCAAGGGCATTCGCGATCCCAAGGGGATGCTGGCGCGGCAATTCGGGGTCGACATGAACGTCGTCACGGCGGATGCGACGGTTGCCAGGAATCTGATGCTGGTGGTCGAGCGCTGCCATCTCAATGTCGAAGCCATGGCGGCGAGCCCCTATGTGGCGGGCCTCGCGGTCCTGACCGACGATGAGGCCGATATCGGCGCCGCGGTCGTGGAAATGGGGGCGGGAACCACCACGATCGCCATCTATTCCGGGGGCCGCTTCGTCCATGCCAGCGGGTTTGCGGTCGGCGGGCAACACATCACCATGGACCTTGCACGCGGCCTGAGCGCATGCATTGCGGATGCCGAGCGAATCAAGACGTTATATGGCACGGTGCTGACCGGCGGGTCCGACACGCGTGAGTTGATGTCCGTGCCGTCTGCCGGCGACAACGAGCTGGACGATCCCCAGATCGTATCCCGCGCCACGATCGCGAACATTGTCCGGCACCGTGCCGAGGAGATTTTTGAGATGGTCAGGGACCGACTTGCGGATTCCCCCTTTGCGGCAGAGCCGAAGGCGCGAGTTGTGTTGAGCGGCGGGGCTTCGCAGCTCACCGGCACCCTGGAACTTGCGGCGCGGATTCTCAACCGGCCGGTGCGCATCGGCCGTCCGCTCGGCTTTGGCCGGCTCCCCAATGAGGCGAAGAGCGCGTCGTTCGCGGTTCCCGCAGGGCTCTTGGTCTATCCCCAATACGCTCATCTTGAACATGTCGAACCGCGGTATACGCGGCAGCTCAGGACAGGGACTGACGGTTATTTCGGAAAAGTCGGACGATGGCTTCGAGAGGGCTTCTGATGAATCTTTTCCTGCCCATTCGACTTTCACCAACTCCCGCGGCCGTCGGCCGGGGCGAACCAACGCGCGCGTAATCGAGAGGCAACCATGACCATCAATCTCAACGTCCCGGACATTCACGAACTGAAGCCGCGGATCACTGTGTTCGGTGTAGGCGGGGCCGGCGGAAACGCCGTCAACAACATGATCACCGCCGGACTGCAGGGGGTCGATTTCGTCGTCGCCAACACCGACGCGCAGGCGCTCACCATGTCGAAGGCGCAGCGCATCATCCAGATGGGCACCCAGGTCACCCAGGGCCTGGGGGCCGGTTCGCAGCCCGATGTCGGCGCGGCCGCGGCCCAGGAAGTCATCGATGAAATCCGCGATCATCTTTCCGGCGCCAACATGGTGTTCGTCACCGCCGGCATGGGCGGCGGCACCGGCACGGGGGCCGCGCCCGTTATCGCCAAGACCGCCCGCGACATGGGCATCCTCACCGTCGGCGTGGTGACAAAACCGTTCCACTTCGAAGGCCAGCGCCGCATGCGCACGGCGGAATCCGGCATCGGCGAGCTCCACAAGGTGGTCGATACGCTGCTGATCATCCCGAACCAGAACCTGTTCCGGGTCGCCAACGAAAAGACCACCTTCGCCGACGCCTTCGCGATGGCCGACCAGGTGCTCTATTCGGGTGTTGCCTGCATCACCGACCTGATGGTCAAGGAAGGCCTGATCAACCTCGATTTCGCCGACGTCCGCGCCGTGATGCGCGAAATGGGCAAGGCGATGATGGGCACCGGCGAGGCTTCCGGCGACAAGCGCGCCCTGACCGCGGCGGAGGCTGCGATCGCCAACCCGCTGATCGACGATTCCTCGATGAAGGGCGCCCGCGGGCTCCTGATCTCGATCACCGGCGGCAGGGACCTGACGCTGTTCGAGGTCGACGAGGCCGCGACCCGGATTCGCGAGGAGGTCGATCAGGACGCCAATATCATCGTCGGCGCCACCTTCGACGAAACGCTCGACGGCATCATCAGGGTCTCGGTCGTCGCCACCGGCATCGAACAGGCCCTGATTTCCCGCAACGCCGCCGCGCCGGCGGCGCCCGCAACCAATGCCGCGGCTTCCGCTTCGGCTCCGGACACCCGTCTTGCCGAACTGACCGCGCGGCTTCGCGCCGATAACGCCCGCCTTGCCGAACGTGCCCAGAAACTGGAGGCCACCGGCGCGGCGCAGCCGGCTCCGTCCGCACCGCGCGCTTCCGGCAGCGTCGAACGTGCGGCGCTTGCGGCCATCGCCGCGGCGGTCGCGCCGGCGGCGCCGCAGCCGGCGCCAGCTCCGATCCAGGGCGCGACCTATGGCGACGTCATGGTTCGCCCCATTGCGCAGAAGCCGTCACTGTTCCCGGATCCCGACGTCGCGTCTGCTCCGGCCACCGAGCCGGCGCCGCCGGAAACCTTCATTCCGCAAGCCGCCGAACGCGCGCCGGCCCGCGCGCCACGGATGCCGAAATTCGAAGACCTGCCGATGCCCGCGCAGAACGAAATCCGGCAGGCCCGCGGGGAGGTCGAGGACGATCATCCGCAGAAGTCCCGGATGTCGCTCCTGCAGCGCCTGGCCAATGTCGGTCTCGGCCGCCGCGACGAGGAGACCGAGCCGCCGATCGCGGCCCGCGCCTCGGGTCCCGCCATGCCGGCGATGCCGCCGCTGCCGGAGCGGAAGCCGCAACGCACGGTGGCGCAGCAAATCGCAGCGCATGAGCCGGTATCGGAATACGCTCGCCGGCCGGCACCGCAGGGATTGGACGTCCACGGCCGCCCGGCACCTGTTGCCCCAGCGCCACAGGGCGACGACCATCTTGATATCCCGGCCTTCCTGCGCCGGCAGGTCAACTGAGGTTTGTTACAGTTCTGACGACACCAAAGGTCCCGGCCACAGCAGCCGGGACCTTTTCATTTGGCAGCTTGGGACGGGCCCTAGAATTTGTTCAAGCGACTGATATTAAATGATTAATTATGCATTCCGTGGTGAGGTGGCCGGGCCGGGGCCAGCCCTGCCGGCGCCGGAATTTGGTTAAGCTTTGGCGCGAATACGGCAGAGATAGGGTAACAATCGGTAAAAAAGCGTGAGTTGGCGCGCTTTGGGGCAATGGTATTGTTTGCCGTGACTTGGGGAACCTTCGAGATGAGTTGGCGCAGAATTCGCGCCGTTTTGATCTCCTGGTAAGTCAGTGTGGGCAGTTTTCGCATGAAGTTTAGCCGGCAGACAACGCTTCGGTCGCAAGCCACCGTCATGGGCGTCGGCGTTCATTCCGGTTTACCGGTAAGTCTCACCATTGGACCTGCATCTGTCGATGCAGGTTTTATTTTTGTCCGCACCGGTCTCGACGGCTGTGACCGTGAGGTCCAGGCCGTTGCCGGATCCGTGATCGCCACCGACTTTGCCACCGTGCTGGGCGACCGCGAGGGCCCGCTGGTCTCCACCGCCGAGCATGTGCTGGCTGCCCTGCGCGGCATGGGCGTCGACAATGCCACCATCGAAATCGATGGCCCGGAAGTCCCGATCATGGACGGCAGCGCCGCGCCCTTCGTCGCCGCCATCGATCAGGCCGGTATCGTCACGCAGTCGGCGTCGCGTCGTTTCATCCAGGTGTTGAGGCCGGTTCAGGTCACGATGGGCGATTCGTTCGGCGAGCTGCGGCCCCATGCGGCCGGTTTCCGCGCCGAGGTCGAGATTGATTTCGCCAATCCGGTGATCGGCCGCCAGAAATACGCGCTCGATCTCAGCCCCGAACGGTTCCGCCGCGAGATCTGCCGCGCCCGGACCTTCGGATGCATGAACGACGTGGCACGGCTGTGGAGCGCGGGCTTCGCGCTCGGCGCCTCCTTCGAGAATTCCGTGGTGTTCGATGAGACCCGCCTCCTGAACACCGAGGGCCTGCGCTACAGCGACGAACCGGCGCGCCACAAGGTGCTCGACGTGGTCGGCGATCTCGCGCTGGCTGGTCTGCCTCTGCTCGGCGCCTATCGCTCGGTACGCGGTGGCCACAAGCTGAACCACGCCGTGCTGACGGCCCTGATGGCCGATCGCAGCGCCTTCAGGGTGATCGAGGCCGAAACCGCCCGCCGTTCGCGCACCCACGCCGAGGTCGGCAGCGGCATGATGGGCGGCATGGTCGCTCCCGCCTACGGTCCGGACGTTTCCTGAGCGTCCGCTTGGACGTCTCCTGAGCGTGGGCCTGAACGTCCCCTGATAATCGCCTTCGACGACGTATCCTGATTCTTCTTCGCAAGCTTTCGGCCACCTTGGGATCCCGTTGGGACCTCCCTGAGCGGGTCTTGACCGCGCCGGGGCCCTGATTCGACCCCCGACGCCGATCCGGACAGGGTACCCTGATAGGCAGCGAACCCCCGGACCGCCTTAATCCCGGCGAAATGCCTGCGTAATCGGTTGGTTAAGGGTCGTTTTTTAAGCTAAAAGGGGCCCGGTTGCGTGGCGTAACGCGCCGCCGGTCCATTACTCACCCGCGTCCGTGACCACGCTCAGGGCGCTCGGCGGACACCACATTACAGGCGTCAGGTCTGGATTTTATGTCGACACAGCGCATGACGCTTGCACCACACGAGCCATCCACGCGTTCGAGCTTTCACCGGCTTGGGCGGCCGCTTCGTCTGGCCGCCGGCCTTGCCGTTGTCGCGGGTCTGCTGGGCGGATGCAGCGCCGCGACCGAAACATGGGACAAGGTTTTCTCCAAGGACGACACCTTCGTCGAAGAGCCTGCGGAAAAGCTCTACAACGAGGGCTTGTTCCTGATGAACGAGAAGCACGATGCGAAGGCTGCCTCGAAGAAGTTCGAGGAAGTCGATCGTCAGCATCCTTATTCCGACCTGGCGCGCAAATCGCTGCTGATGTCGGCCTATGCCTTTTACACCGCCAACGACTACGACAGCTGCATCGGCGCGGCGACGCGCTATGTCACCTTGCACCCCGGAAGCCCGGATGCGGCTTATGCGCAATACCTGATCGCCGCCTCGCATTACGACCAGATTCCCGACATCACCCGCGACCAGGGCCGCACCGAAAAGGCCATTGCCGCGCTTGAAGAGGTGGTCCGCAAATATCCGACATCGGAATACGCGGTCAGCGCCAAGTCCAAGCTGGAGGCCGCGCGCGATCAGCTCGCGGGCCGCGAAATGAATGTCGGCCGCTATTATATGCAAAAGCGCAACTACACCGCCGCCATCAACCGCTTCAAGATGGTGGTCACCCAGTACCAGACCACGCGGCATGTCGAGGAAGCGCTGGCCCGGCTCACCGAGGCCTATATGGCGATCGGGATCGTCAGCGAGGCACAGACCGCCGCTGCCGTGCTCGGGCATAATTTTCCCGACAGTCCCTGGTACAAGGACGCCTATAATCTTGTAAGGTCCGGAGGAGTTGAGCCGAGCGAGAACCAGGGCTCCTATATCTCCAAAGCCTTCAAGAAACTGGGTCTCGGCTAGTGGAGCGGATTTGACATTCGCTCGGTGTTTGCCGCGGCTTCGTGAAGCGAATGTCAAATCCAAAGCTCCACGGCCAACTTAATGTTTGCTAGTGGTCCTTTTGATTCTAACATTTGCAAAGTGGCTCCCGATCGGGGGCGAATGTCAGAATCAGACCACTGGGAATTGATTTCACATGCTGGCGCGTCTTTCGATCCGTGACATCGTCCTGATCGAACGGCTCGATATCGAGTTTTCCCGCGGGCTTGCGGTGCTGACCGGCGAGACCGGCGCGGGCAAGTCCATCCTTCTCGACGCATTCGCGCTTGCGCTTGGCGGCCGCGGCGACGCAGGCCTTGTCCGGCATGGCGTAGAGCAGGGCCAGGTCACCGCGGTGTTCGATGTCCCGAAGGGGCATCCGGCGTCCGTGATCCTCAGCGACAACGGGCTCGACGACGCCGGTTCTGACAATTCCGGTGAAATGATCCTGCGCCGCGTGCAGCTGGCCGATGGCCGAACCCGCGCCTTCATCAACGACCAGGCGATCAGCGTGCAGACCCTGAAGGCGGTCGGTTCGGCATTGGTCGAAATCCATGGCCAGCATGACGAGCGCGCGCTGGTCGATGCCTCGACCCACCGCCGCCTGCTCGACGCCTTTGCCGGCCTCGAGAAGGACGTTGCCGCGCTGGAGCAGTTGTGGGACGCAAGGCGCGCGGCCAACTCGGTGCTCGACGAGCATCGCGCGGGCATGGAGCGCGCCGCGCGCGAGGCGGACTACCTGCGCCACGCCTCCGACGAATTGAAGAAGCTCGCGCCAAAAGACGGCGAGGAGACCGCGCTGGCGGAGCGCCGCGCGGCCATGATGCAGGGCGAAAAGATCGCCGCCGATCTGCGCGAGGCGCAGGAGGCCGTGGGCGGCAATCATTCGCCGGTGCCGGCGCTGTCGGCTGCGGTGCGCCGGCTCGAGCGGCGGGCGGCCAATTCACCCGCGCTGGTCGAGCCCGCCGTGAAGGCGATCGATGCCGCCATCAACGCGCTGGAGGAGGCGGATCAGCACCTCAACGCCGCGCTGATCGCGGCGGATTTCGACCCCGGCGAGCTTGAACGCATCGAGGAGCGGCTGTTCGCGTTGCGCGCGGCATCGCGCAAATACACGACGCCGGTCGACGGGCTTGCCGCGTTGGCCGCGAAATACGCCGCCGACGTGGCGCTGATCGATGCCGGCGCCGATCAGCTGAAGAAACTGGAGGCCACCGCCGCCGAGGCCGACACGCGCTACGCTGCCGCCGCCACCAAACTCTCCGCCGCGCGGGTAAAATCCGCCGAGAAACTCAACAAGGCGGTCAATGCCGAGCTCGCGCCGCTGAAGCTGGAGCGCGCGAAATTCACGACGCAGGTCGAATCGGACCCGAAATCGCCGGGGCCGCAGGGCTACGATCGCGTCGAATTCTGGGTTCAGACCAATCCCGGCACCAGGCCGGGACCGTTGATGAAAGTCGCTTCCGGCGGCGAGCTGTCGCGATTCCTGCTGGCGCTCAAGGTGGTGCTGTCCGATCGCGGCTCGGCGCCCACGCTGGTATTCGACGAGATCGATACCGGCGTCGGCGGCGCGGTGGCGGACGCGATCGGCGCGCGGCTGGCGCGGCTCGCGGAAAAGGTCCAGGTGATGGCGGTGACGCACGCGCCGCAGGTCGCCGCACGCGCCGACCAGCACTTGCTGATTTCAAAGGACGCGCTCGACAAGGGCAAGCGCGTCGCCACCCGCGTCAACGCGCTTGCCGCCGACCACCGCCGCGAGGAAATCGCCCGCATGCTGGCAGGCGCCGAGATCACGGCCGAGGCCCGCGCCGCCGCCGAGCGGCTGCTGAAAGCGGCCACGGCGTAGCCCAGCGCCCTCTTCCGGCGCTGAGTGGGGAGAGGTAAGAATCCCCGCCGCCTTTTCTCCGAACAATCTTCGTCGTACTTATCGGCCATGGCCAAAGCAGCAAAACCCAAAAAACCTCCCGGCGTCGCCGACCTCACCAAGGCCCAGGCCAAGGTCGAGCACATGCGGCTGGCGCTCGAGATCGAGCGGCACGACAAGGCCTATTATCAGGAAGACGCGCCGAAGATTTCCGACGCCGAATATGACGGCCTGCGCAGGCGATTCAACGCGATCGAAGCGCGGTTTCCCGAACTCGTCAGCGCTGAATTGCCGTCGCAGAAAATCGGCGCGGCGCCATCGGGGAAATTCAAGAAGGTCCGGCACGCGGTGCCGATGCTGTCGCTCGACAACGCCTTTGCCGAACAGGACGTCGTCGACTTCGTCGGCCGGATCCGCCGCTTCCTCAAACTCGACGACGACCACAGGATCGATTTTTCCGCCGAGCCGAAGATCGACGGGCTTTCGATGTCGCTGCGCTACGAGGGTGGTGAACTCGTCACCGCCGCCACGCGCGGCGACGGCGCCGAGGGCGAGGACGTCACCGCCAATATCCGCACGCTCGAGGACGTGCCGAAAAAGCTCAAAGGCCGCAACGTCCCGGAGGTCTGCGAGGTCCGCGGCGAGGTCTACATGACCAAGAAGGCGTTTCTGGCGCTCAACGAGCGCCAGAAGGCCGCCGGTGACACCATCTTCGCCAATCCGCGCAATTCGGCGGCGGGCTCGTTGCGCCAGAAGGATCCGTCGATCACCGCCTCGCGTCCGCTCGGCTTTTTCGCCTATGCCTGGGGGCAGATGAGCGGAATGCCGGCGGATACCCAATCCGGCATGATCACCTGGTTCGAGCATTGCGGCTTCAAGACCAATCCACTGACGAAAATCTGCCGCTCGGTCGAGCAGTTGATCGCGTTTCATCGCAAGATCGAGGAGCAGCGCGCAAGGCTCGACTACGATATCGACGGCGTCGTCTACAAGATCGACCGTCTGGATTGGCAGGAGCGCCTCGGCTTCGTCTCGCGGACGCCGCGCTGGGCGATCGCGCACAAATTCCCGGCCGAGCGCGCCACCACCGTGCTGCGCGATATCGAAATCCAGGTCGGGCGCACCGGCTCCTTCACGCCGGTCGGCAAGCTCGAGCCGGTCGGCGTCGGCGGCGTCATCGTGCAGAACGTCACGCTGCACAACGAGGATTATATCCGGGGCATCGGCGGCGACGGCGAGCAATTGCGCGAGGGTCGCGACATAAGGATCGGCGATACTGTCGTGATCCAGCGCGCCGGCGACGTCATCCCGCAGGTCGTCGATGTCGTGATCGACAAGCGGCCGAAGGATGCGAAGGCCTATCACTTTCCGAAGAAATGTCCGTGCCCGCTTCACACCGACGTCGTGCGCGAGGAAACCGCGACCGGCGAGGAGGGTTCGCGCGCCCGCTGCACCGGCGAGTTCGCCTGCCCCTATCAGAAGATCGAGCATCTGAAATTGTTTTGCTCGCGCCGCGCCTTCGATATCGAGGGGCTCGGCGAGAAGCAGATCGAATTTTTCTTCGAGCAGGGATGGGTGAAGGAGCCGGCCGATATCTTTACGCTGCCGGCCCGCAACGGCCGGCTCAAGCTCGAGCAGGTCGAGGGCTACGGCGAGACTTCGGTGCGCAATTTGTTCGCGGCGATCGAGGAGCGGCGGCGGATTTCGCTGGAGCGGTTTATCTACGCGCTCGGCATGCGCCATGTCGGCGAGACCACGGCGCTGGCGCTGGCGCGCGGCTATGGCTCGTGGGAGGCCTTCCACGATGCCTGCCTCAAGGTCGCCAGGGACGACGAGGAGGCGATCGCCGAGATGGATGCGCTCGACCAGATCGGCGACACCGTGATCATGAGCATCAAGGCCTATTTCGGCGAGAGCCATAACCGCGGCATCGTCGAGCGGCTGACAAAAGAAGTCACCATCCTCGACGCCGAAAAGCCGAAGAGCAATTCGAAGATTGCCGGCAAGACGGTGGTCTTTACCGGTGCGCTGGAGAAGATGACGCGCGACGAAGCCAAGGCGATGGCCGAACGGCTGGGCGCCAAGGCGGCGGGCTCGGTGTCGAAAAAGACGGACTACGTCGTCGCCGGTCCCGGCGCCGGTTCAAAACTGGCGGAGGCCAAGAAGCACGGCGTCGAGGTGCTGACCGAGGATGAGTGGCTGAAGCTGGTCGGGGAGTGACCACAGTGTCAGTCATTCCGGGGCGATGCGCAGCATCGAACTACGATGTGCAATTGCACATCGGAGAATTCTCGAGATTCCGGGTCTGGCGCTTGCGCGCCATCCCGGAATGACGCTTCCCTACAGCATCCCCGACTCTTCCTCTTCCGCCTGCTCGATCAGTGCCGCGCTGACGACCACGTCGCGCCGCGGAACCAGGAAGACCATCGTCGATGCGCAGGCGATCGACAACGCGAGGACGGCGGCATTGAGCGGCACCGGCGTCGAAAAATGGCCGCCGAGATAAGCGCCGAATTGCGACAGCAACGAGCCGAGCCCCATCTGCAGGAATCCCATCGCGCCCGACGCGGTACCGGCGGCTTGCGGCCGGACGCTGATGGCGCCGGCCGCCGAATTCGACATCACGAAGGCATTGGCGAACATCACCAGCATCTGGGTGCCGAACAGCCATGACGGCGCCTGATTGAGCCCGGTGAGGCCCCAGACGAGGTTCAGCAGGCTGCCGGCGAGCTGCAGCGCGAGCCCGAACCAGATCAGTCTTTCCAGCGAATGGCGCGGCGCGAAGCGCACGCAAAACAGATTGCCGATCAGGTAGGCGAATCCCGTGGTCGCAAACCACGCGCCATATTCGGCGCTGGAGCGGCCCATCTGCGTCACGACAATATAAGGCCCGCCGCCGGCAAAGGCGAAGATGATCTGCGAGGCCAGCACCTGGCACAGCACATAGCCGATGAACGCGCGGCTCCTGAGCAGGCTGCCGACGTCGCCGCGAAATCCGCTCGACCTCGAGACGATCGCCGCGCGTCTCCGGCAATGCGGCGGCAATCGCCACCGCGATGGCAAGGGAAAAGGCGGTGATGACGTAGAAGATCGCGCGCCAGCCGAACGCCGTCTCGATCAGGCCGCCGGTCAGCGGGCTCAGCATCTGCGCGATCATCATCACCGCGATCACCAGGCTGATCATGGCGCTGATGCGCTCGCGGCTGTAGAGATCGCGGATGATGGCGCGGCTCACCACCATGCCGGTGGCGCCGCCCAGCGCCTGCAGAAAACGCGCGGCGATCAGTTGCGGCAGGGTTTCCGCGAAGATGCAGGCGGCGCTTGCCAGCACCATCAGGCCGAGACCGGCCAGCAGCACCGGGCGGCGTCCGAATCGATCCGACAGCGGACCCATGATGATCTGCGAACAGGCGATGCCGACCATGTAGAGCGACACCGTCATCTGCGCGATGGAGATGTCGCGGCTGAACGTGGCGGCAAGCCGGGGCAGCGCGGGCACCAGCATATACAGCGAGATCGGCGCGACGCCGGTCATCGCGACCAGCAGCAACAGCATGATCCGGGATGTCGCGATATCGGCTCGTGTCGCCGTGCCGGGCGGCCTGCCCATCACTCCGTGCATTGAGGTCTGATCCAAATCTTTGAATCGACTTTAGCGTTATTCCGCCGCGCGAATACGGGTGTTTCGGAATGCCGCTATTCGTTTTTCGGGATGCGCTGAACGCAATTGAGCCTGTCATTCCGGCATGGTCCGGAAGGACCAGATCCGGAATCTCGAGATTCCGGGTTCGCGCGAAGACGCGCGCCCCGGAATGACAATTAAATAGATGGACTACAGCGACAGCGGTGCGGTCGCGGCGTCGAGCCACGCTTTGCTGGCGTCGTCGACATGCGGGCGGACCGCGTGGCGGACGCGATCGTGGTACGCATTGAGCCAGCTCAGCTCCTCGCCGGTCAACATGTTCAGATCGATCAAGCGCCGGTCGATCGGCGCCAGCGTCAGCGTCTCGAAGGCGTTGACCGGCTTCTCGGCGCCCGCGACCTCGGTGCCGACCACCAGCTCCAGATTCTCGATCCGGATTCCGAACCCGTCCGCCTTGTAGTAGCCGGGCTCGTTGGAGAGGATCATGCCGCGCCTGAGCGGCGTGGTGCCGAGTTTGGATATGCGTGCCGGGCCTTCGTGCACCGACAGATAACTGCCGACGCCGTGACCGGTGCCGTGCTCGAAATCGATGCCGGCCTGCCACAGGAACTGCCGCGCCAGCGTATCGAGCTGCGCGCCGGTCGTGCCGTCGGGAAACAGCGCGCGGGCGATCGCGATATGGCCGCGCAGGACGCGGGTAAAGCGGTCGCACATTTCAGGAGAAGGCTGCCCGACCGCGATGGTACGGGTAACGTCGGTGGTGCCGTCCTCGTATTGCGCGCCGGAATTGATCAGCAGGAGGTCGCCCGGCGAGATCCGCCGGTTGCTCTTGCGGGTGACACGGTAATGCACGATGGCGCCG
This sequence comes from uncultured Alphaproteobacteria bacterium, assembly GCA_963742085.1. GTDB lineage: Bacteria > Pseudomonadota > Alphaproteobacteria > Rhizobiales > Xanthobacteraceae > Bradyrhizobium. The sequence goes on along the minus strand of CAVUKM010000007.1, from coordinate 419,473 downwards.
TTCGGCCCGGTGCCCGATATCGTGGGAAACGAGACGTCCTTCAGCGCGCCGGTGTCGCGGCGGAAGGTTTCCAGCGCCTCGACGGCGTCGATCTCGGTCAGCGCGCCCCTGGGCGCCTCGCGGTCGATCCAGGCGAGGAAACGCGCCAGCGCCACCGCGTCGCGCCGATGCGCGGCCCTGGTGCCTTCGATTTCGGTGGGGTTCTTGACCGCCTTGAGCAGGCTGACGGGGTCGTTGCCGCGCACCGGCTTGCCGCCGGCGGCCGATATCAGGCGGCTCAGGGCGTCGGCGGCGGTCGCGCTGTCGAGCGCGATTGAAGCGCCGCTTCGCGCCAGCTCGGTCAGCTTTGGCGTCAGCGCGCTCGGCTCGGCGACGTCGGCGGTCCGTTCGAGATGGTCGCGGGTGCTGTTCGACAATTTGCGGTGGTCGATAAACACCGTGGGACGCCCGGTCTTCGGCACCAGCGCATAGGACAAGGGCAGTGGCGTGTGCGAGACGTCGCCGCCGCGGATGTTGAAGGTCCATGCCACCGCATGCGAATCCGACAGCACCAGCGCATCGACGCCGAGCTTGTCGATCTCGAGCCCGATCCGCTTCAGCTTGTCGGCTTCCGCCTCGCCCGAAAATGGCGTGCCGTGCACGGTGACGGGCGCCAGCGGCAGGGCAGGGCGTTCGGTCCAAACGGCGTCGAGGGGATTGCCCTCGACCGCGATCAGCTCCGCGCCGGCCTTGGCGCAGGCGGCCGCCAGCCGCTCCGCCGCCGCCGACGTATGCAGCCAGGGATCGAACCCAAGACGGTCGCCGGCGGCGAGATGCCGCGCGAGCCAGGTCTCGGGCGGCGGGTCCACCAGTGGCTCGACACGCCAGGCCTTGGCGTCGACCTGCTTTCCCGCCTGCAGCGTATAGCGGCCATCGACGAATACCGCGGCCTCCCGGCCCAGCACGATGGCGAGGCCGGCGGACCCGGTGAAACCGGTCAGCCAGGCCAGCCGCTCCTCCGACGGCGCGACATATTCGTTCTGCTGCTGATCGGCGCGGGGGACCACGAACCCGGTCAAGCCGCGCCGCGCCAGTTCCTCGCGAAAGGCGGACAGCCTCGCGGTCAGCGCAACGCCGGTCTCGGGTTCTTCGAATGTCTGGAAAAGGGCTTCGAACATGGTCTGGCTACTCTAGAACATGATCCGGAACGGTGGGAACCGGTTATCCCCCGCGACGAAGCGCCGATAGCGTTGGTGTGGAGATCATGCTCGGCCAAAGGGCTGAGAATATGATCCTGCCCAACCTGACCCGATCATCATCCTGGGTGCAGAACCCCGCCGTCGCAGCAAAATGCTTCCGATTCCGGATTTATTGTGGTTGAATTGCTGCACCTGCGTAGACGGGTTTGAACGGTTGGCTGGCGAAGGCGGTCGTCAAGCAAAGATCCGGAGGAAGTCCAGGGGTGTTTCAACTCAATGACGAGGGGAATCACGATGCCTGCCTTTAGCTTTGAGAAAATCTCGCCGCCGGTTCGCCGCGGGCCTATTTCGCCGATTGTCAGAAAACAGCGCGGCGTGATCGTTCAGATTCTGGATCGTTTCGTCGAGGCGCGCGTCAAGCGCACGATGCTCGAGGAAAAGGTCGTCGCCCGCCGGCAGAAGCCGTCGGATTAGGTTCCCTCGACAATAAACACCGTCATTCCGGGGCGATGCCAACGGGTCCGGCCTGTGGCCGGCCCGATGACAGGCTCCGCATCGAACTACGATGTGCAATTGCACATCGGAGAATCTCGAGATTCCGGGTCTGCGCAACGCGCATCCCGGAATGACAAGACAACGATGCGTTCACCCCGCCTTGCGCATCAACAGGCTGCTCCAGCCTTCGACCCGGATCTGCCGCCTGAGAATAAGCCCCCGCGCCCGATAGGCGGCGATGACGGCGCTGGCCTGAGGGGGCAACAACCCCGACAGGATGACGAAGGCGCCCGGCGCCAGATGCCGGGACATCGGCGTCGCCATCTGCCGCAGCGGATTGGCCAGGATATTCGCCAGCACCAGATCGAACGGCCCGCGCTTCTCGAATTGCGGCGCGGAAAACCCGATTGCGCGGATCGCCTCCACCAGGTCGCCGGTGCCGTTCAGCCTTGCATTGTCCGCCGCGACCTTGACCGAAAGCGGATCGATGTCGCTCGCCAGCACCTTGCCGTGCAGCGCTTTCGCCGCGGCGATGGCCAAAACGCCGGTGCCGGTGCCGAGGTCGAGCACGCGCCGGGGCCGCCAGGCCTTCAACACCTCGTCGAGCAGCAACAGGCAGCCGCGGGTGGTGCCGTGGTGTCCGGTGCCGAACGCCAGCGCCGCCTCGATCTCGATCCCGAGCTTGTTGGGCGGCACTTTTGCGCGGTCATGCCCGCCATGGACGATGAATTGCCCGGCGCGGACCGGGACCAGTTCCTCGAGCGTCGCCTTGACCCAGTCTTTTGCCTCGACCGTGTCGAAGCCGACCGCTTGCGCGACCTCGTCGCCGGCGGCGATGCCAACGAGTTCGCGGATCGATACCTGATCGGGCGCCTCGGCAAAATGCACGGTGATGTCCCAGCGCCCGCCCGGCCCCTCGAAGGCGGCGATCGCGGCCTGGCCCTCGAAAAAGCTCTCGGTCAACAGATCGACCACGCGTTTGGCGGTCTGTTCGTCGCCGATGGCGAAGGTGGCGCGGTGGGTGGAGGGCGTGAGGGTGGTGGTCATCAATGTTTCTGGGATCGACGCGTGAAAGTTTCAGTCCACAAATTGAGGCACACCGGCGTATCCGATCATGCCCCGGTTTGAAATCTAAGGCATGCGCCTTCTAATTTCAGGCTTGCCGGCGAGAACGTCGGTCAGCCACGACACACGCCGTTCCGCCGTGTCGAGCGTCTCGGCCGGCGAAACATAGCTGACATCGGAGTAATACTGCACGGGCGTCCATCGGCCCCGATCTTCGACGTCCCGCCGGAATTCCTCGAACCCATAGCTGCCATCCGGCCGCGAAAAGATATCCACACAGCGGTCGTGCTCGAAGTTCTCGACGCTCGCAAACACCGTCCATGATTTGTCGATGCGCCCGGACATTGGATTTTCTTCTCGTTTGTATTGTCCGGTCCATCGACCGGTCTTCCACTGCTGCCCCGCCGCCCCACATTGAACGCAAGGCTTGTCCACAGGCTTATACACCGAAACATACCGTGCCCATTCAAGGGTTTGCCGTTCGGTTTCCACAGGCCACGCAACGTCGACGCTGCTCGACGGCGGTCGCCGGGGGCTGTATCATCTGAGCTGAAGGGGCAGCGTTTCCAATGCGGAATGGCCTTTATTCCATCCACATGCACATGCTCGACGGCGTGAAGGGCCGCGACAGCGGGGTGATGGTCCTGCGGGACGGCAAGCTTCTCGGCGGCGGTCCCTATTTCTGGTCGGTCGGCTCCTACACCGCACGCGACGGGACCTGGAAGGGCGAGCTGACCACCAACCAGCACACGCCGTTGGCCGATCCTTTTCTGCGCCCGCTGGCCGGCGGGCAGGAAGTTACCAGCGGCTTTTCGGGGACCTTCACCGATGACGAGGCGGAGGTGTTCGGCACCACGCTGGTCGGAGCAAAAAGCCTCAGCTTTCACGCCACGCTCAAGCGGCTCACGGACGATTGAGGCGGCCGGCCGGGGGCTGCTCCCGGCACTGCCCTGTTTTAGGATTTCATCAACCCTCTTGCTGTAGGGTCTATGAACCCTTGGGCATTCCGGTGCCCTGCGACGGCCGCAATGCTTAAGAAACGGTTTATAGCACAAGGGCATGGCAGAGGTTTTCAAACCTCTTGCTGAAGGCATTCGCCAGCCACCTGAACCACTTCATGCGCACCGTGAGGTTTTGCCTTCCGGTAAATAAAGTGTTGATGAAAGGTGGGTCCCGATCGCCTTGAATTACCTGCGTAAACTGAAGGCATTGGCGTCATCGATCGAGTTGTGGACGTCGCCGGCTTTTCCCGACGATCTGCACCACAAATCCACCGCCTTCTCCAGCGGGCTATCAACGGCTTTTCCACAATTTATGCACGGGCTTTTCAACCGGGTTTTACAGTCAGGTCCAGCCCGGAAACGCCTGTCCTGACGTCATTTCCTGATCGCAAGCGCATAGAGATAGGCAAGGATCGCATCGACGTCCTCGTCGGAAAACTCGATCTGCGGCATCGCCCGGTGCCGGGAAACCATGCCCTCGCGGAGTTCCGCCTGCAGCTCGCGCGGCGCAAACCGGCCATAGATGGTGCGCATCGGCGGGGCGGCTTCGAGCGGACTATTGCCACGGGCTCCGATGGAATGACAGCGGCTGCAATTTTCCTGAAGCAGCGCCTTGCCCCGGCTCCTGAGTTCGCCGGTCGTGGCGGCGTTTGAAATCGCCGACCACGACACCAGGAATCCAGCGATCAGGGCCAGATGGGCAAAACGGGATATCATTTGCTCACGCCTCCTTATGCCCGCACGTCGGGTAACATGTCCGGCAATATGGTGTGCGCAGCGTGGGCGGGCGCTCGCCCGGAAGCAAGTCGAATTGGTCAGGCGCGCGGCGCGGGGAAAGGCGTCCGCGCTTTCCCGTCCGCTCACCCGAACAACGCCCGGTGATCGCCCAAAATCACGCGCGCGGCGTTGTGGCCCGGGGCGCCGGTGACGCCGCCGCCGGGATGGGCGCCGCTGCCGCAATGATAAAGCCCCTTTAGCGGCCCGCGGTAATCGGCGTGGCCGAGCATCGGCCGGGCCGAGAACAGCTGGTTCAGCGTCAGCGCGCCGTGGAAGATGTCGCCGCCGAGGAGTCCGAACTGGCGCTCCAGATCGAGCGGGGAGAGGATCTGCCGCCCGAGCACGCTTGAGCCAAAACCCGGCGCGTATTTGTCGACCGTCGCGATCATGAGATCGGCGACCTCCTCGCGATGGTCATCCCAGGATCGTCCACCCGATAATTCCGGCGCGACATGCTGGCAGAACAGGCTGGCGACATGCCGGCCGGGCGGGCAGAGCGTTTCGTCGAGCGTCGAGGGGATCAGCACCTCCACGACCGGCTCGCGGCTCCAGCCATGGTCGCGCGCGTCCTGCCAGGCGCGATCCATGTAGCCAAGGCTCGGCGCGACGATGATGCCGGCGGTGAGATGATCGCCCGGCCCGGGGAGCGCCGTGAACGAGGGCAGGGCGTCGAGCGCGACATTCATCCGGAACGTGCCGGAGCCGTTGCGCCAGTTTCTGATCCGCGCGAGGAATTCGCCGGGCAGCGCATCGGGTGGCACCAGCCGCGTATAAAGCAGCTTCGGATTGACGCCGGAGACAACATATTTGGCGCGGATCGTCTCGCCATTGTCGAGGACGACGCCTGCGGCGCGGTCGCGTTCGACGATCACCTCGCGGACGCCGGCGTTCAGCGTGATCTCGACGCCATGACCAGCCGCGGCGCGCGCCATGGCTTCCGTGATCGCCCCCATGCCGCCGATGGCATGGCCCCAGACGCCCTTCCTGCCGTTCACCTCGCCGAACGCATGATGCAGCATCACATAGGCCGAGCCCGCCGCATAAGGGCTCGCATAATTGCCGACGATGGCGTCGAACCCGAACAGCGCCTTCACCAGGTCGCTTTCGAACACCTCGTCCAGCATCTCGCCGGCCGAGCGCGTGAACAGATCGAGCAGCGAGCGCTGCTGCTCCAGCGAAAGCCTGCGCAGGATGTTGGCGGTGCCGAGCGCGTTGAGGGTCTCGCCGATCGCGCGCGTGCCGAAACCTTCCACGATGTTCGGCGGCGCGCGCAACACGAACGCGCGCAGCACGTCGGCGATCTCCTCGAGCTTCAGGTTGAACGCATCGATCTCCTCGGCGTCGCGTTCGCTGAGCTTTGCCAGGGATTGATGGGTGCGGCCTTCGCCGGTCAGCAGATAGCTGCCGTCGAGCGTGGGCAGGAAATTCTGCGCGCGGCGCTCGACGATCCGCAATCCGTGCCCGGCCAGTCTCAGATCCGAAATGATCTGCGGGTTGAGCAGGCTGACGGTGTAGGCCGCGACCGAATTGCGGAAGCCCGGATGAAATTCCTCCGTGACCGCGGCGCCGCCCACCACCTTGCGGCGCTCGACGAGTTTCACGCGCAGGCCCGCCATCGCGAGGTACGCCGCGCAGGTGAGGCCGTTATGCCCGGCGCCGATGATGACAACGTCTGTTTCGTTCATGCCAGCTTCATTTTGTGTCTGTCATTCCGGGGCATCGCGCAGCGATGAACCCGGAACCTCGAGATTCCGGGTTCGATGCTTCGCATTGCCCCGGAATGACGTTTCGCCGCTTCCGTCATTCCTTAGCGAAGATGGGAACATTCGCACAGCATGAAGTCGCCGGTCTGGTACCCCATCCGCATTGTCCGCGGCGTTGCCGTATGCTCCATTGCCGCTCCCGGCGCCCGCCGGGCGCGCTTTGTTGATGCGTTTTCGCTTGAAAACGCCTTGCCGGAGTCTTCATGACGCAGCCTGATCCGTCCGCGGTCGCGGACCGGCCCTCCGCGAGCCGAAACCGGCTCGTGCTGGCGGTCTATACGGCCGCCATCTTCGTCAGCGCGCTGCTGCTGTTCTCGGTGCAGCCGCTGTTCACGAAAATGGTGCTGCCGCGGCTCGGCGGCTCGCCCGCGGTGTGGTCGGTGGCGATGGTGTTCTTCCAGTCGCTGCTGCTCGCCGGTTATGCCTACGCGCATTATCTGATGCGGCTCCGCAACCGCATGATTCCGGTCGCGGCGCATCTGGCGCTGCTGGTGGTGGCGCTTGCCACGCTGCCGCTGTCGATTGCGGGCGGCTGGGGCGAGCCGCCGACCTCGGGCTACGCGCTCTGGCTGCTCGGCCTGTTCGCGGTCTCGATCGGACTGCCGTTCTTCGCGCTGGCGGCGAACAACCCGCTGTTGCAGGCGTGGTTCGTGCGCACCGGTCACCCCAACGGCCCCGACCCCTATTTCCTCTATGCCTCCTCCAACATCGGCAGCTTCCTGGCGCTGTTGTCCTATCCGGTGCTGCTGGAGCCGATGTTCACGCTACGCATGCAGAACCTGATTTGGACCGGCGGTTATGGCGTGCTGATCGTTCTGATCGGGGCATGCGGCCTGCTGCTGCTGCGCGCGCCGGAATCAGCCGGGGTGGATACGCTGGCCACCGACAGCGACGCGCCGGCGCCGCCCTGGGGCTTGCGGGCGCGCTGGATCTTTCTCGCCGCGGTGCCGTCGGGCCTGCTGATCGCCGTGACGGCGCATATTTCCACCGACGTCGCCGCGGCGCCCTTGCTGTGGGTGCTGCCGCTGTCGCTCTATCTCTTGACCTGGGTGCTGGTGTTCCAGTCGCGCCCGCTGCTGCCGCACAAATGGATGCTGATGCTGCAGCCGGTGGCGATCGCGGGCGTCATCGCGCTGCTGGCGGTCGGCGGCGAACAGAACCTGTTGCTGACGCTCGGCGGCCATCAGCTCTGTTTCTTCGTCATCGCGATGGCCTGCCATGGCGAACTGGCGCGTACCCGTCCGGCCGCCAGATATCTCACCGGCTTCTATGTCGCGCTGTCGTTCGGCGGCATGGTCGGCGGCTTGTTCGCCGGCCTGTTTGCGCCCTACGCGTTTTCTTGGGTTGCGGAATATCCGATCCTTCTGGCGCTGGCGGCGCTGTGCCGCCCGCCCGGCGCGGAGCGCCTTGCCCGCTGGAGCCGCTGGTACTGGCCGTTTCTCGCCGTGCTCGCGGTCGCTCTGATCGCGCCATCCTGGTCGGACAGATTCATGATGTGGCTCGAGGGATATCGGGACTGGATGATCGGCGCGGTCGGCGCGCTGTCGGCGCTGCTGGCGCTCGCACTGAACGCCAGCCGCTGGAAGATATTCGCCACGATTGGCCTGGCGCTGGTGCTGATCCGGGTCTATCCGGCCGACGACGGGCGGGTGGAAACCGTGCGCAGCTTTTTCGGCGTCCACAAGATCGTGGTAACGCCGCACGGCCAGTACCACGTGCTGATGCACGGCACCACGATCCACGGCGCGCAGAAATTCCAGAACGACGACGGCACGCCCATTGCCGGGCGGCCCGAGCCGATCACCTATTACCACAAGGACGGCGGCATCGGTCAGGCGATCACGGCGATCCGCGAGCGCAAGGTCGGGCCGCTGCGCGTCGCGGTGATCGGTCTTGGCGCCGGAACGCTGACCTGCGCCTCCGAGCCGGGCGAGACCTGGAAGTTTTTCGAGATCGATCAATCGATGGTCGATACCGCGCGCGACCCCAGATATTTCACCTACATCCGGGATTGCGCGCCGGACCTGAAGCCCGTGATCGGCGACGCGCGGCTGACTTTCGCAAAGGAGCCGGACGGCATTTACGATCTGATCATCGTCGACGCCTACTCGTCTGACGCAATCCCGATCCATCTTGCCACCGAAGAAGCGATGGAGATCTACAAGGACAAGCTCGCCCCGCACGGCGCGGTGCTGATGCATGTCTCGAACCGGCATCTGGAATTGTCCAGCGTCGTGGTTGGGATCGCCGATGCCAACGATCTCAAGAGCTGGGTCTACAGCGAGGATTCCGGGCGCGACAGCGAATACATCTTCTCGACCTCGGTGGTGGTGTCGGCGCGCGAGGAAACCGATGTCGGCAAACTGGCCTCGTCGAAGCAGTGGGAGGAGGAGGAAGCCGACGAAAAGCAGCGGGTGTGGACCGACGACTACTCCAACGTGCTCGGCGCGGTATACCGGCGGTTGCGCGACGGCGAGCAGTAATCCTCAAAAGGCGAACGCGGCGAGCGTGGTGACGTCCACTCGCTGCAGGGCGGCGTCGGGAACTTCTGACGCCGCCGGCGCGTTATGCCTCGGGGTTGTCTCATTTGTGCCGCTACTTCGTAGTGGGCGCTTGAGGAGGGTGTCGTGTCGAACCTCAAATTTCTGTCCGTGATTGTCTTTTCGATCGTGCTTGCGGGCGCGGGCGCCGCTTACGCGGGAAGGGGCGGCGGAGGTGGTGGTCACGGAGGCGGTGGTCACGGCGGCGGTGGCGGCCACTTTGGCGGTGGCGGTCATTTTGGTGGCGGCCATTTTGGCGGCGGGCACGTCGGAGGCGGCCATTTCGGCGGCTACCGCGGCGGCGGGGCGCGTTTTAGCGGCGGCGGTGGACGGCATTTCAGTGCCGGGTCGGGGATATCCCGATCGGCCGCGGGAGGCGGTTTCCGCGGCAATCATTCGTTTGCCCATGCCGGCGGCAATCTGGCGGGCCGGAACGCAGCCGTCACGTCGAGGGCGGTTCACAACGCGCTGAGTTCGCGCACCGTCGCTGCCGCCATGCACAATCGCGGCGGCTTGCACAACCCGGGCAACCGGGCGCTCATCGCGGCGAGCGCGGCTACGGCCGGATGGCATGACCGGCGCGGCGGGTGGTGGCAGCACGGCAACGGCGGCTATGGCTGGGTCGGTCCGCTGTTTTGGCCGTTCGCCTTTTACGATATTTCCGACTACGCGATGTGGGGTTACGACCCGTCGTTCTGGGGTTACGGCTATGGCGATCTCTATGCCGGCATCTTCGCGCCCTACGGCTATGACGACCTGACCGGCTATCTGCCGCTGGGTGGCGGCGGCGCGCCTGCCGGCGCGGCCCCGGCGCCCTCCGCGCCGCAAGCGGCAAATCCTCCGCCGGACGAACTGACGCAAATGTGCGGCGAGGACAGCCGTGACATCGCAGGTCTCCCGATCGATCAGATCCAGCAGACCATCCAGCCAAACGACACCCAGCGCGCGGCGCTGGACGATCTCGCCAACGCCTCGGTGAAGGCCGCGCAGAGTATCAGGGCCGCCTGTCCGACGCAGATCGCGTTGACCGCGCCGGGCCGGCTCGCCGCCATGCAGACGCGCATCGAAGCGATGATTGCATCGGTCGGGATGGTTCAGCCGCCGATGGATCGTTTCTACGCCCTCCTCAACGACGAGCAGAAGGCCCGGCTTACCGCGCTCGGCGAGGCCCAGCATGAAGATCAGCGTCGCAATCGGCGGGCAGCGCCGAACGCCGAGGGCCCGCTCGCCCGGGCTTGCGACACCGCGCAGCCCGGCGCGACGGATTGGCCGGCCGCCGAAATCGAGGCGCGGGTGCATCCGACCGAAGCGCAGCGCGCGAGCCTCACTGCGCTCAAGGATGCCAGCGCACGGGCGGCGGATATGCTCAAAGTCTCCTGCGAGCCCGGCGCCGCGCTGACGCCGCCGGCGCGGCTCGCCGCGGTCGACAAGCGGCTCGACACCATGCTGCAGGCGGTCGAGACCGTGCGCGCCGCGCTTGACGACCTCTATGGGGAATTCACCGACGAGCAAAAGGCGCAATTCGAAGCCATCGGTCCGGGCCGGATGGCGTCATCATCGGACGACACCGCGCGGGAGCCAACGCGTCATTACCGCCGGCACCACCATGCCAGCGTCGGCGGAATCCTGCGCCGGCTCATTTCAATCGCGTGGTGAACCAGCTTCGCATCGAGCGGCTTGTCGCGGTGCAGGCTATTCAGTGTTGCCGCCAAGCCTGCGAATGACCCGCCACGAATGATCCGGCGGATGCGCCGCGCGCCGGCATCGCGGGCCTGACGGGCCGCTCCATGAGCGCGCGGCCGGTCCGGAACGCGGGCCTTCGGCCCGCCCGGGGGATGGCTTTCTCAAAAGATGGCAGGTCCGACGGACGGGCTGGCGGGAATTATGTTCGTTCCGAGGGGCGGGCCATCGCCAACTTCCGCGAATCGCGTAACGATGTCGGTGTTGGGCGCGGTTCGTCTTGTCCAGTTCGCGGTGAGGATCTTTCGTCGTCAGTCTCCCGCGCTGCTTTTGAACACGATTTGGCAGAAATTGTGGGACTGACTGACCGGTGTGAGCCGGGTGGCTTGGCCGGGGCGGGGCGGGCCGGGCCGGGCGCAGCCAACGGCGAGCATGTGGAGAGCGTGCCGTGCAATTGCGAAACCTCATGACGTGGGCAGCGCTGGCTCTTGGCCTTGGCCTTGCGTCTTGTTCGAAGGAAACGGATTACACCGACCAGCAGCGCTCGTGTATCGCCGAGCGTTACGCGAGCTATGATGCAAGGCAGCTTGGCCAGTGTGTCGACGTGTGCAAGGCCTGCATGAAGGGCAGCACGGTTACCTGCAACACCTCGTGCAGGCTCAAGGGCGCGAGCTAGGCGCGCTGCGACACCGGCAAGGGGCGTCATTCCGTTGGGCGGGCGGCGGAAGGCGCTGTCCCCATTCATGATTTACCGCAAGGCGGCCGTCATTGCGCGTGCCAGAATTCCCTTGTGCCGGCGAGGGAACATGCCGGCGAGGGAACGAAATGACCAGGCCGATTCCGGACAAGGCGGAGATTGCACTCGAATACCCCGACAAGCTCTATGTCGGGACGTTCGAAAGCTCCTCGCGGTTTGAGGCGCATCTGGATCCGACCGGCTTTGCGTTGGTCCTCGAGCGGCCGGGCGCCGAGGACGTTCGCAAGTCGATTCACATGCATATCAATTTCGGTCTGCTCGCCGGCATTTTGAGCGAGCTTGCCGCGACCGTCGTGGCCATTCCCAAAGACGATCTGCTGCATCGCGATCAGCTCGCCCGCGCCGTTGCTGAGCTGCACCGGGCGCTGACGCCGGACTAGCGCGAGCCCGCGCGAGCGATGGCCCGACGGGCCGGCCGCCTTTGCCGCGGAGGCGCCGCGTCCGGCCGGGGGGACCCGGGCGTGACGCAAAGGCCACAATAGTGGCCAAATGCCCCCGGAACGATCCGCGACGGACTTGACCCGCATCTGAAGAGATTGAATTATCAGACCAATTTCAGGCGCTTCCGATGTTTGAGATCAGTATTTTTTGCGTAATTCTGCTGGCGATCGGTTATTGGGTGGCCCTGTGGCTCATGGGCCGCCACGATGACGTTTTGCATGGTGATTTCGTCCACACAGAGCAGAGGCTGGACTCCGCTCTCGCGCCGTTGCCGCGCACGCCCTTGCAGCGCGCGCCATTGCCGCCCACATCAATGCCGCCCGCACCGATGCCTCCGGTGCGCCCCGACAGCTCAGACTCGCTGCAATCGCTGCTGGCTTCCATCAAGCGGGATTTGAAGGACGCCGCTCAGATCTAGAGCCGGGCGGCGCAGCGGTCGATCTCGACTGCGGGTGATCGCCGGCATCCTGCAAGGAGAACTGCGGGGCGGCAGCTGTCGTTGTCGCGGACCCTGTACGAGCCACAGGCGAGGTCTTGAAGCATGCTCTTCAACGACTATCCCTTCTTGTTGGTCTTCCTGCCGGCGGCGGTCCTTTTGTACCGCCTGGTCGATCCGCATCCCTCATTGCGCATTCCTACGCTCGTCCTGCTGTCGTTTGTCTTCTACGCTTACGGCAATCCGCCGTTCGTGCTGCTGCTCATCTTCTCGATCGCGATCAACTGGCTGGCTGCGGTGGCCTACGGGCGGACCAAAGCGCGCAGTATCATCACTGCGGCCATCGTGCTCGATCTCGGCGTGCTTGCGCTGTTCAAATACGCCAACTTCATCGCCTACAATCTCGGCCTTCTGCTGCAGCACCCGCTGCCGCAGCTCGACGTGACGCTGCCGCTCGGCATCTCCTTCTTCACCTTCCACCACATCATGTATCTGGTGGATCTGCGGCGCGGCAAGGCGCCGCTATATCCGCTCGATCGCTACGCGCTCTACATCTCCTTCTTTCCGCAGGCGATTGCCGGGCCGCTGGTGCGCTGGTCGGAGGTGATGCAGCAGTTCGGGCGCCAGGTCTATGCGCCGGGCTGGCAGCGCGAGTTCGCCATCGGCACCGCATTCATCGCGGTGGGCCTGTTCGAAAAGGTCATGCTCGGCGACCGGCTGGCGCGCATTCTCGACCCCATCTACGATCAAGCGAGGCTTGGACCGGTGACCGGCGGCGATGCCTGGTTTGCGCTTGCCTTCAACGTCCAGGTGCTGTTCGACTTCGCCGGCTATTCGGACATCGCGATCGGCCTCGCGCGCCTGTTCCGCGTGGAACTGCCATTCAATTTTAACGCACCGTTCCGCGCCACCAGCATCCAGGAATTCTGGCAGCGCTGGCACATCACGCTGATGATGTTCCTGCGCGACTATTTGTATTTCCCGCTGGTCAATTCGCGGATCCTGCCGCGGCGCTGGCTGCCGGTACAATCGCAGGCGGCGATGCTCATCACCATGGCGCTGTGCGGCCTCTGGCACGGCGCAAGCTGGACCTTCGTGGTGTGGGGAACGCTGCACGGCTGCGCGCTGATCATCTGCTCGATCTGGCGCCGCTTCGGCGCGAGGCTGCCGGCATGGCTCGGATGGGCGCTGACGGTTGCCTTCGCGCTGCTCACCGGCGTGATCTTCCGCGCCGGCACGCTGGAGGCCGCCTGGCATGTGTTCCAGGGACTATCGATCCTGCCCAGCCTCAGCCTGGAGAAGGCGAGGCACCTGGCGCCGGTCTTCATCGTGCCGCTGATCGCGTTCCTCGTGCCTGCGAGCCAGGACATCATCGAGCGGCTTACGCACAAGCCGCGGCCCTGGCAGGCCAGCCTGCTTGGGTTCGCCATATTGGCGCTCCTGATCGAAATCGGAGAGCGGAATGTCTATCAATTCGTCTATTTCCAGTTCTGACGAGTCATCCGCCTGGGGACGCTGCCTCGCGGCGTGCTACGGCACGCTGGCGGCAGGCGCGGCGGTAATCCTGCTCCTCATGGTCCTGGTCGATCCCTATGACAGCGGGAAATTCGGCCTGCTCGGGATCGCGGGCGTCAACGACAGGATCGAACCCCTGGCGGACGTCAGCCGCGCGCGCGACGCGCAATTTGATTCAGCGATCTTCGGCAACTCTACCGTTCAGCTGCTCGATCCGGCCGAACTGTCGCCGGCCACGGGCAAGCGCTTCGTGCAACTCGTCTCACCCGGCTCCGATCCTCGCGGCCACATCGCGATCATGGAGTTCTTCATCCGGCATCACCGGCAGATCGGAGCTTTTGTCGTCGGCATCGACAGCGCCTGGTGCGTACATGAGATGGCGCCGTTGCCGAAGAAGGCCTTTCCGTTCTGGCTCTACAACGAGAGCAGGCTTGACTATGCGAGCAACCTGTTCACCTGGCGCTCGATCGATCATCTGTTTCGGCGGATCGCGATCGGCCTCGGCATGCGACGGCCGATGCGAGCGGACGGCTTCTGGAGCTACGAGGAGGTGTGGCCTCCGGGGCGAAAGCAGCCTGAGCCCACGCCGCTGAAATTTTCGACCTTCGGCGGCCGGGTCGATCCTTCATATTCCTTCAAGACGCTGCTCGAAGAGACGATCAGCAAGCTTGCTCCCGATGTTTCCGTGGTTTTCGTGATGCCGCCGACCTTCTATACGCTGGTGCCGCCGCCGGGCAGCCAGGAAGCGGCCGAGCACGAAGCCTGCAAGACGGCGTACCGGTCGATTATCGCCGGCCGGGCGCACAGCAACATCCTCGACTATCGCATCGACAATGCGCTGACCCGCGATGCGAACAATTTTGCCGATCTCATCCACTATCGGGCGAAGATCGCCCGCAAGTTGGAGGCGGGGGTCGCCGCGAGCCTGCGCGAGGGCGAGGCCGCCCGCGTCGAGTTTTAGAGCAGGACGATTCCTGGTATAATCGATTTTTCCGCGGTCTTGCTCCACCTCTCCGTTGGGAGAGGTGGGTCACCTGCGATGCCGCAGCAGCTGGCCCGAGCCCACCTTGCTCCAATCAACCCGCAGGTGCGTCGAGCTCGTCGAGCCGGCCCTCCAGCCAGAGCGCCCGCGCCAGGCTGCGCTGGATCTTGCCGCTCGTGGTCTTCGGCAAGGTACCGGGGCGGATCAACACGATGTGGCGCGCAAACAATTCGTGCCCGTCCGTCACACCCTCGCGGATGAGGCCCGTGATCTCGCTCGGGTCGATCCGGTTGCGCTCGGTGCGCTCGATTTCCTGAACGACGACCAGCGTTTCCTCGCCCCTCTCGTCGGGTATCGAGAAGGCCGCGCCACAATTCTGGCGGAGAGCCGGATGCAGGCCCTGCACCGTATGTTCGATATCCTGCGGATAGTGATTGATACCGCGAATGATGATGAGATCCTTGATGCGGCCGGTGATGAATAACTCGCCGGCTTCGTCGAGCAAGCCGAGGTCGCCGGTTCGAAGCCAGTTCGCGCCGTCATCGTCCCCCGCTATTCGTGCGTTC
This sequence comes from uncultured Alphaproteobacteria bacterium, assembly GCA_963742085.1. Classification (GTDB taxonomy): domain Bacteria; phylum Pseudomonadota; class Alphaproteobacteria; order Rhizobiales; family Xanthobacteraceae; genus Bradyrhizobium. Next base: position 404,277 of record CAVUKM010000007.1, on the reverse strand, counting down.
AAGCCGGCTTTGGTGGCTTCAGCATTTCGCCAATAGGAGCGGGCGACGTTCGGTCCGGATACCCAGACCTCGCCAACCTGGTCGGCGGCAAGCCGTTCGGAGCTTTCGGGTTCGACGATCGCGATTCGTTCGTTGACCAGCGCGCGACCGCAGCCCACCAGGATCTGGATGTCGGCTTCGTCAAGCGGTGCACGAACCGCATGCGCCTGAAGTCCCGACCGGCTGACCGTCCGCGTCACGTGCCCGGCACCCCGGTGGCCGCCGGCGATCAGCAGCGTCGCCTCCGCCATGCCGTAGGCCGGGAAGATTGCGGCGGGATGAAAGCCGTGGCCGGCAAAGGTCTCGCTGAACCTCGTTATCGTTTCGGCATGAACCGGCTCGGCGCCATTGAGGGCGATCTTCCATGAGGAGAGGTCGACGTCGTGCATCTGGTCGGCGCGATACCGGCTGACGCACAGATCGAAGCCGAAATTGGGGCTACAGCCTACCTCGGCGCCGTAGTGATGAATTGCGCGCAGCCAGTTGAGGGGGCGCTGCATAAAGGCGTTCGGCGCCATCAGGACGCACGTTGCGCCGACGTAGAACGCCTCCAGGGCGTTCAGGATCAATCCCATGTCGTGGTACAGCGGCACCCAGTTGACGTAAGTCGATTGCTTCGTGGTGCAGAGCGACAGTCGAATCATTTCCAGATTCGCGAGCAGATTGGCGTGGCTGACGGCGACGCCCTTGGGGTCGGAGGTCGAGCCCGACGTATATTGCAGGAAGGCGATGTCTTGCGGATCCGGGAGCGGCAGGTCGGCGGCGCCGGGCTCGAGATGCGTCAGGTCCACCGACAGCCACGGAATCTGCTCGCGCAAGAACCGCGCATGCAGGTCCTTGCGGATTGAAAAAGCAGGATTGGTGAGCGCGACCGACGGCTCGCAATTTGCCATGATCCCGGCACTGGCATCCCGGACGCCCTGCCGGCGTGGCAACATCATAGGGACCGCAATCACTCGGGCGATCTGGCAGCCGAAGAAGGCGATCATGAATTCGAGGCCCGGCGGAAACACCAGAATGGCGCGATCCCCGGGCCGGGTAATCCGGGTCAGCCGTACCGCCAGCGCCTGGGCCGCTTCGTGCAGCTCGCGAAATGTGAGGACCGCTTCCTCGGCGCCCCGATCCGAGAGGAATATGTAGGCGGGTTCGTCGGGCTGCGTCTCCGCGCGCTTTGCGAGCAGCGTCACGAGCGAGGAAAACGTCTGCATTTCGGTCACGGTGTCTGACAGTTGCACGGCTAACCAGCCGAACGCTTTGCGTCCTTTTCCGCAAGGTAGCGGGACAGCTCAACGACGGTCGGGTAGTCGTAGAAATCGTCCATCGAGAGTTCCAGGCCGAGTTTTTCCTCAAGTTCCATCATGAGGTAAACGACCATGGCCGAATCCAGTCCGAGCCGGTTGAATTTTGTGCCGGTCTCGACGCGGTCTTCCGGGATTCGCAGGATTTTAGCCAGCGAAACCACGCAAGATTTCGAAATTTGCTCTCCCGTCATACCCGATCCCAATGAGAAAACCCGGTGACGAAAAGGGTGCTCCGCTCATTGCGGCGCGACGCGCGAAACCGCGCGTCAATTCTGATAGCCGAACAAGCCACGCTGCCGCGGCGCATAGACCTGCGGGGCGGATTGGGGGTCATTGTAGCCCCGGTTATCGTAAGCGGGCTGTTGCTGGTAATAGGCCTGCCCGTCATAAGCGCGCCGGGTAGAGCGCGGCGCCGGATAGCGCATGTCGCTCGAGCTGCCGTCGGCCGGATAGATGTAACCGTCGTCGACGCGGGCCTGCGGCACGAGCTGGCGGGGCGCGGCCTGCAGCGGCGCCAGCGCGACGGGATCGCCGACACCATCATATTGCTGCGCAGGGTCGCGGCGCGCGAGCGCATTGTTCGGCCGGATCCGCGGAATGCGCGTCAGCGCGACCTGGGAGGAGCCGGTGAGCGTCACGGTCGTGTTGAGCACGCCTTGTTCCTCTACCAGCGCATACAGCGTCGAGGCGTTGGCACGCGACAGCCGCACGCAGCCATGGGAAACCGGAATGCCGAGCCGGCCTTCGGAATCGGTGCCGTGAATGGCGTGACCGATCTTGGTGAAGAAGATCGAGTGCGGCATCGGCGCGTCGTCGAATTCCTTGGAGTAGTGGTCTTCCTCCATCCGGAAGGTGCGGAAGGTGCCGTTGGGCGTCTCGTGCGAGGGATTGCCGGTCGAGACCGGCCACTGGTAACGCTCGACGCCGTCGACGGCGACGGTCATCACCTGCGCGTCCTTGTCGACGGTGATCGAGACTTTGGCCTGTGCGGCGCCGGTGGCGAACAGCATCAGACCCGCAACAGCAATGAGGACGGAACGCATTTTACCTTTTGGCCTCCGGGCCTTGACTGCAACGCCGCTCCCTGTCCCCCGGCAGTCAATATGCAGGAAAACCGGCCCTGGTTCCAGTGGCGCATTGGGCAATCATTCGTGCTCGGGCGGGCAGACATGGGCCGTGGCGGGGCTGAATCCGGCGGGGGGCTGCGATTTTTTGCTTCCCCGGCGCTTCGGTGCGGCCCGATGCAGATGGAACCCGGGGGTCACGCCGGCGTTACCGAGGCCCACCCTGCCGTACAGCGCGACCGGCCATGAGGAATCAAGATGAGAGCAATGACGAAGACGGCGAAGATCACGGTTTCGAGCCTTCCGACAGTTTCACCGGCACGCCTGCTCGCCGGTGCGGCATTGGCTCTCGCCCTGATCGCGATCCCTCATGCCGGGCACGCCCAGGGCATCGTGCGCGGCGCGCAGGAAGGTGCCTACGAAGGCAACCGGGCTGCTGGTCCGGTGGGCGAGGTGGTCGGCGGCGCGATCGGTGCCGGCGTTGGCGGAGCGATGGGCGCCGTCGAGGGCGTGTTCGGAATTCCCTATCGGGGTCACCATCGCTGCCGCGGCTACTACAACCGCTACGGCCACTTCCACTGCTATCGGTGATCGTCAGGCCGTCACGATGACGAAAGGTTGATCAATTCTTCAGCCGATACCCGGTCTTGAAGATCCACCACACCACGATCATGCAGACGACGAGAAACGTCAGCGTCATGCCGATGCTCAAGATTACGCTGACGTCCGATATCTCGTAGAAGCTCCAGCGGAAGCCGCTGATCAGATAGACCACCGGGTTGAGCAGCGTGATCGTGCGCCAGCCCGAGGGCAGCATGTTCACCGAGTAAAAGCTGCCGCCGAGGAACGTCAGCGGCGTCACCACCAGCATCGGAATCATCTGAAGCTTTTCAAAGCCGTCGGCCCAGATGCCGATGATGAAGCCGAACAGGCTGAAGGTCACGGCCGTCAGCACCAGGAACGTCAGCATCCACCAGGGATGATGAATCTGCAGCGGCACGAACAGGCCGGCGGTGGCCAGAATGATCAGGCCGAGGACGATCGATTTGGTCGCGGCCGCGCCGACATAGCCGAGCACGATCTCGAAATAGGAGATCGGTGCCGACAATATCTCGTAGATCGTGCCGACGAATTTCGGAAAATAGATGCCGAACGAGGCATTGGCGATGCTCTGCGTCAGCACCGACAGCATCACCAGCCCCGGCACGATGAAGGTGCCGTAGCTGACGCCTTCCACCGAGGTGATGCGCGAGCCGATGGCCGCGCCGAACACCACGAAATACAGCGAGGTCGACACCACCGGCGAAACGATGCTCTGCACCAGCGTGCGCGCGGTGCGCGCCATTTCGAACTTGTAGATCGCGCGGACGGCCCTGAAATTCATGGCGCCCTCACCAGGCTGACGAAAATGTCTTCCAGCGAACTCTGGCTGGTGTCGAGGTCGGAGAAGCGGATGCCGGCGGCCCTGAGGTCGCCGAGCAGGCTGGTGATGCCGGTGCGTTCGCCCCTGGTGTCGTAGTGGTAGGTCAGCTCGCAGCCCTGGCCGGAAAGTTCGAGATTATAGTCCGCGAGCGCGGGCGGAATCGCGTCGATCCTGCCCTGCAGTTGCAGCTTCAGCCGCTTCTTGCCGAGCTTCTGCATCAGGTTCGCCTTGTCCTCGACCAGGATGATCTCGCCCTTGTTGATGACGCCGACGCGGTCGGCCATCTCTTCCGCCTCGTCGATGTAATGCGTGGTGAGGATGATGGTGACCCCTGAGGCCTGCAGCGTCCGCACGACTTCCCACATGCCCTTGCGCAGCTCGACGTCGACGCCCGCCGTCGGCTCATCGAGAAACAGGATCTGCGGCTCGTGCGACAGCGCTTTCGCGATCATCACCCGGCGCTTCATGCCGCCGGACAGAGTGACGATCTTGGCGTCCTTCTTGTCCCACAGCGACAGGTCCTTCAGCACCTTCTCGATATGCGCCGGATTTTTCGGCTTGCCGAACAGGCCGCGGCTGAAGCTGACGGTCCCCCACACCAATTCGAAGGCGTCGGTGTGCAGTTCCTGCGGCACCAGGCCGATCAGCGCGCGCGCGGCGCGGAAATCGCTGACGATATCGTGGCCATCCACGGTGACGCGGCCATCGCCAGGATTGGCGATCCCGCAGATAATGCTGATCAGCGTGGTCTTGCCGGCACCGTTCGGCCCCAGCAGCGCGAAAATCTCGCCGCGCTCGATGTCCAGGTTGACGTTATTCAGCGCCTTGAAACCGGTGCCGTAGGTCTTGGACAGATTTGAAACGGAAATGATGGAAGGCATGGGTGGATTTGCAGGTCTGGACGGGAAGGGCCTGAAAGGATCAGGGCGGTGGCTGGCGAGGCTGGAGAGATAGGAAGGCAAGCGCGGTTGTGCAATTCCCTCGCCCTCCGCTTTCGACAGATATGCAGACCAGCGACAGATGCCGGCGACGCGTTGCATTTTCGGCGATTGCCCGCGAGGAGCCAATCAAAATATGCTTCGTCAACCGAGGCAAAATCACATTATCGCCAGGGGAGGGCGCCCGACTTTGTCATTTTGCGACAGATTTCTCTCGGGATCGCTCGTCGCTGCGGCGCTCGCGATGCTGCCGGCGGGCGGTTGCGGCGCAGCCGATACCACCATCAAGCTCGGAACCACGGCGCCCTACAGCGGGCCGGCGTCCGCCTACGGCACGATCGCGCGCGCCGAGGCGGCTTACTTTCAGATGTTGAACGACCGGGGCGGCATCAACGGACGCAAGATCGATTTTCTGACGCTGGATGACGGCTACTCGCCCGCCAAAACGGTCGAGCAGACCCGCAAGCTCGTCGAACAGGACGAGGTGCTGGCGATGTTCAGTTCGGTCGGCACCGCGCCCAATATATCCGTGCAGAAATATCTCAACGCCAAACGCGTACCCCAGATCTTCGTTTCGTCGGGCGCGACGAGGTGGAACGACCCCGAACATTTCCCATGGACGGTCGGTTTCAATCCGACTTACGAACTCGAAGGCCGTCTCTACGCACAGTATATCTTGCAGGCGAGGCCGAACGCGAAGATCGCGGTCATCGCGCCGAACGAGGACGCGGGAAAGGATTACGTCAGGGGTTTCAAGGCGGGACTGGGCGAACATGCCGACCAGCTCGTCTCCGAGACGACCTACCTCACCGCCGACCCGACGATCGATTCCCAGATGGTCACCATGCGGGAATCCGGTGCGGACGTTTTCTTCGCCGAGGCGACGCCCAAATTCGCAGCGCAAGCCATCAAGAAAGCCGCGAGCATGGGCTGGAAGCCGCTGATCATCCTGCCGTCGGTTTCGAACTCTTTCTCCGCGGTGCTGGAGCCGGCCGGCATCGAGAACGCGATCGGCGTGGTGACCGGGCTTTATCTCAAGGACCCCAACGATGTGCGCTGGGCGGACGATCCCGCGCTCAAGGACTGGCTCGCATGGATGAAGCAGTACCAGCCGAATGCCTCTACCGGCGATCTATACAATGTGCAGGGCTATACGGCCGCGCAGATCATGGCTTTGGTGCTGCAGAATTGCGGTGATGATCTTTCCCGCGACAACATCATCAAACAGGCAACGTCATTGAACGGTGTTGCGATGCCGATGCTGCTTCCGGGCATCAGGGTCCACACCGAGCCGCACAACGTCACGCCGATCCGGCAGATCCAGATGGCGCGGTTTGACGGAAAGTCCTGGGTGCTTTTCGGAGATGTTCTCGGCGGGAAATGACTTTTGTGAATGACCTGGGATCGCCGGAATCGGGTCTACTGGAAATAATTGTTGATGATGCGCAGGTCGGACAGGGAGGGTTGCCTTCCGTTCGTGCTCGCTTCGATGACCCGCCGGCAGACCTCGGCCGTCGCCTCGTCCCTGAAGTCGTTCGCAGCCTCGAGAACGGTCCGGGCCGTATCGAGCGCCCCGCCGTCCTGCTTCGATGGCTCGACTTGATGGTTCGTTGCACCACCTTTCCTGCCGAAGCCCTGGGCTGCGTCTCTGCCAAATACGGGCACGGCTTTGCCAAATGGGATCGCGTTCATGCTCGTATAGCCTCCCCTTATCGTGCAGCGAGCGCGGCCTGCCGCGTCGCGCCCGTCTCCGCGGCCCCGCCATTCTTGCGAGACCGATAGAACTCCAGAACGCTGCGCGACGTCGCGATGTTGAGACGGTCGTATTCGCTTTCCAGGCCCCTCAGTTCGTTCGCGGTGATACGGTGATCCTTGGCGCCGAGGAACAGTAACGCCATCGTCGTGTCCCAGCAGAAATCCAGCGCCTTGCAAAGGATCAGAAGCGTCTCCCGGTTCTTGTCCAGCACGGCGCGCTCGATCACGTCACCCGGCAATGAGCACAACAGCGACAGTCCGATCGTGACTTCCTCGAGCCGGTGGGATCGGGCGTAGGTCGATATGCTGCTCTCGTTCAGATTGCCCAGCCGGTGCTGCGTCGTCACCACCCGCTTTGCGACGAAATGGCTTCGCGACACCGGTCCGAATTTCGACTGCAGCTCACCCGCCAGTTCCGTCACCGACGACTGGATGTCCTGGGCCATATCGGGACGCTCGCGTTCGAGCCGCTTCTTCACGTCGTTGGACGCCTTCGCGATCAGCTGCTGGAAGATGTGCCGGGGGATATCCTGGCGCAGGCCAAGTTGCTCGGCGAGAATGGAATCGCCCTCGGCCCGCTGGATCATGTGCAGGAAGCCGAAGTCGGAAAAGCGCGCCCCGTTATTCTGGGCAACCGAGTTCACCACTTCCTGATTGCCGCGCGTCACGAGCTCGTCGGTGACCCTCTCCGTGAGCGATTCGCGTTTCGAGATCGCGAGCATGTGGGTCTGGCTCTTGGTGCAGACGTTGGCTACCAGCGCGTAAGGTTCGAGCCGCGTGGACTCCCGCAAGACCGGGCCCGCGACCTCGATCGCGTCGTCAAAGGCAAGCTTGTGAATGATATTGACAGGGGCGAGGTCAAAGTGGGCCAGCCGCTGGGACAGCTGCGCGCGGGCCGCAACCTCGATCTCGTCGGCCAGCCGTGTGACGACCTCGCCGAAGGTCCAGATTTCGTCCTCGCTGAACCGCCCGGCGATCATCAGATCGGTGGTATGCCACAACGCCCGCGCGCGGCTCTCGGGAGTCCCGCGAGTGACCGCCTCGTCGAGGTCCCGAAGAAACGAGGTCGCCTCGTTCTTCTTGACGGTCTTGAATTGCAGACTCATTTTTTGTCGGCCTGGATCGCAAAAATGATGCGGACAAAGAATATTTGCCGGGGACGATACACCTCACGCGCAAGTTTTCGGTAAATGCGGCAGCGAAGTATTGTCGATCAAAATTCGTTCAAATGCGGTGGATTCGGTCAAGCTTCTGATCAATGGTTGGTTGATGCGGCGCAACTGGGCGATTGCGACCTTCGCTCTCCCGGAGGGTAAGAGCGGCCTGCACCAAACACTTACAATTGGATCGAAGGCCGGCTGCGGCAGGCTCAAGCCCGCTCGACAAAACTGTCGACCACCTTCTTCTCGCCGGCTTTCTCGAACGCGATGGTGAGCTTGTTGCCGTCGATCTTGACCACATTGCCGTAGCCGAATTTCTGGTGGAACACGCGGTCGTCGAGGTTGAATTCCGAGCTGGTGCCGGTCGATTTCGCGATCAGTTCGCCTTCGATCACCATCGGCGCGCGCTTGTTGCGCGGGAAGCCGCCGGCCCGCGGGAAAGCATCGTCGCGCGACGAAAACGGCGACTGGCTTTCGTTGAAGCCTTTGGCCTGCCCCTGGCGGCCGCCCTGGCCGCGGGCGCGATTGGCCTGCGCGCGTTGCCAGCCCGGCGTCGCATAGCTCGAGCCGAACGATTCCACATTGTCGAAGCGCGAGGGGCCGTAGCCGCTGGCGCCGCCCCAGCCCGAGCCGCCCTTGGATTCGGTGATCTCGACATTGTGCGCCGGCAACTCGTCGAGGAAGCGTGAAGGGATCGTGGTCGACCAGGTGCCGTGAATGCGCCGGTTGGTGGCGAAGTAGAGCTTGGCGCGGCGGCGGGCGCGGGTCAGGCCGACATGGGCGAGACGCCGTTCCTCCTCGAGGCCGGCGCGGCCCTGTTCGTCGAGCGTGCGCTGGCTCGGAAACAGGCCTTCCTCCCAGCCGGGCAGGAAGACGTTGTCGAACTCAAGTCCCTTGGCCGAATGCAGCGTCATCAGCGACACCGCGTCGTCCTCGGTGCCGCCTTCGCGGTCCATCACCAGCGAAATATGTTCGAGGAATCCTTGCAGGTTATCGAACTCCTCCATCGAGCGGACCAGCTCCTTGAGGTTATCGAGCCGTCCGGCGGCGTCGGCGGAGCGGTCCTTCTGCCACATCTCGGTGTAACCGCTCTCGTCGAGGACGATCTCGGCGAGTTCGGTGTGCGAGGTCACCTCGCGCCGTGCGCGCCAGCGATCGAAACTGGCGAGGAGGTCGCGCAAGGCGCCGCGGGCTTTCGGCTTCAGTTCGTCGGTTTCGACGACGGCGCGGGCGGCCTCGTACAGCGGAATGCGGCGCTTGCGGGCATGGTCGTGCAGCATCTGCACGGTCGCGTCGCCGAGGCCGCGCTTTGGCACATTGACGATGCGCTCGAAGGCAAGGTCGTCGGCGGCGGAGTTGATGACCCGCAAATACGCCAGCGCGTCGCGGATTTCGGCACGCTCGTAGAAACGGGGGCCACCGATGACGCGATAGGGCAGGCCGAGGGTGACGAAACGATCTTCGAATTCGCGCATCTGGAACGAGGCCCGCACCAAAATGGCAATGTCGTTGAGCTTGTGGCCGGCGCGCTGCAGCTCCTCGATCTCCTCGCCGATGGCGCGGGCTTCCTCTTCGGAATCCCAGGCGCCGGTCACGGTGACCTTCTCGCCGTCGACGTCTTCGGTGCGCAGTGTTTTGCCGAGCCGGCCTTCATTATGCGCGATCAGATGCGAGGCGGCGGCGAGGATGTGGCCGGTGGAGCGGTAGTTGCGCTCGAGCCGGATGACTTTCGCGCCCGGAAAGTCGTGCTCGAAGCGCAGGATGTTGTCGACCTCGGCGCCGCGCCAGCCGTAGATCGACTGGTCGTCATCGCCGACGCAGCAGATGTTCTTGGGATTGGGTTGCACCGTCATTCCGGGATGGTCCGAAGGACCAGGCCCGGAATCTCGAGATTCCCCGATGTGCAATTGCACATCGCGGTTCGCATCTTCGATGCGCCCCGGAATGACCGGGGAGGGGACGTGCCCCGGAATCACGGAGGATAAAGGCGCGCCCGGCTTCGACGGCATCTGTGCCAGCAGCCGCAGCCAGAGATACTGCGCGACGTTGGTGTCCTGATATTCGTCGACCAGAATGAATTTGAAGCGGTTCTGGTATTGCCGCAGCACATCGGGATGTTCGCGGAACAGCCGGATGTTTTCCAGGAGCAGATCGCCGAAATCGGCGGCGTTGAGGATCTTCAGCCGCTCCTGATAGCTCGCATAGAGCTTGCCGCCCTTGCCGTTGGCGAACACCGCGGCTTCGCCCGGTGGCACCTGCGCCGGGCCAAGTCCGCGATTCTTCCAGCCGTCGATCAGGCCGGCGAGCATCCGCGCCGGCCAGCGCTTGTCGTCGATGTTCTCGGCCTGCAACAATTGCTTGAGCAGCCTGACCTGGTCGTCGACGTCGAGCACGGTGAAATTGGATTTCAGCTGCACCATCTCGGCATGGGTGCGCAGGATTCTCCCGCCGATGGAGTGAAAGGTGCCGAGCCACGGCATGCCCTCCACCGCCTGGCCGAGCATGTGGCCGAGGCGCAGTTTCATCTCGCGCGCCGCCTTGTTGGTGAAGGTGACCGAGAGGATTTCCCCCGGCCGGGCCCGGCCCGTGGAGAGGATATGGGCGATGCGGCAGGTCAGCACGCGCGTCTTGCCGGTACCGGCGCCGGCCAGCACCAGCACGGGACCGTCCAGCGTTTCCACCGCCTCGCGCTGCTCGGGGTTGAGGCCGGCAAGATATTGCGGGGTTGCCGCCGCCCGGGCGCGCGCGGCGATGCCGCCGGCCGCAGGCTGGTGGTCGGGAACGCCGTGATGGGTCAGCTTGTTCGGCTCGGTCATATGCGATTTGTCTTGCCCCCACGATGACACCGCGGGGCCGTGAAGGGGAGCCTTCATAGCAGGATTTGAGGTGCATATAGGGCTTTGGCGGCGGATTTGACAGGAGTTATCCCGCGCCCGCCGCGCCCGGATTTTCCACGCGCCTGACGCGTCGAAGCCGCAGCAAAGGCGCGGTTTTGTTCCTTCGGGGTCGATATTTTTCGAACGGAAACGCCGCCGAAAATAGCCGGAACCTTTGTTCCAGGGCCGGATTGGTTCAGCAAATGCATCATCGCTTGTCGCAGCGACATCCGAAACCGAACGAGTAAGCGGAGATTTTCGCCATGCTGAGCTGGGTCGTTACGTTCCTCGTCATTGCGCTGATCGCCGGCATTCTCGGCTTCGGCGGCATTGCCGGCGTATCCATCGAAATCGCCAAGACCATCTTCTTTATCGCAGTGGTGCTGTTTCTGGTCTCGGCCGTGGTCGGCCTGGCGCGCGGCCGCACCCGGGTCTAGTTGGTTGGCGCTGGCGGGGCCCGTCAGCCCGCACCTCGCGCGAGCCGCTGCGCCGGACGACTGGCATACCCCTGCAAAGTCGCTACGATAGCGGCACGCAGGCTGACGGGGGAACGCCATGAATTTTACCGAATATCTGAAGCGCGACGCCGTCGCGCTGGCGGAATGCGTCGCGCGCCGGGAGACGACGGCGGAGGAGTTGCTGGAGCTCGCGCTGCAACAGAGCCAGCAGGCACAATCGAGGACAAATGCGATCTGCCGACCGATGGAGCGCGAAGCCCGCTCTCAACTGGCGAAGCCGCTATCCGGTCGCTTCGCCGGCGTTCCGTTCCTGATCAAGGATTGTGCGCAGGACTATGCCGGCCTGCCGACGAGTTACGCCAGCAGGTCGATGCTCGCAACGCCCGCGCCCGCGCATGCCGATGTGGTGCGGCGCTATCTCGAGGCCGGGCTCGTGATTTTCGGCAAGACCAATCTGCCGGAGCTGGCGCTCAAGGGCGTGTCCGATTCGCAAGTCTTCGGCCGCGCCTGCAATCCCTGGAACGCCGATCATACGCCCGGCGGTTCGAGCGGCGGGTCGGCGGCGGCGGTCGCGTCCGGCGTCGTCCCGATGGCGGCGGGCAATGACGGCGGCGGGTCGATTCGCATTCCCGCCGCATGCTGCGGCCTGTTCGGGCTAAAACCGTCGCGCGGGCGCATTTCATCGGGACCGGGCTTCGGCGAGTACTGGTTCGGGGCGTCATGCGAAGGCGTGATCTCGCGCAGCGTCCGCGACACGGCCGCGGCACTCGACGTTGCGTCGGGCGGGGAGCGCGGCGATCCCTTTGTCATTGCCAGGCCGGCCGAAGCCTACGCCGAGGCGATGCAGCGCGATCCGCCTCGCCTGCGCATCGGCTTCACGTCGGCCTCGCCGATCGGCACCGAGGTTCACCCCGAGGCGGTCGCCGCGGTGAACGAGGCGGCAAAGCTGTTGCGCGATATCGGTCACGAGGTCGAAGAGGCTGCGCCCGACATCGACGGCGCCGCGCTCGCAAAAGCCTTCCTGCACATCTACTTCGGCCAGGTTCCGGCCATGGTGGGTGAGGCGCGCGCGCTTGGCGCCAAACGCGCGGATTTCGAGCTCCTGACCCGCGTGCTCGCCACGATCGGTGGCGCGATCTCCGCGGGCGCGCTGACGGCGCAGCTCCTGAAGTGGAACGACTTCGCCCGCGGCCTCGCGCGCTTCCACGGCCGTTACGACATGTTGTTGACGCCGACGCTCGCGCATCCGCCGATCCGTCATGGCGAGGGCGACCCGTCGGTCGCGGAGCAGGCCGTGCTCAATCTGCTCGACCGCGCGGGTGTGCTCGGCCTTTTGGCGCGCGCCGGCCTGCTCGACGGCACCATCGACAAGATCGCGCGCGACAGCCTGCAATATGTGCCGTTTACCCAGCTCGCCAACCTCACGGGAGCGCCGGCCATGAACGTTCCGCTGCATTGGACGGCGGACGGCCTGCCATTAGGGGTGCAATTCGTCGCGCGTTTCGGCGAGGAGGACCGGCTGTTGCAGCTCGCGCGTCAGCTCGAAGCGGCGCGGCCGTGGTTCGACCGCCTGCCGGCATGGGTGGCGCAGGGCTAGCGTTTAACCGGGAGCCCGACGCTTCGGCCGATGCCTTCGGGCCGCGGGATCGCGGCGTGGGCGTCGGCGACCGCCTCGATGCGGGCGCGAATGTCGGGCGGAAAAGGCGCGGTCTTTCGCGCCGTCATGTCGATATGGATGGTCATGTTTTCCGAAGTCGCCGACAGCCAGCCTTCGCTCGCGTGGCGCAATTCCTCGAAGGTATGCAGTCGCTTCTCGTCCGCACCCAGAAGCAGGATCGAAACCTGGACGGGATCGCCGAGATGAATCTCGCGCAGGTAGCGCACATGGCATTCGGCGGTGAAGGTCGAGCCGTGGCGCGTCTTCATGTAGCTCGGCCCGATCCCCAGTTGCAGCCATAATTCGTCGATCGCGCGATCGAACATCACGTTGTAATAGGCCATGTTGAGATGGCCGTTGTAGTCGATCCATTGCGGTTCGATCTGCATCACCGACGACAGGAAGGGCGCAGGCCGGAGCAGCAGGTCGTCGCCGGCAGAACGTGTCGTCATGGTGTCCATTCCGTCTGTTGGGGGCATGATCCCTTGACCCCCTATATATCCTTTGCCACGGTATTTTTGCGGGGAGGATTCTGCTTTGGGAACAAAGATAACCAACAAATTGAAGCGGCCGGAGCCGAGGGCGCTGGCAGCGGCCATCGAAGCGCTCGCCGCGCGGTTCGGCAACCGGCTGATCACCTCACGGGCGGTGCGCGAGCAGCACGCCCATACCACGACCTGGCTGGAATCGCAGCCGCCCGACGCGGTGGTCATGGCGCAGGAGACGTCCGACATCCAGGACGTGGTGCGGATTTGCGCTCGCCACCGCGTTCCGGTGATCGCGTTCGGCACCGGCACCTCGCTCGAGGGACAGGTCAACGCGCCGGCGGGCGGCATCTCGATCGATCTTCGCGACATGAACAAGGTGCTGGAAGTTCACGCCGAGGATCTTGACTGTGTTATCCAGCCCGGCGTCACCCGCAAGGCGCTGAACGAGCATCTGCGCGACCAGGGCGTGTTCTTTCCGATCGACCCCGGCGCCGACGCTTCGCTCGGCGGCATGGCGTCGACGCGCGCCTCCGGCACCAATGCGGTGCGCTACGGCACGATGCGCGAAAACGTGCTGGCGCTCAAGGTCGTGCGCGGCGACGGCGAGATCATCACGACCGGCACGCGGGCGAAGAAATCCTCAGCCGGTTACGACCTGACGCACCTGTTCATCGGCGCCGAGGGCACGCTCGGGATCATCAGCGAACTCACCATCAAGCTGCGGGGCATTCCTGAAACCATCGCGGCCGCGGCCTGCTCGTTCGAGAGCGTGCGCGGCGCCTGCCAGGCGACGATACTGGCGATCCAGACCGGCATTCCCGTCGCGCGTATCGAACTGCTCAACGCCGAACAGGTGCGCGCCTGCAATTCCTATTCGAAATTGTCGTTGCCGGAGACCCCGCTATTGCTCCTGGAATTTCACGGCAGCGGGAATGACGTCGCCGAACAATCCAGGAATTTCAGCGAGATCGCGAGCGAATGCGGCGGCGGCGGTTTCACCTGGACCACGCGACCCGAGGATCGCACCAGATTGTGGCAGGCGCGGCACGACGCCTATTGGGCGGTCAAGGCGCTGCGTGTTGGCGCAGGCGTGGTGGCGACGGACGTGTGCGTGCCGATTTCGCGGCTTGCCGATTGCGTTACCGAGACGGAAGCCGATCTGAAGCGCCTCAAGCTCCAGTCGCCGATTGTCGGCCATGTCGGCGACGGCAATTTCCATTGCTCGCTGCTGTGCGACGTGGAGGATTCCGACGAAATGGCGCGCGGCGAGGAATTCATGCATCGGCTCGTCGAGCGGGCGCAATCGATGGGCGGCACCTGTACCGGCGAGCACGGCATCGGACAGGGCAAGCAGAAATACCTCGAAACCGAGCTTGGTTCCGAGGCCATCGACGCCATGCGCGCGATCAAGCAGGCGCTCGATCCGCAGAACATTTTCAACCCCGGAAAAATCATTCCGGCGGCCTGAGGCGTTTTCGGGCGGAGTGGGTGCCGGTTCGCGTGAGAAAAACCGCGTCAAACAAGGACTTGAAGGTCCGCCGATGTGCCGGCCACCGCTCGCCAGTGCGACCACGCCGTGGGGACTTGCGGCCGGCCAAGGTTTTCTGCAGGAGGGGCAGGCCTCATTTGAGTCCAAAAAGGTCGGTTACCGAGGCTGGCACAACGCCGGCGATTTCAGGTAACGTGCGATCTATCTGTTGTGCGGCTTTTTTTCGATTTCCTATCAACCGGGCAAAATGATGCGCCTCTGCTGGCAAATTTTCGCCGCTGCCATGGTCCTCTCCGCCGCTCCGTGCGTTGCCGAGCCGTCCCTCGGCGTCCCTCAGTATGACGGGAATTTCGGGCAAAAGCCGGCGAATACGAAGGCGATTTACGCCGAGGATGTCGCCAACGAACTGAGGCCGCAGGAACCGGATACGGATTTATTGGCGCTGATGTCGGGGACCTGCAGCACGCTGAGAATCGCAGGACGCGATTTCGCGTGCCGGACGGTGGCATACGCCCACAGCACCCACGGCCGGGCCTATTTCACCATCGCGCTGGACGACCCGGCTGACCACAACCACATCGTCTCGTTCTCGGGCGAGAACAGCCACCGGACGCAGGATAATCTGTACGAGCTGACGGTCGACCGGATGCTGCTGAACTCCAAGAACAGGCCAAAGGTCGACGGCCTGCCGGTGCCGTTCGTCGAATTATCGGCTGGAACGTGCACGCAGCTTGGAAATTTCGCGGCAGGACAGGTTTCCAGCATCGCCTGCACGGCGACAGACAGAAATGGCAGGAAATACGAATTGCATTTTGAGTCCGATGGCTCGCCTATCACGATACGGAGGGTCAGGCCGTCTCCGCCGACCATCCGACAGCGCGGCTAGAGCATGATCCGGAAAAGCGGGTACCGGTTTTCCCTCGCGACAAACGCGGAGCGTTTGCGCGGAAATCATGCTCAAATAAAAAGATAGAGCGAGATGACGATTTAACGAAAAGTCATCTCGCTCTGGATTGCGGGCTGACGGGTAATCTTCGGCTGGGCCGTAAGCCGGGTATGGCGATCTGTGCTTTGAGAGATTCCAGGCATGGCGATGTGGTGGTTCAACAGGGAAAAGCCCAGGGAAATCTGGGACGAAACCATCCAGTGGCCGATCGGGGATATCGAGGCCGCCCACAAGATCCGTGACATCTGCCGCACCGCTGCCGACAGCGCCGGGAGGGTTGGCGGCTTTGCAGGCAACCTGGACACCACGAAAAAGAAATACGAAGCGGAACGGTACGAACGCGCGGCCAAGACCGCGATGGAGATCGCCATGAAAATTGCCGATGACCTGTTGCGCGATTCCGCCGTGCGCCAGATCGTCGGCCTGTGCGTGACGGCCAACGATCTGAGAACCGCACGGATCCTGTTTCGAGCGATTCAGGCAGCCTCGATCAGGGAGGAGGTGCTGCAGGACCATCCGATCCTGCGGCAGTGAAGCGGCTCGCCGGTCGCCTGTTGCGTTCTGCCGGCGCGGGTCGCTCCGGGACGGCCGCCTCAACGCGTCACATGCCGGGCTCGATCGGCTTTTCGATCGCGCCGCCGCTTTCGGTCCAATCCTTGAAGCCGCCGATATTGTAGACTTGGCCGTAACCCATGTCCTTGAGCAGCTTGCCGGCGAGCGCGGCGCGGCCGCCGGACGCGCAATAAAGGATCACGGTCTTGTCCCTGGTGAAATTCTTGTCGTAGTAGGGCGACTCAGGGTCGGCGCGAAATTCCAGCATGCCGCGCGAGACGTGCACGGCGCCGGCAACCTTGCCGCTCTTCTCGACCTCGGGGGCATCGCGCACGTCGACCACCAGCACGTTGCCCTTTCCGATCATCTCGCGCGCCGCTCCCGGCGTGATCTTCGGCACCACGGCATTGGCGGCCTCCATCATCTGTTTGACACTCAGCGCCATATTTACCTCCCTGGTAGTTGAACAAGACGTCGCATTGCCTGACGATATCGAGGATATAGGTTTCCCCCGGCGGGCGCCACGACATCTGCGGCGTCCCGATGCCTCCACAGCCAAGGTCCTGGATGCGGCTTCCCTTCTTTTACGGCTGGATCATCATCGCGGTGACGTTCGTCACCATGGCGATCGGCGTCAACGCCCGTACCGCGTTTTCACTGTTCTTTCCGCCGATCATTGACGAGTTCGGATGGGAGCGCGGCGTCACCGCCGGCGCCTTCTCGTTCGGCTTTGTGGTTTCCGCTGTCGCGAGCCCCCTGATCGGCCGCTTGATGGACCGGTTTGGCCCCCGCAGCGTGATGGAACTTGGCGTCGCGCTGATGGCCGGCGGCTTGCTGCTGGCGCCGCTGACGACGCAGCCGTGGCATCTGTATGTGACCATCGGCGTGCTGGTCGGCGCCGGAAGCATTTGCCTCGGCTATTCCGGTCAATCCCTGTTTCTGCCGAACTGGTTTCATCGCCGGCGCGGCCTCGCGATCGGGCTGGGATTCGCCGGCGTCGGTGTCGGCTCCGTCACGCTGCTGCCGTGGGTGCAGATCATGATCGAGCAGACCGGATGGCGAACGGCCTGCACGGCGATGGGCCTCCTGGTGCTGGCCGTACTCGCGCCGATCAACCTGTTATTGCGCAAACGCCCGGAGGATATCGGCCTGCGGCCGGATGGCGATGCCGCGCCTTCGGCTTCGTCCGCGACGCCGGTATCGAATGTCGTCGATCCGGATTGGGCCGGGATCGACTGGACACTGAAGCGCGCGCTCGCGACCTCGCGGTTCTGGTGGCTTGCGACGGGCTATTTCGGCGGATTGTACATCTGGTACGCGGTGCAGGTGCACCAGACCAAATATCTGCTCGACATTGGTTTCAGCCCGAGCGTCGCGGTATGGGCCCTGGGCGCGGTCAGCCTGCTTGGCATTCCCGGCCAGATCCTGCTCGGCCACGTCTCCGACCGCATCGGGCGCGAATGGATCTGGTCCGCGAGCTGTCTCGGTTTTGCGATCTGCTTTGCGGCCCTGATTGCGCTCGAGCACTATCCGGCGCTGACACTGGTCTACGTCATGGTTCTGGCGCAGGGCGCGCTCGGCTACGGCTTGACCTCCATCATGGGGGCGGTGGTGGTCGAGATATTCCAGGGCAAGCATTACGGCAGCATCTTCGGCACCATCATGGTGGTGGCGCTGGCCGGAGGCGCCGCCGGTCCCCTGGTCACGGGCATCCTCCACGACCTTTCGGGGAGCTATACGCTGGCCTTCCTGATCGGTATCGGAGTGAGCGGCCTTTCCGCCTTGGCGATCTGGCTGGCGTCGCCGGGCAAAATTCGCGCGGTCGCGGGCCGGTTGCACCGGATACCGACCTAGGACCGGCGTTCGGCAGACACCGTCTGCCGGCTTGCGGTGGCCTGATTCATGTGGGCTTAATCGCGCGTCCACACCGCATGAGGGCGCCCATGAACGAGCATGTTCAGGCTGCGACGACCGAGCCGCTGTTCAATCCGCTGGCACCGGAGTTCATCCGCGATCCCTATCCGCATTACGACCGGCTGCGCCGCACCGACCCGGTGCATATCACGCCGCACGGCATGTATCTCGCCAGCCGCCATGCCGAGGTCAGCCTGGTGCTGCGCGACAAGCGTTTCGGCAAGGATTTCGTCGAGCGCTCCGTGCGGCGTTACGGTCCGAAAATCATGGAGGAGCCGATCTTTCGCAGCATGAGCCACTGGATGCTGCAGCAGGATCCGCCCGACCACACCCGCTTGCGGGGTCTCGTGGTGAAGGCATTCACCGCGCGCCGGGTCGAGGACATGCGGCCGCGCATCCAGCAGGTCGTCGATCAGACCCTCGATCGCATTGCAGAGCGCGGGCACATGGACCTGATCGAGGATTTCGCGTTCCGCCTGCCGGTCACCATCATCTGCGACATGCTCGGCATCCCGGAGGAATACCGCGAGGCATTTTACACCGGCTCGCGCGACGGCGGCCGCATCCTCGATCCGGTGCCGCTGACGCCGGCCGAAATCGCGCAAGGAAACGCCGCCAACCTCATGGCGCAGATGTATTTTCAGCAACTCTTCGAGTTGCGTCGGAAGAACCCCGGCGATGACCTGACCACGCAACTGGTGCAGGCCGAGGAGGATGGCAGCAAGCTCTCCAACGAGGAGCTCACCGCCAACATCATTCTGCTGTTCGGCGCGGGCCACGAGACCACCGTCAATCTGATCGGCAACGGGCTGCTGGCGCTGCACCGCAATCCCGATCAGCTCGCGCTGCTCAAGGCCAATCCCGCCCTCATTACCAACGCGATCGAGGAGTTCCTGCGCTACGACTTTTCGGTCCAGTTGACCGGCCGGGTGGCGCTGGAGGACATCGACGACCTCGGCGGCAGGAAAATCCCGAAAGGCGAAACGGTGCTCTGCCTGCTGGGCTCGGCCAATCGGGATCCTGCGGTTTATCCCGACCGGCCGGATCGCCTCGATATTACCCGGCCCAATGTGCGTCCGCTCTCATTTGGCGGCGGCATTCATTTCTGCCTCGGCGCCCAGCTCGCGCGCATCGAGGCCGAGGTCGCGATCGGGACCCTGCTGCGGCGGCTGCCGGACCTGCGGCTCGACGACGCGGTGAACCCGGAATGGCGGCCGACTTTCCTGCTGCGTGGCCTCAAAAGGCTGCCCGCAAGCTGGTAACGGCGGCCGGTATGAGGCGGTTACGCGACGTTGCTGTGACTTCGCCACAGTTGTCTCTATATATGCCATTGCTCCGGCACTGATTTCAGCGCGGCGGCGGGGTCGCTTTCGGATCGTCATCGCAATGGCGCGCAAGGCGCCGGCGCAAGCGACGCACCATGCCGCGCGGGCCGGGTGAGGCGGGGCGCCTTCAAGGGGAGACACCGTGCAGACGACGCTGCTCGGACTGGCGATTGCCTTCATCATTGCGCTGATCGCCGCGCTGATCGGTCCGTACTTCATCGACTGGAACCAGTTCCGGCCGCAATTCGAGGCCGAAGCCACCCAGGTGATCGGCGCGCCGGTGCGGGTGGCGGGCCAGCTCGAAGCGCGGCTGCTGCCGTCGCCGTCGCTGCGGCTGCGTTCGGTGGTGGTCGGCGGCGCCAACGATCTCGGCAAGGTTCGTGCCGACAAGCTCGACGTCGAGTTCAGCCTGGGTTCGCTGATGCGGGGGGAATGGCGCGCCACGGAACTGACGATCAACGGCATGGCGCTCGATCTCGGGCTTGATCCGCAAGGACACATCGACTGGCCGGCCTCGACCGGCAAGTTCAATCTGGGAACGCTCTCGATCGACCGGCTGAACCTGACCGGCCGCGTCGCGCTGCATGACGCCTTGAGCCACGGAACGCTCGAGCTGAACGATATCGCCTTTTCCGGCGACGTGCGCTCGCTGGCGGGTTCGGTGCGGGGCGATGGCAATTTTGTATTGTCGGGCGTCCGCTATCCGTTTCGCGTCTCGTCCGGGCAAGGCGCCGACGGCGGCGGCACCCGCGTTCATCTCAACATCGATCCCGGCGCGCGCGCCATGTCCGCCGATCTCGACGGCGTGCTGAGCTTCGAGGCCCGTGCCCCGCGCTTCGAAGGCGCGGTCACGCTCGCCGCCGGGCCCAGGGCGAAAGGCGGCGCGGACGCGTCGCCGACGCCGTGGCGGGTTTCAGCCAAGGTCAAGGCCGATCATGCCGCCGCCCGGCTCGAGCAGATTGAGGCAAGCTACGGCACCGAGGACACCGCGCTGAAATTTGCAGGCCTCGGCGACGTTCGCTTTGGCCCCGCGCCGCTGCTTCACGCCGCGCTGTCGGCGCGCCAGCTGGACGCCGACAAGTTTGCCGCCAAAGACAATGGCGCAAAGGACAATGGCGCCGCCGAGCCGTTACGGGCGCCGGCCGTGTTGCGCGCGCTCATCGCGGCGACGCCGGGGCCGCCGATCCCGACCCAAATCGAGCTCACCGCCGAGCAGATCATGCTGGGTGGACGTCCGCTGCAGAATTTTGCCGCCGACCTGCGTACCGACACGAGATCGTGGACCATCGACCGGCTGGACTTTCGCGCACCGGGAACCACCCACCTGTCGCTGAGCGGCAGCAACGCGCAGGCCGGTCCGCCCGGCAGTTTCAAAGGCGCACTCAGCGTCGAGTCGTCCGATCCCGATGCGCTGGTGATGTGGCTGCAGGGCCGCAGCGAATTGACCTATCACAGCCAGAAACCGATGCGCCTGCGTGGCGACGTCGGGGTCACCGCGGATCGCGTTGCGATCGACGCCATCAAGGCCGAGATCGACGGCGGCGCCGTCGAAGGCCGCATCGCGGTCACCCGCGACAAGGTCGCTGGCGGCGCCTCGCTTGACGCCGAGCTGAAGGCCGAACGCCTCGATCTCGATGCCGCCGCCGCCTTCGCGCGCGCGCTCATGGGCCCGCAGGCGGAGTGGCCGGAGCAGGCGGTGGTCTCGCTGGATATCGCCCACGCCATTTCGGCCGGCCAGGAATTGCATCCGTTCAATGCGAAGTTCGGCTACGGACCGAAGACGATCTCGCTCGACCGTCTCAAGATCGGCGAGGCCAACGGCGTCATGGTGGACGGCACCGGCGCGTTCGACCGCATCAACGCGACCGGAAAACTGGCGCTGAATTCAAGCGCGGCCTCGCTGGCGCAGATCACCGGATTGATTGCCCCGTTGGCGCCATCGATAGCCTCGCGGCTCAATTCGATCGGGCCGAGCCCGGGCCCGGCGCGCCTCAAACTGGCGCTCGCGGTGGACAAGGACGCCGACCACGCCGATCGCACCAGCGCCCACATCGCCCTCGATCTCGACGCGCCGCAATTCAAGGGTTCCGCCACGATCACGGCAAAGCCCGAGGCCGCGGCGCTGCGCGGGATCGATCTCGACGCGCTCCGGCGCAGCGAAATCAGTCTGGAATCGAAACTGTCGTCGGAGCAGGGCGCTTCCCTGCTTGCGCTGCTGGGACTGGACGGCGCGATCGCGGCGGGGGAGGGCCCCGCGCAATTCCAGGGATCGGCGACCGGGGTGTGGGGCGCGCCGCTGCGGCTCAAAGTCAGCCTCTCGGGGGCGGGGCTCGATGCCGAAGCGCAGGGCACCGTCGACGCCTCGGCGCTACAGCCCAACGGCAACGTCACCTTGAGGGCGCGACGCATCAACCTCGCGCCGCTGTTCGATCTCAAGCCGTCCGACAAGCTCGCGCAGAACATCAGCCTGTCGTCGCGCCTGTCGCTGCAGGGCGGCAAGCTGATCTTCGAAGACCTCGACAGCGCGATCGCGGGTTCGCGGCTGCGAGGGCGCGTGGCGGTGACGCTGGAGGGCGAACGCAATGTCGAGGGCGAGGTCGGTCTCGATGCGCTTGAGATTGCGCCGGCCTTCGCGCTGGCCATCGGTGCGGCGGGACGCGGCCCGGCCGAGCCGCTCGGTTCCGGGCTGTTGAAGGGCTGGCGCGGTCAAATCGCGTTTCAGGCGCTGCGCGGCCTCGTTCCCGGTGGTGCCGAGCTGCGCCCCTTCAGCGGCATCCTGCGAAGTGACGGTCAATCGCTGGTGCTCGATGCCCTCAAGGGCGGCATCGGCGGCGGTGAGGCGGGCGCCAGCATCGACGTCCGGCAGACCGCGAACGGCCTGGCGCTGAATGCGCGCCTTCAATTCGGCGCCGTCGATGGCGCGGCCTTGCACTATCGCGCGCTGGCGATGCCGGCCGGTCGCGCCTCGATGCAGATGACGCTGGCAAGCCAGGGCCGCAGCGCGTCCGCGCTGACCGGCGCGCTCTCCGGAAGCGGAACCGTGACCCTGGAATCTGCTGCTATCGCCGGTCTCGATCCGCGCGCCTTCGATGTCGCGATCCGCGCCAGCGACGCCGGCCAGCCGATCGACGACATCCGGCTGCGCAAGATCGTGGAACCGGCACTCTCAGGTGGCGCGTTGTTGGTCGCGTCGGCGCAAATTCCGTTCACGCTCCGCGACGGCCGGCTTCGCGTTGGCCCCACCACGCTCGATTCCGAAATCGCCCGCGCCATCGTCTCCGGTGGATACGATATTCCGGCGGATCAGGCCGATATTCGCGCGATTTTTGCTTTGGCGGCGGACGGACCAGCGGCCAGCCGCCCGGAAATTCAGGTGTTGGCCGTGGGTTCGCCCGACAGGCTCGAACGCACGGTCGACGTCGCGGCGCTGTCGTCATGGCTGGCGGTGAGGGCGATCGACCGCGAGACCCGCAGGCTGGATTCGATCGAACGTGGAGAGCCGCCGCTTGCGGCAACGCCGGCGTCAATTCCGCCGGCGGTCGCCCAACCCTCGATCGTCGCGCCCGACACAACTCTACCCGGCCAGCCCTTCTCCGAGGTGCCGCTTCAGGGCCGCGATCCGCGCCGGTTTCAGCCGAAGCCGAAAGTCGGCGCGCCGCACCCGCCGGTCGTGCCGCCAGTCACAAATGCGCCGCCGGCCACCAATGCTCCCGTAGTGAGCCAGCAGGTCCCGCCGCTGCCGCCGCCGATCGAAGTGCGTCCCGCTCCCGGTTCGGCGCGCGCGCCCAAGCTCCGGCCGCCGATGGTGCTGACGCCGCCGCCGGTCGCGGCTCCGCAATAGCCCGGGCAAGCTGCCCCCGCACCGGTGAGACAGGTGGTTTGCGAATCCGCGCGCTAGCCCGGGTTACAGGTTTGCAAGGCGGCGATCGAACGGCGCAACTTGGCAATCAACTCGACGCTGTTTGGCAAGGATTTTTCTTCAGCGTCCAGAATTCGGGTGAAGCCTCGCAGCTTCAGCGCCGCGATCGGGCCGCGCCGCGTCTCGATATCAAGATTTGCCGAATTGCAGACAATGTCGATCAATCGATCCAGCGCGTGGATTTGCCCGAGCAGGTAGTCGTTCTCGCGATAGGCACGTGAAAAGAATGCGGCAAAATGCGCAAAGCCGACGCCCTTGAGAGTGGCGCTGCCGTTGAATTCCGCAAGCGTGGTTGCGTCCTGCGGGCTTATGCGATCAACCAGAATCTCACGCAGCTCCCCGGCTTCGCGCCACGGCATGACCGGGAATGTCAAAACATCCCAAAAAGGGAACCCAAGGTAATCGATCAGGATGTCACGGCGCGCCTCCGGGTGCCATTGTTCCGGATCGGTCGAGGCGAGCATGACGTCGATGTCGCAGGTGCTGGAATCGAGATCGATCTCCTGACCCAGTTGATCGATCAGTTTGTCGATCGCCTGCCTGTGCTGCTGCACGAATCGCAGCGCGTAGGCCTTCAGCTTCTCGGCATCGCCGGCCGGAGGGGCGGAACGAAACAGATCTTCGGCAAGGTCGCGGGTCGAAATCCCGAGGACGGCCGCATTTTCACGGTGGTTGAGGTTCTCCAGGCAGTCGTAGAAACTCCGCTTCAGCCGATCCATCGCCCTCCAGTGATGTTCCTGAAAATGCATCCGGTCGGACAGATGATAAAGCCGGTTCAGGCCCTCGATCAGGAAATGCAGCCGTCGCTTGCGGTAGTCCACGTCGAAATCAAGCAACAGCCGTGTCCAGCGCGGAACCTGGTGCGCGGTCGCGGCCGTCCCCTGATCCTCGACCGGATGCGGGTCCCTGCTGTAGACGGCGCCCGCTTCGGTTGCCCAGACGTCAACGATTTCCGCGATCGCGCGAGCGAACTGCGAATGCGGCGGCGCTCCGCGAAGGCCAGCGATCAGGCTCGTAATGAACGCGCGGGCCGCCGCGAGCTTGAGACGAATGTATCCTTCGTAGGCAAATCCGGCATCGATTGCGGCCTCCGTGTTGAGGCGGTCGCGCCAGCAACCAATGGCCTCCGGCCCGATAGGACGATCCGGGAGCGTGCCGATGATTCCAGACACGAACCGGCTGATGTTCGGCCTTGCATTCTCGATAATTTCGCGCAGGCGGCCAACGCGATCGTTGAAATCGCTCACCCAGTTAAGTTCGTCCGCGACCGGATCGGCGCTGGGCAAGTCCGATAGCGCTCCCTTGAGTGTCGAGAAAAACCCGGGAAGGTCACGCCGCGCCGCGCTACCGGACCGCGCCGGGTCAGGGTCGATATAGACCAGGCGACGGTCGACAGGACGGTATGCCGGGCGGTCTCGAATCGCGGCGATCGCCTGGTGAAAGGGGCGGTTGTTGAGTACGCTGCCGTCGATAAAATAGACATTGGCCGGATCGATATTCATACGGGAATAGGGTTCGAAATTCCGCGCAATGAATTCGGTGCGGCCTGGCCAGTCGATGGATTTGTCCGCGACAAAGTTGTCCATCTCCCTTATCTGGGCCGGTGGGAACGCGCCCGGAAAGGACGACGTCGCGCGCGCCGCAAAGGCCAGGGCGGCTGCATTTTCGATGGCGAAGTCGCTCACGACTTCGCCGTTTGCCTGCTTTCGATACCCAAAGTGCAGAATGTGCCGGTGCTCACGCTCGTGAATGACCGGCGGGTTGTGTATCTGAACAAGCTGCTCATAGCCGTGGTAGTCGGTCACGGCGACATACAGATCGAGCCCATGGCCGACCGGCAACAATGACGCCGTCCCGCTCTTGCGTTCGATCATCGACGTGACCGCGTTGTACATGAGCTCCGACATTCTTGTTCCGCTGAGCGGCGGTCTGAACCATCGCGACCGCACGAAGAGCGACAGGTTGCGCCGCACTTCCGGATCCTTGATCGGCTCCCAAAGGCCCGCTGCACCCAACAGCCAGATCATCGGCTTGAGGATCAATTTGCTGGCCGCGCCCGCGCGAGCCTCCGGCGCAAGAAGATCGCCGACGTCGGCATGATTGAGCCAGAGATCGCGCAGGGCGCCCATGGGCAGGTTATGACTCAGGGCGCGTGCCAGCATGGCGCCGTTGATGCCGCCGGCCGAGGCGCCGGCGATGACATCGACGATGACACGCAGTTCAACGGTCTTTCCGATGTCGCGAAGCAATTCGAAATAGATTTCGTCGGTGTCGTATTCGGGATGGTCGCGATCGAAATGGTCAAAAAAGCCGGCCGCCGAACGTTCGGAGCGGTCCGCTATGGCATGCAAGGCGCTGGATGCGCGAACCAGCTTGAGAAGCTCCTTGCTGATTCCGTACATGTAGATGGCAAGCGAAACGCCTCCAAAGCAGACCAGCGCGATACGGAGTTCCTTCTCTTTCAACAACTCTTGTCCTTTCGAGCGGGATCCACCGTCCCTTGCACCACGCGTAGCCTGCGGATGCCCGCCGACAGCATCAATTTGTGGACGGTCTGACCGGAAAGAACTAGCAGCCTAGACTTGGACCGGACATCCATGTTGATGAAAATCAACTGAAAACGGTCGCCAAACGGTAAAGCGGGATCGCGCGGCTGCGCGTCGCCGAAGGCGGGCGGGCCTGACGGCAGCGCGGGTGCACCGCCGGTCCCCTGAACCAGCGCATCAGCCTTTTCAAGGCGCGGCTTCCCAGGCGTGCAACCGGACGGGATTTCTTCGATCCGGCGCCGGGCGGTTGGCGAATCGTCCCTTCGGCATTTACACCGTCGGCTCAAATCCAGGCAGGCCGGCCCGTCATCGCTTACATGCGTCCATGTGAAAACGGGCCTTCTCGCTTCAGGGCGGGGGATGTACGGTGCGGCCTCGTTCGCCGCCATTGGGCTCTCGCTTGATTCCAGCTTGCTGAAATGACTGTCACGCTTAACGAGATCTGTGTGTGGATCGACCAGACGGCGCTGAGCCAGGCGATCCAGGTCACAAAATGGGCTGTGCCGGCGGTGCAGACGGTTCACATCCTGGCGATTGCGGTGGTCGCAAGTTCGGCGCTGATGATCGATCTTCGCCTGATCGGCGTGTTCTGGGCGAACCGGCCGATGAAGGAAGTCACGTCGCGGTTTTTGCCGCTGGTCTGGTGGCCCTTGCTCATCCTGCTCGCCACGGGCGTCATCATGATCATCGCGGAACCGGCACGCTCCCTGAAGAATCCGGCTTTTCAGCTCAAGATGCTGCTGTTGATCGCGGCGCTGATCGTCACCGGGCTGTTTCAATACCTCCAGCGGCGCAATGCCAGCTTCGGCGATTTGCGCTCTGGGCCGCGCGCCGCGGCGGCGACGCTTGCGGTTGTTTCGATGCTGCTGTGGTCCTCGATCATCTTCGCAGGCCGCTGGATCGCCTATTACGCGTGAGCGGATCGAATTCATCAGCCGGCATTCCTAACCATGGGGATTTTTTCAGTGGAGATTGACCGCGCTCTCGGGTGGCTGCAGACAACCCGGATCGCCAGCGCGATCGGCGAAAACGAAATCCTTTTTCCGTGGATCGAATCCGTTCACGTTTTGGCGATCGTGCTGGTGGTCGGAACGATCTCGATCGTCGACCTGCGGCTGCTGGGCGTTGCTTCGCTCGATCTCAGGGTTCGCCGGCTGATGCGCGACGTGATCCCCTATACCTGGGGCGCGTTCGCCGTTGCCGCGATCACCGGCTCCCTGCTGTTCTCGTCGGACGCCGTGCATTACGCCCACAATTTCTTCTTCCGGGGCAAGCTCGTGCTGCTCGCGCTGGCCGGCCTCAACATGGCGGTATTTCACCTGGTCGGCGTTCGCGATATCGAGCGCTGGGACGCGGGCACCGGCCACACGCCGACCGCCGCCAAGGCCGCCGCGACCATCTCCCTCCTGATCTGGATCGCCGTGGTCGCCTTCGGTCGCGAGATCGGCTTCACGATGCACTGACTTCACAATGAAACGAGTTGTCGCTAGTTTGCAGCTGCTCGTCGGCTAGCTTGTATTTTCGGAGAACTGTCCGTGAAATTGGGTCCACTCGGTATGGTCGTTGCTGGTCTGCTTGCCTCGCTGCCGGCGCCGCCGATGGCTTTCGCGCAAGCGCCCAAAAAGGCGCCAACCGTCATCAATCCGCCGCCGTCGGCCCAGGATTGGGCTGACATTGCCAAACTGCCGGACTGGAGCGGCGTGTGGAATCCGAAAATCAGCGATCAGGACGCCCAGGTCAAAACCAATCCACCACCGTGGAATGAGGAGGCGGCCAAAAAGATTCAGCAGATGTTCGCCGAGGAAAAGGCCGGCCGGCCGCGCCTGATCTTCGCCAACTGCCTGCCCGAGGCGCACCCGTCCTGGATGCTGGTTACCCACAACGCCATGGAAATCCTGTTTACGCCCGGCCGGATCACCATGCTCGGAGAGTCGGACGGCAACCGGATCCGGCGCATCTACACGGATGGCCGCGGCCACCCGGAAGTTTCCGATCCGACCTTTCACGGCCATTCGATCGGGCATTGGGAAGGCGACACGCTTGTCGTCGATACCGTGGATATCATGCCGCAGGCGCCGCTTGCCATCAGCGAGGCCGCCGGCCTTCCCAACAATGGCGACATGCACGTGATCGAGCGCATTCATCTCGCCGAGAAGGACATCCTGCATGATGATCTTGAAATCATCGCGCCGAAGATCCTGACCAGGCCCTGGAAGACGACGCGCATCTTCTTCCGCCAGCGGGCGCGCAAGTTCGACATCGTCGAGGGTGTTTGCGCCACCGGCGATCTGGTCGAGCGGGTCAATGCGGAGGGCGACCACATCTTCGTCCCCGTCGAAAAGTCCGAATGGGGCCACACGACAGCGGTTCCGGCCAAATAGCCGGCAAAAACAAACAGGAGATATCCATGCAAAAACTCATCAAGGCGATCGGCGCGCTGGCCGCGGTCGCGGTATTGGCCACCGGAATATCGCAGGTCGCGGCGCATCATTCGGCGTCCATGTTCGATTTCTCCAAGACGATGACGCTGAAGGGTAGCGTGGTGGAACTGCGCTGGGTCAACCCGCACGTCACCATGACCCTCAACGGTTCGCCGAGCGCCGACGAAGCGCCCGCCGAGTGGCTGATGGAAACGACCAGCCCCGGAAACCTGGTGCGGGTCGGCGGTTGGCGCCGCGACGTGGTCAAGCCGGGCGATCAGGTCGAAGTCGTGTTCCATCCGTTGCGCGACGCCGACAAAAAGAGCGGTCTGATGAGACAGCTCACCGTGCTTGCGACCGGTGAAGTGTTCGCCGCCAATATCCGCGACCAGGAAAAGCCCGGACTCGAGTAGAGCGGGTTCGATGCGGTTGCATTTCCGATCGAAGGGCGCGCTTGCCGGCGCCATCGCGGCGCTGGCGATCGCCCTACTGGCGGACCCGGCGCCGGCTCAGGATCAGCCGGCGGCCAGGGACACGATCTTTGCCCGCAAGATCCTGATGGGCGCCATCGACATGAACATGGATGAGATCGAGACCATGCTGGCGCCGGAAGGCAAGCTCGTGCTCGCCGACGCCCAGGAGCATGCGGAGACGATCTCGACCATGCTGATGGCGTTTCCGCACCTGTTCCCGCCGCCCACAAATCAATGGAAGCCCGGCGCCGAACGTGATCCCGCGACCGACACGTTCGCCAATCCCGATCTGTGGTCGAACTTTGCCGATTTCTACCAGCGCGCCACCGAGGCCTCGAAGATCGCCTGGAGCGCCAGCCGCGCCAGGCGGGCCGATGAATTCCGGCCGCTGATCGGACAATTGCGCGCGCGCTGCAACGCCTGTCACGCCCTGAACCTGAAGACGGATTGAGGTTGCGGGGCGCAACGCCTCCGCGCAAGCCAGGGCATGATCCGGAAAAGCGCGAAACCGGTTTTCCCTCGCGACAAACGCGAAGCGTTTGCGCGGAGGTCATGCTCAAACAAAGCGATGAGATCGTGGTCCGATTCAACTTGATCGGATCATGCTCTAGGCCGGCAGTTTTTGATCCGGTGCGACCGGTGGGGCGCTGGCGCGCGACCGGAAATAATCCAGCACGAAGAGGCGAATCGCGGAAGACAGATTGCCCTGCTGGCGGTTGCTGTCGATCTCGCCCACCAGTTCGGACAGTGTCATGTTCCGCAGGCCTGAAATTTCCTTCATGCCGTTCCAGAATGCCTCTTCGAGACTGACGCTGGTCTTGTGACCCGCGACCACGATCGATCGCTTCACGACAGGCGATTTCATGATGCGTCCTCGCCGTCGATCCGATGCTGGTCCAATAGGTCGCTGGCGCGGCTTGCGCGGCGCTCGTCCTGGGCGCGTTCGGATTTGGTGCGGCCGAACCGCGCACGATTGGTTGCGGCCTGCTTCTCCGATTGTTGCCGCTCGGAGCGCTTCCGGAATCGCTTCAGATTAACCACGTCTCCCATGCTGGCCCCCGTCATCCGACCAGCCGGCACGTGCGAATGCCTCGAAGGCGCGGGTGGTCACAGCGGACGTCAGCGCGCTTGCCGGTCATGTAGTGAAATCCGATTACCTTAAAAAAAGAGCTCCCGACTAATAAGCTTGCGCGCATGCTGGTTGCCGAGCCCGTATCCAAATCTTGGAGATACGCGCTCGCCCGTTCGGTCGTCATCAAAGAAAATCCCCATCAAGGTCACTGATAGCGTCAAAAAAATGTATTCCGCTTCGCGAATACAAATCATTTTGAGCTCTACCATGGGCCGGCGCAATGGCGATAATTCTAAGTCTTTAGGCGATATGATCCGTAATTGTTTGTGGGCCCTGCAATTTCGCGGGGCTGATCAGCCGGGGTGCGTCATTTTGGCCGGCTTCACCAGCCGGTCGAATTCGTCAGCGGAAACAAAGCCCAGCCGCACCGCCTCCTCTTTCAGGGTGGTGCCGCGGGTGTGGGCTGATTTGGCGACTTTGGCGGCATTGTCGTAGCCGATCCGGGGTGCCAGCGCCGTCACCAGCATCAGCGAACGTTCCATGAGCTCCTGGATGCGCTTTTCGTCGGCGCGTATTCCCTCTATGCAATGCGTCGTGAACGAGCGGGCGACGTCGGCCATCAGTTGTATGGAATGCATCATACAATATGCCAGCACCGGCTTGTAGACGTTCAGCTCGAAATGGCCCTGACTGCCGGCGGCGGTGATGGCCGCCTGATTGCCGAACACCTGGCAGCAAACCATGGTGACCGCCTCGCACTGGGTCGGGTTGACCTTGCCGGGCATGATCGAGGAACCCGGCTCGTTCTCGGGCAAAATCAGTTCCCCAAGGCCGGAACGGGGACCCGAGCCCAGCAAACGGATATCGTTCGCGATCTTGAACAGGCCGGTGGCCATCGCGTTGATGGCGCCGTGCACGAATACGTAGGCGTCGTTGGAGGCCAGCGCCTCGAACTTGTTGGCGGCGCTGGTGAAGGGGAGCCTCGTGATTTTTGCGGCGTGCCTGGCAAAGGCCTTGGCAAATTTCGGCTTCGAATTGAGCCCGGTTCCGACCGCGGTGCCGCCTTGTGCCAGCGGATACAGATCCCTGACCGCCGCGCGCAGCCGCGCGATGCCGCTCTCGACCTGCGCGGCGTAGCCGGAAAATTCCTGGCCGAGCGTCAGCGGCGTCGCGTCCTGGGTATGGGTGCGGCCGATTTTGACGATATCGGCGAACGCCTTCTCCTTGTTGCGCAGCGCGCGGTGAAGCGTCTCGAGCGCCGGAATGAGATCGTCCATCATGCGCATCGCGGCGGCGATGTGCATCGCGGTCGGGAACGAGTCGTTCGACGACTGGCTCATATTGACGTGATCGTTGGGATGAACCGGCGCCTTGGCGCCGAGTTTGCCGCCGAGCAATTCATTGGCGCGATTGGCGATCACCTCATTGAGGTTCATGTTGGTCTGGGTGCCGGACCCGGTCTGCCAGACCACCAGCGGAAAATGATCGTCGAGCTTGCCGTCGATCACTTCACGCGCGGCGCGGATGATGGCGCGGGCGCGGCGCTGGTCGAGCAGCCCAAGCTCGCGGTTGGTTTCCGCCGCGGCAAGCTTGACGATGCCAAGCGCACGAATGATCGCCATCGGCATCCGGTCTTGTCCGATGCGGAAATTCTGCCGCGATCGCTCGGTCTGCGCGCCCCAATAGCGATCGGCGGGAACCTCGATCGGACCGAAGCTGTCGGTCTCGGTGCGCGTCGAAGCGGAACCAGGGGAGGGTGTCGATCGGGCCATGAATCACATGTATTACGCGCGAGCCGCTGTGTCGCGCGAACCGCGGGTAACGCTTATTCTATAGCGCGGCGCCTCTTGCGCGCGGATTATTTCTTGCGGAAACGATCCAGCCGCACGACTTCGGCGCCCTCGCCGGGCTTTGCCGGTGTGTCCGCGGTCTCGGTCGCCGGCGCTGGAACCGGAAGGCCGGCGGCGGCGGGCACTGCCGGCAGATTGGTCGCAGGTGCATCCATCGCGGCTTCGGATGGTTCGAATTGCAGGCCGAACTTCACCGAGGGATCGAAGAAGCTCTTGATGGAATTGAATGGAACCACCAGGCGCTCGGGAATCCCGCCGAACGACAGGCCGACCTCGAAACGATCATCCGTCACGACCAGATCCCAGAACTGGTGCTGGAGAATGACCGTCATCTCTTCCGGATATTGTGCCAACAGCCGCGGCGACAATTTCACGCCTTCCGCGGTGGACAGGAAGGTAATGAAGAAATGATGCTCGCCCGGCAGGCCGTGCTCGGCGGCGTCGGCCAATACGCGGCGCAGCACCCCGCGCAGCGCGTCGCGCGCCAGCACGTCGTATCGGATATGATCGGTCGCCATTATCAGTCCTGTCGCGTTCAAACCGTGCCGCGGAAATCGGCGGTGATGTCGGTGGCCCCGACTCGCCCTCTTTCGCTATGCTACTCCGCCGGCGGGCTGAGGTCAGCAGCCGTTGCCGCCGCTGGTGAAAATTCCGGCAGACCGCGGAACAAGGCAACCACGCCAAAGTGAAGCAAATTGAAGTGGAGGCTTCTGTTGCCAGGTGCCTCCGAACCCCGCCTAGCGGAGCTTAACCCACTAGGACTTTAGACTTGGTTTTTCAAACCGCTTACGCGGCCTGAGCAACCGGAGCATAGTTGTCGTTTGCAACTATTGCATAGCCCGATAACGGCGGAACCATACCGAGAAAAAACACGTCCTTTACGCCCTCGTCGATCCTGTTTCGCCCCCGCCGAAGCCTGCCGCTTTCGGGCTGGCTTGGGTGGAGGCGCCGGGTACTGCCCCCGGGTCCGAATGGTTTATTGCGACGGCAATTTATTTCCATAGCCGGCGAACCGGCACCCTCAATATAGGGCGCAAAAGTTGAGAAAAACAGTGCCCCCGCGCCCTCTAAGGGCGCGAATCGGTGAAGTCAGGGGTGGAATACGCGTGAATATCGGTTGGCGCATGCGTGGCCGCCGCTCTAAATTTTCAGTCATGCCCCCGGATTCGCCGCCGGCCGCCGCCCCGGCGCCCGATCCCCAGACGTCAGTTCCGCCCAGCCTGGTCGCGCTGTTTGTCGCGTTCGCCAAGATGTCGCTCGCTGGCTTCGGGGGCGTGCTGGTCTGGGCGCGGCGCGGCATCGTCGATCAGCACAAGTGGATGACCGCGGACGAGTTCAACGAGACCTTCGCGCTGTGCCATTTTCTGCCGGGCCCCAACATCGTCAACCTCACCTTTGTGTTCGGATCGCGGTTTCGCGGCCTTGCCGGCGCCATTGCGGCCTTTGCAGGACTGGTCGGTCCTCCCGTCGTGATCGTGACGGTGCTGGCGGCGCTATACCAGCGCTACGGCGAAATCGATGCGTTGCGGCGCATCCTGGCCGGAGTCTCCTGCGCGGCCGTCGGCTTGCTGCTCGCGGTCGTGTTCCGGATGTTGACGCCGCTGATCAAGCGGCGCGACGTGGTCGGAGTTGTCGTCATGCTCGCGGTGTTTGTGGCGATCGGGTTGCTGCGGCTGCCGCTGCCCTCGGTGCTGCTGGTGGCTATCCCCCTCAGCATCGCCATCACCTTCGCCATGCAGCGGAAGGGCGCGGCATGAATTCGGACAGCAATCCGCTTCTGGCACTGGCATCGACCTTTGCCCTGATGTCGCTGTTTGCGGTCGGCGGCGCAAATTCCGCGATTCCGGAAATGCACCGCGTCGCGGTTGACGTTCAGCACTGGCTGACCGACAAGCAGTTCGCCGACGTGTACGCGATATCGCAGCTGTCGCCGGGGCCGAACGTCCTGATCGTCACCCTGATCGGCTATTCCGTCGCGGGCGTTGCCGGCGCGCTGGTCGCAACGCTTTCGATGTGCGTCCCGACGGCGGTGCTGGCGCTGTATGTGAGCCGCTTTCTGGCGCGATCGGGCCATGCGCGCTGGCCCGCCATCGTCCAGGCGGCACTGGTTCCGCTTTCGATCGGATTGATGGGCGCCAGCGGCTTCGTTCTGGCGCGGGCCTCCGACCGGACCCTGGCCGCCGCGCTCGTCACCGCCGGTGCGGCGGTGCTGGCCTCGGTGACGCGGCTCAATCCGCTCTGGATGCTGCTCGCGGGGGGATGTCTCGGCTTTGCCGGCCTTATCGGGTGAAAATCGCTGCCTGGCCAGGGCGATCCGGCCGACGCAGGGCTGTTCCGCCCTTGCCGTTGCCGGACCGGCTGTTGCCGTGGCCGGACCGGATCTTGCCGTGGCCGGGCCTGATGCTCATTTTTCCGGGTATAATCGACGCCGCCGGCCGAATCGCCTGTCGAACGGCCGGGCCGGCGGCTAAAACGCAGCCTTCCCTGACCACCCCCTTGGGGGTGCCTGACGAAAACGCCATGAATCAGTATCACGACCTGCTCGAACGGATCTTAAGTGACGGCGCGGAGAAGTCCGACCGCACCGGCACCGGGACGTTGTCGATCTTCGGCCACCAGATGCGCTTCAATCTCGCGGCCGGATTTCCGATGCTGACCACCAAGAAACTGCCGCTGAAATCGATCATCTACGAATTGCTGTGGTTTCTCAAAGGCGACACCAACGTCAAATATCTCAGGGATCACGGCGTTACGATCTGGGACGAATGGGCCGACGCCAATGGCGATCTGGGCCCGGTCTATGGTTCGCAGTGGCGCTCCTGGCCGGCGCCGGATGGCCGAAGCATCGACCAGATCGCCAATGTCATCGACATGATCCGGCGCAATCCGGATTCGCGGCGCCTGATCGTGAGCGCGTGGAATCCGGCCGACGTCGACAAGATGGCGCTGCCGCCGTGCCACTGCCTGTTCCAGTTCTACGTTGCGAACGGCAAATTGTCCTGCCAGCTCTACCAGCGCTCGGCGGATGTATTTCTCGGCGTGCCCTTCAACATCGCCTCCTATGCGCTTCTGACCATGATGGTCGCGCAGGTGACGGGCCTGAAGCCCGGCGATTTCGTCCACTCCTTCGGCGATGTGCATCTGTATTCGAACCATCTCGATCAGGCGCGGCTGCAACTGACGCGCCACACGCGGCCACTGCCGACGATGAAGATCAATCCGGAGGTGAAGGATATCTTCGCGTTCCGCTACGAAGACTTCGTGCTGGAAGGCTACGACCCGCACCCGCATATCCGGGCCGAGGTCGCGGTGTGAGTGATTGAATGTCGCTGGTTATCCGCCGCGCGCGTCCCAATGAGGCGGGGCTGGTTCTGTCGCTGGTCCGCGAACTCGCCGAATATGAGAAGCTGTCGCACGAGGTCGAAGCCACCGAGTCAATGATCGCCGATGCGCTGTTCGCGGCCAATCCACGGCTGTTCTGCGACCTCGCCGAATGGAACGGCGAAGTGGCCGGCTTCGCGGTCTGGTTCATCAATTTTTCGACCTTCAGCGGCCGCTCCGGGATTTATCTGGAGGATCTGTTCGTTCGCCCCGCGCTGCGCGGCAAGGGCATCGGCAAGGCGCTGCTTTCGCATCTGGCAAAGGCGTGCGTGGCGAACGGCTGGTCGCGTCTGCAATGGTCGGTGTTGGACTGGAACACGCCCTCGATCGAATTCTACAAGTCGCTCGGCGCGGTCATGATGGACGAGTGGACCGTGTGCAAGGTGGCCGGTCCGGCGCTGACGGCGCTCGCGGAAGGAGGCGGCTAGTGGAAATCGTCCTCATCGTGGCCGTCGCCGACAACGGCGTGATCGGCGCGGGCGGCGCCATACCCTGGCGGCTGAAGACCGATCTGCAACGCTTAAAGACGATGACGATGGGCAAGCCGGTCGTGATGGGCCGCAAGACCTTCATCTCGCTGCGCCGGCCGCTGCCCGGACGCACCAACATCGTGCTCACCCGCGATCCGGATTTCAGGGCCGCCGGCGCCGTGGTGACGACGTCGTTCACGGAGGCCCGCGCGGTCGCGACTGGCGACGCGCTGCGGCGTTTCGTCACTGAAATCGCCGTGATCGGCGGCGCGGAAATCTACGCGCAGTTTATGGGGTGTGCCGACCGCCTGGAAGTCACCGAAGTTCATGCCCGGCCCGAGGGCGACACCTGCTTCGCCGCGATTGATCCGGCCATCTGGGAAGAAGTGGCGCGGGTGCGGAATTCGGCCGGTCCGGACGACAGCGCCGACTTCTCCTTTGTCACCTATCGCCGGAGAGGGGCGCATTAACCCCACCCCGCAATGTTTACATTGACAATTACTGGCTCAGGCATAGCTCCTCCGAGCACCAAGCTTGCGTTGTAAGGGCCGGGGCCGTCCCCTATAAAGCCGGGCGGAAGTAGCTGGGCGGGCGTCCTGGCCCTCGAGCCCGCGAAGGAGAGCGTTGATGCCGTGGAAGAATCAAGGCGGAGGCCCGTGGGGTTCGGGTCCGAAAGGGCCGTGGGGCTCCGGCCCGCAGCCGGTTGGGCCGAGGCCGCCCGACCTTGAAGACCTTCTCCGCCGCGCCCAGGACCGGCTCCAGCAATTATTGCCGGGCGGCTATTTCAGCGGCCTCGGCATCGCGATCGTCCTGCTCGCGGCGGTCGCGATCTGGGCCATGTCCGGCTTTTTCCGCGTCCAGTCCGAGGAGCTCGGCGTCGTGCTGCGGTTCGGCAAGCATGTGCGCACCGTACAACCGGGTCTCAGCTATCATCTGCCGTATCCGATCGAGACCGTGCTGCTGCCGAAGGCGCTGCGCGTTTCCACCATCTCTATCGGCATGACGCTGATCGACGATCCGGCCCGCCGCGGCCGGACCATGCGCGACGTGCCGGAAGAAAGCCTGATGCTGACCGGCGACGAGAACATCGTCGATGTCGATTTCACCGTGCTGTGGCGCATCAAGCCGGACGGCGTTGGCAATTATCTCTTCAACATCCAGAATCCGGAAGGCACCGTGAAAGCGGTGGCGGAAAGCGCGATGCGCGAGGCGGTTGGCAAGGCCAACATTCAGCCGATCCTGACCGGCGCGCGTACCTCGACCGAACTCGCCGTGCAGGAGCTGATGCAGAAGACGCTGGACAATTACGGCTCCGGCATCCTGGTGCAGCAGGTGCAGATGCAGAAGGTCGATCCGCCGGCGCAGGTGATCGACTCCTTCCGCGACGTCCAGGCGGCACGCGCCGATCTCGAGCGGTTGCAGAACGAGGCACAGACCTATGCCAATCGCGTCGTTCCCGATGCGAAGGGACGCGCGGCGCAGATCATCCAGGTCGCCGAAGGCTACAAGCAGCAGGCGGTCGCCGAAGCCAAGGGCCAGAGCGCGCGCTTCCTGAAGGTTTACGACGAATACAGGAAAGCGCCCGACGTCACCCGCCAGCGCATCTATCTGGAGACGATGGAGCGGATTCTCGGCGGATCCGAGAAGCTGGTCTATGACGGCGGTGGATCGTCGTCCGGGCAAAGCATCGTGCCCTATCTGCCCCTGAGCGAATTGACGCCGCGACGTCCGGCGCCACCGTCTACCACCCAGCCGCAGCAAGGCGCGGTCACCCCTCAAAGCGGAGGCGCACGATGAGGTCTCCCGTCACAGGTATTGTCACGCTGTTCCTGCTGTTCGTGCTGGTGATCGTCGGTTACGGCTCGGTGTTCACGGTCACGCAGACCGAACAGGCCCTGGTGGTTCGGCTCGGCCGGCCGGTCGATGTCGTCACCGATCCCGGCCTGCACTTCAAGGCGCCGTTCATCGACACCGTGATCGACATCGACAAGCGCATCCTCGATCTGGAAAACCCGTCGCAGGAAGTGATCGCCTCGGACCAGAAGCGGTTGGTGGTTGACGCCTTCGCCCGCTATCGCATCAAGAACGCGCTGCAATTCTATCAAAGCGTAGGCACGATCCAGGCCGCCAACCTCCAGCTCACGACGCTGCTGAATGCGTCGCTGCGCCGCGTACTCGGCGAGGTCACTTTCATCCAGGTGGTGCGCGACGAGCGCGAAGCCCTGATGGCGCGGATCCGCGACCAGCTCGATCATGAAGCCGGCGGCTACGGCATCCAGGTGGTCGACGTGCGGATCCGGCGCGCCGATCTGCCGGAGCAGAACAGCCAGGCGGTCTACCAGCGCATGCAGACCGAGCGGCAGCGCGAGGCCGCCGAATTCCGCGCCCAGGGCGGCCAGAAGGCGCAGGAGATCAGGTCCAATGCCGATCGCGAAGCGACCGTGATCGTCGCCGAAGCCAATTCGACCGCAGAACAGGTGCGCGGCGAGGGCGATGGCGAACGCAACCGGCTGTTTGCCGAGGCCTACGGCAAGGATGCGGATTTCTTCGCGTTCTACCGCTCGATGACGGCCTATGAGAACGGGCTGAAGAGCAGCGACACGCGCTTCCTGCTGCGGCCGGATTCCGATTTCTTCAAATTCTTCAGCAACTCCTCCGGCAAGCCGCCAGTGGCGGCGAGGCCGTAAGTGACGTCCTGAATGAGGGCGAGGACCGAAGCGGACCCGCTTCGGTCTCAATTAAAGCAAGAATCAAACGGGAGGTTTCAGTCCGATGAGGTCCATAGCGTTCGCCGACTTCCTCATCGGTTTGGGAATTCTGTTTGTGCTTGAAGGCCTGATGTTCGCGGCGAGCCCGGCCTGGATGCGCCGCGCGATGAAGAGCGCACTGGCAACCCCGGACAATATTCTAAGGGTGGTCGGCATAGGCTCGGCCGTGGCGGGGTTGATCCTGATATGGGTGGTCCGGCGGTAGAACACCGCGCCGTCATTGCGAGGCGGGTCGTTCGGACCGTCGTCGCGGAATGATGGAACCAGAGCTGTTCGAATCGCCCGCGGCATCAACGCCATCGTGAGCGGCGGCGTCCTGTTTTTCGCCGAAATGCTGGGCTCAAACGCTTGCACGGTCACCCCGTTCGGGCGCACTGTGGCTGCCAAATTTCGCCCATTTTCGAGAAAAGAGAACCGATATGACCGTTGCGAACCAAGCCCTGAGCCATCGCCTGCGCCCGCTGATGGCCGCGATTTGCCTCAGCGCTAGCCTTGGCGCTGCGACTATCCTGGCGCCGGCGCCGGCGCTGGCGCGCGGTCCTGACGGTATCGCCGACGTGGCCGAGAAAGTAATCGACGCGGTGGTCAATATCTCGACCTCGCAGACCGTCGAGGCCAAAGGCGGCCCCGGCGAGGGCAGGGGCGTGACGCCGCAATTACCGCCGGGCTCGCCGTTCGAGGAATTCTTCGACGATTTCTTCAAGAACCGCCGCGGCGGTCCGGGCGGCCCGAGGGGCGGCGATGCGCAGCCGCACAAGACCAACTCGCTCGGCTCCGGCTTCATCATCGACACGTCGGGTATCGTCGTGACCAACAATCACGTCATCGCGGATGCCGACGAGATCAATGTCATCCTGAACGACGGCACCAAGATCAAGGCCGAACTGGTCGGCGTCGACAAGAAGACCGACCTCGCCGTGCTGAAGTTCAAGCCGG
This sequence comes from uncultured Alphaproteobacteria bacterium, assembly GCA_963742085.1. Classification (GTDB taxonomy): domain Bacteria; phylum Pseudomonadota; class Alphaproteobacteria; order Rhizobiales; family Xanthobacteraceae; genus Bradyrhizobium. The sequence goes on along the minus strand of CAVUKM010000007.1, from coordinate 365,057 downwards.
TGAAGCCGCTGGTCGCTGTGAAATTCGGCGATTCCGACAAGTTGCGGCTCGGCGAATGGGTGATCGCGATCGGCAACCCGTTCAGCCTCGGCGGCACCGTGACGGCGGGCATCGTCTCGGCCCGCAACCGTGACATCGCCTCCGGGCCCTACGACAATTACATCCAGACCGACGCCGCCATCAACCGCGGCAATTCCGGCGGTCCCTTGTTCAATCTCGATGGCGAAGTGATCGGCGTCAACACGCTGATCATCTCGCCGACCGGCGGCTCGATCGGCATCGGCTTTGCGGTGCCCTCCAAGACCGTGGCCGGCGTGGTCGATCAGCTCCGGCAGTTCGGCGAGCTGCGCCGCGGCTGGCTCGGCGTTCGCATCCAGCAGGTCACCGACGAGATCGCCGAAAGCCTCAACATCAAGCCCGCGCGCGGCGCCCTGATCGCCGGCGTCGAGGACAAGGGGCCGGCCAAGCCCGCCGGCATCGAGCCCGGCGATGTCGTCGTCAGGTTCGACGGCAAGGACATCAAGGAGCCGAAGGATCTGTCGCGCGTGGTCGCCGACACTGCGGTCGGCAAGGAGGTCGATGTCGTCATCATCCGCAAGGGCGAGGAGCAAACCAAGAGGGTCACGCTCGGGCGCCTGGAGGATAACGACAAGCCGATGCCGGCGGCGATCAAGTCGCCTGAGGCCGCCGAAAAGCCGGTGACGCAACGGGCACTCGGCCTCGACCTCGCGACGCTGAGCAAGGATCTGCGCAGCCGCTACAAGATCAAGGACAGCGTCAAGGGCGTCGTCATTACCAATGTCGACGGCACCTCCGACGCGGCCGAGAAGCGGCTTGCCCCCGGCGAGGTGATCGTCGAGGTGGCGCAGGAGGCGGTGAGCAGCGCCGCCGACATCAAGAAGCGCGTCGAGCAGTTGAAGAAGGACGGCAAGAAATCCGTGCTGCTGCTGGTCTCGAACGCCGACGGTGAATTGCGCTTCGTGGCGCTCAGCGTGCAGTAGAGGCGGTCAAGACCGCTATCGGCCGCAATTGAATGCGTCGTCCCTGCGCAAGCAGGGAGGACGACGCAGGCTCTTGCGCAATCTCAAACGGCAGGCCTGCCGCGCAGCATGCCCGCAATCCCGAGGTCTTCATCGAGCTCCGGCCAGTGAATACCCATGGGCATCAGCTCGAAATGGCCTCGCGCTGCGGAACTGGCGTCTCGCAGCCGCGGATACCACGCGAGTGGGGTAGCGATCCTGCGGCCGTCTGCCAGCGTCACCACGATTTCGTCGGCGGTGAAAGCAACCGAGACCGGCCTGATATCGCCGACATCAATTTCCAAAGTGCTCATGCCATTTGCCTTCGAGGAAGTCGCGGTGCGATCTCAAGGAGCGGATAATAGCGCCGATTTCATGGGCGGGAAATCCCGCATTAGCTGCCACCGAGAGGTCATGAAGCCAGAACTTTGCTTCGGCATCGCCTGATCGGACATGGATATGCGGCGGCTCGCCACCTTCGTTCGAATAAAAGAACGCGCGGTATGGTCCCCAACGCAGGAGGGTTGGCATCGGTCCTATCCCCCCACAAACTCGTCCCGCCGATATCCCTGCGCGTACAGCAAGGCCGTGAGGTCGCCGTGATCGATCCGCGCGGCGGCGGCGGCGGCGACGGCGGGCTTGGCGCGGTAGGCGACGCCCAGGCCCGCCTGCTGAATCATGCCGAGGTCGTTGGCGCCGTCGCCGACCACCAGCGTGTCGATCTCGTCGAGGTCGAAGGATTCGCGGAGCTCGGTCAAGGTCGCGAGTTTCGCGGCGCGGCCCAGAATCGGCTCGGCGACCTCGCCGGTGAGTTTTCCGTCGCTGACGATGAGCTCATTGGCGCGGTTTTCCTGAAAACCGATTGCTGCGGCAACCGCATTGGTGAAGAGGGTAAAGCCGCCCGAGATCAGGCAGGTCCAGGCGCCATGAGCGCGCATGGTCGCGACCAGTTCGCGACCGCCCGGCGTCAGCGTGATGCGATTTTTCAGGACTTCGTCGACGACGCCGACCGGCAGCCCCTTGAGCAGCGCCACGCGCTCACGCAGCGCGGGCTCGAACGCGATCTCGCCGCGCATCGCGCGTTCGGTAATGGCGGCGACATGCGCCTTCATGCCGGCGAAATCGGCGAGTTCGTCGACGCATTCCTGGCCGATCATGGTGGAATCCATGTCGGCGAGAAAAAGCTTCTTGCGCCGCGCCGCCTGAGGCTGCACGACAATGTCGATTGGCAGGTCGCCGCGCACTTCGCGCAGGTGCGCTTCGATTGCGTGGACGTTGCCCTCGGCGACGAAGGGGATGTCGGCCGCCACCTCGTCGAATAGCCACCGCGCCGGGCCGGCCGAGGGCAAAATGGCGCGCGCACCATCGATCACCGTGCTATCGAGCGCGGGATTGGCGGGATTGCAGATGAGTGTGACGACGAGAGACATGCAGTGAATTCGCAACCGGGGAACAACAACGCCGTGCTTATCGCAGGGCCGACCGCCAGCGGCAAGTCGGCCCTGGCGCTTGAGCTCGCGCAAAATACCGGCGGGGTCATCATCAATGCCGATTCCATGCAGGTGTATCGCGACCTCCGGATCATCACGGCACGGCCGACGCCGCAGGAGGAAGAGCTGGTTCCGCATCGGCTCTACGGTCATGTCGATGCCGCGGTGAATTTTTCGGCCGGAGCCTGGGTGGTGGATGCCGCCAGGGTATTGTCGGACGTGCGCGCACAAAACCGGCTGCCGATCTTCGTCGGCGGCTCGGGGCTTTATTTCAAGGCACTGACGCGCGGCCTGTCGGCGGTGCCGCCGGTCCCGGCTGAGGTGCGCGAGGCGGTGCGCGCGCGGCTGGAGCGCGATGGCGTCGAAGCGCTGCACGCCGAACTGGCGCGGCGCGATCCCGTCGCCGCCGAGCGCTTGAAGCCGCGCGATCGTACCCGGATCGCGCGCGCGCTGGAGGTGGTCGAAGCCACCGGGCGTTCGCTGTCCGACTGGCACCGCGACGGCCTGCCGCCGCTATTGCCGCAGGGCTCGTTCAGCGCGCTGTTTCTGGAGCCTGATCGTGACGAACTTTATGCGCGGATCGATGCGCGCTTCGATGCGATGCTGAAGGCCGGCGCACTGCAGGAGGTCGAGCGGCTGGCCGCACGGAAGCTCGATCCCCTGCTGTCGGCGATGAAGGCCCACGGCGTGCCGGCGCTGATGGCGCACCTGAAAGGCGAGATCACGCTCGAGCAAGCCGCCACGATCGGCCGCGCCGATACCCGCCACTACGCCAAGCGGCAGTTCACCTGGTTCCGGCACCAGCTGCCGGAATTTTCGTGGGTAAGCCCGGAAGCTGCGGGGGAATGGCTCGAAACAAGGACCTCACGCTGAGGCGCGCCGTTTTCGCCGCGTCCCGAAGGATGGGCCTCACTCTATTCCAGCTACGGTTGGCTCAGTCGGGATGTGCGAGTCTCCTGATACCCCAACCAATCAGGTACATGATGAGAATGCTTAGAGCGAAGAAAGCGTAGGAATTGTTCATCCAGGGACAGGCGTTCAGAAGCGGATCAAAGAGGCCCGTGGACGTGAGAAGCATCACGGCCGGAGCGACCGCCAGTTGTTCGAAGATCACCTGCCCCTTCGCGACATTGGAGAATAACAAAGCGATCGCAGACAGCCCAAGCGAAAATGCAGCGAAGATACCCGAGAGAATTAGGCCGCCTCTGTCCAGCTTCATAAGCTCAATCCATGGCTGTTTGTGATTTCCCGAGGCTTCCTGTGAAGTGCATTTGGATAATGGGGTGCCCCGGGCGTCAAGGAGGCCGGGTTTGCACCCGAAATTTTCGGAAGTCTGAGCTGCGAGCCCTTGAGGCCCGTATCATTCCTGGTTCGCTCGTTTGGCTCGTACCCCGGGGCGACGGCGGGGCAGCCTTGCATGGCTGGCGCGAGCATTTTCGCCCTCGCCGAACGCCGGGAACCCGGTTAAACTCAAAATTGAGCGTAATTTCCGCCTGAGACTTGACTTTCGGGGCTCGGGCAGTATGTTCGCGCAACCTTTGAGAAGCTAGGGCGGCCCTATGCGTAATAAAATTACCAAACTGCTTATCGTCGTCGTACCCAGGCGCACCGCCGGGGATGGCTAGAGGCCATCCAAAAACGGGCGGTGTGCATGGGGCCTCTTCCGGGCCCCTTTTTATTTTCCAGACAGTCTACCCCTACCTGCAAGCCTCGACCTCCAAACCAGAAAGCCGCGCAAGAACAGCGCATCCGGAGCCAGCCATGAGCGACAACAGCCAAGATCCGAACCAGATGACGGGAGCCGCGATGATCGTGCGCGCGCTGATCGATCATGGCGTCAAGCACATCTTCGGCTATCCCGGTGGCGCGGTGCTTCCGATCTATGACGAGATATTCCAGCAGAGCGAAGTCGAGCACATCCTGGTGCGGCACGAGCAGGGCGCCGGCCACGCCGCCGAAGGCTATGCGCGCTCGACCGGCCAGCCGGGCGTGGTGCTGGTGACCTCGGGGCCCGGCGCCACCAACATGGTGACACCGTTGACGGACGCGTTGATGGATTCGATTCCGCTGGTGTGCATCACCGGGCAGGTTCCCACCCATCTGATCGGCAACGACGCGTTCCAGGAGTGCGACACCGTCGGCATCACCCGGCCCTGCACCAAGCACAACTGGCTGGTGCGCGACGTCAACGATCTGGCCAAGGTGCTGCACGAGGCGTTCTATGTCGCGAGCACCGGGCGTCCCGGTCCCGTCGTGGTCGATGTGCCGAAGGATGTGCAGTTCGCGACTGGCGCCTATCACCCGCCGCGCAAATCGGACGTGCATGTGTCGTATGCGCCCCGTGTCAAGGGCGACCCGACGCAGATTCGAAAAGCGGTGGCATTGCTGGCCGCCGCCAAACGCCCGGTGATCTACAGCGGCGGCGGCGTCATCAACTCCGGCGCCGAGGCCTCGAAGGTCTTGCGCGAACTGGTCGAGGCCACCGGCTTTCCGATCACCTCGACCCTGATGGGGCTGGGCGCCTATCCGGCGTCGGGCAAGAACTGGCTCGGCATGCTCGGCATGCACGGCACCTACGAAGCCAACATGGCGATGCATGATTGCGACGTCATGCTGTGCGTCGGCGCGCGCTTCGATGACCGTATCACCGGGCGCACCGATGCGTTTTCGCCGGGCTCGAAGAAAATCCATGTCGACATCGATCCATCCTCGATCAACAAGAACATCCGGGTCGACGTTCCCATCATCGGCGATGCCGCCAACGTGCTCGGCGATCTCCTGCAGGTGTTCAAGGCCGAGGCGAAGAAGCCGGATATCCGGGCCTGGTGGCAGGAGATCGCGAAATGGCGCGCGCGCAATTCGCTGTCCTACAAGAAGAACAACGATGTCATCCTGCCGCAATTTGCGATTCAGCGGCTGTTCGAGGCAACGCGCGGGCGCGACGTCTACATCACCACCGAAGTCGGCCAGCACCAGATGTGGGCGGCGCAGTTCTTCGGCTTCGAGGAACCGCACCGCTGGATGACCTCGGGCGGCCTCGGCACCATGGGTTACGGCCTGCCGGCGGCGCTCGGCGTGCAGGTGGCGCACCCCGACAGCCTCGTGATCGATATCGCCGGCGACGCATCGGTCCAGATGACGATGCAGGAGATGTCGACGGCGGTTCAATATGAATTGCCGATCAAGATCTTCATCCTGAACAACCAGTATATGGGCATGGTGCGGCAGTGGCAGCAGCTTCTGCACGGCAACCGGCTGTCGCATTCGTACTCCGAGGCGCTGCCGGACTTCGTCAAACTCGCCGAAGCCTATGGCTGCGTCGGCATCCAGGCGGTCAAGCCCGGTGATCTCGACGGCGCGATCAAGGAGATGATCAGCGTCAAGCGCCCGGTGCTGTTCGATTGCCGGGTGGCGGCGCTGGAGAATTGCTTCCCGATGATTCCCTCGGGCAAGGCGCACAATGAAATGCTGCTGCCGGCGGAAGCCAACGATGAAGCGACCGCTGCGGCCTTCGCCAGCGGCAAGGCACTGGTGTGAGGATGCTGTGATGATCACAGCGGCACGCGCGCTCCTTTCGCCTCTCCCCGCGTGCGGGGAGAGGCCGGATGGCGCGCGCCAGCGTGCGATCCGGGTGAGGGGGACCTTCCGCGAACCGAACTCGTTGAGAGAGCCCCTCACCCCATCCCTCTCCCCGCGAAGAGCGGGGCGAGGGAGCTCACCGTCTTTCGTGAGGCACTTCGATGTTTAACCTCGACCAGCTGGAACGCGCCCATGGCGTCGTCGGCGCTGCGATGCCGCCGACGCCGGCGCATCTGTGGCCGCTCCTCGCCGAGCGGCTTGGTGCCGATGTTGTCGTCAAGCACGAGAACCACACGCCGACCGGTGCCTTCAAGGTGCGCGGCGGGCTTGTCTATCTCGACCGCCTCAAGCGCGAGCGGCCCGGGACCGCAGGCATTATCTCGGCGACCACCGGCAATCACGGTCAGAGCCTCGCTTTCGCCGCGAGCCGCTATGGCGTGCCGGCCACGATCTACGTGCCGCTCGGCAATTCGGTCGAGAAGAACCGCGCGATGCGGGCTTTCGGCGCCAGGCTGGTCGAGCATGGCACCGATTTCCAGATCGCCCGCGAAGAAGCGGGACGCCGCGCCAGTCAGGACGGGCTCGAAATGGTGCCCGCATTCCATCCGGATCTGGTCCTGGGCGTTGCGACCTACGCGCTCGAACTGTTCCGGAAGGCCCGCGATCTCGACATCCTCTACGTGCCGATCGGGCAGGGCTCGGGCATCTCCGGCTGCATCATGGCGCGCGACCTGCTCGGCCTGAAAACGGAAATCGTCGGCGTGCAGTCGACGGAAGCGCCGTCCTACGCGCTGTCGTTTGCGGCCGGCACCGTCGTGAAGACGAACAGCAGCAACACGCGCGCCGACGGCATGGCGACGCGGGTCCCCGACGCCGATGCGCTGGCGATCATCCGCGCCGGTGCCTCGCACATCGCGCAGGTCACCGACGACGAAATAGCGGCGGCAATTCGCGCCTACTGGACCGATACCCATAACCTTGCGGAAGGCGCCGGCGCGGCCGCGCTCGCCGCGGCGCTGCAGGAGAAGGCCAGGATCCGCGGCAAGCGGGTCGGCCTCGTTCTGAGTGGCGGCAATATTGATTTCGATTTGTTCAACCGATGGGTCGTTGGCGAGACCGTCGCCGGCGACAGGGTGATGGCGTGAGGGTGCTAGACACAAATTCGACTGTCATCGTCCGGCTTGACCGGACGATCCAGTACGCCGCGGCGTCTCGATCGATCTCGGACGTCACCGGGAAACTGGATCCCCGCTTTCGCTGGGATGACGGGAATTGCGGTATGACGACGAAAAGGACAATGGGGACCCAAAAATGAGCCAGCCCGCATCCGCCTACTTCATGGAAGATCGCCACGATCCGAACGAGTCGCACACGCTATCGGTACTCGTGCAGAACGAGCCTGGCGTGCTCGCACGCGTCATCGGGCTGTTCTCCGGCCGCGGCTACAACATCGAAAGTCTTACCGTCTCCGAGACCGAGAGCCAGAAGCACCTCTCGCGCATCACCATCGTCACCACGGGTACGCCGATGGTGATCGAGCAGATCAAGCATCAGCTCGACCGGATGGTCCCGGTCTATCGCGTCGTCGACATGACGCTCAGCGGGCGCTCGATCGAGCGCGAACTGGCGATGCTGAAACTGCGCGGCACCGGCGAGCACCGCGTCGAGGCGCTGCGGCTGGCGGAAGCCTTCCGTGCCCGCGTGATCGACGCCACCACCGAAAGCTTCGTGTTCGAGATCACCGGCAACTCGGCCAAGATCAACCAGTTCATCGAGCTGATGCGTCCGCTCGGCCTGGTCGAGGTTTCGCGCACAGGGGTCGCCGCGATCGGGCGAGGGGCCGAGGGGATGTGAGCCATGCTGGCGCGCGACTGGTACTACAATGAACGGCGGCGGCTCGGTCTCGATTCCGCCGTCGCCTCGATCTACGACCGTCATGACGACAGCGATCTGCGCGCGCGCGCCGCGCTGACCATGCTTGGCGTCAAGCCGGGCTGGCGGATCGCCGACATCGGTTGCGGCAATGGCGTGCTGGCCTGCGAGGCCGCGCTGATGGGTGCCGAGGTCGATGCCATCGATATTTCGCCGGCGATGCTGGCGCTCGCCAACATCCAGGCCAAGGACCGCAAGGTGGTGATCCGTACCCAGCCCGCCGGACTGCTGAGCTTTGCCTACAAGCCGGATTCGTATGACCTGATCGTCAGCGAATTCACGCTGCATCATTTGCCGGATTTCTGGAAAGCCGTGGCGCTGTCGCGGATCTTTGCCGCACTGAAGCCGGGCGCGAATTTTTATCTGCGCGACATCGTCTTCGCCAGCATCCCTGATGGCGTGGAGCGCGACGTCGAGGCCTGGGCCGATTTCAGCATCAAGAACCACGATTTCGACCGCGCCAGCGTCGTCACCCATATGCGCGACGAATACTCGACCTTCGGCTGGGTGATCGAACGGATGTTGACCGATGCGGGCTTCACGCTGATCTCGGCCGATTATCACGCGCCGCTGCACGGCACCTATCTGCTGCGGAAACCGAAACACGGCGAGCAGAGCTAGGTAGATGAAGCCAGCCGACATCTGCCTTGCCGTCACGGTGGCGGTGATCTGGGGGCTTGGCTTCGTGGCCAGCCGGCTGGCGCTCGATGAGCTCTCGCCCGCGTTGATGACGGCGATGCGCTTTGCCATCGCGGCGGTGCCATGCCTGTTCGTGCGCCGCCCCAATGTTCCCTGGACGGTGCTGGTCGCGATCAGCGGCGCGCTATTTCTCGGACAGTTTCTGGCGCAGTCCTGGGCGATCGCGCACGGCGTTCCGGTCGGGCTCGCCAGCGTGATCGTGCAGAGCCAGGCGCTGTTTACCGTGGCGTTCGCAGCGGTGGCGTTTCGCGAAGTTCCGACCGGCATCCAGGTTGCCGGAATTGGCATTGCCGGGATCGGCCTTTTGATGATCTGCGGCACCGTCGGGTTCGATTTCAGCGTCGGCGCCTTCGCCGTGCTGATGATTTCCCCGGTCAGTTTCGCGATCGGCAATCTGTTGCTGCGGCAGGCGAGGGACGTTCCGATGTTCGACCTGTTTGCATGGCTCTGCCTGGTGCCGCCGCTGCCGCTATTGGCACTGGCGTTCGCCGTCGATGGCGTGCTGCCGACATGGCACTCGCTTTGGCGGATGTCGATGACCGGCTGGGCCAGCATGCTCTTCGTCGGGGCGATCTCCACCTGTATCGCCTATTGGCTGTGGGGACGCTTGCTGCGGGATCATACCGCGGCGCAGGTGGTGCCGTTCGCGCTGCTGGTGCCGTTCGTAGGCTCGGCCGCGTCGAGCATCGTATTCGGTGAAACCTTCGGGCCGCTGCGGCTGGCCGGCATGATCACCGTGGTCGGCGGCATCGCGGTGATGCTGCTGTCGAAGCGCGCGCAGGCGCTGCCGAAGATCGCGTGAGGCGGGACATGTCGCACTCGCTGCTGATCGCTTTCATCGTCTTCGCCGCCGTGATGTATTTCACGCCGGGGCCGAACAACATCATGGTGCTGTCGTCGGGACTGACCTACGGCTTCCGTCCCACGGTGCCGCACATCGCCGGGATCACCTTTGGTTGCGCCTTCATGGTCGGCGCGGTGGGTCTTGGATTCGGGACTGTCTTTGTCGCCTATCCCGTCCTGCAGGCGATCCTCAAATATGCCGGCGCGGCCTATTTGGTCTATCTGGCCGCCACGATCGCGATGGCCGAGCCGGTCACGCCGGGGCAGGACGCGGGGCGGCGCCCGATGACCTTCTGGGGCGCGGTGCTGTTCCAGTGGGTGAACGTCAAGGGCTGGGTCATGGTGATCGGCACCATCACCGCCTATGCCGGCATCGCCAACTTCCCCTGGAACATTGCTGCCCAGGTGGCGATTTGCCTCCTGCTCGGTGTGGTGTCGACTTCGATCTGGACGCTGTCGGGCAGTTCGCTGCGCTCGCTCATGACGTCGCCCAGGGCGGTGCGGGCCTTCAACATCGTCATGGCCGCACTGCTTTTGGCCTCGCTCTATCCGGTATTCATGGACCGATGATGAGACAGCCGCGCCATGCAGAAAGGGGTTTCCCCTGAGAGCGAAAATGCTCTAGACAACGCCGGAAATTCGCGGGCACCGGCGGTCATACCCACCTGAAAGCCTGATTCATCGGCCGATTTCGGCCCCTCAAGAGGAAACCACCATGCGTGTTTATTACGATCGCGACGCCGACCTGAACCTGATCAAGGGCAAGAAGGTCTGCATCGTCGGCTATGGCAGCCAGGGCCACGCCCATGCGCTGAACCTGAAGGATTCCGGCGTCAAGGACGTCGCCATTGCGCTGCGCAAGGGATCGAACTCCGCCAAGAAGGCGGAGGCTGCCGGCTTCAAGGTGATGGAAGTCGCCGAGGCCGCCAAATGGGCTGATCTCGTGATGATGCTCACCCCCGACGAGTTGCAGGGCGACATCTATCGCGAGCACCTCCATGACAACATGAAGAAGGGTGCGGCGCTGGTATTCGCCCACGGCCTCAACGTGCATTTCAACCTGCTCGACCCGCGCGCCGATCTCGACGTGCTGATGATCGCCCCGAAGGGCCCCGGCCATACCGTGCGCTCGGAATATCAGCGTGGCGGCGGCGTGCCCTGCCTGATCGCGATCGCCAAGGATGTCTCGGGCAACGCGCATGATCTTGGCCTCAGCTACGCCTCGGCGATCGGCGGTGGCCGCGCCGGCATCATCGAGACCTCGTTCAAGGAAGAATGCGAAACCGACCTGTTCGGCGAGCAGGTGGTCCTGTGCGGCGGCCTGGTCGAACTGATCAAGGGTGGCTACGAGACGCTGGTGGAAGCCGGCTACGCGCCCGAGATGGCCTATTTCGAATGCCTGCACGAGGTGAAGCTGATCGTCGACCTGATCTATGAAGGCGGCATCGCCAACATGAACTACTCGATCTCCAACACCGCCGAGTATGGCGAATACGTCACCGGCCCGCGTATCATCACCGAAGAGACCAAGAAGGAGATGCGGCGCGTGCTCGCCGACATCCAGGGCGGCAAATTCGCCCGCGACTGGATGCTCGAGAACAAGGTCAACCAGACCTCGTTCAAGGCGACCCGCGCCAAGCTCGCCTCCCACCCGATCGAGGAAGTCGGCGCCAAGCTCCGCGACATGATGCCGTGGATCAAGAAGGGCGCGCTGGTCGACAAGACCAAGAACTGAGGCTTGATCCACGTTTTTCTTGCGAGATCGCGCAAGCGCGATCGCGACGATCAAGAAGGGCGCGCTGGTGGACAAGACCGAGAACTGAGGCTTGATCCACGTTTTTCTTGCGAGATCGCGCAGGCGCGATCGCGATGATCAAGAAGGGCGCGCTGGTCGACAAGACCAGGAACCAAGGCTTTGATTCAAGTTTCGAGGCGGGATCGCGAGAGCGATCTCGCCTCTATCCTTGAGGGTTGGAAATTCTGCCGTCTCAGGGCGGGGTGCTGCCCATGGCCCGGGAGAGCGTCACGGAAGGGCGTTCGCCGAATGCTTCGCGATAGTCTCTTGCGAAGTGCCCGAGATTTCCGAAACCGCAAGCGAAGGCGACCGTCGTCACCGATGTCTCCGGATCCGGCGCCGAAAGCCGCTCCCGCGCGTGCCGGAGCCGGACCATTCTCGCAAACGCCATCGGCGAGTATCCGCGACTTTGCTGGAATGCCCTGAAGATCGCCCGCGCGCCCACGCCGCTGACTTCGACCAGGCTTTCGATCGTGATCGCCTCGGCCCAATGCGCCTCGATGTATTCTTCCGCGCGGCGCACATGCAAGGGTGCGGTGTCCCTGGCCTCCTGGTCCAGGAGCTGGCTGAAGCTATGCCGGTTGGCGTAGAGGAACATGACCAGGATGGCCTGTTCGAGTTCGCGAAGCACGAGCGGCGGTAACTGGCCGGATGTCGCGTCCAGCTGTTCGGAAAAGAACCGGACAAGCCGCCAGAGATTTCGAACCTTCGGGTGATCCCGATCGACGTCGGCCTTGAACTCGAGCTTGCCGCTCGGCCGCGCGCCCAAAAGATAAGCGAGCTTCTGCTCGAAGGCGCCGGGGTCGATGCGAAGGTTGAGCCAGCTTTGGCAGGCTTCGGCGGCAAGCCGTGTGCATTGGCCTGGCGAAACGATGCAGGACTGCTGCGCATCGACCTTGATCGTCTTCCCGCCGATCGTCGCTTCGCCCCTGCCGCTCAAGGCGGTCAGCAACCGGAAGCGATCGGCTTCCGGATAATCGACGGAGACGCCGGAGCTGCTGATCCCGTAGACCAGCCCGACGGTTTGAAGCTGAACGAGATTTCCCTGCGCCAGAAGCCCGGCAGGAGATCTCACCTCGGCCCTGCTCGCGTCGAAGCGCGTCACGAGCGCGTTCGCGAATTCTTCCGCGTCGGAAGTCCTGAAAACTGGAAATCGCCGGAGCGGATCGGCCAGAGGCTCGGAAGGCAAGGGCCCGGGATACAAGTGCTCGGAAGGCATGGTTCGGTCGGCTCGCGAATCCCCAGGCGCATGTTCAGCAGGTCGGCTGGTCGCGAGGATAGGGTGTCAGGGGAGCGAACGCCATGGTCAAAAAGCGCCACGGAGCCCAAAAGTGTGGCTGGCGCGCAAGTTCGTGGAGGATGATGAAGCTGCCTGGTTTTGTGCGCAGGGACGGTATCGCCTAGCCGGCAAGGATGCGTTCGACGAGCCAGTAGGTGCCGATCAAAGCCACGGCCAGCGAGGCAAGGCGCGGGGTCAGCCATGCACCGCGCCCGCGGGACAGCCAGACCTGCGCCGGCAGGAGGACCGCAACGAAGAGTAGCTGGCCGATCTCGACACCCAGATTGAAACCCACCAATCCGCGCACCAGCGTCACGCCCTTCAGGCCGAGTTCGCCAAGCGCCGAGGCAAAGCCCAGGCCATGCACAAGGCCGAACCCGAAACTCCAGATCCAGCGTCTCCGGTCGGGCTCGGCGGCGAAAAGATTTTCCAGCGCAACCCAGACGATTGTCGCCGCGATCAGCGGCTCGATGATGCGGTCGGAAATTGTCACGATGCCGAGCGCTCCGATCGACAACGTCACGCTGTGAGCCAAGGTGAAGGCGGTGACGATGCGCACCACCGACCATGTGCCTCGCGCGGTCGCGAGGAGTGCGACCAGGAACAGCAGGTGGTCGTAGCCGGTGAGAATATGCTCCACGCCGAGCCTGACGAAGTCGAACCAGCCCGTCGCGGCGGTGCGGTCGATGTCGACGCTGGCGGTTCTCGACGTCTCCCCGAAGGTTACCTGGCGTTCGCCGCTTGTCGTGCGGAGATTGCCGAGGGTCTGGTAGTGCTCGCCCAAGAACGCGCTCCAGTCCTCGGTGATGTCGAGGCGGCCGTGCGAAGCCTCGCACGTGAAGTCGATCTCGATTGCCGCGCGCGTTTCGTTCGCGCCACCCCCGCCAATACGCACCCGCCCGGTTCGGCAGCGGCTGCCGGCGAGGTTGACCGTAACGCTCTTGCGCGCCTCTTCGGCAATCGTCTGCGCCGCCGCCTGGTCGCCGTTGGCGGCGGCGCCAAGCATGGCCGCCGACGCGGCCGGCAATTCGGGCAAGGCGACGGAAAGCGCATAGAGCATCCGGCCGCCTGCAAATTCGATGCGCAACAATCCCGTCGTGGTGACATGTGCGGAGGCGTCGCCGCAGCCGGCGAACGCCAGCCACAGCGCGGCCCATCGCATGAGCCGTGCCGTCACGGGGTGCCTCCCGTCCGCTCCCATGCTTCGGCCACGAAGACCGGCAGCAGCGCGATCTCCGGGCTCCCGTCCAGCCTTGCATAGTGTGACAGGCCCATCGGATTGGTGGCGCCGAACGAAATCGCGAATACGAAAGCGCCGGGCCCATTGACAACGACACGGAGCCAGGGCGGCGCGAGGGCGAACTGCGCAGCGCCGGCACGGGCGATTTCCGCCGCGGTCAGTACGCGGTCCGGCCCCGAATTGCGCAGCAGCCTGAGCGCGCCGTCGAGGCGCGCCTCGAAGCCTGCGGCCGCCGTTCCCTGTGTCGCGCGCCAGCCATCCTGCGCGCGCGCGAAGTGCCAATGGCCGCGCGGCGCGGCGACATCGACCTCCCGTACGTCCTCGATCGGGATCGTCAGCAATCCCTTCGGCACGAACGGCTCGAGCCCCGGCCCGCCGCGACCGCCGGTAAACGCGAGACCGGCGAGGAAGGCCGTGGCGACGAGCGCGGCGGCCGCCCAGGCTAGCCGGCTCATCGTCGCCACCACCACATCGCGCCGCCGGAGAATGCGATCAGCCCGGGCAGCAGCAGAACCGTGACCAGGAAAATGCCGCGCATCTGCTCGCCGGTAAGCGTGACCGTGGGAAGCACCTCCACCGGAGGTTTCATCGCCGGCGCCCTTTCCTCATGCGTCAGCCATGCGATTTCGGCCAGCAACGCGTCGGAGTTGGCCAGATAGGGAAAGAACGAATTGGAGGCGAAATCGGCGTCGCCGACCACCACCACGCGGAAGGCCGCCGCCGGTTCGCCCAACCGCCCTTCGGCCGCGAGCGCGATGACCTCGGCGGTGCGCGGTCCGGATTTCGCTTTTGCCGGATCCTGCAGGCGATTGGCGATGACGTAGCTGTCGGCGCTGCTCGTGGCCAGCGGCGTGACCTGGACGCCGGCGACCGGGCTTGCCTGAAGCGGACGCGCGCCGGGATAGAACGACAGCGCCAGTCCCCGCGTCGCTGGATGAGGGCCGTAGCGCGCCACCGCGATCATCTGCTCGTCGGTGAAATAATGCTCCGTCGGATCGACGATCACGCCGTCGCCCACCTTGATGCCTGCGCTGCCAAGCAGCGCCGCGAGACTTTCATCAAGCGCGTAGTCCGGCTCGATCAGGAACATCGCGGAGCCGCCGTGCTCCAGATAGCGGCGCAGCACGTCGGTTTCGCCGGGGCTGTATCGGGTCCGCGGGTTGGCTTCGATGACGACGGCGCAATCATCCGCGATCGGCTGCCCGGTGGCAAAGGAGACCTTGCGGGCGACGAGGCCGAGCTTTTCGACGGCGCGCCTCAGCCGGCCGAGGCCGTGCTGCTCCATCTGCACCACGCCCGCATCCGAGATGTCGTGGCTGTGGTTGTGGACGCCTTCGAAATGCGTGTGGAACTCGAAATTATCGATGTCGTATTCGCCGTGGCCCGCCGCAAAGCAGATCACGATCTGGCGCTTCCGCAACAGGCGCAACACCCCGAGTGCGATCTCGCGATCGTCGGTGGTAATCACTTCGATGCGCTGCTCGCCGATGCGCAGCACGGCGGAATTGTAGGTTCGTACGCCCAGGCTGGAGGCGAGCGCCGGATTCTGGTCGGCATCGATCAGCTGCACGCGGAAATTCGCGTTCAGCCGCTCGAGTTGCCGCAGCATGGTGCCAAGCGCGCGCGCGGCCAGGTTCTGCTTCTGGTAGAAATAGGCGATGTCGATCGGCTCGCTGAGCCCGCGCACGACCTCCCGCGCTTCGGCCGACGGCGTGAAGGCTTTTTCGTGGGTCAGGTCGAGGTGGGCGTCGTGGCGGAAGAGCGCGAGGTTGGCGAGGATCGTGACCGAGAGCGCGGCTGCGACCACGAGCGTGGCCGAGGCAATGCGGCTGGTAATGGCCAGCCTCACGGGCACCTTCAGCCCCGCCGCAAAGAGCACCATCAGCGCGAGGACGACACCGGCAAACCAGCCCAGATTGGTCCAGTCGAGCGATTCCAGCTGCGCCAGGATGAGGGAAAGTGAGCTGGCGTCCTCGGCCGGCAGATCCTTGACGCCTTGCGGGTCGATCATCGTTGCGCGAGCCCCCAGGCCGTGAGGAAGAGCGCAAGCATGCTCGCGGTGACGAAATAGCCGATGTCCGACAGGAACACCGAGCCAGAGACCATCGGCTTGAAATGGCCGATCAGGGAGAGGTTGATCGCAAGGCTGTCGAACGGCGGCGGCAGCAGATAGGACACGGAATCGGCAAACCAGAGCATCAGGAACACCCCGATCGACAACGCCGCAGCGACGACCTGGTTCTCGGTGATGCTGGACATCAGCAGCCCAACCGCGACCAGAAGCGAGGCGTGCAGCGCCAGCGCCAGATAACCCGCATAGATTGGTCCCCAATCCGGTTCGCCATAGCGGTCGAGGATGACGGCATAGACGAGCGTCAGCGCGAAGATTCCGATCACCAGCGTCAGCGTGGCGGCATACTTCGCCAAGACGACCGACAATTCCCGAACCGGTGCCGTGAGCAGCAGTTCCAGCGTCTCCGATCGCCGCTCCTCGGCAAAGGTGCGCATGGTCAGCACCGGCACCAGCAGGATCGACAGCACATACATCTGGTGAAAGATGTATTGCAGGTTCGCGACCTTGGTGACGAACAGCGTCAGGCTGAACGTATAGCCGAGCACCAGCAGGAATACGGCGGCAACGGTGTAGCCGATCGGCGACGTCAGCGTCGCGTTCAGCTCCTTGGCGAAGAGGATGCGCAGCGTTCTCATGTCAGCGACAAAAACCAGCCTTCGAGATCAGGGGTATCGGCCATGGCGCGGACACCGAGCAACCGGCCATTGAGCATTACCGCCACCCGGTCGGAGGTTTTCTCCACCTCGCTGAGAATATGCGAACTCATCAGGACCGTATGGTGCCCGGCAAGCGAGCGGATCAGCTCTCTCATTTCGATGATCTGGCGCGGATCAAGCCCGTTGGTCGGCTCATCGAGGATGAGGATGTCGGGATCATGGATCAGCGCCTGGGCGAGGGCTGCGCGCTGGCGATAACCGCGCGACAGCGCCCGCGTGGGCTTGTCCACGACGGCGCCCAAGGCCAGCCGGTCGACGACCCGCTCCACGGCGGCGGCGACGGTGCGTTCGGGCAGTCCGCGAAGCCGGGCCATGAATGCGAGAAATTCGCCGACGCGCATCTGCCGGTATAGCGGCGCAGATTCCGGCACATAGCCGATCCGCCGCCGCACCTCGAGCGAACAGCGCACGGTGTCGAGGCCCGCGACCGTGAGCCGCCCGGCGGACGGCAACAGATAGCCTGCGAGCAGCCGCATGAAGGTTGTCTTGCCGGACCCGTTCGGCCCCAACAGGCCGAACACCTCGCCGCGGCGGATGTCGAGCGTCAGCCGGTCAAGTGCCGTGACCGGTCCGTAGCGTTTGCTGACGCCGACGGCCGAGATCGCCGGAGCTTCCGTCGTCCGGGCTGGTGCATCGTCCGGCGGGGCTGCGTCGATTGACGAGACGATCATGCCGTGCCCCGAAAAAGCAGCGCCCGCCCTTCAGGCGATCTTGTCACGGCGTCGCCCCGGCGGGCTCGCCTGGAAGTCAAAGGCGGGCACTCCAACGGCGAGTGCCCGCACCGGTTGGTTCTCAATCGTAGAATTCGGGCGCGTGCTTGGTCGCCTTGAAGACTTCCGGATCGTGCCCGTAGAAGATCTGGGCGTTGTTGGCGTCGCGAATGAGCCGAACACGCTGATAGCTGCGATAGGCATCGCCCGGACTGACCGTGCCGGGGATCGGCGGGATCAGGTTCTTGTCGAGGTTTTCCTTGAGATAAACCACGTCGCTGGTGAGAATGACCGAGCCCGTTTTGGGAAGTTTCACGACAACGAACTGGCTGCCTGGGGTATGGCCCGGACCACGCATGACGCGCACTGAACCGTCGTCGAACAGGTCGAGGTCACCATTGAGCCGGATGATGTTCATTTTCTTGGTGTCGGCGAAGTCGCCGGGAATGTAATAGACCGAGAAGCCGACATCCGGCCACCAGGCGGCCTTCAGCTCATCGTCCTGGGCGACGAGGGTAGCGTTCGGAAACTGGCCGACATTGCCGCCGTGATCGAGATGCAGATGGCCGACCACCACGTATTTGATGTCGTCGGTCTTGAGACCGATCTTGGCAAGTTGTGCGGGGATAGCGTCATCTTTCGTCATCTTGAGGCCGAAGCCCTTGGCGAGCGGTCCCCACCAGCCCTCGGCGTCGGCTATCGTCTTGTCGTTATTCCCGGTGTCGATGATGACATTGCCTTTGGGATGTTTGAGCACGTAGAAGCTCACCGGAGCCCAGTCGATGTTGCCTTGCCCGCCCATCTGCAGAGCGGCCTTCGGGAACCCTCCCAACGATCCGGATGTGAAGACATAAAGCTTCGGGCCTTCCTGTGCGGCCGCGGGCGCGGCGGCACTGGCCGTAAGTCCGAGTGCGACAGCCAGGATCGCAGCAACATGCCTTGTCGTCATGGCGTTTCCTCCCTCGCTTCGTGTTTTTGACGGTCTCTCTGTGGAGACACACAGCCTCGTCCGGCGCGGCCGAGGCCAAGTAAGCCGAGAATAGATTGAGCGCGCGGGCAAAAGCAACGTGGAAATGGCCGGCCGAGATCGTTGCGGCGTTGTTTGCAACTGCGGAAAGGGGAGGCGATTGCGCTGCACGCCATCCGGGCTAAAAGGATACGATATACCAGAGGGGAAGCCAGTCATGCGAACAGTGGTTATTACCGGAGTGTCCACCGGCATCGGCTGGGCAACCGCCAAGCTCTTGCTGGCCCGGGGATTTCGCGTATTCGGCAGCGTGCGCAAGCCGGCCGATGCCGAGCGCTTGCGAAACGAGCTTGGTGCGAATTTCACCCCGCTATTGTTCGACGTCACCGATGAAGCCGCGGTGCTGGCCGCCGCGCGCGAGGTGCGCGCCGCGCTCCATGGCGAAACGCTGGCGGGGCTCGTCAACAATGCCGGCATCGCGGTGGCGGGGCCGGTGCTCGAAATCGCCGCCGATGAATTCCGTCGCCAGATGGAGGTCAACGTGATCGGGCCCGTGATCGCCACGCAAGCTTTCGGTCCGCTGCTCGGGGCGGAGGCGTCGCTGAAGGGACCGAAAGGGCGGATCGTGATGGTCAGTTCGGTCGCCGGCAAAATCGGCAACCCGCTGATGTCGGCCTATTCGGCCTCCAAGCACGCGATCGAGGGCCTCTCGGAAGGCCTGCGCCGCGAAATGATGCTGTTCGGCATCGACGTCATCATCATCGCACCGGGCGCGGTGAAGACGCCGATCTGGAGCAAGGCCGAGGAAGTCGATATTTCCGGCTACCGGAATTCGCCTTTCTTTCCGGCACTGGAACGGATCCGCAAGTTCATGCTGCAACTCGGCGAAAACGGATTGCCGCCGGAGAAGATCGCGGAAGCCATTGCCAACGCCCTGACCTCGGCGAGCCCCAAAGTGCGTTACTCGATTACGCCGGATCCGATGCGGCACATCATCACGGCGGTCCTGCCGAAGCGGACGGTCGACCGGATCATCGCCAAGCGTCTCGGATTGCTGCCGCCACCGGCGTGAGGCGCGCGAAGCGCTGTTGTCGCCGGCGATGTTAGGAATGTTTGATGACGATCCACATCTGCAACACCTGCGGTACCTCCTATCCGGATAGTCCCGAACCGCCCGCAGGCTGCGCGATCTGCGCAGATGAGCGGCAGTTCGTGCCGCGCGGCGGACAGGTCTGGACGACCCCGGCGCGGCTTGCGGCAGCGCACGTCAATGCCTGGCGGCGCCTGGAGCCGGATCTGTTCGAGATCCATACCCATCCGGGATTCGGCATCGGCCAGCGCGCGCTGCTTTTGCGGACCCCGCAAGGCAACGTTCTCTGGGACTGTCTTGCGTTGCTCGACGATGCAACCGAAACGCTGGTTCGCGCACTGGGCGGCCTCGACGCGATCGCGATCTCGCACCCGCATTACTATAGTTGCATGCAGGATTGGGCGCGAGCATTTGGCTGTCCTGTCCATCTGCATGTTGCCGATGCCGAATGGGTCATGCGTCCCGATCCCGCGATCCGGCATTGGGACGGCGAGGCGCTGGAGATCGCGCAAGGCATAACCTTGCTGCGGCTGGGCGGCCACTTTCCGGGCGGCACGGTGCTGCATTGGTCTGACGGCGCCGAAGGGCGCGGTGCGCTTCTGAGCGGGGATATCGTGCAGGTGGCAATGGACCTCAGTCGGGTTTCGTTTCTCTGGAGCTATCCGAACATGATGCCACTCGCCGCAGCGACGGTACGCCGTATCGCCGACAAATTGTCGCCGTGGCGCTTCGATCGAATTTACGGCGCCTTCCCCGGGCGGCAGGTGATGTCCGGCGGCGCGCATGCCGTGCAACAATCGGCGGCGCGCTATATCGAGCTTTTGGCGGGCAGCCAGCCGTGAGGTGGCGTCATCCTGCCCGGACGGTTGGCGCCGACCGCGTTGACGCCATCGCGATCAGCCGCAGCGCCATCACCGCGAGCAGCGGGATCAGAAACAGCGAATATAGCGGCATGTCGGGGATGCGTTTGCCGAACGAGACCATGAATTGAAGCCAGAGGTAATAGCCGCCCGCCAGATGCAGGATGCGCCAGGCACGCGGACCGATCGCCGCGGCGGTGCGGTCGAACGAGGTCGCCGTCATCGCCGTGATGAAGGCATAGCCGATGCCGCCGAAGATGTAGGTGGTGGCTGAGGTGGCGGCGACGAAATCGGCGGGCGCCATCATCGCGAAGCAGACGACGGCAACGGCGTGGATGCCGTGCGACGCCGCGAAGGTCACGCCGAGCTGACGCCGGTTGCGGCGCTGCCATCGCGTCCATGCATTGGGCCATAATCGCGCCAGGGCGGCGGCGCTGAAGGCGAGGCAGAAGAACAACAGGGACGTCCGTGCGGTGAAACGTATCACCATGCGCACGCCATCGACCTCGAATTGCCGCATGCCCGCAATCCAGATCGCCAGGACGATCAGGATCAACGTCAGCACGGCGAACAGCCGCCAGGCTTCGAACCAGTTTTGTCGACGCGACGGCATGATGTCCTCCCCGGGATCAATGTAATCGCCAGTTACATCCGGCCGTATTGCCGCGGTCAATCGTGTAATCATTGCTTACATTCACGATCGGGTGATGGTAGACAACGTCATGCCCGTCTCCGCCAAGCCAAAACGCCAGTCCGCCCGTCCCCGGCTGCAGCAACCGAAGCCTTATCATCACGGCGATCTCAAGCGCGTGTTGATCGATGCGGCGCTGGGTCTGGTCGAGGAGGGAGGAGCCGAAGCGGTGAGCGTGCGCGAAGCTGCGCGCCGTGCCGGCGTGTCGCCCGGCGCGCCGTTCCGGCATTTCCCCAACCGCGTGGCGCTGATGACGGCGGTTGCGGAGGAGGCGCAGCGGCGGTTTCGGACCGAGATCGTTGCCGCGCTCGCAGAAGCGCCGGCCGGCGATCCGCTGGCCCGGCTTCGCTGCATCGGCCTTGCCTATTTGCGCTGGGCGATGCGCAACCCCGCCCATTTCGAGATCATCTCAAACGGCAGGTACTTCGACCACGACAGGGCGGTCGGGGTGTCACGCGACAACGCCGAAGTGATCGCGATGACCGAATCCACGCTGGCGGATGCCTACGCGCAAGGCCAGTTGCGCTCACACGACCTGAAACGGGTGCTGGTTGCGGGACGCGCCTTGCTCTACGGCTTCGCCCGCATGAACATCGACGGTCATTTTCCGCGCTGGGGCATAGACACGGCCGGGATCGAGAAAACCGCCGAGGCGATCCTCGACCTGTTCATCGAGGGGATTGCCGAGCGTCCCGGGACGGCCCGAGGGCGCGTAGGGTAAGCCTCGCGGCTCCGGATTAGCGCAAGCCTTGTGCCGGGACGCCAAATTCATTGCGCATTCATGACCGTTCCATTACATTTTTATGACACGTCGCAGGCTCCGGCTGTGCCGTGCGTCTCCTGGTCGTCGCCAGCCAAGGCCACAGGTCGTGCCGGGTGCAGTTGCGTTCCAAGCCTATGGCGATCCCGCCGAATCCAGGTCCTACCGCTGCCGCCGCCGCCACGGGCCTCGCCTCGGTAGGGACCTGGCGGCTGCTCGCTGTCGCAGCGCCCCATCTGGCCGCGCTGGCCGTGATGCTTGGGACCGAGACCGACTTCGCCTCGCGCACCGGTTTTCTGCTGTCGTGGGGGATCCTGAATTTCTTCTGGATCGCGTTGTTGCGGCGTCCGGCCCTGTCGGGCGCGTTGTCGCTGACGCTGGTCGTGGTGCTGATCCTGCTGTCGCGGCTCAAGCACGACATCGCTCAGATGACCGCGAACTTCGTCGACGTAATGGTGATCGACCGCGACACCGCGGCATTCCTGTTTACGATCTTTCCCAATCTGCGCTGGTCGGTGATATCGGCCGCCCTCGTCACGCTCCCGTTGATGTATTCACTGTGGTGGCTCGATCCGTTTCGCATCCGCCGCCTGCCGGCGCTCGCCTGCAAGCTCGCCTGCCTCGCGGCGCTGGTCGGATTTTCCATCGAATGGCCGGAGGAAGCCTGGCGCGGTTATTACGACGACGGGTACCTGTCGAAATTTGCCCGCTCCGGCGTCACCGCGGTGTCGGATTTCATCAATTACGGATACATGGAATTGGACGCGGTCACGACCGATCGTCTGAAGGTGCCGCTGCTTGATTCCTGCAGTCCCGCGGGACGGCGGCCGAACATTGTCATGATTTACGACGAGTTCGAGCTTCGATATTCGGCAGGCCAATGGCGTCAAGGTGCCCGCGGGCTATGGCAGCCATTTCAAATCCTTCGACGGCAAGGAGCGCAAATTCCTGGCCGAGAGCAATGGCGGACCGAGCTGGTTCACCGAATACAATGTGCTCGCCGGACTGTCGTCGCGCTCGTTCGGCCGCTTCGCCTATTTTGTCACGCGCCTCGCGTCGGGCCGGGTCGAGCGCGGGCTGCCGCTGGCGCTGCGCCGCTGCGGCTACGACACGGTTTCGCTCTATCCCGCCTTCGGCGGGTTCATGAGCGCGCGCAGTTTCCAACTCACCACCGGCATCCAGCATTTCTACGACGCGCATGATCTGGGCGCCAGGGATGTCGAGCCCGACAGCTTCTTCTACGACAAGGCCCTCGGGTTGATGTCGCAGCGGGCGCCTGCGAAGCCGCTGTTCATGTTCGTCTATCTCGCTGCCAATCACTTCCCCTGGGAAACGCGGTTTCGTCCCGATTTGATGCCCGCCTGGCGCAATCCAGGCAACGAACCGGTGGTCGATGAATATCTGCGCCGGCAGGCGATGAGCGCCGGCGATTACGCAGCGTTCGTCGCGGGACTGAAAAAGAAGTTTCCGGCGGAGCCGTTCCTGATCGTCCGTTACGGCGACCATCAACCGGAATTCTCGCCGCATGTTCTCGATCCCGATCTCGACGAGGCCGGCGTCGGCAAGAAACTGGAGAGTTACGACCCGCGCTATTACGCGACCTATTACGCGATCGATGCGATCAACTTCGAGCCGGTGAAGAGTCCCGCCGTCATGGAGACGATCGATGCGCCCTTCCTGCCCCTGGTGATCCAGGAGGCTGCCGGCATCCCGCTCGATCCATCGTTCGAGGAGCAGAAGAAGATCATGCTGCGCTGCAGCGGCATGTTCTACGCGTGCAAGGATGGCGCCGAAGCCCGTCGTTTCAACCGGTTATTGATCGATGCCGGACTGATCCAGGGACTGTAGGTTCCCGACACAATTGGCTGCAACTCAGGCTTGAGCCTGCTGATGCGTTTGCTATGATCCTGACGTTGCCGGTTCACGAATTCCGTTGTCATGGTGTTTGTCGTGCGACTTTTGGCGCCGCAATTTCTAGTGGTTTGGGCGTTCATCGGCTCGGCTGCCGCCGTGCACTTTCGCGGCAAGGTGCGGCTGGGATTCTGGCGTCAGGTCACCGACCATTCCACCATCATGGCTCCCTATAACGTGCTGATGTACCTGTTCTCGGCGGTGCCGAACCGGCCCATTCTGGATGAGGAGTCGATCCCCGAACTCAAGGTGTTGCGCGACAACTGGCAGCCGATCCGCGACGAGGCGCTGGTGCTGTTCGCGCAGGGCCAGATCAAGGCCGCGGATAAATACAACGACTGGGGTTTCAATTCGTTCTTCCGCACCGGGTGGAAGCGGTTTTACCTGAAATGGTACGATGCGGCGCTGCCGTCGGCGCTCGCCAATTGCCCGAAGACCGTCGAACTCCTGAATTCGATCCCGAACGTCAAGGGAGCGATGTTTGCCAGCCTGCCGCCCGGCGGCAAACTGGTCCAGCACCGCGATCCCTATGCCGGCTCGCTGCGCTATCACATGGGACTGCTGGTGCCGAAATCGCCGGGCGAGTGCCGGATCTTCATCGACGGCGAACCTCACTACTGGCACGAGGGCAAGGGCTTGCTGTTCGACGAGACCTATCTGCACTATGCCGAGAACACCACTTCCGACGACCGCATCATCCTGTTCTGCGACGTCGAGCGGCCGCTGCGAACGCGCGCGATGACCGCGGTCAACCGCTGGGTGAGCAAACATGTCATCAATGAAAGCGCCACGCAGAACGAAGAAGGCGAGCGTGTCGGCTGGCTCAACCGCGTCTTCGGCTACGTCTATCACGTGCGCCTCCTGGGCAAGCGGATGAAGGCCTGGAACAAGCGGGTCTATTACGCGGTGAAATATCTCCTGATCGGCGGCATCCTCGCCGCATTTCTGGCGACCGCCTTCGCCTGATTTTTGCCACCTGCCACAACGATGCCGTCGACGTTACCAAAGCGTTTCCGGCAGGGCTTCCGGGCCGAAACGGACCTGACCGGGCCGCCAATCCGGCGCTGGCAGCGCCATTATCGGTTTAGATTGCATGCAATTTCCCCTCAGCGTTGAATGTTGGGGGTCATTGATAACCTTAAGCCGCGATCGGTACCCTGTGCTTTCGTTTCGTTAAGCCGGCCCCATTAGGAAGGGATTTTTAACGACTTCCTCCAGGGGATTCTGCCGTGTCGACCGAGAGGTTTCTCAAGCAGCGTGCCGTCAAGATCGCCGTGGACGGGCACTACACCCTGCCCAACTGGTATGATCCGGAGGGAAGACTTCGGACCTTTGCCTGCCGCACCAATCGCATTTCGCCTTACCGGATGATGGTCGACGTGCCCGTCGTGGGCAAGGTCGGCGACTATCTCACGTCCTTCTTCCCTGAATTTGGGAAACTCGATGGCACGATCAGCGATACCAAGCCCGGCTGCTTTCTGCTCGAAATCGATGTGACCTACGCCATGCGCGAGAAGCTCGCGAACAAGCTCACCTGGCTGGAAGGCAAGCTCAACGACCCCCAGATTTTCGATCGACGACGGCATCCGCGCATGATCCCGGTCCGTTCGCGTTCGACGCTGACATTGTCCGATGGCGCCATCCATGAGTGCAATGTCATCGATATGTCGGTCAGCGGTGCCGCGATCTCCACCCATTTGCCGCTGGAGATCGGAACGGCGCTCGCCATTGGGGCCTGTGTCGGCCGTGTCGTCAGGATTTTTGCCGGTGGTTTTGCCGTCGAGTTCGTCGAAGTGCAGAACCAATATGATCTCGAACGGCTCATGATCCGGGACTTGCCGCTGTTTTACGCCAGCGACGCGCGGGCTGAGTCCCAAGCCGAGGACGCCGACGAGGCTGTTGGCATGTAGAAGCCGCGTTCCCAGGGCGGATCGGATCTGCTCCGTGCCGGGTTCGAGGCTCGCTTGAACGGGCAGGGCGGGCCCGTTACGTTTGCCTCAGAAAATCTGGGGGAAACAAAATGAAGCAGATCAGGATCGGCGACGTCACCATCGATGCGGTGATCGAACGCGAGGGTCCGTGGCGGCGGCCGCAGGATTTCTTTCCGGCCTATGATGAAGCCATCTTCAGGCATCATCTGCCCTCGATGGAGCCGGAGGTGTGGGATGACGCGCTCGGCAAGATCGTCATCACCTACCAGACCTTCGTGGTGCGAACGCCGCGCTATACGATCCTGGTCGACACCTGTACCGGCGAGGACAAGGGCCATCCGCCGCCGTTCGATTTTCCGGGCAAGGAGCGCTGGCGCAACGAGCTGTTTGCGCTCGGCGTCAGTTACGACAGGGTCGACTATGTATTCTGCACGCATCTTCACATCGACCACACCGGGTGGAACACCATCTTGCGCGACGGCCGATGGGTGCCGACGTTCCCGAATGCGAAATACATCTTCCACAAACGCGAATATGCGGTCTGGGAGGCCGAGAACGCGAAAGGCGCCAATCCGCCGGGCACGGTATTCCGTGACAATTGCCTTCCCGTCGTGGAAGCGGGCCAGGCGCTTCTGGTCGACGATGATTATGCGCTGGACGACACCATCACGCTGACGCCGACGCCCGGGCATTCGCCCTGCCATTGCTGCGTGAACATCTTCTCGCGCGGCAAACGCGCGGTTGTGGCCGGCGACCTCATGCACCACGCGATACAGTGCCGTGAGCCCGACTGGTCGTCAAAGCCGGACTGGGACGCCAGGCAATCGGCGCTGTCACGCCGGAAGTTTTTCGCCTCCGTCGCGGGCACCGATACGCTTATCCTGCCGGTTCATTTCCCGACCCCGACCGCAGGTCTGATCACGGCGGACGGAGACCGGTTCAACTACCGCTTCAAGCGCGATTGATTGGACAATCCTGCCGGTGCGCGCCATCACCGGTCGCGCTCTGAGCCAACGCCTGGAAGGAGGCCCCGGAATGAGAAGACGCCGCATCGTGCTGGTCGCCATGATCGGCATCACGATCTCCACCCCGGCTTTTGCCGCCGACGAGGCACGTGCAAAATTCATGCAGTCGGCGGCCCTGGCGGTGCGCGCCGTTATCGATAACGAGCGCGTCACCGTCTGGGACACGACCAGCAGTCTTCCGCCAGCCGCCCATGATTTCGTCGCCATCTCGCTGGCCCAACCGGGCAATGCGGTCTTCGGTCGCGCCGGCGACACGGTCGGCGAGGCGGGGTCACGCACCGTCATCGTCGAACTGAAGGATCATCCGGTCGCCCCGATTCCGAATAATTCCGGTTATCCCAACGCCTATCCCCGTCCTCATATCGAGAAGATTCTGGAGAACGACCGCGTCATCGTCTGGCGTTACCGCTGGAATTTGGGCGAGCCGACACCCATGCACTTCCACGACAAGGATGTGGTGGTCGTGTACCTGGAAGACTCGGCGCTGAAATCGACCGAGCCGGACGGCAAGAGCGTCTTGAACGAATACAGGTCCGGCGACATCCGGTTCAATCGGCGGGACCGCACCCACACCGAGCTTCTCGTTCGAGACGCGGGAAGCGCTGTTATCACCGAGTTGAAGTAGAAGCCGCCCGTTGACTTCCGCGACGGCGGGTCACTCCATGCACTTGCGGACGAACTGAATTCGTTCAAGCAGCCCGAGACCTTGTGCCTGGGCCTGCTTGCGACAGCCCTCGCGCTTGTCCAGGCGCAGCTCGATCTTCTGCATCAGGCCGAGGCCGATATCGCCGGAGACCTGCGGCGCAGCTGCTCCGGCCGCGGCCGCGCCGGCATCGCCCGATGGTCCGTCGCCGGCGGCGCGGGCCGCCTCCTGAAGACGCTTGATGTCCTCGGGACTCAATTTCGGCCGATCGATGTTCAAGGTAATCTTGCCCAGCTTTCCGGTAAAAGTGAACGGCGTGCTGTAATCATTGTCGTCGACCGGCGTGCCGGTATCCGACCCGATATCGAGCGACTCATCCCACTGCAGGATGAAGGGGAGCGTGTGCTCCATCTTTTCGGTCGCGACCGCGTTGCCATCAACCTTCAGCACGCCGGTGCCGCCGGCCCCGATACCGCTGTAGTTGCCGAACATCATGGTCGCAGGTCCGAGACCGTCATATTTGAAGTCGAACTCGATCTGGTGCTGGCCGGCCGACAACTCCGGTCCTTCCCAGCGCACACGCTTGAGGTCGACCAGGTTCCAGGTGAACACCGGCTTGTTCTTCAGGATGTACAGGCCGTAGCCGCCGAACCGTCCGCCTTGCGTGATCAGCATGCCCTCGGCACCGCCTTGCGGAATCTCGACATCGGCCTTGAAATTGTAGGAGGTGTTGAGCAGGCTCGGCGCATCGCCATTCGGAGTGCCGGTCATCGGCCGGATCCAGGTGAAGGAGGTGCGCCCGGCACTGAGACTTGGCCGCGGCGTTATGATCCGTCCGACAACGGAAGAATCCAGCGGCAAGACCTGGTACTTCTGCGCTTCCTTCCAGAACAGATCCTTCATCTCCTTCAATTTGTCCGGATATCTGGCCGCGACATCGTCATACTGGGTCCAGTCGTTCTTCAGGTCATAGAGTTCCCAGGGATAGTCGAGCGGACTTGGCAACTTGGCGGCCGTTTCCCACGGCGGCCGCAACACCTTGGTGCTGGCGATCCAGCCGTCGTTATAGATCGCGCGGTCGGCGAACATCTCGAAATACTGTGTCTTGTGCGTCGAGGGCGCGTTCGCATTCTTCTTGTCGAAGGTGTACATCATGCTGACGCCTTCGATCGGGCTCTGCTTGATGCCGTCCACCATCGTCGGCTGCTTGATATGGGCCGCCTCCAGGATGGTCGGCACGATATCGATGACGTGATGGAACTGGTTGCGAATCCCGCCCTTGTCGGTGATCACCTTCGGCCATGAGATGGCCATGCCCTGGCGGGTCCCGCCGAAGTGCGACACGATCTGCTTGGTCCAGGAAAACGGTGTGTCGAACGCCCAGGCCCAGCCGATCGACATGTGGTTATAGGTGCGGTCGGTGCCCCAGACGTCGTAGAAATATTTGAGCTGCTCCTCGACCGACGGGTTGGCCTGGTTGAACATCGCGACTTCGTTCGGCGTGCCGTTCGGTTGACCCTCGGCGCTCGTGCCGTTGTCGCCGTTGATGTAGATGATCAGCGTGTTGTCGAGCTTGCCGAGATCGTCGATCGCCTGAATGACGCGGCCGATCTCGTTGTCGGCGTAAGCGACGAACGCCGCGAAGACCTCGACCTGCCGAAGGAACAGCTTTCTTTCGTCGGGATTGAGCTGGTCCCACTCCTTGATCAGGTCCTTTGGCCATGGTGTCAGCTTGGCGTTCTGGGGAATGACGCCGAGTTTCTTCTGGTTGGCGAAGATCGTATCGCGCAGCTTGTTCCAGCCCTGATCGAACAACTTCATGTCGCTGATCTTCTGGACCCACTCCTTCGTCGGATGGTGCGGCGCGTGGGTGGCGCCCGGCGCGAATTTGATCAGGAAGGGCTGTTCGGGTGACAGCACGTTGATGCGGTTGACGTAGTCGATCGCCTCATCGGCCATCGCCGTCATCAGGTTCCAGCCGGGCTTTCCGACATAGGGATAGATCGGCGTAGTGTTCTGGACGAGATTGCCGGGCTCCCACTGGTTGGTGTCGCCGCCCATGAAGCCGTAAAAATATTCAAATCCCATGCCGATCGGCCACTGGTCGAAAGGCCCTGCCTGGCTCGCCTGATATTCCGGCGTGTTGTGGTTCTTGCCGAACCAGGCGGTGTGGTAGCCGTTGTCTTTCAGAATTCGTCCAATCGTGGCCTTGTCCCTGGTGATGACGCTGTCATAGCCGGGATAGCCGGTGGCCTGCTCGGCAATTACGCCATAGCCGGCCGAGTGATGGTTGCGGCCGGTGATAAGCGCCGCGCGGGTCGGCGAACACAGAGCGGTGGAATGGAAGTTCGTATAGCGCAGACCGTCATGCGCGATCCGGTCGAGCGCCGGCGTCGGGATGACGCCGCCGAACGTAGAGGGGACGCCAAAGCCGGAATTGTCGGTGATGATCAACAGCACGTTCGGCGCGCCCTTGGGCGGAACGATACGCGCCGGCCAATAGGGTTTTGATTTCGTCGCCTCGCGGTCGATCTTGCCGCCGAATTTTTCGGGCGGCGCCGGAAGTTGGTCTCCGGGAACCGTGATGGTGGCACCGGGAGAGCCTGGCACGCCGTTGATCTGTTGCGCGCTTGCTGCTGCGGATAACAGAAATGTCAGCGTCAATGTCGTAATGCCCAATCGTCGGGTGCGCATGATGGATCTCTCCGTTTTGGCAATACACGACGTTAGCCATGCAGAGTGGATGGTGCTCGACGTCAGAGCCTTGATGTGGATCAAGAAGCCCGGGCGCCAGATTGGGACTAGTAGACAGCGCAATCAGGAGACGAGGGCAGATGTCGAAATTCCGATCGGCGACGGGGCCAATCGTTTGCGCGGTTCTCTCCTTGAGCACTCAGGTCGCCCAGGCGGGTCCTTGCAGCGCGGAGATTGCCCAATTCGAGCAGGCGATCCGCCAGTCCGCGGGAAACCCGAATGCAGGGCTGACGGCGCCGCAGTCGGTGGCGGCGCAACTTGATCGACAGCCGACGCCACAATCCGTGAAAAAAGCGCAAGAAAGCCTGCGGGCGAAGTTCTCTGCAACGATGGCGCGGGCCAAAGAGCTCGATGCCAAGGGCGATCGGGCCGGTTGCATGTCCGCGCTTTCTCAGGCCAGGCAGATGTATATTCTTTGAACTGCTGAGTGCGTTGGCTACGGGGAACCCGGCGAAGAAAAGTTTCTACGCACCTCTTGCCACGACGGCTGCGTCACCGTGGCTGCTTGGTTCGGATGCGTTTTGGCTTCACGAGACTGGATTCCGCTTGCCGTGGCTGCACGGCAGCCGCCGGAGGATTCGTGCGCGCACGGTTCCGCATATCTTGCCAATAGTCCTGCAGCGCATAGCCCTGGTGAACGACCGATCCGGGAACCGGAGATTCGAATTCGCCGGCCTGCGCAACGACCTTTACCGTCGACGCAAACAGGGCGACCACGAGAACCGCCGCGACCTTGAAATGATTTCGCATCGGGAGCGCCCATTGGTATTGGCAAGCCCAGCGGAACCGATGCTGGTCGCTTCGGTAATCTTGAATTTTGGCGCGGCACAGGCCATTCGCACAGGCCGGCACAAGAGCGGCTGACCGGAAGCTTCAAAATGAGCTTCCACGCGCGCCGCCTTCAACGCCGCGCGCGTGGGCGTCATCAGAAACTAGTAGCAGGGCGGGTAGGGATAGTAACCGCACTGCTGGGCTCCATAGGCTCCATAAGCGGCCGCCCCGACGGCGGCAGCTCCGACGCCGACAGCAACGCCGCGACGCACATACGCACCACGATAAGCGCCGCGATGGACGCCACCGTGATAGGCGCCAACGCGACCAACACCAGCTCGACCGCCGCCGCGATATGCAAAGGCGTCAGATGAAATCATCGCCAGGCAGCCGATGCCGACGATGACGGAAGCGAAGACGGAGATAATACTTCGATGCGACATGATGATCTCCTTTCTCAGGTTGATCGGCTTGTTCGCTAACAGGATCCTTGCGGTTCGACTTGACTTGCATCAACAAAGCGCGCGCGGCGGCTTGCGCTGGATCAACCGCTTCGTCGAACACATCGTTACCGTGCCTCCTCAAGTTCGTCCCGCTCTGGAGAATTGCGATGAAACCCGTTGTGCTTCTGATAGCGCTTTGCGCGCTCTGCGGGCCTGCAATCGCTCAAACGACGGAATGCCAGTCGATACCAAAGGCCAGTGATCGTCTCGCCTGCTACGACAGGATTTTGCCGCCCAAAAATATGGCCAAGGCGGCTTCCGCATCGACAACGCCTTCGACGCCTTCAACCCCGCAGGGCCAGCCTGGCGATCCGCTCGCCAACGAAAACGCCCGCCTGAACGCCAAAATAAACAATATCTGCCGCGGCTGCTGAGCCTGCGCTGAAGGGACGGGAACCCTGAGGTGGCATAACGACCCGCCGTCATTCGCAAGCCTGCTGGACCAGGAACGTGGTCCGGGGATGCCCGTTTTCGTGCATGGCCACCCGCCCCGGAACACCCTTCCGTTGGTCCCTCACATGGCATAAGAGCAGCCCGAAACTTCGTTCCTCGGGCCTCCGGTGCACATGATCAGACTAGACAACATCAGCAAGCAGATCGGCCATCAGATCCTCTTTATCGAGGCATCCGCAGCACTTCAGAAGGGCGAGAAGGTCGGGCTCGTCGGCCCCAACGGCGCCGGCAAGACCACGCTGTTCCGGATGGTCACGGGGCAGGAGCAGCCCGACGAGGGGCAGGTCGCGGTCGATCGCGGCGTCACCATCGGCTATTTCAGCCAGGACGTCGGCGAGATGTCCGGCCGCAGCGCCGTGTCAGAGGTGATGGACGGCGCTGGTCCGGTCAGCGCCGTGGCGAGCGAGCTGCGAGAGCTCGAGGCCGCCATGGCTGATCCTGACCGGGCGGACGACATGGACGATATCATCGTGCGCTACGGTGAAGTGCAGCACCGCTTCGAGGAGCTCGACGGCTACGCGCTGGAGGGCCGGGCGCGCGAAGTGCTCGCGGGCTTGAGCTTCACCCAGGAGATGATGGACGGCGACGTCGGCGCGCTGTCGGGCGGCTGGAAGATGCGGGTGGCGCTGGCGCGAATTCTCCTGATGCGTCCCGACGCCATGCTGCTGGACGAGCCCAGCAACCACCTCGATCTCGAAAGCCTGATCTGGCTCGAACAATTTCTCAAAGGCTATGAAGGCGCGCTGCTGATGACCTCGCATGACCGCGAGTTCATGAACCGCATCATCGACAAGGTGGTGGAGATCGACGGCGGGTCGCTCACCACCTATTCCGGCAATTACGAGTTCTACGAGGCGCAGCGCGCGCTGAATGAAAAGCAGCAGCAGGCCCAGTTCGAGCGTCAGCAGGCGATGCTGGCCAAAGAGATCAAGTTTATCGAGCGCTTCAAGGCGCGCGCCTCGCACGCCGCCCAGGTGCAGAGCCGGGTGAAGAAGCTGGAGAAGATCGAACGGGTCGAGCCGCCGAAGCGCCGCCAGACCGTGGCCTTCGATTTTCTCCCCGCGCCGCGTTCGGGCGAAGACGTCGTCAGCCTGAAGCGGGTGCAAAAGGGTTATGGCCAGCGGATCATCTATGATGGCCTGGATTTCATGGTCCGCCGCAGGGAGCGCTGGTGCGTGATGGGCGTCAACGGCGCCGGAAAATCCACGCTGTTGAAACTGGTGGCGGGATCCACGCCGCCGGATGATGGCACGGTGGCGTTGGGGGGCAGCGTGAAGATGGGGTACTTCGCCCAGCACGCCATGGACCTCCTGGACGGCGAACGCACGGTGTTTCAGTCGCTGGAGGACGCGTTCCCGCAGGCAGGCCAGGGCTCGCTGCGGGCGCTTGCCGGCTGCTTCGGATTTTCCGGCGACGACGTGGAGAAAAAATGCCGGGTGCTTTCCGGCGGCGAGAAGGCGCGCCTGGTGATGGCGAAGATGCTCTACGACCCGCCGAACTTTCTCGTGCTCGATGAGCCCACCAACCATCTGGACATGGCGACCAAGGAGATGCTGATCGCCGCGCTGTCGGGGTTCGAGGGAACCATGTTGTTTGTCTCCCACGACCGGCACTTCCTCGCCGCTCTGTCCAACCGCGTGCTGGAACTGACGCCGGAGGGCATTCATCAGTATGGCGGTGGCTACAGCGAATATGTCGCGCGCACCGGCCACGAAGCGCCGGGCTTGCACAGCTAGCGCTCGCCGTCATCGCTGGCTCGGAAATCCTAGTAGGGCGGATAATAGTAGCCGCGGCCGTAATATGGTCCGCCACCGTAATAATAGGGTCCGCCGCCGTAATAGCCCGGTCCATAGCCGTAGTAGCCCGGCCCGTAGCCGTAGTAGCCATAGTTTTGCTGGGCTGCGATCGCGCCAATGGTCCCAATCGCCATTCCAAACATGGCGAGTGCCGCTGCGTCGCCTCCGCGGTAGTAACGGCGACGGCGGATCGCACTGAAATCAGTGGCGTCGCTGGACGCCGTGGCAGCGGCGACGGGCTTTGACGCGGGGGCTGCCGAGGCGGCCATGGCAAGCGACGGCTCGCCCATCGTCACGACCAGCACCGCAATCGCCGCCACCGCGAGGCCGCAGCCAGCCGAGGAAAGTGGTCCTTTGCGCATACGCATTTTCGTCTCCCTCATGACAACACGGCGTCGATTTGGGGATTCCCGGCCAATCCGGAAAACAGCACGGTAAATCGCGCGCCCTTGCCGTCATCACCGCGGCCGATCCGCAACTCGCCGCCGATCTGCCTTGCGAACGATTGGATGATCCTCATCCCCAGTCCCTTGCCGGCGCCGGGGTCGAATCCTTCCGGCAACGCCGGGCCGTCATTGGAAACCGCGAGCGCGTAGCCACGGGCCGGGTCGGGCTGCAGGCGGATGGCTATCCGCCCGTTGCCGTATTTTGCCGCGTTGGTGATCAACTCGCTGACGATGAAACCCAGTGGAATCGCGATCGCGGCAGGAAGGTTGATATCAACGCCCTCGACGAGGATCTGCTCCGGGCGTTCATTCGACGACAGCATCGCGGAGAAGTCGCGCGCGAACTCCTCGATGAATGTTCTGAATTCGATGGCCTTCACCCCGTCGTAAGAGTGAAGGCGGCGGTGGATACGCGCAATCGTTGAAACGCGATCGGCGGCCACGGCCAGTTGCGCAGACGCTTCCGCGTTCGTCGTTGACCGGCTCTGCAATGAAAGCAGGCTGATGGTCATTTGCAGGTCGTTCATCAGCCGATGATCGGATTCCCTGCTCAGGAGTTCCTGCTTCTGGATCAGCTCGTCCTGTTGACGAAGCCGCGCCTCCATCTCCGCCAGCGCGACGCGCAGGCGAATTTCCGTGCATCTGTGCTGGATCAATTCGCGCTCGTAGCTGTCGACCGTGCGGCGCGCCGAACCCGAAAGCGCCATGATGAACGGCAATCGCCCGCCGTCATTGTTGACGCTGTAAACCTGCTGAGGGATGCCTGCCTGATCGCCCATCTGGCAGCATGCGCACCAGACGCGCTGCGCCATATTGACTCAGATCAAACTTGCCTCCGGTACCGGATTGCCCGGGCAGGCACCCCGGTTTCATCCTACCGCCGCTCAACCTCGGCAACTCTCGTGAAGCAGCCCCCGGTAGTACGGGGGCCGCCGACAAGGCAAGGCGCCGGTTCTCCGTTCGCGTCAGGCCGCGTACCGCGCTGCCGGCGCGCCGTTCATCAAACCTCCGACGAGCGCCTGGCGCGTCTTCTGATAATCGTCCCAAAGGGCCTCGTCAGGCAGCGAGGGAAAAACCCACGGCTCGCCACGATCCAGCCCCTTCAGCGCCGCGTCCACCAGCTGCTTCGGCTTCATCACCGCGCCGGCCGGGAGATTGTTGACCGGCAGCCCGGCCTTGTTCCAGAAGCCGGTGTCGACCGCCGGCGGGGTGACCACCTGCACAAGGACGCCTTTGCCAGCGACCTCGCCCTGCAAGGCCTGCGAAAAGCTCACGACAAAGGCCTTGGAGGCATCGTAGACGCTGAACTCCGGCCACGGATGGAAGGCCAGCACGGATGCCATATTGACGATGGCGCCGGCACCGCGCGCCAGCAGGCCGGGAAGCACGGCGTGAGTCAGCCGGGTCAACGCGGTGATGTTGACGGCGATGGTTTCGTCGAGCGCCCGGGAGTTCAGTCTGGCGAGCGGGCTGAAGGTTACGGCGGTGGCGCTGTTGATCAGGGTGGTGATCGCCGGATCGCTTGAGATCCGCGCCTCGACCCGCGCCAGATCTTTCGCCTCCGCAAGGTCGGCGACGATGGTTTCCACTTTGACACCTGCTTTTTGCTTCACCGCTTTGGCGACCGCCTCGAGCGTCTCCCGTTGACGGCCAACAAGGACGAGGTCGTGTCCCCGCTCGGCCAATCCGGCGGCGTATAGGGCGCCGACGCCGCCCGTAGCCCCGGTCACGACCGCTGTTCCTTTTAGATCGGACATTTGAAGTCTCCTGCTCGTTGATTTGGAAATAGTGGCATATACCATCACTTATTAATGGCATATGCCACCTTTTCAAGCCGCCGGCAGGAACATCATCTGAAGGTGAACGGGCGTGATCGCGCCGTGAGGGGCCGCGGGCGGCGGTAGGGTGCCGGCATATGCCACCTCTTCCGTGCCGTTCGCGGATCGCTATATTGATGTCGTGACGACGGAGACCGCCCGTGAAAGACGACACTGAGGCGCGCGCGCCCGATACCTCCGCAGGCGCGGAGCTGCTGAGTTTCTGCAACAATGCCTCGCTTCGCAAAGCCGCCCGAGGCCTGGGGAAACTCTACGACGCAGTGCTTGAGCCGAGCGGCCTGAAGGCGACCCAGTTCAGCTTGCTCACTCAAATTTATGACCTTGGCGATCCCGCCATGGCCGAGCTGGCGAACAGTCTGGTGATGGATTTGTCGGCGATGCGCCATTCCCTGGGGCCGCTGATCCGCGATGGCCTGGTCCAGCTTCGTGTCGAAGCAAAGGACCGACGGGTCAAGCGGGTGGTTCTCACGTCCGCCGGGGTGGCGAAATTCAGGGAAGCCATGCGGCTCTGGCGAAAGGCGCAGGGTCGTTTTGAGAAGGCATTTGGCTCCGCGCGTGCGGCGAAACTCCGCTCCGAGTTGAGGCTCCTGACCTCCGAAGGATTCAAGGACGCGTTCTAGGCGGCCTCGACAGCCCGATCGCGGTCCCGGGACGTCTTGCGTTGCGGGCCACGCAGCAATCCTGCTTTCCGCCAGGGTGCGGCATGCTATTCTCCACCGCTGTTGGAAGACAAAAACCGGGGAGGCAGAGGCATGGTGAGGGGTTTGCGGGGGTACGGCGCTTGCGTGATCGCCGTCGGGTCGCTTGTTCTGGCCGGAACATTTGCAAGCCGGGCGGCGGCGGATGATTCCAGGATTTGCGCCAAGGAATCCGGTGACATCGCCATCGACGCATGTTCGCGCGCCATCAAGTCGGGCCGCTACAAGGGGCACGACCTTGCGCGCCAATATCTGAATCGCGGCGTCGAGCGGAGGTTGAAGCAGGATTACGATCTGGCGCTTGCCGACTATGGCGAGGCAGCCCGGATCGACAAGAAATACGCGGATGCATTTTACAATCGCTGCGTCATTTACAATCTCAAGGGGGATTACGATCACGCTCTGGCGGATTGCAGCCAGGCGGTCAAGCTCGGGCCGAGCCCCAGTGCGACGGCGGAAAGCGGTGGCGAGCGTCTCGGGAACGATCGTACAATCTCGGACTATTATTCGGAGCGCGGCTTTGCGTATCTCAAGAAAGACGATTATGTCCGCGCGGTGTTGGACCTTGACAACGCCATCCGTCTGAATCCCAAGAACGGCAGGGCGCTGAAAAACCGGGGACTTGCCTATCAGGCCAAGGGAGACACCGCGCGCGCCGACGCTGATCTTGAGGCAGCAAAGCAACTCGGCGAATGATGCAAGGCGACTTGCGCGACCTGGCGGCCGTCTCATCGGCTCGCGCAACCGTTCCTGTGATCGGATGGCGCCCTCCGGCGACGATGCGACTTCCGAAGGGGCGGCGACCACATCGGAATGGCGGAGATAGACGACCGGTTTTGCCCTGATTATCGTGGCAGGCAATAATGCCCCGACACGAGAAGCCAGCCGAGGAGACCCCATGACGGAGAAAGAACTGGAGACGACGCGCCGGGCGGCACTCGGTGCAATGGCCGCGTTGGGCGCGGTCGCCGCGAGCGGCATGGCGCAAACGGCGGAGGCTCAAGCCGCCCAAAAAACTTTCGTCCTGGTTCACGGCACCTGGCACGGCGGCTGGTGCTGGCGCCGCGTCGCCGAGGCGCTGGAAAGGAAGGGCCACAAGGTTTATGCGCCATCGCTGACCGGGGTCGCTGACCGCTCGCATCTCTTGACCAGGGACGTCAATTTGACGACCCACGCCAACGACATCGCCAACCTGATCAAATGGGAGGACCTGAAGGACATCGTCCTGGTGGGGCACTCTTCGGCCGGCTTCGTGATTACTGCGGCCGCCGAGCAAATCGGTCCCTCCGTGGCATCCATCGTCTATCTCGATGCCTTCGTTCCGCAGCCCGGCGACAATCTGATATCGCTTGCCAATCCGGGTCCGAGGAAGGCGCTTGAGGATGCAGTCGCGAAGGGCGATCTGGTGGCGAAGCCGGTGCCGGCTGCGGCCTTCAAGGTCAACGAGAAGGATCGCCCCTGGGTGGATGCCAAATGCACGCCGCACCCGCTCGCCGTCGTGGTCGAGAAGATCACCGCGGCCGGAGCCCGCGAGAAGATCGCGCGCAAGACCTACATTCGGGCAAAAGGCTTCGACAGCCCGGTGTTCGATCAGACGCTCGCGACGATGAAAACGACGCCCGGCTGGAAAACATATGAAGTGTCATCGGGCCACGACGTGATGGTCGACATGCCGGACCGGTTGGTCGAAATCCTGCTTGAGGTGGCCT
Source organism: uncultured Alphaproteobacteria bacterium (assembly GCA_963742085.1). Lineage (GTDB taxonomy): Bacteria > Pseudomonadota > Alphaproteobacteria > Rhizobiales > Xanthobacteraceae > Bradyrhizobium. Next base: position 326,835 of record CAVUKM010000007.1, on the reverse strand, counting down.
AGGGGAAGGAATGCGGATACCCAGGCGGCGAGTTCAACTGAAGACCGTCGCTTGGGAAAAGATCGGTCGCTTGCCGTAGCCTGGCTGCACGTTTTTTCGGCGGGTCGCGCTGCGGCGAAGCTTCGAGGTCACTGAGAGCCATCAGCGCGGGCATGAAGGTCACTAAAACGGTAAATAGATACAGTCAACTAGGCAGGCAATGGCAACGGATGATTCAGCGTGCCCGAGATCATGCATGCTGAGATTGTAAAGCCAGGCGATGCGCCAGCATTTATTAAGAAATCGAGGACAGACTAGGAGGGCCCTTTACGCTTCCAGGTGGGGATGGAGGCAGCAATGCATCCGCGACGGTTTGTACGCGTTCGGCCTGGAGGCCGAAATGCCGATGCGGCCAAACTGATCGTTGGCCCGAAAGAACCCGTCATTGTTTGCAAGGTTGTAGACTACTCTCCTGGGGGTGCGTGCCTTGAGATATGGGGACAGATCAAGCTGCCCGTTCGATTTGAATTGTTATTCGGCGGTACCAGGAAGCGTTGCCGGGTTGTTTGGAGCACCGGACGACGTCTTGGTGTCGCATTTTGACAGACCGGATTTTACGCTGCATCGCGTTCGCTGATCATGCCTGGCGCTAACAGCCGCCTCAGATTGGAACCGCGTTGGAATTCTTTCTAGACGGTTGAAGGTACAATGTCGTTTCTCCAGGAATTGGACATCGCAGTTTCGCAAGGATCTGCCGAAAGCCGCGAGCGAGCGTTGTGGCACGTGACCGACTTATTGATCGTCGGTCGGTACACCGACAGCGAAATCTGGATGTTTGGAGAGATCATAAGCCGGCTGGAGCAGGATATTGAAATTGCCGCCCGCGCCCAACTCGCCAAGCGGCTGGCTAGGGTCGACAATGCACCCATTAGAGTCATCAACAAGCTCGCGTTTGACGATTCGATCGACGTCGCGGGTCCCGTGCTGCGTCACTCCGAACGATTGGATGCCCGGACCCTGGTTGCCAATGCCAGATCGAAAAGCCAGGAACACCTGCTCGCGATCTCGCGGCGACGCTCGATCTGCGAAGAAGTAACGGACGAGCTCGTGACCCGAGGTAATCGGGAGGTTGTTCGTTCAGTCGCAAAGAACAACGGCGCGCGCCTTTCTGATTTCGGCATCTTGCACATGATCAAACGCTCCGAAAGCGATTCGATTCTGTTCGAGCAACTGGGCCAGCGAAAGGACATTCCCCGGCATCTCTTCCAGCAACTGATTGCAAAGGCGGCGGACAACGCAAAGAGGCGGCTCGAGAGCGAGCGCCCGGAAGCGGCAAGCCAGATACAGAGCCTGGTGACGGACGTCACGGGCGCGTTGCACTCGAAATTTGGACCTGCATCGAAAGGCTATTTCGATGCAAAAAGGGAAGTGGGAAAACAGCATCAGTATGGCAACCTGAACGAACAGAAGATATTCGAATACGCCCGGTCCCACAGGTTCGAGGAAGCCACGGTCGGGCTCTCCCTGTTGTGTTCACTGCCCGTCGACGTGGTGGAGCGCGTGCTGGTCGACAAGAACAAGGAAATCGCGCTGATCCTGGCCAACGCTCTCGGCTTCTCGTGGGAAACCGCCATGTCGCTGCTGTTCCTGGGCGCGCCGGATCACCGCATCGTCGCGCACGACCTGGAGAATATGAAACGGGAATTTGCAGGACTCAACGTCGAGACCTCCCGAAGTGTCCTGAGAACCTACCAGTCACGCAAGCAGGCAGTAGCCGGCCCCGGCGAGCGTCGCCTGCCGCAACTTCATAGTTCATGAGACAAGTGGCAGGGCTTCCCTAGGCCTCGGCGCGGCCCCCGGCCGTGCCGATCATCCGCGCCAGTTTGAGCTTGATCAATGCGCGGGCCAGCCGGCGGGCTATCCAGATCAACATGACGATGAAATCACGTTGCTGATCTTGGTGCGCCGGGCGCGTCCGGTGGCGCGAGAAGGAGTGCTCAATGCCGTTCAAGAGCATAGCTGTCTTTGTCGACGCCACGCCGGCCGGTGAGGCGCGAACCACTTATGCGGCCAGGATGGCGTTCCATTATGGCGCTCACCTTGTCGGGATTTTCACGGTGCCGTCGATTTCTGGTGGCAGTCCCGCGGAATCCTTTGTTCAGGGACGACAGGCTGTCCGGCAGGTCATTGCCGGCCACAAGGCCAAGGAAGCCGCCGCGATCGACGCCGCGAAGCGAAGCTTCTCTCTGGCTTGCACCCGTGAAGACATCAGCTTCGAGTTCCGCTTCCTCCATCAAGATGACTTCCACGACGGCGCTGCGCTCAATTCCCTGCATACCGATCTGGTGATCGCCGGCAGTCCGCGACTTGGAGGCTTGCCGGGCGACTGGTCGGCCGCAGCGCTTCTTCTCGCCACCGGCGTGCCGTTCCTGCTGCTGCCGGAGCCGTGGTCGGGGGTCGCCGCCGAGCATGTCGTTGTCGCCTGGAATGCGAGTCGGGAGGCGCGGCGCGCGATAACAGATGCGCTTCCGTGTCTCGTCACGGCGCAGTCCGTGACCATCCTCGTCGTCGATCCCGAGCGGAATCCCCGCCACGGGGAGGAGCCCGGCGCGGACGTGGCCCACTATCTCGCTCGTCACGGCGCCAGGGTGGTCGTCGAACAGGTGCAGTCGCATGGCGAGCCAATCGCCAAGATCATCCTGGCTTATGCGGAACGTCACAAGACCGATCTCATTGTCGTCGGCGCCTACAGCCACCCCCGCACAACCGAAATGCTCTTTGGCGGCGTGACCCGGTCGCTGCTGCGGGACGCTGCCGTGCCGCTTCTGATTGCCCATTGAGCCGGCAACTGTCCGGGCCGGCGAGCGGATCGATTTCAAATACGGCTGGTGGCCGCCGCCCCAAATTCCGCTTCACGGCCAGCGATCACCGGGAGGTGATCGGACGCTCACGCTGCCTCGTGGTCCCGCTGCCACTCTTCCGCATCAGCTAGCCGCGTCCAGTATTGTGCGAAACCGGACAGGCGGCGGGCTTCGTTGGGATCTTTTTCGGTCTTGGCCTGGCGGGCAGCCTCAGCCGCCCATTTCCTGAGCTTTGACTGGTCTGACATGGCTCCACCTCGCAAATCCCGGCCCGTCGATACGTCTCTTTGACGGCCAAAAAGGTTCATCGCTTCTCGCGGTTCGGGTCGCGGCACCGATCTCATTGTCGTCATCCCTGCGGGCGGCCTAAGATGCGCGCCCGGATCTGAAGGCGGATTTGGCAATTCGCTTGCCGCCAGCCGCACCGGCGAAGGCCAATCCGACCGACGCGAGCAAGCTGAATGACAGGAGATTTCGTCAATGCTCAAGCTTCCGCCCCCGGTCTGGGCTCTGGCTTATGTTCTTCTCGCGGCGGCCATCAGCTGGAAGCTCGATTGGCCGAAAATGCCAGGCTTTCCGCTTCCGCTGCTCGGCATTGCCCTGGCAACCGTTCCCTGGATTCTGCCTGTCTGGGCTGTCATGGTGTTTCGCCGTGAGGGCACCGAAATCAACCCGACCTCGCCGATCAACCGCAAGCTAATTGCCTTTGGTCCATATCGCTATACGCGCAACCCCATGTACCTCGGATTGGTCGTGGTCACGCTTGGCATCGCGGTGTTGATCGGCGCCTTGCCAATGTTTCTCGCGCCGATTGCCGTCTTCGCCACCGCCAACTGGATCCACATCCCCTACGAGGAGGTCAAGATGCGCCGTCAATTCGGATCGGATTATGATGACTACGTCGCGCGGGTGCGGCGATGGGTGTGAGGTTGCCGGGGCCACGTTTGGGAGGGATTCCAAAGCTGGCATTCTTCGGATTTAGGCCGTCAATCTGACAATGTGGGCCCTTCGCATAACGCAGATTTCGCGATTGCGCCGGCCTGCCTCCCGAAAATGAGGCGCCAGCGCCGCAGTAAACATTTCTTTAGTTTGGTTTGCGGATGACAGGCGTAGAATCTTCGAGCGCGACCGGTTCACGCCCGAGGCATCGCCGGTGCCATGACCCCCTTGAGAAATCGGAGTGGCCACGTGTCGGCGCGCGCCCGCGTTCAGCTTTTCACCTTCGATCACCAAGGGGAGAATCGCATGACGAAACTCACACTTCTCGCCGCTGCTGCCATCGTATCTTCTTCTACGCTGGCAACGCCGGCAATGGCGCAGCACAGGGTCTATCACCCCGACACTTATGCCCAGCGCGGCTATTGCGCTCACCACGATCCGGGAAATCCCTATACCAAGGAGGAGGACTACATGGCCTGGAGCGGTTGGCGGGCCCGTGGCGGATGGGATGATCGCAACGACTGGAAGTGTACGCCCGTTCGTTCGCATTACCACGACGCATGGTTCTAGTCAGAGCCTTTTCGGGCGAAGTGGAGGCCGGTTCGCGCGTTGCTCACTGGTGCTGAAGCGGCGGCTTACCGCCTGCTGATCTTTTCCCACAGCCAGCGCGCCACCGCATCTGGCGACGACGCGCCGTCGCCGGATGCGGCGCGCAGGTTCGCCTCGCGCATGTCGGAGATGTCGATGCGGCCAAGCAACGGCGCCAGTGCCGCCCGCAGCGCCTGATCGCCGGCGCGCTTCGGCGCGATCAGGACGATCGCGTCGTAAGGCGGGATCGCATGCCTGACGTCGTCGAGCGCGACGAGATCGTATTTTGCGATCAACCCGTCGCTGGTATAGCCGGCGATCACATCGACCTCGCCGGAGGCGACGGCGGCATACATGAAATCCGGCTGCATCTGCCGCTGTGCGCGAAATCTCAGCCCGTAGGCGTCCCGCAACCCGACCCATTCCGGCCGCGAGAAAAATTCGTAGTCTGCGGCAATCGACAGCGCGGGCGCGCGGGGAGCCAGATCGGCGATCGAGTGAATGCCAAGCGCGTCGGCGCGCCTCTTCGGCATCACCAGCGCGTAGGCGTTCTCGAAGCCGAGTTCGCCCGCCAGCGTGACGTTCTGCCCGGCCAGCGTTGCTTTCAGTTCGGCGAGCAATTCCTGTCGCGGCTTGATATCGCTGTGGTGAAGCTGGTTTGCCCACAGCGTGCCGGAATAATCGACATAGACGTCGATCTCGCCGCTCGCCAGCGCTTCGTAAATCACGTTGGAGCCGAGGCCCTCGCGCGTGGCAGCGGTGAGCCCCGTCGCCTGCAGCCGCTGCGCGATCAGTGCGGCGAGAACATACTGCTCGGCGAAGGTCTTGGCGCCGACAACATAGGCCGACGGCGCGCGCGCCATCGAAGGCACCAGCGTGGCCGCCACCAGCGCCGCGATGCCGAGGCCGCCCAAGGTGGCGCGCAAGCGGCTGCGCGCGCGAATTCCGGCTTCGATCAAGGCCAGCAACTGATCGACGGCGAGCGCCAGCACGGCGGCGGCGACGCAGCCGAACAGCACGAATACCCAGTTCTGGGTCTGCAGGCCTGCAAAGATGTAGTTGCCGAGGCTGGTCTGGCCGATCGGCGTGGACAACGTCGCGGTGCCGATCACCCAGACCGCCGCGGTGCGGATGCCCGCCATCATCACCGGTAGCGCCAGCGGCAGTTCCACCGACAACAGCGACTGAAGCGGCGTCATGCCGACGCCCTGGGCCGCCTCGAGGATCGAAGGCTCGAGCGCCCCAAGGCCTGCGATGGTGTTGCGCAGCACCGGCAGCATGGAATAGAGCGCGAGCGCCAGCACGGCGGGCAGGAATCCGAATGCCGAGAAACCGAATCCGAACCAGGCAAGCGACAGCGAGGCAAGCGCCAGCAGCAGCGGATAGAACAGCGCGAGCAGCGCCAGTCCCGGCACCGTCTGCACGATGGAGGCAAGCCCGAGCAGCACACCGCGCATCAAAGGCCGGTTGCGCGCAACGATCGCGAGCGGCAGGCTGACCAGGAGTCCGAGCGCGAGCGCCGCAACGCTGACCCGAACATGATTGCCGAGATAATCGGCGAGATGCGAAATAGCCTCGCTCCAGCGCGGATCGGAAAACAAACTCATGCCGCACCATCCGGCGGCAACAGAACTTTAAGCCGCTCGGCCTGCCGCCGCGGCGTGCGCAGGAGTTCGCCGACATAGGCGTCGCCGCTTTCCGAGAGCTCCGCTGGGGTACCCAGCGCCAGCAGCCGCCCGGCACCCATCACCGCGATGCGGTCGGCGAGCAGAATGGCCTCGGTCATGTCGTGGGTGATCATGACCGTGGTCAGCCCGAGTTTGCCGTGCAGGGTGCGGTAGTCGTCGCCGAGCGCGTCGCGGGTGATGGGATCGAGCGCGCCGAACGGCTCGTCCATCAGCACGATCCGGGGGCGGGCCGCGAGCGCGCGGGCGACGCCGACGCGCTGGCGCTGGCCGCCCGACAGTTCATGCGGAAAGCGATCGCAGTACTGCGCGCGGTCGAGCCGCACCAGATCGAGCAGTTCGTCGACCCGCGATGCGATCTCGGCGGCAGGCGCGCCCGACAATTTCGGGGTGATGCCGATATTGGCGGCGACGCTCATATGCGGAAACAGCCCGCCGCTCTGGAACACGTAGCCGATGCGGCGGCGCAATGCGACGGGATCGGCCGCGCGCACGTCCTCGCCTTCTACCCGGATGCTGCCGGTATCGGCGTCGATCAGCCGGTTCGCCAGCCGCAGCAGCGTGGTCTTGCCGGAGCCGGAGCCGCCGACGATGGCGAGAAACTCGCCCTTGGCGACCTCGAGCGAGACATCGTCCACGGCCTTTACCCGGCCGCCGCCGAAACTCTTGCCGACATGCGCAAAGGCGATCGGGGGCGGCGTTGGCATTCCGGTGCAGCCTCGTGTTTGCGGCTCTTGACCCTCCCCCTTCAAAGGGGGGAAGGATCAACTACCACGTCGCGGTACCGCGTTGAACTTATCCTTCGCAAGCGCTAAGCCATCGTCCGAACCGGGGGGAGGAATGCGGGTGGACAAGGCAAGGCCGACGGCGGTCGCTCTTGACGATGCGACAGTGGCATTTCGCCTTGCCGACAACCGCGTCTACACCGCCGTCGAGCAGGCCCGGCTGGCCGTCGAGCATGGCGAGTTCGTCGCCATTGTCGGGCCGACCGGATGCGGGAAATCGACGTTGCTCAATGTGGCGGCCGGCCTGCTCAAGCCCGTATCGGGAAGCGTGCGGATCTTTGAAGCGCCGCTTACCGGGCTGAACCGCAAGGCCGGCTATCTCTTTCAGGCCGATGCGCTGTTTCCATGGAAGACGGCGATCGACAATGTCGCCATTGGCCTGGAAATCGAAGGCACGCCGCGCAGCGACGCGCTGGAACGGGCGCAGGCGTGGCTCGCCGCGGTGGGGCTTGCGGCATTCGGCAATCGCTATCCGCACATGCTGTCGGGCGGGCAGCGCAAGCGCATAGGGCTGGCGCAGGTCCTGATCCGCGATCCCAAGATTCTGCTGATGGACGAGCCGTTCGGGCCGCTCGACGCCCAGACCCGCCAGATCATGGGCAACCTCCTGCTCGAGCTGTGGAACGCCGACCGCAAGGCGGTCTTGTTCGTGACCCACGATCTCGAAGAGGCGATCGCGCTGGCGGATCGGGTGGTGATCATGTCGGCGGGGCCCGGTGCGCGCATCATCGGCGACTGGCGCGTTCCGCTTCCACGCCCCCGGGACATCACCGAGGTCCGGCTGGACAGGGAATTTCACGCCCTTCACCGCGAGATATGGGGCGTCCTGAAGGCCGAAGTGCTGAAAGGCTACGCCCAATCATCGCAAGCCCCGGCCGGAGCCGGCTGATGGTGCCTTGATCTGGATGCGTCGAACGCTACACTCCGCCCGCCAACCTCAAGCAATCAATGCGGGCAAATCGAGACAAACTGTCAAAGGAAGGTGTCATGCTTTTACGTGGTTCAATTCTGGCCGTTTCCGTCGCGCTGGCGGCGCTGTGCAGCGCTCAGCAAGCAAGCGCGCAAGGCGTGTTCACACTGACGTCGCCGAGCTTCAAGGACGGCGAGCGGCTGGCGGTGAAAAACGCCGGCAACAACAAATCCAATCCGAATTGCGTCGGCGAGAACGTTTCGCCGGCGCTCTCCTGGTCGAACCCGCCGGAAGGCACCAAGAGCTTCGCGCTCCTGATGTTTGATCCGGAAGGCCGCCCGCCCGGCGGCGTCAGCCACTGGGTTGCCTACGGCATTCCGGCTTCCGTGACGGGCTTTGCCGAAGGCGAAGTGTCGGGGCCGAGCCCCAAATATGTCGGTGGCACCAGCCTGATGAAGCTGTCGAACTATTTCGGGCCCTGCACGCCGCCCGGCCCGCAGCACCACTACACCTTCACGCTGATGGCGACCGATCTGGAGCCGACCGCGCTAGCGCCCGGCATGACGCGTGACGAGGCGATCAAGGCGCTTGACGGCCACGTCAAGCAGGCGACCGGTTTGATCGGGACGTTCTCCAAGCCGTGATGGGCAAGCCCGCTTTGGCTCCCTCTTCCTTGCGGAGGAGGGAGCTCTCCCTGTCGTCGTCCCCGCGCACGCGGGGACCCATAACCACCGGTGTTTTTTGTTGCAGAAGTCCTTTGCCACATTGCCCAAACGATAGGACACGGCGTATGGGTCCCTGCTTTCGCAGGGACGACCCCGGGATGGGTCTTTGATCATGTCGCGCGTGATGCTTCTCGCCCTGCAGGTGCTGGTCGCGGTGGTCTGCCTCGCGCTGTGGCAATTGCTGGCGACCGTGCCGATCTTCGGCCGGACGTGGCTGCCGCCATTCTTTTTTTCCAACCCCGTCGATGTCGCCGGCCAGATCGTCACCTGGTTCGCAAGCGGGGTGATCTGGAAACACCTCGCGATCACGCTGTGGGAGTCGATACTCGCCTTCGTGATCGGCTCGCTCGGCGGCGTCGCGGTCGGTTTCTGGTTCGCGCGCCAGCCGCTGGTCGCCGCGGTGTTCGATCCCTATGTGAAGATGGCCAACGCACTGCCGCGCGTGGTTCTGGCGCCGATCTTCACGCTGTGGCTTGGGCTTGGCATCTGGTCGAAGGTGGCGCTCGGCGTCACGCTGGTGTTCTTCATCGTCTTCTTCAACGTCTACCAGGGTGTCAAGGAGGTCTCGGCCACCGTGCGCGACAATGCGCGCATGCTCGGCATGAGCGAGCGGCAGCTGATGCGCCATGTCTACTGGCCATCGGCGCTGTCATGGATGTTTTCCTCGCTGCATACCTCGGTAGGCTTCGCGGTGGTCGGCGCGGTGGTCGGCGAATATCTCGGTTCGGCGGCGGGGCTCGGTTACCTGATCCAGCAGGCCGAAGGCGTGTTCGACGTCGCCGGCGTCTTCGCCGGAATGTTCGTGCTGTCGGCTTTCGTGATCCTCATCGACATTGCCGTCACAATGGTCGAACGGCGCCTCCTGGTCTGGCGGCCCAGTGCGGGCGAGGCGAGGGCGTAGATTCATCCTCGTCCCTGGGGATGCGATCGAATTGGCCGACCCCGCCGAAGAGACCGGCGCTCTCGAGCCGCGTCCGCGCGTTTTCCTGACGCGCCGCGACCAATCCACCGGATGATCGGACGCAATTCACGCCTCGGCGAGGCAAACAAAAAGCCCCGGCGATGCCGGGGCTTTGCTGGAAGCGGCCTGACGAAAATCAGTATTTCGCGGCGATGGGCGCTCCGCCAATGTCAAACAGATAGTTGGCACCTATTTTGAAGACTCTTGGTCGCGGAGAGGGAAGAAGTTCCGGTCACGGCGCAGACAGCATTTTGGCATCCGGTCACGGAAAGCTCCTTCGCGCCGAAGCCAATGAAATTATATTCGAGCTTGACGGTCCAATTACGGGTCAGCGCATGTTCGATACCGGCGCCAACGAGGAAGCCGTCCAAAGTGCCACTCATCGCGCTGGTAGAGAGAGTGGATCCAACACTGCAGCATTGGTTGAAAGAAGTACGGCTGAATGAGCCCCAAGCCCAACCTCCCTTGCCGTAAATCAGGGTGCGGTCAAAGGTGATACCGGCACGAGCCGCAATGGTGAAGTCGTTCTTATTACTCAGGGTGTTGCCAAAGGTAGCAAAAGTAGTGTTCAAAACAGAAGGAATGTCGCTGCTGTTGGTAGTTGTTTTTATGCCGGACCAGTAGCCTTCGCCCTCGACGCCGAAAACCCAGTTACCGTCCTGATAGTTGCAACCGCCTTGACCGCCGGCGAGACCGCCTTTGCCGTTCACTGAGCCTTCTGTGTTCGTCATCGTGCCGCCGCCAACGTGCGCACCGACGTAACACCCGGTCCAGCTGAACGCGGGAGCCGTCACGATCGGCGCCTTGGCCTGCAATGGAAAGTCCGCGGCCATACCGGCGGAGGAACCGAGCACGAAACACGATGTTGCAAGGAGAAGCTTCTTCATTCCAGACCCCCGAAAACCGATTTTGCATTATAATGTTGCCAAACATATACCTAACGGGTCGGCGGACCGGAGTATGTGACCCAACTACCACAGTGTCGGAAAAACCCGCCCTTCGCTGATGGACCACAAGGGCCCGCAGTTTAAAATCTTCGTATAATCAATAAGTTACAAGCTCGGGCGCTGCCTGCGGGAATGTCTGCTTGGAATCCGAATTCTTCGACACAATCGATCATCATCACCCGGCATTCCGGCGGAATCCCCTGAGGTTTTCGGGTTTCTGCCGGGTTTGATTCTCAAAGATACGGCATCAGGATGCAATCCAGTCTCAAAGATCGTCCTCAGAACATCAACGGGTACGGGGATCAACCATTCACCTTTCTCGATCCGGAGGCCCACAGGGTTGTCGGCCATATCGCTTCGATCGACCTCATCGAAAACGGCGACAGGGGCGCGCGGGAATACTGGCAAAAAAAGCAGCTCAGCAACCTCACCAATCATGCCTATGTGCGGTCCGAATTTTGGCGCAAGAGGATTCCAGCTGCGGCGGGGCGGCAAGACATCCTGCAAAACCTTCCGGTCCTGACGCGAAAGGACATCGCCACCCAGGTGAAACAGGAGGGCTCGCTCTTCGACAAGAAACAGGGCAGCACTTCCACGTACGAAACGACGGGGTCGACCGGTACGCCCCTAAAAGTGTTCGTTTGTGAACAGAACGGTTATTACAACATCGTCCGCAGCCTTGCACAAATCTTCTTCGACGATCTGCCCCTGGATGAAAATCGCGTTCAGATCACGCCGGTTCTCCGCACCGAAGAACTTCAGAAGAAAACAGGGTTGCAGAGCGTCGAGCTACACTGGGCCGGCCCGCTGAGCAAGGTCTATCGGAACGGGTCCAACAAGAAATTGCGGTTCAACAAGGATATCGACGGCCTCGTTGCGGAGCTAACAAAGGACAGTGTCGGTTATCTCGTGTGCCACAGCCGGGTACTCGAGCAGCTGCTTGACCACGGCGGAGTGGATCTCATCAAGAGGCTGGGTGTCAAAGTCTGGATTCATCTCTCGGACTATCGAAGCCGGGATGTCGTCGAACAATTGAAACAAATCGGGATACCGACCCTGTCGAATTATTCGTCGGGAGAAACAGGGCCGATCGCGTTCGAGTGCACGAAGAATGAAGGCTATTATCATGTGGCCCATACCAACGTCATTGTCGAATGCGATCAAAGCCTGACGACCACGTTTGATGGAGAGGTGGTCGGCCGGTTGTTGATCACGCACCTGCATTCCTACGCGACGCCCCTCATCCGCTACGACATCGGAGATTTCGGCAAGCTGCATGATCAATGCCCTTGCGGGCACAATGGTCCGACGATTTCTCACATTTATGGAAGAGGAAAGCACTTTCTGCGGCACCCTGATGGAAGTTATCTGCCTTTCTATCTGTCCACACGGGTGCTGCGTGAAGCTGTCGAGTTTAGCGAATGCCGGTTCCGACAGGAAACGATCGATACCATCACGGTGCAGATCGGAGGCCGCGAGACCCTCAGCCCGGAAGAGGAAGAGAAACTCAGGGCGATCATTATTGCAGTGACTGATCCGGTATTTAAGGTGGTGATCAGGCCGGTCAACGAAATCGACTGGTCCGATAATCCGAAGCAGTTGTTCTTCTCGAGCGCGGTGGTTTGAGCACAAGCCTCACGACGCGTGCAACATTCGCTTCCCGGACGTTGACGGTTGGGGCTAACGCCCTCAGCAAGCCTCGGCACGCGTCTTTTGGATCAACAGGTCGGCGGCAAGATCCAGCGCATTGAATTGGGTATAGAGTTTCCGGCCGAGTTCTGGATCCAGGCGCTTTCCGAGTGGCGACGACAAGTGCCAGACGGCGCCGTGGGGATTGACCTCCAGCACGTAAAGTCGCCCGCTTTGGCTTTCCCGAATGATGTCGACGCCAAGCACGGGGCATTCCGGGAAAGCCTGGTGAGCTTTCTCGCCAAGCGAAATGATTTCCGGGTCATCACAGGTTGCGCGTATGTGTCCGCCCATCGCCTTGTCGTTCGACGCGATAACGCCAAGCGGATCAGCGGCGATTTCAGCCAGCGGTGGGCGCTTGTTGCCCCATCAACTCCAAATGCAATACAAGGCGTGCCCAAACATGCTCAGGACTCGATATGAGGTCGGGTAGCCATCCTCGGAATGATCGATATATGGCTCAACGAGAAATTCATCGTTTGCAACGGCGGTCAATTCGTCATAACGCGCGGAAAGGTCGATGGTGCGAACGAGCTTTACGCCGACGCCTGAATTCAGATTGTTCGGCTTGACTATTACGTAGTCACCCCATTCCCTGGGATCGAATGAGCTGACGGATGAAAGAATTGCCGTCCTTGGCGTCAAAATCCCGATTGAGGATAGCCGACGCACCTGTTCGTCCTTGCCTAAAATATGGCCGCAATATACAGCGCCACCGCGAGGGACAAAATCGATCAGGCGGACGGGTGAGAATACCAATGAAGGGCGTCGCACCTGCCAGCGTGCGGTCACTGAGTTGCGGTTCCTGTTGGGGGCGATAGCAACTTCGATGTCAGGCGCGTTGCGTTCTATTCGCTGTTTGATGGCGATCCAGTCGGCCGGATCTTGTTCAGGCTCGGTTTGTATGATCAACAAATTGCGCGTGGGTGTCGGGTTTTGCATTCGTTTTTCGCTTGAGTGTCTGGAGGCTTCCCCCGTCGTTGCTTTCGCTTATAGCTTAATCCAGAGAAGTGCCGAGGGCTTTTCGAACATGTCGCCGAGAAGCCAGTCCGGAAAGGCCACAGAGTAAGCCAATTCATGCCCATTGAACCAAAGTTTTCATTGCTTGCAGCGACACGTCACATCGGCTGGGGTGGCGTAGGCAAGCTTCGGCTTATCCTGGAAAAGCTGCCAGGCGCCCGCGTCATATTCCATGGCGACGAACACTCCGTCGCCTTGAAGAAAGACTTCCTGGGGTCGCATCACGAATTCGACCCGCACCCGCCGCCACGACCCGACGTCGCTCTGGTGATCAACGATCCTGCTTCGGCGAACAGTATTGCGGATCTCGATGTACCCGTTGTGTACGTCGATAGTCTTCCATATGTTCGCAAGACCGACACCGATATTCCGGAACTTGCGAAAGTCGCCTGCTACTGTGCGCAAAAATACCCGATCGACATGTTTCCTCTCACAAGTCCCTTGCTGCGGAACCGGCACGATATCAGGTGGATCGATCCGATCGTCCCCATACCGCAAGACCGACGCGGCGGCCGGGGTATCGTGATCAATGTTGGTGGTCTTTACACTTACAATATCGCCGGTCTTGCGAGTGGTTTGGCGAACGACGCCGTCGATGCCTATCTGAACCTGGTGCTCTTTCCGCTCGTGGACCTGTTGCGGAGGTCCGGCCGGGAAATCGCCGCTATCTGCGGCAATCTCAACGCCGATAGCTGCCGGCGGCTCCGCGCAATGGTGCCCGAAAGCGTTGCGGTCGGCCCGCAGCCACCCCACGCGTTTGAGCGCGTGCTCACAGAAGCCGATCTGCTTATCACCTCACCAGGCAGCACGACGATGCTGCAGGCCATGTCGATCGATTTGCCGACGCTCCTGCTACCTTCGCAAAACAGGAGCCAGTTTTTTAATGCGGAGGTTTATTCGAAGCCCAATGCCGATGTCATGCAATGGCCCGGTAGCGTGCTCGACCTCGCGGAGCTGGAGCGGTTGCGCCCTCAAGGAGTAAGCGCCCTTAACAGCTATATCTATAAATCGATAATTGCCGCCGCAGCTTCCCGGGGTCTGTCCGACGAGGTCTCGGCGGTTATCCGCAAGGCCGTGATCAATGCACCCGATGATGGCGTGCTGAATCCTCAACTGTCTGCGCTTGGCATGGCCGGCGCGGACCAGGTCGCCGAACTCGTGAAACAGGTTGCGATGCGCCGTCGATAGAATGAGCCGGGTAAGAACTCACAGGCCTTATCCACGCTACGCCATTTCTCTCGGACGCCCGAAGAAAAGCACGTAACCGTCGGGGTCGGTGATCCCGAGGCCGCGCAGACCATGCGTCGTGTCCTTGAGGAAGGGTTGGGATCATGCGCAAGAATCAATTTCGGCTGGGCGAAGAACAGTGGAAGCGGATCAGATCTGCCAGCGGATATCCGAGCAAACAGTCCATTTTCCTGCGGGATTGGTGGATTGCTTCGCCTCGTTCACACTGGCGGTGAAGTGACATATCCACCTTCTCAAGGCCCGCGCGCTGCTCTATCGTGGACGCAACGAAGTGATGAATGGAGGAAATCATGAGGACGATGTTGGGGAAGCTTGCCGCGGCACTGCTGGCGCTGGTCCTGATTTCCGCTCCTGCAGCAGCGCAGAGCAAGGTGACGATTGCCGTCGGCGGCGGCGCCTGTCTGTGCTATCTGCCGACCGTGCTGGCCAAGCAGCTCGGCGAGTATGAGAAGGCCGGGCTTGCGGTCGAACTGGTTGACCTGAAGGGCGGTTCCGACGCGCTGAGGGCCGTGCTTGGCGGCAGCGCCGACGTCGTCTCCGGCTATTTCGACCACTGCGTCAATCTCGCCGCCAAGAAGCAGGAATTGCAGTCCTTTGTCGTTTACGACCGCTATCCGGGGGAGGTGCTGGTGGTGTCGCCCGCGCACACCGCCGAGATCAAATCGATCAAGGATCTCGCCGGCAAGAAGGTCGGCGTCAGCGCACCCGGTTCCTCGACCGATTTCTTTCTCAAATATCTCCTGAAGAAGAACGGCGTCGATCCCGCAAGCGTTGCCGTCATCGGCGTCGGCTTGGGCGCGACCGCCGTGGCGGCGATGGAGCAGGGCCAGATTGACGCGGCGGTGATGCTCGATCCCTCGGTGACCGTGCTGCAAGGCGGTCATTCGGACCTGCGCATCCTCTCCGATACGCGAACACAAAAGGATACGCTCGACGTCTTCGGCGGCGAATATCCCGGCGGCGCGCTCTACTCGACGACGGCGTGGGTCGCCGGCCACGAAAAGGAAGTGCAGGCCCTGACCAATGCGATCTTGAGCACGCTCGGCTGGATCCATGCGCATACGGCGGAAGAGATCGTGGACAAGATGCCGGCGGAAATGGTCGGCAAGAACAAGGAGCTTTATCTCGCCGCGCTGAAGAACACGATCCCGATGTATTCGCAAACCGGCCAAATGGATCCCAAGGGAGCTGACGCCGTGCTTGCGGTGTTCAGCGAGGGGTCGCCTGAAGTCGCGAAGGCCAATGTCGACGTCAGCAAGACCTACACCAACAAATATGTCGAGCAGGCCAGGAAGACGACCGGGATGAATGCGAAGTAGGACAAGCCGGCCGATCGCCGCATGACGCTTCCCGTCATTCACCGCGTCACGGCCCTCGACCTCGGCGTTCGCCCCACGCCTTGGCCGTTCGGGGAAACGCGGCGCGCCGGCATCGATGCGCATTTTTCCGATCAGCAGCGCGAGAAGCCGAAGCTGTGGAACGGCCGCGTCCTGCTCGCGCGGAATCCGGTCTTCACCGAAAGCCGTCTCACCGCCGATTACTTCGAGACCGATTTCGCGAGCTTTCTGGCGTGGCGCGACTGGGGTTTTCCTGATCGCGAGGTCTTCAACGGCTTCGGCATGGGCGCGCTGCGTTGTGCCGACGGCGCCTTCGTGCTCGGCGAAATGGCGCAGCATACGGCCAATGCCGGTCGTATCTATTTTCCCTCGGGAACCCCCGATCTCGATGATGTCAGGGATGGCGCGGTCGATATCGCCGGTAGCGTCGCCCGCGAAGTGGCGGAGGAAACCGGCCTGGGCGAGGTGGACTACACGGCGAGCCCTCACTGGGATTGCGTGGTTTCGGGTGCGGCAATCGCCATGATCCGGATGTTGCGCCTCGATGTGTCGGGCGAAGCGCTGCAAGCTCGGATCGAGGCGGCTCTCGCCCGGCAACGCCAGCCTGAACTTTCCGCGATCCATCTGGTGCGTTCAGCCTCCGACATCACGGCGGCGATGCCGCGTTTTGTCACGGCGTTTCTCGAGCGCGAGTTCTCCTCGTCATCGTGATTCTTACCGTCATTGCCTGCGACAAACGCGAAGCGCTTGCGCTAGCGAGCGGGAGCGACGAAGAAATCCGGCCATCGCCGCCTGCATGGATTGCTTTCGCCGGCGCTCGCAATGACGGAGTAAGCTGGCGCTGCTCACGGGCGCGATGTACCCTCGCGTCAACACGCGCCAACCGGAGTTCGCGACCTCATGAGCAAGAAACCCTCGCAATCTCTCGGCGACCAATTGAAGCCGTTTGTCGCGCCATTCCGCTTCGACGGATCCGGCAAGTTCCATCTCAGATCGCACAGGACCCATGAAAAGGGCGGCCTCGACAAGGGCAGAGCCGAAAAGATTCTTGAAGCCAACCGGGGGCGGCTGAATGATTTCCAGGAGAAGCTTTACGCGCAGGACCGCTGGTCGCTGCTCGTGATCCTTCAGGGCATGGATGCGGCAGGCAAGGACAGCGCCATCAAAAGCATCTTCGAAGATGTCAATCCGCAGGGCTGCGAGGTCTCCTCCTTCAAGCAGCCGACCAGCCACGAACTCAACCACGACTTCATGTGGCGTGCCATGGTTGCGCTGCCGGAACGCGGCCGCATCGGCATCTTCAACCGTTCCTATTATGAGGAATGCCTGGTGACACGGGTCCACCCGGAATTTCTCGCCAAGGAGAAAATCCCCCACAAGCTGGTCACGAGGAACATCTGGCGCGAGAGGTTCGCCGATATCACCGCGATCGAGCGCTACCTCGCGCGCAACGGCACCGTGATCCTGAAGTTCTTCCTCAACGTCTCGAAACAGGAGCAGCGCGAGCGGTTTCTCGACCGGCTCGACCAGCCCTCGAAGAACTGGAAATTCTCGATGAACGATATCAGCGAGCGCGCGCTTTGGCCGCGGTACATGGCCGTGTACCAGGACATCGTCCGCCACACTTCCACGGCCTCCGCGCCGTGGTACGTGGTGCCTTCCGACCACAAATGGTTTGCGCGGGTGGTGATCGGATCTGCGATCGTCAGCGCGCTGGATGGCCTCAACCTGCACTTTCCCCGCGCCGACAAGGCCTCGCTGCAGGAATTCAAGCAGGTGCGAACAGCGCTGGAGAGCGAAGGCAAGGGGAGGGGAAAGCGGGTGGCGAAGCGCTCAGCGAAGGGCGGCTAGCTCGGCGACGCCGGCGTCGTTGCCGCCAGAGACGGACATTTCCGACAGGTTCTTCCTTGACCATAAACCACAACCCGACGCGGTGAAATCACTAAACGAGAAAAGCCCCGGGTGATGCCGGGGCTTTGTATTTCTGCGTACGAGATCGGACTAGTATTTCGAAACGATCGGAGCCATGCCCCAGCCGCCGAAGCGATAGTTGAATCCCACGCGAATTGTGTGGAACGCGTCGTCGCTTGTATTGAGATTCCGCGTGCTCGCGTAGTTGACGCCGGTCGTGTCGAACATGTCATTGCGACCCAGATTGATGTACTGATATTCCACCTTCAAGGACCAGGCCGGGCTGAAGCTATATTCGAAACCGGCACCCAAAGCGTATCCGGTCGCCGTGCCGTTGAACAGGAAATCCGTCGGAACGCCGGCGAACGTCGTCTTGTTGAGGCCGCCATAGGCGAAACCGCCGGTCGCGTAGACAAGGCTGCGATCGAATGCATATCCGATCCGGCCTCTGAAGCTTCCGAACCAATCGAGGTTGTACCGGGTTCCGCGCCCGGCGCTTGAAATTCCGCTGTCGCTGATGTTGCTGCCTTGAATATCGGTTTCGAGACCGAACACGAAGGGACTGCCGCTTTGCCAATTGTAGCCGATCTGGCCACCACCGAAGCCGCCTTTGGGCGACACGCCGGCGAACGTGCCAACGTCGTTAAACGACAAAAGGTCGTCGTTGACGCTCCAGGCATAACCGGCGTTTACGCCTGCATAGAAACCGGTCCAGTTGAATATCTGCATCGGTGCCGGTGGCGCTGCCTTCAGTGGCATATCTGCGGCAAGCGCAGGCGCGCCACAGAACGCAGTGGCTGCGATGCCGGCAAGAAGGAGCTTTTTCATCTCGCGTACCTTATGCGTTCGGGCCGGCCCTCTTTATTCATGAGGGTAAGCAGTCTCACCGCCGAATGACACGAGAATAAATCGTTTCCTGGGACAATCTGGTGAAGTGTAACCCAAAACCAACAAATGGATTATCGGGTTATTTCAACCGCCTGACGCAATTTCATACCTTTATCGTCGCGACCCTTCGTAAGATCGACGCAGCAGGGCAAACAAGCTGCCGCCCGTCGCCGCGCCTAGGAGGTAGGCGACGGCGACCAGCAGCGCGAGCGGCACGCGGATATTCGAGCCCAGAAAGGACACGGTGACGATCTCGAAGTTCTGCAGCGCGAAGATGATCGTCGCGGCGGCGAACAGAACGATGACGGCGAGGTAGATCCAGCGCATCGGTGTCTCCCTGGCGTCGCGCGCTGCCCGCTGCGCTGCAGCTTAACGAACGCGGCGCAGGCCGAAGCCGAGTCCGATCCAGGCCGCGCCGGCCAAGATGAGATCGAAACCAAGGAACACGCCGAGGATATAGAGGCTCGAGACCGGCCAGTGCGCCAAAATCAGGAATCCAAGCAGCAGCGTGATCACACCGGACAGCAGCACCCAGATCCAGGGCGTTTCCCGTTTCATGCTGAAGGCGAGGATGATCCGCATGACGCCCGAGGCCACCAGCGATGCGCCGAGAATGAGGGTTAGCAGTGCGGCCGCAAGCAGCGGGTTCTCGAACGTGACGAAGCCCGCGATGATGTAAAGCACACCGAGCACGACCCAGAGCAGGAATTTGCCCCAACTCTTGACCTGGAAGGCGCTGAATACCTCGGCGATGCCGGCAATGATCATCATCGCGCCGACGATGAGGACGCTTGCGACGGTCGCCATCACGACGCTGCCCAGCGCGACAAATCCGGCGAGCAGATAGACGACGCCGAGGGCGATGATCCAGCCCGACTTGGCGCGAAGCGGCGCCATGTCAGAACCGGCTTGAAGATCTCTCAGGGTGTCTGAAGCATGGGTCATGTCGGTCCTCCGATGCGGAAACCAATCCGACGTCCGTCTGCAAGAGACGGTAGATGCGCGTAGCCAACATATCGAACAAGTAGTACCGGCCACAATCGCGATCTCTTGCCATTTCAGCTTTTGTTGCCGGTTCGATCAACGCCATTTGAGTAAGGAGTCTTGACGGGTTTCATGTCGGCGAAGAAGGTTTGGCTGCCGCCGTTTGTCTCGAATATGCCGCAGTTTGGCTCCCATGATGCGGCGTTTTCCGGTGAGTCCTTTCCAGGACAGGTGGTTCTCCAAGGCGTCGAACCGGGGGGGAATGAATGGTCTACGTCACAAGGAGAGCGGGCAGAGCTCACACTGGGGTACGGGGCTTTTCCTTGTCCGGCACCATTGTTCTGGGCGCAGGTGCATTCGTACTGGCATCGGCGGCGGCGGTCTGGACGGAGGATTTCGGTCCGGTTACCCAGGTTTCGGCTGCGGTCCCTCCCACGGATATCAATGCACCATCGTTTGACGACCGGTTTTCGGCAGGTTCCGCGCCCGGTCCGCGTTCCGCCGACGGCCCGCCGCCGTCCCTCGTTCGTTCCTTGCCTCCGGAACTCGAGATCAAATTTCAGCAGGCCAAGGATCGTCTCGCCGAGGAACTGCAGCCTCGAGGCTGGCGGGCAGCTCTCATCGAAGAACCAAGGCCGCCGAGTGTGCCTGCGGTTCCCCTTCCCAGGTCGCGTCCGGCTGAGGCGAACCTGGATCCAAGGAACGACGTCGCCGTTGCCCGGGCTGAAGTCCCAACGGTTCGAGTTGAAGATCGCACGCTGCTGGAGAAGCTCTCTGACCTGGTGCCCCGGCGCATCACGCTTGCCTCGCTCGTTCCCGATGGCGGTCTCTTTGCCAGGAGGCCCGACCTCGCCTCGCTTGGCTACGACAACGTGACCGCCGTCTATGACATCTCCGCGCATGTCGTTTACATGCCAGACGGATCGAAACTCGAAGCGCATTCAGGGTATGGCAACCTGATGGACGATCCGGCACACGTGCACGAGCAAAATGTCGGGGCGACGCCGCCAAATGTCTATGACTTGAAGCCGCGGGAAACGCTGTTTCACGGTGTCCAGGCGCTCCGCATGATCCCGGTGGGCGATAACGACACGCTGGGGCGGTCCGGACTGCTCGCGCATAATTATATGCTTGGTCCCAACGGCGATTCAAACGGCTGCGTATCGATCAAGGACTATGAGAAGTTTTTGAAGGCTTTCACAAACGGTGAGATAAAGCGCCTCGTCGTTGTGCCAAGACTTGAGGAAAGAAGACTTGAGGAAAGAAGGCTGGGGGAAAGAAAGCCCGGGGATGAGAAGTCGGCGTCGCGGCAGTCGACCTGACCTCGGCCTCGCATGACGTGACGAACGGTGACGGAAGGAATTCGAGTTGCTTTCGTCGTCCTCTTTCCACGGCCTGGCCATGAGCGAAGTATCGGCTTCCGACACGCCGTTGATGACAACCTTCAGGATTGTCCTGAACGGCAACACGATTTCCATTGGCACTGTTGGCCAAGCCTATCAATTCATAACGAATCTGAGCACAGTTGAGTGGATGGAGTTCAGGTCGCTTCATGAGGATGCCGTGGGCTCGCTCGAAAGTGCTGCCGGGAATGCGATGTTGACGGTGCAGGCGACAAACGCCTTACGTGTGCTGTTCGTCCGTGCCAGGCTTCTCTGAGCGGAACCGCGCTCCCGTCCGCCTTGATCCGGATGTTGGGCAGCGGCCAAAGCTTCAGAATTCCCTCCGACATCGCCGTACTTGTCGTTCGTGCCATGATTTCTGCACTATTCGGGCAGCAAATGAGGCGGTCTAACGCTTTGGAGGGCAGGGTGCAGAGGTCCGCGCTCGCGTTGTTGGTCGTGGGACTGCTCGGGCTCGCGCTCGGCGGTTGCATGCAAGCGACGCTCTCGCCGTCGTCGGAAGCGAGCTTGACTTAAAGGGACCGGCAGTTGCTGGCCAATGCGCCTTACGCGCAGGCGAGCATTCCGGAGCAATATCGCCGGCATATTGTCGACTACCCGTACAAGGAACGGCCCGGTTCGATCCTGGTCGATACCGACGCGCGTTATCTCTATTACGTCATGCCGGGAGGCAAGGCGATCCGCTACGGTGTGGCGGTGGGAGAGGAAGCGATGGCCTGGTCCGGCGTTGCTACGGTTGGCCGGATGGCTGAATGGCCTGACTGGATCCCGACGCCGGAGATCCAGGCGCGGCTCGGCCCTTACCCGCAACGCATTGCAGGAGGGCCGGCTAATCCGCTGGGCGCGCGGGCGCTCTATTTGTACGAGGGCAAGAAGGATACGCTGTATCGCATTCACGGAACCAACCAGCCGGAATATATCGGCCAGGCCATTTCATCCGGCTGTATCCGCATGACCAACGAGGATGTCATCGATCTCTTTGATCGGGTGAAGCAAGGTGCGGTCGTCGTCGTCCTCGCGCCGGGTCAGAGCGGATGGATGGGTCGCCGCGGCTGAGCAAGATCGCGTGAAGCGACGTCGTTCGTCACCGTCGTCGCGCATGGAATGGGCTCCCTCGGTCCTGGAAAATTTCGTTCCTCAGCCGAAACGATTTTTCAACGGTTTCCGCCAGTAGCCGCCATTGCGCCGGCAAGACCGCGCGTCCAGGCGCCGGAGCGCTGCACCGAAACGTAATCCGGAAACCGTCAGTCTGGCCGGGGCCGGGACCCGGCTCATCCCGGACCGGCTGAGTGCTGTTGGCGCCGACCAACGACCCGCCCGCTATCACCCCGCGATCGCCCGAGAGGACCGGCTGCACACAGTTTTTTTTCGTGACGGTCCGCAATTTGTGACAGGATTACTACAATCGCATGTCGATCCGGTTACACGCGGAGTGCTCGATGAGTTTGGAATGGCGGGCGCGGCCGGCTTCACTGGCCTGGTCAGGTTCCCTGGCCTGGTCAAATCCTGTGGCCTGGTGGTGGGGTCTGTTGACGCTGGTCAGCGGCGCAAATATCGCGGTTTGGTTCGTGCTGTACCGCCAGCTCCACCAACAGCCGACCGGAAATCCCGGCACCACGTCCGGCATCGAGCTCATGCTCCTGCTCTGTGCCGCCTATGTTTTCGGTTGTGCTTTCAGGTCGTTCCTTCCGCGCGCGGATGTTCAGCGGATCTGCCTGTTCGACACATGGCTGTCGAGCGTTGTCGTCGGCCGGTCGGTGGCGACCGTGGCCGAAATCTGCTTCGCGGCGCAATGGGCGATTATCCTCTATCAACTGGGCGTGATGACGGGAGCGGACACCACCCTGAACGCCGCGTGGGTGATCGTGCCGTTGATCCTCATCGCGGAATGCTTCTCATGGTATGCGGTGCTGACCACCCACTATCTGGGCAATGCCATCGAAAACTCGATATGGGCCGTTGCCTTTTACCTGATCGGCATTGGCCTTTGCCGATTGCTGACGGAGTTCGATGGTCTGGTTTGCGTGGTCCTCGCCGTCGCGATCGTCGGGATTGCGGGCTATGTCGTGTTTCTGATGACGGTCGACGTCCCGATGTATATCGGCCGGTGGCGGGCCGGGGTTGCCGATGGCAGCAGGCTTCTGAGACCTCTCGAGGGTCTCCGTGACGTGAGCACGCGTTGGGTCGTGACACACGACCTTGCGGAGTGGAAGGACGAGATTGCCTGGATGTCCCTTTATTTCAGTGCGGCGGTCTGGGCCAGCCTCGCGCTATGCGTCTTCTATTCGCTCGAGGATCATCTGCCGCGCTATCGTACCGAAGCTGCGGTCGCGAGCTGGTCGTCGGACGTGCTGGCGGCGATCGGCACGCCGCACCGGTAAGCCGCGCCACAGCATTCAGGCGCCTGCGTCGCAACATGTCAGCCTGCGCCCCAGTCGCGGGCGATCCTCGAAAGCCCGCTTTCAACAACAAGAACCCCGGCATTTTGGCCAGGGCTCAAGGCTCGGGCGAACAAAACCTGCCTGATGCCGGCCGGATTGGGAATCCGGGCGCGGACGTCCGAATTGTTCCGGGCGTACCGCTCATCAATGACCTGGCCACATTGATTTAGGTCAACAGTCATGAGCGGCGAACGTGGGGACACTGCGACGCCTAGGTGAACGCGAGTTGTTCCGCCGGTTCCAGTGACACGACGAGCAAACGTGAGGCCAAAATTGAACGATGATGCGCTTCGCTCCGTCCTGGACGCCGCCGTCGATGGAATTATCGTGGCGGACGCGCAGACGCGCAGATTCGTGCTCGCCAACAGGGCCATTTGCCGGATGCTCGGCTATGGCATGGCGGAACTGACCGCACTTCATGTGGGGGATATCCATCCAGCCGAAGCGCTGGCCGGCATCGGGCTTCAGTTTGACCGGCTTGTGACGGACAGAGTTCCTACGACCATCGAACACAAGGTGAAGCGGAAGGACGGCTCGATATTCTGCGCAGCGATTACCGCCGCGCCGGTGACGATACAGGGGCGGCTCCATGCGTTCGGCAATTTTCACGACGTCACCGAAACCAAGCGAGCCGAAGTCACCTTGCGGGCAAGCGAGCAAAGGTTCCGGGCGATCTATGATTCGGTCAGCGACGGCATCATTGTCCACGACATCGAGACTGGCGCTTTCGTCGATGCGAATCCGCGTATCTGCGAATTGTTCGGCTATACGCGCGAGGAGTTCCTGAAGCTGGATATTGACAGCATTTCAGCGGACCGTTCGGCCGCAGCCCGGGAGCGGACGCTTCAAACGACCATGCAAGCGGCTGCCGGTCATCCGCAAATCTTCGAATGGCAGGTCAGGGCGAAAGACGGACATTTGTTTTGGGTCGAAGTTGCACTGCGTCGCACCGCCTTCGGCAATCGCGACGTTCTGATTTCGACCGCGCACGATTTCACCGAGCGCAAGCTGGCTGAAACGCAGCTTCACGAATCGCAGCAGGTCATTACCGGGATTCTGAACGCAATTCCCGCGAGAGTGTTCTGGAAGGACAAGAATCTCGTTTATCTGGGTTGCAACACGGCATTCGCCCGGGACGCAGGTTTTGCCGTGCCGGAGGATATGATCGGAAAGGACGATTACCAGATGGGGTGGCGCGATCAGGCGGAATTATATCGGGGCGATGACCGCCGGGTCATCGAAAGCGGGATTTCCAAGCTTCTGATTGAAGAGCCGCAGACGACCCCCGGAGGAGGAGCCATCACGCTCCTCACGAGCAAGGTTCCCTTGCGCGACACGACAGGCGCCATCGAAGGCGTGCTCGGGATGTATCTCGACATCACCGATCGCAAGCGCGCCGAAGAAGCGCAACGGGCGAGCGAAGCGAAATACCGCGACCTCTTCCAGTCGACCCGTGACGCCATCATGGTCGGAGATCTGTCGTCCGGACGGCTCGTCGCCGGAAACCCCGCTGCTGTGAAATTGTTCGGGGCAAAGGACGAAGCGGATTTTGTTTCCCGTTCGTTTCTGACCTTGTCTCCCGAACGGCAGCCGGACGGGCGGCTGTCTGCCGAGAAGGTGCGGGAGGTCATCGAGACGGCTCAGCGCGAAGGCATGAATTTCTTCGAGTGGGCGCACAAGCGGGACAATGGCGAGGAGTTTTTCGCCGAAGTGCTCCTGACCCGGGTGGTGCAGGGAGGAAGTACGCTGCTCTATGGTACCGTTCGCGACATCACCGATCGGAAACGGACGGCGGATACTTTGGCATATCACGATCGCCTCCTGCATGCGATCGCACTGTGCGCCACCGAACTCGTCGCCGAATTGTCGCTCTCGACCGCGATGCCGCACGCATTGATGACAATGGCCGATGCATTGCGCGTCGATCGGATGTTCATCCTGGCAGAGCCTTCCCCGGAATTTCCTCTTTCGCTATCCTTCGCCTGGCAAGCGCCGGATGTGCTGCAGGTCGCCCCCCCGTTCATTTCGAGGTTTTCCGCGGAGCAGGAGCTCGCTGCCTGGCAAGCGCCCCTGTCGGAGGGCAAGCCGGTGATGACTTATGCCGATATGGCGACGGGACTTGTTGCCCAGACCATGCAAGAGATGAAAAATCTCTCAAGCCTCTTTGTGCCGATCTTTGTGTCGGGAAGATATTGGGGTCGTATCGCCATCGACGATTGCAAGACCGTCAGGCAATGGACTTCCGTCGAAATCGAGACGCTCGGAACCTTGTCGAAGGTGATTGGCGCCCTGTTTCTGCGCGAGCAGGTGCAGGCCTCGCTGCAACAAAGCGAAGAGCGCTTCCGAGCGGTCAGCGAGACCGCGCAAGACGCGATCCTCCTGATCGATGCAACCGGCCGCGTGCAATACTGGAATCCGGCGGCCGAACGTATTCTCGGTTATACGGAGGAGGAAGCGCTGGCAAAGCCCGCAATTATCGATTGGCTGGTGGCGCCAAAACTAAAAGCGCATGTGGCGCCGGAAATGGCCGATTTCATGGCGGCAGGCCGGGAAAGCTTGGTAGGCAAGGCGCGCGAATTCGCAGCGATGCGGCGCGATGGAAGCGAATGTCCGGTTGAATTGTCGCTGGCGACTGTCGTGCTCGGCGGCAAACGTTTCACCGTCGCGATCCTGCATGATATCACCGAACGCAAGAAGGCTGAGGCGGCTTTGCGCGCGAGCGAAGCGC
This sequence comes from uncultured Alphaproteobacteria bacterium, assembly GCA_963742085.1. Taxonomy (GTDB): domain Bacteria; phylum Pseudomonadota; class Alphaproteobacteria; order Rhizobiales; family Xanthobacteraceae; genus Bradyrhizobium. The sequence goes on along the minus strand of CAVUKM010000007.1, from coordinate 300,806 downwards.
AATTGTCGAATGCGCTCCAGCTGGCCCGCGCCGGCAACTGGGAGTACGACGTCGTCAAAGACGAATTTACCTTCAACGATAATTTCTACCGGATTTTTCACACCACGGCCGAAAAGGTCGGCGGCTACACCATGCGCTCCGGCGACTACGCCAGGCGCTTTTGCCATCCCGATGATATAGAGGTTGTGGGTCGGGAAACGGCGGCGGCGATCGCCTCGCCTGACCCGCACTACCGCCGCGAACTCGAACATCGCATTATCCTCGAGAATGGCGATGTGGGCTATATCTCGGTGCGCTTCTTCGTCGCCAAAGACCAAAGCGGAAGGACGATAAAGACCTACGGAGTCAATCAAGATATCACCGAGCGCAAACACGCGACAGAAGCAATCGTCTATCGCGGTGAGCTGCTCCGCAGCGTCAATCTGGCGGCTGAAGAACTGCTGTCGATCGGGGCGCTCGACGAAACCGTGAACCATGTTCTACAGGTTATCGGCGAAGCTGTGCACGCCGATCGCGTGGTCATGCTGGAAATGCAGAAACCGGAACCCGGATCGCCGGCGCTGGCCTTTCGCTATGCATGGCATGCGCCTGACGTGCCGGTCATCCTTGACAAGGACAGCTTCGCTGCGACGTTCGGCACCGGCCCCGAATTTGGGACATTTTTCGCGCCCCTGGCTGCCGGAAAGCCGGTGATGGAGGTGTTTGGCGCAACAACCGGGAATGTGCGGAAGCTGTTCGAAGGGTTGGCGATGAAATCGATCCTGATTGTGCCGGTGGTCGTCGATGGCCGGCCCTGGGGCGTGATCGGGTTCGACGACTGCCGGACCGAACGGCGGTGGACTCCGGTGGAAATCGAAATCTTGCGCACGCTGGCGGACCTGATGGGCACTGCCATCCAGCGTGAGCGCTATGTCACGGAATTATCTGACGCAAACCGGATCGTCCAGAACAGCCCCACTATTCTCTATCGCATGCGCGGGGTGCCGTCGCTGCCGATGATCTATGTTTCCCAGAACATCACCTTGCTCGGGTACGACCCCGCGACGATGATCGAATTGCCGCAATTCTACAAATCCCTGATTCATCCGGACGATCAATCGATCGTCCACGAATTGATGATGAGCGCGGCGACACGCGGCAGCGAGCCGGGGGTCGTTGAATTTCGCTTGCGCAACGCGGGGGGAGACTATCGTTGGGTCGAAAATCGTTATACGCCGATCCGTGATGCCGCCGGGCGATTGATCGAAATTGAAGGCATCTTGATCGACGTCACGGAGCGCAAGGCGACGGAAGAAAAGATCGCGCATTTGGCGCGGACGGACGCCCTCAGCGGTCTTGCCAATCGCGCCACGTTCGTGGACCGCCTCAAGCAGGCATTTGGCGCGGCAAGGCGGGGCGCCGGTGCTTTCGCCGTTCTCTATATCGATCTCGATCACTTCAAGGACATCAACGATACGCGCGGCCATCCGGCCGGTGACCTCCTGCTGAAAATAATCGCTGACCGTCTGAGGGCGGTCGTGCGAGACTCTGACCTCGTTGCCAGGCTGGGTGGCGATGAGTTCGCCGTGCTGCAGGCGGAGCTGAACGATCTTTCCGGAGCCGGAACGCTGGCGACCAAGATTCGCGACGCAGTGGCAGAACCGATTCATCTCGGCAGCGACGAACTGCATATCACGGTGAGCGTCGGAATTGCCGCCTATGCGGCCGAAACCGCTGGACCAGATGATATGCTCGCGCAGGCGGATCTCGCCCTTTACCGTGCAAAGGACGAAGGGCGTGACCAGTATCGCTTCCACTCACCGGATCTTGACGAACAGGTGCGCGAGCGCGTCGTCCTCGGCGAGGATTTACGTCGCGCGCTCGAACGCGATGAGTTCGAGCTTTATTATCAGCCCCAGGTAGAGCTCCTCACGGGCCGTATTGTCGGCATGGAAGCTCTGGTGCGCTGGAATCACCCCGCGCGCGGGGTGATGCTACCGGGTAGCTTCCTTACCATAGCGGAGAAAACCGGCGCCATCATCGGTATCGGGCAGTGGGTTCTTGAACACGCCTGCGAACAGATGCACGCTTGGCAGAAAGCCGGAATTGCACCCCGCACGCTCGCGGTCAACCTTTCAGTGACGCAGCTGAAGGGAGGATCAGAGTTTGTCAAACTCATTCAATCGACACTGGCGCGATGGGAGATCGCGACCGACAACCTCGAACTTGATGTTACCGAGTTGATGCTCGTGCATGCCACAATGGCGCAGAATGACGCGCTCGAACAACTTCAGGGGCTCGGTGTAAATATTGCCATCGACGATTTCGGTACCCAATATTCATCGCTCGATTATCTCAAAACCCTGCATGTGAGCCGCCTGAAGATCCCGCGAATGATGATGAAGGCGGGGACTGAGGATCCCGGTAGCGCGGCCATGGTCCGCGCAATCATCAGTATCGCGCGCGAACTGAATATCGAAGTCGTTGCGCAAGGCATCGAAACCGAGGCTGAGCAGGCGCTGTTGACGCCAGCGGCTTCGACGACGATGGTTCAGGGGTTCTACTATAGCGAGCCGGTGCCGCTGACGCAGGCCGAAACGCTCTTGCGGCAAAAATGGATCAAACGAGCATGATTTCCTTGCGGTGCCTGTGCGCGCGAGGATGGACCTTCTGGTCGGGCTCGACACCGGGGGATATCGAAAGAGGTCGCCGATGATAGCGCAGGCTGTCGGTTTTTCGTTGCGTAACCTGCCCGCCTTGTTATTCGTCGCAGCCCTTGTCGTTGCAGGACTGCGGTCCGGCCGCGGGTCTGCCGCCAATCGTTTCCTGTCATGGATTTTGCTGCTCCCCATCGGGGTAGCGGGGCTTTGGGCGGGCGTCTATCATGTCTTCTTCCCCGAAATTGCAGCGAGCCATATTGGTTGGCAGCCGAGTCCGTTTCAGTTCGAGGTCGGCATGGCCGATTTGGCAATCGGGATTACCGCCTGCGTTGCCTTCTGGTCTGATCTGAATTTCAAAGCTGCAACGGTAAGCGTTGCCTCGATATTCCTGCTTGGCGACGCCGTCGGACATGTCAGGGAAATGATGGTTGCCGGAAACTTCGCTCCGGGCAACGCGGGTGTGCCATTTTATATGGACATCATTTGCCCCCTGCTGGCTATTTCCCTGGTGATCACAGTGAAGCGCTCCCGGGGAGCATTCCAGGAGTAAGCGGTGGCCGAGGCGGTGCTGCAGCGCACCCAATCCGCCGGCATGCGCTGGAGCGGTGCCGCGAATAATTGGCGCGAACATTTTCGTCTATTTTTCAATTCTCAGAAGGGTGACGTCCGTGCGATAGCTTTGCTGGGATGAAACCCGCCACGGATAAATTTCCCCTATCGCGAAGACGAGGCGTCTGATGTCGACGACAATTCAAGCTGGACGGACGGCTTTGTTTGGGATCATGGCGCTGCTTGCGGCGGATGTCGGCTGCTTCGCTCAAGGACCCACTTTCAATCCGTATCGTCCGGTCAAGGGATTGGCGGACGGAGGCGGCCCCAGCACGCCGGGAGGCGAATGGGCAAAACTCCCGGATGGCCGTGAGATGGGACCGCCGGCGTCCTTAACCGTTGACACGGACGGAGGGAGTATCTGGGCCTTTATCAGATGTGACGAGACCAGCCCGGTGCCGGTCGCGAAAGGCGGCCGGTTCGGTCTCGACTGCATGTTGCCCGACGGCAAGCTCAAGCCTCACGACACGATCTACAAATTCGATCCAAAGGGCAACGTCGTCAAAAGCTTCGGCGCGGGAATGTTCATTTGGCCGCACGGGTTGCATGTCGATCGCGAGGGCAATGTATGGGCGACCGATGCGGCCGGCGAAGCCGCCGTGGCAATAGCCGCCAGGGCTGGGATCAAGGCCGGGCACTTCGTCCGCAAGTTCAGCCCGAACGGTGAGGTGCTGATGACGCTCGGCGAACCCGGAATAGCTGGAAACGACGAGTACCATTTCAGGTCCCCGGCCGCCGTTGTGACGGCTCCCAACGGAGATATCTTCGTCGCGGACGGTCACGGCTCGAACGATCGCATCGTGAAATACTCGAAGGACGGAAAGTTCATCAAGTCCTGGGGCAAGACCGGATACGCGCCGGGCGAGTTCCGGACGCCGCACTGCATTGCCATGGACAAGAGAGGCCGGTTGTTCGTGTGCGATCGAGCCAATACGCGGATACAAATCTTCGATCAGGACGGCAAACACCTGGCGACGTGGCACCAATTCGGCATGCCGAGCGGGATCGCCTTTTCCGTGAACGACGAGGACATGATTTACGTCTACGACTCGGAATCGGACAATGTGGAAAATCCAGGATTCGAGCAGGGCATCAGAATCGGCGACGCCCTCAACGGCTGGGTGAAATATTTCATCCTGGATCCGGGCGGCAACCCGGGCACGACAACGGGCAGCGGCGCCGAATTCGGCGCCGTGGATAAATTCGGCAACGTGTTCGCCGGCGAGCCCCGGCCGCGCGTCCTGCGGAAATATGTCAAAGTCAGGTAGTCACCACCTCCGCAATATCGTCCTATGCACTTTGCGGAGGTGAGGGGGAAAGCGTAAGCTTTTCCGGCGCGTGATCGACAAGAAGAATCTCAAGAAGAAATAATCCAGGTGCCGGGGAGGAATTTCATGATTGGATCATTCAAGGTGCTGCGGCTTGCCGCGATCATCGCAAGTCTTGCCAGCCCCGCTTTTTCTCAGCAACTTCCTCCGCCGATGGGGCAACCCTCCAATGCGCCCGGGGTCCCGAAATTCCAGCCGGAGCCATACTGGCCAAAGCCATTACCCGGCAATTGGATCCTCGGGCAGGTCTCGGGCATTGCGGTTGATCGCAACGATCACATCTGGATCATCCATCGCCCCGCGACCGTGTTCGATGACGAGAAGGGCGCGACCAAGAATCCGCCCGAGACCAAGTGCTGCACGGCGGCGCCGCCGGTGCTGGAGTTCGACCAGGAAGGAAACCTGCTGCGATATTGGGGCGGCCCCGGCGCGGGTTACGACTGGCCAAAGTCGGAGCACGGCATCCATATCGACAGCCAGGGCAATGTCTGGCTTGCCGGCAACGATAACGCCGATCATCAGATCCTCACCTTCACAGGCGACGGAAAATTTCTCCAGCAGATCGGCAAGGCCAATGTGACCGGCGGTTCCAACAGCCAGGATAGTCTCGGCAGGCCGGCGCATATGATGCTCGACGAGCCGGCGAATGAACTCTACGTGGCGGACGGCTACAAGAATTGCCGTGTCATCGTGTTCGATGCCAGGTCCGGTGCCTTCAAGCGCCTGTGGGGAGCTTATGGACACAAGCCGAGCGATGAAAAGATGGCGGCCTACAAGCCTGACGCCCCGCCGTCGGAGCAGTTTTCAAATCCGGTCCATTGCGTCCGGATTTCCAATGACGGTCTCGTCTACGTTTGCGACCGTGCCAATGATCGCATCCAGGTCTTCAACAAGGACGGCACTTTCGTGAAGGAGTTCCGGATCGAGCCGGAAACGATGCAGAACGGCTCGGTCTGGGATCTCGTGCTTTCGGAGGACCCGGGACAAAAATACATTTTCATTGCCGATGGCGCGAACGGTCAGATCATCACGATCAACCGCAACGATGGCAAGGTGCTCACCCAATGGGGGCGCCATGGCCACCAGCCCGGCCAGTTCAAATGGGTGCACAACATCGCCATCGACTCGAAAGGAAACATCTACACGGCGGAAGTCGGTTTTGGCCGCCGCACGCAAAAGTTTCGCAGGATGGAGTGACTGAAGGCGTCATTTCGAATTGTCTTCACGCCAGGCAGGGAAATCGCGGATCAAGCGGGCTTCATGCCTGCCGACATGTGCGACCCGCGCGCCAATGATATCAACGGGCCGCATTTCGCGTCAGCGTGCCCGGGCCCCAAAACCCGACCACGACTACCGCCGCGACGATCCACAACAGGGTCGAATAGAGGTTCGTGCGGTCGGTAACGTTGGCGAGTTCGGCAGTAAGATTGCTCATGAAATGAAAAAGGATTGCCGCAAGCGTGCTGCGGCGGGTGTTGTTGAAAATCCATGTGTATATGACCGCCGTAGGAACGACCAATACCACGAACAACCAGAACCATGACGACCAGGCACCCTGGCTATGGAACAGGGTGTCCCTGATAAAGAACAGAGGCAGATGCCATAATGACCAGATCGCGCCCAGCACGAGACTGGACATCAGCGCGTTCCATCTTGCCTGCAGCCGGTCGAGGGCATAGCCGCGCCAGCCCAACTCTTCAGGTAGTGGTCCGTAGATCAACACGCCGAACAGAAAGGGAGCAATGGTCGCCGGTGCGGACAGAAAGGGCGTCATTTTTTTGCCGGCGAGATGCGCCGCACTTCCGCCCGAAGCAACGTCGAGCAACACCGCAACCGCATAGAGGCCGGGGACGAGGAGAAAGATAATCAAGTACCATTTTGCCCGGATACGGCGCGGATCGACTATGCGCGACCAGTATTCAATCCAGCCTTCCTTGCTCAGCGTGAAATAGGCGAAACCGATTCCGCCCAGCATCGGACCAAGCAAGCCGAGCACTTCCAGTGCGATGCCCAAAGGTGACAGCGCGCTTGTTGCCAATGCCGCAGCCAGTATCCAGAAAAACCAGGTCCAACAAAATACCGCACCAAAGAACAGCCACAGACTGGAAAACCCGGGCTGAGGCGAAGCCGCGATCTTGTCTGCTTTTTCATTCATCGCTCGCTCGCTTGGAGGCGCCTGGCCTTCTGGTCGCGACGCGGGAGCTGGTGTCCTCCTGCAAACGATAACAATAGATCCTGCCAAACCTCGGCGGTTGATGCACGTCAATGCCTCTCGTCTTCAGCCACCGATGGCGCCAACCGCAAACGGATTTGGTCATCGCTCGCGGGGGATGCAGATCAAAAATATTCGCGCAATAGCATGGGTGGGAGGAGCCGAGCGGCCCTCAGTTTGGCCCGCTTCGAACATTGAAGTGGCCCGGAAGCGCCCAAATAAGTCCTTAAATGCAGCCGCCAATGCAAGGGATCAGCGCTCACGGCAAATCATGCGAGTTTGTAAAAATGGTACGTCATGATCTTAAAACGACGTCTGAGGACGAGCTTGGGTCGCTTTGCGAACCAGAACCCGCGGAGCCTGCAACCGACACGGACAGGTTTCGTGAGCAAATGCAAAGCTCGCAGCGGCTGATTGAGTACTACAATCAGGTGGTCGCCGAGATCCGCGCCTCGCTGGAGAGGGCCGAGGAAGAAGTCGGTTCGAACGCCTGAAGGACGGCGGATCTGACGCCGCTGAAATGGCTGTCGCCGTTCGCCGACAAGCAGTTGAGAACGTACTGGTTCCGTTGGCCTCTCGTGCTCTGGTTCGGGAGGCCAATTCTCTGCGCCGGCAGCGCCATGCGCGCGCCCGCGCGCCATTCGGATCCAATCACCACACCAGCGCCGCGTAAGGAGCAAACCAGAACCGCGATTTTATCGCAAACATGGCGGAGTCTTGGCGTTCAGTTCAATTTTGCATCAGCGCCAGTTCAACGGAGTTAAACCATGTCGACGACGCACCAGGACAAATCGAGCGGCAAGCCCCGACAGCGCGGCCGGAAGGCGGATCAGCGGGGCCAGAAATCCGAACAGCAGCGGAGGGCGAAGCTCGATCGGCCGGGCGAGGATCAAGCCGACCCCATGGTCGCGTCGACCGATACGCCGGCGAACGTCGCCGCCGCGCCGATGCCCTTGATCGGCGAAGTCTTGCCGCCGGATGTGCTCTCCATCGGTCCGGCCGCGCCGGCGGATTGTCCTGTCAGCATTCAAACCATCGCGAATGCCTACGCCGACTACACCATGAGATCGATCGAGGAGGGCAGATCCTTTGTCGAGAAGCTTGTGGGTGTGCGCTCGTTCGACAAGGCGATCGAGGTCCAGACCGAATTCGCAAGGAGGGTCTATGCGAACCTTGTCGGGGAGTCGCAGAAGATGTGCGAACTCTACGGCGAACTTGCCAGGCAGACCTTCAGGCCCTGGGAGCGTCTTGCGGCCAGGATGACCGAGGCCGAGCACCAGATCTTGTAGCGCCACGCGAAGCAGGCGGAGGCTCCATGAGCCTCCGTCTTGATCCCTGAAGCCGCGCCGTTTGCGTGACCATGCCGGGCGGCGTTGCGTCCTGTCCTCAATGGCCGCCGATAGCCACATTGAGGTTGGCCGCCGTCAGGGCATCGATCGTCGAAGCAAGATGAGACCGGTCCCTGGTTTCGATCACGACCTCGAGGAGCACCGCCTTGGCCGGCAGATCCGTGAAGATGCGTTGGTGGGATACCTCTACGATGTTGGCGCCTGCCTTGCTCAGGACGGCGACGACCGTGGCAAGCTGGCCGGGCCGGTCCGCGATATCGAACCTCAGCTGTGACAAACGCCCCTCCCGTGCGAGCTGGCGGGTGAGCACGCTGGACAGGAGCCGGGTGTCGAGATTGCCGCCACTCAGCACCAGGCCGAGCTTGCGCCCCCTGAAGCGCTCCTGATTGGCAAGGACCGCCGCCAGACCGGCGGCGCCGGCGCCTTCCGTGACCGTTTTCTCGATCGTGATGAGAAGACTGAGCGCGTGTTCGAGCTGCGCTTCGGCCACGAGCACGACGTCGTCGACGAGCGCGCGCACGATTTCGGACGTGATGCGGCCGGGCGCCTTGACCGCAATGCCCTCGGCCAGCGTGTCACCGCGCATGGGAAGGTTTTGCCCTTTGATGAGGTTGTACATCGAGGGATAGAGCGCGGCCTGCACGCCGATGATCTCGATATCGGGCTTCAGCGTCTTGGCGGCGACGGCCATGCCGGAAATCAGGCCGCCTCCGCCGATCGGCACAATCAGGACGTCGAGGTCAGGCACCGAAGCGAGCATCTCCAGCGCGATGGTGCCCTGACCGGCGATGATCAAGGGGTCGTCGTAGGGATGGATGAACGTCAAACGCTCCCGGCGACCATAGTCCGCGGCCAGGGTGGCGGCTTCCTCGAGGGTTGCGCCGCCTTCGATCACGGTCGCGCCATGCCGGCGCGTGTTCTCGATTTTGACGGTCGGAGTTCCGACAGGCACGAAGATGGTTGCAGGGATTGAAAGCCGGGCCGCGTGGTAGGCCACGCCCTGGGCGTGGTTGCCCGCCGAGGCAGCGATCACGCCTCGCTGCCGCTCGTCGGCAGGCATTGCCGAGAGCCGATTGAGCGCTCCGCGCTCCTTGAACGTCGCCGTGAACTGCAGGTTCTCGAATTTGAGCCAGATGCTTGCGCCGAGGATGTCTGACATCGTGCGGCTGTGATCGAAGCTAGTCCGTTTCACGAAGTCGGCGAGGACACCAGCTGCCGCCTCGATATCGCGGAGGGTGACCGGCAACCGAGCAGGCGAATTCCCTGACATTTACTCATCCTCATCGGGTTCTTCGACCCCGCGGCGATATTACAGGAGCGGCCAATGGGTGGCGAGGAAGCGCCTTCATACCCTCAAGGGACGGTCCGCAAAATCGCCCGGCAACCAGCTTTGCGATTTTTGTGAACGCCGAAAAGCTCGCCGGGCCGTTTGTAGCAGGCCGGCCTCGCGCGGAACGGCCGTTGGCCGCACTCGTCAAGGTTGCGGTAGCGTCAGATTTGTGTCGCAACCCTGCCTTGAGTGGGATATATTTCCGTCTGAGGGGTTTGCCAGCGCTTGTGGCCGATCGTTCGGTGACACGCCGGCGCAAGATCGGGGGGAACGAGAATGGCTGACAAGAGCGATCGCGACATCGATCAAACCATCACGAAGAACCTGCCCAAATTGGCCAAAGCCGGAGTCCTTACGGTCCGCCCCGGATATGAAATCTCGGGCCACCAATTGACCGGCAAGCGCGCGATCGTCGCAACCGTCCACACCAAGCACGCGTTGGCGGATGTGCCGCGTGGCGAGGCGCTGCCGGAAAATCTTGGAGGCGTTGCGGTCGACGTACGCGAGGCGCGCCCCTATCAGCGCCTGCGTGCGATCGATCCGCTCGCGGCCGCGATCAGCCACACTTACAGGCGGCCGGAGGAGGGGGAGCCCGAATGGCCGCTCGAGCGCGAACTGCCGAGTGGCGAACTGCTGAGCAGCGCGCAAAGCGACACGCAAAAGAAGCTCAAGATCCAGAGCAATGCCTTCCCGGCTGGCGCCAACGCGCTGGCGGCCCATCAACAGAAATCGCAGCTAGCCTATGACCCGGTGGGCTGTCCGCCGCTGGTACCCGTCAATATCACCGCGACGGTCACCACAGCGGCGAGCCCGGACGCGGGCCTGGTGACGCTGGCCAAATTCCTGGATGGCGCGAATTCCTCGCTGATCGTTGGCATGTACGACTTCACCTCGGCGGAGATCCTCGGTGACTTCAAGAAGAACCTCGCCGGACCCAGGACGCTGCAGATGGTGCTGGACGATCCCGCGCCAAATCCGACGCGCGACCAGACCGATTGGCAGACGGTTCAGGACCTTGACCAGGCGCTCGGAAACCGTGCGAACATCGCGTGGGCGCTCACCCGCTCCGACAAGTTTGCCGCGCAATGGTCGTTTCCCTACGCCTATCACATCAAGGTCATCGTCCGGGACAACAGCGCATTCTGGCTCTCGAGCGGCAATCTCAACAGGAGTAACGAACCCGATTTGAGCAATCCGCCGTCAACCGAGGACCGCGACTGGCACGTCATTATCGAGGACGCCGGCCTGGCAAAAACTTTCGTGGCCTATCTCAACTTCGACTATCGAACAGCGGCTGCGCACCCGGCACCCGGTGCGGCCGCTGCGCATGCGGCACCGGGCGCGGCCGCTGCGCGCGCGACACCCGAGGCGACCGCGACCGAAAAAGCGATCGACGACGCGCACGCAAAAAAGCAAAAGGAAAGCAATCCAACGCCGCCGCTCCAGCCCAGGAGCAAGGCGGCGGGCGCCGCGGTCGCGGCCAAGGTCTTCAACAAGCTCTCGCTCAGGGTTACGCCGTTGCTGACGCCCGACAGGACGAAGCCCGGCGGAACTGACGGGCAATACCTGACCAACATCATGAATCTGATCCGGGGCGCGCAGAATTCCATCCATATCCAGCTACAATATATCGAAGCGTCGAAAGGCGACGGCTCGCTGTATGACAAGCTGCTGCAGGCGATCGCGGACAAGATCGCCGGCAAGAAGGAAGTCAGGCTGATTGTCAGCGCAAACTACGCGGAGAAATGGGGTGAGAAAATGAAGGCGGTCGGCGTCGATCTGACCGCCAACATTCGCACTCAACCTAACGTGCATAACAAGGGTTTCGTGATCGATGGCAAGACCGTCGTCGTCAGCAGTCAGAACTTTTCGCCGGCAGGCATCGACGAGAATTGCGACGCCGGCGTGATCCTCGAGAGTCCGGAGATCGCCCAGTATTTCGGGCCGATCTTCGACGCCGATTGGGGCGGCGCGCTTCCGTTCGTCGCGAAGGGGACCGCGCGCCCGACGGGTACTAAAAACCCGAAAAAGACAGGTGCAAAGAAGGCCAAGAAAAAGAAGACCGTCGTGAAAAAGGCAAAGAAGGCAAAAAAGGCAAAAAAGGCGAAGAGGGCGAAGCAGGCGAAGAAGCGTGCCCGGCCGTAAGGACGCGCGCTGATTGGCACGATCTAACTGGTCAGCCGCGGCGGGACTTTTCGGGCGCATCCACCGCGACATCGAAGCTGACACGGCTGTCTCGGGCACCACGTCCGTTCGCTGGTTCTTAAAATAGGTCAGCCAATCTGACTATCTTTTGGCATTGCGGCTGCAGGCATTTCTCGTTTAGAACGACCCTGAAGCGCGTCCGAGGCAACCAACCGTCAACGGTTTTGCCTCAGAATGGCGCTTTAAAGGGTCTGGCAATGCTGATTCGCAGCGAAAAGTACGGAGTTCAGGACGGGGCGGCCAGGGCCGTTGGTCCCGAGGCGATTCCGGCTGCGTCCTTGCCCACCCTGCTTCTCGGCGGGCTTCTGCTTCTTATCGGCCCCTGAGGGCCGTCTGGGCGGTTTGCGCCTGGGCACTCAGGGGTTGCGCGAGATTACCAGACCCCTTCAGCGCTCGAAAAAAGCAGCGCACGACCTAGAGGAATTTTCGAAATGACCAAAGTGAACAAGTCCGACAAGGACCGCGTCGTTATATTCGACACCACCTTGCGCGACGGCGAACAATGCCCCGGCGCCACCATGACCTTCGAGGAGAAGCTCGAGGTCGCCGAGATGCTGGACGAGATGGGCGTCGATGTCATCGAAGCCGGCTTTCCCATCACCTCCGAAGGCGATTTCCAGGCGGTGAGCGAGATCGCCCGGCGCTCCAAGAACGCGATCATCGCCGGGCTCTCGCGGGCGCACCCGAAAGACATCGACCGTTGCGCGGAAGCGGTGAAGTTCGCGAAACGCGGCCGGGTCCATACCGTGATCGCGACCTCGCCGCTGCACATGCGCGTCAAACTAAACATGACGCCGGAGCAGGTGATCGAGACCTCGATCGCCAACGTCGCCCGCGCCCGCAACCAGATTGACGACGTCGAATGGTCGGCCGAGGACGGTACCCGCAGCGAAATGGAATTCCTGTGCCGGGTCGTCGAAGCCGTGATCAAGGCCGGCGCCACCACGGTCAATATTCCCGATACCGTCGGCTATACGGTGCCGGAAGAATATACGAACTTCATGCGCACCCTGATCGAGCGGGTGCCGAATTCCGACAAGGCGGTGTTCTCGGTCCACTGCCACAACGATCTCGGCATGGCGGTGGCGAATTCGCTGGCGGGGCTCGCCGGCGGTGCGCGGCAGATCGAGTGCACCATCAACGGCATCGGCGAGCGGGCAGGCAATGCCGCGCTCGAGGAAGTCGTGATGGCCATCAATGTGCGCAACGACAAGTTTCCGTACTGGAACAAGATCGACACCACCATGCTGACGCGGGCCTCCAAGCTGGTCTCGGCGGCGACCTCGTTCCCGGTGCAGTACAACAAGGCAATCGTGGGCCGGAACGCCTTCGCCCACGAAAGCGGCATCCATCAGGACGGCGTGCTGAAGGACGCCTCGACCTACGAGATCATGCGTCCTGAAATGGTCGGCCTGAAGCAATCCTCTCTGGTGCTGGGCAAGCATTCCGGACGCCATGCCTTCGTGCACAAGCTGGAGGAGATGGGCTACAAGCTCGGCGCCAACCAGCTCGAAGATGCGTTCGTGCGGATGAAGGCACTCGCCGACCGCAAGAAGGACATCTACGACGAGGACATCGAGGCGCTGGTCGACCAGGAAATCGCAGCCTCGCATGATCGTATCAAGCTGGCTTCCCTCACGGTCATCGCCGGCACTCATGGTCCGCAGCGCGCCACCATGAAGCTCAATGTCGACGGCCAGATCAAGATCGAGGAGGCCGAAGGCAACGGCCCGGTCGATGCGGTCTTCAACTGCATCAAGCTGCTGGTGCCGCATGAGGCGAAACTCGAGCTCTACCAGGTCCACGCCGTCACGGAAGGAACCGACGCGCAGGCCGAGGTGTCGGTGCGCCTTGCCCATGAGGGCCGCTCGATGACCGCAAGGGCCTCGGATCCGGATACGCTGGTGGCCTCGGCCAAGGCCTATCTCGGCGCGCTCAACAAGATCGTGATGAAGCGCCAGCGCGACGTCCCGGCCGCCGCAGCGGGCTGAGCATTGTTGGGCCGTCATTCCGGGATGGTTCGGAGGACCAGACCCGGAATCTCGAGATTCCGGGTTCGCGTCGTCGACGCGCCCCGGAATGACCGGTGATTACGGAATTGCGAAACGCGGCGCTTCGAGGCCGCGTTTTTTTGCGCTGCAGCAACGCTTTCCGGCGACCCCTGCGAACGGGCAATGGCCTTTGGGCCTGCTTCTCTGTATTGGTTCGGGCCGGCACACAAGGTTTTCCGGAGCTGCGCCGCTCGCGCGCGTTCCCAAATAATTCATGCGGGAGGTCAAATGCGTAAACTGGTATTGGCTGCGGCCTCGGTCGCGGCGCTGGCGCTGGCGGGACCCGCCTTGGCGCAGGCGCCGATCATCATCAAATTCAGCCACGTCGTCGCCTCCGACACGCCAAAGGGCAAGGCGGCCGAAAAGTTCAAGGAACTTGCCGAGAAATACACCGACGGCAAGGTCAAGGTGGAGGTCTACCCGAACTCGACCCTCTACAAGGACAAGGAGGAACTGGAGGCGCTGCAACTCGGCGCGGTTCAGATGCTGGCGCCCTCGAACTCGAAGTTCGGCCCGATCGGCGTCCGCGAATTCGAGGTGTTCGATCTTCCCTATATCCTTCCCGACCTCGCCACCTTGCGCAAAGTGACCGACGGACCGCTCGGCGCAAAACTGCTCAAGCTGCTCGAGCCGAAAGGCATGACCGGGCTCGCCTACTGGGACAATGGCTTCAAGCAGATGACCGCCAACAAGAAGCTGATCGCGCCTTCGGACTACAAGGGCGTGAAATTCCGCATCCAGTCGTCGAAGGTGCTTGAGGCGCAGTTCCGCGCGCTCGGCGCGATCCCGCAGGTGATGGCGTTCAGCGAAGTGTACCAGGCGCTGCAGACCGGCGTGGTCGACGGTCAGGAGAACACCCCGTCCAACATCTACACCCAGAAAATGCACGAGGTGCAGAAGTACATGACCATGACCAACCATGGCTACATTGGCTATGTCGTGGTCGTGAACAAGAAGTTCTGGGACGGCCTGCCGGCCGACATTCGCGGCCAGCTCGACAAGGCCATGAAGGAGGCGACCGCCTTCGGCAATGGACAGTCGGCGAAGGAAAACGACGAGGCGCTTGAGGAAATCAAGAAGGCCGGCAAGACCGAAATCATCAAGCTGACGCCGGAGCAGGACGCCGCCATGCGAAAGGCGATGGACCCGGTGTACAAGGAGGTCGCAGGCCGGGTTGGTCAACCGCTGATCGACGAGTTCATCAAGGAAACCGGCGGGGTCAGCCATTAGTGAAGGGTGCCGGCGGGCACTCTTCGAACTGTCGGCAATGAAACTCCATTCTTTCACCCGTCATGCCCGGGCAAAAGCGCGAAGCGCGTCTTCGCGCTTGATGACCCGGGCATCCACGTCCTAACGTTCAGCAACGAAAGGCGTGGATGGCCGGGCATAGGCGAGCGGAAGCGACGCCGTCCTTCAGACGGCTATGCCCGGCCATGACGAGCAACATTACAATTGGCGGTTTCTGCTGGCCGCATTTTCTGGCCAGATTGTAGGGGGACATTGGTGCTGCTTCGTATCCTTGATCGGCTCGAGGAAATTCTGATCAGTTCGCTGATGGCGGCTGCGACGATCCTGATTTTCATCTCCGTCCTGCATCGCTTCGGCACCGGCGTGCCGTTTCTGTATCCCTATCTGATCGCCATCCACATCTCCTGGGCGCAGGAGCTGTGCATCTACATGTTCATCTGGATGGCGAAGTTCGGTGCGGCCTATGGCGTGCGCACCGGCATCCATGTCGGCGTCGACGTCCTGATCAAGCAGCTCAATCCGGAATGGCAGAAGGGCGTCGTGCTGTTCGGCCTGCTCGGCGGCGCGCTGTTCACGGCGATCGTCGGTACCATGGGCGCGAAATTCGTCATCGAATTGATGAGCACCGACCAGGTCTCGCCCGATCTCGAGCTGCCAAGCTGGATCGTCTATGCCTGCATCCCGCTCGGCTCCTACTTGATGTGCTTCCGCTTCCTGCAAGTGTGCTGGAGCTATTTCTGGACCGGCGATCTGCCGCATCACGACGCGACCAACGTCGATGGCATCGAGGTTAGCCCCGAAGCGCCCGTCGCGATGGGAGAAGCGTGATGAGCGCTGCGCTGATTTTCGGACTGCTATTTGCCCTGATGCTGACGGGCATGCCGATCTCGATTTCGCTCGGCCTCACCGTGCTGACTTTCCTGTTCACGATGACGGAGGTGCCGATCGAAAGCGTCGGCCTGAAATTGTTTTCCGGGCTCGACAATTTCGGCATCATGGCGATCCCGTTCTTCATCCTCGCCGGCACTTTCCTGACCCGCGGTGGCGTCGCGCGCCGCATGATCGCCTTTACCACCTCGCTTGTCGGCCATATGCCGGGCGGGCTGGGCCTGGCCGGCGTCGCGGCGTGCGCGATGTTCGCCGCGATTTCCGGCTCCAGCGTCGCAACCGTGGTGGCGATCGGCTCAATCATGATGCCGGCGATGGTCGAACACGGCTATCCCAGGCGGTTCGGTGTCGGCGTGATCTCGACCTCGGGCGCGCTCGGAATCCTGGTGCCGCCCTCGATCATCCTGGTGCTGTATGGCGTCTCCACCAACACCTCGATCGGCGCGTTGTTCATGGCCGGCATCGTGCCGGGGGTCATGCTGGCCTTGATGCTGGCGGCGGTGACCTGGTTCATCGCCTACCGCAACGGTTATCCGAAGATGCCGCGGGCGACCTTGAAGCAGCAATGGACCGCGTTCCGGGAAGCCTTCTGGGGCCTGCTCCTGATTGCGATCGTGCTCGGCGGCATCTATGGCGGAATCTTCACGCCGACTGAGGCCGCTGCCGTGGCGGCGACCTACGCCTTCTTCATCACCGTGTTCGTCTACAAGGAATTGAAGCTGAACGGCGTCGGCAAGGTGTTGCTGCAGGCGGCGAGCATGAGCTCGATGCTGCTCTACATCATCACCAACGCGGTTTTGTTCTCGTTCCTGATGACGCATGAGCAGATTCCGCAGGAGATGGCTGCCTGGATCATCGACAAGAATTTCGGGATCTGGACGTTCCTGCTGGTGGTCAACATCATCCTGCTGGCCGCCGGCAACGTCATGGACCCGTCGTCGATCCTCCTGATCATGGCGCCGATCCTGTTTCCGCTCGCCACCAAGATCGGCATCCATCCGGTCCATCTTGGCGTCTTGATGATCGTGAATACCGAGGTCGGGCTCTGCCATCCGCCGGTCGGACTCAATCTCTACATCGCCAGCGGGATCGCGAAGATGGGTATCAGCGAAATCACGATCGCGGTGTTGCCGTGGCTGTGCGCGATGCTGATCTTCCTCGGCCTGATCACCTACGTCCCCGAGATTTCGCTGTGGCTGCCGCGCTTGTTGGGAATGATTTGAATTAGCGCGTATTCCGCAAAAGTGGGCACCGGTTTTGCGATCAGAATACGCGCCAGTTAATAAGCGTTAGCAAGATTAAATCTTGGTAACAGAGGGCTCTGTTGCCGAACTGTAAGTTGATTGCCGGGAAGTGCGGGCTCATCCTTTGCCGACCTTCAGAGGAGGTTGACATGAGGAAATTTGCTATCGCCGGCGTCGCAGCGCTCGCCATCGCTGGTTCGACGGCGGTCTACGCCCAGCACAATCATTGGTTCCATGAGCATATGGGGCATATGCGCATGAACCCGGAGGACAGGGCGGCCTTTGTCGACGCGCGGATTGCGGCGGTCCACGCCGGACTGAAACTCAACGCCGATCAGGAAAAGCTGTGGCCGCCGCTCGAGGCCGCGGTGCGGGATTTCGCCAAGATACGGATCGATCGCGCCAATGCGCGGATGAACGCGAAGCCGGAAGAGGATTCGCAGAAGGACCCGGTGACGCGCCTGCGCGAGCGCGCCGACAACATGGTGACGTCGGCGGCGGCGCTGAAGAAGATCGCGGATGCGGCTGACCCGCTCTACAAGACGCTCGACGAGGGCCAGAAACGCCGGCTCACGTTCCTGACCCATATGGGAGGCCGGTTTGGCGGTGGCTGGCGCCACCACGGATTTGACCACGGCATGATGGGTGGTGATCGCGGCGATGACCGGGACGGCGATCGGAGCGGCCCCGAGCGGCTCTAGCCGCTCGAGCCTCTCGCGCCCCGAAGCTTAAGGAACAGCCGCCGGATTCCGGCGGCTTTTCCGATATTTAGGGGCCCCCGACAAGGCCGGGAAAACCCCGCCGGCTTGCTGGACATCGCGGGGTCGCTTTGCTAAACGACGCCCTCTTGCGAAGGCTTTCCGGGGCCGGTTCCGGGCGCATAGCTCAGTTGGTAGAGCAGATGACTCTTAATCATCGGGTCCCAGGTTCGAGCCCTGGTGCGCCCACCATCCAGTCTTCGCAAACCCGCACCGGTGAGCCAATAGGCAGGAAAGCCGCTTCTGCGGCCATTTCTCGTTATATTTTCTAGGCGCTTTTCGGTCTCTGCGAGCAGGTGCTGTCTCTGCGGCGCTTTTTGCGCGCCTGTCCCCGGTGGCAAGAATCCGGTTCCCGCGGGGAGCGACCTGAACTTCAGGCCGGCGCCGCCGCTCTGGCGTTCTCGATGTCTTGACCCTATAGTTTTATTGCACATTTGGCGGTCGCACGGATGTCCATGGTCCCCGGCAGATTAGGCTTCGCATTGGCATTGGCCGCGCTTTGTCTCGGCGGGCGAGCGGTCCACGCGCAAGTCGCCTCGGTGCCATATTGGACTTCAGGTTGGCCGATCGGCTTCGGTGGCGGCCAGAGCTCGAACATCTACGGCACCATCCCGGGCCTCGACGGCGGCGACTTCAGAGGCGGCAGCTTTTCCTCGCGTTACAATCTTCCGAACGGCTGGTTTGTCGGCAGCGAACGCGGCGGATTGGGTTTGAACATGAGCGGCCTTGGCCAGGATGGAGCATGGGGCAATATGCGTCCGCTCTCCTACGAAGGTGTGCAGTTCGGCTACAACTTCAAGAACGCGCCTGTCACGGTCTATGCCGGTTTCGACAGCCTGAAATACAATTCCGGCATCGGTAGTCCTTTTGCCGGCTTCGACTCCATGTCCAACACAGTGCCCGCCTATGGCGCCCATGCGGGCGTCGAAATCCGTCCGACGTCGAATCTCAGCCTGTCACTCGGGGTCGGCTACGCCCAGCAACCCGGGGGTATCGAGAGCGGCATCAATTCGCTGCCTGGCGCTTCTCCGTTTGGCTTCGGCGGTCGCCGCTGACGCGCGCCTCGGTCGCAACCCGCTCACGCGCCCGTTCGCCGGCCACGCGCTGCACCTCAGAGAGATGCTCCGCTGCTCAGGCGCGAAGGCGCGCTGACCCAAAACAAAACCCCGTCGATTGCCATCGCGCGGGGTTTCTCGTTCGAGCCAAGATCAGAAAAATCCGGGGCTCAAATCCAGACCATAGGTTGCCATCAGCAGCCATACCGTGAGCCCGGCGCCACAAAACAGCGCAAGCTGCTTGAGCACGTCGCGGCGAAGTGACGTTACGGGAAACGCACGGGAAATAACTTTCGTCATAGCAGTCATCTGCGACCTCCAAACCAGCCTGATCATGAGTCGCGCTTCATGGCATGAAGGTTCAGCGGGAAACCGCTGATTCAGGGAAGCCGACGGCAAGCGCCTTGAAGGGAAGTTGACCGCACTAATGTGAAATAGATCACATTTGGCGATGCAACGGACCCACAACAGCCATAGGGGTATTCATCTGCGGTCGGTGATGTGCAGGGATGCCAAGGCGCTATCGCGCTTCCTTGCCAAAGCTGAGATCGCAATATTTTGCAGGATCGTTCAACAGCCTCGATGGGCTGCCGTAGCGGCTGCGCAGTTGGAGAACGCAGGCGAGCCCCTCGCGGTCGATATCACCGCTCCGGAAAAAGCCTTTCGCCGGATCGAGCAATTCCGCGTAGCTTGCTTCGGCGATCTCGGGTCGCATCTGCGGAAGATGCCGGCGCAGGATCTCGATCGCCTCGACGCGGTTGGCGGGCGCATATAGCCAGGCAATCGAACGGCGATAGCCGCTTATATAGGCCAGGACCTTCGATCTGTTTTGCTTCGCCCAGGGCCGGCGCACCGCTGCGACATTGCCCTGGTAGGGCCCGAGGATGTCGGTGGCCTTCACGAACTCGGTGAAGCCGTCGTTTTTCGCGATGATGTTGTAGGGCGCGGACAATAGTGTCGCCGCGTGATGGCCTTCGCGAAGTGCGTTCCAGCGCTGCACCATGCCGCCGGCGCGGACGATCTCATAGTCGCCCTTGTCCTTGTCGAGGCCATTGCGGCGCATGATCTCGTAAAGGACAAAGGCATAGCCGGTGGTCATCGCATCGACGGAGAGGGTTTTGCCCGCAAGGTCCGCGATGCGCTTGATGGCGGGCGAGGTGACGAGGCTGAGAAATCCGCTGTCGCTTCCCATCACGGCCATGAAATCGGGCTGCGGCCCGATCGGCGCCTCGCCCTGTCCTTCGACATAGGCGACGATATTGTCGACCGCCGTCATCGCGATATCGAATTTGCTTGCCGCAAAATCGGTCATCTGCGTGACGGAATTGGGCGTGGCTTGCATTTCCACGGCGATGCCGTGCTGTGCGAAGAAGCCCTTGTCCTGTCCGACGTAGAGACCCCAGTTGAAGCCGCCGGGAAAGACGTTGACGGTCACGACCGGCAGGTCGCTGGTGTGGTGCGGCATCGGTTGCTCGCTGCTCTTTTTGTTGGCGTTGCAGCTCAGTTCGTCCGCGTGGCCATCCGCTCCGGCCGCAGCGCCAGTGAAATGAGCGCGCCGGCGGCGCAAAGCAGGACGAGCTGAACATTCCCCGCGACCGTCCACCCTGCGAGACCGACGATCCAGCCGATGACATATCCGGCGATCGTCGCGGAGCCGTAGAGGCTCGTCACAAACACGCCGGAGGCGCGGCCGGCGAGATCCGCCGAAACCGATTTCACGTGGCAGGCGGCGAGGTTGACGAAGATGGTTCCGCTGAAGGTCGCGCCAAGCACGAAGGAGAACGCGGCCTGTGCCGCAAAATCGGTCGGGCCGTTGAACAGCAGCGCCGCGATGGCGCTCGCGACCAGGAAGCTTAAGCCCAGAATCACGCGCGGCGAGAAGCGGTCACCGAGCCATCCGGAGATGACCGATACCAGCACGCCAAGCCCGTAGATGCTCATCACGCGCCCGGCATCGGGGGGCGCATAGTGCAGTTGCTCGCGCAAGAAGGTCGGATACATCCCGAGATAGCCGTAAAGCGCGAGGCCGAAGATGATGCTCAAAATCGCGAGCACGCAGGTATTGAGATTTCCGAGCGTCGTGGCACCGCCATTGGAAAGTCCGGCTTCCGGCTGTTTCGTGGTGTTGGTTTCGCTGAGGCTCGGGCGCACCACCGCGGCGATCAGCGCCATCATCACCAGTCCAATGACGCCATAGACGATCATGGGCGCGCGCCACGTCCCGTAATCGACCAGCAGCCTGGCGCCGAGCGCCGGGCCGATGGCCGCGCCCCCCGCATAGGCGTAGTTCAGAATGCCGACCCCTGCGGCGCGATAGCGCGAGAAATAGCTGGAAAACACCGCCAAGAGCGCGGTGAGTTGCATGGCCTCGCCGATCCCGGTGATCGCGCGATAGAGCAGCATGTCGGCGAAGCCGCTGGCGGCCACCGTGATGATGGTTGCCGCCGAATAGATCAGGATGCCGACCTGGATCACCGTCTTGCGCGAGTATCGCGACATCAGATAGCCGGTCGGAATTCCCGCAAGCGTCATGCCCAACGTGAAGAACGTCGACATCAGTCCGGCCTGGGGCAGGGTGAAGCCGTATTCCCGTCGCACGTCGGTGAGCATCAGCGGGAACAGCGTGCGGTCCATCGCGTTCACGCAATAGGAGCAAATCAGGACGACGATGGCGGCAACGGCGATCGCGGTGGCGGAGGTGCGCTGGCTGTCTTCGACACTTTCAGGCACTGTAGTCTGGTCCATGATCCAGCCGCTCCGTACAGCCCGCTTTGTCTCGGCCCGTTCAGGTCCGGTCACCGCGGCGCGGATCGGCCGGCAGGGACGAAAATCAGGTAAGCGATCGCCGAACAGGCTGTCAAATCTTGCGGTGCATGAGTCTCATTTTTGGCATGACGGGCCGCACTGACGACGTGATCGGCCGGCAGGTCGTTCACGGCGCCGTCGGTATCGCGGAGCTGAAGCGGCAGATCGGCACGGCACGCGGCGTCGGGGCGCGCTGAGGCCCTTTCCCAAAGCGCCATGCGCTGCAATGCGGCTGTAACTTCCGCATCCATTTTTTATCTATTTTTCCTGGTCAGGCTTCGATCGAGAGAAGCAGCCTGGCCCGCCAGCCCATATTGATCAGGGTCAATGCGGGCGGGTCGGCGTCGTGTATGCATGCATAATGAATCGCAAGCGTATTCGGTCATGATCGAGACAGTGAAGAACTCGCCCGTTGTCCTGCACCGCCCGGTGTCGACGCAGCCGACGCCGTCAACGTCGTGCCCGCCTCCGCCTTCGCCTGTGGTCAATCTGCCCTCCTTTGATACTCTTGATCGGGTCGGCCGCAGCACGATCGCGCGGTTCACCGCAGGGGTCTCACCGCATGCGGAAGCCGCGGCCTGGCTCGACTGGCTGTCGCATTTTTCGCGTGCTTCCGGGCGGCAGCTCGAACTTGCAGCACTGGGCGCCGTGCTGGCCGCAAGGCTCGCTGCCCTGACGAGCGGCAACACCGTGCCGTTGCTCAAGCCCGAACCGACCGACCACCGCTTCAGCGATCCCGCTTGGCAGAAGTTCCCGTTTCTCTGGCTGCAGCAGGCATTCCTCGCGCAGGAGGAGTGGTGGCGCTGCGCCATGCGACCGCTGCGCGGGATGAAGCCAAGGGATGCCGAGCGGGTCGGCTACATGGTGCACCAGTCTCTCGACGCGTTCTCGCCCTCCAATGTGCCATGGCTGAATCCGGTGGTGGTCGAGCGCACGCGCAACGAAGCAGGCGCCAACCTCGTGCGTGGTATGCGCAACCTTGTCGAAGACTGGGCACACGCCGTCACGATGACGCCGCCGGAACCCGACAAGGGCTTTCGGATCGGCGAGGCCATCGCGGCGACGCCTGGCCAGGTGATTTTCCGCAACGAGCTGATGGAGTTGATCCAGTACAGCCCCGCCACGCCGGATGTGCTCGCGGAGCCGATGCTGATCGTGCCGGCCTGGATCATGAAGTATTACGTGCTCGACCTCGCGCCGCAGCGTTCGCTGGTGCGCTATCTGGTAGACCGCGGCATCACGGTATTCATGATATCCTGGTGCAATCCGACCCCTGCCGACCGCGACGTCGCGCTCGACGACTACCGCACCAAAGGCGTGATGACCGCGCTCGCGGCGGTCAATGCCGTGGTCCCCGGCCGCAAGGTCCATGCCTGCGGCTATTGCCTCGGCGGCACGCTGCTTGCGATTGCCGCAGCCACCATGGCACGCGATGGCGACGACCGGCTCAAGACGGTCACCTTGCTCGCGGGCCAGACCGATTTCAGCGAGGCTGGCGAACTGATGCTGTTCGTGGACGAAAGCCAGGTCGCTTTTCTCGAAGATATGATGTGGGATCAAGGCGTGCTCGATTCGGCACGAATGAGCGCCGCATTTCGCTCGCTGCGCAGCGACGATCTGGTGTGGTCGAAGATGACGAGGAATTATCTGCTGGGCGAGCGGGAGCAGATGAGCGATCTGCTGGCCTGGAATGCGGACCCGACGCGTTTGCCCTATCTCATGCATTCGCAATATCTGCGAGGCCTGTTTCTGGAAAACCGGCTCACCGCCGGCCGTTACGCCGTCGAGGGCAGCGTCATCGCCCTGAAAGACCTGCGTGTCCCGATGTTTGTGGTGGGCACCGAGACCGATCACATCGCGCCCTGGCAATCGGTCTACAAGGTTAACCTTTTCACCGACACCGAGTTGACCTTCCTGCTGACCAATGGCGGTCACAATGCGGGCATTGTTTCCGAGCCGGGTCACCCGGGCCGGCGCTACGACATTGCCACGCGCCAGATCGGCGACCGTTATGTGGACGCCGCGACGTGGCGTTCGCGCGCGACGCGCGTCGATGGGTCGTGGTGGCCCGAGTGGGGATCCTGGCTCGCCGCCCGCAGTGACGGACAGCGGGCCGCGCCGCCAGGCATGGGAGCGCCGGCGCATGGCATTACCCCGTTATGTCCGGCGCCGGGTACGTTCGTCCTGCAGCGATAGCTGACGCCCGGCATCGGCTCCTTGCAGCATGCTGGTGCCTTGCCATGTGGCCGGCGAGGCCGCGACCGGCTATGATGCGAATCCCAACGAAGAGATTCACATGCTTGCCTCTCAGCGCGGCCTCTTCGATATGCCGCGCGATATCTGTTACTTGAATTCGGCCTCCTACAGCCCGTTGCCGCTTCGAACCCAGGAAGCGGGCCGCGCGGCGGTCGGGCGCAAGGGGACACCCTGGACGCTCGACGCAGCGTTCGCAAACCGCCAGCACGAGCGCGCGCGCCTTGCCGCTGCTCGCCTGATCAATGCCGATCCCGCCGATGTCGCGCTCATACCCTCGATCAGCTACGGCGTCGCGACCGCGGCGAAGCTGTTGACGCTTCCGCCCGGCGTGCGCGTCCTTGTGCTCGAAAACGACCATTCCTCGCCGGTGCTGGAATGGCAGACGCGGGCCGACGCGCAAGGATTCACCATCGAGACGGTGCGCCAGCCTGATGACGGCGACTGGACCTCTGCGGTTCTCGCGAGCATCGAACGGCCGGGCGCGCCGCCGGTCGGCCTTGCATCGATCTCCTCGGTGCATTGGTCGGACGGCGGCCTGATCGACGTCCAAAAGGTCGGGGCGGCCCTGCGGCGGCAGGGCGCGGCCTTCCTGATCGACGCAACGCATGGCGTGGGCGTACTGGCGATGGATGTCAAAAGCCTTGATCCGGATTTTGTGATCTTCCCGACCTACAAATGGCTGCTCGGCCCTTACGGCAGAGCCTTTATCTATATTGCGCGGCGTCATCAGGACGGCGTTCCGCTGGAACAGACAGCGTTCGGCCGCCGTGACGTGCGCTCCGAGAATGCGGTGTATTTCGCTGACACCCGCTATGTTGCGGATGCACGGCGCTTCGACATGGGTGAGCGCGATCATTTCATTTCGATGGAGATGGCTGCGATCGGCATGGAAATGATGGCCGAATGGGGCGCTTCCGCCATCGAGCAGCGTCTGTCCATGCTGACCGGGCGCATCGCCGAGGGCCTGCGCGGCACCAGCGTCCGTGTCGCCGACCGTCAGCTGCGCGCCCCGCATATCCTGAGCCTTGGTTTCAAGGGTGCTGGTTTTGAGGATGGGCTGCCGGCGGGACTGGTCGAGGGGCTTGCGCGCGAAGGAATTTACGTGGCGGCGCGTCTCCGCCGCATGCGCATCTCGCCCCATGTCTTCAATGACGAACAAGATGCCGACCGCTTTGTCGCGGCCTTGGCCCGGCGGCTCTAGGGGCCAACGCCGGCCTCCCAGTGACGGGGACAGCGCGGCCAGCCATGCTGCGATGCGAGATTGCGTCGCTGGGATGGAACCTGCGGGCCTCGACGCGATTAACGGAGGTGTTGAACCTTGAGCCGCTGGTCGCGACCTATGTGACAGGGACGACCTCGAGGAGGCTGTCATGAACCACTGGCATGATTCAATGGTGGACAGGCCTGAAACGGACGGCGCCGTTTACGCGGCGGGATGGACGCTGTCGGGTCTTGCCGTACTCGGCGCCATCGTTGCGGTCTGGATGTTCGGGATTTAGCCAATTCAGACGCGCGATTGGGCAGTGCCCGGCGCAGGAAGCCGTCAGCGCGTCGTGACGCCCAGCACGCTCGCCGCCTGAACCGGTGAATCCTTGATGCAATGCCGGGCAGCCTCGATCTCGGAGTCAGTGGCGCCATGGCTTCGCGCCCACGTCTCGGCGGCCGCCGCCGAATATTTCGCGACGTAAAATCGAACGACGCTGCAGGAAGCCCGTTGCAAAAGCCCTGAGTGCTCACCGGCTTCGGCTTGCGGCGACCATCCCGAGACAAGCGCGGCGACACACATCCACCTGATCAACATAGCTGCCGTCCCCCTCGATATTTACAGCCTAACAGGCATGGCGCGAATTGGTTCCATCGCCGGGTGTGCATCAACCAGCTTGCGGTTGAAGCGACGGCCATTCCGCTTGTGGCTTTTGCTAGCAAATGTCGTGCCGGAAGGCGGCGACCGCAGGACCATGCTGACGGGCTAGCCAGGCGTCGGTCCGAATCACAACGTGGTTCCAACAAGATGCGATTTTGCGTGCGGAACAGGGTGCCAAAGCCCGGTCACGGGCCTCGGCCCTGCTGGAATCGTCCCCGGAGTTTATGGCGGCGTCCTCTGGACGAGGCGGCGCGCCTTGGAATATATACTTAGGAGACTAAGGGTTTTGCGCATTGCCGGTGCGCCCGGCGGCATGACCCTGTTACCCAGGAGGAGAGCCAGCATGCTGACCGCAGCGGAAAACCAATTGTTGTGCCGTGTCGAAGGGGAAGCTCCGATGGGCCGGCTGATGCGGCGCCACTGGGTGCCCGCGCTTCTGTCGGAACAGGTATCGCGGCCGGATGGCGCGCCGGCGCGGGTCCAGCTCTTCGGCGAGAAGCTCGTGGCGTTCCGCGACAGCAACGGAAAACTCGGCCTGCTGGGCAAGTCCTGTCCACACCGCAAGGCCTCGCTCGCGTTCGGACGCAATGAAGAATGCGGCCTGCGTTGTCTCTATCACGGCTGGAAGTTCGATACCGAGGGCAACGTCGTCGACATGCCTTCGGAGCCGAAGGGAAGCGCGCTGCCGGAAAAGGCCAAGCATCTTTCATACCCCACGCGCGAGGCCGGCGGGTTCGTGTGGACCTATATGGGGCCGCCCGAGACGATGCCGGAATTCGAGGCGCCGCCCTGGGCTCCGCATGCCGAAGCCAGGATAGCGATTGCGAAGGTCGATCTGCCCTGCAATTGGGCGCAGATCATGGAAGGGCAGATCGAACTCGGCGCATTCTTCCACCTTGCATTCATCCGACATGCGGCCGGCAAAGGGCGAGGCTGCGGCAAAGGGAGATCACTGGGTCCGTCCGTCGACCGACAAGAACCCGCGCATCCAGGTTCAATTGACCAATTACGGCATGCGATATGCCGCCATCCGGCGTCCGATCGCGAACGCGAACTCGCACGACTACGTTCGCATCACGACGCTGGTCGCGCCGTTCATCGCGCTGATACCGCCCAACAGTACCTACAATCTGGCGAGCGTGATCGTGCCGCGCAACGACACATCGAGTTACTTTCACTTCATCGCCTGGGCCGAGGGCGATCAGGCCGGTATCGATACCGACACCTGGCGAAAGTTCTGCGTGCTGGCCGAAGGCGAGGACGTCGATTCCCAATTCCGGCCCATCAAGCGTCACGCCGGCAACGATTATCTGCAGGACCGTGCGTCGATGGCGCACGGCAGTTTCACCGGGATACCGGGTATCCCAAACCAGGACATCGCGATGTGGGAATCGATGGGGGCGATCGCGGATCGAACCCAGGAGCGCCTCGGCGCCAGCGACATCGCGATCGTCCAGTTCCGCCGCTTGATGATAGACGCCGCCAACGCCTTCCAGGAGGAGGGCCGGGTGATCGGCCATATCGAGCCGCGTCTTCCCCAGGCCAAGCTCCGTTCATACCAGGGCGTGGTTGAAAAGTCGGTCCCGTGGCGGACGCTCGGCGCGTCGGATGACGAGGTGAAGGTTCTCTCAGGCCTTGAAGAGGACGAGACCGACAAGGAAATGGCCGGCGCTGCGGCATAGCGCGCGCACCAATAAGATATTAAAGAGAAGAAAAGCGAATATTGAAGAGAAAAAACCCGGGAGTTGAGATGGGCGTCCGTATCATTCTTGTTGTTGCCGCGCTGCTGCGATGCGTGACGTTTGCCAGCGCCGCCGACACGCAAGATATCAATGTGATACTGCCGCTCACGGGTGGCGGAGCGTTCCTCGGCAAGGCCGAGCAGCAGGCCCTCCAGCAATACGAGAAGGTAGTGAATTCGAGCGGTGGTATCCACGGCAAGCCGCTCAAGTTTGTTTTCCACGACGACCAGAGCAGTCCTCAGGTCGCCGTTCAGCTTGCCAACCAGGTCAAGGCCACCAACCCGCCCGTCATTCTGGGCTCGGCGCTGGTCGCGCTGTGCAACGCGATGGCGCCCCTGATGAAGGAGGGGCCGCTGCTCTACTGCTTCTCGCCGGGGATTACGGTAAATCCTGGAAGCTTCGTCTACAGCACGAGCATTTCAACCAAGGAGCTCGCCGCCGCGCTGCTGCGATATTTCGGCCACAAGGGCTGGAAAAAGGTGGCGCTGATTACCTCGACGGATGCGACCGGACAGGACGCCAACCGCAATTTCAAATCGCTGGTTGGAAGCGAAGGCCACAAGGATGTGGAACTGGTTGCGGAAGCGCAGCTGAACCCGACGGACGTCAGCGCTTCCGCCCAGATTCAGCGGCTGAAAGGCGCAAATCCCGACGTGCTGGTGGCCTGGTCGACAGGTGGCCCCATCGGCACCATCTTCAAGGCGATTCACGACGCAGGGCTCGAAGTGCCGGTCGCAACCACCAACGGCAACATGACCTATGCGCAGATGACGCAGTATGCCGCGTTCCTGCCCAAGGAATTGTACATACCGGCCGCGGATTTTCTCAAATCCTCGCGTCCCGTCCAGGCGAGTGAGGCATCGGCTGCCAGGGAATTCTTCTTTGGGGCGTTCGAGGGTACGGACATCAAGCCGGACGGCCCGTCGACCTATGCCTGGGATCCGGCTCTTTTGGTCGTGGAGGGCTTACGGAAGCTCAAACCGGACGCAACGGCCGAGGACCTCAGGGCGTATTTTCGCGACCTCAAGGGGTTTGCCGGCGTCAACGGCTTCTACGATTTCAAGGCGGTTCCCAATCGCGGCCTCGACGAAAAGAACGTCGTTGTCACGCGCTGGGACCCGGCCGCACAGACCTGGGCAGTCGTGAGCGATCCGCTCGGCATTCCCCGCGCAGAGTGATCGGACGGGATAACCGCACGTGCTGGAGTTCCTGCAGATCTGCATCGGCGGGCTGGTCGTGGGCAGCATCTATGCCGCGATCGCGCTTGGCTTTTCGCTTGTCTACCGGGTCACCGGTGCGATCAATCTTTCGCAAGGCGGCTTTGCCATCATCGCCGCGATGATCGGCTACACGCTGGGCGTTTCCCTGGGCTGGCCGTTGTGGGCGGCGATCCCTTGCGCAGTGGCGGCCACGGTCGCGATCGGGATGGCGCTCGGTGCCTTCACCTTCGTGCCCGCGCTCGAGCGGCTGTCGAACGCGAATGTCCTGATGCTGACCGCCGGCCTCCTGACAATGATCGAAGGTGTCGCGCTGGTGGTCTGGGGCAGCCAGCCCTACGCCATGCCGCCGTTCTCGGGCGAGGCACCACTGGTATTCGGTCCGGTCCGGGTGCCGACCCAGGCCTTTTGGGTTCTCGGCGCGACCGCCGTCTGCATATCAGTGCTTTGGTTCTTGATAGCGAAAACCAAGCTCGGAAGGGGGCTGCGCGCGTGCGCGGAGAATCCGGCGGCCGCAAGCCTGATGGGGATTAATGTCCCGTGGATGACCCTGTTGAGTTTTGCGCTCGCGACATTGATCGCTGCGATCGCGGGCGTCACGGTTGCTCCAACCACCTCGCTGCAATTCGACACCGGTCGCCTGTTCACGATTTCGGGTTTCGTGGCGGCGGCGATCGGCGGAATCTCGTCCTTTCCCGGCGCGATCATCGGGGGACTTTTTCTCGGCCTCGTGACCCAATTGGCGACCGCCTACATTTCCTCGCTGTTCTCGACCGCGATTGCGCTTCTCATTCTCCTTGCGGTGCTGATCTGGCGTCCGTCAGGGTTCGTGCAGGCGAGCGTAGCGCGACGCCAGGACACCCGCGACGAGGTGAAGGCGGTGGGCCACGCCGCCAAACTCCCGGCGAGCCTGGCCTGGCCCTTCGCCGCGCTCGCCCTGATCGCCGCCATGTTCGTTCCCTTCGTGGTGACCGATAACGGCATCCTGTCCGGGCTTGTCATCGCCGGCATCCTGTTCATGACGCTTATGGGTCTCGATGTTCTCATGGGCTACGCCGGACAGGTCAGCCTCGGCCAGGCCGGCTTCATGGCGATCGGGGGTTACACTTCCGGTTATTTGTCGATCAATTACGAGCTCCCGCCGCTGCTCGCGATTGTCGCCGGCATCGCCGCCTCACTTGCCTGCGCGCTTGTGCTTTCCGTCGTCACGCTTCGGCTGCGGGGACTCTATCTGGCGCTGGCGACGCTGGCGTTCGGGCTGCTCGTCGATTCCTGCGCGGTCGGATTTCTCGATATTACGGGTGGCCCGTCCGGCCTTGTCGGCATTCCCTCCTTTTCCGTCGCAGGGTTTGAATTCGCTACCCCGCGCGCGATGTATTACGTGGTGTTCGTGCTCGATGCGGTGATCTTCCTTGCGCTAGCGGGGGCGATGCGTTCGGGCTTCGGGCGGGCGCTCAAGGCGATCCGTTCCGACCAGATGGCGGCGGCCGCGCTCGGCATCAACACCGTCAGATACAAACTGGCGGCCTTCATGATCAGCGCGACGCTGGCTTCGCTCTCGGGAAGCATGTACGCGTTCTTCTTCAATTTCCTGTCGCCGGAGATGGTCGGCACCGGACGGTCGCTCGAACTGGTGGCGATGCTGATCGTCGGTGGCGAAAGCACGCTCGTCGGCGGATTGTTCGGCGCGCTGCTGCTGACGCTGCTCCCGACAATGTTTCAGCCGCTTGCGATCTACAAGACGTTCGCATCGGGCGCCTTGTTGGTTGCAAGCTTCCTCTATCTGCCGCAAGGGCTTTACGGCGCCGTCATCCAATTGGCGATCCGGCTCGTGCGGTCGCCGCGCGGAACCAAGGAGGGCGCATCCGAAAGCTCGGTGAGGGCGCTATGACGGCCGTGACGAACGCTCAACCGGATACTTCGTCGGATGCAAGCTGCGTGCTGAGCGTACGCCATCTCACCAAGAGTTTCGGCGGCCTCAAGGCGATCAACGACCTGAGCTTCGATGTCGCGCCGCATCAGGTGACCGCCATGATCGGCCCCAACGGTGCCGGCAAGACCACCGTCTTCAATCTGGTCACCAACATCCTTTCCAAGGATGCGGGGCAGGTCCTGTTTCGCGGGCGCGATCTCGCCGGTATGTCGGCGGTGAAAATCGCCGATATGGGGCTGATCCGCACGTTCCAGTCGGCGCGGGTCTTTCCCGGCATGACCGCGGTCGAAAACGTCATGGTCGGCGCGCACCGGCTTGCTTCGCGTTCCGGCGCCAGCCAGATGCTCTGGCTTTCGGCTGCGAGAGACGAAGAGCGCCGCATGCTCCGCCGCGCCGAAGAGATGCTGGAACTGGTGGGACTGGCGCCATTCAAGGACACCAACGCCACCGAACTGCCGATGGGCGCGCAAAAACTTCTCGAAGTCATCCGTGCCCTGATGGCGCAACCGAAGCTTCTTTGCCTGGACGAGCCGGCGGCGGGGCTGAACGACACCGAGACGCAGGAACTGGCGAATTTGCTGCGCGCGATCAGAACCCTCGGAATTCCGGTTCTGCTCGTGGAGCACAACATGTCGCTGGTGATGAATGTGGCCGATCAGGTCGTCGTCATCGATTCCGGCGCCATCATCGCCAGGGGGACACCGGCGGCGATTCAACGGAACAGCCGCGTGATCGAGGCCTATCTGGGACGCGAGGACCATGCCGCTTCTTGAACTCAAATCCGTCGCGGTCGGATACGGGCGCAATCGCGTCCTGCAGAACGTCAATTTGACGCTCGAGCGCGGCGAGATCGTGACCTTGCTGGGCGCCAATGGCGCCGGAAAATCGACCTTGGCGAAGGCGATTTCCGGGCTTCTTCGCGCCGAGAGCGGAACCATACTTCTGGATGGCGAGGGAATTGAAACGCTATCTCCGGCCGAGCGCCTGCGTCGCGGAATTGCTCATGTTCCGGAAGGTCGGCAGATTTTTGCGGGCATGACGGTTGCCGAGAATCTCGAACTTGGCGCTTACGCCGCCTCGGATGCGGATCACGCGGCGCGGCTTGAAACCGTATTCGAGCTGTTTCCGGTCCTGCGCGGGCGCATGGGCGATCTGGCCGGCAATTTCTCAGGTGGGCAGCAGCAGATGCTGGCGATCGCCCGGGGGCTGATGTCGAAGCCGAAGATCCTGCTGCTCGACGAGCCGTCGCTGGGCGTTGCGCCGCTTCTGGTCAGTGAAATCTTCCGCCTGATCGTTGCCTTGCGCGCGCAGGGCATCAGCATTCTGCTCGCGGAACAGAACGCGCGCCAGGCATTGTCGATCGCCGATCGGGGCTACGTTTTCGAAAACGGAAAGATCACGCTGTCGGGGTCCTCGAGGGATTTGCTGAATTCCTCCGACATCGCGGAGCGGTATCTTGGAATGGGAGGCGCTACCGAAGTGTCGGGCGCTGCGAGTGCCGCGCTCGCCGGCAAGCTCAGGACGGTCCTGTTTCCCGCCGCCACGGAAACCGGCTAAGAGGCAACGAGGGATAGAACGATGGCACTCATCCGCATCGAGCCCAAAAAAGACACTTCAGTCGATCTCTATTATGTCGAGATATTTCATCCGGCCGATTCCGCCCAGCCGTTCGTGACGACCGAGCCGCGCTACAAGACGGCGGCCGCGGCCGAAAACGACATCATCGCCATCATCGCCTCCCGCGCCAACAATCCGCCGTCAGCGCGATAAAGCAGCGCGAGTTCAAATCTGATGATGCAGCTCGATCTCGCGCCCGCTTTCGGCGGATGCCAGAATGGCGAGGCAAATCTCTGTTGTTGCGAGCCCCCATTCTCCGGAATGAAGCGGCGGCCGGCCCAGAATTGCCGCGCCGTGTAGCTCGTTGACAACTTCGCTGCGGGGGATCTCTGGCGCCGGGAGTTCCTCGACGCGGCGCGCCTCGTCGCCATAAACGACCACAGCCTGAGGCATCGGGCGAAGATCGGCGCGCTCGCAACTCACGACGACGAGTCCGAAATGATTATGGGCAACATCTCGATCGACGCGGAACGCTTCACGGCCGGCGGGCCCGTAGGCGCGCCGGTTTTTCATTTCGATTTCGTCGGCCTGCGTCTTCGCATTCCGCAGCGCCTGCCTTGCGCGGCCATACGAGGCATCGCCGTCGCGCTTTTGACCGAGCTCGCCCGACCACCCCATGAACTCGTCGGTGTCGAAATGCGCGTAGCCGCTGTAGGTCAGCGAAGCGAAACAGCCGCCCTCGAACTTGATCTGGGCGGTGTAGGCGCCCTCCGTGGGGCGGGCCGGGTCCCAGTTTCCGGTGAAGGCCCGGACCGATTGTGCCTTTGAGCCCGCCAACAGCCGGACGATGTCGACCTGATGGGCGGCCTGACTGAACACCACGCCGCCGCCGGCCCTGGTGTCCAGTTCCTCCGGACGGCGCGGCCGGTACAGAAAATCCGTGAAGTTGAGCGCATTGATCATGCGGACGCGCCCGTAGGCGCCGGTGCGGATCATTTCACGGGCGTGCAAATAGGGGAGGTCGTAGCTGTGGCTGTGGCCGACCAGAAGCCTAATTCCGGCCTCGCTGGCGACCGCGATCATCTCCCGGCAATCGTCTGTTGTCAGCGCCATCGGCTTTTCGACCAGCACATGCTTGCCGTGCGCGGCGGCGAGCCTCACGTGATCGACATGAAACTGGTGCGGCGAGGCGACATAGACCGCCTGGACTTGCGGGTCGGCACAGAGAGCTTCGGCATTTTCGTAGGCTTTCGCGCCAAACTCTTCCGCAAAACGCTCGCGCGCGTCGGAACGGGGATCGCTGGCCGCTACCATCGTGATGAGCGGATGGGAGGCAAAGGTGGGCAGCATCAGGGTGAAGGCCCGCCCCAGACCGATGACACCCAGTTTTAGCGGCTCGCTCATGATCGTCTCTGTTGTCTAGATATCGAGCGTCAACGCCGGCGATTTCGAGCGCGACACGCAGATCATGATCTCGCGCTTCCTTTCGCCGTCGGAGAGTACCAGATCGCGGTGGTCGGGCTCGCCCTCGGTGAAGCGGGTGCGGCAGGTGCCGCAGGTGCCGCTTTCACAACTGCTGGCCATGACGTGGCCGTTCCTGCGAAGCGTGTCCAGAATGGAGACACCGGCCGCAACCTGATAGCTCCCACCGCTTTTTGCGAGCCTGACCTCGAAGGGCTTGTCATCGGCATGCGGGGCGGAAGCGCCGACGAAATCCTCGAAGTGCACGGCCGAATCCGGCCAATGACCGGTCATGTCGCGGACCGCGTCCATGAGACCGCGCGGACCGCAACAATAGAGATGGGCGCCGCGCTGCTCTTCCAGCACCGGCCAGAGATCGTAAGCCTGATCGGGGTCGCCATTGTCGTGGTGGAGGATGACCTTTCCGGCAAATTCCCTTGCGCTGAACTCCTCGCGAAAGGCCATCGCCGCTGGCGTCCGCGTGAAGTAGTACAGCTTGAAGTTCTGCCTGCCCTGACGGATGCAGTGCAGGATCATCGCCCGAATCGGCGTGATGCCGATGCCGCCGGCGATGAAGATGAAGCTTTTGGGCTCGGAGGCCGACATCTCGAATTCGTTGGCCGGCGGCTCGACGGTGATCTCATCACCTTCGCTCACGTCCCTGGTGAAACTCAGAGAACCGCCACGGCCTGAAGCCTCCTGCTTGACGGCGATGACGTAATGGTCGCGCTCACGGGAATTGTTGCAGAGCGAATAGCGCCGCTTCTGCCCGGAGGGGGCGGTCACGGTGATATGGGAGCCGGGCGTGAAGGGCGGCAGATCGCCGCCGGCCGGCGACCGCAGCTCGAACAGGAACACGCCGTCGGCGATTTCCGACTTTTGCCGGACCGTCAGCGTCATCTCGCGGGCCTCGGGATCGAGACTCATACCACCCTCATGGCAACAGCTGGCTCAATACTCCAGCGTTGGCGTAATACTTAGCTTACTAAGTGAATAGCACAAGCCGCGGCTTCTGCGAAAGTGCCGGTTTCGTCCGTAGGCGAGGCCATCGTTTGCCTGTAACCTGCGAATATGCCATCACCGATTTCCGGGCGAGCAATCCAGAGGCGCCATTGATCACGAGGAAGCAAGCCGGATCCGGCAAGGTCCAGCCACGGGGCAAGGCCGCCGCCGATGAACCGGATTTTCCGTTTGCCGAAAGCGTCGGCTATCAGATCCGCGCCACCCACCGCGCGTTGCAACGCTTCCTTCAGTCGAAGATCGAACCGCACGGCGTCACGGTCGGCATGTGGTACTTCCTGCGGGCGCTGTGGAATGAGGACGGCCTCAACCAGCGCGAGCTTTCCCATCGCGTCGGCACCATGGAGCCGACCACGCTGAGCGCTATCCTGAACATGGAAAAGAAGGGGCTGGTCCGCCGGGTGCAGAACAAGAAGGACCGTCGAAAATGGCATGTTCACCTCACCCCCAAGGGGCGGGCGCTGAAACGCCAGCTGATCCCGCTTGCCCGGGAGGTCGTGGACACCGCGGTCCAAAGCCTTTCCCGAAAGGAGGTCACGCAGCTGCTTGAAGGATTGGCGGAGGTCCAGAAGAACCTCCAAGCCACGGTCTCGCAGCTCGACGAGGTCAGCGCCAGAATGGTCGAGTAGGCGGCCAACTTTTAGGCATGCCGCACCGCAAACCTCGCGGCCAATGCGCGAGCGCGGTCTCGGGCCTGATCTGCGCGCAAAGGGTATAGGCAACGGTTTGTCTCGCCGCTATGGTCCGCCAACGGAGGAAAGCATATGGCAAAACTCAACATCAACGGAACGGTGAGGGAAGTATCGGCGGAGGCCGACACGCCCCTTCTCTGGGTCATTCGAGAGCATGTCGGCCTGACCGGCACGAAATACGGTTGCGGCATCGCCCAGTGCGGCGCGTGCTCGGTGCATTTCAACGGCGAGGTGCAGCGGTCGTGCCAGATCCCCCTCGGCGACATCAAGGAAACCGATGTGATCGTGACCATCGAGGGGTTGTCGGCGGGTGCATCGCACCCGGTGCAAAAAGCCTGGGCCGCGGTCGACGTTCCCCAATGTGGCTATTGCCAGTCCGGGCAGATCATGGCCGCCGCGGCGCTGCTCAAGAAAAATCCCAAGCCGACCGACAAGGACATCGAAGAGGCGATGACCAATATCTGCCGGTGCGGCACTTATCAGCGCATCCGCGAGGCCGTGCATATGGCGGCCGGCGTCGGTACCACCGGCCGCTCGGGAGGTTAGCCATGAACAAAATGATTTTGGAAAGAAGGATCGAGCTCTCGCGCCGCACCTTCATCGTCGGCTCGGCGGCGGTCGCGGGCGGCGGACTGGCGCTCGGGATGAGCGTGCCGTTCGCTGAAGAGGCGCAGGCGCAAGGCGCGGCGGCGGCGACCGAGATCAACGTCTGGGTCGCGATCAAGCCCGACGACACCTGCGTGGTCCGCATCGCGCGCTCGGAGATGGGGCAGGGAACCCTGACGGGTCTTGCCCAGCTCGTGGCGGAAGAGCTCGAATGCGACTGGAGCAAGGTGACGACCGAGGGCATCACGCCCGCCCGTAACCTCGCCAGCAAACGCGCCTGGGGCGAAATGGGCACGGGCGGCAGCCGCGGCATCCGCACATCGCAGGACTACGTCCGGCGCGGAGGCGCGGTGGCGCGCCTGATGCTGCTGCAGGCCGCCGCCGACCAATGGAATGTCCCGGTCGGCGAGCTGACCGTGTCGAACGGCGTCATCACCCATGCGGCGAGCAAGCGTCAGGTCCGTTATGGCGAGGTCGCGGCCGCGGCCGCCAAGCTGACGCCGCCGGATGCCAAGGCGATCAAGCTCAAGGATCCAAAGGACTGGAAGATCGCCGGCAAGCCGCTCAAGCGGCTGGACACTGCGGACAAGCTCGACGGCAGCAAGATCTTCGCCATCGATCTGAAACTGCAAGGCATGCTCTGCGCGGCCATCAAGGACTGTCCGGTATTCGGCGGCAAGCTCGCGAGTTACGACGAGAGCAAAGTCGCCGGCATGCGCGGCGTGAAGAAGGTGGTGCGGGTGAAAGACACCGGCGTCGCGGTCGTCGCCGATACCTGGTGGCGTGCCAAGAAGGCGCTCGATGCACTCCCGATCGTCTGGGATGAGGGACCGAACGCTTCGCAATCAAGCGCGACAATTGCCGAAATGCTGAAGGAGGGCCTCACCTCAACCGCGACCAATGGCGAGCGGAAGAACGGCGATGTGCTGAAGGCGATCGGCGAAGCTCCGAAGAAGATCGAAGCGGTTTATTCGACGCCCTTCCTCGCCCACGCGCCGATGGAGATGATGAACTGCACGGTCAAGCTGTCGGCCGACCGCGCCGATGCCTGGGTTCCGACGCAAAATCTCGAGGCGTCGCTGGCGGCCTTGTCCGAAGCTTCCGGCGTTCCGCTCGATAAATGCGAAATCCACCGGCATGACCTCGGCGGCGGCTTTGGCCGGCGCGGCGGCACGCAGGACTATGTCCACCAGGCGGTCGAGATCGCCAAGGCCTTCCCCGACACTCCGATCAAGCTGATCTGGAGCCGCGAGGAGGACCAGGCGCACGATTTCTACCGGCCGATCTCGCAATGCAAGATGTCGGCCGGGATCGACGCCGCAGGCAATCTCGTGGGCCTGCACGTCCGCGTTTCCGGTCAGTCGATCAACGCGCTGCTCAATCAGAAAGGCATTGTCGACGGCAGGGACATGCGTCAGTTGCAGGGCTACTACGATACGCCCGGCGACGCGCAGCTCGGCTACGACGTGCCCAATCTGCTGATCGAATATGCGATGCGCAACTCGCATGTCCCGGTCGGGCCCTGGCGCGGGGTGAACACCAACCAGAACGCCGTCTACATGGAATGCTTCATGGAAGAGGTGGCGAAGGCGGCGGGCAAGGACTCGCTGGAATTTCGCCGCGCGCTCATGAAGGATCACCCCAAGCATCTCGCCGTGCTCAATGCCGCGGCGGAAAAGGCTGGTTGGGGTACGCCGCTGCCCGCGGGTGTCCATCGCGGCATCGCGCAGTTCATGGGCTATGGCAGTTACTCGGCCGCGGTCGCCGAGGTTTCGGTGAGCCCACAAGGCAAACTGAAGGTCCATCGCATGGTGCTGGCGGTCAATTCCGGCCATGCGGTCAACCCCGGCCAGATCGAAGCCCAGGTGCAGGGATCGGTCGCCTTCGGTCTCACCGCCACGCTCTACGGTGAAATGCCGATCGACAAGGGGCGCATGACCAATCTCAACTTCGACACCTACGAGATCATGCGTCTCGCCGAAATGCCGAAGGTAGAGGTTGCGATCGTGCCGACCTACGACTTCTGGGGTGGTATCGGCGAGCCGACCATCTGCGTCGTGGCGCCGTCGGTGCTGAACGCCATTTATGCGGCAACCGGCAAGCCGGTCCGCAGTCTGCCGCTCAAGAACGTCAAGCTGGTGTAGCGCGGGCCGCGAGGCCGCGCTTACCCGAAAAAGTCCCCGCCCGCGCCCTCCCCAGTGGAGTTGCGCGGGCGTATTTGTCTCGCGGAGCTGCCCCGGCAAGAAAATTGCCCGCGTCCACACTCCGATCCCGTCACGCAATTTATTCGTCCCGCCATACTTGAACCACCACCGTGTGGAACAGGAACCGAAGCCTGCCGGTTTTCCGGCATCTCGTGAACGAAGGACGGAAGCACTGCATGAGTGGCCATGTTGAGCGTACGCTGGGGGAAATTGGCCAGTTCCTGCGCCCGATGATCGAGGCCCCGCGGGACGGACGCGGCATTCTGGCAAGGTCGGCCGAGGGCTTTGTCGTTTGCCACTGGATTGCCGAGCCCGCAAATCTCGCCGGACCAGTCTGGGTGGAAACCCATGACGCGGAGCGCGGCTATCTCGACACCCATTTTGCCGGTTGGCTCGACCCGGCCACGCTGAAGCTCTGGGACTACGCGACGCTTGCCGAACTGCTCATCGCCTTCATCGACGACGCCCACGCCCACGGCGATACCAGGACGCTCGCGATCCTGGCGCGCCGCGCCGAGGCGGACTGAAATCCCGCGAAAATCCTGCAGATCGTTTTTTTTCAGCGGCCTGATAGTGATCGGAAAATTCGCAAGCCCTCGCCTGCGTTCGGAGCCGGCCTGATCGTTTAGCGGCTCAGTCGCCTTCGCGGGGAACGCCAGAGTTCGCCGGCCTTCTGGTATTTGCGCTTGACGGCGGCCCAGGCGACGCGATGCGCGAGTTGCTCGCGTTGCGCCGGACCGCGATCTCCATACTCGATCCAGGCATTGTTGAAGGCGCTCCGATAGATCTCCTGCGCATGCATAGGCAAGTGGGCGTGAACGGGCGCCGGGAGATCCTTCACCGATGGGTAGGGCATGCGCGTCTCCTTTCCGGTATCTGGAATCTGGCGGTCCGGGCGGCCCCCGGCCTTTGCAACATTGAACCCGGTCGGGCGGGGATCTATTGATCCAGAGCAAATCCGTCAAATCGGCCGCAGCTATAAGAAAACAATCAGCAATTGCCGCCCTTCGGGCTCAAGGCAGGGTTGCGCGCAATTGACCGGAGGAGAGGATGGAGCAGGACTTGTCATCGCGAAAGCAGGCAGTCGTCATCGGCTATATGCTGGCGGCCGGTATCGGCATGGTCGTGCTGCAATGGGCGCTCGCGACCTACAATACCGTCGACACCATCCCCTACAGCGAATTCGAGCAACTCGTCGCGCAAGGCGGCGTCACCGAGGTCGCCGTCGGCCAGGACACCATCCAGGGCAAGCTGAAGGACAAATTGCCAAGCGGAAAGTCGGCCTTTGTCACCGCGCGCGTCGACGCGCCGCTGGCCGAAAAACTGGCGGCCAAGGGCGTTGTCGTCACCGGCGTCCCCTCCGGCGGGCTGTTCCAGACCATCCTGTCATGGATCGTCCCGGCATTCATGTTCTACCTGATCTGGGTCTTTCTCGGCCGCCGGCTGGCGGATCGCCAGGGCTTTGGCGGGTTGATGTCGATCGGAAAGTCGCGCGCCAAGGTCTATGTCGAAACCGATACCAAAGTGACCTTCGCCGACGTCGCCGGTGTCGAAGAAGCCAAATTCGAGCTGCAGGAAGTGGTGTCCTTTCTCAGGGATCCCAAGAGCTACGGTCGCCTCGGGGCCCACGTTCCCAAGGGAATCCTGCTGGTCGGACCGCCTGGCACCGGCAAGACGCTGCTCGCCCGGGCGGTCGCCGGCGAAGCCGGCGTCGCCTTCTTCTCCATCTCGGGCTCCGAATTCGTCGAGATGTTCGTCGGCGTCGGCGCGGCGCGCGTGCGCGATCTGTTCGAGCAGGCGCGCAAGGCTGCGCCCTGCATCATCTTCATCGATGAGCTCGATGCGCTCGGACGCAGCCGCTCCCCCGGCGCTTTCGGCGGCTATGACGAAAAAGAGCAGACGCTGAATCAGCTGCTCGCCGAGCTCGACGGTTTTGACCCCAGTGCCGGCGTCATCTTGCTGGCGGCCACCAACCGGCCGGAGATTCTCGATCCGGCGCTGCTGCGGGCAGGGCGATTCGACCGGCAGGTGCTGGTCGATCGCCCCGACAAGGGCGGCCGCGTCGCCATCCTCAAGGTACACATCCGCAAGATCAGCGTCGGCAAGGACGTCGATCTGGACAAGGTCGCGGCCCTCACCACCGGCTTTACCGGCGCCGATATCGCCAATCTGATCAACGAAGCCGCCATCGCCGCGACCAGGCGCAATGCCACCGAGGTTTCGTTCGACGACTTCACGGTTGCGATCGAACGGATCGTCGCCGGCATCGAAAAGAAGAGCAGGGTGCTCAGCAAGGCCGAACGCCGCAGGGTCGCCTACCACGAGATGGGCCACGCGCTGGTCGCCGCAAGCCTTCCCGGGGTCGATCCGGTTCAGAAGGTATCGATCATTCCCCGCGGCGTCGGCGCGCTTGGTTACACCATGCAGCGGCCGACCGAGGACCGGTTCCTGCTGGCGGCGAGCGAACTCAAGAACCGGATCGCGGTGCTGATGGGAGGCCGCGCCTCCGAGCAACTCCTCTTCGATGGCGACGTTTCGACCGGGGCGGCCGATGATCTGCAGCGGGCAACCGAGATTGCCATCGAGATGGTCACGAAATACGGAATGGACACGACTGTCGGGCAGCGGACCTATGCGCCCCGTCCGCAGGCGTTCTTGCCGGCCATGCAGGACACGGTCGTCAGCGCAGCCGAGGCCACGGGGCGCGAGATCGATTTGGCCGTGCGCGGTCTGATCGAAGCCGGCGGCGCTTGCGCGCGCGCGATTCTCGAAAAGCGTCGCGCCGATCTGGACGCGGGCGTCGAGCTTCTGATCGCACGGGAAACCTTGACGGCCGAGGAATTTGCACCGTTGCGCCCGGCCGGCGTGCCCGAGGGTGAGAAAGTGCGGGCTCCGAAGGCCGTTGCCTGAGGGTCATCCGGCCCGAGAGCGGGATGGCGAGCCATTGTTTCCGGGCCGATCTGCCGCTGACGAGTATCAATACCACCCGCGCGGTCGCTCCGTTAGATACCGCGGAAGTGAAGGGTCTCCCGGACACATATCCTTTTGGTGCGTAACCCGATCGGCTAACTTAATTCAATGGGTGAGACAGACGAGCAAGAACCCGCCGCGGAGCGGCCAGCCTCGGCGCTGGAGGCTTTCGTTGCCTGGCCGTTTGCCGCCGCGGCCCAGGCGGCGCAGATAAACCTGCGGCTTCTTGAAAGTCTGCTGCCGCCGGCAAGGCAAGGCGCATCGCCCGGTTCCTCATTTCCATGGGCGTCGGCCAATACAATCGACCTTGAACTTGCAACGATGCGATTGCGGGATTTTTCCAT
The DNA here is from genome assembly GCA_963742085.1 of uncultured Alphaproteobacteria bacterium. GTDB lineage: Bacteria > Pseudomonadota > Alphaproteobacteria > Rhizobiales > Xanthobacteraceae > Bradyrhizobium. The sequence goes on along the minus strand of CAVUKM010000007.1, from coordinate 259,219 downwards.
TGGCTCCGATCGACCCGCAACCCTCATCAGTGCGCCCTACGCGCTGCACGGTGCAACCGTTGCCGATTTCGCTCCCGGCCACAGCGTGGTTGAGACGCTGTGCCACAACGGCTTGTCGCGCGTGTTCGTCACGGAATGGCGGTCTGCGACGCCCGAGACACGCTACTTCAATATCGACAACTATCTTGCCGATCTCAACGTCGCGGTTGACGAGCTTGGTCCGCCGGTCGACCTGATCGGGCTGTGCCAGGGCGGCTGGCTGGCGCTGGTCTATGCGGCGCGATTTCCGAAAAAAGTGCGGCGGCTGGTCCTTGTCGGCGCGCCGATCGACATCGCGGCTGCCGCCTCGCCATTGTCTCATTTTGCTGCCGACGTTCCGTTGCGGATGTTCGATGAACTCGTGCGGCGGGGAGAGGGCATCGTGCATGGCGATCAAATGCTCGGCATGTGGGGAATCTCGCACGGCCCCGATGAAGCGGAGGCTACGCTGCAAAATCCCGGCGATATCGATCCCGCCAGGCGACGCGAACTCAGCGAGCGATTTCGCCAATGGCATGCCGAAACGGTAGACTTGCCCGGCGTCTTCTTCCTTCAGGTCGTGAAATGGCTGTACAAGCAAAACCGGATCGCGGAAGGACGCTTCGTTGCTCTTGGACGATGCATCGATCTATCGAAGCTCTGCATGCCAATCTGTCTGCTGGCGGGTAGCCGGGATGAGGTCGTCTCGGTCGATCAGCTGTTCGCGGTGGCGCGATTGGTCGGCACGCCGGCCGAACAGCTGGTGAAGATGACCGAACCGTGCGGCCATTTGAGCCTGTTCCTTGGAGCAAACGTTCTTGACGGCCCATGGCGCAAGATCGCGCATTGGCTGGCTCAGGATTGAGGCTGCTTCGGGATTGGAGCGGGCATAGGCCCGGCAAGCTGTCATCCGACAAGGGGCGGATGCCCCTGCGGTGGGGGCAGGAGCATCCGAGAGTCGAACGGATGTACCTGGGGGGAGAGACATCCGCAAAATCAACACAGCACGTTTCCAGGGCCAGATCCTTGCGGCAGATCAATATCGTTCACGATTTCTTAACCAACCCGGGAACCGGAGGAGAGTTGCGCCTGAGTGCTAACTCGCCTGGGCCGGTTTCGGCGCCGATCGCAACATTGCGGGGTCGAACCAGCCGGACAGACGCGCCATCAAGGTAGTTGGTTCGGACGGCTTGGTATTCGACACGAACGGATCCGTATAACACCTGGCGCCGGCAGCTCTGGCGATCCGCGCCACGCTCTCGGTCATGGCCGGCGCACCGGCGGTATAGACGACGTCGTTCCGCGACAAATTCGGCAAATGGTCGGTCGGCCGTCCGTGGCGAATGGCGTGGGAGACGTTCTGCGGTTCCGACACGATTGGAACGATCGTGACGTTGGGAAACAGCGCGAGGCGACACAGTGCCGCATGCATATAGAGCGACTGAAGCTTGCGCGCTGCGACCACGAATATGAGTTCGCGCTGCGGCCGTTCCAGAATCGCCGCGACCGCAATCGACCACATCGGCGCGAACCCGGTGCCGCTGGCGACAAGGACAATGCTGCCGGAATGATTGGGCCTCAGAAAGGCGCCGCCGAACGGACCTGTCAGCCGCACGCGGTGCCCGATGCGGATATCGCTGCCCAGCGCCGGGGATACGGTCCCATCGGGAAATTTTCGGATGTGAAAGTGCAGCAAGCGGTCGTCGGGAGGACCTTCCAGCGGATAGGTCGGGCTATAGTATCTCGCCGGGAAGCCGCGGAATTGCACCTTGCAATACTGGCCGGGGAGGTAGCGAAGCGGGCTCGGCAATTCCACGTCCACGCCGCAGACGTCCGGCGCCAGACGAACGATATTGGCGACGCGAGCAGACACGGCAACCTGCTCGGGGACTTTTTCGGTCACAATCTTCAGATCGGAGACGATCCGGGCCTGGCAGGCGTGGATCATGTCGACGCCGTGCTCCTGGCCGCCGAACACCCTGCCATCGACGAGGCGCACGCGGCAGGCGCCGCAAATGCCCGAACGGCAGTCATGCGGCAGGTCAACGCCGTTCATCAATGCCGAATCGAGCAGCAGGTCGCCGCAATTCGCCAGGAACGGCTCGTTGTTCAGGGTGATTTTGCAAGTCTTCCGCATTACTGTTCCACCTCAAGACGGATTGGCCGGACGTGCCGGGTATGTCTGATCTGACTGTGATCGAAGGCCGCGACCCGCATGAACACGCCGGTCTTGATCGGCACGTCGTATTCGCTGTGGGTGTCGAGACGTCGCGCAACTTCCAGCGCCCAGTGCCCGGAAGCCCAGCGGGCCGCGCATCGCACGTCGGCGCGATCGCCGGAAAATTTGCCGGTGATGATAACGCCCGGGATTACCGTCCCCCCCGGAATGCGGGCATCCGCCTCAGCGGAATACGGGATCGAATCCTGCTCGGTCATGAACCAGCGCGTGTCGTCATCGTCGCCGTGATCCGGATCGAGATCGACATTCCCCATCGCGGCGTTTGTCGCCGCAAGATCCGCGGGCAACCGGCGCGGTGCGATCAGCCGTGCGCCACCGGTGGCGGGATCGGCATCGACCACAAAATTGTCCGTGTAGTTCGCCGTCCCGGGGTCCGGCGCGAAGCCGCCCTTGTAGGGAACGACGTTGCGCGCCTGCATCGGCGTCGGATCCAGCGGTGGACCGAAATGAGCGTCATCCATCCAGCCGGTCGAACCAGTACTGGTCGCCTTCCATTGCCAAACGTCGGCGTAGCCTGCCGCGGTGAAATGCAGGCCGCGGCCGGTCATGGTCGCGGGCGCATTCGGAATGGGATTGGGGCTGGCATGAAACGTGCGATCGCCCGCGAGGGTGACGTCCATCGTGGTCAGCAACACCGAAAACTTGTCCTCATTGAAGTCACGCTCGTCCCCGGTCTCGAAGCCGTCATGAAGCACGTGCCATCCATCGGCCTCCTTGATGAGCGGCAGATGTTTCAGCGACCGCGTGGGGTCTTCCCAGGTGAACAGAAAATACGCCCATGTGCCGTCGTGCACCGCGCGAATCGCTATTCTCGTTTCGCCTTTGCCGTCGAAATTGCCTCCCCCGTTGGTCATCACGGAAAATGGCACGATGTTGCGCCAGACCCGATCGGAGGTGTCGCCGTCGAGCTTCGGCGCGTCCGCGCTGTTGATGCGGTGAATCAGCAACTGGTCTACCGCCAACCGGTCGGCTGCAACGATCGCTGTCGCGCCGGTGATTGCGATCGCCGTGGCGACAACGAAAGGATTGGATTGAAACGTCGGGTGCCGCTGTTTCGGTTTCGAAGCGCTGCCTTTTTGCGTTGTTGCTGGCTGGATTGGCGCCGCTGAGTGGTGCAAGACCGTTTGATCGCGCGCGGCAGCGCCGGGCGGCGGTGCCGGCTCGAAAGCCGGCAGGGCGGATTCCGGCGCCAGTCGTTCCGATTGCTCGGCCAGCATCGTCAGCAATTCAACCGCATCAAGCCGCGGCGGCGGCGCGCCGAGTTGCGTGGGCCGAAAGATGCGAAGCAATTGCGATGTGCCGCCGATCCGGTAATGCGTCACGACGTGAAGGCCGGCGAAGACTGCTATCACCGACGTTCCATACCAATGCAGCATCGCCACATCGTGTCCGGCGTTAATGCCGAAATACAGCAGCCCGCCGCTGCCCATCAGAGCGATCATCGTGACGAAGAAGAGCCAGTAAAGAATGATGTTGTAAGCGCCGCGTCTGGCTTGCCTCCGCCCGAAAAGTCCGCGCAGCCGGACCTTGTCCAGCCGGACGCGGCGCCCGAGACCGGATCTCGCCACATAGATCGCATAGGTCAGCGCGACCGCGACCAGCACCACGGCCGCCTGCATATGCGCCACCCACACGCTCTCGCGCGGCAGCATGGCATCGAACAGATTGATCCAGCCGCGTCCGGGTGTTTCGGTCGCAATGCGCAATCCCGTCACAAAGGCGATCCCGAGTGTGACGACAAGCAGCCAGTGCAGGATGATCGTTCCGTAATCGGTTTTTCGGGATCTCACGCGCGCGCTCCGTTATCGGGGAGCTCGCAAGCGGCGGCATCAAGGAGACGCCGGAGCCGCAATCGAATTTCATATCTGTCGCGCGCCGATCCGCCGCACCGGACGGCGCGGCCTCGCATTGTGGCAATATTCCGTAAAAAGCCATCGTTACTGTTACACAAACGACCCGTCCCCCACATCAGGATTCGCCGAACCCGGCGAACGAAAATTCCCTCTGTTTTCCGGCTGCCCGCCGCGATTGACCGATGGTTCGAACCGCTTGACCGGAAGCCGGAACGAACTGTCCAATCGACCTCCAGCGTCCCGTCGATACGACAGGACGCCGGAAGTCGCGCCGGTCCGCTTCCCGCCTTATCCCCACATGTGGTGAAAGTGATGCCCCATGTCGGCGATCGGCGAATGCTGCATGTCGTTCGGCGCCGCACCGGAGTCGGCCGCTGCAACCGGCGCCGCCGGCGCGGCGGCGCTGGTTGGGGCCGCCGGCGCGGCGGCGGTCTGCAGGTCGTTCAACAGCGTTGCCACGCCATTGTTGTGAGCGCCCGCGGCCTGGGCCAGTTCCGAGAGATCGGCGATAACCGCCGCGACGCTGTTTTGGCCGCCCCCCTGGAGAAGAGCGATCAGGTCGGCCACCAGATGGTTCCCGCCATCTCCCGCAGCAGTCCCTCCAGCATCGGGTGGTCCGGCAGGAGGTGTCGCGGCAGGAGGCGTCGCTACCGGAGGCGTCGCTGCAGGGGGAGGTGCTGCAGGTGGTGTTGCAGCCGCCGGCGTCACGGCCGTTGCCTGCGCCGCCGCCACCACGCTCGCATAGCTCCCGCCATCCGCCATCAGATTGTTGGTCCCCACATCCGCAGAATTCGCTGCGAGCTGCTGGACCGCGGCGTTGACTTCCCCGGTATTGTGCGTCTGCAAACCGTCAATCAGCGCGTTCGCGGCGGTGCCCGCCGTGCCATCGCTCCGAAGTTCGTTCCAGAAGCGCGCCGAGAACAGGCCGCCTTGCGACTGGTCGAAGGCGTTCGAATTATTCTCGAAGGTCTGTATTTGCTGGACCAATCCCGCAACGTCACCATTGAAGCCGTTGTTCTCGATCGTGGTCGCCATCTGCCCCAGATGGTTGCTGTCCTGGATCCATTGCGTGAGGAAGGTGGTTTGGGCCGCATTGTCATGGAACGGGGCGGCGGGAGTGTTGATAGCCGGCAGGGGCGTCGGGTTAAACAGCGCCTGCACGCCCGTATCGCCTTGCGCGATATCGATAATATCCCGATGGATATCATTGATCGAGCGCCCGACATATTGTCCGAGATCAGTTCCCAAGGTCAGCGTGCCCGTTGTCGGGGCGTTCGCGTTCTCCACGGACGCAATCTCTTCATTGAGCTGATTGATGATGATGTGCGTGTGCAGATCGGAGAGGTTGTTGATCGCAGGATCTGCCGCGGTCAATTGCTGCTGCACGCCGATAAGATCCGAGACGATCAGGTTGACCTGATCCGGGCCGACGCCGCCAATCTCACGGGTCGTTGCGTCGTTGAACAGATCCGTCGCGGTCAGACCGCCGCCTGCTCCACCGGGAGCAGGGGGTGGTGCGGCATTGCCGCCCGCCGGCGTCACGGCCGTTGCCTGCGCCGCCGCCACCACGCTCGCATAGCTCCCGCCATCCGCCATCAGATTGTTGGTCCCCACATCCGCAGAATTCGCTGCAAGCTGCTGGACCGCGGCGTTGACTTCCCCGGTATTGTGCGTCTGCAAACCGTCGATCAGCGCGTTCGCGGCGGTGCCCGCCGTGCCATCGCTCCGAAGTTCGTTCCAGAAGCGCGCCGAGAACAGGCCGCCTTGCGACTGGTCGAAGGCGTTCGAATTATTCTCGAAGGTCTGTATTTGCTGGACCAATCCCGCAACGTCACCATTGAAGCCGTTGTTCTCGATCGTGGTCGCCATCTGCCCAAGATGGTTGCTGTCCTGGATCCATTGCGTGAGGAAGGTGGTTTGGGCCGCATTATCATGGAACGGGGCGGCGGGAGTGTTGATAGCCGGCAGGGGCGTCGGGTTAAACAGCGCCTGCACGCCCGTATCGCCTTGCGCGATATCGATAATATCCCGATGGATATCATTGATCGCGCGCCCGACATATTGTCCTAGGTCTGTTCCCAATATCTGCGTACCTGTCGCGGAGTTCACGTTCTCGATGGATGCGATCTCTTCATTGAGCTGATTGATGATGATGTGCGTGTGCAGATCGGAGAGGTTGTTGATCGTAGGATCTGCCGCGGTCAATTGCTGCTGCACGCCGACAAGGTCCGAGACGATCAGGTTGACCTGATCCGGGCCGACGCCGCCAATCTCACGGGTCGTTGCGTCGTTGAATAGATCCGTTGCTGTCAGGGCCATTTACTGCCTCCTTCTCTACCTGTTGCGAAAACGCTGCCGTTACTGCGGTTGATTGTGGAGTGGCGTGTCGGCACAAGCCTCCCTCGAGAAATCCAATGGCTGCAAGATTTAGAGAGCGGTGATGCGAGAGACGACGTGATGCGCGAGGCGAAGATTTATTTAGCTTCGTGGCGCCAATCGGCCGATACCGGGGCCAATGCGTACGGAAGCAAGGTGATAGGCGGACGAATCTATGACGACCGTTTCACTTTGTTTGCTTTTTGTTGAGTTGCTGCGCGCTCATGAGCAGCGCTCGGCGGCATCGCCGGCATTTCTGGGCGGGAATTTCCGCCGTCAACTCGGCGAAAAAATGTTGGCGTCACATATGTGGCCAATAGACTTTTTTTTAGGCGCCGCTTGTGTGACCAATGGTTGTGGCTCTGGCTCGCGAGGTGTCCGCTCCGGAGTTGTCGGCAGGAATTGCCGATGGTCGCATTCCCGCCAGAAAATGGTCCCTATCGCCTGTCAAGGAGATTTGATCGCCGAGCGGTGTCGGCCCGATGGAGACGCGCAATTGCAAACGAGTATCCCTCAAGGTCAGGCGCAAGCAACATCTCGGCCCCGCGGGATTTCGAATCTGCTGCCGACGCCCGCCCCGGATGATCCCGTGGCGCTCGGGCTGCGCGACAGCGCGCGGCGCATGGTCGGCATTGCCGTGTTCAGCGGGGTGATCAATGTTCTGATGCTGTCGGGCTCACTCTATATGTTGCAGGTCTATGACCGGGTTATTCCGAGCCGCAACATCACGACCTTGCTGGGCCTCTCGCTGATCGTGCTGTTCGCCTATCTTATGCAGGGATATTTCGACGCGCTGCGCTCCCGCATGCTGTGCCGGGTCGCAACTGTTTTCGACGCTGGCTTGCAGCAATCGATCCATACGGCGCTCGCCACGCTGCCGCTTCGCGGCGTCAAGCCCATGCTGATGCAGCAGCCCTTGCGCGATCTCGACCAGGTGCGCGGCTTCATGTCCGGCATGGGGCCGACCGCTTTCCTCGATATGCCATGGATTCCCATCTTTCTCATTGCATTGTTTCTGTTTCATCCGGCGATCGGCGTGACGGCCCTGCTTGGGACCGCCGGGATCATTGCGATGACACTGCTGACCGAGCGCCTGTCGCGCGGTGCGGCCAAGGCCGCGATGGATTCGAGCGCCCAGCGCCAGGTGCTGGCGGACGCGACGCAGCGCAATGCCGAAATCATCCGGGCGCTGGGAATGACGGATCGATTCACTGCGCGGTGGTCGCGGGCCAATGAACGCTATTTGCGGGAAAATATCCGCGCCACCGACGTATCCGCCAATCTCGGCTCGGGTGCGAAGGTGCTGCGCTATGTGCTGCAGTCGGGAATGCTTGGCATCGGTGCCTATCTCGTCGTGGCCGACAGGGCGTCGGGCGGCATCATGATCGCGTCGTCGATCATGATGGGCCGCGCGCTGGCGCCTGTCGAAATAGCCCTCAGCACCTGGAAACAGCTTGTCGCCGCGCGCCAGGGCATCATGCGCCTGCGCGAAATCTGCAAGGTCACCGCAACACCTCCCGCACCGCCGGTGGTACTGCCGCGTCCCTGCCGCGAACTGTCGGTACAGGGGCTGGCTGTTGCCGCGCCAGGTACGGAAAAGCCGATCGTGTCGGATGTTTCGTTCTCGCTGCGGGCCGGCATGGGACTGGCGCTGCTTGGCGCGAGCGCGTCGGGCAAGACCTCGCTCTCAAAGGCGCTGGTGGGAATCTGGCCGGCCCAGCGCGGCGTCGTACGGCTCGACGGCGGCGCGCTCGATCAATGGCGAAATGAGGATCTGGGGCGCTACATCGGCTTCCTGCCCCAGGATGTCGCCTTGTTCGATGGTACCGTTGCCGAAAACATCTGCCGCTTCGACGATCAGGCAACCTCCGACGCCATCCTGAAGGCGGCAATGATCGCAGGCGTACATGACATCATCTTGCGGCTTCCGGAGGGCTATTCGACGCGGATCGGCGAGGGCGGCATGTCGCTGTCTGCGGGACAGCGGCAGCGAATCGGTTTGGCGCGCGCGGTGTTCGGCGATCCGTTTCTGGTCGTGCTCGATGAGCCCAATGCCAATCTCGACGCCGACGGCGAGAATGCCCTGACCCGCGCCATTCAGATCCTCCGCCACAATAAAAGCATCGTCATCGTCATATCGCATCGTCCGAGCGCGCTTGCCGCGCTGGACATGGCGATGGTGCTCTACCAGGGAAAGGCAATCGCGTTCGGACCACGTGAGGAGATTTTTGCGCGCGTTCGCACCGCGACGGGGCAAGCCGCTGCGGCAAGGCCGCCTGCGGCGGCGTCGGGCGCGAAAGTGGCGCGCCGCGCGCCGCTGGCCGAGAGCGTTGGGCCATGAGGAGGGGAGACGGCGTAATTCATGATGGCCGGGCCTCCGAGCGCTGGACCGGCGATTCGCATGGCGACGGCGTGGGGCCGCAAGGCGCCGCGCTGATTCTCGAGCTGCAGCGCCTGCGGCAGGCGTTTGAACATGAAGAGCCGAACAAGCCTCGCGCGCCGCAAGCGCGCCGTCCTGCGCGCGAGAGCCTGCATCCGGCCGCCCGTCAGCGAATGCCCCAGCCGAAACGGCGGCGGAAAGGCAAGATGGGGCGAGCGATTGATGTCTGCCTCGAGCAATTCGGATTCGCCGCCGCCGTTCCGTCCGCGCGCCCGGGCGAACATGCACGCGAGACGATCGTCAACCCGCCGCCGCGCCGGCCCGGTCCGATCATCGCGCCTGACGACCAACCCCTGATCCATGTGACGAGGCCCGGGCCGGTTCTTCCCGAACCGAATGTCAAATATCAGTCGATGCATGTCGAAAGCCCACGATTGACGCTTCCGCCTCCGGCCGGTAGCGCCGAGCCCGCGACGGCCATGGGCCAGCTGATCAAGAGCTGCCGTGTCGGCCTGACCGAGGGCGTTGCCTTTCTCGTCAATCGTGACGGTGTGCCCGACAACGATAACGCGCAGGGTGAAAGCCTGACGTTACGGGCCGGCCGCGCGTTCGAGCATGAATTGCGGACCGGGCTTCGAGTGCTGCTTGTCGCCGGCGTGCTGGCCGGCGGCTGGACCGTGCTGATGCCGCTTGCCGGTGCCGTCGTCGTTCCCGGCAATCTCGTCGTTCAATCGAACGTCAAGACCGTCCAGCATCCGACGGGCGGGGTTGTCGCGGAGATCGCGGTCCGCAATGGCATGCGGGTGGACGTCGGCGATTTGCTGGTGCGGCTCGACGCGACCCAGGCGCAGGCCAGTCTTCAGGTGGTAAGCAAGCAGCTCGACGAAGTCCGGGCCCGGATCGCCCGGCTGGTTGCCGAACGCGACGGTCTGGCCGGGCTTCAAGTGCCGGCCGAATTGGCGGAGCGATCGGGCGAGGGCGTCGTCAAGACCCTGCTGGCGTCGGAGGAATCCCTGTTCAGGGCCCGCGCCAATGCGCGCCGCAGCCAGATCGATCTTCTGCAAAGCCGGGTCTCGCAGCTCGGCGAGGAGATTACCGGCCTTGATGCCCAGGTCGCGTCCAAGACAAGGCAACTGGAGCTGATCACAGGTGAACTCTCCGGCGTCCAGGAGCTCTACGACAAGCGGCTTGTTCCGCTGACGCGACTTACAAGCCTGCAGCGTGAAAGCGCGCGGATCGAAGGCGAACGCGGGCAGCTGATGTCGGCGATCGCCGAGACCAAATCGAAGATCGGCGAGGCGCAGCTTCAGATCGTGCGGATCGATCAGGATTTCCGGACCGACGTCGTGAAGGAGCTGGGCGAGTCGCAAGCCAAGGAATCCGAACTTGTGGAGCGTAGCGTTGCTGCGCGAGACCTGCTCGACCGGATCGAGATCCGCTCGCCGGCTTCGGGAGTGATCCATCAGCTCTCCGCGCATACTATCGGCGGCGTCATCCGCGCCGGCGACGCAATCATGGAAGTCGTGCCGGATACGGATGATCTGCAAATCGAGGCGCGAATGCAGCCCAGCGACATCGACCAGGTGCATACCGGCCAGACGGCGTTCGTGCGCTTCTCGGCCTTCAACCAGCGGGTGACGCCGCAGCTCACCGGTTTGGTGTCATATGTGTCTGCCGACACCACGCGCGATCAGCAGACCAATGCGGCTTACTTCACGGTCAGGGTGATGCTGCCTGAAGACGAACGTCGCCGGCTCGCGGGCCTGCAGCTCGTTTCGGGCATGCCCGCCGAAGTCTTCATGCAGACGGGCAGCCGGACCATGATGAGCTATTTGCTGAAACCGATTGCCGATCAGTTCCAGCGCGCTTTTGTGGAGCGATGAGCGCGATCTAGGCGCCAAGCCGCGGCAGCAGTTTCAGCGCATTGCCGCGCTCGATATCCATGATCTGCGCTTCGGTGAAAACGCCGGAGCTCCTCAAGCTCTTCACATGGTCGATGCCGGTGCGATAGGGAAAATCGGTGCCGAACACGATCTGCGACGTCGGAATGATCGCCGACAGCGCCGACATCGCGGCCTTGTTCGAGGATTGCGCGGTGTCGTAGTAGAAGCGCGTCAGTTCGGCGAGCGTTCCGTCGGGCACGGTCGCCTTTGCCTTCGGGTCGAGCTGCGGGTGACGAACGAAGCGCTCGATCAGGAACGGCATGGTGCCGCCGGCATGCGAGAAAATCCAGCGGATGTCGCGGAATTTCTGCGCATTGCCGGAAAAGATAATATCGCCGATGGTACGGGTCGTATCGGTACCCCATTCGATCATCCCGGGCGGTTCGGTGCGCACCAGGTTGACGCAGCAATCGGCCGTTGCCGGGTGGGTGTAGACCACGACCTTGCGCCGGTTGAGTTCTTCCATCACGGGCAGGAAGGCGGGATCGCCGAGCCACTTGTCGTGATAGTTCGTCAACAGGCCGATGCCGTCGAGCTTGAGGGTGTCGAGCGCGTAGGATATCTCCTTCAGGCTGCCGTCGATGTCGGTCAGCGGAAGCATCGCGAAGCCGCCGAAGCGGCCGGGGTGGTCGGCGATCAGCTTTGCCGCGTATTCGTTGCACTCGCGCACGAGCTTGCGTGCCGCGTCGCCGGACGTGAAATTGACGCCCGGCTGCGTCACCGAGAGCATCGCGACCGCGATGCCCGCCTGGTCCATGTCGGCGAGCGAGCTTTCAGGCGTCCATTTCCGTAACGGGCCATCGCCGAAATTGTTGGCGACCGAAGCCGCGATATAGCTCGGCGGCGACAGATGATGGTGAACATCGATACGATAGGGCTTGGTCTCGGTCGCCGCCGCGTCTTGAGAGCGGCCCAACCCGACCGCCGCCGCCGTCGCGGCGCCGGCGACCCCGCGCACGAATTGACGCCTGCTCAGCGCCGCATCGGAAAGCGAAAGCGTGCTCTCGCAGCCGCACGCGCAACCTCGCAGCGCCCGGCGCTGCCTGCCATCGTGTTCGTTCATCATGTCCTCCCTGATGGTCCTTTCAGGACTTCTTGTCTTGATCGGTCCGATAAATGTCACAGTCTAGCTATCTACCACCGCTACAGACAATAGGTCCCGGGTCCGCCGCTGAAACCGGGAATAGCGCGGCCCGTTTGGGGGCTGCTATTGGAGCACCGGCCCGGGCCCGGCGGATGCTTTTGCGTTGCAGCCGCGGACGGCTCCGCGGGTCACGGCTGCAGGCTTTACTGGAGGATGACGAGATGTCGACGTCGATCAGGGTGGGACTGGCTGTGCTTGCGGCGATCGCGGTCGCGAGCCTGACGCCCGCTGCGGCGCAAACGCCCGCGCCCGCGGGAGCGAAGGTTTATTTCATCAACCTGAAGAATGGCTCGGAGGTGACCAGCCCGTTCCTGGTGCAGTTCGGTCTCACCGGCATGGGTATCGCGCCGGCCGGCGTGGAAAAGCCGAACACCGGCCACCACCATCTGCTGATCGACGCCCAATTGACGGAAGACCAGATGAAGCAAGCCATTCCCGCCGACGATACCCACAAGCATTTCGGCGGCGGCCAGACCGAAGCGATGGTGACGCTGCCGCAAGGCCAGCACACCCTGCAGCTCGTGCTCGCCGACTGGACGCACATCCCGCATGTGCCGCCGGTGATGTCGGAGCCGATCACGATTACGGTGCGCTAGGATTTTTTTTGCGCGAAAGGCGAATCAATTCATGCGCGTCAAAAAGCGCCGGCATCTTGTATGCCAGAATGCCGGCCGCGCGATGACTGATATGCTGCGTTGCGATGTCCACAAGAGGCAGAAGGATTGCCGTTCTTGTGCGACAAATTGCAACGGACTCGCGGTCCGGACCCTGCTAGGGTGCGCGCGTGAATTGGCTTCACACAGGAGTGGAGTTCATGAACAAGCTCGTTGAAATTCGCCGCCAGGAATATTTTTGCCGCGAGCGTGCGAACCTGGATTCCGAGCGTAGGTTTTTTTGGCTCGCGGAAGCCGAAGCGTGGGAGCAGCGCGCGCTTGACGAGATCGCGTTCCATTTCAGGGAGTGCAATCTCGCAGATCCCGATCATACCCTTAGCGCCGCCTGAGCCGAGGGCGTCTCGAAGTTTGCCTTCGAAAGTTTGCCTTCGAAAGTTTGCAGTCGCGTTAGCCTGTTATTCGCCACGCGCAGCTTGCACGCCACGCAAGGCTGCCGGTTCGTGTGAAGAAATTCGTAGTTCAAGTCCGAAGCGCCGGTGCTGGTTTAACCAGAACCGATTGTGGGTTAGTGCGGCCGTTCCGGCTTGGTCACGGTCAGCCTGACTTCGGCACCGCAGTCGGAACACTCGTAGATGAAGTCGATCTTTGCCATGCTCCAGTGCGGCTCGACGTCTCTCACATACATCGGAAGCAGTCCGATGCAGCCGGGGCAAACAACCGGGGGCGTCTCGACGATCTCGTGATGCTGGATGTAGGCTGGCATATCGGCTCTCCTTCACAGCGGAAGTGACCTTCAACCCCGTGGCCAGCCTACTGCCGGGATTCAAAGGTCCATCATCAACTCTGTCGAACGTTTGAGGAACAGGCGCACAATCCTGGTGCGTGTGGCATTCCAGTAACATATCCGTTCGCGACTGATGCCGGCGCCGTGCTATAGGCGGCGGGCGGCTCAAAACAACAAAAGCCATCACGGGGAAGGAACGAGGGATGACACTGTGGCAGCAGAGCGTCCCGGGCGATCTCGATGTGTCAAAGCGGTCGGAAACCGATGCCGTGCTGCAAAGCGCCGTTCGCAAGGCCGCACTGCGGTTCGTGCCGCTGCTGACGATCGCCTATCTCTTCAATTATCTCGATCGCACCAGTCTTGGCTTCGCCGCCCTGACCATGAACCAGCAGCTTGGTCTGTCGGCGTCCCAGTTCGGACTTGCCGCGGGCGTTTTCTTTCTCGGCTATTCGCTGTTTGAGGTGCCGAGCAATCTCATGCTCTATCGATTTGGCGCGCGGCGCTGGCTCGCCCGCATCATGGTCAGCTGGGGCATCGTGTCGGCGGCGACCGCCTTCGTGGTCGGGGCGAACAGCTTTTACGCCCTGCGCTTGCTGCTCGGGATCACCGAGGCCGGGTTCTTTCCGGGGGTGACGTTCTTTCTTGCCGCCTGGTTCCCGGCGCAATATCGCACGCGGATGCTGGCATGGTTCCTGGTCGGGATTCCCTTGTCCTCGCTGGTCGGCAGCCCGGTCTGCGGCCTCTTGCTGCAGATGGACGGCATCTGGGGTCTTGCCGGATGGCAGTGGCTGTTTCTCCTGGTGAGCCTGCCCTGCGTTCCCCTGGGGTTTTTGACGCTGCGTTTGCTTTCCGATTCTCCGCAGGCCGCGAGCTGGCTCACGCCAGAGGAGCGCGGCGCGCTGGATGGAGTGCTGACCGGCGAAGTGCGGGAGCGGCCGCCTTCTTCGTTGCTGGCGGCGCTGAAGGATACGCGCGTGCTGATCTGCGCGGCGATCCAGTTCGGCTTCACGCTGGGGTCTTACGGCATCGGCATCTGGCTGCCGCTGATGCTGAAGGATTACCATCTGTCGAACCTCGCGATCGGCTGGATTGCGGCGATTCCCTATCTGTTTGCTTCCGTCGGCATGATCCTGTGGGCGCGTTATGTCGATGAAAAAGGCCGGCGTATCGTCAACCTGGCGGTTGCGTGCTTTTTGGGCGGGGCAGGGCTCCTGGCGCCGGTCATCTCCGGCTCGCTTCCCATCGCCGTCATCGGCTTCAGCTTGGCGCTGGTCGGCGTGACCGCGGCGCGGGCGATCTTCTGGACCATACCGACGCGGTTCCTCACCGGGGTCGCCGCCGCGGGCGGCCTGGCCTTCATCAACTCGATCGCCACCGTCGGCGGCTTTGTCGGCCCTTCGATGATGGGCTGGTTGAAGGAATTTTCCGGCTCCTACGTCGTCGGCCTGCTGGCGGTGGCCGCCGTCATGGTCGCCGCGACCGCGGCCTCGATGTCGCTGAAGCTCGTGATATCGAGGGAGTGATGTGGAGGGGGGATTTGCGAGCCACCAGGCGGCGGCGAAGCCTCCTCACGCCGTCTCATGCTTTCGCAGGTCGCGGAGGTGATCGAACCGGCTCGCCTGCAGGTCGGCGTCGGTCGGCGCGATTTCGGGAACGGCGGCCTCCGCCAATATTTCCTCGGTGATGTCCTCGACCGTGGAATCGGCGATCTCGTGAATGAAGCTGATATGGCTGTATTCGCCGGAGGCAACGCGCGAGACGAACTCCCGCCTTGTGACTTCCGGATCGACGATGGCCTCGCGCCCGCGCGTCCATAATCGATCATCACGACGAAATACTGCATGCGCGGTTCGCTGCGCTCCCGGTGGTGGGCTCGGCCGATCTGAGTCGCAGTATTTCTGAAAATCAGAAATCAAATCAACTCATAATTTCTGAAAATCAGAAATCGAGCCTAGCGTGGGCCTCATCTGGCACAAGGCCGGAGCGCGAATCACCCCGCTGCCCGGGTCTCATTTCGCGGAGGCCCTTCCCGTCCCTGGGCCCGGCATGGCCACGCGCCGCCTTGCGGGAGCGCCCCGACGCCTTGGCGCGCAGGCGCTCGATCTGGCCCCTCGGCAGGGTGACGCAGATCTCCCCGATCCATTCCAGCTTTACCCCGGCGATCGGCTTGGCGTTGAAACTCGTGAGGTTGACGAGGGTGGCGGATTTGCCTCGCTCGATGGTCTTCAGGTAGCGCTCGCCGGTCTTCAGGCGGACCGCGGCCTCTTCGCCGTAAAAGCTCGACAGCGGGTGCCGCTGCTCGCGGTAGACCACGATAATGTCGCCATTTTCGTACTTCGGCAGCATGGAATCGCCGACCATCTCGAAGGCGATGGTTTCCTCCGCGATCGGGAAGGGCAGTTCGACCTCGCCCAGCCCCTCCGGTGGCACCTGCTCGTGCTCCGGCTCGATCGCAGCGCCGGCGCCGACCCGGCCCATGATCGGCACTGCGTTCAGTTCGAGGTAATCGATGATGGGCTGAATTTCCGAGGCCTTGATCAGGCGGGCATCGGCCAGGATTTCGGAGACCGCGCCGGGGCGAACGCCCATCGCCGCCGCAAGACCACCCTTGGTCTTGCCCGGCTTCTTGAGCCCCCGCTCGATCATCCTGACGTCCAGCATGGCGCTACTCTTTCCGAATTTCAGAAATCATATCAATTCCGATATTCCGAAATCAAGCTTGACTTTTATTTCGGAATATCCGAAATATGGAACATAACGTGAAACGTCGGGGTAAAGCCGGAATGCAGACCAATGGGCGGAGGAACATTCGCAGGCGCTGCGCGAATATCTGCAAAAGGGCCTGTCCTTTTCGGAGATCGCGAATGCGATCAACGCCAAATTCAATACCGCCTATTCCCGCAACGCCACGATCGGCCGCGCCAGGCGGCTGGGGCTTTCAGGTCCCGAGCGGCCCGACCGTCCCGCCAGGCCCAAGCCACGGCCGCAACCGCGCCCGGCGCGGCTGAAAAAGATGCGCGCGCGCATCCTTGCCGAACCCCGGCCGAAGGCGGCGGTTTTCGAGCGGGCCGAAGGCGCTGCAACTCCGCTGCGTCGGAATCACGCCGCGCCATCTTTCGCTGGTCGAGCTCGAGCATGGCGATTGCCGCTATCCCTATGGCGGTGACGCGGAAGGCGAAGCCATCACCTTCTGCGGCCACCCCCGCCGCGAGGGCTCGAGCTACTGCGTCTCGCATTTTCATCTGACCAGCGGCCCCGGCACTTTGCCCGAACGCTCCGCCGGCAAGGTTTTGCTGCGGCTGGTGGAGGCGGCATGAACATGGAGGTGTCTCAACTCGCAGTGCGGATGAAGCGGCTGTCACTGCGGCATCGCCTCGCGCATCTGCGCGCGCTGATCCGGAGAGAACCGGCCGGCTCGACCCGAAGGCTCCGGCTTGTTGCGCTGTTGCGCGACCAGCTGGCGATGCCCGCCAACGAAGACCGCGCCGTATGAATTGTCCCTGGATGCCGCTTTATGTCGGCGATTATCTCGGCGACACCGGCCACCTGACCACGGCGCAGCACGGGGCGTATCTGCTGTTGATGATGCATTACTGGCGCAAGGGCGAGTTGCCCGACGACGACCGGCAGCTCTCCAAGATCACCAAATTACCCTTAAGGACCTGGTGCGAGTATCGCCCGACGTTGCAGGACTTCTTCCACAGCGGCTGGAAGCACAAGCGCATCGACGCCGAGCTGGCCCGGATGATGCGCGTCTCCGAGAAGCGCGCGATCGCGGGCCAGAAGGGCGGCCTCGGTTCGGCGCTGGCACGCATGAAGCTCGAAAACGCTTCGCGCTCGAGGCCACACCTGCCGCGGGCAATTGCTTCGCCGTCGTCCGGCGTGGCTCAAGCCGGCGGCGACCACTCACACCCACACTCACAAGAGAATCTTCCTCACGGCGAGACGGCTTCCGCTGTTGCCTCGACGCCGCATCGAAGGGGGACGGAAAAATCCGCGATCGCCGTCAGTCCGGAGCTTGCGGCCTATGTCGCCAGACGAACGACGTAACAAGCGAACGACCTGACCTTCGTAATCGAACATCCAAGCATGCAAGGGAGCCTTTCACCATGCCACGGGCCAAACGCGTCAAGGCGCACAAATCCGGTAAAATTCATGACCGCAGGTCGCAGGATCTGCCGCGCAACGCGGAAGTCGCCGCCGTTGAAGTCGACGATCCCCTTGCGCTCGAGCCGGGAGAAAAGATCGTCACGCTACGCTCGATCCGCAACGATCCCTTGGGAAAGTTGCACAGCCATCGCCAGATCGACGAGGCGCAATACCAGGGCGGTCGCGCATTTCAGGACGATTGGGAAAAGGCCGAGCGCGGCCCGCAGGCAGTCGATCCCACCCGGGAATATGTCGATGGCGGACGGACGCGGGAGCCGATCACCGAGCGCCAGCGCAAGGCGGTGCTGCGGCTCAACCGCGCCGAGCGCGAACTCGGCGCCGATGGCTCGACGCTGGTGCATGAGGTTCTGGTTCTCGGGCTAACCATGGAACAGATCGGTCAGCGGCGCGGATTGCGCGGCCAGCGCTGGATCGACTATTTCGCGAAGAGGTTCCGCGAATGCCTCGACCGGCTGACGCTGATCTACGGCTTTGCGACGGAGCAAAGGTAGAGGCCTAACGCGCCGCCCATCGGCTATTGCGCGTTGCCGCTCTGGGCCAGTGTCACGGCCGGCGCGCCCGTTACAAAGAGGCTTGTCCTCATCACGGCCCAGGTCGCGAACATTGCCACGAACAGGCATGTCAGGGCGATCATGCCGGCATAGTTGGGACCGCGGCTGCGGCTTCCCGGTGGTTTTTCATAAGTGTGCATGATCCTCACTCCCAAAAGTGAAGTGCAAGTTCGATCAGGAGCCCGCCGGGCCGGGCTTCGAGTCCGGCGGACCTGATCGTGCCTCGCTCAAAACGCTCTAATGCCCGTGCTTGAGCAAGTCCTGATCGCTCAGGTCCCAGTCCTGCCATAGCTCCAGGGCCGCCAGTAGCAGCACCAGGCTGCCAAAGGTTGAATGGTAGAATCTGAGCAGGCCATCGCCTGAGTAGCCGAAGACGTAGGGCGAGGCGATCAGCCACAGCCCGAGCGCGATTCCGGCCACCTCTTCCCAGCGCTGTAGCGCCGTATATTCAAGCTGGGCGAGGCCAAATACGATGATGCCGACCGTTACCGCATTCAGAATCACATGGCCGCGGTCCGCACCGACAACCTCATGGCTCGCCTGGGTTGGAAACCAGGGCGACACCACGATCAGCACGCCAAGCAGCATGCCGAGCCAGTCTTCCCATGTTCGATGAGTATTGAAGATCCGAAAATCCGACATCGCAAACCTCCCTGACCAGAGGCATACGTCAGCGGCTGGCGATCATGACAATCCGACTGTCAAGCGACCGATCCGGCCGCATCGGGGGCGTATGTCTTCTTTATCACGTAGGAAACCGGCAGGCTTCCGACAAGACGGAGCGGCGCAATTTTGTGGCCGTTTCGGCGCGCCCGTCTGTCTGCCGGCGCCTTTGCGGCACTGCGAAACAACGCCAAGCGTCTGCATCTTGCGTGAGTGCCTCGACCGGCCGGCGCGGATCCGCCATGTTGCCACGGCAGCGGCGATCGTGTCGAAAAGCTTTACCCCCGAAGTAATCGCCAGGCGTCATCCGGCAGGCAATGATCGCGATCATCGCCAACTTGATCAGGGATCACAGCCATGGATCGACGCACTATCCTGAAATCGGCCGCATCAAGCGCGGTCAGTGCCTGCCTGCTGGGCGGCACCACCGACAACGCGATGCGCGCGCATGCCGCCCCTTCGCCGGCGAAATCGCGCACCGGTGATTTCATCGAAACACCAGACGGCGTGAAGCTTGCCTTTACCGATTGGGGGGAAGGCCAACCGGCCGTCTTCATTCACGCCTGGGCGCTTCCGTCGCCGATGTGGGATTATCAGATTGGCGCGCTCGCCGGGCAGGGCCTGCGCTGCATCGCCTATGACCGCCGCGGCCACGGCCGCTCGAGCAAGCCGGGCTCGGGCTATGACTGCGACACGCTCGCCGACGATCTGTCCGCGCTCCTGACGCAGCTCGATCTGCGCGGCGTGACGCTGGTCAGTCATTCCTTCGGCAGCGGCGAGGTCGTGCGCTATCTGAGCCGGCACGGCGCCGGGCGGATCGAGAAGGTCGTGCTGATTGCGCCGGCGGCGCTGCCCTTCGTCACGAAGACATCCGACAACCCAAACGGCATTCCCGCCGGGCAGCTGGAGTTCTTCCGCACCCAGGTTCTGCAGTCGGATTTTCCGAAATGGCTGGAGGAGGGCAAGAAGGCCTTCTTTGTCGCCGAGACCTCGCCGAGCCTGCAGGACTGGGTCAAGGAGTTGATGCTGACGACGCCGCTGCCGGTCGCGATCGAAACCAGCCGGCGCATCACCTCGACCGACTTTCGGAAAGAGTTGCCCGCGATAACCGTGCCGACGCTGATCATTCACGGCGACAAGGATGCATCCGCGCCGATCGAGCTGACCGGGCGGCCCACGGCCGCCCTGATTCCAAAAGCCCGGCTCAAGGTCTATGAGGGCGCGCCCCACGGCCTGTTTCTGACCCACAAGGATCGCCTCAACGCGGACCTGCTCGGCTTCATCAGGGCGTAGATTGAAGGGATCTCGCCATTTGCGCTCCCTTGCCGCCGCCAGGGCGCTATCTCCCGGATGAGTTCGTTGCCGCGGCGGCCGCGCCAGATGTCCCTGTACCAGCGCCTCGGCGGCGGACACGACGGCGTGTCCCGGACTGTCGCGACCACCGAGCGTCTGGCTGATGGCGTAGGTCCCCTCGATCAGCAGCAACAGGCCGTCCGCCAGTTGTCTGCGGTCGCGCGCACCAAGCGCCCCGGCCAGTTCGACCATCCGCCGCCGCATTTCGCGCTTGTTGGCGATCGCCACCTGGTGGCCCGGATGTGATGCTTCCGGAAATTCGGCGGAGTAGTTGATGAATGGGCAGCCGCGATAGCCGGGCTTGGTTGTCCGCTCGGCGAGATAGGTCATGATCGCGCGCAACTGTGCTTTCGGATCGCCTTCGTAGCGGGCAAAGGCATCGTCCCACTGCTTCCAAAAGACCGCGTTGCGGTTTTCGAGGTAGGCAACCACCAAATCGTCCTTGGACGGGAAACTGCGATACAGGCTGATCTTGGCGACGCCAGCCTGCTTCACGATCGTCTCGACACCGACGGCGCGAATGCCCTCGCGGTAGAACAGGTCGGCGGCGGTCTCGAACACGCGGTCGCGCGCCAGCTTCCGCGCCGGTTCGCTCCCCAACTTCCTGGCAGAACTTTTTTGCATCGCCGATCATCTCCGTTGCGCTTGACATGTAACCGACCGGTTCGTAATTGTCACCTTGTAACGAACCGGTCGGTTACATTTGGAACGGTTCGGCAACGGAACTGGAATTCAAGCTGTGATGGGGTGAGGAAACGATGAAACATTTTCTGGTCGAGGCGAGGTACCTGGTGCCTTACGAAAAAATCCAGGAGGTGCAACCACGGCACCGGATATTCCTGCAGAAGGGGTATGACGCGGGACTGTTCCTGTGTTCGGGGCCCCAGGTCGATCCGCCGGTCGGAGGTTTCCTGGTGGCTCGCGCCGAATCCAAGGCGGCTCTGGAATTGATGTTTCGCGAAGAGCCGTTTTATGCCGAAAAGCTCGCAAGTTACACGTTCACCGAGTTCAATCCCGTGAAGCGCCAGCCCTGGACCGAACAATGGTTTGGGCCGTAGCGCGGATCATGCGTCGCGCGAGTGACGCAGCGATTAAGAGGCCGGGCGACCTGCGGGCCTTATACGTTTCGCGCTATCGGGGTTTCTCGCAGTGCGTAGCCGCGCCCATTCTTGATCTTGCGCAATGTGGTTTTCGCCGCGAGCCCTAGATTTGCCGCTGGCGGCTTCGTCCGAAAGCCCTGCGTCCAGGGCTTTGCGCCCCGTTCCCCGATGGAGTGTCTGAATGAAAAAAGCGCCGAACCTGTCGATCTCGCCGGAGAAGGTGTTCTTCATCGTCGCAAAATCGCGTCAGTCCGAAGGCGGCACCCTTGGGCTGGATCTGGGGGCCGATTCCGGCGACGATCTGCCCGAGGACCACAGCCAGACTTCCGATCGCTCGGAGCTTTCCGGCTTCATTCGCGGCTTGAACGAAGACGAGCAGGTCGATCTTGTTGCCCTGATGTGGCTCGGCCGCGGTGACGGCGAGACCGGCAACTGGCGCGAGCTGCGCGCGGAGGCGTCGCGAGCCCACAACAACCGAACCGCAGCCTATCTGATCGGGACGCCGATGCTCGCGGATTATCTCGAGGAAGCGATGTCGGCGTTCGGCTTTTCGTTTGAGGATTTCGAAGGGCACCTTTGATCGCGGATGTGGCGCTGAATTTGTGTCGCAGAAATGCGGAGCGCCGGCGAGCTGCTCCGCGATTCATTGACGCGATTCATTGAAATGTGTTCGCCGCGAGATCGCCTTCCGGCAATGAATTTTTTGCAGCCGTTCGCCGTTCGGGCAACGGCGTTATCGAAGGCGCGTTTCCGGGCTGATCAGGGTGTGGTTTGTTCGCCATCGTTGGCGCGGATTTGGGCCGGCTTTCCGTTTCGATCCGTTTCGCCCGCTCGATGTCGGCGAAAGCGCGGTCCAACTTTTGCAGGCGATAAGAAACGATGCCGCGATCGATGTAGGAAGCCGACAAGTTCGGATCAAGCTGGATCGCCTGATCGAGATCGGCAATTGCGCCGTTCAGGTTGCCGTTGTGGTAGGCGAAAATTCCCCGCGCTTGAAAAAATCTGGCGTCGTTCAGGGCGAGGTTGGAGGAGGACTCTCCGAAATGGCGCGCCGGGAAGCTCTCCAGGCTGACCGGAGGCCTTTCAGCGCCGGGCACGATGGCGTCGGCGGCAACGCTTCTCTTCTCACTTTTCGCGAGCACGGTAGTCTGGTCGGCCGGATCCGGAGAAACCCCCGGGCGGACGGTCGCGACATCAGGCGATATCTGCATCGTGCCTTCAACGTTGTTTGTTGGAGCAATCGATGCCGCCGACATCTGCATGATGAGAAAATAACAGCCGGCGGCCACGCTCCCGGCTCCGGCAAACACGATCACGCTGGAGGCAAGACTGTAAACCCCCACGGCGATGCGGCGCATGAGCGGCGGTCGCTGCTCCAGGCGCGCGATCGCCAGCAAATGGTCGTAAGCCGCGCGCTGTTCTGCATCGCAAAGGATTTCGTTGGCTCGGACGATTTGTCTGAATTTCAGCGCAGCGTCCGGATCGCCAGGTCTGACGTCCGGATGAGCACCCTTGACGGCCTTGCGGAAGGCCGCCCGGAGATCATCGGCGTCATCGCCTGGAAGTGCCCCAAGTAAATCGTAAAGCGTGTTCATCGCCGCGCCGCTCTCGTTGCAGGATTTCCTCTATTCCCGTACGAAATTCTCTCGGCGAATTTGCTGCGGAGTACGCACCCAACCGAATTTCACCGCCTGTGGATAATGTTGGCCCAGTGGGGCAAAAAAATGACTTTTCACCCTGCGATCCGCCGTTAACCGCCCTAATTCATCGCCACAACGCCCAGATTGATCGTAGTCGCATAGGCGACCCAGAGCAGATACGGCGCCAGCAGCCACGCGGCGAGGCGATCGGCACGAAATGCCGCGATCATGGCGGCGGCGATCGCTATCAGCAGTGCGATGATGATGGCGAGCGCCGTCCGCGTGCCGTGCCAGCCGAAGAAAACCGGCGACCACAGCGCGTTGAGCGTCAGCTGAACCAGGAACCACGCCATGGCTTTGGTGCGGGCAGGGGAGCGCGTTTCGAGGTCCCATAGCCGCCAGAAGCTGACGGCCATCAAGGCGTAGAGCAGCGTCCATGCGATCGGAAAGGCAGGCGGCGGTGGTGTCCAGAAGGGTTTTGCGAGGCCCGCATACCAGGTCGGAATCTCCGGCCTGGTCACTAGCCCTTCGAGGATGCCTACGCCGAGACACAGCAGCAGGCTGAGCGACAGCCGGGTGATCGATCTCAGCCTCATGCCGTATTCCCCTGTGTTTGCGGTATTAGAGCATTTTCAGGCGAAGTAGAACCCGTTTGCGAGAACACGCGCCAAACAAGAATGCGAGCCTCAGTTGAACCGATCAGGCCCCTGGCCTTACAGCCTTTACGTTAGATCTATGCGGCGCAACGCGGCCATTGAGCATGATCGGGGTCCGCGCCGCCGCCACGCGAAATCTCTTGCCGGGGCAGAGGCTTGAAATGAAGACGCGAGTGTTGTTCAGCGTGGCATTGATCGCCGTTCTCTTTTGCTTCTGGCTGGTCATGACCAGGCCGATCTGCCCGGATGGTTTGGCCGCTTCCCCCGGCACGCGTTCGGGCTGGAGTTGCGCCGCCGGTCACCCATAGGTGGTGCGAAGGACATCGCCCGCGACCACGATAGTTTCCCGGCTTCGTCCCGAAATTGCGCCAAGCTTTGACATTTTCGGCCACAATCCGAAGCGACGTTGATCCCGTGAAAACGATGGCAGTCATCATGATTCTCGCCCTGCTCACGATGTCCGGAGCGGTGATCTCGGATCAGATCCTGACCAGCGAAGAGCGTGCGGCGCAAACAACAAATTGAATTCGTTTTGGGGGACGACAACCGTGCTTTCAGTGGATCAATTCCTGAGATTCATCAGCGTTCCGGCCATCGTCGCGGCTCTTCTGATCGCCTCCCAGATTTCGGGAGCCGGGATATTCCATTCCACGCCGTCGCAATACGCGAGCGAGTGATCTCCCTGAAATAGCCGGCAGTGTTTCGACCCGGCCGGTCCGGGGCTCCACGCCTGTGGGGCCGCATCACGGCATTCCGGTCATTTTTGTTTGATCTCGTCATCCTTTGCCGAGAGGAGATTCCAGATGCGTTGTTTCATTCCTGCCGCAGCCTTGTTCTCGCTTGCGGGACCGCTCATGCCCTGGATCTGACGAACCTCCAGCTCGGCCGGGCGACGTCGCCGCCGGACCCGGCCGCCGCTCCGGCCGCCGCGCGATGACCGCAAAATTCACCGGGAATTCTGGGCCAACTGTGACTAAAATTGTGCCGAGTTGGTTTATGCAACTTTAGATCATCAGCCCTAGAACGGCTGTGTTGAATTGATCCAACGCAGCCCCAGAGGAGGCAGGTTTGAAGCGCATTTTCGTAAAGTTCTTGTCGGATGAGTCGGGAGCAACCGCGATCGAATACGGACTGATTGCTGCGGGCATATCGCTCGCGATCATCGCGGTGGTAAACGGCCTGGGCAGCAACCTCAATACGATGTTCTCGTCAATCAACAGCTCGCTGAAGTAAGCTGGATTCCCCTTCTCGGGAGGATCTTTCAGCAACACACGGCCCCCCGCCGGATCTCATCCGGCGGGGCTTTTTCCTGATTGGCGCCGGACGAAGCACTCTGCCTGATCGTCTGCCCCGCATGGCGGGGAGCCAATCCGTGCCCTGCACCAGGGTCGCGACGAAGCAATCCGGCCAGTCATCGTCGCCCGTGGTTAACAGGTTATTGATGCGGCACGACCGCGGATGGCGTGGTGCAGGGTTCGACCCGCAGCGACGAATTGGCGATCAGTCCGATCCACGGGTCTTTCAGGCCGCCACGGCCTGGGCTTCCGCCTGTTTCTCGTCGCTAGATTTTCTCCCGTGCGCGGGAAGGCGGCGGCTCCGGATAGGCCGCGTCATCGTTAATTGGGGCAGACTTTAGGCGGATGAACCTGATTGACCACTGCGCCGTCAAAGCAGGATAGCCTTGTCGGGGATCGTCATGAAATACACGCCTGCCATTTCCACTTTCACTTGCCTTGTCGCCTTCATTTGTTTTGTCGCAGCCCCGGCCAGGGCCGCCGATGCGTTCTACATCGGCACGTGGAAGTTCGCCGGCGCGGCGGTGGCGCCGTGGGCCGATCCCGGACAAAACCCGATGGCGCCGAGCCGTCGCGCCTGATCGGCAAGACCGTCGTTTTCAAGCCCAGGGAAATCATTGGCCCGCCGCCATTCGCCTGCAAGGCGCCGCACTACAAGCAGAGCGATTTCACCGCCGACCTGGTTTTCCAGGGCGCGTTTGAAGAGATGCAATCGAAGGACAAGTCAGTGACCCGGACAAGCTCGCAGCAGCGCTCGGCTTTGCGGGGAAGAGCATCAGGACGCTGGAGACCGGCTGTGAGATCGATTTTCATTTTGTCGACGACGCGACAGCGGAAATCGGCCTCAACGACCACGTCTATACGCGGAAGAAGCAGTAACCGCAGGGTTCACCCCTCGCGGGAAGCGATGCGTCGGGTCGGGCATCGTGCTAGAGTCGCGCGATGATCAAGATGTCCCAAAATCAGAAAGCGTTCGCCTCCCTTCTGCTCCTTGTTGCCGTGACGATGGCGCTGTTGTTCATTCCCGCGGGCACGGTTCACTACTGGCAGGCGTGGACGTTCCTCGTTTTCTATTTTGTCCCCTCGCTCGCGATCACGGTCTACCTCATTGTGAAGGATCCGAAGCTGCTGGAGCGGCGGATGCGGGGAGGGCCATGGGCGGAAAAGGCAACGGCCCAGAAGATCATCATGTCAATCATGTCGGTGGCTTTCATCGGTCTCCTCGTCGTTCCCGCGCTCGACCATCGCTTCGCGTGGTCGCAGATGTCGCCTGACGCGGCGCTGGCCGGAGACGGGCTGATGGCGATCGGCTGGCTCGCGGTGTTTTTCGTCTTCCGGGAAAACAGCTTTACCGCCTCTACCATCGCGGTGGCCGATGACCAGAAGGTGATCTCGACCGGCCCCTATGCGCGGGTGCGGCATCCGATGTACGCGGGGGCTCTCGTCATGCTGCTCGGCATGCCGATTGCGCTGGGCTCATGGTGGGGCGTGCTGGTCCTTGTCGCGATGGTCCCCGCGTTGATATGGCGCGTGTTCGACGAGGAAGAATTCCTTTCCGGAAACCTGCCCGGCTACATCGCGTACCGCCAGGCGGTCCGGTATCGGCTGATACCGGGGGTCTGGTAGCAGCGCTCAATCGCAGGTCAGCACGATCTTTCCTTCCACGGTGCCGGTGGCGAGGAGTTCGAGCGCCGTCCTGGCCTCATGGAGCGGAAACACCGCCGATATGACCGGCGCGATTTTCCGCTGCCCGACCAGCGCCAGGATTTTCGGCAGGTCTTCGAGAAAGGGCTTCTTGTCCTTTCGGTACAACAGCGAGATGCCATAGAACGTGCCGCGGCGCCCGCGAGGCGACTACCGGCAAAGACATCGAAGAACATCCGTGCCCGCGCCAACCTGCCATCGACCGCCATGAAGCCGTAACCGACGACCGTGCCGCCGCGTCGGAGCGCGTGGACACATTTGCCGATGTTCGCACCGCCGATCGCATCGAAGGCGACGTCGACGCCGGCCGGTTCGAGCGCGCGGACGAGACGGTCGATGGGCCCGG
Organism: uncultured Alphaproteobacteria bacterium; assembly: GCA_963742085.1. Lineage (GTDB taxonomy): Bacteria > Pseudomonadota > Alphaproteobacteria > Rhizobiales > Xanthobacteraceae > Bradyrhizobium. The sequence continues at coordinate 232,390 of CAVUKM010000007.1, read as the reverse complement.
CCCGGTAGTCGATCGGCGTTGCGCCGAGTTTCGCAACAAGCCCGTGCTTCCGCGACGAGGCGGCGCCGAAAGTCTTGATGCCGGCAAGCTGCGATAGTTGCAGGATCGCGGTCCCGACGCCGCCGCCCGCGCCGGTGACGAGGGCGCTCTGGCCGGCCTGCACCTTCGCCGCACGGTGGATCATTTGCCACGCGGTGACGTAGTTCAGGATGACGGCGGCCGCCTCCACGTCGGAGACCTCATCCGGGACAGGCACGAAATGCCCGGCGCCGCGAACCAGCCGTTCGGCGAAGCCGCCATGGACGGTCAGCGCGGCGACGCGCTGGCCGACACGAAAGCCCGTCACGCCCGCGCCGAGCGCCTCGACGACGCCGGCGATCTCGTAACCCCCGACAAGTGGCAGTTTCGGCGCAAACGCGTAGCTTCCCGCCAGCATGGCGAAGTCCGTCGCGCCGACACCGCAGGCGCGCACGCGCACGCGCAATTCGCCGGGACCGGGCTCGGTGACCGGCAAATCCACCTGCCGCAGCACATCCGGCCCGCCCGGTTTGGTGATCATCATCGCGCGGTAGGTAGTCGTCATGGCGCATCTCCCTGGGGACATTCGATGCGCTCAAATATGACCGCCGCAGCTATAAAGGAAATTGCGTTAATACGTATCCATGTTATACATTTATGTATGACGCACGGCGATCCTGGCTGGGAGCTGTACCGCACGTTTCTGGAAGTGGTTCGCGACGGCAGCCTGTCGGGCGCGGCAAGAAAGCTTTCGCTGACGCAACCGACCGTCGGGCGTCATATCGATGCGCTCGAAGCTTCGCTTGGATTGTCACTGTTCTCTCGCTCGCCGCAGGGATTGAAGGCGACCCCGGCGGCGCTTGAGCTCGTGAGTTACGCCGAGACCATGGCGGCCGCCTCGGCCGCGCTGCGCCGGACCGCCTCCGGCGGCGCAAAGGCCGATCGCGGCACGGTCCGCGTCACCGCCAGCGAGATGATCGGATGCGAGGTGCTGCCGCCGATCCTGGCGAGCTTTCGCGACAGCCATCCCGGCATCACGCTGGAATTGGCGCTCAGCAATCGAAACGAGGACCTGTTGCGGCGGGATGCGGACATCGCCGTCCGCATGGTGCGTCCGCGGCAGAAGTCGCTGGTCGCCCGCCGCATCGGCAAGAGCGCAATCGGATTCTATGCGCACCGAAATTACACGGAAAAATACGGCCTTCCGAAACAGGTCGTCGAGCTCGAGAAGCACTGCCTGATTGGCTTTGATCGCGACAATCTGGCGCTTCGCAGTCTCGGCGCGCTGCCGCGGCCGGTGACGCGGGACCAGTTCGGCTTTCGCTGCGACAGCGATCTCGCCCAGTTCGCGGCGCTGAAGGCAGGCGTCGGGATCGGCGGTTGCCAGCACAATATCGCGCGGGGCTATCCCGAACTGGTGCCGGTGCTGGCGAAAGCGATCCGATTTGAGCTCGAGATATGGGTCGCGATGCATGAGGACATGCGCTCGACAGGGCGGGTGAGGGTGCTGTTCGACCACCTTGCGGCGGGGCTTTCGGGCTTTGTACGCGGCGCACCGAGCTGAGTGGGCCAGCCAAGGTGCGCCCGTATGGCCATTGAGCGGAGCCGGCGACCCGCGCCGGCCGGTCGGCGAATATCTCCGTACCCGCCTATTTCAGGCCTTGACGGTTGAGGACTTCGCCAGTTCAGATGAAACCATGATTCAGTCCCGATCAATTGCGCTTGTTCTTGTGATGGCCGCAACATCGCCGGCGGTCGCGGAGACGGCGAGTTTTGAAAGCAGTGCTGCGATACTGGGCGAAAGCTGCGGCAAGGATATCGACGCCAATTGCTTCGGCGTCAACTTCGACGCGGCCCGCCTCAAGGAGTGCCTCACCCGCAACCAGGATACCATTTCGCCGCAATGCAGGGCCGACTATGTCAAAGCCTTCGACGGGATCCAGAAACGCCTGACGGCGCGCGCCAACGTTCGCAAGATGTGCGAATATGACAGAAAGCGATTCTGCGCCGATCCGCAGTACGATTTCGCCGGAGTTATCACGTGCCTGTCGAAAGCGCCGCGCGGGATGACGCTCAGCTGCAAGCAGGCGCTCAGCGACACGGGGTATCGCTGATGCAGCCAGGCATTTGCGGCCGGTTCGACATTGCCGTGTTCACGGTTTGCCTGATGCTCGCGATGCCGGCCGCCCCGGCGCTGGCGCAGCCGGCCGCCACGGCCGATAACATGGTGGATCAGCTCGCCGGTCTGGAGGCGGCTGCGGATGTCGATGTCGCTGCCTTGCGTCAGCAGGTGCTCGATCGCATCAAGGCGAAGGCGGATGCCGTGGCGCTGAAGCGTCCGCCGGTCGCGGCCCAGCTGCGCGGGTTGCCGCACCTCGCCCTCGATATCCAGTTCAATCCCGATTCTCCGGTGATCAGGCCCGAATCCTATCGGACGCTCGGGCGCATCGCCGATGCCCTCAGCGACCTCAGGCTGTTGCCGTTTGGCTTCCTGATCGTCGGCCATACCGACGCGAACGGCAGGCGTGAAATTAATCTCGCGCTGAGCCAAAGGCGGGCCGAATCGGTCCGCGACGTGCTGGTGACGACGTTCAAGATCTCGCCCAAACGCATCCAGGCGATCGGTCTGGGCGAGGAGCAATTGCAGGATGCCGAGCATCCGAAAGCAGCCATCAACCAGCAGATCGAGATCGTGACCGTTCGGAAAGGGCCTTGAGCCGCATCTTGCGGGCCTCATGGTGCGGACTTCACCCCGGCAAATCCGGTATCGCCCGCGGACCGGAGAGGCAGCCGCCGATCGGGCCTCCCATTGCAGAGTGACTTGAGGCCGGTGCCGGCTGGCGTGACGGCCGCGGCATGTGCGCGGCGTCGGGAAACGGCGAGCCCGCCGGCAGGTATCAAAATAATCCACAGCACAATGAGAGAAGGAGAAAAATCCAATAAGACAAAATCAATCGGAGCGTTAAATTCAGCTGGGCCGGCAGCGGGGGCGATATGACACATCCATTACTTCTCAATCCTTTTCACGCCAGGCAAGAGCCGGCCCAAAAGGACAACGGGCGGGCGGCGCGAGCGACGCGGTGTACGCCGGTTTGCTCCGACTGCCACTCGGACGACATCATCTCTCACGCGACCGCCCAGTGGAGCAACGAGGCACAGGAATGGGAGCTGGCCAACACCTTTGCCCAACCGGCCCATTGCAACCGCTGCAACGGTCCGCGCGAACTCGTCTGGCTGCCGCTCAACTGAATCCGCGACGCACCCACCTTCGCGAAGGCCCCGAAAGCGCGAGCTCGGTCCGCTGACTGCTGAGCTGCGGTGCTGCGGCTGAAGCAGCTGCCCGAAAACCAGTCGCGCTGCGCTCAAGAGCATCCTGAGGGAGAAGCGCGCCCTCATCTGAGGAAAGCCGGGCACTTCGGACGCGGGAGTGTTGCGCGGGGCATCCGATTGCCCGGGGCTGCTCGCAAACCCGGTCCGGAGTTTCGGGAGACCCGGAAAATCGCTACTATCGGGCTCAACCCCGGGATCATCCGGGGAATTGCCGCTCGATCAGCAGGAGGCGACCAGTGAAGACAAGCTTCAAATTGCACCTCGCGGTTCTGGCTGCCGGCGTTGCGGTGCCGATTGCGGCCTTCGCGCTCGAAGCCGGCACTCGCGAGGTCCCGGCCAGGGAAATCCCGGTACCGACCGCCGACGTTAGCCAGCAGGAGCAGTCCCTGATCGGAGCAGGACTTCCATCGTTCTGGAACGATCATCCCAGGGATAGCGCCGCATGGAAGGAGCTGATCAAGACGCGCGCTGACCAGATCATCAAGACGTTGCCGGGGCTGCGCGAGAAGTTCGGCGTCAAGTCCGAGCAAGTGACGATCGCGGGCGTGAGTTGCTACATCCTAACTCCCGACAACATTCCCGAACCGAACCTCAATCGCCTGCTGATTCATGTGCACGGAGGCGGCTACGTCTTCGCCCCGGGAGAAGCCGCAACGCGCGAAGCGATCCTGATGGCGGGGTTCGGCAAGTTCAAGGTGATCTCGATCGACTATCGCATGCCGCCGGATTTTCCGTATCCGGCTGCAATGGATGACGCGATGGCGGTGTGGAGGGAGGTCGTCAAGACGAATGATCCGAAGAAGATGGCGATCTTCGGCACCTCGACCGGCGGCGGGATGACGCTCGCGATGGTGCTGCGCGCCAGGACGGAAGGACTGCCGTTTCCTGCCGCCACGGCGCCCGGCACACCTTGGTCGGACATGACCAAGACCGGCGACACCTTCTTCACCAACGAGAAGATCGACAACATCCTGGTGAGCAACGACGGCTGGCTCGGCGATGCCGCGAAGCTCTATGCCAACGGCCACGACCTCAAGGACCCGCAACTTTCGCCGGTTTATGGCGACCTGTCCGGTTTCCCGCCGACCATTCTGACATCGGGCACGCGCGACCTGTTCCTGTCCAATACGGTACGCATGCATCGCAAGCTGCGTCACGCCGGCGTTGTGGCCGATCTCCACGTGTTCGAAGGCCAGTCGCATGCGCAATATGCCGGCGATCCGGATGCGCCTGAGACGAAGGAGCACTTCGGCGAGCTGACGGCGTTCTTCGACAAGTACCTGGCGAAGTAAGCCCTCGGACGGCGTCGAACTCAATCGGGAACGACGCATCAAGGTCGACCGTGGCATTTCTCATGCGAAGGCCCGGCCGAAAGGCGCCAGGCTTTGGCGGCAACAGAGCGGGCTCTCGAGGGATCACATGCGGCGGCGCAGGTTCGTGACACTACTCGGCGGTGCGGCGGCGGTCTGGCCGTTCGCGGCACGCTCGCAGCGGCCGGGGCGCGCCGCCGCGCCGGCGGCCGCTCCCGCGCCCGTGATGAACGCGCTCAGCGCCTACATGAGCGCCGCCGCAACGCGCGCGCTGCCGGAGGACGTCGCCGAGCAAGCCAGGTACCATCTGCTCGATACGCTCGCGGCGATGATTTCCGGCTCCGAACTGCCGCCGGGCCAGGCGGCCCAGCGCTATATCCGCGAACATGGCGGGAAAGGCGCGACGACGGTCGTGGCCTCGGCGCTCACGGCCGCACCGACCGATGCGGCGCTCGCCAACGGCGTCATGGCGCATGCCGATGAAACCGACGACTCGCACAACGACTCGCGCTCCCATCCGGGCTGCGCGGTCGTGCCGGCCGCAATGGCACTGGGCGAGGAATACGGCATCGACGGCACGACCCTGCTGCGCGCCGTGACGCTCGGCTACGACATCGGCACGCGGGTAGTCCTGGCCATGGGGGGCGCCGCTTTCAGCTACGAGAGCAGCCTCGCCACCCACAGCATCGCGGGGACCTTCGGTGCCGCGGCCGCCGCGGCTTGCGTCGCCGGTCTCGATGCCCGCCAGATGCGATGGGCGCTTGACTATACCGCGCAGCAATCCTCCGGGATCATCGCCTGGCGGCGCGATACCGATCACATCGAAAAGGCGTTCGTGTTCGCCGGCATGCCGGCACGCAACGGCGTCACCTCGGCGCTGCTGGTGAAATCCGGCTGGAACGGTGTTGACGATATTTTCTCGGGCGCGGACAATTTCTTTGCCGCCTACGCCCCGAAGGCGCAACCCGATCGGCTGATCGAAAAGCTCGGCGAGCGCTACGAGATCGCGCAAACCGACATCAAGAAATGGACGGTCGGCTCACCGATCCAGGGACCGCTTGACGGAATCGAGGCGATGCGAAGCAAGAAATCGTTCGACGCTGACCAGGTGAAGCGCGTGACCGTACGCCTCGCTCCTTCGGTTGCGAGCGTGGTGGACAACCGCGACATCCCCGATATCTGCCTCCAGCACATGGTTGCCGTGATGCTGCTCGACAAGACGGTTTCGTTCCACGCGGCACATGACAAGTCGCGCATGCAGGATCCGGCCGCCTTGCGTCAGCGCGCCAAGGTCAACCTTGTGCGCGATGAGGAACTGGCCAAGCTCCTGCCGCTGCGTGAGACTGTCGTCGAGATCGAGCTGACTGACGGGACCCGCCTTTCGGAGCGCGTCTCGGCCGTGCGCGGCACGCCCCGCAACCCGATGGCGCGGGCCGAAGTGATCGAAAAGGCGGGCGACCTGATAACGCCGGTGCTCGGGCGCGATACGTCGAGACGTTTGATCGAAACCGTGTTTGCGATCGAAGCGGTAAAGGACGTTCGCGGTTTGCGGCGCCTTCTGCAGCACGGCTGAATTCTGTCCCGGCGCGATGTGGCAAGGGCGCGGGGCTGGATGCCGGCCCGTCGGGGTAAAGTCGCTACCCCGGCCTTTGCGTCATCATCATGATCAGTCCGCCGACGAGGGCAAACAGGCCGAGAGCCAGCGCGGCGTATTCCAGAACCAGAACCGGCTGCGACGGCGCCTCGTTCCCGTTCCCGACCGACAGGTTGATGATGGCGAGCACGGTCGCGCCGGCGCCCATCGTCGCGATGTAGCCCGGGGTGGACCGCTTCTTTTGGGTTTTGTCGCTTTGATTCTCAGTCATGGCTGCCCCCGATGGAAGTAACCTCACTGAGTGTACCCGGCAGAGGAAAAGGTTCGATGCCGCGTCGGCGCGGGCCCGCCTCTCTTGAAAATGTCCGAGGGGCAGGAAGAGCGAACGAAAGGCGATCTCAGGGCAGGAATTTTATGCCGTAGGTCTTGCCGCGGCGCCAGACGACTTCGCAAAGCTCGCGCTTCGGATGATCCGGCACCAGCGCCAATTCGAACGTGTCCCTGACGTCCATCGCGTCCTCGGTCGCGATCCTGGCGCCACCCGGCGAGACGTCGAGCACGAAGCATTCGCGCTTCGTCATGCCATTGTCGACCGTGATCCAGGCCGGCTTCTTGCGCAGTTGCCGTCGCGGTTCGCGCTGTACCTTTGCCCTTGACTCCATAACAGTCATGATGGCCATCCGTTGTTGGATTGGACTGCGATCGGCGAGCGACCGTCAAAGCAGGCCGTCAGATTGAGGCCATTTCGTAAAGTTCTCCTTAGCGCACTGCCTTGAAGTTTATCGGTCTATGCGGCGGGAAATGTCGCTCCCGACCGGGCTCGCGGTCAGGCGACCAGTTCGGCCAGCACGGTCGCGGTCTGCCGGCCGAATTCGGAAATCGGGACCGGCCGGCCGAACAGGTATCCCTGGGCCAGGTCCACGCCCGCGGCCTGCATGTATTCGAACTGTTCTTCGGTCTCGATGCCCTCGGCTGTCGTGACGATGCCAAAACCCCGGGCCAGCGCCAGCGTCGAGGCAACCACCGCCCTGCTTTCGCTGCGGTTGAGAGCGCCTTCCGTGAACGAATTCTCGATCTTGATCTTGTCGAACGGAAAGATCGTCGGATAGTTGATCGACGAAAATCCGGTGCCGAAATCGTCAAGCGCAATCGAGACGCCAAGGTTCTTGATCTGCCGCATCGCCGTCAAATGCGCTTCGCGGTTTTCGAGCAGAGAGGCTTCGGTGATCTCGAGTTCCAGCCGTTCCGGCGCGAGACCGCTTTCCACCAGCGTGCAGAGGATGGCGTCAAAGAGGTTGCTCTTGCTGAATTGAGCCGCCGAGATATTGACTGCGACCTTGACGTGCGCCGGCCACGAAGCCGCATCTGCGCAGGCCCGCCACAGGATCCATTCCCCGAGAGGCACGATCAGGCCGGTTGATTCCGCGAGCGGAATGAAATCGTCCGGCGCCATCAGGCCCCTGACCGGGTGCCGCCAGCGGATCAGCGCCTCAAGACCGCAGAGTTGCCGGGTCCTTGCGTCGACGACGGGCTGGTAGTGCAGCTCGAATTCTTCCCGCGCGATGGCTTGCCGCAGCTCGTTCTCCGCGGACTGCTGGGTATTCGCAATCTCGAGCAGCTCGGCCTGGAACACGCAAAAATCGTTTCTGCCGCCGGTTTTGACGCTGTAGAGCGCCAGGTCGGCTTTCTTCAGGAGTTCCTCGGGTTCAACGCCGTTTTCCGGCGCGAGCGCAATCCCGATGCTGGTGCCGACGCTCGCCTCCTGGCCGTTGAGATCGAACGGCAGCGAAACGACTTCGATGATGCGGCGCGCGAGCGCGATCGCGCCGTCGTGCTGATCAACTCCGCCTTCCTGAATGATAGCGAACTCGTCGCCACCCAGGCGCGCCAGCATGTCGGTTTCGCGGATGGTGGATTGCAGGCGTCGGCTGAACTCGACCAGCAATTCATCGCCGGCCGGATGTCCGAGCGTGTCGTTGACGGCCTTGAATTTGTCGAGGTCGATCATCATGACGGTGATGGTTCCGCCGTTCCGCTTGAGCCGCTTGCTCGCCTCATCGAGTCTCGCGTTGAACTCCGCGCGGTTGGCAAGCCCCGTAAGCACATCATGCCGCGCCAAATGAACGATCTCGGCCTCCGCGCGCTTGCGCTCGGTAATGTCTTCGATGATGGCGACCCAGCCGCCGCCCTCCATCGGCTGGCGGGTAAGGAGCACGAACCGCCCGTCCGCCAGTTCGTCAACCCGGCTGGAATCGGCGGAAAGGGCGGCCAGTTCGGCAATCCTCGTTCTGGCGTCGCGCTCGCTGATTTCTCCCTTCAGGATGCCGCGAGCGAAACGATCGGCGACGATTGCCCCATAGGGCGTGCCGACCTTCAGCAAGTGCGGCGGTACCTGGTACAATTCCGCGAAGCGATCGTTCCAGACGACAAGCCGCTTTTGGCCGTCGAACATGCACAGCCCCTGCGCCATATTGCTCAGCGCCGCGCTGAAGCGGGTGTTCATGACCTCAAGTTCGGATGCCTTCTCGGCCAGGAGTTTCTCGCTGTGCTTTTCCGCGGTCACGTCTTCATGAGTTGTCAGCCAACCGCCATTGGCCATCGGTTGGCGCTTGATCGAAATGACCCGCCCATCGGCGAGATGCTGGATTTCGCTTTGCTGCTTGATGTTGACGCTGACATAGGCATCCGGGTCCGTCGCGAAATTGGTGCCGTTCTTCCGGCGAGATTCGAGGATCTGCCGCAGCGTCGTACCCGGCTTCACCTGATCTTCGCCGAGGCGGTATATTTCGGCGTAACGGGCATTCGCAATGACCACCCGCTGTTCCGGGTCGAACAGGCACAGACCCTGCGACATGTTCCTCAGCGCAGCGTTGAAGCGCGCATTGATGAGTTCAAGCTCTGCGGCTTTTTCTGCGACCAATATCTCCTGGGATCTCTGCGCCGTGACATCCTCGTGAATCCCGACCCACCCGCCACCCGCAATCGCGGTATTGACGACGGAGATCAATCGCCCGTCCTTGAGCCGGGAGGTCGATACGCTCTTGCCGGCCTCTCTCAGTCCCTGCTGAAACCTGTCGACATAGGTGGCGACGTCGATATCCAGGCTCCCTCGCCTGATGCCGGTGCTGGAGGATTTCGTAAACGCTCATGCCCTGCCGGACGACGCCTTTCGGCACTCCGTATATTTCAACGTAGCGTGCATTCCAGACCATCAGCTTTCCGTCGGCGTCAAACATGCTCAACCCGTTCGACATGTTGGTCAGCGCGGCATCGAAGCGGACATTCTGCGTTGAAATTTCCGAGTTGAGCCGCCTCAGATTTTCCTGACTGCGGCCAAGTTTCATCTGGTAGCGAATGCTGAACGCCATGGTGACCAGAACCACCAGGGTAATGATCGTCGCCGCCACGAGGTAAGCCGCTCGATGCCTTTCGTAGTCGCGCAGGATGTCATCCTCGGCGAGGCCGACCGCGAAAGTCAGGGGAAATTTCTCCGAGGTGCGGTAGGCCACCAGTCGGTTGGTGCCATCGACAGCGCCGCCGCCCCAATAGTGGCCGGTAGGGGATCGGGCGAGCGCTTCGCGAAGCGGCGGCTGTTTGACTTGCCGGCCGACGGCATTGGTTGAAAGTCCCTGCGCCGCCAGGATCACGCCGTCCAGGTTGCGCAGAACGATGCTGCCTTTTTCACCGATATTGACGGCCCGATAATATCGCTCGATGAAGTTGGGGTCGATCGAGATGACGATGACGCCGGCAAAGCCGCCGTCAAGTCCGTGCACGCGGCGTGAGAACTGAAGAGACCATTTTCCCGACGTCCGTCCCAGCACCGGCTCGCTGATGAAGAGATTGTCGAAACTCAGATCAAGCTGTTTGCGAAAATGATCACGATCGCCGAGGTAGACCGGAGGACCCTGATAGTCTGTCGTCGTGACCGCCTGAAAGCCGTTGGGGCCGACCAGGGTGAGTTGAAGCGTCTCGTCGCCAACGAGCGCGGTCCGTCCTGCCCAGCTGCGCAAGTCGAAATGGGCGGGATCGTCCTCAAAACTCTTGCGAAGCAGGAGCAGCGTCCGGTCGAGGCGCTCCAGGATGTCCACGGTGCTTTGCTCGAACAGCCGCACCAGCCCGTCGGATTGCTTGAGCGCTCCCTCGATCGTCTTCTCGCGCTCGACAGACGACACGAACGCCACGACGAACCAGCACGCCGCGATCAGGATCAGACCGGCGAAGCTGGCCGAGTGCAGGGACGCGCGCAGCCACCTCAGGCACTTGCGGCGAAAGCTCATCGAATGGCCCAGTAAGAAAAATGTTCTTCAAAACGGGGCTTTATCGCATCCTGCGCTTAAGTCGCGGTTACAAGTGCACCAGAGCCGCATGACTTGGTTAATGCCGCTCGAACCGGTTTATGAAACTGCGTGTAAATTTGCCGCCGCTTGTCCCGCGGCCGGGGCTCTTCGTCGAATCTGACGAGGCAGGCCGCGCCGTTGGGGGCGCGGCCGTTTCGCCCATGTGCTAGCCGTCTCGTGCAGGCCCACGCGGCGCCGGACGTCGGGCCTGATCGCGGCCGAGCCTGGATTGCATTTCAACGAGATCGATGAAGACGTCGGCCTGGCGCCGCAATTCGTCGGCGATCATCGGCGGCTGGCTTGAAATCGTCGAGACCACGGTGACGCGCACGCCGCGCCGCTGCACGGCTTCGACCAGCGAGCGAAAATCGCCGTCGCCGGAGAACAGCACCATCTGATCGATATGGCCGGCGAGTTCCATGGCATTGACGGCGAGTTCGATATCCATGTTTCCCTTCACCTTGCGGCGGCCGCTTTCGTCGATGAATTCCTTGGTCGTTTTGGTGACGACGGTGAAGCCGTTGTAATCGAGCCAGTCGACCAGGGGGCGGATGGACGAGTATTCCTGGTCTTCAATGATCGCGGTGTAATAGAACGCGCGGACGAGGGTTCCGCGGCTCTGGAATTCGGTGAGCAAGTGCTTGTAGTCGATATCGAAGCCAAGCGTCTTGCATGTCGCATAGAGGTTGGCGCCGTCGATAAACAGCGCAATCCTCTCCTCGCTCGTCCGCATTTCCTGCTCTTCGCGCTGGCGTGAAAGGGAATTGGTGCCAGCGCCGCCAAGCCGACCGGACGATGCAATGTGCGTTATCGGACATAAAAGCAATGTGTTCGGCAGTCCTCCCCCTGATAATGTTAATTTTCGGTGCCCCGCGAGCGAGAGCCGCCGGGCGTTCACGAGGTCCGGGCCGACGATGCCAGTTCTTCGGGCAATGTGCAGTGCGATGTATACAATCCGACAAACGCCACCGTCCGCGATCCCATCGTGCGGATCGGCGCGAACTATCACTTCGACTCCGTCCCCGAGGTCGTCGCGACGCGCTACTGACCGACAAGCCCGTTGGCCCGCCGGATGTTTGTAAACGGCGCCATGATCCGCGGCCGCGGCAAAGCCAGTCTGCGCCGCGGCCTCCGGGCGAGGCGTTGCTAGTACTGACTGCGATCCATGACTGGAGCCTGGACCGCCTGTTCCTGACTCGCGGCCATGCGCTCGGCGTCGACCGCCAGCCGGACCTCCCTGGCGCTCAAGAGCGCCTTGCGAATGTTTCTGTCGTCGGAATTGCCGTCGAACGTAATCAGCCGATTGCAGTGGGCGCAATTGGTTTGAAGCCCGTTGCGCACTCTCTGCGCACGCTCGCGAAATATCTGCGAGCATTTCGTGCACTTGATTTTGATTTTTTCATCGATCATGAAATGCCCCTGAGCCTGAAGAGCGCAGTCTGCGTTCGAAGGATTAACGGCGTGTTCGAGGGCTGGCTAAAACTCTAACGAGATGCAGCGCCGGTGATAGTGAAAGCCCGCATTGACGTTTTCATTGCGACCGGAAACAGCCTCTCGCGCACATCGCGTTTCCGCTAGCCCCTCATCCATGAAAGCCCTGCGTTGCCGTGCCTCCGGGCCAATTGGCTGACTTGCGTCAAGCGACGTAGCGAATTCTTAAGGATGAAACCGTTCCGCCGGGTGCTACGGCATCGAACAACCTTTTCAACACCGTTGGACTCGTATGTTTTCCGGTGCATTCCGGCCGACATTGTTGCCCGCTCCACCGGGGGCCGGCCTCAATGGCTTCCACGCCGGCATCAGGACTGGACGATGCGCGCACACGATTACCGGGTGGTCGAAACTTCTGACTTCGTGCGGGCGGCGCTGGAGCGGGCGAACGACGCCGTCGTGATCGTCGACGACGACCTTCGCGTCAGCCATTTCAACGCGGCGGCCGAACAGATCTGGGAGCTGGATCGCGCAGAAGTGCTCGGTTGCCATGTAAGCTGCCTGGGGCTGAGGGACCTGCCGCATCATATTGCGGAGCCGGCCTCCGGCCAGGCGAACGGCGGTGACACGCTTCGAGGACGCCTCAGCGAGGTTACGATCCGGCGCAAGGACGGCAGCCGGATCCGCGCCACGCTGTCGCTTTCGCGTATCGAGGCCGGCGGTCAGGGCCGCACCGTCGCCTTCGTTCGGGATGTCACCGCCGATGCCGGGCTGCGGGAGAAACTGGCGCTGCTCACGATGATCGCGGACGGAACCACCCGCGCGGTCGTTGTCACCGATTACAAGCTCACGATCCTCTATACCAACGCCGCGTTTTCAGAAATGTTCGGGCACTCGCCAGAGGAGGCGAAAGGCCGGCAGGCGGACGAGCTGCTTGTGGGGCGGCATACCGACCGCAGGACGCTGGCCAGGTTGCGTCGGCGGTTCGACGATGAAAGTGGCGGCGAGGAGGAAATCCTCAGCTACGACAAGAACGGCGACGAGATCTGGATCTCGGCCAACGTAAGGGCGTTCCGCAACGATCGCGGGCGGGTCAAGTACATGTGCGCCATCTTGACCGATATCACCGAGACCAGGCAGTTGCGCTCGCTGCAACAGCTGATCATGAGCGCGCTGGCCGATGAAATCCCGATTACGGATATCGCCGATCGGCTTTGCAGGCGCGTCGAGGAGATCGCGCCCGATGTCGTGTCCTCGATCCTCCACGTCGACGCCGGCGGAGCGGTTCATCCGCTCGGCGGCCCCAGCCTTCCCGAAGACTATTCCCGGGCGCTGGAGGGGGTCGCGATCGGGCCGGACGTCGGTTCCTGCGGCTCCGCGGCATTTCACGGCAAGCCGGTGCTGGCGATGGATATCGACACCGATCCGCGCTGGCAGCCGTACAAGGCCCGGCCGCTTGAGGTTGGCTTGCGCGCCTGCTGGTCCACGCCAATCAAGGCCAAGGATGGCCGCGTGATCGGAACCTTCGCCTTCTATTTCAGGGAATGTCGCCCGCCCAGCCGCTGGCATCAGCGCATCGTCGACGCCTGCGTGCATCTCGGAGCGCTCGCGATCGAGCGCCAGGAAGCACGAACCCAGATCGCGCGGCTCGCCTATTACGACGTGCTGACCGGCCTGCCAAACCGCTCGCATCTGAGGGATTTGCTCTCCGAAGCGATCAAGGCCTGTGCGGCCGGGGACCACGTTGCACTGGCGTTTCTCGATGTCGATAATTTCAAGGACGTCAACGATACGCTCGGACACTCGGCTGGCGACGAATTGTTGATCCAGTTTGCCCAACGCCTGCGCGCGCAAATTCGGCCGGGCGACGTGCTGGGGCGTCTGGGTGGTGACGAATTCGTGGTGATCCTGCCGAACCGCGACGCGTCCGGGGCCGCGCTGGTCGCCTCGCGGATTACCGACGCCTTGATGATGCCGCTCAGGATCGGGACCAGACAGGTGCCGATGTCCGCCAGCATGGGCATCAGTCTCTACCCGGACAACGCGACCGACATCGACACCCTGATTCAGCGGGCCGATGCGGCCATGTACCAGGCCAAGCGGGCCGGCCGTTCGACCTATCGTTTCTTCAGCGCCGACATCAACGGGCTCGCCGAGCAACGGCTGGTCTTGAGTGCGGCGCTGCGCAGCGCGATCGCCAATGATGGCCTTAGATTGCATTATCAGCCGCAGATCCGGACGGTCGATGGCGCCATCCACGCCGTCGAGGCGCTGGCGCGCTGGCATGACGCTGCGCTCGGCGAGGTTTCGCCGGCCAAGTTCATACCCTTGGCCGAAGAGTGCGGACTGATCGAGCAGATCGGGCTGTGGTCGATCCGCGAGGCCTGCCGGCAAATGGCGGAGTGGCGCGCCTCCGGGCTCGATATCCCCTGTGTGTCGGTCAACCTTTCTCCGATCAATTTCCAGAACGCGAACCTGGCGGCCGCGGTCACGGAGATGCTGGCGGACCATGGTCTTCCGCCGGAAGCGCTCACGCTCGAGATTACCGAAGGCGTGATCATGAACGATCGCTCGGTCGCGATCGAGACGATGGATTCGGTTCGCAAGCTCGGGGTGGGGTTGTCGCTGGATGATTTCGGAACCGGTTATTCGAGCCTCAGCCGGCTGACCCTGCTGCCGATTCGCGAGTTGAAGATCGACCGCAGCTTCATGCGCGATATCGAGAACAACGCCCGTGCGCGGGCGATCGTTACCACCGTGGTTCGCGTCGGCCAGAGCCTGCAGCTTACCGTCGTCGCCGAAGGCGTCGAGACCGACGGGCAGCGTAAACTGCTCACCGAGCTCGGATGCGACGTTGTGCAGGGGTTTCTCTACGCCCCTGCGCTGCCGCCGGTTGCGCTCGGGCATTGGCTGCTTGATCATAGCGCGATGCGAGCGGGCGCGATGCTAGGGCGCATCGGCCGATCCCCGTCGCGGCCGCCGGCTGCTTCTTCGCCTGAGGTCTCCCCGAGCGCCGGGCTGGGCTAGCTCCGTGACCCTCTAGAGAGGCCCGCCAATTTCGGAGGCCACCCAAGCCGCGGGGCCCGCCAGGGCATCGTACTGCGTGCTGCCCTGCGCGCGCGAAAGAGTTTCGGATGGAAGCTCACCGAACATTTCGCGGAAGTCTCTTGCGAAATGTCCGAGATTTCCGAAGCCGCACTTGAAAGCGACGGTTGAGACGAAGGTGCGTTGATTGGGTTCCGTCAGCATCTGTCTTGCACGTTGCAGGCGCACCGTTTTCGCGAATTTCATCGGAGAGTATCCGCGGCTGCTCTTGAACGCAGCGTAAAGTGCACGGGTGCTGACGTTGGTTTGCGATGCCAGCTCCTCGATCGTGATAGCGCGGTTCCAGGATGCCTCGATATATTCTTCGGCAAGCCGAACGATCCGCGGGGCTGCCTCCTTTGCAGTTCCGTCCAGAATTTCGCTGAAGTTATGCCGTTGAGTCGACAGGAAGGAGACCAGAAGAGCCTGCTCCAGTTCGAGAAGCACCGCCCCCGGCAGCTCGGCAGCTCGCGAACTCAACTGCCTCGCCAGGAACACCGCCAGATCGCGCAAGACCGGAGCGGTCGGCTGCGCCAGCGCAAAGGGATCAAACTTGAGCGCGTCTCGTGGCTTTGCGCCGAGCAGCGTCGTCAATGTCTTCTCCAGCGCCGTGGTTTTTAGTCGAAGGATGAGCTGTTCGTAGCCGGGTTCGAACATGATCCTGATCGGTGCCCCGGAGGGTACCACGCACGGCCGTCGATTGTTTATCGCGATGGTCTTGCCGTTCAGAATGGTCGCGGCGTTGCCCTTGAGGCCGATCTGCAGGCGGACGAAGTCGCTTTCCGGAAAGTCGACGACCGTCTTCGCGCCACCATAGGCACAAAAGCCCAGGCCGATGTTCGCAAGCTGAAGATAGTTGCCCACCCCTTCAAAGCCATCCGCCTTGGAGACTGAAAATCCGGTTGCTCCGTAAACCGTAAGCAACGCGTGCTCCATCGCCTGCGGATCGTGCGTGCGAACAACGGGAGAGCGGCTCAACAGTCGCGTCGGGTGATCGGCGCTCATGGAAGAATGGTCGTCTTTCGCAAGCTTGGCGTGACACCTGATAATCCAGGGAAGATCTCCCAAAATCATCTAAAGCAACCGCCCGGATTCGGTCAGTGACCAGTCGTCGCAGCCCGACCAAAGTTGTCGCTCAAATCTTGCTGAGAAACGCTCAATTAGTGCCACGGGCGGATATTGAGCAAACTTTGCGGAAAGTGGCTTTTGTAAGTGCTTCAAAGTTTCATGCGGATCATTCTAATTGTGTGGACAGGCAACGCGGCCACCAGCTCTGCACGTCATCTGCAGCAGAGTGCTTGGGTCCCGCTGTCCGGTCGAGAAGCGGGATCAACAAGGGGAACAATGAATGGCTGATGCAATGGAAAGCTTTATTGCAGCCCAGAACATCGTCAACTTCAAAATGCAGCTGGAAAAGGAAACGCACCCGGACAAGCGCAGGGTACTGCTGCGATTGCTTGCGAATGAAGTGGCCGCGCATCCCGAGGCGGAACAGCGTGCCCGGGCCATGATGATTGCTCAACGATCGACGGACGCTTCGCTTTGATAACCAGATTATTTCCGCTCTGCGTGGTTGAAGCCCCACCCCCCGTTAGTCCGACCACGCAGCGTGGGGCCGTCAAGCGCTGCGCTTGACGGCCCCATTCTTTTTCGAGGGTACTTCGTGACGAATTGACTCAGGTCAATGAGCGTTCGTTCAAGTGCTGATTGAATAAAATCCTGCGGTCCGTAGTGGATCGCAGCGCAGCGCCGATCCTGAGACTCATTCTTTTCATATTCAGCATGTATTCCAGTCCCCATGTTTGGTACGTCGCATTTCGCCAGCCTGAGAAGATGCGTAGCGCCTATGTCCGAAACTCAAAGACCTTTCGGACGGAGATCGAAGCCAAGCAATTTGCCCGGGAGCGTTTGGAGCAAGGGTGCGACGTAAGCGCCGGGACACTCAATCCTTACCGCCCGAAACAGTCGATTGGCCTGGGGCAAATCGCGGGTTGGCTGGAGCTGACGGATGATTCCGGCTTTTCCGATGCCGACGTAACCAAAGAACCTCGAACGGATATGGTTGGGCGATGACCAGGTTGCAGCATTACATCGACATGGAAGCCCGATATCGGAAGCAGGCCGATCTTGAACCCGCCAATCGCGAAAAGCATTTGGCATCAGCTGACGCGTGGCGACGGCTGTCGGATACGGCAAGCTTGTTTTCCGCAAAGCAGAGTGAGGCGAGGGAAGTGCTGGCTGGGCTTGCCAGGCTCAGGAACGATATTGGCGGCTAGGCGCGCGCGTCCCCTCGCGCCGTGGACGCCGTGATGAAATCCGGAAGGTAAGTCTCGAGGTGGAAGGCGCCGGCTTCAGGCGCCCTTGATCCTTCAGGCATGGCGCTGATTTTTCCGACGTGAAATAAGTTCTTAAGAACTTCGAGAGCCCGGGTCTGCTGCCGTGACCTGAGGTCGGATCCCCCGGTTTTTGCCTCAGCAGTTGCTTAACCTTTGTCATTTATGAGGGTTGAACTGCCGTGAAGGCACCACGGATCGCCATGCCAGAAGCCAAGCCACCGCGCCTGTATCCACGAGTTCGGCCCACGAGTCCTGCGGCAAGCAAGGCCCAGATCGTCGTGAGCCCGAAGTTGCCTGCCGTCGCCTGCAAACTGGTCGACTACTCCCGGGGCGGCGCCTGTCTTGAGATATTTCCGATGGTGGCGCTGCCCGATCGGATCGAACTCATCCACGGCAATGTGCGAAAGAAAAGCCGCATCGTCTGGCGGCGCGGAATACGCATCGGCGTGGCTTTTTGAACAGGGACGAGCAACCGGCAAGGACCGATGCCCCATTGCCGTCGCCTCCTGGTATTTTTCAGACCTCGCGCGATCTCGCTTCACCCTTGATGGTCCGGACCGAACGATTGAAGCGGTCGCGTCTCATTGCGAGGCGCGATCGGGGTTCGCGTCAAACCAGGACATGACGACGGGATCGCCGCAGTGCGGGATAGAAATGCCCGCTTGAAAGGCTCCCGCCAGGCTCCGGATAGCCGGGCGAAATGCCCCGCTTTTGCCTGCGCGCGTGGCCCCCAGCCGAACCCTTTGAATAAAAGGCCGGCATTGCGGCGCCTGTCTTGGCCCGATAATGATTGTTCGTTTAACTTCCCCTGCCGCGGGGCGCCCTTGCGCGCCGCTCAATTCACTGATTTCAGGAATTTTATGTGGGAAAACTTGCAATGTTGAGTTTCTTGGCGTGGCTCGTGCTGCTCGCCGCGATGGCAATCCTCGCAGTACAAGTATTCCACTTTGATCTGGCCCACAGCCCCGCGGCGTTCCTGGCGCTTCCGCCTTCGCAGCAGGCCGCGATCGGTCTCATTGCATTGATGGCGCTGGCGCTCATGGCGTCCGCCATATGGCAATCCGGTCGCCTCGCACGCCAGGAGAAGTACCTGAGGTCAATACGTGGTGGCGTCGGTGGCAAGCAAAATGCGATCGTGCTCGCCGGCGGGGCACAGCGGGACTTCGACGCGGCCGTTGCGCATCTTGCGGGCAGCGATCCCGAGGAAGCCATTTCCTCCCTCCACAGGCAACTCGCCGAGACCGAGCAGCGTGCCGCGCTGCAACGGGGCCGTAACGAAGCCGTCGACCTGCGGGAGCGGCTGGACGACATCCGCCGCCGTCAGCAGGCACTGCGCGAGCAGATCGGTGAGGTGGCCGAAAAGCGACGGGTGATCGAGCCGGTCTTTGAAGAGCTGAAAGATCGCCAGCGCCAGCTCGAGCGTTCGCTCGACAAGATCGAGACCGACGACCAGAACAACAGTCTCGCTGACCGCATGAAGGAGCTCGACCAGAAAGTCGCGCTCATTCACGCCAGGCACAGGGCGCTGCAGGACTCCTTTGCAACGCTGCACCGGTACAAGGAGGAGCTGACGAGCTCCCAGGCCGAACTTGGCCCGCTGCAGGCGTCGCAGGCGGGGATCAAGACCCTGCTTGCCGAGGTACACGCCCACCGCGAGCAGCTGGTCAAATCGATCGAGGAACTCGAGACCAGCGATGGCGAAAAGGTGAGCTCGCGCGTGGAAGCGCTCGACAGTGGCAAGCGAGATGCCGAGCAACGCATGATGCGCCTTGAAGGCAGCCATGCGATGCTGGATACGATCCGCAGGGATTTTCTCGAACTCAGGAAGCGCCAGGACGACCTGACACTTTCCTTTGCCGAGGTCGAGACCGATTCCAGCGGCAAGAGTCTCGCGGATCGCCTTGCCGCCCTGGACGAATTTTCGGCTCAGACACGCGCTCGTCTGCGGGTGTTGCAGGAATCCCTGACGACGCTTGGCCGGTACCGGAGGGACCTGGTCAACTCGCAAGAGGCATTGGATCCTTTACTGGCCCCCGGGGAGGGAATCCATGCGCTGATCAGCGAGATGAACAGCCGCCGCGTTCAGCTCGTGAGCGCTCTCGATGAGCTCGAATCAAGCGACGGCGAAAGGCTCAGCTCGCGTGTCGAAGCGCTCACCGAGGCCAAGTGCGCAATCGAGCAGCGGATTGCCCAGGTTAACGAATATTTTGCAAAGCTGGATTCGATCAAGAGCGATATCGCCGGAACATTCGCGAACATCAACAGCGCCATTAACCGGCAGACCTGATGGCCACGATCGTTGCCGCGAGCGCTCGTTGCACGCGTTTTCCGCTCCTGGGCGAAGTCTGGCCTGCCGATCAGATTTGCGTCCGACCCCGGGACGGGCATCCAACATTCGGCACTCGATGTTCGTTGCAAGCGGCCGGTTGCCAAAAAAGCGCGACTTAACGCGATCTTAAGGGGGGTGGCGCAACACTTTCTTTTTTTGGGACGTCCAAATTCCGGGACTTCTCGTCAAGCCCGTCTCTACGCCGGGTAATAGAAAACCAGGTTGATATTGTGCTGCAGCCAGATTCCGTCATCGCCGAACTTGAAGATGCCGTAAGGAGTGGCTCGTCGGAAAGACGTGTCTCGACCCTTCGGCAGGTAACAGATCTTTTCCTGCATGGCGGGGAACGCCTCAGCGAAGACCAGGTCAAGGTCTTCGACGACGTGTTGTGTCTTCTTGTTACCCGCGTCGAGAGCCGGGCCAGGGCCGAGCTCAGCGCGCGTCTGGCACCCGTCGACTATGCACCTTTTGAAGTCATTCAACACCTCGCGCGGGATGAAGAAATCGCGGTGGCCGGCAACGTGCTGGCCACTTCCAGCCGCCTGCGGACCAGCGACCTCGTGGAGATTGCGAGCACAAGGGGGCAGGATCATCTGCTGGCCATTTCGGGCCGCACCAACCTCCCGGAAGCCGTCACCGATGTGATCGTCGACCGCGGCGAAGGCAAGGTCATCCGGAAGCTCGCCAACAATGCCAGCGCGCGCTTTTCCGATTCCGGCTATTCCAAGATCGTCGCGCGCTCGGAAGCCGATGCCGAGTTGATCGAGACCCTCGGCCTTCGCGTCGACCTGCCTCTCAAATTCCTGAGCGAATTGCTGAAGCGCGCGACCGATGCGGTGCGCGAGCGATTGATGGCCCTGGCGCCTCCCGAACTCCAGGAAGAGATCAAGCGGGTACTCAAAGCTATCTCGACGGCGGCACAGGGGAATGCGCGGGACTTCAGCCGCGCCGAAGCGCTGGTCAGGCTGTTGAATGACAAGTCCGAACTGAACGACGACGCCATCATCAAATTCTCCGAAGGCAAGCAGTTTGACAATATGGCTGCGTCGCTCGCGATTCTCGCCGGGATGCCCACCGAAATGATGGCGCAATTGCTGGAGGGGCCGCGATCTGATCTGATCCTCATTCCCTGCAAAGCCGCCGGATTGAGCTGGAAGGCTGTCGAAAGTATCCTCTGCAATCGCCCATCCAAGCAGAAAATCGGCGAGGAGACGCTGAAGGTGGCTACGAGGGATTACGGCAAATTGTCGCTGGAAACCGCCCAGCGCACGCTGCGCTTCTGGCAGGTTCACAACAAGCTCGAGAAGTAGTTTGCAGCCGGCGCCGGCCGACGCCCGTCAGACATCCTGGGAACGGCGAGGCGGAAAAGCCGAGCGGCTGCGCCACGTCGCAGGGCACCTCCGCCAGCGCGTCGTGACCCCGGAATGCGAGGGTCCACATGGGACTTACATCGGGCCGTGACAGGCCCGCCGAAGACTACCTGATACTGCTGAAGGACAGGGTGGATTCCGACCGGTCGGGGTACACGCGCTCGCGGTGAACCTCGGTGCCGGACTCGTCGAGAACGACGATCGAAAGGGCGGAATCGCTGCATCGCGGATCGTCGCGAAGCCGCTTTGCGAGATCCTTGCTGTGCTCGATCGCGCCCGAGACCGTGAAAAATTCCAGCCCCTGCCTGTCCCTGGTAGGGACGCCGTCCGTCAGGTCGAAATAATAGGTCCGCATGTTGATTCTCACCGCTGCAAGCTTGCCTGAGAGTGGGCAACAGATGCCCCCGACCAGAGGCACGCCCAGCGAGCATCCATGGCCCAACTTTCAAGCGAGGCAGGACGTCCACGGAAACTCGCTCCAATTTCCTTAGCCGCGATCTTTCCGGACAGTTGGCAGCAGAGCACAAATCGCCAGCATTACCTTGACCTTGATCAAATACCGCCTTCGAATTCGGCGCGCGCAACAAGATTGCTTTGACGCCTTCGTCCATCTACCCGCCAGGGTAACGTCAGGACGGCTGCGGCACGCGTTTGACGCATCGTGAACCGATGCGATCGGCGCTTCGGCGGGAAAGCAGCAATTTCCTCAGCGGCCAGGATGCCGTATCAATCCAGGCCTGAAGCCAGCGAGGGAGACGCCCGATGTTTTCCGTGATCTTTGAAGTTCTCCCGAACGAGGGCCGCAGGGAGGAATATCTCGATCTCGCCAAACACCTTAAGCCGATTTTGGAAAAAATTGACGGGTTCGTCGACAATGAGCGGTTTGAAAGCAGGCTCAGGCCGGGATGGGTCTTGTCGCAGTCAACCTGGCGCGACGAGAAATCGCTGGTGCGCTGGCGCGCCGAGGGCGAGCATCACGCCGCCCAGGGCAAGGGCCGGTTCGAGATTTTCGGGGACTACCATCTGCGCGTCGGCGAGGTTACCGCCGACACGGCTCCGCCCAAGACAGCGCCCATCCTCGAACAGCGGTTTGACGAGACCGAAGTGGGGATCGCGAAACTCGTGACCTTTAGCGAGATCACGCCGAAAAAAGACGCGGCGTTCGCGGCGCAGCCCGGTCTGTTGGCGGCGCGCCTGGGCCTCGATCTGACGAGCGGCGCGGTCGCCGGGCATGATGTGTTTGCCAGCATCTATAATCCCGGGAAGCTCGCGCTGCTGGCGTCATGGAAAGACACGAATGCCGGCAAGGCGTGGTCGCCGCAGAAATTTGACGGCATCGAGACGCTACGGCACCGCAAGATCCGCGTGGTGCGTGACTACGGGCGTTTTGACCGGCGTGAGGCGCCGCAGTTCTATGCCGATGTCGGGTAAATCGCGCTCTCGCCACCGGATCGTAAAGTGCTACACTTCGCGGCAAGACAACCGGTGAGGGCGCCATGGGCTTCATTTTCCTTCTTGTATTGCTGGCAATCCTCTATGTCTTCATCTCGCTTCGCGTGCTCAAGCAATACGAGCGCGGGGTGGTTTTCCTGCTCGGCCGGTTTGCCGGCGTGCGTGGACCCGGCCTGACGCTGATCTTCGTTCCGTTCCAGCAGATGACGCGCGTGTCGCTGCGCACCGTCACCATGCAGATCCCATCGCAGAAGATCATCACCAAGGACAACGTCTCGATCGATATCGCAGCCGTCGCCTATTATCACATCACCGATCCGGAAAAGGCCGTGATCGCCATCGAGAACGTCTACAACGCGATCAACCAGATCAGCCAGACCACGGTGCGCAACGTGGTCGGGCGCTTCAGCCTCGATCAGCTGTTGTCGGATACGGCAAGCATCAACGACCAGATCAAGAACGTGATCGACCTGCACACCGAGCCCTGGGGCACGCAGGTTACGGCGGTCGAGATCAAGGACATCACGCTGCCGGAGAACATGCAGCGGGCGATGGCCAAGGAAGCCGAGGCCGAACGCGAGCGCCGCGCCAAGATCGTCGCCGCCGAAGGCGAATACCAGGCCGCCGTGAAGCTCGGCCAGGCGGCCGATATCATCACGCAACACCCCGTCGCGCTTCAGCTCCGCACCCTGCAGACGATGGCGGAAATCTCGGTCGAGAAGAATTCCACCATCATCTTCCCCGCCCAGTTCATGACGACGGTGCAGGACGCCGTCGCGCTGCTGGTAAAGGATTCGGCGTCGAAGTAGGCAGGCTTTGTCCCGCGATTCTAGCAATCGGCCGGCTCGACATCCAGGGCCTGCGGCAGCTTTCCCGCGAGCGGCACGAGCAGCAATCCAATCAGCGCCACGATCGCGAGCAGGGTCCAGGCTTCGTTGACGGAGATTGCGAACGCCGCCTTCTCGACCATCGGGCGGACATAGGCCTCGACGGTGGCGTCGGATACGTCGGGCGGGCGATGGGTGAACAGCTGGACGTCGAGCCCGATTGCCTGTGCCGCAGAGATGTCGCCGGCGATCAGCCGGTCGCGCAAGGCCTCGCCATGTCCGCGCGTCCGCCCGTAAAGGATGGTATCGATCAGCGCGATGCCGATCGCTCCGCCGAGGTTTCGCATCAGGTTGAACAGCCCGCTGGCGTCGGGCACCTCTGCCGCGGTCAGCGTGCCCAGCGCCAGGCGCGTCGGCGGCAGCAGGCAGAACATGATGGCGATGCCGCGCAGCACCTGCGGCCAGAACATTTCGTCGAAATCGGCGACACGGCTCTGGAATGCGCTCAAGCCGAGGCCGAGCGCGAACAGGCCGAATCCGCACGCTGACAATTTGCGCGGATCAAGCCGGCTTTCCAGCGCACCCGCGATCGGCGCGCTTGCCAGTTGCGCGATGCCGGTGACGAGCATGATGGTGCCGATCTCGAAGGCGTCGTGACGCCGTACATAGGCGAGGAAGACCGGCATCAGATAGACCGAGCCGAACAATCCGACCCCGAGGCAGAAGCTCAATGCGCAGCCGATCGCAAAGGCGCGCGCGCGCAAGGTCGAAAGTTCGACCACGGGATGGACGGCTCCAAGCGTTCTGAATGTGAAAATGATCGCGGTCGCAGCGCTCGCGAGGAACAGCGCGAGGCAGAGCGGCGAAAGCCAGCCATCCTGCGGGGCCTGTTTGAGGCCGATCTCAAGCGAAGCCAGCGCGAACGCCATCAGTGCGAGCGAGGTTCTGTCGAGGGTCGCCAGATCGGCGAAGCAGGGTTTGTCCCGCGGCAGCAGGAACGGGGTGGCGGCCGCCGCGACGAAGCCAGGGGCGACGTTGATCAGGAACAGCCAGTGCCAGGACCAGGTTTCGGTGATCCAGCCACCCACCACGGGGCCCACGGTCGGCGCCAGCACCGCCATGATGCCGGCCATGGTGGTCGCGATCGGGTGCAGGCGAAGCGGGAACAGCAGGAATACGGCGGAAAAAACCGCCGGGATCAGCGTGCCGCCGGCAAACCCCTGCAGCACGCGGAATGAGACCAGCGTCGCAAAATCGAAGCTGAACGCGCAGCCGATGGAGGCGAGGGTGAAGACGCTGATGGCACCGACAAACAGCCAGCGCAGGCTCAGCACGCGCGTCAGCCAGCCCGTCAGGGGGATAGCGATGATTTCGGCGATCAGATAGGCCGTCTGAATCCAGCTCATCGCCTCGCGTGAGATCTCAAGCGCATGCTGGATCGCGGGCAGCGAGGTCGCGACCACCTGAATGTCGAGGATCGCCATGAACATGCCGAGGCACATCAGGATAAAGCCCAGCCATGTCGCGGGGGCGGCCTCGTCCGGCGCTGCGATCGCCTCACTCATCGTGCGGAACGCGCCGTTATCTCGCGCGACGCGTCGAGGGCGCGATTTTCGGCGCGGATGCGGATGAAGAGAACTGCGGCGTTGAGGAGGGTGAATGTGGCGGCAAGCCACGGCAGGCCGAGCGCGAGCGGCAGCACGGCGATTTCGCCGGCCACCACGGCGTAGTTGGGATGCGCGAGCCACCGATAGGGGCCCGCCGATACCAGCCTCTCTCCCGGCAGCACGATGATGCGGGTTGTCCAGCGCGGCCCCAGCGTTCGCATCACCCAGAGGCGCAGGCCCTGCAGCACGAGATAGAGCATCAACGCGTCGATTTCGATCGGCCGGTCGTGCCCGAACACCCACAGCGAGATCAGCCAGGTCGCATGCACCGCGACAACAAGCGGATAGTGCCGCGGCGCCACCTCGACGGCGCCGCGGGCCTTCAGCCGGCGCGTATTGTAATTTGAAAGAACAAGTTCTCCGCCGCGCTGGGCCGTGACGACCGCGAGAATGAATTCGGCCGAGGTCACGCGGCGTGCCGCAGCGAAACGCAGCTTGCGGTGAAGCCGGGTCCGAGCGCCGTCAACAGCGAGCGTGCCGGCAGTCCCTTCGCGCGCGCACGTTCGAGGATAAACAACACGGTAGGCGCCGACATGTTGCCGTAATCCGCAATCACCTGGCGTTCGTGTTCCAGCGTCCCCTGGTCGAGCGCCAGCGCGGTCTCGATCGCATTGATGACCTTGGCGCCGCCGGGATGGCAGATGAACCTGTCGATCTCGGCGATCGAGAGCTGCATCCGCGACAGGATTTGCGTCAATGCGGGTTTGAGATTTTCCATGACGAATTCGGGGACGGTGCGGCGAAGGATGACGCCAAACCCCAGGGGATCGACGCTCCAGCCCATGACGTCGAGCGTATTGGGCCAAAGGTGCTCGCCGGTGCTCTCGATCCGGGTCGCGCCGCCATCGCCGGCGCGCACGACGATCGCGGCGGCGCCATCGCCGAACAGGCTGGTGGCGATGATGTTGGCCTTGGTGAGTTCGTCGAGCCTGAGCGCGAGCGAACACAGCTCGATCGTCACCATGAGCACGTTGGTGCCGGGCCGCGCCTGCGCCAGGCGCGAGGCGATCGAAAGGCCCGAGGCCCCGCCGGCGCAGCCGAGGCCGAACACCGGCACGCGCGAGACGTCGGATCGAAAACCCATCCGGCGATGGACGCGCGCATCCAGGCTGGGTGTGGCGATGCCGGTGGAGCAAACGGTGACGACGGTGTCGATATCGGCCGCGCCAAGGCCCGCGCTCGCCAGCGCCTTGCCGGCGACCTCGATGAACAGCGCTTCCGCTCCCTCCAGAAACGCCTCGGTGCGCTCCGGCCAGCCGCGCGGCTCGAGATACCACTCGAAAGGCTTTACGCCGTGACGCTTGACGATTCCGGTATTGGTGAAAATGCTCGAGAACCTCTCGTAATCGGGAAAGCGGCTGCCGAATACGTCCCATGCCGCGGCGAGGACGTCCTTCTGCAGAAAAGTGTGGGGAGGAACCGATGTCGCCAGGGAGAGCAGGGCAGCCGTGTGCATTGACAAGATCTTTCGTGTCGCCTTCCGTTACGATGGGAACATCGACAACCAGAGTTTATTTCGGCGTTTGCGAAAATGTCTGACCGGACGGGTCACTAAAACGTGAAGCGAGCGCGCCCGGGCCGTGATGGATGGCTTAAAGAAAGGCGCCACGGGCCTTCGCAAAGCCATCGAACATCAGGCGGGGCATTGGTCAGGGCAGGCCGCAGGCGCGGCCGCCGGTTCATGCGGTTGCGGAAATGAAGGCCTGCACCCGCGTGGCAAAATGGATCGGTGTCTCCTGCATCGGGTAATGCCCGGAATTGACGATCTTCTCGATTTCGGCGTGCGGATAGAGCGCGGGGTAGACGCTCCGCACCAGATTTTCGCTGATGCCGTTGTCGAACTCGCCGAACAGCACGAGCATCGGCATCTTGACCCTGTCGGCATTGGCCGCGAAATCATCCCTGATGAAGGAGCGCATATAGTTCTTGAACGCCGCAGGGGTTGCGGTTTCGCGCGCCCGCCGCAGCATCGTTTCCAGCCAAATCTTCGAAAGGCGGTTGCCGACGGAATCGCCCATCAACGCCAGTGCGGTCTCATCCTGTTCGCACGCGGCCGAGAAGTATCCGAACACCGCATCGTCGAATGGCAGCGCGGAAGCCGGCACCGGCGTGACGGCGGTGACGGAGCGCACGCGCGCAGGTGCATCCATCGCCACCTTCTGCGCCGCCTTGCCGCCCATGGAGTGGCCGACGACATGAAACTCGCTCCATCCGAGCTGATTGGCGAGCGCAATCACATCCGAGGCCGCCTCGCCGATGGTGTAGTCGCCTGAAACGCTGCGGGAGTTGCCGTATCCGCGGATATCGACGAAGGCGAAGGTGAAGCGCCCGGCATCGATGCAATCAAACATCGGCGCGAAAACCCGGTGATCCCAGAACCAACCGTGAATGACCGCGACCTTGATCGGACCCGTGCCCATTGTTTGATGCCAGACCATTTGTCCCCCCATCGCGCCGCCGCTCTCTCTCGAAGCGGTCGTGTTTGGTTCAGCCTAACGGCGATTGCCGGCGAGGCCAACCCGGTTCGCGGCCCGCGCCGTTTCGGCCGCAACTCTATTTCTTGTCGGCCGCGGCGAACACCTCCCGGCAGGCGGCCACGCCATTGATGGCGGCGGCGACCCCGACATAGGGCACGAGCTGCATCATGATTTCGACCAGTTCCTCGCGGCTCACGCCGCAGCGCAGCGCGCCGCCGATATGGGTTCGCAGTTGCGGCGCGGCGCTGCCGAGCGTCGCCAGCGCCGCGACGGTGACGATCTGGCGCGTGCGCGCATCGAGCGTCGGGCTTTGGTAGATTTCGCCGTAGATCGTCTCGAGCACGTAAGTGGCGAGCTGCGGGGCGATGTCGCCGAGAGATCGTTCGACCTGGTCCGGCGTTTGTCCGAGGATCTCGCCGAGTTTCTGGGCGCCGCGCGCGCGGCGTTGAGGCTCTGACTGCATGATGGTTTGCTTCCTCCCCGGGTCGTCCTAGACTGCATTGGCTTCCGCCCGCGCGGACACGAGTCTTCTTCCAAGCTTTAGGGCCGGCTTGTACAAGCGTCAACAAAACCGGATGCGGAATGAACCGCGAGGGAAACCGTATGCGATCTCGTATCGGGGGGAATGTGCTCAACCGCTGTACAGGAATGGCCGCCCTTTGCGCCGGCATCACAATGGCCGCGGTGGCAGGTTCGTCGCCTGCCGTCGCGCAAAGCTGGCCCGCCCAGCCGATCAAGGTGGTGGTCGGATTTGGACCGGCCTCGGCCGCCGATGTCCTTGCCCGGCTGGTCGGCAAGCGGATGGAATTCACGCTCGGCCAGCCGATTGTCGTGGAAAACAGACCGGGCAACAGCAGCATGATCGCGGCGGAAACCGTGGCGCGCGCCACCCCCGATGGCTACACCCTGTTCATGGCAACGATCGCCAATACACTCAATCCCGCGGAAACCAGGTCCGGATTTGATCTCGGGCGTGATCTCGCGCCGGTCGCACTGCTCGGTGTCGTTCCCAATATCCTGGTGGCGCATCCATCGGTCCGGGCCAACAATCTGCAGGAGTTGATTGCGCTGGCGAAGAGCAAGCCCGAGAGCCTGACATTCGGCTCGTCGGGCTATGCGACGGCGAGCTTCATGGCGGCCGAGTTGTTCAATGCCAATGCGGGGACCAGGGTTTTGACGGTTCCTTTTCAGGGCGGCAGCAATCAGGCTGTCTCGGAATTGCTTTCGGGCCGCATCACGCTGATGTTCAATGTGGCTGCGACGCTGGCGCCGCATGTCGAGGCTGGAAAGCTGAAGGCGTTTGCGGTCGCGCAATCGACGCGCGCTTCGATCATGCCCGACGTGCCGACGCTGGCTGAAGCCGGAATGAAGGGTTTTGACGCCGGAATCTGGATCGGCCTGCTGGCTCCGGCCGCGACGCCGCCGGAGATCGTCGAGAAGCTGTCGCGCGCGGCGAACGATGCGTTGAGTACCGAGGAAGTTCGCAGCACCCTGAAGCGGCAGGGGACGGACCCGATCGGCGGCACGCCGAAGGAATTTGCCGATTTCATCCGCGCCGACATCGAAAAGTGGGTCGCGGTCCTGGCCTCGTCCGCCCATGGCAAGTGAGACCTGTCAGCAACATCCAGCAACAACTCTGGATCGATCGCGATCAGAAACAAACTGAAACAACGCGTCGCGGTGCCCCGACTCGCGCGGCCATCGATGCGGCACGAAAAAGAGCCCCGCCTCGCGCAGGGCCCTTCAAGTGACGACAGGTTTTCTGCTTTTATTTTGCGCTGTCGTTGTCAGTGTCAGGCGGGGGATTGCGCGCCCCGCGCTTGCTGTAACTGGAACTCATTCCCGTGGTAGTGTCAGGCTTCATCTTGCTGGTTTTCATTTTGCCGGACTTCATTTTGCTGCTCGCCGGTCCGACATTGCTTTCCTTCGACGCTCCGGGAGCGGGTTGCGCCG
This sequence comes from uncultured Alphaproteobacteria bacterium, assembly GCA_963742085.1. GTDB lineage: Bacteria > Pseudomonadota > Alphaproteobacteria > Rhizobiales > Xanthobacteraceae > Bradyrhizobium. Next base: position 202,872 of record CAVUKM010000007.1, on the reverse strand, counting down.
GTTCCGTCCGGGCCGATGCGATTGCCGTCGCTCCCAGGAAAGAGGTGATCACGAGGGCGACAGCAAGCTTGGATCGCATGAAGGATCTCCTGATCTTTATCAGTGATGCCGGACTCAAAACTTGCGAGCCGAATTCGCGTTCCTTAAGCGGGACGCCCGGATTTCCCCGGCGATTCTGCGTGCCGCGGCCAGCGCGTTGCATCCCCGCATCTCCAAGGACTATGCCCGATACCGTACATATGGACAGGCCGAGCCCCAGCGGGCGGTGCCTCACATCTGACGAGATGATGGCGATAGCCAGCACAAGGCCGGATTAGGCCTGTCGAAGTGTCGTGAAGCGTGGCGGTTTGCCTTGCCGGTGGGGTTGTTCCTTGGCATACTTTCAACTTGGCAGGTCCGCATATGCCGCTTAAAGGCGCGAGATGAAAAATCGCACATCTGTTTCGGAGTTAAACGAAAAGCTCGGATTTCCGTCCAGCGAAACGATCCAGTGCCTGCGGCTGTTGAAAGCGTTTATCAAGCTTTCTCCCCCGCAACGGTCTGAAATTGTAGATCTGGTCGAACAGCTCGCCACCGACCCCGCGCCGCGTCCTGGCGGCGTGAACGGGCGGCTCGACAGGCGCTGAGATCGTGGTTTCGGCGCGCTGTCCGCAGCGCGCGGCAGTCTTCAAGAGACGAGAGAGGGGTCGATCAAGCGAGGCCCCGAGATGAGAGAGGCCGCCTGGGGAGGCGGCCTCTTGCTTTCGATCATGATGGATCATGATCTTGTTTTTGATCGAGTTGCGTCGGCGAATTGTCGAAGGCGGCAGCCCCGCATCGGCGATGTGGTCGAATTGATCTCAAACTGGAAGTGGACAAGTTTCTCGCCACCGTGCGGGCGGCCTGGTATTCGCCAGCGTCCCTGGAATGTGCTAACGCACTGCTGAACAGGAGGATGGCGCATGATTGAACCGAAACTGGAAGTCCCGGCTGAGCTGCGCGATTTGGCCGAAAAGACCATTGATCAGGCGGAAAAGGCGTTCGGAATGTTTTTCGATGCCGCCAACAAATCGGTGGCGTCGATACCGAGCCCGGGGACGGAAATTTCCAAGCAGGCATTGTCGTTCACCGAGCAGAACATGAAGGCTTCCTTCGAGCATGCGCGCAAACTGGTCCACGCCACCGATCTTCAGCAGGCCATGCAAATTCAGTCGGAATTCCTAAGAAGTCAGTTCACCAATGCGGGCGAGCATATGCGGCATATCACCGGCGAGGTCATGTCCGCCGCCAGGGATGCATCGAAGCCGAAATCCTGAACGCAGACGCCGCGGGCGCACTGGCGGAATGAACGCCGCGAGATGAACACGGTGAATCCGCTGCGCACAAAATAGTCTTGCGCGGTCGCCTGTGGCGGATTTGAATTTCGCTCGCTGGTCCGACGGGCCATCGGGTGTTGCCATCCGCCGTCCGTCAACCTTTCTGCTCATCGCCGTCGGCCAACCCCGGCGGGGATTTGCATTTCGCAGCCGGCAAAATCGGATTTTTGCCAGGCGTTACGGCTGGCGGATTTGCCTCTCGCCGTGCCGCCTTTGCACGCCCTATCCGCCTATTTGCGCAGCGAACCGATATAGGCCGCGAGATCGGCCGCCTCGATGCGGCTCAGCGGAAAATTCGGCATCTTCGGGTGCGGTTCGAGCAGGAAGTAGGCCAGCTTTTCCGGGGTGAAATCCGGCTTGGCCGCGATCGTAGCGAACGGAGGGACGTCGGCGCTGGCCTGCTTCTGGTCGCTTGCCACCACGTGACAGGTGGCGCACCAGCGCTTGGCTAGCTCAGCGCCATGATCCGCGTCCGCCGCGGCTGCCCGTGACGCGCCGAGTGCCCCGCCGAGCGCACCGGTGACAACCACCAGCGCCCAAATATGCCTGAAAATCGCGCGCATCCGATGTTCTCCTTCGCTACGCCGGCCGGGCCCATCCAGGGTCTCCGCACTTGCGCCTATGTGTTGAAGCAATGCGCGGTATCACACAAGAGCCATTGATCCTGATCAAGGGGAGAGGTGGCCTGCCGGATTAAATGATTTCTATGGTTCGCGCATTGCTAATTGCGGCGATGCCGTCGGCGGCCAATGGTGGCGAGAAATGGGTTAGCCCGTGATGATTTCGCGCAGCGTCATGAACGAGCTCCGGATCGCCGCGATCATTCTTGGCGTGTCGATATCCACGGGGTCGGCGCAGGACATCCCAGCCGGGGAGATATCGTTCAGCCGATGCCTGGGCTGCCATGCCATCGGCGTCAACGCCAAGAACAAGATCGGCCCGCAGCTCAACGGGGTCGACGGCCGCAAATGCGGCACCGTCGAGGGTTACACCTATTCGACCGCCAACAAGGCGTGCGCCTTCACCTGGAACGAGGCTGTCTTTGTGGAGTACATCAGGGACCCCAAGGCGAAAATTCCGGGCACCAGAAAATCCATTCCCGGCATCAGGGACGAAACCGAGGCCAGGAACTTATGGGCCTATCTGCGCCAGTTCGGACCCGACGGTCGGCCGAAATAAACCTTTGCTTCGTGCGGCCGTGCGATCATCCGCAGCATGATCCCGGAAAATCCTTCACGTCAATGCGCGCGATGAGACGCCTGAGAAAGCCCAGCATACGGCTGGGGCCACGGCGGGCAGGAGGGGTTTCGGACGGCGGTTGCGCCACAAGGGGCGCGGAATCCGGAGAAGCTGTCCGCAATGCGATGACGGCATCGGCTGAACGGCGACGCGATCTCGCCTCGCGTGACCGGCGCGAGGACTGCAAGGGCGGCGTCAGTTCAATCGCGAGGCTTTTCGCCGCCGATGATATGTCGTTTTTCATGGTCACCCAATGTCTTGCCCGTGGTCTTGTTGACGAGATGGATCCGGGCACAAGCCGGGCAGCTTACGGACTCATAGCTATCCGGATAGCTCGGTGCGGCATCAGGCATCTCGACCTGAACGTGCATGCCGGTCCGCGTGCAGCGAAATATCAACTTGCCCATTTTTCATTTTGGTGCCGCGCGCGACCGTGCGCATTGATTTGCCTCAAGGCTGCACGACTGGCGCGCGCCGTGTCATCGCCTCGCGGTGTCGAGTTTTGCCGGGGCGCGGCGCCGGCTTACGGATAGGGTGCCGGCCCGATCTTGGCGATCAGCGGGTTGTCGGTTGGCGCCGGTGCCAGATCGCTTGAGGCGGCATCGCCCAGAAACCGATCGAGAGTTTCCTGGATCGTCTCTTTCACGGAATCCGGACCGCGGTCGCTCATGTCGGTGTGCTGGAATTGAGTATTGACGATGTCGATACCGTCGGCCCTGGCCTGCTGCGGGCTCGGCAGCACGCCGGGATCGGTCTTGAAGTTCGGATCGGCCGAGCGGAACGACAGGATCTTCATCCTGTCGTTGAGCACGAAGGGAACGCGCAGATTATCGAGCGTGATGACCTTCGACACCAGTTCGGGATGTTGCCTGGCGCAGTACATCGCGATGTCGCCGCCATTGGAATGTCCAACCAGCGTCAGGTGATCGTAGTCGGCATTCGGCTGCAATTTCCTCAATTGCCCAAGCACGAACAGGATATTGGCCTCGCCGCGCTCGTAGACGGCCTGTCGGCCGACGTAGGGCAAGCCGACCCTGGTGACGAGCGGCGGATCGGTCGGCAGATCCTGCTGGATGCTCGCAACCAGATATCCGCGCGCGGCAAGCACGTTGGCGAGGAACGAATATTCGGTGTTCCTGACGGTGTTGCCGTTGCTGATGACGGCGACCGGCAGCTTCCAGTAACCGGCATCGGCCTTCATCTCATAGTCGCGGCGCACGGCGAGATCCACCGAAACGGGGCGCTCCCGCGCGGCGTCGTAGAGGTCGAGCGTCTCGTGTCGAATGGCCCATTTGCTGGCGGCGACGTAAAGGCCGCCCGAGACAAGGCAGATAAAGGCCAATACGGCCAGAGCCCGTTTCATCGTTTCCATCCCGATAAATTCTAATTCACTAGATGGTGTTTAAACGCCTGAGCCGCGACTTCAGCCCAAGCCGCCAGCGCATTAATTTTAGGAAAGTTTATTGCTCTGCAGCATCGGCGCGGGCGGCGAAGGCCCAAACCTGGCGCTAGCCGGCCGCTCGACCAGCCGCCGGGCTTACAGGCTGTCAGCCTGGTCTGCGCCGGCTCTTTCCCTGATCATGGCGACGACGGCGCCGGTAACGCGGGCGATGGCGCTGTGCCGGTAGGCCCAGCGCAGGTCCGGGTCGGGGGCTGCGATCACCATGGTCGCGTTGGCCTCGAACAGCAGGATATCGCCGTCGGCGCTCAGTCCGAAATCGACCCCGGCATAATCGAGGCTGAGCGCCTCGCATATTCCGTTGAGCGCGGCCATCGCCTTGTCGCCGAGCACCAGGGGCATGTCGGCGAGAAATTCGGCTTCCTCCGCCCGATGGTCCGGCTGGTCGGCCATGTCGGAGGTGAAGTAATGCACCTTCCAGTTTCGGGAAATCGCCAGGTGCAGCGGATAGATTTTCCGGTCGATCATCATCACGCGGTATTTGCGCGCGCTGCCGTCCTTGCCGCGGGCATCGAGATATTCGATCACAAGAAGTTCGCTTCCCGGCAGGCCGGCTGCGGCTGCGCAAAGTTCGGCCGCCGTCCCGACAAGCACGAAATTGCGACCGGTGTGATAGCCGGGCGAGCGCAGCAGCAGCGGGAAGGCAAACCCGCTTGCAGCAATCCAGTCCGCGCCATCGGGGCCGGCGAGGATGTCGCGCGCGGCCGGCAGGGTTTTCGGGGTTATCACGCCGGGCAGGGCGGCGAGCCGCTCGGCATTGCCGATGCGTCCGGTCTGCATCACCGCGCGTGGGATCGTTGATGACCGGTTTGGTGCTCCGCGCGATCAAGCCGATGGCGGCTTCAAGCGCGGGCTCGCAGAGGTCGGCGTCGCCGATCGCATTGAAGATCAGCTGATGCGGCGGCAAAGACGCCGCGGGATCGAGATAGTCCGCGACGGCAACCGAGGTCAGGAAGACGCGGTCGTCCAGGAACGGGGCGGTCGGAATATTGCCGCCGCCGGAGGAGACCAGTTGCAGCAGCGCCACCGGCGGCCCGCTGCCGCGATAGGGCAGGCTCGAGATGGCATGACCGCGAAAACCTTTCCGGAAATGCTCGCGGGCGCCGTCGCGCTCGCCATTGTCGGCGAGCACCGCGCCCAGTCCCTGATGCGCGCCCGCGTGATCCGGATCGGTTCGCAGCGCCGCCTCGTAATGTCCGCGGGCCTCTTCATGCCGGTTGGCGCGAAGCAGGAGATTGGCGAGGTTCACCCGTCCCATCGGGTTGTCAGGATGGTGGAGGATCGCCTCGGCATAGACGCGGCAGGCGGCGTCGATGGCGCCCTGGCCCGCCAGCAGCGTTCCGAATTCGTTGAGCGCGCTGAAATTCGTGGGCCGCCGGCGCAGGATCTCGATGAAGGCCAGTTGCGCATCCTGCGGCCGGTCCAGCGCGCCGAGCAGGGCCGCGCGCTCGATCTCGGTCTCGATCGCTTCGTCCCCACTGCGCGGACGCGCCAGCAGATCCTCAAGCTGGCGCAGTCTCGATTCCTGTGCCAGCCGGGGAGCCCAGTCGCAGGAGGATGGCGCGTTCTGTTTCAGCAGGGTCACGGTGCGAAAGATTTGAGAGGGGCTTTCCGCTGACCACTATCGGCTGATTCGCTACCTTCGCGTATCCGCAAATGCCGGCCGGCCGAGCTGTGACCAGCATCGCCTGATGTTTCCGCGCCGGCGGTTCAGGACGTTACGGTTTTCGATTGAAGGCGACGCCGATCCGTTTTTCTTTCCGCCAGACGACGCGGCAGGGCAGATGATTGCCCTCCGCCACCAGGGTGAACTGCGGGGGAATCCCGAGCGGGCTGGCGACGTCCAGCGCGGCGCCGGAGGCAGAGATATTGCGGATCGTGCAGTCGATCGCGCCGCCGCCGAACTCGATCGTTCCGGCCTTCAAGACCCGGTGCCTGCCTGTAATCCGCTGCTCGTCCATCGGATCGTTATACTCCAGCAATATCCAGATCTGGCTTCTTGCTTAAAACACCGGAAGTTGCAGGGGCTTCCGCCGGTCACAGAAAATCAGTGAGCATTTCGCGGCTCCCCGACGCCCAAGTCAACCGCGTCAACCCCCATGCCGGTCGAACGGACGATGGGACAACCTTCTTGATCAATCAGTTCCATTTCGCGCCAATTCTGCAACACCTGGTTGAATTCGCACGCGAAGCGGCCCCTGGAACACAAACGAGCACAGCCTTAGGGGTCTGATGTCCCCGAGATTCTAGTTCTGTAGCTGGTTGGGGAGAGATTAATGCGAAATCTGAAATTCATCGCGGGCGCTGTTGTGATCAGCGCGCTCGCGGGCATCACAGCGGCAGCGGCCGCCGACCTGCCCGCCCGGACCTATACCAAGGCGCCGGTCTACGTCGAACCCGCCTTCAACTGGAGCGGCTTTTATGTCGGCGGCAACATCGGCTACAGCTGGGGCCGCTCGGCCAATACCGAGAGCGTCGATATCTTCAGTACCGGCGCGATCATTGCCACCGGGACATCCCGCAATGACGTCAACGGCGTCATCGGCGGAGCCCAGTTCGGCTATAACTGGCAAATATCCAATTGGGTGGTCGGTTTCGAAACCGACATCCAGGGCAGTGGTGAGCGCGGATCCAGGAACTTCCTTTGTGCGGGCTGCGGCGACGGCCCCAGCGACATCACGGGGACCCTGACGCAGAAGCTGAACTGGTTCGGCACCGTGCGCGGCCGCGCCGGCATTCTGGTTACTCCGACCGTGTTCCTCTATGGCACCGGTGGTCTCGCCTGCGGCGAAGTGGACACCGGCGGCAGCCTCACCGGAGTTAACGGGCAGAGCCCTGTGCCTGTCACTGTCTTCGTCCCCAATCTCAATTCGACCCAGGTGGGCTGGACGGTGGGCGCCGGCATCGAAGGCCGGATCGGCGGCAACTGGACCGCGAAGCTTGAATATCTCTACATGGATCTCGGCACGGTCAGCGCCGGTCCGCTTGCCACCACCATTCTGGGGCCGCCCCGCCTTCCGGTTGGGGTGTCTTACTCCGCGCATTTGACCGACAACATTGTGCGCGTCGGCTTTAATTACATCTTCAACTCGCCGGTGGTCGCGAAATACTAGTCTCTGCCGGTAACTGGAAGCCTCTCAAAGCCCTGGCATCGTCCGGGGCTTTTTCTATCGCGACGGCTTCGAGGCCTTCGCTTGAAGGCTTCGATACAGACAAGCTCCGTCGAATCTGTATCATGGCTGCCAGACAGGACGAGAGGCGAGGCTGATTGCGGCTGTGACCGATCATTTGCCGGGGGCCTGGAAGGTTCCTGCCGTCCATTCCGGTGGCGATCGCCGCGACCTGCGCCTTGACGCGTGCCGCGGGCTCGCGCTGTGGTTCATCTTCATCGATCACACGCCTGACAACGCATTCGCCTGGCTGACGCTTCGCAATTACGGTTTCAGCGACACCACCGAAGTGTTTGTGTTCGTCTCCGGCTACACCTGCATGCTGGCCTATGGCGGCGCGTTGCGCGAGCAGGGCTGGCCGACGATCGTGGCGCGGGCGCTGCGGCGCGGCCTTGAAATCTATGCCGCCTTCCTGCTGCTCGTGATCGCCTATCTCGTTCTGATTTGGGTCGCCGGTGGCGGCGGCCGCGCGTTCGATGAGACCAACACGCGGTTTTTTTTCGAAAACCCCGGCGTGGCGCTGGCCCACGTCGTGGTCATGCAATATACGCCCGTCAACACCGACATATTGCCCACTTTCGCACTGCTGCATCTGGCTTTCCCGGTTGTGCTCTGGCTCCTGATCCGCAACGAAGCGGCCGCGCTCGCATTGTCGTTCTTGCTTTATCTCATGGTGCAGATTTACGGCTGGCACCTTCCCGCGTGGCCGACCGGCGAGTTGTACTTCAATCCCCTGGCCTGGCAGATGCTGTTCGTTTTCGGCGCCTGGTATGCTGATCGGGGGGCCGGACGGCTCAAGAGGATCGTGCAGTCGCGCGGCACGCTGTGGCTTGCGGTGCTCTATCTCGTGTTGAGCCTCTTCATCGCGCTGAGCTGGCAGTTCGAGCCGTTGACGCGATTGATTCCCGAGGTGGTGTCGAAGCTGATCTACCCGATCTACAAGAGCCATCTGGCGCCGCTGCGGATCGTACATTTTCTGGCGCTGGCGGTCGTGGTCTCGCGATTGACGCCGCCGGACTGGCACGGGCTGATGAAGCCGTGGATGACAGCGATGATCCGCTGCGGCGAGAACTCGCTGTCGATATATTGCGTCAGCGTCCTGCTGTCGTTTGCGGGCTTCGTGATCCTGACCGGGATTTCCGGCAGCTTTGCGATGCAGGCCACCGTCAGCGTTGCCGGGATAGGGCTGATGATCGCGGCTGCCACCCTGATGACGTGGGAAGCCAAGCTCGATCGGCGCGGGCCGAAGCTGTTTTGAACCGGATTGCCTTCGCGCCGTCGTTTGCGGGACATGAGTTGGAGATAGACGGGTCACTTCAGAGGTCACTTTAGAGGTCTTGGCTGTGAGCGGTGTTTCAAAATCAGGGCTGACGAAAGGCATTGCGGTACTCGGCGCTCCGATCGAGATCGGCGCGTCGCAGCGCGGAACCCTGATGGGGCCGGCGGCGCTCCGAACAGCGGGCCTTTTGACCTTGCTGGAGGGGCTTGGCTTTGCCGTGCAAGACCATGGCGATCTCTCCGTCGCCGAGGTGGCGGAGCTCGACGACGCGCTCCCCGACAACGCCAGGCATTACCGGGAAATTCAGCGCTGGATCCGGACGCTCAGCGCACGCGCCTACGAGCTTGCGCATTCGGGTGCTGTTCCGATTTTTGTCGGTGGCGACCACTCGCTGTCGATGGGCTCGGTGAACGGGGTCGCGCGTCATTGCCGCGAAGCCGGCCGCGAGCTTTTCGTCCTGTGGCTGGATGCGCATGCCGACTACAATACGCCCGTGACGACGATCACGGGCAACATGCACGGGATGTCGGCGGCATTCCTGTGCGGCGAGCCGGGGCTCGATGGCCTGCTGGGGCAGGAGCCGCGCGCATCGATCGATTCAGGCCAGCTCGAACTGTTCGGCACGCGCTCGATCGACAAACTGGAAAACGATCTCTTGCGCTATCGCCGCGTCAGCGTTGCCGACATGCGTCAGATCGATGAATTCGGGGTAGGGGTGCTGATCCGCCGCGTCATCGACAAGGTGAAAGCCCGCCAAGGCGTGCTGCATGTGAGTTTCGACGTCGATTTTCTCGATCCCGGTGTGGCTCCCGGCGTCGGCACCACGGTGCCAGGCGGCGCGACTTACCGCGAGGCGCATCTGGTGATGGAGCTACTGCATGATTCCGGACTGGTTCAATCCGTCGATATTGTGGAGCTCAATCCTTTCCTCGATGAGCGCGGGCGTACCGCGCGCACCGTGATGGAACTGATCGGAAGCCTGTTTGGTCAGCAGATCACCGACCGTCCGACCCCTACCAATGCGATTGGGCCCGATCGGTGAGCGGCGTTAGGCGATCGTGCGCCACCGCGTCAGCGGACGCTGACGAAGGTGCCCCACAGCGCCGCGAGAAATGCGCCCACGAACACGATCGATGGATTGTCGCAGAACGGGCCGCCGTATCGGCACATCGTCGCACCGAGCGTGCCGATCTCATGATGTGCGGCGGCGTAAAACAGGCCCGACAGCACGGCCAATGCCCCAGCTAAAAGATGCATCACACCCTCCGTAAAGGGATGAAAACGGTCAGAAGGCGGACGCTGGCTTTTCGTCCGCGCACACATGGTGTCGCAAGACAATTGCGAATCCGAAAACAAAATACCGAAAACTTTTAGTAATCTTTTACCTGTCCGGAAAATAACTCTTTACGAAAATGGCGGGCGCCCATTACTCCGCCGCCTGCGACGACGGCAGACGCATGGTTTCGACGCCGTCGGCTTCGGTCGCCGAGATCGTCGTACGTATCATCAGCCGCGCCTCGCGCGAGGGCCACGGCCGGCCGCGGTGCATGGTCGCGCGGTTGTCCCACATCACGACATCGCCCTTGCGCCATTGGTGCAGGTAGCTCGTGCCCGGCGCGGTCGAAAGCGCCATCATCTCGTCGATCAGCTGTTTCCCCGCGGCAGGCTCCATGCCTTCCACCGCATAGGCGTGCGAGGCGAGGTAAATCGCGCCGCGGCCGTTGGCCGGATTTTTCCACACCATGCGCCAGCATTGCGGCGGCAGCGCCGCGCGCTCTTCGGCGCTTGCAAGGTCCGGCGCGATCTGCCTTCGCGAGTGCGCGTAGTCGTGCCATGCGAAGGAATTTTCGAGCCGCTTCCGCAAACCGGCATCGAGTCGCTCGAAGGCAAGGCGGGTCGAGACGTATTCGGTCTCCCCGCCATGGGCAGGAATGATGCGGGCCGAGAGGATCGAGGTCAGCGCCGGCACACGCTTGAACGAGGAGTCGGTATGCCAGAGCTGGTTGGCCTTGCTGCGAAGGGCAAGCCGGTGATCCGGCGGCACCACCTTTCCGTTGGCGTCGATGGTGCTCAGGATCACGAAATGCGAGCCCGTGCCCTGCGAGCCGACCTTGGTCACTTCCGGCGGTCCGAAGCGGCGCGAAAACGCAAGCTGGATTTCGTCGGTGACGTCCTGGTCGCGAAACACCAGAACGGAGTGTTCCTCGAAGGCCGCGCGCGCCGCCGCATAAGCGCTATCGTCCGAGGCGATGTCGGAAAGCGTCACGCCGCGCAGCTCGGCGGCAAATCCCGGGCCCATGGGGACGACGTCCATCGGCAGGTCCTCCCTGTTGTTATCAGGGACGAAGGTAGGACAAATCGGCTCGACCAGCAACGCGGCGCGCCGCTTTGCGCGGCGCGGAGGACAACGCGTCAAATATCCCGCGACCGCCCAACGTCTATTTCGGCCCGCCCGCGGCCGCGGCCTGCTGTGCGACCTTGTTCTGTGCGATGATGCCTTCGAGGCGGGTGATGTTTTCCAGCAGGCGCTGGCTGGTCAGCACCAGGAAGTAATAGCCGAATTGCGGGTTCTGGAAGTAGATCTCGAGCAGCTTCTCATAGGTGATGGTCAGGACGTGGCCGTCTTCGAGGCATTCGACCGTCGCCGTGCGCTTGTTGTCGGGCGAAAGAAAACCGAGTTCGCCCATCAGGCGTCCCGGCGGCAGCTCGACCTTGATTTCCGTGACCAGGAATTTTCCGGTGACGGTCAGGAACATCTCGTTGGCGGCATCGTCCTTTTTGAACAACACGTCGCCCTTGCGATATTTGCGCTCGGTCATGAACGGCTTCAGCCATTCCATCGACGTGTCGCCCTGAGATGCGCTGCGTGCCATCTTCACGAGATGGAGCATCTGCCGGAGACGAATGGCATTGATGGGGACCATCAGGAGATACAGGAGAAGGGTCGTCACGGCCCCGGCGAGCGCGCCGTAGACCGCGAAGAACAAACAGCCGATCATGTTCGCCACCCGCAGCGGCACCATGGTCTGCGTCAGCAAGGTGGCGACAAAGAAGACCGAGCCGATCAGCGCAAACATGTTGGCGAGCGTGATGTTGGCGAGAAAGATTTCCAGCAGGCGATTGAATATCGCGTCGTAGGTGATGTTGTTGGGATCGAGACCGAGCTGAACCAGAATCTTTGCGATCCTGAGATTGTCAGCGGCCGTGTCGAGAATGCGATTGAGCGTCGTCGACATGTCTGCACTGAAAGTCATCGAATCCCCCGCGCAAAATTGCCATTATTGCATATCCCGCGCCTTGCAGAAACCGAGGTCGGGCAGCCACGGTGAAAGCGTTAGTAACGGTCCCGGTGCCAGCGATCAACTTTTACCCCGAAGGCCAGCTCCCGCAACCGGCTGGGCCGCGGAGGTGAGCCCCGGGTCGTGATCTCCAGGCCTTGCCGAAATCAGCCCGTCCGGAAAAATCGGTCGGTCCCGTTGGCCGTCGGCGCAGGTACTGGTGCGGGGCTGGCAATTGGCCATGTCATGCGCCATCGCGGCGTTTTGGGCCTCGGCATAGGTCGTACCCGCGGGCGGTCGGATCGACCGGCACGCCCGCCCTGCACGCGCACGCCGGCAGGGCAGGAGGGGTTTTTCATTTCGGTCGGCAATGCTCTCGACACTCGTACCGCGCCGCCGCGCGGTAAAGATGAACAGCGAGGCCCGTTCGTGGCGCAAAGGCGCTCGCGGCCAAATACCGAACCGGGCTCTTGGCGCGAGGAACTTTGTCCCGCTGGCGTGTCACTCAGCCGCGCCGATGCCGGACTTGTGAGGCCAAATGCCCCGGTATTGCTGCCGTCTGCGTCCAAACTTGTCCAAATGGGATGCGGGAGAAGCCATACATTGACAAAATATGAACCTGCGCACGCCGGACACCAGTATTCGCCCGGATGTTGCGGGACGGTTACATGTCCCCGAAATTAGATCATATTTCGGCGAAGACGGATCATCTAGCACAACTATTGCATTGCCTCATGGAGTCGGTCGCGTGTCCAATGGCTTCATGTGCTGATTTTGATTCGCGGACGGGTACAGGCCGCTTCGACGACGTGGGAGTAATGACGGGCGTTATAGCGGTGCAGCAAACCATATGAGGAGAGGGTTCATGTACAACGATTCTCTGTTCAATGCTTTCGCCCGGTCCTTCGAGGCCCGAAGCGAAACGGACATGTCGATGGCGGAATACCTGGAATCGTGTCGAGGCGACCCGATGAGATACGCCAATGCGGCCGAGCGACTACTAGCTGCGATCGGTGAGCCTCAGATGATTGACACGGCCAAGGACCCCCGCCTTGGCCGTATTTTTTTGAACAGGACGATGCGGGCCTATCCGGCCTTCGCCGGGTTCCACGGCATGGAGGAAACCATCGAGCGCATCGTCGGCTTCTTCCGGCACGCCGCTCAGGGCCTCGAGGAGCGCAAGCAGATTCTCTATCTGCTGGGCCCCGTGGGCGGCGGCAAGTCCTCGCTCGCCGAACGGCTGAAGTCGCTGATGGAAGTCCAGCCGATCTATGTGCTGAAAGCCGGCGACGAACTCAGTCCGGTGTTCGAGAGCCCGCTCGGTCTGTTCGATCCGGAGCAGCTTGGCCCGATGATCGAGGAGAAGTACGGCATTCCGCGCCGCCGCCTCAACGGGTTGATGAGCCCGTGGTGCTACAAGCGGCTCGAGGCCTTCGGCGGCGACATTTCGCGCTTCCGCGTCGCCAAGATCCAGCCCTCGCGCCTGCGGCAGATCGCGATTGCGAAAACCGAGCCGGGTGACGAGAACAATCAGGACATCTCCTCGCTGGTGGGGAAGGTCGACATTCGCAAGCTGGAAACCTTCGCCCAGAACGATCCCGATGCCTACAGCTATTCCGGCGGTCTCAATCGCGCCAACCAGGGCGTTCTTGAATTCGTCGAGATGTTCAAGGCGCCGATCAAGATGCTGCACCCGCTTTTGACGGCGACCCAGGAAGGCAATTACATCGGCACCGAGAATATCGGGGCGATCCCCTTTACCGGCGTCATTCTCGCCCATTCGAACGAATCCGAATGGCAAAGCTTCAAGGCCAACAAGAACAACGAGGCCTTCATCGACCGCATCTGCGTCATCAAGGTGCCGTACTGCCTGCGGGTGACCGAGGAGCAGAAGATTTACGAGAAGCTGATTTCGGGATCCGAGCTCGCCTCCGCCCCGTGCGCGCCGGCAACGCTGGAGACACTCGCGCGTTTCTCGGTGATGTCGCGCCTGCGCAAGCACGAGAACTCGACGCTGTTTGCAAAAATGCGGGTCTATGACGGCGAGAGCCTCAAGGAATCCGACCCCAAGGCCCGCAGCGTCCAGGAATACAAGGATGCCGCCGGCGTCGACGAAGGCATGGATGGTGTCTCGACGCGGTTTGCATTCAAGGTGCTGGCCGCAACCTACAATCACGACACCACTGAAATCGGCGCCGATCCGGTCCATCTGATGTATGTGCTCGAGCAGGCGATCCGCCGTGAACAGCATACCGAGGAGGTCGAAAAGCGCTATCTCGAGTTCATCAAGGCCGAGCTCGTGCCGCGCTATGCCGAATTCATCGGCAACGAGATACAGAAGGCCTATCTCGAATCCTATTCGGATTATGGTCAGAACCTGTTCGATCGCTATGTGGACTACGCGGACGCCTGGATCGAGGATCAGGACTTCAAGGACCCCGACACCGGTCAGATGCTCAACCGCGAGCTTCTCAACCAGGAACTGACCAAGATCGAGAAGCCGGCGGGCATCGCCAACCCGAAGGACTTCCGCAACGAGGTCGTCAAGTTCTCGCTGCGGTCGCGGGCCCAGAACGGCGGCAAGAACCCGTCCTGGACCTCCTACGAAAAAATCCGTGAAGTCATCGAAAAGAGGATATTCTCCCAGGTCGAGGACCTGCTTCCGGTGATCTCGTTCGGTTCGAAAAAGGACGGCGACACCGAAAAGAAGCACGGCGAGTTTGTCGAGCGGATGGTGGGGCGCGGTTATACCGAGCGTCAGGTCCGCCGGCTCGTGGAGTGGTATATGCGCGTAAAACAAGCCGGATGAGGCGGCTGCAAAAGTGGCAATGTTCATCGTCGACCGGCGCCTGAATCCGGGCAGCAAGAGCCTGGAAAACCGCCAGCGTTTCCTGCGCCGTGCCAAGGCGCTGGTTCAGGGCGCCGTGAAGAAAACCTCCGAGGGCCGTGACATCAAGGATGTCCTGGAGGGTGGCGAGGTCAGCATCCCGCTTGACGGGATGCATGAGCCTCGCTTTCGCCGCGAAGGCGGCACGCGCGACAGGGTGCTTCCGGGAAACAAGAAGTTCGTCGAAGGCGACATCCTTCCGCGCTCGGGCGAAGGCCGCGGCAAGGCATCCCATCCGGGAGAAGGCGACGGCGAGGACGACTTCCGCTTCGTGCTCAGCCGCGACGAATTCGTCGACCTGTTCCTCGACGATCTCGAATTGCCCGATCTCGCCAAGCGCAAGCTTGCCGATGCGGAAAGTGAGGGGCTGCAGCGCGCGGGCTATTCGACCTCCGGTTCGCCGGCTAATATTTCGGTGAGCCGCACCGTGCAGCTTGCGATGGCGCGCCGCATCGCGCTGCGGCGGCCGCGACCGGAGACGATCGCGCAGCTTGAGGCGGAATTGGCCGGGTGCGACGACGAGGCGCGCCGCGCGGAGCTCGAGGCCGAGATCGAGGCCATGAAGGCAAAGGCCAAGCGTATTCCGTTCATCGACCCGATCGATATCCGCTTCCGCCGGTTCGAGACCGTGCCGAAGCCGGTGGCGCAGGCCGTCATGTTCTGCCTGATGGACGTTTCCGGCTCGATGTCCGAACACATGAAGGATCTGGCCAAGCGCTTCTACATGCTGCTCTACGTGTTCCTGACCCGGCGCTACCGGCATGTTGAGATCGTCTTCATTCGTCATACCGACCGGGCGGAGGAGGTTGACGAAGAAACTTTCTTCCACGGGCCGGCCTCGGGCGGCACGATGGTATCGAGCGCGCTGGAGGCGATGCACGATATCGTGAGGTCGCGGTTCCGCCCCTCCGACTGGAACATCTACGCCGCGCAAGCCTCCGACGGCGACAATTCGATTTCGGACAGCGCCGTCACCGGCCAGCTGCTGACCGAAAAGATCCTTCCGGTCAGCCAGTTCTTCGCCTATCTCGAAGTCGGCGAGGCCGGTGGCAGCAGCTTCGAGATGCCGGATTTGTCGTTGTGGACGCTGTACCAGCGCCTGCGCTCGGAAGGCGCGCCCTTGTCGATGCGCAAGGTCTGCGACCGCAGCGAAATCTTTCCGGTGTTTCATGACCTGTTTCAGCGTCGCCGGAACCAGGAGAAAGCCGCGCAATGACCGCCGAACGCCTGTTTGAGGGAGCGGACTGGGATTTCCCGAAGCTGCAGCGCATTCATGACGCCTGCGAGGAGATCGCGCGAACCGAACTGGGACTGGATGTCTATCCGAACCAGATCGAGATCATCACCGCCGAGCAGATGCTGGACGCCTATTCCTCGGCCGGCATGCCGCTGTTCTACAAGCATTGGTCGTTCGGCAAGCATTTCGCCCATCACGAGGCTTTCTACCGCAAGGGGCTCAAGGGTCTCGCTTATGAGATCGTGATCAACTCGTCGCCATGCATCTCCTATTTGATGGAGGAAAACACCGCGACCATGCAGACGCTGGTGATCGCACACGCGGCGTTCGGCCACAATCATTTCTTCAAGAACAACTATCTCTTCAGGCAATGGACGGATGCCGAGGGCATCCTCGACTACCTCGACTTTGCCAAGAGCTATGTGGCGCAATGCGAGGAACGTCACGGCCGCCTCGCGGTCGAGCTCACGCTCGATGCGGCGCATGCGCTGATGTCGCACGGGATCGATCGCTACCCGGGCAAGAAGAACCTCGATCTTCGGGTGGAGGAAAAACGCGCCGAAGAACGCCGCGCCCATGAGCAAAGCATGTTCAACGACCTGTGGCGCACCGTTCCGACGGGACCGGTGAAGAGCGCCGAACTGCTGAGCACCGAGCGGCGTCGCAAGCTGCTCGGGCTGCCACAGGAAAATATCCTTTATTTCCTCGAAAAGGTGGCGCCGCGCCTGCAGCCCTGGCAGCGCGAGTTGCTCCGGATCGTGCGGCACATCGCGCAGTACTTTTATCCGCAAAGCCAGACCAAGGTCATGAACGAGGGCACCGCGACCTACGTGCATTATCGCATCATGAACCGCTTGCACGAACAGGGCCGGCTTTCCGACGGCAACTTCCTCGAGTTCCTGCAGTCCCACACCAATGTGGTGTTCCAGCCCGAATTCGACGATCAGCGCTTTTCGGATTTCAATCCCTACGCGCTCGGATTTGCGATGATGCAGGATATCGAACGCATCGTATCCAGCCCCGACGATGAGGACCGGGAGTGGTTTCCGGAGATTGCCGGCACTGGCGACGCGATGGCGGTGCTGCGCGACGTCTGGGCCAATTATCGCGACGAGAGTTTCATCAGCCAGTTCCTAAGCCCGCGGCTGATGCGAAGCTGGCGGATGTTTCATCTTCACGACGATCCGCAGGAGACCGCCGGCATCAAGGTCGATGCGATCCACGATGCGCGCGGCTACCGAAGAATCCGCCGCGAACTGGCGCGGCAATACGACGTCGGATATCTCGATCCCAACATCGAGGTCGTTGACGTCGATCTCGCGGGCGACCGCCGTCTGATGCTGCGCCATGTCGTGGTGAAGGGCGCCCAGCTGAACGAGACCGACGCCAGGCGCGTGCTCCAGCACCTCGCCGATCTCTGGACCTATGACGTATCTCTGGTTGAAGTCGACGCCCGGGACAACGTCCTGAAGGAGTACGTCGTGAGCCCGCGCGGGCTCGCCGTGGCCGCCTGAATTCGCAAGTCTGTTGAAAAATTCACTGCGCCACCAAATGTCCGCTTCGGACACCGAATTTTGCCCCAATCCCTCCGAGATATGTCTGTGTGGGTGACCTAGTAGGGGATAAAAATGGCGTCCAGGCGTACAGAAGTGGCAATCGATAAAATTATCGCATCATGCGACGGTAATATGCGGGGGGCGCTTGAGGCGCTGATGCTGGTCAATGAGCATCTGGAAGGTGAACTTCATCGGCTTTATGCGGTTATGTCGCGGATCGGCCAACCGGACGAAGAATGCTTCGAAACCGTGCATTGAGGCCGGGTGCGCTATCCTAGCGTGCAATCGGGGCGGGCGGTTCCCTTAGACGGGTTAACGGGCCGGCACCACGCCGCCGGGGCGTTGCCTTGAGCTTTCGCGTCCTTTTGGCATTCAGGATTTTTCCGGCCAGTAAAGCCGCATCGGATTTTCGACCAGCAGCTTGTGCTGCAGCTCGGCCGTGGTCGCGATGTGCGGGATGAAGTCGACCAACAGGCCATCATCGGGCATGTGGTTCTTCAGGTTGGGATGCGGCCAGTCGGTACCCCAGAGTACGCGGTCGGGAAACGTTTCGACGATGCGCCGGGCGAAGGGCACCACGTCGCGGTAGGCATTTTGTTCGCCGTTCAGGGCCGGCGGACCCGAAACCGACAACCGCTCCGGGCAACTGACCTTGGACCACACGTTCGGGTGTTGCCTCAGGAATTTCACGAATAGCTCGAATTCGGGTCCATCGATCGGCTTGCTGACATCGGGCCGGCCCATGTGATCGACGACGACCGTCGTCGGCAACGCGGTGAAGAAGTCCCACAGTTCCGGCAGGTCCACCGCCTCGAAATAGATCACGACATGCCAGTCGAGTTTCTTGATGCGGGCGGCAATCTCCATCAGTTCGTCTTTCGGCGTGAAATCGACGAGCCGCTTGACGAAGTTGAAACGCACGCCGCGCACGCCGGCTTGATGCAGCGCATGCAGTTCGGCATCGGTGATGTCGCGCCCGACGGTCGCAACGCCACGTGCCCTGCCGCCGGAATGATTGAGTGCGTCGACCAGCGCGCGGTTGTCGGCGCCGTGACAGGTCGCCTGCACGATTACATTTCTCGCGAAGCCGAGATGATCGCGCAAGGCAAAGAGCTGCGCCTTCGACGCGTCGCAGGGCGTGTATTTGCGCTCGGGCACGTAGGGGAATTCGGCGCCGGGACCGAAAACATGGCAGTGCGCGTCGACCGCGCCTGACGGCACCTTGAAGCGGGGTTTTGAGGGACCGGCGTACCAGTCCAGCCAGCCGGGCGTCCTCGTGAATGGGGTGTCAGTCATTCAACCGTCTTTCTTGCCGTTCTTCTTGTCGTCCTTGGCCGCGATGCCGGCGAGAATGCGGTCGGCTTCGGTGCGCCAGTCGGGGCTGCGGGCAAAGGTATTGGTGCCCTTCTCGCCGAACAGGCCTTCGTCGGCAAGATCGGCGATCCATGCCTGGCGTTCGGCCGTGCCCTGCGCCGACCACGGCGTGAGGCCGATCTCGCGCACGGTTTCCGCGACCTCGCGGACCTCTTCGCTGCGGCGCCGGCCGTGTTCGATCACGCGCTGGAAAAAGTAGGCGCCTTGCCTTTCCCAGTCGATGCCGGGGAAGGTTTCCTTCAGCGACGCCAGCACCGCATCCTCCACGCCATAGGCGCGCGCGGTGGTGAAGCTTTCGATGACCATGGCTTCAAGGCCCTTGATCATCACGCTGCGGCACATCTTGACCGCGGAGGCGACGCCGAGTTTCTCGCTCGCCACCTTGGCATCGAACCCCAATTCCACCAGCTTCGGCGCGAGCTCGGCTGCGCCGGATCCGCCGAGCAGCAAGGGCACCTTGATGCGGTAGGGCGGAATCGATGTCATCACGGCACCCTCGACGTAGCGGCCGCCGCCGCCGTCGATCAGCGCCGCCGCGCGCTGCTTGGCGCCGGGCGAGGCCGAATTGAAGTCGAGGAACCATGCGCCCGGTTTCACCGCGCTTGCGCAAGCCTGCGCCACCGGCACGGCCTGGCTTGCGGTGACCGCCGAGACGATGAAATCGGCGGCGGCCGCGAGATCGGCGTGGGATGCCGTCAGCGCCACGCCATGGCTCTTGGCGTGATCGCGCAAGGGCAGGCCTGCCTGATCGCTGCGAAGCTTGATGTCGCAGGCCGTAACCTTCACCTGCTGCTTGCGCAGGTCCTCGGCGAGAATCCGGCCCACTTCGCCGTAGCCGACGAGGCCTACGTTCCATTGTTTGGGATTTGTTGACAGCGCCGTCATTGGAGAGCGTCTTTCGAATCTGGGGTTCAGGTTATGGGAAGGCAGATCGTTACTGCTTTGGAATTTTCGCCTTCTCGATCACTTGTCGCCATTTCTCGATATCGGATTTTAGCCTGCCGGCGATATCCTGCGGCGTGCCCGCCCGGGCCTCGATGCCGAGCGCGATCAGGCGTTTCTTGAGCTCGGCGTCGGCCAGAATCTCCCGCAGCGCATCGTTGAGCGTTTTCACGATTTCCGGCGGCGTACGCGCGGGCGCGAACAGCGCGTTCCAGGAGACAACATCGTAATTGGCGACACCGGTTTCCTGCACGGTGGCGAGATCGGGCGTGCTTTCCGAGCGAGCGGCGCCTGAGGAGGCCAGCGCGCGGAACTTGCCGTCGGCGATATTGCCCTTGATCGCCGAGTAGCTGTCGATCATCAGCGCGATATTGCCCTGCAGCAGCGACACCTCGACCTCGGGCGTTCCGCGGTAGGGGACGATGGTGAAATCGATATCGGCCGCGGTCTTGAACAATTCGGCGGACAGGTTCTGCGTGCTGCCGATATTGATGGTGCCGACGTTGAGCACGCCGGGTTTCGCCCTGGCGGCCGCGATAAAATCCGCAAGCGTCTTGAAGTCGGACGAGGCACCCGTGCAGAAGATGAAATCGAAAAATCCGAGGCTCGAGATCGGCGCGAAATCCTTCGTCGGATCGAACGGCAACTTCTCGAACAACGAAACGCTGATCGCGGTTCCATTGGTCAACAGCACCAGCGTATAGCCGTCGGGAGGGGACGCGATCACGGTGCGTGCCGCAGCGATGCCGCCGGCGCCGGGTTGATTCTCCACGTAGAAGCGCTGACCGAGCTTTTCGCCGAGCTTTTCGGCGACAATGCGCGCGGTGGTGTCGGCGACGCCACCGGCCGCGAACGGCAGAACGATGCGCACGGGCCTGTTGGGATAGCTCGCTTCCGCGCGGGCCCGCTGTTGCGAGACGATGAGCGCCGGCAATGTAATGAGCGTCAGGTATGTTGCGAAAAAGATCCGGGGGAAGGCACGATCACTCAATTTCATGGATAACTCTCGGCTGCCGGTCCGGCCCGGAGGGGGGCCGATTTCGTCCGGCGGAACAGAATACCAGCTTGTCGCGGGTTTTGGCACGTGGTCTGAATGCCCCTGGCGGCATGTCTAACCGCAGAGTGCAAGCGCCTTTCGCGCTCACTCAGATATCGCTTCTCTGTTCCTTCAGCCACAGGTTTGTCAACCTTGGCCGGACCCAAGGACGAATCGGAGGAGCTCGAGCCGCATCGCAGGCGTTCGGCCGGATGGCCGCATGTCCGTGCTTTATCCGCCGGGCGTTGCCGCAAGTCGATCCGGGAGAATGGCTCGACGGGCGGCCCCGTCCGGCGGTTCGGTGTCACCCGGTCCGAGCGCACGCTGCATCAGGATGCTGTCGGTCCAGCGTCCGTATTTGAAGCCGACCGACTTCAAAAGTCCAACCTGCTCGAAGCCGAACATTTGGTGCAGACGTTGCGACGACGTGTTGGCGGCGTCGATACAGGCGATCATCTGGCGATAACCGGCACTGGCACAGGCGTCGATCAGGGCCGGCAGCAGACGCCGGCCGACGCCGCCGTTGAGATGATCCGGGTGCTCGTAGATCGAGTGCTTGAGCGCATGCCGATAGGCGGGGCGCTTTCGAAACGGCACCGCATAGGCATAGCCGATCACGGCGCCGCGCTCTTCGGCCACCAGATGCGGGAGCCGGTGTTCGGCCATAGCCTCGCGGCGACGCTTGATATCGTTGAGGTCGAGCGGCTCGAACTCGAATTCTCCGAGGCCACGCTGGACGTGATCGGCATAGATCGCGAGCATGGCCGGCACATCGTCATCGGTCGATGGCCGCACCATGATGCCGCGGGTGCCAAGTGCCGCGCCGGCGCTCGTCGAAGAATTCAAGAGGACAACCAATGTTCGATTTTCAGCGTGGGTCTTGATCGATCATGGTTCAATGACAGCTTCATGTCACCGCGGCGGGTAAGTTTCACGGCACGCTCCGACGATCGGAAGATAGACGCAACCGAAAAGAAAAAACCGGCTCGCCCCACCGACGTGGGACGAGCGGCTTTTTCGAGCACCGTCAGCGACGGAACATATCCGACATCACGAGCGTGGAGGGGTCGCAGGCGTGGTTGAGGCAGGGCAGTTCAAAACCTGCTTCCAGCGACTTGAGCATAGAGAAGTGCGTGTAGAAGGTCGCGCTTTGCATGCCGCGGTCGTCCCTGTCGCCATCACCATTGCTAACGACGATCGTCATGACCTTGTTGTTGCTGGGCGCGACGCTGTAGTCGTTCTCGTCCCACACCACGATGATGGCATTGTTGCCCTCGCGCCAGGCCGGCGAGGCCTTGATCGACTGAACCAGCTTTTGCACGGTGACGTCACCCTGGTAGATCAGCGCGGGGTTGAGCCCGGCCTGGGTGCCATTGTCGTTGGGATCGAAATTGCAGAACGCTCCGCCATTGCCGCGCCCGTGCTGGTCGTTGCACTGGTTCGGCGCGATGAACGAAAATGACGGAACCTCGCCTGCCGCGAGATCGGCATAAAGACCGTGCGGGCCGTCGAAGCCGACGGCATTCTTCAGGCTGTTGCGCGGATCGGCGCCGGCCTGAACGCTCTTGAAATACACGAACGGATTGTGCTTTGCCGCGTAAAGAGCAACGACGTTGCCTTGCGTCAGCGGCGGGTTGACGGCCGGAAGCAGCAGGGTGAAGTCGGTGTTGTTGGTGAAGAAACCGTCGCTGTAATTGACCCGGTCGGCGCCGTTGATCGGCAGGCCTTCCTGATAGCTCTTCCAGCTCTTGCCTCTCGCGACGAGCTGGTCGCCGATGGTCTTGCCGACGATGCCGGTCGCTGCCGGGTAGGAATGCATGCCATCGATATTGATATCGCCGGGCGGGCCCGAGGTTTCGTTGGTGGTATCGATCGCCGGGGTCGCCGCATCGGTGCCAACGCCCGAGATCGGGCAGATCGGATTGGGTGAGGAGGCCTCGTTGGCCACGGCGCCTGACGCCAGGTTGGGGGTGCAGGAGGTATTATGCCAGTTGGGGTAATTGTCGCTCTGGACGCCGAAGTTGGAGCCGCCAACGACTTCGAGATAGTTGGTCAGGCTCGGGTGGCCGACCGCGAAATAGTTGGTGGCCAGATGCGCCTTGCTCGCGAGCTGATTGATGAAAGGCGCGTTCGGATTATTCAGAATCTGTCCGTAGCCGTGATTCTCCATCATGATGAGAAAGACATGATCGAGAGGCGCTACGCCGTTCGGAACGGGTCCCTCGGCCGCCATCGCGCTGCCTGCGAGCGCTGTGGCCAGCAAGCCCGCGGCAAATTTCAACTTCTTGAAAGTCATAAATTCTCCTGTGATTGGTCGTATGCGCGCGTCGCACTGAAGTGAAATGTCGATCAACATTTTGCGACGCGGCGGACCAACTACCATGAGGCGTATGACGCCTATGTGTCGCGCGAATGCCGCTTCGATGAATGGTGTGCAAATCGCAGGAACGGATGATGCGCAAACATCGTCGCCCGCCGGTCTTGATGGAAGTGCTGGCGGGCGCGCAGGATACGCGCGGCGCTACCGCGCCAGACGGGCGTCCAGCGACCAGCGGCCGGCGCCGACGATCAGAAGATAGATGCATCCGAAAAGCATCGTGAGGTCGGCGCGCGCCTCGTGCATCATGCTCCAGAAGCCCAGGCGCTTGATGTCGCCGAGGTGAAACATCCAGACATCGTGTCCCAGCAGGATCGGGAGTTTTGTCGAAACCAGCGCAACGATCATGATGATGATGAGCGGCACCGCGGCAAGCCGCGTGAACAGCCCGAGAATGATCAAGAGACCGCAGACGGTCTCGACCACGCCCACGAACGGGCCCATGATTTCGGGAAAGGGAATGCCGATTTTGATGAAGCGCCCCGCGCCGAGCAGATCCGGGAAGGCCAGTTTCTGAATGCCCTCGGGCAAGAACACGATCAGCCCGACGAGAAGCCGCACCAGGATGATCCAGCCAGATTCGCTGGTGCGAAGAATGTTGTTCAAGCTCATCACGGCATCCCCCTTGTCTGCAATGCGGATCGCTTCACCTTGAGCCCCGGCGGCCCCGCGCCGGAACGATACTCAGACAATTCGCAACAAGATGCCGGCGGCGGCCAGCAGCAGCACCACGATCCATGGCGGCAGTTTCCAGACGGTGAGGAGCAGGAATCCCCCAAGCGCCAGCGCGAAATCGCGCGGCGTCATCACCGCGTTGGTCCAGACCGGGTTGTAAAGCGCGCTGCCGAGAATGCCGACCACCGCGGCGTTGGTGCCGCGCATCGCGGCCTGGGCCGCAGGGCGGGTGCGCGTCGCATCCCAGAACGGCAACATGCCATACACCAGCAGCATGCCCGGAAGCAGCAGCGCGACGAGGGCGATGGTTGCGCCGGCAAGGCCGTTCGGCGGAGATACCATCACGGCGCCAAGATAGGCGGCGAAGGTGAAGAGCGGCCCGGGCACCGCCTGCGCCAGTCCATAACCCGCCAGAAATGTCTCGTTGCCGACCCAGCCGGGCGTGACGACCTGGGCCTGCAGCAGAGGCAGCACGACATGGCCGCCGCCGAACACCAGCGCGCCCGAGCGGTAAAACGCGTCGAACAAAGCGAGGCCGTGCGATCCGGTCGCGGCGGTGACGGCCGGCGGTAACAACAGCAGCACGGCGAACAGCGCGAGCGCAACGACACCGCCGCGCCGGGTGACCGGAAAATTCAGCTGTCCGGTAACCGGCGCTGCGTCTCCCTGGCACAGCCAAAGTCCCGCACAGGCGCCGAACGCGATCGCGGCGATCTGCGCCAACGATCCGGCGAACGATACCACGATCGCAACCGCCGCAAGCGCGATGGCCGCGCGCGCGCGATCCGGCGTTAGGCTTCGCGTCATGCCCCAGACGGCTTGCGCGACCACCGCGACGGCGACGAGCTTGAGGCCATGCAGGAAGCCCTCCGCGACGGGGCCGGTGAACGCGGCGGCGCCCATCGCAAAGGCGAACAGGATCGCCGCCGAGGGCATGGTGAACGCGAACCACGCGGCAAGGCCGCCCAAAAGGCCGTTGCCACGGAGAACGCCGAGGGAAAAGCCGACCTGGCTGGAGGCCGGTCCGGGCAGAAACTGGCAGAGCGCCACCAGGTCCGCATAGGCTGCCTCGTCGATCCACTGGCGTCGCACGACCAGTTCGTCCCGGTAATATCCGAGATGGGCGATCGGGCCGCCAAAGGAGGTCAGGCCCAGCTTCAGGAACACCGCAAAAACCTCGCCGACCGTTCCCTTCCGATGAACCTCCGCCGAAAGTGAAGCGCGCTCCGGCGACGCAGCTGGTATGTCGGGCGAAACAGAATCACTCACCACCGATGTCTCCGGAGTTTCCTGCGGTTCGAACGCCGGCGCGGCATGAATTGGCCACCGGCTTCGGCCACGAATACCATATCCGCCATTTGGCTGTCCGCATCAGTTTTGGAGCGCTGGACATGACGATTGATCGACGAACGTTCCTGCATCTTTCCGCCGCGACCGCTGTGGCTGGAGCCGTCCCGGGGTCGGCCAAAGCTCAGATGAAGGATCAGATGCCGCCCGCGCCTCATGATAGTGCAGTGCCGCAAGGCAGCCCCGACCACACCATCCGCATCGCCAATGGGCTGGTCGAGCTCGCGCCCGACCGTATCGTGTCGACGAAACTCTATAACGGGAAGTTTCCCGGTCCGCTGCTGCGCCTGAGGGAAGGCCGGCCGGTGGTGGTCGATATCAAGAACGACACCGATACGCCGGAGCAGTTGCATTGGCACGGGCAGACCGTCCCGGTGGATGTCGACGGCGCCGCGGAGGAGGGGACGCCATACATTCCCGCCCACGGCATGCGCCGCATCAGCTTCACGCCGGGGCCGGCGGGATTGCGGTTCTATCACACGCATCTTGTGCCCGGCGCCGATCTGTCCGACGGACAATATAGCGGGCAAGTCGGCACGGTTTACATCGAGCCGAAACGCGAGCCGGGGCGCTACGATCGCGAAGTGTTCCTGATGCTCAAGGAATTCCAGCCGACGCTCAGCCGCGGCGGCGACATGGCGTCGGATTTCCTGGCCAACTCCGCCCGCGTCAAATCACTCGAGGATTTGGGCGAAGACGGGATGCGCGCGTCGATGGCGAGCGGGAAGCCGCACGGCTACGAAGTCGGCTACAATCTGTTTGCGATCAATGGCCGCATGCTGGGTCACGGCGATCCGGTCCGCGTCAAACAGGGCGAGCGCGTGCTGTTTCACGTCGTCAATGGCAGCGCCACGGAAATCCGCAGCCTCGCTTTGCCGGGACATCGCTTCGAGGTCGTGGCGCTTGATGGCAATCCGGTTCCGAAACCGGCCGAGGTTGCCGTGCTATGGCTCGGCACCGCCGAGCGCGTCTCGGCGATCGTCGAGATGAAAAATCCGGGCGTCTGGGTGATGGGGGATCTGGCCGACGACGATCGCGCGCAGAGGCATGGGCATCGTGATCGAATATGCCGGGCGTACCGGCAAGCCCAAATGGGTCAAGCCCGCGCCGTCACGGTGGGACTATACGCTGTTCGGCAAGCCAGGCGCTGCGGCGCCGGCCCCCGATGAAACGCTCGAGATGACCTTCGTTAAGGACAATGCCGCGCGCGACGGGTTCAACGAGTGGACCATCAATGACGTCGCCTTCTCGATGGACAAGATGGAGGCGATGTTTCGCCTGCAGCGGGGCAGGCGCTATCGCTTGCGGATGCGCAATGCCAGCGACGACATTCACCCGGTGCACCTGCATCGCCATAGCTTTGAATTGACCAGGGTTGCAGGGAAGGCGACCTCCGGCATCACCAAGGATGTCGTCATGGTCGGCGGATACCAGGAAATGGAAGTCGACTTCGTCGCCGACAATCCCGGCCGAACCCTGTTTCACTGCCATCAGCAGCTGCACATGGATTTCGGCTTCATGGCGCTGTTCGATTACAAGTAGCGGAGTTTTCGGGATCGTATTGCTTTCGACCGCAGTTGCGCTTCGACGCGCACGTAAGCTTTGTGCCAGACTCTGCGCGTCCTAGACGCATTGTTAGCCACAACGCGCATACGGGTTAGTCTTGATAAGAAGCCCGCCGACCAGCGCGCCGGCGGGCTAGTTCAATGCGATTGTCCTCCTAACTGTCATCATTCACTGACGTGTGCGGCCTGCTTTTCTTGCGGCTTTTCGAGCAGACCAACGTGCTCGAAACCGCTTCAAGGCGCGAAGCGTCATTGGGGCGACCACTTGAAGCGCTAAAGAAGCACCTCCGGCTACCAGCCCCTTGACAAGATCAAATGCTAAATCAGGCCAAAACCACATGACCCCTGCGTCCTTCTTCACAGGGGCGCCGCCGGGCGGCAGTGGGCAGAAAAAAGGGAATAGAAAAGCCCCGTCCGTCGCCGGCGGGGCCCAGAAAATCCCTGTACGCGGTATTCAGCGCACGCGAAACCTCTTTGGTTCACCTGCTCAAGGTGGACTCAAGAATGAGAGAGACGCGCATCATGTTGGCCGTGCGATTGAAACCGCGCATGACGATTTTCCTAAGATGCCGCATGCTTTTCGCATGCCAGCTACGATCGAAAACGGACAGCCCGTAAGCCCACCGAGGCGCGGCCATCCACTTAACACAACCAGACCGAAGGGCTCCTGTCTGTGTTCCATTTCACAATTGGGATCATGGATGAGCCGCCGAAGTTGGCCGATCTCGCGCAGCGATGGCTGAATTGGCTCGCTCCGCATTGAATGTCGCAGCGACTCGTCGCAAATCCGATGACCGACGACGAAACCATCGTGCTGCGCAGGACGCGCCCGACTGACGGAAGAGGAAGCGCGCTCCGGGGGAACTCCGCGCCTCGCCTTCCTTCAACCGGCATCGATCAGGTCGTGTCGGAATGACCATGGCACGCCTGTCCATCGCACGGCCGCCTGCATGGTCCGTCCATTTCAGTTGACACGCCGGGCAATCGGCCGTGTATTTCGGGAAAATCACAAAGCGCCGCCGTGATCCCGGCCGAACCCAGGAGCGAGGACCATGCCCAATTTCAATCGACGTGACGCGTTGAAGATGTCGGCCGGTTTCGCCGCTGCGGCGGCAGCCGGCGGATTTGCCTGCGTCGAGATGGCCAAGGCCGGTCCGATCGAGGTGCCGGTGATCGACAAGCTCAGCGTCCGTGTCCTCGTGGACAGCGCCAGCGATCTCTTCTTCAAGCCGCAGGAAGCGGGTGGCGTGAAGACCGAGCCCGGCCGCTCTTCGAATTCGCTGCGCCCGCTGCACAGCGAATGGGGGTTGTCGCTGCTGCTGGAGCCGCAGCGCGGCGATGCAAAGCGCACCTTCCTGCTCGACTACGGTTGGACGCCCGAAGTCATCAACGGCAACATGGAGCTGTTGAAGATCGATCCAGCGAAGATCGACACGCTGATCATGAGCCATGGCCATTTCGACCATTGGGGCGGCCTGATCGGATTTCTCGACAAGCACCGCAAGGATTTGCCCGCCGATCTCACGATGTATGCGGGCGGCGAGGATAATTTCTGCCAGCGCTACAACCGGGTCGGCCAGGGCGGCGATCTGGCCGACTACGGCATGCTCGATCGCCGCGATCTCGCCAAGCGGGACGTCAAGCTCGTGTTGTGCGAGTCTCCCGTCGTGATCGGCGGACAGGCGTTCACGACCGGCAAGATCGCGCGCAACAGCATCGAAAAGGTGCTGCCGAACTCGCTGGTGGAGTTCAAGCTCAAGGACGGCGCGGGGTGCAACTGGAGCCACTATCTGCCGGCCGAAATGGAAGGCAAGATCGTGCCCGACGAACACATCCACGAGCACGCGACCTGCTTCAACCTGAAGGACAAGGGCCTGATCGTCATCTCCTCCTGCGGCCATGTCGGAATCGTCAATTCCGTGCGGCAGGCGATGGAGGTTTCCGGCGTCTCAAAGGTGCACGCGATCATGGGCGGCTTCCACCTCGGCCCGGCGCCGGCCGATTACCTGACCCAGGTCGTCGCCGAAATCGGCAAGCTGAACCCGGACGTGCTGATCCCCATGCATTGCAGCGGGCTGAATTTCACCCAGGAGGCGCAGCGGCAAATGCCCGGCAAGGTCCTGACGACGACCACCGGCACCCGCATCAGCTTCGGCGTCTGATCGGCTCGCCATGCCGGGTTCAAGGGCGCGCGCGTGGCTTCTGATCGCGTCCCTGTTCGCTGGCGGCGCTCCGTTTTGCAATGCCGCCGCGGCGGAAGAGCAACCGTCGGCCGCGCAGATGATGGACGACCTGATGTATGGCCGCGGAACGGTCGGCGGACCGTTCACGCTGACCGACCAGACCGGCAAGCTGAGGAACGACGCTGAATTCCGCGGCAAGCTGATGATCGTCTATTTCGGATACACCTATTGTCCCGATGTATGCCCGGCCGACTTGATGGCGATTACCCAGGCGCTGGATGCGCTGGGCCCGGCGGCCGACGGCATCCAGCCGGTTTTCATCACGGTCGATCCGGAGCGGGACACCAGGGTGCTCGCGAATTACGTCGCGGCGTTCCACCACAGTCTTGTCGGTCTCAGCGGCTCTCCCGAGGAAATTCGAAAAGTCGCCAATTCCTACAAGGCGTTTTACGCGAAGGTGCCGGGCGAACGAAGCGGCGAATATTCGATCGACCATGCCGGCGTCATCTATCTGATGGGCCGGGGCGGCGAGTATCTCGGCTTCATGCCGCCGCAGACCAGTCCCGAGCGGCTGACGGAAATCCTGCGCAAGTATCTGGCGAGGTAACGACCTCATCATTGCTGCCGCATCGCTGAAGACGAATGAACCATGACGGACGCCTTCCCGAGGCTTCTCTTCGGTGCGATAGTTCCGATCGGAACGGTTTGTCCTTGGGTCGGAGGCGGCGGTGAGGCGACGCGAATTTATCGGTATTGTCGGCGGCGCGGTTTCAGCGCCTTTTTGGCCGCTTGCCGCGCGAGCGCAACAGGTGCCGGTGATCGGGTTTCTCGGCAGCCAATCGGCCGATACAGTCGGAGTTCAGTTGCCGGCATTTTGGCGAGGCCTGGGAGAAATGGGCTTCATCCAGGGAAAGAATGTCGGGATAGAATACCGTTGGGCGGAAGACCGCTATGACAGGCTGCCGGCGATGGCCGCCGAGCTGGTTCGCGACCACGTCGCGGTGATCATCGCGAGTGGCGGCAACGTCACGGCACTGGCGGCAAAGGCCGCGACGTCGACGATCCCAATCGTCTTCCCTGTTGCCTCCGATCCTGTGAAAGGTGACCTGGTCGAAAGTTTCAACCGGCCCGGCGGCAACGTCACCGGCATTGCGATGCTGACCATCGAGCTCGACGCCAAGCGGATCGAACTGTTGCGGGAGATCGCGCCAAAGGCAGAGATCGTCGGTGCGCTGATGGACCCAAGCCGGACGGATGCCGAAGCCCAGCTCAAGAGCGTGCAGACCGCAGCGCAGGCGGTGGGCCGGCGGCTTGTGGTGGCGAGCGCAAGCAAGGAGGGCGATTTCGATCCGGCGTTCGAGGCGCTCGTGCGAGAGCATGTTGGCGCGCTGCTTGTTACCGCATCGCCTCTTTTCACCAACAAGCGCGATCGTCTTGTCGCGCTCGCCGCGCGCCACGCGATACCCACGGTATTTCAATTCCGGGAATTTGTGGCAGCCGGCGGTCTCATCTGCTATGGCGCCAGCTTGATCGGGGCCTACCATCAAGCCGGCGTCTACGCTGGCAGGATACTCCGGGGCGAGAAGCCGTCGGACCTGCCGGTCATTCAGCCCACGAAGTTCGAGCTGGTGATCAACCTCAAGACCGCCAAAGCGCTCGGCCTGGAAGTGCCGCCCGCCTTGCTTGCCCGCGCCGACGAGGTGATCGAGTGAGGCGGCAGTTTCTTGTGCGGCCGCGGAGAACGCGCAGCTCGGCGCCATCATTGGTTGAACGCCCGCGATGGCCGTGTTTTCCATGAATTCATCAGGGTGCGTTTACTTACGTCAGCCTTACAGCGGCGCTTGTGTTAATTTCTTGGAACTTGTCCGGCGCATCAAAAGGCTTCAAAGCTGGTCGGAAGAAACCCGAACTGTCGGTGGTTGGCCGCATGCGATTGCTGCTTGTCGAAGACAATGCCCAGTTGTCCGAACTGCTCGCCAAGGGCCTGCGGACGGCCGGCTACGAGATCGACCTTCTCGGTACCGTTGCAGAGGCGAGCGCCGCGCTGATGACGACGTCCTACGCGGCCGTGATCCTCGATCTCGGACTGCCCGACGGCGACGGTCTGTCGATCCTGAGGGAGCTGCGGCATCGCAAGGATCCGACCCCCGTTCTCGTGCTCACCGCGCGCGGCGGACTACAGGACCGCGTCAGCGGCTTGCGCAGCGGCGCCGATGACTACCTGGTCAAGCCGTTCGCCCTGGAAGAGCTGGTCGCCCGGCTGGAAGCCCAGTTGCGCAGGCCGGGGCAGCAACTCGGCAGTTCGCTTCACATAGCCAATCTCGAGTTCGATCTGCGCAACCGCCAGGCGTCGATCGACGATCAGCCGCAGGTCTTGTCGTCCCGCGAGACCGCGGTGCTCGAGCTTCTGATGCGCAGCAAGGGGCGCGTGGTGTCGAAGAAGCAGGTCGAGGACCACATCTTCGGGCTTTCCGGCGACGTCGCCTCGAATGCCGTCGAGGTCTATGTCCATCGCTTGCGCAAGCAGCTTTCCGACAAGGGCGCCAAGGTGCAGATCCATACCATTCGCGGCGTCGGATATCTCATTGCCGAGGAAAAGCGTGATCCGGTTTAAGTCGATCATCTCGCGCATCGTGATCCTGCACGTGATTGCGGTGGCCGTCACGTCCATCCTGATGTCGGTCGCGCTGTCGTGGCTATTGAACACGGCGACCAACAACATCCACAATGAAGCGATGGAAGAGCAGGCCGCTTCCCTCGCCAAGCATCTTGTCCGGCTGGCCGACGGCAGCCTCTCCCTTGAACTTCCCGAAAGCCTTCAAGGCCTCTATTCCCAGCCCTATGGTCGATATTCCTACGCCGTGATCGATGATCATGGAAAAACCCTGTTCTCTTCGCTGAAGGACCAGGCACCGGTATTTCCCGCCGATCCGCGGGCCAAAGCGGTTCAATTTCTGGAGACCCGAAAGCAGGACGCGGCCATCTCGGGCGCGAGCATTCGCAGGAGCATCGGCGGCACGACGGTGTGGGTGCAGGCGGCGGAAGATTTGGCCAACCGCGACGTCCTGATCGACGACATCGTCGAGGATTTTTTCAAACATGTCGGCTGGATAACGCTTCCTATCCTGCTGGTGCTGCTGGTCACCGATATCGCGATCTTCCGCCGCGCCCTTCTGCCGCTGCGGCAGGCGTCGGAAATTGCCCAACAGATCGGGCCCGCCCGCACCGATATCCGGTTGCCGCTCGAGGAAATTCCGAGCGAGGTCCGGCCGCTGGTGGCGGCGATCAACAAGGCGCTCGACCGGTTGGACCAGGGATTCCGGCTTCAGCGCGAATTCACCGCGGACGCCGCCCATGAGCTGCGCACGCCGCTGAGCATTTTGCGGACGCGGGTGGAAACGCTCGACGACCCTCGCGTCGCCAAGGCGCTGCATCTGGACATCGAGGCGATGAGCCGGGTGGTCGGTCAATTGCTCGATATCGCCGAACTCGAGGCGTTCGCGATCGACCCATCGGAAGTGGCGGATCTGCAAGGCGCCTGCGCCGAGGTCGCCGAGTCCATCGCCCCGCTCGCGCTCGAGCAGGGCCGGGAAATCGCGTTGCTTGGCGCCACCACGCCGGTATGGGTCAAGGGCAATGCCGAGATGATCAAACGCGCGATCCGCAATCTCGCCGAGAACGCCATCAGGCACGCCCCGAAGGATACGGTCGTCGAGTTCATCGTCGAAGCGAACGGCACGGTAACGGTGCAGGATCACGGTCCCGGCATTTCGAGCGAAGAACGGGAATTGATCTTTCAGCGCTTCTGGCGGCGCGACCGCAACCAGCAGGGAAGTACCGGGCTTGGGCTCTCCATCGTGCAACGCATTGCCGAATTGCACGGTGCGGTCGTTGAAGTGCAGAACAGGGCCCTGGGTGGCGCACAGTTTTCGTTGCATTTTGTCGTGGCGGACGCTTGACGCGGGCGTCTTGAGTGCGATCAAAATGCCGAAGCCGGACATTTTCACCGTCAAAATCCCCGCATGCATGACGGACTGCGGGGGGCAGCAAACAAAAGGAGACCTCGAATGAGGCTCTATCCGTCGTTTTCCGGAGGAAATCCCAAATGCATCGCTTTGTTGTGGCGGCCGTTGTGACCATGGCCGGCCTCTTGTCTGCTGGCCAGGCGGCACTCGCGCAGGACGCGGCCCAGCCCGTCTATATCGTGACCTATACGGAAGTGGCGCCGAGCGCGGCGTCCGACGCGCGGAAGTTGCTTCTCGCCTATGCCGGCGACATGAGAAAAGCATCCGGCGCCGTCCAGGTCGATGCGCTTCAGCGCATTTCCGACCCCGGCCACTTCGCCTTGATCGAGCAATGGCTATCGCTGGCGGCCAAGCAGGCCTTTGCCGCGACCGACCCGGCCACGAAGTTTCGCGCAGCTCTCAGCCCCCTGCAAAGCGCGGCCTATGATGAGCGCATTCACGTGGCCCTCTCGGTCGGTCCCTCGAAGCCGGCTTCGGGCGATCCGATCGTGATCCTTACCCACGTCGATGTCGTTCCGACGCAGGTGGAGCCCGGCACCGCCAAGGTGAAAGCCTTTGTCGAGGAGGGAAGGTCGGCCAAGGGCAACCGCCGTTTCGACGATGTCGTCCAGGCCAGCCGGAAGAATCATTTCACCGTGATCGAAAGCTGGGATTCGCTTGCGGACAAGAACGCCTGGATCTCGACCAAGACCGCGAAGGCCTTCCGGGAGGAGCTGCAGCCGATGAGCGGCGCACTCTACGACGAGCGCGCCTACAGACTGGTGCGCTGACGGCTGCCACAAGCCACAACCATTTTCCGATGGCGGGAAAGGAATTGCCCGCCATTTTACCGAACGCTCGTCCGGCGGAACTCGGGTTGGTCCGGAGCGCGGCGCGTTTCCAAGAGCGCCGGTTCTGATCGAATCAAAACCGGCGCTCTAATCTGTTGTTTCGACGCGTTTTCTCCACGCGAACCGGTATCCACCCCCGGATCGGGTCCGAGGGCATGCTCTAATGCGACGCCGGAGTGAACAGCGTACCCAGCTTCCTCACCATTTCCTCGGTGTTGGCCTGCGTGTCCAGCTGCTGGGCGACAATCCTTCCGTCCGCATCGAGGATTGTAATGATCGCGGAGTGATCGAAGCCGCCGCTCGCGTCGCGACGGTAGCGCACGCCGAGCGCCGCGGCGAGCTCGCGCACCGCTTTGTCGTCGCCTTGATAGAGCGTCCAATGCGCCGGGTCGAGCCCACGATCCCTGGCATAGGCCGTCAGGCGCTCGGGCGTGTCGATGTCGGAGTCCACCGAAAAGAACGCAAAGTGAATGCCTTTCAGGGAAGCCTCTTTCGCCCGGTCTTCGATGGCAACCATGTCGGCTACGATCATGGGACAAATGTCCTTGCATCTCGTATAGCCCATGGCCAGGACAACCGGCTGGCCCCGCAGCGATTCCAGCACTACGCGCTTGCCATCCTGGTTGGTCCAGCCGGAAGTCAAATTGTAGATCGACGTGCCGGACAGTGGCTCGGAAGCCTTCATGATGTGATCGTGATCATGATCATGCGCGCTGACGCTCGCAGGCCACGGAAAAAAGCTGATCGCGAAAGATAGCAGGATAATTGCGCCGCGCATCATTCATCTCCCTCGCACCGGAATCCGACATTTTCCATCGTGTAGTTTGCTTTGAGGCTCGAGCGCATGGCGTAGCGCATGAAGGCGGGATAGTCCGTTGGGTCGCTGACGCCGATGCTGCCGCTGCCGCAAAATGCGGCGTCGTCCTTGCCGGAAGTGTTGCGCTGCTCCGTGCCGGTCATGAAGCTCGAGTAGTCGAGCGTCCACTCCCACACCAGGCCAACCAGGTCATGGACGCCATAGCCATTCGGCTCGCCGCGTCCCACCGCACTCAGGTGCTTGGGATTGGGCAGGCTGAACCAGTCGAGCGACTGCTGCGCGATCTCGTTCTGTTTGCGCCCCCGATCGGCGAGCGCGTATTCCCACTGTTCGGTTGTCGGCAGTCGCAGGCCCTGCGCCTCGCAATATGCTTCGGCTGCGAACCAGGACACGTCGGTCACTGGTTCGGCCGCCGCGCCCGCGCCGGCCAGCTCCAGATCCGCGCGCCACTTGGCGAGATAATGTTGATCGGCAAACAACGGCTTGATGCGCGACTTGCGCCATTCGGGATGCTCGCGCACGAAGTCGAGAAATTGTCCATTGGTGACGGGAAAAACGTCGAGGCGGAACGCGGGCATCCGCGACGGGGCAGGCGCGACCCGGGCCTTGCCCTTTCCCGGGCTCTCCTGAAAGAACGGCATGAAGTCGCCCTCGGGCAATCGCGCCATGGGGGTGGGGCGCGCCATCGCCGCGACTGCGGTCGCGGCGATGCTCGCGATGACGGCGGCGATTGCCCACGCTTTTGCGTCTGGCCTGGTCTTACTTCGCACGGTTCGCCTGCACGTCAGCGGGGCGCACTTCAAGGCCGGAATTGCCCCATTTGCTGTAGATGTAGGTCATCACGTTGGCGATGTCCTCGTCCGGCAGCTCCCATGCCGGCATGACGCCGTTGAACGTCGCGCCATTGACGGTCAACTTGCCTTCCAGTCCGCCGGTGACGACCTTGATGGCGCGCGTCTTGTCGGCATTGAGGTAGTCTGACTTGGCGAGCGGCGGAAACGCGTCCGGGATACCTGCGCCGTTGGCCTGATGACAGGCCTGGCAATTGTTGACGAAAACGGCTTCGCCGGCCTTGATCCGTTCCGCCTTGTCCTTTGCCGCCGGAGGCGCCTTCGCAAGCTGTTCGGTGACGCGGGCGCCGACGCCTTCAGGCATATAAACCTCGTCGCTGGTCTTGCCGGAGTAGATGATCTTGTTTTCGTCGCCGTTGACCTTCAGTTGCGCCAGCGCGCCGCGATTGAAGGCGCGGCTCAGGGAATGGTCCACCACGATGAACGTGCCGGGCACGCTGATCCTGAAGTCGACGATCGCCGAGCCACCGGCTGGAATCATGGTGGTCTGCACGTTGTGGGTCGGGGTGCTCATGTTGCCTTCCGCCCAGACCTTGTCGAAGATCTGGCCGATCACGTGGAACGATGACGTCAGGTTCGGCCCACCGTCGCCGACGTAGAGACGCACGTTCTCGCCGACATTAGCGGTCAATGCCTGGTCACCGGTCGTCGAGCCGACCGAGCCGTTGAAAACCACATAGTCCGCCTTCTCGTCGATCGCCTTCGCCATGCTGAACGGTTGCAGCCCTTTTTCGCCATTCGCGCCCTTGGTGTAGAAGTCTCCCTGCATGACGTAGAATTCGCGATCGACCTTGGGCAGGCCTTCCTTCGGCTCGACCAGGATTAGACCATACATGCCGTTGGCGACATGCATGGCGACCGGCGCCGTGGCGCAGTGGTAAACATACAGTCCGGGGTTCAGGGCCTTGAATGAAAACACCGAGGTGTGACCCGGCGCCGTCAGCGAAGCCGCGGCGCCGCCGCCCGGCCCGTTGACCGCGTGAAGATCGATATTGTGCGGCATCTTGTTGGCGGGGTGATTTTCGAGGTGCATCTCGACCATATCGCCCTCGCGAACCCTGATGAATTTGCCGGGCACTTTGCCTCCGAAGGTCCAGAACGTATAGGCGACGCCGTCCGCCAGCCGTCCCTCGACCTCCTTGACCTCCAGATGCACGACGACTTTGGTTGCATGGTCGCGGTGTATCGCGGGTGGCACCGCGGGGGCATCGGTCAGGATGGCCTCTTCGGTGCCGACAACTTCCGCCAGAGCATTCTCTTCGCGGCTCGCGCTCCATGCGGGCACGGCCAGGAGCAGCGATGCGGCAGCAATAAAGGCGCTCTTTGATACGATATTCATGGTTTCGGCCCCGATGCGTAAGGTGGCAATTGAATCCAGCAAGCCCCGTTTGGGCCTGAGTGTTCAGCTTGAAATAGAACCTGGCTTCCAGCCCACATCTTTGCGATAGCGCAAAGGGTTTTGTTTTTTCGTGACGGACCTATCGAGCCCCGATCCCGCCGGGGCAGTGGCGGCACCGGGATGGAGCCGCGCCCCCCTGTCAAACCAGGCCTTGAGCCGATACGATGCGTGATCGGTAACTTCGGACAAGCGGTTGCGGTCGACCAAAGGCCGACATTGGATTTGTCGTTATTTCCAGGAAGGACAGATCGCTCGCAAATGACGATGGACCGTCCCGCCGCCGAGGCCGCCGCGGTCGCGCCGGCTCCAGAGCACCTGTCGCCATTGGTGCGCCGGAACATCTTTCTTTATCTCGGCATCCTGATCGTTCTTCTGGCCTTCGGCGGACCGTCAGGGGGCCTGATCGACATTCCCATCAGCTTTTTTCTCAAGAACCGGCTGCACCTGGAGGCGCAACAGGTCGCGCATTTCCGTCTCATCGCGGCGATCCCGCTCTATTTATCCTTTGTGTTCGGTTTCATCCGCGACATGTGGAATCCGCTTCAGATGAGAGATCGCGGATTCATGCTGCTGTTCGGCGCCATCTGCGCGCTTCTCTATCTCGGCTTTGCCCTGGCGCCGATGACCTATTCAACACTCCTCATCGCGGTGGTGGCGCTGACGACCTCGTTCCTTTTCGTCGCCAGCGCTCAAAACGGGCTGACATCGACGATCGGCCAGCAGCACGCGATGACCGGCCAGATTAGCGCGGCCTGGAACGTCTTCGCATCGATCCCAACCGTCGCGGCATTGCTGATCGGCGGCGTGCTCTCCGGGTTGCTCGAGAACCAGAACGCCGATCAGGCCGCCCGCATCCTGTTTCTCGTGGGCGCTGCGATCATGACAGCGGTCAGCCTGTTTGCCCTGTGGAAGCCGAGGGACGTGTTCGAGCATGTTCACCCCGAACGCGGGAACGCCGTGCATCCGGTGAACGACATCAAGAGGCTGTTCGGGCACTGGCGCATCTATCCGGCGCTCCTGATCTGGCTGTTATGGAATTTCGCTCCCGGCTCGGCGACGCCGCTGCAGTATCATCTCCAGAACACGCTGCATGCCACCGACGCCCAATGGGGCCAGTGGAATGCGATCTTTGCCGCCTCCTTCATTCCGACCTTCATCGCCTACGGATTTCTCTGCCGCTATTTTCCGCTGAAGACGCTGCTGTGGTGGGGGACGATCATCGCCGTTCCGCAGATGGTCCCATTGCTCTTCATTCATTCGGTGACGGGCGCCTTGATAGCAGCGATACCGATCGGCCTCATGGGCGGGTTAGCCACCGGCGCCTATATGGATCTGATCATCCGCTCCTGCCCCAGGGGCTTGCAGGGCTCCATGCTGATGATGTCGAGCAGCTTCTATTTCGTGGTCTCGCGATTTGGCGACATTCTCGGGACGACCCTCTACGCTCGCTACGGCAGCTTCACCGCTTGCGTCATCGCGATCACGGTCGTCTACGCGCTGATTTTGCCGACCCTGCTGCTGGTGCCAAAATCCTTGATCGCCACCGCCGACGGGCAGGCGTCCGAAGGCATGGGCGAGGCGTGACGCGGTCGTTTGGGTGTCGCAATCTCCGGCGATAGTTTGTAAAAAGCGCGACCGGTTCTTGGGTGTCGGTCCAGCTGCGGCGCGGGCCTCCCTCTCTCCTTTGGATGGCACATCACGTGAGCGAAAATTCAACGCTGCCCTCCGACGACGCGCGGCAGACACCGCAGGGCAAATTGCCTGCTCTCGGCCTGTCGGCGCTCGGGATCGTGTTCGGGGATATCGGAACCAGCCCGCTCTACACCTTCAAGACCGTGCTCGGCACCGCCGAAGTCCCGGCGGACGTCGCAACCGTCCTTGGTGCGCTCTCGCTCGTGCTGTGGACGCTCTTCATCATCACCACCGTCAAATATGTCTCGTTCGCCATGCGCGTCGACAATGACGGCGAGGGCGGCATCCTTGCCTTGATGGCGCTATTGGGTGTGAAGAAACATCACCGGCCGACCATCGTGGCCGTCGGCCTGTTCGGGGCGGCCCTGATTTACGGTGACGGCGCGATCACGCCCGCGATCTCGGT
The DNA here is from genome assembly GCA_963742085.1 of uncultured Alphaproteobacteria bacterium. GTDB lineage: Bacteria > Pseudomonadota > Alphaproteobacteria > Rhizobiales > Xanthobacteraceae > Bradyrhizobium. The sequence continues at coordinate 163,893 of CAVUKM010000007.1, read as the reverse complement.
GCTGTCGGCGCTCGAGGGGCTGAACATGGTGACATCAGCGCTGCAGCCCTATGTGGTGCCCGCCGCGGTCGCGATCCTGATCGCGCTGTTCGCGATCCAGTCGCAGGGAACCGCGGCCATCGGCCACTTCTTCGGCCCGGTGATGCTGACCTGGTTCGTCGCCATCGCCGCGATGGGTATTTCGGGCATCGTGCGGCACCCGGCCGTGTTCGCAGCGCTCAATCCCTATTACGGCCTGTCCTATTTGTTCTCGCACGGGATGACCGGCTTTCTGGTGCTGGGCGCGGTGTTTCTGTGCGTCACCGGCGCCGAGGCGCTTTATGCCGACATGGGCCATTTCGGCCGCGGGCCGATCAAACTGGCCTGGTTCGGAATCGTGTTTCCAAGCCTGATCCTGAACTATGCCGGGCAGGCGGCGCTCGTGCTCGAAGGCGCGCCAACGGACGGCAACATTTTCTTCCGGCTCTGTCCCCCAATTCTCCTGATCCCGCTGATCGTGCTCGCAACCGTCGCCACCATCATCGCGAGCCAGTCGATCATCACGGGCGCGTTCTCGATGACGCGTCAGGCGATTCAGCTTGGCTGGCTGCCGAGACTGCTGATCAAGCAGACCTCCTCGGAAGGCTACGGTCAGATTTACGTCGGCGTCGTCAACTGGCTGCTGATGATCGTGACCGTCGGCCTGACCGTTACGTTCGGCAAATCGGACAATCTGGCGGCGGCCTATGGCATCGCCGTTTCGGCCACGATGCTGATGACGTCGGCGCTGCTGTTCATCGCGATGCGCGAGATCTGGGGCTGGAGCAGGCTTGTCGCAGGCGCCGTCGCGGCCTGCTTCCTGCTGGTCGACAGTGCCTTCTTCCTCGCCAACCTCACCAAGATCGCCGAAGGCGGATATGTGCCCTTGATTCTGGCGGTCACCGTCTACGGCGTGATGTGGATCTGGCACCGTGGCGCGGCCGCGATTTCTGTGCGCATGCACGAGGCGCTGATCCCGGTCGATAAGTTCATGGCCGATATCGCCGAACGGCACGTGCCGCGGGTTCCCGGCACCGCCGCGTTCCTGACCCGGACCGTGCGCGACACCCCACCGGTGATGGTCTGGCACGTCAAGCATAACCGCGCCCTGCACGAGCATATCTTCGTGCTGCGGGTTGAGATCCAGTCGGTCCCGTGGGTGTCATCCAGGAACCGCATGACGATCGAGGAAATCGCGCCGAATTTCTGGCGAGCGGAAGCGCATTTCGGATTCATGGAACGTCCCCACATTCCGGAACTTCTCGCCACCAGCAAATCGCTGGGCTGTACCGTCGATCTCAACGACATCACTTACTATGTCGGCCATGAAACTGTGGTCAGCCGCGAAGACGGCCTGGGCTTGCCGGCGTGGCAGGAGCGGGTCTTCGCGGTGATGGAGCGCAATGCCGTCCACGTCAGCGACTTCTTCAGCCTTCCCAGCGATCAGGTGGTCGAGATCGGGCGACAGGTTTCGATTTAGCGAGGCGGGGGGCCAGTTTGTCCAAGGCGCTGGAAACGTGACTGCCCGAGAAGAGGAAGGCGTTCCGAGCGGCCCGGTTCATTCAATGAGGGCGGCTGCGAACTGGAGTCGAGCGCATGACGGGGGAGGGAAAATGGCCAAAGAAAATGGCCAAATCAGAGGGATTTCTCTGATTTGGCTAATTTAAGAAAACTCATTTGTGCGAGAATTAGAGCACCGCTGCGGCTAAAATCGCCAATGCGATTTTTTCCAGACTTAGGCTGGCTTCTTCGCGTAGACCATGCACCAGCCCTCCGGCGAAATGATTCCGTCGACGGATTTGCACGATGAGGGGGCTTCAAACAGCGCGCAATTGTCACAGCGTGCTTCGCCCTTTGGTGTGTCCTGATATTTCACGGCCTTTTGCGGCGCCTTCGCTGCTTGCGCGGGCGTCGATGCGCCAACGATTGCCGCCATGCCGGTAACGGCTCCGGCCGCTCCTGCCGCGACCGTCAACACCCGGCGTCGGGAAATTCCATTCGAATCTGTCATGTCACGTTATCCTGCTTTGGTAATGAATAACGCAACCATGATTGGTTTCGCGGAGCACCGCCTTGATCTGGAGCAAGTCGATTTGCGACCGTCTGGTGCGGGATCGCCTCAACGGCCGCGATCCCGCGATGGGGTCATTCCAGATAGCTGAGATAGGCCGCGACGGCCTTGATCTGTGCTTCATTCAGGTTGTGCGCGATCGGCCCCATGATGGCCGAGTTATCCGGCTTGGCCTTGTCCTGGCCGCGCTCCTTGTCCCAGTTTGTCAGCTTCCTGAACATGTAGTCATGGAGCTGTCCAGCCAGACGAGGAAATGCGTCGCGGCCCTTGGCGTCATCCCCGTGACAGGAAGCACAAGGGGGAACCTCGGCCTTGGGGATTCCCTCCTGATAGATCTTCTTGCCCTCGGCGACATTCTCCTTCGGCGCTCCGCCAAGCGGCTTGGGGTTGAGATCCTTGAAATACTCGGTCAGAGCCTTCAGCATTGGCGGGGTTAGCACGTGCGCGACATTGAACATCACCGGGTTGTTCCGTCTGCGTTCGATGAAGGCCAGCAGCTGGTTTTCGATATATTCGGGTTGCTGTCCGGCCAGTCTCGGCATCGGATACGCCCCGCGGAACCCTTGCCCCGACAAGCCGTGGCAGGTCTTGCAATAGTCGGTCTTGGCCTTGAGTTCTCCTTGTGAAACACCCTCCGCTTGCGCCGTCGCGGAGGCCGCGATGGCGAAGGCTGCTGCCAACAATATCGGTGAAATGCGCATAAGCCCGCCCTTCTGATGATCGTTACGTTACGCCGCGCCGGGGCGTTCGATCCAGTTCAATTTTTCCGAACCCGTTTGATCCTGGTCAAATCGAATCTCGCGAATCTGGTCCAAAGATTACAGGTCTAAGGCAGACGATTGGGGAAAAGTCGTCTGTAATGCCTATTTTATAAGGTCGGCGAGCAGCGAAACGGAATGTTTCGGTGCCCGCTTTTTTTTGCGCCCGCAATGATTGTTGCAAAAATGTCTCGTTCCGCATGAATTCTGATTCGCGCGCAGCTATTACCTTAGCGGCAGTTCGAACTCATGGACTATCGTCCATCTCGTAAGTGGGAATCAGGTTCGTGCGTTGGCACGGAGCGCTGTAAACAACGGGATAGCGCGCAATGCGGGGCGATGGCGGTCGTATTAGTCGACCCTTCGGTAGTTTCAGGGTTCTTGTTGCGGTTGGGTTCGTTGCCGTTGCGTCAGGCTTCCTGACGATTGGCTTTGCACCGCCGGCGCAAGCGCTTCCGAGTTTCGCGCGGCAAACCGGCCAGCCGTGCGGCACCTGCCACACCGATTTTCCCGCGCTCACCCCGTACGGCCGAAGGTTCAAGCTGCTCGGATATACGACCGGCGGCGGTGAATTCCGCACGACGCCATTCTCGTCCAAGGCCGGACAGGACGCGCGCGCCGAATACGAAAAGATGCAGGGCTATGTGAAGGCGCTGCCTCCGTCGACGACTCCTGAGGCCGACAAGGAATATATCCCGCCGATCTCGATGATGGCCATCGTCGGCTTTACCCACACCCAGGCGCCGACCGTCGCGCCGCCGACCGACCCCTACAGGCCTAACGATAACACCGTGCTGTCGCCGTTCAGCGGATTCTGGGGCGGCGCGATCACCGACAATATCGGCGCCTTCGCGCAGGTCACCTACAGCGCGCCTGATCCCTTGTCGGCGCTGTCTGGAACGCCGGCGGACCAGTTCAAGCATACATGGTCGTGGGACAATGCCGACGTCCGCTATGCCAACACCGCGCGTGTCGGCCCGCTCGACCTCATCTACGGCATCACGGCCAACAACAATCCAACCGTTCAGGATGTGTGGAACACCACGCCGGCTTGGGCCTTCCCTTACGCGGTATCGTCGATCAACGGTCCCGGGGGCGCCGGCACGGCGATTGAGGGTACCTTTGCCGCGCGCGTTGCTGGCGTCGGCGCCTACGCATTCATCAATGACCTGCTTTATCTGGAATTGACCGGCTACAAGACCCTCGGTTTCAACGCGCAGAACTCGCTCGGCATGAATCCGTTCGACGGGCCTGGGCTGTTCGGCGGCATTGCGCCCTACTGGCGCGTCGCGCTGGAGCCACATTGGGGCAGGCATACGCTGATGGTGGGTACGTTCGGGATGACGACGGACGTGCATCCGTGGGTCGACGCAAGTTTTGTGACCGGAACGACCGCGACGCTTCCGCTGGCCGATAAATTCACCGACCTCGGCTTCGATACCCAGTATCAGTATCAGGGCGACAATTACTGGCTGACGTTGCGCGGCAGCTACATTCGCGAGTTTCAGCAGCTGAACGCGACGAACTTTTTGACCCCCGGCTCCAATCCGAACAACACGCTCAACAGCATGAGGCTGCAGGCTTCGTTTGCCTACGGCGCCGACAACCGGGTCGTTTTCACCGGGCAATATTTCGATATCTGGGGCACCACCGACGGGGCGCTCTTCGGGACCGATCCTGTCACGGGGGCAGCGCTTGCTCCGAACACGAACGGGTGGATGGCCGAGATCGCCTACATTCCGTTCGGCGCCAGCAAGATGATCGGCTACCCGTGGTTCAACGCCCGCATCGGCCTGCAGTACACCTATTACAACAAGCTGAATGGCACCGTCGTCGGCGCCCACGACAACAATACCCTGTTCCTCCATGCCTGGTTTGCGATGTAGGCGGATGCGTCCGCATACGGAGATTGTATGATGAGAAAACTTCTTTTGGCCGAAGCCGCGATGCTGGCAGTGATGCTGGCGGGACCCGCGATCGCCGCGGACTTGCCGCTGAAGTCGGAGGCGCCCTATGTCCCTCGCTTCAGCTGGACCGGCTGCTATCTCGGTGGCCAGATCGGCGGCGGCTTTGCCACAAAGGACATCACCGACCCGGTGCGACTTGTGCAGGATCAGGATCCTCCTTTTGCAGCCGGCGCCGGCGCGACAACCGGCATCACCACCGTAAGTCCGTCGCCGAGCGGCGTCGTGATCGGCGGCCAGATCGGCTGCGACTATCAGTTCGCTCCCTCCTGGGTGGTCGGCATCGAAGGCGCTGCCGCGGGTTCCACCATGAAGGGAGCAGCATCGTCGGGCTTCCGGCTCGGCAATCCCGACACCGCGCTGGTGGAGGCCAAGACCGATTTCCTCACCAGCGTGACCGCGCGGGTTGGCTATGCGTTCGACCGCGTGCTGGTCTACGGCAGGGGCGGCGTCGCCATGGCGGGAGACCGATACGATGTCTCCGGCTCGTTCATCGGCACGCCGTTCGGCTTTACCGGTCTGGAAAATCGCTTCGGCTGGACCGCAGGCGCCGGCGTGGAATGGCTGTTCACGCAGCATTGGTCGGTCAACCTCGAATACAATTACTATGGGTTCGGGACCCGAACGATTTCGATGTTCGATTCGACCAACGTTTTGCTGGGTAGTGTCGACGTCAGGCAGAACATCCAGGTCGTCAAGCTCGGATTCAACTTTCATATCTGGGGGCCCGGTTTGTGATGGTCGCAGCCCGTTCAGTTGAAGCGGACGCATCAGGCGGCAGGCGAGGGGGCCGGAACGTGAGAGCGACCGGCTTGCGCCTGATTTTGCAGACGGCAGTGCTGGCGATGGCTTTTTCCTCGAGCGGTCACGCGCAGGAAGCGATGGCGGCTGTCAGAGGAGGCCTCGAAGGCAAGCTCGAATATTGCAAGACCTGCCATGGGCTGTCGGGCCAGGGCTATCTCGGATATTTCCCGATGCCGCGCCTGGCCGGACAGCAACCCGAATACATCGAAGCTCAATTGCGGGCGTTCATCGAGCGCAGGCGCACGAACCCTGTCATGTTCAACGTCGCGCATGTGCTGAGCCCGTCGATGGTTACGGCATTGGCGATGCATTTCAAACATCTCAATCCCGCGCCGTTCGGCGGAGCGCCAAGGGGATCGATCGCGATCGGGCAAGAAAATCTACGAGGAAGGCCTTCCCGAAGCCAACGTTCCCGCGTGCTCGGCCTGTCACGGCAATGAGGGCAAGGGCCAGAACGAAATTCCGCGACTGGCGGGCCAGGTCTACGAGTACATGGTCCGCCAGTTGGCGGGCTGGAAGCAACAGCGAGGCCAGGGCACGGGGGTTGATACATCCGCCGTCATGGCGCCGACAGCGCACAACCTGACGCGGTCACAGGTTGAAGCCGTCGCGGCCTATGTCAGTTATCTGCAATGAGTGCTGCCGTCTCATACGCCGACATGTCGGTGAGTGCATGAAAAGCTTGGGGTCATGAAGCGCATCGGACTGAAAATAGCGATCCTGGCGATTTTCGCCTCCGCGGCCTCCGCCGCCTCCGCATGGGCCGGCGAGAGCGCCGCCGTCCGCAACTGCACCTGGTGTCATGGAGCAGGGGCGCAGGGCTACACGGTTGCGCCACGGCTGGCCGGACAGCGGCCGCAATACATCATGAGTCAGATCAGGAGTTTTCGCGAGCACGCGCGAAACAATCCGTTCTCGAAACAATACATGTGGAATGCTGTCGCGGCGCTCGATCCGCATACGGCGCGCGATCTCGCCGCCTATTTTGCATCGCTCCCGCCGAAAGCCGCCAATGATGGCGACAGCTCGCTCGCCTCGCGGGGACGAACGATCTACATGGAAGGAATTCCGGAAGCCAACATCGTGTCCTGCTATGCCTGTCACGGTCCGAATGCGGAGGGCGTGAGGGACATCCCGCGTCTCGGAGGACTGTCCTATTCCTATCTCAAGGGCCGGCTGGAGCAGTGGGGCCAGGGATATCATTCCACCCCGGGATCTCCGATGCCGATGGTCGCGACCCACCTCGGGCCGGAGGAGATCGAGGCGCTGACCTCGTATCTGAGCTTCGTCAGGTAGACGACGCTCCGAGGCATCGATTTGATCGAGCGCAACGCGGCCGCGAAAACAAGCCTGTAATCGTTGAGCGACTGATCCGCACCGGGCCTTGTCCTGGAGCGCGATATGTCGTTCAGCAAGGAGGCTGAAAATGACCGGTCATATGCCGCCAATCCCCAAAGGAAATCGAAGCAACAAGGGTCCGAAATCCGCCAACGCCGATGCGGCCCGCGATACGTCGATGAAGGAAGGACACACGCAAAATACCAACGAGCAGGGCGACTCCGCCAATATCCGGCAGAACACGACCAGCAAGGGTTTCTTTCACGGCCGGCGCGTCAAGTAGGAAGCGATCGCGCTTTGATCGAAGCGAGCAGTGGTGCTCGCCTGCATCCGCGGTCCCGACCGTCATCACAAAATTGACACGTCGGGCAAATCATCGCCACATTTTCGGCATCGCAAGACTTTGGCCCGCGCCGGGAACCCGGTCGCGGGCTTTTTCATAAGCGCGCAAGCCATATTCTGCGACCTTGGTGCCGCCGCATTTTCCGAGTGATTTGCACGCGGTCTATTCGGCAAGGAATTCGCCATGAGGATTTTTCTGGTCACGGCACTGATCGCAGGCTCGCTCATTTCGTTCGAAGCAAGGGCTCAGGAGCGCGCAGGCGATGCGGCGCTTGGCGCTGTATCGGGCGCGGTGGTGCTGGGACCCGTCGGCGCGGTGGCCGGCGCCTTCATCGGCTATGCCGCCGGACCCTCCATCGCACACTCATGGGGATTGCGACGTTCCGCGTCGCGGCCGCGGGTCCAGCGAACATCGCAAACGAGCGCGGCACCGGAGCCGCAGACCACGGGCAGCACAGCCTCGCCGCCGCCCGCCAGATCTCCTGAACCGCCGCCCGCCAAATCGTCGACGCCTATGGCCGCCACCAAGCTGCCGCCGGTTCAGAGTCTGGAATAGGCTGAGTGAACGAAATGATCCGGCCGATCGAAAAAAATTGACTCGTCGGGCAAATCACCGGCATAGTTTCATCATCGCAGTATTTCAGAATTAACCCCGCGCCGGGAAACCGGTCGCGGGTTTCTTTTTCCCGAATCGGATTCAACCGCTCGCCGTCGTCATGAGGGGTAATTGCAACCCTCGGCGAACATGCGCTGCTGGTGCAAAGCGGACCATCGACGTTCGATAACCGCACAATTTGCGAACGCGCTTGAGGAGGTTTGCCCCGTCCGGGATGCCGGGCCGCGGTATCTGACGCCCCCTAGGTCGAAAGTGACACTGATCCTAGTCCACGATAGGTAAACCACCGAACGCTGTACCGTTAAAGAACGGCGCCAGATTCTCCGGCTTATAAGGGCTCAAACTGCATGTGCCCTTGTCATCGTCTGCGCATACTTGCGCAGAGCCAGCGCATCGGGACAACACGCTGCGGTGAACGCCTTCATTAATCGTCGAAACTGGTTTGCCATTTTCATCTATGGCTTCGTAGAGGCTTTCATTGAGTTTGACCGGGCATTTTTTCATCCCAATCTCTCGTATGGTCGGATGGTAACGGTCCAACGCAAACAGGCCCGCAGACGAATCGTGAGAGGCCGCGGCCGGATTTAGCATTGAAACGTCGGGCAGGCATTCCCAGTCAAGCGCGAGCCCGGCGGCTTCGGCTTCCCGTGCCATCCATACAAGCGGGATGTCAGCCAGGCTGCGCGTTTTGTATCCGCCGCCGACGTCGGCGTGTGCACCAGCAAACCATACCTGTTGGATCGCGGCTCCCGGCGGGGTGGCGCCAGTCCAGAAGGTCGGCGTAAAGTCGTGACGATGCTCATCGATCGCCAGCGCCTGAACGCCGCGCTTAATAAGAGGCGAGGGACTGGTATCGTGAAATGCAAACTTTTCTTTATTGCCCGCCGCGAGCAGATGACCTGGAATACCCAGGCTTCCCACAGTATCCCATACCCCGAGAAATGTGATCTGAGGATCCACGTGGCACCGGACCTTGCATTTTGCGGCGAAGGCCGCCGGCGAGTGGGGTTTCGGGCTGCGATAATAAATCCACGCATCCGGTAAGGCACTAAGCGACTGACGAAACAAAATGCCACATGCTGTAATAAGGCCGGCCAGGCTGCGAGCGGTGAAAGCGCCGCGGGAGAAGCCGAAGAGATAGATTTCGTCACCGGGGACGTAATTCTGCGAGATGAACTGGTAAGCAGAGCGGATGTTGTCATCGACACCGACGCCTGTGGCGCCTTCGATCCATGATTCGAGCTTTAGCCCTGTGGTGCCCACGCCTCGCAAATAGAGCACGATCTGAGTGACGTCGCCGGTCTGCTGCGAGCCGTGAATTGATCGCGAAAGGATAGCGACGTTCGTGTCGTTCGTTTGGGTATCGTCCGCATTCCAGGTTCCGTCGCAGCAAACGATGATCCGCTTCATAGGGATTGTCCTGCTAGTGTTTCCGTATTGGCCGACGGGACGTCGTCAGCCAGAGCGATAATTGCTCGGAGCATCGTACAATCGTTCGGTTATGATGCAACCTTAGATTATTGGCATTGACGTATCGAGATGACGTTCCGGCGAAGTTGCTTGAGAAAGCAATCCTCCCCCGCCGGCACAGCCAGGTCCGCACCGAGATGAAGGCAAGCGCCTTCGCATGGATTGTTGACGGCTCTCGATCGGGATCAAGCTCATCTCCCTTTAGAGCAAGGCTTTGCCGAGTCGTGGCGGCGCGAAGCCGACCAGCGCGCTGGTCACGGTGACGTCCGTTTCGGCAGCAGAGCCGCCCCAGGATGGAGGTCCACTTTGGCCTTAGCAGACCTGTTTCTGATGGCTTGTGATGCCTGCAGTCCTTCGAACTCGGGAATACGACGCTTGGTGGGAAGCGGTTCAAGTGATCATCATGCACCGCTCAACGTTCCAGCTTGACTAACACATATCTCGACAGTTATACCTCGATCAATAACCAGAGGGTTATCGATCAAAGATGCCGAACGCTCACGATTTGCTCTTCAGAACGCTTGCCGATCCGACCCGGCGGGCTATCTTCGAGCGACTGTGCCGCGAAGGAGAGCAGACAGTGGGGGCCCTGACGGCTCGGGCCGGGGTCTCGCAACCGGCCGTCTCAAAGCATCTCGGGGTCCTGAAGCAGGCCGGGCTGGTGCGCGACCGCCACGAAGGCCGCCAGACGCACTACAGCGCGCAGTTCGGCGCCTTGGCGCCGCTGATCGACTGGACAAGCCAAATGGCCGGCTTCTGGCAAAGTCGGTTCGATCACCTCGAAGATCTGCTCAAGAGGATGGACCAATGAGCAATATTGCGACCGAAACGCTCTCCGTCGTTGTCGAACGCGAGATACCGTATCCGCCGGAAAAGATCTGGCGCGCGCTCACGCAACCACACCTGATCGAGGAGTGGCTCATGAAGAACGACTTCAAGCCTGTCGTGGACCACCGGTTCAATCTTCGCGCAGACTGGGGCGCCGTCGACTGTCAGGTCCTGGCAGTCGAGCCGAACAAGACGCTGTCTTACACGTGGGCGGCCTATGGTCTCGAGAGCGTCGTCACCTGGACTCTCACCCCTACGAGCACGGGGACTCACCTGCGCATGGAGCAGTCGGGCTTCCGGCCGGATCAGCAGCAGGCCTACCAGGGCGCCAAGTTCGGGTGGCCGCGGTTCTTTGCGACCCTGGAGCAGGCATTGGCACGGATAGATTGATGCGGATCTCATTTAATAATGCGGTCGCCGCACTCCTATCGTGGTCGCATGAACCAGAACCAGAATTCGAGGCCTAAAGATGGATCCATCGGAACGGATTGACCAGCTGATCGCAGCAATCACGGACTGGCGCGGCAAAACGTTCGCCAGCATCCGCAAGAGCATCCTCGACGCCGACCGGGAGATCATCGAGGAATGGAAGTGGATGGGAAGCCCGGTGTGGTCTCGCCACGGAATAATCGCGCTTGCCAACGCTCACAAGGGGAAGGTGAAGCTTACCTTTGCCCACGGGGCGAGGCTTACAGATCCTGACAAGCTCTTCAACGCGGGCCTCGAAGGCAACGCGAGACGAGCGATCGATTTTTTCGAGGGTGACAAGGTTAATGAGCGTGCTCTAAAAAACCTCGTCCGTGCCGCCGTTGATTACAATCAGATCAAATTGAAGAAGGCGCCTGCGGGTGGGCGCTCGAGCAAGCGTGCATAAAAGTAAAAAGACATGAAACGATAGTACGACTCAAAATCATCGGCTCTGCGCAAAAGGGCCCTCCAATTGAATTTCTTAGTTTTCAACCAGTGGCATTCCCAGGATTGACTGGAACTGCTGCTGTGCGCTTTTGCCTGACCACCATCACGCAAAGCGTTCGGCCTCCAGCTTGTCGTGGGGTCGAGATTCCCAGTCCGCGTAAAGGATGCGTTTGCACCTCCTTCGGATATCGCAGCAAGTCCATAGCCAATTGAAGCGCACAGTTTGGCGAGCGCAGTAAGCGAAGCGCCATGGTACCATCCGCTCGGATGTTTCTCGTGACGGTCGAACGTGGGGTCGTAGGAGACCGATATCGGGTCAAGTCCGAAGCTCGCGTTGGATTCGACGGAGATACAGTTGGGCTGATGTCGATAAGAGCTTTGAGATGCGTGTTTTGGCAATATCCGGACCCGATTTCGGTAATTCGCGGACAGGCGCGGCACAATCGGCGAAGCTGCATGGTTTCGGACACTACCCAAAACATCCTCTCGGCAAACAACTTCATCCGCGCCGGCTATCGGCTGTACCAGCCGCACTATCCGTGGGCATTTCCGGACACGCTGTATTGGCGCAAATTCGTCGGGTCTGTCTCTTCCCTTCATGGCACCTATCCAAAAAGGCTGTAACCCCTCGATCCTAATGGCTCTACTCTTTTGGGACAGAACCGCAAAAGGGCTGTATATGGTCTACCGTCGGCATATTCTCCGACCGGCGCAATGGTCGACCGTCAACGGCCGATAATTCATAGAGGGAAGGGACAAGCTGATCATGACTGCCAGACCGCAACTACCGGACCGGGCGCCAAGAGAGAAGGGTGCTCCGACCGCCCTCGACGGTCTGCTGGTCATCGATTTCACCCGGGTCGTCGCCGGTCCTGCCTGCACCCAGACGCTGGCCGATTTCGGCGCCGAGGTCATCAAGATCGAGAACCCGGACGGCGGCGACGATACGCGGCACTATGAGCATGCCGATCTCGCCGGCGAAAGCGCCGCGTTTGTCAGTTTGAATCGCAACAAGCGGGGCATCGCGCTCGATCTCACCAAGCCTGCGGCTTGCGAGGTCGCGCGTGAATTGATCGCACGGGCCGACGTGGTGGTGGAGAATTTCTCTTCGGGCGTGATGAAGAAGTATGGTCTCGACTATGCATCGGTCGCGCCCGGCAATCCGCGCCTGGTCTATTGCTCGATCTCGGCCTATGGCCGCAAGGGGCCGTTCGCGTCCCGTCCCGGCTTCGATCCGATCACGCAGGCCGAAAGCGGATTCATGTCGCTCAACGGCTTTCCCGATGGGCCGCCGGTGCGAACCGGGCCGCCCGCGGTCGACATGCTGACGGGCATGTCGGCCTGCAACGCCATCCTGCTGGCGCTGCTCGCCCGCGACCGGCTCGGCCGCGGCCAGCACGTCGAGGTGGCGCTGTTCGACATTGCATTGGCGATGACGCAATTTTACGGGATGGCCTATTTGATGACCGGCGTGAATCCGAGCCGTCAGGGCAATTCACCGAACGGGTCTCCCTCCGTCGGCCTCTACAATGCTTCCGATGCGCCGTTTTATATCGCCTGCGCCAACGACCGGCTGTATCGCCGCCTCGTCATCGAAGTGCTCGGCCGGCCGGATCTTGCCAGCGGTGAATTCGGCGACCGTCGTTCACGAACCGCCAACAAGGACAGGCTGCGCGCGATCCTCACCGGGATTTTTGTGCAGGATCTTCGCGAGAACTGGGTGGCGAAGATGAAGGCGGCCAACATTCCCGTCGGTTATCTTCGCACCGTCGAGGAAGCCTTCAATTCGCCCGAGGTGCGCGAGCGCCACCGGCTCAGCCAGATCCCGCATCCCGCCGCCGGCTCCGTCCCGAATATCGAATCGCCGCTCAATCTTGGCCTGACGCCGGTCATCGACCCCGTCGCCGCGCCCTTGCTGGGCCAGCATACCAGGGAAGTCTTGCGCAAGAAGCTCGGTTACGACGATTCGCGCATCGCGGCCCTTGCCGACGCGGGAGCTTTTGGAATGGTCGCAACGGTCGGAGCCAGCTGACGTTTGAACACCGCCCCTGGCCGGGGAAGCCAAAAGCGCAAACTTGCTTCCTGGATCGCAATACCCGCCCGGTGGCCTGATGGCCGCCGGGCTTTTTTTCGTTTTGGAGACTGCGTTCGCGTTTGGGGTATTTCCCGCCGCCGGTTCGGCGCATATTGTAAGGAAGAGCCGCGCCGATCGTCCGGCTGCGAGGCTTTCGCCTTCCATCATCTCACCTGAGGAGTTGTTCCATGACGCACGCCATCCGCTTTCATAAAACCGGTGGGCCCGAGGTTCTTGTCTGGGAGGAAGTCAAGCTTGGCAAGCCGGGCGCCGGAGAGGCGCGCATTCGCCACACCGCCGTGGGGCTCAACTTTGTCGACATCTACAATCGCTCGGGGCTTTATCCGCTCCAATTGCCGAGCGGCCTGGGCGGCGAGGGCGCCGGTGTGGTCGAGGAAGTCGGACCCGGGGTCACCGATCTGAAGCCGGGCGACCGCGTCGCCTATGGCGCCGCGCCGCTCGGCGCCTATGCCGAGGAGCGGCTGATTCCTGCCGATCGCCTGCTCAAGCTGCCCGACGGCATCGATGACAAGACCGCGGCCGCGATGATGCTGAAGGGCCTGACGGTGCAATATCTCATCCGCCAGACCTACCGCGTCAAGTCCGGCGACACGATCCTGCTCCACGCCGCGGCAGGCGGCGTCGGCCTGATCCTCAGCCAGTGGGCAAAGCATCTCGGCGCCACCGTCATCGGCACAGTCGGCAGCGATGAGAAGGCAAAGCTCGCCAAGGCCCATGGTTGTGCGCACACCATTGTCTATACCCGCGAGGATTTCGTGAAGCGCGTCGAGGAGATCACGGAAGGCAGGAAAGTACCCGTGGTCTACGATTTCGTTGGCAAGGATACGTTCTTGAAATCACTGGACTGCCTGGCCCCGCTCGGCGTCGCCGCGCTGTTCGGTCAGTCTTCCGGCAGCGTCGAGCCGCTTAACCTCGGCCTGCTCGCGCAAAAGGGCTCGCTGTTCGTCACCCGTCCGACGCTCAACACCTACGCCGCCAAACGCGAAAACCTTGTCGCCATGGCGAAGGAGCTGTTTGACGTTGTCAAATCAGGCGCAGTCAAGATCGAGGTTCACCAGACCTATCCGCTGAAGGATGCCGCCAGGGCCCATGCCGATCTCGCCGCGCGCAAGACCACGGGATCGACCGTGTTTTTGGTCTGAAGCAGGCTAGCCGTGGCTCGCGTTCTTGTCCTTCTGCCAGCCCGGGACTTCGATCCAAGCGAAGCCGCCGTTAGCTGGCAGGTGCTGGTGAACGCGGGCCACACGATCGTCTTTGCGACGCCGGACGGACGGCCCGCCGCCGCAGACGACATGATGCTGACCGGACAGGGCCTGGATCCCTGGGGCGCCATACCGCTGTTGCGGAATTTGCCGCTGATAGGACTGCTGATGCGGGCAAACCGCGATGCGCGCAAGGCCTATGCCGGAATGATCGCCGATCCGAATTATGGCGCGCCGCAACGTTGGGATGCCGTAGACGCGTCGGCATTCGATGGGTTGCTGTTGCCCGGCGGACATCGCGCGCGTGGCATGCGTGATTACCTCGAGAGCGGGACGCTGCAGCGTCATGTCGCAAGTTTTTTCGAGGCCGAGAGGCCGGTGGCGGCGATCTGCCACGGCGTGCTGCTCGCGGCGCGCAGCATTTCGAAGCGTACCGGCCGCTCGGTGCTCTACGGTTACCGGTCGACTGCCCTGACCTGGGCGCTAGAACGCAGCGCGTGGAAGGTCGCCCGCATCACGCGTTTTTGGGATCCAGGCTATTATCGGACTTACCTGGAGCAAAGCGGGCAGCCGGACGGCTACATGTCGGTGCAGCAGGAAGTCACGCGCGCGCTCGCGCGTCCGGAGGATTTTGTGGACGTTCCCGCAACCGATCCGGATTACCGGTGGAAGACGTCCGGTCTGCAGCGCGATTCCCTCGATAACCCAAGGCCGGCCTTCGTGGTCCGGGATCGCAACTACGTTTCGGCGAGATGGCCGGGCGATGCCCATACCTTCGCAAAGACATTTTCCGACATGCTGAAATAGCCCGCATGCCCCCGCTTGCCGCCGGAAGCCCGCGGCGGATGGATGCCATTTCCTGCGTGGCTGTCACCCTCTGAGGCTCTAGCCGAAGAGCATGCCATTATGCTTTGATACAGCGAAGGCCAGGGCCTACGGACACCCTGGAATATCAAGCCGCACCAAAGCGGCGGGCGCGCGGTGGATACCGCGGCCACAGAAGTCGAAGGGGAGGATATGCTGTTGGAAGCGCGCGGTCGGACCCTGCTGGCCAAAATCTGGGACCAGCACGTCATTGCTCACGTCAGTGACGACACCGATCTCCTTCATGTCGATCGCCATCTGCTGCACGATCTCGGCGGCTCGCGTGGTCTGCTCGATCTCAAAAGCCGCAGCCTCCCGGTCCACAATCCGGAACTGACCTTCGCGACGCCCGATCACGCGATTTCGACCGCGCGGGGACGAGCCGGCACCAGCAAGACCGGGCAGGAGCTGCTGGAGGGCCTGCGTGTCGAAACCTCGGCGAGCGGCATCGCCATGTTCGATATCGATGAGCCGGGCCAAGGCATCGTCCATGTCATCGGGCCTGAACTCGGCCTCAGCCTCCCCGGTTGCCTGATCGTCTGCGGCGACAGCCACACCTGCACCCATGGCGGGCTGGGGGCGCTCGCTTTCGGGATCGGATCGAGCGAGTTGACGCACGTGCTGGCGACGCAGGCGCTGATCCAGCGACGTCCCAAAACCATGCGCGTGAGGTTCGAGGGCCGGCTGTCTTTGGGCGTGACGCCCAAGGATCTCATTCTCGCGCTGATCGGCCACATTGGAGCCGCCGGTGGCACCGGCTACGCCGTTGAATATGCCGGCAGCGCCATCCGCGACATGGGAATCGAAGGGCGGCTCACCATCTGCAATCTCTCGATCGAGCTCGGCGCCAAGATGGGCATGGTCGCGCCGGATGAAAAAACCTACGAATACATCCGCGGCAGGCGTTACGCGCCGCAGGGCGAGATGTGGGAGCGGGCGGTCGAGGCGTGGCGTCAGCTTCCGAGCGATCCCGACGCGATGTTCGACCGGGAAGTTGTCATCGATGTCGAGAAGATCATTCCGCAGGTGACCTGGGGCATCAGCCCGGAACACGTCATCGGCGTCGATGGCCGTGTTCCCGATCCTCAGGAAACTGCCGATCCGGTGCGCCGCGCCGCGCTTGAAACCGCGATCGACTATATGGGTCTCAAGCCCGGCGCGCCGATCATTGGCACGCCGGTCGATTGGGTCTTCATCGGATCATGCACCAACAGCCGGTTGAGCGATCTGCGCGCTGCCGCCGAAATCGCGCGTGGCCGCAAGGTTGCGCCGGGCGTGCGCGCATGGGTGGTACCGGGCTCGGAGACGGTCAAGCGCGATGCCGTTGCCGAAGGGCTCGACAAGCTGTTCACCGATGCCGGGTTTGAATGGCGTGAGCCGGGATGCTCGATGTGTCTCGCCGCCAATGGCGAGGTCGTGGCGCCCGGCCAGCGCTCGGTGTCGACCTCAAATCGCAATTTCATCGGCCGTCAGGGGCCGCGCGCCCGCACCCATCTGGCGAGCCCGGCGACGGCGGCCGCCGCCGCGATTTCGGGCGCCATCGCCGACGTGCGGACCATGGAGCGATAGATGCCGAACCCCTTCACCAAATTGAGCGCGATTGCGGCGCCGATCATGCGCAGCAACATCGACACCGATGTCGTCATCCGCATCGAGCGCCTCGTCGGCAATTCCATTCGTGGGACCCTCGGCAAATGGGCGTTCGGCTCGCTGCGTTACCTGCCGGATGGTTCGGAAAATCCGGATTTCATTCTGAACCGCGAGCCTTATCGGCAGGCGGAAATCCTCATCACCGGCCCGAATTTCGGTTGCGGCTCGTCCCGCGAAGGTGCGGTATGGTCGCTGCAGGAACTGGGCATCCGCGCCATCATCGGCTCGGGTTTCGGCGATATTTTCTTCGCCAACTGCTTTCAGAATGGAATTCTCCCGATCGTGGTCGACAAGGAGATTGTCGACGGTCTTGCCGCGGAGGTCGAGCACACCCAGGGAGCTGGACGTGTCAGCGTCGACCTCGAAGAGCAGACCATCACTTCACCATCAGGCAAGCAGCACCGGTTCGAGATCGATCCGCGCCGTCGCGCCGGTCTCCTCAAAGGTCTTGATGAAGTCGCCCTGACATTGCAGCGCGACAACGAAATCCGCGCCTTTCAGGTGGCTGACCGTATGGAGCGGCCGTGGATACACTTCGCAAGGAAACATGCATGAGCAGTCCAACCAACATGATCAAGGTCGCCGTGGTCGGCGGCGAGGGCATTGGTCCTGAAGTGACGGCGCAGTCGCGTCGGATTCTCGACTGGTTTGCCACGAGGCGTGGCGTTCCGATGGAGTTGCGCGAAGCGCAATATGGGCTAATTCCATATCTGGCGACCGGCAAGGTACTGCCAGCGGATACCGCCGAGGCGATGGAAGAAGCCGACGCCATTCTTTGGGGCGCGACGGGCGGGCCGGAAACAAAGGAGGTGCCGGCGGCGGCGCGCAAGGAGGGCGGCCTGCTGTCACTGCGCAGCAAATATGATCTTTACGCCAATCTGCGGCCCATTCGCGCCAACCAGGCGCTGGCCGAGTCGGCGCCGCTCAAGGCGCATGTCCTGAAGGGTGTTGACTTCGTCATCATCCGCGAACTTACCAGCGGTATCTATTTCGGAGAGCCGCGCGGCATCGAAACGCTGCCCGACGGGCAGCGTCGCGGGTTCAACACCGAGCAGTACACCACCAACCAGGTTCGCCGCGTGGCGCGCTCGGCCTTCGAGCTGGCGCGTACCCGAAGGGGAAAAGTTTGCTCGGTAGATAAAGCCAATGTTCTCGAAACCAGCGTGTTGTGGCGCGAAGAGGTCATCGCGCTCCATTCCGCGGAATTTCCCGATGTCGAGCTAACGCATCTGTATGTCGACAACGCCGCCATGCAGATCGTCCGGGAACCCTCACAATTCGATGTGATGGTGACCGGCAATATCTTCGGCGACATTCTTTCCGATTGTGCGGCGATGGCGTCGGGCTCGCTGGGGATGCTGCCGTCGGCTTCGCTCGGGCCGGTCGACCGGTTCGGCCGCCGCAAGGCGCTTTACGAACCGGTCCATGGCAGCGCGCCCGACATTGCGGGAAAGGGCGTCGCCAATCCGCTCGGCTCCATTCTCAGCGTCGCCATGATGCTGCGCATGACGCTCGATCGGCCCGACGATGCTGACCTGCTCGAAAAGGCCGTCGATACCGCGCTGGCGTCCGGCGCGAGAACCGCCGATATTGCCGAGCCGGGCGCGGCAAGACTTTCGACCCGGGAAATGGGCGATGCGGTGCTGAATGCGCTCGAAAAAGTCGCCGGCAAGGAGAGGGAGAACGCTTGATGGCTGGGCACGTCACAAGACGTTCGGCACTGACGATCATTGCCGGCAGTAGTGCATTGCTTTCAGCAGGACGTGCGTCGGCTGAAGCCAGGTCGGGTCGCGTGATTTACCCGGTCGCGGTCCCGATCTACCAGTCGCAATTCGTGGCCGACCGGGCCGGATTCTTCAAGGAAGCGGGCCTTGACTGCAAGCTCGTTCAGGGCGGCAGCGGCGTCAAAACCCGCGAAATCATCGCTTCATCGCAAGGCGATATCGGTATCGGCGACGTTACCCATCCGATGCAGCTCAGCAATCATGGACGCGCCGGGCGGATTCTGATGCCGACCGACACGCGGAGCAGCTCGGTGATGTTCATCATCCGCAAGGACCTCTGGGATCAGGGCATCACGACGCTGGAGAAGTTGACGGAATGGAAGAGGCCTGATGGGCGCAAGCCGATCGTCTCGGTGTCGTCGCTGGGAGGCACCAACCACGTCTGGTCATCGTACTATATGGAGACAATGGGGCTCGCCGAGAAGGTAACCTGGATCGGAACCGGCAATGTCGATACCATGCTGGGCTCGCTGAAGACCAAGCAGGTCGATGTTCTCGTGAGCTCGCTGTCACTGCTGAATGACTCGATGGAGCAGGGCTGGGGCACGCTTTTGTTCGATGGAACGGATGAAACGATCTGGAACAAGTACATCGGCGGCAAGGTGCCGGTGACGGGGCATTTCACGGTACAATCGACGATCGACAAGGACCCGCCCAAGATGCAGGCCTTCGTAACGGCTCTATGGCGCGCCGCGCAGTGGATCAAGGCGCATTCGCCAGACGAAATCTACGATATGATCGAGCCCTACGTCGGAAGCACATCGCGCGGCGCCAATATTCTCGAAATCACGGCACTGAAAAAGGTCGCGGATTACGAAGGCAGCGTCGACGCGGCGAGCTTCGCGCGCGGCGAAAAGGTCTGGTTCCGGGAGATGACCGGTATCAAGCCGCTCACGATTGCCGAGGTCGTCAGCCCTGACTTCGCCGAGGCGGCTCGAAAAGCGTATCCGGGTTGAAAGCTTCGCGATTTTGAAAGCCCGAGAGTTGAAAGACCAGGACAGGTTTGCAATGCCGCTCGATCGGTCGCCGGATGTCCATCGGATCGATGTCAGGGGATTGAGCAAATCATTCCAGCTCGCGGGCACCGCTATCGAGGCGGTACGCAACGTTTCCTTCAACGTTCGACGCGGTGAGTTCGTTGCCTTGTTGGGGCCGTCCGGCTCCGGCAAGAGCACGGTCCTCAACATGATTGCGACGTTGATAAGGCCGAGCAGCGGTCAAATCCTGATCGATGGTGCGCCGGTCGTCTCCGGCAAGGCGACGCCAAATGTCGGGTATGTTTTCCAGCGCGATACGCTGTTTCCGTGGCGCACCGTGGCCGACAATATTGGTTACGGCCTGCAGCTTGCCGGCGTTGGCGAAGCCGAGCGCAAGGATCGCGTCGCGGCCTGCGTCGCGCAAGCAGGCCTGCTGGGCTTCGAACAGGCTTACCCGTCGGCACTGTCCGGCGGTATGCGCCAGCGCGCGGCCTTGATGCGAACGCTGGTCGTCGAGCCGCAAATCCTGTTGATGGACGAGCCATTCGGTGCGCTCGACACCCACACCAAGATCGACATGCATGAAGTCTTGCTTCGAATTTGGGAGCGCGAACAGCAAACGGTTCTGTTCGTGACGCATGATCTCGGCGAGGCGCTGACGCTGGCCGATCGCATCATTCTGTTTTCGGCGCGCCCGGGCATGATCAAGGATATGTTCGAGGTGGACTTTCCACGGCCGCGCGATGCCGTGAAGGTGAGGGAGACACCGCGTTACGCCGAGTTATTTCAGCATATCTGGCACTCGCTCGGGGAGGAATTCGTCAGGGGCCGCAAGCAATGAGAATGCGCGCCCGATCCGTCGGCATATTGGCGTGGCAGGCGTTGATCTGCATTGCCGTCCTGTCGATCTGGCAATGGGGATATGATTTGCATGCCAGCGTCCCGTGGCTGGTGCCTGATTTGCTCGATCCCTACTTCGTCTCCAAGCCCTCCGAAATCTTCGAGCATTTTCTGATCCTGAGCTGCTTTAAATCCAAGCTGGGCGTCTTCAACGGATGGTTCAACGGCGACTTTGCCAAATGCATGGCTCGGACTGAAAACAATCTCTGGGTTGCGACCGGCATCACGCTCAAGAATACGTTCTTTGGTTTTGTAACCGGCGTGTCCAGCGGCTTTGCGGCGGGGTTGATTCTGGGAAGATCGGACCGGCTGAGCGCGATCTTCCAGCCCTTCATCACCGCGGTAAACTCGATTCCCAGGATCGCGCTGGCGCCGATCATCGTTCTGGCATTCGGCATCGGCGACACCTCGAAAATCGTGACCTCCTGGATCGTGGTCGTGTTTCTGGTATTCTTCAACACTTTCGAGGGCGCGCGTTCGATCGACGAGGGCTTTGTCAATGCCGCGCGGCTACTCGGCGCGAGCGAATGGCAGATCACCCGTACGGTCGTGATCCCTTCGACGATGGCCTGGGTATTCGCCTCGCTTTCTCCGGCAATCTCGTTCGCGCTGATTGGCGTGATCGTCGGCGAATTCATCGGTGCGGAACGGGGAATTGGCCGTCTGATCATCGAGTCCGAGGCGCGCGGCGAGGCGTCGGGAATGATGGTCGCGGTGATCGTGTTGATGCTGGTGGGGGTCGCTTTGACCGCCATGATCCGGCGATTGCAGGCCTATCTGTTGCGCTGGCGTCAGCACAATATGGTAGAGTAATCGGCAGCTGATATTCGCGAAGCAAAGGCCTTCCGATGAGCATACAAGTCTACGGGTTTTGGCGATCGATTGCTTCGTTTCGCGTGCGGGTCGCCTTGAAGCTCAAGGACCTGCCGTTCGAGGAAACCCCGATCGACATTCTCTCCGGCGAACAATTCAAGTCGGGTTATGATGCGGTCAATCCCGAGCACGTCGTGCCGACCTTCATTCACGACGGCCAATCGCTGTTTCAGTCGATGGCGATCATGGAATATCTCGACGATATCAAGCCGCGGCCGCGGCTGTTGCCGGAAGACGCCCGGGAGCGGGCCTATGCACGCTCGCTGGCGCTGATGACGATTGCCGACGCGCATCCGCTTGTGGTGCCCCGTGTCCGCAATCATCTTGCCAGGACCTTTGGCGCCGACGCCAGGGCGATCGAGGATTGGGGCAAGCATTGGACCAACGAGGGACTGGCGACTTATGAACGGCTGCTCGCGCGCCGCGTGCCGGCGCCGTTCGCGCTTGGCGCGCAGCCCGGCCTTGCCGATATCTGCATCGCAGGCCAGGTCGTGGGGGCGCATTTCCTCAAGCTTGAACTAGGCGCCTTTCCCCTGGTGGCTGGCCTTGCCGACCGTTGCTTCAAAATGCCGGAATTCGCGACCTCGCATCCGTTCGAACAACCCGGATACAAGACCGCAGGCGCGCATCACTGAGCGCGCCTGCACCCCTAAATTAGCTCATTGCCGCTTGTGATGGCCTCTTCCTTCGAGACGGCGCAAGAGCGCCTCCTCAGGATGAGGTCTTCCCTCATGGCGAGGAGCGCGGCAACGCCGCGCGTCTCGGACCATGGGAGCCCGGTGCTAGAGCATGATCCGGAAAAGTGGGAGCCGGTTTTCCGAAAAGATCATGCTCAAACAAAGGGATGAGATCCTGATGCAATTTAACCTAATCGGATCATGATCTACACATCAAGCCCGAGCGCGCGGGCGGCATTTCCTCCCGCGATCTGCGCCAGCGTTGCCTCGTCCATCCCGTGCACACCTGCGACGTGCCCGATCGGATTATATTCGGCCATGTCGAAGGGGTAATCGGTGCCCATCACGATGCGGTCGGGGCCGAACACGTCGATCAGGTAGGCGAGCTGGTGATAGCTGAAGACCACCGTGTCGAGATAGACCTGCCGCAGATAGGTCGTCGGCGGCAACGGCAATTCACCGTGCGAGTCCTGCCGCGCGCCCCAGGCATGATCGATCCGGCCCGAATAGCCCGGCAGATAGCCGCCGCCATGCACGGCCATCAGCTTCAACTCGGGGAAGCGAGCCAGCGTTCCCGAAAAGATCAGATTGTGAAGCGCAAGCGTCGTATCGAGCGGATTGCCGAGAACATTATTGAAATAGAAATGGGTCAGGCGCTCACCGTGGGTAAATCCGTTCGGGTGCATCATGATGAATGCCCCGAGTTGCTCGGCCCTGGCGAAGAACGGACGGAATTTCGGATCGGACAATTCCTGGCCATCGACATTGGTCAGGATTTCGACGCCCTTCAACTTCAGGTCCTTCATCACATAGTCGAGCTCGCGAACCGCAAGTTCCGGCTCCTGCAAGGTGACGACGCCGAGCCCGACAAACCGGTCGGGCTTGCGGGCGCAATATTCCGCCACGCCGTCATTGGCGAGACGATGGGCCTTCTCCGCGACTTTGGGATCGACGGAATAGTAGCATTGCGGCGGCGCCGGCGCCACGACCTGGATGTCGATGCCCATCTTGTCCAGATCGGAAAGGCGGCGATCGATCGTGGTCATGACCTCGCCGATGTCCTTCTCCTGCTGGGCATTGATCTCCCTGGTAGCGGCATCGGCAAAATGCGCCAGCGGCACCCGGCTGAGGTCGACGTGGGGTTGTGCGAGCTTGGCGGCCTGCGGCACGACGATGTGGGCGTGAATGTCGATCGTGGTGGATGATGGGCGCCGGGCGAGACCATCTGCGTCGTGGATGCGTGCGGCAGTGCGGCCGTAGCGGTTCTTGCGATCGATCATTGCATTTTCTCTGCTGTTGCGTTGGGTGTTCTCGGCATGACGATTGGCGGCAATTCAGGATTTTGAGGCTGGCTGACGCTGGGTCCAGCGAACGGAGACCGTGGTGGCGTCGGCTTCACCGAGGCCCGCGGCCTCTGCCTCTTCAAAGCAGGCCAGCGCGCTTGCGGCAACCGGCAACTCGGCATGGATTGACGCTGCAAATTGCACGGCCGTGGCCAGATCCTTTTTCGCGGCGGTGATACCAAATGCAGTTTCGGCGAGTGGCGCGCCGCCCAATACCTTGGCAATAATGGCGCCGCGCCCTTTCATGGCGGCGGGCGCGCCGGCGGTGTCGGAAAGGATATCGATCAGCCGCTCGGGCGACAGATTGAGCGGCTTGCAGATGGTAAGCGCCTCGCCAAGCGCCTGCCAGTAGACCAGGAGCGGCAGATTCACGGCAAGCTTCAAGGTTGCGCCGGCGCCGAGCGGCCCGACATGTTCGATGCGCCGGCACAGCTGCTCGAGCAGCGGCATTGCGCGGGCAACATCGGCGTTCGCGCCCCCGACGAGGCCAAACAGCTTGCCTTCCCGCGCCGGAACCTTGCTGCCCCCGACCGGGCATTCGACAAAGGCAGCGCCCAGCTGCGCTACCGCCGTGCCGACCGATATCATGGTGTCCGGGCGCACCGTGCTCATGTCGATGACGAGCTTGCCGGCGAGTTTCGCTTTCAGGAGGCCATTGGGGCCCCGGTAAACCGCCTCCAGCGCCGCGTCGTTCAGCAGCATCGCGATGACGACCTCGCACCCTTCGGCGAGCGCCGCTGGAGATGCGAATGCCGTTGCGCCGGCATCGACCAGGGGCCTGGTCTTCGCTGAATCGCGATTCCAGACACCGACTTCGTGTCCGACCGACATCAATCGCTGCGCGATCGATGATCCCATTCGTCCAGTTCCACATACGCCGATTTTCATTTTCTTACCTCGAGGGTGAATGTTTAGCCTAATGGGCGTGAAAGACGCCAAGATTTTGCGTAATGAGCTCCTCATTGTTCAAGAGCTCGCCGGCGTCACCCGCGAACACGCAGCGTCCGGTGTTGAGGATGACGGCCCGATCCGCAACCTCGAGCGCCAGCTGACGATTTTGCTCGACCAGGACGATGGACTGTCCTTCCTCCTTCAGCCGCTTGATGGTGCGCCCGACCTCGGCCACGATCAGTGGGGCGAGACCTTCCGACGGTTCGTCAAGCAGCAAGACCCGGGGATTTCCCATCAGCGCGCGCCCGATCGCCAGCATCTGCTGCTCGCCGCCGGAGAGTGTTCCGGCGAATTGGGCATGGCGCTCGCGCAACCGCGGAAATAGTTCGTAGATCCGCTCGACATTCCAGGGCTTTTCGGTGCTGTTCTCGCGCTGCTGCGCCACGATAAGGTTTTCCCGAACCGTGAGGGAGGGAAAGATCCGGCGCCCCTGTGGTACCAGGCCGATACCGAGACGCGAAATACGCTCGGGGCTGAGCCCTTCGATCGGCTCGCCAAACAGACGAATTTCGCCGTCCTTCGGTTTCAGAAAGCCGACGATGGTCGAGATGCAGGTCGTCTTGCCGGCGCCATTGCGCCCGAGCAACGCCAGCACGCCGCCCGGCTGCAAGGAAAAGCCCACGCCGTGCAGGATATGGCTGTCGCCATAAAAGGCGTGCACATTCGTCAAACTGAGTGCATCAGGCGCCAAGATAGACCTCGCGCGTTCGTTCGTCAGCGATCACCACGTCGCGTTCGCCATCGACGATGACGCGACCATAGTTAAGCAGCGTTACGGTCTCTGCGAGATCGAGGGCGGTATCCATGTCATGCTCGATCATGATCACGGCGGTCTCCCGCGAGATCGAGGCGATCAGTGACTTCACGGTCGACCGTTCGGTGTTTGAAAGACCCGCGAGCGGCTCGTCGAGCAGCAGCACGCGCGGTTTTTGCGCCAGCGCCATCGCGAGCTCCACCCGGCGCTTTTCGCCATAGGCGATCTCTGAGATCGGATGATCGGCCAGATGCAGGAGCCCGACCGTATCGAGGGTCCGGCGAGCCTCACGCGCGAGATCGCCGTAGAACGACAGCGGCCGCCACATCTGCCAGCGCGACGGCAGCAGGCCGAGCAGGCCAAGCGTGACGTTGTGCTCCAGCGTGTCGCCGGTAAACAGCGTGATGATCTGGTAGGTTCGCGACAGTCCGAGATGCGCGCGCCTGTAGGGCGCAAATTTCGTGACGTCGGTGCCGAACAGCTTGATCAGTCCTGAATTCGGCCGCATGTCACCGCTGATCTGGTTGAATAGCGTCGTCTTGCCGGCGCCGTTCGGGCCGATAATGAGACGGCGCTCGCCCTGCCGGACCGCAAGTGACACGCCTTGTGTGACCCGAAGCCCACCGAAGGCCTTGTTCAGGTCGATGATCTCCAGCGCATAGTCTGGTGTCAGCGGGATCATCGCGATCCCCCCCGCAAACGCGCGATCAGCTTGTTCAGGCCCGGAACGATCCCGGTCGGCATCACAAGGACGATGAACAGGAAGACCAGGCCCAGCAGCATGTTCCAGCGCTCGATATAGGCCGAAGCGTAGTTCTTCAATAGCAGCACCAGCGTAGCGCCGACGACCGGGCCACCGAGCGTTCCCGATCCGCCCGCAATGACGCTGAGCAGCGCTTCGGCCGAGCTCGTGGTCGAAAGCGACGTCGGGTGAATGTATTTATTGTAGTAGACGTAGAGCAGCCCGGAAATGCCACCCCAGAAGGCGGCATAGATAAAGGTGATCCAGCGGACCAGCCATGGATTGAAGCCAAGCGCAGCCATGCGGCGCGGCTGATCGCGCACGCCTTTCAGCGACGAGCCGAACGACGACGACACGAAAATCGCCATCATCAGGAATGCAAACGACGCCACGATCAGGGCGAACCAGTAGAACGCGGCAGCGCTGTCGAGCGAAATGCCGAACGGCGCCGGCCGCGTGAGGCCTGCGATGCCATTGTCGCCGTTGGTCACGTCCGACATGCGATAGGCAAGTCCCCATAGCACCTGTGACAGAGCCAGCGTGATCATGAGGAAGCCGAGGCCCGTCGCACGCAGCGCGATGATGCCGAAAAAGGCCGCCATCACGATCGTGCCTGCGATCGAGACGATCGCGGCCGGGCCATGCCCGAATCCGTAACGGCTTGTCAGCAACGCGGAGAGATAGGCGGCGACGCCGAGATAGGAGGCATGACCAAGCGAGGTCATGCCGCCAAAACCTACCAGCAGATTCAGGCTGAGCGCGAAGATCGCTGCGATCAGGATCTGGCTCGCGAGATTGATGTAGAAATCTCCGGCGTAGAACGGCAGAAGGAGAAACACGGCGGCGAGCAGGGCGGCAGCAATCCACTTCATGCGCCGACGCGCCCGAACAAGCCCTGAGGGCGGAATGCGATGACAAAGATCATGGGCAGGAACAGGATGATATAGGCCAGTTCCGGAAACAGCGCCGTGCCGAATGTGTAGATGAAGCCGATGATAAAGCTGCCGACAAACGCGCCGAGCAGGCTTCCGATGCCTCCGAGAATGACCACGATCAGCGCCAGCGGCAGCATGTCCGCGTCAAGTCCGGGATAGGCGGACAATATCGGCCCGCCCAGCACCCCGCCGGCGCCGGCGATGCCCGCACCGAGACAGAACACGATCGTAAACAGGTTTGAGACGGGGATGCCGACCGCGCGCGCCATTTGCCGGTCGTCGACGCCGGCGCGGATCATGGCGCCGAGCCGCGTCCGCTCCATCAGGAAATAAAGCGCGACCGCGGCCACGATGGCGCAGCCCACCAGCACCAGCCGGTAGGTCGGAAACACGAAACCGAACATCCGCGTTGGCGCCTGCAGATTGTGCGGCGTTGGCACCGGAATGGAATCGCCTCCCCACAGCACCAGGCAGGCGTCTGATATGATGAAGGACATGCCGAGCGTCACCAGCACCTGCCCGAGTGGATTGGTCTTCAGCCGGGTCAGTACCAGCCGTTCGAACAGGCCGCCGATTGCCGCGACCGCTAACCCGGCGCCGAGTGCGGTTACCCATATATTCAAGCCGGTATAGGCGCGCAGGGTTATTGCCCCGAAATAAGTTCCGAGCATGAAGAACGCGCCGTGCGTCAGGTTAGCCAGCCGCATCAGGCCGAAGATCAGCGAGAAGCCCGACGAGAGCAGAAACAGCAGGCCACCAAGCGACAGGCTGTTAAGACCCTGGATGATCCAAAACTGCATCGGCTCTCGATCTTGTTCGAAGCGTTGCGGGATTTTCGGCCCGCAACTCAGGCAAAATTATTGCTCCAGGTTTTTTGCCGGCGGGTAGTCGCGCGAATAGACCGGATTTTTCAGGAAGGCGGTCTTGTCGTAAGTCCAGAACTGGCTGACATCCGGATAGGTCTTGATGACCGAATTCACCAGCCGTCCGTCGCTTCTCGTAACTTTCCGGATATAGACGTCGCCGACCACGTTGCCGAATTCGTCGAATTTGACGAGCCCGCGCACGGTCTGCACGTTGTTGCCGCGGATCGCCGCCATCAGGGCCTTCTTGTCTTCCGCGTTGGCCTTGATGGTCTTCAGTGCCGCTTCCAGAACCTCGCCCGAGACGTAGGTAGAGCCGGCATAATAGCCGGGGTCGTATTTGAACTGCTTGCGGAACGCGGGCGCGAAGACCTTGTTGAGCGGATTGTCGAGCTCCGCCGAATACCAGCTCGTGGTCAGGATCCCGAGCGCCTCATCGCCCATATTGCGGAGCACGGATTCGTCGAGCGCAGTCATACCGCCGATCACGGCCATCTTGTCCTTCAGGCCATATTCGATGAACTGGCGCAGGAAGCGGAACCCGTTTGATCCCGCGGTGCCGAGAAAAATCGCGTCCGCGCTTTTCACCTGGGCGACGTAGCTGCCGTAGTCCGGCGTTGCCAAAGGCGTGAAGATTTTCTGGATGATCTTGCCGCCGTTGTCCTCGAAGGCGCGCTGGAAGCCGGCGCACATTTCATGCCCATAGGCAAAATCGTCGGCGATGGTGACGATCTTTTTGTATTTCAGTTCCTTGGCAGAGTAATCGGCCAACGGGTAGGCGCATTGCGCCGAGGTCGAGGTCAGGCGGACAAACCACGGGCTCGGATGCCGCTGGGTCATGTCCTCCGCCGCGGCGACGCCGAGCGTCGGCACTTCCTTTTCGGTGAGGTAGTCCGCGATCGCCAGTGCCTCGAAGGCCGCGAGCGGGCCAATCATGCAATGAACGTTGTTCTTCTCGATCAGCTCCTGCGCCTTGGTGCGCGCGGTAGCGGGAACGCCGGCGGTGTCGGCTACGATCAATTCGACCTTTCGGCCGGCGAGCGTGTTGTCGCGCTCCTTCAGAAACATCGTTAGCGCCAGTTCCATATCGATGCCGCCGGAGGCGAGCGGTCCGGTCTTGGCCGCCAACAGGCCGATGCGGATCGGTCCTGAGCTCTGCGCAAGGACAAGGTTAGGGGCGGCCATACTGGCGATACCCGCGCCGGCAACACTCGAGACAAATTGTCGTCGCGATATCGTCATGGATCCTCCCCGGGGCCTTTCAGCCGAATACCAATTGTTTTGTGCTTTTGGTTGATTGAACGATTTATCCGACGGATGTCATAAATGATCAAGTGATAACCACACCGTCGACCCGGCGAGCCGGAGATTTCGGTAATCCCGGATGCCGAATGCCCTGCAAAGGTCCATTGATGCAGTGCGGTATCGAAGATTTGTCGTAACTTACGGTTTCGATTTCTCGGTGCCTGTTTTGGGAGCGGTGACGATGGTCTTCTTCAGCACTTCGAATACCGCCGCGGTGTCCTGATCGCCCAATCCCATCGCCATCGCCTGGGTGTAAACCGGCTGCGTCAGTGTAAACAAAGGGGTTTCGCAGCCAACATCGTCGGCGAATTCGGCGATGATCGCCATGTCCTTTTTCCAGGTCGAGACCTTCATGGTCGCAGGCTCGTAGGTACGCTCGACCATCATCGGCGCGCGCATCTGGAACATGCGCGAACCGCCGGCGCCGGGGCCGACCATCTCGACAACCTTCTTCGGGTCGAGGCCGGCGCGTTCCGCGAGAATCATCGCCTCCGCCGTGGCGACGTTGTGAATGGCCACCAAATGATTGGCGACGAATTTCATCCGGCTGCCGTTGCCGTACACGCCGAGATCGGCGCTTTGCTTGGCGAAGTCGGCGAAGAGGGGCGCGCAACGTGCAATCGCTGCGCTGTCGCCGCTGGCATAGACGATGAGATCGCGCATCTTGGCCTGCGCGCCGGTTCCGCTCAGCGGGCAGTCCAGCGCGATGTGGCCGGCTTTTTTCAGGATGGCTTCGAAGCGGAGCTTGTCGGCGAGGGTGAGGGTGGAGAGCTCAATCACAATTCGCGACGGCTGGCCCGAATTAGCGATGGCCTTGGCCACGCTCTCGACCGCGGCGGGCGTGGGCAGGCTCGTCATGATGACGGGTGCGTCGCGTGCGACCTGTTCCACGCTATCGGCGATGACGACCTTGGCTGCCGCAAGCTCGGCGCGTTTGGCGGGGTCAGTATCGAAGCCGATCACGCGCCACCCGCGATCGACGAGGTTGCGGGCGATCGCTCCGCCCATGATGCCGAGCCCGACGATTCCAACAGTCTTGTCCATGCTGTTCCTTCCCTCCCTGCCGAATTCGATTGACGGGCAACGCGGGCCGCGCCTTAATTAGTGATCGGGCGATAAACAATCGTCAAACCGTCGGCCGGTCAAGCAGCTTTCGTCGTAGTGTGGCGCAGACTGCTTTGTAAGGGGAGGTGAAGGATGAAAGTCACAGGTTTCAATCACCTGTCGATCGGCACGAAGAATCTCGCGGAGTCGGCAAAACTCCACGAGACCGTGTTGGGCATGCAGACCATCCCCAGCGAGTTCGCACGACAGAACGAGGAGGGCCTGGCCGCCTCGCTGTATCTTGATCGGCCGCATCGGATGGCCGCATGCCCGGTGAGATAGCGAGGATGGCGACATGACAGATAGCGGTCTGAAGCCAAATTCGAGTTCGCCCTCGGGATCGGGCGCCGACGATCGCCTCTATGCGACCATGGTTGCCCGTGCCACGGCCCTGATCCCGCGCCTGCGCGATCGTGCGTCCCGGACGGAGGAGCTGCGGCGGCTGCCGCCTGACACCGAACGCGATTTGCATGAGCAAGGGCTGTTCAGGATCGTGCAGCCCAAGCGCGTCGGCGGCTCCGAGCTCGATTACGTCGCGCTGGTCGATTGCGCCGACGCGATCGGGCAGGCGGATGCGTCGGCGGCGTGGAACTTCGCCAATCTTTCGAGCCATCACTGGATGCTGGGCATGTTCGACAAGCGCGCCCAGGACCTGATCTGGGGCAAGGACCCCAACGCTCTCATTGCCTCTTCCTTCATATTTCCCGCCGGCCGGGCCAGGAAGGTTGAAGGCGGATATGTGTTGCGCGGCAGCTGGCCGTTTTCGTCCGGCGTGGACTCCAGCGAATGGAATATGCTCGCAAGCGTGGTGTCTTCAGACGATGAAGCCGACGGCATCGAGTACCGCATTTTCCTGCTCAACAAAAGCGACTACAGGATCAAGGACACCTGGAACGCGACCGGATTGCGGGGAACGGGATCGAATGATGTCGAGGTTGAAGACGCGTTTGTTGCCGAGCCGATGACGGTTGCGGTGAACGATCTCGCTGGCGGCCCGACACCGGGGAGCGCGGTCAATCCGAACGCGCTTTATACGCTGCCGGTTTTCTCGTTGTTTCCTTACGTGCTGTCCGGCGTCGCGCTCGGAAACGCCCAGGCCTGCCTCGACGACTACGTCGATGTGGCGCGGCATCGCGCGTCGACCTATAACCGCGCCAAGCTCGGGGATCTCCAGACCACGCAAATCAAGATTGCGGAAGCTTCTTCCAAGATCGACGCCGCGCGGCTAATCATGCGCTCTACGTGCATCGCGGCGATGGCCGACGCACGGCGCGGTCACATTCCGGATATCGCTGCCAAGACCAGAACGCGGCGCGATGGGGCTTACGCCGTCAATCTCTGCACCGAAGCCGTCTCGCTGCTGTTTGCGGCAAGCGGCGCACGGGGTCTGTACACGTCGGGGGCCCTGCAGCGCCAGTTTCGCGATGCCCACGCGATCAATTCGCACATCGCGTTCAATTTTGATGCGGCCGGTACCAATTACGGGCGCGTTGCGCTCGGACTGCCGTCTGAAAACCTGACGCTTTGAGGCCATAGAGGATGAAGGACGCGCCGAAACATCCGACCGAGCCAGATCCCGCCAACGAACTGGCGAGCGGCAACTCGTCCATCGATCCCAGGGATTTTCGCAATGCGCTCGGGACTTACGCCACCGGCGTCACCATCATCACGGCCATGGCTGCCGATGGAAAGCCCTACGGGCTGACCTGCAATTCGTTCGCCTCGGTGTCGCTCAATCCCCCGCTCGTGCTCTGGAGCCTGGGGATGTTTTCGCAAGGGCTCCCCATCTTCCAGAACGCCAGCCACTTTGCGGTCAACGTGCTTGGCGCGTCGCAGCAGGCGCTTGCGGCCCAATTCGCAAAGCCTTCGCCGGATAAATTTTCAGGCGTTGCATGGACACCGGGCCTTGGCAGCGCGCCGCTTCTTGCCGACAGCGTTGCCCATTTTCAATGCCGCGCCGCCAGTCGATACTATGGCGGCGACCACGTCATTTTCCTGGGAGCCGTCGAGGCCTACGCCTATAACCGGCGAGAGCCGCTGTTGTTTGCTCGCGGTGGTTATGGACGATTTCTCGGCGCCGACGATGTTCCGGTGGCTGCAGGGTCATGAACAAGAAAGCTTCGCCCAAGCGCGCGCGCGCCAAGCAGAAGCGGTTGTCGCCGGACGACCGCCGCAAGGAATTCGTTGCCAAGGCGACCGAATTCTTTTCCGAGGAAGGCTTTGGCGGCGGAACACGCGCGCTTGCGCACCGGTTGGGGGTGACCCAGCCGCTTCTGTATCGCTATTTTCCGAGCAAGGACGATCTGATCAAGGAAGTGTATCGCACGGTCTATCTCGAGCCGCTCGATAGCGGATGGGAGAAGCTCCTTGCCGATCGGTCGCGGCCGATCCGCGACCGGCTGCGGGAGTTCTACAACGCCTATACGAACGTGATCTTCACCCGCAAATGGATTCGGATCTATCTCTATTCGGGCCTGAAGGGGCTCGACATCAACCGATGGTATGTCGGCGTGGTGCGAGACAAGATCTTAACCCGCATCATCAGGGAATGCCGGCATGAAGCGGGGCTGCCTGCGCATAGCAAGCCGACCGCGGCCGAGCTTGAGATGGCCTGGGTGTTTCACAGCGGAATTTTTTACTACGGCGTTCGCAAATACATCTACGAGTTGCCCGTGCTTGAAGACAAGGAACAGATGATCAGCGACGCGCTGGATGCTTTCCTGGCCGGCTTCGAACGGGTTTTCGGAACCGCTGCCGGCCCCAGCCGCTCCCTGGTGAAGGCGGTTGTGTAGAGCGTTTTCAAATCTTCTCGATGCCGCCGCTTTTGACCGATCGCTGGATCGCCTCGAAGCTGCGGACGTTCGACAGCATTTCATCCGGCGTGACCGGGTAGGGCACCTCTCCCAGCGCGGCGCGGCCAAAGGCCTCGAGGTTGTCGCGCACCGCCGGGTGCGGCGGATAGAAGGCGCTCACCGGCATTTCATCCCGGTGGACGCTGGTTACGTCCCATCCGGTTGAATTTTGCGGATGGCTGCGGTCGCGAATTTCCATCCAGCCCTTCGATCCCAACAGCGCAAGGCGGCCCATGAACGGCGTGGCCAGCACCGCGCCAAGAATGGCCGTGGCGCCGCTCTCAAACCCCATCGTGATCGACATCGTGTCGCCATTCTCGAAATGGCTGCCCAACTGCGCCAGCCGCGCCCACACGCTGGTAGGCCGGCCCAGAAACGCGATCGAAAGGTCGACCATGTGAATTCCGGTGGCCGAAAGGGGCCCGGCAGGATTTACCGTCTTCGACAATCGCCAGTTGTCAGCCGGCAGTTTCAGGAACAGATCCTGGCTGAAATTCCCTTCCAGCAGCAGTGGATTGCCGAACTCACCGGCCGCGAACCGCTTGCGCATCTCGATGACGGCGGGTTCGAACCGGCGTTCGTGGCCGATACCCAGTTGGACGCCCGCCTTCCGCACGGCGGCAAGGGCGGCTTCCGCGTCCGCGGCGGTCGTGCATAGCGGCTTTTCGCAAAACACGTGGCGTCCCGCCTGAGCCGCCGCGACGATCTGTCCGGCATGCCGCCCCTGCGGCGTGCAGAGAATGATGGCGTTGATGTTCGGATTCGCCAGCGCATCCTCGAACCGCGGCGCGGTTTCCACACCAAGCGCCATGGCCGAGGCTCTGGCCTGCTCGAGGGGATCGATACCCAGCACGGGCTTGATGATAGAACTGTCAAGCAGGTTCCTGAGGATATTTTGTCCCCACCAGCCCAGCCCGACGACGGCGGCATTGATCATACGCTGCTTCCGATCAGTGTGACTTCGGCAGTTCGGCGCAATACGATTGCCGATCTCGCGCACGGTCCACGATATTCTTGAAGATTATTCCGCGGCGGTGGAATGTTTCGAGGTGCCGGCGTTGACCTGCGGCATGACCTTCTCAGCCATCAGAATCATGGACTGCCGTCCAAGTTCGCGGTCCTTCCAGTCCTTGCCGGCGTATAGCAGCGTGCCGAAGGTTCCGACCTCATCCTGGAACGCCAGCAACTGATCGGCGACGCTATCCGGGGTTCCATAGATGATGAGCTTGTCGCAGACCATCTCGAGCGTCACTTCGTCGTCGGGCTGGTCGCGGCGGGTTTTGAACAGCTCGATGCGGCCGTTTTTCTTCAGTTTGGTGAACAGCGAACGATAGTAATAGACGTAAGGGCCATCCGGGTCGGTCGCGTAGGCTCTCGCCGTTGCCGCGTCCTTGGCCACGAACACGCTCTTGGCAACACGCCAGTTCGCAGGATCCGCCGGGCGGCCGCCGCGCTCGCAACCCTCTACATATTTTGGCCAGTGGCTTTTCACCCAGGCGGGCATCAGGAAGTTCGCCGAGATCGGGTCCCAGCCGCGCACGGCGGCCTCGGTGACGCCCTTTGAGAACGGCGCCACCGCGGTGACGACGATCGGCGGATGCGGCCGCTGTAGCGGTTTTGCGATAAACCCTTGCCCGATATCCCGGATCAGCGTCCTTTCGGTCGAGACGTTCCAGTATTTTCCCTTGAGATTGTAGGGCGGCTCGCTGGCCCAGATGTCGAGGACCTGATTGATCGATTCGAGAAACATCTCGTTACGATTGGCGTCGAGATTGCCGAACAATTCAGCATCCGACAGAAGCCCGCCGGGGCTGATGCCGAAGATCAGCCGCCCGTCGAGCATGTGATCGAGCATCGCCATCGTGGCCGCCACCGTGGCGGGGTGGGTGTTCGGCATGTTGATGGTGCCGGTGCCGAGCTTGATCTGCTTGGTCGCAGCCGCAATCCAGGCGAGGAACGCGATGCAGGAGGTGATGTTCTCGGCCCTGTCGGTGACGTGCTCGCCGACATAGGCCTCGTTGAACCCCAGTTCGTCGGCCAGCAGGAAGGCTTCGCGATCTTCCCGGAGCGAGAGCTGCCAATCCTTGTCGAGAGGATGGATCGGCATGGTGAAGAAGCCCAAATTCATCGCCTGCTCCTCCCCGGAGCTGATCTTGTTGCATTCGGAAACGGTCGCGCGTTTCGCGCCATTATGACCAATCCGAAAGTCGAGTCATCAGAAATAATCGTTCGATAAACAACCTTGACCTTTGGCGGGCTGCGCCGTCTAATCGCGAAAAATACGCCGGAATCCGGCCGGGGAGGTCACATCGATGAAAGCCTCGGCTTTCAGCTACGCCCGTGCAACCAGTGTAGGAAATGCGATCGAGTTGCTGGTTGCGCATGGTGAGCGTGCGAAAGTGCTTTCGGGCGGCCAGAGCCTGATGCCTGCGATGAATCTCCGCCTTGTGGCACCGGAACTGATCGTCGATATCGGTGATCTCACCGAGTTGCGCGGCATCGCGGTGCGCGGCGAGACCATCACCATCGGCGCGCTGACCCGCCACGCCGATCTCCTCAAGTCTCGGGAAATCGCGGCCCACGCGCCGCTACTGACCGACGCCATTGCCCACGTTGCGCATCCCGCCATCCGCAACCGCGGCACGATCGGCGGCAGTCTGGCGCATGCCGATCCTGCCTCGGAATTGCCGGCCTGCATGGTCGCGCTGAACGCGACCATCATCATCAGCGGGCCTGCCGGCGAACGCCGCGTTCCGGCCAGCGACTTCTTCACGGGAATTTATGAGACGGTTCTGTCATCGCAGGAATTGCTGGTTGCGGTTGAATTTCCCGTCGCCCAAAAAAATTCCGTGCATTTCTTCAGCGAATTCGCAAGGCGGCATGGCGATTACGCCATCGTGGGTCTCGCGGCGCAGGCAGTCGTTGAAAAGGACATCCTGACAGATCTTCGGCCGGCCTTCTTTGCCGTTGGAGACCGGCCGGTGCTGGCCAAAGCCTCGGCAAAACTTCTCAAGACGGCCGTCACGGCAGCGTTGTTGGCGGAAGTATCCGAAGATTTGGGCCAGGAGCTCGATCCGCCCGAAGATCAGCAGGCAAGCAGCTCGATGCGTCGGCATCTGGCGAAGGTATTGCTGGCGCGATGCCTGTCCGCGTTTCTCGGTCCTTCCGATCTCAACGCCGGAGGATCGGCGTGACGGTACCCTTGTCTATCTCGCTTCATGTCAATGGCGAGCGCGTCGATGCGCAGGTTCTGCCACGGCTCAATCTTGCGGACTTCCTGCGCGAGCAGTTGAAGTTGACGGGGACGCATGTCGGTTGCGAGCATGGGGTGTGCGGCGCGTGTACCGTGCGCGTTAACGGAGAGATCGTTCGATCCTGTCTGATGCTGGCGGCGCAAACGCATGGTGCATCCGTCGAAACGATTGAAGGATTATCCGATAGTGGCGAGATCGCCGACCTGCAGGCCGCCTTTCGCGACCGCAACGCCCTGCAATGCGGTTTTTGCACGCCGGGAATGCTGATCGCCGCGCAGGATTTGCTGAAGCAGGAGGCGGAGCCCGACCGGGAGCGAATCCGCGAGCATCTCTCCGGCAACTACTGCCGTTGCACCGGCTACCAGGCCATCATCGACGCGGTCGAAACCACCGCGCGGGCGCGCACGGGGCGCAAGCCATGACCTCACCGGCAAAACCGGAAACCCTCTCGGTGCTCGACCGGCCGAATTCCTATATCGGCAAGACGGTCCCGCGGCCCAATCTCGATCGGTTGATGCAGGGGCGCGGGCTCTATGTCAGCGATATGGAACTGCCGCGGATGGCACATGTGGTGTTCGTCCGTTCGCCGCATGCGCACGCGAAAATCGTCGGGATCGACGCCGGCGAGGCCAGGCGCATGCCCGGCGTCATCGCGATCGTGACCGGCGAGGAACTCGCCCCCGTCATCACGCCCTGGGTCGGCGTGCTGTCGCACTTGAAGGGTCTCAAATCGGCCGCCCAGCACGCGATCGCGATCGACCGCGTCTGCTGGCAGGGCGAGGCTGTCGCGGCCGTGATCGCAACCAGCCGCGCCGTCGCCGAGGATGCCACCGAAGTCGTCATCGTTGAATATCAGGAACTGGAGGCGGTGACGGACATGCGCACCGCGCTTGATCCGAAGACGCCGGTCATCCATCCCGCGCTCGGCGATAATCTTGCCTTTGAGCGCACCTTGGATGCGGGCGCGGTCGATGCGGCCTTTGCCGGATCCGACGAAATCGTGGAAGCGGATTTTGTCTTTGGACGGCACACCGGCGTGACGCTGGAGCCGCGCGCGGTGGTGGCGGACTGGAACGCGGCCGAAGCGCGGCTGACGATCTACCAGGGCACGCAGGCGCCGCACATGGTGCAGAACATCGCGGCACTTCATCTCAGCCTCGAGGAATTGCAGGTTCGCGTGGTCTGCAAGGACGTCGGCGGCTCCTTCGGCATCAAGGTTCATATCTACGCCGACGAGATGGCCACCTATGCGCTGGCGAAACTGTTGCGCCGGCCGATAAAGTTCGTCGCTGACCGGGTGGAGAGCTTCAACACGGATATCCATGCCCGCGACCACCGTTGCAGGGGGCGGATCGGCGTCAAGCGCGACGGGACCATTACGGCTTTCGAGATCGACGATCTCACGGGCATCGGCCCCTATTCGATGTATCCGCGCACCAGCGCCATCGAAGCCAACCAGGTCGTCAATCTGGTCGGTGGACCCTACGTGACGAAGAACTATCGCGCACGGGCCCGCGTCGTATTCCAGAATAAAAATGTGATGTGCCAGTACCGCGCGGTCGGCCATCCCATCGCGTGCTCGGTGACCGAAGGTCTGGTTGATCTCGCGGCCTCGCGGATCGGGATGGATCCGGTAGAAATCCGTCGCCGCAATCTGATTGCCGACAACGCTTACCCCTGCGCGTCAGCCTCCGGCTTGCGGTTCGAGCTGTTGTCGCATCACGCCGCGATAAGCAAGCTAGCGACGATGATGGACTACGACGCGCTGCGTGCCGAACAGCTTGCCCTGCGCAAGAAGAATATTCATCGCGGCATCGGCATCGCCAGTTTCATCGAGGTCACCAATCCCAGCGCGGCATTCTACGGCGTCGGCGGCGCGAAGATTTCATCGCAGGACGGCGTCGCGGTACGGCTCGACGCCCAGGGTTCGGTAATATGCCAGACCAGCATCACCGAACAGGGGCAGGGCTCGGAATCGCTCACGGCGCAAATCGTCGGCAGCGTGCTGGGCGTTTCGATGGCGCGCGTGCGTGTCGTCCTTGGCGATACCGATCAGACGCCCTATGGCGGCGGCACATGGGCCTCGCGCGGCGCTGGCATCGGCGGCGAAGCGGCACTTCAGGCCGCGAAGATCCTGCGCAAGAATATCCTCGATGTCGCAGCTGCCATCCTGCAATCCTCTCCCACCGAGCTCGACATCGCAAACAACGCGGTCGTGAACGCGAGCGACGGCGCGCCGCGGATTGAGCTGCGCGAGCTTGCCAGGATCGTCTATTTCCGCCCGGACACCCTGCCGCCGGGCATCCAGCCTGAACTGATGGCGACGCGTCATTTCGTGCCGCGAGAGTATCCGTTCGCCTTCACTAACGGCGTTCAGGCATCGTGGGTTGAAGTCGATACCGACACGGGCTTCATCAAATTGCTCAGGCATTGGGTGGTCGAGGATTGCGGCACCCTGATCAACCCGCAACTGGTTGACGAGCAGATCCGCGGCGGCGTGGTGCAGGGTCTTGGCGCCGCGTTGTTCGAGAAATGCATCTATGACGATCGCGGCCAGCTCACCAATGCCAACATGGCCGACTATCTGGTCCCGATGTCCAGCGAAATGCCCGACATCGATGTCGGTCACGTGGTGTCGCCAACCGCGGAGACCGAGCTCGGCGCCAAGGGCGCAGGCGAGGCCGGGACCGCCGGAGCGGCGGCGGCGGTCGCAAATGCGGTGAACGATGCACTGAAACCGTTCGGTGCGATCATTACGGAGATTCCGCTGACGCCGCAGGTTGTCCTGACGGCGCTGAAGCGGATTTGAGCGACGTTAGCTCTTGCGGTTTATCAATAGCCTTGAACATCCCGTCCGGCCAAATGACGGTCAGAAGGGCCTTGAGAGGACCGCCCGGTCTTGACCGGCGAACTCGAGCGGCCTGCCTCAATCTTCTCGCTGGCTGCAGCCACGGGCATAGTACGTCCCCTACAAGTTTGTCCCCTAATTGGGGCAAAGTAGGTCCCCTAGCTTGAAACACAGAAAGCCCCGCCAGCAACGGCGGGGCTTTTCATTTGGGGGGCCCTCGTCGAAGACGAACGTCGATCGGACTTATGCCCGGCAGGTTTACATCGAGAATGATCGCTTCGGGGTCAGCGTCTTGAAGCGGTCGAAGACCTCGATCACCTCGTCAGCGTGAAACAGACGATTGCGCCGTGTGTCCACGGGCACGGTCACGATCTCTTCGTTCTGTAGAGCCCGGACGGCAGTGTTGGCTGCAGCGAAGCTGACGCCAAGATCCTTTTGGACTTCCCCCACGGTGAAGACCGGCTTCGAGATCGCGTACGAAACGAGCCGGTGGACGACGCTGTCGCTTCGGGTGTGCGAGAAGCGGTCCTTCCAATTCGCTTCGATCGCCTCCAGCCGATTCAGACGCGCGATATTTGCATCAGCCGTTCTCCGCAGGAAACTCAGCATCTGGCGAACGTAATTCGTCGTATTACCCGATATCCTGGCGTCCTTCAAAACGTCGATATAGAGCGACTTGTCCTCATGGACGGCCTCTCCGAAGAATGCGCATGCGGTTTTGGAGAAGCCCTTGGCTTTCAGAACGATCGGCACCAGAAGCCGGCCGATGCGTCCGTTTCCGTCTGAAACCGGATGGATGTGTTCGAACATCCAGTGGGATAGTATCTGTCGAACCAATTCGTTCGTTCCGTCCTTCAAAGCAAGCGTCAAGCCGCTCCAATCCGACAGTGCCGCCCCGACCGAAGATGGTTTCGTGTAGCCAAAGAGCGAAACGGGAGCATCGGGGTCTCGCACGTAATTCGGCAACTGCTTGAAAGCGCCGGCGTTGGCGGCCAGCATCTTGTTCGGGTTGCCTTCGAACAACCGGCGATGGATTTTGAGAACCAGTTCCGTGAGATTCCCGTGTTCGAGGTTTTCGTCCATTCCAGCAGCAGCAGCAGCGACAACAGCAGCGTCGTCGCGGTCGGGCGCAACCCGAAGAGCGCTTTCGTACTCCATCAGTTCGGTGAAGGTGGTCGTGGAGCCTTCCGCTCCGGAGGAGTGGACGGCATCCAAACGCGCGAACAAGCGGCCAACCGTTCCTTTTTTGTCGAGAATGGTTAGACGCCGATCGAACTCCCTGAGCGCTGTTACGGTAGGATCAAGGAGGCTGTGTACGTCCTCGAGGCGTGGAAATGGGGGGACGTTCGGCCTGAAAAGTCGCCGTCCCTGCTCGTCGTACTCATAGCTCCCGGATGTCATAATAGTCGTCCTCGTTATTATTACTTATATCAACATCCTATAATAACTCAAGTTCCAACTATTACCTGAAGGGTAGCTCGGTGGCTCCGGAGCTCTTGCAATTCGGCAGTTTGCCGCTATTTATTCGGCACATTGCCGCGACTCACGGAGGCCCCTGTGTCGATAGTCGAAATTGTCGCGAGAAAGCTTGGCGGACGCTCGGTCCTTGGTGGGTTCGTTCGCTCCCAGGCAGACCTCGCGCTGGCGGTTCGAAAACGGCTGCCCTTGACCGCACTACAAGGGCTGTCGAAGGCCGGAATTAGCGACCAAGAAATCGAACAGTTCGTCATTCCCCAGCGCACACGCCGTCATCGCGCCGAGAAAAAGCAACCGCTCACCGTCGAAGAATCTGACCGGGCTGTCCGACTTCTGCGTGTGCAGACACTTGCCGAAGACACCTTCGGAGATGCCGCTAAGGCAAATGCGTGGCTTCGCCGGCCACTGGCGGAGCTTCACGGCGAGCCGCCGCTGCCGGTGGCTCAGACCGAGGCCGGCGCGCGCGTCGTCGAGACCATTCTGGGCAAGATCGCATGGGGCGCCGCCGCCTGATGCTGCTCTGGCGCTTGTCAATAGTGGCACATGCAAGGGCATTCGACGGTGGCTACGGCCTTCTTTTCGATGGGCGCTGGAATAGGGTTGGACATCCCGTCACGTACTGCAGCACGTCCCCTGCTCTTTGCGTTTTGGAGAAGCTGGTCCACATCGAGGATCCAACACTTCTGCCGGCTCTGATGATGGTACGTTACGACGTACCCGACGATCTTGCCGTTGAGGCTTTTGCCCTGAATGATCTGCCGGCTGATTGGCGGCTGCAGGAAGGCTGGACACAGCAGCTGGGCGATCAGTGGCACCAGACATTGTCGACGCCCTTGCTGCGCGTTCCTTCCGCTATCGTTCCTGTCGAGCAGTCCCCCGACGTGAATATTCTGATCAACCACAATCACAACGCGGCGCCGCGCATCTCCCTCGTCTCGGTAGAACCGTTTGTCCTCGACCCGCGCCTGTTCTAGGCGGGCAGGTTTTTGTGCCCCTGGGGAAGTCGTTGGACCAGGGGACGTACTTTGCTCCGAAACTATCTAATCTCACTGCATGAGCGGGATTTAGATCGTGCGGTTTCAATCACTTACAACTGGGGCTAGGGGACATACTTTGCTCGGCGCCGCAACGGGCAAAGTACGTCCAGTGTGTGCCGCAATGGGCAAAGTTGGTCCCCTACAAGTTTGTCCCTAATCGGGGCAAAGTAGGTCCCCTACTCGGCGCCGACGGCACCGAGCAAAACTAAGAAGGTTTCGCGGCGAGCTTCGGCTTCGCCGCGAACTGCCTAACTGAACGAATCGTGAGTTAACCATGAGCGGTCGCGCGAGATGCGGAACGCCAATACCCGTCCGCGATACCGGGCAAAATATGTCCGTGGCTATGGCGCTGCGCGTGAAAGGTAGGTTCCGGCCGCTCGCGATATTTTAAGCACGCATAGGCAAACTTGCTGGTGACATCGGCCGTTCCTTGGCTCGGTCGCGCACTTGTCGCACGCGTTCCGGGGTCATATTGCTCCATCCCTTGAGGTGATATTTGGTAACCGCCGCGCGCCATGTAACGAAGAGCGAAGAATTGGTCACAGCCAGGTCCGTCGGGGCATCTTCCGTTGCGAGACGGGCGACTTCTTCGAGCAGTTCCCAGTCGCGGTCTACTGCGACCTCGGCCATCCTTCCGGTCAGCAGGACATCAAGCGCCTCGACGTAAAGTGTGCGGCCGGTTCGTGTCATGTCAGGCTCCGCTTTGAACTGACCAGTTCCACAAGCACCACGTTTTCCGATGCAGTTTCGCGTTGGATCGGGTTCGGCAACGCGCCGATCGCAGTGCGAATGTCGTCGGCTGTGAGGGCTCTTTCCATCATCCACCAGGCGGCATCCTCGACATCGCGCGGAGTGCCTCTCGCCAGTTTGGCCGCTACCAACAGGCTTGGAGCCGGCATAACGACACGAAGATTTCCGAATTCGCCCACCACTTCGACGTCGAAATCGGGAGGAAGATCTACGATGCCCTTTCGGACGACCTGCACATAGATGGCTCCGGGATCGAGATGCTCGCCGCGAGGGTCGAACAAGATTCCGGCATCTTCGCATGCCTTGCGGAACGCGGTTTCGTCGTAGCTCGATTCCTGGCGCCAGATATCGATATCCGGCGTCTGACGATCTGGCTGTCCGGATGCGATTGCGGGCGAACTGCCGATGACGCAGATCGTCGTCAGCTTTGGAAGGGTGCGTCCCAGGGTTTCGAAGATATCCAGCAAGCCTTTTCTATCGAAACCCATCGCAATTCCCCCGTCGTACCAAGTTCTGCTGTTGGAGCCGAAAACCACCCAAGTCAGCTCAGTTGTAGCTCTTTAATATAGGAACTCGAAGCTTGTCTTCAAAGAGCACGTCTTTTAGCGCTCGGTTCGGCCGATAGGGCAGCCCCGTAGGAGTTCTATTCGGTTGTTAATCATAATTGGACGGAGCGGCAGGTGGTCGAAAGCCTGCATGCATGCCGTGTAAGGGGCTGAAGGTCGGCCGGCTCGAGCTGCTCGGTTCTACTGGCACCGCGACAAAGCTTGGTCCATGCAGGGGCGCGCCAGGCGCTGATCTCGATGCCCAGGGGAGGCTTCCCGACATCGTACGCTGTCGATCCCGTGTTGAAGTCGACTGGATACCCCGCGGTCCTTGATCAGCTTGACTGCCTCAACCGTGAACTCTCGACTGAACTTCCGTCTCTGCATGACCCACCTCCGGCTTGATAAAACACCCAATCTCGGTGTCCATCAAACCGGCAGCAGCTCACGGCGATGATTTTTGCTTTATCGCCGGTCGCGCTGGCAGAAAGAAGCTGTCCGAGGTCTTCTGGGTAAAGTCCGTGTTGCGCATAGATATGATCTCGCCACCAGTCGATGGCCACATCCGATAAAGGAGGATCGAAAGACAACAGGTTCGATCCGGAAAACCGGCCCCGGTCGAACTTATTGAGGGCGTTCCACACGTCAACGCCTCCGCACAATCAGTCGATGCATCATCAGCTTTGCGTTCTTGCGGGCAATTCTTTCGATCAATCCGCCGCTCATTCTTGAACCGCCTCAGTTCCCGCGCTTAGCGGACTTACGCTGAACCTGTTCCAAAATATAAACAACCAACCCCGCAACAAAAAAGAGCAAGAACCAGGGCCAGAACTCCATGTTTTTTACCGGCTCTACCGCGCCGGCTCCATAGCACCCCGGAGCCTCCGCCCCTGGTGCGGCTGACCAGTTCGCGCCTTG
This sequence comes from uncultured Alphaproteobacteria bacterium, assembly GCA_963742085.1. Classification (GTDB taxonomy): domain Bacteria; phylum Pseudomonadota; class Alphaproteobacteria; order Rhizobiales; family Xanthobacteraceae; genus Bradyrhizobium. The sequence goes on along the minus strand of CAVUKM010000007.1, from coordinate 120,070 downwards.
ACGAACTCAAACGCAAATGGCGCCTTGCCAGCGAGCGTGGCTAGGCATCGAGATCAGCGCCAGGCGCGCCCCCTGCATGGACCAAGCTTTGTCGCGGTGCCAGTAGAACCGAGCGGCTCGAGCCGGCCGACCTTCAGCGCCTTACCCACGCGAACGGGAGGCTCGAGGTCGTCCTTGTCGATCCCGTGTTGAAGCCGACGAGCGCTCCGCGCTGATCCGGCATTTTTCGAGGAACCGGCGGAGATCCGATTTTAGGGGATGTACTTTACTCCGCATCCGTCCATCTGCCTGCAGAGATCCGGAATGCAGATGCTGCGATTTCAACAAGTAGCGGAGGAGCTAGGGGGCGTACTTTGCCCGGAGCCGCACTGGCGTCTACGATGCGGCCTGACACCGCCGGTCGCGGCGGCACCGGCTTGCTACCGGCGGTATCCCCCGACCGCGAAACCCGGAAAAGCAACCATGAGCGGTAGTTGGTGGAGGGTACTGATTTCGCTGCACCGCAGCGCAGAGGTAGAAATCTCCACCGTACCCCCCTTGGAGAAAGGATCATTCTTTTTTCGGCCGCGCTATTGCCGCAGTGAGAAATATGATCCTACCTGAGCGCAGGGACGGTCGCCGGCCCACGTCGTCCCGCGGAGGAACTTTTGCGATGTCGCCAGCCTACTACGTCGTGATCGCGCGATCGCGTGTAGATGCTGAGGTCCACTGAATGTCCGTGATCGATCCCCTTTACGTCGCTTCTGGCTTTAGCGTTGGCTTGCTTGTCGGCATGACGGGCGTGGGCGGCGGCTCGCTGATGACGCCGTTGCTGATCCTGCTGTTTGGCGTGCATCCGGCGACAGCGGTCGGTACCGATCTGCTCTACGCCGCCGCAACCAAGACAGGTGGCGGCATCGTGCATGGCTGGGCGCGGAGCATCCACTGGCCCGCGGTCATCCGTCTTGCCAGCGGTAGCATCCCGGCCAGCATCCTCACGCTATTTGTCCTGTGGAAGCTTGACCTTGCCGCCGAAACTGCGCGTAGCCTCGTCAATTCCGTGCTGTGCTTTGCGCTGCTGCTGACGGCGATGTCGCTGATCTTCCGCAAGGCGTTGCTTGAGACACTGCGTTGGCGGTTGGAGCGGTACGACGCCGCCACGATCGCGCGCGCGACCGTCCTCGTAGGCGCCGGGCTCGGCGTACTGGTTTCGATCTCATCGGTCGGGGCCGGCGCGGTCGGCGTGACCGCGCTGCTGCTGCTTTATCCACAGCTGCCGATGTCGCGTATCGTCGGCTCCGACATCGCCCATGCGGTGCCGTTGACGTTGATTGCCGGTATCGGACATTGGGCGATGGGCGCGATCGACTGGCAACTGATGGGCGTGCTGCTGATCGGTTCCCTTCCGGGGATAGTGATCGGCAGCTATTGCGCGGCCCGCGTGCCTGAAATGGCGCTGCGGCTGTTGCTGGCTGCAACGCTGATCGTGGTTGCCGGCAGGCTCGCCTCCGACCAGTGGAATTGGTCGCCCTCGAGCCTTGCCGCCGTCACCCAGGGCGCGCCGCGCTGACGCGCTAATCATTGGCCTCGGGCGGCAGGAAGTTCACTTCATGCTCGGCCGAGATGCGGACGATTTCGGCAACATCCGACAGATTGTGAAGCTGATTGAACAGCGCCTCGAGTTTCTGTCCCGGCGACACCCAGAACAACGCCCGCGCCGGCTTGTCCGACTTGTTGAAATAGCCATGCGGAATGCCGCGCGGCAGCCGCACAAGGTCGCCGGACATGGCCTGTACCCAGACGCCGTCGAGCTTCAGGTCGAGCATGCCCTGCTGGACCAGGATGAATTCGTCCTGGGTGGGGTGGATGTGAACCGGGACAAACTGGCCCGGATCGCTGTTGGTCTCGAACGCAAAGGTGGAGTCGGTCACCGCCTTCGGGAAGTAAACCTGTCCGAGGATATTCCAGCTCTTGCCGGAATAGCCGGTCCCGTTCCGCGTGATGCCTTTTTCAAGCGCCGCCATGATACCCATCCTCCTCTTGGTCAAGGTGACGCTACCCTTGGCGCCTTGCCTGTCAAGCGCGGTTGACCCTTGTAGCGCCCGTCGGCAGCTGGTTGGTTGCAAAAGCTTGAAGTCTAAAATATACGCAAAGCTCGCTGGTCGATGAATCATTCGGGGAGGATGCGCATGCCCGGACTGCCGCATTCCCTGCATGCGCTCGTCACCGGTGGCGGGCGGGGCATTGGCCGGGCGATTGCGTCCTCGCTGACGCAGGCCGGAGCGACCGTCACGGTGGTTGGCCGGCACCGCGCAACGCTGGATCAGGCGGTCGCCGCGGGCGCCGCGCATTTCGCTGCCGTGGCCGATGTCGCCGATCAGGCCGCCGTCAATGCGGCGGTTGCGGAAGCATCTCGGCGGCAACCAATCGATATCCTGATCGCCAATGCCGGCGTCGCGGAATCCGCACCATTCGGAAAGTCCGACGCGGCGCTGTTCAGGCGAATGATGGACGTCAATTTCATGGGCGTCGTCCACACCGTTCAGGCCGTGCTGCCATCGATGCGCGATCGCCGATACGGCCGCATTGTCGCGGTCGCGTCGACCGCCGGCCTGAAGGGCTATGCCTATGTCAGCGCCTATAGTGCCGCCAAGCACGCGGTTGTCGGTCTTGTGCGTTCGCTGGCGCTGGAGCTCGCAACGACGCGCGTGACGGTGAATGCGGTGTGTCCCGGTTTCACCGATACCGATCTCGTTGCCGGCAGCATCGACAACATCATGAAGAAGACCGGCCGCAGCCATGAGCAGGCGGTGGCCGAATTGGCCAAACATAATCCGCAAGGGCGTCTCGTATCGCCTGAGGAAGTCGCCGATGCGGTGTTGTGGCTGTGCGGCGAGGGTGCCGGCGCGATTACGGGGCAGGCGATCGCGGTAGCCGGCGGAGAAGTTTGAGGCAAGGGGCCGACAAGTTTTGAGGTCGTCATTGCGAGTGCAGCGAAGCAATCCACGGCTCGGACGAGGCAGTTTTGCATTGTTTCGTCGCTTCGCACCTCGCAATGAGAAGTGACAAGACAACAGGGAGATTCCATGAGCACACCAGCCAATCCCGTCACGCTACCGTTGGCGCAGTATTCGCCCCGTCACTTCCTGCTGAAAATGAATGACGGCGTGGCGACAGTGACGCTGAACCGTCCCGAGCGAAAAAATCCGCTTACCTTCGAGAGCTACCGGGAGTTGACCGATTTTTTCCGCGCCTGCGCCATGGATGACGAGGTGAAGACGGTGGTGGTATCGGGCGCCGGGGGCAATTTTTCATCCGGCGGCGATGTCTTCGAGATCATCGGCCCGCTGGTGAAAATGGACACCAAGGGTCTGACCGCTTTCACGCGGATGACCGGCGATCTCGTCAAGGCGATGCGGGCTTGTCCGCAGCCGATCATCGCCGCGGTCGAGGGCATCTGCGCCGGCGCGGGCGCGATCATCGCGATGGCGTCCGACATGCGACTCGCGGCAACAGGCGCCAAGGTCGCGTTCCTGTTCAACAAGGTGGGGCTTGCCGGCTGCGATATGGGGGCGTGCGCGATCCTGCCGCGCATCATCGGCCAATCGCGCGCCTCGGAGCTGCTCTATACTGGTCGCTTCATGACCGCGGAGGAGGGCGAGCGCTGGGGTTTCTTCAGCCGCATCGTAACTCCGGAGCAAGTGCTGTCGCAGGCTCAAATCCTGGCCAGGCAGATCACGGAGGGGCCGACCTTCGCCAATACCATGACCAAACGCATGCTGGCGATGGAATGGGCGATGTCGGTGGAGGAGGCGATCGAGGCCGAGGCGGTCGCCCAGGCGCTGTGCATGACGACGGCGGATTTTGCCCGCGCCTTCGAGGCATTCTCGAACAAGGTGAAGCCGGCTTTTCAGGGCAATTGAGCTCTCCTTGCGGGCTTGCCCCCGAAATGCTTTAGGTTTAAAATAATTTGAACTGGTCCTGCTGCGCCGGAGGGCTCCCATGAAGATCGTGATCATCGGTGGTGGACCGGCCGGTCTTTATTCGGCGATCCTGCTCAAAAAGCAGCGGCCCGACGCCGAGATCGCGGTGTACGAGCGCAACCGCGCCGACGACACGTTCGGCTTCGGCGTGGTGTTTTCCGATGCCACGCTTGATAATTTCGAGAAATACGATCCCCCAAGCTATCGCCGCATCACCCAGGAATTCGCCTATTGGGATGATATCGCCGTGCACTTCCGCGGCACGGTGCACCGGGTCGGTGGCAACGGCTTTTGCGGCTGCTCGCGCCGCGGGCTGCTCCTGATCCTGCAGGAGCGGGCGCGCGAACTCGGCGTCGCGCTGAACTTCGAGACCGACATCGAGGATGAGGCGCGCTTTGCGGACGCCGATCTCGTGGTGCTGGCCGACGGCATCAACAGCCGCTTCCGCGACAAATACATCGCCCATTTTCAGCCCGAGGTGGATCTGCGCTCCAATATGTTCGCCTGGATGGGCTCGACCCGGCCGCTCGACGCCTTCACCTTTATTTTCCAGGAAACCGAGTGGGGCCCTTTCATCGCGCACGCCTACCAATATGAAGCGGGACGCTCGACCTGGATCTTCGAGACCGATCCGGAGACCTTCAAGCGCGCCGGGCTTACGGGCCTGAGCGAGAAGCAATCCGCCGACCGAATGGCCGAGATCTTCGGCTGGTTCCTCGAAGGTCACCCGCTCCTGACCAACCGCTCGATGTGGCGGAATTTTCCGATGATCCGCAGCAAGCGCTGGGTCAAGGACAACATGGTCCTGCTCGGCGATGCCAAGGCGACCGCGCATTTCTCGATCGGCTCAGGCACCAAGCTTGCAATGGAGGACGCGATTGCATTGGCGGATGCCATGCATCAGGCGCCCACCGTCGAGGCCGCGTTGCAGCAATATGAGCAGGGGCGCCGCGAGGAAGTCGAGAAGACCCAGCACGCCGCCGACGTGTCGCTGGTCTGGTTCGAGCATGTCGATCGCTTCTGGGACTTCGACCCCGTGCAGTTCGCCTTCGGCGTCATGACACGGGCAAAGGCGATCACCTATGACAATTTGACGCTGCGCGCCCCGGACTTCGTCGCCGAAGTCGACAAGGCGTTCGCAAGGCAGGTTCGCTCGAGAGGGTTTGACGTCGATGTCGAGAAGCCCCTGGCGCCGATGTTCCAGCCGTTGCGGCTGCGCGAGTTGACGCTTCCAAACCGCGCGGTGGTGTCGCCGATGTGCATGTATTCGGCGAAGGAGGGCGTACCCGGTGATTTCCACCTCGTGCACTATGGATCGCGCGCGATCGGCGGCGCCGGCCTGATCTTTACCGAGATGACCTGCGTGGGGCGCGATGCGCGCATCACGCCCGGCTGCGCGGGTCTCTGGAACGACGAGCAGGAAGCCGGCTGGCGGCGTATCGTCGATTTCGTCCATGCCAATTCCGCGGCGAAGATCTGCCTGCAGCTCGGCCATGCCGGCCGCAAGGGCGCCACCAGGCTGATGTGGGACGGCATGGACCGTCCGCTGGAGCAAGGCGGTTGGGACGTCATCTCGGCGTCGCCGATCCCCTATTTTCCGGACAGCCAGGTGCCGCGCGAGATGGACCGTGCCGCGATGGACGCGGTCAAGGCCGAGTTCGTGGCAGCTGCCGAGCGGGGCGAAGCGTGCGGCTTCGACATGCTGGAGCTGCACTGTGCCCACGGCTATCTGCTCGCGAGCTTTATCTCGCCGCTGACCAACCAGCGCACCGACGCCTATGGCGGCTCGCTCGCCAATCGCCTGCGCTATCCGCTGGAAATATTCGAGGCGCTGCGGGCGGCGTGGCCGGCTCACAAGCCGATGTCGGTGCGTATCTCCGCCACCGACTGGGCCGATGGCGGCATCACCGGCGACGACGCGGTCGATATTGCGCGAGCCTTTGCCGAGACCGGCGTCGATCTCGTGGATGTCTCAACCGGGCAAACCGTGCGCGATTCCCAGCCGGTTTACGGCCGCATGTTCCAGACGCCGTTCTCCGACCAGGTTCGTAACGAGGCCCGCGTCGCGACCATGTGCGTCGGCAACATCACGACCGCGGACCAGGTCAATACCATCCTTGCCGCCGGCCGGGCCGATCTGGTGGCGCTCGGGCGCCCCCATCTGGTTGACCCGGCCTTCACGCTGAAGGCTGCGGCCTGGTACGGGGCCGGGGGGGTGTTCTGTCCGCCCCAATATCTGCCCGGCAAGGAGCAGATCTTCCGTAACAGCAGCCGCGACCGGCAGGATTTCGAGGACCTGAAAATTAAGGCTAAGCCGAAGACCCGGGCCGAGCTGAAGGCGGAGGCCACAAAGCCGCTTGCGGCCGAGTGAGGCGCCGTGCGACGTTACGGGCCATCGCGAGGGGTCTCGGTGTGAGTGGAGTAAAGCGATGAAGGCGATTATCGTCGGTGGCGGTATCGGGGGCCTTACCACGGCGCTGATGTTACGCGCCCGCGGCATCGGTTGCGAATTGTTCGAACAGGCGGATACGATCCGCGAACTCGGCGTCGGCATCAATACGCTGCCGCATGCGATCCGCGAACTCGCCGGTCTCGGCCTGTTGCAACAGCTCGACGACGTCGCGATCCGCACCGACGTGCTCTATTATCTCAACCGCCATGGCCAGGAAGTCTGGAGCGAAAGGCGCGGCGTCGAGGCCGGCCACGACGTGCCGCAATTCTCGATCCATCGTGGACGGCTGCAAAGCGTAATCCACCGCGCCGTTGAGGAGCGGTTGGGCAAGGACGCCATTCACACCGGCTGCAGGTTAGGGGCCTTCACCCAGGACGAGGGCGGGGTGACCGCGTATTTCTTCGATCGCACGGGCAGCCACATCAAGACCGCGCGCGGCGATATCCTGGTCGGCGCCGACGGCATTCACTCGCGCGTGCGCGAAACGCTATTTCCGAATGAGGGGCCGCCGTGCTGGAACGGGCTGATGCTCTGGCGCGGCGCGCGCGACTGGCCGGTGTTCCTGACCGGTCGCTCGATGATCGTCGCCGGCGGCCTCAACGCCAAGGTCGTGGTCTATCCGATCGCGGAAGGCTCGAGCCCGGCCAGCCGTCTGACCAACTGGGCGGTGCTGGTGAAAATCGGCGACGGCAATGCGCCGCCGCCCCGCCGCGAGGACTGGTCGCGGCCGGGCAAGCGGGAGGAATTGATGCCGCATGTCGCGCGGTTCTCGGTACCGCATGTCGACGTACCGAATCTGATTTCGGCAACGCCTGAATTCTACGAATATCCGACCTGTGACCGCGATCCCTTGCCGTATTGGTCGAGCGGACGCGTCACGCTGCTCGGCGACGCCGCGCATCCGATGTACCCGGTGGGATCGAATGGCGCCTCGCAGGCCATTCTCGATGCGCGTTGTCTGGCGGACCTGCTGGTGCGTTCGGAGCATCCGCGCCAGGCCCTGATGGCCTATGAGCAGAAGCGGTTGCCGATGACGGCGGAGATCGTGCGCTCCAACCGCCGCGGCGGCCCGGAAGGCGTGATCGACGCGGTCGAGCAACTCGCCCCCGACGGCTTCACCGATATCGACAAGGTGCTGAGCTACGGCCAGCGCGAGGCCATCGTGCGCGGCTATGCCCACAAGGCCGGCTTTGCGGCCTTGCCAGGATTGGCGGCGGTGCGGGCTTAGGTTGATCGGCGCGTCGAAGCCCGCGATGGCGTTCCGCGCGGTATGCGATGGCGGTCTTCGTTGCGTGTAGTTGCGCGGCAATAGCCGAAAGCCGCCGCCGCATGGACAGCGGAAGAGCCGCTCGCAAGCCGATGCCCCAGCGGCGCCCTTCCGGCTTGATCTGTGTCAAGGCGGCGGCCGGCATGCGTGCCAGCCTCTAACGCAGGCAGGCGGCGCGATGCCACCCGTCTCCCGGACAGGGAATCCGGCAATGACGTCAATTACCCGCGCGCCTCCCGGCGCTAATGATGCGGCTGTACGCGCGGAACTTGTTCGCGCGCTCTTTGACTCGATCGCGGTTCCGCTGATGAACCTCGTCGTTGTGGTCATCTCGGCGGTCGTGTTGTGGCCGATATATCCGACCTGGATCGTCCTCGCCTGGACGGGCGCTGCGGTCGCCGTCGGAGCATTCAGGTTGGCCCTGTGGCTGCGTTTCAAGCGGCGACAGCAGGACGCGGGAGCGTTGGGGGCGTGGGCATTAACCTTCACCCTTGCATCCGCCGCGATGGGCTGTCTCTGGGGCTTGCTGGCATCGACGGTCTTCGTCGACGCCGACATGGTCTACACCGTCTTCGCCGCCTTCGTGCTGGGTGGGGTGAGCGCCGCTGCCGCCACCCACAACTCGCCGCATCTGCCCGCGTATTTCGGGTTCACGGTGCCGACTGCTCTGCCGATGATCGTCGCGCTGCTGACGCGAGGCGCGGCGATGCCGATCGGAATGGGCCTGATGGTGCTGGCCTTCGTCGCAGTGCTCTCCGTCGTCGCCCGCGACAACAATCGGCGGCTCGTCGAATACATACGGATGAAGATCGAACAGGGCGCACTCAACGACGACCTGCGTCGCCGCGAGCGCAACCAGACGGAAATCGCAAAGCTCAGCGATTTGCTGCAGGCCTGCGCGACGACCACCGAGGCCTATCCGATTATCGCCGCAACCGCGGGATCCTTGTTCCCGCAGGCGAGCGGAGCCCTGGCGCGGGCGGAAAGGGGGACGCACGAACTTACCCGCGTGGCCGCGTGGGGGACTGAGCAGGTGATGCTGGGGGACTTTCTCGTTGAAGATTGCTGGGCGTTGCGGACCGGCCAGCGCCGCGAGGTCGAAGGACCCGGATCCGCCGTCCAATGTAGCCACTTCAGCCGGACCCCGCGATGGCCCCTATATATGCATGCCCCTGATAGTCCGGGGCGAGACGGGTGGATTGCTGTCCTTTGGCCTCGCTGAGGGGGGCATTATCGACGACGAGTTGCGTCGGACCATGCAAACGTTCGCCGACGTGGCGAAACTATCCCTGGTGAATATCGTCCAGCTTGAATTGCTTGGTAAGCAGGCCCTGCGCGACCATCTGACCGGCCTGTTCAACCGGCGATACCTCGTCGAAACCCTGCCGCGTGAGATCCGCCGTGCCCAGCGAAACGGATCGCCGCTGACGCTCGCGATGCTGGATATCGATTTCTTCAAAAAATTGAATGACGAGTACGGCCACGATGCGGGCGACAACGTGTTGGCGGAACTCGGTCTGATCCTTAGCCATGGCCTGCGGGCGGAAGACATCGCGTGCCGTTACGGCGGCGAGGAATTTGTCCTTGTACTGCCGGATTGCGATCTTGCAACCGCGCGCGAGCGCCTGCTGCAGATCAGCCTGGCGGCGAAGGAGAAGACACTGGTGTTTCGTGGCCGGACGCTCCCGAACATTACGCTCTCGGTCGGCACGGCCACGTTGAGTGACGCCCTGCCCACTGCCGAGAGTCTGATCACCGCGGCGGACCACGCGATGTACCAGGCCAAGAATGGCGGTCGCGATCGTACCGAGGACTTCCGGACCCCCGAAGCCGGAGGCCCCGGACAGGCTCTCGTCACCCTAGCACCGGTTTTGTCCGCCAAAACGGCGTAGCGGCCCGCGGCGATTGCCCGGAATACGTGGATGCCCTAAACGCGCGTGACGTCGGGCGTGGTGACACGCGTCGTTTCTGACGATCGCCTTATGCCCCCGGAGGCGGTGGCAGGAAGTGGATGTTGTATTCCGCCGCCATCGCCACGACGTCCTCCGGTTTCTGCTCCTTCATGTTGTGAAGGCCCCAGAACAGGTCGTACAGCTTCTGGGTCGGCGATACCCAGAACAGCACTTTCGCGGTCTGGTCGGACTTGTTGAAGATGCCGTGCGGAATGCCCATTCCGAGGCGGATCAGATCGCCCGGCGTCGCCTGGGCGTCCGAGCCAGCCAGCATGAAGTCGAGCTTGCCTTCCAGCATATAAATATATTCGTCCTGGTCGGGATGGATGTGCGGCGGCACGAAGGTGCCGGGCGGCAGCGTCGCGTGCCACGAAAAGCAGTGGTCGGTGCGGTTCTTCGGCACGTAGGTCTGGCCGAGGATGTTCCAGGAAATCCCCTGCATGCCCTCATTGGCCCGGGTGATGCCGGTTATCTCGCTCTTCATCGCCTGTTGTCTCCCTTTCGTCGTTTGGACGCGTCTTCTTCACGCGAAGGCGTATTCACTTCGCTCGAAAACGCCTGGTCTCTTCAGTTGCCCGGCGTGCAATCCTTGGCGTAACGGTCGCCGTAATTCTCGAACACCTTTTGCACGATCTCGGTCTGGAATTTGCCATCGGCGCGCTTGGCGACCTTGGTCAAATAGAAATCCTGGATCGGATATCCATTGACATTGAATTTGAAGCCGCCGCGCAGCGAGGTGAAGTCGGCCTTCTTCAATGCGGCCATCACCGCTTCCTTGTTGCCGAGGTCGCCCTTGACCGCCTTCACCGCGCTGTCGATCAGCATCGCCGCGTCGTAGCCCTGCATGGCATAGGTGCCGGGCACGATGTTGTAGGCAGCTTCATAGGAGGCGACGAATTTCTTGCTCTGCGGATTGTCGAGATTGGGCGCCCAATCCGCGCCGCCGAACATGCCGACCGCCGCATCCTGCTGCGCCGGCAGCGTCGATTCATCTACGGTGAATGCCGAAAGCACCGGAATCTGGTCGGCAAGGCCGGCCTGCCTGTATTGCTTCACCAGGCTGACGCCCATACCCCCCGGCATGAAGGTGAACACGGCGTCGGGCTTCAGCGACGCGATCTTGGAAAGCTCGACCTGGAAATCCAGCGTACCCAGCGGCACGTAGCTTTCCTCGACGATCTCTCCCTTGTAGTCGAGCTTGAAGCCGGCGGCGGAATCCTTGCCGGCCTGGTAGTTCGGAACCATGACGTAGACGCGCTTGTAGCCGCGGTCCTGCGCCACCTTGCCGAGGATCTCGTGGACCTGGTCGTTCTGGTAGGAGGTTACGTAGAAGAACGGGCTGCAGTTCTTGCCGGCGTAGCTCGACGGGCCGGCATTCGGGCTGATCAGGAAGGTCTTGTTATCCGTCACCGGCTTGTGGATCGCCTGCAGGATATTGGAGAAGATCGGCCCGACGACAAAATCGACCTTGTCGCGTTCGAGCAGGCCTTTGACTTTCGTTACGGCGCCGTCCGGCTTGAGTTCGTCATCGGCCGCCACGATTTCCACATCGCGGCCAGCCATCTTGCCGCCGAGATCCTTGACAGCGAGCGTGAAGCCGTCGCGGACCTGCTGGCCAAGCGCCGCGGCCGGACCCGATAACGTCACGATCACGCCGATCTTGAGTTTCTCCTGCGCGACCGCCCCATTGGCAACGATACCAAGCAAGGCCGCCAGCCCGACCAACTTCAACTGCTGTTTCATGAGTTCTCTCCTGATCGACCAAGGTTCGGCCGAAATCCACGCCAGCACGAACCAAGGCGCTCCGGGCAGCTTATTCTGATGATGGTGCTCACGGCAAGCAAGGCAGCCGCAAAGTCGAACCCTCCGAAAATCGACACGCAATGCAGCATGGCAACATGCAAGCGGCGCGCCAATTGTTTGAACCCTAAAGAAATTCGCAAGCTGACCCGCCCAAACCTACGCCTGGGCTGCGTTTTGACTTGCGGCAAACCCCGAATTATTTGAAGGTCAAAATAACTGGGTGGAGCGGTTCGGCCGGCGCGACAATGGCGATGCCGGTCTGGGAGCCGTCGCGCGGGTGCCAGGGCAGGTATGATTGCATCATGATCCTTGATTCCGAGACCAAGGCCGTCGAACTCCCCGAAGATCACGGCAACGAGCTCAGGCTGTGGCTCCGCCTCCTGACCTGCACGACCCTGATCGAGGGCGAGGTGCGCAGCCGGCTGCGCGAGCGGTTCGATGTGACGCTGCCGCGCTTCGATCTGATGGCCCAGCTCGACAAGGTACCCGATGGAATGACACTGTCCGATGTCTCGAAGCGGATGATGGTCAGCAACGGCAATGTCACGGGCCTCGTCGAGCGTCTTGTGGAGTCCGGCCATCTCGACCGTCGGACATCGGAGACTGACCGGCGCGTCCAGGTGATACGGCTGACGAAGGCCGGCCGCGCCGAGTTTCGCAAGATGGCCGCCGAGCACGAGACCTGGATCGCCGATATATTTTCCGATCTCTCGCCGAAGGATGTCCGCGAATTGATGCGGCTTTTGGCCAGGACCAAGGCCTCCGCGCAGAAATCCGCGCAAAAAAGGGCTTGAGGCAGCGTGGCCGGCATCGACTACGAGGTCGAATACAACAACCGGGCGCGGGTTCCGGAGAACCCCGCCCTGATCGCGGGCTGGGCGAAGGATGCGGCCGCCTATCGCGCAACCCACGCGCCGCGCGCCATTTCCTACGGTCGGGGGCCGCGTCACGTCATTGATTTCTTCCCCGGCGACGGCAAAGGCCCGATTGTCGTCTTCATCCATGGCGGCTATTGGCAGGCGCTGGATGCTTCATCCTTCAGCCACCTGGCTCGCGGACTGAATGTCCATGGCATCGGCGTCGCCATCCCGAGTTACGATCTTTGTCCGGACGTGACCGTTGACCAGATCATCGGCCAGATGCGCCTGGCGTCGCGGGAGCTGGCGCGGCTCGGGCAGCCTTTGGTGATCTGCGGTCATTCCGCCGGAGGGCACCTCGCGGCGTGCATGCTGGCGACCGATTGGCCGGCGTTTGATGCCGCGCTGCCCGCCGGCCTTATCGCAGCCGCCTACGCGATTTCCGGCCTGTTCGACCTTCGGCCGCTGATTGGTACCTCCATCAACAAGGCGATGGGTCTCGATCAGGAAGCCGCCAGGGCCGCGAGCCCGCTGTTTTGGCAAGCGCCGGCGGGCGGGAGCCTCGACGCGGTTGTGGGCGAAATGGAAAGCGCGGAGTTTTTTCGGCAGAGCCAGACCATCGTCGATCTCTGGGGAAAGGCCGGTGTTGCGACGCGGTTCGACACGGTTCCCGGCGCCAACCACTTCACGGCGATTGCCCCGCTCGCCGATCCGGATTCGCCGATGGTGTTGCGCCTGAAGCAGATCGCGGGCGCGATAGGGCAAGATCGGTTCTGATTAAGTCAGAGCCGCGCTCGGGTCTTTTATTTTGACGCGTTTTCTTCACGCGAACAGGTACCCGCTTCGCTCAAAAAACCCACCGATTTCAAAAAAGAGCTGGATGGGGTGGATTCGGGCTATTGCGCCCAATTACTTTAAGTATAAAATGTTTAGGAGTTAAGCGCTGCCGGGCGGCCTCTAACTTGGTCTCAAGCCTTTCATCCAGAAAGCAGGGGGCGATGGATATGTCAGGTATGGTTCCGAGCCTTACCCCGTCACTTGGCCCATCGGGTCACGTTGATGATTTTTCGCGGCGCAATCTTCCGCCATTCGATCGATGGCCGGATCTGCTGCTCGACCGACCGGAGTTCAGGTATCCCGAATACCTCAATGCCGCGGTCGAACTGACCGACCGGATCGTCGAGAAGGGGCTCGGCGATCGTGTCGCGCTGATCGGCAACGGCCGCCAGCGCACCTACAAGGAGTTGGCCGACTGGTCGAACCGCCTTGCGCATGCATTGGTGGAGAATTACGGCGTCAAGCCCGGCAACCGCATTCTGATACGCTCGGGCAACAATCCGGCGCTGGTTGCGGCATGGCTTGCGGCAACGAAGGCAGGCGCCGTGGTCGTCAACACCATGCCGATGCTTCGCGCCGGTGAGCTGACCAAGATCATCGACAAGGCCGAAATCGGACTTGCGCTGACGGACAGTCGCATCGCCGACGAACTGGTCGCATGCGCGAAGACCAGCCGGTTCCTCAAGCAGGTCGTGAATTTTGACGGGACGTCAAACCATGATGCCGAACTCGACCGGGTGGCGCTGAGCAAACCGGTTCGGTTCGATGCGGTCAAGACCGGCCGGGATGATGTCGCGTTGCTGGGATTTACGTCCGGCACCACGGGCGAGCCGAAGGCGACGATGCATTTCCATCGCGATCTCCTGATCATCGCGGATGGCTACGCGAGAGAAATCCTCAACGTCACGCCGGACGACATCTTCGTGGGCTCGCCGCCGCTTGCCTTTACGTTCGGGCTCGGCGGTCTTGCGATCTTTCCATTACGATTCGGCGCCACCGCGACGCTGCTGGAAAACGCATCCCCCGCCGAGATGGTCAAGATCATTGAAACCTACAAGGCCACGGTTTGCTTCACCTCGCCGACCGCGTACCGGGCGATGATGACCGCGATGGACAAGGGCGCCGACCTGTCGTCGCTGCGGCTCGCGGTTTCGGCAGGCGAAACCTTGCCGGCGCCGGTTTTCGAAAGCTGGACCCGCAAGACGGGGAAAACGATCCTCGACGGAATCGGCAGCACCGAAATCCTGCATATCTTCATCACGAACCGGGTAGGTGACGCCGTTGCCGGAAAGACGGGACGCCCGGTTTCCGGATACGAGGCAAAGATCGTCGACGATGACATGAACGAAATGCCGCCGGGCGCCGTGGGCAAACTCGCGGTTCGCGGACCCACCGGCTGCCGTTATCTCGCGGATCCGCGGCAGTCGAACTATGTGCGCGATGGCTGGAATCTGACGGGCGATTCGTTCATCCGCGACGACGAGGGCCGCTTTTCCTTCGTGGCGCGGTCGGACGACATGATCGTCTCGTCCGGCTATAACATCGCAGGTCCCGAGATCGAGGCGGCGTTGCTGAAGCACCCCGCTGTCGCCGAATGCGGCGTTGTCGGCGCGCCCGACGAAGCGCGTGGCATGATCGTCAAGGCCTATGTGGTTCCTGCTTCCGACTTTACCGCCGATGCCACGCTGGCGACCGAGCTGCAGGACCACGTCAAGCGGGAGATCGCGCCATACAAATATCCGCGCGCCATCGAATTCGTTGCCCAATTGCCCAAGACGGAAACCGGAAAGCTGAAGCGATTTGCCCTGCGGCAGATGGCGCAAGCGGGTGCCGCGTCGGCGGGCATCGCCGCCGAATGAAGCGCGAAGGAGAATTATCAGTGAACTTGCCGAAAGGGCCTACCCTTGCTGTCCTGCCGGTGACGAAGGACGAGGACTCGCCCGCGGGCCCGCGGATCCTGCAACCCAGCGGATGGCCGGCGCCGAAAGGATACGCCAACGGCATGACGGCCGATGGCCGCCTCGTGGTGACGGGCGGCGTGATCGGCTGGGATCAACAGGGACATCTGCCGGCGGATTTTGTTGCTCAGGTTCGTCAGACCCTGAGCAACATTTCAGCGATTCTCGCCGAGGGCGGCGCACGGCCCGAACACCTCGTGCGTCTCACCTGGTACGTCGTCGACATGGAGGAATATCTGGCCAGCCTGAAGAGGCTTGGCCAGATCTATCGCGAAATCTTCGGTGCGCACTATCCCGCCATGGCGCTGGTTCAGGTCGTGCGTCTGGTTGAAAAGGCCGCAAGGGTCGAGATCGAAGCAACCGCGGTGGTGCCGCGCTGAACCAGCGCGCGCCACCGGGCGAGGGAGGCCCTGGTCAACCCGCCTTGGCGTAACCCTCATCTTCCGGAGAGTTCAGATACATTCCGGACATGGTATCGACCCAGCAGAGGTGGTCGTGAACCTTCTTCACCCCGGTCACGTTCTCCGCGGCGACGATGGCAGCCCGCCGCGAACGTTCCTCGGTGATGACGCCGCTGAGATGGACAATTCCATCGCGCACGATGACGCTGAGGCCGAACGGGCACCAATCCTGCTTCGCCATCGCGTCGATCACGCGGTTGCGAATGTGATCGTCGTCGGCGGTCGGATCGGGAAAATCACGGGCGAGGCTCGCCACGGCCTGGAGCAGGTTGGCGCGTGTTACGATGCCGACAACCTTGTCTCCGCGCGTCACCGGGAGGCGCTTGACGTTGTTTTTCTCCATCATCGCCACGATCATCTCGAGCGTGGTTTCCTCGCTGATGGTGAGAAGAGGCTCCGTTGTCATGATCTCGGAGACCTTGCGGCCGTGTTCGTGAACGAAATCGGTTGCCGCCTTGCCGGGGCCCAGAATGAATTTCAGGAACTGGCCGCGTTTGCGTTGGGTGCCGATTTCGCTGCGGCGAATGAAGTCGCCCTCGGAAACGATGCCGACGAGCTTGCCCGTGGCATCCACCACCGGAAGCCCGCTGACGTGTTTCTGCAGCATGGTATTCGCCGCCTCGACGATCGTGGTGTCGGGCGTGACTGATATGACCGGCCGGGTCATGATGTGATGGGCGCGCATGTCTACCTCCGGGGAGCTCAAGATTGAAACTGATGGCGAAAACTAGCCCGGTCGGCGCATCGGGATTTGACCCAAGTCAAGCATGCCGGCCCGCCAGATTGATGCAGCTCAATGTTGACCGATGAATAATGTCCTAACGATTTATGAAGATGCAACAGGATGGAAATCGGAGGTCGTCATGCCAGAGCTTGCCGAATGGGGTACCTCTGAAGCCCTTGGTATCGAGCCAATCACGGCCGATGCCGCAGCGCGTTTGACCAAGGCGAACAAAAGCGTCCTGGAGTTCATGTTCGGGGCGCAAAAGATGCTGCTCGAGGAAATAGTGTTCGCCGGCAACGAGATCCTCGATCGGACGCGAACCGAAACACACCTGTTTTCCGAATTCGTCTCGAAGATGGCCGGATCGCATTCGGTGAAGGATCTAAGGACGATGTTCGGGGAGTGCGGCCAGCATCAGATCGACTTCATCCGTCGCGACAGCGAGCGGCTCTTCAAGCACGGCGAACGAATGATCGAGGTCACCTCGAACCTGCTGGCCAACCGGCCGCGACCGTGAGCCGTCTTCGGGCTGTCATGGATTTGGGTCAAGTCATCTGGCGAGATGTTAAATGAATTCCTTGCAGCCGATATCGACCTTGCCCGCAGCCCAAATCCCAAGCGAAGTACCAAGCCAGATACCGGTTTTGCCATGCCCCGCGCATGCCGCGGGCTACGGCAAAGACCAGCGTGCCGTGGTCCCGACTGAGCCCCGCGCCGGGCAGGAGCCCGGAGCGCGGCAGCCTGAGCCTTATCCGGCCGACCGCGCGTTCCACGCCATGCTGGCGAACCTGACCGGCGGCGTGTCGCCGGTGGCCCTGTCGCTTGCCTATATTGACTGGGCCTCGCATCTGGCGGCGGCGCCGCAGCGGCGAATCGAAATCGCCCAGGACGCGATGAACATTACGCGGCGGTTCTTCGAATCCGCGTTGCATTTTTTCTCGCCCGGCCAGGGGCCGTGGGCCCTGACCAAGCCGGCGCCGCAAGACAAGCGTTTTGCCAGGCCCGAGTGGGAAAACCCGCCATTCAATCTGCTTGCCCAGGCCTTTCTGCTGAGGGAGCAATGGTGGCACAAGGCGACGACAGGAGTGCGCGGCGTGTCGCCGCAAAACGAGGCAATCGTCGAGTTCTCGGTGCGGCAGTTGCTTGACATGTTCGCGCCGTCCAATTTTGCCGCCACCAATCCGCTGGTGCTGCAGAAGGCGTTGCAAAGCGGCGGCGAGAATTTCGTGTTTGGCTGGCAGAACTGGCTCAGTGACCTGCAGCTGCCTTCGTCCAACAGGGCGCAGGGCGACAAGGAGTTCGTGGTCGGCAAGACCGTTGCGACGTCGCGCGGCAAGGTGGTGTACCGCAACAAGCTGATCGAGCTGATTCAGTATTATCCCTCGACCGGGAAGGTGCATCCGGAACCGATCCTGATCGTTCCGGCATGGATCATGAAGTACTACATCCTCGATCTGTCGCCGCAGAATTCGCTGGTGAAGTTCCTGACCGATCAGGGCTTCACCGTGTTCATGATCTCCTGGCGCAATCCGGACCCGACCGATCGCGATATCGCGTTCGACGATTATCGCAAGCTTGGCGTGGACGCCGCGGTCGCGACGATCGGGGATATCATGCCTGGCCACCAGATCCATGCGCTCGGCTATTGCCTGGGCGGGACGTTGCTGTCGATCGCGGCCGCGACGATGGCCCGCGACGGAGACAAAAGGCTGAAGTCGATCACCTTGCTTGCCGCGCAAACCGATTTTACGGAAGCGGGCGAACTCACCTTGTTCATCAACGAAAGCCAGGTCGCGTTTCTCGAAGATATGATGTGGGAGCGCGGCATGCTCGACACCACGCAAATGGCGGGTGCCTTCCAGTTGCTGCGCTCGAACGACCTGATCTGGTCACGGGTCGCGCATGACTATCTGATGGGAGAGCGCGCGCCGCCGAGCGATCTGATGGCCTGGAACGCCGACGCCACGCGCCTGCCGTACCGGATGCATTCCGAATATCTGCGCAAGCTGTTCCTCGACAACGACCTCGCCGAGAGCCGCTATCTTGTCGAAGGGAAGGCGATCGCGCTGTCGGATATTCGCGCGCCGATGTTCGTGGTCGGGACGGTTAGGGATCACGTGGCGCCGTGGAAGTCGGCCTACAAGATTCATTACCAGGTGGACGCCGACGTCACGTTCCTTTTGGCCAGCGGTGGTCACAATGCGGGCATTGTCGCGCCACCGGGCGAGGAAGGTCACTTTTATCAGGTCAAGTGCAAACCAGAACATGCCCCCTATGTCGGTCCTGACGAGTGGCTGAAGGCGGCGCCGCGAACCGAAGGTTCATGGTGGCCGGAATGGACGCGATGGTTGACCGCGCTATCCGGCTCGCCGTGCGAGCCGCCGAGGATGGGTGTGGGGCCGGCCGACGGCGATAGTTTACCCGACGCGCCCGGCGACTACGTCCACCACTGAATCGCTTTTGGGCGACACCTGCCCTCGGGCTCGATCCAGATACCGGTTCGCGTAAGGAAACGCAGCAAGACAAGAGATGAAAGCAGCGGTTCTGATTCAATCCGAACTGATTGTGATCCGGAACGGCTTCAGCCCGGCAAGTTTGTCATAGGCCGCCGCCGCCGCGCGTATCAGGTGTTTTTCGCGCTTGGAGCCGAGAAATAATCCGGATATCCGCACGCCGCCTTGCTCCAGAGTGGTCGCGAGCGACTGGCACCTCGCATCGTCATTTAGCTGCCCGAGCGATCGCTGTGCCTTGCGAAGCGCCTTCAGTGTCGCCTGTAGCTTCGAAGTTTCGCTCCTTGAAACCAGGTCTGCGACGGACTCGGTGGCATAGGTGAGCCGCTTGTTCAAAAGACGTACCCGATGGCGTTTCTCGGTGCCGATCTCTTGCAGATGGCGGCTCCTCTTGACCAGCTTTTCCCGCCATCGCATCAGCTTGCGCGCGCTGTACTCCGTAACCGGGCAGGCGCGCTGGGCGGCGGCCTGCTTGCCCCTCCTGGTCGACCATGAGCCTTTCTCGATCCAATGCGAGATGCTTTTGACCAGCCGCTTATACCTGACGGAGCGAAGGGCCCGCGTCAGATGCCGCTGGCAATCGGCGCGCTCCCGGCTCCAGGATCGATGATCGGCCTGCGGACGCGGTTTGATCTCCTTCAGCCGTTCGATCGCGACGTCGAGATCGCGCACGGCGCCGAGATGTGCGTTTAGCCACTTCAATTCAACGGCCAGCCGCGCCTGTTGCGGACCGGCCACCATGGGCGAGAAGAAGGCGATTGCCGTCCGCAGCCGCGTGAGCGCGATGCGCATTTCGTGCAAGGCGCCGGCGTCACCTGCGCATGTCGCCGCATGATGTGCGGCCAGATCTGCGAGATAGCGGCCCGCGATGCTTCGGAACGCGGCGTCGCACGTCATGGCGGCAGTGAGCATCGGCGCCCGGGAATGCCCCTCCGGCCGCGTTGGCTCGGCGCCCAGGGTGCCCTTGCTTGCGGGTTTCGATGATGGCGGAAAGACCATCATAATAACGTGCCTTGTCGCAACCTGCTTGGCAACCGGGTGAAGGAAACTCGCGGTTTCCCATTGGTTTACGAGGATAATGCCGGCTGCGCGACACGGGGCAAGCATTGCTTCAGGGTCTGCTCCGGCGTCCCGGATGCGTCCACGACCGTCCAATCGATCGCGCCGATATCGTACTTCTCCTGAAGCCCGGCAATCTCGGGGGTCGCGTCGGAAGCATCGGCTTCGCGGCGACCGACACGCCGTTGTCTGGTCGCGAGATCCGTCACCAGGAACAGGCCGGAAAAGCGCACGTTCAGCTTGCGCGCCACTTCGGAGATCGCGGCCCGCTCCGCAGCATGCGCGAAAACCGCGTCGACGATCACGGAATGGCCCTGGAGGAGAATCCGCGATGCCCGCTGGAAAAGCGTTTCGTAGACCTTCCTGGTTACCTCCGCACGGTAGGCGCTTTCCGGCAGCCGATCCGTCTCCTTGATCTGGAAATGCTGTTTCCGCAACACGTCCGTACGTAACACGACGGCGCCGGGCTTGGGCGCGACGGCAGGGGCGAGCGCGCGCGACAGCTCGGATTTTCCGGTTCCGGACAGCCCGCCAACCGCCACGAGCGACGGCGCGGTGGGGTGGATCGTCTGTCGCGCCAGCGCGAAATAGGCCCGCGCCGCCCGCATGACGTCGGCCGTGTCGCGAGAATTCCGATTGATCCGGGCGAGCATCACATTCGCGCGGATCGCCGATCGCAGCGACATGAACAGCGGAAGAGCCGCGAGCGCGTCGAGATTGTCGATCGGCGTGATCCCAAGATATCTGTTGAGGAGGGCATTGGCGGCGGCAGGCCGGTCGTACCGGAGGAAATCCATGATTGTGAAAGCAAGATCATAGAGCATGTCGACGGACGCGATAACCGGATCGAACTCGATCGCATCGAACAGCACAGGCTGGTCGCCGATCAGCACGATGTTCGCCAGGTGCAGGTCGCCGTGGCAACGCCGCACATATCCCTGCCGGCCGCGCTGCTCCAGCAATTCGCGGAGGCGGGAAAACGCGGACAGGGACGCTTGCTCGAGATCGTCAATTTCTCCAGCCGGAAAGCAGGCCGCTTCCCGGAATGCCCCGCTGTTGCCCTCGACGATTCCCGGGATCGAGTGGATCCAGGGTTGCGCCGGTGCAAGCCGCGCGCTGCGATGGGATGTCGCGATCGCTTCGGCGACGGCGTCGACCAGAGCAGGATCGAGCGGGCCGGCTTCCGCCAGATGATCGAACGTCCGGCGCTCGTCGAAGCGGGTCATTTCGACGGCGAATTCGACCGGCGCGCCGGGACCGTCGATCTCAAGCGATCCGTCGCCGCCTTGCGTGATCGGGACGACGCGGCGATAGATTTGCGGCGCGAACGGGCGGTTGATCATGATCTCTTCGTCGCACGCGGCTTTTCGCTTCGCCAGCGTCGAGTAATCGAGGAACGGGAAACGCACCGCGCGCTTGATCTTCAGGGCGCGATCTCCCTCGAGAAAAACCGATGCTCCGTGGGTATCGATCCGATGGACATCAGGGTGCTTTGCGGGGTCCATCAGAAAAGCGAACACGCGGGCCTGCATATCGGATTCGGCCGGGATTGATGTTGCCATGCGCGGGCCGATCCTAGGGCTCGAGGACCGCTGCGCCGAGGAGTTGTCCGGTACGCAGTTTATTCAGGACATCGTTGGCTTCACGCAGCGGGAACGTCGTCGTCTGCGTCCGTATTCCCGCGCGTGGCGCGATCTTCAGGAAATCCAGCCCATCCTGGCGCGTGAGATTGGCAACCGATACCAGCTGCCGTTCTTCCCAGAGAAGGTGATACGGAAAGCTCGGGATATCGCTCATGTGAATTCCCGCGCAGACAACCCTGCCGCCCTTGCGCACCGCGCGCAGCGCCGTCGGCACCAATTCTCCGGCAGGGGCGTAGATGATCGCCGCATCGAGCGCGACGTCGGGCTGTCGATCCGACGCGCCGGCCCATACTGCCCCCAGTTTACGGGCAAAATCCTGCGCCGCGATGTCGCCCGATCGCGTGAAGGCGTAAACCGAGCGGCCCTGCCAGAGGGCGATTTGGGCAACGATGTGCCCGGCCGCGCCGAAGCCGTAGATGCCGAGCCGCTTTGCGTCGCCCGCCATCACCAGCGAGCGCCAGCCGATCAGGCCCGCGCACAACAGCGGCGCGATCGAAACGTCGTCGCCGTCTTCGCCGAGCGGGAAGGCATAGCGGCTATCTGCGATGGCGTGCGTGGCGAAGCCGCCGTCACGGGTATAGCCGGTGAACAGCGGCCGGTCGCAGAGGTTTTCCATGCCCTCCTTGCAGTAGCGGCAAACGCCGCAGGTGTAACCAAGCCAGGGAATGCCGACGCGGTCCCCGACCCGGTGGGTGGTGACGTCCGGCCCGAGAAGGTCGACGCGGCCAACGATTTCGTGGCCAGGAATCACGGGATATTTGATATCCCGCAATTCGGCGTCGACGACGTGAAGGTCGGTCCGGCACACGCCGCATGCGCTTACCTTGACGCGAATTTGTCCTTCGTCGGGGATGGGGTCCGCGCGCTCCTGCATCTGCAGAGGCGCGTTCGGCGCCGGTAACACCATCGCACGCATGCATGCTTCTCCAAGCAACCAGCGGCCTGCATAGAACATCCCTTTGCTACGTATACCAGACAGGCCGGCGAGGCTTTGACCTCAATCAAGGCCAATTTCTGAAGACGTGGTGGGGTATCGGCGAGCCGAGGCCGGCCCAGACCAAGAAGATCGATATCAAGGCAGCCGCATAGCTTCGGCACACGGAGACGGAAAATGCGCCGCCGCCGCGGCGGCGCATTTTCGATTTGGCCATTTGATAGCGGACATATCCGGCGATCGGCCGAATTTGACGGAGATCAACAACGCGCTGCCTGGAATCTCTACGGTGACCGCCGAAGGAGAGGCCCATGGCGATCAAGGATATTCTCTTGCCGCTGGTCGGCGAACCCAGTTCCGCGGCGATTGCCGCAATCGACAAATGCATGGCGGTGGCCGGCGATTTCGGGGCCCGGGTTACCGCGATAGCGGTCGAAGAAGACCTGCTGGTCCGGCCCAAGGTAGTGATCTCGTCCGATCTGGAAAATACGGCGGCGGCCGCGGCGGTGCGCAGCGTATCGGATGCACGTGGCCTGTTGAAGGCGTTTGACGCCGCGGCAAGCCGCTTTGCCGTACGCAACGAGCAGCGGCTTACCCGGCTCGGCGTGGCTGATATTCCAGGAAATTTCGTGGAGCCTGCGCGGCTTGCCGATCTGTCGATGGTCCTGGTCAAGTCAGATGACAGCCGGTCCGAACAGATCGCAGAGCGGCTGATATTTGAATCGGGCCGGCCGATCCTGATGTGCCAGGAGGAAAGCGCAACTAGGCTGCCCGTCGTGTTCGATCGTGTGATGATCGCGTGGGATCACACCGCGCCGGCGGCGCGCGCTGTTGGCGATGCGCTGCCATTGCTTCAGGACGCTGCCGACGTGCGTGTCGTCACGGCCACCGACGACAGGTCGCAGGCCGAGAAGGACTCCGGGGCCGCTCTCCTGCGCCATCTCGCAGAGCATGGGATCAACGCGACTTTCGAAATGATAAGGATTGATGGAAGCTCGGTCGGAAAGGTGTTCGAAGCCTATGTGAAGAAGCATGCGATCGACCTTCTGGTCATGGGGGCATACCGCCACGCCCGGCTTAACGAGATCGTGTGGGGCGGCGCGACCATGACCGTCATGGGACGGCCACCGTGCTGGGTTATGATGTCGCGTTAGGGTATGGTCCCCTGAACATGCGCTAACCGCGTGTACTTCCTTCAAGCCTGGCCGGTCCAGAAGATCTGATGTCAACCTATCGCCTGAAAAATCTGCTCGCACCCCGCTCGCTTGCGCTGGTCGGGGCGAGCCCGCGCCATGGCTCGGTCGGGGGCTCCATTCTGCGGAACATTCGCAGCGCGAAATTCAAGGGCGAATTTGGCCTCGTGAATACGCACTACGCCGAAATCGATGGCGTGGCCGCGGTCGGCAGCTTGAGCCAGTTACCGTTCGTGCCTGAGCTCGTGGTGATTACCACGCCGGCAGCAGCGGTCGCTGGCCTCATCGAGGAGGCGGGAAAGCTTGGCGCGGCCGGTGTGGTGATCATCCCGGCCGGGCTCGGCCATGGGACGGGCTCGCTGGCGGAGGCCGCCGATCGCGCCGCGCGCAAATACGGGATGCGGCTGATCGGGCCCAATTGTCTCGGGATTCTTATGCCCGGCGTAGACCTCAACGCCAGCTTCTCCGCGCATATGCCGGTCGCGGGAAGTCTGGCGCTGATCTCCCAATCGGGGGCGATCGCCACTGGCATGGTCGACTGGGCCGCGCAGCGCGCGGTGGGCTTCTCCGGAATTGTTTCAATCGGCGACCAGCTCGACGTCGATATCGCCGATCTCCTGGATTACTTCGCGCTGGATGGCAGGACGCGCGCGATCCTGCTCTATGTCGAGGCGATCAAGGATGCCCGCAAGTTCATGTCCGCGGCGCGTGCCGCCGCCAGGATCAAGCCGGTCGTCGTCGTCAAATCCGGCCGCATGGCGCTGGGGGCGAAGGCGGCAGCGACCCATACCGGCGCGCTGGCCGGCTCGGACGCGGTTTACGATGCCGCGTTCCGTCGCGCCGGAATCCTGCGGGTGTCGGACCTCCGAGAATTATTCGACTGTGCCGAGACGCTGGGACGCGTCGGTTCACCACCGGGAAAGCGGCTCGCGATCCTGACCAATGGCGGCGGCATCGGTGTTCTCGCGATCGACCGGCTTTCCGAGTTGGGAGGAACGCCGGCTCCGATCACGCCCGAGATCCGCAAAAAGCTCGACGCGGTGCTCCCGTCGACGTGGTCGGGGTCAAATCCCGTCGATATCGTTGGCGATGCGGATC
Source organism: uncultured Alphaproteobacteria bacterium (assembly GCA_963742085.1). Classification (GTDB taxonomy): domain Bacteria; phylum Pseudomonadota; class Alphaproteobacteria; order Rhizobiales; family Xanthobacteraceae; genus Bradyrhizobium. Next base: position 95,360 of record CAVUKM010000007.1, on the reverse strand, counting down.
CGGCGCGATATGCAGCCGCGCTCGAGGTCCTGCTGGCCGACCCGGCCAACGATGCGATCCTGGTCATGAATGTCCAAACCGCGATCGCCCGGGCTGACGACATCGCGACGACCGTGACCGGCATGGTCAAAAAATACCGCGAGCAGCACCGCGGCTCGGCCAAGCCGGTGCTCGCGGCCTGGGTCGGTGCCGACCAGAAAATCGGCGACATGCTGAGCGGCGCCGGGATTCCCAACTACCCCACCGAGGATGATGCGGTCCGCGGCTTCATGCATCTGGTGCAGCACCGCGAGGTGCTCGCGATACTGGCGCAGGTCCCGCCGGCCATGCCCGCCGATTTTGCGCCCGACATTGACGTGGCGCGGGGCATCGTTGCCGCGGCACTTGCCGATGGCCGGCAGTGGCTTGACCCGGTCGAGATCAAGCGGCTGCTCGAGGCCTACGATATCCCGATGGTGCCGACATTTGCGGCCGCCGATGCCGAGCAAGCCGTGGCTCATGCTTCAGGTTTGTTCGCGCAAGGCGCGACCGTGGTGCTCAAGATCATGTCGCGGGACATCGTTCACAAATCCGATGTCGGCGGCGTCGTGCTCAACCTCACCACCCCCGAGGCGGTGCTCGCGGCCACCGCCGAGATCATCGCGCGGGCAAAGGCGCTACGTCCCGAAGCGCGGATAGCGGGCGTCATCGTGCAGGCGATGGTGGTGCGGTCCAAGGCGCGCGAGTTGATTCTCGGCCTAGCCGACGATCCGACTTTCGGCACCGTCGTTGTGTTCGGCCGCGGCGGCACGGCGGTCGAAATCATCAACGACAAGGCCCTGGCGCTTCCGCCGCTTGACCTGCAACTGGCACGCAGCCTCATCGAGCGCACCCGCGTTTCGCGGCTGCTGCGGGCCTACCGGGATGTGCCCGCAGTCATGCAGGACGCCGTAGCGTTGGTCCTGGTCAAGATCGCACAGATGGCGGCCGATATTCCCGAAATCCGCGAGCTCGACATTAATCCGCTGCTGGCGGACGAGAACGGCGTATTGGCGGTCGATGCGCGGATCGCGGTGGGAAAGGTGGAACGAAAGTTCGGCGGTTCAGGCCCGGCCAATTTCGCCGTGCGGCCATACCCGTCGCAATGGCAGCGGCAAATCGAGGTTAGGGGCGGCTGGCGGGTCGCCGTGCGCCCGATCAGGCCTGAGGACGAGCCGCTGCTCCACGAGTTTCTGAAGCAGGTCACGAGCCAGGATCTGCGGCTTCGCTTCTTTGCCCCGATGAAGGAGTTCAGCCACGAATTCATCGCGCGGCTGACCCAGCTCGACTATGCCCGTGCGATGGCCTTTGTTGCGTTCGACGGGGTCACGAACGACCTGGTCGGCGTGGTTCGGATCCACTCCGACTCGATCTACGAAAACGGCGAATATGCGATCCTGCTGAGATCCGATCTCAAGGGCAGGGGGCTCGGCTGGGCATTGATGCAGTTGATCATTGAATATGCCCGGTCCGAAGGCCTCAAGATGATCTCGGGCGACGTCTTGCAGGAAAACACGATCATGCTGGAGATGTGCCGGAGTCTCGGCTTCGAGATCAAGACCGATCCAGCCGATCCCGGCATTTGCGATGTGAAGCTGGTGCTCTAACCTCAATCCAAGGCGCGCGCAGCGCAAATCCTGGAATCTGCAGATTGTCTTGCTATTTCCTTATCGCACCTTCCTCATCACGTCGGGATTCCGGGTTCGGTCGCTTCGCTCCCGCCCCGGAATGACATGCTCTAGAGATGCGATACCACCACGACGCGGTAGGTGTGCGTCTTGCGGGCCTCCTTGATCGAGACGTATTCGCCCGGCACGAAACGCTCGTCGGCGAGGTGAACGCCGACTTCGTCCGGCACGTAGGCGCCGGCATCGTAGTGGAAGGCCCAGCCGCCGCCGGGGCGGTGAACGAGATGGCCGAGGACGTCGTCCTGGTCCGGCCGCATTCGTGCAATCCGGCATGCCTCGCGATGCGCGCGCCACAGCTCGGCATCGATCCGGTCATCGGCGTCGAGCGGTGCAACGATCACATAGCCGACGGCGGCGTCACCCTCGGGGTGGCCGGGTTCGCGCGCGAGTTCAAGCCGGATCTGCCGAAACTGTGCCGGTAGCGAGGTATTCAGAATCGGCGTGGGGTGGGTGCTTCGCATATCGGTTTTGCTCCATATTGGGTGGGCGTGCGGCCTGGGTCGGAAGCCGCAGTCATTTTTTTTCTGCCGCGCCTGATTTCGCAGGTGTCGCGGCGGCCGCCGGCTTCTTCAGGCTCTTGATGATGATGCTAAGCAGGGGGATGATCATCAATGGCAAGACACTGTTTAGCGGATGGTGGATCGCTCCCGACACCTGCGATTGCAGCGCGCGGGCCTCGATCTGCAGCGCCTCGACCGAGGCGCCGTGGATTTCGTTCGCGAGCTCCAGTTCGCGCCCCGACGGCGGCCGCGCCGCGACCGCAAACAACAGCCCGGCGATCACGAAGTTGAGCGCGCCGAGAATGGCGGCGGCGTAAATCGCGCTCCAGAATTGAACCAGTGCAAAATAGGCCGACAGTTCCAGCATCAGGAGACCAAAGACCGCGATCAGCGCGGCGAATGCCCGCAAGCCAAGGCCGACAAGCAAATGCCGCATCCTTATGTCGGCAATGATCCGGTCGGTGCGCCATAGTACGCGCAGTTGTTTGACGACGTTTTCCGTGTTCACCTTAATGTCTCCTCAGCATGAACCCGACAACGACACCCAGCGCGAAGGCGGAGGCGAGCGTCGTGATGGGCCGCTCCGAGACGATGTCCCCGATATGCTCTTCCTGTTCACTCAATGTCTCGCCGAGATCGTTCAGGGCGGCCTTGATCTGATCCGCGAGCGCCTCCGCGCGGGTCTTCGAGGCGTCGAAAATTCCCTCGCCCGTGGTATCGAGCAGGCGTGACACCTCACTTTTGAGCGCCTGCAACTCGTCCTTCAATTGGCCTTGGTCGAACATCGGTCTTGCCTTTTTTGCATCATCTAAACGAAAGTCTAGGCGAGGAGCGGATGTCGCCTTTGATTTGCGTCAACAGGCGCGGCACGCCGGATTCTCCCTTGAGGCAGGTCAAGTTGAAGGCTGCGCCAAAGCATAGACATGGCCATTGTATTGAAGAGGAACACAAATCTTGGCTTCTCTCCCTCTGTTAACGGCCACGCCATCGGGCGATGTGCTTGAACTGCGTCCCGGCGGGGCCTGGACCGCGGATAATGCTGCGACCCTGGAGGTACTCTCCGGCTCGGTCAGCGGGGATCTTGACCGGGCGAAGGCGGTCAAACTTGATATGGCGGGGGTGCGCGAGCTCGATACGCTCGGGGCCTGGCTGCTCGAGAAAATATTGCGGCGTGCGGCGGCTTCCGGTCGCCCCGCCGATGTCGTCGGCGTTGCCGATAACTATGCCGGCCTGATCGAAGAAGCTTCATCAGGTCAATCGACGCAATCCGGCGCCGGCGCCTGCTCTAAACCCTGTTGTGGCCAAATTGAACGACATCGGCCGCGGTGCGGTCGGGGCAAGGGAAGACGTCGCCGTATTCCTGCAAATGCTGGGTTCGCTCGCTCTGGCTCTCGTCGGCGTGCTGCGCCGGCCAAGGTCGTTGCGGCTGACGTCGCTGGTCTACCAGTTGTACCGGGTCGGCTGGCAGGCCATCCCGATCATGGTGCTGATCACCTTTCTGATCGGCGCCATCATCGCGCAGCAGGGATTCTTCCATTTCCGAAAATTCGGCGCCGATTCCTATGTCGTCGACATGGTCGGCATTCTGGTGTTGCGCGAACTGGGCGTGCTGATCGTCGCGATCATGGTCGCCGGCCGCTCCGGGAGTGCCTACACCGCCGAGCTCGGCTCGATGAAGATGCGCGAGGAGATCGACGCGCTGTCGACGATGGGGCTCGACCCCGTCGGAGTCCTGATCCTGCCGCGCATCATTGCGCTGGTTTGCGCGCTACCAATCCTGAGTTTCATCGGGTCGATGGCGGCACTCTATGGCGGCGGTCTCGTGGCGCAGTTCTACGGCGACATGGGTCCGGCGATCTACATCGCGCGCCTGCATGATGCCGTGTCCGTGACCAGCTTCAAGGTTGGCATTATCAAGGCGCCGTTCATGGCATTGGCGATCGGGATCGTCGCGTGCAGCGAGGGCCTGCGCGTGAAGGGAAGCGCCGAATTGCTCGGCAAGCAGACGACGACATCGGTGGTGAAATCGATATTTCTGGTGATCGTGCTCGACGGGCTGTTTGCCGTATTTTTCGCATCGATTGGAATGTGACGATGCAGCAGGCGGCTCCTCAATTCGCGATACGCGTCAAGGATCTTGTGGTCGGCTTCGGCCGGCAAATCGTGATCGACCATCTGTCGCTCGACGTGCGCCGGGGCGAGATCCTCGGCCTGGTCGGCGCTTCCGGCGGCGGCAAGACCGTTTTGATGCGAACCATCATCGGGCTCATTCCGCGGCGAAGCGGCGAGATCGAAGTCATGGGCGCAGCCATCGGGCGCAGCGAGGATCGCAGCACCCAGAGCGCCGCCGGACGATGGGGCATCCTGTTCCAGCAGGGCGCGCTGTTTTCGTCACTTACCGTGCGGCAGAATATCCAGTTTCCCCTGCGGGAAAATCTGACGCTGTCGCAGGCATTGATGGACGAGATCGCCATCGCCAAGCTCGAAATGGTCGGCTTGTCGCCGGAGGATGCCGACAAGTTTCCTGCCGAACTGTCGGGCGGCATGACCAAACGCGTGGCGCTTGGCCCGCGCGCTCGCGCTCGATCCGGCAATCGTATTTCTCGACGAGCCGACCTCGGGCCTTGATCCGATCGCTGCCGGTGATTTCGACGCGCTGATCAAGACGCTTGCAAGAGACGCTGGGGCTGACGGTGTTCATGGTGACCCATGATCTCGCCAGCCTGTATACCGAGTGCGATCGCGTCGCGGCGCTGGCGGACGGCAAGATCGTCGCCATCGGGCCGATGCAGCGAACTTCTTCAATCCGAGCATCCCTGGGTGAGGGCCTATTTCCACGGCAAGCGCTCCCAGATGCTGCAACCCAAAGCGAGTTAAAAAGATGGAAACCCGCGCTCCCTTCGTCGTTGTCGGCGCCTTCGTGCTGGCGACCATCGTCGCCGTGTTCGGCTTCGTGTACTGGCTTCACAACACCGGCGGGATTGGCCCGCGCAAGACCTATCACGTCCAGTTCGACGGCTCGGTACCCGGGCTCCTGATCGGGGCCGGCGTGCTGTTCAACGGGATTCGCGTCGGCGAGGTGACCGACCTCGGGCTTGCGCCGGATAGTCCCCGCCGCGTCAACGCAACGATCTCGGTCGCTTCCTATACGCCGGTGCGGGCCGACACCAAGGTCGGTCTGGAATTCCAGGGCCTGACCGGCGTTCCCGTGATCGCGCTGGAGGGTGGAACGCAAGTTTCGAACACCGGCGAGGTGCCGACGCTGATTGCCGAGCAGGGCGCCGGGCAGAGCATGACGCAGGCAGCCCGCGATGCGTTGCGCAAGGTCGATTCCGTGCTCAGCGAGAACTCCGAGCCGTTGAAGGACACCATCGCCAATTTCAAGGTTTTCTCGGAAGGGCTGGCGCGCAATACCCCCAAGCTCGACAGCATCATCGCCGGCGTCGAAAAAATGACGGGTGGCGGGACGCCGCCGCAAAAAATCACCTATGACCTGCGCGCGGTGCAGAACTTCGCGGCCCCCGCCAAAACGATCAAGGGGCAACTGGTGATCCCGGAGCCCTCCGCGGTTGCAATGCTCCAGACCCAGCGAATGCTGTTCTCCCCGGTCAAGGACTATCCGGATTTCTCGGAATTCATGTGGGCTGACAGCATTCCGAAGCTGCTGCAGGCAAGGCTGATCGAGAGTTTCGAGAACTACGATATCGCTCACGCGCCCTTGCGCACCACGGATATTGGTCAGGCCGACTTCCAGCTCCTGATCGACATCCGGCATTTCCAGATTGCGGTGGATTCGCAGCCGGTGGCGCAGATCGGATTGTCGGCGAGAATTGTCGACAAGGACGGGAAAGTCGTCGCGTCGCGTTTGTTCGAGCAAAACCAGAAGTTCGACAAGGTCGAGCCTCAGGCGGCCGTTGCGGCCTTCAATGATGCGTTCGGCCGGATGGCGAAGGATGTGATCGCCTGGACCGTGCAGGCGCTGTAGACGCGCCGCGACGGACTTATTCGAGGGTTTTCAGGTATGATAGCAGATCGTGGATCTGGTCAGGGGTGAGCTCGAACGCAGGCATCCGCGCATGGCCGGTATAGATCCCCTCCGCGAGCGCTTCGCCGAGGGTTTCGACGGGATAGCGCAGGTGCAGGGTTCGAAACGGCGGCGCGGCCTTGAACGGGCTGCTTGACACGCGATCGATCGCGTGGCACCGCGCGCAATGGGAGAGCGCATACGCCTTGCCGCGCTGTTCGGCCGGTGAGGCTGCCAATGCCGGAGCTATCGCGAGCAGCGTGGCGAGGATTTGGTGCAGGACAAATCGCAGCATTGCGGGCCGTTCGTCCTCCATTGCGAGCCAAGCCTGGCGATGGATCCCTGATATTGCGCCGAAGGCGGTGCCTGCTTGATCTGCATCAAACAGGATCCCGCCGGCCGGCTAAGATGTGACCAATCTGCGGGCCGGTGCTTGAGCGCGGTCCATCCTGGAGTGACGCATGACGATGTCTCTGGTGGCAGGCGAGCCGAACGGGCATCCCTGTGCCGAATGCTCGATACGCCGGCTAAGTGTCTGCGCGGCCCTCGAGCATGCCGAACTGCGCGAACTGGCGCATTTGAGTCGCCATGTCCATCTTGGAGCATGCGAGACCGTGTTCGCCCAGGAGGAGATGACGACCTCTTTCTACAACCTGCTGGAGGGCATCATGCGGCTTTACAAGCTGCTTCCCGATGGCCGCCGGCAGATCATCGGATTTGCGCTGCCAGGCGACTTTCTGGGATTGGCGGCGTCGGCTCGTCACAACTTCTCTGCCGAGGCGATCGGACATGCCGTGCTTTGCCAGTTCTCCAAATCCGCGTTTGCGCGATTTAGCGAGACGAGGCCGGACTTGTTGCGCCGCATCAATGAATTGGCGGTTCGCGAACTGAGCCAGGCCCAGAATCACCTGGTGCTGCTCGGCCGGCGCTCTGCGGAGGAAAAAGTCGCCACCTTCCTGGTTGGCTGGCGCGATCGACTGGTTCACCTCTCGGGTCCATCGCGGATGGTGCCCCTGCCGATGAGCCGTCAGGACATCGCCGATTACCTCGGCCTGACCATCGAAACGGTCAGCCGGACCTTCACCAAATTCGAGCGCGACGGGGTGATCGAGATCATGCCCGGCAGCGTCTGCCTGCTGGACCCGACGCGCGCCGAGGCCCTCTCCGCTGCGTGAGGGGACGCGACCGATACGCTCCCCAAAATCCAGAGCGATTTGATCCGGATCAACGACCGCCATCTGACGTCGAGGATAATGGCTTCGACTGAGAGGAGGTCATGATGCCTTTCGATGCGATGCTGGTGGGCGCGGCGGTGGCTGCGATGTTTTTGCTGTTGGCGGCCGCGATCGCCTGGGGTGATTATCAAACGCGGCCGGAGCGTCTGAAGGGGCCTTCTCAAAAGCGCTGAAATCTCCCCTGGAAGTCATCCGCGTGGTGCATCAGCGCCATGCGTGCCGTGGACGCATTGCGGCCGAAGGCCGCCCCCGATTTTACCAGACCGTGGGACGGCCCGGAGGATGCGGCCGACCGACGTCGTTGTCGTCGCGGGCAGCGGCTCGCGATTGATTGTCCCGGGAAACACAACTTGAGATGGAGCCGTTGCGTCAACCGCGCTCATCGCGGGATCTGCGTTTTCTCGCCTTGCGCCCGCCCCGAATTTGCCGGGAGGCCCTCAAACGCTTGTCCTGAGTTGATCTTTCGCTATAAATGACCCGCCGACATCCAGCTTTCACATGCTCTGCCCGAATATGATGTTACGATGATCATCTTCCGGAGCGCATCATGCCTGCTCCGCTGTTGGAGATCTGATTGGCGTGCCTGAGGACAAGACGCATGAAGCTCGGTCGTTTCCGAGCAACAAATTGGCGGTGCTGCGCAAGCACCCGATCTTCTGCGATCTCGATTCCGAGGCACTCGACCAGCTCTGCCGCTACGCCAAGCCGGTCTCGCTGAAACGGGGCGCCACGATCTATTCCAAGGGAGATCCGGGCAACAGCCTGTATGTGGTTATCTCGGGTACTGCGAAGATGAGTATCTCTTCACCCGATGGCCGCAGCGCGATCTTGAATCTGATCGGACCTGGCGAGATCTTCGGGGAAATCGCCTTGCTCGATGGGCGAGAGCGGACCGCCGACGCCACCGCGAACACCAATTGTGAAGTCTTTATCATCGACCGCCGCGAATTTCTTCCCTTCGTGCGAAGCCAGCCGGCGCTGGCGATGAAATTCATCGAGCTGCTTTGCGCGCGCCTGCGCTGGACCAGCGACCAGGTCGAACAGATCATCCTTCAGAATCTGCCGGGCCGGCTCGCCAGCGCGCTGATTCGTCTTACCGAAAGGCACAAGGCCGCGCAGGGCGGCCGCACGATCGCGGTCACCCAGCAGGAAATCAGCGAGATGGTCGGCATGACCCGGGAAAGTATCAACAAGCAGCTGCGGGCCTGGGCGACACGCGGCTGGGTTCGGCTCGAACACGGCGCCATCGTGGTATTGGATGCCGAACCGCTTCAGGAACTCGCGGGGGCGGGGAGCGAAGATAATTAGCGAGTAATCAAGGGCACAAACTCGCGCGCGTAATTCATGTGAAGCAGCTCACATTCGTTTGGCGCGCATTGCGCTAAGCCATGCCCGGGGTACATCCGCATAGTGGAGGCATCCATGCATGGTTCGCTCGACAAATCCGGCAAAAGCGACGGCAGCATCTATCAAAAATGGGGCATCGGATTTTTGGCTTTGTCCGGGCTTCTTGTAATCGCGCTGGTCACCCTGGCGATCGTGCAGCCGTCGGCGTCGAACTGGATATCGGAAGCCGTGCAGGCGGAAGTTGCCGGCTTCAGCACGATACCCGAGATCACTCCGACGCAACTCGCACGACCCGCCATGCAAATCCGAACCGTCAGAGCCAATTGACGTAAGCCGGATCAGGAACGCTCGCTCTCAGAGATAGCCTGCGCCGGCTTCCGCGGCAAAGCGCCCTGGATCGCCTTCCCAGACGATCCGCGCATGTTCCAGCACATACACCCGGTCGGCGTGCGGAAGCGCAAAGGTTACGTTCTGCTCGCCCAGCAGCACGGTAATCTGCGTGGTCTGGCGCAGCCGCTCCAGCGCCTTGGACAATTGTTCGAGAATGACCGGGGCCAGGCCCAGCGTCGGTTCGTCCAGGATCAGGATTTTGGGCTGCATCATCAGCGCGCGGCCGATTGCCAGCATCTGTTGCTCGCCGCCGGAGAGCGTCTGCGCCATCTGGCCCTGGCGTTGCTTCAGGATCGGAAACAGCTCGAACAGCCATGCGAGCTGCTTCTCTCGCTCCTCGTCGGCCAGATGCTGGCCGCCGAGATCGAGGTTTTCGCGCACGCTCATCTCGCCGAACAGTTCACGCGATTCCGGACATTGCACGATCCCGCTTCGCGCGATGCGTGCGGGGCTGATATTGCGCAGTTTTTCGCCATCGCGGAGGATTTCGCCGGTGTAGGGCAGGAAGCCGGAGATCGTATTGAACAGCGTGGTCTTGCCGGCGCCATTGAGCCCGACCACGGAGACGAACTCGCCCTGATGGACGTGGATCGAAACATCCTCCAGCGCCTGGGCCTTGCCGTAGAAGACGCTGACATTCTCGACTTGCAGCAGCGGAACCTTGTCCTTGAAGCTGGTTTCCGGACGGGCCGATGTCTCGATCGCGCCACCGAGATAGACCCGCCGCACCGTCTCGTTGCGCATCACTTCGTCGGCGCGGCCGGTGACGATTTCCTCGCCGAGATACATCGCCAGTACCCGATCGACCAGTGCCGCGACGCTCTTGACGTTGTGGTCCACCAACAGCACCGCGCGGCCTTCGTCGCGGAAGCTGCGGATCAGCTCGGAGAATGTGCCGACTTCGGCCAGCGTCAGTCCGGCGAAGGGCTCGTCGACCAGCACCACCTTGGGATCCCTGGCGATGGCCTTGGCGAGTTCAAGCCGGCGCAGGTCCGCGAACGGCAAGGTCGGCGGACGACGGTCCATCACGGCGCCGAGGCCGACGCGGTTGGCGATCCATTTGGCGCGTTCGGTCAGCGCCTTGTCCGCAAACAGCATCAACAGGCTGTCCGGCAGCAGCGCGACCATGATGTTCTCCAGCACGGTCTGCCGGTTGAGCGGCCGTGAGTGCTGGAACACCATGCCGAACCCCTTGCGCGCGATCTTGTGCGCGGGCAGGCCGGCGACGTTTTCACCCTGGAAGATGACTTCGCCCGCGCTGGGGCGCTCGATGCCCATGATCGCCTTCATCGCGGTCGACTTGCCGGAGCCGTTCGGGCCGATCAGGCCGAAAATCTCGCCGGCGCGCAGATCGAGATTGAGGCCCTTGACCGCGGTGAGACCGCCGAAGCGCTTGGTGAGGCCGCGGACCTCGAGAACGGGCGGGTTGTTGGTGCTGGCGTCCATCACGAGCGCGCCTCACGCGACAGGGCCGCCCCGAGGAAGCCGCCCGGGAAGAACAAAACGACGAGCAGCGCGACCGCCGAGACGATGAAGGTCGCGAGTTCCCCGGTTGGCCGCAGGAATTCGCCGGCGACGATCAGGAAGATGGCGCCGAGCGCCGCGCCGAGCACCGTGCGCCGGCCGCCGAGCACCGCGGCGACGATGACGTTCACCCCGACCGCGACATCGACCACGGTGCCGACCGAGGCGGTGCCGAAATAAAACACCAGAAGCGCGCCCGACAGGCCTGAGAAAAAGGCGCTGACGACGAAGGCGGCGAGCTTGTGCTTGACGATATTGAAGCCAAGCGCGCCGGCCTGGACCGGGTCCTGACCGCTCGCCTGCAATACCAGGCCGATCGGCGACTGCGAAAGCCCGTACAGGATGATGGCACTGATAGTCATGAAGCCGAGGGCGATCCAGTAATTCACGCCGGCGTCGATTGAAATGACGTCGGGGATGGTCAGGCCGATTTCACCGCCGGTGAGATCGGCGAACACCACGATGAAGTTCTGCAGCATCAATACCGCAACGAGCGTGGTCAGCCCGAAATAGGGGCCGCGCACGCGCAAGGCGGGCAGCGCCAGGACAAAGCCCGCGATCACCGACGCCATCGCGCCCAGCACGATGCACAGATAGACCGACCATCCGTACTGGTTGTTGAGAATGCCGGCGGTATAGGCGCCGACGCCGATCAGGAAGGTCGGGCCGAAATTCACTTCGCCCGCGAAGCCGAACAAGAGGTCCCACGCCATCGCGAACACGCCGAAATAATAGGCGACCGTCAGCAGGCCGAGAACATAGCCGGACACATAGAGCGGCAGCGTCGAGGCGATGATGACGACGGCGAGCGATATGAAGAACAACCGCGATTTGAAGAAATCGGCCATGCTCAACGCCTCCCGAGCAGGCCTTGCGGCCGGATGTACATCACGACGACCAGGAGCAGCAGCGCCGGAATGGTCCGGTAGGCCGGCGAAACGAGGTAGGCCGTGATCGTTTCGAGATAGCCGACCACGAAGGCGGCAATCAGCGAACCGGACACGCTGCCGAGGCCGCCCAGCACCACGATCGAGAACGCGCTCGCGGTGAGGGGCCCGACGCTGTAGGAGGAGACCCCAAGGAACATTCCGAGCAGCACGCCGGCGATGCCGGCAAGGATGCCGTAAATCGCCCAGACCACGACATAGATGCTTCCCAGCTCGAGCCCGAGCAGCGTGACGCCGCGCGGGTTCATCGAGGCCGCCAGCACCGCCTTGCCGGTGCGGGTGCGGTTCACGAGCAGCCAGAGTAGCGCAATCACGAGGCAGCAGACCACGGCGGTGAAGATTTCGTTCTTCGGCGTGCGGACGCCGAGGATGTCGATCACGCCCTCGACGATCGGAAGCACCGTCTTGGCATTGTTGGTGAAGAAATACGCGATCAGCTCCTGGATCATGATTCCCCAGAGAAGCGTGCCGGTGAGAACGAAGATTTCCTTCTCCTCGTTGGGAATTCGCGTCGATTTCTGGATCGGCTGCACCACCGCGAAGTAGGTGGCAAAGGCGGCGACCAGCGCCACCGCGACGCCGATCAGCGCGCCGGAATAGGTGTCGACATGGAGCACGCTCGCCGCCGCCCATGCCGCCACCGCCGCCAGCACCATGATGGCGCCGTGCGAAAGATTGAGCACGCCGGAGACGCCGAAGATGAGGGTGAAGCCGGTAGCCCCGAGAGCGTATAGCGCGCTGATGGCAAAACCGTCGATCAGGATTTGAAAGGCAAGCATTATATCGGCCGCGGCAGCACCGCTGCCTCACTTTCTGGAAAGCTGCAATCGCGAAAATGCTCCCGGGGGTGTCCCGGGAGCATGATCATGCGGATATCAGTTCGATGTGACCTTGATGAAGCTTGGGAACTTCAACTGGCCCTTGGCGACTTCCGGCGGCCAGACGGCGACCTGCTTGCCATCCTGCCACTGCAGCATCAACCCGGTAATCAGGCCCTTGCCGTATTTGATCGAGTGGGTGAACGGGTCGTCCTTGCCGTAGAACTGGGTGCGGCCGATGGTGCCGACCCAGTCGGTCTTTTCCAGCGCCTCGACCAGCTTGTCCGCATCCGTCGAGCCCGCGCGCTTCACGGCATCGGCGATATAGTAGACTTCGTCATACGAGGTGTAGCCGGCATAGGACGGGAAGTTGCCGAACCTCTTGTTGAACCCATCCGCGAAGGGAACCGATTTCTCCGTCACCGCGACTCCGGTACCCGAGACACCCTGATAGAGCACGCCGTTGGAGGCGTCATTGGTGTCCTTGCCGAAGGTCGAGTTGGTGGCCTGGGAACTGATTCCGAACATCGGAATCGGAACCTGCTGGTTCTTCCACTGCACCGTCGGCTGCACGCCGACATGGGAGATGCCGGTGATCATCACGTCGGGCTTGGTGCCTTCGATCTTGTTGAAGATCGGCGTGAAGTCGGTGGTGTCAGGCGAGAAGCGGATGTGATCGAGCACCTTCAACCCGATCTTGGGCAGGCATTCCTCGTATCCGACGTCGAGCGGCTTGGTCCAGGCGGCGTCCTCGCTCATGATGACGGCGGTCTTCATGTGCTTTTGATCAACGAGCAATTCCTTGGCTGCGTCGCAGACCGACAGCGCAAGCGCAGCCGAGGTCAGATAGCCGTGGAAGGTGTATTTGTTCTTTTCGTAATCGTTATGGACGCTCTTGCTGATCTCGTTGGACGCAGCACCCGGCGTGATGAAAGGCGTCTTCAGGCGCGAGGCCCAGGGCTCCAGCGCGAGCACCACTTCGCTGATATAGCTGGCGATGACGATGTTGACCTTGTCCTCATTGACCGCGCGCTGGAACGCACGAACGGAATCGGCCGACGAGGAGTGGTTGTCATAGGTGATGATTTCGATCTTGCGTCCGTCGACGCCGCCCTTGGCATTGATTTCGTCGGCGGCCATCTGGGCGGCCTGCGGGATCGACGCCCCGGCAATGGCCTGCGCTTCCGCGATGACGCCGATCTTGATGGGGTCTGCGGCCAGAGCCTGGCTGGAAGCCGTTGCCAGCAGGCCCAAAGCCGTCGCTCCGAGCAGCCTGGGCAATGACCGGAAAAAAGGCAGTCGGGATGTTTTTGTCATATCGTTTCTCTCCACTCCACTGGCCTTGTCGGCCTTGATCTTATTGTAGCCTTGCCCGCGTCCCCAGCAAGGGAAACCCCGGCGCAGGGTACGTCTCGACGGCGAAACTAAAGTAGGTGTTACGATCTCGGCATCAGCTTGTGAAGGCGGAAAATCGTCCGCGGCGGATCGTGCGAATTCCGCGAGCCAGGGTGAACAGCGGCGGCGCCTGCGGCCAGCCGGGGGCTCGCGGTATCCGTAGCGCCTTTAGGGCATTTTCTTATCTTATTCAATGGATTACGCGATTGTTTAGATTTCAGTTCCGGCGGCGGCCGCGCTGTCATCGGTCGCAATCAATATCGCTGGATCGACAGGCCCAAGAGATATGCCCGGATTCGTCGCGGCGCGCGGGGCGTGTTCCCGAAAGCTGATGCTTGCGCGTCGGAAGTCTCATCCGTCGATGATCGCGACCGCCCGCGTCCAGCCCGCCGAGGCGCGCTCGATCTTGACCGGAAAACAGGACACGGTGAAACCGGTCGACGGCAATTGCTCGAGATTGTGCAGCTTTTCGATGTGGCAGTAGCCGATGTGGCGCCCGGCCTTGTGGCCTTCCCAGATCAGGCTGGCGTCCCTGGTCTCGGCGTATTTCTTCGCGGTGTAGACGAACGGCGCGTCCCAGCTCCAGCCGTCGATGCCGGTCAGCCGCACGCCGCGCTCGAGCAGGTACATCGTCGCCTCATAGCCCATGCCGCAGCCGGAATTGACGTAATCCGGCCGGCCGTATTTGGCGCCGGCGCTGGTATTGACCACGACGATCTCCAGCGGCGAAAGCGTGTGGCCGATGCGCTTGAGTTCGGCCTCGACATCCCTGGCGGTCGCGACATAGCCGTCCGGAAATGCCGGAAGTCCAGCTTGACGCCCGGCTGCAGGCACCATTCCAGCGGCACCTCGTCGATGGTCCATGCCCGCTCGCCGCGATTCATGGTCGGGTGATAATGGTAGGGCGCATCGAGATGGGTGCCGTTGTGGGTCGAGAGCTGCACCTCTCCATCGCCCAGCCCTGTCCGTCCGGCAGATCCTCGGCCTTGAGTCCTTCGAAGAACCGCAGCATGCGCGGCAGGCTCTGCTGGTGATCGATGGTACTGGATGATCGGATGTCCCCCGGCGGATCGGCCGGCACGTCGTTTTGCAGCGGCACGGAAATATCGATCAGTCGTCTGGCCATATTCGTTTCCTCGAATAATTTTGTCGTATCTATCGAGTGTTTCGGACCTCAGGCGTCCTGCCGCTCGACCTTGTTTTTCAGGACCCCGATTTTTTCGACTTCAAGCTCGATGGTGTCACCGTGTTCGAGATACCAGCCGAGTTCAAGTCCGCAGCCATTGCCGACGGTGCCCGAGCCGATGAATTCGCCGGGCATCAGGGTTTCATCCCTGGTGACATGCGCAATGATCTCCTCGAACGAAAACAGCATTCCTTCGGTGACGCCCTGCGAGCGCATCTTTCCGTTGACGCGCGCTTCCATCTTGAGCTTGTAGGGATCGCCGATCTCATCCGGTGTCACGATCCATGGGCCCATGACGTTGCCGCCATCAAAGCTCTTGCCTTTGGCGGGGCCGAGCCGTCCTTCCATCTCGATGCGCTGGGCGTCCCGCGCCGAAAAATCGTTGAAGATGGTGAAGCCGAAGATGTGATCTTTTGCCTTCGACGCCGGGATATTGGCGCCCTTGTTCTTGGTGATGATCCCGAATTCGAGCTCGTAATCCATCACCTTGCTGTAGCGCGGCCACTTTACCGTGGTGTTGGTGCCGCGCACGCTGAAACGGTTGGTGATGTAATAGATCGGTTGCCTGCGATAGACCTCGGGCAATTCGCCGAGCGGCTCGGCCTCGATCCGCGCAAGTTCCGCCATGTCGTTTTTTGCGCGTGCGGCCAGCTTGAGCTGGCCGCGCGGCGCCTGCAGGATATGCAGCGGAAACGACATGCCGTCCCGCATCTGCCGCGGCTCGGGGATCGGCGCGAGCATTTCGGCAGCAGCTGACATCGACCGAAAGTGTCTCGTCCTTGCCGCTGTCGTCGAACAACTGTCCGCGCCTGATCGAGCGCGGCAGGGCCGGCATCGATCAGAGCCAGCATCGAGGCGAAGGCCGGATTGCTTCGCCCGCCGCGGTCCGACGGCCGCAGCCAGATCGAACAGCCGAGAGTCGTTGGTATGGACCAGACCGATCTTTTCCTGACCGCCGGACCGAAATGTCGCGAGTTTCACGCGCATCTCCCCTTGTAGTTCGATAAAATATATGATCATATAAAATATCGATAATCAAGAGCTACGATGGAAATTTCGCAATCGGGAGGCCATCGATGACAAAATTCCTGGCCGCAGCGATCGCTTGCGGCGATCCTGGCCGCCAGCCCCGTTCTATGCGCAGACCAAGATCCAGATCGGCTGCACCGCGACGACCGACTGCGCCTCGGCGATGGTGGCGGTCGATGAGGGTATCTTCAGGAAGCACGGGCTTGACGCCGAAATGGTTCTGATCGGCATCAACTCGAACATCCCGGCGGCTATCCTCTCCAATTCGATCCAGATCGGCGGCCCGACGTCGACGGTGTTCCTGCAGGCCGTCGACGGCGGCCTCGATCTGGTCGCGGTCGCCGGAGCGTCGGTCATGAACCCGACCTCCAACGTCAATATCGCCGCCTTCGTGCGAAATGGCGTCAGCATCAAGGAGCCGAAGGATTTCGTCGGCAAGAAAGTGGGGGCGCCAGGGCTCGGCGCATTCCTTCATGTGCTGTTCGTCAAATGGCTGGTTGAAAAAGGCGTCGATCCGAAAAGCGTGAATTTCGTCGAGGTGACGTTCCCGACCATGGCCGATATCATCAAATCCGGCGGCGTCGACGTGGTGCTGACGGCGGAACCGTTCGTTACGCGCATGACCAATGCCGGTCTCGGCACGGTGGGCGCGCGCTATGGCGCCGAACTGGCGCGGACCGAGCCCATCATCTTCTATGCGGCGTCGCGCGACTGGGCGGAGAAAAACTCCGATAGCCATCAGGAAATTCCGCGCCGCGATCGCGGAGGGCGCGGAGATCGTCAATACCGATCGCGAAAAAGCCTGGGCGTCGATCGCGAAATTCACCAAGCAGCCGATCGAACTGGTGAAGGCGTCGCCGCCGAACCAGTCCGAGCCAGGCGCTGAAGGCCGAACAACTCGCCTGGTGGATCGACGTCATGTCGTCGCAGAAAATGCTGCAAACCAAGCTCGATCTCAATAAGCTGATCCTGAACTAGACGCTGCCGGAGATGTCGACATTGGCGCGAACCGATCCAGCCGAAGTGCCGGGGACCGATACGCTGAGCGAACGCGCGGCGATCCTCGTCGAGCGCGACATCATCTGCCGGCCACCTCGCGCCCGGCGCGCGGCTTGGCATCGTCGATCTCGTCCAGCGTTACGAGATCGGCGCCACGCCGCTGCGCGAGGGGCTGTCCCGGCTGGTATCGCGGGGATTGATTGTCGGCATCGGCCAGCGCGGTTTCCGCGTAGCCGACGTCAGCCGCGAGGATCTCCTGGATATCACGCGGATGCGCACCGTGGTCGAGATCGAGGCGCTGCGGCTCGCGATCGGCCAGCGGCGACGACGCCTGGGAGGCCGGCATCGTCAGCGCGCTGCACCAGATGCGCCGGCACATCGAGCGGACCGGCAACGATTTCCGCGAAGGCGCGCCGGAGTTCGACCGGCTGCACAAGGCGTTTCACACCGCGCTGCTGGCGGCTTGCGGATCGAAGCGGCTGCTCGACGGCGCATTCCGATCTATACGATCAGGCCTATCGCTATCGCCGTGTCATGATGCGATTCTTCGACAGCGGCAAGAAATTCGTCGCGGCGCACCGATGGCCTCGCCGAGCGGGTTCTGGCGCGCGACGTCGAGGGCGCCCAGACCATGCTGGCGTCTCACCTGCGTTCGACGCTCGATTTCGTCTATCCGCCGGACTAAGGGGAACAAATCGTGAGCGTGGCGGCCGCAGCGAGCCAGGTGACGGAAGTCAACGGTCTCGACGCGACCGCAGATCGCATTTTCCAATGTCACGCTCAAGCTGGGCGGCAAAACGATCGTCGAGAATGTCAGCCTTGACGTGAAGCCGGGCGAATTCCTCTGCATCATCGGCGCGTCCGGTTGCGGCAAGACCACCGCGCTGCGCCTCGCCGCCGGATTGTACCAGCCGACCAGCGGCAGCGTGACCTTCGACGGAAAGCCGATGCTGGCGCCGCGCCGCGATATCGCCATCGTGTTTCAGGACTATGGCAAGGCGCTGCTGCCATGGCGAACCGCCGCCGGCAATGTCTCGCTGGCGCTGGAGGCATCCGGCGTCGCCTCTTCGCGAGCGGGCGGCGCGGATCGACGAGTTGCTCAGGAAGGTCGGGCTGCCCAACCATGCCGGAAAATATCCGGCGGAGATGTCGGGCGGAATGCAGCAGCGCCTGCAGATCGCGCGCTGCCTCGCGCAGGAGCCCAAAGCGCTGCTGATGGATGAGCCGTTCGGCGCGCTCGATGCGATGACGCGTCAGGGATTGCAGGACGAGGTGCTGGCGCTGGCGCGCGCCAGCAACGCGACCGTGATCTTCGTTACGCATGATCTCGAAGAGGCGATCTATCTCGGTGATCGCGTCATCGGGCTGTCTGCCGCATCCCGGCCGCATCGGCATTGAACTCAAGATCGACCTGCCGCGGCCGCGCGATCAGCTGACGACACGGGAAAATCCGGAATTCCTGCGGCTGCGCCGCGCACTGTTCGATTTCATCAAAGCTTCGGAAGCATGATCCCGGAACGCGCCAAGGCCGCTTCTGCTTCCGGTCGCGGTTCTTGTGGCGACTCGAGATCTGGGCGCGCGCGGTTCACCTGCAAAGCGATTCTCTCGCGCCGCCGAGCGCGATTGTCGCGGCGCTCGCCGGAGGCTTTCGAGGACGGCTCGGTCCTGATTGCGACGCGAGACACCCTGATCTCGGCGTTCGCCGGGCTGTTGATCGGCGGTGCCATCGGGCTTGCCTTCGGTATCGCGCTCGGAATCTTCCACGTCTTCGACCGCCTGATGGAAGTCACCATCGAGGCGCTCCGTCCGATCCCTTCCATCGCGCTGCTGCCGATCGCGCTGATCGCGCTCGGCTTCGGATATCGCATGGAGATCGTGATCGTCGCCTTCGCCTGCATCTGGCCGATTCTGATCCTGAGCCGCGCCGCGGTCGGAAGCATCGAGCCGCGCTTGATTGAAGTGTCGCGCGCGCTGCGTCTTTCGCGCGGCGGATCGGGTCCGCAAGATCATCATTCCGGCGGCGCTGCCGCGGATCTTCCTGGCCTTTCGCCTGGCCGCCGGGATCGCCCTGATCGTGGCTGTCACCGTCGAGATCGCGATCAATCCGATCGGCCTCGGCGCGGCAATCATGACTGCGCAGCAGGCGCTGAGGCCTGACCTTATGCTGGCCTATCTCTTGTGGATCGGCATCGTCGGATACCTGCTCAACACCGGACTGGTGGTCGCGCAGCGCCATCTGTTCGGCCGCGCGGCGCTGGTGGGAGATCCAGCATGAACCGCTCCCAGCTATACTGGCGCGTCGCCAGCTTCGCCGTCGCCGCCGGCTTCATCGGGCTTTGGCAAGTCGTTGCCAATCTTCGGCTGGTGTCGCCGGTGTTCCTGCCGGGACCGGACCGCGCGTGGACGTCGCTTGTACATGGATTTGCCCAGCGGAGACCTCTGGGACAAGCTGTTGGGAACGCTCGGCCACATGGCCTTTGGCTGGTTCGTCGCCTCCATCGCCGGCATCGCGCTCGGCGCGCATGATCGGCTCGTCACGGACGATGCGCAGCTATGTCGCGCCGTCGCTCGAATTCCTAAGGCCGCTGCCGGTGTCGGCCATCATTCCCGTTGCGATTGCCATGCTCGGGTTGACCCAGAGCATGGCGCTTTCGTCATCGCTTTCGGCGCGTCTGGCCGATGCTGCTGGTGACAATCCACGGCTTTGCGGCGTCGAGCCGCGGCTCTACGAGGTCGCCGGTCGCTGCACATGTCGCGGCTGGCGATTATCTTCAAGATCGCCCTGCCTTCGGCAAGTCCCGATATCCTCTCGGGCATGCGCCTCAGCCTGACGGTGGCGCTCATTCTGTCCGTGGTCTGTGAAATTCTCGCCGGCCTCGACGGCCTCGGACACTGGGTGCTGCTGTCGGCGCGATCGTTCCGGTCGGCGGATCTGTTCGCCGGCGTCATCCTGCTCGGCGTCATCGGTTACGCTGACGGCGCTTGCGATGTCGTTCGTCGAGAAGCGGCTGTTGGTTTGGCGATCGAGCGGCCATTGAACGCCGATTCCCACCATTCCGGCTCGGCTGCCGCGCGGCGCAAGCCAAACTGCCGAGGATTTTACCCGGCGCGCGAATGAACTTTTAATACTCCGCTGGTATTTTCAGCCGATTGGCAAGGCGGCGCCCTGGTGCTCCCTGCATTTGAGCCAGCGACGCGGGGCCAGCTCCCGATACTCGATATTTGCGCTCCGGCGCCAGTTCTGGACGGCGAAGACAGCATCTGAGTGCGGACATGACCGGGACGCGTATTGGACTCGCGGTCCTTCTGATCGGTGCCCTGGCGGCGGGATTATCGTTCCTCAGGAAGCAAGCGGATGTCGATTTGCACCGGCAGGCCCGCCAGCTTGTTCTGCACTATACGCTGAACAGGGTCGACAGCCCCATCATCCTGGTTGGCGACAGCATCGCCGAGGCTTCCACGCTGCCCCGAGCTCTCTGCGGCCACCCGTTCGTCAATGCCGGGCTGAACGGCGCATCGACCGCGAGCGACCTCGGGACCTGGCTGGTTGAAGCGCTCGACGGCAGGCGCGCGGCTGCAATCGTCGTCTCGCTCGGAACGAATGACGCGTTGACGGCGCGGAGCGCGCAAGCATTCGAGACGAGCTACACGGCCTTGCTCGCTCAGCTCGCAAAGGTGACGGACCATCTGGCGGTGCTGGCCATTCCGGCGATCGACGTTCAGGGTCGGGTGACGGCGGAGATGCAGGCTGCGGCGATGAGCCGGATCAAGGATTTCAATGCCGTGCTGCCCGTGTTGGCCGGAAAGGTCGGTGCCACCTTCATTGCGCTACCGCCGATGTCCAACCCGCACACGATCGACGGCGTCCACCTGAACGCGGCCGGATACGCGGCCTGGGATGAAGCCATTCTGCAGGGAGTGTCGGCGATATGCAGCTCGCATTGAAACCGGCGGCGCCTGATGCGGCGAATAAACTGCTGGGACTGGAGGCGCTGCGCTTCCTGACCGCGTTCGCCATTCTGGTCTTCCACTATCGCCACTTTGCCGTTGTCGGCGACCAGCCCGTCGGTCTCGTGCAGGAACGCCTGCCGCTTTACGGCCTCCTCCATGCGTTCCACGATTCCGGAGCGGTTGGCGTCTGGATCTTCTGGTGCGTCAGCGGCTTCATCTTCTTCTGGAAGTACCGTGATCCGATCGCGGAGCGATCCGTCGGTGGCTGGAAATTCTTCGTGCTTCGCTTCTCGCGGCTCTATCCGCTGCACCTGGTTACGCTTCTGCTCGTCGCGCTGTTACAGCCGGTCTATTTCGGCCTGCATGGATATTTCTTCGTCTATCAGAACAACGACCTGCCGCATTTCCTTGCGCAGGTATTCATGGCGAGTGAGTGGCACATCGTGCACGGTTACAGTTTCGACGGGCCGATCTGGTCCATCTCGGTCGAAGTTCTGGTCTACCTGGGTTTCTTTCTGATGTTGCTTGCAACCAGGTCCTGGCTGTTGAACCTGGCTGTTGTCGCACTTTGCATCGACGCGGCCTACCTGAACGCAGGCGGGCAAGTCACCAACTGCCTCGCGCTCTTCTATATCGGGGGGCTCGCGGCGATGGCACGGCGGGCGGTTGCATCGTGGAGGTTCGGACCGGCGATCGACGCCGGAGCCTGGCTTGCCGTGGTGGTTCCGCCGCTCGTCCTGGGGCTCGCGCGCGACCGGCCTGACCAGTTCGATTTTCCGCTGCTCCTGACGTACACGCCGATCCTGCTGTTCTGCCTCTCGCGCGAGATCACCGTGCCGGCTTCCGTTCAGAAGGCGGTCGAGGCGGCCGGCAACATGACCTATTCAAGCTATCTCCTGCATTTTCCGATCCAGCTTTTGATCGTCCTTGGTTTTGCGTTCGCCGGAGCGCCGATCCCGTTCTACGACGTCACGTTTTTCGGGATCTATCTCGCAACCACGCTGCTGGCGTCGTATTTCACCTATCGCTATTTCGAGGCGCCGGCGCAAACTCTCGTTCGCGAAATTTTGCTGCGGCCGAGAACGGCGCCTGCGGATGCCGCCCTGGACATTGCCAAGTGATGCTTCCAGCTGATCCGACCGTCCAGTTTGACGCGAGAAATTTGCGGAAGACCGGTGCGGCGCGCGAGACGATATATTTCGATCCGGCGACCGTGAAATGAGCGTTCTCGAAATAAAGCCAGATCCCGTCCTTAACGACGGGGCATTCATCGTCGCAAAAATATTCCATCGGTCGCAACAATTCGACCTTGCCTGGCCATCTGGCCTGAATGCGGGAGAGCATCTGGTCGATCGGAGGCGGTCGATTGTTCGACTGTCTCGCCGCGATCTCGCTGGACAGGGCGGTTGAGGCGCGTGCGAGAAGCGGCCCTTGCAGCAGGCGCGGGCCGATTGATCGCGCAGCCGGCCTAGAACCTGATCCACCGATCAACATGACACGATGTCCGCGCTCAACCAGCATGCTCCAGCGTTCTTTCGATGGCTAGCTGCAGCTTTGCGAAAGACCCCTTCCGGGGAGGCAGGTTCTCTTCGGTTTCGAACGCGTAGTCGATCGTTGCATCGTCGTAGAACGCCCATTTCTGGACGTAGATGACAGGCACGCTCGTCTCGCTCAAACGCTTCAGGGCCTCATCACGCGCCAGAATGCACTCCTCGCGCCGCGCGGTCTTCAAGGCGACGCCGTCGAGAATGGGGCATCCGGCCCGCCCAACGCCTCCAGCCGAATGCTATGCTGCTTCAGGAGAGGGGACAGGCCGGCGAGGTATTGCGTGGCAAGCGAGTCGCCGACGAGTTCGACGCCAACCGGTCCGTTGACAGGCTCCACATCGCGGCCCGACGGGAAGTCCTGCAGATGCGCCAGCTCCATTTGCGCCTTCGGCAGCCGCCACGCTAAGCCCCCCGACAAGAATGTCGCGTGCGTGATCGCAACGAGCACCAGCACCACCGACCAGAAAGCAGCAGCGTTCTTCAGAAAACTCGCCGGCGGCGAATCCGAAGGCTGGATAAACCGGCGCTCGACGAGAAAATACATCGCCGTTGCGATGGCGACCATCACGACCGCCATCATCAAAACCCCGGGCAGGCTGTTGGCGACTTCGCCGAAAATGAATTGTCCGAAGTAGATGACCGGCCAATGGCAAAGGTAGAGCGAGTAGGAAATGGCTCCCAAGCCGATCATCGCGGGATTGGTGATGATCCTGGCCGTCCTGGGTCTTGTCGCTGCCCCAGATCGTTGCGGCCGCTCCCACGCAAGGCAGAAGATAGGCCACATCGAGATGCGGCAAATCCGATCTGAACAGCAGCATGCTTGCAATGACCCCGATCATGCCGGTTGCCGAAAGGCCTTCGGCAGCGATCTGGCTGAGGCGAATTCTCGTTTTCAGCCAAAGAACAAATGCGCCGATCGCAAATTCGAAGATTCGAAAAGGCATCAGGAAAAAAGCCCCCAGTGGATCCGTTTTGGCGACCAGGAGTGAAGAAAGGAACGAAGCAAGCGTGGCGACCGCGATGATTTGGAATCGTGCGCCCCCGTTTCCACGCGAAAACAATGAAGACCGGCCAGAACAGATAGAACAGCTCCTCCGCCGATAGTGGCCAGCAATGCAGGAGCGCCAGTTCGTCCGAGTTCGGCGCGAAATATTGATGATTCTCGCCAGTACTGGATATTGGAGATCGACAGAAGCGCATGTGTCGCTTCCTTTGCGAGATCGTGAAACATATACGGCGCGCACCAGAGCGCGCCGACAAGATAGGTGGCCACCACCGTGAAGATCAGGGCGGGATAAATTCGCCTTGTTCTGCGTACATAAAACTGGCCAAGGGAGAACCGGCCAAGCTGCAAGTCCCGCAGAATATTGCGGGTAATGAGATAGCCGGAAATAACAAAGAAGACATCGACGCCGACGAAGCCGCCTTCGAAGCCGCCGACCTTGAGATGAAACAGGACCACGCCGGCTACAGCGATGGCGCGCAACCCGGCGATTTCAGCGCGAAAAGAACTTGCCATACATGTCAGTCCGCGAGCCGGCGCGGACTGCAGGGCTGCAGCATGCGATCGAGCCTGAGGGCTACCGTTGCCCTCATCGGCTGTCAAAGTGCTGGGACCAAGGCTGCTCTGACAATTTGAAATCCAGTTCGGTTCCGCAAATATCGCTCCGGCGATATGCGAATTCCAGAGTTTATAAGCATACCCAGGATACCGTAGCAACGCGGCGGGCGTGTCGTCCAGCTGTCGGGTGGTGCAGAGATCGCGCAAGGCGCGTCGAGGTGCTCGTTGGTCGGGGCTGGCGGGTGGCCTCTAGCCGAGCTTCATCAATTTGAGCGCGGCAAGGCCGTTCGGGCCGTAGGGATTGCCGAGACTTTCGCACATCTCGAAATGGTTGAAGTTCGGCGCCTCGATCAGTTCGACCGGCTTGCCGGCAGCTTTCACCGCGGCGGCGAAATCGCGAGCCTGGCGCTGGAACTCAGGCGTCTCGTAGGTGCCATAGGTGACGGTGATCGGCGCGCGCAGCATGTCGATATGCCGGATCGAACTCATCGACTGCTCCATGTCGTCGTTGAACTTGATGTAGGCGCTGCGCGTGCCGGAGAGCCGTGCCGGCTTCAGGTCGTACAGCCCGCTCATCAGCAGGCCGCCTGTCACCATGTCGGCCGGCAGTCCGAAATCCTTTTGCCAGTCGGTCACCAGCGCAACGCCACAGAGGTGCCCGCCGGACGAATGTCCGCCGACGTAGAAGCGTTTTGTGTCACCGCCGAAGTTCGCGGCATTCCTGAAAACCCAGGCGATCCCCCGGCGCACCTGCTCGGCCATCGGTCGGATGTCGCCGTTGGCGGCATCCACCTGGATGAAGTCCAGCGCGATAAAGTTCACACCGGCATTGACGAAGAGATCGGCGGGATAGCCGTAGTCCCTGGCACTGCCGCGAAGCCACCTGCCGCCATGGATGAATATGAAGATCGGCGCATTGGGCGTTCTGGCCGGATAAAGGTCGAGGCCTTCGACCGGCGTCGGTCCGTAGGCCAGCCGCTTCGGTGCGCCGAGGCGTGCGCGCGTCGTTTCGCTGCTGCTGGCGAAGCGCTTCTGGATCTGGTTGATGAGCGGCGCGTAGGCCGACTGATCATAGGCAGCATCGAGTTCGACCTGGTCCATGTCCATCCAGACCTTCGGGCCTTTTTCATGGGCCGGCGGTCCGATCGCGCAATCCTCTGCCAGCGCCGGCGTTGCGGCCATGGCGGCGGCCGTTCCAAGCATGGCCCGGCGCGAGATTCGGTTGATATTCGGTTCGCGATCGTCAGACATGTTTCCTCATGGCGGTCATCCAAAAAACCGGATTTCTTCTTACCCGCTGGAAGTTCAGCGCGGCAAGGGACCAATCCTGCTATTCTGCATGCGGGCCAGGAATGGCAGCATCGCGAGACGGTTGACCCGATTGAGAGCTTCGGCACCGGCGGGCGATACGGACGTCCTCCAGCCGCGAACGTTTGAGAGGGAGCGCATCAGATGAATGCCATCGAGGTTTCGTATTTCTCGGACGTATTGTGCATTTGGGCATATGCCGCGCAGGCTCGTGTCGATGCGGTCAGGGAGAAGTTCGGCGACAAGGTTCGGCTGGATTTTCGCTTCTGCTCTGTCTTTGGCGATACAGCCCACAAGATCCCCTCGGCCTGGCGGGAGAAGGGTGAATATGCCGGGTTCAACGCGCATTTGCGAACCGTCGCGCAACGCTTCCCGCATGTCGAGCTCCACCCGGAAATCTGGCTCAACGTGCGCCCGCCAACGTCCGCAAGCGCTCATTTGTTTATGACGGCCGTGCAGCAGTGGGAGCAGGACATGACGGCCCAAGGTCAACAGGGATCGACGACGTCAATCTTTGACAAGGTGACGTGGGCCTTCCGCTGCGGGTTTTTCCGGGATTGCCGCGACATTGCCCGATGGGATGTCCAATGCGAACTGGCCGAGGCCGTCGGCGTGGATATAGGCGCGATCGAGAAGCGCATTCGCGAGGGAACCGCCTTTGCCAGACTGTCGGCGGATTACCAGGACGCCGACAAGATGCGCATCGAAGGCAGTCCAAGTTTCGTATTGAACGAAGGGCGGCAGAAGCTCTACGGCAATGTTGGCTTTCGGATCATCGAAGCCAACATTCAGGAATTGTTGCGGTCGCCGAGCGGCGACCAGGCGAGCTGGTGCTGACGCTCGCTTGCTGGCCCGGTTAATTTCCTTTTGCCCTGACAAGCAGACTTTTTCAGGCCCATGGGTATGTCCGCGACACGAACGGACCCTTGGCATCGCATTTTCTTGTGCTGCAGGCAGGTTGCGCTCCGGTCTATTGATCTATCGCAACAAGGCTGCCGCCCGGCGCGCCTATTGATTTTTCAGGATGCGTGTTGCGCGGCTGCGTCATTTCAATTTCGTGGCGTGAACGATCTCCAACCCGGTGGCGGAGGGGACGAGGGCGAGATCGCTCGAGCCGGAATGGATCGGAAACAAATCGCGCAAGGCACGCTGCAAAAAAGGAGACAAGCCATGGCCAGCAGGGAAGTCGTAATCTGTTCACCGGTGCGTACGGCCATCGGCACCTATGGCGGCACGCTGAAAGATATGGCGGCGGTAGATCTCGGTGCCGCGGTAATCCGCGCGACGCTTGAGCGCGCGAAACTCAGCCCCGGTGATATCGACACGGTTGTCATGGGCAACGTGATCCAGGCTGGCAACAAAATGAACCCGGCCAGGCAGGCGGCCATCAATGGCGGCGTCCCGGTCGAGGTTCCGGCAATGACGGTCAACCGGGTTTGCGGCTCGGGAGCGCAGGCGATTGCGAGCGCCGCGCAGGAGGTGATGCTCGGCTTGATCGATAGCGCGGTCGCCGGCGGCATGGAGAACATGGACCGTGCCCCGTATCTCATGGGTTCCGGGCGCTGGGGCTATCGCATGGGTGATGCGAAAATATTCGATGCGATGCTGATGGATGGTCTCAATGATGCCTTCTCCGGTCAACATTCCGGGTGGCACACCGAAGACCTCGCAAGTTCCCACCAGATCACCCGCGAAGAGCAGGATCGCTGGGCCGAACGCTCGCAAAAGCGCTTTTCGGCAGCTCAGGCTGCCGGCAAGTTCGCCTCGGAAATCGCAGCAATCGAAATTGCCTCGCGCAAGGGTCCGGCGAAGTTCGACAAGGACGAGCACAATCGGCCTGAGACCACGCTGGAGAGCCTCGCAAAGCTGAAGCCCGCGTTCCGCAAGGATGGCACCATCACCGCCGGCAATGCACCAGGGCTCAATACGGGTGCGGCAGCGATGATCGTGGCCGATCGCGCGTGGGCCGACAAGAAGGGCCTCGCATCCGATGGCGCGCCTCGTCGCCTACGGTATAGGCGCCGTCGAGCCGGGCATGTTCGGATTGGGACCTGTGCCGGCGGTGAAGCAGGCGCTCGATCGTGCCGGCTGGAAGGTTTCAGACGTGCAGCGCATCGAGATCAACGAAGCCTTCGCGGCGATAGCGATTGCAGTCGCAAAGGACCTTGGGCTGAACGCCGACCTGGTCAACGTGGAAGGTGGTGCGATCGCACATGGTCACCCGATCGGTGCGTCCGGCGCGGTGCTGACCACGCGTTTGTTGCATTCGATGAAACGCGATGGCGTCAAGAAAGGCATCGTCACGCTCTGCATCGGCGGCGGTCAGGGAATTGCGCTTGCGCTTGAATCCGTGAACTGAGCCGTTTCTTGATCTAGGCAACATCCAGTCGGGCGGCTTGGGTTTGCCAACGAAATGGCGAAGCCGGCGGCTTGATCGCTGTAGAACCGCACCGGCCCCAGGATAAAATCGTTCATGTTTCACTTTCATTCCCTGAACGCGCCGACGCCGTTTCTTTTTTTCACCGGCAAGGGCGGTGTCGGCAAGACCTCGCTGGCCTGCGCCACTGCCATCGGCCTCGCCGATCGTGGACGGCGCGTCCTTCTCGTCAGCACCGATCCTGCATCGAACCTCGACGAGATGCTCGAAGTTACTCTGAGTGATCGCCCAACCGCGGTGCCAAACGTGGCCGGACTTGCGGCGATGAACATTGACCCGGAGGCAGCCGCGGAGAGTTACCGAACCCGTGTGCTGGAACAACTCGGCCCTGAGACCACCGCGAGCGAGCGCTCAACGGTGCGCGAGCAGCTCTCCGGCGCCTGCACCACCGAGATAGCGGCCTTCGACGAGTTCGTGGGGCTTCTGGACGGCGACATGGCGGGCTTCGACCACATCATTTTCGACACCGCCCCGACCGGCCACACTCTACGGCTCCTTAGCCTCCCAAAGGCATGGACCGGCTTTCTCAAGGACAATGACCGGGGCGCGTCCTGCCTCGGGCCGCATTCAGGCTTGAAGATGCAGGAGCATCGCTTTCGCAAGGCACTTCAGGTCCTGGGCGACTCCAGGCGGACCACCATCATCCTGGTCACCCGCGCCGACCGAGGCGCGATCCGTGAGGCGGCCAGAACATCGGCCGAACTCGATGCGCTCAATCTCTCGAACCAGCTGCTCACGGTGAATGGACGCTTCCACGCCACGGACCCAACCGATGTCGTTGCGGTTGCGCTCGAGCGTGATCAGGACGAGGCTCTGGCCGCGATGCCGGCGTCGCTCGCGAAACTGCCGCGAGACGAAATTCCGTTGCTTGGTTTCGACATCGTCGGCCTTGCGGCGCTAAGGGCGCTCTTGTCGCCCTCCAATCCGGCTCCCATTGCCGCCGGCGAGCAAGCCGCCGAGCCGGTTGATTTGCCCGGCCTCGACCGGTTGGTCGATGAGATCGCGCGGGGCAAGCCCGGCCTCATCATGGTCATGGGCAAGGGCGGCGTCGGAAAGACGACGATTGCCGCCGCCATCGCCGTGGGACTGGCGAAGCGTGGCCACGCCGTCCACCTCAGCACGACCGATCCGGCGGCTCACGTCACTTTCGTCGTTGATGGCGTGATGCCGGGCCTGACGGTCGGCCGGATCGATCCGCGGGTCGAGACGGAACGGTATGTCGCAAAAATTCTGGCCAGCCGTGACCGTGACCTCGACGAGCAGGGCAAGGCGCTGCTGCTCGAGGACCTTGCTTCGCCATGTACCGAAGAAGTCGCGGTGTTCCATGCCTTCTCGCACGTTGTTGCCGAGGCCCGGAGCGCCTTCGTCGTGCTTGATACGGCTCCAACAGGCCACACCCTGCTTCTGCTGGATGCGACCGGCGCTTATCATCGCCAGATGATCCGCCAACTCGATCCGAGCGGACCGGGGCGCATCGTCACCCCGCTGATGCGGCTGCAGGACCCTGCCTACACCCGCGTGATCCTGGTAACCCTGCCGGAGACAACTCCGGTTTCCGAAGCCGCGGCTCTTCAGGATGACTTGCGGCGTGCCGGCATCGAGCCTTTTGGCTGGGTCATCAACAAGAGCCTCACCGCTTCGGGAACCCACGACCCTTTGCTGCGACTGCGGCTCGTTACCGAGCGGGCACAGATAGCTCGCGTTCAGAACGGGCTTGCAAAGCGGGCATTCTTTATCGGCTGGCGAAACAAGCCTCCGATCGGTCTAGGTGAGCTTCAGGCTCTGTCTTGAATGCGAGAAACCACCGGATTGTGCGGATACCAATCGTGTCGCAGGGAAAAAGATAAGGCGTCACGAGCAGCGTTCCCGCCGCCAGCGCCGCGGCCTTCAGCGCGTAATCGGCGCGGCTGCGCCACATCTGACCAGGACGGTGCCGGACATCATCCACGGGAACGTCCACGCCAGCTGCTGCCGCATTTCGTTAACCATTTTTAAGGAATCAGCGATAGAGACCGAAGCGGCTTCTCCTCAAGACCGGGTCGGACGCTATGACTGAGCCTGATGTTCTAAGTCGCGACATAGATGCACTGAAAGCGCTGCAGCGAAATGCCTGGCGCGAACTTGCCAGCCCGAGTCTTACGACCTTCGACCGCCGCGAGATTCGAAACCGCATCAGGCAAGGCGAGGTCGAGTTGCGGACCTACCTGGAAATGATGTCCGAGCGCCTGCGCTTCCGGCCGCGGCCGGCGGAAGTCGTCGGCGACAGCCTCGCGAAGCTGAATTTCCGGCTTCTCTAGAGCCTCGATCCTGATTTTACGCGAGCCGGCATCCCCACGGGTTTGGTCCCCGCGGGCATGCATCGCCCGAAAGCACGCTAGAACTCGAAGACGTCGGCGCTTCGCCGCGCCAGGTCACGCAAATCGCCGAGGGTTCCGCGAACCGCGTTGCAGCGGCGGCAATGGATCGCTGCATGGTCTGGCGCGCTGGCCGGATCAATCGCCTTGATCGACAGATTCCCGCACGCCTCGCAGACAACCTTGAGCCCGGGCCGCTCCCGACAATCGTGCTGGTCGAGGTTCATTTGCTTTTCAGCCGATGATCGCCGAGGCAAAATAGCTGACGGTCCCGAGCCTCAGGGCGAAGCGTCCGAAGCCCTGCCGCAAGCCGATCGATGCCAGGGCCTGCTCGAATTCGTCCCGCAGATCAGCGAAAGCGTTCTTGCGGCCGGCAATGTACGGCCCATAAAGCACGTCGTTGCGAAGCTCGATCAGTTTCGCGGCCAGCGTGACCGCGAGGAAAACCAATCCAGGAACTACGATGATCTCGATTGTCATTTTTGGCCCCCGCCGTTTGATCCCGTGGGGCCTTTCTTACGCTCAAGATTTTAAGGCCCGGATCTTGGCCGCGGCTGCAATTGAGCGATCGCGTTAGCGAATCCTAAACCATGGTGGGCGCGGGCAAGCGCGCGAAGGGTAGCACGCATCTCACCGCAGCACGTGCCGCGGCAGCCACAGCGATACTTCCGGGATGTAGGTGACGAACATCAGCACCAGGAACATCACGGCGTAAAACGGCCAGATCTTCCGCATCACCTGCTCGATCGTGACCTTGCCGACCGCGCATCCGACGAACAGGATCGAGCCGACCGGCGGGTGGCACAGGCCGATGCCGAGGTTGAGCAGCATGATCATCCCGAAATGAACGGGGTCGACGCCGAAATTCTGCATCACCGGCAAGAGGATCGGCGTCGCGATCAGGATCGATGGCGCCATGTCGACCAGCGTGCCGAGCACCAGCAGCAGGATATTGATCAAGAACAGGATGACGTATTTATTGCTTGAGATCGACAGGAAGAACGCCGTCATCTTCGCCGGCATCTGCGTCAATGCCATGATGTAGCCGACGCTCGAGGCGCACGCGATCAGCGTCAGTACCATCGCCACCGTGCGCAGCGTCCGGTGCAAGAGAAGCGGCAGATCGCGCCAGCGATAATCGCGGTAGATGAACATCGTCACGAAGAATGCCCAGATGCAGGCGACGGCGCCGGCCTCGATCGCGGTAAAGATGCCCCCGAGAATGCCGCCGAGAATGATGGCCAGCGTCACAAGCCCCCAGGCGGCATCGATCGTGATCCTGAGCGCGTCCTTCGCCGGCACGGTCTGGCCATGCGGGTGCTTTTCGCGGTAAGCGACGACAAGACAAAGAACGATGAGCGAGAAACCGAGCAGGAGACCCGGAAACACTCCCGCCATGAACAGCGCGCTGATCGAGATCGTGCCGCCGGTCGCCAGCGAATACAGCACCGCATTGTGGCTCGGCGGCACCAGCAGGGCCTGGACCGAGGAGGTGATGGTCAGATTGGTGGCGAACACGCGCGGGTAGCCGGCTTTTTCCATTTGCGGGATCATCACCGAGCCGATCGCGGAAGTGTCCGCAACGGCCGAGCCGGAGATGCCGCTCAGGAAGGTGGTGGCCAGTACGTTGACGATCGACAAGCCGCCGCGCACGCGCGTGAATCCGACCAGGACGTCCGCGAACGCCACCAGCCGGCGCGCCATCCCGCCTTCGGCCATGATCGCGCCCGCCAGCACGAAGAACGGAATCGTCAGCATCGCGACCTTGCTGACGCCGTCGGAGATCTTCAGCATCACCGCTTCCAGGGGAATGCCGATCGACCAGGCGCCCGCGATCGCCGCCAGCGCCAGCGAATAGGCGATCGGCATGCCGATCAGAAAACAGATCAGCATTGTCGCAAGCAGGACGAAGATATCCATGTCGGTCCCTTCGGTCGGATTACTCGAACGGCGCGGCTTCGGAGTGCTGAGGGATCGGATCGGGCGGGGCCCCAAGAAAAATCCGCTCGATGATGAAAAGCAGCAGGCAAACGCCGCCGACCGGGATCGGCAGATAGGTGACACCTACCGACAGGAAGGGAAAATCCCCGATCGTATTGTGCCAGGTCACTTCGACCAGCCGTTCCCCCCAAACGATCATGAAGATCGCGATCAGTGCCATCAAGAGCTGAACGACGAGATCGAGCAGGCCCCGAAACCGCGCCGGCAACTGATCCGCGAAGTAGGAGACGCTCATGTGCAGGTTAAGCCGGTAGGCCGCGGCAGCGCCGATGAAGGTCAGCACGATGGTCAGGAGAACGGCGAGCGGTTCCGGCCAGGAGGCCGCGCTGTTGAGCACGTAGCGGGTGAACACCGCCCAGGGGATGATCGCCGAAATCAGGACCAGCGCGGTGCAGCCAACGACCACGCACAGAAGATAGAGTGCGTCCATCGCGCGGCGAAATGCTGCTGCCATTGCCTGGGCTCCCCCGATTGCAGAGAAGGACATTTCCGCGTGCGGTGCGGAACGCTTATCCGATGGCCTGGATGCGTTTGATCATGTCCTGGTATTTCGGACCATATTTGTCCCAGACCGGTTTGACGGCGTTCTGGAAGGGGGCCTTGTCGGCAATCTCGACGATCTGGCAGCCAGCCGCCTTCGCCTTCTCCATCGCCTGCTGCTCATACTTGTTCCAGAGATCGCGTTCCTCGAACTGCGCCTCGCGGGCGAATTTCTTCAGCAGGTTCTGGTCGTCGGCGGAAAGGTTGCCCCATGCCCGCTTGGAGAACACCAGCACTTCGGGAATTACGAGATGCTCGGTCAGGGAAAGATATTTTGCCGACGTATAATGATTGCTGAAGACGTAGCTTGGCGGATTGTTCTCGGCGCCGTCGATGACGCCGGTCTGCAGCGCGCTGAAAACCTGGTCGTAACCCATCGCCACGCCGTTGCCGCCGAGCGCGTTCATCATGTCGATGAAGATCGGGTTGCCGATGACGCGGAATTTCAGGCCCTTGACGTCCTCGATCGTTTTGATCGGCCGCTTGGTGTTGTAGAGGCTGCGCGCGCCGGAATTCATCCAGCACAAGGCGACGAGGTTTGCGTTGGGGCTCGCGGTGATCTTGTCGAGCAGTTCCTGGCCGACCGGCCCATCCATCATCTTCTCGGCATGCGCGGTGCTCTTGAACAGGAACGGCATGTTGACGACGTTGATGTCGTCGACGATCGGTCCCATTGATCCCACGCTGACGCGCAAGAGCTGGATTGCGCCGATCTGCGTCTGTTCGATGGTCTCCTTCTCGCCGCCGAGCTGCATCGACGGATACATCTGGACCGAGAGCCGCCCATCGGTGGCGGCAGCAAGCTTCTTGCCGAGATTCTCGGTCGCGGCCACGGTCGGGTATCCCGCGGGCTGGACGTCGGAAGCCTTGAAGACCGATTTGGTCTGCGCGCGCGCGGGCGAAAGCGGGGCGAGCGCCGCCAGATTTGCCGCCCCGAGCCCGACGCCCGCCTTGATGAAGTCGCGACGTCTCATCGGAATCCTCCCTTTTTTTGTAATTGTAACTACTTTCGGGCGTCGAGGAAGCCCGCTTGTGTCCGCAATTCGCGCCGATTTGCGTCCGTCAATAAATCGATCAATGTCCGCGCCTGTGGTGCATGGGCGGCGCCGGTGGCGATGGCCGCCGTATAAACCGTGGAAAGGTCGCATCCGCCAGGCAGCGATCCCGACAGCCTCACGCCTCTGGTGTTGATGATCTCGGTCGATTGCGTGCAGCCGACCGGCCGCAAGGCGTCGGTCTCGGCCAGATGGCGCATGGCGGTTGCGCCGTTCGGATAGATCCTGAGCCGGTCAGCGACATCGTCGGCAATACCCAGCTGCTGCAGGACTTTCGCCACATGGATACCGGCCGTGGATACCCTGGTGTCGGGAACGAAGATTGCGTCGGCGCCGAGCAGCACCTCGCGCAGGCTTGCCGCATCATGAACCGAAGCGAGCGGATCGCCGCTGCGAACGGCGATAGCAGTTTCGACCCGGCCGATGTCGGAGATCGAGGCGCCCGCGACGAGATTTTCCCGGGCGAGATCGGCGATCAGCGCCGCCGTCAGCACGACAATGTCGGCAGGCCAGCCGCCGCGCAATTTTCCGGCCATCGCGCCGACAGCACCGAACTCGCCTTCGATGGTGAGGCCGGTCAGCTCCGTGAATTTCGGCGCGAGGCTCGCAACCAGGCCCTGGGCCGCGCCGCCGCTGAGAATCTTCAAGCTGGTCATGACGTCATTCCATCGCCGCGATCAGCCGCTCGCGCGTGATCGGCAGATTGCGAACTCGCACGCCAAGCGCATCGAACACCGCATTGGCAATCGCCGCCGTGACCGGGCCGTGCGCGGCTTCACCCGCGCCGACCGGTTCCATGTCCGGCCGCGACATCACCTCGACCTGCACTTCGGGCACCTCGCTGAAGCGCAGGATCGGATATTCGGTCCAGGAGTTGCTGGTGATGCGCTGGTGGTCGAAGCGAACGCGCTCCTTCAGCACCCAGCTGGTGGCCTGGATCGCGCCGCCCTCGATCTGGTTGATCACGCCGTCGGGATTGATGGCTTCGCCGACATCGACCGCGATCGTCAGCCGCTTGACGCTGATGTCCTCGGCGCCTTCGACCTCGGCGATCACGGCGCAGTAGGCGCCGGTGTTCTTATAGCGCGCAAAGCCAATGCCGTAACCGATGCCGTCGCGTTTGGCCGGCTTCCAATTCGCGCGTTTTGCAACGGCGCGGATCACATCCTGCGCCCGCTGGTCGGACAAGATGACGCAAGCGGAAATCAACCGGATCTTCGCCGCGCTCGGTGGCGAGCTCGTCGAGAAAGGATTCGATCGCAAACACGTTGCCCTGCGCGCCGAGCGTCCGCAGCGCGGAGGTTCGTACCGGCATGGTCGTGAGGCGATGCGACTCGATTTGCCACGACGGAAACTCGTAGAGCGGTATCGAATTGCGGTCGGCGCCGCCGCCGCTGGCCTGCGGCGGGTTGGTGGCGATGGCGCGCGGAAACGGCTTTGCCAGTTCGGTTGCCGCGAGCAGGGCCGGCATCTCCGCGCGTCCCGGCCGTGCGGTATGGCCGTTGCCCCAGATGTTGTGGCGCCAGCCGACAATCTCGCCGCGCGCATCGAGGTCGGCCTCGATCTCGATGGTCATCGCCGCGCCAAAGGGCGCGTGCGACATCTCGTCGGCGCGCGACCATTGCACGCGAACCGGCCGGCCGCCGGCCGCTTTCGCCAGCAGAACGGCATCGAGCGCGACGTCGTCGGCGGCATTGTGTCCATAGCAGCCGGCGCCCTCCATATGCTCGACCGTGATGTTCTCGACCGGCAGTTTGAGGACCAGCGCGAGATCGGCGCGAAGCAGATAGACCCCCTGGCTATGGGTCCAGACCCGGACGCGGTCGCCACTCCACTGCGCCATGGCGCAGGAGGGCGCGATTGACCCGTGCGCGATATAGGGGCGGGTGTATTGCCGGTGGATCGTGCGCGTCTTCTCTGGCTTGATGGCGCCGTCTTGCTGGCGATGACGGACAATTCGGCCGGCTGGACTTTCAGCCACTCCGCGAGGGCGTCTTCATCGGGCAAGGTTTCTCTGCCCGACCAGGTGGCACCCTTGCGTAATGCGGTGAGAGCTGCTTCCGCGCCAGCCTCGGTATCGGCGACCACGCCGACAAAATTGCCGTCGCGCACGATCGCGACAAGGCCAGCGATCTTGCGCGCGGCATCCTCTTTTAATTCGACGAGGGTCGCGGCCGAAAGCTCCGGTCTGAGCACGCGGCCATGCAGCATTCCGGGCAGGGGAGAATCGTGAATGAAGCGGGGATGGGCGAAAACCTTGTCGGGAATATCCAGCCGCTGCACGGAGTTTCCGGCAAGGCTGCGGCGCGCCGATGCTTTGGGCACCGCGCCCGGGGTGGCATGACGGTCGAGCGAAACTTCGCTCGCGAGTTCCCAGTAGCTGGTGCTGATATTGCCGGGCCCGGAAATGGTGCCATCGACGACATCGAGCGCATCGGTTCCGACACCGAGGCGGTCGGCCGCGGCAACCAGGAAAATCTGCCGGATTTCGGCGCAGACCTGCCGGATCGCGCGCCCCGATTGCTGCACGGAAAGACTGCCGGAAGTGACACCTTCATTGGGACTGCCCGCCGTCGATGCGCGAACCATCTGCACGCGGGCGATATCGACATCAAGCTCGTCGGCGGCGATCTGGGCCAGCGCCGTCACGATGCCTTGCCCGATCTCGACCTTGCCCGGAGAGACCGTCACCTGTCCCTCCGGCGAGATGCGGATCCACGATGACAGGATCGGATTCGCCGCAAGGCTGACCGGCAATTTGGGCGCGGTGGGGGAGGGTGCCGCCGTGGTCATGGGGCGCGCATCTCCGCCGCCGCGCGCAATACCGCCCGCACCATGCGGTTGTGCGAACCACAACGGCAGAGATTGCGATCGAGCGCGGCTCTTACATCCGAGTTGGTCGGATCGGGATTTCGTTTCAACAGCGCGGCGGCGCTTATCAAGATGCCGGAAACGCAATAGCCGCATTGCAAGGCCTGCTCGGCGATGAAAGCGCGCTGCAGCGGATGCGGCTTCTGCGCATCTCCCAGTCCCTCGATGGTCGTAACGTCCTTGTCCGCGACCGACCACAGCGGCGTGTCGCAGGCGGACACCGCGCGGTCGCCGATGATGACGTTGCAGGCGCCGCACTCGCCCGCGCCACAGCCGAAATGCGGGCCGGTCATGCCGAGCGGCCCGCGCAGGATGGTAAGCAGCGATGTATCCGGGTCGGCGTCGATGTCGGTCTCGACGCCATTGAGGCGAAATCGAATGTTCGGCATTAATCCAAGAACCCTGGCTCTACGGCTTGTCGGCGAATTGCTTGACGACTTCGGCCCATTTCACAATATCGCTGCGCAGGAATTTGTCGAATTCCTCCGGCGTCATCGACATCGGCGCCGCACCCTGATCGGCCCAGAGCTTGACGATCTCGGGCCGCTTGATGGCGGCGTTGACGGCGGCGTTCAGTTTGTCGATGACGGGCGTCGGCGTCCCGGTCGGCGCCATCAATCCGAGCCAGATGGTGGCGTCATATCCACCGAGGCCTGCTTCTTCGGCCGTCGGCACGTCGGGCAACACGCTGGAGCGCGCCTTGCCGGTGGTGGCGAGCGCCCGCACCTGGCCCTGAGTGACGTTGGGGGCCATCGTCGTCACCGCGTCGATCATCATCTGTACCTGTCCGCCAATGACGCCGTTGCGCGCCTCGCCGCTGTTGCGGTAGGGCACGTGAACGAGATCGATGCCGGCCATGGCTTTAAACAGTTCGCCTGCCATGTGATAGGGCGTGCCCTGGCCGGACGAAGCGTAGTTCAGCTTGCCGGGCTGCGATTTGGCGAGAGCGATAAATTCCTTCAGGTTTTTCGCCGGAACGGACGGGTGCACGACGATCACCAGATCGGAAAAATTGATCGGCGCGATCGGCACCAGATCTCGCATCAGCTCATATTTGCGCTGCGGCACCAGCGATTCATTGGCGGTCTGGGTATTCGACATCATCAGCAGGGTGTAGCCGTCGGGCGGCGACTTGGCCGCCTCCTGCGTGCCGATCACGGCGCCGGCGCCGGGACGGTTCTCGATCACGAAGGGTTGCTTGAGGCTCTCCTGCATCGCGTTGCCGAGCACGCGAGCCGCCACATCCGCCGGGCCGCCGGCGCCGAAGGGAACGATGATCCGGATCGGCCGCGTCGGATAGTCCTGCGCGAGACATGCGCCCGCAAAGAAGGCCTGTGTCGCAAGAAGTACTGTGGCGAGCGCAGACGCGAAGCCTGGGGCGATCCTCGAGGCGCACCTTGGGCCCGTCATTTCAATCTCCCTGACCTCAAGCCTCATTCTTTAACTCTCGTTCTTCGGTCGTCCGGTGGCTGGCCAAATCCAGCTTTCAGGTCTAACTGTCAAGTCTAGCGGCAAGGGGAATGAGCTGTCGACATGGACTCATGCTTTGCCGCAGGAATAAAGTATCGCAACTGGTGTATCGACGCCGCAACATGGCGACAGAGTGGGGCAATGAAAAACCAAAAAATCTCCCGTCGTGACGCGCTGAAGGCGGCAGGTGGCGTGCTTGCGGGCGCGGCGTTCTCCACCCGTGTCCTGGCGGACGCGCCGCCGCCGGAACCGGTCACGCCGGCCCTGGTCGCGGCGGCCACGAAGGAAGGTCAGGTCATCCATTACACCTCGACCGATCTGCCGGTCGCCGAGAAATTGGCACGCACATTCGAGGCGAAATATCCCGGGATCGCCGTGCGCGTCGAGCGCACCGGGGCCGAGCGCGTCTTCCAGCGCATCGGCCAGGAATATTCCAGCAACATCCACGCCGTCGACGTGGTGAATTCGTCCGATGCAGCGCATTTCGTCGCCTGGAAGCGCGACGGCATTCTTGCGCCGTTCGTGCCGGAGGATGTCGCCAGGTTCTATCCGCCGGAGCACCGGGATATCGATGGCCAGTTCGCAAGCTGGCGCATCTGGCTCAGCATCATCGCCTATAATACGAATTTGGTGAAGGCCGGGGACGCGCCGAAGAGTTTCGCCGATCTGCTCGATCCCAAATGGAAAGGCAAGATCGTCAAGGCGCATCCCGGCTATAGCGGCACCATCATGACCGCGACCTACCAGCTGCAGCGCGATCTCGGCTGGGCCTGGTTCGAACAGCTCGCCAGGCAAAACGTCATGCAGGTACAATCGTCGTCCGATCCGCCGAAGAAACTCGAACTCGGGGAGCGGGCGGTGATGGCCGACGGCAACGAGTACAACATCCTGTTGCTGAAGGAGGCGGGACGCCCGGTCGAGCCGGTCTATGCCACCGAGGGATCGCCGATGATCATAGGTCCCAACGGCATCTTCAAGAACTCGCCCAACCCGAACGCGGCAAGGCTGTTCCAGTCGTTCTGCTTTACCCGCGAGGCCCAGCAGCTCATCATCGATATCGGCGCCTTGCGCTCGGCGCATGCGCAAACCCAGGAGAAGGCCGGTCGTACGCCGCTCAAGGACATCAAGACGTTGAAGGACGATCCGGTCGCCGTCGAACAGCAGAGCAGCGCCATCAAGTCGCGCTATACAAGGATCTTCCGCGTCTGATCCGCCGATTTCAAAACGCCATTCCCGGATTCGAGCCAACATGACATCCGAGCTGCCGAAGACCTCCGTCGCCGAAACATTGGCGCAAAAAATCGCAGGCCTGAAGCCAGGCGTTCTGCCGCCGGCGACCACGCGCAAATGCGAAGACCTGCTGATCGATGTCGTCGGCCTCTGCGTCACCGCGCGCAACGAGGATTACGCGCGCAGCGCACTCGCAGGCTGCGACGATGACGGCCCCTGCACGGTCATCGGTCACGGGCGCACCTTGACCGCCGCGGGCGCGGCCTTTGTCAACGGCACCGCGGCCCATGGCGAGGATTTCGACGATACGTTCGAGGGCGGCCCGGTCCATGCCGGCGCCGTGATCGTGCCGGCGGTTCTGGCGGCCTGCGAGCGGCACAATCCGGATGGCCGCATGGCGCTGACGGGAATTGCCGTCGGCACCGAGGTTCTTTGCCGTTTGAGCCTCGTGGTGCCGAAGGCC
This sequence comes from uncultured Alphaproteobacteria bacterium, assembly GCA_963742085.1. Lineage (GTDB taxonomy): Bacteria > Pseudomonadota > Alphaproteobacteria > Rhizobiales > Xanthobacteraceae > Bradyrhizobium. The sequence continues at coordinate 55,472 of CAVUKM010000007.1, read as the reverse complement.
GTCCACAAGGCGGGCTTTCACCCGACCGCGATCTTCGGCGCGATGGGGGCCGCCGCCGGCGTCGGCGCGGCGCTCGGGCTTACCGCCAAGGAGATCGTGGACGCGCTTGGCATCGCCGGCAGCATGGCGGGCGGCATCATCGAATATCTCGCGGAGGGCGCCTGGACCAAGCGGCTGCACGCCGGCTGGGCGGCGCAATCCGGCATTCGCGCGGCACTATTGGCGCGACAGGGCTTTGTCGGTCCACGCACTGTGTTCGAGGGCGTGCACGGGCTGTTTCACGGCTTCGCGCATACCACCAGCGGCGACTACGACGCATTGACCGGCGATTTCGGCACGCGCTGGGTGACGGACACGCTGGCGTTCAAGCCTTATCCTTGCGGAACCATGGCGCAGCCCTACATCGATTGCGCCCGGCGGCTGGCCGCGCGCGGGGTCAAGGCCGAAGCCGTCGAGGAAATCGTCTGCGAGGTGGCGGAAGGGACGGTGCACCGGCTGTGGGAGCCGCTGGCCGACAAACAGCGCCCGCGCAACGGCTATGCCGCCAAATTCGCCGTGCCGTATCTTTTGGCGACCGGCTTCGTGCATGGCGGCGTCGGGCTCGGCGCCTTCACGCAAGCCGCGATCCGCGACGCACGCGTGCTTGCGCTGGCATCAAAAGTGAAGTTCGTGATCGATCCGGATAACCCATACCCGAACAACTATACCGGTCATATCCGCGCGACCCTGAAGGATGGCAGCGTCATCGAGGAGCGGCAGCCTTATCTGCGCGGCGGCGCCCGGGAGCCGCTGACCCGGCAGGACGTGACGGACAAGTTTGCGCTCAACGCCCAGCATGGCGGCTGGAGCAAGACGCAGGGCGATGCGGCATTGAAACTGCTGGCGGGACTGTATAACGGGAAGATCGATCTCGGCGCGTTGCGCGCCTAACCATAACTGTCATGCCCCGCGAAAGCGGGGCATCCAGTAATCGCAGAGTTATAAGCAATCGCGGACGCCGGAGGTTTACTGGATCGTCCGCCTTAGCGGACGATGACGGGCAGGGGAGCAGCAGAAATGGCCGGCAACAACGAACTCAAAGACAAGGTCGCGATCGTTACCGGCGCGGGGCGCAATATCGGCCGCGCGATCGCGCTGGCCCTGGCGGCTGACCGCGCCTCCATCCTGGTCAATGCACGGGGCAATCGCGCCGAGGCCGACGCCGTCGCGCGCGAGATCGAGGCCGCGGGCGGCAAGGCGATCGTGCATATCGGCGACATCGCCGACGCAGGCCAGGTGCAGGCAATGGCGGATTTGGCGCTCAGGCATTTCGGCCGGATCGACATCCTCGTCAACAACGCCGCGCTGCGGCGGGAAAAGCCGTTCGCGGAGATGAGCTACGCCGAATGGCGCGAGATCATGAACGTCACCCTCGACGGCACCTTTCATTGCGTGAAGGCCTGCCTTCCGCACCTGAAGAAGAGCGGCTCCGGGACCATCGTCAACATCGGCGGCCTGAGTGCGCATACCGGCGCGAAGGACCGCGCGCATGTGGTCACCGCCAAGGCCGGGATCGTCGGCTTCACCCGGGCGCTGGCCCACGACCTCGCTGCCGACGGCATCACCGTCAATTGCGTGGTCCCCGGCCTGATCGGAACGCCGCGCCCGAAGGACAAGCCGGAACCCGCGCATCACCTGACCCACCAGACCATCACCGGCGAGCGCGGCCGCCCCGAGGACGTTGCGGCAGTGGTGCGGTTCCTGTGCGCACCCGGCGCCCGCTACATCAACGGGCAGGCGATCCACAGCAATGGCGGGGCCTATCTCGGCGCTTAAAGCGTATCGGTTCGCGGATCAGAACCGAGGGCGCTAATCTTTTGTTTTGACGCGTTTTCTTTGCGCGAACCGGTACCCACCCCCGGATCAGGTCCGAGGGCATGCTTCGCCCGAAAACGCTATAATGCATGGCCCGCTCGCAAATTTACACACCCGCATGCCGGATAATTGCGCTGGTTCTGTCGGGTTTTGATGTTAACCATTAGGCCATGAATCCGCACGCCAAAATCGACATCCGGCACTCTACCTGTCCGCACGATTGTCCGTCGGCCTGCGCGCTCGATGTCGAGGTGATCGACGGTGCTACCATCGGCCGGGTGCGCGGCTCCAGGCTGCAGAGCTACACGGCAGGCGTGGTCTGCGCCAAGGTCGCGCGCTACGCCGAGCGCATTCACCATCCGGATCGGCTGACCCATCCGATGTTCCGCGTCGGCGCGAAGGGCTCGGGCAAGTTCGCGCGGATCACCTGGGAGGACGCGCTCGACGAGATCGCAGGACGATTCAATGCGGCGGAGCGCGAGTTCGGCGCCGAATCGGTATGGCCCTATTACTATGCCGGCACCATGGGGCTCGTGATGCGCGATGGCATCAACCGCCTCGCCCATGTGAAGAAATATTCCCGCTTCTACTCGACGATCTGTTCCACCATCGCGCGGGTGGGATTTGCGGCCGGCACCGGCAAGGTTGCCGGCGTCGATCCGCGCGAGATGGGGGTCTCCGACCTGGTCGTGATCTGGGGCACCAACCCGGTGAATACCCAGGTCAATGTGATGACGCATGCGATGCGTGCCCGAAAAGAGCGCGGTGCGAAGATCGCGGCGGTTGATGTCTACAACAACGACACGATGAAGCAGGCCGACATCAAGATCATCCTGCGGCCGGGCACCGACGGTGCATTTGCCTGCGGCGTCATGCACGTGCTGTTCCGCGAGGGTTTTGCCGATCGCGACTATCTTGCGCGCTATACGGACTGCCCCGCCGAACTCGAAGCGCATCTTGCAACCCGCACGCCGGAATGGGCGTCATCGATCTGCGGCGTTCCGGTCGAGGAGATCGAGGCTTTCGCCCGCGCCGTCGGGCAGACCAAGCGCGCGTTCTTCCGTCTCGGCTATGGTTTCACCCGCAGCCGCAACGGGGCGGCGCAGATGCACGCGGCGCTGTGCATTCCGGCCGTGACCGGCGCCTGGCAGTACGAAGGCGGCGGCGCGTTCTTCAACAACTACGCGATCTGGAAATTCGATGAATCGCTGATCGAGGGGCATGACGCGATCGACCGCAACACGCGGGTGCTCGACCAGTCCAAGATCGGACGCATCCTGACGGGCGACGCGGCCGCGCTCAAAAATGGGCCGCCGGTCAAGGCGATGCTGATCCAGAATACCAATCCGATGACGGTCGCGCCCGAGCAGGCGCTGGTGCGCCAGGGGTTCGCGCGAAAAGACCTGTTCGTGGCGGTGCACGAGCAGTTCATGACCGAGACCGCGCAGATGGCCGACGTCGTTCTCCCGGCCACGATGTTCATGGAGCACCATGATCTCTATTACGGCGGCGGCCACCAGCACATTTCGGTCGGCGCCAAGCTGATCGAGCCGCCCGGCGAATGCCGCTCCAACCACGAGGTGCTGCGGGGGCTGGCCCGGCGGCTGAAGGCCACCCATCCCGGATTCGAAATGTCGCCGCGCGAGTTGATCGACGCCACGCTCAGAAAGAGCGGGCATGGCGGTATCGATGCACTGGAAGCCGATCTGTGGCGCGATCTCCAGCCGGATTTCCGCACCTCGCATTATCTCGACGGCTTCGCGCATGCCGACGGCAAATTCCATTTCAAGGCCGACTGGACCCACGTTCCCCTCGGCAATGCCGGCTTGATGGGGGCGTATGATCAAATGCCCTCGCTGCCGGACCACTGGACCGCGATCGAGGAGGCCGATGAGGCGCATCCGTTCCGGCTTGCCACCAGCCCGTCGCGCAGCTTCCTCAACACCAGCTTCAACGAGACGCCATCGTCGCAGGCGCGCGAGGGCGCGCCGAGCGTGATGATGCATCCCGATGATGCCGCTTCGCTTGATATCGCCGACGGCGACGCCGTCACGCTCGGCAATTTGCGTGGCGAGACCACGCTGACCGCCAAATTGTTCGATGGTGTGCGCCGCGGCGTGCTGATCGCCGAATTGGTGCATCCGAACAAGGCCCATATCGGCGGCCGCGGCATCAACATGCTGACCGGCGCCGAATCCGTGGCACCCTTCGGCGGTGCGGCATTCCATGACAACAAGGTCTGGGTGAGGAAGGCCGCACCGGCCGCGATTCCGATCCTTTAGCAGTCGGCCGCCATCAAAACCGGTTCCCACTTCCGCCGGTGATGCTTTAAAGTCGTCATTGCGAGGGGCGAGGCGACGAGGCAATCCATTCTTTCCTTGCGAGGCGATGGGATTGCTTCGCTTTCGTTCGCGATGACGGCAATAACAGGCGAGCAGGGGCCATGACTGACAAGAACAGCGTCATACTTGAAAAGCGCGGACAGGCGCTCTGGATCACCATCAACCGGCCGGAGAAGCGCAACGCCATCAATGGCGACGTGATCGCCGGCATTGCCAATGGCTATCGCACCGCCCATGACGACAGGGAAGTCCGGGTGATCGTCCTGACCGGGGCGGGGGACAAGGCGTTTTGCGCCGGAGCGGACTTGCAGAACACCGGCGGCGCGTTTGCGGCGGATTTTGCCAAGCCGAATGTCGACTATGCCGATCTGTTGCGGTTGTCGCAGAATGCCACCAAGCCTGCGATTGCGCGGGTCGGCGGCGTCTGCATGGCCGGCGGCATGGGCCTGCTGTGCATGACCGATATGGCGGTCGCAAGCGACCACGTTATGTTCGGTCTGCCCGAGGTCAAGGTCGGCGTGTTTCCGATGCAGGTGATGAGCCTGTTGCAGTCGATCGCGCCGCGCCGCCTCGTCAACGAATGGGCGATCACCGGCGAGCCGTTCGACGCGAGAGCCGCGCAGGCCGCCGGATTGCTCAATTATGTGGTGCCCCAGGCCGAGCTCGACGCCAAGCTCGACTGGCTGATCGGCCGCATCGCCGACAAGTCGCCGACCGCGATCCGGCGCGGCAAATACGCCATGCGCGCCATCGCCTCGATGTCGTTCGATGAGAGCATCGCCTATACCGAGAGCCAGATCGCGCTATTGGCGATGACGGAAGACGCCAAAGAGGGGTTGAAAGCGTTCGGCGAAAAGCGGAAGCCCTCATGGCCGGGGAAGTGAGACCCATTGATGCGTCGAGGAGGAAAAGCCGGGCTTTCGTGCATCACGCAAGAATGCACGAAATGCCGGAGTACGCGAAAGTATTGTCGCGCCGGTCCAGGCAGACTCGGTTCGCGGACCCGTTTATTTCAAACCAAACGCTCGAGGTGTCCTGTTGGCAAAACGGACGCAGCCGGCCCCGGCCACGATAACCGCTAATCGGGTGAAGCGGACGTGCCAGGCAATTTAGGATCAGCGCCTAAACGGGCCGGGCGCAAAAGAAATTCGCCCGCGGGATCGACTATCGAAATCCTTAGGCAGGCTATGAGCGCTGAAATTCGGCGGAGCGCGCTTCGCGTCTGACACATGCGGTTGATCTGGCTGATCTTGGCGAAAGAAAAGCATAGCCTCGAAGACAATACCCGGTGCCTGTTCCGCTGCGCCTGTGCACGAAGCCATCATGCCGTTGACCGTGCCGGTGAGTTTTACTTCGACCTCGTCGATGCCGAACACGGTGGACGGGCCGTCGGCGTGCCGTTTGGTCGTCAGCGTTGCGGTGAATTGATCTTCGCTAGTTTCGTATGAGCCGCCGTAGGTGAATAGGCTATCACCACCCGTGATGTTGCCATTCGCAAGATGCAGGATGCCGGTGCCTGCTCCTCGTGAAGTCCTATACCATGCAGTATATTTGCCATCTCTTAGCATGGAAAAGTAATCGCACAGAGAGTACTAACTTCCGGTGTCTACCAATGAGCGATACGATTGATTGCCTCGGACGCGTCCCCAATAGTTAACGATTCGGAAAAAAGAACAGAAGTCGCCCGACGCGCTTTGGCTCTCATACCGACGCGTGCAACATATGTGCAACACAGAACCCCTGACCTGCTGACATGGTAACCTTGAAGCGGTTTCCTAAACCGTAGGTCGCATGCCCGGCCGCCGGGGACGCCGCGCGATCTGGGACGGTCCTGGCTCGCCCCCTTGCTGGGACCGCTTCCCTTGGTCCGCCGAATGACGACGGGGTACTGCGCATCGCGGGTAGTGGAGAAGCCGCCCGCTGGGAGGCACTAGGTATTCAGCGGCAGAATCGTAGGCTCCGATACCTGGACCGACTTGGCTTCCGTTCGTCTAGTCGAGACCACAAACCGAAAGAAACCGCGCCATGAAATCTCTAAGACAACCTCGTGGTGCCTTAGGCCCTTGCCGCCCTTCACCAAGCCAAGGTCTTGGATTAAATAATACCGCCCATTGCTCATGCGAGCGAGTTTGCTATTTGCGAAGCGACACATTACGCAAGCATGCACTGAAGAACGGACGCGTCAATTCTTGACAAAGTGATTCGCTAGTGATGATGGATCCGATCCGGCTACATAACGCGGGCTACAGCGACTCCTGACCTTGCGGCGTGTTGCTTCTTTTTTCGCATCGCCGACCAAGCCGCAGCCCATTGCGAATGCTTTGCTTGGTTATTCCGACGTCTATAGGCTTGTTGTCGATGCTGGCGATTTACAATTTCGGTAATCCCGACTGCCAGACCGTGATCGGCACCAAAGACGCTGCGATCCTTGTCGACAGGGAAAGCTATCGTTTCATGTCTTTTTACTTTTGTGTACGCTCGCTCGAGTACCCGCAGGCGCCTTCTTCTTCAATTTGATCTGATTGTACTCAACGGCGGCACGGACGAGGTCTTTAAGGGCACGCTCATTAATCTTGTCACCCTCGAAAAAATCGATCGCTCGTCTGGCGTTGCCTTCGAGGCCCGCGTTGAAAAGCTTTTCAGGATCTGTGAGCCTCGCCCCGTGGGCAAAGGTAAGCTTCACCTTCCCCTTGTGAGCGTTGGCGAGCGCGATTATTCCGTGGCGAGACCACACCGGGCTTCCCATCCACTTCCATTCCTCGATTATCTCCCGGTCGGCCTCAAGGATGCTTTTGCGGATGCTGGCGAATGTTTTGCCGCGCCAGTCCGTGATTTCCGCGATCAGCTGGTCAATCCGTTCCGATGGATTCATCTTCATGCCTCGAATTCTGGTCCGGTTTGGTGCGACCGCCATAGGAGTGCAGCGACTTCGAGACGGATGCAGCACCGCCATCAATCCAACCGCACCAATACCTGCTCCAGGGCTGCAAAAAACCGAGGCCACCCGAACTTGGCGCCCTGGTAGGCCTGCTGCTGATCCGGCCGGAAGCCCGACTGCTCCATGCGCAGGTGGGTCCCCGTGCTCGTCGGGGTGAGAGTCCAGGTGACGACGCTCTCGAGACCATGGGCCGCCCACGTGTAAGTCAGCGTCTTGTTCGGCTCGATTGCCAGGACCTGACAGTCGACAGTGCCCCAGTCAGCGCGAAGATTGAAACGGTGGTCCACGACAGGCTGGAAGTCGTTCTTCATGAGCCACTCCTCGATCAGGTGTGGTTGCGTTAGCGCGCGCCAGATCTTTTCCGCGGGATAAGATATCTCACGTTCGACAACGACGGTGAGCATTTCGGTCGCAGTATTGCTCATTGGTCCATCCTTTTGAGCAGATCTTCGAGGTGGTCGAAGCGGCCTTGCCAGAAGCCGGCCATCTGGCTTGTCCAGTCGATCAGCGGGGCCAGGGCGCCGAGCCGCACGCTATAGTGGGTCTGGCGGCCTTCGTGGCGGTCGCGCACCAGCCCGGCCTGCTTCAGGACCCCGAGATGCTTTGAGACGGCTGGTTGCGAGACCCCGGCCCGTGCCGTCAGGGCCCCCACCGTCTGCTCTCCTTCACGGCACAGCCGTTCGAAGATAGCCCGCCGGGTCGGATCGGCTAATGTTCTGAAAAGCACATCGTGAGCGTTCGGCATTTGGGATCGATAGCCTGCTGGTTATTGATTAATGTATAACCGTCGGGATATGTGTCAGTCAAGATCGACCCGGCCGGACACTTGGTCGTTTCCGTCACAAGTTCGGGGCTAAGCCGATCGAGTTCGAGAAGGCCAAGCCGGGCTGCCCGGCAATCATCCGATTTCGCTGGTATGCGTGGAATTCGGATCGTGCGTTTCCAATCGCTTACAAAGGCATTCAACCCGGGATTGCCGCCATCAATTCGGCCGCAAGCGCCAGCAGTCTCCTGATTTTCGATTCCAGAGAGGTTGCCGTGGGCAAGAATATCCTGATCTTTTCCGATGGTACGGGCCAGGCTGGTGGGCTAACGCCCGACGAGAACATCAGCAACATCTACAAGCTCTACCGCGCTACGCGTTGTGGACCGGAATCCGAGATGGACCCGCGAACGCAACTGACTTTCTACGACCCTGGTTTGGGCTCGCAGCCCGACAACGGTATGTTCTCCTTCGAACGCGCGTATCGATGGCTCCACAACACCGTGAGCCTAGCGACGGGGCTCGGCATAACGATGAACATCGTCGATTGCTACGCGGCTATTTTGCGGATGTGGCAACCCGGCGATCGCATTTTCCTGTTCGGGTTCAGCCGAGGCGCATACACCGTGCGCTGCGTGGCGGCCGTACTATCCTTTTGCGGAGTACCAACCACCATGGCTGATGGCCACACACCTCTCTTCCGCGACGATGGGAGTACCCGAAAAATTGCCAAAGAGGCCGTGAGGAGGGTGTACCAGCATGTGGGTTCGCCGAAGGATGCGGCGTACCTGGAACAGCGGAGGGCGCTCGCGCTTCAGTTCCGGCAGAAATACGGATCAGATCAGAACGGGGCTCCAAACGTGCATCCGTTTTTCATCGGGGTTTTTGATACCGTCGCGGCGCTTGGCAGCTATGTTACATCCGCCCTGTTGGTCGGTGCCGCCGCCATCGCTCTCGGTATCGTTAGTTTCCTCCAGTCTCTGCTATTGTTTCCGTTCTGGCCATTTTTCCTGTGGTCGATTGGCATCTCGATCGTTGTCACCGTCGCATGGTATGCAGTAACGCACGTTCAGTACGCTATCGGCCTTCCCGGATACTCGTTCTCTCAAACGCTGCACTTCACGTCACCGAAGATGCAGTTCTATGACAAGCATCTGGACAATGCGGTTTGGTATGCGCGTCACGCGATGTCTATCGACGAGAACAGGGCGGACTTTGCCCGGGTAGAATGGGGTAGCGTAAAAAACGCAGGGCCAGTTCGACCGGACAACTATCCCGATTGGCTTGACCAAATCTGGTTTGCGGGCGTGCATTCCGACATTGGTGGAAGCTATCCGGAAAATGAATCCCGTCTCTCAGACATCGCGCTCGAATGGATGGTGCACGCGGCTGAGAATCTCCCTGACGAGATGACGCCAAACGGCAATGGGATCAAGGTAGATAAACGCTTTCTGCACCTGTACCCCGATCCATGCGGACCGCAGCACGACGCAAGGGAGCCTGGATACGTCTGGGGATTGATCAAGTACGCCAAGAGGCTGCGGCCCGTTAATCCGGATGCGGTGTTGCACCCGAGTGTGTACGCGAGGTTCGCGGCAGAGAGTGTGCAACATTTCTACGCCATGGGGCCGTACCGGCCTGACAATCTCTCCCGGCACGCAAAGCTGAGGCAGTATTACCCCGGTTGAAATCGGGTGAAGAAGAAGGACAAGGCCAGCATCAGAACGGGCAGGGGGGTGGTCACGCGTCGGGCAGATCGGCAGTCAGGCGCAAATGCCGAATCGAGCCCATCTCCTCCAACAGCCAGAGCCGATCAAAAAGCGCTTCCGCGCGGGGACGACTGAAGATACGCGTAACGCAGTCCAGGAACTTGTCTTTCAACTCCTCGCGCGTGAGTGGTTTCTGCCAACTGCCCTTGGCGTGAACGACAGGCTCGTGCTCGAGTACATTGCCTGACGCAAGCACAACACTGACCTGGTCGGACGGCGCAAACGCCGGATCGCCAGGCATCGCCTGATCGGTTGTCGTGCAGCGGACCTTCCCAAATGCGGAATTGACCTCCGGCCGCGATACGAATTCATCCGTAAGTTCCGCGAGACCTACCCGCCCGGCAACAAGAGCAGCGGCCATAGCGAACTCCATACTGAACTTGGCTTCGAGGCCGGTCTTTGGATTGTTGTTACGCAACATCAGCCTTTGGGTAGCGCCAGTATGTACGCGAATCTCCCGGACGTCGTCGGACTTCAATTTGTACTTATCGACCAGATCGAGCATTGCATCGATCGAACGATGGGTTGCGTAGCAGGTGGGATAGCGCTTCACGTTGACACCGAGATTGGAGAGCCGCCAGTTGGTGCCGATGTCGACCGTCCCATTCTCAATGTCCGGGGTACCAGAAGGCGAATGAGCGCGAAGGAATCCGGTGTTGTGCTCCAGGACATCGAGAGAGGCCGTGAAACCCTGGTCGGCCAGACGGGCAGCGATCACACCTGATTGAGCGGTCCGACCGGCATGAAGGGATTTGGTCATCGTACCAAAATTGGCAACGAGGCCCGAGGCCATTGAAGAAGCTATAGCGATTGCATGGGCTGTTTTCTCGGAATTGAGCTTGCGTAACCGTGCGCAGGCCGCAGCGCTGGCGAGCGTGCCCATCACCGCCGTCGGATGAAAACCTCGCTCATGCAGGTTGCCGGGTTCAAGAGCGGCTACCTGCGCCCACACCTCGTAGCCAGCCACATAGGCCGCAACGGCATCGGTGCCACTCGCATCGGTCGACCAACCCTCCGCCAGAATGGCAGGCACCAGCACCGCGCTCGGATGACCGGAAAGCGCGACGTCATCATAGTCGAGCACATGCGCAGCAACGCCGTTGACGAGCGCGGCGTCTGGTACGGCAAGGTTGCGCCCTGACGGAATCTCCGGCGCCCCATCATTTTGCGTCGAGGCCGCAAGCATGGCGGTGACGATGCGTACCGGCTGCTCGGATGCTCCCGCGATCATGACACCGACGCAATCGATGATGCCGGTGCGGGCGGCCTCCCGGCACCGATCCGGAAGATCGGCTGGTGTGAGGCGCGTGACGAAATCTGCGGTCTGTCGGGTGATTTCGAGCATGGTTGCTTCCTCAGATGCGCCGGACCGCGTTGCAAAGCCGGGGGCAATCCTCTCCCGGGGTGATGGTGACGTCGGCACTAGCCGTTTGGGTGATATGACGATAATTCATCGGACATTCCTTTCAGGCGGCCTTTGAGTGGCCGCGATAGGTTTTGGGCAGGCCGGCGCGCGCGATGGCGCCGGAGAAACGCTCGCCCGGCAACCAGCTTTCGACGTCGCGTCGGAGCGCCACCAGCGCCTCGACATCGACACCGGTGTCAAAGCCGAGTTGCTCAAGCAGGAAAACAGTATCTTCGGTATCGATGTTGCCGGTTGCCCCCGGCGCGAAGGGGCATCCGCCGAGACCGGCGAGCGACGCATCGAAAGCGCGCACGCCCGCGTCAAGGGCAGCGGTGACATTGGCGAGCCCAAGGCCGCGCGTATCGTGAAAATGGCAGGCCACCGGAACGCGGCCGACGGCCGCAATCACCGACTTCATGAGGCGACGAACCTGACCCGGATCACCATAGCCAACGGTGTCAGCGACGATGATTTCGTCGGCCCCCATTTCGCGGAACCGCACCGCGATCTCGACGACCCGCGCCTCCGGAACGGCGCCTGCAATGGTACAGCCGAAGGCGGTGGCGATCCCTCCCGCGAGCGAGATCCGTGTTCCGGCGCGCTGGTTTCGGATGGCAGCAATGCGCGCAAAGTCCTGCAGCGATTCCTCGGTGCTGCGACGGACATTGGCAAGATTGTGGGCCTCGCTCGCCGAAAGAACGTAGTTGATTTGCGGCAAATGAAGCGCAAACGCACGCTCGGCGCCCTTGAGATTGGGCACAAGAACCGAAGGCCGGAAACTTCCCATCGCCAGGGCGCCACGGGCGACCTCTTCCGCATCGGCGAACTGAGGGACGATCCTGGGCGGCACGAAGGATGTCACCTCGATCTCACCGATGCCGGCCTCTGCGGCGCCGCGACACCAGGCCAGTTTGCGCTCGCTCGACAGGTTCGTCCTGACCATCTGTAGCCCGTCCCGGGGCCCCACCTCGCGAACATGAGCCTTCTCACGCATCTTTCGGCCTCTTTGCTATTTTCCCTGAAAGTCCGGTTTACGACGCTCGTTGAAGGCAAGCACGCCTTCGCGCCGGTCTGCGGTTGGAATCAATCGATTGTAGGCTTCGATCTCGAACGCGAGACCGTCGGCAAGCGACATCTGCAGTCCGCGGTGAATGGCCTGCTTGGCCTGGCGTACCGAGATCGGACCATTGCACGCGATGCGGTCGGCGATCGCGAGCGCTGCTTTCAGAAGCTCCTCGGGCGGCAGCACCCGGTTCACCAGTCCCCAGCGCTCCGCCTCCTCGGCTGAGAACGGCAATCCGGAAAGGATGAGCTCCTTCGCGCGGCGTTCACCGACGGCGCGCGGCAAATTCTGCGTGCCGCCGGCGCCAGGCATGATGCCGAGCGTAACCTCCGTCAGCGCAAAGCGGGCATTGATCGATGCGTAGACAAAGTCGGCTGCGGCGGCTATCTCGCAGCCGCCGCCGTAAGCCGCGCCGTTCACCGCGGCAATCACCGGGATAGGGCAGGCAATGATGGCACGCAGCATACGCTCAAAGACCAGATGCTGAGCCACCCAGGCCTCATCGGTCATGCCGTTGCGCTGCTTCAGGTCACCACCTGCGCAGAACGCCTTGGTACCGCTGCCAGTCAGGATCACGACACGCAGCCCTTCAAGATCGACCGTCAGCCCCTCGAAAAGCTCCGTCAGATCGAGGCCCATCTGCGTGTTCATCGCGTTGGCAGCGTGCGCCCGGTTCAAGGTGACCATCAGAACATGGTTGTCGCGCCGCTCTGCGATAATCGTCCCAAAATCATTTCGCATCTGTTGTTTCCCCGGTGGCGGGACTGCGCAGGATCGTGTTGTGCTGCCCAAGCGAAGGAGCGGGCTTGCGCGCGCGGGGGCGCTTGCCGTCAAACGAAAGCGGTATGCCGACGAGTTCGATGTCATCGTTTTCGCAACGTCCCAGCATTTCAAGCGCGCTCGTCTGCGGATGCGTGGCGACCTGATCGACGCCAAGAAGCGGAGAATTTGGCACGCCGGCCGCGTCGAGGATCCGGCCGAGCGCATCCGTCGAATGGCGGCTCACGGCTGCCTCGATTTGCGGGATCAGCTGCTTGCGGTTCACCACTCGCGCCGCATTGGTCGAGAAAGCGGGATCGGCGGCAAGAGAATCGAGGCCAAGCGCGCCACACAGTTTGCGGAAGAGATTGTCGTTGCCAGCAGCGATCATCTGCCAGCCATCGGAAGCCTCGAACGCCTGGTAAGGCACGATTTCCGCGGTTCCCGAGCCGTAGGGCTTGCGCACATCTCCCGAGGCCGCATAGCCGGCAAGCGGAACGGTCATCCAGGCAAGGCCCGTCTCATAGAGCGAGGTCGACACAATCCGTCCATCGCCTCCGTTCCTGCGCGCAAGCAGCGCGGCGAGCAGGCCGATCACCGCCCACATTCCCGAGCCCATGTCGATCAGCGACACGCCGACGCGCACCGGCGGGCGTCCGCCTTCACCGGTTACGCTCATGATCCCGGTACTGGCCTGGGCGAGCGGATCGTAGCCCGGCTTCGAGGCGAGCGGACCCTTGGTGCCGAAGGCCCCGATGTCACACCAAATGAGCTCGGGTTTCTCGGCCCGCACCTGTTCTGCGGTGAGACCGAACTTTGCGAGAATTCCGGGCCGCAAATTCTGGATGACCGCGTCTGCCTGCTCAAGGATGAGCGACTTCAGCTTCGCGCGATCATGAGCATCGCTGAAATCGACCGTGATTCCTTCCTTGCCACGGTTGAGAGCATGAAAAACGCTCGCCGTATCATGCCAGAATGGAGGCCCCCAGCCTCTGGCGTAATCTCCACTGCCGGGGTTCTCGACCTTGATCACGCGTGCGCCAAGGTCGGCAAGTATGAGTCCGGCATAGGGGGCTGCCACGCTGTGGCCGAGCTCGACTACAGTGACGCCACTGAGGGGCTTTTCGTTTTCGGCCATCATGTTCTCCTCCGAATGCGCTTTACCCTGTGCTGCCATCCTAGTGGTCGGATTCTAGCATTTGCATCCCGTTGTGGCAGGCACTTTTGCAAATGTTAGGATCAAAGGACCACCAGCAAATACAGGTTTCCAGTGGAGTTTTGATTTTTGACATTCGCATCAGGAGGTATCAGATTTTTCAACAAAAATTAAAAGGTTTGCGATTCCTTAAATGGGGCCGCACCGCCGGCGGTCGAGCAGCCGGTCGCCGCCCCTGCCACCTACCCAAAGTACGCGAGCGCTCGGCTACTCGTTTGTAACACCTGTGCTTCGACCCCTAAGGGTGTGCGCTCGGAGATCGTGCCGACATGTCGCGTCGCCGTATTAGACTTCCCAGCACTCATGGCGCGGGTGGCCTAGCAATCGATCTGCGGCGGGTGAGGGTCGGCATGCGCCTATCAAAGCGCCAGCGGGTCAAAATCCGCAACGCGCCGCCGAACGTTATTGATCCAGCCTTTAGTACGCGGCGCCGCGGGGAACGATGGGTTTCGTTCACAGGCTTGGTTTAGTTATTTTGCAGGAGCTGAGGCATATGTCCGCGCTCCCGTGGGGCCGGACGCTCGGATAGATCGCGGCCGAGTTTGGATTGCAGTTCCACCAGATCGGTGAAGACGTCTGCCTGGCGCCGCAATTCGTCGGCGATCATCGGCGGCTGGCTCGAAATCGTCGAGACCACGGTGACGCGCACCCCGCGCCGCTGCACTGCTTCGACCAGGGAGCGGAAGTCGCCGTCACCGGAGAATAGTACGATCTGATCGACATGCTTGGCGAGTTCCATGGCATCGACCGCGAGCTCAATGTCCATGTTGCGTTTGATTTTGCGACGGCCTTCGCCATCGTCATACTCTTTCGCGGGCTTCGTAACGACGGTGTAGCCGTTGTAATCGAGCCAGTCGATCAAGGGACGGATCGACGAATACTCCTGATCTTCGATGATCGCGGTGTAATAGAACGCACGGACCAGGGTTCCGCGGCTCTGGAATTCCTTCAAAAGGCGCTTGTAATCGATGTCGAAGCCGAGCGTCCTGGCGGTTGCATGGAGGTTTGCGCCATCGATGAATATCGCGATTTTGTTGGAGGCAAGCATGCTCTACCTATTGTTGTTTGAACGAACATCAGCCACCGCGTTGAAGCGCGCAACAGTTCGTCTGCAGTGGAATGAAAGAAATGCCGAATCGGCGTCGCGTTTGATTAAGGTCGCTTTTTTTGAGCCGCCATTTCGACTGCGTCAATGCGCAGAACCAATTAGAAAATAAAAATGTTCCTTTAGTTGCGCAGAGTGGGGTGCGCGCTCCGTAGCCGACGCGGGCTTAGTTGCGTCGTCATTCCCCCTTCGCCTTCCTGCCTTTGATCGAGAGTCCTAATCGGGCCGCTCTCTTGAGAATGGAGGCAGACGAGCGCTGGAGCTGACCGGCGATGGCTTCAAGGGTTTTAGATTTAGCCAGTTGCAGAAGCTCTCGGTCAGCCTTCATCGACCAACGCGCAACTTTCAGTTTGCGAGCCATTCTAAGCCTTGGCCCCCTTCGCCTTCAGAGCAGCTATCTGCACGCGAAATTTCCCGATCTCCCGAAGGGCGTTGTGATGTTCCTGCCCCGGTGGAAGTTCACGAGCGGTCGCTAACAGCTTCTCTGCCATTTCCTGTAGCTCTTGCAGTCTTGTTTCTCTCATCCCTTCGCCTTCAGCTCAATCCCGACTAGCATCGCTAGTTCCACCTGTCTTTCCGGGTTACAACCTCCGCGCCTTTTTCGAGCGCAGCCGTCAGTACAGACTTTAATTCTGGATCTCGCAAGAGCTCGTCGGCCACATTGAACTTGGTGTCGAGTTGCCATTCGGCACCGGGCAATGGCTTCGGAAGATTCCATTCTTTGATGACGTACGCTACGCGGTCAGTTTGCCGGCCTCGGGTCATCCATTCCACGTAGCGCCTGAGCCGGGCCATCGTATCTATTTTCTCTTTTTCAGCCCGAGCTCGACTAGATAGACGGGCGCTGTCCGATGTCCGCAAGGGCCGATAAAATACTTAAATTGTTAACCGGCGTCGATAGCCCAAATATTTAGAAATAAATAGCCGAACACCGAGGGCTGACGATGTGATGCAATGTCCGTTCGGGGGCATTCGCGACCGGGTCGAGCAAGCGCCAACTTTCGGGTCCGCTTAAGCGCCGATCGCAGAAGTAAATTCAGCAGGATCAAAGAGCGCGCCGGCGCCGACCAGTCAGGAAGCGCAACCGGCCGGCCTCTCACGCAAGACGGCTCAGGCGATAACGAAAACGGGGCGCGGGCTCAGGTCTGCGCCCCGAAAATTGAATGAGCCCAGCCCTTCAACATCCTCGGCAAATGGTTTTCATCTTCGCGTCAATTTTTGAGTTCTCGGCGTCGAGCACATCGACGTACTTCGCCCTCTGGTCGGTCGATGTTTTTGAAGCTGGCTCGTATGCCGCGATCGGAGCTTTGGATACCGCGGGCTTGTATGGCGCGGTCGAAGCTTTGGACGCTTTGGGCTTGCCGGGCGTGTGCGGCCGCGCAGTCCGGTTATAACAATCGAGGATATCGCCGGCTCTTTCCCTCAGCAGGCATTGCCCGGGCGCTTGCGCACCCACGACGTCGGGAGACATGCAAAGCAGAATTACCAGCGCTGTTGCTCGCATTTTCGCCCATTCAAAAAATGGCGGCCCGCCAGGCTCAAAAATTCTTCGGAAAAGGACCGCCGCAGCGCCGGTGTCTGCCCAGATTATCCGTGGTTGGTTTGTCGAGGAGCCCCAAGATCGGTTCCGTAACCAGAAACATGAAGTCTGTTGCGGAGAAGACACACAAATGTATCAGCAATCCAGACATGCTCAAACAGCGCGTGCAAGCTGTGCGCTGGCGCCTATCCGGGGCTTAGGTCTGGGCCGACTGGTGAACTTTGGAAAACGAGGCGAACAAGGGCAGCAAAGCCTGCCTGTCCCCCTCAAAGCCTGCGGCGCACTCCCGGCCGAGGATCAGGCATGAAGCGCCGGCGCCGATCGCACCGAAAGCGTAACCGGCAGCGGTCGGCGGGCCACCGTCGCCGAATGAGCCGATAGTCTTAAAAAATACACCGCCGGGCTCGAAATGAGCTGTCCCGGCGGCGCCTATTACTGGGCCCCTGAAATCCCCAGCGATAGGAGGCTAACAGGCGCTATAACTTTGCAAGTGTGAACTGGTTCACAATCGTGCTCATTCTTTCCGAAACGGGCGCGGGGCTTCGGTCCCGCGCTTCACCAGTGGAAAAGCCATTTAAGCGGAGGAGGACGGCGCCTGCCACCAGGAGGCCAACGAGAGCCATCCCTTGCCATATAGCGCGTTCTCGTCCGCGCTGGGCATTTGATGCCAGCAAGTCGAAATACTTCCGTTGCCAATAGATGGGATCGCGATCCCGGCCGAGTTGCCGGGCAATCTCGATAGCCTTTTCTTCCAGCTCTGGTTCGCGAAGCCGCATGGCAGAGCGAACCATGCGCGTTTGATCGCAAAGGGTCGTGCTGCGCCTGGACTACTAGCTCCCGTATACCGCGTGCGGCAGCCACAGCGTGAGTGCGGGTACGTAAGTGATGATCATCAGGACAATCAGCAACAGAATAAGGAATGGCAGAACGCCGCGCACGACTTCACCGATCGGCGCATGCGAAATCGTGGACAGCACGAACAGATTCAATCCGACCGGCGGGTGAACCAGCGCGATCTCCATGTTGTGCGTGAAAATGATCGAGAAGTGCACCGGATCTACGCCGAGCGCCGGCAGTACCGGTGCCAGGATCGGCAATACCAGCAGCAGCGTCGCGATGACTTCGAGAAAGCAGCCCAGTACGAGCAGCAGCACGTTGATGGCCAGGAGGAACTGCCACGGCGCCATATTGCGCGCCAAAACCCATTTGACCAGTTCGGCCGGAACGCCGGAGGCCGTCATCCAGTGACCGAATGCGAGTGCCGTCGCAACAATCAACATGATCGCGCCAGCGCTTTTCAGTGCATCGGCCACCACCCACAACGTTTCCGACCAGTGAAAGCCCCGGTAATAGGCCAGGCTGACCGTGAGCGACGCCACCGCGGCAATAGCCGCCGCCTCGGTCACGGTGACGATGCCGCCATAAATACCGACGAGCACGATCACCGGCACGGTCAGGGCCGGTATTGCCCTCGCCGTCACCCGAAGGCGCTCGGCGAACGGGAGCTTCGGCTCGACCGGGAATTTCCGCCGTCGCGCGTCGTACCAGACCCAACCGAAGAATACCGCAGCCTGCAGCAGACCGGGCAACACGCCAGCAAGGAACAGGCGCGGCACCGACTGTTCGGCGACGATGCCGTACAGGATCAGCGCCAGCGAAGGCGGAATTACAATACCGATCGTACCGGAAGCGCCGACGACACCAAGTGCGAAACTGCGCGGATAGCCCCTCTCGATCATTGCCGGGAGCAGAATGGTTCCCATGGCGAGCGCGGTCGCCACCGAAGACCCGGAGATCGCCGCGAACAGCGTGCACGCCACTACCGTCACAAGCCCGAGCGAACCACGAATGCCGCCGAGCCATGCGGCGGAAACATCGACCAGCGCCTTGGCCACGCCGCCATGGCGCATGAAGGTCGCCGCCATGACAAACAATGGCAGGGACATCAGCGTCGGCGAATTGAGGTGATCGATCACGACTTGCGCGACGCCGATCATTGGTTCGCCGGAAGCCATGTAGAGAACGGCGGCGCAAAGTCCGAGGACAAGGAAGATCGGCATTCCAACGGCCAGCAGGCCGAAGAACAGCACCAGCAACAGCATCAGCAACATGACCGGTGCGCCTCGCCCACCCTGGCGCCCTCAGCGTTCTCTCGGCGGAGCAGGGCTCAATCCACCGGTTCGCTCATGCTCGGGAATGTGGCTAACCGTCATCGTCCGGGGATCGAAGGCGAAGAGATAGCGGTAGAGCCTGATCACGTAACGCCCGGTCATAAGCAAAGCCCCCGTCGGGATCGCTGCCGAGTAAAGCCACATCGGAAACTGCAGATCCGACGAACTGCGCTCGTCCAGCTGCCAGGAGGTCGCCACGATGCTCCAGCCGTACCAGGCAAGCCCGACGCAAAACGCCAGCGCGGCAATACAGTTGACCACTTCCATCCATCGCTGGATCCGAGGCGGGACGGCTCTGAGCACCAGATCGGGCCGAACGTGACCGTCGGTACGCACCAGTTGAGAGGCCGCGAGCATGATGCCCCAGACGATCAGGTAAACGATCACCTCTTCAGCCCAGGATATGGCGTATCGAGGGGCTACGTAACGCCCGACGACCTGCACCAGGCCGACAAGCATCGCCAGGGCGCCCAAAAGGCCGATCAGAAATCGCTCGGCCCTGTCCCACAACGCATCACGCAAGAGCCAATTCCCTTTGGATATTGCTATCTCAGCTGTGGCTGCCGACACTATCGCTTACGAGTTTGACGATGTCGGCCGAAAGCTTGGCGTCGCGGATAAGGTCTGCTTGCGCCGCAATCATGCGCTTACGGTCGGCGGCGAACTGTTCCGCCGAGGGGTCAACGAACGCAACGCCGTGCGATTTCATCGTCTCGCGGGCGTCAGCTTGCGATTTCGCCGAGTTCGCCCGGTAGCGCTCGACATTGGCCGCCCAGACGTCGCGCATCAGTGTCCGTTCGGTGTCTCCAAGCTTCGACCAGAACGTGTCGCTGACCATTGGAACATAATTGCCAAAGAATTGATGGTCCGCGTAGGAATACCTGACACCCGCTTCCCAAAGTTTGGCCGATGTACAGCTCTCGTCGGTACTCACGAAGCCGTCGAAGGTACCTTGCGACAGGGCGAGCGGCACGTTCGGCCAGGGCGTGACGTTGGGGATGGCATGCACGAATGCTATGCGCCAGGAAATCCCTGCGCCTCCGGGACTGCGGATCTTCAGCCCGCTGAAATCATCGAGCGTCTGGATTGCCTTTTTCGTCGTATACCAATTCTCGTAGCCCAGTTCGAGCCAATGACCGAGCACGTGCGAGCGCACCTTGGCCTCGATCTGCTTGACGACGAGGTCTCCGGCGGCGCCATCGCTGCAACGGCGAAATACATCGACCGGCTGGCCGTAGAGCGCGGGCAACTGGCAGAAATCGCAGTCGGGCACCAGTCCCGTCATCGTCCAGGTACCCGGAGCGGCCATGTCGATCTGACCCTGGATCAACGCCTTGGTCACGTTGAGATCGGCGAACAGCTGGCCGGAATGGAACACTTCGGACTTGATCTTGCCCTTGCTTGCTTCGTCGATTTTATCGAGATAGTCGACGATCGCCTGGTTGCGCGGGTGTGAAGGTGCCGTATCAAGCGAGCAGCGCAGCTTGATCACATCGTCCGCCAGAGCCCTGCGGGAAAGATAGGGCGTCGCCAGCACACCCGCAGCGCCTTTGACGAAGGCGCGCCGATTCCATCCTGAAGCCATGGTTTCCTCCCGACGTTCGCCATTTCGGGCGCTTTTAATTGAGCATCGCGCCTGGTGTGGGGACTTGCAATCAAATTCAGACGGGAAAATAGTCTACTACCGTCTTCGATCGGGCCTACAAGGCTCTTCGACAATTGCCCAGAAATATCAAAGATTTGCTAGATGCTCGACGAGCGGCGTTGGTATCGCTGCTTGGCAATGACCAATGTTCGTCTTGGTCAAGAGCGGTCATTCAAAGATGTCCGCGCCCGGCGCAGAGCGTCGTCAACATTCCATAGAAATGGATATCTCAACTTGGTTGCAACACTCTCGGGCGCAGTCGCAGCCTAAGGGAACGCCTGGTTCAGCCACTGCGGAAGAGGTTGGCCATGCGCAAGAAGGCCTGGTCCAGGAGGGCGCGCATCTCGGCCGGTAGCCCGCATTCGTCCAACGCGTGGCGCATGCACATCATCCATTCATCACGTTCGACCTCGCCAATCGCATAGGGACGATGCGCCGACATGATGCAGCGGTGCTCGGGTCGCTTGAAATAGAGCGGTGGCCCGCCTAGCCAGCCGCTCAGGAACTCGAACAGAAGCTGGCGGATTGAAGTCAGGTCCTGAGTGTGCATAGCGCGGATGCGGGCGGCGCCTGGATTGGTGTCCATGATCTCGTAGAAGCGGTCGGCCAGCCGCCTTACCGTCGGTTCGCCGCCGATTAATTCATACGGCGTCACTTCGATGTTTGGCTTTTCGCCGGTCGATTCAGTCGCGGTCATCGCATCTCTTCCGGATCAATGATTGCCAGCCAACATGTCACGTCGGGACTACGCTTTGATCTGGATCAATGGGACGGATTGTATCCGACAGATTTCGCACAAGACGAAACAATAACGTTCAGTGGCTTGGCACGTGCCAATCAAAATGATCCGACCATGACAATGGCAGCCTTTGACCCCCATGGAATATGGGTCCAGGCTCAATCGGCGGCCTCTTCCATTTCAAGAGAGGAGCGCATTTTGCCATTGTTCCGACGTAGCAGCGCCAATGTCCACGCCTGGTGAATAGCTCATTTTGTCTGTCTGATGTTAACGCGGCGGCCCATGTTCACACAGTCCTCGTCGGTTTTGAAACCTGCGGCACGGATTCCGAAGGCAGCCAGCTCTTCATCCCTCTCTTCGGTATCGCCGGTAACGCCGACCGCTCCAACAACCTCGCCGTCGCTTGCGCGGATCAACATCCCTCCACCTTCAGGGAAAATCTTGTTATCAGTGGCGCTGAAGAGGTAGCGCATGAATGCGGGCTTTTCATCGTTACGAATGCGCACCAGCGTGGAAGAGCGACCGAGTGCGAGAGATGCGTAGGCCTTTCCAAACGCCATTTCAAAGCGCACCATCGAACAGCCGTCTTCCTTCTGGAATGCCTTCACTATACAGCCCGGCTCCACGACGATTACGCTCAGAGGGCGGCATTCCAGCTCGGCGCCACGCTTGATGATCGTTTCGATGATGCGATTGGCCTGCTCCAGTGTGATGGCACTCATGATCTCTCTCTGTTTGCGCAGCAAATTACTGAGGTTGCAGCCCTGCTGCCTCGATGATCGGGATAAGACGTTGCCGCTCTGAGGCGAGAAACGCCTGTGCGCCAGCCGGGCTGGCGTCGGATCTGGCCTCGAGCCCGGCGGCCTGTAGTGCGAGATCGAAGTCAGGCCGCTTGATGACCGTTGCGGTTATGTCGGCGATTTGGGCAATGATCGGCGGCGGCGTTCCCGCAGGCGCCAGGACGCCGCAGGTGAGTTCTACGACGAGCCCGGGAAGGGTCTCTACGGCCGCAGGGATTTCGGGCGCGGCCTTAAGGCGAGCGGGGGCGCAGACAGCAAGAATGCGCAGATCACCGGCCCGGTGGAAATTCAAAACCTGGCTGGTGACGTTTGGGGTCATCATCGGCACCACATTCGCCATAAGATCAATCAAACCGGGCCCCGCGCCGCGGTATGGTACATGCAGGATATCGGGAGTCTTGGTGAGTTGCTTGAACAACTCCCCTGCGAGATGGGTCACCGTTCCGGTCCCGGCCGAGGCGTAGGACAGCTTTTTCTGATGAATCTGGGCGTATTTGACGAATTCGCCCAGATTCGTGGCGGGAACGCTTGGGTGCACGACGATCGCCGTGGATGATGTGGCAATCATGGAGACCGGAGCGAAGTCTTTCGTCGCATCGTAAGGCGGGTTCAACATCAGGTACGGCGCGATAATCTGGCAACTGGTGTCGCCAAATAGCAGCGTATATCCGTCGAACCGGGCGTGGGCCACAGTGCTCGCGCCGATAGTGCCGCCGCCACCACCCTGATTTTCGATGACGATCGTGCCGAGCGGCGCCTTCATCCTTTCAGCCCAGTTGCGAGCCACGGCATCCACCACGCCGCCCGGCGCATAGGGAACAACCAAACGGATCGTCCTTGTTGGATATTTCGACTGGGCAAGAGCCCGCCTGCCCGGCAAGAACGGTGCGACAAGTGCCGCTCCACCCCCTCGAATACAATCGCGACGGTCCACCCCGTTCCTCCCAGTCAATTGGCTGAAGGGTTCTCTTTTGCCGGAAATTCCGGGTGCCCTACTGAGCTAAGGAAGGCATGTTATCGCGGCTTGACGACAAGAGTCGAGGATCCACCGGCGAACGCTCCGTCTGGTCTATCAAGCTGAAAGGATATTGACATCCGATCTGTAATGGCGGCATCAGCGGTTTCTGAGTTTGTGCGATATCCCAGGAAATTCACTTCGACTAGATCCCACCCGCGCTCCGGTCGCCAGAAAAGGGCCCAAGAATGACAGCGCCGACTGACTCTTCCAAAGGATTTGCCTGGCCGAACGGAGCGCGGATCGCCGTGGTGGTGACGTGCCTTATGGAGAACTGGTCCGGCGACAAAGGGCCTCCGTTTTCGGTGCAGACCACTTCGCTGAAGCCCGGCACGCACGACCGTGCTGCGATGACATGGGGTACCTACGGCAGCCGCAACGGGGTGTGGCGCCTGCTGAAAATTCTCAACGAGCATCAGACACCCTCGACGTTTGTTGCGAATGCGCACTCGATGGAAATTGCGCCGAACGCTGTCGAATGCATTTTGAAATCCGGGCACGAGATCGCGGGCCATTCCTACACCCAAGACGCGCTATTGGCTTATCTCGATCCCGACGAGGAGCGGGCGCTAATCGAGAAGTGCATCGGTGTGTTTGAAAGGCTAACGGGTGGACCGCCGAAAGGATGGCTCAGCCCGGTGCTGGCCCCAACCGCACACACGGAAGAGATCATCGCCGACACCGGTTTTCTTTGGTACGGCGATTACAACAACATCGACCTCCCATTTTGCGTCAGCACCAAAAAAGGAACTCTGGTGGCCTTGCCGCATTCGGATTTCGCTGATCACCGCGTGCTACGCGGCAATCCACGCGATTGGTACGATGTATACAAGGACACGTTTGACTATCTTTATATGAATGAGCCCACGTCATACCTCAATATAACGATGCACTGCCACTTCGGTGGCCGGCCTCTGATGGCAGCTCAAGTCGATCGGATTCTGAAATACATTCGTGGCTTTCCCGGCGCATGGTTCGTACGTCACGATCAATTGGCGCAGTGGATCAAAAACAACAACATCGAGGAATGGACGAACCAGCAGCGCTTTTTTCCTCGACTGATGTGAGCCGCCTTCGCGCATTAGGCGCGGTCACCGGTCCCGCTTCGGCTTGGGCCTCCCCCAATGGAAGTCTTGCGCGACGGCCTTCGGAAGCTGGTGTCAGGATGAAATCGACGTTATCTTCAGGCGTCAAGAGCTGCCGGCCGCGGGGCAGCGGAATTGGCTGATCGAAACTCTCGGACCAGGACACCGCAACTCCGGAATGTGCAGTTCTGCAATCCTAACTATTTGCCAAAAGCGGTATCGAGGAGCTTGGCGAGTCTTACCCCGGCCTTCTGCAACTGCTCCTTGACGACGGGTTCGTTCGCCTCGAGATAGTCCGCGCTTATCGTCACGCTACCATCGGGCAGATCACAGGATGGCCGGTGCATTACGCAGTATTGCGTCCTGGCAGCTTCAGAGATGGCGAAGGATTCGTTGGCCCAATCCCGCGGATCTGACGCGCTCCACGTCGTTTTCAACCCATCGGTGACGGCGTCGACCAACCCCGTGGCAGCATCCTCGACGTCCGGGCCAACCGCATTCAGAACGAGGCAGGTGTCCCATGTGGCATGCAGGCTAAAGCGCCGCTGCGCAACTTATCGGGCACTTGCCAAAGCTCCAAAAGAGTTCGGTCTACCCGCAAACAAATCACGAAGCCGCGCTGGTCGTGATGCGGAAGTATATCCGGGTGTGGGCGTAGGCCGAAACCCGTTCAAGAAGCGCAACTCTTTTCCGCGATGAAGGAGGTAAATAATCAGAACAGAGTAGCGCTAGCCTTGCGGGCCGTTTCGACACTACAACATTTGCTGGCAAACTCCTTGTGTGAACAGTGGTTCAGACAGATGAACAATCTAAAGCTTTATTTATAAAGGGGTTTGGAAGGCTCAGAGCTCCCATATGTCTCTCACATACCCCTGATGAAGGAAACGTTATGAGAAAATATGGAACGATTGGAGTTGCCTGTTTGGCGATTGCGCTAGCCGCGACATCTCCGGCATTGGCTTTCGGCGGACACGGCGGTGGTGGCGGCGGCCATGGTGGAGGCGGTGGTTTCCACGGTGGCGGCGGAGGCTTTCATGGCGGCATGGGCGGAGGTGGCTTCCGTGGCGGCATGGGTGGAGGTGGCTTCCGTAGCGGCGGGTTCGGTGGCGGCGGTGCACGCTTCGCTGGTGGAGGTTATAGCGGCGGATATGGCCACGGATATGGTGGTGGGTACCGCAGAGGATACGGTGGTGGATACGGTTACGGCGGTGGTTATGGAGGCTACGGATATGGACCGGGCATCGTGGGCGGTCTAATCGCTGGATCGCTCATTGGTGGCGCTATCGGTTACGACGACTGTTACGACGGCTATTACGGCTACTCCAGCTGTTCTTATGGCTACTAAAGCGGCTTAGTTTAAATAAGCAAAAACGGCGGGCTTCGGCAGGCTGTGTGAAAAGTCAGAGGCTCCGGTTTCCGGAGCCTCTTTTTTGTTGTGTGCCGAGTATGAACGACAGCTTGGAGGTGGAAGTCCTCTGTCCAGCCTGATGACGGCGAAGGACTAGCGAAACGCAAGGGCGTCACCGTGAGGTGGGGTCTGAAGAAAGCGTGTAGCAAAGCCGCGGCCCGATGGACAAACACCGGATAACGAGGCCTACCCGGCCGGACGAGCGAGCAACTGATCGCGAAGTCCACGGTCATCAAAGGTCGGGGTGGTAAATTCGGCGGGCGTGCGGCGAAGGCGGTCGGTCTTACCTCGGGAGGTCTGCGTTGTGTCCCGGTTTGGGGACTGAGGTCGACGCAAGGCGGCCTGACCGCAGCGCAGAAGTCAGCAGAGGGCATAGTAGGCGGCAGCGCGCCGCCGAAGGCCTGAACGGTGGAAGAGGCCAGTAGAGCGGCGATCTCGTGCGAGCCATGCGGCAGAAAAATCAGATCGAACTGAACTTGGGCACCGGAGCGGAGGGTGAAGCCCGAAGCGCCGCCGCCCGAGAGCCCGAAGCATGCGCGGCGAAAGCCTGTCTCGAACGCCCGGCGGTCGCGGGACCGTCGATGGAAGACGTTGTCGAGCGTGAGAATCTGAAGACAGCGTTGGCGCAAGTGAAGCGCAACAAAGGTGCGGCAGGCATTGACGGCATGAGTGTCAATGATCTGCCGGCCTACCTGAAGGAGCATTGGCCTACGATCCGGGCTCAGTTACTTGAGGGCACCTACAAACCGCAGCCGGTGCGGCGCGTGGAGATACCGAAGGCGTCGGGCGGCGTACGGCTGCTCGGCATTCCAACGGTGCTCGACCGCTTGATCCAGCAGGCGGTAATGCAGGTGCTGCAAGCCGATTGGGACCCAACGTTCTCCGAGACGAGCTTCGGCTTTCGGCCGAAGCGCTCGGCGCATCAGGCGGTGGAACGGGCGCAGGCGTATATTGCGTCCGGATACGCCGTCGTCGTGGATATTGACTTGGAGAAGTTCTTCGACCGGGTCAACCACGACGTCCTGATGGGGCTCGTTGCCAAGCGGGTTGCTGACAAGCACATCCTGAAACTCATCCGCGGTTTTCTGACTGCGGGTGCGATGGAGGGAGGACTGGTCAGCCCGACGGAGGAAGGCACCCCGCAGGGTGGGCCGCTCTCGCCGCTGTTGTCGAATCTGATGCTGGACGTGCTGGATAAGGAACTAGAGAAGCGCGGTCACCGCTTCGTGCGCTACGCCGATGACTGCAACATTTATGTTCGCAGCCAACGCGCGGGAGAACGGGTGATGGCCGGCGTCAAACGGTTCCTTGCAAAGCGCCTCAGGCTGAAGATCAACAAGGCCAAGAGCGCGGTCGCCAAACCGAGCGTCCGCAAGTTCCTGGGCTTCAGCTTTACCGGCGGAAGCGAACCGCGGCGGCGCATCGCGCCGCAGGCGATCGCCCGCTTCAAGGCGAGAGTTCGGGAGCTGACGCGGCGCACGTGCGGGCAAAGCCTCGCGCAGATCGCCAAGGAGTTGTCCGTCTACCTCACCGGGTGGTGCGGCTACTTTGGCTTCTGCCAGACGCCGTCGGTGTTGCGTAAGCTTGACAGATGGCTCAGGCGGCGGTTGCGCGCCATCGCCTGGAAACAGTGGAAGATTGGACGGGCCCGCTTTGCCGAGCTGCGACGCCGCGGCGCCGGCCGGGATCTGGCAGCACAAACCGCCGGAAGCCCACATGGCCCTTGGCGGCTCGCAGGCAGTCCCGCGCTCCACATCGCCACGCCAATCAGCTTCTTCAGATCGCTCGGCCTACGCTCCCTCGAAAGTCCCGCTATCGCATAATCCACCGAACCGCCGTATACGGACCCGTACGTACGGTGGTGTGGGAGGGGAGGAGCCGCGAGGCTCCCCCCTATCCCGATTGGTCAGGCGAGCCTCGCCCGAAGGGTAGCGGCGCCGAGGAGATTGATGGTTCGGATAATGTTGTAGATCCGCTGAGGGCTGCTTCGGCGCGGACTTTCTCTAAGTTCCGGGTAAGGAAGCGGCCGCCGGCGGTCATGCGCTTGATGGTACCGAAAGGGTGCTCGGCGGCGCACCGGCGCTGTCGGATCAAGGTCGGATCGGCCCGGAGGCGGGCATTCATTCGTTCGAGCGCTTCCTCATGGAGGTGACGGGTGACGAAACGCCGTTCCGTGGTGGTGCAGTGGGGCTTTAGTGAACAGCCTGTGCAATCGCGCGCTGCATAGACGATCAATGCGTCCCGCCGCATAAGCTGCGTGCGGGCCAGGACATGACCCCCGGGCAGGTATAGGTGTCCGTCTCCGGTTGATAGACGAAGGCAGACCGGTCGAACATCGTGCCATTACCGGCCCGCTTCCGATTTTGACTCCGCAAGGGACATGATCTCGACGCCAGTTCGGCTCGTGCGTTTCAAGCATCTGGAATTCCGCATTGGCAACCCTCGCTCCAAGGAACCCGGGCAGACGCTGAGCCTGCGCCAGATTGCTGGCGATGGGAACCTATGCTGGCGCGGATTTTCAGCATCTGAATGAACCGCGAATGATCGCTCAATTCCATTGGAGCAGACTCGTCGGCGGAGCATTTTCGCTGCTACGAAACCTTGTCGGAGTTGCCTTTCGGTAACAACCTTCGTTTTCCATTCTGATATCATTGCGAAATTCTCGCGATGGATTTTCGGGCGGAGGAAAAATTATGAAGAAATTGGGACTCGTGTTTTCGGTGCTTATAGCGGGAACCGCGAACGCTTTCGCTGCCGACATGGCGCCGCGTTACAACAAGGCACCGGTCGCTCCGGTTGAGGTGTGGAATTGGTCCGGCTTCTATCTTGGCGGCAACGTGGGCGGAGCATGGGAGCGTGGTTCCAGTGCCACCGACTTCCTCTCGCCAGGCGCGGCGCCAGCGATCGCTACCAGCCCACAAAACAACTCGCTGACGAGCAGCGCATTGATTGGCGGGGTTCACGGCGGATACAACTGGCAGGCCAATCGATGGGTGTTCGGTGTCGAGGCGGACTGGGATTGGACCAACACCAACAATAGCTTCTGCCGTCAGACGGATGGGTTCAGCGTTGCCTGTACGGACAACGGTCGAGGGTTTCTGACGCTCAACGAGAACACCGAATGGCTCGCTTCCGCGCGCGGGCGAGTTGGCTACGCCTGGAACCGCGTGATGGTCTATGGCACCGGCGGCGCGGCCTGGGGTAAAATCGACGCCAGCATCAATGCGAACTGCCTCGTGGCCGGCTGCGGTGCCAGCATCCTGAAACTGAACTCCACCGTCAATTTTTCCAACACCGAGACGGGTTGGGTTGCTGGCGCAGGTATCGAAGCCATGTTGAGCGCAAACTGGATCGTGCGCGCGGAATACCTGCATTACGACCTTGGCAGCGTCAATTATACTGCCACCTTTCCGGCCGTTTCTGGCGTTGTGCTGGCGCAGACTGCAACTTGGTCGCGCAGCTTCCAATACGATACGGTTCGCGCTGGCGTGAGTTATAAGTTCGGCGGCCCGGTGGTTGCCAAGTACTGATACTGGAACTGGTCTCGGCAATTCTAAAGCCCCGGGTCGCATCTGGGGCTTTTTCGTTGTGCGGGCGACTGGCGCTGATCCGGGCCTCGTGCTCGAAAAGCCTGTATCGTCTCATTGAGCAGATCGGGGTTGGCGGGTTTTCACATCTGCGGCGATCTTGCGAAAGAGAATATCAATTTCGAGCGTCGCAATTTGCTGCGGTGGATGAGTCTCATCATGTGCTTTGGCACGTAGCGTCAGTTATCGTGGTGCAGGCCATGTCCGCAGTTGTGGGGGTAGGCCAGAAGTAATCGGCACACGGCGAACGTGACGCGATTGACCTGGGGCGGATCTTTGGATCATCTTAGGTCATGCAAAAAGGGGCCGTCTTGCGGCGGCCCCTTGCGCAATCTTGCAATTCAATCAGATTGGGTTTGCGGCCGAACCACGAACAAGCGCGGGCTTGTCTTGCGCCTGCCATTCCGCGAGCGTCCTGAAGGGCACACCAATCATTTCGTAGTTCACGCGAAGGTATCCATCGAAGCCGTGAACCACGGCTTTCGGCTGGATCAGCGCGACTTCCTGCGCCATCACGCCAACGTATTCGGCGTCACTCCACAGGTAGCGGTACCGGTACAGGCCGAGTCCATTGTCCAATCGCCCGACCAGGGCAATGTCGCGCTTGAGGCGCGCGTCGGAAACCAGGAGAAGCCGGCCTTGCCCGCCGAACGTGGTTGGCGACGTGGACGATCCAAGCGTATCCACGATGTCGAGCGTCGCGCCGGTGCGATCATTCGCGAGCAGCGTATTCTGGCCGAGATAGACACGGATCCCGGCCATCAGGCGGTTTTCAGCTATCCGCTCGTTGGGCGTGAAGTTGACTATGTTCTGAGAATAGCTTGATTGATTGAACTCGTATTTTCCGAAGATAGAGAACGGCATCGTGGCGGGCCTCCACTCCGCCTTGGCGGAGGCCCGCCACATATTGAAGTTCGTGTCGGGGATGACCAAACCGAAGTTGCTGAATCCAACCGCCCCTGTTGAATATTGAGCGGTGCCCTCCACCATGAAATTCG
This sequence comes from uncultured Alphaproteobacteria bacterium, assembly GCA_963742085.1. Lineage (GTDB taxonomy): Bacteria > Pseudomonadota > Alphaproteobacteria > Rhizobiales > Xanthobacteraceae > Bradyrhizobium. The sequence goes on along the minus strand of CAVUKM010000007.1, from coordinate 25,270 downwards.
GCATGAAGAAATACCGGGCAGTTCCGCGGAAAAACCAGGCGTGTACATCGTTGAAGGTAGACGTATTCCCGAAGTCCAGGGTAGCGTCATATCCGATCTGTCCGTAAAGGGTCAGTGCGTTGAAGTAATATTCACCTTCGAGACCACCCAACGCATGGCGGACGCCGGTGCCGCTGGTGAAAAACGTAGCAGTGCCCAGGTTGCCTGAGGCATCCCCGATTGCGCCAAAGACGCCGATCAATCCTGTCTGCGAATTTCTATAGTTCGCGTGACCGCCGACGAGATAGCTCAATGTGGAGAAACGGCCCGAAAAGCCCGGATCGAGAAAACTTGGGGGAACGTTGTATTGCGTGCCTTCGGCCTGAACGTCCATCTGAAGGCTGAACTCGTTTGTCGCCCACCAGTTTCCACGACCAGCGCCGCCGATCGGCCAGCCATCGAACTTTGAGGTCCCGGGCGTAATGAAGAAAGGATTGGCTGAAATCGTATCCTCTAGCCATGATCCGCCCGTGTAGACCTCGATATATCCACTCGCCTGAGGCGGCAGCATCGGCTGAACGGCCGCGGCCTTGACGGGAAGATCAGCTGCCTGAGCGCCCATTGTACTGACGGCAAGGACAAAAATCGCGAGAGCAAATGGCTTCATGGGAAATATCCTCTTGGCATTGGGTCCAAACCACCGGAATTGAAAGAAAGCTAGACGGATTCCCGGCCATGCGCTGTGTCGAATGCGCAACATTAGGCCCAAATCCAGGGGTATTTGCTTCCCACGCTACCGGATCGCGAGGCTTCGGATTAGGCGATCTCTCCTGGCACCAGCCGGACCGACTGCGCCGGTCTGATGATGTCCGCTGATTGCGGCAGACCGGAAGTGGCTGGCAACAGGTCAAAACGCACCGGCCGTGCGTTGCAAGCCGAATGTGAATAAATGGAGGGGGTGGTCTTGCGTATCGGTATCCGGCCCTTGCATGGAGCGTTTGTACTCCTGGCCATCATGGATATCCGCGCGAACCCGATCTCATTCTCGGAAAGGCCCTGATAGGCCGATTGGGTCACCAGATCACGGGTACGACGGCGAGACCGTTTCTCCATTTCCTCCATCCAACTCGCAGACCTCGGCAGGTATCAGTTGCGTCAGGGATCGGCGTCGGACACCCCCCGGCGGGTTCGAACACATTGATCCGATGCGACTTGCGCAGTTCCACCGCATCGACGAACACATCGACCGCGCGGACAGGATTGCTCTCGTCGACCCAATCATCAAGACATTCTGGCAATAGTGTCGTCTGCTGGCGATCCGCCCACCAAACCCTTCATTATCCCCCGCGATCCAGCAAGGGAATCACAGCATCGGTGGGGTTTTCACACAGTCTGGACCCCGGAACGGACATGCGGAATCAAGTATTGCTCGAGCTCGCGCTTTGGCGCCTAGAACTGTCCGGTGACCGCCAATCGTGGGCCATGAATATATCGGTCGATCGGCTGCAATCTGGTGGGATCGTTCTTTACATCGAGCGTGGTCAGCACATTGAAAAATGCGTCTAGCCTGTAGCTGGCACTTATTTTCAGGTTTTGGCTGATCCAGTACGACACTCCCAGCTGAATATCCGAATTAAAGACCGCACCAAATTTCTGGGTGGCGTCGATAAAGGGAGGCACAGCTGAAACAGGATTATTAAGAAAAATAGGGTTATCGAAACTGCTGGTTCTCTGAAACTTCTGCGTTCCGAACAAAGCGGCGATGTCGCCGAGGTAGTCGAAAGTCCATCCCATCCCAATGGGTGCTGAACCGTCAATCCCGAAGCGAGGTCCGGCTCCGAGGAATTTGCTTTGTTGAAGGACGTTGTCTACGTCGCTGAAAAACACGCCTGAACCGGGTACAACCACAGAGCGCGGGTTAGAAGCAATCGTGGCGCCGCTCAGTTCAGCAGCGCGAACGCCAAACTTGAATTGCATCGCGTAGGGGCCATTGCCGAAGTCGCGGCCTAAGGCCATATCGGCAAGCCAGTGAGTCTCTCTGTAATCGGCGCGCGGTGAGTCGGACGAAATTACCGTAGTCGGTGGTACATTGGGGATAATGATGGAATTGGAAAATAGGGCCGATGCAGATTGCCGGGCCTCGCCGTAGCGGAATTGACCGCTCACATGCCAGGGCGAGGCTGCTAAGCGATAGTCGAACCCGGTGGCGGCCTCCCAGCCTGGCTTCGGCGTGAGAGCGAAATATCCTGGAATGTTAGTTGAAGGTTGGGGTCCTGTACTCAACGCGCTCCGATTAAAGAAACTATAAATCGGATCTCCTCCCGACCAGATCGCGCCGCCTTCTGCCCAAAGCCTCAACTGACCGGCCTCGGCACGAGCCGGCCCTTTGTAAGCTAACGGAAGGTCAGCTGCGTACGCGCCGAACGGATCGGGGCGGCGTGCGGGATCAGACGTCGCCACCGCTGATAGAGGCCCCGATTTTGATTTTTGCGCGGTGGTTTGATGCGGGAGGGCCTTTTTTTCACGAAGCCTGGCGTTTTCCTTGCGGATAGCGACAATCTCTCTCTCGAGCGCTTCGTTGCGCGCAATCACGTCATCGATCTGAGCTGAAAAAGCGGGGTTTGCCGCGACAACACCTCCGAGCGCCAAAACCGAAAGAACAACCTTTTTCATAATTGCCTCGCGAAACTCAAATTTTGTTTCTCTAAAGAGCCCGCGCAATATCCGGGCACAAAAAAGCCCCGGACAGGCGAATGCGCGGTTTCGGATGTTTTAGTTTCGAATTTTTGGGGGGATCGCCCGGGGCGCAGAAGCGATAGAATCTCCAACTTGGATTAAATGCAGTAGCAATCTGACAGCTATTCAGGTGAACGTCTGTGGCTAATTTGCAACTTCTCATTTTAATCGGGGGATTTGGCGTCACTCGCATGTCTATCGAGCACACCCCCCAGTAGGCTGTTTTCCTTTTTCACGTTTGGGCGGGGTAACTATGCGCTACGAATGGCGAACGGGCTAACATTCAGTGCACCTCTTCACGGAATTCTGGAAGAAGTTCGAGCTTTTTCAAGTGGCACTGTCCTCTTCATGTTCATACATATCGAACGACCAACTGGGAGACCGCCGAATCTTTGGCAGATTTTCTCGGATTTCGGTTTCCTCTACGCATCCAATGGTTTCATCAGCTGGCTGTTTGCCGTAAGCGCGCCAGTGGCGATCATTCTGGCGGTCGGCTCGAGCGGTGGGCTCTCGGAGAGGGAAATCGCGTCGTGGATTTTCGGTGTCTTCTTCATCAACGGCGTGATCACCATCCTGTTCTGCTGGCTTTACCGGCAGCCACTGGTGTTGTTGTGGACAATTCCCGGCACGGTTCTGGTCGGCCAATCATTGAACCACCTGACATTCCCTGAGGTTGTCGGTACCTACTACGGAACTGGCGCATTGATGCTGGTGCTCGGCGCAACGGGCTGGGTGAAACGCGCCATGCTGCTCGTCCCGATGCCGATCGTCATGGGCATGGTGGCCGGCGTTTTCCTGCGCTTTGGCCTTGAACTCGTCCATGCGGTTTTTGCCGACACCGCCATTGCCGGACCCATGGTCGCCATCTGGTTGCTCCTTACATCGTTGCCGCGACTAGGCCGACGCTGTCCGCCGATCATCGGAACACTTTTTGTCGGTGCACTGGCGACGATTTTACTGGGAAGGTTTGACACCTCCGCACCGCTGCATCTCGAGCTCATCAAGCCGGTTATTCAAGCACCGACCTGGTCGGCCGCAGCCATGATCGAACTTGTCGTTCCGCTCGCGATTACCGTCCTCGCCGTGCAGAACGGTCAAGGCTTCGCGGTCCTCAAGGCAGCAGGTTATGAGCCGCCAATTGACGCCCTCACAATCGCCTGCGGCATTGGCTCGGCGGCCAGTGCCGTGGTTGGCGGCGTCAGCACATGCCTGACAGGGCCGGCCAATGCCATCATTGTCGCCAGCGGCGAGCGCAAACGCCAATATACTTCCGGGATATTTGTCGGAGTTCTGGCGATATTGTTTGGACTGCTTGCGCCAACCTTTACCCGGCTGCTTCTCATCGGCCCCAAGTCCCTGGTGACAACTTTGGCGGGCCTTGCGATGTTGCGCGTCTTGCAGGCAGCCTTCGTCACCGCGTTCAAGGAGCGCTTCTCTCTCGGTGCGCTTGTTGCCTTCCTCGTCACCGTCGCCGACGCGCCGTTGTTGAATGTCGGCGCTGCTTTTTGGGGCCTGGTCTCCGGCCTCGCCATTTCCTGGTGGTTGGAGCGGGCAGATTTTGCAGCGGAGCCAAAATCCTAGTGGCGATTCGATGCATCCCTGCTGTCTCCATCCGTCGATGACGCATCGATTTACTCCTTTCTATCCAAGATACGCGGCTTGTTCGAAATGACCGAGACAAGGCCGCGGTCAAAGGCGATCGATATCCGATCACATATAGCGGCCTCAAATCGGCGTGGAAGCGCATCACGGCAGACGCTGCAGTCGCAGACTTCCGATTCCATGATTTTCGCCACGACTTCGCTTCCAAACGCCTCAGGGAAACCTGACACTTGTGCAGAGGGCGCTAAACCACGCCGATATCAAGACCACCACCAAGTACGCGCACGTCGTGGATGACGAAGTCGCCGCTGGACTGGATGCGGTGCAGAAGGCCCGAAGGAAGTCCCGAAAGTCGACAAGCAAAGCCAGCTAACATGCTGAAAGGATGAAAGAATAACTAGCTAGAATACCGCACTGGAGACTTGGGGTCGGAGGTTCAAATCCTCTCGCTCCGACCAATAAAAAAAGTGATCCCTTATTTATGGGGCTTTTTTCATTGCAGGGCTTTTCGGCCACAGCGAACGAATTGCCGACAAAACCACAGGGCATCGAACCCCGGGGTTCACCTGTCAGGCCTGCGACGGGCGTGGCTCGGACGTCCGCCCAAATTTCGATTGGGAAAACCGTTGGATCACATCCCCAAGCGTAGCCGAACCGAACGTGAGGACGATTCATGGCAAAAGTTCAGATAGTGGCTGGAAACACCCATTCGACGATCCGATCCCGAATTAGTCGAAGGCCACGCCGATCCGCTCCTCCTGGCGCCAGATGACGTGACAGGGAATGTGCGTGCCGTCCACCTTGAAGACAAGGCTGAAGCGCTCGGGGATGTCGTTGGGGTTGGTAACATCGAGCGCCGCCCCCGAAATGGAAATATTGCGGATCAAGCAGCTAATCGTGCTGCCAGCGAACTCAATCGCTCCAGACATCAATACCGGGTTGCGAGGGGTTGCGCGTCTTTCCATGAAACCATCATACGTTGAAATTCCTGGAGATCAATAATCGGCGCCGTCCCAAGCCCCGCGAAGTCCGACTATTTAATTTGGAATATTGAGGGCGCTGGCGCGAACCAAATACGTGAAGGAAATTCTGCAAACCAGCCTATTGCGCCCACGGGCATTTCCCGTAAAATTGAGCTTATTTCAGGCTAGGAGCTGATACACGGTCGCGAATTTGCTTCCAAAGAATGGGGGATTTTATGAGAAGCTTTCCTTTCGTTTTTTGTCGGGCGCGGGCGATTTGGTTTAATCTAAAAATAACAGGGATTGTCGTCCTCGCTCTGGGGATCAGCGCGTGCCTGCGGAATAGCGAGCTGCAGCGCCGTTCTTCGAGGACTTTAATTACGCGCCGCTCTCGCAATTAAATGGCCAAAATGGCGGGACCGGATTTTCTGGCGCGTGGGTCGCCACCTCCGACTATACCATCGGGCTGGAAGCCTCGTCTAGTCAGAACCTTCTTGGCGGCGGCAACCATTGTTTTCAATGAAGTACTTCATCTCGGGCGAAGCATCACGCTCAGTCTGAACTCGCTTTGGCACTCCCGGCACGTTCAACTTGGCTGAGCTTCGTTGTTCGACCCGACAATACCCGGCCCCAGCGAACAGGGCTGGTTCTTCTACTTCCAACGGGCAATGTGATGATCGACATGGTAAATGTATGACAGCTATTACGAAGTAGGAAATCAGCAGTCGACGGTTTCAGTTGTTCAAGGTCAGACGGCCACGCGGTTGAATTTTTATTCAAACTTCTTCAACTTCGAGCCCCGATACGGCCACCGTATTTTTCGATCCGATCCCCGGGGCTGCTGTTCCCAACGTCACCGGTATAACGGTATCGGGAGATTTCCATTCGTTTGCGGGCGGTATCGCCTTGGAGGCTGGGAACGGAATGGCGTTCAGTTTCGATCCGTTGCGTTCGGGCAGCACGTTCGCGGATGTTGCTCCGACCGCCGCCGTCCCCGAACCCGCGACATGGGCACTGATGTTGCTCGGCTTCGCCGGCATCGGATTCATGGCTTATCGTCGGAACTCAAAGCCTGCATTGATGGGCACCAGATTTGCGATCGTTGGACGAGCCTTCCGGCCCGTTAGCTTTTCTCGCTGCGCTTCACGGCACGGCGAAGATGCGGCGCCGTACCATTACGATCCCGGCAGGGGGCCGCATCTTCCGCGATCGCCGCGGTTGATTCCGGCGTCAGCGGTTCCAGCTCGCCGTCGGCCCGGCGGTTGAATGGCTCGACGATCCCGGCGGACAAGATGCGTCCGGTCTCGCCGGGAGCGGGTACGTCATAGCCGAACTTGGCGCTTAGCTGCCTTCGGCAGCGCCGAACCCGGCGAGCATTCCATCATCGCGCCCCGGGCACGCTGATCAGCCATCAATGGCGCTCGCTGACGAAGCGGTTGAGTGCCGCGAACCGTGCCTTGCGATCGGCGACCTTCGGCTTCAGCGCGTTCGGTTAGCAGACGGCGGTGGCGTAGTGCTCGAGCGGCTGGTGCGCTCTGTCGGCATGAGGCCGCGCGGCCCCGTGCTGGATGCGGAAAATTTGATCATCAACATCGCATGCAGTTAGTCAGGCGTTCCCGAGTGAGGGCGCTTCTGCTTGCTGCGTCCGATCGGCATCTCGGTCGGTGGAGAGCTGGTCGGCATGTCGGTAGGGTCGCCGCGAACAATGTGGTAGGCTTGCTGGGGTTCGTGATCTTCCAAACGTAAGCGTGTGAACGGAAATGTTGGCACGCCTTGTGCCTGTACCTTCGGGACCTCGCTACGAGAGCGAGTTTCAATCCAAAGTATATGTTGCGCTACCTACCCCGAGCAGCATGATAGCCGACACCAACACATGACTACTATAGTAAAGCTGCACCCGAATGTTCTTGGAATGAATGGAAATACAAAAATGATTTTTCGTTTAGCCGATGGATATACCGAAGGCTCCTGGATTGAGAACGAAATTAGCCAATGTGATCTGTCACTTAAAAGAATTTCCGAAGGGCGTATTCACCTTGCCGTAAGGCTTGAAGAATGTAGATTAATCAACCGGTTGCTCGTAGCCAGACAGCCCGTCCCGCGGACGAGGACAAAAAATGTAAAATGCTGGAGCGGCAACGGGACGAGCCCTCGGCAAAGGGCCAGCCGTTAGAAGGGCTTTTTTTAACCGGATCCGAGTGACCGCTGCTCAGCACCACCGTGGATCAACGGGCGCTAAGGATTTGATTGCCTGGGCGATAGACGACCCGAGGTGCGTCATTCTGTGGCATTGAAAGGGTGTTAATAAGCTTAGAATAGCCCCAATTTATCGTCAGGTTCCAATATGGAAACCGGTGATTCTTTGGGGGAACCAAGTGAGCAAGCTTAATCTGTCGTCATTGTCTATCGACGAATTGTGGGCCCTTCACGAAGAAGTCGGCGCAATCTTGTCGCAGAAAATCACGGCGGAGAAGCGCGATTTGGAGCAGCGTCTTGCGAGCCTCAATCGCGGCCCAACTTCCGATAGGGCGGCGATCAAACGCGCGGCACTGCAAAATGGTGATCGCCGTCCGGTTCGCCGGAAATACCCCCCCGTTCTTCCCAAGTACCAAAATCCCTCCGACCCGACGGAAACCTGGGCAGGCCGGGGAAAGCAGCCGCGCTGGATGGTAGCCCAGCTCAAGGCGGGTAAGAAAATGAATGACTTTCTTATCCATCGCGCCAAGCGCCCACGGGCGGCCAAGCGCCGGCAAGCCTGATTGCCGGACCAGTTACGCTCCTTGACAGTGTTCGTTATTCTTGTTGCTCCAGCCTCGAAAATCAGGCGGAGATTAAGCGCGTGGCTCCCGTGGTTCGGGAAAGGCCTGCGATGACTAAGGCGCAGATCCGGTCGGCTCACTCATCAAAGGCGTCGCCGTCCGACCATCAAGTGCTTTTCGCCCATGTCGTAACGGGACCGATTGCAGCGCGACTATAGTTGAGCGGCGCTTTCTCCACGTTCGTCAAAACAGGGAAGGTTGATCTCGCCAGGATCCATCCCAACGGACTTTCCGTTAAGCAGTTTTTTAATTTTGCCGCCGAAAAGATAAATCGGATATTTAAATAACCGCCAGTCGGCTTAAAATACGCCGAACTCAGCGAGTGATTTCCCACCAACCGTGGGCGGAATTCGCGATTTGTAATGTTTTTTAAAGCTCGTCCTGGGGCGGTCAGATGGCTTGGTTTCTCGTTTTGCCGTTGGTTGTGATTGGCGTTCCCATCTTCATGCGAGCTTACCGTCGGCGCCTTGATGTTCTCACCGGCCCGTGGATTACAAGAAGAAACCCCACGGCATGACTGACTATGGCGACCAACCACCGCGGCGGTACTTTGTCGACCAGGATGGGCGGCGCGTCCTTATCGGCCTTTCGCTCGAGGAGACCACTGAATTCGAAACCCTCGACAGCCTGCCGGCGCTCGATGAGAGCGGAAATCTCGTCGCCTGGGATGAAGATCAGAGTCCCAACGACCAAACGGGAAAAACGCTGGCTGGAACTCTACAGCAAGCACGACCAGGCGTGGCGGCAGTGGATGGCGGAAACCAACGCTCATCGGCGTGGAAGTTTAGAAGGCCATACTGCGTTAAAGTGGGAGAGGAATTGATTTAATAGGTCGCAGCTGGTTAACCCGATCATATAGCCTCCCTTGGAGGCCAAACTCGGAAGGCAACCGGTCGAAATGGTTTGACCCTGAGTTACTGCGGCTGCAGCGCAAGTTGCGACAAAGTAATGCGTTAGGCAAGCCCAACACCTATTTGGACGCAATTGAGCCCGTCTGATCATCGGCCTTCGGCGGCATGCAATCTCGGCAGATGATCAGTTTTTTCGCCAATTTAATGTCGGAGGCGCGGTCAATAGCATCTCTAACGGACCACCATTCCTTGGAATATGGTCTTAGCCCAGCTAGCTCCGCCTCCTCGCGAGTTGTGTCGCCAGATGCCATCGTCTCGCTCTTATTTTGGGCTTTTGCGGATTTTACTTTGCCACGTACCGGGCTACCGAGCTTATCCCAGCTGGTCAGCGTGCCGGTCGTAGAATGAACAGTCCCACTTCCAGAGGAGCAGCCGGAAACCGTCAAACACGCTGTGATTAAAAGGAAAAACTGTCTGCTCATAGCCAATGCTTGGTTCTTCCGCGCGGATTGATCGGTAGGCTAGTCAGGCCATGGTTAATTTTTCCTTATTTGGGCCCAGCAGAGATATCACGGTGCCCAAATCCGCTTCGGGAAGCGGCGAAGTACCTGGTGAGGGATTTCGAAACAATAAGATAACGGCCGACCGAAGGCTCACGGTTTCGGCATTCGTTCCGGTTCTAATGGAACGTCGTCTGCATGGATTGCATGGCGAGACGCGTCGGATGGCACCACCCAGTCACACGGGGTGGCGGACAGGGTGTGTTCACATCAGATTAGCAGGTAAGGGAACGACGCTTTCCTCGGCGTACTGGAGCGCGGCATGTCTCTCTACGTCAAAGAAGTATCTGAAGTTGCCGTCAACCGTTGGAAATACGCTGATGACGGTTCCACCCTGATTATCGTCAACCGCACTATCAGCATTCTCGTCAATCGCCAGCGTCGACATCGAAAAAATCCTTCTGGAATCGTCGACACAATTTTCCACAAGTTGGTTAATGTTTCTTGATCAACTTGCAAGCTCATTGAGCGGATCGCGGCTAGCCGTCGAAAGATATTGGGGCGGGGCAGTTGGCCATGACGATCGGAAGTTTCGAAAACTTCTATTTGCCTCCGCGTGGTCGCTTCCCGCCTTCATCGCCATCTCACCAATCCAAGACGAAAGGGAGAAGCCGGTTCCGGAATTAACCCGTAGCGCTGACATCAATATTAATATGGGAGTTTTGTTTGCCGCGTCATCTGCGTGCGCTATCACCGCTGCGCCGGACATTTTCCCCGAACGTCCGGTCCCACAAGCAAAGCCGTCAGGCAATTATACTCGGCCTGGCGGCTTAGTTTCTTAAGGTTGTCTCGCATGTCAATCGACGCATACAACGCAATTGACCATTCGCTGCAACCGGAGCCGGAATGGACCGACGTATGGCACCTTTGGAAGGTCATCTTGCCAAGGCGATCAATAACCGGGCGGCTAATATGCGGAAATGTCTGGCGGCGGCGTGACGGGCGGCGCTGGATCTACAAAAAATTTGTCGAGTATCGAATTGAAATGTAGTGGGCCCGTGGTTGCCCATCTGCCTTACGAAGTCAATTTATGGCACTTGTTGTTATGGCCCTTCTTGGAATTGGACTACCTGACGACGTTCGCTCACAGATAAGCAAGCCCCGCCTAATCCGGCCCATATGGAGCGCGCCACAATAGATACGCCATCAACAAAGCGCATGGTGTCCAGGAGAGCATCATTCCGAAAATCACAGCCTCGATGGTTGTCACCGAAATTTCCTCGGTTCATCCACTAATGTGATTCGTCTTTGACGAATTCTGCGCTAAAACATTTTTTCAACAAGCAAAAGGTGTTGTGCGGCGCAATACTGGGACCTGAGGTCGGAAGACGTCGACGGCGAAGCGGTTAGTTATCTCAGCAGCTGCATGCCAGCCCGGTGATTGTCTCATCTACCTAAGTGGCAAGATACCGCGCGGACTTCAATATATGGACTTCGTGATCTCCGTGGAGCCGTTCTACCCACGGTTTTATATCCATCAGCTTGGATACCCTGATAGTTTTCAGCAGTGCTGCAACAACAAACCTACGTCAGTTCTGCGCGTGCCGGTCGGTGCCGGTCGGTTTTGTGTTAGGCAAAGCCAGCCACAGATGAAGTGCGTGCACGCGCCCTGGCTAGGCCTGACGTCGAGATGTAATTTTCGGACTCACTGCGGGAATAAAACCGCGGCACTTGAAGTGTGGCTTACGCGGGCCGCTGATTGTCGCCGATCGGATTCTAAACCAGCGTTTTGCCGTCGCGCTCGGATTTCGGTGTGCGCCGAGCAAAGACGGTACTTTCCAGTGGTGCAAACCCCACCCGGTAACCGCTCCAGCCGGAATGCTGCTGCTGCTGGAACCGATCTTCGAAGCCGACCTTCCACCCGAACAGCTGGCGTACCGTCCCGGGTGCAATGCCCAACAGGCGGTCAAGGTGGAAGAGCTGCTGTTCTGTGGCCATGGGGAGGTCGTTGACGCCGACCTCGCGGGCTGCTTCAGAAGCCCCCGTGCCGAGTTATTGCAGTCGGTAGCACGCCGGATCGTTGATCGGCGCGTACTGCGCCTGATCAAGATGTAGCTGGAATGATCGGTGGAAGAAACCGATGATCGAGGAAGGAAGACGCGCACGACCGAAGCCTGGGACAACCGTCGCAGCATTCCGCTTGGCTCACCCATCTCACCGTTGCTTGCGAATAATTAGATGCGCCGGTTCGTGCTGGGATGGAAGAAGGTAGGACTGGAGCACCCCTCGGCAGTCGTATCGTGACTATGCCGACGATCTCGTGATCCTGTGCAAGATTCAGATATTAAAAACCCAAGCCAAGCTTGCGACGAGCATCCACGACCAGCCGGCCATCGCGGCGGCAATAGCCGCGAGATAGAGCCATTCATAGACGCGAAGGCTCAAAGTACTTACTCCGAAGCGGGCGGCTCAACTTGACGCGGCCCTGCAGCTGATTGAATTCGCAGGAGGGCCTGGCGTAACCTCAATACTTCAGCATAGCGAACGCTAAGCGGCTTCTTCGTTGACCGACTTGACCGACCCACGTTCTTTCTTGCCCTTGATCGTCGACGCTTCACGTTTCGCTCCAGCTCAAAAACAATTTCCCCGGTAATGAATTGTTCCTCCGCTCGTTCCCAAAAAATGTTATATTTATTTTACGCGAAGTCACAACAAAACTCGCTCATTAAGCTTGATGTGCTGCGCGGAGGTTAATTGAATTTGTAGTAGGGGGTGCTCAAACGTGCTGTTGACCATTGCCTGTCCAGGGAAATCACACTCAATCTCTGGCGAGGAAGGGCGAGACATGCAACTCGGCTGTTAATTTAACCCAACCCATCAACTTTTCTGGCCGAGGCCGACGTTCCGTTGTCCGCAACCTAATCAATTTCTGGTTGAATGATGCCTGTAGCGGACAGGGGGCCCCAAGAAGTACAGAGATTGTTGACCTATGCAAGCAAGCCGAGCCATTCCCTGATATTAATCAAGATAAGGAAAATCTCGTGTGCGCGGTTAAGGTTTAATGTAAAAATTGAAATCAATCCAATTTAAACCGTAGAAAACCGCGCGATATGATAGGAAGTTTGTAATCCGGAGTATTTCAAGAGTATTTTTGATGCAGCAAGCCGAATTTCAAACCGATCTAGCTGCCAGGACGGACGCGCCGCGCCTGGATGAGCTGTCGCGGCAGGTCTATGGCATCCTTGGTATTCCAATCGATGCGATGGGACTATCGCCTTCGCTGAAGATATTGGAGGCCGCGGTCGAAAGTAGGGAACCCTTCTGGCTTTCCACACCGAACGTCAACTTTCTGGTGACCAGCCAGGTTGAGGAGCAGTTTCGAGAATCGCTGCTGCTGAGCGATCTCTGTTTAGTGGACGGAATGCCTATTGTCTGGGTTGCGCGGCTGCTGGGTGTTCCGATCAAGCATCGCGTTTCTGGCGCGGATCTGTTCGATGCACTTAAGTTTGCTGATCGGTTTGATCGACGATTTGGCGTATTCTTGTTCGGCGGCGCTGACGAGGTCGCAGCACGTGTCGGCAAACTCTTGAACGCTCAATCACGCGGGCTAAAATGTGTAGGAACTCTCAATCCCGGCTTTGGTACCGTCGATGAGATGAGCAGCGAGACAAGTCATTGAGGCCATCAACGCAAGCGGCGCAGACATTTTGGCTGTTTTTTTTAGCGCCAAGAAGGCTCAGGCCTGGTTACTGCAAAATTACGACCGGCTTCGGATCCCGGTTCGAGCCCAGTTCGGCGCAACGATCAATTTTGAAGCCGGGACAATCAATAGGGCTCCGCCTTTCCTCAGGCGCGCCGGTCTTGAGTGGTTATGGCGCATCAAGGAGGAGCCCTATCTCTGGCGACGCTATTGGACTGATGGCAAGAGCCTGCTGCACCTTCTTTTAACCGCTGCGCTTCCGTTGACCTTGGATTCGCTATGGACCCGATTGCGCAGCGCGCGAACCGGGGAGGGCTTCGGATCGAGTTGCGCGAAAACGACCGTTCGGTTGTTGTCCATCTCTCCGGCCGCGCCATCGCGGTTCACATCCAGGAAGCCATCAACGCCTTCCGGGAAGCGTTAGGCAAGGAAAAGCCGATCGATGTAGATGTCTCGAATACCAGCATGTTCGACCCACGATTTTTCGGGTTGTTGCTGATGGTTCGCAAACAGCTTCGAAGGAGGGGGCAAAACCTGCGATTTATTAAGGTATCACCCGCGATTGGCCGGGCGTTTCGATGGAACCGTTTCGAATTTCTGCTTTCCAGCGAGATCGGTGGTATGGAAGACCCCGGCCGAACAGCGCAGCGTCCTCGGATCAAACCGTCTACTCCGTCCGAGTGTCATCCAGAGGGATTGATATGACAAGTTTGCGACCAATTTCGATATGCCTGCAGACCGTTGCTATCCTGTCGATGGTCGGTCTTGCAGGCTGTGGTTCGCCAGAAACGAAGCCCAAAACTATTACGAGCGCGGGATGGCGTTGATCGCCAAGAACGACGATCTCAATGCCCGCCTCGAATTGCTGAATGCCGTCAAATATAAGGCCGACAAGGTTGAAGTCTGGCGGGCGCTTGCGGGAATTGATGAGCGCACGAAAGCGCAGTCGCTGTTTCTGGACTTGCGCCGGATCGTGGAGCTCGATCCGAACGATCTGGATGCCAGGTTGAAACTTGTCCGCATCATGGTCGCCGGCGGGGCCGCAGAGGCAGCGCTTGAAGATACTGGATGTTGCCAAAGAGGGTGACACGCCAAATGCCAATCTTCATGCATTGAAAGTCGGCAGCCCTGGCGAGGACAAACGATCCGGCCGGAGCGCTGAAAGAAGCGCAGCGCGCCATGGAGATCGATGCCAACAACGTCGATGCGGTCGGCTATATCGCGGCAAGGAAAGCGTCGGAAGGTGACGCCGACGGAGCATTGAAACTGCTCGCTGGCCTGCGTCCCGAACCGAAAGACGAAACCAGGGTCGCCGTGGAACAAATCCAGATCCTGCTGCGCAAAGGCGACCTGCAAAAGGCGGAACCGCTGCTCCGCAAGGTTATCGCTCAGGATCCCAAGCAGCCTGCCTATCGCAACCAGCTGATTCAGGTTCTGATGGCGCAGCGGCGTTTCGACGAGGCCGAGAAAGAGTTTCGAGCGAGAGTTGAGGCGGACCCGGCTGATAGCAAAGCCGGCCTTGATCTGGTTCGCTTTTTGAATGCCGTCAAAGGCCCCGAAGCCGCGCGGGCCGAACTAGATGCCCGCATCAAGGCGGGTGGCGATGTTTTCGACTATCAGATGGCGCTTGCCCAACTTGAGGCCGGGCAAGGCAAGACCGACGACGCGATACAATTGCTGCAGACGCTTGCGAAGTCCGCGACGACGCCTGCAAGGAAAGCGACCGCGCAGCTCAATATTGCGGAAATATATCTGGCCAAGGGAAACCTTGCGGCCGCCGAGCCCGTGATTGCCGAGATCCTGGCCGCAGATCGGCGCAATGTCGGAGCATTGCGACTGCGCGCGTCAATCAAGATCGACAAAGGTGATATCGACGGCGCTATTGCGGACCTGCGCGAAGCTCTGAACGATCAACCGAAGTCTGCCGACCTTCTGATGTTGCTGGCGGTGGCTTATGAGCGCGGCGGAAAGCCCGAGCTCGCCGAACGTCAATATGCGGATGCGTACAAATCGTCGAATCTCGATCGCCAACGTCGCCCTTCGATATGTCGCGTTCCTGCAGCGCAAGGGGGACCTCTCCCACGCCGAAGACGTGCTGGTTGAGGTTGCGGGTCGCAATCCCGGCAACGTGCAGATCCTGTCCTCGCTCGCCCAAATCAGGCTGTCCCGCAAGAACTGGACGGGCGCACTAGCTGTTGCGGATGCCATCGGGCGGCTCGGCGACAAGAGCGGGGTAGCCGACCAGATTCGCGCCGCCGCTCTCGCCGGGGAGAATAAAATCGACGAGAGCATTTCCGCCATGGAAAACGCGCACAAGGCAGCCCCGGATCAGGTAGGGCCGGTTGTGGCTCTGGTGTCGGGCTATCTCAAGCAGGGGCAAGCCGGACAAGGCGATGGCGTTGCTGCAGGAAATGAACAACAAGTTCCCGGGGAATGCGCAGCTGCTCGTCCTAACCGGACAGGCGTTGGTGGCTCAGAATAAGGATGAGGAGGCTCGTACAGAGCTTTAAGGCCGCGGTCGCGCAGCAGCCAAAAGATCCGATCGGCTATAATGCGCTTTACGAGTTTTACGTTCGGAAAAAGAACCTGGATGCGGCCGTGGACGTCATACAGGCCGGACTTCGCGAACTGCCGGGCAATCCCAATTTTCGATTGGCGCTTGCGGGATTGCAGATCCAGAAGGGGGATAACGATGCAGCGATCGCCCAGTATGAAAGCATCCTAAAAGACCAGCCAAAGTCGGCGGTCGCGATCAATAATCTGGCCAGCCTGTTGCTTGACAATCGTTCGGACAAGGACAGCCTGAACCGGGCATTCGCACTTTCGGACGAACTGAAGAACACAAATGTTCCGCAGTTCCAGGACACGTTCGGCTGGGCTCAGTACAAGCGCGGAGACTACAAGGCCGCCGTTTCGGTCCTGGAAAATGCGGCCATAAAGCTCCCCAGCCTTGCCGCCGTGCACTACCATCTCGGCATGAGCTACAAGGCGACTGGGGCGATGGACAAGGCCGAAGAACAATTCAAGATCGCGCTGGGACTCGAGCCGACGAAACTCCCTTAAAGCAGAATATCCGAGCTGCTATGGAAGAGCTTCGCCCAAGTAATCCCATGCTCAAGGCCTATCTCCGAAGCTACGCAGGAAAGCGAATTCGATGAAGCTGCTGGGGTGTTTGCTCGTGGCCTGCCTGCTGTTGCCGTCCTTCGCGGCGGCGCAGGAACATGGGCGGGTCAAATGGAAGCGCCCGACCCAGGCCGAGGCCGATCGCATGGCCTCAGAATCGGCGATGACCGACAGCATTCTCCGCAAGGGCGATATCGTGGCCACCGACCGCGGATTTTTCATGTTCCGGGGGTTTTTGGCGGACGGCATGACGGGGGACTTTGTCCCAGTTCCAAATCCGATGTCGAACGCCAAGAAGTGATCTTCGGAGCGGCGGCCCGTCAGCCTCAATACCCGAAAAACGGAAACCAGCGCCAATGGGTCCCTGGCAATCCATAATAGCCAGGCCCGGAGTAGGGAAGCGGGGCCGAAAAAGGCGCGATCGCCATACACCCAGCGTGCCACAGGGCGTCGGCGCGGCGGACGGTCGCATTGTCCGTCTTCGGTACAAACGATCTTGACCTCGATGACGCGATCCGGCCGGTGTCATTGAATCGACCTGGTGTCAGCGCCGGCAGGGCCAACGCGCTTGAACCTACCGACCCGATAGCCAGTGCAAACAAAGCGGCTCTCACCATGATGGTCCCCCGACGGTCCTTCCAGTTGGACTGTATCAAATCCATACAAACTTTTTCGTCTGTGGACCAGAAGCAATCGGATCCTGCCGCGACGGCAATCTCGCGTAGGGCTGCACCCTGGACCCGAAAGGGGCAGGTCCCCGCAGGAGGCGGATCAATTAAATGCGGAATAGATGGTGAGCGGGAAAATTAAACCTGGGCGCGCTGCGCGAAGGTATCGAACCGGCGCTAAATTCGGTTGGATTGGGCCGCGTGAAAGCGTGCCAGGATGTGTCCGTACGCATCCCGGCCGGTCAATCCCAGCATGTAGCCGGCCTGTCCCGAAATAAGCGGAAATAGAAGATCACCAAGGCCGGCATAAAAACTGAGGCCCGACGACAAGTTAACAACGATAAATATTGCGCTTCCGATCAAGGAAACCGGCAGCAATACCAGTACATTGAAATAGAGGCCGAGGAAAATGCCGGCAATGCAGGCGAGGAGGAGCAACATTTTGAAACGCGCTCCGGAGCTGCAAATGCGGTCGTCAGAAATTAAATTTATGTTGCGCCGCACGCCGCGGTATTTTATGTTGTCGGCACATTAACGAAGAGTTAATCTGGCCGTTGGCGCCAAAGCCGATCTGTGCTTCCTGACCGCGAAATGGTCGTTGGATTTTGAGTGGGCGGATTTCATGTCGCTAGGGTCGGAAGTTGGCGGCAAGGCTGGGACGGCGGGGCATCACCTGATGCAGCCCTCGCGCGTTCTCCAGCGAATTCATACCCTATCTGCTGTCCACGGCGGATGCGTTCGTCATCCTGATCACCAGCATCTTGGGTGGCATCGCCTACCAGGTCGCGCTCGGCAACGAAATCCCCAACATCCTTCCGCATGCGGCCGTAGGCCTGCTTGCGAGTTTTATCTACATCCTGCGGATGAGCGGGACCGGCCATTATGACTTTCCCGCAATGTGCGAAGCCGCAGGTCGAAATCGCCAATATTCTGGTCTATTGGTTCACGACCGGGTTGTTGCTGGCGTTTTTTGCTTTTCTTCCTGAAGATCGGGGTGGCCTACTCCCGCGGCGCGTTTGTTCTGTTTTATTTTTTCGCGCCTGTCGGCCTGCTTGGCCGTGCGCAAGGCGACAAAGATCGCGCTGGCGTCGGCGATGGCGCGGGGCGCACTCGGCCGCAGGAACATCGTGCTTGTCGGTGACTTTGACGAATTGGCGGCCCTGGAACCCCAGGACATGCTGTTCTTTTCCGGCGCGGCCAGATATCAACCGATTTGCGCTCAGCCGGGACGATGACCCAGCTGAACGGGCAGCCCACGATGACGCAGATTTTAAATTCGGCGATCAATTTCGTCCGTGCCAATAACTGTCAGGAGATCGTGCTGGCATTTCCCTGGACTGATACCGACAGAATTGATTTCGTGCGCGACCTGATAAAGGTTCTGCCGGTCTCCGCAAGGCTAATGCCCGACAGCCGCGTGCGATCGCTCACGCACTATTCGCCGGCGTCACAGAATGTCCTGGCGATTGAAGTCCAGCGGGCGCCGTTGAGCGCGGCCGAGCGGCTTGCCAAACGCGCGATGGATATTGTGATTGCTTCCGTGGCGCTGGTTTTCCTGCTGCCGGTGATGGCTCTGACCGCAGTTGCCATCAAGTTGGATGGACCCGGTCCGGTTATTTTCCGGCAGCGACGGAAAGGCTTCAACGGCCAAGAGTTTGTTATGCTGAAGTTCCGAACCATGTCGGTTCAGGAAGATGGAGCGGTTGTTTCCCAAGCGATGCGCAACGATCCGCGGGTAACTGCCGTCGGGCGGCTGCTGCGGTCCGCGAGCATTGATGAACTGCCTCAGCTCGTGAATGTTTTGCGCGGCGAAATGTCCTTGATCGGTCCAAGGCCGCACGCGCTCGCTCACGACGATTATTTTCAGAAGATCGTGAGTGACTATGCCTTCCGGCATCACGTGAAGCCGGGCCTGACCGGATGGGCGCAATGCAATGGCTCGCGTGGCGCCACACCTTCGGCCGAGCAAATCGAGCGGCGCGTCAAACTCGATCTCTGGTATATCAACAACTGGAGTCTGTTGCTCGATTTCCAGATCCTGATCAAGACGTTCTTTGAGGTGATTCGTAAGCGCAACGCTTATTGATGCCGTCAGATCTTTCGGGCGGAACGAACTTAGTTCAGGTAATTCAAACCACGGGCAATTTCTGCAACAACGGCTGGCTCATTTCCCGCCCATTCAACATTAAACTCAATTTTGCACCGCGCCAGTCCGTGCATTAGATGGTGAAGGCAGTGCGCGCTACCCCTCCGTTGGGAAAGCTGTCGTGCGGACGGTTTTCCTGGCGCCCCACGAGCCGCCTGTGGGGACTTTTTCAACGGGTGTAGTTGCGCCGCGAGGCAACCCTTAATTTGCATCTAACCCAACAACGACTTGATTGCCAACGAGCAGCCACGAAGTCGTCCCAAAACTGTCATTGAAAACGGAGCGGATAGTCACTATTTAAAATCTGTCATAAAATTTATTTGTGAAATTAATGACTTAGTGGGGTTAACCAGCGCGCTGCCCGCGACTTGCGAAATTAAAAATTCTAGATAATGGCTTGCTTTTAGGGTTTCATAAAAAACGAATCATCCGAGAAGCAAGTGGGAATAATGCCTTGCTTTTAGGGTTTCATAGAAACGAATCATCGAGAAGCAAGTGACTTTGGGGTGGGAGAAAATCGAGGCGGGGGACGGTCCAGTGACAAAGAAAATCAATCTTCATTCCATGTCCGTCGACGAGATGTGGCAACTTCACGAAGAGATCAGCCGGCTGTTGTCGATTCGGTTGACATCGGAAAAACGCCAGCTTGAGAAGCGACTAGAGCAGCTTCGCCGTGACAAGCAGGTAGCAGCGCCAAAGCCTTCAGGCGGCATAGGAGAGCTGGCTCGCGCGCCTCGGCGAAAATACCCGCGCGTCTTTCCGAAATACCAAAACCCGCAAGAACCGTCGGAGACGTGGTCCGGGCGCGGAAAGACGCCGCGCTGGCTGGTGGCAGCTCTCAAGAACGGACATAAGCTGGAGGAGTTCGCGATCCCAGTCGCTACCCTTGAGCGCAAACAAAAGAATAGTGTCCCGGCTGGCGCTAACGGCGTATGATCCAGGTCAGATGGGGAGCCGGCAATAAAGTGGATCTTGAGTGGACTGCTTCTGATCTCGCTGGTCGGGACGGCTGCTGCAGAGACCGGTGCCGCCGGCAAGATCAAGCAACGCTTCGTTAACGCCCCTACCGATGCGTGTCTTGCCAATTGTTCGAGCAATATGCGTCCTGCAAGCGTGTGTGCCCTGTGACGTTCGCTACCCCTTGTCTTAATTTCTGCGACAGTCAGTACCACACCTGCACTCAGAGCTGCCAGAACCAAAATAGGTAATTTATCAGCGACGCTTTGGGTCGGCTCGTCGATCAGTTGCGGGCGCCAGCTTCACATCGTTCAACCAGTTCGAGTGGGGGTTAATGGGGTCGGTTTATTTGCCCGCCACTGAGTACGGCATTGCGCCGGCTCAAACCCTCGAGGCGCGCAAAATGACGAACCAGCGGGCTTGGTAGTTAAAATACAAGGCCGTCTGCCCGCGACCGCTCGGTCCCGCATTAAATGCAGAGTTTCAATGCAGTGCAACAATTGGCTTTGTTCTGCCAAAAGGGCCCGTCGCAGCCTAACAAGAGGTACTATAATACTATCTTCGCCTCTATAGGCTGCGGCTCCGTCGTTAGCTTTATTGGGGTGGCGAGGCGCGCCGCCTACGCAATTAATTTATGAACCGAAGTTAGCCCGATCTATTCACGAGAGCACGTCGTTCTTGACGTCTGACGGGGCTGGCGGCTGGCGTGGGTGACCGTCCGGCTTTTTCACCGGGTTCTACACCAACCTGTTTTGTACGCGTTGGAGGAAAGGGGCGCGTGAGCGGGCGCAGGCCCGGTCGGTTATGGACCGAGCGGGAGCAGCGCGCCGGGCAAGCTGCGGAACTCTGCCACACCTTCGTCGTCTTGCAGCTCTGATACCCGGGCTCACACATGTGCAGCCAACTGGGGAGACGTGGATTGCCTTTCATCGCAGCCGGAACATTCGGCCTGGCACTATTTGAGCCACCCCAGACATGTATCTGTTTCGGCCCGTGCGCCGACTGTCGGGGTGACCGAGAGCACGCGAAGCATGAGGGTACAAATACCTACCTTCTTCATCTGGCTTCTCCAGCGCGCGCCCCTCAAATGTTTCAAAGACGAGGACCAGAGCATGAAGCGCAAACGGTTTACGGAAGAAGAGATCATCGGGATTTTGAAAGAGCACGAAGCTGAGGTTCCGGTCGCCGATCTCTGCCGCAAGCATGGTGTCAGCGACGCCAGCATCTACAAATGGAAGGCTAAATTCGGAGGGATGGACGTCTCTGAGGCCAAGCGGCTGCGGTCGCTGGAGGACGAGAATCCCTGCTCTCGATTGCAGCAATGTGTCGTTCGATGCGTGAGCTGACCGTCATGCGGCTGAAAAACTTGCGGCTAATCCTTGTTTCTGATGGAATAATGAGTGATTGCGAGGCGCGGGGGACGACATGAAAGAGCTGAGACTACTGCCAATCATCGCAATTACGGCATTCATATTGCCGTCGCTCCCACGGCCTTCGGTCGCTGTAATTCCAGTGCAAAACGACCAATACAGTGGCCGGTATAGCGGTAAGTATTCCGGTCAATACTCTGGCCAATGGGTTGGCCAGTACAGCGGACGGTATAGCGGGCAATATAGCGGGCAATCCGCCAGCCCGGGAATCGACTCTGATGGTGGCGCACCGGCGGATCCGGAGAACGTTCAGCCGCCGATTAATTCCGGTTCGTGCGGCGAGCTTCATTCCACGCCCGAGGGAGCCTTGACCGACAACCAGGGACGTCAGTGCTGATCGGTAAACAGTAATCGCACACCCGCCCCGCGGCTATTTTCGTTGATGAATTCGAGGCCAGCCTTCACCAACGCGCGGCGGATTGCACGATCGTTTGCGGCGGCCAAAGAGTCGCCCGTGAAGAATTCGGAAGCGATTGATGCATCGCTGCAATTTGAGCTGAGCAAGTATTGGATTTTGCAAGAAAGCCGGGGGTGGGTCTCGGTTTTCTTGCGTTTTGGGATTCCGGATTTAGGCGGTTCGTGATTCCTTTCGACGGCGAGATTCGCTGTTGGAGGAGTGCCGTGAGCCAGCCACGCGACGATCGTCAGGATGATCTGTTTGGGCCCCGCCTAGAGGAAATTATCAACCTTCGCCATCCACTGGTCCGTCTGGCGGCGGAGATCGATTGGCAGTTCCTGGCCGGACGCTTCAGTTCGGTCTGCCGCGTCGGGCCGGGGCAGCCACCATTGCCAACACGGCTGATGGCCGGATTGTTGATACTCAAGCACATGCACAACCTCTCCGATGAGGCGTTATGCGACCGCTGGGTGGAGAACCCGTATTTTCGTGTGCCACGAACACTGGCGGTGACGCCGGTGATGCTGTGTTGAAGATGAGAGTTTTGGCCTCCCGGAGCCAGCCTGCAGGGGCAGGCTTCAAACCACCTCATGTTGCCGCGTTCAAAAGGCGCGGTGGTGAGCGATGAGGAAAAGGCGGTGAATGAAACCGTCAGGTAAGTGACAAGAAGATGAGCGCAAGCGAACCGCTGATGACGTATCGAAATGGGTTTAAGACGCTGTCAAAACGGGCGTGGGGAAGTGACGTCCGGATGAGTGTGGGCGGAGCCTGTTTACGGCCCACGCGGCAGCCGGTGCATAGGCGGCATGATCTCGTCGCAGGCTTCGACATGGAACGTGGGAACCTGACGCGATCCGTCAGGGGCGGAGCAACCCGCAGTAGTGACGAAGCGGCTGTAATGGCCGTGGAGCGAAGGGGTTGCGTCATCTGGCCGGCGTCGCTGTGCCAACCGGGGATACCGGGAGGAGCATGGTGAACTCCGGCAAACCATTGCCCATCACCAAGCGTATGGTGTGGGAGGCCTATAAGCTTGTGAAGAAGAAGGGAAAGGCGGCGGGCGTCGATGGCCAGAGTTTAGAGGACTTTGCCGGCGACCTTGAGAACAATCTCTATCGGCTGTGGAATTGGATGGCGTCAGGAAGCTACTTCCCGCCACCGGTGCGGCGGGTCGAGATCCCCAAGGTCGGCGGTGGAGTTCGCCCTCTCGGCATACCGACGGTCGCGGACCGTATCGCCCAGATGGTGGTCAAGCAGCACTTGGAGCCGGAACTGGACGGAGTTTTTGATCCGGACTTGTACGGCTACAGGCCTGGGAAATCAGCCCATCAGGCAGTAGAGCAGGCGCGCAAGCGGTGCTGGCAGCGAGACTGGGTCGTAGATCTTGACATCAAGAGCTTTTTCGACACGATCGATCATGAGCTCCTGATGCGCGCGGTGCATCGACACACGAAAGCTGACTGGATCCGGCTCTACATTGAGCGGTGGCTTAAGGCCCCGGTCGAGATGCCAGATGGGTCGGTTCAGGAGAGGACGACGGGCACGCCTCAAGGGGGTGTGGTCAGTCCGATGCTGGCGAATCTGTTCCTGCATTATGTGTTCGACAAATGGATGAGGCAATCTTATCCGTACGTCCCGTTCGAGCGCTACGCCGACGACGTCATCTGCCACTGCCGCACGCGGCAGGAAGCGGAGGAGCTGAAATCGGCGCTGGAACGTCGGTTCGCAGACTGTCATCTGCTGCTGCATCCGGAAAAGACCAAAGTGGTCTATTGTGCTGACAGCAATCGGCGGCGGTCCTATCCGCAGATCCAATTTGACTTCCTGGGCTTTAGCTTCCGACCCCGTATGGCGAAGAACCGGTGGGGCAGGATCTTCACCTGCTTCCTTCCGGGGGTGAGTCCGAAATCTCTCAAGGGGATGAGGGCTCGCATTCGGGAATGGCGTTTGCCTCGGCACTCGCCGCTTCCGCTTGAAGACATCGCGCGCAGTCTCAATCCCGTCCTTCGGGGCTGGGACCAATACTACGGGCGGTTCTACCCGACGGAGCTGCGTAAGCTCTATGAGTACTTCGACGAGCGCCTCGGCGCGTGGCTTCGGTGCAAGTACAAGCAACTAAGGGGCCACCGAGGACGGTCGTTGCGGAAGCTCAACGAGATGGCGAAGCAAAATCCAAAGCTCTTCGTGCACTGGCAAAAGCTTGGACGGGCGACGGTTGGATGACAGGAGCCGGATGATGCGAGAGTATCACGTCCGGATCTGTGAGCGGCCGAGGGTGAAACTCCCTCGGCCTACTCGACAATATTTCTCCGGCGAAGTGGTGTTCCAGCACGCGGCACCGTTTGACCGCTCGTCGCTGACGCGCTGGCGGCAGCGGTTGGGTGAGGAGCAGATTGCGGCGTTGTTGCAGGAGAGCCTTTCGGTGGCACATCGGGCCGGGGCAATCGAGACCAAGGATCTTGAGCGGGTCGTGGTGGACACCACCGTGCAGGAGAAGGCGATCGCGCATCCGACCGATGCACGGCTTACCCACCGCGCGATCGAGAAGCTGGTCGTCCTGTCCAGGCGGGAAGGTGTCGAACTGCGCCAGAGCTATCTGCGCGTAGCCAAGCGAGCAGCCATCATGGTGGGGCGCTATACACACGCCCACCAGTTCAAGCGCGCCCGGCGCGAGCTCAAATTCCTGCGCACCCGGCTCGGCCGCATCATCCGGGACATTCGCCGCAAGATCGAGGGCAACGCGGCGCTCGAAGACCGCTTTGGCCCGCTGCTCGATTTGGCGCTGCGGGTCCGTCTTCAAGAGCAGCGCCAGCGCGGGCCGAAGGTCTATTCGTTGCACGCCCCCGAGGTGGAGTGCATCGGCAAAGGCAAGGCTCGCGCGCCCTACGAGTTCGGCTGCAAGGTATCGATTGCCACTCCGGTCACTGCGCCCAAGGGCGGGCAGTTCGTGCTGCATGCCAAGGCGCTGCACGGCAACCCGTATGATGGCCACACGCTCGGACCGGTCATCGCCGATCTCGAAAAGCTCACCGGGGTTGCCGTGCGCCGCGTCCACGGCGACAAGGGCTATCGTGGCCACAACTATCCCGATCGGTTCAAGGTCTGGATCTCAGGCCAGGTCCGCCGGGTCACCAAAGCCATCCGCCGCGAAATGCGTCGCCGCGCCGCCGTCGAGCCCGTGATCGGCCATCTCAAGGACGACCATCGGATGCGGCGCAACTATCTCAAAGGCCGAGGTGGTGATCGCATCAATGCCGTGCTCGCCGCGGCCGGCTACAACTTCAGCCTGCTCCGCCGCTGGTTCGACGATCTTTTGCGCGTCCTGTTATCGATGTTCTGTCATCGCGGGACAACGCTGCGCCCCGCATAGTCTCGCAAGACGTTCTTCACGGACGACTAATCC
>CAVUKM010000006.1:0-21194 GCA_963742085.1 uncultured Alphaproteobacteria bacterium | reverse complement strand
CTTGTGTCCGCAAGATCTGCCAGAATGCGCGAACGGGCGGCTGTTGACGCAACCGCCCGTCGCTGGATCTGAGCCCGTGCGTGCTCAAAGGCCGCAAGAGCCTGACGGGGAGCGTGGGACAGATCCGGTGTCTTCCTCAACCCGAACAGTTGCATGGGCTTCGAGCCCGGACCGAGCAAGGAAGGGAGCTGGATGATGGCACAAAACGGTTTGGTTGTCGCCGGTATCGATATCGCCAAGGACAAGGCGGATGTGAGCATTCGCGCGCTGTCTCAACGACAAACGTTCCCGAGCACCGCGGAGGGACGTCGGCAGTTGATCTCTTGGCTTCGCAAGCACAGGGTGACCAAGGCAGTAATGGAGGCAAGCGGGGGATACGAACGCCAATGGGCCAGGGTGCTGCGCCAGAAGGATATCGAAGTTCGTATTGTTGATCCCAAGCGGGTGCGCCACTTCGCCCGGTCTGCTGGACGACTAGCCAAGAATGACGTCATCGACGCTGATACGATCGCCTGGTTTGCCGAGATATTCGGCGAGGCGCCAAGCCAGGCCCACGATGCCGCGCGCGAGAGGCTTCAACAGATGGTGAATGCGCGCCAGGGGTTGCTCGATATGAAGACCATGCTGAGCAACAAAGTCGACCAGGATGTGCCGGAACCGGTGCAAAAAAGCCATGCGCGACTGCTGAAGTCCATTATCGTCGAGCTTGCCAATCTCGAGGCGGCGATCACCGCCATGATCAAGGTCACGCCGCATTTTGCCAAGCTCGCCGAGATCATCGAGAGTGTGCCGGGGCTTGCTGCCACGACTTCCGCCGGCCTTATCGCAGCCATGCCGGAACTGGGCCAGGTGAGCAACAAGGTCGCCGCCGCCTTGCTGGGCGTCGCGCCTTACGATGATGACAGCGGTAAACGGCAGGGCGAGCGCCAGATCAAGGGAGGACGCCGCAAGGTCCGTAATCTGTTCTACATGGCGTGCTTGGGAGCGGCGACCCGGCACAACCCGGTGCTCAAGGCTTTCTATCGTCGCCTGATCGCCAAGGGCAAAAAGCCAAAGGTCGCCCTGGTCGCCTGCATGCGCAAGCTGATCGTCATTCTCAACATCATGGTCGCCCATGGCGAGAAATGGGATACCAATCGCTACGCGGTGGGATAACGAGCGCGCCACGCCCGCGCTCGGCATTCGGCCGAGCGCTTGCAAGGCCCAGCAGACCAGTGAGCGGATGGGGTCAAGGCCGTCAGCCGCCGGAGGCGGTGGGGCGCAGCGCCAGCCTTGAGGCCAACCGATCACAGGTCTACTTCAAAATACAGTTGCTCCCCGGTGACCGGGCTTTCTTGCCACCGTCATCCCCGAGAAGCTTGCTTCTCGGGAACTTGACGCCAGCGTCGGGGCGTCAGGACCACACGATTTCGCCGTCCGCGGGCCGGCGCGTACGTCTGCGCGCCGCCAGCGTCCACCGCATCCCGCGCCCAACGTCCGTGACGATCGCGAAACGCCCCTCGGAAGGAACGGGACCGAATCGGAATATTCCTGTTTCTACCCGGGCGTCAAGCGAAATTTCGGAAAATCAGAAATCGGCCGGAGGGCGGCACGGCGGGTGAGGCGACCTTTCCGCCGTAGCTCGGGGAGCGAAGGCGGAAGCCGTAACGCACCGTCGCGTGTTTCGAAAAACGAGAGGCGGATTGCGTCAGCGCCGATCCGCCCCGCGCGCGCCCGGTCAGGCGAGAGGCATCAGGCCGCTGCCAGCCGGCCGTTCGAAGCGGTCTCCCGCCGCAGCCGCCACAGCACGATGCCGTGGAGCATCAGGGCGAGCGGGACGGCGAAGGTGGGTACCATCACCAGCGGCCAGGACGTGATGAGAAGGTTCGGCGCCTCGAAGGCCAACAGATGCGGCCGCCCCGGAGAGGTCATTGCTCCCATCGTGACCGCCACGACCAGATCGGCGATTCCAAACAGGCACCAGCCGTAGACCGCGCTGCGGGCGCCGGCCGCATTCTGCGCCAGCCGCGCCGCCACGACGACGGCGAGGATGCCGGTCATGACGTCGCCGATCCCCGCCGGCAGCGCGAATTGCCAGGGCAGACGCCCGTCGGCCCACAGCACGAGGAAGATGCCGCCCCCGACGCGATAGACCTGGGCCGCCACGACCCAGCGCAGCGGTATCGCGGAGACGAGGTTTGCGACTGATCCCGACAGCCACAGGCCTGCGGCGGCGACCATCAGCGGGATCATCAAGGCGAGCAGCAGGGTCGGCACCGCGCTGTCGCTGGTCGCGAAATAGATATTGGCCGAGCCGAGATACCGCGCGATCGCCAGCCAGCCGAAAAGCGTCACCGAGAGCACGCCGGCCGTCGCGTATCGTGACCGCGCGGGCCCCTCCATGCGGGAAGCCCCCGTCCAGATGAGGCCCAGTGCGACCGCCGCCACAAAGGGCCGGATGGCCGATTCGAACGCTGCGAGATAGGCGGGGATTTGCGGTGTCATGCCTTGACTCCTTTGGTTATGACTATTAAATCGATAGTCACTATTATTTATGAAGTCAATTGCCAAAAGCGTGATCGCTGGCTAGAAGGAGCCATGGCGAAACAAACCGTCCAGAAGCCGGACATCGCGGACTGCCCGGTGGCCCGCACGCTGAGCGTGATCGGATCGAACTGGACCTGCCTGATCCTTCGCGACCTCCTGCTGCACGGCGAAAGGCGCTTTCAGGATTTGCAGGACTCGCTGGAGGGCATCGCGCCGACGACGTTGTCGGAGCGTCTCAGGACGCTCGAGCAGCATGGCGTCGTGGAGCGGCGTTTCTATTCGATGAACCCGCCGCGCGCCGAATATCTGCTGACCGCCAAGGGTCGCGACCTCGGCCCGATCGTTGCGGCGATGCGGACCTGGGGACGCAAGCATGCGCGCTGACGTTTCTCGCTCGGTGTCGTCCCTGCGAAAGCAGGGACCCATCACCACGGGATGTTGTCGTTGCGCGAAGCTGGCGCCCCGGCGCGCCCAGGCAACCCGGCCGGCGGTTATGGGTCCCGGGTCGCGCTTTCGCTTGCCCGGGACGACATCGGAATTTTCGGATTTAATGGCGAGGCGGGTCAGGCGGCCTCGTCCGCCGAAGCTCAACGAGCGAAGGCGGAAGCGAAGCCCATCGCGGCAACCACGACATGCGATGGGTTTCGCGAGGGCTCAACCTATCCTCCGGGCTACGGTTGGGCCGGGCAATCCCAGCCTACGCAGCAAAGGTCGGGCGGACAAGGCAAGCGTGGCCGACTTTGGCGCTGCGATCTGCGTGCCTCAATTGTGTAGCTCGCATGAGTACAGAGGCATGTGGGTCCCGGATATCGCTTCGCTCATCGGGGGTACGCTTGCTAACCCAACGTTTCGGCGCTCATCGTTTATCGAATAATTCCACGCTCAAAGTTCCTGACGATGTCGTCGTAGACAGCATCATTGAATTGCATGAAGTCAAATAGGATGAACATTGGCGCTACTAGGTTTTTAACATCGTCCACTCTTGTTTTGTTCATCGTTCCTAAGATCGTCGTGATCTCCGACGTTGATTCATTTTCGTTAGCTGGACCGCGTGAAAACATGTGTCTATTTGACGACGCGCTATTCAATTCACGCCCCTTTAGACCTCTGTGAGTTATCTGGATTCCAACTTTAGCCTCTGGGGGGACACCAAGCTTGTTGTATAAACCTTCGAGAAACATCAAACTTTCTGTGACGCGAACGACTCGAGTGTCAAAGAAAACTTGGTTGGGCTTCCTACTATCCTCGAAGAGGCTCTGAAGAAGGTAGAAATCACCGTTTGATCGGGCTGCCCAATAATCAAAGGATATACGATCCCCTTCTGCTATCGATACTTCGGCTCTGATCCCATCCTTATATGGCCGCGGCCGATATTCCTCTCGATTCTCCAGCGTGATGCCAATCGGCCAACCGAATGTTCTTATCTCAGATAGTCTGACTGCATTGAGCAGTTCAATTTGGGACTTAGAAAGCGGATGCAAGACGTCGGCTCGAAGCTCCATATAGCCGGTCAGATTGATCTTCGAGATTAAACCTTGAGCTCTTGCCTCTTCTTCTGAAAACCAACGATCGTTTAGAGATTTGTCAACGGTTGCTGGCGCGTTGGCTGGATTGATCGGCTGTGTCACCATTGATGTGATTGGTGTGCCGGAGAAAGGATTCGGGCCCAATGGTGGCTTCGATATCGCCGGTGCGCCGTGGATCTGCCTAGCAAGTTCTGTCAATTTCAGTTCATACTCTGAGTCGTTTTCGAAATCGATGTACACCCGTGGTCCCAGAAAAGAAGGGGTTTTCTTCGAACGTCCTGATCCACGCAAGATGGGAATAAACTTGATCGTATCAATCGAATTAACCACTTCGGCAGTCACGATAAGTCTTTCGTAGCCAACTCCACCGACGCCTTGTTCAGATTTCGTCACATAAGCCGATGAACAGATCATGATGACTTCGATCTGCCTCAGAAATCCCTCGTTGCATGAACAAGCTAACGTCTTGCCCAGCAACCAAATCCCATTGGTCTAAGATAACATCAACTCCTCTGGCACGCAGGTCGCTCCCAAGCTTCAGTACCCAATCCTTGTGGGCTAAGGTGTCATGGGAGTACGAAATAAAAGCCTTAGGTGCCATAAATCGTCCCGACCGCTCATCTCGCGTACCGTGCAAGGACTTGAACGCTGCTCGTTTCAAGGCGGCATCAACCTTTATTGTATCCAATTTCTCACTCATTGTGGTTCCGATGCATTAATGAGAGTAAATCCGCCTTCCTGACTTTCCCACACATACCAAGTATTGACTATCGGTTTGTAGACTGTCTCGAAGTAGCCGACGCTCTTACCGAAACGCCTTTCTATCACTTCCGGCGGGATGTTATGGCCGCCTGCCTCCACGCGCCTTCGAACTCGATCTAAAGAATCGGCAACCGAACCTAGGCGCAAGTAGACGAGGGAGACGTTGTAGCCACGCTTGCGCCAAGCCGGAATCTTATGTGCATAGGTGAGCGTTGCCAGAGTGGTCTCAATCGCGAGATCGGCGCCCGTGTTAATAAGCTCGTTAATTCGGTCGAGCATCATTCTGCCAGCCCGAATATCTGAGCGGCTTTGAATGTCGGTTTCGAGAGCTAAAGTGCGGGCTATTTCGTCTGCATTGACGAATTCGAAACGCATGTCGTCCTTCGAGAGATATTCTCTCGCGAAGGTCGTTTTTCCCGCCCCATTAGGCCCTGCGATAATAATTAGGTCCGGCACAGCTAGATAGCTTTGTTACTCTCCTTCACCTTCTCCGCATCCAGATACACCTGCCCGCCCATCTCCCTGAATTTTGCCGACATCTGCGCCATGCCGTCTTCGATCACACCCGACACCGACATGCCGACGTTGCCGCCGGCCACGGCGCGCTTGTCGGGGTCGTTCAGCGTCGCCGCGTAATCGCGCACGTCCTGCGTGATCTTCATCGAGCAGAATTTCGGGCCGCACATCGAGCAGAAATGCGCCACCTTGTGCGCTTCCTTCGGCAGCGTCTCGTCGTGGAAGCTGCGCGCGGTTTCCGGATCGAGGCCGAGGTTGAACTGGTCTTCCCAGCGGAAGTCGAAGCGTGCCCGTGACAGCGCGTCGTCGCGCAGTTGCGCCGCCGGGTGGCCCTTGCCGAGATCGGCGGCATGCGCCGCGATCTTGTAGGTGATGACGCCGACCTTGACGTCGTCGCGGTTGGGCAGCCCGAGATGCTCCTTCGGCGTCACATAACACAGCATCGCGCAGCCGAACCAGCCGATCATGGCCGCGCCAATCCCCGACGTGATGTGGTCGTAGCCCGGCGCGATGTCGGTGGTCAGCGGCCCCAGGGTATAGAACGGCGCCTCGCCGCACTCCTTGAGCTGCTTGTCCATGTTGATCTTGATCTTGTGCAGCGGCACATGGCCGGGGCCCTCGATCATCACCTGGCAGCCCTTCTTCCAGGCAATCTGGGTGAGCTCGCCGAGCGTCTCCAGTTCGGCGAATTGCGCGCGGTCGTTGGCGTCCGCGATCGAGCCCGGACGCAGGCCGTCGCCCAGCGAGAACGACACATCATACTTGCGCATGAGGTCGCAGATTTCCTCGAAATGCGTATAGAGGAAACTCTCCTTGTGATGCGCCAGGCACCACTTCGCCATGATCGAGCCGCCGCGCGAGACGATGCCGGTGACGCGGTTGGCGGTGAGATGGATATAGGGCAGCCGCACGCCGGCGTGGATGGTGAAGTAGTCGACGCCCTGTTCGCACTGCTCGATCAGCGTGTCCTTGTAGAGCTCCCAGGTCAGTTTGACGGGATCGCCGTCGCACTTCTCCAGCGCCTGGTAAATCGGCACGGTGCCGATCGGGATCGGCGCGTTGCGCAGGATCCATTCGCGGGTGGTGTGGATGTTGCGGCCGGTCGAGAGGTCCATCACGGTGTCGGCGCCCCAGCGGATCGCCCACACCATCTTGTCGACTTCCTCCTCCACCGACGAGGTGACGGCGGAGTTGCCGATATTGGCGTTGATTTTTGTCAGGAAGTTGCGGCCGATGATCATCGGCTCGAGTTCGCCGTGGTTGATGTTGCAGGGGATGATGGCGCGGCCGCGCGCGATCTCGCTGCGGACGAATTCCGGCGTGATGAAAGGCCGGTATCGCCGCGCCAAAACTCTCGCCGTCGGCGATCGCGGCTTCGGCGCGTTCCAAGTGCTTGCTTGCGCCCGAGGTTTTCGCGGGTGGCGACATAGATCATCTCCCTGGTGATGATCCCGGCGCGGGCGAATTCAAGCTGCGTGATCTTGTGGCCGTCTAGCCCGCGCAGCGGCTTGTGATGGGCGGTGAACGATTTCGCCGCATGCGACGCGCCGACATTGCCGTTGTCTTCCGGCTTGATCTCGCGGCCCTGATATTCCTCGACGCCGCCGCGCTCCTTCACCCAACTGATACGGTTGCGCGCAAGGCCGGCATTGACGTCGATCACGACATCGGGGTCGGTGTAGGGACCGGAGGTGTCGTACACCGGCAGGTTCGGCTCGCCGGCGCCTTCGGAGAGGATGATCTCGCGCAAGGGCACGCGCACATCGGCCGCTTCATCCGGCGTGACGAAGATCTTGCGCGACGAGGGCAGGGGGCCGGTGGTCACGGCGGGAAGCGTGGTGTCCGGGTTGGAGCGGATGTTCATGGGATCCTCCTGTTACTTGTTGTCGTCGCACAGTCGGCGGGCAGCGGACTGTGCGGAAGCGTGACGCTCTCTTCCGTCATTGCCCGCGACAAACGCAAGGCGTTTGCGCAAGGGAGCGTAAGCGACGAAGCAATCCAGCCTTGTGCCGCTGGTGGGTATGGATTGCTTCGCTGCGCTCGCAATGACGGCTGCTTGGTTTCGTAAAATCATCACGCGGCCTCCGCGTTCAGGTCGAGCCAGGCGCGCACGCGCGCGTCGGGATCGAGGTTTTGCGTGACGTCGCTGACCACCGCGATCGAGTCGGCGCCGGCGGCGTAGATCTCGCGCGCCTGTTCGAGCTTGATGCCGCCGATCGCGACCAGCGGAAGCGAGCCGACGCGCCGCTTCCACTCGGTGATCTTCGGGATGCCCTGCGGCGCAAACCGCATCGACTTCAGCGTGGTCGGAAAGATCGGCCCGAGCGCGATGTAATCGGGTTTGGCGCGCAGCGCGGTTTCGAGCTCCTCGTCGTCATGGGTGGAGATGCCGAGCGTGAGGCCGGCATTGCGGATCGCCTTGAGGTCCGCTCCGGCGAGGTCTTCCTGGCCGAGATGCAGGTGGCCGGCTTTCGCCATGATCGCCGCGCGCCAGTAGTCATTCACCACCAGCCTCGCCGGCGTGCCCTTGATGACCTCGATCGCGTCCTTCACCGTCTGCAGCGCGTCGGAACCGTTGAGGTTCTTGGCGCGCAGCTGGATCGTGCCGGCGCCCAGCAGCGCCAGCCGCGCGACCCAGGCGACGCTGTCGACCACAGGATAAGAATTCGATCAGGATACGGCATGCCAGAACGGGGTCCCGACGACAGGGGTTGAAGGGGAGGCGAAGTCGCGGGCTTCCATCAGGCCCGCTTCATAGGCGGCGCGGCCGGCCTCGACGCCGCCGCGAAACGCTTTCGCCATGGCGACGGGGTCGGCGGCTTTTGCAATCGCCGTGTTGAGCAGCACCGCGTCATAGCCGAGTTCGAGCGCGCGGGCTGCGTGGCTCGGCGCGCCGAGCCCGGCATCGACCACCAGCGCGATATCCGGCAGGCGGTCGCGCAGCAGCCTCAAGGCGTCGGGATTGATGATGCCTTTGGCGCTGCCGATCGGCGCCGCCCACGGCATCACCACCTTGCAGCCGGCATCCACCAGCCGCATCGCGACCGAAAGATCTTCCGTGCAATAGGGAAACACCTCGAAGCCGTCTTTGATGAGAATATCCGCGGCCTCGACCAGCCCGACCACGTCCGGCTGCAGCGTATCGTTGTCGGCGATCACTTCGAGCTTGATCCAGGAGGTTGCGAACAATTCGCGCGCCAGCTTTGCGGTGGTCACCGCCTCGCGCACGCTGCGGCAGCCGGCGGTGTTCGGCAGCACCGTGACGTCGAGTTCGCGGATCAGGGACCAGAACGCGTCGCCGGTCTTGCCGCCCGCGGATTCGCGCCGCAGCGACACCGTGACAATCCCGGCGCCGGAGGCGCGGATCGCCCCCTGCATGATCGCCGGCGACGGATACAGCGCGCTGCCGATCAGCAGGCGGGAAGTGAATTCGCGGTCGTAGAGTTTCAGCATGAGGGTCTCCGCAAGCGCCGCTGCTCTCCCTCGCCCCGCTTGCGGGGTCGAGACGAGCGGAGCTCGCTCTTAGAGGGTGGGGGGAGGGGGACTCTCCACACAGAAGGACGCGCGGAGAGCCCCCCTCACCCGGATTTTTCGCTCCGCGTAAAATCCGACCTCTCCCCGCAAGCGGGGCGAGGTGAAGGAAGCGGGAAGATGTGAACGAAGCCATCCTCACCCTCCCTGCCGCGGCGTGATGATCTCGATTTCGTCGCCGTTCTTGAGCGGCGTCTCGGCCCAGCGGCTCCTCGGCAGCACGTCGTAATTCAGGGCGATCGCAAAATGCGTGCCCTCATATTCGAGCTCGCCGAGCAGCGCGTCGACGCTCCTCGAGGCGATTTCCCGCGGCTCGCCATTGACGGTCACACGCATCGCATCACCTCGTTGTCGATCCGGCCGCGCTCGACATAGGCGAGCGTCAGCTCCGCCAGCGCCGGCGCGATCAGGAAGCCGTGGCGATAAAGCCCGTTCACGGTGAGGCGGTTCTGGTCGATGGCGATGCGCGGCAGATTGTCGGGAAAGGCCGGCCGCAGGCCCGAGCCGAATTCGACGATGCGGGCTTCCGCGAACGCCGGGTGCACGGCGTAGGCCGCGCTCAACAGCTCCAGCGCGGAGCGGACGCTGACGCCGGTGTCTTCGGCCTCGATCGAGGTGGCGCCCAGCATGAACAGATTGTCCTCGCGCGGAATCACGTAAAGCGGCCAGCGCGGATGAATGAGGCGCACCGGGCGCGCCAGCTCGACCTCGTCGGTTT
Source organism: uncultured Alphaproteobacteria bacterium (assembly GCA_963742085.1). GTDB lineage: Bacteria > Pseudomonadota > Alphaproteobacteria > Rhizobiales > Xanthobacteraceae > Bradyrhizobium. The sequence goes on along the minus strand of CAVUKM010000006.1, from coordinate 11,615 downwards.
CGATCAGGATCAGCTCGCCCTTGACGCCGCGCAGCTCGGGCTCGGTGTCGCGCGCGGAAAGCCCGCGGCAGTCGATCACGATGCCCTCGATATCCGAACGCCGGGGTTCGCTGTTGAACTTGATGGTGCCGCCGGCGGCGATGATCCGCTCGTGCAGTTTCGGCAGCACGCGGCGCGGCTCGACATGGCCTTCATCGGCAAAGAACAGGCCGTCGCGGAAGCGTCCCTGCAGCGAGGGTTCGAGCTCGGCGAGGCCGCGCGCATCCAGCCGCCGATGGCCGGAGGTGAGCCGCGCGAAGCGTTCGAAATCGTTGCGGTCGCGCGCATGCGCCACCACCAGCGAGCCGTTGAACGGGGTGTCCGGCAATTCCCTGCGCCACAGATCGAGCGCGCGCAGGCCGAGCCGGCTGATCAGGGGTTCGGCGACCTCGGCTTCGCAATAGGGCGCGAGCATGCCGCCGGCCCAGTGGCTGGTGGACAGCATCATCGCCTCGTCGCTGCGCTCATGCAGCGTGACGGCGTGGCCGGCCTGCGCAAACAACAGCGCCTGCCACGCGCCGGCGATGCCCGCGCCGATGACGGAAACCGGAGATTCCCCCCGGGGCGCGACGGGCGAATGCCCGCGCTGTGGTGTCGAACTCTGGTACATCCCTGTCCCTTCGCCGGCATGACCCGGATCAGGTTCAAAGGGTCACCGCGGTCTCGCATCCATAAAGGACTTGAGCGTGCGGTCTCTCAGCTCCTCATCGGAGCTCCCCTCGGAACTCCGCTAATGTAAGCCGATGCGGTGGGGTGTCAACGCATCCCAGGCGCTTTGCACGGCTCCCGCGCGCCGGAACCTGTCCCGCATTGGCATCGGCGCCGCTTTCGCGGCCTATTTCGGGGGCGCGCTGGCGAATGCCGACTCGGGATGCCTGTTATGTTCGAGACGCTGACGCTTCGCTTCGTAGTAATAGCCGCTGGCGTAATAGTGGACGGCCTTGGCGTGGTCGCCGTTCGCGGCGCGGTAGGCGCCGGCGAGATATTTCACCGCATAGGTGAGATTGGTGTCGGGATCGCGCAGGCCCTCCGCGCTTCCGGTGTAGCCAAGGCTGCGCGCGGTCGAAAGCTTGATCTGCATCAGGCCGATGGTGCCGCCATGCCCGACGAGGCCTGGCTGATACCGGCTCTCGCGCACGATCACCCGGTGCACCAGGGCTTCCGGCACGCCGTTGGCCTTCGCGTGCCGGGCGACCATTTCATTGTAGTCGGCGCGCTGGGCGGACGCTGTTTCCGGAAGCGGCAGCAGCGCCATGGCGGAAAGCGAGGCGAGGGTTAACAGACGCTTCATGGCAGACGACCTCTGGGTGGCGCGCGGGTTTGACGCGCGGATTGAATGCGCAAAGCCCGGCAATTGTCGCGCCCGCCGGGGCACGGATGTGGCAAAAAAGCGGGTTTTCCCGGGCTTTTCCCGGAATCCGCCATGCCCGGTTTACCAGGAATTATGCCCTGGCGTGCTTCGATCGGGTCCGAAAGTTGAGGGAAATGACCCCGTACCCATGACAATGGCCGTCGTCAACACCGCCGAGGATGCAAGCCCGATGCGCGGGCTCTTGCCGCTATGGGTTGGCGTCTTTGCCTATGCGCTGCTTTTTCTGGTCGGCGACCGGCTTTTGATCGATCCCGACACGCAATGGCAGATCACCGTCGGCCAGTGGATTCTCGACCATCGCGCGGTGCCCGAAACCGACGTCTATTCCTTCACCATGCGCGGCCAGCCCTGGATTTCGACGCAATGGCTGGCGCAAGTGGCGTATGCGAAGGTCTACGCCTGGGCCGGATGGACCGGGCCGGTCGTGCTGGCGGCGGCGGCGAGCGCGGCGACGTTTGCGTTGCTCGCCAGATTCCTGAGCCGGCGCATCAGCGCAAGCGCGACGCTGGTGTTCGTTTCGGTGGCGTTCGCGCTGACCGCGCCGCATATTCTGGCGCGGCCGCACGTGCTGGCCTTGCCGGTCATGGTGGCGTGGATCGGCGGATTGATCGCGGCCGCGGACCGGCACCGCGCGCCGTCATTCTGGCTGCTGGCGCTGATGGTGCTGTGGGCCAATCTGCATGGCGGCTTCGTCTTCGGCCTCGTGATGATCGCGCCAATCGCGCTCGACGCCGTCGTCAACGCGGAAGCGCGCTTGAGGAAGTTGCTGGCGTTGCGATGGGCGGCGTTTGCCGCCTTCGCGCTGGTCGCCAGCTGCTGCACGCCCTATGGCTGGAACGCGCTGCTCGCGTCGCAAAAGATCCTCGCGCTTGGCAGCGCGCTGCCGCTGATCACCGAATGGCGGCCGGCAGATTTCGGCACCCTGCGTCCGTTCGAGATCTGTCTGCTCGGAGGTTTCGGGCTGGCGCTGTTTGCCGGCATCAAATTGCCGCCGCTGCGCATCCTGCTGCTGCTCGGTCTGATTCACATGGCGCTGGCGCAGGCCCGCGCGGGCGAGATCCTGGCGCTGCTGGCGCCGCTTGTCCTCGCCGCGCCGCTGGCGCGGCAGATCGGCGGCGCGGAAGTTCCGGATTCGGATGCGCCGGCACTGCCCCGCGGTCTCTTGTTCGCGGGCGTCGCGATCACGCTGTTGACGGGGACGCTCGCCTTCGCCTCGATGCACCGCTTCGAGCCGAACACCCGTAACTCGCCGGTCGCGGCGGTGGCCGCGCTGAAGAAGCTCAATCTGGAACGCGTGCTCAACGATTACGATTTCGGCGGCTATCTGATCGCCAGCGGCGTTGCGCCTTTCATCGACGGCCGCACCGAGCTCTATGGCGAGAAATTCTTCGTCGACCACAACGCCGCCTCCGGCTTGATGGAACCCGAAAACCTGTTCCGGCTGCTGGAGGAGTACAAGATCGAAGCGACGCTGATGCGGACCCAGAGTGCTGCGACAAAACTGCTCGATCACATCGACGGCTGGCAGAAAGTGTACGCCGACGACATCGCCACGATCCATCTCCGCAAGGCGGGCGCGGTGCATTCGATCGAGCCGGCGGTGGAACCCGGGGCGCGCTGAACAGGCGCCATCGCGCAAGAGCCAGGGCGGGCTTCGCGCGTGCGTCGTCTCAAAAAAATACAATCACGTCCTGTTGAATGGCGGCACGCCTTGCGTGCCACGCCCGCGATCGGCTTGCCGTTCAAAAGACGCATTGCTCTTTCAGAAGCGCCGGCGCCGCAGCGGTGTTTATTCGACAACAATCCTGTCCAATTCGTCTTCAGACATAAAAGAAAATCAGACAAAAGAGAAAAGGGAGATGCGTCATGGCGAGAGATGAGTTCTTCTCCTTGCCCAGGGAAAATCCTTGCGCCCAATGCGGCAAACCGATCGCCGTTCCGGAATGGGTCGAGCGCGCGCCTGGCCGCGTCTCCTATCTCTGGCGCTGCCGCGCCTGCGACTACCGCTTCGAGGCGATGGCCTTCTTCGCTTGTTCGGAGTTCGGAAGCGCTCGCGGCGTAGTTATAATTAAAGATTCAGGCCGCCGACTGCTGGTTCGGCTGACGAACCGGCAATTGAATGCACACGATCAATCCGTGCGGCTGCCGGTCGTTGAGTGAGAACTTGCCGCCGTGCGCCAGCACGATCGTGCGCGCGATGGAGAGGCCGAGGCCAAAGCCCGCGGCTTCATCCATGTTCCGCGCATTGTCGCCGCGTACAAACGGTTCCAGCATCACGTCCTTGCGGGCATCGCTAATTCCGGGGCCGTCGTCCTCGACCTCGATCGTCACGATGTCGGGCGTGGCTTTAAGCCGAATAGTGGCCATCGCGCCGAACCTGACCGAGTTCTCCACGAGGTTGGTGACGCTGCGGTTGAGATCGTCCGGCCTCACCGTCGCCATCGCATGTTCAGGCCCCTCATAGGTGACCTTGTGGCCGACATCCGCGAACTGGTCGGCGACCAGCTGCAGCGTGGTGGCGATGTCGGTCAATGTCATGGCCTCCAGCTTGCGGTCGTTGCGCAGGAAGGAAAGCACCGATTCCAGCATCGATCGCATCTGGTCGAGGTCGCTCATCATGCGGTGGCGGTGCACCTCGTCCTCGATGAATTCGGAGCGCAGGCGCATGCGCGTGATCGGGGTCCGCAGGTCGTGGCTGATCGCGGCCAGCATCCTGGTGCGGTCGTCGATCAGGGTTGTGATCCGCTCCCGCATGCGGTTGAGCGCCTTCGCCACGGAGCGGATTTCCTCAGGCCCGCGTTCGGGCAGCGGCGCCGCGGCGCCGTTCAGGCTGAAGCTTTCAGCGGCTTTGGCGAACGACGACAGCGGCGCCGTCAAGGTCCGCGCCGCCCACAGCCCGAGCAGCGTGACGCTGACAATGGCAAACAGCAATGTCACCGCCCACGGTCCGCCCCAGAACGGAGGCCGCCGCTGGTCGGGCTGGACCTTTGCGGAAATCATCGCGCCGTCCGGCAGCGCGATGCCGATCTTGTGGCGGTCCTGCTCGTCCGCGAGCGGGAAGATCCGGTAGCTGGAGTTCGAGCCTTCGGTGCAGGCTGCGATCGAGGCCCTCCGGATCGCCCGCCGGCGGAACCGGACCCGGCGGAAGGCTTTCGACCTCGAGCTTCGGAAATGCGCGGCCTATGTCGGCGAAAAGCTGTGGCCGATCGGCGGCGGGCGCCGCGCCGAGCAGCAGCACCGCGGCGGCAAACTGCGCGTGACCGCGATCGATCGTCGGATCAGGCGGGTCCGGCCGGTTGAAGAAAAAGATCGTCGTGAGGATCAGTTGAATGGCGATGATCGAGACAATCACCAGGGCTGCGATCTGCCCGCTGATATTCCTCAGATTCAGAAAATCCAGCAGCTTCATGATAGGCCGTTGACGGGGACAGCGATCGCCTCGACCGCCGGAGTGAACATATAGCCGCCGGAGCGTACCGTCTTGATCATGGTGGCATCCTGCGGATCGGGTTCGATCTTGCGCCGGATGCGGCTGACCAGCACGTCGATGCTGCGCTCGAACGAGCCGGCATTGCGCCCCTGGGTGAGATCGAGCAGGCTGTCGCGCGACAGCACGCGGCCCGGCCGTTCGCAGAACGCGCGCAGCAGGTCGAATTCGGCGCTCGTCGTCGCCACCCGCGCGCCCGCCGGATTGCGCAGTTCCCGCAGCCGGAAATCGATCCGCCAGCCGGCAAAGCCGAGGGCGGTCGCGCCATCGATGGCGCTGACGATCTGGGCGGCGGCCTGGCGGCGCAGCACCGCGTTGATGCGGGCGAGCAATTCGCGCGGATTAAAGGGCTTTGCGAGGTAGTCGTCGGCGCCCATCTCAAGGCCGAGAATGCGATCGACGTCCTCGCCGCGCGCAGTGAGCATGATGATCGGCACTTGCGATTCCGCACGGATCTTGCGGCATAGGCTGAGGCCATCTTCGCCCGGCAGCATCACGTCAAGGATCAGAAGATCGACGCGATGGTCGGCCATCGCCCGGACCATTTCGCGTCCGTCATTGGCAGTCGTCACATTGCAGGCGTTGTTGCGCAGGTATTTCGCGATCAGCGCCCGCGTCTCGCGGTCGTCTTCGACGACAAGAATGTTGGGCGACGCCGTGGCCATGCAGAATCCTTTGCCTGAGATTCGGGACAACAAGAGAGCTATTTTTGTTTCTGATTGTTTCTGAGGCCGCCCGCGCAACACCAGGCAATATCTCCGCGGGGCGATCAAAATATTTTGTTAAGGTGATTAACCCCAACCTCGTGGCGTCTGGCAAGAACCTTTGGGAGCCATCATGACCTCGATCGCCGCCACGTCCAGTAACAATTACCTCTCGCCCCTGCAGAAGTTGCAGGCACAACTGCAGTCGGAAGTAACCTCCGGCGCCATCAGCTCGTCCGATCAGACCGCGCTTTCCTCGGCGCTGACGGACATCAATTCCTCGCTGCAGGGTGGCAGCGCGGGCGCCTCGGCCGGCGGCACAAATTTGCCCCCCGGAGATATGAAGTCGAAGATCGACAGCCTGATTGCGGGCGAGGTGTCCAGCGGCAAACTCTCCAGCGCCCAGGCCGCCGAACTGCAAGGGGTCTTCAAGGCTGCGTTCGCCGACGGCGCGCATGGTCATCACGGCGGCCCTGACGGTCCGCCGCCCGCCGACGCCTCGTCCACGACCGACAATACCGGCGGCTCGTCGAGCACCAGCTCGGTTGCCGACATTCTGCAGCAGTTTCTGAAGGCGCTGCAGAATTCGCTGTCGTCCTCGTCGTCCTCATCCTACGGCGCGAGCGGCACGTCCGACACCGGCAGCGCCAGCACCACGCAAGTCTCGGCGCTTCTGATCGACTACCAGACCTGACTTCAAACGGCTGAACTATAAACGCGCGTCCGGCTCTGCCGGGCGCGCTCTGCTTGTACAGTACCTTTCAGCGCCGCCATCCCGATGTTAGTCTTGCCGGCGGCGGGAGCACCTGCCTCCTGCCTAATGCCGAACGGGAGGACGACATGACCGAGAGCGTCTACAAAGTCATTGAACTGATCGGTACCAGCAAGGATTTCATGGGAAAAGGCAGCGGCGGCGGCGGTTGAAAGGGCGGGGAAGACCCTGCGTGATCTTCGCGTCGCCGAAGTCGTCAAGCTCGACTTGCAGCTGGATGCCAAAGGCAAGATCGAAGCCTACCGCGCCAAGCTCAACATCTCGTTCAAATTCGAGGATTGACGAGGCGTCAGGGCCGAACGGCCGAACGGCAAAGCGCGCCCGGCGAGAGCCGGACGCGCTCTTTTATTTGGTGATTATGAGACGGCTCGTCAGGTGCTGAATTTCGTCATTGCGAGGAGCGACGAAGCAATCCATTCCTCCGCGTAAAGGCTCTGGATTGCTTTGCGGAGCCTGTCATCGGGCGCGCATTCGCGCGACCCGTTGGCTCGCAATGACGTGTGTCTCAGTTCGTCTTGACCAGCGGGCAGCCGCCCTTGTCGAGCGGACGGAACGCGTCGTCACCGGGAACGGTGGCAAGCAGCTTGTAGAGATCCCATTCGCCCTTCGACTCCTCCGGCTTCTTGACCTCGAACAGATACATGTCGTGGACCATGCGGCCGTCGATGCGGATCTTGCCGCCCTTGGCGAAGAAGTCGTTGATCGGCACAGCCCGCATCTGCGCCATCACCTTGGGAGCTTCGTCGGTGCCGATCGCATCGATGGCCTTGAGGTAATGCATGGTGGCCGAATAGAGGCCGGCCTGGATCATGGTCGGCATGTGCCCGACCTTCTCGTTGAAGCGCCTGGAGAAGGCGCGGGTCTCGTCGTTCATGTCCCAATAAAACGCGTCGGTGACGATCAGGCCTTGCGTCGCCCTGACGCCGAGCGCGTGGGTGTCGGTGATTTCCTGCAGCAGCGCGATCATCTTCTGGCCGCCCTGGGTGATGCCGAATTCCGAGGCCTGCTTCAGCGCGTTGGTGGTATCGCCGCCGGCATTGGCAAGCCCGATCACCTTGGCCTTGGAAGCCTGCGCCTGCAGCAGGAAGGAGGAGAAGTCGGACGAGTTCAGGGGATGACGGACGTTGCCCAGCACCTTGCCGCCGCTCTCCTTGACGACATTGGCGGCGTCGCGCTCCAGCGCCATGCCGAACGCGTAATCGGCGGTGACGAAGAACCAGGTGTCTTCACCGCGCTTGACCATCGCCTTGCCTGCGACATTGGACAGCGCATAGGTGTCGTAGGTCCAGTGCACGGTGTTGGGCGAACAGGCGACGCCGGTAATGTCGGAAGAGCCGCCGCCGGAATTGATGTTGATCTTGTTCTTCTCGCGGGTCAGCGCGGAGACCGGCAGCGCGACCGAAGAGGTCGGGACGTCGAAGATCGCGTCGACCTTCTCGTTGTCATACCAGTTGCGCGCGATGTTGACGCCGACGTCGGGCTTGTTCTGGTGATCGGCGGCGATCACCTCGACCGGCTTGCCCTTCACCTTGCCGCCATAGTCGGCAACCGCCATCTGGACGGCGGCCAGCGAGCCCTTGCCGGTCGCATCGGCATAGAGGCTGGACATGTCGGTCAGGACGCCGATCTTGACGACATCGTCGGAAATTTGCGCGCTCGCCGCTCCGCCGGACGCTGCGTATGCGAGGCCGGCGATCAAACTGGCTGCAAGCGATCTCATGGTCTCTTCTCCCTTGGCTCTTGTTGGGGTCTTGTTTGGGGCCCTTCTTCTACCCGGCTTCGGACGGGCCGCAAAGCCGAAGGCAGCGGGGGGAAACGCGAGGGGGCTGATTAAAATGCGGGCGGTTCTTCCTTTAACCTCTCCCGCAGGCGGGGAGAGGGAGAGAACCGAAAAACGGTCACAACCCCGGCAGCGCCGTTATATTGACGTTAATCGTGCCGGCGGCCTCGGCGATCACCCGCAGCGTTTTGGAATCGAAGGCGATGTCGGCAAGGTTCAGGCTGGTGATTTCCGCCGCCACCCGGACGCCGTCCTCGGTCTTCTGAAAATCCGCGATCTCGGCGGCGACCTTTTGCTGCGCATTGCCGAGGAACGGCTTGAGATCGACGGTGGCCTTGTCGGCAAGGACCTTCTGCAGATGCGGCATGGCCGCGCGCGCCGCCGCGCCGAGCAGTCCGAACGCGGCTTCCGATTCGACGGCAAGTTCGATGTTGGAGAGCCGCAGCGTCTGCTGCGCCTGATCGAGCACCGGCCGGCCCCAGATATGCACGGTGGCCTCGCCGCCGAAACCGAAAAAGCTCGTCTTCTCCTTTGCGTTCACCAGGAGCGAGATCAACAGCCGGTCGCCCGAGGCCGCGACCGATGCCCGCTTCACCGTGACATTGACCGAGCCCGAACCGTCCTCGGGGAATGTGCGGCCGGCGAACTGCGTCTCCACCATCTTGTTGATGTCGGTAAAGGGAACGTCGATCGGGATGCCGATGCTGACCTGCGCCGGCGTCGGCGGCACGATGGAGATCTTCTCGGGAAACGGGCAGTCGGGTTTGGTCTGAACCGGAGTGATGCGGGTCTCCGCCTCGATGCCGAGTATGACGGTAACCGCGGCAGCGTCGATGCGCGGCTGCACCGCGACCGCGCGGGTCGGCCGCAGTTCCAGCCAAATTGCCGGCATCGACGCGGCGGCGCCTTGCAGTGGAATTGAGCGGCACGCCCTGGCCCACTGGATCCGCGCGTTGCGCTCGAGGGAGGGATCGTTGCGAATCCGCGCGCCCGCCGCGGCGATCTGTTCGCCGACGGTCTTGTCGATCACCGGCTTGACCTGCGCCGGGACGTTCACGCGCGCGCCCGCGACCGTCAGGTTGGTGTCGCCGAGCGTCACCATCGCGCCAAGATTGGGCTCGATGTGCCAGGCCGCCGCAAGCTTCGGGCGCGAGGTGATGGTGACGCTGCCCCTGATCTCGGCGTTGGCATTGAGTGCCTTGATGTTCACGCTGCCGATCTGCTTGGCGACATTGCCGCCGAGCAGGCCGCCGATGGCGTCGTTGACCGCGCCGGTTGCCTTCGATGACAACGAGCCTGTCACGTTCAGCTTTCCCGTCAGCGCCGTGGTCAGCGACAGCACATCCTGGCCTCCGGTCGCCACGATCGGTCCCCGCGAGGCGGTCCAGCCGATGTCGGCGTTTTGCAGGATCTGCGAGACCGGGTTGTCGGCCTTGCCGGTGAAGTTGCGCGCCGCGCCGCGATCGGCGGCGTCGCGGATGACCGAGATCGGAATGGCGACCTGCGCCAGGATGACCGAGCTGCGGGGCGCCGGCGGCAGCGGCGGCAATTGGGCAAGCGCCGGAGGCGGCACACTGCCGCGCGGCGACAGCCAGTCCATCGCCTTCAGGCTGACGAAGAACGAGACCGCGATCACCGCAATCGCGAGCACAATCGTAATGGGCCGCTTCGGAATCGGCAGGCGCATCATCCCCCCGGACTGATTCAGCCCGGGAGTTTACAGGGTGGGGTGGGGCCGCGCCAGAGCAGTGGGGCCAATTGCCGGCGGTGAGCGAAGCTCTCTACCGGTCGTACACATCCTGAAACACAAGCATGCGAGGCAGATGCCGCTCGTTATGGCGGGGAAAGCCGCACTGCGCGGCAAACTCGTCGGCGTCGCGATAGGTGCCGAACAGTCGGTCCCAGATCGGCAGGTCGCCGTAGTTGAACGAATGGACGTCGATCTGGTGATGGATCGAATGCAGCTCCGGGGTCTGGATGATGTATTTCAGCCAGTGCGGCGATTTGAAGTTCGAGTGGTAGAAGAATTCACCGGTTGCGGCGAACGCGTTGAACCACATCGCGCCTTCCAGCGAGCAGCCGAGCAACGGATACAGCACCGCCGCCGCGAGCGCGCTGTCGGCGAGAATTTCCACCGGATGCTTGTAGAATGAGGTGATGGCCTCGATGCGCGCCGGCGAGTGATGCACCTGATGAAACAGCACCCACCAGCCGCGCCGGTGGCGGAGGCGATGCCACCAGTAAAAGAAGAAGGTGCCGACAAACCAGCCGATAAAGCCTTCGACGATCGGAAGATGCAACGCGTCGAGATCGAACAGCGATGCACTTCCGAACAGCTGGATCCAGAGCTTGTTGGTGGAAAAGGTGATCCCGACCTGGAGCATGGTGATGAACAGGGCACGGACGTACCAGCCGGGCGCGTTCGGCAGCTCGCGGCCCGGCCGCAGGCGCTCCAGGATCATGAACGTCGCGGCGGCAAAGGCAATTGCAAGTGTGGTGATGGCGGGCGTGGACATGACGATTAGTGCTGCCTTCGGGAGTTCGAATGCTAGCCCCGCTTGCCGGATGCGTTCTCGGCGCGGCGGTCCATTGGCAGCACGATCACCTTGGTGCCGACATTGACCCGCGAATAGAGATCAGAGACGTCCTGGTTGGTGAGGCGGATGCAACCGGACGAGACGTGGGTGCCGATGGTCTGCGGCGCGTTGGTGCCGTGGATGCGATACACCGTGCCGCCGAGATACATGGCGCGGGCGCCAAGCGGATTGCCGGGGCCGCCCGCCATGTGGCGCGGCAGATAAGGCTGGCGCGCGATCATTTCCGGTGGCGGAGTCCAATCCGGCCATTCGGCCTTCCTGGTGATCGACTGCACGCCGGACCAGGTGAAGCCGTCGCGGCCGACGCCGATGCCATAGCGGATCGCCTGGCCGCCGCCGAGCACATAATAAAGATAGGTGTTGGGCGTATCGATGATGATCGTCCCGGGCGCCTCGCGGGTCGGGTAGCTGACGATCTGGCGTTTCAGCCGCGCGGGCAGCTCGGCGGGTGTGTCTTCGTCTTCGGACGGCGCCGGCTGCACCGCGGGCGGTGCGTAGGCTGCCGGCGGCGCCACGATGAAGGGAAACAGCTGCAGCGGCGCGGCCGAGGCGGCGCCCGACAAGGCGACGGCGCCGATCGCCAGCGCCCAGAGGGCGGCGGCACGGCGGAAATTCGGCCTGAAGGCTCCAAGATCGAACATTTGGCGTCCCCTGTTGGATCGCGCGCGCGCGCCATTTTGGTGCGTCGTTGCGGGGATGCTTAATGAAAAAACGTTTCGGGACGTTTTCGCGAAACCGCCAAAATGGTTTCATCCCGTTCAGGAATTGTTTCATTCTGGTGTCGTGCGAACCTTAAAAAGGGCGAAAGGAATGCGAAAAAGGTGGCGTTAACCTCTGTGACGTCACACGCTTGAAATATCCGTA
>CAVUKM010000005.1:0-15579 GCA_963742085.1 uncultured Alphaproteobacteria bacterium | reverse complement strand
CCTGGGCGACGACCGAGCGGAAACGCAGGATGGCAACGCCAAAGAACAGGGCTCCGATGATGGCTACCGCGAGGAATTGCGGCCACACCACGTCGAGCCCGGCGCCGCGATAGAGAATTGCCTGCGCGAAGGCGACGAAATGTGTCGATGGCGATATCTGCATGAATGTGGCGAGCCAGGGCGGCATGCTCTCAAGCGGAGTATTGCTGCCGGAGAGCATGTTCATCGGCAAAAAGACCAACATGTACAACAGCCCGAGTTGCGGCATCGACCGCGCCACGGTGCCGAGGAAAATTCCGATCGCGGTTGCAAAAAACAGGTAGATCACGACGCCCAACATAAAGAGCGGGATCGAGCCTGCGACGGGAATGCCAAGCATCAGGCGCATCACCAGGTAAAGGGAGAGCCACACCGCCACCGCGATCACGAGGCCATTTGCCCAGACCTTGGATAACGCGATCTCGAACGGCGTCAGCGGCATCACCAGGAGATGGTCCATGGTCCCGTGCTCGCGCTCGCGCACGACCGCAGCACCGGCCAGAATGATTGCCAGCATGGTGATGTTGTTGATGATCGCCATCACACTGGCAAACCAGGCCGTCGTCAGGTTGGGGTTGAACGCGATGCGCACATCGAGGTTCACCGTCGATAGTGGGACACCCTCCGCATGGGAGACGAAATCCGCGATCTCGGTGCTGATGATCTGCTGCGCATAGCCGGAACCAAGCCCCGCCTGCACCATGGCGGTCGCATCGACGTTGATCTGGAGCCCCGGCTTGCGTCCTGCCAGAACGTAGCGCTCGAAATTCGGCGGGATATCCACCACGAAGGTGAATTTTCCGGCATTCATCGCCGGAATGATATCCTGCTCGGCGATCTGCTTCGGCGATTGGAACAGCGGCGGAAAGAACGCATGGGCGATCCGGCGTGAAAGCACCGACTGATCCTCGTCGACGATCGCGATCGAGGCATTGTGCAGCTCCTGAGAATTGCTCCGGGCCTGCATGGTGACGGCCAGGGAAAACGAATAGACCACCAATCCCAAAAGGACGAAGTCACGCAGGAGACTGCGCAACTCCTTGACGCCAAGCCAATAGATATTTGCTGCCTTGCGCATTTTCGGGACGCTAACGCTCCTGTTTGCGGAGCAAGAGAATGCTGAACCAGGTCAGAACCGGGATAAACCCGACCAGCGCGAGCAGATCGACGCCAAGATCCGTAAAGCCCAATCCCTTGGTGAAGGTGCCGACGCTGATCGGCACGAAATAAGTCATGGGAAATCCGCGGCCCATGATTTGAGCCCCGATCGACAGCGACGAAACCGGCGTCATCATGCCGGAAAACTGCGTCGCGGGCACAACCGTCAAAATGGCGGTACCGAAAAGTGCGGCGATCTGGGTGCGCGTGAAGGCTGAAATCAGCATGCCGTAGCCCGTCGTCGCCGTCACATAGATCACCACCCCGAGAAGCAAGGTCGGAAAGCTTCCCTTGAGCGGGATATGGAACACGAACAGCGCCAGCAGCAGCATCAGGGCGAAGTTGGCCATAGCAACAGCGATGTATGGGAGCTGCTTGCCGATCAGAAATTCGAGCCTGGTCACCGGCGTGACGTAGAGGTTTGTGATTGATCCGAGCTCCTTCTCCCGGACGATAGCCAGCGCCATCAGGATGGCAGGAAACATCGCGAGCAGCAGCGACATGGTTGATGGCACCATCGCATAAATGCTGTCGAAATCCTGATTGTACTTGAACCGGGTTTCGATCGATCGCGGGCGGGGATGCGGCGGATTGGGTGGTGGTCTTCACCGCGGGGTCCCGCAGGTACAATTGATGCACACCCTGGAGATAACCGCGGATGGTTTCGGCCCGGAACGGCATCGCGCCGTCGATCAGGGCGCTGACCCAGACGGGACGCCCGCGCTTGATGTCGACGCCGAAGCCCGGTGGGATTTCAATCGCGGCCGAGATGTCGCCGCTCTGGAGGCGCTTGTCGATCTCGGCATATGTACTCAGCGGCGACTTTTCCGCGAAATAGGTCGAGCCCCTGAGTTCTTCCAGCCAGGCGCGGCTTTCGTGACTTTGGTCGCGGTCGAGCACTGCAAACGACAGGTTATCGACGTCCGTCGAAATGCCGAATCCGAATACCAGCATCAGAAACGTCGTCCCAAGCAGGCTGAACCCGAGCCGGATCGGGTCGCGCAACAGCTCCAGGGCCTCGCGGATCGTGTAGGCGAGCAAGCGCTGGAGGCTGAACGCGGGATGGTTTGGCGCCCTCTGATCGCACATGGTCGTGGACTACGTGCGAAATGGCGAATTCCGGGGTTTTGGAATCGCGCGTTCCCATCGCCGCTTCGAGATACCCGATGAAGGCCTCCTCGAGAGTGGCGGCACCGCGCGCCGCGACCAACTCGGCCGGCGTGCCGGTCGCCAGGACGCGGCCGGAATCCATCAGCGATATCCGGTCGCAGCGTTCGGCTTCGTTCATGAAGTGGGTCGACACGAAGATCGTCACGCCTTGATTGCGCGAAAGATCGATCAAGGCTTCCCAGAAGCGGTCACGCGCCAGGGGATCGACACCGGAAGTCGGCTCATCCAGGATCAGTATTTCGGGCTCGTGGACGATGGCGATGGCCAGTGAGAGCCGCTGGCGAATTCCCAAGGGCAGATCCAGCGTGCGCTGATCGAGATAGCCCTCAAGGCCGAATTGTCTGACCAGTTCAGCGATCCGCAACGCCGCCTTTTTCGTCGGCAGATGAAAAATGTGCGCGTGAAGATCGAGGTTTTGCCGAACCGTAAGCTCGGTATAGAGGGAGAACGATTGCGCCATGTAGCCGACGCGATAGCGCGAACTCATGTCGCCGGCGTCGAGCGCCTTCCCGAACAACAGCGCCTCGCCGGCCGACGGCGGCAGCAGACCGGTCAGCATTTTCATGGTCGTGGTCTTGCCGCAACCGTTCGAGCCTAGAAAACCGAATATCTCGCCGCGTTCGATCGTGAAGTTTACCCGGTCGACGGCGGTGAAATCGCCGAAGCGACAGGTCAGGTCGCGGGCTGTGATAATCGGCTCGCCGTCGAAAATCCGAAGCGGCGGTATCTTCAGGCCAAGCGAGCCGTTGCGCTGCTGTTCCGGAAGCAGCGCAACGAATGCCTCCTCGATCGTTTTTGCCCCGGTGCTCTCCCTGAGTTCGGCCGGGGATCCGGTTGCCAGAACCTTCCCGCCGTTCATTGCCGCCAGCCAGTCGAAACGCCCCGCCTCTTCCATGTAAGCGGTCGCCACGATGACACTCATGCCCGAACGGCGAGAACGTATGCGGTCGATCAGCTCCCAGAACTGGCGGCGGGAGAGCGGGTCAACCCCGGTGGTCGGTTCATCCAGAATGAGCAAGTCGGGATCGTGGATGAGCGAACAACAGAGGCCGAGTTTCTGGCGCATGCCTCCGGACAGTTTCTTCGCCGGCCGATCCTGAAAGGGCGCAAGCCCGGTGCTGTCGAGCAGTTCGGCGATGCGCCATCGGCGCTCGTCGCGGGATTGTCCGAACAGTCGGCCGAAGAACTCGATGTTCTCGCGGACGCTCAGGTCGGGGTAGAGATTCTTCCCCAGCCCCTGCGGCATGTAGGCGATTTTCGGACACACCGATGCCCTGTGGCTGGCATCGGTGATGTCGCCGCCGAGAACCATGGCGCTGCCGGATTGACTTTGACGCGCGCCCGCGATGATCCCGAGGAGCGTGGACTTCCCTACTCCGTCGGGACCTATCAGCCCGACCATGCAATCGGCCGGGATGCTGATGGTGACCTGATCCAGGGCCGTGACCTTGCCATATGCCTGCGTCAGGCCGCCGAGCACGGCGACGAAACGGCCTTGCCCGATCACGGCGAGCCTTGCAGGTTTTCCGGCCAGGCGACATTCGGATCGGCACGGAGGTAGGCGACCCCCGGCAACCCGCTCCGGACCGAACCGGCATGAATGCGGGAACGCTCAGGGTCAATCCGCACGCGGATGCGGAACATCAGCTTGTCGCGCTCGCTCTGGGTTTCTACCGTCTTCGGCGTGAACTGTGCCTCGCTCGCGATGAAGGAGACTTTCGCCGGAATGGGTGTCGTCGGGTAGGCATCAAGCAGGATTCGTGCGTCGGTACCGACCTTGATCTTTCCAGATTCCAAGGTCGGCAGGTAGATGTCCATATAGACGTATGAGACATCCAGCATCGTGAACACCTTGCCGCCGGACGGAAGCACTTCGCCGACATTTGCCAGCCGATATTGAAGCCGGCCGTCGCGCGGAGCCACGAGGTCATTGTCCTGGATGTTCACCGTGTAGAGACCGACGTCGTGCTGGCTGGCTTGAAGCAGATGCGTGGCTCCCGCGACCCTCCTGGTTGCGGCGTTCAAGGCCGCGTTGGCGGCATCGAGGGCCTGTTTGCGTTGATCGAACAGTTCCCTTGTCGCCCAGCCGTTCTTCAGCAGAGCCTCGGTCCGATCCAATTCCTGCGCAGCCAATGTCTGCTGCGTGCGCAGCTGCTCCAGATTGGCGTTGGCTTCCTCGACGACCTGCCGCGCCTGCTCCACCTGCGCCTGCGACTTCTTGAGCGACTGCTCGAGGTCTCTGGTGTCCATGCGGGCGACCACCTGCCCGGCCGTGACCATGTCGCCAATTTCGGCGCGCATTTCCGCGATCCTGCCCGGAAACTTGGTGCTGATATCGATTTCATCGGCTTCAAGTCGGCCGTTGCCAAAGCTTATGCCGGCGGGCAGTTGCGAATGGGTATGCTTCCACCAATAGATCCCGCCCCCTCCGGCGACAAGAAGGACGGCAAAAAGCCCGGCCAGGAACCGCAGCCGCCGGCTCCGCGCGGGCGCAAAAGGCACAGTCACCGGTAGATTCGATGTCGCGACGACGGGGCCAGTCCTCTCATCGGTAGCAGCGGCAGCTTCGGCGGCTCGCGCATTCGCGGGCGGTTTGCTCTCGACATCATCAATTAACCGTTGCAACTTCGTCTCCACAAACCAGTATCATTTTCTGCTGGAAAAGTTTGGCACTGCGCTATCGGGTAGGTGTTGAGCGATATCAAGCGGCGTGCGGCCGCAGGCCTGAAATGGAACCTGACTCAACCCCATGATTGGCCTTTTGCCCGCAGGACCGATGGAAACTTCGATCACGGGGCTTACCAGTACCGAGGCACGACGCAGGCTTGGGCAGTTCGGCCCGAATGCCACCCCGGATGTCACCGTTCACCCACTGCGGTTGATTCTGGGGAAATTCCTGGCGCCGGTTTCGGTGCTGCTGGAGATCGCGATCATCTTTCAATTGGCGCTCGGTGAATATGTCGAGGCCGCGATCATCGGCGTTCTTCTGGTATTCAATTCGGCCATCGGCTTCTTTCACGAGAACCGGGCCCAGTCGACGATCGCGGCGCTCAAGTCAGGACTGGCACTCAGAGCATCCGTGCAGCGTGACGGCGTATGGGTGAATTTGCCTGCCGCTGAACTTGTGCCGGGGGATATCGTCAAACTCAGCCTGGGTACGGTCGTCGCCGCGGACGTCCAGGTCCGCGAAGGGACGATCCTGCTCGATCAATCCATGCTCACCGGGAAGTCCCTGCCCGTCGAAGCCGGGCGCGGTGCAGAGACCTATGCCGGCGCCCTGGTTCAACGCGGCGAAGCGATCGCCGAAGTGCTCGCTACCGGGGTTCGCACCAAATTCGGCCGCACCGCGGAACTCGTCCGCACGGCCTACGTGGTCAGCACCCAGCAAAAGGCGGTGTTTCGCGTCGTTCGCAATCTTGCCGGCTTCAACGGCGCCGTCACTGTGCTGCTGATGGTCTACGCCCACCACATCGGAATGCCGATGGCGGAGGCCATTCCCCTGGTGCTGATCTCGGTTCTGGGCTCGGTGCCGGTGGCACTCCCCGCGACCTTTACACTGGCAACCGCGATCGGGGCGCAGGCCCTTACGCGTGTTGGCGTGCTTCCGACCCGCCTCTCCGCCGTCGATGAAGCCGCGAGCCTCGATGTGCTGTGCATCGACAAGACCGGCACCCTCACGCGCAATGAACTGGCTGTAGCCGCGATCCATGCGATGCCCGGTTTCGACGAAGGCCACGTCCTTGCACTTGCTGCGCTAGCCAGCGCCGAGGGTGGCCGGGATCCCGTTGATACCGCGGTGCGGGCCGCCGCAGCCTCGTACCAAACCAACCTGCCTCGAAGCGATACCAGCCTACCCACCGTCACCAGCTTCACGCCGTTCGATCCGGCCACCAAGATGTCGGAAGCGCGCGCGCTCGACGGCGACGGCAACGCGCTTCGTATCGTCAAAGGCGCCTTCGCGGTGGTGGCTGGGCTTTCGCAGCCTGCGCCGGCCGCGGAGCGGGCCGCCAATGAATTGGAAAAGCACGGCCATCGGGTCCTCGGCGTCGCTATCGGAAGCGAAAGCGCCATGCGGCTCGTCGGCCTCGTGGCGCTCAGCGATCCGCCGCGCAGTGATTCAAGGGGGATGATCGATCAATTGCGGGCGCTCGGGGTTCACACCGTCATGGTGACGGGAGACGCGGCGACGACCGCGGCCTTCGTCGCAGACGCCGTCGGATTGACCGGCGCCGTTTGCCCGCCGGGCGGGATTAACGATCGGCTCGGCCCCGAAGACTTTGCGGTCTTCGCAGGTGTCCTGCCCGAAGACAAGTTTCGCCTGGTGAAAGCGTTTCAGAATGGCAGCCACACCGTCGGCATGTGTGGCGACGGCGCCAATGACGCGGCGGCGCTGCGTCAGGCCCAGATCGGCATCGCGGTGTCAACGGCCACCGACGTCGCCAAGTCGGCCGCGGGCATCGTCCTCACACAAGCCCGGGCTTGCCGGCATCGTCGCCTCGGTTCGGGAAGGCCGGATGACATTCCAGCGCATCCTGACCTACGCGCTGCGGTCGATCGTTCAAAAATCGCGGCAGGTGCTGTTTCTCGGATTCGGCCTGATCCTGACCAAGCACGCGATCCTGACACCGATGCTCATGGTCATTTCGATGATCACGGGTGATTTTCTGGCGATGTCGTCAACCACCGATCATGTTCGTCCCTCGCCGATGCCAAATTCCTGGCGGATCGACAACCTCACCATTGTCGGCATTGTCCTAGGATTATTTGATCTCGCGTTCTGCGCCGGTCTCCTGAGCTTTGCTTCATTGGCAATGCACCTTGATATCGATACCCTGCGCACGATGACGCTCGTCATTCTCGCATCCAACGGCCAGGCTGTGTTCTATGTCGTCCGCGAGCGTCGGCGTCTCTGGTCTTCGCGGCCGAGCCTGCTGGTGATCGCTGTCAAGTATGATGGACATCTCTGATTATCGGCACGCTGGCGTTGGCGGGAATCTTGATGGCGCCTCTTGCGCCGTCGATCTTCGCGGGCATTTTGGCCTCAGCCGTCGTCCTTGCTCTGGTCATGGACCAGATCAAGATCTGGCTCTTTGCCCGGTTCAAGATGGTTTAGCGCGCCTCATCCACAAATTGGCCGCGACCACGCCGGGGGCCCGGCAGGCTTCCGCTGGCCGCATTCCCAGGATAGCTTTGACGTCACCGCCGGTGTGTAGGCGCGACGACGCCGGCTCGAAACGAACATGCGCCAAAGGGGAAACGCCATGTTCGAAATACTCGATCGACGGACGCGTCTGACCGGTAACCAGATCAAGATCCTCGTTGCGGCCATCATCGGCGATGCGCTTGAATTCTTCGATTATTTCCTGATCGGCTTTGTGCTCGCCTTCCTGATCGGGCCCTGGAAGCTGACCTTCGGCCAGTCCGCCACGGTGCTGATGAGTTCCGGTATTGGCGCCATTATCGGCGCCTATGTCTGGGGCTGGCTTGCCGACCGCATCGGCCGTCGCAAGGTTTTTATCGGCACCGTGCTGAATTTCTCGATCGCGACCGGCCTGTTGTATTTCACGCCTGACAATGGCTGGATCTATCTCTCAGTGATGCGTTTTTTCGTCGGCGTCGGTGTCGGCGGGCTCTATTGCGTGGATCTGCCGCTGGTGCAGGAATTCATGCCTTCCTCCAAGCGCGGCTGGGTCGGCGGTCTCGTCACCTGCGTCATCCCGCTCGGTGTCGGCCTCGGCGCCATGCTGGGCTCGCTGGTCGGCAGCGGCGAGTGGCGGCTGCTGTTCGCCGTCGGAATACTGCCGGCCCTGCTCGTGCTGCTGGTCCGTGTCTGGGTGCCGGAGTCGCCGCGTTGGCTATGCCGCCAGGGCCGCTACGAGGAGGCGCGCAAGTCGCTTGGCTGGGCGCTGCATATGCCGCCGGCATCGCTGCCGTTACCGACGGCCGCCGACGCCGGCCCGATCGTCAGGAGCAACTGGCTCGACCTCTTCAAATACCCGCGAAGCCTGATCGTTTCCTGGCTCGGCAATGCCGGCGCGCAGACCGGTGTCTACGGGATCACGCTCTGGGCGCCGGCGCTGTTCGTGGTGTTGCTGAAGGTCACGCCGCAGGAAGCCGCCAAGATGATGATCCTGCTCAGCGTCTTCGGCTTCATTGGACGGCTGTCGTTCTCGTTTTTCTCCGAACTGATGGGCCGGCGCAATGCCGGCGGCCTGCTGGGTTTCGGCGCGGGGGCCCTGACATCATCGCCGGGTACAATTACGATGCCATGTTCATGGGCGTATCGGCGTTCTGGCTGCTGCTGGCTGTAGCTTTCTTCTTTGCCGACGGCGGTTTTGCCATTGTCGGCCCCTACGCGGCGGAAGTCTGGCCTTCGCATCTGCGGACCTCGGGCATGGGTTCTGCCTACGGCTTCGGCGGCATCGGCAAGATCATCGGGCCGGTGGGCTCGCCCTGATCGTGGGTTCGGGGAATTATCTCAAGCCTGACGTGCCGTTACCGGACATCCCTCTAGCGTTCGTTTATCTCGGCTGCTGGTTTTTGATGGCCGGGACGGTGTATTATTTCTTTGGGATCGAGACCCGGGGCAAGTCGATCGAGCAGATCGACAGGGAACTGGTGGTCTCCGCCTGATTGATGCCCGACACCAATCCGTCGGCGCCTGAGCGTCACCGACGTCGATCTCACCTTTGTCCGGGGAGAAAGATCATGCCGCTCGGCGGACTGCAACATTACACGATCGAACCCGCGGATCTTGAGCGTACCAAGGACTTCTATTGCGATGTGCTCGGCTTGGAGAACGGCGACCGCCCGCCGCTCGATTTCCCGGGCTACTGGCTCTATTCCGGCGGTGTGGCCACCGTGCATCTGATGGGCACCCGCAAGCCGCGCGAAGGCATCGTGGTGCGCGGCACCGAGAAGAAATACGAGGACACCGGCCGCCTCGACCATATCGCTTTTGCCGCGACCGATGTTGAAGGCATGCGCAAGCGTCTGCAGTCCAGGAACGTCACATTCCGCGAGAGCATCGTGCCACGCACCGGCGATACGCAGTTTTTCCTGTACGATCCCGACGGCGTCGGCGTGGAGCTGAATTTCCCGAACGCCTAGTCCAGGTCATGGTCCGATCAAGCTCGTCGATCTGAAATTCGAATCCGTCATTCGGGATCGCGGCCGGCAACCGCTGGCTGCGATTGCATCGCCTGACGCGCTGTTCGAAGCCAAATCGCGACAAGGCCATGACCCGGCCATATCTAGGGCGCGAAGCGGTCAGCTTTTCTTCAATTTTGCATGACGAATTAAAGGGCCGCACCGCTGCGGCAGGATAGCCGGGTGCCGTCGCCTTCCACCTACCCCAGGGCTTGTGCGCCCGGCTATTCGCGGGCGGCTAGCCTCCGGCGGCGATGCGCCGCTGTATTGGCAAGGCTTCGCGCCAATACCCGGCCGGGCTGCGCCTGCGGTCTAGTCAAGCCCGCGCTCGTGGCTCAGGCGCACCATTTCCTGAATGAAGATCGCCTTTTGCTTGTCGTCGAGGCTGGTGAACAGCGGCTCGGCCGCGTCGGCGACGGCGCGTTGATCCACGGCGCGGTCGTTGAGAAACTGGGCCTCGTTACGCATCTGCTCGACGATGTCGTCGGGCGGATCGCGCTTTGCGCGCGCAATTCTAAGATTGAGGCGGTCGGCGCCATTGTGGCCGAGATAGTGCATCGCGCTATTGAACGCGGTCCAATGCTTCTCCTGCTCCGGCGTCAGGCTCAATTCGGCCTTGATCCGATCGATATCCGCGTCGCTGTTGGCGACGATCTGCTCGGCGGTCAGTTCCGGTACGCCCGGCTGGGTGAGCACGTCCACCGGCTTTGGCTGGTGTTGCTTTGGCGCCCTTCGTCGGCCTTGGCGCGTTTTGCGGCCGGTCCGGTTCTGCTTGGCGCCGCTCGCGGGGCACTGCCTGCCCTTTTTTGTTCCCCGCCGACACCGAGCACGCCGGTAAACACGCCGACCACCCCGCCGATCGCGCCTCCCAATACGCCGCCGACCGGTCCGGCCGCCTTGTTGCCCGCCTCGGCCCCTTGTTGAACTCCCTTGACCAACCCTTGCGCGCCTGCCGCCTGGGGAATGCAGAGAAGCGTGACGACCACTGCCCCAAGCGCAAGGCGCAATCTCGGTTGCACGCGTGCGGCCGGCGTCGGGCTGATCATTATCGGGCCTCCTTGGTCTATCTCGAACAGGGTAACGGCGCTCTTCCAGCGAATCCGGACATTATCGTTTTCGCGGCGAGCAAGTCTACCGCCGCACCCGCAGGACCGGCGTCCCGCGCGCCCGTGATTGGCAGTGGACCATAACAATCCCCCCTGCTAAACGATTTCCGCCGTCGTCCCTTGATGGCGGTACAAGAAGAAAAGGCAGAGGCGGAACTGGTCAGGGAACCGGCGAATGGCGACCAACAAGAAGAAAATCCTCATTACCGAATCGATGTCACGGTCCGGGCGCGCTCTGCTGCGGGAGCGCGACGATATCGAACTCGTCGAATTTCCCAATTTGATCTCTGCCGCGGATTTCGAGGCGATGCTGAAGGAGCATGCGCCGGTTCACGGCGTGGCGCTCGGCGCCACCCGTTTCGGCGAACCGGAACTCGAGGCCTCGAAGGATATGAAGGTGGTGACCCGGATCGGCGTCGGCTACGACGCCGTCGATGTGGCCGCGCTCAGCCGCCGCAAGATCCCGCTGATGGTGGCGGGAACCGCCAATTCCCCGTCGGTGGCCGAGCAGGCGCTGTTCATGATGCTGACGCTCGCCAAACGCGCCGTTGAGATGCACGCGCTGGTAAAGGAAGGCAAATGGAGCACCCGGCTCGGCAAACTGCCCTACGATTTATTCGGCAAGACGGTTCTGATTGTCGGCTTCGGCCGCATAGGGACGCGAACCGCCAAGCGCTGCCTCGCCATGGAGATGAATGTTCTGGTCTACGATCCCTATAAGGTCATCCGACGAGATCAAGGCCGCCGGCTGCGAGCCGGTCGCCGATCTCGATGCGGCGCTGCCGCGCGCTGATTTTGTCAGCATCCACTGCCCGAAGACGCCGGAGACGGTCGGAATGTTCAATGTCGCGCGGCTCAGCGGATGAAGCCTTCGGCCTATCTGATCAACACCGCGCGCGGCGGGATCGTTGACGAAGCCGCACTTTATGATGCGCTTTCGTCCGGCAAGCTCGCTGGCGCGGGGCTCGATGTTTTCGAGCAGGAGCCGCCGCCCGTTCCCCATTCACTGTTCGAGCTTCCCAATGTCATCATTGCCCCGCATGTAGCAGGCGTCACCCGGGAAGCCGTCGACCGGATGAGCGAACAAACCGCGCGCAATATCCTGAGCGCGCTCGACGGTGAACCGATACGCCAGAACGTGATCAATCAGGACGTGCTCGGCTGATCAAGGCGCGATCGGAGGAGACCTTTACCGTTGACCTAGCCGGATTCGGCGCCTCAGCATTGTGGAACATCGACCATGGCCTTCAAAGAATATGGCAGCTATGACGCGGTGGGCCTTGCCGATCTCGTTCGAAGAAGGCAGGTCAGCGCCGGTGAATTGCTGGACGAGGCGATTGCGCGGACCACAAAAGTCGATCCAAAGATCAACGCGGTGGTCGTCAAGCACTACGACTATGCAAAGCGACAAATCGACCAGGGACTTCCGGATGGTCCGTTCACCGGCGTGCCGTTTCTGCTGAAGGATCTCGAGTTTCTTGAGGGAACGCGGACCACGTCGGGCGCGAGCATCTACAAGGACCATATTGCCGACTCATACCGGCACCCTCGCCCGGCGCTTCCTCGATGCCGGCCTCGACGATCTTCGGCAAAAGCTCCAGCCCGGAATTCGGATTGATGCCGACCACCGAGTCCCGCCTGTTCGGTCCGACGCGAAATCCATGGAATCTCGAACACTCCTCGGGTGGATCCTCCGGCGGCGCGGGGGCTGCGGTTGCCGCGCGCATCGTCCCCGTTGCGCATGCCAGCGACGGCGGTGGTTCGATACGCATTCCGGCCTCCGCATCGGGGTGTTCGGATTGAAGCCGACCCGCGCGCGCAATCCGGTCGGTCCCGAGCGCGGCGAAGGCTGGGGCGGATTTTCCTGCGGCCATGTCGCTGAGCATCAGCGTGCGCGACAGCGCGGCGATGCTCGATGCGATCCACGGACCCGAGCCCTCGAGCCCTTATGTGGCGCCACCGCCGGAGCGGCCTTTCGCCGAGGAGGTCGGCCGCGACCCGGGCCGGCTGCGCATCGCCTTTACCGACAAGTCGCCCTATGGCGAGGCCATCGATCCCGAAATCGCGGCGGCGGCACGGGAAGTCGCGACCCTGCTGGCTCGGCTCGGCCATCATGTCGAGGAGCGCGCGCCGGTGCTGGCCGCCGATCCGGCGGTCGTGATGGCGCACCATCGTCAGCGCCGACTACGGGGCTCGCGGTCCGGCTCGCCGAACAACATTTCGGCCGCGCCATGACCGATCAGCGATTTCGAAATACCTGACGCTTGCAACGCGCGCACAATGCGGCAAGACCACCGCAATCGACTATACGGCGGCGCAACTTAGCGCTTTCCGGATTTCGCGCGGGCTGGCCGCCTTCTTCGAGACCTGCGACGTGTTTCTGTGCCCGACGCTTTGCTCGCCACCCCTGCGGATCGGCGAACTCAATCCGATGGCGCAGGATCTGTCGCATATTCCGCCGATCCTGCGGCGCTATATGCCGGCAACCTCGATGTTCAACATGTCGGGCCAGCCGGCGATGTCGGTTCCGCTGGCATGGAATTCCGCCGGGTTTCCGCTCGGCATGATGTTCGCAGCGCGCTTTGGTGACGAGGCGACGTTATTTCGCCTGGCGGCCCAGCTCGAACAGGAACGGCCCTGGAATAAGAAATTACCGCCAGTTTGCGCGTGAATCGACAAAACTCAGCCGCATTCAAGGACGAGGAATGCATATCAGCGCAGGCGGCGGACGCGTTTCCGGCACGTGCGTTCTTTGCGGAGATCCAATATTGAGTTCAGAGCGACCCGACCGATCACGCCCTGGCGGCCATCGCCAGCATCCTCGATCATCCGGATCCCATCGCGAGCCTGAAAAGCCGTCCGGCTGAAGAAAAGCCCGATGCCTCCCGAGCGGATTGAGGCTGACGGCTATTCAAAAGCTCGGTCCCGGCCCGATGGAAGCGATCCGTTTCAAATGGACGGTCCGCCGCGACGAGCTACGGCCAATATTTCGTCGATGAGACCATCGGCGACAATTCCGCAGCCGGTCAGCACCGGGCCGATGTCGGCGGAAGCAGCCATCAAGCTTGTTGACGATCGCGAGAGCGAGGCGCGGCAGCGATTCGAGACGCTGAGGAGCGAAATGGCCGGACGCGCCGCGCGCAGCCAATTGGTCCGCAGGGACGGCGGCGAAATATAGCCTGCCGAAATCCGATTGACGCTCACGAGCTCGGCTTGCCCCGGATTTCGGCGTTCCCAGAAAATCCTTCTTGACGAGATCGACGCCGCTATGGCGCAGGATGTCGTAGGCCGTCGTGACGTGAAAAAAGAACTGCGGCACGCTGAAAGTCAACAACAGGGATCGACCGGTGAATTTTCGTGTCGAGCCGTTCCGGAATGTGAAGACCACTTCCTTGTCTGCGGTGCCGTCGATTTGCGCGGGCTGCAATGCTCGCCACGAAATCGATCGCGGCCGCGATTCTCCGCTTCAGTTCCGCAATGTCCGGCTCAGCTGTCCGGAAAAACCGGCGGATCCATTCCGGCCAGCAGCGCGCAGGCGAGAACCGCGTGCCTGTTCGCCTCGCCGACCTGGCGCGTGAAATCGTACATGTTGGGATAGAGGCGCGCATGGAGCAGAATCGAGGGATCGATTTTTCGGCCTTCGGCGTGAGCCGCCGCGTGGTCGAGCAGATCGGACAGGCTGCCCAGGAAATGGGTGAAAACCCCGACCGAGGCCTGGTGCATCGAGATTGTCATGGCTGCGATCCTCCGTGCGTGTGACGTCGATGTGCATTTGCTGAAAGTCGAACGCTTGCGGGACACGGCGATGATATTTGCAAGCGTTCGTCGATCGCTGGATCCGACGCATCGAGCTGCTGTTTTCGAAATATGGACGCCTGGTTCGATTGAGCTGGTCCGGCCTTTATGCCCCGGCGCCTAATTGACCGCGCGCGCGAACCTAAACTAGACTGCCCGGCGGGCATTGAACCAAAGCCAGCCTATCGACTCATACGATGAAAGTGATGTAGATCACGTTACGAAGAACTGCCGAAGCATAGGGTCGGAACCTGAATCCCACCTGCCCAGGAGGTCACTATGAAAAAGCTTTTGGCTGTCGCCGCATTTCTGCTGGCGAGCACCGCCGCGCAGGCCCAGTACACCTTCGAATATGGCGGGCGCACCATCCGGATCGATCCGGATCGCGGAACCGTTTCGATTCCCGGGGTCTACGACAACAGCGGCCGGCGGATCCCGGCGCTCGCACAGCGATCAGGACAACCAGCATAAACCGCAGCAGGCCAAGTCGATCCGCAGGCCGCCCCGCAGGTCGACAGCGCAGCACCCGCCGACCGCGCCGGTGCCCCGACGGCCACCGCAACCGCTGCGCCGCGGATACCGCGGCGTCGCCGCCGCCTGTGGACACCGTCAACGCCGGCCCGGCCTCGAGTGCGCCCGCGCCGCAAATCCAGCAGAACGCACCGCGCCCGCCACCCGGCCGCTCCGCCCGAGGTAGTCGCGACCACCGCGCCCGCGCCGGCGCCCAAGCTCCCGCCCCGCGGCCTTGCGCGGTCAATCAGCGGCATCGCCGCTCGGCGTGTGGCTGACGGAGGAAAAGGAAGGCAAGGTTCGAATCGAGCAGTGCGGCGCCAACCTCTGCGGCTATTCGGTGGACGCCAAGTCGAACCAGAACGGCGAACAGGTGTTGATCAACATGAAGGCCGGCAAGGATTCCAAATGGAGCGGCCGGATTTTCGATCCCAACACCGGCAGCACCTATGATTCGACCATCGCGCTGAAAGGCTCCGATACCCTGCGCGTCCAGGGCTGCGCCTTTGGCGGCATGTTCTGCGGCGGCCAGACCTGGAGCCGGGTGAACTAGGCAGTAGTTCTTACGGCAACATGAGGAGCCGCGCAGCGGATGTGCTCGGGCACATGGACCGCGCGGCAGATTTGGCGGGCTGCGCCGCCTGCTATTCGC
>CAVUKM010000004.1:0-15968 GCA_963742085.1 uncultured Alphaproteobacteria bacterium | reverse complement strand
ATCGTCGACAGCGTGAACTTTTCCTAACCCGCCCGCAAGACGGTTGTGAAGGGCTAGTTGACGCTCGGAGCGAACAGCTTCGCGTCGTCTTCCAGCAGCAGCCGGTCCCGCACCAATTGTTGCGTCGCTTTTGCAATCGCCGCCGCGCGGTCCTCACGGTTCGGATAACGTTCCGCCGTCGACAGGCGGGGATCGTTGTTCTTCAGCCGTTCCTCGCGGGTTGCCGCGAATGGAATCATGGTGCCGTTGTTGTCGCATAATTCACCTTCGCCAAATCCGGATTTGCGCAGATTCCAGCCGGTGTGGGTTGCCACCGGCGCTTCCAGCGTGGGCAACCGCACGCCCGCGAGGTCGCGGCCATCGACATCGGTCTTCGGCACGAAGACCGGATAGGCGGCGCCTTTCGACGGCGGCATCTCGTCGGATTTGAGTACGGTCGGCTGCGCAATTCGGCTCGGATAGGCGACGCCGGGGATATGAGGGAAACCGACCTGATCGATTGCAGGCGGCGTCAGCGTTCCGTCGGCGCGGCTCGGGTAGCGGCTATCCGGCGGCAACGTGCCGTTGCTGATCCAGCCATCCAGCGCCACCAGCAGGGCGCGTACCGAAGGGCCGGCATTCAAGGGATTGGTTGGATAGGCGCAGGTCTTCGCCATTTCGGACTTGGCGTTGGCGAGCGAGTAGTGCTGCAGGTTGGACAGCAAGAACAGCCTGACATTGTCGGGCATCGTGAGCGCATTGCCTTGCGTGTCCGTCACGACAAGGGATGCGCGCTGCTGGTAGAATTCGAGCTCGCTGTCGGTCTTGATGATTTTTGGGCAGTTGCCGGCCGCAAGGCAGCGCGCCAGGAAGCCGTCGCTCTTTCCCGTGAGCCCGTCCGTGATCACGGGATAGGTGAACGGAAAATCCGCGCCGGGGTAAAGCATGTCGGCGTGTTCGTAGGGCGACCGGCCGGGCTGGCTGAAGCGATAATTGGTGAAGGTCTTCTTGGCCCCGGAGATGTGCGGCATCAGCCCGTCAAAGACGATGCGGCCGGCCTCGTCGGCATTGAAACCGAGATAGAGATAGTCGTGCAGGTAGCGGCCGCTCTGCGACAGGCCGAACCCGATCGCGCGGTCGATCTGGCCGGCGACGGGATTGGCGGTCCCCGCCGCGTCCGCAGTCTCATTGCGAAGAAAGGCGACGATGTCGCGGGTGGCGGCGAAGCCGAGGCCCATCACCTTTGGGTCTTTGGCGGTGTAGATGAACTCATAGATCGCGCCGGCGTCAAAACCATCCGGCCGCAGAATCGAAATCCTGGTCGGGCTCTCGAGCTTGACTTCAAGGCCGGCAGGCGTCGCGCGGGGATCGGCCTCGCGCTGGCGGACGCTGATTTTGGCGTGGGCGGGATCGAGATCGGCCGCGGAATAGCTCAGCGTCGCGCCGGCCGGATTGTCGGTGTGGTCGAAGATGAAATCCTCGCGCGCGAGCCCGGTTATGTCAGGCACGACCGGCGGCGAGAAGGTCATTCGCCCGCCGCCCGGCGCGATATCGCCCTGCCAACCGCTCCACACCACCGTGTAGCCGCGATTCATCAGGAAACCATTGCCGGCATCGGTGGCTTTCAAGAGATCGTTGGTCACCGCCGGAATGTCGTTGAACAACGCCAGCCCGGGCTTGCTGCCGCGGTTGAGCACTTCGTAGAACAGCCGGCGGTTGCCGCTGGCCGCAATTGTCGGCCGCAGGATCTCGACGTCGGTTACGGCTTCGACCTGGCCCTGCGCGTTGCGCGGCGCGCGGTCGATGTCGACGATCACCGTATTGCGCGGATTGTCGGGCGCCACCGCGATGGTCGCGCGCGCGATGATCCTGTCGTAGGTACCGACCGCGCCGAAGGTCCGTCCTTCGAATGCCGGCGATTCCACGCGCACAATTTCGAATCTGATGACTTTCGCAGCGCAGGGACTGGCAAGAGAAATGATCCCGGCGATCAGGATGATCGCGCGCTGCAACTGTCCCATGGCGTTCTTCCCGGTGTTTGCGCCGGGCGTTGATCCGCCACGGCCTTGGCGCTCAGAATACAGAGGGAAGTGTCAGGCGGGAAGGGCATGCTTTCGGCGCAGTGCTGCAGTGCGATTTATGCAAGCTCCTCTGCAATGGCCTTGCGGACGGTGGGCCTTTCGGACATTCGGGTTCGGTGATCCCTGAGCTTTGGAAACCGCGCGGGGTCAACGCCGTCTCCTTCCATCCACTGCGCTAACGTGAACAAATAAGGGTCGCAGACCGTATAGCGGTCGCCCATGACCCAGGGCCCTCGCAGCATTTTCTGCTCGATCAGCTCAAAGCAGGAGCCCACGGAGTCCGGCACCTTGCGTTTCATCGCCTCGATCGCCGCCGGATCGTCGGCCCAGCGATACCCGCGCATGCGGTGGGCATGGGCCACGTGCAACGTCGCGCACAGATAATTGTTGAAGGCCTGCACCTCGGCGAAGGCAAAGGGATCATCCAGCGGCGCCAGATGCGCCGCTGGAAAGCTCTGGGCGATGAAGGCGAGCATCGCGGGCGTCTCCGTCAGTATTCCCTTCTCTGTTACCAGAGCCGGGACGCGCGCCTTGGGATTGATGGCGAGATATTCCGGCTTGCGCTGCTCCTCGGCGGCGAAGCTGATCCGCACGGTCGAGTATTCGGCGCCGGCGTCCTCCAGTGCGATGTGAGATGCCAGCGCGCAGGTGTGAGCCGCGTAGTACAGTTTCATCATCGTGACCTTCCCCGCGAGACCTCAGGCGTATTGCGGAATTCCTGGCCTGGTTCAACGCGATCCGTTGACAAATTTGATATCGCAACGATGCGAATTCGGCCAGCCGGGATATTGTCGGGTCTGCCGCAGATCGCTTCGCGATCAGCGGCGGCCCCGGCAAAATGTTGGATGCCGGGGGAATGAAGTATAATAGCTTCACATCCTGACACGCGATTCTTCGGAACCGCGGGCAATTTTTCGGTTCTTATTGCCCCGTAAGGAACATGCATGCCGAAATTGTTCTCCGATCCCGAGGCCATCGCGGAGGATATCATCCGCGACGTCGGGACCAATCTGGTGGTCGGCTTGCCGCTCGGGCTCGGCAAGGCCAATCATGTCGCCAACGCGCTCTATGCGCGGGCCAGCGCCGACCGGTCGATCAATCTGACGTTCTTCGCCGCGTTGACGCTGGAAAAGCCGAAACCGAAGACTCTGGTGCAGTGGCGCTTCATCGCGCCGGTGATCGACCGTCTGTTTGGCGGCTATCCCGATCTCACCTATGCCGATGCAGTGCGTGCCAATGCGCTGCCTCCCAATATTCGGGTGATCGAGTTCTTTTTTCTGGCAGGAAGGTGGCTGCACGTGCCGTTCGCACAGCAGCATTACATCTCCGCCAACTATACCCATGCTTCGTCGTATCTGCTGGAGCGCGGGCTGAACGTCGTCACCCAATTGGTGGCCAGGCGCGTTGTCGACGGCGTGACCCGTTACAGCCTGAGCTGCAACACCGACACCAC
The DNA here is from genome assembly GCA_963742085.1 of uncultured Alphaproteobacteria bacterium. Classification (GTDB taxonomy): domain Bacteria; phylum Pseudomonadota; class Alphaproteobacteria; order Rhizobiales; family Xanthobacteraceae; genus Bradyrhizobium. Next base: position 12,455 of record CAVUKM010000004.1, on the reverse strand, counting down.
GCTGGATATCCTGCGTGCGCGCAATGAGGGCCGCGCCTCGTTCAAATTGATCGGGCAGGTCAACTCCGAACTGCCGTTCATGCCGGGGCCGGGCGATCTGCCCGGCGAGGAATTCAGCGCGGTGCTCGATAGCCCCGCGACCGATTTTCCGCTGTTCGCGCCGCCGGCCGAGCCGATCACCGATACCAGATACGCCATCGGTCTTCATGCCGCAGGTCTGGTGCGCGATGGCGGCACGCTGCAGATCGGCATCGGGCAGGTCGGCGACGCGCTGGCGCAGGGATTGATCCTTCGCCACCGCGACAACGGGCATTTTCACGCGACCATGAAACGGTTGGCGCCGGCGGCCGAACAGCTCCAGGCACTGGAAACCGGCCCGTTCGAGAAGGGGCTCTATGGCGTCAGCGAAATGGTGTTCGAGGCGTTTCTCGGCCTGATCGACGCCGGCATTCTCAAGCGCGAGGTCGATGGCGTCGTGCTGCACGGCGCATTCTTTCTCGGGCCGAAATCGCTTTACCGGAGCTTGCGCGATATGACGCCGGAGCAGATCGCCCGGATCCGGATGATGCCGGTTTCCTTCACCAACGAGCTTTATGGCGACGAGGACAGAAAACGCGCCGCCCGTGTCGACGCTCGCTTCGTCAACAGCGGGATGTTGGCGACCTTGATGGGGGCGTCGGTTGCCGACGGCCTCGAAAACGGACAAGTCGTGAGCGGGGTAGGCGGCCAGTATAATTTCGTGGCGCAGGCGTTCGCGCTGCACGGCGCGCGCGCGATACTCACGCTCGAAGCGACCCGGCAGAGCGGCGCGAAAGCTCAGTCCAATATCCGATGGAGCTACGGCCACGAGACTATTCCGCGGCATCTGCGCGATATCGTCGTCACCGAATACGGCGTCGCCGATCTCAGGGGCAAGTCCGATGCCGACGTGATCGCGGCGATGCTGCAGGTTGCGGATTTGCGCTTTCAGGACGAACTGACGCGCGCCGCCAAGGATGCCGGCAAGCTGCCGAAGAATTATGAGATTCCAGCGGCGCATCGCGAGAATTACCCCGGCCGGATTGCGCGCGCGCTCAAACCTGCCCGCGAGGCCGGGCTGCTGCCCTCGTTTCCGTTCGGCAGCGATTTCACCGACGCCGAACAGCGCCTGCTTCCGGCCTTGCTCATCCTGCAGGACGCGGAACGTGCGCTGCCGCATCTCGCGGGATTATTGTGGCAGGGTTTGACGCACACCCCGAGCGCGGCCGACCATGAATGCCTGGCACGGCTCGGGCTCGACAAGCCGGCGACATGGCCCGAACGCGCCTACCGCGCCCTGGTCAGCGCGGCGCTGGCGCGGAGCAGGGCGGGGTGAAGCGGCCCTCACCCCGCCTTTCTCTTACCCGCCGTCCTGCCGCGTGGAGCGGCCTTCGCAGCGGCCTTCTTGCGCGTCATGTGCGATTTCAACGCGGCGCCGATCCGGGATTGATAGCCCGGGCCGCTTTGCTGAAACCAGCGAAGCACGGCGGCATCCAGCCGCAAGGTAATCAGTTGCTTGGGGTCGCCTGATTTCGGCCGCCCGCGACGGATCAGCTTGCCGCCTTTATACAGATCGGCGCGCTCAGCCATTTCCTCGGTGAGCTCCGGCACCTCATCGTATTCGTGCCGCCGAATGACGTGGCGATCAACTTTCCTCAAGTCGCTTCCCAAAGCGCGCTTTTTCCCGGTCATTGGCTTTCCTCATCGAAAATACGTGCCGTGCGCCGCCGCGCGGCGTCCAGACCACAATCACCATTCGGCCGCGCAGCAATCCCACCGTGATGATCCTGGATTCTCCATAATCACGGCGTTCGTCCGGAATGTTCAGGGTCTTGCCCGCGAATACTTCGGCGGCGTCAGCGAAATCGAGACCGCGGTCCTTTAGCGTGCTCGCCCGCTTCACCGGATCGAACGTGACCTTCATTGAATTATTGTAGCTACAAATATGAGGTCATCAAGGTCCGCCGCGAGAAATATGCGAGAGCAGTCGGAGCGGCGCCCTCCGTGCCGGGCCACGAGCTCGCTACCTGTTCTTGTTCACCGGCTTACGTTTCTCGATGAACGCCGCCATGCCTTCGGAGCGATCCTCCAGCGCGAAGGTGGAATGGAACAGGTCACGTTCGACGTTGAGTCCCTCGGAGAGCGGGGTTTCGAAGGCGCGGTTGATGGCGCTCTTGGCCATCTCCGCCGCCGGGCGCGACATCGAGGCGATCTTTTCCGCCATCGCCAGCACCTCCAGCATCAGTTTATCCGCGGGCACGACACGGCTGACCAGGCCGGACCGCTCCGCTTCCGCGGCATCCATCATTCGCCCCGTCAGGCACAGGTCCATGGCCTTGGATTTACCCACCGCGCGCGTCAGCCGCTGCGTGCCGCCGATGCCCGGAATCGTGCCGAGCGTGATTTCCGGCTGGCCGAATTTCGCGGTGTCGGCTGCGATGATGATGTCGCACATCATCGCCAGTTCGCAGCCGCCGCCGAGCGCATACCCGCTGACGGCGGCAATGGTCGGCTTGCGACAATTGGCAACGCGGTCGCCGCGGATCGTGAGGAAATCGCTTGCGAACATGTCAATGAAGGTTTTCGGCTGCATTTCCTTGATGTCGGCGCCCGCCGCGAACGCCTTTTCGCCGCCTGCCAGCACGATGCATCCGATTCCCTCGTCCGCCTCCAGATCGTCGACCGCCGCGGCGATCTCGCGAAAGACGCCGAAAGACAGCGCGTTGAGCATCTTCGGGCGGTTGAGCGTGATGATGCCGACCGCGCCCTTGCTTTCGACAATGATGTGTTCGAACGTGCTCATGATCCACCCCGCGCCTTTACCTCGTGCCTTGGCCTGCCGGCAATGTGCCTGCCGGCGGGGTAGGCTTCAAGTGGGGGATTCCACAGGCACTACGTCGTCCCTGCGTAACGGCGAAGCCATTACGCCGGGGTGACCGTTTTAACGGCTCAGGCGATGAACATGCGCGCGGCCGAGGCCATCGTCAGCAGGGCGCCGAAGCCGATGAAGATTTTCCCGATCAGGGAGGTCTGGTCCCAGGTTGAGCTTTCCTGGCTGCTTGCCGCAGCGGGCTGGGCCGGCGGATCTGCCGGGGCGGCCGCCGAACTCGCCGCCGGCGCATTGCCCTCGCGCAAGGCGCGATCGACATCGTTGAGCTGGTCCGCGGCGGCGACCTGGGTCTCACCGTCGGCCGTCGCGTTAGCCGGATTGTCGGACATAGCCTGCGGACGATTATTCGCCCACGCCGGCATGGCGTTGCCGCCTGGCGCGCCGGCGGACAATAGTTGCGCGTTGGCGTTGGCTACCGTTGGCGGAAGCTCCGACGAGGCCGGCTCATTGCCGGCGGCGACACGGGTCGCTGCGTTCCTGCCGTCTTCGGCAGACGTCGACGCCACCCTGTGATGTTTAACGTGTGCGTAGCTTTTCCTGTGATACGCGCTTCGCCTCAGGTTCTTATGGAGGGCCACCGGTGTGGCATTTTCCGATTTCGAACTGGTGGTCGAATTATCCACGCCTGCCGCCGCAAGCGATGGACAGGCGAAACACACAATAAGCCCTGTTGCTAGGATCAACGCGGAGCGCCCGCTGGCCTTGATTTTCATTTGGCAATCTCCCCATTTGCCAGCACCCGGGACGAAAAAGAACTTGGGGCATGTCCGCAGCAGGGCCAAAAAAGGGAATCTTCGGGCGAGTCCGGCGAAAACGAGGCAGTTGTTCCCGGCCACCGGCTGCGCAATTCCTTCGAAGCAAACGGGGGTGGGTGTCAGCTGGATCGATCGGTGTTATGAGCCTTGCAATGAGCCTGCTGTTGCGATTCCCGATCCAGGTGCCCGCAATTTCAGTGTTTCCGCACCGATCACGAAATCGTGATCGGTGTTCGGCGGCGTAACAAATTGAAAGATCGACCGAATTGAAGTGTGGGAGCGCGCGTGCGCGAAACTGAAGACGAGTGGACCAACCTGATGCGGCTGGCCATTTCCGGCGATAATGCGGCGTATCACCGTCTGCTCAAGGCCGTCACGCCGGTCTTGAGAGCCGGGGCACGCCGCGGGCTGGCGCGGGCTGGCCAGCCGGTTGATCAATCCGAGGACGTCGTGCAGGACATTTTGCTGGCGGTGCATCTGAAGCGGCATACCTGGGACGCCAACGCGCCGTTTGCCCCCTGGCTGTTTGCGATCGCCCGCAACAAGTTGATCGACGCGCTGCGTCGCCGCGGCCGGCGGGTTTTCGTCAACATCGACGATTTCGCCGAAACGATCCCGGACGAACCCGCCGCGGAGACCGCCTCCGCGAGCGAGATCGCGGTGCAGCTGCAGTCCCTTCCAGCCCGCCAGCGCGAGGTCCTGCAGTCGATCGCCGTCGAAAGTGCGTCGATCAGGGATACGGCGGCGAAATTCGCGATGAGCGAGGGTGCGGTTCGCGTAGCGCTGCATCGGGCGCTGGCGAGCCTCACCGCCAAACTGCGGGAGCAATGAGAATGGAAACCGAACAGCTCATTCGGACTCTGGCTGCCGACAATTTGCACCGCGAGCGGCCGGTCGGATTTGTGCTGGCACTGGCGTTGCTTGCCGCGTTGCCGGTTGCAATGGCGATATTCCTGGCGGGGTTGGGCGTTCGGCCGGACGTCATGACGGCGATGCACAATCCTTTCTTCGACCTGAAGTTCATCGTGACGCTGGCGCTGGCGATGTCGGCGATCGCGGTGAGCCTGCATTTGTCGCGGCCGGAGGCGTCGCTGAGGGGCTGGGCGTGGTTACTGCTGATCCCGGCCGGAATTCTCGCAGCCGGCATCGCGGGCGAGATGATGATGCCGCAACGCTTGCCGATGATGACGCGCCTGATCGGCAGCAATTCGCGGACCTGCATGACGGCCATTCCGCTGATATCGCTTCCGTTGCTGGCGGGGGCGCTGATCGGCCTGCGTCACGGCGCGCCGGCGCGGCCCGCGGTCGCAGGCGCCGTCGCCGGACTGTTGTCGGCCGGAGTGGCGGCGACATTGTATGCTGCGCATTGTACCGATGATTCACCGCTGTTCGTGGCGACCTGGTACACGATCGCCACCGCGCTTGTGACCGCGGTGGGCGCACTGGCGGGATCGAGGGTGCTGAGGTTCTAGCACTCGGGCCCCCGGCGAACGCCGGGACCACGGCGCGAGCGCGCTGCGCTCATCGCCGCGTGAGCGCACTTCGCTCATCGCGAGCGCTGCGGCCTCTCATTGACCAGGTCAAGCCGCCGGAGCGGGTTCCGACATTTGCTGCATACGGTGGAAGCGAAGCACCTGCTGCGCGGTCGAGGGCCTCAAGCGTTCGTAGGTGGCCCTGCAGGCATCAAGATCGGAACGTTCCTTGCCCGAGAGATCGTCGCGCATGTTGATGATCGACCTGACGGTCGACCAGGACATCCCCGAAATCTTTGCCAGGATCATGACGCCCTCGGCGCGGGTTTCCACCATCATATTCTCGGCAATCGACACCGACACGCTGGCAAGCGCCGCGATGGCGGCATTGGCTTCATCGAATTTGCCTGCTTCGGCAAACGCCGCCACCTGATGCTCGTCAAGCCTGCCGTCGTCGTACAGGGATTTGACGAGCGCATGCGCGATGACGGTTTCCTCGGCGATGGCCGATGGCGCCGAGCGGGCCCTCCGCGTCACTTCCCGCACCGCAGTCGATACTTCGCTGGCGAGCGGAGGATTGGCGGCCTCGAGCCGGGCCCGTACCGTCGCGGAGGCCTTCGCAAGCAGTTTCAGGTAGAGATGCCGCGGGATATTCCGGCGCAGGCCGACGCAGGTCGCGAGTTCGTCGTCGCCCTCCGCGCGATCAACCAGCCGGGTGAACCCGCGCTCGGTGAATTCCGCGCCAGGATTGTTGACAGTGCTATGGACCACCTCGTCGTTGCCCCGCAGCACCAGCACGTCGGTCACGGCGCCGCTGAGCACCCTGCGCGTCGAAATCGCCATCAGATGCGCCTGGCTCTTGTTGCGCGCGGTCTCGATCAGCGCGTCGTCGTCAAGCCGTTCCGATCGGGACAGTAGCGGCGCTGCGACCTCGATCACATCGTCGAACGCCAGCGCGCGGATCGTCAGTGGCGGGGCGCGGTCAATCGGAGCGAGCCGATTGGAAAGCAGCGCCCTGGCGGAAGTCTCGATGTGATGTATCAGGCACTGAAAGACATCGTCGAACAATGCGATCTGGTCGTCCGCGAAGTCGACCGCGCCGTTGATGAAGAGATCGGTGACGCGGCGCAGGGTTTCGACCCGCCGTGCGACGGTTCCATGTGCGAGCGTGGCCTGCAGCTCGTCAAGCAGGCTTTCTGAAGTGGCGGCGGATTTCGAACTCATGACTCTGTCCTGGAGTGACTGGCGTATTGGCCGGTGACGGCTTCTGCGTCCACGGAAAATGGAAAAAATCGAATTCAGGCGCTGGCGATGCGGTTGCGTCCCCGTGCTTTGGCTTCATAGAGCGCGCTGTCGGCGCGCGCGAGAAATGTGTCCGGCGTTTCGTCCGGTTCCAGCGTCGCAATCCCCGCCGAAACGGTCACCCGCATGCCTGGCGAGAATGCGCTCCAGTCCAGATCGGCAATGATCGCCCGAAGCCGGTCGACGCTGCGCGCGGCGGCGTCATGGGGCGTGTCGGGGAGCACCAGCAGGAATTCCTCGCCGCCGAAGCGGCCGAACCGGTCGAAACTGCGGACGTTGGCAAAAACGGTGATGGCGAATGTCCTCAGCACTTCGTCGCCGGTCGGGTGCCCGTGGGTATCGTTGATGGACTTGAACCAGTCGAGATCGATCAGCGCGATTGAACAAGGTGCCTTGGTGCGATGGGCGCGGGAAATCTCCTCACCCAGCATCCGCATGATGCAACGGCGGTTGAACGAACCGGTCAGTTCGTCGAGTTCGGCGAGTTCCTCGATGCGCTTGTAGGCCTCTTTGAGGGCCAGGCCGTTCTTGTAGAGCGATTCGCGCATCGAGCTGGAGAAAATCCCGATAAACATGCAACGTCCGATGCTCAGGATGAACATCGACATCGTCGCGAAGCGCTCGAGGTAGGTTTCGTGCGGAATCGAGATCGGCTTTTCGGTCAGCAGAAACAGCCCGGCCAGGCCGAACGCCATCGTGGTCCAGACCATGGTCGTTTGCAGCGGCGTCGAACGCAGCGAACTGAAGTTGAACACGACGAACAGCGCGCACAGGAACATCACGCCGACTTCGGGCGCGACGTAGGTGAACGCCAGCATGATTGCCATGCTGACGACCGCCTGCGGCGCGACGAAATAGTGATCCCTGAAGCGCTCGGTGAACCCGGATTCCGACAATGCGATATTGCCGGCGACGGTGAAGAGACCGCAGGCGGCGAAGGCCGGGCCGATGGTCGCCGGTATCGCGCCGGCGCGGGCATAGATCAACAGGAGGAAGGCATCGATGACATAGCTGATGCCGATCATTCCCTGGATTTGGCGGCGCTGTGCCGCCCGGCGCAGGAGCGCCTGCGCCGTCCGTTTGGGACCTACGCCTTCCAATTTATCCGCAACTGGATTCAGAAAAGGCGACGCAGCGGTGCCCATGATCTCGCCATTGGTGGAAACAAGCCTGAAAATCTAAGAGGCAAAGCCTTTAGGTTTGGTATCTTTCCAGCCGAATCCCGGCCGCCGGTGGCGGGCTTCGTCCTTAGTTTGCCTGTGGAAATTGGCCGGTGCGGTATCCTTGGGAACCTTGGGTGGGCGTCGACCGATCCCTTGCGACGCAGGCGGCGGACCGATCCTCCGGGCGCTGCTTTGTCCGCCAAGTCTTGACAAGGCTGGGGCCGGGGCCAATCACTGTATTATGGTACCTAAATCGCAGGCCTGTTCGTCCTTCCGGCCCTCATCGCTGGCCAGCAAACGCATTCTGTGCGGTAGATCACAGTCTCGGACGGGCTATTGCTATAATTTTAAGAATCTTGCCTTTCCATTCGAACCACCCGCCACCCCAATCCGACCAACCCTGCGAGACGGCCATTGAGTGCGACACAGGCGGCTTCGGACGACGTCCTGATCGCTCGGATCGCTCAAGGCGACCGGCTCGCCATGCAGGTGCTGTACGGAAGGCACCATGTCAGGGTGTTCCGCTTCGGGCTCCGGCTCGTTCGGAACGAACAGGTCGCGGAAGACCTCATCAGCGAGGTGTTCCTCGATGTGTGGCGTCAGGCCGGCAAGTTCGAAGGCCGATCCGCCGTTTCCACCTGGCTGTTGGCCATTACACAATTCAAGGCCCTGTCTGCGCTGCGCCGCAGGAAGGATGTTGAACTGGATGACGAGGCCGCCAATGCGATCGAGGATTCGTCCGATGATCCGGAAGTGGCGGTGCAGAAGAAGGATACCAGTGACGCGTTACGCAAATGTCTGACCGCACTTACGGCGGATCACCGGGAGATCGTCGATCTCGTCTACTACCATGAGAAATCCGTGGAAGAGGTAGCTGAAATCGTCGGCATACCGGAGAACACCGTGAAGACGCGCCTGTTCTATGCGCGCAAGAAATTGGCCGAGCTGCTGAAGGCAGCCGGCGTGGAGCGAGGCTGGCCATGATGGCAACGAGCAAGAAAATACTGGAGCGAGAGCCCGGTGAGATCGAAATGCTGTTGCCCTGGCATGCGGCTGGCACGTTGAACGCGCGCGATTCCCGCAGGGTTGACGAAGCGCTGGCCGGCGATGCCGAACTCGCCAGGCAATATGCGGTGATCCGCGAAGAATATGCCGAGACCATCCATCTCAACGAGAATCTCGGTGCGCCGTCCGCGCGCGCCATGCAGAAGCTGTTCGCGGCGATCGACGCGGAGCCGGCGCGCAAGCCACAGGTCTCGCTAAATATTGCCGCGCGGTTTACCGGCTTCTTCGCGACGCTCTCGCCGCGAACCTTGGCCTGGTCGGCAAGCTTCGGCGCGCTGGCGCTCCTGCTGCAGGCCGGCGTGATCGGCGCGGTGCTGATGAACAACCGGCCCGCCTCGTTCGAGACCGCGTCGTTGAGCACCAATGAGCCCATCACCCGCGACCTCGGAGCGGCAGCGCTGCCACGAGCGCTGGTGCGGTTCACGCCGGACACTCGCGTCGCCGACATCACGGCGTTGCTCGACAAATACCAGGCATCGATCGTCGACGGCGCCAAGGGTGGCATGTTCCGGCTGCAGTTCGGCAACAGGGCGATGAGCAAGGACGAAGTCGCCGGCCTCCTGGGCAGGTTGCAGAATGAGAAGATCGTCAGTCTCGCGGTGGCAACGCCTTAGCGCCGCGGCGATTGTCCTGCTTGCGCGCACCGAAATCGCAAATCCCGACTGAATACGCGCAGCTTGCGTGAACCCGAGGTCTCATGATCCACAACGGCGCCAACCGGCGGATGAAGATGCGGCGCGCGGCCCTTTCCTTGATCGCCGCAATCCTTCCGCTTGCGTCGTTCGGGAGCTCGTCGGGGCACGCGCAAAGCATCATGCGCTCGCCCAGCATCAACATCCAGTCGCGGCTTCCGAGCGTCAATCCGAACGTGGCGCCCCGGATCGACCCTAACCTCGCGGGCAGGGCGGTTACCGGCGTCGGCGGATCGATGCACGGGATTCGCCCGGCCTGCAGTTATGCCTATCGTGAAAGCAGCGGCGACTGTTCGGGCCAGCCCGTCAATTCGGCGGATGGCGGCAGCGGCGGCGGATCGGGCAAAAACAAGAGCAATGATGCGGGCCGCAATACGGCGCTGACCGCGCTCAACTCGCGCGTCGCGAATCAACTCGTCGCCGAGATCGATGGCGCGCTGTCCGATGCGCAGGCCGACGCGATGGCGCGGCGCCACGGCCTGACCCGTCTGGAATCGCAGAATTTTCCGCTTGTCGGCGCCACCATCGGCCTGTTTCGCATCGACAACCGCAGGACGGTGGAGGCGGCCAGCCGCGAACTTGGCGCCGACGCGGGCGTCCGCTCGGTGCAGCCGAACTTCCGGTATGTCCTGCAAGACCAGAACACGGAATTGACCGAGGGCGATCCGGCGCAATACGCGAACGCGAAACTTCGTCTGCCTCAGGCGCATGCGCTGGCCCACGGCGCCAACGTCACCATCGCCGTGATCGATTCCGGAATCGACGTCAGCCATCCCGAGTTCGCGGGTGCGATGGTCGCCTCCTTCGATGCGCTCGGCAGCAAGGAAGGTCCGCATGTCCACGGCACCGGCGTCGCCGGCGCGATCGTGTCGCATGCGAGGCTGATGGGGAGCGCGCCGGCGGCACGGATCCTGGCGATCCGCGCCTTCGGCACGGCGTCAAAGGGTGCGGAAAGCACCTCCTACGTGATCCTGAAGGGGTTGGACTACGCGGCCGCGCATGGCGCCCAGATTGTCAATATGAGCTTTGCAGGCCCCAAGGACGCGCTGATCGAGCGCGGCATCGCTGCCTTGGCGGGGAAGGGCATCGTGATGGTGGCAGCCGCCGGCAATGCCGGCCCCAAATCGCCACCACTATATCCCGCCGCCAACGCGAATGTGATTGCGGTCAGCGCTACCGATGCCCAGGACAAGTTGTTTGCCGCATCCAACCGGGGCGGCTATGTCGCGATTGCAGCGCCGGGCGTGGAGATCTTCCTGCCGGCGCCCGACGAAAAATACCAGATGACGTCGGGCACCTCGTTTTCCGCGGCCTATATCAGCGGTCTTGCCGCCCTGATGCTGGAACGCAATCCAGCATTGAAGCCGGACGAAGTGCGGACAATCCTGATGAAGACCGCCCGCGATCTCGGCCCACCCGGCCGGGACGATCAATTCGGGGCCGGCGAAGCGGATGCCTTTGCGGCGGTGTCGGCCGCCTCCACCTCGCAGGTGGTACCGGTCGCCGAGGTCTCGAACCGGCCTGCCACTGAAAGCGCGTCGGACCGGCAGGAGGTTTCCCCGACGAGGGCGCTGAACCGGCCGGCCGCCGCCATGGCATCGGAACCGCCGGCCGGTGGTGAACCCAAGCCCGCCGCAGGCGAAACCAAGCCCGCCGCAGGCGAAATCAGGCCCGCCGCAGGCGAAATCAGGCCCGCCGCGCATTAATTTCCTCGGCCAAGGGCCGGCCTGAAGAGTTAAAAAAATCGCAAACGGCTTTGAACGTCCAGCGCTCCTCCCGCGACTCATTAGGTGTGGGAGCGGTAATCCCTCCCCATCGAGGCTATATTTGGCGCGAGCGCCCATCCACCCAAAGCGCCCATATGGCTTGACCCGTCCGGTTGTCCCCCCGGACGGGTCTCTCGCTTCAGGCGGCCTTTCGCGAGGGGAACGTCATTGACCGCGAATTTTGAGACCCCGGCAACCCCGGGCGGCCGTCGTGCCGGCGCATCGCTTGATTGTGGAATCGGCAGAAAACCCGCACTGCTGCGATGTTCGCTCGAATGGCTGTGTCGGCCACGTGTTGCTGGCTAGACTTTCTTGAGGTTTTCCACAAAATATATCTGTCGCCTTTGATGATTCGTCCGGTTGCGTTCGCGTCCGTCTTTCTCCTAGCGGGCTGGTTCATGACACATCAACTGGACGTGGCGGATGGCCGCGACATTGTCGCGCGCTGGTGCGCACTTGCCGAGCAGCGGCTCGGATACCTCACCGAATTATTCGAAAGCGGCCGCTGGCGCCGCTTTCACAGCGAACGCGATTTTCTCGAAAATATCCATGAAGCCAAGACCACGGTGAAAACCTGGCGCGATCTGTTGTCGCGCGAGGCGTCGCGCAACAACACCGCCATTGACGTGTCCTGGCTTGGCCGTAACAGGGCGGCGTTACCGCGCGGCGAGAGCTGGCGCGAGCCGGTTGATCTGCTGCAGCTTGCGGAGATTTCGGCCGGACCGCCGCTGGAGAATTCGATCATCCCGCCTTCCGACACGGCTGCCGTGCTGGATGTGATTTCCACGCCGGCGGCGGGCAAGGACACGACGGGGTTGACGACCGAAATGGCCACGATCGCGGAACGCTATCCGCTGCTGCACAACGCGCTTTAGATGGTGAACGTCATCCTGAGGTGCGAGCCTCTTCGGCGAGCCTCGAAGGATGACATGCTCAGCTGGACTTTGCCCTTCCGGCTCGACGACGGGAAAGTCTACTCAGACTTGTCCAATCGGTGCGAATGAGCGCTTCCTTCTTGGCCCGGCTCCAACCCTTGATCTGACGTTCGACGGCAATTCCATCCGTGATCCTGTCGAAATACTCAGACCAGACAAGAACCACTGGACGCCTCGGAAAAGTATATCCTTGGTATGACCCAGCATTGTGCTGATCGACACGCACAGAGAGGTCGTGTCCCGTCGCGCTTCCAATGTAATAGGATCCATCCGCGCAACGCAGCATGTAAATGTAGATGCCCACCAGTGATCCTTCGAGGCTCGCAAGTGCTCGCACCTCCAGCGATAATGGCGAAGCCGTTACGCGGGGATGACGCGCCGCGGCTTGCTGTCAATA
>CAVUKM010000003.1:0-69235 GCA_963742085.1 uncultured Alphaproteobacteria bacterium | reverse complement strand
GCACTTTTCGGACCTCACGCGATCTCCGACTCGAGTCCGAGATACGCTGATACGCGGACATAGTTTATCCGCAGATCCGCTAACCGGTAAGAATCTCGACCGCCCGCATGTCCGCTTCTCGTCGCGTCTCACCCGTCGCCAAGCCTCGTACAGGATACCCGGGTCAAGTCCGTGCAAGGCGGATGTTCGGAAAAACGACCCGACGGGCAAATCACCTGGGCAATTGATCGCCCCTCTGTCCAGCCCCTTGTGAAAAAATATTCTGATTTTCCGAAATAGCAAATCAGTCCTATATGGTCGCCGTCTCGTACCCACAAGAGGGGCGCTTCGCGGTCGTCACGGACGTTGGGTGCGGGATGCGGTGGACGTGGAAGTGCCCCTGACGAACGGCACTGACGCGGACGGCGAAGTCGTGTGGTCCTGATGCCCCGACGCTGGCATCAAGTTGGCGGAAGCGATTCCGCCGGCGACAGTGGCAAGAAAGCCCGGTCACTGGGGAGAGCGCGAAGTAAGCCGTAAACCACTGCGCAGGGAAGGCCGGACTGCTTCCGCTGAACCTGTATGCTCGTGTGCGCTATTCTTGCACAATTTTGCACGCGAGACCGCGGGTGCAGCGCGCACCCGGCTTTCCCTGCGCCCTCTGACGACCGGGGGCGGAACGTTTCCTCTCAAAACTCGCGCGAAATGCGCGGCGAGATCGCGAAGCTGTGCCTTTTCCGTCATTGCGAGGAGCGAAGCGACGAAGCAATCCATTCTTTCTTTGTGCGGTACGATGGATTGCTTCGCTTCGCTCGCAATGACGGTTAAACTGAATCGCAGCCTCGAAATGAGTATCCCCATGCCCGATCTCGCCGATTTGTTTCCCGGCTACGCCTCCGAATGGATCAACACCCAGTCCGGGCGTATCTTTGCCCGGGTCGGCGGCAAGGGACCGCCGCTGCTGTTGCTGCATGGATTTTCCGAAACCCATGTGATGTGGCATCGCGTCGCGCCGCAGCTGGCCGATCGCTTCACGCTGATCATCGCGGACCTGCCGGGCTACGGCTGGTCGGACATGCCGGAGAGCGACAGGGATCACACGCCCTACACCAAGCGCGCGATGGCGCTGACCATGATCGAGGCGATGGAGCAGCTCGGCCATGTGCATTTTGCGCTCGTCGGGCACGATCGCGGCGGCCGCGTCGCCTATCGCCTGGCGCTCGATCATCCGGGCAGGCTGTCGCGGCTGGCGGTGCTGGATATCCTGCCGACCTATGATTATTGGGCGCGAATGGACCGGCTCTATGCGCTGAAGATCTATCACTGGACGTTTCTGGCGCAGCCCTTCCCGCTGCCGGAAACGCTGATCGGCGGCCATCCCGATTTTTTCCTGAAACAGAAGATGGCGAGCCAGACCAAGTCGAAAAATCTCGACGCGATCGATCCGCGCGCGCTGGAGCATTATCTCGCCGCATTCCGCGATCCCTCGCGCGTGCACGCGATGTGCGAGGATTACCGCGCCGGCGCCTACGCCGATTTCGAGATCGACAAGACCGATCGCGACGCGGGCAAGAAGATCACGATCCCGATGCTGGCGCTGTGGGGCGATGCCGGCATCGCGCGCGCGGCTGCGACGCCGCTCGACACCTGGAAGAATTGGGCGACCGATGTTTCGGGCAGCCCGGTCGATTCCGGTCATTTCCTGACCGAGGAAAATCCGGATGCAACGGCGAAGGCGTTGCGGGAGTTTTTTGCGGCTTGAGGTTGTGGTGTGGTCTCTGACGGCAACGGAAGTGCGCTCCCTCTCCCGCTTGCGGGGGAGGGTTGGGGTGGGGGTGCTTCCGCAAAATGCGTTGGTCGAGAGGATACACTTTCCCCCACCCGCCGCGCTCTGGCGCGCAATTGCGCTGCCGAGCGCGTCGACCTCCCCCGCAAGCGGGAGAGGTTAGGATCAAGCTAGCGCCGCTCCCTGAAAAATTCCTTGAGCAGCGTGGCCGCCTCACGCTCCCCGACGGCGGAATAGACCTCGGGCACGTGATGGCAGGTCGGGGAGGCGAAGAACCTCACGCCGGATTCCACCGCGCCGCCCTTGGGATCGGCCGCGCCGTAATAGAGCCGCCGGATCCGCGCAAACGAGATCGCGCCCGCGCACATCGTGCACGGTTCCAGCGTGACGTAGAGGTCGCAATCGATCAGCCGCTCGCTGCCAATGGCGGCGGTGGCCTGCCTGATCGCGAGAATTTCGGCGTGGGCCGTCGGGTCGCGGTCGGTCAGCGTCCGGTTCCCGGCGGTGGCGACGACCTCGTTGTTAAGCACGATCACGCATCCGATCGGCACTTCTCCGGATTTTCGTGCCGATTCGGCCGCTTTCAGCGCCAAATCCATGAAAGAAGGGGCGGTCATGCCTCGTATCATCGGAATAAACCTGCTATGAGATGCGCCTTCAGCAAAAGTGGATGCCGGTTTTGCGTGAGAATGCGCCTCGATGAAAGAGCGCGCGCGTTATCGCTATGACAGCCTGCCCACATCCGCCTGATGGCCAATTCATTCGTACACGAGAGACCCTTCATGCCCCGCGACAGCGACAAAAACAACGATTCCCGCGGCCGGCGCGACCGTCCCTCCGGCGGCAAGGGCCGCTCCGGTGCGGCAAGGGGCCCGGAGAAGAAGTTCGCCAAGCGCGGCTTTGCCGGGGCTGAGGGCGAGAGGCGCCCCTATGCGGGTAAGCGCGACGACGCCAAGCCATATGCCAAGAAGCCCTATTCGGGCGCGGGCAAACCTTACGGCAATCGCGAAGATCGTCCGCCGCGCCGCGACTATGGCGACGCGCCGCGACGTTTTGACGGGGACGCTCCGCGTCCGCGCGGCGACCGGCCCTTTGCCGATCGGCCGGCGCGGGGCGGTGACGGTGAAAAGCGTTCATTCAGGCCACGCGAAGACCGGGGCGGCGACAAGCGCCCATATACGCCGCGCGGCGATCGCCCGAACTACAACCGGGGCGATCGCAAGAGCGACGCTGGCGATCGCGGCGACGCCCGTCCGGCCGCGCGCTTCCAGGACAGAAAATTTGGCGACAAGAAACCTTACGCGCCGCGGGAGGGTGGTGAGAAGCGGCCCTACACGCCGCGCGGCGAGGGCTTTCGCAAGGACGGTGACCGTCCGCGCGGCGACCGCCCCTACAGTGCGCGTCCGCCGCGCGAAGGCGATCGTCCCCGGGAGAAGAGGCCCTTCGGCGATCGCCCGGATCGCGGCAAGGAATTTGGCCGGGATCGCGGCGATTCAAAACCGTGGCAGAAGCGAGATGCCTCGTCGCCGGATCACGCCGGGCGCAATTCGCGTCCCCCTCGTGAAGGCGCGCGGAATTTTGACAAGCCCCGCTTACGACAAGCCGCGCGATGAGCGCGGTGGTGACGAGCGTCCGCGTTTTTCGCGCCCGCGCGAGGATCGTCCGTCCGGCGATCGCCCATTTCGCGAGCGTCCCAAATTTGACCGGCCCCGTGAAGATCGCCCCAAATTCGATCGTCCGCGTCAACGCTCCGAGGGCCGTACCGACTGGCAGGAGCATCCGCGCAGCGAGCCGCGGTCGTTTGGCCGCGATGCCGATCGGCCGCGCCGCGACAACGAGGACGACAGCAAGATCTTTGCGAAACGCCCCGCCTTCGGCGGCCGCGGCGCCTATCGCGAGCGCGCGCTCGAGGAGCGGCGCCCGGCGCGTCCGCCACGTGTCAAGAAATCCGGCGAGCGTATCGCCAAGGTGGTGTCGCGGGCGGGTCTGGCCTCGCGCCGCGACGCCGAGGAATGGATCGTGCAAGGGCGTGTCACGGTCAACGGCCGGGTCATCAACTCGCCGGCGCTCGATGTCACCGCCAACGACGTCATCACCGTCGATGGCAAGCCATTGCCGCCGCGCGAGCGCACCCGGTTGTTTCTGTTCCACAAGCCGCGCGGCCTGATGACCACCCATGCCGATCCCGAGGGGCGGCCGACGGTGTTCGACAATCTGCCCGAGGGCCTGCCGCGGCTGATCTCGGTCGGCCGGCTCGACTTCAACACCGAAGGGCTGCTTCTCCTGACCAATGATGGCGGGCTCGCCCGCGCGCTCGAACTGCCGGAAACCGGCTGGCTGCGGCGCTATCGCGTCCGCGCCCATGGCGAGGTGACCCAGGCCCAGCTCGACGAGTTGAAAAGGGGCGTCGAGGTCGATGGCGTCAAATACGGCCCGATCGATGCAACGCTGGAGCGCGACCAGGGCGCCAATGTCTGGCTGGTGTTTGCGATCCGCGAAGGCAAGAACCGCGAGGTGCGCAACGTGATGGCGCATCTCGGGCTCGAAGTGAACCGGCTGATCCGGATCTCCTACGGTCCGTTCCAGCTGGCCGAACTCCCCGAAGGCGCGGTCGAGGAGGTCAAGACGCGGGTGCTGCGCGAGCAGCTCGGCGAGAAGATCGCGACGCTCGCGGGTGCCGATTTCAACCGGCCGATGCCGGGCGAGGCGGACGCGAACTCCGGGGATGAAGCGACTGATACGCCGCGCGGCAAGAAGCCGTTCAAGCCGGCCGGCAAGAGCGGCCTGATCGCCGACCGCAAGGGCCGCCGCGTTCTCGTTCAGCGCACCGGCAGCGAGGAGGCACGCGCGCGCAACGAGGCCGAGGCCAATGGCTATGGGCCGCCGCGCCGCCCGCAGCGCGGCTATCACGGCAAGCGCGACCTCAAGCCGCGGGACGAGTAGGGGCCTATAGTAGAAATGATATCGTCAATACCCAACGCGTCGTCGTGCCCGGCCTTGTGCCGGGCATCCACGTCTTTTGATCGTCTGGGCAGAAAAGATGTGGATGGCCGGGACAAACCCGGCCATGACGAGAAGTTCTAATGCGCGTCGTCGGCGGACGATTGAAGGGCCGTAACCTCGCCTCGCCATCCTCGCGCGAGATCCGCCCGACCGCGGATCGTTTGCGCGAATCCCTGTTCAACATTCTGATCCACGCCTATGACGATCCAATTCAAGACGCGCGCGTGCTCGACCTGTTTGCCGGCACCGGCGCGCTCGGCATCGAGGCGGTCTCGCGCGGCGCCAAATTCGTGTTGTTCGTCGACAACGGCGCCGAGGCCCGCGCGCTGTTGCGCAACAATGTCGAGGCGCTCGGCCTCGGCGGCGTGACCAAGGTCTATCGCCGCGACGCGGCCAACTTGGGCGCGGCGCATCCGGTCGAGCCGTTCTCGCTGGTGTTTCTCGATCCGCCCTATGCAAAAGGCCTCGCGGACAAGGCGCTCGTCTCATTGCGCGATGGCGGCTGGCTCGCTCGGGGCGCGCTCTTGGTGGTCGAAGAAGCCAAAGCCGCGGCCTTCGCGGCACCCGAAGGTTTTGAAGAGCTGGAGCGGCGCGTGTACGACGATACGGAGTTCGTGTTTTTGCGCTCGGAGTGAGGCCTCTACCGTCTCCCGAACAGCTTCTCGATATCCGAAAGCTTCAACTCGACGTAGGTCGGCCGGCCGTGATTGCACTGGCCGGAGTTGGGCGTGTCTTCCATCTCGCGCAACAGCGCGTTCATCTCTTCCGGCTTGAGGATGCGGCCGGCGCGGACCGAGCCATGGCAGGCCATGGTGGCCGCGACATGCATCAATCGTCGCTCCAGCGGCAACGCCTCGTCCCATTCCGCCATGTGTTCGGCGAGATCGCGCAACAGCGCGCCGGAATTGGTCTTGCCGAGCAGCGACGGCGTCTCGCGCACCGCCACCGCGCCGGGGCCGAAGGATTCGATCGCTAGCCCAAACGATGCAAGCTCCTCACTGCGCGCGAGCAACCTCTCCACCGTTGCCTCGTCGAGTTCGACGATCTCGGGAATCAGCAGGATCTGCCGCTGCACGCCATTCTTCGCCAGCGAGGCCTTCAGCCTTTCATAGACGATGCGCTCATGGGCGGCGTGCTGGTCCACGACGATGAGGCCGTCGCGGGTCTGCGACACGATGTAGGTTTCGTGAATCTGGGTCCGCGCCGCGCCGAGCGGACGGTCAAGCAGATCGGCTGAGGGCTGTTCGGCAAAGCGTACGTCCGCGGTCGGGTGACCGACGTTGAAGGCCGCCTGTCCAGGTTCGGCAAAGGCCGGTGCTGCCGTGCCTTCGAAGGCTGGCAGCGGTCCGGCCGGGTGGGCCGGCGAGCGTCGCCAGTCCCAATTCGTCGGGCGCGGCGCGAAGGAGGGGCGGAACGAGGCGATTGCCGCGCCGTCGCTGTTGGCCGCGGTGCGCTTGCCCTCGCGGGCAAGACCTTCTTTCAGCGCATGCACGATCAAGGCGCGGACCAGACCCGCATTGCGAAACCGGACTTCGGTTTTGGCGGGATGCACATTGGCGTCGACCTCTTGCGGATCTGATGTCACGAACAGCGCCACGACGGGATGGCGGTCGCGCGGCAGATAGTCGGAATAGGCCGCGCGCACTGCCCCCAAAATCAGCTTGTCGCGCACCGGCCGGCCATTGACGAACAGATACTGCCCGAGCGCGTTCGCCCGGGTCAGCGAGGGCGCCGCGGCAAATCCCTCGACCACGACGCCTTCGCGTTCGGCGCGCACTTCGATCGCGCTGGATCGGAAATCCGCGCCCAGAATATCGCCAAGCCGGGTCAGCCGGCCTGCAGGGCCGGGCAGCGCCGCAGCCCAGGTGACGGGCGCGCGCTCCTCGCCGGCAAGCGTGAAGGCGATATCGGGCCGTGCCATGGCGAGGCGGCGCACCACCTCGCGGATCGCTTCGGCCTCGGTACGGTCGGTCTTGAGAAATTTCAGCCGCGCCGGCGTCGCGTAGAAGAGATCGCTGACCTCGACGCGGGTGCCTTGCGAGAGCGCCGCCGGCATGATGGCCGATTTCGTTCCGCCCTCGACCGACAGTGACCAGGCATGCGGCTCGCTGCGGTGACGCGTGATAATGCCGAGCTTTGCCACCGCGCCGATCGAGGGCAGCGCCTCGCCGCGAAACCCCAGCGTGCGGATGCGCAGAAGATCCTCGTCGTCGAGCTTGGAGGTGGCATGGCGGTCGACGGCGAGCGCAAGATCGGGCGAGGGCATGCCGCTGCCATCGTCGGTGATGCCGATCCGCCGCCGCCCGCCGCCATCGGTAAAGATGTCGATCCGGCTGGCTCCGGCGTCGATGGCGTTCTCGACCAGTTCCTTGACCACGCTCGCGGGACGCTCGACCACTTCGCCGGCGGCGATGCGGTTGACGACCTGTTCGGGGAGCTGTCGGACGGGCATGGGATCTGTGCAACTCGCGGGATGGACCCGCAATTTAGGGGCTTTTGCGGCCCGGCGGGAGGGTGATGGCCGTCAAACCCAAGGGTTTCGGGAGAATTTCAGCAACTCTCCCCGCTGTTCAGCGAGGCGACGTTCAGTCGTCGAAGCCGCCCGAGCCGCGCTTCGCCTTGACATCGCTGCGGCGCTTCTTGCCTTCGAGCCGGCGCTTTTTCGATCCCAGCGTCGGCCTCGTCGGCCGCCGCGGAACCGGGCGCGTCATGGCCTCGCGCAACAGCTCGACCAGACGCTCGATGGCGTCGGCGCGGTTGCGCTCCTGGGTGCGGAAGCGCTGGGCATGAATGACGACCACGCCGTCCTTGGTCAGGCGCTGACCTGCGAGGCGGGCGAGCCGGGCCCCGGCGTCGGCCGGCAGCCTTATCCGGCGGGTGTCGAAGCGCAATTGCGCGGCGGTGGAGAGCTTGTTGACGTTCTGACCGCCCGGTCCCGAGGCGCGCACGAAGGTGATCTCGATGTCGTTCTCAGGGATCGCAAGGTCGCGGGAAATCCGCAGCATGACGTCACCGAACCGAAAATGATGAACCAAAAGTGATTCCCGGCGGGAATCGGACGGACACAGCATAGCGGTTTTGCCAGGGGTCTGCTTTGCCGCGCCCTCACCGTTCCCTCCCGCAAGGGGGAGAGAACAGACTGTGTCGTGCGGTGGGACCCGGTCGAACGCCGGAAGGGCTCAGTTCGCCCTGGTCGCGGCGGCGGGCTGGGCTGCGGTCTGCAGGGCGCGGCCGACGATCACGGTGAGAAGACCATTTCCCCACAGCCTTTGGGCGGCTTGCCGTGCGTCGTCGAGGGTCACGGCGTCGACAATGGCATTGCGTTTCTCGAGATAGTCGATCGGAAGACGATCCAGCTGATATTGCAGCAGCGCCGATGCGAGCTTCGAGGATGTATCAAGCGACAGCATCCGCGATCCCTTGAGATACGATTTTGCCTCATCCAGTTCCTGCGGTGTCGGACCCTCCTCGGCCATGCGGCGGACTTCCTTGTTGACGGCATCGACCGTGTCGCCGGCGCGATCGGCGCGGGTCCCGGTATTTCCGACGAATATCGCGGAGTGATCCATCCAGAGCAGCGCGTCGTAGACCGAATAGGCGAGGCCGCGCTTCTCACGGACTTCGTGGTAGAGCCGCGACGACAAGCTTCCGCCGCCGAGGATGTGATTGACGACATAGGCCGCCATGAAGTTCGGATCGTTGCGCTTGATGCCGGGCCCGCCGAACGTCACCACGGTTTGCGGCACGTCGAGAGGAATGAATTCGCGTTGCGGCGGCCTCGCGGCCTCGATGTCGGCTACCGGTGTAAGGCTCGCTTTGGCGGGCAATCCGCCGAATGTCTGGTCGAGCAGTCTGCCGAGCGAGGCGGCGTCGATATCGCCGACCACGGCAATCCTGAGGTTCTCCTTCGCCAGCACGCGGCGGACATATTCCTTCAAATCGGCGATCGTGATGTTTGGAACGCTTTCCAGGCTGCCGTTGGTCGGCCGGCCATAGGGGTGGTTCCCAAAGGCGATCTCCAGGAATTTGCGGCTGGCAAGCGCGGCAGGATTGGAACTGTCGCGCTTCAGGCCGGAGAGGATCTGCGCGCGAATGCGTTCGACATCGGCGCTTTCGAAATGCGGTGACGTCAGCGACATCCGAAGCAGGTCGAAGGCCTCGTCCTTGTTGTCCTTGAGCATGCGCAACGAGCCACGGAAATAGTCCCGCGTCACGTTGAAACTCAACTCGATGGCACGGCGATCGAGACGTTCGTGAAACGTCCTGGAATCCAGGTCGCCCGAGCCTTCATCGATGAGGTCGGCGACCATATTGCCGACGCCGGGCTTGTCGGCCGGATCCTGTGCCGCGCCGCCGCTGATGCCAAATTCCATGGCGACCAGCGGCACGGTAGCGTCCTGCACGAACCAGGCCTCGATACCTCCGGGCGAAATCAGATGCTGGATCTTTGCTGCGGCGTGCGAGGGAGAAGACGTCATTGGAATCATTGCCAGCCATGCGGCAACAAGCAACCCAACGCGCCGCGCGCCAACCCTGGGGTGAATCACGATCTCTTCTCCTCGCGTTTCGGCTTGGCATCCTTGACAAGATACCCGGTCACCGAGCGTTTCTTGTCGAGCCATTTTTGCGCGGCCTCGCGGACCTGCTCGGCGGTGACGGCGCGAATGCGGTCCGGCCAGCTTCTTATGTCTTCGATGCTGAGCCCGGTGGTCAGCGCCCCGCCGTACCAGCGGGCCAGTGTGGCCTGGTTGTCCTGGGCGTAGATCGCTTCGGCGATAAGCTGGGTCTTGACGCGCTCGAGATCTTCGGCACGGACCGGGTTCTGCCCGATATCCGAAATTACCTCGTCGATCATCTGCTCGATTTGAGCGAACTCAACGCCGGGTCTTGGCGAAACCGATATCGAGAACTGCGTCGCGTCGAGCGAGGTGCCCTGATATGCGGCGCTGGCGTTGACCGCGAGCGACCGGTCGACCACGAGCCTGCGATATAGGTAGGAGTTGCTGCCGCCGCCCATCAGTTGCGCGAGCACGTCGAGTGCCGGACTTTCCCCGGCGGCCGCCGTGGCCGCGGAGGGAACCAGATAATAGCGCCGCAGGCCGGGTTGTTCGACCCTGGCGTCGGACAGCGTTACTGTGCGCGGTGCGGCCGGCTCGGGTTCCTGGGGGCGAACACGCCGCGCCGGGATCGCCGGCTGCGCGGCGACGGCGCCGAACGTCCGTTCCGCCATCGGGCGAACCTCGGTGGCATCGACGTCACCGGCGATTACCAGGATGGCGTTGTTCGGCGCGTAGAAACGCCGGTAGAACGCCAGCGCATCCTCGCGATCGAGCTTCTCGATCTCCTGATGCCAGCCGATCACGGGACGGCCATACGGGTGATTGAGATAAAGCGCCGCCATGATCTGCTCGGTCAGCCGGGCGTCCGGGTTGTTGGCCACCCGCATGTTGTATTCCTCGAGCACGACGTCGCGCTCAGGCAGCACGTTCTCATCCTTGAGGATCAGGCCGGTCATGCGATCGGCCTCGAACTCCATCATCTTGCCGAGTTCCTCGCGCGGTACGCGCTGGAAATAGCCGGTATAGTCGGTCGAGGTGAAGGCGTTCTCGTTGCCGCCGATCCGCAGCACGGTCTGGGAAAATTCGCCGGCCGGATGCTTGCTGGTGCCCTTGAACATCAGGTGTTCGAGAAAGTGGGCGAGCCCGGATTTGCCCGGTGTCTCGTCGGCCGAGCCGACCTTGTACCAGATCATCTGCGTGATGACCGGTGTGCGGTGATCCGGGATCACCAACACCTGAAGGCCATTGCCGAGGGTGAATGTGGCGGGCGGCGCCGAGGTGACGGTCGTCTGGGCGAGAGCCCCGCTTGCGGAGAAAGCGAACGCCAGGAGCAGCGCGGCGAAAAGCGAAGCGGCGAAGCGGCGTAGGGACATCGTGGCCTATCTGGAAAGCCCGAACAGAAACGTTCGGGAGAAATCACGGCATCGTGAAAGTGCGGCTCGAGATCAACCTCACGAAGCCGCCAAGAGACAGACGCCGTTATCGCACGACGCTGGACGCGCTGGATTGCTGGGCCCGCGGGTTGCGATCGGGGTTCGAATCCCCACTCAGCAGTCCCTTCGACTCGGGGGCGTAGGGATAATTCGGGGACGGTGACTGGTAGCCGACCGGCGGCTGTGTCAGGGCTTCTCGCGTCGGCTCAGTGCCGGGCGCCACCGCCGTATCGGCCTTCTTGCTGCCGAAAAGGCCGAAGGGGTCCCCGATAGAGTCGCCGATCACACTGCCTCCACCCTTGAAGAGATCGCCCGGCTGGTCGTAAACCGGATCGGTCCGAGCGGTACCGTTCTTGTCATTCGCGTAAGCGGGGCGGGTTGTGCCGGGGATCGGGGGATCCTGGGGGGAGGGGCGATGTTGATCGGACGCGCCGGATCAGCAGGCGCCGCGCCGGCGGCAGCGACCTGGCCGGGGACGACCTGGACGCGGGCGACGGGTGGCGCGTTCTTCTTCTTGGCGGCGATCACGGCCTTGCGCTGCCGCTCATCCGGATCTTTTGGCCAGTTCGCAATTTTCACATCGTCCGTCGAGGCGGCCGGCGGCGGCAAATCGAGCTTGGGAGGGACCACCAGCGGAGACCGCTCGCGATAGTCGATCCCGCGGTTGTCCATGTTGGTGCCGCGGATGGCGGACTTGAAGCCGTCGACGAATTTTTCGGTGAAGGACCGGTCATCTTGCTGGTCGTCGCCTGCGCGCG
The DNA here is from genome assembly GCA_963742085.1 of uncultured Alphaproteobacteria bacterium. GTDB lineage: Bacteria > Pseudomonadota > Alphaproteobacteria > Rhizobiales > Xanthobacteraceae > Bradyrhizobium. The sequence continues at coordinate 57,717 of CAVUKM010000003.1, read as the reverse complement.
CGGCGCCGGTCGTCATGGCCAGAGCGATGCCCAACGGGACGACGGCGAGCCGCAGGGCACGCATCGTCGCTGCCGACGAATTCCGTACAATCCAACCGCTAGCTTTGGTCTGGCGCATAGCGCTCTTCCTGTCCAAAATTTCCCGCAGCCACCGAATTTAGGCGCACAATTTAACACACCCGTGAGCTTTGGCTCAGGGGGTATTCTCCCGGGATCAGGGCGCTTTTGCGGCGGGTATCCCTAGGAATGAATCATACAGCAGGGCCGCAACTCCGGCAACAATGGCCACGTCCGCAACGTTAAATACGTACCAATTGAAGGTATTTCCGCCAATCTGGACGTGGAACAGGGCAAAATCGACCACTGCGCCATAGGCAAGGCGGTCAATGGCGTTGCCGATGGCCCCGCCGATGATCAGGCCGAGCGCAATGGTCGCGATCAAGGTACGCGACCGCGCCATCCAGATCGCCAATATGACTACCGCCACGGCCTTGACCGCGAGCAGGATTGCCTGGCCAGCGGCGCTCTCGTTCTGAAACCAGCCGTAGCTGATGCCCGTATTCCAGGCCAGAACCAGATCGAAGAACGGGGTGACCTTCACCGCACCGCGGTGGCCGATGTCGAACACGCGCAGCAGCCAGAGTTTCGAGGCCTGATCGAGCGCCAGCACGGCACCGGCCGCGATCAAGCCGGAGCGGAGTTGAGCGGTCAAACCACCACCCCCAGTGCCTTCCATTCGCGCAGCGCCCGCGCGTCGCGCGGCGACACGTCCGGATATTCGGCGTCTTCGCCGATGCTCGGCAGTATCTTCCACGACCGCGCGCATTTGGTTCCGGCGGCTTTCTCGACCACGACGGCAACGTCGGCTACGTCGTTCAGCCGGAACGCATCGGCTGGCGCATCCTCGTTGGTTACCATCGCGTTGGAGGTGATGCAAACTTCGGCCAGATCGATACTGAACAACGTGTCGAAGATCGACATGTCCGAGACGTAGATCAGCGGTGAGGCCTCGAGCGAAGAGCCGATGCGCTTGGCGGCGCGATCGAGTTCGAGCGCGCCGGTAACGACACGGCGCACGCGGCGGATGGTCTCCCACCTCAAAGCCAGCGCATCGTCTCGGTAGCCCGCCAGATTATGCTCGAACGTGAGCAGGTGCACGGATGGGCTTCCGCCCGGCCGGTAGTTGAGCCACGCTTCGTCGGCGGTAAAGCTGGTGATGGGCGCCAGCCATTTCAGGATCGCGCCGCACAGAAGATCGACCGTCGTCAGCGCCGCCTTGCGCGTGACCGACGATGGCGGATCGCAATAGAGCGCATCTTTCCGGATATCGAAGTAGAACGCCGACAGGTCGGTGTTCATGAACGCCGCAAGCGTTGCCACCACCGTCTTGTAGTCAAAATCGGCATAGGCCTTGCGCACGATCGCATCGACCTCGGAAAGGCGGTGCAGCATCAGCCGTTCGAGTTCGGGCATCTCCGCCGTGGCAATCTCGTCGCCCGGCTTGAAATGATGCAGCGTGCCGAGCATCCAGCGGATCGAATTGCGCAGCTTGCGATAGGTCTCGACGGTGTTTTTCAGGATCTCGGGGCCGATGCGCTGGTCGTCGGTGTAGTCGCACGCGGCCACCCACAGCCGCAGGATGTCGGCGCCGGATTGCTTGATGACCGCCTGCGGCTCGATCGTATTGCCGAGCGACTTCGACATCTTGCGGCCGTGCTCGTCCTGGGTGAAACCGTGCGTCAGCACGATGTCGAACGGGGCGCGGCCGCGGGTGCCGCAGCTCTCCAGAAGCGATGACTGGAACCAGCCGCGGTGCTGGTCCGAACCCTCCAGATACATCACCGTATCGGTGCCGCCGTCGACCTTGCGCTTGATCCCGGCGAGGCCGGGGAAGTGCACGGGGTCTTCCAGCACAAACGCATGTGTCGAGCCGGAATCGAACCAGACATCCAGGATGTCGTCGACCTTCTTCCAGTCTTCGCTGGCGCGCGGGCCCAAGAATCGTTCGCGTGCACCCTCGGTGTACCAGGCGTCGGCGCCTTCCTTCTCGAACGCCTCCGCGATGCGGGTATTGACGGTCTCGTCCTGCAGGATTTCGACGGAGCCGTCGCCCTTTTCGCGCACGAACACCGCGATCGGCACCCCCCAGGCGCGCTGGCGCGACAATACCCAGTCGGGCCGGCTCTCGATCATGCCGTTGATGCGGTTCTGGCCCGACGCCGGCACCCATTGGGTGACCGATATCGCGCGCAGCGCGCGGGCGCGCAGCGTGTCACCGGGTTGGGCCTTGCCATGGTCGGCGATCGGCTTGTCCATCGCGACGAACCATTGCGGCGTGTTGCGGAAGATCACCGGCTTCTTCGAGCGCCAGGAATGCGGATATTGGTGCTTCAACCGTCCGCGCGCCAGCAGCATGCCGGCGTCGATCAGCGCCTTGATCACGGCTTCGTTGGCGTCACCCTTTTCGCCCTTGTCATTGATGACGCGTTTTCCGGTGAAGCCGGGGGCGTGATCGGTGAAGGCGCCGTTCTCGTCGACGGTATAGGGGATCGCGGTGTTGATGCCGCGCGCCTCAAGTTCGCGCGCATTCGCCATCCAGACGTCAAAGTCCTCGCGACCATGGCTCGGCGCGGTGTGTACGAAACCGGTACCGGTGTCGTCGGTAACGTGATCGCCGGGGAGCAGCGGTACGGTGAACGCGTAGCCGCCGGCGAGGCCTTTCAGCGGATGGGCAGTTTCGACCGCGTCGAGCGTATCGGCCGGTACCTCGCGCAGCTTCTCGAACGCCGTCACGCGCGCCTGTTTGAACACGCTCTCCGCCAACGCATCCGCGATGATCAGGAGATCGCCGGTCGTGGCCCAGTTGTCGGCGGGCGCATCGGTGACCTTGTAAAGGCCGTAGGCAATTTTCGGCGAGAAGCTGATGGCGCGGTTGCCGGGCAGCGTCCATGGCGTGGTGGTCCAGATCACGACGCTCGCCGTGGCCAACGCGCCGTGCGCCGGCGAGGAAACCGGAAACTTCACCCACACCGTGTCCGACGTGTAGTCCTCGTATTCGACCTCGGCCTCGGCGAGCGCGGTCTTCTCCACCACGCTCCACATCACGGGCTTGGAGCCGCGATAGAGCGTGCCATTGGCGGCGAATTTCATCAATTCGCGCGCGATCTGCGCCTCGGCGGGATAGCTCATGGTGGCGTAGGGATGATCCCAGTCGCCGATCACGCCAAGCCGCTTGAACTCCTCGCGCTGCACATTGAGCCAGTGCGTCGCGTAGGCGCGGCATTCCTTCCGGAACGCCACCATCGCCGCGGAATCGCGAAAGTCCGGCTTCGCCTTGCCCTTGGAGCGATAGTTCTCCTCCTCGACCTTCCATTCGATCGGCAGGCCGTGGCAGTCCCAGCCCGGTACGTAGTTGGAATCGAAGCCGAGCATCTGCTGGCTCTTGGTGACCAGATCCTTGAGGATCTTGTTCAGGGACGTGCCGATGTGGATGTTGCCGTTGGCGTAGGGCGGGCCGTCATGCAGCAGGAATTTCGGCCGCCCGGCGGAGCCTTTGCGCAGTCGCTCGTAGAGGCCGATCTCGTTCCAGTTCTTGAGGATTTCCGGCTCGCGCTGCGGCAGACCGGCGCGCATCGGAAATTCGGTCTGCGGCAGGAACAGGGTCTTGGAATAGTCTTTGGCGTCGGACTTTTGTGGCTTATCGGACATGAATGCTCTGTTTGGGCTCAAGGGGCGCGAGATACGCGATCGATCGCTGGTTAACGAGGAAATCCCGGTCTTGCGCCGAGCAGAACGCTCAGGCGGAAGCCGGGCCGCTAATGCTGATGGTGCGCCGCGCAAACATGAGGCTTCCATAGCAGCCGCCCGACGAAATCGCAAAGCCCTGCCGGGCGGGGCTGCGGCATCGGGAAGGCGGCTAACCGGCCGTCCCCAGCTTTGGGAAGGCGCCGGGCGCGGCGGCCAGCTGGGCGCGGGCGCGGGCGCTATCGTCGTCCATCTGGCGGATCAGCGCGTCAATGCTGTCAAACTTCAATTCATCGCGAATGAAGCCGATGAAGGCGACGTCCAGGCTTTTTCCGTAGAGTTCGTCCCTGAAATCGAACAGGAAGACTTCCAGCAGCGGCGCGCCATTGTCGAAGGTCGGGCGGCGGCCAAAGCTGGCGACGCCGTCGAAGCGCCTCGCTCCCTCGCCGACCCGCACCGCATAGATGCCGTGCTTCAGACCGCAATTCCTGTCGAGGCGGATATTGGCGGTGGGATAGCCGAGGTCGCGGCCGCGTTTCTCGCCATGAATCACCTCGCCGGAAACGAACCACGGGCCGCCCAGCATCGCGGTGGCGTCCTCGATCTGGCCCTCTGCGAGCGCCATGCGGATCGCACTGGAGGAGACCGGCCGCTCGGCGATGTCGACATGGGCCTGCACATCCACTTCGATGCCAAGCCGGGGCGCTTCCGCCACCAACAGGCTCGGTGAGCCGACCCGGCCCTTGCCGAAATGAAAGTCGTAACCGACCGCGATCCCGCTGATCCCGAGCCGTTCGATGAGATCGTGGTGAATAAAATCTTGTGCCGTGGTCCCGGCGCGGCGTTTGTCGAAACTCATCACCACAGCGCCCGCAAGCCCGGCTCCCGCCAATAGCCGCAGCTTTCCGGCCTCGTCGGTGAGCCGGAATTGGGGGGTGTGCGGACTGAAAAAGCTGCGTGGGTGGGGTTCGAACGTCACCGCCAGCGCAGGCCTGCCATGCGCCCGTCCCATCTGGAGGGCGGCATCAATAACGGCGCGGTGGCCGAGATGGACGCCGTCGAAATTGCCCATCGCAACCACCATTCCCCTGGGGATATCAGTCGCCGGGGTGGTATCGCGGATCACGGTAAAATCAGACGCCATTTCAGGAATTCTTCAGCTTGTTCGGTGGGCGCGGGACCGTGACGCGGGGGCCCCGATGAAGTCAAGGCGGTCCGGAGCGTCACTTCCACGCGCAAAAGTCCAAGCTTTCCCGCGGAGGTCGGTTAACGGGCTGTTTAATGGCTGATGGTAGTGCTGGAGCCGGACTGCGGGGCTGCGTTTGGCCCCGGGCAGGCTGGTAGATTGTTTCGCGGGTGCGCGCGGGGGATTGAAGATGGCGGTTGATTTGTCGATGTCGGTTCTGGTGGTGGATGACTACAACACCATGATTCGCATCATCAGAAATCTCCTCAAGCAGCTTGGCTTCGACAATATCGACGATGCCAGCGACGGATCGGCGGCGCTGAACAAGATGCGCAGCAAGAAGTATGGCCTCGTGATCTCCGACTGGAACATGGAGCCGATGACCGGCTATGACCTGCTCCGCGAGGTCCGGGCCGACCCCAATCTCGCCACCACGCCGTTCATCATGATCACGGCCGAATCCAAGACCGAGAACGTGATCGCCGCCAAGAAGGCCGGCGTGAACAACTACATCGTCAAGCCGTTCAATGCCGCCACGCTGAAGACCAAGATTGAGGCGGTATTCCCGGATATGGCGAGCGCGTAAGGCGCCTGCGGGCCACCAAGCGACAAGCAGTAAAGTTCGTCATGCCCGGGCTTGTCCCGGGTATCCACGTCTTTGGCGCTCCTGGCCTGTCAGGACGTGGATGGCCGGGACGAGCCCGGCCATGACGGAATTAAATGGCAAGGGCGTTGGGTTTCGGATCCACGCGCTACCACCTCAGTTCCCGCGTCAGCGCCCGCGGCGGATGGCCGAACAGCTCCTTGACCGAGGCAGGATCGAGCTGATCGATGCCTTCGAAGTCCTCGGCGTGAATGCCCCGCGTCACGAACACGCAATCGATCCCGAAGCCGTGGGCGCCGGCCAGATCCGTTCGCACCGAATCCCCGATCGCAAGAACGCGGCTGAGCTGCACCGCCTGGCCGCGGCGTGCAGTGGCGAGCGCGATGGCGCGTTCATAGATCGGCCGGTGCGGCTTGCCGTAGAAGATCACCTCGCCGCCGAGTTCGAGATAGAGTTCGGCGATGGCGCCCGCGCAGTAGATCAGGCGGTCACCACGTTCGACGACGATGTCCGGATTGGCGCAGACCAGCGTCAGCTTGCGCTCACGCGCCTGCAGCATCATTGCACGATAGTTTTCGGCCGATTCGGTTTCATCGTCGAACAGGCCGGTGCAGACGATGTAGTCGGCCTCTTCCAGCGGTGCCGGCACCGCATCAAGTCCGCGGTAGATCGAGCTGTCGCGCTCCGGGCCGAGCCAGAACATTTTCTGGCCGGGGTGGTCGGCGACGAAATGCCGGGTGAGGTCGCCTGAACTGACGATGGCGTCGTAGGTCTCGTCCGCGACGCCGAGCTTGCGCAACTGCCGCTGCACCGAATCCGCCGGCCGCGGCGCATTGGTTATCAGGATCACGGTGCCGCCTTGCTCACGGAAGCTGTGAAGGGCTTCGCAGGCTTCCGGGAACGCAACGAGACCGTTGTGAACCACGCCCCAGATATCGCTCAGCAGCACATCCACGCCGCCGACAAGGTCGCGTAGGCTCTCGGCAAACTTCAGCGTCGTCATAGCGTGGCGTGGCGGTCAGCCGGGACCGGCGGCGCGCCGCGCCAGCGCGGCCTTGCCGGTCGCACGCGGGGGGGCGATGGCCGCGCCGTTGACGGAAGCCTTATCGGAGCCATTGGATGGGCCACTAGATGAGCCACCAGATTCCTGCGCCTTGCCCGGGGAAGCCCCGCCGGTAGCAGATGCCCCCTCCGGCCGCAACGGCCGGGGCGGCGCAAACAGAAAGCCTTGACCGAACCGCACGTCGAAATCGAGCAGATCTACGACGGCGCGCTCGCCTTCGATCCGCTCGGCGATCAGGTCGATGCCGAAGCGGCCGAGCAGATCGGAAAGGTCCGAGGGGTGAATGTCCGATGTCGAGGACTGTCTCGGGTCGAGCAGCAGCGCGGCGGGAACCTTGATGAAGCGGACGCCCCGGTCGGCCAATTCGCGCGGCTCGAACCGCAGGTCGGTGACATGATCGATGGAGAAACGGTAGCCGCGCTGGGACAGCGCCGCGAGCTGCTCGCCCTCCGTCGCGCCGAGATTACGAAACGTCGCCTGCTTGAACTCGAGCACGAATGACGGCGCCAGCGCGCGATTGGCGTCGAGGAAATCCAGGCATTGCGCGAAGCTGACCGGATTGGCAAGCGTCGCCGCGGCCACGTTGCAGAAAACCCCGACATCCTTGTTGCGCACCATCAGCCGGCGCAGCACCTGCACGCAGCGCAGCATCACCATATGATCGATTCGGCCGATCAGGCCGGCGGCTTCCGCTATTCCGATGAAATCTTCGGCTGCCAGGACCTGATCATTCTCGTCGCGCAGCCGCGTCACCGCTTCGTAGAAGCGCACCTTGCGCTGCGGCAAGGTCACCATCGGCTGCAGATAGATGTCCAGCCGGTTTTCCTCGACCGCGGTTTTCACGGAGTTGAGAACCTGCGCTTCGCTGCGGGAGGGCACGGGTTTTTTGACGGCGGTGACAACCGCAGGCGCCACCGCGGCTGCCACGGCATTGGAGCTCTCCGCAGTCGACGGCGGCTCCTGCTGCGGTTCGTTCGCCGGCTTGCCTGGCGACGCCGCGGGCGGCACGCCCGCGGACAGGACGTCGTCATGGCTTGCGACGGAGACCGCAAGCTGTTTGACCAGCACGCCGAGTTCGCCGATCTCGCCGACCACGGCCTGGATACGGTCCGCACTCGCAGAATTGGCCGACACAAGCCGGCTTTCGACCGCGGCGAGACGGCGACCGAATTCTGCGACCTGACGCGCAAGATCGGCCGTGCCGCGCGACAAGTCTGCGATCTGGCTGCCGACGTCGGTGCGGTCGCGCAGCCGCATCGACACGGCGTTGTAGAGGATCAGGAAGGTCAGTGCGGTGAGCGCGACGATCGCGGATTCCGATCCGGAAAGGCCTGCAGCAGAGTACAGGACAAGGCCAAGGGATGCTGCGACCAGCACCATGCAGATGGCGATGAAAATCGTGGAAATGCGGATCATGTTGCGCGAAAGGCCCTCGAGTCCTCTTGTCCCCTGGCCCGGGAGCGCTTCGCAAAGGCCGGTCGCGCGTCCCAAAGCGCCGTAACCTTAGCATCAATGTTGATTCGAAGAGCTAGTGTTCTTTGGGGATGGTCGGATCGGGACAATTTCGAAGACGCCGCCCGGGCGCTGCAGCGCAAGGGGCGCTCCCTCGCCCCCGCCCTTGCGGGGCGAGCCGAGCGAAGCCCGCTCCTGGAGGGTGGGGTGAGGGGCCCCCGGTCCGGAAATGGCGGTGATAAATCCGGCGCAGTGCCATGCCACCCACCCGAAATTCGCGTTGTACGCGAATTTCGACCTCTTCCCGTGAAAGGACGGGAAGAGGCCGGAAATCTAGGCTACCGCGCGGATCACCTTGGCGACCTTCTCGACGATCTCGCCGATCTGGTCGTCGTTGACGATGAGGGGCGGGGTCAGCGCCAGGGTATCGCCGGCGACCCGCAGCATCAGGTCGTTGTCGAAGAACGCGCTGTTCAGCCCGTCGAAACCGCGCTTGCCCGGCTGCTCCGGACGCGAGGCAAGGTCGATCCCGGCGGTCAGTCCGACGGTGCGGATGTCGACCACGTTGGGCTCGTTTTTCAGCGACATCACGGCGTCGGCGAATTTCGGCTCGATCGCGCGGGCGCGCTCGAACAGCTTTTCGTCGCGGTAGATATCGAGCGTTGCGAGGCCCGCCGCGCAGGCCAGCGGATGGGCCGAATAGGTGTAGCCATGGGTCAGTTCCACGACGTGTTCCGGGCCGCTCATGAAGGCGTCGTGGATGGTATCGCGCACCACCACCCCTCCCATCGGCGCCGCGCCGTTGGTGACGCCCTTGGCAAAGCTGATCATGTCCGGCAGCACGCCGTAACGTTCCGCCGCGAAGGCAAAACCCAGTCGGCCAAAGCCGGTGATGACCTCGTCGAAAATCAGGAGGATGCCATGCTTTTGCGTGATCTCGCGCAGCCGCTTGAGATAGCCCTTGGGCGCTGGCAGCACGCCGGTAGATCCGGCCATCGGTTCGACGATGACGGCGGCCATGGTATTGGCGCCGTGCAGGTTGACCAGTCGCTCCAGTTCGTCGGCAAAATGCGCGCCATATTCCGGCTCGCCCTTGGAGAAAGCCTGCTTCTCGCGGTCATAGGTATGGGGAAGATGGTCAACGCCGGCGAGCAGCGTTCCGAACAGCTTGCGGTTGTTGACGATGCCGCCGACCGAGGTGCCGCCGAAGCCGACGCCATGATAGCCGCGCTCGCGGCCGATCAGGCGGGTGCGGCTGCCCTGGCCGGAGATCTGGTGATAGGCGAGCGCGATCTTGAGCGCGGTGTCGGCCGCTTCCGATCCGGAATTGCAGAAAAACACGTGATCGAGGCCGGCCGGCGCGAGATCGGCGATGCGGCTGGCAAGCTCGAAAGCCTGCGGGATGCCGAACTGGAACGGTGGCGCATAGTCCAGCGCCGCGGCCTGCTTGGCGATGGCCTCGGAAATCTGCACGCGGCCGTGACCCGCATTGGTGCACCACATGCCCGCGGCGGCATCGATGATTTTGCGGCCGTCGACCGTGATGTAATGCATGTCCTTGGCGCCGGCGAGCAGCCGCGGCGCCTTCTTGAAGGCCCGGTTGGCGGTGAACGGCATCCAGTGTGCGGCAAGGTCGTTGGGCACATTGACGGCGGCGGGGCGTGCGCTCTTGTCCAGCATGGGGGCCTCTTCAAGTTTTGGGGCGTGGCGGCTGGCCCGCAAGGTAGCAGCTTCGTCGCGGGACTGGAACGCCAGGAGACCGACTATTTCCGCTCAATCAGGCGGTTTCAGGACGACCCGCGGCACCGTCCAGGTCCACTTGGAAGTTCACAAATCGGCGGCGCCGATCCAGAACACTTCGCCCTCGGAATCCTCGGTGTCGAGCCACAGAAAGCTGGTCTGCGGGTAGGCCGCCTCAAGCGCTGGCCGGCAGCGGCCAATCTCGCACAGCAGCCCGCCTTCGGGCGTCAAATGCCGCCCGGCCTCGTTCAGGATGCGGCGGACGACATCGAGCCCGTCGGCGCCGCCGTCGAAGGCGAGCTTCGGTTCCGCGCGGCACTCGCGCGGCAGTCCGGCCATGCCTTCCGCATCGACATAGGGCGGGTTGGAAATAATCAGGTCGTAGCGCTTGTTGCCGATCGGCCCAAACAGGTCGCCGCGGTGCAACATCACCCGATCTTGAAGGCCGAAACCGGCAACGTTGCGGGCGGCGACATCGAGCGCGTCTTTGGAGATATCGACCGCGTCGATTTGGGCATTCGGAAAGGTCCGGCTCGCAAGAATGGCGAGGCAGCCGGAGCCGGTGCAGAGGTCGAGCACGTTTTCCACCGCCGCCGGATCGTCGATCAGCGCGCCGGCTTCGTCACTGTCGCCGCCGAAGTGAGAATCCAGCAGTTCGCCGATGAAGGAACGCGGCACGATCACGCGCTCGTCGACATAGAAGGGCAGGCCGCGCATGTAGATCTTGTTGACGAGGTAGGCGGCCGGTTTTCGCGAAGCGACGCGGCGGCCAATCAATTCGAGGATCGCCTTGGCCTCGCGCGCGGTAACCCGCGCGGTCGCAAACGTCTCGAACTGGTCGGGATGAAGGTGCAGCGTTTCGCAGACCAGGAACGCCGCCTCCGCCGCCGGATCGGGCGTGCCATGGGCGAAAGTCAGTTTCGCCTCGGCAAAGCGGCTCACGGCGTAGCGGACGAAATCGAGCAGCGTCACCAACTCGCCGGATGGTACTTTCGGAGATTTCGCCGCGGAGCGGGCGCGCTTCGCTGGGGTCTTGGCGCGCTTCGCCCTCGGGATTTTGGCCATCAGGATTTGGTCCAGCGCGCCGCGGCGTCGTCGTCGTGATGGCGTGCATCGACCCAGCTGGTCCCGCCGGCACTTTCCTCGCGCTTCCAGAACGGCGCGTTGGCCTTCAGATAATCCATCAGGAATTCCGCGGCCTGAAACGCCGCCTGCCGGTGCTGGGATGCGGTCAGGACGAGCACGATGTTTTCGCCGGGAGTGATGCGGCCGACGCGGTGAATGATGCTCACACCGGTGAGCGGCCAGCGCGACATCGCGGTGTCGGCGTGACGCGCGATTTCGGCTTCCGCCATGCCGGGATAGTGCTCGAGCGTCAATGCGGCGATGGATTGGCCATCTTCGCTGCCCCGGCAAATTCCACTGAAACTCACGACCGCGCCGATATCGGTTTGCCCTTTCGTCAGCGCCGCTATTTCGCGGGCGATGTCGAAATCGGCTTGCTGGATGCGGATGGTCACATTGGCGGTCATGAGAGTGTCACGGCGCGTTGAAATGAAATCAGCCGCCGGTCATCGGCGGGAAGAAGGCAATCTCGCGGGCGCCGGCGATGGCGGCATCCGATTTGACATGGGCATGATCGATTGCGGCACGGATCACCCGCGGCGTCTCGAAGGCGTGGGCGTAAGTCTCGCCGCGCTTTGCCAGCCACGCCATCAGGTCCTCGACCGTTCGAACGCCGGGCGGCGGCTCAACCGTTTCTTCCGACTTGCCGATCCGTTCGCGCACCCAGGCGAAATACTTGACCTTCATGCCTCATCCTCCTCGATGAGGTGATGGATGCCGGCCCGGAAATAATCCCAGCCGGTGTAGATCGTGACGATCGCGGAGATCCACAACAGCAAGAGGCCGGTCTGGGTGGTGAACGGAATCACCTGATCGCCGGCCTCGCCGGCCAGCAGGAATCCGATCGCCACCAGCTGAACCGTGGTCTTCCATTTGGCAAGCTTGGTGACGGGCACGCTGACGCGCAAAGCGGCGAGATATTCGCGCAGACCCGATACCAGAATTTCGCGGCACAGGATGACGATCGCGGCCCACAGCGTCCAGCCGTGGATGATCCCGTCGGCGGCCAGCATCAACAGGCAGGATGCCACCAGGAGCTTGTCGGCGATCGGGTCCAGCATGCGGCCGAACGCCGACTGCTGATCCCAGATCCGCGCGTAATAGCCATCGAGGAAATCGGTCACCGCGGCGGCGATGAAGACGGCCAGCGCCACCCATCTGAGCCACAGCGGCCCGTCCATGATCGCCTGCACGTAAATGCAGCCGACCACCACCGGGATGGCAGCTATTCTGGCGTAGGTCAGAATATTGGGCAGGGACAACGTGTTCTTCGCCAGCCCTCTTGTCGTTGCGATGTTCATCCGCCTTACCAATACCGCCGAAGCCCGCAGGTCAACCGGGGGCCGTACATGATCTGTTGGAGACGACGCCAGGATGACTCAAATCCCATCTTTACCCCGGCCGGGCGTGGAAAAACTCGAAAATCTTGCGTGCGCTCTCGGCGCTGACGCCCGGAACCTTGCCGAGATCGGCGATCGACGCCCGTTCGATCTCCTTCAGGGTTCCGAAATGGTGCAGCAAGGCACGCTTGCGTGAGGGGCCGATGCCGGGAATTTCCTGTAATCCGGCCTCGCGGATGTCCTTTTTGCGCAGCTTGCGGTGCGAGCCGATGACGAAGCGATGCGCCTCGTCGCGCAGCCGCTGGATGAAGTACAGCACCGGGTCGCGCGGCTCCAGCTTGATCGCCTCGCGCCCCGGCATGAACAGGGTTTCGCGGCCGGCGTCGCGGTCCGGTCCTTTTGCCACGGCCAGCAGCGCGACCTGGCTCAATCCAAGCCCCTCGAAAATCTCGCGGGCCGCATTGAGCTGGCCGCGCCCGCCATCGATGATGACGAGGTCGGGCCATTGTGGAAACGAATCGTCGTCGGGCCGCCCCTTGGCCACGTCGCCCTCGGCCGGAGGTGCCATCAGCCGCTTGAAGCGTCGCTGCAATACCTCGCGCATCATCGCGTAATCGTCGCCGGGCGTCAGCCCTTCGGACCTGATGTTGAACTTGCGATACTGGTTCTTGATAAAGCCGTCCGGGCCCGCCACGATCATGGCGCCGACCGCGTTGGTGCCCTGGATATGGCTGTTGTCGTAGACCTCGATCCGCTTCGGTGGATGCGATAGTCCGAGCGTGGTGACGAGGCCGGCCAGCAGGCGGCCCTGCGTCGCGGTATCGGCGAGCTTGCGTCCCAGGGCTTCCCGCGCATTGGTCAGCGCATGCGCGATCAGTTCCTTCTTTTCGCCGCGCCGGGGAGTGGCGACTTCAACCTTGAATCCGGCCTTGATCGACAGCGCATTGGCCATCAGCTCGCTCTCCTCGATCCCGTGCGACAGCAGGATGAGCTTTGGCGGCGGCTTGTCGTCGTAGAACTGCGCGAGGAACGAGGCCAGCACCTCCTCCGGCGTGAACGACTTCTCCGCGCGCGGAAAATAGGCGCGGTTGCCCCAGTTCTGTCCGGTGCGAAAGAAGAAGACCTCGACGCAGGAATAGCCGCCCTCCTGATGAATGGCGAATACGTCGGCTTCCTCGACCGTGCGCGGATTGATGCCCTGCTGCGACTGGATCGCCGACAGCGCGGCGAGACGGTCGCGGTAAAGCGCCGCGGTTTCAAACTCGAGCTCGGCGGATGCCTTCTCCATCTCGGTTGCGAGTTCCTGCTTTACGAGCCGGCTGCGGCCGGACAGGAAATCCTTGGCCTCGCGCACGAGCTCGCTATAGCCGGGAAAATCAATTTCGCGGGTGCAAGGCCCTGAACAGCGGCGGATCTGGTAGAGCAGGCAGGGCCGCGTGCGGCTTTCGAAAAACGCATCGGTGCAGGAGCGCATCAGGAAGGCGCGCTGCAGCGCCGTGATGGTGCGATTGACCGCGCCTGCCGACGCGAATGGCCCGAAATACTGCCCGGGCCGGGTTTGGGCGCCACGGTGCTTGAGGATCTGCGGCGCCCAATGATCCCCCGTGATCAGAATATAGGGAAACGACTTGTCGTCGCGCAGCTGGACGTTGAAGCGCGGGCGCAACTGCTTGATGAGGTTGGCCTCGAGCAAGAGCGCCTCGGTCTCGGTCGTGGTGGAGATGATCTCGACCGAAACGGTCGCCGCGATCATGCGCAGGATGCGCGCCGGCTGGGGCGCGCTCACCCTTGCGTAGGAAGCGAGCCGTTTGCGTACGTTCTTTGCCTTGCCGACATAGAGCACGTCGCTCGCCGCATTCAGCATGCGATAGACGCCGGGCGAGGTGGGCGCCAGGCGCACCGCGTTTTCGATCGCGGCGTGGCCGATCGCAAGCGGGCCTTCCGCCACCGCCTCGCCGCTTTCCTCGGCAACCTCCGGCAGCCGTGCCTCGTCGTCCTCCTCGGCGCTGACGCTGGCCGGATCGATATCCTCCGCGGCAAGCGCTTGAGCAGTCAGGTCTTGAGCAGTCAGCTCTTGCGGCGGCAGCTCCGGCGCCGCGGCGGCCGGCCCGGAACCGGGCCGGGCCCTCCGCCGGCCTGATGCCTTCGGACCAGGGGATGACGGGCTGTTGGTAGAATCGTGATCCATGGTCATGAACTTAAGCGCCGGCCTGGCTCATCGCCAGCGTCGCCGCCGTGACCGATGCCGGCGCTGCGCCTGAAAATTCAAAGCGCGAACCGAGGCAACGGCGGACGGCGTTTTTGCGGATCCCGGCCCGTTAACGCTCCCTTAAGACTACGGAGCGGCCGGCGGCAGGTCTTAACAACCCCTTAACTTAAAAGTCTCGATAAATCTTGTCGGCAAAAAGCGGAAATCCGTAACCATGCCGGTCCACTTCACAGCGCTTTTGGGCGCGCAGAGAGCGGGAACCGCGGCAGTTGAGTTGGGGAGAGTGAGTGATGAGCAGGATCGTTTTGGGTACGGTGGCCTTGGCCGCCTTGGGTTCGACGGCGACGGTACAGGCCGCCGACCTTTCCTACGGATCGCGAGCTCCCTACACCGTCAACCAGCCGCTCAATGTTTTTAGCTGGGCCGGTCCCTATCTCGGCGGCAACCTCGGCTGGGCCTGGGGCTCGGTCGACAACAATCTGACCAAGCCTTCGGGTTTCGCAGGCGGCGTGCAGGGCGGCTACAACTGGCAGACGGGCCCGTGGGTGTTCGGCGTCGAAGGCGACCTCGAGGCCACCGGTGCCTCCGACACTTTCGCTCCCTGGAAGTTCTCCAATCCGTGGTTCGGCACGGTGCGCGGCCGGGCCGGCTATGCGTTCAACAACATCCTGCTCTATGGCACCGCGGGTCTGGCATTCGGCGAGTTGAAGGGCGAGACGTTCGGCCTGACGGAGACCCACACCAATGCCGGCTGGACCGTGGGGCTCGGTGCCGAATTCGGTCTTTCGCAGAATTGGAGCGCGAAGCTCGAATATCTCTATGTCAATCTCAACGACAGCAACTTCACCATCACCGGCGTGCAAAACGGCTACCGGTTCGGGACGCTTCGCGCCGGCGTGAATTATCACTTCTGAGATCAACAAGAAAATTTCGGACGCAAACTCCCGGCCGCGGCGCGGCCGGGATTTTTTTATGCCGCATGCACAGCGTGGTCCGGACATGATCCCTCGGGTCGGGGTCCGAGGACCCGCCTTTCGGAAAACCGGTATCCACTCCCTGGATCCTGCTCTAAAATTGCAGGGTCATGCAGCCGGGACAGCCAAGTCTAACCGCGTTGGGCGCTGCCCGCTTGCGGGCGGCGCATCAGCTGCTGGACGGTGCCTCGATCCTCGCCGATCCGCTCGCCGCGCGCATTCTCGGCTCCGACAACGAGGCTTCGCTCGACCATGCGCATGCGGATCCGTCGGGCCCGCGGCTGCGCTGGTTCATCGCGGCGCGCTCGCGCATTGCCGAGGACGCGTTGAACGTCGCGGTCGAAAGGGGGGCGCGCCAGCTTGTCGTGCTTGGAGCCGGGCTCGATACGCTCGCCTATCGCACCGATCTCGCCGGACGCCTGCGGATCTTCGAGATCGATCATCCGGCAACGCAGGCGTGGAAGCGCGACAAACTCACCGCGGCAGCGATTGCCGTGCCTGATACGCTTGCCTTCGTTCCCGTTGATTTCGAACGGCAGACGCTGGCGGACGCGCTTGGCGCCGCGGGCTTCGATCATGGCGCGCGCACTTTCGTTAGCTGGCTTGGCGTCGTGCCCTATCTCACGGAACAAGCCGTCTTCTCGACGCTTGCGTTTATTGCCGGCCTGCCCGGCGGCGGCGAAGTGGTGTTCGACTACGTCAATCCGGCGGCCTCGATCACGCCGGCCGGTCGGATTGCGCACCGGGCGCTGGCCGAACGGGTCGCAGCCGTTGGCGAGCGGATCCAGAGCTATTTCGAAACAGAGCGACTGCGCGCCGAATTGAGCGCGATCGGCTTTGGCCATGTCGATGATATCGGGCCGGAGCGGCTCGCCGCGCGCTTCTTCCCCGAAGCCGAACGATCGGCGCCCGCCAGGGGCGGCCACATCATGCATGCCGCAGCAATCTGAGCCGCAGGGCAGTCTCGATTCGCACGCAAGAATTCATTCCGTTTCGGCGTGAACCTTTAGCTCACGAAGAAATTACCAGGTTGACCGCCTTGGGGCCTTTGCCCTTCTTGTCCGGCTCGACCTCGAATGTGATGCGCTGTCCTTCGGTCAGATCCTTCAACCCCGCCCGCTCCACCGCCGTGATGTGGACGAAAACATCGCGGCCTCCGTCATCGGGCTTGATGAAGCCATAGCCGCGTTCTCCGTTGAAGAACTTGACCGTACCAGTCATGGCCATCGGGAAACTCCTCCCCGCATTGCTCCGCCGCTACGCTCCCTGCGTATCGGCCGACCGGACATTCGCTGCCGGAAAGCTTGGCCATCCGGGCGGATCGGGTAACGAGCTGCGACCCGCCTTTTGAAATATCTGAGGCCTTGTCACTCCGCCGCTACCATTCGCGGAAGCGGAACGTAAAGCCGATCTCAATGGGCCAAGCATAATACGGTTCGCGGCAAATTGCCTATCGGACTTTTCACGGCGCCAGCTGGGCCGGACCCCGTCTAGGGGCCGGGCGTCTCGAGTCTGAACCGGCCAGCGCCGCCCTGGCCGAGCGGCTTTTCGAGTTCGGGAAGGATGGCCTTGAGCTCGCCGGCCAGTGTCCATGGCGGGTTGACGATCAAAAGGCCCGCCGAAGTCAGGCCGGCCTCGGCGGTCCGCGGCGCGACGCTGAACTCCAGACGCAAGGCTTTCCCGGGGGGCGTGCTGCCGGCCACCGCCCGCGCGACATGCCGCGCCAGGTCGTCGGTGACGCGCCGGCTCTTGACCGGATACCACAGCAGGTAACTGCCGGTCGGCCATTTGGCGAAGGCTTCCGCAAAACCCGAGGCCAATCGGTCAAACTCGTCCTTCTGCTCGTAAGGCGGATCGATCAGGACCAGGCCGCGCCGTTCCTTTGGCGGCACGAAGGCCGGCAATGCGGTCCAGCCATCGAGGTCGACCACGCGGGCCTGGGTGTCGCGGCGCAGCGCGTCGATCAGCTGTTTGCGCGCTTTCGGTTCGACCTCGCATGCCGTCAGGCGATCCTGCGGCCGCAGCAGCGCGCGGGCGATCAGCGGCGATCCCGGATAGGTCTTGAGCGGGGCATGCGGATTGAAGGCCCTGACGATGTCGAGATAGGGCTTCATCAGCGGCGTCGTGGTTTCCGAGAAGCGCGCCTGCATGATGCGCGCAATGCCCGTGAGCCATTCGCCGCCGCGGCTCGCCTCGTCGCCGGCGAGATCGTAGACGCCGGCGCCGGCATGGGTGTCGATCACCCGAAACGCGGCCGGCTTTTCCTGCAGATAAACGAGCATGCGCACCAGCACGATGTGCTTGATGACATCGGCAAAGCCGCCGGCATGAAAGGCGTGACGATAGTTCATGGGAGAGGGGTTACGACATCAGCGGACGAAAGTAACCCACGTCATTCCGCGCTGAAGGCGGCGTCTGTCATCGGGCGGCGCCCGGCGCGGACCCGCTGGCATCGCCCGGAATGACGTCGTCCCTCAGCCGCCGCGCACGGGCGGCATCAGCACCTGCTCGCGCTGGCAGGCGCGGCGATCGATTTCCTCGCAGGCGCGGAACTGGAGGTCCTTGCTCATGCAGATACGCACTTCGCTCAGCCGCGTCCTGTTGCAGGTCACGGCAATCGCGGCACTGGAGAGGCCGGGATTGACCTTGATGAAGGCTTCCTCGATTTCCGACGGCGCGACGGTCTTCGGATCGGGCAATTCAATGAATTCGGGGGGAATCTTCACCGCCGAGCGGGCCTTGCGGATGGTCTCGAAATAGGCCCGCGGCGATAGCCCCGAGCAGGTGCCGTGCTTGTCCCACTCGTTGAAGATCAGCCCGGGCGCCGGCATCAGATCCAGCATCGAGGCCATGATATTGCGGTCGAGCCGCGGCGAGGGCCGTTCGCAATAATCGGGAAAGCCATGTTCGTATTGCGGCCACAGGCCGTGCACCACGAAGGAAAATGGACGCTCGCCGCACTGGGCCTGCGAACGCCCGCTATTGCCGCGCTCCGACGCTTCCTCGCAGAAGGAGGGCGACCACGACAGCGACAATACGTAGAAATCGAACGCACCTGGCGTGTTCTGCCGGCGATCCTGCGCCGAAGCGGTGTCCGCTGCGGCGATGCCGATCAGCGCCATCAAGAGGAGGTGGCCGAAGCCGGCCGAAATCCGTGCCGTCCAACCCGAACGAAACTCAAACATGGTGATGCCCTCATGCCAGACTGTGCTGGAAGCCTAGCATCTGGCCGGAACATTTCAAGAACAAAATGAAAATGGGAAGGGAACGGACGAAGCGCCTCAACTCGAGGATGCAGAAAATCGCCCCAAAATCAGGGCTGTGCGGCCCTGCAGGCGGGGTTATAGGCCCAGTTGCGGTCAAGCCCGGTCACGCACCATTCGATACCCTGGTTGTAGCCGGCAAAACCGCCATCCTCGATGATCGAGTAATGGACCGTGCGCATCTTGCCGTCGCTCAGCATCACATCGCCACTGCAGTAGCGGCGCGGAATATTATCCGATTGCCAGGGCCGGTATGCTGTTTCGTGGATCCGGCCGTAGGCCGTGATCTGCAGCGACGAATTCCAGAAGGTGCTTTCCTTCTCCTGGAACTGGGACGTGATGGTCCCGAGCACCGCCTCGCAGGAGGCGAGCCGCCCGTCATATTTTGGGCCCGACAGCCAGAAATTCAGTTCCAGCGGATTGGCCGCCTCGGCCGCCTGGCCCAGGACAAACAGTCCAAGCAGGGCGCCAAGAACGATACCCAAGCCTCTTTTCAGCGAGAAGCTGGCGTTCCGAGAGTCTGTGATGAGGTCGCGCATAAACGGTCCGCCGGATGATCGAACGAACAGACCGTGCCGCGAAGGTGCGAAGAGGTCAAGTGCAGCATTATCACAGCAGCAAAGATAATGTGATTTCATTGGGTCGCCGGCGAGCAGCGGCCTGAATGGACGGGGTTGTTTCGGCCACGACGGCAGCCAGAAAAATCCGCCTTTCGGGACGCTTTTTTGCCGCCTCGTCAGCTCCCCGCCCCATGAACGACCGGTGCGAAGTCCCTGACGCCGGTCTCGTCGAACATGTGCCGCGGCTCGTAAGTCGGCTGGCCGGTACTCTCGACCAATGTCGCGGTGACGTCGTCCAGGATCAGCCATTGCAGCTTGACCCGGACCACGACGATCAGGTGATTCTCTCGCGGGTGCGCCCGGTCCCAGATCATGACGAGGCGTCGGTCGGCTGCCGCGATCCCGGCATCGCCAAGCGCGGCGTACTTCACCACCGCGTAGCTTTTGCAGTCGCCGGGCAATGCCATCGCCACGAGCGGGGACATCCAGGCAACGTCATGACGTGTCGTCGGGATGGCCTGGTTGATCGCCCGGTTGATGTGTCCGACCCGCGCGCGGCCCTCGTACTTCATGGCCTCGTCAACGATGGCGGCGATCCGCAAGGCGGCGGGCGAGCCGCAGGCCGGATCCGATCGACAGGCGGCGATGGTGGCCTCGTCGGCGCGGATCGCCGGGTCGAGCCACCGCCAGATCGCCGAAAGCTGTCCTTCGCCGGCCGGAACCGTCGCGACGCCGAACGGCTCGTTGGCCGACAGCGAGACGCCAACCAGCAATGCTGACAGTGCACCGATGCGTGACCATTTCGACATTTGGAAGAATTAGAGACCCGACCGCGTCCGCCTGCCTTGCGGCGCATCAACCTAGGCGACGTTCTTTTGCACGGGGAACCATCGGCCGACGGGCGGACAGTGTGGTCGATGCCTGCGGCGGTCTTTCCGCCAGCTTGGGGTTCGCCCTGTTCCTGACGATGGGCTTAACCCAGGAAATCTTTGCCACAGAAGGGGTTACTGACGCGAAAGCGCAGATGAGGGAGCTCAGGTGCAGCGCGGCAACACCTGCCAACAAGTCTGCCTCCCAGCTGCAGCCGTTCTTTTCACCGCCACCGAGGCGCTCTAAGGTGCGCCTCGTGCAAAACGGAGTTTGCGATGCGAATCATTGGGGCCACAAGCCTGCTTGCCGTCTGCGGAATGCTGGCCTCTGCGCCGGCGCTGGCCGATTGGGTGCCACCCTTCAAGGGCAACGATACCGGCGGCATCATCGCCTATTCATTGGCCTCCACGACCGATGCCCGCCAGCTCGCGGTCGATCACTGCGCAAGCTACGGCAAGGTGGTGAAATTCCTTGCGGTCGAGCCGTATGAAGGCGGTTACGTCTCCTTTGCCTGCCGCTGGGTGCCCTACGGTGCCAGCGCACAGCCGCTGCGCACCAAATACTGAATCGAATTATCCCGTCTTCAGCATTTCATCGGGAGTGCGGAGCATGATGCGACAGCTTCTTTCACTTTGCCTGGGGCCCTGTCTGCTGGCGTTGTTGCCGGCGCTCGAAGCGCGCGCGGTTGAAATGCCGCTTCGCAAGGCGGGTCTTTGGGAAATGAAGATGGTGCGGACCGGCTCGCCGCTGCCCGAAATGACGATGCAGCATTGCACTGACGCCACCACCGACAAGGAGATGGCGAGCTCTTTCTCGCCGATGTCGAAGGAAATCTGTTCCAAGCAGGATATCCAGCAGACCGCGACCGGCTACGTCACCGATTCCGTGTGCAGCGTGGCGGGCGTGTCGATGACCTCGCATTCGGAGATCACCGGCGATTTCAATTCCGCCTACACCGTGAAGACCACCGCGCACAGCGAACACGGCCCCGCCGGCATGCCGCGCGATACCGCCATGACGGTCGAGGCAAAGTGGTTGGGGGCCTGCAAGCCCGATCAGAAGCCCGGCGACATCGTGATGCCCGGCGGCTTCAAGCTCAACATCAAGGACGCGGAAAAGCTCAAGGGACTGATGCCGAAGTAAGCGCTCCAAGGGCGGGCTTCGCTGGTCTCGACCCCGCGAAGAGCGGGGCGAGGGAAAATCTCACACCGGGATCCGCACCGTGGCGCGAAGCCCGCCGATCGGGCTGTCGCCGAGCATGATGTCGCCGCCATGCGAGCGCGCGATGTCGCGGGCAATGGCAAGACCCAGTCCGGTGCCGCCCTCATCCTGGTTGCGGGCATCATCCAGCCGCAGGAACGGCTTGAATACTTCCTCGCGCATGGACTGGGGAATGCCCGGTCCGTCGTCGTCGACCGTCACCGTCAAGTAGCGATGATCGCGGTGCCCGGTGATTGAAATCTTGTCGGCGTGCCGCGCCGCATTCGACACCAGGTTGGCGAGGCAGCGTTTGAACGCGGCCGGCTTCACCGTCACGACCGGCAGTCCGTGGAATGCCACCGTGGTGGCATGGCCATTGCGCTCGGCGTCGCTGCGCAATTCCTCCAGCGCCTGCGTCATATCGGTCGGCTGCGCCTGTTCGCCGCTGTCGCCGCGTGCGAAGGCGAGGTAATCCTCCAGCATGCCCGACATCTCGTCGACGTCCTTGCGCATGGCGTCGACTTCCGGACTGTCGCCGATCAGCGCCAGTTCGAGCTTGAAGCGGGTCAGGATGGTGCGCAGATCGTGCGACACCCCGGCCAGCATCGCGGTGCGCTGTTCGATCGAGCGCTCGATGCGCGATTTCATCTCGATGAAGGCCTGCGCGGCGCGGCGCACCTCGCGCGCCCCGCGCGGACGGAAGTTGGGTGCCTCGCGGCCCTTGCCGAAGCTCTCGGCGGCATCCGCAAGCCGCAGGATCGGCCTGATCTGGTTACGCAGGAACAGCACCGCGACAATCAGGAGGATCGAGGACGTGCCTACCATCCAGAACAGGAAGATCTCCGAATTCGAGGCGTAGGCGGCGCTGCGCTGGGCGAAGATGCGCATCACCGCGTCGTCGAGCTGGATACGGATTTCGACCAGGTTGGAGCGGCCGACGGTGTCGATCCAGAACGGTTTTGCGATTTGCCGGCCAAGCTGCCGGGAGAGCGTCTGGTCGAGCAGCGAGAAGAACGGCTTGGGGCCGGGCGGAGGCATGTCGCCGACGGGAAGGAAATCCACCACCAGCCCCAGCCGCTGCTGGGCGATGCGACGAATTAGCGCGCGATCCTTGTCCTGCGGATAGCCCTTGTAGACGTCGATCAGGGCGGCGATATCCTGCACCACCGCCGCGGAGAGATGCCGCGTCACCGTATTCCAGTGCCGTTCCATGAACACGAACGCCACCACCGATTGCAGCACCACCATCGGCACGATCATGATCAGCAGCGCGCGGGCGTAAAGCCCGGTCGGCATCCAGCTCTTGAACGCGTTGCCCATCCAGCCGTTGGCCGCGGAAACCCGCCCCGCGGCGGTGCGGATCAGCGTGAGGCCGGTGTCGAGCGTGCTCATCGGGCTGAATTCATCCGACAGGATTCACAAGGAAGCGCTCAAGGCGAAGCGACCAGGCGATAGCCGATGCCCCGCACCGCCTGCAGGAACAGCGGGTTGGCGGGGTCGCGCTCGATCTTGCGGCGCAGGCGGTTGATCTGGACGTCGACGGCGCGCTCGTTGACGGTGCCGTCGCCGGTCAGCGCGCCGCGCGCTACGGTCTCGCCCCGCGCCAGTGCGAGAATGCGCAGCATGTCGCGCTCGCGGTCGGTGAGATGGATGGTCTCTTCACCCTGGCGAAGTTCGCCGCGTTCCAGATGATAGACGTAGGGCCCGAACGCGGTCTGCTCCAGCGCCGCCACCGGCGGCGGTGCGGTGCGCTTGAGGATATTGCCGATCCGCAACACAAGTTCACGCGGCTCGAACGGCTTGGCGACATAGTCGTCGGCGCCGATCTGCAGGCCCTCGATCCGGCTTTCGGCCTCGTGGCGCGCCGTCAGCATGATGATCGGCACCGATGACGAGGTGCGAATGAAACGGGCGAGATCGAAACCGGTTTCGCCGGGCATCATCACGTCGAGGATCAAGAGGTCGAAATGCAGGCCGTTGAGCCTGGCGCGTGCGTCCTTCGCACTCATCGCCGTGGTGACGCGGTAGCCTTCGCCGCAAAGAAAGCGCGACAGCAGATCGCGGATGCGGCGGTCGTCATCGACCAGCAAGAGATGCGGGGCGTCGTCGGCCGGTCGCGGCGGCGTGCGTGCGACGGTTGCAGCGAGAGCTATCATTATTCCTTTGCCTTTGCGGTCGCGTTGCCGGTTCCAAAAATGGTTTCCAGCACCTTGTCGGGTTCGTCGCGATCGATCATCGCGCGCAGGAACTGGCCGATCGCATCTTCGCCAGATGGGGCGATGTCGCGCAGCGCGCGGTTTAGCCGGTCGGTTTGCAGTCCTGCAAGCTTCGCCACCAGCGCCTCGCCCTTTGCGGTGGCGAAAAGGAGGCGTTGCCGCCGGTCGTTATTGCCGGCCTTCTGCACGATATAGCTTTCATCGAGCAGTTGCTTGAGCACCCGTCCCAGCGATTGCTTGGTGATTCGCAGCACGTCGAGGAGATCGGCCACCTTCAGCCCGGGGTAGCGGTAGACGAAATGCAATACGCGGTGATGGGCCCGGCCAAAGCCGAACGCTTCCAGCTCATTATCGGCATCGCCGACGAAATCCCGGTAGGCGAAGAACAA
The DNA here is from genome assembly GCA_963742085.1 of uncultured Alphaproteobacteria bacterium. Classification (GTDB taxonomy): domain Bacteria; phylum Pseudomonadota; class Alphaproteobacteria; order Rhizobiales; family Xanthobacteraceae; genus Bradyrhizobium. The sequence continues at coordinate 33,782 of CAVUKM010000003.1, read as the reverse complement.
CAGCTCGATAATGTCCCAGCGCAAGCCGGCCGGCGCCGGCGAACGCCCCTCGCTCGCCTTCGAATCGGGCGCGGCGGACGGATTCGGGAAATTTATGTCAGGCATATTGACATATCTTGGGTTCAATGTTACAAAACAGCTAACCACAGCGAAATATTAAGTCGTTTCGATGGTGGCGATGTTGCAAGCGGCCCAGGAAATCCCGCAGAAACCCCAAAGGTAGCGGCTGGGCCGCCAATTTGGTGACCGTACGATTGTCGAGCGGCATTTCGGCAAACATACTGGACTTCCGCCTATCACAAAAGCATGAGCTAGGGTCATGCCGGCGTGGCAACCGTCCGCAAGGCCGGTCATAAACGGGGGCCAGGCGTAACACACCGCGCCGCGGCGCGAGACGCGCGGGCAGCGCGTCGATCCGGGAGAAAGCCCATGGGAGTTTCGTTCGATAAAATCGATGGCGTCATCTGGTACGACGGCAAACTGGTGCCGTGGGCCGATGCCAACGTCCATGTGCTGACCCACGGCCTGCATTACGGCAGCTGCGTCTTCGAGGGCGAGCGCGCCTATGGCGGCAAGATCTTCAAGAGCACGGAACATTCGGAGCGGCTGAAGAATTCCGGGCGTATCCTGGATTTCGAAATCCCGTGGTCGGCGGCCGAGATCGACGCCGCCAAGCAGCTGGTGATCGACAAGAACAACCTGCCCGATGCCTATGTCCGTCCCGTCGCCTGGCGCGGGTCCGAGATGATGGGCGTGTCGGCGCAGACCAACACCATCCATCTTGCCGTCGCCGCCTGGGAATGGCCGAGCTACTTCGATCCGGCGCAAAAGCTGAAGGGAATCCGCATCGGGCTCGCCGAATATCGCCGGCCTGATCCCGCGACGATACCGGCGCTGGCGAAGGCGGCCGGGCTCTACATGATCTGCACCATCTCCAAGCACAAGGCCGAGCGCGAGGGCTATGCGGACGCGATGATGCTGGACTGGCAGGGCCGCGTCGCCGAATGCACCGGCGCCAACATCTTCTTCATCAACGACGGCAAGATCCACACGCCGATCGCCGACTGCTTCCTGGCCGGCATTACGCGGGCGACCGTGGTCGAACTGGCCAGGCGCCGGGGCATCGAGGTGATCGAGCGCCGCATCATGCCGGAGGAGCTTACCGGCTTTTCCGAGTGCTTCATCACCGGCACCGCCGCCGAGGTGACGCCGGTCTCGGAAATCGCGCACTGGAAGTTCACCCCCGGCGCTATTTCGGAAGCGCTGATGAAGGACTACACCGCCGAAGTGCAGCCGAAGGGCAAGGCGGCGGCGGCGTAAAGGCGGGCAAGCCACTTAGTTGCTGCGTCATGCCCGGGCTTGTCCCGGGCATCCACGTCTTGAGACCAGCGGTGAAGGAAGACGTGGATGGCCGGGTCAAGCCCGGCCATGACGAATTCTGGCATTAAGCAGGAGGACGCACGCTTGCCGCACCCGGTGAGCGCTGATAGGACCGCTGCATGCGCGATAACACTCAAAAACCGAAAAAACCGCAAAAACTCAAAGCCCGCCTGCCGCGCGGGCTCGCCGATCGCGGGCCCGCCGAGATCGCGGCGACCCGCGCGATGGTCGAGAAAATCCGCGAAGTCTACGAGCGCTACGGTTTTGAGCCGGTGGAAACCCCGGCGATGGAATATACCGACGCGCTCGGCAAATTCCTGCCCGATCAGGACCGGCCCAATGAGGGTGTGTTCTCGTTCCAGGACGACGACGAGCAGTGGATCTCGCTGCGCTACGACCTGACCGCGCCGCTTGCGCGCTATGTCGCGGAAAATTTCGATTCACTGCCAAAGCCCTATCGCAGCTACCGCGAAGGCTACGTCTACCGCAACGAGAAGCCGGGCCCGGGCCGCTTCCGCCAGTTCATGCAGTTCGACGCCGACACGGTGGGCTCGGCTTCGCCCGCCGCCGACGCCGAAATGTGCATGATGGCGGCGGACACGATGGAGGCGCTGGGCATCCCGCGTGGCAGCTATGTGGTGAAGGTGAATAACCGCAAGGTGCTTGATGGGGTGCGAGAGGCAATCGGTATCCACGATGATGGTCAATGGCTGACCGTCATGCGCGCGATCGATAAGCTCGATCGTCTAGGGATTTTGGGGGTTCAGCAACTCCTCAGTGACGGCCGCAAGGACGAAGTCCGGCGACTTCACTAAGGGCGCGGGACTGAAAGCCGCTGATATTGTTCTGGTGACAAGTGTTATCGAGGACACAGGCGATAACGAAGAGAAAGATGCGCAGCTTGGTTTGCGGCTGCGCGATAGCAAGATCGGCGAGCAGGGCCGCGAAGAGCTGGAAGAAATCCGCAAACTCGTTGCCGCATCCGGCTACGGCTCTGATCGGATCAAGATCGATCCCTCGGTCGTTCGCGGCCTCGAATACTACACCGGCCCGGTCTACGAAGTTGAATTGCTGCTCGACACCAAGGACGAAAAAGGCCGCCCCGTTCGCTTCGGCTCGGTCGGCGGCGGCGGACGCTATGACGGGCTGGTGTCGCGCTTTCGCGGCGAGGTCGTGCCGGCGACCGGATTTTCCATCGGCGTGTCGCGGCTGCAGGCCGCGCTCACGATGCTCGGCAAGCTCGGCACCAGGCCCGAATTCGGTCCTGTCGTGGTCACGGTGTTCGATCGCGACCGCGTCGCCGATTACCAGAAGATGGTCGCCGTCCTGCGCGAGGCAAAGATCCGCGCCGAACTCTATCTCGGCAATCCCAAGAACATGGGCAACCAGCTCAAATACGCCGACCGGCGCAACTCGCCTTGCGTGATCATTCAGGGCTCGGACGAGAAGGACGATCCTGCGGGACCGCAGGTTCTGCTAAAGGATCTGATCCTTGGTGCTGAGCTCGCAAAACTTGAAAAGGATCGCGACGAGTATCTGCAGAAGCAGGGCGAGGCCCAAACCAAGGTGCCGCAGGCTGCATTGGTCGATGAAGTGCGCAAGATTCTTGATAAGCATGGGGTGAAGTGGAATTAGCCTGTCGCGGATGATGACGACAGGGCAAAATGCGGTGCCAGCGCCTTAGGCGAGAGGTGGGAGCATCCCCGGTAGAAGTAGTGTTCGCAGCAAGAGCAAAGGGAGTGACAAGAATGCCTGAAATTACCATCAGCATGGCCGCGGGCCGCACCGATGAACAGAAGGCCGGCATGATGCGCGACATCACGCAAGCGCTGGTGAAGAATCTCGGCGTCGACGCCGACGCCGTGGTGATCCAGATCAACGAGGCGCCGCTGGCCCACAAGATGAAGGGCGGCAAGACTTTTGTCGAGCGCGCCGCTGCCGCGAAGAAATAACGCCGCCACGCGTCGTCCCCGCGAACGCGGGGACCCATAACCACCCATGCTTGTTGTTACGCCGGGCGGCGGCTCCAGCTTTGCACGACATCAACGGTTGTGGTTATGGGGCCCGGCTCGCGCTCGCGGTGCTCGCTTTGCCGGGACGACGGTGAGGGTATTTACTTTCAGGAAATCCCATGGACGCACGCGACCTTATCAAAATCGGCATGAGCGCCGAGCGCAGGCTGGTGGTGCCGGCGGAGCGCACGGTCGGGCATTTCGTCCCGGGCATGCCGATGGTCTATGCGACGCCGATGATGATCCTGGAGATGGAGCTCGCTTCCGCCGACGCGATCAAGCCTCATCTCGAACCGGGCTGGGTCACCGTCGGCACCGAGGTCGATATCCGGCATCTTTCGGCCACCCCGGTCGGCGCGCTGGTGCGCACCACGGCGCGGGTGATCGCGGTGGAGCGGCGCGTGATCCGGTTCGAGGTGGAAGCTTTCGACGACAAACGCCGCATCGGCGAGGGCCGTCATGCCCGCGGCCTCGTCAACGTCGAGGCGTTCTCCAAGCGTCTGGGCGCGGGTTAAATACTTCGCCAGCTCCTTCGAGCACGGCGCCGCCGCCGGACGAGGTGACATTCTGACGCAGCATGTTTTGATGCCGTGTTGGTCGTCAAGACTTCGTGAAATGTGGGGTGGACCACACGCACTCCGAACGGGTTCGGCCATGGTGGGCAGTGTTGATGAGGCATGGTTTTGTCTCGTCAAGACGGACAAGGCGAGGCAGTTGCCTCGATCGAATGTCAACCAATGGAGGCGAGCATGCGGAAGACAGCTCTTACTATTTTCGGCGCGCTGCTGATTTCTGGATTGGCAGTTCAAATGGCCACGGCGTCCGAGTATCACGCGCGCAAAGCGTATCTTGGCCGAAGCTATGATCGGTCGGATTTTCGGCGAGCCTATAATCAGTGGAACGGACCGATCTATGCCGCTCCGCGAACGCTTGACGGCTCGGACATGAACGGCTTTGGCTTTGGTGGAAGGGACCCATCCTGGGTGGGCGGCAAAGATCCGTCGCTCAATCCCTCCGGAAGCTAGTTTTCCGATGAGACTTCCGGGATAGTCTCGGAAGCAGTCACAGGCTGGCTTTGCAAAGGCCGATTCTTCTTCTCTCTAAGGTGCAATGCTGCCCACCCAAGACGGTGGGTGGCGTTGCACCCATGCCCGGGCCCGAAATGATCTACTTTTTCGCCAGTTCCCTTGATCGCTTCGTCGCGGCGGCGACCGCGCGCGTCAGCAGCGATTGCATGCCGTCCGCTCCCATCAGCGCCGCCAGCGCCGCCGCCGTGGTGCCGCCGGGCGAGGTGACGTTCTGGCGCAGCGTCGCGGGAGAAAGATCAGAGCGATGCAACAATTCGCCGGAGCCTGCGACGGTTTCACGCGCGAGCCTGGTTGCAAGCGCCTCGGGCAGGCCAGCCTCGACGCCGGCGCGCGCCAGTTCTTCAGCCAAGAGAAACACATAGGCCGGACCGGAGCCGGAGACGGCCGTCACCGCGTCCATCAATCCCTCGTCCTCGACCCACTCGACCGAGCCGGTGGCGCGCAGCAGGCTATCGGCGACCGTGCGCTGCGCAGGCTCGACACTCTTTGCCGCCACCGCCACTGTGATGCCGCGGCCGATCGCGGCCGGCGTGTTCGGCATGGCGCGCACCACGTTGCCGCCGCAGACCTCGGTGATCCCTGCGATCGTCGTTCCCGCCATGATCGAGACGACGAGCGTGGAAGGACCTGCGAACGGCTTCAGGCCAGGTCCGGCTTCGCCGAATATCTGCGGCTTCAGCGCGACCACGAGAGCGGCGACGTTGCCGGCATCCTTTGGCGGCGGATTGAGGCGAACGCCTTTTGCCGCGAGCGCGCGGATGTCGTCGGAGGGATGTGGCTCGATCACCACGACGCTTTTGGCGTCGAGGCCCTGCGACAGCCAGCCCGACAGCATCGCGCCGCCCATCTTCCCTGCGCCGGCGAGGACGACGGTGCCTTTGATATCTCGTAGAGCGCTGGCGGATCTCACAACCATCACCACAAACAATGAAGTCGTCCCTGCGAAGGCAGGGACCCATAACCACCAGCGGTTCTAGTTCATTGAGATATCTGCAACAAGCGCCGAGCGACGCAATTGTCGTCACGGAATATGGGTCCCCGCGTGCGCGGGGGCGACACCGAAAATGGGGGAGGGGCCGCGCGCCCGACGCGCGCCGCTATGCCTCGCCCTCGGTGTCGAACATCGCCGCGCTCATGGCTTCGGTCGCCGATTTGCCGGCCCAGACCACGAACTGGAACGCCGGATAATAACGCTCGCAGGCGTGGATCGCGCTGACCAGCATGGTCTCGCATTGCGCGGTCGAGGCGGTGATCCCGCCCGGCAGCACCAGCGCCTGGCGGTACATGATCATGCCGGTATGGGTCCAGATATCGAAATGCCCGACCCATAATTGTTCGTTGATCGCCGCGATCAGCCGCTGCACCTCGCCCCTGCGGGCGGCAGGAATCTTCATGTCGAAGGCGCAGGCGAGATGCAGCGCCTCGATCTCGCCCATCCACGTGAAGGACAGCTCGTAATCGGTCCAGGCGCCCCTGGAGACGATGGTCACCTCGTCTTCGCCGGAGCGTTCGAACGACCAGTTGTGTTCGGCGGCGACATCCTCGACCACCGCGAGCGGATTGTTCCGGGAATCGATAGTGCCTTCGAGGAGGGACATTCCGTCTCGACCTTGCCTTTGCGAAATTCGGATACGAATATGATACGCACGCAGCGTGCAGACACGCATTTGCCGGACGCGTCGCCGCTGACTGCAACTTTCCGATGGCCTGACCGATGTCAGGATCGAGCCTGCCGGGACGAAGTGATGTGATTTGCGGAATCCGCGCAACGGCACGGTGAGTCCATCCACAGGCAAAGCTCAAATCGTCCACAGCTCTTCTTTTCCGTTAACTTTTGTCATGAGAACAAACCGGAATCGGATTCACGTGCGCGCCTTAATCGTTAATTTTTTTGCCCGAATCTCGCGTTGGAATAGTGCGGTGGTGTCCGGCTCCGGCATCATGGCGCCATGCTGGTTCCCGATCGCCGAGCGTCTTGCTGCAGGCACCGCGCTTGGGCATAGTTCCCCTCATCTCAGGGCGGGGTGGAATTCCCCACCGGCGGTAAGGGTGGACAAGCCCAAGCCCGCGAGCGCTTTCTTCTCCTGGAATTCCGCAGCGGAGATTCCCTGGAAAGAAGGGTCAGCAGATTCGGTGAGATTCCGAAGCCGACGGTTAAAGTCCGGATGAAAGAGAACGGTCGCGACAGCCGCAAGATGCGCGGCGCGTCGCTCCCCATGCCCTGATTCTGGTCCTGATACGAGGAACGCCATAAATCAGCTGTCGCAACAACCCGACCCGAAAGACTCGCCCGAAACAGTCGAACGGTCACCTCCGCCGGTGTATCCGCGTTTTGCAAAATCGCAGCGGGTCGCCTTCGTGCAGTCCGCCTGGCATCGCGACGTCGTGACCGAATGCCGCGATGCGTTCCTCGCCGAAATCGAGGCGCGCCACATCGCGCGCGCGCAGGTCGATGTGTTCGAGGTGCCGGGATCGTTCGAAATCCCGCTGCACGTGCAGCTGCTGGCCAAGACCAGGCGCTATACCGCAATCGTCGCGGCGGGACTTGTGATCGACGACGAATATATCGCCGAAACCGTGATCAAGGCACTGATGGAGGTGCAGTTGCGCACCGAGGTGCCGGTGTTCTCGGCGGTGGTGACGCCACAGCAGTTCAATGAAACCGCGGCGCATTTCGAGTTTTTCCGCAAGCATTTCGCGACCAAGGGCGTCGAGGTCGCGGAGGCCTGCGCCGATACGCTGCTCAGCCTGGAGCGGCTGCGCGGACAGGTCGCCGCGGGGATCGTGTGATTCAACGATAGCCGAAGCCACAATCGGTCGATTGTCATTTCCACGGCCGCCGATAGACTTGCCGGCGGGAGGAGGCACGCCCGTGGAGACGGGCGGCCGGGAAGGTCATGTTCGAAGGACACGATCCCTATCTCGTCGCGCTCTCGGTGGTGATCGCGATCCTGGGAGGTTACACCGGTTTCGGCCTCGCGGCGCGCATCCGCGGGACGCCGGGCGTGAGCCGTCGCGTATTGCTGTCGGGCGCGGCTGGCTTCCTCGCCATCGGCATCTGGACCATGCATTTCGTCGGGGTGCTGGCGGCGCCGATCCCGGCGGACGCCGTCTATCTCGTGCTCCCCACCATCGTCTCCTTCCTGATCTGCGCGCTGGTGGTCGGCGTTTCCCTGTTCTTCCTCAGCATCGGCGAGCCGTCGCAGCGGCGCGTGATCTCGTCGGCGGTGCTGCTCGGGGCCGGGATCGTGAGCATGCACTATGTCGGCATCCACGGGCTGGCCGGAAACTTCGCCATCGAGCACGACACCTCCATGATCTTGCTGTCGGTTCTGATTGCCATCGTCGCGGCCTATGGCGGCCTGCGCGCGTTCCTCGCCCGCCAGGACGGCATCCGGTTGACCGCCAGCGCGATCGCATTCGGCATCGCGGTGTCCGGCATGCATTACACGGCGATGCTCGGCATGCATTTCGTCCCGCGTTCGGAAATCGCCCATCACCAGTTGGCCGGGGGACTGGCCGCGTCGCCGCAAATCCTCTCGGTGGTGGTGGCCGTGCTGTGTTTCGTGATCGCGGCGGGTTTTCTGCTGTCGCTGGTGCCGGATCCGCGCCGGCAAACCGCTGCGGCCGCCGTCGCGACCGGCCCGGTCGCGGAAGCAACTGTTGCCCTGGCATCGCCCGATGCGGGAGCCGCCGCCAGCTTTCCGCGCTTGACGTCGGCGCCGCTCGGCGGTCTCGGCCAGCCGCCGCGCCCGGCGCCGGCGCCCCGGCTCCCGGTCGAGGGCGCCAACGGCACGCACTTCATCGATACCGCCGACGTGCGCAGCGTCCGGGCTGACGCCCATTATACCAGGGTGCATGACGGCACCCGGGAGCGGATGTGCCCGTGGTCGATCTCGGAAGCCGAGGCGCAGCTCGATCCCGGCCTGTTCGTCCGGGTGCATCGCAGCCATATCGTGGCGATCCCGCACGTCACTTTCGTGCGCAAGGAAGGGGATGGCGCCATCATCGAACTCGACGGCCCGACTCCCCATCGCGTGCCCGTGAGCCGCGCCAAGATCGCCGAGGTCAAGGCGCGTCTTGGTCTCGCCAGGCGCAATCACCACGTTTGAGGCTACGCTCTCGCACTCTATTCCCGTCATCCTGAGGAGGCCGCGACGCGGCCGTCTCGAAGGGCGACGGCCCGGATCTGCAGTCGGGCCGCTCATCCTTCGAGGCTCGCCCAGCGGTGCAAGTGCACCGCAAGGCGCGCGCCCTCAGGATGACGGATTTGATAGGTCGCATTGCCTGACGCATTTCGTGCCCGCCGGCCGCATTTCGTGCGAATTCCATCAACCGGTGACGAAGCGGCGGTTGCTGCCTTGTCTATGAAAAATTCCGGGAGGAGCCTCCGCGCGACGTCTGGATCAAGCGCCTATTCCGCAAAATTGGGCTTCCGGTTTTGCGAACGGAATACGCGCCAAAACACAAAGACGCATGGAGGAGACGATGATTCCTGGCCCGTTCAGCTATCACCGGCCTGCGACCTTGGCCGATGCGGTCAAACTGCTCTCGACCCTGGGCGATGAAGCCCGCCCGCTTGCCGGCGGCCACAGCCTGGTCCCGATGATGAAGCTTCGGCTCGCGAGCCCCGAGCATCTGGTCGATCTGCACGGGATCGCCGGGTTGAAGGGCATCCGCCGCGACGGCAACAAGATCGTGATCGGCGCCATGACCACCCAGCATGAGCTGCTGGCGTCGGACGACATCGCCAAATCGCTGCCGATCCTGCACGAGGCTGCAGCGCTGATCGCCGATCCGCAGGTGCGCTATATGGGCACGATCGGCGGCAACGTCGCCAATGGCGACCCCGGCAACGACATGCCGGCGCTGATGATGACCTTGGGCGCCGCTTACCGGCTCGAAGGGACAGGCGGCGCGCGGGAGGTCGCGGCCAGCGAATTCTACCAGGGCGCCTATTTCACCGCGCTCGAGCCCGGCGAGATCCTGACCGCGATTTCTGTCCCTCTGCCTGCGGCCGGCCACGGCTACGCCTACGAGAAACTGAAACGAAAGGTCGGGGACTACGCCACGGCGGCAGCCGCGGTGGTGCTCACGATGTCGGGTGGCAAGGTTGCTTCTTGCGCGATCGGCCTGACCAATCTGCACGAAACGCCGCTACTCGCCATTGATGCCGCGAAGGCGGTGATCGGAACGAGCCTTGACGCGGCCACGCTGAAGAAAGCGGCGGCGGCGGCGGAGGCGATCATGTCGCCGGCGGCGGATGCCCGCGGACCGGTCGAATACCGCAAGCATGTCGGCGGCATCATGGTGACGCGGGCGCTGCAGCGCGCCGCTTCACGCGCGAAATGAGAGGGGACCGGAAAATGGCAAAGACTCATGTGACGATGAAAGTGAACGGCGCCGAGGTCGAAGGCCTCGTCGAGCCGCGCACGCTGCTGGTGCATTTCCTGCGTGAAAACCTGTCGCTCACCGGCACCCATATCGGTTGCGAGACCACCCATTGCGGCGCCTGCACCGTCGATCTCGATGGCATGTCGGTGAAGAGCTGCACGGTGTTTGCGGTGCAGGCCCAGGGCTCCGAGATCACCACCATCGAAGGCGTCGCCAATGCCGACGGCTCGTTGTCGGCGTTGCAGGAAGGTTTTCGGATGATGCACGGGCTGCAATGCGGTTTCTGCACGCCCGGCATGATCCTGCGCGCGCAGCGGCTGCTTCAGGAGAACCCCCGGCCCACGGAAGAGGAAATCCGCATGGGAATTTCCGGCAATATCTGCCGCTGCACCGGCTACCAGAACATCGTCAAGGCAATCCAGTACGCCGCCGACAAGATCAATGGCGTTGAATTCAAGGAGGCTGCGGAATGAACGACATGACTCCCACGCGGGAACAACGCACCGCCGCTCTCGAAGGCATGGGCTGCAAGCGCAAGCGCGTCGAGGACGCCCGCTTCACGCAAGGCAAGGGCAACTATGTCGACGATGTAAAGTTGCCGGGCATGCTGCACGGCGACTTTGTCAGATCGCCGCATGCCCATGCGCGCGTCAAATCGATCAACTCGGAAGAGGCGCTCAAGGTGCCAGGCGTACTGGCGGTCATCACCGCCGAGACGCTGAAGACCGTCAACCTCGCCTGGATGCCGACGCTTGCCGGCGACGTGCAGATGGTGTTGGCCGACGGCAAGGTGCTGTTCCAGAACCAGGAGGTCGCGTTCGTGGTCGCCACCGACCGCTACGCCGCCGATGACGGCATCAACAAGGTAGTGGTCGAATACGAGCCGCTGCCGGTCGTGATCGATCCGTTCAAGGCGATGGACAAGGATGCGCCGGTGCTGCGCGAGGACCTCGCCGGCAAGACGTCAGGCGCGCATGGGCCGCGCAAGCACCACAACCACATCTTCGAGTGGACCGTCGGCGACAAGGATCTGACCGCTGCCGCCTTCAACAAGGCGGACGTAACCATCAAGGAGATGATCTCCTATCACCGCACCCATCCGTCTCCGCTGGAGACCTGCCAGTGCGTTTGCTCGTTCGACAAGATAAACGGCGAGCTGACGATCTGGGGCACCTTCCAGGCGCCGCATGTGATCCGCACCGTGGTGTCGCTGATCGCGAAATTGCCGGAACAGAAGATCCATGTGATCTCGCCCGACGTCGGCGGCGGTTTCGGCAACAAGGTGGGCGCCTATCCCGGCTACATCTGCGCGGCGGTGGCTTCGATCGTCACCGGCAAACCCGTAAAGTGGGTCGAGGATCGCATCGAGAACCTGACCGCGACCTCCTTTGCGCGCGACTACCACATGACGACCGAGATCGCCGCGACCAAGGACGGCAAGGTCACCGGTCTTCGCGTCCACGTGCTCGCCGATCACGGCGCGTTCGACGCCTGCGCCGATCCCTCGAAATGGCCGGCCGGCTTCTTCAACATCGTCACCGGGTCCTACGACTTCCCGGTCGCGCATTTGTCGGTCGACGGCATCTACACCAACAAGGCGCCCGGCGGCGTCGCCTACCGCTGCTCGTTCCGGGTGACGGAGGCGGCCTACTGCATCGAACGCGGCATGGACATTCTGGCCCAGAAGCTCGGGATGGATCCGGCCGAGTTGCGGCTGAAGAATTTCATCAAGCCGGAGCAATTCCCGTATCACTCGGCGCTCGGCTGGGAATACGATTCCGGCGACTATCACACCGCCATGCGCAAAATGATGGAGTTGGTCAAATACGCCGAACTCCGCAAGGAGCAGGCGGCAAAACGCGCCGCCTTCAAGCGCGGCGAGACCCGCGAGATCATGGGCCTCGGCGTATCGTTCTTCACCGAGATCGTGGGCGCCGGGCCGTCGAAGAATTGCGACATCCTGGGGATCGCGATGTTCGATTCCTGCGAGATCCGCCTGCATCCGACCGGCGCCGGCATTGCCCGGGTCGGCACCAAGAGCACCGGCCAGGGCCACGAGACCACCTGGGCGCAGATCATCGCCACCGAGATCGGCATTCCCGCCGGCAATATCATGGTCGAGGAAGGCAATACCGATACCGCGCCCTACGGGCTCGGCACCTACGGTTCGCGCTCGACGCCGGTAGCGGGGGCTGCGATCGCGATGGCGTCGCGCAAGATCAAGGCCAAGGCGCAGATGATCGCCGCCTACAAGCTCGAGGTGCACGAAGACGATCTCGAATGGGACATCGACGGTTTTCGCGTGAAGGGCTTACCTGAGAAAACCATGTCGATGAAGGATATCTGCTGGGCGGCCTATAACTCCGTGCCGCCAGGCATGGAACCGGGGCTGGAGGCGGTGAGCTATTACGATCCGCCGAACATGACGTATCCATTCGGTGCCTATTTCTGCGCGATGGATATCGACGTCGATACCGGGGTCTACAAGGTCAGGCGCTTCTACGCACTCGACGATTGCGGCACCCGCATCAACCCGATGATCATCGAGGGCCAGGTGCATGGCGGATTGACCGAAGCTTTCGCGATCGCGATGGGCCAGGAAATTCGCTATGACGATACGGGAAACGTCGTGACCGGCTCGTTCATGGATTTCTTCATGCCGACCGCGGTCGAGACGCCGCATTGGGAGACCGACTTCACCGTGACGCCGTCGCCGCATCACCCGATCGGCGCCAAGGGCGTCGGCGAGAGCCCGAATGTCGGCGGCGTGCCGGCGTTTTCCAACGCCGTCAACGACGCCTTCTCGTTCCTGGGGAGTACCCACATCCAGATGCCGCACGACTACTGGCGCAACTGGCGGGCGGCGAAGAATCTGGGCGTGTTCGCGGCATAGCGGATACGCAACTTCCGTCATTCCGGGATGGTGCACAGCACCAGACCCGGAATCTTCGAGAACTCCGGGTTCGATGCTTCGCATCGCCCCGGAATGACCGAGGTAGAAGCAGTGTCTTGAGGAAAACGCTCTGGCCATGAAAACCCGCGAGGATATCGCGCAAGCGCTCGCTGCCTGCGGCTATATCGCCGACGGCGAGCTGGCGACCGCGGTGTCGCTGATGCAGCTGCTGCGGCGCCCGCTCTTGCTCGAAGGCGAGGCGGGGGTCGGCAAGACCGAGGTGGCGAAAGCCCTGGCCAACGTGCACGCCACCGAGCTGATCCGGCTGCAATGTTACGAAGGGCTCGATCAATCGGCCGCGCTCTATGAGTGGAACTACCAGCGGCAGCTGCTCTCGATCCAGGCGCATCGCGGCGAGGACGCGGACGCGATCGAGGATCAGATCTTTTCCGAAAAATACCTGCTTGAAAGGCCATTGCTGGCCGCGATCCGGCGCGCCAGGCCGCCGGTGCTGCTGATCGACGAAATCGATCGCGCCGACGACGAGTTCGAAGCGTTCCTGCTCGAATTGCTGTCCGACTTTCAGGTCTCGATCCCCGAACTCGGCACGATATCGGCGACCACGATTCCGCATGTGGTGCTGACCTCGAACGGCACCCGCGAACTATCCGACGCGCTGCGCCGTCGCTGTCTCTATCACTATGTCGATTATCCCGACGTCGATCGCGAGGCCCGCATCATCATGACGCGGATCGACGGCGCCAGCGCGTCGCTGTCGCTGCAGATCGCGCGCATGGTCGAAGGCATCCGCAAGGAGGAATTGCGCAAGGTGCCGGGCGTGGCGGAGACGCTGGACTGGGCCGCGGCGCTGGTCGGGGTCGGCGTGCGCGACCTGCTCGAGACGCCCGAGACGGTGCACGAGACGCTGATGTGCCTGCTCAAGACCCATGAGGACAAGTCGCGCCTGACCCGCGATGTCACGATGCGGATATTGGGGAAGGTCGCATGAGTTGTTGCGGCACCAATCCCGGCTTTGAAGAGATCGACGAGGTTTCACGCCTCGTCGCCGCAAAGCTCGCCGCGTTTCTCAAGACGTTGCGCGACAGCGGTTTCGCCGTCGGCCTTCAGGAGGGCCGGGATGCGGCCTCCCTGATGGCGGCGGGCTATGCCGAAAAGCCGGGGTTATTGCGGTCGGCCTTCAAGCACCTGTTCTCGGCGCGCAAAACCGATTGGGACAAATTCGACGGGCTGTTCGACGCGTTCTGGCTCGGCAAGCGCGTGCGGTCGCGCTCGATGACGATGGGCGCGGCGAAGGCGGCCAACAGTCCGTCGCTGAAAAATCTGCAGGGCAATAGATCGGAACCGGCCGCGGGCGAAGCGGCCACCGACCAGGTTCCATCTGCCGGCGACGAAGCGCCCGAGGATCGCGCCGGCGAGGGCCGCAAGGAGGGCGCCTCGCGGGCCGACAACCTTGCGGAAATCGATTTCCGCAGGATGGCCGACCCCGCGCAGATCGAACAGGCCCATGAAGTCGCGGCGCGACTGGCAAAGACCATGCGCACCCGGCTGACCCGGCGCGATCTGGCGCGGCGGCGCGGCTACCGGCTCGACCTCCGGCGAACCATCCACGGCAATATCAGCCATGGCGGCGTGCCGATCACTCTCGTCAAGCGGCAGCGCAAGGAAAAGCCGCTGCGGCTTGTCATGCTGTTGGACGCCTCCGGCTCGATGAGCATGTATACCGGCGTGTTCCTGCGCTTCATCCACGGCGTGCTCGATGAATTTCGCGAGGCGGAAGCGTTTATGTTCCACACCCGGCTCGCTTACGTCTCCGACGCGATGAAGGAAAAGGATGCCGGCCGCGCGCTCGACCGTCTGTCGATCATGGCGCAGGGCGCCGGCGGCGGCACCAAAATCGGCGAGTCTCTGGCTACCTTCAACCGCTGGCACGCCGCGCGCGTGCTGCATTCGCGCTCCTGCGTGATGATCGTGTCGGATGGTTATGAGACCGGCGATGCAAAGCTGCTCGGCCGCGAGATGGCGGCATTGGCAAAACGCTGCCGCCGCATCGTCTGGCTCAACCCGATGATGGCGTGGGAGGGCTATACGCCCTCGGCCGCGGGCATCAGGGCGGCGCTGCCGCATATCGATCTCTATGCGCCCGCCAACACGCTGAAAAGCCTGACCGAACTTGAACCCTATCTGGCGAAGCTGTGAGAGGCACGCCCATGACCGCGCATGTCGAAGTGATGGATCTGGTGGCGCAGATGAAGGCAGCCGAGGAAGCCTTTGTGCTCGCCACCGTGGTGCGGACGGTGTCGGTGACGGCGGCCAAAGCCGGCGCCAAGGCGATCATCCGCCCCGACGGCACCATCGTCGCCGGCTGGATCGGCGGCGGCTGCGCCCGCGGCGCGGTACTCAAGGCCGCGCGCGACGCGCTCGCCGACGGCGAGCCGCGCATGGTCTCGGTGCAGCCGGAGAATCTGCTCGCCGAGCTCGGCGTCAAGCCCGGCGAGAACCGCGACGGCGTGCGTTTCGCGACCAACATGTGCCCGAGCAAGGGCACCATGGACGTGTTCGTCGAACCCGTGTTGCCGCATCCCTCGCTGGTCGTTCTCGGCGGCAGCCCGGTGGCGCTGTCGCTGGCCACCCAGGCACGCCGCCTCGGCTACCACGTCACGGTTGCGGCGCCGGCGGCCGACCTGCCGGAGACACCGGACGCGGATTTGCTGATCGACGGCTTTGCACTTGGAAAGCTGAGTGAAGCAAAACGCTTCGTGGTGGTCTCGACCCAGGGCAAGGGCGACGAAGCCGCGCTGCGGACCGCGGTTGCGACGGAAGCCGCCTATCGCGCCTTCGTCGGCAGCCGCCGCAAAATGGCGGCGCTGCGCGAGAAGCTGATCGGCGAAGGCATCGACGCACCAGCCATCGACCGCATCAAGGCTCCGGCCGGTCTCGACCTCGGCGCGATCACGCCGGAGGAAATCGCGATGTCGATCCTGGCCGAGATCACGATCGAGCGAAGGCGAGGGCAGCGCGGGGCGGGGACCTGAAGTGTGAACTCACAGATCCATGGTGTTGGCGGATTTCGCTCTACAGCGAATTGACGGTTCAAGTCGGACGTCGCGCCATGCCCGCAAGCTGCCGCCAGGAGGCCTGGCGTGGAGATTGGCAATCGCGCTTTTGCGGAGGTCTCCATACCCGACAAAAAGTTTGAGCCGCCAAGGTGTGGAACTCGGCGACTCCATTGCTATTTTCGCCAGGTGTCGTCGGAGGCGGCGGTTCAAGCGCCCTTTTCGCACTTCTTCATGAAACTGGTCTTCGCGGCCCCCGCAAGCGGCTTGCCATCCTGGCTCACCGCTTTGGTTGAGCAAGTGTCGGTCATGCATTTCTTCATGAATGAGGTCTTGGCCGCACCGGCGAGCGGCTTGCCGTCCTTGCCGACCGCTTTGCTCTCGCAAGTTTCCTGTGCGAGGGCGGCGCCACCGGCAAATGTCACGACGAACATGGCTAACATGATTTTCCTGAGCATGGCTTCTCTCCCTTGAATGGTCGTAGTGATCGGATTTGAGTTTGGCGGTTTTGCGTCGGGCGTTATCAGCGGAGAGAACGCTGCCGGATTTGAATGGAAGATCTATTCATGCGCCCCCTCGATGCGTCGCTTAACCGCCCTTTGCTCGTCTCCCGGACTTGCGTGACTATGTCAGCGTTCAGGTGTTACGCGCAATGTCTGTAAGTCTCGACCGGACCTTTTCAGCGTCGCGCAGGCGATGCCTTCGAGATCGGTCAATAGTCCTTACCGATCTCGCGGCGATCATGACTGTCGCGCGACGAGAAACGACGCGCATGCTGCTGCGGCGGCTTGCCGGGGATGTGGCGGGGGAAAGGAGTGGGCACACGGTTAGACGCGCGGCGCCTCGCGATGTCCTGCGGCGGACATTCGCCGGCGCGATGGTCACCTCAGCTTTGTGCCCCGAAAGCGGACATCTCACACACGGTTTGAAATGACGTCCAATCTCGTCTTGCGCGCCTCTGTTAGAAGCACCGCATGACGCTTACGGCCTGCTCTTTGCCGTCATGCCCGGGAACCGTCACGGTCTCCGTGGGGCAGCTCGGCACATATGGCCGTTCTGAAGGCGTGACAATCGGCGGATATCGATGTGCCCAATCCCAGGGAGCATCATATGCTTGCGTGTTGCGGATATCGCCAGGAATTGGTTGCGTAAGATCGACCATGGGCTCGCCATTCGTTGGCCCGTAGTAGAAGTCTCCTACTGCCGGCCAGAAGATCGCTGCATTGTTTCTGTGGTGATGCCGGAATGATCGGGCGGCTGACCGATGGGAAGTCGAATGCGTCGTAGCAAGCCCGCCATGAGACGACGCTCCCGTCCGGGCGAATGTCCCGTTCGCGGAGAGCATGAGCGCTATTGCGCTGAGAGACGCGAGAAGCGCCCCATAGATTCTATACGTCATCGCACGCACCAATCGTTGGTTAATGAGCAGCACTTCAGGGAACGCTAGGCCGGGCCTTTCGTGCCCGCAAACGCATAATTAATTGTTGGTTAAGGCGTAATATTAATAGGGCCGTCTTTCATCGACGAACGGCGTTGGTTGGAGCCGAGGCCGTTGGCCGTTGTTCCAAAGGCGCCGGGGCGCAATCAGCGCAATTGCGCTCACGCCGGGATCCTCGCTTCGGGGACGACGTTGCGAGATCGAACATGGCGTCTGTGATGTAGGCCACTGTTTGAAACTGGAATCCGTGCTTCGATAGATTGCACCTGTCGCGACGCGACTAGGTCGGCACGGCTGACCCTTCCATTGCTGGGGGGCAAAGCGAGCGCATGCAACGTAAAATGAGAACGCAGCGCTTCATCTGATGACTTGTCTCAGGCGCCCGCGCGATCCGCTCGAGCGCCAATTCAGAGACCCGGTTGCGAACTTTTGAATCCCGAGGATTCAACGGTTGGCACATCGAAGCCCAAGCGATTTCGCAATTTCCGGCCTCAACGAACGTTTTCAGTCTGTCTTTTTTGGGAGCGTCAAATGCCACAGCAAGCACCTCATCCCCACTTCGTGACTCAGAGCCGCAGCGTATTGTCCGGCAGCGAGAAGCGCTCCGTTGCCCTGGCGGTCGGGAAAAGACCCGCCACGACGAGCGAACAAATGACGGTGTCGGTCATCGTCCGGCGCAAGAACCCGTTGGCGGCGGAGCACGTCAGCGGCAAGCAACGTCTCACCCATGCCCGGTTCAACGCCAACCATGCGGCCGACCCCGCCGCGGTGGCGCTCGTCGGGCGTTTTGCCAAGGAGTTTGGTCTCAAGGTTCAGGCCGGCACGCCCGCGCCCGGACGGCGGACCGTCAAGCTCACCGGTACCGTTGCGAATATGCAGCGAGCGTTCGGCGTCTCGCTTTCGTACAGCACGATCGACGGCGCTTCCTTCCGCGTTCGTGAAGGCAGCATCAACCTTCCCTCGGAACTTCAGGGCTATGTCGTCGCGGTCCTCGGCCTCGACAATCGTCCGCAGGCCAGGCCTCACTTCCGTGTTCTTCGCCAACAGGGCGTGGCCGCGGCCGAAACCGCCCAGGCCGGGGGCATTGCGCGTCCCCACGCCGCCGCCAATGGCTCGTTTACGCCGGTCGAGGTCGGACAGCTCTATCAGTTTCCGCAGGACGTCACCGCGTCCAGTCAAACCATCGGCATCATCGAGCTCGGCGGCGGTTTTCGCCAGGCGGATCTCGCCGCCTATTTCAAGTCGCTTGGGCAGAAGCCGCCCACGGTGATCGCCGTGCCGGTTGGCACTGGCACGAACAGTCCGGATCCCAACGGCGCGGACAGCGAGGTCATGCTGGACATCGAGGTCGCCGGCGCCGTCGCTCCGGGCGCGCGCATCGTCGTTTACTTCGCGCCCAACACCGATGCGGGCTTCGTCGACGCGGTCGACCATGCCGTCCACGATACCGAAAACAGGCCGAGCGTGATCTCGATCTCGTGGGGGGCGGCGGAGATCCACTGGACCGGCCAGGCCATGGCGGCACTTGACGCCGTCTGCCAGTCGGCGGCGGCGCTGGGCATCACCATCACCGCGGCGGCGGGCGATAACGGCTCGTCCGATGGCGTCGACGACGGGAAGAACCATGTCGATTTTCCCGCTTCAAGCCCGCACGTGCTCGCTTGCGGCGGGACCAATCTGCGGGCCAGCGGCTCGAGCATTTCGGCTGAGGAGGTGTGGAACGCCCAGTCGCAAGGCGGTGGCGCAACCGGCGGCGGCGTCAGCGATGTATTCCCGTTGCCGAGCTGGCAGGCCGGCGCCAACGTTCCGCAACCGGGTGCGCCGACAGGAGGGCGCGGCGTTCCCGATGTGGCGGGCGATGCCGATCCCGCGACCGGCTACGTCATCCGGGTCGACGGCCAGACCATGGTGATCGGCGGCACAAGCGCGGTTGCGCCGCTGTGGGCCGGACTCATCGCGGTCGCCAACCAGCAGAACGGTACCCAAGCCGGCTTCATTCAGCCTGCGCTCTATGCCGCCAAGAACAAGGATGCCTTCCGTGACACAACCACGGGAGACAATGGTGGCTTCACGGCCGCCGAGGGCTGGGACGCTTGCACGGGCCTTGGTTCGCCGATCGCGTCGCGGGTCATCAGCGCCATCAAATCCGGCGCCTCCGCCGCGGCGTTCAAGGTTGCCGCCGGCAAGAAGAGCACTTCTGTACACAAAGGCAGGTAGACGCCGATTGTGCCTGCAAGGCCGAGTGCGACAGTGACGCAGGCTTGTGCCGATTCACCTCCCCTTTCAAGGGGAGGTGAAGGAAGCCTCAGTCGAACAAGCTCGACACCGACTCTTCCGAGGCGGTGCGGGCAATCGCTTCCGCGATCAGCGGCGCGATCGACAGCGTGCGGATGTTCTTGGCGTTGCGAACCGCTTCGGTCGGCAGGATCGAGTTGGTGATGACCAGTTCCTTGAGCCTGGAGCCGATGATGCGTGCCGCGGCGCCGCCGGACAGCACGCCGTGGGTGATGTAGGCATAGACGTCCTTGGCGCCATTGGCGAGCAGCGCCTCGGCGGCGTTCACCAGCGTGCCGCCGGAGTCAACGATGTCGTCGACCAGGATGCAGGTATATCCGGCGCAATCGCCGATCACGTTCATCACTTCGGATTCGCCGGCGCGCTCGCGGCGCTTGTCGATGATGGCGAGCGGTGTGTTGATGCGCTTGGCGAGCCCGCGCGCGCGCACCACGCCGCCGACGTCGGGCGACACTACCATGACGTTGGACAGGTCGAAGTTTTCGCGGACGTCGCGCACCATCACCGGCGAGGCGTAGAGATTGTCGGTTGGAATGTCGAAGAAGCCCTGGATTTGCCCGGCGTGAAGATCGAGCGTCATGACGCGGTCGACGCCGGCCCGGGTGATCAGGTTCGCCACCAGCTTGGCGGAAATCGGGGTGCGCGAGCCGGATTTGCGATCCTGCCGGGCGTAGCCGAAATATGGCACCACCGCGGTGATGCGGCGTGCCGATGCCCGGCGCAACGCATCGGTGATGATCAGCAATTCCATCAGATGGTCGTTGGCCGGAAACGACGTCGACTGGATGATGTAGACGTCCGAACCGCGGACGTTTTCCTGGATTTCGACGAAGATTTCCATGTCGGCGAAACGCCGGACCACCGCCTTGGTAAGCTGCAGGTCGAGGCCTTTGGCGATCTCCTGCGCCAGCGCTGGATTGGAATTGCCGGCGACCAGCTTGATCGAGCCGTTCTTGGCCGACATCGAGGCTTCCCCCCGCGCTCTGCTGGATACGATGTTCAGCATATCAGACTAACCCACGGGACCGGCACATTTTGACGAGCGAGGTGATATCAAGGGGGTGGCCCGGCTGGCAACCCATTGGCCCGGTTTTCCTTGGTTTTCCCTGGCAAAAATGCCCGCTCTCGGGCGATTTGGCTAATGGGCGGTGTAGCCGAGCGCGCCGACGCTGAATTCGCCGGAAGCCGGCGCGGGCTGATCGGCACTCGCTACCGCGGGTCCGCGTTTACCGGGCGCGGGGGTGGACTGAGGCGTCTCCACCGGGGTGGTTCCGTTGATCATGCCGGAGAGGCCGCTCAAGCCAGCCTGCACGATCTTCCGCAGCACGAGATCGTCGGCGGCCGCCCAAGGGTCGCGTCCGGCCTTGCCGGCCGATTCCTCGCCGGAAAGGCGCAGCGCGCGCTGCTGGTTTTGGTCATAGACGTCCCAGACCCAGGCGACGGTGGTTCGGCCACGGCTGACCTCGGCGGCGAGATAGCTTCGCACCCGGTAGGAGGCGGTGCCTTCGCGGGAGACGATGGCGAGATTGCGAAGCTTGGATTCGCTGTCCAGCACGTTGACCATCCGGTCGAACACCTGCGGCGGTGGGCCGTCGATCGATTCGAAGGCAACGGTGGGACCGCTCGGCGCGCTGGCCATCGCAAACGAGCCGCCGACCGCGCCGCCCCCGGCGCAACCGCCGAGCGCGCAGGCGGCCGCCACGAACAGCGCGGCAAAGCCCGCGCGCAGCGCGGTCCGGCTCGCCCGGGCAACAGTCTTTGACGCGTCCCTCATTGCCTCCTGCGATATCGTTAAAATGCGTTAAGGTCTAGGGCAGGAAGGACACACCGCGGCGCGGCCAGCGAACGGGCCAGGATTGGCGGCCGAATTCAGCCTTCCAGAACAATCGCGTGGACGTGGCGGCCGTAATCCGGCTCCTTGCGATGCACCGAGCGGCGGTAGCTGAAGAAGCGCTCATCGGAATAAGTATCGATCCCGATATCGTCGATGAAAAGCACGCCGGCGTTTTCGAGCCGCTTGCGGATCAAGCCGGCGAGGTCGAACATCGCGTGGCCTTCGCGCGTGGCGGGAAGGAAGAAAACGGCGTTCTCCGCGTCGGCCTCGACAAACCTTTCGATGAATTCGCTGCCTACTTCATAGGAGTGCTGGCGGATCAGCGGCCCGATCGCGGCGACGATGCTTGCGCGCTCAGCGCCGAGCTTCTCCATCGCCTCGACGGTGGATTCGACAATGCCCGTCAGCGCGCCCTTCCAGCCGGCATGCGCAGCGCCGATCACGCGCGCGTTCGGGTCGACAAACAGGATCGGTCCGCAGTCGGCCGCGGTGACACCGATGGCGAGACCTTCGGTGCGGGTGACGATGGCGTCGGCGCGCGGGCGCGAGGAGGTGTTCCACGGCGCTGACGCCACAATAACGTCGGGCGAGTGAACCTGGAACAGGGTGAGAAAATGCTCCGGCATCACGCCCATCTGTTGCGCCATCCGGCGGCGATTTTCCGCGACATTGGCGGGGGCGTCGTTGGAGCCGATGCCGCCATTGAGGCCGGCATAAATACCGTCGGAGACGCCGCCATCGCGGCTGAAGAAAGCGTGACGCAGGCCGGGAACGGCCGACAGCAGCGGCGATCCGAACTTCATGACGCCTCGGCCCCGGCGTCCCGCCTGTCGTCGGCAAATCCCGCCAGCGAGGTGAGGTTGGGCTCGGAGATCGCCAGCACCTTGAACATCGATCCCATGCCACCGCGGCCGCCGCCAATCAGCCGTTTCAATGCGGCTGCGATATCTTCGGAAACTTCATGCGTGGTTTTTGCCATCAGGGTCACCGCGCGGGTTTCGATGCCGAGCTGCTTGAGAAAGTCCCCCTGCGACACCGGGCCGTGGACCCGCGCGCCAAGGTCTTCGGCGGCGCGCACCAATGCCTGAAAATCGACATGGGCCGTCACGTCGGCCTGCCCGGGATTTTTCAGGGGGTCGGCGAAGGCGTGACGGGCGATGGCCTGGAAGGTATCACCGGCATCGCTGCGCAGATGACCGTAATCGATAATCAAGGCCGCGCCATCCTGATCGCGCACGCGGGTCGCGATTTTCATGATCTCGGCGTCCGGCCGCCACTCGAACACCGCGCCGACCGGAGCGGCGCGCACCAGTGGCGGCAGCAGGATGTCGAAACGCGGGGTTGGCTCGGGCGCGGCGCCGAATACCAGTTTCCCGCTGCTGTCGATCTCGACCGTTCGCTCGTGCCAGCCGGTCTCGCGCTTCACCGCCTGGTGGATCGGCAACACGTCGAAATATTCGTTGGCGAAGATGACGGCGGGACCGTCCGGCACGTCGTCGATCGTGTCGTGCCAGGCAATGTTGCGAATGCCCGACAGCGTCGCTCTCTGCTTCTCGCGCAGCACCGGGTTGATATCGACGAGATGGACGCTGAGCGCCTGATAGAGCGGCGGCAGCACGCGGAGCGCGCGCAGCGCATCCGCCATCATGGTGCCGCGGCCAGGTCCGAGTTCGATCAACCGCAGCAGGGACGGTGAACCGATCGCCTTCCAAACCGACGCCGCCCACAGGCCCAGCAGTTCGCCGAACATCTGGCTCACCTCGGGCGCGGTGATGAAATCGCCCTCGCGGCCCAGCGGATCGCGGGAAATGTAATAGCCGTATTCGGGGTGCATCAGGCACAGTTCCATGTAACGCCAAACCGGCATCGGGCCTGACGACCTGATCAGCTTCTTGATCTCGGGCTGGAGCGGCGAATATTCGGTCACGACATTCCTTGAACGGGTGGCGTTACCTGCCTCCCGGATTTGCGGCGCCATGCCACCATTATAATGATTGCTCCTGCAATGATCATCGGCACCGAAAGCAGCATGCCCATCGTCAACCCGCCCCACAGAAATCCAAGCTGCGGATCGGGCTCCCTGAAAAACTCGCCGATGATACGCGCAATGCCATAAATTGAGATGAAGCTGCCGAGGATCAGGCCGGGCCGCTTCAGGGCGCCCATCCGGATCATCACGAACAGGATCGTAAACAATACGATACCCTCGAGCGCCGCCTCGTAAAGCTGGCTCGGATGGCGCGGCAGCGGTCCGCCGTTGGGAAACACCATGGCCCAGGGCACGTCCGCTGGACGGCCCCACAACTCGCTGTTGATGAAATTGGCCAGCCGCCCGAGAAACAATCCGATCGGGCCGACCGCCGTAGTGATATCGCCGAGCGACAGAATCGGAAGGTTGTTCCTGAGGCAGAACAGGATCACTGCGGCGACGCAGCCCAGAAAGCCGCCGTGAAACGACATCCCGCCCTTCCATAATTCGAAAATCTCGGCGGGGTGCTGGACGAAGAAGGAGGGATTATAGAACAGCACGTAGCCGGTGCGGCCGCCGATGATGATTCCGAGCGTCACCCACAGGATGAAATCGTCCATTTGCACAAGCGTGATCGGCGCCGGCCCGCCCCAGAGCTCTTCGTTCTTGAGCAGGGCGCGGGCGTAAAGCCAGCCCAGCACGATGCCGCCGATATAAGCCAGTGCATACCAGCGGATCGCGATCGGCCCGATCGCGATGGCGACGGGATCGAACACCGGAAAGGTGATGGCGGCGAAGGTCATCCTAAGTTCTTATGGCGAGAGGTTGCGGCGGTAGAGCGAAAGCAGCCGTTCCCAGTGCCGCTCGGCCGCGTCGCGATCGTAGACCGGCCGCTTCGGAAACGCGAAGCCGTGATGGGTGCCGGGATAGATCTCGACCTCGGCATTGGCGCGGTCGGCTGCCATCGCGTGCCTTACTTTCTCGATGATTTCCGTCGGCGCGTAAATATCGGTTTCGGCGCAGCCGAAATAGAGCTCGGCTCCCGTCTTTTGCCCGGCGAGATGCGGGCTGTCGGGCTGGTCGGTCGCAAGATGCGTTCCATAGATCGATGCCGCGGCTTTGACGCGGTCCGGAAAATGCGTCGCGGCGTTGACCGCGTAACGCCCGCTCATGCAGTAGCCGACGGTGCCGACCATATCGGTGCGCGCGGCTGGCTGGCCGTCGGCATAGGCGAGCAGGGCGCGCGTATCCTCCATGACCAGGGGAATGTTGATCGAGGCCATCAGCTGGAACATGCGTTTGCGCTCGGGCGCTTCGGGGTCTGGCGGTATTGGTCCGAGTTCCATGACGCCCGAGCGGTAATAGAGGTTCGGCAGCATCACGTAATAACCCGATGTGCCTAGCCTGCGCGCCATATCGCGCAGTTCTTCTCGGATCGCCGGTGCGTCCATGTAGAACAGGATGACGGGGTTCGGCCCGCCACGCTCGGGATGGGTGATAAAGGTGGTGATGTGGCCGTCTTTGGTGGGAATTTCGATCTGCTGGTCGATCATGGGCGCTTCTTCCGGCTTCTCGATTCATAGTTTCTTGGCCCGGCTTTCGATACGATTACAAGGAAACCGGGGCATGACAAGGCGATCTGCCCTTTCTGGGAACAAACACGGTCTTGAACAGCGTCGTCGGGATCGCCATTGTCTTGTTCTGCCGAGCCTGTGCAGCCGACCGGAGATTTGAGGGATGACCCAGACCAGCAATCGTTTTTTCGACGAGATCGGGCGCCTGATGAACGATGCCGCTGGCGCCGCCCAGGGCGTCAAGCGCGAAGTCGATACCATGGTCCGCAATCAGGCTGAAAAAATCCTGCGTGACCTCGATATCGTCAAGCGCGAGGAGTTTGAGGCCGTCAAGGACATGGCGCGGCTGGCGCGCGAGGAAAACGAGGCGCTGAAGGCGCGTCTCAATGTGCTGGAGGCGGTGCTGGAAGCCAAACTCGGCGTTTCCCACTTGCCACCGGATGTCGGGAGCCTGAAGACGGACGGGTAGGATCCAGCTTTTTCGCCGCACCCCTTCATCGCGCCCGGACTTGATCCGGGCATCCATCGCTCGTCATCTTTGCGAATGGGATCGGTTGTCGGCTCAAGCCCGGCAAGGGGGCGTCAGGCGGCCCTCGCCGCCGCCAAAACCTAGAGAAAAATCCCCGCATTTCCTTGTCATTTCGCCCCTTTGGGGCTAGAACGCCGCCACGTCCGCAGCCCCCGCACCCCTGGAGGCTTGCTGCGAGCACCAAACGGGCCGCGATGCGGCCTTTAACTTTTTAAAAAACAAGGACTTAACACAATGGCGACCGTCAAGGAATTGAAGGCGACCGCACGTCCGAAGAGCGGCAAGGGGGCCGCCCGGGCAGAGCGTCGCGCCGGGAGAGTGCCCGGAGTAATCTATGGCAACAACCAGCCCCCCGTAACCATTTCGGTCGATGACGCCGACCTGCGCCAGCGCATCCTGGCCGGCCGGTTTCTGACCACGATTTACGACATCGATTTGGAGGGCAAGAAGCATCGCGTGATTCCGCGCGACTTCCATCTCGATCCGGTGCGCGATTTTCCGATCCATGTCGATTTCATGCGGCTCGGCGAAGGCGCGACCATCCGCGTCAGCGTTCCCCTGCACATCCAGAACGCGGAATCGGCACCCGGCGTGAAGCGCGGCGGTACCGTCAACATCGTCACCCACACCATCGACCTGGAATGCTCGGTCGATAACATTCCGCAATTCGTCGAGGCCGATGTCAGCGGGCTCGAGATCAGCCACTCGCTGCATCTGTCCGACATCAAAATGCCTGCCGGCGTGAAGTCGCTGTCGCGCGAGGACGTGACGCTGGTGACCATCGTGCCGCCGTCCGGCTACGCCGAAGAAATGAAAGCGGCGGCGGCGGCCGCGGCTGCGGGTACGGCGGCTGTTGCCGGCGCCGCGGCTGCGCCTGGTGCCGCTCCGGCGGCCGGTGCGGGCGCCCCGGCGGCTGCGCCCGCGGCGGGTGCTGCTCCCGCGGCGGGTGCCAAGGCGCCCGCGGCCGGCGCCAAGGCGCCTGCCGGTGGCGGCGACAAGAAGAAGTAACCAATGTCCGGAATCTGAAGTTCGCTCGCTATTGCGCCAACCAGTTTGCGAACTTCGGATTCGAAAGGACACCGGAAGCTTCAATTCTTCTAGTGTGATTTTGGTTCAGAAGTTCTCTTGACGGACTCGCCGCGAAAATGAAGAGAACTTCCGAACCGTCACACTAGCCGCGGGATGCCGCGTCATGATGCTCTTTGTTGGTCTCGGCAATCCCGGCGCGAAATACGCGCATAACCGACACAATATCGGCTTCATGGCCGTTGATGAAATCGCGCGGCGTCATGGTTTCGCTCCATGGCGCCGTCGCTTTCAGGGCGAGACTTCGGAAGGCACGCTCGACCACGAGAAGGTTGTCCTGCTTCGGCCGGCGACTTTCATGAACGAGTCTGGGCGTGCGGTTCAGGAAGCCGCGAATTTCTTCAAGCTTGGGGCCGGCGAGATCATCGTGTTTCAGGATGAGCTCGAACTGCCTCCCGCGAAAGTTCGCGTCAAGGTCGGCGGCGGCATCGCCGGCCATAACGGTCTGCGCTCGGTTTCCGCGCATATCGGCAATGAATATCGCCGCGTCCGGCTTGGGATCGGTCACCCCGGCGTCAAGGAACTGGTGCATGGCCACGTGCTGTCGGACTTCGCCAGGGATGACCGGCCTTGGGTGGAGGCGCTGTGTGCGGCGGTTGCCGACAATGCCGGACTCTTGGCGAGCGGTAAGGATTCGACGTTCCAGAACAAGGTGCATCTGGCGATGCTGGCCAAGGGATTTTTCGACGAGGACAACGGCGGCACCGTGTAACGGACTGCCTTTTCAGGACACATCATGGGATTCAAATGCGGTATCGTCGGGTTGCCGAATGTCGGCAAGTCGACGCTGTTCAATGCGCTGACCGAGACGGCGGCTGCGCAGGCGGCGAATTATCCGTTCTGTACGATCGAGCCGAATGTCGGCGAGGTCGCGGTGCCCGATCCCCGGCTCGACAAGCTGGCGGCGATTGCCAAGTCCGGCCAGATCATTCCGACGCGGCTGACCTTCGTCGATATCGCGGGCCTGGTGCGCGGCGCCTCCAAGGGCGAGGGGCTCGGCAACCAGTTTCTCGCCACCATCCGCGAGGTCGACGCGGTCGCCCATGTGGTGCGCTGCTTTGAGGATTCCGATATCACCCACGTCGAAGGCAAGATCGCGCCGCTGGCCGACATCGAGACCATCGAGACCGAGCTGATGCTCGCCGACCTCGACAGCCTGGAAAAACGCGTCGATAACCTGAGCAAGAAGGCAAAAGGCAACGACAAGGATGCCAAGGAACAGCTCGACCTCGTCAACCGCGCACTGGTCCTGCTGCGCGAGGGCAAGCCGGCGCGGTTCCTCGAGCGCAAGCCTGAGGAAGAGCGCGCCTTCGGCATGCTCGGCCTGTTGACGTCAAAGCCGGTGTTGTACGTCTGCAATGTCGAGGAGGCTTCCGCCGCCAGGGGCAACAAGTTTTCGGAAGCCGTCGCCGCGCGCGCCAAAACGGAAGGCGCGGTTGCGGTGACCATCTCGGCCAAGATCGAATTGGAGATCGCGACGCTGTCGCGCGAGGAGCGTGCCGAATTTCTCGAAACCCTCGGCCTGGAGGAAGCCGGTCTCGACCGCCTGATCCGCGCCGGCTATCAGCTGCTGGACCTCATCACCTATTTCACCGTCGGCCCGAAGGAGGCCCGTGCCTGGACCATCCACCGCGGCACCAAGGCGCCCGCGGCCGCAGGCGTCATCCATACCGACTTCGAAAAGGGATTTATTCGCGCCGAAACCATCGCCTATGCCGACTACGTCGCGCTCGGCGGTGAAGCCGGCGCCCGCGATGCCGGAAAATTGCGGCTGGAAGGCAAGGAGTATGTCGTCGCCGACGGCGACGTCATGCATTTCAGGTTCAACAATTGATTGATTCTAGTGATCCGCGCCCTGGTCGCGGATCGCGCCCAGATGCTCGTTGATGCGAAACACGATCAGGACGAATTCCGCCGCGATGCGCGAAAAGATGATTCCAACCACGACGCTGGCGATCGAGGACAACAGCTGGATGAACCCGCCGAACGGGCTGATCGCCATCGCGGCAAGGCCGGAAAAGATGCCGGCGATGCCGAACAGCCCGATTAGCGCGATGACCAGCCAGTAAAATGTCTTGATGATGGTGGGCGTGATGAAGCGGTCCCACTGAAACAGATCCTGAAAATCGAACATCGGTGGTTCTCCCCGGCAAGTCGAGTATGATTCTTGTCCAACCCGTGCCCCGTCTGTAAAGGGCTATCTCCGAATTTCGGTTCGGGCAAGTCGGGGCCGAGCCATGCGCGCAGGCGGGTTGAGATTGCCGCAAAGTGCGGCCACAATCGGGCTTCCTTCCATTGTGTCCCCCCGTCATGACCTCGCTCGTCTTCGAAGACTTCAAGCCCGGCCACCTGGGCCGATTTGGACCGCGCCGGGTCACGCGCGAGGAAATCCTGGCCTTTGCCGCCGAATTCGATCCGCAGCCCATGCATCTCGACGAGGAGGCGGCCTCGCGGTCGATGTTGAAGGGGCTCTCCGGTTCGGGCTGGCATCTCTGCTCGGTCATCATGCGGATGATGTTCGACGGCTTTATCGGCCGCACGGCGTCGCTGGGCTCGCCCGGGGTCAATGAACTGCGCTGGCTCGCGCCGCTGCGGCCGGGTGACGAACTCATGCTCGACGTCGACGTGACGGAAGCAAGGGTTTCCCGCAGCCGTCCCGCCACCGGCATCGTGACGTTCAAGGCCGTGGCGAGCAACGCCGCCGGACAGGCGTTGTGCGAGATGGTCTCGCCGATCATCGTGCGGCGACGCGATGATGGCGCTTCGGGACGGGCCGGCTGATGCGTTTCTTCGAGGACATCGAGGTCGGACAGCGGCGTGAACTGGGCTCGTTCACCTTCACCGCCGACGGGATCAAGAGATTTGCGGCCCAATTCGATCCACAACGCTTTCACCTCGACGAGGAGGAAGGACGAAAATCGCTGTTCGGCGGCCTCGCGGCGTCGGGCTGGCATGTCGGGTCCGCCTGCATGAAACTGCTGGTGGCCGACGGTCAGCGCCAGGCCAGGGAAGCCGCGGCGCGCGGCGAAAAGGTCGCGGCCTGGGGACCATCACCGGGATTTCGCGAACTGCGCTGGATCAGGCCGGTGCTGGCGGGCGATACCCTTCATTTCGTGAGCGAGGTTCAATCGCTGCGCGCCTCTTCGAGCCGCCCCGAATGGGGTATTCTGGAGGCCCGCAATACCGGCACCAACCAGCGCGGCGAACTGGTTTTCTCGGTGCTGGCGACCGCCTTTGTGCCGCGACGGAGCGCGGCTGCCTGAAACAGCTGGACGGAACCGATTGCCCGCTAACTCATTTTGAACCTGTGCCTGCCAAACAAGGCACCGGGGCAGAATTGAGGGGACGATCATGGCGGACCGCCGCGGTTTGAAATTCCTGGGCTTTATCTTTGCAACGGTGACGCTCACGGTCATGCTCGCCACCGGGATGGTCGTGAAAGGTTACGCCGACGGCGCTTATTCGATCGAGGGCGACCCGATCGCCGTCCGATAAGTCAGACTTCGCTAACCACAACGGCAAGATCCAGCGCATTTTCCTGCCGCTTGTCCCGGCTCGCCGGCGGAAATGCGGTCCGTCAAGACCATGCTGCGCCGCAAAGCCGCGTTGGCTATCGGCTCACGCGCGAAAATCTTCCCGAAAAAATCAGCGACTCCAGATCAGCGCCATTGCCACGACCGCTGCCAGCAGCAACCCGACAAAGCGGATCATGATGCTGCCCACATTGTGCGGCGGCCTCCGCAATGGAATGGGATCGCTGTTGTCAGGCCGAACGCTCTTCATGCAGGTAAGTCCCTCGGTTTGCCGCCGCGTAACGCCACCTGCACTTGGTCGCGGTCCGGACCCCCGAGGTTCAAAAGCGTTGGCTTGGTCTGGCGCATCCGCCTGCGCGAACCGGCGGCAGGCTTTCGCCTGATGGGGCGCCGGCAAAACAAAACCGCCGCGCTCCGTTAAGGAGAGCGGCGGCTAAGCCCCCCGAAATGGTGGCGGATCAGCTGTTGCGGAGTCCGTCAGCGGTGCGTTTCCACTGCGAGACGTTGTCGGCGATCATCCGGGTCGATTTCATGGCCGCCTGGCTAAGCTGGGCATAACCGGAAATTTCGCGCTGCACCCGCTGACCCTCGGCGTGCAGCAGGTCGCGCAGGCTTTCCAGCTCGGAAATCAGGTTCTCGATTTCCGCAAGTGACGATCCGGCGACACGCTGGATCAGCGAGTTGACGTTGTTGACGGCGGACTCGGGGCTGGGCTCAACGGGGGCGTCGGAACCGGTCACCATGCTCGCCACCGGGCGGCGCAAATAAGCGACGTCGTTGCGAACGAAATCGCGGATGCCGGCCTCGACTTCCGAGGCCACGGCGAGGCTGTTGTCCTCTTCTTCATTTAAATCAATCTTTTCCGAGCGAATGACATTCATCGGCTGTTTCCCTGTTTCGCGTGTCTAGCGAGCGCGGTTGTCCCCCGCACGACGAAAGTATACCGGCACCATCAGGGCTTCCGATTTTGACCACATCGCGGCCAATATGCGGCAATGCCCTGATCTTTCGCGGGATTTGTCGATGGCCGTGGCGATCCCCGGGGCTACCAGCTCTGCTTGAATCCAGCGCTGATGCTCTTGCTCGGGATGCCGAGCGGCGTCTCGCTGATCGAGCCGGAGACGCTGACGCCGCCGAACAATTTCTGCTCGGCGCCGATCTTGCGCAGCCATTTTTCGTCGCCGGAGGAGAGGCTCTGGCCGGCGCTGAAGCTCGTGCCGGTGTCGGTGATGCTCAGCCTGGCCGATTGCTCGGTTTCATAGTTGCGCGTGATGCGCCCGGCCAGTCCAGGCGCCGGCGAGATTCCTTGCTGGATCACATTGTAGCCGTTCTGCAGGGTAAGCGAATATTGCTCGCTGAGGGGCAGCGACTTGCTCAGGGAGGTGCCGAGCTTGCTCTGATCCTGCAAGGGGTCGACACGGGCTTCGATCGCCGTCTTGTCCCAGATCGTGGCGACGCCGGGGGCCGTGACGGCCGCCCATGCCGTTCCGGAGGACTGCGGCTCGCTGCCGCCATTGGCGGCCTTTTCCGACAGCAGCTCGGACATCGTCGAGGGCTGCCGGGTCACGGTCATGTCGGCGCCGACCCGGGCATCCCAGAACGGCGATATCGGCTGTTTCACCGAAACCGCCGACCCATTAGCGTTTTCTTTGGCGGACCACGTCATCTCCGAGGTCGTCGCCTTGCGCGGCGCGCCAGGTGCCTTCGGCACCGGGCCCGTCATCAGGGTGGAAGCGTCGACGTTGAGCTGGCTCCAGTCCAGCTCCTTGATATCGGGGATATCGGCATCCTTGATATCGGCATCGGCGGGATCGGCGGCGGCCTCCGTTTCCGTCGCCGGGGCAGCCGTTTCCTCGGCCGTCGGCACGGCTTGCGCAATCGCCGGCGCAGAGGTCAACCCCACACCGGCCGCCAGCAACAGCAGCCCCGCCAAGCCGTATCCAGTCCTGGAAATCATTAACCCGCCTGCCAGCCAATTCCCGGATAATCGGGCGACATCGGCGCAAAATTGTGGCGGGGCCTTCATGGTCATCCTTCACGTCATCGCGAGGAGGCGGGCGCGCGCATTCGCGAGAACCGTCGGCGGGCGATGACTAGGAGGCGAACTTCGGCAGGTGAATCGGGCGACCGAGCGTCTGCTCCACCAGATCGAAGGTGTCGACCAGAATGCGGATGCTCATCAGCCGGCCGGCCTTGAATTGCGCGAATTGGGCGAGCCGCAGGCTGATCGGCTTGTTCCTGTCCAGCGCGGTCAGCGAATAGCGCATCATCGAGGCCGCTGAATCCGCGCCCAGCATGATCAACTCGCGGTCGAAGCGGTGGACCCTGATGTTATCGGCGATCTGCCTGATCACATCGAGCACGGCCGCCTTGCCGCGGCGCGCGCCGAAAAACGGAAACATGTCGATCGGGCCGTAGATGGCCCATTCGACATCCTCGTCGATCAAGGCCTCGAGGTCTTCGGGCTGGCGCTCGTTGATCGCGCGATGCAATGCGCGAGAGAAACGCCAGAGACTGTGCTCTGTCATGGTGTCTGGTCCTGAACTGGATTTGCTGATCAGCAACCGGCTTGATCGGCGTCATCGGCGACGCCGTGCCTGGAGGCTGCACCTGCTATTCGGGGCTTGAAGTAGTGGAATTCGGCCAAACCGCAACGTGCAATTTTGCATCGCACAAATGCGGGTCGGCACCCGGTTCAGCGGTCCTGCGGGCCGACGGGCTCCCGCGTGAGGGCGATTTCGGCGTCGCGGGCCGCGATGACGCCGAACAGCAGCGCGCCGCCGATCCCGCCGATCCCGGCGCCGAGCGGCATGAAGGTGAAGAACACCAGCATGCCGCTATAGCCTTCAAAGCTCGAGGTTTTGAAGATTTCGACCCAGGCGAGCCCGGCCCCGATGCCGAGGGCCGCGCCGCCGAGCGCGCCCAATATCAGACCGAGCAGGGCAAGCAGCGCGATTTTCATGGCTGGGTTTTCGTCCGTTGGTGCGCAGGATCCCATGTTTGGTCGCCGCCGGGGCCGCGAGGTTCAACGCGGCAAGGCAAAATCGTCGGCGGCGCCTATGCGCTGCCCGGGCGGCTTTCGGTCAGAAGCGCGGCGACGTCGCGCTCGACCACCTGCTGGACGAGATCGAAGGTATCTATGATCTCGCGGATCTTCGCGATCTGGCCCTCGCGAAGCGTATAGAACGCGGCCATGTCGAATTGCACAATCCGGTTGTTGCTGCGCTTGCGGAAGAACACCCGGATATTGGCCGCGACCTTGTCGGCCTCGCAGACGATGATGGGTATCTCATAGCGCATGCTCGAATAGCGGGCGTGCACCGTCGTCCACATCGCGCGGACTTCAGCCTTGCCGTGGTGATGGCCCAGATGCGGAAGGATATCGATCGGCGCATTGGAGAAAAAATCGAGGTCGTCGCTGCAGCGCGACAGCGCCCCCTCGATGTCGGCGGCGCAGAGCAGATCGAGAAAATTCAGCACACGCTGCCGGCCAAGATCATCGCCCATTGCTTTTCTCCGTCGGTGTCGGGCCCAACTCGATCGCCAATCGCGCCCGTATCTTGAACCGAATCGCGCGGGGATCAATCGGCAAAGGATTTCGTCCTCCGCGATTTGACGCCGCGGCCTTCACAAAGGTTCGCAACCATCGGGTGTATTTTTGCCGGCGTTTCGCGCATCCACCG
>CAVUKM010000002.1:0-130995 GCA_963742085.1 uncultured Alphaproteobacteria bacterium | reverse complement strand
CATCAATACGGGCGGGGACGAGGCGTAGAAATATCCTTGCTGCGGCAATTGGAGAGTGGCGCGCCACGGCCGATGAAGATGGGCACTACTCGTTCGCCGTGGCGCTATGATGCGGCGGCCGGCTGCGCGCTCCGGCCGCTTAATCCGGGATGCCCTGCGATTTTTCGCTCCGCCTCGTGGCGGCGGTCTTCCCGATTTTGCAGGGTGGTCCGGTTACCCTTCGATCGCGGCCTTCTTGATCAATCCCGGGATCGACGCGATAGGCCAATGCCGGACAGTCGTGAAGATATGGCCGCTTGTGGTGCCGTGCGTTTGTCTCAGCCCGGCTTCATACCTTTGGCCTTGATCACGGCGGTGGCGGCGGGAGTTGTCAGATAGGCGATGAACGCCTTGGCAGCTTCCGCTTCTTTGGTGTCTGCAGCGACGGCTGCCGTGAAAAACACTTCCTGCTGCAATTCGGCGGGAAACGGACCGACCACGTCCAAACCGGGGGCCGTCAGCACGTTGACGAGAAACACGCCAAGCTCAGCCTCACCTTTGGCAACCGCTTGAACGATCTGTGCCGGACCGGTCTGCACCTTGGTTTTGGCTTTCATCGCCTCACTGATGCCGAGACGCTCGAACACCCGCAATACTTGGGCACCGGCCGCGCTTTCCGGTATGGAGGCGATGGACTGCGCCTTGAGCAGCGTCTGCTTCAGCGCTTCGGGCGTGCTGATGTCGGGCTTGAGGGCACCCGAGCGGACTGCGACGCCGAGGCCTACGCGAGCTATGTCGTTTGTCGGCCCGGACGCGAACCGGGCCTGTGCAGCGGCGTCCTTGAACACCTCCCGGGGCACGACAGCAAGATCGAACGGTCCGCCGGTCGTAGCCAGCTTGATCAGTTCGGGGGTGGTACCGAAGCGAAAGACAAGCTTATGGCCGGACGCGCTCTCAAATTGGGCGCCGAGCTCTTTTAACGGGCCTGTCATGGCGCCGCCCGCCAATATCTTGATTTCAGCGGCCTGCAGGTTGGCAATCGGCGACAGGACAAGCGCCAAGCCCAGTATTGACGCGGCTGCGGTGAGCGAAGGCTTTCTCATGATACCCCGATCAATTCCGGCACCCTAAACTGGGATTCCCTAGCTGACACGTTTATCGGCACTCCTGCAAGACAGACGCGAAGTGCAGACAGACGCGAAGTGCGGACCGCTGCCAGCACGTTGGGATTACGGTGACAGTGCACTTAACTGTCATCGCGATTTACGGAGATCGCGAGGGCCGCCTGCAGATATAACCGGATGTGCCGAATTGCGAGATCGGCGGCATTTGGCGATATTAGCGTATTCCGAAATGGCGCGCCCGAAGAGATTCGAACTCCTGACCCCCAGATTCGTAGTCTGGTGCTCTATCCAGCTGAGCTACGGGCGCGTTTTTCGCCGGCATTTCAGGCCCCGGGGC
Source organism: uncultured Alphaproteobacteria bacterium (assembly GCA_963742085.1). Classification (GTDB taxonomy): domain Bacteria; phylum Pseudomonadota; class Alphaproteobacteria; order Rhizobiales; family Xanthobacteraceae; genus Bradyrhizobium. Next base: position 129,555 of record CAVUKM010000002.1, on the reverse strand, counting down.
CCGTTATTGCCGCGTGCAATCGGAACAGATTTTCTGCAGGTCGCGAAAGCGCGCCATAGCTACCGGCTCCAGCCCGGCTTGGCAAGGTCCGGAAAGCGGCGTCCGGCCACTTCATGATTCCGGGGCATCGCCAGCGCCAACCCGAAATCCCGTGCAATTACAGGAGATTCCGCCTTTCGCTCGCGGTTGCCGCGCCGGCAATGACGAAAATGGCGCAGGCTCTACGCCCGCGCGCGTTCGTTGCGCACGCTCAGGAGCTCGACCGGCCGATCCGGTATCGAGATCCGGAAGGTCGCACCGATGGTGCCCTCCACCAGATTAATCTGTCCGCCATGGGCGCGGACCAGTTCGGCGGCGATCGCAAGCCCGAGCCCGCTGCCGCCCGGCCGGCCTGAGGTCTGGAATGCCTCGAACAGATGTTCGCGGGTCTTGGCCGGGATGCCGGGACCGGTGTCGGACACCTCGATGGTCGCGACCGAGCCTTCGCGCCGCCCGGTGATGCGAATCTGCATCGCCGCGGCGTCGCTGCGCGGCCGGCCCTCGAGCGCCTGGGCCGCGTTGCGCACGAGATTGAGCAGCACGCGAAACAGCTGGTCCGGGTCGGCGTCGATCGAAAGCCCGCGCTCGATCGCGCTGATCCAGGTGATCGAGGCATCCGAGGCGAGCCCTGCGGACTCGCGGACCTCGGCCACCACGGGCTCGATCAGCATCATCCGGCGGTCGGGAGCGGCTTCCTGCGCGCGTCCGTAGGACAGCGTCGACTGACAGAACGCGATGGCGCGCTCCAGCGAGCGCATCAGTTTCGGCGCGAAACGCTGTACCCGCGGATCGGGCACGGTTGAGAGCTGGTCCGAAAGCAGTTGCGAGGATGCCAGCAGATTGCGCAGATCGTGGTTGATCTTCGACACCGCAAGCCCAAGTGCCGCGAGCCTGCTCTTCTGATGCAGCATCGACACCAGGTCGCGCTGCATATCGGACAATTCGCGCTCCGCAACGCCGATCTCGTCGCCGCGATGCGACGGCACGATGATGCGCGCCGAGCTCTCGGGATTCTCGTGAAAACCGACAAGGCTCGCGGTCAGGCGCCGCATCGGCCGCACGAACAGGAAATGCAGCGCGAGATAGACCAGCGCCGCGGTCAGGATCGCGATCGCGAGCGAGACCAGCAGCAGGTTGCGGGAGAATACATACATCGACTGGCGCAGCGGCGCCTCGTCGACCACGACCTCGATGAACTGCCCGCCGCCGCCGGGAGGCGGGCCGATGACGCGGATCGCCTGGTTGCCGGTTTCCAGCATCATTTCGAAGGAATCGACGATCGACGACCACACCGTCAGCTCCCGCATGTCGACGTCGTGGTCGATCGCCGGCGGCAAACCGGCGCTGGCCAGAAGCCGCCGCTGCTGCCCCATCTTGATCGCCACCGCCCGCGCGCCGATGCTGTGCAGGATTTCCCGCGCCAGCGATTCCGGAACCATTCCGGAGGGGGCTGCATCCAGCACCAGCGCCGCGGTATTCGCCGCCGCCAGACGGCCGTTCAGCCGGTTCATCCAGAAGTTCGCCATCGAGGGCACATAGATCAGGACCTCCGCGATCATGACCAGCGGAATGGTCAGCAGCAGCAGTTTGCCCGACAGACCGAGCCGGCGCGGCGGCCTTGGCCGCGGCTGTTCGGTGGTCAGCTGTTCGTCGGTGTCTAACGCCATAACTGCCTATGGGGCCTCTTGTTTTTCACCATGCGCCCGGCCCTCCGGAGCGGTCAAATTAAGCTTTAATGACGACGCTGTCCCGGAAATCCGCGCCCGTCCGAACCTGCATCAAATGGGTTCGGCAAGAACATTGTCCAAGGCCGGCCGCCGCCGGCGTTTGGCCGCGCCCGCATCCTCACACGTAAAACACCGTGAATATTGAATTATTCTCGCCAATCGTGGCGTTTCCACGCGCCTTAATTGGACGGCCCGGCAACATTGACGAAAAGGGGTCGCTCCCGTATAAGCCGCGCCAACTGTCCGCGATGACCCGGCTCGATCGGGGCGGCTCGATTTAGGCCGGAAATGGCCCGCTTTGGGCCTGCCAGCATCATCGGACACATCTCATTTATCAGGCAAATTGTCAGCCTAGCAGACAGATTGTCAGCGGAGAACGACCCGTGAAGCGGACTTACCAACCCAGCAAACTGGTGCGCAAGCGCCGTCATGGCTTCCGCGCCCGCCTGGCCACGACCGGCGGCCGCAAGGTCCTCGCCGCGCGCCGCGCCCGTGGCCGCAAGCGTCTGAGCGCCTGAGCCGGGCTTCCCGGAGAGATCTCATCATGGATCGGCTAAGGCAGCGGGCGGACTTCCTCGCCGTTGCCAATGGCGCGCGGATCAGCGCGGCCGCCTTTGTGGTGCAAAGCCGCCGCAGGGAAGATGGCGGTCCGGTCCGGGTGGGCTTCACCGTTACCAAGAAGAACGGCACCGCGACCGAGCGGAACCGGATCCGGCGCAGGCTTCGCGAATTGGTGAAGCGGCTGGATGCGGTATCCATGCGGCCGCACAGCGATTATGTGCTAGTTGGCCGTCGTGCCGCCCTGACCAGCGACTTCTCCGACATGCTCGAGGACCTGCGCTCGGCGCTCCATCGATTGGACCGGCAGCCCTCAAGGCCGCGTGAAACGAAAGCGTTTTCGGGCGAAGCGGATGCCGTTCGCGCCAGGAAGACGCGTCAAGACAACAATGGACCTTCGGCTCCGACCGGGATCGGAACCGAAAGGGTTCGCAACCGAGATGAATGACGAGATCTGAACGATGACCGATAATCGCAACACCATCCTCGCCGTCATTCTGTCCGGGCTCGTGCTGCTCGGCTGGCAGTATTTCTTCAACATTCCGCAGATGGAGAAGCAGCGCGCCGCGCAGCTGGCGCAGAGCCAGATGACCAAGCCCGCGCAGGACGCCGCGAACACGGCCGCGCCGCAAACCGGCGCAGCGCCTGCGCCGTCGGCCAATGCTCCGGGAGCCAATGCACCGGCCGCCAATCAGCCGAGTTCGGCGGCCCCCGTCAGCCGCGCCACCGCCATTGCGTCCACGCCACGGGTCAAGATCGAAACCCCGCGCCTCATCGGCAGCATCTCGCTGAAGGGCGCGCGCATCGACGATCTGTCGCTGGTGCAGTTCCGCGACACCGTCGATCCCACCTCGCCCGCGATCGTGCTGTATTCGCCCTCGGGCACGGATAGTCCTTATTATGCGGAATTCGGCTGGGTCGCCGCCAGCGGTTCGACGGCCAGGATTCCCGACCAGAACACGATCTGGCAACAGGAAAGCATCGGCAGCCTGACGCCGGGAAGCCCGGTGACGCTGAGATATGACAATGGCGACGGCCTTACCTTCCGCCGCACGATCGCGATCGACGACCGTTATTTGTTCACCATCAAGGATGAGGTGAGCAACGTCGGCAACGCGCCGGTCACGCTTTATCCGTTCGCGCTGATTTCGCGGCACGGCACCCCGAAGGTCGCCGGCTACTACATCCTGCACGAAGGCCTGATCGGCTATCTCGGCGATCAGGGCCTGCAGGAATACGCTTACAAGAAAATCGACGACGCCAAGGCGGTCAGCTTCAAGGTCACCGATGGCTGGCTCGGCATCACCGACAAATATTGGGCGTCGGCGCTGTTGCCGGACACCCGCGCCCAACTGCAGGCGCGGTTCTCCTCCAACCTGGTGGGCGCGGTCAGGACCTATCAGACCGACTATCTGCAGGATCCGCAGACCATCGCGATCGGCGGTACCGGCAGCGCCAGTGCGCGGCTGTTCGCCGGCGCCAAGGAAGCCAGTGTCGTCGGCATCAATTTTCCGATCGGCGGGCTCGGCGGCTACAACAAGCAGCTCGAGCTCAACCACTTCGATCTTCTGATCGACTGGGGCTGGTTCTATTTCATCACCAAGCCGATGTTCCTGGCGCTGGACTTCTTCTATCATTTGTTCGGCAATTTCGGCATCTCGATCCTGCTGGTGACGGTGCTGGTGAAGCTGTTGTTCTTCCCGCTTGCCAACAAATCCTATGCGTCGATGGCGAAGATGAAATCGGTGCAGCCGCAACTGGCCGCGCTGAAGGAGCGCTATCCCGACGACAAGATGAAGCAGCAGCAGGAGATGATGGAGATCTACAAGAAGGAGAAGATCAACCCGATCGCCGGTTGTCTTCCCGTCGCCTTGCAGATTCCGGTGTTCTTCTCGCTCTACAAGGTGCTGTTCGTCACCATCGAAATGCGGCACGCGCCGTTCTATGGCTGGATCAAGGATCTGTCGGCGCCCGATCCGACCAACCTGTTCAACCTGTTCGGCCTGCTGCACTTCGATCCGACGCAACTGCCGCTGTTCGGCGCCTATCTTGCCCTCGGCGTATGGCCGATCATCATGGGCATCACCATGTGGTTCCAGTTCAAGCTCAATCCGACGCCGCCGGATCCGACCCAGCAGATGATCTTCGGCTGGATGCCGCTGATCTTCACCTTCATGCTCGCAGGCTTCCCCGCGGGTCTGGTGATCTACTGGGCGTGGAACAACCTGCTTTCGGTGGTGCAGCAGAGCTTCATCATGCACCGCAACGGCGTGAAGGTTGAACTGTTCGACAATCTGAAGGCGACATTCGCTTCGAAGAAGGTCGAATCGAAGACCTGACGAACGGCTGAATACCAGGGCAGAACGCTTCGGATTTGCTCCTCGTCATTGCGAGGAGCGAAGCGACGAAGCAATCCACACTTCCGGGGGCTGTCCATGGATTGCTTCGCTTCGCTCGCAATGACGGCTGGGCCGCGGTTACCGCTGTAAGGAACTCCTTCGCATGACCGCCGCACCGGATGCCGACCAGATCGAGCAGGGCCGCAAATTGTTCGCGGGCGACTGGCGATTCTTCTGGGCCTCGCCCTCGATCGAGACGCTGCCGCCGATGGCGGGCATGGAGGTCGCCTTTGCCGGCCGTTCCAATGTCGGCAAGTCGAGCCTGATCAACGCGCTGACCGGCCGCAACGCGCTGGCGCGGACCTCGCACACGCCGGGCCGCACCCAGGAATTGATCTTCTTCGAAGGGCCCGACAATGCCGGCCTCCGGCTGGTCGACATGCCCGGCTATGGCTACGCTTCCGCGCCGAAAGCCAAGATCGCATCCTGGACCGCGCTGATCCATAAATTCCTGCAGGGGCGCAGCAGCCTGGCGCGGGTCTATGTGCTGATCGATTCCCGGCACGGCCTGAAAGACGTCGACCTCGACGTGCTGAAGACGCTCGATCGATCGGCCGTGAGCTATCAGATCGTGCTGACCAAGGCCGATCAGGTGAAACCCGCCGAGCTCGAACGGTGCATCGCCGAGGTCAAGGCCGCGCTTGCAGTCCATCCTGCCGCCTTTCCGGACATCATAGCGACTTCCTCGCAAACCGGTGCGGGAATGCCGGAACTGCGCGCCGCGATGGTGCGCCTGCTGGTGGAGCGCCGCCGATGATGCCATCCCGTCTGTTCCGCATCCTGATTGTCCTGGCCGGCGTGATGGGCGCCGATGGCGTCATCCTGGCGGCGGCGTCGGCCCATCAGGGCGATGCCACGCGGCTCGTGCCGGCATCATCGATGCTGCTGTTTCACGCGACCGCCGTGCTCGCGGTCGTGGCCTTGACCGAGCGCGGCGTCATCCATGCCCGAATTGGCCTTGCCGCCGCCTTCGGCTTTGTCGTTGCCGCGGCCCTGTTCGCCGGCGACCTGACCTTGCGGCACTTTGCCGGCCACAGCCTGTTCTCGATGGCCGCGCCGACCGGCGGCACGCTTCTGATCGTGAGCTGGCTCGCGCTCGCGGTCGCCGCCGCATGGCCAAAAGGAAATTGAGGGAGTCCCCCCCTTCTTCCTTCTCCCCTAGTGGGAGAAGGTGGCGTGGACGCAGTCCGCGCCGGATGAGGGGTCTCGATCCGCGGACAGACCCCCTTACCCGCCTTCGCTTTGCGAAGGCACCCTCTCCCGCAAGGGGAGCACTTTGCGCCTTGCCCGCCAATCGGATAGAAACCGCACCACCCGGGAGCATGATCCGGAAAAGCGGGAGCCGGTTTTCCGAAATGATCATGCACAACCTGATCCAGAGACCGTGAGACCCGCTTCATGACCGACGCGCCCCATATCAGTCCGCTCGATCAGGCCCGCATCCTGTCCGAGGCGCTGCCCCACATGCAGGAATATGACGAGGAAACCATCGTCATCAAGTATGGCGGCCATGCCATGGGTGCCGAGAACACGGCCAAGGCGTTCGCGCGCGACATCGTGCTTCTGGAGCAGACCGCGATCAATCCCGTCGTGGTGCATGGCGGCGGGCCGCAGATCGCGACCATGCTGAAGCGGCTCGGCATTCAATCCGAATTCGCCGCCGGCCTGCGCATCACCGATGCCGCGACCATCGAGATCGTCGAGATGGTGCTGGCGGGCTCGATCAACAAGCAACTGGTCGGCTACATCAACGAAGCCGGCGGCAAGGCGGTCGGCCTCTGCGGCAAGGACGGCAACATGGTGACGGCGACGAAGGCGACGCGCAACATGGTCGATCCGGGCTCGAATATCGAGAAGGTGGTCGATCTCGGTTTCGTCGGCGAACCCGAAAAGGTCGATCTGACGCTGCTGAACCAGTTGATCGGCCATGAACTGATCCCGGTGCTGGCGCCGCTGGCGACCTCGAAGACCGGGCAGACCTTCAACGTCAACGCCGACACTTTCGCCGGCGCGGTGGCGGGCGCGCTGAAGGCCAAGCGGCTGTTGCTGCTGACCGACGTGCCCGGCGTGCTCGACAAGTCGAAGAAGCTGATACCGGACCTGTCGGTGAAGGAGGCGCGCAAGCTGATCGCCGACGGCACCATTTCCGGCGGCATGATTCCGAAGGTTGAAACCTGCATCTACGCACTCGATCAGGGCGTGCAGGGCGTCGTCATCATCGACGGCAAGACGCCGCACGCGGTTCTGCTCGAATTGTTCACCAATCAGGGCACGGGCACGCTGATCCACAAGTGATGACCCACGCGGTTACGCCACTGAGAGCCGTCATGGCCGGATTTTTTCCGGCCATCGCCCTGCTCGCGAGCGCCGCGCCTGCCCGTGCCGACCTCAAGCTTTGCAATCGCATGAGCTACGTGATCGAGGCGGCGATCGGCATCGACGACAAGGCCGCCACCGCCACGCGCGGATGGTTCCGGATCGATCCGGCGGCGTGCCGCATCGTTGCGCAGGGCACGCTGACCGCCGATCGCATTCTTCTCAACGCCCGCGCACTCAGCGTCTACGGCTCCTCGCCGGTCGCACAGAATGGCGCCGATACGCTCTGCATCGCGCCCGACAATTTCGTGATCGCGGCCGCCCGTCAGTGCCGCGCCGGGCAGACGCCTGCGCCCTTTACCCAGATCACCCCGACGCGGGCCGATGACGGCAATCTGGTCGCCTACCTCGCCGAGGACAGTGAATATGACGACGAGCAGGCGAGGCTCGCCGGCATTCAGCGGTTGCTGGTGATCGCGGGCTACGACGCGGCCCCGATCGACGGCGTCGACGGCCCGAAAACCCAGGCCGCATTGACGGCGTTCCTGAAAAGCCGCGGGCTGGCGGCGGATGTCGTGCAATCGCCGAATTTCTTCGCGACCATGATCGACGCGGTGCAGTTGCCGTCGCCCAATGGCCTGACCTGGTGCAACGATACGCCGCACAAGGTGATGGCCGCGGTCGGCACCGACGACGGCAAGACCATCGTCAGCCGCGGCTGGTATCGCATCGATCCCGGCAAATGCCTGCATCCCGACGTCACAGGTCAGCCCAAGCGGATTTTCAGCTTCGCCGAGGCCGTCGATGCCGAAAACCGCACCGTCAAATTCAGGGACAAGCCGCTGAACTGGGGCGGAACGACGGCGCTTTGCACGCGCGAGAACAAGTTCGAAATCAGCGAGCAGGGCGACTGCGGCACCCGTGGCCTCGCCTCGACCGGCTTTGTCGCCGTCGACATGTCGAGCGGCGGCAAGACGCTGCGGTTTGCGATGCCGTGATGGGACAAGTATTCAACTGTCATCACCCGCGAAGGCGGGTGATCCAGTACTCCGGAACGGCGGTGGATTGCCTCGACGCCGCGACATACTGGATCGCGCGGTCAAGCCGGGCGATGACAGCGAGAAAATAATGACGAAATCACCCCGCCCCTTCACCGACATCGACACCTGGGTGTTCGATCTCGACAACACGCTCTACCCGCATCACGTCAACCTGTGGCAGCAGGTTGATGCTCGGATCGGCGAGTTCATCAGCGCTTATCTCAAAATTCCCGCCGATGAAGCGCGCCGGATCCAGAAGGATTACTATCGCCGCTATGGCACCAGCATGCGCGGCATGATGACCGAACACGGCGTATGCGCCGATGACTATCTCGCCTATGTGCACCAGATCGATCATTCGCCGCTGCAGCCGAATCCGGCGATGGGTGCGGCGATCGAAAAACTCCCCGGACGCAAGCTGATCCTGACCAACGGTTCGACCGACCACGCCGACAAGGTCTTGCAGCGGCTCGGCCTGGCTGCGCATTTCGAGGCGGTGTTCGACATCATCGCCGCCGAACTGGAACCGAAGCCTGCGCCGCAGACCTATCACAAGTTTCTCAGGGCGCACGGCGTCAATCCCGAGAGGTCGGCGATGTTCGAGGATCTGGCGCGCAACCTCGTCATTCCGCATCAGCTCGGCATGACCACGGTCCTGGTGGTGCCCGACGGCACGAGGGAAGTCGTGCGCGAGGACTGGGAGCTGGAAGGCCGCGACCATGCCTATGTCGACCACGTCACCGACGATCTGACGGGGTTTTTGGAGGTCCTGAGTACCAAGGGGTAGAATCCTCGTCCCGGCCAAGCGAGCCCTGGCGAGCGCGAGCCGGGATCCATAACCACTGCTGCGCATAGCGAGCCCCCGCTGGGGCCGCTGCTTCGCACAACTCAGATAGTTGGGATTATGGGTCCCCGCTTTCGCGGGGACGACGAGGGTTGACTCTCCCTTTCCGAATCCCGAAAAAGCCCCCTCGCCTGCCCAAATAGGATCTCGCCCAAGGAAATCCCGATGTCTGTTTCTGCCCTGGAATCCACCATCAATTCCGCGTTCGAGGCGCGCGACGGCATCTCGGCCGCGACCAGGGGCGAAGTGCGTGACGCGGTGGACCATGCGCTCGACCTGCTCGACAAGGGTGAGGCGCGCGTTGCCGAGCGGCAGGCCAGCGGCAAGTGGACGGTCCATCAATGGCTGAAGAAGGCCGTGCTGCTGTCGTTCCGTCTCAACGACATGACCGCGATTTCAGGCGGCCCGGGAAAGGCATCGTGGTGGGACAAGGTGCCCTCGAAATTCGAAGGCTGGGGCGAAAACCGTTTTCGCGACGCGGGTTTTCGCGCCGTCCCGGGCGCCATCGTGCGCCGCTCGGCCTTCATTGCGAAGAACGTCGTGCTGATGCCGTCCTTCGTCAATCTCGGCGCCTATGTCGATGAATTGACCATGATCGACACCTGGTCCACGGTCGGCTCCTGCGCCCAGATCGGCAAGCGCGTGCACATCTCCGGCGGCGTCGGCATCGGCGGCGTACTGGAGCCGTTGCAGGCCGAACCCGTGATCGTCGAGGACGATTGCTTCATCGGCGCCCGTTCGGAAGTCGCCGAGGGCGTGATCGTGCGCAAGGGCGCGGTGCTGGCGATGGGCGTGTTCCTCGGCGCCTCGACAAAAATCGTCGATCGCGACACCGGCGAGACCTTTGTCGGCGAAGTGCCGGAATACGCCGTGGTGGTGCCCGGCACCTTGCCGGCGCGGCCGCTGAAGAACGGCGAGCCCGGCCCCTCCACCGCCTGCGCCGTGATCGTCAAGCGGGTTGACGAGCGTACCCGGGCCAAAACCAGCATCAACGAACTGCTGCGGGATTAGATCGAACCCAAAGCCCGTCCATGCGACCAATATTCCGGAGCATCGGCCGTTTTCCGGCCGTCCGGAGGACGCGATGGACACCAAATGGCTGACGTCCCGTTTTGATGGCCGCATCAACCGCGCCAGATACTGGCTTGCAGCGCTGATCATCCTGGGCTCGATGGTCCTTGCGCTGGTGTTGCTGGCCTTCATTTGCCTCGCCCTCGGCATTCCCACCGGCCCCCTTGCCATCAACCTCGTCGGCCTTTCCGCCTCCTTCCAGCTCGATGACAGCGACAAGGCAGCGCTGTTTCCACAACTTGCCACCCTTCTGATGACGCTGGCATTCGCGTGGTTCTTTGCGGTCGCATCGATCAAGCGGCTTCACGACCGCAACAAGAGCGGCTGGTGGATGGTCGCCTTTGTCGCCGCACCTTTCCTCTACGGCCAATTCGGAGGCTGGCTTCGCGGTTCCGGGGTGGAGTTTTTCGTCGGGCTTGCCGTGCTCATTGCCTTCCTGTGGGGCTTTGTCGAGATGTCCTTCCTGAAGGGGACAAACGGACCCAACCGCTACGGGCCCAACCCGCTGGCGCCGACCGACGCCAAGCCGCGCTTCGACCAGCACCGTGAACTGGAACTTGTTCCGCACCGTGCCGGCCCATCGGCAGGCGGTTAACCGGAAACAGGACACGTCTCGGCGTCGTGGGTTTTTTCGCATGGACTGGAACTGGTTTTTGTTCAGCTTCGAGGGCCGCATCAACCGCGCCAAATTCTGGCTCGCGGCGTTCGTCTGGTTTACCACCATCTTTTCGTTCATGACGATATTCCTGTTTGTCGTTGCCGGCATACTCCGTGCTTCCGGACATGATTTCCATATCGTCTCCACCGAGATGCACCCGGCGTTCTATCTGCCTGGAGTTCCCCTGCTCGTCATCGCCGTCTGGCTGTTTGCCGCGACCGCGATCAAGAGGCTTCACGATCGCGGCAAGAGCGGCTGGTGGCTTGTCCCGTTTTTCATTGCTCCAAGCTCGCTCGACAACCTCTCGGACTGGCTGGACAACCCGATGCTGGCCTTCCTGGTCGGTGCCCTCGGTTTGGGTTTGAGCCTCTGGTGCTTTGTCGAACTGTTTTGCTTGAGAGGCACGAAAGGGTCTAACCGGTTCGGATCGGACCCTTTGGCGCCAGCCGATACGATCGATACGAGGCCGGGCTGGGACCAGCAAAGCGAGCTGGAATTTGTTCCGCACAGCGCTGGCCCATCGGCCGGCGCGCATGTTATGCGGGGGCATGACTGACGCCCTCTCGATTGCCCGCGACCTCGTCCGCTGCCCCTCGGTAACCCCGGCCGACGCCGGCGCGCTCGGCGTTCTCGAAAACCTCCTTAAAACGGCAGGGTTCGAGGTGCATCGCGTCACCTTCGGCGAACCCGGCACCGCCGATGTCGACAACCTCTATGCGCGGATCGGAGCTTCAGCCCCGCACATCACCTTCGCGGGGCATACCGATGTGGTGCCGCCGGGCGATGAGAGCGCGTGGACCCATGGCGCGTTCGCGGGCGAGGTCAAGGACGGCTTTCTCTATGGCCGCGGCGCCGTCGACATGAAGGGCGGCATCGCCTGCAGCGCGGCCGCGGTGTTGCAATATCTCGCCGACCATGGCGGCAAGCCAAAAGGTTCGATCTCGTTCCTGATCACCGGCGACGAGGAGGACATCTCCGTCAATGGCACCATCAAGCTGCTGCAATGGGCGGCCGCGCGCGGCGAGAAGTTCGATCATTGCGTGCTCGGCGAGCCCTCCAATGTCGAGACGCTGGGCGATTGCATCAAGGTCGGCCGCCGCGGCTCCCAATCAGGCACGCTCTATGTCGACGGTATTCAGGGACACGTCGCCTATCCGCATCGCGCGTCGAATCCGGTGCCGGATATTTCGCGCTTGATCGTGGCGCTCAGCGACGAGCCGCTCGACCATGGCAGCGCGCAGTTCCAGGCATCGAATCTCGAATTCACCTCCGTCGATGTCGGCAATACCGCCAGCAACGTGATCCCCGGGCAGGCGCGGGCCAAATTCAACATCCGCTTCAACGATCTCCATACGCAACAAACGCTGCGCCAGCTGGTCGAACAGCGGCTTGAAAAAGCGGCAGGCAACCGGATCCGCGCACGGATCGTGTGGGAGCCGTCCAATTCCAATGTGTTCGTGACAAAGCCCGGCGCCTTTACGGACCTCGCGGTCGCGGCGATCGAGGAGGTCGCCGGCCGCAAGCCGGAATTGAGCACGAGCGGCGGGACCTCGGATGCGCGCTTCATCTCGAGCTATTGCCCGGTCATCGAGTTCGGCCTGGTCGGCCAGACCATGCACCAGATCGACGAGCGCACGCCGGTTTCGGATCTGGAGAAGCTGACGAAGATTTACCGCGGGATCCTGGACCGGTATTTTGAGTGACGTCTCCGTCGCCCTGCTTGCTCTCCTCGTCATGGCCGGGCTTGTCCCGGCCATCCACGTCCTTAGATGATCGATTCGTACAGGTCATTCCAGTTCGGATTGTTAGCCAGGATCAACTTGACCTTCCATTTTCGCGACCAGTGCTTGATGTTGTGTTCACGCTGTATCGCAGCCTGAATATCTTCGTAATGCTCGAAGTAGACCAGTCGCTTGACGGAATCCCTTTTCGTAAACCCTTCAACGAGACCGTTTCGATGTTCGAAGATTCGTCGAACAAGATCGTTTGTCACTCCAACGTACGGGACTCCGTTGGGAGCGCTTGCCAGAATATATACGTAGCCGCCGTGCATGCGCGGATAATGAAGAACGTGGATGGCCGGGACAAGCCCGGCCATGACGGCCGTATTTACCTCAATAATCCACCCGCACCAGATAGAGCCCTTGCGGAGGCGCGACCGGGCCGCAGGCGGTTCGGCTCCTGGCGGCAAGCGCTGCGGCGAGATCGTCCGCGCTCCAGCGGCCCTCGCCGACCCAGACCAGTGAGCCCACCATCGAACGCACCTGGCTGTGCAGGAACGAGCGCGCCGAGGTAGTGATGTTGACGGCGTCGCCATCTCTCACGACATCGAGCTGATCCAAAGTTCTCTCCGGCGATTTCGCCTGGCATTCGGTGTCGCGGAACGTGGTGAAGTCGTGCTTGCCGACCAGACGCTGCGCCGCCTGATGCATGGCGTCGGTATCGAGCGGACGCGGCAGCCGCCAGGCGCGGCCGATGTCAAGCGCGAGGTTGGCGCGGCGATTGGCAATCCGGTAGAGATAATGCCGCTTTTTCGCGGAAAACCGCGCCTCGAAACTGTCAGGCACGATTTCCGCCGACAGCACGCCGATCGGATTCGGCCTTAGATGCGCATTGAGGCCGTCGCGAAAGCGCCCGGGCACAAAATGCCTGGCGATATCGCAATGCGCGACTTGCGCCAGCGCATGCACGCCGGCGTCGGTGCGGCCTGCGCCGTGAACGCGAACCTGCTCGCCGCAGACCGCCTTGATCGCCGTCTCCAGCGCGCCCTGTACCGAGGGGCCATTGTCCTGAATCTGCCAGCCCGAGAACGGCGCGCCGTCATATTCGATTGTAAGTTTGTAGCGGGGCATCAGCTTAATCGCAGCGGCGGCTTGAGCGGCGTACCGCGCAAGAATTCCTCCGCTTTCATCGGTTGCTTGCCGGCCCGCTGCAGTTCGAGAACCCGTAAAGAGCCTTGCTTGCAGGCAACCGTCAGGCGGTCATCGAGCAGATCGCCCGGCGCGCCGGACCGATCGGCGAGTTCGCCGCGCAGGATCTTGACCCGCGCAGGGGCGCCTTCGATGGCGATTTCGCACCACGCGCCGGGAAACGGCGATAGCCCGTGAATGTGGCGAAGCACTTCCCGGGCCGGCCTGTTCCAGTCGATCCGTGCTTCGGCCTTCTCAATTTTGGCGGCGTAAGTCACGCCCTCGCTGCTCTGCGGCGTGAGTTGCAGTTTGCCGCGTTCCAGCGCACCCATCGCGCGCACCATCAGGTCACCGCCGAGCGGCGCCAGCGCGTCGTGCAGATCGGCGGCCGTCATCGCATCGGTAATCGCGATGCGCTCGGCCATCGCCACATCGCCGGTATCGAGCCCCGCGTCCATTTTCATCACCATCACGCCGGTTTCGGTATCACCGGCCATGATGGCGCGGTTGATCGGCGCAGCACCCCGCCAGCGCGGCAGCAGCGAAGCGTGCAGGTTGAAACAGCCGAGCCTGGGTGCATCGAGAATGGCCTGCGGCAGGATCATGCCATAGGCGACGACCACCGCGGCTTCCGCGTCATGCGCGCGGAATTCCTGCAGCGCTTCCGGCGTTTTCAGCGTGGTCGGCGTCAGAACGGGAATACCGAGCCGGCGCGCTTCAACCTCCACCGGGCTCAGCTGCAGCTTCATGCCGCGCCCCGCGGGCTTTGCCGCGCGGGTATACACCGCTGCGATCTCATGGCCGTGGGCCACGAGTTCGAGCAGCGTCGGCACCGCGAATTCCGGCGTGCCCATGAAAATCAGACGAAGCGGCATGCTAGGCGTACCTGCGATGGACATAGTTTAATCGTCATGCCCGGCCTTGTGCCGGGCATCCACGTCTTTCCTTGCGGCTCCAAGACGTGGATGGCCGGGACGAGCCCGGCCATGACGGGGAGATAGCTGAACCCTTCACTCCGCCGCGCGCTTGGCGGCCTTGGCAAATTTCTTCAGCACGCGGTCGCGCTTGAGTTTCGACAGATAATCCACGAACAGCACGCCGTTGAGATGATCGATCTCGTGCTGGATGCAGGTGGCGAACAGGCCCTCGGCGTCTTCCTCATGCACCTTGCCGTCGAGATCGGTGAAGCGGAGCCTCACCTTCGCCGGCCGCTCGACCTCCTCGTAATATTCGGGGATCGACAGGCAGCCCTCCTCGTAGACCGACGTCTCCTCCGACGACGACAGGATTTCCGGATTGATGAAGACCCGCGGTTTCGGCGTGATCTCGCCGTCCTCGTCTTTCTTGGCGAGATCCATGGTGATCAGCCGCAGCGGCTGGGCGACCTGGATCGCGGCGAGCCCGATCCCCGGCGCGTCATACATGGTCTCGAACATGTCGTCGGCGAGCTTGCGGATCTCCGCCGTGACCTTTTCAACGGGCTTGGAGACGAGCCGCAACTGCTTGTCGGGCAGGATGATGATTTCTCTGAGTGCCATGATTTCTCTAAGTGCCTTGGCGGGCGATTTAAGCTGCTGATTTGCCGGGGTCAATGCGCTCGCGCGGCCCGTTTACCCGGGCCTAACCAGGTATCTTAGGCAATTGTTAACCATAAAAATTTACCTCGCATTCACCATAAATGTTCCCTCTTCGTTCGTGTTCAAGGCCGAATCGGCTACAAGGGCGGCATGAACGAGATTCTTTTCAGGATCGGCGAGCTGCCGGTCCGCACCGGCGAGGCGCTGACCGGTTTTGGCGCGCTGGCACTCATCCTTTTGCTGGTCATCGCCATCGTGATCGCGCGGTCCGGCCGGCGCGGGCTGGAATTGGCGACGACGCAGGCCATGCGCGCCGACGAACTCGAGCAACGCCTGGGCGAAATGCTGCGCGCGCAGAGCGAAGCCACCGGCCGCGTCGACGCAATGGGGCAGGCTCTCGCCGGCCGCCAGGCCGAAATGGCGCGCGCCGTCAACGAGCGGCTCGATACGGTGACCCACCGCGTCGGCCAGTCGATGGAGCAGACCACGCGCCACACCATGGATTCCCTGCGTGTCCTGCATGAACGGCTCGGCATCATCGACAATGCGCACAAGAATCTCACCGACCTGACGTCGCAGGTGACCACGCTGCGCGACGTGCTTGCCAACAAGCAATCGCGCGGCGCCTTCGGCCAGGCGCGGATGGAGGCGATCGTCCAGGACGGCATGCCGAAGGGCGCTTACGAATTCCAGCACACGCTCTCGACCGGCAAGCGGCCGGATTGCGTGGTGTTCCTGCCGGACCAGCGGCCGCTCTGCATCGACGCGAAATTTCCGCTGGAAGCGATCACCGCGCTGCACGACGCGCGCACGGATGAGGAGAAGAGGATCGCCACGCAGCGGCTGCGCGCCGACGTCATGAAGCATGTCAGCGACATCGCGGAAAAATACCTGATCGCGGGCGAGACCCAGGATACCGCGCTGATGTTCGTGCCGTCGGAATCGGTCTACGCCGAGATTCACGACGGATTTGACGACGTGATCCAGAAGGCCTATCGCGCCCGCGTCGTGCTGGTGTCGCCGTCGCTGTTGATGCTGGCGATCCAGGTGATGCAGCAGATCCTGAAAGACGCGCGGATGCGCGATGCCGCCGACCAGATCCGCACCGAAGTGCTCAACCTCGGCGACGATCTCGGACGCCTGCGCGAGCGCGTGCTCAAGCTGCAGAAGCATTTTTCCGACGCCAACGAGGACGTCCGCCAGATCATGATTTCCGCCGACAAGATCGAGAAGCGGGCGGGAAGGATCGAGGAGCTCGACTTCAGCAAGGCCGAGGCGCCGGCGGAGCCGCCGCGGCTGGTCAAGCCGGGCACGCCCGAGCTGTTCCCGCTGCCGCGCAAGCTGCAGGCGGGGGAGTAGGTTTTTTTCACCCCGCCCCGCACTTGCGGGAGAGGGAGGCGCCGCCAGCCGAATCTGCTAACACCCTTGCATGACCGCACCTGAGGCCGCGTCTTCGCCCGCAAACCCCGCCGCCCCGCGCGCCAGTTGGCGCGACAGCCTGGCGGTGTATTTGCAGCGGCGGGTATTGATCGTCCTGCTGCTCGGCTTTTCCTCCGGCCTGCCGCTGGCGCTGTCGGGATCGACACTGCTGGTCTGGATGCGCGAATCCGGCGTCGATCTCGGCACCATCGGCCTGTTTGCGCTGGTCGGCACGCCCTACACGCTGAAATTCCTCTGGGCGCCATTGGTCGATGCGCTGCATCTGCCGTTCTTCACGCGCACTTTTGGCCGCCGGCGCGGCTGGCTGCTGTGCTCGCAAATGGCGCTGATCGTGGCGATCCTGCTTTTGGCGCTGACCGATCCGGCGCGCTCGCCGTTGTTCGTGGCGCTCGGCGCGCTCCTGGTGGCGGCAATGTCCTCGACGCAGGACATCGTGGTCGACGCCTTTCGCGTCGAGAGCCTGCCCGAAAGCGAACAGGCCGCCGGCATGGCGTCCTATGTCGCGGCGTATCGCATCGGCATGCTGGTCTCGACCGCCGGCGCGCTGTTTCTGGTGAGCGCGTTCGAAGGCACCGGCATCGCCCGCTCGTCCGCCTGGATGTGGGGCTACGTCACGATGGCGGCCATGGTGCTGATCGGCACCCTGACGGCCCTCGCCGCCACTGAGCCCGAGCAATCGGCACGTGCCGAGGCCGCGACCAGCACCGAGACCGCATTCGCCCGCGTGATCCATGCCGCGGTCGGCGCATTCTCGGAATTTCTCGTCCGAAAGGATGCGCTCGCCGCGCTCGCATTCGTCGTGCTGTTCAAGTTTACCGACGCGTTCTCCGGCACCATGACCGCGCCGTTCGTGATCGATCTCGGCTTTTCCCGCAACGACTATGCCGCGATCGTCAAGGGCGTTGGCCTCGCCGCGACCCTGATCGGCGGCTTCGCCGGCGGATTCGTCGCGCGGCGCTATTCGCTGGCCGCGAGCCTGTGGATCGGCGGCGTGCTACAGGCCGTCGCCAACCTGTCGTTTTCCTGGCTCGCGCTCGTCGGCGTCAATCAATGGGCGCTGGCGTTTGCGATCACGGCGGAAAATTTCACCAGTGCCATTGGGACCGTGATCTTCGTCGCGTATCTGTCGGCGCTGTGCCAGAATCCGCTGCACACCGCGACCCAATACGCGCTGCTCACCGCGCTTGCCGCGGTCGGGCGCACTTACCTTTCCTCCGGCGCGGGCTTTGTGGCGAAGGCCACCGGATGGCCGCTGTTCTTCGCGATCTGCGTCGTGGTCGCGGTGCCAAGCCTGATCCTGCTGGCGTGGCTGCAGCGGCGCGGACATTTCGCGGCGCTCGAGGCGGCGAAAGAATAGCACCCTCAGTCGTCGTCCCGGCCAAGCCAACGGGTCGCGCGAATGCGCGCCCGATGACAGGCTCCGCGCGCGCCGGCACCCATAACCACCGGCGTGAGTAGCTACGAAAGCTGGAGCCGCTACCCGGCGCAGCAACCAGCACTGATGGCTATGGGTCCCTGCTTTCGCAGGGACGACGTAAAAATAAACTCTTCCGGCTCAAGCGGCGTCTACTTGTCAATGCTTCGTCACCACGCTCCATTTGGAGACGATGGCCTCGCTCATCTGGCCTGCGTCCTGTGCGCAGGCGATCTCCTCGACCCTGAGCGAGACTTCCTTGCCGATGAAGCCTTTCAGCTGCGCCGCCTGGGCTTCGCTATTGGTGACGATCTGAAACGTCTCCGGCCCGGTTTCCAGATTGCAAAGCCCGTTCGGCGGCGGCAACCGGCGCGGCTCGCTGGTGAGCTGGTAGGTGGCAACGCGCTTGCCCTTCTTTCCGCCGCGAACCTTCAGGGTGTTGAGCTCGCCTGAAAGCACGTCGCCGGCATTGATCAGCCTGCCTGCCTTCGGCGCGGGCTCGGCCTGCTGCGCCAGAACGGAAGACGCGGCGTACGTCGTCGCGATCATGACACCCAAAGCGAGCCGTATGGCGAATTGTCGTTTCGTCATTTCGATCGTTTCCGTGTTGTGGTTGCTAGAACAGGGTTCGCTGCCGCATCGCGGCGGAGAGCGTGCCTTCATCGAGATAATCGAGTTCGCCGCCGACCGGCACGCCGTGGGCAAGCCGCGTCACCTTGACGCCCGCCTCCTGCAACAGGTCGGTGATGTAGTGCGCGGTGGTCTGGCCATCGACGGTGGCATTCAGCGCCAGGATGATTTCCGTCACAACCGGGTCGTGGGCGCGCTTGACCAGCGCATCGATGGTCAGGTCCTGCGGGCCGACACCGTCGAGCGGCGACAGCGTCGCCCCCAGCACGTGATAAAGACCGTTGGTCGCGTGCGCCCGCTCCAGCGCCCAGAGGTCGGCGACGTCGGCGACCACCACGATGATGGATTGATCGCGCCGCGGATCGGTGCACACCGTGCAGGGATTTTGGGTGTCGATATTGCCGCAGGTCTTGCAGACCTGGATCTTGTCGATCGCCACCTGCAGCGCGGCTGAAAGTGGCGTCATCAGCGCTTCGCGCTTCTTGATCAGATGCAGCGCCGCGCGCCGCGCCGAGCGCGGGCCGAGTCCGGGCAGCCGCGCCAGGAGCTGGATCAGGCGTTCGATTTCGGGGCCGGCAACCGCAATTGACATCTGTCAGCCGAGACCCAGTCCAGGCGGCAGGCCTAGCCCGCCGGTCAGCGCCTGCATCTTCTCTTGCATCGCCAGCTCCGCCTTGCGCCTTGCGTCGTTGTGCGCGGTCACCAGCAAGTCCTCGAGGATTTCGCGCTCGTCCGCCTTCATCAGGGATGGATCGATCCTGACGGCCTTGACTTCCATCTTCGCCGTCATGCGCACGCTGACCAGGCCGCCGCCCGAAATGCCCTCGACCTCGACATTGCCGAGTTCGTCCTGCATTGCCTGCATCTTCGATTGCAGCTGCGCCGCCTGCTTCATCATGCCGAGAAAATCAGCCATCAACCGTTCCTTCCGAAATTGTGACTAGTCGTCGCCCTCGGAGCTCTCAGTGGGATCTTCAACGCTAGCATGGGATTCCGGCGGCTCGGGGGCAAGCTTGCGCACCTCGACCACCTTGGCGCCCGGAAATCGCGCCAGCACCTCCTGCACCCGCGGATCGGATTCGGCGGCGCGCTCGCGCTGATTCCTCGCGACTTCATTTTGCGAGCGCAGCGTCGGCTGGCCGGCCTCGTTGGAGACGACCACGGTCCAGCGCCGCCCGGTCCATTGCTCCAGCTTGCGCGAGAGCTCGTTGATCAGCGTCCGCGCCGCGCTGCGCTCCAGCGCAACTTCAAGCCGCCCGTCCTCGATGCGAACCAGACGGACGTCGGCCTCCAGCGCGCCCTTCGTCAGCAAATCGCGCTTCTCGGCAGCAAGCGCCACCAGTTCCGGAAAGCTTGCAATGCGGCGCGCGGGCGCGGACTGCGCCTCGGCCGGCGGCGCGATCATCTGCGGCCGCGGCGCCGGCTCGGCACTGGAGCGCGGCGCGGCACTCGCCCGCATCGGCGACGACGGCATCGAGGAAACCGGCACGGCCGGCGCAGCTCTCGCCGGCGCCGCATTGCCTGCGATCACGGGCGAGGCTCCGCCATTCTGCTCGATCATCCGGATCGCCTCGTCGGGCGTCGGCATGTCGGCAACATAGGCGATGCGCACCAGCACCATTTCGGCCGCCGCCGCTGGGCGCGTCGCGCCTTGCGCCTCGGTGATGCCCTTGAGCAGCATCTGCCACATTCGCGACAGCACGCGCATCGATATCTTTGCGGCGAAGTCACGGGCGCGCAGTCGCTCGGTCTCGCCGAAAGCGACGTTGTCGGCGGTCGCAGGCACGACCTTGACACGGGTGACGAAGTTGACGAATTCGGCGAGGTCCGAAAGCACCACGACCGGATCGGCGCCGGTGTCATACTGCTCGCGAAATTCCTTGAATGCGCCGGCGATGTCGCCGCGAACGAGATGCTCGAACAGGTCGATCACCCGCGTGCGGTCGGCAAGCCCCAGCATCTGCCGCACGTCGTCGGCGCGCACCTGGCCCGCGGCGTGGGCGATCGCCTGATCGAACAGCGACAGTGAATCGCGCACCGAACCTTCGGCCGCGCGCGCGATGATGCCGAGCGCTTCCGGCTCGACTTCCACGCCTTCCTTCGCGGCGATCTTGGAAAGATGCGCCATCAGCACGTCGGCCTCGACCCGGCGCAGGTCAAAGCGCTGGCAGCGCGACAGCACAGTGACCGGCACCTTGCGGATTTCGGTGGTGGCGAAAACGAATTTGGCGTGCTCTGGCGGTTCTTCCAGCGTCTTCAGGAACGCGTTGAACGCCGCCGTCGAGAGCATATGGACTTCGTCGATGATATAGACCTTGTAGCGGGCGCTGGCCGGCGCGTAGCGCACGCTGTCGTTGATCTGGCGCACATCGTCGACGCCGGTATGGGAGGCGGCGTCCATTTCCAGGACGTCCATATGCCGGCTTTCCATGATGGCCTGGCAATGCACCCCCGGTACCGGCATGTGGATGGTAGGGCCCTTCACCGAGCCATCCGGCAGTTCGTAGTTCAGGGCGCGGGCGAGGATCCGCGCCGTCGTGGTCTTTCCGACGCCGCGGACGCCGGTCAGGATCCAGGCCTGCGGAATGCGTCCGGTCTCGAACGCATTCGAGACGGTGCGCACCACGGCGTCCTGGCCGATCAGATCGTCGAAGCTGGAGGGGCGGTATTTCCGCGCCAGCACACGATAATGTTTGCCGGCCTCGGGCGGGCCACCGAGATCGAAACCGCCCTTCGTGGCGCCTTCGGAACCGCGAGGGGGTGTCAAGGGAGCGCCAGCGTCGGTCATCGATCGATCCGCAATTGATTAACTCTCGAAGCCGGCTTGCGGAATATCACGAGTGGAATCAAACGCAGGATGTGCCACCGCTTTTTGCGCGATTCGCTCGAAAAACAGGTAGGAGACTGACGAGCGACCCGATCCGGACCTCGTTAGGGCTGCTTCCTTCCGGACCTGACCCGGTTGGCGAGTGGCTCGTCCACCGCCAATCTCCCGGCCCTTATTTGGGGCTAAAACCGATGGAAAGCAAGCGGGGCGGGAGACGGTTTGCGGGACTTGTGCGAAAACGTAGAAAGGCATTAGTTGCCGTCATGGCCGGGCTTGTCCCGGCCATCCACGTCTTGCTTTCTGGCAACACCCAAGGAAGACGTGGATGCCCGGCACAAGGCCGGGCATGACGAGGGAACATTCATGCCTTCTGACGCTCCCGGCTGGTCGCTGCACTCACGGCTCAAGGAAGATACCATCGACATCGGCGACCTGCCGCTCTGCCGGGTGCTGGTGATCAAGGATGCGCATTATCCCTGGTTGCTGCTGGTGCCGCGCCGGCCGGAGACCGTTGAGATCATCGACCTCGCCGAGGTCGAGCAGGCGCAATTGATGACGGAGATATCCCGCGTCGCCCGCGCCCTGAAAGAGGTCACCAAGTGTGACAAGCTGAATATCGCCGCACTCGGCAATCTGGTGCCGCAACTGCACGTCCATGTTATTGCGCGCCGATCGGGCGACGCCGCCTGGCCACGTCCGGTCTGGGGGGTGATGCCGCCGCTCGCGCACGATGCGGAGGAAGTCCAGAGTTTCATCAGCGCGCTTCGCCGCAAGATCTGGCTTGGTTGAACAACCTGGTTGAGCACATGACAGCATTCGATTTGTTTCCGTTGGGGCAGCCGGGTTTCGTCACGAATATTCTCGATCGCGCCGCGCATCTGCGAAGCGACGACGGCAGGCTGCTGGCGCTGGAGGGGCAACGGGACGCCCGTGCCTATGTGGTCTATCGCGACTCGCTGGTGGTGAAGCGGGAGGCCAGCGGGCCCCGCGCGCTGCTCAGCATCGATGAGGCGCTGAAATTTGGCGCCAATCCCGGCACGATTTTCCTGGGCCTGCGCGATGGCGCACCGGTGTTCGGCATGGGCATTTCGCCCGCGGCGGTGGAAAAGCTGTTGGCTCATGAGGAGGCCGCCGTGACCGAACTGCGCGGCATGGCGATGCAGGGCGCAGTCCCGGCCAACCAGCTGTCGGCGATCGCGATGGCGAAATCGATGGTCAACTGGCACCAGCGGCACGGCTTCTGCGCCAATTGCGGCACCCGCACCGCGATGAAGGAAGGCGGCTGGAAGCGCGATTGCCCGAGTTGCAAGGCCGAACATTTTCCCCGCACCGACCCTGTGGTGATCATGCTGGTGACCTCCGGCGACAAGGCCCTGCTCGGCCGGCAAAAGCATTTCCCTCCCGGCATGTATTCGTGCCTCGCCGGCTTCGTCGAAGCCGCGGAAACCATCGAGGACGCGGTCCGTCGTGAAATCTTCGAGGAATCCGGGATTCGCTGCACCGATGTGAAATACTACATGACGCAGCCCTGGCCCTACCCGTCATCGCTGATGATCGGATGCACCGCGCGCGCCACCAGCGAGGATATCGTCATCGATCGTGCGGAGCTTGAGGATGCGCGCTGGTTCGACCGCACGGAGGCGACCCTGATGATCAAGCGCGAGCATCCCGACGGCCTCGCAGGACCGCATCCGTTTGCAATTGCCCATCATTTGGTCGGCCGCTGGCTGCAGATCGACTTGAGCAAGCGCGCATAGCTGGAACCTCGCGATGGCTGGTCGATTAACAGGGAAGATCCGGTTCCGTCAGCGGGCAGGACGGACGTGATGGGTGAGCCAATGAACTTTCAGGGCGCGGCGCCGAAAATCCCTCCGCGGATTCTCTGCATCGGCATGCCGGTGCGCGACCTGACGTTTCGCGTGGAGGGATTGCCCGCGCGCGGCTCCAAGGAGAACGCCAGCCATTTCGAGGAAATTTGCGGCGGCAACGCGCTCAACGGCGCAATCGGCATCGCGCGGCTCGGCGGCCGCGCCTCGATCTGCGGGCCGATGGGCGATGCGCGCGAAACGACCTCCAAGTATATTTTCGAGAAAATGGCGGAGGAAGGCATCGAGACGCGGCACATTGTGCACATGCCGGGCCTGGTGACGCCGATCTCCAACATCATGATCGACCCCTCAGGCGAACGCACCATTGTAACGTTCCGCGATCCGGAATTGTGGAAGGTGCAGCTGCCGGATGCCGACACGCTGCTGGACGACTGCGACGCCATCCTGACCGAGAGCCGCTGCGCGGCGTTCTGCACCGACCTCTGCGCCGAGGCGCGGCGACGCGGCATTCCCGTGATCGTCGATGTCGACCGCGCGATGTCGCTGCGGGAGGGGCTGCTCACCGCCTCCTCGCATCTGGTGTTTTCGAGCGAACCCCTGCAGGAGACCGCCGGGGTCGCCGACGATGGCGAGGCGCTCAGGAAGATCGCGAAACTGACCCCGTCGTTCCTCGCCGGCACGCGCGGCGCGCAAGGCACGATCTGGCTCGACGAGCACCAGGCGTTGCAGCAGACCCCGGCCTTTCCGGTCCACACCGTGGACACGCTGGGCGCGGGCGACGTGTTCCATGGCGCCTTCGCGCTCGCCATCACCGAAAAGCAGGATTTGCGCAGGGCGCTCCGGTTCGCTTCCGCCGCCGCCGCCCTGAAATGCACCCGTTTCGGCGGGGCCTTTGCCGCCCCGCAACGTGCTGAAGTTGAAGCACTTTTGAGCCAGGGCCAGAGCAGCGGCGCAGCAAGAACGGGGCCGTAGCGGGCTTGTATTAGAAGGATTTTCTATATATTAGGGTCACAGACCCTTTAATTGGAAGAAAGTTCTTCTCATGACCGACCTTGCCGTTCACGCCCTTGAGCCCAATCGCCGGCTCGACGCCATCGACCGCAAGATCCTGACCGTGCTGCAACAGGATGCTTCCCTCTCCGTCGCCGAGATCGGCGACCGCGTCGGGCTGTCCTCGACACCGTGCTGGAAACGTATCCAGCGGCTCGAGGCCGACGGCGTCATCCTGCGCCGCGTCGCGCTGGTCGACCAGAACAAGATCGGGCTCGGCATCACGGTTTTCGTGTCGGTCGAGAGCTCCGATCATTCCGAAGCCTGGCTCCGCAAATTCGCCGACGCCGTCAGCGCGATGCCGGAGGTGATGGAGTTCTACCGGATGGCGGGCGATGTCGACTACATGCTGCGCGTCGTGGTCGCGGACATGCAGAGCTACGACGTGTTCTACAAGAAGCTGATCGGCGCGGTGCCGCTGAAGAACGTCACCTCACGCTTCGCGATGGAGAAGATCAAGTCGGTGACCGCGCTGCCGGTACCTGCGGCGTAGTTCTCGCTATCTCAAATTGCATCCGGACCATTGCCTCGCTCCAGGCGAGGCAAATTCGCGTTATCGCAGGAATCGCTAACCGAACATTTACGGTTAATTAGCCCCGGCCCGATAGTTTCGCGCGATGGAGCGGGGGGAAGCCATCTCAACGTTGCGGCGGCCCGCCTGGCTGAGCGCCACGGCATTGCTGTTCGCGAGCTGGCTCGCGATCGCCGCGCTGTCGCTCCAGATTCGTCCCGGTGCCGAGATCGTGGCCGTGGCTTTTCCGCCGTGGTGGAACGCCCAAAGGGCATTCGCTGCTGCGGCCTCGGCCGACGCCGCGATCGTGAGGATGACGGCGGTTCCGTCCATTCTCGTCGTGCGGCCGGATCGGAACGACGGGCTGGCGAGGCTGCGCAAGGCCGGTGCCTGGCTTGCCATGGACCCGCAGGCGATCGCCGCCTGCTTTTTCGAATAGCTTTTTGGGGGACTGGGAATGAACATCGAGAGCGATGATCTGGCAACTCTGCGCGAAACCACCAGCAGGGCGTTGATCGCGGTGCTTTGGCTGCACGTTCCGATCTGCCTGGCCATTGCCGTGATGCGCGGCACCGACTGGCTGATGCCGGCCGCCTTCATGGCCGCGATGGCGCTCGCCGCGACATTGTCATGGCGAGCCGCGGCAAATGCGCTTGCAACGCGCCTGACGATTTCCGTCGCGCTGATGGGCGCCGTATCGATGTTCGTCTTCCAGCTGTCCGGGCATCCCTGGCAGACCGACATGCACATGTATTTTTTCGCGGCGCTGGCATGTCTGGTCGCCTATTGTGACTTCCGGCCGATCATCGCCGGGACAGTCGCGGTCGCGCTGCACCACCTCGCGCTGAATTTCATCCTTCCCGCCGCGATCTATCCGGGCGCCGCCGACCTTGGACGTGTCGTGCTTCACGCGGTTATTCTTGTCATCGAGGCAGGCGTGTTGATCTGGCTCGCCCACACGCTCTCGCGGCTGTTCGAGACAGCGGCGCAAAAGACCGCCGAGGCCGAAGCGGCAGGTGCCGCCGAGAAACGCGCCAACGCCACCCGCGCCGAGTCCGAACAACGCGCCAAACAGGAACGCGAGGCGGCGATGCGCGATCTCGCCGCCGGCTTCGAGCGCAAGATCGGGCATATCGTAAAGGCGGTCGCGGTGGCCGCCGGCGAGATCCAGGGACTGTCCTCGTCGATCAACAGCAACAGCGAGGCAACGACACGGCAAACGGCCGCGGCCGCCACCGCCTCGACACAGGCCTCGGCGAACGTCGAAACGGTCGCCGCCGCGACCGAGGAGCTCACCGCCTCGATCAGCGAGATCGCCAAGCAGGTGACCCGCTCGGCCGAGATCGCAGGCAAGGCTGCCGGCGAAGCGCGCCGCACCAATGCCGTGGTCGAAGGCCTGGCAAGCGGCACGCAGAAGATCGGAGAAGTCGTCACGCTGATCCAGAACATCGCCAGCCAGACCAACCTCCTGGCGTTGAACGCGACCATTGAAGCGGCGCGCGCCGGAGAGCACGGCAAGGGATTTGCGGTCGTGGCGAGCGAAGTCAAGGCGCTGGCCAATCAGACCGCGAAAGCTACGGAGGAAATTTCCGCGCAGGTTCAGAGCATCCAGGCCGCCACCGGCGAAGCCGTCAATGCCATCCAGGCGATCGGCGGAACGATTGCGGAGATCGACGAGATATCCACCCAGATTGCGTCCGCGGTCGACCAGCAGGGCGCCGCAACGCGCGAAATCGCCGGCAATGTGCAGCAAGCCGCGGACGGCACCAGGGACGTCAGCGACAATATCCTCAGCGTCACCCGGGCTTCCAACGAAGCCAGCACGGCGACTTCCCGGCTGCTCGATGCCGCCAACGGATTGTCGTCGCAGTCCGGCCGGCTGAAATCCGAAGTCGATGGTTTCCTCGGATCACTGCAGGTGGCGTAGGCGGCAGGAACCACAACTCCGTCATCGTCCGCGAAAGCAGATACGGCGGAGTTAGAGCATGATCCGGAAAAAGTGGGCACCGGTTTTCCCTCGCGACAAACGCGAAAGCGTTTTGCGCGGAGATCATGCGCAAACGAAAAATAGAGCGGGATGGCGACACAAAGAAAAGCCGTCCCGCTCCGGGGTGGTAAGCGCGGCGCGCGTCTCTCAGATCTTCTGATTGTATTCGCCGACCTCGGGATGGGTGCGCAGCACCGAATCCATCGCCTCGAACATGTCGCGCATCCGCCGTTCCGAAACCGGGCTTTCGACCACGACCACCAGTTCCGGCTTGTTGGAGGACGCCCGCACCAGGCCCCAGCTGCCGTCCTCGACGGTGACGCGCACGCCGTTGACGGTGACGAGATCGCGGATCTTTTGTCCCGCGACCTTCTCGTTCTTCTTCTGCATCGCCTCGAAGTGCTTCACCACACGGTCGACGACGCCGTACTTGGCCTCATCGGCGCAATGCGGCGACATCGTCGGCGACGACCAGGTTTTCGGCAGCGCGTTTTTCAGGTCCGCCATCGACTTGCCCGGCGCGCGATCGAGCATATCGCACACGGCGATCGCCGAAATCAGGCCGTCGTCATAGCCGCGGCCAAACGGCTTGTTGAAGAAGAAGTGGCCGGACTTCTCGAAGCCCGCCAGCGCGCCGAGTTCGTTGGTGCGGCGCTTCATGTAGGAGTGGCCGGTCTTCCAGTAGACGGTCTTGGCGCCCTGCTTCTGCAGCACGGGGTCGGTCATAAAAAGCCCCGTCGATTTCACGTCGACCACGAACTGCGCGTTTTCGTGGATCGCCGACATATCGCGCGCCAGCATGACGCCGACCTTGTCGGCGAAAATCTCTTCCCCGGTGTTGTCGACCACGCCGCAACGGTCGCCATCGCCGTCAAAGCCCAGGCCGACATCGGCCTTGTGCTCGAGCACCGCATCGCGGATCGCGTGCAGCATCTCCATGTCTTCGGGATTGGGATTGTATTTCGGGAACGTATAATCGAGCTCGGTGTCGAGCGGCACCACCTCGCAACCGATCGCCTGCATCACCTGCGGCGCGAACGCGCCCGCGGTGCCATTGCCGCAGGCGACCACGACCTTCAGCTTGCGTTTGAGTTTTGGGCGCTTGGTCAGATCGGCGATGTAGCGCGCCGGGAAATTCTCGTGAAACTGATATGAGCCGCCGACCTTGTTCCTGAAGTCGGCGTTGAGCACGATCTCCTTCAGGCGCGTCATCTCGTCGGGGCCGAAGGTCAGCGGCCGGTTGGCACCCATTTTGACGCCGGTCCAGCCGTTGTCGTTGTGCGATGCCGTCACCATCGCGACGCAGGGCACGTCGAGATCGAATTGGGCGAAATAGGCCATCGGCGTCATGCACAGGCCGATGTCATGAACCTTGCAGCCTGACGCCTGCAGCCCCGAGATCAGCGCGTATTTGATCGAGGCCGAATAGCCGCGGAAATCATGCCCGGTCACGACCTCCTGCCTGACGCCGAGTTCCGCGATCAGCGCGCCCAGCCCCATACCGAGCGCCTGGATGCCCATCAGGTTGATTTCCTTGCCGAACAGCCAGCGGGCGTCGTACTCGCGAAAGCCGGTCGCCTTTACCATCGGCTCGGATTCAAAGGCATAGGTATTAGGAACCAGCACTGATTTCGGCTTCGGAAACATTCAATCGGCCTTGTTCGAAATGAAATGGAAAGCAACGCAGCCATAGCGAATGCGCCGACCCGGCGAAAGGCGGCGGAGGCGCTTTCTGAAGATTAATTGCGGCGAAAAATCAATTACAGCGAATTTGAGGGGTGAGGAACACTCCCCGGCCGGAGCGGACGATTACTGCTCCAGCACCATCCTGCCGTTGGCATATTCGAACCGCTTCAGCTTCGACAGAAATGACAGGCCGAGCAGGTTTTCCGACAGCGCTTCGTCCGGCAGCACCATCGCGTCGACATCGCGCACCACGAGGCCGCCGACGTCGACCATGGCCAGCCGCGTCGGCGCCGCCTTGATGGTGCCGTTGGCGGTCGTCACGGTCGCCCTGTAGTCGCCGCGCGCCGGCCGCAATCCGAACCGCGCCGCGGAGCTTTCGTTCAAGGCGATGACGGAAGCGCCGGTGTCGACCATGAATGCGATCCGCTGGCCGTCGATCCGCCCTTCAGTGCCGAAATGTCCGCGGGCGTCGCGCGGGATGCTGAGGCTGCGGCCTCCGGCCTGCCCCACGGTCTCCGCGGGAAGCGTTTTCCGTGCGGCCGCGAGGGTGACGGCAGCCGGTGCCGGCGTCATCTTGTCGGCGACCTGCGCCATGACAGTGCCAAGGCAGATCATGATCGCGGCAAAGATCATTATGTTACGCATCGCGCCACACTCGATCAGGGGACCCCGCGGATATCACCACGTGGACGAAAAAAACTCGACCGACGATGCCGGCGCAGACCACCATTTCGGTGAAAAGGATGAGCGAAGTGTTAACGCGGACTTGCATCTCCCTGCCCGCGACACGAGGCCGGCCGCGCGCTTCGCGCGGCGGCTCGGGAGTACCGCGCTCAATCCTTCTTCGGCATTCGCGGGACGAAGTGCCCGCAACGGGCGCCTCACGTCCCCCTTGGCTTGACGCGCCGGGTCGGCGCGGCGCTGGCCGGGTCCTCCGGCCAGGGATGCCGCGGGTAGCGCCCGCGCAGATCGGAGCGTACCGCGGCATAGCTGCCGCGCCAAAAACCCGGCAGGTCGCGCGTCACCTGCACCGGCCGATGCGCCGGCGACAGCAATTCCAGCACCAGCGGGATTGCGCCCTTGGCGATCGACGGATGGATGTTGAGTCCGAACAATTCCTGCAGGCGGACCGCAATCGTCGGCCCCTGCTCGGCCTCGTAATCGATCGCGAGTTGCGTGCCGGTCGGCGCCTCGAAATGCGTCGGCGCTTCCCGTTCCAGCCGTGCACGCAATTCCCAGGGCAACAGCGTCATCAGGGCATCCGACAGATCGCCGGCCGACAGCTCTTTCAGCGACGTCTTGTCATAGAGCAGAGGCACCAGCCACGCCTCCGGTTGCGCGGCGAGCGCGTCGTCGGACAGATCAGGCCAGGAATTTTGCGGCGTGTCGCCCTCGGCTTTGCGCAGGAACATCACCCGGTCGCGCGATTGCCTGGCCGGCTTCGACCAGGGCAATTTGTCGAGCCCGGCGGCGATCAGCCCATCGGCCAGCACGCGGGCGGTTTCTGCCGAGGGCTGTAGCGCCAGCGGAGCCTCCGACAGCGTGATCGCGTGCAGGGTTTTCTTGCGCCGCGCCCGCAATGCCATCGCGCCCCGATCGAACGAAATCTCGTCGGCGGTTTCGATCTGGTCGGCGAAGTGCCGCTCGATTTCGACTTGCGTGATCGGTGCCGCCAGCAGAATACGTCCCTGGGCGGCCGTGCCCGTGAGCTCGGCGACCGCGACATAGGGCGCGCGCGACAATGCGGAAGTCTGGTCGAGCGCGGCGCCGCGGCCGTTGGCAAGCACAAAACTGCCATTGCCTCGGTTGCGCGCCACGCGGTCTGGAAACGCAAGCGCCAGCATGACGCCGGTCGAGGGTTCTTCGTCGGGCGAGCGAGAATCCTTCCCTTCCTCTTCCTCTTGCCGGGAGGCGGACGCCGCCACCTGCGACGCCCAGCGCCGGGCGAGTGCGCGCGCGCTGTCGGCGCGTTGCGAGCGATCGCGGCGAAAGCCATCGAGCCTGACATCGAGATCGACGTTGTCGCCGCCAAGCCCGCGCTCGGTGAGAACAGCGGCGATCCCGGCCGCCGCCGCGCCGGCGCCCAAACGGTGCGAGTCCACGATCATCCGCGCCAGCCGCGGCGGCAACGCCAGCGCCCGCAGGCTCTTGCCTTCCGCCGTGATCCGGCCATCGCCATCGAGCGCACCGAGCTCGCGCAACAGGCCACGCGCTTCCTTCAGCGCCGGCAGCGGCGGCGGGTCGAGAAATGCCAGGCTGGCAGGATCGCTGATGCCCCATTGCGCAAGGTCGAGCACCAGCGAAGACAGATCGGCGCTGAGGATCTCGGGTTGGGTATAGGCCGCAAACGAGGCGGTCTGCGGCTCGTCCCACAGCCGGTAGCAGACGCCTGGCTCGGTGCGTCCGGCACGGCCGCGGCGCTGATCGACCGCGGCGCGCGAGGCGCGCACGGTTTCCAGCCGCGTCAGCCCAATATCGGGCTCATAGCGCGGCACCCGCGCCAGGCCGGAATCGACGACGATGCGCACGCCCTCGATGGTCAGCGACGTCTCGGCGATCGAGGTCGCCAGCACGACCTTGCGATGACCCTTCGGGGCCGGCGCAATGGCGCGGTCCTGCACCGATGCATCGAGCGCGCCGAACAGCGGCACAATTTCAATCGAGGCGTCGTGGATGCGTTCGGCGAGATGATTCTGGGTACGGCGAATTTCCGCGGCGCCCGGCAGAAACGCCAGCACCGAACCGGGATCGGCGCGCAGCGCCATGCCGATCGCATCCGCCATCTGCCGTTCCAGCGGCGCATCCGCCTTTCTGCCGAGATAGCGCGTCTCGACCGCGAAGGCGCGGCCTTCGCTCGCGATCACGGGCGCGTCGCCGAGCAGCCTGGCGACCCGCGCGCCGTCGAGCGTCGCCGACATCACGAGGATGCGCAGATCCTCGCGCAAGCCGGTTTGCGCGTCGCGCGCCAGCGCCAGCCCCAGATCGGCATCGAGCGAGCGCTCGTGAAACTCGTCGAACAATACCGCCGCGACGCCGTCGAGTTCCGGATCGTCGAGAATCTGCCGCGAGAAAATCCCCTCGGTAACGACCTCGATCCGCGTTGCGCGCGACACTTTCGAGCCGAACCGGACGCGGTAGCCGACGGTCTCGCCGACCCGCTCGCCAAGCGTATGCGCCATGCGCTCGGCGCTGGCGCGGGCCGCGATCCTTCGCGGCTCCAGCACGATGATTTTCCTTTTCCTCGCCCACGGCTCCTCGAGCAGCGCCAGCGGCACCCGCGTGGTCTTGCCGGCGCCCGGCGGGGCCACCAGCACGGCGGCATTGTTGGCGGCAAGCGTGCGCGCCAGTTCATCCAGCACGACGTCGATCGGGAGTGGCGTGTCGAAACTGCGCGGCAAGGTCTCACCAATCCATCATGCCCGGCCATAGCCGTCCGAAGGACGGCGTCGCTTCCGCCCGCCTATGCCCGGGCATCCACGCCTTTCTTGAGCGAGCAGAAGACAAGACATGGATGCCCGGCCTAAAGCAGGTCAAGCCCGGCCATGACGTAATCTGCTACTCTACCTAAACTGCGGGGCGCGTATCAGTTCCGCGGCCCGGACGCGCGGCCGACGCTCTCGTAAATAAAACCGTGCGCCGCCATTTCTTCGGGGCGATAAACATTGCGCAGGTCGACCACCACCGGACGGGCCAGCTCGCTTTTCAGGCGATCGAGATCGAGCGCGCGGAATTGCACCCATTCGGTCACGATCACCAGCGCGTCGGCACCACGCGCGCATTCATAGGGATCGTCGCAATATTCGATATCCGGCAGTTCGCGGCGCGCCGCTTCCATGCCGACCGGATCGTGCGCGCGCACTTTCGCGCCCATGTCGAGCAGCCCGGTCACCAGCGGGATCGACGGCGCCTCGCGCATGTCGTCAGTGTCGGGCTTGAAGGTCAGGCCGAGCACCGCGACGGTCTTGCCGCGCAGGCTGCCGCCGGCGGCATTCGAGACCTTGCGCGCCATCGCGCGCTTGCGGTTGTCGTTGACGGCGAGCACCGCCTCGACGATCCGCAGGTGAACGTCATGGTCGAGCGCGATCTTGACCAGTGCGCGGGTATCCTTCGGGAAACACGAGCCGCCGAAGCCTGGCCCGGCATGCAGGAATTTCGAACCGATCCGGTTGTCGAGCCCGATGCCGCGCGCGACTTCCTGCACGTCGGCGCCGACTTTTTCCGAAAGATCCGCCATTTCGTTGATGAAGGTGATCTTGGTGGCGAGGAACGCGTTGGCGGCGTATTTGATCAACTCCGCGGTCCGCCGCGCCGTGAACATCAGCGGCGCCTGGTTGAGCGACAGCGGCCGGTAGATATCGCCGAGCACCTTTCGCCCGCGCTCGTCCGACGTGCCGACCACGATCCGGTCCGGAAACTTGAAGTCGCGAATCGCGGCGCCCTCACGCAGGAATTCCGGATTCGAGGCCACCACGACGTCGGCCGAAGGATTGGTCTCGCGAATGATGCGCTCGACTTCGTCGCCGGTTCCGACCGGCACGGTCGACTTGGTGACGACGACGGTAAACCCCTTGAGCGCCGTGGCGATCTCGCGGGCCGCGGCATGAACATAGCTGAGATCGGCGTGACCATCGCCACGCCGCGACGGCGTGCCGACCGCGATGAACACGGCATCGGCCTCGGCGACGGGCGCGGCCAGGTCGGTGGCGAACGCAAGACGGCCGGCCTTCACGTTGGCGGCGACGAGCGCATCGAGGCCCGGCTCGAAAATGGGAATTTCGCCGCGGCGCAGAGCGGCGATCTTGCCCTCGTCCTTGTCCACGCAGGTGACGTGGTGGCCGAAATCCGCGAAGCAGGCGCCCGACACCAGCCCCACATAGCCCGTGCCGATCATGGCGATACGCATCTGGCAACCTGTCGATAAAGGTTAACGGGAACGATTGATGGGGCGGGTCTTAAAGCATTTTGGCACAAAGAGGAAACCGGAAAAATCGGGAAACCGGCATGTCATTTGTATGAATAAAGGAGAATGAAACGGATCCGGCCGATGATGCCGCGTCTTGCGCCGGAACCGCGCCGAAAAGGAACACCGATGACACCAAACGGCACATTCGCCGCCGGGCGTGCCGCGCCATCAGCGCCGGCGGCGCAGGCCGTGCCAGGGCGCATCGACTGGGTGGATTACGCCAAGGGCATCTGCATCGTCATGGTGGTGATGATGCATTCGGTGCTGGGCGTGGAATTGGCTGCCGGCCAGACCGGCTTCATGCATCCGCTGGTCGCCTTCGCAAAGCCGTTCCGGATGCCGGATTTTTTCCTGATCTCGGGCCTGTTCCTCCCGGTCGTGATCGACCGCGACTGGCGCACTTTTCTCGACCGCAAGGTGGTCCACTTTGCCTATTTCTACGTGCTGTGGGTGACGATTCAGTTCGGCTTCAAGGCGCCGTCCTTTGCGGCCGAGACCGGCTGGGCCCATGCCGGCTATCTTTACCTCGAGTCCTTCATCGAGCCGTTCGGCACATTGTGGTTCATCTACCTTCTGCCGGTGTTCTTTGTGGTCACCAAGGCAACGCGGCGGGCGCCGCCGCTCCTGATCTGGATCTGCGCGGCGCTGCTGGAGATGGCTCACATCGCAACCGGCTGGACGGTGATCGACGAGTTCTGCGCCCGCTTCGTTTATTTTTACAGCGGCTATCTGTTCGCAGGTTATGTGTTCGCGCTGTCCGACCGTGCCCGTGCCCAGCCCCGGCTGGCGCTGGCTGCCCTGGTGCTCTGGGCGCTTCTCGACGGCGGTCTGGTGAAGTCGGGCATCAGCGAATGGCCGCTGGTCTCGCTCGCGCTCGGGCTTGCGGGGGCCTGTGCGGTCGTCACCGTGGCGACGCTGTTGGCGCGGACGCATCGGCTCGAATCCTTGCGCTTCTGCGGCGAGCATTCCATTGTCATCTATCTCGCATTCTTCCTGCCGATGGCCGCGACACGGACGCTGTTGCTGCGGGCCGGCATCATCCACGATATCGGAACTATCTCGCTCGTGGTCACCATTGCCGGCGTCGTCGGAGCGCTGGCGATCTGGCGGATCGCGCTGAAGGCCGGCGCCAATTTCCTGTTCGAACGCCCCGATGCCTTCTGGATTGCGCCGAAGAAGGCCGGAACGGCCCTCCAGGCGGCCGAATAGCCCGCCTTCCCTATGGTTTGAGATAAAGCGCGCCGGTGGTGCGGCCGGCTTCCAGATCGGCATGGGCGCGCGCGGCCTCGCTCAAGGGATAGGATTGACCGGCGACCTTGAGCACGCCGCTATCGATTGCCGCGAGCACCGCATCCGCCGCGGAGCGATAGGCCTGCATCTCGTTCAGATAAGCCATCACGCTCGGTCGCGCGAGCGACAGACTGCGGCGCGGCCCGAGATCGCCGACCTCAATCGGCGGAATCGGTCCGCCGGACTGACCGATGCTGGCCACCACCCCAAACGGCCGCACACAGCCGAGCGTTTTCGACAACGTCGTGCCGCCAACGCCATCATAGGCGACATCGACGCCGCGTTTGTCGGTCAGCTCGGCCACCTCTGCAGCGAAATCGGCTTCGCGGCCAACGATCACATGCTGCGCGCCGGCCTCGCGCGCGATCGCCGCCTTGGCTTCGGAGCCGACGGTGCCAATCACCGTCGCACCGCGATGCACGGCCCAGCGGGTCAGCAGTTGCCCGAGCCCGCCCGCCGCGCTGTGCGCCAGCATTACCGTGCCCGGGCCGACCGCGTAGACCCGGTGCAGCAGCATGTGCGCGGTGATCCCCTTGACGAACACCGAGGCGACCCGCGCGTCGGACAGCGTCGACGGCAGCCGGATCCCGCGCCAGGCGGGCAGGTTGCGCTCGACGGCATAGGCCCCCACCGGCGCGCCCGCATAGGCGATGCGGTCGCCGACCGCGAGCGAGGTGACATCGGCGCCAACTGCTGCGACCACGCCGACGCCCTCGACGCCCGGAATGTTGGCCGGCGGCATCGGATAAAGTCCGGACCGCTGGTAGACGTCGACGAAGTTCACGCCGATGGCGGTCTGGCGGATGCGGATCTCGCCGGCGGCGGGTGGCGGCAGCTCGATCTCCGCGACCTCGAGCTGCTCGGCGCCGCCGGGCGTCCTGACACGGACGACTTGCGTCTTGGCCATCGAATTTCCCTTTTTTCGTTCTGGAGCCA
The DNA here is from genome assembly GCA_963742085.1 of uncultured Alphaproteobacteria bacterium. Taxonomy (GTDB): domain Bacteria; phylum Pseudomonadota; class Alphaproteobacteria; order Rhizobiales; family Xanthobacteraceae; genus Bradyrhizobium. Next base: position 93,854 of record CAVUKM010000002.1, on the reverse strand, counting down.
GGACTATGACGGCGGCGCCGGATATGCGAAACTGCCCAAATCTGCATTTTGAATGTGAGATTTTGCACAATGACGGACTGGGAGAATATTCGTCATTTCGTGGCGCTGGCGCGCGAAGGCACACTCTCCGCGGCAGCCCGCACGCTCCGCGTCGACCATGCCACGGTGGCGCGGCGGGTGGCGGCGCTGGAGGCATCCACCGGGCTCAAGCTGGTTGACCGCCGGACGCGGATCACCACGCTGACCGAGGACGGGAGGCGCATCGCCGCAGTCGCGGCCCCAATGGAGGAGGCTGCGTTCGCGGTCGGCCGCACGGCGCAGGCCGCAAAGCCTGGCGTCGAAGGCGAGGTGAGCATCAGCGCGCCGCCGAACTTCGCGAGCGCCGTAATCGCGCCGCAACTGGTTCGGCTGCGGCAGCAACACCCGGGCATCCGCATCAAGCTGATCGGGGAGAAGCGCCGGGCCTCGCTCAGCCGCCGAGAGGCGGATCTCGCACTGCGGTTGCTGCGCCCCGTCGAGAGCGGACTGTTCGTGCGCAAGATCGGCAGCTTCGGCTTCAGCCTTTACGGCGCCCCCGCCTATTTGAGTAAGACCCCGCCGCACGGCTTCGCCTTCATCGGCTATGACGCCTCGATGGCCGAGTCACCACAGGAAGTCTGGCTGCGCACGATCATCGGCGACCGTGAGGTCGTGCTGCGCACCAATGATCTGGAGACGCAGATCGCCGCCGCGCGCTCCGGCCTCGGCATCGCCGCGCTGCCGCACTATCTCGGGGACGGCGATCCGCGCCTGCAACGCTATGTGGTGACGCAGAAGCCGCCCAGCCGCGACGTCTGGCTTCTGGTTCATCGCGACATCCGCCAGGCGCCGCTGGTGCGCGCGGTGATGGAGTTTTTGGCCGACTGCATCAAGGAAAATGGGCGAGGCTAATCCCGCCGTTCGGGCGGCAGAATAACTCACACCGTCGTCCCCGCGCGCGCGGGGAGCCATATCCACTGATGGTTGTGATCAAATCCGGGCGCAGGTCCGGCCTGCCTACCCGGTGCGCCAGTGGTTATGGATCCCGGCTCGCGTCGCTCCGCGCCTTGGCCGGGACGACGGCAGGTGGGACTCACCCCACCCCCTCGATCTTCACGCTATCCTTCATTTGCTTGAGTTTCTCGCGAAATCCCTCGGCATCGCCGAAATCGGCAAAGCCCTGATAGTACGGATGCGGCCCGAGCACCCGGCGGGCGTGCTTGATCGGGCACCAATAGACCTCGGTCCGCGATGCCACCTCGCGCATGAACGCGACCGCGCCGTTGGCGTAAGAACAATAGGCGCAATTCAACTTCTCGATGACGTTGAGATAGGCGAGATGGTGGCGATCGAACACGAGGTAGTCGCGCCGGCGTACCTTGGGAATCTTGTAGACCGAAAAGCAGATCGCCTGAAACGCCATGGTCCAGAGGTCGAGCAGCGCGATCGGGACGATCAGCGAATAGATCACAGGCGCGCTCAGTATCATCAGCGGATTGGCGTCGATCAGATAGCGCGTCGCCCGCGTCTTGAGCTCGCGGTGGATCCGCAGCACCTCCTTCTCGAACACGATCCTGCGGTTTTCGATGCGGAAACGAAGTTCTTCGCGCCGTTTCGCAAGCTCGGCCTCGATCTCGGCCTCGACCGAACGCAGCTTCTCCATCAACTCGTCGATTGCCGCGGCCATGTCCTGTCCTTCCCTGGTCCAACCTGCCGCCGCAGGGGGTCACGGAACGGCCGTCGACGCAACTCATTGCCCAAAGGCCAAAGCAAAAATCCCGGCACAACATCTCCCGAAGGCTGTCAATCGGCGCAAAAACACTTAAGTTTCGGCCATGCCAAAGACATCCGAAAAGACAGCCCCGAAAGCCGCCCCAAAGCCGGTTGCCGCCAAAGCCCTCAAGAAAGGCGATCACGTCTTTCTGGTGGACGGTTCCTCCTATATTTTCCGCGCCTACCACGCGCTGCCGCCGCTGAACCGCAAGTCCGACGGATTGCAGGTCAATGCCGTGCTCGGCTTCTGCAACATGCTGTGGAAGCTGCTGCGCGACATGCCGCCCGACAACCGGCCGACCCATCTCGCCATCGTGTTCGACAAGTCGGAAGTCACCTTCCGCAACAAGCTCTACCCCGACTACAAGGCGCACCGGCCGCCGGCGCCGGACGATTTGATTCCGCAATTTGCGTACATCCGCGAGGCGGTCCGCGCCTTCGATCTGCCCTGCCTGGAGCAGGGCGGCTTCGAGGCCGACGATCTGATCGCCACCTACGCGCGGGAGGCCGGCGAGCGCGGCGCGACCACCACGATCGTTTCGTCGGACAAGGACCTGATGCAGCTCGTCACCGACAAGGTGACGATGTTCGACACCATGAAGGACCGCCGCATCGGCATCCCCGAGGTGATCGAGAAGTTCGGCGTGCCGCCGGAAAAGGTGGTCGAGGTTCAGGCGCTGGCCGGCGATTCCACCGACAACGTGCCGGGCGTGCCGGGCATCGGCATCAAGACCGCCGCGCAGCTGATCGCCGAATACGGCGATCTCGAAACGCTGCTCAAGCATGCCGGCGAGATCAAGCAGCCGAAGCGGCGCGAGGCGCTGATCGAAAATGCCGGGAAGGCGCGCATTTCGCGGCAACTGGTGCTGCTCGACGACAAGGTCAAGCTGGAAGTGCCGCTCGACGAGCTCGCGGTGCATGAACCCGACGCGCGCAAGCTGATCGCGTTCCTCAAGGCGATGGAGTTCTCCACCCTGACCCGCCGCGTCGCGGAATATTCGCAGATTGATCCGTCGGATGTGGCAGCCGATGAGAAGAATGCCAGCGGCGCGACCGGCAAATCGGCCGGTGCTTCGCTATTGCCTCCGCGCGCAGCGGGAGGCGATCTGTTCGGCAACCAGGATACCTCCACCTCCCCGCCGACCGGAAAAGCAAGCCCATCCAGCGTCGGGAGAAGCCAGGGCAAGCCGGACAAGTCGAACGTCGTCCTCACGCCCCAGGCGCTCGCCGCCGCGCGCGCCGAAGAGGCGCGCAAAACCCCGGTCGATCGCAGCAAGTACCGGACCATCCGCGGGCTCGACGAGCTCCGCGACTGGATCGCGCGGGTGCACGATATCGGCCATTTCGCAATCGAGGCAAAGGCGAGTTCGATCGATCCGATGCAGGCCGAAATCTCAGGCATTGCGCTGGCGCTGAAGCCGAACGACGCCTGCTACGTCCCGCTTGGCCACAAGCAGTCCGGCGATGGCAGTGGCCTGTTCGCCGCGGGCCTCGCACCGGACCAGATCGGGACGGCTGACGCGCTCGAGGCGCTGCGCCCGCTGCTTGAATCACCTGGCATCCTCAAGATCGGTTTCAACATTAAATTCAACGCCGTGATGTTCGCGCAACACGGCATCACCCTGCGGAACTACGACGACGCGCAGTTGATGAGTTACGCGCTCGATGCGGGGCGCAATTCGCACGGGCTCGATGCGCTGGCCGAGACATGGCTCGGCCATGCCACCGTGACGCACGGTGAGCTGACCGGCAGCGGCAAGGCGAAACTCAGTTTTGACCAGGTCGCGATCGACAAGGCGACGGAGTATTCCGCCGAGGATGCCGACGTGATCTTGCGGCTATGGCGGGTGCTCAAGCCTCGCCTGGTCGCCGAGCGCATGACATCGGTCTACGAGACGCTGGAGCGGCCGCTGATCTCCGTACTGGCGCGGATGGAGCGCCGTGGCATCTCGATCGACCGCCAGGTGCTGTCGCGCCTCTCGGGCGAATTCGCCCAGACCGCCGCGCGCGTCGAGGCCGAGATTCAGGAGATCGCGGGCGAGCCGGTCAATGTCGGCAGCCCGAAACAAATCGGCGACATCCTGTTCGGCAAGATGGGAATTCCCGGCGGCACCAAGACCAAGACCGGCGCGTGGTCGACCTCGGCGCAGATCCTCGATGAACTGGCCGAACAGGGACACGAATTCCCGAAAAAGATTCTGGAATGGCGGCAGGTCTCGAAACTGAAATCGACCTACACCGACGCGCTGCCGACCTATGTGCATCCGCAGACCCATCGCGTACATACGACTTACGCGCTGGCGGCGACCACCACCGGGCGGCTGTCGTCGAATGAGCCGAACCTGCAGAACATTCCGGTGCGCACCGAGGACGGAAGGAAGATCCGTCGCGCCTTCATTGCCTCAAAGGGCCACAAGCTGGTATCGGCGGACTATTCCCAGATCGAATTGCGGCTGCTCGCCGAGATCGCCGACATTCCCGTGCTCAAGCAGGCCTTCCGCGACGGGCTCGACATCCACGCCATGACGGCGTCGGAAATGTTCGGCGTTCCCGTCAAGGACATGCCGGGCGAGGTGCGCCGCCGGGCGAAAGCCATCAACTTCGGCATCATCTATGGCATCTCGGCGTTTGGCCTCGCCAACCAGCTCGGCATCGCCCGCGAGGAGGCCTCCGCCTATATCAAGAAATACTTCGAACGCTTCCCCGGCATTCGCGCCTATATGGACGCGACGCGGGATTTCTGCCGCAGCCACGGCTATGTCGAGACGCTGTTCGGCCGGAAATGCCATTACCCCGACATCAAGGCTTCCAACGCCTCGATCCGATCCTTCAACGAACGCGCCGCGATTAACGCACGCCTTCAGGGAACAGCGGCCGACATCATCCGTCGCGCCATGACCCGGATGGAGGATGCGCTGGCCGAGAAGAAGCTCTCGGCGCAGATGCTGTTGCAGGTTCACGACGAACTGATCTTCGAGGTGCCCGACGACGAGGTCGCCGCGACGTTGCCGGTGGTGCAGCACGTGATGCAGGACGCACCGTTCCCGGCGGTGCTGCTGTCGGTGCCGCTGCATGTCGATGCGCGGGCCGCGGACAACTGGGACGAGGCGCATTGATTCATTGCTGTCATCGCCCGGCTTGACCGGGCGACGACGATCGTAACTGGCTTCGCCGTCTGCCCTGAAATATTCGACCATCATCCATGCCATCTTCGAAATGGCCTCGCAGCGCGACGCGCGATAGAAAGTGGGCACCTTCTCTCCCCGCGAGTCCCGGAATGCCCAATTTCACCTCCCTGCTCGGTTTCGCCCTCGTCTCCTTCGGCATGGTGCTGACGCCGGGGCCGAACATGATCTACCTGATCTCGCGCTCGATCACGCAAGGACCGGCGGCCGGCATCGTTTCGCTCGGCGGCGTCGCGCTCGGCTTTGTGTTCTATATGCTGTGCGCGGCGTTCGGCATCACCGCGCTGCTGTTCGCCGTTCCCTTCGCCTACGACGCGCTGCGGCTCGCGGGCGCGGCGTATTTGCTGTGGCTGGCGTGGCAGGCGTTGAAGCCCAACGGCCGCTCGCCGTTTCAGGTCAAGAAGCTCGAGGTCGACGGACCGCGCAAATTGTTCGCGATGGGCTTCGTCACCAACCTGCTCAACCCCAAGATCGCCATGCTGTATCTGGCGCTGCTGCCGCAATTCATCGACCCCTTGCAGGGCAGCGTGCTGACGCAATCCCTGGCGTTGGGCTCGATCCAGATCGTGATCAGCGTCAGCGTCAATGCGATGATCGCGCTCGCCGCCGGATCGATCGCGCTCTTCCTCGGCACACGGCCGACCTGGCTTAAGGTGCAGCGCTGGCTGATGGGCACCGTGCTCGCCGGACTTGCGGTGCGGATGGCGCTGGAAACGCGGCGGGCGTAGGGGCTGAAGCCGTTCACCTCTCCCGCGTGCGGGGGAGGTCGACGCGCTCGTAGAGCGCGGCGGGTGGGGGAAATCTCTCCGCGCGCATCGACGTCGTGATTTGCGGCACCACCCCAACCCAGCCCTCCCCCGCACGCGGGAGAGGGGGCAGAACAAATCAATCCAGCTTCGCTTCCATGCCGCGCTTGACGGCGGGCCGCGCCATCAGCGCGTTGTACCAGCGCTGGACGTTCGGGAAATCGGCAAGGTCAACCTTGTGGCGCGGATGCCGCCAGGCCCAGCCGAGGATCGCGAAATCGGCGACCGACAGCGCGCCCGCGACAAACTCGCGGTCCGCGAGGCGGCGGTCGAGGACGCCATAAAGCCGGCGCGTCTCGGCCATGAAGCGCGTCAGGCCATAGGCGCGGTCCTGCTCGTTTTCGAGCGCAATGAAGTGATGCACCTGTCCCGGCATCGGGCCGAAGCCGCCCATCTGCCACATCAGCCATTCATAGACGGGAATGCGCTCGATCAGGGATGCGGGCAGGAACTTGCCGGTCTTCTCGCCGAGATAGAGCAGGATCGCGCCGGACTCGAACACGCTGACGCGCTTGCCGCCGGGGCCATCGGGATCGACGATCGCAGGAATCTTGTTGTTCGGGCTAAGGCTAAGGAAGGAGGGCGCCATCTGCTCGCCTTTGGTGATGTTGACCGGGAAGACCTTGTAAGGCAGGCCCATCTCTTCCAGCGCGACGCTGATCTTGCGGCCGTTCGGCGTGTTCCAGGTGTGGAGCTCAATCGTCATTTCTCGTCAATTCCTGTGCGAAAAGGCTGGATAGCCCTAGCCCGGAAGGTCCTCGCCTGACAACCGGCCGTTCGGCAGGGCGCCTCCCGCTCGACCGCTGTTGACGGCGCCGCTTCCGATCTGGAATGTGCGCCCGTCCGCGAATAGATTGCGCCTCCCGATACGAGAGATCACCTTGTCCAAATCAGCCTCCCGCGCCCGCCTCGCCGAAATCATTCGCAAGCGCTCCTTCGGGCGCGGCGAAATCACGCTGGCCTCGGGCCGCACCAGCAATTTCTATTTCAACCTCAAGCCGACCATGCTCGATCCGGAAGGCGCCGCATTGCTCGCGGAATTGACCTTTGAGGCGCTGAAGGACGACGGCCTCGATTACGTCGGCGGGCTCGAGATGGGCGCGGTGCCGCTCGCGGGCGCGGTCGCGCAGCTCTCATGGATCAAGGGCCACCCGATCGCGGCGTTCTTCGTGCGCAAGAAGCCGAAGGAGCACGGCGCGCGCCTTGCCGTCGAAGGGTTGGCGAAAGGCGAGAGCCTGCAGGGCAAGCGCGTGGTGATCGTCGAGGACGTCACCACCACGGGCGAATCCGCCCTGAAGGCGGTGGAAGCGGTGCGCGACGCCGGCGGCAACGTTGCGCTGGTCTTCACCATGGTGGACCGCGAAGAGGGCGCCAGCGAAACTTTTGCCAAGGCCGGTCTGCCGTTCCGCGCGCTCTACAGGGCCGGCGAGTTCCTGAAGGATTGAGATTCGATTGCCTGCCGTCTTACCTCTCCCGCTTGCGGGGGAGCATAGGCCGCCTTTGGCGGCCGTCCTTAGACAAGAACGCCGAAGTGAAACTTCGGCTATGGCGCTCGGTCGAGCGCATCGGGTGGGGGGCATCTATCCGCATCATGGCTCTCGTCGAACGCCCCCACCATAGCGACGCTTCGCATCGGCGTTTTTTAATCAAGAACGGCGGCCGCAGGCCGCCTATGCCTCCCCCGCAAGCGGGAGAGGGAGAAGAGAGAACTTTTCTTTCTCCTCCATCCGGCCCTTGCTCATAGCTCGTTTACCATCCCGCATTATGGTGAATCGGGCCGGGGCACAGCCTGCCGCGGCGCGGTTCGTGGCGTCGGGTGGAGTAAGCGTTGCGTACAGAGTTGTTTTCCCAGCGCCTGCGGCGGCGCATGATGCCTGCCGCAGCCGCGGCCCTCGCCGGCTTGCTTGCGCTGGCGCCGCGCGGGGCGTCCGCCGAAAGCCTGTTCGACGCGTTTTTCGGCGGTTTCCAGAAACTGCAGCGCCAGGCCCCGCCGCAGGCGAACTTTTTCGCCGATCCGTTCGGCCTGAACCAGTCGCCCGCGCCGCCAACGCGGCCAGTTGCCTCAAGCGGCGGACCCGCATTCTGCGTGCGCAGTTGCGACGGCAAATATTTTCCGCTGGCGCGCGGCAACGCGACACCGGTCCAGATGTGCCAGGCGTTTTGCCCGGCAAGCCCCACCAAGGTTTTCTTCGGCAGCACGATCGACGGTGCCATGTCGGCGGCCGGCGAGCGCTATGCCGACAGCGAAAATGCCTTCGCCTATCGCAAGGCGCTGCGCGCCGACTGCACCTGCAACGGCCGCGACGCCGCGGGCCTCGCCCCGGTCGACCTGACCCTCGATACCTCGCTGCGTGCGGGCGACGTCATCGCCACCACCAACGGGCTGGTGGCCTATTCCGGCATCAAGGTCGGCAACAACCAGACCGCGGAATTCACCCCGGTTGCTTCCTATCCCGGCTTGACCGCCGACGCGCGCGCCCGGCTTGGCGAGATGAAAGTGGCGCCGGTGGCCGCCGAAGCGATTGTCAATGAAGCGCCGCTGCCGGAGAGCGCCCGCGACGTCGTGTTGCCCGCGACTTCGGTGCCGAAGGCGGTTTCGGGCCGGGCGAAGCGCGCGGAAGTGAATTAGCTGGTAATTCGAAACGTCATTCCGGGGCGATGCGAAGCATCGAACCACGATGTGCAATTGCACATCGGAGAATCTGAGATTCCCCGATGCGCAATTGCGCATCTGAGGTCTGGTGCTACGCACCATCCCGGAATGACGGAGCGAGATTGCTTCGCGGAGCCCGTCATCGGGCGCGCGTTCGCGCGACCCGTTGGCTCGCAATGACGGCAAGCGTGAACTAACCTCACCGCCCGACGATGACGCCGATCACGTTCGGCGCCGACAGATATTTTTCCTCGATTTGCGCCCGCGCCGCGGCGCGATTCTCCGGCGTCAGCAGGCCGCGTTTCTCGGCGAGGATCATCCAGCAATAGCCCCACCAGTCCGTCAGCATGCCCTCGTCGTCGACGAGGTCGTAGCCCTGTTCGGCGGCGAAGATGCGGGCATGCGCCTCGTCGAGCGAATCCAGAAAGACGTGGTCGGCGTCGCAAAACAGCTCGTCGCTGAAATCGTCGGTGGTGTAGCCCCACACCGACATGCAGACGGCGTTGAATTCGCGGTCGATCGCGTCGTCGTCGATGGCTTGCCGGCGGGAAGCCTGATGCAGCCGCGACAGCGATCGGGCGAAGTCGGCGATGCGGGTGAGCGCAAATTGATCAAAGGCGATGGTGGACATGTAGTCCTCGAAGTCTCGAATAGACCCAAGATGTTGTGTTGGCGATGCGCCGAATCACTATGATATATCAAAGACTTGCTAAAGTGTTCTTAATTTGTTCGCGGGCGGAGCGTAAGACCTCGCCGGCAGGGGGCGCAGCTAGTTGCAGACATTACGCCACTCATATTGGTGACTGTTTGGGTTGAGAACCTGCCGTTGCGAACATTGGGAGGTCCCGGGCGGTGGAATCGCCAATGGCGTAATGGGCGCTATCGAGAGCGGAGGGATAGTGCAGGCCGTCATCGGGCAAATCGGCGGCGCGTCAATCGAGCTGCTGCATAACGGCTGCATTTCGCCATCGACACAACGACAGACGCAGGAGGCCTGGGCTTCGGCCGTCACCATCAACGCAAGAGCTGCGGCCAGCAACGAACGCATGCGCGGGTCCCCGTTCCGTCTCTCGCGACGGCCTGCCATATCGGCTCACCCCGACAATAGCTTGCCCGGAAGATGCTGGATGCAGAATTTCGGTCGTCTGCCGGCGGCTCGCATCACGCCAGAGCTCAAGCCGAGCATGGCCCGCCCCGCCAACTCGGCCCGGTACTTGCATAAAAATCGTGCAGGCGTTGCATAATCGAGCCCCCTCCGCAGGTTTCGATCCCGGCGCCAGGCGCGTATCATTTCTTTGAGTTCAGGGGTGCCCAAATTGCCAGACCCATCATTCCCCATGAATTTTCCGGCGCCGGGCCAGCCCGTCGATGAGCTGGCGCTGGCCGAAATCAAGAGCGCCATTCTCGCCAAGCTGCGGTTGGCCATCGGCAAGGACGCCGGCATGGCAACCAGGCACGACTGGTACAAGGCAGCCGCGCTCGCGTTGCGCGACCGCATCGTGCACCGCTGGCTGACGGCGGAAAAGGCGAGCTACGACGCCGGCCGCAAGCGGGTCTATTACCTGTCGCTCGAATTCCTGATCGGCCGGCTTTTCACCGACGCGCTGAACAATATGGGGTTGCTGCCGGTGTTCGAGACCGCGCTCGGCGATCTCGGCGTCGGCCTCTTCGAGTTGCGCAAATGCGAACCGGATGCGGCGCTCGGCAATGGCGGGCTCGGGCGGTTAGCTGCGTGCTTCATGGAAAGCATGGCGACGCTGGCGATCCCCGCGATCGGCTACGGCATCCGTTACGATTTCGGCCTGTTCCGCCAGATCATCAACAATGGCTGGCAGCAGGAATATCCCGACGAGTGGCTGAGCTTCGGCAACCCCTGGGAATTCCAGCGGCCGGAGGTGGTCTACCATGTGCATTTCGGCGGCGGCGTCGAACATGTCGAAGCGAAGGGACGCGACCGCGCGATCTGGCATCCGGCGGAAACCGTGCAGGCGGTCGCCTACGACACCCCGATCGTCGGCTGGCGCGGCCAGCACGTCAACGCGTTGCGGCTGTGGTCGGCGCGTTCGCCCGATCCGCTGAAACTCGACGTCTTCAACACCGGCGACTATCTCGGCGCCAGCGCCGAGGAGGCGCGCGCCGAATTGATCTGCAAATTCCTGTATCCGAATGACGAGAGCCCGGCCGGGCGCGAGCTGCGACTGCGCCAGGAATATTTCTTCGTCTCGGCCTCGCTGCAGGATCTGGTCAAGCGGCATCTCGAAGCCGACGGCCAGCTGCGCAGCCTTGCGCAGAAGGCCGCGGTGCAACTCAACGACACCCATCCCAGTCTCGCCGTCACCGAGTTGATGCGCATCCTGGTCGATCTTCACAATTTCCGCTGGGACGAGGCGTGGAAGATCACGGTCGACACGCTGTCCTACACCAACCACACGCTGCTGCCGGAAGCGCTCGAGACCTGGCCGGTCGAACTTTTCCAAAGATTGCTGCCGCGCCATCTGGAGATCATCTACCGCATCAATGTCGGGCATCTGGCGCTCGCCGAGGCGTGCTGCCCCGGCGACGTCGATTTCCGCGCCTCGGTCTCGCTGATCGACGAGAAGTCCGGAAGACGCGTGCGGATGGGGCAACTGGCGTTCGTGGGCTCGCACCGCATCAACGGCGTCTCGGCGATGCATTCCGACCTGATGAAGGAGACCGTGTTCCACGATCTCAACCATCTCTATCCCGGCCGCATCACCAACAAGACCAACGGCATCACCTTCCGCCGCTGGCTGATGCTGGCCAATCCGAAACTGACCAACCTGCTGCGCGAAGCCTGCGGCGAGGCCGTGCTCGACGATCCCACCCGGCTCCACCAGCTGGAGGCCCGCGCCAGCGACAACGCGTTCCAGGAGCAGTTTCGCAACGTCAAGCACCACAACAAGCTCGCGCTGGCGCGGCTGATCGGCGAGCGCCTCGGCATCAAGGTCGATCCGGCCGCGCTGTTCGACGTCCAGATCAAGCGCATCCACGAATACAAGCGGCAGCTGCTCAACATCCTGGAAGCGATCGCGCTTTATCACGCGATCAAGGACGATCCGCAACGCGACTGGGTGCCGCGCGTGAAGATCTTCGCCGGCAAGGCGGCGGCAAGCTACCGCTATGCCAAGCTGATCATCAAGCTGATCAACGACGTCGCCGAGGCCGTCAACAACGATCCCGTGATCGCCGGACGCCTGAAGATCGCGTTCCTCGCCGACTACAATGTCAGCCTTGCGGAAGTGATCATTCCGGCCGCCGATCTTTCCGAGCAGATCTCGACCGCGGGCATGGAGGCCTCCGGCACCGGCAACATGAAGCTCGCGCTGAACGGCGCGCTGACCATCGGCACGCTCGACGGCGCCAATATCGAGATTCGCGACCATGTGGGTGCGGAAAACATCGCGATCTTCGGCATGGAGGCGATGGACGTGGTGGTGCGCCGCAAGCAGGGGCTGGATGCCACGGACGTGATCAGGCGGTCGCCGGGCCTGTCGCGCGCGATCAACGCGATCGGGAGCGGCGAATTCTCGCCCGACGACGCAAGCCGGTTTGAATCGATCGCGCACGCGCTTCGCCATCTCGACCACTACATGGTGAGCGCGGATTTCGATTCCTATTACGAGGCGCAGCGCGGCATCGACGCCCGCTGGCAGGTGGTGCCGGCATGGACGCGGGCCTCCATCCTCAACGTCGCGCGAATGCCGTGGTTCTCATCCGACCGCACCATCCGCGAATATGCGCAGGAAATCTGGAACGTGCCGGTGCACGGGACTCTGCCGCCTGCGCTGCAGGAGCCGGGCGCGCAGCGCGGGGCGATCGGTTGATCCGGCGCGCCCCGCCATCGCCGGCTCGTTACCTCTGACATCATTGAATTCGGTGGAATTGTCGCGATACTGCGCACCATGCTGACAAGGCCTCCACATCTTTTCGATGATGCTACCCGCGTTACCGCCGGCGACAGCCGCTGGCAGGGGCGGACCAGCGACGACTACTGGGCCTTCATCGGCCCGTTCGGCGGCGCAACCGCCGCGACGATCCTGCGGGCGCTGCTCGATCACCCCGAGCGAGCAGGCGATCCGCTGTCGCTGACCGTCAATTTTTGCGCGCCGATCGCGCAAGGCGCGTTCGATCTCGACGTGCGCCTGGTCAAGGCCAACCGCTCGACGCAGCACTGGTGTGTCGAGCTTACGCAAGGCGGCGCAGACGTGGGCGCGCTGGCGACCGCCGTGTTCGCCGAGCGCCGTCCGTCATGGTCGCATCAGGAGGCGACATTTCCGCAAGGCCCGCCCTTCGACCAGATCCGGCCCTTTCCCAGGATCAAGGCCAGTTGGGCCAACCAGTATGATTTTCGCTTCGTCGAGGGCGTTCCGGATTTCTGGGCTGCGAAAACGGACGCCCCGGCGAGCGCATTCTCCAAATGCTGGATCGGCGATCGCGTTCCGCGCAAGATCGACGCGCTGTCGCTGATGGCGATGTCGGACGCGTTTTTCGGCCGTATCTTTCACGCCCGCGGCGAGCTGGTGCCGTTCGGCACGGTGTCGCTGACGACCTATTTCCACGCCGATGCCGCCGATCTCGCCGCGGAAGATATCAGCCACGTTCTTGCGGTCGCCGACGCCAACATCTTTCACAAGAGTTATGGCGACCAGACCGGCGCGCTCTGGTCACCAAACGGGCGCCTGCTCGCGACCACGACGCAGATTGCGTATTTCAAGGCATGAAACACGAAAAAGGGCGACTCATCGAGCCGCCCTTCCTGTCACCAGGATCTCCGTCATTCCGGACGCTCCGTCTTCGGAGCGATCCGGAATCCGGAGGTTAGTAGATCGAGATTCCGGGCCCGCGCTTGGCGCGCCCCGGAATGACACGGCAAGGCTCACTCCGCCGCGAGCTTCACATCGGGCGCGGCGGCGCGGACGTCGGCGTCGACCTGGGCTTCGAACTTGGAAAAGTTCTTCTGGAACATGCCGACCAGCGCGCGCGCGGTCTTGTCGAACTCGGCCTTGTCCTTCCAGGTGTTGACCGGATTGAGAATCTCGCTCGGCACCCCCGGCAACGCGGTCGGCACCGCGAAGCCGAAATATTTGTCGGTGCGGAACTCGACATTGCGCAGCGAACCATCGAGCGCCGCCGTCAACAGCGCGCGGGTCACCTTGATCGGCATCCGGCTGCCGGTGCCGTATTTGCCGCCGGTCCAGCCGGTGTTGACCAGCCAGCAATCGACGTTGTGCCGGGCGATCAGCTCACGCAGCATGTTGCCGTACACCGACGGGTCGAGCGGCAGGAACGGCGAGCCGAAGCAGGTCGAGAATTCCGGCTGCGGCTCGGAGCCCAAACCACGTTCGGTGCCCGCTACCTTCGCGGTGTAGCCGGACAGGAAGTGATACATCGCCTGCGCCGGGTTCAGTTTCGCGATCGGCGGCAGCACGCCGAACGCATCCGCCGCCAGCATCACCACGTTCTTCGGGTGGCCGGCGCGGCCAGTGCGCGAAGCATTAGGGATGAAATCGAGCGGATAGGCCGAACGGGTGTTCTCGGTCTTCGAGCCGTCGTCGAAATCCGGCACCCTGCTGTCCTCGTCGAGCACAACGTTCTCCAGCACCGCGCCGAAGCGCTTGCTGGCGGCATAGATCTCGGGCTCGGCTTCCTGCGACAGCTTGATGCATTTGGCGTAGCAGCCGCCCTCGAAATTGAAGATACCGTCCCGGCTCCAGCCGTGTTCGTCGTCACCGATCAGCGTGCGCTTGGGATCGGCCGAGAGCGTGGTCTTTCCGGTTCCGGACAGGCCGAAGAAGATCGCGCTGTCGCCCTTCGGGCCGACATTGGCCGAGCAGTGCATCGGCATCACGCCGTTTTCCGGCAGATAATAGTTCAGCGTGGTGAACACCGACTTCTTCATCTCGCCGGCATAAAAAGACCCGCCGATCAGGACGATCTTGCGGGCGAAATCGATCGCGACCACGTTCTCCGAGCGCACGCCGTGGCGTTTGGGATCGGCGCGGAAGCTCGGCATGTCGATAATGGTCAGTTCGGGCACGAAATCCCGGAGCGCGGAGATCTCAGGGCGGATCAGGAGCGTGCGGATGAACAGCGAGTGCCAGGCGAGTTCGGTGAAGACCCGGGTCTTGATCTGGAAGCTCGGATCGGCGCCGCCATAAAGGTCCTGCGCGAACAGCGTCATACCTTCGGCGTGCTTGAGGAAATCGGCATAGAGCGCTTCGAACTGTTGCGACGTGATCGACTGGTTGCCGGCCCACCACATGTTCTTGTCGGTGGTCGCATCGCGAACCGTGAACTTGTCCTTCGGGCTGCGGCCGGTGAAGTCGCCGGTGTCTGCGCACAACGCGCCATCGGCGGACAAAACCGCTTCCCCCGCTGAAAGCGAGTACTGGTAGAGCTGCGGAGCTCCGAGATTCCAGTGCACCCGTTTGAGATTTTTTAAGCCGAATTTGTCGGCGCCGAAAGCACCGTTGCGTATTCCCGTCTCTTGCACTGAAAGCTCCTCCTCGAAACCGCGTAACTCGATCGCGCGAATGCCGCCAGACGCGCCTCGGTCGCGGTACGTCAATTCAATATAGCCTCACGGCCCAAGTCCGGCGACGTATTAGTGAGGAACGCCGGGCTTGCCAAGCCGATCCCTCGGTATTTGGTTTATTCCAGGGCGCTTCACCCACGCCGGTGTTTCCTGCGCGACATTCGGCCGCGACCTCGGGGCACCACCGCGCCGGAACCTGTTGCGTCGCACAATTCGATTCCTGACCCGCGGTTGCCGTCACCTCACCCTTTTGCGCTGATGTCGGCGCGCTGAAGCCGGCACTCGAGCGAACAATGCGAGGCGCGGCAGCTCGACCAATCGATGGCGGTGTTACGCGGCCGCCGCACACTTCCTTGCGGCGCGCGAGCGCCAGCTATTTCTTGGCCCGCGCCTCTTCGGCCAGCTTGACCAGCATCCTGCGCAACTCTCCTGGGCCGGTGACCCGTTCCGGAAAATCCAGCCGCAAGGTCTTGCCGTCGGCCTGCATGTCGATCCCATCTGGATCACACCCGGTGCAGCGCCAATCGGCGGCGTCGGCCCCGAGCAGCCTCGTCGCATAGAGGTTGGTCGCGTCACGATGATCGGCGTTGATGTGGTCGATGGCGCCCTGCTCGGCTTCCACGAGCGCGCTCGCGTTGGAAATGTCCGTCAGAAACTGTTCCGGCTTCAGGTCCACGATCCGCCCGAAGCCGGCCACCAGATGCGTGCCACTCGGCCTGATTCGGAAGAAGGAGAAATCCTTAAAATTTACAAAGGCTTCCGCGGAAGGATGGGCGTTGAGATAGCGCCGGCGCACGATCTCCAGATCGGGGCCTGCGGCCTCCTCGGCCCGGCCCGCCAGCATGATCCTCGATCCCTCCAGCGGATCGCCCTCGGCACGCTCGTCCAGCATCAGGGAAACCCTGGTATCGCCGAGCAGGTTTCGCGTGTGCACGGCCAGGCGTGAAATCAGCAGGAGCGGCGAGCCATCGGGGTGGCTGGCGACATTCACCAGCGAGCAATAGGGATCGCCGCTGCCGGCCATCAGGGTCGCCAGCGCCCCCTGCCGGCTGCGGCGGAGCAGCGACCGGGCCAGCCGTCCGGCGTCGAAATCAGCGGTGGGTTGCATCGGTTATCTCGGTACATCTCATTGCAATTATGGTCTTTTCCCGGCAAAAGCAGTATCTATATAGGTTGGAAGCCGAGGTTCTTACTCGGTTGTTTGCGGAACTTGGTCACACTTCAGCCCAGCTTGCATTGCTCGTTGACCTCGTTCGAAGCCCACTTAGGCGGCGCATTACCGGTTTAGCCGCCGTTTCAGCAACCTAGTACCAGTACCTGAAAGCAGGCTCATGCCCACAATCGCTTTGGTCGATGACGACCGCAACATTCTTACATCCGTCTCGATTGCGCTTGAGGCCGAAGGCTATCGCATCATGACCTACACGGATGGTGCGTCGGCGCTGGACGGCTTCCGTACCAGTCCCCCGGACCTTGCCATCCTCGACATCAAGATGCCGCGCATGGACGGCATGGAGACGCTGCGCCGGCTGCGGCAGAAGTCCGATCTTCCGGTGATTTTTCTGACCTCCAAGGACGAGGAAATCGACGAATTGTTCGGCCTCAAAATGGGCGCCGACGATTTCATCCGCAAGCCGTTCTCGCAACGCCTGCTGGTCGAGCGTGTGAAGGCCGTGCTGCGCCGCGCGGCGCCGAAGGATCCCACCGCCGTGCCCAAGGAAACCGACGCCAAGGCGCTGGACCGCGGCCTCCTGCGCATGGATCCGGAGCGCCACACCTGCACCTGGAAGAACGAGCCGGTGACCCTGACGGTGACGGAATTTCTCATCCTGCAGGCGCTGGCCACGCGCCCCGGCGTGGTGAAGAGCCGCAACGCCCTGATGGATGCGGCCTATGACGACCAGGTCTATGTCGACGATCGCACCATCGATAGCCACATCAAGCGGCTGCGCAAGAAGTTCAAGGTCGTGGACGACGATTTCGAGATGATCGAAACCCTGTACGGTGTAGGGTACCGCTTCAAGGAAACCTGATTGCAAGAAAACCCGATTGCTTGGCACTTTACGGGCGGTTTGTTAACTGACGCCGCCGCGCATCTCGGGTAGGATGCGAGAGCAATACGCATCGCGGGACCTTTGAAACAACCGGCGGTTTTGGCCATTGCTTGATCGAACGCAGCCTGATCCAAGCCTGAATGCCGAGGACGCCTCGCCGTCCGTCGTCATGGATAGCGTTGCGGCCGATAGTCCGCCCGTACCGGGCTGGCCGCGCCCGTTCGACTGGCTGCGCCGGGTCGGCCAGTTCTTTTTCACCCTCAGTTTCTCCAGCCTCACGCGCCGCATCGTCTCGCTCAACATCGCCGGCCTGCTCGCGCTGGTCGCCAGCATTCTCTACCTTTCGCAATTCCGTGCCGGCCTGATCGACGCGCGGGCGCAAAGTCTTCTGGTGCAAGCCGAGATCATCGCCGGCGCAATCGCGGCGTCGGCGACGGTCGAGACCAATACCATCACCATCGACCCCGACCGGCTGCAGGATCTCAAACCCGGAGAGACCTACGGCGCGCCGGACGAATATTCGGGGCTCGATTTTCCGATCAATCCCGAGCGCGTCGCGCCTGTTCTGCGCCGGCTGATTTCGCCGACCAAGACCCGCGCCCGCATCTACGACCGTGATGGCGGGCTCATCCTCGACAGCCGCAGTCTCTACGGCCGCGGCGATGTGCTGCGCTTTGAATTGCCGCCGCCCTCCGTGGAGAAACCCGGCATCGCCGAGCGGACGATGATCGCAATCCGCACATGGCTCAATCGCGGCGACCTGCCGCTCTATAAGGAACTCGGGCCCGAGAACGGAAACGGCTATCAGGAAGTCGCGCAATCGCTGAACGGCCAGAAGAGCAGCATGGTGCGCGTCAACGACCTCGGCGAGGTGATCGTTTCGGTCGCGGTGCCGGTGCAGCGCTTCCGCGCGATCCACGGCGCGCTGATGCTTTCCACCCAAGGCGACGATATCGACCATATGGTGACCGCTGAGCGCCTTGCGATCTTGAAAGTCGGCGGCGTCGCCTCCGCGGTCATGATCGTGCTGTCGTTGCTGCTGGCAAGCACGATCGCGGGCCCGGTACGCCGGCTTGCCGACAGCGCCGAACGCGTCCGCCGCCGGATCCGGACCCGCGTCGAGATTCCCGATTTCACCCGCCGCCGCGATGAAATCGGCCACCTCTCCGGCGCGCTGCGCGACATGACGGACGCGCTCTATAACCGCATCGAGGCGATCGAGATGTTCGCCGCCGATGTCGCCCATGAATTGAAGAACCCGCTGACATCGCTGCGGTCCGCGGTCGAGACGCTTCCGCTGGCGCGCAACGAGAACAGCCGCGCGCGGCTGCTGGCGGTGATCGAGCATGACGTCCGGCGGCTCGACCGGCTGATATCCGACATTTCCGACGCCAGCCGGCTCGATGCCGAGTTGCAGCGGCAGGATATGACATCGGTCGATCTTCGCCGCCTTCTGACCGCGCTGGCTTCCGTCGCCAACGAAACCCGGCGCGACAACAACATCGCCGTCGAGTTGCGCTTCGAAGGACGAGGCGCCAAAGACACCTTCTCGGTACCGGGTCACGATTCGCGGCTGGGACAAGTGATCTCCAACCTGTTGTCCAACGCCCAGTCGTTTTCCGAGGCCGGCGGCAAGGTGCGGATCACATGCCGGCGCGTGCGGTCGGACATCGAAATCGTGGTCGATGATGACGGGCCGGGGATTCGCGAAGACGCGCTGGAGAGGATCTTCGAGCGCTTCTACACCGACCGGCCGCATCAGGGGTTTGGGCAGAATTCGGGGCTCGGCCTGTCGATCTCAAAACAGATCGTGGAGGCCCACGGCGGACGGATATGGGCCGAGAATCGCATCGGCCCTCCGGGCGAGGACGGCGAAGCAACGGTCGCGGGCGCGCGCTTTGTGGTCAGGCTGCCCGCGCCATGACGAAGAAAGCCGGCGGCGCCAGCGTCCACGCCTCTGCGGTGAGGATAGGAAATCGCGCGGTGCTGATCCGCGGGCCATCGGGATCCGGCAAGTCGCGTCTCGCGTTCGATCTCATCCTCGCCGGCCGCGCCGGGCAAATCGCGCCGGCCATTCTGATCGGCGATGACCGCGTCCATCTCGCGGTGAGCGCGGGCGCGCTCATCGTCCGGCCGGCGCCCGCATTGGCCGGCCTGATCGAAATTCGCGGACTTGGTATTCGCCGCTGCGACTTCGCTGAAGAGGCCATTGTAGGCCTTCTGGTCGATCTCGACGCCGCGGACGCGGCCCGGCTGCCGCCGCCCGAGTCCCTTTTGGCGCAAATTTCCGGTATCAAAATACCGCGAATCCCCGTAGGAATCGGCTACGAAGCGCGCCCCCTCGTCATTGCTGCTCTCACCATGACCGCAAGTTCATCTTCCACCCAGCTTTCGGCCGATTGTTCGAAGGGGATTGGTAACCATATAACGTCCACTATCGCGACCGAATAATCCGGCGCCGACTCCCTTCCCTTCCCTTAATTTCCGGGAGAATCGCGAAGATCCCCTCTTGCGCGGGGGCTCTGGATGGTCAAAGTGGCGCGTTCGTGCGGTGCACCAAAAAGCACCCACGAGGAGTTTTCGATGATTGGTCTAGTACTTGTGACCCATGGGCGCCTGGCCGACGAGTTCAAGGCGGCGCTCGAACATGTCATGGGACCGCAAAAGCAAATCGAGGCCGTCACGATCGGGGCGGAAGATGATTCCGATTTGTGTCGAAGCGATATTATCGAAGCCGTCAATCGCGTAGACAGCGGCGACGGCGTCGCCATCCTCACCGACATGTTCGGTGGCACGCCTTCCAACCTCGCGATCTCCTGCATGAGCCGTCCGAAAGTGGAAGTGCTCGCGGGGATCAATCTTCCGATGCTGGTCAAGCTCGCCAAGGTTCGCGAAGAGCGATCGCTTCCCGACGCCATTGCCATGGCCCAGGAAGCCGGCCGCAAATACGTGACCATCGCGAGCCGGGTGCTTGCCGGCAAATGAGCGACGACGACGCGTCGCCCGACAACATTCCCGGACCAAGTGTCCCGGCGGGCGCCGTGTCCCGCGAACTTCCGATCATCAACAAACGCGGTCTCCACGCGCGCGCTTCCGCAAAGTTCGTGCAGATGGTCGAGCGCTTCAATGCAGAAGTGTGGGTGACGAAAGGCGGCGAGACCGTCGGCGGCACGTCGATCATGGGACTGATGATGCTGTCCGCAGGGCCGGGCACATCGATCGTCGTCTCCGCGATCGGACCCGAGGCGCAAGCCG
Organism: uncultured Alphaproteobacteria bacterium; assembly: GCA_963742085.1. Taxonomy (GTDB): domain Bacteria; phylum Pseudomonadota; class Alphaproteobacteria; order Rhizobiales; family Xanthobacteraceae; genus Bradyrhizobium. The sequence continues at coordinate 73,554 of CAVUKM010000002.1, read as the reverse complement.
CCATCGACGCGATCGCCGGACTGGTCGCCGGCAAGTTCAATGAAGAAGGCGTGTGATCGCAGTATCCGCTTCGTAAGCCCTGTACGGCATTCTCACTATCGCCTCTCCCATTGGGAGAGGGAGCACACCGCTCGCCCGGTCAGGATCGGCGCTCATCTCGCCGGCGGGACAAGATAAACCTTCCAGGTGATCGCCGGACCGGGGTGTCCGCGGAAGAAGCGCTGCGTGGTGATTGCAACCTGCTCGGCGTCCTTGCCGTTGGCCGCCATCCATGCCTCGCAGACCGGCAGCCGCCCGTCCGACGTATCGCAGATGCCGATAAAGCCGAGCCGTTTGGCTTCCTCGAGCGAAGTCAGTCCCGACGACCAGACTTCGCCGGGCGTGAATGGCGCCGGATGATCCACACTGTAAAACGTCATCGGCTCGCCAACCTCGGTCGTCCCGGCGACCACCGCCCATCGCGTATGGAAACGCGTGTGCCATTCCTGCGTCAGCTCGCGGGCAAGCTGGGAGCGCGCGCCGTAGCTCGAGGCGCCGTTGGGATTTTCCGCCATCTCGCGCGCGGCGATGTAGGGCGAGGCGACAAGCGTGGCCAGCGTGAGCAGAAGCCAGATCGCGGTAATGCGAAACAACGCGATTCTCTGGAGGCGCAGGGCGGGAATGGCGACCAGTGCCAGCGGGGTCAGAAAGAACAGCGAAATTCCCCAATCGGTCTTCATATAAATCGTGAAGAACAAGCCGCCGAGCGGCGGCCCGACCGCGACCACGATCTGGATGATCCAGATATTGAGCGCCTGGGATCCATTTACGCCCACATTCGCGCCGCGCGACCAGATGCGCGCCAATACCGCCGGAGGCCGGCGCAGCAACGCCGACCAGGCAAGGGCAAGGCCCGCCAGTGCCACCGGCACGGCGAGCAGCGCCAGATTATGGCCGACATAGCCGAGGACGAGTTCGGCGCTCTGTGCGCGACTCGAAAGGCCATAGACGTCACCGGCATAGGTCAGCGGCACGAAGTCCACGTCCCGGAGCCACAGCAGATGCGGAATCATCAAAGCGATGGCCACCGCGATCGCGACCCATGGCGCCGGCGAGCGCAGGAACTTGAGCCGGTCAGGATGAATGAGCGCGGCGAGGCCGACCGCGCCGATCATGGTCAGCACCCAGTATTTCGTCATCAGCGCCAGCGCGCCGGCAAGCCCAAGCCAGAAGCCCGAGCGCGCGGTGCGTTTCTCAAAGGCATCGAGATAGGCCAGCACCAATAGCGGCAAGGTCACAAGCTGCAGCAGATCCGGATTGTATTTGAAACCCTTGAAATTGAAGATCGGATAAAGCGCGAGCATGACCACGACGAAGAACGCGCGGCGGTAATCCACCACGCGCAGCGCGATCCGCCAGGAGATCACCAGCCCGCAGGCAAGCGTCGTCATCGCCAGCGCGTAAGTGGCCCAGTCGGCGACCGGAAACATCATGAACCAGAGGCCGGCCACCCAGCCCGCCAGCGGCGGGTGCTTGCCATAGCCGAGCTGGAATTTCTGGCCCCAGGCAAAGGCCTCGGCGACATCCATGTGGACGTCCTGCGCCGCCTTCAGATTGATCAGGATGAAGGTCCAGAGCACCGCATGGGCGGCGGCAAAACCGATCACCAGCCACGGGGCGGCGTTGCGGTTCGTTGCGGAGGCCACCAGCCACGCCGCCAGCCGGCGAAGGCTTGGTCGGCGGCGCGCGCGCGAGGAAGCGGGCAAAAATGACGCGGTTGTCATGGTCTGTGCCTAGCGCGTTTTGGCCATGGATGGAATCAGCTTCGCGTGAAGATGTGCCGCAAAAACAGCGCATTATGGTTGCCGCAGGGGGATGCGAATGCTATCCCGCGCCCATGACATCCATCCCTATCTCGAACATCCGCAACTTCGCCATTGTTGCGCATATCGACCATGGCAAATCGACGCTGGCCGACCGCCTGATCCAGACCACCGGAGGCCTGCAGGCGCGCGAGATGAAGGAACAAGTGCTCGATTCCATGGATATCGAGCGCGAGCGCGGGATCACCATCAAGGCCCAGACCGTGCGGCTGACCTATACGGCCCGGGACGGCAAGACCTATACCCTCAACCTGATCGACACCCCCGGCCACGTCGACTTCGCCTATGAGGTTTCGCGCTCGCTTGCGGCCTGCGAAGGCTCGCTGCTCGTGGTCGACGCCAGCCAGGGCGTCGAGGCGCAGACGCTCGCCAATGTCTACCACGCGCTCGATGCCGGCCACGAGATCGTGCCGGTCCTCAACAAGATCGACCTGCCCGCCGCGGAACCCGACCAGGTCAAGCAGCAGATCGAGGACGTGATCGGCATCGACGCCTCCGACGCCGTCATGATCTCGGCGAAAACCGGGCTTGGCATCGACGAGGTGCTGGAAGCGATCGTGCACCGGCTGCCGCCGCCGAAGGGCGACCGCGACGCCTCGCTGAAGGCGCTTCTGGTCGATAGCTGGTACGACGTCTATCTCGGCGTCGTGGTGCTGGTGCGGATCGTCGACGGTGTCCTGAAAAAGGGCCAGCGTATCCGGATGATGGGCACCAACGCGGCCTACGACGTCGAGCGGGTCGGCTTCTTCACCCCGAAGATGCAGCAGATCGAGGAACTCGGTCCCGGCGAAATCGGTTTCATCACCGCCGCGATCAAGGAAGTCGCCGACACCCGCGTCGGCGACACCATCACCGATGACAGGAAGCCGGTCACCGACATGCTGCCCGGATTCAAGCCGGCGATCCCGGTGGTGTTCTGCGGCCTGTTCCCGGTCGACGCCGACGATTTCGAAACCTTGCGCGCGGCGATGGGAAAATTGCGGCTCAACGACGCCAGCTTCTCCTTCGAGATGGAGACCTCGGCCGCGCTCGGCTTCGGCTTCCGCTGCGGCTTCCTCGGGCTGTTGCATCTCGAAATCATCCAGGAGCGGCTGCAACGCGAATTCGATCTCAATTTGATCGCGACCGCGCCCTCGGTGATCTACAAGATGCACCTCACCGACGGACAGGTGATCGAGATCCACAACCCGATCGACATGCCTGACGTGGTGAAGATCGCCGAGATCGAAGAGCCGTGGATCGAGGCCACGATCCTGACGCCCGACGAATATCTCGGCAGCGTGCTCAAGCTCTGCCAGGACCGGCGCGGTTCGCAGAAGGAGCTCACTTACGTCGGCAACCGCGCGATGGTGAAATACGAACTGCCGCTCAACGAAGTGGTGTTCGATTTCTACGACCGCCTGAAATCGGTCTCGAAGGGCTATGCCTCGTTCGACTATCACCTCACCGACTACAAGCCGGCCGATCTCGTCAAGATGCAGATCCTCGTCAACAACGAGCCGGTGGACGCGCTGTCGATGCTGGTCCACAAGACACGCGCGGAGGGCCGTGGCCGCGCCATGGTCGAGAAGATGAAGGAACTGATCCCGCCGCACATGTTCCAGATTCCGATCCAGGCCGCGATCGGCGGCAAGGTGATCGCGCGCGAAACCGTGCGCGCGCTGCGCAAGGACGTCACCGCGAAATGCTACGGCGGCGACATCACGCGCAAACGCAAGCTTCTGGAGAAGCAGAAGGAAGGCAAGAAGAAGATGCGGCAGTTCGGCAAGGTCGACATCCCGCAGGAAGCGTTTATCGCGGCGCTGAAGGTGGACAGCTGAGCGGGAAATTTCTCCGCCGTTTATCGGCCTTTCCGCGTTGCGCGCAGTTCGTCCTGCGTGGACGGGCGCGTTGAAGGGCATGCATCCCGCGCATCACCTTTCCCCCTCCCCCATCTTGATCCGCGTCGCGAGATAGCCCACCATCGCCCTTCGCCAATCAGAAACCCTAAAAAGGGGCGAGGAAACGTATGAACAAACTTCCCGGCTTCGGCCTTGTTGATCGCGCAAAGGCGCTGGCACCCCTGATCGCGCGCGAGGCCGACGAGATCGAGCGGACGCGGCGTCTCACCCAGCCGGTGGTCTCCGCCCTGATCGAAAACGGCCTTTATCGCTCCCTGCTGCCGCAAACCTTCGGTGGCGCCGAGGCGCCGCCGGAAGTTTTCATGCAGATGCTGGAGGAGATCGCGAAGGCCGACGCTTCCACGGCGTGGTGCCTCGGCCAGTGCTCGGTCTGCGCCATGACGGCGGCCTATCTCGACGCGGACGTAGCGCGGGAGATTTTCGGCAAGCCGAATGACATCCTCGCCTGGGGCGCGATCGCCAACGAAGTGCATGTGGTTCCCGGCGGCTATCGCATCACCGCGCGCTGGGACTTCGCCAGCGGCTCGCGCCAGGCGAACTGGCTTGGGGCCCATGTGCAGGTCATCGAAGCCGACGGCACCAGGCGGCTGAAGCCGAACGGTACGCCGGAAATACGCACCATCGTCTTTCCGGCGGCAAGCGCCACCATGTACGATGTCTGGGACGTGATCGGCCTTTGCGGCACCGGCACCGACTCCTATTCGGTCGACAATCTGTTCATCCCGGAAAAATTCGCGGCATTGCGCGACGATTTCACCGCGCTGCGCGAAAAAGGGCCGCTCTACGGAATCACCACCTACTCCATGTTCGGACTGGGCTTCGCCGCGATCTCGCTCGGCGTTGCCCGCGCGACGCTCGATGCGGCGATCGAGCTGGCGCGCGGCAAAGCCTCGGTCGGCATCACGGCGATGCGGGAGAACAGTGCCGTTCAAGGCCTGATCGGCCGCACCGAAGGCAATCTGCGCGCGGCCCGCGCCTATCTCTATTCGACGGCCGCCGAGGCCTGGCGCGATTTGACCAACACCGGAAAGATCACGGAGGAACGCCGGGCGGCGCTTCGCCTCGCCTCGACCTGGACGATCCATCAGTCGGCCGCGGTGGTCGATGCCGCCTATCACATGGCCGGCGCCACCGCGGTGTTCAAGGCGAACGGGTTCGAGCGCCGCTTCCGCGACATGCACGCCATCGCGCAGCAGATCCAGGCCCGCGACACCCATTATGAGGACGTCGGCAGGTCGATCCTGACCGCGAGCCCCGTTGCGCGCGGACCGACGACCTGAAGGCCTGCTTCGACGCCGAATTGATGTCCAGTGTGGTGATCCAGAAGTTCTCTTCGTCGGTGCGGCGCTTCCATCGAGAGAACTTCCGAACCAAAACCACACTGGAATCATAGATTTCTGGTGGCGCCCTGGGTGCGCGGTCCGGCCAGCGAGTACACCGACCACTGGCCGGCAGGATTTGCGGAACGGGCCCGCGCATTTGACATTCCGATATCCCGATTGCTGAATTCCGTGCCGGGCGTGCGTGATGTAGAGTGTCCCCATGAATCTCCGTTCGATTTTCCTGCTGCTCCTCCTCGCCTTCGCTGCTGATGCCGGCGTCACCGCGGCGCTGGCGCAGGACAAGGGAAGCGTCGATCCGAAACCGCTGCCGCCACTCGCTAACCCGAACGATCCCAAACTCGGCGCCAAGGAGTTGTTTGGCCGCAAGGTCCTCCCCGCGGCAATGCCGACACGGGTGGTCGGTTTCTACGCCCATGGCTGCATCGCGGGCGCGCAAGCGCTGCCGATCAATGGCGAGACCTGGCAGGTGATGCGGTTGTCGCGCAATCGCAATTGGGCGCATCCCGACATGGTCGCGCTGCTGGAGCGGCTGTCGGCCAAGGTGCACAAGGACGCCGGCTGGCCGGGCATATTGGTTGGCGACATGTCGCAGCCGCGCGGCGGTCCGATGTTTACCGGCCACGCCAGCCATCAGGTCGGGCTCGACGCCGATGTGTGGCTGACGCCGATGCCGGACCGGCGATTGTCGCGCAACGAGCGGGAGGAAATGTCCGCAGTCATGATGGTGCGTCCGGACCGGCTGGACGTCGATCCCGGCGTCTGGACGCCGAACCATCTCACGGTGATCCGCGACGCCGCACAGGAGCCGAGCGTGCAGCGGATTTTCGTCAATGCCGCGATCAAGAAGGCGCTGTGCCGGGAAGCCAAGGGCGACCGCGGCTGGCTTTCCAGGATCCGGCCGATGTACGGCCACGACTACCACTTCCACATCCGCATCAAATGCCCGCCGGGTAGCACCGAATGCGAGAGCCAGCCGGAACCTTCGGATGGCGAGGGTTGCAGCGCTGCGGATCTGGCCTTTTGGTTCAAGGATGAGGTGATTCATCCGAAGCCCCCGATAGAACCGCCAAAGCCGAAACCGCCGATGACAATGGCGCAATTACCGGCCGCCTGCCGCCAGGTCTTGGCCGCTCCGGATGCGAAGCAATAATATCTCGCCAGCCCGACTTTCCCCGCGGCTTCGAAATGCGCTAAGGTCCGATGCCGTTGCGCCGTAAGCGCCTGGCCCCCGCAGGGACGATGGTCCCACCATTTCCATTCTGATCGGAGAGCCCGAACGTTCGCGACATGATCGCGCGCGGCTCGATAGTGTGAGAAAAATCATGCGCATCAGTGCACGCAACCAGATCAAGGGCACCGTCATCGAGGTGAAGAAAGGCGCGACCACCTCGCATGTCCGCGTCGATATCGGCAACGGCCAGATTGTCACCTCCGCAATCACCAACGAGGCGGTCGATGAGCTCGGCATCAAGGTCAAGGATCACGTAACCGTCGTCGTCAAAGCCTCCGACGTCATGATCGCGGTGGATTGATCATGCGCGCACCCCTTTTCATCGCTTTGGTCTTGCTCGCAGCCAACCCCGCAAACGCGGCGGAAGAACCGAGCGGCTGCGACAAGTTCAAATGGAACATCGATCGCGAACGCGCGGCGCTGACCGCGCCGGATCGTGTCGGGCTTGTCTCAGGCGGCGAATTGGCCGCCTTGCCGTCGACGGGAATAACGCTCGCCCTGAGCGCGCCGGCCGAGGCCAGGCTGCCCTCGCCGCCGGAACGCGCGCCGAAGGAAGGCACCTTTGCCGGCTTTACAAGCTTCAAGGCTCCGTCCATGGCCGGTATCTATACGGTGAGCCTGTCCGCGGGCGGCTGGGTCGACGTGATCCAGGACGGGCATGTCCTGAAGCCAAAAGCGTTCAGCGGCGCCACCGATTGCGAAGGCATCCGCAAGACCATGAAGTACGAGATTTCGGCAAGCCCGTTTGTCCTGCAGGTCAGCGGAATCAAGGAAAATTCGGTCTCGATCGCGATCCTGCCTTCCCAATGACCCCGCGCCCGATCCGCCAGGCGTGCCGTTGGGCAGAAGCCTGGTCCTCGCGCCAGATGACCCGAGCGCGTCAGGCGCTATGGCCTCCTTCGGCATTTAGAGACTTTACCCGGACCCTCAGCCTGCTATGGTTTTGCGTGCGATATCCCGATCGACCGTAAGTCGCCGGGATTAGTGGAACGGCGCTTCCGCCTGTCGCATCCCGCATTTGACCAATGCCCGATCCCGCGTGCGCGAACAGCGACGCGAGCGGGCTCGGAGCGCGCCCATGCATCGGCTTGCCGGACTTTTCGCCGCCGTCGCGATCCTGTGCGGATCGACCCCGTCGCCCGCGTCCGCCCAGGACAAGAGCCTCACGGTGTTTGCGGCAGCTTCGATGAAGAACGCGCTCGACGACATCGATTTAGCCTTCACCGCGAAGACGGGTGTCAAGATCATCGCCAGCTATGCCGCGAGCTCGGCGCTGGCAAAGCAGATCGAACAGGGCGCGCCCGCGGATATTTTCATGTCCGCCGATACCGACTGGATGGACTACGCGTCAGCAAAGAGAGCCATCAGCGAGCCGACGCGGGTCAACCTGCTCGGCAACAGCATCGTCCTGATCGCGCCCAGGGATTCCAGCATCGACAAGGTCACGATCGGTAACGGCTTTGATCTCGCAGGGCTTGCGGGTAACGGCAGGATCGCCACCGGCGACGTCAGCGCGGTGCCGGTCGGCAAATACGCCAGGGCGGCGCTTGAGAAACTCGGCGCCTGGCAGGCCGCCGAGCCGAAATTCGCGATGGCCGAAAGCGTGCGGGCCGCGCTGACGCTGGTGGCGCGCGGCGAGGCCGCGCTCGGCATCGTCTATGCCACCGACGCCAGGGTCGAGCCCGGCGTGAAAATCGCCGGCACTTTCCCTGCGGATTCGCACCCTGCGATCATCTATCCCGTGGCGGCGACGATAGCCGCGAAACCGGAAGCCGCTTCCTACCTTGCCTTCTTACGATCACCGGCCGCAAAGGCCATCTTCGAGAAATACGGTTTCTCGTTTCTCGCAAGCCCGACAACATAAGCCGCGTGTTCGAACTCTCGCCCACGGAATGGATCGCGATCCAGCTTTCACTACGCGTCGCCACGGTGGCGACGCTGGTGGCGACGCCGCTCGGCATCGCCGTGGCATGGCTGTTGGCGCGGCGCGACTTCTGGGGCAAATCGCTTGCGGACGCGGCGATTCACCTGCCGCTGGTGCTGCCGCCTGTCGTCACCGGCTATCTGCTGCTGCTGACATTCGGCAGGCGCGGTCTCGTCGGTGCATGGCTGGCGGAGCATCTCGGCATCGTGTTCGCATTCCGCTGGACCGGTGCTGCGCTGGCCTGTGGCATCATGTCCTTTCCACTGCTGGTGCGGCCGATCCGGTTGTCGATCGAGGCCGTGGACCGAAGGCTGGAGCAGGCGGCGGGAACGCTCGGCGCGGCGCCCTGGCAAGTGTTCCTGACCGTCACGTTACCGCTGGCGCTGCCGGGCGTGCTGGCCGGGATGGTGCTTGGCTTCGCCAAGGCGATCGGCGAATTCGGCGCCACCATTACCTTTGTTTCGAACATCCCGGGTGAAACCCAGACCATTTCGTCTGCGATCTATTCGCTGATCCAGACGCCCGACGGCGATACCGCGGCGCTGCGGCTGGTGGTGGTTTCGGTTCTCATCGCCATGGCCGCGCTGGTCGCCTCCGAATGGTTTGCCCGGCGCGCCCTGCAACGCCTGCACGGGAATTGATCATGCTGCGCGTCGACGTCTCCAAGCGGCTTGGCGAATTCTCGATCGCAGCGTCCTTCGCCAGCGAAGGCCGGGTTACCGGACTGTTCGGCGCCTCGGGCGCCGGCAAGACCTCGCTGGTCAGCATGATCGCGGGATTGCTGCGGCCCGATCGCGGCATCATCGCCATCGACGGCGAGACGCTGGACGATACGGCGGTGCAGCTGCACGTCCCGGTCCATCGTCGCCGGATCGGCTATGTGTTCCAGGACGCGCGGCTGTTTCCGCATCTCGATGTGCGCCAGAACCTCGATTACGGGCGGCGCATGAACCGCCTTGCCGAGGATCCCGCGCAGCACAGGCGCGTCACCGACCTGCTCGATATCGGCAACCTCCTGGACCGCCGTCCCGGAAAACTGTCCGGCGGCGAGCGCCAGCGCGTGGCGCTGGGACGGGCGCTGCTGTCGCAGCCGAGGTTGCTGCTCCTGGATGAACCGCTGGGATCGCTGGACGAAGAACGGAAAGAAGAGATCCTGCCCTATCTCGTGCGCCTGCGGGACGAGGCCGGCATCCCGATGGTCTATGTCAGCCATGACGCCGCCGAAATGCGACAACTGGCGAGCCAGATCGTGATGCTCCAGCGTGGACGCGTGACCGCGTTCGGCGGCGCCGAGGTATTGCCCGTGGCGCTGGCGCGGGCTTGAAATCCGCAAGCCCGGCGCTCCCGGATCAGCAGAATAATTCCGGACCAATTGATCCAGATCAAACGCGCGGCAAACGGCCGCGTTTGCGAATTAAACGCAATCGCAAATCGGAGCTACCAACGCTTAAGGCTGCTTCGCTTTTTAGCCAGCAGTGCAACTGCACCTTAACGCTGGCCCGCATATCAATGGGTACGAAGGGACCACCGTGAACGGTCACGCGTCCTCGCTGTCGAGGCGGCCATCTCATGTCAGGCAATTTCTTTCGCAGAATTGAACAAAGCCGCTTTTACGATTGGACGATGCGGCTACCGATCTTCCTTTATTCGCTTTACGCGCTTGTCCACGACGTCATCGGATTCTCCGCGCAGGTCGCCCAGGATCCCGCAATGTGGGCGCATCCCGACGCCGGCGTGATCATCGCCACGCTGGCACGGGTCTCTCAGTGGATGTTCGTGGCGCTTCTGGCAGTGCTCCCGCTATTCCGGCATCGCCCGATCGCGAAATCCACTGCTTTGCTGCCGCGGTTCGCCGCACTGGTTACGGTTTGCATTCCTCCGTTTTGCGTGCTCCTCGAACGCGCGCCGCCAAATCTGTTCTTCAATCTGATGGCGGTGGTCGCCGGGGTGTCGGCCAGTATCCTCGGCGTCTTGACGCTCAGCTTCCTCGGCCGCTCATTCAGCGTGATGCCCGAGGCGAGGCGCCTGGTCACCACCGGACCCTACGGCATCGTGCGGCACCCGCTGTATCTGTTCGAGCTTCTCGGAGTTGTCGGCATATTGCTGCAGGTACGCTCGCTACCTGGCGTCGCGTTGCTGGCGCTCATCGTGGCGCTGCAGATAAAGCGCGCGCGATGGGAAGAAGCCGTCCTCGATCGGGCAATTCCGGAGTTTGCCGCCTACCGCCAACAAGTCCCGTTCCTGATTCCGCATAATGCGCGCAGTTTTTTCGCACTGCTGCGCGAAGACGCAACAGCACGCCGCCGTTCGGCCGCGGTCATGAGCTCGGTATTCGGCCTGCTCGCCGTGGTCGTGATCGCGCTGCCGCGGCTCGTTGGCTAGGGACGTGAAGTCATGTTCGGTTTGCTACGATTCCTGTTGGCCTATCTGGTCATTCTGAGCCATCTGGTCGGCACTGAATATGTCGCGCATTTCGGCTTCTACGCGGTGCGCGGATTCTTCGTCATCTCCGGCCTGATGATGACCGCGGCGCTGAACGAAGTGTATGGCTTTGACGGGTTGCGCTTCTGGACCAACCGTGCGCTGCGGCTGCTGCCGCCCTACTATTTCGTTTGCGCCCTGACGCTGATCGCCATCGCGATCGCTCCCAGTCAGGCGGCCGAATACCTGAAGTTCTGGCGCAATCTGCCCGACGCGGGCGACCTCCTGATCAATCTGGCGGTACTGCCGTTGCAATTTACCTATGGCTCGATCCGGCTGGTGCCGCCGTTCTGGTCGGTCGCGATCGAGATCGACATGTATCTGTTGCTGTACCTTATGGTGTCCCGGCAAATGAGCTGGGCCTTGATCGCGCTGGTCGCAGGGCTGTCGTTCCAGCTCACCTGCGTCTATGACGCCATGACCTGGGGCCTCACCTACTTCACGGCACCGTCGGCCATTTTTCCCTTCGCCGTTGGCGCGGTATTGTATTTTCTTCGCCAGCAGGGCCGGTGGGTTGCTACGCCGCTTGCTGCGGGATGTGCCTTTGCCGCATGGGTTGCCAACATGCTCGCGGGCGGCACGGTATTCCCCGCCTCGTACATTTTTGGATGGGGCTACCTTGTCGATACGGTCTGCTTCGGGATCGTCGTCTCCGGCCTCTCTGCGCTTTCGAGCCAGCAATTTGGTCCGCTCGTCGAACGCCTCGATCGAATGTTCGGAGAGTGGTCCTACTTCGCCTTCCTGGCGCACTGGCTTGCCGGCTTTCTGGTAGCGAGCATCCTGCTCGACGGCGAAACGCGAGGCTGGACCCTGCTTCTCGCGGCGACGCCGGTGGTGCTGGCCGCAAGTGCCGCCTTTGCGATGCTCAACCGAAAATTCCTCGAACCGCTGCGCAGTCGGGTGCGTCGTTCTCGCGAAGGATCGAGGCCTGCGACACCAGTCGCGGTACCCGTCGGTTGACGCGGGACCGCGTATTTGGCGACCCTGCCCGCGTGATGGTCCGCGAGCGCCTTGGGATGGCGGCGCCTGCGCGCCGGCGCGCGATCTAGATTCCCGCGACCGACGACCACAACTCGGCGAGCTTGCGCCTGAGCAGGTCCAGTCGCGTCATCGGCACTGTCTCTTCCGGCTCTTCCGGCAAGCGAAGCCCGACGACATTGACCCTTCCGCCGCTGATGCTGCGCGCCACCAGAACAATGGCGTCGAGCTCCAGCGTGGCGCCTTCCTTCGGCGCATGGTCGAGATGAATGTCGAAATAATCGGCCAGCGTCTGTGTCGTTTGCTCTTCGCCAACCGCCACGCCGTAGATTTCGGCCAGTTCGCCGAGCGTGTGCTCACCGGATACGGCGAAATCACCGAGCAGATGCGGATCTGGCGCCAACCCCGGCTGCATGTCGACGAAGAAGCGATCGAGCGCCTCGGCCTTTTCCGGCGGCGCCAGCAGGTAGATGTAGTCGCCCGGGCGAACCGGGTCGGCCTCGGTCGGCGAGAGGATGTGCTCTTCGCGGATCACCAGCGTCGGCTTCGACCAGGAGGGGACGAGACCACGCCGGAAATACAGGCTTTTCGGCCGCACCGAATAGCCGACCAGTTGCTGTTCGAGCTGGCCCGGCAGGTCAAGTTCGACACGCCGCGGGCCGCGATCCGCCCGCGGCAGGGCGACATGGAGTCGCCGCGCCGCCGCCGCCAGCGTCCAGCCCTGCAGCAACAGCGAGATGATGACGACGACGAAGGCGACGTCGAAGTAGAGATAGGCCTTCGAGAGCCCGACCAGCATCGGGATCGACGCCAGGAAGATCGCGACCGCGCCGCGCAGTCCGGTCCAGGCGATGAATATCTTCTCCCGCCAGTTGAAGCGAAACGGCGCAAGACAGAGAAATACCGCCAGCGGCCGCGCTACCAGCATCAGCACCAGCGCCACGGCCACCGCCGGAACGACGCTGCTCACCAGCCGCTGCGGCGAGACCAGAAGCCCGAGCAGCACGAACATGACGATCTGCGCCAGCCAGGTCGCGGCGTCGAGAAACGTCACCACCGAATTGTGCGCGCGCGTCGGGCGGTTGCCGATGATGATGCCGGCGAGATAGACCGCCAGAAATCCCGATCCGTGCGCGATCTGCGCTGCACCGAAAATCACCAGCGCCGCGGTCGCGACGAAGGGTGCGTGCAGGCCCTGCGGCAGCGCCACGCGATTGAGCGCCAGCACCACCAGACGGCCTCCGATGAAGCCGGCAACAGCGCCGAACGCGGCCTCGCGGCCGAGTTCCAGCGCGACATGCATGACCGAACTGCCGCCGACCGAAATGAGTTCGACCAGCATCAGCGTGAGGAATACCGCGAACGGATCGTTGGTGCCGGATTCCGCCTCCAGCGTCGCGCCGACGCGGGGACGCAGCCGCAGGCCCTGCGCGTGTACCAGGAGAAACACGGCAGCCGCGTCGGTCGAGGCCACCACGGCGCCGACCAGCAGCGCTTCGGTCCAGCTCAGATCGAGCGCATATCTGGCGACCGGTGCCGTGATCAGCGCCGTCAGCAGCACGCCGATCGTCGCCAGCACCATCGACGGCGCCAGCACCGTGCTGATGTTCTGAAACCGCGTTCTCAGGCCGCCGTCGAACAGGATCAGCGCCAGCGCCACCGATCCGACCAGATAGGTGGTGCGCAGGTCGTCGAACTGCACCTGCCCGGGGCCGGAATCGCCGGCCAGCACGCCGATCAGCAGGAACACCAGCAGCAACGGCGCGCCGAAGCGCAGCGCCAGCAGACTCGACAGGATGCCGGCCATGACAAGCGCGGCGCCGAGCAGAATGGCTATGCTGACCGAGTCGAGGGAGGCCATGGGCTTTCGCAAATCCTTGCAATTGCATCCTTATCGTCGCCACAGTTCGACGCCAACCCATTTCTGCCGGCGCCCGGTTTGAGGGCCTCTTCCCGCCCTGCCGGCGTGTCGTGGCGATGGCAAAGGTGCCTCGGTTGTGTGAGTCTCCCGGATCTTCGAATCAAACCAGTTCGACGGTGCGGTCTGACCTGAAATGAGATTTTGACGATGGATCTGACCGATCTGAATGAAATCATCGATTTCCTGCATGCCACCGCGCGCTCGGCTGGCGCGGAGGTCACCTCGCCCTGGTTCTATCTGCAGGTCGGCCTGATCGTGGCCGCTGCCGGGATTGCCCTTGCCGCCGACGCCGGCATTCGCGCGCGCGTCGATATGACCTCGTTCGCGATGGGCTGGCCGCTGCCGTTGCGGCACTTCGCACGCGTGCTGGTCGGCAGCGCTTCCACGGCCGTGTTCGCGATATTGGTGATCGCGGCGCGCGTCGCGATGTACCACTCGACCTGGCCGAGCCGAAGTTACCTGCTGATGGTGGCCGCCAAACTCGCGCTCGCCTGGCTGGTGATCCGGCTGGTGACTTCGGTGATCCGCAACGCCTTCATCGTCAAGCTGGTGTCGCTGTCGGCGTGGTGCGTGGCGGCGCTCAGCATCATCGGTCAGCTCGATCCGGCGGTCGATGCGCTCGAACTCGGTCTCGGTGGTGCTCGGCGGATTGCGGCTGACGCCGCTGGTCCTGATCAAGCTGGGACTGCTGCTGATCGCCGCGCTGTGGCTGACCAACATCGCCAGCAATTTCGTCGAAAGCCGGATCAACCGCTCCTCCGATCTGACGCCATCGATCCAGGTGCTGCTGGTGAAGATGATCCGGATGGGACTGCTGGTCATGGCGATCGCCGTCGCGCTCAGCGCGGTCGGCATCAATCTGTCGGCGCTGGCGGTCTTTTCCGGCGCGGTCGGCGTCGGTATCGGTATCGGCTTGCAGAAGATCGTCGCCAACTTCATCAGCGGCATCATCCTTTTGGCGGACAAATCGGTGAAGCCCGGCGATCTCGTCACCATCGGCGACAGCTCGGGACGCATCAGCGCGATGAAGACGCGCTATATTTCGGTTGCCGCCGGCGACGGCCGCGAATTCCTGATCCCCAACGAGGATCTGGTGACGCAAAAGGTCACCAACTGGACCTATACCGACAAGAATACCCTGGTGAAGGTCAATTTCGGCACCAATTACGACGCCGATCCGCGCCTGGTCTGCAAGCTGGCCGTCGAGGTCGCCGCCGCCGCGCCGCGGGCCATCAAGTCCAGAGACGCCGAACTGTATCCTGGTCGAGTTCGCCGAAGCCGGGATGAAGTTTTCCCTGACCTTCTGGATTGCCGACCCCGACGGCATGGACAATGTGAAGAGCGACGTCATGTTATCCTTGTGGGAGACCTTCAAGCGCGAGGGCATCCGGGTGCCCTATCCGGTGCGCGAAATCCGCGTCCGCGGCGGCGCGCTGCCGGTCGAGACCATGGTGGAGGTGCAGAGCTGACACCCGTGCGCCCGCCGGCCAACCTTCCACCGGCGGCGCCCCTGGGTTCCGACCGCGCCGTCTCAAGGCATGCCAGGCTTGGCTTGCGCTGACAGCACCAATCACTAGATTAGGCCTTCAAATCACCCCTTTCCGCAAAGATATGATGCCACATGAGCTACGTCGAAGCCTCAGATACCTCCTTGCGCAAGACCGGGCAGATCAAGCTGCACGGTCCCAGCGGATTCGCCGGCATGCGCAAGGCGGGCGCGCTGGTGGCCAAGTGCCTCGATGAGCTGACCGATATTGTCAAACCCGGCTTGCCGACCTCGCGGATCGACGACTTTGTTCGCGACTTCGCCTTCAGTCACGGCGCCTACCCCGCCACGCTGATGTATCGCGGCTATCGCTATTCGACCTGCACCTCGATCAACCACGTGGTCTGCCACGGCATGCCCGGCGACCGCGTCCTGAAGGAAGGCGACATCGTCAATATCGACGTGACCTTCATCGTCGACGGCTGGTATGGCGATTCCAGCCGGATGTATGCGCTTCCGCCGATCGCGCGCAAGGCCGAGCGGCTGATCGAGGTGACCTATGAGGCGATGATGCGCGGCATCGCCGCGGTGAAGCCCGGCGCCACCACCGGCGACATCGGCCACGCCATCCAGAGTTTTGTCGAGCCGCAAGGCATGAGCGTGGTGCGCGATTTCTGCGGCCATGGGCTCGGCCGCATGTTCCACGACGAGCCGAACATCATCCATGTCGGCCGGCCCGGCGAAGGCGTGGTGCTGAGGCCCGGCATGTTCTTCACCATCGAGCCGATGATCAACCTCGGCAAGCCGCATGTGAAGATCCTGTCCGATGGCTGGACCGCGGTGACGCGCGACCGCTCGTTGTCGGCGCAGTTCGAGCATTCGGTCGGCGTGACCGCAACCGGCGTCGAGATCTTCACGCTGTCGGAACGCCACGGCGAGAAGCCGCCTGTGGCGGCGTAATTCCGCCAGGATCAAGCCCGCCAACCTGACACTTCCCGGTTGCAAAACCTGACCGGCACGGCATGGTGAGCGCCGATGTCCGAGAAGACCGACGATGCAGAAGATCAGCCGGCCGAGCCGCCGCATTATCACGGCCATCGGATGCGCCTGCGCGAGCGCTTTCGCAGGCCGGGGCCGGATGCCCTCAGTGACTACGAGTTGCTGGAGATGGTGCTGTTCACTGCCCAGCCACGGAGCGACAAGAAGCCGCTGGCCAAATCGCTGCTCAAGACATTCGGCTCATTCGCCGAGGTCATTCATGCGCCGGAGGCGCGGCTGCGCGAAGTCAAGGGAATTGGCGAGGCGACGATCACCGAATTCAAGCTGATCGCGGCGGCAGCGCACCGTATCGCGAAGGGCCAGTTGCGAGAGCGCACCCTGCTGTCGTCATGGAACGATGTGATCGACTATTGCCGGACCAGCATGGCGTTTGCCGACAAGGAGCAGTTTCGCATCCTGTTCCTCGACAAGCGCAACCAGTTGATATCCGACGAGGTGCAGCAGACCGGGACCGTGGACCACACCCCGGTCTATCCGCGCGAGGTGATCAAGCGGGCGCTGGAATTGTCGGCGACCGCGATCATCCTGGTGCACAACCACCCCTCCGGCGATCCGACGCCGTCAGGTGCGGACATCCAGATGACCAAGGCCATCGTCGACATCGCCGCGCCGCTGGGCATCTCCGTGCACGACCACATCATCGTCGGCAGGAACGGCCACGCCAGCCTGAAAGGGATGCGGCTGATCTGACGGCGTGGCCCCGACTGGCTGGTTCGGTTGCCGGGCCGCTCTAGGAAGACGACGCCACGGCTTCGGCGGCATCGGCGGCGCGGCGTCTCAGCAAGTCTTGCTCGCGCTTGTTGCCCGCAAGCTCTGCCGCCGCCTCGAATGCGACGCGGGCTTCGTGGTAGCGGCCGAGCCTGTAGAGCAGGTCGCCGCGGACACTGCCGAGGAGATGATAGGTCTTGAGCGCGGGCTCGTGCACCAGGCCATCCGCGATCGCCAGCGCCGCTTCAGGGCCCTCGGCCATGCCGACGGCGACCGCGCGATTGAGCTCGATAACCGGCGAGCGCACGAGTTTCGAGAGCTCCGCATAGAGTGCGGATATGCGCGCCCAGTCGGTCTCCCCGGCCGTCCTCGCCTGCGCATGGCAGGCGATGATCGCCGCCTGCAGGGCATAAAAGCCGCTGGCGCCACCAAGCTCGCGCGCCCGACCCAGCGCCTGCGTGCCCCGCCGGATCTGCAACTGGTCCCATAGCGTGCGGTTCTGGTCGAGCAGCAGGACGGGCTCCCCGGCGGCACCGGTGCGCGCCGCCGTGCGCGAGGCGTTCAGTTCCATCAGCGCAAGCAGTCCATGGGCCTCGGGCTCGTGGGGCGCGATCGAGGTCAGCACGCGGCCGATGCGAAGCGCCTCTTGGCAGAGCCGGGGACGCAGCCAATGCTCGCCGCGCGCGGCGGTATAGCCTTCGTTGAAAATGAGGTAGACGACCTCGAGCACGGCAGCGAGCCGCTCCGACAATTCTTCGCCGCTTGGCGTCTCGTAAGTCAGTCCCGATTCCGAGAGCGTCCGCTTCGCCCGCACGATGCGCTGGGCGATCGTCGTATCCGGAACCAGAAAGGCCCTTGCGATCTCCTCGGTGGTCAGGCCGCAGATCATGCGCAGCGCCAGCGCCACGCGGCCCTCGTGCGACAAGAGCGGGTGGCAGGCCGTGAAGATCAGCCGAAGCAGCTCATCACCGATGTCGTCGTCAAGCGCTGAGTCCAGATCGGGCATGGCTTGCTGCTCCGCCTCCAACTCGAGGGCGACCAGTTCGTGCTTGCGCGCGAGCATTCGGGCGCGGCGCAGATGGTCCAGCGCCCGGCGCTTGGCGGTTGCCATCAGCCACGCGCCGGGTCTTTCGGGAATGCCGGTCGCGGGCCAGTGCTCGATCGCCGCCACGAGCGCGTCCTGCGTCAACTCCTCCGCCAGCGGCACGTCACGCAGCATTTTCGAAAGGCTTGTGATGAGCCGGGGTTGCTCGATCCGCCAGGCGGCAAGAATCGCATGATGGACATCGGCGGCCGTCACGACCGTCTGGTCCATCTGCGCGAAACCCGCCTCACGGACCGGCAAACGCACGAAGCTCGCACGTTCCTTCCCAGCCGGGCATGTGGTCCAGATGGAGCTGCATGAATTCCCTGGCCATCGCCACGGCCTCTTCCTTGTCGCGAAGCTCGAAGATCGCATAGCCGCCGACGACTTCCTTGGCTTCCACGAATGGTCCGTCGATGACGCTGAGCTTGCCGTCCCTGATACGAACCTGCGCGCCCATCTGGACCGGCATAAGCCCGCCATTGTCGAGCATGCGGCCGGCCTTGATTTCCCTGTCGGCGAGCTTGTGCATGGCCTCCAGAAGCCCGGGCGTCGGACCCACACCGGTTTGCGGGGACGTGACGATATACATAAAGCGCATCTTCGAACTCCTCTTCAGGCGAGCCGCCGGCACCTTGCCGCTGAACTGTCTCGCTGACCAGTCGACGAGCGTCCCCGAGCCAGATCGACATCACCTGGGAAAAAAATCGGGCGGGACTTTAGCGGCCGCCGGCGCGGGATTCGACCGGTTTTCTCCGAAGCTCGCGCGCCTGCCGCGCCGAGAACGCACGCGACCAGGCCCGCGAGCTCAAAGCCGCGGGCCTGCTGCAATTCGCATCTGACGCTGACTGGTCTCGTTAGTAGCAGTAGCGAGGCGACACGGGGACCCAGGCACCATCCCGGCGCTGGATGTAACAACCATCGCGGTAATAGTAATAGCCGCCCTGGCGCCGTTCGCCTTCAGCGGCAATGGCCGCTCCGGTGCCTGCACCGACGATCGCGCCTATCGCGGCACCGCGGCCTCCGCCGATGGCCCCGCCGACGATGGCGCCACCGACTCCGCCCAGCAGCGCGCCGCCAAGCGCGTCCTGGGCCGCGGCCTCATGAACCGGCATCGCCAGCGCTAAAGCCAACAACGCCGCACTTCCAACAGTTCGAAACATCCTGCACTCCTCCCTTTCTTCACCTAGCATACTACCACGCCTGTTCACAGCCGGCTCCACGCAGGTCACTGCCGCAGCATGATCAGCGGATCGGCGCTGTCAGGCACCAGCCGCCACTGCGCATTGTCGTCCGCCTGGAAATGCCAGGCCTCGCCATTCGCCGACAGCAGCAGCAGCTCGCCCCGCTCCAGCCGCCACATCGTCGGCCTGAAGGCTTCGACCGCGGGATCGCAGCGCGGCTTGAGAAACACCTGGAAATTGTCAGCGGTGGCTTCGGTATTGGTCAGGGTCAGGCCGCAGACCGGGCGGCCATTGCCGCGGACCATCGCCCAGTCGCCGATCATCTGATCCATCGATTTGGCAAGCGAACGCGCGGCGGCGAGATTCTGCAAGATATAGATGCCCTCGCCCTGCCTCAGGCCCTCGAAAATCCCGCTCTCGACTTCGGTGAAGTCGATCACCGGCTGGCCCGCGGCATCCTGCAGCCGGACGATATCCAGCCCCTTGACGTTCCAGGCGGCGATATCCTTGGTGAAGGGCAATGCGTTCGCGCAAGCCGGCTCCAGCTCGAGCCTGAGGCCTTGCGGCGTCGCATCGCCTTTCAGCGTGACGACGCAGGTCTTGCTGCGCTCGGTGGTCGAGAGCTCCCATTGGCCGACCATGTCCTTTTTCAAGGTCGCGGCGTCCTGCGAGTAGGCCTGCGGCCCGCAGACGAGCGACGCCAACAGCGCCGCAACCGCGATGCCGGGGCGAGTTCGCATCAGCGGCCTTTCACGGGGGTTTCGGCGATCGGCGTCAACGGAGCCTTGCCGGCGAACCAGGCCTTCAGATTGTCGACCACCAGCTGATCCATGGCGTTGCGGGTCACCACCGAAGCCGAGCCGATATGCGGCAGCAACACAACGTTCTGCATCGCGCGCAATTCGTCCGGCACCTTCGGCTCGTTGGCGAACACATCGAGGCCGGCGGCCAGAATGGTTCCCGACTTCAATGCGGCGATCAAGGCTTCTTCATCGACGACGGAGCCGCGCGCCACGTTGATGATCACGCCGCGCGGGCCGAGCGCCTTCATGACATCGGCGTTGATCATCTTCGCGGTCGCAGGACCACCGGGAACGATAATCACCAAAGTGTCGACCGCTTTCGCCATCTCGATCAGATCGGGATAGTGCTTGTACGAAACACCTTGTGCCGGACTGCGTGAATGATAGACCACGGGAACGCGGGATGCCTCCAGCCTGCGTCCGATCGCCTGGCCGATCCGGCCCATGCCGACCATCCCGACCTTGCGATCCCGGAGCGAGCCGACACTCAAGGGAAATTGCTGGGTCACCCACAGGCCGGAGCGCAAATATTTGTCTGCCTTGACGAATTCACGCAAGGTCGCGATCAGAAGCCCCATCGCGATATCCGCGACCTCCTCGGTCAGGACATCCGGCGTGTTGGTCACGATAATGTTATGCTCACGCGCGTAATTGGCCTCGACGTGGTCGTAACCGACGCCGAAGGAGGAGACGATTTCGAGCTTCGGGAATTGCGCCATCACGGCGCCGTCGCACCGGACAGTGCTGTAAGTCACCGCGGCGCCGCGGATTTTGGCGGCCACGGCCGGATTCAGGCGGTCCAGGTCGGCTCGGGTCTCAACTGGATGCAGCACGAACTGGTCGGAAAAACCCTTGTCGATGATCGGTTTGTTCGGCCCGTAGACCAGCAGGTCGATCTTCTCCGATGAAATACTTCCGCCCACCATCAATTTTCCTTTCCAAGCGCGCTCTCGTGCCAGCGCCGCAACACCAGGTGCGAGGTTAGCGCCAGCAGCCCATAAATGACAATCCCGGCGGCGGAGAGCAACAGCAGTGCCGCGAACATTCGGGGAATGTTGAGGCGATAACCGGATTCCGCGATTCGATAGGCGAGGCCCGACCCCGCGCCGGCGGAGCCCGCTGCGATCTCGGCCACCACTGCGCCTATCAGGGACAGGCCGCCCGCGATCCGCAATCCGCCGAGGATGAACGGCAGCGCGGCCGGCAATTTGAGAAAGCACAGGGTCTGCAGCCGCGATGCGCCGTAAAGCTGGAACAGGCCGGCCAGATTGCGATCCACCGAATTCAGGCCGAGCGTGGTGTTGGACAGCACGGGGAAGAAGCCGACGATCCAGGCGCAAACGACGACGGCCGTTTGCTGCGGCAGGTAGATCAGCAGCAAGGGCGCGATCGCAATGACCGGGGTGACCTGCAGGATCACGGCATAGGGAAACAGCGAATATTCCAGCCATCTCGACTGATTGAACAACAGCGCCAGCGCGACGCCGCCGATCGCGGCTGCGGCGAAGCCTTCGAGCGTGGTCAGAAGCGTGGTGATCAGCGATTGCGACAACACCGGCCAGTCCGCGATCAGCGTCGCGAACACCGCGGACGGTCCGGGCAGCACATAGGGCGGAATATCGTTCAGCTTCACCACGAGTTCCCATGCCGCGATGCCCACCGCGAGCACCGCGACCGGCAGCAAGATCCGGACGAGACGCAAGGCACCGTTGTCGGACGTCGCCGGACCGGCAGCCGAAGGCGGGGTTTGCAGCGAGCTCATGGGCCCGACCGCTCGGGATAGGACGGCGCCAGCGCGTTCGAGACCTGGCGGCAATAGGCGGCATACTCGACCGAGGTGCGAAAATCCTCAGCTCGCGGTTCTGCGGTTCGAATGGCAATTTCGGCGCCGATGCGCCCCGGCCGCGATGTCATCACGACCACCCGCTGCGACAGATACACCGACTCGAAAACCGAATGCGTGACGAAAACCACGGTCTTGTGCAGATTGCGCCACAGCGCGAGCAGATCGTTGTTCAGCCGGAAGCGGGTGATCTCGTCGAGCGCGGCGAACGGTTCATCCATCAGGAGAATGTCCGGGTCGGTGACCAATGCGCGCGCCAGCGAAACCCGCATCTTCATGCCGCCCGATAATTCGCGGGGGTAGGCTTCGGAAAATTCGGCCAACCCCATTTGTGCCAGCGCCTCATCGATACGGGCATTCGCTTCCCTGGCCGGGACGCGCGCGAGCTTCAACGGCAGCCGGACATTCTCGCGCACGCTGGTCCAGGGCATCAGGGTCGGTTCCTGAAATACGAAGCCGACGGTATGCCCCCCGCTCACCTCGACGGCATGCCGGGAGACGCGGACCGTGCCCGATGTCGGCGCGTTCAGACCGGCGATCAGGCGCAGCGCCGTCGACTTTCCGCAGCCGGACGGCCCGAGCAGCGAAACGAACTCGCCCTTGCGCACGTCGAGGTCGATCGGTCCGAGCGCGATCACGCCGCTGTCGTAGACCTTGGTGACGCCGCGCAGGCTGACCGCAAGGCCCGCCGGATCGGACCCTGTTGCACGCAAGGCAGCGGGCTCGGCCATCTTGCCGTCCTAGTTCTTCGGCCGCAAATCGAGGCCGACGCCCTTGTTGATAAAACGAAGCGTGTAGGCCTTGCGGTAGTCGATGTCGGCGCGCACGACGTGGGCCCGAACCATCTTGTCGAAGAAACTCGCCATCCGCGCGTCGGTCATGGCGCCGATGCCATCGCGGAGCGTGTCGCCCGAATCGACAATGCCATATTCCTTCATCCTGGCGATGGAGAAGGCGAGCAGCTCGTCGGTCATCTCCGGATTGAGCTTCTTGATCATCGCGTTCGCGGCCGCGTTGTCGCCGTACAGATAATTGTACCAACCGATGAGCGACGCATCGACGAAGCGCTGGACCAGGTCGGGCTTCTTGTCGATCAGGTCGCCGCGCGTCTCGATCAGGGTCGAATAGGTGTTGAAGCCGTAATCCGCGAGCAGGATGATACCCGGCTTGAAACCGGCGCTCTTTTCGATCGCGTACGGCTCCGAGGTGACGTAGCCCTGCATGGCGCTTTGCTTGTTGGCGAGAAACGGCTGCGGATTGAAGGTGTACGGCCTGACCTTTTCCTCGCTGAATCCATACTCGGACTTCAGCCACTGGAAATAGCTCGTGATGCCTTCCTTCGAGACGAACAGCGTCAACGGCTTGAGGTCCTCGAGCCTGGCGATCCTGGATTCCGGATGCGTCAGCAGGACCTGCGGATCCTTCTGGAAGATGGCGGCGACCGTGACCACCGGCACGTTGTTGGCGACCGCGTCAAACGACATCAGGGTGTTCGCGGCCATGAAGAAATCGAGCTTGCCGGCGATCAGGAGCATGCGATTGTTGTCATTCGGGCCGCCCGGCACGATGGTGACGTCGAGCCCGTAGTTCCTGTAGGTGCCGTCGGCCACGGCCTGGAAAAATCCACCATGTTCGGCCTCGGCCACCCAATTGGTCCCGAATGAGACCTTGTCGAGGGCGGTCTGGGCGCCGGCCTGCGATATGGCCAGGAGACCGGCCATGAGACCGGCCAAGAGGCCGACCATGACAGTGGCCCTCGGGACGGCCGTTAACGCTCGCGGCAAAAGAGCCGGGTTCATGATTGGACTCCGTAGATCATTTTGGCCCATGATAAGGGAATGGCGGACGTTTATCGGGTCCTCGTAGCCGATACAAACTACCTTGCAAATGCACCCAATGAAACATTTCGCTCGATGACTGTTCCCCCCCGCGATTGGACCGACATTCGCTGGCCAGATTTCGCAGGTAGCGGGCCTGAGCGATGGATCGCGGTCCTGCCGCTGGCGGCCACCGAGCAGCACGGGCCGCATTTGCCCGTCGGCACCGACGTCATGATTGCGCAGGCCTATCTGGCGCGGGTGCGCGAGTTGCTCTCCGACGCCCTGCCCGTGACCTTCCTTCCCGTCCAGCCGGCCGGGATTTCCACCGAGCACATCGACTATCCGGGCACGCTGACGCTGCCGACGAACGTTGCGCTGAAGACCTGGTTCGCGCTCGGCGAGAGCGTCGCGCGCGCCGGCCTCAGAAAGCTGGTCATGGTCACCAGCCACGGCGGCAACAGCGCCGCCATGAGCCTTGTCGCGCAGGACCTGCGCGCGAGCTGCGGGCTTCTCGTCGTCACCACGGGCTGGTCCCGTCTCAGTGCGGCGGAAGGATTATTCTCGGCGCAGGAAGTCAGCCATGGCATTCATGGCGGCGCCGCCGAGACATCCATCATGCTGGCGCGTTACGGCCAGCATGTGCGCGCTGATGCGATCGCCGATTTTCGCTCCTCCGGATTAGCGATGGCGAAGGACTATCGCTGGCTCTCCACGCAGCGCCCGGCGCCGTTTGCCTGGCAGACCCAGGACCTGCACCCAAGCGGTGCCGTCGGCGATGCGACACAGGCGTCCGCGGAGAAAGGCGAGCGCCTGATCGACCAGGGCGCGCGCGCGTTCTGCGAGTTGCTCGCCGATGTCGACAAATTCGACCCGCAATTGCTGTCGAATATTCCGAAGGTCTGACAAGACCCGATTAACCATACGTAATTCCTGCCGAATTGGCCTTACCGGGATTTAATCAGGCACCTTCGAACCGGATTTGAAGACGCTCCGTCCAACTGCCATGCGGACCACAACGGCCCGCCTCGAACCGGATGGAGTTTCCCATGTCGATCAAGACGAAAATTGCCGCTCTCGCCCTCGCCACGCTCGCCATTACCGGCACCATCGCATCCACCACCACTCAGGCTGAAGCCAAGCCGTTCGGCCTGGGCTGGGGCATCGGAGCCGGCATCGTCGGCGCCGCGATCGTCGGCAGCGCGATCGCCGCCAATGACGGCTATTACTACAACGGCTATCGCCGCTGCGGCTGGGTCCGCCAGTTCGATGCCTACGGCAACTACATGGGCACCGTTCGGTCCTGCAATTACTAATGCGGCCGCGCGAACTTCGCGCCGCTGCGCGGCCGGCTTCACTCAAAGCGTTCTGATCGTGGATCCTGCGTCCGGCACGGGCGCCTCATCCACCCCGTGTCGCACCCGACCCGCCCGGTTGTCCCGCCGGGCGGGTCGACTTCTTGCGCGCCGACAGGAGCCCGCTGAAGCGTTGGCTGCATTGCGCGCCGCTACAGTCCCCACCTGCGAATGAACCAGACTTTCACAAGATGGGTGAGTATTGCGTAGGTTACCAGCATGACCGCGACCAGCGGCCAGTAAGCCCACGGAAGCGGTACAAAACCGAGCGCCGAACCCGCCCAGGTGAAGGGCAACGTCATTCCAACGGTGCAGATGACCACCGTCGTCGCGATCAGCGCGGGGCTTGCATGGCTCTCGATGAACGGAATCCTCGCCGTTCGGATGATGTGGATGATGAGGGTCTGGGTCAGGAGGGATTCGACAAACCAGCCGGTCTGGAACAACGACGGATTGTTCCAGGCGCCGAAGACATAGAGCATCATGCCGTAGGTGGCGTAGTCGAATATCGAGCTGATCGGTCCGATGAACACCATGAACTTGAAGATATTGCCGATATCCCATTTTCGCGGTGACGCCAGGTATTCCTCGTCGACATTATCCGTCGGAATCGTTGTCTGCGAAAAATCGTAGAGAAGATTGTTGGTCAGCACCTGGATCGGCGCCATCGGCAGGAACGGCAGAAATATGCTTGCGCCGAGCACGCTGAACATGTTTCCGAAATTCGAGCTAGCGCCCATCTTGATGTATTTGGTGATGTTGGCAAAAACCTTGCGGCCTTCGGTGACGCCTTCCTGCAGCACCAGCAGGCTCTTTTCCAAAAGGATTATGTCGGCGGATTCCTTGGCGATGTCGACCGCAGTGTCCACCGAGATCCCGACGTCCGCGGCTTTCAAGGCGGGGCTGTCGTTGATCCCGTCGCCGAGAAATCCGACGACATGTCCCCTGGCGTGAAGCGCCCGCACGACCCTCTCTTTTTGCGCAGGGTTCAGCTTTGCGAAAACCGTGGTGCGGCCGGCAATCTCCGCCAGATCGGCGTCGCTCATCTCGCCGATCCTGGAGCCGAGCAGGATTTCGCCCGGGTCCAGCTGGACCTCATGACAAATCTTGCGCGTGATGATTTCATTGTCGCCGGTGAGGACCTTGACCTGAACGCCCTTCTTCGCCAGCACGGCAATCGCTTCCCGGGCGCTCTCTTTCGGCGGATCGAGAAAGGCGATGTAGCCGAGCAGCGTCAAGCCGGCCTCATCCTCGATCGAGTATGTGGTCTTTGATGCCTCCATCTCCTTGTAAGCCACCGCGACCACACGAAATCCGTCGGAGTTGAGCTCGATCGTCTGCTGCTTGGCAGCCTCGAAATGGGTTTCGTCAAGCCGCCCGATTTCCGCATCAAGGGCGTAGTTCGTGCACACGGAGAAAATTTCCTCAACGGCGCCCTTGCAAATGAGAATGTGCTTGCCGTCTTCCCGCGCGACGACGACCGACAGGCGGCGGCGCGAAAAATCGAACGGAATTTCATCCAGCTTTGAATATCCGCTGCCGATCTTCAATGTCTGCTCGAGTTCGGCATGCGCCAGAACCGCCTTGTCGAGCAGGTTCCTGAGCCCCGACTGGAAATGGCTGTTCAGGAAGGCATACTGAAGCACCTGCTCCGAATCCCGCCCCTTGATGTCGAGGTGCTGCTTCAGAATGATCCGGTCTTGCGTCAGGGTACCGGTCTTGTCCGTGCACAGCACGTCCATTGCGCCGAAATTCTGGATGGCATTGAGACGCTTGACGATCACCTTCTTGCGCGACATCGCAATCGCGCCCTTGGCGAGATTCACCGTCACGATCATCGGCAACATTTCGGGTGTGAGCCCGACCGCCACCGCCACGGCGAAGAACAGCGCCTCCAGCCAATCGTGTTTGGTCAGGCCGTTGATCAGGAAAACCGTGGGGACCATGACAAGGATAAAGCGGATCATCAGCCAGGTGAACCGGTTGATACCGCGGTCGAAGGCAGTCGGAACGCGTTGTCCGGCTATCTCGTGCGCAAGTTGGCCGAAGAAGGTTGTCGAGCCGGTCTGCAGCACCACGCCGATGCCGTATCCGGAGACGACGTTCGCGCCCATGAAGCAGAGGTTCGGCAGATCGAACGCGTCGTCGCCCTCGGACGCACTCGCCTGGGCGTGCTTCTCGGCGGGCATGGATTCGCCGGTCAGGGCGGACTGATTGATGAACAGGTCCTTGGCTTCGAGCAGGCGCAGATCGCCGGGCACCATATCTCCGGCGGAAAGTCGCACCACATCGCCCGGCACGAGATTTTCCAGCGGCACTTCGGAGAAGGGGTCGTCCGTCGGGAACGGACTGCGCCTGACACTTGCCGTGGTGTGAACCATGGCGCGGAGCCGGGCCGCCGCCGCATTTGACCGGTGTTCCTGGATAAAGGCCGTCATGATCGCCAGCACGACCATCGCCGCGATCACAACGGCGGCGCGGATGTCTCCCAGGAAATAGGAGACGACCGCCAGCGTCAGCAGCAATGCGTTCAATGGATTGCGTGCGCGGCTCCAGAGCTCTTCGGGAATTGTCGCCTTGCGTTCGCGCGCGACGAGGTTGGGTCCGAATTTCCTCAATCGTGCGACCGCCTCGGTGTCCGACAGGCCCTCCGGCGCCGATCCCATTTTCTCGCAGGCTTCACGCGGCTGAAGCCGGCTCACCGCGGCAAGCAAACCGTCATGTGCGGCCGGCTTGGCGCCCAGGTGAGCGGGCTTGGGAGGCCTCGACAAGGAATCCATTGGGAGCTTCGCTGGTTGGACAAGCGGTATGGGCAAGATATTGCCGAAAGTTGCTTCGAGGCGTTGCGGCAGATCAAGGGTCGCAAGAAGCCCATGTCAAAGATGATTTTTCGACGCGCTAACGGGCCTGATGTTTGCTGGCCGTGTTTCGCCTGCAACTTGTGGTCCGCTACCTGCCATAGCCTGTTTGCCGACCATCAATGGCTCAACAACGGCTTTCCAAACAGCGAAGGAGCCAGGTCGTCAAGGAAGAGGAGCAATTGCGCTCTGCCGCCGACATCGTGCCCCGAGACGTTGTTGAGCGGGACGATCGCTTCAACGGTGAATTGCCAGGTCACCGCGACATAGGAGAGACCGGGGTTCATGGTGGCAACCGACTTTCTTCCCGGCGCGCTATCGACCGCGAATTCGACCAGCGGCACAAACTGATTGAGCGGTTCTTTCTTTGGCGGCTCGCCGGTAAATCGGCTGGTCAAATAAAGCGTCGAGAATTCGACGGCAAGGCCCCAATGCAGGATGTCGACGTTGCGGGTCAGCGTCGGGCCAAGCTGGCCGGTGACAGGATCAAACCCGAGATTGGTCGAGACGCTGCCGGTCGGATGCTCCAGGACGACGGCGCCTGTCATCCCGAACGGCCTCAACCAGGACAAGCTGTCCGGCAAATCGCCGAAGCCTTTGCCGAAAAACAGGCCGGGCTTGATCGTGTTGGGCGCCTTGGCATCGACCCCTTGCGCGCCGGAGTTGCCGATGCCCCAGAGCAGACTCGCGGCAACCAGCGCCTCGTGGGGATTATTCCGATAGACCTCCCATTTGATCCCGACATTGGTGACATCGAAGCCCGCCCGCCGGGTCACGCCCCAGTTGCGACTTATCCAGCTGTTGTCGATGACCACTCCAACCGTGGGACTGAGAAGACGCGTAAAGGACCAATTGATGCGGTTGTCCGTGACGTCGCCGCCTCCATCACGATGGTTCCAGACCGAGGCGTTCGGCAGGATGGCTTCGTCGGCAACGGCAGGATCATCGAAGGTGAGGGTCCCCGGGAACAAGCGGTTACCTGCAATTCCGTGCGCCTGGGCTGATTGCGAGGCGGCGAGCATCGCAGAGGCGATGGCCAGCGTGCTCGCCCAGCCGGCGACACGCGGACGCATCGTGAGACTTGTCGAAGGCATCTTTCGAAAAGATCGAGCGAGCGCTCCCTCCAGTGGAGAGCCCCCCGACGGCTGATATCCGGGCATAACGGGACCACGTCTGCTGAATCCAAACGGAGTACACGGCCGCGAGCAGCCGTGCCGTGACAGTTCAGGTCAGGGACGAAAGTCTTGGAGGCCGATCCAGCCGCACCGGGCCGCAACCCGCGTGACTATCCTGGGGCACCGATGGGATCAGTGACACGCATATCGGGTCAGCGACGGCGAAGTCGGCCGCAGGCAGCAGCCCGGGGAGCGACAACACTCCGCAGCAATGATGAGCGCCACCCGGAAGAGGCTGGTCCGGGCTATGGTGGTCAGCATCGTCGTGGTGAAAGTGCGGTATCTGCGGCCCGCCATGGGCTTCGGTCAGTGAATGAACGATAGACACCCCACTGACGAACGAGAACGCAAGCGAGGGTGCAAGTACGCCGAACGCATACGCCGCGACAAGAATGCCTGTCGCCCAGGCTCGCAGTTGTTTGGTCCACACCGTCAGCATTTTTCGGGGTGCTCAGATCGGTTCGCGCGGACGATAATTACTAAATTACAATCAAACAGGCGCATCGAAAAGATCTAAATCCAGTTATCGGCGCATCGTCAATGCATCACAAAAAATATGCTCGGCCCTTCTGCAAAGATCAGGTTCGGCCGAATGTGATAGTGTAACCCGGCATGCATTGCTATATCGCCATAATGGAACACGACCATCGCGGGCCGCATAACCACAATAATGATGATAGTGGCGGGACGGCGACCAGCGCCCCGCCTGCGGCGGCGTTCCGTGCCAGTCGCGCCTTCAAGGTGCGCGGGCTTGATTGCGCAGAAGAAGTTGCGGTGCTCAAGCAAGTCGTCGGGCCCCTCGTTGGCGGTATGGATCGGCTCGCTTTCGATGTCTTGAATGGCCGTATGACGGTCGCCGCCGACGAGCGTGAAGTCGTGGACGAGGCCATATTCAAGGCAGTGGCCGCAACCGGGATGAGCGCCGTTCCGTGGACGCCACGCGCTAAAACAGATGAGACCGACAACCATCGCCGCCAGCAGGTTCTATTTACTGCTGCCAGTGGGATAGCGTTGCTCGTCGGCTTCACCCTTCATATCGTGCTCGCGGGTGGCTTCGCACAAGCTTGGAGGATCCTCGGAAGCCACGCCAGCGCACCGATGCCATTGCCCGAGATTGCCGCGTATCTTGCGGCGGCTCTCCTCGGAGCGCGATTCGTCGTGGTCAAGGCATGGTTTGCTGCGCGCAATTTGCGGCCCGACATGCACCTGCTGATGACCGTCGCGATCGTTGGCGCAATGGCAATCGGCGAGTGGTTCGAGGCCGCGACCGTATCTTTTCTTTTCGCGCTATCGCTGGCGCTGGAGAGCTGGAGTGTCGGACGGGCACGCCGGGCAATCGCGGCGCTCCTCGACCTTGCCCCACCGACCGCGCACGTACTGCGGCCAGACGGTTCGGAGGCTACGGTGCCGGTCGTAGAAGTCAGGCTTGGTAGCCGCTTCATCGTGCCGGCAGGCGAGCGCATCCCGCTCGATGGCCGTGTTACAGAGGGCACCAGCGCCGTTAATCAGGCGCCCATCACCGGCGAGAGCGTCCCGGTGGAGAAGCAGCCCGGCGCGGAAGTCTTTGCCGGTACAATCAACGGCGACGGCACGCTCACAATCCGGGCGACTAAGACTGTGGAGGATACTACGCTTGCGCGCATCGTCCACATGGTCGAGGAGGCGCACGCGCGCCGCGCCCCCTCCGAACAATGGGTAGAGCGTTTTGCTCGCATCTACACGCCTGCTGTCATGGTGCTTGCATTTCTCGTGTTTCTGCTGCCACCCATCGTCCTCGGCCAAGCATGGGGTGAATGGTTCTACCGCGCACTCGTCTTGCTCGTGATTGCCTGCCCGTGCGCGCTCGTAATCTCAACGCCAGTCTCTATTGTCGCTTCGCTCGCCTCCGCTGCACGGGCGGGGGTGTTGGTCAAGGGCGGTAGCTTTATCGAAATGCCAGCGCGCCTCCAGGCCATCGCCATGGACAAGACCGGGACAATAACGCGCGGAGAGCCCGAGGTTGTGCAGGTCATTCCGCTTGGCGGCCACACTGAAGCCGAACTCGTATCTCGCGCGGCGGCGCTTGAAGCGCGCTCCACACACCCCCTGGCGCGCGCCATTCGCCGCTACGCCGAACGTCAGGGCATTGCACCAGCGCCCGCAGCGGATGTGCAAGTGCTGAAGGGCAAGGGGCTGACGGGCACGTTTGACGGCGAGCCGTTCTGGCTCGGCTCCCATCGCTATGTAGTTGAACGCGGTCAAGATGGACCTGAGATCGCTCGGCAAGCGGAAGCACTAGAGGCGGACGGCAAAACCGTCATTGTCATCGGAAATCCGCGACACGTTTGCGGTCTTGTTGCAGTGGCCGACACAGTTCGCCCAGAGGCACGTGAAATCGTGCGGCAACTGCATGCCGCCGGCATCGCGCACCTAGTCATGCTAACCGGCGACAACCGCGTCACCGCCGAAGCCATCGCACGCGAGGTCGGCATCGACGAGGTCCATGCTGAATTACTGCCGGAGAACAAGGTCAAGAAGCTGGAAGAGATCATCGCACGCTACGGCACAGTAGCAATGGTTGGTGACGGTGTGAACGATGCGCCCGCCTTGGCACGCGCAAATCTCGGCATTGCCATGGGCGCAATAGGGTCGGCCGCCGCAGTCGAGACAGCCGACATAGCTCTCATGACGGATGACATTTCCAAACTGCCCTGGCTTGTGGTCCATTCCAAGCGGACACTCGCGATCATCCGCCAGAACATCGCTTTTGCTCTCGCCATAAAAGCCGTGTTCGTCGTGCTGACCTTTGCTGGATTGGCAAGCCTGTGGGCTGCAATCGCCGCCGACACGGGAGCATCATTGTTGGTCGTGCTGAACGGCTTGCGGTTGCTTAATGGGAGCAAGGCACTAGCCGCGTAGTTGCGACCCCATGGAGCTTGGCGCGCTCCATCAGTAGCATTGACATAGCATAGGTGGGTACCCTATATGACGTCAACCATGGCCCATACGATCAAAGAGAAAAAGAAGCTCCTGGCCCGCGTTGGCCGCATCCGCGGCCAGGTCGAGGCCATCGAGCGCGCCTTGACCGAAGAGGTGGAATGCGAGCGCATCATGCATATGATCGCCGGCATCCGCGGCAGCGTCGCCGGCCTGATGGCCGAAGTGGTCGAGGACCACATCCGCACCCATCTCGTCGACCCCGAGAAGAATCCAGGCGCGCTCAACGCCGACGCCGCGGATCAGCTGATCGATGTGGTTCATACCTATCTGAAGTGAGAAGATCATGACCGAAACCGAATCGATCTTTCAGATTCCGCCGCACGATCACTTCTTCCTGGGCAGGGATCACGACAAGGCGGAGCGGCGCACCTGGGCGGTGATCATGCTCTGCACGGTGATGATGATCGCCGAAATCGTCGGCGGCGCGCTGTTCGGCTCGCTGGCGTTGATTGCCGATGGCCTGCACATGTCGACGCATGCCGGCGCGCTGCTGCTCGCCGCCCTCGCCTACACCTATGCCCGCAAATACGCCGCCGATCCCCGTTTCACCTTCGGCACCGGCAAGTTCGGCGATCTCGCCGGATATTCCAGTGCCATCGTCCTCGCCATGATTGCGCTCCTGATCGGCTATGAAGCCGTATCGCGCCTGCTCGATCCGGTTCCGATCAGCTTCAACGAAGCGATCCCGATCGCGGTGCTGGGTCTCGCGGTCAACATCGCGAGCGCATGGCTGTTGTCCGGCGGCCATCATCATGGCCACGGTCACGATCATACTCACTCGCATGGTCATGATCACGGCGAGGAGCCGCGCCGCATTGAGCTGGGCCGCAGCACCCTGGAGATCGAGGTCTTCGAAGACAATGTGCCGCCGCGGTTTCGCGTGCGCGCGGAATTGGGCGCCTTGCCGGCGGCCTCCGATTTCGCCATCGAAACCGTCCGGCCGAACGGCAGCCGACAGCTGTTTTCGTTCGAAGCGAGGGACGGATACCTGGAATCGCGCGACGAGATCCCGGAGCCGCATGCCTTTCTTGCCAGGGTTCGCCTGACGCAGGCGGGCCAGGCGGAGGTGCGCGAAATGGAGTTCGAAGAGCACGATCACGCTCATGGCGCGCATCACCGCGACAACAACATGCGGGCCGCCGTTGTTCACGTCATGGCGGACGCCGCGGTGTCGGTCCTGGTGATCGCCGGATTGCTGCTGGCGCGCGCGTTCGGCTGGCTCTGGATGGACCCGCTTGCCGGCCTCATCGGCGCGCTCGTCATCGCCAACTGGTCGGTCGGGTTGATGCGCGACACCGGCGGCATCCTGCTCGATCGTACGCCCGATCCGCGCATCGCGGAGAAGGTCCGCAACGCGATCGAAAGCGAGGGCGACCGGGTCACCGACCTGCATCTTTGGCGGCTTGGGCCGGGGCATCTCGGCGCCATCGTCTCTGTGGCGACGTCAGGGAGTTGCGAGCCGGCGCACTACCGGCAAAGATTGACGAAATTCGCCGATCTGTCGCATGTCACCGTGGAGGTTCAGCACCTCTCATCGGCCGCCTGAGATACGCATCGGCGGCAACCACGCGTTTCGTTGCTGGCTCAGCCGGCAAAGCGTTGTTCGGCTGCGCGCTTGAGGCGGGACAACGAGTCCTCGGGGCCCGAATTGAGCCTTCCGTTTAACAACACCCGCATCAGGCTGCCTCGCCAAGAGGACGGAAAAGCGAAATTGCAGCGATAATTTACGCGGCAATGGGTATCGTCGAGCCGCGCGCAGCTGATCTCCTCGTGGACCGCGAGGCCAAACGGAAGGTTGATATCCAGCCGAAGCCGGTATCGATCCGGATCGATCCCGATCATCCGGAACATCAGATTCAGATGAAGGATTTCCGGGCCGGTTTCGCCGTATATCGTTTGTCCGACAACCGCCGGCCCTGGCGGATCAACGCGCGTGACACGCATGTCGAATACGCCGCCCCATCCGCCGGGCGCCATGAGAAGCGCCCAGACCACACCGACGGGCGCATGGACGACGGCCGTTGGGCAACTCACATAGGCCATCGCATGCCACCCGACGCTCGGAGATATTTGGCGATCAGCCCGAAGGCCCGCCGCGCCGCCTTGCCTTTCGAGCTGGAGGCCTTAAACGATCGCCCGAGGCTGTGGCTGATATAATCGTAAATCAAGGCCCTGCTGGCGCTCCCGATCGCGCTCTCCACGGCCTGCACGGCTGGAGCGTCCGGCCAATTCTGGAATAGCTCTCGTCGGATAGATCTCCCACTTGCAATTGCGAGGGCGTTGCAACAAGGCTGGGGAATAGTTGGCGTTTGGGAACAAATGTCACGTTTCTTTGATCTAATATTCGATGGGTAATGGGGCGCGTGATGAAGAGGGCCTGCAAATTCGGGGGTGGCACCATGGTGGTGCTGGCCACGTGGACCGCTGCGATGGCGGGCGACGTGCCCCCGAACCTTCCAGTCAAGGCGCCGGCGGCCTATGTCACGAAGGCCCCGCAGGCGCCGGCCGTCTCGGATTGGACCGGGCTCTACGTTGGCGCGCATGCCGGCTTTGGCGGCGGCTCCTCGGGAGCCGTGCTGTCAGATCCGGCGGCCGCCGCGACCGCCAACACCTACGGCGGCACGATCACGGGCGTGCAGGCCGGTTATAACTACCAGCTTCGATCCGGAATGTTGCTGGGTGTCGAAGCCGATATTTCCTTTCCGAGCTATCTCACCTCGAATTCCGTCGTCTCCTCACTGGCGACAGGACGTTCCGCGGTCACCGAGCAGTGGGACTATGTCGGGACTGCGCGCGGCCGCCTCGGCTATGCCGCGGGCTCCTGGCTGACCTACGCGACCGGCGGGTTCGCATGGGCAGGCGAGCGCTTCCTCAACGCGTCCGCAACATTTGGCGACGAAAAGCAACTCAATACCCGGCTGGGCTGGGCCGCCGGAGCAGGTGTTGAATATGCTTTCGCGCCGCATTGGAGCCTGAAGCTGGAATATCTCTATAGCCAGTTCGGAAAAGCCGACATCGGCTTTCCGTCCGGCACGCACTACGCATCAACGCTGGATTTCCAGTCGCTCAGCGTTGGCCTCAACCGGAAGGTCGATTGGCCGGGCTCCGGCGATCTGACACCGAAGACGTCGTTGAGCGATCCGGAATCCGATCGCTGGGAAATCCACGGTCAGACCACTTTCCTGCCGCAGGGATATCCGTCGTTCCATGCGCCCTATTCGGGCCAGAACAGTCTGACGCCTGCGTCGCAGCTGCAGGACACCTGGAGCAACAGCCTGTACCTGAATGCCCGGCTCTGGGAAGGCGGCGAGGTCTATTTCAACCCCGAACTGCTCCAGGGATTCGGCCTCAACAATACGCTGGGCGCCGGCGGCTTTCCCAACGGCGAAGCGCAAAAATCGAACTTTCCCTTTCCGCATTACAGCACGTCGCGGCTTTTCCTGCGCCAGACCTTCGGCTTTGGCGGAGAACAGGAAGAACTGGCCAGCGGGTTTTCGCAACTTGCCGACAAGGTCGACGTTTCCCGTTTGACGTTGCAGGTCGGCAGGTTTTCGGTAGCCGACGTTTTCGACGGCAACGCTTATGCGCGAGACCCGCGCAAGGATTTCATGAACTGGTCGATGTGGGCGTCGGGGGCCTTCGATTACGCCGCGGACAAGCTCGGACTGGGATACGGCGCCACGGCGGAACTCAATCAGAAGCAATGGGCGCTGCGAACGGGCTATTTCCTGATGGACGCGGTGTCGAATTCGAACAATTTCGACACCAGGGCATTTCAGCGCGGCGAGTACGTGGTCGAACTGGAAACACGCTATTCGCTGTTCTCCCAGCCTGGAAAGCTCCGGACCATCGCATGGGTCAACAGCGACTTTTCCGGAAGTTACCGCGAGACGCTGGACAATCCGGCACTTAACCTCGACATCTCGCAGACCCGGATGGGTCGTATCAAATACGGCTACGTGATCAACCTCGAGCAGGCCCTGAGCAACGACGTCGGATTGTTCGGGCGCTGGAGCTGGAACGACGGCAAGAACGAAATCATGGCGTTCACCGATATCGATTTAAGTCTCTCGTTCGGCACCTCGATCAAAGGCACCCGGTGGGGCAGGCCCGACGATGTGATCGGGATAGGCGGCGCGATCAACGGACTCTCGAGGGACCATCGCGACTTCATCGCGGCGGGCGGACTCGGGCCCCTGATTGGCGACGGCCAGCTCAACTATCGGCCGGAACGAATCCTGGAAAGCTACTACGCGTTCGCACTCAACAAGCAGCTCACCCTGACCGCCGACTATCAACTCATCACAAATCCCGCCTACAACGCCGACCGGGGACCGGTCTCGGTCTTCTCCGGACGGTTGCACGGCGAGTTCTGAGCGGGCGGACTTTTGACGCTCGAGGATATGGTCATTTCTGCCCGCCTGCGAACAATCCGTCGATGCGAAACGAATACCCGATACCGACGATGTAGCTCGGCGCGTTGTGATTGAGCCCGAAAGCGACGTGGAAATCGACCTGTTGGGTCGGACTCAAACGATACACGCCTCCCGAATTGAAGAGCTGGCTCGGACCGGCATTGATGGGGTAGTCGCCGACATATTCAACGAAAAGGCCCGCTTTTTCCGTTATCTTCTTCTCGATGACAAACGTGGTTTCCGTGCTGCGCCTGGCGATCGGCTCCAGAGGACGGAAGAACTCCGTCAGCATGCCACTCAGGCCCCAGCCATCGCGCAACTCCCACGACCACGGCATTTGCAAATAGGGCTGCGCGCCGCGCCCTGCGATATCGACCGCCCCGGTCGGCAGCGCCGCGCCGACGACCAGGGACAGATCGACCTTCCCCGGTATCGGGCTGACCTGCCACTTGATCGCCGGTGCAATATCCGAAAATCCGGAGTTTCCCGGCGCTTTGATAGTTGCGAGGTAAGTCGGCAGGTCCACCAGCAATTCGAAACAAGAGGCGATCCCCAGCCGCCATCTGGAATTTGTTCCGTCAATCGTTCGGCCGCCGTCGCGCGCGCTGAAATTTGCTCCATTCTCGTTCTGGAGACTGCCGGTGGGCACAACGAGGCTGGAATTCGTGACATCCGGCCGGTCGGTTGCGATTTCGTCCCGGGCGGTCGGGCAACCTTCCGCGTGTGCGCCCGCCGCGCCGTGGATGGCAAACGCCCAAAGCCAGCATGTCAGGATCGCGCGTCTGCTCACGGAAAACCTCGGTCGGAAGAACGATTAGAGGTTTAGCGAGAGCCATTTCATCAATTTTATTTTGCGCCTCCGCCGGGCATAAAAGCGCCCGCGCGGTGTCAGGCAGGTCACGGCTGGGCCGCCGGTCAAGCGAATCCTTGATTGTTCCCGTGGGAGTGATCGGCCTGCGACGCGTCAGCCGACTTCCCGCCGCCTGGCGCTTGCTTCGCGGTTCGCGGTGAAAAATCAGCGCGTCATAAATCCATCATGCGATCGCCGCACCAGGTGATCCCCCGTTTGCGAGCACATACGCAATAACCGGGCTTCCGATCGGCCTGGAAGGACCAATATGCGACCAAAGCCTCTTGATGTCCGTTGCGAGATTCTGCAATGAGGGGCTACCTGTCGCAGGCCTTTTGAGTTAGTTGCTAGCTCACCCCACCGCCAACTATTTGCGCAAAAAAAGCCCTGCCTGAATCACTGATGAGGGACGGGTCTCGATCTTCTCAAGCCCGCTGCCCGGCGGCTCCGAGACAAGGCGACGCCTATGACGCTTGAAGACATTCTGACGCCGAGACTGGGGCAGGCGCTGCGGCCCAACATCTGGGACGGCGTTGCGCTGATGCTCGTGATCGGCGCGATGGTGCTGATCGTCTATGGCGGCGAGCAGACCGCCCTTCCCCTGTCCGCCCTCGACACCTCGCCGGTGTCGCTCGATCCGGCCAATCTGCCGGTCTATGCGCTGCGAACAACCATGCGGATGCTGCTCGCCATCGTCTGTTCGATCATTTTCACCTTCATCTACGCCAGCCTTGCCGCCAAGAGCCGGCGCGCCGAGATGGTTCTGATCCCGCTGCTCGACATCCTGCAATCGGTGCCGATCCTCGGCTTTCTGACCTTCACCGTGGTTTTCTTCCTGAACCTCTTCCCCGGCAAGGTGTTCGGCGCCGAGCTTGCCTGCGTGTTCGCGATCTTCACCAGCCAGGCCTGGAACATGACCTTCAGCATGTACCAGTCGATCCGCAACGTGCCGAAGGATCTGGATGAGGCTTCGCAAAGTTTCCACCTCAGCGGATGGCAGCGCTTCTGGCGGCTCGACGTGCCTTTCGCCATGCCGGGCCTGATCTGGAACACGATGATGTCGATGTCCGGCGGCTGGTTTTTCGTGGTGGCGTCGGAGGCGATCACGGTCGGCAATACCACGGTCACGCTGCCCGGCATCGGCTCCTATGTGGCGCTCGGCATTCAAAGGCAGAACCTGCCCGCGATCGGCTACGCCATCCTGACCATGCTGCTGGTGATCATTGCCTACGACCAGTTGCTGTTTCGCCCGGTGGTGGCGTGGGCCGACAAGTTCCGGTTCGAGCAGACCGCCTCGGCGACCGCACCTACCTCCTGGATGCTCGACCTGTTCCGCAGGACGCGGGCCTTGCGGGCCCTGACCTATCCGTTTGCCGCCCTGAACAAGGCCTTCTCGAACCTGCATCTGGCCATCCCGGGCAGCTTGAGGATCCCCGAGAGGGTCGGTCCGCCGTCGCGCTTCGTCGACGCCGCATGGCTCGCCCTTGTCATCGCCAGCACCGGCTACGCCGGCTGGAGGGCTTATCAATACCTCTCGGCGACCTTGAGCCCATCGGACGTCCTCGCCGCCGCCGGATATGGCTTCATCACGCTGGCGCGCGTCATCGTGCTGATCGCGCTGGCGACGCTGATATGGGTGCCTGTCGGCGTCTGGATCGGGCTCAGGCCGAAGCTGGCCGAGCGGATCCAGCCGCTCGCGCAATTTCTGGCCGCATTCCCGGCGAATCTCGCCTTTCCGGTGTTCGTCGTGATCATCGTGCGCTACAGCCTCGACCCGAACATCTGGCTCAGCCCGCTGATGATCCTGGGCACCCAATGGTACATCCTGTTCAATGTCATCGCCGGCGCCAGCGCGTTTCCGACCGATCTTCGCGAGGTCGCCGGCAGCTTCCACCTCGACGGTTGGCGATGGTGGATCAAGGTCATCCTGCCCGGCATTTTCCCCTATTACATCACCGGCGCCATTACCGCCTCGGGCGGGTCGTGGAACGCCTCCATCGTCGCGGAAGTGGCGAGCTGGGGCGACACCCACCTGACGGCCAGCGGGCTCGGCGCCTATATAGCCAATGCGACGGAAGCCGGAGATTTCCCCAGGGTCGTGCTCGGCATCACCGTCATGTGCATCCTGGTCACGCTGTTCAACCGGCTGCTCTGGCGGCCACTCTATGCCTTCGGAGAACGGCGTCTTCGCCTCGGATGATTCTCGTCTCTTTGTTCAGGCATGAAACCGGTTCCCACTTTTCCGGATCACGCTCTAAGGAAAACCCATGCTCGATCCCGCCAAACAGACCAACCTGCTCGATATCCGCAGCGTCTGCCGGTCGTTTCCGAAAGGCAGCGGCGAGGAACTGGTGGTCCTCGAAAATGTCGACCTGACGATCCATTCCGGCGAAATCGTCGGTCTGCTCGGCCGGTCCGGATCGGGCAAATCGACGTTGCTGCGCATCATCGCCGGCCTGATCGCGCCGTCGTCGGGCGACGCCAGATGCCGCGGCGAGACCATCGCGGGACCGCCGAACGGCGTCTCCATGGTGTTTCAGTCCTTCGCGCTGTTTCCGTGGCTGACGGTCCTGCAGAACGTCGAACTGGGTCTGGAAGCGCTGGGCGTCGAGAGCACCGAGCGCCGCACGCGGGCGCTCGCGGCGATCGATCTGATCGGTCTCGATGGATTTGAGTCCGCCTACCCCAAGGAATTGTCGGGCGGCATGCGCCAGCGCGTCGGATTTGCCCGCGCGCTGGTCGTGCATCCGGACCTGCTCTTGATGGACGAGCCGTTTTCGGCGCTCGACGTGTTGACCGCCGAGACCTTGCGTACCGACCTGATCGATCTGTGGATCGAAGGCCGGCTGCCGATCAAATCGGTGCTGATGGTGACGCATAACATCGAGGAAGCGGTCCTGATGTGCGACCGCATCCTGGTGTTCTCGTCCAATCCCGGCCGCGTTGCGGCCGAGATCAAGATCGACCTGCCGCATCCGCGCAACCGCCTTGATCCGGCGTTCCGGCAGCTCGTCGACAGCATCTATGCCCGCATGACGCAGCGCGCGGAAGTCAGGACGCCGGCGATCGAGGGCATTCACGGCATCGGCGTCGGCATGGTCCTCCAGCACGTTTCGTCCAACGTGATTTCCGGTCTGATCGAGACCCTGGCGGGCCCGCCCTATAACGGGCACGCCGATTTGCCCGTTCTCGCGGGCAACCTGCAGCTCGAGGCCGACGAGATATTTCATCTCGGCGAATCCCTGCAATTGCTGAGATTCGCGCAATTGAGCGAAGGCGATCTCATGCTGACGGATGCCGGCAAGCGTTTTGCCAACCTCGAAACCGATGCGCGCAAGAAACTGTTCGCCGAACATCTCATCAACTATGTCCCGGTGATGAGCTTGATCCGCCGGGTGCTGGATGAGCGGCCGTCGCATGCCGCGCCCGTGGCACGCTTCCGCAACGAGCTCGAAGATTATATGGCGGAAGATCAGGCCGATGAGACGCTCAAAACCATCGTGTCATGGGCGCGCTATGCCGAGCTGTTCGCCTATGACGAGCAGACCGAACTGTTCAGCCTGGAAAATCCGCACTAGCGCCCCCGGCGAGGGCGTTCGCTGCGGCGGGCTGAGACTTCCGATGTTGCACCGTGTTCGCACACAGTTCCAGCCGGGCGGGTCATATGCTGTATTTCATCATCAAGTGCGTCTTGTCGGGTATCATCATCGCGGCGGTATCGGAAATTGCGAAGCGCAGCCCGGCGCTCGGGGCGCTGATCGTCTCGCTGCCGCTGGTGTCGCTGCTCGGAATTCTTTGGCTCTGGCGTGACACCGGGGACATCGAGCGGATCGCCAGTCACGCGGAATCGACGTTCTGGTATGTCCTGCCGTCGCTGCCGATGTTTCTGGCCCTGCCCGCCATGCTTCGTGCCGGTGTCGGTTTCTGGCCAAGCCTGGCGGCGAGCTGCATCCTGACGATAGGGCTCTACTTCGTCACCGCTTGGGTTCTATCCAAATTCAGCATCAATCTCTAAGCGAAAGATTGCGGCGACCTTGCCTCACCCCGTCGCTGCGAATGTGTCCGCGCTCGCCATGTCCCAGGCCTCGCGGAATCGCGGATCGCTGGTGCCGTCAACCAGTTCGCCCGGGCGCAACGACGGATAGAGCTTCGCGAATGTCCTGACCTCGGTCGTGGAGGTCCGCTGCGAGAAATGGATCGGCCGCAGTTCCTGCGGATGTTCCAGCCCGGCGGCGGCGAGCAGTTCCGCCAATGCATGCAGCGTGGCGTGGTGATAATTGTAGACCCGCTCGATCTTGTGCGGCACCACCAGTGCCCGATTGCGCGAAGGATCCTGCGTGGTCACGCCGGTCGGACAGCGGTCGGTGTGGCAGCTCAGCGACTGGATGCAACCCAGCGCGAACATGAAGCCGCGCGCCGAATTGCACCAGTCGGCACCGATCGCCATCGCGCGCGCCATATCGAAGGCGGTGGCGATCTTTCCGGAAGCGCCGATGCGGATGCGCTCGCGGGCATTGATGCCGACCAGGGCGTTATGGACGAAATTGACGCCCTCACGCATCGGCATGCCCATGTGGTCCATGAATTCGAGCGGCGCCGCGCCGGTGCCGCCTTCATTGCCGTCAACCACGATGAAGTCGGGAAAAATTCCGGTCTGCAGCATCGCCTTGCAGATCGCCAGGAATTCCCAGGGATGGCCGATACACAGCTTGAACCCGGCCGGCTTGCCGCCGGACAGCCGT
Source organism: uncultured Alphaproteobacteria bacterium (assembly GCA_963742085.1). Classification (GTDB taxonomy): domain Bacteria; phylum Pseudomonadota; class Alphaproteobacteria; order Rhizobiales; family Xanthobacteraceae; genus Bradyrhizobium. The sequence goes on along the minus strand of CAVUKM010000002.1, from coordinate 31,555 downwards.
CGCATTTCACCGATGAAGGCCATCATTTCCAGCGGCGTCGAAAACGCCCGGTGAAAGGCCGGCGAGATGCAATCCTCGCCCATCGAAACGCCCCTGATCCTGGAAATCTCTTGCGAAACCTTGGCCGCCGGCAGCACGCCGCCATGGCCGGGCTTGGCGCCCTGGCTGATCTTGAGTTCGACCATCTTGATCTGATCGTCGGCAGCGACCTTGGCGAACTCTTCCGGATTGAAGCTGCCGTCGCGGTTGCGGCAACCAAAATAGCCGGAACCGATTTCCCAGATGATGTCGCCGCCCATTTCGCGATGATAGGGGCTGACGCCGCCTTCGCCGGTATCATGCGCAAAACCACCCTTCTTCGCGCCGGCGTTCAGCGCGCGCACCGCGTTCGGGCTCAGCGCGCCGAAGCTCATCGCCGAGATATTGAAGACCGATGCGGAATACGGCTGCTTGCAATCCGCTCCGCCGATGGTGATTCGAAACTTCTCCTCGGCGCGAACCTTCGGCGCCACCGAATGGTGAATCCATTCATAGCCTTCGCGATAGACATCCTCCTGGGTGCCGAAGGGCCGCTTGTCGAGCACCATCTTCGCACGCTGATAGATCACCGCGCGGGTGTCGCGGGAAAACGGCATGCCGTCCTTCTCGCTCTCGAAGAAATACTGCCGCATCTCCGGCCTGATCTCTTCCAGCAGGAAGCGCAGATGTGCCGAGATCGGGTAGTTGCGCAGCACCGCGTGACTCTTCTGCATGAGATCGCGAATGCCAAGCAAGGTGAGCGCGCCGAAAATCACCAGCGGAACAAGAACGATATCGAATACCTTGTGATCGGCGATTCCGATTCCGAGAAGCAGCGTCGTCACGACCGCGCAAATCGTGAGAACGATGAAGCGCGGCGAGAACGGAAGCATCAGCGTTTCCATAGAACCCCTCGGGAAGTTTCCGCCATGTCGTCCCTTGCCGTCTCAGCCTAGCGCATATGTCTGAACAACCCGTACACGATACCGTCGGCAAAGATCACGGATATGACAACAACCGACGATCGCGAGGCTACCGAATTATCCAGCGGCGAATCAATCCGTCCGATAGCCGGGTACCTCGCCCGATCACCCGGCTTTCGCAGTGCAACGTATTTCGAGTTGAACTGCCGACCACCGGGAGATCGCTTGCGCCGTCCCGAACCGGGAGACCGGACTCCTTGTCAATTTATTCCTTCGAGACAGGCGAAGCCGCCGCACGAGGAGGAAGCGGCGAAGGCGGCTTGCTCAGTGGCTGTGCGGACGCATCTCCCGGGGAATGCCGCCCTTCTCCAGGCCTTTCTGCGCCAGCCACGCATCGGTGCTGCGGATGGTCGAGTACACGGCGGGCTATCTCGCCGATCACTGGTGCGACCGGGGCCACGTGCTCCGCGTTGTGGAAGGCGAGCTCGACACCGAATTGCGCGACGGCCGCAGATTCACTCTGAAGCCGGGCATGAGCTACCAGGTGTCCGACTTCGGCGACGCCGCGCATCGGTCGTCGACAAAGACCGGAGCCAGGCTCTTCGTCGTCGATTGAGTGCCCGCCTCGACGTCAGCGCTCGACGAACGCCTTCTCGATCACGAAGTGACCGGGCTCGCTGTGGCTGCCCTCGACAAAGCCGCGGGCCTCGAGCATCAGGCGCAACTCTTCCAGCATGGCCGGGCTGCCGCACATCATGATCCGGTCGTCAGCGATATCCAGCGGCGGCTGGCCGATATCGTTGAACAGCTGTTCCGAGGTGATCAGATCGGTGATGCGGCCGCGGTTGCGGAACGGCTCGCGGGTGACGGTCGGATAGTACACGAGCTTCTCGGCCAGGAGCGGCCCGAACAACTCGTCGTCCCGCAACTTCGCCACCAGCTCTTCGCCATAGGCGAGCTCGGAGACCTGCCGGCAGCCATGAACGAGGACGATGCTCTCGAACTTTTCGTAGACGTCGGGATCCTTGATCAGGCTCGCGAACGGAGCAAGCCCGGTGCCGGTCGATAGCAGCAGCAGGCGCCTGCCCGGGACCAGATTGTCGGCGATCAGCGTGCCCGTCGCCTTGCGCCCGACCAGAATGGTGTCGCCCTCCTTGATCCCTTGAAGCCGCGACGTCAGCGGTCCATCGGCTACCTTGATCGAGAAGAATTCGAGCGCCTCCTCGTGGTTGGCGCTGGCCATCGAGTAGGCGCGCATCAGCGGACGGCCGTCGACCTCCAGCCCGATCATCGCGAATTGCCCGTTCTGGAATCGGAAGCCGGTATTGCGCGTGGCGGTGAAGCTGAAAAGCGTATCGGTCCAGTGCCGGACCGAAAGAACTTTCTCTCTATGGAACGCGCTCATGTGATTTTATTTTTCCGATTGGTGTGCGACAGAACGAACGGGTTTCCCGGCCCCGAAGCGAGGCAAAACCCCTGCAACGATTGAGGAATTGCGCTTCACCTACCCCAATATCGGAGATAGTCAACACGCCCTGATGCGCCGCTGAGGTCCCAAAATCGCAGCGCAATCCGGCCGGCAAAAAGCTCGTTACGAACCTTCTCCGCTGACGTGGTTGCACGCAATTAACTTGCTGAAATCCGGGCCGATCCAGTAGTTAATTGCCGCGCTCGCTTGAAAAATTCGTTAGAGATAAAACTCAAAAAAATGGAATGCCAGACCGCCGGATAATGCATGCGCCACTTGCGGGAATTTCGGGCGGGAAAGCCCGCCTTCTATCCGGACCAGGCGGTCTATGCGGAATATGCCTGTGCCGCATTCGGGCTCGGGTTTCACGATATCGATGGCGGAACGGGACTGGTCTTCAGCGTTGCGTCAAAGGCCCGCAGCATTCATTTCGGTGCCGGACGGTGCTCGTGGTATCCGCAAAATAATTCCACAGCCGCGACGCTCGCATCCGACAAATATTTTACAAACCGGATCCTCAACGCGGCGGGTGTCGCAACCCTGGGTGGCGACTATTTCTTCCTGCACGAGCGGCATCGTGCGCACCGGCCCGCGGGGCATGAGCGCGAAGACGCTTTCGGGTATTTCGGAAAACTGGGCGCGAGTGCGTTCGTCAAACCGCTGCAGGGATCGCGCGGCGATTTTGCGCAAGCCGTTCGTGGCGAGGCGGCGCTCGAGCGATACCTCCTGGCCGTTTCACAACACTATGATGCGGTATTGATCCAGCCGATCGTCACCGGCATCGAGTACCGGATCTTTCTGCTCGACGACGAGATCGCCTATTCGGCTCGAAAATATCCGCCCTTTGTGCTCGGCGACGGCGCCCGTCCGGTCCGCGAGCTCCTGATTGACCACGACGCTGATCTGCACGCTCGCGGCCTCTCACCAGGCTCTGCAGCAGCGATCCCGGGACCTTCGCTCGATGTCGTGCTGCCCGCCGGCGAACATTGGGAGATTCCGGGGCGGATGAACCTGAGTGCAGGGGGAAGGATGGTGTTCGAGGTCCCGCGCTCCGAGGCGGCATTCGCGGCGGCGAGGAAAGCAGTCCGGGCGCTCGACCTGCGCGTCGCCGCCGTCGACGTGTTCTCGGATATCGGCGGAGATCCGGATGCCATCGCGGTCATCGAAGTCAACTCCAATCCATCGATCCGGCTGCTGGAAGAAACGGATCGGGGCGACCTGATCCTCAAAATCTGGCGCCACACGTTTTCCGCCGCGGGGCTTATTGGATGATGTTTGAGCTGCCTAAATACGGCGACGGCATTTGCCTGGCGCGGATGGCGGAGCTGTTCGATCTCCTTGCGATCGACCGCGCCAGGCTGCGACGCAGCGCCGTGGTCGTGACGGGGTCCAACGGCAAGGGCTCTACCGCCGCGTTCTGCGCCAGCATCGCGCGGGCTTGCGGCTTGCGAACCGGAATGTTCACCTCGCCGCATTTATATCGGTTCAACGAACGGTTTCAGGTCGATGGCGCGCCGATTGGCGATGACGACCTGACGCGGCTTGTTGCTCGCATCGAAACCGCTATCGCCGATGTCTCGAAGCGCAGCGGCGGGCAATTCGGCGCCTTCGAAGCCATGTTCGCATTGGCCTGCCTCCACTTTCAGCAAAGCGAATGCGATTTCGCGGTGTTCGAGGCCGGCATCGGCGGCCGCTATGATCCGGTTCGCCTGGCAGGCAGCTCCGTGACCTGCGTGACATCGGTCGATTACGAACATGTCGATCTGCTTGGCCATTCGCTGCAATTGATCGTCTCCGACAAAAGCGATGCCTGCGCCTGCGGCGGCACCATCATCTACGGCGAGAACTGCCGTGGCCTGAGGCCGCATATCGTCGAGTACAACCGCAACCGCGGGGTCACGAGCCTGTTTGTCCGCGACGAGATCGGGATCGGCGGCGAAGCCATTTCAGCGTCAGCGCAGCGGTTTGATTTCGGGTTCCGGGAGTACGACTTCCGTTCTCTCGAGCCGGCGTTATTGGGGGCGTTCCAGTTCAACAACGCCGCGATCGCAATCACGCTGTTCCTGCTCTGGCTGGAGCGGGCGCGGCCCGCGAAGGCCTTCGCTGGCATCGAAGCGGCTGTGAGATCGGGCCTGCACGACACCCGCTGGCCCGGCCGCCTCGAGGTCATCGGCCAAAGCCCGTTGACCGTCATCGATGTCGGTCACACGCCCGACGGCATCGGACAATCGCTCGCGAGCCTCAAGCAAGCCTACGGCGCGCAGGGGTGGGTTCTCGTGGTCGGCGTTTCCCTCGACAAGAAGGCCAATGAGATCGTTGGCGCGCTGGCGCCATCATTCGACACGATCATATGCACCACGGCGCACCACAAGGGCGGGGATGCGACGGCGCTGGCTACCGCCGCGCGGAAAATCAATCCGCAGGCGGATGTCCGCATCGCCGCGACCATCGAGGATGCCTTCAGCGCCAGCCGGACACTCGCCGCATCGCTCGACCGGAGAATCTATGTGGCCGGCGGATTGTTCACCGCGATCGAATTCGCCGCCGTTGCCCGTGGCATGCGCGCAAGGGACCTGGATTTTTTCTAGAGCGAGATGACTTTTGATTGAATTGGCCCGTCAACGGGTTCGCTTCACCTCTCCCGCTTGCGGAGGAGGTCGACGCGCTCGGCAGCGCAATTGCGCGCCAGAGCGCGGCGGGTGGCGGAAGTCTCTCCCCTCGACCAGCGGTCTTGTAGAAGCACCCCCACCCCGACCCTCCCCCGCAAGCGGGGGAGGGAGCGCACTTCCGTCGTCGCTGCGAATTCGATCTCATCTCATCACGCTCTACGGCACGATCGGCTCGGATACCGACTCCGTTAACGGCTCATTAACCATAACCGGACGATCTTTCGCCAAAGCCGGGAGCCTCCCATGACCGATATATCGTCCGTATCATCGTCAGCCTCGGCCTTCGTCGCCAGGCAGACGGCCGACCTGAACAAGGCCGCGAGCGCGGCAACGACAAGCTTCGCGAGCGTCCTGGCGCAGGCGCAAATCGCCGTTGGAATCAAACCCCAGACGGGCTTTACCGCCGGCCCCACTTACGAGGCCAATACGCTTGCAGGTCGAACCAGGGCGGTTTTCAACAACGCCCTCGACGCGACCAAATCCGCGCTGCACATCAAGCCTTAAAACCGGATCGTTTTGAAACGCCGGTTCCGATTTCACCGCAACCGATCAGTTGCTCACTCCCTCGCTATCGTCGAGCGCCTTGAAGGCGTCCTCAAGCTGCGGCGATATCGCGACGTTGAGCTTCTCGCCGGTGGGCAGGCGGGAGACAAACCATTTGTTGTAGAGCGGGACCAGATCGTGGTTCGTGCCGAGCTTGCGGAAAGTTCGTTCCACGACCGCGGCCAGTTGCGGCTCACCCTTGCGGAACATGATGCCATAGGGATCGTAGGACAAATAATCGCCGGTAACGCGAAACTTGTCCTGCGACTTGTGCCGCGCGATCAGCCCGTACAGCAGGATATCGTCGGTCGCGAATGCGTCGGCCTTGCCGTCCACGAGCATCTGATAGGATTGCTCGTGGTCCGGCGACGTCACGATCCTGAGACCGAGCGCGAACTTCCTGTCGACCGCGTGTATGGCCTGCTCGTTGGTGGTGCCTTTGGTGACGACGATGGTCTTGCCCTGCAGGTCTTTCGGCGCCGCCAACGTTGAATCTTTCGGCACCATCAGCTTCGTACCGGCCACGAACATCAGCGGCGAAAACGCCACCTGCCTGGCGCGCTCGGCGTTGGCGGTGGTCGATCCGCATTCGAGGTCTATCTTGCCCTGCGCCACCGCCGGGATGCGGTCATCCGAGGTGACCTTGACGTATTCGATCCTGAGATCGGGATCGTCGACCTCGACGCCGATCTCGTCGACGATCGCCTCGCAGAGCTCGAGGCTGTAGCCGATCGGCCGGTTGGCCTGATCGAGGAACGAGAACGGCGGCGAGCTCTCGCGATAGCCGAGATGCACGACATGCCGGTTCTTTATGCCGGCGAGCGTCGGGCTAAGCCCTTCGCCGGCCCCGGTCTGGGCGCCCGCCGCCGTCGTCAGCAGACATCCGGCGAGCAACAGGCCGCAGACCGGAATCGATCTCCCCGCGGTTTGGCGCATGCATCGCTCCCGTCAATGGCCGGCCATCGCGGGAATTTCGCCGGGAATCATGTCCGGCGGCACGATGTCGTCGGGGCCGAGCGCGTGTTCGGGCTGCGAGTTCGCCCTCCCACTTCGCCACCACGGCGGTGGCGAGCGAATTGCCGATCACATTGGTGGCGCTGCGTCCCATGTCGAGGAACGTATCGATGCCCATGATCATCAACAGGCCCGCCTCGGGGATGCCGAACTGGCTCAACGTCGAGGCGATCACCACCAGCGAGGCGCGGGGAACACCCGCGACCCCCTTCGAGGTAATCATCAGCGTCGCCAGCATCGCAAGCTGGGTGCCGAGCGACATCTCGATCTTGTAGGTCTGCGCGATGAAGATGCTGGCAAAGGTGCAGTACATCATCGTGCCGTCGAGATTGAACGAATAGCCGAGCGGCAGCACGAAGCTCGAGATGCGCGACGAGGCGCCGAAGCGGTTGAGCCCCTCGAGCGTCTTCGGATAAGCGGCTTCCGAACTCGCCGTCGAGAACGCTATCATCAGGGGTTCGCGGACCAGCCGCAGCAGATGCCCGTATCTGGGTCCGATGACCACGAAGCCGACCACGACCAGGATGGCCCACAGGATCAGCAGCGAGAGATAGAAGCCGCCCATGAAGACGATCAGCTTCCACAATACGGCGAGGCCGTTCTTCGATACCGTCGCCATGATCGCCGCCCACACCGCGATAGGGGCAAACTTCATGACATAGGCCGTGACCTTCAGCATGATGTGGCCGAGGTCATCGATCAGCGCGACCAACTGCTTGGAGCGCTCCGGCATCGCGCCCAGCGCGACCGAGAAAAACACCGCGAATACCACGATCTGCAGGATCTCGTTCTGCGCCATCGCATCCGCGATCGAGGTCGGAATCAAATGGGTCAGGAATTTCTCGATCGAGAATGCCGACACCGGCAGTCCGGTCGATTGCGCCTTGTCCGGCAGGGTGCCCGGGAAATTCGCGCCCGGCTGCAGCAGATTGACCATCACCAGGCCGAGCAGCAGGGAGACAAACGAGGCGCTGACGAACCAGCCCATGGTCTTGGCGAAGATCCGTCCCAGTTTGGCGCCGCTTCCCATGTGGGCGATTCCGCCGACCAGGGTCGCAAACACCAGCGGCGCGATGATCATCTTGATCAGTCGCAGGAACAGCATCGCGATCAGGTTCACGCTTGAAGCGATATCGGCCCGGATGTCCGGAAGATAGTTGAAGACCAGCGTCCCCATCACGATGCCGAGCACCATCGCGATCAGAATATACTGCGTAAACCTGTTCGACATCTCTTACCCCCGCAAGTTCCCAGCGACGCCAAGTTTGGCAGATTTCGCCGCCGACGCAACACGCTTCAACCGCAGGCCGGTTTGCCACAATGTTTCGATTGTGAAATTCGCGCTCGCCGACTAGCGTCGCATGCAGCGCACAATGCGCGGCTGCGTATTTCTTGCGCGCCGACTGCATCAAGAACAGCCAAATCGACGGGAGGGAAATGCCATGAGTGACGGTATCAATCGCCAGATCCTTCTGGTGGAGAAGCCGACCGGAAAGCTTGGGCCCGAGCATTTCAAAATGTCGGAGGGCATCATCCCGGAGCCCCGGGATGGCGAGGCCTTGCTGCGGGTGCGCTATATTTCACTCGACGCCGCCAACCGGGCATGGATGCACGGGGCGACCTATCGCGCGGCCGTCGAGGCCAACACGGTGATGGCCGGCGGCGGCATTGGTGAGGTCGTATCTTCCAGGGCGCCGGGACTTGCACCCGGCGATCTCGTGTTCGGCGATACCGGCTGGCAGGATTACGCGGCGGTGCCGGCAAAACACCTGACCAAGATGCCGAAGATCGAGCCGATGACCTATTTGCTCAGCGTCTACGGCATCGCCGGCCTCACCGCCTATTTCGGGTTACTCGATGTCGGCAAGCCGAAGGCCGGCGAGACCGTGGTGGTCTCGGCCGCCGCCGGTTCGGTGGGCTCGATCGTCGGCCAGATCGCCAAGATCAGGGGCTGCCGTGTCGTCGGCATCGCCGGCGGCAAGGACAAGTGCAATTGGCTGACATCCGAACTCGGCTTCGATGCCGCCGTCGACTACAAGGACGGCGCGGTATTCAAGGCGCTCAAGGCCGCGGCGCCCAACGGCATCGATGTCTATTTCGACAATGTCGGCGGCGACATTCTCGAGGCGTGCCTGGCGCAGATGAACAATCGCGGCCGCATCGCCTGCTGTGGCGCGATCTCGCAATATGACGGCGTGCCTGCCGCCACCGGGCCGCGCGGCGTGCCCGGACTGATCGTGGTCAAACGACTGACGATGCAAGGCTTCATCGTGATGGACTTCATGGATCGGCGCAATGAAGCGTTGCGCGACCTGCAATCATGGGTCGCCTCCGGCAAGCTCAGGGTGCAGGAGGATGTCATCAGCGGCCTCGAGAACACGCCGAAGGCGCTGATCGGACTGCTCGCCGGCGAAAACCGCGGCAAGCGGATGATCAAGGTGTAACCGGCCGGGGCTCCCGGTCGCGGAATTCGGAATATAATTCTCTGGTGCGGCCGCCCCGGGCGGATTATTCTCGGCGCAATTCGTCAGTATACTGTCGATCTGGGAGGATCAACGTGCGTATCGCCGTCATCGGCGGAGGCCCCGGCGGCCTCTACTTCAGCTATCTCTGGAAAAGGCGGCATCCGGACGCGGATATCGATCTGTTCGAACAGAACGTCGCCGGCGTCACCTGGGGCTTCGGTGTGGTGTTCTCCGAGCAGGCGCTCGATTTCCTGCGCGCCGACGACCCCGACACGGTCGATGCGATCACGCCGAGGATGGAAAGCTGGAAGAACATCACGCTCAATTTGCACGGCGAAAGCGTCGAGATCGATGGCGTCGGATTTTCCTCGATCGGCCGGCTGGAACTGCTCGGGATCCTGCAGGCGCGCGCCGCCTCGGTCGGGGTGACGCCGCATTACGACACGCAGATCGCTGCCGTCGACCGGTTGGCCGGATACGACCTGATCGTCGCGGCCGATGGCCTGAACTCGCTGGTGCGGCGCGCCTTCGAAGGCGATTTCGGTACCTCGCTGTCCTATTCGGCCAACAAGTTCGCCTGGTATGGCACCACCAAACGCTTCGAGACGCTGTCGCAGACGTTTGTGAAAACCGATCTCGGCACGTTCAACGCCCATCACTACCGGTACTCGCCCGGCATGAGCACGTTCCTGGTCGAGTGCGATTTGCCGACCTGGCAGCGGTACGGCTTTGCCGACAAGACGGTCGACGAATCCAAAGTCATCTGCGAGCGGGTGTTCGCCACCACCCTCGACGGCCATGGGCTCGTGTCCAACAAATCGGTCTGGCGCAATTTTCCGTGGATCTGGAACGAACGCTGGTCGTTCAAAAACATGGTGCTGATCGGCGATGCCCTGCACTCGGCGCATTTCTCGATCGGATCGGGAACGCGGCTTGCGATCGAAGACGCGATCGCGCTCACCAAGGCGCTGGAGGCCGAGCGCGATATTGCCGCAGCCCTCGGCCGTTACCAAAGCGAGCGGCAGCCGATCGTGAAGAAGCTCGTGACCGCGGCGCACACCAGCGCCGACTGGTACGCCGAATTCCCCGAGCATATGAAGCTCGACCTGATGGATTTTGCCCATAGCTACATCACCCGCTCGGGGCGGATCGACGATGCGCGCCTGCGCGCGATGTCGCCGGCCTTCATGGCGCGTTACGAGGCGTCGCGGCGGCTTGCGGCACACGGGAGCAGGGCATGACGTCGCCTCAATCGCTTGGCATCACCGACCAGGTTCCTTCCGATAGCTCCGGCGCGCGCGAGATCGGCTTTGCGATTCCGCAGACCTATAACGCCAGCCGCATCCTGTTTGACAATCTCGGCAAGGGCCGCGGCGGCCGCCTGGCGCTCACGGGTCCGCTGGGTACGCGCAGCTATTTCGAGCTTTGCGCCGAGGCATCGCGCTGGGGCCACGGCCTTCTCTCGCTCGGGCTAAAGCGCGGCGACCGCGTCCTGATGTTTCTCGACGATACCCCGGCCTATCCTGCGGCGTTTTTCGGCGCGGTTCGTTCGGGCTTCGTGCCGCTTCTCATCAATACGCTGACGCCGCCGGACCTGCTGCAATTCTATCTGTCGGATTCCGCCGCCACCGTGGCCGTTGCCGACGCCGAGTTTTGCGCGCGCTTCGATGCGGTCGCCTGCAAGGACACGCAATTGCACACGCTGATCGTGGTCAATGGCGAAGCCGGCGAGCAGAGAGGTGACGCCGGCGGTCACGCCGTACCGAAGACCCTCGTCGCAGAATGGTGGTTGCCTGGCTTTCCGGCCGATCTCGCGGCGGCCGACACAAATCGCAACGAGATGGCGTTCTGGATGTATTCGTCGGGCTCGACCGGCCGGCCCAAGGGCATCGTCCATCTCCAGCATGACATGGCCTATAGCGACGTGGCCTTCGCGCAGAACGTCCTCAAACTACGGCCCGGCGACATCTGCTTTTCGGTGCCGAAGATGTTTTTCGCCTACGGCTTCGGCAATTCCGTCACCTTTCCGTTCTCGGCGGGCGCGGCGACCCTGCTGTTGCCGGGCCAGCCCAAACCTGCCGCGATTTTCGATGCGATCGGGCGTTACCGTCCCAGCGTGTTCTTCGGCTTGCCGACGCTTTATACGTCGCTGACCAAGGCCGAGGGCGCGGCGGATGCCGATTTTTCCTCGCTGCGCATGGCACTGTCCGCCGCCGAGGTGCTTTCCGGCGAGGTCTTCAACGGCTGGAAGACGCTGACCGGTCTCGAGATCATCGAGGGGCTCGGTTCGACCGAAGTGCTGCACATCTATCTCAGCAATCACCCGGAACGGAAAAAGCTCGGCGCCGCCGGGCTGCGCGTGCCCGGCTATGAAATCGCGTTGCGAGACAGCGACGGCCGCGATGTCGGCGACAACGAGGAAGGCATTTTGTGGGTGCGCGGCGATTCCAACACGCCGCTGTACTGGAACCGGCCGGACAAGTCGGCCGAGACAATCCGCGAGGGCGGCTGGATCTACACCGGCGACCGCTTCGTGCGGGATTCCGACGGCTTTCATTTCTTCCGCGGCCGCGCCGATGATCTGATCAAGATTTCCGGCCAATGGGTCTATCCGCTCGAGGTCGAGCTTTGCCTCGCCGAACATCCCGATGTGCGCGAATGCGCGGTGTTCGCGGTCGAGCTGCCGGACCGGCGAATGACCCTGAAGGCCATGGTCGTCATGAACCGCCGCGCCTTCGACGAGGGCGAGGCAACCAAAATGCTGCAGGATTTCGTCAAGGCAAAACTATTGCCCTACAAATATCCGCGCGAGGTGAAATTCCTCGACGAGTTGCCGAAGACGGGTACGGGGAAGATCGACCGGCAGGCGCTGCTGCGGGTTTGAGGCTTCACGCTTCAACAAACCCGGTGTCGTCCCCGCGGGCGCGGGGACCCATAACCACGAAGGTTTGTTATCGAACTCGCTGTGGCCTTACCGTCGCACAATTCAAGCAGCCGTGGTTATGGGTCCCGGCTCAAGGCCGGGACGACACCGGAGTTTGACTGTCACCCCGTTAGCCCCGTCCCGCCATAGAGCCAGGCGAGATCCTTGTAGTAATCCTCCGAGGTCTTCGCGCTCATGATGGCGTTGCGCAACCGGGCGTGTTCGCCGGCGGGGTGGTAGATGTGCTCGCCGATGGCGCGGGACAAGAGTTGCACGCGCGCGGTGCGGGGAAAGCGCTGCGCGCGGTATTTCTCCAGCGCGGTCGCATGATCGCCGGGATGGCTGCCCAGCATGTGCGACAGGCACACGGCATCTTCCATCGCCTGGCAGGCGCCTTGCGCGAAATATTGCAGCATCGGGTGGGCGGCGTCGCCGAGCAGCGCGACGCGGCCGTCGATCCAGCGCTCGGTCGGATCGCGGTCGCACAACACCCACAGCTTCCAGTTCTTGCCGTGGCGGATGATGTTCTGCGCGCGCTGGTGGATATGCGCAAAACCCTTCATGACCTCTGCTTCGGAAACCGGCTTGCCCGCCACCGGCTCGGGCGCGTCATTGTGATAGGTGACGACGAGGTTGAACACCTTCCAGCCCGACAGCGGATAATGCACGAGGTGGCATTTCGGGCCGGCCCACAGCGTGGCGGCGTTCCAGCGCAGATCCTCCGGCATCTCCTCGGTCGGAATCACCGAGCGATAGGTGGTATGGCCGGAGACCCGCGGCGGGCCGTCGGCGGTGACTTGCTTGCGGATATTCGACCACAGCCCGTCGGCGCCGATCAGCAACGAGCCGCTGACGCGATCGCCGGAAGCCAGCCGCGCGGTCACCGACGCGCCGTCCTGATCGTAACCCACGACCTCGGAACTGACGCGCAGGTCGATCAAATCGTTTTCCCGGCAGGCCTTCAGGAATACGCCATGGAGGTCGCCGCGGTGCACCACGGCGTAAGGGTTACCGAAACGCGAGCGGAAGGCGTCGCCCAGATCGACATGGCAGATCTCTTCGGCGGTGAGCGCATCCATCAGCCGCATTTGATCGACATAGACCGCCATGCCGCGCGCGGCCTCGCCGACGCCGAGATAGTCGAAGGCGTGGAAGGCATTGGGCCCGAGCTGGATGCCGGCGCCGATCTCGCCGAGTGCCGAGGCCTTTTCGAGCAGGATCGAGCGAATGCCCTTTTGCGCCAGCCCCAGCGCCGCGGCGAGGCCGCCGATGCCGCCGCCCGCGATCAAGACCGGTCGCACGCCCCTCGCCATCAGCTTGCCTTCCCGAGATGTTCGAGCGCATCTTCGGCGCGCAACGGCACCCGTGACGCCTCATTGTTGAGATCGACCAGTTGCGCCAGCAGCGCCAGAAGCGTCCTGCGGTCGGCCGGCTTCAACGGCTGCAGCATCCGCGCCTGCGCGCGATCGACCGACGGCATGATCTCGCGCAGCACGCTCGCGCCGGCCCGGGTCAGATGCAGCAGCTTGACCCGTTTGTCCTCACGCGACGGCTTTCGCTCGATGTGACCCTTCGCCTCCAGCCGCTCGATCACGCTGCCCAGCGTCGAGCGGTCGAAGGCGATCACCGCGGAGAGCCGCGTCGCGTCGATGCCGGGATGGGTTCGGATCGCGACCAGCGCGGCATATTGCACCGGCGTCAGGTCGAAGGCCTTGCACTCCTCCATGAAAAGCGCGACCGCGATCTGCTGCATCCGGCGAAACAGATAGCCCGGCGCGGTGTAGACTGCGTCCATCGTGACCGTGGCTGGCTTACTCGGCATCGGACTGTCGCTCCGGCGCGGCGTCGGCGAACGCCTTGAGGTTTTTCGAAGCCGCTTCGGCCCGCAACAGACGCGGGAAGGCGGCAAGATCGACGCCGAAACGCCGTGCATTGGCCAGTTGCGGCACCAGGCAGAGATCGGCGATTGTGGGCTCGGCGCCAAAGCAGAAGGGGCCGGCTTCGCCCGCGATCAGGGCCTCGCAGGCCGAAAGGCCTTCGCGGTTGGCCCATGCCGCCCAGCCCGTCACCTGTTCTTCCGGAAGTCCCAGTTCGCGCAGCCGTGCCAGCACTTTCAGATTCTGTACGGGATGGGTGTCGCAGGCAATTACTTGCGCAAAGGCGCGGACATGGGCGCGGCGCAGCGGGTCCTTCGGCAGCAGCGGCGGCGTGGGATGGAGTTCGTCCAGCCATTCGATGATGGCGAGCGACTGGGTCAGGATCGTGCCGCGGTCATCCTGCAATGTCGGGACCAGACCTTGGGGGTTGATCGCCAGATAGGCTGGGTCGCGCTGCTCGCCCTTGCGCAGATGATGGGTCAGGTGTTCAGCACTTAACCCCTTCAGGTTCAACGCAATTCTGACCCGATAGGACGCGCTGCTGCGGAAATAGCCGTGCAGCTTCATCGTGAGCCTCCCCTCGCATTTTGTGGCCGGCTTTTGACTGCCGTTATTGACGCTAGCCATATTGTAAGTATGCTGTCAATCTGACCCAGGCAACAAGAACGGGAGGCTCGCCATGGAGGCCGTACAGAAGACGCCGGAACGCGAGGCGTTCTACAGGAAGATCGACGGCGAAAACCTTTCAGCGCTGTGGAACGTGCTGGGCGACCTGGTCACCCCGGAACCGAGGAGTGCCTGCCGCCCTCATCTCTGGAAATTCGACGCGATCCGCGACTACATGACCGAAGCCGGCAAGCTGATCACCGCCAAGGAAGCCGAGCGGCGGGTGTTGATCCTGGAAAATCCCGGATTGCGCGGGCAATCGAAGGTCACGACGTCGCTGTTTGCCGGCGTGCAGATGGTGATTCCCGGCGACGTCGCGCCGGCGCACCGGCACAGCCAGTCGGCGCTGCGTTTCGTGCTCGAGGGCAAGGGCGCCTACACCTCCGTCGACGGCGAGCGCACCGCGATGGAGCCCGGCGATTTCGTGATCACGCCGGCGATGACATGGCACGACCATTCCAACGAAACCTCAGAGCCGATGTTCTGGCTGGATGGCCTCGATATTCCGATGGTGCAGTTCTTCGACGCTTCCTTCGCGGAAAGCGCGAAGGAAGACCAGCAGAAGATCACCCGTCCCGCCGGCGACAGCTTCGCCCGTTACGGCCACAATCTGCTGCCGGTCGACGAGAAGCGCAAATCGAAGACCTCGCCGATCTTCAACTATCCCTATTCCTACACGCGCGAGGCGCTGGAACAGGCCAAGCTGCGCGACGAATGGGACGCCTGCCATGGCCTGAAATTGAAGTTCTCCAATCCCGAGACCGGCGATTTCGCGATGCCGACGATCGGCACCTTCATCCAGTTGCTGCCGAAGGGTTTCAAAACCGCGCGCTATCGTTCGACGGACGCGACCGTGTTCACCGCGGTCGAAGGCAAGGGTCGTTCGCGGATCGGCGAGCAGACCTTCGAATGGGGCCCGCGCGACCTGTTCGTGGTGCCGAGCTGGCAATGGGTCACGCATGAAGCCGACACCGACGCCGTGCTGTTCAGCTTCTCGGACCGCCCGGTGCAGCAGAAGCTCGATCTGTTCCGCGAAGATCGCGGGAACGCGTGAAGCAAGTCACTCCCGCGGTCGTCCCTGCGAAAGCAGGGACCCATAACACAAGCGTTCGTTTTGCTAAGGGCGTCAGCCACATCGTCATATCGATAGATCACGCGGTATGGGTCCCGGCTCAACGCCGGGACGACCAAAGAATGGACTACCCCGCCGCTTATGCTTCGCAATCACCGCCAGTGCAGTAACCGCGTCTCCAGCCAGTTGATCAGCTTTCCCACCGCCAGCCCGAACAGCGACAGGATGACGACGCCGGCGAGCAGCTGATCGGTCTGCATCAAATTGCCGGCCTGCAGCACGAAGGCGCCGATGCCGTACTCGGCGCCGATCATCTCGGCGCTCACCACCAGCAGCAGCGCGATCGAGGCGGTGATGCGGAAGCCCGCAAGAATCGACGGCAGCGCGCCCGGCCAGATCACCCGGCGCACGATAGCGTGGAACGGCACGTTAAAACTCTGCGCCATCCTGATCAGATTGCGCGGTACCGCGTCGACGCCGCTATAGACCGAGATCGCGGTGGAGAAGAACACCCCGAGCGCGATGGTGGCGATCTTCGGCTCCTCGCCTATCCCGAGCCACAGGATCAGAAGCGGCAGCAGCGCGATTTTCGGGATCGGAAACAGCGCCGAGATGAAGGTGATGCCGACGCCGCGCGCCAGGCTCGAGAGCCCGATGCCGAAGCCGATGATGATGCCGCTCACAGTCCCGACGATCCACCCCGCGCCGATGCGCATGATCGAGTAGGAAAGATGCTGCCAAAGCGCGCCTGAGAGCGCGAGCTGCCAGATCGCGTGTACGATTGAAACGGGCGTCGGCAGAAACAGCGGGTTGACCAGCGAGAGGCTACCGGCAGCCTGCCAAAGCCCGATCGCCAGCACCAGCGCCAGCAGGCCCGCATAGCGGCCCGGCGTTGGTGAAAAACCGGCGCCGCGAAACGCCACCGGCCGCAGCTCGGCGTTGTCGGCTTGCGGCGAGCCGGTCTGATCATCCGCGCGGTCAAGCATGCTGGACCTCGCGCCCGGCATCGATCGCCTGCTCCCGGATCAGCGACCACAGTTCGCCTTGCAGCGCGAGCAGTTTCTCCCGCGCATGGATGTCGCCGCGCTCGTCACGCGTGAGCGGGATGTTCACCACCTCGCGGACGCGGCCCGGCCGCCGCGACAGCACGACGATGCGGTCCGCCAGCCGCACTGCTTCTTCCAGATTATGCGTCACATAGACCGCGCCCATCGCGCCGTCGGCGAGCAGCCGGACGAAATCCTCGATCAGCAATTCGCGGGTTTGCGAATCCAGCGCCGACAACGGCTCGTCCATCAGCAGGATCGCCGGCCGGACGGCAAGCGCGCGGGCGATGCCGACGCGCTGGCGCATGCCGCCCGAGAGTTGCTTTGGAAAGGTGCCACGGAAATCGGAAAGGCCGGTGCGGCGTAGCGCGTCGTCGACGATCGTCCTGCGCTCGCCCGGCGTCAGGCCGCTGTCCAGCAGCGGGAATTCGACATTCTCTTCCACCGTGCACCAGGGCAACAGCGCGAAATCCTGGAACACGAACGTCAGCGGGTTAAGGCTTTCGGATGGCGGCGCACCGCGCAATTCGGCCGCACCAGCGCCCGGCTGCAGCAACCCGCCGAGGATCGACAGCAGCGTGCTCTTGCCGCAGCCGGATGGACCGACGATCGCGACCACCTCGCCCGCGCCAACCGTGAACGACACGTCGTCGAGCACCTCGAGCGCGCCAAAGCGATGGCTGATATGGTCGGCGATCAGGTCCATGGGGTGTTCCCGTCTGCGCATGCAGCCCGCGGCGTCACGTCGTATTTGGCGTCATTGCGAGGAGCGAAGCGACGAAGCAATCCATTCCACCTTATCCGTGTTCTGGATTGCCTCGCTGCGCTCGCAATGACGTCCAGCATCAATCCGGCTTCACATAATCCCTGGCGAGGATCGCGTCGACCGTAAAACCCTTGTCGACAAAACCCTGCCCTTGCAGCCACTCGATCTGGTTCGCCACGTTCTTCACATCGAGCCTGCCGTCGGGATCGATATAGGCGCAGTTGCCGACCACCTGTTCAAGCGGAAGATTGGTGTATTTGGCGATGATCTCCAATAGCGGCCTGGTTGTTTCGTTGACCGGCGCCTTGCCGCCGGCGACGGATGCAAGAATCACGTCGTGATATTCGCGGTCGGCGCGCGCGAGCGCGCCCAGAAGCTTGGTCACCAGCAGCTTGTTGGACAGTGTCTTCGGCGAAGCGAACACCGCCCCCAGTTGCCACGGCGTCTCGTCACCGACCCAGCCCAATAGCCTGGCTCCGCCATCGTCCATCAGCTTGCGCGCGGTCGAGACCGGCAGCAACGCGGCGTCGACGGTCTCGCCTTTCAGTGCAGCCGCGGCATTCGACAGCGACTGCAGGGGCAGCACCTTCACGTCAGCAAGCCTGAAGCCATATTTGTCGGCAAGCAGCCCGAGCGAATAGTGAAAGCTGGAGCCGACCTGCGTCACCGCGATGCGCTTGCCCGCGAGGTCCTTTGGCGTCCTGAGGCCGCTCGCATAAGCATTATTGCTGGCGAAATAACCGATCAGGGGATAGCCCGCCTTCTCGCGGCTCATGCCGCCGATCACCTTCAGCGTGCCCTTGCCGGCAAGGTTGTAGAGCCCCGCGGTGAAGGCGGTGATGCCGAAGTCGACGTCGCCCGACGTGGTCGCGACCGCGATCGGCTGGGCGGCATCGAAGAATTTCAGGTCGACATCGAGGCCGGCGTCGCGGAAATAGCCCTTGTCCTGCGCGATGAACACCGGCGCCGACGACGACAGCCGGAGCACGCCGACCTTTGCCTTGAGCGCATCGTCGGCCCGCGCGCTTCCCGCCGTCAGCGCCAGCAGACTCGCGAGCAGGAGCCGTATCGTGCGGATGCGATAACACAACGTCATCCAGTTTCCTCCGTCATTGCGAGCGCAGCGAAGCAATCCAGGGGTGGATACCACAATCTGGATTGCTTCGTCGCTTCGCTCCTCGCAACGACGAAAGTGAGCGGCACGCAAATCAAATCCTCTCCGGCAACGGTTGATCCCGGCCAATGAAGGCGCCCTGCTCCTTCAACTGCCGCTGCAATTTGTCCACTGCAATATCGCGCGGCGCGGCATTGCCATCCAACGCCAAAGCGGCGGCGGTTCCGGCGGCCTCGCCCATCGCAAAGCAGGCGCCGGAGACGCGCGCCGCGGATTGCCCGTCGTGGGTCATCGACGCGCAGCGCCCGGCAACCAGGAGATTGTCGAGGCCTTCGGGAATCAGCATGCGATACGGCAGCTCATTGAATCCGCGCGATTCCGGGATCGGCGGAAACCTGAAGATTACGTCGCCCGCGACATGGGATTCCATTGGCCAGCCGTTGACGCCGATACTGTCGTCGAACGACGCGCAGCCGAGTACGTCCTCGCCTGACAGCATGTAGCCGCCCACGATCCGCCTGGTTTCGCGGATGCCGAGCTGCGGCGGCAGGTCGACGATGTAGGATTTCTCGAACCCCGGCACGGTGCGCAGGAACTCGAACGCGGCCACCGCCTGGCGGCGGCCCTCGATCTCGCCGCGCGTCAGATCGTCGGGCTCAAGCCCGTTGATCGCGCTGCCGTCTTGGCGCGCCAGTTGGGTAAAGTTCACCCGCCACTCGATTGGAGACCGCTGCGGCCGGACGATCGCGGCCTTGCGCGGAAAACGATGCCGGCCTGCGGCTTCGGCTTCTTGCATCAGCGCGGGGATGGTCCGCCACGCGTCGCCGGCCTTGTCTGGGTCGATGCCGTTGAGCCGGAACATCATCGAGGGATAGAGCAGGCGGCCTTCGTGGTCGCCGACCTCGTAGCGCGCACCGGCCCAGGCCGCGAGATCGCCATCCCCGGAACAATCGATGAAGATATTTGCCGTGACCGCCTGCCTGCCCGCCTTGGTTTCGACCATGAGCGCGTGAACGCGCTTCTCGTCGTGCATGGCCACGCCGGCGCCGAGCGCGTGAAAGAGGATGTCGACCTTGTAGGCGGCCAACAGATCGTCGGCGGCGATCTTGTAGGCCGCGGTATCATAGGCCTGCGCCAGGATCTTGCCGAGGACCAGATGCGGTGCATTGAGCCCGCCGAGCCGATCGATCCGGGCCAACAAATCCGACGCGACGCCCCGCACCACCCGATGCATCTCTCCATACACGTTCGCGTGCAGCCCGCAAAAATTGGTGACACCGGCCGCCGTCCCCATGCCGCCGAGGAAGCCATAGCGCTCGATCAGCAACGTGCGCCACCCTGCGCGTGCCGCGGCGACGGCAGCCGCGATCCCCGCCGGCCCGCCGCCGAGGACGGCGACTTCGTATTCGCCGTAAAGCGGAATTTTCCGCGCCGGTTCTTCGATTGCTTTGGAAGACAAGGTGGGTTTCCCGGATGATGGGCGGGCATGATGCCCCGGCCAGCGACTTTTTGCTATCGAAGACCCGCACAAGATGCCAGATATGATCCCTCGATGTCCGGATTGAACATCCGCACCAGAACAAACATGATCGCCACGAAACGGAATACGCATGATGCACGTCGGGAACCATATCTCTGTAATGGCGGGGGCGAGCTTCCTGCTGGCATGCGCCGCGGCCATGCTCGGTGCGGCTCCCGCTCTGGCGGTCGAGCAATGCCGGTTCATCCAGGCCAAGCCGGAACGGGAGGCGTGCTATGCGCGCCAGGAAGCGGCACTCGCCGCGAAACGGAAGCCCGAGCCGACCCGCGAATCAAAGACGATGGAATCGTTCGAACAAATGAAACACGAGGACGAGGCGCTGAACCGGCAATTGCATAGCATCTGCCGGGGTTGCTGAGCGGCGGCCTTTTCGTCACGGCCTTTGTTTATATCTCGCCTACCCAGCCTGCGAACGTATCCAGAATTTCCTTCATGACGTCGCGGTCATTGCGCCCCGAACGTGCCAGCACGTGGAAGGAATGATCGGCGCCGTCCGCAAGATGCAACGTCGCCGATGGTCCGAGGCGCTCGACCACGGGTTCGAGCAACGCCACCTCCGCAAGGCTGTCGCGGGTGCCCTGCAGGAACAGCATCGGGATATGCACGTCGGAGAGGTGTTTCGCCCGATCGCTGGACGGCTTGCCCGCCGGGTGCAGCGGGAACCCCAGGAACGCCAGGCCGCGAACACCACTTAGCGGTGCGGCCGCCTGCGCCTGCGAGGTCATGCGGCCTCCGAACGATTTTCCGCCCGCGATCAGCGGCAAGCCGGGACAGCATCGCGCAGCTTCCGCCACCGCGGCGCGCACCGCTCCTTGCGCGATCCCGGGCGGGTCAGGCCGCTTGCTGCCCTTCTCCATATAGGGAAACTGATAGCGCAAGGTCGCGATGCCGCGCTCGCAAAGACCCGCCGCGACCGCCTCCATGAAGGGATGGGCCATCCCGGCGCCGGCGCCATGGGCGAAGACAAAGCACGCGCGCGCGCGCGCCGGGCGGGTCAGAAGCCCGGAGACCAGGCCCGCTCTGCCGACTTCGATGCCAAGTTTCTCGGGGCCAGCGGCTTTCATCCGATGATCGCGCCCCTCATTTTGCCTTTTCCCAGTGGATTTTTCCCGCACCTGCTCAATGCGCATTTTGCCGGAGGGTTGACATTGGTCAATACGGGTCGGATTCCGGCGTGATTTATTTGCTTTATGTCAAAATATATCAGGTCTTTCCTCGAAATTGGACTGCACGACGTCGGGCTGGTCGGCGGCAAGACCGCCTCGCTTGGCGAGCTGTATTCGACGCTCGCCTCCGAAGGGGTGGCTGTCCCAAACGGCTTTGCCATCACGGCGGACGCCTATCGCGATGCGCTGCGGCAGCCCGGCATTGCCGACGAGCTTCATCGGCTTCTCGACGGTCTCGACAAGCGCAAGATCAAGCAGCTTGCGGCCACAGCCGCGAGGGCTCGCGAAATCGTCTACAAGGCGATGGATACGGGACCACTTCGCGATCAGATCGTGGAGGCCTATCGACAGCTTGAGCGTGAGGCTGGAGCCGGCGTCGCCGTCGCCGTGCGAAGTTCGGCGACGGCCGAAGATCTGCCGACGGCGAGTTTTGCGGGCCAGCATGAGAGCTTCCTCAACGTGCGTGGCGCGAAGGATTTGTTCGAGGCCTGCCGGCGCTGCTTTGCCTCGATTTTTACCGATCGCGCGATTTCGTACCGCATCGACAACGGATTCGATCACTTCAAGGTCGCGCTCTCCGTCGCCGTGATGAAAATGGTCCGCTCGGATCTCGCGGCCAGCGGAGTTGTCTTCACGCTCGATACCGAATTGGGATTTCGCGATGTGGTTTTCGTCACCGGCTGCTACGGTCTCGGCGAAACCATCGTCCAGGGACAGGTCGATCCCGACGAATTCTACGTTCACAAGCCGACCCTGAGCCGGGGGTTTCGCTGTGTCCTGCGCCGCCGGCTCGGCGGCAAGCAGATACGCATGACTTACGGCAAGGGCGGCGGCAGCCGTGCGACGCGGATTCGCACCGTGCCGGGCGCCGAGAGGGAGAGGTTCTGCATTTCCGATGCGGAGGTGTTGAGCCTTGCCGAAATCGCCGTGCGGATCGAGGAGCACTATTCGAAAAGCGCCGGCGTTCCCATGCCCATGGATATCGAATGGGCCAAGGATGGCGCCGACGGCAAGCTTTATATCATTCAGGCGCGGCCCGAGACGGTGGCCTCGCAGCGTTCGCCCGACGTCTTCGAGACCTACACTCTCAAGGAGCGCGGCCGTGTCGTGGTCACCGGTCGTGCGGTGGGAGAAAAAATCGCTTCCGGGCGCACGCGACGCATAGCGAATGCGCGCGACCTCGCAGCCTTCAAGCCGGGGGAGATTCTGGTCGCACCGGCCACCAGTCCGGATTGGGAGCCGGTCATGAAGATCGCGGCCGGCATCATCACTGACAAGGGCGGCCGGACCTGCCACGCGGCCATTGTGGCGCGGGAATTGGGCATTCCCGCGGTGGTAGGCGCGACGCATGCGACGGAAAAGCTCAAGACCGGGACAAATGTCACGATCTCCTGCGCCGAGGGCGATATTGGCAGCGTCTATCAAGGCACGGTCGCCTTCGACGTCACGCGAACGCCGATGACCGCGTTCAGGCAGCCGCGCACCGCAATCATGGTGAATGTCGGCACCCCCGAAATGGCGTTCCGGGTAGCCATGCAGCCGCAGGCGGGGGTCGGCCTCGCGCGCATGGAGTTCATCATCAGCGAGCATATCGGCGTGCATCCGATGGCGCTTCTCAAGCCGGAGAAGATTGCTTCGGCCAAAGCCAGGGCTGCGATCGCGCGTCTCGTCAAGGCTTATGAAAGCCCGTCCGATTTCTTCGTTCAGCGGCTCTCCGAAGGTGTCGGCACGATTGCCGCGGCGTTCTATCCCAAGCCGGTCATTGTCCGGCTTTCCGACTTCAAGACCAACGAATATGCCAGCCTGCTCGGCGGCGAGGCGTTCGAACCCAGGGAAGAAAATCCGATGCTGGGATTCCGCGGGGCATCCCGTTACAGCCACCCGGCTTACGCCGCGGGATTCGCGCTGGAGTGTGCGGCGCTCCGCCGCGTGCGCGAAAAAATGGGGCTTTCCAATTTGCGCGTCATGGTGCCGTTCTGCCGAACCGTCGAGGAAGGACGACGCGTGATCGCGACGATGGCGGCCAATGGGCTCAAGCGCGGCGACGCCGGGCTCGAGATCTTCGTGATGTGCGAGATTCCGAACAATGTCATTCAGATCGACGCGTTTTCGGAGTTGTTCGACGGCTTTTCGATTGGCTCAAACGATCTGACCCAGCTCACGCTGGGGGTAGACCGGGATTCCGACATTGTCGCCTTCGATTTTGATGAACGCGATCCGGGAATGCTGGAGATGTTCAGGCAGGCTGTGGTCGGCGCGAAACGCAACGGACGTTACGTCGGTATCTGCGGCGAAGCGCCTGCGAACTATCCGGAGATCGCGCGTTACCTGACGCAGCTTGGCATCGATTCGATCAGCGTTAACCCGGCAAGCGTATTTCGCACCATGGCAACGGTTCTCGAGGCTGAAGCCAGTCCGACGAAAATCAGGGCTTGACGGCCGCCAGCCGGCTTTGGGCGGCTTGCCCATGAATTTGCTCCGCCGCGGCATTGACCCTGGTCATCGTGTCAGTCAGCTCGACATAGACCTCGTCCTTGATCGTCACCGCACCAAAATTCGAATTTTCACCGTCGAAACGTCCTTCGGCCGGCTGATCGGCATGCTCGAACCAGTGATAGCCAACCACGGCCGGCTTGCTCAAGGCCGCAGTGACGTAGTGCTCGAAGCATCGGGCGCGCTCGAGCTGGCTCGCCACCCGCGGCCCGGCGCCGCTGCTATTGGGCAGGCCGGAATCATCACCACGGAAGGAAAATTCGGAAATCAGGCACGGTTTCCCGCCCGTTGCATAGGCATCGATCGTCGCGCTGGCGTCGAAGTCGTAACAATTGAACGAAACCACGTCGAGGTAGCGGCCGGCGGCGGCAATTACATTTGGATGCGGCTGATAGCCGAACCGGGATCCGATCACGAGGTGATTGGGGTCGGCGGCCCTGATAGCTGCGACGCACATCTCGAAATATTGTTCGGCGACAACCGCAACAAAGGCATCGCAATCCGCGAAAAACGCCGCGCGCATGGGATTGGCGAGGTTGGCCTTGGCTTCAAGCGCTTCGCTCAGGCCGCCGGGCGGCATTCTGAAGAACGGCGCCTCGACCGGTCCGATCGTGCCAAATTCCTCCCATGATCGCGCCGGCGAGCGCCAGACCGCGTTGAATTGCGAAAATTCCCGATACCGCTCCTCCAACCTCCTGATGGCTGCGACGCGGCCAGGCCGGTGAGATGGCAGGTTCAGAAACAGCGTCAGCAGCTCGTCGGCGCCGCGCCAATCCGGCGACCAGTACAGCTCATTGTCGATAAACGTGCCGAGCAATCCGGCCTCGTTGCGCCGCTTGGTGCAATTATTTTTTGCGCTGGCGCGGATGTGACCCAGAAATGCCGGATCGAAGACGTCGGGAAAGATTTCGTCGCGCCGGTGCAGCCGGAACGAGGCGCCAAGTTCGGCGGTAGGCGTGGTCGCAAGCCGCGACGGGCCTGCACTGGCGACCAGCTCGTCAGACCAGCAGCCGAGCGTATTGAATTTCCAGCCCGCCAGCCGATTTGCTGCCGCCGCGCGCCAGACGTACTGGCTGCCGTATTTTTCCCGACAGGCGTCGGCGTATGGCGCGCGATTGGTATTTCGAATCTGGTCCTGTTCGAAGCTGACCGTGTTCACGCCCTTGGAAAGAAAGCGACCGCCATCGGGATCGACAAGCCAGAACACGCCGTCGCGCTCGTCCACGCGAAAAAAGCCGCTTCCGCGGAGACGGTCGTCGACAATTCCTCCCCATCTGGTTCTTTGCAAGAGGCTACCCCGTCGGCAGAACGGCAACCCTGTAATTATTGCACCGGCCGTTCGGGGACCCTTGATGTATCTCAAGATCGCCGCGTCACCGGCCGGCCTATTAATAGCGCGCCTCGCATTCTTCAGAGGCGGAAGGGTAAACCGTGAATTCGAACGAGAACTCGGCCGGCGATCAAGCGGGGCATCTTGGGCCGGAATTGGCGCTGCCTTCGACGTCCGACCTGCGCCCGGATTTCATCTGGGGGGTCTCCACCTCGAGTTTCCAGATCGAAGGCGCAACGAAGGAAGACGGCCGGGGACCGAGTATCTGGGATGTCTACTGTCAAAACGGCGAGATAATGAACCACGACACCGGCGATGTAGCGTGTGACCACTACCATCGTTACCGGGAGGATGTCGCCCTGATGAAACAGCTGGGCGTTCAGGCGTACCGGTTCTCGGTTGCCTGGCCACGCGTGCTGCCACAAGGGCGAGGATTCGCAAATGAACCGGGCCTCGCATTTTACGACCGGCTGGTCGATGAGTTGCTGGCCTCCGGCATCGAGCCGTGGCTGTGCCTGTATCATTGGGACCTGCCACAGGCACTCGAAGATCTTGGCGGCTGGATGAACCGGGATTCGGCGGCATGGTTTGCCGACTATGCGACGCTGGTTGCCGGGCGTTTCGGCGATCGCGTCAGGCGTTTTGCGACCTTCAACGAGCCATCGATCTTCAGCCTGTTCAGCCGGTCGCTGGGCAAGCGGGATCGAGGCAGCGAAGACAGCCTCCACCGCATGATCCATCACGTAAATCTCGCGCACGGTGCGGGTGTCGATGTGCTTCGCGAAAAGGTCCCCGGCGCGTCGATCGGATGTATTCACAATTGTCAGCCCTGCTGGCCTTCCAGCGCGAGCGAAGCCGACGCAGCCGCGGCTGCGCGCCTCGATACCTACTGGAACAACGCCTTCCCCGATCCGCAATGTCGCGGCGCGTATCCGTCACTTATTGGGCCTGCGATCGAGCCGCACATCCAGCCCGGCGACATGGCGCGGATTTGTCGCCCGGTCGACTGGTTCGGCCTCAATCACTACAGCCCGGTCTATGTAAAGGCGCAACCGGGCTCGATGCTGGGGTTTGACTTCGGTGAGAAACCGGCCGGCGTTGCGCTGACGCCGATCGGATGGCCGATCGACCCGCGTGCCTTCGCCGAAACGCTGCGGAAAGCCCACGAGAGCTACGGTTTGCCGATTTACGTTCTCGAAAACGGATATGGCAATTTTGACGAGCCCGACGAGACGGGAGCCGTGATCGACGCGGAGCGGATTGAGTTCCTGCGGGCCTATATTGGCGCGATGAATGCGGCCGCCCGCAATGGCGTCGATGTCCGCGGCTATTTCATATGGTCGCTGCTGGACAATTTCGAATGGGAATCCGGCTACAGTAAACGTTTCGGTTTGACCTACGTCGATTACCGATCGCTCAAACGTATTCCGAAATCATCGTTCCGCTGGTACGCGGATCTGATCAAGACGGCACGACGCCGATGAACGCTGCCCCGGGACCGGCCATCCGGATGGTGTTGCTTGCAGACATCGGCGGGACCAATGCGCGCTTCGCGCTGCTGGCCGGCGGAACGGTGGGCATGATCGCCCATATGCCCGTCAGCGGCTACGGCAGCCTTCGCGAGGCACTCAGCGCGTATCTTGCCAGGATACCGCGGGCGGGCTCGATCGGCGCCGCCATTCTTGGCGTCGCCGGCGCGGCCCAGAACGGCCGCTGGACCCTTCCCAACAATCCCTGGGTGATCGATACCGCCGAGTTGCGCGCTGCGTATGGATTTTCCACGGTGCGCCTGGTCAATGATTTCGAAGCGGTCGCGTGGTCCCTGCCCAGCCTGTCACCCGAGAAGCTCCGGCAGATAGGCGGCCGGCAACCGGTCATCGGGGCGCCGCTCGCGGCGCTTGGCCCGGGCACAGGCCTTGGAATGGCAGCCAGCATACCGCACGCCACCGGTCACCTCGTGCTTTCGAGCGAGGGTGGCCATTCGACGATGGCCGGCTGTTCGCCACGGGAGGACGCGGTGATCGCCTATCTGCGGCAGCGCCTTGGACATGTCTCGGCCGAACACGTTCTCTCGGGCCACGGGCTGGAAAATCTTCGCGAGGCTCTCGCCGCACTGGACGGCGTGAAGTTGCCAGGCCGCAGCGCCGCCGAGATTACCCGGGCCGGGGTCGAGGGTAGCTGCGCGACGAGCCGCGCCGCCGTCGACATGTTCTGCGCGATGCTTGGCACCGTCGCCGGCAATCTCGCCCTCACGCTTGGTGCGAGGGGTGGAATATTCATTGGCGGCGGCATCCTGCGTCACATGCCCGGATATTTTGCCGGCTCC
Organism: uncultured Alphaproteobacteria bacterium; assembly: GCA_963742085.1. GTDB lineage: Bacteria > Pseudomonadota > Alphaproteobacteria > Rhizobiales > Xanthobacteraceae > Bradyrhizobium. The sequence continues at coordinate 4,136 of CAVUKM010000002.1, read as the reverse complement.
TCGTTTCGTGCGCGTTTTGAGGAAAAAGGCCGGTTAGGCAAATACCTCGAACCAATTCCAGCCTATCTTATTCTGGACGAGGATGCCGCGTTCACCGGACTGCGCATCCTGGCGGAGGTTGAGGACATTGGCTGAAACCGCATCGACCCAAATCGTCACGCTCACCATAAACCCCGCCCTCGATGTCTCGACGTCGGTCAGGAAAATGGTGCCCTTCACCAAGATGCGGTGCGCGCCGGCCCACCGGAATCCAGGGGGCGGCGGGATCAACGTGGCGCGGGTTCTCAAACGGCTCGGCATTGAAGCAACCGCGATTTACCCGGCCGGGGGCGCCACCGGCAGGTTGCTTGCGACTCTGCTTGAACGCGAAGGCGTGCAAAGCATTGTGATCCCCGCGTCGAACGACACGCGGGAGGATATGACGATCTTTGACGAGACGACCCGGGAGCAATTTCGCCTGGTGTTCCCGGGTGAGCCGCTCGGCGATACTGAATGGCAGGAATGTCTGGGATCGATTCGCGCGAATTGCGCCTCCTCCTGCGTTCGTCATAGCGAGTGGCAGCTTGCCCACCGGCGCACCGCCTGATTTTTTCGGCCGGGTGGCTCAGGCTGCGAAAGCGCACAGCAAGGTCATCGTGGATACGTCCGGCCCCTTCCTGGGGGCCGCTCTGGAAGCAGGCGTCTATCTCATCAAGCCCAACCTTCGCGAGTTTTGGGAATTGGCGGGAATTGCCGCCTCAGATGAGGCTACGCTGATCGAGGCCGGACGTCGTCTGTTCGATCGCTATCGCCTCGAAGTCATCGCCATCTCGATGGGGCCGGATGGCGCCCTTCTCATGACTCGCGATGTCGCCTTGCGGGCGCAAGGCCTGCCGAGCGATCCGATCAGCGTCTCCGGCGCCGGCGACAGCTTCCTGGGAGCGATGGTATGGAGCCTCGTGAACCACGGCAGTCTCGAGATGGCCCTGCGCTACGGAGTTGCCGGCGGTTCTGCCGCGCTCCTCAATCCCGGAACGGAGCTTTGCCGTCCCGAGGACGTTCACCGTCTTGCCTCTGCGGTGACCGTGACGCCGATTGCGCGCAACCATCGCTAATTGGCAAGAGCGATCCGGACTGGATGGACAGCCTATTGAAAGCTCACATCTAGCTCGCGTTTCTCCGCGCCGCCCTGTCGAGAACGACGGCGCCGAGCAGCATCTCGATCCGGCCATTGCCCCACAACGGCAGCAGCAGGCGGGCGTAACCGCCCGAATGCCCGGCAGCACCTTTTCCGGTTGCGGTTTGACAATAGTAAGTGGGAGCGCAGCGCTCGACCGTCGCCTTGCATTGCTGGGTCAGCTGATCGAACGGTGCGTGAAGTTCGATTTCGTCAAGAAACTTGTTGCCAGTCGTTTCGCCATACCAGTCGGTCAGGTCCGCTCCCAGCAGATCGAAGCGGAACCGAAGCGGGTGTTCGAAGACGCCGATCAGCATCGATTCCCGTGCAAGCTGCGATCGCAACGAAAACTTGACGTCGTCCCAAAAAGGAATGTCGTTTGCGCCGCGCTTCAAGCCATTCCAGTACGCCCGGATACGACCGAGATCCGGCCCGAGTTCGCCGGGAAGGGAATAGCCGTGCGTGCCTTGCGTCATCGTCAGGCGATCTTCGACGAAGGCAACGCCTGGGGCAGACCATGCCGCATCCTCGACCGCGCGGCGCTCGCCCCAGCTGTCGACCGCCCCTTCAAGAACCACCTTGTTTCCATTCTGCACGCTGACGCTTATCGCATTCGCGTCAACCTCCGCATGCCGCCTGAGGGCGGAATCGATCCTGCTCTTCACATTTGCAGAATCGATCCGCGGCTTGATGGCAATCATGTTGGTGATACCGCGCACGCCCGATAATTTACGAATGTCGTCTTCCGCGGAGCTCTTCTCGAATTGCCATCTCACATTGCCGCTCAGCGTAACCCATCCCTCATGAACCAGCACATCGACCGCGTTTCGGGGAACCAGGATGTCCCAGTTCAGGATATCATTGGCGCGTTGGGCAATCTGATCGTCGGACGTCGCTTTTTGATAGCGACGATGCACCTCGATATTCTCGGCGATGACGTGTACGCCCTTGACGCGGCGGGTCGCGGCGATGGCGGCGAGCTTTTCCCCGTAGCTGTTGACGTGCCCACCGAGACTCACGACGCCCTTGTCGACGGCGACACCGATGTGCTCGCCGTTAAAGCTTGGATCAAATTCAAGCTCGTCAACGATGTCTTGCCGGAGTTGAGCGTCCGTCATGATGCATTCTCCATGGTAAAGTCGCAGGTCATGACACTGCGCTTCCGGGGAGTTCACCTTGATCCGCATCAAGGTCGGCCGTATGGCGTTCAGGTTTTCGCTTGAGCGCTTGGGCAAGGCCCTCAATTTCAGCTACAGGGGGCCACCCAAACCGGGCGCCAAAATCGGGTAGTTGATCTGGGTCAATGAGGCCTGATTGATTATGCGTAAGCTGCCCTGTTCCTATGGGAAAGCGGACACAACATGGCAGGACGAGCCCTGCAAGGTTGATGGAATTGAAACCAGAGAAACATATCCAGTTGCTGGACGTTCCTGTTGTGCGCGATCTGATTCAGGGGTTCCCCTTGTCGGTCGCGCTGCTGGACGATGCGGGCGCTGCGGTGGTTCTGAACGATCGCTTTGAGCAGACTTATGGAGCCGAGGTGCTCGACTCGACATCGCTGCAAGCCCTGATGCGCAAACCCATACCCGGTTGGCAGACGGTTCGAGTGCCGGGCCGCGAGCGAGGTGAAATCGAAATCAGGGCCCAAGTGTTCCAGGTTGAGGGCAATCCAATGTTGGTCCTCGACGATGCAACAGACCCCGGGTTACTGGTGCAACTGGATCAGTTGCACCAGCAAATCACCGAGCTGGAGAAGCGCAGTACCACCGATAGCCTGACGGGGGCGTGGAATCGCGCACATTTTGACCGCGTGACGGCGTCGGAGCTGAACCGCAGCCTGCGCTTCAGGCAACCGGTGTCGCTGGTCATGATCGATATCGACCACTTCAAGCGCGTCAACGATACTTACGGTCATCGAGCCGGCGACACCGTACTGTGCGAACTGGTCCAGGTGATGGGCGCGGTGATTCGATCGAGCGATACCCTGTTTCGCTGGGGCGGAGAGGAATTCGTCGTGCTGGCACCTTTCACCGGCTACAGGGGAGCTATGGCGCTGGCGGAAACGATGCGCAGCGCGGTGGAGCAACACAGCTTTGCCGGCGTCGGATCGGTTAAGATCAGTTTGGGCGCGGCGGAGCATATTGCAACCGAGGACGCGGAGACCTGGTTCCGCCGAGCGGATAAGGCGCTCTATCGAGCCAAGGAGGGCGGGCGCAATCGTGCCTGCGTCGATGAGGTCGGCAGTTCCGACATGTGGGCGGCCGAGAGCGGATTCTCGGTAATTCATCTGCAATGGCAAGAGGCGTATGAATGCGGCCAACCCACAATCGACAGCCAGCACCGCAAGCTGTTCGACCTGGCGAACGTTCTGCTCGATGCCTCGTTCAAGTCGGAATCATCTCCGCAGTCGTTCATGACCGCACTGGAAAACCTCTTGGCGCACATCGCGCGGCACTTTGCCGATGAAGAGGCCCTGCTCGCCCAGCAACAATACAAGGACCTCGAGTTGCACAGGCGGGCACACGCCGCATTGCTTGAGCGCGCACGGGAACTCAGAGCGTCCGTTGTGACCGGCAAGTCTACATTGGGCGGTCTGGTCGAGTTTCTGGCCAATACCGTGGTTGCGCAGCACCTGTTCAAGGTGGATCGCAAATACTTTCCCTTGTTCAAGAAAGAAAATGCGCCGGTAGACGCCTTCTCATCTTGATCCATCGTTTGGGCTAGGCCCTCAATTCCAACTGCAGCGGGCTGGCCAAACCGGCGCCAAAATCGGGCAGGTCTGCCCCGCAGGCCTCTTCCCAAGCGCCTTCGTTGGGTCCCGCGGCCTTCCGATGTGCCCGAATGCGATCCTGCAGCCGTTGGGCGATCTTGCCGGTGGGTCGATTCTGGGAAACCCGCGCGGGTGTTCCTGGGCGCGCGCCGGCAAATTCCCTAAAAAAACTGGCGATCCCGGCATGACTCGAACATGCGACCTACGGTT
>CAVUKM010000001.1:0-160830 GCA_963742085.1 uncultured Alphaproteobacteria bacterium | reverse complement strand
TGCGGTCCGGCTGTTTGAGCAATGAAAAGTTCTAACGCGGACGGCCGCGAAAGCGCCTCAGGCCCGTTCTTCCCAGATCATCGCGAGGTGGACGATGGTCTGCACGGCCTTCTCCATGTCCTGCACGCTCACCCATTCCAGCCGCGAATGGAACGCGTGCTCGCCGGCAAAGATATTGGGGCAGGGCAGCCCCATGAATGACAGGCGCGAGCCGTCGGTGCCGCCGCGGATCGAGGTCTTTATGGGGGCGAGGCCGGCGCGGCGGATCGCCTCCATCGCGTTGTCGATGATCTCGGGGTGGCGATCGATCACCTGCTTCATGTTGCGGTACTGCTGCTTGATCTCGATCCGGTAAGTCGACCGCGGGAAGTCCTTCATCACCTCTTTGACGATGTTCTCCAGCAGCGCTTCCTTCTCCTTCAATCCTGCATCGGTGAAATCGCGCACGATGAAACTGAGCGTAGTCTCTTCCAGCGCGCCGGCAATGCCGACCGGATGAAGAAAGCCTTCCCTGCCTTCCGTGGTCTCCGGCGAACAGGTGTTTTTCGGCAGGCGCTCGACAATGGCGGCCGCGATCTTGATCGCGTGCTCCATCTTGCCCTTGGCAAAGCCGGGATGGGTGCTGACGCCTTCGATTGAGATCGTGGCGCCATCGGCGGAGAAGGTTTCGTCCTCGATATTCCCGGCGGTTTCGCCGTCAATGGTATAGGCGAAATCGGCGCCGAGCTTCTTCAGGTTCACCTTGTCGACGCCGCGGCCGATTTCCTCGTCGGGGGTGAACAGGATCTTGATCGCGCCGTGTTTGATCTGCGGGTTGTCGATCAGGAACTGCGCCGCGTCCATGATCTCGGCGACGCCCGCCTTGTTGTCGGCGCCGAGCAGCGTGGTGCCGTCAGTGGTGATGATGTCGTTGCCGATCTGGTCGGCCAGCGCTGGATGGTCCGCGACGCGGATGATCTGTGAGGGGTCGGCCGGCAGCGCGATGTCGCCGCCCCGGTATTTCCTGACGATCTGGGGCTTGACGTTTTTGCCGGTACAGTCGGGCGAAGTGTCCATGTGCGAGCAGAAACAAATGACCGGAACGGGTTTGCCGGTGTTTGCCGGGATCGTCGCGTAGACGTAGCCATGTTCGTCGAGATGGGCGTCGGAGAGCCCCATCGCCTGCAACTCACGCGCGAGCAGACGGCCGAGGTCCTTTTGCTTTTCGGTCGAGGGGCAGGTCGGGGAAGCCGGGTCCGACTGGGTGTCGATCACCACATAGCGCAAAAAACGCTCGGTCACGGTGTGCGTGAACCTCAGGGGTGAACTCACAGTCAAAACCGCGGGTAGAATTGAAAAAATGCTTCGGCGGAGAACGCGTCATCCCGGGGGCTGCTCCGGAATGACGCCAGATCGAAATCGTGACAAGCCGGGATTGGAATCTCAGACGGCTTCCTTGAGCTCCTTGGCGGCGCGGAAGGCGACTTTCTTGCTGGCCTTGATGTGAATCGCTTCGCCGGTGGCGGGGTTGCGGCCCATGCGGGCGGCGCGCTTGCGCACCTGCAGGATGCCGAGGCCAACGATACGGATGCGCTCGCCCTTCTTCAGATGCTTGGTGATCCGGGTGACCAGATCGTTCAGGATGCCTTCCGCCTGCTTCTTGGACAATTCCTGTTCTTCGGCGATTGCCGCTGCGAGATGCTTCAGCGTGATCGTGGTAGGGGTCGCTGCTTTCTTCGCCATATTTGGCCCTCCTCGTTGTTGATGGCTCAGGAACCTTAGACGTATCAGGCCTTAAACGATTCGGGGTCAAGGTGACTACGCTGTTTTGCCCGTAAACAGCCTATTTTTTGCATCGACATCCCAAAAAGGCCTGACTGACAGGAGGATTCGCAACAACCTTGACTTGGCTATGTGGCCCCTTTAAGTCCCAGCTCTCGCGGGTTTCGCAATCACGCGGGAGTAGCTCAGTTGGTTAGAGCGCCGGCCTGTCACGCCGGAGGTCGCGGGTTCGAGCCCCGTCTCTCGCGCCACCATTTCAATGGCTTAACGCTTGCAAACGCAGCGTTTTTGAGGGCGATGGGCCGGACCCGGTGTTAGGGAGCGTTCCCCCTTCTGTGCGCCCGGCGGTATCGCTCGGCTGTTCCATCCAGAGGGTCGAATTGCGACCGCGCAGGTGATTGGCGTCTTTTCGGCGGGCCGCGCCGGATGAAGCCGGGATTTCAAAACGGCAGCAAAACTGCAGCAAAACAGCAAAAGGCCGCCCTCGGTGGCGGCCATGTTTCGCATCGTTCCGAATATTGGCCTAGCGAACCAGGGACGTGTCCGAGCTGGTCACCGTCATTGGTTTCCCCGCCTTAATCACGTGAGCGGTCTGGCTGTAGTCTGAGCTGGTGTGCGCGGAAATGGCCAAACCGGCTACCGCGATGCCGGCGACGAGAGCCACAATCACGATCTTCAGGTGCGTGGCACGGTCAGCCGAGTGAATTGAGTGGTTCATGGGGAGCCTCCTGGCGCCTTTGTCGCCGTATCGTTGGCCGCACCTTTACCCCCCATTTGTTTCCGGCCGGTTTCGTTGGTTCCCCAAAATGGTTTCGTCGCCAGCCAGGCGATTTACCGGGCCGGGGAGGGCTCTCGAAGGAGGGGGGCTGCGCCCCCAAGGCGGTCCGCATCCCAAGGGGTCGCGTGTGGGGGCGCGATTGCGGCGCCCGGGCGCTCCCATTCCGGACTATGCCGGGTTTTCCCCGCGCGAACGCCAGCGGGCCGATCCGTCAAGACAGCTTGTCTTGCGCCCCTTGTTGCGCTGCGCTAAGCCTCGGAACAATTCCAACGAACGAATCTGCTGTCGTACCCGACGACAGGAAAAGGCCCCGCCGATGACCGGCATCTTGCAGAATTATCTTCCACTTGTGGTGTTTATCGCGGTCGCCGGCCTGATCGGCCTGGTGCTGCTGATCGCTCCCTTCCTTGTGGCCTTCCAGCAGCCCGATCCGGAAAAGCTGTCGGCCTATGAGTGCGGGTTCAACGCATTTGACGACGCCCGCATGAAGTTCGACGTCCGGTTCTATCTGGTCGCCATTCTTTTCATCATCTTCGACCTGGAAGTCGCGTTCCTGTTTCCCTGGGCGGTGGCGTTCGGCAAACTTGGGGCGACCGGATTCTGGTCGATGTTGGTTTTCCTTGCCGTCCTCACCGTCGGCTTTGCCTATGAATGGAAGAAAGGCGCGCTCGAATGGGATTGAGGCCAGCTGCCGCAACGCCAGGGTTCGCACCGGCGGTCGCTCCCGCTGCAACCGGCATTCTTGACCCCTCCACCGGCAAGCCGGTCGGGGCCAACGATCCGTATTTTCTCGAGGTCAACCACGAACTGTCCGACAAGGGCTTTTTCATCACCGCCACCGACGACCTGATCACCTGGGCGCGTACCGGGTCGCTGATGTGGATGACATTCGGTCTCGCCTGTTGCGCCGTCGAGATGATGCAGATGTCGATGCCGCGCTACGACGCCGAGCGTTTCGGTTTCGCGCCGCGTGCTTCCCCGCGGCAATCCGACGTGATGATCGTGGCGGGTACGCTGACCAACAAGATGGCGCCCGCGCTGCGCAAGGTATACGACCAGATGCCGGAGCCGCGCTACGTGATCTCGATGGGATCATGCGCCAATGGCGGCGGCTACTATCACTACTCGTATTCGGTGGTGCGTGGCTGCGACCGCATCGTGCCCATCGACATCTACGTGCCCGGCTGTCCGCCGACGGCGGAAGCGCTGCTTTACGGCGTCATGCTGCTGCAGAAGAAGATCCGGCGCACCGGTACCATCGAACGCTAAGGTTATTGGAATGGACGACGGCAAGCTCGACGCCCTGGGGCAGACGATTGTTAGCGCGCTTGCCGGTGCTGCGACCGGTCACTCGGTTGCGTTCAATCAGCTGACGATAACGATTGAGGCCGGCAGGGTCGTCGACGTCATGCGCTTCCTGCGCGACGATTCGGGCTGCCGTTTCGTCAACCTGACCGATGTGACCGCGGTGGATTATCCCGGGCGCGAGAAACGCTTCGACGTTGTCTACCACCTGCTGTCTCCAACGCTCAACACGCGCATCCGTTTGCGCGCCGAGGCCGACGAGACCACCCAGGTGCCCTCGATCATCGAGGTATTTCCCGGTGCGGACTGGTTCGAGCGCGAAACCTACGACCTCTACGGCGTGATCTTCACCGGCCACCCCGACATGCGGCGTCTGTTGACCGACTACGGTTTCGATGGCCACCCGCTGCGCAAGGATTTCCCGCTCACCGGATTTGTCGAGGTGCGCTACGACGACCAAGAGAAGCGGGTGCTCTACGAACCCGTCCGTCTCAACCAGGAATTCCGAAAATTCGATTTTCTCTCGCCATGGGAAGGCGCCGACTATCCGGTCCTGCCCGGGGACGAGAAGGCGGGGCCGAAAGGCTGATCATGACCGAAGCAGCAGCACTCCGTAACTTCACCATCAATTTCGGACCGCAGCATCCGGCTGCGCACGGCGTGTTGCGCCTGGTGCTGGAACTCGACGGCGAAGTGGTCGCCCGCGTCGATCCCCATATCGGCCTGCTTCACCGCGGCACCGAAAAGCTGATCGAGCAAAAGACCTACCTGCAGGCGATCCCCTATTTCGACCGGCTCGACTATGTCGCGCCGATGAATCAGGAACACGCGTTCTGCCTGGCGGCGGAAAAGCTGCTCGGCATCGAAGTGCCGCGCCGCGGCCAGTTGATCCGGGTCCTGTACTGCGAGATCGGGCGCATCCTCTCGCATCTTCTCAACGTCACCACGCAGGCGATGGACGTCGGCGCGCTCACCCCGCCGCTGTGGGGCTTTGAAGAGCGCGAGAAGCTGATGGTGTTTTACGAGCGCGCCTCCGGCTCGCGCATGCACGCGGCCTATTTCCGCATCGGCGGCGTGCACCAGGACCTGCCGCCGAAGCTGATCGACGATATCGAGGCCTGGTGCGATCCGTTCCTCGGCGTGGTCGACGACCTCGAAACGCTGCTCACCGGCAACCGCATCTTCAAGCAGCGCAACGTCGACATCGGCGTGGTCTCGCTGAAGCAGGCCTGGGAATGGGGTTTCTCGGGCGTGATGGTGCGTGGCTCCGGCGCTGCCTGGGACCTGCGCAAGGCGCAACCCTATGAATGCTATGCCGAGATGGATTTCGACATTCCGATCGGCAAGAACGGCGACTGTTACGACCGCTACTGCATCCGCATGGAAGAAATGCGGCAGTCCGTGCGCATCATGAAGCAGTGCATCGTCAAGCTGCGCGCGGCTGACGGGCAGGGGCCCGTCGCGGTGCAGGACAACAAGATTTTCCCGCCGCGCCGCGGCGAGATGAAGCGCTCGATGGAATCGCTGATCCATCATTTCAAGCTTTACACCGAGGGCTTCCACGTGCCGGCCGGCGAAGTCTACGCCGCGGTCGAGGCGCCCAAAGGCGAGTTCGGCGTCTACCTGGTCGCCGACGGCAGCAACAAGCCTTACAAATGCAAGATCCGCGCGCCCGGCTTTGCGCATCTGCAGGCGATGGATTTCATTTGCCGAGGCCATCTGCTGGCCGACGTCTCGGCGATTCTGGGCTCGCTCGACATCGTGTTCGGAGAGGTCGATCGGTGATCGCGATGCCGCCCATCCATTTTGACCGGGCTTCGGGGTCTCTGGAGGGAGCTAACCTTTGGGAACGCGCGGCTGCGCTGGCGCTGGTCACGGGCTCGAAAATATCTTCGCATTTTTCGCATCGCGGCTACAACGGTTGCGCCAACCTGCTGCGCAAGACGCTGCCCGAGCGCAACATCGCGATCAGGCTCAACGCGGATGCGATCTTTGAATTTCCCTATGGCGACGGTTACTGGAGCAAGCTGCTCGATCGCTCATTCCATTATGAGGACGAGCTGGACTTGCTGTTTCGCCATTCCGCCGACATCGACTACACGCTGCTCGATTGCGGCGCCAATTATGGCTACTGGTCGGTGCTGGTGACGAGCGCGCCATTCGGCTCGCATAAGGCGATAGCGATTGAGCCTTCGTCGCAGAACTTTGCCAAGCTTGCCAATAACGCGAAGGTCAACGGCAACCGCTTCGAGCTGATGAAATGCGCGATCGGGGCGGCGAGGGGAACTGCTCGCCTGTCCGGTACCAAGCACGAGGCGTTCAGCATCGCCAGCGGCGCTGCTCGCGGTGGCGAGGAGGTGCTGGTCATTGCGCTCGACGATCTTATCGACGACGGCAAGGTCTCGCCTGCCGGAAAATACCTGATCAAGCTCGACGTCGAGGGTGTCGAAATCGATGCCATCAAGGGGGCTGCGCGGCTCCTGCAAGGCGACAGCGTGATCATGTGCGAAGAGCACGGCAACGACCCTGATCACACCGTGTCGCGCTATATCCTCGAGCATACGCCGCTCAAGCTCATCGTCCACGATCCCCGCTCCAATCGCCTGGAAACCGTGACCGAGCTTTCGATCCTCGACCGTATCAAGGTATCTTCCAACATCGGTTATAACGTGTTCGGCACCGCAAGTGCGTTCTGGCAAGATCGAATTAGCGCCTTGAACGCCGACGCCGCGCGCCGCATGCAATGAGAGTTTGAACACAATGTCCGTCCGTCGCCTCGCGCCCAAAGAGCTCCAGCCCGCCGGCTTCACCTTTACGCCGGAGAATCTTGCCTGGGCGCAGGAGCAGATTGCGAAATATCCGGAAGGCCGCCAGGCCTCCGCCGTCATCCCGATTCTATGGCGCGTCCAGGAACAGCATGACGGGTGGGTCTCGGAAGCGGCGATCCGGGCGGTCGCGGATTTGCTCGGCATGCCCTACATCCGCGCGCTGGAGATCGCGACTTTCTACACCATGTTCCAGCTGCAGCCGGTCGGCAAGAAGGCGCATGTCCAGGTCTGCGGCACGACGCCGTGCCGCTTGCGCGGGGCGGGCGATCTCATCGAGGTGTGCCAGAGCCGGATCCATCACGAACCCTTCCACTTGTCCAAGGATGGCAATTTCAGCTGGGAGGAAGTCGAGTGTCTCGGCGCCTGCGTGAATGCCCCGATGGTGCTGATCTGGAAGGACACTTACGAGGATCTGACCAAGGAAAGCTTCGGCAAGGTGCTCGATGGCTTCGCCTCCGGCCATCCGCCGAAGCCGGGACCGCAGATCGATCGTCAGTTCTCGGCTCCCGTGGGCGGGCCGACCACGCTGAAGGAAACCACATGACGGGCGACCGTTTCTTGCAAGCGGCCGGGCCGGGGAGTGTCGGTGCGATGAAGAACTGGCGCCATATGGCTCTGCATGCCGCGGCTGCTGCCGTGTTTATTTTCCTGCTGCAGCGCTACGCGCTGAGCGCGTCGCTTGAATCCTCTTTGCTGTGGGCGTTGACCTTCGGCGGCTGCGCCGCAGGTCTCGCTTACTCGCAGTCCAATCGCTGATCCCGGGAAGTTTGGTCATGCTCGACGACAAGGACCGCATCTTCAAGAATCTCTACGGCCTCCAGGATTGGGGCCTCGAGGGTGCGCGCCGCCGCGGCGCCTGGGACGGCACCAAGGCGATCATCGACAAGGGCCGCGACTGGATCATCAACGAGATGAAGGCGTCGGGCCTGCGCGGCCGCGGCGGGGCCGGCTTTCCGACCGGCCTGAAATGGTCGTTCATGCCGAAGGAATCGACCGACGGCCGGCCGAGCTATCTCGTGGTCAACGCCGACGAGTCCGAGCCGGGCACCTGCAAGGACCGCGAGATCATGCGGCACGATCCGCATCTTCTGGTCGAGGGCTGCCTGATGGCGAGCTTCGCGATGGGCGCGCACGCCTGCTACATTTACGTGCGCGGCGAATTCATCAGGGAGCGCGAACATCTGCAGGCCGCGGTCGATCAGGCCTATGCGGCGAAACTGATCGGCAAGGACAACGTCAACGGCTGGCCGTTCGACCTCTACGTGACGCATGGCGCCGGCGCCTATATCTGCGGCGAAGAGACGGCGCTGCTGGAAAGCCTCGAAGGCAAGAAGGGTATGCCGCGGCTGAAACCGCCGTTCCCCGCCAATGTCGGCCTCTACGGCTGCCCGACCACCGTCAATAACGTCGAGTTGATCGCGGTCGCGCCGGATATCTTGCGGCGGGGTGCGGCGTGGTTCGCCGGCATCGGGCGGCCGAACAATGTCGGCACCAAACTGTTCTGCATTTCAGGCCACGTCGAGCGTCCCTGCAATGTCGAAGAGGCGATGGGAATTCCGTTCCGCGAACTGATCGAGCGCCATTGCGGCGGCATCCGCGGCGGCTGGGACAATCTCAAGGCGGTGATCCCCGGCGGCTCCTCGGTGCGGATGGTGCCGGCCGAGCAGATCATCGATACGCCGATGGATTTCGACAGCCTCGGCAAATTGCGCTCAGGCCTCGGCACCGCTGCGGTCATCGTGATGGACAAGTCGACCGACCTGATCCGGGCGATTGCGCGCATTTCCTATTTCTACAAGCACGAAAGCTGCGGCCAGTGCACGCCGTGCCGCGAGGGCACCGGGTGGATGTGGCGGGTGCTGACCCGGATGGCCGACGGCCGCGCCCACAAGCGCGAGATCGACATGCTGCTGGAAGTGACCAAGCAGGTCGAGGGCCACACCATCTGCGCGCTGGGTGACGCGGCGGCCTGGCCGATCCAGGGCCTGATCGCGCATTTCCGCCATGAGATCGAAGAGCGTATCGACCAATATTCGCACAAGGCGGATGTCGACGATGCCGGCATTCTCGATCCCGCGCACATGGTCGCGGCGGAGTGATGTTGATGTCGCGACCGAGCATGACACCGCCTGACTGCAAGCTGGGAAAGACTTGAGACAGCAATGACCAAACTCATCGTCGATGGCAAAGAGATCGATGTCCCTGCGGAATTCACGCTGCTGCAGGCGTGCGAGGCCGCGGGCGCGGAAATTCCCCGCTTCTGCTACCACGAGCGCCTGTCGATCGCCGGCAATTGCCGGATGTGCCTCGTTGAGGTGAAGGGTGGACCGAAGCCGGTGGCGAGCTGCGCCTGGGGCGTCCGCGATTGCCGTCCCGGTCCGAAAGGCGAGCCGCCGGAAATCTCGACCCGTTCGCCGATGGTGAAGAAGGCCCGCGAGGGCGTGATGGAATTCCTGTTGATCAACCACCCGCTGGATTGCCCGATTTGCGACCAGGGCGGGGAGTGCGACCTGCAGGATCAGGCGATGGGCTACGGCGTCGACACCTCTCGCTTCGCCGAGAACAAGCGCGCGGTCGAGGACAAGTATCTCGGCGCGCTGGTCAAGACCTCGATGAACCGATGCATCCAGTGCACGCGCTGTGTGCGCTTTGCCGCCGAGGTCTGCGGTGTGCCCGAAATGGGCGCAACCGGCCGCGGCGAAGACATGGAGATCACCACCTATCTGGAGACGGCGCTGACCTCGGAATTGCAGGGCAACCTCGTCGATATTTGCCCGGTCGGCGCGCTGACCTCGAAACCCTATGCCTTCGCGGCGCGGCCCTGGGAGCTCGGCAAGACCCAGTCGATCGACGTGATGGATGGCGTCGGCTCGGCGATCCGCGTCGACACCCGCGGCCGCGAGGTGATGCGGATCCTGCCGCGCGTCAACGAGGCGGTGAACGAGGAATGGATTTCGGACAAGACCCGCCACGTCGTCGACGGCCTGCGTACGCAGCGGCTTGACCGTCCCTACATCAGAGAGAATGGCCAGCTTCGCCCGGCATCCTGGTCCGAGGCATTCGCGGCCATCGCGGCGAAGGCAGGTCGCATCGACGGCAAGCGGATCGGAGCGATCGCTGGCGATCTTGCCGCGGTGGAGGAGATGTTTGCGTTGAAGGAGCTTCTTGCCAAATGCGGCTCCGTCAATCTCGCGGTACAGGGCGGTGACGCCTTCGATCCCAAGGCCGGACGCGCCTCCTACATTTTCAACCCGACCATTGCGGGCATCGACCAGGCCGACGCGCTCCTGATCGTGGGTTCGAACCCGCGCAGAGAAGCGGCCGTTCTCAACGCGCGCATCCGCAAGCGCTGGCGCAGCGGTCAGCTCAAGATCGGCGTTGTCGGCGCCAGGGCCGATCTGACTTATTCGTACGACTATCTCGGCGCGGGAGCGGATTTGCTCGGCGATCTCGCCGCCGGCAAGCATTCCTTCGCGGACGTGCTGAAGAAGGCGAAAAACCCGATCGTGCTGGTTGGCGCCGGGGTTGCCGCACGGCACGACGGACGTGCGGTTCTTGCGCTTGCCGCCAAGCTGGCGCTGGATGTCGGCGCGGTCAAGGACGGCTGGAACGGCTTTGCGGTTTTGCAGGACACGGCCTCGCGCGTCGGCGCGCTCGATATCGGCTTTGCGACCGGCGCCGGCGGCCTGAGTTCCGCGGAGATGACGACATTCGGCACGCTTGATGTCCTGTTCCTGCTGGGAGCCGATGAGACCAAGGTCCCCGACGGCACCTTTGTCGTGTATATCGGCACCCATGGCGATCGCGGCGCGCACCGCGCCGACGTGATCCTGCCGGGCGCGGCCTATACCGAGAAGTCCGGCATCTTCGTCAACACGGAGGGCCGGGTGCAGATGGCCAACCGCGCAGGATTTCCTCCGGGCGAGGCGCGCGAGGATTGGGCGATCATCCGGGCGTTGTCGGAAGTGCTCGGCAAGAAGCTACCCTACGATTCGCTTCCAGCCTTGCGGCAGGCGATCTTCAAGGCCGTGCCGCGTCTGATGCGCCTCGACCAGATCGAAGCCGGCAACGCCGCCGATATCAAGGCGCTTGCCGCGAAGGGCGGCAACGTGGAGAAGGCGCCCTTCAAGGCTTCCGTGGACGATTTTTACCTGACCAACCCGATCGCGCGGGCGTCGGTGGTCATGGCGGAATGCTCCCGCCTGGCCTCCGGCAAGATGCTGACGGCAGCGGAGTGAGCGTGACCTGATGGCTGAATTTTTTGAAAGCGCGTTCTGGACCGGCTTCCTCTGGCCGCTGATCGTCATGGTCGCGCAGAGCGTTTTGCTGCTCGTGGTGCTCCTGATCGCGATCGCCTACATCCTGCTCGCCGATCGCAAGATCTGGGCGGCGGTGCAGATCAGGCGCGGTCCCAATGTGGTGGGCCCCTGGGGGCTGTTCCAGTCCTTCGCTGACCTTTTGAAATTCGTGCTGAAGGAGCCGATCATTCCCGCCGGCGCCAACAAGGGGGTGTTCCTGCTGGCGCCGCTGGTGAGTTGCGTGCTCGCGCTGGCGGCATGGGCCGTGATCCCGACCAATCTCGGCTGGGTGATCTCCGACATCAACGTCGGTATCCTCTATATCTTCGCGATTTCGTCGCTGTCGATCTACGGCATCATCATGGCCGGCTGGTCGTCGAACTCGAAATATCCGTTCCTGGCGGCGCTGCGCTCCGCCGCGCAGATGGTCAGCTACGAAGTCTCGATCGGGTTCGTGATCATCACCGTCCTGCTTTGCGCGGGCTCGCTCAACCTCTCCAGCGTGGTCGAGGCCCAGAACACGCGCGGTCTCGGCAGCCTGATCGGGGTGCCCTGGGCGACGTTCCTGAACTGGTACTGGCTGCCGCTGTTTCCGATGTTCGTGGTTTTTTACGTTTCGGCGCTGGCCGAAACCAACCGCCCGCCGTTTGACCTCGTGGAAGCCGAATCCGAACTGGTCGCCGGCTTCATGGTCGAATACGGCTCGACGCCCTATCTCCTGTTCATGCTCGGCGAGTATGTCGCGATCACCACGATGTGCGCGATGGCCACGATCCTGTTCCTGGGGGGATGGCTGCCGCCGGTTGCGCTGCCGCCCTTCACCTGGGTGCCCGGCGTAATCTGGTTCTCGCTCAAGCTGTTTTTCATGTTTTTCCTGTTTGCGATGGCAAAGGCCATCGTGCCGCGCTACCGCTACGATCAGCTGATGCGGCTGGGCTGGAAGGTGTTCCTGCCGTTGTCGCTGGCGATGGTGGTTGTCGTCGCCGGCGTGCTGCAGTTCGCGGGGATCGCGCCGAAATGAGGTCGCTATGAGTGTCAACATCAACGCCACATCCCGCTCGCTATTGCTCTCCGAATTCGTATCGGCGTTCTTTCTCGCCATGCGCTATTTCTTCAAGCCGAAGCCGACGCTGAATTACCCGTTCGAGAAGGGGCCGATCTCGCCGCGGTTTCGTGGTGAGCACGCGTTGCGCCGCTATCCAAACGGCGAAGAGCGCTGCATCGCCTGCAAGCTGTGCGAGGCGATCTGCCCGGCGCAGGCGATCACCATCGAGGCCGGGCCGCGCCGCAACGACGGCACCCGTCGCACCGTGCGCTACGACATCGACATGGTGAAATGCATCTATTGCGGCCTCTGCCAGGAGGCCTGCCCGGTCGACGCCATCGTCGAAGGCCCGAATTTCGAATTCGCGACCGAGACCCGCGAGGAACTCTATTATGACAAGGCGAAACTTCTCGCCAACGGTGACCGCTGGGAGCGCGAGATTGCCAAATCGATTTCACTCGACGCGCCGTACCGGTGAGGTGAGGGCATGATCCTTCCTGCGCTGTTCTTCTATTTGTTCGCCGGCGTCTGCGTCGCCTCGGCGGTCATGGTGATTGTGTCGCGCAATCCCGTGCACTCCGTGCTGTTCTTGATCCTGGCCTTCGTCAACGCCTCCGGTCTGTTCGTGCTGATGGGGGCCGAGTTCCTGGCGATGATCCTGGTCGTGGTCTATGTCGGCGCGGTCGCGGTGCTGTTCTTGTTCGTGATCATGATGCTCGATGTCGACTTCACCGAGCTGCGCGAGGGCTTCCTGGAATACCTGCCGATCGGTCTGGTGATCGGTGCGGTTTTCCTGGCCGAATTGCTGCTGGTCGGAGGCGGCTGGGTCATCAATCCCAATGTGGCCAAGTCGATCACGTCCGCGATCCCGGCCAATGTCAACAACACCGAGGCGCTCGGCCTCGTGCTCTATACCAAGTACATCCACTATTTCCAGATCGCGGGCATGGTGCTCCTGGTCGCGATGATCGGGGCCATCGTGCTGACGTTGCGCCACAAGGCCAGCGTCAAGCGGCAGGACATCAATGTGCAGAATGCGCGGACGCCTGAATTGGCCATGAGCGTGCGCAAAGTGGCCTCGGGGCAGGGCCTGCAGGACGCAGACGCGGCGGAGTGGGTGCAATGACGATCGGCCTCGGACATTATCTTTCGGTCGGCGCGATCCTGTTCACGCTCGGGATTCTCGGCATTTTCCTCAACCGCAAGAACATCATCGTCATCCTGATGTCGATTGAGCTGATCCTGCTCGCCGTCAATATCAACCTGGTGGCGTTCTCGACGTTCATCGGCGACATCGTCGGCCAGGTGTTCGCGCTGTTGGTGCTCACGGTGGCGGCGGCGGAAGCGGCGATCGGCCTTGCGGTGCTGGTGGTGTACTACCGCAACCGCGGCTCGATCGCGGTTGAAGACGTCAATCTGATGAAGGGTTAAGCATGATCCGGAAAAGTGTGAACCGGTTTTCCCGAACAAACGGTTTCGTTTGTTCTGAGATCATGCGCAAAGAGGCGCGCGAATGATTCAGGCAATCGTCTTTCTGCCGCTGATCGGCGCTGTCCTCGCAGGCCTGATCTCGATATTCGGCGCGCATGCGCGCAACCCGAGCGGCGATGAGGTCGAGCATCATGACGACGCGCATGGCGCTGGCGCGCACGCGGCGGATGCGCATGACGATCATGCCGGCGACGATCACGGCCACGACCATCACGCAGTCGAGCCGCCGGCGGCAGGCTCGCGCGCGGCCGAGCTGATTACGACCGGCCTGTTGCTGGTCGCGGCGGCGTTGTCCTGGGTGGCGCTGGTCGATGTCGGCTTCATGCATCACGACACCAGGATCGCGCTGTTCCCGTGGATCAATTCGGGCGATCTGCAGGTTGCCTGGGCGCTGCGTGTCGATACGCTGACCGCCGTGATGCTGGTCGTGGTCAACACCATTTCGTCGCTCGTGCACCTCTATTCGATCGGCTACATGGACGAGGATCCGAACCGGCCCCGGTTCTTCAGTTACCTATCGCTGTTCACCTTCGCGATGCTGATGCTGGTGACGGCGGACAACCTGGTGCAGCTGTTCTTCGGCTGGGAAGGCGTCGGCCTCATGAGCTACCTGCTGATCGGCTTCTGGTACCAGAAGCCGTCTGCGAACGCCGCGGCGATCAAGGCCTTTGTGGTCAACCGGGTCGGGGATTTCGGCTTTGCGCTCGGCATTTTCGCGATCTTCATGCTGATCGGTTCCACCGATTTTGAGACGATCTTCGCGGGCGCGCCGGGCCTGACCGGCAAGACCATTGATTTCTTCGGCTGGCACGCCGACGCGCTGACGCTGACATGTCTGCTCCTTTTCATGGGCGCGATGGGCAAATCGGCGCAGTTCCTGCTGCATACCTGGCTGCCTGACGCGATGGAGGGTCCGACGCCGGTCTCGGCGTTGATCCATGCCGCGACCATGGTCACCGCGGGCGTCTTCATGGTGGCGCGGCTGTCACCCTTGTTCGAGCTTGCGCCCAATGCGCAGGCCGTCGTGATGTTCTTCGGCGCGACCACCGCCTTCTTCGCGGCCACCGTCGGCCTCGTGCAGAACGACATCAAGCGCATCGTTGCCTATTCGACCTGTTCGCAGCTCGGCTACATGTTCGTGGCGATGGGGGCGGGGGCTTACTCCGTCGGCATGTTCCACCTGTTCACCCACGCCTTCTTCAAGGCGCTGTTGTTCCTGGGTTCGGGCTCGGTGATTTACGCGATGCATCACGAGCAGGACATCCGCAACATGGGCGGGCTGTGGCGGAAGATCCCGTTCACGTTTTTCGTGATGTGCATCGGCACGCTGGCGCTGACCGGCTTCCCGTTCTTCGCCGGTTATTTTTCCAAGGATGCCATCATCGAATCCGCTTACGCCTCCCACAATCCGTTCGCGCTCTACGGCTTCCTGATGACGGTGGTCGCGGCGGGCCTGACCTCATTTTACTCCTGGCGGCTTGTCTTCAAGACCTTCTTCGGCGAACCGCACGATCAGGAGCACTACGAGGCCGCGCATGAATCGCCGTTGTGGATGCTCGTTCCCATCGGAATTCTCGCCTTCGGATCGATCTTCGCAGGGTTCCCGTTCAAGGAACTGTTCGCGGGACACGGCGTGGAAGAGTTCTTCCGCGAGTCCGTGAAGATGAACCCGCACATCATCGAGGACATGCACCACATCCCGGAGACCATCGCCTACCTGCCGACGGTGATGATGGCCATCGGCGCATACATATCCTACGTCTTCTATATCCGCCGGCCGTATCTGCCGGTCGAACTCGCCAACCAGCAGCCGCTGCTCTATCAGTTCCTGCTCAACAAGTGGTATTTCGACGAGCTGTACGATCTGATCTTCGTTCGTCCGGCCAAATGGATCGGACGCTTCCTTTGGAAGGTCGGTGACGGTTACATCATCGACGGTCTCGGCCCGGATGGTGTGTCGGCGCGGGTGCTCGACGTCACCCGCAACGTGGTGCGGCTGCAGACCGGCTATCTCTACCACTATGCCTTCGCCATGCTGATCGGAGTTGCCGGATTGATTACCTGGTTCATTTTCGGCTTGGGAGGCCAGTGATGACAACCTGGCCCATTCTCTCGGTCGTTACGTTCCTTCCCGTGGTCGGCGCGCTATTGATCTATATCAGCCGCGGCGACGACGAAGCCGCGCGGCGCAACGCCCGCTGGATCGCGCTGTGGACCACGCTGATCACCTTCGCGGTGTCGCTGATCCTGGTCTGGCGCTTCGATCCGGCCCAGCCGGACTTCCAGTTCGTCGAGAAGGCGCCCTGGCTCGCCAACGCCATCACCTACCACATGGGCGTGGATGGCATTTCGCTGCCATTCGTGATCCTGACCACCGCCTTGATGCCGTTCTGCATCGTGGCGAGCTGGAAGTCGATCACGCTGCGGGTGCGCGAATACATGATGGCGTTCCTGCTCCTGGAAACGCTGATGGTCGGCACCTTCTCCGCGCTCGACCTCGTGCTGTTCTACCTGTTCTTCGAAGGCGGCCTGATCCCGATGTTCCTGATCATCGGCGTATGGGGCGGTCCGCGCCGGGTCTACGCCTCCTTCAAGTTCTTCCTCTACACGCTGCTCGGCTCCGTCCTGATGCTGCTGGCGATCATGGCGCTGTACTGGAACGCCGGCACCACCGACATCCCGACCCTGATGCACACCGCCGTGCCGCGGTCCTTGCAGACCTGGGCGTGGCTGGCGTTCTTTGCCTCCTTTGCGGTGAAGATGCCGATGTGGCCGGTTCATACGTGGCTGCCGGACGCCCATGTCGAGGCGCCCACGGCCGGCTCGGTGATCCTGGCGGCGATACTCCTGAAGATGGGCGGTTACGGTTTCCTGCGTTTCTCGCTGCCGATGTTCCCGCTGGCCTCGCATGATTTCGCGCCGCTGATCTTCTCGCTCTCGGTGATCGCGATCATCTACACCTCGCTGGTGGCGCTGATGCAGGAGGACATCAAGAAGCTGATCGCCTATTCCTCGGTCGCCCATATGGGTTTCGTCACCATGGGGATCTTCGCCGGAACCACGCAAGGCGTGGCCGGCGGCGTGTTCCAGATGGTCTCGCACGGCATCGTTTCGGGCGCGCTGTTCCTCTGCGTCGGCATCGTCTACGACCGCATGCATACCCGCGAGATCGCCGCCTATGGCGGGCTCGTCAACCGCATGCCGCTCTACGCGCTGGTGTTCATGGTCTTCACCATGGCCAATGTCGGCCTGCCCGGCACCTCCGGCTTCGTCGGCGAATTCATGACGCTGATCGGAACCTTCAAGGTCTCGATCCCCACCGCCACCTTCGCCACGACGGGCGTGATCCTGTCGGCGGCCTATGCGCTGTGGCTTTATCGCAAGGTGGTGTTCGGCGCGCTGGTCAAACCGTCGCTGTCGACCATCAAGGATCTCACGTTCCGCGAGAGCCTGATCCTGATGCCGCTGGTCGCCCTCACCATCCTGTTCGGGTTCTACCCGAAGCCGGTGCTCGACATGTCGGCGTCGTCGGTGCAGCAACTCGTCAACAACTACAATACCGCAGTGACCGCCGTGAAGGCAGCCGCACTGCTGCAGTAACCCCAGCGCTTTCGAGCGAAGTGAAACCGGTTCGCGTGAAGAAAACGCGTCAAACAAAGAGGGGAGAATTTCGGCTCTGATCCAGTCAGAACCGAAGCTCCAGGTCAGGACAACGCGCCATGAGCTTTGAGAGTGCAGGTTATCAACTGCTGCCCGTACTGCCGGAGCTGGTGCTGGCTGTCGGCGCCATGGTGCTGCTGATGCTCGGAGCCTACCGGGGCGAGGGGACGACCAGCCTTGTAACCGGCCTTGCGGTTGGTCTTCTGGTGGTCGTTGGCCTGCTGGAGTTGACGCTGCCGGCCGGAAAGCTCGCGACCTTCAATGGCAGCTTCATCGTCGACGATTTCGCCCGCTTTCTGAAGGTGCTGGCGTTGATCGGTTCGGCCGCGACGCTGATACTTTCGAGCGAATTTCTCGCCGACCCGTCCCGGCGCATCTTCGAATACGCCATCCTGGTCCTGCTTTCGACGCTTGGCATGATGGTGCTGATCTCGGCCGGCGACCTGATCATGCTCTATCTCGGACTGGAACTGATGAGCCTTGCGCTTTACGTGGTCGCGGCGAGCAATCGCGACAACGCGAAGTCGACGGAGGCCGGCCTGAAATATTTCGTGCTGGGGGCGCTGTCGTCGGGCATGCTGCTGTACGGCGCTTCGCTGGTCTATGGCTTCACCGGCACCGTGGGTTTCGCCGGCATCGCAGCGGCCGCCAAGACCGGCAGCGTCGGCATTGTGTTCGGGCTGGTGTTCCTGCTGGCGGGGCTTTGCTTCAAGATCTCGGCAGTTCCGTTTCATATGTGGACGCCCGACGTCTACGAAGGCGCGCCGACGCCGGTCACCGCGTTCTTTGCCTCCGCGCCGAAGGTCGCCGCACTTGCCGTGTTCACCCGGGTGGCGTTGACCGCATTCCCCGGCATCGTGCCGCAGTGGCAGCAGATCGTGGTGTTCGTTTCGATCGCCTCGATGGCGCTGGGTGCGTTCGCGGCGATCGGGCAAAAGAACATCAAGCGGCTGATGGCCTATTCGTCGATCGGCCATATGGGCTTCGCGCTGGTCGGGCTCGCGGCCGGAACCGTCGAAGGCGCGCAGGGCGTGCTGGTCTATATCGCGATCTACGTTGCCATGACGCTTGGCGCCTTCACTGTCATCCTGACCATGAAGCGCAACGGTCAGCATGTCGAGAACATCAGCGACTTCGCCGGACTTTCGCGAACCAACCCGCTGCTGGCGTTCATCTTTGCGATGCTGCTGTTTTCGCTGGCGGGCGTTCCGCCGCTAGCCGGGTTCTTCGCCAAATGGTACGTGTTCGTGGCGGCGATCAAGGCCGGTTTGTTCACGCTGGCCGTCGTCGGCGTGCTCACCAGTGTGGTGGGTACGTTTTACTATCTCAGCATCATCAAGGTGATGTATTTCGACGAGCCGCTGGCCAAGCTGGATCCGATGCGCATGGAACTGCGTACGGTGCTGGCGGTCGCAGGCCTCTTCAACATCTTTTTCTTTGTCTATCCGGGGCCGCTGGTGAGTGTGGCGACGGCCGCAGCCAAATCGCTTTTTTAGGGCATGATCCCGAAAAGTGGACCCCGGTTTTCGGAGCGGATCATGCCAAACAAAACCATCGGCGCCCAGACGGTTCTGGCAATGCCGGATCAGCCCTGAGATGGCATTCTCGCTCGGTCCTCGAGCCATATCGGCCGGTTACCGGCTCGTTGCCTTTGACAGCATCGGCTCGACCAACGCGGAGGCTCTGTCGCGCGCCCGCGAAGGGGAGCGCGGATCGATATGGTTTGTGACCTCCGAACAGACCGCCGGGCGCGGACGAAGACATCGCCCCTGGATCGCGCCGCGTGGTAACCTCGCCTGCAGTATCCTCGAAACGATCGACACTTCGCCCGCGGTCGCGGCGACGCTCGGCTTCGCCGCCGGGCTTGCGCTCGAGGCGGCGCTGCAAAAATCAAGCCTGGAGGCTTCGCTGAGGACGGCGGGATCGGACGATATGAAGATTTCGCTGAAATGGCCCAACGACGTACTGGCGGGGCGACAGAAGCTCGCCGGCATCCTGCTGGAAGCGGAGGCCGTGCCGGGCGAGGGTCTGGCGGTCGTGGTTGGCATCGGTACCAATGTCGTCGGCGCCCCGGAGGGCACGCCGACGCCGGCGACCTCGCTGAGGGCGATTGGCGTTGATATCGGCGCGGAGGAATTGTTCGCGACCCTGTCGGATAGCTGGGCCGAATTCCGCGGCCTCTGGGACCAGGGCCGCGGCTTTGGCGCGATCCGGCGGCTCTGGCTGGAGCGCGCGGCCGGGCTTGGAGAGGCGGTTGCGGTTCACACCGGCGGCGCGACGGTGACGGGCACTTTCGATACCATCGATGAGGCGGGCTGCATGATCGTCAGGACGTCCAGCGGCGATCGGGTTCCGATCTCGGCAGGCGACGTCTATTTCGGTTCGGCCGCCTCAGTGGGAGCAGCCTGATGGCGCGACCGGATGAACTGACATTTGCGCCGCTCGGCGGCGTCGGCGAGATCGGCATGAACCTGTCGATCTACGGCCTCGGCAACCGTCATCAGCGCTCCTGGCTCGCGGTCGATCTCGGGGTGTCCTTCGGTGACGAGGAGCATCTGCCCGGCATCGATACCATCATGCCCGACATCCGCTTTCTCGAACAAGAGCGCAAGAATCTCGTCGGTCTCGTGCTGACGCATGCCCACGAAGACCATTTCGGCGCCATCATCGACCTCTGGCCCAGGCTGAAATGCCCGATCTATGCGACCAAATTCTCAGCCGCGCTGTTCGAGGCCAAATGCGCTTCCGAGCGCAATCCGCCGAAGATTCCGGTCACCGTGGTGCCCTCCGGCGGCCGAATCGACATCGGGCCGTTCAATGTCGAGTTCATTCCGGTAGCGCATTCGATTCCGGAATCGCATGCGCTGGCGATTCACACCGGGGCCGGCACCGTTCTGCATACCGGCGACTGGAAGATCGATCCGACGCCGATCATCGGCCCGCCGACCGACGAGCGGCGGTTGCGCGAGCTCGGCGACGCCGGCGTGCTGGCGCTGATCGGCGATTCCACCAATGCGGTGCGGGAAGGGCGTTCGCCGTCCGAGGCCGAAGTCGCAAAGACCATGATCGAACTGGTCAAGGCGGCGAAGGGCCGTGTCGCGGTGACCACCTTTGCCTCCAACGTGGCGCGGCTGCGTGCGGTCGCGGACGCGGCGCGCATCTCGGGGCGCGAAGTGGTGGTGGTCGGGCGCGCCATGGAGCGCGTGGTGCAGGTGGCGCGCGAAACCGGCCATCTCGACGGGGTACAGAATTTTCGTGGCGCAGACCTTTACGGTCATTTCCCGCCCGACAAGGTGCTGGCTCTCTGCACGGGAAGCCAGGGCGAGCCGCGCGCGGCGCTGTCGCGCATCGCCAATGACGATCATCCGCAGGTTACGCTCAACAAGGGCGACTGCGTGGTCTTCTCCTCGCGCACTATTCCAGGCAACGAGAAGGCGGTGAGTGCCATCATCAACGGGCTGATAACGCAAGGCGTCGAGGTCATTACCGACCGGACCCATCTCGTCCATGTGTCCGGCCATCCGCGCCGCGACGAATTGCGCGACATGATCGGTTGGGTGCGCCCGCAACTGTTGATCCCCGTCCACGGCGAGGCGCTGCATTTGTTCGAGCACGCCAAGCTGGCGCGGGCCGCCGGCGTGCCGAAGACCCTGATTTGCCGCAATGGCGACCTGGTCAAGCTCGGACCGGGCGAGCCCGGCATCATCGACGAGCTGCCATCGGGGCGGCTCTACAAGGATGGCTCCATCCTGGAGGATTCCAAATCGCGCGCCGTGGTCGAGCGGCGCAGAATGGCTTTCGCCGGCTGCGCCTTCATCGCGATCGCGGTGACCGAAAAGGGCGAACTGGCCGACGATCCCGAGATCGATCTGGTCGGAATACCCGAAAAGAACACGGCAGGAGAGACTATCGACGAGATCGTGTTCGACGTCGTGGTGTCGACCGTGGAGGGCTTGCCGCGGGCGCGGCGGCGCGATCCCGACGCAATGGCGGAATCGGTACGCCGGGCCGTGCGCGCTGCGATCAACGAGCAGTGGGGCAAGAAGCCGCTGTGTTACGTTCACGTCCTGACCGTTTAGTGCGCTTGCGCCGGTGGTGGCGCCGGTTTTGCGATCGGGACGCGCGCAAGCTATAAAGGAGGCGGAGGAGCGTCATGCTGGGCCGGCTTAATCATGTGGCGATCGCGGTGAAGGATGCCGAGAAGGCCGCCAGGATCTATGGCGCGGCGTTTGGCGCCGATATTTCCGGCGCCGTGCCGTTGCCCGAGCACGGCGTCATCACCGTGTTCGTGACCTTGCCCAATACCAAGATCGAATTCATCCAGCCGCTCGGCGAGACTTCGCCGATCGCAAAATTCCTCGAACGCAACGCCGACGGCGGAATCCATCACATCTGTTATGATGTGCCCGACATCATCGCGGCGCGCGATATCCTGATCAAGGAGGGCGCGCGGGTTCTTGGCGACGGCGTTCCCAGGATTGGCGCCCATGGCAAGCCGGTGCTGTTTCTTCACCCCAAGGACTTTTCCGGCGCCCTCGTCGAAATCGAGCAGGCTTGAGCCGCGATGGCCTACACCATCTCAACCGGGTTTGCGATCTACTTCGTCTTGTGGTGGGTCGTGTTGTTCCTGACGCTTCCGTTCGGCGTGCGCAGCCAGCACGAAGACGGCGGGGGTGCACCTGGCACCGATCCCGGCGCGCCGGTCGCGACCGGGATGGGCCGCAAGCTGATCTGGACGACCGTGCTGTCGGCGATCGTTTTTGCTGTCGGGCTGCTTGCCTATCACGCGGGTTTCCTCAACATCGAACGGCTGTCGAAGCTGATGGGAATGCCGTTCTGACGGCTTGACTGGTGGCATTCCGCAAAAAGCATTTTCTCGGGGGATCGGGGGAGAAGGAAATGAGGTTTCAACGGACCATTGTCGGGCTCTTGATTCTGACCCTTGCCGGCCTTGCGGCGTCCTTTTACATCAACTGGAAAACCAATACCCAGCTCCAGACCATGAAGGCGTTCGTCGAGGGCTACGTGTTCGCCGAAGCGGTCGCTGCTTGCGAAAAGGCGCCGAGCACGACGGCGTTCAAATGGAATGGTGGGACCAAAACCAGCGTCGTCGGCTTGAACGCCGTCAAGCTCGACAAGTACAGGATCGTTTCGAGCTACACGCTGCTCGCTGACGGCGTCTATTGCGATTTCGATCCGATCAAAAAGAAAGCCGATATCGGATCGAATTTCCTCGAGCGTGACTGACGTCGACCGGAATCTCCGGGATCGTTCTCCAAAAAAAGAGCAGGGCGAGAAGCCCTGCTCGAAAAATTGTGTCGACCCTATTTTCCCGCGAAGTTGAGATTGATCTTGATTGGCGGGGCGACGCTGCTTGTGCGCGCCAGGGCTCCTCCCGAGACTTGGACCACCAGACATCGACCTTGCGATCAGTCTGAGCCCGCACTCCTAGACCAAAATTTTCGTCTTGTCATCAATTTCAGCAACGATTGTTCAATATTCGAGCAGGTTCTGAAATGAATGGAAATTTGTCATTTCCCGGTTGCGGCCCGCGAGACCTGAATCGCGATGAGGTAATATAGTAAGGCAAAGAAAGCGCCGGGAGTTGGGGCAGTTGCGGCGCGCCGACAAGGACCGGGAGCGGCGTGGGGGCAGGCGGGGAATGGACCCTCAACGGCGCGGATGCTAAGAACTTGTGACGCTGCCGGGGAAAATCATGCGACGACGGCTGGACGCTTTTGTTCCAATCGTGTTGTTGGCGGTTCTGGTGCAACTCATGGCGCCGATCGCGGCGTTCCGCGTGGTCGCCTATGCGACCTCCGATCCGCTCTACATGGCGTCGATCTGCACGGACATGGCGTCTATGTCCGACGCGCAATCCGCTCCCGACAAGACACGGCACTCTCTCGGAGATTGCTGCGCCTTCTGCGGGGCCGGCCATGCCGCCGCCGTTTCTGTCGATGCGCCTCCGCTCGTTTTCGTAACCCTGCAGCGTCAATACCAGCGGATATCCTGGATTGAAGACGTTGACCTGATGCCAGCCATTCGGGTTGGCTCGAATGCACAGGCGCGCGCGCCACCGGATTTGACGTGACCTTCGCGGCCATTGGCCGTTGCTGCATCACACATCAACTCCTGCGGAGATTTTCATGTCTATCCGTCACGCGCGCGTGGCCCTGTCGGGGTTCGCCATCGCGCTAATTCCAATCAGCCCGAGCGCCGCCCACGAAATCGTCGGCAATCGGGTGTTTCCCGTCACGCTCGGCATCGACGATCCCGGTGTCAACGATGAGATATCGCTGCCGACCGTCGACAGTTTCAAGACTGGCGACGATCCATCCTTCAAACAGCGCGATATCTCCGGCGAGTTTTCCAAACGGATCACCGAGGCGTTCGCCGTATCGTTTGCCCCAACCTACACCCATCTCAGCGCACCCGGAGGCCTGACCGGGATGGGAGCGAGCGGATTTCAGAACTTGGAGACCACGTTCAAATATCGCGTCTTCAGAGACGCCGCCCATGAGTTCGTGCTGTCGGCGGGGCTCATCATCGAATGGGGAGGGACGGGTTCGAAAAGCGTCGGCGCGGACTCTTTCAACACCTACACGCCGACGCTGTATTTCGGCAAAGGGCTCGGCGATCTTCCGGACACGCTGTCATGGGTGCGGCCTGTCGCGCTCACCGGTCAACTCGGGTACTCGATCCCCGGCAGGAATTCGACCACGACATCTGGAATCGATCCGGGTACCGGCATTCCATCAGTCGACACCGAATTCAATCCGCGTGTCCTGAACTGGGGTCTGACGTTCCAATACAGCATGCCCTACCTGAAGTCCGCGGTCGTCGATCTCGGCCTGCCGGACTTCATCAATCATCTGATCCCACTGGTTGAGGCCGTGATGCAGACCCCGGTGGCCAACACGCTTACCTCCGGAACCACGACGACGGGCACCATCAATCCCGGTGTCATCTGGATCGGCAATACCTTCCAGGTCGGCATCGAGGCCCTGATTCCGATCAACCGGCAAAGCGGGACCAATGTCGGCGTGATCGCGCAATTGCATTTCTTCCTCGACAACATCGATCCGCACGGGATCGGCAAACCGATTTTCGGCAATGCTGTCCAGCCCGCCGCTCTTTTCAGGAATTGATCATGCGACACTCGTCCATTTTCGGAATAATCCCTTTGCTCCTGTTGCTCGCGACGGGTGAAAGTAACGCGCATGCGATGCTCGATCATGCCGAGCCGCGCGTCGGCAACAAGGTTGCGACCGCACCGCACGAGGTCACGCTGTGGTTCACCCAGAAGCTCGAACCGGCCTTCAGCACCATCACCGTGACCAACGCCGCCGGCGAACGTGTCGACAGCGGCAAGACCCGTGTCAGCGGCAACCAGATGTCGATCGCGCTGCGCCCGGGGGGCGCCGGGACCTACCAAGTGAAGTGGCGCGTCCTTTCGGTCGACGCACACACGACCGATGGTAGTTTCACGTTT
This sequence comes from uncultured Alphaproteobacteria bacterium, assembly GCA_963742085.1. Lineage (GTDB taxonomy): Bacteria > Pseudomonadota > Alphaproteobacteria > Rhizobiales > Xanthobacteraceae > Bradyrhizobium. The sequence goes on along the minus strand of CAVUKM010000001.1, from coordinate 136,169 downwards.
CAGGTTGGCCAGTAGGCAAAGACCAACCCATGGACTGGTTTGATGCGGGGGATAACGGGCCATTGATCGCCGCGCGGGCGATCCATTTGGCGGCCACGGCGATCACCGCCGGAAGCCTCATCTTCGGGGCGGTGGTGGCAAGGCCAGCTTTGCGCTCCGAGCAAGCGGGAGCGCGGCTGTTGCGGACGCAAACCATTGCCGTTGTCTGGGTCAGCTTGATAATCGCAGCGGCTTCCGGCGTGATCTGGTTTTTGTTGCAGGCCGCAGCGATGACCGAGCTCGCGCTCGGCGCGGTGATGGAATCGGGCGAATTGTCGACGGTGCTCAATCAGACCCAGTTCGGACAGGTATCGGAAATCCGTATTGCGCTGGCGGTGACCTTGGCCGTCTGTTTGGCCTGTGACCGGTTTCCGCTGGCGAATTGGCTGGGGCTCGCCGCGGCATCCGGCCTGACCGCTGCGATCGCCTGGACCGGCCACGCCAGTTCAACGTTAGGGAAGATCGGAACCCTGCATTTGATTGCCGATGGGTTGCATCTTTTGGCTGCCGCTGCCTGGATCGGAGGCCTGGCGGCGCTCGTCCTCCTGCTCGTGGCGGCTCGACGCAACCGGACGATGGCGTGGGCGTCGATGGCTCATGCTGCGACACGCAGGTTCTCAACGCTGGGCATCATCAGCGTGGCGACCTTGTTGGTGACGGGTTTGGTCAATGGATGGATTCTTGTCGGCTCGTTGAACGCGTTGTTGGTCACGGAATATGGGCGGCTCCTGGTGCTCAAGATCGTTGCTTTCGCCGTGATGCTGGCGTTTGCTGCCGTAAACCGGCTCTGGCTGACGCCTCGGCTGGCCTTATCCGGGACTGAACCGCGGCGGCTCGATGCGCTCCGTCAGCTTGGCCGCAACAGCACCATCGAGATCGCCCTGGGACTTACAATCTTCGCTATCGTCGGGATGCTCGGAACGCTGCATCCCGCGATCCATCTTTTTTTATGAACAGCCGGCGCCAGCGCGGCAAATACCCGGGTCTTCGGACCGGCCCCTCGGAGAAGAGTAGAAGGAAAATGAAAGTCAACAAACCAGCGTCGATGTCGATCATCACTGCAGTCCTGTGCTTCAGCCTGTTTTCCTGTTTTGCCGCGCCGGCGCGCGCCGAGGAGGTCAAGGCCGGCGATCTCGTCATCACGCAGGCGTGGAGCCGCGCGACACCGGGCGGTGCCGGGGTCGGTGGCGGCTACCTGACCATCGAGAACAGGGGCTCGGCGCCGGACCGGCTGATCGGCGGCTCGGCGGAGGTCGCCGGCAAGGTTCAAGTTCACGAAATGGCGGTGAACAACGGCGTGATGACGATGCGTGCGCTCGACAAAGGTCTGGTGATCGAACCGGGCAAGACGGTCAAGCTGGCGCCCGGGGGCTATCACCTGATGCTGCTCAACCTCAAGAGCCCGTTGAAGCAGGGCGACAAGCTTCCGGTCACCCTGGAGTTCGAGAAGGCCGGCAAGGTCGCTCTCTCGCTCGATGTGCAGGGCATCGGGGCGCAGGGACCCGCGGGCGCGGATGGTTCAGGCGGCAGCATGGAGATGAAGAAGATGCCCGATCATTCCGGCACGAAGATGTGAGAGCCAGGACGTGGGGCCAATCGGGCGAAGGCCGCCCGATGGCTTGGGTCGCGAGGCTTCAGGCGCCCGTCGTGAGCCCTTCGCGCCTTGATGGCGGGTTCCAACGGATCGGCAAAACAGCCGGAAATGGCTTGGTTGGCGGCTTTTTGCCGGTCCCCGCCCTTGTGTTTTTGCAGCCGATCCGGTTTCACTGCTGGCTTCCCGTGCCCGACCGATTCTTCTGGTGTACCCATGCGATTGTCGCGATTCTTTCTACCGATCCTTAAAGAGAATCCGAAAGAGGCCGAGATCGTCTCGCATCGGCTGATGCTGCGCGCGGGCATGATGCGGCAGGAGGCGGCGGGGATCTATGCCTGGCTGCCGCTGGGCCTGCGCGTATTGAAGAAGATCGAGGGGATCGTCCGCGAGGAGCAAAACCGCGCAGGCGCCCTGGAGCTTCTGATGCCGACGCTGCAGCTCGCCGACCTCTGGCGCGAGAGCGGCCGTTACGACGCTTACGGCCCGGAGATGTTGCGCATCACCGACCGGCACAAGCGCGAGCTGCTCTACGGGCCGACCAACGAGGAAATGATCACCGAGATTTTTCGCGCTTACGTCAAATCCTACAAGAGCCTGCCGCTCAATCTCTACCACATCCAGTGGAAGTTCCGCGACGAACAGCGGCCGCGTTTCGGCGTGATGCGGGGACGCGAATTCCTGATGAAGGATGCCTATTCGTTCGATATCGACGAGGCCGCGGCGCGGCGCTCCTACAACCGGATGTTCGTCGCCTATTTGCGCACGTTCGCCCGGATGGGGCTGAAGGCGATCCCGATGCGCGCGGAGACCGGACCGATCGGCGGCGATCTCAGCCATGAATTCATCGTGCTCGCCGAGACCGGCGAGTCCGCGGTCTATTGCGACAGGGATGTGCTCGACCTGCCGGTGCCCGGCGAGGAGATCGACTACGAGGGCGATCTGACCCCGATCATCAAGCAGTGGACGTCGGTCTATGCCGCGACCGAGGACGTCCATGACGCTGCGCGGTTCGACCGCGAAGTACCGGCTGAGAAGAAGGTGCACACAAGGGGCATCGAGGTTGGCCAGATCTTCTATTTCGGCACGAAATACTCCGACACCATGAAGGCCCTGGTCGCGGGCGCCGATGGCGCCGAGGTTGCCATTCACGGCGGCTCCTACGGCGTCGGCGTCTCGCGTCTGGTCGGCGCCATCATCGAGGCCTGCCATGACGACGCCGGAATCAAATGGCCGGAGGCGGTGGCCCCGTTCAAGGCCGTCATCCTCAACCTGAAGCAAGGTTCCGAAGATACCGACGCTGCGTGTGAGCAGCTTTATCGGGATCTGACGGCCAAAGGTGTCGAAGTTCTTTACGACGACACTGACCAGCGCGCGGGAGCCAAGTTCGCCGCCGCCGATCTGATCGGTATTCCCTGGCAAATTCTGGTCGGCCCCAAGGGCCTCGCCGAAGGCAAGCTCGAGCTGAAACGGCGCAGCGACGGAATGCGTGAAAATCTGGGCCCGGCAGACGTGCTGGCGCGGTTGGCGTAGTGCGGAATTTATCCACCGCGGGCGTCCGGACATCAGCCACAGCGGCTACAATAAGCCCGAATCGTGTGAAAATCGGACTATGGATGAAGGCATGAGCGAGCAAGTTCGGACCCCACCGTTCGCGCCATTCGAGTGGCTGCTGTCGGGACGCTATTTGCGGGCACGTCGCAAGGAAGGCTTCATTTCCGTCATCGCCGGCTTTTCGTTTCTGGGCATCATGCTCGGCGTCGCCACGCTGATCATCGTGATGGCGGTCATGAACGGCTTCCGCAAGGAATTGCTGGACAAGATCCTCGGACTCAACGGCCATCTCCTGGTGCAACCGCTGGAATCGCCGCTCACCGATTGGAAGGACGTCGCCGAGCGAATCAACCAGGTCGCGGGCATTCGGCTCGCAGCACCTGTGGTGGACGGACAGGCACTGGCGTCCTCGCCATTCAATGCATCGGGCGTTTTCGTTCGGGGCATTCGCGCCGACGATCTCAACAACCTCACTTCGATTGCCAAGAACGTCAAGCAGGGCACGCTCGAGGGGTTTGACGAAGGCCAGGGCGTCGCGATCGGACGCCGGCTCGCCGATACGTTGTCGCTGCATGCCGGTGACAGCGTCACGCTGGTAGCGCCTCGGGGGGCCGTGACTCCGATGGGTACGACGCCGCGCATAAAGCCATACAGGATCACGGCGGTGTTCGAGATAGGCATGTCGGAATATGACGCGAGCTTCGTGTTCATGCCGCTGGCCGAAGCGCAGGCCTATTTCAACCGCAACAATGACGTGACCGCGATCGAGGTGTTCACTACCAACCCCGACAGGATCGACGGCTTCCGCAAGAGCGTGACCGAGGCGGCCGGCCGGCCGGTGTTCCTGGTCGACTGGCGGCAGCGCAATTCCACGTTTTTCAATGCGCTCCAGGTCGAGCGCAACGTGATGTTCCTGATCCTCACCATGATCGTGCTGGTCGCTGCGCTCAATATCGTCTCCGGCCTGATCATGCTGGTGAAGGACAAGGGCAGCGATATCGCGATCCTTCGCACCATGGGCGCCTCGCAGGGGGCCATCATGCGGGTCTTCCTGATCACGGGGGCTTCAATCGGCGTGGTCGGGACATTTGTCGGCTTTTTGGTCGGCATGCTGATCTGCCTGAATATCGAGTTGATCCGGCAGTTCCTGTCCTGGCTCACCAACACCGATCTGTTTCCGCGGGAGCTTTACTTTCTCTCCAAGCTGCCGGCCGAGATCGATTTCGGTGAAACCAGCGCGGTCGTGATCATGGCGCTGACGCTGTCCTTCCTCGCGACGCTCTATCCATCGTGGCGTGCTGCCCGCCTCGACCCCGTCGAAGCGCTGCGGTACGAGTGAGGGACAAGATGGAGCAGGGGGCGGAAGATGCACCGGTCGTCTATCTCCACGAGATAAAACGCCGGTACACCCAGGGAGCGACCACGCTGACCATCCTCAATGGCGCCAAGCTTGCGCTGTGGGCGGGGCAGTCGGTGGCGCTGGTGGCTCCATCGGGCGCCGGTAAATCGACGCTGTTGCATATCGCGGGCCTGCTCGAAAGCCCCGACGAAGGCGAGGTTTATATCGGGGGAGCGCCGACTTCGGGGTTGTCGGACGTCGAGCGCACTCAGATCCGCCGCACCGAAATCGGCTTCGTCTATCAGTCGCACCGGTTGCTGCCGGAGTTTTCTGCGCTCGAAAACGTCATGCTGCCGCAGATGATCCGGGGCCTGAAACGGTCGGAGACCGTCAAACGTGCGACCGAAATCCTGGCCTATCTCGGCCTCAGCGAACGCATCAAACATCGGCCGGCGGAACTGTCGGGCGGCGAGCAGCAGCGGGTCGCGATCGCGCGCGCCGTCGCGAACGCGCCGCGGGCGCTGCTTGCCGACGAGCCGACCGGCAATCTCGATCCCCATACCGCCGACCACGTGTTCCAGGCGTTGATGCAGCTGGTGAAAGCGACGCGCGTGGCGATGCTGATTGCAACCCACAACATGGAACTGGCGGGCCGGATGGACCGGCGGGTGTCGCTGGTTGACGGCGAGGTCGTCGAGCTGGACTAGCGCGCCAAGTTCGCGGTTGCGTCCGGCACCGGGAGACGGGCCTGCCTTGATCCAGCTCAAGGGCACTTTGCGAGAGTGGCGTTAATTGGCCACCATGTTGGAAGTGGTGATCAGAAATCACGGGCCGATCAAGTGGGAATGGCAACTTCGCGACGATCGCGGGAATGTCATATCGCGCGGGTTGGAAAAGTCCCGCGCCGCCGCGAAGTACAAGGGCGCGTGCGCGTTGTTCCATGCCTTGTTGATCCGGGCGAGCCAGCGGGCTCTCTAAATCGCAAGCGCTCCGGCTCAATCGATTGTCGACAGGGCATGCGACGGAACCGTTGGTCAGCCGAATGTGAATGACGGGCGGGCTGGAAAAGCGGTCGCCTGCGCGGCATAGTCCCGGCACATGAGAAAGTCCGACGTCACTTGCCCGAAATGCCACGCGGGCTACCGCCGCATCGAGTTGGCTTCCCGGCCGGGAGCCAAGGGCGAGTTCCGCTGCCTGCTCTGCGATCAGGTCCTTGAGGTTTTCGACGGCTCGGCCGAAGTCGCCATCCGTCTCACGGTTCAGCCCGAAAAGACCTTCGAATAAGCCCCCATGACACGACAGTGCTTCACCACCTGCGCCGTGCGGGCGCGTTTGCGTGAACGAACGCATCGACCGGCATATCCGCAAAGCCGGCTCAGGCACGTTTTCGTGCGCGTGGCGTGAAATGGCTGGTACATAAGGCTAACTTACACCGAAGCCGAAAAGTCTCAGTCGCGGTGTTGCAACTTGGATACATGATTACAACCGAAAGCTGCTAGGAAAATTTCGGGTGGCTGAGGGCTGAACGATGTTCGAAAACAGGAATGCAAAGATGAAGAAGTTGCTACTCGTTACGGCAGCCGTGATCACGCTTGGAGCCGCTGCGCCGGCCGCTGCCGCGGATCTTCCTGCTCGAGCACCGGCGCCCTATGCGAAGGCGCCAGCGATGATTGAAGCTGCCTATGACTGGAGCGGCTTCTACGTCGGTATCAATGGCGGCGGCGCCACCGGCAATGTCGACTGGAATGAGGACCTTGTCGGAGACGAAGGTAGCCATCGCGTATCGGGCGGGACGGTTGGTGGCCAGATCGGCTACCGCTGGCAAATGTCATCCTGGGTGTTCGGCCTGGAAGCGCAGGGCAACTGGGCTGATTTCAGCGGCAGCAACGTCAGCCTCCAGACCGGCTTGCAGAATCAGACCAAGATCGACTCATTTGGCTTGTTCACCGGCCAGATCGGCTATGCCTGGGACCGGGCGCTGGTCTATGTGAAGGGCGGCGCCGCGGTCACGTCCAACAAGTATAACGTCACTGACACCGGTGCCTTGGTCGACAATGCGAACGAAACCCGTTGGGGTGGCGCGGTCGGCGTCGGCTTCGAATATGCCATCGTTCCCAACTGGTCGCTCGGTTTCGAATACAACCATCTGTTCATGGGCAGCAACGACGTGATCTTTGCCTCCGGCACGAGCGACCAAATCAAGGAGAACGTCGATATCTTCACCGCCCGCGTCAACTACAGGTTCGGCGGACCCGTAAGCGCGCGCTATTGAGCTCGCGCCTCCCGATCGTCAACTCTGATCCAAGCCCCGGCCTCGGCCGGGGCTTTTGTGCCTGACGGCCGCTGGACCGACGCAAGGCGGGCCTCTGGGGTATTGGGTGAGGTTGAATGCGGCAGCCGGACGGGCTGGAAAAGCAGGGATTCTGAGCGCATATTCAGTGAATGAAATTGTATATCGCTAACTATGAGATTGTGATCGCGCCTGCCGGGCTGGTTGCTCTCGCGGCGTGCATTGCGATACTCGTTTTGAGCGCCGCCGCTATCGTTCGGATTGTACAACGGAGGGGCCGGCCATGACCCCCAAACGCCCTGGCGACCCCAACCAGCTCGCCAAGTTGAATATCGACATTGCCCGGCCAGCCACTCGCGCCATGGCGCAAGTCTAGCCGCAGGTTCCCGTTCCGGGCGAGTCCCGGTCCACACCATCCGCAAAATTAACCAAGCGGTTTTTTCGCGGGTCATTTTCCAAACTGACCCACTACCGCCTCTTGACCAAAGAACAAAAACGGAACAATGTTCCCTCTATGTTCACATATCAGGAGGCGAGCATGTTGAAGGTTTTTGTCGAGGAAGCCGCGGCGCTGGCATCGATCGTGCTGTTCGTCGGGATGATCGCGGTCTGGGCGCAGCTGCTGCCGCAGCTCTAAGGCCGCCGGGGGGAAGTCGCGTCAGGCCGGGCGACCCATTGGGGAAAAGCGGGATGGCCGCCGGCACCGCCGCCTTCCACGTGGACTCGCCCCGCCAGAGGCTTCACCATTGCCGGGCGCGAGTCGCCCATCGAGGGCGGCCTTGCGTTCCCTCAAGCCCCAGTGATTGCCGACCTCGATCATGTCCAAGCCCATGGCGCCGCCGTCCAATGCCGGATTTGTCCATCTCCACGTTCATTCCGCCTATTCGCTGCTGAAGGGCTCGATCAAGATCGCAAAACTTGGCGAGCTGGCGAAAGCGGACCGCCAGCCGGCGCTGGCGCTGACCGACACCGACAACATGTTCGGGGCGCTGGAATTCTCCGACAAGATGGCCGGCTACGGCATCCAGCCGATCATCGGCTGCGAGCTCGCGGTTGATTTTGGCGATCAGGATCCCAACGCGCGCAACGCGCTGGCGGCGGCGCCGTCGCGCATCGTGCTGCTGGCCGCGCGCGAGCGCGGCTATCGCAGCCTGATGCGGCTTAACTCCCGGGCCTTCCTGGAAACGCCGGTTCATCAGGCCCCGCACATCAAGTTCGAGTGGCTGGAAGGCGACGCCGAGGATCTGGTCGCGCTCACCGGCGGCCCCGACGGGCCGGTCGCGCTGGCGATCGCCGCCGATCACGCGGCGCTGGCGGCATCGCGCTGCGACCGGCTGGCAAGCCTGTTCGGTGACCGCCTCTATGTCGAACTGCAGCGCCACGGCATCGAGAAGGAGCGCCGCATCGAGGCGGCGCTGATCGATCTTGCCTATGCAAAGGGATTTCCCCTCGTCGCCACCAACGAGCCTTACTTCGCGACGGCCGACGACTACGAGGCCCACGACGCGTTGCTCTGCATCGCCGGCGGACGTCTGATCGCGGAAACCGACCGCGAGCAACTCACGCCGGATCACCGTTTCAAGACCCGCGCCGAGATGGCGGTGCTGTTCGCCGATATTCCGGAAGCCCTGGCTTCCACCACCGAGATCGCCGAGCGCTGCGCGTTCCGCCCGGTCACGCGAAAGCCGATCCTGCCGCGGTTCACGGTGGGGGCGGGCAGCAACGCTGCGAGCGCGGAAAGCGATGAATCGGCGGAAGTGCGCCGTCAGGCCGAGGAAGGCCTTAGCCGCCGGCTCCGGGTTCACGGCCTGTCGCAAGGCTCCTCCGAGGAAGATTACCGCGCCCGGCTTGCCTTCGAGCTCGATGTCATCATCCGCATGAATTACGCGGGCTATTTCCTGATCGTCGCTGATTTCATCAAATGGGCGAAGACCGAGGGCATTCCGGTCGGCCCCGGCCGCGGCTCCGGCGCCGGCTCGCTGGTCGCCTATGCCCTGACCATCACCGATCTCGATCCGATCCGGTTCGGCCTTCTGTTCGAGCGCTTTCTCAATCCGGAGCGCGTGTCGATGCCCGACTTCGACATCGATTTTTGCCAGGACCGGCGGGGTGAGGTGATCGACTACGTGCAGCGGCGCTATGGCCGCGATCAGGTCGCGCAAATCATCACCTTCGGCACGCTGCAGGCGAGGGGGGTGTTGCGCGACGTCGGGCGCGTGCTGCAGATGCCCTATGGACAGGTCGACAAGCTTACGAAACTCGTGCCGCAAAATCCCGCCGCTCCGGTGACACTCGCGGCCGCGATCGAAAGCGAGCCGAAGCTGCAGGCATTTCGCGACGAGGACCCGGTGGTGGCGCGCGCCTTTGACATCGCCCAGCGCCTGGAGGGGCTGACCCGTCACGCCTCAACCCACGCCGCGGGCATCGTGATCGGTGACCGGCCGCTCAGCGAGCTTGTACCGCTTTACCGCGATCCGAAGTCGGACATGCCGGTGACCCAGTTCAACATGAAATGGGTCGAGCCCGCGGGCCTCGTCAAATTCGACTTCCTCGGTCTGAAGACGCTGACGGTTCTTGATGTCGCCGTGAAACTGCTCGGGCAGCGCGGGGTCGATGTCGATCTCGCGACGCTGCCGCTCGACGATGCCGCCAGTTACCAGATGCTGGCGCGCGGCGATGTGGTCGGCGTGTTCCAGGTTGAAAGCCAGGGCATGCGGCGCGCGCTGGTCGACATGCGGCCCGACCGTTTCGAGGACATCATCGCGCTGGTGGCGCTGTATCGTCCCGGCCCGATGGCGAACATTCCGACCTATTGCGCCCGCAAGCATGGCGACGAGGAGCCGGAATATCTGCATCCGATGCTCGAGCCGATCCTGAAGGAGACGTTCGGCGTCATCATCTACCAGGAACAGGTGATGCAGATCGCGCAGGTGATGGCCGGCTATTCGCTCGGCGAAGCCGACCTGTTGCGGCGCGCGATGGGCAAGAAGATCCGCTCGGAGATGGAGAAGCAGCGCGCGGGCTTCGTCGCCGGTGCGGTCAAGAATGGCGTGCCGAAAGGGCAGGCCGACACCATTTTCGAGTTGCTCGCCAAATTCGCCGATTACGGCTTCAACAAGAGTCACGCCGCCGCCTACGCGCTGGTGTCCTATCACACCGCCTACATGAAGGCGCATTACCCGGTCGAATTCCTGGCGGCTTCGATGACGCTCGACCTCAACAACACCGACAAGCTGTCGGAGTTTCGCGCCGAGGCGCAGCGGCTCGGGATCAAGGTCGAGGCGCCCTCGGTCAACCGCTCCGGCGCCACCTTCGAAGTCAGCAACGGCACCATCTATTACGCGCTGGCGGCGCTCAAGGGCGTCGGCCCGCAAGCCGTCGACCTGATCGTCGAGGCCCGGCGCGACGGGCAGTTTTCCTCACTGGCCGATTTCGCTTCCCGCGTTAATCCGCGCGCGATCAACAAGCGCGTCATCGAGAGCCTGGCTGCGGCGGGGGCGTTCGACGCGCTCGATTCCAATCGCGCGCGGGTGTTCGCCGGCGCCGAGTTGATCCTCGCGGCATGCCAGCGCAGCCACGAAGCCGCGACCATGGGGCAGAACGACATGTTCGGCGGGGCCGCCGACGCACCGACCATCATGCTGCCGCAGATCGAGCCATGGTTGCCCGCCGAGCGGCTGCGGCGGGAATATGACGCGATCGGGTTCTTTCTGTCCGGCCATCCGCTCGACGATTATGCGACCGTGCTGAAACGATTGAGGGTGCAATCCTGGGCGGAATTCTCGCGCGCGGTCAAAACCGGCGCGACCGCGGGCAAGGTGGCCGCAACCGTGGTGTCGCGCATGGAGCGGCGGACCAAGACCGGCAACAAGATGGGCATCATGGGGTTGTCTGACCCGACCGGCCATTTCGAGGCGGTGCTGTTTTCCGAAGGGCTTGCCCAGTATCGCGATGTGCTGGAACCCGGCGCCGCCGTGCTGTTGCAGCTCGGCGCCGAACTTCAGGGCGAGGATGTCCGCGCGCGGGTGCTGCACGCCGAGCCGCTCGATGACGCCGCTGCCAAGACCCAGAAGGGGTTGCGCATATTTGTCCGCGATACCAAGCCGCTCGAATCCATCGCCAAGCGGCTGCAGATGCCCGAGCCAGCGGCCGCAGGGTGGCGCGGTCCGCGGTCCCCAGACAAGGCCGACAGCGGTGGCAGGAGCCGACGGCGACGTCTCGCTGGTCATGATGCTCGACCTCGAAACCGAAGTGGAAATGAAGCTGCCGGGCCGCTTCAAGGTCTCGCCGCAGATTGCGGGCGCGATCAAGGCGGTGTCGGGCGTGGTGGATGTGCAGACGCTGTAACCGACGGGAAGGAGATTTCCGATGTGCCAGATGTGCAACGCAAAATTCGATTCAGGAGATTCGAACCTTCGCGCCGCAGCGTGCTTGGCATGGCGGCCTCGACAATGGGGTTGTTGCTGGCGAACGCGGCCGGTGCCAAGGAGATGAAAGCGCCGCCGAAGCCGCAGAATGTGCTGACGCCCGCAGCTTCCCTCGAACGCCTGATGAAAGGCAATGCGCGCTATGTCGAGGGCGTATCGCTGCGTCACGATTTCAGGCATGAGCGGGAAGCCTTGGCCGGAGGCCAGAACCCCTACGCCGCCATACTGAGCTGCGCGGATTCGCGCATCGCGCCCGAATACGCCTTCGATAGCGGCCGCGGCGATCTCTTCGTTTGCCGTGTGGCGGGCAATTTCGCCAATGATGAAACGGTCGCCAGCCTGGAATATGCCGTCGCGGAGCTGAGTACGCCGCTCGATTTTAGTTCTGGGCCACGATCGCTGCGGCGCGGTCGAGTGCGGCTATCAAATCGCTCAAGGACGACACGACATTGCCAGGACAACTGCCGTCGCTGGTCACGGGCGTTGGCCCCTGCGGTGAAGGCGGTATTGCAGCAAGGCGGCGACACGCTCGGCAACGCTATCAGACAGAACGTGATCGATACCGTCGCCAAACTGGGCTCGGCGACACCAATTCTGAGCGCGGCGGTTGAGCAAGGCAAGCTCAAGGTGGCCGGTGGCATCTACCGGCTCAGGGACGGCAGGGTGGAAATGGTTGGCTGATCTACTGCCGGTTTGCCGGTGCCATGCCTTATTGCCAGCGCGTTTTCGTTCAAACACTGTTCAGGTAAGATGCCTCAGGCGTCCAATATGCAGGAGTGAATGGTAAGTGGGCAGAGAAGCCATGCATGTGAACAAAGTCATTTCGTTTTTTTCGCTCGTGCTTGATGCTTTTTTTCGGACTTTCGGGAATCCTGGATTCTGCGGCGGCGCAGCAGCAGGAAAAGCGGATTGCGCTCGTCGTCGGCGACGGCGCCTATGCCAAGTCGCCGCTGGCGACGGCGGCCAACGACGCCGGGCTGATTGCGCAGACCTTGCAGGCGGCAGGCTTTGACGTGGTCGGGGCGCGCGACCTCGACGGCGACACGCTGCGCCGAAGCTTCCGCGACTTCATCCAGAGAGCCCAGACATCGGGTCCGGGCACGGTCGCGATGGTCTATCTCGCTGGTTACGGGGTGCAGCTCGCCGGCGAAAACTATTTCATCCCCGTCGACTCCACGCTCGGCCGCGATACCGAGATTCCGATCGAGGGATTGCGGATCAGCGACTACCTGCGCGAGCTTTCGTCGCTTCCGCTGAAGGTCGGCGTGGTCGTGCTGGATGCCGCCAGGCAGCAACCCTTTATCGAGGGCGGTCAGCCGATCGCGAGTGGGCTGGCGCTGGTCGAACCCGATGCGCATATGCTGATCGCGTTCAACGCCGCGCCTGGCACGATTGCTCCCGAGGAGCAGGGGCCATATGGCGCCTACGCGCAGTCGCTCGCGGAGATGATCCGTACCGGCGGATTGTCGCTGCCGGAAGTTTTCAACCGCCTGCGGCTGCGCGTCAACGAAGCGACCAAGGGCGCGCAGGTGCCCTGGGACGCCGAAAAGATCGATGCCCAGTTCATGTTTTTCGATCGCGCGCCGGATGCGCCGGCGCAAGCGCCGCCGGACCAGGCCGCAGGTTTAAGGGACCGGCCGATGCGCGATATCGGCGTGCAGGATGCCTACGCCGCCGCGCTCGAACGCGACACGATGCAGGGCTACGAGGATTTCCTTGCCGCCTATCCCGGCGATCCACTTGCCCGACGGGTGCGGGCGATCCTCGCGGCGCGGCGCGAAGCGATCACCTGGCTTCGCACCTATCGCGCTGATACGCCGCCCGCCTACTGGTCTTACCTGCAGCGCTATCCACGCGGCCCTCATGCGGAAGATGCCCGCCGCCGCCTCGCCATTCTCACCGCGCCGCTGGAGCCGCCGTCGGCCTTCGCGGTCTATGATTACGATGTGCCGCCGCCGCCGCCCGGCGAGATCGTCTACATCGATCGTCCCGTGCTGATGTTCAGCGATCCGGATTTCGATTTTATGCCGCCACCGCCGCCGCCGGTGTTTTTCCTGCCGCCGCCGCCGCCGGATTTCATTGTCCTGGCGCCGCCGATCGCCCCGATCGGGCTGTTCATCCTGCCGCAACCGTACTTCGTGCCGATGCCGGTCTATGTCCGGCCGCCGGTCTATGTGGCGCCGCCGGCGAATAACATCATCTTCAACAACATCCACAACACGACCGTCATCAACACCGTCATCAATCAGCCGCCTCAGCCGGGCCCGGTGGCCCCGGGTGCCGGCACGCCTCAACCCGGTGCCGCGAAGGGCGCGCCCGGGCCGGGTGGAATAACCCGGGCCGCCGCGGGGCCGGCCCTGCCGCCCTCGGTGGCGCAGAGGGCCTCGCTGATCCAGCAAGGAAAACTTCCGGTGCCGCCGAGCGCCTCGATCAATCCCCTGCTGAAGCCGGGCACTCCGGGCGCACCGGTGGGGCCGAATGCTGTGCCGAATAAACCGTTGCCCGCGAACCTAGCTCCCGAGGCCTTGCCGAAGGCCAATGCGCTGCCAATCCCGGGCACAAAAGGCGCGCCTCCCTTGCCGCCGGGCGGAGCCGGCCGACTGCCGAATGCGACGAATCCGAGCGTAAGACTTGCGCCGGGAACGACGCCTCCGGCGGCCGTGGCCCCGAACATCCCGGGGGCCGCAGGCGGTCCGAAAATGCTGGGCACCACGTCGCCCGGAACCAACATAAGAACACCCGCGGCTGGCGGTGCCGCGCCGATCCCCGAAACAAAGCCGCTCGTTCCGCAAGCGCTACGAAATCAGGGCGGGACTCCACCGCCACCGCCACCGCCGCCCAAACCGGCCTTGTCGTCAGTCAAGCCCATTCCGCCGGCGCTGCCTGCCATCCAGCGCGCCGAGCCCCGCCGGGTGCCACCGCCTCCGCCGCCGCCACCGCCCCCGCCGCATCCGGCCCCGCTGGTTGCAAGGCCAGCGCCCCCACCGCTACGGCCGCCTCCTCCGCCGCCTCCGCCCCCGCGGCCAGCCGTGCAGATGGTCCGTCCAGCGCTACCGCCGCCGCGGCCAGCGCCGCCGCCGCCGCGGCCAGTTCCGGCCAGGAAATGCCCGGCGAACGAACCAAAATGCTGAAACGAGCCGGTTAGACCCCATCTTGGCGGTCTCACCGGAGAAATGGCCGAAAGTCCCGGATTTTCTTGCTTCTCGCGAGAATCCGGCTATATACCGCGCCATCTCACACGGAAACATGGCTCTAAAGGCCGTCCGGTGGCAGCCGGGCCATAAGGCTCGTTTGCTCACACGTTTCCGGAGGAACCAACCGGAGAACTTGAACAATGGCAGTACCCGATTTTTCTATGCGTCAGCTGCTTGAGGCTGGCGTTCACTTTGGCCATCAGTCGCACCGCTGGAATCCGAAAATGGCGGATTACATCTTCGGTGCGCGCAACAACATCCACATCATCGACCTCGCCCAGACCGTGCCGATGCTACATCGCGCGCTCCAGGCGGTCAGCGACACCGTCGCCAAGGGCGGCCGTATCCTGTTTGTCGGCACCAAGCGGCAGGCGCAGGATGGTGTCGCCGAAGCTGCCAAGCGCTCGGCGCAGTATTTCGTCAATTCGCGCTGGCTCGGCGGAACGCTGACCAACTGGAAGACGATTTCCGGTTCGATCAAGCGGCTGCGGCACCTCGATGAAGTGCTCAATTCCGGTGATGCCAATGCCTATACCAAGAAGGAGCGGCTGACGCTGCAGCGCGAGCGCGACAAGCTCGATCGTTCGCTCGGCGGCATCAAGGACATGGGCGGTCTGCCCGACATGATCTTTGTGATCGACACCAACAAGGAAGACATCGCGATCCAGGAAGCGCAACGGCTCAATATTCCCGTTGCCGCGATCGTTGATACCAATTCGGATCCGAAGGGCATCACCTACGTCGTTCCGGGCAATGACGACGCCGGCCGCGCGATTTCGCTGTACTGCGATCTGGTCGCCCGGGCGGCGATCGACGGTATCTCGCGCGCGCAGGGCGACGCCGGGATCGATATCGGTGCCTCTGCCCATCCGGTCCGCGCGGAAATCCAGGCCGCGCCAAAATCAGCAGGCTTCCAGGGGCTGGCCGGGCCGCGGGGTGCTCCCGACGATCTCAAGAAGCTCACCGGCGTGTCCGGCGCGATCGAGAAGAAGTTCAACGACCTCGGCATTTTCCATTATTGGCAGCTCGCCGAACTCGATCACGACACCGCGCACCAGATCGGCGAAGAGGTCGGCTTGCCAAGCCGGGCCGATGGCTGGGTGGCTCAGGCCAAGGCGATGACCGCAGAAGCGGAATAGCGAGGTGTTGGCCGGAGCATCCCGGCCGACAAATTCCAATTTACGACATTGCTGGTGGTGGGTGGCAGCGAGGCGGCAAGCCGCGCCGCCACCGCCCTGACAGGCAGAGGACGTGCAACGATGGCAACAATCACAGCAGCAATGGTCAAGGACCTGCGCGAGACCACGGGCGCAGGCATGATGGATTGCAAAGCCGCGCTCACCGAGAATGACGGCGACATGCAGGCGGCGATCGACTGGCTGCGCAAGAAGGGCCTGTCGAAGGCGGCGAAGAAGGCCGGCCGTGTCGCGGCCGAGGGTCTGATTGGCGCGTTGACCGCGGCGACCAAGGGCGTTGTCGTGGAGGTCAACTCAGAAACGGATTTCGTCGCGCGCAACGGCCAGTTCCAGGGATTGGTCAAGATGATCGCGCAGGTCGCGCTCGAAGTCGGCGCCGATGTGGAGAAGATCAAGGCCGCCAAGGTCGGCAACGTGACGGTGGAAACCGCCATCGCGGACGCGATTGCGACCATCGGCGAAAACATGACGCTGCGCCGCGCGGCCGCGCTCGAAGTCAGCAAGGGCGTGGTGTCGAGCTACGTGCACAACGCGGCGATCGATGGCGCGGGCAAGATGGGCGTGATCGTGGCGCTGGAATTGGCGGGCAAGACCGATGAACTCGCGGCACTTGGAAAGCAGCTTGCGATGCATGTGGCGGCCACCAACCCGCTGGCGCTGGATCCGGCCGGGCTCGATCCTGCCGCCGTCAAGCGCGAGAAGGACGTGCTCGCTGACAAATACCGTCAGCAGGGCAAGCCGGAGAACGTGATCGAAAAGATCGTCGAGTCCGGATTGAAGACCTACTACAAGGAAGTCTGCCTGCTGGAGCAGGCCTCGATCCATGCCGAGCACGCCGGCAAGTCGGTGGCGCAGGCCCTGAAAGAAGCTGAGGGTAAGGTTGGCGCCCCGATCAAGGTGACCGGATTTTTGCGCTATGCTCTGGGCGAGGGAATTGAGCGGCAGGAAACCGATTTCGCGGCCGAAGTCGCGGCGGTCAGTGGCCAGAAATAACCGCCCGAACAGTGTTTTCGGCCGGTTTGCGCCGGGAGCTGCCCGGGCAGGCTAGAGAAGGCGATTGGAAATGGCTGAGCCGGTCTATCGTCGCGTCGTGATCAAGCTCTCGGGCGAATACCTCGCCGGCGCGCAATCTTTCGGTATCGATCAGCCAACCGTCGACCGCATCGCGGGCGATCTGATCGCCGCCCGGCAATTGGGTACCGAAATCGCCGTGGTGGTTGGCGGCGGCAACATCGTCCGCGGCGTCGAAGTGTCCTCGCGCGGCGTCTCGCGCCCGACCGGCGATACCATGGGCATGCTCGCCACCGTGATGAACTGCCTCGCGCTCGAGGCGGCCATTGAACGGCGCGGGGCGCCGGCGCGCACCCTGTCGGCGTTCGTCATGCCGCAGATATCGGAGCTATTCACCCGAAGTGCGACGCACAAATATCTCGCCGAGGGCCGAATTGTGCTGCTCGGGGGCGGAACCGGCAATCCATTCTTCACCACCGACACCACGGCAGTGTTGCGGGCGGCCGAAATCGGCGCGCAGGCGGTGCTCAAGGCCACCAATGTCGATGGCATCTACAGCGCCGATCCCAAAAAGGACCCCGCCGCGAGGCGATTTGACCGGCTGAGCCATTCCGAGGCGATCCAGGGCGGCTACAAGGTCATGGACGCTACCGCATTCGCGCTTGCCCGCGAGACGTCGCTGCCTATCATCGTGTTTTCGATCGCCGAGCCGGACTCGATCGGCGCTATTCTGCGCGGCACCGGCCTCGGCACCGTCGTCGCCGGCTGACTGCCTGTGAAGCGCCCGAGGTCCGGAGGGCTGGCGGCCTCGCCGAACGGTATTCAAGAGGAGAGAGCGTTATGCCCACGGGTAGTTTCGACATCAACGAATTGAAGCGCCGCATGCAGGGCGCCACGCAGTCTCTCAAGCACGAACTCGGCGGCTTGCGGACGGGCCGCGCGGCCGCGTCGATGCTGGAGCCGGTGCAGGTCGATGCCTACGGTACGCACATGCCGCTCAACCAGGTCGCGACCATCAGCGTGCCCGAGCCGCGCCTTCTTTCGGTTCAGGTGTGGGACAAGTCGATGGTCAAGGCGGTGGAGAAAGCAATCGTCGATTCCAATCTCGGCTTAAGCCCTGCGACCGAAGGGCAGGTGCTTCGCCTGAGAATTCCGGAACTCAATGAAGACCGCCGCAAGGAATTGGTCAAAGTCGCGCACAAATACGCGGAGGCCGCCCGGGTCGCGGTCCGCCACGTCCGGCGCGATGGTCTCGACACGATCAAGAAGCTCGAGAAGAACCACGAGATTTCCGAGGACGATCAGGAGCGTCTGGCCCATGACGTGCAGAAGGCGACCGACGGAACGATTTCCGAGATCGACCAGTTGCTTGCGGCCAAGGAAAAGGAAATCCTCACCGTTTAGGTTATCTTATGCTTGCGCGTGATCTATTCGGAAGCCCTTCCCGGATCATGCGCCGAAGGACCAGTTGATGTCGAATGCCGCTGCCCCTGCAACTGAACGACCGGATCGAGCGGACGGTCCGTTGCACGTGGCGATCATCATGGATGGTAACGGACGCTGGGCGGCCGCCCGCGGTTTGCCGCGCGCGGAAGGTCATCGCCGCGGCGTCGAGGCGTTGCGCAAGGTCGTTCGCGCCGCGAGCGAACTGGGCATTCTCTACCTGACGATCTTCTCCTTCAGCTCGGAAAACTGGTCGCGTCCCGCGACCGAAATCGGCGACCTGTTCGGCCTGCTGCGGCGTTTTATCCGCAACGACCTGGCGACGCTGCATCGTGACGGCGTCCGCGTTCGGGTGATCGGCGAACGCGAGGGACTGGAGCCGGATATCTGCGCGCTTCTGAAAGAGGCCGAAGACCTGACGCGGGACAATAATCGCCTCAATCTCGTGGTCGCGTTCAACTACGGATCCCGGCAGGAAATAGCCCATGCGGCGCAGCGGCTTGCACGCGAAGTCGCCGAGGGAAAACGTGATCCTTCATCGATCGACGCCGACACGCTCGGGCAATACCTTGACGCGCCCGACATTCCCGATCCCGATCTGATCATTCGCACCAGCGGCGAGCAGCGGCTGTCAAATTTCCTGATGTGGCAGGCGGCCTATAGCGAACTCGTATTCGTGCCGATCCACTGGCCGGATTTCGACAAGGCCGCGCTTGAAGGCGCGATTGCCGAATATGCCAGACGGGAGCGTCGGTTTGGCGGTCTGGCCGCGAAAACCGGATCGTGACCGAGGGCGAAGGAGCAGCTGCGGCTTCCGCCGGGCAGGGGGCGCGCAATCTCTTGATGCGTGTTTCGGCCGCGCTGGTGCTGGCCCCGCTCGCGATCGCCAGCGCGTATGCCGGCGGATGGCTATGGACCGCTCTGGTGACCCTGGCAGCGGCCGGTCTCTATATCGAATGGCTAACGATCGTGCGGGCGCTTACGCCGCGGGTGTTGGCGGCCGGTGTTGCCGCGCTTGCGATAGCGGGACTCTTTCTTGCAACGGGGCGAATCGATGCCTCGCTCTTTGCACTCGTCGTCGGCCTGGCCGGCGTCATGTTGCTTTCGCCCGAGCGGCGGGTTTGGACCGCGACAGGTTTTGGCTATGCCGCCGCCGCTTTGGTCGCGTCTGTCGTGGTGCGTCTCGACCACGCGTACGGATTTGTCGCGCTGATCCTGATCCTTCTGGTGGTGTGGGCGACCGACATCGGCGGCTACTTTGTCGGCCGCGGCATTGGCGGACCAAAACTCTGGCCGCGGGTCAGCCCGAAGAAGACCTGGGCGGGCGCAATCGGCGGTTTTGTGGCGAGCCTCGCAGTCGCCGCGGGATTTGCAGGTTTTGGTCTCGGCAAGACCGGGCCTGTTCTCCTGCTCGGTGCGGTTCTCTCGATTGCTTCCCAGTTCGGCGATCTCTTTGAATTGGCCGTGAAACGCCGATTTGGCGTCAAGGACTCCAGCCACATCATTCCAGGACATGGCGGATTGCTTGATCGGCTGGACGGCTTCGTCGCCGCCATCGTAGTGGCGGCGATTTTCGGGTTTTTGCGGGGCGGCGCGGATGGCGTCGGCCGCGGTCTTGTGGTTTGGTGAGGTCATGAGCGCAGTCCCTTTGCGTAACAACAAAGCCGCGGCTACGGCCGTTCGTTCCGTAACCGTGCTGGGTGCGACCGGCTCGATCGGCGACAGCACGATGGATTTGCTGCGGGCATCGCGCGAGCGCTATCGGATCGAGGCGTTGACGGCGAATACCAACGTGCAGGGGCTGGCGAAGCTCGCAAAGGAGTTCGGCGCGCGCTTTGCAGCCGTTGCCGATCCCGATCGCCTCACTGAACTGAAGGATGCGCTGGCCGGTACGCGCACCGAATGCGGCGCCGGCGAAAGCGCGGTTATCGAAGCCGCTGCCCGCCCGGCGGATTGGGTCATGGCCGCCGTCAGCGGCGCGGCCGGGCTGAAGCCCGCGCTTGCAGCCGTCGATCGCGGCGCCACCGTCGCGCTTGCCAACAAGGAGTGCCTTGTATGCGCGGGCGATTTTTTCATGCAGCGCGCGGCAAACGCCGGGGCCTGCATCCTGCCGGCCGACTCCGAACATAACGCGCTGTTCCAGGCGCTCGGTTCCGGCAATCGCGAAGAACTGGTTCGCGTTATCATCACCGCGTCGGGCGGACCGTTCCGAACCTGGGCGAGCGCCGATATCGAGCAGGCGACGCTGGCGCAGGCATTGAAGCATCCGAACTGGAGCATGGGACAAAAGATCACCATCGATTTCGGCATCGATGATGAACAAGGGTCTGGAGGTGATCGAAGCGGCGTGCCTGTTTGCGCTGGCGCCGGAGGAGATCGACGTTCTGGTTCATCCGCAGTCGATCATCCACGGGATGGTCGAGTTTTCAGATCGCTCCGTGGTCGCCCAACTCGGCGCGCCCGACATGCGTACGCCGATCGCGCATTGCCTCGGCTGGCCCGACCGGATCGTCGGGCCGGCGGCGAAGCTCGATCTCGCCAGGATTGGGCAGCTGACCTTCGAGGCGCCGGATTTCGAACGATTCCCCGGACTTCGGCTGGCCTATGATGCACTGCGAACCGGCCGCGGCGCGACCACGGTTTATAACGCGGCCAACGAGGTGGCGGTGGCGGCGTTTATTGCCGGCAAGATCCGGTTTGGCGCCATTGCCCGGCTGGTCGAAGCGACGATGGATGCCTGGATTCGCTCCGGCAATCTGGCGCCGCTGACGTCCGCGGACGATGCCATCGCCGTTGACCATAGTGCGCGAAATAAGGCGGTCACCCTATTGCCTCAAATTGCCTTAAAGGCTTCCTAGAGTGTTCGGGGGCAGGGCCTTTGGCTCTGGTTGAGGGAAATCGAATGTCCGAGTTTTTTCTACACGGTTTCAATGTGTTAAGCCATGGTTTGGTCGGTTACATCGTTCCCTTCCTGTTCGTTCTCACGATCGTCGTTTTCTTCCACGAGCTTGGTCATTTCCTGATTGCCCGCTGGGCGGGCGTCAAAGTGTTAACTTTTTCGCTCGGCTTCGGGCCCGAACTTGCTGGCTTCAATGACCGGCATGGGACGCGATGGAAAATCTCGGCCGTCCCGCTCGGCGGCTACGTCAAATTTTTCGGCGATGACAGCGAGGCCTCTACGCCGTCCACCGAAACGCTCGAGAGTATGAGCGAAGAAGAGCGCGCCGGCAGTTTCCATCACAAGAAGGTTGGTCCGCGCGCGGCGATCGTGGCGGCAGGTCCGATTGCCAATTTTCTTCTGGCGATCGTGATTTTCACCTGCCTCTTCACTTTTCTTGGCAAGCCCAGCACGACGGCGCGTGTCGACAAGGTGGAGGCGGGCAGTGCGGCTGCGGCCGCGGGTTTTCAGGTCGGTGATGTCGTCACGGTAATCGATGGCCAGGCGATCGGAAGTTTTTCCGATATGCAGCGAATCGTAAGCATCAGGGCCGGCGAGCAACTCGTGTTCACGATTAAACGGGGCGATGCGACTTTGCAGTTGCGCGGCACGCCCGAACTCAAGGAAGTCAAGGATGCGTTCGGCAATGCCCATCGGCTTGGCGTGCTGGGCATCACCCGCCAGACCTCCGCCGGTGACGTAACCACCGAGCGCGTGGACCCAGCTACCGCGCTCTGGCTTGGCGTCAAGGAGACCTGGTTCGTCGTCGATCGCACGCTGGCCTATATCGGCGGCGTCTTCGCGGGGCGTGAAGCGGCCGATCAGGTCGGAGGTCCGCTCCGAATCGCCCAGATTTCAGGTCAGGTCGCCACCATCGGTCTCGCCGCGCTGCTGCATCTGGCCGCGGTGCTTTCAATCTCGATAGGTTTGCTAAACCTGTTTCCGGTACCCTTGCTGGATGGGGGTCACCTTTTGTTCTATGCGGTGGAAGCCGTGCGCGGGCGTCCATTGTCCCCGAGAGCGCAAGAGATGGGGTTCCGAATCGGATTGGGGCTGGTGCTGATGCTGATGGTGTTTGCCACCTATAACGACATCCTGCACCTCGCCGCATCGTGAAGCGGCTTTTTTATGACGTGGCCAATGGGCAACGTCTTGGAATGAAAATGAAATCGCGTTGCTACATAAGGTTTGCCGGCTTGGCAAAATTGGCTACAAGCAGGTCAACCGATGGGAATCTGTTGGTCCGTGGGGGTGCGGGCCAGCGGGGAATTGTAAGGGCGCTCTGCGCATGAATGTTGGAATGCGGGTACGGGGAAGCTTGCTGGCTGCCCTGATTATGTTCGGGACGCCGGTTGCCGCCACGCTGGCGACCGCGTTGGTGTCCTCGTCGGCTGTTGCGCAGACCGTGGATTCGATTGAGGTCGTGGGTAACCGGCGGGTCGAGGTCGCGACGATCCGCTCCTACTTCAAGCCGGGTCCTGGTGGCCGGCTGGATCAGGGCCACATCGATGACGGCCTGAAAGCCCTGATCGAGACCGGCCTGTTCCAGGATGTGCGGATCAATCAGGCGGGTGGGCGTCTGGTCGTCACGGTGGTCGAAAATCCGGTGATCGGCCGCATTGCCTTCGAGGGCAACAAGAAGGTCAAGGACGAACAGCTCACCTCGGAAATTCAGTCCAAGCCGCGCGGCACGCTGTCGCGTCCGGTGGTCCAGTCGGACGCCCAGCGCATTGCCGAAATTTACCGCCATGCGGGCCGCTATGACGTGACCGTGGTTCCCGAGATCATCGAGCAGCCGAATAATCGCGTCGACCTGGTTTTTACGATCACCGAGGGCAACAAAACCGGCATCAACTCGATCGAGTTCGTCGGCAATACCACCTATTCGGCGTATCGCCTGAAGGACGTCATCAAGACACGTGAATCCAATCTGCTCAGCTTCCTTGGCGGCAGCGACGTTTACGATCCTGACCGGATCGAAGCCGATCGCGACCTGATTCGCCGCTATTACCTGAAACACGGTTTCGCTGACGTGCAGGTGGTGGCCGCGCTGACGGAATACGATCCGCAGCGCAAGGGATTCCTGGTGACCTTCAAGATCGAGGAGGGCCAGCAGTATCGGGTTGCCTCGGTCAACTTCCAATCCAGCATCCCCTCGCTCGACGGAAATGTGCTCAGCCGCTTCTCGCGCGTCAGTGTCGGGTCGCTGTATAACGCCGAGGCGCTGGAGAAGTCCGTCGAGGAAATGCAGATCGAGGCTTCCCGGCGTGGTTTTGCGTTCGCGGTCGTGCGTCCGCGCGGTGATCGCAATTTTGAGGCGCACACCGTCTCGATCGTCTTCGCCATCGATGAGGGGCCGCGAACCTACATCGAGCGCATCAATGTGCGCGGCAATACCCGGACGCGAGACTACGTGATCCGCCGCGAATTCGATCTTTCCGAGGGCGACGCCTACAACCGTGCGCTGGTCGACCGTGCCGAGCGCCGGCTGAAGAATCTTGATTTCTTCAAGAGCGTGAAGGTCACGAGCGAGCCGGGCTCGTCGAGCGACCGTGTCATTCTCAATGTCGATCTCGAGGAGAAATCCACCGGCGACTTCTCGGTATCCGGCGGTTATTCGACGACGGACGGTCCACTCGCCGAGGTCAGCGTTTCCGAACGCAATTTGCTCGGCCGCGGCCTGTTTGGGAAGGCGTCGGTGACCTACGGTCAGTTCGCACGCGGCCTCTCACTCTCGTTTGTTGAGCCTTATCTGCTCGATTACCGTGTCGCGCTTGGCCTCGATGCTTATTATCGTGAGCAGCTTCCCAACGCCTTTATTTCATACGGGACCAAGACTCTCGGCTTCAGTCCGAGAATCGGGCTCACGCTGCGTGAAGATCTAAGCTTGCAACTGCGCTACTCGATCTACGAGCAGCAGATCTCGCTGCCGTTCTATCTGGACAATTGTAATAACAGCTTCACAAACGGCTTGCCCTTCAACCCGTCCCCGGCATTCGTGGCCGCCAACGGTGGAAATTCGTTTGGTGCGGTGGACCCGACCGGGCTGGGACTTTTTTGCTATGCCGACGGCGAAGCGTCGCTGCCGGTCCGCAAGGAACTTGCCAGCGGCAGCAGTGTGACGTCGGCGGTTGGATATTCGCTGGATTACAATACGCTGGACAACAACAAGAACCCGACGGACGGTCTGCTTATTGATTTCAGGCAGGACTTCGCCGGCGTCGGCGGCAACGTGACCTATCTGAAATCCGCAATCGACGGGAAGTTCTACACGCCGCTGGTTGCCGATATCGTCGGCTTGGTCCACCTCCAGGGAGGCATGCTGAACGAGGTTGGCAACAACCCGATCCGGATGCTCGATCATTTCCAGATGGGGCCGAATCTCGTCCGCGGCTTTGCGCCGAACGGCATCGGTCCGCGTGATATCAATCCCTTTGGCACGCAGGACGCGCTCGGCGGTACCAAATATTGGGGCGTCGCTTTCGAAATGCAGATGCCGTTCTGGTTCCTGCCGAAGGAAATTGGCTTGAAGGGCGCCATCCATGCCGACGCGGGCGGACTATACGATTACAAGGGGCCAACGGAGTGGGCTCTCACGGGCGAAGTCAATACGCCAGGCTGCATCCCGCCGACGAACTTCAAGAACGTTCCTCCCGCGTCCGGAACTTGCCTGGGATTGCAGTATGATCCCCAAAATCTCGTCCGCACGTCGGTCGGTATGGGCTTGATCTGGCAGTCGCCGTTCGGCCCGCTGCGCTTCGACTACTCGGTCCCACTTACGAAGGGCGCTCACGACGTCGTGCAGCAATTCATGTTTGGCGGCGGAACATCGTTCTGAGTTCGATCACCGGCCTGACCGCGACGGGTGGAATGGCGCAGCCGATCTTTTTTGAGCAACCACCTTCGTCGACGCTGGCAGATATCGCCACGCTGACGAAGGCTTTCTTGGTCGATGCGTCACGGGGCGGTCAGCAGATCAAGGGACTGGCCTCGCTGGACGAAGCCGGTCCAAAGCATCTGACGTTTTTTGACAATCTGAAATATGCCGATCAGCTCGCTGCAACGAAAGCGGGGGCTTGCCTGGTCAGTAAACGCTTCGAACAGAGCGTTCCGCCCGATGTCGCGGTTTTGCGCGTGGACCATCCTTTCCGCGAATTCGTCAAGATTGCGCGCAAGTTCCACAGCGACGCGCTTCGTCCTCAATCCTGGGTCGGTAATGCCGGCATCGCGGCCTCCGCGGTTATCGACCCGACGGCCCACCTGGAAGACGGCGTGATTGTCGATCCGCTTGCCGTGATCGGTCCAGACGTCGCGATCGGTGCAGGGACCATTGTCGGTGCCGGTGCAGTGATCGCCGCCAATGTCAGGATCGGGCGGGATTGTAACGTCGGGGCGCGATCCGCCATCCAATGTGCCCTGATCGGCAATAATGTCCTTATCCATCCCGGCTGCAGCATCGGACAGGATGGCTACGGTTTCGTGTTCTTTGGACCGGATGGCCATTTGAAGGTGCCGCAAACCGGCCGGGTGCTTATCCAGAACGACGTCGAGATCGGCGCGGGAACGACCATCGACCGCGGCAGTCTGCGCGACACTGTGATCGGAGAGGGTACGAAAATCGACAACCAGGTCCAGATCGGCCACAATGTGACGATCGGGAGGCACTGTCTGCTGGCGGCCCAGATAGGGTTGGCCGGTAGTCTGACAATCGGCGACAACGTGGCGCTGGGCGCCAAGGTGGGGATCAACAATCATCTTCACATCGGCGACGGGGCCCAGGTCACGGCCATGAGCGGCGTCAAGGATGACATTCCGGCCGGCGGGCGCTGGGGCGGCTATTTTGCCAAGCCGACCAGGCAGTGGTTCCGGGAGATCGTTGCGGTCGAGCGTCTGGTGCGCGATAGCGCAGCCGATCCGAAGGGTGAGGGGCGGGAGTGATGGAGGAGGCATCGGTCAGGTTTGCGCTGGTGGATATCAACGAGATCCTCAAGACGCTTCCGCACCGCTATCCCATGCTGCTGATCGACCGGGTGATCAACATCCGGAGCGACTATAGCGGCATCGGCATCAAGAACGTCACCTTCAACGAGCCGCCGTTCCTCGGACATTTTCCCGAGCGCCCGGTCTATCCCGGCGTGATGATGATCGAAGCCATGGCGCAGACCGCTGGTGTCATCGGCATCAAGTCGGTCGAGGGCACCGAGAAGCCGCGGGCGGTTTATTTCCTGACCATAGACAAGTGCAAATTCCGCAAGCCCGTGATGCCCGGCGACACCATCGAATACCACATGCGCAGCATCGGCAGGCGAAAGGCGATGTGGTGGTTTCATGGCGACGCCAAGGTGAATGGCGCGACCGTCGCCGAAGCCGATGTCGGAGCGATGCTGACCGACTGAGCTGTTCCAATCGACTCGGCGGAAATTCTGTGTTCTAGTTTTCGTATCGGGGTCTGGAAGTCTCAGATGCGTGCCGCGATAATAGTCGCCGTTTCGGCAGTCCTGCTGGTTGTCCTGAACGACCGCGCGGAAGCGGACAAGAACTGCATTTCCAAAGCCACCGAGGCGCTGCCCCGGATCGCGGGGCTCGTTGTCAAGAAATCCCGGACGCGTCCGGTGTCGCCCGCGATTTTGGCCTCATGGAAGGGCCAGTCGCGTCCCGTCATCATTGACGTGGATGTCGAGGCCGCAGGCGAGGCGCAAACCTATTCTTACATGTGTGTGGTTACGCAGGGGTCTGCCTTCGTGCAGCGCACGATGAATTAGCCGGCGGGTCTTGTCGGCCGGGGCGTGGGTCGCCTGAAGGCGCTCTCTCAGTCTTCGCTCTTGATTGGCTCACCCGCCGTCTTGCGAATTTCGCCGATGGCAATGAATGTGAGCACCGCAAGGACGGTAAGTCCTAACATCATCGCGCGACCTCATGATTTCTCTGGGCCGTGATTGTAGGGACAGGGTGACCGCTTTTCGCGCTCAAATGGTGCTCATGCGTCTCGAAGTTTAAGCATGGCCGGCCCAGGCAATGAGCATCATACCGCCCGTCCAGGCCCGACGGCGATGTGGTCGCGACGGTCGGAACCGTTGGCCGTGGTCGCGTCGTCCGGTGTGCCGGATGCGGGGCCGAAGGCGGACCAAAACACCGGGCTGGCAGGCCATCAGAGGTCACTGGACAGCACCGGCAGCCCGCGCTAACCACTGAAAAATCAAACGATTTACGCCCAGCCCTGCCAGTGAAACGAGACCCTTCGATGAGCACGATCGATCCCACGGCGCGGATTGAAGATGGCGCCGTGATCGGCAAGGGTACCTCGATTGGTCCTTACTGCATCATCGGCCGCCATGTCGTGATCGGTGCGAACTGCAACCTGATCGCGCATGTCAACGTGTCCGGACACACGACGATCGCCGCGGGTTGCGTGATCTATCCGTTTGCAGCGCTTGGCGGACCGCCTCAGGATCTGAGCTATCGCGGCGAGCCGACGAGGCTCGAGATCGGGGAGGGATGCACCATTCGCGAGGGCGTAACGATGAACGTCGGAACGAAGAAGGGCGGCGGCATCACGCGGGTCGGAGCACGCGGATATTTCATGAACAACAGCCACGTCGGCCACGACTGCGTCGTTGGAAATGACGTGATCTTCGCGACCTCGGCGACACTGGGCGGGCATTGCGAAATCGGGGATTTCGTCTACATCGGCGGCTTGTCGGCGGTGCATCAGTTCACGCGGATCGGACCGCAGGTGATGGTCGGTGGAGTCTGCGGGGTTCGCGGCGACGTGATTCCGTTCGGCCTCGTCAACGGCCAGTACGCCCGCCTCGAAGGTCTCAACATCATCGGCATGAAGCGCCGCAAGTTCACGCGCGAGCGGCTGGCCACGGTAAGGTCATTCTATCAAAGGCTGTTTCACGGACCAGGCATGTTCGCCGAAAGGCTTAGCGCGGCGCAACCTTTGGCGAGCGCGGATCCCGCGATCGCGGAGATCCTCACCTTCATCGGCGACGGAAAGCATCGCGCATTGTGCCTTCCGGCCGATCAGCGCGACAAACAGTGATGACGGGGCTGCCGTAGCCATGACATCAGCGGCTTCAGGGATTTCGTCGCCGGTTGGTTTGATCGCGGGAGGCGGCGTTATGCCGTTTGCGGTCGCGGAGTCGCTCAGTGCCCGCGGCATTGACTCTGTGGTGTTCGCGCTCAAGGGCGCATGCGATCCCAACGCCGCCGAGCGCTTCCGACATCACTGGATATCGGTCGGTCAGCTCGGCAGGGCCGAGAAGCTGTTTCGCGCAGAGAACTGCCGGAATCTGGTTTTCATCGGCACGCTGGTCCGGCCTGCACTGTCGGAAATTCGCATCGATTGGGGGACACTTCGTGTCATCGGACGGGTGTGGGCGGCTTTCCGTGGCGGCGACGATCACCTGCTTTCCGGGATTGGCCGCATCCTCGAACAGGACGGCTTCCGGATGGTCGGAATTAAGGATGTCGCCCCGGAATTGCTGATGCCCGAGGGGTGCGTGACCCGGATGTCGCCCGACGAAAATGCGGTGGCCGATATTGCCAGGGGACGAGACGTGCTGCGCGCGCTCAGTCCTTTCGACATCGGTCAGGCCGCCGTCGTCATCGACGGTCACGTGGTCGCCGTCGAGGATATCGAAGGTACCGACGGATTGCTGGCGCGCGTCGCGCGTTTGCGCGCAGAGGGCCGCATTCGGGCGAAGGCCGCGCGCGGCGTGTTGGTGAAAGCCCCCAAGAGTGGACAGGATTTGCGCTTCGACCTTCCGACCGTTGGGGCGCGAACGGTCGAGGGCGCGAAGGCAGCCTCACTTGCCGGGATAGCGATCGTCGCCGGCAACACCATTGTCGTCGAGCCGCAGGCCATGATCGAGGCCGCGGACGCCGCGGGTCTTTTCGTAACCGGTTTGGCCGCGTGATACCGGCCCGCTCCAGCGGCGACGTCGCGCGGAAGATTTTCCTGATCGCGACAGAGGAATTGGGCGACCGGCTTGGCGCCCACCTGATGAAGGTGCTGCGTCAGCGTCTCGGCGGCGCCGTGCGGTTCGAGGGCGTCGGCGGCCAGTCGATGGCGCGTGAGGGGCTGACGTCGCTGTTTCCGATCGAGGAGCTCTCGATCATCGGCTTGGCGGCGGTCGCGATGCACTTGCCAAAGCTCCTGCGGCTGATCCGGGAAACGGCTCGCGCGGTCACGCAGGCCTCGCCCGATATCCTGGTGATCATCGACAGTCCTGATTTTACCCATCGGGTGGCAAGACGCGTCCGGGCCCGCGACCCGGCCATCCCGATCGTCGATTATGTGTCGCCCTCGGTCTGGGCCTGGCGGCCCGGCAGGGCGCGCGCCATGCGCGCCTATATCGATCACGTGCTCGCCCTGCTGCCCTTCGAACCCGACGAATACCGCAGGCTGCGTGGTCCGGCCTGCAGCTATGTCGGCCATCCCCTGACCGAGCAGCTTGGCACGCTCCGGCCCGGTGTCGGGGAGCAAAAGCGCCGGAACGAACCGCCGCCGGTACTTCTGGTATTGCCGGGAAGCCGCCGCAGCGAGATCAGGCATCATATGGCGGTGTTCGGCAAGGCGCTGGGCCGGCTGCGGGCGGAAGGCGTGGCGTTCGAACTGGTCCTGCCCACGATGCCGCATCTGCTGGAGGCGGTGCGGGAGGCCGTGAAGAGCTGGAAGATCGAGCCGCGGGTCGTGGTAGGCGAGCAGGAAAAGCGGGCGGCCTTCCGGATTGCGAGCGCCGCCCTTGCCAAGTCGGGCACCGTCACGCTGGAGCTTGCACTCGCAGGGGTGCCGATGGTGACCGCCTACAAGGCAGGCGCCGTCGAGGCACGGATCGTGCGAAGCCTGATCCAGGTGAAATCGGTCATTCTTGCCAATCTCGTGATCGGCGAGAACGTCGTCCCCGAATTCATCCAGCAGGACTGCACGCCGGAAAATCTGGTGCCTGCGTTAATTGAAATTCTCGCCGACTCAAGTCAGCGGCAGCGCCAGCTGGCGGCCTTTGCGAAGCTCGACGCCATCATGTCGACCGGCAACCAGCCTCCGAGCGTGCGCGCGGCCGACATCGTGCTGGCGATGTTGCGGAAATCCCGAACGGCTAACTGAAGCGCGGGCGGGGCCGGATGCGGGACGGCCGCATCCGACCTCATCGGGCATCCATTACTTGCGGTTGCCGATGGGGAGGTAATCGCGGCGCGTGACGCCGGTATAGAGTTGCCGCGGACGGCCGATCTTCTGCTGCGGGTCCTCGATCATTTCGCTCCACTGGCTGATCCAGCCGACGGTGCGGGCTACCGCGAACAAAACGGTAAACATCGAGGTGGGGAAGCCCATCGCTTTCAGCGTGATGCCCGAATAGAAGTCGACGTTCGGATAAAGCTTGCGATCGATGAAATATTGATCGTTGAGCGCGATCTTTTCCAGCTCCAGCGCGACCTTGAGCATCGGATCGTCGCCATGGCCGGTCTCCGCCAGCACCGCGTGACACATCTTCTGCATGATCTTGGCGCGCGGATCGTAATTCTTGTAGACGCGGTGTCCGAAGCCCATCAGGCGAACTTCGCTGTTCTTGTCCTTCACCTTCTTGATGAAATCGGGGATCTTGTCGACCGTGCCGATGTCGGACAGCATCGCCAGCGCCGCTTCATTGGCGCCGCCATGCGCCGGCCCCCACAGACAGGCGATGCCTGCCGCGATGCAGGCAAACGGGTTGGCGCCGGAAGAGCCGGCGATACGCACCGTCGAGGTCGAGGCGTTCTGCTCGTGGTCGGCGTGCAGAATGAATATCTTGTCGAGTGCGTCGGCGAGAACCGGATTGATCTTGTAGTCCTCGCAGGGCACCGCGAAGCACATGTGCAGGAAGTTCTCGGCAAAGCTGAGCGAGTTCTTCGGATACATGAAGGGCTGGCCGATGGTGTATTTGAACGCCATTGCGGCCAGGGTGGGAATCTTCGCGATCATGCGCATCGACGCGATCATGCGCTGCTGTGGATCGTTGATGTCGGTGGAGTCGTGGTAGAACGCGGCCAGCGCGCCGACGGCGGCCACCATGATCGCCATCGGATGGGCGTCACGGCGGAAGCCCTGGAAGAACCGCGCCATCTGCTCGTGAACCATGGTGTGGTGGATCACGCGGTTGTCGAAATCGGCCTTCTGCGCCTTGGTCGGCAGTTCCCCGTAAAGCAGGAGATAGCAGGTTTCCAGGAAGTCGCCGTGTTCGGCGAGTTGTTCGATCGGATAGCCGCGGTATTCCAGGACGCCGGCGTCGCCGTCGATATAGGTGATCTTGGACTGGCAGCTGCCAGTGGAAGTGAAGCCGGGGTCATAGGTAAACATCCCGGCCTGCGCATAAAGTTTGCCGATGTCGATGACATCGGGCCCGACGGTGCCGCTCAAAATCGGGAGATCATAGGTCTTGTTGCCTACCGTTAGTGTTGCGGTTTTGTTGTGGGATGTTGCGTCCATCGTGAGGTCCCCGATGCGATCATTGCGACAGCCGGCGACCGCGCGCCATGCCGAGGGATGGCGAGGGAGGCCGGATATTCTAAAGAAGCCGGCTAAATGGGTAGCTTATTGCAGTGTGCGCTGCAAGATGGCGGCATCTAGG
Source organism: uncultured Alphaproteobacteria bacterium (assembly GCA_963742085.1). Lineage (GTDB taxonomy): Bacteria > Pseudomonadota > Alphaproteobacteria > Rhizobiales > Xanthobacteraceae > Bradyrhizobium. The sequence continues at coordinate 104,534 of CAVUKM010000001.1, read as the reverse complement.
CTTCAAGTAGGGACCTGATCGCCGAGCCGGGCGAGGCATTCCTGGCGTCCGAGTACCGCCAGCACGTCGAATATCCCCGGTGACGTCGTGCGTCCCGTCAGGGCGGCACGGAGCGGCTGCGCAACCGCGCCAAGCTTGAGGCCGTTCTGCTCGGCGAAAGCCCGCATCGCCGCCTCGGTGGTTTCCGCTTTCCAGTCCGTGACCGTTTCCAGGGCTGCGCGAAGCCTGCCGATCAGCTCCCGATTTTCCGGCGTCAGCAAGGCTGCCGCCTTCGGATCGATTTCGAGCGGCCGGTCGGCAAAGATGTAATAGGCGCTGTCGATCAACTCGATCAGCGTCTTGGCGCGCTCCTTCAGGCTCGGCATCGCCTGCAGCAATTGCGCGCGCGTGGTGTCGTTGAGCTTGGCCTTGAGGTCCGGACCGTTAGGAACGTAGTCCAGCACCCCCTCGAACAAGCTCACGAGGGATTGATCGTCGGAATGACGGATGTAATAGCCGTTAAGGTTTTCCAGCTTGGCGAAATCGAAGCGCGCAGCCGAACGGCCTACGCCCGGCAGGTCGAATGCGGCGATCATTTCCTCGGTCGAAAATACCTCCTGGTCGCCGTGGCTCCATCCAAGCCTGACCAGGTAATTGCGCAGCGCGACCGGCAAATATCCCATGGCACGATAGGCATCGACCCCCAGGGCGCCGTGGCGTTTGGAGAGTTTCGATCCGTCCGGCCCATGAATCAGCGGAATATGCGACATGCTGGGGATGCCCCAGCCGAGCGCATCGTAGATCTGCTTCTGGCGCGCGGCGTTGATCAGGTGATCGTCGCCGCGGATGATGTGGGTGACGCCCATGTCGTGGTCGTCGACCACGACAGCCAGCATGTAGGTCGGATTGCCGTCGCCGCGCAGCAGCACCAGATCGTCGAGGTTTTCGTTCTGCCAGACCACGCGGCCCTGAACCTGATCCTCGATCACGGTTTCGCCGGTCTGGGGCGCCCGGAGCCGGATCGTGGGTTTCATGCCCGCGGGGGCTTCGGAAGGGTCGCGGTCGCGCCACAGGCCGTCGTAAAGGCGCGTACGGCCCTCGGCGCGGGCCTTCTCGCGCATCGCCGTGAGTTCCTCCGGCGTGGCGTAGCAGCGATAGGCCTTGCCGCTGGCCAGCAGGGCCTGCGCAACCTCGCGGTGGCGCGCGGCGCGGCTGTACTGGTAGATGACCTCGCCGTCCCAATCGAGTTCGAGCCACCGCAACCCGTCCAGGATCGCGGCGATGGCCGCTTCGGTCGACCGTTCCCGGTCGGTATCCTCGATACGCAGCAGCATCTTGCCGCCGCGGCCGCGCGCGTAAAGCCAGTTGAACAGGGCCGTGCGAGCCCCTCCAATATGGAGAAAGCCGGTCGGCGAGGGAGCAAAGCGCGTGACGATGGGGTCGGACATTTACGGCGATGGCTGCGAAAGCGGGATACGCCCTGACGGCGCGGAGGGTGTATAGCAGGAACCGGGCATAACTAAAGCCTTCCGTGGGACGAGCGGATTTGGCAGATAGACCGCTGATTCCCAGACAGGAAACAAGAATGACCATAGAACCGGTGGCGGCAGAGGCGGGACGCGATTTTATCCGCGACATCGTCCAGGCCGATCTCGACGCCAAAAGACACAGCCAGATCGTGACGCGCTTTCCGCCGGAGCCGAACGGTTACCTGCATATCGGCCACGCCAAGTCGATCGCGCTCAATTTCGGCATCGCGCAGGAATTTTCAGGACGCTGCCACCTGCGGTTCGACGACACCAATCCGACCAAGGAGGAGCAGGAATATATCGACTCCATTCAGGCCGATGTGAAGTGGCTGGGTTACGACTGGGGAAAATACCTGTTCTATGCCTCGGATTATTTCGAGCAGCTCTATGAGTGGGCGGAAGGACTGATCCGCGCCGGCCTTGCCTATGTCGATGACCAGTCGCAGGAGGAAATCAGGACCAGACGCGGGACGCTCACCGAACCCGGCCAAAACAGCCCGTTTCGCGACCGTTCGGTGGAGGAAAACCTCGACCTGTTTCGCCGAATGAAGGCGGGCGAGTTTCCCAACGGGGCGCGCGTGCTGCGCGCCAGGATCGATATGGCTTCGGGCAACATCAACCTGCGCGATCCCGTGCTGTATCGCATCCTCCATGCCACGCACCCGCGCACGGGTGATAAATGGTCGATCTATCCGAGCTACGATTATGCCCACGGGCAATCGGATGCGATCGAGGGCATTACGCATTCGATCTGCACCCTGGAATTCGAGGATCACCGGCCGCTCTATGACTGGCTGCTCGACAAGCTGCCGGTACCCTCGAAGCCGCATCAGTATGAGTTCGCACGCCTCAATCTGACCTACACGCTGCTGTCCAAGCGGGTGCTGACCGAACTCGTGCGCGGCGGCCATGTCGCCGGCTGGGACGACCCGCGGATGCCGACAATTGCCGGACTGAAGCGGCGCGGGGTGCCGCCGGCGGCAATCCGGGAATTCGTCAAGCGTATTGGCGTTGCCAAGGCCAACAGCATCGTCGATGTCGGCATGCTGGAATTCTGCATCCGGGAAATTCTCAACAAGACCGCGCAGCGCCGGATGGCGGTGTTGCGGCCGCTCAAGCTCGTGATCGAGAATTACCCCGAAGGCCAGGTCGAGGAGCTCGAAGCCATCAACCATCCCGACGATCCCGCGGCGGGCAGCCGCCGCATCGCCTTCGGCCGCGAGCTCTACATCGAGCGCGAGGATTTCATGGAAAACCCGCCGAAGAAGTTTTTCAGGCTCTCGCCCGGCACCGAGGTGCGGCTGCGTTACGCGTATTTTGTCACCTGTCGCGAGGCGGTGAAGAATGCCGCGGGCGAGGTGGTCGAGTTGCGCTGCACCTACGATCCCGCCACCCGCGGCGGCAATGCGCCCGACGGCCGCAAGGTCAAGGCGACCATGCACTGGCTGCCGGCGGCGCAATCGAAGCCTGCGGAAATCCGCATCTACAATCCGCTGTTCGCCAGGCCCGATCCCGACGCGGCCAATTTTGCCGCCGACCTCAATACGCAGTCGCTGGAAGTGCTGAAGGACGCGCGGGTCGAGCAAGCGGTCGCGGAAAGCCGTTCGGACGATGTCGTGCAGTTCGAGCGGCAGGGTTATTTTGTCCGCGACAAGGACTCAACGGCGGACCGTCCGGTGTTCAACCGCACCATCGGCCTGCGCGATACCTTTGCGAAGGAAGTCGGGAAGGGCTGAGGCGCCTTGCGGTCGAGCGGGTTTCCGCGGCGGCAAGGCCGCTGGAGCATGATCCGGAAAAGCGGGAACCGGTTTTCCGGAAAGATCATGCTCCTGATCGGATCGTGATCTAACGGCCCGGCGGCTCGACGCTGGTCTTCAGCCCCAGTCCTGAAAGCCGGGAGCGGAGCGATTGCTCGGCAAGCCGGTCCCTGGCCTTCTCTTCGATCAGCAAATCGATAAACGCCATCCGCTTTCGCTCGTCGTCGGCCTCCGCCAGCAATCTGCGATAGCGCTCATAATCAAATCCTGTGTCAGTGTTACTCATCGCGCGGTTCCCGACACTCAACCTGCCCGCGAACAGTGTCCCGCGTGCGACGCGCGCGCACAAGGCTCTGGTTCGACAGATGGTGTCGTAGCGCACTCAACGCTGTGGATAACGGAGTGATGGCGCGCCGCACGCAGGGGGATCCGGCAAGTTCCCGCCGGGGAACCCGGGGTCAGGCCAGGCGCTCGCGAATTTCGTCGCGCATCTTTTGGCGGAAGGCTTCCTTGCGGGCGGGCCGGTCTTTCTCGTCGACATCCCACCGGTCGAAGATGTTGAAATTTTCCAGGATCGGATGGCGATCACTGGCCATGGCCAGAATGTGGAGGAGTTTGCCCGCCGGTCCGCTCGGGCCGGTCACTTCCCATCTGCGGATGGTGTCGGCGCCATCGCCCGGCGCAAGGCCGCAGAGCTTTGCCATGTCGGCGGCGGATAGCGGCTGACCGATCGCGTCACCGAGATCCTGGCGAAGTTGTTTAAGTTCCTGGCCTGTCACGAAGCATGTTTCCTGGTCTGGAGACTTCCGTCGAAGTTTTCTCATGACGGTGGATTCGATGCGGTTTTTAGCAGAACCGGGCGCTGACGCGATACGTTCTGCCAAAACGACCGGCGGCGAGTTCGGGGGAGACCGCCACCATAATCGACGCCTTCCCCGGGGATTCTGCATCCGTTCGGCTTTCGCCCGCGCGACACGTCAGGGTAGCATGGCGTTCCGGCATGTAGCTTAGGGTAACCGGATGGCAGAACGGGGCAGGGCTCCGGGCCGGACGCAGGGTATTGCGGGAACCTGGCCGCCGCGGAGCGCGGCGCAGGCGGGCGGCTTTGCGCCGTCCGGCTTTGGCGCGTGGTCGGCCTTGCTCGGCAAGATACGCGAATGGGTCCGCGCCGAAGCCGGCGCTGGCCGTTTGCTGCCCTGGGTGCCGATCGCCTTCGGCACCGGCATTGCGCTTTATTTCGCGGCCGATCATGAACCGGTCTTGCCGGTGGCCGCCGTCACCGCGATTGGGCTTTGCGCGGCGGCATTCTTGCTTCGAAGGCAAAGGATGTTTGCGGTCGCGGTGATGGTCGCCGCAGTGGCTGGGGGTTTCGCAACGGCGACATGGAAGACGGCCCGGATCGCGCATGGCGTGCTGGCGCGGCCGGCCTTTTCGGTATCGCTGTCGGGTTTTGTCGAAAGCCGTGACATCCGCGAACGCACCGACCGGTTCGTGTTGCGCGTCACGCAGCTGGACGGGCCGCGTATCCAGACGAACCTGGAGCGCGTTCGGCTGTCGGTGCGCAAGGGTACCGCGCCCGCGGTGGGCAGCTTTGTCGAACTAAAGGCGCGGCTGCAGCCGCCGCTCGCCCCGCTGCGGCCGGGCAGCTACGATTTCAGTCGCGACATGTTTTTTCAGGGCATCGGCGCTTCCGGCTTTGTCACCGGCGCCATCAAGACCGTCGAGCCGCCGGTCGCGGGCGGTCTGTCCCTGCGTTACGCCGCCTTCATGCAGGAGCTGCGCGATGCGATCGACGCGCGGATACGGACGACGCTGGAGGGAGACAAGCGCGCCATCGCGACCGCTCTTTTGACCGGCCGCCGCGACGCGATCACCACGCCCGTCAACGATGCGATGTTCATCTCCGGCCTCGGACACGTATTGTCAATTTCAGGATATCACATGGCGGTCGTCGCCGGCGTCGTGTTCTTCGCCATCCGCTCCCTGCTGGCGCTCTTCCCCGTGTTGACCGTCGCTTTTCCGATCAAGAAATGGGCCGCCGCGGGAGCGCTTGCGGCGGCTGCCTTCTACCTGCTGCTGTCGGGCGCCGAAGTCGCCACCCAACGGTCGTTTTACATGACGGCGGTGGTTCTGATCGCCGTCATGGTCGACCGCCGGGCCGTGACGTTTCGAACGCTGGCGCTGGCGGCGATGGTCGTGCTGACGCTGGCGCCGGAGGCGCTGGTGCATCCGAGCTTCCAGATGTCGTTTGCAGCCACGCTCGGGCTGGTGGCCCTGGTGCAGATCGGCATGCCGCGCCTGTTTGCCGCGCCGGACAACTCGGCCGCTGCAAAAGTGGCGATGTGGGGCGGACGGGAAATCGTGACCCTGACGCTGGCCTCGTTGGTGGCGGGGCTCGCGACCACGCCCTATGCCGCCTTCCACTTTCACCGGGTGACGCCGTATGGCGTGCTCGCCAATCTGGCGGCGATGCCGGTCGTTTCGGCGGTGGTGATGCCTGCGGGCATGCTCGGCCTGGCCGCCATGCCCTTTGGCTTCGATGGCTTCTTCTGGTGGCTGATGGGCGTCGGGATCGACTGGATGATCGTGGTGACGGAGTGGGTCGCGGCACTTCCGGGCGCGATCGGCCGCATGGCGGCGTTCGGAACGGGTCCGCTGATCGCGGCGAGCGCGGGGATTATCCTTCTCGGGCTGTTGCGGACGCCGCTGCGGTGGTGCGGAGCAGCGGTGCTGCTGCTTGCGGTGATCTGGGCGCTGGCGGTGCCGCAGCCGGATATCCTGATTTCAGGTGATGGGCACAATGTCGGCGTCCGGGGTCGGGATGGCCAGTTGCATCTGATGAAGACCGGCAAGGATGCGTTCCTGTTCAAGGAGTGGCTGGCTGCCGACGCGGATGCGAGGCAGACCGGCGATGCCTCGCTCTCCGATGGCGTATCCTGCGACGAGGCGGGGTGTGTGGCGCAGCTGGCAGACGGCAGGTTCGTGGCGCTGACGCTGCGTCCCGACGCGCTGGCCGACGATTGCGAGCGCGCGGCGCTTCTCGTGACCACAAGGCAGGCGCCGCCGGCCTGTGCCGCCACCGTTATCGACCGCGAACGTTTGCGAAGGCAGGGCGCCATGGCGCTGCGGCGGACCAGGGACGGATTTGTCGTCGACGCGGTCAAGCCAAAAGGCGTCAACCGGCCCTGGTCGCCCGCGGCCGCGGGCGACGCCGAGACGGAGCCAGCCACCCCTGCACCGCGCCCGGCGGTTCCGCGGGCCGTGGATGCGACACCGGCGGAAGCTGATGTCCAGGCGGAGGATTGAAAACAGGCACGCGCCGCCACCGTCGCCCGGTTCGGCGCCGCTGGACCATCCGGGACGACGGCGCGGCGCCTCAGTTCTCGCGCGACAGAGAACTTTCCTGCAGTTCGAAGGCGCCGAGGTGAAATTCTTCCGTCTCGTCGGTGGTTCCTGCAGTCTTCACGAGCGCAAACAGCGCATCCGGGAATTGCTCCCAGATGGCGAGATCTTCCGTCGTGATCGTGAGCCACCCGAACCTGAACATGTAGCGGCCCGGTTCGGTCACGTGTCCCGCTTGTTGCCATGTGACTTTATTGACCGTCAATCGCGTCATCCTTTCGACGCCAAATCCTTGCCGGCTCTACGACCGCTATCGGACAGCGGGCCAGAATTGTCGGGCTTGCCGACCCTGAGCAGAACTTCATGCGCCCGCATCTCGAACGCATCGAGTTGCAACGCGAATGTCGCCAGCGCCAGTTTCAGATGGCCAAGCTCTTCGGCGCGTCGATCCGCCGCGTGATTCACGGCACGCCTTGAATGCAGTTCGCAACCATCATCGTCGATCGCAGGCACGTGCCAGCATCCCGTCGGCCCGGACCGGCGGGCTGGACCATCCCTTAACCCGCGGAGATCGGCGTTGCCGTGGATGCACCGGCGACTGCCGTGCGGCCCGCGGCCTGCTGAACCACAGGCAGTTGCAGCACCGTTGCACGCTGTCCCTCGCAGAGCAGCGTCACCAGCACGCGGCTTCCGTCCGGAAATTCGATCGCGTCATGATGGCGATCCGCAATGTGTTGGTCTACTGCACCGAATTTCCCCACCCGGAAATTGACCTGCCGCGTCCAGATCCACCGGTTGTCGTAGCGGACGTTTTCCGCGAACGCCAACTCCGTCCCTGGCAGCATGCAGACCGCGACATCGGGCTCGTTTGCTGATGCAAAGCCTCGTGTCGAGGTGCCGCGGAATGTCGTGGTAATCAAGGTTTCCCCCACTCGTGCGGGGCGCGTCGCAACGGCGTGCAGACTATAGTCACACATCGGATCGCTCCTCTTTCGAGATAGCCAGCCGGCGCCGCCTCGAGCATGATCCGGAAAAAGCCGGAACGGATCTTCCGGGAAAGCACATGCTCCAACGATGGAGGCGCGGGCCTCTATCAGCGTGGACAATCGCGTGAGCATTTGCCGCGTTGGCGGCAATTGTACGGCTCCCGCTCGTGAACCAAATCACAAATGCGTTTGAGCCGTCCCGGTTCCAGCCGAGGACAGGAATTTGTGGAGACGCCGTCTGCGCGGACGCGGCGCGACGAAGTCACATCGCCCGACAGTCAGGAGACGGACTTCCCGTAAGATGCTCGCGTAAACCAGGGACCACATTCCTTGACTCGTCATGCCCGGGCAGCCGTCCGAAGGACGGCGTCGCCTCCGCCAGCCTATGACCCGGGCATCCACGCCAAGCCAGATCAAAGACGTGGATGGCCGGGTCAAGCCCGGCCATGACGATGTGGATGGGTAGATGCCAGCGACGGCTGGTATTAGTACTTCCGGTACAGGCCGATCAGCTTGCCCTGGATCTTCACCCGGTTCGGCGGCAGGATACGCACTTCATAGGAGGTATTGGCCGGTTCCAGCGCGATCGACGCGCCGCGGCGGCGGAAGCGCTTCAGCGTCGCTTCCTCGTCGTCGATCAGGGCCACGACAATGTCGCCGGTGTCGGCGGTCTCGTTGCGCTGGATCAGCGCCATGTCGCCGTCCAGGATTCCGGCATCCACCATGGAATCGCCGCGCACCTCGAGCGCGTAATGCTCGCCGGACCCGAGCATGTCCGGGGGCACGCTGATGGTATGGCTGCGGGTCTGCAACGCTTCGATCGGTGTGCCGGCGGCGATACGGCCCATCACCGGCACGGCCACCGGGCGGCTGCCATCGTCCTCGGAACCTATGCTGCCGCCGCTGCGGACCTTGCCGAGCGTGCCTTCGATGACACTGGGCGTGAAGCCACGCCGCCCATTGCCGCCGCCGCCGGAAAGCTCCGGCAGTTTGATCACCTCGATGGCGCGGGCGCGGTTGGGCAGGCGGCGAATGAAGCCCCGCTCTTCCAGCGCGGTGATGAGGCGGTGGATACCGGACTTCGAGCGCAGATCCAGCGCATCCTTCATCTCGTCGAAGGAGGGGGGGACGCCCGACTCCTTCAGGCGCTCGCTGATGAATTGCAGGAGTTCGTATTGTTTGCGCGTGAGCATCTCGTCCAGTCCCCAGGTTGATGTCGTTCGATTCCGAGACGTCTAAACTCGAGGCGTCTTAATTCGAGGCGTCTAAAGTCCGAGGCTACCGGAGTCAGGGGACTCCGGTTTGTAGCCATCAAAGTCTAGAAACAAATCATGAACGAACACTATATGTTCCATATGTGTTCCGCAACCAATTAATTTATCGTCAACAAACCCGCTTTTGCGCGAACGCGGCAGTCAGGGCTTCAGTCAGGCAGCCGCAGGATGTCGCAAGCCGTGCCGGCGGTTGCCGCCGGCGCAAACGGCGGACGGATCACAAGCGCCCGTGCCGCAGCGAGATTCCCCAACAACGAAGAGTCCTGATGGTTGACGGGCGTCGCGACCAGCGCGCCGTCGTCGCGCCTCTCGAGGCGGGCCCTCAGATAGTCCTCGCGCAGGTCGTTGGCGGGGAGATTGCGTCCGAGCACCGCGGTTTGGCGGACGTGATGGACGGGAGATCGCCCCGACAGCGTGCGAATCAGCGGCACCAGAAACAGGAAGCCGCAGACATAGGAGGACACGGGATTGCCGGGCAGGCCGATCACCCGCATCGCCCCCAACCGGCCGTGCATCATCGGTTTGCCCGGCCGCATCGCGATCCGCCAGAACGCCATCGCCACGCCCTCGGCTTCGAGCGACCGCTTGACGAGGTCATGGTCGCCGACCGAGGCGCCGCCGGTGGTGACGAGAATGTCGGCGCCAAGGTCGCGGGCGCGGCGGATGCCGTCGGTCGTGGCCTCCAGGGTGTCGGTGGCAATGCCAAGATCAATGGTCTCCGCGCCCTCGTCGCGGGCCAGTGCCCGCAGCGCGTAGCCGTTGGAATAGACGATCTGTCCGGGGCCGGGGATCTCGCCGGGCATCACCAACTCGTCACCGGTGGCCAGGATCGCGACCCTGGGGCGGCGGCGCACGGCCAGATGGGGATAATTCATGCCGGCGGCGAGCGAGAGATCGCGGTCGGTGAGGCGGTGGCCCGCGGCCAGCAGCACGTCGCCCTTGTGAAAGTCGACCCCGGCGGGACGGATATGCCGTCCCCGGACCGCGGCTTCGGTGATGGTGATGCCACCCCCTTCGATCACGGTGTCTTCCTGAATGATGACCGCGTCGGCGCCGTCGGGAATCACCCCGCCGGTAAAGATGCGCACCGCTTCGCCAGCGCCAACAACCCGCTCGAACGGCCGGCCGGCGGCGACCTCGCCGATCACCTTGAGCCAGGCCGCGGCGTTCGCGGCGTCGATCGAACGCACCGCATAGCCGTCCATCGCCGACATTGCCTGCGGCGGCTGGGTGCGCAAGGCCGCGACGTCGCCCGCCAGCACGCGATGATGGGCCGAATCCAGCGCGATCATTTCCTCGGGCAGCGGTTCGGCGCCCGCCAGGACGGCGGCAAGAGCGTCGGCAACAGGCATCAATGCCACGGGTGAGGTCTCGTTTCTTGTCCGTACGGGAACGACAGCGAGGGTTCTAGCCGACGGGGCGGGTGGAGGCAAAGGCGGGAGGGAAGCCAATGGGCATTGCCAGCGCTGTTACGCTACCAGCCGATCGGGCGGTAAGGCGTTTGCTGTTGTGCGCTTTACCTTGCGCCTAAAAGCGAATTTCTCCAGCCGATTCAACCTGATTTGGGTAGTCCAGTCCTTTCCTGAAAAATATTCTGCTTTGTTGCAACCCCAAATCACCAGCATCTTTCGCGCTGTCCCGCCTCGATAAGAGGGGCGTTGCGCACGTCACGGACGTTGGGTGCGGGATGCGGTGGACGCGAAGGTGCCGTGAGACGAACGGCTCAGGCGCGGACGGCGAAGTCGCGTGGTCCTGACGCCCCGACGCTGGCGTCAAGTTCTTGAGAAGCAAGCTTCTTGAGAGCGACGGTGGCAAGAAAGCCCGGTCACCGGGGAGATCGCGAAGGAAACCGTTAAAACCATTGCGCAGGGAAGGCCGGGCGTTTCCGGCGTACCTGTGGTGACTAACGCGTGTGCTTTCTACACTGCGCACGCGGCCGCGGGTGCAACCGGCACCCGGCTTTCCCTGCGCCCTCTGTTATCGAGAGGGACAAGGTTGATGCAAACCTCGGGCGCTGTCGCGCCGCGGGAATGCGAGCTCATGACTCAATCACCGACGTCATTCCGGGGCGCGAGCGTAAGCGAGCGAACCCGGAATCTCGAGATTCCCCGATGCGCAATTACGCATCTGAGGTCTGGTGCTAACGCAACATCCCGGAATGACGGAAGGGAGACACCGTCGCTAAATCCCGAGCGCGTCGAGGGCGGCGGCGACGTCGGCGGAAGATCTGACCTGAACGGCCAAAAGGCCCCGGGCCCTGGCGCCTTCAACATTCTCGGCGAGATCGTCAAAGAACACGATGCGCGAGGCCGGCACGCCGATCGCGTTGACGACATGGTCATAGGCGGCCGCGTCGGGTTTCCGAAGTCCGATCGCCGGGGACAGATAGACTTCGCGAAAATGGCCAAGCAGATCGGCGTAGGCATTGGAGAAATGCTCGACATGCGGCGTGTTGGTATTGGAGAACGCATAAAGCGGCAGGCGTCGCGCGGCCCGCGCCAGCAGCGGCGCAATGCCCGGCATTTCGCCGGCGAAAATCGCGTTCCAGCCTTCCAGGAACTGGGCGTCGGAGAGCTCGACACCAAGCGAGGCGCGCAAACTGTCAAAATAGGCTTCGTCGGAGATCTTGCCGGTCTCGTGATCCCGGTAGGCCTCATCGCGCACGAAGCGCTCGACGATGTCGGACGGCTCGCATCCGGCGTGGCCGGCCCAGCAGAGAATCGTCTTGTTGAAGTCGATATCGAGCACCACGCGGCCGAGATCGAACAACAGCGCATCGGCCGCGCCCGGAGACAGCAGGAGAGGGGTCATTTGCCCTCAATACCGGTACGGCTCGATGTCGAGCAGCGGGAAGGCGCTGAACACATGGGGCAGGTTGGTCGGCGTTGCCGCATGCAGATAGGATTTGTCGAGTTCGGCGAATTTCGTCACCCCGAGCAACCCCAGGCAGCGGATCACTTCGTCCTCCAGGAGCTCAAGCATCCGCACGATGCCGGTTTCGCCGGCGGCCGCCAGCGCCCAGCATTGCAGGCGGCCGATGCCGACGAGATCGGCGCCCATCGCGATCGCTTTGACGACGTCGCTGCCGCGGCAGAACGAACCGTCGACCATGATTTTCGCGCGCCCCTTCACCGCGCTGACGATTTCAGGCAGCACGTGCATGGCGCCGCGGCCATGGTCGAGCTGGCGTCCGCCATGGTTCGACACGTAGATCCACTCGACCCCGTGATCGAGCGCGATCGCAGCGTCCTCGGCGGTGGCGATCCCCTTGAGGACCAGCGGGATCCTGTACTTGTCCTTGATCAGCTTGACGGTGCGCCACTCCAGCCCCTTCTGGAAATCGCCGCCGGTGGCGCGCAGGCGGCTTTCGCGCACGTAACGCTTGGCGATGTCGCGCTCGCGGCGGCTGTAATGGGCGGTGTCGACGGTCAGGCAGAAGGCGGTATAGCCGCTCTTGATCGCGCGGCTGACGCGGTCCTCGACAAAGGCATCGTCGCCGCGGACATAGAGCTGATAGATGCGCAACGCGTCCGGCGCGGCCTCGGCAACCTTCTCCAGGCCCGGCTCCGAGACCGAGCTCAGCATGTGGGCGGCACCAAACCTGCCGGCGCCGCGGGCGACGCTGGCCGCGGCGCCTGCGGGATCGAAGATCTCGAGCGCCCCGACCGGCGCCATCATCACCGGCAGGCGCAACTTGCGGCCGAACGCCTCGGCGGAGGCATCGACGCGAGCGACATTGCGCAGCACCCGCGGCCGGAAGGCGATCTCGTCCAGCGCCATGCGGTTGCGGCGCATCGTGGTCTCGGTTTCGGCGGCACCGACGATGTAGTCCCAGGCGTTCTGGTTCAGGTTGGCGCGGGCCTTGCGCACGAACTCGTGAAGGTTCTGGAACTCCTCCTTGCTCGCGCCGAGTTCGCTGGTTGCGGGGATGCGGGTCGCTTCGTTCATCGTTTTCTCCTGGCGAATGTCCGGCCGCGCCTGCCCCGGAAGCCATCCCGCCAATATCAGATGCGCCAGACCGGCGCATCTGGCGCGCCTATGCGAGAAATGCACAGCCGGCAACCAAACCGGCTGATGCATGAACCGGAGCGGGCGCGCTATTCGACTTCGTTACTTGGCGTTTCCGGCTATCACCGACATCTGCCTCGCGTCGCGCTTGGCGACCATTTTGCCTGTGGTGGCCATATATTTCTTGAAATGCTCGGTCTCGCGGTGCGCCTTGAATGCCGCCTCGCTGTCGTAGACTTCGTAGAGGAAGAAATGGTTCGGATCACTCGCAAGGTTGAGGATGTCGAACCGGCGGCAGCCCGGCTCCCTGGCGGCGGCGGCGCCGTTTTCCTTGATCGCCGCCAGATAGTTTTCGCGCTCGGCCGGCACGATGTCGAGATCGACGGCGTTGACGAACATTCCGGCCGATTGCGCGGCCACGCGCTGGCCGGGCAGGGGCAGAACGATGACGCAGATAACGCCAAACGCCAGCGCGGTAGCCGCGATCGCGATAGACTTGAGCATATGGTGATCCTCCCGATTGTTGCCCCGGAATTATTTCCGGTGGAATGCGCCGGCCAGCCCCATGTGACGATCGGGCGCTTGCGCATCGGGAACATCCATAACCGATTGCGTGGGATCAGGTAAGCCGTCGCCCATGGCTTTCGAGTTTCCACGCCATCCCGAAATTGCTAGGATCGGCGCCGGCTTGGGTGGATCAAGAGAAAAGTCCGGCGCATCAAAAAGGGAGGCATTGCCATGACGAAACTGGCGGTCTGGATCGCGGCGCTTGCGGCAGGCGCGTTGGGCGCGAGCGCGGCTGAGGCGCAGAACATGACCTTGACCAGCCCGGAAATTAGCGAGGGCGCCATGATTGGCAACGAGCAGGTGCTCGCCGGTTTCGGGTGCAAAGGCGGCAACATCTCCCCGGCCTTGAGCTGGAGCGGCGCGCCAGCCGCCACCAAGAGTTTCGCCGTCAGCATGTTTGATCCCGATGCGCCGACCGGCAGCGGTTTTTGGCACTGGGTCGTATTCAACATTCCGCCGGCGACGACTTCGTTGCCAAAAGGCGCCGGCGACGTGAAGAAGAAGCTGATGCCCAAGGGCTCGATTCAGAGCCGAACCGATTTGAGCACCGACGGATATGGCGGCCCGTGTCCGCCGGCGGGCGACAAGCCGCATCGCTACCAGATCACGGTTTTCGCGGTGGACGTCGACAAGCTGCCATTTGCCAAGAACCATAACGCATCCGCCGCGCTGGTTGGTTTCGACTTGCACTTCCATACGCTTGCGAAGGCGACCCTGACGGGAATCTACGGTCGCTGATGGCTCGCGCGACATTGACCGGCCTGTGTAGCTCCTGCGATCTTCGCTCGCTCGGCACGCGCTGACGCCAGGTTCAGCCTTCATCGCCGACAGGGAGTGAGATCATGATCTGCAGGACCATCCGCGCGCTCGCCGCCATGCTGCTGGTATGTTCGACCGCTGACGCCTCCGATATTCGCCGCGTCGTCACGGGACTGGACGCCAACAACAAGGCGGTGGTGATGTTCGACAGCCGCATGCCGTTGCAAGCCGGGCCTTACGGTTTGAATGCCACCAACCTCTGGGTCACCAATACCTATCCGCTTGGCTTCTCCTTCAAGGACGACACCTCCGCGATCCCGGTCGGCGTATCGCCGCTCGACAATGGCACCAAATTCCGCGTGGTCGAGTTCCCGCCGCTCGATGCGGCGAGCGAAGCGAAGATGGAGCCCGGATTTCTGATGAAGGCGGTCGGTCCCGTAGCGCCGGCGCGAGGCCTGCCGGTGACGCACCCGCTGATGCATCGCACCCGCAGCGTCGACTACGCGGTGGTGTTGTCGGGCGAGATCGACATGATGCTTGATGATACCGTCGTTCACCTCAAGCCAGGCGATACCATCGTGCAACAGGCGACCAATCACGCCTGGGTCAATCGCGGAACCGAGACCTGTCGGATCCTGTTCGTTTTGATGGATTCCAGGCAACCGTAGAACAAAGAAGGTATAAGGGGTCTCGACCGGTCCGAAGTGCGAGAAGCTTGTTACCGCGCCCGCGGCGGGCCACCACCGACAGCGATAAGGGTCGCACCATGCGCAAGAATTCCCTGTTTCTCCTCGGCACGGCCGCAGGTGTCTGCCTGACCCTTCTCGTCACCGGGCCTCTCGGCGCGCAACTGGTCGCGACGGCCAGGGCCACGGTCGGCGCCGATACCTATTCGCAACTCAATCTGTTTGGCGAGGTATTCGAGCGCATCAGGATCGACTATGTCGAAAAGCCCGACGACGCCAAGCTGATCGAGGGGGCGATCAACGGCATGATCACCTCGCTCGATCCGCATTCGCGGTACATGAACGCCGGCGCCTGGCGCGAAATGCAGGACACGACCCACGGCGAGTTCGGCGGGCTCGGCATCGAGGTCACGATGGAAGACGGCCTGGTCAAGGTGGTTGCGCCGATGGATGGCACCCCCGCGGCGAAGGCCGGCATAAGGTCAGGTGACCTGGTCACCCAGATCGACGACGAAGCGGTTCAGGGGCTCACGCTGGAGCAGGCCGTGAACAAGATGAAGGGGCCGGTCAATACCAAGATCCGGCTCACCATCACGCGCAAGGGCGCGGAAGCCCCCATAAACGTGACGATCGTGCGCGAAATCATCCGCGTGCGTCCGGTCAGCTACCACATCGACGGCAGCAATATTGGCTATATCCGGATCAGTTCATTCAACGATCAGACCACCGACGAGCTGAAGAAAGCAATCGGCGATATATCGAAACAGATCCCGTCACAGAACCTGGCGGGTTATGTCCTCGACCTTCGCAACAATCCCGGTGGACTGCTCGATCAGGCGGTTTCCGTGACGGGCACGTTTATGGCGCGGGGCGAGGTCGTCTCGACGCGGGGCCGCAAGCCGGATGAAACCCAGCGCTTTACGGCGCGGGGCGGGGATCTCACCAAAGGCAAACCGCTTGTCGTTTTGATCAATGGCGGGTCGGCTTCCGCATCCGAGATCGTCGCAGGCGCCCTGCACGACCACAAGCGCGCGACCCTGATAGGCACCCGTTCGTTTGGCAAGGGCTCGGTGCAGACGGTCATCCCGCTCGGCAGCGGCGCACTGGCGCTGACTACCGCGCGCTATTTTACGCCCTCCGGCCGATCGATCCAGGCGAAGGGCATCTCGCCCGACATCGATGTGCTGCAGGAGGTGCCTGACGAGTTGAAGGCCCGTTCGGAAACCAAGGGCGAGGCGTCGATGCGCGGACATCTCTCCGCCGAAGGCAAGGAGCAGACGGGATCACAATCCTATGTTCCACCCGCGGAGAAGGACGACAAGGCGCTGGCTGCTGCCTACACTCTCTTGCGCGGCGTCACCGTCAATGCCGGCGTGCCGTCGCCGTCGCCGAAGGCGACGGTTCCGGACTAGCCTCGTGCGATCATGCGTCGATGCGGCCCGGGTGCTTTAATGTCTGCCTCGAGGCGTCCGAACCTCAAGCCACGGCCGCCGGCCTTGCGCGGTGCTCGAACAAGATTCGTTTGGCTTCCGCGGCCGGCTTCGGGGCGCTGAACAGATATCCCTGCATTTCAGTGCAGCCGAGCCCACGCAGCAATTCCTGTTGCCGGTGGGTTTCAACTCCCTCCGCAGTGGTTGTCATATGTCGCGCCGCGGCGATGTTCACCACGGCCTGAACGATGGAGGACCCGCCCGGCTCGGCGATATCGTTGACGAAGCAGCGATCGATCTTGATCTTGTCGAAGGGGAAACGCTGCAGATAGCTCAGCGAGGAATAGCCGGTGCCGAAATCGTCGAGTGCGATCCGCACGCCGATGGCGCGGAGCTGGTGCAGAATCTCGAGCGCGGCATCATCATCGCGGATCAGCACTGCCTCGGTGATTTCCAGTTCCAGACGGCTCGCCGCAAGTCCCGAGGCTGCGAGCGCTGCAGCAATCTTCAATGCCAGCGAGTTGCTTCTGAACTGAACCGGCGAGACGTTGACTGCGAGCTTGATGTGGTCGGGCCATGTCGTGGCCTCGGCACAGGCGGTAGCCAGCACCCATTCGCCGAGTTCATTGATCAGGCCGGTTTCTTCGGCGATCGGGATGAACTCGGCGGGCGAGATCATGCCGCGCTCGGGATGTCGCCAGCGCACCAGGGCCTCGCAGCCCGAGATCCTGTTGTCCTGAAGACTGACGCACGGCTGGTAGTAAACCTCCAGCGCCTGGTTTGCTATCGCCTTGCGCAGGTCTGTCTCCAGCATCCGGCGTGCCTTGACGCGCGCGTCCATTGCCGGTTCGAAGAAGCGCCAGGTTCGTCGACCCGCTGATTTTGCGGCATACATCGCCAGGTCGGCGTTCTTCAGGATTTGATCGAGGTCAGCTCCATTCTGAGGGGCGAGGGCAATGCCGATGCTTGCATCCGCCGTAACCTGGTGACCGAGACAGTCGTAGGGTGCGCGGATCGCAGCGAAAGCCCGCGTAACCAGGTCGACGACCTGGGCGGGGTCCTTGACCGCGGTCTGTACAATGGCGAATTCGTCGCCTCCCAGCCGTGCGACGAAGTCGGAACCGTCGATGCACTGGTTAAGGCGAACCGCCACCGATTTCAGCAGTTCGTCGCCGATCATGTGCCCGAGTGAATCGTTGACGCTCTTGAATTCGTCGATATCGATATACAGTACCGCCAGCTGCTCGCCTGGAGCAATTTGAGCCAGCTCCTGTCTCAGCCGTTCGTGAAACAATGCACGGTTTGGCAGATCGGTCAGCCCGTCGTAATGCGCGAGATGTCTGATCTGCTCGTCGGCGCGGATGCGCTCGGTGATGTCCTCGTGGGTCGCGACCCATCCGCCATCGGTCAACGGTTCGTTTATGACCTGAATTGAACGTCCGTCCGGGATATCGATGACCATGGAGTTTCTTTGTCCGATCTCCCGCAGAACACGCGAACAGTATTCGTCAAGATTGCCCTCAAAAGAGCCGGAGGCTTTGCGATAGGCGACAACATCGCGAAACGTGCAGCCCGGTTTCAGATGCTCCGCCGATAAACCGTACATCTCGAGGTAACGTTGGTTGCAGACCACAAGCCGCTGCGAGGAATCAAACAACAGCAGGCCTTGGGTCATGTTGTTGATCGCGGTGTCCAGGCGCTGTTTTTCCATTCGATGCTGCTGCGACAATTTGCGAATGACGAGAAACAGCATCGTCGTTATCACGAGCACGAAGAGGCCGGCGACGGCGATCATGAATCTGGTTTGTTCCCGCCATTCACCGAGCGCTGCCGATATAGTTGTGGTCGCGACCACGACGATTGGAAAATTCGCCAAGGCGCGGGCCGAGACGAGCCGGTCCTTGCCATCGACCGGGCTGGTCAAGCGCGCGGAGTCATGGTCGCGGGTAAAAAGTGTTTCCTGACGAACAAGCTCAGTCTTGAAATTCCGTCCGATCGCCTCGTCGGCTTGGGGGTAACGTGCCAACAAAGTACCCTCGCGATGGTGCAGGGCAATCGTTGCTTCTTGCTCAAGCGCCGCGGACGCGAAGAATTTTTCGAAGGCGGCCGGCGCTATGGCCCTGGTAACGACCCCGAGAAACTCGCCCTTCGGCCCGTTCAGTCTATTGGCGATGACGGTTGCCCAGGCCCCCGAGAAGCGGCCCCGCACCAGTTCGATCAAAATCGGTGTGGTTGCAGCACCAGACTTGAAAGCCCTGAAATAGGCTCGATCATCGATTCTGATATCCCGGACCGGCCATGCCTGCGACGAATTGATCAGTATTCCCTGTTCATTGAACAGATTGACGCCACCGAAACCGGAATCGGCGCCAACCTTCGCCCTCAGCACCTCGTGCCATTCGAGGGTGGCCAATTGCCCCTTGAAAATTTCGGACGAACTTCCGGCCGCCTGGATTTGCGCGACAATGTCTCGCTGAATGGCGGTGAAATCGTCGAGTTGCTGGTCGAAGTGACGAGCCAGCAGCAGCACGGTATTTTGTAGCTCGCGTTCGCGGTTGGTCAACGCGCGCTCGCGAAAAATTCCAGCCATGATCGTCGTGCCGATCGTGATTGCGGCGATCAGGAAGACACCGCCGACCACGAGCCAGCGAATCGGATCGCTGCGAGAGAATGCTCCGACATTCAATTTGAAATTGAAGGAGGCGTTACCGTCTGCCGTCATGGGTCTTATCGCTGCTGCCGGTGCTCGACGCCGAAGCAGTTTCTCAAACCCCGGCCAAGACATTGCTCTACCGTGCCGGTATGGAGGTGAGGTTAGCGAGTTTGATTAATCGTCAGTTAATCTGGCTTCCGGTTCTCGCGATCATCGCGGACGTTGCGCTTCCGGTCATCCGTTTTGCTGAAGGGTGGTCTTCGACACCACGGCCACAATGACCGCGGCGACGATGTTGGCACCGGCGGAACAGCGCAAAAACAGGGATGCCGTTCGATCATTGAACAGTGCGTCGAGGGCATTTCCGCTTACCTATCGCGAGCGGCATCGCAACGCAGGCCGAGCGCGAAGCCGAGCACCCGCTTTTTTCTGCGGCTCAATCCCCGGCGCGGTAATGTCCGGACTTGCCGCCGCGTTTTTCGACCAGATGAATGCCTTCGATGCGGACGCCGCGCTCCACGGCCTTTATCATGTCGTAGATCGTCAGGCTGGCGACCGAGACCGCGGTCAGCGCTTCCATCTCGACCCCGGTCGGACCGGTCACCTTCACGGTGGCACGGACAACACAGCCGGGCAGCTTCTTGTCCGGCGTAATGTCCAGCGTCACCTTCGACAGGGCCAGCGGATGGCATAATGGTATGAGCTCGTGGGTACGCTTGGCCGCCATGATGCCGGCGACCCGTGCGGTACCGAGCACGTCGCCCTTTTTTGCATTGCCCGAAACGATCAGCGCGAGCGTCGACTTGCTCATGACGACGCGGCCTTCCGCCACCGCCGTTCGCTCCGTCGCGGCCTTGGCGGATACGTCCACCATCCGCGCTTCACCCTTTGCGTCGATATGGGTGAGGGCAGTCTTGTTGCGGGATGACCGGCGCGCCATGTCTCAGCGCGTCCCGCTCGCGCCGACGGCATCGCCGCGCGCCAGCAAGGCGCGCGTTGCCGCCGCTACATCGGCCTGCCGCATCAGGCTTTCGCCGACCAGGAATGTCGACATGCCCAGGCGCGCCAGCCGGGCGAGGTCGGCGGGTGCGAAGATGCCGCTCTCGCCCACCATCAGCCGGTCCTTCGGGATCAGCGGCGCGAGCGCCTCGCTTGTTGCAAGCGTGGTCTCGAAGGTGCGCAGGTTTCGGTTGTTGACGCCGATCATCGGCGAGCGGAGTCGCAATGCGCGGTCGAGTTCGGCGCGGTCGTGGATTTCGACAAGGACGTCCATGCCGTGCGCAATGGCTGCCTCCTCGATATCCCGCGCCGCGGCGTCCTCAAGTGCGGCCATGATGATCAGGATGCAGTCGGCGCCATAGGCGCGTGCCTCGACCACCTGGTAGGTATCGTAGATGAAATCCTTGCGCAGCACCGGCAGCGCGGTCGCGGCGCGGGCCGCTACCATGAAATCGAGATGGCCCTGGAACGATGGCGTGTCGGTCAGCACCGACAGGCAAGTGGCGCCGCCCGCTTCATAAGCCCGCGCAAGCGCCGGCGGATCGAAATCGGCGCGGATCAGGCCTCGCGACGGGGAAGCCTTCTTCACTTCAGCGATGAGCGCGTAGTCGCCGCGGGCGAGCGTTCGGCGGATCGCGGCGACAAAGCCTCGCGGTGCGGGCTCCGCCTTGGCCCTGGCTTCGAGGCCGGCCAGCGGATGAGCGCGCTTGGCGGCAGCGATCTCCTCGCGCTTGTAGGCTTCGATCCTGGTCAGGATGTCGGACATCGGAAGGCCGCGCTAGCTGTTGGAGACCGCGATAAGGTGCTTCAGCCGCGCCATCGCCGCGCCGCTGTCAATCGATTTGGTCCCGAGCGCCACGCCTTCCTTCAGGCTCTTCGCGCGGCCGGCCACGATCAGCGCCGCCGCGGCGTTGAGCAGCGCCACGTCGCGATAGGGGCTCGGCATCCCGTCGAGGACGCTTTGTAACGCCACCGCGTTGGCGTTTGCATCGCCACCTTTCAGCGTCTCGCCGGTGACGCGCGGCAGGCCGGCTTCCTCGGGCGTCACCTCGAAGGTACGGATCGTGCCGTTCTCCAGCGCGGCGACGAAGGTCGCGCCTGTCGAGGTAATTTCGTCGAGGCCGTCGGATCCGTGCACCACCCAGACCGATTCAGCGCCGAGATTCTTCAGAACCTGCGCCAGCGGCTGCACCCACTGCTTCGAAAAAACGCCGACCATCTGCCGCTTGACACCGGCAGGATTGGACAGCGGTCCCAGCAGGTTGAAGATGGTGCGTGTGGCGAGTTCGACGCGGGTCGGGCCGACGTTCTTCCAGGCGGGATGGTGCGCCGGCGCGAACATAAAGCCAATTCCCGCCTCCGCGATGCAGCGGCCGACCTGCTCCGGCGTGATGTCGATCTTCACTCCAAGCGAGGACAGCACGTCGGCGGCGCCCGAGCGGGACGATAGCGCGCGATTGCCGTGTTTGGCGACGGGCACGCCGGCGCCGGCGACAATGAAGGAGGCGCAGGTCGAAACGTTGACCGACCCGGAGCCGTCGCCGCCGGTCCCAACCACGTCGACGGCATCGGCGGGGGCCTTGACGCGCAGCATCTTGGCGCGCACGGCGGCTACTGCGCCGGTAATCTCCTCGACGGTCTCGCCTCGTACGCGAAGCGCCATCAGCAGCCCGCCCATCTGCGAGGGCGTGGCCTCGCCGGACATCATGCTGTCGAAGGCGGCCGCCGCCTCGTCGCTGGACAGCGTCGCGCCGGTGGCGACCTTTGCGATGATAGATTTGAGATTGTCCATCACGTGCTTTCAGCAAAACGCAAAACAAGGCCCTCACGGCGAGCCGTTGAGGAATTCATTTCAGGTGGGGCGCCGACACTTTGACGCATGGTCAGTTATTTGCGCCCGTTACCTGCGCGAAGGCCGCCTGATTCACGTTGGTACCGATTTCCGATTCAAGTTTTGTGATGTATTCCGCAAGCTGTTCGTCGGTTTGTGCTCGCTGAACCGTGTCCTTCAGTTTCTTCATGTCGTCCGATGCGATGTCGACCGGCGGCACGCTGATGTCGGTGACGCGGAAGACAATCCAGGCGTTGGCGCCTACGTCGGGGGTTTGTCCCACTCCATCCCTGGCGGTACGAAACGCTGCGGCGATCGCGCCGGCGGGCAGGCCGGGCACGGAAGCATCACGCTTGAAACCGCTGGCGGTCTCGACGTTCAGTCCGGCCTGGGCAGCCTCGTCGGCAAGTTTGCCGCCCTGTTCCAGCTTCTGAACCATTTCCGTCGCCTTGGTACGCAGCCGGCTCGTGATCTGCTCGTCGCGCCATTTCGCCTCGACCTGGTCCTTGACTTCGTCGAGGGTGCGCTCGCGCGAGGGGATAATGGCCAGAACATCGTACCAGACGTAGCCGCGGTTGAACTGAATGGGATCGTTGTCGACGCCGACGTCACTGTTGAACGCCTGCGAGACGACATCGAGGCCGCGGGGGATGTTCGGCGCCGGCTGGCCGCTGGGGAGACGGCCCGAACGGTCGACCGCGTCGACAGTGACGGCGGCGAGCCCAAGTTTCTGCGCGGCCTCAATGACGCTCGCGCCGCCGCCGCGCTCATCCTCCATCTTGTCGCGCAGCTCGGCGACTTTGGTGCGTGCGCGCTCGCCCGCAATCTCCTTTTTGAGCTCGGCGGCGGCGCTCTCATAGGTCGGCGTCACCCCCGGCTCGATCTTGCCGACCTTGACCAGGGCAAAGCCGAACTTGCCCTGTTCCGGCTGGCTTACCTCGCCGGACGGCAGGGAGAACGCGGCCTCCGCAATTGCAGGGTCCACAATCGCCGACTTCGCGATGAGGCCGAGGTCGATGTCGGACGGATTGAGGCCGCGCTCCTTGGCCAGATCCTCGAATGACAATCCGGCTGCGATACGGGTGCGCGCCGCCATGGCCTCTTCGGCGTTCGGGAAGACGATTTGCGATACCTGACGCCGTTCCGGCGTTCCAAGCTTGTCGCGGCGCTGCTCGAAGGCCTTCCTGGCATCCTCGTCAGAGACCTCCGACCACTTGCCGATCTCTTCGGGAGTTATCGCGACAAAGGAAATCTTGCGATATTCGGGCGCGCGAAACTGGGTTTTGTGATCGTCGAAATAGGCCGCCAGTGTTTCCGGCGATGGCGGATCAATCGCTCCGGCCTGGTTTGCGTCGAACTTGACGTATTCTACCGTGCGCTGTTCGTTCTGAAACCGCGCCAGGGCGTCCATCAGCACCTTCGGCGGTTCGATGCCGGCCCCTATCGTCCCTGCAATTTGACGCCGCAGCGACACCCGCCGCTGTTCGGCGATAAAGCGCTGCTCGCTGTAGCCGAACTGCCGGATCACGGTCTGGAAGCGGGCCGGGTCGAACGCGCCATTGACCCCCTTGAAATTGGGATCGTTGAAGATCATGCGCATGGTTTCGTCGTTGGACTGGCCAAGCCCTAGCTGCCGCGCCTCCTCATCAAGCGCGGCTTCGGCAATGGTTTGCTGGAGCACCTGGCGATCGAGCCCGAACGCGCGGGCCTGATCCATGGTCAAGGGACGACCGAACTGGCGGCCGATCTGCTGCAGCCTTTCGGTGTAGATCTGGCGGAATTGCTCGGTCGATATCTCGATATGACCGACCTTGGCCAGCGTCGACTGTCCGAAGCCCCGGAAGATGTCGGCGATGCCCCAGACGCCGAAGCTGATGATGAGGACGCCCATCACCGTGGCCATAATGATTTTGCCGAGCCAGTTTGATGAGGCTTTGCGCATTCCTCGAAGCATGGGTCCAACTTGTTGGCAGGAGGGAACCGGGGTTCGCCCAGCGGAAATCCGCGATCGAATTCCGCAAACGGGCGTCACCGAGTTGATAAGGCATCATAAAGTGGCGGCCCTCGTGTCGCAACCTCGGCGCCACCGGCCAATCGAAGCGGTTAACGGCCAGGGGAACCCGCTGCCGGCATCTGGCACAGGCGCACGGGCTCTGCTAGCGCTTGGCGGTTCCACCCATTGACGGAAATCCGGGTATGACCAACACCATTCGGCCGCTGATCGCCGGCAACTGGAAAATGAACGGCCTCAAGACGTCCACGGCCGAGTTTGATGCCATGCTGGCGGGCGCGTCCACCGTTACTGGCAAGGCCGATCTGCTGGTTTGCCCGCCGGCGACCCTGATTTCCGGTTTCGCCGAAAAGTCGCGCGGTTCAAGGAGGCTGGCGATCGGAGGGCAGGACTGTCACCCCAAGGCGTCCGGAGCCCATACCGGCGATATTTCCGCCGAGATGCTCGCGGATTCCGGGGCCAGCGCCGTCATTGTCGGCCATTCGGAGCGGCGCGCCGATCATGGCGAAAGCGATGGGCTGGTTCGAGCGAAGGCTGAGGCCGCCTGGCGCGCCGGCCTCACCGCCATCGTCTGCATCGGTGAAACCCGGCAGCAGCGCGATTCCGGCCAAACGCTGGAGATTTGCCGCGGACAGCTCAATGGCTCGCTGCCGGACAGGGCGCGCGCCGATAATCTGGTCGTGGCCTATGAGCCGGTTTGGGCGATCGGAACCGGCCTGACCCCGACTACTGGAGATGTTGAGCAAATTCATAAGTTTATCCGGGATTTTCTGACCGGCCGGTTTAACGGGGAGGGGACCGCGATCCGCATTCTCTATGGCGGTTCGGTCAAACCCTCGAACGCCCGGGAATTGATGGCGGTGCCCAATGTCAACGGCGCCCTGATTGGTGGCGCCAGCCTCAAGGCGACCGATTTTCTTGCGATCGCAGGCGATTGTCCCTAACTAATTGCGAAGCGGTGCCGGAGACGATGGTGATCCCTCGGGGGTGACAATGCCCCGTCCAATCGTGTAACACCGCGCAACTTCAAACCCCGCAAGCCCGAAACGCTGCCAGCTGCCGGCGCTTTCGGTTTGCGACGGAAGGTAGAGAATGCAGACCGTCGTTATCGTAGTTCACCTGATGATCGTTGCGACATTGATCGCGACCGTGCTGCTGCAGAAATCCGAAGGCGGCGGCCTCGGGGTCGGCGGCGGGGCGGGCTTCATGTCGAGCCGGGGCACGGCCAACCTGTTGACGCGCACGACCGCGGTGCTCGCCGTGGGCTTCTTCGTGACCAGCCTGTTCCTGTCCTGGCTCGCAAGCTACGACCGCAAGCCGAGCTCGGTCATCGTCCCGACATCACAATCGCAGCCGGCGGGTGGCGGGGCGACGCCGATTGCTCCGCCGACCAGCGGCGGAGGCATTCTGGATTTGCTGAAGAAGTCCGACGAGCAGCAGAGTCAGCCGGCACCATCCGGTCCGCAGGCGCCGCGTTCGCAATAAAGCAGGAGGGCCATGCAGGATGGCATCTACCGTCCTGCATCAGCAACCCCCATCAAGATATTGATAGCACGCTAAATTTCACGTCACCCACAGCCTGGCAAAATGTTCGCTGCGGCCAAGCGATTCGCTTTGGCGAATCGCGCCAGTAGCCTTAAAGGTTAAGTCCCATGGCGCGGTATATCTTCATCACCGGCGGCGTGGTTTCTTCGCTCGGAAAAGGTCTGGCATCAGCGGCCCTCGGCGCGCTGTTGCAGGCACGTGGCTACAAGGTCCGGCTGCGCAAGCTCGATCCCTACCTCAATCTCGATCCCGGAACGATGTCGCCGTATCAGCATGGCGAGGTGTTCGTGACCGATGATGGCGCGGAGACCGACCTCGATCTAGGTCACTACGAGCGCTTCACCGGGCGCCCCGCCACCAAGGCGGACAACATCACCACCGGGCGTATCTATCAGGACATTCTCACCAAGGAGCGCCGCGGCGACTATCTCGGCGCCACCATCCAGGTGATCCCGCACGTCACCAACGCGATCAAGGATTTCATTCTCGACAGCAACGACGATTTCGATTTCGTGCTGTGTGAGATCGGCGGCACCGTCGGCGACATCGAGGGCCTGCCGTTTTTCGAGGCGATCCGCCAGATCAAGAACGACCTGCCGCGCGATCACGCCATCTACATTCATTTGACGCTGCTGCCGTTCATTCCCAGCGCCGGCGAGTTGAAGACGAAGCCGACCCAGCATTCGGTCAAGGAGCTGCGCTCGATCGGCATCCAGCCGGACATCCTGCTGTGCCGCACCGACCGCCCGATCCCGAAGGAGGAACGGCGCAAGCTCGGCCTGTTCTGCAATGTGCGCGAAAGTGCCGTGATTGAGGCGCGAGACGTCGACAACATCTACGCCGTGCCGGAGGCTTATCACGCCGCCGGCCTCGACGACGAAGTGCTGGCGGCTTTCGGCATCGCGCCGAAGCTGCCGCCGGCGCTGCAGAGCTGGCACCTCATCAACGAGCGGATACGCAATCCCGAAGGCGCGGTGACGATTGCCATCGTCGGCAAGTACACCGGGATGAAGGATGCCTATAAATCGCTGATCGAGGCCCTGTCGCATGGCGGCATCGCCAACAAGGTAAAGGTCAATCTCGACTGGATCGAGAGCGAGGTCTTCGAAAACGAGGATCCCGCGCCGTTCCTTGAACATGTCAACGGCATCCTGGTGCCCGGTGGTTTCGGACAGCGCGGCGCCGAAGGCAAGATCCGCGCGGCGCAGTTCGCCCGCGAGCGCGACGTGCCCTATTTCGGCATCTGCTTCGGAATGCAGATGGCGGTGATCGAGGCCGCCCGCAATCTGGTCGGCATCGCGGAGGCCAATTCCACGGAGTTCGGCCCGACGTCCGAACCGGTGGTGGGCCTGATGACGGAATGGCTGCGCGGCAACGAACTCGAGAAGCGCTCCAAGAGCGGCGACCTCGGCGGTACCATGCGGCTTGGCGCCTATCCCGCGGTACTAAAGCGCGGCAGCAGGGTTTCCGCCGTCTACGGCGGCGCCACCGAGATTTCGGAACGCCATCGCCACCGCTTTGAGGTCAACACCGCCTACAAGGATCGGCTCGAGCAGCATGGTTTGCGTTTCTCGGGTCTGTCGCCTGACGGCGTGTTGCCGGAGATCGTCGAATATGAAGACCATCCCTGGTTCATCGGGGTGCAATACCATCCCGAACTGAAGTCGCGTCCCTTTGAGCCGCATCCGTTGTTCGCCTCGTTCATCGAGGCCGCGATGGCGCAGTCGCGGCTGGTATGATGCCATGCATCGACTGCCTTTGACGAACGATTGAATTGTTGCGACAAACCGCTCCTGCTATCGCAAGAACAATAAGTCAGGGAGTTATGCCGATGATCTATGAAACCCGCGTCTATCGCTGTGTGCCGGGCCGCCTGCCGGCATTGCTGAGGCGCTTTGAAACCATCACGCTGAAGCTGTTTGAGAAACATGGGATCAGGCAGGCCGGTTTCTTCACGACGCTGATCGGCGAATCCAACCAGGAACTGACCTATCTGCTCGCCTGGGAGTCGCTGGCGGAGCGCGAGAAGAAGTGGGGGGCGTTTCAGGCCGATCCGGACTGGATCGCCGCGCGTGCGCAAACCGAGGCCGACGGCCAGATTGTCGGCAATATCGTCAGTCAATTGCTGGTGCCGACCGCATTTTCCGCGGTGAAGTGACCGTTGCCTGGAGGGCTGAAGATTTTGCCGGATGCCCGATGGTCCCGTCTACATCTTGCGCGCGGTCCGTGATCTCGATGCCGGCAACGGAATCCTGGTTTCCGCGCCGGAATTGCGGTGGGTGGCTGTAACCGCCACCGATGGCGCAACCCTGATATTCGAGACCGCATAGACATTGAGGGCGTATTCCAGGGTGGATAAGGCTACGCCATTCCGCGTAACCTTGAGTGCGAAGCCAACGCCGTTAACGCCTCTGGGTAAGCGAGAGGGAGGGTTGATCCGGCCGCCGCTGCCCGGCATGGTCGCGGGTGCCCGAAAAAGGAAATGTTTTGAACGCCAATATTTCAGCTGCGCCGGTCGTCTCCGTGGGGTCGGTCGAATTCGGCAATCACCTGCCGATTTCGATCATCGCTGGCCCCTGCCAGCTCGAGAGCCGCGCGCATGCCCTTGAGGTGGCTGCCGCGCTGAAGGAGATCGCCGGCCGCCTGCAGATCGGCCTCGTCTACAAGACCTCATTCGACAAGGCCAATCGCACCAGCGCGTCCGCCGCGCGCGGTATCGGGCTCACCCAGGCGCTGCCGATTTTTGCCGAGATACGTTCATCGCTGGGTGTGCCGGTGTTGACCGACGTTCATGAAGCCGCGCAATGCGCGGACGTGGCGCAAGCCGTCGATGTCCTGCAGATCCCGGCGTTCCTGTGCCGGCAGACCGATCTGCTGCTGGCGGCAGCCGCGACCGGCAAGGTCGTCAACGTCAAGAAGGGACAATTTCTGGCGCCGTGGGATATGGCCAATGTCGTTGCCAAGATCACCGGCGCCGGCAACCCGAACGTGCTGGTCACCGAGCGTGGCGCGTCGTTCGGCTACAACACCCTGGTCTCGGATATGCGGGCGCTTCCGATCCTGGCACGCACGACCGGCGCGCCCGTGATCTTCGACGCCACCCATTCGGTGCAGCAACCGGGCGGAAAGGGCACCTCGTCCGGTGGCGAGCGCGAATTTGTGCCGGTTCTGGCGCGCGCCGCTGTCGCCGTCGGTGTCGCCGGGGTCTTTATCGAAACCCATCCCGATCCCGACCATGCGCCATCAGACGGTCCCAACATGGTGCCGTTGCGCGAGTTCGAGGGCCTGCTGCGGACGCTCATGGCGTTCGACACGGTTGCAAAGAATTTTGAAAAGAACGTAGCGCGCTGATGCCGCAAGCAGGGCTGCGGCCGCATGAACAGCGCATGCCGCCGGCGATCAATATCATTTCAATCGCGACGTTTGCGGCCAGCCTGTCGGCCCGCGCGCTCGATCCGGTATTGCCGCACGTCGCCGACGAGTTCAGCGTCAGCATCGCCACGGCCGCAAGTTTCTCGGCGGTGTTCGCCTTCACCTTCGCGATCATACAGCCCGTGCTCGGCGCGGCGGCGGATATGTTCGGCAAGGCGCGGCTGATGATCGCGTGTCTGGTGCTGCTGGGCCTTGCGAACATCCTGGGCGCGATATCGACGTCGTTTCCGCTGTTGTTCGCGACGCGCATTCTCGCCGGCGTCGGCTCCGGCGGCGTTTTTCCGGTCGCTCTGAGTTTGACCAGCGACCTGGTGGCTCCCGAGAAGCGTCAGGTCGCAATCGGGCGGACGCTGGCAGGCTCCATGTCCGGCAATCTGCTCGGCGCTTCTTTTTCCGGCGTTATCGGTGACTTCCTGGGCTGGCGCGGGGTGCTGGCCGTGCTCGGCCTGTTGGTGGTCGTGGCATCGGTTGCGGTCGCCGCCGGCTTTCGTGGCGCGGCGCTCGCCCGTACGCCAAAAACCAATCTCTCGGCGCTTGGTCACGGCTATCGCACCATCTTTTCCAATTCGAATGCCCTCTGTTATGCGGCGGTCTTCATCGAAGGCTGCTGCGTACTGGGATTGTTTCCCTATCTCGCCTCGTTCCTGTTCGACCTCGGCGAAACCAGCCTGTCGATTGCGGGCGTCGTCATCGCGGGGTTCGCTGTCGGCGGTCTGTTTTACACGATGACGGTTTCCCGCTTTCTGCCGCGGCTCGGCGTCAACGGCATGATGATCACCGGCGCGTCGCTGGTCGGCCTGCAACTTGCCGCCATCGCATTTGGCCCCGGCTGGAAAATCCAGGCGTTCAACCTGTTGATCATGGGTTGGGGCTTCTACATGATTCACGGATGCCTGCAGGTGTTCGCCAGCGAACTGTCGGCGGAGGCGCGCGCCACCGCGCTGTCGCTGCACTCGTTCTTCTTTTTCATGGGCCAGACCGTCGGCCCGATCGCCTACGGGTTCGGAATCCAGACCGTCGGCAAGGTGCCGACCTTGCTGACCAGCGCCGTCATCATTGCGGCGCTCGGCTTCGCCTGCGCGCGGCTGTTGCGCCAGACGCGCCCCGCGGATGCGGCCGCAACGTAGGCTTACGTACCCGAACCGGGTCGCTGCAGGGCTTGGCGGAAGAAGACGATCACCTCGTCCACCGCGGCGCGCGTCGGTTGGCCCGGCGCATCGATGAGGTCGCCGGTAAAGACCGAATGCGGCGGCTTTCCCCGAGCTTTCATGCCGGCGGGGTTGCCGGCGCTGTCGGGCAGTTCCTTGCCGGTGAAGGCCGTGCCGAAGGCGGTGCGCAAGGTCGCAAATCGCGGCGCCTGGCAGAGCGTATCGCCTTCAAAGCGATAGCCACACAGATTCAGTCCGCGCCGGGTGCGCTCCTGCACCCGCGCAAGATCAGCGGGCGCGATATCGAGCGCGGCGGGGCTGAGGGCCGGCAGGCCGGGTTGGGCGAGAACCGAGGCCAGCACGACCGGGTCAAGCGCCATCGAGAGGGCAAAGCCACCCGTCACGCACATGCCGATGGCCCCGACGCCTGGACCGCCGCACTCCGCATGGGCCAAACGCGCAAGCGCGCGCAGCCAATCCGTCACCGGGCTGGACCTGTTGGCGCTGAGGATCGTGAACTCACGTGAGATGCAGAGCGAAACAATCCGCGCCATCGAAGGTTCTTCGGCGTTGTCCGCGTTGGGTTCGCCGAACAGGATGGGTGCATAGACGCGGAATCCGGCGTCCCGCACCCAGCGGCAAAAGCGCGCCAGAGTCGGAGTAAAACCATAGATCTCGTGAATGACAATGACCGCTGGGCCAGCCGTTCCCGTCTGCAGGACGGGTTTGGTCTTGCCGAGCAGGCAAAGGTCCCGTCTCGCGAAATCGGCGATGTCGGAGGCCAGTTCCATGCGCGCTACCCTTGTTGCCTGCAATAAATGAGGCTTCTGCAGACCGGGCTATATTGACCCGATGAATTGAATTCGGCCAGGGAGATTCAGCCCTTGTGTCTCCGGCGGATCACCGGGTCATTCGCCGGCCTGGCGCGTGTCGTGGAGCGACTTGAGCAGGGCTAGTTCGATACGGCCCGCATGCCGCTCCTTGTGCCGCAAAATGTAAAACGAGCGTCGCGGCAGATCGAACCTGACACGGTGCAGAATCTTGGCGGCGATCGATTGAGCCACGACCAGATCCGAAATCGCGGTGGCGGCATCGCCGGCTTCAACAGCGCTGCGAACGGCTTCGTTGGAAGGCAGTTCCAGCGCGATCCGAAGATCGGACAACTTGATCCCGGATTGCCGAAGCGCCGCCTCGAACATCGACCTTGTGCCGGAGCCAGGCTCGCGAAGCACCCAGGCGGTTGCCGGCAGGTCCCTCGATGAGATCTTCGCCCTGCGGACCCACGGGTGTCCCGCGCCGACTACCACGATCAGTGAATCTCCAGCGATCTTTTTGACCGCGAGTGAGGCATCATCGACCTCGCCCTCGACGAACCCAAGGTCGGCGCTCCCCTGAAGAACCGCGCGGGCGACCTGTTCGGTATTCGCGATGGCCAGGTGCAGGTCAATGCCGGGATGAGCCGCTCGAAAGGCCTGGATGCGGCCCGGCAGCCAGTAGTTTCCGATCGTCTGGCTTGCCGCGATGGTCAACGAACCGCGTTTCAACCCGGCCAGGTCGTTGAGAACCTGCACTGCTGCTTTGGCGCGCGCCAGCACGGCGCGGGCCTCGACCAGGAAATCGCGGCCGGTTTGCGTGAGTACGACACCGCGGCCGATGCGATCGAACAACTTGATTTCGTAACGGGCTTCGAGCGCCGCGATGGCAGCGCTCGTCGCCGATTGCGTGAGGTTCAGCTCGACCGCTGCCTGCGTGACGTGTTGTTTTTCCGCAACGGCAACGAAGATACGAAGCTGTTCCAGCGTCATGAGCGGCTATCCAAACAGTTTGATCAGCGCAAGGCTGAAGCCTGCAATAAAGAGGAAAGCCAGCGCGCCCAGCAAAGCGGGTCGAATGCCTTTTGCCGTGAGCTTGCGGATGTCGGTCTCCAGTCCCATTGCCGCGAGAGCAACGGAGAGCAGGAAAGTCGTGCCAGCCGCGATCCATATTTTATCGGCGGCCGGAATGGTGATCAGGCTGTTTAGTCCGACCAGCGCCACGAAGCCGAGCACAAACCAGGGCGCCGGAGGCCGCGCCGACGACGCCTGCGCAGCCGGACTGCACCTCGCAGCCCTTCGCGCCTCCATCAACCCCAGCGCAATCACGGCAGGAGCCAGCAGCATGACGCGCGACAGTTTGGCGATGGTTCCGAATTCGCCGGCCCTCTGTCCGTCCTGGAAGGCCGTGGCGACGACCTGGGCGATCTCGTGAACCGAAGCGCCCGTCCAAAGCCCGAATGCGTGCGGATCGAGATGCAATAGTTCAGGGAGAAGCGGGTAGGTAAACATCGCTACCGATCCGAACACGGTCACGCAGGCGACGGCATAGGCGACGTCTTCATCACGGGCGCTGGTTGCCGAGTTGGCGGCGATGACAGCCGAGGCGCCGCAAATGGAGGTTCCGGCCGCGATCAGCTGCGCCAGTTTGCGCTCGACGCCCAGGACTTTGCCCATCCAGAGGGTAAAGGCGAACGTGGCCACCAGCGTCGCCGCGATGATGAGGATGCCGCGGTCGCCGACCTCGATTACTTCGGTGATGGTCAATTGAAGCCCCAGCAGGATGATGCCGGCGCGCAGCAGTCGCCGCAGGCTGAAGGTGACGCCCGACTTGGCGAATGCGGGCGTGCCGACGAGATTATGGAAGGCCATGCCGAGCAGAATGGCGAGGATCATCGGGCTGAATGTCGTCATCCCCGGCAGCCGCCGGAGCAGATATCCGGATGTCGCCACGGCTGACGCCAGCAGCAAGCCCGGGAGGATCGCCAGGACGGCTTCGCTTCGTTGGCGTGGCGGTCCTGGTGAAACGGTCGTGGCGGCATGCTGGTCAGGCGGAACTATTGGATCGGTAGCTGAAACGGGTCGGGACGTCGGACTGTTCATGAGTTGGGCTCCGTCGGCTTGCCCAACCAATATCGATGTCTCCAATTGATCAATCAAACAGATTATAATTGTTAAATCAATCGATTTTATTTCTTAATTGGCGGGGTGGAGTAAGCCAGGCGCTCTGCGGTCGGCGAGCGACTTTGTTGGCGGCTTTGTCGTCCCGGGCGGGCGTTGGGCGGCAAAGAAAAAGCCCCGGACGATGCCGGGGCTTTGAGCTTCTCTTCTTCGACGGCGTCAGTATTTCGCGACAACCGGCCCGCCGAATTTGTAGTTTACGCCGAAGCGCAGGATCTGTTCCTGGGTTTTCCAGCTATACCCAACCTGGAACGGAGGTAGCGGCGGCACGGGGTTGGCAATTGTCAATTCGTTCCCGAGATCGATGAAGAGGTACTCCATCTTCACGCTCCAGTTCTCCATGAAGGCCCACTCGGTGCCAAAACCTGCGGTCCAACCAGCCTTCGTCCGGCTGAATGCGGCCGGGTACTGCTCGGTGCCGACAGGTCTGAAATCCGTCTGAGCCGAATAGCTGACATCGCCGAACGCGACACCACCGGTCACGTAAAGCAAGAGGCGATCGGCGGGGGTGACGCCCAGGCGCACGCGCGCGGTACCAAACCAGTCAAGCCGCTCGTGGGCCGACACGAAACCGGCTCCTGGAAACGGTGTGCCATTGTTCTGGGTGATCGGGGACCGAACGACGTTGCCGTTGATATCCGCACCCTGGATGTCCGCCTCAAGGCCGAACACGAAGTGGTTTATCTGCCAATTATAACCAGCTTGCGCGCCACCGATCACGCCGACTGGATCAGGCGACAATGTTTGCGGCGCCAGATTAACAAACTGCGCTGCGCTTGGCAGCGGGTTGAAAAATGTGTCGGCGTTGCCCCAGCCATAGCCGACGTTCACGCCGGCATAGAATCCAGTCCAATTGTACTCGACCGGCATCGGCGGCGCCTTGGTTCGCATCGGCAGGTCGGCGGCTGAAGCGGCGATGGAGCCGATGGTGAGCAGCGAAACTGCGAGTGCCAGTCTTCGCGCGGGCATGGCCATTTTTCCTCTCGAGGCTGCATATCAATAAAATAATGGAAATCACTTTACCGGAATCGGGGTGCCAAGACCGTCACCGGTTTGCCACACCCTTCAGTTGTTTTTTTCCATCGTTGGGTTCCCCGGTTGGGTACCTGACTATCCACGCCCGCCGCCATAGGGTGCCAGAACACTCGATCCGGATGCCGCCGCGCCGATACCAGTACCCGCCAACGCGCAGCCATTTCGGCTTGATCTCCGTTTCCCGATCAAGACCGTGACCGGCGCGGGGACGATGCGCCGCCGCGCCGAAAAATACGAGCCCGCCTCAGTTGGATGCTGGTACCACCCGCACCCTTGCCATCATGCCCCCGTCTTCATGTTCGAGGATATGGCAGTGGTAGACGAACTCCCCGAGCTCCGCGAACGGGATGTCGAAGACCTTCGCGGGCGATACGCAATGGCCGCTGCGCCATTGCCCGATGGTGCACACGCCATTCTGGTTGTTGGACACCTGGTCCGAGATGGTGGAATCCGGCGCCGCCACACCCAGGGGGAAATTGTCCTGTAACACCCCGCCATTGCTGCCGGTCATGGCAAATCTTGTCTGGTGGATGTGGAAATTGTGGTTCTCGGTCGAGAGCTGGACCAATTCCCACGTCTCCTGCACGGGTGTCTGGCCAGGTCCGAGCGGCAAGCAGACCGTCGTGTGCGAGGGATCGAATTGTTCCAACTTGTCGGGGGCAGGTTTCTGCGACCCCGGGACTACCTTGCCCCTCTGATCGACCTCCTCATAGCCGAGCGCGAAGGTGTTGTTGGTGGCCACGTCCGAGAAGCCGAAGAAGATGCGCCGACGATGGCCCTTGGGCAACGGTGCGCATGCCGTCGCCGTTGCGGTCGTTTGCGCCGCCGTCATCGTCGTAGCCGCGGCGCTCGCCCCGGGAACCTCGGCCTTGAAGATGCCGCTCGGCTGATGAAGACCGGCTGCATCCGAGGAGCCGCCGACCACGACCTGGTTGCTCGTGTACAGGCGCCCGCCGGACTGGTTGAACAGCACCTTGGCGAGATCGACCGCGGGCCAGGAGTCCCCGCTGCCCATGGTAAGTCCGACCATCTTCAGGGTGGCCGAGGCACCGCTCCGAGGCGGCGTGATTCTTCCGGCCGCATCCCGGGAAGTGACCCACAATTCGGTACGCGAACTCGGCATCATGACGATTTCGTTGACGCAGACCGGGACCGTCGAGCCGATCACCGAGACGTCCGGGCAAGGCACGACCCTGAAGCGGCCTCCGGCCATCTGGATCATGGCGTCCGTCGTCGTGTCCTGCGGCAGATGAACGGCAACGCCGTCGATCGCGAGGAGCTGCACCGTCATCGGATTGTGCGTCGCGTCGTCGACGAGTTGCAGGTCCCAGCTCAAGCTGCCCGCGCCGGTTGCGATGCGCCAGACTTCACCGTCCGGCGCCGTAATCGGCACGGTGGGGAATTGCTGACCATTGATGGTCATGTACCATTTTCCGCCGGTATAGTTGTTGCCGCCGTTTGCTGTATTGTCCTGGCCCGGACATGAACCCTGGCGGACCTCGTTGTTGGCGGGAATCTGCGCGCAGAAGTCCGGATCCTCCTGGTTCAACACCTCGCCATTCACGACCGGCTGCGGGCCGCTGTCGAAAGCGATGGTGCCGCCCGCAAGAACCTGTGTTTCCTTCAGCATCAGATGCCGAACGCTGGTGTCCGGCCATGGCGTGACGACCGCGTCGCCGCGCACGTTGTCGCCGACCTGGCCGATGGTGATGATCCCGGACATGCCCTCGACAAGCTGGTTGAGCGCGATGCCGTGAACGTGCGGGTGGAACCAGAACAGACCTGACGGATGGTTGGAGGGAATGGGAATCTTGTAATCGACGGTATCCATCACGATCGGACCATGCTGGTGCGTGGTCTGCGGCACGGGTATGCCGTTGGCCGAATTGAAGATCGTCACGAAGACGAAGTCGCCGAAGGTCGGATCGCCGACGGTAGCGGTCCGTGCCGGCGTGATCAGGCCATGCGTATGCAGGTTGGTCGGATTGAGAAACAGATTGGCTTCGCCCGGATCGGTCACATGCCGCAGCTTCAGCGGATCGAGCTTCGGCAGCCGGTTGACGTAGCGGATCTTCAGCGTGTCGCCGGGCTGCAGGGCTAGACGCACCCCGCCGTAGGGCGACACCGTGCGGCTGCCCGAAGGACAATTCAGGCCGGACGCCGGACGCGGGCAGACCTGATAGACCCATCCGGTCGGATGGATGGTCGCACTGCTGTTCGGCGGATTGAACGAAATGCCGGGAATTGGCTGCGGCATCGCAACCATCATGATGTCCAGCACGCCGTTCTGGCTGGCGAAGACCGGCGGATCGACCAGGGTGTCGGCGGCGGTCGTCGCGGCGCCGGCACACGAGGCTGCGATGACGCTGGCTGCGGCGATCCACTGGCGCATCGAGAAATTACGCGCGTTCAATTGGCAGGACACGGGCGCCTCCCATTTATGGTGTCGTATTATTGTTATTGGTTGTTGCGGTTGGTTGCCGCGCGAATAATCGCAAAAAAAACGAGTTGGGTTGATAGTATTGGAAGCATATAAAATCTTGAGGGTCTGGGAAGACATTTTCGCTCCGTAGTTTCCGAACCTCCCGCCCGACGCGATTATGTGGAACGTAGCCATCTTTCGTGCGGCGTTGATTTTCACGGGCCGGCGCGGAAAGCCCGTCGCGAGTTGGAAAACTTCGCGATCGACCGGCTGATACGAAAATGTCTGGTTCAACGACGGGGAGGGGCGATGTGGCAGGTCGTCGGATGGGTCTGCGCGCTGGCGCTGTCCTGCAAGCCGGTACCCGACATCGCAACCATTCAATCCGCTTACAATCTTGAAGCCTCCGCGGGCAGCACTCTGCACGACAAGGGACTGCGGGTCCTGCAGGCCAGGTGTCACGACGCCGGCGCCGGCGGATTTCTTTGCGAAGTGACGTTCACGTCGCAAGACGATCCGGCGGAGCGGCTCTATTTCGACATCGTCGCCGTCGCCCGCGCAGGCGACGGTTGGGAGCTCAAGAGCGGGCTATGCAAGCGCTGACGGGATGAGGCGCGAGGCGGACGTTCAACCTCACCCACGCCCGCGATAGGGTGCCACGCCCTGATCCGGAATCCACATCCCCTTCGGCAATTTGCCGGTCTGCCAGAACACGTCGATCGGAATGCCGCCGCGCGGATACCAGTACCCGCCAATGCGCAGCCATTTCGGCTTGATCTCTGCCGAAATTCTCTTGCCGATCGCCACCGTGCAATCTTCATGGAAGGCGCCATGATTGCGGAAACTCGCGACATAAAGTTTCAGCGATTTTGACTCCAGCAGCCAGCGGCCCGGTACGTAGTCGATCACGAGATGCGCGAAATCCGGCTGGCCGGTCACCGGGCAAAGCGAGGTGAATTCCGGCGCCGTGAACCGCACCACGTAATTCGTATCCGTCTGCGGATTGGGCACGCGGTCGAGTTTCGCCGCATCGGGCGTGGCTGGCCATTCCACGGCGCGGCCGAGCTGCAGGCCGGGTGAAACCGACGCCGGCTTCGATGATTTTCGGGTTTTGCTGGACATGCCTTTAGTCTCCGTTGGCGCGGTAATAAACAATTCGTCGGGCGACGTCACGGGAAAGGCAACCTTTTCCGCCGCGGTGGCTTGCTGTAGAAGCAGCGCCAACCATTCAAATCAGGTTTGCAAAAGAGGCACCCATGACCGCCATCGTTGACATCATCGGCCGCGAAATTCTCGATAGCCGCGGCAATCCCACGGTCGAGGTCGACGTGGTGCTGGAGGACGGCTCGGTCGGCCGGGCGGCGGTGCCGTCCGGCGCTTCCACCGGTGCGCATGAGGCGGTCGAGCTGCGCGACGGCGACAAGGCGCGCTACCTCGGCAAAGGCGTGCAGAAAGCGGTCGCGGCCGTGAACGGCGAGATCTTTGAAGCGCTCAACGACATGGCCGTCGAGGAGCAGGTTCAAATCGACCAGATCATGATCGATCTCGATGGAACGGCGAACAAGAGCCGGCTCGGTGCCAACGCCATTCTCGGCGTCTCGCTCGCCTGCGCGAAAGCCGCGGCGGAATCCTTCGACATGCCGCTTTACCGTTACGTCGGCGGCACCTCGGCGCGGACCTTGCCGGTGCCGATGATGAATATCATCAATGGTGGCGTGCATGCCGACAACCCGATCGATTTCCAGGAGTTCATGATCATGCCGGTCGGCGCCGGGACCTTTGCCGAGGCGCTCCGCTGCGGCTCGGAAATCTTCCACACCTTGCGATCGGAACTGAAGAAAGCCGGTCACAACACCAATGTCGGCGACGAGGGCGGTTTCGCACCCAACCTGCCGTCGGCGGATGCGGCGCTGGAATTTGTCATGGGAGCGATCGGCAAGGCCGGCTACAAGGCAGGCAGCGACGTCATGCTGGCGCTCGATTGCGCCGCCACCGAATTCTTCAAGGACGGTGCCTATGTCTATGGCGGCGAGAAAAGGACCCGCTCGCGGTCCGAGCAGGCAAAATATCTGGCCGATCTCGCCGCGCGCTATCCGATCGTCTCCATCGAGGACGGCATGTCGGAAGACGATATGGACGGCTGGAAGGAATTGACCGGTCTCATCGGCGGTAAATGCCAACTGGTCGGCGACGACCTGTTCGTCACCAACGTCATCCGGCTCGCCGACGGCATCAAGAACGGTCGCGCCAATTCCATTCTGGTCAAGGTCAACCAGATCGGCACGCTGACGGAAACACTTAGCGCGGTCGAGATGGCCTACAAGGCCGGCTATACCGCCGTGATGTCGCACCGCTCGGGTGAGACCGAAGATTCCACGATCGCCGATCTCGCGGTCGCCACTAATTGCGGGCAGATCAAAACCGGGTCGCTGGCGCGCTCCGACCGCACCGCCAAGTACAATCAGCTGCTGCGCATCGAGCAGGAATTGGGTAGCCAGGCGAAATATGCGGGCAGGGCGGCGCTGAAGGCGCTCGCATAACGTGTCAGCTGGGGCTGGCAACGTAGAGCTCGTCGCCCGCGGGCGGCGCCGGTACCGGCTTCCAGTCCATCAGTTTTTGAAACGAGTAAGTATCGTAGCGGAAGCCGCGCCATGCCAGATCGGCTTCGCCAACCGGCTGCAGCCTGGCGCCCGTCTTCTCCCATAGCGTTGTATGGCGTTTTTCCTTCGGCGCTACGTACAATCCGACGAGGCCGCCGTGCGCCGATTGCTTGAATCCGATGTATCTGCTGCGCTCGTTGACTTGAATAACCGGGACCGCGTCCCGGAGATGCCATCGCAACATCGAATAGATGCGATAGTCCGTCGTGGCGAACCAGGTCGCGCCGGTCTCTATTCTTTTTTGCTCGGCGGCCGCGACGACGTCGGCAAAACCAGCTTCTTTCCCGACGGGATCGTCGTTTTGCAGGAAATTGGCGGTTCCGATGGTATAGTAGAGCTGCGTTGCGACCACGAAGACCGTTCCCGATAAGATCGCCACGACCATGACTGCGGGAGCAATTTGCACCATCAGCGAAGCCTGAGCTTCCTGCCGCCATTGCTTCAGGTTGATTGCGGCACAGGCGAAGCCGAGCGGCCACACGAACAGCGGCCAGCTGTCGCCGACGCGCGAGGAAAGCCCGTGCCAGACGAAAAATCCAAGCGGAAAAACCACGCTGGTCGAGAGCAGAATCGACAGCGGGGCGCGGCTTCGATATCCCCGTGATGCCAACATCAACGTTCCGATCAGAACGATCGGCAGCAAGAGCACACCGACCAGCACGAATTGCTGGCCGACGAAATCGGTCAGGAATTTTGCCGACCAGCCGGAGATTTGCGGGGGACGATCGAGCTGGAACCTGAACGACGCCCGTTCGTGGACGAGGTTCCAGTAGAGCACCGGAGAAAAGACAAGGAGAGCGAGCCCGGCAGCGAACCACGGTTGCAGGCTCAACAGCTCCCTTTTTCGCCAGCCATAAACAATCGCAAAGGCGACTACGGCTGGCAGCAGCAGGATCGCGGTATATTTTGTCAGCAGCGCCAGTCCGCCGAACAATCCGGCTGCCAGCCACAGGCGTTGATTGCCCGACTGCGACAGCCGGACGAGCGACCAGATCATCGCCAGTTCGAAGGGGATGAGCGCGACGTCCGGCGAGGCCTTTGCCATCAACAGTCCGTAGTCGAGCGAGGCTTCCGGCAACAATATCGCGATAACGACGTAGCGAACGTCGTGCAGCGTTCGCCATACGATGTCGGCCAACAGCAATTGCATCAGAAACATCGCGAGAAGGCCGGGAAATCGCACGCCGAAATTAGTGTCGCCGAACAACAGCGTTCCGATTCGGATACACCAGGCGATCATCGGCGGATGGTCGAGATACGAGATCACGCTCTCTTTCGACCATGTCCAGTAATAGGCCTCGTCCACGCGCAGATCGATGGTCGCCGCGAAGATACCGCGGAGAAGGGCAAGACCCGCAACTGCAACGAAACACAAGGTGAGGATCGCTGCCGGAGAATCGTATCGCGGAAGGCGCGATCTAAGCGACGTCATCGTCAAAAGGCCGATGCTGACAGAGGGATGTTCTTGAAAAAAGATTTCGTTTAGAAGCAAACGGAGCATGGGTCGGCTGGACATCATTGCTGACCGGGAGCATATCGGCAATACCAATAAGCCCTCGACGGTGCGTGGCGGCGGGCCGTCCGACCGCCCGTCGGCAAGAGGTCAAGTCCAGGGAGATATGCCATGAGTGACGGTAAGACCGGGCTGCAGCTTCGCTCACTGATCAGGAAGAACGGCGAGCTCGAGATATCGCTGGTCAATGTCCCGATTCCGGAACCGTCGGCCGACGAGGTCGTGGTCCGCCTCGAGGCTTCGCCGATCAATCCTTCCGACCTCGGCCTTCTGGTCGGGGCCGCCGATATGACGACGGCCAAAGCTTCAGGCACCAAAGACGCGCCAGTGATTATGGCGAAGGTCCCGGATGCGGCGATGCGAGCCATGGCGGGACGGCTCGACGAATCCATGCCGGTCGGCAATGAGGGCGCAGGTGTGGTCATCAAGACCGGATCGTCCGAGGCGGCGAAAGCCCTGATGGGCAAGACGGTCGCGATAATCGGCGGCGCGATGTACGCGCAATACCGCACGATGCGGGCGAGCGACTGTCTGCTGCTGCCGGACGGCGTTACGCCCGCGGAGGGTGCTTCCTGTTTCGTCAATCCGCTGACATCGCTCGGCATGGTCGAGACGATGCGGCGCGAGGGTCACAAGGCCCTGGTGCATACCGCGGCCGCGTCCAACCTTGGCCAGATGCTTAACAAGATCTGCCTCAAGGACGGCATCGCTCTTGTCAATATCGTTCGCAGCCCGCAGCAGGCCGAGATCCTGCGCAAGATCGGGGCGAAATATGTCGTCGATTCCACCTCACCGACCTTCATGGACGATCTGACCAACGCGATTGCAGAAACCGGCGCGACGCTGGCCTTCGACGCCATCGGCGGCGGCAAGCTCGCGGGGCAAATCCTCACCTGCATGGAGGCGGCGATCAACAAGACGGCAAAAGTCTATAGCCGTTACGGATCGAACGTGCACAAGCAGGTCTATATCTACGGGGGCCTTGATCTGCGTCCGACCGAAATCAATCGGGCGTTCGGGATGACCTGGGGGATCGGCGGCTGGCTGTTGTTTCAGTTCCTGCAAAAGATCGGGCCGGCCGATGGGGCAAAGCTGCGCCAGCGCGTCGTTGCCGAACTCAAGACCACCTTTGCCAGCCATTATACGCAGGTGGTCTCCTTGCAGGAAGCACTGCAGCTTTCTCACATCGCCGTCTACGCCAAGCGCGCGACGGGTGAAAAATATCTGATCAATCCGAACAAGGGCTGATGACGGGCAGTGCCTGCGATTGGAAAGACGACGATACGAGAAAATTTGCCCGGCGCGCAAAGCTACAGGAGTTGTTGAAACAAGTTTCTTAAAACAGGGGGAAATCGATG
The DNA here is from genome assembly GCA_963742085.1 of uncultured Alphaproteobacteria bacterium. Classification (GTDB taxonomy): domain Bacteria; phylum Pseudomonadota; class Alphaproteobacteria; order Rhizobiales; family Xanthobacteraceae; genus Bradyrhizobium. The sequence continues at coordinate 62,617 of CAVUKM010000001.1, read as the reverse complement.
TCTGCAGACCTGAAGTATCTCGCCTTTACTGCAATTCTGACCGCGTCGTTGTGGATTCCCTACATCGTGTGTCAGGTGATGACCAACGGCAACCTGACGCCGCAGAACTATCTCGATCCGACCCCGCGGCCGGTTCCGCTGTGGGGCAAACGTGCCGACCGGGTCTACATCAACGCGGTCGAGAGCTTCGCGCCGTTCGCAGCGCTCGTGATCGTGGTTCATCTGGCGGGCAAGGCCAATTCGATGACGGCATTCTGGGCAATGTCCTTCTTCTGGCTGCGCCTTGCGCATGCCGTCGTGTACCTGCTGGGCCTTCCCTATCTGAGGACGCTGATCTTCACGCTCGGCTATGTCGCGGTGATCGGAATCTTCTGGGAATTGATCAAATAGGCCGACGCGCCAAGGCAACGGGATTTTTGGCGTCGAATGGTTTTTCGACGCCAAAAATTGCGCGGGCACGTGACAAAGTGGCTTGCGTTTAGCCTGCAATGGAGGAACATTCGCGGCGAAAATCAGGGCGCACAAGCGCGAATACAGACCAGGGGGAGAACCTTCCATGAGTGATCTTAGCCGCCGCCATCTGTTAGCCGGGGCAGCCGCCGTCGGCGCCGCAACCGCCATAGCGCCATTAGGAGCGCTGACCGCGCGCGCCGCGGTGCCGCCCGCCGCCGCCCAGGCGCCGGGGTTCTATCGCTACAAGGTCGGCGCCATAGAATGCACCTCGATCAATGATGGTGCGCGGTCGTTCCCGATGCCGGACGGCTTTGTCAAGAACGCGCCGAAGGAAGAGGTGCTGGCCGCAGCCGAAGCCGCCTACATGCCGAAGGGCATGGTCACGGTGCCGTTCAACCCGCAACTCATCAATACCGGCAGCAAGCTGATCCTGATCGACAGCGGCAACGGGATTGGCACCTACGAGTCGTCCAAGGGTGCGGTCGGACGGACGATACAAAATCTCGCCGCCGCAGGCGTTGATCCCAAGAGCATCGATATCGTGCTGATGTCACATCTGCATCCCGACCACACCAACGGCATTCGGGCCGCGGACGGTTCGATGGCCTTCCCGAACGCCGAGATCATGGTGCCGGCGAAGGACTGGGAATTCTGGATGAGCGACGAGAACGCCGCCAAGGCCCAGTCGAGCGAAATGATGAAGAATTATTTCGCCAATGTGAAAAAGATCTACGCCGGCATCGAATCCAAGGTGACGAAATATGACTGGGGCAAGGAAGTCGCCCCCGGCATCACGTCGATCGCCGCGCCGGGTCATACGCCGGGACATACCGCCTTCGCCGTGGCCTCAGGCAGTTCGAAGGTCCTGATCCAGTCCGATGTCACCAATATTCCCGAGCTGTTCCTGCGCAATCCGGATTGGCACGTCGCCTTCGATGTGGACCCGGTGCTGGCGCAGGAAACCCGGCATAAATTCTACGACATGGCGGCGGCCGAGAAGGCGACAGTGGTGGGCTTCCACTTCACCTTCCCCTCGATCGGTCATGTCGAGAAGGACGGCACGAAATACCGGCTTATTCCGTCGGCCTGGAATCCGTTGCTCTGATCGCAATTCTCTGCGTTCGACAAATCAGGCCGCCGAAATGGCGGCCTGATTCATTCGCGGCACCGTTTCCTGATCCGCTTCGAACAGAAACCTGCAATTCATGCACTTGCATCGTTTGGCGGCATCGTTAGGGTGCGGCCCAAGCCGATCTGGCGCTCCGCGTTCACAAAGGAAATCCCATGGCCACCCCGCACACCATTCTCGTCATCGTCGGCAGCCTCCGCAAGGAGAGCTATACCCTCAAGATCGCCAATGCATTGGCCAAGCTCGCTCCCAGCACGCTGAAGCTTGACGTCCTCACCCTGCACGGTATCTCGTTTTACGATCAGGATATCGAAGGAACCCCGCCGGCCGACTGGCTGGCGTTCCGTGAGAAGATCCAGAAGTCGGACGGTGTCCTGTTTGTCACGCCCGAATACAACCGGTCGATTCCCGGTGTGCTGAAGAACGCCATTGACGTCGCGTCGCGGCCGCCCGGAAAGAGTTCGTTCCTCGGCAAGCCAATCGGGCTTGTCGGCAATGCCCCGGGGCAGCTCGGCGGCATCGCCGCCATCAAACATTTGCAGAATATCCTGCCCGGCATTTCTGGCCCGATCCTGGGACAGCCGGAAATCTACTTGAACGGCATTGGCGATGCGTTTGACGAAAAAGGCAATCTCACCAAGGAACCAGTGCAGAAATTGTTGCAGCAATATATCGATGCCTATGCGGCCTTTGTTGGAAGGTACCATAAATAGGCAGCGCATTCCCTGGGCAGCCCGCCGACTGGCTTAGGAATCCATTAACCGGGCCGTCGCATGCTCGGTCCATGGTTTCCCGCAACCGACTCAAATCATTTCTGACCGGACTCGCTCTCTATACGATGGTGGCGGGGATGGTCGGCTATTTCGGCATCAACGCCTATACGGGCAAGTATGGGCTGAACGCGCGGCAAGAGCTCGATCAGGAAATCATCGCGCTGACCTCGGAACTGGCGCGCCTGAAGCGGGAGCGAGCCGAAGGCGAGCAGCGCGTGTCGTTGCTGCGATCGGACCGGGTCGACCCCGACATGCTCGACGAGCGCGCACGCTATCAGCTCGATTACGCCAATCCGCGTGACCTGGTTCGGACCGTCAATCCGAACTGATCGTCAAATTACAAAAAACTGCGAAATCAATTTCGAAAATGTCGTGCCGCATTGCACTGCGGCATAGCGATTTCTTCGCAATCGCACGCAATCCTTTCATGGCGGTTTGAGTTGGGTTAGACAGAGTTATTCGTTCTCTTATCCGGAAATGCCATGGCCGCACCGAAGAAAAGCGTCGTGAAAGAAACCGCTCAGGAAATGGGAAACGGTGCCGACACCCCCCCGGAATTCACCAGGGAACAGGAACTGAGCGCGTTGCGCGACATGCTGCTGATCCGGCGGTTTGAGGAAAAGGCCGGGCAGCTCTACGGAATGGGCGCGATCGGCGGCTTCTGTCATCTCTACATCGGTCAGGAAGCGGTCGTGGTCGGCATGCAGATGGCGCTGAAGAAAGGCGATCAGGTCATAACTGGATACCGTGACCACGGGCACATGCTGGCGTGCGGGATGGAAGCCAAAGGCGTGATGGCCGAACTGACTGGCCGGCATGGCGGCTATTCCAAGGGCAAGGGCGGCTCCATGCATATGTTCAGCAAGGAGAAGAACTTCTTTGGCGGCCACGGCATCGTTGGCGCCCAGGTTTCGCTGGGGACGGGGCTCGCTTTCGCCAATCGCTATCGCGGTAACGATTTTGTCAGCCTGGCCTATTTCGGCGACGGCGCCTCGAACCAGGGCCAGGTCTATGAAAGCTTCAACATGGCGGAGCTGTGGAAGCTTCCGGTGATCTACATCATCGAAAACAACCGCTACGCGATGGGCACCTCCGTGACGCGCGCCTCCGCCCAGACTGATTTTTCCAAGCGCGGCATCTCCTTCAACATTCCGGGCGAGCAGGTCGACGGCATGGATGTTCGCGCCGTGAAGGCCGCCGGCGACAGGGCCGTCGCCTGGTGCCGCGCCGGCAACGGCCCCTTCATCCTGGAAATGCAGACCTATCGCTATCGCGGGCATTCGATGTCGGACCCGGCGAAATACCGTACCCGCGAGGAGGTCGAAAAGGTCCGCCACGATCAGGATCCGATCGAGCAGGTTCGCAATCGTTTGCTTGCAGCGAAGATGAACGAGCAGGAATTGAAGGCAATCGACGCCGAGGTGCGGGAGATCGTCAACGCCGCGGCCGACTTCGCGCAGCACGACCCCGAACCCGATGCGTCCGAATTGTGGACCGATGTCTATCGTTAAACGCCCATGCTCGCAGAAGGCAGCCCCCGGTTTGGTCCGAAGGTGGAAACGGGATTTTGCGAACGGGATACGCGCAGCTTAAAGAGTGAATTTCCGGAGCTGATATGCCAATTCAAGTACTGATGCCCGCGCTCTCGCCGACCATGGAGAAGGGCAATCTCGCCAAATGGCTGAAAAAGGAAGGCGAGGCGATCAAGTCGGGCGATGTCATCGCCGAGATCGAAACCGACAAGGCGACGATGGAGGTCGAGGCGACGGACGAGGGCACCCTCGGCAAGATCCTGATTCCCGAGGGCACCGCCGACGTTGCGGTCAACACGCCGATCGCGACCATTTTGGCCGATGGCGAGAATGCCTCCGATCTCGGCAAGGCGGTCGCGCCGGCGAAACCGGTGAAAGCTGCGGAGGCGGCGCCGCCCGCCGCCGAGGTTAGGTTGGCGCCCGCCTCCAAAGACGAATCTGCGGCCCCCAAAGCCGCCGCCGAGCCAGATCCGGAAGTGCCTGAAGGCACCGAGATGGTGACGATGACGATCCGCGACGCCTTGCGCGACGCCATGGCCGAGGAAATGCGCCGGGATCCCGATGTGTTCCTCATGGGCGAAGAGGTCGCGGAATATCAGGGCGCCTACAAGGTCAGCCAGGGATTGCTGCAGGAATTCAGCGCCAGGCGCGTGATCGATACGCCGATCACCGAGCATGGCTTTGCCGGAATTGGCGTCGGCGCGGCGATGGCCGGCCTGAAGCCGATCGTCGAGTTCATGACGTTCAACTTTGCCATGCAGGCGATGGACCAGATCATCAACTCCGCGGCAAAGACGCTGTATATGTCCGGTGGGCAGATGGGATGCTCGATCGTGTTTCGCGGCCCGAACGGCGCGGCCGCGCGCGTCGCCGCCCAGCACAGCCAGGATTATTCCGCCTGGTTCGCGCAAATTCCCGGCCTCAAGGTAATCGCGCCGTTTTCGGCCGCCGACTACAAGGGGCTGTTGAAGGCAGCGATCCGCGATCCCAACCCGGTCATCTTCCTCGAGAACGAGGTGCTGTACGGCCATTCCGGCGAGGTGCCGAAACTCGACGACTATGTGATTCCGATTGGCAAGGCCCGCGTGGTGCGAACAGGCGGCCATGTCACCATCATCTCATGGTCGAACGGCATGACTTACGCGCTGAAGGCTGCCGACGAATTGGCGAAGGAAGGCATCGAGGCTGAAATCGTCGATCTGCGGACGCTGCGTCCGCTGGATACCGACACCATCGTGGCCTCGGTGAGGAAGACCGGCCGTGCCGTCACGGTGGAGGAGGGCTGGCAGCAAAGCGGAGTTGGCGCAGAAGTCGCCGCGCGGATCATGGAGCACGCCTTCGACTATCTCGATGCGCCGGTGGCGCGGGTGTCGGGCAAGGACGTGCCGATGCCATATGCCGCCAATCTCGAAAAGCTCGCTTTGCCCTCGGTGGCCGAGGTGGTCGCGGCCGCCAAAGCTGTTTCATATCGGTGACGCATGGCCGGTCCCCGGGAGCAGCCATTACCGCCGGACGTCATGGGCCGCGATGACGCGACCGAGGTGTTGCGCGCATTCGTGGTCGATGGCGGGCTTTCCATTGCGTTCGCGCGCGCGTTCGAGGAGCCGGATATGTGGGGCCTGCTGCTGGTTGACGTCGCGCGCCATGCCTCGCGCGTCTATGCGCGCGAGAGCGCCTACAGCGAGGACGAAGCGCTGAGGCGTATCGTCGACATGTTCGAAGCCGAAATCGCGCGGCCGACCGACATGGGCAGCACCGCGCCGCGTTCGGAACAGGGGCACTGACGGTGGCAATCGAAGCCTATCATTTCGACTTCATGGCTGAGGCCATTCGCGAGGCGGAGATCAGCATCGCCGAGGGTGGCCTGCCGATCGGGGCGGTGTTGACGCGCGACAAGAAAATCATTGCGCGCGGACATAACCGCAGGGTGCAGGAGCAGAACGTCATTCTTCACGGCGAGATGTCGTGCATGCGCGACGCCGGGCTGATCCCGTTTCATGACACGGTCATGTATACGACGCTGTCGCCCTGTTCGATGTGCGCGGGCGCGATCGGGCTTTTCAAGCTTTCGCTTCTGGTGATCGGCGAGTCCGTCACGTTTCCGGGGAGCAAGGACATCCTGACGCAATTCGGCATCCCCTATATCGATCTCGAGGACGAACGATCGGTCAACATGATGAAGTCATGGCGATCGATTCCCGCTAACGAGCGCCTCTGGCAGGGCGATATCGGCAATTGAAGCGGGCTTAAGAGCATGATCCGGAAAAGTGGGAACCGGTTTTCCGAAAAGATCATGCTCAAACAAATAGATGAGATCATGATGCGATTTGATTTAATCGCATCATGATCTCGGCTTTCATCGGGTGGCGGTGACACCCAAACGGTCTTTGGTTGGCTTCCGCAAGGGATGGAAGACAACGAGCAAGAATATCCTGTGAGGTCAGTATGCCGATCAACATTCTGATGCCCGCGCTGTCGCCGACCATGGAGAAGGGCAACCTTGCCAAGTGGCTCAAGAAAGAGGGCGACAAGGTCAAATCCGGCGACGTGATCGCGGAGATCGAGACCGACAAGGCGACCATGGAAGTCGAGGCGGTCGATGAGGGCACGATCGCGAAAATCCTGATCCCCGAGGGAACGCAGGACGTCGCGGTCAATGATGTGATCGCAGTGCTCGCCGGCGACGGCGAGGACATCAAATCGGCAGGCGCGGGCGCTGCGAGCGCGCCACCGAAGGCTGCTCCTCCCGCGCATGCGCCCGCCGCTGCGACGCAGGCCGCGCCACCACCGCCTTCGGCTGCCCCGGCGGCAAGGGCCGCGGCGCCCGCCGCAGCCGGTCCGGCGCCGCAGGCCGCGGCGCCGCAGACCGATGGTCATGGGCGGACCTTTTCATCGCCGCTCGCCCGTCGTCTCGCCAAAGAGGCCGGCATCGAGCTTGCGCGCATCAACGGATCGGGCCCGCATGGCCGCGTCATCGCCCGCGATGTCGAGGAAGCCAGGTCCGGCAAGGGGCTGAAGGCACCCGCCGCAACGCCGTCCGGCGCGCCGGCGCTCGCGCCGTCCATGTCGGACAAGCAGATTCTCGCGCTGTTCGAACCGGGAAGCTACGAGATTGTGCCGCATGACGGCATGCGCCGCACGATTGCGCAAAGGCTCACGGCCTCGGTGCAGACCGTCCCGCATTTTTATCTGACGATGGATTGCGATATCGGCAAACTGCTCGCCGCGCGCGAGGAGATCAACGCGGCGGCGCCGAAGGACAAGGAGAAGAAGCCGCTCTACAAGCTTTCGGTCAACGATTTCGTCATCAAGGCGATGGCGATCGCGCTGCAGCGGATACCCGATTGCAATGTGAGCTGGACCGAGGCCGGCATGGTCAAGCACAGGCATTCCGATATCGGGGTTGCGGTGGCGATGCCCGGCGGGCTGATCACGCCGATCATCCGCAAGGCCGAAACCAAATCGCTGTCGACGATCTCGGCCGAGATGAAGGATTTCGCCGCACGCGCGCGGGCGCGCAAGCTCAAGCCCGAGGAATATCAGGGCGGCACCACGGCCGTCTCCAATCTCGGCATGTACGGGATTAGTCATTTTACCGCCGTGATCAACCCGCCGCACGCCACCATTCTCGCGGTCGGCACCAGCGAGGAGCGACCGGTAGTGAGGGGCGGCAAGATCGAAATCGCGCACATGATGAGCGTGACATTGTCCTGTGACCACCGCGCCATCGACGGCGCGCTTGGCGCTGAACTGATCGGCGCTTTCAAGATGCTGATCGAAAATCCCGTCATGATGATGGTGTGATGCAAGCCGCGCGAAGCATCTGGGGATCAATTGCGCTGGCCTGCATGGTGATCATGGCTTTGATAGTCGTGCCGGAATGGCGGACAAGAAGACACATCATGAATTGTCGTGAACGTGTCACGGCGATTTTGAGTTAGACGGGAGCCTTCATGGCCGACACATCCTTCGACATCATCATCATCGGCTCCGGCCCCGGCGGCTACGTCACCGCCATTCGCGCGGCGCAGCTTGGCTTCAAGACCGCGATTATCGAGAAATCCTATCTCGGCGGCATTTGCCTGAACTGGGGCTGCATCCCGACCAAGGCGCTGCTGCGCTCGGCGGAAATCTATCACTACATGCAGCACGCGAAAGACTTCGGGCTCTCGGCCGAGAAGGTCTCCTACGACCCCAAGGCGGTGGTGCAACGCTCGCGCGGCGTTTCCAAGCGCCTCAATGATGGCGTCGGCTTCCTGATGAAAAAGAACAAGGTGACGGTCATCTGGGGTGAAGCGGCGATCGATGCGCCTGGCAAGGTCACCGTGAAGAAATCCGCGGTCGAGGCGCCGAAGGGCGCGCTGGGCGAGGGGGCTTATCAGGCCAAGCATATTATCCTCGCGACCGGCGCGCGGCCGCGCGTGCTGCCGGGGCTCGAGCCCGACAAGAAACTGGTCTGGACCTATTTCGAGGCGATGGTGCCGGAGAAGATGCCGAAGTCGCTATTGGTGGTCGGCTCCGGCGCGATCGGCATCGAATTCGCCTCATTCTTCCACACCATGGGCGCGGATGTGACCGTGGTCGAGGTGTTGCCGCAGATCCTTCCCGTCGAGGATGCCGAGATCGCAGGGCTTGCGCGCAAGCGCTTCGAAAAGCAGGGCATCAAGATCCTCACCAGCACCAAGGTGACAAAGCTGGAGAAGAAGGGCGACAGCGTGGTTGCCACCATTGACGACGGCAAGAAGCCGCAGGCGGTCGAATTCGACCGGGTGATTTCGGCGGTCGGCGTGGTCGGCAATATCGAGAATCTTGGGCTGGAAAAACTCGGCGTCAAAACCGAGCGCGGCTGCGTGGTGATCGACGGCTACGGCAAGACCAATGTGCCCGGCATCTATGCCATCGGTGACGTCGCAGGCCCGCCGATGCTGGCGCACAAGGCCGAGCACGAAGGCGTGGTATGCGTCGAGGCCATCAAGGGCCTGCATCCGCATGCCATGGATAAAAATCTCATTCCCGGCTGCACGTACTGCAATCCGCAAATCGCTTCGGTCGGTCTGACGGAGGCGAGAGCGAAAGAGGGAGGCCGCGAGATTCGCGTCGGGCGTTTCCCGTTCGTCGGCAACGGCAAGGCCATCGCGCTCGGCGAGGATCAGGGGTTGGTCAAGGTGATCTTTGACAAGAAGACCGGCCAGTTGCTCGGCGCGCACATGATCGGCGCTGAAGTCACCGAGCTGATCCAGGGTTATGTGGTGGCCATGAACCTGGAGACCACGGAAGAAGAGTTGATGCACACGGTGTTCCCGCATCCGACGCTGTCGGAAATGATGAAGGAAGCGGTGCTGGACGCCTACGGTCGCGTGCTGAATATCTAGCCGGAATCCTTTTTGAATAAATTTTTTTGCTCGCCGCTTCGTGATTCCGAACTCGGTAAAAATCGCCATCGCCGATTCCTATGTCCCTTGAACACAGCGCGAGATGCAAGGCGCCGGCTTTGCATCCGTGGCTGATCAAGGGAGAATGAAAATGAGAAGGACTATTCTGACGATTGCCGGATCGGCGCTGATTGCCTTGTCCGCGGCGCAGTTCGCCGCCGCCTCGGAGCATCAGCAGGGCAGGGTTCAGCACCGTGCTTCCGTCCGGGACAGCAATGCTTATGCGGCACCTGCCTCTGATGCAGGGCAACCGGAGTCGTACCGCTACAGCGGGGGCTATTCCGCCCCCGCCGGTCGCTGATCTGCCCAAGGAAAAGGCCGGTCGCCGCCCGACCCGTCTTTCCTTGCCGCTCAAGGGTTGCTCTGCGGCAACGATTGTTGCCTGGCGGCAACAGTTCTTGAAGATTTAACCCTCAGCCGGGCGCGCTCTTGCCTACGCCGCTTTTTAGCCACACCCCTCCGTGAGATCATTCCTTCGGAGGCTGAAGGCCACAGCGCTCGCGAAGGCGATGGGAAATTCGAGGATTTCCCAGGTTCGAAACGAGATGGCTGGGGAAACAGGTTCGCGATGGACGCCAAGACCAGCATCAAGAAGAGACTACCAAGCCGTCACGTGACGGAGGGCCCCGAACGGGCGCCCCATCGCTCGTATCTCTACGCCATGGGCTTGACGACCCAGCAGATCCACCAGCCGTTCGTCGGCGTTGCGTCCTGCTGGAACGAGGCCGCCCCCTGCAATATTTCGCTGATGCGCCAGGCACAGGCGGTCAAGAAGGGGGTCGCGGCCGGCGGAGGTACCCCGCGCGAATTCTGCACCATCACCGTGACCGACGGCATCGCCATGGGCCATGACGGCATGCGCTCGTCGCTGCCGTCGCGCGAATGCATCGCCGATTCCGTCGAACTGACCATCCGCGGCCACGCCTACGATGCGCTGATTGGGTTGGCTGGTTGCGACAAGTCGCTGCCGGGGATGATGATGGCGATGGTCCGGCTGAATGTGCCCTCGATTTTCATTTATGGCGGCTCGATCCTTCCCGGCAATTTCCGTGGCCAGCAGGTCACCGTGCAGGACATGTTCGAGGCCGTCGGCAAGCATTCGGTTGGCGCCATGTCGGACGCGGATCTCGATGAGATCGAGCGGGTGGCCTGCCCGTCGGCTGGCGCGTGCGGCGCACAATTTACCGCCAACACCATGGCGACGGTATCGGAAGCCATCGGGCTGGCATTGCCGTACTCGGCCGGGGCGCCCGCGCCCTACGAAATTCGCGATTCGTTTTGCATGACCGCCGGCGAAAAGATCATGGATTTGATCGCCTTGAACATCCGGCCGCGCGACATCGTCACGCGCCGGGCCCTGGAAAATGCGGCCGCTGTGGTAGCGGCTTCGGGCGGCTCGACCAATGCCGCTTTGCATCTACCGGCGATTGCCCACGAATGCGGTATCAAATTCGACCTGTTTGACGTGGCCGAAATCTTCAAAAAGACACCATATGTCGCGGATTTGAAGCCGGGCGGTCGTTATGTCGCCAAAGATATGTTTGAGGCTGGTGGCATACCGCTTCTGATGAAGACGCTGCTCGATAACGGCCATTTGCATGGCGACTGCCTGACAGTCACGGGCCGGACGATCGCCGAAAACCTCAAGAGCGTTAAATGGAATCCGCACCAGGATGTGGTGCGGCCCGCCGACAAGCCGATCACCGTCACGGGCGGTGTGGTCGGCCTGAAGGGAAATCTTGCGCCTGAGGGCGCGATTGTGAAGGTCGCGGGCATGTCGAACTTGAAGTTTACCGGTCCTGCCCGCTGCTTCGATCGCGAAGAGGATGCCTTCGAGGCGGTCCAGAAGAAAACCTACAGGGAAGGCGAGGTCATCGTCATTCGCTACGAGGGGCCGCGTGGCGGTCCCGGGATGCGCGAAATGCTCTCGACCACGGCTGCGCTGACCGGGCAGGGGATGGGCGGCAAGATTGCCCTTATCACCGACGGCCGGTTCTCCGGGGCGACCCGCGGCTTCTGCATCGGCCATGTCGGACCGGAAGCGGCGGTCGGCGGGCCGATCGCGCTGTTGCAGGACGGAGACATCATCGAAATCGACGCGGTCGTCGGGACTCTTAACGTAAAGTTGACTGACGCGGAACTGGCCGAGCGCAAGACCAAATGGAGGCCGCGCGAGACCAATCATACGTCAGGTGTACTTTGGAAATACGCCCAGCAGGTCGGGCCGGCGGTCGCCGGAGCCGTGACCCATCCGGGCGGGGCGCACGAGAAACTGTGCTATGCGGATATCTGAGCGGATCATATTTGCATTGATTTTGGGGGCCACCCCGGTGGCCACGCAGGGATTCGCTTTCGACGGCGCGCCGGTCAATCAGGACGCGGCCATTCCGGTAGTTTCAGGCCAGCCTGGGGCCGCCGCTGCCCTGAAAAAGGCGGTACCCCAGTCCGGGCCCGACACCTCGCTGACTTCACTGCAATATGCCGCCGAAGGCGGTCACCCGATCGCCCAGTGGAAGCTGGGCAGGATGTACGCCGACGGCGACGGCGTCGCGCAGGACGATCTGCGCGCCTTCGAGTATTTCAGCCGGATTGCCAACGCGCACGCGGAGGACAGCCCATCGGCGCCGCAGGCGGCGATCGTCGCCAACGCCTTTGTGGCGCTTGGCCGGTATTACCTCAACGGCATTCCGAATTCGAAGATCAAGTCCGATCCGGAGCGGGCGCGGGAGATGTTCTCCTATGCGGCCTCGTATTTCGGCAATGCGGATGCGCAATATGATCTGGCCCGGCTCTACCTGAAGAGCGCCGGCTCGTCGCGCGATGACTTCCGCTATGGCGCGCGCTGGCTCGGCCTTGCGGCCCAAAAGGGCCAGCATCAGGCGCAAGCCATGCTCGGTCAGATGCTGTTTAATGGCGACCAGCTGCCGCGCCAGGCCGCCCGCGGACTGATGTGGCTGACGCTGGCACGCGACAGCGCCACGCCGGACGAGACCTGGATCAAGGAAAGCTACAACAAGGCGATCTCAAGGGCGTCCGACGACGACCGGGCGATGGCGCTGCAAATGCTCGAGCACTGGGTGCAGGGCCGCAAGGACTGACCATTCGCCGTGCGTGCGAAAGAGGGGCGTGCCTCAGGCCGCCTCGAGGTCGAGATCGATCCAGACGGGCACGTGATCCGACGGTTTCTCCCAGGCGCGCACATAGCTGTCGATCCCCGCATCAATGAGCCGGTCGCTGGCCTGCGGCGACAGCAGGAGATGATCGATGCGCAAGCCCTGGTTTTTCTGCCAGGCGCCGGCCTGATAATCCCAGAACGTGTATTGGCCGGGCGCGTCGGTGACGGCGCGCAACGCGTCCGTCAGGCCTAAACCGAGCAGCGATTGGAAGCTCTCGCGGGTGGCTGGTCGAAACAGGGCATCGTTGACCCAGGCGGCCGGATTGTGGACGTCTTCGGCCCTCGGAATGACGTTGAAGTCGCCGGCCAGAACCAGCGGTTCTTCCGCTTTAAGCCGCTGTTTCGAATACTCAAGAAGCCGCGACATCCACTTGAGTTTATAGGGGTATTTCTCAGTTTCCGGCGGATTGCCATTGGGCAAATAAAGGCAGGCGACGCGAAGTACGCCGTGCTTCAGCGTCACCACGCCCTCGAGAAACCGCGCATGGACGTCCTCGTCGTCACCGGCCAGGCGCGGCTTGGCTTCGTCAAATGGCAGCTTCGACAGCAGCGCGACGCCATTGAAGGTCTTCTGGCCGTGGGTAACGACGTTGTAGCCGAGTGCCTCGATCTCCGGCCGCGGAAACGCCTCATCGACGCATTTGATTTCCTGCAGGCAGACGATGTCCGGCGAGCAGTCCTTCAACCAGGTCAAGAGATGATCGAGCCGCTGCCGGATCGAATTGACGTTCCAGGTGGCAATGCGCATCAGGACTAAAGATCTCTCAGATCGAGAAACTGGTGCCGCAGCCGCAGGATGCCGTTGCGTTCGGATTGACCACCCGGAAGGACGCGCCGATCAGGTCGTCGACGAAATCGACCTCCGAGCCTGCGAGAAACGGCACCGAGGCGGGATCGACCAGCACGACCGCGCTGTCGCGCGCGATCACCAGGTCATCCTCGGCGCGCGCATGTTCGACGTCGAACTTGTACTGGAAACCGGAGCAGCCGCCGCCCTCGACACTGATCCGCAGCATGGCGCCACCGCCCTCGACTTTAAGGATTTCGCCGATACGGCGGGCCGCCCGCTCGCTGATGGTGACGGCTGTGGTCATAAAGTGGCCTCCAATTGCAGATGCCCGACCAATTTATCTGGTATCCGGCGCCCAGCATAGTTAAGTGCGCCGGGCACCGGAATCAAACCCCTGGGAGATGTATACGCCGTGTCAGTCGGAATGGCTGCCCCCCGCTCGGTCTATGCCTGCGATCCCGACCTCAGCCGTGGGCGGCAGTTCGCGGAGCCGCCAAGCAGGACCCGCAGCCCATTCCGGCGCGATTGCGACCGGGTCATTCATTCGAACGCATTCCGCCGCCTGAAGCACAAGACCCAGGTTTTCGTGTTCCATGAGGGCGATCATTATCGCACCCGGCTCACCCACACGCTCGAAGTGGCCCAGATCGCCCGCGCGCTGGCCCGGCAACTTGGCCTCGACGAGGATTTGACCGAGACGCTGGCACTCGCCCACGACCTCGGCCATCCCCCGTTCGGCCATGCCGGCGAGCGTGCGCTGGATGCCTGTCTGCAAGCCCATGGCGGCTTCGACCATAATGCGCAGACCCTGCGCGTCGTCACCTCGCTGGAACATCGCTACCCCGATTTCGACGGGCTCAACCTGACCTGGGAATTGCTGGAGGGAATCGTCAAGCACAACGGCCCGCTGACCGGGCGCAACGGCGCGGCGGTCGGACGCTATCGCGACCGGGGCATTCCCGCGGGCATTTCCGACTACGTCAGGACGTACGACCTCGAACTGTGGAGCTTTGCCTCGCTTGAGGCCCAGGTTGCCGCGATCGCCGACGACATTGCCTATGATGCCCACGACATCGACGACGGCCTGCGCGCCGGCCTGTTCCAGGTCGACGACCTCGCGGTCATCCCGCTGGCCGGTGAAATTATCGCAGATATCGCCCGACGCTATCCCGGCCTCGACGACAGCAGGCGGGGCGCGGAACTGGTGCGCGAGCTGATTTCCTGTCTGATCGGGGCGGTGGTCTCGGAAACGCACCGGCGTCTGGATCTGGCGCGGCCGACGAGCGTCGACGATGTTCGCGGCCTTGGCGAGGCGCTGATCGCCTTTCCGGCTGCGGCGGCGCAGGCGGAAGCAGGGATCAAGGCCTTCCTGAAACAAAGGATGTATCGTCATCCGCGGGTAATGCGGGTGATGGGAGACGCGGAACAGATTCTGTTCGATCTGTTTGCGCGCTATCAGGAACACCCGGGCGATCTGCCGGCGGAGTGGCTGCCGCCCGGCGGCGACCACAGCGAGACCGACACGGAGCGGGCGCGGCGGATCGGCAACTTCATTGCCGGGATGACCGACCGCTTTGCGCTGATCGAGCACCAGAGGCTTTTTGACTCGACCCCGGATTTGCGTTAGGCGGCGGCCATGGCCGGCAAACCGTCGACGCAACATCTTTTCGCCAACCTGCTGACGCGCGTGCACGCCGTCTGCGCGGCGGAGCTTGGCGGCGGAATAGATCTGTCGCGCGTGGTCGTCGAACCGCCCAAGGATCCAACCCATGGCGATATGGCGACCAACGCCGCGATGGTGCTCGCCAAGGAAGCCAGAACAAAACCGCGCGACCTTGCCGAAAGGATCGCAAGCCGCCTGCGAACGGACGATTTAATTGCCTCGGTCGATGTCGCCGGCCCCGGTTTCATCAACCTCACTTTGAAGGTGTCGGTCTGGGCGGACACGCTGCGCGCCGTGCTGCGCGAGGGCAATGCGTATGGGCAAAGCGCGATCGGTGCGGCTGAGAAGGTCAATGTCGAATACGTCTCGGCAAATCCGACCGGGCCGATGCATGTCGGGCATTGCCGGGGCGCAGTGTTTGGCGACGCGCTGGCGAGTCTGCTTCAGTTCGCCGGTTTTGACGTCACCCGCGAATATTACATCAACGATGCCGGCGCCCAGGTCGACGTGCTCGCCCGCTCTGCCTTCCTGCGTTACCGCGAGGCGCTCGGCGAGAATATCGGCGAAATTCCCGAAGGGCTTTATCCCGGCGATTATCTGAAGCCCGTCGGGCAGGCGCTGTCGGCCGAATATGCCAAAAAGCTGTTGGCGATGAGCGAAAGCGAATGGTTGCCGATTGTGCGCACCAGGGCCATCGCGATGATGATGGAGGCGATCAAGGGCGATCTCGCCGCGCTCAATATCAGGCACGACGTGTTTTTTTCGGAAAGGTCACTGGTCGGTAGCGGAGACAACCGCGTCGCCCGGACCATCGACTTTCTGCGTTCCAAGGGCGACGTCTACGAAGGCCGCCTGCCGCCGCCCAAGGGGGCGCCGGTCGATGACTACGAGGACCGCGAGCAAACCTTGTTTCGCGCCACCGCGTATGGCGACGACGTCGATCGGCCGCTGCTCAAATCCGACGGCAGCTACACCTATTTCGCCTCGGATATTGCCTATCACAAGAACAAGTTCGACCGCGGCTTTCGCAACCTCGTCGATGTCTGGGGCGCCGATCACGGCGGCTATATCAAGCGCGTGGAGGCGGCGATCAGGGCCGTCACGTCGGACCAGGCCGCGCTCGACGTGAAGATCGTGCAGCTCGTCAAGCTGCTGCGCAACGGCGAACCGGTGAAGATGTCGAAGCGGTCGGGTGATTTCGTCACCCTGCGTGAGGTGGTCGACGAGGTCGGCAAGGATGCCGTCCGCTTCATGATGCTTTACCGCAAGAACGACGCGGTGCTTGATTTCGACCTCGCCAAGGTCATCGAACAGTCACGCGAGAACCCGGTATTTTACGTCCAGTACGGCCACGCGCGCGGCCACTCTGTGTTCCGCAACGCGCGGGAGACGGTGCCGGACCTGCCGGAGGACGCCGCCGGGCGGGCCGCCTTCCTGGCCGACGCCGCACTGGACCGCCTGACCGATACTGCGGAACTTGACCTGCTGCGGCGGCTGGCGCTCTACCCCCGGACGGTCGAGGCGGCGGCCTCCGCACACGAGCCCCACCGAATCGCTTTTTACCTCTATGATCTCGCGAGCGAATTTCATACCCTGTGGACGAGGGGGCGCGATTTGCCCTATTTACGCTTCATTATCAATAATGATGCAGAGATTACAAAGGCGCGGCTGGCCCTGGTTCAGGGCGTTGTCTCAGTTCTGGCGTCCGGGCTTGCCGTTCTCGGGGTCGATGCCCCGGACGAAATGCGCTAGCAAGGGCAAGCGACGCCCACCGGTGGATTTTGTGAGGGGCATCCCGGCAGGAGCCGGTTCGTTTGTAAGCGGGTTGGCGGCTTTCCCGAACTGGACGCATCATCACGATGGCTGATCGATATCAGGACAGACCTTTTCCCGCTGGAGACGATCACGATCGCGGCGGGTCCCGTGGCTCAGCCAAGGCAGAGAGCGATCCCTTGGCCGAGCTGGCGCGCCTGATTGGTCAGACCGATCCGTTCGGCGCCATGGGACGGGCCAATCTGCCACTGCAGCCGCGGGCGAGGAAGCCCGTTCAACCCGATCCATACGATCAGCAACCCGATCCATACGATCAGCAAGATGCCTATGCGCTGCCGCCGGAACCGGATGACGGCCCGGCGCCGGGACCGCCATCCTGGATGCAACGCGCGACCAGGCAGGAGACGCCACCGCCACCGCAGCAGGACTATCCCAGCGCGGTCCACCCGCTGCATCGCTACGCCGCCGCGCCGGACGCTGATTATGATCAGGCGCCGTCGTTTGCCGACACCGATCATGAGCGCGACCTGTCGCGTTACGATGATGCGCTGTACGGCCAACTCGATTTGGGTGCGGCCGCGGACTCGCAGCACGATCCAGTCTACGCAGATGACGCCTACGGCTATCAGGATGGCTATGACGACGGCGCGGAGGATGAGGCTCCCAAACGCCGAGGCGGCATGGTCACCGTGGTGGTCGTGCTCGCGTTGGCCGTGCTCGGGACCGGCGGCGCTTTTGCCTATCGTACCTATATGGGATCGGTGCGCAGCGGCGAGCCACCGATTATCCGGGCTGACGCCGGCCCGACCAAGGTCGTTCCGGCTCCTGCCGATGGCAGCATCAAGGTGCCCGATCGGATGTCGAGCGGTGATGGCACCGAAAAGATCGTTCCGCGGGAAGAAGCCCCGGTCGACCTCAACGCGAGGTCAGGTCCGCGCGTGGTATTTCCGCCGCTGAACCAGAATGGCAATCCACCGGCGCCGGCCGCCGTGGCGCAGGCCGCACCGCCGCCGGCCAATTCCGGGAACGGCACTCTGTCCAACAGCGAGCCGCGCAAGATCAGGACTTTCTCCGTTCGTGGCGATCCGGCGGACGCCGCCCCGACGCCGGCAACGGCCACACCGGCTGCGACGACGGCAAAGCCGGCTGCGACCGCACGTGCAGCTGTTCCGGCGGCGGCCCAGCGGGCTCCGACGGCGGCTAATGCGAGCGCGCCGAATGCCAGCGCGCCACTTTCACTGTCGCCGCAGACCGCCCAGCCGGTAGCGGAACCTCCGACCCGGGTAGCCACGACCAATCCTGCCCCAATCGCGCCCAGCGGAGGCGGCGGCAGCGGGGGATACCTCGTCCAGGTCTCCTCGCAGAAGAACGAGGCCGACGCCCAGGCCTCCTACAGGGCCCTCCAGAGCAAGTTCCCGGCAGTGCTGGGGTCCCGGGAGCCTGTCATCAAGCGGGCTGATCTCGGCGAAAAGGGCATCTATTACCGAGCCATGGTCGGCCCGTTTGGCTCGCCCGACGAGGCTTCGCAATTTTGCGGCAGCCTGAAGTCCGCCGGCGGGCAGTGCGTCGTCCAAAGGAATTAGCGCCCGTTTCCTTGAGCATTGTTGACCCCCGGGCCGGCAGAGGGCTAATCGGCCCACATGAACACGCGGGCCTTCATTGCAGGCGTATCCGGAACGGAACTCAACGCCGCCGAGCGTGAGTTCATCCGCACCGAGAGGCCGTGGGGATTTATCCTGTTCAAGCGGAATGTAGAGACACCGCAGCAGATATCTCTACTGGTTCAAGAATTACGGAAAACTCTGGGTGTGGCGGATGCCCCGGTTCTGATTGACCAGGAAGGCGGCCGGGTTCAGCGCCTTGGTCCGCCGCATTGGCCTGCCTATCCGCCCGGGGCCCTCTTCGGCGCGCTCTTTGACCTCGATCGTGCACTCGGCCTGTCAGCCGCGCGGCTGAGCGCCCGCCTGATCGCCGCCGATCTCGGAGATCTCGGGATCAGCGTGGACTGCCTGCCGCTGGCGGATGTGCCAGTCCCTGGCGCCGACGCGGTCATCGGCAATCGCGCCTATGGAACCGAGCCGGAAAAAGTCGCCGCGATTGCTCGCGCAGTGACCGAGGGATTGGAGCAGGGTGGTATTTTACCGGTACTCAAGCACATTCCGGGACACGGCCGGGCGACCGCGGATAGCCATATCGGGCTTCCAGTGGTCGATACCTCCAAAAAAGAGCTGGAACGCACTGACTTCGCGGCGTTTCAACCGCTTGCGGACCTGCCGATGGCCATGACCGCACATGTTGTGTTTAGCGCACTGGACCCGGTTCATCCGGCCACGACTTCTGCGACAATCATCGAACAGGTGATTCGCGGCGTGATTGGGTTCCAGGGTTTGTTGATGAGTGATGACGTGTCCATGAATGCGCTCGCAGGATCAATCGCCGAGCGAACCCGGGCTATCTTCTCTGCCGGTTGCGACATCGTCCTCCACTGCAATGGCAAGCTCGAGGAGATGCGTGAAGTCGCCGCCGAGACGCCGGAATTGTCTGGGAAAGCTCTGGATCGCGCCAGGCGGGCGCTAGCTTCGCGCCGGACCCCGCAGCCGTTCGATCGGGCCGCAGCGCGAGCGGATCTGGATGCGTTGATGAGCAGGGCAGGGACAACAGGCGCATGACCGCGGAAATTCTATCTTTCGAAACCGGCCGGCCCGCCGACATCAGCGCCGATGAGCCCTCGCTCGTCGTCGATGTCGAGGGCTATGAGGGCCCGCTCGATCTCCTGCTCGCCCTGGCGCGCCAGCAGAAAGTCGATCTCGCCAAGATATCCATCCTGGCGCTGGCGGATCAGTACCTGACGTTCATCGAGGCGGCCCGGAAGATCCGGCTCGAGCTTGCCGCCGATTATCTCGTGATGGCGGCATGGCTGGCGTTTCTGAAATCGCGGCTGTTGCTGCCCGAACCCGCAACCGCGGAGGGACCGAGCGCCGAGGAAATGGCCACCGCGCTCGCCAACCGGCTTCGCCGGCTGGAGGCCATTCGCGAGGCCTCGAACCGGCTGATGAACCGCCCCCAATTGCAGCGCGATATCTTTCCGCGCGGCAACCCGGAAACCATCGCCGAAATCCGGCATCCCAGATATACCGCGACCCTGTTCGACCTGCTCACCGCCTATGCCGCGCAACGCCAGCAGCGGGTGCTGGCGACGGTGCACCTCGCCAAGCGCACGGTGTGGTCGCTCGCCGAGGCGAGGGCGTCGCTGGAGCGCCTTGTCGGAATGGCCGAGGACTGGAGCCGCCTCGACCAGTATCTCATCAACTACGTCGTCGATCCCTCGCAAAAATCCACGGTCTTTGCATCCAGTTTCGCCGCGGCGCTGGAACTGGTGAGGGAAGGCGAAGTCGAATTGCACCAGCAAGAGCCGTTCGCGCCGCTGTATTTTCGAAAGCGTCCGCCGCAACCAGTGACCGACGCGATGGCCGCGCCGGATCTGTCGGCCGAGTAAGTGGAAGAAGGAGATTGTGCCATGGCAAGCCTGGCGGAAAAACGCAAAGCCGATGCCGAGGAGCACTCTGTGGATTCGCAAGCCCGTCCGGAGGAATTGAGGTTGCTGGAAGCGCTGTTGTTTGCTTCCGCCGAGCCGCTCGACCAGGCCACGCTGGCAAAGCGGATGCCCGAGGGCGTCGACGTAAAGGCTGCGCTGGCGCAACTGCAGGCGGATTATGCCTCGCGCGGCGTCAACCTCGTTCGCATTGCCAATAAATGGACCTTCCGGACGGCGGGCGATTTGTCCTGGCTGATGACGCGAGAGAGCACCGAGACGCGCCGGCTATCGCGCGCGGCGATCGAGATGCTCGCGATCATCGCCTATCACCAGCCCGTCACACGCGCGGAGATCGAGGAAATCCGTGGCGTCGTCACCTCGAAGGGGACGCTGGATGTGCTGCTGGAAACCGGCTGGATTCGTCCGCGCGGACGCCGCAAGACGCCGGGACGCCCGCTGACCTTCGGAACCACGGAGGCCTTTTTGTCGCAGTTCAGCCTGGAAGCGCTCGGCGATCTGCCGGGACTCGAGGAATTGAAGGGCACGGGTCTGCTGGATTCGCGGCTGCCTACCGGATTCAGCGTTCCGACGCCCTCCGATGACCCGGCGCTGCGTGATGACGAGGATCCGCTTGAGGTCGGCGATCTCGAATTGGCTTTGGCCCCCGCCGTCGAGCCGGAAACCGGCGAGGAAGGCTGACGGGAAGCCGGTTCCGGCTTGATCAGGACAGCTCGGTGCGCGGTTGGCGGATGCCCATTAACGGTAGCCGCGTAACACTTATTTGACGCGCCTTAAGTCCTTGTTTTTGACACCTCCCGAGCCTACTTTCCGCTCAGGGTTAGGCCGGGGCCCGAGGGCCTCGCGTGTTTGGAGGGTTGCAGGATGGGTTCGCTTAGCATTTGGCACTGGATCGTCGTGATCGCAGTCGTCCTGCTGCTGTTTGGTCGCGGCAAGATTTCCGACCTGATGGGCGACGTCGCGCAGGGCATCAAGGCCTTCAAGAAGGGCATGCAGGACGATGAAAAGACTGCAGAAAAGGTCGAGCCTGTAAAGACGATCGATCATAACGTGTCGCCTCAAGCGGCGGCGCGGTCGGATGTCGGCAGCAAGGCTGTCTGAACATCCCGGCGCAGATTTTCGACAAACCTCTCGCGGCGCGTTGATCTTGCGACAGCCGTGCGGCAAGACCGGTTGAGGAAAGACGCGGGCGGCCCTGATCTTGTTGATGGATGTTGGGTGGGAATTGCCCCGCGTGAGCGGAATCTTTGATGTTCGACATCTCGTGGAGTGAATTCGCCATCATCGCGGTTGTCGCGCTGATCGCCATCGGCCCAAAGGAATTGCCGGGCGTGCTGCGCATGGTCGGGCAGTGGATCGGAAAGGCGCGCAAGATGGCCGCCGAATTCCAGGGCCAGTTCCAGGAGGCCATGCGCGAGGCCGAAATGGCCGACCTCAAGAAGAGCTTTGATGAGGTCAAGGAAGCCGCGACCGGCTTCACCGGCGGCAACGTCATTACCTCGCTGCAGAAGGAAGTCAGCGAGGCGCTGAAGGTCGATGACGTCGACAAACCGGCGGCGAGTGTCGATGCGCCGGCGACGCCAATTCTCGACGCGCAGGTGGCGCCGGCCGCGGACGCACCCACCGACCCCGAGGCGGCCGCGTCGCAGCCGCTGGCGATCACGCCGGAAAGTCAGCCGCAGCCCGCAACCCAGCACGTTCCGCCGGCCTCCGAGGCGGAAATCCCACGGGACGCCAAAGCGTCATGAGTGACGAGGATATCGAAGCCAGCAAGGCGCCGCTGATGGATCATTTGATCGAGCTGCGCTCGCGCCTGATCAAGGCGTTGCTCGGCTTCGGCGTCGCCTTCATCTTCTGCTTCTTCTTTGCCAAGCAAATCTACAACTGGCTGGTGTGGCCGTTTGTGTGGGTCGCGGGCCCGGAGAACTCGAAGTTCATCTACACGGCGCTCCTCGAATACTTTCTGACCCAGTTGAAACTGGCGCTGTTCGGGGCCGGTTTTATCTCGTTTCCGATTGTGGCCACGCAAATCTACAAATTCGTGGCGCCCGGCCTCTACAAGCACGAACGCGGCGCCTTTCTGCCCTATCTGATCGCGACCCCGTTCTTTTTCGGGCTGGGATCGCTGCTGGTATATTTCGTGGTGCTGCCGATGCTGGTGCGGTTTTCGCTCGGCATGCAGCAGTTGGGTGGCCCGGAGACGGCGCAGATCCAGCTTCTGCCCAAGGTCGGCGAATATTTGTCGCTGATGATGTCGCTGATTTTCGCCTTCGGCATCGCGTTCCAGTTGCCGGTGATCCTGACCCTGTTGGGGCGGATCGGTATCATCACCTCCAAACAGCTGCGCGAGAAGCGGCGTTATTTCATCGTCGTCGCCTTCATCATCGCTGCGGTGCTGACGCCGCCCGACGTCCTGAGCCAGGCCTCGCTCGCCATCCCCCTATTGGCGCTGTATGAAGGCTCGATCATCGCCGTGCGCATGGTGGAAAAGAAGGCAGCCGCCGCCAAGGCCACCGCCACCACACCGCCGCCTGCGAGCCCGCCGCCCGATCCGACGCCGGCGGAGTAGGTTTTGCCTGGGTTCGCCGCGCACTCTGACGGCCTCGCAGGATCCCGTTTGAGGTTCCAAAACCGGCTTATTCGGGTTACTGGATGCGCGCCTTCGCCGGCACAACTCAGGACCCAACGCCATGCACGACATCAAATGGATTCGAGACAACGCCGGGGCTTTTGACGCCGGACTGAGGCGGCGCGGGCTCGCGCCATTGTCGGCGTCGCTGCTGGCGATCGATGAAAAGCGCCGCGCGGCCATCCTGAAATCGGAACAGGCGCAGGCGCGGCGCAATGCCGCCTCGAAGGAAATCGGCGACGCCAAGAAGGCCAAGGACGATACGCGCGCCGCCGCCCTGATGACCGAGGTCGCCGAACTCAAGACCACGATGCCGCAACTCGAGGCCACGGCGAAGGCGGCGGACGAGGAACTCGCCGCCGCGCTGTCGGCGATCCCGAACTTGCCGCTCGACGAAGTCCCCGATGGCGCCGACGAGCATGGCAATTTGGTGCGCAGCCATTTCGGCGCCGCGCGCAATTGTGCCTTCGCACCGAAACCGCATGACGACCTCGGCGGCGCGCTCGGCTTCATGGATTTCGAAAGCGCGGCGAAACTGAGCGGCGCGCGCTTTGTGGTGCTGAAGAAGGGGCTGGCGCGGCTGGAGCGTGCGATCGGCCAATTCATGCTCGATCTCCACACCAACGAGCATGGTTATACCGAGGTCAACCCGCCGCTCCTGGTGCGCAACGACGTGATGTTCGGAACGGGGCAACTTCCCAAATTCGAGGATGACCAGTTCTGGGCCATCAAGGGCGAATTGCTGGCCGCCGTCGAACGGAATGCGGCAGAGGGTATCGGGAAATTGCGAAGCGAACGTCTCGGCCTGATCCCCACCGCCGAGGTGTCGCTGACCAATCTCGTCCGCGAATCCATCGTGGACGAGAAGCAATTGCCGATGCGGCTGACGGCGCTGACGCCTTGCTTTCGGGCGGAAGCCGGTGCTGCCGGCCGCGACACCCGCGGCATGATCCGCCAGCATCAGTTCACCAAGGTCGAGCTGGTGTCGATCACGACGCCGGAAACCAGCAAGGACGAGCACGAGCGGATGCTGGCTTGCGCCGAGGAAGTGCTGCGGCGGCTCGATCTGCATTATCGGGTGATGACGCTTTGTACCGGCGACATGGGCTTTTCCGCACAGAAGACCTACGACATCGAGGTCTGGATGCCCGGGCAAGGAGAGGGCGGCGCGTTCAGGGAAATTTCAAGCTGCTCGGTGTGCGGCGATTTCCAGGCCCGGCGGATGGACGCGCGCTATCGCGGTCCCGACGGCAAACCGCGCTTCGTGCACACCCTGAACGGCTCGGGCACCGCCGTCGGCCGCGCGCTGATCGCGGTCATGGAAACCTACCAGCAGGCGGACGGCTCGATCGCCGTGCCGGATGTCTTGCAGCCCTATATGGGCGGGGTGAAGGTCGTCGCTCCCGACAAATGATGTTGCGATAATTTTATCCAGTCCGGTTGCGCGTTCGATATTGCGAAGGCGCGGCGTCCCGGTATCCTTGTTTCCGCCGCGGCGAGAGCCACATTTTCCGGAAACGATGATACGCAATGGCCCTGCATCGCGACATCTTTTGGGTAGGCAGACAGTGGGCCGTCACCGGTTACGGCATCCAGGCGTGCGATCAGAAGCAGAAGGGCCAGTTCGACATCGAGGGCCCAAGGCTTTGGGAAGAGGGCGTGCAGGAAAGCGTGCGGGCGCTGAAGTGGCTCAATTCCGAGGATTTCGACAAGGCAGTCGCCGTCGCCCGCAAATATTATCCAGAGCCGCCGCGAAAGGCCCCACTTCCCGAGGCGCTGGTTTCGCCGGAGAACGACGTCATCGTTTCACCGCCGGAGCCAGCGAGGCAGGTGGTTCGAAAATTCGAGATGGGGAGCAACGGCCTGGGCGCGAAGTTCCTCCGCGTTTGGCGCATCCGCACACGCGTCAGTCTTCGCTGACAAGATGTTGCCCGACATTTGGACCGAAATCAGGCAGCGCAGATTGCCTGCGACATTTGGGCTGAAGCGTTTGGCCGCCTCTACTCGAAATTGAGTCGCCTGTCGGACATAACGGGATTATGTTGATTCCATCACCGTACGGCCCGCGGCTGTCGCCGGTGACTGAGAGTGTTGTGCTCCCGCCTCGCAACGGAACAACACATGTCGAACACACTGTTCTCGGAGATCAAGCACGCATTCGACGTCCCGCTTTTTCTGCGCGAGGCCGGCGCGGGCAAAATCATCGAGCGATACGCGAAAAACCGCAAGATCTTCAGCCAGGGCGATGCCGCCGACGCGGTCTTCTTCATCCAGAGGGGCAAGGTCAAGGTCACGATCCTGTCCGAGCACGGCAAGGAAGCCGTCGTCGGGATTTTCGGCGAAGGACAATTCTTCGGCGAGGGGTGTCTTGAAGGAAACGAACTGCGGACGTTCACAAGCCATGCCATGGAAGAATGCCTGATCACGTCGATCTCAAAGAGTGCAATGCTCGCGACCCTCGCCTCGGAGCCGAAATTCGCTCAATTCTTCATTTCCTATCTGCTGTCGCGAAACAACCGGATTGAAGATGACCTGATCGACCAGCTGTTCAATTCCAGCGAACGGCGCCTCGCGCGCCTGCTGCTGCTGCTCGCGAATTTCGGCAAGGAGGGCGATGCCCCGCCGATCCCTGTGACGCTCAGTCAGGAAACACTTGCGGAAATGATCGGGACCACGCGTTCCCGTGTGAGTTTTTTCATGAACAAATTCCGCAAAAATGGATTCATCGACTACAACGGAAAGATCGAGGTTCACCGCTCGCTGCTCGATGCGGTGCTGCGCGAGAAGCCTCATATCGATGAGGACCGATAGCGCCGACGGCCTTGGCGGTCGCTGGGTGGGCAGAAGCGCACGACCAGCCATCGCCCTTTCGCAACCCACAGCAATCACGACGGGTTTGCCTCATGCACGATAGCCGGATAAGACGGCGCCTGACCGCCGTGGAATCGACCGAAGAGGGCATGTCTGCCAGATGCGAATTCTCTGCACCAATGACGATGGCATCCATGCCCCCGGCCTGAAGATCGTCGAGGAGATCGCGCGTGTGTTGTCCGACGATGTCTGGGTGGTGGCGCCCGAACTCGATCAGTCCGGCGTCTCGCATTCGCTGTCGCTGAATGATCCGCTTCGCCTGCGCGAGGTCGGGCCGCGGCATTTCGCGGTTCGGGGCACGCCGACCGATTGCGTCATCATGGGTGCGCGCCATATCCTCGGTGAGAAGCTGCCGGACCTGGTGCTGTCAGGCGTCAACAAGGGCCGCAACGTCGCCGAGGACGTCGTCTATTCCGGCACCATCGCCGGCGCGCTGGAAGGCACGATCCTGGGCTTGCCGTCGTTCGCGCTGTCGCAGGAATTCTCGATGGAGTCGCGCGAAAGGCCGCTGTGGGAAACCGCCCTGAAATTCGGTCCGCCAATCCTGCGCAAGGTGATCGACGCCGGCGTGCCCAGGAACACCGTGATCAACGTCAACTTTCCGGCCTGCGCGCCCGACGAGGTCGCGGGCGTGCGCGTGACGCGGCAGGGCAAGCGCAATCTCGGCTTTCTGAAAGTCGACCAGCGACGCGATGGCCGCGGCAATCCGTATTTCTGGATCGGGTTCGAGCGGCTGGCACAGGTTGACGTGCCATCCGAGGGCACCGATCTCTGGGCGCTGGCGTCGCGTTATGTCTCGGTGACCCCGCTGCGGCTGGACCGCACCGACGAGGCATTTTCCGAAGCGCTGACGGCAACGCTCAAGTGAGATTGTTCCGAATAGTCGTCCCGCCGCTCGCGGGGGCGACGGGCGGGCTGCCTTAGGCCGCCGTGCTTTTCAGCGTATCGTCGATCACCCGCGCCAGTGTTTCGATCTGGAAAGGTTTCTGCAGCGCGGGGCGATCGCGGTATTCCTCCGGAAGGCCCGACGAGCCGTAACCGGTCGCGAAGATGAATGGGCGGTTGCGCGCCTTGATCAGGTCGGCGACCGGCGAGATCACCTTGCCGTTGACGTTGACGTCGAGAATGGCGAGATCAAATTCGGTCGATTGTGCCAGCTTGATGGCCTCGCTGATTTCGCCGGCCTCCGCGGCAATGCGGTAGCCCAGTTCCTCCAGCATTTCGGCAACCATCATTCGGATCATGACTTCGTCCTCGACGAGGAATACCGAACCGCCTGGCGGCCGCGTCGCAGTCATCGATAAAGTCCTTCCCATGCCGGAACCGGAGGTTCGCAAATTATGGCAACCGGCGCAATCTCGACACGCAACCCGGCTCTCGGGGCCACCCGTTTAGGCCCCTGAAGGTTGAGCAGGCTTGACCGCGCCGGTCCGCTGGCGTCAGGAGGGCATGTCGGGTTCCACGTCGGAACGCCGATTGGGCGGAAATATTTACTTAAAGCCAGCACCCTTGTGGCATCAACTGACCGGACTTGGCGGGCCACCCGGCCGGCAAGCCTCTCCATGGGACCGAAATGCCCACCACTCAAAGTCCCCCAGAAAAGATGATGTTTCAGCTCAATCTGCGGCGGCGCGGGATCAGCGATCAGGCGGTGCTTCGCGCCATGGAAGAGATTCCGCGCGAGATGTTCGTCGGGGCGGCAGATCAGGCCGATGCCTACCGCGACACCGCGCTCGGCATCGCCTGTGGGCAGACCATCAGCCAACCCTTCGTGGTGGCCTACATGACGGAACAGTTGCAGCTCCAGAGGGATCACCGGGTGCTCGAGATCGGCACCGGCTCCGGCTACCAGGCCGCCATTCTGTCGCGCCTGGCGGGTCATGTCGTGACAATCGAGCGGTACCGGACGCTGGCCGACCGTGCCCGGGCACGGCTTCAAATGCTTGGCTGTGACAATGTCGAGGTGATGCATGGGGACGGATTTGACGTCCCGGCCGAGGCCGGCGATTTCGACCGCATCATCGTGACCGCGGCGATGGAGCAGATCCCCGACGCCCTCGTCCAGCGGCTGGCGCCGGGGGGCGTCGTGATCGCCCCGGTCGGGCCGCAGCAGGGCACCCAGACCCTGGTCCGCATGGTCCGGACCGACGCCGGCTTCGAGCGCAAGGAACTCGTCGACGTGCGCTTCGTGCCCGCGCTGCCGGGCATTGCCCGCGAGCTGTAAAGCCGGATTGGCTGTCCCGCCAACGTCTTATTCGAAGGCTTAAGCGGTTGTTTACTCGTGACGTGTTTACTCAAAACAGTAATTTGTTGCGTACGAGTGAGTAACCATGTCCCGTATCGTCGAGTTGCTTTGCTCGCGCCGCGTGCCGCACGTCGCGGTGCTGGCGCTGATGTCGATCGGATTTGGCGGCTGCAGCGCCGACATGTCGACACGTCTTTCGCAAAATCCCTTTGCTTCCCAATCGGATGCAACAGGCGCGACCGCCCCGGTCGAGCGCCGCGAACTTCCGCAATATGCCCGGCCGCAATCGCAACACTCGCAGGCCCTGCCGCCCGCGATCTCCGCCCCGCAGTCCTATCCGACCAGCGGCGGGGTTTCGGGAGGAGGGCGCGGACTGGCCTCCTATGCTCCGCCCGCGCACCCGATCGACACAACCGGGAGTGTCCCGCGCTCGGTCGCAGCCGCCCGTGCCCCGGCTCAGGCCACCACCATCATCGTCGGCACCAGCGACACGCTCGAAATATTGGCGCGCCGCTATAACGTTTCGCCGGCAGCGATCCTCCAGGCCAATGGATACAAGGGGCCGCGCGTCCTTTCTCCGGGGCAGCAACTGATCATTCCGCGTTCGACTGTGGCCGCCGCGCCCGCAGCTCCCGCAAGCAAGCCTGTTGTCGCCAGCGGCGCGGCGCCTGCGATTCACGTCGTCAATCGCGGCGACACCCTGCTCAGTATTGCGCGCCGCAATCATGTCTCGGTGGTCGAACTCGCCAGAGCCAACGGCATCGAGCCTGCCGCAAAGCTCAAGCTTGGCATGAAGCTCACCGTCCCGGCGAAGGCCGCCGCGATCGCGCCGGGCGCCCAGCCAGCCGTTGCAGCGGCCACTCAGCCCGCTGCGGCGCCCATGCTGCCGCCCGCGACCAGGGTAGCCGCGGTGACCGCCGATCCCCAACAAAAAGCGCGATTGGCGCAAGCAACCGCGGTTGAGGACGCTCCGGCCGAAACGCCGATCAAGGCCGCCGATGCGACCGGCGCATTGCCGACCTTCCGCTGGCCGGTACGCGGCAAGGTCATCACCAGTTACGGCGCCAAGACCAACGGCAAATCCAATGACGGTATCAATCTGGCGGTGCCGGAGGGTACGCCGGTCAAGGCGGCCGAAGACGGTGTCGTCGCCTATTCCGGGAACGAGCTCAAGGGTTACGGCAATCTGGTGCTCATCCGCCATTCCAACGGCTACGTCACCGCCTATGCCCATGCGAGCGAGATCCTGGTGAAGCGCGGCGACACCATCAAGCGCGGGCAGATCATCGCCAAATCAGGCCAGTCCGGTGAAGTCGGCTCGCCGCAGCTCCATTTCGAGATCCGCAAGGGATCATCCCCGGTCGATCCGCTGCAATTCCTCAACGGAGCGTAAGCAAAGCAGCTGCCGCGCGGAAGCCGTCATCGCCCGGCAAAAGCGCTGAACGGCGTTCGCTTCCCTTGGGCTCGCGAACGCGCGGCTATTTTCCGCTCAGCTTGACCCCGAGCCGTCCCGCCAGTTCCTGGGTGAACTGCCAGGCAACCCGTCCCGAGCGGGAGCCGCGGGTGGTCGACCATTCCAGCGCCTCGCGTTCGAGCTCTTCCACGGCGAGGTTGATGCCGAAATGGCTGCAATAGCCTTTCACCATCGCGAGGTATTCGTCCTGGCTGCAGCGGTGAAAGCCGAGCCATAGTCCGAACCGGTCCGACAGCGAGACTTTTTCCTCGACCGCCTCGCCGGGATTGATCGCGGTCGACCGTTCGTTCTCGATCATCTCGCGCGCCAGAAGGTGCCGGCGGTTGGAGGTCGCATACAGGATCACATTGTCGGGACGGCCCTCGATCCCGCCCTCCAGCACCGCTTTAAGCGATTTGTAGGAGGCGTCATTGCCGTCGAAGGACAGGTCGTCACAGAACACGATGAAATGGAAAGGCGAGTCGCGCAGCAGGTCCATCAGGACCGGCAGGCTCTCGATGTCTTCGCGATGAATCTCGATCAGCTTCAACCGTTCGGCGGGTTTGCGCTTGAGGTTGATGCTGGCGTGGGCGGCCTTCACAAGCGACGACTTTCCCATGCCGCGTGCGCCCCACAACAGGGCGTTGTTTGCGGGAAGGCCATTGGCAAAACGTTCGGTATTCTCGATCAGGATGTCGCGCATCCGATCGATGCCCTTGAGGAGCCCGATATCGACGCGGCTGACGCGCGGCACCGGCGCGAGCCGCCCGTCCGGATGCCAGATGAACGCGTCGGCCTGGCCTAGCGAGTCCGCCGCCGAGGCTGCAGGCGATGAGGCCGCAAGGTGCGAGGCGATGGTTTCGATCGCGCGCGCGATCCGCTCTGCTGCATCGCGCTCGGGGGATGCCGCAGGGCGTTTTGTCGCCGATACCGGCGTTTTTCGCCGAGCAGCCCTGGGGGCGGGACGAGGGGCTGTTTTACTGGGTTTTTTTGCCATCTTTGGCCTTCCTGACGACGCACCCTTAACGGGCCTTGCAGGGGGCCGCAAGCGGCGCAAATGAGGGGGCTGGCAGCGTTGCAATTGGGACCGCGGCCGCTATAGTCCGCGCGAATTTGACCGGACCGGCCTGGCGCTCAGGCGCTGCCAGTCCACTTCCGTTCCATGAGGATTGCACGAATGCTGATTACCCCTGCGTTTGCCCAGGCCGCAGCCGGCGGCGATACCAACAGCATGTTGATGTCGCTGCTGCCGTTCGCGCTGATCTTCGTGATCATGTATTTCCTGATTCTGCGGCCGCAGCAGAAAAAGGTGAAAGACCACGCGGAGCTCGTGAAGAACATCCGCCGCGGCGATACCGTGGTGACGTCCGGCGGCCTGGTCGGCAAAGTGACAAAGGTGGTGGACGACGACCAGATCGAGTTCGAGATTTCGGACGGCGTGCGCGTGCGGCAGATGCGGCAAATGATTTCAGGCGTTCGTGCCAAGGGTGAGCCGGCCAAGGAAAAGAGTGAGCCCGCAAAGGACGAGACGTCCGCGAGCTGATTTTCGGCGCCGCGCTCGCGGCGCATTTCCTGGATCTGACGGGTCAATTCGATGTTGTATTTCACACGGTGGAAGGCGCTGGCGATCATCCTTACAGCGCTGGTAGTATGCCTGTGCGCCGTGCCGAATTTCTTTCCCGAGGCGAAAGTAAAGACCTGGCCGCTCTGGGCGCAGCGCCACCTCGTGCTAGGCCTCGACCTGCAGGGCGGCTCGTACCTGCTGCTGGAGGTCAACTCCAACTACGTCAAGAAAGAGAAGCTCGATCAGGTACGCGACGACGTTCGCCGCGCGCTGCGCGACGCCAAGATCGGCTATACGGGCCTCAATGCGCGCAATGACGCTGCCGAAGTGCGCATCTCCAGGGATACCGACCTGCCGACCGCGCTGACGAAGCTGCGCGAACTGTCCCAGCCGCTCGGCGGTTTGCTCGGTTCCAGCGGCCAGCGCAGCCTTGAGGTCAGCGATGCCGGCGGCGGCTTGATCCGTCTGACCGTGCCGCAGGCCGCCATCACCGAGCGCATCCGGCAGACCATCGAACAATCGATCCAGATCGTTGAGCGCCGCGTCAACCAGCTCGGCACGGTCGAGCCGGTGATCCAGCGGCAGGGCACCGACCGCATTCTGGTGCAGGTGCCGGGCCTGCAGGACCCGACCGAGCTCAAGCGTATCCTGGGCAAGACCGCCAAGATGGAATTCCGCATGGTCGATTCGACCGTGCCGCCGGATCAGGCCGCGCAGGGCCGGGTGCCGCCGGATTCCGAAGTTCTGATGAGCGCGCAGTCGCCCAAGATACCTTACGTCATCAAGAAACAGGTGCTCGTGTCGGGCGGCGAACTCACCGACGCCCAGCCTGGGTTCGATAACCGCTCAGGCGAGCCGATCGTCACCTTCCGCTTCAATTCCGCGGGCTCGCGCAAATTCGCACAGGCGACCTCGGAGAATGTCGGGCAGCCTTTCGCAATCGTCCTCGACAATGAGGTGATCTCCGCGCCGGTGATCCGTGAACCCATCACCGGCGGTTCGGGACAGATTTCGGGCAGTTTCACCGTGCAGGCCGCCAACGAACTCGCGATCCTGCTGCGGGCGGGTGCCTTGCCGGCGCCGCTCACCGTCATCGAGGAACGCACCGTTGGTCCCGGCCTCGGCCAGGATTCGATCGAAAAGGGTGAACTGGCGGCCTATGTCGGCTCGATCATGGTCATCGTATTCATGCTCGTGACCTACCGGCTGTTTGGCCTGTTCGCCAACATCGCGGTCGCGATCAACGTCGCCATGATATTTGGCGTATTGTCGCTGTTGAATGCCACGCTGACGCTGCCCGGAATCGCCGGGATCGTGCTGACCGTCGGTATCGCGGTGGATTCCAACGTGCTGATCTACGAGCGCATCCGCGAGGAAGTCCGTGGCGGACGCAACGCGATTTCCGCGATCGATGCCGGCTTCAAGCGCGCGCTTTCGACTATTCTCGACTCCAACATCACCACCTTCATCGCTGCCGCGGTGCTGTTCTATATCGGCACCGGACCGGTGCGCGGATTTGCGGTAACGCTCGGTATCGGCATCCTCACCACGGTTTTTACCGCATTTACGCTCACCCGGTTGATCGTCGCGGGATGGGTGCGGTGGAAGCGGCCGCAAAGCGTGCCGATCTAGGGGAATGCGGCCTTGACTCATTTCGTTCTTATCGCGCTGGGCATTCTGATTGCCGTGCTGACCGTGGTCAGCGTGCTCGGCATTTTGCCGCCGTTGCGGATCGTGCCGGACAATACGCACTTCGATTTTACGCGCTTTCGCCGCATCAGCTTTCCGATCTCGGCACTGCTCTCGATTGTCGCCATCACGCTGTTCTTCACCCACGGGCTGAACTTCGGCATCGATTTCAAGGGCGGCACGCTCATGGAAATCCGGGCCAAATCCGGCACGGCCGACATCGCCTCGATGCGCGCCGCGCTGGGCGGTCTTGGCCTTGGCGACATCCAGTTGCAGCAATTCGGCGGCCCGGACGAGGTATTGATCAGGGTTGCCGAACAGCCCGGCGGCGATGCGGCGCAGCAGGAGGCGGTGCAGAAGGTACGCAGCGCGCTCGGCGATTCCGTCGAATACCGGCGCGTTGAGGTGGTCGGACCGCGTGTCTCCGGCGAACTGCTCGCCTACGGCATGCTCGGGCTGATGCTGGCGATCATCGCGATCCTGATCTATCTGTGGTTCCGGTTCGAATGGCAGTTTGCGCTCGGTGCCATGATCGCCAACGTCCACGATATCGTGCTGACGATCGGTTTCATGTCGATCTCGCAGGTCGATTTCGATCTTACCAGCATCGCGGCGCTGCTGACGATCCTTGGTTACTCCTTGAACGACACGGTCGTCATCTATGACCGCATCCGCGAAATGCTGCGGCGGTACAAGAAGATGCCGATGCCGGAATTGCTCAACGAGTCCATCAATTCGACGCTGTCGCGTTCCATCATCACCCACGTCACGGTGACGCTGGCCCTGCTGGCGCTGCTCTTGTTCGGCGGCAACGCCATCCACAGCTTCACGGCCGTCATGATGTTCGGCGTGGTGCTGGTCG
This sequence comes from uncultured Alphaproteobacteria bacterium, assembly GCA_963742085.1. Taxonomy (GTDB): domain Bacteria; phylum Pseudomonadota; class Alphaproteobacteria; order Rhizobiales; family Xanthobacteraceae; genus Bradyrhizobium. Next base: position 29,031 of record CAVUKM010000001.1, on the reverse strand, counting down.
GCACCTACACGTCGATCTTCATCGCAGCACCGATTTTGATCTATCTCGGCGTCGGTACCCACCGGGCCGATGCACCGGACACGCCGCAAAAGAAGTGACACGGGCAGGATCCCGACCCGACGGGCCGCGTTAGCGCAAAGTGGGAACCGGTTTTCGGACAAGATCATGCCCAAACAAACAATTGACCGACCGGACGCTCCGCATCTTCCGAGATCGGCGTCGATCGAGGCTTACGGCAACGGCGGTTTTGCCTTCGCAGGGATGTCGCACCGCGGCTCCTTGCTGTGCCTGCCGGACGCCATCTGGGCCTGGCCGGTGGTGAAGGTGAACGAAATCGACGGCGCTTCTCTGGCCCGCGTCTTCGCGGCCGCCAATGTCATCGATACCTTGATTGTCGGCACCGGCACGGATGTCTGGATTCCTCCCGGAGCTCTGCGCGAGGCGCTGCGCGCCGCTGGCATCGTGCTGGACCCGATGCAGACCGGACCTGCGATCCGCACTTACAACATCATGATCGGCGAGAGGCGGCGTGTCGCGGCGGCGTTGATAGCGGTTCCATGAGCGATCCGGACGGAAGCAGGGAGGCGGCCAGCTTCTGCGCGGAACTGGTGCGCTCGCACGATTTTGCCCGTTACGCATCGACGCTGTTCGTGCCTGCTCCACGGCGTCGCGGGCTGCTGGCGTTATATGCCTTCAACGTCGAGGTTTCGCGGGTTCACGAGCAGGTCAGTCAGCCGCTGCCAGGCGAAATGCGCCTGCAATGGTGGACCGACACGCTGGCCGGAGCGGGCCATGGCGGCGTCGAGGGCAATCCGGTTGCGGCTGAATTGCTGTTGGCGATCCGGACCTGGCGGTTGCCGGTCGAGCGGCTCTCTCGACTGATCGAGGAACATCAGTTCGATCTCTATAACGATCCGATGCCGACCATGGCGGCGCTGGAAGGCTATATCAACGACACCGCGTCGGCCCTGTTTTCAATGGCCGCCCAGATCGCCGGGCAGTCGTCGGAGGAGATCGAGCATCTCGCGCGCCACGCAGGTCTCGCGCAAGGCATGGCGCAGGTGATGATGTCACTGTCTCTGAACGCTTCGCGGCGTCAGTTGTTTGTGCCCCAGCAGCTCCTGCAGAGTAACGGTTGCGGGATCGAGGACGTGTTCGCCTGCAAGGAAACCCCGAAATTGCGCGTCGCGCTGGACCAGGTGCTCGGCGAGGCGCAGGGCCATCTGAGGACGGCCCTTGCCTTGCTTGCGACGGTCGCACCCGAGGTACGGTCAGTGTTCCTGCCGCTGGCGCAGGTGCGAGCCGATCTTGCACGGATGTCGCGTGCCGACAACGACCCTTTCCAGCCGCGATCAACATCCAGGTTGCGGACGCTATGGACCTTGTGGCGGGCTTCGCGGTCGCGGGAGTTCTTAGCCTGATGGCGAGTTCAGGTCCGTCGTCTCGAAATTGAACCGGTCGCGCAAGTTCTTTCGCTGTTCCAGAATGTTTTTCAGGAATGCGCGATCGGTTTCGCTCGTCATCATCGGTTCGATCAGATCGAGCTGGTTGGTCGCGACGAGCTGCAGAACCTCGATGCGAGGTTTGCCGCTTGCATCGCGCGGAAGGCGCGGCACCACCTGGATATGTTCCGGCGGTTTTGGGCCCTTCGCCGCCGCGAGCTCACTCCTGATCTGCGCTTCAAGGGTGGGCTGTTCGGCCTCGACGAAGGCATAAAGCCCCACGCCGGAGCGCCGGTCGGCGAAAGCGACAATGGCCGCATCGCGCACCGCGGGGTTCTTTCTGATCAGATCGATCAGCACCGGCGCGTCATTGACGAGGCGACGGCCGCCGCCTTCGCGATCGGTGAAATTGAACAGGCCGCGGGTGATGGCGCGATACAGCTTCTTGCCGGTCGCAAGCCAGACGCTGGCGACCAGCGATTTGCGCGCAAGGATCTTGCGTTCCTTCGGCGTCAGCGCGGATGGCGCGTAGCTGCGCTTGTGCTTCAGGAGATGCCGGAGGTCCTCGTAGGCCGCAATCCGGAACAGCCGACCACGCGTCCGGAAGCAGGCCGCCAGCTGGAAGTCGGTGAGATAGGCGCGGCCGTCGCGGCCGACGAGCCAGTTCTGCTCCTTGGCGAGATCATTGTGACAGATGCCGGCGCGGTGCAGTTTCCGCAGCGCCTGCTTGGCGGATTTGAAATAGGCGACGTTGTCAAACGGCTTGGCCAGGTGCAGCGCCACCCCGTCGATGAAGCCGCGTACCAGCGCCTGCCGGCCGGCCCATAGCAATTCAGGTCCGACATGGAGATCGCGCGCCAAGGCAAGCGCGCGGCGCTCGCGCGCGAACAGATGACGCGCCGGAAGGTACGACCACCAGGGAACCTGATCGATCCGGCGCAATACCGCATCGACGTCGCCGTTTGTGTTTCGAAAGCGGCCGCGCTCGACCGTGGAGAACACGTCGCGCTTGAGCAATACGCCTTCGGTCCACCGCGCCGACAGGACTTCGGCGTCATCCCCTCGCAAACTCATGAATGGCTCACGCTGCCGCTGCTACGCGCAGATGATCGGCGATCCAGTGATCGAGATCCGATAGCGCGCGGGCGCTGATGGCCCGCCGCTTTGCGATCGTCTTTTCGTTGCCGCGCAAACGCGTACCGTCGGCGTTTCTGGCGGGTGGACTGGCCAGCGGCGGAAACAACCCGAAATTGACGTTCATCGGCTGGAACGAGCGGGGGCCGCTGTCGATGGTTTCGATATGGCCGCCCGTGATGTGGCCGAGCAGTGAGCCGAGCGCCGTCGTCGAAGGCGGCTGCGGCAGTGACCGGCCACGCGCATCGGCAGCGGCATAAAGGCCAGCGATCAAGCCGATACTTGCGGACTCCACATAGCCTTCGCAGCCGGTCATCTGCCCGGCGAAACGCAGCCTCGGGTCCGCCCGCAGGCGCAACTGCTCATCCAGGAGTTTTGGCGAGTTCAGGAAGGTGTTGCGGTGCAAGCCTCCGAGCCGCGCGAATTCGGCGTTTTCCAGCCCGGGAATCGTACGGAAGATGCGCTGCTGCTCGCCATATTTCAGCTTGGTCTGGAATCCCACCATATTGTAGAGCGTGCCGAGCTTGTTATCCTGTCGCAATTGCACGATGGCATAGGCCTTCACGGTCGGATCGTGCGGGTTGGTCAGCCCGACCGGCTTCATCGGTCCATGACGCAAGGTTTCGCGGCCGCGCTCGGCCATCACCTCGATCGGCAGGCAGCCGTCGAAGTAAGGCGTGTTGGTCTCCCACTCCTTGAAGTCGGTCTTTTCGCCCGCGATGAGCGCTTCGACAAAGGCATCGTATTGCTCTCTTGTCATCGGGCAATTGATGTAGTCGGCGCCGGTGCCGCCGGGGCCGAGCTTGTCGTAGCGCGACTGGAACCATGCCGCCGACATGTCGATGGAATCCCGGTGCACGATCGGGGCGATCGCGTCGAAGAAGGCAAGCGCGTTTTCGTCGGTCAGCTCGCGAATCGCATCGGCGAGCGGCGCCGAGGTGAGGGGGCCGGTCGCGACGATGACGTTGTCCCAATCCATGGGCGGCAGGCCGTCGATTTCGCCGCGCCGCAGTTCGATCAGGGGGTGGTCGTGCAACGCCTTGGTGACGGCGGCCGAAAACCCGTCACGGTCCACGGCCAACGCGCCGCCGGCAGGCACCTGGTTGGCATCGGCTGCGCGCATGATCAGCGAGCCAAGCCGGCGCATTTCGGCGTGCAGCAGACCGACCGCGTTATTGGCTGCGTCATCGGAGCGAAACGAATTGGAACACACGAGCTCGGCAAGGCCATCGGTGCGATGCGCCTCGGTCATCCGGTCCGGGCGCATTTCGTGCAGGACGACGCGAATCCCGGCATTGGCCGCCTGCCAGGCCGCTTCCGAGCCGGCGAGGCCGCCGCCGACGATGTGAATGGTAGAGGATCTGGCGCCTGTCATGGGCACAGAGGTAGCGCGTTTCGCTGCGCAGTGGAATGCGGCTTGGCCGGATACGACAACGCCCGCGACGAAGCGGGCGTTATCCGTCTCAACAGTCAGCTGAAACCGTTTCAGCCGTTGTAATTACCGGCTGCAACGCGCGGAATATCCGAGCGATCAAGGCCAATATCGGCCAGCTCGCGATCGGTGAGCTGGGACAGCTCGGCGACATTGCGCTGATAGTCCCGGAACGCCTGGATCATGCGGATGAGCGAGAGCAACATGGGTAGTCTCCTTGCAGTCCTAATTCACTTCTTGGAGGAAGGCCTCCTGTTGAAATGAATATAGTCGAGGATACCGCGCTGCGGAACTTACAATGCTGCGGTGCAGCTAATCATTAAATGCATGGCCAGCCTAAGGAGCGATTAACCAATCGGCATTAGCTGCCCGGTCGATCATCGCAAACAGGTGGCGTTTAGGCAGGTTACCGGAAAAGCCACATAAAATGCCGCAGTTTTGAACGAACAGGCCAATGATTTGTCCGGTAAAAAATAGGGATTCGCCGACCTTCCGCTAGGGAGTAGCCAGCAGATAGGCGGGCATACCTCTCCTTTTTCAAGCTGAAAGCTCCTGGCATCATGCGTGATTCGCATGATGAATAAATGAACTAATAGTCAGACTTTAAAAGTTGGAGGCTTTACGGCATGTGGGCGAGCTGGCTGGCAAAATAGCCAATGGTTTTCGCGTAAACCTCGCTCTTGTTCCATTGCTGGAGGACACCGAAATTCGCGCTGCCGGGTTCCCAGTCCTTGCCGCGTTGCCAACCATAACCGGCCAGGAAATTGGCCGTCGATGCCAGCACGTCGGGCGCGCTGCGCAACAGGTCACGGCGACCGTTGCTGTCGAAATCCACCGCGAATTTGATGTAGGACGACGGCATGAACTGGGTCTGGCCAATCTCACCGGCCCAGGCGCCGCGCATTTCCGACGGCGTGAGGTCGCCGCGCTCGACGATGCGCAACGCGTCCATCAATTCGCCCCGGAACATCTCCGAGCGCCGGCAATCATAGGCCAGCGTCGCCAGCGAGCGCATCGTCGGAAATTTTCCGATATTGACGCCGAAGTCGGTCTCCAGCCCCCAGATCGCGACCAGCACCTCGCCAGGCACGCCATAGCTTTGCTCGATCCGGGAAAGCACAGAGCCATATTGCTTCATCATGTTGGCGCCGCGGGTGAGGCGCGGCGGGACCATGCGACCGGAGAATTCTTCGAAACTCTGGCTAAAAACCTTTTGCGAGCGATCCCGCGATAGCACTCCCTGGTCGAGCGTCACGCCGTTTAGGCCGGAAGTAATGGCCGCCTGCGAGATGCCCTTCGCCGCTGCTTCAGTTTTGAACTCGTCGAGCCATGCCTGAAAACTGCCGGTACCGCAGGGTGCCGCGAACGCCGCGGGTGCCGATATCGTGAGGAGAGCGCTCACCGCGAAAGCGCCGCGGAAGGTCATCGAAAATCGCACTGCTTCGCTTCGCTCTTCGAAAGAGTGACCGGACGATTCGATATGTTGGGGGCAACCGCGGCCAAAACAAGGCTTGTTGCCAAGCCGCCGGTCAACAACAACCGGCGGCCCGATATCGTTTACGGCTCCTGAGCTTCACGCGCTACCCTTGCGCTGCCATGGAAACAGGTTGGCCGGGAAATCCACGGCCGAGCGCCGTTGACGCGGCGGCCGCGGCGGGATCGGCCGTGCAGTCGGATCGATCGCGACCACCTCGCGGTAAAGATGCCAGGTAGCGTGCCCGAGCAGTGGGATGACGACGGCGAGACCCAGGAAGAAGGGCAGCGATCCCGCCACCAGCAGCGCTGCGACGATCAGGCCCCAGGCCGCGATGGTCACCGGATTTCTTGCCGCCACGCGAAGCGAGGTGACCATGGCCTCTCCGGCGCCGGCATGGCGATCAAGCATCATCGGGAAGGAGACGACGCTGATGCAGAGCGCCACCAACGCAAACAGGAAGCCGACGCCGCAGCCGACAACGATCAGCCACCAACCCTGCGGGGTCGTCAGCACGCGCTGGAGAAAATCGGAAAGGCCGGACGCGCCCTGATATCCGAACACCGCGATATAGATCGTCTGGGCCGTCGCGACCCACGTCACGAACAACGCCAGCAGCAGCGTGCCCAAGCCGAGCATGGCGCCGAAGGACGGCGAGCGCAGGACATCGAGCGCGTCCCAGGCGGAGGCTTCGTCGCCGCGTTCGCGCCGTCGGCTAAGCTCGTAAAGACCCAGCGCGGCAAACGGGCCGAGCAGGGCGAAGCCGGCGGCCAGCGGAAACAACAGCGGCAGTACCGCATAGCCGGAAGCCGCGCGCGCCAGAGCCAGTCCGAGCACCGGATAAATCACGCAAAGGATAATGGCATGGCTTGGAACCGCCTTGAAATCCTCCCAGCCGAGCCGCAGCGCTTGATGCAGATCGGTCAGGCTGATCTTGCGGATGACGGGTATCGAGGCGGCGTCCTCCGCGGGCTGAGCCAGCGTGACATTCCCAGAATAAGGTAAGGCCATGGTCGCTATCTCCCTTGACGCAGCCGCCGCATTCACGCCGGTGCAGGGCGCGAGGAACCGTCTGCAGAAATGATCACGATCAAGGCCAGACGCGAGGACAGGGAAACCAGGACTGGCCGTGTCGCGAGCTGAGCAGTGAGCGTACTCTCTATTGCCGCTGCTGTCGCTCACTCTTGGGTGAATTGCGGATTGCCGCAGCGCACGGCCTCGGTGTGATGCGGCCGTCATTCCGCCTCAGTTAAGCTGATTTCGGGGTATTTTCTTGCCGCATAGGCACGTGCCGGCGAGACGATCGAGCCTTGTGGTGCTGCCGGTAACTGGGAGCGTGCGGTTCGAGCCTTCACACGAGTTCATTGGGAGAAAACCATGAGTATTTTCGGAAAGATCATGAGCGCGATCTTCGGCACCAAGGCGGACGCAACTCCGGCAGGCGGCGGTGCTGCCGCCAGTCCGGCTTCCGGATCGGCTGCGCCGGCCGGCGGATCGTCCGCAGCACCGGCCCAATCCGTCGATGTCGCCCCGATCCTGGACAAGGCGGTTGCTGCCAAAAAAGAAAAGCTGGAATGGCGTACTTCGATCGTCGATCTGATGAAGGCGCTCGATATCGATTCCAGTTTTGCCGCGCGCAAGGAACTGGCGAAAGAACTCGGTTACACCGGCGACAGCAATGATTCCGCCAGCATGAATATCTGGCTGCACAAGCAGGTGATGGCCAAGCTCGCCGCAAACGGCGGCAAGCTCCCCGCCGACGTCAAGTGGTAAGGCAACCCTGTCCCGCGATCCGGAAAGGCCCGCGGTGACGCGGGCCTTTTTTCCTGATGCCGCGCGAACAGCTTCATTGGCTTGCCCGGGGGCTAACCCGGCGCTAGATACCGTTTCGGGAAAGATTACCAGCCGAGAATCCGGAGCAAGCCTATGACCACCGTCGACCGCAGGACCCTTCTCGCATCGGGCGCCCTGGCGCTTGCGGGCGCTTCCACGCAAAGTGCTTCGGCGCAGGCGCAATCCGGCCCGAAACCGATCTTCAACGTGCCTGCGGTCACGATCCCGATTGCCGGGGAGAGTGATGTGTTTCCGGTGCGCCGCATCTATTGCATCGGGCGGAATTATGCCGCGCACGCGATCGAGCGCGGATCCGACCCGACCCGCGAACCGCCGTTCTTCTTCCAGAAACCGACCGATGCGATCCAGGTCGTCGCGGTCGGCGAGGTGGCCGACCATCCCTATCCCTCGCTCACCAAGAACTATCACCATGAGGTCGAACTGGTGGCGGCGCTGAAATCCGGCGGCACCAATATTGCGCCCGAGAAGGCGCTCGATCACGTCTATGGCTATGCGCTCGGCCTCGACATGACCCGGCGCGATCTGCAAAACGGCATGTCGGCCGAAAAGAAGCCGTGGGAGATCGGCAAGAGCTTTGACCACGCTGCCGTGATCGGTCCGATCCACCCGGCGACCAGAACGGGGCATTTCTCCAGGGGGGCGATCTCGCTTGCCGTCAACGGCGCCGTGCGGCAGTCCTCCGATCTCGACAAGATGATCTGGAGCGTCGCCGAGCAGATCGCCAAACTGTCGGAGGCGTTCGAGCTGAAGGCCGGCGACATCATCTATTCCGGGACACCCGAAAACGTCGGCCCGGTGGTGAAGGGCGATGTGCTGTTGTGCAAGCTCGAGGGCCTGCCGGACATGTCGATCCGGATTGCGTGATCCGCTGTCGTCCCTGCTTTCGCAGGGACGACCGTGTAGGACGCGCAGATTCATCCCGCCAGATCTCCGTATTCCGGGTGCTTGTGCAAATAATCCACCACAAAACTACAGCCGGCGATGACCTTGCGGCCGTCGGCGCGGATCAGCTTCAGCGCCCCCGCGACCAGTTCCGAGGCGATACCGTGGCCGCGAAGCGCGCGTGGCGTCTCGGTGTGGGTGATGATCACGGCCGAGGGCGTGAGGCGGTAATTGGCAAAGGCGATCCCGCCCTGGACGTCGAGTTCGAAACGATTTTGCGTTTTGTTGTCGCGGACCTGCTTCATCTCGATCTCACTCAAACCGGTCCTGCAAGCAAATCCTGATAGGCGGCGTTCTTCCCGATAAAGGCTTTCACGAAGGGACATTGCGCGATCACCTTCAGGCCGTCGGCCCGCACCTGGTCGAGCGCGCCCTTGATCAATCGCGAGCCGATGCCCTTGCCGCCGAGTTCGGGCGGCACCTCGGTATGGATAAAGGTAATGACGCCGTCCGACACCTTGTAATAGGTCGCGGCGAGGTGGCCGTCGACGGTGAGTTCGTAGCGGTGATGGGCCTTGTTGTTGGTGACTTCGGTCATTTCGTCAGCTTCCGGGATATCGTCAGACCACTTCTTTCAGGGATTCGCGGAGCATGTCGCGGATCGACCAGGCCTCGCCGTCGGCGGTGCCGCTGATATCGTCGATCTTCCATTTGCCGTCCTCGCGCACGAAATTGTAGCGGATCGTGTTGTCACCGGGCCTGGTGCGCGGCGCGCCACGGCCGGCGATGGTGGCGGCGACGACCGCTCTGTCGGCCTCGATCTTCTCCGCCACGACCTTGAACGATTTCACGTCCGGCTCCTGCGAATTGGTGACGGGATCGAAATCGATCGGCCCGACGTCGCCTTTCGGCGTATGGGCATCGGCCTTCGCCCACAAGTCGATCAGCGATTTCGACAGGTACTTTGCCTTGGCGGCCGCGCTTTCGATGACGAACGCGCCGCCGCCATCGCCCTTGCCCCTGGCCACGCGCGCATAGATGGCGTTGAGGATGGCGACGGGATCGGGGGAGGGCTGTGCGGCCCGGACGCGGCGGGGGGCCAGGCTGAGCAGCACGCCGCCCAGCAATCCGTTCGAGCCTGCCAGTACGAAGTTGCGCCGGTTGATCATGCTGCTCCTCATGTCGAATTTGCCTTGCTTATAGACGAGAATGCGGCCTTCGTGGGAGGGGGTTAGAGCACCGCCGGGAGAACGCGATGGCCAATGAAAAAGGCCCGAACATCAAGAAGAAGCAGAAGTGCAAGAATTGCGAAGGCAAGGGCCTCGTGAAGAAGGGCGACAAGGTCGTCAAATGCCAGCGTTGCGGCGGGACCGGGTTGCGGTGAGCATCACCGGCTACCAACCCTGAACGACCGCTATCACCCGGCACGATTTCGAATTGCATCTCGGAAGTCATCGACCGTCGTGCCCGGCCATGACGACGGAGATGATCCGCATCCAGCCCATTAACAAACGCCCATGAATCTGGTTCAAGCTTGCGAGAGGGACGCGGTCCGCGGTGCTGGGCTGGCCGACGCCCGCATCTTGCGAAAGGATTTTTCCGATGAAACTCATCCTCACTCTCCTGGGCGTCGCCCTGCTCGTCGTGGCCGGCGTGTATTTCCTGATACCGGGGGAGCAATTGCCGAGCTTCTTCCCCGGACATGAGACCGGCGTGATGCGCGTGCATGTCAAGCACGGCATCGTCGCTGGTGTGGCGGGCCTGGTGCTGCTGGCGGCGGGATGGTGGATGGGACGCAGGTGAGGGGGAGTTTCACTCCTGCCGCACGCGTGAGAGCCGCGATCTCTGCGTTCGTATTCGAATGTCAAACATCCAGGATTTAATCCGTCATTGCGAGCGCAAGCGAAGCAATCCATAAGCAGCAAGGAAGCGTGGATTGCTTCGTCGTTTCACTCCTCGCAATGACGGTGCGATATGAGTTTGCGCGATATGGGTTTGCATTCCCGCGGCGCGGCGCGCCCGAGTTGCTGCGACATTCTCCCCCTCAAGAAAGAGGGCGCAGGGAATGCCGGGTGCCCGCCGCACCCGCAGCCGCGCGTGTAGTGTAGAAAGCACGCGCGTTAGTCACCACGAGTACGCCGGAAAACACCCGGCATTCCCCGCGCAATGGTTTTAACGGTTTCCTTCGTGCTCTCCCCAGCGACCGGGCTTTCTTGCCACTGTCACCTGCAGAAGTCACTACCTGCAAGACTTGACGCCAGCGTCGGGGCGTCAGGACCACACGACTTCGCCGTCCGCGCCAGCGTCATTCGTCCGCGCAACATTTCATTGCGCCTGACGTTCGCGCGTCCATCGCATCCAGCCCCGCGTCCGTGACGATCGCGATACGCCCCTCTCGTGGGGTGGACGACTGGAATCAATAAAGCTGTGTCTACCAATCGGCGAAGCGAAATATTTTTTCAAAGACGGCTAGACAGGAAATTCCAAAAACAGCCCGACGGGCAAATCACCGCCACCTGGAAGCAGGGCGCCATCGTCACGGCGACAATAAGCCGGTCGAAATGGGGAGCGAGCAGGCGGCCAGCCGGGGCGTTACTTGTCGGGCTCGCCCAGCAACTTGCCCGTCGCGTTGTGAACGAAATGCATCTTGGCGCACGCCGGGCACAGGACCGCCGAGTGGCTGTCTTTCGCATCCTCCGGCACGTCGGTCAGCCAATGCTGAACGTTCATCCCGGTTCGGGGACATCTGAATAAAGTGGGTTTGTCCATCGGTACGAATATGCCGGTGGGCGCCGCTTGCTGAAATTACGGATGTTTACGTAAATACTTGGGCGCGCGTGGTGTACGGGTTCACAACTTTAGGCTGACCGGACGGGTTCAGGGGTAACAACGTGCTTCCACGGCTATGATGTTCCTGTTACGTTCCATCCTTGGGAGGCCTGATCCTGGAGCCTCAACCCTGCGGCGCGGAGCGGGAGCATGAGCTCAAGGCGAAATCGCAATATCAACCTGCCGGCGCCGTACCTGAAGCGGCTATGGCTCGATCCGTCGCGCATTGCCGACCGCAAGGCCTACCCGTTCTGCCTGCCGTTTCTCGGGGATGATTTCGAGCTGAGCCTGGATCGCGCCATCACCATCATCGTCGGGGAGAACGGCACGGGCAAATCCACGCTGCTTGAGGGCATCGCCGTGCTGGCCGGATTTGATGAGGCGGGCGGCGGCAAGGGCTACAGGCCGGTCGATCACTCCAACGCGCTTGAAGCAATGGGCGGGGAGCTTTCGAAGGCGCTGCGCGCGAGCTGGCTGCCGAAGATCACCAACGGCTGGTTTTTCCGCGCCGAAAGTTTCTTTCTCGGTTGCCAGATATCTCGACGAGGCTGCGCGGGACGCTTTCAGCGGCGGTCCGCCGCCGGACTTCCTCTCCCATTCGCACGGCGAGGGCTTCATGCGCTTCTTCGAGGAGCGCTGCCAGCGGCAGGGCATCTTCATCTTCGACGAGCCGGAATTGGCGCTGTCGCCGGCGCGCCAGATGGAATTTTTGAAGCTGATGCGGCGGATGGAGGAGTCCACGATCTGCCAGGTCGTGATGGCCACGCATTCGCCGATGCTGATGGCCTATCCGAACGCACGCCTGCTGCGGCTGTCGAAATATGGGCTCGAGCCGGTGACCGTCGAAGAGACGGATCATTTCAAGGTCATGCGGGAGTTTTGTGATGATCCGGCGGGGTTTGTGGAGGCGGCGATGGCGGAGTGAATCAATGCTGAAGCTGCGGCCGTCGCAGGATGGGTGGAGCGCAGCGATACTGACCCCGAGGACCTGACGCCAGCGATCTGCCCTCAACAAGAGATGTGAAATGCGCTTCGCTGCTCCCCTCCGGGTTTGCATCCCGCCCGTCGCGCCTCGGGCGGCGGTCTGCTATGAAGCGAGATATGCCACAAGTCGGTGCCGAGGCCACCCATGACCGACCCGATCGACCGCGCCCCGTTCTACCACGACGGCATGCGTGAGCTGCAGGACCGCTTCGACGGCCGCCGTGTCGCCGACGGCCTCGAGAAGCGTCGTCTTCATTTCGAGTTCTGGGAGCAGGACCGCACGCTCATCGAAGAGGCACGATTCTTTTTCATCGCGACGAGCTATCAGGACAACGTCGATTGTTCGATGCGTTCGGGCGATCCCGGCTTCGTCAGGATCACCGGGCCCGACACGCTCGAGTACCCCGAATACGACGGCAACAACATGTACCGCACGCTCGGCAATATTCACCGGAACCCGAACGTCGGGCTGCTGTTCGTGCGCTTCGACGGCAAGACGTTTCGCACGCGCATCCGGGGCATGGCAACGATTCACGACGGCGCGGAAACGCTTGGCCGGCATCATGGCGCGAAGGTGGTCGTGCGCGTCAAATGCGAGATCTTTCCCAACTGCCCGCGCTACGTTCCAGACCTGATGGGCAATTCCGCTGAAGTACCGGCGAATCCGTTCGTTCCCCGACCCGGGTACGAGCCGCCGCCACCCGAATGGAAAAGCCGGGATTACCTCAAAGATGTGCTCTCGAAGCACGATCCACATCGCAAGCGCGATACATAGCGGGCTGTGCGCAAGACGTCGTTTGCCCGGGGAAACTTAAGCAGGATGCCGTTATTTCGAGCGAAGCCAAGCAATCCAATGTGAGATCAAAAGCTGAAATGGATTGCTTCGTCACTTTGCTCTTCGCAATGACGTCTTGCCTCACTACTCCGCCGCCTCGCTCGCGCCGCTCTTCCGCGGCTTGCCGTCCGCCTTCTTCAGCACCGGCGCCAGGAATTTCCCCGTATAACTCCGCGGCGCCTTGACGATATCCTCCGGCGGACCCCAGGCGACGATTTCGCCGCCGCCGTCGCCGCCTTCGGGGCCGAGGTCGATCACCCAGTCGGCGGTCTTGATCACCTCGAGATTGTGCTCGATCACGACAACCGTATTTCCCTGCGACACCAGCTCGTGCAGCACCTCGAGAAGCTTCTTCACGTCGTGGAAATGCAGACCTGTCGTGGGCTCGTCCAGGATGTAGAGCGTGCGGCCGGTGGCGCGCTTTGACAGTTCCTTGGCGAGCTTGACGCGCTGGGCTTCGCCGCCGGAAAGCGTCGTCGCCTGCTGGCCGACATGGATGTAATCGAGGCCGACGCGGTGCAGCGTCTTGAAAGTTTCGCGCACCCGCGGCACCGCCTTGAAGAATTCGGCGGCTTCCTCGACCGTCATGTCCAGCACGTCGGCGATCGACTTGCCCTTGAACAGCACTTCCAGCGTCTCGCGGTTGTAGCGTTTGCCCTTGCAGACATCGCAGGTGACGTAGACGTCGGGCAAAAAGTGCATCTCGATCTTGATGACGCCGTCGCCCTCGCAGGCCTCGCAGCGGCCGCCCTTGACGTTGAAGGAAAACCGTCCCGGCTCGTAGCCGCGCGCCTTCGCCTCGGGCAGGCCGGCAAACCATTCGCGGATCGGCGTGAACGCGCCGGTATAGGTCGCCGGGTTCGAGCGCGGGGTGCGGCCGATCGGCGACTGGTCGATGTCGATGATCTTGTCGATATGCTCCAGCCCCTCGATGCGGTCGTGGGGCGCTGCGCCTTCGCTGGCATTGTTGAGCTTGCGCGCGATCGCCTTGTAAAGCGTGTCGATCAGCAGCGTCGACTTGCCGCCGCCGGAGACGCCCGTCACGCAGGTGAACAGCCCCAGCGGAATTTCCGCCGAGACGTTCTTGAGGTTATTGCCGCGGGCGTTGACGACCTTGATGGTGCGGCGATGGTTCGGCGGCCGGCGCTCGGGGATTTCCACCGACAACTCGCCGGTGAGATATTTGCCGGTCAGCGAACTCTTGTTGCGCATGATGTCGGCGGGCGTGCCCTGCGCGACGATGTGGCCGCCATGCATGCCGGCGCCGGGGCCGATGTCGAGCACATGATCGGCCAGACGGATGGCGTCCTCGTCGTGCTCGACCACGATCACGGTATTGCCGAGGTCGCGCAGCCGCTTCAGCGTATCCAGAAGCCGCGCATTGTCGCGCTGGTGCAGGCCGATCGAGGGTTCGTCCAGCACATAGAGCACGCCGGTCAGCCCCGAGCCGATCTGCGAGGCCAGCCGGATGCGCTGGCTTTCGCCGCCCGACAGCGTGCCGGAGGCGCGCGACAGGGTGAGATAGTTGAGGCCGACATCGAGCAGGAACGACAGCCGCTCGCGGATTTCCTTCAGCACGCGGCCGGCGATCTCGTTCTGCTGCGCGCTGAGCGCCTTCGGCACGGTCTCGAACCATTCGCCGGCGCGGCGCACCGACATCTCGGAAATCTCGCCGATATGCTTGCCGCCGATCTTGACGCAGAGCGCTTCCGGCTTGAGCCGATGGCCGTGGCAGGCCTCGCAGGGAACGTCGGAGAAATACTTGCCGAGCTCCTCGCGCGCCCATTCGCTCTCGGTCTCGCGATAGCGGCGGTTGATGTTGGTGATGACGCCTTCGAACGGCTTCTTGGTGTCGTAGGAGCGCACGCCGTCTTCGTAGGAGAATTTGATCTCGTCTTCCCCCGAACCGTGCAGGATCGCGTCTCTGCGTTTTCTTCGGCAGGTCCTTCCACTTGGTGTCGAGCGTGAACTTGTAGAACTTGCCGAGCGCGGTCAGCGTCTGGATGTAATAGGGCGAGGACGATTTCGCCCAGGGCGCGATCGCGCCCTTGCGCAAGCGTCAGTTCCTTGTCGGGAATGACGAGATCCTCGTCGATATGCTGCTCGACGCCGAGGCCGCCGCAGGCGGGACAGGCGCCGTAGGGGTTGTTGAAGGAAAAGAGTCCGGGCTCGATTTCCGGAATGGTGAAGCCGGAAACCGGGCAGGCGAATTTCTCCGAGAACAGGATCCGTTCCGGCCCGCTCTTGTCGTGGATTTTTGCGGTTTTCTTGTCGGACTTCTTTTCGTCCGCAGCGGCGGCGGGCGCATCCGCATATTCGATCACCGCCAGCCCTTCGGCGAGCTTCAGCGCGGTTTCAAAACTTTCGGCCAGCCGCTGGCCGATGATCCGGCCGCACCACGATGCGGTCCACCACCACGTCGATGTCATGCGGGAATTTCTTGTCGAGCGCGGGCGCTTCCGCGAGCTCATGGAACGTGCCGTCGATCTTGACCCGCTGGAATCCCTTCTTGAGATATTCGGCGAGCTCCTTCTTGTACTCGCCCTTGCGGCCGCGCACGACCGGCGCCAGCAGATAGAGCCGCGTGCCTTCCGGCAGCGCCAGCACGCGATCGACCATCTGCGAGACGATCTGGCTCTCGATCGGCAGACCCGTCGCGGGCGAATAGGGCACGCCGACGCGCGCCCACAACAGCCGCATGTAGTCGTAGATCTCGGTGACGGTGCCGACGGTGGAGCGCGGATTCTTCGAGGTGGTCTTCTGCTCGATCGAGATCGCCGGCGACAGGCCGTCGATCTGGTCGACGTCGGGCTTCTGCATCATCTCCAGGAACTGGCGCGCATAGGCCGACAGCGATTCGACGTAGCGGCGCTGTCCCTCGGCGTAGATGGTGTCGAAGGCGAGCGAGGATTTGCCCGAGCCGGACAGCCCCGTGAACACCACGAGCTTGTCGCGCGGAATTTCCACGTCGATGTTCTTGAGATTGTGCTCGCGCGCGCCGCGAATGGTGATCGCGCGCTGGCTGGACTCTGTTGGCGCTTCGCCTTCAGCACTTCATCCATAGCGGCATTTCCAGGCGCGGCGACACGCGCACGTTCAAGGCGCACCTCGCCGGAAAGCGGAGATCGGACGCCACAGGTGAACTCGGAACATAGGAAGAACGCGAGCGGATTTCCAGTGCTCCGTTCAAGCCATCAACGGTTTGTTGCGGGCATAGCGTTTTCAGGCGAGCGCGATCGTCCGGCAAGCATGCGCGAACATAGCGCGTTGGCAGCAGCAGGCAGCAGCCGGCAAGCAGCCAAACAAAAAGGCCGGCGCGAGGCCGGCCTTTTCCAGATTCGAGATGCGTTCAGGCTCGCGATCAGTACTTCGCGACGACCGGGCCGCCCCAGCGATAGTTGACGCGGACGGTGACCAGATCGGCGTCCTGGGAATGCGGTCGGTGCTGAGCAACGCGCGGCCGGCGGCGTTGGTGAAGGTCGTGGTGCTGTTGCCGATGAACAGATGGTCGTACTCGACCGCCAGCCGACCAGTTCGGAGCGAAGCCGAATTCGAGGCCGGTGCCGACCGTGCCGCCCCAGCGGTTGTCGCCCGAGGAGTCGCGACAACGCACGCCGTTGGCGAAGCGATGTCGTTGCGATCGGCGACGACGGCGCGCGCCGCCCTTGAAGTACAGCAGAGCGGTGTTGAAGGCGTAGCCGACCTGGCCGGTGAACAGGCCGAACGCGTCGATCCGGGACTGGTTGGTGTTGCGCGGGATTGAGCAGGCTGACATTGCTGCCGCTGCAGATCGGCCCAGTCGCCCTGGCTTCCAGGCCGAACACCCAGGAGCCGGTCTGCCAGCGATAGCCGATCTGACCGCCGGCCATGCCGCCGGTCGTGTCGTGGCAGCCGTCAGCCGCAACGAAGGTGCCACGCCGGCGGTGTGGAATCGAAGCAGCACTTGTGGCTCAGCCGCAGCCGCCGTTGAGGCCGAGGTAGAAGCCGCTCCAGTCATAGACCGCGGCGATCATCGACGGCGGCGCCTTGGTGTAGGCCGGCGCCGGAAGATCGGCCGCCGACGCGGGAGCAGCGATGCCCAATCGCGACGAGACCGACCGCACCCAGCAAAAACCTCTTCATCGCATCTCTCCGGCCTTCTTTCCTTCGCTTCGTTTCGATCCCGAAGCGTTTTGCCTCGACGCGCGACCGCCGAGCGATCCGAATTTCGGGATCAATATAGCGCGATTCAGCGGACCAAAGCCGTCTCCGAAATGCAACACTTGCGGACGAAGTGGAGCTGCCGGAAGTTAATGAATTGTCAGGTTTTTCGGGAGCTCGGCGGAGCCCAGCTCGGGACGTCCGTGGACCGGCCAGCGGCCCGCAGTCGGCACCGCGCTCGAGCATTTCCGTGCCGTCGATTGATGGAACAAAACTGGAACATTGCGGCATGAAATGCTATATGTGGATAACCGCGGATCGGCCGGCTCGCGGGACCGGCGAGCGTATAGGGTCGGCGCAAGGTGGTCCCGACGAGTCGACGAGTAGCGGTGACCGGAGCTTCGGCCGATGGCTGGGGGACGGGCCAGTTCAGTGATGATCGAGAGTGGAGAGCGGCGATGGCGGGAAGCGTGAACAAGGTGATTCTGGTCGGAAATCTCGGCAAGGATCCCGAGATCCGGCGGACGCAGGATGGGCGGCCGATCGCCAATCTCAGCGTGGCGACCTCGGAAAGCTGGCGCGACAAGGCGACCGGCGAGCGCAAGGAAAAGACCGAGTGGCACCGGGTCGTGATCTTCAACGAGGGCCTCTGCAAGATCGCCGAGCAGTATCTGAAGAAGGGCGCCAAGGTTTACATCGAGGGCCAGTTGCAGACCCGCAAATGGACCGACCAGAGCGGCGTCGAGAAATACTCGACCGAGGTGGTGCTGCAGGGCTTCAACTCGACCCTGACCATGCTCGACGGCCGCAGCGGCGGCGGCGGCGGCAGTTTCGGCGCCGACGATCAGGGCGGCGATTTCGGCGTCCAGCGGTCCGTCGAGCGCCGCGCCGCGCCGCGCGGTCGCGGCCGGCGCCCGCAACAGCGACATGGACGACGATATTCCGTTCTGAGTCGGCAATCTCTGGAGTCAATCGACGTTGAAGTCGGCGTTCCTGGCAAGTGACCGGATCTCGCATGTTAAAATACGAACGTCCGTAGGCCGATCATTGGGGCGCCGCTCATGAGCCTCGCGCCGTTGCTCGATGCCGCGCCCGCGATCCCGCTTCATGCCTTCGCGGCGATGACCGCCTTCGTGCTCGGCGTCGTCCAGTTCGCGGCGCCGAAGGGGACCTTGCCCCATCGCACCCTCGGCTGGATCTGGGTCTGCCTGATGGCGGCGGTGGCGATCAGTTCGTTCTGGATTCATCAGATCAGGCTCGTCGGTCCGTGGAGCCCGATCCATCTGCTGTCGATCTTCATGCTCGTCATGCTTCCGCTCGCGGTGTGGCGGGCGCACCGGCACCGCGTCGCCGATCATCGCCGCATCATGATCTCGATTTTCTCCGGCGCGCTGGTGGTCGCCGGCCTGTTCACGCTGCTGCCGGGACGGATCATGCACGCGGTCGTGTTCGGCCATTAGCCGCCTTCCGGAGTCGCGCGAGGCGCATTTTGGCGCCGAAGAACGCCGTGCCGAACCGGTTCCGAGGCCGGTTCGCAGCCGCCGCGCAGAGCCGCGATCCCCGCCTAAGTCTCTGGAAAAACGAAGGGAAAATCCGCTCGCCGATAGCAGTTAAGGGTGGTTTCGAGACCCCCGATGCGCTATATGATTCTCAGCCAGAACTGACCGGATTCCCCCTTTGTCTGACCCTGAAGATACGAAGCCCGGAGAGCCGCCGGCGCCCTCCGATATTCGTCCCGTATCCATCCTCGACGAGATGAAGCGCTCCTACCTCGATTACGCCATGAGCGTGATCGTGGCGCGGGCGCTGCCGGATGCGCGCGACGGGCTGAAGCCGGTGCATCGCCGCATTCTCTACGCGATGTACGAGAACGGCTTCGAATGGAACAAGACGTACCGCAAATCGGCGCGCACCGTCGGCGACGTCATCGGTAAATACCATCCGCACGGCGACCAGTCGGTCTACGACGCGATGGTGCGCATGGCGCAGGATTTCTCCATGCGCGTGCCGCTGATCGACGGCCAGGGCAATTTCGGCTCGGTCGACGGCGATATGCCGGCCGCGATGCGATACACCGAATCCCGCCTGACCAAGATCGCGCAGTCGCTGCTCGACGATATCGACAAGGACACCGTCGATTTCCAGCCCAACTACGACGACAACGAACGCGAACCGTCGGTTCTGCCGGCGAAATTCCCGAACCTGCTGGTCAACGGCGCCGGCGGCATCGCGGTCGGCATGGCGACCAACATCCCGCCGCACAATCTCGGCGAAGTGATCGACGCCTGCGTGGCGCTGATCGACAATCCCGCGCTCACCATCGACGAACTCATCAACATCATTCCCGGGCCGGATTTCCCGACCGGCGGCATCATCCTCGGACGCCAGGGCATCCGCTCGGCCTATCATCTCGGCCGCGGCTCGATCGTGATGCGCGGCAAGGTGTCGATCGACACCATCCGCAAGGACCGCGAAGCGATCATCATCACCGAAATTCCCTACCAGGTGAACAAGGCCACCATGGTCGAGCGCATCGCCGAACTGCATGCGCGAGAAGAAGATCGAGGGCATCGCCGATCTGCGCGACGAATCCGACCGCGACGGTTTTCGCGTCGTCGTCGAGCTGAAGCGCGACGCGGTGCCGGATGTCGTGCTGAACCAGCTCTATCGCTTCACGCCGCTGCAGACCAATTTCGGCGCCAACATGGTGGCGCTCGACGCCGGCCGGCCGCAGGTGATGAACCTGAAGGATCTGCTGACGCTGTTCATCGCCTTCCGCGAGCAGGTGGTGACGCGCCGCACCAAGTTCCTGCTCAACAAGGCGCGCGACCGCGCCCATATCCTGGTCGGTCTTGCCATTGCGGTCGCCAATATCGACGAGATCATCCGCGTGATCCGCACCTCGCCCGATCCGAACACCGCGCGCGACACCCTGATGTCGCGCGACTGGCCGGCCAAGGACGTCGCGGCGATGATCACGCTGATCGACGATCCCCGCCACCGGCTCGCCGCCGACGGCACCGCGCGGCTGTCGATGGAGCAGGCCAAGGCCATCCTCGATCTGCGGCTGCAGCGGCTCACCGCGCTCGGGCGCGAGGAGATTGCCGAAGAGCTCGACAAGCTGGCGGTGGAAATCGCCGACTACCTCGACATCCTGCGTTCGCGCGCGCGCGTGCAGGCCATCATCAAGACCGAACTCGCCGACGTGAAGTCGGAATTCGCCACCCCGCGCAAGACCGTCATCATCGAGCAGGAAGGCGAGGTCGAGGACGAGGACCTGATCCAGCGCGAGGACATGGTGGTCACGGTCTCGCATGCCGGCTACGTCAAGCGCGTGCCGCTGTCGACCTATCGCGCGCAGCGCCGCGGCGGCAAGGGCCGCGCCGGCATGCAGACCCGCGACGAGGATTTCGTCAGCCGCCTGTTCGTGGCCTCGACCCACACGCCGGTGCTGTTCTTCTCCTCGCGCGGCCAGGTCTACAAGGAAAAGGTCTGGCGGCTGCCGATGGCGGCGCCGAACGCGCGCGGCAAGGCCATGATCAACATCCTGCCGCTGGAGCAGGGCGAGCGCATCACCACCATCATGCCGCTGCCGGAGGATGAATCCTCCTGGGCCAATCTCGACGTGATGTTCGCGACCACCGGCGGCAATGTCCGCCGCAACAAGCTGTCGGATTTCGTCGACGTCCGCCGTTCCGGCATCATCGCCATGAAGCTCGACGACGACGAGGCGATCGTCGACGTGCAGATCTGCACCGAGCGCGACGACGTGCTGCTGACCGCCGCCGGCGGCCAGTGCATCCGCTTCCCGGTCACCGACGTGCGGGTGTTCACCGGCCGCACCTCGATGGGCGTGCGCGGCATCGCGCTGGCCGAAGGCGACAAGGTGATCTCGCTGTCGATCCTGCGCCACGTCGAGGCGACGTCGGACGAGACGGTCGGCCTATCTGAAGATGCGCCGCGCGGTGGCCGGCGAGGCCGCGGCCGAGGAGGCGGCGGAAGCCGACAGCCGAGGAGACCTCCGGCGCCATCCAGCTCAGCTCCGAGCGCTATGTGGAGATGTCGGCGCAGGAACAGGTCGTGCTGACGGTTTCGGTCAACGGCTACGGCAAGCGCACGTCGTCCTATCGAATACCGGACCACCGGCCGCGGCGGCAAAGGCATCGTGGCGATGTCGGTCAACGACCGCAACGGCAAGCTGGTGGCGTCGTTCCCGGTCGAGGACTCCGACCAGATCATGCTGGTGACCGACAAGGGCCAGTTGATCCGCTGCCCGGTCGAGGGCATCCGGATCGCCGGCCGCTCGACCCAGGGCGTCATCGTGTTCGACACCGCCGAAGACGAGCATGTGGTCTCGGTCGAGCACATCGGCGAGGACGCCGAGAACGGCAATGGCAACGGCAATGGAGGCTAGGGCGCCCGCCCAGCCTCCACTGCGATCACGATTCAATCCGAGTTTGGCTCGGCGGCGGCGCCTTACGGCGTGCGGTCGGCGGTGACCAGCCGGGCTTCCCGGATCATGGTCTTGCTGCCGGCGACGCGCAGGCAGGAAGCCTCGAAATTCGGCCAGGCCTGCTGCGAGCAGTCACGGCCGATCGGGCGGATATCCAGCCGGTCGCCCTTGGCGAGCGCCTGCGGAACGCTGGCTTCGACCTGGGGGGCAAAGCCGGGAAGGACGGTGAGGGCGGCGGCAACAAACGCAGCAATAGCGATGGCGGAAAGTGCCTTGATCATGACGGTCCCCTGTCATTGGGCCTTTGCGGCCCGTCGTTTCGTTAACCCATCTGATACAAAGCGCCCGTTTCCGGATGTCTTCGCCGCAAGCAGAAAATGGTTTCGTCCCGGCCGGCTTTTGTTTCGTCGCCGGCTCGCGGACGAAACACGGCCGGCCTGCATAGAAGACGCTCGGGGGCCCGAAGTGGTTCAGATGGCCGGGAAATATAAAAACACGGCGCTTCGGCGCTGGGCCGGGAACCGGCCCGGCTTGCCGGGCCGCCCGGGGCGGGGTAGAGGGGTTTATGCCCCGTATCGCGCTTTATCCCGGCTCCTTCGACCCCGTCACCAATGGCCATCTGGACGTGGTCAGGCACGCCGTCGGCCTGTGCGACCGGCTGATCGTCGCCATCGGGGTCCATCCCGGCAAAAAGCCGCTGTTTACGGTCGAAGAGCGCCTTGCGATGGTGCGCGAGGTGTTTGGGCCGGTCGCCGCCAAGGCCGGCTGCGCCTTCGACTGCACCACCTACGACAACCTCACCGTCACGGCGGCGCAAAAGGCCGGCGCGACCATCATGATTCGCGGCCTGCGCGACGGCACCGACCTCGATTACGAGATGCAGATCTCCGGCATGAACGAGACCATGGCGCCCGAGGTGCAGACGGTGTTCCTTCCGGCCTCGGCGGCCGTCCGCCCGATCACCGCCACACTGGTGCGCCAAATCGCCGGCATGGGCGGCGACGTCTCGGCGTTCGTGCCGCCGGCGGTCGCGGCCAGCCTCAAGACCAAATTCGCCGCGCTGAAGTCGCGCGAACGCTTTGCGAAAGACACGCACTTCAAATCCTTCACTCACCTGATCCGGAGTTTTCATGATCCGAGCTCTCGCCTTCATCGCCGCGCTGATTTGCGCCGCGCCTGCGATCGCGCAGCCGCTTCCTGCCGGTCTCGACAAGCAGAATGCGATCGTCATCGACACCACCAAGGGCCGCATCGTCATCAAGCTCAGGCCCGATATCGCGCCTCAGCATGCCGAGCGCATCAAGCAGCTGGCGCGCGATGGTTTCTACAACAACGTGCCGTTCCACCGCGTGATGGACGGCTTCATGGCGCAGACCGGCGACGGCAAGAATTTCGACGGCACCGGCGGATCGAAATACCCGAACCTGAAACAGGAATTCTCCAAGGTTCACTTCAAGCGCGGCATCGTCGGCATGGCGCGGCGCGGCGACAGCGTCGATTCCGCCAATTCGCAGTTCTTCATCATGTTTGCCGATGGCGCGCAGCCTCGATGGCCAGTACACCGTGATCGGCGAGGTCGTGCAGGGCATGGATGTGGTCGACAAGCTGAAGAAGGCGCCGCCGGGATCGGCCGGCGGCGCCGTCACCGATCCCGACAAGATGGTGAAGGTGCAAGTCGCCTCCGACATCAAGTGACCGGCGATGGCGCGGCGTCGCAATCAGCTCGTCTGGTTTGCCGCGGCGCTCCTGCTCGTGTCCTCGGCCTGTGCGCAGGCCGAGCCGGCGCAGGGTCAATACCATCCGCGAGGCGTTCGCGCGATTTCGCAGCTGCTGGAAACCGCCGCCGCTCTGGCGCGCCAACCCCATCGACATCACCGTGATCGTGAGCTTTAACCGCGCAGGCGCAATCCTCGGCCATCCCCGGATCACCTATGAATCGGAGCAGGCTACCGACAACGACCGGCTGCAGTACCGCATCGCCGTGATGGAGGCGTTGCAACGCTGCACGCCGATGCCATTTACCGACAGTATGGCCGGCGCCGTTGCCGGCCGGCCGTTCGCGGTCCAGTTCCACAACCGGAAACCTCCACCCCAACCGATAGAGAAAAGAGCATGGCTGACACCGAAAATACTTTGATCCTGGAAACCACGCAGGGACCGGTCACGATCGAGATGCGGCCCGATCTTGCCCCCAACCATGTCGCGCGGATCAAGGAGCTGGTGCGCGAAGGGTTTTACGACGGCATCGTTTTCCATCGCGTGATCGACGGCTTCATGGCGCAGACCGGCTGTCCGCAGGGCACCGGCACCGGCGGCTCCGGCAAGAAGCTCAAGGCCGAATTCAACAACGAGCCGCATGTGCGCGGCACGACCTCGATGGCGCGCGCGGCCAGCCCGGATTCCGGCGACAGCCAGTTCTTCATCTGCTTCGACGACGCGTCCTTCCTCAACAAGCAGTACACGGTGTGGGGCAAGGTGACGTCGGGCATGGAGAACGTCGACAAGATCAAGCGCGGCGAGCCGGTCAAGGACCCCGACAAGATCGTCAAGGCGCATATGGCGCTGGACGCGGCGTAATTTGCTAATCTCCTCATGGTGAGGAGCGTGCGAAGCACGCGTCTCGAACCATGAGACTCGCAGGCGCCGGGCCTCATCCTTCGAGACGCGGCGAAACGCCGCTCCTCGGGATGAGGTGCGGCAGGCATCGCGCCATGCGCACCGACCTCTTCGACTTCGAACTTCCTGCCGCCAGCATCGCGCTGCGCCCCGCGAGCCCGCGCGATTCCGCGCGCATGCTGGTCGTGCAGCCCGACGGCATGCTTGCGCGACCGCGTCGTCTCCGATCTTCCGGAATGGCTCGAGCCCGGCGACCAGCTGGTGGTGAACGACACCAAGGTGATTTCGGCCCAGCTCAAGGGCCGCCGCATCGGCCGCGACACCGAGCCGAAGATCGAGGCGACCTTGATCAAGCGGCTCGACGGCTCGCGCTGGCAGGCGCTGGTCAAGCCGGCGAAGAAGCTGACGCCGGGCGACGTGGTTCGCTTCGGCAATGAGGGCAAGGTCTGCCTGCTCGGCCATCTCGACGCGCAGGTCGAGCGCAAGGGCGACGACGGCGAGGTCACGCTGTCGTTTTCGTTCCACGGGCCGGCGCTGGATCAGGCCATCGCCGATCTCGGCAGCCCGCCGCTGCCGCCTTACATCGCCTCCAAGCGCGCGCCCGACGAGCGCGACGCCGCCGACTACCAGACCATGTTCGCGGCCAACGAGGGCGCGGTCGCGGCGCCCACGGCCGGACTGCATTTTACGCCCGCGCTGGAAGCGCGCCTGCGCGAGCGCGGGATCGGCATTCACCGGCTGACCCTGCATGTCGGGGCAGGGACCTTCCTGCCGGTCAAGGTCGGAGGACACCGAAGGGCACAAGATGCATTCCGAATGGGGCAGCCTCTCCGCCGAGACCGCGCGACGCCCTCAACGCGGCGCGCGCCGCAGGCGGCCGCATCGTCGCGGTCGGCACCACCTCGCTGCGGCTTCTGGAAAGCGCCACCGCGGAAGACGGCACGATCGAGCCGTTCGACGGCGAGACCGCGATCTTCATCACGCCGGGCTATCGTTTTCGCGCGGTCGATATTCTCCTGACCAATTTTCATTTGCCGCGTTCGACGCTGTTCATGCTGGTCTCGGCCTTCAGCGGCCTCGACACCATGAAGCGGGCCTATGCCCACGCCATCGAGGCCGGCTACCGCTTCTATTCCTATGGCGATGCCTGTCTGCTGTTTCGCGATAAGTCGCTTCGATGACCCCAGCCAATCATTTCGAACTGCAGGGACGTGACGGCGCACGCGCGCACCGGGCGGCTGACCACGCCGCACGGCATGGTGCGGACGCCGGCCTTCATGCCGGTCGGCACCGCCGGCGCCATGAAGGGCATGCATTGGCGCGAGGTGCGCGATGCCGGCGCCGATATCGTGCTCGGCAACACCTATCACCTGATGCTGCGGCCGGGCGCCGAGCGGATTGCCGCGCTTGGCGGCCTGCAGACCTTCACCGGCTGGAACGGTCCGATGCTGACGGATTCCGGCGGCTTCCAGGTGATGTCGCTGTCGGAATTGCGCAAGGTGAGCGAGAACGCGGTGACCTTTCGCTCCCATATCGACGGCGCCATGGTCGAACTGTCGCCGGAGCGCTCGATCGAGGTGCAGCGGCTGCTCGGCTCCGACATTGCGATGCAGATGGACGAATGCGTGCGGCTGCCGGCGGAGCGCGGCGATATCGAGCGCGCGATGCAGCTCTCGTTGCGCTGGGCGGAGCGCAGCAAGCGCGCGTTCGAGACCGCGCCGGCGGGCTACATGCTGTTCGGCATCGCGCAAGGCGGCGACGTGCCGGAGCTTCGGCAGGCCAGCGCACGCGGCCTGGTCGAGATCGGTTTTCACGGTTACGCGATCGGCGGCCTCGCGGTCGGCGAACCGCAGGCGGTGATGCTCGCCATGATCGAGGAGGTCGCGCCGATTTTGCCCGAGGACCGCCCGCGCTATCTGATGGGCGTCGGCACGCCCGACGACATATTGGAGGCGGTCGCGCGCGGCATCGACATGTTCGACTGCGTGATGCCGACCCGCAACGGCCGCCACGGCATGGCGTTCACCCGGTTCGGCCAGATCAATTTGCGCAACGCCCGGCACGCCGACGATCCGCGGCCGCTCGACGAGGAAAGCCCGTGGCCGTCGACGCGCAGCTATTCCCGCGCCTATCTGCACCACCTCGTGAAATCGGGCGAGACGCTGGGCGCGATGCTGCTGTCGGAAATCAACGTCGCCTACTACCAGCGCCTGATGGCGGACATCAGGGACGCGATTGCACAGGGAACATTTGCCGATTTCCGCGAGCGCACGCGCGCCGGCTGGGCGGGGGGCGATATCCCGCCGCGCTGACCGGCACACAGGATGAGACTTCTCAGGGAGAAGTACGGCGTGCTCGCCTCACCGGTGGCCGGGACAACCCACACGCTATTGCTGCGTTCGCAACGCGCGCGCTAGGCTCAGCCGGGTTGGGACAGGAGGGGCGCGTGACCACATCGGACGACAGCAAGATTTCCCAGGATCGCCGCGAGGCGTTGCGTTACGCCTTCGCGGCCGGCAGCGGTGCGGCGCTGGCCTCCGCCCTCGTGAGCCCGGCATCGGCGCAAGCAAGCCCCGGATAACACGCTCGATCGCATCCGCGCCAACAAGGTGCTGCGCATCGCGGTGCTGCCGGGAGAGCTGCCCTATTTCAACAAGGATCTGGCTACCGGGAATTGGTCCGGCTTTTCGATCGAGATGGCTAACGACATCGCCAAGCTTCTCGACGTCAAGCTCGAATATACCGAATTAGACCTACGGAAACTCGATCCTCGACCTGCAATCGAACAAGATCGACCTCGGCTTTGCCCTCAATCCCACCCCGCAGCGCGCGCTGGTCGTTGATTTCACCGCCACCGTATTCCCGCATCCCTTCGGCGCCATGCTGAGGAAGGGACTGGAAGCCAGGACCTGGGCGGACATCAGCAAGCCCGAAGTCAGGATTGCGGTCGACGTCGGCTCCGCCAACGAGACGGTCGCCCGCCGCTTCGCGCCGAATGCGACGATCAAGTCGCTGAAGTCGCGCGATGAGGTGATGCTGGAGATGTCGTCGGGGCGGGTCGATTGCGTGGTCAACGCGCTGGTGCTTGGCCTGACGGCGATCGCCAAAAACCCGAACCTCGGCACCTACCGGATCCTGCAATCGCCCTCCGTCGCCATTCCCTCGAGCATGGCGGTCCGGCGCGAGCCCGACAAGCGCTGGCGCGATTTCCTGTCGGTATGGGTCGATTACAACCGCGGCATCGGGCAGATGCGCGAATGGTTCATCAAGGGATTGGCACTCAGTGGCGTGAAGGCGGAAGACGTGCCGGTCGAGCTCAATATCTGACACGGTCTTTGAGGTGAACTTCTGAACCGCCGCAATTGCTACGCGTTTTCACGTATCGAGATTGATCCAGCGTGCCTGCTCGATGTGCGCTATGCGCCGATAGCGATCAGTTCAGCTACACCACGAATGTCGCGACGTGCCAAAACCGGGAGCCGCCGCTTTATCGATCACCTCGTCGGCAATGGAGGGCGGCGTTGACGGATTGTCGATGCCGATCGCCTTCGGGGATCTTGAGATGGATGACCAGCTCGAATTTAGCCGGTTGGATCACCGGCAAGTCGGCGGTTGCTTGGCGTCTTTGAAGAAGAACTTGCCCGTATAAATGCCGACCGTTGAGGGCCGGCGTCAAATCTCGCGTCGTGTTTTTATTTGTGGGCGAAGGCCCAGCATTCCCCAACTCCACCTGGGCACCCAGAGCCAATCCGTTAGCGCCAAGCGCGGATCGAGCAGGCAAATGCTCAGGCTTGAAATAGGTTACGTAAATCTTGTTGAACGCGCCCCATTTTGACATGTCCGCAAGCATCGCGGTGCATTTGAACACGTCATCGAAAGTCAGGCCGTTCGCCTTCAGGATATCGCCGATGTTCTCCATCATCTGTTTCGCCTCGGGTTCAATTCCGCCGGGAGCCAGTTCCATTTTGCCCGGTAATACGCCGATGGCACCCGACATGTACAATATGTCTCCGACCCGCACCGCTTGACTGAATGGCAACTTTGCAGCGGCTGCCGCCGACGAATTGTAGAAGTGAACTTTTTGGCTTTCAGCTGCGACCGGCGTCACATACGGCAGAGCGAATTCAGCGATAGCAACCAAAAGCCGTGCAGCCTTAAAAATTTCATCCATTTCATTTTCCTAAAGCATGGGAATGGGTCTTGAAAATCTGGCATGCAAAACGGCCAAGCCAACGCGCCGCAGACCACCGTGATGAACTCGCGTCGTTTCATTGACCATCGGCCCCGATGGTCTCGGGGAAGCGTAAGCAATTTTTCGGCAATGGTCCAAGGGATAGATTTCCGCGATGGCTAGCCAGTCGACGCCCCGCTCACGCCTTGTCGTAGGTCATGCCGCGTTCGAACCTGCGCGCAACCAGCGTGGCCGGGAACAGGATCGCAAAGTAGATCAGCGCCACGATCGTATACACTTCCAGCGGCCGATAGGTGTCGGCGTTGATCAGGGTCGCGTTGTAGACGAGGTCCGGCACGGCGATCATGGAGACACCAGCGAGGTGTTCTTCAACTGCGTCACCGACTGGTTGACGTAGGGTGCCAGCATCGGTTTGAGCGCCTGCGGCAGGATTACCAGCCTCATCAAGCGCCAGGGCCGCAGTCCCAGCGCACGCGCCGCATCCCACTGTCCGCGGTGCACGCTCTCGATGCTGCCGCGGACGATCTCGGCGTAGAACGCCCCGCCGTAGAGCGACAGCACGGTGACGGCGGCGACATGCGCCGGGATATTCACGCCGATGACGACCGGAAAGGCGTAATAGAACCAGATGATCTGAACCAATAGCGGCGTGCAGCGGAACAGTTCGATATAGGCAAGCAGGAGCCAGTCGATCACGGGCAGGCGCCTCAGGCGCAGGATACCGACGACCAGACCGAGCAAGGTTCCGAGCAGGACGGTGCCGA